>CAVPVV010000004.1:0-908943 GCA_963709325.1 uncultured Acidobacteriota bacterium | reverse complement strand
ACGGCGGCGTCAGGAGGAGGGATCGGAGCGGTCGCGCCGAGCGATGCTCTCCAGCGCTTCGATACGGACGCGATGATCCGTCAGCGTTGCGAACATCAGGCGCCGGTCGGCGCGCCGCTTCTGCATCGCCGCGCTCGCCGCCCGGGATTCCTGGGTCCAGACGTCGAGCCGCTCCAGGACCAGCTGCATCTTGTCCTCGAGCGATTCGCTCACCACATCCAGCTTGCCGTTGAGCGCGTCGACCCTCGCGTTCAGGCCGTCCACCTTGTGCTCGAGGACCGCCATCCGGCCGCTCAGTGCGGAGAATCCCGTTGTGACCGTCACCTCGAGCCGCGCCACACGTTCGTCCACCGCCATGATGTCGTCGGCCATCCTACCATCGTCCTCCGGCGCAAGGCTCGTGCACGGCGTGTGCCCGCCCAAGACGCATCGAGATTGCGGCAACTTTTCGTCGGACGCCGACGCCTGCGCTCGGATTCCGCGTACCTGCCGCGCCTGACGGAGCGCAGTTCTCGATACGCGTGCGCATCGCGAAGGCGAGTGCAGCACATCAGCGCGCAGCCTCCTCCATCAGCTTGCCGCCGTTTCTCCGCCTGCTACAGTGAATGGATGCGAACCGCGCGCGAGCTCTACGATGCACGGCAGCGGCTGGGGTTGAGGGTCGCCGACGTCGCGCGGAAAACGCGCGTGCCCATCGAACAGATTGTGGCGATAGAGAGCGGCGAGCCCGAGGTGATGCCGGCACCGGAGTTACTGAAGAAGCTTCTCCCAGCGCTGGCGGCTGCGCTCGGTCTCGATGGCTCGAGCGTGACGCGGCGCTACCTGGTCGAGTTGCACTTCCTGACCGCACCTGAGCTTGCGAAAAGGGTCGAGCCAGACGACCAAACGGTGATTCAGCCCAGTCAAGCCGAAGTCCATGCGGTCGCTTCGGAGACGGTGGAAGAGCTCGCCCTGACAACCGATCCCGCACGAACGGTCGCTCCGGACCTTCCGCTGCACGCAGGTATGCCTGACCGGCCCGCTGCGCATCGGCCGCAGTCGAGGGAGACGGTCGCGCGCCGGGCGGGTCATCGCGGTTTGGCGACGCTCGTGTCCGGTGGCTTCGTCGCGGGCCTGCTGCTCTCGGCCGCCTTCTTCAGAGGCGCGCAACCACCGCGGCTCGCGTGGCAATCAGCGCGGACCTCCGACGCGCCACCGCGTATCACTGACCCCGACCAACAGGAGGCACCGGCCGACGCGGTTTTGCCCGCGCCGACTGCTGCGACACCTCCCGCCGTCGTGCCCTCGAAGAACGAGACGCCATCGGGGAGGGCGCCGGCGGACCAGCGCGGCTCGACTGGTGCACAGCCGGCGACCGCAGGGAAGCAGGCGGCGGCGCGTCAGTCGGTCCCGGTCCCGGATCGGTCAACCGAGCCCCTGGATCGGACCGCGCGCACGGGCGCCCACCCGAATGACACTGCCGATCTGAGCGGGGACTGGCTGGTCACGAATCGCATCGATTCGACGAGCTATCGTGCGTTCCAGAACCTGCGCATTGGCTACCGGCTCCGCCTCACCCAGCACGGCAACCGCATCGTCGGCGAGGGGCGGAAGTGGGTGGAGGGCGGTCAGCCGCTGCCGCGCTCGCGGCGGACGCCGATCAAGGTGGAGGGCACGCTCGGCGGCCGCTGGCTGGAACTGCATTTCGTCGAATCGGGCGCGAAACGCGCGAGCGCTGGCGCCTTCGTGATGCTGGTGGCGGACGATGGGACGCTGCAGGGATCGTTTACGAGCGATGCGGCGAACTCGAGCGGAAGCGCCGTCGCGACGCGGGAGACGGACGACGCGCGGTGACTCCACCGATCGGGCTTACGCCACGCCGAGGCTCACGAGAGTGGCGACGAGACGATCCATCTGACTCCTGGTGCTGACCGCGTCCAGCCCGAAGCGGCTCAGTATCGGCTCCCATAACGGACCAAATGCGCCGCGCATCTGCGAGATCTCGAGGTCCAGGGTCTCGGCGTGCTGCTCGCGTCCGTTCTGCGGTAGCTCGGTCGCATCGAGGGCGGCGGCGAACGCGAGCACCTGCTCCGTAATGCGCGCCATCTTCTCGTAATTCAGACGATCGGGCGTGTCGCTTGGCATGTGATAGTGCGGCCAGCGGCCGCAGGACAGGAACAGGTACGGCACGCCGTTCTCGCGAAAGACGCCGTGGTCGCTCATGTCTCCGACGTAGCGATTCAAGGTCGGCACGAGCGGCAGATTCTCGACGGCGCCCGCGCGCTCGAGCACGCTGCGAAGACCGGAATGGCTTTCGACGCCGGTCACGAAGAGCATCGGGGCCATTAGCGAGGCCGCGCTCTCGGGGACGGCGGAGCCGAGGCCGTCGAACGCCACGTCGTGCCCGACGAGGTCCATGATTACCGCCGCGTGGATGGCGCGGTGCGCAGATGAGCGGAACGGGCCGGCGCTCAATCGCGCATTTCAAAGGCTACCTACTCGGCGGCGCCGTCGGCGACGCTCTCGGCCCACCCGTGGAGTTCCTCGGGATCGACCAGATTCGCGCTCGGGACGGCGTGACTCTCGCAGCTCATCAGTGGAAGCGGGCATGGCGTGGGGACCGGTTCATCGCTTGCGGCCTCTTCCGTCCTCGAACAATCGGGCACAATGTTCATCAGCCCATGATTGGCCGCACCATCTCGCACTACCGCGTCCTCGAGAAACTGGGCGCGGGCGGCATGGGAGAGGTCTACAAGGCCGAGGACACGAGGCTCCGGCGCATCGTCGCACTGAAGTTCATCTCCGAGACGCTGTCGGCCAATCCGTCCGCGGTCGAGCGGTTTCAGCGGGAGGCGCTGGCCGCCTCCGCCATCAACCATCCGCACATTTGTGT
Source organism: uncultured Acidobacteriota bacterium (assembly GCA_963709325.1). Lineage (GTDB taxonomy): Bacteria > Acidobacteriota > Vicinamibacteria > Vicinamibacterales > UBA2999 > VFZN01. Next base: position 906,071 of record CAVPVV010000004.1, on the reverse strand, counting down.
CGTCTACGACGTCGGAGAGCAGGACGGGCGCCGTTTCATCGCGATGGAGTTCATGTAGGGGATGCCGCTCATCGGCTCATCGAAGGCGCACCCCTGCCACTGGAACAGGTGCTCGACCTTGGCAGCGAGATAGCCGATGCACTCGAGGCGGCGCACACCAACGGGATTCTTCACCGCGACATCAAGCCCGCCAACATCTTCGTGACCGAGGCGGCCATGCCAAGCTGCTCGACTTCGGGGTCGCCAAGTGCTGGCCGATCCCGAACCCTTCGCGACGACCGACCGAGGAGCAATTCATGCTCAGCGGGAGCGGTGCTTGGCACGCTCGGATACATGTCGCCTGAACAGGTTCGTGGCGAACCGCTCGACGCGCGAAGCGACCTCTTTGCGCTCGGCGCCGTGCTGTGCGAGATGACGGCAGGCCGACCGGCCTTCCCCGGTGCCACGCCCGGCACGATTCACGACGCCGATCCTGAATCGCACGCCCGCGCCCGTCGCTCGCGTCAATCCCGATGCCGCCAGCCAGACTCGAAGAGATCATCAACAAGGCGCTGGAGAAAGACCGTGGGCTCCGCTACCAGCGCGCCGTCGGACCTCCGCGCCGACCTGCAGCGCGCGAAGCGCGACACCGCAGCGTCGGCGGGGTACCCGCGGCCTGCAGCGGAGGCCGGCGATATCGGTCCCCGACTCTGGTGGCGCAAAACAGATCGGTCCTTGCCGCAGCGGCGTTTGCGCTAGCCGGCGTCGTTGCCGCCGGCGCCTGGTGGTCCGGATTCCCGGCGCGAGGCACGGCCATCGAATCGGTCGCGGTGCTGCCGTTTGTCAATACCAGCGGCGACCCCGACACCGAATACCTGAGCGACGGGATCACCGAAAGCCTCATCAATGCGCTGTCTCAACTGCGGAACGTGCATGTCACGGCCCGCAGCACCGTGTTTCGGTACAAGGGACAAGACGCGGATCCGCAGACGATCGGCCGGGCCCTGGGCGTTCGCGCCGTCCTCTCCGGGCGGCTGCTGCAGCGCGACGGTACCCTGATCGTCGCGCACGGAATTGACAGACGTTGCGAACGGCACGCAGCTGTGGGGGGAGCCAGTACCAGCCGCCGGTTCGCGGATGTGTTCGGACTTCAAGACGAGCTGTCACAGGAGATTTCCGATAAGTTGCGGCTTCGCCTGACGGCTGAAGACCGGCAGCGGCTCACCAAGCGATACACCGACAGCCCGGACGCGTACCAGCTGTATCTCAAAGGGCTTCTACTACTGGAACAAGCGCAGCCCCGACGGCGCTCAGCGATCGGTCGAATATTTCAATCGCGCCATCGATGCCGACCCGACGTACGCACTGGCGTACGCCGGCCTGGCCGACACCTACAACTTCATGTCGTTCGTCAACCTGCTGCCGCCGCGAGAGGCCGCGCCCAAGGCCAAGGCCGCCGCCGCCAAGGCGCTGGAGATCGACGGCAGCCTCGCCCAGGCCCACATCTCGCTGGCTTACGTCAGCTTCACCTACGACTGGGACTGGGCCGCCGCGACGGAACACTTCGACCGCGCCATCGCGCTCGATCGTGATGCCGTGATGAACCACTCATTACTATCCCTTCTATCTCACGGTCGCTGGCCGGTCGCAGGAAGCCGTCGGGGTGGCGAGGCGCGCGCTGGAGCGCGATCCGATTTCGGCCGCGCTGAGCCATACGCTGGCGGTGCAGCTGGTGTCTGGCCAGGCGGTTGGACGAAGGGATCGAGGAGTGCCGCAGGACGCTGGAACTCGATCCCAATTTCGTCTTCGCGCACGACGTGCTCGGCGCCGCGCTCGCCGCCAAAGGTCAGATACCCGGAAGGCCTCCCGGCGGCAGAGAAGGCAGCGGCGTTGAGCGGAGGTGCGGCGCTGCCGGTGGCCGACCTGGGATACATCCATGCCCGCCTCGGTCACGGTGAGGAAGCACGACGGCTGCTGCAGACGCTCGTCGCGACCTCGACCCAGCGGTACACGCCTGCGGTGACCCTGGCGATCGTTCATGTCGGTCTCGACGAGAACGAGCGGGCGCTCGATTGGCTGGACAAAGCGTACGAAGAGCGTTCCATCCGGCTGGCGTACTGACGACGTGAGCCGGTGTGGGACCCGCTGCGCCAGGAGCCGCGGTTCAAAGAGCTGCTGCGGCGTATTGCGCTTCCAGAGTGAAGGAACGTAGCATCGCCTGAGAATCGCCAGATCAATGAGCGATCGCCAACGTGAAGAAGAAGGGCACCAGGTCTTCGCTGCCGGCTACCTCAGCGCGGTGACTTCGCGGTCGACTCGAACACCGGCGGGGCCTGCGGAATGGCGGCGCCGTCGTGACGCGGTTCCGACACGCTGAAGTGGACGCCGCGGCCGCTCGAGTGTCGTCATGCGTCGCTCGTGACTACCGATCAGATGGGCGTGATCGCTCTGTGCCTGCAGGTGTTCCTGGTGCATCAGCTCCAGCCGCACATGGATTCGATCGAGCGTGGCGCTGAGTGCCCGAATACCGGCCGGCCGCACGCGTGGGCGGCAGATTCTGCGAGGCCTGCCGGTCGCCGTGAACGCGACAATCGTGCTGGTCCCCAGGGAAGCTTCGACCGACACTACGGACCATGGCGGCTACCAGGCCTGATGCGCACGCATTCACGGACCGCATCCTCGATCGGCTGATCGCCGACAAGCACGGCGACGAGCCCTGGGCGGATCTCGTGCTCGCCGCCTGCGGCGGCGCCGAGGCGCTGACCGCCGCCCTGGATGGATACACGACGCCACGGCCCGCGCGGAAGGGCGCGAAAGGCACCGACACCGCGGCCCCGGAACCGCCGGGCGCCTACCTGCGCAGCATCACCGTCGAAGGCTTCCGCGGCATCGGGCCCGCGGCTACGCTGACCCTCACGCCAGGCCCCGGCCTCACCCTCGTCGTCGGCCGCAACGGCTCCGGCAAGTCCAGCTTCGCCGAAGCCCTCGAAGTGCTGCTCACCGGCGGCAACAAGCGCTGGGACGGCCGCTCCGCCGTCTGGAAGGACGGCTGGCGCTGTCTCCATCGTCCCAACCCCTGCGCCGTGCGGGCGGAGTTTGCCGTGGAGGCGCTCGGCACGGTGACAGTCGAGCGTCGCTGGGAGGACGGGGCGGGTTTCGACGCAGGTACCGCGTGGTTCCAGCCGAAGGCCGGTGCACGCAAGCCGTATGAGCAGCTCGCCTGGCACACCGCTATCCGCACTCATCGTCCGCTGTTGCCGTATTCAGAGCTCGGGGCCGTGTTCGACAGGCCGTCCGAGATTCACGACGCGCTGGTCGAGGTGCTCGGCCTCGGCGAGTTCGACACCGTCCAGAAGACGCTGCATTCCACCCGCAAGACGCGCGAGACGATCGTCGGCACCGCCGGTGCTCGGCTGACTGGCATCCTGCCGCGGCTTGCGGGCGCTCGCGGAATCATCCGGCGACGCGCGTGCCCAGGCGGCCGCCAGGGCACTTGGTGGAAAGAAGCCGGACCTCGATGCGCTAAGGCGCGTGCTGGACGCCAGCGCGGGTGAATCGATGGATGAGGGTGTCAAGGCGCTACGGCAGGCGGCCATGCACGCTCAGGGACCGTCGCGTGAGGCCGTCGCAGCCGCCGCCCGCGAGCTCCGCGACGCCGCCGCCGCGGTGGAGGAGAGCCGCGGCACCGACGCCGGCCGCGCCCGCGCGCTCGCGCAGCTGCTGGATCAGGCGCTTCGGTATCACGCTGCTCACGCCACCAACGACTGCCCGGTGTGCGGCACGGCCGGCGCGCTTCGTGCCACGTGGCGAAAAGATACGGCGGCGGCCTTGACGGATCTCAAGTCGCGAGCCGACGCGGCAGACCGTGCACACGCGCGCCTGGAGCACGCCGTCATCGCAGCTCACGGGCTGCTGCGCGTGTCCTCCGCCAGCATCGCACCTCTGGCCGCGATTGGGATCGCGTCCGCAAGCTCGGCACTCGCCGCGCTGTCGCAGTGGGGCAGCGGCTCATCGATCGCGGATCCGCTGCCGCTCGCGGCGCACCTCGAGCAGTACGTAGACAAGGTCGCTACGGCCCTCGAATCGCTGCGCGCGGACATTCACGACGAATTGAAGCGACGCGAAGACCTGTGGCAGCCGGTGGCCACGGAGCTGCGCGACTGGGTGCCGCAGGCGCTCGCCGCCGATGCTGCCCAGGCGCAGGTGAGTCAGCTGAAGAAGGCCGAGTCGTGGTTCAAGGGCGTGCAGGCCGACCTGCGGGCTGAACGATTCCGTCCGATCGCCGACCGCGCGAAGGCCATCTGGCGGCAGCTGCGTCAGCAAAGCAACGTGGAGCTGGAGGACGTCACGCTCAAGGGTGCCGCGAATCTGCGGAGCGTGGCTTTGGACGTGACCGTGGACGGTGTTCCCGGAGCGGCCCTCGGCGTGATGAGCCAGGGTGAGCTCAACGCACTGGCGCTCAGCCTGTTCATGCCGCGCGCGTCCCTGCCGGAAAGCCCGTTCCGCTTCATGGTGATCGACGACCCGGTGCAGTCGATGGATCCGTCGCGCGTGGACGGCCTGGCGCGCACGCTCCAGGAAGCCGCGCGCACGCGACAGGTGGTGGTCTTCACGCACGACCAGCGTCTGCCGGACGCTGTGCGCCACCTGATGATTCCTGCCACCGTCGTCGAGGTGACACGACGTCCCGGCTCGGTCGTCGACACGCGAGTTCTCGAGTCGCCGGTGAAACGGTATTTCGACGATGCGATGTCGATCGTGCGGACGGAGGACCTGCCGGGCGAGGTGCAGCAGCGACTGGTGCCGGGCTTCTGCCGCTCAGGCGTCGAGGCCGCGTGCGCGGACGCGGTCCGTCGCCGCCGGCTCAAGGCAGGCGCGATGCACCAGGACATCGAAGCCACGCTGGAGGACGCGGAGACGCTGCGGAAGCGGCTGGCGCTGGCCCTCTTCGACGACGTGGCTAAGGCAGGAGAGGTGGGCAAGAGCCTGAATAACCGGTGGAGCGGCGCCGCGAACGTGTTCCATGCACTCAACGAAGGCTCGCATGGTGGCTACGATGGCGGGCTCCAGAGCCTGACGCGCGACGCGGAACGCCTGGCGGCACGCATCGGAGAGCTCCAGTGACGGCAACGGACCTGGCGACCGCGGCGCGTAAGTTCATGCACGGCACTGCGACCGAGAGTGCGCGCGTTCATCCGCCCGAGCGCACGGCTTTCGGATCCTGGCCGCGTGCCGCCGCGCTGCTGGCACGGCAGGCCCTTGAACAGGGGCTCGACGATCTGTGGGGCGCCTTGTCGCCTCGGGTACGCGAGGCGTCACGACATGCGCAGCTCCTGTGCCTTGGCGAGTTCATTCATGATGAGGAACTGGTGAGCGGCGCGCGGTACGCATGGCACGGCCTGAGCCGCGCGTGCCATCACCAGGTGTACGAGCTCTCGCCGACCGAGGCCGAACTCAGCACGTGGCTCGACGCAGTGGACCGTCTCCTCGCGCACGATCCCATGCGGAAGTAAGGAGACTTCTACCTACTTGCCGGTTCATCGCGAGCTCAGCCACCCGCCTTATTGTCGGTCAGCGGCCGCTGGCCGGGATTATCGCTCCCCGGCTTCCGGTCGGGGTTGCCAGCCATAGAGTCGTCCAACTCGGCAGGGTCATCGGTCTCCTGCTCGTCGCGCTGCCGGGGCGGCGCTCCCATCGCGGGCGTCTCGCCGGCGTCGGGCAAAGCATTCTCCGTCTCTCCGGCGTGAGGAGCGGGGTTGTTCGTCTTGGTAGTGCTGTTCGCCATGCCGCCGCAAGAAAGCAACATCCGCGCCCGTCTTCCGAGTTAACGATGAGCCGCGATGCGCCCCGAGAAACCGCGGTCCCGACCCGTTGATTTGCCGAGCGACGCCGCTCTTGCTCGATTTCGTGTAGACTGTGGGCCACTTGGCAGCAGAACGCTTGGTGTTATTGACGTTTTAGCTCTTCCTCGCGCCGCCGGGCATTACTCGTCGCTGACGTTCGCCCCCGCCTCGCCGTGCTTCACCCTCCACACTTTGATGCCGTTCGGTTTGCGTGCCCTCGGTGTCTCCCGAGCCGTGCCCTGAACAAGGAATCTCAATTGACCAAATCGCACGTGAACTGGTTTTTCGCCACGCTGCTCGCACTGTGCACCATCGGGCTGGTCAGCGGCCTGCGCGCTCAGTCGCCGGGAGCACCCTCTGGCCTCATCGCGAGCATCACCGGCTCCACCGTCACCTTGCAATGGCAATCGCCGGCTGGTGGCTCTCCGCAAGGTTACGTGGTGGAGGCGGGTTCTGCGCCCGGCGCCTCCAACATCGGGCGCTTCCCGATTGGCCCTTCCCCGCGGATGCTCGTTGCCACCAACGTGGTGGCCGGGACGTATTTCGTGCGCGTCCGTGCAACCAGCGGGTCCCTCGAAAGTGCACCCTCCAACGAGGTCACGGTCGCAGTGGGGGCGGTGTGCTCGGCGGCCCCCGGCTCGCCGGGATCGCTGTCTGCGTCGGTCACCGGCACCGCGGTGCAACTCGCGTGGGGAGTGTCGGCGGGCCACGTCTCCTCGTACATCCTGGAAGCCGGATCATCGCCAGGCGGCATTGACGCGGGCAGCTTCGACCTCGGGACCACCACCAGCTACTTCGCCTCGAGCGTGCCGGCCGGCACCTATTACGTCCGCGTGAAGGCGCGAAACGCCTGCGGCATCAGCGCGCCCTCGAGTGAGACCGTGGTGACGGTCGGGACGACGTGCAGCGGGGCACCCGGCGCGCCAGGGACTCCGGCCGTGTCGGTGAACGGCTCGTCGGTGCAGTTGACCTGGGGATTGTCGTCCGGACAGGTCTCGACTTATGTCCTCGAGGTCGGTTCGACGCCGGGGGAAACTAATCTCGGCGTGTTCGAGGTCGGCACCGGCACCGACTATCGCGTGTCAGGCGTGCCCAACGGCACCTACTACGTGCGGCTTCGCGCGCGCAATCCCTGCGGTCTCAGCCTCGCCTCGGAAACCGCCATCGTCACTGTCGATGTCGAGCCGACCGGCGGGCCTCGCCTGGAGATCATCAACGCTCACACGTACACGATTCAGAGCGGGCAAAGCGCGGGTGAGTTGATGCTGGCCGGCGAAGTGATCAACCGCGGTGGCGCGGCGTCTCTGGTGTTGGTGCATGCCGAAGTCTTCGCTCCGAACGGGAGCCGCCTGCGCGGCGTGGTCGTCGAACTGCTCGGCCGCAGCCGACTGAACACGAACACGCAACAGATCCAGAACTGGACGCTCGGTCCCGGCGAGACCGGCTGCTTCTCGTTCACGGTTGGACAGGCCAGCACAATCGGCCGCTACGACATCCAGACGAGCTTCGAAGCGGATCCCACGACGCGCCTGAGGGGGCAATTGCTGGCCGAAATCACCGGTTGGTACGACGCCGCCAGAATCGGTCAGACAGGGATCGTGGTGGGCCCGAAGATGACCAACATCGGAACGACCGCGACCGCCTGGAACACCGAGGCGCTGGTCGCCAGGAACAGCGCTGGTCGTGTGCTCGCCTGCGGCCAGTCGCGCATCTATGGTGCGACAAATGCCGAAGTGCCCGGCTACGGCGTCACCAACGTGCTGCGGCCCGGCGAAGCGGGATACCCCCTGAACAGCCAGCCCTGGTTCCCCACGTGGGTCCCGGGTGCCGAGGTCGCGTCGGTCACTGGCTGGCCGCTATGGAAGGAATAGGTCGCTACCATGGGTGGGCGAACGAAGTCCGTCGACGACGGCCGACTGTATACTCTCTCCGCGTGTGCACCAGCACACCCGACATTCAGCTCACCACCGGAGAGACCCCATGACCGATAAGACCGCTGCACTCAACGCAACCACCCTGGGCTGCTCGATCACCTGCAAAGACCTGCAGGCCTCGATTCGCTTCTACCGCGACGCGATTGGCTTCGCGGTCGCTCAGACGTTCGAGAACGACGGGAAGGTTGCCGGCGCGATCATCGCTGCCGGTGATTGCCGCATCGTCCTCAACCAGGACGACGGCAAGCTGGGTTGGGACCGGATCAAGGGACAGGGCTTCTACCTGCAGATCAACGTGGCGGGCGCCGCGGATGTCGACGCGACGGCGAAGCGGATCACGGCGGCAGGCGGGACGCTGCTGGACGAGCCAGCGGACCGTCCGTGGGGCGCCCGGATGTTCCAGTTCAAGGATCTGGACGGGTTCAAACTCGGCGTGTCCACGCCGCTTGCGAGCTGACTCAGGACGGGCGGGCAGGGTGACTCGGCGGGACGCCTTTCGCCAGCAGCCACAGACCGCCTGGAACCTCGAACGCCAGCATCGGCATCCAGATCAACATCGTGAACGGCGGGCCCAGCAGTCCGCCGAGCTGTAACGGTAAGCCGACGACGAGCACGATCGAGGCGATGACACCCGTCCAGGCGAGGCCGCGCGGGAGCATGCGCCCGCGCAGCAACAACCAGCAGAAGAAGGTGCTGCCAATCGCAAACAGTGTCGCGGCCACCAGCGTCGGCCGCGACACGGTGACGCCGGTCAGGTAAAGCGCTGCGCCGAGCCCGCCTTCCGCCAGTCGAAAGATCATGCCGAGCCCCGCGACGACTGGCTGCTCCACGCGGGTGACGACGAACAGCGTCAGCGCCAGAATCACAGCCGATGCGTTTTGCGCATACGCCGCCAGTTCCGCCATCGGGCCGCGAAAGACGCCCGCCATCGAGCTGATGCCGACGGCGATGTAGAAAAGAAACGTGAAGCCGGCTACGCGACCTGCGGCGTTCCGAGTGGTCATGGTCGTAGACGTTCGGTTCTGATAGACGTAGAACGTCTACGGCATGTTCCCCGGCGGTCGGGGCTCGAGCCGCGTTCCGGCGACGACCTGCGTTACCATCCCCTCAGCTCGAAACCCCTCTCAAGGGAGAACCTGCCATGACGCGCCGCCTGTTCCCTATCCTCTGGGCTCTCGTCCTGGTTCCCGCGCCCGCGCTGGCGCAGCGGCCGATGTCGATCGTCGACGTGATCAGCGTGCCCGTCGTGAGCGATCCGCAGCTCTCGCCTGGCGGTGCGGTCGTCGTTTATGTCCAGGCCGACGCGGACTGGGCCGCCAACAAGCGCATCAGCCACCTGTGGAGAGTCCCTACCGACGGAAGCGGTGGCGCGGTGCAGCTCACCTCTGGCAAGGAGGGCGAGTCGCAACCGCGCTGGTCGCCGGACGGGGCGTTACTGGCCTTCGTGGCGAAGCGGGACGACGCCGGGCGCGCGCAAATCCATCTGCTGCCGCTCGCGGGCGGCGAGGCGCGGCGTCTCACGAATCACGAGACTGCAGCCGACAACCCGGCCTGGTCGCCCGATGGACGTTCCGTCTACTTTCTGGCGCCCGACGCCGAAGCCCGCGGAACGGGTTGCAGGTGAGAAGTCAAAAGACGATGCCTATGCCTTCGACGAGAGCTTCCAGCAGCGGCACCTGTGGAAGATCGACGTGGCCAGCGGCGCCGAGACCCGGGTGACGTCCGGCGACTTCTCGGTGCTGTCCTACGAGCTGTCGCGCGACGGCACGCGCATCGCTCACCACCGCGCGCCCAGCCCGAACTTCGGCGACGGCGAGCGCGGCGAGGTCTGGGTGATGGACGCCAGCGGCGGCAACGCCGTGGCCCTCACGAAGAACGCCGTGCCCGAGAGCCACGCCAGCCTGTCGCCGGACGGCTCGCGCATGCTGTTTCTCTCCCAGGCCAACGAGGCGTTCGAGACCTACTACAATGGCAACCTCTTCGTGGTGCCCACCGCGCCCGGCGGCCGGGCGCGCGACCTGACCAAGGACCTCGGCGCCGAGGTGACCGACGCGGCCTGGTCCGCCGACGGCCAGAGCATCTACTTCGTCGCCAACATGGGCGTGAACAGCCAGCTCTTCGCCATTCCCGCGGAGGGCGGCACGCCGAAGCCGCTCACGTCGGGCAATCACGCCATCGGCGGCTGGACCTACGTTCCCGGACGCGACCGTCACATCTTCACGAAGGACGATTCCAGCGGCGACGACATCTGGACGATGACGAACGGCGCCCCGGTCCAGGTGAGCCACGTGTTCGACCACTACGCGCGCGACTTCCGCCTGCCGCGCCAGGAGAAGGTGGAATGGAAGGGCGCCGATGGCGTGACCGTGGAGGGGATGCTGTTCTACCCGCTCGACTACCAGGCGGGGCAGCGCTATCCGCTGGTGGTGCAGACGCACGGCGGACCGCAGGCCTCCGACAAGTACGGCTTCGGCCGCTGGATGAACTACACGCAGGTGCTCACGGCCAAGGGCTACATGGTGCTGCAGCCGAACTACCGCGGCAGCACCGGCTACGGCGACGCGTTCCTCCGCGACATGGTCGGGCACTACTTCGTCAACGCGCACCTCGACGTGATGGCCGGAGTCGATCACCTGATCAAGCTGGGCCTGGTGGATGGCAACCGCATGGCCAAGATGGGCTGGAGCGGCGGCGGCCACATGACGAACAAGATCATCACGTTCACGAACCGCTTCAAGGCGGCCGCGTCTGGCGCCGGCGCCGCGAACTGGATCTCGATGTACGCGCAGAGCGACGTGCGGACCTACCGCACGCCGTGGTTCGGCGGCACGCCGTGGCAGGCCAACGCGCCGATCGACGCCTACTGGAACAATTCGCCGCTCAAGGACGTGTCGAAGGTGACCACGCCGACGATCTTCCTCGTCGGTGAAGAGGACGTCCGCGTGCCGAAGCCGCAATCGGTCGAGATGTACCGCGCGCTGAAGAGCCTTGGGGTTCCGACGCACCTCTACGTCGCGCCGCGCGAACCGCACGTCTGGGGCGAGCTGCGGCACGAGCTGTTCAAGGTGAACGTCGAGCTCGACTGGTTCGAGAAGTACGTGACCGGACGAGCCTACACGTGGGAGAAGGCGCCCGGCGCCGAGGCCGGCGGCCCGGGCACGGATGGCCCTGGCAGGAACCCGCGCGATTGATCGGGCTAGCGCCGCCCTGTTTCACTGAAGAGGGCCCGAAGAGAGTTATCGTGCGCCTCGAGCGTCGTGTGCGACACGTCCTGCGAGCACGAAAAGGAGATGTCGTGAATCAGAAGCCGAGGACGACGTTCGCCCCACCCGTGCCTGAGCTTCCGGTCCAGGATGTCGTGCGCGCGCAACAGTACTATCGCGACGCGCTCGGTTTCGAGATCAGCTGGCTACACGACGACATCGGAGCCGTCTCCCACGACGATGTCGCGATATTCTTGCGCAAACGAGAACGTCCGTTCGAACCGGCCGTCCACTGGGTCTTTGCTCCGGACATCGACGCCACCTACGACGAACTCCGCGCGCGGGGGGCACGAATCGTTGAACCGCTCGAAAGCAAGCCGTGGGGATTGCGTCAGTTCACTGTGGACGATATCGACGGCAACCGCTTTTATTTCCACCACGACTGACGACTCGCTGAGGCGGTGCGCCCCCGGCGGCGGTGCACCGCCGGGAGCAAGGGCATTCCGATCGGCGGGCTCAGGCCCCGAGCACCTTCATCACGTCCTGATCGCCGTTCACCGGGTCGATGCGGAATTCCAGCAGATCGGTCCAATCCTGCATCCACTTCGCCAGCGCAACTGAGTCCGTCGTCTCCGCCAGCACGTAACCGCGGTGGCCACCGGTCGAGTGCCAGCGGCCCACCATCTGAACGCCCGGGCCCGGGCCACCTCCCGTCTTCTTGAACCGATCCTGCGCGGCATTGCGGGCGTCCGGACGGAACGAGTAGGTGATCATGAACTGCATGGGGGCCCTCCGGGTGTGCGCTCGGTATTGAGCAGACCGCGGATCCTATCTCAAGGGCAGGAGGCAGGAGAGAGGAGACGGGAGTCAGGAGTCGGGAGTCGGGAGAGAAGACAGGAGGCAGGAGCGACAAACGCCAGGTTGCCGGGACGCGGGTGGGCGAACGCAGGCCGTTGGAGACGGCCGACACAAGCGACGGACACGCGAACGAAGGCGGAGACGCGCGCATGTTTGAGCGCTGCGTAGACTGGCGAGTTGCGCCAAGTGCTTTAACAGGCCGGAGAGAGCGTGACCGGCCGGCTCCGCCGGCCTGCGGGCGCCCGCCCGCATCCCGGCAACCTCGCCGGAGAGAGCGTGGCCGCAGGAGTGCCGGCGCCAACTGTGTCGCAGCGACACCTCGATCAGTTGCCGTCCTCGGTGCGGTTGACGTATCACGGGCCGCCGAGCGGCAGTTGGGCGAGCGCGCGGACCGTTGGAGACCGCCGACGCAAGTGACAGACACGCGACCCGCAGCTGGGACAGGCCCCTGTTTGAGCTAGATGATGCAGGCGAGTTGGGCCAAGCGCATACAGGGGCGGAGGGGAGCGTGACCGGCGGACTCCGCCGGTCCGCGCGGCGCCCAGCTGTCGCTCGGCGGCCTCAGGCGTGACCTCATCTGACACGCTCGCGTCGTATGCTCGCGAGCCAGAGGAGTGCCGATGGCCGCCGACATCATTGCCTGCCCGCACTGCGGAGGACGCATCCAGGTCTCGAAGCTGCTGACCCAGCAGATCAGGACCGAACTGGAGCAGGAGCTGGCCGCGCGCATCGAGGCGGAGGAATCGCGCCTCAAGGAGCAATCGGAGCGGCAGCTTCGAGCCGACCGCGAACGCCTCGAGGCCGAGGCGCGAAAGAAGGCCGAGGCCGCGGCCCGGGAGGAGCTCGATCGTGCGGCATGCGAATCGAAGCGGCAGTCCGCCGAGATACTGAAGCTGTCCGAGCGGCTCGAGCGCAACGAACGCGACCGTGAGAGCGAAGTCAGGAAGCAGGTCCAGCTCGCGAAGAAGAAGCTGGAAACCGAGATCAACGAACGCCTGGACGATGAATACAGGGGACGGGATCTGGAAGCGCAGCGCAAGCTGTCCGACGCCCGGAATCAGATATCGGACTTGAAGCGCCGGCTGGACGACAGCACGCGCCAGCTGCAGGGCGACGTCGTCGAGGGCCGGCTTGCGGACGTCCTGGCCATGGCGTTCGGGGCCGACGAGGTGCAGGCGATTGGAAAGAGAGGCGGCGCCGACGTGGTTCAGTGCGTGCGCGCGCAGAGCGGCGAGACCTGCGGCACCATCGTCTGGGAATCGAAGAACACGGCCGCGTGGAGCAACGCCTGGCTACCCAAGCTGCGGCAGGACCAGCGGCGCGTGAAGGCCGACGTCGCGGTGCTGGTGTCCGCGGCCAGGCCGAAGAACGGCGGCCGCCTCGAGTTCATCGACGGCGTGTGGGTGACGGACCTGACGCTGGCGGTTGGCCTGGCCACCGTCCTGCGGTCGAACCTGATTCAGCTCCAGCAGCACAAGGCTGTCTCTCAGCCCGGCGACAGCAAGTTCGCGGCGATTCAGCGCTACCTGTCGAGCACCGAGTTCCGCCAGCGCATCGAGGCAATGGTGGAAGCGTTCCAGGCGATGCAGACGAATCTGGAGGCGGAGCGCCGCTCGATGGAGCGTCACTGGGCGGAGCGGGAGAAGAACCTCCGGATGGTCATCGACAACGTGTCCGGCATGTACGGTGAGCTGCACGCGGTAGTCGGGCCGACCCTGGCGCGGGTGCGGCGGCTGGAACTTCCCGAGGCCTCATAGAACTTTCACCGCATCGGCAGCCGTGGATGCTCCGGCAAGTACATCCTCGGCATCTCGAACGCCAGCCTCGGCGCGTAGCCGTCCCGCGCCTCCTCGAGCTGCTCGTAGATCTCTTCGGCCAGCGCTGACGGCGCTATCACGCGTGCGTGCGGGCCGAAGCTGAGTACCCAGCTCCTCAGCGCCCAGTCGCGGCACACCTTCATCGTCAAACGGACGCCGCCGTCGGTGCAGTCCTCCAGTTTCTGCGAGGAATGCCATTCCCGCTCGCGGATGTAGCGCGCCACGCGCGGGGCGAACTCGATCTCCACGCGCTCGGGACGTCCGTCGTTGACGCCCAGCGACGCCGCGAACGGGCTTGCGTTGCCGTCCACCGGCGCCGTGAAGGTCTTCTCGGTTGGCGTGAAGCTGCGGATGCGCTCCACCGCGAAGTTCCGGATCTGGCGATATTCCGGAACGAAGGCGCCGAGGTAGAGGCCACCATCGAAGTAGGCCACGTGATACGGATGGACCACGTAGTCTTTCTCGCGATTACTGGACGCTGAGTAATACCGCATCCGGGATTCACGGTGACCTGACGATGCTTCGATCAGCCTGGCGACGATTTCGCCGTAGTCTTTCTGGTGCTTCTTCCGCGCTCCGGGCTTGACCTTGATGACACCCGGCAGCTTGTCCAGAAAATCGCGGACACGAGGGGAGAGCGACTTCTCGACCTTCTTCATCAGGTCGGCCAGGCCGTCGGCGAAGGCCGCACCCGGCATCGCGCTGAGCAGGGCGCGGCTCATGTAGAGCGAGCAGATCTCAGTAAGCGAGAGGCCCGGGTTATTCAGCGCTTTCAACGGCAGCTGAAGAATCGTCCAGCGCGTGCGATTGGCGTCGTCTTTGTCGCTCGCCAGCGGGAAGCCGGCTTCCTGCAGCGCCTGCATGTCGCGCCAGATAGTCCGCTTGCCGACGCGCGTGAGCTTCGCCATGTCGTCGACGGTGAGCCCGAGCCGATTGCGTTCTATTGCCAGGAGGAGTTGCCATTGGCGAATTACTTCGGCATTGCGAGGCATTGGGGGAGTCTATCGCGTGCCGGGAGGGGCTGCGGCGCGTGTCGGGAGGCCCCGCGTCCTGCCTTGTCACAGCACGGCGCGACGATGGGCCATGCACATCCAGACCGATCGCGCGTTCGTGCCAGCCGGCTCCGCCGCCACCCGATATCTGTCGGTCACCCTTTCAGCGCCTTCCCGCCCGGCTCTTCCGGCGGGCGGGCCGATGCGTCCAGGCGTGGACGTCTCCCTCGTCCTGGACCGCTCCGGCTCGATGGCCGGCCGCAAGATCGAGCTTGCCCGCCAGGCCGTCGCTCACGCCATTCGGCTCCTCCACGCGGACGACCAGCTGAACGTCGTGGTGTTCGACGACCAGATCGACACGATTCTGGAGCGGATGCCGGCGTCAACGGCCGCAAAGAATCAGGCGCTCGCAGCGCTTGCGCGAGTTGACGCGCGCGGATCGACCGATCTGTCCGAGGGCTGGTTCACCGGGGCGCGGGCGCTGAGCGGCGCCAGTCCGGAAGGCCGCGTCCGCCGCGTGCTGCTGCTCACCGACGGCCAGGCGAATCGGGGAGTCGTCGAGCCGGACGAGCTCGCCGCGGCGGCGGCGCGCTTCCGCGCCGCGGGAATCGGGACGTCCACATTCGGCTTGGGGGACGACTTCGACGAGGAGCTGCTCACGCGCATCGCGGCCGAGGGCGGAGGCCATTCCTATTTCATCGAGCAGCCGGTGCAGATTCCAGACTTCTTCGCCAGCGAGCTGGGCGAGGTCCTCGACGTCGTGGCCCGGAACGTCACCTTCGAGGTCGTGGCCGGCCCCGGCGTGCGCGTGACGGTGCTGAATCCGTTGGCGGCCGAACAGGATGGCGGCATCACCCGCGTGCGGCTTGGCGATTTCGTCGCGGAACAGGAGGTCACGCTGCTGGTGGCTGTAGAGGTCCAGCCGCGTGCCACTGGGGAGGCTGCCTCGCTGCAGTGCCGGGTGTCCGACCGAGACGGCGTGCTGCCTGCGTTGCCAATGCAGGTTGACTGGTCAGCCGTCACCGAGGAGCAGGACCGGCAGCAGCCAGTGAACCGCGACGTGGTGATCGCCGTCGCCCGGATGCTCGCTGAAGGCGCGCGGCTGCACGCGTTGTCGGCCAATCGCCTGGGCGGTTTCGACGAGGCGGGCCGCGCGTTGGTTTCTGCGGCCGACCAGATCCGCCGGCTCGGTGACGACGAGGCCATCCATTCGGTCGCCGATCTGCTGGCGCACGAACAAACGGCCTTCAGTCGAACGCTGTCCGCCAAGGACATGAAGTCGCGCCGCTACGCCGCGTATGCGGTGGCGTACTCGCGTGATCCGGGCGGGCGGGCCCGGAAGCGGAAGAGTTGACGGACGCGTGTCGGGGGTCTGGCGCCGCGCTTCGGGACGGGACGCGGCGCGGCGCGTGTCGGGAGGGGCGGCGCCGCGTGCCGGGAAAGACTAACGCTGAGCGGGAGTGAATTCAGCCCATCGGGAGCGGGATCTTCGTGCGGGACTGTGCGGTCCCGAAAGCATCGAGGCGAATCCTGTTGGGGAGCGGCAATCCCGTCCGGACCTTGGTCGTTGTTGGGAGCGCGGGGTCCCGAGAAGCGACGCCTCTCCCGTTCAGCGAAGCCGCTTTCCCGATCAGCGAAGCCGCCTCCCGATCAGGCGCTCGGCGTGGCGACAGCGACCGCTTGCTCCCCCTGCCGCGCGAGGTGGCTGGCCCATGCCTTCGGCCACAGCTCTGCGGCCGCGGCGGGAAGGTCGAGTCCGAAGCGGTCGCGGAGCGTGGCCTCGTATTCAGCCGCGCTCTCCAGGACGCGCTCCCTGGCGCCAGCCGCCGTCACCTCTTTCAGCGTTGCGCCGCGCAGCATCAGCAGGCCGTCCCGCGTGAAGCGTTCGCACACCGTTGTCTTCACGAAGCCCGATTCGGGAGACGTCTGGAGCTCGCGGCATTGGACCGCGAAATCGTCCAGCGTGCGCCGCGTCAGCGTGAAGTCGAAGCCGTCGGCGCCGCCGAAGGCGTGATTGTCCACGCGCCAGCGAGGGCCGTCGCGCGAGACGCGGTAGCGCAGGAACGACTGGCTGTAGGTGCCAGGCTCGAGCGGCAGCGGGGCGAGGAACCCGTCACCGAACCCGACGTCGACGATCCATGGACGGTCCAGGGTGACGACGAGCACGAGATGGTTGCCCTGCGCACGCCACCCATGCGCGGCGCGGCCGACGGTACCGGCGACCCGGCGCACGTCGAAGCCCATCGTCTCGAGGACGTTGGCGAACACGCCGTTCATCTCGTAGCACCACCCGCCGCGGCGTTCGTCAACGAGCTTCGCGAACATGCGCCCGGGATTCGAGCGTCAGCGGCACCCCGAGGTGAATATCGAGGTTCTCGTAGGGAATCGACAGCAGGTGGGCGCGGTGCAGCTCGCGGAGCGTCGCCAGTGTCGGCTTGATGTCGCCGCCATAGCCAACGCGGGTCAGGTAGCGGGCGAGCTGCGCGGATGAGGGCGGTGTGTGCATGCGTGTCGTGCCGGTGCGTCATCTAAGATAACTTGCACCGACAACGACCATCAAACCGGGCGCGGTCGCGGCAGGTTCCGCGGCTCGATGCCGGTGATTATACGGCGCGTCGAAGCGCCAACCCTCGCGCGGCCGCATCGGCGCTATCATCCGGCCGCGTATTGAAGGCAATCGCCGCACCGGGGGCAGCCCTGCGCACTGCGTCGATGACAACTTCGAACAAGTGAAGGCCGCGAGGCGGCAGGCGGACGCCGGCGCCGATGACGACACAATCGTACTGAGAGGAGCCAAGCTGACGCTCCACGGCCGGCCCCGCGGTTTCATCAGGCCGGATGAAACAGAGGTCGGATTCCCATCCGCGTTCAGCGAACTGCTTGACCGCAACGGCGATGCCGGCGTGCACCTTCTCGATGCTCATGCCGGGCGGCAAAGCAGGGTCAGAAAAATCCACGGTCTCCGGGTCGTAGCCAACCAGCAGGATCCGCGCCATAGGCCCTCCGATGTTTTCCTGGCCCTCAGGTCTGCCCCGGCCGGTGAGCCCGCATGAACGAGCGTACCTGGCGCACCGCCAGCGGAATCCGTTCCTTCGGCTCCTTCCACGGGAACATGGTCACCTCGGCCTTCGGCGCGAGCATCGCGGACTCCATCGCCACCGCGTACGGATGCGACGGCACATCGTCGGGCATTATCAGCACCGGCGTCTGGCAGCTCCGCACGAAGTCGCGCGACACGGTGAACACGAAGTCGGCGTCGGTGCGGAACATCTTCGTCACGAATTTCTGGACTGCGTCCTGGGTGATCTCGGGCCGCCGCTTGACCAGTTCGGCGCCCCAGCCGTTCAGGCTGGCGTCGTACATGACGTTCGGATTCTCCGGCCGGAAGCCGACCGGCTGCGCGAGCACAGCGGCAGCCACTCGCGACGGGGCGCGCTCCAAGATGTTCCAGATGAACGGCCCGGCGATGCAGAAGCCGAGGACCATGAACTTGTCGATGCCGAGGTGATCCATCAGTCCGACGTGGTCGTCAGTGTAGGCGTCCCACGGCCGGTCCGCTTCGAGGGGGCCGGAGGACTCGCCGTTGATGGCGTTGCGCAGGTCGGCGTAGATGCAACGGAACTCGTTCGAGAACTCCGCGATCGGGTCGAACGGCATCCGCGGCAAGGCCGACATCAGGGAGTTGAGCCCGCCGCCGGCGATCAGCAGCAGAGGAAATCCTTTGCCCGACTCGTCGTAGCGGACGCGTACGGCACCCTTCTGGTAGACCTTCCCCGGGCCGGAGGATGCGTTCTGTTGGGCGAACATCCGCGGCGCCGCTGCGGCCATCGCCGCCGCACCCGCGCCGGCCTTCAGGATCTTCCGTCTGGTTGGATTCACCTTGTCCTCCGCTTTGGGCCCCCGCGTCTTGCCGCGCCTGGCGCAGGCGCACATCTTCTTCGAGCTCAGAGCGTTTTGAGAAAAGCGATCAACGCTTCCTTGTCCTGGGCATCGAGTTTCAAGCCGAACTCGTGGCCGGGCACCGCTCGCGTCGTCACACCGTACCCTTTCCACCCGGTCGGGACGTAATCATCACGCAGGCGCCTCGGGTCAAACCAGTCTTCCAAAGTGGCGACCGAGCCGTTGTGTTCGAAGGGCCCACGATACCAGACGCCTTTGAGCGACGGCACCTTGTAGTACCCGGTGCCACGCCGTGTCGTTCGCGTCAGCGTCGAATCGGTACCGACGGAGCGGCGGAGGATCTGGAACCGCGCGTAATGATGATTCGGTACGGTAAAGCCGGGCGCCGGAACAAGGGAATTGTTCGTGTACAGCGGCGGCGTATGACAGGTGCTGCAGCGTTCAGCCTTGAAGACCTGCTCGCCGCGAAGCGCAAGGGAATCGCGCGGGTTCGGGTTCGGTGGCGGCTGCAGCGAATAAATGTAGAGGGCAAGCGCATGGAGCTGCTCGTCGCTGTAGCGCGCGCCGACTGACCGTTCGAAGAAACCGCCGCCGACTTCGCGCCTGTTTCCAGCGGGGACGAAATCGCCAAAGCGGGCCAGCATGTCCATGCCCTGGTTGATTGCGGCGTAACGCATCAGGTCGCCGATGTCTCGATGCTGGACCAGCCCGCTCGCATCCAGGTAGCGGCGATCCTTGATCCCGATCAGGTCGGGCAGCTTCGCCGGCGACAACGGGCTGGTACCCTGACGCGCGAAGACACCTGGCGGGATCGCGGAATGCACCGCTTCAATCTCCGCTGCCGACATCTGCTCGAGACGAGCGTTGGGATCCGGCTTCAGCCAGGGCGCCGCAAACGAGCGCCGCTGTCCTTCGCGTGCGTCGGCCAGGAAGCGATCCCTGTTGTCGGCGTTCGCGGCCTCCTCGGCGAGACCGAAGTAGGCGACCCGCTCGATCGGTCGATTCCCCTGCGCGCCCTTGATCACCGAGCCGTCGGGCATGACCCGGGTATGACATTCCCGGCACGACGCTTCGGCGACCTCGATCTTGCCGCGTTCGCGAATGACATACTCCGAAAACGGGCCGGCGCCCTTGGAATCGAATACGTCCCCCGTCGCTGCCTCGAACGCGCGGCGCTCCTCGAGGCTGCTCGAGCCAGTTTCAAAGAACAGCACCCCCGCGTCGAAGACGAGCTCGCCGGCGGCAATCCAGTCGGCTTCGGTCTCGAGTGTGGGTCGATGCCCGGCGTCGTCCCACAGGATCACCGGGTCCTGCCGGCGCAGCCAGTCGGCGTAGCCGGCCGGTTCGCGATCCGACCTGTATGCGGGATAACTCTTGTAGATCGGCCGTACTGGAAGGCGGTAATACTCCTCAGCCGAGATGTGCTTCGGGCTGTGGCTCGGAACGGCGAGCGGCACCTCCAGGTCCGCCAGCGCATGTGCGTCCCAGGTTCGCGGAATGACCGGACGATAGCCTGAGGGACTCGGTTCCTGTGCGTGGGCCGCTGCGAAGAGGAATATGGATACCGCGACCGGCACAATTGCCGAACGAGGCGAGAACCGCCGGACGCAAAGTGTCGCCATGGTGTTGCCTTCTCTGGCGCTCTGGACCGACCGAGGGCGGATGCTAGCACAGCGCGTCGAACGTGGACGCCGCCGGCCCGCACCCTCCGTACCCGTGAAATACGTGCGTTGTCAGCCCGTGACGACGTGACGATCTTGGGCGAATGGATCGGCCACCATCGCCACGGGCTGTGAGATCAGGGCCTTCCTACGCTGTCGCTCGGCAAGGGCGGTGTATGTGACGGCGGCACGCGGTAGTGCGTCACCTGTTCGAATGCGTAGGCCAGGCCGATCAGCCGCGGCTCGGAGAACGCCGGCCCGGAGAACGTGACCGTCTGCGGGAACGGGCCATTGATGGGGGGATCGTTCGTCGGAGGAGTTGTAACAGCCGTGATGAATCCTCCCGGCACCGTGACGCTCGGGAAGCCCGCCTTCGCCGGGGCGCCTGCGAAGTTGTTACCGAGGGCGAGAATCGCGTCGGTGTCATCGGCCGTTCCCGGAATGTTATCCGGCCCGTTGTAGATCCCGTTCAGGACGTCACGCGAGACCGCGAGATCATTCGCGCGATCGTCCAGGTAGCGGAGCGTGTCGGCGCTGCCGGGACTGATGTTGACCTGAGCGGCAGCTGCGGCAATCTGCTGGCCGTACTTCATCGGCGGGACGTAGGTACTGTTGTAGGCCACGATCTCGGCGAGCGTGTGGTGTGGCGCCCCGGGTGTGGCCGCGAGGTACGCGTTCAGATCGCGCTTGAACCCGTAGAGCAGCACGGACGAGCAGCGTACCGCGGGCGGCGCCGGAATCGCGGGAATCGGGTACTCGACGCAAGAGGGGGGCTGCAGCGGAATGTCGGAGACCGCAAGCGTTCGCACCGACGCGCCTTGCGCGCGCAGGACGGCCACGGCGTTGTCGATGATCGCCTGGCGGTTGAGCGCGAGCGGGGTCGGCGGCGAGTACACCGCGATGCGTGCACCTCTGAGCGCGCGAGCATTCAAGAACCGCGTGTAGTCGGTGAAGCAGTTGCCGGGGATCAGACACTCGGCCGTGGCCGGGTCGTTGGGATCGTATCCGGCAATCACGCCGAGCAGAATCGCGGCGTCGGTCACCGTACGGGTGAGTGGGCCGGCCGTATCCTGATCGGCGGTGATCGGGATGATGCCGTCGCGACTGACCAGACCCACGGTCGGCTTGATGCCGACGATGCCGTTCGCATTGGCAGGGCTCAGAATCGACCCCGAGGTTTCAGTGCCGATCGAAATTGCTGTCAGGTTCGCGTTGGTGCCAATACCAGGTCCGGAGCTCGACCCTCCGGTCTGCAGCACCGGTCGGCCGTCATTGAAGGGTGCCGTCGTGCGGGGATCCACGCGCGGATCGTAGGGATTGAATCCGAAGCCGCCGAGCGAGCTGTAGCCGGTCGGCATGCCGACCGCGATGAAGTTCGCGTATTCGGTCAGCGTGGCCTTGCCGAGGATGATCGCGCCCGCGTCCCGCAGCTTCTGCACGATGAACGCATCGTCCGGCGGAATCGATCCGGCAAGCGCGACGCTGCCGGCGGTGGTGGGCTCATCGGCCGTGTCGATGTTGTCCTTCAGGAGGATGGGGATGCCGTACAACGGCCCGTTCTGGTTGCCGGGGTGCCGGCGCGCGTCGACGTGCGCGGCGTCGATATCGGCATTCGCGTTGACGTGGATGTAGGCGTTGATCAGGCCTTCATATGCGGCCATGCGCGCGTGGTACATCGCCACGAGCTGCTCGGAGGTCACGAGTTTCGTCTGCAGCGCCTTCTGAAGGTTCTGGATGGTCGCCTCGACGAGTTGGAGCCGTGCCGATCCGACGCCGCCCGGGTCGGCGGCGACCGGCAGAGTCAATGCCGCTGCGAGAACGGTGATGGCGATGGCGAAGGTGACGGGTGATGCCTTCATCTGGTCTGTCTCCTGCGGAAATGGAAAGACGCCGGCGGGTATTTTCGCCGGCCACGATAGCACCCCGCGAGGTCGAACGCGCGTCGCTTGCCTTCGCGTCCTCAGACCAGCTCGTCAGTGCCCGACCTTGATGTAGCCCCACCCGGCGGCTTGCTTCGCGACCAGCTCTCCGATGCCATCGGGGACGACTTCCATGTTCGGCAGCAGCTGGCTCTTGTCGAGCTGCTGGTTCTTCATCGCGATCGCGCAGACGCGGAAGCTCGCGTGCTTCTCGCTGATCGCCTTCGCAACATCGTCCGCTTTCGTGGTCTTGCTGGCGATGATGAGGTCCAGCCCGCGCCCGTACATGACGACTTCCACTTCGTTCGCGGGATTGACGCCCTTGACCTCGTTGATCCAGCGAAGGACCGCCTGCTGGTCGATCGGATCAGAGCTGGTCAAATCGAAGGCAACCTTGTAAGGCTTTACCTGCGACGCCTGCGCGTAAACACCTGCGGCAGCGGCCGAGAGCACGACGACGCCGACGAGCACTGAGAGCAGCTTCATGGGGAGTCCTCCGCGGCGGATGATGCCACAACCCGCCGGGTGGATCACACCAGGGCCATTCCGCTGAGATGCTGTGGAGTCTTCGAATAGCCGGCGACGCGCCGCCACGTCTTTCCACCATCGTCCGACACGTGAACGCCGCGCTCGTCGGCAGCCCAGAGCTCTCCATCCTTCGTCCCGGCGCACATCAGCGGCGCGATCGTGTTCGGCGGGTCCGGCCAGCCGTCGCGAACGCGCTCCCAGCGTCCCCGGTTCACAAGGCGATAGAGCCGGCCATTCGAGCGCCCCGCCACGTAGGCGGAATGCGGTCCGGAGGAGGCCGAGACGAGAACGACGTCCGGATCTCCCGGATCGATTGCCACGCTGCGCAGATATCCAACATCGAGGCCAGCGCTGGGTGAGTGCCAGGTGCCGCCGCCGTCGTGACTCTCGAAATAGCCATCGCCCGCCGCGACGCGCAGGGTGTCGGGAGCGTCGGGATGAATGGCGAGCTCGTGCGTGTCCCACGGTCCGCCTCGGACGCGATCGCGCCACGTGACGCCGCCGTCGATCGTGGAGACGAGCGCGCCCGCTTCGATCGCCACCCAGAGCCGTCGCGGCTCTTGCGGATGGCAGGCGATCCAGCGGACGTGATGCGTGTCGGGTCGGGGCGGGAAGGACCACTCCGGTGATGAGGGCAGCGTCTCCAGCTTTTCCGTCTGTCTCCAGGCAACGCCCGCATCTTCGGAACACCAGACTTCGCTCGGTTCGGTGCCCGCCCAGATCACGTCGCGCTCCACCGGGCTTGCGGCGACGGCCATGATCAGCCGGCCCACGAGCCCGACCCCGCGCCACGATCGGCCGCCGTCATCGGACCTGAATACGCCGTCCCGATGCATACCACACCACGCGCGGCCGCGAACGATCGGGTCTGCGGCCAGGCACGTTGGACGATCGCTGATCCCTTGCGCCGGCGAAGAGGTGCCGCGTTCGACGTCGATGACGACGAGCTCGCGGTCCGTGGCCACGAGCAGCGAGACAGATGACCTCATTTGCTCATCATCGTCGCTCCAGCCGGCGCGATCGAGCTGAACCGAGCCCGTGTGGCCGCGATCCTGGAATCGCTATTCGGGCGTGCGCCGCTCGCAATACAGCGCCACAACCGCGAGCAGCGCGTCTACGTCGATCGGTTTCGGCAACTCGTTCATCGGACCGATCCTGCGCGCTATCTGGGCCTCATCGTCCAGCGCCGAGATCAGGACGACGGGGGTGTTGGCCAGCTCGGGGTTCTGCAGCTGGGCGGCGCGGAACTGAAACCCATCAATGACGGGCATCATCAGGTCGAGCAGGATCAAGCACGGGTTCACGGCCCGAGCCACCTCGAGCGCTTCTTCGCCGTCGGCGGCGCCGGTGACAGGGTAGCCTTCGACTCTGAGAATGGTAATCAGGCCCTCACGACTGGCAGCGTCGTCATCCACGACCAGGACCGGACGCCGTTGGTCGCTCATCCGCGGGCGACGCTGCAAGAGCGTTGCCGGAGCGCTGCTACCTCAGCCGTCTGGCGTACCTACTTCGGTGCAGTCAGCTGCTTTACCGCGGCGGTCAGGTTGCTGTCGTCCGGACCGACGATTCGCACGAGGCGGCCATCCGCACCAATCAGTGCCACGGCAGGAAGACGATTTATGCCGAATGCGCGGAATGCCTGTCCGTCGCTATCGACGGCCATTGGCACACGCGGCTTGAGGCGCGTCTCATAGTCAGCCAGCGACTTTGGCGTCGTCCAGAGATGTGCCACCACGCCGAGCCAGTCGATCGTGCCCGCCTGTGACAGGGTGTCCACTTGTTCGCGGGTGCGGCGGCACGCCTCGACGGTGTTCGGCTCGGTGTCCTTCAAATAACTTTCACACCAGGTTGCGGTGAAGACCAGGGCCCGGGGCCGCCCGGTGGCGCCGCTCGTGAAGCGCACGGGTGCGCCGCTCGAACCACGCAGGTCCATGGCCGGGACGAGGTCTCCGGTCCTCAGCGCCGCGACAGTCGTTACCGGCGCGGTGTCGATTCGGGTGGGCGTGACGGATCCGGCCAGCACCCGCTCGATCGCGGCATCGAGCGGCGGGCCATCCTTGTGGCCGGCATATGCAATCCGGCCATCGAGGCCGATCAGCACATGGAATGGCGTGGCCTCGAGCTGGAGCCAGGAGACCAGGCTGCCATCGTCGATCGCGACCGGCATGCGCATCTTCTCGTCGGCGGCGAACTTCTTCACCTTGCCGGCGTCGTCGCCGACGCCCACGTCGATGGCCACAATCTGCATGCGGTCGCGATGGGCTTCGTAGATCTTGTCGAACCCCGGCATCTGGGCCCGGCAGGGCAGGCAATACGTGGCCCAGAGCCTGAGATAGACCGGCTTGCGCCCATAGCTGCTGGCAATGTCGATCGTGCCGCCATCGACCAACCGCAGCGTGATGGCGGGACCTGGCCTGCCGACCAGGCGCGCGAGCTGCGGATCTTCAGCGATGTATCCCGAATCGCCAGGTTTAGAGGCCGGATAGGCCGGCCGCTGACCGGCGGCGCTTCCGGCGCTGGCCAGGACGCAGACACACAATGCGCAGAGCGCCGGAATCGACGTGTATCGATCGCCCATCGCGTTTACTCCTCTGTCAGCGGTCGCCGCCTTGAAAGGCTGGAGTTTATCAACGAATGCTCTGTCAGGACCCCGATCACCGCCAGCGCTCCCGGACGGTGAACGCGTGCAGGGCGCGGTACGACGGCCGGTCGATCTTCATCGCGTCCAGCAGCAGCGACACGAACTCGCGATCGCCGCGGACTTTCGGGAACCGCTGACCGAGCTCCTGCTCGAACCCGGCCAACGAGGGCGTGTAAATGCCGCCCTGCTCGGCGCGGTGGGCGACATCGTCGAGCATCGCGTGGACGGCCAGCTCTTCGGCCTGACTGGCTCCATAGTTCTGAAGCAAGGCTGACACCGGTTTTTCGAGCGAGATGAGTCGAAGCGCCAGTGCCACCATCGCCTCGAGCTCCTGAACCTTGGTCTCCAATGCGGTCAATCGTGCGTCGTCGTTCATCCGTGTCTCCGAAACCGTATTCTGCACTCAGGGCCTCGAACGCGCTCGCGTCGGGCGTTGCGGCGCGTCCTGGAGGCTGCCCGAGGCGAACAGCTCACGACTATTGTGACCTGCGATCAGCACGCAGGTCTCGGAGAATCGGAAGCCGGCGAGTCGAGATGACGGCCCCCGGCATCTACGCGCAGCACGTGCTCGAGCAGCAGGCCTTCGCCACCGGCTTGCTCGCTCGCACGAACGCGCTCATGAACCGGCCGTCCACCTGCGCCGCGAGCTCCGCATCGTCAAGGCCGCTCTCTTCGAGGAACTGGCGGGCGTCGGCGGCGCGGTAGATGCGCGTCGGTTCCAGGTCAATCTGCTCGAAGCCGGCGTTGGCGAGCCTGGCGCGGTAATCCGACTCTTCCAGCGCGCCGGCGATGCACCCGACCCACAGCTCCATGCTCCTTCGTACCGAGTCCGGGATGTCATGACCGCGAACGACCACGTCCGAGACGGCAAACCGACCGCCCGGCTTCAGCACGCGGAAGGCCTCCGCAAGCACCCGGTCCTTGTCTGCCGAGAGGTTGATCACACAGTTCGAGATGATCACGTCGACCGAGTTGTCGGGGAGCGGGATGTGCTCGATCTCCCCGCGGAGGAACTCGACGTTGGTGAGCCCGGACTTCGCCTGGTTCTCGCGGGCCAGCGCCAGCATCTCGTCGGTCATGTCGAGACCGTAGGCCTTTCCGGTAGGCCCCACACGCCGCGCCGAGAGCAGCACGTCGATGCCGCCGCCGGAGCCGAGGTCGAGCACCACTTCGCCCGGCTTCAGTTCGGCCAACGCGGTGGGATTCCCGCAACCAAGCGAGGCCAGCACCGCTTCGGTGGGGAGGACGCCGGTTTGCGCCTCATCGTAGAGGTTCGAGGTAATCGGGTCGGTCCCGCAGCAGCCCGATGTGCCGCAACCGCAGGTGGCGGCCTGTCCCTGGCGGGCGCGCTGCGCCGCCTCCCCGTATTTCTGCTGCACCACTTCTTTCACGTCTGTCATTGCCGGTCTCCTTGAGTGTGTATTCGCTGAAGCGAATATATGTGGCCTGTGATATATTTGTCAACACGAATATATGGCCACCGACACGCTCGTGAGCATGGATGCTGTCGAAGAGACCTACAAAGCGCTGGCGGACCGAACCCGACTGCGGATCCTGGCGCTGCTGATGGACGGCGAAGTGTGTGTCTGCGATATCCACGACACGTTGCGCCTGCCGCAGCCGACGGCCTCCCGCCATCTTGCGTACCTCCGCCGCGCGGGTCTCGTCGAGGCGCGACGCGAAGGTACGTGGATGCACTACCGGTTGGCCGACCTGGATCCGGTCGTCCGCGAGATCGTTCAGACGGCTGGCCATGCGATGTCTCACGTCGCCGGGATGGAGCGAGACCGTCAGCGATTCGAGAAACAGGCCGGGAAGCAACTTCCGGTCATCCAGCCGCCACGCGCCGCCTGCTGCGGCCGTTAGTATCGGAAGCGTTGGGTGTCGAACCTTCAGCGTGGTGCCGCATGGAAAGCGTCATGAAGACCGTCATCTTTGCGTGTGTCCACAACGCCGGTCGGTCCCAGATGGCCGCGGCCCTGTTCAACGCGCTGGCGGACCCGGCCATGGCCCGCGCGGTGTCAGCCGGTACGAGTCCTGGTGAGCGCGTGCACCCCGAAGTCGTCGAGGTGATGAAAGACGAGGATATCGATCTGAGCGCCGCGCATCCGCGGAAGCTGACGCAGGAACTGGCGTCAGGCGCGCAGTTCCTGGTGACGATGGGGTGTGGCGACGAGTGTCCGTATGTGCCAGGTCTCAAGCGCGACGACTGGCCGCTCGAGGACCCAAAGGGAAAGCCCCTCGCTCGCGTTCGGGAAATCCGCGACGAGATCCGAGATCGCGTGCGGGCGCTGATCGCACAGGAGCACTGGGGACGATGAGTACCAGCACGAAAATCCGACGCGCCAGACCCGAGGACTTCTCCGCGATTGAGCGTCTGCTGATCGATGCGCATCTGCCGGTGGATGGCGCGCGCCCGGCATTTCAGACCGGCTTCGTGGCTGAGGATCGCGGCCGTGTCATCGGCGGTGCGGCGCTGGAATGCTTCGAGGACGGCGCCCTCTTACGGTCCGTCGTCGTGGATCCGTCCGCCCGCGGACAGGGTCTGGGGCAACGCCTCGCGAGGGCAGCATTGGATGAAGCGAGTGCGCTTCGACTTCCCGCTGTCTACTTGCTGACGACCACTGCGGAAGACTTCTTTCCGAAGCTCGGATTTGTGAGAACGACGCGCGATGCCGTGCCGCCTTCAGTTCAGGAGTCGGTCGAGTTTCGGTCTGCCTGTCCCGCCAGTGCCGCGGTGTTCGCGCGGCGATTTGACCTCCAGACCGCCAGCGCGCATTGAATCGTGTCCGCGGGTTAGTCGTTGGACGTTTCGATCGCCTCCAAACGGCAGGCCAGGGTCATGAACAGCGTCGGCAAGAACATCGTCATCTGCTGCGACGGGACCGGCAACGACTACAGCCGGACGCCGAGCAACGTCTGGCGCCTGCGTGAGCTCCTTCAGGGCTGCCGTGGTGAGCAGCATGTCTGTTACGAACCTGGCATCGGAACGCTCGATTTCACGGAAGGACGGACCACGCTGGGCCGACGGCTCCGGCATTGGAGAGAGCTCGGATTCGGAACGGGAATTTTTGAGCGGGTCGCGGCTCTCTATATCTACTTGATGCGCGAATACGAACCGGGGGATCGCATCTTCCTGTTTGGGTTCAGCCGCGGGGCGTTCACTGCCCGTGCGCTCGCCGGCATGCTGCATGCCTGCGGCTTACTCGAACAGGAAGCCGAGCATCTACTCCCGTATGCGCTCGGGCTGTACCGCACATCAGAGCAGCGAATTCAGCATGCGCTGCGCTGTCAGGGGTTGCGGGAAGCCCCCAGCGGCAAGGACCACGTGGAGTGGGACGAGCGGATCGTCACCTTCAAGAAGGCATTGAGCCGCGAGTGCCAGGTGCACTTCATGGGACTGTGGGACACCGTCAAGGCGTACGGCTGGATCTGGCCGCAGAGCTTCCCGGCTCTGCGGCACAACTCGAGCGTACGCATGGTGCGGCACGCCGTCGCACTGGATGAGAGGCGGGCCGTCTTTCAGGTCACGGGCTGGGGCGATCGGCGCCGGATAAAGGCTCGGGATGGGTCCTGCATCGACGCCGTTCAAGAGGTGTGGTTTGCCGGCGATCACTCCGACGTCGGGGGCGGCCACCCTGAGGGCAACAGCGGTCTTACCGACGCGTCGCTCGAGTGGATGCTTGGTGAAGCCACACATCAAGAGCTGCTGTTGCCCTCGTGCGATCAGTCGATCCAGGCGGTTTCGGCGATGCAGCACGGCGCACGGAATGCGCGTACGGTTACCCCTCGCGATCTGAGCCGCGAGTTCTGGGCGACGCGGCTACCGCCCAGAATGGACCTCGACAACTCCAGGTATCCACCCCGTCACCGCCCGGCGTGGTTCTGGACCAGCGGCCGACGACAACCTGCGATGCACGCTGAGGAACACCCGGTGCTGCTCCATGAAACGGTGCGCGAGAGGGGGCCGCAGTATTCACCGGACGCGTTGCGCCGCCGCACGCGCGCCATCCTCAATCCCGAGCCGGAGTTCGACTACGTGGGTAGCCAGAGCATCGTGTTTTCTGACGAAGCGTAGCCTCCTCAGCAGGCTCCCAACCCTCCGGAACGGCCGCCGAGTGCCAACTACTATTTCGACGGATCGAGAGCGTTCAGGGCGATCTGACCGTTGCTCATCACGAGTAGTGGATTCTGCAGGAGCCAGATCCGGTCCAGAGGGTTGCCGTCCACCGCGATCAGGTCTGCCTCCATGTCGGGCACCAGGCTACCCGTCCGGGCGGCGATGCCGAGCAGCTCGGCTCCGCCGATCGTCGCGGCCTGGATGGCGGCCAGCGGCGACAAGCCGGCGTCGACGAGGTAAGCAATCTCGCCGCCGACCCGCGCGACACTCCGCCGGCTGTACTCGGTGTCGACCCCGGTCGCGAACCTGACGCCGACGTCCATGGCCAGCCGGATGGTCGTTCGCAGCTGCGGCAGCATGAAGCGACCGCGGATCTGCAGTCCGGGGTCGTCGTAGTCCCCGCCAGCGTCGCTGATGTCGACCATCGCCGAAATCGTCGGGACGAACCAGACGTTGCGATCCTTCATCAGCCGAAGCGTCGCCTCGCTGAGGAACGTGCCGTGCTCGATGCTCCGGACCCCGGCGCGGACTGCGTTGGCGGCACCCTCGTCGCCGTGCGCGTGCGTTTCGACCGGCACGCCCTGCCGGGCGGCGACCTCGACAACGGCGCGAAGCTGGTTTTCGTCGAAGAGATAGTGCCGCGGATCGGTGTCCGGGAGGCCGGCGCGATCGGTCGCGCTGGTTTTGATCACGTCCACTCCATGATCGAGATTGACCTGGGTCGCGCGGCGAATCTGCTCCGGCGTCTTCAGTCCCGTCACGAACTCGAACAGGCGAGGGTCGGAGAGCACGTCGCTCGGGCTCTCGAAGCGCGGCTGCAGGTGGACGCCGGCGGCCAGGATGTCCGGTCCGGCGAGGTACCCCGCCTTGACCATCTCGCGGAGGGCCACGTCGGCAAACATGGGCACCCCGGCGCTTCGCGCAGTGGTGACGCCGGAGAGCAAGGCAACTCTGGCGGCGGCGATGTCTGAAATGTGCGCGTGGGCGTCGATGAGGCCGGGCAGCACGACGCGGCCTCGCGCATCGAGGATGTCGGCGTTTGCCGGCGGTGGCGTCGTGCCGACCGACGCGATCGTGCGCCCGCGCACGACAATCGTCATGTCCGGCTGGATCGAGCCGGTGCGGACGTCGAACAACCGGGCGTGGATGATGGCCACCGCGCGCGACGGTGTCTGGCTGGCGAGGACGGCTTCGAACGCAATCGCGGCGACGAGTGTTGCAACTCCGACGCTGGAGAGCTTCAGCATGGAGCGCATCTTAGACCGGACCGGCCACGCGGCGCGCCACGCGACTGATAAGCCTCCGAGAGGATCTACTGCGGCCCAACTACTTCCGACTGGAGTCCACGTCGTAGTTCTTGAAGGCGTGCTCCGCCGCGACTGCGCCCGGTACGTCCACTGCGTCACCGGCAACGGGATCGGGAATCTGCCGCCGCACCGCAGGGAGGTGCCTCAGGTAAACGACGACCGCGTGGCGGTCCTCTTCGCTCCAGTTCGAGAAATTGGCCCACGGCATCGCGGTGTGCGGCGTGACGCGGCCGTCGGGAAACGTGCCGCTTCGCAGGACCCTCTTCACCTCTTCGTCGGTGCGCCGCGCAAGGCCGGTCTCCGGATCGGGCGTGAGGTTGGCGCTGACATAGGTTCCCTCGCGGCGCAGGCTCTTCAAACCGCCTCCAGCCAGATACTTCGTGGGGTCGGGTCCCTGAGGCCCATTGCCGACGTGGCAGCCGATGCAGCCGCTGGTCATGACGATGTAACGCCCGCGCGCAGCGATGGCCCGTGTCGCCGGGTCGGTGATGTCGTCGACGGTGGGCGGCGCCTGCGCCATGTCCTTTTGGAACACTTCAGGCGGCGTCGTGAGGAACGGCGGGATGTAGTAGAGGAATCCCAGGAAGCCGCCGAGCGCCACGACCACTACGAGAAGCGCGGCCCATTTCAGGAACCGCTTCATCACTGACCTCCTGTTGAGCCGGCGTTGCCAGGCAAGAAGGCGATTGGAGGATCGTCGCCGAGCATGAGCAGCTTGAACTTGCCCCACAGGTAGAACGGTAGCAACGGCTGTTGATGACTCGGAATCCGGTTCGAGACCGGTGGCACGATCCGCAAGTAGGCGATGAGCGCGTCGAGATCCTGCGGTGTGAGCGTGGAGAACGAAGCCCAGTCCATCGGAAAGGGCAACATGCGGCTGCCGTCCGGTCGTGTACCGCGGGTAACAGCCTGCTTGATTTGCTCGTCGGTCCAATTGCCGAGGCCGGTCTCGTTGTCCGACGTCAGGTTGTGACTGGTGAACTCGCCGAATGGTCCCACGCGAATCTTGAGTCCGCCAGCGAGCCGCATGCCTGGCAGCGCCTTGAACTGGTCGTCAACCGGGGAGTGGCAGAACGTGCAGCTGAGCGTCTCGACCAATTCCGCCCCGCGCTTCACCGGGTGAGCCCTCTCCTCAGCGTCCTGTCGAGCGTAGAACGCCTGGACCTCCTCCGCGTTCATCTCCCAGAGCGGCTTGCGGCCGAGCGAGGCGACGTAGTTCGCCAGGTCCCACATTTCGGCGTCGGTGGCCGCATCGACGAACGACGGCATCGGCGTGCCCGACATCCCGGTCCGGAAGCGCAGATAGATGTCGCGGGGCGTCGATCCGCCATGGAACCTCCAGGGCTCGGTGAGGTCAGTCGCGGGCAGCGGCTGCTGCCAGTCGTCTTCGAATGTGTTCTGCACCGCGCCGGCGCCGCGGCCGTCGGTGCCGTGGCAGGCCGTGCACTTCAGTTTCTCGTAGACCTGACGGCCCCGTGTCACGCTCTGCGGCGTGCGCGCGACCGGGCTGCCGAGAGCCACCACCGTTGGCTGCTCGCTCGTGAAGGCGGGCGAGAGGGACTTGAGGTAGCCAAGGACGGAGTCGATGTCTGCATCCGACAGGAGCCCGTTCCACGCCGGCATTGCCGACCCGGGCATCCCCTCGCGCACGCTCCGCGCCAGATCGTCGTCAGTGGGGACGCTACCGCTCTCGGTCGTCCGCAGTTTGTAGCGGCCCGCCGTCAAGTCGCGTGGTCGTGGGGTGAGAAACGGCGCCGCTGGGCCATCGCCCTGCCCGGTCGCACCATGGCAGTTGGCGCAGTGCTGGTCGTACACCGCCTGGCCGCGCGGCGCTGCGGTGGACGAGGCACGCGCCTGCGCGTGCGGCGCGCCGCCTGGCATCGACGCAGCGGTCCAGGCGGCAACAGCTGCGAGAACGGCGAGCGCGACTCGGGGGTGAGTCAAGAGCGAAGTTCCCTGTGCCGTCGAATGCCTGAGCTTACTACAAGAACCGCACAGGCTCACTCCCCGGGTGCCGGCGCGGAAACTGACCGTGTCGGACGGTCGTTGACGGACTTGGACGGAAGTCCGACCGCGCAGTTAACGGACGTTGGACTTGGCGCGCCCGGCAGGGCTCGACCTGCGACCCCCGGCTTAGAAGGCGGTTGTCGGCTGTTTGTGGAGCCCTAGAGCGGAGGATACGACTATCGTCTCTGCGTTAGGTCTGTGACTTCGGCTTCGGCGGGAAGTCTTTCAGCATCTTGGTCATCGCCTTGTCGAGGTTCTTCTGCCGCCGAAGACAGCGACGACGAAGCCCGCAATCCGAGTGTGGTTCCGCATGACGGACTCTCCTTGTGTGCGGAGGAGGCCCGAAAGACCGGGCCGTTCCGCCAGTTGTTATGTCCGCCTATCCGATCCAGGCTGCCGCCTTGCTCAGGCGCGCTCCGCAACGTGTCCTGATCGCCGCCGCGAGCGGCCGTCAAGTGGTCCAGGCCCCGTGTCTCGCTGACGATTCAGGAACTCCAGCATGTTCCTCGCTGCGGTCTTCATCATCCTGTGTCGAACGAGCTCCTGTTACTCCATTAGACCGAAGGCCTGCTGAAGTTTGCCGAGCGAGGCCTGCACGGCTTGCCAATTCGTCATGGTGGGAACCGGGTGCGCGCCGACAAAGGTCTCAAGCTTGGCCACCTGTTCGACGAGCTGCCGCACTTCACCTGTCGCCGGCTTGCCGTCGGTCGTGCGGGACTTCACCGCATCGGCCTGTTTGATCAGCAGCTCGACGTCCTTCTTGACGGAGTCCTTCTCAGGCTTGGGAAGGGTCTTGTCTTTGTCGAGATCGTTCTTGAACCGGCCCGCGGATGTGGCGATCGCGCTAGCGGTGGCCGCGGTCTCCTTATCGTTCACCCTGCGGGACGTGGCTCCATCGGGAAAGGGAAACGTGGTGCCGTACGATTCCGCCAAGTGCTTGAGGTTTGTCGACTGCCGATCCCACTCGCTGCGGCCCTTCATGGCGCTGGGCGAGCCTTGCATGAACGTGTCGATGGCCGTGGACTGTTTGAGGACGGTAGTGACCTCGGCGCTGGCGGAGTAGTCGGGGGTGAATCGATCCTTGAGCTTCTGGGTGTTGTCTTGATAGTCCTGGAGGGCGCCGGCGACCTTGGTCTCGCCGCCGCTCGGTCCCCGCACCGTCGACCCCTTGAACTGGCCATCGAGGTTGCCTTCGAACTTGTCGCGTCCCTCATCGACCTGGTCGATCAGCGTCTTGACGTCCTTGTCAGAAAGGCGTTCAGGTCGGACCTGTGCGAGCGCCGGCATGGACCATAGGGATAGGGCGCTCACGAGGAGAATGGTCTGGGTGCGCGCGGCAATGATGCTTGGGCTACGGGTGGACGTCATGAGCTAATCCTTTGCTTTGCGGAGCTGCGCCCGGTGGGTACGTGTGCGGCCCGTTGTGCTATTTGAACTCTCGATCGCTCCCAGCTTCCTGGTCGTTTCGAATGATCGACGTACCAGGAACAGGTCAGGCTAGCAGTGTCCCCCACACCCTGCCTGTACCGGTTTGCACATGGCCCTTCACCGTTCGGCGCTGAGGTAATGCTGTTGTCGATCGTCAGAAGCAATGCACGGCGATCGGCCTGTACGCGGCAAGAAGGAATTCCACGACGGTCCCGCGCTGC
The DNA here is from genome assembly GCA_963709325.1 of uncultured Acidobacteriota bacterium. Classification (GTDB taxonomy): domain Bacteria; phylum Acidobacteriota; class Vicinamibacteria; order Vicinamibacterales; family UBA2999; genus VFZN01. The sequence continues at coordinate 871,713 of CAVPVV010000004.1, read as the reverse complement.
GGCCCGCGGAGCCCAGCGAGCGCCGGAGCCTGGACTTTGTCCATGATGCGCTAGCGAACGGCCGCCCGCTGCGTGTGCTCACCGTCGTCGATCAGTGGAGTCGCCAAGGTCCGATCTCGTGATCTGTCCACGACGCAGCAATGCATGCACTTGAGCCGCCCACTGCGATGGATCGCGCGGTTGCCGCTGATCGTTAGGTTAGTGGTGAGCCCGTGAGGAATCGAACCTTCAACCAATAGATTTTGAGTCTGAGTGGCGCAAAGAATGCACCGGGCCACCGATGCGAGGGAACAGCCGCGCGCCGGACTATGAGAATCGAGCAGCTTCCTTGCAGGTTGCGGATGGTCTAGGGTCGCCTAGGCAGCGTGGATGTGTCTGAAGATCTCCACGTCTACAGATTCGACTACAGCCGCGGAATTCGCCGTCTTCCGAACGTCCGCAACTGCTTGAAACGATTGGCGCGCCCGGCAGGGCTCGAACCTGCGACGCGAGTACAACGAGGAGCGGCCTAAGAAGGGCCTCAGTGGGCTGACGCCCGCCGCTTACGGAAGACGGCTGAGAGGGGAACCGAGTACAGTCACCGCCAGGCTCTAAAGCCGATTGCTACTCAAGACGGGGGGACGTCGACTACGCGACTACCCAGGACCGATCTGGCGCCAATTCGGCGGCGTCCCTGCCTGACAGCGTTGACTGTTGGAACAGTTCCTGTTTGAGCGGCAGTAGTGGGTGTGCCGCCGACTAGGTCGCCGACGGCGAGGCGGTCGCGATTGGCGATTCTCGATCGCGCCGCCGCGCCTCATTGTCAGCCCTTGACGATGTTGTGAACCTCGAAGATGTCCGGTGGGTTAGCGAACTGGATGCCGGCGCCGGTGAGGACCGGCATCAGACGCTTGCCGAATGCCTCGAACTGCTCCCGTGAGTTCCAGATCTCGCTGACCTTAAGGTTGCCATCCGCACCGAAGCAGACGTGGTAGTCGAGCCCGGCCGGTGGCCATGCGCCGGCGTTCTTGAGTTGGCGAATCGTCTCCTCGTACTTGTTGGCAGTAAGGGCGATAGGGCTGAAACGGACAACGATGCTCATGTTATGAACGCCTGCTTCCGGGAGCTCGTGCTGGATCAACTGGCTGGTCTGGATGGCCTGCGGCACGGGCAATGTTCGGCGGCGTAGGGCTGTACGCTGATGACGTCTTTTACTGGCGAGCGCGGGACATGCATCAACGTCCAGAATGGCGCGCCCGTCTATGCGATGCGGTTCAGACCGGCCGACCTCGACGCGTGGCTGGCGCAGACACGTGTCAAACCGCGCCAGGACCGCGAGACACAGTGATGGCTGGTCCGGGACGGTATCGCAAACTCTATCCGCGGATCTGGCGGCATCCAGGCTTCAGGGCTCTAAAGCCGTCGGCGCGGGAACTCGCGCTTTACCTACTCACAGGGCCCCAAAGCAATAGCATCGGGCTGTTCCACTTCTCACCGTCGTCGGCCGCCGATGACCTGGGCGTCTCTCCCGAGACCGTCCGCAAAGGTCTGGCCGACATTGCCGTAACGTTCGCGTGGTATTTCGATGACGGCGCCCGCGTGTTCTACATCCCGTCGTGGTGGCGCTGGAACCCACCCGAGAACACGAATGTTCTCAAGGGCAACCTGAAGGCGCTCAGCGAGATCCCGCCGAGCAGGCTCGCCGATGCGTTCGCGCGGAACCTCGAAACGTTGGATGAGACGTTCCACGAGACGTTCACCGAATGTTGTCGGCAACGTCTATCGAAAGATTCGCCAAATCAGGAACAGGAACACGATCAAAAACACGATCAGGAGCACGAACACGACCGCGCTGGCGCGCGTCACGAACCGAAGAACGGCAGCGATGACGAGCGACTTCTCCGTTTTGCACGTGAAGCCCTGGACGCGAACGGACCTGCCGCTCCGATCGACACCCTGATCGATACGTTCCTGAGCTTCACACCAGAGTGCAAGCGGAGTACGGCTGTTCGGATACTGAACCAGGCCATCGTCGAACACCGAGACAGGGGGCGCCATGCTTGGAGCTGATCCTTTTGACCCCGCATCGCGCTGCCGAAGCTGCTGCACGCGGAAGGGCGTATCCTCATGGACGGCCCACACCTCATGGACACTCTCGCCTACGTCCCCTGCACGGCCACCTCCAAGCAGTTCGGTCAACGCTGTAAACGCCGGCCTATCCCGGCAGCAGGTGCTCCACCGGAGGCGGCAACGGACCGGATGTGCGGAAGGCAATCGACACTCGGGCCGCGCTCATTCTACCCGGCGGTCAATCGTCACGCCTCGGCACACGGCATTCGTACCCGCAAGTCTGACACCGGTACAGAAAGCTCGCCGGGCCTTCCGGCCGCACGATGCTGGGCGACACCAACCAGGAAGCCGGAAAACTACCGGGGTCGGGAAGGTTAGGGGGCGGGTCCGGTACCCAGAACATGAACTCGTTGGGGCCGGTACACTCCGGACACCGATAGCCCCGGCGCTCGGGCGAGATGCTCAATCCGGCATAGCTCTACTCCTGCGGGCGCTCGATCCGTTCGCTGTAGCCACAGGCCGGCAGCGGCGAGGTGCATGATAGGCTCCGCCGAGAGGTACCAGCATGACCAACCGCCACGCCGCAACCGCAGGACTGTTCGTCGCCGTCATCGTCTTCTCGGTAGCTGCGGTGGACGCGCAGTCCCTCGGGTCCTTCAGCTGGCAGCTCCAACCGTTCTGTAACTACTTGACCGTCACCGTCACACAGCAAGGAAGCCTCTACACTCTTGACGGCTACGACGATCAATGCGGGGCTCCGCAGCGCGCCCCTCTCGTCGGGATCGCGACGCTGAATCCCGACGGCACAATCGGTTTCGGTGTGCATATCGTGACGGTGCCGGGCGGCCGCGGCGTCGACGTAGACGCTCGTATTTCGCTGGGATCGTTCAGCGGTCCTTGGACCGACAGCCTTGGTCACACCGGCACGTTTGCGTTTAACGCACGGACAGGTGGCCTACCGAGGCCAGTGCCGACCATTCCGGCGGCCGCTCTCACGCCAGGTAGCATCACGGCCGTGCAGTTGGCGCCCGGCGCCGTCACCACGGCGAACGTCGCCGATGGCAGCATTACGCCGCAGAAGCTGTCCGTCGCACCGCCGCGCTTAGTGTCGAGTGGGCTGACGACCGGTGTGATCAATTTGACCCTGAACGCAAACGTGGTCGTGCGAACGGTAAGCCTCACGGTGCCAAGTGCCGGTCAGATCATGGTCAACGCATCTGGGCTCTATGGCTTTGTCGTCGGCTCCGGGTTCTATATCGCTGGCTGGTGCAGCATCACCACCGGCGCGACGGTCGAGACCAGCGATTATCTGTATGCACGATTTGTGTCTCCGGTGACCGCACAGAATGTCCCGTTCGCTGGCACCCGGGTCTTTGATGTCACCCCCGGCGCGTTCACCGTGAATCTTGTTTGCACAGCGCTGAGCGACACGTTTTTCCCTGCGGGACTTACTCCGGTCACGATACAGACGGCGGGAATCACAGCGTTGTTCGTGCCGAACTACTGACGTGGTGTTCGCGTGAGCCACGGCGCTGCCGGCGTCTAGTCGCCGTCGAGTGGCTTGTCGGCGGCGCCGGCGACCCAAGGCGGTCTGGGACTTTCCGCGACGGGCCACCTGCCGAAGCTACTGCACGCGGACGGGCGTATGCTCATGGACGGCCCACAGCCCATGGACGCCCTCGGCTACGTTTCCTGCACGGCTACGTCCAAGCAATCCGGCCAACGCTGTAAACGCCGGCCTATTCCCGGCGGCGCCGTCTGCGTCATGCACGGCGGTGGCACGCCTCGTGTGCGCGAGAAAGCGCGGGAGCGGCTGTTGCGCCTGCAATCCCCCGCCATTGACACGCTGGCGCACCTCATGGACCAGCGGGAGTCTTGCCCCTCGACCGCTCTCCGGGCAGCGCGCTACGTGCTGGATCGGACGATGGGCAAGCCGACGGAGATGGTGAAGCAGGAACAGGCTCGCGAGGTCGTGATTCGGTGGGAGGCGGATTAGGCCGTCGTCAACCCGGCGGGCCTCGAAGCCGTAGAAGATTCGGATCGGGTACCCGCTGAGCCCAGGAACCACCGGCGCTGATGCCCAGAACCCGTTCGCCGGCCCGAAGGCCGCCAGGCACATCGCTGTGCAACACCCCGGCGAAATCCCAGCCGGGCCGCCAGCCATCAGCCGCCGTGCCGAGCATCCGCATCTCGCCGCGGTTGAGGGAAACCGCTCGCACGTCGACTAGGACGTGGCCAGGCGCGAGATTCGGCTCGGGGACATCGTGCAGTGCGATGCGGCCTGGAGCGGCGCCGTCAGCGACGAGTGCACGCACGTGTCCCCTCAACGAGTGAATTGGGCTTGTGAAGCGTACCGGATCGTCCGAGACTTCATTTCGTTGGACCGGCGTTGGGGGACATCCGCGGTCCTGGTCGCCATCCGCCTGTGTGGCAGCACGGGCGAACCGCGCAGGAGACCGCGAGGCACGCGAATCTCGACGAATTACATGACATGCAGAGTGTCCTCAGCTCAATTGCGTGTACTCACAAATCGACGAAGGAGCCCAAATTGCGGATGCAGTCCGCTTTTCGCGAACGTTCAAAATGCTCTAGGGAGCGACATGGAGGTGAAAGATCTTGCTGATCACGATCCACTTGCCTTCGATCTTCAGCAGATGGAAGAAATCAGTGAAGGAGAAACCGGAGACATCGTTGGCGTCAATGCGGGCGCTGGCGGCAGTCCCGACGATCTCGATGCGGACGATGGCGCCCTGAGCTTCAGGCGACGGACGGAAGTCTCGGTCGATGCCGTCGAACAGATTCTGGATGGCACCGCCGGCGAGCTTTCCGTCAGCTCCGACGCTGAACATGGTCGCCTGATCGCTGAAGGCCGGCTTCATGATGCTGCTGTTGGCCTGCTTGCAGCCATCGTTGTACTTGTTCAGCACTTCGGTAATGGCCTTGTATTCTTGAACGTAGGTAGGTTTGGTCATGTCTTGCTCCTGGTTGAGGTTTGGGAATCAATGGATGCCGGACGCAGCATCAGAATGCTGCAGAGCAGACGCTGCTGCCGGTAGCCTCAACCATTCGCTCATTTTTGGCCATTTAGTGCAGCAATCGCTGACATAAGCACATTGTATAAGGACCTAACCCCACATTCACTTGGGGTTGGAACGTGTCCGACAGCACAAACATCTTGCCGTGGTTTGGTATTGTCGGCGATGTTGGCGGGCACTATGACAATTCAATTGAGGACATTTCGACGCTCAATGCTAAAGAGCATTCCTTCTTGGGCGGAGCGAGATTCATGGGGAGGCAGCAGTCGGATGTAGTGGTCCCGTACGGCCAGTTTCTGGTCGGAATCGTCCGGCGAGACCTCAGTGTTCTGGACGTAAATGAGAGTGCTGTCGATTTCGGTATCCAGCCGGGCGGCGGTGTGGAGATTGGGGGACGACCAATCGGTGCCCACATCGAAGCGTCGTGGCGAAGGATCTTTGACGAGTCGGACTCGGGAGCCACCAACGAGCTGCGGCTAGTATTCGGTGTTGTGATTCGATCCGGATGGTGACACAGCCCCGGCCGCACGATGGAGCGCAAGAGCAAGCGGCACCCGCTTAAACGCATGTGCTCCGCGTGCTTGAGCCCGCGTGGCAGGCCGCTCTCGGGCGGGTGATCAGCCTCCGCGTACCTTCTGGCCCCGAGGCCCAGGGGGCTGAATTAGCGTCGAATGGACCACTATCTGGACCACCAGAAGTCGTCTAGGAGGTGCTTGGCCCCTGATAGACGGCCGCTAACTATTGAGCATGAGGTGTTTAGCTGGCGCGCCCGGCAGGGCTCGAACCTGCGACCCCCGGCTTAGAAGGCCGGTGCTCTATCCACCTGAGCTACGGGCGCGAACCGGAAGATCGTACAAGGCCGAAGGCAAAAGGCACAAGGCGGGAAGCCTCAAGCCCCGAGGCCCCAAGCCCACTCAGTTCACGTTCGCCAGCGCCCGCACCGCCCACGCCGTGCCCGCCGCGGAAATCCACTGATCGGGACCGTGCGGGAAGCCGCTTTCGAAGTACGCCTGGATCGGGACGGACCGCGACTTGACGTACCAGGAGCCGTCCTGAAGCTGCGTGCGGAGCAGGAACTCGACGCCACGGCGGACCGCAGGATCGCTCGCCGCGGCCATGCCGCTCTCGAGCAGCGCCGTGATCGCTTCACCCGTCGCGTACGAGTCGCTATCCAATGACGTCTCCTGCGACCAGCCGCCGTCATCGCGCTGCAGTGCGAGCAGTTCGCGTGCTGCCGGCTTCAACACGTCAGCGCCCGCGTCGGCCCACGCGAGCCCGAGCAAACGGAAGGCGCGCTCCTCGGTAACTTCGCCCTTTGCGGAGACGAGCCAGTCGCGAGCGCGGGCGATGGCCCTGGCCGACTCCGCCGCGCGGCCCGGCGGTGCGTAGAGCTGCAGCGCGCGCATCGACATCGCCGTCACCTCGATGTCGTTCGATTCGATCGGCGGCCGGAGTGTCTGAAGCGGCCAGCGGCCGTCAGGCGCCTGCCGCCGGATCAGGAACAACGCCTGCGCATCCGTGGCCCGATCCGATGGGTGGCCGTCCGCGGAGAGGCCGACAAGGAGATAGTTGAGCGTGTCCTGCTGCCCAGCGATGGCGGCACTCTCCAGGGTTCGTTCCCGCCACGATTCGAGGTAGGTGGCAATCAGCGTCCGTGACGCGCGCACCGCCTGCTCGTCAACGCGGTAGCCGTGGCGACGAGCGACCAGCACCGCGGACGAGACCGCGCTGTTGTGGTGACAGGAGACGCACCCGGTCTTCGCGATGAAAGGCTCGGCGATGCCCTGCAAGAGCGGCAGGCTCCGCTCGACCGCGGCGCGAACCGCAGCCGCCGTCATTGTTGCCGCGCCAACCGCGGGCGCGCGGGGTGGCGGCGTCGCCAGCGTCGGCCGCAGGCCCATATCCGGCGGCGGCGTGCGGGCGAGGAGCGGCTGGCCAACGATGCCGACCTGCTCGGCACATGGCATGCAGTAGGTGCGAAGGAGGCGCTCGTTGAGACCGGATCGAATCCGCTCCGTAGTCGAGGAGAAGCCGGAACACGTCGGCGTTGCCGATGCGTGCCGCCACTTGCAGCGGGATGGGGTCCTGGTTCTTCGCGGGGAACGGGCTGGCGCCATATTCGAGCAGCAGCTGCACCGCCGGCGTTGACGAGACGATGCTCGCCGCAATCACGAGCGCCGTCCTGCGGTCGTCCGAGCGCGCGTTCACGTCCACGCCGGCGTCGAGCAGCAGACGCATCTTCGCCGTGTCGGGAAGCGCCCACATCAAGGCGTTGACGCCAGCCACGTTCGTGGCGCGCGGGTCGGCTCCCATTGCCAGCATTCGCTGCAGCAGGTCGGCATCGCCGTAGAGCGCTGCGGCCATCAGCGGCGTGGTCCCGCCCGACGCACGGCCGCGCACCGACGCAGGGTTGCCCTTGAGCAGCGCATCGACGGCTCCGCGGTCCGCGTCGCGGATTAGCGCTGCGAGCCGCTCGGCCGCGGGATCGACCGGTGGAGAAGCGGGGACGCCGGCAAGTTCGTCAGGCCACTCGACGCCCTGATCGATCCACGCCTTGATGATCGCAATCTCATTGGCGTCCAGCGAGCCAGTGGGCGGCATCCGGATTCCCGCTCTCGTGTCCGTGAGCCGCCGATAGAGCAGCGTGCCCTCAGCGTTTCCGGGTCCAATCACCGTCTGAGTCCCGCCGCGCAGCGCATCGGCGCGGCGATCCAACCGGAAACCGTTCATCTGCTGCTCGGGACCGTGACAGCCGTAACAGCGTTCGCGAAGGATCGGCTGCACCTCGCGGCCGAAGTCCACACGCGTCGTGGCCTGCTGCGCGAGAGCGGAGAAGGGCAGTGAGAAGAGGGTGAACGCCGCCAGGACCGTCGCACGGGACCAAGCCATCGCTGGACTCTCCAACAGCGGTGAGTATACAGATTTGGATGAGCTAGGGCAGGTGCAGGGTCCGGATTCTGCCGCGGGCTCGGGGTTCGCAGTCAGCAGCTCACGACATTACCGGATCGCGAGAGAGATCATCTGATCGCGAGATAGATAGATCGTGAGATCGCAAGATAGATCGCGAGATCGTGAGCTCGACAGATCGATCATCAGCTCACCAGATCAACAGATCGCCAGATTCGCCGGCGATTTACTTGACACTTAACCCCACCCACTGTAGCTTGCGCGCGAGGCGGCGACGATGCAGGTTATCGAACGCGTCTGGCGCCCGCACCCCATGGTGCTGGCGATCGCGGCGATGCTCTGCGCCGCGGCACTCGTGCTTTTTCTCCAGCACCGCGCCACCACCGCGCTCGAGGCGCAGACGCGCGTCATCCAGCGCCAGATCAGCGAGCAGGCGGCCGTGGACGTGGCCCAGGACCTGCGGCGGACCTTGAACGGGCCGGTCTTCGAGACGCTGACCGCGGTCAACCATCCCGATCTCAGGGCCGGACGGCTCGACCTCGTCGCCGAGGAGTTCTCGGCGGGGCTGCGGTCGTACTCACACGTCGATCGCTTCTTCGCCTGGCATGCCCAGACCGAAGCCGTCGCACCCGGCGAGGTGGTCTTCTACGGCCGCGGCGAGCCGTTGTCGCGCGACCCGGACCTCGGGCGTGCCATCCGCAGCCTCGCGCACCAGTACGCGGCCACGCAGCAGATTTACGTCGCCGGCGACCACATCGGGCCCGGCCCCGGCCACCAGGTGTTCCTGCGCCTCTTCTGGGTCGACGCCGAGCGCCGCGACTACTTCGCCATCCTCGGTTTCGTCGTCGATCCGGCGCAGCTCGGGGCCCGGCTGTTCGATGCCTCGGCGCGCTCGCGGATTCAGACGCTCCTGAGCCGCCGCGGCGGCGGCGAGATGCCGCTGCAGTTGCGCGTCAGGGACGAGACCGGCGCGGTGGTGTTCGGACCCACCGACTCCCCGGCGATTCACGCGAGCATGCCGTTCCCGATGCTCTTCTACCCGGCCGAGACCATCCAGTCGCGGCTCGCCGTCGGGATCGAGCCGCGGCCCTGGGCGATCGATGTCATGGCCCCGGCCGTGCCGATGCCGAACGCCGCCCCGAACCCCGGGTACCTGCCGACGCTGGCCTCGATCGCGCTGATGCTGCTCGCGCTCGCGTTCACGATGCGCGCGTGGCGCCGCTCCGAGGAGCTCGCGGCGATGCAGCGCGAGTTCGTGGCCCAGGTGTCCCACCAGCTCAAGACGCCGCTCTCGGCGCTGAGCGCGGCCACTGAAACGCTGCAGATGGACCGCGTCCAGTCACCGCATCAGCTGTCGCAGTACCTCGGCATCATCCAGGGCGAGACGACACGCTTGTCCTCACTCGTCCAGAGGGTGCTCGAATTCTCGAGGGTGCAGGAGTCGCGCCAGTACGAGTTCGAGCGCGTGGACCTGGCGGCGCTGGTCCGCGAGACCGTTGACGCCTTCGCGCAAGGTCTCCCCGGGCCGCAGGGCGTGTTCCGCGTCGAATCGTGCGAGGCCGGGCCAGCGGTTCACGCCGACCCCGCCGCAATCGAACAGGTCATCGTCAACCTGCTGGACAACGCCGTGAAGTACTCGGACGGCGCGCCGGAGATCACCGTGCGGATCAAGAGCGTTCGCTCGCGGGCCACCATCGAGGTCGAGGACCGCGGCGTCGGAATTGCCCCGCACGATCAGGCCCGTATCTTCGAGCGCTTCTACCGCAGCGCCGAGGCCTCGCATCGGCGCGGCTTCGGCCTGGGGCTGCCGATCGTCCGCGAGCTGGTCCGCGCCCATGGCGGCACGGTGGACGTGTCGAGCACACCCGGCGTCGGTTCGATCTTCCGTGTCACCCTGCCGCGTCTCAATCAGCGCCAGGCGGCGGCCACCGCGAGCGAGCCGGCAGCCGACCGGCCACCCGTGCCCAAGACACCTGCCAGCGAGGCCGCTTCATGACCCGAGAGCAGGTGAGACCGACCGACGGACGACAGGTGCTGGTGATCGAGGACGAGCTCCAGATGCGGTCGATGCTGACCGACAACCTGGCATTCGAGGGTTACCGGGTGACGGCCGTCGACTCGGGCGAGGCGGGGCTGGCCGAGATGGAGCGCAGCAGCTTCGCGCTGGTGGTCATGGACGTGATGCTGCCCGGCATGAGCGGGTTCGAGGTGTGCCAGCGGCTGCGCGGCCGCGGCGCGCGCGTGCCGATCATCATGCTCACGGCGCTCACCACCGAGCGGGATCGGGTGGACGGTCTCGACGCCGGCGCTGACGACTACGTCAGCAAGCCGTTCAGCGTCCGCGAACTGCTCGCCCGGGTCCGGGCCCAGGTGCGCCGTGACGACTGGCATGCCAACACGGGAGAGGAGTTCTCGTTTGGTGACGTGACCGTCCGGCCGCGACAGCGCCTCGTGCTGCGGAAGGGCCGGCGCATCGCCCTCTCTGCCCGGGAGTTCGAGCTGCTACGCTACCTGGCCGCGCACCGCAACGAAGTGGTGAGCCGCGAGCAACTGCTTCGCGACGTGTGGGGCTACCACCAGTTGTCCGTCACCAGGACGGTAGACAACTACATCGCGAAGCTCCGGACCGAGCTCGAACCCAAGCCCCACGAACCGCGCTACATCATTACGGTGCACGGAAGCGGTTACCAGCTGCTTCTCTGACGTAGAACACGAAGGCCACGAAGAGCACGAAGTTCACGAAGTCGAAACACTGCTCGGCTGCGAGCCACCATGGATCGCAGTCAGGGTGTCCGTGCAGCGCTTGCCTTTGTGTGTTCCTCGTGCCCTTCGTGGCCCTCGCAGGCTCCAGGCTTCAGGCTCCAGGCTCCAGGAAAGCTTGTTGTCACGCCGACAAGGGCGCGTCTGCAGCGTGACACGCGTGCTGGCCTGAAGCCCGAAGCCTGAAGGCTGAAGCCTGTCGCCGTCAGTCGGTCGTCCCTCGCATATACCGGCCGACCAGCGTCGTTGGATCCGCGCCTTTCTTGGGTCGGAACTTCTGCGGCCGGCCGACGTGGACGTCCGCGGTGTAGAGGTTGCCCTCGTTGTCCACGTGGAACTGGTGGACGCCCCAGAAGCCGCCGGGAATCGCGCCGAACGTGCCCCACGAATAGAGCAGCCGGCCGTTGAGGTCGTACTTGAGCACCTTCTGCGTGATGCCGTCGGTCACCCAGAGGTGCTGATCCTCCGAGAGCAGGATTGAGTACGGCCGGCGGATGTTCGGCCAGGCGTCCAGGAACTTGCCGTTCTCGTCGAACACCTGGATGCGCGAGTTGGCGCGGTCGCTGATGTAGATGCGTTTGTTCTTGTCCACGGCGATGGCGTGGACCGTGTTCATGTAGCCGGGCCGTGTCTCGGTCGGCTCGTTGCCCTTCTGGCCCCACGTCATGATGAACTTGCCGTTCTTGTCGAACTTCACGACGCGGGTGTTGACGTAGCCGTCGCTGACGTAGAACGTGCCGTCGGGCAGCCACGCGATGTCGGTCGGCCGGTTGAAGTGGGTCTGGTCGTTGCCAGGCGTCATCGGCGTGCCGACCGTCATCACCAGCTTCTTGCCGTCGTTGCTGAACTTGTAGATCGCGTGCGCACCGTCGTCGATCAGCCAGACATGCTTCTCGGCGTCGTAGGGGTTCTGCAGCACCCGGTGGGGCCGGACGAACATCTTGTTGTGCTGGTCCCACGACTCGATCAGCTTGCCGTCGCGGTTGACGATGTTGAGGACGTGATCCCAGCGCGGGTGGCGGGCGGGATCCTTCTGCGACATGTCGTAGCCGGAGGCGTTCCGGCTGGGGATGAAGCTGTCAGCCGCGCCGCGGCCCTCCTTGAGCTCGGGCAGGCAGCCGCGGTTGAAGATGTAGACGCGGTCGGGCGACTCGGCCCAGATGCCGCCGGTCGATCCGATGACGTGGCCCGCGCCGCAGTAGTTCTCCGGCCAGCCGGTCACGACATCGTACGGGCCGGTCTCGTTGCCCCCGCCCTTCTCCGTCGGCGCCTGCCCGATTGCCGCCGCCGTGACGAGCACAGCCCCCGCGGCGACCGAAACGATCAACCTTTTCAGCACAACGTCACCTCCTCTGAAAGAGCCCCTTTCACTTGCGAAGTTCCTTGATGAACACCTCGGCCTGCTGCGCTTCGGATGTGCCGGGGTGTGCGGCGACCACCTTGTCGAACAGACTCGAGCGCCTTGGCGGTGTCGCCCTTGCTGGCGTAGATCTTGGCCAGGCCGAGCATTGGCGCCGCCGCATTGGGCCGGGCGGCCAGCGACTTCTCGAAGAGCGCGGCGGCCTTGTCGGCGTCGCCTTTCGCGAAATACACCGCTCCAAGCGTGACGGCCGCCTCCCACGCGCCGGGGTCCTTGAGATCCGGCTGGCGCGCGAGGCCGGTCTCGAACGCGGTCACCGCCTTGTCCAGCTGTTTCATGTCCACGTAGGCGCCGCCAAGCTGGAACTGGATACGAGGGTCGGCGTTGCCGCCGGCCGCCGCCAGTTCGAGCTGCGCGGCCGCTTCGGCGGGCTTGTTCAACCGAAGGTAGGCGAGCGCGAGATTGATCCGCGCCTCGGGCTGATTCGGCGACTTCACCAGCACTTCTTCGAACAGCTTCACCGCGGTCGCGAAGTCGCCGGCGTTGTAGGCGGCGGTCGCCTTCGCGAACTCGCCGGCGCCGGCCGGGGAGGCCTTGGCCAGCTTGAACTCCAGACGCCGTTCGGTGCCGGTGGTGAGGCGGATCTTGTCGTTGATCGGCTGATAGCCGTCTTTCTCGACGGCCATGTCGTATTCGATGGCACGCAGCCCGCGGCGGTAGAACTTGCCGCTCTTGTCGCTCTTGACGAGAGTGTCGGTGCCGCGCTCCTGGTCGTGGAGACGGATGGTCACGCCGTCGAGCGGCGCGCCGGCTTCGTCGGTGATCGTCCCCTGGAAGACGGCCAGCTCCATCTGGGCGACCGCCGGAACCGCTGAGAGGAGGACGGCGAGCGCGCCGGCCCAACCGAGCCAGCGCGCGCGCAGCGGTACTGCTCGACTCATCAGAACCTCAAACGAATGCCGAACTGCATCTGCCGCGGGAACTGTGCCGCGGTCGGCACCATGAAGACGCCCGATGTCCGAGTTCCGATGGGCGCCACGTAGTTCGTGCGGTTGAACAGGTTGAAGATGTCGTAGAAGAGGTCGAGGCTGTCGAACCCCTTCCCGAGCGGAAGCTGATAGCGGAACGAGACGTCGAACAGCACCGACTCCGGCCCTTGCAGTCCGTTGATCACCGCACGGCCCTCGCTGTCCACCTCTGATCGGATCGGTATCGTCAGGTCGTTCAGTCCCGCAATCGGCCGGTCGTTGTTGTCGTTGTCGCCGTTGACATCGGTGCCGACCGTTTCGTTGATTGGCGCTCCAGTGATGGCGCTCAGCACGGCTGCGATGGTGAGCGATCGCCAGGGGTTGTAGGTGCCGCTCGCGGCCAGCACCTGCCGGCGGTCCGAGGTGAACCGCCCGTAGTCGGCCCGGATGTCGTTGTCCAGCCACATCCGCCGCGCATCCGGGTTGCCGAGGCCGACGTAGTTGCTCTTCTGCAGCGTGTAGGCCAACCGCGCGCTCCAGCGGTTTGCCATCCGGCGCTGGAACGACATCTGGACCGACTTGTAGTTGCCGTCGAACTCGTCGCGGGTCTGGGTCTGCAGCACGCGCTGGAAGTTCACGTTGCGCGCCTCGGGCGGAATGAGCTCGCCGTCAGGGTCGAACACGTCGACGCCTGGCCGAACGCGATTGACCGGCTCGTTGATATCCACGACGCCGAGCTGGTCGCGCGAGGCGTTGGCGACGTAGTCGACGGAGACGACGGCATTGTGGAACAGCTCATGGCTAATGCCCGCGCTCCACGACCACTGGTACGGCAGCTTGCGGTCGTCGCTGTCGAGCCGCGGATTCCGGTTGTAGGCGGTGCCGCGAAGCCGGTCGATCTCGGCCTGGCCGGCTGCGCTCAACACCGCCACGCCGGGATTGCCGGCCGAATCGGTGATCATGTCGGGCCTGAGCACCGGGCTGTTGGGATCGCTCACGGTGATCGTCGGGAACTGCGTGACCAATGCCGACTGCTGGTGGGTCAGGTCGAGCACCACCGGCACGTAGTTGTAGAACTTGCCGCCGCCGGCCCGGACGACCGTCTTGCCGGTGCCGAAGACGTCCCAGGCCATGCCCAGCCGCGGAGCGAAGTTGGCTGTGGCCGCCGGGGTCTGCCGCTGGTTGTCGTAGCGCAGCCCGAGGTTGAGCGTGAGGTTATTGGCAACCCGCCACTTGTCCTCGCCGAAGAAGTAGTAGCGGCGGTCCCGCGAATAGACGTCGAAGCCATTGACGCCGACGGGTCCGATGGCGATGTCGAACTGGAACGGGTAGGTAGCCGCGTTGTTCGGATCGTACGGTGCATCGGTACGGAAGTTGAACAGGCCCGAGTCCACGGTCGTTCGCGGATCCATCCGGTTCCAGCTGATGCCGCCGCCCATCTTGAAGGTGTGCTCGCCACCCCACAGGCTGGGGACGAAGTAGCTCAACGAGTCGTCGAACACGTAGGTGTGGATGATGGTGTTCACCATCGAGCCACCCTGGCCGGTGAAGTAGCTGGGGTGCTGGTTCGACTGCCCGATGGAGAGCGGGTCGCGGCCGGCGAAGCCGATGAAGTTCACGTCTTCGTCGAAGTAGGTCTGCGCGCCGGTCGCCAGGTCCTCGTTGATCCGGCCGACCCGGACGACGTTCGAGGCGCGATCGCTGAGCACGGAGGTATAGGTGCCGCTGATCATGTGATCCCAGTCGCTCTCCCACGTCTGGGCGTCGAGCGTCTGGTTGTTGGTGTTGAAGCCTTCGCCCTTGGTCGGCGCGGTCTCGAGCAGCCAGCGCACGTTGATGAAGTTGCTCGGGTTGATCTGCAAATCACCTCGGGCGAAGTAGTTCATCGCGTCCACTTCGAACTGGCCGAGCATGTCGGTCGCGAGCGGCGCAGCGGCAGCGGGAAAGCGCTTGAAGCCGGCGATCTTCTCCTGGTCGTTTTCGATCGTGAAGTAAAAGTGGGCGCGGTTCTTGATGATCGGACCGCCCAGGCCGAACCCGCTCTGCATCGTCCGCTCCGGCGGTTTCTGCGCATCGTCGGGGAGAAAGGCGTTCCGCGAGTTGAACATGTCGTCGCGGAAGTAGGTGTAGAGGCGGCCGTTGAAGCTGTTGGTGCCGCCGCGGGTCACCATGTTGATGATCGCGCCGGCGCCGCCGCCGTACTCGGCGCTGTACTGGTTCGACAGCACCTGGTATTCCTCGATGTTGTCGAGAACGACACGGACCTGCGTGCCCTGGCTGCCGCCGAGGCGATCGTCGTTGTTGTACATCCCGTCGAGCAGGTAGACGTTCTGCTGCGATGGCGTGCCGTTGGCCACCACCTGGCCGCCTTCGAAGGTGGACGCGGCGGGGTTCGGGGTGATGCCGGGAATCAACTGGGTCAGCGCCGTGAAGTTGCGGAAGTTCGAGGGCACGTCCTCGATCTCCTTGCGCGAGAGGCTGCCGCCGATCTGATTGCTCGTCTTCTCGACGAGCGGTGATTCGCCGGTGACGACGACCTCTTCGTTGAGGCCCGCCACCTGCATCTTCATGTCGAGCGTGATGTTGAGGCCGGCCGTCAGCAGGAGATCGCTGCGGGTCACGTTGGCGAAGCCCGGCATCTCCACCGTGACCGCGTAGGTGCCTGGCTCCAGGTTCGGCACCGAGTAGGCGCCGTTCTCCGCTGTCACCGCCGTCCGGGTGAAGCCCGTCGCCGCCTGGGTCACCGTGATTGTTGCTCCTGGCAAAGGCAACCCGTCGGGATCGAACACCCGTCCGAGAATCGAACCGCGTTGTTGAGCGAACGCCGACGAGGCGAAGGTCAGCAACACGCAGGCGGCACAGACGAAGAGCCGCGCAGCAGCGCCCATGAAGCTCCTCCTTAATCGAGTGAATCTCGTGGCCGGGAGGGTAACGCCATCAGGCGCGTCCGCAGTGTCAAAGGATGTCTAACCTTTGTCTACACTTTGTCTACACGGAGTGCGGGCCGAGCATTGCGCAGGCGATCGGGCGGTCTTAGAATCCGCGCTCGTCAGGGACGGTTCAACACAGGAGGAACCCGATGCGTCACCTTTATTGGCAACTCGCCCTCACGATTGCCCCGCTCTGTCTGACACCGATCCTCGCGGGATGCGGGACACCGTCCGCCACCTCTGCGTCCGCACCCGCGGCGGCAGCGCAAAACGCGCCGGCGGCCTCGCAGCAGAAAGGCGGGCAGGAGGAGTTCGGTCCCTACGAGGTCGTCGAGAACTGGCCGCAGCCACTGCCCGACGGCGCTGACGGCGTCAAGCATGACGGCTGGACCTGGGGATCGGTCGGCGCGGTTTACGCCGAGACGCCGGATCGGATCTGGATCGCCCAGCGCGGTGAGCTGCCGCTGCCGCCGGGCGCGAAACCGTGGACGCCGTACTCGATGCTGCGGCCGTCACGCGGCAACGCCACCGGCAACACCGACGGCCTGAGCGCGACCTGCGAGACCGTCGAGAAGCGCGGCTGGGAGCGGCGCTGGCACCACTCGGTGTTCGTCGTCGATCGCAACGGCAAGATGGTCCAGGAGTGGCCGCACCTCGAGAAGATGTTCTCCGAGACCGCATGCGGCCGCGGCCCGCACAAGATCAAGATGAACCCGTACGATCCGGACAAGCACGTCTGGATCTTCGACGACCAGCAGCACGTCATCTGGAAGTTCACCTACGACGGCAAGCTGGTGATGACGCTCGGCACGGTCGGCAAGCGCGGGCGCGACGGCGGGAAACTCTTCGATCGGCCCACCGACATCGACTGGCTGCCCGACGGCACGTTCTTCATCAGCGACGGCTACGGCGGCACCCGCGTCGCGAAGTTCGACAAGGAGGGCAAGTTCCTGATGGACTGGGGCGGCCCGCCGAAGGATCCGAAGAACCCCGGGCCGAACGAGTTCAACACCGTTCACAGCATCCAGATCAGCAAGGACCGCAAGCTCTACGTGGTCGATCGCGGCCACCGGCGGATTCAGGTGTTCGACGAGAACGGCAAGTTCCTCGACATGTTCTCGACCGGCACCTACTCGTCACCGTACGCGCATATCATCACCACCGACCAGATGCTGTGGGTCTCCGACGGCGGCACGCAGCGGGTGCTGAAGTACGACCTGAACGGGAAGTTCCTCTACGGGTGGGGACTCTCGGGCGGTCAGCCCGGGCAACTGAACGGGCCGCACTCCATCACCGTCGATCAGGACGGCAACCTGTACATGGCGGAAGTCTTCAACGGACGCGTGCAGAAGTATCGTCCGCGCGCCGGTGCCGATCCGGCCAAGCTGGTTGGTCAAGAGGCGCGCTATAAGGCCAGTAGCTAGCGCTCGCCGTCGGCGCCCATTGGCGATTGGTGATCGACGATTGACGATTTATTGACGCTTCACGAATGGGGGGATTGCGCCATTCGATTGACGACTGTGACATTGAGGGATTCAGCGATTGTGGAGAATCTCGATTGAGGATTTGGCAGCCGGAGCAAGCCGGCAATCCAATCGACAAATCGTGATTTACCCGATCTCTCAATTCGCCCCGATGGCCCAATCGCCGAATTGAATGCTGCAATCCGCAAATCGACCGATCGTCAATAAATCGCCAATCGTCAATCCTCAATCGTCAATGGGACTCGCGAGTCAGTACTTCAGGACGAGCCCGATTCCAGCTCGCCAGAACTTGATGCGAGGACCTTCGTTGACGATCGCGTCATTGCCTTCACCGAGACTGCGGATGTAGCGAAGATCGAACCGCACGCCGACGGTATTCGAGAGGAAGCCCACGGCTCCGCCGCCGAGCGTGATCGCGGGCATCGTGCTCTTGATGGTGAACAGCCCGACGATGTCCTCGGCGTGCGTCCAGAGGAGGCCGCCGCCGCCCACGAAATAGGGACGAAGGGATTCGCGGGTGACCGACAGCGGCAGCGTGATCACCGCGGCCCCCGTCAGCGTGGTCACAAAACTTCCTGACCGAACCAGCTGCCGCTCGCCGCGCTGGAAGAACTCCGGCAGGTAGCTCAGGTCACTCTCCACACCCAGCCAGCGGGAACCGACGACACTGAACGATCCGCCGATCGCGCTCGCTGATTCGGTCGAGCCGCGCTCGAGATCGGCAAGCAGTGAGCTCGAACCCGCGAAGGTGAATCCGAGATACGGGATGAAGAGGAGGTCTTGCGCGCGTGCGGGACGCGGGACCGCGCCCAGAAGCAGGACCAACAACACGAACCGCGTTCGAGACATCTGGAGGCGGAAGGCCGTGGCCCTCGCCGTCCGAGTGTCCGTCAGCGACGACCGGGGGGTCAAGTTTGCTATGGCTAGTTGGTGAACAGCTTCAGGAAGGTCTTCACGAACGGCGACGAGGTGATGTCGCCCTGATCCAGGTTCGCCCCGGTCGCCAGACCATCGCTGTTGGCCAGCATGATCAGGGTCAGGTTGCGCGCCGGCATCTTGAGGATCAGGCCGGAGTAGGCATCGGGTACATGGCTGAAGTGCCACACGATGCGCTCGCCATTGTAGTTCTGGACGAACCAGCCAAGCCCGGTCGGAAGCGGTGTTCCGTTGAAGTTGGCCGGCGTCCAAGCCACGCTCAGGGTGTCGGCCTTGATCAGAACGCCCTCGTCGACGGCGGCGTCGAAGCGCGCGAGATCGCGGACCGTTGAAATGAGACCGTCTGCGGTGGTGAGCCCGCGGGGCTGGTAGTCGCTGCGGATGGCCCGGCCGCGATCCATGCGGTACGGCACCGCCATGCGATTGACCACCGCCTGGTAGCGATCGAGCCGCGGCGCCTCGAAGAGATCCCGGAACGGATTGCCGGGCGTCGCGAGATCCTGGCCCGGCACCGACACCGCCATGCCCAGGCGCTCGAGCACCGTGTCGGCCATGTCGACCCGGAACGGCTTGCCGCTACAACCCTGCGCGACCGAGGTGAGCACCGCGTAGCGCGCTTCGTCGTAGTGATACTGGCCGGCGAGCGCGCTGTCGGACGCGTGCGCCAGCACCTGGCGAACCGTGGCCGATGGATTGGGGAAGTCGGTCACCCAGCGGCTGATCGGGTCGTCGATATTCAGCTGGCCCTGCTCGGCGCAGATGCCGAGCAGCACGGCCGACACGGTTTCGGTCAGATCACCAACCGAATATGGTGTGTCCGGGGCGGCGAGGATGTTACGCTCGATGTCCTGCTGTCCGAAGCCGCGCTCCCAGTCCACCTGGCCGTTCTTGACGATCACGGCCGACATGCCAGGGATACCGGTCTGCTGGCGAAGGGAATCGGCGTAGCGTTCGAACAGGGAATAGAGAAGTACCTGGCCAGCGCCTTGGCGAGGCACGGCCAGCAGGAGGGCACAAAGGGCGAGCGCGTGGGCGCGCAAGCGGTAGTTCATGGTGCCGGCACCGAATCATAGCACTGCTGTGCCACGGACACGGTTCGGGGACTCCCTTCTGTGATAGAGTTTTCGCCCGTAGTGTTGGTG
Organism: uncultured Acidobacteriota bacterium; assembly: GCA_963709325.1. Lineage (GTDB taxonomy): Bacteria > Acidobacteriota > Vicinamibacteria > Vicinamibacterales > UBA2999 > VFZN01. The sequence goes on along the minus strand of CAVPVV010000004.1, from coordinate 852,142 downwards.
TTCCTGCGTACCCCGGTCGTGCCGGCTGTGGCGATGGTTTGCCTGCTGGCTCTGGCCGCTCCCGCCTCGGCCGAAACCTTGAAGGTGCGACCGCTCGTGAGGAACGGGCAGGTCCTCGTCTCGTTCTCGCTCGAGGAGGGGTTCACCCAGGAAGTCCGCGAGGTCGTAAGGAGCGGACTGCGCACCACCTTTACCTACACCGTCGAACTCCGCCTCAAGGTACCGGCGTGGGTGGACCGCACCATCGGCACGGCGGTGGTCTCCACCACCGTGGAGTACGACAACCTCACGCGGCGGCACACGGTTTCACGGACGCTCGACGGCCGCATGGAAGAGTCGCGGGTCATCGAGGACGAAGCGACCGTCCGCCAGATGATGACGAACTTCGAACGCCTGGCGTTGTTCGACACCCGGCTGCTGGAAGAGAACCGCGAGTACTACGTTCTGGTTCGTGCCGAGGCCCGTCCCCGCAGCGGCGCGACGCTCTGGCCGTGGGGCGGATCGACGTCGGGCCTGGCCAAGTTCACCTTCATTCCGTAGGCATTTGATGAGGACCGGACGGCTGAGCGCGCGGGCGGTAGTTCGCGCCTCGCTGGCCGCTCTGTGCGCTGCCGGCTTTGCGGCCGCCGTCTCCACTCCCGCGCCGTACGCCCAGGCGAAATCCACAGCGATCGGGCTCGAGTCGCCGGCTGCGGCCGGCAGCCAGGCGTATTCGGTCACCACCGCCGCCGATGGCAATACCTACCTGATCTGGATCGAGCCGGCGTCAGAGGGTGTCCATTCCCTGAAGTTCTCGCGGCTCGACGGGCAGCGGTGGAGTCCGGCCCGCGAGATCGGCCGCGGCAGCAACTGGTTCGTGAACTGGGCCGATCACCCATCGCTCACGGCGATGCCCGACGGGTCGCTCGTCGCGCACTGGCTGGTGAACACCGGCCGGAAGCAGGGCAGCTACGGCTACGGCGTGCACGTCGCGAGGTCGATCGATCGCGGCGCGACCTGGTCCACGATCTTCGAAGACGGCATGCAGAACGTTTCGGACTACGCCGGGTTCCTGACCTTCGCGGCTGGCGGCCACGGCGTCGATGCGATCTACCTGACACCGCTGAAGCCGGACGAGGGCGGCGAAGATCACGGGGAGCACGAAGCGATCAAGACGCTGGCGGCCGTCTCGTTCAACCCCGACGGATCGATCAAGGCGCAGAAGGTCGTCGACGCCGACGTCTGTTCCTGCTGCATGACCGATATCGGCTTCACCACCAACGGCCCGGTGGCCGTCTACCGCGATCACCTCGCTGGCGACATCCGGGACATCTCCATCGTTCGCCGCGTCGACGGCGCGTGGACCGAGCCGGCGCCGGTGCACCGCGACGGGTGGAAGATCGCGGGCTGTCCGACCAACGGGCCGGCGCTGGCGGCGCGCGGCCCGCGGGTCGCGGTCGCGTGGTTCACGGCCGCCAACGATCGGCCGCGGCTGCAACTCGCGTTCTCCGACGATTCCGGCGCCAGCTTCGCGGCCGCCATCGCGATCGACGATGGGCAACCGGTGGGCTGGCCGGACCTGGTCATGCTCGAAGACGGCGCGGTGCTCGTGAGCTGGCTGGAACGGCGCGGCGAAGGCGTCGGCGAGGTCCTCGTCCGGCGCGTCACGTCGGGGCGCGCTCCTGGCCCACCGCTCACGGTGGCACAGGCGGTGAGCGGCCGCGCAACCGGCGTCCCCCACATGGCCCGCGTCGGCGATCGCGTCCTGGTCGCCTGGCGCAAGGACCGCGTGCTCACGGCCATGGTGCCGATCGCGGCCGTCCAGCCCTGACCGATGCCCGGCCGTCGCGCGGTTCCGCCCAACTGGTACGAACTGCCGGATGCGGCGCTGCTGGACCTGCGCCTCTCGGACCTGCCGCTCTCGATTCCAGGCACGATGATGGAGGGACGCGTTGCCGAACTCCGCGCCGAGCTCGCCGCCCGCGGCCTGGACTTTCCGATTCACTTCTACCTGGGCGAGGAATGGTTCACGCCCGACGGCCATGCCTCGATGGCCATCCCGTTCTTCCTCGCCCACCCGCGCCTCGAGCGCCTCGAGCACTCGGAGATGCTGGCCGTCGAGGGCGGCGAGCACGAGTGGTGCATGCGCATCCTCCGCCACGAGGCCGGTCACGTGGTGGACAACGCCTACAAGCTGCGGCGGCGGCGCCAGCGCCGGGCGCTGTTCGGCGCCTCGTCGGTCGAATATCCCGAGTTCTACACGCCCAAGCCGTACAGCAAGAGCTTCGTCATGCACCTCGATCCGTGGTACGCGCAGAGCCATCCCGACGAGGACTTCGCGGAGACGTTTGCGGTGTGGCTGACCCCGAACTCGAACTGGGAGCAGCGCTATGCCGGCTGGCCGGCGATCAAGAAGCTCGAATACATGGATCAGCTGATGCGATCGGTTGCCGGCAAGCCGCCGCTCGAGTCGTCGATCGAGGAAGTAGATCCGTTGCGGAGGGTACGCCGCACCCTGCGGCAGCACTATCGGCGCCGGCGGCGGCATTACGGCGTCGATCACCCGGCGTTCTACGATCGCGACCTGCGGCGGCTGTTCTCGGACGCCCCGGATCACGCCGACCGTCCGACCGCCGCGCAGTTCATGGCCCGCAATCGGCGCAGCGTCCGCCGGATGGTCGCGGAATGGACCGGCATCTACCAGTACACGATCGATCGGGTGCTCGAGGACATGATCGCGCGGGCTCGTGAGCTGAAGCTGCGCCTGGCGTTGCCCGAGGACCAGGCGCGCCAGGAGTTCACCGTGCTGCTGACGGTGCAGGTGATGAACTACCTGCACAGCGGCCGGCACCGGGTGGCGCTATGACGCCGAAACGCGTGCTGGTGCTCGTGCACAAGGACCTCGTGCCGCCGGAATCCGCGGATCCGGCAGAGGTGCCGACCGCGTCGTGGCGGATGGAGTACGACGTGGTCTCGACCCTCCGAAAGAAGGGCTTCGAGCTGCGCGTCATCGGCGTCCACGACGACCTGACGCCGATCCGGCAGAACGTCGAGGAGTTCAAGCCCGACATCGTCTTCAACCTGATGGAGGCGTTCGCCGACATCGGGGTGTTCGACCAGAACGTGGTCAGCTACCTCGAGCTGCTTCGGCTGCCCTACACCGGGTGCAACCCGCGCGGGCTCACGCTGGCCCGCGACAAATCGCTGGCGAAGAAGCTGTTCGCCTACCACCGCGTGCCGGCTCCGGACTTCACGGTGGTACCGCTCAACCGGCGGCCGGCGGTGCGAAAGAAGAACCTGAAGTTCCCGCTGATCGTGAAGTCGCCGACCTACGAGTCGTCGATCGGCATCTCACAGGCATCGGTGGTCGCCAACGAGGATCAACTGACCCGGCGCGTCCAATTCATCCACCAATCGATCGGCACCGCGGCCATCGTCGAGCAGTACGTGGACGGCCGCGAGCTCTACGTCGGGGTGATGGGCAACCTGCGGCTGCAGGTGTTCCCGGTGTGGGAGATGTCGTTCGCAAAGATGGGCGAGCACAGTTGGCACATCGCCACCGAGCGGGTCAAGTGGAGCGTCGCCTACCAGAAGAAGCACGGGATCGACACCGCGGCCGCGGGCCTGCCGCCGGACGTCGCCTTGAAGGTTCAGCACCTCGCCAAGCGCGCCTACCGGGCGCTGGATCTGACCGGCTACGCACGCATCGACCTGCGCATGCGCGAGGACGGCAAGCTGTTCGTGATCGAGGCGAACCCGAACCCGCAGCTCGCGCAAGGAGAGGACTTTGCCGAATCGGCGCGGCACGCCGGGGTGGATTACGGGCTGCTCCTCGATCGGATCATGAGCCTGGGTCTGCAGTGGCGTCCCTCTCGAATGGCGCACGATATCGAGTGACGCCATGCGCTATCGGGAGTCGGGACACTGGCTTCGCCGATCGGGAGTCGGGAGTCGGCCGGGAGTCGGCATCGCTGATCGGGAGCGAGTCACCTTCGGGGACTGTCAGATCATCAGATAGGTCACCAGATCAGCGGATAGATCGGCAGATCTCCAGATCACCAGATCAGATCGCCAAATCACCAGGTCACCAGATCGCGAGATGACGATGACATCTTATCTTCACTATGACGTGTTTCACGTCGACCCGCTTCGAGGGCAATCAGCTGGCCGTGTTTCCCGACGCGCGGGGGATGTCGGCCGCCGACATGCAGACGATCGCGCGCGAGATGAACTTCTCGGAGAGCACGTTCCTGCTGCCGGCCGAGACGCCGGGGACCGACATCCGGATGCGCATCTTCACGCCGGGCGGCGAGCTGCCGATGGCGGGGCATCCGACCATCGGGACGACGTTCGCGCTGGCAGACTCAGGAGTGATTCGGCCGGGCACGGAGCGGTTTGTGTTTGGCCTCGGCGTCGGGCCGACGCCGGTGGAGCTGACCTGGGTTGGGGAGCGGCTCGACTTCGCCTGGATGGATCAGAAAACGCCGATCGTGCGCCGGCCGCAGTCGGCGGAGCCGGATATTCTGCGCGCCATCGGCGTCGACGCCTCCGCCCGGGCCCGGGCCTTGCCGGTCGAAGAGATCTCGTGCGGCGTGCCGTTCGTGTACGTGCCGCTGGCGTCGCGCGCTGACGTCGATCGCGCCGACCCGGATCTGGCGGCGCTGCGCAGCCTGCGGAGCGCGTTTCCCGATGGCCACAACGCCGTCTTCCTGTTCTCGGTCGAACCCGCGGGGAGCGACGTGACCGTCTACTCGCGGATGTTCGCGCCGGGTCTCGGCGTCCCCGAGGACCCGGCCACTGGCGGCGCGAGCGGCCCGCTCGGCTGCTACCTGGTCGCGCACGAGCTCGTGCCGCGCTCGGCGTGGACCGGCATGGTCAGCCTCCAGGGCGTGAAGATGCTGCGCCCGAGCCGCATTCACATTCGCATTACCGCGATCGATGCGCGCGAGATCTCGCGGGTGCAAGTGGGTGGAAGAGCGATCAACGTCGGCGGCGGGAATCTCGTCACCACATGAAACGCTGAGGGCGGTCTCAGGGAGCGAGGCGGACGTGTGTCCAGCCGGTCTCGCCCTTGCTGTAGAGGAGGCGGTCGTGAAGGCGGCTCGGGCGGCCCTGCCAGAACTCGATCTTTACCGGCGCGACGCGGTAGCCGCCCCAGAACGGCGGGACGGGGACGACGTCGCCTTCGTACTGCGCGGTGAGCGAGTCGAAGTTTTCCTCGAGCACCCGGCGGTGCGGGATCACGCGGCTCTGCGGCGAGACCCAGGCGCCAATCTGGCTTTCGCGCGGGCGGGCCTGGAAGTAATCCGCGGTCTCCTCACGCGTCACGCGTGACACGCGGCCGGTGATCCGCACCTGGCGCTCGAGCTCGCCCCAGAAGAAGAGCAGCGACGCCCGCGGGTTGGCTTCGAGATCCCGCGCCTTGGCGCTCTCGTAGTTGGTGTAGAAAACGAAGCCGGCTTCGCCGAAAGCCTTGAGCAGCACGGTCCGGACCGACGGCTCGCCGTCGGGCGAGACGGTGGCCAGCGTCATCGCGTTCACCTCGAGCGCCTGGGCAGCCAGGGCCTCGTCGAACCACTGACGGAACTGAACGATCGGATCGGCCGACGCCTTCTCCTCGGTCAGCACCTCGCGGCGATACTCACGACGAAGATCAGCGATCGACATGTCGATCGGGTTCTCGGAGTTCGCGGGGTTCTCGGAGTTCGCGGAACTTTCTATCTCACTTCTACCCAGACGCCAAGCAGCCGGCGATCGCGCGAAGCCGGATCCTTGTCGGCCGGCACGAACCCGCTTTCGGTCTCCACGATCACCGTAATCACCCCGCGCGACGGCGGTGGCAACTCGACGAGCTGGGTTTCGCCCGGTTTCAGATCCATTGCCCGCTCCCAGCCTGGTGCCCGCAACGTAACGTGGTTGGGAATGCGTTCGCTTCGCATGTGGACGGTCGGGGCCACGGGCTTGTCGTCGGCGGCCGCGAAGGTGAGCTGCGTCGGCCGTTGCCCGAGAATCCAGAACCCCTCCGGTTCCGACACCGTCCAGTCGTCGTGGAACAGCACCATCGTCTCGCCATGCCACGACGCGCCGAGCACCGGCGGCAACCGCGGCCGCTGGCTCTCGTCCATGACCGCCGAGAGGCGTGATGGTGATCTCGTGCACGGCGCGCTCGATCTCGCGCAGGCTGCGGAAGCCGACGAAGCCGACGTCGGCCGGGAGCGTGAAGTCGGTGGTCCAGAGCCCGCTGGCGGGATCGACCGTCCACGTCGAAAGCGGCGGACCGGTGCGGCCCAGCTGCAGCGACAGCTCGTGCGGCGCGATTCGCTCGTCGCCGCCGAACTGGACGTTGGCTCGATAGCGTCCCGCCGGCAGCGAGAAGCGGCCGTTGTGCAGCACGCGGATCGGTTGCGGCGTCGGCCGCCATCCGGGCGCAACGGCAAGCGTGAAGCGCGGGACCAGCTCCGCTGCGGCCGTCTTCGAGAGTGGGTTGTAGACGACGGCGGCTGGCCGGGCGCGGCGATCGAATTCGTCGAGCGCGGTGATCCGGGCGCGGGCGGCGAGGTTCACCGCCGGCTGCGGCGGCTCGGCGGGAACGAGCGGAACGACGAGCGCGGCGGCCGCCACACCGGCGGCGAGGATTGCGGACGCTGCCAGCGCCGCGGCGCCCGGTCCGCGCACCGTCAGTCGCCGCAGGGCGAACGCAGTTCCAGCCGCCGCGGCGATCCAGATCAGCGACTGGACGCTCGCGGCGCCTGCTTCGTGATAGATGAAGGTCGGCACCAGCGACCACGTCTCCCATCGCGGCAGCCACCACTCGAGCAGGGCCGACGATCCGTCGCGTCCGTTGGCGAGCAGGAAGCCGTCCTGGGCCAGGCACATCTGCACCGCGATGCCGATGCCGATCCAGAGCAGCAGGTGCTGGGCGGCGCGCCGTGCGGTTCCCGGTGCCGCGTCGGCATAGGCGGCCCCGATCGGCAGCGCCAGGAGCAGCAGCCCGGAGGCCAGCGGCCGGGACGGCGACGCCGATCCGCCCCACCAGATGCGGAAGGCGCCGACGGTGCCGAGCAGCGACAGAAAGACGAGACCTACCCGGATCGCCAGCGCGCGCTGCTCGTCGCCGCGCGCCACAACGCCCAGAGCCCGGTCGCCGCGAGGGCGTAGACGGGCGCGTACGGCAGCAGACCGTATTCCTGATCGAAGAGCAGGCCGGGCGCGCCGAAGACGAGGTTCCACGGCGAGGTCTGCACCATCGCGCCGTAGGGCGCCGATGGCAGCGGCGAGCCCCAGATCACGTAGAAGAACGTGAACCAGGCAGCGAGCAGCGCTGCATACGGAATCGCCGCCGCGGCGATCGAGCGGATCGGCGTCAGCCGCCACGTGCTCGGGCCCGAACCCGAGATCAGCCCCGTCGCGAGCAGCGCGGCGCTCATCGGTGCGTATTTCGTGCTGAGCCACGGGAGGCAGCCCGCAGGCGATGCCGAGCACCCACGGGATTCCGCGTCGTGACACCCGACATCACCGCCAGCGCCGCGGCGATCTCCGGATAGACCGTGAACGTGTTGAACAGGAACGGGGTCGAGACGGCGACGGCCGCCCATGCGAACGTCGCCGCTTCCGGCGAGGCCACCACGTTCGCAATCCAGCGCCACGCGAGGCCGGCGGCGATCGCGCCCATCGCGATCAGCGCCATCACCACGCCGTGGTATCCGCCGGCGGCGTAGACCGGCGCCAGCAGGATCGGCAGGCCGACCGGGTGAATCGAATAGATCTCACCGTCTACGCCGCGCGTGAGGTAATGCGGCTTCAGCGGCTGCGGGAAGTACTCGCGATAGTCGCCGCGCTCGTGGTTGTTCTCGATCTTGAGGTCGCCGTCGCGCCACAGGCTCTGCGCGATCACCAGGTAGTGCGGCTCGTCGCCGGCCGGGTAGAGCACCGTGTCGGTGAGCTGCGATGCGGCTGTGCCGCACACGATCGCGGTGGCGACGCCAATCAGCGCCGCTTGCGCGTTCCGGTTGCGCGGGGCCCATCGAAATGCCGGCAGGTTGGCGTCCGCCGCCGGCTGCCACCACGCCCAGGTCGCCAGCATCGCGACGACCAGCCAGACGATCCAGCGGAGCGGGCCGGCCAGGATCTGCAGCACCGGCCACGCAGTCGGCGACCAGCGGCAGGAAAGGCAGCAGCAGAACCGCGGAAGCCGCCAGCGGCCACAGCACATCGGGCATGCGACGCCGCTCGGGGGTCGCCGGTCCCCGGGCCAGCCGCGCGATCAGCGCGAGGCCGACGACGGCAGCGAGCAGCAGCCCCACCGCCGACTCCCAGGGCGGCAGGAACGCGACCCGGGTACGAACGCCGTCGATCACCGTTTCGTCGAGCACGCCGCCCGAGGCGTAGAGCGCGGCGGACACCACCAGGCAGACCAGCACGGGTCCCGCAGCGCGTCGCATGCGGCTCCGATTGTACAATCCTGCTCGCTCCGAGGAGAGATACCCTGATGAGACCGATCATCGCCGCCGCGCTCCTGCTCTCCGCCTGCAGCCCCGCGCCCTCGCCTTCGCCCTCGCGCGCCGGCGCCGCGCCGCCGACTTCGACGTCCTCATCACCGGCGGCCGCATCGTCGACGGCACCGGCGCGCCGTGGTTCGAGGGCGACGTCGGCATCATCGGCGATCGGATCGCCGCGATCGGGCGCCTCGCCGGTCGCGCGCGGCGAAGACGACGATCGACGCCCGCGGCACCTACGTCGCGCCGGGCTTCATCGACATGCTCGGGCAGTCGGAACTGAACGTCCTCGTCGATCCGCCGCGGCCGCGTCGAAGATCACGCAGGGCGTGACGACCGAGATCACCGGCGAGGGGAGCGTCGATCGCGCCGCTCAACGACCGGCTGCTCGCGAAGGCGAAGCCGACCTTCGACCGCTTCAAGGTCGACGCTCGACTTCCGGACGCTCGGCGAGTACTTCGCGCGGCTCGAGACACGGTCGCGGCCGGCGATCAACGTCGGCACCTTCGTCGGCGCCGGCGGGCTTCGCGTTCCTACGTCATCGGCGACCAGCAGCGCGGTCGCGACGCCGCAGGAACTCGAGCAGATGAAGACGCTCGTCCGCCAGGCGATGGAGCAGGGCGCGCTCGGGGTCAGCACCTCGCTGCAGTACGTGCCGGACCGCTTCGCGAGCACCGAGGAGATCGTCGAGCTGGCGAAGGTGGCAGCCGAATACGGCGGCGTCTACATGTCGCACCAGCGATCCGAGTCGGCGCAGATCATCGACTCGCTGAACGAGGTCTTCACGGTCGCCGAGCAGGCGCACATCCCCGCGGAGATCTGGCACCTCAAGACCGCCTACGAGGCCAACTGGGGCCGCATGCCGGAGGTGCTGCGGCACATCGAGTCGGCGCGGGCCCGCGGTCTCGACGTCACCGCCAACATGTATCCCTACGATCGCGCCTCGAACGGTCTCGACGCGTGCCTGCCGCTGTGGGTGCGCGACGGCGGCACGGACGCGATGATCGCGCGGCTGAAGGATCCGGCGCAGCGCGAGCGCATCAAGCGGGACATGGACGACCCGAACGCCGAAGGACTGGGAGAACCAGTGGTACGGCTCCGGCGGCGGCGCCGGCGTGCTGCTGTCGTCCGTGCTCGACCCGTCGCTCCGCAAGTGGGAGGGCAAGAACCTCGATCGAGATCGGCAAGGAGATGGGGAAGGACCCGCGCGACGCGGTGATGGACCTCGTGATTGCCGACCGCGGCGAGATCGTCGGTGATCATCTCGATCATGCGCGAAGACGACGTGCGGACGGCGCTGGCGAATCCGATGATCTCGATCGGCACCGACTCCGGGCGCCCGCGCCGAGGACGGGCCGCTGTCGCTCTCGAAATCGCATCCGCGGGCGTGGGGATCGTTCACGAAGATCCTCGGCACGTACGTCCGCGACGAGAAGCTGATTCCGCTCGAAGACGCGATCCGCCGCTTCACGTCACGGCCGGCGACGCGCGTCGGCATCACCGATCGCGGCCTGCTTCGCCCTGGGATGAAGGCCGACATCACGATCTTCGATCTCGCCACCGTGCGCGACCGTTCGACCTATGTCGATCCGACCCACTACTCCGAGGGCATTCGCCACGTGCTCGTCAACGGTCAGCCAGTGGTGAAGGACGGAAAGATCACAGAGGCTCGCCCGGGCCAAGTCATTCGAGGACAAGGTAAGAAGATAGGCGAATCTGGAGACGCTCGAACGCGGTGCCGAAGAGAACTGAGGGCCTGACGGTCCCGCCCGCAATCCGACTCCCGACCGCCTCCCGACTCCCGAAGGTGCGCCAGCCTCCGCCCGACTCCCGGCAGTATCATTTCAAGGTTTGCTCCCGACGCTTCTCGTCATCTGGATCGGATTCCTGATCTCGTTGACACCCCGGCCTTCGGCATGGCTGGTGGTGGCCTCCGGGCTCCCGATCATCGCCGGAGCGTGCTGGCGATCGGCGCAACGGCGACAGATTGGCTTGCTGGCGCTGGTGCGGACCTACCCCGATGTCGTCGGGCTCGCGTTGGTCCTGCTTTACGCCCTCGGCGTCCAGATGGCCGACACGCACGGCGTCACGACAGACGGCGTAACCTACTTCGCCCAGCTCCGCAGCCTGGTCTTCGATCGCGATCTCGACGTCGCCCGGGAGTTCGCGTTCCTCAACCAGCCGCCGCGTCCGAATCACGTGGTCCCGGTCGGGACGTTGGTGTTGTGGGCGCCGCTGTATCTGATCGTTGCGGCTGTCGACGCGCTCGGCCGTGCCGTCGGCTGGCGGGCGGCGCCCGCAGACCCCGTCAGTATCGGTCTCGGCTTGCCGTACGTCCGCGCCGCGCTGCTGTCCTCCTTCGCCATCGGCGCCGCCGGCCTGTTCGCGCTGCTCCTGCACCTGCGAACGCGCTTCTCGCGCGCCGTGGCGTTCGTCAGCGTGCTGCTCGTGTTCGGCGCGACGCCGCTCTACTGGTACATGGTCTACGAGCCGTCGATGACGCATGCCGCGTCCTTCGGCTTCGTCGCGCTCTTCGTCGTCTGCGCGACTCGGTGGCTGCCGCAGATACCCGTCTCGGTGAAGGGGCAAGAGGAAGATCGGCAGTCCCGTCGCGATGCGATGCCGTCGCAGTCCGTTCCCGACGGGCGTTCGTTGACGCTCCCGACCAGGCGCCAGGCGGTCACGCTTGGCGCGCTGCTGGGCCTCGCGTTTCTCGCCCGCTCGCAGGAGGCGCTGTTCGCGCTCTATCCCGGCCTGCTGCTCTTGACGGCGGTGGATCTTCCGGCGAATCAGCGCGTCAGAGCGGCGGTGTACCTGGCCGGCTGGGCGTTCGTCGGCGCGTTGCCGTGGCTGGTGATCCAGTTCCTCGACGGCTACGCGCTGCTGACGCGCTACAACTATCAAATCACCGGGCAGGGCGGGTACCTGCACCTGTGGGAATCGCGCTGGATCGACACCCTGTTCTCGTCGTGGCACGGCTTCCTGTCCTGGTCGCCCGTCGCCTATGCGGCGGTGATCGGGACCTTCGCCTACCTGCGACGCGAGTGGCGCTGGGCGGCGTCGGCACTCCTGATCTTGTTTCTCACGGCGTGGATCAACGGGGCGACGCAGGACTGGGCCGGCGGCTGGTCGTTCGGCGGGCGCCGCTATTCGAGCGCGCTGGTGATGCTGGCGCCCGGGCTGGCGATGGTGATCGAGTTCGCGCTGCGGCGGCCGCTCGTCGCGCTCGCCCCAGTGGTCGCGGCGGCGCTGTGGTGGAACCACCTGCTGATGGTTCAGTACACCGCCGGCATGCTGCCGAAAGACGAGCCGGTCTCCTTCGGCCGCATCGTCCGACAGCAGGCGGAGCTGCAGACCCGGCCCCCCTACTGGTATCCGTTCGCGTTCCCGGCCAATGTCTGGTTCGCCTGGCGCGAAGGCGTGCCGGTGGACAAGTATGACGTGCTGTCGCCGGAGACGCCAAAAGACGCGTTCTCGCTAGGGTTCGATCGCGTGGCGGAGCGGTTTCTCCTCAGCGGTTGGGACGTGCCGGGCGGTGACGACTGGGGCTCGTGCTGGTGGATCGGCGGCACGCCAGCGACGATTGCGGTGCCGCTCGATCTGCCGGCTGGCGACGTCACGATCCGCGTCCGCGCGCGAACGCGGCTCGAGGAGCCGTCGGTGCGGGCGAAGATGGCCGTGGACGTCAACGGACGCGAGGTCGGAACGTTCGTCGCAGGGCTGCCCGACGCGACGACCAGTGAGGTTGTCATTCCGTCCGACGTCGCGCGCACGCTGTTCCGCCGCGGCTTCAACCAGGTCGGTCTCCGCAGCCTTGGAGTAGAGGAGGTGGACCCTGCCGACACTCGCCAGCCCACGTCGCAAGCCGCTCGCTGGCGCCGCGGCGTCTGGCCTGTTGCTGTCTACCGGCTGGATGTCGGCGTCCATTGACGATTGGTGACTGACAACTGTCGATTTACTGACGATTGGGGGATTGGGGCATTGCGCGATTCGATTGGCGATTGGGGCATTGGCGATTGCGGGATCCGGTGAATGACGATTGAAGATTGGGCGGCCTAATCAAGAAATCGTGATTCCTCCAATCCTCAATCCCCGCAATGCCTCAATCCCTAATGGAATGCCGCAATACGGCAATCTCCGGATCGTCAAATAAATCGCCATTCGTCAATCCGCAATCGTCAATGGACGCGCGAGGCGTCACCACAGCCACGCGGCGCCTCGCACGCCGCTCGAGTCGCCGTGTGCTGCGCGAACGAGCCGCGTTCGCACTTCGTCCGAGAAAACGTGCGCGCCCCAGCGCGCCGGCACTTCGTCGTAGAGCGCGGTGACGTTGGATAGCCCGCCGCCGAGCACGATGGAATCGGGGTCGATGACATTGATGATGGTCGCCAGCGCGCGGGCGAGGCGGTCGACGTAGCGGGTGAGCGCCTCGCGGGCGAGCGCGTCGCCCTTGACCGCCGCGTCCGCCAGCGACATCGCGTCGGCCCGGCGTCCGGTGCGCCGCGCGGTGTCATCTGCCCATCCCGGGCCCGAGAGGAACGTCTCGATACAGCCGTACCGCCCGCAGTAGCACGCCGGCCCGGGCCGCTCGTCGTCATACGGCGCGGGCAGCGGGTTGTGCCCCCACTCGCCGGCAATGCGATCTGCGCCCTCGACGATCCGGCCGTTGACGACGATGCCGCCGCCGACGCCGGTGCCGAGGATGACGCCGAAGACGACCCCGGAGCCGGCCGCTGCGCCATCGGTGGCTTCCGAGAGCGCGAAGCAGTTCGCGTCGTTGGCGAGCCGGATCGGCCGCTTCAACCCGCGCTCCAGGTCGCGGTCGAAGGCACGTCCATTCAGCCACGTCGAGTTTGCGTTCTTCACCAGGCCGGTTGCCGGAGAGATGGCGCCCGGTATCCCGATACCGACCGATGCCGGCCCGCCAAAGCGTTGCTCGAGCGCGGCAACGACCTGGGCGATGGTCGCAATGGTCCCGTCGTACTCGCCGCGCGGCGTGGCGACCCGCTCGCGTCCGAGCTCGTTGCCCTCGTCATCGAGCGCCACGCCCTCGATCTTCGTGCCGCCGAGATCGATGCCGATCCGCGTCATGGCCGCATGCGGCGGGTTTCTCGAGGTTCTCGAGGTTCGTCGCAGGTTCTCGAGGTTCGCGGGGTTCGCGAGGTTTGCGCGTTGCGGTTCCCTTGCCCGAGGCGCTGGCCGTTTGTCCGAAGAGGACGCCGAGCCGCACTCCGCGCTTGTGGCCCTGGATCACCCGTTCGAGCCGCTGCGACCGCGTCTCCTCGCGCTTGGCGCTGATCACGTAATAGATTGCGAGGCGGCGATAGCCGGGCGGCTGTTCGTTGAAATGCGCCCAGGCCGCCGGCACCGCGCGGAACCTCGCCTCGAGCGGTTCGGGGAAGGCATTCGGACGGGTTTCGAACGAGTAGATACCGGATTTCGCCGGGTCACGCCTGGCAAACGCAGCCAGCCCGGGGGCCTGCATCAGCCCCTCGGCGGTCAGACGCTCGACGTGCCGGACGTTGACGTTGCTCCAGATGCTGCCCGGTTTCCGCGGTGTGAACCGATTGGTGTAGCTGTCCTCGTCGAGACTCTTCCGGATGCCATCGATCCAGCCGAAGCAGAGCGCGGCGTCCACCGCCTCGGGGTAGGTGAGGCCCCGCCGCTTTGCCGTCTTCTTGTAAAAGCCCAGCCACACCTCATCCATCCGGGCATGGTTGGCTTCCAGCCAAGTCCGGAGCGCCTCCGGCGAGGCGAAGAAGCGAGGCTTGACAGTTGGTGAAGCGGTACGGCGTCCGGAGGCGTTTGGTGACATTAACGTATTGATACCGACCGGTTTAGGTCCCGCTCAGCATGACAAAAGCTGACAATAGCGGGGCGCGTTCGGCCGTATACTCCGAGGCAGATTATGAGGCCGAGATCCAGCTTTTCTTTGATCGCCGGCGTTGCGATGGCCGCGGTGACCGGGCTCACCCTCGCCGGGGCCTCGGACGGACCGCAGGGAGCGCCTGCCGGACCCCAGCCGGTGGCGGTCGCGCCTACGCAGGCTGCGCCCGCCGCACCAAAGCCCATCTCCGCCGCTCCGGCGATGGCCACCGCACACTCCTCGACGATGGCGGTTGCCGATCAGAACGCTGTGTTCAAACAGTATTGCGTCACCTGCCACAGCGATCGTGGCAAGGCCGGCGGGCTGTCGCTGGCCAGCTTCGATGCCGGCGCCGCTGTGGATCACGCAGAGATTTCGGAGAAGGTGATTCGCAAGCTACGGGCGGGCATGATGCCTCCGGCCGGCGCGCGTCGGCCACAGGGCACGGAGCTCGCCGACCTGGCGAACGCGCTCGAGGTGAAAATCGATCAGGCTGCGGCGCTCAATCCGAACCCCGGCCGCCGGCCCTTCCAGCGCCTCAACCGCGCCGAGTACATGGCGGCCGTACGCGACCTGCTCGGCCTCGATGTCGACGTCGAGGCCTACCTTCCTCCCGACACCATCAGCGACGGCTTCGACAACGTCGCCGACGCGCAGGGCTTTTCGCCGACCGTGCTCGAAGGCTACATGCGAGCCGCGAGCTCGATCAGCACGTTGGCGGTTGGCGACGCCGAAGGCCGCGCCCACTGAGGCGAACTACAAGGTGCCGCGCACGGCCAATCAGATGCGCCAGGTAGAGGGCGCGCCCTTCGGCACACGCGGCGGGATCGCGGTCACGCACATCTTCCCGGCAGACGGTGAGTACACCTTCCGGATGATGCTCCACTCGATCCCAACCGGGCAGCTCTTCGGCAGCAGCTTCCCTGGCGAGCAGATCGAAGTGTCGATCAACGGCACGCGCGTCGCGCTGCTCGACATCAACACGCGGATGAGCGAGTCGGACCCGAACGGGATGAACCTGGTCACGCCGAAGATCTACGTCAAGGCCGGGCCGCAGCAGGTTGCGGCGGTGTTCATCTCGCGCTTCGACGCGCCGGTCGACGATCTGCTGGCGCCGATCGAGCACACGATGGCCGACAGTCAGATTGGCAGCGGCTTTGGCATCACCGCGCTTCCGCACCTGCGCGAGTTCGCGGTGACCGGTCCGATCAAGGTCACCGGTGTTTCCGAGTCGCCCAGCCGGAAGCGGATCTTCAGCTGCCGCCCGACCGCGTCCACCGAGGAATCGGCATGTGCGACGGAGATCGTCAAGCGTCTGGCCGCGCAGGCCTACCGCGCGCCTGCAACCAACGAAGACGTTCGCAAGCTGATGATGTTCTACGAGCAAGGGCGGAAAGACGGCGACTTCGAAGAAGGCGTCCGCATGTCGCTGCAGGCGATGCTCGCCAGCCCGAAGTTCCTGTTCCGGCTCGAGGAAGTGCCCGCCGGTGCGCGTCCCGGCCAGAACTACCGCATCTCCGAGCTCGACCTGGCGTCGCGCCTCTCGTACTTCATCTGGGGCAGCGGGCCCGATCAGGAGCTCTTGAAGCTTGCCGGCAACGGAACGCTGCGGCAGCCGGCGGTGCTCGAGAAGCAGGTCCAGCGGATGCTCAAGGACCCGCGGTCCGAGGCGCTGGCCACTCGGTTCGCCTCGCAGTGGCTGCGCCTGCAGGACCTGGTCAAGCTCATTCCCGACTACCTGCAGTACCCGATGTACGACCGCACGCTGGCCGACGCGCTCAAGCGGGAGACCGAGCTCTTCTTCGACGCGGTGGTGCGCCACGATCGGCCGATCCAGGAGCTGCTGACGGCCGACTACACGTTCGTGAACGAGCGCGTCGCCAAGCACTACGGCGTGGCGAACGTCACGGGGCCTGAGTTCCGCCGCGTCGAGCTGACGGATCCGAACCGCCGCGGCCTCGGGCTGCTCGGGCAGGGGAGCATCCTCTCGCTCACCTCGGTCGCCGACCGCACCTCGCCGGTGCAGCGCGGCAAATGGATCATGGAAGTGCTGCTCGGTTCGCCGCCGCCGCCCCCGCCGCCCAACGTGCCGGCGCTCGATGACTCTGCGGCCGCCGCCCAGGGCGGGAGGGTCCTGTCAGTGCGGCAGCGGATGGAGGAGCACCGCAAGAACCCGGCGTGCAACTCATGCCACCGCGTGATCGATCCGCTCGGGCTCGCGCTCGAGAACTTCGACGTCACCGGCGCCTGGCGCATCCATGACGGCGACTCGGGGATCGACTCGAGCGGCGATCTCTACGACGGCACCAAGATGCAGGGCCCGAAGGGGCTGCGCGACGCGCTCCTGCGCCACCAGGACGTGTTCATGCTCAGCTTCACCGAGAGCCTGATGACCTACGGCGTCGGCCGGCGCGTCGAGTACTTCGACATGCCGACGATTCGCACCATCGTCCGCGATGCGGGCAAGAACGACTACCGGATGTCGCAGTTCATCCTGGGCGTGGTGAAGAGCCCCGCGTTCCAGATGGGTCGTCTGGAGAATGCGGCCACCACGACCGAAGCAGTACGCTGATCGCCAAGACCTGAAGCCTGGAGCCTGAAGCCTATGTATCTCGCGCAGAAGCACATCTCCCGCCGCACTGCCCTGAAGGGGCTCGGCGTGACCGTTTCGCTGCCGTTCCTGGAGGCCATGATGCCGGCCGGGGCCGCGGCGAAGGCCGCCGCCGGGAAGGTGCGCCTGGCCGCCATCGAGATGGTGCACGGCTCGGCCGGCGCCACCGCGATTGGCGCCAAGAAGTTCATGTGGTCACCGGAGGCGACCGGCTCGGCGTTCGACCTGAGTCCCAGCAGCCTGTCGCCGCTCGAGCCGTTCCGCGAGCACCTGACGATCATCAGCAACACCGACGTGCGGAACGCCGAGGCGTTCACGCCGCCCGAGATCGGCGGCGATCACTTCCGCTCGAGCGCGGTGTTCCTCACCCAGTCGCACCCGAAGCAGACCCAGGGCTCGGACGTCCACGTCTCGGCCTCGCTCGATCAGCTCTACGCCCAGAAATACGGGCAGGACACGCCGATCCCGTCGATGCAGCTGTGCATCGAGAATGTGGATCAGGCCGGCGGCTGTGCCTACGGTTACGCCTGTGTCTACACCGACACGGTGAGCTGGGCCTCGGCGACCGAGCCGCTGCCGATGGTCCGCGACCCGCGCGCGGCCTTCGACATGCTGTTCGGCGTCGGCGCAACCCCCGAGCAGCGGGCGCAGCGCCGCCGCGCTGACAAGAGCATCCTCGACTGGGTAACCAGCGAAGTGGCGCAGCTGAAGAAGGACCTCGGCCCGGTCGATCGCGCGCGTCTCGCTGAGTATCTCGACGATGTCCGCGAGATCGAACGCCGGATTCAGCGAGTCGAGGCGAACAACTCGAGCGGCGAGCAGCGTGAGCTGCCGATGGCGCCGATGGGCGTGCCCGATTCGTTCGAGGAGCACGTCAAGCTGATGTTCGACTTGCAGGCGATTGCCTTTGCGTCGGACATCACCCGCGTCTTCTCGTTCAAGATGGGCCGCGACGGCTCGAGCCGCGTCTACGCCGAAAGCGGTGTGAAGACCGGCTTCCATCCCGCTTCGCACCACCAGGATCGCGAAGACCGGATCATGGACTTCGCGAAGATCAACAGGTATCACTTGAGCCTGGTGCCCTACTTCCTCGAGAAGCTGAAGAACACGCCGGACGGCGACCGGAGCCTCCTCGAGAACACGCTGGTCATCTACGGCTCGCCCATGGGCAACTCGAACGTTCACAACCACAAGCGCTGCCCGCTGTTGCTGGCCGGGCACGCGGGCGGCAAGCTGAAGGGCCACCTGCACATCAAGGCCGCCGATGGAACGCCGATGGCCAACCCGATGTTGTCGATGCTCCACATGCTCGGGCTCGAGGACATGAAGAGCTTTGGCGACTCGACCGGCGAGCTCGACTTGAATAGCGCGGGCGCGGCGACCACGGTTGCCGGTGCATAGGGGCACAAAAGACAGGTGCAACGGTGCGCGGTGCACGGGTGCGGCTGAGGGGGAGACGCTGATGGCACGTCGGATGGCGGGGGCGTTTGTCGTGGCGCTGGCGCTCGGGGCGATGCTCGGTGCGCAGGCGCCAACGGTAAACGAGGCGGCGCGGCGGGGTGACCGGGAAGCAGTCCGGGCGCTGCTGAAGCAGGGCGGTGACGTCAGTGTCGCCGAGGGCGACGGTACCACTGCGCTGCACTGGGCGGCGCGGGCGGGTGATGCCGAGCTCGTGCAGATGCTGGTCTACGCCGGCGCCAACCTGAAGGCGGCGACCCGGCTCGGCGCCTACACGCCGTTGATGATGGCCTCGCAGGCTGGGCACGCCGACGCGGTGAAGGTGCTCCTGGCTGGCGGCTCCGACGTCAAGGCAACCTCGATCACGGGCACGACGCCGCTGATGTTTGCGGCCGAATCTGGCGACACGAAGACGATCGGGTTGCTCCTCGACGCCGGCGCCGACGTCAACGCGAAGGAAGCGGCCATGGGGCAGACGCCGCTGATGTTCGCCTCGGCCTACAACCGGCTCGATGCCGTGAAGCTGCTGCTCTCGAGAGGCGCCGACGTGAAGGCGACCTCGAAGGTCGTCGACCTCACCAAGCTGTCTAGCCCTGAAGAGGACTTCGTCCGCCAGCGCGCGCCGCAGCAGCAGCCCGAGGGCGGGCAGCGCCCGCCGGATGTCGCCGGGGTGACCCGGCAGTATCGCTACAACGAGCTGGTCGGCACCTCGGGCGGCTTCACCGCGCTTCACTTCGCGTCCCGCCAGGGATTCATCGACGTCGTCAAGGCGCTCGTCGACGGTGGCGCCGACGTCAACCAGATCGACCCCGGCGACAAGTCCACACCGCTCGTGGTCGCGACGATCAACGGCTTCTTCGATATCGGCAAGTACCTCCTGGAGAAGGGCGCGGACCCGAATCTGTCGGCGGACAACGGGGTTGCGCCGCTCTACGGCACTCTCAACGTGCAGTGGGCGCCGAAAGCGCTCTACCCGCAGCCGCAGGCGTATCGGCAGCAGCAGACGGCTTATCTGGACTACATGAGGCTGCTGCTCGACAAGGGCGCCGATCCCAACGCGCGCCTGATGCGCAAAGTGTGGTACTCCGGCTACAACTTCGACCTCGCCGGCGTCGACGAAATCGGCGCGACGCCGTTCTGGCGTGCCGCGTACGGGGGCGATGTCGAGGCGATGAAGCTGCTCGTTTCCTACGGAGCCGATCCGACGATTGCGACGATCAAACCGGCAGGGCGTCCGCGCACCGGTGACGGCGATCGCTTCAACGTTCAGGATGTCTCGGGGCTGCCGCCGGTTCCGGTCGGCGGCCCGGCCGTCACGCCGTTGCACGCAGCAACAGGGGTTGGTTATTCAGAGGGCTTCGCGGCGAACTCGCATCGCTACGCGCCGTCGGGGCTGCTGGCCGCCGTGAAGTACCTGGTCGAGGAGACCGGCGCCGACGTCAACGCCGTCGATCACGAGGGCAATACGCCGTTGCACAACGCCGCCGCCCGCGGCGACGTGGAGATGATCAAGTACCTCGTCTCGAAGGGCGCAGACGTGACCCGCGTGAATCGCGAAGGGCAGACCGTCGCCGACATGGCCAATGGCCCGGTGCAGCGCACGCAGCCGTTCCCGGACGCGCTGAAGCTGCTCGAAAGCCTCGGGGCCAAGAACAACCATAAGTGCGTGTCCTGCTGACGCGCTGCGTCAAGGCAGAAGGCACAAGGCACAAGGCAGAAAGGCATCACGCTGCCCTCCTGCCTTTTTCGCGTGTGCCTTGATTCTGCCTTGTGCCTTCTGCCTTTGGCCTTGACGAGGGACGAGATGGTGAGAATCGGGAGATCTGCCCAAGCCACCCTGGTGATCGTCGGAATTCTGTTCTCCGGCTCCGGCAGCGCCTTCGCCCAGGGCCGGCACGCCGTCCTCGATCTCTGGACTGCCGGCAAGCCTGCGTTTGGCGTGTTCGTGCCCAACGAGAACCCGCAGCGCTTCGAGCGCGGGCAGCCGCCGCCAAAGGGGATCTATACGAAGGAGGGCGGCGCGAAGCTGGCCGCCAACCCGCTGCTCGATTTCGTGTTCCTGAACCTGGAGGGGAGCTACGACCTCGAAGCGGTGAAGGCGATAGCGGCCGGGCTGAAGAGCGGCACCGGCGCCCGCAAGACGCTGCTGGTTCGGATTCCGACGATCGAGCGTGACGGCGTGGAGGCGACTCGGACACGAGTGACGGAAGTGCTGGCTGCCGGCGCCGATGGCGTGACGCTGCCGCACATCCGATCGGTCGAGGAAGCGAAGACGGCACTGGGGTTCTTCCGGGAGGCGAAGGCCAACGTCTGGTCGCCGTCGAACCCGAGCGGCACCGTCGTGGCGATGCTGATGCTGGAAGATCCTGCCGCAGTGGCGGCCGCGGGGCAAGTTGCGGACCTGAAGAACTTCTCGGTGCTGGCCTGCGGCATCGGCAGCCTGACCCAAGCGCTCGGCGGCGATCGGGCCGGCGCCGAAGTGGGCACGCAGAAGGTGCTCGCCGAGTCCAAGCGCGTCAAGATTCCGAACATGCTGACGGCGAGCCCCCAGGACGTGCAGCAGCGGGTCAAGGAAGGGTTCCTCGCGCTGCTCGGCAACGGTCCGTCAGGTGACGAGATGATCAAGCTCGGGCGGGCCGTCGCCGCACGTTAGCACCGCGGCGGCCCTGGACGGTGAACGTGCCGGCGCGGCGGTGAGCAGCCGGCGCCGGGCGTCAGCCGACCGGGCACTGAGGGCAGGGGCTGAGTGCAGGGCCAGGGCATGCGCCTGCACCCTTGCACCCACTGCACCCCTGCACCTCCTTCCTACTTCGTTTTGAAGAACGTGCTGAGCTGTGAGCCGTCGCGCGCGGTCATCGTAACCCGGAAGCACTTGTTCGCGCCCTTCGGCGAGTCCCAGTTCACGATGAACTGACCGTCGGTGTAGCGCAGCACGGTCGAGCCGGTGGTGGTGAAATCCGGGTCCACCGGATCCTCGAGTCCGGCCGAGCAGGGGAGCGCTGCGAGTGCGAAGCTCGTGACGTCGGTGACGCTGGTCAATTCGGTCCCGCCGTTGCTGGCGAAGAGCTCGAACTTCAGCGGCACCGCCTGTCCCCCCTTGATCGTGTTCCATACGCTGTTGGGCGGCGTCGCCGGCGCGCCGGGGAAGGTGTTCGGGATGCCGACCGGCTGGAAGAAGCCCGAGAGCGTCCAGGCCGTAATGCGTGAACACGGCGGTGTTGGCTGAGTGAGGAGTAGTTGCCCGCGTCGCGCCGGCAAGAGCCAGGTCGCGATGGTGACGTGTAGGGGCTGCCGACATTCGGCGCTCGGGAACGTCCCCGTCGCGCTGCCGGTATTGAGCGTCACTGCGTCCGGCGAGATGACGCCGACCAGCGCCGCGCCCGAGAAGTTGAGCGTCGCAGTTGTGTTGCCGTCAAACGGCTTGTTGTTGGCGGTCACACCTGAGACGGTCAGTCCCGTCTGCGTGATGTTGGCGGTCGTCGTGTTGACGCCGTCGAGCGCGTAGTTGCCGGCATCAGTTCCGGCCAGCACGGCTCCGGTGAGAGTCACCGTCTTGCCGGTCCCGACGTTCTTGTTCCCAAACGCGGCGGTCCCGCCCGACAGGCTCACGACGTCGCCACTGACGACCGCGCCTGGTGACCGTGTGGCGACTGTCGCCGAGGTGTTGCCGTCGTAGACCTTGTTCGAGGCCGTGAAGCTGTCGGTCACGTGCGATGCCGTGATGTTTGCCGTGGTCGTGTTCACGCTGTCCAGCACGTAGTTGCCCGCATCGGCGCCGGTGAGTGTCGCGCCGGTCAGGGTGACGGTCTTGCCGGTGCCGACGTTCTTGTTGGCGAAACCGGCCGTGCCGCCATAGAGTGCGACCGCATCGCCGCCGATGACACCTACCGGCGAGCGAGTGAGCACGGTCGCGGCGGTGCCGCCGTCGTAGACCTTGCTCGCTGCGGTGAAGCTGCCCGTGATATGCAGGGCGGTGATATTCGCCGTGGCGGTCGCTACGCTATCGAGGATGTAGTTGCCGGCATCGGTGCCCGTGAGCGCCGCACCGGCGAGGGTCACGGTCTTGCCCGTGCCGACGGCCTTGCTATCGAACGTCGCGGTGCCACCAGACAGGGCGACCGCGTCGCCGCTGATCACGCCCCGGGCGAGCGGGTGAGGACGGTTGCTGCGGTGCCGCCGTCATAAGACTTGTTGTCGGCGCTGAAACTGCCCGTGACATGCAGCGCCGTGATATTGGCGGTCGTCGTCGCGACGCCATCCAGGACGTAGTTGCCGGCGTCGGCACCGGTGAGGGTGGCGCCGGTGAGGCTCACGGTCTTCCCGGTCCCGGCAGCCTGGGTGTCGAACGTGGCGGTTCCGCCGCTGAGCGCGACGATGTCGCCGCTGATGACCGCGCCTGGCGAGCGGGTGAGGACGCTCGCCGCGGTCGTGCCGTCATAGGGCTTATTGGCGGCGGTGAAGCTGCCGCTGACGTGCAGGGCGGTGATGTCTGCGGTGGTTGTCGCGACGCCATCCAGGATGTAGTTGCCGGCATCAGCGCCGGTCAACGTCGCACCCGCCAGGGTCACGGTCTTGGCGGTACCCACGGCCTTGGTGTCAAACGTCGCCGTGCCACCGGTCAGCGCGACGGCATCGCCGCTGAGCACCGCGCCTGGCGAGCGGGTGAGGACAGTCGCCGCGGTCGTGCTGTCATACGGCTTATTGCCGGCGGTGAAGCTACCGGTAACGTGGAGGGCCGTGATGTCCGCCGTGGTGGTCGTGACGCCGTCCAGGATGTAGTTGCCGGCGTCAGCGCCCGCGAGGCTGGCGCCCGAGAGGGTCACCGTCTTGCCGGTACCCACGGCCTTGCTGTCGAAGCTGGCGGTGCCTCCAATGAGTGCGACCGCATCGCCGCTGACGACGGACCCCGGCGAGCGGGTGACGACGGTCGCGTCGGTCGTGCCATCGTAGACCTTGTTAGCAGCGGTGAAGCTGCCGGTGACGTGCAGAGCGGTAATGCTCGCTGTGGTCGTCGCCACGCCGTCGAGGATGTAGTTGCCGGCGTCAGCGCCCGCGAGGCTGGCGCCCGTGAGGGTCACGGTCTTCCCAATTCCGATCGCCTTGGTGTCGAAGGAGGCGGTGCCACCAGCGAGTGCTACGGCGTCGCCGCTGATGACGGTGCCCGGCGAGCGGGTGAGGATAGTGGCATCAGTCGTGCCGTCATAGGCCTTATTGGCGGCGGTAAAGCTTCCGGTGACGTGCAGGGCAGTGATGTCGGCCGTGGTCGTGGCGACGCCGTCAAGGATGTAGTTGCCGGCATCGGCGCCGGTCAACGCCGCGCCGGACAGGGTGACGGTCTTGCCGGTGCCGACCGCCTTGGTGTCGAAGGTCGCGGTGCCGCCGGTCAGGGCGACCACGTCGCCGCTGATGACGGCGCCCGGCGACCGGGTGAGGACAGTCGCCGCGGTTGTGCCGTCGTAGGGCTTATTGGCGGCGGTGAAGGTCCCGGTGACGTGCAGGCAGTGATGTCGGCCGTAGCCGTGCCGACGCCGTCCAGGATGTAGTTGCCGGCATCGGCGCCGGTCAGCGCCGCGCCGGCAGGTGACGGTCTTGCCGGTGCCGACCCCTTGTGCGAAGTGGCGGTGCCGCCGTGAGCGCACGGCGTCACCGGCTGATCCCGCGCCCGGCGAACGGGTGAGGACGGTTGCCGCAGTCGTGCCGTCGTAGGGCTTGTTGGCGGCGGTGAAGCTGCCGGTCGATGTGCTGGGCGGTGATGCGGCCGTGGTGGTCGTGACCCCGTCGAGGATGTAGTTGCCGGCGTCGGTGCCGACGTCGCGCCGGTGAGGGTGACGGTCTTGCCGGTGCCGACTGCTTGTGCGAAGCTCGCGTCCCGCCGGTGAGCGCACGGTCGCCGTGATCGGCGCCGGTCAGCGGGTGTGGCGGTCGCGCCGTCGTGCCGTCATAGACCTTGTTCGCCGCCGTGAAGCTGCCAGTGACGTGCAGGGCGGTGATGTCGGCGGTGGTCGTCGTGACCGCGTCGAGGATGTAGTTGCCGGCATCGGTGCCGGTCAGCGTCGCGCCGGACAGGTGACGGTCTTGCCGGTGCCGACCGGTCTTGGTGACGAAGCGTGGCCGTGCCGCCGCAGCGCGACGACGTCGCCGCTCGATCACGGCGCCGTGGCGAGCGGGTGAGCACGTCGCGGCGGTGGTGCCGTCGTAGACCTTGTTGCCCGCCGTGAAGCTGCCGGTGACGTGCACGCGGTGATATCGGCGGTGGTCGTCGCGACCGCGTCGAGGATGTAGTTGCCGGCATCGGCGCCGGTCAGTCGCGCCGGTCAGCGTCACGGTCTTGCCGGTGCCGACCTTCTTGTGTCGAAGGTCGCGGTGCCGCCGGTCAGCGTGACGACGTCGCCGCTGATGATCGCACCGGTGAACGGGTCAGCACCGCGCCGCGTGTGCCGTCGTAGACCTTGTTGCTCGCGGTGAAGCTGCCCGTGACGTGCAGGCGGTGATGTCAGCGGTGGTCGTCGCGACGGCGTCGAGCATGTAGTTGCCCGCGTCGGTGCCGGTCAGGGTCGCGCCGGTCAGGTCACGGTCTTGCCGGTGCCGACGTTCTTGTGGCGAAGGTGGCGGTGCCGCCGGTGAGCGCGACCACGTCGCCGCCGATGCGACGCCGGTGAGCAGCGGGTCAGGACCGTCGCGCGGTGGTGCCGTCGTAGACCTTGCTGCGCGGCGGTGAAGCTGCCGGTGACGTGCTAGCGCCGTGATGTCGGCGGTCGTCGTCGCTGACCGTGTCGAGGGCGTAGTTGCCGGCATCGGTTCCGGTCAGGGTCGCACCGGTGAGGGTGACGGTCTTGCCGTTCCGACGTTCTTGTCGGCGAAGGTGGCGCGTGCCGCCGGTCAGCGTGACGTCGTCGCCGCCGACGCACCGCTCAGGTCGAGCGGGTGAGTACGGTCGCGCCGGTCGGTGCCGTCGTAGACCTTGTTGCTCGCGGTGAAGCTGCCGGTGACGTGCACGGCAGTGATGTCGGCGGTGGTCGTCGTGACCGCGTCGAGGATGTAGTTGCCGGCGTCGGCGCCGGTCAGCGTGCGCCCGCGAGCGTGACCGTCTTGCCGGTGCCGACGTTCTTGGTGTCGAAGCTGGCGGTGCCGCCGGTGAGGGTGACGACGTCGCCGACGATCGTCCCGCGAGCGCGGGTGAGGACGGTCGCCGAGGTGGTGCCGTCGTAGACCTTGTTGCCGCCGTGAAGCTGCCGGTGACGTGCACGGCCGTGATGTCGGCGGTCGTCGTCGCGACGTGTCGAGCGTGTAGTTGCCCGCGTCGGCGCCGGTCAGCGCCGCGCCGGTCAGGGTGACGGTCTTGCCGGTGCCGACGTTCCTGTCGGCGAAGCGTCGCCGTGCCGCCGTGAGCGTGACCGCGTCGCCGCTGACGATCGCGCCCGGCGAGCGGGTGAGCACCGTCGCCGCGGTGGTGCCGTCGTAGACCTTGTTGCTCGCGGTGACGCGCCGGTGACGTGCAGGCGGTGATGTCGGCGGTCGTGTCGCCACCGTGTCGAGGGTGTAGTTGCCCGCGTCGGCGCCGCTGAGGCGACGCCGGTGAGCGTGACGGTCTTGCCGGTGCCGACGTTCTTGTCGTCGAACGTCGCGGTGCCGCCGTCAGCGTGACCGCGTCGCCGCTGACGACCGCGCCGTCAGCGAGCGGGTGAGCACGGTCGCCGCGGTGGTGCCGTCGTAGACCTTGTTGCTCGCGGTAAGACGGTGAGGTCGGCGGTGATGTCGGCCGTCGAGTGGGGTCAGCCTCGAGCGTGTAGGTCCTGCTCGGCGCCGTGATTCTGAGCCGGTGACCGTGACCGGCTTGCCGTGTCGACTTGCGTGAAGGTGGCCCCGGCATTGGTGACGACATAGTTGCCAAGGCGATTGTTGGGGTCACCCCATCGCGTCGTAACCTTGTTGACGCCGTCGCCGTCGAAGTACGGTCCGACAGTGTTGCCCGCGGTGCGGCTGAATGTGGCCGTGATGGTGTCCGCCGCCAGGAACACGCTCAGATTCGCGGTGGTGAGCGGCGAGGGATCCGCTGCGCCATAGATCTTGCTCGCATTCTGGGTGACCACGGTGACTGTCTTGCGGTTGATCGTGAGCGAGCCAGTACCTGAGCTCGCGGGGACGCCAGATCCGCCGCTGTAGCTGGCCTCGATCGTATAACTGCCCTGGGCCACTCCCGCAGGCAACGCGTAGGCGACGCTCGCGGCCCCGGCTGTGACCGTGCCGGACGTCGTGGCTGTGCCAATGGTGGCGGCCCCCTGCGGTCACGGCGTTTACGCCCTGACGTTCCCGGTGAACTTGACCGTCCAGGCTACGACGACAGGTTGGTTGGTGAAGCACCGTTCGCGTGATCGACACGACGTGACGCGGTGACGTCGCCGGTACGTGTTGCGGTTGCCGAGGGTTCACGGTTGCCGACTCGTCGGTGGCCGCATTGCGCATCCTGCATCACTGTCCCGTTGCTGTCACGCCGGATACCGCACGTTATACGTCGTTGCCCCGTCGAAGTGACGACTGCCGGTTGCTCCCGGTCCCCGTCGACCCTCCCGTCCCCGAAGCAGGCCCTGATCGTTCTGGAGGCCCCGGTGGCGAGGAGAGGTCCTGGTGGGTTGCCTGGCCGCGACTGCGATTGCACGGTCGCGGCGTGTTCTCGATGTGACCGCGAAGAATGAACGCCCTGCCGCCGAGTTGTTGCAGTTGTTGCCGCCCTCGCGGAAGTTGACGCTGCCCACGGTGACGACCGTGCCGGGAACACCACCGCCGCCGGTCGTCTCCGTCACCGACGCCGTAAAGGTGACTTGCTGCCCAATTGCCGAGGGATTGATGTCCGAGGTGATCGTGGTCAGCGTTGCCTTTGCGTCGGTGAAGGTCGTCTGGGCACGCGATTGCGAACCCTGGGCTGTCAGATAGAACCGGACACCGAGATCGTGATCCTCCGGTGACCAGTGATCCCATTCGATGTTGCCAAGGGCATCGGCCTCGACTGCAAACGAATAATCCTCGTGGACCGCGGGATCCTCCTGGAAGATCAGCGTCACGGCCTCGCCCGGCTGCCATCCCGACCCAGTGATGACCGCAGGCTCGCCCGGGTAGTAGTCGTCCTTGTCCGTCTTGATGGTCGCGAAGCGATAGCTCTCCGCCGTGTCGGCGCGCCGCCGCCGGCGACGTAGGCAAAGCCGTTGTCGCCTGCCGGCCCGCTCAGGCCGAACGCGCGCGGCGTCGTCAGCGCGCCGGTCGGCGCGAAGCGCCCATGCCCCATGAATACGGGTCGGGGAAGATCGCCGGCAGGAAGAGGTCAGACGCCGGTGACGACGCGTTCCGGCCGCGGTGCCGCCCGCGATCAGCACGCCGGCGTTGTGCGGCAGGAGGACGCGCCGTGTGTCCGGCACGTGCCGTGCCGAGCGAGGTCGACACCGCTAGAAACGCGCCCGAGGCCGGATCGTAGATTTCGGCTGTCGCCAGATCCTGCGTGCCGCTATTGCCGCCAGCGATGAGCACGCGGCCCTCGATCAACGTCGTCGCTGACAGCCCCATACGCGCGGTCGTCATCGACCCGGCTGGCGATACGCTGCTCGTCTCCGGATCGAAGATCTCTGCCGTCGCCAGCGCCGATCCGTCCGTCGTCGCGCCGCCGACGATCAGCACGCGATCGTCGGAGAGGCGCGCCGCCGCATGCCACGCGCGCGGCGCCGCCATCGTCGCTGCGAAAGTGGAAGTGCCCGCCACGGGGTCGAAGATCTCGATGTCGGCGCTCGGCGCGCCGCCGACCTGGCCGCCCGAGACGACCACCCGCCCATCCTCGAGGCGTGCCGCCGCAGCGTTCACACGCGGCGCGAACAACTGCCCGGCGCTGCCGGTGCCATTCGTCACCGGGTCGTAGACGATGACGCTATCGGTGACGCTCCCGTCGGCTCGCTGCCCGCCGAGGATCAGCGTGCGGCCGTCATCGAGCACCACCGACGCGGCGCCGACGCGCGGCTCGGCGATCGTGCCCTGCACGCTCCACGTGCCGACAGCCTGGGGCAGCTGCGCCTGGATGTCGAGGGCCGATGCGATGGCGATGAGTGTCGCTACACACGCCGCGGTGGTCAGTCGAGTCATTGTCGAGGCCACGTTTTGCTCCAGTGAAGAACCGCGCACCCAGATGACTGGAGGGTGCAGTGAGCGGCAGTAGAGCAACCGGCGTGCCTCATCCATGCGCGCAGCAGGAAACGCGCGCGACGATCTGTGCAGCAGAGGCGAGGGATGTGGAGATGTGCGCGCGCAGGACTGCGCGCTTTCGAGCAGGTCCAGACGATCGCGGGCAGCGGCCGCCGCCCGGGATCGTCTGCCTCCGAAAGGTCTTTCGTCTACAAATCTAAAGTCGACCGCGCGTCACTGCATCGCGACCGGCTTCAGCGCCGCGGGTTTGAGACCTGAGGCGCCGAGTGTGTCGTAGAGCTGTGGCACGGCGGCGATCAGATCGTTGATCTCCTGCACGACCTTGGTGAGATCCTCGCGCGCTTCGGTGGCGCTGCGAACCTGCATCGCAGTCGGCGGTGACGTGGAGCCCACGACCTGACCTTTCAACTGCCCGACGCGAGCCCGCAGGTTCTGATTCTGGCCGCCGAAGCCGCCTCCGCCGCCCTGGCCTGTGCCGAGTTGACGACGCAGGTCGGCGAGGCGCTTGGCCGCATCCTCTACCGGCTGCTTTCCTCCAGCGGGCGCGTTACCGGCGGTCTTCAGCAGCGATTCAGCGGTCGTGATCTGGCCGCTGAGGATTGTCAGCGCCTCGGCGGCTTCGTTCGCCGTGCGTTGCAGCTGGTGGAGCGACATCGACGTGTCGTGCCAGGTCTTACGCTCGGTCTCGCTCATCGGGAGCGCGGTGTCGCCGGACACGCGCAGTGGCTTGGTTGCCACTTCCTTTCCGGCAACGACCAGAGTCACCCGGTATTCGCCGGGCAGTACGTTGGGCCCCTGCAGGGCGCTGGCACCGAACGGACCGCCGCCCCCGCCGCCACCCTGACCCGGCGGGGTTTCCGGCGCCGGCAGCGGCTCGTGCCGAAGATCCCAGTAGACGCGATTGACGCCGGCCGCGCGCGCTCCGCGTGTGGCGTTGCCGGTGAGCTCGCGCACCTGCGTTCCCTGGGCATCGCGAATGCGAATCGCCACGCTCTCCGCCGGCGTCGCGAGGTAGTAGCTGATCGGCGCCCCGTAGGTCGGGTTCTTGCCCCAGAAGCCGCGGTCGGCCAGGAACCCGCGATCGTTGCTCGGGTTGAACTGCATCGCCGGACGAAGGTCGAACAGGAACGCCGGCGACTTCTGCGCTTCCGACAGGTGCTGCACCGGCGTGGCATCGTCCAGGATCCAGATGCTGCGGCCGTGCGTGGCGATGATCATGTCGTTGTCGCGCGGGTGGAACACGATCTCGTGGATCGGCACGGTCGGCAGGCCGCTCCGGAATCGCTCCCAGCGCCCGCCGCGATCGAGGCTCACGAACAAGCCGAACTCAGTCCCGGTATAGAGAACGCTCGGGTTCTTCGGATCCTCGGCCAGCGAAGTCACCGTGTGTCCCTTGGGGATGCCTTCGCCGATCGAGCGGAAGGTGTTGCCGCCATCGGCGCTCGCGTAGACAAAGGTGCCGTAGTCGTCGTTGCGATGGTTGTCGAACGTGGCATACACCGTCGCGACTTCGTGCGTGGACGCCGCGAGCCGCGACACGTATGCGTCCTTGGGCAGGTTGGGAAACTTGTTCGTGATGTTCGTCCAGCTCTTGCCGTCGTCCTTTGTCATGTAGACGGTGCCATCGTCGGACCCGGCGTAGAGCACGCCCGCCTGCTTCGGCGACTCGACGAGCTGCACGAGGTTCCCATACGACTGCACCCCGTCGTTCTTCGCAATCGTGATCTCCTTGGCGCCCTGGCCCATCAGGCTCAGCGTTTCGCGATCCGTGTTCTGTGTGAGGTCCGGGCTGATCGCCGCCCAGTTCTGGCCGCGATCGGTGGACTTGAACACCTTGTTCGCGCCGACGTAGATGGTGTCGGCGCTGTGCGCGGACAGCACGATCGGCGTGTTCCAGTTCCAGCGCAGCGGCGGCTCTCCGCGCGCCGCCACCGGGCGGATCGACTTGCGCTCGCCGGTGAGCCGATCGACCCGGACGATGTTGCCATCCTGAGATTCCGCGTAGACGGTGCGTCCGTCACGAGGGTCCATCGCGGCATCGAAGCCGTCGCCGCCCTGAATCTGGCGCCAGTCGTCGATGCCGATCCCGGAACGGCTGCGGACCGCGCTCGGGCCGCACCACGTGTAGTTGTCCTGGAGGCCGCCGCAGACGTGATACGGCGTCTGCATGTCGTAGGCGACGTGGTAGAACTGGCCGAGGTCCATGTTCGTGACCGCCTCCCAGTTCGCGCCCTTGTCGTAGCTGATTCCAACCCCGCCGTCGTTTCCATCGATGATGTGGTTGGGATTGTTCGGATCGATCCACATCGCGTGATGGTCGGAGTGCAGCGCGCCGTTGTCGATGAATGTCTTGCCGCCGTCATCCGAGAGGTGGAGCTCGACGCCGAGCACGTAAATCCGCAGGTCGTTCCTCGGGTCGATCCGGATCTGGCTGAAGTACATCGGCCTCGGGTTGAGGCTCGACATCTTCCGCCACGACAAGCCGGCATCGTCGGAGCGATAGACGCCGCTCTCTTTCTCGTGCTCGATCCGCGCGTAGACAACGTTCGGGTTGGCGCGATAGACGTCGAGGCCGATGCGGCCGAGCGGCCCGGTCGGGATGCCCTTGGTGAGCTTCGTCCAGGTCCGGCCGGCGTCGGAGGATTTGTAGATGGCGCTTCCCGGCCCACCGCCATTGAATCCCCACGTCGCGCGCCGGCGCTGATAGGTGGCGGCGTAGAGCACCTTGTTGTTGGCGGGATCCATCACCAGCTCGGTCGCGCCGGTGTCCTCGTTCACGAAGAGCACGTTGCTCCAGGTGAGCCCGCCGTCGGTGGTCTTGTACACACCGCGTTCTTTGCTCGGGCCGAAGACGCTCCCAAGCGCCGCCACATAGACGACGTCGTGATCGACGGGATCGACGATGATGCGGCCGATCGATTCGAGAGTTGCCCAGGCCCATCAGCTTCCAGGTGTGACCCGCGTCGGTGGACTTGTAGACGCCGTTCCCCCACGAGGTGCTCTGGCGATTGTTGTTCTCGCCCGATCCGACCCAGATCGTGTTTGCGTCGTTGGGCGGAATGGCGATATCGCCGATCGAGACGACGTCATCGATGTCGTCGAAGAGCACTTCCCACGTGGTGCCGTTGTTGGTGGTTCGCCACAGGCCGCCGGTGGCGGCGCCGACGTAGAACACCGCCGGGTTCGACTCGAGCACCGCCAGGTCGTCGATGCGTCCGCCCATCACAGAGGGACCGATATTTCGGAAGGTCAGCCCGGCGTAGAGGTCGGGTGCAGGCGCGGCGAGCCGAGCCCTGGCGCGCTGGTGCCTGTCCATCGGCCGCCACCGTGGCGGCAAGCAGGGCAGTCAAGAGCGCGGGCAACATCCCCGCGCGGGCCGGTCGTGTACGCATCGATCCTCCTTCGGGCGGGGGCAATGTACTACACGGATCGCCGTAAACTGCACATGGGTTCAAGCTGTCGTACGCCATCGCAGCCGGTTAAAATTGCTTCGTGCATTGCTCGTGGGGCGCAGGCATCCGCGCCGTTCTTGCCGCGGTCCTGTTGCCGGCGCTGGCGGCCTGCCAGTCGTCATCGGGCCACACCGTCAACTCCGTCCTGTCGCCGTGTACCAGCGAACAGGGGCCGACCGACGCGTTGTGCGGCCGATTGAAAGTGTTCGAGAACCGGCAGGCGAGATCGGGCCGGACGATTTCGCTGAAGATCGTGGTCTGGCCCGCGCTCAGCAACGATCCGAAGCCGGACCCGCTGATGTTCCTGGCTGGAGGGCCCGGTCAGGGCGCGGCGAAGCTCGCGCGGCAGGCTCGGGAACTGTTCTCGTCGCTCCAGAACCAGCGGGACATCGTGCTCGTCGATCAGCGCGGCACCGGCGACTCCGGACCGCTCGAGTGCACGAGCGAGGACGATTCACTTGCCTCGCTCAACGAGCCGGATGAGACGGGGCTGGCGCGCCTGCGCCGCTGCCTCGACGGCTACGACGCCGACCCGCGTTTCTACACCACGCCGATCGCGATGGACGATCTGGACGAGGTCCGCGCCGCATCTCGGCTACGAGCGGGTCAACATCTACGGCGGGTCGTACGGGACGCGCGCCGGCCTCGTCTACCTGCGGCAGCACGGCGACCGCGTGCGCACGATCGTGCTCGACGGCGTCGCCCCGCCCGACATGCGGTTACCGCTGAACGTCCCGCGCGATGCGCAGCGAGCGGTCGATCGATTGATTGCCGATTGCGCTGCCGACGGGGCGCTGTGCCGCGAAATACCCGAATCTCGGCGAGCGGGTCCGACGGCTGTTTGCGCGTCTCGACGCCTCGCCGCCGACGGTCCGCGTCGTTCACCCGCGGCGCGGCGTCCCCGAAACGGTGACGGTGGACGCGTCGCTCCTGGCCAACCTGGTGTTCGGCGCGCTCTACTCGCCGTTCACCTCGTCGATGGTCCCGGAGCTGCTGGTCCGCGCCGAACAGGACGATTTTCAGGGCATGTTCGCGCTGGCGATGGCAACCGACGCAAACGCCGGCAGCATCAGCCTCGGCATGCAGCTGTCAGTGGTCTGCGCCGAGGACGCGCCGCGGATCGCGCCCGGCGAGATGGAGCGTGTCTCGGCCGGTACGCTGTTCGGTCACCGCCTCCTGACGTCTCAGCTCAAGGCCTGCGAGTTCTGGCCGCGCGGCGAGTTGCCGGCCGACTTCTACGAGCCGGTGCGATCGAACGTTCCAGCGCTGATCCTGTCGGGCGACGTCGATCCGATCACGCCGCCTGCCTGGGGCGAGCTCGTCGCGGGGGAATTGAGGCATGCCACGAAACTGACCGCGCCCTTCACCGGCCACGGCGTCGTGAACACCGGGTGCGGTCAGCGCATCATCAGCGACTTCATCCAGCACGGAGACGCGGAGGGACTGGACACCTCGTGCCTCAGCAGCATCAAGCGTCCCCCGTTCTTCCTCACGCCCGCCGGCGCGAGCGCCGCTGCCACGTCCGGAGGCGGTAGCCGATGATCCGGGTCGAACACCTCCACAAGCAGTTTGGCCACGTCGTCGCGGTGGACGACGTGAGCTTCGAGGCGCCCGACGGCGCGGTAACGGGCCTGCTCGGGCCGAACGGCGCGGGTAAGACGACCACGCTGCGGATGCTCTATGGCCTGATGCGGCCGGACGCGGGCCGCATCCTCGTGGACGATGTGGACGCGGTGGCGGACCCGCTGGGCGCGCAGCGGCGGCTCGGCGTGCTGCCCGACCTTTCCGGCCTCTACCCGCGCCTGACGGCGCGTGAGCACATCCATTACTTCGGCGAGCTGCACGGGCTGACCGGGGGTGAGCTGGGCGCCCATGCCGATCGGCTGCTCGAA
The DNA here is from genome assembly GCA_963709325.1 of uncultured Acidobacteriota bacterium. Taxonomy (GTDB): domain Bacteria; phylum Acidobacteriota; class Vicinamibacteria; order Vicinamibacterales; family UBA2999; genus VFZN01. The sequence goes on along the minus strand of CAVPVV010000004.1, from coordinate 818,207 downwards.
CGCCTCGACATGCGCGACATCGCGGACCGGCGGACCGCCGGGTTCTCGCACGGCGAGCGGACGAAGGTGGCCATTGCCCGCGCGCTCGTCCACGATCCGACAAACGTCCTGCTCGACGAGCCGACCAACGGGCTAGACGTGATGAGCACCCGAGCCGTCCGCGACATCATCCGGCGGCTGCGGGCTGAAGGACGGACCGTGATCTTCTCCAGCCACGTCATGCAGGAAGTGTCCGCGCTGTGCGACACCATCGTGGTTCTGGCGCACGGCCGGGTGGTGGCGGCCGGCACGCCCGACGCGCTCCGCGAGCACACCGGACACCAAAGCCTGGAAGACGCGTTCGTCGCGCTGGTCGGGCTCGAGCGCCAGGAGGTGCGATGAGCCGCGCGACCCAGCTGCTCGTGGTCACCAGGAAGGAGTTGCGCGACGCGTTTCGTGACCGGCGCGCGATCTACTCGGTGCTGCTGGGCTCGCTGTTCGGCCCTATCCTGATCGGCGTGATGCTCAACGCGATTGCCGGCCGGCAGCGGGAAGTTCGCGACCTGACGCTGCCGGTTGTCGGGATGGAGCATGCGCCGGCGCTGGTCGACTGGCTTCGCCAGCAGAAGGGGGTCGACGGTTGTCCCCGGCCCGGCAGACCCGGAATCGGCAGTGCGCGAGCGCAGGGAGGACGTGGTCGTCATCATCCCGGCGGACTACGAAAAGAAGTTCAGCGCGTCGCGGCCGGTCGAGATTCGCGTCGTCTCTGATGGCTCGCGCAACACCACGCGCCCGAAAGTTCAACGGGCCCGGTCGCTGCTGCAGGGCTACGCGAGCCAGGTCGCGGCCCTGCGCCTGATCGGCCGCGGCGTCAGCCCGATGGTCGTGACGCCTCTGCAGCTGCAGGAGCTCGAGGTGTCGAGCGCTCAACAGCGGGCGGCGCAGGTCCTGAACTTCATCCCGATGTTCATCGTGCTGGCCGCGTTCACCGGCGGCATGCAGATCGCCACTGATTCGACGGCCGGCGAGCGTGAGCGCGGCTCGCTCGAAGCGCTGCTCGTCAACCCGGCGCCGCGCGGGGTTATCGTCGGCGGCAAGTGGCTGGCCGCGGCCCTGTCGGCGGCGCTGAGCGTCGCGATCACCACCACGCTGTGCCTGCTGCTGCTTCGCTTCATCCCGATGGCGGAGCTCGGATTGCGATTTCGTCTCGGGCCGGCCCAGGTCGGGTGGATGGTGGCCGCGGTCCTGCCGGTCTGCCTGCTGTCGACCTCGATTCAGCTCTATCTCTCGACGTTCGCGCGCTCGTTCAAGGAAGCGCAGACCTATATGGGGTACCTGGTGATGGCCACGACCGCGCCGGCCGTCCTCAGCTCGGTCTATCCATTCGCCAGCCAGCCCTGGATGTATCCGATGCCGATTGTTGGGCAGCATCTGCTTGCCGTGGAAGTGCTCGGGGGCAAGACGCCCGCGCCATGGCTGTTCGCGGCATCGGCCCTCATGGTCCTGACCGCGGCCATGGTGCTGGTCCGGATGACCACGCGCAATCTGCAAAGCGAGCGCGTCATCTTCGCGCGGTGACCGCGCCGCGCGAGTCAGGCTTCAGGCTTCAGGCTCCGGGCTTCAGGCCCGACGCGTGTCCCGCTGCATTCGCGTTCTTCAGATCACGGATGCAGTGTGACACGAGACTCTTCCTAAAGCCTGAAGCCTGGCCTGGAGCCTGCCAGCGCGAGCCGCGGTTCAGCGAGCGTCATGGAAGATCACGCCGAGTGTGTGGCGGCGGCCGCTTCGGATCTCGCTGACGCCGTGGCGTAGCGTGACCCGGTAGATGCCGCGCGTGCCCTGGACCGGGCGGTGATTGACGGCAAAGGCGACCGCATCACCCTGTCCGAGGGGCACGACATGCGCGCGCGACTGCATGCGGGGGCGCTGCTCGGTCAGCACGAACTCGCCGCCCTCGAAGTCTCGCGCCGGCGCCGAGAGCAGGCACGCGACCTGGATCGGAAAAACGTGCGCGCCGTAAAGATCCTGGTGCAGGCAGTTGTAGTCGCCGGCTCGTACTGGAGCAGCAACGGCGTCGGCCTCGTCTGGCCGTCGGCGTGACAGCGCCGCCGGAACTCGTCGTGCGTCGCGGCAAAGCGTTCTTCGTGGCCGATCTGCTCGTGCCATCGATTTGCGATTTCCACCAGACCCTCGTAGAGCTCTTCGCGCAGCGACTGAACCAGAGGCGGGAGCGGGTCCGCGAAATACTGGTACTCGCCTCGGCCAAATCCGTGGCGGCTCATCACGATCCGGCTGCGGAACCGACTGCTCTCCGAGTACCACGCCGCGACCGTTCCGCAGGTTGTGGCATCGAGCAGGCCGGGCACGAGCGCCCAGCCACGCGCGTCGAGATCGCTGGCGACCTGGTCCCAGTCAATATCGCTCAGGTCGTAATCCATGCGTCCACGGTACCGCGTTGCCGGCAAACAAGCAGTCCGGATCGTGCGGCCGCAGTGGGCGCGGGACTCAGAAGCCGAACATTGCCGTTGCCGTGAACGTGAAGAACGACCGGCGGGCGTCTTCCTCGAAGTCCAGGCCGCCGTCGCGGAACACGTAACGGACGTCGAGCCGCATGCCGGGGCCTCCCGCACGTCCGCGGCTGGAGATGCCGGAGAACCACTTGAAACCGAGGCCGGCCTGGTAAATGGTGCCGTTCTCGGTGTTGCCATCGTCGGTCTTCTGACGGAGGGCGCCGACCCCGGCGAGCACGAACGGCACCGTGCGCCGATTGTCGAAGCGCGCCTGGTTGAAGTGATAGATGAAATTCCCCTCGGCGACGAACTGATCGAACGCGTCGCCTTCGATGCTCACGCCAGGCGTGTGCTCGACGTCCTCGTCGATGTCGATGACCAGCCGCGGCCGGCCGTACTGGAAGCCGCCCTCCACCCCGAATTGGCGTGAGAAGTTGACTCCGACGATCCCGACACCGGTCGGCCCGGACCGCGTTTTCCCCGTGGCACTGAAGAAGTTCAGACGGTCGGGGTTGCCGGGTTGATTGGCCGTCATCGTGGCATCGCGCGTGCCCGCGTCCGCCTGCCCGAACCAACCGATGCCGCCCCCTATTTCCACAGCCGGTGGACGCACTGGCGGCTCGGCCTCGTTCTGCGCCATCGCCGCGATTGGTGAGGAAAGCAGCGCCAGCAATGCGAGTGTGGCTGGTCGCGTGCTCATCGGGCCACCAGCGCGATTTCGACCGGTTCGGCGGTCGCGCCGCGTTGCACGTTGACCAGACGGTCGGCGAACGCGTTCCTGAAGCCGAGATCGACCACCGGTGGCTCGTCGAAGTAGCTGCTGACGGCGTCATCGTCCACTGGTTCGACGCGCAGCAGGTATGGGCCTGGTGAGAGTCCGGTGATGAGCGCATCGCCATTCTCGAGCACGAAGCCCGCGACCATTTCACCGCTGACGGGGTTGAAGGCCATGACGTGCACGCCGAAGGCGTTGCGCCCCTCGAACTGCACATGCGCCCGGATTGCGCCGGTGTCGGCACGGTGATTGGCATCCGGGTAGATTTCGGCGGCACCGGCGATGTCGTCGGCCTTGAGCTGCCGCCCGGCGATTGTGCCGGGATCGAATGCGAAGGGGAACATCACCGCTTCGGCCGCGGCCAGGCGGGCATCGCCAGCCGTGACCTCAAAATACCCAAGTGCCGAATGATTGAGGCCGAGCATGTGTCCGAGCTCGTGAAGCGCGATCGACTCGAGGTCGAAGCGATTCTCTTCGCCGTTGCCGGCCACCGACCACTCGGCAGCAGAGTTGAAGAACATGTCCGACTCGACGACCTCGCCGGTGACCGAATCGACGATCGTGGCCGTCACGCCCAGCACGCCCTCGAGCTCGGGGTGAGAGAGGAACCCGATCGCTGTTGCGCCCGTCGATCACCAGCGGCCGCGCCGACGTCCGTCCCTGGTAGTCGAACGTCATCGTCGAGCCCGGCGCCGCATGCCAGCTGCTGGTGGCCCGCTGCAAGGCCGCTTCGAGCGCGTCAACGCTTACCCCGGGAACCGGCTGATCGGACACGAAGTAGGGGATGCGGCCGTTCGCCCACGTGACGAACACGCGCTGGCTGCCGTTGAGGTCCGACTGCCGCAAGTACGCCTGGCTGGGTTGCAGGCTCGCGATCACGAACAGCAGCGTGGCCCAGATGCAGACGAGGGATCGGCGGGTCATCGCGCCTTCTCCACTGCCGTGCGCACCATCGCGCCGAACGCCTCGAGCGACAAGCCGTCGGCCGGGCCAGTGCCGCGCTGAACGCGTTGCCAGCTGCCAGCTTCTCCGGCGAGCGGCTGCCGGCGGATGCTCTTGGCGCCGGTGCGCGAATCGACCGACACACGGAAAGAACCCTGGCCCAGCCGCACGAGGCGCGGTATTGCGGGAGGGTGAGCGCCGAGGAAGAGAACGACCTCTTCTCCGGGCGCGAACCGCGGCGCCCCGGACACGACACTGCGATACCGGCCGAGCTGTCCGCCGAGGACGGCAAAGGTGAGCTCGCGGCCAAGATTGCCCTTGAAGTACGACTCGACCTCGAGCGTCACCACCGTTTCGATTCCGAGCCCGTCGCCGCTTTCGCGCCCTTCGAGGCTGACGATGCGGCCGTGTGCGATGACCTGCGCGTCGGCGACGAGGGCGCTGATTTCGGCGGGAACGGTGACGCTGGCGGTGAGCGGTGCGCCCAACGAGAGTGTTAACAAGCTGGCAACAGCAAGAGTTCGCCAAGACATAGGGCGACGAGTGTATGTGACTCGCGCGCGATCGGAAAGAGTGGGATGGCCTCGGTGACGAATCACCTGGTGTCTTCGAGACGAAATGCGCAGGAACGACTGCTCAGGAAGCGCGGAGCAGCGCCCTTACGAGGATCGACGCCGCGGCGGGGCAGCCCCTGGTGAATCCGAAGAAGGGACCGAAGTCCCTCGTCGCCGCGAAGCCGGTGAAGTACAACCCGGCTATCGTCGATTGAAAGTCCTCGTCGAGCAGAGGAAAGTCATCCCGTTGCACGACACCATCTACGACCGGCGCCAGATAAGTCAGGTTCGCGAGCTTCGGCTCGTAGCCCGTCGCGAAGACGATGCCATCGGTTTCCAGCTGCTCACCGGTCGAGAGCGCAACCGTGATGCTGCGCGCTCCCGCGGCGACGACTCTCGACACGAACGTCTCAGGGCGGCGGATGACCCGCTCTGGCGGCAGCCGCGGCGTCAGCCATGCCTCGAGCGTGAGGCGGCCGACCTCCCAGAACTCGCGGGCAATCGACTGCCGCCGTTCCGCGGAGAGCCGCCTCCACCAGCCCCGCTCGGAAAGTGTCTGCTCGATGTATGGATCGACGAAGCGCCAGCTGACTTTCTCGAACCGAGGCGTGGGATGGCGATGGACGACGTCGATCCGGGCGGCCCCGTGATCCGAGGCCAGCGCCGCCCACTCGTACGCACTCTGACGGCCGCCGACGATCAAGAGACGCTGGCCGCGTGTTGACTCGAAGTCGACGAGGTCACAGGTGTGAACGGCCAGGCCGTCAGGCAGCGTCGCCGCCCAGTCCGGAAGGCGCTTGAAGCGCGCGATGCCGGTAGCCGACACGACACGCTCGGCAATCACCTGCGCGCCGCTGGCGAGCTCGGCCTCGAATCGGCCGCCGGCGCGGGTCAGGCGCGTCACGCGATCATCGCGGATGGCGAGCGACTTCTGCGCGATGAACCAGTCGGCGTATTCGAGGAAGGTGGCAATCGGCACAGGGTCGACCGCGGCCCACGGCGTGCGCCGCTCCTCGAGGAACGCGGCAAAGGTGTGGACGTCGGCCGCGTCGAGGTGCCAGTCTGGTCCCGATCGCAGGAACATGCCGGCCGGCATGTGGTCGCGCCAGAGCGCCATCGGCTTTCCGACGATCACCGTGTCGATGCCTCGCGCACGGGCGCAGGCGGCTGTCGCCACGCCGTACGGGCCTGCGCCGATGACGAGAAGCGAGGTGTGCTCGACGGGTTGAGGAGGGACGGGCGCCACGGCGGGAAGCCGGACTGGGAAACTGGTCGGGGCGACTGGATTCGAACCAGCGACATCCCGCTCCCAAAGCGGGCGCTCTACCAGGCTGAGCCACGCCCCGACCCGAGCGTTTATTCTATCTGAGCATGGGCCGCTATTTCGTCACCGGGGCCACCGGGTTCCTGGGCGGCGAACTGACCAAGCAGTTGATCAGCCGGGGCCACCGGGTGGTGGCGCTGATTCGGGACCCGGCTCGCGCCGGCATTCTCCGGACCCTGGGCGTCGAGCTGCACCAGGGAGACATCACCGATCGCGACAGCCTGGTCGAGCCGATGCGCGGCGTCGACGGGATGTTCCACTGTGCCGCCTGGTACAAGGTCGGCGTGCCGTCGGGGGAGGCCGAGCGCATCAACGTCGGCGGCACGCGCAACGTCCTGGACGTGATGCGCGAGCTCGGCGTGTCCAGGGGCGTCTACACCAGCAGCGTCGCCGTCTTCTCCGACACCAGGGGAGCGATGCCGGACGAGCGCTATCGCTACGACGGACCGCACCTCAGCGAGTACGACCGCACGAAATGGCTCGCGCACTACCAGGTGGCGCTGCCGATGATGAATCAGGGGCTGCCGTTGGTCATCGTGCAGCCTGGCGTCATCTACGGTCCGGGCGATACCAGCGGAATGCACACTGCGCTCGTGGACCTGCTCCGCAAGCGCCTGCCCGCGACACCGCGGCGAACCGCGTTCTGCTGGGGACATGTCGAGGACACCGCCCGCGGTCACATCCTGGCGATGGAGCGGGGGACCGCCGGCGAGCCCTACATCATCACCGGCCCGCGGCACACCTTCGAGGAAGCCTTCGATCTGATCGCGACCCTCGCAAAGGTGCCGAAGCCGCTGCTGCATCCCGGTCCGCGCACGATGAAGGCCACGGCCGCAGCGATGAGCGTCGTGCAGCGGCTCGTGGACCTGCCGCCCGCCCTCACGCCGGAAGCGCTGCGGGTGATCGCCGGCGTCACGTATCTGGGATCCAACGAGAAAGCCGTCCGCGAGCTGGGCTTTGCGGCGCGGTCGCTGCGAGAGGGAATGGAGCAGACGCTCGAATATGAACTGCGTGAGCTTGCGCGGCGTCAGAGCGATAAGTAAGGCGCCGCTGACGTCTCAGCCCCCACTCTTGAGTATTCCTCCAGTCAGAACGTCGGCAATCAGCTTGGTCGCGTCTTCGCTGTTCAGCCCGTAGTGGTTCGGGACCCCGAAGAGCGTTTCGACGACGAAGTAGTACATGTAGATGCGGGTGGTGAGCATCATGGCCAGTTCCGGCGGGATGCCGTCGCGCATGCGATCCGGGATACGCAAATCGGGCCGGCGCGACAGGAACTCCTGGAACCGTCCGGCGAGGTTGGCGTAGAAGCGGTGGATGTGCCGGCCCTCGAACTCCACCACGTCCACGTAGATCAGCGCGACGTAGGGGCGCCAGTTCGCGACCATCTCCTGCGCGGCGCGGCCGATGGCCGGCAGATCGTCGGGGAACGCGCCCTCCTCGAAGATGCGATTGAGCGGAAAGTCCGGCGCGGACGATGCCTCCCAGAACTGCTCGAGCAGGGTCTGGAAGATCGTCTCCTTGTCGCGGAAGTGGTGGTAGACGCTGCCGGTCGAGGTCCTGGCGCTTTCGGCGATGTCGCGAACGCTGGTCGCGCGGTAGCCCTGTCGCGAGAACAACGTCAGGGCCGCCTCGAGCAGCGCCGCCCGGCTCCGTTCGGACCGCTCCTCCTGCAGCATTCAGCCCTTGAGTATAGCAACCCGGTCTGTGGCCAACGCCCGGCGAAGGTCGCGAAATGCGCGGGCGCGGTGGGAGACGGCGGCCTTCTCCTCCGATGTCATCTCCGCTGTCGTCCTGGCCAGCGGCGGATAGAGAAATATCGGGTCGTAGCCAAAACCGTGGCTGCCGGCTGGCCGCGGCGCGATGACGCCTTCGATGCGCGATTCGGTCTCGTAGACGATTGACCCGCCGTCCGCCATCACCAGAGCCGTGACGAAGCACGCGGCGTGGCGCTTGCCGGGAACGGTGGCCAGGCGCCGGTAGATCTCGTCGAAGCGGGCCGGGTAGCTGACATTCGTCCCGAGGAAACGCGCCGATCGTACGCCGGGCTCGCCGCCGAGCGCCTCCACGACCAGGCCCGAGTCTTCGGCCACCGTGACCAACCCGGTCGCGCGCGCGTAGGCGAGCGCCTTCAGACGTGCGTTCTCCCAGAAGGTCGCGCCTGCCTCCTCCGGCTCCGGAACCGGGTCGATATCGGACAGCGTGACCAGATCCAGATCCGCACCGGCGAGGAGCGGCGCGATCTCTCGAAGCTTGTGCTGGTTGGTGGTGGCGACGAGCAGCTTCATCGGCCGAGGATCGGGCCGACGATCTCGCGCTGCTTCTCGATCAGGCGCGCGATGCCCGCGTCGGCGAGCTCGAGCAGTCCGGCCAGCGCGTCGCGATCGAACGGCTCCGATTCCGCCGTCCCCTGCACCTCGATGTAGCGCCCGTCGCCGGTCTTGACGATGTTCATGTCCACGTCGGCCTTCGAATCCTCTTCGTAGGCGAGGTCGAGCAGCGGCATCCCGCCGACGATGCCGACGCTGGTGGCGGCGACGTAGTCGGAGATCGGGATGGAGCGCAGGATCTCGGTCTCCTTGAGCCGCTGGCAGGCAAGCGCGAGCGCGACGAATGCGCCGGTGATGGACGCGGTGCGTGTCCCCCCGTCGGCCTGGATGACGTCGCAGTCCAGCCAGACGGTCCGCTCTCCCAGTTCGTTCAACTTGACGACCGTCCGCATCGACCGGCCGATCAGCCGCTGAATCTCCATGGTCCGGCCGCCGACCTTGCCGCTCGACGCCTCGCGCGTCGAGCGCGTCGTCGTCGCGCGCGGCAGCATGCCGTATTCGGCCGTGACCCAGCCCTTGCCGGTGCCGCGAAGAAACGGCGGCACGCGATCCTCGATGCTCGCAGCGCAGATGACGCGCGTCTGACCGACCTCGATCAGGACCGAGCCTTCGGCGTGCAGCAGGTAGTGCGGCGTGATCTGGGTAGGGCGCAGCTCGCCGGGGCCACGATCGTACTGTCGCATCATGAGGGGCTCTGGGGAGGCTCCGAGGGGGCGATCAACGCTTCATTTTTCCGCAACGGCCGCCGCAAGTCCACATGGCCCGCGAGTGTGTCGGCCTCGCGTCCTTCGATCAGGATCTGCACCGCGCCAATAGTCGAGAGGTTCACCGTCAGGGTGTTGACCAGAGTGTAGACGGTCAGCAGCTCCTGGGTGGAGCCGCCGCGATGCTTGCTGCGCACGGTCTCGTCGAGATCGACGAACAGCTCGTGCTGATCCGACAGGTAGACGCCTCGAAGCGTGGTGCCTTCCGGAATCGTGGAGGCGAGCCCATCGGGAGGAGTTGATGTGAGCAGCGCGTTCACCAGGGCGCGGGCCTGCGCTACCGGGCCCTCGGCTAGCGGGACGTCCTGCTGCACGCCGACCAGCCGCTGGGCATCGGCGGAGGCGAAAAACAAGGTGGCCTTGATGCGCGGCCCGGCTGCCGGTTCGGTGGTCGCGGGCGGCGCTACGGCCGGGGTTTCGGTAGCGACATCGGGCGGCGGCGCCGCCGGTGTGCTCAGCAGTCGGCCGAGCGCCGACATCACGATCCAGCCGAACACGCCGGCCGCCAGCACCGCGGCCACACCGATCAGCGCGCGACGCGACATCACTGGGCCGTGCGTTCCAGCTGGGCGCGGAACTTCACGATCGCGTCGAGCAGCGCCTCGGCGATGCGGGCCTGATAGTCGGCGGAGGTGAGCTGCTGCTCCTGCTCGGGATTCGAGACGTAGCCCATCTCGACCAGCGCCGCCGGCATGTTCGCGCCTACGAGCACACGGAACGGTGCCTGCTGAATGGCCCGTGCGCTCATCCCGACCCGGGCCCGGAGGCTGCCTTCGATGGCGTTGGCCAGCGTCGCCGACTGTTCGAGATAGCGGGCCTGCGCGGTCTCCCAGAGGATCAGGTCGATGGCGCGCGTGCCGCCGCCGAGGGCCGGCAGGGTGACGCCGGCGTCTTCGGCGCGCTTCCGCGCTTCCGCGTCGGCGCGTTCGACACTCAGATAGTAGACCTCCGCGCCCTTGACGTTCGGCCGCACGGCCGCGTTGGCGTGAATGCTGATGAACAGGTCGGCCTGGTGGTTGTTCGCGAACGCCGACCGGTCGTCGTGCGGCACCGTGCGATCGTCTTCACGGGTGAGAAACACGCGGATGCCGAGCCGGCTCTCGATCAACGTGCGCAGCCGGCGCGCGACCGACAGCGTGATGTCCTTCTCGAGCGACCCGCGGGGCCCCTGCGCGCCGAGCTCGTCGCCGCCATGTCCCGGATCGAGCACCACGGTGCGGATGGCGCCTGCCGGTGATGGCGGCAGAGACGCGCGCAGATCCACCGGTGGCGGCGCCGCCGGCGGCGGTGTCGCGGCAGCTGCGGCCCCCCCCAGCTCGGTCGTGCTCGGCATCAGTTCCAGTGTCAGGCGAGACGAGCCGGCGTCAGGCTGCATGGTCGAGGCGCGGTACGAGCCGAAGCGCGGCCCGGGAACAACCTGCACGGTGGTGCCGTTCTCTGCGAGCGTGACCGCCGAGAGGAATGGCTGCGGCGGGACGTTTGGAACGAGCAGGTCGATCGCGTCGGCGTCGAACTGGACCAGGATGCGGCCGCCCTCCGCGGCCACCTTCGCCGTCGCCACCGGCGAGATCTCGAAGTTCAGCGACGTCCCCGTACTGCCGGCCTCGATACGGGCGACGACCCGCGGCACCCGCAGGTCGCCGACCACCAGCAGCCGCGATGAGCGGCGCCAGTCCAGCCTCGTGTCGATCACGACACCCAGCGCCCGGGGCAGGAAATCGACGGGGACGAGCCAGCGGTTGTCGCGTTTGAGCGCCGGAGCCGGCAGCGAAACGAGCCGGCCTGCGGCCGATACCACGGCCTGATCCGCGGTGACGAGGATCGTCCGGCCGCGCGCCGTGATGGTGAGCCCGCCGGCGGCGTCGCGCGCGGTCGTGCCAAACGGCGCGGCCAGGTCGTCGACGGCGACGTATTCCTGGTTGTTGATGACGGTGATCGGCAGGGGACGGCGGCCATCGCGCGACAGGATGGTGAGCGCCGCCGGGGCGCCTTGCGCCGAGGCCTCGGGGGCCGCGCCAATCGCCAGCCAGACGCAGACCAGAGCCGTCAGTAATCGACGCATTTCAATGCTGTAATTCTAACCCCTCAGTTCACGCGAGTGGTGGATCGATCGGCCCGTTGATCCGACCGGAACCGGCACGAGCGCGGGGAGTTCGAGCAGATGGCCTGCGCACGCAAGTGAGCTGTGGGGATAAGTCAGGTGACCCGCTATAATTTCCACAGCCTTGCCCGGTTTGACCCTGCCCAGCCGGTCAGTCGCCTCCATGTCGGGCCCCCTGCACATCGTTTTTCTCGGCTGCGGATTCATCACCGACGTACATAGCCGGCATTTGCGGGCGCTTGACGGGGCAGTGGTGGCGAGTTACGCGAGTCGCGACCGTGCCCGGGCCGAGGCGTACTGCCGCCGATTCGGTGGGCGCCGCAGTTACGGCGACTACCTCGAGGCCATCGCCGACCCCGGCGTGCACGCAATCGTGATCGCCGTGCCGCCGCGCTTCCACCTCGATCTCACGGTGCGCGCGCTCGAGGCCGGCAAGCACGTGATCGTCGAGAAGCCCGCGTTCCTCACCGTGGCCGACTACGAGACGGTCTGCGCCGCCCGCGATCGCGCCGGGCGGGTCGTCCTGGTCGGCGAGAACGATCATTACAAACCGCTCGCCATCCGGCTGCGCACGCTGATTGCCGAACGGGCAATCGGCGACATGGTGTTCGCGCACTTCACGACCATCGCGCACCGCCTGAAGACCGCCGACGACTGGCGCAACGACGAGACGATGGCCGGCGGCGACGCGTTTTTCGAAGAGGGCATCCACTGGCTCCACTTCGCCGGCAGCCTCGGTCCGGCGATCGTGAGCGCGCACGGGTTCCGGCCATCGGTCTCGCGTGACGGGCCCGACCGCCGCGCCAAGAGCATGATGGTGGCCTTCCGCTTCGACAACGACGCCGTCGGCGCCCTCTACTACTCACGGGAGATTCCGTCGCTCTTCCAGGGCCTGCGGCTGTCGAAGCTGTTCGGGCGCGACGGGGTGATCTCGTTCGAGTCGAACGGCGTCTTCGTCTTCGTCCGCGGCCGGCGTGGGCCGCGGCTTTACCTGCCGGGCTTCCGCGACATCCGCGGCTACCGGGCGATGTACCGTGATTTCTTGCACGCCATTCGAACCGGCGCGCCGCCGGAGATGAGCCTCGAGCGCGCCATCGACGACCAGCGGTTGATGGATCAGATCTACACGAGCCTCCCAAGATGAGCGGGCACGACTTCGATCTGATCATCATCGGGACCGGCGCCGGCGGCGCGACGGTGCTGCACGCGATGGCGGCGACGGGTGCTCGCATCCTGGTCGTGGAGCGCGGCGAGCGGGTGCCGCGCGAGGATCAGAACTGGGATCCGGCAGCGGTCTGGAAGGACCTCCGCTACCGCACCACGGAAACGTGGGTGGACGAGCAGGGCCAGCCCTTCACGCCGTACATGCACTACGGCGTCGGCGGCAACACGAAATTCTGGGGCAGCGTGCTGCTCCGCCTGCGGCGCGAGGACTTCGGCGAAGTGGAACACGCCGGGGGCGTGTCGCCGGCGTGGCCGATCGACTACGACACGCTCGCGCCGTACTACGATCGCGCCGAGGAGTTGTATCGCGTCCGCGGCAAGGCTGGCGAAGACCCGACCGAACCAGCCCGCGGCCCGTTCCCGTATCCCGCGGTGCCGCATGCGGCGGGGATGCAGAAGCTCGTCGATCGGATGCGCCGCATCGGACTGCACCCCTCATCGCTGCCGCTGGGGCTGATCGACCCTGGCGCCGCCGGCGGGTGCATCCTCTGCGATACCTGCAACTCGTTCCCGTGCAAGATGGGGGCGAAGAGCGATTCGGAAGTCTGCTGCGTCGATCCGGCGCTTGGGTACGACAACGTCACGCTGTGGACGGGGACGCTCGCACGGCGGCTCATGACCGACGGGCCCGGGCGACGCGTTGTCGCCGTCGAGCTCGAGCGTGATGGCGAGTTGGTGCAGGTACGAGCGCCGATCGTCGTCGCGGCCTGCGGCGCGGCCAATTCCGCCGCGCTGCTGCTGCGCTCGGCAACCGCTGAGCACCCGGACGGTCTCGCGAACACGTCCGGCCTGGTCGGGCGCCGCTACATGGCGCACCTCGCGACGATGATGCAGGGGTTCCACCCGTTCCGGCCGAACGACACCGTGTTCCAGAAGACGGTGGCGATCAACGATTTCTATTTCGGCGGCGCAATTTCGCGCTATCCGCTCGGCCACATCCAGTCGCAGGGCCGCACGCACGGCATCATGGCCAAGGTGGTGGGTGACGGCGTCATCCCGGGAATACCGCTGCGCTACTACGACGCGTGGGTGGCGCGCGGCGTGGACTGGCTGGCAATGTCCGAAGACCTGCCGGATCTGGAGAACCGCGTGATGCTCGACTCGCAGGGGCGCGTCCGCCTGCACTATCGAGCCAACAATCTCGCCCCGCACCTCGAGCTGGTCGCGACGATGCGCCGGCTGCTGCGCCGTCTCGGGTTCTGGAAGGTAATGACGCACTCGCACCGGACCAAGAACACGACCCACCAGTGCGGCACGCTGCTCTTCGGTCGCGACCCGGCCAGGAGCGTTCTCGACCCGTTCTGCCGCACCCACGACATTCCCAACCTGTTCGTGGTGGACGCTTCTTTCTTCCCGTCCTCAGCGGCCGTCAACCCTTCGCTCACCATCATCGCGCAGGCGCTGCGCGTCGCCGACCACATCAAGGAGACGGAATGGCGTCTGCGCGCTGACGGTGAGCCGCGTCCAATGACGATTGGGGATTGACGATTGACGATTTATTGACGATCCATCGACTGGCGATTGCGTCATTCGATTGACGATTGGGACATTGGCGATTGACGGAACCGTCGAATGGCGATTGACGATTGGGAATGACGATTGCTGATTGCGAATGACGATTGTTGATTGGAGGTTCTTCCCCCAATCCCCAATCGTGATTCCGCCGATCGTCAATGCGTCAATGCCGCAATCACCAATCGAATGGCGCAATCCTCCAATCCCCGGATCGTCAATAAATCGGTCAATCGTCAATCGCCAATCATCAATGGACGGGTTACTTCGCGACGACGCGCCAGATACGCCCTTGCGCGTCGTCGGAAATGTACAGCTCACCGTTGAGGCCGACAGCGAGCCCAGTAGGGCGATAGGCGGCGTCGCGCGGAGCCTTGATTTCTGACTTGCCCGTGAACCCGTCGGCGAACGGTTCCCAGGCGCCCGTCGGTCCCTTGGCGTCGAAGGGCACGAACACCACCTTGTAGCCGTCCATGTTGAACGGCGCCCGGTTCCACGAGCCGTGCAGCGCGACGAACGCGCCGTTGCGGTACTTGGCCGGAAACTGCTGAGCCGTGTAAAACGCGATGTCGTTGGGCCCGTTGTGCGCCGCGAAGGCGACGAGCGGCTGCCCCTTCTTGTCGCAGTCGCCGACCGTCTTGCCGTCGCCGCCGTACTCCGGCGAGAGCACCTTCTTCTTCTGGACGATGTCGTAATAACAGTAGGGCCAGCCGAAGTCGGCGCCGTCGCTCAGGCGGAACAGCTCCTCGGCCGGCAGGTCCGCATTCTGCTGTGCGGTGAAGCCCTTCGGGAACAGCGTGTCGAGCGCGTCGCGGCCGTGCTGCACGACGTAGACCTGCTTGTCGACCGGATTGAAACCGATCGCCACGGCGTTGCGGATGCCGGTGGCGTAGCGGTGCCCGTCCTTCTGCGTCTGGCCGGGCGTGTCGGCCTTGAACCGCCAGATGCCGCCCGCTTCGTCAAGGATCGGGCACGGCTTCCGGCCTGGCGAACCGGCCTTGCGATCGTCCTGCTGGCACGTGTTCGACGGCGCGCCGATGTTGACGTAGAGATTGCCGGCATCGTCGAAGGTGAAGGGCTTGTCAGCGTGTTGCCGGCGATCGGTGAGGCCGCTCACGATGACCTCTGGCGCGCCGACCGGCTTCAACTCGCCGGGCTTCATCTGCACGCGCGAGACGCTCGAGTTGTTGGAGTAGTAGAGGTAATCGTTCCGCCACTCCATGCCGGTGGTGACGACCAGCGGCAGCCGCTCGACGATCTCGGCCTTGCCATCCTTGTCCGCATCGCGCAGCGCGACGACGCCTTGCGCGGCCCCGTTCGGCCCGCCGCGCAGCGCGACGTAGAGATCGCCGGCGGGTGAGACGGCCATGTGCCTTGCCTGTCCCAGCTTGTCCGCGAAGACCGACGCGCAGAACCCGGCGGGAAGCGTGATGCCGCCGTTATCCACCGCGCAGGCTGCTCCGCCACCCTGGGCGAGAACGCTCGCGGCCGCGGCGACAGTGCCGCTGAGAATCACACTCATCGCAATCTGTTTCCACATGGCTCACTAGTGTAGCCGCTGAGGGTGGCCCGGATCCTGCGTGACAGCGTGACAGGCCTGAAGCCTGAAGCCTGAAGCCTGAAGGCTACGACCGCGCGAACAGCTGGCTGGCGAGCGCGAGGGTGTTGTAGATGCCCCACGCGAGCGGAATCGACACCAGCAGCCAGGCGACGGCGACGCGTCCCCAGTGGCCTGGCGGAGTGGAGTCGAAGGCTGCCGCCGCGGGTGAATTGGCACCCGCCGATGCGCCGCCGAGCGTCGTGGTCGTGAAGAGAACGGGGTCAACGGGGCGCACGAGCAGGTTGCAGACGAGGCCGATCAGGAGAAAGCCGACCAGCACGTACATCGTGAACGTGTAGGCGTCGGCGGGAGCCACGCCGCGTCCGAGCTGGTACTCGCGGATGTAATTCACCAGTACCGGCCCGAGGATACCGGCAGTGGACCATGCGGTGAGCAGCCGGCCGTGAATCGCGCCGACGAACGCGACGCCGAAGAGATCCGCGAGATACGCGGGGATGGTCGCGAACCCGCCGCCGTACATCGTGAGGATCACGCAGAAGATGCCAACGAACAGGACGAGGCTGCCGGTGCGGCCGGCGAACGGCACCGAGGCGTACAGCAGCATGCCGAGCGCGAAGAAGACGGCGTAGGTGGCCTTGCGCCCGATGCGATCGGACAGCGACGCCCAGAAGATGCGGCCGGCGATGTTGAAGAGGCTAAGCAGACCGGCGAATCCCGCCGCCGCCGAGGCGCTGGCGCGGCCCTGGAACACCTCCTGGATCATCGGCGAGGCCATGCCGAGCACGCCGATGCCGGCGCTGACGTTGAGGCACAGCACCGCCCACAGCAGCCAGAACTGCGGCGTTCGCCACGCCGTCTCCGCGGTCACGGCCCGCGCCGAGATGGCGGCCGAGGCCGGCGCGGTCCAGCGGTGCGGGGTCCATCCCGGCGGCGGCAGCCGATAGGCGAGCGCGCCAGCCATCATCGCGACGAAGTAAATGGTGCCCAGCACGACGAAGGTCTGCCAGACTCCGACAGAAGTCGGCGTCGCGAAGGACCGCATCAGCGCGTCGGCCAGCGGCGTGCCGATCAGCGCACCGCCGCCGAACCCCATGATCGCCAGCCCCGTCGCCATGCCGCGCCGGTCGGGAAACCATTTGATCAGCGTTGAGACGGGCGAGATGTAGCCCAGCCCGAGCCCGCATCCGCCGATCACGCCGGATCCGAGCCAGAGCAACCACACCTGGTGCAGCCGGATGCCCAATGCCGAGAGAAAGAACCCGCCCGCCCAGCAGCAAGCGGCGACCACGCCGGCCTTTCGCGGCCCCTCGCGCTCGAGCCACGGCCCGAAGACCGCCGCCGAGGAGCCGAGCATGACGAAGAACAGCGTGTACATCCAGCCGAGCGTGCTGACCTTCCAGTCCTCCGGCGCCACGGCGGTGATGCCGACCGCGCGGCTGAGCGGCAGCCAGAACACGCTGAACCCGTACGCCATCCCGATCGAAAGGTGAATGGCCAGAGCGGCCGGCGGGACGAGCCACCGGTTGAACTCCGGCGGCGCGATGATGCGTTCGCGAGAGAGAAACCCGGCCAAGGCCCGAAATCATACCAATGGACGCACCGCACCCGTGGCACCAGTCGCACCCGTGGCACTAAGCTCTGTGCATGCGTGCGCGTTCTTTCAGTCACGTCGGGATCACCGTCCGCGACTTCAACACCTTCGTCCGGTTCTACTGGGACGTCTTCGGCTGCCCGCTCGTCGGGGTCGCCGATACGCCGCCGGAGCGTGTGAAGGCGTTCTTCGGAGTCAACGCGCCGGCGCCATCCTGCAAGATCGGGTGGATTCGCGTGCCTGGCGGCGCGGTGCTCGAGATCTTCCACTTCGAGCCGCAGCAGCCCGCTAACGAGGTGCCGTGGAACCGGGTCGGGCAGACCCACTTCTCGTTCAACGTCCGCAATACGCAGAAGTGGCACGACTACCTGGCAGGCAAGGGCGTCGAGATCGTCAGCAAGCCCGAACGTTCGCCGCGCGGCCACACCTTCTTCTTCGCCCGCGACTGTGACGGCAACCTCATCGAGCTCATGGACCTCGGCTACATGCACTACGTGCTGAACTGGCTCGGGCCGCTCGGCGGCTTCATCTTCCGCCGCGGCATGTACCGCCGTTATTACGAGCCGTCGGGATCCGTTGCCGACTGAGACGCTGCGCCGGAGTGTGCGATGGTGGGAATGACGGGTGGTGATTGGCGGGCACTGGCACAGCCCGTGCCCCAGGCGCCGGAGACGTGGCCGCACGGAGTGCCGCGTTCGAGGACGTGCGGCGATGAGACCACCCATTTTCCGAAGGAATTCGCGTCAGGAGCCGCTTCGATCGAGGTTTAGGGGCGCCGCCCGCTGGACATCGCTCGTTGCAATCCTGGCGGGTGCTGTGCTGCTGTCGGACACGCCGGTTGCGGCGCGCCAGGGGATCACCCGCCAGGCGGCGGCCCAGTTCCTGGAGCAGGCGACGTTCGGCCCGACGGCGGCGGACGTGGACCTGGTCGTCACCCAGGGCTACGACCAGTGGCTGAACAATCAGTTCGCCATGCCCGAGAGCCCGATGCTCGACGATCCCGACGTCGA
Source organism: uncultured Acidobacteriota bacterium (assembly GCA_963709325.1). Classification (GTDB taxonomy): domain Bacteria; phylum Acidobacteriota; class Vicinamibacteria; order Vicinamibacterales; family UBA2999; genus VFZN01. The sequence goes on along the minus strand of CAVPVV010000004.1, from coordinate 800,033 downwards.
CGACATCCGCAACGCGCTGCTGATGAACATGGCCAACGGCCAGGACCAGCTGCGCCAGCGCATGATGTTCGCGCTCAGCCAGATCATCGTCATCTCCGCGGTCAAGAACAACGGCGGCGACCAGCTCGCGCCGTGGGTCCGGCTGCTCTCGCGCAACGCGTTCGGCAACTTCCGAACCCTGCTGCGCGAGGTCGCGCTCAGCCCGACGATGGGCAACTACCTCGACAACGCGCTCAACCGGTGTACGCGGAACACCACGACGTGTCCGAATGGTCAGACCACGTCAGTACCTAACGAGAACTTCGCGCGCGAGCTGATGCAGCTGTTCACGATCGGACTGTGGGAGCTCAATCAGAACGGCACCGTGCGCCTCAATGCGAACGGGCAGCCGATTCCCACCTACACCCAGGCCACGCTCGTCGAGTACGCCCGGGCGCTGACCGGCTGGACCTACGCCCGCGTCAACAACACGAACAACTACCTCGTCGACATGGTGCCGTCGATGACCACCGGGACCACACCCGCGCCGCGGTACCACGACCTCGGCCAGAAGACGCTGCACAGCGGTGTCGTCCTGCCGGCGAGCGCCAACACGACGGCCGCGCTGTACAGCGACATCGACGGCGTCGTGAACAGCCTGATGGCGCACCCGAACCTCGCGCCGTTCATTTCGTCGCGCCTGATCCGATCGCTCGTCACCAGCAACCCGACGCCGAACTACGTCGGACGCGTGGCAGCCGTCTTCTCCGGCACCGGCGGTGATCTGCGGGCGACGCTGACCGCGATCCTCACGGATCCGGAAGCGCGCGCGTTCACGATTACCGACGGCCGCCTGAAAGACCCGATTCTCCACATCCTCGGCCTCACGCGCGCGCTCGGCGTTCCGCTCGCCAACCCTGGCAACGTGCAGTGGAACTTCTACAGCCTGCTGCAGCAGGTCCTGACGCCGAACACCGTCTTCAGCTTCTACAACCTGCTGACGCCGCTCCCGAGCAACGCCGCGCTCTACGGGCCGGAGTTCGGGATCTACCCACCGGCCCTTGCCGTACAACGCGCGAATTTCATCTACGGGATCCTCTACGACTGGTACACCAGCACCTTCTCGATGGCGACGGCGCTGCCGCCCTACCGGGCGCAGGCGGCGAACCCCGCGGCCCTGGTCGAAACCGTGAACCAGAACCTGATGTTCGGGCGGATGACGCCGGAGCTGCGCGATCTCATCATCGCGGCAACCGCCGCGATCACCGACACGTCGGAGGGTGGATTGCGCGAGCGGGCCCGCGGAGCGCTGTATCTCGCCGCGATCTCGAGCGAGTACTCGGTGTATTCCGATACCTCGGTGGCAAGCGCCGCGGGAGTGCAGCCGCCGACCGGCCTGGCCGTGTCCTCGTTGTCAGGGACCACCGTGTCAATCGGCTGGCGTGCGCCGCTCACCGGGCCGGCGGCGACGGGATACGTCCTCGAAGGCGGCGTGCGGCCGGGCGAGGTCCTCGCGACCATTCCCATCAACAGCGCGGCATCGTCCTTCACGTTCCAGGCGCCTCCGGGTGCGTACTACATCCGGCTCCGGACCGTGGCCGGCGGCGCAACCAGCCGTCCGTCCAGCGAGATTCGCATCTACGTCGGCGCGACGACAGGCCCGACCGCGCCGCGCTCCCTGACCGCCTATGGCAACGGGTCGTCGGTGGTCCTGAGCTGGCGCAACTCGTTCGGCGGTGGTGAGCCGACCGGCATTGCCGTCGATGTCACCCAGAACGGCGCACGGGTTGCGACGATCCCGCGGCCCGTCACCACGACCTGGTCTTACAACACGGTACCGGCGGGCACCTTCGGCTTCACAGTACGAGCAACGAACGCGTCGGGCACCAGCGGCTCCTCGAACAGCGTGACGCTGACGTTCCCGCTGACCGGATGCTCGGCGCCGTTGGCGCCGTCAACCTTCGCGGCGGCTGCCAGCAACCGGATCGTGAGCGCATCCTGGCAGGCACCCGCGAGCGGAACCACGCCGACGCGCTACACCCTCGAGGCGCGCCTGCGAAACGCCAACAACACCACCGCGCCGCTCGGCGCGTTCCAGGTGACCAATACCACCATATCGAGTCCGGTCGGCCCGGGCCGCTACGAAGTCCGCGTGCGCTCCGAGAACATCTGCGGCAACAGCGGCTTCACCAGCTGGCAGTCCGTCATCGTGCAGTAGGAGCAGCGCCATGGGTCACTCTCACAACGTTCCGGCTCGACGCAACTTCCTGAAGCTGAGCGCGCGTCTCGCCGCGCTTGGCCTGACCAGCCTCGGCATTGAACCGGCCCGAGGCTTCTTCGTCCGCGACGTGCAGGCCGAGCGCCGCGTCACCGACTACAAGGCGCTGGTCTGCGTCTACATGTTCGGCGGCAACGACAGCAACAACGTCATCGTTCCGGCCGACAACTACACCGCCTATTCGACCGCGCGCGGCGGCAGCGCCGGCGTCGCGCTGGCGGCGAATACTTTGCTACCGGTTCCCGGGCCTGGCGGTGCCACCTACGGGCTGCACCCCTCGCTCACCGAGCTCGTGCCGATTTACAACGCCGGCTACATGGCGTTCGTGCTGAACATGGGCGCGCTGAACATGCCGCTCACCAAACAGCAGTACCAGGGCGGGGCCTCGCGGCCGCCGAACCTGTTCTCGCACTCCGACCAGACCACGCAGGCACAGACCGGTTCCGCCACCCAGTACACCGGGTGGGGCGGGCGTTTGCTCGATCTGTTCGGAGCGACCGATTCGCTGTCTGCCGTGTCGGTGTCCTCGCCGGCCATCTTCCTCGACGGTGAGGATGTGCGCAGTAACGTGGTCCCGCCGGGGGCAAATCTTAGCCTCAGTGGGATGAATTTCTGGCCACCCGCGGCGGCCGATGCCCGCCGTCAGGCCGTGAACGCGATGGTGTTGATGGACGGCGGGAATCCGATTCGCGAGGCGGCCAACCGGATGTTCGCCGATGGTCTGCAGCTCGCCGATACGCTCACCGCCGAGCGGCCTGCCCCCGGGAACGTCGGCGTTTCCGACGACGTCGCTCGGCAACCAGATGCGTGAGGTAGCCCGCCTGATCCGCGTACGCTCGCAGATGGGCCCCGGCCGCCAGGTGTTCTTCTGCTCGATCGGCGGCTTCGACACGCACACGAACCAGCTGGGCACCCAGGCCAACCAGTTGCGCGATTTGTCGCAGTCGTTGTCGGCGTTTGCCTTCGCGACGCTCGACCTCGGCTTGGCCGGTCAGATCACCACCTTCACGCAGTCCGAGTTCAGCCGGACGGCCCAGACCAACGGGACCGGCACGGATCATGCTTGGGGTAGCCACCAAATCGTACTTGGTGGAGCGGTCCTGGGTGGGATCTATGGCATGATGCCGGACTTCGTTCTCGAAGGCGATCACGACGCTTCGAATCGCGGAGTCTGGATTCCCACGATAGGATCGGTACAGTTCGGCGCGACGCTCGGGCGGTGGTTCGGCGCGACGTCAGGCGAGCTTGCCTGGGCTTTTCCGAACCTCTCGAATTTCGCATCGGCGGATCTCGGATTCATGCGGAGCTGACATATGGCGAGTATTTCGGTCGCGCGTCTCTTGCAACTTCGCGTGCCGATCGCATGGCAGGAAGCGGTTGAAGTCACCCGGCTCGCCGGCATCGTGGCCGAAGGGGAGTCGTCGACCATCTCTCTGGCCGGCTGCCTGCTGTCTGACGACGGCAGCGTCGCCTTGACACCGGGGGGCGGTCCACAGGTCTCGGCGATGCAGCTGCTCGGCGCGATGCTGGACGGGCACTCCGCGCCGCCGGAGCTGGCCACGCTCGTCATGCTTGGCGACGAAGCGCCGTCGGGATTCTCGACGCCATCGCAGGAACGTCCCAAGGGGCTGTCGCTCGAGTGGTTCGTCCGTCCGAACCCCGAGGTCGAAGTGGCGCGGCTCGCGGCGCGCGGACTGGCCGCCGAGGAGGCGCAGTCTCGTGCGAAGTCGCTTTCCGATCTTCGCGCCCAGGTGGCGGAGCAGCCGACGACGCCGCCTCCGGCCGTGAAGAAGCCGATGCCGCCGTGGGTGGAGTACGCAGCCCTGGGAGCCGCGGCCTCGCTGGTGGTTGGAGGCATGTGGCTCGCATGGAGTTGGTGGGGCAGCGGCGTCGCCAGCACGGTCACGTTTGCCGAAGTCACGTCCGCCGTCAAAACGGCAGCCAGCGCCGTCGTGGACCGGGTGGCTCCAGCCGCTCCGCCGGCGGCGCCAGTCGTCAGCCCGCCACCGGTCGCCGCACCCGCCGCCTCCCGCAGATCGCGTTCGAACGTTGGTGTGACCAAGTCCGCTGCTCCTGCGGCTCTTCGCCAGGTCCGTCCCCTCGTTCCCCACGCGAGGAGCAGACGACGCGGACGCCAGCGGGCCGTACGTGACCGAAGAGGTCGTCGTCTATCCGGTGGAATCGCGTGTCTATTCGCAGGAGGACACCGCAGTGGCGCCGCCGGCACTGGTCTTCCCGAAGCTGCCGTCTCAGCCGAAGGCGGATTCCCGCCCGAGCGACTCGTACATGGAAGTCGTGGTCGACGAGCGCGGGGAAGTTCAGCGAGTGCGCTTGCGATCGACTGACGCGTCGCTGAACGACCGGATGCTCGTCTCCGCGGTCAAGGCCTGGCGCTTCGAGCCTGCGGTCAAGGACGGCGCTCCGGTCAAGTACACGCTGCGCGTCCCGGTCATTCAGTGAGCGCGCCGTCCGCGCGCAGCTTTCTCGGCGCGGCGTCCGGCGGCATCGCCTGCGGATTGCGCCTCGAGCGCACCGGGGCGTGGGTGATTGCGGACTTGAAACTGGCCGGCGACTCGTCAACGCGCCGGCGCGGCTTGCTCGGGCGGACGTCGCTTGCAGATGGCGAGGGGCTGGTGATCGTTCCCTCTCAAGGCATTCACACCTTCGGGATGCAGTTCCCGATTGACGTGCTCGGCGTCGCGCGTGACGGGAGCGTTCTGAAGATCCGGAGCGCGGTGCCGGCACGGCGGCTGGTCTTCTGTCTTCGTGCTTTTGCTATGGTGGAACTGGCGGCCGGTGCAGCGGCGCGCATCGGTGTGCAGGTGGGGGACGCGCTGCTCGCCGCGCCCTCAAGGGTCTGACCATCCAGTCTTCAAAAAGACGTTCGTGTCATATAAAAGGCGATTTGCCGCAAAATCGCGGTCATTATTCTCGCTCCCAGAGGACTTCCATGCGGAGGTGTGAACCGGGGAATCCGCCGCAACGAGGGTCGAATTCCTTGAACTCCCTACAGATCAATCACTTGACGGCTCGGCAGGACGGCGCCGGCGATACGGGTACCTCGATTGCTCAATTGGAGCGCGTCACGACCGCCGAGACGGCGTCGGACGCAGAGTCGCAGGGGGTTCGGGGCCTCCGGCGCGCTCCCCAGAACGTAGCCCTCCCCGATTGCGTGGAGCGATAGAGATGAAGAACCTTCTGAAGCGCCTGATGTCTGAGGATCGTGGACAGGACGTCATCGAGTACGCGTTGCTGGCAGCCGGCATCAGCATCGTCGCCATCCCGACGGTGCCGCTCGTCGGCACGGCGGTTGGCAGCGCCTGGACTGGCATCAACACCGCAGTTGCTGCGATTCCGGGCGCCTAACACGAACGGACGCTACCGGCGCCTCCGCTAGGGGGCGCCGGACGTCCTTACCTCACACCCTGACCGAGACCGACGATGTTGATCCAGCGCCTCCTCCGCGATGACCGTGGCCAGGACGTGATCGAGTACGCGCTGCTCATGGCCGGTCTCGCCTCGTCGGCATCGCCACCTGGCCGGCGATCACGACCGCGATAGGGCAGGCGTACGGCCGGCTCGATACCAGACAGCCAGGGCCTGTGGCGCGTGCCCGACCCTACCCCTGTAATGGCCATGGCTGAAACTGCCGCCCTCTTCGTTGCAGGCTTTGCCTGCCTGACCGACCTGCGCAGCGCGCGAATTCCGAACGTGCTGACGTTCAGTGCGATTGCTGCGGCGCTCATGTTTCACGCGGCCGCGCCCGGCGGGCTCGGCCTCCAGGCCGCCGGGCCTTGGGCTTGTGGTCGGACTGCTCGTGTTCTTCCCGTTTTTCGCGCTCGGGGCGATGGGCGGCGGCGACGTCAAGCTGATGGCCGCGCTCGGCGCCTGGCTCGGCTGGTACGCCGCCATTAACGTCGCGCTGTTCGGGGCGATTGCCGGCGGCGTGCTCGCGATTGTCGTGTCGCTCTGGCACGGTTACCTCGGCACGGCGCTCGGGAACTTGAAGACGTTGCTTTTCCACTGGTGGTTGACCGGCGTGCAGCCGCTGCCGGAGCTGACCCTGGACCAGGGCAAGGGGCTGCGCCTGCCGTATGCGCTGCCGATCATGGCAGGCCTGCTGGTGACGTTATGGCGACACTGATTCTCCGCCGGCTCCGCCGCTGCAAGAGCGGCCAGGACGTGATCGAGATGGCGCTCGTGACGCCGCTCCTCCTCCTGCTGGTGATGGGCATCGTCGACTTCGGGTTCATGTTCATGCGGTTCGTCGTGCTGACCAACGCCGCCGTGGAGGGGGCCCGTGTCGCGACGCTGCCCGGCTATCTGGCCGCTGATGCGCGTGCGCGGGCACAGGCGTACGCCACCAACGGTGGCGTCACCGGCGCCGTGACACGTCACCGTCGCCAACGTGACGCTGCCCGGCGCGGGCGGCGGCACCTGGCCGGGCGTGACCGTGACGGTGCAGCACGTCTACACGCTACCAATACGTGAGACCGATCGTCACGCTCGTAGGCGGCTCGATGGCCGCGAACGTCACGCTGACCGGCCGCTCGACGATGCGGCGGCAATTGGGATCGTAGGGACGCGGGAGACATCATGAATCGAACCAACCGGACTCTGCTGGTGTTTCTGCTGTCGGTGATGGTCGCCGGCGCGGCCAGCTTCTTCGTCTATCGCGCCGTCCAGCAGATCCCGGTGCGCGAAGTCGAAGTGAGGAGCTATTACGTCGCCGTGGCGGCCAAGTCGCTGCCGGTCGGCACGCTGCTCACCTCCAATGACGTCAAGCTGGTCGCCTGGCCGGCGAGCAGCCCCGTGGCGGGCAGCTTCAGCACGGTCGAAGAGGTGACGAATCGCGGCCTCATCACGCCGGTGGCGGAGAACGAGCCGATCACCGCGACCAAGCTGGCCCCGAAGGAGGCCGGCGCCGGGCTGCCGCCGACCATCACTGCCGGGATGCGCGCGATCTCGGTGAAGGTGAACGAGGTGATCGGGGTCGCCGGCTTCGTCGTGCCGGGCACGCGCGTGGACGTGGTGGTGACGTTGTCGCGCCGCACGGCAGCGCCGAAGCCGAGAGTCTCTCCCGCGTCGTCGTCAGCAACGTCCAGGTGCTCACCGCGGGCACGAAGTACGACCAGGAGCAGGCCAAGGACGGCAAGCCCGTGCCGAGCACGGTGGTGACGCTGCTGGTCACGCCCGAGGACGCCGAGCGGATCGCGCTCGCCTCGTCCGAGGGCTCGATCATGCTGACCCTGCGCAATCCGCTCGACACGAACCCGACCGAGACCAAGGGCACGCGCCTCGCCTCGCTGATGGGCGCGCCGGATCCTCCGCCCGTGACCAGGGTGGTGCAAGGCGTCAAGCGCGTCGTGCCGCCGCCCGCCCCGCTGCCGCCGCCTCCGCCGTCCGTGTATTCGGTGGAGACCATCCGTGCGGCCAAGCGGACCAATGAGGTGGTGAAATGAGATTTGTCGTTGCTGCACTCCTGGCGTGCATCGGTCGCCGGCCACACGGTCGTGGCGGCGCAGGCGCCAGACCAGGCCGAGCGCGTGCTGCTCACTGCCGGCCGCTCCACGGTCCTGCAACACGGACTTCGACATCACCCGCATCGCGGTCACCAACCCGGCGATTGCCGACGCGGTGGTGGTGAAGCCGCGCGAGGTGCTGGTCGACGGCAAGGGCGCCGGCACCGTCAGCCTGATCGTCTGGGGCGCCGACACGCGCAAGCACTACGACGTCGTCGTCGACGCCGGCGTCAGCATCCTGCAGCAGAACTTCCAGCAGCTGTTTCCCGGGCGAGAAGATCAACGTCGCGCGTGAACGACGACGCGGTCATCCTGTCCGGTGAAGTGTCGAGCAACGACGTCATGCTGCGGGCCGCGGAAGTGGCCAAGGCCGCGTTCCCGAAGGCGGCGGTCGTCAACATGCTGCAGCTGCCGGGCGGCTCGCCGAGCAAGCAGGTGATGCTGCAGGTGCGCTTTGCCGAGGTGAATCGCAACGCGCTGCTGCAGGCGGGCATCACGCTGTTCACGACACGTGCGGCGTTCACGTCGCGCAGCACCACGCAGCAGTTCGCGGAGCCGAACTTCGACGACCAGGGCGGCGGCGAGCCTTGGCGGCAGCGTCGGCGAGCTGGTGTTCACCGACTTCCTGAACATCTTCTTCTTCAACCGCGAGCGAGGGCTTCGGCGCGCGTCCTGAAGGCGCTGCAGGGCCGCGGATTCCTGCAGAGCCTGGCCGAGCCGAACCTGATCGCCTACAACAACGAGGAAGCCAGCTTCCTCGCCGGCGGCGAGATTCCGATTCCCGTCGTTCAGGGCGTATCCGGCCAGGTCACGCGTCCAGTACAAGGAGTTCGGCATCCGCCTGACGTTCCGGCCGACGATCGCCGGCGACGTGATTCGCCTCAAGCTGCAAGCCGGAGGTCAGCTCGCTCGACTTCAACAACGGCGTCATCCTCTCCGGCTTCCGCATTCCGGCGCTGAACACCCGGCGCGCCGAAACCGACGTCGAGCTCCGCGACGGCCAGTCGTTCGCGATTGCCGGGCTGATGAACAACCTGTCGCAGACCGATCGCCAGGCGATTCCGATGCTGAGCTCGCTGCCGATCATCGGCAACCTGTTCAAGAGCAAGGCGGCGCGCGCCGAACAGACCGAGCTGATGGTGCTGATCACGCCGCGCCTGGTGCGCGCGCTGGATCCGGACGAGGTGCCGCTGCTGCCGACCCGGCCGGGCGACTTCATCGATCCCTCCGGCGACGAAGGCAAGAAGCCAGCCGACGGTCGACGCGACGCGCCGGAGAAGGTGAGCCGCGTTCGCCGAGGAACGCGCCGGCGCCGCCGGGCGCGGTCCGGAAACCGCCACCGACTACGCCGGGCGGCCGCTGAGCATCGACCCGGGTTTCCCCCCAACCCACGGATTGAACGGAGTCTGCAGATGAGCCAGACACGCTTCTCGTCGGAACGCGGCGCCGTCCTCGTGCAGGTAGCGATCGCGATGCTCGGCCTGACCGCCCTGTGTGCGTTCGTCGTCGACTACGGCGTGCTGTGGGTGTCGCGCCGGCAGGCGCAGAACTCGGCCGATGCCGCGGCGATGGCCGGCGCCATCTCGATGGGCTTCGTCAGCATGACCAACCAGGCGCTGGCGCGGCAGGCCGCGATCGATGCGGCAAACCAGAATGGCGTCTGGGGTCAGGCGCCGAACATCACGCCGGGCGACGTCACGTTCCCGGTGTGCCCGCCGGGCTCGCCCGGGCGCGGGATCGCCGGCGTGCATCCAGGTGGACCTCTACCGCAACCAGGCGCGCGGCAATCCGCTTGCCGACGTTCTTCGGACGAGTCGCCAGCGTCGCCAACCAGGGCGTGCGTGCAACCGCAACGGCCGAAGTGCTGTTTGGCGACTCGACGGACTGCGTCAAGCCGTTCGCGATCCCGGACAAGTGGCTGGAACGTCGCAACGATCAGGGCCCGCCGGGCTGGAGCGAGGACGACACGTTCGAGCGCTACGTACAGAACGGCAACAACCGGGGACAGCTGCTGAGTCCGGCCGACTACTACGAGCCGCCGGGCCGCCGGCGGCATCGATCAGCGCGAACGGCACCGGGTTCACGCGCGACTCCGTCGACGCTGGGTGGATCGGACTACGGACGCCGCATCACGCTGAAGCCGGGCAACCCGAACCAGGCGATCTGCACCGGGCTGGTTCCACCCGGTCGTGATCAACCCGGGCGAGGGTCCCGGCGGCAACAACTATCGCGACAACATCGCCACCTGCGATCCGACGGTGATTGGGCCGGGCACGGTGCTCCAGGTCGAACCGGGCAACATGATCGGGCCGACGAACCAGGGTATCCGGGACCTGATCGCCCAGGATCCGGGCGCCACGTGGGATACGGCCTCGAACGGCGGCATGGGCGGCATCACAGGCGGCTGCATGGCCGACCGGCACCTGCGCGACTGAGCCCGCGACTCGTCGCCATTCCCGTCTACAACCCCGACGTCTACGACTGCCGGCCGCGCGAGCGGACGCATCGACATCACCATCGTCAAGATCCTCGGCTTCTTCATCGAGCGGATGCAGGGCAACGATGTCGATCGGTCGACCTCATGCCCCTACCCGTCGGCACCCGCGCGGCGGCACGAGCAGCACGCCTGGTGCCGCTTTCGTGATCAGCATTGCGCTCGTGAGGTAATACGTGGCGATTTCCGTAACCATTGTCGGATCCGGCGACCAGGAACTGGTCGCAGCCCTGAGACATCGGGGCTTCCGGGCGTCGCACGTGACGCTCGCGGATCTCGACAGCGCGCATGCGGCCGGGTCCAAGGGGCCGGATGCGTTCGTCTTCGACATTCGCGGGATGGAGCGGCTGCCGCGTGAGGTGGCGCACGTCAAGCGTCAGTTCGCGACCAGCGGCGTCGTGATCGTCGCTCCGGCGCTCGAGCCGACCGCGATGCTCGAAGCGATGCGGATGGGTGTCAACGAGTGGGTGCACCGAACCGGTTGACCTCGACGAACTGGATGCGGCGGTGAAGCGCGTGGCGCGGGCCATCACGCGATCGATGGCCGGCCACGCCGTCGCGGTGCTCGGCGCCAAGGGCGGTGTCGGCAGCACCACGGTGGCCGTCAACCTCGCGACGGCGATTCGCCAGGCGTCCGGCCGCCCCACGCTGCTGCTCGACCTGCACCTGGCGCACGGCGACACCGCCGTATTCATGGGCGTGGATCCGCGCTTCTCGGTGCTCGACGCGCTGGAGAACATTCATCGGCTGGACGAAACCTATCTCAAGGGGCTGGTCACCTCGACCAAGGCCGGTGTGGACCTGCTGGGATCGTCGAATCGGCCGCTGCAAGGCGGGGTCGAGACCATGCGGGTCCGGACGCTGATCGACTTTGCGACCACCGCCTATCCATTCGTGGTGCTCGACGTGCCGCGCGCCGACCCGACGATGGTCGAGGCGATCGACGCGGCCGGCAGCGTGATGGTGGTGGCGAACCAGGAGCTGGCCACGCTGCGCAGCGCCACGTCGAATTGCCGGCGAGCTCCGGATGCGCTGCGGCGCCGACCGGGTGAAGGTGGCGATCAGCCGGTTCGATCCGCAGTCGGACATCACGCTGCCCGACGTGGAGAAGGTGCATGGGCGGCCCGGTGAAGTACGTGTTCCCGAGCGACTACCGCGCCGCGGTCGCGGCGCTCAACCGCGGCGAGCCGCTCTTCGTGCAGAACCACTCGCGCCTGGCCAGCACCTTCGACCAGGTCGCGCGGGAAATCGCCGGGTTGCCGTCTCAGAAGGCCAAGGAAAAGGGAAGCGGCGGCGGCCTGTTCGGAATACTCGGCCGCAAGTAGATGCGGAGGGAGTGGAGACGATGGCGGGTGTGAACGATACCGTGTTGAATGCCGATGGCCGGCGTGGACGTGCGGCAGGCGCAGTACCAGGAGCTGAAGGAGCGGGTCCACAAGACGCTGCTGAACCGGCTCAATCTCGATCGCCTGAACCGGGTCGGCCGCGCCCAGGCGGAGCCCGAGATTCGCGGCCTGATCGTGTCGCTGCTCGACGCGGAGCGGAGCACCACGCCGCTCAGCCTCTACGAGCGCGAGGCGCTCATCACCGACGTCTTCCACGAGCTGTTCGGCCTCGGGCCGCTCGAGATGCTGCTCGCCGACCGATCGATCTCCGACATCCTCGTCAACCGCGCCGATCAGATCTTCGTCGAGCGCGAGGGCAAGATCGAAGCCACCGATCTGGTGTTCAAGGACGACCAGCACCTGCTGCGGATCATCGAGCGAATCGTCAGCTCGGTGGGTCGCCGCATCGACGAGTCGAGCCCGATGGTGGACGCGCGCCTCGCCGACGGCTCGCGCGTCAACGCGGTGATTCCGCCGCTGGCGCTCGACGGGCCCGTGCCTCTCGATCCGGCGCTTCCGCACCGACAAGCTCGGCGCAAACGATCTGGTGGGGCGGAAGTCGCTGACCCAGCCGATGCTCGAGTTCATGAAGGCGGCGGTCGGGTCGCGGCTGAACATCCTGGTGTCGGGCGGCACCGGCGCCGGCAAGACCACGTTCCTGAACGTGCTCTCCAGCTTCATCTCGGATCGCGAGCGCATCGTCACCATCGAAGACGCGGCGGAACTGGTGCTGCGGCAGCGCCACGTCGTCCGGCTGGAGACGCGGCCCGCGAACATCGAAGGCAAGGGCGCGGTGAAGCAGCGGCAGCTGGTGATCAACTCGCTCCGCATGCGGCCCGATCGCATAGTCGTCGGCGAAGTCCGCGGCGAAGAAGCGCTCGACATGCTCCAGGCGATGAACACCGGCCACGATGGCAGCTTGACGACCATCCACGCCAACAGCCCGCGCGACGCGCTCTATCGCCTGGACACGATGGTCGCGATGGCCGACCTGAACATCCCCGACCGCGCCGTCCGCCAGCAGGTGGCCTCGGCCATCAATCTCGTCGTCCAGCTGACCCGTCTGTCGGACGGCAATCGCCGGGTCACGGCCATCTCGGAGATCACCGGGATGGAGCAGGACGTCATCACGATGCAGGACATCTACCTCTTCGAGCGGACGGGTGTGAAGCCCGACGGCCGCGTGTCCGGCGTGTTCCGCGCAACCGGCATCCGGCCGAAATGCGCACAGCAGCTGGCCAGCGCCGGCTTCCACATGCCGCCGGAGCTCTTCGAGCACCGCCAGGTGGTGGAGTAGGAGACAGGCTCGTGCCTTTCGCGCTTGCGACGTTCGCCATCGTGATGCTCATCACCTTCGGGGCGTACTGGGCGCTCATCCTGCGCCCGGAGACGGCCGGGAAGACGGCGGCCATGGGGCGCATCTCGCGGGCGCGCGAGCGGAGCGCGGCCGCAGGCGTCGCTGCTGTCGCAGGAACGGCTCTCGCACATCCCGTTCCTCGACACGGTGCTGCGCCATCGCCAGGACCTGACCGGCCCACTCGAGCGGCTGATCACCGAATCGGGCCTCAAGATCACGGTGGGCGCGTTCGTGCTGATGGTGGTCGTTGCCGGTCTGGCCGGGGCCGTTCTGCTCTGGACCCTGACGCACCTGTTGTTCGTCGCGGTCATTGCCGGTCTTTCGGTTGCGACGCTGCCGTACCTGTATGTCAAGCGCAAGCGCACCAACCGGCTGCAGACGTTCGAGGAGCAGTTCCCTGAGGCCATCGACCTGATCTCCCGGGCGCTGCGCGCCGGCCACGCGCTGACGACCGGCCTGGGGATGGTTGCCGACGAGATCCCGAAGCCGGTCGGCGAGGAGTTCCGCCGGCTCTACGACGAGCAGAACTTCGGCATGTCGCTGCCGGAGGCGATGAGGGCCATGGCCCGCAGGGTGCCGGTGCTCGACGCGCGGTTCTTCGTGACCGCCGTCCTGACCCAGCGCGAATCGGGCGGCAACCTTTCGGAGGTGCTCGACAACCTCGCCAGCGTGATGCGCGAGCGGTTCAAGCTGAAGCGGCAGATCCGGGTCATTTCCGCGCACGGCCGGATCAGCGGATGGATCCTGGCCTGCCTGCCCCCGGCTCTGGCCGGAGTCCTGTTCCTGCTGTCGCCCGACTTCATGCGGATCCTGTGGGAGGAACCGCTCGGCGTTCGACTGGTGCTGATCGCGATCGGCCTCCAGATCCTCGGCACCATCATCATCACCCGCCTGGTCAAGATCGAGTACTGAGATGGATCCCCAGCTGCTGATTTCCATCGCCGTCATCTTCGTCACCGTCGGCGCCGCTACGGCGGCTGGCGCCTGGTTCCTCACCGATCCGCAGACCGTCCGGCGACGCCTGTCCGGGCTCGCGCCGGCATCGGCGACGGCGACGCCGGACATGTCGGCGTCTGTCGTGGAAGAAGGGCTGTCGCCGTTCGCGAAGCGGGTCCGCTCCTGGGTGCCGAAGTCGCCAAAGGAGATGGGCCGTATCGAGCGGATGATGGCCAGCGCCGGCTACTTCGGCGTGTTTCCGGCCCTCGTCTTCGCGACGGTTCAGCTCCTGCTGCCGATCCTCGTGTTCGTGCTGATCATGGCCTACTGGCGCTCGAGTGGGGCAGTGCTGTTTGCTGCCCTCGCCGCGATGATCTCGTACTTCGTGCCGAACCTGTGGCTGGGGCGGGCAATCGAGAAGCGGAAGCGGGAGATCCGGAACGGGCTGCCCGACGCCATCGATCTGATGATCGTCTGCGTGGAGTCGGGCTCCGGACTGGATCAGGCCATCGCCAAGGTTGCCGAGGAGATTGCGCTGCCGTACCCGGCCCTGGCCCGTGAGCTCGATGCTCATCTCGACGGAGACACGCGCCGGCCGTACCCGGCTTGACGCGTTCCGGAACTTCGCCGAGCGCACCAAGGTGGACGACGTCCGGTCGCTGGTGGCGATGCTGGTCCAGACCGATCGCTTCGGCACCAGCATCGGCCAGGCGCTCCGCACCCACGCCGAAACGTCACGCACCAAGCGCCGCCAGCGGGCCGAGGAGAAGGCCGCCAAGCTGGGCGTCAAGCTGCTGTTCCCGCTGGTGTTCTGTCTGTTCCCGGCGTTCTACGTCGTGGTGCTCGGGCCGTCGATGGTGCGGATCTTCCGAGATCTTGTCTGGGGCCGCTGGGATTCCAGGAGCCGGTCGGTAACACCCGTTCGTGAGAGGAGGACGATGTGGAAGCGTGGCAGATGGCATTGTTCGGAGTCGGTGGTGTGTTGCTCCTGCTGTATTTCAAGCGGCGGAGCGATCGAGTCAATCGCGGCGAATAGGGGCTAGGGCGTGCTCGTTTCGCGCTGGATACTGGTCGTAGCGATAGTCGCCGCCGGAGGCTGTGCCTCCGGCGGAACGCCTACGCTCGCCCAGAAGTTCGTGCGTCAGGGGGTCCCCTCGGTGGACATGGGCGGTCCGAAGCCGAAGACCCCTTCACGCAGCGAACGCGCATCATCGCCGCTCGAGCACGCCTCGGTCACGACGGTATCGTCGAGGATCAGCAGCTCCGCGTCGAGCCTCGAGAACGTCTACCCCGAACTGCGCGACGCGATGTGGCAGCTGCGGCTGGCACCGACGCCGGCGCACTACATGGCGGTCGCCCGCGTCTACCGCCGGCTCGGCATCACCGATACCGCTCACGACTACCTGGCGCGCAGCCTGGCCGTGAACGGGCCGAACCCCAAGGTCCTCGACGCGATGGCCCGCCTGTGGCGGGACTGGGGCCAGCCCCAGGAGGGTCTGACCTACGCCCATCGCGCGGTCTACATGGCGCCGGAATGGGCGGCCGGCCAGAACACCCTGGGCACCGTGCTGCTTTGCGCTCGGCCAGCGCACCGAGGCGCGCAAGCGATTCGAGCTGGCTGTGAATCTCGAGCCGGACGCCGCCTGGGCGCTGCAGAACCTGTGTCTCGCGTATCAGGCCGAAGGCCGCACCCGCGAGGCGATTACGACCTGCCGCAAGGCCGACGCCGCCAAGCGGAAGGCGCCCGCTGAGACCAAGGAGTCCCGCTGATGTCCTCCGCCGCATTCGTTCACGACCTGCCGTTGGTGGTCCGTCCGACGACGCCGCACTCCCTGGCCGACACGGGGCTCAGCTTCGATCTCGTGGAGCAGCTGCTGCTCAAGATGCTGCACTTCTCGGGCGAGCTCAGCGGCGCGGCCCTGGCCCAGCGCCTGCGGCTGGCGTACTCGGCGCTTGCGCCGGTGCTCGATCACGTGAAGCAGCTGCACCTCGTGGAGGTCTTCGGCAGCGGGTTGATCGCCGGTCCCGAGTACATCTACCGCATCACCGACGCCGGCCGCGCGCGGGCGCTGCTGTTCCTAGAGCAGAGTCACTACGTCGGGCCCGCGCCGGTGCCCTTCGCGCAGTACGAGAAGTTCATGCAGTCGTTCGCCCAGGCGGCACCCCGCTCCGCAACGCGCGACCGGGTGCGCGAGGCGTTTTCGAGCCTGGTCCTGAGCGACCGCGTGCTCTCCCAGCTCGGTCCCGCGGTGAACGGCGGCCACTCGATGTTCGTTTACGGGCCGCCCGGCAACGGCAAGACCGTCATCTCGCAGGCGATCCGCAACCTGCTCGACGGCGAGCTGCCGATTCCGTATGCGATCGAGGCTCACGGGCAGATCATCCAGGTCTACGACGCGGTCGCGCACGAGGCGTTGCCATCCTCCGACTCCTCCGAGATTGGGATCGACGTCGGCTCGACGCCCGACGCGCGGTGGGTGCGCTGCAAGCGGCCGCTGCTGATGGTCGGCGGCGAGTTGCGCCTCGAGTCCCTCGATCTGCATTACGGAGAAACCTCGAAGTTCTACCAGGCGCCGGTCCAGATGGTGGCCAACGGCGGCGTGCTCGTCATCGACGACTTCGGCCGCCAGCAGTGCACGCCCGCGGAACTGCTCAACCGCTGGATTACGCCGCTCGAGAGCCGGGTGGACTACCTGACGCTCCAGACCGGGCAGAAGCTGCCGATGCCGTTCGTCGTGCTGGTGGTGTTCGCCACGAATATCAAGCCGAGCGAGCTGGTCGACGAGGCGTTCCTGCGCCGGATTCACTACAAGGTGTTCGCCGAAAGCCCGACCTTCGAGCAGTTCCACGAAATCTTCCGCCGCTGCTGCGCTGACGCGACATCCCCTACGACGACGCGCCTGATCGAGCAGCTGGTGCCGAGGAGTACGAGCCGCGCGGGATCGCGCTGCGCGGCTGCCATCCCAGAGACCTGCTCTCGCACGTGCTCGCCTTCGCCGAGTACCTGGACGAGGAGCCGCGCCTCACCGAGCCGCTCCTCAAGATGGCGTTCGACACCTATTTCGTGGACGAGCGAACCGTCAAGCGTGTAGGCCGATAACGTGAACCTCCTGCGCCGCTGTTTTCCGCTGGCTTTCGCCGCGGCGCTGCTGCCTGGCCCGGCCATGGCGGCCGGCACGGGCGAGCCGGTCCCGACCACGATCAAGATCACGTCGCCGCTTGGCCGCACCGGCGTGCCAGGCGTGGTGCGGGTTGTCGCCCAGGTGACGACGCCCGCCGAGAAGGGGATCGTCCACGTCCGCTTCTACGTGGACGACAAGCTGCTTGGCGAGGACACCGACGGACCGCCCTACGTGGCCGAATGGGAGGACCTGAACCCCTACGAACCACGGGTGATCAGGGCCGAAGTCGACGATGGGAAGGGCGGCGTCGTCGAGGATCGGGTGTCGCTGGGATCGCTGGAAGTGATCGAGGAGGCGGCGGTCGCCTCGGTCCTGGTCGAGGCCACGGTCACCGATGCCAGCGGCCGTTACGTTTCCAATCTCACCTCCCAGCAGTTCAGGCTCTCCGAAGACGACCAGGCCCAGACGCTGGACATGGTGCAGATGCAGTCACTGCCGACCACGTTCACGCTGCTCGTGGACGGCTCGCAGAGCATGTCGCGACGGATCGACCTGGTCCGGGCCACGGCGCGCCGGCTGGCGACGAAGCTGCGGAAGGGCGACATGGTCGTGGTCGCGCCGTTCCGCGTCGGCCTCGAGGCGGTGACCGGACCGACAGACGACGAGCGCACGATCGCGGACGCGATCGGGGGCATCCGCGCCAAGGGCGGTACGGCGATCCTCGATTCGCTGGCCTCGCTGCCCGAGTACTTCGCCAACGCGCAGGGGCGCCAGGTGGTGATCCTGGTCACCGATGGCTACGACGAAAAGAGCAAGACGTCGGTCGAAACCGCGCTGCGGCAGCTGCAGAAGATCCAGGCGACGGTCTACGTGGTCGGCATCGGCGGCGTGGCCGGCATCTCCCTGCGCGGCGAATCGCTGCTCCGCACGGTCGCGAAGCAGATGGGCGGCCGGGCATTCTTCCCGACCCGCGAGGAAGAGATTCCGGACGTGCACGGGATGATCGCGACGGAGGTCTACAGCCGCTACGTCCTCACCTATACGCCGACGAACCAGGAGTGGGACGGCTCGTATCGAACGATCAAGCTCGAGGTCGGCCAGCCCGACCTGGTCGTGAAAGCCCGGCCCGGATACTTCGCGCCGAAACCGCCGCCGGTCCGTCCCACGATCGAGTTCAGCGTCGCGGGCGATACCGAGGCGACCGCGGCGGTCTCGGCCGCCGATCTCGTCCTTCGCGAG
Source organism: uncultured Acidobacteriota bacterium (assembly GCA_963709325.1). GTDB lineage: Bacteria > Acidobacteriota > Vicinamibacteria > Vicinamibacterales > UBA2999 > VFZN01. The sequence goes on along the minus strand of CAVPVV010000004.1, from coordinate 781,721 downwards.
GACGGCGTCGAGCAGACGATCGAATCGTTCCAGGAGGCGAACGCGCCGATGTCGATCGCCATGGCGCTCGACGCCAGCGGCAGCATGAAGCCGGCGCTCGAGGCCGTGAAGGCCGCCGCGTCGCAGTTCGTCAGCGCGCTTCGCCCGAACGATCCGCTGGCGCTCTTCCAGTTCGCCGACCGTGTCGTGACCGCCCATGAGCTCTCGACGAAGCGGCAGCAGACGCTCGACGCCATTGCCGGGTACCAGGCACTGGGAGGCACGGCGCTGTGGGACGCGCTCTTCGACGCGATGGCGTATCTCAAGCAGCAGCAGGGGCGCCGGGCGATCGTCGTGCTGACCGACGGGCGCGACGAGAACAACCCGGGCAACGCCCCTGGAAGCGCGCACACGCTCGCCGACGTGCTGGCGGCGATCCGCGACTCGGGCACGACCATTTATGCGATCGGACTGGGGGCGAAGGTCGATGCCGAGGGGCTGAAGCGGGTGGCGCAGGCGTCCGGCGGTGCCGCGTACTTCCCCGAGGACGTGGCGCAGCTGCCTGATCACTATCGGCGGGTGGTGGACGATCTGCGCCGGCGCTATCTGGTCACCTACACGTCGACGAACAGCACGAGGAACGGCGCGTGGCGAGACGTCGCGATCGAGACGGCCCGACCTGGTGTCGTCATCCGCAGCGTTGGCGGCTACAACGCGCCCGGTAAGGTCCGTCCGACAACGCAGCCGCAGGAGCAGGCTGCCGAGAAGCACAGCCCGAAGTGAGGAGCATCCCATGAAGATCGGCGGTATGGCGCGAGACGGCGTGATGACGTTGATCCCGGTGGCGGTTGCGCTCTTCGTGGCCTCGTACCTGCTTGGCGGACCGGATCAGGGGCTGCGGATCATCGAACAGGGCGCGCAGAAGGCCTGGAATACAGTCGTCGTGTTCTTCCGCCACTGAAAACCTTGTGATTAGTAGTCGCGGAGCTGCTGTGGGGTAAGGCCGGCGCGCAGGGCGTTCAGGACAGCGACGACGTCGATGGCCTCCTGCAGGAGGGCTCCCCATACCGGCGGCAGGTGCCCGCCCGCCGCCACCAGCATCCCGGCCAGGCTGAGCACCATTCCTCCGACCGCGCTCTGCAGCGCGATCCGCCGCATACGCCGGCCGATGTGCAGCAGTTCGTCCACCCGCTCCAGGGCGCTGTCCAGCACCACCGCGCCGGCCGCTTCGCTCGTCACGTCGGACCCCTGGCCGAACGCGATCCCGACGGTGGCGGCCGTCAGCGCCGGTGCGTCGTTGATGCCGTCGCCGACGAACACCGTGTCGCCGCGCTCGGTCTCGCGCCGGACCAGCGCCAGCTTCTGCTCCGGGCTCTGGCCCGAGTGCACCTCGTTGATGCCCACCTGGTCGGCGAGATATCGCACCTCGCTGTCCCGATCGCCGGAGACGAGCAGCACGCGCGTGAAATGGTGTCGCGTGTTGAGGTGGCGTACGAAGGTGCGGCCTTCGGGGCGCGGCTCGTCGCGGAAGCGGAGCGTGCCGGCGTAGCCGCCGTCGATCAGCACCACGCATTCCAGGCCTCCGGCTGCCGCCGGGACGAGGGCGGCCATCGCGGGGGCGCGGACGGCCAGCGCCGTGCGGCTGGTCACCTCGACGAGGTGTCTTCCCAGTCGTCCGTGCAGCCCCTGGCCGGGCCGCTCGCGTACCTCACTCGCCTCGGCGAGGGGCAGCCCAGCGCGGGACGCCGCCTCGAGCACCGCGCTCGCCAGCGGGTGGCGCGAGTAATGCTCGAGGCTGGCGACGGCGGCCAGCACGTCATCCGGTGAGCGGCCGGCAGCGGGGAGGACCTCGGAAAGGCGAGGCCGTCCGTAGGTGAGCGTGCCGGTCTTGTCGAAGATCGCGGTCCGGCAGGTGTCCACCTTCTCGAGCACCGCCGGGTCGCGGATCACGATTCCGCGCCGTGCGGCGAGCGACACCGAGCCGATGATCGCCACCGGGATTGCGATCAGCAGCGGGCACGGCGTGGCGACGACCAGCACCGCGAGGAACCGTACGGGGTCGCCGCTGCTCATCCACGCCGCGACGGCAATCGCCACCGCGATCGGCGTGTAGACCGCACCCAGCCGATCGGCGAGACGGCGCAGCCGCGGCCGGCGCTGCTCCGAGTCGCGCATCACCTGCATGATCGAGGCGTAGCGCGAATCCACCGCGCGCGCGTCGGCCCGGATGATCAGCATGCCTTCCCCGTTCACCGCGCCCGCGAGCACCGCGGAGCCGACCGCCTTGGACAGGACGTAGGGCTCGCCGGTCAGGTACGACTCGTCCATCGAGCTGCGGCCTTCGACAACGGTGCCGTCAACCGGGCAGGTCTCGTGCGGAAACACCACCAGCACGTCGCCGCGGGAGACCGACTCGAGCGCGACGTCGGCTGTTTCGGCGCCGCGCCGGCGGTGCGCCCGGGTCGGCATTCGGCGGGCCAGCGCCTGCAGCGCCGACGAGGCCCGGCGGACCGCGTACGCTTCCAGCGCCTCGCCGCCCGAGAGCATCAGGACCACGATTGTGCCGGCGAGCAGCTCGTCGAGCACCACCGCCGTCACGATGGAGATGCCGGCCAGCAGATCCGAGCTGAAGTTCCCGGCCATCGCACGCCGCGCCAGCTCCCAGGTCAGTGGGACACCCGCGGCGATCAGTGCCGCCGCCAACGGCAAATCCATTGCTGGCAACGGGCCGATGCGAGCCTGGCCGGCTGGAACGAAGGCGAGGAGGCCGTGGAGGGCGAGGGCGAGGAGGGTGGCGATGGCCAGCCCCACCGAGCGCCGTGCCCCGGCTGCGGCGACTGTCGCCGGATCAGCCACGCGCGGCCGCCGCCACTCGGCCGGCGAACGTCTCGAGCCAGCCGGCAGCGTCGGCGGGGATGTCGCTTCCGGGACGGCGGGGGATGCCCACATTCACTCCGCGGGCGCGCAACCCGGCTTTGATCGTGCCGGTCGGGTTGCGGGTCTCGAACATTAGATCCACCAGCGGGAGGATCGCGCCGTAGTAGATCTCGCGCGCGGCGGCGAGATCGCGCCTGTCGCGGAGAAGGTGGAGCATCCGCTTCGCTTCGCCGGGCACGACATTCATGATCCCGGTGATCCACAGCGGGCAGCCGAGCGCAATCGATTCGAACGCCGCGTTCGGGTTCCCACAGATCACCGTCAGCCGATCCCCGCAGCGGCGATGGATGGCGTGGACGCGCCGGCTGTCGCTGGTGCTTTCCTTCACGTATCGCAGGCGTTCGATGTCGGCCAGCTCGGCGAGGAACTCGGGTGTGAGATCCACGCCGGTCAGCGACGGGTAATTGAACGCCACCAGCGGAAGCGGCGAGGCGTCGGCGACCGCCTCGTAGAACCGCCGGACGTCGGTATGCGAGCGTCCCGCGTACAACTCCGGGACGATCGGCGCCACCATGAGGCCGGCTGCGCCGAGTGCGTGGGCACGCCGCGCCAGCCGGACCGCCTCTCGTGTGGTGGTGGTGATGACAGCAGGCACGACCGGCAGGCCGTTGCGGTTGGCGGCGAACGTCGCCTCCCAGACTGCGATCGTCTCGTCCGCGGTCAGCAGCGGGCCTTCGCCGGTGAGGGCCGTCGGCATCAGCGCGTCGGCGCCTTCCTGGACGATGAACGCCACCAGCCGGTTCAGAGCCGCGGCATCAACGCGGTCCTCGGCGTCGAACGGCGTGACCAGCGGAACGATGGTGCCTGAGGCCGGCAGCAACCGTTACACTCCCCGCGCCGCCGCGCCGCCATGAGCGGCGAGGGCGGACATGCGATCGTTCGGGCCGAGCACGACGAGGTGGTCTCCGGCTTCGATGCGGGCCTCGGGCGGCGGCGCGAACTCCATCTTGCCGCTGGCGCGGCGGATGCCGATGACGATGACACCGAAGGTCTGGCGCAGGTTGGCGCCGACGATGGTCGCGCCGACCAGCGGCCCCCCGGCACGCACCGCAATCTGTTCCATCGAGAGTTCCATGGTCTCCGAGCTGGTCGCCAGCTGCACGAACTCCACCACCGTCGGCCGCAAGGCGAGCTGCGCCATGTGCAGCCCGCCGATCTGGTAGGGCGACATGACGCGGTCGGCTCCGGCCTGCCGGAGCTTGCGCGCCGATTCGTCGCTCTCGGCCCGGCCGATCACGTACAGGCTGGGATTCATCAGCCGCGCCGACAGGATCGTGTAGACGTTCTCGGCGTCGGTCGAGACGGCCGCGATCAGGCCACGGGCCTTCTGGATGCCGGCCCTGGTGAGGACGTCTTCGGAGCTGGCATCGCCCTCGAGCGCCAGGTGCCCGTTCTCGAGCAGCTGCTGGATCCGTAACGGGTTGCGCTCGACGATCACGTGCGGCACGTGCTGGCGCCGGAACTCGTCGACGATGATCGAGCCGATGCGGCCGTAGCCGCAGACGATGAAGTGGTCGCGAAGTCCGTCGAGCATACGGGCGATCCTGCGGCGCTCGAATTGCGGCTGAAGCCTGCCCTCGATCACGCGAGCGCCGATCAGCGAGAACGAGTAGAGCATGGTCCCGACGCCGACCACCAGGAGGATCGTGGTGAAGGCCTCGCCGAGACGCGACATCGGGTGAACTTCGCGGTAGCCGACCGTCGTCAGCGTGATCATGGTCATGTAGAAGGCGTCCCACGCCCCCCAGCCTTCGATGACCATGTATCCGAGCGTGCCTCCCACGACGATGACCGAGAGCAGCAGCACGGCGACGGCTGGCGGCTTCCGCGTCCAGCTCGGAATCACGCGAATCAGTGTAGCTCCAGCGAGGCTCCGCCCGGGACCGGCGACCTGGACGGCGCGCGGTCAGCCTCGCTGGGGAGTGTTGGCCTTGCCGCGCTCCGCGCGGCGGGACGGCTTGACCTCACTCCAGGGTAATGGCGCGCGGACTGCGGTAAACTGAGCGCCGCTCCATCAGTCATCGTGCTGCGAGGTCGCCCCCTTGTCCGAGTCGCCGTTGCTACTGCCGCCGTACGCGTCCGCGTCGCGGCGTCCCGAGTCTCCCATGCCCGTCGCCGTCACGCCGGTGTCGCCCGAGTTCGATCCCGACGAGGACGCGGCACCGCCGCCGGCCCCGCTCGCGAGGGGTTGCCGGCGACCTACCGGATGCGCGCCGAACCTCATTACGTCGAAGCGCTGTCGCGGCCGCGGCATGAACCGCCGCCGCCCGCTCCGCCGCCTGCGAGTCCGCGTGTGAGCACGCCGGCCGAGCGCGCGCTGGGAAGCGCGACCGAGTCGCTGGCCCGGTCCGTCCAGTCCATCCAGGCGTCGCTCGCGGAGGTGGGCCTGGAGGGGCGCTCACTTCGGGATCGGATGCTGCTCGTGCTCGGCCGCGCCGAAGCGGTCCGCGCCGGGTGGATGAGCGAAGCCGTCGCCGTCATGCTCCGCGAACCGTTGCCTGGTCTCGACCAGGTCAATCTCGGCACCGTTGTCGCCCGCGTGGCCGAAGCGCTTGCGCTCGAGCAGCGCATGACCGGCCAGAGTCTTGTCTGGGCGCGGCCGGATCGGCCGGTGACGGTGTTTGGCGACGAGCGGCTATTGACAGTCGCGCTCGGGGGCATGGTCCAGGGACTGGCCGCGTGCGCGGGCGTGTCGGGATTGTCGCGCGTGACGATGCGGGTGTCGCCGCACCGCGACGGCGCGACGCGCGGGATCGAGGTATCGCAAACCGCTGTCCGGATGCCGGCGACCGTGCTGGAGCGCCTCTTCGATGTCGACTGGCCCGAACACCCGAGCGGTGCGAGCGGAGCCGTGCAGCTTGCGGCCGCGCGGCGGATTGCGAGCCTGCAGGGCGGAGCGCTCGACGCCCGCGCCCTCGAGGGCGGCGGCTGTCGCCTCCTTTTGACCTTGCCCGCCGCGGACTGAGATGGGCAAGGAGAAGGCAGAAGGCAAGCAAAAGGCAGAAGGCAGAAGGCAAAAGGGGCCTTCTGTTAGCATCCACGGATGGAGCGCTTCGTCTGGATTTGCCTCGCGGGCGCGGTTGGGACTGGCGCGCGATACCTGGTGACCTTGTGGGCCACTGAACGGTTCGGAACGGCGTTCCCCGCGGGCACGCTGATGGTGAACCTGGCCGGCTGCTTCCTGATGGCGCTCGCCGTCGAGGCTGCCTTCCGCACCGGCTGGCCCGAGACCGTCCGGCTCGCTGTCACCGCCGGTTTCCTCGGCGGGTTCACGACGTATTCGAGCTTCAACTTCGAGACGACGCGGCTCATCGAGACGAGCGCTGGCAGCACCGCGTCCGCCTACGTGCTGGCCACCGTCCTCGGCGCGTTCGTCGCCGGATGGATGGGGCTGGCGATCGGCCGCAACCTCTTCGCCAGCTGATCGCGGAACGGCACGCCGGCGCGCTCGTCTAACGCATGTAGGAGGCGAGATGGCCGACACCACCGTATATCGCGATCCCGATCCTTCGCTCGTGACCGTGTGCCAGGTGACCTATGCGCTGCACGCCCTGGGGCTGGCGATTGGCGCATTCGGCGCAGCGACGGTAGTCGGGTCGTTCCTGTTCGGCTGGCCGTCGATCATCGCAGTCATCATCAATTACGTGAAGCGCGGCGAGGCGCGGGGCACCTGGCTCGAGTCGCACTTCGCCTGGCAGATTCGCACGTTCTGGTTCGCGCTGCTATGGGCGTGTCTCATCTTCATCGCCGGGTTCCTCCTGGCGATTGTCCTGGTCGGCTTCGCGATCTGGGTGATCGGACTGTTCGTGCTCGGTGTCTGGGCGATCTACCGGATCGCGCGCGGTTGGACACGACTCCAGGCGCGGCAAGTCGTTGCCTGAAGCCGCGCCACGAGAGGTCCCCGTGGCTTTGAACGTCCGTGTAAGATCGCGGCGTGTTGCGCCGGCTCGTACTGCTGCTCGTGCTCGTGGCCTTGGGGTCGGCTGAGGCGAGCGCCGAGCCGCTGTTGCCTCACCTCCGTCTCATCGCTCCGGCGGCGCCCGGCGGCGGCTGGGACCAGACCGCGCGCGCCATGCAGGCGGTGCTGCAGGAAGCCGGCATCGTCCACACCTCGTCGGTTGAGAACATTCCAGGCGCGGCCGGCACGATCGGGCTGGCCCGCTTCATCAGCGCCGAGCGCGGCAACGGCGACGTGCTGATGATGTCCGGCCTGATCATGCTCGGCGCGGTCGTCACCCACCAGTCGCCGGTAACGCTGCGCGAGGTGACTCCGATCGCGCGGCTGATTGGCGAGTTCGAAGTGATCGTGGTGCCGGCGGAGTCGCCTTTGCGGAACCTGTCGGATCTCGTGGCGATGTTCCGGGCCGCGCCGGAGTCGGTCTCCTGGGGCGGCGGATCGGCCGGCGGTACGGACCAGATCCTTGCCGGTCTCTTCGCGGATGCCGTCGGCGTGGACCCGAGGCGCGTGAACTACATCGCCTACTCGGGTGGAGGTGAATCGCTGTCGGCCATCCTCGGCGGACAGGTGACGGTCGGCGTCAATGGCCTGGGCGAGCTCGCGCCTCACATCGATGCCGGGAGCGTGCGAGTGCTGGCGATCTCGAGTGCCGAGCGATTGCCGGATGTCGATGCGCCGACCTTCCGCGAGCAGGGCGTCGATCTCGAGATCGAGAACTGGCGATCGGTCGTGGCGCCGCCGGGCGTCAACACCGCAGAGCGGCTACGGCTCGAGCATCTGATCGAGGCGATGGTGAAATCGGATCCGTGGAAGGCCGCAGTCGAACGCTATCGCTGGAACGACCGCTACCTGGCCGGCACCGCGTTCGCGCGGTTCGTGTCGTCGGAGGAGGCACGGGTACAGGGCATTCTCGAAAAACTCGGCACCGGCGACGCACCTGCGAACCCGTCGGTCGGCGACGTCGGGCGGTATCCGGTGTTCATCCTGATCGGACTGCTCATCACGGCCACGCTTTCGGCGGGAGGCCTGGTCCGCGAGCGTTGGTCCGCGGCAAAGGCTGGTGGGCAGACGGTGGGAGTGCCGGCGGGGCACTACGAGGGTGGCGGCTGGCCGGCGGTGCTCCTCGTCGCGCTCGCCGGTCTCGTCGATCTGCTGCTCCTCGATCGCGCCGGCTTCGTCCTGGCCTCGACGGCGCTCTTCTGGCTGACCGCGCGGGCCTTCGATCGTACCCATCCAGCGCGAGACGCCGTGCTCGCCTTCGGGATGGCGGTCGCATCGCACGTCCTCTTCGCGCGCCTGCTGCAGGTGTCGCTCCCGCCAGGTCTGCTGGCCGGCGTGCTCTGAGGCTCTAACCCTCACCCACTCGACTCGCGCATGCCACTGCTCGAACTCCCCAGGCTAGTACCGGTTCCGGCTGGATCGGCGAGCTGATGGATACTTCACTTGAGTGAGCTGAGGGGTTAGATGTTCGATACGCTTCGTCTGCTTGGGGAAGGCTTTGCCGGGGCCCTGACGTGGGCACACCTGGCGTGGGCGTTCGGGGGCGTCACGCTGGGGACCTTCGTCGGCGTGCTGCCCGGCATCGGCCCGGCGCTGACCGTCGCGCTGCTGCTGCCGGTGACGTTCAGCCTCGACCCGGTCAGCGCCTTCATCATGTTCGGCGGCATCTACTACGGCGCAATGTACGGCGGCTCTACGACGAGCATCCTCATCAACTCGCCGGGAGAGACGGCCTCCATCGTCACCGCAATCGACGGTCACATGATGGCCCGGCAGGGCCGCGCCTCGGCGGCGCTCGCCACGGCAGCAGTCGGGTCGTTCGTCGCCGGCACTCTGGCCACCATCGCGCTCACGTTCGCGGCGCCGGTCCTGGCCTCGGTCGCATTGAGGTTCGGCCCCGCGGAGTACTTCGCGCTGACGATCGTGGCGTTCACGACGGTGGCGGTGCTGCTCGGCGCGTCGCTGGCACGCGGGCTGTTCAGCCTCTTCCTCGGGCTGGCGCTTGGCCTTGTCGGCATCGACCCGCTCACCGGCAACGCGCGCTTCTCGTTCGGGATCCCGCAGCTGCTCGATGGCATCGACGTCATGATCCTCGTCATCGGCTTATTCGCCGTCGGCGAGACGTTGTACCAAGCGTGGCGTCACGGGAGAGATGGCGAGGAGGTGGTCGCGCTCCATGAGTTCACCGGCATGACCCGAGAGGATTGGCGCCGGTCGTGGAAGCCGTGGCTGCGCGGGACCGCTATTGGATTCCCGCTCGGCGTACTTCCATGCGGCGGATCGGTGATTCCTACAGTGGTCTCCTACATGGTCGAGCGGCGCCTGAGTCCGCACCCGGAGGAATTCGGACGAGGCGCCATCGAGGGCGTCGCCGGACCAGAGGCGGCCAACAACGCGGCGGCGGCTGGCGTACTGGTACCGCTGCTCACGCTCGGGCTGCCTTCGTCGGCGACGGCGGCGGTTCTCCTGACCGCGTTTCAGCAGTACGGACTTCAGCCGGGGCCGCTGCTGTTCGCCAATCGGCCCGATCTGGTGTGGACGCTCATCGCCAGCCTGTACATTGGCAACACGATGCTCCTGGTGCTCAACCTGCCGCTCGCGCCGCTGTGGGCACGCGTCATGCTGATCCCGAAGTCACTGCTGTTTGGCGCCATCCTGGTGCTCGCGTCGGTGGGCGCCTACGGCCTCAACCGGTCGCTGCTCGACGTCACTCTTCTCTATGTGGTTGGTGCGATCGGATGGGGCATGCGCGTGATTGACGTGCCGCTGGTGCCCGCCGTACTCGGGTTGATCCTCGGTCCTCTCGCCGAGCAGCAGTTCCGGCGGGCGTTGGCCATCAGCCAGGGCGACTACACCGTGTTCCTCGTCCGGCCAATTTCGGCGGTGCTGCTGGCAAGCGCCGCGGCGGTGGTGGTGGCGCCGCTCCTGTTCGGCCGCCGTCAGGGAGCCGCCGCGGCGTGACCAGGCCGAGCTACGACGTCGTCGTGCTCGGCGGCGGCAACGCGGGACTGTCGGCGGCCCTGGCCGCGCGGGCGGCAGGCGCGAGCGTGGCGGTGATCGAAGCTGCGCCGAGGCACCTCCGCGGCGGCAACAGTCGCCACACGCGCAACCTCCGCGTCGCCCACGAGCGGCCGACCTCGATTGTGACCGACGCCTATACCGAGGACGAGTTCTGGACGGACCTGATGCGGGTCAGCGGCAGCACCGACGAGGCGCTCGCACGCATGCTGATCGGAAGGTCCGGCGAATGCGTTGCCTGGATGGAAGGGCAGGGCGCGCGCTTTCAAGCTCCGCTCAAGGGGACGTTGCACCTCGGACGGACGAACGCGTTCTTCCTGGGCGGCGGCAAGGCACTGATGAACGCGTACTACGCGGCGGCCGAACGCTGCGGGATCGACGTGGAGTACGACGCACGGGTTGACGACCTCCAGCTCACCGGAATGCGCTTCGACGCGGCCGTTGTCGCCACCCCGCACGGCAGTCGTGTGGTGCGAGGGCGAGCCGCGGTCCTGGCCTCGGGCGGGTTCGAATCCAACATCGCCTGGCTGCGAGAGGCGTGGGGCCCCGCGGCCGACAACTTCATCATCCGCGGCACGCCGTACAACACCGGCCGCCCGCTGCGGCTGATGCTCGACGTCGGCGCCGAGCCGGTTGGCGATCCGACCGCGTGCCACGCCGTGGCCGTTGACGCGCGGGCCCCGAAGTTCGACGGCGGCATCGTCACGCGTCTCGATTCGCTGCCGCTCGGGATTGTCGTCAACGCGCGAGGGGCACGGTTCGCCGACGAAGGAGAGGATTTCTGGCCGAAGCGCTACGCCAGCTGGGGCTCGCTCATCGCCGCTCAGCCAGATCAGATCGCCTATGCGGTCACCGATCGAAAGGTGGCGGGCTGCTTCATGCCTACGGTGTTCCCGGCGATCGAAGCGGCGACCATCGGCGAGCTTGCGGCGCGGCTCGGGCTTGCCGCCGACCCGCTCGAGTCGACGGTCCGCGCGTTCAACGACGCGGTGCGTCCGGGGCGATTCGATCTCGAGGCGCTGGATGATTGCCGCACGGAGGGACTCGAGCCCGCGAAATCGCATTGGGCCCAGCGAATCGATACGCCGCCGTTCCGCGCCAACCCGCTGCGCCCCGGCATCACCTTCACGTATCTTGGCTTGCGAGTGGACGCCGACGCGCGCGTGATCATGAAAGGCGGCGGGGCCGAGAACATTTACGCGGCCGGGGAGATCATGGCCGGCAACCTGCTGCGCCGTGGCTACGTCGCCGGCGTTGGGATGACCATCGGCACCGTGTTCGGGAGGATTGCTGGAGAAGGAGCCGCGCGGCATGCCCGCCACTGAGCTCCAGCGCCGGGGCGAGCACACGATGACGGTGTGCAACAGCTGCCGGTATTGCGAGCAGTACTGCCCGGTGTTCCCAGCGATGGAGCGCAGGCTCTCGTTCGCCGAGAGTGACCTCGCGTATCTCGCCAATCTCTGCCACAACTGCGGTGAGTGCCTGTACGCCTGCCAGTACGCACCGCCGCACGAATTCGGGATTGACGTGCCGCGGACGCTGGCGGAACTGCGGCTCGCCTCGTACGAGGACTACTGCTGGCCCGCGCCGCTCGCGCGCGCCTTCAGGCGGCAGGGGCCGGCCACCGGAGTGGCGTTGGCTCTCGCATTTACCGCACTTCTCGCCGGGATGGCGGCGTGGATCGATCCGGAAGCCTTTTCTTCCAGCAGGACCGATGCCGCGTTCTATGCGGTGTTGCCCCATCTCGTGATGGTGAGCGTCTTCGGGGCCGTTGCCATCTTCGCGGGGTTGGCGATGGCCTTGTCGCTGCGGCGGTACTGGACAGCGATGGCCGCGCCCAGCCAGGCGCCCATCGATGCGGCGATGGTAGCCCGCGCGCTTCGAGACGGCATCGCGTTGCGGCACCTGCATCCGTCCGGTGTCGACTGCGTGTCTGCGGAAGAGCGCCGTACTCCGTGGCGGCGGGTGTGGCATCACGCGACCCTCGGCGGTTTTGCCATGTGCTTCGCATCGACCTCGGTCGCGGCGCTGTATCACTCCGTGTTCGGCTGGGAGGCGCCGTACGGGTACACCAGTGCTCCGGTGCTGCTCGGAGCGCTGGGTGGAATCGGGCTCGCCATCGGGCCGGCGGGACAGTGGTGGCAGCGTCGTCGCCGCGATCCGGCGCTCGCCGATCCGGCCCAGCACGGGATCGACCAGGTGTTCCTGCTGCTGCTCTGGCTGACGAGCGTTACCGGCCTGATGCTCCTCGCCGGGCGGACAGTGCCGATGATGCCGGTGTTGCTTCTGGTGCACCTTGGCCTGGTGCTCGCGCTCTTTGTAATGCTGCCGTATGGCAAATTCGTGCACGGCTTTTATCGGCTTTTGGCCTTGCTGAAAGCCGAAACTGAGCAGTAGAGTGGCCGCTTCGAGCCTCCGTTCGCTTCAGGAGGCATTCCCGGGCAGTCGGTCAACGAGGCATTCAGGGACTGGATCGAGGTGTCGTCGGTCGCGCAGAGCTTCACCGGCGGCAAGAACACGGCGTGCACGGTGGTCGTGGGCAAGTTTCTCGACCCGGCAGGTCCGAAGCTGTGGGCAGCCGCGGTGAGTGGACAGGTCCTGGGCGATGTGAAGATCGATATCACCCGGCCCAGCGGCGAGGTCCCGAACGCGGTCCTCTACGAACTGGTGCTTACCAATACTCTCGTGACCGCGATCAACTCGACGCCGAGTGCCTTGACCGAGCAGGTCACGCTCGCCGGCAGCACAGCAACCCTGCGTTACTTCCCACGGTCGTCGACCGGCGGCGTATTGCCGGCGGTGCAGTCCACGATCACCTGCAAGTAATTCGCGTCGGCGGAGCGTCAGCGGCCCTGGGGCAGCATCGCGATCGCACGCAGCGGCGCTCCGCTCCCGCCCTTGATCTTCATCGGTAGTGCGACCAGCGTCGCGCCCGCGGCCGGCAGCTGGTCGAGGTTCGCGAGGTTCTCCAGGCCGGGGATGTTCTTGTCGTAGAGCGCGCGGTGGGTCTCGAAGAGCTTCGACTGGCCGTAGTCGATGCTGGCCGTGTCGATGCCCACCGCCTTCACGTGCCGTTCGGCCAGCCAGCGAGCCGCGTCGGGATGGATGCCGGGGAAGTGGAGCTTGGCGACGGCCGCGTCGCCGCGCTCGGTCGTACCGAGATAGCGTTCCGCGTCGGGCCAGCGTTTGGAGTAATCGGTGCGCACGAGAACAATCGACCCGGTGATCGGACCGTGCGCCTGTTCCCAGGCCTGCAGCTCGGCAACGGTCAGCTGGTAGTCAGGCGTGCCGGCGGCCTTCGACGACACGTCGACAACCGATGCCGGCCCGACCAGCTGATCGACCGGAATCTGCTCGACGCTCATCCGGCCCTTGGCGAAGTGAACCGGCGCGTCGAGATGGGTTCCCCCGTGCTCCGCGCCCGAGAAGTTATTGGCGGCGTAGTAATACCCTTGCGGCGTCATCCCATCGGAGACCACGTCGAGCTTGAACCCTTCCGCAGTCGGCCAGAAGATCGAGTCCGCCGCGTACTCGTGGGAGAGGTCCACGATCCGGCCGGGGTCCTGTCTGTTGCCGGACGAGCTCGGCGCCTGGGCGCACGCGCCGACGAATGTGAGCACAATGAGAACGACACCAAGGCTGCGCAACGTCAATGTTCGACTCCAGACACTTACTTCTTTGGCTCGAGCTCCCCGATGAACGCTCGAGCCTCTTTGATAACTTCGTCCGTAATGCCCATGTGCCCGCGATCCGTGTAGTGGACGTAGCGGTGCATCACCCCGGCCGCCTTCAGCTTCTCCACGAAATCCGCGGCCTGCTGCACGGGCACCGACTTGTCGTCGTCGGAATGAATGACCAGGGTGGGCTTCGTCGACGCGCTGACGTGCGTCATCGGTGAGGCCACCCGGCGCGCCTCCTCGACATCACCTGAGACCGGCGTCCAGAGATTGCCCCACGAAAGCGTGTTCAGGTCGTAGGCCCCGGCCACACTGATGACGCCGCGGACATCGCTCCTGGCCTGGTCCCAGCCGCCAACTTTCGGATATGGACCGTCGCCGAGGGTCGCGGCCATCGACACCATGTGCCCGCCCGCCGACTGGCCGATCAGGTAGACGCGCTCGGGATCGACCCCGTAATCGGCGGCGTGCGCGTGCAGCCAGCGGATCGCGCAGCGCATGTCCACGTACGGCGCCGGTGCGGGGGAGCCGCCCACCAATCGGTAGTCGATCGACATGGCGAAAAAGCCAAACTCGGCCCACTGCGCGACCTTGATGCTGCTGGCATCGGTGCGATTTCCAGCCCGCCAGCGCCCACCGTGGACCGAGAGGATCGCCGGACGCGGGCCAGGCCCGTCGGGATAGGCGAGGTTCGCGAGTAATGCCGAGCCCTCGACGCGTCCGTAGATGACGTCGGTCCGAGTGACGACCGGCGCCGCCGCCTGCGCCGAAGCCTCCGGCGCGAACGGCCGGACGGCGGTCGCGAGCGCGCCGGTGATGGCGGCAGTTTCGAAGAATGAACGACGTGTGAGCGTGTGCGTCTCGGACACGGGCAACCTCCGCTGGTGAGCGCATTGGTACCCGGTCTTCGAACGGGCGGCAAGCCCGATCTCCGCGCCGATTACATCGGGCGGAGCGGTCGCCTCTGCCATTTCCGGATGCGTGCCTGCACGCCGGCGCTGAACGCAAGGTAATACCCGATCACCGTCGCTGCCGCCGCCATCGACTCAGGGATGCCAAAGGCGGCCAGTGCCGGTGCGTGGCCCAGTCCCGACTGCGCAACCTGCCACGATCGCCAGAGGCCGTACGCGATCCGCGCCGCGACCAGAAAGGTGACGAACAACACCAGCCAGCGGTTGGGCGTGTAGTGTAAGGACCTCGGCGTCGCATCCCACCGCGTGAGCCACAGGCCGATCGTCCCGAGCAGGAGTCCCGCTCCGAGGCCGGCAACCGAAAAAAGGAACGCGCGCGGTATCCACAATCCCGTGACCGCAGCCGACACCAGGAAGAATCCCGCCGAAACGACCATGGCGCCGAGCGTCACGCGCGCGACGAGCGGGCGTGCGAGCCGGCGGGCCGTCCCGACACGGTAGCGCTGGATGAGGATGACCGGCATCAACGCGACGAGCACGATCGGCAGAAGCGCCACCAAAATCAGGACCGGCACGGTCTAAAGCTGAAGCAAGTGTCGTGCTCGTTCACCGTCCAGCTTTCGAATCGCGCGGCTCGCTGCCACACTGGCTGCAGCCGCCCGCGCGGCCCGCATGATCCGCCTCTGGCGCACTGACCTCGGACGAGCCCGCCTCCTTCTCTACGCGCTCATCGTCGCCCTGGCGATTGCGACTGCATGGCTCGGCAAGCAGGGCTATGCCGTCTACCAGCTGACGCGCGGGGTCGGCGATACCTGGTTCTACGCCGCGGATGGCAAGCCCTGGTTTCGTCTCGACGAACAGCGTCACGACGTTCAAATCACAGCAATCGCGCCAGACCTTCAGCACGCGTTCATCGCCGTCGAGGACCATCGCTTCTACGTTCATCCCGGAATCGATCCAATTGCGGTCGCCCGCGCGGCGGTGCGCAACCTGAGGAGCCCGGGCACCGTCGAAGGCGGGAGCACCCTGACGCAGCAGCTTGCCCGGACGTTGTTCCTGTCGAACCGCCGGAGCTACTGGCGCAAGGCGCGCGAGGCCGTCCTCGCCGGGCTGATCGAGGCGGAACTGACCAAGGAGCAGATTCTCGAGCTCTACCTGAATCGGATCTTCCTGGGATCCGGCATCTACGGCGTCGAGGCGATGGCCGAGCGGGTGTTCGGCAAACCCGCGAAAGACCTGACGCTTGCCGAGAGTGCGCTCATCGCCGGCCTGGCGCGCGCGCCTGCTGCGCTGTCGCCGTGGTCGAACCTGGATGCGGCCGTCCAGCGCAGCCACGTGGTCCTGGCTCGGATGCGGGAAACCGGGTTCATTACAGCCGCCCAGGAGCGCGACGCGCGCCGCACCTCGCTGCGGGTGCGGCCGTTCCGAAGTGACAGCGACACGCGACACGGCTACGCCAAGGCATACCTGCGTCAGCGCTTTCGTGACTCCTTCGGCGGCGATCACCCGCCCGACTGGCGGGTAGACACCACGTTCGTCGTCGCGCTCCAGGACGCGGCCGAACGGGCGGTGGAGGACGGGCTTCGGCGCACCGGCAAGCCGGCGCTGCAGGCGGCGCTCGTCGCCGTCGATCCCGACACAGGCAATGTCCTCGCGCTGGTCGGCGGGCGGGACTATGCGCGCTCCGCCTTCAACCGCGCCAGCCGCAGCCGGCGGCAGCCGGGATCGGCGTTCAAGCCGTTCGTGTTCGCGGCGGCGCTGGAACGCGGCCTGTCGCCCGTGTCCACGCTGACCGGGCTCAACCGGATCGAACCGCAGGGCCCGGACGAGTGGACGCCGCGCAATGTGAGCGACGATGCGCCGGATGCGCTGACGTTGCGGGCGGCGCTGATCGAATCCAACAATCGCGCAGCCACGCTTCTCCAGCAGCGCGTCGGCACGCGACGTGTGCTCGGTGTCGCCGATCGGGCAGGCTTGCACGATCTTCCCGACGTACCGTCGCTTGCGCTCGGCACCGGGCTGGTGACGCCGCTGTCGCTCACCACCGCGTTTTCGGTATTCCCCAACGGCGGCTTCGCGGTCCGTCCTCGCGACATCACCCGCGTGCGGGATGCCGACGGCAGCATCGCCCTGCAACAGGAGGTGCAGCGGGAGCGCGCGATCTCACCCGAGGTTTCGTTCCAGATGGTCTCGATGCTTCAGGACGTCGTCGATCGCGGCACCGGTGCGCCGGCACGGCGGCTGGGTGTGCGCTTTCCAGCCGGCGGCAAGACGGGGACGACCGACGACTTCAAGGACGCCTGGTTCGTCGGGTTCTCGTCGTCGATCGTTGCCGGGGTGTGGGTGGGATTCGATCAGCCCGAGACGATCGGCGCCGACGCGTTCGGGGCCCGCTACGCGCTCCCAATCTGGGCCGACTTCATGCAGCGAGCCGCGCGCATCCGCCCGCCGGAGGGTTTCGAGCGCCCGGCCGGGTTGCAGGAAGAAGCGCTCTGCGCCATCAGCTATCTAAAGCCCGTGGATGGCTGCCCGCTCTACACCGAGTACTTCAAGGATGGCGATCAGATCCCCGATCGCCTGTGCCCCATCCACAAGGGCTCCGTGCGCCAGCGCCTGACGCGAACGGTACAAGGCTGGGTCGCGGAGTTGGGACGGCGAGTGAAGGGCATCTTCAAGAGGTGAGGAGTAAGGAGGCAGGAGAAAGGAACTAGGAACTAGGAACTAGGAACTAGAAGACAGGAGACTCCTATCTTCCAGCTCCTATTTCCTGACTCCTGGCTCCTACTTCGAGCTGCTGCCGCGAGGCGCAACTGTCTTGAGCGAGGTCATCCACCGGCTGACTTCCGGCGGCGTCGGCATCGGCGCGCTCATCGCGAACACCTGGCGCGCGTCGAGCTCCTTGCCATAGACGTCCTTGTTCGCGCTCTCGTCGTCCTTGAGCGTCGAGCCGGTGAAGTTGATTCCGGCAAAGACGCCCTTGGCCCGCGAATAGGCGAGGATTTTGGCGCCCATCCGAGCGTCGGTCGAAGCCTCCGCGTTGCGGCCGACCGGGCCCGCGGCGATCGATCCCTCTCCGCCGATCTTGAACTCGGACTTGAGGAGATCGTCCACGCCTTCCTTGTTCATGACCAGCAGCACGAGATCGATGGACTCGCCACCGATCTGCCAGCCGACGCTGCCCCCGGTCATGTGCACGAAGCTAGGCAGGCTCCACCCGCCAGTCTTGGAATCGCGGATGCTCATGATCCCCTTCCCGTGCTCGGCGCCGACGATGAAGGCGCCCTTGACCAGGTTGGGGATGACCACGATCGCCTCCGCTCGCTGCAGGATGTGCTCGGGAATGCGGTCGTCGGGTGTTCGTACGAGCGCGTTGAGCGTCTCGGTGGCCTTGGCGATGCGCTTGAGCTCGCTCTGGTTGTCAGCGGCGGCCATCGGCTGCGCCAGCAGCATCACTGCGGCGGCCGCGGCCGCGGTGGCGAAGGCTGGCATCTTGCGAACAGTTGGCACGGTACCCTCCAAACATTGGTTCCACGGTCGTGCTGCCGGCCATATGCCGCAGCCCTTACCAGACCATCAGGGCAAATCGGATGCCGATGAGGTGTGCGTCGGCTGGCCCGTGTCCTGCACCCGGGCAGGCCGGATGGCGCGCGGTTTCGACGTGGTCGTGTTGGGAGCGGGAGTGGCGGGCCTGGCGGCGGCCCGCGCGTGCCACGACGCGAACGCACGGGTCGTCATCCTCGAGGCGCGCGATCGAATCGGCGGCCGCATCCTCACCGAGCGTGACCGCGACAGCGGCCGGCCGATCGAGCTGGGAGCCGAGTTCGTTCATGGTCAGGCGCGCGAAGTGCAGCCGCACTTGACGGCTGCCGGCCTCCGGGTCGTGGATGTCGCTGGCCGGCACTGGCGGTCCACCGGGCACGGCCTGCGGCCGGAAGACCACTTCTGGTCGAAGCTGCAACGGGTGATGCGGCACCTGTCCGAGGACCTGCGTCCCGACCGCAGCTTCGCGCGGTTTCTCGAGGGACGTCCGGGCGGTAGCCGGGCCGCCGAGGCGCGCCGGTTGGCGGCGCACTTCGTCGAGAGCTTTCAAGCCGCGGACCTGCGGAGGGTGAGCGCGCGTTCGCTGGCAGGTGAGGGGAGCCCGAGCGGCGAGCCCGAGGCACAGCGGCTTGGCCGCATCATCGACGGCTACGGCGCGTTGATCGACGCACTCGCCGAACCCGTATCGAGGTTCGTGCGCACCCGTTGCGTGGTCACGTGCGTTCGCTGGTCGCGCGGGCGCGTCGCGGTGGATGCGCGGACGGGCGCCGGTCGCCGCGCCTCGTTCTCGGCCAGGGCCGCGATTGTGACGCTGCCGCTCGGCATTCTCGTGCTGCGATCAGGGAGTCGCGGCCACGTCCGCTTCGAACCGGTTCCCGGCCGGCTCTCGGCGGCGCTGGCGGGACTCGCCGTCGGTCACGTCACGCGTGTCACCCTGCGGTGCCGCGAGCCGTTCTGGGAGAAGGCGGGCCGCTCTGCAACCACTCGGGACGAGTCGCTGGCGACGCTCGGCTTCCTGCACGCACCCGGCGAATCGTTCCCGGTCTGGTGGACGCAGTACCCGGAGCGCACGCCGTGGCTGGTAGCGTGGGCCGCCGGCCCGCGTGCCCCCGCGCTCGGCGCCCTGTCGCCGACCGCTTTGCGGCGGCAGCTGGTGACCACGCTCGCGCGAATCTCGGGACTACCGGCGCGGGCGATCGGGAGGCAGATCGCCGACATCTGGCGGCACGACTGGGACACCGACCCGTTCGCGCGCGGCGCGTACAGCTACGCGGCCGTGGGTGGGGCCGATGCGCCGGCGCTACTGGGGCGGCCGGTCGACGACACGCTGTTCTTCGCCGGCGAGGCAACCGTGTCGGATGGGCGCATCGGGACGGTTGATGGAGCACTGGCATCGGGCGAGCGGGCGGCGCGGCAAGTGCTCCGCGCTTTGTAGTTGCCTCGCGACGAATCGAGGGATCCCTGGGCGGAGAACCAGCCGTCACGTCACTCCGCGATTGAGCCCACCTTTCTTCGGATGACCGCGTGGCCGGTCCGTCACAGCCGTAGAATCTGAGCGGCACTGTGGCCTCAATTCGAAGGAGAGTCGTGTGAACCGACTGGCTGTCCTGCTGCTTGGTGTGGTGCTCGGCCCTTCGCTCATTGCCCAGACTCCGACGGGCGATCTCTTCAAGCCGCCAGCAAATGCGAGGCACTTCGCCATCCTGTCGACCGGCGGCCAGCATGGAGAGTCGTGGATGTGGACCACGCCCGACGGCACCCGGATGAGCCGCGAGAGCCTCAACCTGCGCGGCCAGGTGTTCGAGCTCGATGCCTCCGGAACCTCCGGCGCCGACGGCATGCCGTCGCGCGTCTCGATTCGCGGCGTAACCCCGCAGGGCGATGCCGCAGAGCGGTTCACGATCGAGGCCGGCCGCGCCCGCTGGACCAGCCAGGTGGACCGCGGTGATGCGGCCTACACGGCGCCGAGCTTTTACGTGGCGTTCGGCGGCCCGATCGACATGACGGCGTGGCTGATCGAGCGGCTCGTCGCGGCTCCGAATCGCACGCTCAGCCTGCTGCCTGGCGGACAGGCCCGGGCCGAGCAGCTCACGACGCTGCAGGTCGGCGACGGGCCGAATCGCCAGACGATCACGGCATGGGCGGTGAGCGGGCTCGGCAACGCGCCGACGCCGATCTGGACGGATGCCAAGGGCACGTTCTTCGGCGTCCACTTTGGTCTCGCGTGGCTGCCGCAGGGCTACGAGTCGTCGCTGGCGGCAATCGAGAAAGCGCAGAACGACGCGCTGGCCACGCGGGTGAAGGCGCTCAGCCAGCAGCTCGTCCGAACGCCAACGAGCCCCGTCGCCTTCACCAACGTGCAGCTCTACGACGCGCCGGGCCGCCGCTTCGTCGCCGATCAGACGGTGATCGTGGAGAAGAACCGCATCACTGCGGTCGGACCGGCGAGCACGACGAAGCTGCCGGCCGGCGCCGAGCAGGTCGATGGTCGCGGCAAGACCCTCGTGCCGGGACTCTGGGACTGCCACATGCACGTCGGCGGCGACTTCACCGGCCTGCAGGAGCTCTCGCTCGGCGTGACCTCGATCCGCGATCCTGGCAACAGCGACGAGGCGACGATGGACCGCGCGAAGCGGCGGGCGAGCGGGGACCTCTTGTTTCCGAACGTCTATCCCTCGTCGCTCATCGACGGCAAGGGGCCGTACACCGCGCAGGTCGCCAATGTCGCCACCAGCGAGGCCGAAGCTGTCGCTCTGGTGCGTAAGGCGAAGGAGAACGGCTTCATCGGCGTCAAGTTCTACGGAACGCTCGATCCGAAGTGGCTGCCGGCCGCGATCGCCGAAGCGAAGAAGCTCGGATTGCACGTCCACGGTCACATCCCGGCCGGCATGCGGCCGCTCGACGCGATCAATGCCGGCTACGACGAAGTCACGCACATCAATTGGGTGATCATGCAGGCAATGCCCGACAGCGTGATTCCCGTCTCCAACGGCATCGCCCGCTTCGAGGGCCCCGGCCGCTACGGCCGCGATGTGGACGTGGACGGCAAGGTGATGCGGACGATGATCACCACGATGGCGGAGCGCAAGATCGTGAGCGATCCGACGATGGTGGCGTTCGAAGGGTTGTACGTGCCGGAGATGGGCGATCTCTCGGCGGCCTACGCGCCGTTTGTCGGCACCCTGCCGCCGGCCACCGAGCGCGGCTTCCGCCTCGGCGGCTTCGCCGTGCCGAAGGACCTGACCCGTGCCGATTATCGCGCCAGCTTCGACAAGATGAAGACGCTGCTCGCGGCCATGCACCGCGCCAAGGTGCCGATCGTGGCCGGGACCGACGGCTTCGGCATCGAACTGGTGCGCGAGTTGGAGATCTACGTCGAAGCCGGTCTGACGCCCGGTGACGCGCTCGCGACGGCCACGCTCGAACCGGCCCGGCTGGTCGGCGTGGAGCAGCGAACCGGGTCGATCGAGGTCGGCAAGACCGCAGACCTCGTGCTCGTCGAAGGCGATCCCGCCAAGCGAATCGGCGACCTCCGCCAGACCCGCGTGGTGATGCTCGACGGCCGCGTGATGGACGCGGACGCTCTTCGATCAGCCGCCGGCTTCGCCGGCCGGCCGAAGAGCCCGACGCGCTAGAACTCCGAGAACCTCGCGAACCCTGAGAACCTCGCGAACCCCGCGAACCCCGAGAACCCCGCGAACCCCGAGAACCTACCTCCCTTGGCTGCCAGTTGTCGCCGATTCCTTGAGGAACGCGACGAGCGGCGGCAATACCTTGTCGGGTGCCTCGAGGTGCGGCACGTGGCCGAGGCCCGGCAGCAGCAGCAGCTTGCCGTTGCCGTTCGGGATGCTCTCGGCGAGGAACTTCATTCGATCCTGGAAGTTCTTCGCCGGGCCGAGCAGCATGTCCTCGGCGCCGCCGAACGCCAGGGTCGGCGCCTGGATATGGGCCCAGTCGTAAACGACCGGGTCGGCGTAGAGCATCTGTCCGATCAGCGCCTGCACCATCGCCAGCCGCGGCCAGTCGGCGCTCAGCGTCCACGAGTAGCGAATCCGCGTGTACAGCTCGAACTGATCGTTCCACGCGTTCGGGTTGTGGGCCACGTAGCGGCTCAGGCTTGCCCGCGTGCTCTGATAGTCGGTCTTGAGCGTCTGCTGGTAGGACTCGTCGATCGGCTGCATTGGCCGGTCGTAGCGGCCGTCGGTGAGGCCGATCGGGTTGTAGATGACGAGCCGCTCGACCGCCTTCGGATACTGGGTGGCGAAGCGGGCCGCGAGCATCCCGCCCATGGAGTGGCCGACGATCGCCACCTTGTCGATCTTCTCGTGCTGGAGAATGAGGTAGGTGTTCCGCGCCTGTGAGTTGAAGTTATAGGGCGCAATCGGCTTCGACGACTTGCCGTAGCCGATCTGGTCGGGGACGATGACCCGGAAGCCTTCTTTCGTCAGCGCGTCGATGATCGGCTTGAAGTAGAAGCCGCCGAAGTTGTTGCCGTGGAACAGCATCACGGTGTGGCCGTTGGCGGTGCCCTGCGGCGCGATGTCCATGTAGGCGATGCGGACGTCCTGCGTGTAGACGCTGATGTCCAGGTACTTGCTCGGGAACGGATACGGACACTCGTCGCACGTGATGCTGCCGGGCTTGACGTCGGTTGGCGTCGGCACCGGCGGCAGCACGCCGCGGCTCTGGGCCAGGGCGGTGAACGGCACCAGCACCACCGCGAGTACGAGTGTCGGCAACGGCAAACGAAGCATGAGGCGCATGGGCATGGGTTCCTGATGGCGTCAATGAATCTCGGACGCGTGTGGCGAGGGACTGTAGCACAGGCACGGACCGGTTTGTGCATGACAGAAGGGCATGGCTATTGAACTCCGCCCGATGCGGTTGCCCATTGCCGTTGCGGCGGCACTGTCGTGTTCGACGATTCAAGCCCCAGACGCCTCGCTGCACGCGCAGGCCGGACCGCCGAGCGCTGGGGTGGTCGCCTCGATCACAGTGACGGGTTGCCTCGAGCGCTGGAACAGCGATCAGGAGGTGTCGGCCACTGGCGCGCCACTGGACGCGCCTCCGGCCGGCGCACATTACGTACTGACACAGGTCGAAGGGGAGGCGGCCTCGGCGACGGCCGCAGGCGGCGGCACGCCCGGTAAGCCCAATCGCGACACCCGGTATCTGCTGCTGACGAAGACAGCGGCGGATTTTGACCCGCACCTGCACCACACCGTCAAGGTCGTCGGCACGATTGCGCCGCAGCCGACCGAGGGCGCGCTCCCCAGCGAGCGCGCCGCCGACCCCAGCCGCAGCGAGACCAACCTCCCGAATGGACCCGAGCGCAGGTCGTACCGGGACAATCTCATCGAGGTCTCGTCGTTGACGATGGTGTCGGCGAAATGCGGAAAGTGACCGCGGTCGGCTGACCTCGGGCCGCTGAGCCGGGACCGACACCAAGGATATAGACATGCTATAGCCATGGGTATAGATTGACTATACCCATGGCCCCGACTCGCAAGAACCGCATCGAGCTGCTTCAAGGCACGCTCGACATGCTGATCCTCGAACAGCTGCGCTGGACGCCGAGCCACGGCTACGGCATCAGCCAGGCGATTCGCGCCCACTCGGGCGACCTGCTGCGGGTCGATGCCGGGTCGCTCTATCCCGCCCTGCACCGCCTCGAGCGGCAGGGGCTCGTCAAGGCGCAATGGGAGATTTCGGACCGCAAGCAGCGGACCCGCGTCTACCGCCTCACGCCGGGCGGACGGAAGCACCTGGCCGGCGAGCGATCGCGCTGGGAGCAGCTGCAGTCCGCCATCGGAGGGGTCCTGAATCGCGCCAGGACCGACGAGGCATGAGACCACCGCTCTGGCGCCGGCGGCAGGACAAGGAGCTCGACGAGGAGCTGCAGAGCCACCTGCGGCTGGCGATCGCCGATCGGATCGAGCGCGGCGAATCGCCTGAAGCGGCCGCCAGCGGCGCGCGGCGCGAGTTCGGTAACGAATTGCTGGTCAAGGACACGGTGCGCGACATGTGGGGATGGACTCCGATCGAGCAGTTCTGGCACGACCTCGGCCACGCGCGGAGGGCCTTGTGGAAAGCGCCGGCCTTCACGCTCGCCGCGACGCTCACCCTCGGCCTCGGCATCGGCGTCAACGCGGCAATGTTCAGCATTGTCCGCGCCGTCGTGCTGCGGCCGCTGCCGTTCCCCAATCCCGATCGGCTGGTGCAGATTGATGAACTCGACCAGCGGGGTGGGGGAGACCGGCGCCGCGCGGTCTCGTGGCCGAATTTCCGCGACTGGCAGCAGCGCGCGGCGTCGTTCGAATCGCTCGCCGCGCACCACGTGTCGAACTTCACGATTACCGGGATCGGGCCGGCGCAGCACGTGCCGGGCGCCGTCGTCTCGGCCAGCTTCTTCCAGACGCTTGGCGTGAATCCCGCAATCGGCCGCGGCTTCGCGCCGGGCGAGGAGCAGGTCGGCAGCGACGTCGCCGTTCTAAGTGACGCGTTCTGGCGCGACCAGCTTGGCGCGAGGGCTGACGCGGTCGGGGCCGTGCTCACCATCGACGGGCGGCCTTTTGTCGTCGTCGGTGTCATGCCGGCCGGGTTCGTGTTCCCGATCGAGTCGCCGGCACCGCAGGTCTGGGTCACCACGGCCCAGGACGCACGGGTCGAATCGCCCGGCGACACCCCAATCACAGAGGAGCGCGGTGCGCACTACATCAAGGTCGTCGGCCGCCTGCGCGAGCACGTATCCATGACCGAGGCGCAAGCGGAGATGGCCGGTATCGCAGCCGTGCTGGCCCGCGATTATCCGAACGACAACCTGAATCGCTCGGCGGCGGTCGTTCCGCAGCTCGAGGTCGTCGTCGGCGAGGCCCGACGCCCTCTGCTGTTCCTCCTCGCCGCAGTAGCGTGCGTGCTGCTGATTGCCTGCGTCAACCTCGCCAATCTGATGACAGCCAGAGGCATCGCTCGCCAGCCCGAGCTCGCGCTGCGCGTAGCGCTGGGCGGTTCGCGCCTCCGAATGATCCGGCTGCTGATGGCCGAAGCGGCAGCGCTCGCGGTGCTCGCGGCCACGGCCGGCCTGGCGCTCGCGTGGTGGTCGAAACGCCTGCTCGTTCAGCTCGCACCGTCAGATGTTCGCGGCCTCGACGAGGTGACCATCGACGGTCCGGTGCTGGCCTACACCGCAGCCGCCGCGGCGATCTGCGCCCTCGTGGTCGGCGTCATTCCGGCACTTCGTGCGACTCGCGGAGACCTGCGGCGTAATCTCGGCACGAGCCGCACCGCCGCCGGCACGCGCTCCCAGAGCCGATGGCTGAGCGGGCTGATCGTGATCGAGACCGCCGCCGGAGTCGTGCTGCTGGTGGCAGCCACGCTGGTGATTGGAGGGCTCGACCGTCTCTCCCGCACCAATCCGGGATTTGACGTGTCACAGGTCACGACGCTGCGGGTCAGCCTGCCCGACAGCCGCTACCCGTTCCGCGAGCAGATCGCCTTCTACGACCGGCTCCTGCCGGACCTGGCGCGGATCCCGGGCGTGGACGGGGCCGCGCTGGTCGGCCCGTTGCCGCTCAGCGGTTCGAGATACGGCATCAGCTTCGAGCTGCCAGGCGATCGCGCCGTCGAGAACGCCAGCAAGCCGAGCGCCGGCTTCGCCTTCGTCAGCCCCGGCTACTTCCGGGCGATGCGCATCCCGCTGATCCGGGGCCGTGAGTTTTCGGGGGCCGATGACGACGGCGGTCCGCGCGTGGTCGTGATCAACGAGAGCTTCGCGCGGCGCTACTTTCCGAACGCCGATCCGATCGGTCAGCGCATCAAGCCGGGCCTCAGCACCACCGAACCCGAGACGCCGTGGCGCGAGATCGTCGGCGTGGCCGCCGACGTCAAGCAAGTGTCGCTGCGCGAAGAACCGGCTCCGATGTACTTCGTTCCCTACGCTCAGGGAATGATCACCACGCCGCACCTCGTGATCCGTAGCACCGGCGCGGCCGAGACGGTGCCGGAATCGGCACGCCGGGTGATCGCGGCCGCCGATCCGGAGCTGGCAGTGTACGACGTGAGGACATTGGAGGCTCGCCTCGCCGATACCTTCGCGACGCAGCGCTTTGCGACCTGGCTCCTGACCCTCTTCGCCGGGCTGGGGCTGATGCTCACCGCCATCGGCGTCTACGGCGTGCTCGCCTACAGCGTGAGTCAGCGCGTTCACGAGTTCGGCGTGCGCGCGGCGCTGGGCGCCTCGTCGGGGCAAATAGCTTCCGCCGCGATGACGACGGCGACGCGCATGGTCGTCGCGGGTCTGATCGCGGGCATCGTCATCGCGACCGCGCTGGGGCAGGTGATGCAGGGCGCGCTCGAGTTCGTCGATCGCCCGGGGCTCGAGACGTTTGTCACGGTCGCGGCGATTTTGCTGGTTGTCGCTGGCGTGTCCACTCTCGCGCCGATCCGGCGCGCAGTGCGCACCGACCCGATGCAGACGCTGCGCTCGAACTGAGTCTCGATCCGCGCACGTTCCAACTCGGCCTTCGCGTCGAGCTCTAACTGTAGAAACCGCGTCCATTGACGACTGATGGCTGACGATTGACGATTTATTGATGATTTGCAGGATTGACGATTGCCGCAATCGATTGCTGATTGGCCGCATTGGCGATCGGGAGATTGGGAGAATGACGATTGGCAGAATGTGGGCCTGAGCTCGCGCAATCATCAATCGCGATTCACCGGATCACCTCCATCGTCAATTCGCCAATCGCCAATCGAATGGCGCAATCGCCAACCGCTAATCGTAAACAGATCGTCAATCGCCAACCGTCAATCGTCAATGGACGCGTGCTACCGTAACGGGCCGTGCCGCGCCGCCGTGTCAACACGACAACTCCGGTTCGACCGAGCCGCGCGGACCTCGCGGCGGCGGCCGGCCGATCAATTCGTGACGTAATCGCGCCGGGACTCGACGTGCTTTTCTGCGGCATCAACCCAGGCCTCTATTCGGCCGCTACAGGGTGGCACTTCGCGCGGCCGGGCAATCGCTTCTGGCCGGCGCTGGCGTCGGCCGGGTTCACGCCAACCGTGCTGCATCCGAGCCAGCGCGACGAGCTGCTGACTGGGGGTGTGGGCATCACCAATCTGGTGGCGCGCGGCACCGCCACGGCCGCGGAGTTGGACGACGAGGAACTACGCGCGGGCCGGCGCCGGCTCGAGGCAAAGGTGCGTCGATACCGTCCGCGCGTCGTGGCCATCGTCGGCGTCGGGGCATATCGAACCGCATTCGACCGGCCTCGCGCGCAGCCGGGAAGGCAACCGGAGACAGTCGCCGGAGCGGTCCTCTGGGTCCTGCCGAACACGAGCGGGCTGAACGCGCATTTCCAGGCGGAGGACTTCCGGCGGGCGTTCGGGGAGCTACGGCAGTACGTATCCGAAGTGAGAAGTTAGAAGAGCCGGTGCGGGTGCGACGTGCACGGTGCGGCGTCGCTACCCGGCAGCGAACGCTTCGCGCTCGAAGGGGTTGTCGTAGTACGGATGGCGGCCGCGCAGCCGCGCCCATGCGGACGCCGCGAGGTACGCGGGGATGAACGCGGGTCCCCAGCGCTCGTACTGGCGTACGTGGACCCGTTCGTGGACGCGGGTGGAGTCGAGGGCGTCCTGATCCCGCGCGAGAACTACGTGGCCGAAGGTCATCGCCACCGCGCCGCCGCACCATGGTGTACATGTGCCGAGCGCCCAGGCGAGCCAGGGTCCATGGATCTCGAGAACGCCGTCCACGACCGACGCGCGTCCGCGCCGGCACGCGAACGAGGCTATAACGAGGCCCAGGAAGGATCCCGGCGCCGCCCAGAGGTAACGCAACGGGTGTACGTTCACTCGCGGGTTCGCGTGGTCAGGCGCATCACCAGTATCCGATCATCCGCCCGGCCGCAATCGCGCCCGTCCAGCAGGCGAGCGACATCGCGGCCAAGCCGGCGAGCCGCCGTTCGGCGGCGCGCGACAGCTCGCCGGCCACCAGGGCGCGCCACGACGCTGAGCGGGTGATGAGCGCGGCGTTGAGCAGGCCGAGGGCGATCACCGGAAACTTGATCATGAAGAACGGATTCCCAACGTATTCGCTGCCGTTGGAAGACAGCAGGCCCAGTCCGCTGGCAGCTGCCAGCACGAAACCGATCCGCGCAATCGGCGCGGCGGCGCGGGCCACCGCGGCTCGCGCCCACGGTTGAGCACGGCCAACCCCGAGCAACGTCAGATCCATGACCAGCACCGACCCGAACAGCGTTGCGATCCCGAGGATGTGCGCGAGATTGACGATGGGATAGGTCCAGGGTCCGGACTCGCGCACGAAGTGGCCAAGCGCCGACTGTTCGATCCAGATCAGCAGGCTGCTCACGCGCGTGACGAGCTCAGCTGCGTTCGGGGTAAACGTTGAACAGCTTGTCGTTCCAGCGCAAACGTTCGGTCTTCACCTCCAAGGTCTTGGGATCCTTGTGACGATGACCGTAGGCGGTAACGGTTGCGCCGACCGGAATCATGCCTTCCTTCAGCCCGGCCCGTGCCGTCCGCGGCGGCGGCGCGAGGACCACGTTCCACACCTGGCCGTCAGCCTTGATCTTGAGCGACGCATGCGGCCCCGAGAGGCTCACCGCGGTTTCGACGGTCCCGGTGATCTCGAAGTCCTCGGCGCGGTAGCCCTCCCAACCATGATGGGCGAGGACGGGAATCCAGCAGGCCACCAGGGAGAGTGCGGCGGCAAAGATGACAAAGCGGCGTCCGTCGGTCGGCGTCTGCATGCAGTCCCTCCAGGCTTTATCGTAACGCCTCAGCAGCAGCCGCCGCGCCGGTCAGAGCTCAGTTGTGCGGCGGCCGCGCCGAAACGATCTCGACGGTCGGCACGCAGCTGCATCCCGCGGAGAGGTTGTGGAACAGCATCTCGTAATCGACGGAATACCCGGGTTCGAGGGTGGCGTCGGTGTGCATGCTGAAGGGGCGGACCACCGCCCGCGGAACCACGACTGCTTCTGCAGGCCGCTCGAAAATCGCGATCCGCAGAATGACATCGGCCAGCTGCGTAATCCCGTGGTTCTCCAGGTTGAACCGGAGAACGGCCGAGGGCTCGGGTTCCGCGGACGGGCCGGGTTCCAGCCGGACGTCGCTGACGCGCAATGACGGATGCGCGGGAAGGTGTGGCGCCGGTTCCGATCGCTGGTCGAGCGGCTGGCTCGCAGCCGCGGCTTGCTGACCCAGGGGCGCCGCTCCGGCGGACAGAGAGCTCAGCAACAGTGCCAGGGCGCACACGGGCACTGCGACAACGACTGAACCGCACGGTTTCCACCGGGCAGCGCACATACCGGGTCGCCTTTTCGCAGCGTATGCCTACCGGTGTGCGGAGTCAATCATCGTTCGACCCGAGTCACGTGCGGCGTGACAGAATCGGGTGCGTCAGGATCGGAACCCGATTGATGCTCGACATGAAGGCCGTGACGGGCCGCGTCCGCGCGGCCGTTCTGGTGTGTGCTGCCGTGACCTGTGCTGCCTGCAGCGGGAATGCTCCTCAGGCGGCTGCCGTTCAATCGCCGACGTCGCCGTCGGCATCGGGCTATCGCTGGCCGCTCAGCGCCACGGTGACCCTCACGGCCGACGGGCCGCAGCCTGCGACCGTGATCATCAACGTCGGCGGCCGCGTGAGCTTCGTCAACAGCGATACCAGGCCGCATGAAATCGTCTCCGACCCTTACCTCAGGCACGAAGACTGCCCGCCGATCAATCGCGTGGGTTTTCTGACGCCCGGCCAGGAACGTGCGTCCGCGGTCTTCGAGGTCGTCAGAGAGTGCGGCTTCCACGACCATCTCGACCAGTCAGGGGTGTTCGGCAGGATCGACGTCCGCATTGAGTAACGGTCGCCGGTGTGGAATTGCGGCAGTCCTGATTGGGGGCGCGCTGGTGCTCGGCGCGTCTGCGACCGTCGCCGCTCAGGAGACCCAGACCCAGCCCGAGGCGCCCGAGGTTCACGAGCACGTGGACGTCGCTGGCTCGCTGCTGACGCCGACCACCGACTTCTCGGGCACGGCCTGGCTTCCGAAGGCGACGCCGATGCTCGGGCTGCACCGGTCGTGGCGGGAATGGGACCTGCGTCTCGACGGGACGGTGTTCGTCCAGTTCCTGTATGAGCCGGGCGACCGCCACCGGACCGGCGGCGCCGCCGATCACCAGCTCGTGGGCCCCAACTGGGTGATGGCAATGGCGCGGCGTCGCGTCGGAGCCGGCCGGTTCGGTCTTCGCACCATGCTCAGCGTGGAGCCGTGGACGGTTTCCGATTGCGGCGCCCTGAACTATCTGGCCGTCGGCGAGGTCTGCGACAACGACACGATCCACGATCGCGAGCAACCGCACGACCTCGTAATGGAGCTCGCCGCGGATTACGACGGACCGCTGAAGGGTGAGTGGCGGTGGCAGGCGTATGCCGGGTTGGCGGGTGAGCCCGCGTTCGGCCCGACCGCCTACCCGCATCGCCCCTCGGCCTCGATCAATCCGATCGCGCCGATCTCGCATCACTGGCTCGACGCAACGCACATCGCGTTCGGGGTCGTCACCGCCGGCGTACATAACCAGCGCGTCAAGGCCGAAGCCTCGATCTTCAACGGCCGCTCTCCAGACGAGCGGCGCACGAATCTCGATCTCGGGGGTTTCGACTCCGCGTCCGCTCGGCTGTCGGTCTTGCCCACGGATCGGCTGTCTCTGCAGCTGTCGGTTGCTCACATGCGGAATCCGCGAGCCATATTCGAGGGGCTTCCGAATGCGATGGTGACGAGCATCAGCGGGTCGGGGACCTACGTTCGCACGTTCAGTCCTGGGACGGCGTGGTCGTCAACGGCCGCGCTCGGGTTCAGCACCGGCCGCGAGATCGTGTCCGGGATTCCCTTCGACTCGACCAACGGTGCCGCGCTCGTCGAGACCAGCATGACCATCGCTGATCGGCACACCCTGTTTGGGCGGGCCGAACTGGCCGCAATTCCGGCGCACCACCTCCACGCGTTCGAGTACGGAGGCGAGAATCTGACCGTCGGTAAGCTGGAAGGCGGCTACGTGCGGCAGTTCGCCATCGGGAAGGGGCTGTCACCAGGGGTCGGCGGGACGGCAGGCATCAGCCTGCTGCCGCCCGAGCTCGCGCCGCGTTACTCTGGCAGCGTGGCGCCGAGCTTTTCCGTCTTCTTCCTCCTGCGGCCGACCCGTCACGCCATGTGACTGGCGCAGCCGCGCCACGTAATCAGACTGCCGCGTGATACTCTCGACGCGCGCCGGTCGGAGCGTGTCGTGGTGTTCGTGCGGTTTGGAATGTGTGTCGCTGTCATGATGCTGGCAGCGTGCGGCTCCGCTTCTTCACCGGCTGCGCCGACGGCGGTTGGCCAGGATCCCCCCGGGCCGGCGGGGCCGCCGACCATCACGCTCTCCGCGACCGGGTTCACCCCTCAGGAGATCACCGTGGCAGTGGGCGGTCGCGTCACGTTCGTCAACGCCGACCGGATCGGTCACGACATCTTCAGCGGGCTCGATCACAATTCGCCCGAATGCGCCGAGGTCGATGCGGTCGGGTTCCTGGTTGCCGGGCAGAGCCGCGAGACGTCTGTGTTCGAGCAGCCGAAGACGTGCCGGTTCCACGATCACGAGAACCTGGGCAACGCGGCCTACCAGGGACGGATCGTGGCGCGGTGACGCTAGAATATCGCGGTCCCCCAGCCCCACGCGAGCGCGAGAAGGACCAGGGAGAGGGCGAGCGCCACGCGGGCTACGTCTTTGGCAATTGAGAACGGCGCACCGGCAATCGGGGTGAAGCCCAGCACCGACGCAATCAATCCGACGACCAGGGCTTCGTAAGCGATCTCGAACATCATCTCTCCCAACTGCGACCGCCGAGCGCGGACGGGTTCTGGCGGATGGCACAGGCAGCCCATCGCTGGCGTCGAGGGCTGCTCGATGCCCGCCTTCTGAACCGTGTGCCACCCATATGTCCGGAGTATCGGCCGCTCAGGAGCGACGAACCATCCTGTGCAGGACCGAGAATCGGCCCTTTGGCAGGGGAGTACAACGGGTTGCGGCGTCATTCACAGGCCGGCTCAGCCGCTAGGTCATTGACAGGATGGCGAGCTGGGCGCGTGCTGGCGTACGCTGAAGGGAGCGAGTTCGCGTGCACATGCGCCTGAAGACCTGGCTGGTGGCCGCACTTGGGCTGGGCAGTCTCGTAATCCTGACGGGCTTGTCGATGATGGCGTCATCGCGAAAGGCCGAGGAAATCTACGCGCAGCTCGATGCGCTGAGCACCCACCAGCGCCAGGTGGAGGAGAGCCTGCGGCGGCTGCGATCGGACGTCAATCTCTCCGGCATCTTCGTCCGCGATTACCTCCTGGATGTGTCCCGCGAGGGAGGCCCGGATTACCGCCAGCAGCTGTCCGAGTTCCGCCGGACGAACATGGCCACGCTCGACGAGCTCAGGACGCTCGTCAACGACGTCCCGCAGATCGACAGCTTGAGAGCGAAGCTGACCGATTACTGGGAAGCGTTCGATCCGCTGTTCGACTGGACGCCTGTCGAGAAGGTGGCGCGAAGCGCGACCTTCCTGCGGCGCGAGGTGATACCGCGGCGCGACGCGGCGCTGTCGATCGCGCGCGACATCGAGCAGATCACCAATCAAACCGTCGCGGCACAGCGGGCCGAGGTGGCGCATCGCCACGAGGCGTTCGGCGCCGACCTGCTTCGCCTGACATGGCAGACGGTCCTGCTCGGTCTCGCGGTCGCGATTGTCGTGGTGCTGCGGCTCCGGATCCTCGAACGCCGCTCGCAGCAGGCCGAGGACCAGATGCGGGAGCTGTCGCAGCGGCTGGTCAGCACGCAAGAGGAAGAGCGCAAGAACCTGTCCCGCGAGCTGCACGATCATGTCGCCCAGATGCTCACCGGACTCCGGATGGAGCTCGGACGAATCGAGCGCTTGAGTCCCGGCGTCGGACCGGTGGTGGCGGGCTGCAAGACCCTGATCGACGAACTGTTCCAGACGGTCCGGAACCTCGCGCTCGGCCTCCGGCCGAGCATGCTCGACGACTTCGGATTGCAGGCGGCACTGGAGTGGCACGTCCGCGACTTCATGGGACGGTACGCCGTCACGGTCGATCTGCAGGTGGAGGGCGATCTCGACCAGCTTCCCGACAAGTACCGGACCTGCGTGTATCGCATTGTCCAGGAGGCGATGACCAACTGCGCGCGCCACGCGAACGCCTCGCACATCGAGATTCGGGCCAGCGCCGCGCAAGGTCAGCTGACAGTATCGGTCACCGATGATGGGGTCGGGCTCGATACCGCACAGCGCCGAAAAGGGCTGGGACTACGGGGCATCGACGAGCGGGTCAAGGAACTGAATGGCACCATGATGATCTACCGGCGGCCGCAGGGTGGCACCGCACTGTCGGTGCGTCTCCCAGTGCCAATCAGCGAACCGGAGGCGGTACTTGCGGGTGCTGGTCGCTGACGATCACAGCATCGTCAGGCGCGGGTTGCGGAACCTGCTGGAATCGGACGGCCACTCGGTCGTCGCCGAAGCCGCCGACGGGCTCGAGGCGGCGCGGCTCTGCGAGGACCAGCGGCCCGACCTGGTGATTCTCGATATCGGCATGCCAAAGCTGAGCGGCATCGAAGTCGCCGCGCGGGCCAGGAAGCTGGATCATCCGCCCGGCATCATCATCCTGAGTGTGCACGGCGACGAGTCGTACATCATGCGGGCGCTGGTGGCCGGAGCGCGAGCCTACCTGCTCAAGAACTCGACCGACGAAGACCTGATTCCAGCTATTCGTGCTGTCGCCGCGGGCAAGTCCTTCTTCAGCCCGGGCGTAGCCGCGGTACTGGCAGAGGATTACGTTCGCCAGTTGCAGCACCGCGGGATGACCGACTCCTACGACCTGCTCACGGACCGCGAGAAAGAGGTGCTGCACCTTCTCGCCGAGGGCCGATCCAACAAGGAAGTCGCGACGCTGCTCGGCCTGGGACTCTCGACGATCGAGACGCACCGCGCGAACCTGATGCAGAAGCTGAACCTGCACAGCACCGCCGAGATCGTCTTGTATGCCGTTCGCAAGGGACTGAAGGTATAGATTTGCGGCCAGCGTGCCGGCGATGAGGTCCGTCCATCGGTCGCGGTTCCTGCTGGCGCTTGTCCTCGTGGCAATCGGCGCCGGCTTCTTTGCCGTCGCATTCCGATTGGCGCTGACCCTCCTCTATCAAGCTGTCTACGGGCGAGACAACGTCGTCGATTCGATCGCCGCGCTTCCGTGGTGGCTGCGGGCGGCCCCGCCAATTGCCGGCGCGACGATCGCCGGGGTCATCGCACGTTTCCGCGCCGCCACGAAGCAGGGCGTGAGCAACGTGATGGAGGCGATTGCCCTTGGGCGCGTGCAGCTGTCGCTGCGGACGACCGCTTCTCGTGCGGCGTCGTCGTGGGCGGCAATCGCCGGCGGCGTGTCGATCGGCAGGGAAGGACCGCTAATCGAGGTAGGCGGAGCGCTCGGCGCCGCGATCGGCCGCGGCCTGGGCGTCTCGCTGAAGGAGATTCGAGTGCTGGTCGCGGCGGGGACGGCCGCCGGCTTCGCGGCGGTGTACAACACCCCACTTGCGGCCGCGCTCTTCGTGCTCGAGTCGATTGCCGGGATCGCCGCGCCCGAGCTGTTGCTGCCAGTAATGGCGGCTTCGGTCGGGGCGACGGCAATCATGCGCGCCGGTGTCGGGCGCGGACCGATCTACGGCCAGCGATCGTTCAATCTCGACTTCGGCGCCGAGTTCGTCTTCGTCATTCTGCTTGGCCTGGCCGCGGCGCTCGTCGCATCAGCCTTCAAACGCGTGCTCTCGCGGTTCGAGCATTGGGCAGCGGACAGCCCGGTCGGTCAACCGTGGCGCGCATTGCTCGGCGGGGCGGTAGTCGGAGCAGTCGCGATTGGCCTGCCCCGGGTCGTCGGCAACGGCTACGAGCCGCTCAACGAGATCCTGGACGCCCCACCCGCGGTCGGGGCCCTGATCGTGTTGGCGGCGGCGAAAGTCCTGGTCACCAGCAGTTCGGTCGCATCGGGCATTCCCGGAGGCGTGTTCACGCCGACGTTGCTGGTCGGGGCCGCCCTGGGGACCGGCTGCGCGCAATTGATCCCGGGCGCGAGCCCCGGCAGCTATGCGCTGCTCGGGATGGCGGCGGCAACGGCGGCGAACATCCACGCACCACTCACGGCCGCGGTAATGATCTTCGAGTTGTCAGGCGACTACGCGATCGTCCTGCCGCTGTTGCTGGTCACTGTGGTCGCGACGTCGGCCTCGCGCGGGTTCGGAAGCGAGTCACTCTACGAGACCGAGCTTCGCAAGCGCGGAGTCAGCTGGGAACTGACGCTCGAAGGGCGCCGCATGACGGCCGATGCGGACGAGAGTCAGCGGAGAGACGCGCCAGGCCGTCAATGAGGCGGTATCAGCCGCGCCCCTTCCGACTCCTGACCCGGACGCCGGGTTTCCTCACCCTGGCCTCGATCTTGTGCAGCCGATGATCGTTCATCGGCGCGGGGTAACCCGCAAAGGACGGATCGGGTTGCTGCGCGGATCCGAGCAGCCCGAGACAGAGAGTCCCAACGACAAGCGACAGACGCCCGGCCATGTTTGCGACAGATACTACGTCGTCAAGACGGACGTGCCGTGGGCATTACGGCAGCGCGGATTATTCCGATCTACCTGGCTGCCAGCCGCTGGCCGCGAGGAACGCCCGGGCATCGGTGATCCCGAAGATCTCGGCCAGCGCCCGGCGCTTGTCGGACCCGTGCTGGTAATGCGCTTTGACGATGCGGTAGCCCACCCAGTAGCCGAGGTCGGGCGGCCACTGCGGCGTGCCGGGATGGTTGTAGAACCACTTCGCCAGATCGGTCTTGTCCATGTCCGGCACGAACGCCGTCTCGATCTCGAGCTCGCGCCCCTTGACCTGGGTCAGAAGCGTCGCGTTGCTCACCTCGCCGGAGATCAGCTCCGCTGCGAACTCGGCGCCGCCCTCGGCCAGAGCCGTCTGCAACACAGTCGGCTTGGTCTCGTCGTTGAGGAAAGCCGACTGCTGGACGTGGGCGTATTCGTGGGCGATCACGTGAACGAACCGCTCCTCGGGATCGGGGTGGAGCATGTCGGCGGCGCACAGCGCCTCGAGGCCGATTCGGACTCCGCCGATCGGATCGCCGATGGCCACCGGCCGGCCGCGGCCGACGACGATCGTCACGGGAGGGAAGCGGGCTTCGGAATAGACCCCGCCAAGTTTCTGCAGCACGCCCTGCAGCCGCGTGCGGACATGAGGCAGCACCGTCAGGCAGCGTTTGGCGTCCGCGTAGAGCTGCGGCTGGGTGGCGATGGCGTCGGCGATTCCAGCCGCCGTGACGTTGCGGGCCTTGGCGAAGGAGTGGAGGCCCTCGGTGCCGCGATCGAGGTAGTCCCGTTGGATCTGGTCGGCGGTTGGGTGTCCCTGAGCCGAGTCGTAGACCCTGTAGAACTGTTCGACGTCGTCAATGCTGATGATGGGGCCAGACTGCCCGGCCACGAGCGCTGCCACGCTGCACGCGACGGAGCCGAACACGATCGCCAGACTGAGGCACCTCATGTTTGGATTCTATCGGTCCCCGAGGCCTGTTGTCTGGCACCGCATCTGCATCCGCGCGTCCAGTCATGGCGTTTGCCCTCAATGACCGGACGCACCTCGACGATGAGCTGACAAGGGTCGTGCGCCGGGAGCTCAGGAAGGCCAGCCGCGCGCTGCGCAACGGCACGGGCATCCCGATCGAGACCGTCATTCACGAATCGCGCAAGTCCGTCAAGAAAGTGCGGGCCGCGACGTCGTTGCTCGAACATGCCGGCACAAAGCTGCCACGCAAGGATCGCAAGCGATTGAAAGCTACGGGCAGGGCGCTCTCCAGGTTCCGCGATAGCGCTGCCATTGTCGAGACCTTGGATCGTGTCCGTCGCCGCTATCCGAAACGGCTGGCCGATTCTACCTACGGGATTCTGCGTCGTGCCCTCGTCGACGCCCGTAACCGGCAGAGTGCGCAGGCGAAGGACGGCGTCGCCACGGAGGCAGCCGACGCGCTCAGGAAGACGCGCAAATCGGCGAAAGCGTGGACGCCGGATTCGATCGGGTTCTCCGACCTGGTCGAGGCCATCGCCGACTCGTACCGGCGAAGCCGGAAAGCCATGCAGCGCGCTCGTGCAACCGGACACTCCGCGACGCTCCATCGATGGCGGAAGGAACTGAAGACGCTCTGGTATCAGCTGCGTCTGGCCAGGCCGTTCACAACCGGTGTCGCTCCGCTGATTGCTGAACTGAAGCAGCTCGAGACAGAGCTGGGTGACGACCACGACCTGGTCGTTCTGGGGGCGACATTGCGCGGATGTCGTGAGCTGCGCTCGATGCCGGCCGCATTACGGCAAGTCGATCGGCTCGGCCTGCGCATGCGTCAGCAGCTGCGGCGGCGCGCATTCAGCCTCGGCCGCCGGGCGCAGGCTCGCACGCCCCGCGAATTCGCCGTTTGGTTTCGATCACGCACGCGTCCGACGTGAACCGGGACGATCACCGGCGGCGTAACGGCTCGGAGGCGTGCCGACGTGGTGGCTGAATGCGGTACTGAAGGTGCTCGCCGAGCCATACCCGACGCGCTCGGCGATTTCGGCGATCCCCAGCTCGTCCTGGCGAAGGAGAGCCTTGGCCACAGTCATGCGCCAGGAGAGCAGGTATTCCATCGGCGACCGGCCGACCGTCTGCATGAAGCGATCGAAGAACGCGGAACGCGACAGGGCCGCGGTTCTGGCGAGTTGAGCCACGGTCCACGAGCGAGCGAACTGCCCGTGCATCCGCCGTATCGCGGGGGCGAGCCGCACATCGGCCAGGCCACGCAGGAGGCCCGGCGGTCCGTCGTCGGCCGGCGTGGCTCGCAACGCTTCGATGAGGAGCACCTCGACGAGGCGCGTGAGCACGAGGTCGCGGCCCGGTCTACGCTCGCCCGCCTCCTCGGCGACGAGCCGTACCAGAACCGAAAGCCGCTCGATGCCGCGCACGTGGATGACCGACGGCAATAACGAGACGAGTAGTGGCGAGTCCGGCGAGTCGAACGCGCACCAGCCGCCGAGCAGTCGTACGTCGGGCCGGCCGCCACGCGTGCCATGGCGGACCTCGCCGAGGACCTTCGATGTGACGTGGGGGTCCAGCGGCTGTAATTGCACCGCCTCGAAACCCGACATCGCAAATCCGGGAGTGGCCGGCAGCAGGACGAAGTCGCCCGTCTCGAGCGTCAGCGGGCGATAACCATCGACCTTCAGCGAACAACTGCCTTCAAGAACGGCGCAAAAGCTCGGCTGGCCAAAGGCCGAGTAGCGGACACCCCAGCGGCCAGCGCCACTGATGGGCCGCGAGAACACAGCACGCGGCTGGAGCAGCGTGATGACTTCGGAGAGTGGGTCGTTCACGGGCTCGTCTGGACGATCGCAAACGGATTATGGACTCTGCATTGTAGAAGGTCCAGATTGCTTCCGCCATAGTCGGGACCATGAACACTGTCCTGATTACCGGGTGCTCTTCCGGCTATGGCAACGAGACGGCGCGCCATTTCCACGGAAATGGGTGGAACGTGATCGCGACCATGAGAACCCCGCGTGAAGACGCGCTGCCCCGGTCCGAGCGATTGCGGATCCTCGCGCTCGACGTGACCAGCCGAGACAGCATCAGCAACGCACTCGAGCAATGTGGGCCGATCGACGTGCTGGTGAACAACGCCGGGATCGGGGTCATCGGCGTCTTCGAAGCCACGCCGATGGCGACGGTCCGCGCAGTGTTCGAGACCAACACGTTTGGCGTGATGGCGATGACCCAGGCGGTACTGCCGCAGTTTCGGGCGAGGCGGTCGGGGGTGGTGGTGAACGTCACCTCCAGCGTCACCCTGGCGCCGATGCCGCTGGCGGCCGCCTACACCGCGAGCAAGATGGCGATCGAAGGGTTCACCGGGTCGCTCGCGCACGAGTTGAAGGGGTTCAATGTGCGAGTCAAGCTGGTCGAGCCAGGCTACGGCCCGACGACGCGATTTACCAGTAACGTCGGATCGCGGATGGACGGGCTGTTTCCAGAGGCATACGCCGATTTCACGAAGCCCATCCTCGACTCGTTTGCGAGGGTGACGGTGGTGACGAGGGAGTCGGACGTGGCCGAGGCGGTATACCTCGCGGCGAACGATCCGTCGGCGCAGCTCCGGTTTCCGGCGGGGCCGGATGCCATCGCGCTGGCTGCTGTGAGTTAGCGCCGCCGGCACGCCGTTCGGCTGGACCTTGACGGGGCGCCCAGCCTTGAGGTGTAGTAAGCGGGTCTTGGGCGGCAGAAAACTATCTTTGACGGCAACGCTGATTGTGGTTTTGGTGGCTCTAAATCCAACCGCAGCCATTGGCCAGGATCAGCCGCCGCCGGCCCCCCCACCCCCGGTGTCCACAGTGTCGGGCTACATGGATTTTCACTTCACCAAGCCCGACCGTTTGCCGGCCGAGCTCGACTTTCACCGCTTCGTACTGTTGTTTGCCCACCAGTTCAGCGATCGAATCCGCTTCGTCGGCGAGCTGGAGCTCGAGCACGCCTTCGTCGAGGGGCTGGAGGATGCCGGGGAATTGGAGCTCGAGCAGGCCTACGTCGACTTTCTGCTCACCCGAGTCTTCAACGTCAGGGCCGGCATGGTGCTGATGCCGATGGGGATCATCAACGAGCGGCACGAGCCGCCGGTGTTCTACGGCGTCGAGCGCCCGCTCGTGGACACCGTGATTCTGCCGACGACCTGGTTCGAGGTCGGCGCCGGCATCTTCGGTGAGGTTGGCCGGGGTTTGCGCTATCGCGCCTATCTCACATCGCCCTTGAACGCATTGGATTTCAGCGCCGGGGAGGGGCTGCGAGAAGGGCGTCAGAGGGGCAACCGCACGAACATCCAGAAGCCCGCGGTTACCGGCCGCGTCGAGTACGTCCGCGTCCGTGGGCTCACCGCGGGCGCTGGCTTCTGGGCTGGCGAGAGCGGCTTCGCGTTTCAGCCTCGCTTCGAGGTGCCGGTCCGCGTGTGGGAGGCGGATGCCCGCTTCGCACGCGGCCGGTTCGAGGCCCGCGCTGAAATTGCCGGTGTTCACATCACCGAAGCCGGGACGCTGAACGATGCCGTCGCCCGCCTGACGGGTCTGAATCCGAACGTCGCCGAGCGGTTGCGTGGCGCCTATGCCGAGGGCGCATACCGGCTGTTCTCGTCGCGTCGCATCGGCGACGTGGCGGCCTTCGTGCGCTACGAGAACGCCGACACCCAGAATCGGATGCCAGCCGGCTACGTGCCGTTGAAGGCGTTCGATCGCGACCTCTGGGTGTTTGGCGCTACCTACTGGCCCGATCCGGATGTGGCCATCAAGGTCGACTACGTCCGCGAACGGAACCAGAGCCAGGTCGTGCCCGCGCCCCGATCGTTCAACATCGGTCTGGGGTGGTGGTTCTGATGCGCGCATTCACGCTCGTCGCGCTCGCCATCGCTGCGCTCCTCGTTTCGGTCGCCCTGCGCGCTGCGGCGCAGACCACGGTGCCCGAACAGGTGATCGACATCGCGGCCGAGCGATTCAGCTTCAACCCGTCGGAGGTTCGGGCCACGATGGGCACAACGTTGCGGATTCGGTTGACGAGCGATGACACGATGCACGGATTCAGGATCGTCGGCGCGAATGTCAACGTCGCGATCCCGAAGCGCAATCGGGGCACGGCGGTCGTGACGTTTCGACCCGAGCAGCCGGGACGATACACGTTCGAGTGCTCCCGCCTGTGCGGAGCCGGCCACTCGTTCATGCGCGGAACCATTGTGGTCACCGAGCCGGAGCCGGGGCAATGAAGCCACGACGCTCGAGCGCGGTTCGATCTGGCGCGCTGCTCCTGGGCGGTGTCCTGGTCCTGCTCGGCGCGATCACGCTGCGCTCCCAGGTCCTCACGCTGCCGGGCGATCCGCTGCCAAACCTCACGCCGATGGAGTTCGAGGAGTTCCGCCTCGGTCGTGAGGATTTCCTCGAGGTGGAGACGGCGGAGGATGGGCTCGGCCCGGCGTTCAACGGCACGAGCTGCGCCGCTTGCCACAACGTGCCGGCAGTCGGCGGCACAAGCACGATCGCGGAGGTGCGGGCCGGAAAATACAGCGCCGAGACCGGTTACGAGCCGCTCGATGCCAGTGGCGAGTCGCTGATGCACCTTTTCTCAACCCCGGGCCACGTCTGCCAACCGGTCATCCCGGATCAGGCGAACGTGATTGTCAGGCGCGTGCCGATTCCTGTATTCGGGGCCGGGCTGGTCGAAGCGATCGACGACGACACGCTGATGGCGCTCGCTGCCGACCAGGCGCGACGTTCGGATGGCGTGTCGGGCCGGGCCGCGATGGTCGTCGATCGCGCGACCGGTGAGCGCCGGGTCGGCAGGTTTGGATGGAAGGCCCAGCACGCGACCCTGCTCGCCTTCGGCGCCGATGCCTACCGCAACGAGATGGGAATCACGAACGACTTGTTCCCTTCGGAGATGGCGTACGGAATTGACGAGCCGCGCATGCGCCGTTGCGATCCGTTCCCCGATCCCGAAGACATCCCGGACCCGCGCACGCGCCGCCGCGGCATCGACAACTTCGCGAGCTTCATGCGGCTGCTCGCCCCTGTGTCGCCCGGTCCGTTCGATCCGGTGGCGCAGACAGGGCAAAGCGTCTTCAGTGCGATTGGTTGCACCGCGTGCCACGTGCCGTCGCTGACGACCGGTGCCAGCGCCAACCCGCAGTTTCACCGTCGTCCCGTACCGCTCTTCTCGGACCTCCTCCTCCACGACGTGGGAACCGGCGACGGTATTCGCCAGGCCTCGGCCGAGCCCGACGAGATTCGCACTCCGGCGCTCTGGGGCCTGCGCTTCCGCCGGCCGCTGCTGCACGACGGTTCGGCGGCCACGCCTGAAGACGCGATCCGCCGCCACGCGGGCGAGGCGGATGTGGCCCGGCGCGGTTTCGAGCGTCTCGGCCCTGCCGACCGCGAGGCGTTGCTGCGCTTCCTCAGGACTCTCTAATCGCGCCGCCGAGACTCGACCGCGCTTCGCTCTCGGCGTCAACACCCAAGGGCCTGGAGCAGTGTAGACGGCCGGCGTGCGTGCAACGATATGAGGGGACGGGCCGCGGCAAGCCGGCCGCCTCATGTGATCGGAGTGCGCTATCTATCCGGTACTGTTCCGCATCGGCGGTCTCGAAGTTACGAGCTTCGGCGTCCTGGTAGCCGTCGCCGCCACCGTCGGCTTACAGCTGTTCGAGCGTGAGCGCAGGCGGTCGGGCCTGCCGGACGGCGCGTTCGATGCCGCGTTCGCC
Source organism: uncultured Acidobacteriota bacterium (assembly GCA_963709325.1). Taxonomy (GTDB): domain Bacteria; phylum Acidobacteriota; class Vicinamibacteria; order Vicinamibacterales; family UBA2999; genus VFZN01. The sequence continues at coordinate 739,300 of CAVPVV010000004.1, read as the reverse complement.
GGCGTCGCAGGCGGCCTGGCCGGTGCGCACGTCGTGTGGGCGGTCGAACACATGGGCCGCGCCGGCTCATTCATGGACCTGCTGCTTTCCCGAGGGGGGCTGAGCTGGTTTGGTGGCTTTGCGGGCGGCCTGGCGGCCGGCCTCTTCTTCCTGCGACGACGGCAGCTGCCGGTCGTGCGGGTGTTGGCGGCGGCGACACCGGCCCTGGCGGTGGCGCACGCCATCGGCCGCGTCGGGTGCTTTCTCGTCGGCGACGACTACGGCATACCGAGCTCGCTGCCGTGGGCGGTCGCCTTCCCTGAAGGACTGCCGCCGACCTCGACTCCGGTTCATCCCACACAACTCTACGAAGCCGCCGCGCTCCTCCCGATTGCGTGGCTGCTGCTGCGCTGGAGACGCGAGAACCGCCCCGACACGTTCGTGCTCGGCTGGTATCTGGTCGCCACCGGCACGGTGCGCTTCGCGATCGAATTCCTGCGGATGCGGGAGCCGCTGTTCGGTCCCTTCGCCGTCGCGCACGTGTTCGCATTCATCGCCGTGTGCGTAGGCGTCTCGTTTCTCTTGTCGCGACACCCCTCGACCCGGACGCGTTCACGCCACCGCACGTGAGCGCTGCGATCCGAGCCGGCGTCGCGAGCGTGCTGAGCGACATCACCGGCACACTCGACTACACCTGCCATCCGATGTTGATACCGAACGTGACCTGTGCCAGGTCGACGTAGGCATCGTCGAATACGCCCAATGTGGTATCGCGCGGCGTTCGCAGATATCGGGCATCAAATCGCGCTTCGCTCCAGAAATCCAGGCAGCCACTGGGCAGTGGCCGCAGTTCTCCACCCTGTACCTGAAGGTGCCGGACGGCGGGCTGACGCTTGTCCTGCTCGGGTCAAACAGCGCGATCCGATCGGATGGGATCGATGATCGGGCATGCGTGACCGAGGCCCAGCCGAATCCCAGTGTCACGCGTGATATCGAATTTCGTTATCGATACATGTAGTCGAAATCCGATAGAATAGCCGCCCGGACAAATGAGCGTCATTCGGAGAACGGTTGGGCGGCCGGTGCAGGGCGCGCTGCGGGGCGTCGCCATCTCCTCGCGGGTGTGTGCGTCCTGGCGTGTCTTGCAAAAGAGTCGCCGATGGTCACAGGCACCGCGTTGCATGGCGGTGGCGCTATTTGTAAGCACCACGCTGTCGAGTGTGGCATCGGCGCAACCGATTCCAGCCGAGGCGGTCGGTCAGACGTTCACGCTTGAGCAGGCCCTGCAATTCGCGCTCGACCACTACCCCTCGGTTCGCGCGGCCCTCGAGCAGGTCACCGCCTCGACGGCAAACGTGAGCGTCGCCAAGGCGGCGTATCTACCGCGACTGGACTCCCTCTGGCAGACCAATCGGGCGACCGCTAACAATGTCTTCGGGCAACTGCTCCCGCAATCGGTGATCCCGGCGCTGTCAGGTCCGGTGCTGCCTTCTTCGTCGAGCGACGGTGTGTGGGGAAGCGCGGCCGGCGCGCTGTTTTCCTGGGAGCCCGTCGATCTCGGTTTGCGCTCAGCCGTTGTGCGCGAAGCACACGCCGACGTTGTCCGCGCTCAGGCCGCCGAGGGGCTGACGCGACTCGGGGTACAGAATGCGGTCGGCAGTTCATTCCTCAACGTCGTGAGCGCTCAACGGACGCTGGCGGCGGCGGATGCGGACGTCCAGCGCCGGGATGTGCTCGCCCGAGCTGTCCACACCCTGGTCGATAACCAGCTGCGGCCCGGCGCCGAAGCGTCTCGGGCCGACGCGGAACTGGCGGCCGCACGCACCCGATCCATCCAGGCTCGCCAGGTGTTGACCCTCGCGCAGACCATGCTCGGACAGGTTCTCGGCATTGCGGATGGCCTCGTCTCGGTTGATCCGGCCCGGCTGCTCGACCGCGCGCCGGAGGCGATCCCTCCCAAAGCGACGGTGGCCGAGCACCCGTTGGCGCAGGTCGGCAAGGCTGCGGTGGAACTCGCGCACGCCCACGAAGACGTACTGACCCGAACCGACCGGCCGCGCCTCTATCTGCAATCGAGTCTCTTCGCTCGAGGCAGTGGTGCCAATCCGGACGGGTCGTTCGCTGGTGGTTCGGATGGCCTCGGCCTCGAACGCGCGAACTGGGCGGCGGGTATGCAAGTGGTGTTCCCGAATCTCCTCGATTTTGCGAGTTTGCACGCACGGCGGGCGGCGGCCGGTGCGCTCACTCGCGTCGAGTCGGCACGCTATGACGAAGCTGTGCTGACGCTCACGACCCAGCAACGTGCCGCCGACGCGCTGGTCGATGCGGCCCGCGCGATCGCCCAGAACACGCCGATCCAACTCGCAGCCGCACGGCAGAGCGAGGCACAGGCGCGCGCCAGGTACGAGGCCGGCCTGGCGAGCATCGTCGAGGTGGCGGAAACGCAGGGCCTGCTCGCGAACGCTGAGTATCAGGACGCGGTGGCGCGCGTCGAAGTCTGGCGGGCGCTACTGGCGCAAACGGTCGCGGAGGGAAGCGTTGCGCGGTTCTTCCAGGTCCTTCGGACTCCGGGGGCCCAGTAGCCATGTGGTTGATTCGCGCAGCGCTTCGTCGCCCGATCACGATTGTTGTCGCGGTGATTTCGGTCGCGCTGTGGGCAGGTGTGGCCGTGACGCGCATGCGGGCGGACATCTTTCCCGATCTCGACCTCCCGGTTATCTATGTCGCGCAACCGTACGGGGGGATGAGCCCGGCGCAGATGGAGGCGTACATCACGTACTACTACGAGTACCACTTCCTGTACATCAATGGCATCGAGAGCGTCGAATCGAAGTCGATCCAGAACACGTCGCTGCTCAAGCTCACGTTCCATCCGGGTACCGACATGTCCGAGGCGCTCGCGCAGACTATCGGCTACGTCAATCGCGCGCGTGCGTTCATGCCCCCGGGAACCGTCGGTCCGTTCATCATGCGTTTCGACGCGGGCACCGTGCCTGTTGGCTACCTCGTGTTTCGGAGCGAGACACGCAGTCTGGGCGAGATCCAGGATCTGGCGCTCAACCGCGTTCGTCCGCAGTTCGCCACGCTGCCGGGGCTCACGTCGCCGCCGCCGTTTGGCGGGAGTCAGCGGACCATTGTGATTCGGGTCGATCCCGATCGGCTGCGGTCCTACGGCATGGCGGCCGACGAAGTCGTACGCGCGGTGACGTCGGGCAATGTGATCATGCCCTCGGGCAGCGTGAATATCGGCGACGAGACGCGGATCGCGCCGATGAATTCGGTGGTCGGAGCCATTGACGATCTGCTGGAATTACCGATTCGGACCGGCGCCGGCCCGCCAATTTCGATCCGCGACATCGGCTCAGTCAGCGACAGCACGGACGTTCCCACCGCGTACGCGTTGGTCAACGGTCGCCGAGCCGTCTATATCCCGGTGACAAAGCGGCCGAATGCATCCACCCTGGCCGTCGTCAGCGAGGTAAGAGCAAACCTGTCGCGATTCCAGGCGCTCGTTCCCGATGACATCGCGGTGTCCTATGAGCTCGATCAGTCAGCCAACGTCTCGGCGGCGCTCGAATCGGTGCTCCGCGAAGCCCTGCTCGGCGCGCTCCTGACCGGCGTGGTCGTCCTGGTGTTCCTCCGCGACTGGCGCAGCTCGGCGATTGTGGTCATCACGATTCCGTTCGCGTTGTTGACGGCGGTGATCTCGCTGTGGGGCGCAGGACAGACCATCAACATCATGACACTCGGCGGATTGGCGCTGGCGGTCGGCGTTCTCGTCGACGAAGCTACTGTCGCGATCGAGAACATTCACACCCATCTCGGGCGCGGCAAGCTCGTCCCGCGGGCAGTGCTGGACGCGTCGGGTGAAGTCGTTGTGCCGCGATTTCTTGCGATGCTGGCGGTGGTTGCCGTCTTTGTGCCCTCGTTCTTCATGACCGGCGTGTCGCGGTCGCTGTTTGTTCCGCTGTCGCTCGCGGTCGGGTTCTCGATGATCGCGTCATTCCTGCTCTCCAGCTCGTTGGTCCCGGTGCTTGCCGCGTGGTGGCTGCGCAGGCACGACACAGGCCAGGACGCCGACAGGGATCGAGAAGATTGGGTGGAGCGACTCAAGGGTCGGCTCGGGTCTCTGTTGCATCAGCTCGTACCGGTGCGGGGTCTCCTCGTGGCGGGGTACGTGGTTGTCACCGCCGGGGTCGTTGTCGCGGTTGGATTCACACTGGGCCGCGAGATCTTTCCGCCGAGTGGCGTCAAGGCATTCCAGCTGCGCTTTCGCGCCCCGGCCGGCACGAAGTTCGAGTCGACGGAACGTCTGGCGCGCGAGGTACTGGACGTCATTGGCGATACGGCGGGCCAGAATCAGGTTGACATCACCCTGGGGTACGTCGGTGTGCAGCCTTCGTCCTATCCCATCAACACCATCTTTTTGTGGACGGGCGGGCCCCACGAAGGCGTGCTGCAGGTTGCGCTTCGCCAGCGCGCATCCCTCGATCTCGCGCGCCTCCAGGACCGGCTGCGGGACGCCTTCCATGCCCGGTTCCCAGAGGCGCAGTTCTCGTTCGAGCCCGGGGACACCGTCAGCCGCATCATGAACTTCGGAGCCCCCACTCCCATCGAGGTGGCGGTCATGGGGCCAGACCTCGGGGCCATGCGTACCTATGCGGCAAGGGTGCGGGACGAGTTGGCGGCCATTCCGTCGCTACGCGACCTGCAGTACGGGCAGACGCTCGACTATCCGGCCATCCAGGTGGACGTGAATCGGCAGATGGCGGGCCAACTTGGCGTCACCGTCGACCAGGTCGGGCGCTCGTTCGCCGCGGCGACGTCATCGAGCCGTTTCGTCGCTCCGAACTACTGGGCGGACCCTCGGACCGGGACCGCCTTCCAGGTCCAGGTGGAGGTGCCCCAATCGCAGATGACGACACTGGAGGACCTCCGCGTGGTGCCCGTGAGCGGGGGCGGGAGCGCGAAGCCCATGCTCGGCGACCTCGCCCGCATCGAGAACGCGACCATCGTTGGCGAGTACGACCGGATCAACGGTCAGCGGATGGTCACCCTGACTGCCAATGTGTCCGGCGAGGACCTCGGGCGGGCCGTCTCGCAGGTGAACCAGGCGATTGCGCGGGCGGGCCAACCTCCGCGCGGAGCGAGCGTGTCGGTGCGCGGGCAGATCGCCGCGATGGAGGAGGCCTTCAGAAACGTCACCGCCGGTCTGGTCATCGCGGTGATCGTCATTTTCCTGTTGCTGGCAGCGAACTTCCAGTCGGTCCGGCTGGCGCTCGTGGTCGTGTCCACGGTCCCGGCAGTGCTTCTGGGTGTCGTGCTGATGCTCCGGTTGACGGGAACGACCGTGAATGTGCAGTCGTTCATGGGCGCAATCATGGCCGTCGGCGTCGCAGTCGCGAACGCGATTCTGCTCGTCACCTTTGCCGAGCACGCTCGTCGCGGCGGCGAACCGCCGCAGGACACGGTCATCAACGCGGCGCGGGCGCGCATGCGGCCGGTGCTGATGACCACGGCCGCGATGATCGCGGGGATGATCCCGATGGCGTTGGCACTCGGCGAGGGCGCCGAGGCGACCGCACCGTTGGGCCGCGCCGTGATCGGCGGTCTGTCTGCCGCCACGCTCGCGACGCTGATCGTACTGCCGTCGGTCTATTCCTTGCTGCAGCAGTCGGCGGGCACCGCGTCACCATCGCTCGATCCGGATGACCCGGACAGCGTCTTCCGTACACAGCCGGGGCCGCGATGAGACTCTCGAGAATGCTCCCGTGCCGCGGCGCCGCCACGGCCGCGGTGATCATCACCGGGCTGGTGACCGCGTCCTGCAGGAGTAATCAAGGTGGCGCCTCGCCGGCCGCTGCCGCGGCGCCGGCTGAAGCTCGCGAGATCGATGTCGTGCGTGTCGTCGAACGCCCGCTCGATGTGCAGCTGTCACTGCCTGGTGAGCTGGTGGCCTATCGGGCCGTCGCGATCTTCCCCCGTGTCACCGGGTTCGTGAAGTCGATCAGCGTCGATCGCGGCTCGGCGGTGCGATCAGGCGAGGTATTGGCCGTCCTGGAAGCGCCCGAACTGGCTGCGCAGCGGCTCGAAGCACAGTCGAAACTGCAGGCGCTCGACGCGCAACTTGCGGCCGCCCGCGCCAAGGCGGACGCGGACAGGAGCACGTTCGAACGGCTGAAGAACGCATCGGCCACGCCTGGCGTTGTCGCGGGAAATGACGTCCTCGTTGCCGAGAAGACGGCGGAGGCCAGTCAAGACCAGGTGGTCGCGGCGCAACAGAGTATCGATGCTGCGAAGCAGGCGGTGAGTGCGCTTCGCGATATGGAGGGCTACCTTCGAGTGACGGCGCCCTTCAATGGCGTCGTCACGGAACGAAACGTCCACCCGGGCGCGCTGGTCGGCCCGGCGAGTGGCGCTGGCGCACCCGTTCCGATGCTTCGCGTGGTGGAGAACCACCGGCTGCGTGTGGTGGTTCCGGTTCCCGAGGCATACACGAGCGATCTCAAGACGGGAACCGAGGTCGCGTTCACCGTCGCGGCGTACCCAGGGGAGACATTCTCCGGAAGGACTGCCAGGATTGCGCAAGCGGTGGATGTAAGTACGCGAACCATGGCCGTGGAGCTGGATGTGGTCAATCACGAGAGTCGCCTCGCGCCCGGAACCTTCTGCCAGGTGCGGTGGCCAGTCCATCGATCGGGGCCGTCACTGCTTGTCCCAAGTACCAGCGTGGCATCGACAACCGATCGCACCTTCGTCGTACGCATCCGCGGCGGTAAGGCAGAATGGGTGGACATCAAAACCGGCCTCACATCCGGTCCGTTGGTGGAGGTGTTTGGCGACTTGCGGCCGGGTGACGAGCTCGCCGCCCGGGGAACCGACGAACTCCGACCCGGCACGGAGGTTCGGTCTCGCGAAGGCAAGCCCGTCGCCCAGAGCGCGGAAGGGCGGAATGGCCGAGCGTGATCCTGTCATTCGCGAGTTCCTGTTGGCGTTCTGGAAGATCCACATCCTCCATCATGCCGAGGAGGAGGGTGTCTACGGACAGTGGATGCTCGAGGAGCTGCACCGACACGGCTATCGCCTGAGTCCCGGCACGCTGTATCCGCTGTTGGCACGAATGGCCCGACGCGGGTGGTTGCGCGCGGCGGAAACCGAGAACGCTCGCGATGCGCGCGTGTACCGCATTACGCCCGAAGGAGCGAGGGTCCTGAAGCGTCTGCGCGCGTCACTTCACGAGTTGCAGGGCGAAGTCGGCCGGCCTGAAGCGCGGGGACGCCGGCATCGTCAAGGAGCGCGAAAGAGAGCCAAAGGTGCGGACCGATCCAAGCCATGACGAATCCGCGCACGCCCGCGGCGTGCACCTCGCACGGTGATGCGAGGCCGGGCTGACGCGGGATTGCCACTGTCAGCCCGGCGCGTCGGTCTACCGCTCTGGACGTGAGCGCGTCAGCGCACAATCCACTGCCACGGGCCGCCGTAGTTCCCAAGATCGATCGTGCGGTTATACGAGCAGGAAGGGGCGCCCGGGTAGTTGGCCGGAGGGCAATTCGGCACCGGCAGGAACAGGCGCGGCCGGATGTCCCCGCGCCACGCGTTCTGGAAGTCGGCGCCACGCGCGTTAAGCTCGGGCCGCATGGCCCACATTCCATCGTTCGAGACCGTGGCCACCCCCTTCTGGGCAGCCAACGCCATGAAGAAGGCGCGCCACTCGTCGGTCGACCAGTGGGCGGCGTCACTGGTTGACGGCAGCGCGGCTGGTGCGACCACAACGCTCTGCGTGCCGAACGGCACGGTGCCCGACCACGGACCGACCGGACCCTCAGGATGCTCGGCTCGGACACGCCACAGATAGCCGTGCCCGCTCTCGAGGTCTCCACCCAACTGGAGGGGAGAAGACCCGCCGAACGAGTCCGACACGACGGACCCATCTTCGTTGAGCACTTGCACGCGGTAGTTGAGGGCGACGTCGCCAACCCCCGTGGTGCTGCTGGATCCCCCGAAACTGAAGGACGGACGCAGGCCCACCATCGCCCCGCCGGCCGGAGACTCGGGCAGGGGGGCGGTGACTTTCAGTGTCGACCCGTCGGCAGCCGCGCCAAGAGCGCCCGGCATGGTTGTGCTGGGTGATGTTGGCGAAGCTGGCGCGGAGGAGCACGCGGCGGCGAGGCCCGCGACCACGGCAAACGAACAGAGCTTCAACGTACCTTTCATCGAGCAGACTCTCCTGAGACAACCGAGACAACCGCTACGCGCCGAGGAGGGGGAGGCCGGGCGCAGGCCGAAGGTGACAGCGTATACAGACTCGGCGCTGTGTGCAATACCTCAGCTGTGTCCGAGACTGCTCGTTGAAGCGCGCTCTGTCCAACTATCCTCAGGACGTGGCATTTAGGGTCTGGATCTTGGGCGGCACGGGGCAGGTCGGAGCGGCGGTGGTGCGCGCGCTGGCTGCCGAGCCGTCCTGCACGGAAGTCGTGATGGCGAATCGCAAGGCGACTCCTCTGATCGCAGACCCTCGCGTGCGGCAGGTGATCTTTGATACGGCTGCGGCTCAATTTTCTGGAGACGTGACCACGCTTGCGCAGAGCATGGTGGCGCAGGGCGACCCTGTCTATGGCGTGTCCTGTGTTGGCGTCGGCAAGGGCAGCCTGCAGTGGAGCGAGGAGGAATTGAGGGCGCTCGAAGTCGGGGTGGTCGGGAGCTTTGCCCGTGGGTGTCACGCCGGAGGGATCAGGCGGTTTGCGCTGCTCTCCGCAGTCGGAAGCAACCCAAAGAGCCGGATCCGCTACGCTCGGGTCATGGGCTTGAAGGAACAAACCGTCCAAGCGATAGGCTTCAACCGCCTGGCGATCTTCCGGCCGGGCATCATCGGCGGCAATGTCCATACCCCCGGCTATGCGGCATGGCTGGGGCGTCTGGTTCCTGGCCGGTTCGGGACGATCGAGCAGGACGATATCGGGCGTGCCTTTGTCGCTGAATTCACCAGCAGCTCGGCCCCAAACGGGGTTGTGTATCTCGACAATGGGGCGATGAGACGGGTAGGCGCGTCGGCTCGGAAGTAGGGGCCGAAATCGCGCGGTTGTGGCGCCCCGACTATGAGACCTGACAACTCTGTCGCGCGTCCCTATGCCCTCTTGGGAACCGACGCCGCCGGCGAGGCTGCCGGCGTGGGTTTGGGCTCACCGGCGACCCGCGCCACCATCGCCGCGCGTGACCCGACCCCCAACTTCGCGAAGATCCGCCGCAGATACGTCCCCACCGTCCAGCAGCTGATGTCGAGCACCGCCGCGATCACCTTGTTCGGATGGCCGGCGGCGACCATCCGCACGATCTCCTGCTCGCGTGGACTGAGATGCGCGTGCGCCGCACGGGATTCGGGGGACACCCTGATCATCACGCACCGCACATCATCAACGCGCATGTCGAGCAGCACGTCGTGTGGCGCGAGGTCACGGCAGGTCCGGCCATCGGGCAGCCGTCGTTCGGCCTGCTTGACGAGGTGGCGCACCGTGTCGATGATTTCGTCCCCCGGTGCCGATTCCTTCGGAGAGGAAGCGCGAGGCGTGGAGAGATGACGCCCGTCGGTGTGTGTCACGAGGAGCCTCAGCAATTCGACCGATAGTCGGCTGCTCGACCGGCGCCGTGGGAGGGAGAGGCTCCGTCGGCGGGCATTATCGCACCGCCCAAGGACACGACACGTCACACAATTGAGCGACCCTCGTTCACGCGTCGCACACCCTCGTGTCCACGAAGGTGTGACTGGCCAACTCGCGCCCGCCGACCTACTTTGCTCGAGCCGTGCAGGGCTCCAGCGCGAGTCCTCGACAAGAAGGAGGCAGGGCATGCCATCTCATGAGTTCGAGCTGGAAGGGGAGTTCGAGCAGGAGTCTGAGTTCGAGGGCGAACTGGAGGGTGAGTTCGAGGGCGAATTCGAGACAGAAGGCGAAAGCGAAGCCTTCCTGAAGCACATCGGCCGCCTCGCGAAGCGGGCCATCCGCATCGCGGGGCCCCATCTCCGCGGGCTCGTCCGCGTCGCGGCCCCGCTGGTCGGCAGGGCCGTCGGCACGATGGTCGGTGGACCAATTGGCGGGCAGCTTGGACAGGCGGCCGGTTCCCTGTTGAAGGAAAGCGAGCTCGAAGGCGAGTACGAAGGCGAACTCGAAGGCGAGTTCGAAGGCGAGCTGGAAGGGGAATTCGAAGGGGAATTCGAGGGTGAATTCGAGGGCGAACTCGAGGGTGAGCTCGAGCTCGAGGGTGAGGGAGAAGCCGAGTTCGAAGCCGAAGCCAGGGGGCCGATCACGGCCCAGTCCGCGCTCGGCGAATTCATGGCCGCACAAGCCGCCCAGGCCACGAGCGAGGCCGAGGCCGAGGCGCTGGCCGGCGCCGCCGTCGTCGCATCGCTGTCGGCACGGGAGCGCGCGATGCTTCGCCGCGTCATGCCCAATCTCGTCCGTGGTGTCGCGCAGTTGATCCGGCTGCTTCGGCGGCGCCGTGGCGCGCGCGTCGGCGTCCGCACGGTTCCCAGCATCGTTCGCCGCACCGCGCGCCAGTTGACGAGGCGCGCTGCCGGTGGAGCGCCGGTAACGCCAGCCGCCGCGGCGAGGACGATGGCCGCCCAGACGAGCCGGGTGCTGGGCAACCCGCACGCCGCCGCCGCCGCGCTGCAGCGCAACCTTCGCGCGGCGCGGCTCAATGCGCGCCCCCGACATCTCTTCACGACTGGCGCGGCGCGGAGCAGCGGCGCGCCGGTCCGAGGTTGAGTCCGGCGCGGCGAAACGGGGGCCCCCATGTGTGGGTGTGGATGTTCCGGCGGTGACGCGCCTTGCCGCAGCAGAAAGGCCGTCGCCAGCGAGAGCGCGTTGGTGACCACGCGATCGCTGCGCGTTCGGCGGGTGCAAGGACCGAGGACGTCCGCCTCCGCACCCGCCGGTACGGCTGGTCTCGACGCCCTAAGGCCGTGGCTGCGGGTGCAGGCGGTGAATGTGCGCCGGCACGCCGCTGCGTTGCGCCCGTTTCGCCGCATAGAGTTCGGCAACGGACCGGCGGCGCCGACCGAAGGACACCTGCAGGCCGCCAATCGGCTGATCACCTCCCTGCGCCGTGGCCTGATCCAAATGACCGACACCGTCGTCGAACAGGCGTCGGCGGCCGGCGAGACGCCGACGTCGGCGCGGTTGATTGAGACGATGCGGAGCAAGGACGGCGCCCACGACTGGGTGCAGGCGATCGAGCGCATCTGGGACTTCTATTTCGAGCTCTTCGGGCAGCGGCAATCGCCGTACGGCGACTGGCTGCTCAGTTGCGATCGGATCGCGCTCGACTGCTTCCAGCGCGCGTTCACCGGCATCGGCGTCGCCAAATCGATTCCGGCGCCGCCGCCGTTCTCGTACATGCGCACCGGCTTCTCGCCGGCGACCTTCCGTCGCGCGATTCCCCTTCGGCGCCTTGGCCAGCGGATGAATCCGTTCCCGCTCATTCAATTGCCCTATCACCGGCTGGTGAATCCCTGGACGCTGGGAGCGATCCTGCACGAGGTCAGCCACAACTTGCAGAACGACCTTGGGCTGGCGCGAACCATCCCGCGCGCCATCGGCCAGGCGATCCTCGCCGCCGGTCATCCTCGAGCAGTGGCGCGGACTTGGATGTGGTGGAATCGCGAGTTGTTTGCCGACGTCAGTGGTCTGCTGCTCGGCGGGCCGGCCGTCGTCGCCTCGCTCGTCGACGTCGTCGGACGAAAGCCGTCCAACGTGCTGACGTTCATCCCGCGGGCGCCTCATCCGACCCCGTACTTCCGGACGTTGATCAGCACCGAGCTGTTACGACGGATGGGCTTCCCGACCGAAGCCCGTCAGTTCCGCGACATGTGGCGGCGTCTCTATCCCGATCCGCGCCGCGGCAACATTCCGGCGGTGCTGCACGAAACGATGGACGCCGTGAATCCCCTGGTCGTCGACGTCGTGTGCTTCCGCCGCTACCCAGAGCTTGGCAACCGGAGCCTGCACGAGACGATGGCGTTCGGCCCGAAGGAGCAGCAGATGATCGAGGAATGCGCGCGGCGCCTGGCGGCGGGCACAGATCCCGGCATCGTACCGGCGCGCTTCCTGATCGGCGCCGCTCGCCTCGCGCTCGACCGGCGCCTGGCCCGGCCCGACGCGATCACCAACAACTTCTACAAGGAACTGTCGAGGAGGTGAGCGGTGACACTCGAAGCATCCTTCGACGGCTTGCGGCGGGATCTCCAGCAGTTGCGCGATGCGGTGGCGTCGCTGCGCGTGACACTCGTCATGGACCGGCCGACTGACGACGACCTGGCGCTCGTCGACAGCATCAGCGACGTCGTCGACGATGTGCTCGGTCTCTTGAAAGTGGCGACGACCGCGGCGGCGCAGGCCCGCCAGGCTTCGGAGTATCCGCGCGATCTTCCGGCCACGACGCACGCTCTCGTCGCCAGTCAAGCGGCGTTCAACGGCTGCTTCCAGAAGCTGCTCAGCGGGCTGATGCCTTACGAGCGTATCGTCGAGGTGATCACCCTTGGCGAGGAGCGCGGCGGCGAATGGGCCGGCTGGGCGGACAGCGTCAAGGACGCCATCGACCGCTGCCGGGAGCCCGCCGATCGGGTCACGGAGGCGCTGCTCGGGTGTTGGCAGGAGACCGCTGAGCGTGCCGAGACCCAGGCAATTTCCATCAGGACGATCAGCATCGGTCAGCAGATTGGCAAGGTCGAGGACGCGGAGTCAGCGGAGTCAGCGGTCATCGACGCGACTTGACTACGCGCGCGGCGATTGGTGAAAGCCGGCATTGCGCTCGCGCACGCGGGCCGGCAGATGGCGTGGCGTCGCAGAATCAAGGTACGGGAGGTCGGTATGCCGGACGAGCCAAGCAAGCCATCGGTCAAAGGTTCGAGAACGAGGCCGGACGTCGTCGAGCGCGGCGGCGCGGCTCAGACATCGCCGTCCCAGAGCGACGTGGCAGAGAACGGCACTGCCCGGCGGCGGCGGATCGGAAAGTACTCCAGGGCGCGCGCTGCGGCCGCCGGAGACGTCCGCTACGGACCGGCTCGGCCGGTGTCTGCCGACCCGTCTCCCGATCGTCGCGTGCAGGATCAACTGCGCACGATCTTTCGCGGACGGGTGCCGACCGACGCAGGGGAGATCGTCGCGGCCTTGAACCGGCTGTTCCCGCGGAAAGAGAAGGAAGGCCAGATCGAATACGACTACGCACCGCTCGCCCTGGGTGGCGTGGGAGAGCTCGGGCGCGGCCTGTCGGCGACCCAGGCGAGCCTCTTCGCGCGCGCGACCGCGGTGCTGGCCGACACGAAGGTGACGCTGGAGACGCTGAAACCGCAAAAGGCCGCTGCGGACGCGGAAAATGTCCAGGCGATCCGGCTGCTGGTCCTGCGCGAGGCCGGTGAGCTCGTCGACGAGCTCGGTCGCGTCGGCGGATCCCGTGTCGAGCGTGTCGACACGCTGTTCGAGATCCTCAACGGCGACACCAATTTGCTCGGGCGGCTCGCCGAAGAGTACGGCCTGACGCGGTCCGAGGTCCAGACCGTCGAAGAGAACGACAACTTCATCAGCTACGAAGTGATTCGCACCGCATGGCAGCGGATCAGGGACAGTTGGACCGACTTCAAGACGCTGCAGGAGGGTGACTTCGGCGTCCAGTCCGGCAAGCTCCTGCGCGAGCTCAAGCTGGTCGCGGCGTCGGTGGACGACGTCGAAGGCGCGCTCGACGCCATCAACGTCGACGTCACCGATCGCGAGGAATCGCTGATCGGCGACAACGATCTCTCGCTCGACGGGCTGCTCGGCTGGATCCGTCACGTCGCTCTGGACGAGGGGCCGCAAGCCATCAACGAAGGGGGCAAGGTCGGCGTCCGGGCGCTGATTCCCACATTCACCACCCTCACCGAGGTTTTCGATCTCGATTGGGGCTTCGAGTTCCTGAACGACGAGGGCGTTGCCGACGCGCTGGCGGTCCTCGAGGGGCACCTCGAGGCGGCCCTCGAGCGGGCGGAGGAGATCGCAGGAGACGTCGCCGGCGAGTGAGCGATTGCGGCTGTGGTCGAGGAGGCCGAGTATGCCGACCCAAAAAGGAAACGAAGACATTCGCGGGCAAATCGCCGCACTGCGCGAGCTGCTCATTGACGATCAGGCATCCGAGCTGACCCGCGATCCAGCCCTCGCCGACGCGGTCACGAAGGCGCTCGACGACATGCTCGCCAAGGTCGCCGACGCCGCCGACGCGGCGCCGACGGCAGCCGATGCTGGATTCGCGCAGTTGATTGGCCTCGGCGCCGATGCCGCCACCGAGCTCGGGCAGACACGGGCACCGGTACGCGTCTCGGAGTACGACGAGACGGTCACGCCCGAGCGAATTTCCGCCGTCGCCGACCTGTACTACATCTACCAGCACGAGACGATTGGCGTCTTCCGCGTCATGCAGAAGCTCAAGGAGCTCTTCGAGGCCGGAACGTTGCGTTTGTCCGACGGGCTCGGAGCGTTCCGGCTCTACCAGTTCGACAAACGCGAGGCACTCCGCTACACGCGTCGCGATCGCCTGGCGGCGTACCGCCGCGTGCTCGGCTACGGCGCCGCGCCGGTGCCGGCCGGAGCAACACCCAACACTGTATTCCACTCGTTGTATGTGAACTTCGTCAACGAGGTCATCCAGTTCTGGCGGGACAAGCGCGTCTCCGAAGTGATGCGCGATCGGCCTGACGACGCCAGCTTCGGGTCGATTGCGATGGTCCGTCGCGCCGGTCTGGATCTGCGGAACAACCTCAAATCGACCTCGTACGGCCACGTCAACGTGCTGCGCGTCGAGGTGATGCAGCTGCTCGACGAGTCCTTCCGGATCCTCGAATCGGACGACGTCAAGCGGCAGTTCGGCTCGGAAAACGCCTGGGACGTCATCGAAGAAGTCCTCACCCGCTACTTCCACCAAACCCTCAGCACCTCGCCGCGCCAACGCATGGCGGTAACCGGCCGGGAGATCCTCCAATGGATCGCGCGCAAGTTCATCCTGGAGACGACGCGACCGGAGTTCGAGGGCAACCTCCGTGACATCGCCGAGGACGCGGAAGAGTGGATGACGAGCGCCGAGACGGTCGGGGTCGCCGAGCGGCGCGGGCCCGAGGAACGGGCCATGGCGTGGAACCGGCGCACGACGGGGCCGGGCGGCCGTCCCGGTTCGCGGCTGGCGCGGCGACCCGACTACCGCGCCCGCAAGCCGGACCGCGAGTACGAATCGGAGTTCTAACCCCTGAGTCCCCTTCAGTTGAGTATCAATCGGTTCCCCGGACCGCAGGAAACCGGCGCAGACGGTCGGGAGTTCGGGCAGATGGATCCTCAACGCAAGTGAATTGAGGGGTTAAGACATCGACGAACGGAACGCGCCGATCGCGCGCTTCCGTCGACACCCGGATCGAGGAGGAGGTTGGATCATGCTGCGCGAACTGGAGCAGGAACTCGAGCAGGAGCTGGAAGGCGAACTGGAGCTGGAAGGCGAGCAGGAGCTGGAAGGCGAGCTGGAGCAGCAGGAAGGCGAGCTCGACAGCGAACTGGAACTCGAGGGCGAGAGCGAGCTCGAACAGGAGTTGGAGACGCAGCCCGGCCAGGAAGTGGAAGTCCTCGGCCGCGACGAGCGTGTGCTGGTGACGCGCGCCGAGATCAATCGCGCCCCGTTCCGCTACATCTGCAATCTGGAAATGGATGTAGCGGGGGTGGGTCCGCGTGCGATGTGCTCAGGGACGCTGATTGGCCCGCGGACGGTCTTGACCGCCGGGCATTGTCTGGTCGGGCCGGACAACCGGCCGCGTCGGGCGTCGCTGTTCCGCGTCATTCCCGGCCGCTTCGGCACGCTCGAGCCGTTTCCGGCGACGCGTGCCGCCGCCGTGCACGTCATGCCCGGCTTCGCGCGCGTCAGTCCCACCGACATCGGGATCATCACTCTGCAGCATCCGGTCGGGGCGACCATGGGCTACTGGAGCCGCACCTACCGGCGTCTGCCCTGGGACGACCGCGGCACGTCGATCGGCAGGCTGCCGTTGCCGGCGGGAAGCATTGCCGTGAACCTGAGTGGGTACCCCGCCGACAAGCCCGACGACCCGCGGTTCGGCTGCCGCGTTCCCGGAGGGGGCCCGTGCCGTCACTCGAGCCTGTCGAGCCGCACCCGCCAGCGTGTCTGCGGCACCTTCCAGTGGCGCAGCTACAACCAAACGGCGCGCCGCAACGGCGACTTGCTCGAGTACATGAACGACACCTGCGCCGGCCACAGCGGCAGTCCCGTCTGGGTGAAGCGCGACAAGACGATGGGCGGACGCGTGATGGTGGCCGTGCACCTGGGATTCCTGCGCGCGAAACGTCACAACGCGGCGGCGTGCCTGACGCCGCGGGTCATGGCGTTCGTGATGCGCCACTTGCGCTGACCGGGCCCGAACAGCACCCGACGGAGCCACACGATGCCACCGGGACCGGACTTCTATCCATCGATGACCGCTCTCTACCACGACCCGCACAATCTCGAAGGCACGACCTATGGCAAACGGTGGCTGCGGCACCAGTGGCAACAGATCATCGAGGAACAATCGACCGACAATGCGGAAACGCAGAAGCTTGTCATGGCGATCCATGGCGGAGGCATCGAGGCCGGCACCAGCGAGATTGCCCTCGCGACGGCGGGCTTCGATCCGGCGACCCTGATGCCATCCGTCGACGGCTTGGGCATTCACGACTTTTGGCTGTTCGAAGGCCTGCTGCCGCAGGGAAACGGCAGGCTGCACGTCACGGCATCGAACTACGACGACCCTATCGCCACGGAGTTGGTGCGGAATGCGAACCGGTGCATCAGCTTGCATGGCTGCACGGACAAGCAGGCAAACGGACGGATTCAGCTCGGCGGACTCGATTTCGAACTTCGGGATATCGTGCTGGAAGAACTGAAGGCCGCCCACTTCGAGGCCGAGACGGCAACCAACCCGATGCTCGACGGTTCGCGGCCCGACAACGTTGCCAACAAGACCCGCACCGGCGGTTGCGCGCAACTCGAAATGGGGACGAGCTTTCGCAGCAGCTTGTTCGGGATCAACACCCGGCCTCGCCGGAGGCACACCACGACCGACAGGTTCCGCCGCCTTGTTAGTGCTTTGCGGAGGGCAATGAATCGCGTCGCTTGAAAGGATCGTCTAGCCGTTTACCGAGCTGTTCGACGGCGGGAGTTGAAGCCTCGCAGTCGTCAGCTTACTTCTCCAGACTGCGAATGAAGCCCACGGCGGAGCGAAGGATGTCCTGCGCGAGGTCGGGCGGGTCGGTCGGCGATTCAGAGATCAGGAAGAGGCGGTGGTCGCGCGTCGCCACTGCCGACACTCGATACCCCAATCGCGTTGTCGCGTGAAGGTCGAGGGTGTCCCCGGCCAGCACCGTCGTGGGAGCAGCGGGCAACGCCCCGCGCTCGGCGCGCTCGGCGAAGAGCGACAGGGTCTGGCCGTCACCGCGGATGACGAGGTGTGCGTAGTTGCGGCCCTTGTACGGGCACATGTGCGCGTCGATTACGTGGTAGTTGCCGTGCGACAGACCGACGGCCTCGACGATATGCTCGAACGGCGGCACGAGGTTCTGCGCCGTGCGTGCTGGGTCGTACGCCGTGCCCTCAGGGTAGGTAAGCGCGCACGCGATGTGATCCTCGGCTGAGTCGTCATAGGCGGCTGCGTCGACCTGCCTCCCCGCCCAGTAGACGACGGCGACTGCGGCGATCAGCGTCGCGGCAACAGCCCCGAGACGCGCGACACGCTCCCAGGAGCGCTGCTCGCGATCCACGGCGTAGGTGATACGCGCCCTCGCGCGATCGGCGTCCACGGCAACCTCGAGCGCTCCTGACATCATTTCGCGCAACCGGCCCCTGCGCTTCAATTCCGCCGCGCAATCGTGGCACCTAGTCACGTGGCGCAGGACGCCGTGGTTGGTCTCGACCGAGAGTTCCTCGGAGAGATACGAGTCCATCACCTCCCGTACGTGCTGGCAGTCCAAATTCACGACCGCGCCCTCCGCTGTGCAGGCAGGTCCATTCGGCTTCGCGCTCCGGTTGAAGATTCGGGGGCATGTCGCGCCAGCTCCAGCCGCAGGAGCCCACGGCCGCGGCTCAGACGTGACATCACAGTGCCGATCGGGACAGCGAGCGCCTGCGCCGCTTCGCGATAACTGAGTCCGTGGACATCCACCAGCAGGACGAGCGTCCGGAAGTGCTCGGGCAGGCGGTCGAATGCCGTCTTCACGGCCTCGGCGGTCAGGGTGTCCGGCGTTGGCGCGTCGACGAGCAACGCCGTCTCACCGGCCGCGTCCAGATCGACCAGAAACGGCTGGCGCGCTCGCCTCCGGTTCTGAGCGGCATATGTGAAAAGCAGGATCTTATAGAGCCAGGCGCGGCAGTTGGTGCCTGCTTCGAAGCGATGGAAGGACCGCCACGCCTGCAGATAGGTTTCCTGCAGCAAGTCTTCGCCGGCGTCGGCGCTGCCGCAGAGGCGCGATGCGACGCGGAGCAGCTCAGCTACGTGCACTAGGGCCGCCCGGTCGAATTCTTCACGCCGCTGATGAGGGATGCCGAACATCGCGCGCCGCTATCGTAGATGTCCCGGCACGGTCATTCTATTCCCGGGAATACATTGAAGACCGCCGGATGTACAGCATCTGTCGGCTTCGGCACGGCCGGGAGAAGCCCGCTCATTCGTCGAAGCCCGGAGAGGTCTGCCATGAACCGACTGTCCCTCGCCGTGTCGATCGCCCTCCTCGCGTCAGGCTCGTCCGCCGCCGTGATCGTCGAGCAGGCCAAACCAGCCCCCACTTACGAGACCGTGCTCGCGCGGTCTTGGGAGGACGTACATAACAAGATTCTGACGATGGCTAAGGACACGGTGTATCCGGACGACAAGCTCGGCTGGAAGCCGCATCCCGACTCGCGCAGCGTACTGGACGAACTGCGGCACGTGACTATCGGCCTGGAAATGACGACCGCCGAAGCGAGGGGTGAGAAGTTCGATTTCGATGCGCGCGAGAAGGCTGACGCCAGCAAGCCCAAGACCCGGGCGTCGGTAGTCGCAGAAATGGAAGCCGCGATTGCTGCGTCCTACCCCCTGGTCAAGTCGAAGCCCAGGCCACAGCTGATTGGCTGGCTCGAGCACCAGGGCGAACACTACGGCAAACTGGTGACCGCCTACCGGTCCAACGGCGTTGTCCCGCCGATCAGCCGGCCGAAGTCGTAGAACGTCCGGACCGGACCGCGAGAGTTGGCTTTTAAGGCCGTCAGCGCCGGCGCGGCCACGAGTTTCTGCGTGATGAGCCGGTCGACCAGGTTCCGCCGAAAAATCCAGCAGGCGATGCAGAGCGGCTCGCGCGGTTCCTGTGTGAGGCCGAATGCTCCCGGCGCTCAGTCATCCGCACATGGCGCAGATTCATGGGCTCGAGCGGAGTCTTGACCCCACTGACGCGCGCGCTGGTGATGGAACTCGTCGAAGGGGAGGACCTCTCGCAGCAGATCGCGCGCGGCCGACTGCGCTCGACGAGGCGCTGCCGATCGTACGGCAGATCGCCGAGGCGCTGGAAGCCGCGCCTGAGTCGTTTAGCCTGACAAGCCGCGTAGAATCACGGCGTTGGCGTCTGCGGCCTTATGACGCAGGCCGGCGATTGCCTGATAGTCCGACGACCGGTACCACGCGAGTTCGCCGCGTTGGCGACGGCGGCGCCGGAAGGGTCCCCGGCTTTCGCGAGCCCGAAGTCCAGCGCCTTCACCGTGCCGTCCGCGCGCACCTTGATGTTCGCCGGCTTCAGGTCCCGATGGATGATCCCCTGCTCGTGCGCGGCTTCGAGCGCCTCCGGTCGGCACCTTCGACGAGTTCCATCACGAGGGCGGATACACCGCCACTCTCCTCGAGCCCGTAGATGCCCGCGATGTGGGGATGATTCAGCGCAGCCAGGGTCTTCGCTTTGCGTGTGAACCGCGCCAGACGCTCGGCGTCATGTGCGAACGCCTCCGGCAGGATCTTGATCGCGACGTCGCGATCCAGCTTCGAGTCGCGCGCCCGATACACCTGCCCCATGCCGCCTTCGCCGATCGGCGTGATGATTTCGTAGACGACAAGCCGGGTGCCCGGACAACGGTGACGTGAGTAGACGCGCACCGAGGGGAAACGAAGGTCAGCTCCTCAGTGACGCCGGAGGCGCTATCCGAACGCATCGGGTCACTCGTCAGTAGGCGACTTCTGAGGAGTGATTCCGGCCTCGGGACGACCAGTCGGCGCGGCAGTGAGTACGGCAGGTGGCGCGGCCGTCGCGGCACCCGCAGCGTCACCAGCAGCGGGGTCAGGAAATCAGGACGCGACGGCTGATGTGCCCGTTCGCCTCCCAATAGGTTCTTCTGCTGGCGAGGAACGGATCGTCCGGAGCTGGCTGCATGTTGCCGTCAGTGTCGAACGCCCGCGACGTGACCCGATGCTCGCCCGGCGTCGGCGCTCCCCAGTCGAACGTCCAGAATCGCCACGCGTAACCACCGGCCTTCTTCCCGTGGGGCGTGTGGCCAAAGAGCTTTGCGGCGGTCCACGCGCCGTTGTCGATTCTTACCTCCACCCTGGCGATCGGAGCGCCCCAGGCCACGCCGACGACGAAATACCGGCTGCCGAGACGTGTGACTTTGGCCGGCGCTGACTTGAGCCGCTCGTGGCTCACCGTCGCGAACGTCCACAGCGTCTGGCCGTCGCGCTGCTCCTCGCGAATGTTGACGTAGTCCCGCGCCATGAAGCGTCCAGCGTAGCGATGATCCATCACTTCGATGCGCGTCAGCCACTTCACGTTGGCAACGCCGTACCACCCGGGAGCGATCAGGCGCACCGGGAAACCGTTCTTGAGCGGCAGCGGCTCACCGTTCATCTCGTAACAGAGGAGATTGTCGGGGTGAAGCGCTTCCTCGAGCGACATGCTGCGGGCGAACTGTTCGGTGATCGTCAGGTCGAGGCCGCCCGTGGAATCGGGCTCCACGGTGCCGGTCCGGCCGCCGCTCACGATTCCGACGTTGTCGCGGATCGTGACCGTGCCGCGATCTACCCCCCAGAAGACCACCTCGCTCGCCTCATCGCGGAGGCCAGCCGCCTTGAGGAGCGGCGCCAGCCGGGCGCCGCCCCAGCGAGCAGTGCCGATCCCACCGAAGAAGAACTCCGATGAAGTGTCGGCATTGCCGGAGCATTCGAGCGTGAACTCCACTTCGTGGAGAGGGCGGTTTTTGAGGTCCGCCAGCGCGAGGGATTGAGGATGGGCGACGAGGCCGCCGATACCGACCCGCCACGTTGCCTCATCGAGGCCCTCCGGTCGGCCGTAGTGCTGCACGTAGAAGAACTCATCGGCAGGTATCAGGAAGGAGTCGAGCGACTCCCAGTGCAGCAGGTTGCCGGTGATCTCCGGAACCGGATCCGGCGGCGGCTGATCGAGCCAGGGAATCACCTCGCCACCAGGGTCGACGAAGGCCGGTTCGGAGTCAGCCTGGTCGTTGGGAACGAGCGCTCTCTCCAGCTGGCCAGGGAAGGCGCGGGCCGGACCGGCCATCTGGACCACCGTAAGCCCCGCCAAGGCCGCCCCCCCGTTCTTCAAAAGCGTGCGTCGCGAAACGTCTTCATGGCTCATGTGGCACCCCCTTACACCGATCAGATAGTCAGACTCGGCTCCTCGCGCGCGCAGTGAACGACGGATGCCACAGTCGCGCGTGCGCTGAACGGGCTGGGCTGCACCCAAGCACCCCAGCCTAGTAACCGCCGGTGTCGTTCCTCAGCGGGTTCAGTCCCGTGGGGCGCGCCCGACGTGAATCGTCCCGACGAAGCACGTCGCGCCGGCTGGCGCACCGGCGCAGCCAGTTGAGCCGGGGATGGTGTCGAACTCTACGTGTACCGGTGCACCGATGCGCCACCCCGCCAGGACCACGCCGTCCAATTGGGCCGCGCCGGTCACATTGTTGGCTCCGCCCCGGATGAGCGCAGTGAATGAGTGGTCCCCGGCGCGGATTTCATAGATCGCCTCGAGCCGAACGATGCTGTTCAGGGCGGGGTTCACGCTCACCTGTCGTTGCAAAATCTCGCCGAAGTACTTGTTCGCCGTGTCGCCGCCCCAGAAGCCTTCCATCAGAGGGTACGTGGTGACCCACTTCGTGAACGTAACTTCGACGGGCCGATTCGCGTCGCCGTGACCCTGTGCAATGGCGAGAGACGCCGGGAGCAGCATCACAATGGCTCCGACCAACGAGGCGACGCGCCTGCGAGTGCGAGTGGTGCTCATAAGGCTCCTTCGGTTGAGGTTGGCCGGCACCAGCCGACTTCATGACCGTACGGGGACGGCGGCGGGTTGCCCGGGTTCCATGACGGCTTCTTCTTGCCGGTTCCTAAATGCTGAGCTGGCGGATCGAAGCGATGCTCTGGCGGTTCGCTCTTCGGTCCCCGCGCTAGAATGCCGCTCACCGCGCGTAGGTAACCGATCCGCGCTGGGGAAGTCCTATCAGACTCCTGACAACGCGTTGACAATTCTCTGACAACGACGCCTGGAGCACGATCATGCGCACGGAGCAGGGCGGCGTGTTCGAGTTCGATGCCTTCCGCCTGGACGCGACCGAGCGGCGACTCGCACGCGACGGGCATCCCATCTCACTCACGCCCAAGGCGTTCGATACGTTGGTGCTTCTGGTCGAGAACTGCGGGCACGTGCTCTGCAAGGAGGAGCTGATCAGGGAAGTCTGGCCGGACTCCTTCGTCGAGGAAGGGGGACTGGCGCGTAACATTTCCGTGTTGCGCAAGGCACTCGGCGACAGTCCGGTCGGCCAGCGTTTGATTCAGACCGTTCCCAAACGAGGCTATCGGTTCGTGGGAGACGTGAAGCGGCTGCTCCCCGAGAATGACCCTTCTGCGGCTAACGCACCGCATGGGGTCCTGGATCGCCGTCGCGACGATCACCCCCTGATGTCCCCCATCCGCCTCGCGGGCGTGCTGCTGAGCGGCATGGTGCTGGTGCTCGTGACCACAATCGTCGTCAGCAGGTTTTCGCGCGATGACGCAGTACGAATGGAGCGCGCGGAAGAATCACGGCGATTGGTTGCGGTCCTGCCCTTCGAATCCGGGGGCGCAGAATCGGACCCGAACCACGTCGGCCTGGGGATCGCCGACGCCGTGATTACCAGGCTCAGCCACATCGGTCGCCTGACCGTTCGCCCGACGAGCGCCATCGGCCGATACATCGACCGCGGCCTCGACCCGTTGAAAGTCGCGCGCGAGCTCGGCGTCCAGACGGTGGTCGTGGGCAAGATCATGTGGGCCGGTGACCGCTTGCGTGCCAGGGTGCAGGTGCTCACGGCTCCCAGCGGGGACATCCTCTGGGCTGGAACCTTCGACGAGAACGTCGGCGACATCTTCGCGGTCGAGGACGCCATCTCGCAGCGAGTCGTGGAAGCGCTGAACCTCACGCTGACGGGTGACGAGCAGCGACGGCTCGGGCGCCGCGATACCACCAGCGCTCCTGCCTACGACGCGTATCTTTATGGCCGGTACCTCGCAAACCAGCGCACTCCAGACGCCATCGCGAAAGCCGCCGCGCTGTTCCAGCACGCAATCGCGATCGATTCCGGATTTGCCCGCGCCCATGGCGCACTCGCCGACTGTTATGCCTTGCTGGCGATATACCACGCCGTTCCGCCGCATGAGGGGTTCCCCAAGGCGAAGTTGTCGGCCCTGCGAGCCCTGGCTATCGATGACAGTCTCGTCGAGGCGCACACGACCCTTGCTTTTGTCAAAACCCTGTATGAGTGGGACTGGTCAGGCGGAGAAGCTGGGTTCCGGCACGCCATCATGCTCAGTCCGAGCTATGCCACGGCTCATCATTGGTACGCCATCAACCTGATGTCGACGGGCAGAGTCGCAGAGTCGATCGCCCAGATTCTCGAGGCCGAGGCGCTCGATCCCGTTTCGCCGATTATCAGCACGGACGCGGCGGAAATGTTCTATTGGGCGGGCCAGTACGATCGCGCCATTGAAAAAGCCAAGGCGACGCTGGAGCTGCATCCTCACTATCACATGGCACACGGAGTGCGTGGCTGGGCGTATGCCCAGAGCGGCCGACCCGCTGAGGCCGTGTCGGAGTTTCGAAAGGCCCTGGCAGTGGCCGACCAACCGGGCACGCGGCTGGGAATCGCATACGTGGCTGCCGTGACACATGACACGACCGAGGCGCGTCGGGCATTGGAGGAGTTGACGACACTTTCAGCGACGACCTACGTCTCGCCTCACCATTTCGCCGTGCTACACGCGGCGCTCGGAGATGCCGATCGGGCGATCGAGTGGCTGGAGAAGGCGTTCGACACGCGCGTCGCTCAACTGAACTGGCTGAAGGTAGATCCGCGATTTCGCAGTCTGCACGGAGACCCTCGCTTTCAAGATCTCCTGAAACGCTTGGGGCTTCACTGATACCACGATTGGTCCGGGGCGCGTAGCGAAGCGCTCTGCTGGAACACCGCCGACCACCCCCCGACGATAGTCACTGTTTTTGGCGGCGCGGCGCGCGAACTTTGCTGCGCAACCGGTTCACGGCACCCAGAATCCTGACCTCCGTGCGACTGCCCGCGGAGGTTCCTGCGTGTGCTGTGGAGAACCATTGGAGGCGGCGGGAACTCGGCTCAGAAGTGGGCAATTTCCTTCGCGGACGGCTGATGCGCGACTCGGTCGGGGCGGGCCAGCCGGATCGATCCGGGCGCGCCGAGCCGATGTTCGATCTTGGAATCGGCACGCCCTCAGCCGCGCCGGCACTCGGCTTTGTTTGCTTTGGCGTGTCTGGCGGCGGTACGCAGGTGAACGAGACGGAATCGACCTGCGACGGCATGCGTGACCCGAGCTACGGCACAATGGAGGTCTATGAAGTGGCGCCTATTCAACGCCGCTGAGGCGCGATGCCCCCATCTCGTTGCCGGGCTGCTGATGCTATTGGCGGGATCCCACCTGGCGGGCACGTCGAGCGATGTGGACACCACGAACCTTCACTCGATCCTTCGAGCCCAGCTGCAATTCTCAAGCTCCGAGCTGTCGGCGCTGACTCAAGGACGGCCAGTTGTGAAGACGCTGCCGCCGACCATGAATCGAGAGGTGACAACGGCCGGCGCCGTGCGCATCCGCGGCGACGCCATGTGGCGTTTCGTCGACCAATTCAAGACGCTCGAGGGATTCAAGACCAGCCAATTCGTGTTGCAGATTCAGAAATTCAGTGACCCGCCGCAGTTGAGCGATCTCGACTCGCTGATGGTGGATGGAGAGGACGTCGAGTCCTTACGAGAGTGTCGAGTTGGCGCGTGTGACGTCCAGTTGGCTGCAGACGATATCAGCCGTCTCAAGGCTGAGGTGAACTGGCGGTCGCCGACAGCCGCCGAAGACGCCACGGCACTCTACAAAGCCATCCTCTTTGCGCACCTGGCCAGGTATCGAACCGGCGGCAACGATCAGCTCGTCCACTATCGGGATCACGAGTCGTCCGTTCGATTGGCGGCCGAAACCGCAGCCCTTCTCGACGCGAAGCCGTCGCTGCTGGATCATGCCCCTGCGCTGCAGGATCACATTCGACACTACCCTACAGGAGCGGCAGCGAATGTCGAGGATGTCTTCTATTGGTCCAAGGAGGCGTTCGGCTTCAAACCGGTCATTGGCATGAACCACGTTCGTGTCTTCACGGATGGCAGCACGGGAGATGTGATGATCGTCACGACACAGATTTATGCGAGCCATTACATCGAAGGATCGGTCGCCGTCAGCCGATTGATGCCCGATCGCGAAGGGAACGAGCCCGCCTTCTATTGGATCTACATGAACCGCAGCTTGGTAGGGAGGCTCGCAGGGTTCCTCGGTTCGATGTCGCGTCCCATCGTCCAGCGACGCGCCCGATCGGGGCTGATGAAATCGCTGTCGCAAACCAAGCAACGCTTCGAGGCCGCTCGATGACGATGCCGACGACCCAACTGCGCCGGCTGCGGAGGCCTCGGCGATTGTGCGAGTGACCTCGGGCGTGTCTAGATTGGTCGTGATTCGTCTCATGGGGCCGCCAACGTGGTCACGGATGAGCCAGTGACCTCGCGGCAATGGCCCCCCGGCGGTTCACGCGCGCGCGTCATGGTCTACACTTCCCCGCATGAGAATCGCCGCTGGAATCGCGCTGTTCGCTGCGGTGACGCTGGGATCATTGCGTGGAGCCGTCACGGCGCCGATTGCGTGCGAATCGATCGCGCAACTGAATGTTGCGGCCGGTCGCGTGCTGTCGGCCGAGTCCGTGCAGCCGGCGCCTTCACGCCTCCGAACACGACCAATGCGAGCGCCGCCGCGGCGTTAGGACGCTCCCGGCCTTCTGTCGCGTGACGCTCAAGCTGACGCCGTCCAGTGACTCCGACATCCGCGTCGAAGTCTGATTGCCGCAGACCGGGTGGAATCGCAAGCTGCAGGCGTCCGGCAATGGTGGGTTGGGCGGGGCGATTCCCTATCCGGCGCTGCGATTCACGAGATGACGGTTGCTGCGACGGCGTGGTCGCCGCGCACCACGATGCGCCCCCCACGCGGGGGTATTTCAACTTCGTGCTCCACCGGCGGACGCCAGGCGCTGATCGAAGCGCAGCGCTATCCCGACGATTTCGATGGCATCGTCGCGCGCGATCCGTCGTGGGACCAGATGCGGCTCTCTGCCGCGCGGGTGTGGCTGAACACCTACGTCAATCGCACGCCGGCGGCGGTCATTCCCGCGAGCAAGTATCCGATGATGCACGACGCGGTCTTCGACCGGTGTGACGCCGTGGACGGCGTGAAGGACCGGCACCGCCCCTGGCATTTGCATTTGCGACCATCTCTCCGGACCTACGACACGTAATCTCCATGCAGGCAGGAGGAGGAGCATTGTGGGCAACCCGGGCGCACGGCAGCGCCGACGAACGCACACCCCAGCTGTTTACAGCGTCGTGTGAGCAGGTGTCTCACCCCCGGTTCTCGCCGGACGGACGTTGGGCGGTGTACGCGGTCCGCGCGGTCAGCCTGGGCGAGGCCGGTTTGTTCGCGCAGCAGTTCCCCGGTCGGGACGGCGCCGTCAGATCGCTGCATCCGCCACTTCAACCGAGTGGCGGGGCGACGGCAAGGAGATCGTCTATTTGGGTGATGGAGGCATCTGGTCGGTCGCCGTCGAGGCCATCAACGGCGACCTGCGTTTCGCGCCGCCGCAGCGGCTGTTCACCGCTCGGTTTCGACCGCCGGCCGGGCCAGCGTTAGCGCAACGGCTGCTCGCGGTGTCGCGCGACGGCTCGCGCTTCTTCTACCCGCAGCGGATCGAACAACCGGAAGCAGGGTGTCATTGACGTGCAGACCGGGGGACTCAGATTAGGTGATAAGGCGCATGTGGGAACAAGTCGTCTCGATCGCCGGCTGCTCCGGTTTGCTTGCGCGCTTCCCCCACGAACCGGCCTGAGGTCCAGTTCATGGGGAGAACGTACGAGCATTGAAACTTTGCTGGCAGGCGTTTATCAACCGCCAGCCTTGTTGTCGGTAAGCGGCCTCTGGCCGGGATTGTCGCGCCCGGGGTTCCTGTCGGGGCTGCCGGCCATCGGGTCGTCCAGCTCCTCCGGCGTTAGGTCGCCCTCCTGCGGCTGGGCCTGGCCCTCGCTCTCCATGGTCTTCTCCTGGTCCCTGAGCGTGCCCTGCGGCTTGGAGGCCGGGCTGTCGGCGTCCTTCGGCTTGGGTATCCGCTGTGGCGCGGGTTTCCCATCCGGGCCAGCGCCCTTCCCTTTCTTTCCGGCGGGGGGCGCCGGCCGGTCGGTGCGTGCGTCGTCCATGCCCCGGGACCAGCAAGGCCGGTGCCGGGCTCGCGCTCCCTGCCTTCAAAACCGTCTACCCCGGCAGGTGCCGGACCTTGTTCCAGATCAACTAGAGCATCCACGGGACCCAGATATACCAGCCGACCCAGAGCGCGCCCCGGGCTCGCCGTCTCCGGCCGGGAAGAACACGTCGAGCTTGCCGCGTTGCACCGGAGTCGTCGCGCGACTGACGAGCACGAACAACACGAGGCTCGTCGCGGTCGCAATTTCCCAGGGATCGATCCCGAACGGGTAGTTCGGGCTCAGGAGACTCCAGCCGACGCACACGGACAGCCCGCCAAGCATGGCCGCGATGGCGCCGGGAGCCGTCGCCCGTCTCCAGTTCAATCCGATGACGACCGGCACGAACAGGAAGCTGACCAGGAGCTTGCCGGCGTAGATCACAACGAAGTTGACGAGGGCCAGCTGCCTGAGTGCCAGCACGACGGGAATGGCGCTGAACAGGACGACGGCGCACCGCCCCACGCGCACCTTCGCCTGCGCGCTCGCGCCCGGCGCCACGAGGGCGCCGTAGAGATCGTGAGAGACCGCGGAGGCCACGGTCAGCAGGATGGCGCCGCCCGTGCGCGTGAACGTCACGACCGCTGCAAGCAGCACCAGCAATCCGCTCCAGAAGGGCAGGATGCTCGTGCCCAGGAACGCGGTACCGAGATCCGGCTCCGGCAGTTGCGGCACGAGCACCCGCGCCGACAGGCCGAAGATCAGCACGCCAAAACCGATGCACGCCTGAAACAGGAAGGACCACCCGATGGCCAGCCGCGTGGCACGCCGGCTCTGCATCGAGTAGATGGCGGAAATCTCATAGGGCGCGGCCGCGAGACCGAGACCAAGGGCCAGCGAAATCGAAATGAGCTGCCGCCAGCCAAACCAATTGCCGGTGAGCCGCGGATCAATCGAGGTGAGGGCGACACCGAGGCCCGGCAGACCGCCGACGTGCGACCACAGGAACGGCACAGCGAACAGATAGGCGCAGAGGAGGAGTACGGCCTTCAGGACGCCGACATACGCGTTGCTGTACATCCCGCCCAGAAACGTGTAGACGGTGGTCATCGCCGCCACGAGCACCGCGGCGCTCGCGAACGGAAGGCCCGAGACCAGCGCCAGCAGCAGACCGCCGGCCTGATACTGCGCAGAGAGCGTCACCGTGTAGGCGATGAGCACGAAGACCGCGCACATGGCCCGGGCGGCACGACTGTCGTAGCGGGCTTCGAAGAACTCCGGCAGCGTGAAACCGGCGTGACGCCGAATCTTCGGCGCCACCCACAGGGCGCACACGACCCAGCCGATCCACACCAGCGGCCACGTCCAGGCATAGCTGATGCCGGAGTAGTAGTGGAAACCGACGATGCCGATGGTGGCGCCGGCGCTGACCTGGTTCGCCATCAGCGTCGCACCGCCGACGACCGGGCCCAGCGACCGGCCGGCCACATGGAAGCCGTCTTCGTTCGACGCGCGCCGGTAGTGCCACAGGCCGATGCCGCAGGCAACGGCCATGTAGGTGGCGACAGCGGTCCAGAACCAGACGAGCTGACTCACACCTCAGCCTGTCGTCGGCCGAACCACCAGAAGTAGACGGGAATCCAGAGTCCCATCGTGCCGACGAAGGTCAGCGCGCGCCAGACCAGACCGCCCGTCGGACCCGCCTGAAAGGCGTCGCAGCGGTCTGTGGACGCCGCCGGCAGGTCGATGCGCAGCATCGACGGCAGGGCAAGAAGCCGTGTCTGCCACTCACCAGACCGCCCGGTCGGTTCGAACCGTGGGAGTCGCACCCGCGCACCACCGTCGCCGGCGAACGTCACGTTGAGATCGACGACGGCGCCGCGGCTGTCCGGCGCACGTTGGAGCGCGGCGGCCGGCACCAGCAGCGGGAGTGTCGAGTGGCGGGCGCCGAGCCGCGTCGAATAGGACACGACGAGAGTCGACGGCCGTGACGCCGACCCCACCGTGCTCGCGTCCGCAGGCGCGGTGAGCTGGAAGGTCTGCCATGGACCATCGCCAGACGAGGCCAGGGGCAGGTGCCGTTCATCGAGTGCTGCGGTCACGCCGGCAAGGGGCGCGCACGCGGCTGCCGGCGCCCGAAACGAGACGGCCGCCGGAATCCCGTGCAGCTGAAACGTCTCACGGACCGTCGCCCGCCCATCCTCGGCGACCGCGACGTCCACGCGCGCCACGCTCGAGGGGAACGTCGCACTCGACTGTGCACTGACGCGAGCGCCGGCGCCGCACGCACAGACCAGCGCCGCTACGAGCGCGCCTGTCAGTCGTACCACGTCGCGCTCTCACCGTTGCCCATCATGAAGCCGTAGTCACCGGGATGGACGCGTGTGGCGTAGTTGCGGCACAGCACGACGACGCTCTTCTGGAACGGCGCCACCATCGTCTCGAGCGTCTCGAACGTATGCGGATGGACGATGTCGGCCAGCGGCTGCCCACCGTCAATCCACTGGCCCGGCGTCAGCACGCCACGCGGCACGCACAGCCCGCCGTGATGCGGCCGCATGACGCTCAGCTCGTGCATCAGCAGTTGTCGCGGCCGACGCTCGACCGCGCCGGCGAGCACGCCGGCGTGCCGCAGCATGTTCCGTACGCCCTCGACGCCGTTCTTCACGTGCACCTGCTGGTCGTGATAGCCGCCGCCAATCTCGACGACCGTAATAGGAATGCCGCGTGCGCCCGCCGCGGATGCCGTCGTGTTCGGATACATCGTCGTTGGCTTGTAGAGCAGCGACGACATGAAGGCGCGCGAGAACGCCTCGTCGTTGACGACGTAGCAATAGTCCACCCAGGGGAACGTGCCGCCGGCGTGAATGTCGACGAGATAGTCCACCTGGTCGATGAAGCCCTTGGCGATCGCGTACGCCTGGATCTCGCTCAGCCAGCCATCGGGATTACCAGGAAACAGCCGATTCATGTCGAGCATGTCGATGGGCGTGTTGCGCGTCACGGCCTCCATGGCCAGCGGATTGGCGACCGGCATCAACCATAGCGAACCCGCGAGGCTCGACGGATCGAGCGTGCGCCACAGCTCGCGCACGATGAGCAGGCCATCGAGCTCGTCGCCGTGGACCATGGCGGAGACGCCCACGCGCGGGCCTGGCCGCGCGCCTTCCATGACGAGCACGGGAATCGCCAGGTCGTACCCGCTCGCCAGCGTGGCGACGGGCAGGTGGAACCGACGGCGGCCTGAACCGAGATCGACGTGTGCGGATTGTGAGGACATGTGAGGCTCTTCGCAGGCCTCACGCTACCCGGACTCCCCGGGAGTTGTCCATACATCGAGAGTTCGAAGATGGTTGGATCCGCGTGCCGCTACTGCGCGCTGTCGATGGCGCCGGCGCGGGCCCGCCGCCGAATCACCGCGTCCAGCGGCGATGGACGCTGCGCCTGCGCAATCAAGGAACCCTCACCACGGTCTCGATCGACCTGAGACCGTACCACAGGTGTTCCGCGCCCTGACTCGGACGAAATAGATTCCCGGGGCGATGCCTTGAGCCGCCCATTGTGTCGCCGCACTCTGAGTGTCGAACGCGGCGAGGTTGCTGGTTCCGGTCGTGGAGTGATCAACAGAGGCGTCGTCGTGCCCCAGGGAGAGGCACTGCGGTCTACTCAGGATTACACCTTCAGCTCACCTTCGTTGGCGTCAGCGGCGGTGCTGGGCGATCATCAAACGGTCGAGTGGACTGGAAAGACGCAACAGGGCGAACCCTCAAGGAAATCCAGGAAGCTGAAGCCACACCGCCCGCTGCGTAGAGGACCTGTAAGCACCCTGGCGGCACCGGCTCTGCTCAACGGTCTCCTATGTGCGACTCGGCAGAGCGAAAATGCGACCGCCGCCGAGTCTCCGGCTTGTCCAGGCTCTGGTGCATGGCTCGCTCCGTGTGGAGGCGGCGGGAACGTTGCTCTTCGCGCCGATCCCAAAGCGGAGCCCGAAGCAAAAACAGGCCTAAATCCGGCAGTCCGCCGGTGTTGCAAGAACCGGATCTCGGTGTTCTAGTGGAGAAATGTTGGAGGCGGCGGGAACTGGCGAAAAAATCACGCAAAATTCCTAAGGAATTCGCGTGAATTGGTGGAGGCGGCGGGAGTTGAACCCGCGTCCGAGAAAACGTCGTCGCAGACCGCTACGTGCGTGTCCCCATTCTGATGTCGCGACCGGTTGAGAACGAGGCCAACATCCCCGGCCGCCATCCCCGAAAAATCTCGTCGTCCAGAGTCGAGGCAGCTCGTGACGACCAGCCTGCTTGATGACGGTCATCCCCGTGCCGCAGGCACTCACGGGGCGACCGCTCACTGGTTATTAAGCAGCGAGAGCGTAGTCTGCGTTCGCAGTTACGTTGTGTTCCACCGCAGGTTTACGAGGTGAGATGGAGTACTCGGCACGCGCTCCACGATCCCGCATCCCCGTCGAAGCCAGGTCGCCCCCACGTGGTCAATCGTTGACGCACCTCGATTCTACCACTGCACCCGACCTCGACCATGGGTGCCCGGTTCTGCCTGTCCCCACGAACCGCACCGGCGGAAGGGGGTGACGGTTCGGCGCAGCCCTGCCCGCTGTGGCCACGGGAGGTGTCGGTCGGACGGTTGAGCGCCGATACGATCGAGGAGTCGGGATTCGGATGAGATTCGGGAGGGCTCGGTCGTGGTGCCGCGTGCCGTTGTACGCGGCCGCGCATCTTGACTTGAGCGATCGCCTCCCCCAATAATGGCCGCAGCTAGTACGGACGAACGCGATCCCAGCCGCGGCCCGAGTCCTCTGAGGCTGTACAACCTTTTTCAGAGAAAGACGATGGTGCTCGAAGACCGCATCCGTACGTCCGTGGACCAGGCCGTCCAGGCGCTGGTATCGGATCTGTTATCCATCCACTCCGACACAACCGCCCGTCAGCTCGACGAGGCCGCCGAACGCGTCCGCGAGATCGAGCGCGGCCGCGCCGAACTCGAACAGAAGCTCGCCGAGGCCGAGTCAGTACGCGAGGCCGCCATCGACGAAGCGGTACGCGCCGCCGTCGAAGGGGAGGCCGCGCGGCATGCCGCGCACACCGAAGAGCAGATTCGGGCGCTTAACGACGAGCGGGCCGCGGCCATCGCGGACGCCGAGGCCAGGGCCGTCGCCGAGACGAAGGCGTCGATCGACGCGGTGCGCGTCGGAGAGCGCGAGGCCGAGATGGCCGGCTTCACGCGGCTCGTCGAAAGCGTGCGGGGGCTCGACGGTGCGACGTCGCTCAGCGAGGTGCTCGACGCGCTGGCGCTGGCCGCGGCGCGGGAAGCGGCTCGAGCCGCCGTCGTGGTGGTGAAAGGCGACCACATCGTGGGGTGGAGGTTGTCGGGTTTCGGCGCGCGAGACGCCCAACCGAAATCCGTCGATCTGCCGCTGGTCGAGGCCGGCGTGATCGGCGCTGCCGCGTCCTCGTCGCGCCCGGCAACGACTCACAACGGCGCGGACGGCCCAGGATTCGAGCATTTGCCCGAAGACCGGATGGGGCTGGCGATGCCGGTGCTGGTCGGCGGCCGCGTCGTCGCGGTCGTGTACGCCGACGGTGTGAGCGGTGGTGAGCACGATCACATCGTGCCGACCCCGTGGCCCGAGGCGATCGAGGTGCTGGCCCGGCATGCCGGCCGTTGCCTCGAGGCCTTGACCGCCCAGAAGGTGGCGGCGCCGGCGCGGTCGAGCGCCCAGTCAGCAGTGGTAACCCACGCCCCATCCGGAGCCGCGGGATGAATTGGCGGGCGGCGGCAGGCGCCGCGGCAGGGCTCGTTGCCGGCGTGCTGCTCGCCGCACCAGGTCCGTCGGCCCAGACGTTGGCGGTTTCCGCGAACGGCGGACCGACCCTTCGCCTGGAGCCCACGCCGCACGCACCCGTCCCGTCAGACCTCAACGCGTTCTGGTTTGCTCCACTCAGGGGCGCAACGCTGTCTCCCGCACTCACCGGGTTCGTCAAGGGCGTTCGACTGCTCGATGAGGAGAACAAGCCCGAGCTCGCACTGCCGCTGTTCAACCAGAAGGCGCTCGCCTCGACGTCGGTCGCGGAATACGCGCGGTTCTACACCGCGAAGGCCCAGCTGGCGCTGCGCCGCTACGCCGAGGCCGAGGCCGCGTTTGCGGCGCTGGCCGGCAGCAACATCCAGGGGCATCTTCCCGAGGACGCGGCTCTCGGAGAAGCCGAATCCAAAGAGGCGCAGCTCGATTTCGCCGGCGCGGTGGCCGTATACGAACGACTGGTGCAGCGCAAGCTGGCCGCCCCGCAGGTCGCGCTCTGGCGTCTCGCGGTGGCGGCGCAGCGCAACGGCGATCAACCGAAAGCCGTCGCCGCGTATCGCCGGGTGTATTTCG
Source organism: uncultured Acidobacteriota bacterium (assembly GCA_963709325.1). Lineage (GTDB taxonomy): Bacteria > Acidobacteriota > Vicinamibacteria > Vicinamibacterales > UBA2999 > VFZN01. Next base: position 705,090 of record CAVPVV010000004.1, on the reverse strand, counting down.
AGTATCCGCTGTCCCCTGAGGCGAGCCAGTCCGAAGACGCGCTGACCAGGCTGAACGCCTGGAGCGAGGACGAACCATACGTCGCGGTGGAACTGAAGCGGGCCGACGCCCTCTTCCAGGCGCGTCGGTGGAACGACGCCCGCGCGTCCTATGAACGCGCTCGTCATGCCGCCAGCGGCGCGGAGCGCGATCGCGTCGACGTGCGGATCTCGGCTTGCGACGTTCAGATGAAGCGCTTCCGGCCGGCCCTCGAACCGCTGAAAGGGCAGCAGGCCGGTACCTACGGCGAGGAAGCCGCGTTCTTCTACCTGAGCGCCCTGCGCGGCACGGGCGAAAAAGCTGACTACGAGCGTGAGGCCCGGATCTTCGCCGACAGCCACCGTGAAAGCCCGTACGCCGAGGACGCGCTCAACAACCTCGCATCGCATTTCATCGTGGCCGACGAGGACGAACACGCCGAAGAGGTGTTCCGCCTGCTGCTCGAGCGCTATCCGGCCGGCCGCTTCGCCGAGCGGGCCTACTGGCGGGTCGGCTGGTGGGCGTACCGCAACGGCCACTTCCAGGAGGCGGCCACGCTGTTCGACCGTGGCGCGGCCCAGTTCCCGCGATCCGACTATCGCCCCTCGTGGCTGTACTGGAGCGGCCGGGCCTGGCAGGATGCCGGGCAGCGCGCGCTGGCCGACGAACGCCTCGTGCTCACCGCGACGGACTACTACAACAGCTATTACGGGCGGCTGGCGCGCCAGCACCTGAGCGCCGGCCGCGTGCAGGCGATCGTTGCCACCGTCACCCGCGGCGCGGCACCGGAAACCACGTCGTTCCCGACCGGGACGCGGGTCGCGGAACTGATTGCGGTGGGACTCCATCGCGAGGCCCTGAACGAACTGCAGTACGCGCAACGGGTCTGGGGTGACTCGCCCCAGTTGACTGCGACGATCGCGCTCGTGCACAACCGGATGGGCAACCTGCGGCTCGGGATCAACGCGATGAAGCGCGCGTATCCGCAGTGGATGGCAGCCGGCGGCGAGACGTTGCCAGTCGAGATCCAGCGGGTCGTTTTCCCGATCGACTACTGGCCGCTCATCCAGAAGCACGCCGCCGTCTACGGGCTGGACCCCTTTCTAATCGCGGCGCTCGTCGCCCAGGAATCAACATTCGATCCCGTCATCCGCTCCTCGGCAAACGCTGTCGGGCTGATGCAGGTGCTGCCCTCGACCGGACGGCAGTTCGCACGCAAAATGAAGATTCCGCGCTACACGCCATCACGTTTGACGGATCCGGAGACGAACGTCCGGCTCGGCACCGCGATCTTCGCGGACAGCATCAAGAGGTTCGGCGGCATTCATTTCGCGCTGGCTGCGTACAACGCCGGCGATCATCGGGTGGCGGCGTGGCTGCGCGAGCGTCAGGGGATGGACCAGGACGTCTTCATCGACGACATCCCGTTCCCCGAGACGCAGAACTACGTGAGGCGAATCCTAGGGACGGCCGACGATTACCGCCGCCTGTACGGGTCTGCCGCGCAGAAGCCGCAGCCGGCGCGGACCGAAGGGCGCTGAAGGTCGAGGCAGCGCTGGCAGCTTCTTCGTGTGCACCATCACATGAGTGACGCCGACCGCCCGCATCTCTTCGAGCACTGCGGCTGACGGGAAGGCGCGCCACCTGGCGCTAGCGGCCAAATGTGCAGGATGGCCTGGCTGACGAAGAGCACGAGCAGCGGAAGGGCTCGGCGCATCAGCGCCCTCCAGGCGTCAGGGCGTAGAGCACCTCGTCGCCTTCGTCGGCCACCAGCGCAATCTCCGGCGACTCCGCGCAGCGCTTCAAGAGATCCGGGACGACGCGGCGCTTGTGGAGCAGGACATGCGACACGCCGATTGCGCGCAGCGAGCGAACGCTGTCCACGGCCGGGAAGCGCTGCATGATTTCCTCGTGCGTCGAGTAACTGGCTGGTGTGAACCCGCTATAACCGTTCAGCAGCGGTTTCAGGTGCCACGCCGCGTAGAGCACGCTCGGGCCGTTGTCCTGGATCGATGTTCGGGGCGGAAACGGCAGTTCGGCCAGCACGATATCGGGCATTCCGGCAATCCGCTCGTAGATCTTGGGTATCCCTTCATACGCCGTGAAGGGCATGGGTGTCCGCAGCGCTTCGATCGTGACCGCAACGCTCAATGCCGTCACCAGAACCGCCGCTTTTGCGGGTGACAGCCTCCGGATCCAGGCCGAGACGGTGAAGCCCGCGAGAATAGCCAGCGCGAACAGCGTCAGCCAGCCGAAACGCGACGCAGCGCGGATCCCCTGCAGCAGGGGCATGTGATCGTACAGCCAGCGATAACCGGGAAGGTTGGCGCCGAATGCCAGGACCGCACCGGCGATAGCCACGACCAGTGCCATCCGGGCACGGGGATCGCGCCACGCCTCGCCCTTGACGACGGCGACAATGGCGAGGGATGACACGGTGATGCCGGGAAAGAGCGACGAGGTGGTATCGGGCATGAACCGGTGGCTCCACCATCCGTAGTGCAATCGACCACCGGTCGAGAGCCAGTCCCGCCACGTCCCGGAATAGGTGCCCACTTCGTCGAAGGTGCGCACGAGGCCCTGCTCTGTGTGGACCAGCCAGTATTGATAGAGGAACGGCGCCAGGATCAACGTTGCCGCCGCCGCAGCGCCGGTGAGAGCCAGGAGCGGCTGCGGGCGCCAGGCATCGGGTCGAACCATGACCGCGGCGATCATCGCAAGGGCTGCCATCACCAGCAGGTAATTGGACGTCAGGGCCTGCGCGACGAGGGCCATCGCGAGGATGGCCGCCCAGCGGTGGCCGGGCCCCTCGATTGTCCGGTCCAGCGCGTAGAGCGCCAGCGGAAAGTACTGCACGTGCAGCGCCTGGAGGTGGCCGAAGCGGACGAGCGTGTGGGCATTGAAGGCATACGCGAGGCCGGCGACGATTCCCGCCAACCGGGTCCCGGTCCACTCCGACACGACCCAGGCCATCGCAAAGCCGCTCAGCGCGAACCCGGCGAGAACCAGCAGATTGTAGACGACGACCGGATCGATGCCGGCCCAGGTGAGCGGGGCGCCCATCAGCGCCTGCGGCAACATGATCTCCGAGAACGCCAGCGTGCGCGGCTCGGGGAAGAAGATGTTGGCGTGAAACAGGTTGAACGGATCGCGCAGCGCCGTGATCCCGACCCAGGCGATGGCCCAGGTATTCAGTGCGGTATCGGCGTTGTCCACCCGGGCCCACGTGCCTGGCGCCGATGCCAGCGGCCAGGTGTGCAGGACCGCGGCGGCAACGAAGAGCGCTAATTCGGGAAGCCGACGATCTCGAACAGCCACACGTCGCCTTCCTGGGCGAGCGGACGAAGATACGCGCGATACGTGTCGAGGCGCTCGAGCAGCCGCTGTCGCGACCGCGAGTCGTACAGGTTCAGGTGGAACATCACGTAGCGCGCGCCGACCTTGCCGAGAATTTGGAACGCCTCGCGCGTCGGAAATGAGCTGAGGGGACGGACCTGGTCGCGAAACTCCTGCGGGATGTGGTCGCTGTAGCCGTTGACGAGCGGCATCCAGTGCGTCACCGAGTTGAGCATGTAGTACGCGTGTCGCGGAAAGTCGCTGCGCCGGTAGAAATACGGAAACTCTGCGACCGGGCCCGGCGGCTGCACGGCAAGCGTGCGATACGCATTGGCGAACGGCTCGACCGGCCGAAACCCGCTAAGCGGCGCCTGGAGCAATTCCACTGCCGCCAGAATCGCGATCGCGGCCGTCCACGCCTCGTGGTTTTGGCGGCCGGCAAGCCACCCTTTCAGCGCGACCGCGGCGCACACCGCCAGGCACAGGACCACGACGATGCCGATGCGCCCGGGAGCGCGAAGGAACGTGAAGATCGGAATGGTGCGATAGAACAACGTGTAGAGACCCGCGTCGGGTCCGAACGACAGCCAGACCGCCAGCAGCGCCGTCAGTCCGTAAATGAGCGCCACTTCGCGTAAGGCCTTCTGCCGCCATGCCATTGCAAGGCCCGAAATCCCCAAGGCGATGGCCACGACGCCAGGGAAGAGCACCTCGTTGAACGGCTCGATCAGCGGCAGCCACCAGCGGTGCGCCCAGGCTGCCGAGGCCAGCCAGGCTCCGGCATCCGCCGAATACATCCGCGCGTCGTCGAGCGTTCGAGCAAAGCCCAAGTCTTTCTGGACGCTCATGTAGGGCAGGAAGAACGGCACCGTCAGGCCGATCGAGACGAACGCGGCCAGCCCGATGCCGACCCAGTATCCGCGATCGCGCCAGCGTCTGCGGGTAACGGCCACCACCAGCGTTGCCAGACCGACCATCAGACCTGCGAAGATCCCGTAGTAGGCGCACGCGAGCGCCTGCAGCCAGAGAGCGACACCGAGGGCGAGCGCCCGCAACGCCGTCGGCCGATCCGCGAGGCGATGAAACGCGAGGAGGCAAAACGGGATGCCGCCGGTGTACAGCAGCTGAATGTGCGCGGTCCGGGCGAACGTGAACGGGCTGAAGGCGTAGAGGATGGCGGTGACGAGTGCGCCGCCGCGGCTGCCGGTGAGATACCGCGCGAGGTAGTACGCGCCGACGAAGGCGATCACAAACGAGACGAACGCCGCGAAGTTGTGCGTCGCGTAGGGGTTCTTGGTCGCGGCCCAGACCGGCGCCGCAATCGCGCCCTCGACGAGGTTGGCTTCTGAAAAGGCGAGCGCGTTGCGCTGCGGATAGAAGATGTTGGCGTGGTAGACGCCGGCGGGATCGGTGGTCAAGGCGTGGGCGACCCACGACACCACCCAGATGCTCCACCGGCCGTCGTCGGTGTTGACTCGTCCGATGCGATCGAACTGGAACGCCAGGGGATAGGTGAGGACGGCGGTGAGGGCCACGGCGCCGAGCACGACTGCCGTGCCCTCGGCGAGTCCCCGAGAGCGCATGTCTGCCGTATGGTAGCATGCTCGGTCGGCCTGCCTGCCGCATGGATCGCCTGCTCGAACTCACCGCGCTCGCGGAGCGCTCCCACTTTTGGTTTCGAGGGTTTCGCTGGTTCCTCCGTCCTGTGCTGGCCCGCGCCGTCGCCGGCCAGGCTCGCGCACGCATCCTCGATTGCGGATGCGGCACCGGATCGAACCTCGCGATGCTCGATCCGTTCGGCGAGACCTACGGCTTCGACCTCACCTGGCGCGGGCTGCTCTTCGCTCACGAGCACGGCCGCCGCCGGATCGCGCAGGGCAGCATCGCCGCGATCCCATTCAAGGCCGGCAGCTTCGATCTGGTGACATCGTTCGACGTCTTCCAGACGCTGCCGGACGCCGTCGAACGATCGGCAATCGCGGAGATGGCGCGCGTGGTGAAGCCGGGCGGCGCCGCCGTCTTCAATTTCGCGGCGCTCGAACTGCTTCGGGGCGGGCACTCCGTGCTCGCGGAAGAAGTGAGACGCTACACCCCGTCGCAGGTCCGCGGGCTGATGTCCGCGGCAGGACTGCGCGTCGAGTACCTGACGTTTGCCTTTGCCAGCCTGTTTCCGTTGATGCTGGCCGCTCGGGTCGGGCACCGGCTTCGCCGGGGCGGCGAGGCGACGGTCGGCGAGTGGGAGATCGAAGTGCCGGCCGCGCCGGTCAACGCGCTGCTGACGGGCGCGGTGTGGGCCGAGGCGCAGGCATTGCGTGCGCTTCGGATGCCAATTGGGTCGTCGATAATTTGCCTCGCGCGGAAGCCGCAATAGCATCAGGAGCGCATGAACCGCGCCTCGTCTCGATCGCGCTCGCGACCCTGGCCGCGGTTGCCGCATGGCTGACGCTCGGTATCCAGGCGGTGATTCACTACGGCACTCGTGCGCGGCTTGGAGTACTGCCGGCATGGGGGCTGCTTGGCGCACTATGGGCGGCGTTCGCCGGCGTGGTGTGGTGGCGGCGGCTCGCGCCGGGACGCCTGTGGCCGCTGGCTCTCACCGCGCTGGTTTGCCTGCCGTGGCTGCCGGGCCCGATTCCACCGGCGTTCCTCATCTGGTACGACGGGCTGGCGATGGCGGTCTGGCTGTTCGCGGCGGGCCCGTGGTCTCGTCCGTGGAGTTATCGAGCGGTGGCTGGCGCGAAACGGTGACGCTCGAGGCTGGCGCGGAGAAGGAGATCTCGTTGCCCCGAGGGGCGCCTGGGCGGGTGGGTTCTACGGCTCGAGACTCACGCTCGAGTCCGTCTGCTTCTCACTTCTCGCTTCAACCGGGCAGCCTGCTAAAAGCGCGCGACGCCGCTGATGTAGAGGCCGGAGAACTTCAGCGCGCCGGTGTCGAGCTTTGACTTGTAGAACACGTCAACCGAGCGATAGCCGACGGTGGCGCCGAGGTTGTTGGTGAAATTCACGGTGCCGTAAAAGTCGATGTCCGTGTACTTCCCGTCGTAGTTCTCGTACTCGCCGGGTAGCCGGAAGAAAGAGAGCTCGCCGCCGACGGCGACGTTCTTCGCGACATAGCCGCGGCCGGCGACGCCGATTGTCGGGATCGGCGCGATCGCCTGCGAGAACTCGATGCCGATCGGGCTGGTGAGCTCGACGTTGACGTCGGTGTACTTCAGATCGAAGAGCACTCCGAAGAAGCCGCGGCTCCGGTAGACGAAGTCATACTCGTAGCCGAAGCGGTAGGTGAGGTAGTCGGCCTTGGTCTGGATCGGCAGGCCGACGCGATAGACCTGGCCATTGAAGACGAACTGGCGGTGCACGGTCGCGTCGGCCTCGTAGCGGATCGGCAGGTACTCGAACCTGAACCGGTGCTTCTCGGCAGGGCGGAGCACCACGTTCAGCTTCCCGAGCTGTTTCTGCTCAATGCCGAGATCATCCACCAGGTCCACGTCGGTGCCGGGAATACCGAGCGATTCGGAGTTCACGACCAGCGACGGATCGGCATTCCACCAGCCGTAGGAAATCTCGACGTGGTAGTTCTCGCCGACCGCTGGCTCCGACGGCGGGCTGTATTGCGCGGCCGCTGGCGAGGCCAGCGCGATGGAAATGATGACAGCGGTCGCCGCCGTCAGAGCCAGCCTGGAAAGCGTACGGATCATTCCCCTCAGCGCCATGCGCGATTCACCAAGCCCCGGAAACTGTTACCGAGCAACCGAGCCGCCGTCAGGCGGCACCGTACCCGGCTCGAAGGGGGTTAGCCGGGCGCGTCCGAGTGGGCGTCGGACCTACAGAGTATAGCGGAGATGGCGTCGCGAGTGATCGTTCAGCTCTCGGCGCCCACCGCTTCACGGCCATTGGACAGCACGGAGGCCCACTTGGCGATGGCCTGGCCGAGGATGATGACGGCGCAAATCATCATCGCAATGGTGCTGATGGTGAGGACGTAGCCATCGGTATGGGTGGCGGGGTTGGGCCCGACGGCAAGCGGCCAGTAGTTGTCCCGGACGTTCAGGAAGCCCCCGTACAACGTGTTCGTGGCCAGGAACGCCAGCGGCAGCCCGGTGACCCACGTGTAGCGAGTCTTTCCCATGTTGATCAGAATCGTCGTGGCGACGGCGAGCGCCACCGAGGCGAGCAGCTGGTTGGCCACACCGAACATCGGCCAGATGGTGCTGATATTGCCGGTGTAGATGAAATAGCCCCACGAGACGACCATCAGCCCGGTCGCGATCAGGGCGCCCGGCATCCACTCCTTCTCGCGGAACTTCGGGATCGCCTTGCCGAGGAACTCCTGCATCAGGAAGCGGCCGACGCGCGTCCCCGAGTCGATGGTCGTCAGGATGAACAGCGCCTCGAACATGATGGCGAAGTGATACCAGTAGGCCAGCAGCCCCTTCATCCCCGGCATGGCAGAGAAGATCTGGGCCATGCCGACGGCGAGTGACACCGCGCCGCCGGTCCGCCCGGTGACGGTCTCGCCGACCGTCGACTCGATACCGGCCAGGTGAACAGGCGCCAGCTGGAGGCCCTGGAAGGTCAGGTGCGCATACTGGGCAGGCGGTACGTTGATGGCGAAGTAGTCGCCAGGCTCCATCGCGGCCGCCGCGACAAGGGCCATCACGCCGACCAGGCACTCGACCAGCATCGCGCCGTAGCCGATTGGCCTGATGTCGCTCTCCTTGTCCAGCATCTTCGACGTCGTGCCCGAGCTGATCAGCGCATGGAAGCCGGAGATGGCGCCGCAGGCGATGGTGATGAAGCAGAAGGGGAAGAGCGGACCGGGAAAAATCGGGCCGCCGCCGCCGGTGTACTCGGTCAGCGGCGGCATCCTGAACTCCGGGTTCACCCAGATCACGCCCATCGCCAGCAGGAAGATGGTGCCGATCTTGGTGAACGAGCTGAGATAGCCGCGCGGGGACAGCAGCAGCCAGACCGGCAGCACCGACGCGGCGAATCCGTAGACGCAGAGCGCGATGACAATCTGCGTGCGCGAGAGATCGAACAGGTGGGCGAACCAGCTGTCGGAGTGACTGAGCGGCTCGCCGCCCCAGAGGGCGAGGAGCAGCCCCAGGACACCGATGATCGTCGCCTCGGTAATCCGCCCCTTGCGCCACACGTACATCCAGAAGCCCATGAAGATCCCGAGCGGGATCGTCATGGCGATGGTGAAGGTGCCCCACCGGCTGTCGGCGAGAGCGTTGACGACGTTGATGCCGAGGCCGGCGAGCGCCACCACCAGAATGAAGAGAATCGCGAAGGAGGCGACGATCCCGGCCGCGGGGCTGATCTCCTCCCTGACGATTTCAGCCAGCGAGCGTCCGCCACGCCGCGTCGAAGCCCACAGGATCATGGAGTCGTGCACGGCGCCAGCCAGGACAACGCCGGCCACCAGCCAGATCAGACCAGGCGCGTAGCCGAACTGCGCTGCCAGCATCGGCCCGACCAGCGGACCGGCGCCAGCGATCGCGGCGAAGTGATGGCCGAAGAGCACCCAACGGCTGGTTGGATAGTAATTGGCGCCGTCGTAATTCGTGTGGGCCGGAGTGGTCCGCGCATCGTCCAGCATCCAGATGCGCGTCGCGATGAACGCACTGTAGTAACGGTAGGCGATCGCGAGGATGCCCAGCACGGGGACTACGACATAAAGCGCATGCATACGCGGCGATGATACCAGCGTTCATCCCCGGATCTGGGCGGCAATCCGCCGCTGGACGAACGTCTCTATTTGTCTTTACTGCCTGCGGCCGCAGCAACGGCGGCGGCCGCCTCGCGCTGGCGCAGGACGCGATCGATGAGGGTCGGGGCGCTCATCTGCGGGCTCCACCCGAGCCGCAGTACGGTGAGCCGCACCGGCCGTCGTCCGAAGTCCAGCGCCTCATGGCAGCTCCACAGGTAGAGGTCGATCATCCGTCCCTGCACCGATGGACCGGTGTCCATCACCGTCCAGATGCCGCTGTAGCGCGAGTTCGGCATGTCCACCCGCACGACCGTCCCGACCGGCAGGAGCGCGGGATCCGCAGCCGCGACTCCCGTGCGCACGATAACCCCGGATGCGGTTGTTTCTCCCTTGCAGTAAGCAGTTGCTGTGAACGCCAGCTGCGAGCCGGCCTGGGGCAGTCCGGTCGCCTCGGCAATCGTGGATGGGCGGCCCGCATGCCACGAGTCGCGAATCGTGGTCTCGTAGAAAAACACGAAGGCCACCGCGACGATGAGCGTCGCAAATATTCGCCGGAGGATCGACTGGGCGATCTGCATAGCTACGCGTGTGGCTCCCGGAAGTGCTCGAAGCCGGACGGCCAGGCGTGTGCCTCACCATTCCGGACCAGAACCAACTCCTTCTCGCGCGTGAGCGCGCCGATGCGCGTCAACGCCGGCCTCGTGACCCGTTGCAGAACGTGCCTGAGGCGCCCATTCCATCGTCTCGGGATCGCGAGCAGCAGCTCGTAATCCTCGCCGCCGGCGACCGCGGCGGACACGACGTCTTGTCCACGGCCAGCCCACCAGTCGCGCGCGCCAGCCTCTACCGGAATAGCCTCGGCGTCAACCCGCGCGCCGCACCCGCTGGCGCGTGCCAGCTGCCTGACCGCGTCGGCCAGGCCATCGCTCACATCCATCGCGGCCCGTGCCGCGCTGCCTCTTGCGATTGCCACCCCGAGCCGCACGCGCGCCTCGGGACGGCGATGTCTCGAGAGGCAGGCGGCCAGGTCGGGAGATTCCGGTGCTGCGTCTGCCCGGTCACGCAGCATCTCGAGTCCGGCGCGCGCCCCTCCGACGGCGCCGCTCAGCCACAGTTCGTCACCTGCTTTCGCACCGCCGCGGGTCAGCCACTTTCGAGGCGATACCTCGCCGCCGGCGGTTACGTCCACGACGAGCGGTCCAGGACTGCGGGTGATGTTGCCCCCGGCGACGGACACGCCATGCGCGGCGGCGAGTCCGGCTAGTCCGCTCATGAGCGCCTCGGCGGCATCCACCGGGTAGGTGGGGGGGAGTGCCAGCGAGACGAGTGCCCAGCGAGGAACGGCGCCCATCGCCGCCAGATCGCTGAGGTTGACGGCGAGCGCCTTGTGTCCGATGTCCGCCGGGCTGCTCCAGGCGGACGAGAAGTGCACGTCCTCGACGAGCGCGTCCGTGGTCAGGACCAGGCGAGTCCGGCGTCCCGGCTCGATCACCGCGGCGTCGTCACCCGGCCCGACCAGGATCTGGGCCCCCGGTCGGGGCAGACGCGCCAGCAGGCGCGCCAGCAGGGCGTGTTCGCCCAGATCCGAAACCGTCACAAAAAAAGAGAGTCCCGCCTTGCCGTGTGGGGAGGATTGCTGAACCTGCTTAAGCAGGTGGAGCCGCTGTAAGAACCGCGCTTCAGGCTTCCTCTACCACGGAGGCATGCACACCACGCGGCCGTCGCAACTCGCTTGGGTTTAACGTTGGCTCAGACAAGCCTCCGAAACCATCACGAACAACGCAGGACTGCGGCCGATTGTACCAGACAGAAGGCGGGCGCGAGCAAGTTCGGAGAACAAACGGCGAAAATCGGGGAAAACCCGACGGCCACGAGAACCGCCGCGAACCTTCGCGAACCCCGAGAACCTCGCGAACCCCGAGAACCCCGAGAACCTCGCGAACCCCGAGAACCTCGAGGAGAACCCGTTACTCGGCGAGCTGGAGGGCCTCGTCGACGATGCGCTCGAGCGCAGCGGTCCGCTCGGCGAGCGTACCGCTCTCGACCGCGCGCTCGTCGCGAGCGCGGAAGTACTCGTCCGTGATGTTCAGCGCCGTCAGGATCGCGAGTCCCACCGTGTCAGCGGACGGGGCGCTCGACGCCGCCTTCTGGAGGCGCGACTCGACGTGGGCCGCCAGCCGGTGGACGTAGGCGGCATCCAGACTCGTCTTGATCGGGTAGCGCTGTCCCTGGATTTCGACCGTCACCACTCGAACTTCCGGCATGGGCTTGGTTCCGAAATGAGAAGCGAGAGCTGAGAGTGGAGAAGCCAGGCTTTGAAGCGTCCGCTTCTTCTCACCTCTCACTTCTCACCTCTTACTTCTCATAGGTTGAGGCCATCCAGCTGCTGGAGCATCTCCGCGACGCGGGCCTTGATGAGATCCCGCTCTTCGCGGAGCGTGCCTGCTTCGGCGGAGGCGCCCTCGGCTTCAGCGAGCCGGGCCCTCACCGATTCCAGTTCGCGCTGGAGCTTCGCGTTGTCCTCGGCGACCCGCGCCTGTTCGTTCTTGAGGCGGCCGATCAGGCTCACCAGCGTCTTGATCTTGTCTTCGAGCCGATCGATTGGCTCCAGTCCGGCGGTTTTCGTGGCCACGTACCCCTCGTGCGAATGTGCGGAAGAACTGCGTCAACGCCGCACGGCGCCGGCTTCCCGGGCGAGCAACTCGACCACCTCGGTGGTGGCGCTCTCGACCTCGGCGTCGGTGAGCGTACGCTCGGGAGACTGGAACGTCAGCCGCAGCGCGAGACTCACCTTACCGTCGGGAATGCCCTTGCCCTGGTAGCGGTCGAACTCGACAACGCTGACCAGCGTCCCCGGCGCGTGCGATTGAATGGTGCCACGAACGATGGCGGCAGACAAGGATTCGTCAACGAGCAATGCGACGTCGCGCACCGCCGCCGGATAGCGGGGCAGTGGCATGGCCCGCTTCGCCGTGCTCGCGCCGGCCGGGGCCATTACGTCAAGTGCAACCTCGGCCGCCCAGACGACGTCGTTAGCTGGCACGTCGTGCGCGTCCGTAATCTCGCTCCGGAGCTGTCCCAACCATCCGACGACCCGGTCGCCGCGCTTGACGATGGCCGCGCGTCCGGGCACGAGCACACGATGCGGCACGGATCCGTCAGCGGGAGCGTCTACCGCGAGGGTCACGTCGAACTGTGCGGCCACCGCCTCGACCACGCCTTTCATGTCGAAGAAGTCGGCGTCGCGCCGCCCGCCGCTCCAGTGATCCGGTGTGGCCAGACCGGTCCAGGCCAGCGCCACGTACGCGCTCTTCGCCGCAACGGCCGAACCGCGTCCCGATCTCGAAGAGCTGGACGTCGCGCCGGCCGTGCCGCCGGTTGTGGCCGACCGCCGCGATGACACCCGGTACCAGGCTCGGCCGCATCACGGCGAACTTCTCGGAAAGCGGGTTGGCCAGCGTGACGGCCGCGCCGTCGACGAACGGCTCCGCATACCGCGCTTCGATGAATGCGAAGCTGATTGCCTCGGAGAAGCCGCTTCCGAGGGCGATCTGCCGGACGCGCCCATCGCGGGTGATGCGCGGGTCTGAGGGCGACGGCGCCTGCTGCACTCCAGGGAACGTTGTCGGGAGGTGCTCGAAGCCGTGGTGACGGCCGACTTCCTCGACGAGGTCCACGTCACGGTGAATGTCGATGCGCCATCCGGGCGCGCGGACCCACCAGCCGCCGTCGCCGGCGCTGACCTCGAAGCCGAGCGCCTCCAGGATCCGCCGGACTTCGTCATCCGGCACCTCCATCCCGAGGAGGCCGGCAATGCGAGGCTGCGCGAGCCAGATTTTGGCCGGCTCGGATCGACGCGGGTAGGCGTCGATGATCGGACCAGCGGCCTGGCCCGCTCCGATCTGTTGCAGCAGCTCGCAGGCGCGTGCCATCGCCAGCGGCGGGGCGGTGATGTCGGCGCCGCGCTCGAAACGCATCGAGGCCTCGGTCCGAAGCCCCAGCTTGCGGCTGGTGGCACGAACCGACTGCGGCTTGAACCACGCCGCCTCGAACACGATGCGCCGCGTGCCGCCGCCGACTTCCGACTCGGCCCCGCCCATCACGCCGCCGATGGCGGCGGCGCGGGCCGCGTCGGCGATCACGAGCATGTCCCGGCTCAACGTCCGCTGCTTGCCGTCGAGCGTCCTGATCGACTCGCCGGGCCGCGCGGGACGGACCACAATGGCCGGACCGTCGAGCCGCGCGTGGTCGAACGCGTGCATCGGATGGCCGATCTCCAGCAGCACGTAGTTCGTGACGTCCACGACGTTGCTGATCGGGCGCACGCCGCACGCGGTCAGCCGGTCGGCGATCCAGGCTGGCGAGGGGCCGATCGTGACATCGGCAATCGCGCCGACGTACCGCGCGCAGAGCTCCGGGGCCTCGATCGTGATCGGGAGCGTGGCTCCTGACGCCGCCGACGCGGCGGCGGCGAGCGGCGCGAGCCGCGCCGCCGGGGCCCGGAACGGCACGCCGTAGGCCACCGCGATCTCGCGCGCGATGCCGGTAATGGACAGGCAGTCGGGACGGTTGGCGGTGACGTCGAAATCGAGGAGCGCGTCGCTTCCGGCCGGCTCCAGGCCCTCGAGGGCGAGCCCGCGCATCGACATCTTGCGGCCAATGGTCTCGGCCGATTCGTCGATCTCGACGAACTCGCGGACCCACGACAGCAGCACCTTCATCGGCCGAATTGCTCCAGGAATCGCAGATCGTTTTCGTAGAACAGGCGGATGTCCTCGACGCCCCACTTGAGCAGCGCGACGCGCTCGATCCCCATGCCGAAGGCAAAGCCGGTGACCTCGTCGGGGTCGTAGCCGACGAACTCGAAGACCGCCGGGTGGACCATGCCGCTGCCGAGGATCTCGAGCCACCCGGTGCGCTTGCACATCGCGCAGCCATCGCCGTTGCAGCGGAGGCAGCGGATATCCACTTCCGCGCTCGGCTCGGTGTAGGGGAAGAAGCTCGGACGGAACCGCACCAGCTCCTGCCCTGAGCGAGCGGCATCGTCAGCGCGAGTCGAAGGGTGGCCGGCGCCGAAGAGGGCCGCGGCCATCGACGTCAGCGTGCCCTTGAGATCGGCGAGCGTCACGCCGCGCCCGACCACCAGCCCTTCGACCTGGTGGAACATCGGCGTGTGGGTCAGATCGAGGTTGTCGCGGCGGTAGACGGGGCCGATGGCGACCAGGCGCACCGGCGGCTCCTGCCGCTCCATCTCGCGAATCTGCATCGCGGACGTGTGCGTGCGGAGCAGCGTCAGGGGCTGCGGCTCGAGCGGCGCACGGCCGCGCGTCGGCGGCTCGTACGACGGCGGCATCAACGGCTCGGCCAGATAGAGCGTGTCCTGCATGTCCCGCGCGGGATGTTCGGCGGGCATGTTGAGCGCTTCGAAGTTGTGGTAGTCGTCCTCGATCTCCGGCCCTTCGAGCACTTGATACCCGAGCCGGGAGAAGATCTCGCCGACTTCCTGGCGGATCAGGCTCGAGGGATGGCGGTAGCCGAGACGCGGACCGCGTCCTGGCAGCGTGATGTCCACTGCGCCGGCGGGCCTCCTGGTCGCGGCCAGCTCCTGCTCGCGTCCGGCGAGCGCCGCTTCGACGTGCTTCTTCAGCTCGTTTGCGCCGCGGCCAAGCTGCTTCTTTACATCTGGCGTGGCCTGGGCGAGGCGCTCCATGAATGCGGCCACCCAGCTTCCCTGGCGCGCGATCCAGCGATTGCGGAGCGCCTGGACCGCCGCATCGGTCCGTGCCGAGGCCAGCTCCTCGTCAAATACGACGCGGGCCTTGTCCGTGCCTATGGAGGGATCAATCGTCGTCGTCATCGGCCGAGATGATACAGAAAGAGCCTCGCGACTGTGTGTCGTCGAGGCCCGGGAGTAGGCTTCAGGCTTCGGACCTCAGGCTTCAAGCCCCGGAAAACCCTCTGTCACGCTGAGTCTTTCGCAGCGTAACGGGATGCTCTTCCTGAAGCCCGAAGCCTGAAGCCTAGAGCCTGCTACGCGGCCGCGGTGGCTGCCTTCGCCTTCTCCACCAGCACGGCGAAGGCGGCAGGCTCGCGCGCCGCGAGCTCCGCAAGGCTCTTGCGATCCAGCTCGATGCCGGCGGTCTTGAGGCCGTTCATGAAGACGGTGTAGGAGAGGCCGTTCTCGCGGGCGGCGGCGTTGATCCGCACGACCCAGAGACTGCGGTAGTCGCGCTTCTTGCGCTTGCGGCCGACGTAGGCGTACACGCCCGCCTTCTCCGCCGCCTCCCGCATGAACTTATAGAGCTTGCTCTTGTTCTGGAAGTAGCCCTTGGTGAGCTTTGAGAGCTTCTTGCGCTTCTGACGACGAACGACTCCACGCTTGACGCGCGGCATGGTGACTCCTCTTCGCGTTCCATGGGGGCCCGCTTTTCGCGAGACTTGCGGCCGGCGACGCCATGTCGCGACCTTGATACGCTCCGCAGCCGAAAAAGCCCCATGACGCAGGGCCGCGGACGCGACGAAGGCTTCAGGCTTCGGGCTTCAGGCTTCAGCAAAACTCCGTGTCATGTCGCATCGGACCACGTGAGACGCGACACAGGGGGACAAGCGTCGTGTCTGAAGCCTAGAGCCTGAAGCCTGGAGCCTACTTGTACGGAAGCATCCGGTGCAGCTTGGGCGCGTCGGCCTCCGAGACCACCGCGGTGCCGCGCATGTGGCGCTTGCTCTTGGTGGTCTTGCCGGTCAGGATGTGGCGCTTGAATGCCGATGCGCGGACGATCTTGCCGCTGCCGGTCTTCTTGAACCGCTTGGCGGCTCCGCGATGTGTCTTCAGCTTCATGATTTTCCGTTGACCCTTCACTAACCCTTGACTTCTTCGCCTTCCGGCTTCGGCGCGGGGGCTGCCTTCCGCGGCGCGGCGCCCTTCTTACCGGTCAGGATCGTGTGCATCTGGTTGCCTTCCTGCCGCGGCATCGTCTCGGGCTGGGCCACGTCCGCCAGCTCCTCGAGCAGCCGCATCAGGATGCGGTGGCCGATCTCCGGGTGCGCCATCTCGCGGCCGCGGAAGAAGACCGTCGCCTTCACCTTGTCGCCTTCGCTCAAGAAGCGCTCGATGTGGTTCTTCTTGAACTGGTAGTCGTGCTCGTCCACCTTGGGACGGAACTTGATTTCCTTGACCTCGATCACCTTCTGGTGCTTCTTCGCCTCGCGCGTCCGCTTCTGCTCCTGGTACTGGTACTTGCCGTAATCCATGATCCGGCAGACCGGCGGCACCGCGGTGGGCGAGATCTCCACCAGGTCGAGCCCCTTCTGGCGGGCGATGGCCAGCGCCTGTGGTGGGGGCATGATGCCGAGCTGTTGTCCGGTGTCGTCGATGACCCGGATTTCGCGCACGCGAATGCGCTCGTTGATGCGGAGCCGGTCGTCCCGGCGGCCAGGGCGGTTACGATCGAAGGCGATAGCGGTTCCTCCATAGCGGCAAAGACTTCTAGGATAACTGTTTGAGGCGACCTCGGCAAGCGCGTCGGTCACGAACGTGTCCAGCGGCCGGGCCCCCAGGTCGCCCTTCGCGCGGCTGCGCACCGCGACCGCGCGGTCGGCGGCCTCCCGATCCCCGACCACCAGCATGTAGGGGATCTTCTGGAGCTGGGCCTCGCGAATCTTGTAGATTCACCTTCTCCTGGCGGTCGTCCACCTCCGCCTTGAGCCCGGCCCGCGACAGCGCCGCCGTGACCTCCTGCGCGTAGTCCAGGTGCCGATCGGCAATCGGCAGCACGATCGCCTGGACCGGCGCCAGCCACAGCGGGAAGGCGCCGGCGAAGTGCTCGATCAGGATGGCGATGAAGCGCTCGAAACTGCCGAAGATGGCACGGTGAATCACGACCGGGCGGTGCTCGGCATTGTCGGCGCCGACGTACGTCAGGTCGAACCGCTCGGGCGCGACGTAATCCAGCTGGATCGTCCCGCACTGCCACTTGCGGCCGAGCGCATCGGTGATGTCGAAGTCGATCTTCGGCCCGTAGAACGCGCCGTCGCCGGCGTTGATCGTGTAGGCCTGACCGGCCTTGCTCGAGCGCCTCCTTCGAGCGCGCCTTCGGCGTGGTCCCACAGCGCAATCTCGCCGATGAACTTCTCCGGACGCGTCGACAGCTTGGCCGTGTACTCGAGGCCGAAGTCGGCGTAGATGCCCTGAATCAGGCGCATCAGGGCTTCGACCTCGCGACGAAATCTGCGACTCCATCAAGAAGCAGTGGCCATCGTCCTGCGAGAACTGGCGGACGCGCGTCAGCCCGGCGAGCACACCCGAGGCCTCGTTCCGGTGCAGCGGCGTCTGCTCGTGATACCGGATCGGCATCTCGCGATAGCTGTGCTTTTCGGTTCCGTAGAGCAGGTAGTGGCCAGGGCAGTTCATCGCCTTGAGGCCCATCTCGTCCCCGTCGGCCGACTCCACCAGGAACATGTTCTCCCGGTAGTGGGACCAGTGGCCCGATGTGATCCACAGCTCCTTGTTGTAGACGATCGGCGTCTTGACTTCCTGATAACCGGCCGGAACGAGCCTGCCGCGCATGTAGTCGGCGAGCGTGTTGTAGAGCGTCGCGCCCTTGCCCGTCCAGAAGCCAGCGCCGGGCGCCCAGGGATGGAAGGCGAAGAGCCCGAGCTCCTTGCCCAGCTTGCGGTGATCGCGCTTCTTCGCTTCCTCGATGCGCGTCAGGTGCTCGTCGAGCTCCTTCTGCGAGAAGAACGCCGTGCCGTAGACCCGCTGCATCGGCGCGTTCTTCGCATCGCCCTTCCAGTAGGCGTTCGACGTCGTCGTCAGCTTGAAGGCCTTGAGCTTGCCCGTTGACGGGACGTGCGGACCGACACAGAAGTCGACGAACGTGTCCTTGTCCTTGATCGTGTAGACCGACACCTCGGGCTGGCCGGCCGTCTTCTCCTCGATCAGCTGCACCTTGAGCGGCTCGCCGCGCTTGCGTGAAGAAGTCGATCGCCTCCTGCGCGGGGCCACATCTGCCGCTCGTAGACGTAGTTCGCCTGGGCGAGCTCGTGCATCTTCGCTTCGATGGCCGTCGAGATCCTCGGGCACGAACGGCCGCTCGACGACGAAGTCGTAGAAGAAGCCGTCGTCAGTCGGCGGGCCGATGCCGCACTGCACGTTCGGGATAGAGCGCGGTGACAGCGGCGGCTAGCAGGTGCGCCGTCGAATGGCGATAGACCTCGAGCGCCTCGGGGTTCTTGCTCGTGACGATGCGCACCGCGGCGTCGACGGTCAGCGGGTAGATCGAGATCGACGAGCTTGTCGTTGACCCAGGCCACGAGCGCGGCGTCGGCGAGGCGCGGCGAGATCGCCGTCGGCGACGGCGGAAACCGGTGTCCCTGACTCCACGTGTTGCCGGGAGCCATCGGGAAGCGTGACTGTGACCTGACTCATTGGCTGACTGGGTCTCGGCCGGCTCTCGTCGGGCTTGTTGGCGTTGCTCCGAACCGGGAAGGGTTGGGGCCTGCCTTCGCGCCTGGCGCTACGGCGCGGCAACCTTCGCTTGTAACCGAGCGAAGGCTGGTAGGCACGGGCAGACTCGAACTGCCGACCTCCTGCGTGTCAAGCAGGCGCTCTAACCAACTGAGCTACGCGCCTATGGCCGTCCCGCGTCTCGTGACGGAGCAAGGATTATAGCAGAGGCCTCAGGCGGCCTTCTTCTCGGCGAGCGAGGCGAGCGCCTTGTCGAGGATCGGATCTTCGGTCGGCGGGGTCTGTCCGAAGTCCCATGTCGGCTGTTCGACCGCGACGTCGGGGACGAGGCCCTTCTCGTGGATCGCGCCGCCGCCGGGAAGCAGGTAGAACAGGTGGGTGAGCAGGATGCCAGCGCCATCCGGCAGCTTCACGAGCTTCTGCCGCGCTGCCCGCCCGCGGGTCCGCTCACCGATGATCTCGGCGCGCTTGTTCCCCTGCAGCGCGCCGGCGAACAGTTCCGCGGCGCCTGCGGTGCCGTTGTCGGCAAGGAGCACCACTGGCAGCGAGATCGAGCCGTCGCCGGCGCCGCTGGAGATCGGCTCCTTCTCCTTGCCGCGATCCTGCCGGTAGGCGAGCGTCCCGCTCGGGACGAACAGGTGGGCGGCCGCGAGGCCGCTTTCGACATCGCCGAACGCATTGCCGCGAAGGTCCACGACCAGGCGGGTTGCACCAGCCTTCTGCAGCGACGCCACCTCGGACTTGATCTGCTCGGCGCTGCCCTTGCCGAACTCCGCGATCGCGCAGGTAACCGGTGCCGGGGCGCCGAATCTTGCCCTTCACCGGCAGCGGCGCCAGTTCTTCACGCGTCAGTTCGATCTCGTGCGGATCGGCAGCGTTTCCGCGAAGCAGTGTCAGCTTGACCTTGGTACCCGGCTTGCCGCGCAGCAGTCGCGTGCCTTCGAACACCGACGTGTCGCGCGTCGACTGGCCATCGATGCCGCGGATGTAGTCGCCGGGCTGCAGGCCGGCCTTCGCCGCGGGAGAGCCATCTCGAGCCGCGATCACTCGGAGGTAGTACTGCCTGGTCAGCTCGATGCCGGTTTGACCGACCGGGAGGGGCTCGTCTTTTTCAAATGTGCCGACCTGGGCGACGTCCAGGTACGCCGAGTCGGGATCGAGACCGTCGGCGAGCCCGTGCATGGCGCCGTGCATCACCTTGTCGATGTCCACTTCTTCGACGTAGTTGTTCGAGATCAGCGACACGACATCCTCGAAAATGCGCAGGTGCTCGTAGCTGCTGCCCTCTTCGCGGGCGGCCATCGCCCCGCTCATGAAGCCGCCGACCGCCGCAAACAGCACGATCGACATCGAGAGGGCGAGCACGAGCGCGCGAGCGCGACGGTTCATGGTGAACTCCTGAGCCATTGTAGGGGATCCGCCGGGCGGCCGTCGACGCGCACCTCGAAATACAGCGCGGCGGCGCCGGCCGGCGCCAGCCCGACGGTGCCGATCACGCTCTGCCGCGACACTTTCGCACCCCGCTCGACCCGAGCTTCAGCCAGGTGGCCGTACATCGTGAAAGCGCCGCGCCCGTGGTCGACGATGATCAAGGTGCCGAATCCCGAGAACGGCGCCGCGTACGCCACCAAGCCGCCGTGGACGGCGTGCACCGGCGTACCTTCCGGCGCCGCCGATCTCGATGCCATTTCGGACGATGGCGGTGCCGAAACGGCTGTCGCGGCTCGCGCCGAAACGGCTGAGCACCTTGCCGGCGACCGGCCACTCGAGCGCGCCGCGGAAGGGCTGGAAGGGAAGGTCGGTCGGCGTTTCTCCCATCGCGTCCACGGTACGCGCCAGTTGGACCTGGGCTTGTTGGAGTTCGGCCACGTATTGCGCCGCCTGGTCCCGCCGCCGGTCGAGTTGATCGATCGCCGTGTTGCGCGCCTGGGCGGCCTTGTCCAGCTGCGAACGGGCGTCGGCGGCGGCCTTCTGCGACGTGGCGACCTGCTGATGCCGGTTCTCGAGCGTCTCGAGCGCTTCGCGCTCCAATTCCAGCGTTCGCCGATGTGTGTCCACCCGCACCTTGTCGAGGGTGGCGATTGCCGCGACGCCTCTGGTCAGGCGTCCGAACGCGCGGGGATCGTCAGAGGAGAGCAAAAGCCGCGCATAACCGCCGCGGCCGCGCTTGTAGATCGACACGAGACGTTCCGCCAGGCCCGGCGTGCTGGCGACGCGTGCGGCTTCGAGCCGCTTGACGCGGGCCGCAGCCTCGTCACGTTCCCCGGTGACGGCCGCCAGAGCCGCATCGGCTTCGGTGACACGTTGGAGCGCAATTGCACGATCGATCTCGAGTTTGCGCAGATCGCTGAGCAGGGTGCGGGTTTGCGCCGCCAGTTGATCGGCTTCGCGCTGAAGCCCGCGAATGCGCTCCGCGGCCCTCGCCGCAAGCGCGCGGGCATCCTCCGGAGCGGACTGGGCCAGCACGCCGGCCGTACCCGCCGCCACCAGGGCAATCGCTATCCCAGCTCGGCCGACCATTCAGGCCAATTGTAAGATCGACCGATGCCCGTGCCGCCCGATTCGAACCCGCTCGTCATTTCCAGGGCCGAACTGCTGTGGCTGACGGCGGGCACGTGGCTGGGCGGCATCTGCCTCCTCACGGTGCTGCCGCTGCTGCTGTTCCCGTGGCTCGGCATTGCCGTCGGCATGGCCCTGTCGTATGTCGTTTTCTTCCTGATCTGGCAGGCGGTGCAGGTCATCACCCAGCGCGTCCTCGGCACGGGCCCCGCGCTGATGCGGATGCTCGCCCTGGTTGGCAGCGCCGCGGTCATCGCTTATTACCTGCGTGACGCGCTCGTCAGCGCGCCGCGTCTCTGACATCGCATCGCTGACGAGCTTCACCACGCAATCGGCTGCTCCACCTCGGCGCGGCAGGCTCGCCGCGCATCTTATACTGCGGCCGTGCGCGTTCTCGGGATCGACTACGGCGCGCGGCGCATCGGCCTGGCGCTGAGCGACGCCACCGGCACCCTGGCCTCGCCGTGGCGGCGGCTCGAACGGCCGCCGTCCGAGCGCGAGACGTTGCGGCTGGTTGCCGAACTCGTGGACGCGCTGCGCAACGAAGACGATGGTCTGGGCGCGATCGTGGTCGGGTGGCCGCGGCGGCTCGATGGCAGCCCGACCCATCAGACGCCGCTCGTGGAAGCGTTCAGGAGCGCGCTGTCGGAGCGCACCGGCCTCGACGTGGTCCTGCAGGATGAGCGCCTCTCCAGTCACGCAGCCGAAGAGCGCCTCACCGCTCGCGGCGTTCGCGACTGGCGCGACCGCAAGAAGAAGCTCGATGCGGCCGCGGCCGCTGTCATCCTTCAGGACTACCTCGACACGCGGGTGCCGGCTCGATGAAGATCGTCAAGCGGCTGCTCCTGCTTGCGGTGCTGCTTGCGCTTGCCGCCAGCGCAGGCGCCTGGGTCGTGTATCAGCGCGTACATCAACCGTTTCGCGGCTTCGATGGTCCCGAGCAGTTCGTCGAGATCGCGCCCGGGACCGGCGCCAGCACCATCGGTGCACACCTCGCCGAGGCAGGTGTGGTTCGCGATGCGCGCACCTTCAGGGTTGCCCTCTGGATGTCGGGCCGGGGGCGTGAGCTGAAAGCGGGGGAGTATCGCTTCGATCGCGAGGCGACCCCGTTCGAGGTGATCGATCGCATCGCCCGCGGCGACGTCTACAAACGGCTGATCACGTTTCGCGAGGGGCTCACGATTCCCGAGATGGCGCAGGTGTTCGAAGAGCGCGGGTTCGGCGCGGCGGCCGAGTTCGAACAGGCGGCGAAGAACGCCAGTCTGATCGCCGACCTCGATTCGGAGGCGACCGACCTCGAGGGTTACTTGTTTCCTGAAACCTACGCGTTGCCGCGGGGCACGAGTGCCACCGAGCTCGTCACGCAGATGGTGGGGCTCTTCAAGCGGCTCTACGCCGAGCCGCTTCGGGCTCAAGCGGCGGCGGCCGGGTTCAGCACGAGGCAGATCGTGACCCTTGCCTCGCTCGTCGAGAAGGAGACCGCGCGGGGCGAGGAACGTCCGCTGGTCGCGGCCGTCTACCGAAACCGGTTGAAGATCGGGATGGGCATGCAGGCCGATCCGACCGTGATCTTCGCCCTGCAGCGGGCGGGACACTACGACGGCAACCTGTCGCGCGAGGATCTGCAGTTCGACTCGCCCTACAATACGTACCGATACCCGGGGCTGCCGCCAGGTCCGATCGCCTCCCCGGGACTCGCCTCGTTAGAGGCCGCGGTCCGGCCCGCTGCCGTCTCGCACCTGTATTTCGTCAGCCGCAACGACGGATCGCACGTCTTCGCCGACACGCTCGCCGAGCACAACCGCAACGTCCAGCAGTGGCAGGTGGAGTACTTCCGCGAGCGGAGACATCGCTGATCGAAGAGCTGCCAGCCGGGAACATCCGGAATCCCGCTGGCGGCGTGCCGGGTCCCCGTCAGCTGAATCGGGCGGCCGGAAAATTACCGGCCGAATCGCCAGTAGGTCCGTGGCACCGAGCTTGCGTTGACAGTCACCAGACGGCACGCGTTGGCGACGCCACTCGGCGTCCCGGCGCACGCCAGGAGGCCGCATCATGATCGCCCTGAAGAACATTCTGGTGCCGACCGATTTCTCCGAGCCGTCGCGGCAGGCGCTCGAATACGGACGGCATTTCGCGCGTCAGTTCCGGGCCCGCCTCCACGTTCTTCACACCGTGGAGAGCGTGATGATCCCCGGCGGTGCGGAAGTGCCGGTGGCCGCCATCCAGCAGGTTGAGCAGGGACTCGAGGCAGTCGCGATCCGACAGATGAAGGAGTCCATCACTGCCGACGACCGCGCCATGCTCGACCCGGTGACGGTCGTGCGCGGCGCGCGGGCCGCAGCCATCGACATCATCGAATATGCGCTCGAGCACGAGATCGACTTGATCGTGATGGGCACGCACGGCCGCGGCGCGCTGCGTCACCTGCTGATGGGCAGCGTCGCCGAGCGCGTGGTCCGATCCGCGCCGTGCCCGGTGTTGACGGTGCACGCCGTCGAGCGAGACTTTCTCCAGCCCGACGCACGGGAGGCGGCCGCTAGCGTTCGTGCCACTTGAGCTTCTGGCGCAGCACCTCGAAGTAGCTCCGCGACGTGGCACGCACCAGCCGCAGCGGACGTGCCGCGCGGGCAATGGAAACCGCCTGGCCGGTTGCCAGCGGAAAGCCCGACTGTCCGTCGAACGTGACGTGGATCCCATCGCTGGGCGTCGCGGCCTCGACCCGCACGTCGCGGGACGCGGGAATCACGATCGGCCGGTTGGTCAGGGTGTGCGGCGCGATCGGAGTGATCACCAGGGCGTCCATCGCCGGGTGCACGATCGGGCCGCCGGCCGACAGGTTGTAGGCCGTCGACCCGGTCGGGCTGGCGATGATCAGTCCGTCCGCTTTCACCGTAGTCACGAACTGCTCGCCAACCCACACGGACACTTCCACCATCCGCGACAGCGCATGTCGCGTCACGACCACGTCGTTGAGGGCAATGAAGCTCTCGCCGCCCACCGTCGCCCGCAGCATCATCCGCTCGTCGTGGCCGGCGCGGCCGCCGACGACCGCTTCGAGCGATTCGAATAACTCGGGCCTGGTGATCTCGGTGAGGAAGCCGAGCGAACCGAAGTTCACGCCGAGAATCGGGATGTCCCGCTCCGCGGCGGCGATGCGATCGGCCATGGCCAGCAGTGTGCCGTCGCCGCCGAGGACGAGCACGAGATCGGCGTCACCGGGAATGTCCTCGCGCAGCGCGACGCGCCGGCTGCTGTCCCGGGGCAGGAGATCCGCCGCTTCGGGTGACCAGACCGCGTCGATCCGGCGCGCTGCGAGCCAGCTGGCAATGTCGGCGAGCGTCTCGCGAGCCTCGATCAGCGCTGGCTTGGTGACGATTCCAATCTTCACGATCGCGCCTCAAACCTTGATCGGATACACAACTCAACTGGGCGGTGGAGCGAGGAGCATCAAATACTCCTTGTTGCCCTGTGCCCCCGTGATCGGCGACTCGGTCAGGCCGCGGCGCTCCAATCCTACTTCAGCGGCCGCGCGGGCGACGTCGGCGATCACGCGCTCATGTACCTCCGGCTTCGTGACGACGCCCTTCTTGCCGACGTCTTTGCGTCCGGCTTCGAACTGCGGCTTGACCAGCGCGATAACGCGGTGCGGAGGGTCCGAGCAGCGTCGGGATCACGGGAAAGATCAGTGCCAGCGAAATGAAGGACACGTCGATCACGACGATGTCCACACCGGCACCGATGTCGGGCAGATCGGCACGCGTCAGGCGGCGGGCATTGGATCCTTCGATGACGGTGACCCGCTGATCCTGGCGCAGCTTCCAGTGCAGTTGCCCGTGCCCGACGTCGAGCGCGATCACGTGGCGGGCGCCGCGCTGGAGCAGGGCGTCCGTGAATCCGCCGGTGGACGCTCCGATGTCGAGAGCAAGCGCCCCAGTCACGTCGACGCCGAACACCTCGAGCGCGTGGGCCAGCTTGAGGCCGCCGCGACTGGCGTATGGATGCTCGGGGCCGAGCACGCGGACGTCGGCGTTCACGTCGACCATGGTTCCGGCCTTGTGAACGCCGTGGCCGCCGACAGCCACCTGGCCGGCGAGAATCATCGCCCGGGCCTTCTCCCCCGACTCGACCAGTCCCTTCTGCACCAGCAGCGCGTCGAGACGCATCCGCGTCGTCATGTGCGCCGCTCGATGATCCAGTGGGCGATGCCGCGCAGGTGCGTGTCCGAGAGGCCGGCATCGGCGAGGGCCTCGTCCGCGTCGCGCAGGCAAGCGGCGGCGCGGGCGCGCGCGCCGTCGAGGCCGTACAGCGAGACGTAGGTCGGCTTGCCGGCGGCGGCGTCCTTCCCGGCAGTCTTTCCGAGATCGGCCGAGGCGCCTTCGACATCGAGGATGTCGTCCACGATCTGGAAAGCCAGGCCAATCTGGCGCGCGTAGCGATCGAGCGCCGACAACGTCGCGGCCTCGGCTCCGCCGATGATGGCGCCGGCCAGCACGGAGGCGCGAATCAGCGCCCCGGTCTTCCGCGCGTGCATGTCGGCCAAATGCGTGGCGCCCAGCGGCGCCGGCACGATCCCGTCCGGGCGCGTGTGGGTCGGGTCGGCAGCGAGGTCGATGGCCTGGCCTCCGACCATGCCGATGGCGCCGGCCGCTTCCGCGACGACGAGCAGGGCCCTCAGCTTGCGCGACACAAGAACCGGATCACTGGTGTCCGGGAGCCGTGACAGCACCGCGAACGCCTCGGCTTGCAGGCCGTCGCCGGCCAGAATCGCCATCCCCTCGCCGAACACCACGTGCGACGTCGGCCGTCCGCGTCGCAGCGAATCGTCGTCCATCGCCGGCAGATCGTCGTGGATCAGCGAGTAGGTATGAATCATCTCCACCGCGCAGGCGGCGGGCAGCGCGTTGCGTCGGGCCTGCTCGGTATCGGCGCCGGCCACCGCTTCCGCAGCGGCGAGCACGAGCAGCGGGCGGAGCCGCTTGCCGCCGGCGAGCAGTGAATAGCGCATCGCCTCCACGATGACCGCCGGTGCGCCAGCCGGGAGCATGGCTGGCAGCGCGGTCTCCAGCAGCGTGCGACGTGTCTCGAGATACTCCGGCAGGGTCACGGCCGTCTAACCGCTCAATTGGTTCGGTTGAGTATCCGAATGCCCGGACGCCCGGCGATGAGCGGGTGGCAAATCAGCGCACAGATGGCTGCTCCATCGACGCGCATTGAGGGGTTACGCGTCATCGTCTCGGTCGAGGCCCAGCGCCGGGGAGGCGGGTTTCGCATCGCCGCGTTCGTTGAGCACGTCGATGCGGCGCTCGGCGGCCTCGAGCTGGCCATGGCAATAGCGCGAGAGCGTGACCCCGCGCTCGTAGAGCTCCAGTGAAGTCTCGAGCGGCAGGTCGCCTTCCTCGAGCTTCTTCACAATCGTCTCGAGCTCGGCGATGGCCGCCTCGAAGTCCTTGATGGTCGGATCCATGAGCTGACCCGCGATTGTACCGTGCGCGATACCGCCCGCTGACTCGAGCGGTCAGGAATCGGTGACGCGCGCACGGATCTCGCCGCGCTCCAGTGTGACGCGAATGGGATCGCCGGGAGCCACGCTCCCAGCATCGCGGACGATGCGGGTGCGCTCGCCGTCCCAGCAGACAGCGTAGCCGCGGCCGAGCACGGCGAGCGGGCTGAGACCATCGAGATGTGCCGCGAGTTCGCGGAACCGGCCCTGGGCCCGATGGAGCCGCCGCGCCGCGGCGCCGCGGAGCCGCCCGTCCTGGCCGACCAGCGTGGCGCGAACGCGGGCCAGCCGGTGGCGTGGATCGAACTGATCGAGCCTGCGGCGTGCCGATTCCAGTCGGCGGCGGCGCGCTGCAATCGCTTCCCGAGCGGCGTGTTTCAGATCGGAGGTCAACTCGCCGACGTGCCGGGCCCGCCACGCCAGGCGGCCGGGGTAACCGGCGAAGCCGGGCCGGGCCTGCAGCGCATGCAGCCGCGACTCGAGGCGGCGAACCCGGTTGAGCATGGCCGCGCGCAGCTGCTGCACCAGCCGCCGGATGTGAGCGGTGAACTCGTCCTTCTGCCGCACCACCATTTCCGCGGCGGCCGAGGGCGTCGGCGCCCGCAAGTCGGCGGCGAAGTCCGCAATCGTGACGTCGGTTTCGTGGCCGACGGCGGAGATCACGGGAATCGGGCAGGCGGCGATGGCGCGAGCGACGATCTCTTCATTGAATGCCCAGAGGTCCTCGAGCGACCCGCCGCCCCGGCCGACGATGACGACATCCACGTGATCGATCCGGGCGACGAGACGCAGGGCGCGCGCGATTTCTCCCGACGCCCCTTCGCCCTGGACGCGAGTGGGTGAGATCACCAGGTGCGCGTTCGGATAGCGCCTGCGCAACACGCGCACGATGTCACGCAGCGCCGCGCCGTCGATCGAGGTCACGATACCGATGCGGCGGGGCAGCGCCGGCAGCGGCCTCTTGCGCGTCTCGGCGAACAACCCCTCGGCCGCGAGCTTCTTCTTCAACTGCTCGAAGGCGAGCTGCAGCTCCCCGAGCCCCTGCGGCTCGAGGTGTTCGCAGACCAGCTGGTACTCGCCCTTCGGCTCGTAGACGCTGATCCGGCCGCGCACGGTGACGCACAGGCCGTCGGTCGGCTTGAACTTGAGCAGCCGCAGAGTCGACCGGAACACCACGCCCTTGATCTGCGCGTTGGCGTCCTTGAGCGTGAAGTAGAAGTGGCCGGAGTTCCAGGTCCGGCCGCCGGAAATCTCACCCTGGACCCAGATCTCGTCGAATGTCTCCTCGACGACGGTGCGCAGCCGCGCGGAAAGCTGAGAGACGGTCAGAGGCACACGCCTCACAGCAGGTGCGACGGGTGTGGCGGGTGCGACGGGTGCGGGTGCGGCGGGTGCAACCGGTGCGGTCGTCGGCCCCGGCTCGCGGTGCCGGGGATCCTCGTCATCCGTTGGAGCGGGTCTGGCCGGCTGGCCGCGCCGAAGCTCCTTGTCCTCCGATGGAGCGGAGGCGGGATCGTCGAAGGGGAGCATGCTCATGCCGTGGCGTCCGGTTCGCTGGCCCAGGCGTCGAACGTGGCGCTGGTGACGGCGACGCGCTCGATTGCCGTTGCTCGGCCGCTGGTCGGGTCCAGCGTCAGAATCGCGCCGTGCAGGCGGACGTCGCCGCCAGCCGGCTCGAAGCGGGCCGGCATGCCGGTCCGGAACCGGGTGATCACACCTTGCCGATCCATGCCGATGACTCCGTCATGTGGCCCGGTCATGCCTGCGTCGGTGAGGCAGGCCGTGCCTTCCGGCAGGATACGCTCATCCGCCGTCTGGACGTGCGTGTGTGTGCCGATTACCGCCGTCACCTTGCCGTCGAGCCACCACGAGAGCGCGATCTTCTCCGACGTCGTCTCGGCGTGGAAGTCCACGAGGATCGCCGAGGCGCCGGCCTCGCGAACGGCGGCGATTTCCCGCATCGCGATCGCGAACGGATCGTCGAGGGTGGAGAGAAAGACTCGTCCCATCAGGTTGATCACGCCGACCTGGGTGCCGTCGGCGGCGGCGACGACCACGCTGCCGCGCCCGGGCGTCCCGTCGGGATAGTTGGCCGGACGGATCAGCCGCGGTTCGCGGTCGATGAATTCCAGGATCTCGCGCTTGTCCCAGATGTGATTGCCGCCGGTAATCACGTGCACGCCAGCCTTGAAGATTTCGTCGGCGTTGTCGCGGGTGATGCCGGCCCCGGCCGCGGCGTTCTCGCCGTTGGCGACCACCAGGTCGGCGCCGAGGCGCCGGGCCAGCACCCGCGCCCCTCGCTTGACGATCTCGCGGCCGGGGCGGCCGACGATATCGCCGATGAAGAGCAGCTTCACTCGCCGCCCGTCTCGATCGAGACGGTGATCTCGCGGCCGCGGCGCTCAACGATCTTCGGCACCGCAATCCGCAGCTCGCCGTTGACGAGCGTCGCCCGGGCCCGTGAGGCATCGACCGCGGCGTTGATCCGCACCGCACGCGCGAAGCGCCCGAAGTCGCGCTCGACCAGGTGGAAGCTGGTGGGAATGCGCGACGGTTCGGCGCGCTCCTTCTCGCCGACGACGAGGAGAATCCCGTTCTTGATCAGGATCCGCAGGCCGTCGGCGGGGATGCCCGGGACGTCGATCACGACCTCCACGGCGTGCTCGGTCTCGAGCACGTCGAGGGTCGGCGAACACTCGCCCGACACGTAGGGCCGCCGGTCCGGGCGGCGCCTGGCCAGGTCGTCGAACAGCCGGCGTACCTCATTCGAGAGATCCGGGGGGTCGTGTGACACCAGATAGGACATCCCCGTCGATTCTAGCGCGCCGCCCGCACGGCGGAGCCACGCCCGCGGAACAAGGGGGACAGTCCGCCTGAGTTGGCTCGAAGCAGGCGCCTGTCCCCTGTATCAACACCGATGAGGTTAGGCGTGACACCTCCTTCCGTCCGCGGCATCGCACGATATGAGTGCTTATAACTCATAAATTATGCTTGTTATACGCTCATTAAGCGCGTAGAATGGGAATCATCCAGGGAGACAGCAGGAAAACAACATGGCAAAGAGCAAAGTCATCGGTATCGACCTCGGCACTACTAATTCGGTAGTCGCCGTCATCGAGAGCGGCCAGGCCGCGGTCGTCGTGAACCAGGAGGGCGCCCGCACGACCCCTTCGGTCGTCGGGATTGCCAAGGACGGGGAGCGGCTCGTCGGCCAGGTGGCCAAGCGGCAGGCGGTGACCAACCCCGAGAACACAGTCTTCTCGGTCAAGCGATTCATGGGCCGGAAGTTCGCGGAGGTCTCGGAAGAGACCCGGCGCGTGCCCTACAAGGTGGCCGCGGCGAAGAACGGCGACGCCTGGATCGACGTGCGTGGCAAGCGGTACTCGCCGCCCGAGATCTCGGCGATGGTGCTCCAGAAGCTGAAGCAGGCCGCTGAGGATTACCTCGGCGAGACCGTCACCGACGCGGTCATTACCGTGCCCGCGTACTTCAACGACGCTCAGCGCCAGGCCACCAAGGACGCCGGCAAGATCGCCGGCCTCAACGTCCAGCGGATCGTGAACGAGCCGACCGCGGCGGCCCTCGCCTACGGGCTCGACAAGAAATCGGACGAAACCATCGCGGTCTACGACCTCGGCGGCGGCACGTTCGATATCTCGATCCTCGAAGTCGGCGGCGGTGTCGTGGAGGTCAAGTCCACGAACGGCGACACGCACCTCGGCGGCGACGACTTCGACCAGGTCGTGGTCGAGCACCTCATCGCCGAGTTCAAGAAGTCCGAGGGCATCGATCTCGGCAAGGACCGCATGGCGCTCCAGCGCCTCAAGGAGGCGGCGGAGAAGGCGAAGATCGAGCTCTCGTCCGTGATCGAGACCGAGGTCAACCTCCCGTTCATCACCGCCGATGCGAGCGGTCCGAAGCACATGACGATGAAACTGACGCGCGCGATGCTCGAGAAGCTGGTCGAGCCGCTCGTGCAGCGCACGCTCGGACCGGTGAAGCAGGCGCTCGCCGATGCCGGCGTCAAGCCGGCCGACATCGACGAGGTCGTCCTCGTCGGCGGATCCACCCGCATGCCGCGGGTGCAGCAGGTAGTGAAGGATGTGTTCGGCAAGGAGCCGCACAAGGGCGTCAACCCTGACGAAGTGGTCGCCGTCGGTGCCGCGCTCCAGGGCGGCGTCCTCGCGGGCGAGGTCAAAGACCTCCTCCTGCTGGACGTCACGCCGCTCTCGCTCGGTATCGAGACGCTTGGCGGCGTGATGACCCCGCTCATCGCCCGCAACACCACCATCCCGTCGAAGAAGAGCGAGCTCTTCTCGACCGCGGCCGACAACCAGACCTCCGTCGAGGTCCACGTGCTGCAGGGCGAGCGCCAGTTCGCGCGCGACAACCGGACGCTCGGACGGTTCCACCTCGTCGGCCTGCCGGCGGCGCCGCGTGGCGTGCCACAGATCGAAGTCACCTTCGACATCGACGCCAACGGCATCGTTCACGTGGCGGCGAAGGACAAGGCGACCGGCAAGGAACAGACGATCACCATCAGCGGATCGAGCGGCCTCGACAAGAACGAGGTCGACCGGATGGTGAAGGACGCCGAGGCGCACGCGGCTGACGACAAGTCGCGGCGCGAGACGATCGACGCCCGCAACCAGGCGGACGCGCTCGTCTACTCGGTGGAGAAGACGCTCCACGAGAGCCGGAGCAGGCTCGACGCGGGCCTGATCGGCCGCGTGGAATCGGCCCTCGAGGCGGCCCGCGACGCCGTCAAGGGCGACGACAAGGATGCCATCACGCGCGCCGGTGACGAGCTCCAGCAGGCGTCGCACGCGATGGCAGAGGCGCTCTACAAGGCAGAGGGCAGCCACGCCTCGGGCGGCGGCCCCGATCAGGCCGGCGCCGGCGTCAAGGACGCCGAGGTCGTTGATGCCGAGTTCGCAGAGACCAAGTGAGGAGAGGGAAAGAAGAGAGGAGATGAGAGCAATGGCAACGATTGCCCGATTCGATCCGTTCCGTGACCTGTCGGTCCTCCATGACCGTGTCAACCGGCTCTTCGGCGACGCCTACGGCGCGCGGGAAGAAGGGGTGCTGAGTAACTGGGTCCCCTCGGTGGACATCTTCGAGAACGAGAAGAAAGAGCTCGTGCTCAAGGCCGAACTGCCTGATGTCAGGAAGGAAGACGTCTCGGTCACGGTCGAAAACAACACCCTGACGCTGAGCGGCGAACGCAAGTTCGACACCGAAGTGAAGCGCGAGCACTACCACCGCATCGAGCGGTCCTACGGCAACTTCAGCCGCTCGTTCTCGCTGCCGGCGACCGTCGACACCGGCAAGATCGGGGCGGAGTTCAAGAGCGGCGTGCTCACCATTCGCCTCCCCTTCCGCGATGAGGCCAAGCCGCGGTCGATCAGCATCGACGTCGCGAGCTAGCCAGCCCCACCACGAACACGACGACGCCCCTGGGAATGCCTCGCATTCCACAGGGGCGTTCTTTTTTTGATTGCGGTTTTGCCGTGCTCAGCCGCTGACGTGCACGTACGTCGCGTGCGGCGTGCGTTCCAGAAATCCGGTTTCGACGAGATAAGCGAGCAAGCGATCGCAGAGCGGCCCATCAACGGCCCAGAGGCATTTCGCCTGATCTCGGGTGAGATTGAGTCCGGGCATCTCGAGGTATTCCGCGCGCACGCGTTGCGCCACCTGTTCGAAGCCGGAGAGCATGACCGCTGAGTCCGCGCTGGCGCGTTGGGGACGCGATGCGCCCGTCGCGGCATCACCGGCAAAGCGTGACGACGACGGTGTCAAACTGAGGCTCATTGGCTGCCTCCAATTTCGGATCCTGCTCCTGATGGGCTGCCGATGTCCAGCGACAATTTGACGCGCGGCGCCCCGACGATCGCGCCCGATGGCCGCGCCCGTCACCGGCGCTGTTCGGCATGGTAGGGTTAGAGCGGAGGCCGCCGACATGGTGCTTTTCCTCATTCACTGGCTGGTCGTCGCGCTCGGCCTTGCGGCCGCGGCGTACCTGGTGCCAGGCGTGACGATTTCTTCCGGAACGGCCCTCGCGTTCGGGGCGCTCGTACTCGGTTTCGTGAACGCCGTGATCAGGCCGGTGATGACCCTGCTCACGCTGCCGCTGACGATCGTCACCCTCGGACTCTTCTACTTCGTGGTCAACGCCGCGGCGTTCGGATTGGCGGCGGCACTGGTCCCTGGGTTTTCGGTGGGGTCGTTCGGGGCAGCCCTGCTCGGAGCTCTGGTTGTCAGCCTGGTCTCGTGGTTGGTGGGCGTGTTCGTGGGCGCTGGCAGGTGAGAATCTCAATTCCGATCCACCTCAGCCGGCGAATCGCGTGCTAGACTAAAGGGCTATGTCTGACGTGAACGTGCAGAGCAACGGGGCCTTGGACGGAGCCGCCGAAGGGCTGGTGGAGCACCCGTCGGGGCAGCCCATCGAAAGCCGGTTTCTTTTCGTCGACGTGGCCGCGCTCCGGGCCAAGCAGCTCCGCCGCGGCGCCAAGTCGCGACTCGAGCCGGCGACCGAAAGCGAAGCGCCGGCGCCGCCACCCGTCGCGCCACCTGCGCCGGGTACCCCGACCGCTCGCAAGATCAAGGCTGAGCGGGTGGCGATGCAGGAAGTGCGGCAGCGCCTGGTCGAGTGGCAGCTGCCCGACTTCAAGGCGGTCTTCGACACGCGATAGCAGGGACTGGAACCGGGACCAGCGGAGGTTCGTCTTCTCATCATGAGATGATCGAACTCCTGGTTCTCGGTGGTCTCATCGCCGCCGGCCTTGCCGTCGCGGCTGTCGTCGGGTTCGTCCTCTTCCTGCTCCGGATGGTGTTCTGGCTCGTCCTGCTGCCATTCCGGTTGCTGCTCCTGCCCATCCGCCTCGTGTTCCTCCCATTCCGGCTCCTGCGCAAGCTGGTGCTGTTTCCGCTGTGGCTGGGCCTCGGCGGCATCGGCCTGGCCGTCGGCACCATCGCGGTGCCGCTGTTGCTGGTGGGTATCCTGATCGCTGCGGTGGTCGGAGTGATCGCGGCCGTGCTGGCGTTCGTCCTTCCGGCGATTCCTTTTCTGTTGCTCGGACTGCTGCTGTGGGCGGTCTTCCGGCGTTCGCCGGCCGTCGCCTGAAGCCTGCTCAGTCTTCGAGCACGCGGCCGGCGGCTAGCAAAGTAGCCTCGTCGAACATTCGACCAGTCAGCTGAACGCCGATCGGAAGCTCGCCTTGCGCGCGTCCGGACGGGAGGCTGATGGCCGGCAGCCCGGTCAGGTTCGCGCTGACGGTGAAGACGTCGCTCAAGTACATCTGAATCGGGTCAGACGTCTTTTCGCCGAGCTTGAACGCCGGCGTCGGCGTGGTCGGCATCGCGACCACATCGCACGCTTCGAATGCGCGCGCGTAGTCCTCCCGCAACAGTGTCCGCACCTGCTGCGCCTTCAGGTAATAGGCGTCGTAGTAGCCGGCGCTGAGAACATAGGTGCCGAGCATGATGCGGCGTTTGACCTCCGCCCCGAAGCCTTCGTCGCGGGAGCGGTCGTACATCTGCTGCAGCCCGTCTTCCTTGCCGAGCGACGCGCGATAGCCGTAGCGCACGCCGTCGTAGCGGGCGAGGTTCGACGAGGCTTCCGCGGTGGCGACCAGGTAGTACACCGGGATGCCGTAGCGCGCGTGAGGCAGCGCGATGTCGACGAGCGACGCGCCGGCCGCGCGCCAGCGCTCGAGCGCCTCGGCAAACACACGCTGGATGCTCGCATCCACGCCCTCTCCGACGAGGTCGCGCGGGACGCCGATCCGGAGTCCCGACACGCCGCGATCGACAGCCCCAACGTAGTCGGGAACCGCCTCGGCAGACGAGGTCGCATCGTGTGGATCGTGCCCGGCGATGACCTGCAGCACGAGCGCCGCGTCTTCGACAGTGTTGGTGAGCGGTCCGATCTGATCGAGCGACGAAGCAAAGGCCAGCAGGCCGTATCGGGACACCCGGCCATAGGACGGTTTGAGGCCGACGAGCCCGCAGAAGGCGGCGGGCTGGCGAATCGATCCGCCGGTGTCGGATCCGAGCGCCGCGGGGACCATCGACGCGGCCACCGCCGCAGCCGAACCGCCACTGCTCCCGCCTGGCGTGCGGGTCTCGTCCCACGGATTCTTCGTCTGGCCGATCGCCGAGTTCTCGGTGGACGAGCCCATCGCGAACTCGTCGAGGTTCGTCTTGCCGATCACGATTGCGCCGGCAGCTTCCAGTCGCTCGACCACGGTCGCGGAGTACGGCGGCACGAAGCCGCGCAGGATGCGCGACGACGCCGTCGTCGGCACGCCCGCGGTGCACATGTTGTCCTTGATCGCGATCGGCACGCCGGCGAGCGGCAGTGCCGAACGTCCGGGCATCGCGTCGATTGCGGCGGCGCGCGCGACCGCGTGCTCGTGGAGAACCGCGTTGAACGCGCCGAGCCGCGGCTCCCGCTCCCGGATGCGGGCCAGCGCCGTCTCGCAGACCTCAACTGCGTGGCGCTCTCCGCCCGCGACGGCGCGGGCAATCGCGCGGGCCGATCGGTCGATGGTGCCCGACATCACAGTACTCGCGGCACTTTGAAGAGGCCGGCTTCGCGGGCGGCGTCCGGTGCGTTCGAGAGCGCCTCGGGACGAGGCAGCGACGGCACGTTCTCGTCCGCCCGCTCGACCGGCCGATTCAGCACGTGCGACGTGGGCGCGACGCCGGTGGTGTCGAGGCCGCGGATTTGCTCGACGTAGTCGAGGATGTCACCGAGCTGCCTGGTGAAGAGATCGAGCTCGCTCGGCGTGAGCTCGAGCCGCGCCAGTTCGGCGATCCGCGCTACCTCCGCGCGCGTCAACGACGTAGCCATAGCCGATGATTGTAGTCCGAAGTGAGCAGTGGTCGGTGAGAAGCACGCCTGAAGCTTCGACGTCACCTGTCACTTCTCACCTCGGCCGCGTCATCTGTCAGCGGCCAGAACTGCCCGTCGTCGAGCAGCCACGCGCGGCCATCGAATCCGCTCTCTGTCGTCTGCACGCGCAGCGTGCGAAGCGCGGCGGCACGGTCGTATCGAATCGAGAGATGGTGCAGGACCAGCGCGCGCACGCCGGCCTCTCTCGCGACAGTCAGGGCCTCGAGCGTGCTCGCGTGAATCGGCTCGCGGCGATCGGCAACGTCGAGGAACGTGGCATCGTGCACCAGCAGATCCGCATGCCGGACGAGATCGACAGGGATCGGCATGGCATCGCCGCTGTGGGCGAAGAGCACGTGCAGCACGGCCTCGGTCATCGCCTCGCGATCGCCGGCTCGTGCCCGTCGCTCGATCTCGGCAGCTGGGAGCGAGGCGAACTCGGGTCGCAGGCGGCGCCGCTGCTCGATCGCCCGGTAGCCGAGCGCCGGCTCTCCGCCGGTGTGGTCAACCGCAAAAGACTCGAGGTGCCGCCCCTTTCCCAGCGGCACGCTCGCACCCGGCCCGACGCCGATCCAGGTGATCGGGAACGAGACGCCGGCGTAGCTCGTATCGAGGAGTGCGCGCGCCCCGCGGATCCCTCGTGATCCGTCCGGATAGACGATGGTGAGCGGCTTGTCCTGGGCGCCCTTGCCGAACCGCCGCGCCGCAACCAGGCCCGGCAGTCCCAGCACGTGATCGGAGTGCCCGTGGGTGATGGCCAGGACGTCAGGTGCATAGACGCTGGTGCCAAGGGCAAGCTGCAGGCCTTCACCGGCGTCGATCAGGAGACGCAGCGGCCGATGCCAGAGCCAGTTGCTGTACATCCCGCGCGAGAAGCCAACCAGGTCTGGCCGGCTGCTCATGACGGGGCCGGGTGACGGCGCGGTCGGCGCCGCGACGCGGCCGGCTGTGAGCGCTGCAGCGGGTGCGGGGCGCGCGGCCGCGGCGTTGCCGCCGACGCGTCCAGGCGGTACGGATCGAGCAGGGTATGGAGGTCGGCCTTGACCCACTGTTCGGGCGCCACGTGCTGACCAATCGCGCTCCAGGTGAGCAGCGACCCGCGGAGCATGGCAATCACCGCTCGGGCGAGTGGGGCCGCAGCGCACGCGATGAGCTCGCCGCGCGCCTGAGCTTCGTCGATGAGCGCCGCCAGTTCGCGCTCGAGCGTTGCGTCGTGGCGCTCGGCACAGGCGCGGAACTCGGGATCTTCGAGGCTGAGTTGCAGGAACGCGAGCAGGTTGGCGAGTTGCTGCGGTTCGGCGGCGATTTCCCGGACGCAGTCGGAAACATCAGTGACCACGTGCAGGGCCGACTGGCTCGTGCGGCGGCGGGCCTGGAAGCTCTCGGCCATGCCGGTGATG
This sequence comes from uncultured Acidobacteriota bacterium, assembly GCA_963709325.1. Classification (GTDB taxonomy): domain Bacteria; phylum Acidobacteriota; class Vicinamibacteria; order Vicinamibacterales; family UBA2999; genus VFZN01. Next base: position 668,199 of record CAVPVV010000004.1, on the reverse strand, counting down.
CCGTGTTCGGCGACGGCGAGGAGCAGCTTGCGCTTGGTCTTGAAGCGGAGCAGGAGCGTGGCTGGTGAGAGTCCGACCTCGCGAGCAACGTCCTCGAGCCGCAGTCGGGCCGGGCCGTGACGGGCGAGCAGGCGCGCGGCGGCTTCGAGAATGGCGGCGTCCGAAGCGGTCTTGGGCCGCGGTGACATTGTCGTTACTTTACAATAACTGAACCTTCATTTATCATCCCCATTTTCGGCCGTCCCCGCTCGGACTTACCCGTCAGCCGGTGGACGGCGTCCAACGCTTATGCCCCGCACAGTCCCCATCCTGTTCGCACTCACTCTTCTCGCCGCGCTGCCCGCGGCGTGCAATCGCAACGCCGGCGGCGCGCCGGGTGGTGCCGGCGCCGGGGGAGCCGGCGGTCCAGGCGGCGGCCCGCCGCCGATGCCGGTGGAGACCGTTACCCTGGCCGAAAAGCCGCTGGAGCAAACCAGTGAATACATCGCGTCGCTGAAGTCGCGCCGCTCCACCACTATCCAGCCGCAGGTGGAAGGGTTCCTGACCCGCATTGCGGTGCGTTCCGGCCAGGCCGTCCGGCAGGGCGCGGTGCTCTTCGAGATCGACTCGGGTCCGCAGCAGGCCGGCCTCGCCTCGCTCGAGAGCACCCGTGCGGTCCGTGACGCGGAGCTGGCCTATGCCGCCCAGGAACTGGAGCGGACCAAGGCGCTCTACGGGGCGGGCGCGGTCAGCCAGCGCGAGCTGGCCCAGGCGGAAACCGCCCAGCGGACCGCGGAGGCCGCGCTCAAGGCGCTCGACGAACAGCTCCGCCAGCAGAAGACCGAGCTGGCGTATTACCGCGTCACGTCGCCGACGGCGGGGGTGGTCGGCGACATCCCGGTCCGTCAAGGTGACCGCGTGGTCAAGACCACCGTGCTCACGACGGTCGATGAAAACGACGTGCTCGAGCTCTACGTCAACGTGCCCGTCCAGCAGGCGCCGGGCCTCAAGCTGGGGCTGCCGGTCCGGATCGTGGACGATCGCGGCCACGTGCTCGCGACCAACAAGATCACGTATCGTCTCACCGAGCGTCGAGCCGACGCAAACCGTGCTGGCCAAGGCAGCGCTCGTGGATGGGCGCGGCGACTTCCGGAGCGATCAACTGGTGCGCGCGCAACTCGTCTGGCGGGCGGCGCCGGGGCTGAGCGTCCCGCTCACGGCGGTCACGCGGATCAACGGACAGTTCTTCGCCTACGTTGTCGAGAAGGACGGCGACAAGACGATCGCGCGGCAGAAGGGGGTCACCCTCGGACCGTTGACCGGCAACGACTACGCCGTGTTGGACGGGCTGAAGCCGGGTGAGCAGCTCATCACCGCCGGGATTCAGAAGATTCGCGATGGCGCGCCGGTCATGGTCGGCGGACCTCCGGCCGGCGCCCCTGGCGCCTCGGGCCAGCAGCAGAAGGTCTCGTAGAGCCATGTTTGCCGACGTCTTCATCAAGCGGCCTGTCCTCTCGACGGTCTGCTCGCTGCTGATCATCCTCGCCGGCGCGATCTCGATTCCGATTCTGCCGATCGCCCGCTACCCCGAACTCGCACCGCCCGCCGTGTCAGTAACGGCGTTCTACACCGGCGCCAACGCCCAGACCGTCGAGAGCGCCGTGACGACGCCGCTCGAGCAGGTGATCAACGGCGTCGAGGGCATGACCTACATGACCTCGTCGTCGACCAATTCGGGGATCTCGACAATCACCGTCACCTTCGACGTGTCGCGCAACCAGGACCTCGCCGCGGTGGACGTCCAGAACCGCGTCAACTCGGCGCTCGGCCGGATGCCGGCCGACGTCCGGACCAACGGCATCACGGTGACGAAGGTCACGGCCGGGTTCATGGGCGGGATCGGGTTCTTCAGCAAGGACAACCGCTACAGCAACCTGTACATCAGCAACTACCTCGATCTCTACGTGCGCGACGCGATCAAGCGGGTGCGCGGCGTCGGCGACGTGATCATCTTCGGCGAGCGTCGCTACGCGATGCGCCTGTGGCTGGATCCGAGCCGGCTCGCGGCGCGGAACCTCACCGCGACCGACGTGCTGAATGCCCTGCGCGAGCAGAACGTGCAGGTGGCAGCCGGCGCCCTCGGCGATCAGCCGGCGCAGGCCGGCCAGATGTTCACGATGAGCGTCCGCGCCGTCGGCCGGCTCACCGAGGTGGAGGAGTTCGAGAACGTCGTCGTCCAGACCGGGACCGATGGCGCCCTCGTGCGGGTCAAGGACGTCGGCCGCGTCGAACTCGGCGCCGAGCAGTACGCGGCGAACCTGCGGTTCCTCGAGCTCGAGGCGGCTGGCATGGGGATCACGCTGCTGCCGACGGCCAACGCACTCGACGTCTATCGCGGCGTGGTCGAGACGATGACCCGGCTCGAACCAAGCTTCCCGCCCGGGCTCGAGTGGCGGCTCGCCTTCGACAACGTCAGCGTCGTCCGCGAGTCGATCGTCGAGGTGCTCAAGACCCTCGGCGAGGCGATCGTGCTGGTGATCATCGTGATGTTCCTGTTCCTGCAGAACTGGCGGAGCACGGTGATTCCAGCGGTCACGATTCCGGTCTCGCTGATCGGCACGTTCGCCTTCATCAAGCTGTTCGGCTTCTCGATCAATACGCTGACGCTGTTCGGCATCGTCCTCGCCACCGGCATCGTCGTCGACGATGCGATTGTGGTGATCGAGAACATCGAGCGGCACATGGCCGAGTACCACACGTCGGCCAGGCGGGCCGCGATCGATGCGATGCGGGAGGTGTTCGGCGCGGTCGTGGTGATCGGCATCGTGCTGGTGTCGGTGTTCGTGCCGGTGGCGTTCTTCCCGGGGGTGACCGGCCGCCTCTACCAGCAGTTCTCGCTGACCATCGCCTTCGCGGTCGTGCTGTCGGTGTTCAACGCGGTCACCCTGACGCCGGCGCTCTCGGCGCTGCTGCTCGACCGCGAGGTCCGTGCGCACGGCTACTTCTTCACCGCCGTCAACAGGGTCATCGACGGGGGCACGCGGGTCTACGTCCGCATCATTCGGGGCGCGGTGCGGTTTCGCTACGCGATGCTGCTCCTGTTCGCCGGGGGGCTGTGGGCGACCTACACGCTGCTCCAGGTGGTGCCCACGGCATTCGTGCCCGAAGAGGACGAGGGTTACCTGATCTGCATCGTCCAGGCTCCGGCCGGCGCCTCCCTCGAGTACACGACCGAGATCGCCAAGAAGGCCGAGAAGATCCTCTACGGCGATCCCGACATCGCCGCGGCGTTCTCGGTGATGGGCTTCAGCTTCGCGGGCGCGGCCCCGAACAACGGGCTGATCTTCACGCGTCTCAAGGAGTATAGGGAGCGGCCGGGGCCCGAGCACTCGCTGCGGGCGGTGCTGAACCGGATCAGCGGTCCGCTGTTCATGATTCCGGGCGCGATCGTCGTGGCGTTCCCGCCGCCCGCCATTCAGGGCCTCTCGACGTTCGGCGGGTTCCAGTTCGAGGTCCTCGACCAGACGAACAACCCCGACGTCACCGGCCTGGCCCAGGCCGCCTTCGGGATAATCGGGGCCGGCAACCAGAGCGGCCGCGTCCAGGGACTGTTCAGCAGCTTCCGCGCCGACGACCCGCAGCTGATCGTCGAGATCGATCGGGACAAGGCGCGCAGCCTCGGCTTGCCCTTGCGTGAAGTGACCGACGCGATGCAGGTCTTCCTCGGGTCGTCGTATGTCAACGACTTCGACTTCAACAACCGCGCGTATCGCGTCTACGCCCAGGCCGATCAGCGGTTCCGCGCGAACCCCGAGGACCTGCGGCAGCTCTACGCGCGCGCCGCGAACGGCCAGATGGTTCCGCTCGACACCGTCATTCGCCTGCGGGAGACGACGGCGCCGCAGGTGATCAGCCACTTCAACCTGTTCCGCTCCGCCGAGATCACCGGCAACCCGGCTCGAGGCCAGAGCTCCGGCCAGGCGCTGCAGACGATGGAGCAACTGGCGCAGCAGAGCCTGCCGCCGGGCTTCACGTTCGCGTGGGCGGGGCAGTCGCTCGAGGAGATCAAGGCGGGATCGCAGGCCGGCCTGATCTTCGGCCTGTCGGTGATCATCGTCTACCTGGTCCTGGCGGCTCAGTACGAGAGCTGGGTACTGCCGTTCATCATCCTGCTCGGCGTCCCGCTGGCGATTTTCGGTGCGCTCTCCGCTCAGCTGGTGCGCGGTCTGGCCAACGACGTCTTCTGCCAGGTCGGGCTGGTGCTGCTCATCGGCCTCGCCGCCAAGAACTCGATCCTGATCGTCGAGTTCGCGGAACAGATGCGCGAACGCGGCATGTCGATCATCGACGCCGCGGTCGAGGCCTCGCGCATCCGCCTGCGGCCGATCCTGATGACCTCGTTCGCGTTCATCCTCGGCGTCATGCCGCTGGCGCTGGCCACCGGTGCGGGCGCCGGGGCCCGCAATTCGGTCGGCACGACTGTGGCGGGCGGGATGGTCGCGTCGACGTTCCTGTCGATCGTCTTCATCCCCGTGCTTTACGTGCTCATCCGCACGCTCGTGCCCGGCCGGGCGCGCGGCGCCGAGGAACCGGAAGATGAACCGTCAGGTCCGGGCCCCGCGGCAACCGCGGCAATCGTGGTGCTGCTCGCGGTCGGACTCTCCGGGAACGTGCTCGCCCAGGTTCCCGCTCCGGGCCAGGCACCCACGCCGGTGGGCCTGCAGCCAGCCACCGCGACCACGCCGCCGGCGGTGACGTTCGACGAGGCCGTGGCGAAGGCCGTGGACCAGAACCTCACGGTGCAGATTACCGCGACGAACATCCTGCGGGCCGAGGCGCTGCTGCAGCAGGTCCGAGCGACGACGATGCCGTTTGTCAATGCCACAGTCATCAACTCGACACTCGATGCGGCCCGCGGCTTCTCGGGAAACACCGTCCAGCCGCAAAACCAGTGGACGCTGACGGCGTCGGCCGGCATGCCGGTGCTTGCCGCGGCGCGGTGGGCGGCGCGCGCGCAGCAGGCCGATCGCATCGAGATCGAACGCCTGAACACGACGGACGTTCGACGGCAGATCGCGGTGTCGGCGGCGACCGCGTATCTCGCGGTCATCAATCAGAAGCGTCTCGTGGAGGTGCAGGTGCGGTCGCTCGAAACCGCCAGAGCGCAGCTGGACTACAACCAGAAGCGGCTCGAAGGCGGGATCGGCAGCCGGCTCAATCAACTGCGTGCAGCGCAGATCGCCTCGACGGAGGAAGGTCTCGTCGAGGTCTTTCAACTGAACGTCGAACGGGCACGCGAGGCGCTCGGCGTATTGATCAATGCAGACGGTCCGCGCGACGTGACCGAGGAGCCGGCGTTCGAAGTCCCGGTCATCGGCGCTCCCGAGGAGTGGCTGGCGGTGCGCACCGACTATCGCCTTTTCACCGCCGAGCGGGCCCTGTCCGAGCGCATCCTCCGCGACAGCTCGAAGGACTGGTGGCCGACGGCGATCGTGTCCTTCGATCCGGCCTACGTGACGCCGGCGGGCTTGTTCCAGCCGTCCGGCACGTGGCGGATCACCGTGAACGTCGCCCAGCCCATCTACGACGGCGGATTGCGGTCCGGCTTGAAGGCGGAGCGCGCGGCTAATCTGCGCAGCAGCGAGCTGTCGCTCGAGCAGCTCGCGCTCCAGGCGCGTGCCGAGGTGCGGACCGCCCGCGCGGGGGTGGAGTATCAGGAGCGCGCGCTCGCCAGCGCCCGTGCCGCCGCCGACGCCGCAAACGAGGTCCTGAAGATCACAATCATCGCCTTCGACGCCGGCGCCTCGACCAACATCGAGGTGATCGACGCGCAGCGCTCGGCGAGAGACCTTGAGACCGCGGTCGCCCAGGCAGAGGATCGCGTCCGTCAGTCGCGCCTCGATCTACTCGTCGCCCTCGGGCGATTCCCTCAATAAGGCAGAAGGCAGAAGGCAGAAGGCAGAAGGCAGAAGGCAGAGGCAGATACGGCGACCTGCTAGCATGCAGGTCATGAGCAGCCCGTTCGTGCTCGGCGTCGATCTCGATGGCACCTGCGCTGATTTCTACGCCGGGCTTCGCCCGATCGCAGCCGAGTGGCTTGGCGTCGCCGAGCAGTCGCTCGGCAGCGAGTTCTCGTGGGATCTGCCCGAGTGGGGCGTCGCGCAGGCGCCAGGCGGCTATCCGAAGCTGCACCAGTTCGCGGTCCTGCAGCGCGATTTGTTCCGCGTCCTCAGGCCCATGCCCGGCGCGCCGCAGGTGCTCCGGCGCCTGTCGGACATGGGCGTGCGCATCCGAATCGTCACGCACCGCCTGCTGATCAAGAACTTCCACCGCGCCGCGGTGCAGCAGACCGTCGACTGGCTCGACGGACATGACATCCCGTACCGGGATCTGTGCTTCCTCGCCGACAAGTCGGCGGTTGGGGCCGACCTCTACATTGAAGACTCGCCGAAGAACGTTGAGCAGCTGCGCCGGGAAGGATACCCGACCATCGTCTTCACAAGTCCGACCAATCGCCACCTGCCAGGCCCGCGCGCCGACACCTGGGAACAGGTTTACGAGATGGTCGTCGCCGCGATGCAGCCCGAGGCCTCACCCCGTGCGTAATCCGCGTCGGTCAGCGCGCTCCACGCGCCCGCGCAGCTGGCACGACATTGCCTTGATCAGCATCAACTCCTCTTCCTGCTTCACCCGGATCTCGGCGAGCCGCTGTTCGAGCCGCCGGTCCAGCGCGTCCAACCGGCGGTGAATGGCCTCGATCTCGCGGTCCACCACCGGCCGCGGCCGGTCTTTGCCGACGGCTTCGTCATCGTGCAGCTGTGACATCGCATTGCTCCCTCGGCGCCAGCCTCCGACGGAGTCGCTGCAGGCCGCATGCCGCGCGTGTTCCGGCCGTAGACGCGTGATTCGCGCGCTGACGTACGCGAGTTCTGCGCGGCGAGCCGCCGCGGGACATCGCAGCTTTGTGCGTAGAATGCCCCATGCGCGCCACCGCCTATTGGACGGCCCTGCTTGCCTGCGTGGTCGTCACGACCGTTGTCTCCCTCCATGCCGCGCCTCCGGGTCTGGTTCGTGATGCCAATCAGCTGCTTCTTGTCATCACGCCGGACTGGAACACCGTCCAGGGCGAGCTGCGACGCTTTGAGCGCGGGAATCTCGACGAGCCGTGGCGCGCCGTGGGCGCCCCGGGAGTCATCGTGGTCGGGAAGAACGGCACCGCGTGGGATCCGCTGGCCACGCAGCCGGTGCCAGGACCGGTGAAAGCCGAGGGCGACGGACGTTCGCCCGCCGGTGTGTTTCCTCTCGGGAAAGCGTTTGGATACGCCCCGTCGGCAGAAGCGGCGTGGTTGAAGCTTCCGTATCTGCCGGTCACCGAAGGCGTCGAGTGCGTGGACGATTCCGCCTCGACCCTCTACAACCAGATCGTGGACCGCCGGACGATTAAGACGCCCGACTGGAACAGCTCCGAGAAGATGCGTGAGGTCGGTGAAGCGTACCGCTGGGGCGTGGTCGTGAACTACAACACGCCGGCCGTGCCGACGCGCGGCTCGTGCATCTTCCTCCACATCGGCGGCGAGCAGGGCAAGGGGACCGCAGGGTGCACCGCGATGGCACCGGACTTTCTCCGAGAGGTGATGGCGTGGATCGATCCGGGCCGGAAGCCGGTGCTCGTTCAGCTGCCGCGCGCCGCCTACGACGCGCTCAAGCCGGCGTGGTCGCTCCCATGAGCAGGAGGGATCGATGAGTCGTCGTGTCCTGTTGCTGGCCGGCGGCCTCCTGACGGTGAAGTAACCGTCAGGTTGGCTGCGGCTGGGCGCGGCGCTTCTTCATCTGGACCTCCCGGCCGCCGTCGGCGAACCCGACCTCGTCCATCAACTGGTTGATGAGGAACACTCCGCGGCCGCTGCCTTTGAAGACGTTCTCGCCCTCGAGCGGATTGGGCACGGCAGCGGGCTCGAATCCGGGACCAGGGTCACGCACCGCGACGACCAGTTCGCCGTGGTTGCCGGTGGTGACGATGCACTGCACGTTCTTGGTGGGGTCGTTCTTGCAGCCGTGGCGAATCGCGTTGGCCAGCGCCTCGTCGAGGGCGAGTTCGACCGGCATCAGCTCTTCTTCCGTCCAGCCCTTGCCCTGCAGCAGCTGCCGGATTCCTTCGCTGACCCGCGGAATCGACGCGGGCTCGGCGGGGACCACGATATTCATCTCGCAGGTCGAGGTGTAGGGCATCAGCGCGGTGAGCTTGTCGACCTTTTGCAGCGAGGAACGGAGCTCCCTGATCAACTCGGCCTGTTCGGCTTCCGCCTTGTCGCGCTCAGCCAGGGCGCGCTTCAGATCCACGAGCCGGCGCCGCAGCTCCAGTTGCGCCTGCGCCTGGTGGCGAAGGGCGCTGAGCGCCTCCATCTGCTCCGGGCTCAGCCGGCGCGGTTCGGTGTCCACGACGCAAAGGGTGCCGAGCGCGTAGCCGTCGGGGGTGACCAGCGGTGCGCCTGCGTAGAAACGAATGTGCGGCTGGCCGGTGACGAAGGGGTTCTCGCGGAACCGATCGTCTTCGCGGGTGTCGGGCACTTCCATGATGCGGCCCGGCTGCTTGATGGCATGCGTGCAGAAGGCCACCGAGCGTTCGGTTTCGCGGATGCCGATGCCTCGCTCCGACTTGAACCACTGGCGGTGGTCGTCGATGAGCGTGATCAGGGCCATCGGCGTGCCGCAGATCTGGGAGGCGAGGAGGGTGAGGTCGTCGAACGCCGCTTCCGGCTCGGTGTCGAGGATCTGGTAGCTCCGGAGGGCGGTCAGGCGGGCCTGTTCGTCGACTTCGGGCATGTGATCCTCGCGGAGTGGCTACTCAACGATACGCCGTCCGGGGCGCGCCGGTTCGCCCGGATTGGCGGACGAGCCGGTCGGGGCCGTCATGGCCTTCGATCTTCACGTTTTCGCGCGCGTCCACGGTCTCGGTCGGCTGTCATGCGCCCAATTTTGTTCAATTCGACGGGCAAAGGTATTGGCCATTGTTCAGGGGCGTGCCCTGCCGACAGGCGGTGTCGCTGATCGTCGGCGCGCCGGTCCGGGCTGCTTCCTCCGCGTAGGCGCGAATTCGGGTGAAATCGGTCGCCGCGATCCGCACCCGCTCGCCGGCGAGAAACGTCACCTGATAGGCGGCGCGGAACGGCGCCCGGGCGCTGGTGACCCCGCGAGCGACCAGGTCATCGGCAAGCACCTGCCGGTAGTCCACGAGCGGATGGGAACGGTACTCCCGGATGAGCGCCACCATGTCGAGCGCGTTCACCGCGCACCACAGCACCACTGCGGCCGCCAGCGCCGCGCGAGCCGTCGCGTTCCGCCAGGCCTGCAGCGCCATCACCAGCGCGCCAACTGGAACGAACACGCCGAGGAGGTTGTAGCCTAGCGTCTCCACCCTGATGGCGCTGCACGACAGATAGCCATAGACGAGGGTGGAGATCACGCCGACGAGCACGAGGTATCCGCCAATGTGCGGGATTGGCGCGGCATTCGTCATCCGCCGTTGCGACCACCAGAACGAGGTGCCTCCCGCGAATCCGGCAATTGTGATCAGGCCCACCCATGCACCTAGTCCCGGCTGTCCTGAGTACACACCGGTGTGGACGCCGTAATCGAAGAGCGGGGCGCCGACGCCGCCGAAGAGCCGCGGCAGGTGATCGGTAGCGAGGAGGCGCGAACGCTCCGCCCAGGTCTCGGGCGCGAAACAGAGATAGCGGCCGACGTCGTCAACCGGCCGCATCCAGAGATCGTCACCGTGCGTGCCCGGACCCCATGCGTTCGCCAACGGCTGAAGGATGCCGGCGGCCGCGCGGACGGCCACCCAGGCGACCGCCGCGAGCGCCCAGTGCTTCGCACGATCCGCGAAATAGAGGCGGCGGACCGGCGCTGAGAGCAGCCCGAGCGCATCCACGATGATCAATGCGGCAGCCGCGTAGGCCGTGAACTCGCGGTGCAGCATCCCGATGCCCAGCACCGTGCCGAACGCGAACGGACGTCCGCGCAACATCCAGAGCAGCAACACGTAGAGCCACGGCTCGACGTTGCCGCCCATTGCTTCGGTGGTGCGCGCTGCGATTGCAGCCGCCGGCATTGCCAGCGGCAGCGCAGCGATCGACGCAACCCACGGCGAGAGTGCTGCATCGCGAACTATCAGCCGCAGCATTACGAAGACGACCGCCACATTCACGAGCAAGAGCGGCAGTTTCAGTGCGGTCACCGTCGCGCCGAGCGCCCACATGAACGGCGCGGCGGCGTAGGCCTCCACGGCGAGCATGTAGGTCTGACCGTAGTAGTAGAGCGGGAACGCCCGGCCCTCGCTGATGTGGCGGGCCATCAGGCCGACCGTTGCCTGATCGGAGTCGAAGTGCAGACTGGGCCACCAGACGAACGGCAACCCGCGAAACAGCACGGCGCACCCGAGCAGCGTGAAGGCGGTCCAGAACTGAGTGCGCTGAGTCATCCACGGACCGCGAGCGATGCGGGAGCGTAGAATACGCCAACCCATGAGCGCGCCGCCCGCCTCCGCACCGTTCGTGCGTGCCGGCATCGTGGCGCTGCTTGTTGCGGCGGCGTGGTGGGCGATGGTCGAATCTTCATCCATGCCGCCGACCTGGCCGGTCGGCCCGCAGCCGGTCTATTCGAGCCTCGATCCGCCGGCGCTCGTGGCGCTCGAACCGGTCCTGCATGCCGCCTGGCTCGGCACGCCACCGCGCGCGCTCGCATGGTCTGCCGGCGTCCTGGTCATCCTTGGCGCCAGCGGTGTGGCGCTCTTTTCCGGGGCCTCCACGCTCGCCGCGCTCTTCGTGCTGGTGGCGCTCGTCGCCGACAGCGCCTTCAGCGCGGCCCTTGCCCATGCAGCCGGCCTCTCGCTGGCCGTCGGGTTCGTGTGGCTGGCTGCCGGCGCTGCATTCGACGATCGGTCGCGGCTGTCCGGAGGGCGATGGATCAACCCACTGTCCGCGCTGCTGCTCTGGGGTGTCGCCATGTGGTGCCACTGGGTGGCCATCGTCGCCTGGCCGATCGTGCTTGCCGCGTTCCGGCGAACGCCTCAACGCCCGGCCCGCGGCTTCTGGACCGCAGGCTCACTGGTCGTTGGTGTCGCTGCTGTCGTGCTGCACTTCGCGAGCGTGGCTGACGGCACGAGAATCGTGACGACGGCCGCCGACGCGTTCGGCTGGCGCGACGCGATGTGGGTGGCGTTCGACGCGCGGCCGCGAATGCCGCTCGGCAGCTACGCGGCGCCCGAGCTCACGACCAGGCTCGGCTACCTGCTCATGGCCCTCGCCGTCGTCGGATTGCTGTTCGGCTCGCTCGGCCGCTGGTGGCGCCGCTCTGTCCTGCTGACCGCCGCGTTGGCTGTGGGCGTCGGCTTCACCTGGTCCGAGTGGCAGGCAGAGGTCACTCGGTTCGCGCTGTGGTCACTGGCGCCGCTGTCAGCGGTCGGGCTGACCTGGGTTGCGTCACAAGGGCGGCGGCCAGTGGTCGTCACGATCGTGCTGGGCGCCATCGGCGTCAGTGAGACGTTGGTGCTCGGCGCGCGACCCCTTGCGGGCGCCGAGGCAAGGCAGTTTCGTGACTTGCTCCTCACCACCCTGGAACCTCGCGCGCAGGCCGGGCCGCTGGCGCTCGTGGCCGAGAACACACAGATCGATTCCGCGCTCGTGCCGTGGATCGCGGCGCGGGTGCCGAATGTCGTCCGCCTCACGCAGGACGGTGGAGCAGTGGCCGACGCGCGAAAGGCGGGTCGCGCCGTGCTCGCCGGGCCGGTCGGCCGGCGGCATCTGGAACTGTCAGGCGTGGCGTTCGCCGACGCGGCGCCGCTGTCGGACCTCGCGCCTTACACACTGTTCGAGGTCGAAGGGCGTGATGCAATGCGCCGTCGTCCGCGCCGATCGCTGGAGCCAGTTGCCGGGACTGGAATACACCGGCCGCCTCGGCATCCGCGTGCCGCCAGGTATCGGCGGTGAGCTCGACCTCATCGTGGGCGATGCCCTCGAGCTGCCGGTGCGCGCGGAGAGCCCCGACGGCAGCGAGCTCGCGCCGCGTCAGGAAACACTGTCGAGCGGCCCGGGTGTGTCGCCGCCTCCCGCCGACTTCTGGATTGACGATGGCGCGCCGTCCGCCGAGCCGCGTCTGGATTCATCGCGTCCGGTTCACCGCCGATCCACTGGTCCCGTCCCTCGTCTCTCTCGAACTGGGCCGCCGCGCTCCGCGCACGATTGCCCGACTGATCGGCTACGGCGATGCCGCGCGCGGACGGATCTGCGCGGCGCCGGTCGGGACCATGCACCTTCGCACGCCGGGCAGGGAAGTGCTGAACCTCCGTGACGAGGCGTTGTTCGGCGCGGGATGGTACGGGCTCGAGGCCCGTGAGCGCGGTGGGTACCGATGGGCGAGCCCGGATGCCGTGATGCTGGTGCGCGCGCCCGAGCGGACGGACGTGGAGGTCACGCTCGAAGCCGGCGTCGCCGCCGGAACGGGCCCGAGCGGTGCCACCACGATCGCGCTGCGCGTGAATGGGGTTGACGTCGGCATACGCGTGGCTGGCGTCGAGCCGGGCTACACGTGGCAGGTCCCGGCAGGCGTGTGGGTGGCCGGCACCAACGAGCTGTGGTGGACGACCTCGCGCGCGGTGCGCCCGGCCGACATGGGCGGAAGCGACACGCGATCGCTGGCGCTTCGAGTGACCGGCGTCTCCCTGACGCGGAAATAGGCGGTTTCGTCGGCAAGCGGCCTGCGTTCGCAGGCCGACGCTGCCATCAGGCCGCGGGCGGCGGCACGAAGACCACTACGGAATGGAGATCAGTTCGACTTCGAAAAGCAGCGTCGCGTTGGGCGGGATCCGCGTCGCGTCAGGTGTGGACGACCCGTAAGCAAGCTCCGGCGGAATCACGAGGCGGCGGATGCCGCCGACCTTCATCCCCGGAATGCCGCGCTGCCAGCCCGCGATCACGCTCGCCAGAGAAAACTGGGCGCGTTGGCTGGGCCCGTTGAAGACACTGCCCTTGTTCTCGGCCGCGGTGTCGCTATACAGCCATCCCGTGTAGCTCACGGTGATTGTCTGGCCGGCAAGCACCTCGGAGCCAGTGCCGACGCGGAGATCGGTCTGGCTGTACGGCGCCGTCCCGGTCGGGGGCAGGCTGCCCGAGGGCGAGGTTGGTGAATCGCTGCCGCCACACGCGGCCGCGAGGGTCATGAGGGCAAGCGAGGACAAAAAACAGGCGAGATTTCGTCGGGTCATCGTTCTCCGGAAACAGGCGCTTCTTCGATCATACAGGAGCGGGGTGGCTGGCGCCTGGTCGGGAGGCACAGCGGCTCGCGGCAGAGGCTGAAACGGCGAGAGGGACTGAGGGCTGACACTCCCGAGAGGCGAAGCCCCTCCCGATCAATGCCAGCCCGTTCCGGCGAGCGTCAGCCCCCTCCCGATCTGCGTCAGTCCCTACTTGACGAACAGCATTTCGCGATACGTCGGCAGCGGGTAGATCTCGTGCGGGATCACCACTTCCAGCTGATCGCCGACCTCACGAAGCGCGGCCATCGCCGGGACGATGCAGTCGCGCATGTACTTTGCGTGCTGCTCGGACGACTCGCCGTTGTGATCGAGCTGGCCGGTCAGCCGCTCGGTCTGGGCGCGGAACTTGTCGACGAGCCCGACGATCTTGGCGAGGTGCTTCACACCTTCCTTGCTCGGCACCCCGCCGGCCTTGGCCGCGACCACGCTCTCTCCGACGCGCTTCTGATACTCGAGGGCGGCCGGCAGGATGTAGCGGTTGGCCATCAGCACCATCAGCTGCGCCTCGACGTTGATCGTCTTGCTGTAGTTCTCGAGGTTGATCTCGTGCCGCGCGTGCAGCTCGCGCTCGCTCAGGATCTTGAACTTCTCGAAGGTCTTGACGACCAGCGGCTGCAGGATCTGCGGCAGGGCATCGACCGTGTTCTTCAGGTTGAGCAGGCCGCGCTTCGCCGCCTCCTTCTGCCACTCGTCCGAGTAGCCGTTGCCGTTGAAGATCACCCGCTTGTGCTGCTTCACGGTCTTCTTGAGGAGCGCGCCGACTGCCTCGGTGAAGGCGTCGCCGTTGACCGCTTTTTTTCCGTTGGCGAGCGTCGCTTCGAGCTCGGTGGCCATCGCGTCGAGCGATTCGGCCACGGCAACGTTCAGGCAGGTGGCCGGGAACGCGACGTTCTGGGTCGAGCCGACGGCGCGGAACTCGAACTTGTTGCCGGTGAACGCGAATGGAGAGGTCCGGTTGCGGTCGCCGGCGTCGCGCGGCAGCTTCGGCAGTACCGAGACGCCCATGTCGAGCAGCCCGCCCATCTTCGTGCTGCGGGCGCCGCCCTTCTCGACCTGCTCGAAGATGTCGGTGAGCATGTCGCCGAGGAACACCGACAGAATCGCCGGCGGCGCCTCGTTCGCACCGAGCCGGTGATCGTTGCCGGCGTGTGCGACCGCCATCCGCAGGAGCCCCTGGAACTTGTCCACGGCGCGGATCACGGCCGTGCAGAAGAACAGGAACTGGATGTTCTGATGCGGCGTATCGCCCGGGTTCAGCAGGTTGTTCCCGAGGTCGTCGCCGATGCTCCAGTTGAGGTGCTTGCCGGAGCCGTTGATGCCGGCAAACGGCTTCTCGTGAATCAGGCACGCCAGCCCATAGCGCGGCGCCACCCGCTTCATCGTCTCCATCGTCATCATCTGATGATCGGTGGCGACGTTGGCGCTCTCGAAGATCGGCGCGACTTCGTACTGCGACGGGGCGACCTCGTTGTGGCGCGTCTTGATCGGCACGCCGACGCGATAGAGCTCCGCCTCGATCTCCGCCATGCAGGCGAGCACGCGCTCGGGAATCGAGCCGAAGTACTGATCCTCCAGCTCCTGGCCCTTTGGCGGGCGCGCGCCGAACAACGTACGGCCGGCGTTGATCAGGTCGGGACGCGCGAAGTAGAAGTTGCGGTCGATCAGGAAGTACTCCTGTTCGGGACCGCACGTCGCAGTGACGCGCGTCGCGTCCGAGCCGAACAGCTTCAAGACGCGGACGGCCTGCGCCGAGAGCGCCTCCATCGAGCGGAGGAGCGGCGTCTTCTTGTCGAGCGCCTCACCGGTCCAGCTCACGAACGCGGTCGGGATGACAAGCGTGCAGCTGTTGCCGTTGACGAGGAGCCAGGGCGGGCTGGTCGGATCCCAGGCAGTGTAACCGCGCGCCTCGAAGGTGCTCCGCATGCCCCCGGACGGGAAGCTGGACGCGTCGGGCTCGCCCTTGACGAGTTCCTTGCCGCCGAATTCGGCAATGGCGCGGCCGTCCGA
This sequence comes from uncultured Acidobacteriota bacterium, assembly GCA_963709325.1. Lineage (GTDB taxonomy): Bacteria > Acidobacteriota > Vicinamibacteria > Vicinamibacterales > UBA2999 > VFZN01. The sequence continues at coordinate 652,901 of CAVPVV010000004.1, read as the reverse complement.
GGTCGGGTTGTAGAAGCTGTCGTGCTTCTCGGCCGTGATGCCGGTCATCGGCTGGAACCAGTGCGTGAAGTGCGATGCGCCGTGCTCGACCGCCCAGTCCTTGAGCGCCGTCGCCACGGCGTCGGCCGTGTTGATGTCCAGCGGCTTGCCGTGGGTGATGGTCTGCCGCAGCGATTTGTAGACGGACTTGGGGAGACGGGCCTGCTGGATCTGATCGTTGAAGGCGAGCGAGCCGAAGACCTCGTTGACGTTGACCGGCTTGCTCAGATGGCGCATGCCGTCGGTGGCCCAGGCGTTGATGCCCCTGACCGCTTCTCCCAGAGCTGCGGAACCCATGTTGTCTGCCCCTTGTGGCGCACCGTGGATGAATAGAGGGAGCCAGTCCGCGGGCCGGTGCCGCCGCGCGAATGGGATGTCGTTTCTGAAGTGCAAAGTATGCACGAAACAGATGGCAAGATGCAATGACAACGCGCAGATCGCAGGACTAAAAGGCCAAATTTTGCGAGATGCGGTTCGATTTTTGCCAAATGCGCATATTTTATGGATCAGTTGTTTATGGGAAACGCCCGAAGCAGGCTCTCCCTAGAAAACCGGCAGAGCCGTGCGTTGCGCGCAGGATGACTGCGGGGCGGGGGCGGAGCCACTGGTCAGTGCCGCGTAACCGAGGTCGGCCATGATCGCGTAGCCGGCGTCGCTCGGGTGGAAGCCGTCGGAGGAATACGTGGCCGGCTGCGCGAGGCGCGGATCGCACATCAGGTCGATGACGATGACGCCGCGGTTCGTGAGGCTGTTGATCTGGTCGGTGAGGCCGGTGGCGATGCGCTGCATGATGCTGCGCTCCTGGACGGTGCGGCCCGCCATGTACGGTGCGGCGCCCAGGTTCGGCAGGTTGTAGGCGACGATCCGCGCGGTGGACGACCGGCTGCGCACGCGACTGACGAACTCGGCCAGATCGCTGCCCCACTGACGAACCTGTCCATCGACGTAGCCGCGGATGTCGGGCGCGCCCTGGCCGGCGCTGACCGCCGACCCGATGACGTTGGCGTCGTTGCCGCCCGCAAATATCGTCACGTGCGTCGTGCCCGGCGGCACGAACGCCGGATAGCGCTCGATGAATGTGCCTGGGTCCGGGCGTCCGATCGAGACGGCGAGATCGGCGATCGCACGTGAGAGCACGTATCCGGGGATGGACAGGTTCAAGTAGCTGACAGTGCGCCCGTCCGCCTGGAAACGCCGCCGGATGGTCTGCGCGTAGCCGGTGCCGTTTTCGCATCCGAGATCGAGCGGCGCGCAGACGATCGAGCCGCCGACGCCGATGCCGTCGCTGGCGCCGAGCACGGTGTAAGAGATAGCGTTCGGATTGGTCGGGGAAGTCGGTGTATCGCCGCTGTCCGACTTGCTGCATGAGGCGGCGGAAACGGCGAGGGCAGGTGATTAGAACGGCACGAAACAGGGACATCGATCCCATCATCGCCGGTTTTTCCTTCACAGGCGAGTCGAACCCCCTGTAATTTGTCCACGTGCCAGCGCCTCGCCACTGGACCGCGTTCTATCACCCCGACACGGCGAAGGACCTGCCGCCGTGTGCGCACCCGCATCTGCCGGCGCTCATTCGCGACGCGGCCTCGCGCTTTGCGCCGAAGCGGGCGTTCACACTTGGACTGCCCAACGGATCGCAGGGCGACCTCACGTTTGCCGAGGTCGATCGCCTGTCCGACCAGTTCGCCGTCTACCTCCGCGAGGTCGCCCGGTTCAACGCCGGGGATCGCATCGCCATCCAGATGCCGAACTGCCTGCCGTACCCGATCGCCGTCTTTGCCGCGCTGAAGGCGGGCCTGGTGATGGTCAACACCAATCCGCTCTACACGCCTCCGGAGATGGCCCACCAGTTCTCCGACAGCGGCTCGGTCGGGCTGATCACCATCGACCTCTTCTCGGAGAAGGTGAAGCAGGTGCTTCCGAAGACGTCGATCAGGAGCGTCGTGGTCGTGTCGATCTCGGACCTGCTGCCGCCGCTCAAGCGATGGCTCGTGTGGGGCGTCCAGAAGTACGTCCGAAAGATGATTCCGCGGATCGACTTCGCGCACGTGTCCTTTGCGCGCGCCCTGCGCGAGGGACAGGCGCGCATCGACACCGGGGCCGATCCACTCGTTTACGCGCAGAGCCTGACACCGGCCACGCTCGCCGCGCTCCAATACACCGGCGGGACGACGGGTGTCGCCAAGGGCGCGATGCTGACTCACGGCAACCTGCTCGCCAACATAGACCAGTGTCTGCAGGCGTGGCGGCCATGGCTGCGCATCGGCGAGGAGGTGATGCTGACGGCGCTGCCGCTGTACCACATCTTCGCGTTCACCGCGAACCTGATGCTGTTCTTCGTCACCGGCGGGCGCGACATCCTCGCCCCGAGCCCGCGTCCCCTCACGAACCTGCGCACGGTGTTCGAGACCGAGCCCGTGACCTGGTTCACCGGCGTCAACACGCTGTTTGCCGGGCTCATGCACGAGAAGTGGTTCGTTGATCGGCCCTCCTGGAGCTTCCACGGATCGGTGGCCGGCGGCATGGCGCTGGTGCCGGCAGTCGGCGAACGGTGGGAGCAGGTCACGAAGACGCCGATCTATCAGGGTTACGGTTTGACCGAGACGTCACCGGTCGTGACGCTGAATCCATTTCACCGCGTCAAGCGTGCCTCGATCGGCGTGCCGATTCCGGGCACCGATGTCCGGATCGTGGACGACGAGGGGCGGGATGTGCCGAGTGGGGAAGCGGGCGAGCTGATCGTGCGCGGCCCGCAGGTGATGGCCGGCTACTGGCAGCGCCCCGACGAGACCGCGCGCGCCATCCGCGACGGCTGGCTCTACACCGGCGACGTTGCCCAGATGGACGAGGAAGGCTACGTCTTCATCGTCGATCGCAAGAAAGACATGATTCTGGTCAGCGGCTTCAACGTCTACCCGAACGAGGTCGAGGCGGTGATCGCGTCGCATCCTGGCATCCAGGATTGCGCCGTGGTGGGAGTGCCTGACGAAGACACTGGCGAGTGGGTCGTGGCCTACGTGATACGCAAGGATCGCGGCGTGACGGTGGAACAGATTCGCGACTACTGCCGCCAGTCGCTGACGCCCTACAAGGTGCCGAAGCTGGTGATCTTCCGCGACGAGCTGCCGAAGTCGCCGGTCGGCAAAGTACTGCGGAAGGACTTGAGGGAAGACGCTGTCAGCGCGAAGCGCTCCTGACGCGGACTCGAACGATGGACAACCTCTGTCACACCTTGACAGGAGCGGCGCTCGGCAAGGCAGGCCTGGCGGACAAGACACGCTGGGGCATGGCCACCTTGATGGTGGCCGCCAACCTGCCGGACGTTGATGTCGCGGTCTTCCTGACGGACACGCTGCCGATGTCGTTTCGCCGCGGCTGGACGCACGGCGTGCTGGCGCAGGCGACGCTCCCGCTCGCCTTGGCTGGGGTCGTCTGGGCAATCGGGCAGCGCTCGACCGGCAATAGGCCCGCCTTCAGGCCGCTCCTGCTTCTTGCTTACGTCGGCCTCTATTCACACATCCTCCTGGACTGGCTGAACAGCTACGGCGTCCGCCTGCTCAAGCCGTTCTCGGACCGCTGGTTCTACGGCGACGCGCTCTACATCGTCGATCCGTGGCTGTGGGGGATCCTCTTGGCGGGCGTCTGGCTGGCATCCGACCTGGCGCGACGCCGGCGGCCCGATTCGGCACGGCCGGCTCGCTGGGCGCTGCTGCTGGCGGCGGTCTACATGCTGGCCATGTTCGGATCCACGCGCTGGGCCGAGGCCGCCGTTCGCGATGGCCTGGTGCGCGCCGGACGCGACCCCGGCACGCGATTCATGGTCACGCCGGTTCCAGTCAATCCGTTTCGGCGCGAGGTACTGGTGGACACCGGGGATCGCTACGAAAAGGGCACTGTCTGGTTCGAGCCGTCGCCGCACTTCCGTCCGGCCGGCTACGGCGTGGACAAGGGGTTGAGCCAACCGGAGGTAGCTGGCGCCCTGGCCGCTCCGCGCGCTCAGGCCTACCTGCAATGGTCGCGCTTTCCGTTCGTGGTGGTCGATCGGACCACCAGCCCGCCGCGCGTCCTCCTCAACGACTACCGCTATTCCGACGCCAGTGCGCGCATCGGCTGGGCACTGCTCGGCCTCGACATTTCACAACGGTAGAATTGCGTCATGCGCGTACTGCTGCTGGTCGGGCTGTGCCTGTCGGTGCCGACCTCATCTTTTGCGTGGGGATTTGCCGCCCACAAGGCAATCGCCGACCGGGCCATCGCGCTTCTGCCCGAGGCGCTGCGGCCGCTGTTCGAAAAGCAGCGCGCGTATATCGTCGAGCACGCGATCGATCCGGATCTTTGGCGGACCGCCGGCTTCGACTCCGAACCGCCCAATCACTTCGTGGATCTCGATCATCAGGCGTTCGGCCCCTTTCCGTTCGAGGGCCTGCCTCGCGATTACGATGCCGCGGTCCAGAAGTTCGGCCGCGAGTTCATCTCCCAACAGGGATTGCTGCCGTGGCGGGTGCAGGAGTTTTACGGGCAGTTGCAGCGCTCGTTCGAATCACTGAAGCGTCAGGATCCGCCCGGGTACGTGCTGGACAACATCGCCTACTTCACCGCCATCCTGGCGCACTACGTCGCTGATGGTCACGTGCCGCTGCACGCGGTCGTGAACTACGACGGGCAGCTGACCGGGCAGAACGGGCTGCACAGCCGCTGGGAGGCGGAGCTGTTCGAGCGCAACCAGGCCCAGATCGTGTTCGCGCCGGCCGCGGCGACGCCGGTGTCGCGACCGCGCGATTTCATGTTCGACACGTTGCTGGCGTCCAACCGGCTGGCGGCCGGCGTGCTCGACGCCGATCGCAGCGCTGCCGCCGGTCGCGAGTTCTACGATGACGGGTATTTCGCTGCGTTCGGGACGGCCCAACTGCCGGTGATGCAGAAGCGGCTGAACGAGTCGATTACCGCGGTCGCGTCGGTGATCGCAGGCGCATGGGAGCAGGCCGGCCGCCCGAACGTCCCGACCGAACTGCCCAGAACCCCGCGCCGCATTCGTCGTCCATAGGATCGTGAACGTCTATTTCATCCCGCTCGGCAAGACGCGGTTCGAGCCCTATTACGAGCAGGAAGACGAGCCCGACACCGCCGACGACGTGGCGGCCCGCGGCGTCTTCGCGCGGATGAGCACGCGCTTTTCGCAGATGGTGCGCGAGGCCGAAGAGCAGCGGCACGAGCGGACCCACGCCGTGCCGGAGACCTTTCTCGGCCGGCTGCAGCACCGCGTGATGGGGTTCGTCGCGGAACGCGTGGCCGAGCAGCGGCTGCTGTGGCGGCTGCGCAGCGCCGACGCGGCCAATCTGTACGTGCCCGACGACCTCGATCAGAACGACGGGTTGCGGCTCTTCCGCCTCAGCCTGCAGAAGGACGCCGACAGTCACTTCCGACGACTGATCGTCCACACCCTCGGCCTGCTCGTCTCGATCCCGCTCGTGGTCGTACCGGGCCCGAACGTGCTCGGCTACCTCTTCACGTTCACGGTCGTCGGCCACTTCCTCGCGTATCGCGGCGCACGGCGCGGGCTGCAGGAGGTCCGCTGGTCTGTCTTGCCGAGCGATGTGCTCACCGCCATCGGCCGCGCCGTCGAGTGCCCGCCGCCCGAGCGATTTCACCTGATTCACGAGGCTGCGGAACGCTTGCGGCTGCGCCGGCTGGCGCTCTTCGTGGAGCGGATGTGCGCGGCACCCGCATGATATTCTCGAACCCGTGACGCTAGCCGACCTGGCCGCCGCACTCGGCTGCCCGTTCGAAGGCGACGGCAGCCTGAACCTGGTGCGGGTGGCCACGATCGAGGCGGCTGGTCCCGGCGATCTCACGTTCCTGAGCAACATGAAATACGCGCGAGCCCTGGCCGGTACTCGCGCCAGCGCCGTCATTGCCGCGCCTGGCATCGATGGCGCGCCCTGCGCGGTGATTCGAAGCGACGAGCCGTATGTCGCCCTCGCACGCGCCGCGGCGCTGCTGATGCCGATCGAGCGCCCCGCTGCCGGAGTGCATCCGCTGGCCTCGGTCGCTGACGATGCCGAGGTGGACGCGTCAGCCTCGATCGGGCCTTTTGCCGTAGTTGCGGGGAAGGCCCGGATCGGCGCCCGCACCATCGTGCACCCGCACGCGGTAATTGGTCCCGGGACGAACCTCGGCGCCGACTGTGTTGTCCACGCGCACGTCTCAATCCGCGAGCGGTGCCGGCTCGGCGATCGCGTGATCGTGCAGAACGGCGCCGTCATCGGCAGCGACGGCTACGGCTTCGCGACGCGCAAGGACGGCACGCACGTGAAGATTCCGCAGGTCGCGCCGGTGGTGATCGAGGACGACGTGGAGATCGGCGCCAACACGACCATCGATCGGCCGGCGGTTGGAGAAACTCGGATTGGCGCCGGCACGAAGATCGACAACCTGGTGCAGATCGCACACGGCGTGGTGCTCGGACAGAACGTGCTGCTCGCAGCGCAGGTCGGGATCGCGGGGAGCACCAGGATCGGAAGCGCGGTGGTGCTCGGCGGGCAGGTTGGAGTGGGCGGCCATCTCACACTTGGTGATGGCGTCAGGGCGATCGGCCAGTCGGGAATCACGAATTCGGTGGACGCCGGCGCCTTCGTGTCGGGCTACCCGGCAATCGGCAACCTGGAATGGCGCAAGGCCTCGGCGGTGTTTCGCAACCTGCCCGAGATGCGCAAACGGCTAAAGGAACTCGAACGGCGCCTCGAGGCGCTCGAGCGGCAGTAGTGGAGCGTACTCGCATGCGCACGTGGGTGAAAGCGGGCGTCGCGGTGATCGCGGCCGCCGTCGTCTGGAGCGCGAGGCCCGAGGCGGCCTCGCGTCCGCCGAAGTTCGTATATGAACGGATCCAGCTGCCGAATGGGCTGACGGTCGTCCTCAACCAGGATCGCTCCACGCCCATCGTCAACGTGCAGCTCTGGTATCACGTCGGATCGAAGGACGAGAAGCCGGGCCGGACCGGCTTTGCGCATCTCTTCGAGCACTTGATGTTCAAGGGCTCGCGCAACGTCGAACCCGAGCAGCACACGTCGATCGTGGCTTCGGTCGGGGGACAGGCCAACGCCTACACGAACGAAGACACGACCGTGTTCTGGCAGACCGTGCCGGCCCATTTCCTGCCACTCGTGCTCTGGATGGAAGGGGACCGGATGGCCACGCTGCGCATCGACCAGGACACCTTCGTGCGCGAGCGCGAGGTCGTCAAGGAAGAGCGGCGGATGCGGATCGAGAACCAGCCCTACGGCCGCCTCAACGAGATCATCTACGAGCACGCGTTCACGACTCACCCCTACCGGCACCCGGTAATCGGGAGCATGGAAGACCTCAACGCTGCCACGATCGCGGACGTCCGGGACTTCTACGCCACCTACTACGTCCCGTCCAACGTCACCACGGTCATCTCGGGCGACTTCGACATGGCCGAAGCGACAGGCCTGGTCAATCAATACCTCGGGCGCGTGCCGAAGGCGACCAGACCGGTTCCGCGCGACATCCCCAAGGAGCCGCCGCAGAAGCAGGAGAAGCGCGTCACCGTCGAGGAGCCGGTGCCGCTGCCGGCGGTGGTCGTCGCCCACCACATCACCTACGACGGGCATCCGGACTCGTATCCGCTCCACATCCTCGGCAAGGTGCTATCCGACGGCAACAGCTCGCGGATCTATCAGAAGCTGGTCTACGAATCGGGGCAGGCGCTCACCGCATTCGGCCAGGCCAACCTGATCGAGCACCCGAACCTGCTCTATACGGTCGCGATCGTCAATCCCGGCCAGTCCCCGGCCGCGGTGGAGAAGGCGCTGATCGCCGAGCTCGACAAGATGAAGACGGAGGGGATCACCGAGCGGGAGCTGCAGCGCGCCAAGAACCAGTTCGCGCGCGACTACATCCTCGGCCGCGAAACCGTGCAGCAGAAGGCCACTATCCTGGCGCACGCGGAAGTGCTGCACGCCGACATCACCACGGCAGATGGGGAGTTCGACATCTTTCAGAACATCACGCTCGCCGACGTCCAGCGGGTCGCAAAGACGTACTTGATGCCCGAGAGCCGCGTGGTCATTCACATCATGCCGAAGGGCTCGGGATCGAGGGGACCGGAGGAGTACAAGTGAAGGCCGCGGTTCTCGCGACTGGCATCCTGCTCGCCGCCGCCGGGCTGGCCGCCGCGCAATCGGCGGCCGCGCCGCCCCTGTCCCGCGAGTTCCCGCCACGCCCGCTGCAGCCGCGGCCGGTCACCTTTCCGCCGTTCGAGATCAAGAAACTCGGCAACGGCCTGACCCTCGTCCTCGTCACGCAGAACGAGCAGCCGGCAGTCAGCGTCCGGATGATCGTCCGTGCCGGGGCGGCGCAGGACCCGAAGGGCAAGCTGGGGCTGGCGATGCTCACGGCGACGCTGCTCGATCAGGGGGCAGGCACGCGTTCAGCGCAGCAGATTGCGGACGACATCGACTACATGGGCGGGCTCCTCGGAACCGGGGCGGGCACCGACCTCAGCTTCGTCAACACGATTGTCATGAAGGACGAGTACCAGGCCGGGCTCGCCCTGATGTCGGACGTCGTTCGCAGGCCGACCTTTCTTCAGCCCGAGATCGATCGCCAGAAACAGCAGGCGCTGTCGTCGCTGAAAGTGGCTGCCGACGATCCAGAGTCGGTGGCGGGGCTGGTCATCGATCGGCTGATCTTCGGGTTCCATCCCTACGGCATGCCGGGCAGCGGCACCGCCGAATCGCTGCAGGCGCTGACCCGCGCCGACTTCGTCGATTTTCACAAGCGCTACTTCGTGCCCAACAACGCGCTCGTCGCGGTCGTCGGCGACATCACCGCCGCCGATGCGATGGCCGGCATCGAGAAGTTTTTCGGCGATTGGGCGTCCGCCGAGCTTCCACCGTTCAATCCGGTCGAGCCGCCCGAACCGACCAAGCGGGTCATCGTCGTCGATCGGCCGGATTCGGTGCAGACCGAGATCCGCGTCGGCCAGCTCGGCGTGGCGCGCAAGCACAGCGACTTCGAGACGCTCGACCAGGCCGTGAAGATTCTTGGAGGGGAAGGCGCGAACCGGCTGCAGCAGGTGCTGCGGAGCCAGCGCCAGCTCACCTACGGAGCGTCGGCGGATCTCGATGGCTACAAGTTCGCTGGGGCGATCGTCGCCGAGACCGACACGCAGACCGCGAACACCGCCGAGGCGCTGCGAGTCATCGCCGACGAGTTCTCGCGCCTGCAGCGCGAGAAGGTCGGCGAGTCGGAGCTCGAGGCGGCCCAGGACTACGCGGTCGGGCATTTCCCGCTCACCATCGAGACGCCGGACCAGATCGCCACCCAGGTGCTGAACCAGCTGTTCTACGAGTTGTCAGTAGAGGAGCTGCCCAAGTACCGCGATCGGGTGATGCGTGTCGCACCGCAAGATATCCAACGGGTCGCGCGGTTTTTCATTCACCCGGATCGCCTCGCAGTGGTGCTCGTCGGCAACGCCGAACAGTTCATCGGCACGTTGAAAGGCGTGGGCTTTGGTGACTACGAGCGCATCCCGATCGACAAGCTCGACATCCTCGCCGCGGACTTCAAGAAGCCGTGAAGGTGATGCTGTCGTGCGGCGAGCCGTCCGGCGATCTCTACGCCGGCGCCCTCGTTAGCGCGCTCCGCGTCCTCGAGCCCGGAATCGAGGCGTTCGGCCTCGGCGGGGAGCGCCTGGCGGCAGCGGGAGCACGCCTCGTCGCCGACTTCCGCGGCCAGACGGTGACAGGACTCGCCGAGGTCCTGAAAGTTCTCCCCAAGTCGTGGGCAACCTACCGGCAACTCGTCGAGGCGGCGCGGCGAGAGCGCCCCGACGTCCTGGTGCTCGTGGACTATCCCGACTTCAACTTCCGGTTGATGAAGTCGGTGAAGGCGCTCGGGATCCCGATCGTCTATTACATCAGCCCGCAGCTCTGGGCCTGGCGCCCCGGACGGATGAAGATCATGAAGGCGCTGGTAGACCTCGTGCTGGTGATCTTCCCGTTCGAGCAGGCCTTGTACGAACGCGCCGGCGTCGACGTCCGATTCGTCGGACACCCGCTGCTCGAGATGACGACGCCGAGCGGCGATCGCGCCTCGCTCCTGCGCGAGTTTCGGCTCGACGCTTCACGCCCTGTCGTGGCATTGCTGCCGGGCAGCCGGCCGAACGAGCTGACACGGCTGGCGCCGGTGCTCGGCCAGGCGGCGGGCAGGATCGCTACGCGTGTGCCACCGGTGCAGTTCATCGTTGCCCGGGCGCCTCACCTGGACGACGCGTTGTTCGCACCGCTGGGCGCGCCGGCTGGCCGGCTCATCGAAGGACGGACTGACGACGTGCTCAGCGTGAGCGACGTGGTCCTGACTGCGTCGGGGACGGCGACGGTGCAGACCGCGATGCACGGCAAGCCGATGGTCGTGCTCTATCGGCTGTCGCCGCTGACCTACGCCCTCGGCAAGCCGCTGGCGCGCGTAGACATGTACGCGATGGTGAACCTCATTGCGGGCCGTCGGGTGGTGACGGAGCTGATCCAGGATGCGTGCACGCCTGCGGCGGTCGCCGACGAAGCGGTGGCGTTGCTGACCGACGCTGCCAGGCGCGGGGAAATGATCCGCGAGCTCGCGGCGGTAAAAGCCGCCCTCGGCGGCCCCGGCGCCAGCGCTCGCGCGGCCGCTGCGGTGCTCGAACTGGCCCGGCAGCGGCGGGGCTAGTGCGACGGTACGCACGCGTCGCACCTGTCGCACCGTCGCAACCAGCAGTTACTATTCGGAACATGCGTGGCTTCGTTATCGCGTGTCTCGTGGCGCTCGGCGCACCGCTCTCCGCACTCACCGTCAAGCCGCTGTCGTTCGTTGAGCTCGTCCAGGAATCCAGCGTGGTCGTTCACGGCCGGGTGGCCGAGGTGCGCGGCCAGTGGACATCCGACCGCCATGGGATCGAGAGTCTCGTGGTCGTGGAGGTCGCGAGCTATCTGAAGGGCGATCTCGGCGATCAGATCACCGTGCGGGTGCCGGGGGGCCGGGCTGGCGGGTTCGTCAATATCATTCCGGGGGCGCCGCGCTTCGCTGAAGGCGATCGCGTCATGTTGTTCCTGAAAACGAGCGGCCCGTCGATCCCGGTGATCACCGGGACGTCGCAAGGCGTGTATCGGCTGCGCACCGACACCGCCAACGGGGCGACGCTGGTGGTTCCGCCAGTGATCGAGGCGACGACGCCGCCAACGCCCCGCGGCGACCCGTCACGCCGGGCCTTGTCGCTGGCCGCGTTTGCCGCGGCGGTTCGCAATGCCGAGGCAGCGCGATGAAGCACCGAATGGCATCGTGGGTGCTGGTGATGGCAGCGCTCGTCACGGCCGCTCCTGTTCATGCCTATCTGAAGTTCGGCGTCCAGGTCGGAAACGAGACCGTGGACGTGCGCTGGCCGGACGGGTCGGTTCGCTACTTCCTGAACGAACGTGACATCGCAGGCGTCAGCGCTGCCGATTTCCGCGCCGCGGTGGGCCGGGCGGCGGCGACTTGGCAGGCGGTGCCGGGCGTCCGGCTGCGGTTCGAAGATCAGGGGTTCACAGCGGCCGCGCCGGCCGGCCTCGATGGGCGCAACACGATCGGCTTCCTCGATCGGCCTGACCTCGACCGCGTGCTGGGCTCGACGAGCCTGTTGCTCGATGCCGACACCGGAGCGCTCGTCGAGGCGGACATCTTCTTCAACACCCGATTTCCGTGGTCGGTGGCGCCGCAGGGCGAATCCGGGCGCGTCGATCTCGAGTCGGTCGTGCTCCACGAGCTCGGTCACTTCATCGGGCTCGGGCACTCGGCGATTGGTGAAACGGAACCGAGCCCAACCGGCGGCCGTCGCGTCCTCGGCTCCGGCGCGGTGATGTTTCCGATCGCGCTGTCGCCCGGCGCCACGGCCGATCGGGTGCTCCAGTCCGACGACATGGCCGGCGCCCAGGACCTCTACGGAGACGGCTCGCTGCCGAGCGGAAGCATCGTCGGGCGGGTGACGAAAAGCGGACGCGGCGTGTACGGCGCGCATGTCCTTGCCGTCAATCTCGAAACGGGTCGCATGGTTGCTGGGTTCACGCTCGCAAGCGATGGCTCGTTCGTGATCGCTGGCCTGGACCCGGGCCCCCACGTGCTGCGGGTCGAACCGCTCGACGATGCGGACGTGGAGAGCTTCCTGTCCGGGAATGTCGACGTCGATTTCCGGGCCGCGTTTGCCAGTCGTTTCGCGGTCGCTCCGGCCGGCGGATCGTCTGCCTCGATCGAGATACAGGTGGTTCCGAAGTGAGGCGCCGCCCTCAAATTGCCGCGCTCCTGCCGGTTATATCGGCGTGCGTCATCGGGGCGTCTCCCGCGCTGTCTGCGCAATCGGCGGACGTGCCGTCGCCGGTTCCGCACCACGTCACCGTCAGCGCGGGTCTGCTCTGGTCCGGCGGATACGCGATCGGGGACCGCACGGTGGAACTTCGCGGCAACGCGGTCGGGCCGACGGCGCCACCGTTCACGTTCTTCCACGCGGAGTCGTCTGTGGACGCGAGCGCCGGCGTCACGGGGCGGATCGGCTTCGCGGTGACCCGGAACGTCACCGTGGAGTTCGGCGTGTCTTATCAACGGCCTGGCATCACCACCAGCCTCTCGCAGGACGCCGAGGCGCTGGCGGTCACAATCGATGCTGAGCGGTTGTCGCAGTACGTGTTCGACGCCGCTGCCCTCTGGCAGCTGCCGCGCTTCAAGTTCGGGACACGGGCCCGCCCGTTCGTGATCGGAGGCGGCGGGTATCTTCGGCAGCTGTATCAGGAGCGGACGCTCGTCGAACACGGGAGCGTTTACTATGCGGGCGCCGGAATCCGCTACTGGCTGCGCGGCGGCGACGGTACCAGAAGCGCGTTCGGCATCCGGGCTGATGGCCGCCTGCAGTGGCGACTCGACGGCGTGGAGTTCGAGTCGAAAACGCGCGTCGGGCCCGGCTTCACCGCATTGGCATTCTTTGAGTTCTGATCGCGAGTAGGAGACAGGAGATAGGAGATAGGAGTTTGAACCGGAGCCAGAACCGGTGTCCATAAGAACATCGAGAGTCTGGCCAACCCCGTGAACCCGCGAACCTCGAGAACCCCGCGAACTCCCGAGAACCCCGAGAACCTCGCCATGTCCCACCCCGTTCTCTCCGCCTCCAACGTCGTCCGCCGGTTCGGCGCGGTTACTGCGCTGGACGGCGTGTCGCTCGACGTGCAGGCCCGTGAATGCGTGGCGCTCGTCGGCGAGAGCGGAAGCGGCAAGTCGACGCTGCTCCGCACGTTCAATCGCGTGACCGAGCCGGACGGCGGGACGATCCGCGTGGACGGACAGGACGTGCGGGACCTCGACACCGTCGCCCTGAGACGACGCATCGGGTACGTGCCGCAGGACGGCGGTCTTCTGCCGCACTGGTCGGTACGACGGAATGCGTCGCTGGTGCCATGGCTCGAGGCGCGAGCCGACGCCGACGCCGCCGCCAATGGCGCGCTCGAGCTCGTCGGCCTGCCGGCCGGGCAGTTCGGCGACCGCTGGCCGCACCAGCTGTCGGGCGGCCAGCGCCAGCGCGTGGCGATGGCCCGGGCGCTGGCTGCGAGCCCGCGAATCGTGCTGCTCGACGAGCCGTTCGGCGCGCTCGATGCGATTACCCGCAGCGACCTGCAGCAGATGTTTGCCGGCCTTCGCCAGCGGACGGGCATAGCGGCGCTGCTCGTCACCCACGACCTGCACGAGGCGTATCTGCTCGCCGATCGGATCGCGGTGATGAGAGCCGGGCGCATCGAGCAGGACGCCGCGCCGGCCACGCTGGTCGGCGCCCCAGCGACGGCGTACGTGCAGCAGTTGCTCGAGCGCGCGCACCTTCGTCCTGAGGAGGGACGATGAACGGCGCCCGCCCGCTTGCCGCCGGCGCGGTCCTGGCCGCGCTAGTCATCGCGAGTTCGGCGATGGCGCAGCCGGCTGGTGCGGCTCCCGAAAACGGCCGGCCGATCGCGATCGGCTCGAAGCCGTTCGGCGAGAGCTACCTCCTGGCCGAGTTGTTCGCCCAGCTGCTCGAGGCCCGCGGGCATCGGGTGGTGCGACGTCTGGGCCTGGGTGGCACTGACATCATCTTCCCGGCCCTGCAGCAGGGGGCGATCGACGTCTATCCCGAATACACCGGCGCGGGCTTGCTCGTGATCCTGAACGGCACGCCGGAACCGGACGCCTCGCGGGTGTTCGACATCGTCTCGCGCCAGTTCCGTGCGCGGTTCGACGTCAGCTGGCTGCCGCCGCTCGGGTTCGAGAACACCTACGCGATGTCGGTTCGGACCGAGACCGCCGAGCGCCTCGGACTGCGGACCTTGAGCGATTTCGCCCGCGTCAGCCGCGAGCTGCGCGCCGGATTCACCGCCGACTTCATCGGCCGGCAGGATGGTCTTCCGGGTCTGAGCGCCGCTTATGGTCTGGCGCCGCGCAGCGTCAACGCCCTTTCACCGGCGGTGAAGTATCAGGCGTTGATGTCCGGATCGGTTGATGTGATCGACGCCTACTCGACCGATGGCCTGCTGGCCCGCTATCCGATCACCGTACTGCAGGACGACCGCCACTTCTTTCCCCCGTACGATGCGGCGGCACTGGTGCGTGGCGCGATCGCGCGGGAGCAGCCATCGGCAATTGCCGCGCTCACCGAACTGAGCGGCCGAATCGACGTGCTCCGCATGCGGCGGTGGAACGAGCGATTGGAAGTGAACGGCCAGGAGATCGGACGCGTTGCCCACGACGCGTTGAACGAGCTCGGGCTGCTCGCCGCGGCGAGCAGCCCGGACACGGCGGCGGACGGCAGGGCCAGCGGCGCCTCGGCATCGAGCCTCTGGACCTACTTGTGGGATCGACGCGCCGAGATCGGACGCTTGACCGTCCGTCACCTGATGCTGGCGGGAGTGTCGCTGCTGCTCGCGGTTGCGGTCGCCGTCCCGCTCGGCCTGGCGGTATCGCGATCGACGGCGGCACCGGCGGTGGTGCGCGGTGTCGGCGTGCTCCAGACGATCCCCGGCCTGGCGCTGCTCGCGTTCCTCCTGCCGCTGCTCGGCATCGGCGTCGTGCCCGCCCTCGTGGCGCTGTTCCTGTACGCCCTCTATCCGATCGTCCAGAACACCGTTGCCGGCATCCTGGCCGCCGACAGCGGCGCGGCCGCGGCTGCCGAGGCGCTCGGCATGACCTCTCGCCAAGTGCTGTGGCACGTGCGCCTGCCGCTGGCGACGCCGGTGATCATGGCTGGTGTTCGCACGGCCGCGGTCCTGAACGTCGGCACCGCGACGCTCGCTGCGCTCATCGGCGCCGGCGGGCTGGGCGATCCGATTGTTGCCGGCCTGGCCCTGTCGGATGCGCGCATGATTCTCTCGGGCGCGATTCCGGCCGCGCTGCTGGCGTTTGCGGTGGACTGGTGCCTTGGACTCGTGCAGCTGGCGGTGACGCCCCGAGCGCTCCGGTCAGAGGGGCTTCCTTGATATGATCCTTTGGATCACCATGTCCAGCCTCGACTCGTTCAAGACACGCGCCGCCCTGACCGCCAGCGGCGAGACCGTTCAGTACTACCGCCTGGCCGCGCTATCCGTCGCGGGCTTTCCCGGGGTCGAGCGCCTGCCGTACTCGCTCAAGATCCTGCTCGAGAACCTGCTGCGGCGCGAGGACGGAGGGTTCGTCAAGAGCGCCGATATTCGCGCCCTGGCCTCGTGGGATCCGCGGACTCCCGGCGAGAAAGAGATCTCCTTCATGCCGGCGCGGGTGCTGCTGCAGGATTTCACCGGCGTCCCCTGCGTGGTCGATCTTGCGGCAATGCGCGACGGCATCGTCGCGCTGGCCGGCGACCCGGACAAGGTCAACCCGCTGCAGCCGGTCGAGCTCGTCATCGACCACTCGGTGCAGGTCGATCACTTCGGCACCGCCGATGCGCTCGCGCTGAACGGCGACCTCGAATACCACCGCAACCGAGAGCGATATGTCTTCCTGCGTTGGGGACAGACCGCGTTCCGGAACTTCCGCGTCGTGCCGCCCGAAACCGGGATCGTGCACCAGGTGAACATCGAGTATCTGGCCAGGGTCGTCTGCCGCGACGAGCAGGACGGCAGCGTCGTCGCATATCCCGACACGGTGTTCGGCACCGACTCGCACACGACGATGGTCAACGGCCTCGGCGTTGTCGGATGGGGCGTGGGTGGGATCGAGGCTGAGGCGGCGATGCTCGGCCAGCCGAGCTCGATGCTGATCCCGCCGGTGCTCGGCTACCGGCTCACCGGCACACTGCCCGAAGGCGCGACGGCAACGGATCTCGTCCTGACGATCACCGAGGCGTTGCGCAAGAAGGGGGTCGTCGGCAAGTTCGTCGAGTTCTACGGGCCGGGCCTTGCGCACCTGACGATTGCCGACCGCGTCACGCTCGGCAACATGTGCCCTGAGTACGGCGCCACGGTTGCGATCTTCCCGATCGACGAGATGACGCTGGAGTACCTGCGGCTCACCGGACGCGACGACAAGCAGGTTGCGCTCGTCGAAGCCTACGCCCGCGCCCAGGGAATGTTCCGCACCGAGAGCTCGCCCGACGCGGTCTACAGCGAGACGATGGAACTGGATCTCGGGACCGTGGAACCGAGCCTGGCCGGCCCGCGACGCCCGCAGGATCGCGTCTCGCTTTCGAACGCCAAGCGCTCGTTCGCCGGTTCGCTCGACGAACTCAAGAAAGGCGTCAAGCTCGCTGCCGGCGGTGGCACCGCTGTGGCCACCGAGACCCAGCTCGAACACGGCTCGGTGGTGATCGCGGCGATCACCAGCTGCACCAACACTTCCAATCCGAGCGTGATGATCGGCGCCGGGTTGATTGCGAAGAAGGCGGTGGAGAAGGGGCTGCAGCGCAAGCCGTGGGTCAAGACGTCGCTTGCACCGGGATCGAAGGTGGTCACCGACTACCTGTCGCGTTCGGGACTGCAGCCCTATCTCGATCAGCTCGGGTTCAACCTCGTGGGATACGGCTGCACCACGTGCATCGGGAACAGCGGGCCGCTGCCCGACGAGATCGCCGCGGAGGTCCGCGAGCGCGGTCTCGTGGTGGCGGCGGTGCTGAGCGGCAACCGCAACTTCGAGGGCCGCATTCAGCAGGACGTGAGGGCGAATTACCTGGCATCGCCGCCGCTGGTCGTCGCTTACGCGCTGGCCGGATCGATGAACGTCGACGTGACCACCGAGCCGCTGGGCCAAGGCAAGGACGGGCAGCCGGTCTACCTGAAGGACATCTGGCCGGCGCAGCACGAGATTCAGCAGGCGATGCTGTCGAGCGTCACGGCCGAGGCCTTCCGCCGGCAGTATGCGAGCGTCTTCGACGGTGATGAGCGGTGGAAGAAGCTGCCGGTGCCGACTGGCGATCGGTTCGATTGGGAGGGCGATTCGACCTACATCCGGAAGCCGCCGTTCCTGGAGAACCTGTCACTCACGCCGCCGTCCAGGAAGGACCTGACCGGCGCGCGCGCACTGGCCGTGCTCGGCGACAGCATCACCACGGATCACATCTCGCCGGCCGGCAGCATCAAGGTGGACAGCCCGGCGGGCAAGTACCTCATTGCCAACGGCGTTGCTCCGAAGGAGTTCAACTCCTACGGTGCCCGACGCGGCAACCACGAGGTGATGATGCGCGGCACGTTCGCGAACGTGCGCATCAAGAATCAGATGGTTCCCGGTGTCGAAGGCGGTGTCACCGTCTACCTGCCGGGCGACGAGGTGATGTCCATCTACGACGCCGCCGTGAAGTATCAGGAAGCAGGCGTCCCGCTGATCATCCTGGCCGGCAAGGAATACGGGTCCGGCTCGTCGCGCGACTGGGCGGCGAAAGGGACGATGCTCCTCGGGGTGAAGGCGGTGCTCGCGGAGAGCTTCGAGCGCATCCACCGGAGCAATCTCGTCAACATGGGCGTCCTGCCGCTGCAATTCGTGAACGGCGAAAGCGTCGCCGCGCATGGCCTCACCGGTCGTGAGCAATTCGCGATCGAGGCCGCCGACGAGCTGAAGCCGCGTTCGACCGTGACCGTCAGAGCAACGGCCGAGAACGGCGCGGCGAAGCGCTTTACCGCCGCGGTCCGCATCGACACACCAGAAGAGCTGACTGCGTATTCGCACGGCGGGATCCTTCCGTACGTGCTGCGGCAGCTCGTGAAGAAGCAGTAGGAAGAGACCACGAAGACACGAAGGGACGAAGGCCGCACGAACAAATCTCTTGGCGGTGTCACACGTGAATCCCAATAGCGACCTTCGTGCTCTTCGTGATTCGCTTCGTGCCTTCGTGGTCTCTCTGGCACGGTGCAAGCGTGCTGAGCTCCACTGACATCAAGCAGCGCGCGCGGGAGATCGGGTTCGACGCGTGCGGGATCGCTCCAGCCACGGATCTGCCGGAACTGGCCGCGCTCGCGACGTGGCTGGATCGCGGCTACGCCGGCGAGATGGTCTACATGCACAAATCGGCGGAGACGCGCGGCGATATCCGTCGCTTCCTCCCCGGGGCGCGGTCGGTGATCGTGACCGCCACCCTCTACAACACCGAGAACACACTCTCGCCGGAGCGCCAGCGGCCGGCAGGGACGGTCCGCGTCGCGCGCTACGCGCGAGGTGAGGACTATCACCTCGTGCTCGCCGAGCGGCTCGAGCGGCTGCTCGAGTGGATGCGTGAACAACAGGCGGAGCCATTCGAGGCGGCGGCGTTCGTGGACAAGCATCATGTCCAGGAGCGCGTCTACGCGCGTCACGCCGGACTCGGCTGGCTGGCCAAGAACACCTGCCTGATCAACCCGGAGATCGGATCGTGGCTGCTCCTTGCCGGGATCGCGACAGACCTCCAATTCGAGCCTGACGCCCCGCGGCTCGATCAGTGCGGCGAGTGCACGCTGTGCCTCGACGCCTGCCCGACCGGCGCGCTCGTGGACGCGCGAGTGCTCGACGCGACCAAGTGCATTTCCTATCTCACGATCGAGCTCGAAAGCCCGGTGCCCGAAACCCAGCGCGAGGCGATCGGCGACCACCTGTTCGGCTGTGACATCTGTCAGGCGGTGTGCCCCTGGAATCTCGCTGCCCCGGTGACGACTGACGGTGCCTGGCTGCCGCGGGTACCGCGAGACGGCGCTTCCGCGGCCGACCTGTGGCAGCGCACCGATCAGGAGCTGCACACGTTCGTGCGGGGCAGCGCGATGACCCACACCTCCCTCGCGCGCCTGCGGCGCAATCTCGCCATCGCCATCGGCAACTCAGGCGACCCGTCACTCGTCACCGTCCTGGACCGTCCCGGCCATGGGGTGAACAACGCCGCTCACAGCGCCCGTTCACCGATTGTCGTCGGCGCCGTCGCGTGGGCGAAGGCTCGGCTCGCAGAACTGAGAAGCCAGAAGTGAGAGACGTTTGGGGTTCCGGAGTTACGATGGAGCCATGAGCGACGATGGTCCTTCTCTGGCGCCAGTGCTCTTGGTTTCCATGCCCCAGATGGTGGATCCGAACTTCAGCCGGTCGGTGATCCTGCTCGCCGAGTACGGCCCCAACGGCGCGTTCGGCCTGGTGGTCAACCGGCAGATGGCCGAGCCGGCCGCCGAGGTCGTGCGCGCCGAGCCACCGTTGCCGATTCGTCCCGACGTCCACCTTTTCGTCGGCGGTCCGGTCGAGCCGACACGCGCCTGGGTACTGCTGGCCGACAAGAACCTCGACGGCGACGCCATGGAGGTTGCCGAAGGGGTCTACCTGTCGGCCTCGCCTGAGCTCATTCGCCACACCCTCAGCTCGGCGCCGGACCCGAGCGTCCGCATCGTGGTCGGGTATGCCGGATGGGCCGCTGGGCAGCTCGACGTGGAGCTCGCCGAATCGTCGTGGCTGATGGCGCCGGTGCAACCTGACCTGATTTTCTCGATCCCGCTCGCCTCGATGTGGGAGACGGCGATCCGGCGCCTTGGAGCCGAACCCTCGGCCCTGCAGGGGAGTTCGGGGGTTCACTGAACAGGGCAGAAGGTAGAAGGCAGAAGGCAGAACAGTGATCCCATCGATGACCCGTGCCGTGACTTCAACCACACTCGTGACAATGCTGGCCGCGTGGAGCACGCAGCAGCCGGCGCTCCTCCAAGGTCAGACCGCCGCACCTGACGTCGCGGCGTTTCAGCGATCGGTGGGGCGATTCGCTCCAACGGATCTCGCAGCCGACGTGAGCGGGCTGTCACCCGGCGATCGCGTGGCGCTTCGTCACCTCGTCCAGGCCGCGCAGGTGATGGACGCACTGTTCCTCCGCCAGGTGTGGGCCGGGAACGAGTCGATGTTCTACGACCTCACGCGCGATGACTCGCCGCTCGGCCGCGCCCGGCTTCACGCCTTCGTGCTGAACAAGGGACCGTGGTCGCGGCTGGATCACGACGAGGCGTTCGTGCCCGGCGCGCCGGCCAAGCCCGCCGGCGCCAACTTCTATCCGCCGGATACGAAGAAGGAAGAAGTTGAAAAGTGGCTGGCGGGACTGCCGCTCGCCGAGCGTGAGCAGGCGGCCGGTTTCTTCACGACGATTCGGCGCTCGCCGCGGGGTGGCTTTACGGCTGTGCCCTACAGCGTCGAGTACCAGGGAGAACTGGCAATCGCTGCCGAGCACCTGCGCGAGGCCGCGAAAGCGACAACCGACCCCACCCTGAAGGCCTTCCTCGACGCGCGGGCGGCGGCGTTCTCGTCCAACGACTACTACGTCAGTGACGTCCGGTGGATGGAGCTGGCCTCCACCATCGAGCCGACGATTGGCCCCTACGAGGTCTACGAGGACGAGTGGTTCAACTACAAGGCCGCGTTCGAGGCTTTCATCACCGTCAAGGACGCGGCTGAATCGGCCCAGCTCCAGAAATTCTCCGGCGCGCTGCAGGAGATCGAGAACAACCTGCCGATCGAATCGCGCTACCGCAACCCGCGGCTCGGCGCGATGGCGCCAATTGCCGTGGTCAACACCGTGTTCTCCGCCGGCGATGCCAACCGTGGCGTTCAGACCGCGGCGTTCAACCTGCCGAACGACGAGCGGGTGATCCGGGAAAAGGGCAGCAAGCGGGTCATGCTGAAGAACAACCAGCAGGCCAAGTTCGACAAGGTGCTCATCCCCGTCTCGAAGATCGCCCTCGCTCCCGGCGACCAGCCGAACGTCGCTTTCGACGCGTTCTTCACGCACATCCTGATGCACGAATTGATGCACGGCCTTGGGCCGCACGACATCAGCGTCGCCGGCCGGGTCAGCACCGTCCGCCAGGAGCTCAAGGAGACCTACAGCACCATCGAAGAGGCAAAGGCGGACATTTCCGGCCTGTTCGCGCTGCAGTATCTGGTTGACAAGGGACAACTGGACAAGACGTACGAGCGGACGATGTACACGACGTTTCTCGCGTCGGCGTTCCGCTCGATCCGCTTTGGCGTCAACGAGGCGCACGGGCGCGGGCAGGCGATGCAGCTCAATTACCTGCTCGATCAGGGCGCTTTCCGGGTCAATCCGGACGGCACATTCTCGGTGGACCCAGGGAAGATTCGGGACGGCGTGACGGCGCTGACTCGTGAGATTATGACCTTGCAGGCCGAAGGCAGCTATTCCAAGGCCCGGAACATGATCCAGACGCTGGGCGTGGTGCGGCCTCCGGTCCAGGCGGTGCTCGATCGGCTGACGGACGTTCCGGTGGACATCGAGCCGCGGTTCGTCACCGCGCAGGCACTCCTGCAGGAGAAGTGAGGCTGGCCCGCAGGGCGGGGGCTGAGGCGCCAATGGTTACCAGAGAGCAGGTCGAAGTCGTAGTGGCCCGCATTCGCCCGTTCATCCAGAACGATGGCGGCGACATCGAATTGGTGGATGTCTCCGGGAACAAGGCGACGGTCCGGATGAGCGGGAACTGCGTGGGATGTCCGAGCGCCTCGATGACGCTCTACATGGGCCTCGAGCAGGCGCTCCGTGACGAGGTCCCGGGTTTCGAGGAGCTGGTGGTCGTCTAGCGTGGGTCCAGCGGTTCCGTTCTCGATCGATCAGGTGGTCGTCGGCCGCAGCGCGCGGATGCGGGCGGTATTCGACTACGTGCGGGTCGTTGCGGACTCCGACAGCAGCATCCTCATCACCGGCGAAACCGGCACCGGCAAGGAGCTCATCGCCAATCTCATTCACCAGGCCAGCCACCGGCGTCACAAGCCGTTTGTCCCGGTCAGCTGCGCCATTTTCGCCGAGACACTGATCGAATCCGAGCTGTTCGGGCACGAGCGTGGCGCCTTCACCGGCGCGATCAAGGATCGCCCTGGCCGTTTCGAAATGGCCGAAGGCGGCACCATTTTCCTCGACGACGTGGACGATGTGCCCTTGTCAGTGCAGGTGAAGCTGCTGCGGGTCCTGCAGAACCGGATCATCGAGCGCGTCGGCAGCACGCGGGCTCTCCCAGTCGACGTAAGGACGATCACCGGGACCAAGCGCGATCTCAAGCAGCTCGTCGCCGACGGCAAGTTCCGCGAGGATCTCTATTACCGGCTGAACGTGATCCCGATCACGCTTCCGCCGCTGCGCGAGCGGCGCGAGGACATCCCGCTGCTTACCGAAACCTTCCTCAAACGGTTTTACCAGCGGCGCGATCAGCCGCCGCGGCCCCTCTCTCCGGGCGTGCTGCAGGCCTTCATGCGCTACCCGTGGCCGGGCAACGTGCGCGAGCTCGAGAACGCCTGCGAGCGGATCGCCCAGACCTGCACCTGCGACACCGTCAAGATCGGCTGCGTCCCGGTGAGCGTGCTGTTCCACCGCAACACCGAGGGGGTGGAGCCGGTAATCGAGACCCACGCGCATCCGTCGTCGGTGTCGCTCGAAGATCGCCTGCGAGACGTCGAGCAGGGGCTGATCACGTGGGCACTCAAGGTGTCGGGCGGCAACAAGTCCAAGGCCGCCGAGCTCCTGCAGATCAAGCGCTCGACGCTTGGCGACCGGATCAAGAGACTCGGGCTGCCCGATTCGGGCGGCGACGACAGCGGCCGTCCCGCGTCGACCGACTGACGTTCTTCCGGCGCGGCGCCGGACCACCGTCAGCCTTTCTCGTTGCCGGCCCTCGGCAATCCGCGAGTTCAAGCCAATTCACTCGTGTTCGTTCATCGGCGTGGCTGGCACTGCACTTGCTTTTCCAGCGGTGAAGTGGGGCGCGTTGCCCGCGCCACGAGCCGGCCGTGGGGACCGTCGGTTCGGGCCGGGCGGCGTGCCCCTTCGTTCACGCCAATGCCGGCCATGGTCGATCGCGAGAAGGTCCTGGCGGTACTCCGGCGGCGCTTTCCAGGCGCGCCGGATGCCGATACCGCCGCCGCGGCCAATGCCATCGTCGGACTCGACGAGGAATGGCGAGAAGTGGACTGCACCGACCTGCGTGAGCTGCTGGAACGGCTGCGCAGCGGCCACGAGTTCCGGCTCCTCGAGCGCGTTTCGTCCCACCATTGATTGGCCCGGGCGTATTTAGCCGGGCAGCCGCCTAATCGCGGATCCGTAGAATTACTGACTCAGCGGCACTGCGTTTGCTTTTTGCCGAGGAGAACGTCGTATAGTGCCGGTGTTTCGGCACTCACGCCGTCAGGAGCGACCTTATGAAGCGTTTTGGCAATTGGGCGGTGTTACTCGCCACGCTCATGGCCGTCGCCAGCGTCGGAATTTCGGCGGTGGCGTACCGTGGACCGGAGACGGCGCCCGCCGCCCCGATGTCAGCGGCCACGACCGCGCCTGGGACACCAAGTGAAAACGGGTCCCCGGGGACGCCTGCCGCCGGTCAGGCCGCGCAATCAGGTTACCTCGGCAGCGAGGCCTGCGTGGTCTGCCACGAGAACTACGACAAGACCATCGAGGCGACCAAGCACGGATTCAAGGGCAACGCGCTGGCGCCGGCGTCGAAGCAGGGATGCGAGTCGTGTCACGGTCCCGGCGAGGCCCACGCGCAGGATCCGGCGAACGTGAAGCCGATTCAGTTCAACAAGGTGGCGGCGCATACGGCCAACGGCCAATGCCAGGCCTGCCACAACCGCGGCGAGCATGCGCTCTGGGACGGCAGCCAGCACGAGAACCGGAACCTGAAGTGCGCGGATTGCCACAGCGTGCACTCGTCAGAGGGGCCGAAGCTGATGCGCGCCAAGACGCAGCAGCTGACCTGCGCGCGGTGCCACCAGACCATCACGAACAAGCAGCAGCGGTTCAATCATATGCCGGTGCGAGAGGGCAAGATGACGTGCTCGTCCTGCCACAACGTGCACGGCACCACCAACGTGAAGCTGCTCCGCGTGGGGACCACGGTCGACCAGAGTTGCACCAGCTGCCACACCGAGAAGCGCGGCCCGTTCCTGTGGGAGCACGCTCCGGTGGTGGACAGCTGCACCACGTGCCACGATTCGCACGGCAGCAACAACGACCGCATGCTCCAGGCCAAGCTGCCGTTCCTCTGCCAGCGCTGTCACGTGACCTCGCGGCATCCTCCCACCGTCTACGAGGGATTCACCCTGCAGAACTCCGGGAACGCCAACAAGATGTATGGCAAGTCCTGCGCGAACTGCCACCAGCAGGTGCACGGGTCGAATCACCCGAACGGGAAGTTCTTCCTGCGGTGATGGGGAGGCATGCCATGCGCAACACACTGATAATCTCAATTGCGGCGTTGCTGCTGGCCTCCGCCCACCTGGCGCAGGCCCAGACGCCGCCGACCAAGCCGGCGCCGCCGGACGTGCCCTCGCAAGGTCTCGCCGACGTCGGTGTCCGCTTCGGCGGCGAGGATGGCGACGAAGCCCGTTTCGAGCGGTACCGCGACCTGCGTCCGGGCGCGGCGACCTTGCTCGAATGGACACAGAACACGGAGCGCTACCGCTTCAATGCGGCAGCGTCGAACATCGGTTATCGCGACTCGCGCTATTCGGGCGAGTACTACACCGGGAAGCTCGTGGTGAGCGGCGTGTTCGATTCGATCCCGCTCAACTACCGCTACGACGCCAACTCGTTCTGGACCACCGACGATCGCGGGCTATTCACCTTGCCCAGTGACATCCGGCTGGGAATCCAGGGGCCGACCAACAGCACCAGCGACGGCAATGCCGTCGGCGTGCCGTGCGCGCCGGGCGGGCCGCCTGCCGCGTGCAGCGCCACCACCTCGGCGCAGGCGATCGCCAACCGCTCGATCTACGCCAACACGGGGCTGTTCCCGCAAACCCAGGACATCCAGGTCCGCCGCGACATCGTCGCCGGGACGGTGCGCTATATGTCCTCGCCGGGTTTCGCGATCAAGCTCGACGCGTCGACCACGTCGCGGACCGGCCACATGCCGTGGGCGGCCTCCTATGCATTCAACAACGCCAACGAACTCGTCATTCCGATCGATCAACGGAACAACGAGCTGAAGGCCAACAGCGAATGGGTCAGCAACAAGGGGATGGTACGGCTCGACTACTGGGGGAGCTACTTCACCAACGACATCCAGACGCTGACGTGGGACAACCCGATCCGCGCGACCGACTTCAACAACGGCCTGCTGCCGCCGGACGGGCCCTACGACCCGAGCGGCTACAGCAACGGCAACGGCCCCGCCCTCGGACAGGAGGCGCTCTGGCCGAGCAACAACCTCAACTCGATCGGCACCACGGGGATGTTCAAGTTCACCCCGCGGACCACGATCAACGGAAACCTGACGTACACGTTCATGCGCCAGAACGAGGCGCTGCTGCCGTGGACGTTGAATACCTCGATCAACAACCCGACCGTCCTCAACGCGTTCCCGGGACTCCGCGAATTGCCGCGGTCGTCGGCCGAAGCGGCGGTGGACAGCACGAACTGGCTGCTGAACTTCAACAGCCGTGAGCTCCGGTTCGTGACCATCCAGGCCAGGTATCGCTACAACGACCACCACAACAAGACGCCGCACTTCGACGGCCGCGAATACGTCCGCTTCGACGCAGTCCCCGAGGAGTTCGTCGACGATCCGAATACGCCCTACCTCGAGGGCTTCTCGGAGTACTTCCAGATCACACGGAAGAACTTCGACGTCAACGGCACCTTCGGGCTCAAGGCGTTCGGCGCGATTCGCGTCGGCTACGCCAACGAGAAGTACGAGCGTGAAGGTCGCGGCTTCAGCGACGTCAACGAGAACACGTACCGCGCCGCCTACGACGCACGGCTCTTCAACTACATCGGCGTCCGGGCCTCGCTCGACAGCGGACAGCGCCGCGGCGACGGCTACATCCTGTCCGGCATCGATTACGAGGAGGGCCCGTCCGGTACGCAGCCGGGCCTGCGCTACTTCGACGAGGCCGACCGGGATCGCACCAAAGGCATGCTGGTGTTGAGCGCCAACCCCTTCGATCAGGTGGGCGTTTTCTTCCAGTTCACGACTACGCGAGATACTTTCTTCGGTGACTCGTCGATACCGGCGGGCCGCGAGCAGTTCGGCCTGCTGAGCAACGACATCAATGCCTGGGCCGTCGGGGCGGATTACAGCCTCAACGACATGGTGCACTTCGGCCTCACCTACGGGTGGGACAAGTTCAACGCCGTGCAGAAGTCGCGTAACGCGAACCCGCCGCCTGACCCGACGTGGACCGACCCGTCCCGCAACTGGTTCCTGGACAACACCGAAAAGGTCAACACCGTGACGGCCTACGTCGACATGCTCGGGTTGATGAAGGCCCGGGCCGACCTCCATGTCGGCTACGAGATGAACGACTCGGACAACAACTTCAACTACTACGGGCCGCGCATCGACTCGCTGGCCGCCGCCGGCCAGTTCATCCCGCTCCCCAACGTCGTCAACGACTGGCGCCGCTTCACCGTCGACTTCAAGTACTACGTGAACAAGGCGGTCGGTCTCGGTATCGGCTACTGGTACGAGAACTTCGACGTGACCGACTGGAACACCCTGGACGCCGATCCGAACAACTTCGCCGGCGGCGGCCCGGTCGGCTTCTATCCGTCCACCGGCGTGCCGCGCATCGACTGGCTGGGTGGGTTGATGACCGGCTACGGGAACCGGCCCTACAGCGGCAGCCGCGTGTTTGCGCGGATGCTGTACCGCTTCTGACGTTCTCCCGCGCCTCCTGCGGATTTGGGCGGCCCCAAGCGGGCCGCCCTTCTTTTTTTGCGAGACATCCGGCTGGTCGCTCCGGAGCACCCCGTGCCTGATTCCCTCATCGCCCTGCTGGTCGCGTTACTGGGCGGCGCCGCAGTTGGCGTCGAACGCCAGTGGTCCGGCCATGCGACCGGTCCGCAGGCCCGATTTGCCGGCGTCCGCACGTTCGCGCTGCTCGGCGCGCTCGGCGGCATTGCCGGGCGGCTGTGGGTGTGGGACGCGCAGCCACTTGCCGCCATCGTGCTCGCGCTCGGCGGCCTGCTGGTGCTGGCCGGCTATCTGGCCGCCAGCGGGCACGACGTGGACGCCACCACCGAGACCGCCGCGCTGATCGTCATCGCCGCCGGAGTCACGGCCGGCCTCGGGCAGACCGGAGTAGCCAGCGGAATAGCCGCCGTGACCGCGCTGCTGCTGTTCGAGAAGTCGCAGCTCCACGATCTGGTCGGGCGTCTCGAAGGCCCCGAACTCAGCGCCGCCTTCCGCTTCGCGGTGATGGCCGTCGTCATCCTGCCGCTTCTTCCGCCCGGCCCGTTCGGCACATGGGGCGGCGGGTTCCGTCCGCGCCAACTCTGGTTGCTCGTCCTGTTGTTTTCCGGACTGAGCTTTCTCGGCTACATCGCGCAGCGGGCGATTGGCGTCTCGCGCGGCTACGTCGTCGCTGGCCTGCTCGGAGGCATGGTGTCGTCAACCAGCGTGACGCTCGGCTTCGCCCGGCAGAGCCGCGAGCATCCGCTCCTGGCGCGCCCGCTGGCGCGCGGCGTGGTCGCGGCCAACACGGTGCTCTACGCGCGCGTGCTCGTCGCCGCCGCGATTCTCAGCCCGGCCCTGGCGTTGACGCTCGCCCCGGCGCTGGCCGCGCCGGCCGCGGTCGGCGTGATTGCCGCGTTGTCGGGCGTTCGGCGATCGCCGGGGATCGAAACCTCCGAGGGTACGCTTGCCCGCAATCCGCTCCAGCTGCGCAGCGCGCTCGAGATGGCGATCCTCTTCCAGTTGGTCCTGGTTCTGGTTGACGCCATTGGCAGCCGCTTCGGCAGCGGCGGGTTGCTCTGGATGGCAGCAGTGCTCGGGCTGACCGACGCCGATGCGCTGACCTTGTCGATGGCGCAGGAGGTGGGGCGAGGAGCGGTGCCGGCGACCCTGGCGGCGCGCGCGGTCACGATGGGACTGCTGTCGAATACGCTCGTGAAGACCGCCATGTCCGTGACGGCGGGGCAAGGAGCCTTCCGGCTCACGACGAGCACGGTACTGCTGATCATGGCGGGCACGCTCGCCGCGGCGGTCGTCCTGCTGGGGTGATCTGGATCAGCGATCGGGCGGTGGGACGACGAGGACCGGGACGCTGGCGGCTTCGAGTACATCCTGGCTGGTCGATCCGAGCAGGAGCCTCTGCGTGCCGCCGACGCCACGCATGCCCATGACGATCACATCGGCGTTGGACTCGTCGGCCTGGGCGAGGATCTCCGCGGCAGGCTCGCCGACTCGAACGCTGACCGCCACCGCCGACGCCATGCCGGGCGCGGCGCGATCGAGGAGCTGCCGGAGCTCGTCCTGGGTCTGCTTGTCGAGCGCATCGTCGGCCCCGGCCGCGCTCGCGCCGGCGCTGAGCAGCGGGTCCACGACCGTGAGGAGCGTGACGTGCCCGGCCGCCACGCGGGCGAGGGCCAGCGCCGCTGCCAGCGCGCGTTCCGAATCGGGGGAGAAGTCAACCGGGCACAGGATGTGAGTGAACACGCCCCAAGATGCTAGCGCGTCACGGATGCGAAATCACTGAATTCCGAGGGTCGGACGTCTCGCTGCTCCCTTATTCACGCTGACTTCTTCAGCCGAAGGCTGTTCGACACGACGCTCACCGAGCTGAAGGCCATCGCGCCGCTCGCGAGGATGGGACTGAGGAGGATGCCGAAGGCCGGGTAGAGCGCGCCCGCCGCGATCGGAATTCCGACCACGTTGTAGACGAACGCCCAGAACAGGTTCTGTTTCATCACGCGCATCGTCCGGCGAGCGAGACGAATCGCATCGCCGACGCCGCCGAGATCGTTGCGCATGAGCGTGACGTCGGCGGCGTGCGCGGCGATGTCGGTGCCCGATGCCATGGCAATGCCAACGTCGGCCTGGGCGAGCGCCGGCGCATCGTTGATGCCATCGCCGACCATCACGACGCGCCGGCCCTCGGCCTGCAGCGCCCGGATTGCCTCGACCTTGCCCGCGGGCAGCACCTCGGCGATCGCCCGCCGGATGCCCGCCTCGGCCGCGACGGCGGACGCTGTGGCCTTGCGATCGCCGCTGAGCATCACGACCGCCAGTCCCATCGACTCCAGCGCCGCGACCGTGGCGCGTGCCTCCGGCCGCAACGTATCGGCGATTGCAATCGCGCCTGCAGGCGTCCCGTCGATCGCCACCAGGACCGCGGTCTGGCCGCGACGCGCCAAATCGTCAGCGAGGCCGGCGAGCGCATCGACGTTCACGCCTTGTTGCCGCAGCAGCGTCGCCGTGCCGACCAGAATCGCACGGCCCTCGGTCGTGCCGCTGGCGCCCATGCCTGGAAGCGCGCTGAAGCCGCTGACAGTGCTCGAGGAAACGCCTCGCGCCTCGGCCTCCCTGACAATGGCGGTGGCCAGCGGGTGCTCGGATCGACGCTCGATCGCCGCTGCAACGCGCAACATGGTCGTGGGATCGATATCAGCGAGCGGCTGGATGCCGACGACCCGCGGCTCGCCGCGCGTGAGCGTGCCGGTCTTGTCGAAGACCACCGCGTCCACTCCGGCAAGCCGCTCGAGCGGTTCGCCACCCTTGATGAGCACGCCTTCGGCAGCGCCGCGGCCGGTGGCCACCATCACCGCTGTCGGCACTGCCAGCCCCATCGCGCACGGGCACGCGATGATGAGGACCGACACCGCCGGCAGAAGTGCGCCGACGAGCGTCGGCGGGTCGAGCGCAATCCACCAGGCGGCAAAGGTGACGAGCGCGAGCGCGATGACCACGGGCACGAACACCGCCGACACGCGGTCGGCAAGGCGCTGAATCGGTGCCTGCGACGCCTGCGCGTCGCGCATCAGCCGCATCACCTGGGCGAGTACGCTGTGCGCGCCGACCGCGGCGGCCTCGATCTCGAACGCCCCGGCCTTGTTGATGGTGGCGCCGACCACGCGATCGCCAGGACCCTTGTCGATCGGAATCGACTCGCCGGTCAGCATCGATTCGTCCACCGCGCCGCTGCCCGACACGATCCGGCCGTCCACCGGAAAGCGCTCGCCGGGACGGACGATCACGACATCCCCGACCTGCACCGCGGCGGTCGCGACGTCGGTTTCGACACCGTTCCGCCGCACGCGGGCGGTGGGGGGCTGCAGCCGGGCAAGCCGCCGCAGCGCCGACATCGTCTGGGTCTTGGCTCTGGCCTCGAGCGCATGGCCGAGGAGGAGGAGCGCAAGGATGATGATGACGGCCTCGTAATACACGTCAGGGCTGGCGCCGCTGGCCAGGAACACGCCGGGCGCGACGGTCGCGACCAGCGAATAGAGGAAGGCGGCGCCGGTGCCGATCGCGACGAGCACGTTCATGTCGGCGGCGCCGTGGCGGACCGCCTTCCACGCGCGAACGTAGAAATGGCGGCCGGCCCAGGCCATCGAGACGACGGTCATGGCCAGCAGCGTCCAGGTGAGCGCGGCGCGAGGAACCCTATAGAGCGCCGGCCAGGCGCCGCGGAGCGCGGGATCGACGATGGTCATGACCCAGCGTTGAACAGGATCGGCAGCGGCATGAGTCCCATGTTCTCCGGCCGCCATCACCGGCATCGACAGGACCATCGCGGTGACGCCGAGCGCAAGCGTGGTCAGCGACTTGGTCAGAAAGCTGCGATATTCGGATCGCTGCGCGATCTCGCGCGCCTCGTCCTCGGCGAGCGCATCCACCGCCGGTTCGGGCAGGTGCGACTCGTACCCGGACGCGTTGATCGCATCCACAAGCTGACCGGGCGACACGCTCCGCGGATCGTAGGAGACGGTCGCCGAGTGCATCATGAGATTGACCGCGGCCTCGGTCACCCCCGGCGTCTTGCGCAGCGCCCGCTGCACGTGCGCCTGGCAAGCCGCGCACGTCATGCCCTCGACGGGCAGCGTGATCTGGACGGGCTGAGGCGCCTCCGTCTCAATCGTGGCGGGCATACTCACCACGTTACAAGCTCAACGAAAAAGCCGCAACGGACACCGCACGGGTGCAAGGACCGGGGCAAGGGTGCAAAGGTGCAAGGGTGCAAGTGCAAAGGTGCAAAGGTGCAAGGGTGCAAAGGTGCAGGGGTGCAGTACGATCTGACACGGTGAGCTTCAACTGTGAACGGCGATCTGCTCACCTGTGGACTGGCTCTGTGAACTCTGGGATTCCCCGCGCTAGAGGGCTCGCTTCACCCTCACCGCCAGCGTCCGCGGGTGGACGCGGGGCACGACCGCGGTGAGATCGACATCGGGAAGCAGGTCGGCGAAGTCCGGATCCGCCGCGACCCCCACCGGATCCGAGGGATTCGCGACGAGGCCGCTGTCGTGGCGAAGGGCGCGCCGACCCACGACCCTGTGCCCGACCGCGATTGAGCGGTGCCGTGCACGCTCAACCGCTGGTCGTGATCGATGTCGAACGGCCCGGCGGTCAGCGCGGTGAGGGCGTCCTGCCCCAGGAACAGGCCGCCGGTGAACGGCGGTGTGGAAATCGCCAGGCTCGTTCGAAGGGTGGCCGTCGATTGGGCGGAGGCCGCCCCGGCAAGGCCAAGGCAGACAGTGAAAGCTAGAAGGGCGCGATTCTGCCTATTGAATCGTGATTCTGGCGTCGGCCGCGGCGGTAGGAGCGCTCTGCGGCGCAGCGAACACGGGATTAAGGTCCAGCTCGACTATGGCCGGACATGCCGCCATCAGGCTGTCGAGGCGCAAGAGGATCGTTTCGAGCGCGGCAAGGTCGGCGCGCGGACGCCCCCGCGCGCCCTCGAGCAGCGGGAAGCCCTTCACCGCGCGAATCATCTCGTGGGCGTCGGCGTCCGAGAGCGGGTGGACCCGGAACGCGACGTCCTTCATCACCTCGACGAAGATGCCGCCGAGGCCGAACATCAAGAGCGGGCCGAACTTTGGATCGCGTGTCGCACCGGCGATGACCTCGGTCCCGGCGCTGGCTTGCTGCTGCAGGACGAGCGTCGCATGCGGATCGCGCGCGATGGCGTCCCGCATCATCTCGTCGAAAGCGGCGGCGACGGCGTGCGGCGTCGCCAGTCCGACGCGGACCCCGCCCATCTCCGATTTGTGCACGATCAGCGCCGAGCTGATCTTCGCGACCAGCGGCAGGCCGAGCTCACTGCAGGCGGCAAGCGCTTCGTCGCGCGAGCGCACTTCCCGCCATGGCAGCACCGGGATGCCCGCGTGGCCGAGCACGCATTGCGCTTCGGCGAGTGTCAACTGCACGCGCTGTTCGGACCGGGCTCGCTGAATGACGGCATCGATCGCGCCTCGATCGATATCCTCGAACACCCGGCGCTGTCCGACCGGACGCGCCAGCCACTGCGCGTAGCGCGCCATTGCGGCGAGCGCGCGGGCGGCGTCTTCGGGAAAGGTGTAGACGGCGAGGCCCGCCTGCCGCATCAGGTCCACCGCCTCGCGCGACCGCACGTTGCCCATGAAGCAGACGACCACCGGCTTCCGGCACCCCGCCGCGCCCTGGATGATTCCCTGGGCGACGGCCGGACCGTCGATCATCTCGAGTGAGGTGAAGATAGCGATGATGGCGTCGATGCCGGGATCCTCCGACACCGCGCGCATCGCGGCCTCGTACTGCGGTGCCGCGGCGGTCGCGATCATGTCCACCGGGTTGGCCACGCTCGCTTCGGGCGCGACCGCGCCGCGAATGCGCCGCTGCGTCGGGTCAGACAAGGTCGGAATCTGAAGTCCCAGCTCGATGCAGGCGTCGGTGGCGAGAATCGCCGGGCCGCCGGAGTTGGTGACGATGCCGACCCGGGTGCCGGTGGGAATCGGCTGGCTGGCGAACGCGGCGGCGAACACGAACAGCTCCTCGATGCTCGTCGCGCGAACGACCCCGGCCTGAGCGAAAAGCGAATCGACCGCGTTGTCGGCACCGGCCAGTGAGCCGGTGTGCGAGGCAGCGGCCCTCGCGCCCGCAGCGGTGCGTCCTGACTTGACCGCGATGATCGGTTTCTTCTTCGAGACGCGCTGCCCGATTTCGAGGAACCGCTGCGGGTTGCCGAAGCTCTCCACGTACATCAGGATCACGTGCGTGTTCGGATCCTCTTCCCAATACTCGAGCAAATCGTTGCCCGACACGTCGGCCTTGTTGCCCAGCGAAACGAACATCGACAGACCAAGCCCGCGCTCGCGCAGCAAGGCGAGAATCGCCTCTCCAAGCGCGCCCGACTGTGATGAGAAAGCAACCGAACCCGAGACCGGCTCGTTGGCCGAGAACGACGCCTGCAGCCGCACCGCGGGATCCATGTTGATGATCCCCATGCAGTTCGGGCCGACCAGCCGCATGCCGTAGCGCTTGACGACGCTGACCACCGCGCGCTCGAGCGCCAGTCCGGCGTCGCCGGTTTCCTTGAAGCCAGCGGTGATGACGACAACCGCGCCGATGCCTTTCCGTCCGCACGACTCGACCACCTCGAGCACGTGCGCCTTCGGCACGGCGATGACCGCGAGATCCACCGGATCCGGGATCGCCTCCACCGTCGGATAACACTTCAGGCTGTGAACGACCGAGGCTTTGGGATTGACAGGGAAGACCTGTCCCTGGAATTCGAAGAACAGCAGGTTGTGCAGGATGGCGCCGCCGACGCTGCGGCGATCGCGCGACGCCCCGACGACCGCGACGGCGCGCGGCCGGAATAGCACGTCGAGGCCGCTCATCAATTCACACTACACGACCCCGGGCCATCGGGATGGCCGCACGCGCCGCAGGGCGCAACCGTCCGAGGCGACGGCCGATCGCCCGCCGAGGCGCTCACCGCGAACACCGAGAGCTGTTTTTCCAGCTCGTGGCCGTGACAAGCCGGGCACTCGAGCTCGGTGGATTCCCGCACGAGCAGCTCGAACTGGTGATGGCACGACCGGCATTCGTATTCGTAGAGCGGCATGAGGTAAAGAATAGCAAGATTACAATCGTGAGCGTGCCTGCCGTCACCGCCGCGATCATGCCCGCGCCGTTCCGCCCGATCGAGCTGCGGGAGTTCCCCGAGCCCGACGTTCAGCCAGGCGGCATCCTGCTGAAGACCATCTATTCGGAGGTGTGCGGCACGGACGTGCATCTCTGGCACGGGCGGCTCGCCGGCGTGCCGTACCCGATTATTCCAGGGCACGTCTCGGTCGGCACGATCGCGAAGATGCGCGGCCCGGTGACCCTCGCAGACGGTCACCAGCCTCGCGAAGGCGATCGGCTCGTGTTCTTCGACGTGCACCGCACTTGCGGGCGCTGCTACGCGTGCACGGTGAGCGGAACGCCCACCAAGTGCGCCTCGCGCAAGGTCTACGGCATCACCGATGCCGCCGCCGACGGTCTGTTCGGCGGCTGGAGCGAAGCCATCTATCTCGAACCGGGCGTCGTCGCCGCGCGGCTGCCCGAGCGAGTCCACCCCGAGGACTACATTGGCGGGGGCTGCGGCTTGATCACGGCCGTGCACGCCCTCGATCGCGCCGCGATCCGCCTCGGCGATCGCGTGCTGGTCCAGGGCAGCGGCGCGGTCGGCCTCAGCATCGTCGCGTTGGCCCGCCTGGCCGGCGCTTCCAGCGTGATCGCGACCGGCGCGCCTGCCGATCGCCTGGAGCTGGCGCGCCAGATGGGCGCCGACCTCACGCTCGACATCACCAAGACGACGCCAGACGAGCGGCGCGCCTTGGTCGAGGGGATGACCGGCGGGCGTGGCCCGGA
This sequence comes from uncultured Acidobacteriota bacterium, assembly GCA_963709325.1. Taxonomy (GTDB): domain Bacteria; phylum Acidobacteriota; class Vicinamibacteria; order Vicinamibacterales; family UBA2999; genus VFZN01. The sequence continues at coordinate 617,811 of CAVPVV010000004.1, read as the reverse complement.
CATCGTCATCGAGGCCTCGGGATCGCCGCGGGCCGTCGAAGAAGGCCTGGACATCGTCCGGGACGGCGGCCGTTACGTGATCGCGGGGCACTACACGAACGCCGGGCCCAGCACGATCAACGCGCACGAGCACATCAACCGGAAGCACCTCGAGATCCGGGGGTGCTGGGGGAGCGAGGCCGGACACTTCATGCGCGCGCTGACCATCCTGGAGCAGCACGCCTCGCACGTGCCGTGGCGCGCGATCGGCGCCCGCGTGTATCCGCTCAATCGCCTCAACGAGGCGCTGGCCGACGCGGAAGCCATGCGGCTGCCCAAGGCCGTGGTGGATCCCCGGCTGAAAAGCTGAGCCAGGGCACGAAGTTTGCTCTCGAGCGGCCGATAATCCGATCGTGTCAGCGCCAGGTGACGTTTCCGGCTCGAGTCTGTCTAAACGATTGATGGCCCGAACCCTTTGGCTCGGCGCGGTGGCAGCTGCCCTGGCCGTGAGCGGGTGGGTGCCGTTGGCGCGGGAGACCGAGCGCCTTGCCAGCGTGGACGACGCGTTCGTCGATGGGGACCCAGCGAGTGGGCGGTGGACCGTCGGCACCGGGCGCATCGAGCTGGCCTTGACCGTGACTCGCGCCGGGGACGTAAGGCTGGAGGGGCTGCGGTGGCCTGGCGGCCCGAACATGTCGCGGCTCAACGACGCCGACGGTCTGGCCATTGCAGACGGCCGGTCGGGCCCGCTGGGCAGCGGCGCGAGCGGATTCCGCGCGACGACCGTCGAAGCCGCCACCGGCGATGGCTTCGTCGAAGCGCTCGTCCACTTCCAGCAGGAACGCGGCGCGCTGAGCGCGGCACGCCATTACCGGGTTCGCCCGAATAGCGCGGCTGTGGAACTGTGGACCGAGTTCACCGCCAACGGCAGCGACGGCGGGACGGTGCAGGACCTCAATGCGTTCCTGGTCACCGTCCCCGAGGGTACCGTGCACTGGGTTACGGGCCTGGGCGGGGGAGGCGAGCCATTCTCGCGGCAGACGCGAGACCTCGTGCCCGGCGAGTCGCTCACGATCGGCAGCCAGGTCGTCTCGGCGAACGACAACGTGCCGTGGTTCGCGGTCGCGGCCGGTGAAGGCACGTTCTTCGCGACGCTCGGCTGGTCCGGCACGTGGTCCGGGTTCCTGGAGCGGCGCGACGAAGGCCTGGCGGTGCGGATGTGGCTGCCCGGTATGTCGGCGCACGTGGAGGCGGCGACACCCGTCGAGGGGCCGCACGCGTGGATCGGTCTCGTACCCGGAGACGCAGCGCAGGCCTCGGCCGCCACGCAGCAGGCCCTCGCCGCGGGGCACGCACCGTTCCCGTCGTTGACCACATTCAACACCTGGTTTGTCTACGGCAATCGCATCGACGACGGCAGCATGCGTGACGCGATCGATCAGTCGTCGCGGCTCGGCGTGGAACTCTTCCAGCTCGACGCCGGCTGGTACCCGCAGAGAGCTCCCGAGTCGATCTGGGATTTCACCGACGGCCTTGGCAGCTGGCAGGTGGATCGAAACCGGTTCCCGGAGGGCCTGGGCGCCATTGGCGACTACGCGCGTGCCCACGGGATGCGATTCGCCGTGTGGGTGGAGCCCGAGCGCGTCGCGCTGGCGACAGTCGGTCGTGCGGGAGGCGCCGAGGAACGGTTCCTCGCCACCAACGGAGGGCAATACCTTCCGGGCGCGGACGCTTCCTCGCCGGACGCGCAGATCTGTCTTGGCGACGCCGCGGCCCGGGAGTGGCTGCTGTCCCGGCTCACGACCTTCATCGACGAAGCACGTCCCGACTACCTCAAGTGGGACTTCAACCGCTGGATGATCTGCGATCGGCCGGAGCATGGGCACACCGCCGACGGCGGCAGCTACGCTCACATCCGCGGTTTGTACGCGGTGCTCGACGCGCTGCGCCAGCGTTTCCCGTCGCTCCTCATCGAGAACTGCTCCGGGGGCGGCCATCGTCTCGATGCCGGCCTGCTGCGGCTCACCGATACCGGCTGGATGGACGACACCACTGCGCCCGCCGCGCACGTCCGTCACAACATCGAAGGGCTGACCAGCGTATTCCCCGCGTCCTACCTGCTCTCGTATGTCATGCCGAGCGAGGCCGAGCCGATGAATGGGGCTCCCGACATGCCGAACCTGGTGCGGAGCCGGATGATCGGCACTCTCGGTCTGGCGGTGAACTTCCGTTCCGTCAGCGAGCGGGATCTCAACGAGCTGACGCAGGAATTCCAGCTGGCGCGCGTGATTCGCGATTACCAGGCGGGTTCGGCGAGCTACCTGCTCACCGCCCAGGCCGGGTCGCATCCGGCGTGGGACGTGGTGGAGCAGTGGTCCACGGCAAACCAGCGCGGCGTGCTGTGGGCATTCGACAACGACGGCGGGCGCTCGACGGTCCGGCTCGCCGGTCTCAACCCCGCGGACATGTACGAGCTGCGCGACATGGATACGAACCGCCGCCAGCGCATCTCGGGCTCGACGCTGCTCGACACCGGCTTCGATCTGTTGCCTCGCGACGGCGGCGCCGCGCAGATCTACACGATACAGTCGGTGGGCGGCACAGCAGCGGCACGGCGGCTGAAGTAACATCGCGGCGATGGTCGCTCCGTCCGCGCGCACACAGGCTTCGCCTTTGCCGATCGAGGCGCGCCTGGTGATTGGCGCGATCGCGCTGCGGCTGTTCACCGCCTTCATCGCCTTCCTCGCCGAGATCACCATCCCGACCAAGGTTGACCAGCGCTTCTACGTGCTCGGTCAGCCGAACGCCTTCTGGGATCCGTTCGCGCGCTACGACTCCGGGTGGTACTACGGCATCGCCTCGAAGGGTTACGCGTTCCTCGGCGAGGGGCGCAACAACCTGGCCTTCTTCCCGCTGTATCCGACGCTGATGGGATGGGGAGGACGCCTCCTCGGCGGGAATCAGGCCGACTTCTACTTCGCGGGCGTCGTCATCTCGTGGGTGTCGTTCGCGCTGGCAGCGATGCTGCTTTACCGCCTCGCCCTGCTCGACATCCCGCACCCGCGGGCGGTGCGGGCGGTGCTCTACTCCGGTATTTTCCCGGCCGCGTACTTCTTCGGCGTCGTCTATTCGGAGAGCTTGTTCTTCCTGACGTTGATCGGCGCGGTCCTGGCGATCCGCGAGCGGCGCTGGGTGTGGAGCGCGCTGGCCGGCGCGGCGATGACCGCCACGCGAGTCAACGGTGTGATGTTCGTGCCGGCGCTCCTGTGGCTGGCGTGGCGGGCCAACCCGCCGGGACGCGAGCGCGTGCTCGGAGTGCTGGCGGCGGCGTGCGCGGTGGCCGGCATCGGCGGCTACTGCATCTACAACTACATGCTGAGCGGCGATCCCTTCACCTGGTATCACAGTATTCAGCGCTGGGGATACTACCCGGGCGGCAACCCGGGCAGCAGTCTTCTCACGATCGCCAAGGCCCTCGTCACCAGGCCGTACGAATTTCTCAACAACGAGTCGATGGCGCCCTACGACACCTTGAACGCGCTCTCCGCAACGGCGGCCTTGGCCATCGTCCCGCTGGTGTGGCGGCGCCTTGGGTTCGGCTATGCGGCCGTCGTGCTGCTCGGCCTCGTGCTGCCGCTCTCGTCGGGCCAGTTCGAGGGCCTGGGGCGGTACACCTCGGTGCTGTTCCCGCTCCCGATCTATCTTGGCTCGCTCGACGGCGACACCCGGCACGTGGTGCTGATCGCGGCGGCGGCGATGCTCTACACCCTCGGGCTCGTCCTGTTCACGAACGTCCATCCCCTCTACTGAAGAGCAAGGCAGAAGGCAGAAGGCAGAAGGCAGAAGGGCGCCCCCGTCGCACCGCGGGCACCCATCGCATCTGCGGCACCGGTCGCACCCGGCTTAATGGCATACTGGAGAGATGCTTACTCGCTCGAACGCCGCGCAGAGCGTTGCAAATCCGCTGCGCCGCAACGTCGCCATCATCGCTCACGTGGACCACGGCAAAACGACGCTCGTGGACGCCATGTTCCGGCAGGCCGGCGTGTTCCGCGCCAACGAGCGGGTGGCCGAGCGGGCGATGGACAGCAACGAGCTCGAGCGCGAGCGCGGGATCACCATCCTCGCCAAGAACACAGCCGTCCACTACGGCGAGACCCTCATCAACATCGTCGACACCCCGGGCCACGCCGACTTCGGCGGCGAGGTGGAGCGGGTGCTGTCGATGGTCGACGGGGTCGTGCTGCTGGTGGACGCCGCCGAAGGCCCGCTGCCTCAGACGCGTTTCGTCCTCCGCAAGGCGTTCGAGCGCGGCCTGCCACCGGTCGTGGTGATCAACAAGATCGATCGCGGCGATGCCCGGCCGAGGGAGGTGCTGAACGAGGTCTACGACCTGTTCATCGATCTCGATGCGACCGAGGAGCAGATCGAATTCCCCGTCCTCTATACCAGCGGCCGCACCGGCACCGCGACCGTCGATCTCGATGTTCCCGGAGAGGATCTGCGGCCGCTGTTCGACGCGATCATCGCCAAGGTCCCGCCGCCCCGGGGAGATGGATCAGCGCCGCTGCAGATGCTCGTCGCCAACCTCGATTCGAGCGACTACCTCGGCCGCATCGCGATCGGCCGCATCTTCAACGGTGCAGTCCGGCTCAACGACCCCATCGTGGTGCTCAAGCTCGATGGGAGCGCGATCGAGACACGGGTGACCAAGCTGTTCGCCTTCGAGGGGTTGAAGCGGATCGAGATCGAGGACGCGTCAGCCGGTGACATCATCTGCCTCGCCGGCATCGAGGACATCAACATCGGCGAGACGATCGCCAACCCCGAGCATCGCATCCCGCTCGCACCGATCGCGGTCGACGAACCGACGGTGTCGATGATCTTCGGGATCAACAACTCGCCGATGGCCGGGCGCGAAGGCCAGTACGTCACCTCGCGGCACCTCCGTGAGCGCCTCGACCGCGAACTAATCGGCAACGTGTCGCTGCGCGTCGAAAACACGGATACGCCAGAGCAGGTGAAGGTGATGGGGCGCGGCGAGCTGCAGCTGGCGATCCTGATCGAGATGATGCGCCGTGAGGGCTACGAAGTGCAGGTGTCGCGGCCGGAGATCATCACGCGCGAGATCGACGGCCAGCGGATGGAGCCGGTCGAGGAGCTGGTCATCGACGTCGCCGAGGAATTTCAGGGCGTTGTCATCTCGATGTGCGGGACCAGGCGCGGCACCATGACGAAGATGGTGAACCACGGCAGCGGGCGAGTCCGGCTCGAATTCCGGATCCCGGCGCGGGGCCTGATCGGGTTCCGCTCGCAGTTCCTCACCGACACCAAGGGCACGGGGATCATGAACCATCTCTTCGCCGGCTGGGAGCCGTGGGCGGGGCCGATCCCGTCCCGCACGGCGGGGGTGATGGTCGCCGACCGTTCGGGCGTCGTGACTGCCTATGCGATGGCCAACCTGCAGGAGCGCGGGGTGATGCTGATCGAGCCGGGGACCCAGGTCTACGAGGGCATGATCGTCGGCGAGCACGCCCGCACCAACGATCTCGACGTCAACATCACGAAGGAAAAGAAGCAGACGAACATGCGCGCGTCCACCGCGGACGAAGCGATTCGGATCGTTCCGCCCCGCATCCTCGGGCTCGAGACCGCGATCGAGTTCATCAACGACGACGAGCTCGTCGAGATCACGCCCAAGAGCATCCGCCTGCGCAAGAAGGTGCTGGCGCAGAACCTCAGGCCGCGCAAGGAAGAGTAAGCGCCGAGACTACGGGACGATACTGAATGGGGTCTCGGCGACCGCGCTCAAGAGGTTGAGCGTGCCGGCGGCGGTCACGGCAGAGAGCCAGGCGTAGCTGCCGGGCGGCGTGCCTGCCGGCACCGTCAGCTGTGCGACGACGCCCTGATAGTTGAAGGGTATGAAACCGCGCGCGACGGGTACCAGCCCGGGAACGAGGCCGGCGCCGTTCCACGACATCATCGCGCCGTTGGGCAGCCGTACCACGATGTACGCGTCGGCCACTTGCGGGGATGGGCCCGGCTGCAGCGTCGCCGAGAGCACCATCGTGCTCCCAGCCCGGAAGCTGGTCGCATTCAGGCTCGTAGTCAACGCGAGCCCCGGTGCCTCGATCGGGCTGCCGCCGATGACGAGCACGCCACCGCTGTCGGCGACATCCGGGCCCGAGGGGGAAGCGGTCAGCACGACAGTGCGGCCGCTGCCCGATGGCGATGATGTGACGGTGTAGCGTCCACCGGGCCCAAGCCCGGTGAGAAACATCCGGGTCACGCCGGCCGAGACGCCGAACGTCGTCGCTGAAACGCCGGGCGTCGCGTCAACCGGCATCATCACGACGGTGGTGCCAATCTCCACGCCCTGCATCGGCGTACCGGCCGTTGTCTGCACGAGGGCGGGAACCGGAGCCGCAGCGCCGCCATCGAGTCCCTGTAGCACGTGGAGGAAGCGGGTCCGCGCCGGACCGCCGGTGGCGTCAATCTTCAGGCGCCGCGTCATCCGCTCGTATTCCGCGGTCTCGTTGTAGCCGGCCTCGTCGGGAATCTGGCCGTCGACGGCGATCTGTACCTGCGCCGGCAGCAGTGAATCGACGACCAGCTGCTGCTGCGTGACGCCCGAGCCGACCGGCGTGGTGATGCGCCGCCCGCTGATGCTCGGCGTGGCCGGCAGCATCAGCGTGAACCGCTTCGTACAGGCCGGCGGTCTGCGACTCGGCGCGATCGTAGATGACGATCGTGTCGGGCTTGAGCCAGACGATCGCGCGGGTCGCGTCGAGGATGTCGGTAGATTGCGCGGTGGGGTTGTTGTAGGCGTTGCGGGCGTTGCCGAGCACGTAGACGTGGTCCGGGCCCTGGCTGACGGCAACGAGCGACGGGTCGCCGCCGGGCCCGTAGAGATACTGGGAACCGTGCCGGTAGTTCGCCTGCCAGAAGTTGATGGCCGTGTTTGGCGCCGTGTTCTCGAGGACGAGCGTGTTCTTATAATCCGAGCCGGCTACGATCATCCCGTAGCCGGCCCACTGCTTGGTCAGCCACTCGCCCTTGCGCCAGAACTCGAACGCGTTCGCATCGCCGAACTGGTGATCGATGCCGGTCCATCCCAGGTGATACGTGAACCACGACGCGTTCGGCCCCCAATCGGTGCGGGCAAGAATCTTCTTCGTGCCGGGCGCAAAGAAGAACGTCGGGCGCCCCGGACGCGGATCGGCGGGCGGCGCCGCGGTCGGATCGAACAGTAGGAACGTGAGGATGCAGTCGCGGACGTAGTTCCAGTCGCCGGCGCGCTCGACGAGGCGAGCCGCGCCGCCAGCGGGCATGTTCAGTTCCATCCACCGAACCGCCTCGAGGCGGGCGCTGTTGCCGGCCAACCGCGCCTGCAGGCCGATCGTCGCGAGCAGCGTTGTCTGTCCCTGCAGGTACTCCTTGTAGGTGTCGCCGTGATCGGAAACCAGGTGCACCGTCCCGTGGTAGGCCTCATCGGGATGGTTGATGACCTTCGCAGGGCTTGATGCGTGCAGGTACGCGTCGAGCACCTGGTCCCAGAACGGCGTGTCCATTCGGACCTGCTCTCCCCAGGCGGCCGGATCGGCGTACCCCGCACTGTGCAGGGCGAGCAGGAGCTCGGTGGCACGGCCGAGACCGGTCGGTCCGTAGGCCATCCCTTCCGGCGGAACGCCGCCGGCTTGATCGGTCTCGGTCATGTAGTGATGGACGTAGAGCCAGGCGCCAATCGCATTGCTCACGTAGTCGCGCACGCCTCTGCCATAGCCGTCGGCCGGCCCGACATCGTCGGCGGCGTCGAGCGCGAGAGCCATCAGGCCGATCTGGTTCATGTGCGCGTTATAGAAGTTGTTGATCGCGTTGCGGGCGCGCTTGCGATCCGCGTAGAGCGTTGGGCTGTTGAGCACCCAGACCGGCTCGGGATGATCCATCCCCGAGGTCGTGGCGGTGAGGTTCTCGCCGATCCAGCGCAGGAAGGTCGTGCGGATCTTCGATTTGTCGGAGGGTGAGAGCGCGGGGTAGATCCAGTCCACTGTCAGCGGAAACGCTTCGCCATAGAAGAGCGAGCGATCGGTGGTCGAGAAGCCGCGCTCGCGGAACGGCGTGCCCTGCGGCCCTTCGCCGAGCACCGCCCGGTCGATGACGTACATCAGCAGGGTGCGGGCTCGCTGCTGGTAGTCAGCGCGCACGCCGGCGTCGCTTTCCACGAGCGACATGAAGGCGAAGAGCTCGGCGGCCCACTCGAGCGGTCGCTGTACGTAGCAGCGGGAACAGCCGGAGTCGCTCGCGATGAGCGTGCCGTTGTCCATGCGCGCCTTGAAGTCGGCTGCGAGCGCCTTGAGTCCCTGTTCGAAAACCGGGTTGCCGGGCGTGGCCCACGCGCGAAGCGCCGGAAGGTCGGTGCCGCGGACCCAGAGCCGCGGGTGATCGGTCAGTGGTGCGGCGGCCGCGGGGCACACCGTAGCGAGAAGCAGGGCGCACAGGAGGAGTCGCCGCATTCCGGAATTGGTGGGGCAACGCACGCGCCTGTGCAGCGTCGTGCGACCGCGAGCAGGGCCGGGGTCACACCCTGTGTCGATCCTGAACGGGTCGAACGAAAGTTGGCCGCGAGCCAGCTCGTGCGCGGATATGAAGACAAAAGACCTCGGAGAGGCAGACTCAGTCTCGCTAACTCATTGAAAACAAAGCAAGAGCAATCGTCACGAGGCTTGCACGGCATCGGGCATGCGCCCCGCCCGCATCGTGCTCCTCCTGTTTCTCGTTGCCCAGTTGCTCGATGGCGTCTTCACCTGGGTGGCTGTCGATTCGCATGGCGTGGCCGCCGAAGGCAACTGGATCCTCGCGACCTGGATGCTGCTCGCTGGACCGGCGCCGGCGCTCGTCGCTGCGAAACTCGGGGCTGCTGCTGGCGGTGTGCTTCTCTACGTTCGTGGCGTGCACAGCATCCTCGCGGGCTTGACCCTGTTCTACGCGGTTGCCGCGATCGGTCCGTGGTTGGTGCTTTACGGAAGGTGACGGTCAAGGCTGAAGGCTCTTCTCCTCGGTCACCAGCCCTAGTTTTCGAGCGACACGTTCTCGTTCACATTGTCGCAAAGGGGCACAATATGTAGTGACTCCGTCCCCGGAAACCGCTAGTATCTGTTTCCGACCCAACCGGGGAAGGACGACGCCCGGACCGATTCGGCGTCGAAGGAGAACAGATGGCCAAGAAAGCCAAGAAGGCAGCGAAGAAGGCCGCGAAGCCCGCGGCCAGGAAGACCGCGAAGAAGGCTGCGAAGAAGTCGGCCCGCACGCCGAACGCCGCGTTCATGCGGCCGGTGACTCCGAGCGCCACGCTCGCCGCGGTGATCGGCGACAAGCCAGTTCCTCGCACCGAAGTGACCAAGAAGCTCTGGGCGTATATCAAGAAGAACAACCTGCAGGACGCAAAGAACCGGCGGCAGATCAACGCCGACGACAAGCTCAAGCCGATCTTCGGGGGCAAGGCCTCGGTCAGCATGTTCGACATGACCAAGCTGGTCGGCAAGCACCTGAAGTAGCTTATCGCCCGCCGGCCGCGTACAAGCCACGGAATCGCCGCGCGATGGTCCAACCCGGACCCTCGTTCCACGATTCCGTGGCTTGTGCGCTTTCAGGCCTTATTACCTTCCGTCCTTCTGCCTTCTGCCTTCTACCTTCTGCCTTCTACGGGAAGATGCCCAGCTCCATGTAGCTGCGCGCGACCTTGTGGATCGCGCTGACAGAACGCCGCGATCCGCAGGTCCGGAATGCCCTTGGTGCTGCCGCTGCGTCTTCAGCAGATCGTGGAACGCGCTGATCATCGTCTCCTCGAGTCCCGAGTTCACCAGATCCGCCTCGTCCGGTCCCTTCGCGATCGCCGTCGCGTTCGGCGTCGGTGAACTTGCGTGCCGGTCGCCTCCTCGATCGCCTTGCAGCATCGTCAGCTCGTTGGCCTGCTCGTGGCGCTTCTGCATGCGGCCGAAGCGGACGTGCGACAGGTTCTTCAGCCATTCGAAGTACGACACCGTGACGCCGCCGGCGTTGCAGTAGATGTCGGGAATGACGAGGATGCCCTTCTGCCGGAAGATCGGATCGGCCTCGGGCGTGGTCGGGCCGTTGGCGCCTTCGAGGATGATCTTCGCCTTGATGCGCGGCGCGTTCTCGGCGGTGAAGACGCCTTCGAGCGCCGCCGGCAATCAGCACGTCGCAGTCGAGCTCGAGCGCCGCGGCGCGTTCTGCGCAGATTGGTGGCGCCGGGGAAGTTGAGGATCGATCCGGTCTGCCTTGCGATGCTTGAAGACCTCGTCTTCGTTGAGGCCCTTCGGATTCATGATCGCGCCTTCGCGCTCGGCGATCGCGATCAGGATGGCGCCGCCCTCGCGGCAGAACTTCGCGGCGTGATAGCCGACGTTGCCGAGGCCCTGGACGACGATGCGCTTGCCGTCGAGGCCGGGTGAGCAGCCCGAGGCGCTTCATCTCGTCTGGCTCGTTGCAGGCCTCGCGCAGCGCGAAATACAGGCCGCGGCCGGTGGCCTCCTTGCGTGCCGCGCACGCCGCCTTGCGTGACCGGCTTGCCGGTGACGCAGCCGAGCGCATCGAGCTGCCCGGGATTGAGCGCCGCGTAGGTGTCGGCCATCCACGCCATCTCGCGCTCGCCGGTGCCGTAATCCGGCGCCGGCACGTCGATGCCGGGGCCGAGGAAGCCCTTCTTCGTCAGCTCGTGCGCGTAGCGCCGCGTGATGCGCTCGAGCTCGTCGAGCGAATAGTCCTTCGGCTCGATCTTGATGCCGCCCTTGGCGCCGCCGAACGGCACGTCGACGATCGCGCACTTGTAGGTCATCAGCGCGGCGAGCGCCATCACTTCTTCTTCGTAGACGTCGGGGCTGTAGCGGATGCCGCCCTTGACCGGCAGCTTGTGATGGCTGTGCTCGACGCGCCAGGCGTGAATCACCTCGATCTCGCCGTCCTGGCGGCGCAGCGGAAAGTCGAAGCGGTAGACGCTGTTGCAGACGCGAATCTGCTCGAGCAGTCCCTGCGGGTAGTCGGTGAACTTCGCCGCTTCGTTGAAGTACTGCGTGACCTGATCGAAGAAGTTCGCCTGTCCGCTCATGGTGCGATTGTAAACGGGTCTGGCACGTTCACCTGCGCGGAACATCGAGCGCACGGTCAGAGCCTCTGCACGGACATTAACGGTGCTCAGACCCTGTGTCACAACCTGTGCTGGATACACTTGACTCGTCATGATATGTCGTCGACCTGAAGAGATGCGCCCGGCGCGGATGTGGCGCCAGATGCCTGCCGATCTGCGCACCTCCGCCGCCAGGCCTTCTGGGCGCGACGAGCAGGCCGCGCTCGAGCAGGCCGAAGCCGTGGCCCTGATCGCGCGGCAGATCAAGTTCCGTCCGAAGAGCGTGATCGCGCTGCCGCTCGACAAGAAGGCGAAGCACCTCGCCGGCGCTCGCGCAGGTGTCGGACCTGCTGGCGGCGCGGCTGCTGATCGCCTATCACCTCGAGCACCAGCGGCCGATGATGGGCGCGTTCCTCGACCTGCTCGGCATCGCGCACGAGGACGGCCTGATCAAGGACGAAGACGCCGAAGACGCCAGATGCCGCGACGCTCGACAAGGCGTGTGGCCGCGCTGGTCGCCGAACTATCCGAAGGCCGACGTCGCGCGGTATTTCTGGGCGCTGCTCTGGCAGGATCCGGAGACGTGGGGCGGCCTGCAAGGGCCGGCCCGAACTCGCGCTCGATCGTAGTCAGCCGTGGCGCCGTTCGACAACACCTCTTCATCTGCTGCAACCGCGGCGAGCCGGACATCCGCGCGGCTGCTGCGATCCCGACGGTATCGGAAGCGCTGCAGAAGGCCTTCAAGAAGGCGCTCGCCGAGCGCGGCATCAATCGCCGCATGCGCGCCAACAAGTCCGGCTGCCTCGATCAGTGCGAGAAGGGTCCGACCGTGGTCGTCTATCCCGACGGCGTCTGGTACGGCGGCGTCACCGATGCCGACGTCAACGAGATCGTCGAGCGAGCACATCATCGGCGGCCGGCCCGTCGAGCGGCTGCTGATGCCGACGACTGCATCAACACCGCCACCTGCCGCATCGGCCGCGGAGCTGAGCATGGACGCATTGCTGACCGCCGACGGACTGATCGCGCTCGTCACGCTGACCGTGCTCGAGGTCGTGCTCGGCATCGACAACGTCATCTTCATTTCGATCCTGGCCGGCAAGCTGCCGGCGGACGAGCAGGAGCGCGCGCGCCGGATCGGCCTGATCGCCGCGATGGTGATGCGCATCCTGCTGCTGTTGTCGATCGCGTGGATCATGCGGCTGACCGCGCCGCTCTTCACCGTGCTGCGGCCACGAGATTCTCGGGCCGCGACCTGATCCTGATCGGCGGCGGGCTGTTCCTGCTCTTCAAGGCGACGCGCGAGATTCACGAGAAGCTCGAAGGCGAGGAAGGGCACGTCACGGCGCGGGTCGCGCCGTCGCTCGCCGCGGTGATCGGGCAGATCATGGTGCTCGACATCGTGTTCTCGCTCGACTCGGTGATCACCGCGGTCGGCATGGCCGACGACCTGTCGGTGATGGTCGCTGGCGGTCGTGCATCGCGGTCGGCATCATGATGTTCTCGTCGGGCTCGATCAGCCGCTTCGTCGACGCGCATCCGACCGTCAAGGTGCTGGCGCTCAGCTTCCTGCTGCTGATCGGCTGCTCGCTGATCGCCGAGGGCTTCGGCGTGCACATCCCGAAGGGCTACATCTACTTCGCGATGGGCTTCTCGGTGTTCGTCGAGCTGATCAACCTGCGCGTCGCCGAAGAAGCGGAAAGCGCCGCCCGTCAAGCTGCACGAACCGGTACCGATCCGCGCGGCAATCCAGGTGACGATCTGATCCTGGACGCCGGCGTGGACCGCTGACCGGATCGCGGCCGCTCGACTTGAGCACCGCGAACGAATGATCGCCGCCTTCCACCGTGATGATATCGATTGGCGGCGTTGCCGCCCTCCGCAGATCGCGTCGCGCACCTCGTCCGGCCCGCCGAACGGATCGCGCGTCCCCTGCACGATCAGCGTCGGCACGCTCAGCTTCCGGAGATGAGAGACCCGATCGCCGGTCCGCCTGCCGCGCGGCGGCGCGAGCGGATAGCCGAGCGCGACGACGCCGATCGGCGGCGGCGACGTCGGCCGGCCACGCCTCGGGCGCAGCCGCAAGGTGGGTCGCGATGCGCCCGCCCATCGACTTGCCGCCGATGGCGATCCGGGATCCCCGCAACTCGTCGCGGGCGTTCGCTCCGGCTACGGCGGCCCGGAAAGTCGCCTCGAGTACGGGAGCGCGGTCCGGCGTCTTCCGGCCCCGTGACAGGTAGGCGAAGTCGAAGGTCACGACGTCGAGTCCGCGCCCCGCCAGGCCGGTGGCGTAATGGACGATGAACGGGCTCTGCTGGCCGGCACCGGCGCCGTGAGCCAGGACCAGCAGGACATGTCGGCGGCCCGCCGCGGAGGCGGGGTAGAGCGTGGCTCGAATGGCCTCAGGTTGCGCGGCGATCTCGAACGGAAGGGGGTTCATGACCTGTGCTCCGTGGGCGCTGTAGTACCATGTGCGGCTACTTTTGCGGCCCGGAATTGTCGGTAATTGTGTCTCCGTGGAGAGGTGCGTGCGTCGCTCGTCGTCCTTCTATTCTGCCTGCCTGACCGTTCTTTGTATTGTCGCGCTGGGTGGCGGCATCGCCCGCGCCCAGAATCCTCAGATGGCGACGCCGACCGGCCGCGGCCGGGATGTTCCGACGGCTGAGGCGGCGCGTCTCAACGACGGACCAGTCGTAGACGGCGACGTTCGGGACGACCCGGTTTGGAAGTCTGTCCCGGTCATTGCCGGATTCAAGCAGTACCAGCCGTTCGAAGGGCAGCCGGTGTCCGAGCGGACCGAGGTGCGCATCGGGTTCACGCGCGACACGCTCTACGTCGGCGTTATCTGCTACGACAGCGATCCGGAAGGCATCATCGTCGCCGACTCGCGGCGTGACAGCCCGCTCGACAACACCGACAGCTTCCAGATGATTCTCGACACCTTCCTGGACAAGCAGAACGGGTTCGTGTTCGGAACCAGCCCGTCGGGACTGGAGTACGACGGACAGGTCACCAATGAAGGGCAGGGAGGCGGCGGGCTCGCCGGCAACCAGCAGTCCGGGTCGGGAAGCGGCTTCAACCTCAATTGGGACGGCGCGTGGGAAGTGCGGACGAAAACTACCGAGATCGGCTGGATGGCCGAGTTCGCGATTCCGTTCAAGACGCTCCGCTACCCGGCGGGCTTCGATCAGATCTGGGGCGCCAATTTCAAGCGCAACATCCGGCGCAAGAACGAAGAGGCCTACTGGGCGCCGATTCCACGCCAGTTCAACCTGTATCGCGTGTCGATTGCCGGCGCGATCGGCGGGCTTCAGCCCCCCGCGTTCAAGAACTTCAAGCTGATCCCCTACGTGCTTGGCGAGTACGTCATGTCAGGCGTCAATCCCGTCGAGCCCGATCCCAACGGCAACGTCGGCATCGACACGAAGTACAACCTGACGCCCAGCCTGACGCTCGACGGGACCGTCAACACCGACTTCGCGCAGGTCGAGGTCGACGATCAGCAGGTGAACCTCGATCGCTTCAACCTGTTCTTCCCCGAGAAGCGGCCGTTCTTCCTCGAGAACGCCGGTTTCTTCTCGGTCGGCAATCCCGGCGAGGTGGACCTGTTCTTCAGCCGGCGGATCGGGTTGAACCAGAACGGCGAAGCGATTCCGATCATCGGCGGCGGCCGCGTGTCGGGAAAAATCGGTCTCTGGAACGTCGGGCTCCTCGACATGCAGACCACCGAGGTCGATCCAGAGGAGCTGGCGTCGGGCACGGTGGCGCCCAGCAACAACTTCGCGGTGATGCGGGTGAGCCGTGAATTGCCGAACCGTTCTGCGGTCGGAGGCATCTTCGTCAATCGGGCCGGGTTCGGTCAGTACGCGAGCGACGGCGACTACAACCGGACCTACGCCGCCGACGGCAAGTGGGGTATCGGCCGCAACTCGCTGGTGTCCGGGTTCGTCGCAAAGACGGACACGCCCGAGGCGGACGGTCGCGATTACTCCTTCAACCTGCGCGGCCGCGTGCTGTATCCGAAATGGGATCTCGACGCCGGGTACCAGGAAGTCGGCGACGCGTTCAACCCGGAAGTCGGCTTCCTCACGCGTCGCGGGTATCGCAAGCCTGACGTCCGCGTCATGACCCGCTTCCGGCCGAAGGACTTCATGAAGCTCCAGGAGGTCCGTCCACACGCCACGTACCGCGGCTTCTGGGGCTACGACGGCTTCCAGGAAACTGGCTACTCGCACCTCGACAACCACTGGCAGTTCCGCAACAGCTCGGAGGTGCACACCGGCATGAACCTCACCCGCGAGGGGCTGCGTGTGCCGTTCGAGATCTTCCCGGGCATCTTCGTGCCTCCTGGCACCTACGACAACGCCGAGGCTCAGCTGGTCTTCATGACGAACCAGGGGGCACCGGTCAGCCTCAACCTGCAGACGTTCATGGGCGGCTTTTTCTCGGGAGACCGCGTCACGCTCAACCCGACCTTCCGCGTCCGGCCCTCCGAGATCTTCCAGATGGAGGTCGCTTACTCCTGGAACAACGTCAACCTGCCGCAGGGTGACTTCGAGACGAACCTGGTTCGTACCCGCGTGTCGTACTCGTTCAACCCGCGCGTGTTCACGCAGGCGCTGGTCCAGTACAACGATCGCGCCGATGTCTGGTCAATGAACCTGCGCTTCGCCTGGCTGCAGGCCGCGAATACCGGCCTGTTCGTCGTCTATAACGACAGCCGCGGCCTCTACGACCTGTTCCCCGATCGCCCAGAGCGCACCGATCGATCGATCACGATCAAGTTCTCGCGGATGTTCGACGTCCTGCAGTGACAGTCCACACCATTGCGACGACGATCCACGGCCGCTACCTGGTGGAGGCGGCGGCCGGCGACGCGGTGGGGGTGCTCGTCGGCTTCCATGGCCAGGCTGAAACCGCGGCCATCGAGCTCGACCACCTGCGCACGATTCGCGGAGATCGTCCCTGGACACTGGTCAGCGTGCAGGGCTTGCACCGCTATTACACGCGCAAGGGCGACGTCGTCGCGGCGTGGATGACGCGTGAAGATCGTGAGCTGGCGATTGCCGACAACATTGCCTACGTCAAGGCCGTACTCGGCGAGGTGACCGGCGGGGCCGGCGGCCGTCCCCGTCGCCTCGTGCTCTGCGGATTCTCGCAAGGGACGGCGATGGCGTATCGGACCGCGGCGTTCTCAGGCTATCGCGTGGACGGCCTCATCATTCTTGCCGGTGACCTTCCGCCCGACGTCGCCCCGGCTGCCGCGACCCTGCCCCGAGTCCTGCTCGGACGCGGCGCCGCTGAAGAGTGGTACACCGCCGAGAAGGCCGCGACGGATATCGAGCGCCTGCGCGCCGCCGGTATTTCCGCCACCGAGCACGTCTTCGACGCCGGTCATGCGCGTCACCCGTCCTTCGTGGTCCGTGCCGGCGAATTTCTGGACGAAGTCTCCCGCGTGTGAGGCCTGGAGCCTGAGGGCTAAGTCCCGCTCTCCGCGAGCCGTCGCGCGATTTCCATGACGGTGAGCGGCGAAGAGCCTTCAGCTTTGTTATTCACCAGTATCCACACGCCGCGTTTCCGCGCGAGCATCCGCCGGGTGACGGCGACGACGTCGGCGCGCATTCCTTCGTCGGGTTCGACGAGCCGGTCGAAGGGCTTGAAGCGATCGCGCTGATCTTCATACCACGTGCCCGGCCGCAGCAGGAGACGAACTATGGAGAATGGCAGGTCCTCCGGCGGAACGATCGTCGCCTGATCGGCGGGCTTCGGCATCGCGCTCCAGTAGTTGTAGGTGTGCGCGACGCCGTGGCGGGCGAGGAGCGCGCGATACGCCGGCGTGAGCAGGCGCGCGTCGCGAAGCTCGACCGCGTATTGGAAACCCGAGGGTAGCGCCGACAGAAAGGCGTCGAGCCGCTGGTGGAAGTCGTGGGGCGAGAGGCGACGCTGTCGCGGAAATGGCGGGAACTCCAGGATGATTGGCCCGGTGTGCTCCCCGAAGGCGGCCGCGCACGGCGCCAGCAGGTCGGAGACGAGCCGATCGACCGAGAGGAAGTCCGGGTTCTCCACCTGCTGGCCCGGCGCGCCCAGTGCCAGGGCGGTGACCGCGGCCGGGGCCTTGAAGCAGCAGCGGAATCCCGCGGGCAGCTGCGCCGCATATTCCTGAAGGTCGGGGATTGGAATCGGCGCGTAGTAGCTTCGATCGACGCCGACCGTTGTCAGCAGCGGGTGCTGCGCGTACTCGCGCAAGCCCTCGCGCGCCAGCGCGGTCTGCGTGCGCGTGGACGAGTAGACGATTCCGCGCCAGCCAGGAAAACTCCACGAGCTCGTGCCGAAGTGAACATGGGGCGGCAGACGCGCGGCGATCTGCCGGGCCTCGTCGTGCACCCGTTGCAGGGCGGCCGCATGGGCCTGATCGGGACCGGGGACCGGCGCCTCGTCGAAGAGGGTGAGCTGCGGGCTCATGGCCTTATCCTAATTGGGCGTGAGCGGACCTCTCGAGGAACTCGGCTGGGATGAGGGCTGGGCCGCCGCTTTTGCGGCACTCGGCACTCCCGATCTCGTTCCCGCGCGGATCACGATCGAGTTCAACCACATCTACCGTGGAGTGACGGCCTCAGGCGAGATGCAGCTGCAGCATGCCGGCCGCTTCCGGCACCGGGCGGTCGGCCGACATGAGCTGGCTGCCGTCGGCGACTGGGCGGCGGTTCGTCCGGCGGGTAGCGAGCCGTCGGGGACCATCGAGCACGTGCTGCCGCGCCGCAGTCATTTCTCGCGCAAGGTCGCCGGTGAGGTGACCGAGGAGCAGGTGGTCGCGGCCAACATCGACACCGTCTTCGCAGTCATGGGGCTGGATGGGGACTTCAACCTCCGGCGTGCGGAAAGATATCTGCTCCTCGCGTTCGAGAGCGGCGCCCGGCCGGTGGTGCTCCTCAGCAAGGCCGACCTGGCCGCGGACCTGTCGGCGTCCGTCGCCGAGACGGTGGCGATTGCTCAGGGCGCGCCGGTCCATCCAGTCAGCGTCGTCACGGGAGAAGGGTTGCCAGAAGTCCTCGGCCATCTCGGCCCGGGCCGGAGCGGCGCGTTGCTTGGATCATCGGGGGTCGGAAAATCGACGCTGATTAACGCGCTGGTTGGTGAAGCCCGGCTTCGCACCCAGGAGGTTCGGACCTCCGACTCGCGCGGCCGGCACACCACGCGTCACCGACAGATGATCGTCCTGCCCGAACAGCGCGGGCTGCTCATCGACACGCCAGGGATGCGCGAGCTGCAGCTCTGGGACGTCACCGAGGCGAGTCGCGACGCCTTCGACGACATCGAGACGCTCGCCGCCGGTTGTCACTTCAGCGACTGCCGTCACCGCGAGGAGCCGCGCTGCGCGGTCAAGCAGGCCGTTGCCGAAGGGCGGCTGGCACCGGAGCGGCTGGCCAGTTACGTGAAGCTGCACGAAGAGCTTGTGGCCCTCGACGCTCGGAAGGATGCACGGGCGCTCATCGACGAGAAGCGTCGTTCGCGGGTGAGTGGCAAGGCGCTGAAGCAATTCCAGAAGGAGCGCGAGCGCTGATCCGCCGGCGCGCTTCGACGAGTCAGCGGCGCGGCTCGTGGCGAGGTGCTTCACCGCTGGCGACCATCGCGGCCGATCCGGCGAGCAACTCGTGCTGGACGACGAGGCCGATGTCGTGAGCGGCGTCGGTTTCCCACCCGATCCGTCCGCTGGCCATGTTCGAGTGGCCAATCCGCTTGTAGAGCGACGTCAACGCCGCTTCGCTGGTTACCTCGGGATGCTCGACCACTTCGACCACGTGCTGCAACTCGTGCGCGAGCGCAGCGATCATCAGCGAGGGCTTCAACTCGGGATGGACCGACACCCGGACGTATCGATAGCCGCCGCCGACGCCCATGAACGTCAGGCGGCCGCTGAGCTCGTCGGCCATTCGCTGATCGACACCGGTGTAGACGACGACGTCGTTGGACTCGATCGTGTCCACGAGCCCGCGAAGCACGCTCGATCGCTCCAGGCCACTACGAAGCGCGCTGGCGACGCGGCTGTCGGTGCTGCGAATGCGGGGGCCGCCGCGGCGCCACCATTCGACAATGGGCGGGACCGGAGTCGGGGCGACCGCCGGCAGCGATGGTTCGAACGTCCGTACCGGGAGGGCATGCTGGCCGAAAACGGGGACGGCCAGCAGGGCCGCCATTGCCGCGACACAGGGGACCAGGGGCAGACGCATCGCGAGTCCTCCCGCCTTCACACCATCGCTCGTACTCGTTTCCGCAGGCGTGCAAATTGGTGTTGTAGACGGCCCGTCGAGTCGAACGGTTCGTCACCGGTTCGACTTAACGGACGCGAATGGCGGGACGAGCGCGGCCGCGCGATAATGGCGCGCATGCGCGCATCGCTCATCGCCACGCTCATCGGACTGGTCGCGCCGTTCACTGCCGCCGCGCAGGCGCCGCAGCAGGCCGTGCTCGAGACGTCAGCCGGGACAATCGTCTGGGACCTGCTCGCCGACAAGGCACCGAATCACGTGGCGCTGTTCATCAAGACCGCGCGGGAGGGCGGCCTCGACGGCACGAGCTTCCATCGCATGGTGCGCTACGGCGTCGTTCAGGGCGGCGACCCGGTGACGAAGGATCCGAGCGTGCGAGACAAATACGGTTCCGGCGGGTTGAATCAGCTCAAGACCGAGATCACCGACGAGAAGCTCACCAAGGGGGCGGTCGCGGCCGTTCAGATACCCGGCAAGCCGGACAGCGCCGGCACGCAGTTCTTCATGTGCATCAACGCTCAGCCGTCACTCGACGGCAAGTACACCGTCTTCGCGCGCATCGTCGAAGGGCTCCTCGTCGCCCAGAAGATCTCAGAGACACCCGTCGATGCCAACGGACTCGCCACCGAGCGGGTGATCCTGACCAAGGTCACCATCCGCGACAAGCCCGCCGAGACGCCGGAGCCGTTCTCGACCGAACCGGTCGAGGATCTCGCCCGATACCGCGCGATTCTCGAGACGTCGATGGGCGAGATCACGGTGTCGTTCACGCCGGACAAGGCACCCAACCACGTTCGCAACTTTCTCCGGCTGGCTCAGTCAGGCGTCTACGACGGGATGGCATTCCACCGCGTGGTAAGAGGGTTCGTGATCCAGTCGGGTCATCTGCCGACGCGGAAGGAGCCGTTAGGCGAACGCCAGCAGTCCTACATCCGGCCGCTGAAGGCCGAGTTCAACGATCAGATCCACGAACTCGGTACGCTGTCGATGGCCCGCACCGAGGACCCCGACAGCGCAACGTCGTCGTTTTTCCTCGTCACCGCGCGGGCGCAGGCGCTCGACGGCAAGTACACGGTGTTCGGAAAGGTCGAGCGCGGGATCGAAGTCGTCCAAAAGATCGAAGCCGTCCCGGTGAACGGCGAAACCCCCGTCGACCGGGTGGAACTCGTTCGGGTTCGCGTGGAGAAGCAGTAGCGAAACCGAATCAGGCTCCAGGCTTCAGGCTTCAGGCCAGCACGCGCGTCCCGCTGCATTGATGTTCTGGCGGCACGAGTGCAGCGTGATCCGCGAGACGTAGCCTGAGCCTGAAGCCTAAAGCCTGAAGCCTATTTAGCCCCGGCGAGCGCCATCACGACGTCGATCTGGAAGCGCACGAAGCGGTGCAGTTCGGTCTCCAGAATGCGCTCCTGGTCGCTGTGTGCGCCGAAGCCCTTCGCGCCGTCTTCGGTGTCCAGCGCCGGGCCGATGCCATAGCAGTTGATTCCCTTCGAGCGGACCTGCGCCATATCGCTGGCGCCCGTGCTCATCGTCGGAAGCACCTCCGCGCCGTAGTGGAGCCTCGTCTGCTGCTCGATGACAGCATATGCCTCGGTGGTGAGAGAAGACGTGCCGGCCGGGCGATAACGGTCGCGTGCCCAGCGGACTTCGACGTCGGGATCGTTGATGACCTTCCGCACCTCGTCGAGGAACTTGCTCTGATCCTCGTCGGGGTGCAGCCGGACGTCGATCGTCGCCTTGCTTTCGGACGGAATCACGTTGTAACGATAGCCGCCGCCGACGATGGTCGGAACCAGCGAGGTGTGCAGCATCGACCAGTGGGCCGGCTCGTTCTCCAGCAGCCACTCCGCGGCGGGACCGTGGACCTTCGGATCCGGGTTCAACACGTCACGGTAGCGCGCCGCCTGCTCCGGCCTGGACATCGACGCCAGCTTCTTGAAGTAGGCGCCGGTCGTTTCGTTGACCCGCAGCGGCGGCACCCACTCGGCGACCTTGCCGACCGCGGCCGAGAGGCGCGTCACCGAGTTGCCGCGCGACGGAACCGACCCATGGCCGGCCGGCCCGCGCGCGATGAGCTCGATCGGACGCGGTTCCTTCTCCGTCGTGCCGACGTTCGCGCGGGTCACCTTGCCGCCGCTGCGAACCACGCCGCCGCCTTCGGCCAGACAGTACTCCGCGTTGATCGCGTCGAGGTGATTGTCGATCATGAACTGGGCGCCGACTTCCGGCGCGCCCTCTTCGCCCGACTCGGCCAGGAAGATCACGTCGCGATCGAGCGGTGTGCCGGCGCGCTTCAGCTTGATCATCAGCATCAGGCTGGCCACAAGGTTGTCCTTGTCGTCTACCGTGCCGCGGCCGTAGATATAGCCGCCGTCGCGCTCGGCGCCGAATGGCGGGTGCGTCCACTTCTTCGGATCGACCGTCACGACGTCGGTGTGCCCCATCACGAGCAGCGGCCGCTTCTTGCCATTCCCCTTGAGGCGGGCGACTACGTTCGGCCGCTGCGGGTCTTTGGCGAACACCTGGTAGGAGATGCCTTCCTTGTCGAGCACCTTCTTCACGTACTCGACGGCGCGAATCTCGTTGCCGGGCGGGCTGCTCGTGTCGAGCTGGACGAGCGCCTGGAAGTGGCTGAGGGTCTCCGCCTCGAATGCCGCATCGGGCTTCGACTGAGCGGTGAGCCCAGGGGCGCCAAGGGTGACGGCCAGAGCAGACAAGGCGAGGAGACGGTACATGCCGGAAAGTATAAGGGGCAGAACCTGCCGCGCCGAAGCTCGCGCGCTTACTCGAGCGGAGGCGGATCGAAGGGCAGCCGCGCCTCTGCGGAGCGAGCGGGTTGCGGGTGCGGCGTGTCGGCAAAACCGTGAACGCTGACACCGAGCAGGCGTACCGGACGACGGCCGGCGTCGGTTTTCTCCAGCAGCGCCAGCGCGCGGGCCGATAGCTCGTCGGCATCGCGGGTGGCGGTGCGGGTGCTGTGGCTGCGGGTGATCGTAGTGAAGTCGCTGTAACGGACCTTGATCACGACGGCTCGCGCGAAGAGCTCCTTTCGCTCGAGCCATGACGCGGCGTCTCGGGCCATCTCGTCAATCTCTCGCCGGACGTCGGTGAGCCGGGTCAGGTCCTCGGTATAGGTGATCTCCGAGCCCGACTGCTTGGTTGGACGGTTCGGCTCCACCTGACGGTCGTCGCGGCCGTTGGCGAGATCGATCAGCCACTCGGCCAGAGCCCCGACAAGCGCGCGCAGATCGTCGGCGGTCCGGCTGCGCACGTCGGCCAGCGTCTGCAGCCCGTGCTCGCGCAGCCGCGTTGCGGTCTTGGGGCCGACACCCCATAGAGCGTCGACCGGCAGGTCGCGGACGAAGGCGTCCACGCGATCGGGCGCGATCACCGTGAGCCCGTCCGGCTTCTTCCACCCAGAGGCGATCTTCGCGAGAAACTTGTTCGGCGCCACGCCGGCCGAGGCGGTGAGACCGGTGGCGGCCCGAATCTCCGTCTTGATGCGACGGGCAACCTTCACGGCGAGCGGTTCGCCCCACGCATTCTCGGTGACGTCGAGATACGCCTCGTCGAGCGACAGCGGCTCCACGAGCGGCGTGACCGATCGATAGATCGTGAACACCTGCTGTGAGATCGTCCGATACTTTGCGAAATCGGGCCGGACGATGATCAGGCCCGGGCAGAGTCGCACGGCGCGTGACATCGGGATCGCGGAGCGCACGCCGAACCGCCGGGCCTCGTAGCTAGCTGCCGCCACCACCCCGCGGCCCTGCGGATCGCCGCCGACGGCAACCGGCTTGCCGCGCAGCGCCGGGTTATCGCGCTGTTCGACCGACGCGTAGAACGCGTCCATATCGATGTGGAGGATCTTCCGCACTATCGCACCCGCACCCGCCGCACCCGTCCTTACCCTGTGCTTCCGAATCCGCCTCGCGTGGGCTGTTCCACCTCGTCCACTTCCTGCCATGCGACGCGCGGCGCGGGCAGCACGATGCCCTGGGCGATGCGATCGCCTCGCTTCACGAGCACGGACGCGTCAGTGACGTTGATGACCTGCACTTTCACCTCGTCGGCAGGCCCGCAGTAATCCGGGTCCACGACCCCGACGCCGTTGGCGACCATCAGTCCGCGCTTCAGCGGCGTGCTGCTGCGCGCGAATATCCCCAGGAAGTAGCCGTTCGGCACGGCGATCACGAGTCCCGTCCCTACGAGGCGAATCTGACGAGGCGGGATTTCGACGTCCGTGGCTGCCGATAGATCGAATCCGGCGGCGCCGCCAGTAGCCGGTTCGGGCAGGCTGACGGTCGGATCGAGGCGTTTGATGCGAAGGAGCATGGGAAGATAGTAATTAATCGACGGTGCATAGGTGCATAGGTGCATAGGTGCAGGGGTGCAGAGGTGCAAAGGTGCGATTGATGATTGAGAGAAAGCTGACGGCGTGGGTTCTTCCGGCGATCGTCGCCGCGGCGATTTGTGGGTCGGTGCTGGCGGTTCGGGCCGAGCAGGCAGCGCCGGCGAATCCGGCCGACGTTGCGCTCGATCGCGTGCTGCCGATCGATCCGGCGGTTCGTACCGGAACCTTGTCCAATGGACTGCAGTTCCTCATCCGCCGCAACGGCCGTCCCGCCAATCGCGTCTCGCTCCGGCTCGCCGTGAACGCCGGATCGATGCAGGAGGAGCCGGATCAGCGCGGGCTCGCTCACTTCATCGAGCACATGGCCTTCAATGGCAGCGAGAACTTCAAGCCCGGCGAGCTGGTCGCGTTCCTCGAGTCGATCGGCGCCCGGTTCGGCCCGCATGTGAACGCCTCGACCAGCTTCGACGAGACGATTTACATGCTCGATGTCCCGACCGACCGCGATGGGTACGTGGACAAGGGGCTCCTCGCGCTGCGCGACTTTGCCGCCGGCGTGTCGCTGTTGCCTGAAGAGATCGACAAGGAGCGCGGCGTCGTGCTGGAGGAATGGCGCGGCCGGCTCGGGGCGAGCTCCCGCATCACCGACAAGCAGCTGCCGGTGCTGCTCCAG
Organism: uncultured Acidobacteriota bacterium; assembly: GCA_963709325.1. GTDB lineage: Bacteria > Acidobacteriota > Vicinamibacteria > Vicinamibacterales > UBA2999 > VFZN01. The sequence goes on along the minus strand of CAVPVV010000004.1, from coordinate 593,398 downwards.
GACTCCCGATACGCGGAGCGGCTCCCGATCGGGACACCGGAGGTGATCAAGGGTGCGCCGCGGGAGCGCCTGGCGAGCTTCTACAAGAAATGGTACCGCCCGGACCAGATGGCGATCATCGTCGTCGGAGACCTCGACCCGGCCGACGCCGAAAAACTCGTGCGGGCGAGATTCGAAGGAATCGCGCGTCCGACCGAGCCGGTCGGAACGGTCACTCGGACGATTCCGCCGCACCAGGAAACGCTCTACAGCCTCGCCACCGATCCCGAAGCGCAGGGCTGGACGGTCAGCGTCGACTTCAAGAGCACTCTGCAGCAACAACGCACCGTGGCGGACTACCGTGCCGCGCTGGTCCGGCAACTGGTCGGCGAGATGCTGAACCCGCGGCTGCGAGAGATCGCCAGGCGCCCGAATGCACCGATCATCCAGGCGGAAGCCGGCGCCGACACTTTCGGCCGGACGCTGCAGTTGTTCGAAATCAGCGCGGCCGTCCCCGAGAACGGCCTTGCCCCCGGACTCGAGGCCATCGTCGTCGAGGCCCGGCGCGCGCAGCAGTACGGCTTCACCGCCGCCGAGCTCGATCGGGCGCGGCGGGCGCTGCTTGCCTTCTACGAGCGGGCCTACAACGAGCGGGCTACCAACGAGAGCCCTCGCTACGCCAGCGAATACGTCCGCCACTTCCTGGAGGGCGAGCCGATTCCCGGGATCGCGCTGGAGTATCAGATCGCTTCGACCTATCTTCCGACCGTCACCGTGGACGAAGCGTCGAAGGTGGCGCGTGCGTTCATCACCGAGGAGAACCGCGTCGTCCTCGCCGTTGCGCCGGAAAAGTCCGGCGTGGCTCCGCCCACCGTGGACAGCTTGAAGGAGGCGGTTGCGAAGGCCAGCCGCGCGCCCGTGGAGCCGTGGACCGACCCGACGGCGGGCCGGACCCTGGTCGAGAAGCCGCCGACGCCGGGCAAGGTCACCAACTCCCGAACGATTCCGGAGATGGGGATCACCGTGTTGACGCTGTCCAACGGGGTCGAAGTGTGGATGAAGCCCACCGACTTCAAGAACGATCAGGTGCTGCTCAGCGCCTTCGCGGTCGGCGGCACATCGCTCGCGCCAGAGGCCGAGTTCCACGGCGCGGAGATGGTGTCATCGCTGGTCGGCATCGGCGGAGTGGGCGGGTTCAGCCCGGTCGATCTGAGCAAGATGCTCGCCGGGAAGATTGCGAGCGCGACGCCGGCGGTTGATGCGTACACGCAGGAGATCAGCGGATCCACGACCCCACGCGATATCGAGACGGCGCTGCAGCTCAACTTCCTGGCGCTCACCGCGCCGAACTTCACGCCAGAATCGCTGGAGCTGCTGAAGCGACGGCTCGGCGCCATGCTCGAGAACCAGGCGCAGAATCCCAAAGCGGTGTTTGCCGAGAGGGTGCAGCTGGTCAACACGTCGAACCACTACTCGGCGCGGATGATCACGTCGAAGGATCTCAGCAGCCTGCAGCTCGAGCCGATGCGGCGCTTCTACGAGGGGCGCTACGGCAACGCCGCCGACTTCACCTACCTGTTCGTCGGCGCGTTCAAGGTCGAGGAGCTGACTCCGCTCGTCGAACGGTGGCTCGGCGGCCTGCCGTCTACCGGCAAGAAGACGGCCGCGTTCCGCGACATGGGTGTCCGGTTCCCGTCTTCAGTCACGCGCGAGACCGTTACGAAAGGCAAGGATCCCGCGAGCCAGACCGTCATCTCGTTCTTTGCCGACGCAGGCAAGGACGAGTTCGAGATGCATCGGCTGCGCGCCGCTGGCAGCGTGCTGAGCATTCGCCTCCGCGAGATCCTGCGCGAAGAACTCGGCGGCACCTACGGCGTGTCGGTCGGCTACGAGTCGAGCCTCCCGCTGCCCGGTTACGGCGCGGTGGTCGTGCAGTTCGGCAGCGCCCCGGAGAACGTCGACAAGCTGCAGAAGGCCGTCTTCGACGAAGTCGCCCGCCTGAAGACGGAAGGACCGTCGGGGGAGGACGTCGCGAAGGTGAAGGAGATGGAGAAGCGCGACCTCGAAACCAACGCGCGGCAGAATCGGTACTGGATCGGATCGCTCCAGACGGTGCTGGTGTACGGGTGGGATCCGACCAGCATCCTGCGCCGGCCGCAGCGAGCCGACACACTGACGCCAGAGCTGCTTCACGGGATCTTCAAGAAGTACTTCGGGATGGACCGCTATACCGTAGTCACTCTGAAGCCGGAGTGAAAGAGACCACGAAGGCATTCGTCCCTTCGTGGTTTCTTTTTGCTATAGTCGGTAGTTTCCATGGCACCGCAATACGTCTACGTGATGAAAGGGTTGGGGAAGACCTATCCCCCCGACCACACCGTACTTCGCGATATCTGGCTGTCGTTTCTTCCCGGAGCCAAGATTGGCGTGCTCGGCCTGAACGGCGCCGGCAAGTCCACGCTCCTCAAAATCATGGCCGGCATCGAGACGAATTTCGTCGGCGAGGCGTTCGCGGGCGAAGGCGTCACGGTCGGCTACCTGCCGCAGGAGCCGCAGCTCAATACCGCGAAGGACGTGAAGGGCAACGTCGAGGAAGGCGTGGCCGAGTTGAAGGCCGTGCTCGAGCGCTACGACGCGGTGAACATGAAGCTCGGCGAGGACCTTTCTCCGGACGAGATGGAGAAGGTGCTCGACGAGCAGGCGAAGCTGCAGGATCGGATCGACGCAGCCAACGCCTGGGACCTGGACTCGCGCCTCGAACTGGCGATGGACGCCCTCCGCTGCCCGCCAGGTGACACCGATGTGACGACGCTGTCGGGCGGCGAGCGGCGCCGGGTCGCGCTGTGCCGGCTGCTGCTGCAGGCGCCAGACCTGCTGTTGCTGGACGAGCCGACGAATCACCTCGACGCGGAATCTGTGGCGTGGCTGGAGCGGTTTCTGAAAGAGTACGCGGGCACGGTCGTCGCCGTGACGCACGATCGCTACTTCCTGGACAATGTCGCCGGCTGGATTCTCGAGCTCGATCGCGGCAGCGGGATCCCGTACGAAGGGCAACTACTCCGGCTGGCTGGAGCAGAAGCAGGCTCGATTGGCCCAGGAAGAGAAGGCGGAAACCCGCCGGCAGCGCACGCTGCAGCGGGAACTCGACTGGATTCGGATGTCGCCGCGAGCGCGGCAGGCTAAAGGCAAGGCGCGCCTCAACGCCTACGAGCAGCTCCTCAGCGAAGACACGGCCCAGAAGATCGAGTCGGTCGAGATCTACATCCCGCCCGGTCCGCGATTGGGCGACGTGGTCATCGAGGCGCGAAACCTGCGCAAGGCGTACGGCGATACCGTGCTGTTCGAGGATCTGTCCTTCACGCTGCCACGCGCCGGCATCGTCGGGGTGATTGGTCCGAACGGCGCCGGCAAGACCACGCTGTTCCGGATGATCACGGGGCAGGAGAAGGTGGACGGCGGCAACCTGAAGCTCGGCGAGACCGTTCAGCTCGGCTACGTCGATCAGAGCCGCGACTCGCTTCGGGCCGAGAAGACGGTCTGGGACGAGATCAGCGACGGACAGGACGAGCTGACGCTCGGCAAGAAGACGGTCGCATCGCGTGCGTACGTGTCGTGGTTCAACTTCAAAGGCGCACAGCAGCAGCGCAAGGTCGGTTCGCTGTCCGGCGGCGAGCGCAATCGAGTGCACCTGTCGAAGCTCCTCAGGCGCGGTTCGAACCTGCTGCTGCTCGACGAGCCCACCAACGATCTCGACGTGGACACACTGCGGGCGCTCGAGGAGGCGCTCCTCAGCTACGCGGGGTGCGTGGTCGTCATCAGCCACGACCGCTGGTTCCTCGATCGCATCGCGACACACATGCTCGCCTTCGAGGGCGACAGCGAGGTCGTCTGGTTCGAAGGCAATTACCAGGACTACGAAGCGGATCGGCACCGCCGGCTGGGCGCCGCCGCCGATCAACCGCATCGGATCAAGTATCGGAAGATGACGAGGTCTTGAGGTCCTGAGGTCTTGTGATGCCTCTAGTAGGATTTCCAGGATTTTCGAAGACCCCAAAACCCCAGAACCCCAGAACCCCAGAACCAGAGGTGCCCCGATGACCGCAGATCAGGCGAAGGCCATTGCCGAAGTAATGGGACAGCAGATCCAGCAGGAGTGGATGACTACCGTCAAGGTGCTGGAGGCGATTCCCGAGGACAAGAAGAACTACAAACCGGCGGGCGACAGCCGCTCGGCGTGGGACCTCGCGGTCCACATCTGCCGTTCGGATGCCTGGTTCCTGAACGGCGTCCTGACCCACGACTTCTCGATGGGGCCGCAAGACTCGCCGTCGCCGACGGTAAAAGGCCTGGTCGATTGGTACAAGGCCCAAATGCCGAAGCTGCTCGAGCAGGTCCTGAGGATGGATCCCGCGAAGCTCGCCAGCGTCGTGGACTTTTTTGGCATGAAGATGCCGAACGCACACTTCCTGGTGTGGCAGGCCACTCACAACGCGCATCACCGCGGCCAGCTCTCCACCTACCTCCGTCCGATGGGCGCGAAGGTGCCGAGCATCTACGGCGGCAGCTTCGACGAACCGTGGAAGGGATGAGGTGAGCGCGTCACGAGGACGAGGCTGACGCGCGCTCGGCTTCGCCGCGCCCGCCGTGTGGTGTCCGGGAGGGACATGGCGATCGGGATTCCGGCGCCCGGCGATGGCGCCGGGCGCACGGGAGTTGCTGCAGCGAAGAGCCTTCCCGAATCCCTCCCGCAGTCGTACTCCCGGCCGGTGCGCCGCGCGGCCGGGGCGGCGGTGGTGCTCTTGGCGGCAGCCGCAGCCGCCTGCGCGCCGCAGGTTCCCGATCTTGTTCTTCTCAACGCCCGCATCTTTACGGCCAATCCCGCCGCGCCGTGGGCCGAGGCCGTCGCAATCCGCGGCGGGCGAATCGTCGCGGTTGGCTCGACTGCGGACGTCGGCGGGCTGGCGGGACCTTCAACGCTGAAGCGCGATCTGAGCGGGTATACGGTGATACCCGGCTTCAATGACGCGCACGTCGCGGATCCCGGCGGCGATGCCGCCGGCATTCGGCCGTTCGCCCAGGCCGCTCTCGGATATGGTGTGACGTCGATGCAATGGTTGGTCGGGGCGCGCACGGTGGCCGAGGCCGGTGCGGCGCTCGTCGAGGCCGACACGCCCGCGCGCGTTCGCGTGTTTCGAATGCCGCGCCCTGGCCCCGATGGCGTGACGATCGAGAGCCGGCCGCACCTCCCGCCGCAACCGAGCCCGCGCGTGGACATTCGCGGCATGGGCTTCGTGTTCGGTGAAGCCGACGGAGCCCGCCTGAGGCAGGCGGTCGGCTGGGGCTACGGCACCGAAGACCTGCTGGCGATCGAACCAGCCACGGACGAAGTCCTCGATACCTACATCGGTGCGGTGGAGCGTGCAGGTCTCGCTGAAGTGTGGGCGCGCAAGCGGCCGAGAGTGGAGCAGGCAGGTCCGGGCGCGGCAGCGCTGGCGCCGCGACTGAAGGCGCAGGGCATGGTCGTCGTCCAGCGCGCCGGCGGGAACCGTCCCCTTGCGTCGTTGCTCCGTGCTGGGGTTCACCTGGCCCTGGGGTCAGGCAGCCACCGGGATCCGTTCGCGGTGATCGCCTGGGCAACGTCACCTGACCGCGGCGGCGAGGCGCTCACCATGGAGGAAGCGATTACCGCGTTGACCCGCGGCGGCGCCTACGCCGAGTTCTCGGATCGTGAGAAGGGCCACGTGAGCGTCGGCGCGTTGGCGGATCTCGCCGTTCTTTCGATCGACCCGTTCGCCGCGACCCGCGATCACCTCGCCGGCGGACACAGCGTGCTGACGCTCGTCGGAGGGCGCCCCGTCCACGATGTTCCCTGACCTTCGCTCGTTCATCAGCCAGTTGCGACGCGATCGCGACCTCGTCGAGGTGGCCGCGCCCGTGGACGCCCATCTCGAAGTCGCCGAGATCCACCGCCGCGTGATTGCCGCCGGTGGACCGGCGCTGCTGTTCACGAACGTGCGCGGCAAGGCGTTCCCCCTGGTCACGAACCTGTTCGGTACCGCGCGCCGCGCCGAGCTCGCCTTCGGGCCGCGGCCGGTCCGGTTCATCACGGATCTTGTCCACTTCGCCGAGACCGTGCTGCCGCCGAGTCCGGCCAAACTGTGGGGCGCGCGCGGGCTTGCCAGTGAGCTGCTCAAGGTTGGCGTCAAGCGGCAGCGCTCGGGTCCGGTCACCGAGGTGGTGAGCCGCGAGCTGGGCCTGGACAAGCTGCCGGTGCTCACGTGCTGGCCGGAGGACGGCGGGCCGTTTGTGACCCTACCGCTCGTCTACACGACCCACCCTGACGGCAAGGGATCGAACCTGGCGATGTATCGCCTGCACGTGCACGACGCCCGCACCACCGGCATGCACTGGCAGATCGGCAAGGGTGGCGGCTTCCACTACCAGGTTGCCGAAGGACGCGGGCAGGCGCTGCCGGCAACGGTCTTCGTCGGCGGGCCTCCGGCGCTGATCCTCGCCGCCGTGGCACCGCTTCCCGAGAACGTGCCGGAGATGATGCTCGCCTCGCTGATTGCAGGACAGCGCCTGCCGCAGGTGCCTGGTCCGAACGGGCATCCGCATCCTCTGGTTGCGACCGCCGAGTTCGCGCTGATTGGGGAAGTGCCGCCGCATGTCCGGCGTCCGGAGGGCCCGTTCGGCGACCACTACGGCTACTACTCGCTCCGGCACGATTACCCCGAGTTCCGCGTCACCAGAATCGCCCATCGCCACGACGCGATTTATCCGGCGACGGTGGTCGGCAAACCGCGCCAGGAAGATTTCTACATCGGCGATCTTCTCCAGGAGCTGCTGTCGCCCCTGTTCCCGTTGGTGATGCCGGCGGTGGAGCAGCTCTGGTCGTACGGCGAGACCGGGTACCATTCGCTCGCCGCCGCGGTCGTCAAGCAGCGCTACAAGCGCGAGGCGATGGCGAGCGCCTTCCGGATCCTCGGCGAGGGCCAGCTGTCCCTGACGAAATTCCTGTTGCTGACCGATCGTCACATCAACCTGAAGGACTTCCGGGCAACGCTCGAGCACGTCCTGGCTCGCACCGACCCGCGTGCCGACCTCTACGTGTTCTCGAACCTCGCGATGGACACGCTCGACTACACCGGTCCCACGGTCAACGAAGGCTCCAAGGGAGTGTGGCTCGGGCTCGGCGATCCGGTCCGTGAGCTGCCGCGCAGCTTCGCGCCGTCCCAGCCGCCTCCAGCCGAGGTCACCGACGTTCGCGTCTTCTGCGGCGGCTGTCTCGTCGTCCAGGCCCCGCGCTACGCCGACGATGTCACGGCGCCGGTGCGGCTGGCGGGGCACCCGGCGTTCGCCGGCTGGCCGCTGATCGTCCTCACCGACGATGCGGCGCGGGCGGCGCGAAGTGAGATCAACTTCCTGTGGACGACGTTCACGCGCTTCGAGCCGGCGGCTGACATTCATGCCGCCGCTACGAGAGTCGTCCGCCACCACATCGCTTACGAGCCGCCGGTGGTGATCGATGCGCGGATGAAGCCGTGGTATCCCGGTGAGCTCACCTGCGCGCCGGACACCGCGGCCCAGGTCTCGGCGCGCTGGAAAGAGTACTTTCCTGCCGACCGTGTGGAGATGGGCGACTCGGAGCGCGGGCACCTCGACTAGGAACCGGGAGCCAGTAGCCAGGAACCAGGAACCAGGAACTAGGAACCAGGAACCAAACACCAGCAACCGAGACGGGCCTGACCGTACGGGGAGGGGCGGCTGGGGGGCGTCTGCGATAATGATGGTGTGAGCGATACGACGACCAACGGGATCCGGATCCAGGTGAAGACACAGTTCCTGCCCGATCGCAGCTCGCCAGGGGACGACCAGTATGTGTTCGCTTACCACATCAAGATCTCGAACCTCGGAGGGGAAGTCGCGCAGCTGATCAGCCGCCACTGGATCATCACGACTGCCGACGGTGAGACCGAAGAGGTGCAGGGCGCGGGCGTTGTCGGCGAGCAACCGGTGCTCAGCCCCGGCGAGCAGTTCGAGTACACGAGTTTCTGTCCACTGAAGACCAACGTCGGCACAATGCACGGCAGCTACACGATGGTCACGCCCTCTGGCGAGGTATTCCAGGCGCGGATTGCGCCATTCACGCTGGCTGTGCCGCACGCCCTCAACTGATATGGCATTGATGCGTTCTGGCGCGCCCCGCATGGCTCGGGCGGAGCGATCGGGAGCAGGTCGCGCCCCGACCGTTGCGGAAACCCCGAAGAAGCCGTTCAACCGCTCGGCGGCCTGGCGCGAGGCGCGCGAGCTGCTCTATCGGCACCGCCGCCGGCTCCTCCTCGGCCTGATGCTGATGCTGGTCTCCCGGCTCGCCGGCATCGTGCTGCCGGCCCTGTCCAAGGTGGTGATCGACGAGGTCCTGGGCAAGTCTCGGCACGATCTACTGCTGCCGATCGCGCTCGCCGCCGGCGCCGCCACGGTGGTGCAGGCGGTGACCAGCTTCGCGCTCTCCCAGCTGCTCGGCGTGGCCGCTCAGCGGGCGATCACCGACATGCGGAAGCGCGTCCAGGCAAAGATCATGCGCCTGCCGGTGCGCTACTTCGACTCGACACAGACCGGGATCCTGCTGTCGCGGATCATGACCGACGCCGAGGGGATCCGGAACCTCGTCGGCACCGGTCTCGTGTCGCTGGTCGGCGGCATGGTCACGGCAGTCATCAGCCTCGGCGTCCTGCTCTATCTGAACTGGCGGCTGACGGTGGTCACCGCCCTCGTGCTGGGCGCGTTCGGCGGCGGGATGGCGTACGCGTTCAAGCGTCTCCGCCCGCTGTTCCGCGAGCGCGGCAAGATTCAGGCGGAGGTCAGCGGCCGGCTGACCGAGGCGCTCGGCGGCATCCGGGTCGTCAAGAGCTACACCGCGGAGAAGCGCGAAGAGATCGTCTTCACGAAGGGAGCGCACCGGCTGTTCCGGAACATCGCGCAGTCGATGACCGGCGTCTCGGCGACGACGTCGGGCAGCACGGTGATCGTCGGCGTGATCGGCGTCGTCATGATCTGGATCGGCGGCAACGACATCCTGGCCGGCCAGATGACGCTCGGCGACTTCATCATGTACGTCTTCTTCATCGGGTTGCTCGCCGCGCCGCTGATCTCGATCGCCAGCATTGGCACCCAGATTACCGAGGCGTTCGCCGGTCTCGACCGGATCCGCGAGATCCTCGATATGGAGACCGAGGACGAAGCCGACGCCGACAAGCCGGCGCTCGGGCCGATCCAGGGACGACATCCGGTTCGAGGATGTGTGGTTCGAGTACAACCCGGATCGTCCGGTCCTGAAGGGAATTACGTTCGATGCCGCGCCGGGCACGACCACGGCGCTGGTCGGCTCGAGCGGGTCGGGCAAGAGCACGCTGATCAGCCTGGTCATGGCCTTCAACCGGCCGCTCAGGGGTCGCGTGCTGGTCGACGGCAGCGACCTCAACGACGTCCCGCTCCGCGACTACCGCGAGCAGCTCGCCTCGGTGCTCCAGGAGAACTTCCTGTTCGACGGCACGATCGCCGACAACATCGGATACGCGCAGCCGGGCTCGACGCTCGACGAAATCAAGCACGCCGCGCAGGTGGCGCACTGCGAGGAGTTCATCCTGCGATTCCCCGAAGGCTACGACACCATCGTCGGTGAACGGGGCATCAAGCTGCTCGGGCGGGCAGCGCCAGCGTGTCTCGATTGCCCGCGCCATCCTCGCCCAGCCGCGGGTCCTGATTCTCGACGAGGCCACGTCGAGCCTCGACAGCGAGAGCGAGGAGATGATCCAGGATGGGCTGAAGACGCTGCGCTCGGGCCGGACGACGTTCGTCATCGCGCACCGGCTTTCGACGATTCGCAGCGCCGACCAGATCCTGGTGATGGAAGGCGGCGAGATCGTCGAGCGCGGCACGCACGAGGCGTTGCTCGCCGCCAACGGCCGGTACCGGCAGCTCTACGACAAGCAATACAAGCTGGAGACGAACCGCTTCGTGAATCCGGGTGAGGATTGGACACCCGAAGTCGCGAAGCCGGCGATCGTCAGGCCTGCCGTGTCCTCGCGGCTCTGACCGCGCAGGTGACGCGCCGCGGACCGGGTGGAGGCAGCGGTGGTTGGTCATCGTGTAGCGGGCCCGGTCGTCATGGGCGAAAATCGGGACAAGGCAGCCTGTTCCGCTGCGCCGCCTCGGGCTCAGCGGTGGAACCTTCGGGACGAACCGCCGTATCCTGAGTGTGGAGACCACGTTGAACGATCCCGGTCAGCTTCTCTCCATCTTCCTGGAAGGCGCTCTCGGGCGCTCCGGCCGAAAAAGAACCCGCAATGCCGTCAGCTTTCTCCGGGGACACCGGGGATTGGTCTCCGCCAGCGGTCTGCTCGCCGCGGCAGGGGTCGCGTGGGGCATCTACGACAGTCTCAAGAACACTGCGACGAATGCGACAGGTGCGGCCAGTCCGGCAGGTACTGGGGCTACAGGTGCGACTGGTGCGATAGCTGCGACTGGTTTCGGTGGGTCTGGTGGCGTCCCGGCCGTGGCGCCGCCGCTTGCGCCGTCAATGCCGCTCGAAGTGTTGCGCATCGTCCGGCTGGCCGTCTCGGCGGCTCGGGCCGATGGCGAGATGTCGACGCCGGAGCGGGCGCTCATTCTCGAGCACGCCCGCCAGGCCGGGGTGGAGGTCGAGGCCGAGCGAGAGCTCGATCAGCCCCATCCGCTTGCGGAGATCGTCCAGGGAGTGACCCAGGAAACCGCTCGCCACGATCTCTACACGCTTGCCTTTGCCATCGTCCGCGCCGACGAAACGGTCACCGGCGGCGAGCGGATCTACCTCGCGCAATTGGCGTATCAGCTGGGCATCGACGCGGCAACGGCGGCGCGTCTCGAATCAACGGCTGGCGCCAGCATCGACGCAGCCGGTCACGCGTAGCCTCGTATTGGTACTTTCAACTTCCAGCCTCTAACTTCGACATGTCTACATCACAGTGGTACATGGCGATCGGCGGTCACCAGGTCGGCCCCGTCACTCAGGACGAGATTGTCGCGAACCTGCGCAACGGCAGCATTGATGCCGAGACGCTGGTATTCACCGCCGGCATGGCGGCGTGGCAGAAGGTGAAGGACGTGCCCGCCTTCGCTTCCTATCTCAGCCAGCCCAAGGCTGCGGCTCCTGCCGCGCCGCCGACGCTGCCCGGGCGGCGGGCCCACGACATCGACTTCGTGATTCACGGCAACGAGATGCAGTTCGTCGAGGTGGAACTCGACCCGGGCGAGGCGGCCGTCGCTGAAGCGGGAGCGTTCATGTACATGACGCCCGGCATCCAGATGGAAACGATCTTCGGCGACGGCAGCGGCGCGCCCAAAGGCGTGCTCGACGCGCTCCTCGGCGCCGGCAAGCGCATCCTGACCGGTGAAAGCCTGTTCATGACGGTGTTCCAGAACCAGGCCCAGAGCAAGCAGCGCGTTGCATTCGCGGCGCCGTACCCGGGCAAGATTCTCGCAATGGATCTGAAAGCGCTCGGCGGTCAGCTGATTTGCCAGAAGGACTCGTTCCTCTGCGCGGCTCGAGGCGTCGGCGATTGGCATCGCCTTCCAGCGCAAGATCGGCACGGGCCTGTTCGGCGGCGAAGGCTTCATCATGCAGAAGCTCGAAGGCGACGGCCTCTGCTTCGTTCACGCCGGCGGCATGATTCACCACTTCGATCTTGCCGCGGGCGAGACGCTGCGAGTCGACACCGGCTGCCTCGTCGCGCTGCAGCCGAGCGTCAGCTACGACATCCAGTTCGTCGGCAAGGTGAAGACAGCGCTGTTCGGCGGCGAAGGGCATCTTCTTCGCCACGCTCACCGGGCCGGGCCGTGTCTGGCTGCAGTCGCTGCCGCTCAGCCGCATGGCCGACCGCATCTACGCCGCCGCGCCGCAGAGCGGCGGCCACCGCAAGGAGGAAGGCTCGGTCCTCGATCGCGCCTTCGGCCTTGGCGACCTGATCGACGGGAGGTAGGTTCGCGGGGTTCGCGAGGTTCGCGGGGTTCGCGACGAGTTCGTGGTTTGAACTTGTCGCCTCCTCCGAGTACGCTGTCTGGATGCGCCGCGTTCTCCTTGCCGTAACAGTGATCCTGGCTCGTGGGAGCCGGGTCCGGGCTCGCCCAGGTTCGCACGGCCTATCCCGAAAAGCGGGGACTGGCGCTCGACCAGTTCCCGCGCACGATCAAGCTCGCTGAGAACGTCTACGGTTACGAAGACATCCGCCAGCCGGGGTTCACCACCGTCACCCTGTTCGTCGTCGGCACCAACGGGGTGCTGATCGCCGACGGGCAGGGAAGTCTGGCGGCGACGCAGAAGCTGCTCGACGCGATCCAGGTAGTGACGCCGAAACCGGTCAAGTGGTACGTCGTCGGCTCGGACCATGGCGATCACACCGCCGGGAACTCGGTGCTGCCGAAAGACATCACCTACATCATCCATCCCAACTCGCTGAGCCAGATGCAGCGCGACGCGGCGAATCCGAATCGCCAGCCGAACGCCCCGCCGGTGATCGTACCGCGGGCGGCGATGTCGGGAGCGTCGCAAACGATCGATGTCGGCGGCATCGAAGCGCGGGCGATGTTCCTCGGCCGGGCCCACACTGGTGGAGACCTGATGGTCTACCTGCCGCGACAGAAGATCCTGTTCATGAGCGAGGCCTACCTCAATCGCGTGTTCCCCGCGATGCGCTCGGCATACCCGTCGGAATGGGTGGCGACGATTGACAAGGCGCTGGCCATGGACGTGGACCGCTACGTGCCGGGCCACGGCTTCATCGAAGAGCCGAAGGTGTCGCGCGAGGAGCTCGTCGAGTTCCAGAAGGCGCTGAAAGCCGTCAACGCCGAGGTCAAGCGGCTCCACGACCAGGGCCTCTCGGCTGACGCCGCGATCGCGCAGGCGAACTGGGGCCCTTACTCGGATTGGTTTCTCCGTGACCAGCAGGCGCCGATCGCGGTACGGAAGGTTTACGAAGAGCTCGACGGCAACCTGAAGTAGACCCCAATGCAATCCGCCGCGTCGCACGCCCATCACCCCATCCCGACCTACATCGCGTCTGCGTTCTGGCTGGCCGCGGCCATCGCCTTCGGCGGCTCGGTGCTCTTCGGGTGGAACACGCAGGCGATCGCTCTTGCGTGCTTGCTGCTTGCGGTATTCGTCAACATCTCGATAGAGCGCGTGTACACCACAGGGCTGCAGGATCGCATCATCATGCTCGAGATGAAGGTGCGCTGCGCCGAGCTGCTGCCGGCCGGCGACGACAGCCGACTGGCGGAGCTGACGCCCAAACAGATCGTCGCGCTGCGCTTCGCATCCGATGCCGAGCTCGGCGACCTGCTCGACAGGGCGGTGCGCGAGCAGATGAGCCCCGACGCCATCAAGAAGGCGATTCGCGAGTGGCGCGCGGATCTGCACCGGACCTAGCCGCAGGGGCTACGGCTCCGCTGTTTCCATCAGTATCGTGACCGACGACGAGAAGGCCGAAGTCCTCAGCCTCCTGGAGGCGCACGAACGGACGCTGGCGGTGTGCCGTGCCTGCGCCGAGACGACTCGCGATCTCGCCTGGGAAGTGAAGCGTGGGAGCACGCCGCCGCCTGAAGCACTCAAGTCCACGCTCGACGAAGTCCAGCGCGTGCTCGACGACCTCGGGCAGGTGGAGATCGTCATTGCCCAGATGAAGGCCGCGCTGTGGTAGCCGATCCGCTGTTGCTCGGCTATCTCGCGCAGTTCGACGATGCGGCGTGGCTTCGCGTTGTCGATCGGCTGGGTCCGGCCATCCATCCGGCGGACCGTGCGGCGACAAGGGCATGGTTCCACTTCTTCCCGCTTCGGTTGCAGCGAGCGCTCGATGCGTCCGGCGACGCGGCGGCGCTGGCGCACTACCTGCGGCTCGAAGGGCGCTGGCACCTGGAGGCGCATCGCGAAACGTCGCACTGGTTCTTGTTCGGGCATCGCTATTGGGCCGACGTGCGCGCAGCGGTGCGCCGCGCCGCGGAGGAAGCCAGCGCTCCCGGCAGCCTGGACCTCGCTGCGCACGTGCAGGCGCTCGCCCGCGACCTCGCCGGACGGCTTGGCATCGACGCGTCGTGGGTGGTCGGCATCACGGCCGTCGCCTTGAGGACCTTGCAGCAGGTGGGATTGCCCGAGGCTGAGCTGCCAGTCGTCGATCGTGCCCGCTTGATCGGCGCGCCTGAGACGGATCCGGATCGGATCGTCGCTCGCCGTCGACACCGGCCGGGCGGACTGCGGCAGTGGCTGACACGCGGCCCCGCAACATGGCCAGTCACATTCGACGAGCGGCCGCCGGCCCGATCGTTCCCGCTGGTTCATTCGCAGCACATCACGACCGCGGCCGCGCTCGACACTGGCAATTACCGCAGCGAGGACCAACGCTGCAGCGAGGGGCCGATCCCGGTCCAGTGCCGGTCGTGCTCGTGCGGCACCTGCTGGGTGGGCGTGCTCGACGGGGCCGACCTGCTGTCGCCCGTGGACGCAAAGGAGCGCGCGACGATTTCAGCGCTTGGCTATCTCGACACCGATGACTCGAAGCCGATCGTGCGGCTCGCCTGCATGGCCCAGTCGCACGGTCCAATCACGCTCGTCATCCCGCCGTGGAACGGGCAGATCGGCGCGCGCCTCGAGAAGGCCGGCGCCGCGGACGTAGAATGACCTGCTGACATGATTCGCAAACCTGTCGTCCTCATCACCGGCGCTGGCGGCGAGATCGGCCACGGCCTCATCGCAAAGCTCGCCGCCACCGACGAGCGCTCGGTCATCACCCTTGACGTCAACCCGCTCGAGACATCATTGGCCCGGCAGGTGCAGCGCGAGTTCACGGGGTCGATCCTCGATCACGCGCTGCTCGAGCGGATCATGTCGGAGTTCGAGATCGACGCGGTGTTCCACCTCGCGGCGCTGCTTTCGACCAGATCCGAGTTCACGCCGATCACCGCTCACCAGGTGAACGTCGAGGGCACGCTCAGCCTTCTGGAGTTCGCCCAGCACGAAGCAGAGTCGCACGGCCGCCCGGTGGTGTTCCTGTATCCCTCGTCGATCGCCGCATACGGACTGCCGAACCTCGAGGAGAAGCGTCGCGCCGGACGCGTGAAAGAAGACGACTACAACACGCCGTCCACGATGTACGGGTGCAACAAGCTCTATTGCGAGCAGTTGGGACGCTACTACAGCCGGTTCTACAAGCAGTTGTCGGCGACGCCGCAGGCCGGCCGAGTTGATTTTCGCGCGGTTCGTTTTCCTGGGTTGATCTCGGCGATCACGATGCCGGCGGGCGGAACCTCCGACTACGCGCCGGAGATGATTCACGCCGCCGCGCAGGGCGAGCCCTACGCCTGCTTCGTCCGGCCGGACTCGCGGATCCCGTTCATGGCGATGCCCGACGGGGTTGAGGCGTTGCTGCGGTTGGCGTCCGCACCCCGCGAGCGGCTGACCAAGACCGCCTACAACCTCGCGGCGTTCAACCCGTCGGCGGGCGAGGTGAGCGAGGAAGTCATGGCCGCCTTCCCGGATGCTCGAATCACCTGGCAGACCGACGAGAAGCGCCAGGGAATCGTCGACTCGTGGCCGGAAGATGTTGACGACAGTGCGGCCCGCAACGATTGGGGATTTGCGCCGGCCTACGATTTCCGGAGAGCGTTCCAGGAATATCTCATCCCGACGATCAAGGCGCGATACGGAGAGTAGCGCCGGTGCAGGGGCGCAGAGGTGCAGGGTGCAGAGGTGCAGGGGTGCACGTTGACAAGGGGGCGGGGGTGGGCCGAGGACGGGTCGCGTTGTTGCTGCTCGGTGTGGCGCTCGTCTGCTCTGGAGCCAGGGCAGTGACGACGGAGGCGCAAGGCGGGCCGGCGGCCGATCCGTGGCGTGGGATCGCGGAGCGTTATGTAAAGCTCGTGCTCGCCATCGGGCAGCACGATGTCGACTACGTGGACGCGTTCTACGGGCCGGCCGAGTGGAAGGCAGAGGCCGCGCGCACGGAGGTGCCGTTGCCGACGCTCGATCAGGAGGCAGCCTCGCTCGAGGGTGAGCTCGCCAAGGCGGCGGCGCCGGGCGACAAGGCGGACGGCCCGATGTGGACCCTGCGGCGTCAATACCTGAAAGGCCAACTGGGCGCGATCCGGGCGCGGCTCGCGATGCTGCAGGGCAAGCGGTTCACGTTCGACGAGGAGTCGAAGGCCCTCTACGACGCGGTCGCGCCAACCCACACCGAGGCCGAGTTCGAAGCCGTCCTGAAACAGCTTTCCGACAAGTTCCCCGGCGAAGGCGCGCTGATCGAGCGCTACGATCGCTACAAGCTCGGCTTCGTGATCCCGGCCGCGCGACTCGGTCGTGTGTTCCAGGAGGCGATTCGCGCCTGCCGCGAGCGCACGCAGACGTTTGTCGCCCTGCCGCCGACCGAGCGGTTCACCGTCGAGTACGTCACCGGCAAGTCCTGGAGCGGCTACAACTGGTACCAGGGGCAGTATCGCAGCCTCATTCAGGTCAACACCGACCTGCCCGTTTACATCGATCGAGCCGTGGACCTTGCGTGTCACGAAGGCTATCCGGGCCATCACGTCTACAACGTGCTGCTCGAGCAGCACCTTATGCGCGAGCGTGGCTGGGTAGAGTACAGCGTCTATCCGCTGTTCTCGCCCCAGTCGCTGATCGCCGAAGGCACGGCCAACTACGGGATCGACGTCGCCTTCCCGCAGGCGGAACGGGTCGCGTTCGAGCGTGACGTGCTGTTCCCGCTGGCGGGGCTCGATCCGGCAAAGGCGAAGGAGTATTACGACGTGCAGGCGCTCGTCGACAAGCTGTCGTACGCCGGAAACGAGGCGGCACGTCGGTATCTCAACGGGACCATCGATCGTGACGCCGCCGCGGCCTGGATCGAGCGCTATGCGATGTATCCGCGCCCGCGAGCCGAACAGCGGGTCCGCTTCATCGACCAGTACCGCAGCTACGTGATCAACTACAACCTGGGCAAGGACCTGGTGCGCGCGTACGTGGAGAAGCAGGCCGGCCGCAACGCGACAACGCCGGCACGTTGGCGCGCGTTCACCGCGCTCCTGTCCTCACCGAGGTTACCCTCAGGCCTGCAGTGATGACGGAGAACACGAAGGACACGAAGACAGCCCTAAGTCCTTTTGAGGAAATACATCGTGACGTGTGCTTTTCCAGCAATGATCTTCGTGCCGGCCTTCGCGACTTTCGTGCCTTCGTGGTTTCGTTTGCCAGGTGACAGATGCGCTGCGTAGAAATCTCAACGTTCGGGCCTCCCGAGGGAATGCGACTCGTCGAGCGGCCGACGCCCGCTCCCGGACCCGGCGAGGTGTTAATCGAGGTCCACGCCGCCGGGGTCAATCGGCCGGATGTGATCCAGCGGTACGGAAAGTACGCGCCGCCGCCTGGAACGACGGATATCCCGGGCCTCGAGGTCGCAGGCTACGTTCGCAGCGTCGGGACCGGCGTGACTCGCTGGCATGAGGGTGACGCCGTATGCGCGCTGGTTGCCGGCGGCGGTTACGCCGACTGGTGCGTCGCGCCGGCAGGGCAGTGCCTGCCGATACCCGCAGGGCTCAGTCTGATCGAAGCGGCCGGCATCCCGGAGACGTTTTTCACGGTGTGGATCAACGTGTTCGAGCGCGGGCGGCTGCAGTCGGGTGAATGGCTGTTCCTTCATGGCGGGACCAGCGGCATCGGCACGACCGCCATTCAGCTCGCCGCCGCACGCGGCGCCCACGTTCTTGCCACCGCCGGCTCCGAGGAGAAATGCGACGCCAGCCGCCGGCTCGGCGCCGAGCAGGCGTGGAACTATCGCACCGACGACTGGGTGGCGCGGGTGAAAGAAGCGACTGGCGGCCGTGGCGCCGATGTCATCCTCGACATGGTCGGCGGCGACTACACGGCGCGCAATCTCGACGCGCTCGCGACCGAGGGGCGGCTCGTGCAGATCGCCTTCCTCAAGAGCCCGCAGGTGACGCTCGACCTCTCGTTGGTGATGCGACGACGCCTGTGGGTCACCGGGTCCACGTTGCGTCCGCGGAGCGTGGACGAGAAGGCCGCGACTGCCCGCACGCTCGAGGCCGAGGTATGGCCGCTGCTTGCAGGCGGACGGGTGAGGCCGATTGTCCACACCGTCCTGCCGCTCGCGCAAGTCGCCGAAGCGCATCGGATCATGGAAGCTGGGCAGCACATCGGTAAAATCGTCCTCGATGCCCGAGCGTGAGCGGCTGTTCACGGCGCGCTTTGCGCTGATGTTCGGCTTCAGCTTCACGGTCTTCCTGTCGGCGTTTCAGCTGCTGCCGACCGCGCCGTTCCATATCCTGTCGCTGGGCGGCAGTTCCACCCAGGCCGGCCTCTTCCTCGCGTTTCTCACCTATTCGTCGGCGACCTCGGCGCCGTTCATGGGCGGCGTCGCGGACCGCCTCGGCAAGCGCCGGATCCTGCTCGTCTCCTCGCTGGCCATCTCCGTCTTCTCAGCGCTCTACGCAATAATCCCCGCCTATCAGGTGATTCTCGGCCTTGTCGTCGTACATGGTCTCTTCTGGGCCGGCCTCCTGTCAGCATCCGGCGCCTACATAACGGAAGTGATTCCTGCCTCGCGCCGCGCCGAGGGCCTGAGCTATTACGGCTTCGCCAGCATCAGCGCCGTCGCCGTCGCGCCGTCCATCGGCCTGTGGGTATTCGATAATGGCGGCTGGCGGGCGCTGTCGGCCGAGTCGATGGTGCTCAACCTGGTGATGGCGGCGATCGCGTGGCGCCTGCCGCCGGATCGGGCCCACGGCGGCGGCCTGCCCGAACGGCTGCATCACATGGTGGAGTGGCGTGTGCTGATCCTCGGCGCGACGCTGTTCCTGTACTCCTTCAGCTACGGGGGTATCACCAGCTTCGCTGCGATCTACGCCGACCAGCTCGGCATCACGCCAAAGGCGCTCTACTTCACGGCGTTCGCAATCGCGATCATCGTCACCCGCCCGTTCATTGCCCGCTATGCCGACCAGGTGGGGCATCAGCGCCTCGTGCTGCCGTGCCTGGTCGCGGTCGCGGCCGGTGTGGCGCTGCTCTCCTCAGCCAGCAGCCGCGCCGGCTTCATTGCCTCGGCCTTCGTGTTCGGAACCGGGTTCGGTTCGGCCTATCCAATCCTCGTCGCGCACCTGATGAAGAAGATCGCCGCCGAGCGGCGCGGCGCGACGTTTGGCGCACTGATCGGCGCGTTCGACATCGGCGTCGGCACCGGATCGATGACGATCGGCTGGATCGGGGAGCACTACGGATACAGCCGCGGTTTCGCGGTCGCCGCGGCGCTCGCCACGCTCTCGATTCCGTACTACCTCTGGGCCCGTCGCTCGCAGGCCATCCTGATGGACTGAGCGTGGCCGCCGGCCTGGTCAATGTCACAATCTACAGCGTGATGGATTACGTTCGACTGGGCCGGACAGGCCTGAAAGTGTCAAAACTCTGCCTTGGCACGATGACCTACGGTGACCCAACGTGGCGGCCGTGGGTGCTCGACGAGGCGGAGAGCCGCCCGTTCATCAGGCGGGCCCTCGAGCACAACATCAACTTCTTCGACACCGCTGACATGTACTCGCGCGGGGTGAGCGAGGAAGTGGTCGGCCGCGCGCTACGGGACATGGCCCGCCGCGACGAAGTGGTTGTCGCTACGAAGGTCTTCTACCCGGTCAGCGATCACCCGAACGGCGCAGGGCTGTCGCGCAAGCACATCATGGCCGCGATCGACGACTCCTTGCGCCGGCTCGGCATGGACTTCGTCGATCTCTACCAGATTCACCGCCTCGATCTCGAAACCCCGATGGAAGAGATCTGCGAGGCCCTTCACGACGTGGTGAAGGCGGGGAAGGCCCGTTACATCGGAGCCTCGAGCATGTACGCGTGGCAGTTCACCAAGCTGCTGTATCTGCAGACGCTGCACGGGTGGACGCGCTTCGTCTCGATGCAGAACCACTACAACCTGGTCTACCGCGAGGAAGAACGCGAGATGCTGCCTCTGTGCCGGGAAGAGGGGATTGGCGTCATTCCGTGGAGTCCCCTCGCGCGCGGGTTTCTCGCCGGCAACCGCCAGCGAGGCCGGATCGACGCCACCAAACGCGAGCAGCACGACGAGTACGGGCACACGCTCTATTACGCCGACAGCGACTACGACGTCGCCGATCGCGTCGTCGAGGTGGCGCGCGCCAGGGGCGTGCGGCCGATCCAGGTTGCCCTGGCGTGGGTGATGAGCCGTCCAGGCGTGACCGCGCCGATCATCGGCGCGTCGAAGCTGGAGCAGCTTGATCAGTTGGTGGAGGCCACGACCCTGCGCCTCACCGATGACGAAGTGCGCGCCCTCGAGGAGCCGTACCGGCCCCACGGCGTCATCGGCATTCGGTAGATCGCGACCGAAAGCGCCGCCCGGACACCCGAGAGCCCACGACCCTCAAGACCCCGGGGCCGCCCGCCTCCCTCTTCGAAGCTACGGCGCGGCAGACACGGCGGGTGTTGGATCGTAGCCGAGCACCGGGCGCAGCCACTTTTCCGCATCCTCGACGGACACGCCCAGACGCTTCGCGTAGTCGGCGACCTGATCGGCGTTGACCCGCTGGATGTGGAAGTAGCGCGCCTGCGGATGCCAGAAGTACAACCCGCTGACGCTGGCCGGCGGCGTCATCGCGTACGATTCAGTGAGATCCATCCCGATGGCGCGGGCGCCGAGGAGATCGAAAAGCCGCGACTTCAGGCGATGGTCGGGACACGCAGGGTAACCGAACGCCGGACGGATGCCCTGGAACTTCTCGTCGATGAGATCCTTGCTGGTCAACGCCTCCCGCGTGCCCCAGTCGGCGCGGGCCCTGGCGTGCAGATATTCGGCAAACGCCTCGGCCAGCCGATCGGCAATCGCTTTCACGAGAATCGCCGAGTAGTCGTCGTAAGCGGCCTCATATTTCCGCACCAGCGCATCGGCCCCTAGACCAGCCGTCACCGCAAACGCGCCGGCATAGTCCTGAACACCGGAGTCGCACGGGGCCACGAAGTCGGCAAGCGAGCGATTCGGCTTGTCGTCGGCGATGACCTCCTGTTGCCGCAGCATCGGAAAGCGCACGAGCTCGTGCTGCTCGCCCCTCGACCCGGCTCGCGACGCATCGGGCGTGAACAGAACGATGTCGTCATTCTGCGCGCAGGCCGGCCAGAAGCCGTAGACGCCGCGGGCTCGAAGCAGCTTGCCGTCCACGATCCGCTGCAGCAGCTTCTGTCCCTGTTCGAACAGGTCGCGGGCGGCCGGGCCGTGAATCGGATCCTCGAGGATGGCTGGGTAGCGTCCCTTCAGCTCCCACGCGGAGAAGAAGAACGTCCAGTCGATGAACGGCACCAGCTCCGCGAGGTCCACGTCCACCTGCCGGGCGCCGGTGAATGCCGGCGTCGGTGCGGCCGCGAAGTCGAGTCGCTGCCGGTTCGTCTTCGCCTTTTCGTAGGGCAGCGTCGCCCGCTCGCCACGGTTGGCGTACTGCTCGCGGAGTTTCTGCTGCGCGGCGCGATTGTCCGCCGTGAACCGGTCACGCTGCGTCTCGCTCAGCAGGCTGGAGACGACATCGGTCACGCGCGACGCGTCGGGCACGTGGACCGTCGGACGGCTGTAATGCGGCGCAATCCTGACCGCGGTGTGCTGCTTGCTGGTGGTCGCCCCGCCAATCAGCAGCGGCAGGCGCATGTGGCGCCGTTCCATCTCGGCGGCGACGAATGCCATCTCATCGAGCGATGGCGTGATCAGGCCGCTCAGGCCGACGATGTCCACCTGCCGATCGACGGCCTCGTGGAGGATCTTGTCGGCGGGAACCATCACGCCGAGATCGATCACCTCGTAACTGTTGCAGCCGAGGACCACGCCGACGATGTTCTTGCCGATGTCGTGGACGTCGCCCTTGACGGTGGCGAGGAGTACCCGGCCCTGCGCGCCGGCGCCCGACGCGGCTTTCTCGGCGTCCATGAACGGCTCGAGGTAGGCCACGGCCCGCTTCATCGCCCGAGCGCTCTTGACGACTTGCGGCAGGAACATCTTGCCGGAGCCGAACAGGTCGCCGACGATCTTCATGCCGTCCATCAGCGGCCCTTCGATCACCGAGAGGGGCCGGCCGTACTTCACACGCGCCTCTTCCGCGTCCAGTTCGATGAAGTCGACGACGCCGTGGACGAGCGCGTGGGCGAGGCGCGCTTCGACGGTGGCCTGGCGCCAGGCGAGGTCGGCCTCGCGCTTCGAGCCGGTGCCCTTGACCTGCTCCGCGAACGCGACCATCCGTTCGGTGGCGTCGGGCCGGCGGTTGAAGATCACGTCCTCGACGTGGGTGAGCAGATCGGGGGGAATGTCCTCGTACACGATCAGCTGGCCGGCGTTGACGATGCCCATGTCGAGACCGGCCTTGATCGCGTAGAAGAGGAACGCCGAGTGCATCGCCTCGCGGACCGCCTCGTTGCCGCGGAACGAGAACGACAGGTTGCTGATGCCGCCGCTCACCTTCACGCCCGGACAGGTGGCCTTGATCTGCCGGGTCGCTTCGATGAAGTTCCGGGCGTAATCGTTGTGCTCCTCGAGCCCGGTGGCGACCGCCAGGACGTTGGGGTCGAAGATGATGTCCGAGGGATCGACGCCAGCCTGCTCGGTCAGGAGACGGTAAGCACGCTGGCAGATCGCCACCTTGCGCTCGACGGTATCGGCCTGGCCCTGCTCGTCGAAGGCCATCACCACCATCGCCGCGCCGTAGCGGCGGACGGTCCGCGCCTTGGCCAGGAAGTCGGCTTCGCCTTCCTTGAGGCTGATCGAATTGACGATCGACTTCCCCTGCACGCACTTCAGGCCGGCCTGGATCACCGACCACTTGGAGCTGTCGATCATGATCGGCAGCCGGGCGATCTCCGGCTCGGTGCCGATGTAATTGAGGAACGCGGTCATGCACGCTTCGGAGTCGAGCATGCCTTCATCCATGTTGACGTCGAGGATGTTGGCCCCGCCGCGCACCTGATCGAGCGCGACCTCTGCCGCCGCCGACCAGTCAGGGGCCTTCACCAGCCGCTCGAAGCGCTTCGAGCCGGTGACGTTCGTGCGCTCGCCGATCATCTGGAAGTTCGAGTCGGGGCGCACGGTGAGCGTTTCGAGACCGCTGAAACGCGTGAAATGAATACCGGGAGCGGCTGACGCGCCGGTCACGGCAGTCTGGTGCGGACGCGGCGGCAAGCCCTCCACGGCGCGCGCGATGGCCCGGATGTGGTCCGGGGTGGTGCCGCAGCATCCGCCGATGATGTTGACGAAGCCGCTCTCGGCGAAGTCGCGGATCAGGGTCGCGGTTTCGTCGGGCAACTCGTCGTACTCACCGAAAGCATTGGGCAGCCCGGCGTTCGGATAGCAGGTGACGTAGCCGGTGGCGATCCGCGCCAGCTCCGCCAGATAAGGCCGCATCTCGCGCGCGCCGAGCGCGCAGTTGAGGCCGACCGAGAATGGGTGCGCGTGCTCGACCGAGACGTAGAACGCGTCCAGCGTCTGGCCCGAGAGCGTGCGGCCGCTGCGGTCGGTGATGGTCGCGGAAATCATCACCGGGATGCGCGAGCCGCGCTCGGTGAAGACCTCGTCGATCGCCACCAGCGCGGCTTTCGCGTTGAGCGTGTCGACGATCGTCTCGACGAGCAGCACGTCGCAGCCGCCGTCGATGAGACCCCGTGCCTGGTCGTAGTAGGCCAGGCGCATCTCGTCGAAGCTCACCGATCTGAGCTCGGGATTGTTGACGTCGGGCGAGATCGACAGCACCTTCGTCGTCGGTCCCATTGCGCCGGCAACGAAGCGCGGCCGGTCGGGCGTTCTCGCGGTGCACTCGTCGGCGGCCTGCCGCGCGATCCGGGCCGCGGTCACGTTGAGCTCGTAGGCCAGCGCCTCGAGCGCGTAGTCGGCCTGCGAAATGGCGTTGGCGCTGAACGTGTTGGTCTCGATGATGTCGGCGCCGGCCTCGAGGTACTGGGCGTGGATGCCGGCGATGGCGTCGGGTCTGGTCAGCACCAGCAGGTCGTTATTGCCCTTGAGATCCCGCGAGTGGGCCGCGAAGCGGTCGCCGCGGAAGTCGGCCTCGGAGAGACCGAGCCGCTGGACCATCGTGCCCATCGCACCATCGAGCACGAGAATGCGGCGGGACAGGGCCGCGTCGAGTACGGGACGAATGTCGGTAGTCATCAGGCGCGCACTTTCCGGCGTCGGGGTTTGGTGCCCACCGCGACGAGCACCACGAATGGATCGCCCTGCGTCCGCGCGCCGACGCGGACGCGGACGTCGGTCAGCCCGGCGTCTTCGAGCAGCGCCTGGAGGCCGGTGTCGGTGAAACCCTGCCAGCGATCGCCGAGCGCATCACGCACCCAGCTCTCCTCGTGCTCGCGGAGGTCGAGCACCAGCATCCGGCCGCCGTCGCGAAGGATGCGGACCGCCTCGCCGACGGCGCGGGCCGGCTCGCCGGCGTGGTGCAGCGCCTGTGACAGCAGGGCAACGTCCACGCTGGCGTCTTCGATCGGCAGCCGCTCGAGCTCGCCGCGGCGCCAGGTGATGTTGCGAATGTGCCGGCGCGTTGCCAGCGACTTGGCGCGGGCGAGAACATCGGTCGAGCGGTCGACCGCGATCACCTTGCGGGCCCACTGCGCGGCCTCGAGCGAGAGATACCCTTCGCCGCAGCCGAGATCGGCGACATCCATCGTTGGCAGCAGCAGCCCGATGGCCCGCGACCAGGCGGCCCAGCTGCGGCCGGGGACCAGCTGACGTCCGTCGCGCGTGTCCGGGCCGGCGTGGCGATCGAAGTTCTCGCGGCGCAGGCGGAGCACCTCCTGCAGGCGCGCTTCGTCGGCCTTGAGCGCGGCCGAGCCGTCTGCGGTGTCGAACTGGGCCTCGAGCAGCGCCCACAGCGGGTTGCCGTCGGCGCGGAGCCCGGGCGCGAGCCGGTAGTAGGTGAAGGCGCCCTCGCGCTCCTCTGCCACCAGCCCGGCGTCCTTCAACAGGCCCAGGTGTCGAGACACACCGGACTGGGCGAGCCCCAGAACTCCGGTCAGCTCCTTGACGTTGAAGTGGTCGCGGGCAAGGACCCGGAGCAGCCGCAGCCGCGCCTCGTCGCCGAGCAGCCGGTAGAGCGCCGACGCTTCTTTCACATCCATAAATGTAGATGAATGGATGGTATTTCGCAACCCGCGCCCGCTCCAGCTTCGGTTATGCCCGCCGCCCCCCGGGGCGGCCAGCGATCCCGCATTGCACCGGCGCGGGCGGCAGGCGATAATCGGCGGTCTGTATCACGCGCCGTAGCCCCGCGCCGCCAGGCTGGCCCTCGGCCACGCCGGCCGCCGGATTCTCGACCGACTTACTCGGAGAGGCCGTGCCGACCCTGGTTGCCAACCGGGGGCGTCGCGGTCTGAAACACGAATGGGCATCCTCGACAAGCTCCGTCCCCAGTCCAAAGCCAC
This sequence comes from uncultured Acidobacteriota bacterium, assembly GCA_963709325.1. GTDB lineage: Bacteria > Acidobacteriota > Vicinamibacteria > Vicinamibacterales > UBA2999 > VFZN01. Next base: position 567,906 of record CAVPVV010000004.1, on the reverse strand, counting down.
TCACGCCGACCCGAACGTCCGCCTCGAAGCGGTGCACGAGACCAGCCCCGACGATGGGGCGGTTCTGTCCGCGTTCGCCAAGGACGATTCCGATCCGCGCGTCCGCCGCGCCGCAATCGTTCGCCTCTCCGATCCCGCGGTGCTGGCCGACATCGTCCGCAACGAATCCGACGCGGCCGTGAACGACGCTGCCCTAGCCCAGCTGGTGGAACGGGCGTCGAAGCACGAGGAGGCGCAGGCAGCACCCGCCGTCGGAGCGCTGGTCGCGCTGGGGCGTTCGCGCGAGCTGGCCCAGCTGGCGAAGAGCGCTGGTCCCGAAGGGCTGCGGCGCCAGGCGGTCGAGGCGATTGCCGATCAGCGGCTGCTTGGAAGCATCGCCCGGCATGCCGCCGAAGCCGGCTCCAGGCTGCTTGCCGTTGGCCGACTGACCGACGGCGGCGAACTCGAAGGCGTCGCGCTCCGCGGCGAGCACGCCGACGCTGCCGTCGCAGCCGTGGAAGCGCTGCCGGCGCCGACGCTCGAGCAGCTGACCGCCATCGGCGAGAAGGCGAGGACCAAGGCGGCGCAAAAGCGGGCGCGGGCATTGGCGGCGCCGATGGCGCCGGTCCCAATCGAACAAGCGGCACCGACCACGGCCTACAAGGACGCGGATCAGGAACAGGCGCGCGGCCTCGTCGCGCAGATGTCCGGACTCGGCGGTGCCTCGGACGCCGCCTCGGTTCGGGAAAGTTACGGCGCGACACGTGTCGCATGGGTTGAACTGCTTGCCGACGCCGACATCGAGCCGCCGATTGCCGAGGCGTTCGAGCAGGCCTCGGCTGCGGTCCGCGATCGGTTGGCCGCTGAAGACGCCGCCCGCATGGAAGCGGAGCGGGCGCGCCAGGCGCGCGAGCGAGAGCAGGCCGATCGGGCCGCGGTCTGCGGCTCCGTCGAGGGGCTGCAGGGCGACGACATCCTCGACCGCCTTGCCGAGGCGCGCGCCACCTGGGAGGGGCTGCCGCCGATGCCGGAGTCCTGGGCCGGAGATCTCGATCACCGGTTCGGGGAAGCCTGCCGCGCGGCCGAGAAGCGCCACGAGCGGCGGCAGCAGGCCAAGGAGATGGCCGAGCGGCTGCCCACGCTGCTGCCGGAGATGGAATCGCTTGCTGTCGCCGACAACTACCCGGAGATACGCAGCCAGTGGTTCGCGCTGCGCAAGCAGTGGCAGGCGATCGCACGCGAGCTGGAAATCGTTCCCGAGCTGGTCTCGCGCTACGACGCCGCGGCCCAAACGGTCGAGGTCAAGGAGCAGTCGCTCCGCGAGGTCAAGGCCGGAGAGCAGCACAAGAACCTGCAGCGGCTGCAGGCGCTGGTTGCCGATCTCGAGAGCCGTGCCGCCGCCGAGTCCTTGACCCTGAAAGCCGCCGACGGACTCATGAAGGAAATGAAGCTCGCGGTCGGGACAATGGGACCGCTGCCGGCGAAGCAGGATCGGGACGACCTGACGGTACGGTTGCAGGCCGTACGCACCAGTCTCGCCCCGCGCATCCAGGAAATGCGCGAGGCAGAGGAATGGAAGCGCTGGGCGAACGTCCAGGTCCAGGAAGAGCTCTGCACGCGGATGGAAGCGCTCGTGGCCGTCGCTGAGGCCGAACCGGAGCAGGCCGCCAACGAGATGCGCCAGCTCCAGGAAAAGTGGAAGCCGGTGGCGGCCGCGCCGCGCTCGCAGGCGACCGCGCTGTGGACACGGTTCAAGGCCGCGCAGGACGCCGTCTACGAGAAGTGCAAGGACTTCTTCGCGCAGCAGAACGCCGAGCGGCAGGAGAACCTCAAGAAGAAGACCGCGCTCGCCGAGCGAGCCGAGGCGCTGCAGGATTCGACCGACTGGGTGAAGACAGCCGACTCGATCAAGCAGCTGCAGGCGGAATGGAAGCAGATTGGCCCGGTCACGCGCGGTCACGAGCGCGCCAGCTGGGAGCGCTTCCGCGCCGCGTGCGATCGCTTCTTCACCCGTCGTCAGGACGATCTGAAGCAGCGGAAGCACGACTGGACCGAGAACCTGCGCAAGAAGGAGGGGCTGGTCACGGAAGCCGAGCAGCTCGCGCAGTCATCCGAGTGGGAGAAGGCCGCTGCCCGGATCAAGCAGCTGCAGGTGGAGTGGAAGGGCATCGGCCCGGTGAAGCGCAGCAAGTCGGAAGCGATCTGGCAGCGCTTCCGGGCGGCGTGCGACCTGTTCTTCGAACGCTTCAAGAATCGCGACCAGGTGGCGCTCCAGGGGAAGGTTGCCGATCGCGAGACCGCCGTCGTGGAGCTCGAGTCGCTGGTGCCGGCCGAGGAGAGCGCCGAGGTTGCGATGCCGAACGACCTGTTCGCGCGAGTGCAGGCAGCGCGGGCGCGCTGGGTACAGGGACCCGAGCTTCCTCGCCACACCCTGATGCCGTTGGCGGAGCGCGTCAACGAAGCGATGCTGAAGCTCGTGTCGCGCTGGCCCCAGGCGTTCAGCGGCTCGGACCTCGACCCCACTGCCACGCGCGAGCGGATGCAGAAGCTGATCGCCAAGGTCGAGAAGCTCCTGCCCGCGGAGAGCGCCGAGCCGGTGAAGAACCTGTCGCCGGCCGAGCTCCTCGCACGCCAGTGGCGCGAAGCACTGGCCGCCAACACGATGGGAGCCGGCTCAGCCCGGCAGGCCGAGGACGCGCGCCAGCGGGCCGCGGAGCAGGAAGTCCGCAGCGCCCAGGCGGCCTGGAACCGCCTCGGGCCGTTGCCGGCAGACGAGCGCAAGCCGCTCCAGGAGCGGTTCGACCGCTCCGTCCGCAAGTTCTTCGAGATGCGCCGCCGAACGGCCGCTCGAGCCTGAGCGGCCAGTTCCGGCGCACCGCAGGCTTCAGACTTCAGGCTTCGGGCCTGACAAAGAGCTTCTGATCGTGGGCTGCTTCAAGCTCTTGTAGCCAGCTCCAGAGTTCTCGAAGCCAGCGGGACTCGCGTGCTTGGCTGGAGCCTGAAGCCCGAAGCCTAGTCTGCGTTCGGATCTTCCAGGTACGTATAGCCCTGCAGCGCTTCCTCGTAGAACTTGAGGAGCCGGCCTGCCTGGGCGTCTTCCATGCGGCTGGCGTTGACGGCGGCTTCGACGTCCCGGCGCAGTTTCCCCATCAGTCCTTCGGCGTCGAACTCGACGTACTTGAGCACTTCGCGGACGGTGTCGCCCTTGATGATGTGCTCAACCCGCGCGCCCTGGTCGCCTTCGTCGCCGTTGTCGCCGAGGCTGACGTGGACGGCGTGGGTGTCGCCGAAGAGGTTGTGCAGGTCGCCCAGGATCTCCTGATAGGCTCCGACCAGGAACACGCCGAGGTAGTACGGCTCGCCGTTGAAGCGGTGGAGCAGCACCGTCTTCTTGACGTCGCGACGGTCGATGAACTGATCGAGCTTGCCGTCGGAGTCGCAGGTGATGTCGCCAATCACGGCGTGGTTCACCGGCGGCTCGTTGAGCCGGTGAATCGGCATCACCGGGAACAGCTGCTTGATCGCCCAGCTGTCCGGAATCGACTGGAACAAGGAGAAGTTGCAGAAGTAGGTGTCCGAGAGCATCTCCTCCAGCGCCTGGAGATCCTCAGGAACATCGTCCATACCCTTGCAGAGCTTGTTGATCTTCTCGCAGGTGGCCCAGTAGACGTTCTCCGCGTGTGCCCGCTGCTCGAGCGACAGGTAGCCGCCGCTGAACAGGTTCATGGCCATGTCGAGCGCCTGCTGCGCGTCGTGATACGACTCCACGGCGTTGCGCTGGGTGACCGAGTGGTAGTTCTCCAGCAGGTCCACCAGCGGCTGCTCGAAATCGTCGCGTGCTTTCTCGGGAATCTGCTCCTCGCCGAAGGCGGTGGTTCCCAGCACGTTGAAGATGAGCATGCTGTGGTAGGCGGACACCGCCCGGCCGCTCTCCGACACGATGGTCGGGTGAGCCACGCCCTCTTCGTCGCACACCGTCTGAATGTGGTAGACGACGTCGTTGGCGTATTCCTGGAGCGTGTAGTTCATCGACGACTCGAAGTTCGTCTGCGAGCCGTCGTAGTCCACGCCCAGCCCACCGCCGACGTCGAGGAACTTCAGCCCGGCCCCGGCCTTGACGAGGTCGCAGTAGACGCGCGCGGCCTCGTTGAGCGCGTTCTTGATGATCCGGATATGCGTGATCTGGCTGCCGAGGTGGAAGTGGAGTAGCTTGAGGCAGTCCTGCATGCCGCGCGTCTTCAGCTCCTCGAAGCCGCGCAGGATCTCGGTGACGGTGAGGCCGAATTTGGAGCGGTAGCCGCCCGAGGACTGCCAGCGGCCGGAGCCGCGGGCGGCCAGCTTGACGCGCATGCCGATGTTCGGCCGGACCCCGACTTTCTCGGCGTACTCGAGGATCAGATCGAGCTCGGTGTACTTCTCGACCACCGGGATGATCTGGCGGCCCATCTTCTGGGCCAGCATCGCCATCTCGATGAATTCGAAGTCCTTGAACCCGTTGCAGATGATCGGCGTGTCGTTGGTGGCGAGCGCGGCGACCGCGAGCAACTCCGGCTTGCTGCCAGCCTCCAGGCCGAAGCCGTACTGGGCGCCGAAATTGAGGACCTCTTCCACGACCTGGCGCTGCTGATTGACCTTGATCGGGTAGACGCAGCTGTAGCCGCCCTGGAATTGGTGAGTGGTGATGGCTTGCTGGAAAGCGGCGTGGATCTCGCCGAGGCGGTGCTTGAGGATGTCTGTGAACCGGATCAGGATCGGCACTGCGAGGCCGCGGAGCTGGAGGCGATCGATGAGCCGCTTGAGGTCGACGGCCCGCGCCGGGTCCTTGGTGGGATGGACCTGCAGGTGGCCGTTCTCGTTGATGGAGAAGTAACCCTGCCCCCAGCGGGGCACGTCGTAGAGTTCGCCCGCTTCCGTGATCGACCAGGGAGTCGATCCGGGCGAGGCGCCGGCCCTCAGGCGTCCGCCTGCCAGTGTGCTCATCTTCGAGATCACAGAATAAACGGCACGACACCAAACGCAAACGGCAAATTTGTGTTTTTACGTCCCCGTAACAGCAATCGGCATCCCCTCGGCGTCGATGGCGACGAGCACCACCTCGGCTTCGGTCACCTTCACGCGTTCACCACGATGGCCGGTGCTCCACCGCTCAACCTCTACCTCGACACCCACCGTCACCGACGTCCGCCCGACCCGCCGCGTCTCGGTGTAGAAGTTGACGATGTCGCCGACGAATACCGGCGCATGGAACTCGACCTCGCGCATCGCCTTGGTGACGTAGCGGACCGGGGCTGTCTTGCGCGCTTCCACAGCGGAGGCGAGGTCGATGTGGGACAGGATGACGCCGCCGAAGATCGTGCCCAGGGCGTTCGTGTCTTTGGGCAACAGGAGCACCTTGATCGCTGGAATGCGCTCGGACATGGCTCGTACTCTACACTTTGACTCGCCCGGTTCCCGGCCGACTCCCGACTTGCGACTCCACACTCCCGACACAGACATGATCGCGGCCTTCGCCCCCGCCACCGTTTCCAATGTCGCCTGCGGCTTCGACGTCCTCGGCTTCGCCCTCGACGAACCCGGCGACATCGTCATGGCCGCTCCGGCCGATGCGCCTGGGGTTTCGATCGTCGAGATCGTGGGAGACGATGGCCGGCTGCCGATGGATGCACGCAGGAACACCGCGGGAGCGGCCGTCGAGGCGCTGCTCAGGCACCTTCAGACGACGCGAGGCGTCGAGCTGCGATCCACAAGGGGCTGCCGCTCGAGAGCGGCATCGGCTCGAGCGGGGCGAGTGCGGTTGCCGCCGTGGTCGCGGCCAACGAGCTGCTGGGCCGGCCGGCTGCTACCGACGTCCTGCTGGCGTGCGCCATGGCGGGAGAGCAGGTGGGCTGTGGCGCGGTGCACCCGGACAACGTCGCGCCGGCGCTGCTTGGCGGATTCGTCCTGGCACGGCAGATCGATCCGCCCGACATGGTGCGGCTGCCGGTGCCCGACGGTCTCGCGTGCGCACTCCTTCATCCGCGGTTTTCGGTTCACACCGGCACGGCGAGGGCGCTGCTGGGTGACACGCTGCCGCTGGCGACGGCAATCCGCCAGTGGGCAAACCTCGGTGCTCTGGTCTCGGCGCTGCATACCGGCGACCGCGAGCTCCTGTCGCGGGCGCTCGTGGACGTTGTCGCCGAGCCGAAACGCTCAGGACTGGTGCCGGGCTTCTACGCCGTGAAGCAGGCGGCCATCGATGCCGGAGCGCTGGGCTGCTCGCTTTCGGGCTCCGGGCCGTCGATGTTCGCGCTGGCGCCGTCGGTGGATGCGGCCGCGGCCGCCGGCGCAGCGATGCAGCGGGAGTTTGCCGCGCACTCGGACGCTGGCAGCGACTTGTTCGTTTCGCCGGTCGGCCGAGCCGGAGCGCGGGTGATCGCGTCATGAACTGCGTCAGCACGAGAGGGGCCGCGCCTCGGGTGGCATTTCCAGAGGCGCTGGTGGCCGGACTGGCTCCGGACGGCGGGCTCTACGTTCCCGAGACACTGCCCGCGCTGCCGCTGTCGACGTGGGTGGACCTGACCGCCGCCTCGCTGCCCGACGTGGCGATGGCGATGCTGACGCCGCTCCTCGCCGAAGACCTGCCGTCCGCCGAGTTGCGCGAGCTCTTGTCTTCCGCGCTCGACTTTCCGACGCCGGTCGTGCCTCTCGACGATCGGCTGGCGGTCCTCGAGCTGTTCCACGGGCCGACGTTCGCGTTCAAGGATGTCGGCGCGCGAGTCCTGGCGCGCCTGATGTCACACTTTCGCGGCGAGAGTGAGCCGCCGCTGACGATTCTCGTTGCCACCTCCGGTGACACCGGCGGTGCCGTCGCGCACGCCTTTCACGGAGTGCCGCGAACGCGTGTGGTTGTCCTGTATCCCGAAGGACAGGTGAGCGCTGTGCAGGAGGCGCAGTTCACCACGCTCGGCGGCAACGTCACCGCGGTTGCGGTGGCGGGAACCTTCGACGATTGCCAGCGCCTCGCCAAGCAGGCGTTCGGCAGCCCTGACCTGCGGGCCAGGGCCCACCTCACGTCGGCCAACTCGATCAGCCTCGGCCGCCTGCTGCCGCAGATGACTTACTACGGGCACGCGGCCACATCGCGCTGGGTGAAGGCGCCGCTGACCGTCGTGGTGCCGAGCGGAAACTTCGGCAATATCGCGGCGGGGCTCATGGCGGGCCGGATGGGCGCTCCCATCGTTCACCTCCACGCCGCGACGACCGTCAACGACACCGTGCCGAGATACCTGGAGAAGGGTCGGGTCGAGCCACGCCCCTCGGTGTCGACGCTAGCCAACGCGATGGACGTCGGCGACCCCAGCAACCTCGAACGAATCCGGTGGATGTTCGGCGACCGCGTCGGCGACATCCGGCACGCGATGAGTGCCAGCGTGCACACCGATGACGAGGTTCGTTCAGCAATTGCCGAACTGGACCGGAAGCATGGTTACGTGGCCGACCCGCACACCGCGATCGCGTATCTCGGCGCGAGGACGTGCCTGGCCACCGGCGCGTCACAGGTGCTGATGCTCGCCACCGCGCATCCGGCGAAGTTCTGCGAGGTCGTCGAAGCGGTGATCGGTCGTCGCGTGGAGACGCCGCCGGCACTGGCGGCGGCGATGTCGCGCCCGCGGCAGGTCCGACGGATACGCGCGGAACTGGAGGCCCTCGCGCCGCTGCTGTGATGCAGCGCGCAGCTCAAGGCAAAAGGCGCGCAAGGCGGCGCGCTCGCCTGTGTAATGATTTGGAGGTGTCTTCCGCGGTGACTGCTCCAGCTGTTGTGCCTCCTCGTCAGGAGATCGCCACGAAGTACACGTGGGACCTGTCGTCCATTTTCGATTCGTGGGAGTCCTGGGAAGCGGGGTTCGCGGAGCTCGACGGGGCGATCGAGCGCTACCGTGATTACGAGGGAACGCTTGCTCAAGGGCCCGACGCCTTGCTGCGGGCCTACGTGGATGCCGACACGCTCGGCCAGCTCGCCTACCGGGTCTGGTACTACGCGTCGCTCCACTACGACGAGGACCAGCGCGACAACACGGTGAACGGACGGCGCCAGCGCGTGCAGCTGCTGTTTGCGCGATGGCGGCAGGCTACGTCCTGGTTCAGCCCGGAGCTGCTGCGGATTCCGCTCGCGACTGTGCAGGAATGGATGGATGGCTCGGCGGAGCTGGCAGTCTACCGGTTCTCGATCGAGGATCTGTTTCGCCAGCAGGCCCACGTGCTCGACGCCCCGGGGGAACGGCTGCTGTCGCTGTCGGGCCGGCTCTCGTCGGTCCCCTCGGACGCGTACTCTTCGCTCTCCACGGCTGACGCGAAGTTCCCGACCATCACGTTGTCCACCGGCGAAACCGTCCAGGTGAGCTACGGTCAGTATCGGCGCCTCCTGGCCACGTGTCGGCACCAGCAGGATCGGCGCGCCGCATACGAAGCGCTGTACGACACCTATGGCGCGTCCCTCAACACCTACGCGACGCTCTACAACGGGGTGATCCAGCGCGAGTGGTTCGATGCCCGCGCCCGCGGCTACAAGACGACGCTCGACGCGGCGCTCTTCGGCAACGCCATCCCGACCGCGGTCGTCGAGAACCTCATTCACGAGACCAAGTTGGGCACGGCACCGTTCCGGCGTTACCACGCGCTTCGCAAGCGTGCGCTGGGGCTGCAGGACTACCACGTCTTCGACGCGTTCGTGCCGATCGTCGAGCACGCTGAGAAATATCCGTACGACCTCGTCGGCGACTGGATCGTGGAGGCCATGGCGCCGCTCGGCGCCGCCTATCAGGCGTGGCTCCGGGAAGCATTCAACGGCCGCTGGATTGACGTCTACGAGAACCAGGGGAAGCGGAGCGGCGCCTATTCCGCGCCGGTGTACGGGGCTCATCCGTACATGCTGCTGAACTACAACGACACCCTCGACGCGGTGTTCACGCTGGCCCACGAGCTCGGCCACTCGATGCACACGCTGCTGTCGCACGAGACGCAGCCGTTCGTCTACGCGGCGTACACGATCTTCGTCGCCGAAGTGCCGTCCACGCTTGCCGAGGCGCTGCTGCTGGACTATCTGCTCGACCGCGTCACCAGCCGTGAAGAGCGCATCGTCCTCCTGCAGCACGCCATCGACGGCATCGTCGGGACGTTCTACAACCAGGTGCTCTTCGCCGATTTCGAGCTCGAAGCCCATCGGCTGGTCGAGCAGGAGCAGCCGATCACCGCCGATTCGCTCAACCTGCTCTACGCGCGCCTCCTCGACGAGTACTGGGGCGACGTGCTCGCGCCCGATCCGCGGGCCCGCACGACGTGGGCGCGCATTCCGCACCTCTTCCAGTCGCCGTACTACGTCTACCAGTACGCGACCTGCTTTGCCTCGACCGCCGAGATCATGGGCGAGATTCGGCAGGCTGGTGGCGGCGATCTCCGGCGACGCCGTCGAGCGCTATCTCACGCTGCTTCGTTCAGGCGGGAGCGATCACCCGATGCAGCTGCTGAAACGGGCTGGGGTGGACCTGAGCGAGCCCTCAACGGTCCGTGCCGTAGTCGCACAGCTCGACGGACTTGTTACGCGCCTGGAAGCCGAACTGGCCTAACGGCAGCTCGCCCGGGCGGACCAGACCGGCGCGGTGCTGACGATACGGTCTGTCGTGCGATCGCGGACGACGGGCGTCCATTCACCGGTGTGCCACACGCGCGACGAGAAGGCCGTCGAGTCGGCGCGCACCTCCGCTTCGTACCGGTGACCGGGTTCTGCCGTGAACGTGATGGCCGCCCATCCGGAGTCTGGCGCCGATTCGCCGTGACGCGGCTGCGACCGCATCGAGAAGACGAGAGAGGGCTCGCCGGCCGGCAGGTCCCATGATCGCTTGCCCGAGGGCACCGGCGTGCCGTCGAGGCACTGCGGTATGAGATCGGGGCGGGTCACCTTGAGCCTGGCCAGGTCCGGCGCGCTTGCCGCGGCACCTACGGCCGCTCCGGCGAACAGCACAATCGTCATTTGCGGAAGCCGCATTGTTCCCACCTCACTCATACCGCATCGCCTGCACTGGATCGACCCGCATGGCTCGTCGCGCCGGTGCCGCGGCTGCGGCAACCGCCACCAGCAGGAGCAGTAGGGGGACCGCGGTGAACGTCGGCCGATCGAGGACCTCGATGCCAAACAACTGGCTGGCCAGCAGCGGCGCCAACGCTGCCGCGGCGGCGAGCCCCAGCATGACGCCGGCTCCAGCCAGCCGGACGGCCTGGCGAACGATCATCGCGAGCACGCCGACCGGCGTGGCACCGAGGGCCAGGCGCACGCCAACTTCCCGGGTGCGCTCGGCCACGACCAGCGTTATCACGCCGTAGACGCCGACGCTGGCGAGGAGCAGCGCCAGCCCGCCGAAGGCCATGAGCAGCAGGAGCAGGAACCGCTGCTCGCCGACTGACGCCACACGGATGTCTTCCATCGTCCGGATGTCGTAGAGCGCCGCAGACGGATCGTGGGCGCGGGCTTCACGGCGAACGGACGCCGCAACTGCCGATGGGTCGCCAGCCGTGCGAATCGCGATGAAGGGCGAGTTGGGAGGATTGGCCGCGTAGCTGAGATAGATCTCCGGCAGTGGCTCGACGTCGAGGCCGGCCTGGCGGACGTCGCCGACCACGCCGACGATGGTCGTCCAGGGGCCGCTTCGCGACGGGCCCAGGCGGACCTGCCGTCCGATCGGATCGGCGTCCGGGAACATCCGACGTGCGAGCGTCTGGTTCACCACCGCGACCGACGCCGCGGTTGGGCCGTCCGCTTCGGTGAACAGCCGCCCGCGCACCACCGGCGTGCCCATGGCCGTGAAATAGTCACGGATGATGCGCCGGAACTCCACCTCCGGGAGCCGCTCGGTCGCGGGAGATCCTGCGACTTCCAACGAGGTCGTGACCGAGCTGCTCCCCAGCGGAATCCGGGTCGTGCCGCCGACAGCTGTCACGCCCGGAATCGCGGCCAGACGATCGAGCAACCCATCGTAGAACACACGCCGCTCGTCAGCGGTCACGGCCCGGCTGGTGTCGTTGACGAGCCGGTCTGGAAGGTTCATCTGCAGCGTGAGCACTGATTCGCTGCGGAACCCCGGGTCCACCATCATCAACCGCGTGAAGCTGCGGAGGAGCAAACCGGCGCCGATGGTGAGAACCACTGACATCGCGACTTCAGCGACGACGAGTGCGCCGCGGAGGCGGCTTCGGCGGCGCGACGCGCCCATTGCTCCGCGCGAGTGATCCTGCAGCGCGGGAGCTGAATCCTGGCGCCCGGCGGCCAGCGCCGGCAGCAGGCCGACGAGCAAGCCGGATGCTATGGCAACGATCAGCGTCAGGACCAACGCGCGGCTGTCCGGTGCCACCTCCTGCATGCGGGGGATGTCAATCGGCGCAAGCGCGACCAGGGCCTGTACGCCCCAGCGTACGAACAGCAGCGAGAGGGCAGCACCGGCGAACGCGAGCATCACGCTCTCGGTAAGCGACTGCCGGACCAGCCGCGCCGGCGACGCGCCAAGCGCAGTCCGGACGGCGAGCTCGCGCTGACGCGACACGCTCCGGGCCAGGAGCAGGTTGGCAACGTTCACCGCCGCCATCAGCAGGATCACGCCGACACCCGCCAGCACGATCAGCAGGGCGGGTCGAACGTTGCCGACCGTCTGCTCCATGAGCGGGACGATAGTGACGCCCCAGCCGCGATTCGAATCGGGAAACTCCTCTTCGAGCCGACGGCTGATCGCGCCCAGGTCGGCGCGAGTCTGTGCCAGCGTCACTCCTGGCGCCAGCCTGCCGATCGCCACCAGGGAGTGCACGTTGCGAATCAGCTGGCCGCCGGCCGTGACCCACCGCTCTCCTTCGAGCGGCATCGGAATCCACATGTCAGCGGTCATCGCACCGCCGGACACCCACGGACCGAACATCGATCGATAGGGGAATGCGAAATCAGGCGGCATCACCCCGACGATCGTGACGATCTCACCGCCTGAAAGGGTAAGTGTGCGGCCGATCGCGGACGGGTCGCTCCCCATTCGCCGCGTCCAATAGGCATGGCTCACCACGGCGACCCGACGCTCGCCGGAGGCATAGGTTCGGCCGAAGAGCGCCTGGCGCCCGAGAATCGTGAAGAGGTCCGACCCGGTGCGCAGGGCCCAGACCGGCGGCGAGTCCTCCTCGCCCTTTACCGTCAGCCGCATCATGAACGATACGGCGTAGTCCATCCCCGTGAGCGTGCGATTCCGATCGCGAAGATCGGTGAGATTCGCCGGCGACAACACGTTGCGGGGTCGTCCTTCGCTGCGGTTGTCGCTCCAGATCATCACCAGCCGCTCGGGCTCGTGGTAGGGAAGCGGCCTGAGAAGGACGCCGTTGACGACCGAGAACACGGCGCTGTTCGCGCCGATGCCGAGCGCCAGGGCTCCGACGGCGAGCAGCGTAAACGTCGGCTGGCGCGCCGCCTGTCGCAGCGTAAACCGCACGTCGGAACGGAGCGCATCCCAGAACATCGCGTGCCTCCCAGTGGGTTCGTACAGGTGCGGCGTTGCGTTTGGCCACCACGACCACCGGACGATCGCAGACCCGCGTTCGGCGAGCCCCTGGTGAACATGAACCAGAAGGTGTCGGCCTATCTGGATGGCAGTGGCGTCGCCGACGAGCCGTTCGAAATCCGCTTCCACCTCGCGGCCGAAGCGCCGGCGGAAGCTGCGCGGATACGCGAGGAGCGCAATCGCCAGGGCCGCCGACGCCAGGCGGGAGGTCGGCCGCGGCGCGCGTCGGCCCGGCATTGCTCACTCGGCGCGGAGCGCCACGAGAGGGTCGGTTGCTGCGGCCCTGCGGGCCGGCACCAGGGCGGCGAGCGCAGCGATCGACAGCAGGCCGACTGGCACGCTCGCAAGCGTTACGGGATCGGCCGCGCCGATGCCATAGAGCTGGCTGCGAAGGAGCGGAGTCAGCGGCAGGATTGCCGCCAGTCCGGCGGCGACACCGATCAGCGCCAGGGTCGTCGCCTGTCCGACGATGAGGGCGATCATCCGCGAGGGTTCCGCGCCGAGCGCCACCCGCACCGCCACCTCCCGCGTCCGTTCGCTGACGATCAATGACATCACGCCGTAGACGCCAATCGCTGCCAGTCCGAGCGCCAGGACGCCGAACGCCGACACGATCAGGAGGATGAAGCGTCGCTCCGCCACTGAATCGGCTCTCAGCGTTTCCATCGTGCGGATGTCGTACACCGGCAGGTCCTTGTCGATGGCGCGCGCTTCGGCGCGGATGGTCTCGGTCATTGCCGCCGGATCGCCTGTTACCCGGAGCACGATGAAGGGCGCGACCGGCGGGTTCTGCTGGGCGGTGATGTAGAGCTCGGGTTGGGGCGTTTCCTCGAGCCCGCCATGCCGCACGTCGCCGATCACGCCGACGATGGTGGTCCAGGGGCCGGCGGAGTTGCGAGCCCATTCGGACCCGCTGACCTACGGGTTCCTCGCCGGGAAACATTCGCCTGGCCATCGTCTCGTTGATCACGGCAACCGGCGGCGCGGTAGGCGTGTCATCGAGCGTGAAGCCGCGCCCTCGCCGGATCGGGATGCCCATCGCGGGGAAGTAGTCGTGCATCGCGCGCCGGAACTGGACCTCCGGTAACTGGGCCACTGGCACCGGCCGTCCGTCGACCTGAATCGTTGTCGACACGCTGGTACTGCCGAGCGGAATCCGTGTCGTCCCGCCTGCGGCCTGGACCCCCGGCAGTGCCTCCATGCGTGCGAAGAAGTCGCGGTAGAACGCGAGCCGCTCGTCGTTGGAGTGCAGGCGATCGGGTATGTTCATCTGCCACGTCAGCAGGTGCTCGGTGTCGAACCCTGGATTGACGTTGAGGAGACTGACGAAACTTCTAAGGAGCAGTCCCGCGCCGGTGGTGAGCGCGACCGCCAGAGCGACCTCGGCGATGACCAGCGCGGAGCGGATCCGCCGCCGCCCAGCGCTGCCGATCGCGCCGCGGCTATGATCCTGCAGCGTCGCCTGCGGATTGATGCTCGTCGAGGTCAGCGCCGGCGCGAGGCCGACGAGGACGCCTGTGATCATCGTGACCAGTGCCGCGACGACCAGGACGCGCCAGTCCACGGTCACTTCGTCGATGCGCGGCAGGTGCGCGGGCGCCGCTGCCACCAGTCCTCGAACCACCGCCCACAGCACGCCGAGGCCGACCAGGCCACCTGCGGTCGAGAGCACGACGCTCTCGGTCAGGAGCTGGCGAACAAGGCGGGCCCGGCCGGCGCCGAGCGCGGCCCGGGTCGCGAGCTCGCGCTCGCGAGCGATCGCTCGGGCCAGCAGCAGGTTGGCGACGTTCACCGAGGCCATCAGCAGCACGCAAGCAATGCCGGCCATCAGGATGAGCAGGGCAGGGCGGACCGTTCCGACCGTCTGATCGAGCGTCGGCACCACCGTCACGCTCCATCCCTTGTTGGTGTCGGGAAAGCGCTGCTCGAGTTGCGCCGCAATCGTCTGGAGCTCGGTCTCGGCCCGCGCCGCAGTCACGCCCGGCTTGAGGCGGCCGACCGCGCCCCACCAGTGCACGTTGCGCACCAGCGCCCCCGACTCGGTGAGCATCCGGTTGGCGCGAGCGACCGGACCAGAAAACGCGATCGGCACCCACATGTCCACGCGAGTGACGCGCGTGAAGCCGCCGGGACCGAGCATCCCGCCGTAGGGGAACACGAAGTCGGGCGGCATCACGCCGACGACCTGGAACGCGAAGTTCGACAACTGGAGCGTCCGGCCGACGATGGTCGGGTCACCGCCGAAGCGGCGCTGCCAGTACCCGTGGCTGAGGATCACTTCCGGTACTGCGTCCTCGGATCCAAATGTGCGGCCGAGAGCCGGCGTGCGGCCGAGCAGATCGAATAGTCCCGGCGTCACCTGCACCGAGAACGCGATCTCGGAGCCGGCATCGGTCGCCAGCTCGAGCGGCGTGACGAACGAGAAGTAACCTTCAAGACCTTCGAGCGTGGTGTTCTGCTGCTTGAAGTCCACGAAGTTGGCCGGCGAGATCGGATTGCGCAATCGGCCTTCCTGGGTGACGCGGCTCCAGATGTTCACAAGGCGATCGGTGTCGCGGTAGGGGAGGCCGCGGAGCAGCACGCCATTGACCACGGCGAAGATGCCGCTGGTGGCGCCGATGCCGAGGGCGAGCGCCAGCACGGTCAGCGCGGTGAAGAGCGGCGTTCGTCCGGCCTGTCGCAGCGTGTGGCGGAGATCGGTGCGGAGCGTTTCCCAGAACATCGCATGTCTCCCGACGGGTTCGTAAAGGTGGGGTGTGTAGCCAGGCCAGAGAGCCCATCGCTCCAAGGCCGACCATCGTTCCGAGAGTCCGTTCGCGACGATCGGCAGCGCCTCGCGGCTCGTGACCCGCAGCAGCGATCGTGGGTGGGCCAGGAGTGCGGCTTCGAAGTCCGCGACCATTTCGCGTCCGAACCGCTTCCGGAAGCCGCGGGGATACGCACGCAGCAGGACCTGCGCGAAGATCCACGCGGCGACGCGCTGGCGTCGGCTCAAGGGGTCACTCCCAACAACCGCCGTGCCCGGGCGGCTTCGAGTTGGCCCGCCAGTCGATTGGCTTCGGCCCGAGCGACGGCAATCCCGCGATCCGTCAAGCGGTAGTAGCGCCGCCGTTCATCGTCTTCCGCCGGCCGCTCGGCCAGCTCCTCGATCAGCGCTTGTTCGAGCAGCCTGGCGAGCGCCCGATACAGCGTGCCCGCATGCAGGGTGACCGCGCCGGCGGAACGAGCGTTGACCTCCTGCATGATGCGGTAGCCGTGCTGCTCGCCATCGGCCAGCGCCAGCAGGATCTCGAACGCGATCGGCGTGAGGGGCAGGAAGTGATCGACTCGGAGTCGGTCCATATGTGCGTTGGGAGTATAGACGTTTGGAATCTAGGGAGGGTTGCAAAAATCGGTTGACGGACGGGCGTCCGTTTATTATTCTTTCATCCGGATATACGGATGGAGACAGTTTCCGCGCCGATTCTCGACCACATGGCCGCGCTCGCCGACCCGATTCGGGTCCGGATGCTGTTGCCCCTCGAAGGTCACGAGCTGACTGTGTCGGAACTCTGCGCCGTGCTCCAGCTGCCGCAGTCCACCGTGAGCCGCCACCTGAGGATCCTGGCTGACGGGGGCTGGGTTTCGTCCCGGCGCGATGGCACCAGCCGGTTCTACAGCATGGCGGTCGATGCGCTCGACACCGGCGCGCGCCAGCTCTGGCCCGTCATCCGTACGCAGATGGGAGCGACCGCTGGCGCCGATCAGGACGAGCGTCGCTTGCAGGCCGTGCTCCAGCTGCGCCGGGAGAAGTCGCGGGAGTTTTTCTCGTCCGTATCGGGCGAGTGGGACCGGCTGCGGCGCGAGCTGTTCGGCGATCGCCTGCACCTGCTCGCGCTGCTGTCGCTCATCGACGCGCCGCTAGCGGTTGCCGATCTCGGCTGCGGCACTGGACAGATCAGCGAAGCACTGGCGCCGTACGCCACTCGCGTCATCGCCGTGGACGGCTCGCCCGAGATGCTCGAGGCCGCACGGCTGCGGCTCGGCCGCTTCGATAACGTCGAGGTGCGCGAAGGAGCGCTCGAAACGCTGCCGATCGAGTCGGGGATACTCGACGTCGCGATCGCGTCGCTCGTGCTGCATCATCAACCGGATCCGGCGCGCGTGCTGGCCGAGGCGGCCCGGATCCTCAAGCCAAACGGCCGTGGGCTCGTCGTGGACATGTTGCCGCACGAGCGGACCGAGTATCAGCAGCAGATGGGGCATGTCTGGCTGGGCTTCTCGGAGGAAGCGATCCGGCGGCATTTCACGACTGCCGGTTTCGCGCAGGTCAGGTTCCAGACGCTCCCAATCGATCCCGCCGCGCTCGGCCCCGCGGTGTTCGTGGCGACAGCTCGGAAATCGCAATAGACGCTTTCAAGACCTCAGGACCCCAAGACTTCAAGACCTCAAGACCGAGAAGGAGAGTAGTGATGGAGACAGTCGCAAGTCCCGTTCATGCGTTCGAGGCGGCCAGGCTGGTAGGCCGTGAGCCGTTCAAGGTGAAGGATCTCTCGCTGGCCGATTTCGGCCGCAAGGAGATCCGCCTGGCCGAGCACGAGATGCCCGGCCTGATGGCGCTGCGGAAGCAGTATGCCGGCCAGAGGCCGCTGGCGGGCGCCCGCATCATGGGGTCGCTGCACATGACCGTGCAGACGGCCGTGCTCATCGAGACGCTGACGGAGCTCGGGGCGGACGTGCGCTGGGTGAGCTGCAACATCTTCTCGACCCAGGACCACGCGGCCGCGGCGGTGGTCGTGGGCCGTCCGGAGACCGGCGGCACGCAGGAGGCGCCGAAGGGAACGCCGGTGTTCGCGTGGAAGGGGGAGACGCTCGCCGAATACTGGTGGTGCACGGTCGAGGCCCTGAAGTGGCCCGACGGCAGCGGGCCGTCGCTCATCGTCGACGATGGCGGCGATGCGACCCTGTTTGTGCACAAGGCGAAGGAGTTCGAGTTCGAAGGGGTGGTCCCGGCGTTCAAGCCGGAGAGCGAGCCCGAGGAATGGGGCGTGATCCTCGACACGCTCCGCAAGGAGCTCAAGGCCAGCTCGGGGCTTTGGACGAAGATCGCCGACGGCATCAAGGGCGTCAGCGAGGAGACCACGACCGGTGTTCACCGCCTCTACGAGATGACAGCGGCGGGCACGCTCCTGTTCCCGGCGATCAACGTCAACGACTCGGCAACCAAGAGCAAGTTCGACAACTTGTATGGGTGCCGCCACTCGCTCATCGACGGCCTCAACCGGGCCAGCGACGTGATGCTTTCGGCCAAGGTCGCCGTCGTGTTCGGTTACGGTGACGTCGGCAAGGGCTGCGCCCAGGCGCTCAAGGGCCAGGGCTGCCGCGTGATTGTCACCGAGATCGATCCGATCTGCGCGCTGCAGGCGGCGATGGAAGGTTACCAGGTGACGACGCTCGACGACGTCATCGCGACGGCCGACATCTTCATCACCGCGACCGGCAACAAGAACATCCTCACCGTCGATCACATGAAGCGGATGAAGGACAAGGCGATTGTCGGCAACATCGGCCACTTCGACAACGAGATCGACATGGCCGGGCTCGCCAAGAGCGGCGCGAAGCGCGTCAACGTCAAGCCGCAGTACGACGAGTGGGTGTTCCCGGCGCAAGGCGGACGTTCCGAGCACAGCATCCTGGTGCTCGCCGAAGGCCGTCTGCTGAACCTCGGGTGCGCGACGGGTCATCCGAGCTTCGTGATGTCCTCGTCGTTTACCAACCAGGTGGTGGCGCAGCTCGATCTGTACTTCAGCATCACCGGCCGTGAGACGCTGTCGGGTACGGTTTACGACGCGAAGCGCGTCTACATCCTCCCGAAGAAGCTGGACGAGATGGTCGCGCGACTGCACCTCGACAAGCTTGGCGTGAAGCTGACGAAGCTCTCCCAGGAACAGGCCGACTACATCGGCGTGCCGGTGGACGGGCCGTTCAAGTCCGCGCACTACCGCTATTGAGACGTCCACATCGATGCCGCTGCCGTCCGCCAGCCCGCGGAGGGCAGCGTGCCTCGACCGTACCGCGAGGTTCGGCCCGACGCCGGTTCCTGCACGAGCGGGTGCTATAGTCGTCGCCCAGATGCACGTAACGGTGAAGCCTCGTCGTTCGCGCTGGTGCTGGCCGCGGTCGTGACTGCTTCACCCTCGCCGATGCAGCAGTCCTCTGAGTACAGTTCCGGTTCAAGCACGATTACCAGCCCGCGCACCATCGCGTCGTAGCGGGGCCCGAGCTCCCCCAGGGCCGGCAACCGATCCGGATCAGGCGCGTCTGGATGGACGGCGTGCGCCCGGGCCGCGGGCGGCCCGAACGGCATCGCTGAAACAGGCGCCACAGGATCCACGGGTCGCGGCGTGGCGCCGACGCCGCGTACGACCGCCAGGCGCGGCCGTATGGCACATAGATCCGCACAGGCACCGCCAGCCGTTCGGCCACATCGAGAACTGAAGCGGGGCAGCCCGAAGAGCAATTCCAGTTCTGTCGGCATCGCCGCTGCGAGGAGCATCCGAAGCGATCGCTCGGCGAGATCGGGATCATGAGTGGCGACTGCCACGTGGGCCGCGCGTCCGGCGAGACGTTCGACCAGAGGCAGAAAGCCGCTTCATGGATCGACCGGTTGTCCCCGATCGTCCCATTGCCCCTTTACGATCCGAACGCGCAGTCCCAACGCATTGTGCGGGCCGGCGGGGAAGTAGACTTACGATGATGATCGTCCCGGCCGCGTCACCGGCGAAGCAGCCGTCCGCCCGGCGTCGAGCGCGCACGGTATCCGGAGCGCTGGTCCTGCTGGCCGGAGTCGCGTCGGCGTGGGCTGGACTCGTGGCGCAACGGATGGACGCGTTCGTCGACTCGCGCCATCACCCGGCGATCGCCTATGGACGCGGGGCTATCGACACGCCGATCGCGGCGCTGAACGCGCGGATCGCCGCCGGGCAGGGGACGCTGCGGTTCGACGAGCAGACCGGTTACCTCAAGGCAACGCTGGCGGCGCTGGACATCTCGCCCGATTCGCAGGTGCTCGTCTACTCGCCGACCAGCTTCCAGGCGAGCAAGATCACGCAGCAGAATCCCCGTGCCATCTACTTCAACGACACCGTCGCGGTGGGTTGGATTCGCGGGGCTGAACTGTTGGAGGTGACCGCGCAGGATCCGCGGCATGGCACCATCTTCTACACGCTGGGGCAGACACGCGCGGAGACGCCGCAGTTCAACCGGCAGGAGCAGTGCGTGTCGTGCCACCTGACATGGGACACGCTGGGCGTACCCGGCCTGACGGTGCGGACGACCTACCCGCGCAAGGCGGGGGAGTTCGTCAACGGTGGCCCGGTGGATCATCGCCGGCCGATTGCGGAACGGTGGAGCGGCTGGTTCGTCACCGGTACGAGCGTGCCGTCGAAGCACATGGGGAACCGGTCGCTCCTCGAGCCGACTCCGCCAGAGGGCGGTCCGCCGCAGCTGGCGTCGGTGATCGAACAGTTCGACGCCACGGGCTATCTCCGGACAACCAGCGACATCGTCGCCTTGATGCTGCTCGAGCATCAGACGCAGGCCGCGAACCTGATGACGTGGGCGGGATGGGAGGCGCGGCTGGGCGATGCGAGCCGGACGCAGGCGGCGGCCGAGGCACTTGCCGACTATCTGCTCTTCGTCGGCGAGGCGCCGCTGACCGAGCCGATCGCCGGCACTGACGCGTTCGTTGCCGCGTTCACGGCCCGCGGTCCCCGCGATCCGCGCGGGCGCTCGCTACGCGACCTGCGGCTCGACGGCCGGCTGATGCGCTATCCGCTCAGCTACATGATCTACACGCCGATGTTCGACGCGCTGCCAGGACCAGCGGCCGCGATTGTGCGCGAGCGTCTGACGGCCGTGCTGAGCGGCCACGATCAGTCGCCGAAGTACGCGCATCTCACTGCCCCCGACCGTCAGGCGATCACCGAGATCCTCCGCGACACCAAGCTCTCACTGCTTCCGCCGTCTCAGTAAAGGGGACAGTCCCCTTACAGATTTGATCGGGGACTGTCCCCCGAAGACAATCGAAGACGGGGACTGTCCCCTGTGCGCGGTACAGTAGGAGCTGCGATGCGCGCTCGGGGACTGTTCGCGATAGTTGCGATCGGGTTGACGACAAGCCTCGCCTCGGCCGTCGCGCAGCGGCCCGGCGCATTCGGCGGCGCGCGCGACGTGCCGGCGATCGCTTACAGCACCGCGCCGGTGAACGACGCGGTCTCGGCCCTCGACCGGAAGCTCGCCTCGGGCGCTGCGACCCTTGCCTTCGATTCCTCCGGCAGCGGCTATCTGCGCGCCGTCCTCGACGCCCTCAAAGTCCCGGTGTCGTCCCAGATGCTCGCCTTCGCCGAAACCAGCCTTCAGGCGAGCAAGATCCGCCGCGACAATCCCCGCGCCGTGTACTACAACGACGACCTGTCGGTGGCGTGGATTCGGGGCAGCGATTTGCTCGAGCTCGCGGCACAGGATCCGAAGCAGGGCGTGATCTTCTACACCCTGACCCAGGCGCCCGGCGCGACCCCGCGCTTCGAGCGGAACGACACTTGCCTCGCCTGCCATCTCTCGTGGGACACGCTCGCGGTGCCCGGATACGTGCTGCAGACGGTGTTCCCGCGAGTCAGCGATCGCGACTACGCCGACGGCGGCTTCGTCGACGACCGGATGCCGATCGAGGACCGGTGGGGGGGCTGGTTCGTCACCGGCAGCCAGGTGCCGGCGCGGCACAAGGGCAACCAGCCGACGCTCCAGCCGAAGCTGGGTAGCGGGCCGGCGCAGAAACTCGCCACCGTCCAGGGCGAGATCGACGCTTCCGGGTATCTCACTCCGCACAGCGACGTGACGGCGCTTCTCGTTTTCGATCACCAGGTCCACGCCGCAAACCTGCTGACGCGGCTCAACTGGGAAGCGCGCGCCGGAACGCCTGACACCGTTGAAGAGGCCGTCAACGACCTGGTCGACTATCTGCTGTTCGTGGACGAAGCGCCGATTCCGGGACGGGTCGCCGGGACGTCGGGATTTGCCGCGGCATTCATGGCCCAGGGGCCGCGGGATTCAAAGGGCCGCTCGCTCCGCGATCTGAAGCTCGAGGGGCGGCTGATGCAGTTCCCGCTCAGTTACATGATCTACACGCCGATGTTCGACGCGCTCCCGGACGCCGCGAGCACACGCGTGCGGAAGCGGCTGGCGGCAGTGCTGACCGGGACGGACACGCGTCCGAAGTACGCGCACCTGACGCCGTCGCTTCGCACGGCGATCACCGAGATCCTGCGGGACACCAGACCGGGGCTGCTGCCCGGGATTTGAAGAAGGTCAAGGCAGAAGGCAAAAGGCAGAAGGCAGAAGGCGAAGGCAAAAGAAAGCGCCGGAGCCAGCCTAGCGGCTGACTGCCGGCGCTTTGACTCTTCGATCCGCAGGCGGCCTTACTGTCCGGCGGTGGGGCGCGGCTGCGCCGGCAGCGTGCCCTTGTTGGCAATCGCCTTGTTGATGGCCTCGACCGTCTTCTCGGCGCGGAAGGCGACGATCTGCTTTGCCCACGCGGTGTTCTTGGCCTTGTTGGAAACGTCCACGCCATTGATCGACGCCTTGCCGGCCTTGACGCGCGCGTCGTAACGGACCGAGTTCGGGTCGTCGATGAACATGTTGAGCGTGATGATCGGATCGTCGTGCATGTTCTCGCGCGCGGTGTCCTTGATGCCGTTCCCTTCCATGTACTTCGCCACGCTGGCGTAATCGTAGTACTCCTGGATGTGGGCGATCAGGGTCGCGCCGCCCCACTTCTTGTTGAGTTCTTCGGCGACGGCGCGCTGGCCGGCCTGGTTGCCGCCGCTGTCGCCGATGAAGAAGATCTGCTTGAAGCCGGCGTGCTGGAGTGACGCGGCGGTGTCGGTGAGCAGGGCGCGGAAGGTATCCTCCCGCAGGCTGATCGTGCCAGGCGTCGTCATATGGATGGTCGGGGGATCGATGTCCCCCTCGGGCACGTGCTTGATGACCGGGGCGCATAGCCCGTTCCCCATCTTGCGGGCGATGGCTTCGCAGTTGGCGTGGAGCACGTAGTTGTGCTTCCCGAGCGCCAGCCACGGGCCGTTCGGCTCGAACCCGCCTGTCGGGATGATCACTGTCGTCTTGCCGGCGGCCATCGCGTCGCGCACGTCCATCCAGGTCATCTCCTCGAGCCACACCGTATCGACCTTGGGCAGAGGATTCGGAGTGTCCTTGCAGTTGTACGGGTTCTGCGCGCAGTCGCCACCGCCCATCGATCGCGGATCGGGCGGTTGCCGCTGTCCACCCTGCTGGGCCGCTACGAATACGCCGGCCGCCACCACGATCGTTGCTACGCCAAGCAGCGTCTTGTTCATCAGTAATTCTCCGGAATCAGTTGGTCGTCGATCCAGTTACAGTCCAGGCTTCGTCGGCGCCGCTGGTCCCAGCTTCGCGCGGAACGATCCATCGTCGTAGCGCTCGCGATACGCGGTGTGGCAGGTCTGGCACATCTTGCCAAGACTTGTCGTCGTGGCTTTCACCTCGTCCCACTTGCCCGCGGCGGCCGCGACGTCGATCGATTCAGCGATCTTGCGGGCGTCCTGCGCCCAGCCGATCGCGTCGGCCTTGCCGTGCGGCTTGAAGAACGCTTCGGCGGCGACGAACGCCTGCTTGAGCGTCGCTGCCTGTTCCTGCGCGCCCTTCTGATCCGACTTCTCGATGATGCCGCGGAAGGCGCCGTTGGCCGCGCCAACCTTCTGCATCACCTTCTGGAAGGCTTCCTCTTCGGTCGTCATCTTCGGCGGGAGCCGCCGCGCGACGTCGTTCATCGCCGCGTTGATCACGTTGGTGGCGACAATCGCCGGCTTGCCGGTCCACTTCGCGAGCACATCGGGGGCGAAACCGGTGAGCCGATCCTTCACCTTGGCGTCGTTCGGATCGAACTTGATGACCTCGCCAATCACCGTGACGTAGGTATTGACCTCGATCGGCTCGTTGAGTCGCGGGGCGAGGACGAGGACGTCCTTGCCGGTGCTCTTGGTCTTGTCCTGGTCCACCGAGAACGCGGTCGGCGACAGCGTCTGGTCCACAATCGCCATCAACGTCACGTTCTCGCCGTAGTAGTTATCCGGCTTGGCGGCGAGGGTCGTCGAGACGAGCGGGACGAGCGGCTTCTGCGGGGGCGCTGCGGGCTGCTGCCCGGCGGGCGCCTGAGGCTTGGCGCCGGCTGCAGGCTGCTGCTCGCCTCCGGCAGGCTTTTGTCCGCTGCCCGCGGGCGCCTGCGCACCACCCTGCGGGGCGGCCGGCTTGGCTCCGGCGGCGGGCGGTGTCTGTTGCGCGCGCGGCGTGGCGACGGTGATGACGAGGCCCAGCGCGGCTACGGTCAAGAGCGCGTGACCGGTGCGGCGACGGACGGAAGTGGCGCGTGACATGACCTTCAAACCTCCTGCGGCAATCGGCGGACGCACGAGGTGGCATCCGACCGTCGGCCGATCTGCCGCATTGTAGGCGAAAGCCCGGCTGGGTGGACTGTCATCGTTTGTCAGCAAAGGGCGGCTACGCCGTGCCGGATCGGCTTCGCAGGTTCGGGAGCGAACGACGATCGGGAGCGGTTGCGGGAGGGACCGTCGACTTGAGTCCGAACCTCCTTTTCCCCCCAAGACCTCAAGACCTCAGGATCAAGCCCAAGCCCCAAGGCCACGCACTACAATGCCCTGACCTTCGGAGGCCCCATGAAGTCCCGTCTGTTATTCGCCATCTTCGCCACCCTTGCCGTGACCGCGTCGCCGGCCCTCGGCCAGACCCAGCCGTCGCCGACCCAGCCGCGGACAGCGTCGGTCAACACCGGCCCGCGCGTTGACGTAGCCACGATGCCGCGACCGATCGACATGCACGACAGCGTCTGGATCGAGGATTTGACGATGCTGGAGGTCCGAGACCTGCTGAAGGCGGGGAAGACCACAGCAGTAATCCTGACCGGCGGCATCGAGGAGAACGGGCCTTACCTCACCACCGGAAAGCACAACAACGTCCTCCGCGCCCAGGGAGAGTCGATTGCGCGGGCGCTTGGCACCGCGCTGGTCGCGCCGATCGTGACACTCGAACCCGGCACCCCGTCACGGCCGAACCTGTCGCCCGGAACGGTGGTCCTCTCGCAGGCGACCTACCGCGCCGTGCTCACGGACATGGCCACGAGCCTCCGCTCACAGGGGTTCACCGACATCGTGCTGCTCGGCGATAGTGGAGGAAACCTGAAGGGCATGCAGGAAGTAGCGACGACCCTCAACGCCGAATGGAAGGGACAGGGCTACGTGCACTTCATCCCCGAGTACTACAACTACGGCGACGTCGAGAAGTTCGAAGAGGAACAGCTCGGCATCCACGAGAAGCTCGAGGGATACCACGACGACTACTACATCACCTCGATCATCGCGACCGTGGACACCGACGGCATCCGCATGCCGGAGCGCCGCAGGGCGGGGAAGTTCACGATCAACGGCGTTCCGCTCGACCCGATCGAGAAGACCATCTCCAACGGACTGCGGATCGTGCAGTTCCGGACTGACGTGACGGTGGCGGCGATCCGGAAATCGATTGCGGCCAAGGCCGCCCCAAGCGCAGGAAAGTAGGGTGCCCATGCGAAGCCTGGGAAGAATCGGCATGGCCGCACTGGTTGCGGCGATCTCGGCGGTCCCGGCCGCAACCTACCTGGGCGCAGGCGGCCTGCCGTGCGAGCTTCCGGCCCTGGCGGCGAAAGCGCCCGCGGGTACGACGCTCGTGACAGCGACGCCGGTGGCGGCGACAGGCGAACGCGCGCGTCATTGCCTGGTCGATGGCAACGTCCGTTCGTCAGGTAATGCCGTCAACTTCCGCATTGCCCTGCCTGAGACGTGGAACGGCAAGTTCCTGTTCCTCGGCGTTGGCGGGCTGGGTGGCACCATCGCCAACCTGGAGCCGGGTCTCGCGAAAGGCTATGCGACCGCGTCCACCGACACAGGACACCTCGCCAGCGACGCGGATTGGGCGTCGAACCGCGACAAGGAGATCGACTACGGCCATCGCGGCACGCACGTCGCGACCGTCGCAAGCAAGGCGGTGACGCAGGCCTTCTACGACAAGGCGCCGGAGTACTCCTACTTCAACGGCTGCTCCAATGGCGGCCGCCAGGCGCTCATGGAAGCGCAGCGCTACCCGGACGACTTCAACGGCATCATCGCCGGCGACCCCGCGACCGGGATCCCGATGCAGGTCGGCCGCGCGGTCGTGTATCAGAAGATGCTGGCGTCGGCGGACAGCTATCTCACCGCCGATGCCATCGAGCTCGTCTCGAAAGCGACGCTGGCGGCGTGCGACAAGGCAGACGGCCTGGAGGATGGACTGATCACCGACCCGCGCCCGTGCCATTTCGATCCTTCGGCGCTCGCATGCCAACCCGGTGCGGCCGCCGGCACATGCCTCACCAGCGGACAACTCGCGGTCGTCAAGCAGGTGTACGAAGGCCTGCGAACGAAGAGCGGCGAAGTGGTGGCGTACGGGTTCCCACCGGGGCACGAGGGTGGCAGCACCGGCTGGAAGCAGTGGATCACCGGCCCGGAACAACCGGCGGCACAGAGCGGCGGAGCACTCGCCTACACCGGTAAGGCGCTGCCCGCCGGTTACGGCCTGATGGATTTCAATTTCAAGTTCCTGTCGCTCGACACCGACGATCCCGCGTACGACTGGCGCAAGTTCGATCCGGACCGCGATCTGCCGCGGATGCGGACAATGACCGAAATCCTCAGTCCTGCGGATCCGGATCTCAGGCCGTTCATGAATCACGGCGGCAAACTGCTCATGTACCACGGGTGGTCCGATCCCGGTATCAGCGCGCTGGGGACGCTGGCCTATCACGAAGCGGTCGTGAAGACGGTCGGCAGTCAGGTGATCGCCGACAGGTTCCTCCGGACTTACTTCATACCGGGTATGCACCACTGCGGCGGCGGTCCGGGAGTGAACCAGTTCGACATGCTGACGGCGATGGAGAACTGGGTCGAGCGGAAAATGACGCCCGAGCTGATCGTGGCTTCGCGCGTGGTCGACGGACAGACAGTACGGACGCGTCCGCTCTGCGCGCACCCGGGGGTGGCTCGCTACCGCGGGACCGGGAATGTCGATGATGCGGCGAGCTTCACCTGCACCATGCAGTAGCGCGCCGCGCTTAGACTGAATGCAGGCCATGGCGGCGCTGCCACCAGATGCCCACATCGGCGAGGTCAGCCTCACCATCGCCGATCTCGATCGCTCGGTCGCGTTCTACACCGAGGTCCTCGGCTTCGAGCTGCGCGACCGCGAATCGTCGCGGGCGGCGCTTGCGCCGTCGGGCGGGAGAGTCCTGATCCGATTGACCGAGCTGCCTGGCGCGCGTCCTCGATCGAGACGGACGAGCGGTCTGTATCACTTCGCGGTGCTGGTCCCGGATCGCGCGGCTCTCGGACGTTCGCTGCGCCAGCTCGCGGCCCGGCGCTGGCCGCTCACCGGCGCGTCGGATCACCTCGTCAGCGAGGCTCTCTATCTCGACGATCCCGACGGTCTCGGCATCGAGATCTATCGCGATCGCCGCCGCGACGAATGGACCATGGAAGCGGGGGAAGTGGTCATGGCGACCGAGCCGCTGGACCTCGACGCGATCGTTGGGTCGCCAGGCGCCGAACGACCGTGGACCGGCCTCGACGCCGGCACGATCATGGGACACGTTCACCTGCACGTGCCTGATCTCGCGGCGGCAGAGGAGCGCTACTGCGGGAACATCGGCTTCACGCCGATGCTGCGCCGCTATTCGGGCGCGTTATTCGTCGCCGCCGGCGGATATCACCACCATCTCGGCTTGAATGTGTGGGCGGGCCGCGGCGCGCCCCCGCCCCCACCAGGGACGGCGGGTCTCAGCGCGTTCACCATCGAGGCGCGAACGCTGCCGCCTCGAGAGCTGCTCGACGAGGCGACCGGCGTGACGGTGCAATGCATAGCGACCGGATGACCGAGAGCTCGCCCGATCTCGATCTGCAACTGCCCGACCGGCGGCTCCGCGGCCGCTGGATCGGCGCGGCTCCCACGCGTCACGACGCGTACGCACCGACGCTGGTGTTCCTGCACGAGGGACTGGGCTCGGTCGAGTTGTGGCGCAGCTTTCCGGCTGTGTTGTGCGCCCGGACCGGCTTGCGGGGGTTCGCGTTCGATCGCACGGGATACGGGCGATCGAGCGCCTGGCCGTCGCCCCCGGGCCCGGGTTACATGGACGTCGAAGCCGATGTCGTGCTCCCGCAGGTCCTGGACGCCGCCGGCATCCAGGCCTGCCTTCTCATCGGGCACAGCGATGGCGGCACCATCGCGCTCGATTTCGCATCGGCGCAGCCGCCGCTGTTGCGCGGCGTGGTGACGATCGGCGCGCACGTCTTCAACGAACCGCGCACCGTCTCGAGCATCTGGCAGGCTCGTGAGGCGTTCGTCACCGGCGACCTGCGCGCACGGCTGGCCAGATATCACGGCGACAACGTGGACGACGCGTTCTGGCTGTGGGCGAACTCCTGGCTCACGCCCGGCTTCGAACCGATGAACGCCTCGCGGCGACTGCCGCGGGTGCGCGTTCCGGTGCTGGCCCTCCAGGGCGAGCAGGACGAATACGGAACCGTCGGCCAGCTGCACGCGATCTCCCGCGGCGTCTACGGCCGCTGCGAAACGCGCCTGATGCCGGGTTGCGGACACGGTCCGCACCTCCAGGACGAGCCGCGGATGGTGGAGGCAATCGCCCGCTTCATCGAGACGCTCTGGCGCGGGCCGACGACGGGAGCGGCGCGAGCCACGCGAGCGGTCCTGCTCGCAGTTGCCGGCCTGCTGGCGGCGTCCCCGGCGCTCGCAGCGCAGGCCGACGCGTGCACCGCGGCGGTCGATCCGATCTTCGCGGAGGCCCGTAGTGACGAGGGCCGGGCTGACGACCCGGCTGCCGCGGCGAGGCTGCGGAGCGCAGCCGACCAGAATCGCGGCTGCGCAGACTTGGAGCTCGCGGCCCTCGCCGTCGAGGGCTGGGTCGAAGGCCGCCGGCTGGCACTTGTCGGCGGGGCGCCCGATCAGTTGACGCGCATCGGCGGCATACTGACCCGGGTTGCCGAGTTTCGCACCACGCGAGTGGCGACGAGCCTCGTGTCGCAGCAGGCCAGCTACGCCGAGACCGTCTCTCGTGCAGCCGTCGCCGCGGCCCAGGACGAACGCGACGAGATGCAGCTGTATCTTGCGCATGCACGGCCGCTCGCCGAGTCGCTGCGGCTCGCCCACCGCGATGCCTGGCCGCTTCCGATCGAGCTCGTCGAAGCAGAGCTCTGGCTCGAGGTCGATCGCTTTGCCGAAGCGCGTGATGCGTTCGCTCGCGTGACCGACCCGGGTCTGGCCGCTCGGGTTGCGCTCGGTCGCGGCCAGGTGATGGAGCGGCTCGACGACGCCGCGGAGGCGTGCGCCGCGTACCGGCACGCGGCCGCTGGAGCGCTGACCCCGCCGGCGACGGAACGGGCCTGGCTCGCGCTCACGCGCCTGAAGTGCTCGAGGTAGACCGCGTGCCCCGTTACCGTCCGGAGGTGCTCGAGGAGCTGGCTCGGCACGGCCTTCGCCCCCGACCCGACACATCCGCTTCGCGGCTTCGCGAGCAAATCAACGACCTGTATCGCTTCGAGATCCGTGCGCTCCGCAATCGCTGCCGCGCAGGTGAGTTCCCGACCTCGGAACTGCCGGCTCGTGTTGTCGAGCTGCGCAAGCGTTACATGCTGCTGTCGATCCCGGTTGCGGCGTGGATCGAGCCGGAGTAGATTTTTCACATGCAGCGGATCACGGTTCCATACGTCAGGGACGAGCGCGGCGGGCCGCTTCGGGAAGCCACGTGGGACGAGGCCCTGGCCAGGGCGGCGGCCGGCCTGGCCCGGGTGCGGGACGCACACGGCGGCCAGGCATTCGGGTTGTTCAGCTGTTCGAAGAGCACCAACGAGATGAACTTCGCGGCGCAGAAGTTCGCGCGCGTCGTGATGGGCTCGAACAACATCGACAGCTGCAATCGAACGTGACATGCCCCTAGCGTCGCCGGTCTGGCGACCGTATTCGGCATGGGCGGCGGGACGAGCTCCTACCAGGAGATCGAAGAGACGGACTGCATCCTGCTGTGGGGGTCCAACGCCCGCGAAACGCACCCGATCTTCTTCCACCACCTGCTCAAGGGGTTGAAGCACGGCGCGCGGATGTTCGCCATCGATCCGCGCCGGACCTCGTCCGCGCAATGGGCCGACGTGTGGGTCGGGCTCGACGTCGGCACCGATATCGCGCTCGCCAACGCAGTGGGGCGCGAGATCATCGCGGCCGGCCTGGTCAATCGGGAATTCGTTGCCAATGCCACCGATAGCTACGAGGAGTACTGCAAGTCGGTCGAGCCCTGGACACTCGAGCGCGCTGAGCTGGTGACCGGCGTACCCGCCCATGTGATCCGCGACCTGGCCCACAGCTATGCCACGGCGCGACGCGCGATGCTCTGCTGGACGCTCGGCATCACCGAGCATCACACCGCCGTGGACAACGTGCTGTCGCTGATCAACCTCGCGTTGCTGACCGGGCACGTCGGCCGGTGGGGCAGCGGCATCAACCCGCTGCGCGGCCAGAACAATGTCCAGGGCGGCGGAGACATGGGCGCGCTGCCCGACCGGCTGCCCGGGTTCCAGCACGTCGAGAACGACGAGGTCCGGATCACCTTCGATCGCGCGTGGGGCGTGAAAGTCCCGGCCAAGAAGGGCTGGCATCTGTCGGAGATGTTCGACGCGATGGAGCGCCGCGAACTGAAGTCGGCGTACGTCATCGGCGAGAACCCGGTGCAGTCAGAGGCCGATCAGCATCGCGCGGCCAGGCTGCTCGGCCACCTCGAGTTCCTGGTCGTGCAGGACCTCTTCATGACCGACACCGCGGCGATGGCCAACGTCGTCTTTCCGGCCGCGGCCGGCGCGTTCGAATCGGAAGGAACGGTCACCTCCAGCGAGCGGCGCGTCCAGCGAAGCCGCCGCACGATAGATCCGCCCGGAC
Source organism: uncultured Acidobacteriota bacterium (assembly GCA_963709325.1). GTDB lineage: Bacteria > Acidobacteriota > Vicinamibacteria > Vicinamibacterales > UBA2999 > VFZN01. The sequence continues at coordinate 537,271 of CAVPVV010000004.1, read as the reverse complement.
AGGCGAGGGAAGACCTAGCCATCATCTTTGACCTCGCCAGGGCGCTCGGCCACGACTGGGGCCCGGCCGACGCCGAGCGGGTGTGGGACGAGCTCCGGTCGTTGTCGCCGGTTCACGCGGGGATGAGCTACGCGCGGCTGGAGGCGAACCGCGGGTTACGCTGGCCGTGTTACGACGAGCAGCATCCCGGCGAGGTGTTCCTTCACGGGCGGCTATGGGAGCGGCCGATCAAGGGGCTCAGAGCGCCGTTCCACGCCGTCGAACACAAGCCGCCGGTGGACGAGCTGTCCGACGACTTTCCGTTGCGGCTCACCACCGGACGGCGCCTGGCGGAGTACAACACCGGCGTCCAGACCGGCGCCTACGCGTCGCCGACGCGGCGCGGCGAAACGCTCGACCTGTCGCCAGAGGACGCGGCGAGGTACGGCGTGGTCGGCGACGAGCTCGTCCGCGTCGTCTCGCGGCGCGGCGCGGTGGTCGCGCCGGTCTTCATCGACCCCACGCTGCGCCCGGGCCTCGCGTTCATGACGTTCCACTTCCCGGAGCAGGTCCCGACGAACCAACTGACGATAGACGCGCAGGATCCCAAGGCCGGCACCGCCGAATTCAAGGCCACCGCCGTCCGGATCGAGCGGAACCCCGTTCCCGCGCCCGCCTGATCCGCCGCTGCGCGCGGCGGCACGAATCCACTCGCCCTGGGCCTCGCAGTCGGCTCAGGGCATTTCTTTTTCCAAGACAACCGGTGCAGATTTGTCCGTCTCTTACAGAGCTCGTAGTTGACTAATTGGATGTTTACAGTCATTTATATGACATTAAGGTCGTTGAATGAGCGGCAAGGTGCCCTCGCTTTCCGGTTCCCGGCCGGGCCCACGGTTCGATGCAGACGGCACGCTCGTCGCCATCGACCCGCCGGCGCGGCGCGCCTATCGAAAGGCCGTTGCTCTGGCCGGCCTGGCCGTCTACGCCGGATATCTCGCCTACCGCGGTCTGTACACGCTCAATCCTGACGCCCTGGCCTTCTCGCTGGCGGTGTACGTCGCCGAGGTGCACGGGTTCCTTTTCCTCGCGTTCTTTTGCTTTCAGACTTGGGAGGTTCGGCAGCGGACGGTGCCCCCCGCGCCGCCGGGCTTCCCGGTCGACGTCTTCGTCACGACTTACGACGAGGACGTCGACCTTTTGCGTCAAACGGTTCGCGGCGCGCTCCGGATGCGATACCCGCACCGCACCCTCGTAGTCGACGCCCGGCGGCGGGCTGAGGTCGGCGCGCTCTGCGACGAGCTCGGGTGCGAGTACGTCGCCGGCAACGCGGGAGAACACACCAAGGCCGGCACTTGGAACGATGCGTTCGCCCGAACCTCCGGCGCGGTCATCGCTGTCTTCGACGCCGAGCACGTGCCCCACCCCGATTTTCTTGAGCGCACCCTGGGCTACTTTGCCGACCCCACAGTGGCGCTGGTGCAGGTATCGCAGCGGCGCCACAATCCTGATTCGCTGCGGGAGCGCGTGGACTGGTGTCAGCGCCGCATCTACGCCGAGCACGACGTGATCCGTAACCTCGTCATGCCCGGCCGGGATCACTGGAATGCGGACACTCTCTGCGGCAGCGGCGCGGTTCTGCGGCGCGCGGCGCTCGTGCCGCATGGCGGTCTGCTCACCGGCACGGTTACCGGACACCTGCACACCTCGCTCGTCCTCCAGGCGGACGGATGGACATCGGTGTACTTGAACGAGCCGCTGGTCACCAGCTCGGTGCCGATCGATGTCTCGAACGACCGCGCCGAGCGCCTGCGACAGGCTGAAGGCAGCCTCGAGATCTTCAGGCAGGTCAACCCGTTCACGCGTCGCGGCCTGACCTTCGCGCAACGGGTCTGCTACATCGCATCGATGTTTCAGTGGACGACCTGCTTCCCGAAGCTGGTCTTCTGTCTCGCGCCTCCGCTCATCCTGCTCGGCGGCCGGCTTCCGATCGCGCATCTCGACCGCACCTTCGTTGCCGTGTTCGTGGCTCACCTGCTGTCGCTCACCGTCTCCCTAAAGGTGCTCACCCGCGGCAGGAGCCCGCTGTGGATGGACGAGCTGTTTCACTTGTCCAACATCCCCCTGCTGCTCGCGGTTTCGGCGCGGTTCGTTTCCGGCACGCGTCGCAGCGGGATCTCGGGCAAGCGGAAAGACGACCATGACGGCCGGGCGATGTTGCTGCACCACGCCCTGATCGTCTGCACGGTGACCGCGCTCATCTGGGGCGCGCTCGAGCTCGCCTTCGGCGTGACCGCGGACCTGGCCGGCACCGGCATGGCCGGACTCTGGGCCCTCTACAACCTCGTGCTCCTGGCGATCGTGGTCTCGTCCGCTGGCCGCACGCCGGCGCAGCGGCAGGCCGTCCGCTTCCACGTGACGACACCGGTGGAGCTGCTCGATGTCCCTGCCAACGGCTGGCTGGGGGTAACCGCGGACCTCGCCGAGACGGGCTGCACTCTGTTGTGGCCGCGCGGCTTGCCGATTGGCGCCCGCGTCAAGCTGCGGCTCCACCTCGGAGCGGACCAACTCGACTGCGACGGGGACGTCATGTCCGTCTCGGCGCGGGTCCCGGGCGATTGGGTTGGTCACGGAGTCCGGTTCCGGTTCGACGGCAAGACCGGCGTCGATCGGCTTGCCGATGCGCTCTACAGCCTCTCCGCCCCCGAGGTCTCGACGCGGCTCACGCCAGACGTCGCGCATGAGTCGCGCGGCGCGCGCGGTGCTCGGCCGGATCGCCGGCGTGACGCGGTTCCGCGCACCGCGATATGAGGCGCACCTGCCGATTCGTGTCCAGACCCGGGATGGCAGGGAGTGGCTTGCGACGACCCGCGATCTCAGCCACGGCGGGCTCAGCGTCATCTCACCATCAGCCGTGGACCCTGGCCGCGTCGTTCGCGTGATTCTTCGTTCGCCCGAGGGCGAGTGGAGCAGCCTGGCGACGGTCGTTCGCAGGACGGCGCTCCCGCCGGCCGACGAACACTTCCGGATGTGGCTGCTCGGCTTGCGCGTGGATCTGGAGACCGATCTCGTCCAGCTTCGCCACATACTCTCCGTGGAGCCGGCCCTGTGACGCGACGGCTCTTGACGGTGCTCTCCGTCTTCATCCTGGTGGAGGTCGCCGTCTTCTACTGGCGTCACCACGACATGGTCCGGTTGAGCCTGAGCCGCGAGACCGTTATCGGCGACCCCGGCTTCTCGCAGGAAGCAGCGTCGGTGCTGGCAAACGATCACATCAGCCGACGCGTGCTCGACCGGATCGCCGATGTCGCGGAGGCGCGCGGCGAACAGAGCCTGCAGATACAAGCTCTCGAACGGATTGTCAGCGAGTTTCCACAGGACCCGGCCGCCCGCATCAGGCTGGCGCAGGCGCTTCGCGAAGCGGGCCGGATCGAAGAAGCTGAGCGTGTCGATCCCTCGGAGCTCGGTTTCGAAAGGGACAAGGGGTGACCACCCGCCGGCGTTCTCCGCTCCCGCACCAGCTCCCCCGGTGCGGCGAGCGGAGGCACCGGCGATGACCACGCCGCGGTTCTTTCGGTCGCGCGTGCGCCTCGTGCTAGATTGACCTGAGGATCACGCGTGGACTTGCATATCATCGGCGGCGAACCGACTGTCGCGGAACGGGCCGCGGTCGACGAGTTGCTCGGCGCGCCGGAGTCGGGCTGGCACGGTGCCGCCCGCGACATCGAACGAGATGGCCGTACGGCATCGGGCGGACGCGCCATCGGCGGGGAGCGGCATCGGCTCTTGCCGGCTTTGCACGCGGTCCAGGATCGCATCGGATGGATCTCGCGCGGGGCGCTGAACTACATCTGCCGCCGCCTGTCGGTCCCGCCGGCCGAAGCCTGGGGCGTGCTGACGTTCTATCACCTGCTCGGTGCGGCGCCGCGGCCGCCGGTGGTGGCGCACGTCTGCGACGACATCGCGTGCCGGCTGCGTGGAGCGGAACAGCTCTGTCGCGCGCTCGAAGCGCGGCTTGGCCCGCCCTTGCAAGGCGGGCATCCTTCCGCCGCCCACGATGCGCCCGACGGGGGTGGAGAAGCCGCCGGCTTGGCCTCGAGTCGCGCTCCGGCCGTCGCCTGGCAGCGTTCGCCCTGCCTCGGGCAGTGTGACGCAGGATCGGCCGCATTGATCACTCGGGCGGGTGCGACGGTCGAGCGCTTTGTCTTTGCGCCGATCCCGAGCGCCGCGGCCCTCGTGGATGCGATGAGCGCCGCTCCCTACGTGCCTGGGCCGCGAGCAATCGGGTCGGCTGGCGCTCCGAAGCTGCTCGCGCGCATGGTCAAGGCCGATCCCACCAGTCTGGACAGTTATCGCGCCCACGGCGGCTATCGGGCGTTGGTCCGCGCCCTCGAACTCGGTCCGGAGCGGGTGATCGAGGAGGTCACGGCGTCGAAGCTGCTCGGCCGCGGCGGCGCCGCGTTTCCGACCGGCCGAAAGTGGGACGCGGTCCGCCGCCAGCCCGCCATGCCGCACTACGTGGTCTGCAACGCCGACGAGAGCGAGCCAGGCACGTTCAAGGATCGCGAGCTGATGGGGAGCGATCCGTTCGCGGTCGTGGAATCGATGACGATCTGCGGGCTCGCCACCGACAGCACGCACGGCTTCATCTACGTTCGCGGCGAGTACCCGCTTTGCGAGGCACGGCTCGGCGGCGCCATTCGCGCCGCTCGCGCCGCCGGCCTGCTCGGTGACAACGTGATGGGATCGGGCCGCGCGTTCGACATCGAGATCCGGCGTGGTGGCGGCGCTTACATCTGCGGCGAGGAGACGGCGCTCTTCAATTCGATCGAAGGCAAGCGCGGCGAGCCGCGGTCGAAGCCGCCGTTCCCGGCGGAAGTGGGCGTCTTCGGCAAGCCGACCGTCGCCAACAACGTCGAGACGCTGGTCAACGTCCTCGACATCGTCCTCGAGGGCGGGGCCGCGTGGGCGGCGACCGGCACCACGGCGTCCACCGGCACCCGCTTGTTCTGCCTGTCGGGTCACGTCGAGCGGCCGGGCCTCTACGAGGTCCCGTTCGGCACCACGCTGCGCGAGGTCATCGAGTTGGCCGGCGGCGTGGGCGGTGACCGGGCGGTCAAGGCGGTTCTCCTGGGCGGTGCCGCGGGCTCGTTCGTCACCTCCGCGCACCTCGACATGCCGCTCACCTTCGAAGCGGCGCGCGAGGCGGGGACCACGCTCGGTTCGGGCGTCGTCATGGTGTTCGACGAGACCGCGGACATCGGCGATGCGCTGCAGCGGATGGCGGCGTTCTTCCGCGATGAATCGTGCGGCCAGTGTGTCCCCTGCCGCGTCGGAACCGTGCGCCAGCAGGAGCTACTGCCGGCGCTCGCCAACGGTGCGCGAGGCGCGTCGAGCGCGACCTATCTCGAGTTGTCCGCGGCGATGCGCGACGCGTCGATCTGCGGGTTGGGCCAAACGGCGTCGGCGGCCATCGAATCGGCGCTGAAGCTCGGTCTCATCCAGGAGCACGCACGATCATGAATTCCGAGGCGATCTGGTTCCGGCTGCCGCCGCCGGCCGATGCCCTGCCTGTGGCGCCGCCGCGGCCTGAGCCGCCGCCGGTTTCGGTCACGATCGATGGCCAGCCTGTAGAGGCGCGGGGCGGCTCGACGATCCTCGACGCCTGCCGGCAGGCCGGTGTCGAGGTTCCGACCCTCTGCTACCTGGAGACCCTCACGCCGGTCAACGCGTGCCGGGTGTGCGTAGTGGAAGTGGAAGGGGCTCGCGTGCTCGCTCCCGCGTGCTCGCGCCGTGTCGAACCAGGCATGGTCGTGCGGACCCGTTCGCCGCGGGTCGACCTTTCGCGCAAACTGGTCCTCGAGCTGCTCGCCTCCTCGGTCGATCTGTCCACGGCGCCCTCGCTGGAACCGATGATGCGCGAGTACGGCGCCGACCCTGAGCGTTTTGGGTCGGAGCCGGCCACCGTCAGGCAGCCGCCGAAGGTCGACAACGAGCTCTACATGCGCGACTACTCGAAGTGCGTGCTCTGCTACAAGTGCGTCGAGGCGTGCGGCACCGACGCGCAGAACACGTTCGCAATCGCGGTCGCCGGGCGCGGCTTCGACGCCCACATCTCGACCGAGTTCGACGTCGTCCTGCCGGAATCGGCATGCGTGTACTGCGGGAACTGCATCGCGGTGTGCCCGACCGGTGCGCTGATGCCGTCGCATGAATACGAGCTGCGGAAAGCGGGGGAGTGGCGGCCCGAGACCCAGAGGGTAACCGACACCACCTGTCCGTACTGCGGCGTCGGCTGCACGCTCACCGTTCACGTGCAGGATGAGCGGATCATCAAGGTCATGTCCCCGCTCGAGAGCGAGGTGACGCACGGCAACCTCTGCGTCAAGGGCCGCTTCGGGTTCGAATACGTCAACAAGACGGGGAAGTAAAAGCGGCGCTGGTGCACGGGGGCACTGGTGCAGAGATGCATGGGTGCATCGGTGCATCGGTGCATCGATGCATGGGTGCAGGGTGGGTAGGTGCGGTTTCCGCTGAGCATCTCCGAAACGGTTGAGCGGGCCACTGCCGCTCGAGCTCCTGTTGTCGCGCTCGAGACGACGCTCGTCACCCACGGGCTGCCGCATCCTGATGGGATACGCGTCGCGCGCGAGCTCGAGGATGCGATCCGGCAGCGCGGCGCGGTGCCCGCGACCATAGGCGTCCTCGACGGAACCGTCCGCGTTGGCCTCTCGTCAGGCGAGCTCGAACGGTTGGCCACATCGTCCGGTGTGGCGAAGGTAAACCTGAGCAACCTGGCCTTTCATCTCGCCCGCGGCGGGCACGCATCGACCACCGTCGCGGCCACGATGCTTGCCGCGTACCGGGCTGGCATCCGGGTGTTTGCAACCGGAGGCATCGGCGGCGTTCATCGCGGTGCCGCCGACACCGTCGACGTGTCTTCCGATCTCACCGCATTGGCGCGGATCCCCATTGCGGTTATCTGTGCCGGCGCCAAGGCCGTTCTCGATTTGCCGAAGACCGTCGAGATGCTCGAGACGCTCGGCGTGCCCGTGCTGGGGTACCGGACCGATGAGTTCCCCGCGTTCTATCGGAGGGGCAGCGGCCTCAGGGTTGACGGACGGTGCGAGGACGCAGCGGCGCTCGCGGCTGCCGTCCGAATGCACTTGGCCCTGGAGACGGGGACCGGCGTGCTGGTGGGGAACCCAATTCCAGCCGAACACGAGTTGCCGGCCGAAACCTACACTCGCGCGCTCGCCGAGGCGCTGTCCGACGCCGAGCGGGCGGGTGTGCGCGGCCGCGACGTCACGCCCTTCCTGCTAGACCGCATGCGGATGCTCACCGGCGGCGAGAGCGTCGAGGTCAACCGCGCGCTGCTGCTGAACAACGCGCGGCTGGCCGCCGATCTGGCCGTGGCACTCGCCACCTCGTGATATCGGAATCGCCGAAAGGGTTGCCGACGGTACCACCCTACTTGCCGGCAGCCGCGCCGTCGGCCTGCCGCTTGTCCACGCCGCCTTCGAGCATGCTGTCCTTCGGATTGAGGACGATCACTTCGGCCACGCCCTGGCCGCCGACTTCGGCAACGTTGTGCCCCATCGCCTTGAGCTGGTTGATGGTGTCGGCGGAGAAGCCGTAGCGCTCCACCGAAAGGCGATCGGGCAACCACTGGTGATGGATGCGGCCGGCGTCGACGGCTTCTTGCGCGTTCATGCCGAAGTCGATCACGTTCAGCAAGGTCATCAGCACGGTGTTGATGATCGTCCGGCCGCCCGGCGATCCGGTGACCATGAACAGCTGACCGTCCCTGGCGACGATGGTCGGAGCCATGCTCGACAGCATGCGCTTGCCGATCTGGGCGAGGTTCGGCGGCGTGCCGATGAGCCCCTGCTCGTTGGTCAGCCCGGGCCCGGCGTTGAAGTCGCCCATCTCGTTGTTCAAGAGGAACCCAGCGCCGGGCACCACGATCCGGGAGCCGTAGCCGTACTCGAGCGTGTAGGTCATCGACACGGCGTTGCGCTGCGCGTCGACAACCGAGAAGTGTGTCGTCTCCTGTGACTCGGTCGGCCAAGTGAACGTGCTCGGCGACGACTTTGACGCCTTGTGCGGGTTGATCGTCTTGCGCAGCGTCTCGCCGTACTCCTTCGAGATCAGGCGCGGGATCGGCATATTGGTGACGAAGTCCGGATCCCCGAGGTACTGGGCGCGATCCGCGAACGCCCGGCGCATCGACTCGGCGATCAAGTGAACGTTCTTGGCCGAGCCGTAGCCGTTCGCCTTCAGGTCGTAGCCCTCGAGGATGTTGAGCGCTTCGACGACCGCGATGCCCCCGGAGCTGGGCGGCGGCATGCCAATCAGCTCGTAGCCGCGATAGTTGCCCTTGATGACCTCGCGCTTCTTCGGCTGATACTTCTTCAGGTCGTCACGGGTGATGAGGCCGTCGTGGGCCTTCATCTCCTTCTCGATCAGCGCGGCGGTCTCGCCTTCGTAGAACCCGCCCGGCCCCTGATCGGCGATCCGCTCCAGGGTACGGGCCAGGTCGGGCTGCTGGAGAATCTCGCCGGCCTGATACGGCGTACCGTTCTTCGAGAACTGCGCGAGCGAGGCCGGATACTTGCGGAAATCGTCGGCGTCTTTCAGCATCCCGGCCAGCGAGCTCGCCAGTCCCTGGGAAATCTCGAACCCGTCTCGAGCCAGCTTTACCGCCGGGGCGACCAGCTCCTTCCACGGCTTCGAACCGAGCTCCTTCCACGCCATGTGCAGCCCGGCGACCGTGCCGGGGACTCCGACCGATCGATGGCTGTTGTGGTGGAGCTCGAAGTCGTACTTGCCGTTGGTCAGCCACATCTCGGCGTTGGCACCGGCCGGCGCGGCCTCGCGGAAGTCGAACGAGGTGGCCTGCCCGCTGCCGGCGCGGTAGACCATGAACCCGCCGCCGCCAATGTTCCCAGCCGTGGGGTGGGTCACCGCCAGCGCGAAGGCGGTCGCGACCGCGGCGTCCACGGCGTTGCCGCCGCCCTTGATGACCTGCCAACCGACCTCGGACGCGATGTCGCTCGCCGAGATGACCATCCCCGTCTTCGCCCGTGCGGGCAGCGCGCCCGCCTGGAGCGACAGGGACGCGACGACAAAAACCAGGGTCAGGACGAACAGACGCCGTGTCATAGATCCTCCGCGCGCATTATAGGTCCCAATATCTTCCGACGTCGGTCCCTATGGCTTCGTCTTGATGGGCGTGTCCTCCCGGTTGCCCCATTCTTCCCAGGCCCCGTAGTAGTTGCGGAGCTTCGCCAGGTCGTGGCCGATCAGGGCGAGTGTGAACAGGTCGTGCGAGGCGCGCATGCCGATCTGGCAGTAGGTGATGACCTGGTCGGATGGCAGGATGCCCTTGTCGCGATAGAGCTTTGCGATGTCCGCGGCCGGTTTGAACGTCAGGAGCGGTTTGTCGAGCGTGTCTTCCCAGTAGACGGGGACCGAGGACTCGATGAACCCCGCGCGCTTGATGCCGCGGAGGTCCTTCCCGTCGATTTCGCCCTGGGTTCGCGCGTCCACGATCTTGACGCCGGGCTTGTTCATCGCGGCCACGACGTCCTTCGCTGTGGCGTGACCGACCAGCGGCGCTTTCACCTTAAACGCCGCGGCGGCCCGGGGCGTCGGGACGTCTTTGGTGGTCGGCCGCTGCTCGGCCGACCACTTCACCCAGCCGCCGTTCAGCAGCGCCACATCGGTGTGCCCGTAGTGGTTCAGAATCCACCACAGCCGCGCGGCGTAGATGCCGCCGCGTTCGTCGTACGCAATCACCCGCGTGGCTGGACCGATCCCCAACTTCGCCATCAGCGCCTCGAACTCCGCGGGTGTCGGCAGGAAGTCCGGCGGCGCCTTCGGGTTCCGGATCCAGTTGTTGTCCATCCACACCGCGCCGGCGATGTGCTCCTCGTCGTACCCGCGGGGCCGCAGATCGACGACGCGCAGGGCGGCCTCCGAACTGTGTGACGCGAGCCAGTCGGTCTCGACGAGCAGCTCAGGACGGGCGTAGCCGCCCGGATTCGCCGCGGCCTGAACGGCGAGTAGGAGAGTGAGCAGGAGCATCATGGCCAGATTGTAGTCGTGACCGGGTGTGTGCCCGGTCGGCGTCCGGGTTGGCGTCTGGAGCGCTCCGATTCACCGCGTCGTGATTGACTCGTAGAGCTGCAGCAGCGGGGCTGACTCCATCTCCCAGTTGTAGCGGTTCTTCGACACTCGAAGACCGTTCTCGCGCATTCGCTGACGGCTGTCCGGGTTGGCTGCCAGGCGGTTCACTGCGCCGGCAATCTCCGCCGGGGACTGGGGGTCGACGCAGAGACCGACACTCTCTCCCTCCACGATCGGCAACATGCCTGGGTAGTTCGCGGCGATGATCGGCAGGCCCATCATCAGGTACTCGAACAGCTTGTTCGGCGCGCAGTAGTAGTTGTTCCGGCAGTCGTTTCGATACAGCAGGATCCCGATGTCGGCTGACGCCGTGAACGGCACGAGCTCGGTGTATGGCACCGGCGGCAGAACGACGATGCGCGCATCTGACGGAAGCACCGCCGCCGGATTCGTCCACTTGCCGTAACCGGTTCCCATGATGACCAGCACGATGCCGTCATCGAACGACCGTGCCGCTTCAGCAATCTCCTCGATGCAGCGTGCCGAATCGATGAGACCCTGATACAGCACGATCGTCGAGCACCTTATCCCGCGCCGGCACAGTTCGTCGCGCAGACGGCTGCTGACGGCGGGAGGACGATAGGGCGGGCAATTCCGAATGGTGACCGGCGGCCGTCGCGCGTTCAGTTCGACTTCGTAGATGCGCGAGCGATTCACGTCGGGAGTGACGACGTAGTCGCATCGGGGCACGAGCGAGCGCTCGAGGAACCGCCAGAATGCGGCGAAGCGTACGTTGGGAGCCGATTCCGACCACAGCTCGTGAGAGCGAAACACGACCGGCTTTCCGCGCAGCCGCGCCGCAACAACGGCTGGGGGCAGCGCCGGCAGGTCGTTGGCTTCGTACGCGTCGGCGCGGGACCGCAGTCCAGCCAAGACCGCCTTGGTGACGAACTCAACGTACCAGGCCGCGTACTGCAGGGCCGCGATCGCGGCCAGACGAGGGGCCCGGCCGAAGAGCCTGTGGAAGAGGCGTCGTGAGCGAATCTGGAGAGGCGTCACCCGCACGTCCAGCGCCGGCATTGCCGAACCGGCGCTCGGGAGCGGCGGCGCCACATGAACGAGCTCGATCTGATGCCCAGCCTCGGTCAGAGAGACGGCCAGGTTCACCATCGGCGGAAGCCCCGTCGGGATCTCGCCATAAACCAGCATGCAAATCCGGCGAGGTTCGGCGGCTCTCGGCGGGGTCATCATATTTGTCAGGCATTCAGATTAGCCCAGCAACGCATCGTGTTCGGCAGCTGAACCGTCAAAACTGCCGGGTTGACCCGCGACCCGAGAATTAACGAGAGCGGTTGGATCGGCACTGATGCGATACTCCAGCATGCCCCTGGTCAACCTCGTCCGAAACGTGTTCGCGCGGCTGGATTTGACCATCAAGCGTTTCGAGTTTCCGAGCGACCGGCCGATCGACTTGATGCCGTTGCTGGTCGATTCGCTGATTCCGAGCCGCAGCGACTTCTTCGTTCTGCAGGTTGGCGCCAACGATGGACACAGCGATGACCCGATCGCCGCCGTCGTCCGCGAGCGGAGGCTTCGTGCGCTGATGGTCGAACCGCTGCCGGCGATGTTCGATCTGCTCACCGACTACTATCGCGACCAGCCAAACGTCGTCTGCGAGAACTGCGCGATCGGACACGAAGACGGCACCGCGACGATCTACTACGTCCGGGACGATCGCTCTCTGCCCGAGTACGTCCGCCGATTGGCGAGCTTCAAGCGGGAAGTGATCCTCAAGCAGCGGCGTGTGGTGCCGAACATCGGCACGTTCATCGAGACCCTTCAAGTTCCGACGCTGTCGCTGAAGACCCTGCTCGCAAAGCACAACGTCGACCACGTCGATCTGCTGCAGGTGGATACCGAGGGGTTCGACTACGAGATTCTGAAAATGCTGTGGGCGACGCCGCTGCGGCCGCCGATCATCAACTTCGAGAGCGCGCACCTCGGCCGGGCAGAGAAGCTCGCCTGTGCCGAGATGCTCAGGCGCGACGGATATCGATACCTGAACGTCGGTCAGTTCGATACCCTTGCCGTGCGGCAGCCAGAAGCCTTGCCCCTGGGAGCGTCAGAGGCCGGCCGCCGGCGAACAGCCTGCGGTTGACCGCTTGCGCGTGACAGAATGTCAGGCGGATGAACGAAGCGATCTCCGTCGGATCCAAGCTGCCCGACATCGGCACCAGCATCTTCGCGGTCATGACGCGCCTGGCCAACGAGCACGGCGCGATCAACCTGTCGCAGGGATTCCCGGACTTCGACTGCGATCCGGCGCTGGTCGAGGCCGTCGCTCGTGCGATGCGGGACGGGCACAACCAGTACGCGCCGATGCCCGGCGTGCTTGCGCTGCGCGAGGCGATTGCCGCCAAGGTGAAGGCCTGTTACGGCGCGACCGTGGACCCGATGACGGAGGTCATCGTCACCTCCGGGGCTACCGCCGGCCTGTATGCAACACTGACGGCGCTCGTCCATCCTGGCGACGAGGTCCTGCTCTTCGAGCCCTGCTACGACTCGTATGTCCCGGTCATCCGGCTGAGCGGCGGCACGCCGGTCTTCGCAAGCCTTCGCTATCCCGATTACCGCGTCGATTGGGACGAGGTAAGGCGGCTGATTACGGCCCGCACCCGGCTGATCCTCGTGAACACGCCTCACAATCCCACCGGCGTGGTGTGGACCGCGGACGACATGGCACGCCTGTCGGCGATCGTCGACGGCACCGATATCCTGATCGTGGCCGACGAGGTCTACGAGCACATCATCTTCGACGGGCGGCCCCACGCGAGCGTGCTGCGTCACCCCGATCTGCGGTCCCGGGCAGTGGTGATCAGCTCGTTTGGCAAGACGTTCCACACCACCGGATGGAAGGTCGGCTACTGCGTGGCGCCGGCGCCGCTCATGACCGAGGTGACCCGCGTCCACCAGTTCGTCACCTTCACCGTGCACACTCCGTCGCAGTTTGCGTTCGCGGAATTTCTCACCCGGGACCCGGGGGCGCACGATCTGCCCGGCTTCTATCAGGCCAAGCGCGATCGCTTTCTCGAGCTCACCGCCGGCTCCCGCTTCCGCCCGCTGGCGTGCGAAGGAACCTACTTCCAGTTGATGGATTACTCGTCGATCTCCACCGACCGCGACAGCGCCGTGGCGCAGTGGCTGTTGACGACGCACGGTGTCGCGGCAATTCCCGTTTCGGCATTTCTTTACAAGGACACGGGCGGGCCGGTGCTGCGCTTCTGCTTTGCCAAGAAGGAGCAGACCCTGGTGAGCGCCGCGGAGCGCCTCCGCCGTGTCTAAAGCGGAGGGTTGGCCGGGAGCCGCTCCCGCGCCAGCTCATTTCGCGCATCTCGACAGCATTCGCGGGCTCAGCGCGCTCTACGTGGCTGCGTGTCACGCCTATCTGATGTACGCCGGCAATCTGCTGCAGGAACCGTCGGCGGCAGCGCGCGGGCTGGCGTTGGGGACGGTCTGGCTAAGCTTCGGCCGGCTCGCGGTCGCCGTCTTCATGGTCCTCTCGGGTTACTGCCTGATGCTGCCGGTTGTGCAGTCGCGAGCCCGTGCGCCAAGACCGTTTGCCCAGTTCATGTCCCGCAGGGCGCGGCGAATCCTGCCGCCGTACTTCGCGGCTGTCGCGGTCTCGATCGCGCTCATCCAGATGGTGCCGAGCCTTGACGACCCGTCGATCGGCGAATGGCACAAGAGTTTCCCGGCCGTGAGCGCCGGCTCGATCGTGTCCCACCTGTTTCTGGTACACAACTTCTTCCCAGCCTTTCAGTACTCGATCAACCACCCGCTCTGGAGCATCGCCACCGAGTGGCAAATCTATTTCCTGTTTCCGCTTCTCGTCGGGATCGGCGCCAGGTACGGCGAGTTCCGAATCATCACGGCGTCGGTCATGCTGACCGTCCTTCTCATGGCGTGGCTTCAGAAGCTGTCCCCCGATTTCGATCCGTGGCCTGCACAGTTCGTCGCGCTGTTCGGGTTCGGCATGGCGTGCGCGACGTGGAACTTTCCGCGGGACGCCTCCGCTGCGCCGGTTGACGGACGCCGGTGGCGGACGCGAGGCGTCGTGCTGCTCCTCGCCGGTGTCCTGTCGAACCTCGCCTTCGCGCTCACGCGCCAGCAGATTCCGGACCTGCTCGTGGGCGCTGGGATCGGCTGCGCCATCGTGTTCCTGACCGATGCGATGACGCGCGGAAGCCGCCCGTTGTCGCTGCGGGTGCTGGAAAGGCCGTCGCTGGTCGGACTGGGCCGCTTCTCGTACAGCCTCTATCTGATGCACGCGCCGGTGCTGGCCCTCTTCTACGTGCTGGCGCGCGGCGTGGGCCTCGGACCGGTCGCCATACAGGTCTTCATTCTCGGCCTGGCGCTGCCAGCCACCGTCGCATTCACCTACCTGTTTCACCTTGCGTTCGAACGGCCCTTCCTGGCTCCTGTCCGGAGCGCCGTGCCCTCCGCGACCGAGGACATGAACCAGAGGGTTAAGTCTGCCTGAGGGAGGGCTTCGCCACAGATTTCCCGCAGAGATTGAGGGGATCTCGAAGTATCGAGGTCGGCATGACGTTTGCGATTCGTTCGCAGCGTGACTTCCCCCACTCACTCGGTCGTCATGTGGCGCATGCAGCGCCCCGGCGGCCTCGCGTCGCATCTCGTGATCGAGCCGCAGGAAGACGGCGCGCTCGCTGCATGGTTCGTCAACGGTCGTCCCCAGGGCCTGCGCTCGTTTGACGATGTCGGCGGGGCTATCCGGTTCAGCGACCGGATGCAGCATCAGAACTGGGCCGTCGGCTGGCGCCTAGTGGAAGATCCCCTGGCGTGATCGCAGTACGCTTGCCGCTCGCCAGAAGAAACCACGAAGGCACGAAGCAACGAAGGACGGCACGAAGCTCTATTTCGAAGGGCATGTGTCTCGCTGCATTCATCAAGAAGCGCGCGTGACACCCAAATAACTCTTCCTGCGTCTTTCGTGTTCTTCGCGTCTTCGTGGTCTCTTCTGGACACCCGGCAGCGCTCAGAAGATCTGCCGCAGGTAGTAGCCGATCCCGCGTGACGGATCCCATTGCCGCGGATAGCCCAGCGACACCTCCTCGAAGCGGACGCCGTCCCGCCGATGCAAAGTGCGCAGGTGGAGATGGCCGTAGATCACGGCCTCGACGTTGTAGCGTCGGTGCCACTCCTCGGTCAGGCGAGTGCCGCACCAGATGCGGAACCGCGGGATGCGGGGCAGTACCGCGTCGTCACCGCGCAGCGGATAGTGGTTGACCAGAATGAGGCGGACATCGGGAGGTAGCTGGTCCAGGCGAGCGGAGCTGGCATCCACGCGCGCGTGGCACCACGCTTCGCGCGACTCGTACGGATGGGGATGCAGGAGCTCCTCGTCGGCGGAGCGGAGTCCGTCACGCGCCGCCCAATGGACGGCCTCGTCGGCGGTCATCCCGTCAGGCGCGAACGAGTAGTCGAACAACAAGAACAGCGGCACGATCGCCCGGCGCGGGCCGTCGCCCGGCCAGAGCGCGTACGGATCCTCGGGCGTGAGGACGCCGTGACGGCGGCACAACGAGACGAGCCGCTGGTAATGCGCCTCGCCCCGCTGCTCGATCGGGTGGTCGCGCGGCGTCCACAGCTCGTGGTTGCCGGGGACCCAGATCAGCTGCTTGAAGCGCGGCGTCAGGGTCTTGAGCACGAAATCGAGTTGCGCCGGCGTGTCTCCAGCGTCGCCGGCAACGATCAGCCAGTCGTCGGGGTGCGCCGGCATCGCATCGACCGCGGCGCGGTTCTCCGGGTAACCGACGTGCAGGTCGGCGATCGCCCATAGCTTCACGCCGGCACCTGCGGCACGACGGTCTCGAACCGGATCTCGACATCACGGCCCGGCGGGCGCCGAACTGCCACCGCAAGACGATGGTCGGGTGTCGGCGAGCTCTGCGCGAACTGCCACGTGCGCGGATCGTCGTCGATCTCCGGATCGAAGCTGATCGTCGGCGGCGCAGGCGGCCGCAGCCGGAACGCAAAGTGTGCCAGTGGCAGAGCCAATCCCATTCCACGCGCTTTGATGTAGGCCTCCTTCAACGTCCAGTAGTCGTAGAACACGCGCGGTTGTTCGTCCGGCGCGAACCGGCGGAGGTCGGCCACTTCGGCTGGTGCGAAGAAGCGCTCGGCGACATCGTGGGTCAACTCCCGGCCGGTGAACTCGACGTCCACCCCGACATCGGTCGTCGCCGTCACCGCGCACGCGATGAGGCCCGGCGTGTGCGACACGTTGAAACCGATCGGCGGGCTGGTGGGCGCCGCGAGCTCGGGCCGTCCGTACTGGTTGGTGACGAGCGGCCAGCTGCGCGGATCGCCGCCGAGGAAGCGCGACAGCTGGAGCCTGGCCAACGCACGCCCGATGACAAAGCGCTCCCTGTCTGCGTCGAAGTAGAAGCGCTGCGACCGGAAACGCTCGTCCTCACTCAGCACGCGGCGATAGCGCTCCAGCTCGGCGCGAACGTGGGAATTGTCCTGGTTGACGATGAGCACGTGGACGACGTGCTCGGGATAGGCATCGACCATGTGGCGAGGGGTACGTCATGATACCCGCATGGTGTCCGTGCGGCTTCTGCTGGCGGCCCTGCTCGCCGGCGGTGCGGGCCTGGCGGCGCAAACTCCCGCGCCTTCGCCACCCGCGGCCGAGACGTCGTCGCGCCCCATGCCCGACGAGCGGCAGTTCCTTGCCGACGCGCGCAAGCGGCTGGCCAGCAACGACCTGATTCAAGTCCGCTTCTCCTTTCGCGAGCGCACGACCGAGCTGAAGCTCAACCCGTTCGGCCGGACCATGGGGACCGGACCGGCGAATACCTACGAGGTTTATCCGCATCCCGAGGAAGAGCTGACCTACCGCCGCCTCATCGAACGAGACGGGCGTCCGGTATCCGCGAACGAGTTGGCCGAACAGGACCGCGACTATCGCGAGAAGCTTGACGCCTGGCAGCGCCGGCTCGCGAAGGAGGGGACCTCGGAGCGGATCGAGCGGCTCCGGAAGATTGCCGAGACGCGGAAGAAGGACGAGGCGATGGCCAACGAAGCGCTCGACCTCTTCGACTTTCACGTCGTCGGGCGCGACATCTGGGAAAACGAGCCCGCCATCGTCGTGACCTTCACGCCACGCCCCGAGGCGTCGGCCAGGAGTCGTGAGGGACGCATCGCCAAGGCCTTCAGCGGCCGCGCCTGGATACATGAGCTCGACCACGAGGTCATGAACGTCGAAGCGACCGCGATCGACGACGTCAGCTTCGGCTGGGGGATGATCGCGAAGATCTACAAGGGGTCCAGCGCCCGGTTCACCCGCCGGCACATTGCCGGCGCCTGGCTGCCGGTCGAGACCCGCTTCGACGGCTCCGGACGCGCCATCATGGTCCGCAAGGTGGACATCGACTTCAAGCGCGACTACTTCGATTATCAGCCCTACGACATCACCGATCTACCGGCTCGTCTGGGCTGGGTCAGCGCTCCGTGATCGCTGGCGCCAGTAGACGACCGCCCCGATGACGAGAGCGATCACCGCCAGGCCGATGCCAACGGCCGCGCCGTTCTCCTTCACGATCGTGACCGCGCGCTCGCCGTAGAGCACCGCAAGATAGCCCTGCCCGAAGTAGCGGATGCCGCGCCCGATCAATACCGCGAGCGCAAACTTCCACGGCGCCACCACCGCGGCGCCGGCCATCAGCACGAAGAGCTTGAACGGAGTAGGCGGAGGCAGGAGCGAGGGAACGACGACGGCGAGCAGCCCCCAGCGCTGGTAAAGCGCCATGCCGCGGTCGACCCTCGCGGCGCTGAAGCGCCTGCGGAGGAAGACCTCGCCGCCCTTCCGCGCGACTCCGTAGAGCAGGAAGCAGCCGAACAGAGAGCCTGCGGTCGTCATCGCGGCGTAGTACGGCATCCGCTCCGGGTTCTTCGTGCTCAGGTAGATGATCAGAAGATCGTTGACCTGAGGAAACGAGAGAAACGAGGAATCGAGAGCGGCGATGACGAACAGTCCGAGCCCGCCGAGCTGCGCCGCCCACGCCTGAATGGCACCTAACATCAGGTGAGGTTCTCCGGGATCAGGCGCTCGACAATCACGACGTCGCGCCAGATGCCGTCGAGCTTCGCGTGCTTGTGATACGTGCCGACCTCCCGGAAGCCAACCGCGGTCAGCAGCCGCCGGCTTGTGGTGTTCTCGACGAACACGCGCGAGACGAGCTTCCAGAAGCCGGATGCCGAGGCGGCCGCGATCAGCGCGTCCATGGCCACACGGCCCGCGCCGCGGCCGCGGCACTGCCTCGACACGTAGACCGAGAACTCGGCGATGCCGGTGTAGCAGTCGCGCGGACGGTACGACGAGGTCGACGCGAACGCCACGATCTGCCCATTGTCCTCGACCACGACGATCGGGTGGCGCCCGTCGAACCAGGCGGCGACGTCCGATTCGGCGCGCCGGCGCGTCTCGAAGGTGCCGAGCCGATCTTCGATGCCCTCGTTGTAGATTCTGGTGATGGCGGCGGCGTCCGCGGGGGACGCTGATCGGGCACGAAGCGTCATTACGATCTGGGAGTCACGATCATAATGCGAAGGCGCGTGTTTGCGAGCGGTGTCGTGGCGATGCTGGTTGTCGCCGCCGTGGCGGCCCAGAGCCGGCATCCGGTCAGCGGACGCGAGATCGCGCCGGTGATGGGCGTGGGCGGAGCCGGCTGGCTCGAACGGCCGGAGCGCGAAGCGGAGGAGGAACCGGCGCGGGCGATCGAGGCGCTCGATATCAAATCCGGCATGACCGTCGCCGACATCGGGGCCGGCTCCGGTTACTACACGGTCCGTTTGGCGCGGAAGGTCGGCGCAGACGGGAAGGTGTACGCCACCGACATCCAGGTTGGGATGCTGTCGATCATCCAGCGCCGCGCCGCGATGGAGAAGCTCACCAACATCGTGCCGGTGCTCGGCGCCGCCGACGATCCCAAGCTGCCGCCGGGATCGGTGGACCTCGCGCTGATGGTGGACGTGTACCACGAGCTTGCCGCGCCGCAGGCGTTCGTACGCCGGCTCCGCGAGGCGCTCAAGCCGGACGGCCGGCTGGTGCTGATCGAGTTCCGCAAGGAAGATCCGCGCGTGCCGATCAAGCAGGAGCACAAGATGAGCGTCGCCGAAGTGCGGCAGGAGCTGTCGGCCGACGGTTACACGATCGATCGCGTGATCGACGTCCTCCCGTGGCAGCACATTATCGTTCTCAAGCAGGCACGCTGAGCAAGATGGACGCGCAACTCGAGTGAGCTGAGGGGTAGAATCCGCCATGCTCAAAGAGGCGGCGGCGGAGTTCCTGGGCACATTCATCCTGATCGTGTTCGGCATCGGCGTCGTGGCGCAGACGGTGCTGAGCAAGAGTGCCAGCGGGTCGTACCTGGGTATCAATCTCGGGTGGGGCCTGGCGGTCATGCTCGGCGTCTACACCGCAGGCGGCGTTTCCGGCGCGCACCTCAATCCGGCAGTCAGCATCGCGCTCGCGGTGCGCCGCGGCTTCCCATGGCCCAAGGTTCCGGCCTACGTTGCGGCACAGATCGCCGGCGCATTCGTCGCCTCTGCGGTGGTCTTCCTGACGTATCACGAGGCATTCACCGCCTTCGACGGCGGCCTGCGCCAGGTGCAGGGCGCGATGGGCACGGCGGGGATCTTCGCCACCTACCCGCAGCCGTTTCTCTCGACGTTGGGCGGACTGATCGATCAATTGGTTGGGACCGCGTTGCTGATGGCCTGCGTGCTGGCAATCACCGATCAACGTAACGCCGGACCGCCGTCGTGGCTGGCTGCTCCGATGATCGGTCTGTTGGTCGTCGCGATTGGCGTTGCCTTCGGCTTCAATGCGGGTTACGCGATCAACCCGGCTCGCGACTTCGGGCCTCGCCTGTTTACGGCCATCGCGGGTTGGGGAGGCGGGGTGTTCAGCGCTGGCAACGGTTGGTGGTGGGTGCCGATCGCCGGCCCGATCGCTGGAGCGCTGACGGGTGCCGTCGTCTACGACTCGTTCGTCGGGCGCTACCTGCCGAACCGTGGAGTCGAGCTGTGAGCCAGTACGTCCTGGCGCTCGACCAGGGAACCACGTCGAGCCGCAGCATCGTCTTCGACCGCGCCGGCCGCGTCGTCGCGATGGCGCAACAGGAGTTCCCGCAGATCTTTCCGGGCCCCGGCCACGTCGAGCACGATCCTGAAGCCATCTGGACATCCCAACTGCAGACGGCGAAGCTGGCGCTTACCAGTGCGCGCATCGGCGCCGGCGATCTGGTTGCGATTGGCGTGACCAACCAGCGCGAGACGACCATTCTCTGGGACCGGGCCACCGGCAAGCCGGTGGCGAACGCTATCGTCTGGCAGAGCCGCGTGACGGCGCCGATCTGCGAGCGGCTCAAAGCGGACGGGCACGAGCCGACCATTCGCCGCAAGACGGGCCTGGTTGTTGACGCCTACTTTTCGGGCACCAAGATCAAGCACCTGCTCGATTCGTTCAACGGCTTGCGGACGCGCGCGGCTCGAGGCGAGGTGCTGTTCGGGACCGTGGACTCTTTCCTGATCTGGAGGCTCACAGGCGGGAAACAGCATGTGACGGACATCAGCAACGCGAGCCGGACGCTCCTGTACAACATTCACAGCCAGGACTGGGACGACGAGCTGCTGAAGCTGCTCGATGTGCCGCGAGCGATGCTGCCGGAGGTGCGCGGGTCGAGCGAAGTGTATGGAGAGACCGTGCCAGAGTTGCTGGGCGCCCCGGTGCCGATTGCCGGAAGCGCCGGCGATCAGCAGGCAGCGCTCTTCGGCCAGGCCTGCTTCGAGCCTGGTTCGGCTAAGAACACCTACGGCACCGGCTGTTTCATGCTGCTCAACACCGGCTCGACGCCCGTGCCGTCAGAAGAAGGGCTGGTGACGACGATTGGCTGGCGGCTCGGTCGCGAGATCACCTACGCGCTGGAAGGATCGGTCTTCATTGCCGGCGCTGCCGTGCAGTGGCTTCGCGATGGGCTGAAGGCGATCTCGGCATCAGCGGACGTCGAGGCGTTGATGAGCGAAGTGCCGGATACCGACGGTGTCTACCTCGTGCCAGCCTTCGTCGGTCTGGGTGCGCCCTACTGGGACCCCCGCGCCCGCGGCGTCGTCGTCGGCCTGACCCGCAGCACGAAAATGGCCCACATCGCGCGTGCCGCCGTGGACGCCATGGCGTATCAGACGCGTGACGTGCTCGAGGTGATGCAGAAGGAGTCCGGCCTTCAACTCTCGACGCTGAAGGTAGACGGCGGCGCCTCCGTCAACGCACAGCTGCTGCAGTTCCAGGCCGATCTGTTGAACGTGCCGGTACGGCGCCCAGTGGTTGGGGAGACGACCGCGCTCGGGGCCGCGTATCTGGCCGGCCTTGCGGTCGGATACTGGAACGGGCTCGACGACGTGCGCGGGAACTGGGCCCTCGATCGCGAATTCACGCCGCGCATGGCGGCGTCCGAGCGCGATCGGCTGTACCACGGATGGCGGCGTGCGGTGGAGCGGTCGCGCGACTGGGTGGACTAGTTCGACGGCCGCTGCGGCGGAGGAGACATCGCTCGGCGTCGGCCAATGGAGTCGGACGACGTAATGAATCGGAGGGCGACGATGGCGAGAGTCACTGGCGTGGGCGGCATCTTCTTCAAGAGCACGGGTGACAAGGCCGCTCTGGCCGCCTGGTACGAGAAACATCTGGGCATGCGGCTGGAGCCTTGGGGCGGCGCCATCCTCAGATGGCCTGACGACAAAGCCGACGACCGGGGCCTCACGGTGTGGCATGTCGCCGAGAAGGACACGCAGTGGTTCAGCCCGAGCCGTTCGTCCTTCATGGTCAACTACAGGGTCGACGATCTCGACGAATTGCTCGCCCGGCTGCGAGACGGTGGCGTAGAGATCGTCGGTGGACCTGAATCGCACGAAAACGGCAAGTTCGCCTGGATCATGGACCCCGACAGCAACAAGGTCGAGCTCTGGGAGCCGAAGACCTGGGACGAGAACAACAAAAGTGCCTGAGTTCCTTGCGATGCGCCTCGTCGCGAAGGCAGCAATCCCGACCGCCGTTGCGCTCTCGATCGGCGGCGCGGTCTTCGCTCAGGAGAAGCCAGCCGCTCCGGGTGTCAGCACGATCGAGCTCGATGGCCGCGCGGTCCGGGTCCTGGCAATCGGACTCCAGAACCGGCGCGCGGGCCAGCCGATCATCGTGTTCGAGGCCGGCGCGACCAACTCGCTCGAGGTCTGGGGCGGCATCGTTCCCGAGGCCGCAAAGCTGGCGCCGGCCGTCGCATACGATCGCGCTGGCCTTGGGAAGTCCGAGTGGGACGAAATTCGTCCGACACCGCGACACGTCGCCGACCGGTTGCAGCGCGTGCTGCAACAGCTTGGCGCCGCACCGCCGTACGTTCTGGTCGGTTATTCCTGGGGCGGCATGCTCGCGCGATATTTTGCCGGCTATCATCCCGGCGACATAAGCGGCCTTGTGCTGGTGGACCCGGCCCCGATGGTGACCGAGTCGCTCGCCGACAACATCAAGCCGTTCGAAACCATCGGCGCCGGCCGCGCCGGTTTCGAGGCCTACTGGTCGAGCTTTTCGAGCCTGATGGCTAAAGCCCCTCCGGCCATGCGCGCCGAACATGAGGTGATGAACGGGCTGCTGAAGCAGGACCTCGCGGAACGCGATCTCCGTCCGTTCCCCTCGGTCCCGATTGGCGTAATCGTCGCCGGCAAGTACTTCTCCGTGCCGTTGCAGGTGCCTTTCGATCTCCAACGCCACTTCCACGCCGACCTGAGGTTTCGGCTGGACGTGTTGAATGGCTGGGTGCTGTCCGCGCCGCGCGGCACGCTGGTACTGGCGGCCGACCGGACGCACGCGATCCCTCGTGAGGATCCGGACCTCGTGATGTCGATGTTGCGACGTGTTCTGGAGGCTGCCGCCGCCGGCGGACGATGAATCATGGCGCCCATGAAGATGAAGACGTACGCGACGTTCGACGACTACCTGGCAGACCAGAAGCCGCTCAACCGGTCGATCATCGGCGCGCTGCGGCAGTTCGTCGCGCATGTCACGCCGCGGTTGAGCGAGGCAGTGAAGTGGGGAAATGGGTGCTGGGTGGGGAAGAGCGGGCCGGTCGCCTACGTGTACTCCGCCCCCGATCACGTGCAGTTCGGCTTCTTCAGGGGATCATCGCTGAAAGATCCCAAGGGGTTGCTGAACGGCCAGGGGCAGTACGTGCGGCACATCAAAGTCCGCGACCCGTCGCAGATCGACGAGCGGGCGTTTGGCGCGCTCCTCCGGCAGGCCACCAGGGCCACGTAACCGCGCAGGGTCCAGCCCGGTAGTCGGCCATGCGATAATCGCGGCGAGTTCGTTGTCGACATTCCCGCAAGACACGCAGGGCACGCCCGCCAGCTCCATGCCCTCTGCGCATGCCCTGACCTTCAGCGAAGGCCAGATCGTCGCCGATCGCTTCCGGATCGTGCGCTTCATTGCTGCCGGCGGCATGGGCGAGCTCTACGAGGCGGAAGATCTCGAGCTCCGGCAGAACGTCGCGCTGAAGACGATCAAGCCGCACATCGCCCGCGACGAAGCGGCGATCGCCCGCTTCAAGCGCGAAGCGCTGCTGGCGCGGCAGGTGACCCACCCGAACATCTGCCGGATCTTCGACCTGTTCCGCCATCAGCCGACCGGGCCGAACACCGGCGTCACCATCGTGACGATGGAGCTGCTGACCGGACAGACGCTGGCCGATCGGCTCCAGCGCGGCCCGATCAGCACCCGTGAGGCGCTGCCGCTCGTCGTCCAGATGGCGGCGGCACTTGACGCGGCGCATCGCGCTGGCGTCGTGCATCGGGATTTCAAGAGCAACAACGTCATGCTGGTGCCGCAGCCGGACGGCCCGGTGCGCGTCGTTGTGACCGACTTTGGCCTGGCGGTTCGGGCCGGCGACGATTCCAGCGGCAGCCACGCGCGCCCGACGATGACCGGTCAGATCATCGGCACGCCGGACTACATGGCGCCCGAGCAGGTCGAGGGCGGCGACTTGTCGCCGGCCACCGACGTCTACGCGCTCGGCCTGGTCATGTACGAGATGGTGACGGGCGTCCGGCCCTTCGCCGGATCCACGCCGCTGGCGATCGCGGTCCGTCGGCTGAACGAAGCGCCGCGCCCACCACGCGAGATCGTCTCCGACCTCGATCCCGCATGGGACGCGGCGATCCTGCGGTGCCTGCAGCGCCAGCCGCGCGATCGCTTTCAGCGCGCCGGCGATGTCGTGAAGGCACTCGGGGCGGCGCCGGAGCGCGCCGGCTTGACAATCGGCCACCGTGTCGCACTTGGCGCGGGCCTGCTTGCGGTGCTGGCTGCCGCGATTGCCGTTCCGCTCTGGCGGGTATCGCACGAGCCCGCCGCCGGCGTGAGCGAGGGACCTTCTTCGGCACCGTCGCGGCGTTCGGTTGCGGTGCTGGGATTCAGGAACGTGTCCGGCCGGCCGGATGCCGCGTGGCTGTCGACGGCGTTCGCGGAGATGCTCGCGACCGAGCTGGCTGCGGGCGAACAGCTCCGAACGATTCCCGGCGAGAACGTCGCGCGGATGAAGATCGATCTGGCGCTCACCGATGCCGACGCCTACGCCTCCGATACCCTGGGCCGCATTCGCGACCGCCTCGGCAGCGATCTGGTCGTGTTCGGGTCGTACGTAACCGTCGGCGAACCCGGCGCCGCGATGATTCGTCTCGACGCGCGGCTCCAGGACTCCCGGGAGGGGCAGATCATCGCGCTCGTCAGCGAGACGAGCCCGGAGAAGGACGTGCTCCAGCTCGTCTCGCGAACCGGACTGCGGCTGCGCGAGCGTCTCGACATCGACGCTCTGCCTGCGTCGGCCGTCGCCGAAGTCCAGGCGTCGCTGCCAAAGACGCCGGAAGCGGCGCGGCTCTACTCGGAAGGCCTGGAGCGGTTACGGAGCTTCGACGCGCTGGCCGCGCGCGATCTCCTGGAGCGGGCGGCAAAGGCCGATCGGCAGTTCCCGCTCGCGTATTCCGCGCTGGCGCAGGCATGGTCGACGCTGGGATACGACGAGCGGGCGCGGTCGGCGGCCAGCGAAGCGTTCAAGCTCTCGTCCGGGCTCGGGCGCGAGGAGCGCTTGTCGGTCGAAGGCACGTACCGCGAGACCGGCAAGGAGTGGAAGGAAGCGGTTGGCATCTACGAGACGCTGTTCCGTTTCTTCCCCGACAACCTGGAGTATGGGCTTCGCCTGGCGAATGCGCAGAGCAGCGCCGGCGCCCCGAAGAACGCGCTCGCCACCATCGAGAGGCTGCGGAAGCTGCCTGGCCCGCCCGACCCGCGTATCGACCTCGCCGAAGCAGGCGCGGCGGAGACCATCTCGGACTTCAAGCGCATGCAGGCCGCGGCATCGGCCGCGGCAACCCGGGGCCAGGCGCAGGGCGCGCGGCTGATCGTCGCGCGGGCCGCGCTCCTCGAAGGGACGGCCCTGCTCCGTCTCGGTCAGCCGGAACGGGCGGCAGGGCTCTATGAACAGGCCCGCGCCACCTATGCCGACGCCGGTGATCGCGGCCGTCTCGCCGAAGCGCTCAACAACATCGCAGCGGCGCTCGGCGATCGCGGAGAGCCGGCGCGCGTCTCGCAGCTGTACGAAGAGGCGCTGGCGATCGCCCGGCCGATCGGACACCAGCAGATGGTCGCGCGGCTGCTGAACAACCTCGCCATCCAGAAACGCCGGGCCGGAGACCTCAACGGCTCGCTGGCGCTCAACCGCGAGGCGCTCGCGATCCGCCGCGAGATCGGGGACCGAGTCAACCTCGCCGTGTCGCTGAACAACATCGGCAACGTGCTGCTCGATCTCGGCGATCTCACCGGAGCGGTCGCGCAGTACGAAGAAGCGGCTGGCATCCATCGCGAGATTGGCGACCGCCGCGGTCTGGCCCGGGCCCGCAACAACGCGGCGGTAGCCTTGAAGATGCAGGGGCAGCTCACCCGCGCGCGCGAGGCCAACGAGGAAGCGCTGACGATTCGCCGCGACATCGCCGATCCGGGCAGCAGCGCCATCTCGCTCTTCAACATCGGCGAGCTGGAGGCGCTCGAAGGGGATCTGCAGAAGGCGGCGGTGACGATCGAGGAGGCGCTGGCGATCAACCGGAAGCTCGATGTCGGCCGCGGCGTCGGCTACTGCCTGTACGAGCTCGGTGACATCGCCCTCCTGCGGGGTGATACCGCGCTGGCGCGGACACGCCTTGAGGAATCGCGGGAGGTGCGAACCAAACTGGGCGAGAAGCTGACGTTGGCCGACAGCAGCTCGGCGCTCGCCATCGTTGCCCTCGCCGACGGCAGGACTGCCGATGCCGAACCGCTCGCGCGTGCCGCCGTCGCGGCCTACGAGGGCCAGAACGTGCCCGACGGTCATGCGCTGGCGCGAACCGCGCTGGCGCGCGCGTTGCTGGCGGCCGGCAAGACGGACGCGGCGGTGGCTGAGGCCAAGCGAGCGCAGGCGCTGCTCGCGAAGACGCAGAACGTGATCGTGCAGATGGCGGTCACGATTGCCGGCGCCCGCGTGCAGGGCGTGGCCCGGCCGCAGGAGGCGCGCGCCGCAATCGCCGCGGTCGAGCGTGCCCACGCGCAGGCCGCGTCGCTAGGTGTCCTGCCGCTTCGGTTCGAGGCGTCGCTGGCCCTGGCGGAGCTCGGCGCCCGGACCGATCGGGCCGCCTCTGATGCACGGCTCGCCACGCTCGAGCAGGACGCGCGGTCACGCGGCTTCGGGTTGGTTGCCGCACAGGCGGCCGCGGCGCGTCAGACCATCGGAAAGTAGCTCGCGGCGAACGGTGATATTGTCGGCGGCATCGTCGATCGCGATGTCGCCGAGCGAAGCCGAGACCGGGAGGTCCCGATGAATCGCCGCTCCCTGCTGCTCAATCCTGTCGCGTTCATGCCCCCGCTGATGTCGCTTGTCGCGCTGAGCGTGGTGCTCGTGTACCTGGCCCGTTATGGTCCCGCGCCGCAGCCTGACGAAGGCACCGCCGCACACCTGTGGCAGATTCTGATGGGGCTGCAGCTGCCGATCATCGGCTTCTTCGCCCTCAGGTGGATGCCTGAAACGCCGCGCGCCGCGTCGCTCGTGCTCGCGCTGCAGCTCGCGGCGGCGATTGGCGCGGCGCTGCCGGTGTTTCTTTTAGGCTGGTAGCGTCTCGTCTGTGCGATGTGCTCGCTCTACATGCCAACAGCCGGAACTGTGTCCGAGTACATCGCGTCGGCGCCGCCAAAGACGCGGCAGGCCCTGCGGCAGCTTCGCCGCGTGATTCGCGCGGCCGCGCCCGGCGTCACCGAGCGCATCAGCTATCGCATCCCGACGTTCGATCTCGACGGACGGTATCTGCTCTACATTGCTGCCTTCACCGATCACGTCAGCGTGTACCCGGTGACGGCCGGAATGGTCGCGAAGTACGGGAACGAGATCGCCCCTTATCGATCTGGTAAAGGCACGCTGCGCTTTCCACTCGACGCTCCCGCGCCTCTCAAACTGATCGCGAAGCTGGCCCGCGTCCGCGTCGAGGAGCGCCGGCGCAGTTCGCGCAGTCGCCGCACCGCGACGAGCAAAGCCTCGAAACGTGTCCGGTGAAGGGAACTACTGCGGAAACAGCAGCTCGCGCGCCCACTCGTTGCGGCCGGCGGCGTGATAGACGAGGGCGCGCACCAGGTGCGGAATCCAGGCCGCCGACGGGATGAAGCTGACGAACGCGAGACCCCGCTCGGGATCGAGACACCATGCGCCGAGCTGGTGAGCGTCGGGCTGAACGGCCTCACTCGCGTTCAGCCGTTGCGCAATTGCGGCATCGGGTTCGACGGGAATGGCCAGGCGCAGCTCCAGCCCTGAGCCGATGCCCGGGTGGACGACGCCGCGATCGACTTCGAGGCGCGCAGGCTGGTTGGTTGCGAACTCGAGATCCGCAATCAGCCGATCCGGCTCGTTCATGGCCAGCAGCCACGGGCGCGGTTCCAGCTGCACGAGCTGCGCCAGCTCCTCCATCGTCACCGGCGACGGCTGCTGGCCGCGCTGCTGATACAGGTCGATCACGTCCAGGATCTCGTCCGGCACCTCGCGCGGCCCGCGCGTCGGGTGCGCCGCTCGCCCGCACCGAGCCGCCGAAGGCGTCCGCCATGTCGGCTGCCTCTGCGTGCGCGTCGGCAACTTGCAGCGCCGCCGCATGGAGCGCCATCGCGCGCGCCATCATCCAGTTGTCGTCGGTAACGCTCACAGAGGCGTGCAGGGAGATCGTCCGCGCCGCCATGTCCGCGACATAGGCGCTCAGCGTCGCGAACCGGTTCACGCCGGCGAGCCGCTCCCACGTGTCGCCGGTCACCGCTACGTCGGCGATGAGATCCGTCTCGACGTGCAGCGTCGAGATCGGAACACCGTGCAGGTTGCGCCGCGCCGAAAAGGCAATGCGCTGCGCCAGCGGTCCGGCCCACCAGCGGAAGCCGCGCCCGGTCCACTCGAACCAGTCGTCGTCTATCTGCAGGCGATCGATGATGAAGTTGAGAATCGCTGATTCGTGTTCCGCGCTCACCGCCGCTGGCTCACCGTTACATGGTACAAGGCGATCGCCACGGCGGTGGCGACATTCAGCGAGTCCACACGGCCGGTCATCGGAATCGTCACGTGAACGTCGGCATGCGCGAGCGCCGAGGCGCTCAGCCCCGGACCCTCGGCCCCGGCAAGTAGCGCGACGCGCGGCGTCTTCGCCCGGTACCGATCGATCGGCACGGCGGCGTTGTCCGTGGTCAAGGCCGCGACTTCGAAGTCCTGGCCGCGGAGACGGTCGAGCGCCGCCGGCCACTCGCCGCACGAGACGTATGGCACTTCGAGCGTCGCACCCATCGATGTCCGGACCGACTTCCGGTAGAGGGGATCGGCGCACGCCGGACCGAGCATCACGAGTCCCGCATCAAAGGCCGCACCGCTCCTGAAGATGCCGCCGATATTGTCGGGATTATTGACGCCTTCGAGCACGACCGCGACGCGCGTGTCAGAGAGGTTGAAGGAAGCGATTGACTGTGCCGGGGGCCGCTTTGCGAGCGCCACGCAGCCGCGGTGCATATTGAAGCCGACGAGCCCGTCGATGACCTGCTGCGGTGCGACGTAGGTCGAGACCGTCGCGTACCCATCGATGACGGCTTGCATGCGCTCGTAGGCGGCAGGGGAGAGGAGCGCGGACACCGCGGCGCCGAACCACCGCCCGGGTTCCGCTGATAAGGCGAGCAGCCGCGGAACGACCAGACGCCCCTCGACCGCGAACAAACCGTCGTCGAGCAGCCGCTCGGGTTGCGCGACCCAGCGGTAGGCGGCGACGCGAGGGTCGTCGAGCGATGCGACCGGAATCACGCCGGGCCACGCATCCGCTGCGACAGCTCGGCAAACCAGGCGAGGACGATGCGGAGTTCGTGGCCGGCGGCGCCGGGGCTCGACGTGTCGGCGGCAATCTGGCGGGCCGGGAACTGCGCGAGCGGCGGGCCACCGGTCGCTGGCACAACCGCCACCTGCCATTCGCCGCCAGCCTTCGAGAGGTAGGCTATCCATCGGCCGTCCGGCGAGAAACGCGCGCCGGTCTCGTCGAGCGGCGTCCGCGCCAGCGGGCGCTTGAGACCGGTGAGCCGATCGACGATCCACACGTCGGCGCCGGTGGCGGGATTGAACTCGGTGTACGCGATGCTGCGTCCGTCTGGAGACCAGGACGTGGGCACCTGATTCCATGGGCTGGCGCCGAGCGCGAGCTCGGTTCCGAGCCGAGGTCTGACGAAGAGGTTGTAGGGGCCGCTCTTGTTGGCTGCGAAGGCGACTTCGAGACCGTCCGGTCTCCACGCCGGGCTGACCGCGTGCGGCGCATCAGCGGTGGCGGGGTCATCGGTCACGTTCAACGGCGCAGCGATCAAGCGGTCCACGAACGGGCCGCTTTCCAGGCGCGCTCGAGCAGTGCCGTCTCTCCAGCGCAGTGCGATCGAACCTGCAGCCGATCCCGGAATGTAAACGAGCGAGCCCGATTCCGAGAACGCGTAGCGCGGTCCCTCGAACGCCGTCGCGGATGCGACATCGCTCACGACCGGCCTGAACGTGCCGGTGAGGGTTCCACGAGCGGCATCGAACGGGGCGGCTTCCAGCTGCCCGTGCCGCTCGACGATCAGGTGACCGGTCGGCGCGTACCGCCCGAAGGCGGCGTCGCGCACCAGGACGCGGTGGCGCTCGGCTCCCGGTTCGAGAATCGCCACGTCGCTGCCCGGTCGGCGTCATGACCGTGAAGAGCAGCGCGCCGTCTCGTCGGGAGTACGGCGGGCCAGCCGAAGCGCACGTCGGTGGACAGCGCTTCCGGCTGGAGCAGGACTTCAGGCGGTCCACCCGCCAGCGACACGCGCGCGAGCCCGCCGCCCGGTCCGCCGCCAAAGACAATCGTCCGCTCGTCGATCCAGACCGCTCCGGCTCCGGGCAGCGCGTAGGCAACCGTTCGCGGCGTACCGCCCGGCTCGACGACCTTCAGTTCGCCGTTCGCAAAATAACCGACCATCCGCCCGTCGGGTGAAAAGAACGGGTCGCTGGGCTCGGCGCGTTCCTCGAGACGGATCGGAAGCGGATGGCTTGCTTCGCGCAGGAAGAGCGACGGCTTTCCGGCGTCCAGCGCGACGAACGCGAAGCGCTGGCCGTCGGGCGATGCCGAGACCGAGCCGCTGTAGGACGGGACCTGCACAGCTGGCGGCAGTGCGATCGAGTAGTGCCCGCCGGAAGCGTTCGCAGGTCGCGGCCCGACCGCAGCGACGAGCAGGCTGGTCAGTACGGTTGCCGCGGCGGCCCATCCGCATCGACGGAAGATGAGTTGCCATTCGGGGCCGCTGAAGAAGGGTGGGAACTCGTCTGCAGAAGTCGGCGCCAGCGGCAGTGCGAGCGGTTCTTCGGGCGCGTCCTCGCGCCGATCGGTGGGGCGCGGTGCGATCGTCACCGCGCCGACAAAGCGATATCCCCGCCGATGGACCGTCTGGATGTAGCGCGGCGCCCGGCGATCGTCGCCCAAGGCAGTGCGCAGCACGTGGATGGCCTCGAGCAGGGAGGCCTCGGTGACGAAGGCATCTTTCCAGCCGGCGTCGAGCAGATCGGTCTTGGACACGACCTGACCGGGGCGTTCGGCCAGCGCTGCGAGAACCGCCAGCACGCGTGGCGGCAGCGGCACTTCCTCGGCGTCGCGCCACAACCCGTTACCCGGTTCGAACCGGAACGGCCCGAATTCGAGAATTTCCGAACTTCTTTCGAACATCTTCAGGACTCGCGGGCCCGCGTCCGGCCATTCTACGACGCGAACCGGCGAACCCCGAGAACCTCGAGAACCCCGAGAACCCCGAGAACCCCGAGAACCCAGGAGCCCCTCTTGTCCCTGTTCCGAACCAAACCCCTCGGCGCCATCGGCCAGAGCCCGCTGCCGCGCGTCCTCGGCCCGGTCGACCTGACCCTGCTCGGCATTGGCGCGATCATCGGCACCGGCATCTTCGTGCTCACCGGGCCAGGCGGCCGCGGCGCACGCCGGCCCGGCCGTCGTCCTGTCGATGGTGGTCGCCGGCGTCGCCAGCGGTCTGGCCGCGATCTGCTATGCCGAATTGGCCTCCTCGGTTCCGGTCGCCGGGCTCGGCCTATACCTACGGCTACGCGACGCTCGGCGAGCTGGTCGCGTGGATCATCGGCTGGGACCTGGTCCTCGAATACGCGCTTGGCGCCGCGACGGTCGCGGTCGGCTGGTCGGCCTACGTCGTGTCGTTGCTCCACGACATCGGCATCGCGCTTCCCGCCGCGTTCTGAGCGCCGCGCCCGGGACCGACGTCACTCTCGCCGATGGCTCGACGCGTCACCGCGCTCGTCAACCTCCCGGCGATGCTGGTGTCGCTGGCCGCGACCACGCTGCTGCTGATCGTCGGCATTCGCGAGTCGGCGCGCGTCAACGCCGTGATCGTGGCCATCAAGGTGAGCGTCGTGCTCGCTCATCATCGGCTCGGCGGCATGTTCATCTCGACCGTCGCACTGGCACCCGTTCATCCCGCCGAACGACGGGCGAGTTCGGCAGTCTACGGCTGGAGCGGCGTGCTGCGCGGCGCCGGGCGTCATCTTCTTCGCCTACATCGGCTTCGACGCCGTCTCGACGGCGGCGCAGGAAGCCCGCCAATCCGCAGCGCGACATGCCGCGTCGGGATCATCGGGTCGCTCATCATCTGCACCGATCCTCTACGTGCTCGTCTCGGGCGTGATGGTCGGGCTCGTGCCGTATCGCGAGCTCGGCGTGGCGGCGCCGATGGCCGTCGCCGTGGATGCGGCGCGCATCAAGGCGCAGGGATCGGCGTGGCAGGCGCTGCTCGACCTGATGCCGTTCGTCGTCAAGCTCGGCGCCGATCATGGGTCTGTCGTCGACGATCATCGTGCAGATGATGGCGCAGCCGCGCATCTTCTTCGCGATGGGCAAGGACGGCCTGCTGCCGGCTGGGCGGCGCGACGATTCACCCGCGCTTCCGCACGCCGCACGTCACGACGCTGATCACCGGCGGGATCGTGATGCTGGCGTCGGGCTTCACGCCGATCAACGTGCTCGGCGAGCTGGTGAGCATCGGCACGCTGTTCGCGTTCGTCGATCGTCTCGCTCGGCGTGATCGTGCTGCGCCGCACGCGTCCCGATCTGCCACGCCCGTTCCGGACGCCGTTCGTCCCGGCCGTTCCCGATCGCCTCGGCGCTCGTGTCGACTCGCCCTGATGGCGGCGCTGCCGTGCGCCGACCTGGGAGCGGCTGATGATCTGGATGGCGATCGGACTCGTGATCTACTTCGCTGTACGGCCGGCGGCACAGCCGGTTGGCCTCGGCGAATCTTGCGAACTCGCGAGCTGGTGAGGTGGTGATCGATGTGGCGAACTGAAGATGTGACGATCTATCTGTCGATCTATCCGTCCTGCCATTCGTTCTTCTGTACCACCGGCATCTGCAGCGCACGTTCGCGATCGAGATCGAGCGAGCCGACGTGCAGTGACAGCGGCGACTGCACCCACTTGTAGATCGACTGCGAGAAGAGCTTCGTGAAGCGCGTCGACCCACGCCCGGCGCTGGTCGGCGGGTAGTTGCGGGAACAGGCTCCCCAGCGCCTCGACGATCTCGTCGCGGCGACATCTTCTCGCCGGCGTAGAGGTGCAGGCAGGCGTCGAGGACGGGGAACGGCATCAGCTCGTGCTCGGCGACCTGCTTGTCGGCCAGCTCCGGCCCCGGCTCGGTGTGCAGCGTCGCCGCGATGCCGCTGGAATCCAAACCGCGTCTCGAAGCCGCTCGAGCAGCGCGATCACGACCGTCTTCGGCACGTTGGCGATGACCGAGAGCGCGCCCTCGAGATCGCCGCCGATCGTCGTGTAGCCGACGGCCTTCTCGCTCATGTCGCCGGTCTGCAGGAACAGCGCGCCCGATGTGTTCGCCCAGTTCCACATCCGCTGGCCGCGGATGCGCGCCTGGACGTTCTGCCGCGTCAGCTCGGTCGGCTGCTCGCCGCCGAGCATCTGCGACGACGACGTCGATCTCGCGATCGATGGCCTCGTCGATCGGGATCGTCTCGCAGCGTGCACGCCGAGCTCGTCGGCGAGCACTCGCGGCGGCCTGCGTCGTGTCGTCGCCCGAGTGCTGGCTCGGCATGTAGAACGCGTCGATCGCGTGCTGGACCCTTCTCGATCAGTTGCGCCGCCCGCCACGCGACGAGCAGCGTCAGCATCGAGTCGCGCCCGCCCGAGAGCGCGATGCCGAGCGACTTGAACGCGCCGGTCTTCTCGTAATAGCTCTTCACGCCGAGCGCGAGCGCCTCGAAGAGATCGTCGAGCGCGCGATCGCGCGGATCGGCCTCGCGGCGGCCGGCTCGCCGGCAGGAAGAAGTTGCCGCCATCGGGAACGGGGTAGTGAAGCCGGGATCTGTCGGCGGTCGGCGCCGTCGACTTGATCACCGGGGAACGATCTCGCCGGTGCAGGCGGAACGCTTCGCAGTCCGAGCGCCACGTGGTGTTCTCCATGCGCAGCCGCCGCGTGCGATCGAGATCGACGACCGCCGACCACCAGCCTTCGACGAAGCGCGGCGCCTCGAACACGAGACGGCCGTTCTGGAAGATGAAGCCGCCGCCGTCGTAGATCGAGCCGTCCTGTCCGCCGACCGCGTTGGCGTAGAGCAGCAGCGCCTGGTTGTCGGCGGCGCGTGTCGCCAGCATCTCGCGGCGCGTCGAATCGACGCCCATGCGATACGGCGAGGTCGACACGTTGACGACGATCTCCGACGCCGGAGTAGCAGCGGCGGCGCATCGGCCCATCCGGCGACCACGCGTCCTCGCAGACCTCCACGGCGACGTCGCCGAAATCGAACGCGAAGCGATAGTCGCCGAGCGGGACGCCGTCCGCATCGAGAGACAGGCCCGGTCCGCCGCGCGAAAAGGTGCGGCCTTCGTAGAACACGTTGTAGGTCGGGAGCTTTTCCTTCGGGACGAAGCCGAGCGATGCGGCCGCGATGCACGACCGCGGCGGCAGTTGAAGATCTGCCCGCCGCGCCGACACCGCGAGGCCGAGCACGAACACCGTCGGCAGCTCCGCGGTCTCGTGCGCGAAGCGCTCGAGCGAGCGGCGCTGCCCGATCGAGGAAGCCGGCCACTGGACCAGGTCCTCGGGAGGGTAGCCGCCGACGACTTGTTCGGGAAACGCGCCGATCGTGACGTCCGCGTCGGCCATGTCCCGGGCGACCGCGATCGAGCGGGCGACGTTGGAGCGTGACGGCGCCGACCGTCGGACTGACGCTCGCGACGGCCAGTTTGCCGAGCCGCATCCGTACCAGCGTATATCAGCTGTGTACTGGCGGGGGCGCAGGTGCGGACGGCAGGTGCCGGGGTCGTCGCCTTCTCGCCGAGCAGCGCACGCGAGGGCCGCGGCCGGCGCTTTGCGACGCTTCAGCCCGAACTGCTGCGACGGCGTGCTGGCCTCGATGTGCGTCATCGCGTCCGTCGACCGAGTCGGTCACCAGCATCAGGTCGAGATCGCGGCGCCGAGATCGTGCCAGCCTCGATCATCGTCTTGCACATCGCCACGAACGGCGCCCAGTAGTCGCGGCCCATCAGCACCACCGGGAACTGCAGGATCTTGCGCGTCTGGATCAGCGTCAGCGCCTCGGTCAGCTCGTCGAGCGTGCCGAAGCCGCCCGGCATGACGACGAACGCGTACGAGTACTTCACGAGCAGCACCTTGCGCACCAAGAAGTAGTGGCAGATCACCCATCGATCCAGATACGGGTTTGGGTACTGCTCGAAGGGCAGCTCGATGTTGCAGCCGACCGATATGCCGCCGGCGTCGCGCGCGCCGCGATTGGCGCCTTCCATCACGCCCGGGCCGCCGCCGGTCATCACCGTGAAGCCGAGCCCGACGAGCGCGCCGGCCGACCTCGCGGGCCATTGCGTAGTAGCGCTGCTGCTCGTCGAATCGCGCCGATCCGAAGACCGTGACGCACGGACCAACGAAATGTCAGCGTCCGAAAGCCGCGCATGAAGTCGCGTCCGGCGCGGAGCAGCAGCAGCAGTTCGTGGGTGCGCGAGTGCGGCCCTTCGAGGAACACGAGGTCGCCGTGGCCCGCCGGCGCGGGGCTCGGGGCGGGACCGGGATCCTGTCCGGGCGGGTTCTGTTGAGGGTCCACGGCGATGGATGCAGCGTGACAATCGGTGACGGTGTGCACGGGTGCAAATGTGCACGGGTGCAGGGGTGCACGGGTTCGGCGCACGTCACGCGCGGGTCGTTGGTGTAGAGTCTACCCAAATATGATCCGACAGACAGTCTTTGTACGCCGCAGCGACGCTGCTGGCCTGTCTTCTTGCATGGTCTTCGCCTGCGCTCGCCCAGCCCGCCTCGATCACCGGTACGGTCGTGGACGTCGCGGGCGGCGCGGTCGCCGGCGCCGAGGTGACGGCGCGTACGCCGGACGGTCGCACCAGCACCGTCACGACCGCCGCGGACGGAACGTTCACCGTCACCGGTCCGGTCGCGAGCCTGAAGGTCGTTTCAACCGGGTTCTCGACGGTGGAGCTCACGCCAGCGAGCCGAGTACAGGTGGTGCTGCGACCAGCGACGTTCGCCGACTCGGTCGTCGTCACCGCCACGCGCGGCGCCGAGCGGTTGCCGAGCGCAGCGAGTTCGACCGTGGTCACCGCGGCGCGAGCTCAGCAACATGGCCGCGGGCGCGCTCGACGACGCGCTGCGCAATCACGCCGGGCTTCACCCTGTTCCGCCGCTCAGTCGTCGCGCGTCGCCAATCCGACGACGCAAGGCGTGACGCTGCGCGGCGTGTCGGGATCCGGCTCGAGCCGCACGCTGGTGCTCTCCGACGGTGTGCCGCTGAACGATCCGTTCGGCAGCTGGGTGTACTGGAACCGCATCCCGCTGGCGGCCGTGGATCGCGTCGAAGTGGTGCGCGGCGCGACCGGCGATCTGTATGGCGCCGGACGCGCTCGGTGGCGTCGTGCAGGTGTTGACCTTGTCAGCCCGATCCGCACGCGCGCCCGCGCCACGATCGACGGCGGATCGCTCGACACGTTCCGCGGATCGCTCTTCGGCGCGGCTCGTGAAGAATGGATGGGGCGCGTCGCGGCGCCTACGAGGGAAATACGACCGACGGCGCGTACATGCTGGCGCCGGAGGCGCGCGGACCGGTCGACACGCCGGCCGACAGCGACTATCAGACCGGCTTCTTCACCGGCGGCCGCCAGGCCGACACCTGGAACGTGTTCGGCCAGGGCGCGCTCTACAGCGAAGATCGCGGCAACGGCACGCCGGCGCAGGTGAACACCACCGACTGGAAGCAGTTCTCGAGCACGCCGGCGGAAACGGTCGGCGGCGGCGTGTGGCAGGTCCAGGGTGCCGCCAGCTCGCAGGACTATTACCAGACGTTCACCGCGGTCGCGGCCGATCGCGCGTCCGAGCGCTTGACGACGGAGCAGACGATCGACACGAATTTCCAGACGGTGGGCGGACAGTGGACGCGGCTATTCGGGAGGACCACGTTGATTGTCGGTGCCGACTTCCAGCGCACCGATTCCACGGTCGAGGAGTTGCGCTACTCGGTCACCAACGTGCAGACCGGTCCGTTCTTCGCCGGCGGCATCGAGCGCACCTGCGGCGGCTACGCGCGCGCCAGCATCCCGCTGCACCGACGCGTTCACCGTCGAGCTCGGCGCGCGCGTGGACGAGTGGACGTCCGAGCCGACCGACTCGACGCTGCCCGACAAGTCGGTTACGTTCTTCAGCCCGCGGGCGTCGGCCGCGTGGCGCGCCGGCCGCTACGCGATTCAGGGCGCGGTCTATCACGCCAACCGTCCGCCGAGCCTCAACGAACTGCACCGCGGCTTCCGTGTCGGCAACGTCGTCACCAACCCGAACCCGCTGCTGGATCCCGAAACGCTGACCGGTGTCGAAGGCGGCGTGCTCGTGTCGTGGGCCAATGTCTCCGCCCGCGTCACCGGGTTCTTCAACGATCTCGACGGCGCAATCTCGAACATCACGCTGTCGAGCACGCCGACGCTGATCATCCGCGCAGCGGCACAACTCCGACACGATTCGCGCCACCGGCGTCGAGTTCGAGGTCGACGCGCGGCTGACCCGAACGCTCAGCGTCAACGGCCAGTTCGTCTTCACGTCCAGCCACTACCGCGGCTCCGTCGCGACGCCGGCGATCGAAGGCAACCACGTGCCGCAGGTGCCGGCAGTGCAGGGCGGCGTCGAGCGTGACCTGGACGGATCCGCGATACGTCACCGCCGCGACGCAGGTCCGCTTCAGCGGCGAACAGTTCGACGACGACCTGAACCAGTTCGTGCTGAATCCCTACGGTGTCCTCGACGTGCAGGTCAGTCGCTCGGTGACCAACGGCCTCGTCGGGTTCATCGCCGTCGAGAACCTGTTCGACACTGTCTACGACACCGGACGGACGCCGATTCGCCTGGTCGGGTGGCCGCGGACGTTCCGGTTCGGCGTGCGTATCGCGCTCCGCTGAACGCGCGGGCGCAGGAGGTCTTGATGATCCGGCTCGCGCTTACTGTGTCACTTGCTCTCGTCCTGCCGATGCACGTATCCGGTCAGGCGCTGCAGCGCATCAACCCGCCGGGATTGTCCACGCCGACGACCTACTCGCACATCGTCAAGGCGGGCAAGACGCTGTATATCGCCGGGCAGGTGGGTGCTGACGCGTCGGGCAAGATCGCCGGCGAGACGATGGTCCAGCAGCTGGAGCAGGTGTTCAAGAACATCGAGATCGCGCTGAAGTCGCAGGGCGCCGACTTCTCGCACGTCGCGCGGATCACCATCTACACGACGGACGTCGACGCGGTCCGGGCCCCGGAGGCGGCCGCGGTCCGCGCGAAGTATCTCGGCGCGAATCGCCCGGCCAGTACGCTGGTCGGCGTGACGCGGCTGGCCTCGCCGGAATACAAAGTCGAAATCGAGGCGACCGCGGTACTGCCCTGAGAAGGCACAAGGCAGAAGGCAGAAGGCAGAAGGTAAGTCTGCAAAGGGTCAAGGGCACAAGGCCGAGCGGTTCTGCGTCGGTGCGACGACTCGACTCAGTCGCGCGCGGCGTGGCGCCGCTGGTGCACGCTGTCGCGGCGATGGTCCGGGAGTCGTGCCCGGAGCTCCCCTTGTCGAATGCCGACGCGCGGCGCATCGTCATCGCGGGCGCGGCGCGGGTGAACGGGCGAGTCGTGACCCGACCGGCGGCGTCGCTCGCGCCGGGTGATCGCCTGATGGTTTCAGTCGATGTGTCCCGCCTTGCGCGCCGCCGTCGTGCCCCGGAGCGCGCGGTCCAGGTTCTCTATCAGGACGATCACGTCGTGGCGGTGAACAAGCCGCCTGATATGCCGACCCATGCCACGGCCGATTCCGCCCGGCCGCACCTCGTCGGCCAGATTGCGCGCCAGCTTGGGGTGAACGCGTCTGCGATTGGCGTCCATCAGCGGCTGGACGCCGGCACCTCCGGTGTCGTGCTCTTCGCACTGACGTCAGAGGCGAACCGTGGCATGGCAAAGAGCTTTGCCGATCGCGACGTCGAGAAGACATACCTGGCGATCGCAGACGGCCGGCTGCGGCCAGACGTCGTTCCGGGAGCCACGTCGGTCGTACGGGGCACGATTGCGGCAACTGGTTCGGGGCGCCGCGGCCGGCGGATGATCGTCAGTGGCGCGGGCCAGGCGAGCGAGACGGCATTCGCGACTGTCGCACGGCGCGGCGACCGGGTGCTGCTCGAGGCGCGTCCGAAGACTGGACGGCAGCATCAGATTCGCGCTCACCTTGCAGCAGAGCAGATGCCGATTGTCGGCGACGTCCGCTACGGCGGCCCGCCTGCGGAACGCGTGCACCTGCATGCGTGGCGGCTGCGGCTGCCGCACCCGGTGACCGGCGATCCCCTCGCGCTCGAGGCGCCCGCGCCAGAGGGATGGCTGTCACGACCATGAGCGACGGTTCGGGCGGAATCGTGTTGTTCGACGGGACGTGCGGCTTCTGCGAGGGAGCGGTCCGCTTCATCGCGCGGCGCGATCCGCAGGGCCACTTCCGGTTCGCGCCGTCGCAGTGGCCGCAGGCGCAGGCAGCGCTCGAGGCTCGCGGGCTGACACGCGAGGCGGCTCGGAGCCTGGTGCTGATCGAAGGCGACGAGGTGTATCTGCGTTCGGACGCGTCGCTGCGCATTGCCGCGCACCTGACCGCGCCATGGCGCTGGGCGCGGGTCCTCCTGTGGGTGCCCGTGCCCATCCGTGACGGTGTCTATCGGGTCGTTGCCGCCATCCGCCATCGCCTGGCCGGCACCTCCAACGCCTGCGAACTGCCCCCGCCCGAGCTTCGCGGCCGGCTGATTGGTGGTGGTGACCCGTCCCAACGCATGTGAGCTTCACCCAGCGCGTGGACGCGAAACCACGGCTTGCTCTCGGGTTCTAATCAGGTGATGGCAACAATCCCGCTCCCCACCCTCGATCTGACCGCAAGCGAACAGGCCAACCCGTCGACGATCGTCCTCGGCGGCGGCTGCTTCTGGTGTGTCGAAGCCGTCTACCTGCCGGTCGACGGCGTTTTGAAGGTCCGCTCCGGTTACGCGGGCGATTCCGAGGGGACCGCGAACTACGAGGCCGTCTGCTCGGGCGCGACCAACCAGGCGGAGGTGGTCGAGGTCACGTTCGACCCCACGCGCGTGACGCTGGGGCGCATCCTCCAACTCTTCTTCGGCGTCGCCCACGACCCGACGCAGCTGAACCGCCAGGGACACGACCGCGGGCGGCAGTACCGGTCGGCCATCTTCTATAACTCGCCGGAACAGCGCGAGTTCGCCGAGCGCTACATCGCCGACCTGAACGCCGCGAAGGCGTTCCCGCAGCCGATTGTCACCACCCTCGAGCCCCTCGACGCCTTCTACGAGGCCGAGCCGTACCACCAGAACTACGCCGCGCGCAATCCGGCCCAGCCCTACATCCTCTTTACCGCGCTGCCGAAGGTCGAAAAGCTCAAGGATTCCTTCCCGGAACTCCTGAAGAAGTAAGCGCCGCGGCAGGGGACAGTCCCCCGAGTCGGATCGACGCAGGGGACAGTCCCCCTAGTCGGATCGACTCAGGGTTGCACTCGCGCTGCGGGAATTTGCCGCCGGCCAGGTGAGCCGT
The DNA here is from genome assembly GCA_963709325.1 of uncultured Acidobacteriota bacterium. Lineage (GTDB taxonomy): Bacteria > Acidobacteriota > Vicinamibacteria > Vicinamibacterales > UBA2999 > VFZN01. Next base: position 496,378 of record CAVPVV010000004.1, on the reverse strand, counting down.
AGGGCGCACAAGTCCAACGGGGACAATGACATCGCATGACAAATCCGTACAACAAACTATTGAGCCGATTCCCGCATCTCCTCGATAATGGAGAACTCCCGGGCCAGCGCCGTGCATCTCGGCTGGCGGCCCGGCAGGGGAGATCAGAATGAGACAGGTCCTGATCGGAGGACTGGCCACCATGGCATGCGGCGTCGCGCTGTTGGCGCAGAATGCGCCGAGCCGGCCAGCTCCGACATCGCCAGCGTCCGCCCCCACTCGCCCGCAAACGGCGGCCCCAGCCGCGCCAACGACCGCACCGAAACCCGCCGCTGCGCACACTCCGACGACCGCGACCGCCACCTTCACGGCCGCCGATCAGAGCGCACTCGTCGGGCAGTACTGCGCCAGTTGCCACAGCGAGCGCGGCAAGGCCGGCGGCCTCTCGCTGGCCGGCTTCGACGCGTCAGCCGCAAACGAACACGCGGATGTGGCCGAGAAGATGATTCGCAAGCTGCGCGCGGGCATGATGCCGCCGGCCGGCGCGCGTCGTCCCGACGCCGAGTCGCTCGAGAAACTCGCCAGCGCGCTCGAGACGAGAATCGACGCCGCCGCGGCGCTGCATCCCAATCCGGGCCGTCGTCCGTTTCAGCGCCTGAACCGCGCCGAGTACGCCGCGGCGGTGAAAGACCTGCTCGACCTAGACGTCGACGTCACTGCGTATTTGCCGCCCGACACGATCAGCAAGGGCTTCGACAACGTCGCCGACGTGCAGACGTTTTCCCCGCAGCTGATGGACGGCTACCTGCGCGCGGCCAGCCAGATCAGCCGCCTCGCCGTAGGCGATCGCAGCGCCAGTGGCACGTCGGTCACCTACAAAATCGGCCGCACCGCCTCGCAGATGCGCCACGTCGAAGGCGCGCCGATCGGCACCCGCGGCGGCATCTCGATCGTCCACACCTTTCCGGCGGACGGCGACTACCAGTTCAAGATGAATCTCCACAACGAGCCGCTCGGCGGGCTCGCCGGCCGCACCTCGATGACAGTGCTCGACCTGAAGGAGGTCATCGAAGTCTCAATCAACGGCGAGCGGGTGGCGCTCCTGCCGCTCAACACCCGCATGAGCGAGACCGATCAGTCCAACGGTCTCGACCTCACGACCCCGCCGATCCACCTCAAGGCTGGTCCGCAGCGCGTCTCCGCGGCGTTCATCCAGAACATCGAAGGTCCAATCGACGACCTGCTCACGCCGCTCGAGAACACGCTGGCCGACGTCAGCATCAGCTTCGGCGTGACGATGCTCCCGCACATGCGCGACTTCCGGGTCGTCGGTCCGACCAAGGTCACCGGTGTGTCGGAGACCCCCAGCCGCGCCAGGATCTTCACCTGCCGCCCGACGACGGCGGGCGAGGAGGAGACCTGCGCGCTCTCGATCGTGAAGCGGCTGACCGGCCAGGCGTATCGCGGGGAACCGAGCGCGGCTGATCTGCAGGACGCGATGAAGTTCTACGAGCAGGGCCGCGAGAACGGCGGCTTCGAAGGCGGCGTGCGCATGGCGCTCCAGTCGGTCCTGATGAGCCCGCGCTTCCTGTTCCGCATCGAAGCGATGCCGACTGCCTCGCCGGCAGGTCCATACCGCGTCGCCGAGAACGACCTCGCATCGCGGCTCTCGTTCTTCGTCTGGGGCTCCTCACCCGACGCGGAGCTGCTGAAGGCGGCATCGGCCGGCACGCTGAGCACGCCGGCCGGCTTCAACAAGCAGCTGAAGCGCATGCTCGCCGATCCGCGCTCGAAGGCGCTGTCGGAGCGCTTCGCCGCGCAGTGGCTGCGCCTGCAGGACCTGGACAAGATCATTCCGGACTACCTGACGTTCCCGCAGTACGACGGCACCCTCGGCGCGGCAATGGGCGAGGAGACCCGCCTTCTCTTCGACAGCATCGTCAAGGAGGACCGCAGCGTCCTCGAGTTGCTGACCGCCGACTACACGTTCGTCAACGAGCGGCTGGCGAAGCACTACGGCATCCCGGACGTGTCGGGGAACGAGTTCCAGCGCGTCACGGTACCCGACTATCGCCGCGGCCTCCTCGGGCAGGGCAGCATCCTCACGCTCACGTCGGTGGCGGATTGCACCTCGCCGGTTCAGCGTGGCAAGTGGGTGATGGAAGTGCTGCTTGGTTCGCCGCCCCCGCCGCCGCCACCCAACGTGCCGACGCTGGACGACTCGGTGAAGGCGAACTCTGGCGGCAAGATGCTCTCGACGCGCGAGCGCATGGAGGAGCACCGCAAGAACCCGTCGTGTAACTCCTGTCATCGCGTGATCGATCCGCTCGGCCTCGCGCTCGACAACTTCGACGCGACCGGCGCATGGCGAATCAAGGACAACGAAGTGCCGGTGGACTCGGAGGGCACGCTCTACGACGGCAGCACGGTGAACGGTCCAGCCGGACTGCGCGCCGCGCTGCTGCGGCACCAGGACGTGTTCCTCCAGAGCTTCACCGAGAACATGCTGACCTACGCGCTCGGCCGGCGCGTCGAGTACTCCGACATGCCGATGGTTCGCGCGATCGTCCGCGACGCGAAGAAGCAGAACTACAAGATGTCCGCGTTCGTGCAGGGCATTGCCAACAGCCCGGCGTTCCGCATGGCGGCGCCCGATCTGCCCGCGGCGCGGACCACCGAAGTCGACAAGGCCGCCCGCTAGGCAGAAGGCACAAGGCAAAAGGCGAAAGGCAGAACAGGGAGACGCGATGATCATCATGAAGAAGCACCTTTCCCGCCGCACGATGCTGAGGGGCATGGGCGTGACGATGGCCCTGCCGTTCCTCGAGGCGATGGTGCCGGCTGGAACCGCGCTTGCCAAGGCGGCCCCCAGGCGCGTTCGCTTCGCAGCGATCGAGATCGTGCACGGCGCAGCGGGGAGCACCGCGTTCGGCGCCAAGAAGTTCATGTGGGCGCCGGAGAAGGTCGGCCGCGCGTTCGACCTGTCGCCGGGCAGCCTGGCGCCGATGGAGCCGTTCCGCGATCACCTGACGATCATCAGCAACACCGACGTCCGCAACGCCGAGGCCTTCACCGCCCCGGAGATTGGCGGCGATCACTTCCGCTCGAGCGCGGTCTTCCTGACCCAGTGCCACCCGAAGCAGACCCAGGGCTCGGACGTGTTCGTCGGCACCTCCCTGGACCAGATGTATGCGCAGAAGTTCGGGCAGGAGACGCCGATCCCCTCGATGCAGCTGTGCATCGAGAACGTGGATCAGGCGGGCGGCTGCTCCTACGGTTACTCCTGCGTCTACACCGACTCGATCAGCTGGGCATCAGCGGCCGAGCCGCTGCCGATGATCCGCGATCCGCGGGTGGTGTTCGATACGTTGTTCGGCGTCGGCGCAACCCCTGGCGAACGCCGCGAGCGCCGCGCCGAGGACAAGAGCATCCTGGACTGGCTGGGCACCGCGGTGGCGCGCCTCAACAAGGACCTCGGCGCATCGGACCGCGCTCGCCTGGCCGACTATCTCGACGACGTCCGTGAGATCGAGCGACGGATCGAGCGGGTCGAGGCGCAGAACCGCACCGGTGAGCCGCGCGAACTGCCCGGCGCCCCGATCGGCGTGCCCGATTCGTTCGAAGAGCACGTCAAGCTGATGTTCGACCTGCAGGCGATTGCCTTCGCCTCGGACACGACCCGCGTCTTCGCGTTCAAGCTCGGTCGCGACGCCTCCAACCGTGTCTACACCGAGAGCGGCTTCAAGGGCGCGTTCCACTCGGCGTCACATCACCAGGATCGCGACGATCGGATCACCGACTACGCGAAGATCAACAAGTACCACGTGAGCATGATTCCCTACTTCCTCGAGAAGCTGAAGAACACGCCGGACGGGGAATCGAACCTGCTCGAGAACACGCTGCTCGTCTACGGCTCGCCGATGGGCAACTCGAACGTCCACAACCACAAGCGCTGCCCGTTGATCCTCGCCGGCCACGCCGGCGGCGCGCTCAAGGGCGGGCTGCACGTAAAAGCCGCCGACGGGACACCGATGGCCAACGCGCTGCTGACCGCGGCGCATGCGCTCGGTCTCGAGGACATGAAGAGCATCGGCGACAGCACCGGGGCGATGGACCTCAATGCCGCGACGGAAACCACCGTCGCGCAGGCGTAGGAGAGCAGTGATGGCAGGCGCGCGGCTGTTCGGTGGCGTGCTGGCAAGCGTGGCCGGCGCGGTGTGCTTGTCGGTGGTCCTGCAGGCGCAGTCGCCGGCGAAAGTGGCCGACGCGGCGCAGCGCGGCGACCGCAACGACGTCAAGGCGCTTCTCAAGGACGCCGCTGACGTCAACGCCGCCCAGGGCGACGGGATGACGGCGCTCCACTGGGCGGCGATGAACGGCGACGCCGAGATGGCGCAGATGCTGGTCTACGCCGGCGCCAACGTGAAGGCGGCGACGCGCCTCGGCAACTATACGCCGCTGTTCCTGGCGGCGCGCGAGGGCAAGGCTGGCGCGATTCCGGTCCTGGTCAAGGCCGGCGCCGACGTGAAGCAGGCCACCGCCACCGGCACGACGCCGCTGATGGTCGCGGCCCAGTCGGGCAGTGTCGCAACCGTCCAGGCAATCCTCGACGCCGGTCCGGATGTGAACGCCGCCGAGAACGTGCGCGGCCTCACGGCGCTGATGTTCGCCGCGGCTGCCGATCGCCACGAGGTCGTGAAGCTGCTCGTCAGCAAGGGCGCGGATGTAGAGGCGGCCACGAAGGTCATCGACCTGTCGCAGCTCACCCGCGGCGGTTTGGGGTTCAACGGAGGCAACCCGCCGGTGCCGGGGCAGCAGGGACAGCAGGGCGGCAACGCGACCCGCGCCGGCCTGCCTTCAGCGCAGGGCGAGCAGTCGGGCCCGGGGCGGCGGCCACCGCAGGTTCCCGGAGTGGATCGGCAGTTTCAATTGAACGAGCTGGTCGCCGGCCAGGGTGGCTTCACGCCCCTGCTGTTCGCCGTTCGCGACGGGTTCTCGGACTCCGCGGTGGAGCTGCTCGACGCTGGCGCTGACATCAACCAGGTCGCGGCCAGCGACAAGAACAGCCCGCTCCTGATCGCGCTGATCAACGGCCATTTCGATCTCGCGAAGACGCTCGTCGAGCGCGGCGCCGACGTGAACTGGGTGGCGGACAACGGCGTCGGGCCGCTGTATGCGGTGCTGAACGTGCAGTGGGCACCCAAGGCCCTCTATCCGCAGCCGCAGTCCTACCGGCAGCAGAAGCTCTCCTATCTCGACATGCTGAAGGTGCTGCTGGACAAGGGCGCCGACGTCAACGCCCGCCTGACCAAGAAGGTCTGGTACTCGGGATACAGCTTCGACCTCTCCGGCGTGGACGAGATTGGCGCGACGCCGTTCTGGCGCGCCGCCTACGCGAGCGACGTGGACGCGATGAAGCTGCTCGCGCAGTACGGCGCCGACCCGAACATCACGACGATGAAGCCGGCCGGCCGGCCGCGGCTCGGCGACGGCGAGCAGCGCGAGGCCAAGGAAGTCTCCAAGCTGCCGCCGGTGCCGCTGGGCGGCCCGTCGGTGACCCCGCTCCAGGCGGCCGCCGGCGTCGGCTACGGCGAAGGCTTTGCCGCCAACGCGCATCGCTTCGCGCCGGGCGGCATGCTGGCCGCCGTCAAGTACCTCGTCGAGGAGGAGGGCGCGGACGTCAACGCCGTCGATCACGAAGGCATGACCGCGCTGCACCACGCCGCCGCCCGAGGCGACAACGAGATGATCAAGTACCTCGTCTCGAAGGGCGCCGACGTGAAAGTCGTGGACCGCGAAGGCCGCACCACCGTGGACATGGCGAACGGCCCGGTGCAGCGCATCCAGCCGTTCCCCGAGACGATCAAGCTGCTCGAGTCGCTCGGCGCGGTCAACAATCACAAATGCGTTTCGTGCTAGGTGTCAGGCTCTAGGCTTTAGGCTCTGGGCTCTAGGCCTGTCACGCGGGTCACGCGGCAGCCGTGTCTCGAAAAACAAGAGTCCTTCCTAAAGCCTAGAGCCTGCCGCCGCCGCGCCACCGGCGCGCGCCGAGCCCCGCCGGATTCTCGGCAGCGTCAGTCGCCAACAACCCGGAACCGGCGCGATTGCGCCGTTCTCCGCGCGTTGCCCCGTGGTACGGCCTATGCAGCCCAGCCTCCGTCAGGAGGCACCAGCCATGGGCCGTCCGCTCACCATCTGGGAACACGCGCAGCTGCTCGGCCACTCCCGCCGTGACTTCCTCAAGTTCTGCGCGTGGTTGACCGCGGCCGCGGGCATCGAATCCTCGGCCCTCGGCGACGTCGTCCACGCCCTGGAGACCAAGCCGCGGATACCGGTGGTGTGGTTCCACTTCCAGGAGTGCACCTGCTGCTCCGAGTCGTTCATCCGCTCCTCGCATCCGATCGTCTCGGACATCATCCTCGACAAGATCTCCCTCGATTACACCCAGACGCTCCAGGCCGCGGCCGGCGAACAGGCCGAGAAGTGCGCGATGGACGTCAAGACGAAGCACAAGGGCGAGTACCTGATGCTCTGCGAGGGCTCGGTCCCGACCGCCGCCGACGGCGTGTATTGCTGCGTCGCGGGCCGCACCGCGCTCGACGTCGTCAAGGAGTTTGCCGCCGACGCCAAGGCGATCGTCGCGTGGGGCAGCTGCGCGTCGAACGGCTGCATCCAGGCCGCGAAACCGAACCCGACCAGCGCCACACCGATCCACAAGATCATCACCGACAAGCCGATCATCAAGGTCCCGGGGTGCCCGCCGATCGGTGAGGTCATGGCCGGGACCATCGTCCACCTGCTCGCGTTCGGGACAATCCCGGAGCTCGATCGCGTCGGCCGCCCGAAAGCCTTCTACTCGCGCCGCGTCCACGACACCTGCTACCGCCGTCCGAACTACGACGCCGGGCTCTTCGTCGAGTCGTGGGACGACGAGAACGCGCGCAAGGGGTATTGCCTCTACAAGATGGGGTGTCGCGGGCCGGTCACCTACAACGCCTGCGCGGTCACCAAGTGGAACAACGGCGTCAGTTTTCCGATCCAGTCCGGGCACGGCTGCATCGGCTGCAGCGAGGAGAACTTCTGGGACAACGGGCCGTTCTACAACCGGCTCACCAACCTGCCCGGCTTCGGCATCGAATCGACCGCCGATCAGGTGGGCGCGATTCTCGGCGCCGCGACCGCCGCGGGCCTGGCCGGCCATGCCGCCCTCACCTTCGTGCGCAAGCGCGACGTCGTCGCCGAGCACGAGGCCCCCGAATCACCGGCGAAGGAGTAGCCCGCCATGGCGAACCGCATTGTCGTCGACCCGGTCACCCGGATTGAGGGTCACCTCCGCATCGAGGTGGAGGTGAAGGACGGGAAGGTGGTGGACGCCTACTCGTCGGGCACGATGGTCCGCGGTTTCGAAATCATCCTCAAGGGACGCGATCCGCGCGATGCGTGGGCGTTCACGGAACGCGCCTGCGGTGTCTGCACCACGGTTCATGCGCTGGCCTCGGTCCGCGCCGTCGAGGACGCGCTCGGCATCACGGTTCCGCCGAACGCCGAGCTGATCCGCAACCTGATGTTCTGCGCCCAGTACCTGCAGGACCACGCGGTGCACTTCTACCACCTGCACGCGCTGGACTGGGTGGACGTGGTCAGCGCGCTCAAGGCCGACCCGAAGAAGACCTCCGAGGTGGCCCAATCGATCTCGAACTGGCCCGCGAACTCGCCGGGGTACTTCTCCGATCTTCAGAAGCGACTCATTACGTTCGTCGAGAGCGGCCAGCTCGGCATCTTCGCGAACGGGTACTGGGGCCACCCCGCCTACAAGCTGCCGCCCGAAGTGAACCTGATCGGCGTCGCCCACTACCTGCAGGCGCTCGAGTGGCAGAAGGAGATCGTGAAGGTCCACACCATCTTCGGCGGCAAGAACCCGCACCCCAACTACCTGGTCGGCGGCGTTCCCTGCTCGATCAATCCCAACGAGGTGAACGCGATCAACGCCGAGCGCCTCGCGTTTGTCGGCAAGCTGTTCGACGACGCCGAGACGTTCATCAACCAGGTCTACATTCCGGACCTGCTCGCCGTCGCCGGCTTCTACAAGGACTGGGGCGCCATCGGCGGCGGCCTGCAGAACTACATGTGCTTCGGCGACCTGCCGACGCGCGGGTATGCGGACCCATCCGGCTTCAAGTTCCAGCGCGGCGTGATCCTCAACCGCAACCTCAACGAGGTCCTGCCGATCAACCCAAAGGACCCGGCGGAACTGCAGGAGTTCATCGCCCATTCCTGGTACTCGTATACGGACGGAAACGAGGCCGGTAAGCACCCGTGGGACGGGCAGACGACGTTCAACTACACCGGGCCGAAGCCGCCGTACCAGCAGCTCGAGGTCGAGCAGAAGTACTCGTGGCTCAAGACGCCGCGGTGGAAGGGCAACGCGATGGAGGTCGGTCCGCTGGCGCGGCTGCTGGTTGCCTACGCATCTGGCAACGCCGAGGTGAAAGACGCCATCGGCGCCGTCCTGAAAAAGCTGGACGTTCCGGTCGCGGCGCTGTTCTCCACCCTCGGGCGCACCGCGGCGCGGGGAATCGAGACGATGCTCATCGCCAGGTGGGCGAAGGAGTTCTACAACCAGCTCCTCGCCAACATCGCGAAGGGTGACACCCGGACCGCCGACACCACGCGCTGGGAGCCGTCCACCTGGCCGAGCGAGGCCAAGGGAGTAGGCCTCAGCGAGGCGCCGCGCGGCGCGCTGTCGCACTGGATCGTGATCAAGGACCAGAAGATCGAGAACTACCAGCTTGTCGTCCCGAGCACGTGGAACGCCTCGCCGCGAGATGCGAAAGGGCAGATGTCGGCCTACGAATCGTCGCTCGTCGGCACGCCAGTGGCGAAGATCGATCAGCCGCTCGAGATCCTGCGGACGATCCACTCGTTCGATCCGTGCATTGCCTGCGCGGTCCACGTCCACGATCCGCACGGCCGGCACGTCCATCACCTGGACACGTTCTGACGAGGCGGGTCATGGCTACCACCACCGCCACCTTCGATCGGGTCTACATCTGGGAGCGGCCGGTCCGCCTCTATCACTGGGCGACCGCGCTCAGCCTGGTGGTGCTCGCCGCCACCGGCCTCATCATCGGCCGCCCGCCGGCGTTTCTCGCCGCGACGGACGCGTCGGCGTCGCAGTGGTTCGGGACGGTGCGATTCCTGCACTTCGCGGCCGGCTACGTCTTTGTCTTCGCTCTGGCAATCCGCGTCTACTGGATGTTCATGGGCAATCAGTACGCGCGCTGGAACAACTTCTATCCGGTGACGCCGAAATGGGCGAAGCGGCAGCTGCTTGGAGTGCTCCGGGTGCTGAAGGTGGACATCCTGCAGATCACCAAGGAGCCTGACCAGATCCGCGGCCACAACGCGATGGCGGCCCTGACTTATGGCGTCGTATTCCTGGCGTCGATCTTCCAGGTCGTGACTGGGTTCGCCCTGTATGCGCCGATGAGCGACGCCTGGCTGCCGCAGCTGTTTGCCTGGGTTGTCCCGGCGATGGGCGGCGACGGCAACGTGCGCATCTGGCACCACCTGGTGACGTGGTTCTTCATTGTCTTCTCGCTGATTCATGTCTACCTGTCGGTGTTCCACGAGGTGGTGGAGGCGGAAGGCGAGATCTCCTCGATGGTGAGCGGATCGAAGTACTTCCATCGCCGCTGACGTGGCGAGAGGGTCCCCATGCAACCGACGCTCGTCCTCGGCATCGGTAACCTGTTGATGGGAGACGAGGGCGTGGGCGTCCACGCCTTGCGCGCCTTCGAGCGTGAGTCGTGGCCGGACACCGTCCGGCTGCTCGACGGCGGCACCGGCGGCTTCCACCTGCTCGAGTACCTCACTGATTATCCCCGCCTGGTGATGATCGACGCGACGATGGACGGCGCGCCGGCTGGGACCGTCGCCGTGCTGCAACCCCGCTACGCCTCGGACTTTCCACGCGCGCTCACCGCGCACGACATCGGCCTTCGAGACCTCATCGAGGCAGCGGCCCTCCTCGGTCCGTTGCCGGACGTCACGCTCGTGACCGTCTCAATCGCTGAAATCAAATCAATGGTCGCCGACCTGTCGCCCGCAGTGGCGGGAGCCATTCCAGAAGTGCGGCGCCGGGTTCAGGAGGCGGTCGCCGGTCAGGCCGTTGCAGCCGATGCATGAAATGGGAATCGCCGAGTCCGTGCTGGACATCGTCCGCCAGTACGTGCCCGAGGCCCGTGGGCCGCTGGTGCGGAGAGTGACGGTGCGCGTCGGGGAGCACGCGGGCGTGCAGGTGGACTCGCTCCGGTTCTGTTTCGAGGCCATCGTCGCCGGGACTGTGTATGAGGCCGCGTGGCTCGCAATCGAGCGGGTTCCGTCGGTGGGCGATCTCTCCGTGACAGAGCTGGAGCTGGACGACGAGGATCAGGACGGGGCAGGAGAGGCGTCATGAGCGTGGTGACCATCGAACGAAAGGTGCTCGAGAAGAACGACGCGCTGGCCGCGCACAACAGAGCCGTGTTCCGCGAGCAAGGCGTGTTCGTCTTCAATCTCGTGAGCTCGCCGGGATCGGGCAAGACCAGCCTGCTTGAGCGGACGATCGCGGAACTGAAGGGTCAGCTGCGTATCGGGGTCATCGAAGGCGACGTGCAGACAGACCTCGACGCGCAGCGGGTCGCCAAGTACGGCGTGCCGGTCGTGCAGATCGTCACCAACGGCGCCTGTCACCTCGAAGCGCAGCTCGTCCGCGACGCCGTCGCGCAGCTCAACGTCGCCGAGCTCGACGTTGTCGTCATCGAGAACGTCGGCAATCTTGTGTGCCCAGCTGCTTACGACCTCGGTGAAGCGCTGAAAGTGGTAATGCTGAGCACGACGGAAGGCGACGACAAGCCGCTCAAGTATCCGGCAATGTTCCGCAATGCCTCCATCCTGATCGTCAACAAGGTCGACCTGCTCCCGTACGTGCCCTGCAATATCAAGGCGCTGAAGGCCAACGCGCGGCAGGTCAACCCCGAGTTGAGAATCTTCGAGACGTCCTGCACGACAGGAGATGGGATTGCCGGCTGGTGTGAGTGGCTAAGGAGATCGTCATGTGCCTAGCAGTTCCGGGCAGAATCCTGAGCATCGAGGGTGACGATCCGCTATTGCGATCCGGCAAGGTCGATTTTGCCGGCGTCCAGAAGCGGGTCAATCTCAGCTACGTTCCCGAAGCGAGCGTCGGCGACTACGTGCTTGTTCACGTCGGCTTCGCGATCTCCACCGTGGATGAGGCGGAGGCTGCGCAGGTGTTCTCGTATCTCAAGGAAATGGGCGATCTCGCTGAGATCGAGGAGCCGGAGTCATGAAGTTCATCGACGAATACCGCGACCCGAGCGCCGCGGCCGGCTACGCGAAGGCGCTCGCCCGGATCACGACGCGCCCCTGGACGCTCATGGAGGTGTGCGGAGGACAGACGCACGCTATCGTCAAGTTCGGAGTGGACGAACTGCTCCCGAAGGATGTCACGCTGGTGCATGGTCCAGGCTGCCCGGTGTGTGTCACGCCCCTGGAGCTGATTGAGAAGGCCATCGAGATTGCGTCGCGGCCGGACGTGACGTTCTGCTCGTTCGGCGACATGTTGCGGGTGCCCGGCCAGCGCACCGATCTGCTCTCGGTAAAGGCCGCCGGCGGCGACGTCCGCATCGTGTATTCACCGCTCGACGCGGTGGAGCTCGCGAAGCAGTTGCCGGACCGCGAGGTCGTGTTCTTTGCGGTCGGCTTCGAAACAACCGCCCCGGCCAACGCGATGGCTGTGTTCCAGGCGGCGCAGCAGCAGGTGCCGAACTTCTCGATGCTGGTGTCGCACGTGCTGGTGCCGCCGGCGATGGAGGCGATCCTGTCGGCGGAAGGGAGCCGGGTCCAGGGTTTCCTGGCCGCAGGTCACGTCTGCACGGTAATGGGCTTCACCGAGTACGAGCCACTCGCGGCGAAGTACAAGGTCCCGATTGTCGTCACCGGCTTCGAGCCGCTGGACATCCTCCAGGGCGTCTACATGTGCGTCAAGCAGCTGGAGGAGGGCCGCGCCGAAGTCGAGAACCAGTACGCGCGCGCGGTCAGGCGGCAGGGCAACGTCCCGGCGCAGCATTTCGTGAACGAGGTATTCGAAGTCGTCCCACGCAAGTGGCGCGGCGTGGGTGAGATCCCAGCCAGTGGTCTCGGGCTTCGCAGGCCGTATCGCGGGTTCGATGCAGAGGCGCGGTTCGGCCTCGAAGAGACGCACGCGGACGAACCAGCGGAGTGCATGAGCGGCCTGATCATGCAGGGCAGACTGAAGCCGCACGAGTGCCCGGCCTTCGGCTCGACCTGCACTCCCGAGCACCCGCTCGGCGCGACGATGGTGTCGTCCGAAGGGGCGTGCGCCGCTTACTACCGTTACCGTCGGGTACGGCTCGACCCCGTCGCCGCGAGGAGCTGAGTCATGGCCACGACCACTCTCGGCTTCCAGTGTCCGCTGCCAATCGGGAAGCACTCACGCGTGCTGCTCGGGCACGGCGGCGGCGGACAGTTGACCAACCAGCTGCTCGAGCAGCTCTTCATCCCGGCATTCAGCAACGACGCGCTCGGCGAGCGCCACGACGGAGCTCGCGTGACGATGGGCGGCGTAACGCTCGCCTTCTCCACGGACTCCTACGTTGTCCGGCCGCTGTTCTTTGCCGGGGCCGACATCGGCAGCCTCGCCGTGAACGGCACGGTCAACGATCTCGCGATGTGCGGCGCGCGGCCGCAGTACCTCAGCTGCGGGTTCATCATCGAGGAGGGGCTCGACCTCGATGTCCTCGCCAGGGTCGTGGACTCGATGCGTGCGGCCGCGATCGCGGCCGGGGTATCGCTGGTCACCGGCGACACGAAGGTGGTGGACCGCGGAAAGGGCGATGGGCTCTACGTCAACACCGCCGGGATTGGTGTCATCGAGCACGAACAGGTGGTGGCGCCGTCGAGCGTCCGCCCGGGCGACGTCGTCATCCTGTCGGGAGACATCGGGCGGCACGGCATGGCGGTGATGGCCGCACGAGAGGGGCTCGAGTTCGAGTCGGCGATCGAGAGCGACTGCGCACCGCTCGCCGCGCCGGTGCTCGACCTGATTGCCGCTGGCGTGCCGACGCACTGCCTGCGCGATTTGACACGCGGCGGTCTTGCCAGCGCGCTGGTCGAGATCGCCGAAGCGTCGCGGCTGCACGTCTCGGTGGACGATGCCGCCATCACGGTGCGGGATGACGTGAAGGGGGCCTGCGAGATTCTCGGATTCGATCCGATGTATGTGGCGAACGAGGGACGCTTCATCGCGTTCGTTCCCGAGACGGCCGCACCCGACGTGCTGCGCATCCTTGCACGGCATCCGGTGAGCGCCGGCGCCGCGGTGATCGGACGGGTTGTAGAGAGGCCGGAGCGGCTGGTGTCGCTGCGGAGCCGGATCGGCGCAACGCGTGTGGTGGATCGCATCTCCGGCGAGCAACTGCCACGCATCTGCTGAACGCGTTGCTGCTGCTGATTTGCGTCACTCAAAGCTGCCACGAATTGTCAGTTAGAGTCACATTTGTGTCCGTTTGATGCGCGGAACTGCATACGCTAGCCATCTCTGCCGTTGGCGTGGTCCTTGAATAGTCGGACCGCGACACAGAGGATGGCGATGCAGCCTTACATTCGAACGGCAATTCGGCGTAACGAGGGGTTCACCCTCATCGAACTGCTCCTGGTCGTGGCGATCATCGGCATCATCGCGGCGATTGCGCTCCCGGGTTTGATGAGCGCCCGGCGCTCCGGCAACCAGGCGTCGGCAGTGGCTTCACTTCGAGCGATCGACAGCGCGCAGCGGACCTACTCCACCAGCTGCAGCTTCGGTGTGTTCGCGACAACGTTGACCCAACTCGGCACGGTCCCCGCGACCGGCGGCGCGGCATTCATCAGCCCGGACCTCGGGCTCGCTGACACCGTGAGCAAGAGCGGCTACATCGTGACCCTGGCTGGCGGCACCGATGCCAGCGCGGGTCGCCTCGACGCGTGCAACGGCGTGGTGGCTACGGATCTCGCGACGACGTTCTACGCAACCGCGGAACCGGAAACCCCCGGTGGCACGGGCAACATGTATTACTGGGTCGGCACCAGCGGCACCATCTTCGAAGACACCGCGTTCATAGCCGAGACCAACGGTCTGTCGGCAACGCCGGGCGGAACGCCAATTCAATAAGGAAAGGCAGAAGGCAAAAGGCAGAAGGCAGAAGGCAGAAGGCAGAAAGGCAGCCTACTTCAGGCGTTCGAGGCGAATGGCGTCGATCCCGACCACGTAATCAGGCTTTGCCATCGGGTGGGCGCCGACGATGGTGAAACGGAGACGGTGAGGTCCGGCGGTGAGGGTGTGTTCTCCCATGGTCAGTGGATCCGCGGCGACCATCTGGGGGGCGTAGAGACTGACGCGGTCGAGCGTGGCCGGCTGATCGTCGAGCCGCAGCGACCACCGCGTAGTCGGGCGCGCGGGTGAACCGCACAGAGATGCGATAGGTTCCTGACTCAGCGACGTCGAACGGGAGTGAGAGCTCGGCGCCAGGCCGCGCATCACTCCAGCGCAGCTGCTGCTGATTTCGCCACAGGCCGAGCAGCGCCGGATCCAGCGGCTGGGGCGCCGCGGCACCGGCCGTCACCGTCGCACTTGCCGATTCTGCCTCGAGCCACCGATCCGAATCGGCCGCTGCCGCGCGCGCACCGGTGCCGGCCGTACGCGCTTCCTCCAGGCGCTCCCACAATCGCGCTTCCAGTAACTCCGCCATGAAATAGCTGCCCTTGAACAGGGCGTACACGCCGCTTTGTTCCGGCGCCAGCCCCTGTTGACGATCGCGCTCGTGCGTGCGGCGAACGATCGGGGGGAGGCGCTCGAGGGCGAGTGCCTGCGACTGGCGGCCGATGTACCGGCCTGCGTCCTTCGACGTGGATCCGAGCCACTTCTCGTAAGTGGAGAGGTCGATCAGCAGGTCGGCCGGCGGGGGCGCCCTCGCTGAGCAGCGAGTAGGGGTCGTCTCCATGCGACAGCGCGCGATCTTCGCTCAGGAAGAGAATCGTCGCGTGCGGCGTGCTGTCGTTGCTGACCGATCGCAGGCGGACGGGGATGTTCGCGGCGCGAAGCACCGACGCGAAGAGGCCGGCTGTCCCCTGGCAGCCCGCCGTATAGTGCCGGACCGCGTCGTAGCCGGGCATCGACGCGAACACGGTGCCGGTGTAGCGCGTCCCGGTGAGCGCGCGCGCCACCGGCATGTCGCCGTCGTAGCCCCAGTGCTCGCGGAAGTTCTGGCGCGAGACCGGGCCGGCGAAATGAGTGAGATTCCGGCCCCAGCCGACCAGGGCGACGAACGTCTCGAGGCGCGACGAGGCGAGCAGTCGCTGTTGTTGGAGGAACGCCCAGGACGTTGCGGGTTGGGGCGGGCGCCGCCCAGCCATGATCGAACTCCGAGATTTCGTAGCCGCGCTGCTCGGGATTCCACCCGAACAGCGAGCTGCTGGCGAGGAGGGCCTCGAGCTCGTCGCCATTCAGGTCGTCGAGCGACCAGGGGACACGTCGATCGAGCTCGACGGCGAGCGAGTGCGCGACCGTTGCGATATACAGCGCGCGCGCCGCCTCCGGAGCGAAAGCCGTGTGAACGGCATCAGGGTCGTCGCTGGCGCGCTTCCACGCGTTGGCCGGCGGGTCGTCGGCTTGCGAAAAGCGCCCAGCGCGGGCGGCCTCGACCGCCGCACCGAGCGCCGCGCGCATCTCGGCCGGCCACGCAGAGTACGAGTGCGACCGCTCGCCGTCGTTCCAGGTGAGATGGAAGGCGACCGCCGGATGACGATGCAGCCACGTATCAAGCGGGCCTGCCTGCGGCTCGGACGGCTCGGGCGCGTCGACGGTAATGGTGCCCTGCCCGGTGGTGCCAGTTCGATTGCCGGTGACGATCACCGCCCACTCGCTGCCGGCCGCCATCTGGTCTCGCGTGGCCGTGACGGTGAAGGCGATTTGCCCCTGCCCCTGTTCGTGGTGCACGGCGGCCGTGCCGCCGTAGAGCGTGACCGAGACCGGCTCGTCCATGGACGTGTCAACCCGGACCCTGACCGTGCCGGGCGTCGTAAGGACGAAGTAGAATGCCGGTCGCGACGCGTGCCCCGGCCCGAGTCGAAAGGGTGCCGTTCGCGGCGCCGCCCCGGCGGGATTGGGCTGGACGAACGCCGCGGCAAGCACGACACAGCTCAGGGCCTTTCCGCTTGCGATGGTGCTCCACGCACTCGTGACCGTCACGCTGCTGTCTCCGGGCCTCAAAGATTACCGGAGGCACCGCCTCGTGAGCGGCTGTCGCGGTGTCACGCTCATCGAGCTCCTGATGGCCGTGGCCATTGTCGGTGTCCTCGCGTCGATTGCCGTGCCCGCACTCCTGAGCGCCCGTCGCCACGCGAACCAGACCTCGGCCGTGGCTTCTCTTCGGGCGATCGCCGCCGCCGAGGAGGCGTTTGCGACCACGTGCGCCAACGGGTTCTTTGCCTCGCGGCTGTCGCAACTGGCCGACCCACCGGCGCCGCGCCAGGAGGCCTTTCTCTCGCCGGATCTCGCCGCCTCCGATCGGGTCACCAAGAGCGGCTACCAGTTCCGCCTGGCCGCCGGAAGCGACGGGCGTCCGGCCTCATCGGATTCCTGCAACGGCGTGGACGCCGCCGAGCTCACCTCGTCGTTCGTGGCCACCGCCTCCCCTGAATCGGCATCGGCAGGGACGCTGTACTACTGGGTCGGTGTGTCCGGCACCATCTACCAGTGGCCGCAGCCGATTACGAGCACGGTGGGCCAGCTCGAACCCGCGGGCGCGCAGCCGGTCGGCAGCGATACCGTGCGGCCAAACGGGGGGCGGGGGAGCGGGGGCAGCGATAAGATTCCAGTTCCGTGACCGCGTTCGGGGCGCGCTGCCCGACCGGCCCCAACCCTCCGCATGACTCCGAGCCGCCTAGCCTTGCGTCAGTACGCCATCGCCCGCAGCCTGCGGCGCGCTGATTCAATTGAAGCGGCGGTTGCCCGGCTCGGCTTCGTGCAGGCCGACCCGATTCGCTCTCCGGCCCGCGCCCAGGACCTGACGCTGCGCCACCGGGTGCCCGGATACCGCGCCGGCGATCTGGAGCGGTCGTACAGCCGGCTGCCGGTGGAGGAGGACTTCTTCGTCAACTACGGGTTCGTGCCGCGGGCGGTGTATCGGCTGATGCATCCGCGCTCGGGTTTGGGCCGCTGGGTGAAGCCCGGCAAGCGCAAGGCCGAAGCCGTGCTCGCGTTCGTCCGCGAGCGCGGACGGGTTCACCCCCGCGAAGTGGACGCCCACTTCGCGCACGGTTCGGTAACCAACTACTGGGGCGGATCGTCCTCGGCCACGACCCACCTGCTGGATCATCTTCACTACCGCGGGCTGCTGAGGGTGGCGGGACGCGACGGCGGCATCCGGCAGTACGAAGCACAGACTCACACCACGGATCCGCTCCCGATCGCTGAACGGCGCGCGCGGCTCGATGCCCTGCTGATGGTGCTGGTGGAGAAGTACGCGCCGCTGCCGTCGGCGACGCTGTCGTGGCTCGCGAACCGGATGCGGATTGCCACGCCGCAGTGGGAAGGCGACGTGGGTCGATCGCGGGCCCGGCTCAAGCACCGGTTGCGACACGCCCGTGTCGACGGCGTGGACTGGTACTTCCCGGACGAACCGCTGGATGGCGCCATCGACGAGCGCGTGCGGCTCCTCGCGCCCTTCGACCCGATCGTCTGGGATCGACGACGGTTCGACATATTGTGGGGATGGCCCTATCGCTTCGAGGCCTACACGCCGGCCGCGAAGCGGCAGTACGGGTACTACGCGCTGCCGATCCTGTGGCGCGACGAGATTCTCGGCTGGGCAAACGTGTCGAGGCGGGACGGCGACATCACAGTGGACGCCGGGTATGTCCAGGGTCGAGCGCCACGGTCGCGCCAGTATCGCCACGAGCTCGACGCCGAGCTGGAACGGCTGCGTGTGTTCCTGCGCTCGGAGCCCGCGGACTAGCAGGCGGCCCGGTACCGTCTGATCCCTCTCGATTGCTCGTCAGGCCTTCGCCCGCTGGACGCCGTAGTGCAGTTGAACGACGCCGTCAGGGAACTGCCGGACGTCCCGCAGCGCGAGTGCGACGTGGCGATGCCTCGCCGCAAGGAGAGGGATGCCTTCGCCGATGAAGACGGGCACGACGGTGATGATGAACTCGTCGATCGCGCCCTCGTCCACGAAGGCCCCGATGATCCCGCCGCCGCCCATCATCCAGATGTCTTTCCCCGGCTGCCCGCGAAGTCTGTCGGCGAACTCGCGGATTGGTTCGGTGACGAAGTGCACC
Organism: uncultured Acidobacteriota bacterium; assembly: GCA_963709325.1. Classification (GTDB taxonomy): domain Bacteria; phylum Acidobacteriota; class Vicinamibacteria; order Vicinamibacterales; family UBA2999; genus VFZN01. Next base: position 478,003 of record CAVPVV010000004.1, on the reverse strand, counting down.
CCCGGGGGCACCGACGGAGGGGGCGGCCGTCGGGAGAACACGTAGTGCGCGGACTGCTCGGAGAAGTGCGCGCCCAGCTCCAGGCTCCCTTCGAACGTCTTGCGCCCGAGGATCTTGGCGTCGATCGAGCGCTCGAATTCCGGCAAGCCGTAGAAACCCTTCGGCGTCGGCCGGTCGGTCAGCCAATCGAGATTGCCATCAGGCCGAGCGATGAAGCCGTCCGCGCTCGTCCCGATGTTGACGATGATCCTGCGGTGCGCGGGTGTCACGTTTGAACTTCCGCGCTCAGGGGCGCTTTCGTTCCTCGGCGAGCCGTCGGGTCAGACCATCGCGAGCCGCTTCCGCAAAGGTCGCGCACGTCTTCCCCTTGCCCATGGCCGGGTGCAGTGCGATCAGGACGTCGCAGGGGAGCGCGGCCAGCGTATCGATGCTCCGACGGAAGGCGGCGACCCGCTCAGGATCCGCGGAGAACAGAAACCCCGGCGCAGAGACCGCGCTGAGGCTGTCGGCATAGACGATGTCCTTGCAGACCGCGCCTTCACACGATCGCCAGCTCCACGTCGTCGCCCCGGGCGTGTGCCCGGGCGTGAGGTGAGCCGTGACTGCGAGCGACCCGACCTTGATCACTTCACCGTCCTTTACGACCTGAACGTTCTTGACCGGCGGGAACTCGTTCGATTTGCGGCCGAATCCGTACTGCGGGTCGTCCTCGGTGTTCTCGCCGGCCTGGAGCGCCCTGGCTGCGGACGCGCTCGCCGCCACCCTGGCGCCGCTGGCGCGCTGCAGCGCGGCGATGCCGCCCGCGTGATCGTAGTGGCCGTGCGAGTTCAGGATGTAGCGGATGTCTTCGGTCTTGAACCCGAGCGCGCGGATGTTGCGGTCGATGATCGCGGCGGATTGCGGGAGCGCACCGTCGAGCAGGATGTGTCCGTCGGGCGACGTGATCAGTACGGCGGACAGACCTTCCGGGCCGACGTTGTAGGTGTTGCCGAAGACCTTGCTGCCTGGCTGGTCCTTGTTCCACTCGTCGCAGCTGTCACAGACCTTGGGCGGATCCGGTTCAAGCGCAGGCTTGCTCTGAGCCGAAATGATCGACGCGCCGGCCGTGAACGAGAGCACACCGATAAAAGCGACGAAACGACGCATGGATGGCGAGCTTGACACGATGTCATCGCGGAGCCCAAAGAAAATCGTTGGTGTTACGCTGAGCGGCGTGCCGCCGCTCCCAATCAGCGCCGCATCGACATCGATTGCGGCGTTCGTCGGTCCTCTGCCTGCCGGACCCGAGAACACGCCGGTAGTGATCACCAGCCACGCTGAGTTCGTCCGCACCTTTTCGCCGGTCGTGGACTCACCGCTGGCGATTGCCGTGTCGCTCTTCTTTGCCAATGGAGGCACAGTCGCCCGTGTGGTCCGCATCGGCAGCGGCGCCCCGGACGACGAGGTGTCCATGCCGGGCCTCGAGCCGCTGGGCCAAGGCCTCTGGGCACTGCGGGACACCACCTTCAACCTGCTGTGCGTGCCGCCCTACACGGCCTGGCGTGACGGCGACGTCAGCGCTCGAACGCGGCGGGCGGCGGCAGCGCTCTGCCGCGAACATCGGGCGATATTCGTGACCGATCCGCTTGCGGCCTGGTCCAGTGGGGACGATGTCGTCACCGGGATCAGAAGCGCCGAGTGGGGATTACCGCCAGACTCGAACGTAGCGATCTACTGGCCGTGGCTGTACGTTTCAGCATCGGCGGGTGGAACGACGACGGTTGCGCCATCCGGTGCCGTGGCCGGAGTGATCGCGCGAGTGGACACCGCCCGTCGTGTCTGGAAGGCGCCGGCGGGGAGAGACGCAACGGTCGTTGGGCTTAGCGGCCTCGCTTCCGGCGCGACCCATGCCGATCAAGATGCAATGAATCGGGCCGGCATCAACGTCCTCAGGTCGTTCGACGGGATCGGTCCCGTCGTGTGGGGGGCACGCACGCTCGCCGGCGACGACACGCTGGCCTCCGACTGGAAGTACCTCCCGGTACGGCGCCTCGCGCTGTTCATCGAATCATCGATTCTCCAGAGCACCGCGTGGGCTGCCTTCGAGCCGAACGCCGAGCCGCTCTGGCGTGACGTTCGTAACGTCGTTGGCACCTTTCTCCTGGGCCTCTTCAGTGCTGGCGCGTTCCAGGGACGGACCTCCCGAGACGCCTGCTTTGTCCGATGCGGCGCCGGAACGATGTCGCAGGATGACATCGACGCCGGGCGGTTGGTGGCGGAGGTTGGCTTCGCGCCGCTGAAGCCAGCGGAGTTCGTCGTCCTCCGGATCTCGACCGCGGCAAGGCGGCCGCCGCCCTAGCGAGCTGCTTCGGCCCAGGCGATGCGTGCCGCGGCAGTAATCCGTGCCGGCTGGCGCCCTTCGTACGCAGGCTGCATCGCCTTCGTGATCGTGTCCGCCGCTTCATCCTGGCCGACGCCTTTCGCCTTCAGCTCGCGAGCGCGACGCTGGAGATCCTCGAGGTAGCTGCGGTAGTCGTCGATCATGCGGCTGTCGCCCATGTCGCCATGGCTGGGAACCACGCGTGCTGGCTTGAGCGCCGAGAGCGTGGCCAGCGCTTCGAGCCAGGTGCGCACGCTGGACGATGGGCTGATCATCGCCGGCAGCGCCGGCATCGCGACATCGCCTGAAAACAGCACTCGATCCTCTTCGACGAAGAAGATCGTGTCCCCCCTTGTGTGGGTGGGTCCCACCGCGCGCATCGCGACGTGGACACCGCCGAGATCGAGGCGGTAGTCGCGATCGAAGACGACGTCTGCCTTTCGATAGGTGGCGCCGGCAAGCAGATCGGCGATGGCCGGCGAGCGCTTGCTGAACGTGTCGGCCAGTTCCAGGTTGAACTCCTGGATGTCCTGCACCTGGGCCTGAGCCCGAATCATCTTCGTCGTCGGCGGGAACGCCGACGCGCCGAGGTCGTGCTCGGGGTGGAAGTGTGTGGTCGCCAGGTACAGCTCGCTGTGCTGGCTGACCTTGCGAACCTCACGCAGAACCGCCTCTCCGTTCGTCGGGCCGAGGCCGGTGTCGATCACCAGCGTCGCGCGTGAGCCGACGACGATGCCGACGTTCGGGACGAGGCCGACGTTGGCGTCGGGGATGACGTAGGTGTGGGGCGCGACCTTCGTCGTCACGCCCTCCCTGACGAGCGGCGTCGGCGGTTGAGCCGGCTGTGCATGAATGACGACGCCAGCGGCGAGCGCGAGTACGAATACGAGTGGGAAACGTCGCATGGGTGGGCCTTGCCCGAGAGTATAGACGCTAGAATTTATCCATGAGCACACGACGATTTCTTGTGACCGGCGCAAGCCAGGGGATTGGGGCAGCGGTGGTGGAGCAGGCGCGGGCGGCGGGCCACCAGGTGGTTTTCACTGGCCGCGACCGGGCCCGGATCGACGCGCTGGCGGCGAAGAGCGGCGCGCACGGAATCCAGGCCAACGTGACTGTCGCTGAGGACAACGCACGCACGGTTGACGAGGCGCTGAAGCGGATGGGCGGGATCGACGTGCTGGTGAACAACGCCGGCTACGCGTATCGCGCCGACATTGGTGAGATGGACATCGCGAAGATGCGCGAGATGTTCGACACCAACGTGTTCGGCCTGGTGGACCTTACCAACCGCGTTGCACCGCACATGAAAGCGCAGGCCTTCGGCGACATCGTGAACATCGCGTCGACGTCGGGCATGAAGGGGGCGGCCGGCGCCACCTCGTACGCCGCGAGCAAGTGGGCGGTGCGCGGCATCACTCAGTGCTGGCAGGCGGAGCTCAGGCCGAAGAACATCCGCGTGACCTGCATCTGCCCATCCGAGGTGCAGACGAATTTCGGCGGCCGAACCGGGCGCAACAACCCGAACAAGCTCTACGCGGACGACATCGCGGCAACGATCCTGGCCGGCGTGTCGTTACCACAGCGCGTGCTATGGACCGAGCTGGCGATTTTCGCGACCAATCCCTGGAAGGAAGACTGATCCGATCGTTACAAGGGGGCCGGGCGCTAGCGGGCGGAGACAACTCGACCATTGACGTCGGGCGCATCCATCGCCATACTGCTGCCGCTCCAGTTCAACTTTTCAGAAGGCCCCCTCATGCACTCCCGTTGGTGGTGGTTTGCGTTGTCAGCGATTGTCGGGCTGACCTGCAGCGCATCCGCCCAGCGCGGCGGAGCGGGAAACGCCGTGAGAATGCCTGGCGGCCTTACCGGGATGTGGGCGATAAGCGGCTCCTCGCCGGACGCGAGCGCGCGGCCGACTCTCACGGCCCGGCTTTCTGCCGATGCGTCGGTGGCTGGCGCTGACCATCCCGAGCTGGTGCTGCGCTGCCGCAGTGAGGTGTTCGACGTCTACGTCGACACGAAGGTGATCGCGTCAGGGACGGGCAACCGGGTGCAGTGGGACGACGGGCCGGCGCAGCCATACGCGGTCTGGTCGGAGTCGGACGCCGATCCGCAGACGCTCTTCACGGCGGAACCCGAGGCATTTCTCCGCAAGGCGATGAAGGCGCGGCGGCTGCGCTTCGAGTTCAGGCCGAGTCACGGCGCGCCGGCCGTCGCCTCGTTCAGGCTGGCCGGCATGTCGGGGGTGGTGATCAGGCTGCAGCAGGCTTGCCCGACACTGGTCGCGCTCCATTGAGCCGGCGGTGCGCGCGTCGAGCCCGGTGATTTGATCAGCTCGGCATAGCCTTGCCCCGGGCCTATGGTCGAGTGTGTTCAACGCCGTGAGGCCGGCCCGGGTAGCTGATTGTGCCGATCACCCGGTTGCCCGCCTTGTGGTCGATGATGGCGACTCCTGGACTGGAACCTCCCTCGTACGAAGCCAGCGTGTAGCGGCCATCGGGTGACGTCCACTGGTGACCGCCAACCGTAGTGGTCTCGGCCGGCGGCCCGAGCGTGACGAGGTCCACGTGGCCGGTACGGGTGTCAACGACCGCGAGCTTGGCGGGACCGGGAGTGGCCCGAAGGCCGACGGTGAGCAGGGCCTCGTCGGCCGAGAAGCGCAGCGTGTCGGGCCTGGGCAGCGACAGAACGTCCACATAGGGAGCAGGCATCACTGTTGGGTCTTTTTCGAGGTTAATCACGGCAAGCCGATCGGCCGTTCGGCGGCTCACGACCAGCAGCCTCTGGTTGTTCGTGATGGCCATCTCGTGAGCGGCCGGCACGCCAAGCCGCCAGTACACCGTGCCTGACAACGGGTCCATCGCGATGATCTCTCCCGTGGTGTCGCTCGCAAGATAGAGCGTGTGCTCGTCATTGGAAAACACCGCGGCGTGGACGCGCGCGTCGGTTCCGTTCGGGTTGCTGTCCCAGATGCCGACGAGAGCGTCCGTATGCGTGTCGACGACGGCCACGGTGTCGGTGCCGTAGAGGCCGGCGGCAACGAAGTTCCCGCCCTGGCTGGCGTGCACGTGGTGGGGACGCGAATTGGCCGGCAGCACGATGCGCGACAGCAGCGCGCCTGAGCTCGCGTCGATGATCGCTATGGCGGGAGGCGTTCCGAACTCTTCCGCGACGTAGACCTTGTGCTTGGCGATGGCGAGATCGCCGGGCTGCGAGTTCGCCGCCATCGGGATGGTCCACACTGGCTCGAGCGTGTCGGCGTCGATCGCCCGGACGGTGTTCGCGCCGCGATTGGCCACCCAGATCGTGCCGTTCACCGGCCCGCTTTCCCGTCGGGCGTTGAGATCGGTCGAGACGCTGACGAGGATCAGCAGCAGGATCCCGGGAATCTGCCATTGCGTACGCATAATCACCTCCTTGCTGGAGAAGCGGAAACCGGCCGCGAATTGCGTCACGGGCGGCGGTTGACGACGGTGCAGCGCCGATCTAACGTGGACCGGCCATGGGTGGACAGCCTCTGGGCACTCGGGACCATGCGTCGCCTCCGACTGCGGTCAGCGGGCTCCTGAGGGCCTGGGGCGGCGGCGATCTCGAGGCGCGAGACGCTTTGCTGCCCCTCGTGTATGCCGAGCTGCGACGGCGGGCCGCCGGCCACCTCCGCCGCGAGCGCAAGGACCACACCCTGCAGCCCACCGCCCTCGTCCATGAGGCCTACCTCCGGCTTGCCGGCGAGGCACGGGTGAGCTGGAAGAATCGCGCACATTTTTTTTGCGTCGCATCGCAGATGATGCGGCGGATCCTTGTCGACCATGCTCGTGCTCGCAGCGCCCAGAAGCGCCCGCGCCCGCAGTTGAAGGTATCGCTCGACGAGCGGCTGGTGGCCCCCCCGCCTGCGCCGGTCGATCTGCTTGCGCTTGACGAGGCGCTCACCGAGCTGACGACCGTTGACGCTCGTCTGGCGCAGGTAACGGAGCTCCGATATTTTGGCGGTCTCTCCGAGCAGGAGGTGGCCCGCGTGCTGTCGCTGTCACGGGCGACGGTCACCCGCGACTGGCAGACGGCGCGCGCGTGGCTGTATCGGCGGATGACCATCGGCCGCCACGAGACGACGCCTCGAACGTGATGGTGCCGAGACATGAGCGCCCAGGACTGGAGACGAGTCAAGGAGGTCTTTCAGGCGGTATTGGAGATGGAGCCGGCGGCGCGCGCCTCGCGTGCCACCGAGCTGTGCGGAGGCAATCCGCAGCTGCTTGCCGAAGTCGAAGGGCTGCTGGCCGCGCACGCCGCCGCCAGGGAGTTCGCCGAGCGTCCGGCCGACGAGATGCTCGCCGCGCTGTCGGGCCTCGGGACCGACGTCACCGCGGTGGAGGTTCGCCAGTTCCACGCCGGTGAGCGCATGGGGGCTTACGAGATCAGGGCCCCACTTGGTTGCGGCGGCATGGGCGACGTTTACGAAGCGTGGGACACGCGACTGGACAGGACGGTTGCCATCAAGGTGCTGCGCCTGTGTGGTTCGGGGTCGGGGCGCGATCGATTCGAGAGGGAAGCGCGTGCCGTTGCGCGCCTCAACCATCCCCACATCTGCACGCTCCACGACGTCGGACACGACGGCCTCGTGGACTACCTGGTGATGGAACGCCTGGTTGGCGACACGCTGGCTCGACGCCTGGCCCGCGGGCCGTTGCCGTGGACGGAGGCGATCGAGGTTGCCATCCAGATTGCGTCGGCCCTCGACTGTGCGCACTGCGCCGGTATCGTTCACCGCGACCTCACGCCGGCCAACATCTTCCTGGTGCGGCGGTCCGGCGGTTCGGGACCACCGATTGCTAAGCTCCTGGACTTCGGCCTGGCGACGTCCGGTTTCCGATCGGGAGAGGCGTCCGCCCCTCCTCTCGGCTCGCGAGAGGCGACTCCGTCGAAGCCGCTGACGAGGGCCGGCGCATTCGTCGGCACGATCGGATACATGGCTCCGGAGCAGATAGATAGCGGAGACGTGGACGCTCGCAGCGACCTTTTCGCGCTGGGCGCTGTGCTCTACGAGTCGATTGCGGGCCACCGGCCGTTCGAGCACGCCGGCGATCCGGGGGAGATGGGCGCGGTTCCCGAACAGCCGCTGGCACCACTTGCCGAAAGCCAGCCAGGCACGCCACCGGTTGTCGACCGTATCGTCAGCACCTGCCTGGCGAGGGATCCCGACGATCGTTTTCAGACGGCGCGGGACCTTCATCGCGCCTTGACGTGGGCCCGCGTCCACACGTCGCCAGCAGCAACACCGACAACGCATGGCTCACTGCGCGGGCGGCTGCTCGGGTGGGGACTCGCGGCCGTACTCGCGCTTGCCGCTGGCGCTGCGATGTTGTGGTCCGGGAACACGCCGCGAACCGCGGAGCCAGTGACGTTCTCGGTGTATCCGCCCGCGGGCACGAGATTCCCACGAGGCGCAGCCGAGATGGCGGTTGCGCCCGACGGCCGGCGACTCGTGTTCGTCGCGCTTTCAGCCGACGGCATCCGCCGCCTGTGGATCCGCGAGTTCGATGCGATCGACGCGCACGTCGTGGAGGGTACCGACGATGCGTCGTACCCATTCTGGTCGCCGGACGGTGAGTCGCTTGGGTTCTTCGGGAATGGCACATTGCGCAGAATTCCTGCGGCTGGCGGACGCGCTCAGGTCCTGTGCCCGATCGGTCTCGGGGGGCAGGGTGGAAGCTGGAGTCCGAGCGGTACGATTCTGTTCAGCTCCTTCGGAGAAGCACTGCGGCGGGTGCCCGATACAGGGGGCCAGCCGCAAGCGGTCACGGTCCGGGATCCGGCGCTGGCGGAAGTTACGCACGCGTGGCCGGTCCTCTTACCGGATGGGCGACGCTTTCTGTACCTGGGGCGAACCTCCGACCCAGGTGTTCCCACTGCGATGTTCCAGGGGGCGCTGGGCTCGCCCGCAACCCAGCGGCTGTTCACCGCGGAATCGCATCCCGCGATTGTTGCCGGCCACATTCTCTCGGTGGAGCGCGGCAGGCTCATCGCGCGTCCCTACGATCTGGTTCGCGGTCGCGTCACCGGCGAGCCGGTCACCGTCGCAACTGCGATTGCCGAGGACAGCCCGCTGCGCTCGGGTGGCGCATTCGCTGCCGGCGGCGATCCGCCAGTCGTCGCATATCGCAGCGCCAGTCCCGAAGGGCGTCTGCTCTGGTTCGATCGCCGCGGGAACGTCACCGAGGTAAAGGCGCCGCCTGGCGATTACCAGAATCCCTGGCTCTCACCCGACGAACAGCGGATCGCCGTGGAGAGGACGGACCCGACGACGGGGCGGCACACCATCTGGGTGGTGGACGAGCGCCGCGGGCTCACTTCTCGGCTGGTTGCCGACAACACCGGTGCGCACATGCCGGTCTGGTCGCCCGACGGCAGCCGGATCGTCTTCAGCTCGAACCGGCGGGGAGGCATTGATCTCTACGAGGTCGACGCGGACGGATCCGGCACCGGGGAGCTTCTTCTCGCGGCGACAGACCGAGTTCGGTTGATGCCGGTGGACTGGTCGAGCGACGGACGCCAATTGCTGTATTCCGCGGACGTTAGTGATCAGATGCGCTGGTGGATTCTGCCGATGCAGCCGCGAGGGGATTCTCGTCTCTGGCGGCCGACTCCTGGTCCCGCCGCCTCACAGCAGGCACAGTTCTCCATCGATGCACGGTGGATGGCCTACGCCGCCATTGAATCGGGTAGCTACGAGGTCTACGTCAGCCCCGCGTCCGGCGCTGGACGGCGGTGGCAGGTGTCCACCAGCGGCGGTGCGCAACCGCGCTGGGGGCGCGACGGGCGCGAGCTGTTCTACCTCGCGCCGGACGGGAACCTGATGGCGGCGGCCGTGACGGTGCGGGCAGGAGCCATCGAAACCGGTCCGCCGCATGCGCTCTTCAATACCGGAATAACGGCCTCGTTCGTCGATCGGCGCAATCAATACCTGGTTACGCGCGACGGGCAGCGTTTTCTCGTGAACGTCAGCGCCGAGGACCAGAACTCAGCGCCGATCACGGTGATCGCGAACTGGCAGCCGGCCCGAGCGAGCCAGCAGAGCCGCTGACGCACTGGCATGGAGCTTGTTTATAGGCGGATTCATGATCGAATTCAGCCGCAGCGAAGCCGTCCGGCGCCCAGTTGATCCCTCGAATGCCACAAAGCGGGCTGTCCGGCCCGACAGGAGGAACAAAGACAAGGGGCGTTGAGCCATGGCCGGGCGGCCGCGCTTCGTGCTCGTGATGAACGGCATGCAAGACATGGTCGAGCTGTTCCGAATGTACCTGGAGCAGGACGGCTGGGCGGTCATCTCGGCGCAGGCAGACGAAGCCCGCCGCGGCGACGTCAACCTTCAGGGCGTTGTCGACGCGCATGACCCGGCCGTGATCGTCTACGACGTCCAGCCGCCCTACGACATCAACTGGCGTTATCTCGAGGGCCTGAGAACCTCCGGGGCCTTCAAGGGGCGGCCGGTTGTCATCACGACGACCAACGAAAAGCGGCTGCGCGAATTCGTCGCGAGCGGTGAACCGGTGATCGAGATCTTCGGCAAGCCGTATGACATGAACGAGGTGGTGACCGCGGTCCGGCGCGCAGCCGGTGACGACTGAGCTACGCGAACAGCGAGGTGATCGTGTTCACGGCGTGCTCGGCTTCGTCTCGATTGGGCGCCTCGGAGTCGTCTTCGTAACCGTAGTAGTCACTATCGCCCGCGACTTGAAAGACCAGCCCGTCGCGGCGCGGGACGAAGCCGACATTGCGGTAGAACAGCCCGTAGTTCACACCCGGCTCAGGAATGGTTCGCGCCAGCTGGCCGCGGACCGGAACGAGCGACTGATCGCCGACGAGCGCGCGAGCGCCGTAACCGGTCGCGTTGACCAGCGTCTTCTCCTTCAATCGAACGAAGTCGGCCGGCGTGTGAAACTCGGTGATCTCGATCCGGCCGCCGTTCGCGTTGAACTCGGTCAACAGTGTGTGCGTGTACGACGCCAGGTTGAACATGAGCTGCGATCCACGCACCAGGTGCCGCTGGCCCAGCGAGTGCTGGCCCGGCCCGAATTGATCCGGACGCGGCATCAGATCGGGGATCAGCTCCGCCTGCAGTTCCGCAAACGCCGGCCGCCCGTCTGGCGGTGTGCGGGAGGGCCCTCCCGGTGGTTGGTCGAACACCGCGTAGTTGTCGATGAACTCCACCGGCGTGCCTGGATAGCCAAGGAAACCCAGATAGCTTTGAAACGACTGGCGTGCCATCTGCGCCCATGCCTGCTTGAACGCGGGCGTTGCGTGCTCTTCGAGACAGATGCGCGAATCCGGCGTGTAGAGTCCGGTGGCGTAGGCGGAGCGCACGTTGGGAGGGAGGTCCTTCGCGTAGATGGTCACGCGCGCGCCGGCCCGCTGCAGCAGCAGCGCCGTCGTCATCCCGAGCGCGCCGCAGCCGATCACCGCGATGTCGCGCTCGCCGGTGGCCATCGCGTTGGCGGTGGCGATGGCGCCGGAGCCCCACGACAGCGACCAGCCGCTGCCGCCGTGGCCGTAGTTGTGGACGACGGTCTTGGCGCCAATCTTTTCCACGTCGAATCGCGGGCCGGCGGCGCGGAAGGGACGGGTGCACACGGTGATCCGGGTGATGCGATCCACGCTGGCGCGCAGCGGTGTCAGCTGCAGCCGCGGCCTGCCATCCGGCCGGCTGCCGTCGGGCGCCAGCCGGCAGCCGTTCAAAGCACCGAGCGTGGCGAGCGCCGCTGCGCTCCCCAGGAAGCGGCGCCTGTCGATCCGTCGCTGCATAGCTACCTCTGAAGGGCGATTGTAGACAGGATCGGGGCCGGCCCGACACGCATCGTGCGCCGTGGGCTCAACGCCCGAACACGAACCAGCCGACCAGGGCGAGTGCGGCGACCAGCGACAGCAACCGGGCGAGCACTTGCGGCGCGGACGGTTCGTCCTCGGGTTGGCCGTGCGGAAAATCGACGAGGAGGGGCATAGCGGTTGTATCGGCCGGTGCCACCGCGAGGTTGAGCGCCAGGCGTGGCCACGCTCATTTCCCAACCAACTGGAGGATGCCGGCCAATCCGCCATCGAGCGGGTCCGGAACGACGCGGCCGCCAGTCTTGTTCGCCAGGATCGCGAGGCTGCCGGCGGTTTCGTTCATGAGCGCCTGCCACTGTTCAAGCGAGATCGTTGGCGTGCGCATCGGGTCGTATTCGACACGCCTGAACGTGACGGGGAAGATGCGGACGTCCTCGGCGGCGGCCGCGGCCGCGAGCCTGGAAAGGCGATCGGCGGCGGGCGCCTCGGCGAGATACCCATTGGAGAGGTAGATCAGGGCAGAACGACCGCCGGCCGGAGCCTCGCCAAGCAGGGCATCGGCGGTGGCCAGGGCGAACTGCAGGTGCAGGTCGTCGATGAGGATCAGCCAGGTCACCGGCTGCGACTGACTCCACGCGACGGCCGAGAGTGCCAGCACGATCACACCGACGGGGACGCGCATCGAACCTTTCGACGTCGCTGTCGTGGATCCGGCCGCGCCCCGCGTCGAGGTGCGAGCGGAGGTGCGCGATCGGTCTCGCTGAGGTGTCGTCCCCCGCGACAATGGCGCAGCATCCGGCAAGGTTTGGTACCTCGTGCGATCGGACTGCGTCGGAGAGCGCACGGATCAGATGGACGGACCTGGTACTGACCCCGCCAGGACCCGACTGGCTTACCGCCACAGGTGAGCGGCCTGCGTCGCGTGGCGAGCCGGCAAGGGCCGCGACGCAGACGGCCAACAGCCTGCAGGTGCCGCATGAAGGTGAAGCACCTGCGCGAGGGACCTCAGGATCCGACGGACCGTGTGCGACCAGGGTGTGGACCTCGGTGCAGCAACCCGCGGACCTGCGGTCCCGACCCTCCGGACTTACGTCAGCAGTGGCGCGGACCTGCAAGTAATTGATCGGCAGGCGGTTGAGCGGCGCCAAAAAGGCATATGCGGCGGATCGGTGACGTGAGCCCGCGGCTTTGGTTTTCGTGATGCCGCGGTTCCGTGACCGCGATCCCGCTCCCTGATCACGTACCCTGAGAGGCGCTCCGGCGCGTCCGGGTCATCGCGCGTGTCTCTCCCCACTTCGGCGACGCCGGGCCGGGTGACTGCTGGATAAGGTCCGCTGCATGCTGAGGTCGGTCCCGCGGTTGGTAACGGAGTCGGAGGAGGCGCCGCGGTGATGCCGCGGCGGTGGTTCGGCAGGTCCGCGATCTGCTGCGGTGATGCCGGCCAGGTGCTCCGGTAGGTTCGCTCGTCGCGCGCGTAAGTCTGCCCGACGCTGCCGTAATCGTGGATGCTATCGTTAGTAACCTCGGCGAATACGCACCACTTACCCGCGAGCACGTCACCCCAGCTCGAGGATACGTCAAGCCGGAATAAAGGTACCCCTCGCCGAGATCGATAACACCGGGCAACGAAGCCAGCCTCCTGTCGATACTGTGAAGGACGGCCCCTCCGCATTTGAGCGTGCCCACGCCGAGCGTCCTGCCCGTCTTGATCTTCTTTATTCGGCCGCCCTGGATTGTCAGCTCGACACCCTCCAGCGTCAACGCCAGATCGATCTCGAACGGCAACCGCCCGAGCGCCTTCCCGTCGACCGAGAGCTCGAGGTAGGGGTGATGCTTCGACTCGACCTTGTGCTTCGTCAACGGGACCACGACGACGTCCTCCGGCGGATACTTCGCCGGGTCGCGGTACTCTGCGCAGCTCCCGCGCCTTGTTCCAGGCCTCCACGAGAATCCCGACGCCGTCGATGTCCAGGAGCTTCGTGATACAGCCTGGCACTTGGCGTGCGAACGATCTGCCACACCGGGCCAGCCTGGGCACTGAGCTGCGCCTGCACTTGGGCATACGCATCGCTCGCCGACAGCCCGGAAAGACGGTCTGGCGCCAGATCGACTTCGCTCCACCCGAGGAAGTCCTTGAGCGTGATGCGCGCCGCTACTCATACACTCGTCGCTCCTCTCCGGTCAGCGGGCCGTCAACGGAAAGCGATTGCTGGCTGAGCTCGTGGCCGGTCTGGATCCGGACCTCGAACTGGATGAGCCCGGGACCCGTGACCTCGAGCCGCGACGTCACCTGATCCAGGTGGGGATCGAGGTTTACGTGTGGCGTCACTGGCGGTGGGTCGGGCGGCTCCTGATCCATGAACGCGCGAGCAGGTGGCTCGACCACGCTCGCGCGATTGGCTTTGATGAAGCGGTATGCAACCACGCTGAAGAGACCAATACCCCCGAGCCACGGCATGATCGAGGCGAGTCCTCCTCGCGAGCGAAACTGGATCAGTAGTCGGAACAGGAGCCGGAGCAGGAGCAGGAGTCGGCGGAACGGGCTGCGGAGGAGGTGGCGGCACGCCCTGATCGGCTCGTGCGAGAAAGATGCGGACGGCAGTGCCTGATCCGACGACGGTGCCAGCGAGCGGGTCCTGCCGAATCACCGCGCCGGCCACGGCGTTGCCGTCACTCGCGGTGACTTCCTCGAAACTGGCCACGAGCGCGATCGGAGTCAGGAGTTGCTCCACTCCGTCGCGATTCCGGCCGGTGAGATCGGGCACCGTAACCGTTCGACGGACGGCGATCACGAGTCGGACGAGCGACCCCAGGGCCACGCGGGCGTTCGACTCGGGTCGCAGCACTGACGACTCGGCCACGCCATCGATCACCTCGCCGCTCTCGTCGATCAGCAGACCGGCTGACTTCAATCTTGCCCGCGCCGAGGTGATCGGCAAGGTCACCACGGCCGGGACCAGAACGCCGGTTGCCAGAGCCGCCCGCACAGTCGCGCCTGGCTCTACGGAGCGCCAGCCGCCGGGTCCTGGCGGCTGACGCGGTCGGGAGCCATCCGCGACGCTGCGTCTTCGTCGAAGGCAATCGTCAACTGCACCGCCTGCGTGAGGCTCTCGGCCTCGCCGCGTGTGCTGCGTGAGGTCAGGCACCGAGACGAGAGGCGCCCGGGCCAGGGACAGTTCGACGACTGACCCCCGAGCCACGCGTTCGTCGGCAACGGGCATCTGCTGGAATACCGTGCCGGCGCTCGCGTCGCCCGTGCGCACTTCCGTGCCGCCTGCGTGACTATCCGATTGAAAGCCGCCCGGCCCAGCACGATGAAACTTGCTCGTCGAGAATCGAGGTACGCGCGACTTCCAACCGTCCCTGCAGCTACCGCGGCGGGTTCTGGGTTACGGGCGGATGCGCCGGTACTAGGTCGGTGGGGAGCTGCAGAACCAGACTTTCGTAGTCCTTCAGTGCCTCGGCAATGGCTGCGTGCGCCTGAACGACGCTTGCCAGGTCCTGCAGCAGTCGCGCCTTGGCGTCGGTTTGCGTGTCCGAAGTGTCGCGATAGTGGTCGATGATCTTCTGCGCGTCGGTGATCGCGCGCAGCTGCGATTCACACAGGGCGCGCAAGTCCCACAGCGCCGCCGCAACTATCGCGATTCGTGGCATCGCCAATCAGACTACTACGGGCGTGGATCGCACAGTGGCGGCCTAGTCCTTGCGCACCGGGAAGATCATGTCGGGATCGTCGCTGGTGATGGTCCAGGTCTGGCCGCAGGACTGACAGGCGTAGGTCACCATGCGCTTGCGGTCGCTGGCCGTCACCGTGGTCGGACGGCCCTCGCCACCGCACGACGGACAGGCCGGGAACAAACGGTTAGAGGTATCCATGAGGCGGTTCTCCCGAGACTCACGAGCTTAGCGCACGGCGGGCGGTTCGGCCCGTTCCTAACGCGCCGGGCGCCGTCTCGGGCTCGGCATCCATCACTCAGTCCTCCGCCAAGAATCGAGCACGCGCTGCACGAACGGCGCTTTCGCGTTCGTATAAGCCTCCCGGTCAATCCGGTGCGTCTCAGCGAGCCGGCGCTTTAGCGCGGCATATTCATCGGCCACATCGGGGTGAGATCGCAGGTAGTCGCGAAACGCCAGCCGCTCGATCCAGAGAGGGCTTCCGAACGGGACCAGGTGCAAGTGGTAGGTGCGCTGAGCCGGTGAGGGTTTGCAGAACCAATGCATCACGTCGGTTCGATACGGTGCGTAGCAGTACCTGATGGCGCTCGAGGACGAGCAAAGCCGGCCGCGCGGCGTCGAGACTCTCGACGCCGGCCATGATGTCGATCACGGGTTTGGCATCGAGGCCCGGAACCGCCGTGCTCCCGATGTGTTCAACAGCCCCGCCCACGAGAAAGAGGCCGATCGCACTGAGAAGAACCTCGCGTTCAGCCTCGAAGCGGATCGGCCAATGAGGATCGTACGGAACAAGATGCACTGGCGCGTCGTCGGACATGCTTCGACTGATTTGCGGGGGCCACCGCGACGGTGATGGACGCTGTTTTCAAGCGTTAGATGTTACGAACCGTTTTTGGCGGTGCCGAGCTTCTCGATGATGCTGTCGGTGGACGGAACTCCGCCCGCGTAGGTCCGTCAGGTGGGCTCGGGGAACGGCGGAATCGGCGCTGGCATCCCGTAGACGTCGCGCCCGTTCCAGAGCAGTGTCGGCGTCGGATACCCCCGCCGTGCATCATCGGGGCCGAGTGACGCGAGATCCACCACCTGATATGTGGGCGGCCACGCTGCTTTGACAAGCGCGGCGTCCAGGCGTTCACGCATCAGATCGGTTTGAACGCAGCCCTCCCGCGTCAGAAACACCAACTGGCCTCCCCGGGTGGCGCCTGCCGAGCACATCGCCATCAGCACACCCAACAGGAGCAGCGTAACGACCTTCATCGCGCGTTTCACAGTCCCGATTATCTCGCAACTTGGGCTTGGCGCTCGCGTGCGGAACTCGGCGAGGCGACTGGCCTGTCCTGGAGCGACATCGACCTTGAAACTGGCGAGCTCCGTATCAATAGCAGCTTCAGGCCGTGGGAAAGCAGCTCGTACTACAGACCCTCAAGACCGCGAACAGCCGGCGCGTGCTACTTTCAAAGCGGCTCGGGGGTCACCATCCCCGGAACGTCAGTCGCGTTCTAGCTTGCCTCTTGACGGCGGCAAAGCTGCCGCACATAGGGTTCCACGAATTTGCGCCACAGCGCGGCGTCGCTGCTTCTGGCTCGCGGCATCGAACTCGTCGAGGTGTCCAAGCTACTCGGCCATTCAGAGCTTCGAGTGACGGCAGATTTGTATGTGCACTTGCAGAAGGAGACAGCCGCGAGAGCGGCCGTCTTGAACCACTAGCAGCCCGGCAGTTGCTATGCTGTGGCTTGTGGTCGCACTGCGTCAAAGCTTGTTTGCGGTCTGTCTTCTCGCAGTCACCTCGTTCGTTGTGGCGATCGGGTGGACGCTGAATCTCCACAACGCCGATTCTTTGATCCCCATTTTCGAGAGTCTCGATTTCTGGCTGCCGTTCTACTGGGGACAGGACCGGTTTGGGATGCTGCTGCCGCTCCTGGCGCTTCCGATTCGCAACAGCTTCTGGAACTTGATTGCGCAGAATGCGATCGGTGTGTTCCTGTTGTTGGTCGGCGCCTACCTGGCGGCGCGACGGTGCGGGGGACGTCAGCCAGCGATCGTCGCGATCGCTTTGCTGTCTCTACTGCTGGCGTGGCCCGCCGCGAATACGGCTCTTCAACTGCTGACCACGAACCAGTCATACAGCCCTGCGCTCGGGCTCTACGCGCTGGCGTTTGCCCTACTGCGCTCTGACTCGTCCTGGCTGGTGCGGGGCGGCGCGGCGTTGCTGATGCTGCTCGGCGCCTGGACAAACGCTGGAACCGCTCTGCTGATGCTTGCGGTATTCATTGTGGCGACCGGTATGCCGCGCCTTCGCTCCAATGCGGTCTGGATGTTGGCAGGAGCCATTCTCTCGCTTGCCGGTCATCTGGTTCTTCAGAAGGTGGCACCAGGAGTCCGCCTCGACACCTCGCATGTGACCCTTGCCACCCTAGCCGATGTGACTCCGCGGACAATCGCATTCTGGTCTGGGGCTTACCAGCGATTTCTCGGTCCCGCCGTCTGGCTGACGGTACCCGGCGTCTTGTTCGCGCTGAGGCTCGAGCGCGGCAATCCCACGGCGCGTCAGGGCCTGATCGCGGCTGTGGTGGGGTGTGGCGTTTACGGGTTCGTGATGATCCTTTTCTTCGGCGCCGAGCCACGTTACCTCACGCCAGCCCTACCTTTGCTACTCGGAGCCATCTTGGTTGCCTTCGCCAGGCATCTTGCATCGGTAGCGACTCCGGCTGTGATCGCGTTGACGGCTCTCGTGCTGCTTCAGTCAGGGCCGGATTGGCCTGATGCGGGCAGACGTCGCCTCGTATCGAGGTTGGCCGAAGGCCACGGAATCGAGTTGTATCAAGAGGGCGTCACGGTTGTGACCGGCGATTACTGGGAAGCTTGGCAATATGCCTTCGCGCTGAATCTTCTTCATGAAGAGGTGTCGGGCGACCGGCCGGTGTTGCCTGTGGCTTTGCGCTCAGAAGACCTCTATTTGTCGCGTGCGCAGCAGGTCACACCAGGTACTAAGCTCGCCGTCGTCCCGTCTAACGCTTACGTCTACTGGTCGGCCAGAGGTCCGAAGGTCGAACTGTCGGTCGTTAGGGTCGAGGACGACTACGAAGTGGCCGTCGTGAAGTCTGTAGGCGAGGTCGATCGCATCCGGATGGAGCCGCTTGGTTGTCAGATTGGTTGTCAGGTCATCACATCTGACAACGCGCGACTACAAACGATGCGAGTTTTCTAAGGATTTTGGAGCCGGCGATCGGACTTGAACCGACGACCTGCTGATTACGAATCTGCGCTCCCGACATTTAGTGCGGTGTGACTGCGTTCTGCAGGTACGTTGCAGGTACAAATTTCTGCGCGCCGATGAAGGGCGGTAGTGCTCTGGATTTCGGCCGACGATCGATCGGTCTACAACGACTGAAACGGCTGGCCGCGTCGCTGTACGACGAATTCGAGCCGGTGCGCCGCAGTCAGGGCACGATCAACGTCGCGTCGCCCGACGGCGGACCCACGCCAGCGGGGTTCATCGCCCGAACCCGCACGTAGTAGGTCCCTCGCGGTACGCCGCTGACCGAGAACGCCGGCGTGCTACCGAGAGCGACGACTGCCGCGTTGGCCAGCCCCGGAGACGTGCCGGCCTCGAGCCGGTACGCGGTCGGCGTGCCGCCGAGCGTCGGCGCCATCCAGGAGAGCGACACGGTCGATCCGTTCACAGATGCCGACGGCGTGCCCGGCGCACCCGGCAGCTCGGACCCGCTGCCGACCACGAGCGAGACCTCCGTCGATGGTGGGCCGACGCCGCAGCTGTTGGCCGCACGAACGCGAATGAAATAGGTGCCCGGCGGCGCGGTTGCCGCAAAGGTCGTCGCCGAGGGAGCCAGGCTCATCGCGGCGACGTTGCTTAGTCCTGCCGCCGACCCGGCCTCGAGCACGTAGCGCCCGACGTTGCCGGGGCCGCGCTGCCAGGCGAGCGTGACCGATGATCCCGCGACCTGTCCTTGCAGGCCAACCGGCGGTCCCGGCGGGTCCGCACAACCTGCGTCGACTCTCACCGACGCGGTCGGCGCGCCGGCTCCGTAGGCATTGGTCGATTTCACTCGAACGTAATAGGTACCCGTCGGGGCCGACGCGTCGAAGCTGGTGACCGCGCCCAGGGGCAACTGCAGCAGGTTGGCGGTGTCGGGCGCCGAGCCGGCGTCGATCACGTAGCCGGTGGCGGAGGGGCCCGAGGTGGGCGCTGCCCAGCGCAGAGCAACGGCGTTGTCGGCGACCTGGGCCTGGAAGCCCTCTGGCGCGTCGGGCGGCCCGCCTTCGAGCGGCTGCAGCGTCACCCGCAGCACCTCGCCGACCTGCATCGCCGGCAGGGTGATGACGAGCGTACCGGCAATGACATTGGCCGGATACGACGCCCTGGCCACCGGCCCGGCCAGCGCCGCTTCTCCGCTGTCGGGAATCGACTCGATCGCCACCATTGCGCGTCGTGCCGTGGCGAACGCCGGCAGGGCGGAGAGGTGATTCATCGTCAGCTGCGCGACGAGCGTCGCCGGCTGCCTGTCAATGGTGCGCGCGAAGTTCACGTGTCCGATCAGCACTTGCGGCGGTGCCGGCGCGGAACCGGCGCTGCCGAGCACGACCAGGTTGGCCGTGCTGGCCGTCGCCGCGACGCGCGTGGGCACGCCCGCCGAGTACAGTGAGTGCGCCCACCACACCGACCGCGGCTGGAACGTCCCGGCGGTCAGAAGGCCGTCCATCGTGCCGTTGAAGCATTCTCCAGTGCCGGTGTGGTCCGACCAGCAGGCCCGGGCGGCATGGGCCGCGCCGCTGGCCTCGAACGCCGCGTAATAGGCAAGCGTCCCGGCCGGCTGGCGCGTGTAGTTCCACCCGACGATTTCGTTGGTGATGATGCGGCCGATCCGGAGCGGCGCGTAGCGCGGATTGTCGACGAACGCCGTCCGCGCGTCCTGCACGTTCGGCGCGAACGCGGCGATGCCGGCCGGCGAATCGTCGGCCGCGTGGAAGGTGATGGCATTGACCTCGCAGCCGCGCGCCAGGCAGAACTCGAGGAAGGCCTGCATCGCCGCGTGACTGTAGGCGCCAAAGCTCGGCCCGGCAATCTCCGCGTTGGGCCCGAGCTCCGCGCGCAGGATCGTGTAGGAGCGCGCATACAGCTCGTGGAATTGGTCGCGTGTGCCGTTCCAGAAATCCGGCTGGTCTGGCTCGTTCCACACCTCGAAGGTGCCGTTCAGCCCCGCGGTCCTCAACATCCGGGCAAGATTCGTCAAGTAGCCTTCGTAGGCCGGCCAGTTCTCCCAGGGCGGCTGATGGGTGCCGTTCCAGTTGCCGAGCGGGAAGCCCCAGTCCTGCGCCAGCAGCATGTTGAGGCGGGCGCCGGGGGCGAGCGCCAGGAACGCCTGGGCGAGCGCGGTCCACGTGTAGTACTGGGAGGACGGCGAGAAGTAGTCGCTGTATCGCCAGAAGCGCGGCTGAAGGGGCGAGAACCGATCCGCCGGGATGGGCAGCGTCACCCCGAATAGCAGGCCAGACGCCGAATTCACGCTTCGCCCGGCAGCGAAGTCTACGGCGGCCGTCGCGGCCGCGCCCTGGGACGACAGCCTTGGCGCCAGCACGGCAACGAGGAGTGCCGCTGGGATCGCCACCCGAAGCCTGGACCGGAAGCTCATGTGCATGCGAGAGACGAGCATACGCCAGCTCGGCTATTTCGGGCTATCCGCATCATCGTCTCCGGCGGGGAACCATGGCAGATTCACAGGGGAGGGGGCAGGGACCGGATCAGTCGTGCTTCTTGGCCGGTTGAGCCTCTATCTGAAACCTTCGTTTGGGACGCTGCGCCTCGAGCAGTTGACGCCGCAGTTGGTCCAGCGGTGGCTTACGCAGCACAAGCAGGACCACGGCGCGCGGCGGCGGATCGAACTTGCCCATGCGGTGCTTCGCTCGGCGCTCTCGGATGCGCAGCGCCAGCAGCTCGTGACCATCAATGCCGCGATGCTAGTCAAGGTGCCGAAGGCGACGCGGCGCCCGATCACGCCACTCGACGTTGACCAGGCGCGGGCCCTCCTGAACGCCGCCGCTGGCCATCGGCTCGACGCGCTCTTCAGCGTGGCGCTCTCGTGCGGATTGCGACTCGGCGAGGGGACGGGGCTGACGTGGGACCACGTCGATCTCGAGACCGGCGAGGTGCGCATCACGGGGGGCTCGATCGAAAGGTGGGGGCGGGTTTCCTCCCCACCCTCGCAACGTCAATCGGGTCCTGGCCGGCCTCCTGACGGCCGCGAAGCTGCCGCACATCCGGTTCCACGATCTGCGCCACAGCGCGGCGTCGCTGCTCCTCGCCCGCGGCGTGGAGCTTGCTCTCGGAAACGACCCGGAGTCCTACGTCGGCAGCTTGAGGATCTCGAGCGTCCGCAACGGGGGACGACGCTCCTCCCGTCGTCGGTGACGACCGAGCTCTCTACGAGGCGTTGAAAGCGAACGCCTTCCTCAAGAACTTCATGTCCGGCCTCTTGTTCTATACGGTTGCGATCTCGAGGGTCTGGAATGACCAACCGATGAACCTGGATCCGGGCCTAAGCGGAACGATCTCACTGACCTCACTCTCCCGCTCTACGTCCGAGACGAGCGCGACGTCGTTTGGACCGCGGACACGTTCGCGCGCAACCTGCAGAACGCAACCAAATGCGGCGTTCGTATCAAACCGTGACCGCTAGGGTGTCAACTTGGGTGTCGGGTCATCGCACGCCATCGCGCGAGAGCCGAAACCGTGAGATTTTCTTAAGAATTTTGGAGCCGGCAGTCAGACTTGAACCGACGACCTTCGAGTCGGCCGAGACGAAAGTGGGAATGCTCGACCACGTCGATCGCGAAGTGGAATTCAGCGGCGCACTGAGTGACGAGCAGTGCGCGCGCCTGCTGGACATCGCGAACAAGTGTCCGGTCCACCGCACACTCATGTCGGAGATCCACATCCAGACCCGCCTGACCACAGCGTAAGGGGTCAGCTCAGACGCTGTACGCCTTCAGCTCTCTGGACAGGGTCGCGAAGGCACTCCCGTGGCTATTTCTTCAGGATGGCGGAGATGTCGAGAGAGATCCGGACCTTATCGCCGACCAACAGATTGCCACTGCCGAGCGCCTGGTTGAATTTCATATCGAAATCCTTGCGGCTCAGGATTCCTTGGATCTCCGCTCCGGCGCGCTCATTGCCCCACGGATCGGTATCGGTGCCTTGCAAGATCAGGTCTAGCTTGACCTCGTGAGTGACGCCGTGCATGGTGAGGTTGCCCCATACGCGCGAGGAGTTATCGTCGATGGGCTCGACCCGTGTGGACTCGAAGGTGATCTCGGGGAAGGCATCGGCATCGAAGAAATCCGCGGAGCGCAGGTGCGTGTCGCGCTGTGCTTCGCCGGTGTCGATCGACGCGACTTTGATAGTCCCGCGCGCCTTCGCGCTCCACGCGTCTTTTCCAACCTCCACGGTTCCCTGAAAATCGCTGAACCGGCCACGAACGTTCGCAATCCCCATATGCTTGACGGAGAACTCAACGCTCGAGTGTGCGGGATCAACTTGCCACGTTCCGGCTGGAACCAGCGTTGTTGTGCGTGTTGTCAAGATCCACCTCCGCTTAAACGACTTGAACCGTTAGCCATGAGCGAGGTGTCCGCCCAGCGAGGCTAAGGGGCCGTTGTACAACCGCCTCGGAACGCGGTCAACCGGATTCGAGTCGAGCAGTCTCGGGTAACCGCTTGCTACTGCGCAGCTACCCGAATGTGCAGTCGATCGCGGGCCGTGTCGATTGCGTCGTGATCGTCTCGCGACCTGAAAGCACATCGCCAGATCGTCCACGACTGTCGCAACGCCGGGTTCGCCTCTTCTTGTGTGGCAGGCGATGCAGGCGCGTTAACCGCGGAAGACTGCAGCGTGCTCTTGAACGAACTCGGCGACGGTGCGCGGGGGCCGGCCGGTGAGATCAGCGACGGTAGTGGTGATCGTGACGGTTTTTCCGCCGGCGCGCTGATAGGCACCGATTGCGAGAACGCTTTCGATGACGGCGGGCGGAACGCCTTCTCGAATGCGGCGTGCCCGCGCGTCCTCTGGGGACTCGTCGACAAACCGTACTGTCTTGCCGATGACCGCGGCGATGATCTCCGCGGCTTGGCGATAGGAAATCGCTTCGCTTCCCGTCAACACATATTTTTTCCCGACATGTCCCGGCTGAGTGAGCGTGACGAAAGCGACAGCGGCTATGTCCTTCGCATCGATGTAAGGAATTTTGCCGTCACCCGAAGGCGAATAGATCGCGCCGTCCTTGATGACGTACTCGGCCTGGGCGAGAAGGTTCTGCATAAAGTGGTGAGGCCGGAGCATGGTCCAACCCAGCCCCGACGCTTGCAGTTCCTTCTCGACCTGGTACTGCCATCGCCCGATGGGAGCATTGGAGTGGTCCGATGCGGCGAAGGCCGAAACCTTCACGACGTGTGTCACGCCTGCGGCGCGTGCCGCGGCAATGGCGTTGTGCTGCAACTCCACCATGTCTTCGAGATAGTGTGTGAGAAGGAATACCGTCTCGGCACCCTCGAATGCCGTTGCTAGCGTTTCTGGTCGAGCCAAATCGCCGACGACCCATGTGATGCCAGGCAGTGTCTGCGCCTTTTGCAGGTTGCGGGTCAGGGCGCGTGCGGGGACCGCCGCGTGAGACAGCAATCGCAGGAGTTCACTCCCGATGGCGCCGGTGCCGCCAGTCACGAGAATCATGGACGCCTCGTCATAATCCGCGTGAGCGGGGGGCGCTTGTCGCGGGCATGTTCACGGACACCCATGGGAATGCCAGTGTGGTGCGGATGTTGAGTTGGGCTGTGAATGTCAGGTGGAGTCAATAGCGTATAGGAACCGCTCCAAGGTGTGCTCGATCCACTCCCCAGGGTTGGTCGCGAGTGACTCACACTAACCACCTATCTTCGGATGGTGCTCACGCTCCAGGGCACGGCGATCCCAAGTCGCCAGATCGGCCGCGGCTTCATACGTCGTCTGCAGAAAATCAAGCAAGGTCTCGTCCGGCGAGCTCGACTGTCGTACCACATCGTATGCGAGGATGAATTCCCGGAGATCGCCACTGTAGAAGGCCTCCGCCGGCTTGACGCGTGCCTGCGCGAACCCAGGCGGTTCCGGGTAGGCGTAGGCGTAGAACGCCGCGTGAGGGATCGGACCTCCACCAGGCCAGAACCCGCAGCTGCTCACTTCGTGTGAATAGGCGTCGCGCGTCACCCAGTCTGGCAGATTTGTGATTCCGCCGGGATGCCGGGGCGCTCGTCGCCCGGAGAATCGCGTAACCGCCAAGTCAGCCGCGCCCCAAAAGAAATGCACCGGACTGCACTTGCCAATAAACTGCGCGCGAAACTCGTTGAGGACACGACTGGCTTGCACGAGGACTCGCCAGAACCGGTTGGCGTACTCCGGATCGTAGCTACCATGCGTCTCATCCTGGTCGAAGGGGATCGCGTCGGCAACCTCGTTGGGGCTTCCGTGCAGAGCCACCCGAACTTCGAGCCTTTCCATTTCCTGCATGAGACGCCTGTAGAACGTGGCCACTGACTGCGGCTGGAGCGCCAGAACCGCCTTGCCACCATCGCTCGCCTGCACGATCAGCTGATGAGCGAGAAAATCGAAATCAATCTGGAACGCCCGTGCTCCATACGGAATCAGCGATGTGGTCAACCCCGTCGCCGTCGGGTAGAGGGTCGCATTCCAGCAGTGATTCACCCACGGGCTCGCGGCAAGCCGGATCTTGCCGACGATCTGCATCCACAGATGCAGCGTGGTGCAGGTGTCGGCCCACGCTTCGAGTGGCAGGATTGGCCATTGCTCACGCGATCGATCGGCAACGGGCATCAGTCCTCCATGATCTGCGACGTTGACGTTACCACGCTGTCCATGGCGAGTGACAGCTCAGCCCAGGTTCTACGGCGGCCGCTCCGCTCGCGAACATGCTGCCGACTTTCGCGGTTGACTGAGTTGTGGCACTGGCGAAGCTCATTGCGCAAGGTGTAGCCTTGAGACGCAGGTGCGCGACGATCCCGGCAACGCCGCCGTCAAGAACGACTTGGCGATCGCGTTCTACAAACAGGCCGAGATGCTGTTCGGTTCACGATCTGCGGCACCCGGCGGCGTCACTGCTTTTGGCACGCGGTGTCGAACTCGTCGAAGTCTCGAAGTTGCTGGGCCACTGCGAACTACGCGTCACGGCGGATTTGTATGCGCATCTGGTGAAGCAGACCGCGACGAAAGCGGCCGCGATCATGGACGCGGTCTTGAACGGATAGGCAGGGGCGAAGGTCGGCGGGTGCAGCCGTCCCGGTGGCAGTACAAATGGCAGTAAACAGCCTCGACTGAATGAGTATTCAGTGAGACACGCGTTTTTACTAAGGATTTTGGAGCCGGCAGTCGGACTTGAACCGACGACCTGCTGATTACGAATCAGCTGCTCTACCAACTGAGCTACGCCGGCCAGGCAGGCGGGAGCCTTGGATGTTAGCACAGCCTCAACCCGGGTGCGGCGGGTGCGGCCAGTGCCGCGAGTGCAACAGCGCGGAGAGGCACGCGCGTGGCGGAGTCCCCGCCCGCTGCCACCCGCGGTACCGGTCACGCTGGAAGCGTGTCGGAGACCGCCACCGGCGAACCTCGCGGGAGCAAATCGGGATGGGGAAACGGCCGCCCGACAAGATGCCGCCCGCAGCGAGCCCCGCTTGAACGCCAGCCCGCGGCAGAGTAGGATCGAATGTTTAGGGCGTCGCCGAAAACCCGCGTCCTAGAACCATTCAATGCCGCCCGTGTCTTCCGATCGCTCCGCCATCGTCGTGCGCGGCGCCCGCACGCACAATCTCAAGAACGTCACCCTTTCCCTGCCCACCGGCAAGCTCATCGTCATCACCGGGGTCAGCGGATCGGGCAAGTCGTCCCTCGCCTTCGACACCATCTACGCCGAGGGCCAGCGCCGCTACGTCGAGTCGTTGTCCGCCTACGCCCGCCAGTTCCTCGAGCGGATGGAGAAGCCGGACGTCGACGGCATCGACAACATCAGCCCGTCGATCGCCATCCGCCAGAAGAACTCGGTACGGAACCCGCGATCCACGGTCGGGACGGTCACCGAGATTCACGACTACATGCGGCTGCTGTTCGCCCGCGTCGGGAAGACCATCTGCCGGCAATGCAGCCAGGCAGTGGTGCGCGAGACCGCGGAGGTGGTCGCGGATCGGCTGCTGCGCCTGCCCGAAGGGACGCGGCTGCTCGTCGGCTACGACCTGCCGCTGGTGGACCTCAAGAACGCTCCGGCCGACGACGCCGCGGAGCCCGGAGAAGAAGAACTGCCGTTCGGGCCGGGGCCGGCTGCAGGCGCGGCGGCGGCAATGGCGGCTCCAGCTCTGTCCGAGCTCGAGACGCTTCGACGCAAAGGGTTCGGGCGCGTCCTGCTCGACGGTCAGACCGTTTCGATTGACGACCTGCCGCCCGACGCACTCAAGGCGCGGAGCATTATCGGCGTCGTCGTGGATCGCCTGCGCATCGAGGGCGACCTTCGCTCGCGACTCACCGACTCGATCGAAACCTCGTACCACGAAAGCGGCGGCGCAGCGTGGGCGGTGGAGGTGACGGGCGACGGCGCGCCGATCCGGCGGCACGAGTTCTCCGAGCGGTTCGAGTGCCGGACCTGCGGCATCACCTACGAAGACCCGCAGCCGAGGCTCTTCTCGTTCAACAACCCGTTCGGCGCCTGCCCGACCTGCCACGGCTTTGGCAACGTCATCGAGCTGGATCTCGACCTGGTCGTGCCGGATCCCGCCAAGTCGATCAACCAGGGAGCCATCGAGCCGTGGACCAAGCCGCACTACCGTTCGAGTCTCGCCTCGCTGAAGCGGATGGCGAAGCAGAGCAACGTCCGGCTCGACGTGCCGTGGCGCGATCTCACCCCTGACGAGCGCCGCCTCGTCGTCGAGGGCGATGATGATGACTACGAGGGCATCCGCGGGTTCTTCCAGTGGCTCGAGCGGAAGAAGTACAAGGTCCACGTTCGGGTGTTTCTGAGCCGCTACCGCGGCTACCTGACGTGCCCGGACTGCGGCGGCACGCGGCTGCGGCGCGAAGCGCGCGACGTCCGGGTCGGCGATTTGACCATCGACAAGGTGTCCGCGCTCACCGTGCGCGAGTCCGAGACCTTCTTCGACCGGCTGCAGCTCTCCGAAAAGGACGCGGCCATCGTCGACAAGGTGCTGAACGAGATCCGCCGGCGATTGGGGTTCCTCCGCGACGTCGGACTCGACTACCTGACCCTGGATCGGCTGTCGTCCACGTTGTCCGGCGGGGAAGCGCAGCGCATCAACCTGGCGACGTCGCTGGGCTCGGCGCTGGTCGGCACGCTCTACGTGCTCGACGAACCGTCGATCGGGTTGCACACGCGCGACAACCAGCGGCTCATCGCGATCCTCCGGCAGCTTCGCGATCAAGGCAACACCGTGATCGTCGTCGAGCACGACGCCGACATGATCGCAGTCGCGGACTACATCGTTGACATGGGTCTCGGCGCGGGTGAACACGGCGGACGTGTGGTGTACGCGGGCACGCTTCAGGGCCTGCAGCAGGAGCCGCGATCGCTGACCGCGAAGTACTGGCGCGGCGAGCTCTCGATCCCGGTGCCGGCATCGCGGCGAAAGGGCATCCCGCAGCGCATCCGGCTGATCGGCGCCCGCGAGCACAACCTGAAGGGTATCAACATCGAGATCCCGCTCAACACGCTGACCTGCATTACCGGGGTGAGCGGATCCGGCAAGTCGACGCTGGTGCACGATGTGCTCTACGCCGCTCTCAAGCGCCAGAAGGGCGACTGGGATCGAAAGGTCGGAGCGCACGATCGGCTCGAGGGCCACGAGTTCGTCACCGACGTCGTCCTGGTGGATCAGACGCCGATCGGGCGCACGCCGCGGTCCAACCCTGTCACGTATCTGAAAGCGTTCGATCCGATCCGCGAACTGTTCGCTGCGACCAAGGACGCCAAGGCGCGCGGCCTGACGGCCAGCCACTTCTCCTTCAACGTCCCCGGCGGCCGCTGCGAAGCGTGCCAGGGCGAGGGCGAGGTGAAGGTCGAGATGCAGTTCCTCGCCGATGTGTTCGTCCCGTGCGAGCAGTGCGAGGGGCGGCGCTTCCGGTCGCAGGTGCTCGAGGTCAAGTATCGCGGCAAGAGCGTTATCGACGTGCTCGACATGACCGTTCGCGAGGCGCTCGTGTTCTTCGCGAACACGCCGAAGGTGCTTCGCCGGCTCCAGGTGCTCGACGAGATCGGGCTCGGCTACCTGCGCCTGGGCCAGCCGGCGACGACGCTGTCAGGCGGGGAAGCGCAGCGCATCAAGATCGCCGCGCACCTGGCCTCGCATGCCGGCGATCGGCTGCTCTACATCCTCGATGAGCCGACCACCGGGCTGCACTTCGACGACATCGCCAAGCTTCTCGCCGCGTTCCGGAAGCTGCTCGAGGCCGGTCACACGCTGGCCGTGATCGAGCACAATCTCGACGTGATCAAGACCGCGGACTGGATCGTGGACCTCGGTCCGGAAGGGGGCGAGGCCGGGGGAGAGGTGATTGCGATGGGCACGCCCGAACAGGTCGCGCATGTTCCCGCATCGCATACCGGCCGGTATCTGCAGCAGGTGCTGCTGTCGGGCAGGTTGCTGCAGACTGTAGAGCGATGATCATCTGCCGACCGGCCGCGACTGCCTTCGTGTTGTCACTGCTGGCCGCGTCGCACTTGAGCGCCCAGGCGCCGGACGGCAACGCCATGCTGCGTGCGGCGGGCGTGGAAGTCGGCCGCGATGGCGCCGAAGGGGCCTTCGACTCCGGCCAGACCGTGTCGCCCCCCGTGCCGGGGGCAGCGTTCTCCTCGCTGATCGTCGGCATGGGCCCGATCGGCCCGAAAACGCGGGTGAAGAACGCGTACGCGTTCGGCGTCCTCGCCGGACGTTCGGGGCGTAACGTGCCGGTCGGGGGAGCGGCGGGCGCCGGCGTGACTCTGCTCCAGATGATCACCGCCGAAGAGCGGAGCGTGCGGATTGCCGGTACCCGCGTCGCCGGCTTCGTGTTCGCGGCGCCGATCGATGGCAAGGCGGCCCCGCAGCGTCCGAACGGGCTCGTCGAGGCGGTGCTCCTCGCACTGAACATGCAGAATCCCGACGAGCAGGCGGCTGCGATGGAGGCCACTGGCCTGCTCGGGGAAACGGCCGCCGTTCCGACCCTCACCGAGCTCTACCGCGCATACCGCGAGCGCAACAACCGGCCGATGGCCGGACGCGCGCTGGAGGCACTGGCCCGGATCGGCCATCCGCAGGCGGCGCCGCTGGCACAGGCGCTAGCCACGGACGGCTGGGGCGACAAGGACGACTTCGCGGGCTACGCCGCGGCCTACGCGCGCGAGCGGTACCTGCAGGACGGCTCACGCACCCGCCTCGACGCGGCGAAGGACAGCAAGACCTTCGGGCCGCAGGTCCGCGCCTACCTCGCCGAGCTCGGCCAGCCGCGCCCTTGATCGTCCCGCAGGCGTTCTACGCTCGCCCGACGCTTGACGTCGCGCGCGATCTGCTTGGCAAGGTGCTCGTCCACCGGACCAGGGAAGGCACGACCGCTGGAATGATCGTCGAGGTCGAGGCGTACATCGGCGAGTCCGACCCCGCCTGTCATGCCGCGCCGGGCCCCACCGCTCGCAACGCGCCCCTCTACGGCAAGCCAGGACACGCGTACGTCTACGTCAATTACGGCTTGCACTATCTGGTGAACGCGGTGACCGAATCGGAAGGCGCGCCGGCGGCAGTGCTGATCCGCGCGCTGGCGCCGCTGGACGGACTGGACCTGATGCAGACCCGGCGGGCGAAACTGCGCTGGCGCAAGGGCAAGGCGGCAGTGCCCGAAGTCGCACTGTGCCGCGGCCCCGGCAACCTGTCCGCCGCGATGGGCATCGATCTCGCGCAGAACACGCGTCCGCTCTTCAAGCGTCCTTTGACAATCGAGGACCGCGATCTCTCGCCGGGCCAGATCGCCTGGGGCCCCCGTATCGGCATCTCGAAAGGCGTGGAACACCTTTGGCGTGCGTGGATCGCGGGGCACGCGTCGGTGTCTGGACGCGTGTAGGCTTCAGGCTCCAGGCTTCAGACTTCAGGCAAGCACGCGTGCCGCGCTGCAGTTGTGACCCCAAGACGCGAATTCAGCGAGACACGTGTGACATGCCTGAAGCCTGGAGCCTGAAGCCTGAAGCCTGTCGCGCGCGCGAAGCGCGCTACTCGTAATGCAAGGCTTCGCGCGGATTCAGTGAGGCCGCGCGGCGAGCGGGGACGAAGCCGAAGACGACGCCAACCAGTGCGGCGAAGCCGAACGACACCACGACCGAAGTCGTCGAGACGACGGTGGTCCAGCGCATCAGGGCGGTCAGTCCCTGCGCGCTGGCGATGCCGAGCACGACGCCGGTCGCTCCGCCCATCAGGCTGAGTGCCATCGCCTCGATGAGAAACTGCGCGAGCACGTCGGTCCGCCGGGCGCCGATCGCACGCCGCAACCCGATTTCGCGCGTCCGTTCGGTCACTGACACCAGCATGATGTTCATGATCCCGATGCCGCCGACGATCAGCGAGATCGCCGCGACACTCGCCAGCAGGTAGCTCATCGTCGTTGTCGTCGAGCTGAGCACCGTCGCCATCTCCTCGGCCGAGCGGATCGTGAAATCGTCATCCGCGGACGGTTGCAAGCGGTGCCGCCGCCGCAGCAACGTACCGATGTCGGCCGAGACGGCGGCCGCGGTGCGGGTGCCGTCCACCGCCACGGTGATGTTCGACAGGTTGGTGATGCCCAGCAGCCGCTTCTGCGCGGTGGTGTAAGGCACCATGATCGTGTCGTCCATGTCCTGGCCCATCGGAGACTGTCCCTTGCGCGACAGGACACCGATGACGGTGAAGGGCTCGTTGTTGATCCGTACGGTCTGCCCCAGCGGCTCCTGGCCCGCGCCGAACAGCTGTGCCTGGACGGCCGCACCGAGCACGGCCACCTTCGCGCTCTGATCGACAGCCGTCGCGTCGAAGAACACGCCAGACGACACGGGCCAGTTTCGCATCGCGGTGAGATCAGCCCCCACGCCCTGCACCTGGGTCTGCCAGTTGCCGGACGAGGACAGGACCTGCGTGCGGGTCGAGACGCCGGGGGAGACCGCCGACACGCCCTGCACGTCCGCCTTGATCGCGGTGGCGTCCTCGGGGACGAGCGTGGTCACCGCGCCCTGGCCCATCCGGACACCGCCGAAGTTCATCGATCCGGCGCTCACCGTGACGATGTTGGTACCCAGGCTGGAGACCTGAGCCTGGATCGACGCGCGCGCGCCGCCGCCGATCGCCATCATGACGATCACTGCGGCGACGCCGATGATGATTCCGAGCGAGGTCAGCGCCGAGCGCATCAGGTTGCGGCCGATCGCCTCGAAGGCGGTGCGGACCGTGCTGGTGGCGGTCGTCATCCTAGCTCAGCGGCCGGTGCGGGCCGCGCCTCCGGAATTCCGGTTCGTGTTCCGCCGCGGGAACGCCGGCATCAGCGGTGAACCGCTGTTCGCCGCGCCCGGCGCCGCGTTCGCCGCGGCAAGGCCGGTAACCACCTGTTCGCCCTCTTCGAGGCCGGGGCCGGTCACCTCCACCGTGACGTTGTCGGTGAGTCCCGCCCGAACCGTCAGCGGTGCGATCCCGGTGGCAGTCTGGATCCACACCTGGCTGCCGCGCCCGCCCTTCCTGGCGGTGTTCGCTTCGGGCGCGGAGCCGGTGGACTCCAGCATCGCATCGGTCGGCGTGAACCGCAGCGCCGCCGTAGGCACCTGCAGGACGTCGTCCGCGCGCGCGACCTCGATGTCGAGCGTCGCGGTCATCCCGGGCTTGAGCTGCTGCTCGGGGTTCGGCACGTCGATGACCGTGGTGTAGCTGACGACGTTGTTGGTGACGGTCGGCTGCAGCCGGACCTGGCGCACCTTGCCGGTGAAGTCCTTGCCCGGATACGCGTCCACGGTGAACGTTACCGGCTGGTTGGGCTTGACGCGGCCGACGTCGGACTCGTCGACGCGGGCGTTCAGCTGCAGCGTGTCGAGGTTGCGCGCGATGATGAAGAGCGTCGGCGCCTGCAGCCCCGCAGCCACGGTCTGGCCGACCTCGACGTTGCGGCTCAGGACGATGCCCGACACCGGCGACACGATGACCGTATGCGAGAGGTTCACCTTCGCCTGATCGAGCGCCGCTACAGCCTGATTGAGCTGCGCCTCGGCAGATGACACCGTCACCTCGGCGACCTTCGTGTCGGACCGCGCGGTGTCGACTTCCTGCGCTGCGATCAGCTGGCGCTGGGCGAGCTGCTCAGCTCGGCTCAGCTTCAGCTTCGAGTCGTCGAGCTGAACCTTGGCGCGCTGCAGCTCCGCGCGCAGCCGAATCACTGTTGCTTCCGCCTGCGTCACCTGCGAGCTGAACACGGCCTGGTCGAGCGTGGCAATGGTCTGGCCCTGGCGCACTGGCTCGTTGAAGTCAGCGCCCAGCGTGGCGATGGTGCCGCTCACCTGAGTTCCGACCTGGACCGTATCGACCGGGTCTAGCGTTCCGGTAGCCGAGACCTTGGCGACGACGCTGCCTCGCGTGACCGGCGCGACCATCAACTGCGGCGCGACGGCGCGGGCGTCACCATTCCAGTAGTAGACAGCGGCGACGAGGATCAGCGTGAGGAGCGGAACGGTCCAGAGTAGGCGGCGCTTCATGGCGGTTTGTCCTACTACTGTGACGGTGCAGGAATGACGCCATGGTGACGGAAGTGTGGCAGAACGATGGCAGACGTTAACGCGAGGTTATTTCCGCATCGTCACCTCGACCTGCTGGACGGGGAGCCGTAACCCCTGTCGATCGAAGGCCTTCTTCACGCGGCGCCGCAGTTCGCGGCCGACGGTCCACTGGCTCAGCGGCAGCGTCTTGATCCTGAACTTGAGGGTTACTGACGAGGCGTTGAAGTTGTCGACGCCGAAGATCTCGACCGGCTCGAGGATATGGGGCGCGAATTGCGGATCCTGCTGGAGCTCGGCGCCCGCCTGCCGCACCAGCTCGATCGCCACGTCCACGTCGTCGTCGTAGTCGATGCCCAGGTCGATGACGTAGTACGAGAAATCCTTGCTGCGGTTCGCGAGCGTGGTGATCTGGCCGTTGGGAATCACGTGCACCGAGCCTTCCGCGTCGCGCAGCACGATGGTCCGCAGGTTGATCTGCTCGACCGAGCCGCCAATGCCGTTGACCACGGCGGCGTCACCGACGCGTACCTGGTCCTCGAGGATCAGGAAGAAGCCGGAGATGATGTCCTTCACCAGCGTCTGGGCGCCGAAGCCGACGGCGAGACCGAGAATGCCCGCGCCGGTCAGCACCGGCGTGATGTCCACGTCGAGCGTGCGGAGCACCATCAGCAGGGCAGTGATCCAGATCGTGCTCGAGAGGAAGCCGCGGAACGTGTTGCCGATCGTCTGGGCGCGCTTCTGGCGCTCGATGTCGGCCGGCCCGCCACCGCGCGCGATCTCGCTCTCGGCGCGGCCGATGATCGCCGCGACGAGGCGGTTCGACGTCACCGCGATCAGGATGATGACGCCGATCCGGAGCCCGGTCTGCGCGGCCCAGCGGCCGACGCGGCCGCCCTGCAGTTCCACCGGCAGGTTGACGCCCACGAAGGCGAGGGCCGGGAACGCAAACGCGATCATCGCGACGATGAACGCGACCAGGCGAACGAGGCGAACGGGTGCCTTGCGAAGCGGGGCGGCGAATTGATGCCGGCCCTCGACGGATTTCAGCAGCCGGCGCACGAGCCCGCCGGCAATCAACGCGACCGCTGACGCGAGAATGGCGGCAAAGGTCAGCGCCGCGAGAATCTCAATCGTGTTGTCGGGAAGCGGGGGAGTCTTGTCCGCCTGCATGGGCGGCTACCGCCCGCGCCGCTGCTGCGGCCGTGGCTGCTGGCGCTCGACGGTCACGCGCGCCGACTCCATGCGTCCGTCGCGCAGGTAATCCACGCGTACCGTGCTGCCGATCGGACTGTCGGCGATCAACCGGACGAACTGCGACGCGTTATCGACGTCCTGCCCGTTGATCTTCTTGATGATGTCGCCGGGCTTCAGCCCTGCAGAGTACGCCGGTCCCTGGCGATACATCTGCGTGACGACCACGCCGTTGGTGTCGGGCGCGTTCAGTTCCTCGGCCAGGCGCGACGTCACAGCCGACACTTCCGCGATGCCGATCGATCCTCTCCTGACCTCGCCGTACTTCTTGAGGTCGTCCACGACGCGTCGCGCCAGGTTGCTCGGCACGGCAAAGCCGATCCCCATGTAGCCGCCGCTCTGCGAGTAGATGGCTGTGTTGATGCCGATCAGCTCGCCGCGGCCGTTGACGAGCGCGCCGCCCGAGTTGCCCGGGTTGATTGCCGCGTCGGTCTGGATGAAATCCTCGTAGGTGGAGATCCCTACGCCGGCGCGGCCCAGCGCACTGACGACGCCGAGGGTGACGGTCTGGCTGAGCGAAAACGGATTGCCGATCGCCATCACCCACTCCGCGACTTTCAGCTTCGACGAGTCGCCCCATGGAATCACGGGCAGGTTGGCGGCGTCCACCTTGAGCAGCGCGATGTCGGTCCAGGAATCAACCCCGACAATCTTGGCGCGCACTTCACGCCGATCACCGATTGCCACCGTCACTTCGGCGTTGGCCTGGCCGACGACGTGGTTGTTGGTGACGACGTAACCGTCGGACGATACGAGCACGCCCGAGCCGAGGCTCGATTCGTAGCGATTGCCGTAGCCGAACATCTCCCCGGGATCGCCGCCGAAGAAGTACTGGAAGAACGGATCGTTGGAGAACGGCGACTGAGGCCGGCGCACCACTTGTACGGACGAGATGTTGGTGACGGCCCGCACGGTCTGCGCGGCAACGGACGTGAAGTCCGGACCGGACATCGACGGGGCCGGCGTGGCCTGGCGGGGCACGGCCGCCGGCTGTTCGCTGGCCGGCAGGGCCACGACTTCGTCGTGGTCCGCGACGCGCCCCGACAGGACCAGACCGAAGACCAGTCCGGTGGCGAGGAGTAGCAGAGACAGGGAAAGCCGCTTGACCATCGCGCGCCCGAAGCGGGCCTACGACACCTCCACCCGGCGGGGACCGGGCTCGGACGATTTGGGGACGGTGACGGTGAGAATGCCGTCGGCGAGGTCGGCGGTGATGTGAGCGGTGTCTACCAGCGGCGGCAGGGCGAAGGTCCGGGCGAACTCGCCGTGCCCGCGCTCCACCTGGTGGTAGTGCTCGCCAGTAACCCGAGCCTCGCGGCGGCCTTGCAGGGTCAGGCGGCCGTCGTGGACGTTGATCCGGACCTGGTCGCGGGTGAGGCCCGGGAGTTCGGCGGTGATGATGAACGCCGCCGCGGTCTCGCAAAGATCAACCGCGGGAGCCCAGCCATGCGCTCCGGCGGCCGAGAGCCGATCGATCCGGTGCTGGATGGCGATCAAGTCGCGGAAAGGGTCCCAGCGGGCAAACGCCACAACACCGCATCGTAGCATGCACGCCGCCCGGCTTCAGCCTCCGCACCGGGCATGGTAAAATTGCAGGGTTTTACGCATCGAAACGAATCCAGACATGGCCGATACGCTCCTCGCCACCCAGCTTCGCAAAGGGATGATCATCAAGCTCGACAACGAGCTTTTTCGCATCCACGATCGCCAGCACGTCACGCCCGGTAACCTGCGCGGCTTCGTCCGGTTGAAGATGCGGAACCTCCGCAGCCAGACGATGTCCGAGCACAAGGCGCGCTCCGAAGACGTCATCGAGCGCGCGACGCTCGACGAGAAGGAAATGCAGTATCTCTACGCCGACGGCGAGGGATACCACTTCATGGATACCGACACCTACGAACAGATTCATCTGTCCGAGGAAGCGCTCGGCGAGAGCGTCGGTTTCCTGAAGGCCGAGATGCTCATCCGCGTCGAGTTCTACGGCACCGAGCCGGTCGGCATCGAACTGCCGCAGACCGTGGATTTGAAGGTGGTCGAGACGGTTCCCGCGATCAAGGGCGCGACCGCCACGAACCAGCTCAAGCCCGCCAGGCTCGAGACCGGCGTCACGGTGCAGGTCCCCCCGTTCGTCGGTGAAGGCGACGTCATCCGGGTGAACACGGAAACAGGCGAGTACCTCAATCGCGCCTAGGCTAGAGTGACCTCATGGACGTCGTCCG
Organism: uncultured Acidobacteriota bacterium; assembly: GCA_963709325.1. Taxonomy (GTDB): domain Bacteria; phylum Acidobacteriota; class Vicinamibacteria; order Vicinamibacterales; family UBA2999; genus VFZN01. The sequence continues at coordinate 441,869 of CAVPVV010000004.1, read as the reverse complement.
AACCCCGGCCACGGGGTGGATTGAAGTAATTGTCGGCAGCATGTTCAGCGGCAAGAGCGAGGAGCTGATCCGTCGCCTGCGCCGCGCCCAGATTGCCCGGCAGCGGGTTCAGATATTCAAGCCGGCCGTAGACACCCGCTACGGGGCCGACCACATCGTCTCGCACAGCGAGCTGCGGATTCAGTCAGAGTGCGCGGCCAGCGCCGCCGACCTGCTGGCGCATGTTCGCGAGGACACGGAAGTGGTCGGCATCGACGAAGGGCAGTTCTTCGACGCCGAGTTGCCGGCGGTCGCCACGGCGCTGGCGGCGCGAGGTGTGCGCGTGATCGTCGCCGGCCTCGACCAGGACTACCTCGGGAAGCCCTTCGAGCCGATGCCGCAGCTGCTGGCCATCGCCGAGTACATCACCAAGACACGGGCCATCTGCATGGTCTGCGGAAATCCGGCCAATCACACGCAGCGGCTCGTGGGCAACCGGGCGCGGGTCCTGCTCGGCGCCCAGGGAACCTACGAGGCCCGCTGCCGTCACTGCTTCGACCCCACCCTGGCGGAAGCGGAGGAGCAGCGCCTGAAGGAAGCGGCGGCCACTCCCGAGGAGTCGGGCGCCGATTCGCGATGACCCTGGCGCAGCTGGCCAGGGGGCTGGAACTCAGCCTGCTCGCCCTGGGTTTGCTGTTCCTGGCGGTGAACCTGAAGGTCGGACGCGAAATTCTGCTGTGGTGGCGGAGGCGGGCGGGAGCCCTCCTCGTCTGGAACGCGCCGAAACCGCCGTACTACGCCCTGAACCTCGCCATCGGCGTCATGCTCGGCCTCCTGCTCTTCGTCAGCGTCTTCATCATCCGCCGTCCGGCCAGTTCGGTGTTCGGCGAGCTGATGATGTTCCTCTACTACGGCTACCTGCTCCCGCTCTCGACCCGCATCACCCGCGGTCTGTACGTTGACGGGGTGTGGACCGACTCGGGTTTCATGCCCTACGCCGACATCGGGGGGTTGTCCTGGAAGGAAGGTCCGAGCCCGACTCTGGTGATCGCGTCACGATTGCGCGCTATTGCACGCACGCTGGCCATCCCGGGGACCCGGCTCGGGGAGGTACGGCGGCTGCTTCGCGAGAAGATCGGCGACCACGCCATCGAACTCGACGCGGGTCCGGGGTTGCATCTGGGCTCGCGCGATACCCGGGAAAGCGTGTAAGCTGAAATGTGGTCTGGACCGCCCGGCGCCATCCCCTGGCGATCGGCGGGCATCGGTGAAGGTTCCGGTGTTGTAAGGCTGAGCTTGGCGTCCCCGTTCAGGCGCCTCGTATAGTCCCCGTCTATCTCAACCGATAGAGGAAGAGCCCCTATGGCTGCACGCCCGACGTGGAAGGGTTACCTCAAGGTCAGCCTGGTCACCATCCCGGTACGCGTCTATCCCGCCACCGAATCGAGCGCGACGGTCTCGTTCAACCAGCTCCACGCCGAGTGCCAGACGAAGATCCAGCAGAAGAAGTGGTGCCCGAAGTGCGAGCGCGAGATCACGTCGGCTGAGGTGGTCAAGGGCTACGAGTTCGAGAAGGGCCGCTGGGTGGTGGTCAGCGACGAGGACATCGCGAAGGTCCGGACCGAGTCCACGAAGATCATCAACCTGATGCAGTTCGCGAACGCCGACGCGATCGACCCGATGTACGTCGACAAGGCGTACTACCTCGCGCCCGAAGGGCCGATGGCCGCCGATGCGTATGCGGTGATGCGGGACGGCATGCAGGGGAAGGCCGGGATCGGCAAGGTGGCCATTCACGGCCGCGAATACCTGGTGGCGATTCGCCCTCACAAGCAGGGCATGGTGATGTACACGCTGCATCACGCCGCCGAGATCAGGACAATCGACCAGATCGATGAACTGCGCGAAGTCCGCGGCACGGTCAACCCGGCGGAGATGAAGCTGGCCCGGCAGGTGATCGAGAGCTTCGAAAGCGACCTCGACCTGGCAACTTACACCGACGAGTATCAGGAAGGGCTGCGCGCCATCATCGACGCGAAGGTGGCCGGCGAAGAGATCGTGGCGCAGGAGGAAGTCGCGCCGCCCAAGGTCGTGGACCTCATGGAGGCGCTCCGCAAGAGCCTCGAGCAGGTGAGCGGCGGCAAGAAGAAGGCCGCCAAGGTCGCCGCGGAAGGACGCGCGGCCGGGGCTCGCAAGAGGAAGGTGTCGTGAGGATCCGGGATATCTCTCGCCAGAAGGTCGTCTGGGGCAACCGTCCCCCCGCGCCCCCTCCGCCGCGCCTGACGCGGCATCAAAGATAAGGAACGGAGCCGCGGGAAGCGCGGCTCCGACGGTCAAGGCAGAAGGCAGAAGGCAGAAGGCAGAAGGCAGAAAAGAGCTTTTTGTGTCTTCCGCCCTTTTCGCCTTCACTTCTGCCGTTTGGCCTTCTGCCTTTTGCCTTGTTCAGGGGCGAAGGACCGCTGCCAGGAGTCCAAGCCCCTGGGCCGTGGGATCTGCAATCCAGTCCGGCGGCGTGAGCCACGTGAACGCGAGGATGACGACCACCCAGATGTCGTAGGGGACCGTCGCCCGCTCGTCGCGCCAGAAGAAGAACCGCCAGAACGCACCGCCGAAGCCAGCGGTGTCCGGCATCGGCCGGTGTTCGAGCTCGAGGTAGGTGTAGTAGATCCGGTTGGCGACCGTCACGATCGACAGCACCAGGATCACCCAGAGCACCGCCGCCATGCGGTCCGTGAACGCGCCAATCATGAAGAGAACGATGCGCTCGGGCCGCTCCATGAAGCCGACTTTGCACTTGGAGATGAGCGACTCGGCGCGGGCCCGCGCGTAGCTGGTCATGATCGAGAAGATCAGCGCCAGCGTCGCGATGAGCACGTAGTCCTTGCGGCCGAGCCCGGCGTAGAGCCAGATGAGGCCGGTGAAGAGCGCGAGGTCCGAGAAGCGGTCGAGCGTCGAGTCCCAGAACGCGCCGAACTGCGACTGCTTGCCGGTGATGTGCGCGACCTTGCCGTCGATGAAGTCGAAGATGTTGGCGACGATCATGATCACGCCGGCGGCGATGAACCGATCGCGAGCCAGCGCCCAGGCCGCCGCGACATTGATGAGGACGCCGATGAGCGTGAGGAGGTTCGGGTGGATTCCGAGCGCCACCGAAATGTTGATGATGGCGCGCAGCGGGAACATGCAGATCGCGCCGATCGCGCCTGTAAACGTCATAATGGAAGCGGGCCTAGCGTAGCCGATGGCCATCCACGATCTCAAGGAACAGATTGCCCGGCTGCCCGAGCAGCCAGGGGTCTATCTCTATGCCAACGCGGCTGGGGAGACCATCTACGTCGGCAAGGCGCGGCGCCTGCGCGATCGCGTACGGAGCTATCTCGGCGCGTACGGGAGCGGTCCGAAGACCGACGCGCTGCTCGACGAGATCGCCAGCGTCTCGGTGATCGTCACCGACTCCGTCATGGAGGCGCTGGCGCTCGAGAACAATCTGATCAAGCAGCGCTCGCCGCGCTACAACATCCTGCTGCGCGACGACAAGAACTACCCGTACCTGCAGCTGACCACCGGCGAAGCGTTCCCGCGCGTGCTGGTCGCCCGCGCCGTCGAGCGCGACGGCCACTACTACGCCGGTCCCTTTCTGCCCGCCAAACTCGCGCGCCGGACGATGAGCCTGACCCACAAGCTGTTCGGGATCCGCTCGTGCAATGAGGTGATCACCGGCGAGCGGGCGCGGCCCTGCCTCGAGTACGACATCAAGCGCTGCCTCGCGCCGTGCGTGGCGGCGATCTGCGCGCCGGAACGCTACGCGCAAGCGGTGGCCGACACGCGGCTGTTCCTCGAAGGGCGGAACCAGGAGCTCTCTGATCAGCTGCACGCCCGGATGATGGAGTCGGCAGCCGGCGAGCGATTCGAGGAAGCGGCCGCGCTCCGCGACGCGATGCGCACCGTCCAGACGATTCGCGATCGGCAGCAGAAGATGGCCAGCCCCGAGTTCGGCGATCGCGACGTGTTCGGGGTCAAGGTGGGGCCGAGCGGGGCGGTGGTCCAGGTGTTCCAGGTGCGTTCGGGCCGGGTCGTTGAGCGGATCGAGTTCATCGCAGAGGCCGGCACCGACACCGGGCAGGTATCCACCGTCGTCGAGGCGGCCTTGCAACAGTTCTATACCGAGCAGGCGCCGCCGCCGGACGTGCACGTTCCGGAACTGCCGGAAGAAGCGGAGGCGATCGAGAGCTGGTTGAGCGGGCTCGCGGGCCGGAAGGTGCGCGTGAGCGTGCCGCAGCGCGGCGACAAGCGCGGGCTCCTCGACTTGGTCCACCGCAACGCCGAGGTCGCCTACCGGTCACGATTCGACTCGGAGGGCACCGCACAGTACGAGGCACTGGAGTTGATCCAGGCGGCGCTGCGATTGCCCGACCTGCCGCGGCGCATCGAGTGCTTCGACATTTCGACGATCCAGGGCAGCGAGACCGTCGCGTCGATGGTGGTGTGCGAGGACGGCCGGATGAAGCGGGGGGAATACCGGAAGTTCCGCGTGAGAAATGGAGCGGAACCCGGCAAGTTTCTCGACGATTTCGCAGCGATGGAGCAGGTGGTGCGCCGGCGCTATGCGCGGGTCCTGGAGGCGGGCGGGCCGTTTCCGGACTTGATCGTGATCGACGGTGGCAAGGGCCAGTTGAACGCCGCCTACGCGGCGCTCGAGAGCGTGGGGCTGTCGAACCTGGTTGCCGTCGGCCTGGCGAAAAAGGAGGAGCTGGTCTTCACCCGCGACAGCGACCAGCCACTGGCCCTGGCCCCACATGGGACGGCCCTGCGGCTGCTGCAACGAATCCGCGACGAGGCGCACCGCTTCGCCGTCACGTTCCACCGCAAAGCCCGGACGATGCGCGATCTCCGCTCTGAGCTCGATGATGTTCCCGGCGTCGGCCCGCGCCGGCGCAAGACGTTGCTCACCACGTTCGGCTCGGTCACCGGCGTCCGCCGCGCCACCCGCGAGGAACTCACCGCCGTCGTCGGCGGCAAGGCTGCGGACGCTATCGTCGCTCACTTCGCTCGGAGCGCCTGACGGCGCCGCCAGGCCCCAGGCTTCACGCTCTGGGCCTTGCACCCCTGCACCTCTGCACCCCACTCGGGGTGATATATTCAAACGTTCTTGAACGGCCTCGACTTCACCCAGATCCTCCTGCTGATGGTAGTTCTCGTGGCATCCCTGTCGGTGCACGAGGCGGCGCATGCGTGGGCGGCAAACTTGTTAGGGGATCCGACCGCGCGAAGACTCGGACGACTGACGCTCAATCCCGCGGCGCACGTGGACCTTATCGGGACGTTGCTCTTTCCGCTGGTCGCCATCTCGACGAACCTGCCGCTGATCGGGTGGGCGAAGCCCGTGCCGGTGGACTCCCGTAACCTGCGGCATCCGCGGCGGGACTTCGCGCTCGTGGCGGCCGCGGGACCGGCGAGCAACGTCCTGATGGCCATGGCGGGTGCGGCCGTGCTGGAACTGGCGGGCGGGCTAGACGCCGCGCGTGGCGGCGGGCTCGCGGCCGGCGTGCTGCTGCAGTTCGTCCTCCTCAACGTGCTGCTGGCCGTGTTCAATATGGTGCCGGTGCCGCCGCTCGACGGCGGCAACGTGCTGATGGGGCTGCTCCCGCCCTCTGGCGCGGCGCTGGTCGCTCGCGTCCGGCCATATGGGTTCCTGCTTCTCTATGTGCTCATGCTGTCGGGCGTGCTCTCGGCGATTCTCCGGCCCGTACAGCGTTTCGTCCTGGGTTGGCTGCTGTGACTGATCGGCAACGCGTGGTGTCGGGTATGCGACCGACCGGCAAACTTCATCTCGGGCATCTCGTCGGCGCGCTTCACAACTGGGTGGAGTTGCAGGCGAAATACGACTGCTTCTATTTCGTGGCCGACTGGCACGCGCTCACCAGCCACTACGCGGACCCCGCCGACATCGTCAGCAACGCGATGGACAACGTCGCGGACTGGATTGGGGCCGGTCTCGACCCCGAGAAGAGCGTGTTCTTCGTGCAGTCGATGATCCCGGAACATGCGGAGCTCTACCTGCTGCTGCAGATGGTCACGCCTATCCCGTGGCTCGAGCGAGTGCCGACCTACAAGGAGCAGATGGAGCAGCTTGCCGAGAAGGACCTCTCGAGCATCGGGTTTCTCGGCTATCCCTTGTTACAGGCTGCCGACGTCGTCATCTATGGCGCGCACTGGGTGCCGGTCGGCGACGATCAGGTCCCCCACCTGGAGCTCTCGCGCGAGGTCGTCCGGCGCTTCAACAACTTCTACTTCCCGGTGCCCGAGGGCGAGCCGGCGCGCGGTCTCGTAGAGCCTCAGGCCCTGCTCACGCCGACCTCGCGCCTGCCCGGCCTGGACAACCGGAAGATGAGCAAGAGCTACCAGAACACGATCGACCTGTCCGACGGCGCGGACGTTGTGAAGGCCAGGGTCCGGCAGATGTACACGGACCCGAAGCGGGTGCGCGCCGACATTCCGGGTACCGTCGAGGGCAACCCGGTTTTCATCTACCACGACGCGTTCAATCCGAACGTGCCCGAGGTGGATGACCTCAAGACGCGCTACCGCGCCGGGAAGGTCGGCGACGTCGAGGTGAAGACGAAGCTTGCGACCGCGATCAACGCCATGCTCGAGCCGATTCGCGAGCGCCGAGAGGCCGCCCTGGCGCGGCCGGGTTATCTTCGCGACGTGCTGTTCGAGGGATCCGCGCGCGCCCGCCGCTTCGCCGAGGAGACGATGGAACGGGTGCGCGACGCCGTGCACCTGAAGTACTGACCGGCATGAGCGACGAACCTGTTCTGCCCGCCGGCGACGACGCGTTCGAGTCGCAGCTCGATGCGATCACGATCAAGCTGCAGGCCTTCGAGGGACCGCTCGACCTGCTGGTGCACCTGATCAAGAAGAACAAGGTGGATGTCTACGACATCCCGATTGCCTTGATCACGCGCCAGTACCTCGATTACCTCGGGCTGATGCAGGAAGTGAACCTCGATGTCGCGAGCGAGTTCCTGGTGATGGCCGCAACCCTGATCCACATCAAGAGTCGGATGCTTCTTCCCAGGCCGGAAACTGCCGCGGGCGATCTGGCTGATGACGAGGATCCCCGCGACATGCTCGTCCGGCGCCTGCTGGAGCACGAACGCTTCAAAGCGGCGGCCGAGCTGCTGCACGATCGCGAAACGCTGCGCGGCGCCCAGTGGACGCGACCCGATGCGCGCGTCGAAGCGATGGCCGGGGACGACTACGAGCCGGAGCTCGAGGTCGATCTCTTCAGCCTGCTGTCGGCGTTCAAGCTGGTCCTGGAGCGGGCGCGGGAGCGTCCACCGGTACCGCTGCCGCCGGAGGAGATTCCGATCGAGGCCCGGATCGAGCAGTTGCTCGAACGACTGTCCGAAACCGACGCCTGCGGCTTCGAAGAGCTGTTCGAGGACGTGAACAGCCGGCCGCAGATGATTGTCACGTTCCTGGCGCTGCTCGAGATGATTCGCCTGAAGCTGGTCCGTGTCTTCCAGAGCGCGCAACTCGGGGCGATTCGCATCTACAAGCGGGCCCGGCCCAAGGACGCGCCGCATCCGATTCACGATCCCGAGGACGAATACCGGGCTCACCACCCGCCGGCTGATGGCGGGGCAGCGACGCCGGAGAAGCCTGAATGAGCGACGTAGAACAGCCCGATCCGCCCGTCACCGGCGATCCAACCGAAGACGGTGCCGTCGAGGAGGTCGTCGCAGAGCCGGCGGCCGACATCGCCGAGACGCTCAACGCCGAAGAGGTGCCGCGCCTCGCTGCCGAGCAGCTGCGGGCGATCGTCGAGGCCTTGATCTTCGCTTCGCCGGAGCCGCTCACACCGAAGATGCTGTTGCGGCTGCTCTCCGACGAGCCGAAGGAAGACGTGCTTGCGGCAGTGGAGGCGGTGCAGCAGGACTATGTCGTCCCGCGCCGGACTGCACGTCGTGGAAGTGGCCGGCGGCTTCCAGATCACCACCCGGCCCGAACTGCACGAATGGGTCCGGCGCCTGTTCCACGAGCGGTCGGCGCAGAAGCTGTCGGTGGCCGCGCTCGAGACCCTGTCGGTGATCGCCTACAAGCAGCCGATCACGCAGGCGGAAATCGGCGAGATCCGCGGCGTCAACACGTCCGGTGTCCTCTCGACGCTGCTCGAGCGGCACCTGATCAAGATCGTCGGGCGCAAGAACGTGATCGGCCGGCCGTTCCTCTACGGGACGACGAAGGAGTTTCTCATCCGCTTCGGTCTGAAGGACCTCGGCGACCTGCCGAAGATCGAGGACATGGCGCAGCAGCTCGGCTTCGAGCCGCCCACGGTGCTGATGGAGCGGACGGTGGCGGAGGAGATGCTGCCACTCGACGAAGGCGGCGACGAGGCCGCGGAAGGCGAAGAGGGCTGACGATTTCGGAATCTTCAGTGCCTACCCACGCTCGACGTGCGCCTACGGCGCGAAGCGCCGCCCACGCCGCGAAGCCGCGCCTGCGCCGAGTCAGCGCCGCGCTTCAGCGCGGCAACCTCCTCGGTCCCTAATTCGCGCCACTCCCCGGGCCTCAGTCTCCCCAATGTGATGCTTCCCATTCGGACGCGCGTGAGGGCGCGCACGGGATGGCCGACCGCCTGGCACATCTTTCGTACCTGCCGGTTGCGCCCTTCGCGAAGCGAGATCGTCAGCCTGGTGGTCGGCTGCCCGGACTTGACTGTGGCGCCCCGCCTCACCTCGGCTGGCGCCGTCCGACGGCCGTCGATGAACACGCCTCGCCGCAACTTCTCCAGCGCCGCATCGTCAGGCGCGCCTGCGACGATCGCGTCGTAGACTCGCTCGATTTCGTGCCTGGGGTGTGTGAGCTTGTCGGAGAGCTCGCCGTCGGTGGTGAGGAGCAGCAGCCCTTCGCTGTCGTAATCCAATCGGCCGACCGGGTAGATGTAGCCGACGCCGCGGCCGAGCAGGTCCAGCACCGTCGGTCGTCCCTCGGGATCTTTCCGGGTCGTCACGTAGCCGCGAGGCTTGTACAGCGCGATGTAGCGATGCTGGACGTCAGTCGGGATACGGCGGCCGTCGACGCGGATGTCGTCGCGGCTCGGATCGGCGCGCGACCCGAGCTCGCGGACGACCTCGCCGTTGACGCTGACGCGGCCATCGAGAATGAGCTGCTCCGACGTGCGGCGGGAGGCGACGCCCGCGGCCGAGAGAATCTTCTGCAGCCGAACGCCTGCGGGTCTTTCAGTTCCCACGTTGCCCTGTCAATTTGCGAACGCCTGGCGCCAGAACGAGGCGAGGTGCCACACTTCAGCCGCGGTCGGCGCCCGATTCACTTCGGCATGCGTAATCAACCCGCTCAAGAGGCCGACCACTGGCGTTCGCCCGTTGAGATACTCGCCCAGCAGCACCGTCTCGATCGACGGGATCACGTTGTCGTCGGCGCCGTGCAGCAAGTAGACGGGAGCACGGGGCGGCGACGGCGCCCGTTCGGGTGACAGCGCCGGCATCGCCGGATGATCGACGAGCCGGTCCGCCACCGGCAGCAGGCGGGCGCCCAGATCCTTGACGTTCCTGTTGTTGACGTCGCGCATCAGGGTTGCGGCCGGCTCCGGCAGCGTCTCGGCGTAGTGGCGCATGCGCTCGAACTCAGCGGCGGCGCGCGGCTTGTCCACCATGTCGAGCGACGAGGCGAGGAGAAACCCTTCGATGCCGGTCGAGAGCGGACCGACCTGTTCGGGCGGAACGAGGTCGCCGGCCAATGTCAGCAGCACGACCGCGACGCCGTAATCATGCGGAGGGTGCACCTCGACGTGCTCGGCGCCCTGAACGACCTGGCTGCGGCGAGCCGCTGTCAGATCTCCGACGACTTCGCCCGATGTGAGGTAATGCATCACCCGTGCAAGGTTGCCGTGACCACCGAATGAGACGATGAATGCGAGGCGATCCTTGATCCGGTCCCGTCCGGCCGCGACGATCGACAGCCCGCCCGAGAAGCTCACGCCGAGAACGCCGAGCTTACCGTCCGGCGCCAACTCGCGTTGCTCGCTCACCCAGTAGATCGCGTCTTCGATCACGTCGGTGACTGCCGGCGTGATCCGAAACCGCTGGAGATCTGGTGATGCGACGGTCACGACGCCGAAGCCGGTCGCCGCCAGATCGTTGGCGAGCCCGACCAGGCGCGCTTCGTCGATGCCATCGCGATGGACGCCGGGTATGAGGACGATCGCACGCCAGAAGCCGTGCGCGGGACGATAGACGCGAGCGGCAATCTCGCCGGACCGGGTCGGGATGCGGATGTCCTCGGTTGGATCGACCGGGCTCGCTCGCCACTCTGCCAGCAGCTTCGGCGCACCTGGCAGATCCGCGGCTCTGGCGATGAACGCTGCCGCGTCGACGTATGGAAGTGCGACGAAGCCGAGCGCGCCGGCGAGGACCGCGGCTCCGAGCAGCCATCGCACGGGGCGGGGCACGTCCCGATGTTACACTGACGGGCTGTTGTGGCTCCGTTCATCATCGCCATCGATGGCCCGTCCGGCTCGGGCAAGGGCACGCTCGCGCGGCGCCTTGCCGAAGCGCTCGGCTACCGTCACGTAGACACCGGCGCGATGTACCGCGCGGTCGCGTGGCGCGCCCACGAATTGGGCCATGCGCTGGACGACGAAGACGCGATCGCGACGTTGGCGGAGACATCGGCGATCACGCAGGAGGACGGCCGGTTCTCGATCGACGGGCATGATGTGACGCGTGCGATCCGGACGCCCGAGATCGATCAATCAGCGGCGCGGGTTGCGCGGCTGCCACGGGTGCGGGCGGCACTGGTCGCGCGCCAGCGATTGCTCGGGGCCGGTGGAGGAGTCGTGATGGAAGGCCGCGACATCGGCACCGTGGTCTTCCCGAACGCCGATGTGAAGGTCTATCTGGATGCCTCGGCCGAGGAGCGCGCCAGGCGGCGGGCCAGCGACCCCGCGCACACCGGCAATCGGACGGATGTGGGAAGCGTGCAGACCGCCATGGCCGCGCGCGACCAGAGCGACTCGACGCGCACCGTCGCGCCGCTCCACGCCGCGCCCGACGCTGTCTATGTCGACACTACCGGGATGGGCGCCGAGGAAGTGTTCGAGCGCGTTCTGGCTATCGTCAAGGCCCGAGGCGCCGCGTCCATTGCCGATTGAGGATTGGGGATTGACGATTCATTGACGATTCATGATTTGAGATTGCGGCATTCAATTGGAGATTGAGTCATTGAACCAATGACTCATTGATCCAATGCCTGATTCGTCAATTGAATGGCGCAATCCACCAATCACCGGATCGCCAATAAATCCTCAATCGTCAGTCGCCGATCGTCAATGGACGCGGTCGTCGGACGCTCAGCGCTCTTCGAAGTCGTCCGACGATCCCGGGTCGAGTTCCCAGCGATGGCGGTCGCGTTCGGCAATTTCGTCTCCGCCCTGCAACTCCTCGTCATCGTCGTACTCGACGCCGAGGGCCCGGCCGATCTCCTCAACCACGTCCTGATCGGGGGTCGGGTTGTCACCCCCCGGCGCCTCGTCGCCGACCGACTCGGCGGCGGCCCAGTCCGCATCGACATCACCAGCCGTGAGCGCGGGGCTGGTGCTGGTGTGCTCCTGAATCTTGTGCGCGAGCTCGGCCCGGCCGGTCCGAACGGCCGAGGCCGCGCGATCCATGTCCAGGCTCGACGGCACGCCGTGAATCTCGGCAACCGTACGGCGCGGGCGGTCGAGGTTGGGCTTCTTGGCCGGAGCCGCTTTTCTGGCCGACACTTTCGGTGCCGGGTTCTGCGCGACCACTGGCGTCGCGACGGGCCTGGAAACCGGCTTCGGAATCGGTCTGGTGGCGCCGGCCTTGCGGGCCGCCTTTCGAACAGGTGCCTTCCGCTTGACCTTCCGTACGGCCACGTTGGCCTTGCGCGATGCGGCCAGCTTCCGAGCCGCCGCCTTGGCCTTCTTGGCCATCCCGGTGGCTTTGCCCGTGGCCCGCTTCACCAGCTTGGTGGCCGTCGCCTTGGCGGCAGCCACCCTGCGCGTCGCTTGCTTTCGGGCTCCCTTTACGGCCCTGGTGGCGGCGGCTTTCACGCCGGCGACCCTGCGCGTCGCCTGCTTCCGGGCGCCCTTCATCGCCTTGGTGGCGGCGGCTCTCGCGCCGGCTGCGGCCTTCGAGACCTTCCGAACGGCTTTCCTGGCGGTCGTGGCGGCCTTCCTGGCGGGCCTGGCAGCCTTCTTCTTGGCCATGGCGCTTCCTTTCGGCTCCTTGACAGTTGACGCTAAGTAGCGTAAGGTCTATTGGTTACGCGGGGCGCCGGCCCCCGCTCCCCAAAGTCGACCGGCAAATCTGCAAGTCAGGAGGACGCGCACCGCAATGGCACTTTCGCAAGACGAGCACAACCCGGCCACCGAGCCGAAGGGCGCTACCACCCCGACGGCTGCGGCCGCGGGGCGGCAAGCTCCCAAAACTACCGCACTCTGGGCCAAAGACGACGAGTCGATCAGCCCCGAGGAGTTTGCCCGCCTGCTCGACCTTTACGATAACAGCTTCCGCAACATCGCGGAAGGAGAAGTCGTCAAGGGAACGGTCCTCAAAGTCACGCCCAATGAAGTCGTCATCGACGTCGGCTACAAGTCGGAAGGGGTGATCCCCGTCGACGAGTTCCTCGACGAGACCGGCGCCGTGATCGTGCGTGAAGGAGACGTGGTCGACGTGCTGCTCGAGCGCACCGAGGACCGCGACGGCCACATCGTGCTCTCGCGCGAGAAGGCCGAGAAGATGAAGATCTGGGACGAGGTCGAGCGTGCCTTTGCCGAACGCAAGGTCGTCATCGGCCGCGTCGTCGAGCGGATCAAGGGCGGTCTCGCCGTGGACATCGGCGTCCGCGCGTTCCTGCCCGGCAGTCAGATCGACGTTCGGCCGGTCCGCAACCTCGACGCGCTGAAGGGGCAGGAGCTCCGCATGCGCGTCATCAAGGTCAACAAGAAGCGCGGCAACATCGTCCTCTCGCGCAAGGTGCTCCTCGAGGAGGAGAACGCCGAGAAGAAGAAGTCGACGCTCGAGACCCTGGCCGAGGGCAAGGTGCTGCGCGGCGTAGTGAAGAACATCACCGACTACGGTGCGTTCATCGACCTGGGCGGCATCGATGGTCTGCTCCACATCACCGACATGTCGTGGGGCCGCGTCGGCCACCCGTCCGAGCTCTTCAAGGTCAACGACGAGATCGACGTGGTGGTGCTCAAGTACGACGCCGCCACCGAGCGCGTCTCGCTCGGCCACAAGCAGCTCGTGGTCGATCCGTGGACCACGGTGATGGATCGCTTCCCGGCCAGCGCCCGGGTCAGCGGCAAGGTCGTGAGCCTCACCGACTACGGCGCCTTCATCGAGCTCGAGCCGGGCGTCGAGGGCCTGATTCACGTCAGCGAGATGTCGTGGAGCAAGCGCGTCAAGCACCCGTCGAAGATCCTCAACGTCGGCGACACGGTCGAGGCGATGGTGCTCGGCGTCGATCCCGCAGCCCGCCGCATCTCGCTCGGCCTCAAGCAGGTCGAGAGCAACCCCTGGAACGAGCTGTCCGAGAAGTACCCGGTCGGCACGCGGATCAAGGGCAAGGTGCGGAACCTCACCGAGTTCGGCGCGTTCGTGGAGGTGGAAGAGGACATCGACGGCCTCATCCACATCTCGGACATGTCGTGGAGCAAGCGGGTCAAGCACCCGAGCGAAGTGCTCAAGAAGGGTGACGTGGTCGAGGCGATGGTGCTCAGCATCGACGCCGAGAACCAGCGCCTGTCGCTCGGCCTCAAGCAGCTCGCCACCGACATCTGGGAAGATTTCTTCTCCCGGCACAAGGTCGGCGACACCATCGAGGGCAAGGTCGTGCGGATGACCAACTTCGGCGCGTTCGTCGAGCTCGACGAGGGCATCGAGGGGCTGATCCACGTCAGCGAGTTCGACGACAGCCAGGGCGGCGAGAAGATCACGCTCGAAGTCGGCCAGACCACGCCGATGAAGATCATCAAGTTGAGCCCGTCTGAGCGGAAGATCGGCCTGAGCATCCGCGCGCTCAAGAGCGACGAGATCCGTACCGACTGGAACGATTATGCGTCCACGCAGGGGGATGGTAGCGCCACCCTCGGCGAGCGACTGCGCATGAAGTAAGCAATAGGCTCTAGGCTCTGGACTCTGAAGCTCTAGGAAGAGCTTTGGGTCTGAAGCCTGGAGCCTAAAGCCTAGAGCCTGTTTCTATGACGAAAGCGGAACTCGTCGAAGAAGTCTCGCGCGTCTCGGACCTCACCAAGAAGCATTCCGAGGTGATCGTCGACACCGTGTTTCAGAGCATCATCGACGCTCTGCACCGCGGCGAGAAGATCGAGCTTCGCGGGTTCGGCAGCTTCCGCCTTCGCAAGCGCGAGCCGCGCAAGGGCCGGAATCCGAAGACCGGTGACAAGGTGGACGTCCCGCCCAAGAGCGTTCCGTACTTCAAGCCGGGCAAGGAACTGAAGGACCTGATCAACCAGGACCCCGACGGTCCGGTGGACGACGGCGCGCCGATGTCCCCCGAGGCTGCCGAGTAGCCGTCTCCCAGGGATCCTCGTGGATCGGCTCTATGCCTCGTGGCGCTATGCCTACGTGACCGGCAGCCGCGATACGAGCGAGTGCGTGTTCTGCGCAGCACAACGCTCCGAGGAAGCGGCCGCGCTGATCGTGCACGAGACGCCGCTCGCGTTCGTGATCCTCAATCTCTTCCCCTACAACTCCGGTCACCTGCTCATCGTCCCGCGCCGCCACGTCGCGGACCTCACCGCGCTGACGCGCGACGAGCTGATCGTGATGGCCGAACTGACCCAGGCCGCCGCCCAGGTCCTCACCGACGAATACGCGCCCCAGGGCATCAACGTCGGGATGAACCTTGGGAAGCCGGCCGGCGCCGGCGTCGCCGACCACCTCCACACGCACCTGGTGCCCCGGTGGACAGGCGATACGAACTTCATGACCGTCGTCGGTGACGTGCGCGTGCTTCCGGAGGAGATTGCGCAAACGGCGGCGCGGCTGCGACCCGCGTTCGCTCGCGTCGCCGGTTCACGGTGAGGCATTCGCGCCGGGTATAATCACGGTTTATTCCTGCCCCGAATAAACCTTATACCCATGACTTTCGATCTATCCCCGGAACAGAAGGATATCCAGGCTCGAGCGCGTGAGGTGGCGACGACCATTGTCGCGACCGAGGCGCGGGCGATCGAGGAGCAGGGCAGACTGCCAGCTTCGGTGAAGACCGCGCTCGACGGCGTGGGACTGCAGCAGGCGGATCCGCTGGCGCTCGTCGTAGCCGTCGAGGAGATCGCCGCGGCAAGCGCAACCGCTGCAGCCCTGGCATGCCTTGATGGGGGACCGAGCGGCGATTTCGCCGGCCTGCGCGGAGTGCCCCGTCAGGAAGAGGCCGGCGACCGGCAGTACCTCACGCTCGGCGCCGTGTGCCTGGGGATCGGACGAGCGGCGCTGACCGAGGCGCTGAACGCGGCGCGGCTGCGGGGCGACCGGCCGGCGGGAGAGCCGTCCGGGCCGCCGCACTGGGCGCTCGCCGACGCGGCCACCGAGATGGACGGCGCGCGGTTGCTTGTTCACGCGGCTGCGAGCGGCGCCGGCGTGTCTGCGGCCGCGGCGTTCGTCCATGCGGGGGGCGCCGCGACACGTGCGGTCGATGCGGCGCTGCGGCTGGTTGGCTCTGATGGATTTCGGACTGGCAGCGTGCTCGAGCGCGCCGCCCGCGACGTCCGAAGCGCCTGGCTCGTCCTCGGCTCCGAAGACGAGGCCCGTCGACTGGCCGCCGACACGCTGCTGTCCTGATCAGGCAAACGGGACGTAGCATTCCCCCGATGCCCCGTGACGCCCGGCGTGCCGCTCAGGCCCGCGCCGACCAGATTCGCGCGTTCCGGCGCGAATTGCGAACTCTCGCCGACGAGGACGCATTCCGTCCATCACCTGAAGAAGAGGCCGCGCTCACCGCGCACCACGAGCGGGTGCTCGCCTCGCTGGCCCGCGACTTCGACATCGATCGATCGGAGCGCGAGGGACAGTTGTCGCGCGGCATGCGCATCGCCTCACTGCTCGGCGCGGCGGCGCTCGTCGCGGCCGTGAGCGCGCTCGTCAACCAGTTTTGGGGGCGGCTCGGTCTGCCGGCGCAGGTGACGCTCCTGACGTTCTTTCCGCTTGCCGCGCTCGCCGGCGTCCAGTTCGCCGCGGAACGCGAGCGCACGCGCTACGTGGCGGGCCTGTTCGCGTTGGTCGCGCTCGGCACCGCCTGGTTCGCGATGGGCATGATCGCGCGGGTCCTCAATTTGCCGCTCTCGCCGTTGCTCTTCTGGCCGGCGGCGGCGTTCGGGATCGCGGTGGCGGTCAGCTACGGGTTCCGGCTGGTGTTCGCGCTGTCGCTGGCGGCATCGGTGGTTGCGACGGCGAGCGTCTTCTTCGCCGGTGGCGGGGTGCCATGGCCGGTGTTGTTCGATCGGCTGGAGCCGTTCGCCGGCGCCGCGTTCGCGCTGCTCGTCTTGTCACGTCACGTGGCCCCGTTGGGCGACGGCTTCGACAACGCCGCGCGCCACACCGCGCTGGTGCTGTTGCTGGGCGCGTTGTTCATGCTCGCGAACGTGTCCGGGCTGAGCCTCTTGGCGTTTGCGCCGGGCACGGCTCAAATCGTCTACCAGGTTGCGTTCGTGCCGTTGTCGGTCGCGCTCCTCTGGCGGGCGCTGAGGGGCAGTGACTCTCGAGGCGCGACCCTCGCCGCTGTTGCCCTCGCCCTCTTCATCCTCGTCCGCTACGTCGACTGGTTCTGGGACTGGATTCCTGCGTGGGCGTTCTTCGTCGTGCTTGCCGGGATGGCCTTTGCGAGCATTGCGCTCCTGCGCCGGGTGCGGCACCGGCCGGAGGCCGAAGCCATATGAGCCGCCTTGTGGTCGCGGCGCTGGTGCTCTTGATCACCGTCGGCGGGCTGTTCGGGGCAGCGGCGTGGAACCGCAGCGGTGACGTGCAGTCCATCGTCCTGACCGAGCGCGAAGTTCGCCTGGCCTGGAATGGGCCTTTGGATCGTTCCGAGATCCGCCTGCGGCTCCAGTGGCAGCCGCGTCGGGTCGCCCAGGACGCGCGCCTCTGGCTCACCGACCTCAAGCTCCGCGAGATCGGCTTCACGACCGGAGTGCCGGCCGGCGCACCCGAGGCAGAGCTGTTCTACGGCCGCAGTCTGCCGCGCCTGGCGTGGGTTGCCTTCGAGCTGAACGGCCCGGCCTGGCGCCTCATCGAGCAGCGCATCGAGATGAGCAGACCGCCTGACCTCGCGGAACCAACGCGAGCCTTCGAACGGCCGCTGGAACGGAGCCGGCTGGTGCCGATCGACGCCGCGGTCACACCGGAACCGCTGCGCCGCAGCTACGCCGACGCTCCGGTGATCGTGATGCCGGCCGTGATCCGCATGCGCTATTTCTCGAACGAGAAGGAAGGGCCATCGGTGTGGGGCGAAGTGGACGCGCTGGTGTCACCCGAGATTTCGATTCCCGCGCACCTCCGCGGCCACTTGCCGCCGCCGAAGGCAAGCGACGAGGAGCCGCGCTATGAGGTGGACTTTCGCGTGGGTCGGTTGGGCGCCCCGTGGATCGAGGACATCCGCGCGGTCGGCGTTCATTGACGATGGCTGATGAACGCGGTCGCTAGCCAAGCAGCCCTTTGGCGATGGTCTGCAGCTGCATGTTGGACGTGCCCTCGTAGATCTGGCCGATCTTGGCGTCGCGATAGAGCTTCTCGACGGGGTAGTCCTTGACGAATCCATAACCGCCATACAGGTTGACGGCGGTCGAGGTCACGCGCTCGGCGGCTTCTGACGAGACGATCTTGCACATCGCCGCTTCCTGCAGGAACGGCAGTCCGGCGTCGCGGAGGCGGGCGGCGTTGTAGACCAGCAGCCGCGACGTCTCGACGTCGATGGCCATCCGCGCCAGCTGGAACTGCACGCCCTGGAAGTCGCTGATCGGTTTGCCGAACTGTTTCCGGTCCCTCACGTACTTGACGGTGTGATCGAGCGCGCCCTGTGCGAGTCCGACCATCTGCGCACCAATCCCGATACGCCCCTCGTTGAGGGTCTCGATCGCCACCTTGTATCCCTTGCCGACCTCGCCGAGCACCGCCGACTTCGGTACCACGCAGTCCTCGAACAGCAACTCACAGGTCGAGCTGGCGCGAATGCCGAGCTTGTCTTCCTTCTTCCCGACCGTGAACCCCGCCATTCCGCGATCGACGAGGAATGCCGTAATGCCCCGATAACCCGCCTCGGGATTCACCGTCGCGAAGACGATGAACAGGTCCGCCTCGTTGCCGTTGGTGATCCAGAGCTTGCGGCCGGTGAGCGCGTAGCCGTCGCCCTTCTCGACCGCGCGGGTCGTGAGCGCGAACGCGTCGCTGCCGGAGCCGGCCTCAGACAGGCAGTAGGCGCCGACGGTGGAGGAGGCGAGCTTGGGCAGGTACCGGTGCTTGATTTGCTCGCTGCCCCAGCGCAGGATGGCGTTGATGACCAGCGTGTTCTGGACGTCGACGAGCACGCCGATCGAGGGATCGACGCGCGACAGCGATTCGACCGCGAGCACCGAGTGGAAGAACGTAGCGCCGGCGCCGGCGTGTGACTCTGGCACCTCGATGCCCATGATGCCGAGCTCGAAGAGCTTGTCGATGAGCTCGCGCGACATTTTTGCGTGTTCGTCCATTTCGCGCGACAGCGGACGGATCTCCTTGTCGGCGAACTCGTACACGCTGTCGCGAAACAGCGCTTCGTCTTCGGTCAGGCGCGTCAGGGCCGCCGGACCGGTCAGTGTCTGGGTCATGAGATGCCTCGTAACTCGTTCTGGAATAAGGGCGGCTGGCCAGTGAAGTGGCCAAAGCGCAATGGTATCATCCTCGTACAGCGGGTCAGGGGGCTCGACCATATGCGACGTATCACCACGCTCGTCGTCTTCATGCTGGCGCTCGCGCTCGCGATCAGCGCCCAGGAACCCGCGCGGCCGCAGGAGCAGCAGCCTCCGCCTCCGCCCCCGCCCGATGCGCAGGCGGGTACGCCGGCGCAGGGTACCAACCCCGCCGGACAGCCGGTGTTCCGCGCCGGGATCAACTTCGTTCGAGTGGACGTCATCGTCAGCGACAAGACCGGTAATCCAGTCGCCGATTTGAAGCAGACCGATTTCGAGATCACCGAGGACGGCAAGCCGCAGACGGTGGAGACGTTCCGCCTGGTCAAGGTCGACACCGCCTCACCGGAGTACGTCCAGCGCGGCATTCGATCCCGCGAAGACGAGGAACTGGCCGCGGCCGACGAGAGCGCCCGCATCTTCGTGTTCTTCCTCGACGACTACAACGTCCGGCTTGGCAACAGCATGGCGTCGCGCAAGCCAGTGGTGGAGTTCATTCGCAACCAGCTCGCCGCCAACGACCTGGTCGCGGTGATGTACCCGCTCACGCCGCTCGATGCGGTGGTGCTGACCCGCAACCACGAAGCTGTCGCGCGCGTGGTCGAGAAGTTCGAGGGACGCAAGTTCCGCTACGAGCCGCGCAACGACGTCGAGCAGCGCTACGTCGATCAGCCGACCGAGATCGTGGAGCGGATCCGGCGGCAGGTGTCGCTGTCGGCTCTGAAGGGTCTCTCCGTCAAGCTCGGCGCGCTCCGCGAAGGACGCAAGGCCATCATTCTGCTCAGTGAAGGCTACACGGCGATGCTGCCGCCGCAGATGCGCGACGCGCAGGCCGGTTTCTCGGGCCTCGGCAATCCGAACTACAACCGGCCGATGGCCGGCGACAACGACATCAACGAAGATCGCGCGCGCAGCATGGCCGAGTTCGACCTGCAGAGCGAGCTGCAGAACGTCTACGACGCGGCGAATCGCTCCAACACCGCGATCTACGCCGTCGATCCGCGCGGGTTGTCGACCGGCGAGTACGACATCCAGGACAACATCAGCAACCGCCTGAGCCAGGACGCGCTGCGCTCGACCATGGCGACGCTGCAAGTGCTCGCCGAGAACACCGACGGCCGCGCCATCGTCAACCGCAACGATCTCGCAAAGGGCATGGAGCAGATCATCCGCGACTCGAGCGCGTACTACCTGGTCGGCTACAACTCGTCGCAGGCGCCGCAGGACGGGAAGTTCCACGCGATCAAGGTTCGCATCAAGCGGCCGGGCGTGCAGGTGCGCGCCCGCAAGGGTTACTGGGCGCTGTCGGCGGAAGAATCGGCGCGGGCCACCGCGCCGCCGAAAGCAGGCCCGCCCCCGGCAGTGACGCGAGCGGTCAACTCGATCGCGCCATCGTCAGGTGGGCGGCGCTTCGTGCGGACGTGGTTCGGGACGGAGCCGGGTGAGGACGGGCTCACCAAGGTGACGTTCGTATGGGAGCCGATCCCGGCAGCGCCGGGCGTCAAGCGCGACGAGCCGAAGCAGATCTCGCTCGTCGCGGCTTCGCCGTCGGGCGAGGAGTTCTTCAGCGGTCCGGTCGGCGACGTGACGAGCGCGAAAGGCGCGTCGGTCACCTTCCCGGTGAAGCCGGGCAAGCTCCGGCTGCGTGTCGCAGTGGAGGGCACCGGCCCCGGCACACTGGACAGCGAAGACCGCGAAGTAGTGGTGCCGGATCTGACCTCCGCCGACCTGCGCGTCTCGACGCCGCGGGTCTTCGTCGCCCGCACCGCCCGCGAGTATCAGCAGCTGAAGGCCGAGCCCGCGCCGATTCCCACCGCGCTCCGTGAGTTCCGTCGGACCGATCGCCTGCTCGTCCGCTTCAACGCGTTCGGCAAGCCGGACGGACAGCTGACGCTCTCGGCGAGACTGCTCAACACGCAGGGACAGAAGATGTCGGACCTGCCGGTGACGCCGCAGGCAGAGCCAGAAGGGCAGGTGGACCTGCCGCTCTCGAGTCTTGCCGCCGGGGAATACCTGCTGGAGGTATCTGCGGCGACGGAAGGCCATAAGCCGTCGACCGAGTTGGTAGCCTTCCGGGTCGTAGGATAGGGCTACGCGTACATGCCCCTCATCTTGGTCACCGTGGCGACCCTGTTGATCGCGACGATGTAGGCAGCAGTTCGCATGTCGATGCTGTAGCGCTGCGCGGTCTGGAGGACCGCGTGGTAGGCCTCCATCATCTTCGCCTCCAGCCGTTCGTTGACTTCCTTCTCCGACCAGAAGTAGCCGTGTCGATCCTGGACCCACTCGAAATACGAGGTGGTGACGCCGCCGGCGTTCGCGAGGATGTCGGGGACGATGAACACGCCGCGATCGTGCAGCGCCTTGGTCGCTTCCGGAGTAGTCGGGCCGTTGGCGCCTTCGACGACGAGCTTTGCCTTGATCTTGCCGACGTTCTCCGCGGTGATCTGGTTCTCGAGAGCGGCAGGGATGAGGATGTCGACGTCGAGACCGAACAGCTCGTCGTTCCTGAGGGTCTCACCGCCGTTGAAGCCAGCTACGGTGCGGTGCTGCGAGACGTACGCGGCCAGAGCCTTGGCGTCGAGCCCCTTGGCATTGTGGACGCCGCCCTTCCAGTCGGTGACACCGACGATGATCGCGCCCTGCTCGGCGAGCAGCTCCGCGGCGATGCCGCCGACGTTTCCGAAGCCCTGCACCGCCACCTTGGCGCCCTTCAGCGAGAACCCGAGGTGCTTGGCCGACTCACGCGCCGCGATCATTACGCCGCGGCCGGTGGCCTCGCGCCGGCCGAGCGAACCACCCATCTCCACCGGCTTGCCAGTGACGACCGCGGTCGAGGTGTGGCCGACGTGCATCGAGTAGGTGTCGGAGAACCACGCCATGATCTGCTCGTTGGTGTTGACGTCGGGTGCGGGCACGTCCTTCTCGGGGCCGATTGCGTCGATGATCTCCGCGCAGTAGCGGCGGGTCAGCGCTTCGAGCTCGCGGCGCGACATCCGGGTGGGATCGCAGATGACGCCGCCCTTGCCGCCGCCGAAGGGCAGCTGCGCCACCGCGCACTTCCACGTCATCCACGCCGCCAGCGCCGTGACTTCGTCGAGCGTCACGCCGGGGTGGTAGCGGATGCCGCCCTTGGCCGGCCCGAGCGTGATGTTGTATTGAACCCGGTACCCGGTGAAGACCTCGATCTCCCCGTTGTCCATCTGCACGGGACAGGACACGATGATCTGACGCTTCGGGTTCGTCAGCATCTTCCACAGTCCCTTGTCCAGGTTCAGAATCTTGGCGGCGCCTTCGAACTCCTGGAGCATTGCGCCGAATACCGAGCCGTGTCCCTCCATACGTCTCCTGTCGCGAGAACAAACGAACCACAGTAGCGTTGTCTCACCTGGAATGTCAATTCCGCATTGACGGCATTTGCCAATGGCATCGACGCGAGACCGTCACAGACTCGCCGCGGCAGTCGAAAGACAGCTGCAGACACAAGCGCGCAGGAGCCGCCCGTATAATGGCAAGGTTATGAAGGGTGTCATCAATCCGGCGGAAACCGGCAAGTCGCGATGGGAGCGCGAGACCCTCGCTACCGGCCCCGGAGCGCAAAGGGCCCTTCACCACGATTTCCGGCCAGCCAATCGACCGCCTCTACACTGCGGACGACATTGCCGATCGTGACTACGCCCGCGACATCGGCAACCCCGGCCAATTCCCGTACGTCCGCGGCATCCACCCGACCGGCTACCGCGGCAAGCTCTGGACGATGCGGCAGTTTGCCGGGTTCGGCACGCCGGAGGAAACCAATCAGCGCTACAAGGACCTGATCGCCGCCGGCGGCACCGGCCTGAGCGTCGCCTTCGATCTGCCGACGCTGATGGGCCGCGATCCGGATCACCCACTGTCGCTCGGCGAAGTGGGAAAGTGCGGCGTCAACATCACCTCGCTGGCCGACATGGAGAGGTTGTTCGAGGGCATCTCGCTCGCCGACATCACCACGTCCATGACCATCAATTCGCCGGCGCCGATGATCTTCGCGATGTACCTGGTCGTCGCCGAGAAGCAGGGCGCCGACTGGAAAAAGATCTCGGGGACGATCCAGAACGACATCCTCAAGGAGTTCATCGCCCAGAAGGAGTACATCTTCCCGCCGCGCCCGTCGATGCGGCTGATCACCGACATCTTCGCGTTCTGCGCGGCGGAGGTGCCGAAGTGGAACACGATCTCGGTGAGCGGGTACCACATCCGCGAAGCGGGATCGACGGCGCTGCAGGAGTTGGCTTTCACGCTGCGGGACGGCCTCGAGTACGTGCAGTACGGCGTGGATGCCGGGCTGAAGGTCGACGACTTCGTCCCGCGTCTCTCCTTCTTCTTCAACTCGCACAGCGACTTCTTCGAGGAGATCGCCAAGTACCGCGCGGCGCGAAAGCTGTGGGCCGAGGCGATGCGCGACCGGTTCGGGGCGAAGCACCCGCGCTCGTGGCAGCTCCGCTTCCACACCCAGACCGCCGGCGTCTCGCTCACCGCGCAGCAGCCCTACAACAACGTCGTCCGGACCGCGCTCCAGGCGCTTGCCGCGGTGCTCGGCGGCACCAACTCGCTGCACACCAACTCGCTCGACGAGGCACTCGCTCTGCCGACCAAGGAATCCGCGACCATTGCGCTGCGCACGCAGCAGATCATCGCCCACGAGAGCGGCGTCTCCAACGTCGTCGATCCGCTCGGCGGCTCCTATTTCATCGAGAAACTGACGCGGGACATGGAGCTCGGCACCCTCAAGTACTGGGACACGATCGATCGGATGGGCGGAATGGTCGAAGCGATCGAGCTGGGATACCCCCAGAAGGAGATCGCCGAAGCCTCCTACCAGTTCCAGCAGGCCGTGGAACGGCGCGACAAGATCATCGTCGGGGTCAACGACTACGTGCAGACCGACGAGAAGCCGATCGAGATCCTCTACATCGACGACAGCACGGCCGATACCCAGCTGGCGAGGCTCGAGGCGCTGAAGCAGACCCGCGACACTGGTCGCGTCGGGCGGGCGCTCGACGGCCTGCGCAAAGCGGCGGGCGGCCGCGACAATACGATGCCCCCGCTCCTGGAATGCGTGCGCGCCTATGCAACGGTGGGAGAAATGTGCGACGCGCTCCGCGAGGTCTGGGGAGAATATGAGGAGGTACCGGTCATATGAGCCAGAAGATCAGGGTCGTCATCGCTAAGCCCGGGCTCGATGGCCACGACCGGGGCGCCAAGGTGATCGCCCGGGCCCTGCGCGATGCCGGCATGGAGGTCATTTACACCGGCCTCCGGCAGACACCGGAGCAGATTGTCAGCGCCGCATTGCAGGAAGATGCAGATGTGATCGGCTTGTCCATTCTCTCGGGCGCGCACATGCACATCTGCCCGCGGGTCGTGGAGCTTCTCAAAGAGAAAGGCCTCGATGACGTGCAGGTGGTCGTCGGGGGTATCATTCCCAACCAGGACGTGCCGAAATTGAATGAGATGGGAATCCGGGGGATCTTCATCCCTGGCACGCCGATGCAGCAGATCGTCGATTTCATCAACGGAAACGCCCGCGCCCGGGTCTAGTCGCGTGTCGATGCCCCCGACACTGCTGCTCGCCGACGACAGCCTCACCATCCAGCGGGTGGTGTCGCTGACCTTTGCCGATCAGCCGGTCCGGGTGGTGGTCGCCAAGGACGGTCAGGACGCGATCAACCGGATGGTCAAGGAACGGCCGGATGTCGTTCTGGCCGACACGAATATGCCCTGCGTGGACGGCTACGAGCTGGCCCGCTGGGTCCGGGAGCAGCCCCACTTGAGCACGGTGCCCGTCCTGCTGCTGGCGGGTGTCGCCGATCCGGTCGACGAGCAGCGTCTCCACGATTCGGGGGCGAACGGCGTCCTCGAGAAACCATTCGAGCCGAGCCACGTGATCAGTCGAGTCAAAGAGCTGCTGGGTCTCAAGGGCGCGCCTCCGGTCCCGGCGGCCCGGTTGGTGACCGCTTCCGACGTCAAGCCCGTGGCCAAGAGGCCTGAGCCCGAGGCGCGGCAGGCCGATAAGACGGCCGTGGAAAGGCGGGAGCCGGCGTCGTCTGCGGCTGGTGCCGGTGTCACCAACGCGTCCGCCCGAGGGGACGCGCCAATGGCGTGGCCTCCGGCGGATTCGACCGCGGATGCGGCCGCCGACGTCGCTGCCCGCGAGGCGTCTGGCGAGGACTCCGAGCCGTACGACATGCCGGTGCCGGCAGGTGACGCGCGCGACTGGTTCCCTGACGATCCTCCTCAGACCTCGTACCAGCCCTCGGCAGCACTGCTCGGGGAGACATCCGGGCGGTCCGAGTCCGCAGTCGAGGCTCCGGCCGCAGCAAGTGCCTGGCCTTCCGATACCCCGCACAAGCCGGGGAGCGGCATCTTCTCGCGGCCGCGGCCGTCGTCGGCGGCCGACGACTTCGAATCGCTGCTTGCTGCCGAACAAGGCCAATCCGCGCCGCCGGTGCTCACGGCCGCCACCGCCGAACTGACCCCCGCCGCGCTCGACGACCTGGCCGCGCGCGTGGTGGAGCGGATGCGCCCCGAACTGCAGGCAATGGCCGTCGACATGCGCTCGATGGTCGCGGAGCTGGTGCAGGCCGCCGTCAAGGACGCCCTGCCCGGCGCAGTGGCCGAGCAGGTCCGCGATATCCTGGTGCCGGCGATCCGCGACACCGTGCGCGAGGTCGCCGACGCAGCGATCCGCAGCGGGCTCGCTGAGGCGGTCGCCACGGCGGTGCCGGCGGCGATCGTGGAAGCGGTTCGTGGAGACGGTGGCGGCCAGGTGCAGGCAATCGTCCGCGAGACTGCCGAACGGCTGGTCACCGAGGAGATCGCGCGTATTCGCCAAGGGCGATAAGAGCGCCCGACGCGCTTCGATGGCTCGCTGCACGGTCCTCGCTCTCGCTGTGCTTTTGGTGTCGGCGGTGCCGACTTCCGCTCAGCCGTACGCGTGGGTGCCGTTGCAGGAGTTTCGCGGGTTCACGTCGCCGCCCGCCAACGTCCTCCGCATCGTGAACCTCGGGACGTCGCACGTCCGCTCGATTGATCTGCCGTCCGGGGTCGTCCTGGGCCAGGGCGCTATCGACCCCGCAACCGGCCATTACTTTCTGATCACCGACGCAGGGACGGCCGAGTTCGAGACGGATCCGCCACGGCTGCTGCCGGGAATCAAGGCGTGGGCCGGCAGCGCACTATTCTTCTCACCAGACGGTCGGTTTGCATACGTCTGCCGCCAGGGGCAGGTCGATCGCGACTGTGCGCTGGTCCGGCGCATCGATGACCGCGTTATCGCTAGCCGCTCGGGAGTGCGGGGCGTGGCGTTCGATCAGGCGGGTGGGCATGTGCTGACGATCGAAAGCGCCGACGCTCGAACCATTGAGTACTCCGTCGCCGCCACACCCGACGTAGTGATCTGGCGGCGCGCCTACGCCATGACGGCGCCTCAGCGGCCGCTGGTCGCCGTCTCCGGCAATCGCGTCTTCACCGCGACGCAGTTGCCGTCTGCGCCGACTCTTGAAGTCATGGACGCCGCCACTGGCGCCGTTATGCGGTCGATTGTGGTTCAAACGCCTGCAGCGATGATCGCTGGTGGTGGCGGCCGATTGGTGGTCGTAGGCCAGGCGGACTCCTTGTTCAGGAAACCGATTACCGCCTACTTCGCGGACACGCTGGAGGTCCAGGCGGAAACAAGTATCGGCGACTACGTCACCCTGACCAGTGTTGTTGGTATCGATGCAATGTCCGATGGACAGACGATCGTGCTCCGCACCATCGGTCGTGGGCAGCCTTTAGCATCATGGTTCTTGCGGTTGCTAGACGCTTCGACGTTGCAACCCGTTCGCGGCGGGGGTTTCCCTGGGCTGGGTGCAGCCAATGGGCCCTCGTTCACAACTGAACCTCTGTGCCGCGTCACCGTGACTCCCTCCAGGATCGACATTGCCGCAACCGGAGGCGTGGCAACGTTCGCGGCCATTGCGGATCCGGGCTGTGGGATCTGGTCCGCCTCGCAACGCGGAGAAGGGTGGCAACTCGTAGGCGACTCAGAGCGTATCGGGAGTGGAACTGTAACCTACGAAGTCGCGCAGAACCTCGCCACAGGTTTCGACCTGATCCAGCGGCCCATCATTGCCGCTGACTTGAACCTGGCGATCGGTGTTGCGCGCCTCACTACGCCCCCGAACGCACCGCGTATTGAAGCCGTCAAGGTCGCCGCCGGCGTCGTCCAGGTTGACTGGTCACCGGCGACGGAGGGACCGATCCCATCAGCGTTCGTGATCGAAGGAGGCCGCGTCGGCGGCGGAGTCAGCACGCGCTTCTCCGCGCCGAAAACAGTGCGATCGTTTTCTGCTCCGATCCCTGGCGCCGGCGAGTACTTCGTCCAGGTGCGTGCCCGGAACGCCGTGGGTGAAGGGTCCGCATCGGCGCCAGTTCGCGTCAGCGTTGAAGCCGACACGCTGCCGGAGCCGCCGGTGAACCTTCAGACTGTCGTCCAGGCTTCAGTTGTGCGGCTTCGTTGGGAGGCAGCGGGCACTGGATCGCCACCAGAGCGATTCGTCGTGGAAGCCCGCACGGGTCAGCCTGGAAGCATGTTCGCGCAGGTCGCGTCGACGCCGGCAGGGGACACGAACTTTACGGCGGTTGTTCCTGCCCATTTGAGTGGTGATTACACCGTCCGGGTCCGTGCCGCCAACGCTGCCGGCGTCGGCGGCCCGAGCAGCGAAGTCCGTGTGACGCCGTCGACTTGTGTAGCGCCGCCGCAATCACCGGTCACGCTCGACGCCGTTGTGACCGGCGCTGTGGCCGAACTCAGGTGGAGCGCCGCCACCGGCGGCGCCGAGCAGTACGCCATCGAGGTTGGCTCTCGCGTCAGCGAAGCGGATCTCGGTACGTTCCTGACCGACGGGCCTGTGCTTAGCTGGCGGGCTCAAGCCCCCGTCAACTCGTATTTCGTCCGAGTGCGCGGGCGCAACCCATGCGGCCTGGGGCCGGCCTCGCCCGAGCGCGTGGTCTTCGTGCTCTACGAATCTCCCGCTGCGCCGGAACGCTCGCGCTGACCCGGGCCGGCGCGCGGGCACGCGCCTACGCTACCATTAGCGGATATGCCCGTTCCGGAAAAGCCGGCCCTGGAGGGACTCGAAGAGAAGTGGAACGCGAGCTGGGAATCCGACCGGATTTACCGGTTCGATCGCTCGCGTCCGCGCAACCAGGTCTATGCGATCGACACGCCGCCGCCGACCGTGAGCGGTTCGCTGCACGTCGGCCACGTCCTCTCCTACACCCACACCGATCTGATCGCCCGGTTCCAGCGGATGCGCGGCAAGGAAGTCTTCTACCCGATGGGGTGGGACGATAACGGTCTGCCGACCGAGCGCCGGGTGCAGAACTACTTCGGCGTCCGCTGCGATCCCTCGTTGCCCTACGACGCGAGCTTCACGCCGCCGGCGCAGCCGCCCAAGCACGCTATCTCGATCTCGCGCCCGAATTTCATCGAGCTGTGTGCGAAGCTGACCGCCGAGGACGAGAAGGCGTTCGAGCATCTCTGGCGCTATCTCGGCCTCTCGGTGGACTGGTCGATGACCTATGCCACGATCGGCAAGCGCGAGCAGCGCGTCTCGCAGATGATGTTCCTCCGCCTCGTGCGTCGCGGTCTGGCCTATCAGCTCGAGGCACCGACGCTCTGGGACGTGGACTTCAAGACCGCCGTCGCGCAGGCCGAGCTCGAGGATCGCGAACAGCCCGGCGCCTATCATCGCATCCACTTCGCGAAGGCCTCCGGCGATGGCTCCATCGCGATTGAGACAACGCGCCCGGAGCTGATTCCGGCTTGCGTGGCGCTGGTCGCGCACCCCGACGACGAGCGCTACAAGCCGCTATTCAGCTCTCATGTGACGACGCCGCTGTTCGGCGTTCGCGTGCCGGTGATGGCGCACGCGCTGGCCGACCCCGAAAAGGGAAGCGGGATCGCGATGATCTGCACGTTCGGCGACATCACCGACGTCACCTGGTGGCGCGAGCTCAAGCTGCCGGTGCGTCCGGTGGTGCAGCCGAACGGCACGCTCGGCCCGGTCAGGTGGGGGACACCGGGGTGGGAGTCCGAGGACCCAGCGCGCGCGCAGCAGGCCTATGATCAGCTGACCGGGCTGTCCGCGAAGAAGGCCCAGGCGAAGATCGTGGAGTTGCTGCGCGAGAGCGGCGATCTCATCGGTGACCCGAAGCCGATCACCCACGCGGTCAAGTTCTACGAGAAGGGCGACCGGCCGCTCGAGATCATCACGAGCCGCCAGTGGTTCATCAAAACGATCGAGTTCCGCGAGCAGCTCCTCGACCGCGGGCGGCGGCTGCAGTGGCACCCGGAGTACATGCGGGCGCGTTACGAGAACTGGGTCAACGGGCTGACCGGCGACTGGTGCATTTCGCGCCAGCGCTTTTTCGGTGTGCCCTTCCCGGTCTGGTATCCGGTTCGGGCCGACGGAAGCATCGACTACGGCGGCGCGATCGTGCCCGACGAGACGAGCCTCCCGATCGATCCTTCCACCGACGTGCCACCCGGCTACGCCGCGGCTCAGCGCGGGGCGGCTGGAGGATTCGTCGGCGATCCGGACGTGATGGACACGTGGGCGACGTCCTCGGTGACGCCGCAGATCGTGACTCGCTGGGAGAACGATCCCGAAGTGTTCGCGCACACGTTCCCGATGGACCTGCGTCCGCAGGCGCACGACATCATCAGGACGTGGCTGTTCTCGAGCGTGCTGCGGGCGCACCTCGAGAACGGCTCGCTGCCGTGGGCGCATGCGGCGATCTCGGGTTTCGTCCTGGATCCCGACCGCAAGAAGATGTCGAAGTCGAAGGGCAACGTGGTCACGCCGCTGGGCCTGCTCCAGGAGTACGGCTCGGACGGCGTTCGATACTGGGCCGCCCGTGGCGGCCCAGGCGTGGACACGGCGTTCGACGTCGGTCAGATGAAGATAGGCCGCAAGCTGGCGATGAAGCTGCTGAACGTCTCGAAGTTCGTCCTTGCCGGCGAACAAGCAGACGGTGAGATCACCGAGACGCTGGATCGCGGCATGCTGATGAGCCTGGCCGAGCTCGTGGACGAGACCACACGCGAGCTGGAGCAATACGACTACGCCAAGGCGCTTCAGCGCGTCGAATCGTTCTTCTGGGCTTTCTGCGACAACTACATCGAGGCAGTCAAGTCTCGCCGCTACGGCGATCACGGTCCTGAGGCCGCGGCGTCGGCATCCACGGCGATGCGCCGGGCGTTGTCGGTCCTGCTGCGGCTGCTCGCGCCGTACCTCGCCTTCACCTGCGAAGAAGTCTGGTCCTGGTGGCAGACCGGGTCGATTCACCGGGCACCGTGGCCGACGGCCGCCGACGCGTTGGGGATGACGCTCGACGACACCGGCGAGCGCGCGGCCTACGGAAATCTCGCCGTCGGGCTGGAGAATATCCGGAAGGCCAAAGCCGACCTCAAGCTTTCAGTCGGCACCGAGGTGCAGGCCGTCAGCTACTTCGGCCCGCAAGTGGAAGTCGAAGCGCTTCGTCATATCGAACGCGACTTGAAATCGGCAGTGAGGGCCGGCTCGCTGCGGCTCGAAGTCGGCGAGCCTGCGGTTGCTGTCACCCTCAAGCCGGCGGAGGGGTAATGCCGCTGAATCCGCCCGGGCGCGACACCTACGCAAAGCTGGTTCGCGAGGCGCTCGCCGAGGACATCGGCTCCGGCGATGTGACGACGAAGGCGACGGTCGGCGAGCAGGTGAAAGCGCGCGGCACCCTGCTGGCCAAGTCTGCGCTTGTCGTCGCCGGTCTCGATGTCGCCTCTGAAGTGTTCCGCCAGCTCGATCCCGAGGCCGTGGTCGAGGTGCGGTGGGGCGATGGCGCGCACGTCCAGCCGCTCGACGCAATCGCCGAGGTGAGGGGCCGCGCGTCGGCGCTGCTGACCGGGGAACGGACGGCGCTCAACATCCTTCAGCGCTTGTCCGGGATTGCGACCCTGACGGACAAGTTCGTGACCGCTGCTGCCGGCCGCATCACCGTGCTCGACACGCGTAAGACGACGCCAGGGTGGCGCGATCTCGAAAAATACGCCGTCCGATGCGGCGGTGGAAGCAACCATCGCGAGCGGCTCGACGCGGGCGTGCTGATCAAGGACAACCATAAGCGTCTCGGGGGCGGGATCGCCGCGGCCGTGCAGGCGGCGCAGGCGGCCGGTCACGGATCTGCCGTCGAAGTGGAAGTGGAGTCGCTCGAGGAAGTTGACGAAGCGCTGCAGGCCGGCGCCCCGCGCATCCTGCTCGACAACTTCACGACCTACGACATCCGCCAGGCGATGGAGCGGATTGGCAATAAGGCGGTCGTGGAGCTGTCGGGCGGCATCACGCTCGACCGCATTCCCGAACTGGCGACAACCGGCGCCCGGTTCGTGTCGGTCGGCGCGCTGACTCACTCGGCACCGTCTGCGGACATCAGTCTTGAGCTGGATGCCGTCTGAAGACGTATCGGGAGCCGGGATGACGGCTTCGGTGTCCGGGAGTCGGGAGAAGCGACACTGATCGGGGGCGACTTGCGAACGGGAGGCAGCCGGCGAGAGGGAGAGGGCCTGCCGCTGGGGCTGCGGGCTGCACTCGGACACCTGGCGGCTCGTCGGCCTGACCTGTCGTTCGATGTGCAGTGGTTCGACACAGTCGAGTCCACGATGAACGTGGCTGCGGACGCGGCCGCGGATGGCGCAGCCGCGGGATGCATCGCAGTTGCCGATCAGCAGACCGCGGGCCGCGGACGGCGGGGGCATGCGTGGAGCTCTCCGCCAGGTGCCGGCCTCTATTTCTCCTATCTCGCGCGGCCGACTCGGCACGTAGACCTGATCACGCTTGCCGCCGGAGTCGGCGTTCGAGACGGCATTGCCGCTGCGACCGGAGTCCGCGCCGAGTTGAAGTGGCCGAACGATCTGCTGGTCGGCTCGCGCAAGCTGGGAGGTTTGCTGGCCGAAGGGCACCATCTTTCAACGCCTGAAGCGTCGGTCGTGATCGGGGTGGGCGTGAACGTCGCGCCGGCCGCGTACCCGCCCGAGGTTGCGCTTCGAGCCACCAACCTCGAAAGCGAAGCCGCGCGCGAGGTCTCGCGTGTCAACCTGTTCGCCGCCGTGCTCGAGCACCTCGCCGACGCGCTGCGGACGCTCGATGCCGGGAATGCCGGTGATATCCTGCGGCGATGGCGTGACGCGTCGCCGCTTGCGGTCGGCGCGACCGTGCGCTGGGTGAAGGATGGTGTCGACGTGCAGGGCGTCACGGCGGGGCTCGACGATTCGGGCGCGCTGCTTGTTCGAACGTCAACGGCTGTCGAACGCGTGATCGCCGGAGAGTTGCAATGGGAGTTGCCCACCCGCTGACTCCTGCCTCCTAACTCCTAACTCCTAACTCCTGTCTTCCGACTCCTGTTCGTGATTGCTGTCGACCACTACTGCCGCGAAATCGAAGCGTATCTCTGCCGCAAGAACGACGGGCACCTGATCCGCATCGCCGGACCTGCGTTCGAACGGGTCACGAGCTGGGCGCAGCAGGGGATTCCGCTCAACGTGGCGTTGCGCGGCGTCGATCGTTACTTCGAGCGCTACTACCGGAAGGGGCCGAGACGGCGGCCGGTTCGCATCGAGTTCTGCGAGGCCGACGTGCTCGACACGTTCGACGAATGGCGTCGCGCCGTCGGCGTGACGGTCCTGAGCGCCGATGTGGAGACGGCGACGCCGGTCGAAGAGCCGGTCCCTGACGCCCCTCGCGCCCGGCGCTCGCTGCGGGCCCACATCGAATCGGTACTGGCGCGGCTGACGGTGCTGCGCGGCAGCGACAAGCTGGGCGGCGTCGCAGACAGCGCGCTTGCCGCCGCGGTACGAACCATCGAGCCGCTCCTGCACGAGTCCGAACGGGCCCGCGGCGAGCAGCGGCAGCGAGTCGTTGACAGCCTCTCGGCCGCCGACAATCAGCTGATCGACGCGCTCGAGGTCCTGCTGCCTGAGGGTATGCGAGCCGAATACGACGCCGAGGCCGCTCGGGAGCTCGAGCCGTTCCGGTCGCGCATGACCGAGGATGCCTACCGCCACGCTCGTCGTGCGGTCGTCCGCCGGCGCATTCGCGAGGAACACGGGCTGCCGGAGATCAGCGCGTGAGCGAGGCCCCGCCGGAGACCCTGACGCTTCGAATCGAGAAACCGGTCGCCGGCGGCCGCATGCTGGCCCGCGCCGACGGAGCGGTCGTGCTCGTGGCCGGCGCGCTCCCGGGCGAACTCGTCGTGGCGCGAGTCGAGCGGAGCGGCCAGGGGACGCGCTTTGCGCGTACGGAGCGCGTCATCGAGCCCTCGGAGGACCGGGTCGGCGAACCAAACCCATGCGGCGGCTGCGTCCTGGCGCACGCCCGCTACGAGCTGCAGCTCGCGATCAAGCAGCAGATCGTCCAGGACGGCTTCGCGCGGCTTGCCAGACAGACGATCGATCCGCCGACCATCTTCCCGTCACCGGCCGACGGATACCGGATGCGGGCGCGGCTGCACGTCCAGGATCGGCGAATCGGGTTCTTCCTCGAAGGGACGCACACACTGTGCGATGCGGCGTCGACCCATCAGCTCCGGCCTGACACCCACGCAGCGCTCGATGCCCTGATAGTCGCGCTTGGAACAACCGCCGACAATGTGCTCGCGCTCGAGCTGGCCGAGAACCGCGAAGCGACCGAGCGGGCCGTACACCTCGAGGCAAGGGGTGATGCCGACACGTCCCGGCTCGGCAGCGTGACGGTGCCCGGCATTACGGGCGTTTCGTTCTCTCACCCTCGCTCGCCGCGCATCCATGTCGTGAGCGGCGACGGGCGGGTGACGGATCGATTCGTCCGCGGCGAACGCGAGTGGGCGGTCAGCCGGAGCCCGTCGGCGTTCTTCCAGGGCAACCGGTATCTCCTGGACACACTAGTCAATCACGTCGTGGACCGGTTGGGCAGTGGCGGCGGCGTCACCGACCTCTACGCCGGCGCCGGGCTGTTTTCGATCGCCGCCGCGGCCCACGGACTGGCGCCGGTGATGGCCGTAGAGGGTGACCCGCGATCAGCCGCCGAGCTTCGCCGGAACAGCGCACCCTGGCGTGGGTTGATTCAGGCGCGGCACGCGCCGGTCGAGGACTACGTGCGCGATCGGCGGCTCGTGAGATCGCACACAGTGCTGCTCGATCCGCCGCGCACCGGGCTCTCCCGCCGTGCGCTCCAGGGCACGATCGCGCTTCGCTCGCCGCGAATCGTCTACGTCTCGTGCGACGTCGCAACGCTGGCGCGAGACACCCGGGCGCTGATCGACGCTGGCTACGGGATCGGAGAAGTCGTGCTGTTCGATCTGTTCCCGAACACCGCCCATGTGGAAAGCGTGGTGGTGTTCGACCTGACTGGTTAACTCTCTCCCCTGGCCGCTCGCAGGAAACTCTCGAAGAGCGGCCTGAATTCCCCCGTTCTCCAGAAGTTCTCCGGGTGCCACTGGACGGCGATGCAAAAGCGGCTGCCCGGCCGTTCGATGGCTTCGATCACGCCGTCGGGCGCGGTGGCGCTCACCTCGAATCCCTCGGCGACCCTCTTCACCGACTGGTGATGCCGGCTGTTGACGCTCAGGCTCTCGCCGTCGAGGTCGTCCTGCATGATCGTCCAGAGCATCGAGCCCTTGCTCACCCACACCTCGTGCGCGATGTGGAAGCGCGGCTCGCGAATCGCGTGATCGAGCGCGCCGGTAACTTCCGACGGGATGTCCTGGACGAGCGATCCGCCCATCGCCACGTTCAGCACCTGCATGCCGCGGCAGATCGCGAGCAGGGGAATGCCGGCGGCCACCGCGGCCCGGGCGAGCGCGATCTCGAAGGCGTCGCGGCCTGGTTCGGCCGGTTCGTAGGTTGCGTGCGGCGCCTCGCCGTAGAGGCTGGGGTCCACGTCGCCGCCGCCGGTGAGCATGACGCCGCGGACCCGCGCCACGATCGAGGCGGGATCTTCGTGCGTGTCGGCCACTTCCACCGGGTCACCCCCGGCGCGGCGCACCGATTCCAGGTAGTCGGTGACACGGCGGTTCTGCGAGACCGCAATCAGGGCCATGGCGATTCTCCGATCACATCCGGGGCGGCACGCGGATGCCCATCAGGTCGAGCACCCGGGACAACTGCTGCCGGAAGTAGACCACGCCGGCCGCGCGCCAGCGGCGGACGTCGTCTCGTTCCTCGTTGAGGATCGGCGCACGGTGGTAGAAGGCGTTGAACATCTGCGCGAGGCCGAAGCCGTACTTGGCGAGCACCGAAAATTCCAGCGTCCGAATCACCTGCCCGACGACGTCATCGAGACGGGACGCCTCGAGGACCAGCGCCCAGAGCTCGTGGTCGCCGTCGGCGCCGTTCAGGGCCTCCGGCGCCAGCGCCGGCAACCCGATGAGGAGGTCGTGCTCGCCGCGGCCTTCGCGTTCCTGCAGCTTCTGGAAGATGTTGTTGGCCCGGACCACGGCGTACTGCAGGTACGGTCCGCTTTCGCCCTCGAAGCTGAGAGCCTCGTCGATGTCGAAGGCGATGACCTTGGTCCGCGAGTACTTCACCAGGAAGTAGCGCACCGCGGCGATGCCGATGTCCGACGCAATCCGCCGCCGCTCGGCATCGGCGAGTTCGGGCTGGCGGCGTTCGACTTCCGCGAGGGCCTTCTCGATGACGCGAGCGATCAGGTCGTCGGCCTTGACGCCGAGTCCCTTGCGGCCGGACACCTCGACGAACGGTCTCTTCGCTTCCTCTGAATCGGGCGCCGGCGCGAACCCGAGCTCGCGGGCAGTGGCGTGTGAGAGTGCCACCATCTCGTACGAGAAGTGGTGAAGCCGCTCGGATTCGGCGGGGTGACCGACCGCGATCAGCGCCTGCTTCAGCAGCTTCTGCAGGTACGACTGGCGGACGTCGATGACGTTGTAGGTGGCCGCCGCTCCGCCAAACGGCGGGTGAGCGGCCTCGGCGAGCGCCGCCTGGCTGGTCGTCGCCCAGAGCGCGCTACCGTCCATCCGCGAGGCAAAATGACGGTACTGAAAGTCGCGGCCGAGGATTCCGGACTTCCAGAACTGATAAGCCATGTCCTTACCAACGTAGGTCACGGTTCCATTCGAACGAACGATCACCTTTTCGCGCTGCTCCGGATCGTCCTCGGCGGTCTCGTCGCGTGGCGCCGACGGATCCTCGTCGATCGTCATCACCCAGCAGCCGGCCAGCCGCCCCTCGGTCTGGAGGAACACGGCGTTCTGCTCTTTGAGAACCTCGAACGCACGGGCCCAGAACTTCAGGCGCAGGATGTCGCCCTCCCACGTCAGCAGCTCGTAATCGATGTTGAGCCGCGCCATCGTCTGGAGGTGGCAGCGGACGATGCGATCCGCGATGAAGGCCCCCATCGCGGCCGCCGGCTCGGTGCCGTGCTCGATGGCGTGCAGCGCCTCGGCCCGGACCTTGAGACGCTCCTTGTCGGCCTCGTACCACTCGGTCACGCGTGCGTAGAGGTCCCAGCAGTAATAGTCGAAGCGCGTGGTGTCCGCGAGCGCTTTGACTTCATCGAGCGACTTCGGCTCGAGCGCCTGAAAGCCGACGACAACGTCGGCGACCTGAACGCCGGTGTCGTCGATGTAGTTCTGGACTTCGACCGGCGCGCCGCTGAAGCGGAGCACGCGCACGAGCGTGTCGCCGAGCGCAGCGTTGCGCAGATGGCCTATATGTGCCGCTTTGTTCGGATTGATCGCGGTGTGTTCGACGATGGTCTTGCCGACGGGCGGCGCCTGGGCCGGGAGGCTTCCCGCGAGGCCCAGCCGAGTGCAGAGAAACGCCGGCCGATCCAGGAAGACGTTCAGATAACCGTTCGCCGCGGCTTCGACGCGTGCGACACCGGGAATCGCGCCCATCTCGGCGGCGAGCTCCTGCGCGATGGCTCGCGGCGCCTTACGCAGGCGGCGCGCGAGTTCGAAGGCGACAGGGGTCCCCAGATCACCGAGGGTGCGGTTCGGCGGTGTCTCGATCGCCACGGTTACGCCGGCCTCGTCGCCAATCTGGTGCTTCTCGGCGAGAATCGCGCGCACACGCGCCTCGAGTGCTTCGTGGAGCGGCAGAATCATGCGTGTTCGTTCGTTGACTCGACCTCAGCGGTGCGGTACGCTCTACGCGCGAAGTCGGTCGATGCGGGCCATGTCCGCGGGCACCATGCATTCTACAGTGAACCGGGGACATGGTTGACGCCGGGATAGGCCGCCTGCTCATTGCCAGCCTGCACCAGGGCATTGCCGACGTCTCGCCCACGCGCCTCGATTTCTACGAGAACTGGCTCAGTCCGACGGGAATGCGCGACGGACGTATCGGACTCGCGCCGCTCGGAGCCGTCCTGAGCTTCGTTCAACGCGAGGGGCCTCCGGCCGATCGCGTCATCGTGGCGCATGCAGGGGCCTGCGCCGCGGAGTGGACATTCGGCAGTCTTTCCGGTTTCCGGAAGCGAATCATGGAGCGGCTCCCATTCTCGCTGCGGGTCCGCGCCGCGCTCGGAGTCGGCCGCGCCCTCGTCCTCGAGACGATCAGCCGCTCCAAGGTCGTCCTCCATCTGAAGGACGGCCAGGGCAGCATCGAGATCAAGTCGCCGCTCTTCGATTACCTGAGGGAGCCCTCGTCGATGCCGATGCGGCGGTACTACGCGTCGGCGTACACTGAGTGCCTGCGATTATGCGGCGTGGATGGGCTCGTGGACGTGGACGAATCGGCGCCAGGTTGCCGGCTGAGGCTGGTCGTGCGCGGCATGGTTCCGGCCGCGGTGGAAGTGCTCGACCGCGCCTGATCGCAAGTGCCTTTCTCTTCCTTGGCGTGCTAGCGCTGCTCCCACGGCCCGCGTACGCGCAGCTTGCGCCGGGCGCCGTTGTCGTGGTCCTGCCCTTCGAGAACCCGCAGGCGAACCCGCGCCTGCTCTGGCTTCGCGAAGGTCTGGCGACGCTGCTCTCCGACGCGGTAGACGCGGCTGGGTTCGAGGTCGTCGGCCGCGACGAGCGCGTGGCTGCCTTCGATCGGCTGCAGTTGCCGATTGCCGCGGCGCTGAGCCGCGCGTCGACCGTCAGGGTGGGACAAGCCGTGGGCGCCAGCGCGGTGATTGTCGGCCGTGTCGAACAGTCCGCAGACGATCTTGTCGTCACGGCTCGCGTGGTTCAGCTCGATAGCGGCCGTCTGTCTCCGGACGCGACCGAACGCGGACCGCTCAGCGGGCTGTTCCAGCTGACGGCGTCGCTCGCGGGCCGGCTGGCCGGTACCGGCGGCCCGGTAACTGCGTGGCGACCGCCGCCGTCGGTGGCCGCGTTCGAGTTGTACAGCCAGGGACTGGTGGCCGACACTCCCTCAACCCAACGAGCGTTCTTCGATCGGGCATTGCGGTCGGCGTCGGAGTACGACGCTGTGCGGCTGTCCCTCTGGGAACTGCATACCGAGCAGGGCGAACATCAGCGCGCGCTCGACGCCGTCAACGGCGTCCGCACGGGCAGCCTTCTCGAGCGCGAGGGCCGCTTCGCCGCGGCGATGTCGCTGATTCGCCTCAAGCGCGATGAAGAAGCGTATGGCGTGCTGCGCACCATGCAGAGCAGCGCGCCGCTCGCCGTCGTCGCCAACGCGATCGGCGTCGTGCAATTGCGGCGCGGCTCGCCGCCGCAGTCGGGCAAGGCAACCTTCTTCTTCACTCAGGCGACCGAGCTCGATCCCGGTCAGGCCGATTACTTCTTCAACCTCGGGTACGCGTATTGGCTCGACAAGGACGCCAATGCCGCGGCCTATTGGCTTCGAGAGTCGGTCCGCAGGAATCCGGCCGACGGCGAAGCGCATTTCGTCCTCGCCGCGGCGTTGCAGCAGACCGGCGCAGCGGCCGAAGCCGGCCGCGAGCGGGAGCTGGCGCGGCAGCTGTCGTCACGGTTTGCGCAGTGGGAGAGCCGTGCCGGAGGCGGCGGTGAGCTCATCCCGCACGGGCTCGAGCGCCTTCACGATCAGCTCGATGCGCCATCGGCGCGCGTGGACACGATCATCACCGCCAGCGGGCAGCGTGAACAGGCCTCACTGGCGGCCTTCCACCTGGACGCCGGCCGGCGCGCCCTGGAGCGAGAACAGGACCGCGAAGCCGAGCAAGAGCTCCGCCGAGCGCTCTACCTTTCGCCGTACCTCTCGGAAGCCCACCTCCTGCTCGGCCGTCTCTACCTGCGCCAGGGGAAAGACGACGCCGCCGTCCAGGCCCTCAAAATTGCCGTGTGGAGCGAGCCGACAGCACGAACCCACGCTGCTCTGGGTGAGGCCTACGTCGCCGTGGAAAACCCTGCCGCCGCGAAGGCCGAGCTCGATCGGGCGGCGGCCCTGGATCCACGGTCCCCGGAAGTCGCCCGGCTGAAGGGGCTGCTGTCGCCGCCGTAGTGGTGTAAAATCATGTGCATCAAACGCTTATGGCTGGTGCCACACACGACGACGGGTTCCACGAAATTCAGCTGAACGGCAAGCAGCTGGTGTTCCTGTTCATGGCCGTCACCGTGGTGTCGGTCGTGATCTTCCTCTGTGGCGTACTCGTGGGCCGCGGGGTGCGCCTCGATCGCGGGCTTACGGAAAGCACCACGGTAGAGGCTGCGGGGCCCGAACCGGCGCCGCCACCGCCGGCAGAAACCGTAACCAACGGCAGCGCGCCGACGACGCCGAAAGAGAACACGACGTTCGCCGGTACCCTGTCGAGCGCCAACCCGCCGACTGAGAAGTTGAGGCCCGCCGCCGACGCGCCGACTCCGAAGGGGGAACAGGTGGCTCCCGACCCGCCCGCGGCAGCGCCTCCCGGGCCTGCAGCGGCGACACCATCGGCCGCCAAGGAAGCAAAGGCCGGCGCAGGCAGCCCGCCCGCGGCGCCACCGGCGAAGGCGGCAGCGCCCGAGAAGAAGACTGAGGCCCCGCCGAATCCGGCGCTCGCGGAGCCGCAGGGTCCGGGCGTGGCCGTGCAGGTGTCGGCATTCCGGGTCCGCGGCGAAGCCGAGGCGCTGGCCAATCGGCTGGTGGGCAAAGGCTACACCGCCTACGTCGTGGCTCCAGCCCCCGGCGCGCCCGCGCTCTTCCGCGTGCGGGTCGGCAAGTTCAAGGAACCGCGCGAGGCAGACCGCGTCGCCCAGAAGCTGAAGAAGGAAGAGCAGTTCGACCCCTGGATCGTTCGCTAGCGCTCATCGCGGGCGTCCTGCTGGCCCTGTCGTTCCCGCGTTACGGGTACGGCGCTGTCGGGTTCATCGCGCTCGTCCCGCTGTGGGTGGCGCTGAGCGGTTGGCGGGGGCGCGCCGATGCTCTGCCTGGCCACACGTTTCGTCGCGGCTTCCTGCTGGGACTCCTCACCGGAGGCGTGCACTTCGCCGGGACTGTCTACTGGACCGGCGCCACGGTCCAGACCTTCGGCGGCCTGCCATGGCCGGTCGCCGTCATCACAGCCCTGCTCCTGGTGCTCTACATGTCGCTGTACCTGGCACTGGCGGCGGGAGTCACCGGGTATCTGGTTCG
Source organism: uncultured Acidobacteriota bacterium (assembly GCA_963709325.1). Lineage (GTDB taxonomy): Bacteria > Acidobacteriota > Vicinamibacteria > Vicinamibacterales > UBA2999 > VFZN01. Next base: position 401,358 of record CAVPVV010000004.1, on the reverse strand, counting down.
CAAGTTGGGCTGGGTCGGGCTGCCGCTTGGCGCGGCCGCCTGGGTGACCGCGGAGTACGCGCGCGGCTGGATGTTCGGCGGTTTCCCCTGGATTCCACTGGGCAACACCATGGTGACGCTGCTGCCGATCGCGCAGCTGGCGAGCCTCGGCGGCGTCTACCTGTTGTCCCTGTTCGTGGCGCTCGTCAACGCCGGGTTCGCACTCGTGATCGTGTCCGGGCCGCGCCGCCAGCGACTCGCGCTCGCCGCCACCGTCGCCACCATTGCCATCGCCTCCATCTGGGGCGGCATGCGCCTGTCGGCCAACACCCTCGTCGAGACGGGAACGCCGATCAAGGTCGGTCTCGTCCAGGCAAACGTCGCGCAGGTGGACAAGTGGAACGGCGCGAAGGCAGGGCAGACCGTCGAACGCTACATCCAGATGACCCGCAAGGCGGTCGGTGAAGGCGCGCAATTCGTGCTGTGGCCGGAATCGGCGACGCCGTTCCTGTTCGATGAGCAGCCGACCGGGCAGGCGCTGGTTCGAAGGCTCGTGGAATCGACCGGCGTGCCGCTGCTCTTCGGCAGCGACGAGATCGAGCGGGGTGCGCGGAACACGTATTACAACTCCGCATTCATGCTCGACACCGGAGGCGCGACGGCGGCGGTTTACCGGAAGATGCACCTCGTTCCGTTCGGCGAATACGTGCCGTTCAAGGACCTGCTGTTCTTCGTCAAACCGCTCGTCGAGGCGGTCAGCGACTTCTCTCCAGGACAGATGGTCACGATGCTGCCGGTCAACGGCCACATGGCGAGCACGGCGATCTGCTACGAGGTCACGTACCCGTCGTTGATGCGCGAAGCCGTCCGGCAGGGCAGCGAGCTGCTCACCACGATCACCAACGACGCGTGGTACGGGGAGTCGTCGGCGCCGTTTCAGCACTTCGAGATGGCGACGATGCGGGCGATCGAGCAGGGGCGGTATCTCGTCCGCGCTGCCAACACCGGGATCACCGGCATCGTCGATCCCTACGGCCGGGTGCTCGCTCGGACGCGCCTTGGCGAGACGACGGTTGTCGTCGGCGAAGCGCGCTTCGTGCAGGCGAAGACGCCGTATGCCACAATGGGAGACCGCGTCGCCGACGCCAGCGTCATCCTGACGGTGCTGGCCCTGGCGGTGTCCTTCAGGAGACCATGGCCCTCGTCCTCGATGAACTGATTCGCCGCTCCACCGACCTGCTGAAGCGGGCCGCCGATCTCCGGAGCTATCTTTGACGCCGCTCGACTCGACGAGGAACTGAGCCGGCTCGAGGCGCGCGTCGCCGCGCCGGATTTCTGGAACAACCAGGCGGAAGCCCAGGCGGCCTTGCGCCGGCGCCAGCGCGTCAGCGAAGACGCCGATCTCCGCAATTCGCTGGCACGGCGGATGGGCGACATCTCCGTGCTGGTCGAGTGGGCGCAGTCCGGCGAGGACGTCACTGCGGATTTCCAGTCGGCGCTCGACGGCCTCGAGGCCGAGGTCGAAGCGGGCGAGGTGAAGAAGATGTTGAGCGGCGAGCACGATGCCGCCAACGCCATCGTCACCATTCACCCCGGCGCCGGCGGCACGGAGTCGCAGGACTGGGCCGAGATGCTGCTGCGCATGTACCTGAAGTGGGCGGAGCGCCGCGGCTTCAAGCGCAACATTCTCGACTACCAGCCCGGTGAAGAGGCTGGGCTCAAGAGCGTCACGCTCACGTTGACCGGCGAATACGCGTTCGGATTGATGGCCGCCGAAGCCGGTGTCCACCGGCTGGTTCGCATCTCACCGTTCGATCAGGCGGCGCGGCGCCACACGTCGTTCGCATCGGTGTACGTGTGGCCGGAGATGGACGACGACATTCAGATCGACATCCCAGAAAAGGACTTGCGGATCGACACCTACCGTTCGAGCGGCGCCGGCGGGCAGCACGTCAACGTCACCGATTCGGCGGTTCGGATTACGCACCTGCCGACAGGCATCGTCGTGTCGTGCCAGAACGAGCGCTCGCAGCACAAGAACCGTGACGTTGCAATGAAGGTGCTCAAGGCACGGCTCTATGACCTGAAGGTGAAAGAACAGCAGAGCAAGCTCGAGAGCATCGGCGGCGTCAAGAAGGACATCGCCTTCGGCTCACAGATCCGCAGCTACGTGCTCCAGCCCTACCAGGTGATTAAGGACCATCGCACGAAGTACGAAGAGGGTCAGGTCTACAAGGTCCTCGACGGCGACGTCGAGCCGTTCATCAAGACCTACTTGATGCAGAAAGCCACCGGTACGCTCGGCGCGCCGGTTGCAGACGACGATGAGTAGCGATCACCGCATCTCGCGCTGCGGCTGGGTGCCGGACAGGAACGCCTCGGTGATCGCCCCATCCTGGCCATCGGCCACCGGCTCGCCACTGTTGCGGTCCACGGCCATGAAGACAATGTTGCCGGGCGGGTCGAAGGTCGGCGGTTGCTCGCGGTTGCCGCGCAGCTCGATGTAGCTCTTCATGAACTCGATCCACATCGGGAGCGCGGCCAGGGTGCCGGTCTCGTTCGGGCCGATTGGCTTCTTCTCGTCACGTCCGAGCCAGACGCCGACCGTCACGTTCGGATCGAAGCCGATGAACCACGCGTCGGTGTAGTCGTCCACCGTGCCGGTCTTGCCGGCGAGCGGCCAGTCGAGCGCGTTTGCGGCCGCGCCGGTGCCGCGCAGAACGACGCCACGAAGCAGGTTGGTCATCACGTAGGCGGTGTCGGCGCGGATGGCATCGCGAGGCGTGGAGCGGTTCTCCTCGAGCAACGTCCCTTCGCGATCGGTGATCGAGATCACCGAATACGGGACCATCCGGATGCCGTGGTTGGGGAACACCGAGTAGGCGCTGGTCATGTCGATCAGCGTCGCTTCCTGCGCGCCCAGCGCCATCGACAGGAATGGACGGAACGGCTCCTTGAACCCGAAGCGCGCCGCATAGGCGGCGACCTGCGGCGGCCCGAGCATGTCGATGACCTTCACGGCCGGAATGTTCCGCGACTGCTCGAGTGCGCGCCGCAGCGTCATCGTGCCCATGAACTTGCGGTCGTAGTTGCCGGGCGTGTACGGCGGTTGTCCCGCCGCCAGCATCGAACGTCGTCGGCACGTCGTCGATCAATGTGGTGGGTGTCAGGCCCCGATCGATGGCCGCGGTGTAGAGGAACGGCTTCACCGTCGAGCCCGATCTGACGGAACGCCTGGGTCGCGCGGTTGAACTTGCTGCGGCTGAAGCTGAAGCCGCCGACCATCGAGATCACTTCACCGGTCTTGTTGTCGATGGCGACGAGCGCGCCCTCGATCGCCGGCGGTTGTTCGATGGTGACCGTTGCCGTGCCGGCTTCGGCATTGATCTTCAGGAGGTCCACTTCGACGAGATCGCCGACCTTCACCAGGTCCGCCGCCGAGGTCTTGCGGGTCCACTGGATGGCGGCCTTGTTGAGCTCGGCGGTCAGCGAGCCGATGCGGACCTGGCCGTGCCGTCGGACACGGAGGTCACGACGGCGGGAACGATGTCGCCTTCCGCCATCGGCCGGGCCCATCGATCGTGACGGAAGCCTTCGAGCGTGTGCTTCTCGGCGAGGACGTTGCGTTGCGGCTTGCGGAAGACGCCGCGCCGCTTGTCGGCACGGCGAGTGCCCCGATCGATGGCGCGATTGGCGACCATCTGGAGCTCGAGATCCAAGGGAGTGCTGACCGTCAGGCCGCTCTCGTAAAGCGCCTTGGCTCCGTACTTGGCTTCGAGATACTTGCGGACCTCCTCGAGGAAGTATGGGCGCCGGGCTGCCGTCGCCGCCGGGCTCGCCGGCGACCGCGATCGGCTTCGCCTTGGCCTCGTTCGCCTGTTCGGCCGTGATGAACTCCTCAGTAGCCATTCGATCGAGCGCGTAGTTACGGCGCCGCTTTGCCGCCTCCGGGTTCACGTACGGGCTCTGCCGCACATTCGCCTGGATGATTCCGGCAATCAGCGCGGCTTCCTCGAGCTGCGAGGTCCTTGAGGTGCTTGCGGAAATACAGCTGTGACGCAGCCTCGACGCCGTACGCGCCGTGCCCGAAGTAGATCTGGTTGCAGTACATCGAGAAGATCTCGGGCTTGCTGTACCGCTTCTCAATCTGAATCGAGACGAGCGCTTCCTTGATCTTGCGCTCCCACGTGCGGTCGAAGCCGATCGTCTTCGGGAACAGGTTGCGGGCCAGCTGCTGGGTGAGCGTGCTGCCGCCAGGGACGTTGCCGCTCGACACGATGTCGCGGACCAGGGCGAGCATCATCCGCGAAATGCTCAGCCCCGCGTGGTCGAAGAACCCGGAATCTTCAGCGGCGAGGATCGCCTGCCGCAACACCAGCGGGATGTCGTCGTAACGAACGACGACGCGCCGCTCGACCGCGAACTCGCCGACCAGCGCACCGTCGCGGCCGAGCACGCGGGTGATCGTGTTGGGCGAGTAATTGTCGAGCGCCGAAACCTCAGGCAGGTCGTCGGAATAGGCGAAGAGGACGCCGCTGAGCGTCCCGCCAAGCGCCGCGGCGACAAACAGCGCGACAATGCCCGCCTGCCGGGCGAAGCGGACGACGACGGTCATGGGTATGTTGCTTTCCCCGCCGGGGAACAGCGGACAAGTGCCAGTATACCAATAGCTTGGAGCCGGATACCGGGCTCGGCTGTGACTTCGGCATTGACTGTCTGTCACTCAGATTTCATACTAAGATCATGAGCAAAATCATCGGAATCGACCTCGGGACCACGAACTCCGTCGTGGCGGTCATGGAAGGCGATCAACCCACCGTCATCCAGAACGCGGAGGGGAGCCGGCTGACGCCGTCGATCGTCGCCTTCAGCAAGACCGGCGAGCGACTGGTCGGCCAGGTGGCCAAGCGCCAGGCGGTCACCAATCCCGAGAACACCATCTTTTCGATCAAGCGCTTCATGGGGCGCCGCTTCACCGAGGTGAGCGAGGAAATGAAGATGGTGCCGTACATCGTGGCCGGGGTCGGCAACGGTGACGTCCGCATCAAGGCCAGCAACCAGGAACTGGCGCCGCCCCAGATCTCCGCGATGATCCTGCAGAAGCTGAAGCAGGCCGCCGAGGACTACCTCGGGCAGCCGGTCACCAAAGCGGTGATCACCGTTCCCGCCTACTTCAACGACGCACAGCGGCAGGCCACCAAGGAAGCCGGCCAGATTGCCGGTCTCGAGGTGATGCGCATCGTCAACGAGCCGACCGCGGCCGCCCTGGCCTACGGGCTCGACAAGAAATCCAACGAGACGATTGCCGTCTACGACTTCGGCGGCGGTACGTTCGACATCTCGATCCTCGAGGTCGGCGAGGGCGTTGTCGAAGTGAAGTCGACCAACGGCGATACGCACCTCGGCGGCGACAATCTCGACCAGCGGATCATCGAGTGGATCATCGATGAGTTCCGCAAGGAGGAGGGCATCGACCTCGGCAAGGACCGTATGGCGCTCCAGCGCCTCCGCGAGGCCGCCGAGAAGGCGAAGATGGAACTGTCGTCGGTGATGGAGACGGAAATCAACCTGCCGTTCATCACCGCCGACGCGACCGGCCCCAAGCATCTCACCCGCAAGCTGTCGCGCGCCAAGTTCGAGTCGCTGGTCGACGAGCTGCTGCAGAAGACGGTCGTCCCGACCAAGCAGGCGCTCAAGGACGCCGGGTTAGACCCGTCGAAAATCGACGAGGTGGTGCTGGTCGGCGGATCGACGCGCATTCCTCGGGTCCAGGCGATCGTCAAGGAACTGTTCGGCAAGGAACCGCACAAGGGCGTGAACCCCGACGAGGTGGTTGCGGTCGGCGCTGCGATCCAGGCTGGCGTGCTCGCCGGCGAAGTGAAGGACCTGCTGCTCCTCGACGTTACGCCGCTGTCGCTCGGCATCGAGACGCTCGGCGGAGTGATGACGACGCTGATCGCGCGCAACACGACGATTCCCACGCGGAAGAGCGAAGTGTTCTCGACCGCGGCCGACAACCAGACGAGCGTCGAAGTGCACGTCGTCCAGGGTGAGCGCCCGCTCGCGCGTGACAACCGCACGCTCGGCCGCTTCCACCTGGTCGGCATCCCGTCGGCGCCGCGTGGCGTGCCCCAGATCGAGGTCACCTTCGACATCGACGCCAACGGCATCGTCAACGTCTCGGCGAAGGACCTGGGCACGCAGAAGGAGCAGAAGATCACCATCACCGCTTCGTCCGGGCTCAGCAAGGACGAAGTGGACCGGATGATGAAGGAAGCGGAGTCGCACGCCGAGGACGACAAGAAGCAGCGTGAGGAGATCGAGACGCGCAACCGCGCCGACCAGGCCATCTACGGCGCCGAGCGGATGCTCAAGGACGCCGGGGACAAGCTGGCCGCCTCGGACAAGGCGGATATCGAAACGGCAATGGCCGATCTGCGCAAGGCGATCGACGCCAACGACACAGCTGGCATGACGAGCGGGATGGAGAAGCTGACCGCCGCGCAGCACAAGGCCGCCGAAGCGCTCTACCGCACGCAGTCGGCGCCGGGCGGCACACCTGGCGGCGAGGCTGGAACCCCGGGTGCCGAGAACCAGCCGAGTGGCGACGGGGGTGTGAAGGACGGTGACGTCATCGACGCGGAGGTAGTGGACGACAAGAAATAGGTAACCCGGAGAGGCTCGCGAACCTCGAGAGCGCGACCCCGAGAACCCCGAGAACCCCGAACCTATGGACCTGTATCTCGTGCTCGGCGTGCAACGCGAGGCGACGGAAGGCGACATCAAGCGCGCCTATCGCCGGCTCGCGCGGCGCTGGCATCCGGACATCAACCCGGGTGACGGGGATGCCGCGGTGCGCTTCCGCCAGGTCCTCGAGGCTTACGAGACGCTCATCGATCCGGATCGCCGCCGCCGCTACGACGCCGGACAGATTCGCAGCGACCGTCTCGTCGTCCTCGTCGTTCGGCTTCACCGGCTTCGACTTCTCGGCGCGGGTGCATGCCGAACGGACCACGACGTTCGGCGACCTGTTCGAGGAGGTGTTCTCCAAACGAGTCGATCCGCACGTCGCGCCCGAGCACGGAGCCGATCTTCACGCCCAGGCGGCGGTGAGCTTCGAGGAAGCGTGGCGCGGCACGGAACGGATTGTCACAGTGACGAGACATCACGCGTGTCACGAGTGCGCCGGGTCGGGTTTCCAGCGCGTCTCGGAGACGAGCTGCGTGTCGTGCGAGGGAACCGGCAGCGTTCGATCGGTTCGCGGGCACATGGTGTTCACCAAGAATTGCCCGCGCTGCGCCGGCACCGGCATCCTGCGGCAGGAGCGGTGCGGATCGTGTCACGGCCTGGGTGTGGCGCCACGAACCGAGGCGATTGCCGTCCCTGTGCCGGCCGGGGTTGCCGACGGCGCGCGGCTGCGCCTGGCAGGGAAGGGGCACGCTGGCGTGCGCGGCGGCGCGCCCGGTGACTTGTACCTGGACGTGCACGTCGAACCGCACGAACTGTTCAAGCGCGACGGCGACGATGTCCGAATGGTGTTGCCGATTGCGATTCATGAAGCGGGTCTTGGCGCGAAGGTCGACGTGATCACGCCCGATGGCGTCGCGCGCGTGCGTATCCCGCCGGGCACGCAGTCGGGGCAGCGGTTCCGGCTGCGCGAGCGCGGAGTCCCGACCCGGCGCGGCGGCCGCGGCGACCTGGTCGTGGAAGTCCGGTTGACGCTGCCGCGGATGCTGGACGAGCGGTCGAAGGAGCTGCTGCGGGAGTTCGGCCGAATCAACGGCGAAAGCGTGCGAACCTGATGGCCAAGCACACCGGCAAGGCGTACTTCATGATCAGCGCCGTGGCGCAGAAGTACGACATCCATCCGCAAACGCTGCGCCTCTACGAGCGGGAGGGGCTGCTCAAGCCGTCGCGCACCGATGGGAACACGCGACTCTATTCGGAAGAAGACCTCGAGCAGCTTGAAACCATCCTGGCGCTGACGCGCGACCTCGGCGTGAACCTCGCCGGCGTCGAGATCATCCTCAACATGCGGCGCAAGATGGAGCAGATGCAGCACGAGGTGAACGAGTTCATGGAGTACGTCAAGCGCGAGCTGGCCCGCGGCCTCGACGACTGGGAGCAGCGGCTCGGCACCGCGCTCGTCAAGTCGTCGCCGACCGATCTTGTGAAGGCCTCGGCGCGGCCGGCGCCGTCGCCAGCCGATGCCGCCACCACCCGGAAGGCTCGTGAATAGGGCGTTCGGCCCTGAGTTGCGATCCGCTACAATCGCTGTCGTGCGCTGGCTCGAATCGCTTGCCGCAGAGGCCCGATCCCTCGACGCCTACCTCCGCGAGATCGCCCGCTTCCCTGAACTGACCGGCGCCCAGGAGCGCCAGCTCGCCGAGCGCGTGCGCCGGCGCGACAGTGAAGCCGTCGCGCAGCTGGCGGCGTCGCAACTGGGGCTGGTGCTTCGTTACGCGCAGAAATACCGGCATCTCGGCGTGTCGCTCGGCGACCTCGTGCACGATGGCAACCTGGCGCTGGTCGACGCCGCGCGCCGGTTTCACCCGGAGCGGGATGGCCGCTTTGCCAGCTACGCGCTCTGGTGGGTGCGCCAGGGGATCCTGCACCGTTTGTCACAAGTGACATTCGCGGCGCCCGGCCTGGATGCCGACGCCCGGGCCGCGTATCTCAGTCCGGCGTTGCGGGCGATTATCGAGCACGCGTGCAGCGCCGGCCCGGCCGGCGAGTCCCGCACGGACGTGACTCACCCGGAGGAACGCCGGCGTCTGCGCGAGACCTGGCGTCGGGATACGGACGACGATCCGCTGGACGAGGACTCACTGGACCTCGACGACATCGGATCGCTCCTGATCGACGAAGGCGAGGAGCCGGTCCGGCTCGCGCTCGCGTCCGAGCTGAACGAGTCACTCCTCGAGCTCGAGACCCAGGAGCGCCGGGCGCTCGAACTGCGGCTCGGGCTGATCGACGGAGAACCGCGCAGCGTGGCGCAGACGGGGGACCGGCTGCGGATGTCACCGGCGCGTGTCGAGCGCCTGTCGGCGCGTGCCATACAGAAGCTGCGGCGCCGGCGGTCGGTGCGCAGCTCCCTCAACTGAGGCGTCGCGATGGCCTGCCCGGTCTGCAACGACACCCGCTGGAAAAGCGTGGTGGAGGATGGCGTCGAAGGCGTGGTTCGGTGCGACTGCTGGCGTGCCGCAGTCGTCGATCGCCTCATGCGCGAAGCACGGGTACCGCACCGATATCTGCGCTGCGAGATGGCGACCTTCGAGCCCGATACGGACTCGCAGCGCGAAGCCTACCGGCTCGCGCGCGGCTTCGTCGATGCGTTTCCGGTGGTCGATCGGGGGCTGGTGCTATACGGGCGGCACGGCGTGGGCAAGACGCACCTCGCGGTTGGCATCCTGAAAGCCACCATTCGCGACAAGGGCGCACGCGGCTACTTCTTCGAGACCCGCGAGCTGCTGAAGCTGGTGCGCGACACCTACAACCGCTCGGTCGACGAGACTGAGATGGACGTCCTCGCGCCGGTGCTCAAGGCCGATTTGCTGGTGCTCGACGACCTTGGCGCCGAGCGAACATCGGACTGGGTCCAGGAAACGCTCGGTCTGGTGGTCAACACCCGCTACAACGAGCGGCGCCCAACCATCTTCACCAGCAACCTCGCCGATCCGCCGGACAGCACGGAGCCCAACTCGTTCATCTTCCAACTCGGCGCCCGGACCCGTTCGCGGCTGCTCGAGATGTGCGACTGGGTGGAAATGCAGGGCGTCGACATCCGCGAGACCGGGCAGCACCCTTCGCCCGACTCGATTCACCGCTGGCAGAAGGAATCGCCGGCCTCGCCCGAGAACCTCCGCCGCAGCGGCGGGCTCCCGCCGAGAAGCAAGGGCATGGCCCGGGCCCGGCTCCGCGAAGGCGCCGCGGCCGACCTTCCCTGGGCCGGCGGCCGCGCGGGTACCAAGCGATAAGATCGAGATCGGCAGGGGTTTCGCTTCTCGGGAGGCGGCTTCGCTGATCGGGAGGGGTTTGCCAAGCACCTCTGCACCCTTGCACCTTATGCACCCCGTGGGTCTTTACATTCACGTCCCCTTCTGCGCGGCGATTTGCAACTACTGCAATTTCACGCGGGGACTGCTCGATGAGGCGGTCAAGCGGCTCTACGTGGATGCGCTTGTTCGCGAGATCCAATCGGCTCCCGAAGCCGGTGCGCCGGTTGACACAATCTTCTTCGGCGGCGGCACGCCATCGCTGCTCTCGCCTGATGAGGTCAGCCGGATTCTGCGAGCGTCTCGCGACACGTTCGACGTGAGGGCTGATGCCGAGGTGACGCTCGAGGCCAACCCGGAGGGCGTGTCGGAGGCGTCGCTCGACGGCTACCGCGCCGCCGGCGTCAACCGGGTCAGCTTCGGGGTGCAATCGTTCCACGACACGGAGCTGCAGCGGCTCGGCCGGCTGCACTCGGCGGCGAGGGCGCGGGCGGCTGTCGGAGAGGCACGCGCGGCCGGCTTCGATAACCTGAGCCTCGACCTGATGCTGTGGCTCCCGGGCCAGCAGGTAGCGGAGTGGCTTGCCTCGGTCGACGCGCTCATCGAGGTCTCGCCCGAGCACGCGTCGCTCTACCTCCTGGAGATCTATCCGAACGCGCCGCTGCGCGATGCCATGGCCCGCGGCGGATGGTCGGTCGCGCCCGAGGAGGACGCTGCGGACATGTACCTCGAGGGGCTGTCGCGGCTCGATGCCGCGGGCTACGAGCAGTACGAGATTTCGAACGTCGCGCGGGCCGGCAGGCGGTCGCGCCACAACCTGAAGTACTGGCAGGACGGCTCGTGGCTGGGGCTGGGCTGTGCTGCACACAGCACGTGGGACGGTGTACGATGGCGCAACCTCGCCGCGACCGGGGAGTACGTGACCCGGATCCAGGCGGGGAGGTCGCCGCGGGTGGACGTCAGGACGCTGTCGCGCGAAGAGCGGCGCGAAGAGGCGCTCTTCATGGGGCTGCGGCTCTCGGACGGCATCGATCTCGAGGCCATGCGGCGCTTGTATGGAGTCGATGTCCTGGACCGTTACGGCGCGGAGCTGGAGCGGTTTGCGGAGGCCGGGTGGATTGAATATCGCGAGGGGCGCCTGGCTTTGACCCGGCCGGGGATGCTGGTCGCCAATGAGATCATGATGGTTTTCATCGACAACGCAGGTACGGTAAAGTAACCGCCTTTCGCGAAGGAGGCTGCTCAATGCTTCGAGGTGTTCAGGTGGTCGTGTCGGGAATGGCGCTCGGCGTCCTGATGGGGACCGCGGGCGTCGCGCGCGCGCAGGACGCTCCGGCCAAGCCGGTCCTGCCGCTCGAGGGCGATGCCGTCGTCATGACGATCCTCATCAAGCCCGACAAGACCGCGGACTTCGAGTCCGTGATCGCGAAGTACAAGGAAGCCCTGGGGAAGAGCGAGAAGCCCGCGCGAAAGCAGCAGCTGGCTGGAATGAAGTTCTTCAAGTCGACGCAGCAGGCGCAGGGCAACTCCGTCTACATCCTCTACGTCGATCCCGTCGTCAAGGACGAGGAGTACGACATCTCGCGCGTCATCGCCGAGGTCTTCCCGACCGAGGTGCAGGACGTGTTCAACAAATACAAGGAAGCCTTTGCCGGCCGGGCGATTACCGCGCTGAACAAGGTTCCGTAGCTCTGCGCGGGCGTCCTGCGGCGGATGTGCCGCGGACGCCCGCTCATTCTTCCCGTGTTCCTGCTCGCCTGGCTCCTGATCAGCGTCGCACTTTCGCAGGCGCCGTCACCGCCCAGCCCGCCCCCTCCCTCGTCTCCCGCGCAGACCCCAGCGGCACCGTCCGACCCGACCGCTCAGCCGCCGCCGCAGAACGCTCCGGCCGCGAAGCCCGCCGATCCCGCCGCGTCCACGTTCTCGACCAGCGTCGGAATGCTGCTGGTCCCGGTAAAAGCCGACAAGGCTGCCGACTACGAGGCGGTCATGACTGCGCTCCAGGCGGCGTTCGCTCAGTCGGCCGATCCCGCCCGCCGTGCCGTGGCCGACGGCTGGCGTGTCTTCAAGGCCGCGGAACCCGACGCGAAGGGCAACGCCATCTATGTGCACACGATCGTGCCGGCAGTGCCCAACACCGACTATCGCCCATCGCTGTGGCTCGATCAGCTGATGCAGGAAGCACCCACCGACCTCCTCGCCAAATACAAGGCCGCGCTGGCCGGGCCGCCGACGCGACTATCGCTCACCGAAGTCGCGACGATGGGGAAGAAATAAGGCTTCAGAAGCGCAGGTTCGCGCCGACGTAGAAGCGATGGTAGGTCTCGTAGCGTGGCGTGCCTTGCAGGTTGAAGACGCGGTAATCGAGCCGGAGTCGTAAGGGCCCCACGAGGTGGATCTTCGCGCCACCGCCGAGGTTCACGGCGCTGGACGTTTCGCCGACGTTGCGGAGCTCTTCGTGATACGCGCCGAATCCGGCGGTTCCGTAGAGTTGAACTCCACCGACGTCCACCGGCGTCTGGACGAGCACGTTGCCTGACCAGGTCTTCAATCCGGGCAGCGGGTCGATCTCGTCTTCGGGCGTGTTCGCGTACTCGAATTCGAAACCGACGATCAGCACGCTGAACCCACCGGAGAACCCGCGCAAGGTCCGGTTCTCGGGCGTCGGTGTCAGGCCGAGAAATGCCGTGAGGTCCGCAAAGGCGGGGCGCGCAGTTGCGAGGATCGTGAGCAGGACCAACGCGACTAACCGGCTGGCACGCGTGATGCAAACTCCGGTTGACACACCGTCATGATCGCACGGGTGACCCCGGCAGATCACGCGGTCTGACTCCGCTGGAGGACGCCATGGCTCTTACGTCACGCTGGTTGCTCACTGCGGCGCTGGTCGGCGCGGCGCCGCTGGCGCTTTCCGCCGACACGCTCTACCTGCGCAACGGTCAGCGCATCGAGGGCGACCTGGTCGGCGTTCGCGGCAGCACTATCGAGTTCGAGGAACGGCGCGGCTACGGCAGCGCGCGTACCATCCGCGTCGATCGCAACGAGGTCGTCCGGATCGAGTTCGACAACTACGGCGGCGGCAGCGGCGGGAGCGGCAGCGGCTGGGGCGGCGGTAACAGCGGGTGGAATGGCGGCGGCAACAGTGGGTGGAATGGCGGCGGGCCGCCGTCCGGCATGCGCGAGCGGCAGATCAGCGTCGCCGCCACGGTACCCTGGACCGACACCGGCATCGAGGTCCGCCCCGGGCAGACGGTCTACTTCCAGGCCAGCGGCGAGGTGCGATGGGGACGCGATCGGCGCGACGGTCCGGAAGGGGAGAAGAACTCGCCGTTCAACCAGGCTCGTCCGCTCCCGAATCGCCCCGGCGCCGCGCTGATCGGCCGCGTTGGCGGCGATGTGTTCTTCATCGGCGCCGACCAGGGGCCGATCCGCGTGCGCAGCGGCGGTCGCCTGCAGCTCGGGATCAACGACGAGGTCCTGGACGACAACTCGGGGAGCTTCCGCGTGACGGTGTTCTACTGATACGCTCAAGGGATGCACTTCCGGCTGACCGAGGAACAGGAACTGCTGCGCCGCAGCGTGCGGGAGTTCGCCGAGAGCGAAATCCGGCCGCACGTGATGGAGTGGGACAACGCGCAGCACTTTCCGCTCGAGCTGCTCCCGAAGATGGCCGAGTTGGGCTTGATGGGAGTGCAGTTCCCCGAGGCGTACGGCGGCGCCGCCATGACCGCACTCGAGTATTGCCTGTGCATCGAAGAGCTCGCGCGCGTCGATCCCAGCATCTCGCTCTCGGTGGCCGCCCATAACGGCCTCGGCGCTGCGCACATCGCGATGTTCGGCAGCGAGGCGCAGAAGCGGCAATATTTGGTGCCGCTCGCCAGCGGCCGCCACCTCGCCGCCTGGGGGCTGACCGAGCCAAGTTCGGGCAGCGATGCCGCCGCCATGCGGACGACCGCGGCGCCCGACGGCGACGAGTGGGTGCTGAACGGCAGCAAGGCCTTCATCACGCATGGCCGGTCGGCCGACACGCTCGTGATCATGGCTGTGACCGATCGCGCCAAGGGCGCGAAAGGCATCTCCGCGTTCATCGTCGAGCGCGGCACACCGGGGCTGCTTGCGGGCAAGAAGGAAGACAAGCTCGGGATGCGCGCGAGCGAGACCTGCGAGGTCATCCTGCAGAACTGCCGCGTGCCGGGCGGTCAGATGATCGGCGAGGAGGGGCAGGGGTTCGTCCAGACACTGCAGGTGCTCGACGCCGGCCGGATCGGGATTGCCGCCCTTGCGGTCGGGCTCGCGCAGGGGGCTTATGAGGCCGCTCGCGCCTACGCCGGCGATCGAGCGCAGTTCGGACGGAAGATCGGCGGGTTCCAGTCGATTCGGTGGAAGCTGCTCGACAACGCATCCCGAGTCGAGGCCGCACGGCTGCTCACCTATCGCGCCGCGTGGCTGAAGGACCAGGGACGGAAGGTGACGCTCGAGTCGTCGATGGCCAAGCTCTATGCCTCCGAGATCGCGGTCCGCGCCTCCGAGGACGCGGTCCAGATCTTCGGCGGCTACGGGTTCGTCAAGGACTACCCGGCCGAGAAGTACTTCCGCGACGTCAAGCTCACCACCATCGGCGAGGGCACCAGCGAGGTCCAGCGGCTGGTGATCGCCCGTCAGCTGCTGGCTGCCTGAGGTGCCTGTTTCCGTGCCGCTCGCCGAGCGCGTCCTCAGCGGCGACGCCCGCGCCATCGCGCGCGCCATCTCGCTCATCGAAGACGAGGCGGACGGCGCGGCAGCGCTCGTCCGCGACATCTTCCCGCACACCGGTCGCAGTTATCTGGTCGGCGTCACCGGACCGCCGGGGGCAGGCAAGAGCACGCTGGTCGACAAGCTCACCGCCGAGACTCGCAAGGGCGGCGACACCATTGGTGTGATTGCCGTCGATCCGACCAGCCCGTTCACCGGTGGCGCAATCCTGGGGGACCGGCTTCGGATGCAGGCGCACTCCGAGGACCCGGACGTGTTCATCCGCTCGATGGCGACACGCGGACACCTCGGCGGGCTTGCGCGCGCGACCAGCGACGTCGCGCTGGTTCTTGACGCCGCTGGCAAAAGCCTGGTCATCATCGAGACGGTTGGCGTCGGCCAGGACGAAGTGGACATCGTCCGCACCGCCGACATTTCGATCGTCGTGCTCGTGCCCGGAACCGGCGACGACGTGCAGGCGCTGAAGGCCGGCATCATGGAGATCGCCGACATCTACGTGGTGAACAAGGCCGACCGCGAGGGTGCGGATCGCATGGTCACGGCCATCGAGTCGAACCTTTCGCTCCAGAGTTTTGGCGAAGGCGAGTGGCGCCCGCCGATCGTCAAGACAGAGGCAACTACAGGGCGGGGCATCTCGGAGTTGTGGCAGACGGTTGACGCCTTTCGTGCCCGTTCCGAAGGCACGCGCGTCCGGCGCCTGAAAGCGCGTAATCAGTTTCGTTTGCGTGACCTGCTCACTCATCGGTACCTCGAGTTCGTCGAGCGCCGGCTGCTCGCCGAGGGGGAGTTCGACGCCCTCGTCGACCGGATCGCCGCGCGCGAGCTCGATCCCTATTCGGCCGCCGAGGAGCTTCTGGGACGGAGCTTGAAGTCGCTGTGAAGGCCTGGCTGGATCACGTCGGCATCGCGGTCTCGGATCTCGAGCTCTCGCTCACGTTCTTCCGGGACGTGCTCGGACTGCACGTCGAGCCGCCGGAGGAGGTCGCCAGCCAGAAGGTGCGCGCGCACTTCCTTCACATGGGGCCGTCATCGCTCGAAATGCTCGAGGCCACCGCGCCGGAATCGGCGATCGCGAAGTTCGTGGAGAAGCGCGGTGCGGGGCTGCACCACGTGGCGCTGCGGGTTGAGGACGTCGACGCGGCGTTGGCCTATCTTGAGGCTCGCGGCGTTCGCCTGATCGACCGCGTCGCCAGACCTGGCGCCGAAGGCGCGCGGGTTGCCTTCGTTCACCCCTCGGCCGCGCATGGCGTCCTTGTCGAGCTCAAGGAGCCGGCGCCAGCGGTGTCGCGGTTCCACACACCGGTCAGGCAGTCCCTGGGTGATCTCGAGCTCGTCAGCCTGTCCGACGGCTTCATTCGACTCGATGGCGGTGCGATGTTCGGCGTGGTGCCGCGGACGCTGTGGGAAAAGCACCTGCCGCCCGATGACCGGAACCGGATTCCGCTCGGGATGCGGCCCTTGCTCGTCCGCGGCGACCAGACGGTGCTGATCGACGCGGGATGCGGCGACAAGATGGACGCGAAGAGCGCCGACATTTACGGGCTGGAGCGTACCTACCATCTCGATCACTCGCTCGCTGAAGCCGGCGTGTCGCCCGAGGACATCGACATCGTCGTTGCGAGCCATCTGCATTTCGATCATGTCGGCGGCTTCACCGCTCGCTCCGGAGACGGGCGCATCGTGCCGCGATTTCCGCGCGCCCGGTACATCGCCCATCGCCAGGAATGGGAAGACGCGACGCATCCGCACGAGCGGAATCGCGCCAGCTACCTGGCCGAGAACTTCGTGCCGCTCCAGGAAGCGGGCGTGCTCACCCTGGTCGAGGATGGCGCGGAGATCGCCCCAGGCGTGCGGTATCGGCGCAGCGGAGGACACACCGCGCACCATCAGGTGGTGATGATCGAATCCGCTGGGCAGACGGCGGTCTTCGCCGCCGACATGTATCCGACCTCCGTGCACGTGCCGGATCCATGGGTAATGGGTTACGACCTGTATCCGATGGACACGCTCGCGTTCAAGCGAGCCTTTGCGCGCGAAGCGGTCGATCGCGAGTACCTGATCTTCTTCGAGCACGACCCCTCGCTGGCGGCTGGCATCCTGCGCGAGGCAGGCGGCCGCCGGCGCGTGGAACGCATCCTCTAAGGACCTTCAGACATGTCTGTGCACATCGGCATCATTGGCGGCTCTGGCCTGTATGACATGGCCGAGCTGATCGATCGCGAAGAGCGCCTGGTGACCACGCCGTTCGGCGATCCGTCAGGGCCGTACATTCTCGGGACGCTGCGCGGTAAGCGAGTCGCGTTCCTGGCCCGCCACGGAGTCGGTCACCGGCTCTCTCCGTCGGAGCTGAACTACCGTGCCAACATCTTCGGCTTCAAACTGCTCGGCGCCGAGTGGATTCTGTCGGCGAGCGCGGTCGGATCGCTCCAGGAGCAGTACCGGCCGCTGGACATCGTCTTCCCGGATCAGTTCATCGATCGCACGCGCGGCCGGATCAGTACGTTTTTCGGGAAGGGGATCGTGGCCCATGTGGGGTTCGCGCACCCGCTCTGCGGACCGCTCTCGAAGCTGGCGGCCGAGGTCGCGCGCGGTCTCGGGGCACGAGTGCACGAGGGCGGCACTTACGTCTGCATGGAGGGGCCGCAATTCTCGACGCTGGCCGAATCGAAACTCTACCGCCAATGGGGCGCGGACATCATCGGCATGACAAACCTCCAGGAAGCCAAGCTCGCACTCGAAGCCGAGATCGCCTATTCGACCATGGCACTGGTGACCGACTACGACTGCTGGCACCCGGATCACGACTCGGTGACTGTCGAGATGATCATCGAGCACCTGACGAAGAACGCGACGACTGCGCAGCAGGTGATCGCCGGAACGGTGGAGCGGATCGACGTCGGCCAGCGCGTCCCGGCACATTCCGCCCTGAAGACCGCGCTCATCACGCACCCGAGCGTTATCCCAGATCATGTGAAGCGCGACCTGGCGCCCATTATCAGCAAGTACGTCAAGTAGCTTCTGATTCCAGGTTCCTAACTCCTAACTCCCAACTCCTGTCTCCTGCCTCCTGACATCCGACCATGCAGCTCATCGTCACTGGTTCCATCGCGTTCGACTACCTGATGTCGTTCCCCGGACGGTTCACCGAGCACTTCCTGCCCGAGCACATGAACCGGGTGTCGCTCAGTTTCCTGGTGGACTCGATGGACAAGCGCCGCGGCGGATGCGCGCCGAACATCGCCTACACGCTGGCGCTGCTCGGCGAGCGGCCGAGACTGATGGCCACAGCCGGCCAGGACTTCAGCGACTACAAGCACTGGATGGAGACGGCCGGCATCGACACGTCGCTGGTGAAGACGGTCGACGGGAAGTTCTGCGCCTCCTTCTTCTGCAGCACCGACCAGCACAACAACCAAATCGCGTCCTTCTATACCGGGGCCATGGCCAACGCCGCGGAGCTCTCGTTCCGTGACGTGCCGAGCCTCGACGGCGACGCGCTGGTGATCATCTCGCCCAACGATCCGGACGCCATGGTGCAGTACGCAGGAGAGTGCAGCACCATGGGCATCAGGTACATTTGGGATCCCGGTCAGCAATGCGCGCGAATGGCTGGCGATCAGCTGAAGGACGGCATCACCGGCGCCTTCATGGTGATCTGCAACGACTACGAGTTCGAGCTGATTCGCCAGAAAACCGGGATGAGCGAACGCGACGTGCTGAATGAAGTCACGCTCCTGGTCGTCACGAAGGGCGAGCATGGCTGCACCGTGATGACCAAGGACGACTCAGTGGATGTGCCCGCGGTGGTGCCCGAGCGCATCGAGGACCCGACCGGCGTCGGCGATGCGTTCCGCGGCGGCTTCATGAAGGGCCTGGCCACCGGCTGCGATTACACCACCTGCGCCCGCTTCGGCAGCGTCGCCGCCACCTACGCGCTCGAACACCTCGGAGGCACGTATCACGCGTATACGTGGGGGGAGTTCGCCGCCCGCTATGAAAAGCATTTCGGGCCGCTCACTTCGTAGGCTTCAGGCTCTAGGCCGGTCACGCGTGCCAGCTGACAAGCGTTCTTCCTGAAGCCTAGAGCCCAGAGCCTGTCGTCAATCCACTCCGGCGGCGACCTTCGCCCGCGCGGCGGCGACAATCTTGGCGTACTTGGCCTGGAGCAGGTTCCACTCGGTTTCGAGCATGCGGACCTGCGCGTCGTTGAGCTCGGCCGAGGTGATGACGCCGTTCTCGTACGAGACCTGCGCGATCTGAACGCTCTCGCGCGCGAGGTCGAGGGCCTTCTCCTGCGTCGACACCACTTCGGCAGCGGCCTGCAGCGTCGTCCACGCAGTCTCCAGCTCCAGCCGGGCCTGGTCGGTGGAGGCGCCCAGTCCGTACTCTGCCTGGCGTTTCTGCGACGTTGCCGCGGACTTGCGGGCAGCCGCGCCGGGTGCGGCCATCAGCGGCATCTGGATGGCGAGGCCGAACGTGTAGTTCTGGTTCTCGTTGTTCAATACCGACCCGAACGAGTCCTCCTGGTACTGCAGTGAGCCGCGGAAGGCGAGCGACGGCTTCCACTGGCCGTCAGCCAGCCGAGCCGAGAACTCGGCCTGGTCCCGGCGCGCATTGAACGCCTGCAGGTCGGGCCGGGAGGGCAGCGCGAGATCGAGAACCTCGCGTCCAGGAATCTCGCGGCCTTCGTCGAGGTTGCCGACCAGAGTCAACGACTGGCGCTGCGGCAGTGAGAGCACGGTTCGGACGGCCTGCAGTGCGGCGTCCACTTCGGCCCTCATCTGGATCCGGCGAGCCCGGGCATTGGCGAGCTGCACTTCGGCCTGCAGCACGTCAAGGCGCGCCACCGTCCCGGCGTCGTAGCGCGCCTTGGCCAGCGCGAGTTGCGTCTCCGACAGGCGAATCTGCTCGTCGGTGACGCCGACACCCTGCTGCTTCAGCAGCGCGTTATAGAACACCTCCACGACGCGGTACTGCAGGTCCTGCCGGCTGCGCTCCATTTCGAGGCGCGCCGCATCGAGGCCCGATTCCTGGATCGCCTGGGTGTTGCGCAGCCGCCCACCCGTGTAGATCGGCTGCGTGATGTCGAAGCCGAGGATGTTCTGCCGCTGGAAGTTCGCCTGGAAGGTCGTCTCGTTCGGGCCGAAGATGCCCGCCGGAATCCGGATCAGCGGGAACTTCTGCGATGGTGTGTACAGGTAGCTGAAGTTTACCTGCGGCAGGTAGTTCGTCTTGGCTTCGGCCACGTGGGCCTGGTTCTCTCGCACCCGCTCCTGATCGACCTTCAGTCCCTGGTTAGCGGTCAGGGCCCGTTCGACGGCCTGATCGAAGGTCAGCACCAGCGCGCCCTGCGCCGCGGTCGGCGGATCTGAGAGCGAGCGGGCTGTGCCCTGCGCGAACGCGTTGGTCGCCGAGAGGAACCACCCGACCAGCGCGAGCACCAGCAGGATTCCGGCGATGCGGGCCGCCGGGGCCAGCTTCGGTGACGGCTGCGTGCGCCAGGCCTGGACGCGGGCCAGCACACGGGCCAGCAGCAGGTAAGCCACCGGCACGACCACCAGCGTCAAGCCCGTCGAGGTGATGAGACCGCCGATCGTCGCGATCGAGATCGGCGCCCGGAACTCGCCGCCTTCACCGCGTCCGAGCGCGGAGGGCAGCATGCCGAGGATCATCGCCAGCGTGGTCATCAGGATCGGCCGCAGCCGAACCGGGCCGGCCTTGAGGATCGCGGCCTCGACCGACAGGCCCTCGCGCACGTACTGGTTGGTCAGGTCGATGAGCAGGATCGCGTTCTTGGTGACGAGGCCCATCAGCATCACCATCCCGATCATCGCCGGCATCCCGAGATTGTTCCCGGTCAGCAGGATCGCAAGCAGCGCGCCGACGATGGCCAGCGGCAGCGAGAGCATGATCAGCATCGGCTCGAGGAACGACTCGAACTGCGACGCGAGCACGATGTAGATGAACGCCACCGCGAGGACCAGGGCCAGGCCCATCGCGGCCGCTGACTCCTGCATCAGCTCCACGTCGCCGGCAAAGCCCCATTCGAAGTTCGCCGGCAGCGTGACGCCGCCCATCACCTTGGCCACGTCGTTCGTGACATCGCCGAGGGCTCGCCCCTCGAGCTCGATGCCGATCTTCGCCTGGCGGCGCCGCGCTTCGCGCTGGATGTTCGTCGGGCCGACGCCCGGCTCCATCCGGACGATGTCGGCGGTACGAACCAGCGCCCCCTTGGGGGAGTAGAGCGGTGTGCGCGCGATGGTCTGGAAGTCGTTCCGGAACTCCGGCGCGAGTCGAATCCTGATGTCGTATTCCTTGTCGCCTTCGCGCAGGCGCGTCGGCACGACGCCCTCGATCATGCCGCGAAGCTGCATCGCAACCGTGCCGACGTCGAATCCCATGTCGGCGGCAAGCGCCCGGTTGACGTGCGCCACCATCTCCGGCTGGCCGCTCTCGAGCGAGCTGTCCACGTCCACGGCGCCGGGCACCTGCTTGATCTTTTCGACGACCTCGTCGTTCAGGCGCGTCAGCGCGGCCATGTCGTCGCCGCGCAAGTAGACGTTGAGCGGCGCTTCGGACGGCGCTCCCTGCATGAACTCGGGATCGGCTACCGTCATCTTGAGCAGCGGGATCGCACGCAGCCGCTCGCGCATCTCGGCCTTGATAGCAGGCAGCTTGCGCTCGCGTTCGAACTTCTTCGTCAGCTTGATGCGCAGGTTCGCCTTGAGCGGATCGCCCTCCAGCCCGACGGTGGAGAAGACCTGGCGCACCTCACGCTCCTGCCGCACCACCGACTCGACATGTCCCACATACTCCACCGACTGCTCGAAGGACGTCCCGGGCGGCGCTTCGATGTTGACCACGAACTCGCCGCGGTCTTCGGCCGGAACGAACTCCGTGCCCATCACCTTGAGCGTGGACAAACTGCCAGCGAACACCAGGATGGCAACCGCCACCACCGTCCACGGACGCCGCACCGCCCAGCCGAGCACGGTGTGGTACTTCTGGTCCACCCGGTCGTAGAAGGCCCCCCATTTCTCGAGCAGCCGTCCCATGCGGGTCCGCGTCCGCTCCTCGGGCGGCACGAAGCGCACGAACCTGGACGAAAGCATCGGGTCGAGCGTGAACGCGATCAGCAGCGACATGAAGACCGCGAAAGCGATCGTCAAGGCGAATGACTTGAAGAACTGGCCGACGATGCCGGTCATGAAGCCGACCGGCAGGAACACCGCCAGGATCGTGAAGGTTGTCGCCATCACGGCGAGGCCGATCTCCGAGGTGCCGCGCTGGGCCGCCGTCACCGGATCCTCGCCGTGCTCCATGTGCCGGTAAATGTTCTCCCGCACCACCACCGCATCGTCGATGAGGATGCCGATGACGAGCGACAGCGCCATCAGCGTCATCATGTTGATGGTGAAGCCGATCACGTACATGAAGAAGAAGGTGGCGATCACCGACGTCGGCAGCGCGAGTGCCGAGATCAGCGTCGAGCGCCAGTCGCGCATGAAGATGAAGATGATCAGGACCGCCATCAGGCCGCCGAAGATGATGTGGCCGCGCACGTCCTTGACGTTTTCGCGAATGCCATCGGCGTCGCTGTGTACCGGCCGGATCTCCAGCTGCGGGAAGCTCGGCGCCAGTTTCTGGAGTGCTGCTTCGACCTTGCCGGCGATCTGCACCGTGTTGGCGCCCGACTGCTTGCGGATCGAGAACGACACGGCGTCGGCGCCGTTGAGCCGGGTGGTTGACGTGCGCTCCTCGTAGCCGTCTACGACCGTAGCGACGTCGCGGACCCGCACTGTCGATCCGCCAGTCGAACGAACGATGACGTTGTCGATTTCCCCTGCGGTCCCGAACTCGCCCTTGGTGCGCAGCGACACGGACTGGCCTTCGCGCTTCACCTGGCCGCCGGGCACGTCCAGGTTCTCTGCGGTCAGCTTGTTGGCGACCTCGGAGATCGGCATCTGGAGCGCTTCGAGCCGGCGCGGGTCGAGGTTCACCTGGATCTCGCGAACTTCGCCGCCGTTGACCTGCACCGCCGCAACGCCGTCGATCTGCTCGAGCAGCGGCTTGAGGTCGTCTTCGACCTGGCGCCTCGTCACGTCGCTCGGCTGTCTCGATCCGACCGCGAAGACCATGATCGGGAGCGCCGCGACATCGAACCGCTCGATGGTCGGATCCTCGATTTGATCGGGAAGCCGATTGCGGATGGCGGCCACCTTCTCCCGAACCTCCGCCGCGGCCGCCTGCGGGTCGACTTCGAGCCGCAGCTCGACGCCGACGCGCGAGAACCCTTCGGTCGAGGTCGAGATCACGCGCTTGACGCCGTTGATGCCGGCGATCGCGTCCTCGACGGGCTTGGTGACCAGCGTCTCGACTTCTTCCGGCGCCGCCCCGGGATAGATCACCGAGACGTTCACGAACGGGAAGTTCACGTCCGGGAACAGATCGATGCCAAGCCGGGTCATCGACACGATGCCCAGCACGACGAAGCTGACGATGAACATCGTCGCGAAGACGGGGCGCTTGATGGAGGTATCAGATATCCACATGACGCTTGCTCGATTGAACTGGGGACCTTTACGAGCGCCTTACCGAACTGCGATGGCGCGGACCTTCACACCGCTGGCCACCTGCCGGCGGGCGTCGGCAACAACCGTGTCTCCTGCGGCCAGGCCCTTGACGATCTGGACGCGACCGCCATCGGACAGCCCTTCGGTGACCTCCACCGGCGATACCAAGCCGTCGTTGACCTTGAGCACAATCCGTTTACCGTCACGCGTGCCAACTGCCTCGCGCGGGACCAGGACCGCGTCCTCGGCAGTGGACTGAACGATTCGCGCCGAGGCGTACATCCCCGACAGCAGCTCGCGCTTCTCGTTCGGCACCCGCACTTCGATCCGGAAATGCCGGTTCCGCTCGTCCACCTGCGGCGCAATCGCGCCGAGCTGGCCGTCGAACACCTGTCCAGGCTTGGCCTGGGCTTCGATCCGGGCCTTCATACCGACGCGAAGCCGGCCGGCCTCGAGCTCCGATACGCCCGCCTCCAGCTTCATCTGCCGGAGATCGGCGACGACCACGACCGGCTGGTCGCCAGGCATGGCGCCCGCGTCGTAATTTCGCTCGACGATGACGCCGGTGACCGGCGACGTCACGGTGGCGTTTCGCTGGACCTCGCGAGCCCGGCGAAGCGACGCTCCGGCCTGGGCGAGGTTCGCGGTCGCGAGATCGCGCTGCGCCACCGCCGAGCGATGCGCCGTCTGTGCCGCGTCCAGCCGCTGGCGGGGCAGGGCGCCGCCTTCGAACAGCACCTTCGCTCTGTCGAGCTCGATGGTCGCGTTCGCGAGCGACGCTTCGGCCGTCTCCAGTGCGGCTTTGGCCACAGCGACCGCGGCCGTGGCGGCGTCGGCCTGGGCGTCGATCTCTCGACGATCGACGGTGGCGATCGTCTGGCCTTCCGCGACGTTGTCGCCGATGTCCACGAGGACACGTTCGAGTGCGCCAGGAACGCGCGGCTTGACCGGCACCCGCGTCCTCGGCGCGAGCGTGCCGGAGATTTCAAGAGCGGCTTCGATGCTGCCTGCCGTGGCCGTAACCACGGGAACGTCGACGGTGGTGACGACCGGTTCGGTCTGTGCCTGGGCCGTCGGCTCCGAGGACCGGCAACCGGCCGCGGCGATGGAGAAGGCAAGGACGGCGGGGATGAGGACGCTACGCTTCATTGGAGACTCCGGCGGGAACGACGACGGGCCGTGCGGGGCAGTCGTGAAGATGAAAGGTGGTGGCGCTGCCGGCTTGCAGGCCGGTGATCACGGCCTCGAGGACGTCGCGAGCGAGAAGATCGCGCCCCTCGCCGGGAGAGAGCCGGTGGCAGAGCGCGAGCACCGACGGGCCCATCAGCGCGCCCCAAAGGACGTGCATCGCCGCCCTCGGGTTCATGGAGGGGGGCAGCTGACCGGCGTCGATGGCCTGCTGGAGCCACGACGAGGCGTCGGCCATCAGCGACTGGAGGATTTCGAAGCCTTCCCAGCCTTCGGTAATCTTCGGGACCGAGCGGTCCACGAACATCAGCTCGAAGTAGGCAGGCTGCTCCTTCGAGAACTCGTAGAATGCCCACCAACCGGAGCGGACCTGGTCGAGCGGCGTGTCGCCGGCGAGCGCGGTTTTGATCTTTTCGTCGAGGCGGCGGAAGCCGTCCTCGGCAAGGGCCATGTAGATGTCGTCCTTGCTGGCGAAGTAGCTGTAGAGAGCGGCAGGGCTGTATTCGATGCGCTCAGCAATCTTCCGGATGGAGACGTTGCGATACCCTTCGGTGACGAAGAGGTCGCGCGCGACATCGAGGATCGACTGGCGGACAGCCTGCTTCTCGCGATCCTGGCGTTCCTTGATTCCCATGTGTTTTGATTGAACAGTGTTCGGTGATCTAACGGTATTAGACGCCGCGGCCAGACTTCAAGTTCCAGGTTTCACAAGCCCCGGTTCAAATGCTGCAAATCGTTGACAGAAAGGTTGTTATCGTCAGGGCCGTGGCTGCGGTCTCGACCGTGTGGTCGGCGGCCATCCTGCTGACGCCCGCGCTCCCGACAAGCGCCGCCCGGCTGGCAGCTCTGCCGTATCTGGTCGGTTCGGTGGTCTGCCATCAGATTCCGGAACGCTCCTTTCATCTCGCTGGCGCGCAGTTGCCGGTGTGCGCCCGGTGTACGGGTCTTTACCTCGGCGCCTCGCTCGGACTCGTGTTGTGGGCCACGAGCGGTTGGCGAAGCCGCGCACGCTGGTCCAACAGGACTGCGCTGACCGCGCTCGCAGTCATCGGTGCGCCAACCGCGTTCACCGTCGCGACGGCCTGGCTTGGCGTTGCCGATCCGCCGAACGCATGGCGGGCGATCCTCGCCGCGCCTCTCGGTGCGATCGGCGGCTGCGTCGTCGGCGCAGTGGTGACGGATCACCTGAAGTAAACTGAGTCTTCGTGCCTCCCACAGTGGTCTGGCTCATCTCGTGGCTGGTGCCCGGAGCCGGACATCTCCTCCTGGGACGACTGCAGAAGGGCATCATCTTCCTGGTCGCCATCACCTCGATGTTCGCGATCGGACTCGCCCTCGACGGACGCCTGTTTCCGTTCGATTTTTCGGAGCCGCTGGTAGGCCTGGCGGCGCTGGCCAACCTCGCAACCGGCGCACCGTATTTCGTGGCCAGCGCGCTCGGAAGGGGCGAGGGAGTGGTGACGGCCGTCGCCTACGAATACGGCAACGCGTTCCTGATCGTCGCCGGGCTGCTCAACATGCTCGTCGCCCTCGACGCTTTCGACGTCCGGCTCGGACGCAAGTGACCAGCCGATGACCACCCATTTCGGCCTGCTGGTGCTGTTTGCGTTTTTCGTGTCGCTGGTATTCGCGGTCATCGCCCGCGACACGCCGCACGAGCAGCTGCGGGTGGGCCTCAAGTACTTCGGGGCGTTCGTCGCGGCGGGACTTGTCCTCGGCTGGCTGATGTATCCGCTGCCGTTCTGAAGTGAGAAGTGAGAGGTTGCCTTCCGCCTTTCCTTTCGCCTTGACCCGCCCACTCTGGCTTTGGTCGCCCGTCGCCGCCTACATGGCGTTCATCTTCTTCCTGTCATCGCAGTCGTCGCTCCCCGGCGCGTCGCTGACCCCAGACTGGATCCAGCACGGCATCGCCTACGCCGGGCTGGCCGTCGTGACGCTGCGGGCCGTCACGGCCGGACGATGGTCGGCAATCGGTCCGACGACCCTCGCGCTCGCCTGGCTCATCGCCACTCTGTACGGCGTGAGTGATGAGTACCATCAGTCGTTCGTTCCCGGACGGACCCCGGACCTGCGGGACGTGATCGCGGATGGCGTTGGTGCGGCGCTCGTCCTCGGCGCCGCGTGGGCGTGGGGTATCATCAGGCGTTCACCATGACCTTTGACAACCTGCTGTACGAGCGTGACGGGGCTGTCGCGATCCTGGCGTTCAATCGCCCGAAGGTGCTGAACGCCCTGAACGCCGCGACCCTCCGTGACCTCGACGCGGCCTTCGACGCGCTCGAAGCCGATGACGAGGTCAGGGCGATCGTCCTGACCGGCACAGGCGAGAAGTCGTTCGTCGCCGGGGCCGACATCAACGAGCTCGCCGTACTCAGCCCGGCTCAGGGGAAGGAACACGCGCGGCACGGGCAGCGGATCTTCGATCGCATCGAGCAGCTCGGCAAGCCGGTGATCGCCGCGATCAACGGCTTTGCCCTCGGCGGCGGATGCGAGCTGGCAATGGCCTGCACCATTCGCATTGCGGCCGACACCGCGCGGCTCGGCCAGCCGGAAATCAATCTCGGCATCATCCCCGGCTACGGCGGGAGTCAGCGCCTGCCGCGGCTCGTCGGCAAGGGCCGCGCGCTCGAGATCCTGCTGACCGGCGACATGGTCTCGGCCCAGCGGGCCTATGAGATCGGCCTCGTCAATGCTGTGGTCCCGGCGGCCGATCTGATGACCAGGGTCCGGGCTCTCGCTCAGACGCTCGCCTCGAAGGCGCCTCTTGCGACCCGCTACATCATCCAGGCAGTCAACTACGGCCTGGACACGTCGCTTGCCGACGGACAGTTCCTCGAGACCGCGCTCTTCGGCACCATTGCCTCAACCGATGACACGAAGGAAGGCACGAAGGCGTTCCTGGAGAAGCGCAAGGCCGTCTGGAAGGGACGCTAGCGTGCGCATCGCCGTCGTCGTGGCGCGCTTCAACGACTTCGTCACCGAGCGCCTGCTCGCCGGCGCGCGCGAAGCGCTGGCTGAGGCCGGCCTGGCCGGCGACGCGATCGAGGTGCACTACGTGCCCGGCGCCTTTGAAATTCCTCTTGCGGCGGAGATCACTGCGGCGCAGGGAAGGGTTGATGGTGTCGTGTGCCTTGGATGCCTGATTAAGGGCGCAACCCCGCACTTCGAGTTCATCTCATCGGCGTGTGCTCACGGGATCATGGCCGCGCAATCGAAGACCGGGGTGCCGATGGCGTTCGGGGTTTTAACGACGAACTCGGCGGAAGAGGCTCTGGAGCGGGCGGTATCCGGACCCGGGAACAAGGGCCGGGAGGCGGCGGAGGCGACGCTCGCGATGGTCAGCCTGCTCTCGGAACTCCGGGCGGGGCAGGCGTGAGCGAGGGATCCAGCAGCGACGACCGGTGGGCAGGTCGCCGGCAGGCGAGAGCCGCTGCACTCCAGGTACTCTACGAGTGCGAAATCGGCGGTCTCGCGCTCGGCGAGGCGATGGGCGTGCTGGATCGCGTTGGCGAGCCGGAGGCGGCGACGCTCGACCTCGCCGGCCGGCGTTTTGCGGAAGCCCTGGCGCGCGGTGTCCTCGAAGAGCGCGCCACTCTCGACGATCGGATCGGGCAGGCCGCAACGCATTGGCGGGTCGAGCGGATGGCCACGCTCGATCGGCTGGTTTTGCGAATGGCCGTTCACGAATGGCTGGCGATGCCCGAGACGCCGCCGCGCGTGGTCATCAACGAGGCTATTGAGCTCGCCCGTGCGTTCAGCGGGGAGGATGCGGTGAAGTTCGTCAACGGCGTGCTCGACGGTGTGTTCCGGTCCCTGCGTGAGGAAGGGAAGGTGGTGGAGTAGTGTCGAGCAACGAAGAAGCGCAGATCGCGCAGCGCCGCGCCAATCTGGACGCCATTATCGGGCTCGGCATCCAGCCGTATCCGAACCGGTTCGAGACTACGCACACGGTCGGCGCACTCGCCGCCGCGCATTCGGCCACGCCGGCGCCAGAGCTCGAGGCTTCCCGAGTCGACACGATCACCGCCGGACGTATCGTCAGCATCCGCAACTTCGGCAAGGCGGCGTTCATCGTGCTCTCCGACGGACGCTCGCGGATTCAGGTGTACGTGCGTCAGGACTCGCTGCCCGATCGCGAGTATCAACTCTCGAAGCTGCTCGACTTCGGCGATCAGGTTGGCGTGGCCGGTTACCTGTTTCGCACCAAGACGGACGAGCTGACGATCTGGGCGACATCGATCGCGTTCCTCGCCAAGTGTTTCGTTCCGTTGCCAGAGAAATGGCATGGTCTGCAGGATGTAGAGATTCGCTACCGCCAGCGCTATCTCGACCTGATCGTCAACCCCGACGTTCGCCGCGTCTTCGAGATCCGAAGCCGGACCGTGGCCGCCGTTCGCGATTTCCTCACCGGGCACGGCTTCCTCGAAGTCGAGACGCCGATGATGCAGCCGATCGCCGGCGGCGCGTTGGCCCGCCCCTTCGTCACGCACCACAACGCGCTCGACATGAAGCTGTACCTACGCATCGCGCCGGAGCTCTACCTCAAGCGGCTGACGGTCGGGGGCATCGAACGAGTCTTCGAGATCAACCGTAACTTCCGGAATGAGGGAATCTCGACGCAGCACAACCCGGAGTTCACGATGCTCGAGTTCTACTGGGCGTATGTGGACTACCAGGTGCTCATGAAGTTCACCGAGGAGCTGCTGTCGTTCGTGGCCAGGGCGGCCGTGGGTACCGAGCAGATCACGTTCGGAGACCACACGATCAGCCTGCAGGCGCCGTTCCGCCGGTTGTCGCTGCGTCACGCGGCTGCCGAGGAGGCGTCGCGTCGCCTCGGAGTCAGCGTCGCGGTTGAGGAGTTGCGGAGCCTGGACTCGGCACGGGCGATTGCGTTGCGGCTCGGAATCGAGCCCCCACCAGGCGCCGGAGCGGGCAGCGTGGCCAGCGAGATCTTCGAGCGGCTGTGGGAAGAGCAGCTGATTCAGCCGACTTACGTCTACGACTTCCCGACCGAGGTGTCGCCACTGTCCAAGCAGAGGGCGGACGATCCCGAGACCGTCGAGCGGTTCGAGCTCTATATCGGAGGCTTCGAGGTTGCCAACGCGTTCAGCGAGCTGAACGATCCGGCCGAGCAGCGCCGCCGCTTCGAGGCACAGATCGCCGAGCGGGCGAAGGGCGACGCCGAGGCGCACGCGATGGACGAGGACTACGTCCGGGCGCTCGAATACGGGATGCCGCCGGCGGGCGGAGAGGGCATTGGCATCGACCGGCTCGTGATGCTGCTGTCGAACTCGCCGTCGATTCGCGATGTGATCCTGTTCCCGCTGATGCGGGCCCGCGAGTGAGGCCGGACCCGACGCGCTGAGGCTCCGTCATGCCGTACGAACTGCAGATCGCCCTTCGCTACCTGCTGGCCAAAAGGCGACAGGTGTTCATCTCGGTGATTTCGCTGGTCTCGACGATTGGCGTCACCGTCGGCGTGATGGCGCTGATCATCGCCCTCGCGCTGATGACGGGTCTTCAGAATGAGCTGCGCGACCGGATTCTCGGCTCCTCGGCGCACGTGTACGTCTGGAAACCGAGCGGGCTGACGGACTACAAGGCCGAGGTCGCGAAGGTGAAGGCGATCCCGGGCGTTCTCGGCGCGGCGCCGGCGCTGATTGGCCAGGCGCTCATCCGCAGCGACCGCGGTGAGGGCTTCGTAACCGTCAAGGGGATCGACCCGGAGCTCGAGCCGGCGGTCACGGACCTGGGGCGTTCGATGACGTCGGGATCGGTCTCGGATCTCCACCCGGCGACCGACGATCAGTTTGCCGGCATCCTCATTGGCAAGGACCTGAGCGGCAAGCTGAGCGCCTTCCCTGGCGACGTCGTGACACTCGTCACGGCGGAAGCGTCGCTCTCGCCGATGGGGATGATGCCGCAGCAGCGGCGCCTGCAAGTGGCCGGAACCTTCAAACTGGGCCTCTTCGAGTTCGATCAGGCCTACGGGTTCGTCGATCTGGCGACGGCCTATCGTCTCACCGGCAAGGAACGCCCCGACCATCTCGAACTGAGTGTGGCGGACATCTACAACGCCCCGGTGGTGGCCGACGAAATCCAGGAGCGACTTGGTCGGGAATACATCACCCAGGACTGGTCCGACATGAACCGGTCGCTGTATTCGGCGCTCTGGCTCGAGAAAATCGCGATGGGGATTGGCATCGGGCTGATCGTCATGGTCGCGGCGCTCAACATCGTCGCCTCGCTGGTGCTGCTGGTGATGGAGAAGACGCGCGACATCGCGATCCTGAAGACGATGGGCGCGTCTGGACGGAGCGTGATGCTGATCTTCCTGCTGCAGGGAATGATCATCGGCGTGGTCGGCACGCTCGTTGGCGCCACAGCGGGGGCGGTCGTGGCCTGGACGCTGGATCATTACCGCGTCATCAGCATCCCAAGCGACGTCTACCAGGTCACCTATCTGCCATTCAAGCTGCTGCCGCTCGATGCGATCACCGTCGTGATCGGTGCGGTCATCGTCTGCTTCCTTGCCACCCTCTATCCGTCCCGCCAGGCGGCGAAGCTCGACCCGGCCCAGGCGCTGCGATTCGAGTAGCTGATGTCTTTTGTGGCGGCGAGCAACCTCTCCAAGAGCTATCCGGTCGCCGGCCGGCGGCTGCAGGTCCTGCGCGATCTGTCCCTCAGCGTCGAGCGGGGGGAGATGGTGGCGATCATGGGCGCATCCGGCGTCGGCAAGAGCACGCTGCTGCACCTGCTGGGCGGTCTCGATCGTCCAGACGCCGGTACGATCGTCGTTGGCGGACACGAGATCACGGCGATGCCCGATCCCGAACTGGTGTCATTTCGGAACCGGCAGGTCGGGTTCGTGTTCCAGTTCCACCACCTGCTGCCCGAGTTCACGGCGCTCGAGAACGCGGAAATGCCGCTCCGGATCGCGCGCATGACTGTTGCCGCGGCCCGGCCGCAGGCGACGGAGCTGCTGACGAAAGTCGGTCTCGCCGACCGGCTCGATCACCGGCCGGGGATGCTGTCCGGCGGGGAGCAACAACGAGTGGCGGTTGCCCGGGCGCTGGTCAACCAGCCGGCGCTGCTCCTGGCGGATGAGCCGACTGGCGATCTCGACGAGGGGACCGCGGATGCCCTGCACTCGCTGCTGCGAGACATGCACCGCGAATTCGGATTGACGGCGATTCTGGCCACGCACAACCCGCGCCTCGCCGAGCAATGCGATCGCGTCCTGCGCCTCGAGGGCGGCGCGCTTCGCTCGCCGTAGGCCTGCGGTAGGCGACCCTTCGGGTCGCAGACGCGCCTTCGGCACGTGGGAAGCTCGCGCCGCGCGTGCCTGGCGAAGGGCTACGGCCGCGAGCGGTCGCCTACTTCACGTTGGCCTTGAACCACGCCAGGGTACGCTGCCAGGCCTGCTTCGCCGCCGCCTCGTCGTAGCGCGGCGTGGTGTCGTTGTTGAACCCGTGCTGCGTGCCGGGGTAGAGGTAGCGTTCGTACTTCACGCCGGCGGCCTTGAGCGCGGTTTCGTATTCGGGCCAGCTCGCGTTGATGCGTTCGTCGACCTCCGCGGACTGGATCAACATCGGGGCCTTGATCTTCGCGACGTCAGCCGTCGTCGGTGAGCTGCCGTAGAAGGGCACGCCGGCGGCGAGGTCGGGAAGCTGCGTGGCCAGGTAGTTGACCACACCGCCGCCGTAGCAGAAGCCGACCGCGCCGTACTTGCCGGTTGTCTCCGGGCGCGTCTTCAGCCAACCCGCCGCGGCGACGAAGTCGGCGCGGGTCTTGTTCTGATCGAGCTTGGGGAACAGCTCGCGGGCCTTGTCCTCGTCGCCCGGGTACCCGCCGAGCGGGAAGAGCGCGTCCGGCGCGAACGCGACGAAGTTGTCGAGCGCCAGCCGGCGGGCGATGTCCTCGATGTGGGGGTTCAGCCCGCGATTCTCGTGAATCACGAGGATCGCCGGAAGCTTTCCGGCGGCCTTGGCCGGACGAACGAAATAGCCGCGCATTTTTCCGTAGCCTGCTGGCGAGCTGTACTCCAGGTAGTCGGCCTTGATGCGGTCGTCGACCGGTTTGACCACCTGGGCTTCGGCGAACTTCGGCGACAGCTGCTCGAGGAGCATGGCCGCGGTCACGCCACCGACCGCGTACTTGGCGGCCTTGTCGAGGAAGCCGCGGCGATCGAGCGCGCCGTGGACGTAGGCGTCGAACAGAATCAGCAGTTCCTGGTCGAAATCGTGCGCGGTCTTGCGTTCCATCACTGGCCCTCCCGGCGCGACAGGTGCGCCAGCTCGAAAATCACGTCACCGATCGCGGAGTAGTCCTCCTCGCCACGGCCGGACGCTATCTGCGCGTTCACCAGCTGCGAAACGACGCCCGAGGCGAGGGCAGGGACCCCCGCCTCGCCGAGCGCCGACATCGCAATGCCCAGATCCTTCTTGAACAGCTTCCCCTTGAATCCCGGCTTGTAATTGGCCGTGATCATCCGCTCGCCGTGGACCTCGAGGACCCGGCTCTGCGCGAAGCCGCCCATCAGCGCGGCGCGCACCTTCATCGGATCGACGCCGTTCTTGCGGGCGAGGGCTATCGCCTCGGCGACCACCGCCATCGTCCCGCCGAGCACGATCTGGTTGCACGCCTTGCAGATCTGCCCGGCGCCCGACTCGCCGACGTGCACGATCCGCTCGGGCTTGCCCATGGCTGACAGCACCGGCATCACCTGGGCCAGCGCCGCGCCGTCGCCGCCGACCATGAATGTGAGCGTGCCGTCGATCGCGCCGATCTCGCCGCCGCTGACCGGCGCGTCCAGATAGGCTGCGTCTCGGGCCGCGGTCTCGCTCGCAAGGCGCCGGGCGGTTGCGGGCGCGATCGTCGAGGAGTCCACGATGATGGTGCCTGGCTGGATTGCGCTGAAGACGCCGTGCTCGCCGGCGAGCACGGTCTCGACGTCAGGCCCGTCGGGAAGCATCGTGATGATCACGCGGGCGTGCAGCGCCACGCCGGCGGGCGAATCGGCGGCGCGGGCGCCGGCCTCGACGAGCGCGTCCACCGGACCGCGACTGCGGCTGTGGGCGATGACGTCGAAGCCCTTTTTTCTGAGGTTGAGGGCCATGGGCTTGCCCATGAGGCCCAGGCCGATGAAGCCGATCGGAGAGGACATGGCGGGTAACGTTACTTGGCGGGGTGGAAAGGTGCAAGGGTGCAAAGGGCACGGGTGCACGGGTGCATCTGTGCCCTTACAATCGCGCGCATGCGGGTACCGGGTGTGGCTCTGGCGATAGTCGCGGTGATCGCGACGACTACCGGCGGGACCACTGGTGCCGAGCAGGTGCAGGTCGCGCCGTCGGCGGTGGGGCTCGATGCGGCCGCGCTTGGGAAGGCCACGTCGCTGTTGCAATCAGTCGTCGCCGAAGGAGCGATCGCGGGGGCGGTTGCCGGGGTGGTCCGGCGCGATCGGATCGCCTTTCTCGAAGCTGTCGGCGTGCAGGACCTCACCACAGGGGCGCCGATGTCTTCGCGGACGCTGTTCCGCATCTACTCGATGACCAAGCCGGTGACGGCCGTCGCCGTGATGATGCTGTACGAGGAAGGCAAGTTCCAGCTGAGCGATCCCGTTTCGAAGTACCTGCCGGAGTTCGCGGACGTGAAGGTGGGGAGCGGCGCTGATGCCCGTCCTCCTGCCCGCCCGATCACGGTTGAGGACCTGCTGCTGCACACCTCGGGCCTCAGTCATCGGACGTCGGACCTGTACCGGGAGCTCCAGGTCCGGTCGCGCGCCGACACGCTGCCGCAGTTCATCACGAAGATCACCCGGGCACCCCTGATGGAGGATCCGGGTACCCGGTTTCGCTACAGCGAGGCCACGACAGTGCTGGGGCGGCTCGTTGAAATCTGGTCGCGGCAGACCTTTGACGCCTTTCTCCAGGAGCGGATTCTTCGGCCGCTTCAGATGCGTGACACGAGCTTCTGGGTGACGGCCGATGCTGCGTCCCGTCTGGCGACGGTGTACGGTCCGGGTCCGGACGGCCGGTTGGCCCCCGTAGACATCGAAGCCGTCCCGTTCACGACCAGGCCGGCCCTGATCGAGGGTGCCGTGGGCCTGGTCTCCACCGTCCCGGACTTCTTGAACTTCGCCCGGATGCTGCTCAACGAGGGGACATTCGGGACCGTCCGATTGCTCAAGGCCGACACGGTCCGGCGCATGGTGACTAACGGTCTTTCGCCGGCGCTTCTCCAGTCCCGGGGCGGGAAGATGGGCTGGGGACTGGGGAACGTCAGCGTGATCGTGGACCCGACCGGGCTCGGCTACCCGGCCACGGCCGGAGAGTACGGGTGGGACGGGACGGCCGGCACCATCTTCTGGAACGACCCGGCAACTGGCACGGCGATTGTTCTGATGACCCAGAGTGCTCCGGCCAATCCGGCTGGTGTCCGCCAGCGGTTCAAGACGGCTATCGAGGCCGCCCGGCGCTAGCCTCGCGCGATCCAATTCGGCGAAGTTACACAGAGACAGGCACTTAGCCGGACATCGTGGGGCCAAATCGGCGGGTTCTGCCGTATAATGACCTCACAAGGGGGCTTCGGCGTCGGATGTTCGAACGCTACACCGAACGAGCACGGCGGGTACTTTTCTTCGCCCGCTACGAAGCGAGCCAGCTTGGAAGCATCTCGATTGAAACCGAGCACCTGCTCCTGGGCCTGATTCGCGAAGGCAAGGGTCTGACGAGCCGGATCTTCGCTCGTTCGCACCTGTCCCTGGAAAGCATCCGCAAGGATATCGAGGGCCGGACGGTATTCCGGGAGAAAGTCTCCACCTCCGTCGAAATTCCCTTCAGCGCCGAAACCAAGCGCGTGCTCCAGTACGCCGCCGAGGAAGCCGATCGGCTGCTGCACAACTACATCGGCACCGAGCATCTCCTCCTGGGCATCCTCCGCGAGGAACGGTCCGTCGCCGCGACCATCCTCATGGAGAAGGGGATGCGCCTGCACCAGGTGCGGGAAGACATCGTACAGCTGCTCAACGAGAAGACGACGCTCACGCGCGTCAAGGAGACGCCGCTGCTCGCCGAGTTCAGCCGGGACCTCACCGAGTCGGCAATGAAGAACCAGCTCGATCCGCTGGTGGGCCGCGACTACGAGCTCGAACGCGTCCAGCAGGTGCTGTGCCGCCGCACCAAGAACAATGCGGTGCTGATCGGCGAGCCCGGCGTCGGCAAGACGGCGATCGTCGAAGGGCTGGCGCAGAAGATCGTCTACGGCGATGTCCCGCACTTCCTCGCCGACAAGCGGATCCTCGCGCTCGACATCTCGTTGATCGTGGCCGGCACGAAGTACCGCGGCCAGTTCGAAGAGCGCCTCAAGGCGATCATGAAGGAGCTCACCGAGAACCCGAACATCATCGTGTTCATCGACGAGCTGCACACGCTGGTCGGCGCCGGGTCGGCCGAGGGATCGCTCGACGCCGCCAACATCCTCAAGCCGGCGCTGTCGCGCGGCGAGATTCGCTGTATCGGCGCGACCACGCCGGCCGAGTATCGCAAATACATCGAGAAAGATCGCTCCCTCGAGCGCCGCTTCCAGGCGATCAAGGTGGACCCGCCGTCGGAAAGCGAGACCATCGAGATCCTGGTGGGCATCAAAGATCGTTACGAGACGTTCCATCACGTCGAGTACACGCGCGAGGCCATCGAGGCGGCGGTCTATCAGTCGAGCCGCTACATCACCGACCGTTTTCTGCCGGACAAGGCCATCGACCTGGTGGACGAAGCCGGCGCCCGCGCCAAGCTGCGCGAGGCGGGCTACAGCGAGGAATTCGGCGAGATCAACAAGAGCATTCGCGTCGCCGTCGAGCAGATGGAGAGCGCGGTCTCACAGAAGGAGTTTGACAAGGCGCAGTCCTACCGCGAGCAGGAGCAGAGCGCCCGCGAGAATCTCCAGTTGGTCCGCGAGAAGTTCGACGTCCGCTCCAGCACCCGCCGGGTGGTCGTCGGCCGCGCCGACATCGACGAGGTGGTCTCGAAGTGGACCGGGGTTCCGCTGTCGTCGATCAACCAGGACGAGAGCGACAAGCTGCTGCGCATGGAAGCGGAGCTGCACCGGCGCGTCATCAGCCAGGAGCGGGCCATTTCCGCCGTCTCGCGGGCCATCCGCCGCTCGCGGGCCGGGCTCAAGAACCCGAATCGCCCGGTCGGCAGCTTCATGTTCCTCGGGCCGACCGGCGTCGGCAAGACCGAACTCGCCCGCGCCCTCGCCCAGTTCCTGTTCGGCAGCGAGCACGCGCTGATCCGCTTCGACATGTCCGAGTACATGGAGAAGCACTCGGTGTCGAAGCTGATTGGCTCGCCTCCGGGATACGTCGGCCACGAGGAGGGCGGCCAGCTCACCGAGAAGGTGAAGCGCAACCCCTATTCGGTGGTCCTGCTGGACGAAATCGAGAAGGCGCACCCCGACATCTTCAACATCCTGCTGCAGGTGTTCGAGGACGGGCACCTCACCGACGGGCTCGGCAATCGCGTCAACTTCAAGAACGCGATCCTGATCATGACCTCGAACATCGGGGCGCGCTTCATCCAGAAGAAGGCGTCGCTCGGGTTCCAATCCGACTCGGCCGACCAGCAGAAGGGCGTGCAGGACATGGTGCTCGGCGAGGTGAAGCGGACTTTCAACCCCGAGTTCATCAATCGCGTCGACGAGCTCATCGTCTTCGAGGCGCTGACCGACGACGACCTGCGGACGATCCTGTCGCTGCTGGTCGATCAACTGAACGTCAATCTGATCGACCGCAAGATGAAAATCGTCCTGTCGCCCGAGGTGAGCGACTGGATCATCGAGGTGACCTGCAAGGATCGGTCGTATGGGGCCCGTCCCCTGCGTCGCGCGATTCAGCGCTACGTCGAGGACCCGCTCGCCGAGGAGCTGATCCGTGGTCATCTGCAGGGCGGTGAGATCGAGGTCTACCTCGAGTCAGGGCAGTTGACCTATCGCCCGGCAGGCGCACCTGTTGCAGCCGGCCGCCGGCTGACGGCAAACGTCTGAAGCTTGAAGTAGAATCAGTGGTTTCAAGCCAGCGCCGGATAGGTGTGTACTTGCGGTTTCCTGTGATTCAGGGCCTTGTGGCCCTCTGTATGCTCGCGGCAGGACCTATCTCGGTGCTCGCCGCCCAGGTCCCGTCGTCACCGGCACCGGCCGCCCCGCCGCCGGGCAACCTCGCCCTCGCCACCCGCGCCGACGCCGCAACCGGCCGCGCCCGCACAGCAATCCGCGCCCCCTGCGCAGCAACCCGCTCCGGCCGGCCAGCAGCCTGCTCCGGTCCGGACCCCTCCGGCCGGGTCGGCCCCGGTGGTGCGCTCGATCGAGTTGCGTTTCCACCCTGTCAACGAATCGCTGATCGAGCCCCAGACCTACCTCTATTACATCCAGACCCAGGCCAGCCGTCCGACTGATGGCGTCTGGGTGCCGTATTCCGACGACACCGAGAAGGTCGTTCTCGAGGACTTCAAGCGGCTCTGGGGCACGAACTTTCTCGACAACCTCTGGATCGAGGTGAACGACGACCCGTATCCGAACGGGGTGGTGGGGAAGCGGCTCGTCTACAACATGGAGGAGCGGCCCCGGGTCAAGATCGTCGACTACACCGGGTCCAGCAAGGTCGAGCGGACGAAGGTTGACGAGAAGATGAAGGAGCTGGGCATCTCGCTCCGCCTCGACTCGTTCCTTGACGAAGGTGTTGTCCGCCGGGTCAAGGGCATCGTCCGCAGCCTGATGGCCGAGAAGGGCTACGAGTTCGCCGAGGTCAACTCCTCGGTGGAGCCGCTGCCTGGCGGTCCGAAGCTCGTGAAGGTGGTCTTCGACGTCCAGGAAGGGCCGCAGGTCAAGGTCCGGACCATCGACTTCCAGGGCAACGACGCGATCAGCGACAGCACCCTCAAGCGCCAGATGAAGGCCACGAAGGAGGAATGGTTCCTGTCGTGGATCACCGGCCGCGGCAAGTACCAGGAAGCGAAATTCGAGGAAGACGCGGACCACATCGTCGAGTACTACCGGAACCACGGTTACGTGCAGGCGCGTGTCGGGCAGCCCGACTTGAAGGTGATCGAGGACAGCAAGGATCAAAAGACGCGCTACGTTCAGCTCAACATCCCGGTGGACGAAGGTCCGCGGTTCAAGGTCGGGAAGTTCGAGTTCGACGGCAACACGATCATCAAGTCCGAGTTCCTGCGGCCGATGTTCAAGCTGAGCGCCGGCGAGTGGTACAGCGAGAAGCGGATCCGCGACGGCCTGATCAAGGCGCGTGAAACTTACGGCAGTGGCGGCTATTTCGAGTTCACGGGGTATCCGGACCTGCAGTTCCAGATGGCCGCGGAAGCGCCGCTCGCCGGGCCGGCCGAACCGACGGTCGACGTCACGATGCGCCTCACCGAGGGCGAGCAGTATTTCGTGAACCGGCTGACGTTCACCGGCAACACGACGACCCGCGACAACGTGATCCGGCGCGAAATGCGCCTCGTCGAAGGGGCCCCGTTCAACACCGAGGCACTGAAATTCAGCGTGCGCCGTCTCAATCAGCTCGGCTACTTCAAGAACATCGAGGAGCAGGGCGGCCACGCAGTGGACGTCCAGAAGACGGCCAACTCGAAGAACGAGGTGGACGTCACGCTCAAGCTCGAGGAGCAGAACCGCAACCAGCTCACCTTCGGCGCCGGCGTGTCGCAGTTCGAGGGCTTCTTCGGACAGCTCTCGTTCCAGACCGCGAACTTCATGGGCCGCGGCGAGTCGCTGACGCTGTCCGCGCAAGTCGGCTCACGGGCCGAGAACTACCAGCTCGCGTTCACCGAGCCGTTCCTGTTCGATCGCGCCATCACCGGCGGCTTCGACATCTACAAGCGCACGCTGCGCTACATCGATCAGTTCACGCAGTCATCGACCGGCGGGAACATTACGTTCGGCATTCCGGTGCGCAATTTCTCGCGCATGTTCCTCCAGTACAGCTACGAGCAGGTCGAGGTCTCGGAGCTGAACCCGCTGTACAACAACCCGATCATCCTCCAGCAGAACCCGTTCCTTGCTGACTCATTGCTGCTTGGCGTCGGTGGACAGCGCACCATCAGCAAGGTGGTGCCCAGCTTCGTCCACAACACGATCGACAACCCGATCTTCCCGAACCGCGGCCGCCGCATCACCGGCAGCATCGACCTGGCCGGACCAGGCGGCAACACCTACTTCATCAAGCCGCGCGCCGAAGTGGTGCAGTTGTGGAAGATGACGAACCGCACGACCTTTGGCGTGCGCGGGCAGATCGAATACATCAAGCCGTACGGCGAAACCGAGGTGCTGCCGATCTACGAGACCCTGTTCCTCGGCGGCGAGTACAGCGTTCGCGGTTTCGACATCCGCTCGATCGGCCCGCGTGACCTGCGGACCGGCCTGGTGCTCGGCGGCAACAAGAGCCTGCTCTTCAACGCTGAGTACATGATCTCGATTGCCGGCCCGGTCCGCCTGATCCTGTTCTATGACGCCGGCCAGGTGCGCATCCGCGGCCAGTCGTTCGCGTTGTGGGAGGACGAGGTCAACGTGATCCCGGCACCGGCGCCGATCCTGCGGGATCCGTTCTCGAGCGGCATCTTGACCAATCCGAACGCGGTCGGGCCGACGACCGAAGTGACCGGGCAGCGCAGCGCGTTCAAGACCTCGACGGGCGCTGAGATCCGGTTCTTCATGCCGGTGCTCAACGTGCCGTTCCGGTTGATCTTCGCAATCAACCCGCAGAGGGCTGGTATCTACAAGAACAACCTGCAGCCGGCGCAGTTCTTCCAGTTCCGATTTGCGGTCGGTTCAACCTTCTAGCGGAGATCTCACGAGGGTTCAAAGCACAGGGGTTCAAAGCACGTACGTTCACGGCACGTATCTGCCCGCGTGCCGGCCTGAAGCCCGAAGCCTGGAGCCTGAAGCCTACGGATGGACGACCGTGATTTCGTAGTCTTGCGGGGCGGTGATGCGGCCGACGTCGTAAATACGCACGCAGAGTTGACCGGCCTGGTTCACCGTGCCGATCACCGCGGTGCTCCTCATCGCTGCGTCGTTGGGAATGACGACGGCGCAGGCGCTGCCGTTCCAGGTGCCGAGCATGAGGCCGACGGTGGGGTTTTCGTCGGGACCGATGTTGGTGAGCGTCGCCGTGACCGTTCCCAGCGTCGCCGCCGGGAACGGATGGGTGACCCCGCCGCTCACCGTCAGCGTGCCGGTGAAGGTTTCGGTCGTCGGATTCGGCGTGGGTGTCGTCGGGATGGTGACGGGGTCGTTGCAGCCGGTGATCACGAGTACGACGACGGCCAGACATGCCGGCCGCAATAAAGAGTGCATGGAAATAGTATAAGATGCCGGGTTGGTCATTGCATATGAAAGGACTTACTGGAATGAAAGGCTTTGCCGTTGTCGGCACCATCATGATCATGGCTGCGGCGCCGCTCGCGGCCCAGGCGCCAACCGCGCCTGCGGCTCCCACGCAGGCCAAGCCGACCGCACCCGCGGCTCCCACGCAGGCCAAGCCGGCGCCACCGTCGCCGCTCAGTCAGGCCCCGCCGCCGACACCGCCGGGTCCGCCGCGGCCTTTCCCCGAAGGCTCCAAGGTCGCTTACGTGGTGTTGCAGCGCATCGCCAACGAGTCTTCCGACGGCAAGCAGGCGACGGCGCGGATCCAGGCGCTGCAGCAGAAGAAGGCGGCCGAGCTCAACGACAAGCAGAAGCAGCTCCAGACCGCGCAGCAGAAGCTCGAGAAGGAAGCGAGCGTCCTGAGCAGCACCGCCTCCGCCGAGCTCCAGAAGACCGTCGAGCGGCTGCAGGTCGAGATCCAGCGCTTCACCCAGGACGCCCAACAGGAAGTCCAGGAACTGCAGCAGCAGCTGCAGCAGGAATTCCAGGTGAAGCTGGAGCCGGTGCTCCAGGAGATCGGCAAGGAGAAGGGGCTGCACTTCATCTTCAACGGGCCCGATGCCGGCCTCGTCTGGGCCGATAACGCGCTCGACATCTCGAACGACGTGATCAAGAAGCTCGACGCCGGTAAGGCCGGCAACAAACCCCCGGCGCAGTGACCGCCTTTCCGCGCGCTCTCGATCGCCTGCGCGATCGCTACCCCTCGCTGCTCGTCGATCGCATCGACGAGCACGAACCGGGGCGGCGCATGGCCGCGGTCAAGAACGTCACCGTCAACGAGGAGTACTTTCAGGGCCACTACCCGGGCACCCCGCTCCTGCCCGCGGTCCTCACCATCGAGGCGCTCGCCCAGG
The DNA here is from genome assembly GCA_963709325.1 of uncultured Acidobacteriota bacterium. Lineage (GTDB taxonomy): Bacteria > Acidobacteriota > Vicinamibacteria > Vicinamibacterales > UBA2999 > VFZN01. Next base: position 359,583 of record CAVPVV010000004.1, on the reverse strand, counting down.
TGGCGACGCTGCTCGGTACTCGAGAAGCATCCCGGCTACGTGGCGCTCCGTGGCGTCAACCGCGCCAAGTTCCGCCGTCAGGTCGTGCCCGGCGATCGCCTGCGCCTCGACGTGACGCTTGGCGAGCGCCGCGGCCGGTTGGTCTTCGTGGACGGGGTTGCGTCGGTCGACGGCCAGACGGTGGCCGAGGCCCAGCTGCTGCTTGCGACCTTGGACAGCGGCCCGGAGATCGATCCGTCAGCCCGCGTGCATCCCGACGCGCAGATCGGCTCAGGCACCCTCGTCGGCCCCTTCGCAGTGATCGGCCCGAAGGTCGTGATCGGATGCAACTGCAAGATCGGGGCGTCGGCTGTCATCGACGGCAACACCCGGGTCGGCGACGGCACCGAGATTTTCCCGTTCGCGTCGATCGGCCTGCCGCCGCAGGATCTCAAGTACCGCGGTGAGGACACACGCCTCACCATCGGCCGGCGGAACATCTTCCGCGAGTTCGTCACCATCCATCGCGGCACCGCCGGCGGCGGGGGCGAGACCACCATCGGCGACGACAATCTGTTCATGGCCTACGCCCACGTCGCGCACGACTGCCACATCGGCGATCACACGATCTTCGGCAACGCCGCAACGCTCGGCGGTCACGTCACGGTCGAGGACTATGCCGCGATCAGCGCCTACTCGGGCGTCCACCAGTTCTGCCGGGTCGGACGCTACGCGTTCATCGGCGGCTACTCCGTAGTCACGAAGGACGCGCTGCCGTTCGCCCGCTCGGTGGGGAACCGGGCCCGCGTTTACGGCCTCAACACCGTCGGCCTGATCCGCCGGGGATTCACCGACGCGCAGATTGGACAGCTGAAGCGCGCTTATCGCTATCTGCTCCAGTCGAAGCTCAATACCACGCAGGCGCTGTTGCAGATCGAGCAGGATCCAACCCTGTCCTGCAGCGAGATCACCTACCTGGTCAACTTCATCCGGACGACGAAACGCGGCGTGATCCTGCGCCGCGGCAGCCGCCGTGCCGAGGACGCCGGGGACGAGTGATCGCCGATGAAGCTGGGCCTGATCGCGGGTAACGGCCGCTTCCCGTTCCTCGTTCTCGATGCGGCTCGATCGATGGGCCACGAGGTCACGGTGGTCGCGATCAAGGAGGAGGCCTTCAAGGATCTCGAGCAGGCCGCGTCCAGGCCCGGCCCCGCCGCGTCGGTGCACTGGATCTCCCTCGGCCAGCTGGGCGGCTGGCTCAAGATTCTCAAGCAGGCCGGTGTCACCCAGGCGGTGATGGCCGGCCAGGTCAAGCACACCAAGATTTTCGGCGGCATCGTCCCCGACCTGACCGCGCTGTCGGTCCTGACCAGGCTGAAGTCGCGCAACACCGACGCGATCATCGCGGCAGTCGCCGACGTGATGCGCGACAACGGTGTCGAGCTGGTGGACTCGACGTCCCTCCTGAAGCCGATGCTGGCGAGCGCCGGGTCGATGTCCGAGCGCCTGCCGACCCAGGACGAGCAGAAGGATCTCGACTTCGGCTACCGGATGGCCGACGCCATCGCGGGCCTCGATATCGGTCAGACGATTGCGGTCAAGCACCAGGCCGTCGTCGCCGTTGAAGCCATGGAGGGCACCGACGAGACGATTGCGCGGGCGGGACACCTGGCGGGCCCGGGCGTGTCGATCGTCAAGGTCGCCAAGCCTGGACAGGACATGCGTTTCGACGTTCCGGTCGTCGGACTTGCGACGATTCAAGCGATGCGGATCGCCGGAGCCACGGTGCTGTCGCTGGATGCGGGCAAGGCGCTGATGTTCGATCGCGAGACGATGCTGGCTTCTGCGAACGAAGCCGGCATCGCCGTGGTCGGGCGGGATGCGTCACGGGGAGGAGCGGGGTGAACGACTCGCCGCTTCGTGTCGCCGTCGTCGGCGTGGGACACCTGGGCCGGCACCACGCGCGCGTGCTGGCGAGCCTGCCGGAGGTGAGGCTGGTGGGCGTCGTCGATACCAATGCTTCGCGCGCTGCCGAGGTTGCGCAGGCCAATGGCACTGCCGTAGTCGCCAGTGTCCGGGACCTGCCCGGGGCGGTGGACGCCGTCAGCGTGGCGGTACCCACCGAAGCTCACGCGGCGGTTGCGATCCCGCTGCTCGAGGCCGGCATCGACGTGCTCGTCGAAAAACCGATGACGCGGTCGCTGAGCGAGGCCGACGCGCTGATTGCCGCCGCCGCGAGCTCGGGACGAGTCCTTGGCGTCGGACATATCGAACACTTCAATCCGGCGGTGCAGGCGGCCCGTCCACACATCCACGATCCCCGCTTCATCGAAGTCCACCGGCTTGGCACGTTCCCCGAGCGCAGCCTCGACATCGACGTAGTTTTCGATCTGATGATTCACGACATCGGGCTGGTCCTGGAGGTTGTCGGCAGCGAGGTCGTCGGCATCGAGGCCGTGGGCGTGCCGGTGTTGACGCCGCGAGTGGACATCGCCAACGCCCGCCTCAAGTTCGCCAACGGCTGCATCGCGAACCTGACCGCGAGTCGAATCTCGCGGGACCAGGTCCGCAAGATTCGCTTCTTCCAGAAGAACACTTACCTGTCGATCGATTACAAGGCGCAGGAGGTCGAGGCGTGGCGGCTCGTGCCGCAGGGAACAGGGATGCCGCGCATCGACGGGGGCAAGCTCGACGTGGTGCGCGAGGAGCCGCTCAGGCGCGAGCTGGCAGACTTCGTCGCCGCGGTGCGGGAACGGCGCAATCCCGCAGTGACCGGGATGCAGGCGCGCGCCGCGCTGGTCCTGGCGAACGAGATCATGACGCGGATGGGTTGAGATGACCGACATGGATATCGATGCCGCAATCATCGAGCGGGCCCGAAACGGAGAGGATCTGACCGAGGCCGAGCTGCTTGCTCTGGACGGCGCCGACCTGCTCGCGCTCGGAATGCTGGCCGACGAGGTCCGCCGCGCGCGGGTCGGAGACCGGGTGGGGTTTGCGCGGGTGTACGAAGTTGGACCGGGCGATCCCAGGATCGAGGCAGGTCTTGTGGTCCCGGCTGCCGCTCAGGAGATTCGGCTCTCGGCGGCCGCGGATACTTTCGAACAGACCATCGATTTGATTCGACAGGTGCGTGCGGCCGTAGGTGCCGGGCCTCGCCTCACCGGGTTTTCGCTCGGTGCTATAGCGGCGCGAGAATGGGGCGATCTGCCGGCGGTGCTGACCGCGTTCCGGTCGGCCGGTCTCGACGCGCTCGCCGAAGCGCCGGTCGATCTCGTTACGCCTGCTGAGGTCGAAACGGCGGCCGCCAGCGGCGTGACGCCGCAGACGCTGTCGGTGCAGCGGTGGTCCGGCGACGGGCGAATCCCTGTGCTGCTGCGGGCCCGGGCTATTGCCAGCGCCAACCCGCCGATCACCCGGTTTTCGCCGTTGTCACGAGAGCAGTCCGTAACGGCGCCGACGACGGGATATCACGACGTGCGAATGGTGGCGCTCGCGCGGCTGGCGTTGCCGGCCCTGCCGACCATCGACGTGGACTGGCAGCAGTACGGACCAAAACTCGCCCAGGTCGCGTTGATGTTCGGCGCCAACCACCTCGATCGCGTCTCACCCGTCGACGACCCGACCCTCGGCTCGCGACGCGCCAGCGCCGAAGAGGTGCGTCGCAACATTGTTGCGGCGGGCTTCACGCCTGCCGATCCCGGCGAAGCGGCATGAGGCCGGCCCGCCTCGGCGCGGTCTCGTACCTCAACACCACGCCGCTCGTTCGAGGGCTCGACGCCCGGCCGGATCTGTTCACGGTCCGGTTCGACGTGCCGTCGCTCTGTGCCTCGCTGCTGCACGCCGGGAGCGTGGACGTCGGGTTGATACCCGCGGTGGAATACCTGAGCGGCGATTACGCGATCGTGCCGGACATCGCCATCGGATCCGACGGGGCTGTCGTATCTGTCGCCATCTTCACGCGAGTGCCAATCGGCGAAGTACAGACGCTCGCGCTCGACACCAGCTCGCGGACATCGGCGGCGTTGACACGCATTCTGTGCGCTCGTCACTGGCGGACGGCGCCGGTCTTCACGCCCGCCGAACCGGATGTCGACGTGATGCTCGCGACTAATGACGCGGCGCTTGTCATCGGCGACCGCGCGCTCGACATCGACGCGGCGGCGCTCGGCGCGACCAAGATTGATTTGGGGGTTGCCTGGAAGGAAATGACCGGCTTGCCGTTTGTCTACGCGGTGTGGGCCGGCCGCCCAGACGCGCTGGACCACGAGCAGGTCGTGGTGTTGCAGGATGCTCGCGCGCGCGGCGAGCGCGAGGTCGCCCAGATTGCACGTGAAACAGGCGGGGGAGACCCGGCGATCGAACGCCGGAACCTCGAGTACCTGCGTGATACTCTCAGGTACGGGCTGAGCGAGCCGGAGACCGCCGGTTTGGCGCGGTTCCACGCGCTCGCCGTCGAGCTCGGTATCGCGCCGGCCGTTCGCCCGCTGCGGTTCTACGCATGAACCAGACCCTGGAGCAGTTGCAGGCCCGAATCGAGGATGGCGGCCGGCTTTCCGCCGGCGAGGCCCTGTCCCTGTATCGCACTGCGCCTACATGGTGGCTCGGCCGCATGGCCGATCTGGTGCGCAGGCGCAAGCATCCTGAGGGACTGGTCACCTACATCATCGACCGCAACGTCAATTACACGAACGTCTGCGTCGCGCGCTGTAACTTCTGCGCGTTCTATCGCCCGGTCGGCAGCGGCGAAGGTTACGTTCTCGGCTTCGAGGAGATCTTCCGCAAGATCGACGAAACGATAGCGCTCGGTGGCGTGCAGCTGCTGCTGCAGGGCGGGCACAACCCGGACCTGCCGCTCGCCTGGTACGAAGACCTGTTCCGCGCAGTCAAGGGGCGGTATCCCTCGTTCAAGCTGCACGCGCTGTCCCCGCCGGAAGTGGTGCACATCTCACGGATGTCGAAGCTGCCGGTACCCGAAGTGATTGCGTGCCTGATCGGAGCCGGCCTCGACAGCATTCCTGGCGGCGGCGCCGAGATCCTCGTCGATCGCGTCAGGAAGCTCCTCAACTGCTACGGCAAGGCATCAGCCGACGAGTGGCTCGACGTCATGCGCCACGCCCATCGCGCCGGTCTGCGAACCACCGCGACCATGATGTACGGCACCTTGGAGACCGACGAGGAACGTCTCGAGCACATGCTGCGGCTGCGGGACCTCCAGGATGAGACCGGCGGCTTCACCGCGTTCATCACATGGAGCTATCAGCCCGAGCACACCGAGCGCGGCGGCCGTGAGGCCACCGGTCTCGAATACCTGCGCACGCTCGCCATCGCACGGCTGGTCCTCGACAACTTCGACAACCTGCAGGCGTCGTGGGTCACTCAGGGCGGCAAAGTCGGGCAGTTGAGCCTTGCCTTTGGCGCCAACGACATGGGGAGCGTGATGATCGAAGAGAACGTCGTCCGGGCGGCAGGCGCGGCCTACTGCATGGACGAAGTGGAGATCGTTCGCAACGTCGAGGACGCCGGATTCGTGCCCAAGCGCCGGAACATGCACTACGAAATCCTCGGCGATCCGATCTTCCGCGAGCGCGACGTGCCCCGACAACTGGAACTGGCGACGGCCCGCGCCGCCGGCGACAGCTCGGTCCCCGCCGAGCTCCTGAACTACGAGGCGCGCAGCGCCACCGGCAAGCGCCAGCGGACCCGGCCCCAGTCGCCCGTCGCATGATGCGGCTGGCTGCGGCGTGGGTCGTGCCGATCGACCGGCCGCCGATTCGAGATGGATGGGTGGCGGTGGAGGGCGACCGCATCGTCGAACTGGGGCAGGGCAATGACCCCGACGCGCAAGCGCTCGGACCCCTGCGCGGTCTCGGCCGAGTGGCTCTTCTGCCCGGTCTGGTCAACGCTCACACCCATCTCGAGCTGTCATGGCTGCGGGGCCGCGTGCCGCCGGCGAATGCGTTCTTCAGCTGGGTGAAGCAGTTGATCGTCACTCGCGGCGGTCGCGTTGAACGCTTCGACGATCCGGCAGTGCTGGCCGCCGCGGCTGGAGCTGCGACGGAGGCGATCGAATTCGGTACGGTGGCGGTCGGCGACATCAGCAATTCGCTGGCGTCTGTCCCCGTACTGGCCGACACCGGGTTGGACGGCCTGGTGTTTCACGAACTGCTTGGTTTCAAGGAGACGAGCAGCGCTCTGGTGGATCGGACGGCGGAGCAGCGTGCCCGGGCGTCAGCACTCGGTGGGACCCGCGTCCGGGTCAGCATTGCGCCGCACGCGCCGTATTCCGTTTCGCCCGAACTGTTCAAGGCGGTACACGCGGCTGCGGCGGGGAGCGGCGAACCGCGCATCAGCATTCACGTCGGCGAGTCGCCCGAGGAGATGGAATTGCTGGCGCACGGCACGGGCGAGTGCGCGACCATGCTGCGCTGGGTTGGCGCGTGGCGTGACGATTGGGTCCCACCGAACACCGGCCCCGTGGAATACCTCGACGATCTCGGCGTGATCGACGCTGCCACGCTTGCCATCCATGGCGTGCAGCTCTCCGATGACAGCCTGGCGCGCCTGCGGGATCGCGGCGCCACCCTTGTCACGTGCCCGCGGAGTAACCAGTGGGTCGGCGTCGGTGTACCTCCGGTCGCCGGTTTTTATCGCTCCGGCGTCGCGGTGGCCGTGGGCACCGACAGCCTCGCCAGCGTCGATGACCTGAACCTGTTCGAAGAACTGAAAACCATGCGCTGGCTCGCGCCGGACGTGCCGGCGCGGCGCCTGCTCGAAAGCGCGACGTTAATCGGCGCGCGCGCACTCGGGCTCGATCGTGAGCTCGGCTCGCTCGCGCCCGGGAAACGCGCGGACATCGTGCAGGTGCACGTGCCGGACGAGGTTGACGATGTCGAGGAGTACCTCGTGTCGGGGTTCCCTGCGTCGGCGATCGGCTGGGCCACCCGCACGCGCGAGACAAGAGTCAGGAGATAGGAAATAGGAGTCAGGAGTCAGGAGTCAGGAGAGAGGAACCAGGAACGAGGGCATAGGAGTCACGACCGAGCGGCGTTGCACCTTCGCACCTGCGCCCGTGCCTTCGTGCACCTCTGCACCTCTGCACCTTTGCACCTGAATGATGATTCGTATGACCCGACTTGCCACCTATTTCTCGTTCGTCCGTTTCAGCCACACCGTCTTCGCGCTGCCGTTTGCGCTGACCGGCGCGCTCCTGGCGGCGCGCGAGCACGCGATCACGTGGGCACAGGTCGGCTGGATTGTGCTTGCGATGGTCTCGGCGCGGAGCGCGGCGATGGGTTTCAACCGGCTCGTCGACGCCCGCTACGACGCGCTCAATCCCCGCACCTCGAACCGCGAACTGCCACGCGGCGAGATGTCGGGGCGTGAGGCGGCGCTCTTCGTCGCGGTTGCGTCGATGGCGTTCGTCTGGGTCTCGTTCCGCATCAGTCCGCTGTGCGGCTGGCTGTCGCCGGTAGCGCTTGCGATCGTGTTCTGGTACTCGCTGGCCAAGCGATTTACCGCCTACACCCAGGCATTCCTCGGCCTCGCCATGGCCGTGGCGCCGGTCGGCGGGTGGCTGGCCGCCGGTGGACGCGGCGGCTGGGAGCCGTGGCTGCTTGGCCTGGCGATTGGTTTGTGGGTGGGCGGATTCGACGTGCTCTACGCGTGCCAGGATCTCGACTTCGATCGCGCGCACGGCCTGCGATCGATTCCGACGCGATTTGGTGTTCCGGCGTCGCTGGCGATCTCCCGCCTGATGCACGTCGGCACGATCGCCTGCATGGCGGCGCTCGGCTGGCTCGTGCCGCTTGGTCGAGTCTACGCAGCCGGGGTGGCAATCGTGGCGCTGCTCCTGGTCTTCGAGCAATCGCTGGTGAGCGCGACCGATCTGTCGCAGGTCAAGCGGGCGTTCGATCTGAACGGCTACGTCGGGATCGTGTACTTCCTCGTGACCGCGCTGGCGCTGTATGTCCGTTGACAAGTCGCCGCAGGCGATCGCGGGAATGTTCGATGCGATTGCCGGCCGCTACGACGTGCTGAACACGGTGCTGTCCGGCGGTCTCGATCGCTATTGGCGCTTCCGGGCGATCCGGTCCCTGGGGCTGACCGGCCGCGAGCGGCTTCTCGACGTGTGCACCGGAACGGCCGACGTGGCCATCGCCGGGGCCCGCGCCCGCCAGGGTGCGGCACGCGCTCTCGGGGTGGACTTCTCGGGGGCGATGCTTGAACACGGCCTTACGAAGGTGCACCATCAAGGCTTGGAGCGTCGCGTGAAGCTGGTGCGTGGAGATGCGATGCGCCTGCCGGTAGCCGACACCACCGTGGACGCGGTAACCATCGCCTTCGGCATCCGCAACGTGGAGCGTCCGGAGGTTGCCTGCGCGGAATTGCTGCGCGTGCTCCGCCCGGGCGGCCGGCTGGCGATTCTGGAGTTCGGGTTGCCGGTCATCGCCGCGGTCCGGCCGCTCTACCTCTGGTACTTCAATCACGTGCTGCCGCGAATCGGGCGCGCCGTGTCGCATCATGCGCGGGCCTACGACTACCTGCCGCAGTCCGTCAGCGCCTTCCCATGGGGCGAAGGCTTTGCCCGAATTCTTCGTGCCGCGGGATTTTCACAGGTAGCGGCCAAGCCGCTGTCGCTGGGGATCGTCTATCTATACACCGCCGCCCGGCCGGATCCCGGCGGGCGGTCTGTTATACTCTCGTAAATAGCTGATGTACTTCGACTTCGACGATCGATACTCCGACGTCGAGCCCGTCGGGCGAGCGATTAACCTGCGAGACGGGGTTGTCGTCTCGGTCGTGGTTCACGCGGCCATTGTCGTGATTCTGATCTTCGCGCCGGAGTTCCTCCCGGCCCTCCAGTCGAGGTCGCCCGAAGAGGTAGCGAAGCTTCAGCAGGCTGAGAAGCAGGAACGCCCGCGGTTCGTCTTCGTCCAGCCGCGGATCGACACGCCGGCGCCGAAGCCCCCGCAGCGCGCCGAGATGTCCGACATGGACAGGCAGGCCCGAAACCGCGAGCGGCCCAAGGCGCTGGACAACCCGTTGCCGTACTCTCGCGGCAACTCTCGGGAGCGCGCCGAGGCGACCCCGGAGGAGCGGGCCCGCGGCCGCGGGCCGGCCGAGGAGCCAGCGCCACCGGCGCCGCCTGCGGTGGAGACGCCGGCCACGCCGTCGCCGGCCGAACAGGGCAGGATGGCGATGCAGCAGCCGCAGCGTCCGCAACCGCCGCCGGGCGGCAAGCTCGGCGACGCGCTCCGGAACCTGCAGAAGTACGTCGACCAGGACACCTTCGACAATCAGCGCGGCGGAACCCAGGAGTTCGGCCCGGCCATCCAATTCGACACCAAGGGCGTCGAATTCGGGCCCTGGATTCGCCGCTTCGTCGCGCAGGTGAAGCGCAACTGGTTCGTGCCCTACGCAGCCATGTCGCTGCGCGGCCGCGTCGTCATCACGTTCTTCGTGCACCGCAACGGCGCGGTGACCGACGTGACGGTGATCGGCCCCTCGTCGGTCGAGTCGTTCAATTTGGCCGCGCGAAACGCGCTCCTCGCCTCGAACCCGACCGAGCCGCTGCCGCCGGAGTATCCCGACGACAAGGCGTTCTTCACGGTCACGTTCTTCTACAACGAGTCGCCGGAAGGCCGCACGCCGCAGCAGTGAGCGGGGATCGGAAGCCACTCCTGGCGGTGCTCGGCCCGACCGCGACCGGCAAGAGCGCGCTCGGCATCGCCATCGCAGAGCGGGTTGGCGGCGAGATCATCAACTGCGATTCCACCGCCGTCTTCCGCGGCTTCGACATCGGCACCGACAAGGTCCCGGCCTCAGAGCGACGCGGGATCCCGCATCATCTCGTCGACATCGTGCCGCCGGAGTCGGACTACAACGCGGCCGACTTTGCGCGCGACGCGGCGCGAGCAGTCCGTGAGATCCACGCTCGCGGCCGCGTCCCGATCCTCGTCGGCGGAACCGGGTTCTATTACCGGGCGCTCACGCGGGGCCTGTTTCCGGGTCCTGCCAAGGACGAGGCGCTCCGCTCGCGGCTGGATGCGCTGGCTGCGCGGCATGGAACGGAGCGCGTGCACCGGTTCCTCTCCCGGGTGGATTCTGCCTCGGCGGCGCGGATCCTGCCGCGAGATCGGAAGCGAATCGTACGAGCGCTGGAGGTCTACTTCCAGACCGGCCAGCCCTTGACAGCGCACTTCGCGAATACGGTATCGGCGCTGGATCCTGAGGTAGTCGTCGTCGCCGTTGCGATTCAGGTACCCATGGACGTGCTGGTGCCGCGCCTGGCGCGCCGCGTCGATCAGCAGTTCGAGGCCGGCTTGCTGGACGAGATGCGGCGGAATCTTGCTGCAGGCGTGCCCCGTACGGCCCGGCCGTTCACGGGGCTGGTCTACCGGCAGGCACTCGAACACCTCGACGGTGTGCGAGGCGCGGGCGAGACCCGCGCACTAATCGTGCAGGAGAACCGCCGATATGCAAGGCGGCAGTTGATCTGGTTCCGCAAAGAGCCTAACCTTATGTGGTTTCAAGGCCCTGGCGAGACTCTCGACACGCAGGCCCGCGTATTTGCATGGCTGGCCGAGCGGGGCCTCTTGTACGCCTAAGGAGCGACGCCGCGATGGCCGACACGAAGACCGGCGCCCCGAATATCCAGGACGTTTTCCTCAATTACGCGCGCCGGGAGAAACTCGCCGTCGTGTTGCACCTGCTCGACGGCCGCGAGTTCGAGGCCCGGATCAAGAACTTCGACCGGTTTGCCTTGATCGTCGAGCACAACGGCATGGACCACCTGGTGTTCAAGCACGCGATCGCGACGATCCGGACGCCGCGCAGTGTGCCGAATTACTTCTCGTCTCATCACCCCTGATCGACTTGTTCCGTCGGGCCATCCTCATCGTGCTCGACAGCGTCGGCGCCGGTGAGCTGCCGGATGCAGCCGCCTACGGCGACGAGGGCAGTCACACGCTGGGACACATTGCCGATGCCGAGTCGCTCGACATTCCGACTCTGGCCGGGCTCGGGCTGGGCTGTGCCGTGCCGCTGCGAGGCGTCGCCTGTCCGCCGGCCCCGCTCGCCGCGTACGGCCTGATGGCGGAGCGCTCGCCCGGGAAGGACTCGGTGACCGGTCACTGGGAGCTGATGGGAGTCGTTCTCGATCGCCCCTTCCCGACCTTTCCGAGCGGCTTCCCGCACGACATGATCCGGACCTTCGAGGTCCGCATCGGCCGGACGATCCTCGGTAACGTTGTCGCGTCGGGAACGGCCATCATCGAGGAGCTCGGGGCCGAGCACATGCGCACCGGCCGCCCCATCGTCTACACGTCGGCCGACAGCGTGTTTCAGATCGCGGCGCACGAAGAGGTGGTGCCGGTCCGGACGCTTTACGACTGGTGCCAGGTGGCCTACGAGATCGCGGTCGAAGGAGCTGGTCTCGGGCGGGTGATCGCCAGGCCGTTCGTCGGCACGCCGGGCGCGTTCCAGCGCACGCCGAATCGTCACGATTACGCGATGCCGCCGATCGCCACCACGCTGCTCGATCGCCTGGCCGCTGAAGGTCACCCAGTGATCGCGATCGGCAAGGTGAACGACCTGTTCGCGGGACGCGGTGTCGGCGAGGCCGTGCCGACGACGAGCGATGAGGACGGGATGGACGTAGTCATGGCGCGGATGGATACGATGGACCGCGGCCTGCTGTTCGCCAACCTTGTCGATTTCGACACTGTTTACGGGCACCGGAACGACGTCGCTGGCTACGCTCGAAACCTCGAACGCTTCGATCACCGGCTCGCCGCGCTGCTGCTGCAACTGCGCGAGGACGATCTCCTGGTGATCACCGCAGACCACGGCAACGATCCGGCCACGCCGAGCACCGATCACTCACGCGAGCACGTGCCGCTGCTCGTGTACGGCGCGCGAGTTCGGGGCGGCGTCTCGCTCGGCACCCGGGCAACGTTCGCCGATCTCGGGCAGACGCTGGCCGAAGCGTTCGGCGTGCAGCCGCTGGATCATGGCATCAGCTTCCTGAGGGAGATCGCGTGACGATTCGCGAGCAGCTCGAGCGGCGAGAGCGCGAGATTCTGGCTCCGCAGGCGGCGAAGAGCGGCGACAGCCGCGGCCGCCTGCGACCCGAGGTCGAAGACCCGGTGCGGCCGGCGTTCCAGCGCGATCGCGATCGGATCATCCACACCAAGGCCTTCCGTCGCCTGAAGCACAAGACCCAGGTCTTCTTCTCCCCGCGCGGCGACCACTACCGGACGCGCCTCACCCACACGCTCGAGGTGTCGCAGATTGCCAGGACCATCGCCAAGGTGCTGCACGTGCACGAGGAACTGACCGAGGCCATCGCGCTCGGCCACGATCTCGGGCACACGCCATTTGGCCACGCCGGGGAGCGGGTGTTGAGCGAGCTCGCGCCGGGCGGATTCAACCACTACGAACAGAGCCTGCGGATCGTGGACGTGCTCGAGCAGGACCGAAAAGGGTTGAACCTGACGTGGGAAGTCCGCGATGGCATCGCCAGACACTCGAAGGGGAAGAGCGGCTTGCCGGTCGGGGCCCCGCCCGGACATCGCGCGAGCACGATAGAAGGCCAGATCGCCCGCGTCGCCGACATCATCGCCTACGTGAACCACGACATCGACGACGCGGTGCGGGCCGGGATCATTAGCGAAGACCTCCTCCCGGGCGACGCGGTCGCCCGCCTCGGACGAACCCCCTCCGAGCGCATCGGCCGGCTGGTGACCAACGTCGTCGAGGAGACGCTGGCTGGAGGCCTCACTGAGGTGCGCATGGGGCAGGACGTGCTCGACGCCATGCTGGCGCTCCGCTCCTTCATGTTCGAGGCGGTCTACGAGAACCAGGTCGCCACCGCCGAATTCGCCAAGGCCCACGGCATCCTCGGCGGCCTTTGGGACAAGGTCCGGGCCCGCCCCGCCGAGTTCCTGGATCCGCGGACCGTGGAGCAGGAGGGCCTCGACCGCGCGGCCCAGGACTTCCTCGCCGGGATGACCGACCGGTACGCGGTTAACTTGTTCGAGCAGTTGTACATCCCGAAACCCTGGGTGACCGTGACCGACGGACCGCGCATGGTATAATCGCCGTTTTGATGCGGCTGGATCTTTCGCACATTCGGCAGCCCGAGACGAGCGTCCTGCGGCAGTTCGAGCCGTCCGCCTTTGCGGATCAGGACGAGGACTACCGGGTGATCGCCCCGGCAACGCTCGCCTTCACGGTCCACAAGGACAACGACCGGTTCCGGCTGGTGGGTACGCTGACCACCAGGCTGGAGCTCCGCTGCAGCCGCTGTCTCGAGGCGTTTACGCTTCCCGTGAACGCCGCGTTCGATCTGCGATATCTGCCCGAAGGAATGGCCGCCCCGGATTCAGACACCGAGGACGGGGAACTCGCCGACGAAGACACGTCCGCGACCTATTACAGGGGCGACGAGATCGATCTCGGCGATTTGATGCGGGAGCAGTTCTATCTCGCGCTGCCGATGAAGCCGCTCTGCCGCCCGGACTGCAAGGGGCTCTGCCCCCAGTGCGGCACCAACTTGAACACCGACACCTGCCAGTGCGAGATACAGTGGGAAGATCCCCGGCTGGCTGGCCTCAAAGCGCTGATTTCCGACCGGAAGACCGACAATGCCTAATCCAAAACGCCGCCACTCCAAGACGCGGGGCCGCAAGCGCCGCACCCACGACGCTCTGACCGCCGCCAACGCCGGCCGCTGCCCGCAGTGCGGGGAGCCGAAGGCCGCGCACCGCGTGTGCGCCTACTGCGGCTACTACCGAGCCCGCCAGGTGCGGCCGGTCGACGAAGAGTAGACCGCTGGACACGCCATGCGCATTGCGGTCGACGCCATGGGCGGCGATCATGCGCCCAGGCGTCCCGTCGACGGCGCCCTGGCTGCGGCACGATTTCTCGGGATCGGCATCGACCTGGTCGGCCGGACCGAGATGATTCGTGACGAGCTGGTTCGCCACGCCGACGCCGATACGCTTGACATCTTGGTGGTCGATGCCCCGGACGTCGTGGCGATGGAGGAGTCGCCGGCGCTGGCCCTTCGCCGCAAGCCGCGATCGTCGGTGATGGTGGCGGCGGCGCGGGTCAAGGATGGTCACGCCGCGGCGCTGGTGAGTGCCGGCCACACTGGCGCGGCAGTGGTCGCCGCGCACGCGGTGTTCGGCATGCTTGACGGCGTGGACCGCCCGGCGCTCGCGGCAGTGGTGCCGACCAAGCGGGGATCGGCGGTGCTGCTCGACGCGGGCGCGACGGTGGAATGCAAGCCCGCGCACCTGGTGCAGTTTGGCGTGATGGGCGCCGCCTACGCACGGGTCGCCCTCGGCATCGAACGGCCGCGCGTGGGTCTGTTGTCGATCGGCGAGGAAGCCTCGAAAGGCAACGAATTGACGCGCGAAGCGCATCGTTTGATGAGCCAGGCGCCGGTTCACTTCGTTGGCAACGTGGAAGCTCGTGGCATCTTCGGGGGCGAAGCCGACGTGGTGGTCGCAGACGGGTTCACCGGCAACGTCGCGCTGAAGTTGAGCGAGGGCGTGGTCGAGATGGTCGAGCACCTGCTCAGCGAGGAGTTGCAGAGCACGTTCTCGAGCCAGATGGGTTACCTGCTTTCGCAGCGCGCCTTCCGGCGGTTCCGGAAGCGGGTGGACTACTCGGAATACGGCGGCGCGCCGCTGCTCGGGACCGACGCGGTCGTTGTCGTGGGACACGGGCGCTCCTCGGTCAAGGCAATCCGCAACGCGGTGGCACAGGCGGCGCGGCTGGCAGGCGACGGTGGATGGGAACGGATGCGAAAGGACCTGATGGCTGTGGGACGGGCGGAGATCTCGTGATCGCGTGCATCTTCCCTGGACAGGGTTCCCAGGCGGTCGGCATGGGCAAGACGCTGGCCGACCAGTTCCCAATCGCCCGCGCCACGTTTGCCGAGGCTGACGAAGCGCTCGGGATCGCCCTCAGCCAGATCATCTTCGAAGGGCCAGCCGAGACGCTGACGCTCACCGAGCACACCCAGCCCGCCATCCTCACGGCCAGCATCGCCGCGTGGCGTGTACTGGCGGACAAAGGCATTCAGCCGGCGTTCGTCGCCGGGCACAGCCTCGGTGAGTACTCCGCTCACGTCGCGGCCGGGACGCTGGCGTTCGGCGATGCGGTACGACTGGTCCGCAATCGCGGGCGTTACATGCAGGAAGCCGTGCCGGTCGGCACCGGCGCCATGGCGGCGATCCTCGGGCTCGACGAAGCCACCGTGCTTCAGGCCTGTGCCGCAGCCGCTCAGGGTGAAGTCGTGAGCCCCGCGAACCTCAACGGGGCGGGCCAAATCGTTATCGCCGGTGCAGCCGCGGCGGTCGCCAGAGCCGGAGAGCGGGCAAAGGAGCTCGGCGCGAAGCGAGTCATTCCGCTGAAGGTCAGCGCGCCGTTCCATTGCGCGCTGATGGCGCCGGCCGCGGAGCGTCTCACTCCTGAGCTGCGTGCCGTATCGACCAGAGATCCACGAGTGCCGGTCATCGCCAACGTCGACGCGCGTCCGCGCAGCACGGCCGGCGCCTCGGTCGATGCGCTCATTTCACAGGTGTCGAGCCCGGTGCGGTGGGAGGACAGCGTAAAGTACCTGGCGTCCTCCGGAGTCACCACCTACATCGAGGTCGGGCCGGGCACCGTCCTCTCGGGGCTCGTCCGCAAGATCCACAAGGACGCCACGGTTCTCAACCTGCAGGCGCCCGAGGATCTCGGCGCGCTTGCCGTTCCCGCATGAGCACACTGACCGGCAAAGTCGCGATCGTCACGGGCGCATCGCGCGGCATCGGCCGTGCGATCGCCGAGCAGCTCGCTTCGGACGGCGCGTCGGTCGTCTGCGTCGCGCGCGGCGACAACGCGGCCGCCACGGCGGAGGCGATTCGCGCCGCCGGCGGACAGGCGGAAGCGCATGGCGTGGACGTCACCGATGCCGCCGCGGTCGAGGCGCTGATCGCCTCGGTCGTCGAGAAACACCGGCGCGTCGACATTCTCGTGAACAACGCCGGAATCGCCCGCGATCAGTTGATGCTGCGGATGAAGCGCGCCGACTGGGACGAGGTGATTGCGACGAACCTCACCGCGTCGTTCACGTGGTGCCAGGCGGTGCTCAAGCCGATGATTCGCCAGCGCGCCGGCCGCATCGTCGCGATCAGCTCGGTCGTCGGGCAGGCCGGAAATGCCGGACAGGCGAACTACGCGGCGTCGAAGGCCGGGCTGATCGGTTTCTGCAAGGCGCTCGCTCGCGAGGTCGCATCGCGTAACGTCACGGTAAACGTGGTCGCACCTGGGCTGATCGGTACCGACATGACCAAGGCGATTACCGACAACGCCAAATCGGACTGGGCCTCGCAGATTCCGATGGGCCGGATGGGCACGCCGGAGGAAGTCGCAACCGCGGTGCGCTTCCTGGCATCGGACGAGGCATCGTATATTACAGGGCAGGTTCTCGCCGTGAACGGCGGGATGTACATGTGAGTTGGGTGCCCGCCCCGGGCGCCGTCAAGGGAGGAAGCTGTGGCCGTTGCCGACAAGGTTAAGAGCATCATCGTGGAGCAGCTGGGCGTCGACGAGGAAGAGGTGACGCCAGATGCCTCGTTCGTCGAGGACCTGGGCGCCGACTCGCTCGACACCGTCGAGCTCGTGATGGCGTTCGAGGAGGAGTTCGGCATCGAGATCCCTGACGAGGAGGCGGAGAAGATCACCCGCGTCAAGGAAGCGGTTCAGTACATCGAATCGCATACCAAGAAGAAGTAGAGGCGCCGGGCGGCCGGCACCTGCGACGGAGGGACAGTGAGCAGGCGAGTTGTGGTTACGGGCGTCGGCCTGGTGTCATCGTTGGGCATCGGGACCGAGGCCACCTGGAACGGCCTGCTGGCCGGCCAGAGCGGGGCGGGGCCGATCACCAAGTTCGACGCGTCGGCGTTCAGCACGCGGTTCGCCGCGGAGGTGAAGGGCTTCGATCCGCTGGCGTTCATCGACAAGAAAGACGTCAAGAAAATGGACGTCTTCATCCAGTACGCCGTCGCCGCCTCACAGTTCGCCGTCGACGATGCCAGGCTGACGATCACGCCCGACTTCGCGCCGCGAGTCGGCGTGTTCATCGCCTCCGGCATCGGCGGGTTCACGACCATCGAGCGCGAACACCGCGCGTTTCTCGAAGGCGGGCCCCGCCGCATCTCGCCGTTCTTCATTCCGTCGGCGATCATCAACCTCGCGTCGGGGCAGGTTTCGATCCGCTTCGGCGCGAAGGGGCCCAACTCCGCCACCTGCACTGCGTGCACGGCCTCGGCGCACGCCATCGGCGATGCGTTTGAGATCATCAAGCGGGGCGCCGCCGATGCGATGATTGCCGGCGGCTCCGAAGCCGCGGTGTGCGCGATGGGCGTCGGCGGCTTCGCAGCGATGCGAGCCTTGTCGGCGCGTAACGACGAACCGCAGCGGGCCAGCCGGCCCTTCGACAAGGACCGCGACGGGTTCGTGCTCGGAGAAGGCGCCGGGATCCTCATTCTCGAAGCGCTGGAGTTCGCCAAGCGCCGGGGCGCGACGATCTACGCCGAGATGGTCGGTTACGGCATGTCCGGCGACGCGTACCACATGACCGGTCAGCCGGAAGACGGCGACGGCGCGTACCGGGTGATGCAGGCGGCGCTCGAGTCGGCCGCGGTCGGCCCCGAAGTTGTGGACTACATCAATGCCCACGGCACCTCGACGCCAATCAACGATCCCACCGAGACGCTCGCCGTCAAACGGGTATTCGGCGATCAGGCGCGCAAGCTGGCGATGTCGTCGACCAAGTCGATGACCGGACACCTGCTCGGCGCGGCCGGCGGGCTCGAGGCGGGCATCACGGTCCTCGCCGTCAAGAATCAGATCCTGCCGCCGACGATCAATCTCGACGAGCCCGGCGAAGGCTGCGACCTCGACTACGTGCCGCACCAGGCGAGACCCGCTGCGGTTGGCTACGCGCTCTCGAACTCGTTCGGCTTCGGCGGCACAAATGGCTCACTCTTGTTCAAGAAGTTCGCTGAATAGGCTCCAGGCTTTGGGCTATAGGCTCTAGGCGTGTCACCCCCAAGAACGCGAGTGCAGTCGGACAAGAGCTCGTCCCGAAGCCCAGAGCCTAAAGCCTAGAGCCTGACAACGTCATGAAAATCGCA
The DNA here is from genome assembly GCA_963709325.1 of uncultured Acidobacteriota bacterium. GTDB lineage: Bacteria > Acidobacteriota > Vicinamibacteria > Vicinamibacterales > UBA2999 > VFZN01. Next base: position 341,407 of record CAVPVV010000004.1, on the reverse strand, counting down.
GTCTGCATCAAGCAAGTGCCCACCCGCGAGTGGCAGCCGCGCCTGAACGACACCAAGACGTGGATCCGCGAGCAGGAGGCGAGTTACGAGATGAACGAGCCCGACGCTTATGCGCTCGAAGAGGGGCTGCGGCTCCGCGAGAAGCACGGCGGCGAGGTGGTGGTCTGCTCGGCCGGGCCGTCCCGCGTCCAGCAGGTCATTCGCGAAGCGCTCGCGCGCGGCGCGGATCGGGCGCTCCACGTCGAGGACGACGCCCTGGGGGCCGCCGACGCGTTCACGGCGGCACAGGCGCTGGTGCCGGCGATGAAAGAAGAGGGCTTCGATCTCATCCTCACCGGCCTGCAGTCCGACGATCAGGGGCACGCTCAGTTCGGGCCGGTGCTTGCCGAGAAGCTCGGCGTGCCGCACTCGACGATCATCATGGAAGTGGTTGTCGAAGGCGGCTCACTGAAGGTCAAGCGCGAGCTCGAAGGCGGCTGGTTCCAGTACGTCACGATGCCGACGCCGGCGCTGCTGACGATCCAGAGCGGGATCAACCAGCTGCGCTACGCGACGTTGAAAGGGATCATGGCCGCCAAGAAGAAGGAGATCAAGAAGGTGACGCCGCCGGCCGGGCTCGCCTCGCGGCTCAAGGTGGTCGCTCTCTACGCTCCGCAGAAATCGAAGCAGACGGTGATGATCGGCGGCGCAGCCGCTGAAGCCGCGCACGAGCTGGTTCGTCGGTTGCGCGAGGAGGCGAGGGCACTGTGATCCTGGTTATCGCGGAGCAGAAGGACGGCAAGCTGAACCGTGCGAGCTGGGAGGCAATCGCCGCCGCGCAGCAGCTGGCCGGCGGGCAGATGCCCGTCAAGATCGCGGTGTTCGGCAAGAACGTATCAGGGGTGGCAGGCGAGCTTGCCGGCGCGGCTGTTGCCGAGGTGCTTGCCGCCGACGCCGACGCGCTTGGCACGTACACGCCGGACGCGTTCGTGCAGGCCGCCGCTGCAGTGATCACCGCTCAGGCGCCGCAGTACGTGATTCTGCCGCACACCTACCAGACCCGCGACTTCGCGCCGACGCTTGCGGCGCGGCTGGATCGGGCATTGGTCACCGACGTTATCGCCATCCGGACGGACGCCGGTCAGGCGGCGTTCGCGCGGCCGATGTTCCAGGGCAAGCTCGTCGCCGACGTCGTGCCGCAGGGGCCGACACCGCACCTGATCACGGTGCAGATTGGCGCGTTCCGCGCCGACGCGGTCCAGAAGGGCCAGGCCCCCGTCAATGCGGTCCAGGCGCCGGTGGACGCCGCCGCAATCCGGCAGCGGCCCGAGGCGCCGTTCCAGGAGGCGAAGCAGGCAGTCGATCTCTCCCAGGCCGAGCGCATCGTCGCCGTCGGCCGCGGCATCAAGTCGCAGGAGAATGTGGCACTGGCCGAGCAGCTGGCCCAGGCGTTCGGCGCCGAGCTCGCTGCCTCGCGCCCAATCTGCGACAACGGCTGGCTCCCGATGGAGCGCCAGATCGGCAGCTCGGGCCAGACCGTCGCGCCGAAGTTGTACGTGGCGATCGGGATCTCCGGCGCCATTCAGCACCTGGTTGGCATGAAGGGATCGCGGACGATCGTGGCGATCAACAAGGACGCCGAAGCGCCAATCTTCGAGATTGCGGATTACGGCATCGTCGGCGATCTGTTCGAGATCGCGCCGGCGCTGATGGCGGAACTCAAGAAGTAGGCTTCAGGCTCCAGGCTTCAGGCTTCAGGCCTGCGAGAGGACTGCTGTGGTCCGGCAGCGGCTGCCGTTGTGAGTCCAGCAGGACACGCGTGCAAGCCTGAAGCCCGAAGCCTGAAGTCTGGAGCCTTACATGGATCGAGAGACCCTCGAAGTCGATGTCCTGATCGTCGGTGGCGGTCCTGGCGGTTTGAGTGCGGCGCTTCGCCTCGTGCAGCTCCAGAAGGCAAGGGGCGGCGAGCCGCTGTCGATTGCGGTGGTGGAGAAGGCGCGCGAGGCCGGGGCGCACCAGCTCTCGGGCGCGTTGCTGGATCCGTCCACGCTCGCCGAGCTGATTCCCAACTTCAAGGCCCAGGGCGCGCCGCTCGCCGCCGAAGTTACCAACGACAATATCTACTACCTGACGCCGCGGAAGCGGCTGCGGCTGCCGATTACGCCGCCACCGTTCAGGAACCATGGCAACTACATCATCTCGCTCAACCTGTTTACGAAGTGGCTGGCGGAGCAGGTCGAAGCCGCGGGCATCGACCTGTTCTGGGGGTTCGCCGGCCAGTCGGTGCTGTTCGACGGACATCGGGTGATCGGCGTGCGCACCGGCGATCGCGGGGTCGGTAAGGACGGGCAGCCGCGTGGGATGTTCGAGCCCGGCGCCGACATCCAGGCCAAGGTGACGATCTTCGCCGACGGGGTGCGCGGCCACCTCACGAAGGAGCTGATGCGGATTCTGCAGCTCGGTGAATCCAGCGAGCCGGCGCAATTCGCGATTGGGCTGAAGGAGCTCTGGGAGGTTCCCAAAGATCGGCTGGCGCCGGGCACCGTCATCCACACGCTCGGCTATCCGCTGCGCCAGGAGGAATTCGGCGGCAGCTGGCTCTACGCGATGCCGAACGGCCGCGTTTCGATCGGCCTGGTCGTCGGACTGGACTACAAGGACCCGCTGCTCGATCCGTATTCGGCGTTCCAGCAGTTCAAGCAGCACCCGTTCATCGCCGGCATCCTGGCCGGCGGCCAGGTGATCCGCTACGGCGCCAAGGCTCTGCCCGAGGGCGGCTGGAGTACCCAGCCACGGCTCTTCATGGACGGCGGACTGATCGTCGGTGATGCCGCGAACTTCGTGAACTCGCTCCGGCTCAAGGGAATCCACCTCGCAATGCGGAGCGGGATGCTGGCGGCCGAGACCGCTTTCGACGCGATCCGCGCCGGCGACACGAGCGCGCATGCACTCTCGGCCTACAAGGCGCGCGTTGATGCAAGCGCGATCAAGTCGGAGCTGTACCCGGTGCGTGGCGTGCACCAGGCGTTTGCCGGCGGGCTCTATGCCGGGAGTGCGTTCGCCGGCCTCGCGATGCTCACCGGCGGGCTGCTGCCCGGCGACATCGGCGGCCATCCCGGCCACACGCGGATCAAGCGGCTCGAGTCACTACTACGGGATGGCGAAGCAGGACATCCTGAGCGGCTCAAACGCCGTCGCGCCGGATCGCAAGCTGACCTTCGACAAGCTCACCAGTGTGCACTACTCGGGGACACACCACGAGGAGAACCAGCCGGTCCACCTGCTCGTGCACACCGAGGTGTGCCACACGATTTGCGGTGAGGAGTTCGGACACCCCTGCGTGCGGTTCTGTCCCGCGAACGTCTACGAGATGGTGGACAACGGGCAGGGCGGGCGTCGCCTGCAGATCAATGCGTCGAACTGCGTCCACTGCAAGACCTGCGACATCATGGATCCCTACGGCGTCATCACCTGGGTCGCACCCGAAGGGGGCGAAGGACCGCAGTACGACGGCATGTAGCAGCCGCTTGTGGCTAGCGGGAAAGCCCGGCGCCGGGCGCGATCGTCCGGCGTTCCTCGTCGACGATCTGTCGCAGGTAGTCGCCGTACTGGTTCTTCAGCGCGCTCGCCGCTCTCAGCACGTCTTCGCCGGTGATGTATCCCATCCGGAAAGCGACCTCTTCCGGGCAGGCCACCTTCAGTCCCTGCCGCTCCTCGAGCGCCTGGATGAACATGGAGGCCTGGAGCAGCGCGTCGTGGGTGCCGGTATCGAGCCATGCGACGCCGCGGCCGAGTGTCTCGACCCGGAGGTCGCCGCGTCGCAGGTATTCGAGATTGACGTCCGTGATTTCGAGCTCGCCGCGAGGCGAGGGCTTCAGCGCGGCGGCGATGTCGACAACCGAGTTGTCGTAGAAATACAGCCCGGTGACGGCATACGACGACCGCGGCTGTCGCGGCTTTTCCTCGAGCGACAGCGCGCGGCCGGCGGGGTCGAACTCCACCACCCCATAGCGCTCGGGATCCTTGACCCGGTAGGCGAACACGGTGGCGCCGTGCTCGCGACCAGCCGCCTGCTGCACGAGCTCCGGCACGCCATGGCCGTAGAAGATGTTGTCACCCAGCGCCAGGGCCGCACCGTCGCGGCCGATGAACTCGCGTCCGATGATGAATGCTTGTGCGAGCCCGCCGGGATGAGGCTGGGCCGCGTAGGACAACTGCAGGCCAAACTGGCGCCCGTCGCCGAGCACGCGGCTGAAGCTGGTCTGGTCCTCGGGCGTCGTGATGATCAGGATCTCGCGCAGACCGCCCAACATCAGCGTGGTCAGCGGATAGTAGATCATCGGCTTGTCGTAGACGGGCATCAGCTGCTTGCTGACGGCGAGCGTGAGCGGGTGGAGGCGGGTGCCGTGGCCGCCGGCCAGGATGATGCCCTTCATGCCGAGCAGTATAGCGTCCGCACTTCGGCAGTGTCATCGCGGCGTATGGTGTAATGGCGTCGTCCATGCCCGACACCGATGTGGCGGTGGCGCCTCCGTGGCAGCGCTCGTGGAAGAAACGGGCCGAGGTGACCGCCATCGCGAGCCTTGCCACGCCGCTACTGCGGCTGCTTGGACGTACGCTGCGGTGGCGGGTTGAAGGCGAGGAACGCCTGCGCGAGGCGGAGCGGGCCGGCGGGCACGGCATTCACGCCGTCTGGCACGGCCGCATCCTGCACGGCACTTTTCATTTCCGCGATCGCGGCATCGTCGTCATCACGAGCGAGAACTACGACGGCGAGTGGATCGCGCGCATCATCCACCGGTTCGGGTTCGGAACGGCGCGCGGATCGAGCTCGCGCGGCGCCCGCAAGGCGATGCTGCAGCTGGTGAAGGACGCGAAGGCGCACCCGACCGCTTTCACGATCGACGGCCCACGCGGTCCGGCGCGAGTCGCCCAGCCCGGGGCCGTGTGGCTGTCGAAGGCGACCGGGAATCCGGTGATTCCCCTTCATGCTGAAGCCGCGGCGCACTGGTCGCTGAAGAGTTGGGATCGAACCCAGATTCCCAAGCCGTTCACAACCGTCGCCCTGGTCATTGCCGAACCCTTCACCGTCCCCCGAGACGCCGACGATGACGCCCTGGAGCAGTATCGCGTGCGGTTGGAAGCCGAGCTCGGTCAGGCAGAGCGGCGCTGTTTCGAACTGCTGAAGGCCGCGAATGTTGACAATCATCCATAGCCCGCGCATCGCAGACCATCTGACGCCGCCGGGTCATCCCGAACGGCCTGAACGTGCCGAGACGATGACTCGAGTGGTCGAACGGTACCGCGCCGGCGGAGGGCGCGTGATTGAGCCGCGGAGAGCGACAGACGATGATCTTCAGCGTGTGCACACGCCAGAGTACGTGCAGTCGATAACCTCGACTCGTGGCCGCGCCGTGATGCTCGACGCGGATACCTTTACGTCACCGGATTCGGAAGACATCGCGCGACTGGCGGCAGGCGCCGTCCTGGCGGGCGTGGATGCGGTGTTGGAGGGTCGCAGCGGCAGCCGAGCGCTGGCCGTTGTCCGACCGCCTGGCCATCACGCGGAATCGGATCGCGCGATGGGCTTCTGCCTCTACAACAACGTCGCCATCGGGGCCGCCTACGCGCGCTCGCGCGGCTGCGAGCGCGTCGCGATTCTCGACTACGACGTCCATCACGGCAACGGGACGCAGTGGACGTTTTACGAGGATCCCACTGTTCTGTTCGTGTCGTCTCACCAATTCCCGTTTTATCCAGGCAGCGGCGGGGCGGACGAGACCGGGCGCGGCGCCGGCGTCGGGTTCACGCTGAACCTTCCGCTTGCTGCCGGCACGCGCGACGCCGAGGTGATCGCCCGCTACGAGCAGGAGGCGCTGCCTCTGGTTGAACGCTTCCGGCCGAGCCTGATGATGGTGTCGGCGGGCTTCGATGCCGACGAGCGCGACCCGCTTGCCGGATTGCGCATGACCAGCGCCGGCTTTCGCTCGTTGACAGGCCTGCTCGTCGGGGCCGCCGATCGCCTATGCGGCGGGCGCATGGTGCTGGTGACCGAAGGTGGATACGACCTCACAGCGCTCGAGGAGGGGCTGCAGGCGGTGATCGATACCGCGAAATAGTATTCTTAGAAGATTCCTTTCGAGAGAAGAGACGTGTCCGACTACCATCCGCAGGACCTCGATCGCAAGTGGCAGGCCCGCTGGGCCGACAGCCAGGCGTTCGAGGTCACCGAAGACCCTTCGAAACCCAAGTTCTATTGCCTCGAGATGTTCGCGTATCCGTCGGGACACGCGCACGTTGGGCACGTCCGCAATTACATCATCGGCGACGTCGTCGCCCGCCTGAAGCGGCTGCAGGGGTTCAACGTGCTGCACCCGTTCGGGTGGGACGCGTTCGGGCTGCCGGCCGAGAACGCCGCGATCAAGAGCGGTATTCACCCCGAGACCTCCACGCTCGACAACATCGCCCACATGAAGGGGCAGTTGCAGCGGCTCGGCATCAGCTACGCGTGGGGCCGCGAGCTGGCCACGTGCATGCCGGACTACTATCACTGGAACCAGTGGCTGTTCATCCGGATGTTCGAGCGTGGGCTGGCCTACCGCCGCCGCTCGACGGTCAACTGGTGCCCGGTGGACAACACGGTGCTCGCCAACGAGCAGGTAGTGGACGGCGCCTGCTGGCGGTGCGGCACGATCGTCGAGCAGAAGGACCTCGAGCAGTGGTTCTTCCGCATCACTGCCTATGCCGATGACCTGCTCGACAGCACCGAAGGCCTGGCCCAGTGGCCCGAGAAGGTGCTGACGATGCAGCGCAACTGGATCGGGCGGTCGGAAGGCGCGCAGGTGACCTATCCGCTGGCCGGCGAACCGGGCGGCATCGACGTGTTCACCACGCGCATCGACACGATCTACGGCGCCACGTTCGTGCTGCTGGGGCCGGAGCATCCGCTGGTCCAGCACTTCGCGGATCTGTCGTCGGACCCGAAGGGGTTCCGCGAGCAGGTGGCGCGTTTCCGCGGCCAGGATCGGTCGGCCCGGATCAGCGGCGAGGTCGAGAAAGAAGGCTTCTTCACCGGTCAGTACGCGATCAATCCGTTTACGGACGAGCGGGTGCCGATCTGGGTGGCGAACTTCGTCCTCGGCGAGTACGGGACCGGCGCGGTGATGGGCGTGCCGTTCGGTGATCAGCGCGACTTCGAGTTCGCGCGCAAGTACAACCTGCAGATTCGCCCCGTGATTCGGCGAGAAAACGGCGAAGTACCAGACATCGACGCGATGACGGAAGCACTGCCGGATGAAGGCCTGATGGTCAACTCCGGTCCTTACAACGGGCTCCCGTCCGCCGAAGGCAGGCGCCGGCTGACGGCCGAGGCGGAGGCGCGTGGCATCGGCGAGGGCACCATCCAGTTCCGCCTGAAAGACTGGGGAATCTCGCGGCAACGCTACTGGGGCACGCCGATACCGATGATCCATTGCCCGCAATGTGGGGTCGTACCGGTTCCCGACGACCAGTTGCCAGTAGTCCTGCCGAAGGTGGTTCACTTCTCAGGGCGAGGCGACTCGCCGCTGGCGAGCATCCCCGAGTTTGTGAACGTGACCTGTCCGACCTGCGGGGGCGCGGCCCGCCGCGAGACCGACACGATGGACACGTTCGTGGACTCATCGTGGTACTTCTACCGGTTTGCCGACGCGCACAACGACCAGAAGCCATTCGACCCGAAGAAGGTCGCCTACTGGTGCCCGGTGGACTTCTACAGCGGCGGCATCGAGCACGCGATCCTGCACCTGATCTACTCGCGGTTTTTCGCGCGCGTGTTCCGCGACCTGGGCATGGTCAGTCACAGCGAGCCGTTCACCCACCTGCTGACGCAGGGGATGGTGCTGAAGGACGGCGCCGTGATGTCGAAGTCGAAGGGCAACGTCGTCGATCCGGACACCATGCTCCAGCGGGTCGGCGCCGACGCGCTCCGCCTGTACGTGATGTTCGTGGCGCCGCCCGAAAAGGAAGTCGAGTGGACCGACAGCGGTCTCGACGGCAGCTATCGGTGGCTCGCGCGGGTGTGGCGGATTGCGGAGGTCTGGCGCGATGACGTTGTCGGGAGTCGGGAGCCGGGAGCCGGAGGCATGCTCGATCATGCGAGCCTCTCGGCCGACGAGCGCGCGATCAGGCGCAAGACGCACGACACCATCCGCCGCGTGACCCAGGACATCGACGTCCGCTTGCAGATGAACACGGCGGTCTCCGCGATGATGGAGCTGGTCAACGACCTCTACGCGTTCACCGAGAAGGGGACGCGCACCGGCCAGGCGCCGCGGGTTGCCCGCGAAGCGATTGAGGCGCTCATCCTGATGGTGTCGCCGTTCGCGCCGCACACGGCTGAGGAGCTGTGGGACCGGTACGGGCACGAGGACGGCCTCGGCCAGGCATCGTGGCCGAAGTTCGACCCGGACGTGGCGCGAGCCGAGGAAGTCGTGATTCCGGTCCAGGTGAACGGCAAGGTGCGCAGCCGGATTGCGGCAAGCCCGGACGCGGCCGACGCGGAGCTGGAACAGCTGGCGCTGGCCGACCAGGGTGTGCAACCCTACCTCAAGGACCGCGAGGTCATGAAGGTGGTGGTCGCCCGTGGCCGGCTGGTGTCGATCGTGGTGCGGTAAAGAGGTTCTCGGGGTTCTCGGGTTCGCGAGGTTCGCGGGTTCTCAGAGTTCGGGGTGGCAGGAGTGTTGACCAGACGAGATCTGTTGGCGCTGGTGCCGGCGATTGGCGCGGCCGGGTGCGGGTACACGCTCGCGGGACGCGGCTCCTTCCTGCCGAGCTACATTCAGACGATCGGCATCCCGGCGTTCGGGAACGTCACGCCCTATGCCACCGTCGAGCTGATCTTCACCGAAAAGGTCCGCGCCGAGTTCCAGAACCGCGGCCAGTACAGTGTCGTACCCACCGACGTCGGCGCTGATGGCGTCGTCAAGGGCACGATCAACGGGATTTCGGCCTCGCCGGTGGGCTATACCGACGCCCAGCTCGCCCGCCGTTATCGATTCACGGTGGTGGTCGCCGTGTCGTTCACCGACGTCAAGCAGCAGAAGGTGCTGTGGGAGAACCCCGGCGTCAACTTCTCGGACGAATACGAGCTGGCCAATCCCACGAGCATCGGGCTCGACGCCAGTGCCTTCCTCGGCCAGGAACGCGCCGCGGTGGACCGCATGTCTACCGACTTTGCGCGCACCGTCGTCAGCGCCATCCTCGAAGCCTTCTGACACAACTGCACCGCCGATGAAACCCGCCGAGGTGCGCGCCCAGATCGCCGCCGGCCGCACCGGTCCGCTCTACCTGCTCGAGGGCGACGACCTGCAGTCGCGCCACGATCTCGCGCTCGAGTTCGCGTCGCTGGTGGACGAGGGGCTGCAAGCCTTCAACGTCGAGAGCCTCTACGCCAACGAAGCGACGACCGCTGCCGCGCGGGATCAGATGATGTCCGCGATCCTCGCCACCGCGCGGACTTTGCCGATGATGGCGCCGCGGCGCGTCGTCATCGTGCATGAGGCCGAGCGGCTGCTGTCCCCGAGGCGCTCGAAGGACGAGGAGGCGGAGACGCTGCCCGAGCCGGTCGGGCGGAAGCGCAAGGGTCCAGCCCCGGTGTCGCCGGCCGAGGAGTTCGAGGCCTACATCGAACGGCCGGAGCCGATGACGACACTCGTGTTCGTGGCCGGCGCGATGGACGGCACGCGGCGGCTGGTCAAGCTGACGCGTAAGCACGCAGCCGCCGTCGATTGCGGATCGTTGACCTCGCCGCAGGATGCGGCGGCGTGGATTCGCAAGCGGCTGGAGAAGGACGAGCTCGCGATCGAGCCGAAGGCGATTGCGCTGCTGCTCGAGACCACCGGGCTCAGCCTCGGCAGGATACGGGCTGAAGTGGAGAAGGTGGTGCTCTATGCGGCGGGGGAGTCCACCGTCACCGAGCGGCACATACGCGAACTGGTCGTACCCGAGAGTGAGCCGGGCGAGGACTTCGCGCTCGGCCGCGCGATCTGGAACAACGATGCGGCGGGCGCGCTGACCGAGATCGCAGCGCAGTTCGAGGCCGGCGCGCAGGCGGTGATGGTGTTGGGTCAGATCCGCGCCGCAGCCGGACGGCTGCGGCCGGATGCGCGGATTCGGCGGGCGCTGGACCTTGTGCTGGAAACGGACCTGGCCATCAAGTCGTCGTCAGGGCAGCCCAAGCACCTGCTGGAGCGCCTCGTCATCGAACTGTGCGCGCGTTGAGCGCCGGCGAGCGGGGCTCACCGGCCTGGATCTGAATTGCGCTGCGGCCGGAACCGGCCTACTGGGCGATGCGGGCGACGAGCCGCGACTTGTACCGCGACGCGGTATTGCGGTGGATGATGCCCTTGGCGGCCATCTTGTCCACCAGCGACTGGACGCCCTTCAACTGGGTCTTGGCGTCGTCGATGTCCTTGGCGTCGAGCGCCTTGCGGATGGCCTTCAGGCCGGTGCGGAGCTTCGACCGCATGGCGCGGTTGTGCTCGCGGCGCTTGATGTTCTGCCGGTTGGCCTTGATGGCCGACTTGGTACGCTTTGCCACTGTGTCAGGACCTCTGTGTCAATAGGAGACGAACACTTTAGGTTAGCACAGTAGGTCGAACCCGGAGAACCCCGCGAACCCCGAGAACCCCGAGAACCCCCCGAACCCCTATTTCCCGACCGGAACTGCGTCGACGCCCTTGGGCGGCTTGTTCCCGTAGCGGACGATCGGCTTGCCGTCGACGGTGTCCACCCACTTATAGATGGTCACGTCGGGTGGCGGCGGCTCCGCAGGAACGCCGGAAACGCCGGTCACCTTCTTCACGTAAGCCTGCGTCTCGCGATAGGGTGGCACGGTCCCATACCGCTCGACGCTGCCCGGTCCCGCGTTGTAGGCGGCGAGGGCGAGCTCCACGTTGCTGTCGTAGCGGTCGAGAAGTTGCCGCAGGTAGGCGACGCCGCCGCGAATGTTCTCTTCCGGGAGGAAAGGGTTCTCGACGCCCATCTCCCGCGCGGTAGCCGGCATCAGCTGCATCAGCCCCATCGCGCCCTTGGGCGACACGGCTTTCGGGTTGAACGCGGATTCGACCTGGATGACGGCGCGAACGAGTTCCGGCGACACCCGGTGAGCCGCCGCGTGCTCCGCGATGGCATCGTCAAATGGCGCCGACTTCGAATTGCCGTCCGCGGCGATGGCGGCCCGAACGCTGGCGGCGCGCGGCACCGTGTAGGTGACCATCTCGCCGGCGTCGGTCCGCGGTTTGTCGGACACGACGAGCTGTCCCTGTGCATCGCGCCACGAGTAGATCTGCGCGTAGGCAGGGGCCACACTTCCGGCCAGGAGGATCAGCAGGCAGACGACGAGTGGCACGAGGCTGCAGGAGGTTATCGGCGCGGGATCACGCGCCCAGTAGTCGCTTCACGACTTCCGGGGCCGCATCCAGCATCGCGTCGATTCGTGCAGGATCTTTGCCACCTGCCTCGGCAAAATCCGGCCGTCCTCCGCCGCCTCCGCCGACCATCGGCGCGAGCTCCTTCACCAGCTGTCCTGCTTTGAGACGCCCGGTTACATTTCCGGTAACGCTCGCGACCATCGCCACCTTGCCTTCGGCGGTTGGCCCGGCGAGGAAGACGACCCCGCTGGAGAGCGTCGATTTCACCTGGTCGGCGATCGATCGGAGCAGGTCCTTGTTGGCGTCGTCCACGCGGCGCGCGACCAGGGTGACGTCGCCGATGGTGACCTTCTGGCCGTCGGCGCCGGACTGTCCGGCAGCCGCCTTGGCGAGCTTCCGATCCCGATCCTTGACCGCTTTTTCGAGCCCCATGACTCGCGCCTCGAGGCGGCTGACGACATCGTCGTCGCCGGCATTGAGGTAGCTGCGGACTTGTTCGAATGCCTCGAGCCGTGGCCGCGCGTAGGCGAGCGCGCCGAGGCCGGTGAGCGCCTCGAGGCGGCGGACACCGGCCGCCACTCCTGATTCCACGGTGATCAGGAACGGACCGATGTCGCCGGTCGCGCGCACGTGCGTGCCGCCGCAGAGCTCGGTGCTGAACGTACCGTCACCGACTGCCACCACCCGGACGCGGTCGCCGTACTTCTCGCCGAAGAGCGCCATCGCGCCGGCCGCAATCGCTTCCTGGGTGTTGCGAACCGCGGTGTTCACCGGCTCGTTCCGGAGAATCGCCTCGTTGACAATCGCTTCGATGCGCCGGAGCTCCTCGGGAGTGACCGCGTGGAAGTGCACGAAGTCGAACCGCAGGCGATCGGGCGCGACGAGCGAGCCGGCCTGCTTGACGTGGGGGCCGAGCGTCTGCCTGAGCGCCGCATGGAGCAGGTGCGTACCGGTGTGATTGCGGCGCGTTGCGTCGCGGAGCGCGACGTCTACTTCGGCCGCTACTCGCGTGCCCGGGACGAGAGGGGCGTGGCCGGCTTCGACCCGGTGCACGCGAGGCAGGCCCGGACCGAGTCGAGCCACACCCGTGACTCGCGTCCTCACGTCGGCCGAGACGAGCCATCCCTGATCGGAAACCTGGCCGCCCGCCTCGACGTAGAAGGGCGTGCGCTCGAGCGCCACCCATCCGTCGGACCCGGCCGGCAGCTCTGACACTTCGCGCTTCGATTCGTCGAAGACCGCGAGCACCGGGACATCGGTGAGCAGCGTTTCGGAGTAGCCCTCGAACGAGTCGCCGGCGGTCGCGAGGGCGGCCCGGCTCTCGTCCGATTGGAAGCGGAACTCCTCACCCTTCCTGCCCTCGAACCCGCTCCGCGCGCGTGCCTTCTCGCGCTGGATTTCCATTTCGCGTTCGAAGCCCTCGGCGTCGAACCGGAGTCCCTGGTTCGAGGCCAGGTCCTCGATGAAGTCCCGAGGCAGGCCGAATGTGTCGTACAGCTTGAACGCATCCTCGCCGGGCAGGACGCGGGAGCCGGACGCGGCCCGGTCGAGCGCGTCCTCAAGCCGGGGCAGGCCGCCGGTCAGGACGGCGTCGAAGCGCTCTTCCTCGGCCTTCACGACCTCCACGATTGCGTCGCGGCTCGCCTTGAGCTCAGGGTAGGCGCCGCCCATCTCGCCGATCAGCACGTCGACGAGCGAGTGCAGGAACGGCTCGTGCAGGCCCAGCTTCCGGCCGTGCCGCATCGCGCGCCGCATGATCTTGCGGAGCACGTAGCCCCGCCACTCGTTCGACGGAACGACACCGTCGGCGATGAGGAAGGTCATGGCCCGCAGATGGTCGGCGATTACGCGCATCGAGATGTCGCCCGGCTCCATCGAGCGGCCATAGGGTCGGCCGACGAGCCGCCCGGTCGCATCCAGCACCGGCGTGAAGAGCGGCGTGTCGTAGTTCGACAACGTGCCCTGCATCACCGCCGAGACGCGCTCCAGCCCCATGCCGGTGTCGATCGATGGCGCGGGCAGGTTCGATAGCGTTCCGGTGTCGTCGCGCTCGAACTCCATGAACACGTTGTTCCAGATTTCGACGAAGCGCTCGCTCCCGCCCTCGACGTCGGCGATGAAGTTGCCGGTGCCGGGCACCTCCAAGCCGCGGTCGTAGTAGATCTCCGAGCAGCGGCCGCACGGCCCGGTGTCGCCCATGGCCCAGAAGTTGTCGGCCATGCCGAGCTCACCGACGTGGTCCGCCGGCAGGAAGTCGCGCCACCGCGTGTAGGCTTCCTCGTCGCGGGGAATGCCGGTTTCGCCCTTGAAAACGGTCGCGTAGAGCCGGTTCGGATCGAGCCCCCATTCGCGGGTGAGCAGCGTCCAGGCCATCTCGATCGCGTCGTGCTTGAAATAGTCGCCGAACGAGAAGTTCCCGAGCATCTCGAAGAACGTGTGGTGCCTGAGCGACGGGCCGACGTTGTCCAGATCGTTGTGCTTGCCGCTGACGCGCATGCACTTCTGCGAGGTCGTGGCTCGCGAGTAATCGCGCGCCTCGCGGCCGAGGAAGACGTCCTTGAACTGGTTCATTCCGGCGTTGGTGAACAGCAGCGTCGGGTCGTCGCCGGGGACCAGCGGCGAGCTCGAAACAATCCGGTGGCCCCGGCGTTCGAAGTACGCCAGGAAGGAAGCTCTGATTTCGTTCGGGGTCACTTGAGTATTTTAGTCGGGAGTCGGGCCCGGGAGCCGGAGAGCTCGTGCCCCAAGACTCCGAGACCTCAAGACCGTACGCGCTTGAGCACCGCAGAGAGCGAGAAGCCCTGGCCGACGAGCGCGCGGACGAGACGCGCGCGGGCGCGATCGTCGAGCGTCTCCAGCGCCTGCCCGCGGAGGCGGCGGACCAGGGCAGCATCGAGCAGCGCCTCTTCGTCCACGTCGCTGAACGTCTCTGCGACCGCCTCGCGGACAGTGGCTGCGTCGAGACCCAGCGCCTGCAGGCGCTGACGCACGCGGGCCGGGCCGCGACCTCGAACCGTGGCTTCGAGGCGGGCCGCCGCGCGTGCCACCCGGCCGTCGTCGAGCGTTCGATCGCCGCGCAGGCGAGCCAGGGCGGTGTCAATCCTTCGGGGTCGCAGCCGCGGCGAAGCAGACGTGCGCGCAGCTGTGCCTCGGACAGCTCGCGCTGCCCGAGCAGGACCAGGGCGGTGGTGTACGGGTCCGGCGGGTCGCTACTTGCCGAACCGCGTGATCTCGGGTTGCGCCGCACGGGGGGCCGGCTTGCCGAAAAGGGCGCTGGCCATCTGATCGCGGGCCTGGTCCGAGGTGGTCGAAATACCCTGGACCTTGAGCTTGAACTCGTCCACGTTCGAAGCCCAGCGCAGCGCTTCGTCGTAGGAGATCAGCTCTCGCGAGAAAAGGTCGAAGATCGACTGATCGAAGGTCTGCATGCCGTACTGAGAGGTCCCCTGGGCGATGGCGGTGGGGATGAGATGCGTCTTCTCCTTGTCGATGATGCAGTCCTTGATGAAAGGCGTCGCGACGAGCACTTCCATCGCGGCGGTACGGCCCTGTCCATCAGCCCGGGGCACGAGGCGCATCGCGATCGCCGCCTTCAGCACCACCGCCAGCTGCAACCGGATCTGCTTCTGCTGGTGGGGTGGAAACACCGAGATGATGCGGTTGATGGTCTCGGTCGCGTCGAGGGTGTGCAGCGTCGAGAACACCAGGTGGCCGGTTTCCGCGGCGTGGAGCGCCGTTTCGATTGTCTCCATGTCGCGCATTTCGCCGACGAGGACGACGTCCGGGTCCTGGCGGAGCGCGCTGCGCAGCGCGTAGGCGAACGACCGGGTGTCGACGCCGATTTCGCGCTGCGTGATGATCGCTTCGTTGTCCTTGTGCAGGTACTCGATCGGGTCCTCGATGGTGATGACGTGCGAGGACCGGCGTGGTGTTGATGTGGTCGATCATGGCGGCCAGTGTGGTGCTCTTGCCGCTACCGGTGGTGCCGGTGACCAGCACCAGGCCGCGCTCTTCCTCGGCGATCTTCTTGAGTACCTGAGGGAGACCGAGCTCGTCGAGCGTCTTGACCCGGAAGGGGATGACGCGGAGCACCATGCCGATCGTGCCGCGCTGCTGGAATACGTTGCAGCGGAAACGGCCCAGCCCCGGGACGCTGTAAGCGAGGTCGATTTCCTGGGCGTCCTTGAACCGCTGCCGCTGCGTCGCGGACATGATGGACGCCGCCATTTCCACCAGGTCCTCGTGATCCAGCTTCTTATCGCCGGTGACCCGCGTGAGGCGCCCGTGGACACGGCACATCGGGAACGTGCCGACCTTCAAGTGCAGGTCCGAGGCCCCCTTGTCGACAGCCAGCTTCAGCAGGTCGTTGACATGCATGGGGGCCGCCTTGTGCAAAAGTCGGGCCTAGCGCGCGACGGTGGAAGGCACCGGCGTCAGCCAGCGGTGTGTGTCGGGGATGTCGCCCTTGATGATCCCGAAGAAATGCTGCTGAATTGCCGCCGTTACCGGCCCCCGGGCGCCGTTTCCGACCGTAATCTTGTCGATTGAGCGCACCGGCGTCACTTCGACCGCCGTGCCGCAGAAAAACGCCTCGTCGGCCAGGTACAGCATCTCCCGCGGGACCGCCGCCTCGCGGACGTCGTAACCGAGATCGCGAGCGATCGTGATCACGCTATCGCGGGTGATACCTTGCAGAATCGACGAGTTGATGGCAGGTGTGTAAATCACCTTGTCGCGAACGAGGAACAGGTTCTGTCCGCTGCCTTCGCTGACCAGGCCGCCTTCGTCGAGCGCTATCGCCTCGCCGTAGCCGTCCAGCGACGCCTGCATCTTGATGAGCGCCGAGTTCGCGTAGTTCGCTGACGCTTTTGCCATCGCCGGCAGCGTGTTCGGGGCCAGCCGGGTCCACGAGCTGACGCCGACGTCGATGCCCTTCTCGAGCCCCTCGGCGCCGAACATCGCGCTCCACTCCCACACGATGACCGACGCTTCGACCGGGCACGGCCGTGGATCGAGCCCCAATGATTCGACGCCGCGCCAGACAAGCGGCCGGATGTAGCAGGACGCGTAGCCGTTGGCTCGAACGGTCTCGAGTACCGCGGCCGACAGCTCTTCGATCGGCCACGGCGGATCCATCCGGTAGACGCGGCACGAGTCGTACAGGCGGCGCATGTGCTCGGGGAGCCGGTAGACGGCGCTGCCGTGCTTGGTTTCGTACGCGCGGATGCCCTCGAAGATGCCGGTGCCGTAATGGAGCGCGTGGGTCACAACGTGCACGGTGGCGTCTTTCCACGCCACCAGCTTGCCGTTCATCCACACCTGGTCTTTGCCCGTGAATGCCATGGCTCGAATTCTACTGCCGCTCGCTGCAGAAGGGGCAGACGTCGGCTCGCGCCGACAGCGCCTTGCTGCAGTTCCAGCAGAAGCGCGCCTGCGGCGCTTCGCGCGCGCGCAGCCGCTGCTGGATGTCCTGCATCTCGTCTCCGGTGCCCGGGGGCGGCAGCGACGCCGGCCGCCACGGGCGCCGCGGCATCACCGCGGCCCGCGCGGCGAGCACCGCGTCCAGCAGTTCGCCGGCGCGCTGGTAACGATCGGAGAGGTCCGGGGCCATCGCCTTCATGACGATGTCGGAAATCGCCTTCGGCAGCTTGGGGTTCTTCAGCTTCGGCGGGCTGGTCAGTTCGCCTCGCATCAGCCTTTCGAGATCGGCGGGCGCCGGGGTCTGATAGGGCAGGTCGCCAGTCAGCATCTGGTACATCGACACGCCGAGCGAGTAGATGTCGGACGCGAATACGGCCTTGCCTTGAAACTGCTCGGGCGCCATGTACGGGGGGCTGCCGATGACCGTCGTGCCATGCGCGGCGATCTCGAGGAACCGCGAGGTCCCGAAGTCTGCCACCTTCAGCATGCCGTTCTCGGTCACCAGCACGTTGCCCGGCCGCAAATCGCGGTGGATGATGCCCTGCTTCTGAGCATGATCGACGGCATTGCAGATCTGGCAGGTGTAGTCGAGCGCGCGGGTCAGCTCGAGCGCGCCTTCGCGCTCGATGATGGCTTCGAGCGTTTCGCCGGCTACGTATTCCATCACGATGAAGAACACGCCGTCCTGCTTCTCGGCGGTCAGTACCGTGACGATGTTCGGATGGCTGAGCGAGGCGAGCAGGCGCGGTTCACGCAGCAGCTCGCCGAAATCGAGGTTCTGGCGGTGAGGGACCTTGATCGCGACTTTCTTGTCGATCCAGGTGTCTTCCGCGAGGTAGACGGCGCCGAAGCCACCGCTCCCCAGCGTGGAGACTATGCGGTACTTGCCCACCGTCTGGCCGCGAAAGAACATGTGGAACGAAGTATACCGTTGTCGATCCCTCTCGATTGGCGATTGAGGCGTGACGATTCGCTAGAATCCCAGCGTGCGGCCGCGGTTTTACGTTCCGGATCTTGATTCGAGCGGGCACGCGACCCTCTCCGCGGAGGAAGCGGGCCACCTGGTGCGGGTGCTGCGCCTCGGGGCCGGCGCCGAGATCGATGTGCTCGACGGACGCGGCGGCATGTTCCGCGCAAAGGTGGTCGAGGCGGCCCGCGCGTCCGTGCGAATTGCCATCGTCGGACCTGCACCCGCCGCCGCCGAGCCGCGCGCGCGCGTCACGCTCGTGATGAGCGTGCTCAAAGGCGACAAGATGGACGACGTGGTGCGCGATGCGGCGATGATGGGCGTGGCGGTTATGCAGCCCGTCGTCTCGGCGCGCAGCGAGGTCAGCCTGGCCGCTCTTCGACGAGGGCATCGTGCCGAGCGGTGGACGCGGATCGCAATTGCGTCAGTGAAGCAATCCGGACGCGCGGTGGTACCGGCTGTCGAGGAACCGGTCGAGCTCGCTCCGTGGATCGCGAATCGTTCACCGGAACCCGTGCTGGTGCTGCGGGAGCCGGCTGCCGGCATGGCGAGACCTCTGCGCGATGCGAGACGCTCGCTCGCCGTCCAGCTGCTGGTCGGTCCCGAAGGCGGATGGTCAGGCGGGGAGCTCGCCGCGTTCGAAGCAGCCGGGTTCGACGCCGTATCGCTCGGCGCCCGCACCATTCGCGCTGATGCCGCTCCGTTGGTCGCAATTGCAGCGTTATTCGAGGCGTGGGAGGCGTGGTAGAACGGGTGCACAGGGGCATTGGTGCACGGGGGCACAGGTGCACAGGCGCGAATGGAGAAGTGTGATGCGACGGTGGATGGCGGCGGGTCTCACGGTGTTGGCGCTGGCGCTGCCGCGATTCGGCGGTGCACAGGATCCGGTCGCGACGTTCTCGATCCTTGGCTACGACCCGGCCACCGGGGAGGTCGGCGGCGCGGTACAGTCGCGCGTCTTCAGCGTCGGCAACGGCGTGTTGTGGGCCGAGGTCGGAGCGGGTGCGGCGGCGACCCAGGCGATCGTTGACGTGAGCTACGGCCCGAAGGCGATCGAGCTGCTGCGCGCGGGCATGAAGCCGGCGGCGATCATCAAGGCCATCTGGGACAGCGATCCGGACCCGCAGCCGGAGCAGTGGACAAAGGAAGGCAGGCAGTTCGCAGTCATCGACGCGACCGGGAACACGGCGGTCTACACCGGGCCGAAGGCGACACCCTGGGCTGGCCACAAGCAGGGGAAGTACTCCACGGCACAGGGAAATATCCTGGCCGGCGAGGCAGTGGTCGCGAACATGATCACCGCGTTCGAGCAGACCTCCGGACACCTCTCGGTGCGGCTGACCGCGGCGCTCGAGGCCGGGCAGGTGGCCGGAGGCGACACGCGCGGCATGCAGTCGGCGGCGATTCTCATCGTCGGCAAGGGGCAGGGCGTGTGGCTCAACAACGACGTCGTGATGCGCCTGCAGGTGGACGACAATCCTGAGCCGATCAAGGAACTGCGCCGCCTCGTGGACTCGTGGAACGACCGGCGTCAGAAGGGGCAGCAGAAGCCGGTCAAGTAGGTTCTCGCCCCTCGGCGGTCGCGAGGTTCGGGAGGTTCTCGGGGTTCGCGAGGTTCGCGGGGTTCTAGCGGTTCTGTGTGAACCGGATCGCGACCCACGTGGCTTCTTCGAGCCGCTCGGCGATCTGGAGCGGCGCGAAGGCGACGCGGATCGCGGCTTCTTCCGACTCGTCGAACCCGCTGACGATCAGCACACCGCCGGCCCGGACGACAGACATCAACGTCTCCGCGGTCGTGTGGAGCATCCCCCCGGTGAGATTGGCGAGCACCAGGTCCGCGAACTCGGGCGGCGCTCTGCGAAAGTCGCTCGTCTCGAAACGGATCACCGCCGGAAGGGGATTGAGCGCGGCACTGGCTCGCGCCGCGTCGATCGCGTCCTGGTCGAGGTCGATGCCGACTACGTCGGATGCGCCGCTCAACGCCGCCGCCATCGCGAGGACGCCAGACCCGGTGCCGATATCGAGCACGCGCCGGCCGGTAAGGTCCAGGCCGGACAGGAGCCGGAGACACAGCCGCGTCGTCGGATGGTGCCCGGTGCCAAAACCCATCGACGGTTCGATCACGATTACCGTCGTGGCCGGCGCCGGATCGGCCGGGAGGTCCCACGGCGGGGCAACGATGAAGCGGCCGGCGCTGACCGCGGTGAGCGACTGTTGCGAGCGCGCGGCCCAATCCTCGTCGGGCACATCGACAGCGGTCAGCTGAAGGCCTGGCCATTCCGCGGCAAGCGCCGACGCTGCGCGGTCGCGGGTGTCGCCAGCGTCGAAGAAGACGCGCCAGCGCAGGGGACTCGGCTCGCGGCTCCGGGATCGGCGGGAACGTCGGATCCCACAGCCCACCCGGCGGCAGCGGCCGCTCCGCGAGGTCTTCAATCGCCTGTGGTGAGAAGTCGTCAAGAGCCGCGGCGACCAACTCGTCGGCCTGCGGGGGATCGTGCAGGGACGGCGCTTCGATGACGAGCGCGGGCCAGAGACGGCTCATCGATGCTGCTCGGCGATTGTCTGCGCCCGGCTTGCGGCCCTAGCCGAAGATCTTGCCGAAGATGCCGCGGTCTTCTTCGTCGTCGGTGCGGCGAGTCGGCTCGAACTTCTGCGCCGGCAGCGTCGCGGCGAGCTGCTCGAGGAGCTTGCGCTGCTCTTTCGACAGCTTCTTCGGAGTGACGCCCTGCACCATGACCAGGAGGTCGCCGTGTCCGCGCCCGCTGACGTCCGGCATCCCCTTGCCCTTGACCTTGAATGTGGTCCCCGGCTGCGTGCCCTCCGGCACCTTGACGGATTCCTCGCCATCGATGCCGGGCACCGTGATATCGCCGCCGAGGGCCAGAGTCGCGAACGAGAGCGGCACTTCGCAGTGCAGATCGTTGCCATCGCGCTGGAAGAACTCGTGCTCCGCCACGTGGATGACGACGTAGAGATCCCCGGAGGGGCCGCCCTGGGTGCCGGCTTCACCTTCGCCGCTCAGGCGCAGGCGCTGGCCGGTCGCGATGCCGGCGGGAATCTTCACGGTGATCTTCCGCTGCTGCTCGGTCGTGCCTTGTCCGCGGCACGTGGCGCATGGCTTGGCGATCGCCTTGCCGCTGCCGCGGCACTGGCCGCAGGTGCGCGCCACAGTGAAGAAGCCTTGTTGATATCGGAGCTGACCGGTGCCGCGACACTGCGGACACGTCGTCGCACTGGTTCCCGGCGCCGCCCCGGAGCCGTGACACGTTTCGCAGCGTTTCCTGACGCGGAATCTGAATCGTCGTCTCCGCGCCTTTGGCCGCCTGCTCGAACGCGATCTCCATGTCGTAACGGAGATCCGCGCCGCGCTGCGGCCCGCCGCGGCGGCGGCCGCCGCCGAACACGTCGCCAAAGCCGAAGATGTCGCCGAGGCCGCCGAAGATGTCCTGGAAGTCCGCGAAGATCGTCGGATCGACGCCGCCGGCCCCGCCGGCCGCTCCCGCCACACCGGCATGCCCGAACCGATCGTAGCGAGCGCGCTTGTCGGCGTCGGCCAGCACGGAGTAGGCCTCGGCGGCCTCCTTGAAGTGCTCCTCGGCCGTCTTGTCGCCCGGATTGCGGTCGGGGTGATGCTTGAGCGCGAGCTTGCGATACGCGCTCTTGATGTCCTGGTCGCTCGCGGTGCGCGGGACGCCCAGTATCTCGTAGAAGTCGCGCTTGGTCACGACGCCTTGGCCACCTTGACGAGTGCCGGCCGCAACAGCCGTTCGCCGAGCATATATCCCTTGCGCAGCTCCTGCACCACCTCGCCCTCGCGCGCGCCGTCGACAACGTCGTAGGCGACGGCCTGGTGCCGGTGCGGATCGAAGTCGGCACCGACGGTTTCAATGGGTGTCGCGCCGCGCTTCTTCACGAGATCGGCGAGCGCCCTGTAGATGATCTCCACGCCCGCCTTGTAAGGCTGCGCCGCCGGGGGCGGCTCGGTGGCGAGGGCCAGCTCGAAGTCGTCCATCACCGCCAGGAGGTCGGAAAGGAGGTCGGCTGCCGCCCAATCGGTGAAGTCCTTTCGCTCGCGCTCGATGCGCTTGCGATAGTTGTCGAACTCGGCCGTCTTGCGGAGCAGCCGGTCGTAGAGGTCGTCGCGCTCGCGCTGGAGCTGCTCGGTGGCGCTGGGCGCCTCGGTGCCGGGCTGCGCATCGGGCGCGCCGGCATCCAGGTTCTGGGTCGGATCCTGCGGTTCTGCCATGACAACGTTTGAAAGCCTGACGCACTATCCCACGTCCCTCAACACCCGCGCCACCGCCAGGGCGGCGACGTCCACGGCGGCGATTGCGCGCGAGTATTTCATGCGCGTCGGGCCGATGACGCCGACCGTGCCGGTGCCCTGCCCGTCGAAGTAAGTGGAGGCGATCAAGCTGAAAGGACGAAGCTCGGGGTCACTGTGTTCGGTGCCGATCACGACGGTCAGCCCCGGCCCGTCGATGTACTCGTTGAGCAGACGGACGAGCCGCTGCTTCTCCTCGACCATGCGGAGCAGCGCTCGAAGCGTTGCCGGCGAGATCCCGCTCGCTTCCACGACCTGCCCGAGGAGCGTCGAGGCGCCCTCGATGTAGACGGCGGCCGGGCCCTGCAGTTGGTCAAGCGTCTGACTGGCGAGGCGAAGCGCGAGGCCGAGCAGCTGGTCGTAGAGGGTTCTTTCCTGGCGCAGCCGCTCGCGGACGCCACTGCGTACCTCATCGACGGTACGCCCGGCGAACTCGTTGTTGAGGTAGTTCGCGGCCTGCGTGAGCTCCGTCGCGCTGACGGCCTCGCCGATGTCCACCATCTTCTGAGACACCTGGTTGCCGCGCGCCACCATTACGACCAGGATGCGCGAGCCATGGAGCGGCACGAACTCGATGCGCTGGAACACCGCGTTCTCATTGGCCGCGGCAATGGCGAAGCCGACGTGGCGCGAGGCCTCTGAGAGCACGTGGGAGGTTGACGACAGCAGGTCGTCGATCATCGGCTGTTCGCCGGCCTCCTGCCGCAGCCGGGCTTCCACGCCGGAAACGTCCCTTGTCGCCCGCCGCCCCTCGAGCAGCAAGTCTACGTAAAAACGGTAGCCCTGGTCGGTCGGCACGCGCCCGGCGGAGGTGTGGGGCTGCCAGACGTAGCCCATGTCCTCCAGCTGAGCCAATACGTTCCGAATGGTGGCGGAGGACACGTTGAGGCCGGCCCGGTGCATCAGCGTGGCAGACGCAACGGGCTCGCCCGTTTCTATGTATTCACGGACCAGCATCGCCAACACGCGGCGGGTGCGATCGGACAGGACGACGGTCCCCATTAGCAGTCGGTCGGTTGGACTGCTAGCAGTATAGCAGGGACGGGTGTCGGCCCGCCGTCTGGGGACGGCATAGTTCTGAGTGCCTTGGGCGCAAATAGCGGCGAAGCGGCCTAGATTCCGGCGCGTGCCGCGAGGGCTTGGGCTTCAGCTCGGCCGGTTTGAACAATCTCGGCACTCGCCCACCGGACAGCTCTGCCGTTATCGATGAGGATCTCGCCGTCCACGAGCACGGTCCGGACGTCGGTCGCTCTAGTGGCGTAGACGAAAGTGCCGTAGGGGTCAGGGTCCGGGACCTGGTGTGGCTGGCTGCGGCGGATGAGGATGAGGTCGGCGCGCTTGCCGGTCTCGATGGTGCCGATCTCGGCTTCAAGCCCCAGTGCTGCTGCGCCGCCGCGGGTGGCCATGGCCACCACCTCGCGCGCGGGGAGGGTGCCGGGGCCGAGGCGAACCGCCTGCAGCGTCGCTGCCAGACGCATCTCCTGGAACATGTCGAGACTGTTGTTGCACGCCGCCCCGTCGGCGCCCAGAGAAACGCCGACGCCGAGACGGCGAAGCTCGGCGATCGGGGCGATGCCCGATCCCAGCTTCAGGTTCGAGCCAGGGCAGTGCAGCACCTGGACTCGCCGTTCCGCGATGAGACGCTG
Source organism: uncultured Acidobacteriota bacterium (assembly GCA_963709325.1). Taxonomy (GTDB): domain Bacteria; phylum Acidobacteriota; class Vicinamibacteria; order Vicinamibacterales; family UBA2999; genus VFZN01. The sequence goes on along the minus strand of CAVPVV010000004.1, from coordinate 317,659 downwards.
TTCCTCGGCATCGACCCACACGCAGTGGGCGAGACACACGTGTCGATCGGCGAGGCCGACTTCGGCGAGGTACCGAATGTTGCCGAGCCCGGTTCGGGCCCGCACCAGTTCGATCTCCGACCGGTTCTCGGAGGCGTGCGAGTGCACCAGCAACCCGTGCTCACGTGACAACACTGCAACGGCCTCGAGCAGCTCGCGCGAGCACGAGACAGCAAAACGCGGCGCGAAGGCGGCGCGGAGACGGCCATTGGCCTGGCCATGCCAGCGGCGGGCGAGGGCCACGCTTTCATCGATAGAGGCCTGCGTCTGCTCGAGCAGCCGACGCGGCACCTCAGCGTCCGCGTCCATCATGCACTTGCCAACGACCGCGCGTATGCCGAGCGGCGCGAGCGCCTCGAAGACCGCGTCGGTATCGTGGACCGTCTCCATCGTGAGGACGGTGGTCGTGCCGCCGTGAAGCAGTTCGTCAACCGCCAGCGCGACGGATGCCTTGAGCGACGTCGGCGTGTGCGCCGCCTCCATCGGCCAGATGCGCGTGCGCAGCCACTCGAGCAGCGCTCGATCGTCGGCGTAGCCGCGAAACAGCGTCTGGCACAAGTGGATGTGGGTCTGAACGAAGCCGGGCAGCAGGTAGTCGCCGGCCGCGTCAATGATCCTCGAGCCGGCAGGAGGAACGAGCGAACGGCCGACCGCCGTGATGCGGCCGCCCTCCACGAGCACATCGCCTTCGAACGCGTCGAAGGCGCCGTTGATCGTGAGGACGCTGGCGTTGCTGATGAGGATTGGGGGCGTGGACGAACTCCCGCTCAGGGCCGCTGCGGCGCTTTCGCCTTCGGCATCCAGCGAAGCGAGGCGTCGGAGATTTCCCGCGCCTTTCCGCGACGAATCGCGATGAGCTCGGCCGCGATGCTGACGGCGATCTCCTGCGGCGTCACCGCGCCGATGTCCAGCCCGATCGGGGCGTGGACGTGCGACAGCTGTTCGAGGTTCGCGCGATCATCGGCGAGCAGCTGGTCGTAAATCCGCGCGACCTTGGCGCGGCTGCCGATCAGGCCGAGATAACGCAGCTCGCGTGACGCCAGCGCCTCCAGCGCATCGAGATCGTGCCGGTGCCCGCGAGTGACGATCACCGCGTACGCCGACGCAGGCAGCGTCGCGTGCGCCAGCCAGGTCGGGATGTCCTCGACCACCACTGAATGGGCAAAGGGGAAGCGCTCGTGATTGGCGAACGCCGCCCGATCGTCGATGACGTTGACCTCGAACCCAGCCTCCGACGCTGCGCGCGCCAGGTAGTAGCCGACGTGGCCGGCGCCGAAGATGTAAAGAGAAGGCGGCGGCTCGAGCGGCTCGATGAACACCTCCATCTGTCCGCCGCAGACGAGACCGCTCTCTTCCGCGAAGTCGTCGTTGAGGTCGTACTTGGCGCTGACCGCCTTCCTCGTCCGGAGCGCTTCCCGGGCCTTGCCGAGCGCATCGTGCTCGTAGCAGCCGCCGCCAATGGTCCCGACGGTGCGGCCGTCCGCGTAGACGAGCATCTTCGCTCCGACCCGTTGCGGGGTCGATCCGTTGGAGGCGGTGATGGTGATGAGGGCCACTTCTTCGCCCTTGGTCAGCGCCTCGCCGATCGCCGCGAAGATCTCGTGGTTCACAACGCGATTATAAGCGGCGGCCGCGCCCGGCGGGTGGCCGCCTGCACCCCCGGCTCACCACCGGTGCAGTTCGCATATCTCGAGGGGCTCGGTCCCCGCGAGAAAGGCTTCATTGGCGATGCGCGGGCAGGTTGGGGTGGCAGCCTTGCCGGTGTCGCGGTCGATCTCGACGAAGCTGATGCCCTCGGGAGCCTCGAAGGGGACGTTGGCCCGGCCGGCCAGCGCCTTGATCATGAACGACGCCCAGATCGGAACCGCCGCCTGCGTCCCGCTCAACCCCAGCGGCTGGTTGTCGTCGAAGCCGACCCAGACGACGGCGAGCAGCTCGGGCGTGAAGCCGACGAACCACGCGTCGCGAACCTCGTTGGTGGTGCCGGACTTGCCGGCAGCATCGAGCCCGAAGCCGGCGGCGCGGGCGGCAGCGCCCGTCCCTTCGTTGACCACGCTCCGCATCATGTTGGTCACCAGGAATGTCGTCTCGGGGCGGGCCACGACCGCTCCCTCCGGGGCCGCGGTCGCAATCGACTGCTCGCCGCTCACCACCCGGGTCAGGCTGCGTAGCGGCGAGATGGTGCCGCCATTGGCGAACAGGGTGTAGGCCGTCGCCATTTCCATCGGCGAGAGCTCGAATACGCCCAGCGCAATCGACGGGTATCCCTTGAGCGGCACGCCGAGCTGTGTCCGCCGCCACACCGCGGCCACCTTGTCGAAGCCGGTCCGCTCGGCGATCTTGATCGTCGCGACGTTGCGCGACAGGGCGAGGGCCCGGCGCAGCGTGATCACGCCGTCGTATTCGTCTTCGTAGTTCTTCGGAGCCCACTCCTCGTCGCCGTACGTCCAGACCGTCGGTTCGTCGTTGACCAGCGTCGCCGGCGTGAGGTCGGCCGTGCCTTGGTCGGCGGCGTGCTCGAACGCCGCGAGATACACGAACGGCTTGAAGGTCGATCCTGGCTGGCGATGGGCCTGCACGGCGCGGTTGAACTGCGAGTTGTTGTACGAGCGCCCACCGACCATTGCCCGGATCTCGCCGCTCCGCGGATCGACGGCGACCAGCGCCGCCTGGGCCCGCCGCGTGTCGCCTTTGCGCTTGCGCGCCAGGATGTCGTCCACCCGCGCCAGTCCTTCTCGAACCGCGTCCTGCGCCGCCCGTTGCATGTTCAGGTCGAGCGTGGTGTAGATGTCGAGCGGCGCGGCCCGCGCGGTGATGCCCGGCAGCGTCTCGTCGAGGGTCTGCCGCATGTAGTCCACGAAGTACGGCGCCTCGTTGTCGAGCGAGCGGGCCACCACGCGGATTGGCTCCTCAGCGGCGCGCGCGGCCGCATCGGCGCTGATGTAATCGGCATCGGCCATCGCCCGCAGGACGACGTTGCGCCGCTCCTTGGCGCGATCGAGGCTGGTGAACGGCGAGTGGTTGTACGGCGATTGAATGACGCCGGCGATCAACGCCGATTCGGCGAGGGTCAGGTTCGTGACGTCCTTACCGAAATAGATCCGGGCCGCTTCGGCAACGCCGTGCAGCGCGAAGGAGCCGCGGTGCCCGAGATAGACGTCATTGAGGTACAGCTCGAGGATCTCGTCCTTGGTCGCCTTCGTCTCCAGGATGAGCGCCATGAACTGCTCGAGCAGCTTGCGGCGGAACGATCGCTGCCGCGTCTGCTGCTCTTCGGCCATCTCGTCGGTGAGGAAGAAGTTCCGGGAGAGCTGCTGCGTGATGGTACTGGCGCCGACCAGGTAGCCGCGGTTCCCGGTGAGGTTGGTGATCGCCGCGCCGATGATGCGAATCGGGTCGATGCCGGGGTGATAGTAGAAGCGCCGATCCTCGATCGCCAGGACCGCCTCGCGCACGCGTTCGGGAATCGCGTCGAGCGCGACGCGGCGGCGCTTTTCGCGTGAGCCGGTCGAGAGGCCGGTCAGGACCGGCGGGTCGAGCGACACCTCGGGCGCGGTCTTGCCGTCGATCGTGATCCGGGCAACGCGTTCGGTTGGCGGCGCCTTGCTGCCCTTGGGGGCGGCAAGCGGCGTGAAGCTCACCTGGACGGCGCGGCCGGCGAACTCGCCGCCGCGCGGAATCAGCGCCACGAGCCGCTCGCCGATTGCGAACTCGCCGCCCTTGTCAGCCCGGCCGCGTTCCGCGTAGCCGACCGCGTTCAGCCGTGCCACCAGCTCGCCGGGCCCGATCACCTGCCCGGCGTTGAATGTGAGCGGGCGTGCGAAGACGCGCGGGATGACCCGATCGCGTTCGCCGTGAAGGCGCTCGTCGACGATCCGCGAGAACTGGACGTAGTAGTAACCGAGGAGCGCCGAACCGGCCAACGCGACCAGGACGGCCGCCGCGCCGAGCGGCTTGAGCAGGCGATGCCGGCGGAGGAACTTGACGGTGGCGCGTCCGCGCCTCCGCACCCACTTCGCCGCCTTGCGCGAGGCTTTCACAGACCTTGTGCCTTGTTGCCTTCTGCCTTTGTACCTTCTGCCTTCTGCCTTGTGCCTTCTTGCCTTGTCCTTCGCCTTCTGCCGTGTCAGATCGACAACACGTAGTGTTGCCCCATCCCCAGGGGGACGTCTTCGCGTAGCCGTTGAATGAGGGCCGGCCCGTAACGATTCAGGAACCAGACGAAGCCGACTTCGCGCTCCTGGGGGTGACCCGCTGGAAACGTGAGGGCCTGGGCGCGCTGGAATTGCCGGCGGAGCGTCTCGTCCTTGCGCTTGGCCGCCTGGATCACCTTGTTGTGCAGCGTTTGCATTTCGTGCTGCATCTTGCCGAGCGTCGTGCGGACGGTGCCCTCGAGCGTCGGGTCGATTTGCGGCACGACGCCGGCCAATGCGCCCATCCGCTCGTCAACGAGCGTCGAGACGCCGGTGAGTGCCTGTTCCACGGTCGGCGGCAGCTGACTCTGGAGCAGATCGTTCAGCGCCTTCTCGTCCTGGGCCTGCAGCGCCGTCAGCGGCAAGCCGTACTTGCCGAGGAAGCGCAGCGTCGCCGAATCCACCAGCGTCGCCGTGGCCCGCTGGTACATCAGCGGCATGGCGATGGCGAAGTGCGAGTAGACGTCGCGCAGCTGGCCAAGGTAGGCCAGCTCGTTCGGTCCGGCGACATAGCAGATGGTCGGGAAGATGGCGTCCTGCACCAGCGGGCGGAGCAGCACGTTCGGGCTGAAGCGCTCGGGATGCGACGTTGCGTCGGCGGCAAGGGCCGCCAGGGTCGTGACCCGCTCGCCGACGAAGGCCTGATCGCCGGCGGCCTTGATGCTCTCGCGCGACGAATTGAGATGGAAGAGCGAGATGGCGCCTTCGTGCGGCGTGACCTGTGCGTGATATCCGTGCGCCACGAGGGCTTCGCCGGCACGGCTGGCGAGTTCTGCCGTCGCTCCGGGCTCGGCGATCTCGCGCGTGAAGATGTCGCGGGCCAGCGGCTTGGCCGCGGGATCGGACGAATCATAGACGACCAATCCGTACGGTCCGAGCACCGTCTCGATCCAACACCCGAAGGCTTCGGCCATACCGCGCCCAGGTGCGTAAGCGCGCCGCAGGCCGCTTACCACGTCGTTCCGGAATTCGGTCTCGGGCAGCGTCGCGGCAAGCTCGTCAATAGCTGCCGTGACCGCATCGTCAAGCACAACCCGCGCGACCGGCCGCTCGCCGGCGCCCTCCAGATCGGGCAGCCGCACCGTGTGCGGGGTGAGCTCCTCGTCGAGCACCGTGCAGCCGGAGACTTCGGGCCAGTCGTGATCCTCGGCGTCGATCCAGAAGACCGGCACGACGGGCACGTTGTGCGTTCGCTCCACGTCGGCGGCGAGGCGCATCGCGGTCACGGCTTTCAGGAGCGTGAACAGCGGGCCGCCAAAAAGCCCGGCCTGCTGTCCGGTGATCACGACCCGCGTCGCGGAATCGGCGAGCCGCGCACCGGCCGCGCGGGCCTCGGGCGGCGCGCCGCGGCGGGCCTGCTGGTCGGCGATTACGCGGGCCAGCGCCGCTGGCTGACGGGCGGTGCCCTGCGAGCGCGCGATCGTATCCGCCCACGCGTCGGGGCTGGCCGGGTTCCCGGCATAGAACCGCGCGACGCGCTCGAAGTCGAACGCGTAGTCGGCGGCAAGCCGGCGAATCCACGGAAACGCTCGGATGTCGACGGTCAAAGCGTGACTGGTTGCGGGTGGGGATGCGTCGGCAGGCACCGCCGCCCACTGTCGCAGAGCCTCGGCAAGCGTGTCAACTGTGCATGGTAAGATCGCTGGTCAATACGTGACCGGGGAAGGCTCGCTATTCGACGTTCCGCCGGCCGCCATCGGCCGTTTCCGTGTCTCGCACCAGGTTGGCGCCGGCACGAGCGGACCGGTCTTTCGTGCGGTCCACCCCGAATCGGGTGTTTCTCTCGCAATCAAGCTCTTCACTCTCGATCTCGCGCCCGATCGCGCTGCGGCGGTGGCTGCAGATCTCGAGGCGCTGCTCGGTCTCGCTCCACCCGCCGAGGGGCTGTGTGAGCTCATAGACGCCGGTGTCCACGGGAGTGCGCCGTTTCTCGTCACCACCTTTGCCCCCGGCGACTCTCTCGACGTTGCGCTCAAGCAGTTCGGTCCCGCGGCGTTGATCGATCTCGTGCCGCGACTTCGGACACTCGCTCACGCGCTCGACTCGGCGGCGGCGCGCGGCGTGCTGCACGGAGCGATTCATCCGCGCGACGTGCTCGTCTCCGAATCGAGCACCTTGATTGCTGGCGTGGGGGCCTGGCCGATTCTGATCCGGCACGGTCAGCGTGTACCTGTTCGACGTCCGTACCGCGCCCCGGAGCTGGCTGATGCCGCAGTCACCGCCGCCGGCGACCGTTTTGCGCTGGCCGCGCTCGCCTACGAGTGGACCACCGGCCGGCGCGTGCCGTCGGCTTTCGTGGCCCGCGACATGGCGCCCCTCCCCGGCCTGGACGCCGACGCCCTGGGCCGCGTATTTGCGACGGCGCTGCATGCCGACCCGGGTGAACGGTATCCGTCGAACGAGGCTTTCATCACCGACCTGGGAGAGGTAGAGGTGAGCGACACCGATGCGGTGCTGCTCCCGGAACTCCCAAAGAGCAACGGTCCCAGCCGCCGTCGGGGGCGCGGCATTGGCGATGCGCCGAGCAGCCGGCTGCCGCTTGACGCACCGGGGCTCGATGAGCCCACGGAGATCTCACGGTCGCCGAAACCGGTTGTCGAGCCTGTCGAGGATGAAGAGGAGGCGGCGGAGGACGTGCCGCTGCCGACGCCGGCGGCAGATGCCGGCGTGATTGCGGATCTGCCCTCGAGTCGCGACGACAGTTTCTTTCCGGTGTCTCCACCGCCGCCGATCGAGCCGCCGTCGATTTCTCCAATGCCGGCGCCTTCTCCAATGGCGGCGCCTTCTCCAATGCCGGCGCCGTTGGGAACCGGCCGTCTGCTTCAGGACACGTCGGCCGAAGCGGCCGAGCTCCAGGCTTCGGGATCTGGCAGGTTGCGCCTGGTTGCCGGCCTGCTGATTGGTGCGCTGGTCGGCGTCGGCGCCGGATACGCCGTGTGGGGCCGAAGTGGTAACGCCGCCGGAACGACAATTCAGAACATGGACAGCGCAGCGGCGGAGAAGCTGGTAACACCGCCGCCCCTGCCAGAGACACAATCGTCCGCGCCGGCTGCGCCGGGAGCGACCTCGTCGGGCAGCTCGACGCCGTCGTCTGCATTGCCGCCAGCAGCCACGCCGGCGGATCCCAAGCCGGCACCCGTAGCTGACAAAGGCAATCTACTCGTTCGTTCGACGCCGGCAGGCGCGACGGTGTTCGTCGACGACCAGCGCCGCGGGGTCACGCCGCTCACGCTGCAGAACGTGGACCTCGGGACCCGCCGGGTCCGGATCGTCCGCGACGGGTTCACCGCGGAGGATCGGCAGATCACGCTGACGCGCAGCCGTCCGTCTCGTTCGGTGGAAGTTCGCCTCACTCGCGCCGCGCCACCGCCAGCCCCGCGTCCGGCGCCGGCCGGCGCCACCGCCACGCAGGGTTCATCAGCCGCTCGCACCGGCAGCCTGGTGATCGAGTCGCGCCCCACCGGGGCCTCGATTCTCCTCAATGGCCGTGCCGTCGGGACGACGCCGATGACTATCGACGATCTGGAGCCGGGGACGTACACTGTCCGGCTGCAGCTCGCGACGTACCGGCCGATCACGACGACCGTGCGAGTCGTTGCCGGTGCCAGGGCCCGCGCCGCCGCGTCGCTGGTGAGCACTCAGGAGCCTGAATGATTGCAGTTCTTGCGTTGGAAGATGGAACCTGGTTCACAGGTGTCTCGGCTGGTGCGCCCGGAGAGACCACTGGTGAGGTGGTGTTCAACACGAGCATGACCGGCTACCAGGAGGTCCTCACGGATCCCTCATACGCCGGCCAGATCGTGACGATGACCGCGCCGCAGATTGGCAACTACGGCGTGGCGGCCGCCGACCAGGAGTCGGCGGCGCCCAAGGTGGCCGGCTTCGTGATGCGCGACCCGTCGCCGATTTCCAGCAACTGGCGATCGCAGGGCACGCTGCGCGACTACCTCACGGCCCACGGGGTCGTCGCGATTGGTGACATCGACACGCGCGCGCTGACCCGCAAGTTGCGCAGCGGCGGCGTCATGCGCGGGATCATCGCCACCGGTTCGCACGATCCGCAGGCCCTGGTCGAACGCGCCCGGGCCATCCCGGACATGGAGGGCAGCGACCTGGTTAAGGTCGTGACCTGCGCGGAGCCCTACGACTTCTCGATCACGCTCGGGGACGTGGTGGCCGAGGCGTCTTTCGGTGTGCCGCCGCTCAAGCGCGCGTCACGGCCGCTCCGCGTCGCCGCCTACGACTACGGCATCAAGCTGAACATCCTTCGCCGCCTCGCCGCCCACGGTTGCGAGGTGCGGGTCTTTCCGGCGAGCACGCCAGCAACCGAGCTGCTCGCCTGGAAGCCGGACGGCGTCTTCCTGAGCAACGGCCCGGGCGACCCGGCGCCGGTGACCTACGCCATCGACAACATCAAGACGCTGGTCGACGCCGAGATTCCGATGTTCGGGATCTGCCTCGGGCATCAGTTGCTCGGGCTGGCGCTCGGCGGCAAGACCTATAAGCTCAAGTTCGGCCATCGCGGCGGCAATCATCCGGTCAAGCAGCTCGACACCGGCGCGATCGAGATCACCTCGCAGAACCACGGTTTCGCCGTGGATCCCGATTCGCTGCCGGCGACGGCGCGGGTCACGCACCTCAATCTGTACGACGGGACGGTCGAGGGGCTCGAGCACGTCGACAAGCCAATTTACTCCGTGCAGTACCACCCTGAGGCATCGCCCGGGCCGCACGACGCCGACTATCTGTTCACGCAGTTCATCGAGACCATGGAGCGCCACTAACCCCACAGTTCACTTGAGTGATCACTCCCACCGCGCCTGATACGCTGGAAACCGGCGCGAACGAGGGGAGTTCGAACTGATGGAAGGCTCACAAAAGCGATTTGAGGGGTTAGAGGATGCCCAAACGGACTGACATCCACCGTGTCCTGGTGATCGGGTCGGGCCCGATCGTCATCGGCCAGGCTTGCGAATTCGATTACTCGGGCACGCAGGCGCTGAAGGCGCTCAAGAGCGAGGGGTTGGAGGTGGTGCTGGTGAACAGCAACCCCGCCACGATCATGACCGACCCCGAGCTGGCGGATCGGACCTACGTCGAGCCGCTGACCGCCGACGCGGTCGAGAAGATCATCGAAAAGGAACGCCCCGACGCGCTGCTGCCGACGGTCGGCGGCCAGACCGCGCTCAACCTCGCGGTGCAACTCGACGAGCTTGGGGTGCTGAAGAAGTACGACGTCGAGCTGATCGGCGCGCAGATTCCCGCGATCAAGGTGGCCGAGGATCGGCTGCTGTTCAAGAACGCGATGCGCGAGATCGGCCTCGACATGCCGAAGAGCGGGGTTGCGAAGTCGCTCGACGAAGCGCTGGTGATGGTCGAGGACACCGGGTTCCCGGCGATCATCAGGCCCTCGTTCACGATGGGCGGCGTCGGCGGCGGCATCGCCTACAACCTCGAGGAGTTCAAGGAGATCTGCTCGCGCGGGTTGAGCCTCAGCCCGGTCCACGAGGTGCTGGTCGAGGAGTCGGTGATCGGCTGGAAGGAATTCGAGCTCGAGGTGATGCGCGACGGCGCCGACAACTTCGTCGTCATCTGCTCGATCGAGAACGTGGACCCGATGGGAGTCCACACTGGCGACAGCATCACGGTGGCGCCCGCCCAGACGCTGACCGACAAGGAATACCAGCGGATGCGCGATGCCGCGCGTCGGATCATCCGACGCGTCGGTGTCGAGACCGGCGGGTCCAATATCCAGTTCGCGGTCAATCCGGTGGACGGGCGGATGACCGTCATCGAGATGAACCCGCGCGTGTCGCGATCGTCGGCGCTGGCCTCCAAGGCGACCGGCTTCCCGATCGCGAAGATCGCCGCCAAGCTGGCGCTCGGTTACCGGCTCGACGAGATTCCCAACGACATCACGCGGGTCACGCCGGCGTCGTTCGAGCCGACCATCGACTACGTGGTGGTCAAGATCCCGCGGTGGAACTTCGAGAAATTCCCGCAGGCGGATCGCACGCTGACCACCCAGATGAAGTCTGTGGGCGAGGCGATGTCGATCGGCCGCACGTTCAAGGAAGCGTTTCTCAAGGGCATTCGATCGCTCGAGATGGGGAAGGAGGGGCTGCTGTTCCGCCGGCCGTCGGCCGAGGACGAGCCGCAGACCGACGAGGACCAGGAGGAAGAGGAGACGGGGCTGCGCAAGCAGCTGGTGGTGCCTACCGATCGGCGGATGTGGGCGCTGTTCCGCGCGCTCGACAAGGGCTGGAGCGTCGAGCGGCTGCACGAGCTGACCAAGATCGATCCGTGGTTCCTCGACCAGTTTGCCGCGCTCGTCGAGCTGCGGCGCACCGCCGAGATGATCGGGTTGCGCGACATGTCGACCGATCTCCTCCGTGCGCTCAAGCGCGCCGGCTTCGGCGACCACGAGCTGGCCGACATTCTCGGCGCCGACGAGTCTGCAATTCGCGAGCGGCGCCAGGAACTGGGGATGGTCGCGGCCTACAAGCGCATCGACACTTGCGCCGCCGAGTTCGAGTCGTTCACGCCTTACATGTACAGCAGCTACGAAGAGAGCTGCGAGGCGGATCCGACCGGCCGGCCCAAGGTCATCATCCTGGGCAGCGGGCCGAATCGCATCGGGCAGGGCATCGAGTTCGACTACTGCTGCTGTCATGCCGTCTTCGGGTTCGGCAAGGAGAACTTCGAGACGATCATGGTCAACTGCAACCCGGAAACCGTGTCCACGGACTACGACACGGCCGATCGTCTCTATTTCGAGCCGCTCACGTTCGAAGACGTGATGGCGATTGTCGAAAAGGAGCGGCAGGGGAATCCGGATGTCGCCTGCGTCGTCCAGTTCGGCGGCCAGACACCGCTGAAGCTGGCGTTGTCGCTGCAGGAGGCGGGCGTCAAGATTCTCGGCACGTCGCCGGACTCGATCGATCTCGCCGAAGACCGGCAGCGGTTCGCGCAGCTGCTCTGGGATCTCGGCATCCCGCAGCCGGCGAGCGGCACCGCGACGTCGAAGGCAGACGCGCGTGACGCCGCGGCGCGGATCGGGTTCCCGGTGGTCGTTCGCCCCTCGTACGTGCTCGGTGGCCGCAACATGGCGATCGTCTACGACGTGCCGACGCTGGACCGATACATGTCCACGGCCGTGGACGTCTCGCACGACCGGCCGATCCTCATCGATCGCTTCCTGGAGCACGCCAAGGAGATCGACGTGGACTGCGTCGCCGACGAGACCGGGGTGGTGATCATCGGCGGCATCATGGAGCACATCGAGGAGGCCGGCATCCATTCCGGCGACAGCTCCTGCGTCGTTCCGCCGCCGTTCCTCGCCGAGAAGCACCTCATCACCATTCGCGACTACACGCGGCGCATTGCCCGGGCGCTGAAGGTGGTCGGCCTGATGAACGTGCAGTACGCCATCAAGGACGACACGGTGTACGTCCTCGAAGTCAACCCGCGCGCCTCTCGCACGGTGCCGTACCTGGCGAAGGCGATGGGCGTGCCGCTGGCGCAGGTGGCGGCGCGGGTGATGGCTGGCCGCACCCTGGCCTCGCTCGGCGTCACCGATGACCTCGCGCCAAGCGGCGTCTTCGTCAAGAGCCCGGTGTTCCCGTTCGTCCGTTTCCCGGGTGTCGACACCATCCTCGGCCCCGAGATGAAGTCCACGGGAGAGGTGATGGGCGGCGCCGGCTCGTTCGGCATGGCCTTCATGAAGGCCATGCTCGGCGTCGGACAGCGGCTCCCCGAGGACGGCACGGTCTGCCTCAGCGTCAACAACGACGACAAGATGGAAGTGCTGCCGATCGCGCGCGAGCTGGCGTCGATGGGCTTCAAGATTGCCGGGACGCGCGGCACCGCCGCGTACCTCAGGGCCCACGGCATCGACGCCAGCGTCGTCTACAAGGTCAACGAAGGGCGTCCGAGCCTCGCCGACGAGATCGTCAACCGGCGCATCGCGATGGTCATCAACACGCCGCTTGGCCGCGAGTCGTTCTTCGACGACAAGGCGGTCCGGCGCGCGGCGATGATGACCGGCGTCCCGTGTATCACGACGATTACCGGTGCGGCGGCGGCGGTCCAGGCGATTCGCGCGATGCGAAGCGAGGGGCTGGACGTCCGCGCCCTCCAGGACTATCACGCAACCGTTAACGCAGAATCTGCCTGACGGCAGCCGCTGCCGGGTGGCAGATCGTGCTGAGTTACGCGGCTCCTGAGCGCTGATCCGGCGCGATTCGTATCGTGCCGCGGCTTGCATCAGCCGCGGCATGCCTCTGTCCCTTCTTCTCGCCGGCCTCCTGGCGCTCGGCTCCGCGGCCGGGCTCCAGCTTTTCTCCAATGCCCCGCGTCTGCCCCTCGGTACTGGCGCTCGCTGCGGCAGGCAGTGCGTGTGCGGCGCGGTTCCGCCGCGCCCGCGGCCCGACGCGGGCGCTGCTGGTGGTCGCGGTTGTCATGACTGCGGCGTGGCGAGCCGCGACGGTAGCGGTCGAGGCTGAACGGCCGCCGCTCGTGAAGTGGTTCGAGACCCTGGGCGCGAACGAACCTGGCGGCGATAGTGCCGGGCGCCTTGCGCCGGTTCACATCCGAGGACGCCTTGCGGCGGACGCGTCACCGACGCCTTTCGGCGCGCAACTGCAGCTGGTGACGACGGCGGTCGAGCAAGACGGTGTCTGGAAGCCTGTCAGTGGCTCCCTGAGCGCGTCGGTGTCAGGGGAGCTTCTCGACAAGGCCGAGGACTGGCGCGCCGGCCGAACGATTACCACGTCGACCGCGCTCCGCCGTCCTATCGAGTATCGAAATGATGGTCTGCCAGATCCGCGGGCGCAGGCGTGGCGGGGGAGTGCCCTGGTCGGGTCGATCAAGAGTGGCGCGCTGGTCGAGGTCCTCGCCGCTGGCGCGCCGTGGGACGAGGGAGCGGCGGCAATCCGGGCGCACGTACGTGGTGCGCTGCGGCGTCATGTCGCGCCTTACGACCCGACCTCGGCGGCGATCGGGATCGCCATTCTCATCGGCGATCGCGCCGCGCTCGCGCCGGAAGTAGAGCGGCGCCTGCAGGAAGCAGGGACGTATCACGTCATAGCGATATCCGGCGGCAACATCGCGCTGCTTGCGGGCGCGGTGCTGGGGTTGCTCTGGTGCCTGAGCGTCCGCTTCGCGGCCGCGGCGGCCATCACCATTCCGATTCTCATCGGTCATGCCTGGGTAGTGGGCGGTGGTCCGTCGGTGGCGCGGGCCACCGCGGTCGCGTGTCTCTATCTCTCGCTCCGGCTCATCGACCAACGCACCGCGCCAGTGCACGCGCTGGCGCTGGCCGCCGCCTTGATGCTGGCGGCCAGCCCGCTGCAAATTGCGAGTGCCGGCTTCTGGCTGACTTTTGGCGCGACGGCGGCGCTGGTCATGGCCGTCTCCCGCAGGCCAGCGCAGTTGTCGAGCCGGTGGTGGAGTCCGCTCGCTGCGGTCATCTCGTCCAGCCTCGCCGTCGAGGCATTGCTGCTACCAGTCACGGCTTACGTCTTCGAGCGGGTGACGATCGCCGGTCCGGTCCTCAACCTCATCGCGATTCCCGCAATGGCCGTTGTGCAGGCGGCAGCTTCGATGTGCGCTGCAACCGATTGGCTGGGGCTCAATTCCATCGCGAGCTGGTCCGGATTGGCGACGCACCTGGCGGCGCGCGGGCTGGTGGAGAGCGCCGGCCTCATCGCGTTCGCGCCGTGGGTGACCTGGCGGGTACCCGCCCCCCCTTTCGCGTTGCTCGTCACCTTCTATGCACTGGTCGCGACCTGGTGGTGGACATGCAGGCCGCCAGCCGACACCCTCGTTCGCCTGCGCGTGCAGCGCGTGTCTCTGGCTGGCGCCATAGTCGCGTGGTTCTGGGTCGCGCTTGCACCCGGCTCGCTGGTTTCGCCACGGCCGAGCGAGGTGCTGCGGCTCACCGCGCTCGACGTGGGCCAGGGCGATTCCCTCCTCCTGACGACACCGGACGGACGGACGGTGATGGTCGATGCCGGCGGCGTGGCCGGGACGCTCGACATTGGCGATCGTGTCGTCGGCCCCGCGCTGCGGGCCCGCGGCCTCCGTCGGCTCGACTACGTGGCGGTGACGCATGCCGATCTCGATCACCTTGGCGGTGCAACCACCCTGGTTCGGGAGTTCAGGCCGCGCGAGGTCTGGGCGGGAGTGCCCGTAATCGGGCACGCGCCGCTCGACTTGCTGCGGGCCGCGGCAAGAGCCACGCGAACGCCGTGGCGGTGGTTGCAGCGTGGCGATCGCCTGGAGTTTGGCCCGGTCGAACTGTGCGCCCATCATCCGCCGCTGCCCGACTGGGAACGCCAGCGCGTGCGAAACGACGATTCGTTGGTGCTCGAAGTCCGCTACGGCGCGGTATCGGTGTGGCTGACCGGCGACATTTCACGGGCAGTCGAACTGGAGCTTCTCGACGCCATCGACCCGAGGCGGGTGAACGTGCTCAAGGTGCCACACCATGGCAGCCAGACCTCTAGCAGCCCGGAGTGGGTCCGAGGGCTACGCCCTGCCGCGGTCCTGGTCAGCGCCGGCCGCGGCAACCTCTTCGGCCACCCCGCACCCGCCGTCCTTCGCCGCTACGAGGCGGCCGGCGCCGCGGTATTCCGCACCGACCAGGACGGGCAGATCGACCTCGTCACCAACGGCACGTCCGTCGAAATCAACACCTTCACTGGACGGCGATGGCGGCTTCGCTGAGGGAAAGAAACCACGAAGGCACGAAGGACACGAAGGACGCACGAAGGCATTTCTGGGTGAAGCATGCTGACACGCGTGAATAGTGATCTGCCGGCCGATACGGAGCAGGCAGCAGAAAGAATCATCGGCTGCGCGATCGAGGTGCACCGCCAACTTGGGCCGGGTTTTCTCGAGGGGATCTATCACGATGCGCTCGCAATCGAGCTCGAGACCGCAGGGCTACAGTTCCAGCGGGAAGTGCCCATCATCCTGAAGTACCGAAACAGGCCTCTTCGGCCGCATCGCCTGGACCTGATCGTCGAGGACCGAATCATCGTCGAGCTGAAAGCTGTTGAACAGGTCGACAGGATTCATCGCGCCCAGCTGATGTCTTATCTGCGAGCCAGCGGCATTCGACTCGGGCTGTTGATGAACTTCAACGTCGAAATCCTGAAGTCTTCCATTCGACGTGTTGTCATGTGACACAACCTACAAGCCCTTCGTGCCGTCCTTCGCTTCCTTCGTGCCTTCGTGGTCTCTTTTGGCACGATTCCAGCGTGCGTCGAGATCGGCAGGGGAGAGCTCCCTCAACCTGTGGCCCTCGACACTTGCGGAGCGCTCCATGTGCTCGAAGCGGGCCTGAAACTTGTCGTTTGCTTTTCTCAGAGCCGTTTCGGGTGCGATGCCTAGCTTTCTCGCCAGGTTCGCGATCGCGAAGAGCAGGTCGCCCAGTTCCTCTTCCGCTTCCTTGGATGCCTCGCCGCGATTCGTGACCGCGTCCCGCAGCTCGCGCACCTCTTCGTCGATCTTGTCGAGGACGTCTGTCGCCTGTTGCCAATCGAAGCCGACGCCGGCCGCCTTGCGCGACAGCTGATCAGCACGAAGCAGCGCCGGCAGCGAGCGCGGGATGCTGCCGAGCGCCGTCTTCGCCGGCTTGCCAGCGAGCGTCTGCTCCGTCTTCTTGATCTCATCCCACTGTGCCTTCACCCCGCCGGCGGTGATCACCGTGTTCTTCGGCAGCGGCTCGCCGTCGGCAGTGAAGACGTGCGGATGGCGGCGAATCAGCTTGTCGACCACCGACTGGATCGAATCGGCGATCGTGAAGTGGCCGGCCTCCGCGCACAACTCGGCCAGGAAAACGGCTTCGAACACAAAGTCGCCGAGCTCTTCTTTGAGCGCATTCATGTCGCCCGCGTCGAGCGCATCGAGCAGCTCGCACGTTTCCTCCAGCACGAACGGCCGCAGCGACTGCAGCGTCTGCTCGCGATCCCACGGACAGCCGTCGGGACCGCGCAGCAGGTGCATGATCTCGACCAGACGATCGAAGCGCGCGCCGGCCGGAGGGGACATGGCCGAATGCTATCATTCGGTGTTCTGACGGCTCGGCTGACCTTCCTCGGGAGCGGCACCTCGCACGGAGTGCCGATGATTGGCTGCGACTGCGCCGTGTGCCGGTCCGAGGACCCGCGCGATCGACGCTTTCGACCGTCCGTGTACCTAGAAGTCGAAGGCGGGCCGGCAATTCTGGTGGATACGTCTACCGATCTGCGTCAGCAGGCTCTGACGTTCGGCGTGCGTCGCGTCGATGCGATCCTGATGACCCACAGCCACGCCGATCACGTGATGGGCATGGACGAAGTGCGGCGATTCAACGTGTTGAAGGGCGGCCCGATTCCGCTGTTTGCATCGGCAGCCACTGCGCGCGAATTGAAGCGTACCTTTCAGTACGTCTTCGAGCCGCCAGCAGAGAAGGGCGGCGGCATCCCGCAGATCGAGTTGCGTGAGATCGACGGCCCATTCAAGGTTGACAACGTGCGGGTGGAGCCGATTCCGCTGCTCCACGGACGATTGCCGATTCTCGGTTTCCGCTTCGGCTCGGTCGCGTATCTCACCGACGCGAGCGCGATTCCCGCCGCGGCGTGGGCGTTGCTGGAGGGCCTGGACGTCCTGATCCTCGACGCGCTGCGTCATCGTCCTCATCCGACGCACTTCTCGGTGTCGGAGGCCGTGGCGGTCACCGAGCGGCTGCAGCCGAACCGCGCCTTCTTCACGCACATCTGCCACGACCTCGGACACGAAGTGACGAACCGCTCGCTGCCTGCTGGTGTCGAGCTCGCCTACGACGGCTTGCAACTTGCCGTGGAGGTGGCGTGACGTGGAGGTCGTACGCTTCCCAGACGATCCGCGGCCGGCGCGGTGGGCCTATCCGGTGCTGGCGATCGGTAATTTCGATGGCCTGCATCGCGGCCACCTGAAGATCATCGAGCGGATTCGCCGCGGAGCCTCGGAACGGGCCGGCACCTCCGTGGTACTGACCTTCGATCCGCATCCGCCGCGGGTGCTGCGGCCCGACAAGGCGCCGCCGCTCCTCATGACTCCCGACCAGAAGCGCGTGGCGCTCGAGCGAGCCGGCGTTCAGGGACTGGCGCTGGTCCGGTTCACGTTGGAGCTGTCACGGTGGGAGCCGGACATGTTCGTCCGCCGTGTGCTCGTTGAGTGGATGCGGGTCGCAGAAGTCTGGGTCGGCGCAGACTTCTTATTCGGCCGCGACCGCTCGGGGAATTTCACGGTTCTTCGCACGCTCGGCCAGCAGTTCGGGTTCCGCGTCGAGAAGATCGACCCGATCCGCTACAAGGACTTCGTCGTCTCCAGCACCCGGATCCGGAGGCTGGTGTCCGAGGGACGGGTAGAAGAGGCCGGGGCGCTCCTCGGCCGCCACTTCACCATCGAAGGCACGGTCGTCGAGGGTGCCCGCCGCGGTCGCGAGCTGGGTTTTCCAACCGCGAATCTGGCCACCGACAACGAGCTGCTGCCGCCCAACGGCGTCTATGCCACCTTTAGCACCATTGGCGGGATCGTCTACCCAGGGGTGACCAACGTGGGGGTGAGGCCGACCTTCGACGGGCCGCCGAAGCTGAGCGTCGAGACCCACGTGCTCGGCTTCTCCGGCGATCTCTACGGCCAGCGGCAGGAATTGTCATTCGTCCAGCGGCTCCGGGATGAGCGCCGATTTCCCGACGTCGACGCGCTGCGCGAGCAGATCGCCGCCGACGTTCGCCGGGCCGGCCGATTATTCGATAAACTCTCCGTGTAAACCCGAGACAGTGGAGGAGTAGTGAGTCCCGAGTCCTTCAATTTCACGGTGACGCTGCCCGGCGACGAGCGCATCGTCGGCGTGGCACGTGATCTCTGCGCCCACGCAGTGGATTACGCGAAGATGCCGGAGGCGGCCGGCGCGTCGTTCTGCGACCGCGTCGCGGACGCAGCGGTCCAGGCCGTGGCGAACCGCCCCGGAGTGCCGTGCCCGCTCGTGTTCGACTGCGCCGGCGGCGAGCTTCGCATCACCGTTGGGGGCCTCACCATTTCCCAACCGCTGGTCGCCTGACGATGCGGCTGTACAACACGTTGACGCGGCAGCAGGAGCCGTTCGTGCCGCTGCGTGATGGGACGGTCCGCATGTACACGTGCGGTCTCACCGTTTACGCGCGCGGCCACATTGGCAACTTCCGGACCTTCGTCTGCGTGGACGTGCTCCGGCGCGCCCTGAAGTACGTCGGCGGGTGGCAGATGCGCCACGTCATGAACTTCACCGACGTCGACGACAAGACCATTGCCGGCGCGGATCGCGAGGGCGTCGGGCTCCGCGAGTACACGGATCGCTACGTGGAGGCCTTCCGCGAGGATGCTGGCCGGCTCGGCATCGAGCCGGTGGAAGAAACACCACGCGCCACCGATCAGGCCAACCTCGACGCGATGGCGCACATGATCCAGCAGCTCGAGGCGCGCGGCCACACGTATCGCAGCGATGGCTCAATCTACTTCAAGATTTCGACGATGCCGCAGTACGGCAAGCTTGCGCGTCTCGATCACGAGGGGATCCAGCCGGGCGCGCGCGTCGACGTGGACGAATACAGCAAGGAGGACGCGCGGGACTTCGTGCTGTGGAAGGCCACCAAACCGGGTGAGCCGACCTGGGATTGCGGCGTCGGGCCGGGACGACCGGGGTGGCACATCGAGTGCTCGGCGATGGCGCTGCGCCTTCTCGGTGAGCCTCCGATCGACATCCACACTGGCGGCATCGACCTGGTCTTTCCGCACCACGAGAATGAGATTGCGCAGAGCGAGGGCGCCACGGGGCACCCCTTCTCGCGGTTCTGGGTCCATATCGAGCACCTCCTGGTCGACGACCAGAAGATGTCGAAGTCGCTGGGCAACTTCTACACCCTCAGCGACATCACCGCGCGCGGATTCAGGATCTCGGCGCTCCGCTACTTGCTGCTGTCATCGCACTACCGCAAGCAGCTCAACTTCACCTGGGTCGGGATGCAGCAGGCCGAAGAGGCGCTACGCCGCCTCACCGACTGCCTGGACCGGCTGGACACGGTGAAGGGGGATGAAGAACACCCCGAAGTGGTACGCGCGGCCAGCGCGGCGCGGGCTGCCTTCGACGAGGCGCTCGCCGACGACCTGAACACCTCGGCGGGAATGGCGGCGATGTTCGACCTGGTTCGAACCGTCAACACGGCGATCGACCAGAAGCAGATCGGCCAGCTCGACGCCGCCACCGTGCGCAAGGCGTTCGCGCACTTCGACAAGGTGATTGGCGTGATCTCCCTGCGCCGCGACGAGGACAAGGAGCCGCCGATTCCCGAGGCAGAGATCCTGGCTGCGATCGAAGCCCGCCAGGGAGCACGCCGGTCCCGCAATTTTGCCGAGGCCGACCGCATCCGCGACGACATGGCGGCGCGGGGCATCATCTTCGAAGACGGCCCGCAGGGCACCCGCTGGAAACGCAAGTAAAGGGAACCACGAAGAGCACGAAGGAATCTCGAAGAACACAAAGCGTTTTTGGGGAATGCACGCGTGACACCCGAAAAAGAGCCTTCGTGTCGTCCTTCGTGTCCTTCGTGCTTTCGTGGTTTCTCTTTGACGTGGGGGATAATGCTGGGATGGATGCCCCGAAGCTGATTACGCCTTTGCCTGGGCCGAAGGCCAAGGCCCTGATAGAGCGCGACGCGAAGGTCGTATCCACGTCGTACACGCGCGACTATCCGTTCGTCATCGCCAGGGGCGAAGGGTGTGTCGTCGAGGACGTGGACGGCAATCGGTTCCTGGACTGCGCGGCCGGCATCGCGGTCAATTCCACGGGGCACTCGCATCCGCAGGTGGTCCAGGCAATCGTCGATCAGGCCCAGAAGTTCCTGCATATGTCGGGCACGGACTTCTATTACGAGCCGCAGGTTCGCCTCGCTGAGACCTTCGCGGAGATCGCGCCGTTCGACGGACCCAAGCGCACGTTCTTCGGCAACTCGGGCACCGAGGCCAACGAGGCCGCCGTCAAGCTGGCGAAGTACTCGACGAAACGCTACGGTGTTATCGCGTTCCTCGGCAGTTTTCACGGACGGACGATGGGGTCGTTGGCCCTGACGTCGAGCCGGGCGATTCAACGCAAGGGATTCGGGCCGCCGCTCTCGGGGACCTATCACACGCCCTACGCGAACTGCTACCGCTGTCCGGTCGGGCGCAAGCCGGAGAGCTGCGCCGCAGAGTGCGTGGACTATCTCGAAGAGCAGATCTTCGTCCACCTTGTGTCGCCCGACGAGGTCGCGGCGGTGGTCGTCGAGCCGATCCAAGGCGAGGGCGGCTATGTCGTCCCGGCGGCGGCCTTCCACCAGCGGCTGCGCGAACTGACGAAGAAGCACGGTATTTTGCTCGTGTGCGACGAGGTGCAGTCGGGCATGGGCCGGACCGGGAAGATGTTCGCCATCGAGCACTTCGGCGTCGCAGCCCGACATGGTGACGATTGCGAAGGGTGTGGCGTCGGGCCTGCCGCTCGGCATCACCGTGGCGCGGGCTGAGGTGATGTCGTGGCCGCCAGGCGCACACGCCAGCACGTTCGGCGGCAACCCGGTTGCCTGCGCCGCGTCGCTGGCCACGATCGACCTGCTGCGCAGCGCGCTCATCGCAAACGCCGCCGACGTCGGGGCGCACATGCTGGATTTGCTCAAGGGGCTGATGGACAAGCACGCGATCATCGGCGACGTGCGCGGCAAAGGACTGATGATTGGCGTCGAACTGGTCCGCGATCGCCAGACGAAGGAGCGCGCCACTGAGGAAAGGAACAAGGTGGTGGACGAGTGCTTCCGCCGTGGGCTCCTGGTCCTCGGGGCGGGACGGAACGCGGTTCGCCTTTCGCCGCCGCTGGTGCTGACGAAGCCGCAGGCGGAGGTTGCGGTCCGGATTCTCGACGAGGCAATCGGCGCGGTGACGGGACGGACGTAGGCTGGTCGGGCCGCGCTACGCACGTCGGGCCGCGCTACGCACGTCGGGCTGCCTGTCGCACGGCCTGAGCTTTGCTCCGACCGTGCGCATGACGATGGAGCGGCAGGCGCTCGGGCGGCGTGGCGAAGACCTTGCCTGCAGCGCCCTCGAAGCGCGCGGATATCTCATTCTTCACAGGCGTTATCGCACCCGCTACGGCGAGCTGGACATCGTCGCGCAGCAGGGCGGCGTGCTGGTGTTCGTCGAGGTGCGGGCGCGGCGCAGTGGCAGATTCGGCCATCCGGCGGCGTCGGTGACCGAGCAAAAACAGCAACGTGTGGCCGCGATGGCCGACGCGTACCTGGGGCTGGAGGGCCTGTGGGATCGGCTGTGCCGGTTCGACGTCGTGGCGGTGGAGATTGAGGTCGTTCCGCCGCGCGTCACAATCTACCCGGACGCGTTCCGGCCTGGGTGGTGAGGGTGTTGGTCGCGTGGCCTGCCGCGGTTGACGAGGCGAGGCTCGGCGCGCTACTGTGCATCTATTGTTGTATATACAACCAATAGGAGGCCGGATGCGTGCATATCAGGTCGTCGCCGCTGCAATCGTTGCAATCGTGAGCCTTGGGTCCGGTGTCGCCTTCGGCCAGGAGCCGGCCGGAGGAGGGGCCGCACCGCGAGTCTCGTCCGGGATACTGACGATTCTCAGCGTCAAGCCGAGTGTCGAGCGCAGCGAGGTGCTGAAGGTGATGCCGGCGGAAGTTCGTCAGACGGTGGAACTGTACCTCGAGGGCAAGATCGTGCAGTGGTTTGGGCGCGGAGATGGCCGTGGGGTCGTATTCATCCTGCAGGGCACGAACGCCGATGATGCCCGCGCGATCACCGACACGCTGCCGCTGAGCAAGGCGGGGCTGGTGACGTTCGAGTACTTGCCGCTCTCGCCGTTGACGCCGCTGCAGATGCTACTCTCTGGGTCGGGGAATGGGACGAAACCGTAGCAGGGAGGATCGCGTTCCGGACGTGGGCGACCTCCCGTGCGCATGTGCGACGGCTCGGCGGGTCGCCCGCGTACTGACGCAAATCTACGACGCTCACCTCCATTCCAGCGGGATTGAGAGTGCCCAGTTCGCACTGTTGTCGCTCGTCGCGTCGGCCGGTTCCTCGACCCAGGCCGCCATCGGGCAGCGATTCGGCTACGACAAGACAACGCTCTCGCGGAATCTGAAACTGCTGCGCGATCGGGGATGGATTGAGCTGGCGGGTGCCCGCAGCGGGCGCGAGCGACCGTACGTCGTGACGGCCGCAGGGCTGGACCGGCTGAGGAAGGCGCGGCCGGCGTGGCGGAGGGCCCAGGCGTCGATTCGCGAGACGATGGGGGCAGACGACTGGCAGGCGATGTGGACCGCCTTCGGGCGGATCACCGCCGCCGCGCAGATGGTCCGGGCGGCGGCGGCGACCCGGCGCTCGGGACTCGGCGTCCGGTAGGGTTTACACTGCGGTGACCGGTTTGCTAAACTAGGGCTTCGTTCGCGAGCGGGAATAACTCAGTGGTAGAGTGCGACCTTGCCAAGGTCGAAGTCGCGGGTTCGAATCCCGTTTCCCGCTCCATCTTCTTCCCTCTGGTCTCCCGCCTCACAATCTGACGGCGCCGTCGCCAAGTGGTAAGGCAGAGGTCTGCAAAACCTCCATCCCCGGTTCAAATCCGGGCGGCGCCTCCAATTTTGCTGAGCGAATTCACCAAACATAAGTCGGCACCTGGCCTTGATCGCGGCCAACCGTCACGAAACCGTAACGCCACGCCCATGAATTCGGGACGACACCGGCGACGGCGACACGGATCTCTCGGCTACACTTCCGCTTGTGGCGACGATGTACTGCGAGCCGACGTTGCTCTGCCACTGTCGCGCACTGATGTCGGTGAAGCGAAGGTGGTCGTCGTCCCTCATTGGCGGTACGCGATCGTCGTGAGGTACACGAACGAAACCGTTGTGGAGGCCGCAGCTTCGACTTCTTGAGGTGCGAACCGGCCACGGCTCCGCACAACCTCCTCACCCTGGATTCCGATGGGGCGACTGGACCAGAAGCCGCCGGCCCGTTCTGCGGCAGCACGGGCGAGCCATTCGGCGCACGCCGTTGCGCGCTTCATCGCTCCGATACTGCTGGTGCGGACGGATGCCCTGCCGTCCAGCGACCATGGCTCCATGAACTGAAACTGGACGCTACCGCGCCATCGCGTTCAAGCCCAAGGGCGCGCTCTACCTACGGTCGCGAGACAACAACGACTTCAGCGTGCGCTACCCAGGCGTCGTGACCGGCCTGGCGAAGCTCCCGGACAACACCGTCATCGACGGGGAGATCGTCGCCTTCGACAAGGACGGCCGCCCGTCGTTCAACGCTCTCTAAGACTCCGGCTCGGCACTTGCGCCGGTCGTCTACTACGTCTTCGACGTGCTGGTGCTCGGCGGCCGGGATGACCGTGATGTCGAAGCGCTGCGATCGGCGCTGGTCATCTCGTGCCGGTGCCCGAGTTGCCTCAAATGGTCTCGGGCTGCGTCGTACCGGCTGCATTCACCGTTCCGGTGCTGGGTTGCTCTCGCTCGTGCCCTGAGAGCGACGAGCGTGAAGCAGGCTCCACTGGACCTGGGCCGACGTGGAGGGTGGCGACTGGTCGCCACGTCTTGCCGAATGGATTGAAGCTACGCCTGCTCGCAGGAAGCTGTCGAGTCGTCGGATCGCCGTTCGTCTTTGGAGGCGGGAGGCAGCGTCCTGATCTGCCCCTTCAGATCATCCGATATAGTTCTCGCGAACGTACAGATGGGCCACCCGACCAGCACGTCGCGCACTCGTCAGAGCGCCTGCGTTGCCGAGGAGCGGCGCGCTGCCAACGCCCGCGCGGCCGTCAGCGAAGACTGAATTGGATTGCACGGGGAGGTGCCCGATGGAGGCGACGCTTGAGCCACGCATCGCCCGCGAGGCCGATGTTGTGCCAGAAGATGCCCGGCTCTCGAACGACCGGCGTGAACGACACCGGATAGATCGAATCCGGCGAGCGGTCGAAAGCCACGCTGAACGAGAGAAGGCGCTCGCCCTGAACCTCGACTGGCGAGTAGGCGATGCACCTGACCGCCACGCCCTTGCTGCCTTAGGGAGTCCTGGGCTTCACCTTGTCCTGCTTCCGTTGCTGATCCTGCTCCTGCTTCTTCACCTGCTGTTGTTTCTGCTTCTCCTTGTCCTTCTTCCCACCCTTGTCACCCATACCCTGCTCCCTTTCATCACCCTGCCGCGTAGCCGCGAGCGAGTCCGCATCGTAGCGGATCTCTGGCGAAGCGCACCGGTGGAGATCGCGGTCGAGTCCGCGACAGCTCGTCCGTAGGTGGCTATCAGCCGCGGTTTGGCGCCCTCTGGTCAGCCGCTGAACCCGTGGTCGCGCGCAAACACAATCGCCTGTGCGCGAGACCACACACCGAGCTTGTCGAACAGGTGAGAGAGGTGATTTCGGACCGTCTTCTCGCTGATACCAAGCCGCTCGCCGATCTCGGCGTTGCTGAGTCCGTCTGCGAGCAGTACCAGCGTCTCGCGTTCGCGCCGTGAAAGCAGGTCGAACGCCGGCCCACCAGCGGCGTGCCCCTGCCCCGTGAACTCCAGGACGGCCTCCTTGAACCTCTCCCACGCCGGTTCGTGCTCGAGCAGCACGTGGTTCCGTGAATCGACCTCGACGAAATGCGCGCCGGGAATCTCTGACGCCAGAAGGCGGCCCTCGGCGAGCGGCGCGATGGCGTCGTCGCGGGCGTGCACGATCAGCGCCGGCGTCTTCACCCATTCGAGCAGCCCGCTGACATCGGTCTCGGCCCGCGCCCGAAGCAAGGTGCCAGCCAGTGCCGGAGATGTTGTCCTGAGACACAGGTCGTTGAACCAGCGCAGTTGCTCGTCGGTGCCGCCCGGAATGAACCGTGACGTGAACACCGCGCGGAACGCCGCGTTATCACTACCCCACAAGCCGGCGAGCGTGATGATGGCCTCGAACACACTGGCTGCGCCACCGTCGTCGCGCCTCAGCGCCCCGCGCGCGAAGGCGCCGCACAACACCATCTTCGCGACGCGTTCGGGATGCCGTACGGCGTAGGCGATGCACACGCACGCGCCGTGAGAGAGTCCCAGGAGTACGAACGGATCCGTCACGCCGGCGGCGTCGACGACGGTCTCGAGATCGGCGACGCGGCGATCGAGTGTCAGATCGCGAACGTCCCAATCGCTCATCCCGCAGCCGCGCTCGTCGTAACGCACATAACGGAATCGCGACGAAAGGAAGTCCGTCCAGTGGCGCCACACCGGACTGTCGAGGTCGTACTCGAGATGGGTGAGCCATGTCGCGGCCTTCACCAGGGGGATTCCGGCTCCGGATTCCGCCCAGGCGAGCCGCACCCCGTCCGTCGCGCGCGCATATCGTACGGTGTGCCGGCCCCTCGCGGTCATCGATTCACCTGTCGTGGTGCCGTCGGGACGTTCGTCCCAGGCCGGCACGTGGGACCCCGGCCGATTCGGGACATTCGTCGGATGGCCTGCGGCGACGCGGCGACGGATCCTTGGACGGCAAACGAGGAGGTCCGATGGTCATACGCCTGTTGTACTTCGTCTACGGCAGTTTCGCCTACGTGCTGTTCCTGGCCACGTTTCTCTACGCAATTGCGTTTGTCGGGGGATTCGCCGTGACGACCACGCTCGACGGCGAGGCGTCCGCACCCTCCGCATCGGCACTCGCGGTCGACGCGCTGCTGCTGGGAGTCTTTGCCGTGCAACACAGCGTGATGGCGCGGCGCTGGTTCAAAGAACGATGGACGCGAATCGTGCCATGGCCGATTGAGCGCTCCACTTACGTCCTGTTCGCCAGCTCGGCGCTTGCGCTTCTATTCTGGCAGTGGCGCCCGCTCGGCGGCACGGTGTGGGCGATTGAGCACCGGGTTGGACGCGCCCTTGTCTGGGCCGTGTTCGCGTACGGCTGGGTCCAGGTGTTCGTCACGACCGTCCTCATCAATCACTTCGACTTGTTCGGCCTCCGACAGGTATGGCTGCACCTGATCGGACGTCATTACATCCGCGTCGGCTTCGCCACCCCGGCGCCGTACCGCGTCGTTCGGCACCCGCTCTACCTCGGGTTCCTCCTGGCGTTTTGGGCGGCACCGACGATGACGGTCGCGCACCTGGTGTTCGCGTTGGCGACCACGGCCTACATTGTCGTGGCGATCCAGTTCGAGGAGCGCGACCTGGCGCGCGAGCACGGTCGCGCATACGAGGATTACCGACGCCACGTCCCGATGCTGCTGCCGATCGGAGGTGTGAGGCGTGCCGCCGTCGCTCTCTCGTACGACGCCTTCGGCAATACCGCCGCAGTCGCGCCTGAACCCGGCCCGGACGTGTTGACAAGCGTCTCGCCGAAGAGTGGCTCACCGCGGAAGCGCTGACGAAGTGCGCGGACTCATCGCGCTCGGGAAGGGGCGCCAAGAACTGCCCTCTCGGTGTTCGCGCGTTCACGACGCTGTACCATATGGAGCACCCGCGTGACTAGCCGCGCAGCGGCTCAGCCGCTGCCCGCCGACTGGAGATTGTGAGCGTGCGAGTCCTTTACGTGTTCCCTCACCCAGATGACGAGTCGTTTGGGCCGGCGCGAGCGATGGCCGCGCAGCGACGTCAGGGGCACGAGGTCTGCCTCCTGACGCTGACGAGGGGCGAAGCCACGAAAGTGCGGCATAAGTTCGGCTGGACCCTGGAAGAGATGGGCGCCGCGCGCCACCGCGAGATGCAGGACGTGAAGGCCGACGCTGGACTTGACGGATATGCAGGTGCTCACGTTTCCAGACGGCAACCTGAAGGAGCTCGACCCGTGGACCATCGAGGCGGCCGTCCGGACGGAGATTTTTCGCGTCAAGCCGCACGTCGTCGTGACCTTCCCGTCCACGGGATCAGCGGATTCCACGACCATCTCGTCACCCACTCGGCAGTTACGCGCGTCTACCTCGAACTGCGAGGTCTGGAGCACCCCTGGTTGCAGCGCCTGGCGTTCTTTACGGTCGTCGCGGCACCGGCCGACTTTCCGTGGCACGTGAACGTCACGAAGCCGGAGGAGATCGACTGCGCCTTCGACGTCGCGGATGCTGACATGGACCGGTTCCACAAGGCACTCGACTGCTACGTGACGTACGCGGGAGGTCATTGCCGCGACGAAGATTCACGACGTCTTCGGCAAGGACGTTCACTTCGAGATTTTCAGAGAGGACTACAAGCCACCGCTGAGCGATCTGTTCGAGAAGCTGCAGGTGGTCGAGCCGACGAGAGGGTGAGAGGGCGGGTCAGATCAGCATCCGACCCGTCCTCCGCGGCCGCCTCGAGTCATCCGGTTACGTCGGCTCGGCGCGAGAGGCCCGGCGGCCTCAATGCGCCTGTAAGCACGCAGGTGTCGGTGAGACTCCTGTAGCTCAACAAACAGTGACCGGTGGCGGTGTCACCGGGTGCTCGAAAACACCGAGCGCCGCAGGCTCGTCGAGCTTCTCATGGTTCCCGTCCAGACCATTCGGATCGAGGCACGGAGTAGGGATTGGCAGAACGCTTCCGAAGAGAGCTCGCGCGTGTCCGAAGTGCTGGCGTCGGCGCCCGCCACGTTGAGTTCAGGAATCACGTGGTCGGAAATGCTCAACGAGAAACAGCGCCGGCTGGTGGCGACCGTCGACAGCAAGCGGTCGATGCGAATGGATGTCGCGGGCCGCCACGTATGCGTTCAAGACGCCAGCGGACAGACGTGGTTCTTCCGCACGCTCGAAGTCGACGGTTGGCGAAGATAGCCGACGGGAAAGGCGCGCCGTGGCCGGCCTGGCACGGCACGAGGCTGCGAGCCGGAACACCCCCACCTGATATGCGGTCCATAGATGGGAGCCCGTATGACCTCGCGTGAAGAACGGATCCCGATGAAATCCACCCCAGGAATGTCGCTCCGGCGTCGGCACCCGTTCGTGGTGGCGGCACTTTCGCTCTTGCTGGGTGTCTCGGCAGCGGCCGCGGAGCTGCGGGTGATGACCTCTGGGGCGTTCACGGCGGCCTACCTGGCCTTGATTCCCCCCTGCGCCGAAGCGCGGGGTGACACGGTGGTGACCGCTGCCACCACGATGGGAACCGGGGACGCATCCATCCCGAGCCGACTGCAGCGACGCGAAGCCGCCGACGTGGTCATCATCGACCGCACCGCCCTCGAAAAGCTCATCGCGCACGGGTCGGTGAGATCCGGCAGCCGCGTCGACCTCGCGCGGTCGGCAATCGGGATGGCCGTCCGGACGGGCACTCTGAAACCGAGGATCACCACGACGGACGAGCTCAGGCGCACGCTGCTCGCCGCCGGCTCCGTTGCCTACTCGGCCAGCGTGAGTGGGGACTACCTTTCAGGGGAGCTCTTCGAACGGCTGGGCGTCGCGAGCGAGGTCCGCCCCAAGAGCAGGCGGATTGTGGGCGAGCGAGTGGGGGCGGTGGTGGCGCGGGGAGACGCCGAGTTGGGGTTCCAGCAAATCAGCGAGCTGTTGCCGAATCGCTGGCATCGAATACGTGGGCCCGCTTCCACCGGAGCTCCAGAAGGTCACGGTGTTCTCGGCGGGTCTCGCCGCCGCTGCGGTGCACCCGCAGCGCGCGGCAGCATTCATCGACTGCCTCGCGTCACCTGAGGCCGCCGCGATCGTCGCCCGGAGCGGGCTCGAGCCCAGGCACGTGGTGCCGGAGCTACGCCCGGAGTTCCGCGAGCTGGCCCGTATCGGACCATTTCTCGAGCGGTAAGCGACCGTCGTGATCGGGTGCTAGAAGGGCCCTGGCAGAAATTCCGGCTGCAGTCTCGCCCGAGCGATTGGGCAGGCTGCAGCTTCGGCAATCGTCGAGCACGAGCTCGTGGACGACATCGACGCCCACACGGTGCGCTTCTGCCAGTACCGCGGTTGACCGTTGAATGCCGATGGGGAAGAGTTCGTCGGCGGCGAAGTGGTCGTGTTCGAGAACCTGCAAGCCCCTTCAGAGCACGAAACGCAGAACTGCCGCCGCGTTTCGGGGGAGGAAGAACCGTCGGTTGACGACGAACTGTTGTAGAACGACCGTGAGCCACGCGCGTGAGGCCACCGCATCCGCGACGGTGAGAAACGAGTCGTCGCCCGCTCGCTCGACCTCGTATCGCCGAACAGCCACGTCAATCGGCAGAGCTTCGCCCCGTAGCATCAGGCGGGCGTGGACGCGACGGGCCCGCGTATCCACCGAGAGCTCGGTGACCTCGCCGAACGCCAACCGGACGTTCACCAGATGCCGCAAGGTCAACGCGAGCGCCGCGTCCTTCGGGCCGCGGACCACCTCTGTCAGCCCTTCGATGAGACCGCGGGATTCGGGCGCTAGCTCAGCCCGGTTTGAACGGTCGAGTCGGGCGTCCGGTGCTTCGTTTTTTTTTGCGGGCGACCGTCGCTCGACTTGCCGCTGTCATCTCCGGTCAGTGCTTGTTCCGCACGGTCTACCACCTCGGCCAGATTCGACTTCCCGCGCTTCCCAGGAGCCTCGGTCGTGGCCAGAGTGGCAAGCGTCGAGGCGAGGCTGCTGGCGAGGCCGGCCACGAGAGCCGGGCCGTGCTTCTTCATGGCCTTGCGGACGCTCTTCTTGATGGCTTTCCGGATCTTCCGATTGACGAGCTTCATGGCGTGCTCTCCATAGTGCCGCACTTCTCGACCAGCAGCATTTATGCCACAGCGCGTACCGAGAATTGGGGGGAACCTGCTTCCTCGCGTCTACGCGCGCGGTCTTAGCGGGGAGCAAGCCTCGATCGTGCAAAGAAACTCTGGCGCAGCCGTCCCGTCATCTCGTGCGCCAACCTTCTTCGAAGAACTCGAACGCCATCCTGGCGACTTGCTCGTGCACCTGCGCGCGATCGACGCCCTCGCCGTCCCGGCATACGTCCACGTCGGCCTGCGCTTGGAAAGATGCCTGACACGATTGGCTGGCTCAAGGGCGCTGACGTACGAATCGCCGTAGGAGACATTCGGCCGGCCGCCGCCCGTGCCCGCAAAGAGCCTCCGCCTGACAAAGCTCCACGAGTACTCCTCAGAGAAGAGCAAGTACCAGCAAAAGTGCCGCGCCTAGCGGACGGAGCGATCTCTCGGCTCACCAGGCTCGAGGGGCGGAGTGGTCGCGTCGGATCGTCCTACTTTGCCGCGGACGCTCGCTTTTTGTATTTCATCTGGTTAGAGGACGACGGCGACATCTGGGTGATGGATGCCGTCACGACGGCCTCGAGATGACGGTACGATGCCGACCGTCTTGTGCACTCCAAAGTTCGCCGGCGGATTCTTGGGGCCGATCCTCGGTTCCTGGGGAAAGAACGAGATCCGCTTGGCTCGCGCGCGCCGACGTGTTGCAGCACAGACACGCTATGCAGAGCGGCGAGCGATTTTGGCCAGGCACTCATGAACGCGGCTCCGCGTTCTGGGCAGCTCCTGTTCGACCCAGGCATCGCCCTTCCGTATCCGGCCCGGAGCCGGCGTGTTCCGCAGAAGGGCCGCAACAACGTCAACAAACGGGACGTTGAACACACCGCTTGCACTGACTCGGCCTCCAGCTTCGCCGTCATGACCTCCCTTTCGCGGCGGCTCCGCGAAGCCGACTGTCTGGCACAGATTTCCGGTGCGATTCACGATCTGAAGACATAAACTCCCCGGGGTTGATCAGCGGAACGCCCTGACATGGTTGGCCGAACTCTCGCGCACTACAAAGTCCTGCAGAAAATCGGTGCGGGCGGCATGGGTGAGGTGTACGTAGCCGAGGACACGACGCTCAATCGCCGCGTTGCCCTCAAGGTCCTCCCGGCCGAGTTCGCAGAGCGCGACGAACGCCGCGAGCGGTTCGCGCGCGAAGCCAAGGCGCTCGCGGCGCTCAACCATCCCAATATCGTCACGGTCTATGCCGTGGAGGAACACGGCGGCGTCCACTTCATCGCAATGGAGCTGGTGAAGGGGAAGACACTCGTGGACGTTCTGCCCAGCGCAGGGATTCTCGCTCGACAGCTTTTTCGAGATTGCTGTTCCGCTCGCGGATGCAGTGGCCGCGGCGCATGAACAACACATCGTGCATCGCGATCTGAAGCCCGGGAACGTGATGGTCACCGATGACGGCCGCGTCAAGGTCCTCGACTTCGGCTTGGCGAAGTCGGTCGGGGGATGGGCCGGGAGCGACGCGGCGACCAACCTCGCGACCGCCGCGAAGACCGCCGCGGGCGTGATCGTCGGCACCTGGAACTACATGTCTCCCGAACAGGCGCTAGGACAGGTCGTCGATGCCCGCTCTGACATCTTTTCGCTGGGGATCGTCTTCTACGAGATGCTCACTGGGCGACATCCGTTCGCCGGGAGTACTCCGGGTGAGACCGTGGCGTCGATCATTAAGGATACCCCGCCTGCTCTTAACGAGCTGAGCCCGGCACTCCCTCGGGAACTGACCAGACTAGTACGCCTATGTCTGTCGAAGGATCCAGCGCGCCGCGTGCTGAGCGCTGTCCATATCCGAAACGAGTTGGCAGAGTTAAAACGCGAGCTCGACTCCGGCGAACTGCTGGCACACGTCCCGGTCACGCCACCGACTCGCTCAGGATTGAGCACGCCCCTGCGCTGGACTGCGGCCGTGGTCGGACTCCTGGTATTGGCCGGCGGTGTCTGGAGGTGGAGGAACCCGGAGGCAACGCATGTTCTTCAACTTCGCAATCCGCTCCAAGTGACATCCGCGGCTGGCGTCGAAAATTACCCGACGTGGTCGCCCGACGGCGGGCGCATTGCCTACGTCTCGGATCAGAGTGGCAATGAGGACATCTGGGTGACGCAGTCGATAGGCGGATCCGCAGCGAACTTCACGGCCGACCATCGCGGTTCCGATCGCGACCCGGCCTGGTCGCCGGATGGCAGTCAGATTGCCTTCGTCTCGGAACGAGATGGTGGCGGCATCTACGTTATGCCAGCCATCGGCGGCCCGGCGAACCGCATATCGAACCAAGCATCGGCTGAAGGCATTAGTCAGTCCGCAATGGTCATCCGACGGAACTGATCTGGCCTACATTCGGCGAGAAGATCAGGGGACGTTCATCGAGATCGTTTCCCTACGTACCCGAGAATCACGTCGCCTGCTGATTCCCGGCGGCCCGGGCAATCGTTGGGACCTGAGTTGGTCTGCAGACGGGCGCTGGTTCGCCTACGTGCAGGCTCCGAACCGGGTAGACGGGATCAGCCGAGCTCTGGGTTCTACCTGCGACGGGCGGAGAGGCCATCGCGGTAACAGACGGGAAGTCGGGCGCCTGGAGTCCGATGTGGGCCAAAAATGCGCGCACGCTCTACTTCCTGTCGAACCGGGGAGGCAGCTACGACCTGTGGCAACAATCGATCGCCGTGAATGGACGGCCCGAGGGTGAGCCAGCGGCGCTCTCCGTCGGCATTGGCATACAGCGTGCCGCGTTCACGTCCGATGAACGGAAGCTGGTCTACTCGAAGGGCGGTCCTGTCGCCAACGTCTGGCGGGTTCCAATTCTGAACGATCGCGAGGCGACCTGGGCTGATGCGGAGCAACTGACCTTCGACCAAGCGTACATCGGTGGCCTGGATCTGTCTCCCGACGGACAGCACCTGCTCGTCAGCTCGGATCGCAGTGGCAATCAGGATATCTGGGCCATGCCGATCGGCGGCAGCGCGATGCGTCAGGTGACAATCGACCCGGCACCGGATCTGGCTCCCCGCGTCTCACCGAACGGCCGGCAGGTCGCGTTCTATTCGTACCGCAGCGGAAATCGCGACATCTGGATTACATCCGTGGAGGGAGGCGCCGCGATTCAGTTGACGCGCGGGCCAGAGGCCGACATGTACCCGTCGTGGTCTCCCGACGGCCAGAATGTCTTGTTTTACTCGACCAGAACAAGCAACGTCGACGCCTTCATCGTGCCGGCCACCGGTGGTGAGGCACATCGATTGACCACGGAAGCGTCGCCAGACTACTTCCCTCAAGTGTCGCCGGATGGGCGGTGGATGGTGTTCGCTTCTTTTCGTGATGGAGTCGACCGTCTGTGGCGCATGCCGGCATCAGGCGGAGCCGCACAGCTGATCACGCAGGCTCCCGCGTATTTTTTCCGCTGGTCGCCAGATGGGACGCAAATCTATTTCCCAGGTGATCAGCGTGGCACGAACGACTTGTGGTCTGTAACGATTGACGGCAATGAGCGCCGGATGACGCGATTCTCCCAAAAGCCGGGAAGTCTGGAACCCCTTCGCGTTGGCAGCCGATAGCAGATATCTCTATTTTGCGTGGCGCAATGACCTCGGGGACATCTGGGTCGTGGATGTCGTGTCCCGAAACGACGAATAAACCGCTGTTCCCTGACAGATGCGGTGCTCACGAAGGATTCCGAAGGGTTGTGCCGCTCGCGAGCGCCGACGTGTCGCCGCGCAGAGCCAAGATCAACCCTCGGACACCATGAGCTGGCCGACTCTGCTTCCGACTGGCCGGTCTGTGGCAGAGGCGGGCCTTAGCACGCCGTTTGCACTGAGGAGGGGCAGGGGAGGGTGCAGTGGATCGCTCGCTGATCCTCATCATCGAAGATGATGACAGCAGCCGCGAGGGCTTGGCGGCCTTCCTCGCCTTGTCCCAGTTTCGCGTCCTGACCGCGCGCGAAGGACATGAAGGGCTGGCGCTGGCCCGGCGCCACTGTCCGAAGCTCATCCTGCTCGACATCAACATGCCAACGATGGATGGCTTTGCGTTTCGAGCGGCGCAACGCGCCGACCGGGCGATCCACGCCGTGCCGGTGATCGTCATCTCGGCACGTCACGACGTAGCGGCGGTGGCCGAACAGCTCGGGGCGCACGCCTGGCTTCAGAAGCCCATCGACCCGTCGCAGATTCTGTCGGCGATTGCGGGTGTCCCGCCTGGGGGGCCAGCCGATTGTGCTGAACCAGGGAATCCGTGAGGGAGCCCCCGCCGTCGCTTTGACGGTGAGCCGGCGCCGGGTGTCACGCGGGACTTCGCGGCGAGCGTCGTCGCCCTGTGGCGCAGAGGGGCTACTCGCTCACGTTGCGCGTTCAGCCGGCGCGCTCGAAGTCAATCCTGAACTCCTCGGAGACGCTCGCGAGTTCATTCTCGGGTTCTCGCCTGCCGAACATGCGCGAGAACATCTCCTCGCCGTCGACGGTGACGCGCAGTTCGCGCCCGTGGCGCGTCACAGAACCGTCTCCGTGGTGTCGGCGGGCGCCGAGGCGATGCGAAAGCCACTCCACACGGCGTGATTGTACCTGGAACACGCAGGATTGGCACTTCCGCTCGAACTATCAGCGCCGCGATGAGTGAAGCACTGCCGTCACTCGCAGCCATTGCTCGTCGGCCGGTCGACTGGTCCGAATCATCACGCCCTCGCGGCCGAGTGCAGCGTTTGGAGTTCGTGGCCGGCGCGGCCATGACGCTGCAACGGGGCCATCCGGCACTCTCCTTGCAACGTAGCCGCCGGAGGCAATCGCTGATGGCGAAGAAGCGGGCGAGCAAGAAAACGGGCAGGAAGAAGGCGGCACGACGCGAGTTGATCAACACCGGCACGGACAAGCGGTTCGTCCGGCGCGGCAGTGCTGGCCGGTTCAAGGAATCGGACGATGTCGGGCGGTCGCTCGCAGCCGACCGCCGGAAGAAAGCCAAAGCCAAGGCCAAGCGCGGGCAGGGCGACAAAGGCGACCGCTAAATGTTCGTGTTCTTCTCGAATCGATTGGGCTGCCTCGGCTCCATCGTGATGAGCCTGGCGTTGTCGGCGCTATTGATTCTCCTGATGAGAAGCTGCTCGGCAGGCGCGATCCCCTGACGTGCGAACCCGGCCATTCCGGCCAATACCAGCCGATCTCTACTCTCGCATGGCGGATCGTGCGTTCTTGTCCTCGCGCAGACCGACGAACCTCGAATGCCGCAGGTGATCGTAGGCGACCAGTTGACCGGCTTCCTACGACAACAGCAACCCGGCAGTGATGCCGACGAGCATCACGGCGGCAGTGAGCAGGGCGATGGCCCGGAGCCGGCGAAGGGCTCCGCCAAGAATCATCATGCACGGTCGAACAGAGCGCGGATTCAGCCAGGAGTTCACCAAACTGCTGAACCAGGTCGGTGAACACACGAAAACCAAGACGAACGATATGGAAAATCTTCACCGAGTAGCCGTGCGCTGGTCCGCCGGGAGGGTGCGATCCACCTCGTGAAAGTATTCCGGATCGACCGGCTGCGGCGTCACATTTCGGACGGATGGGCGCGGCGAAGCCGTCGTTCGCCAGTGCCAGCAGATATTGTTCCGCCCCCTTCGCTCGCGACTTCGCGACGCTATGATAAGCACCAGCCTCTGTGGCCATCACGCCAGGTGCCCGCCTCGGCCCGTATAAGATCCTTTCCGCGCTCGGCGCCGGCGGGATGGGTGAGGTGTATCGCGCCACAGACACAAAACTGAAGCGTGACGTCGCCGTCAAGGTTCTCCCAGCTGCGCTGGCGTCAGACCCCGATCGGCTCGCGCGCTTCCAGCGTGAGGCGGAGCTTCTCGCTTCGCTGAATCATCCCCACATCGCGCACATCTACGGACTCGAAGACGCCGAGGGCGTGAAGGCCCTCGTGATGGAATTGGTCGACGGAGTCACGCTGGCGGACCGAATCGCCCATGGCGGGCTCACGCTAGACGAGGCACTGCCCATGGCCCGGCAGATCGCCGACGCGCTCGAAGCGGCTCACGCGCAGGGCATCGTCCATCGCGATCTCAAGCCCGCCAATGTCAAGGTCCGGTCCGACGGCACCGTCAAGGTGCTGGACTTCGGACTGGCCAAGGCGATGGACCCTGCAGTCGCGAGTAGCGGCGGCGACGTCCCGCTGTCGCATTCGCCCACCTTCACCTCGCCGGCGATGACCCACGCGGGAATGATCCTCGGCACCGCGGCGTACATGAGCCCTGAACAGGCACGGGGGAAGACAGTCGACAAGCGCGCCGACATCTGGGCCTTCGGCTGCGTGCTGTTCGAGATGCTCACCGGGCAGGTGGCGTTCGGTGGCGAAGGTGTCTCGGACACGATGGCACGCGTCCTCGAGCGTGAGCCGGACTGGGACGCCTTACCGGCCAGAACTCCGGCACCGGTCCGTAGACTGCTGCGCCGTTGCCTGCAGAAAGATCGGAAGCGCCGTCTCGACTCCGCCGCCTCCGCCCGCTTCGACATCGAAGACGCAATGGGCCCGACCGGTGAGAACGATGATGGCGTCACGCCTCCACGCGCCTCCTGGAGACGCGCACTGCCGTGGGTCCTGACCGGCGCGTCCGTGGTGGCGCTGGCGCTCGTGCTCCTTTCTGCCGGCCTGCGTGGCAGCGCCCCTTCGGCGGCGCCAATACGCGTGAACGTGGGGTTGGGCTCCGACGCGACGCTGGCGACCGTCGATCGCGGGTCCGCCGCCATCCTGTCACCGAATGGACAGGCGCTGGTCTTCGTTGGACAGCGGCGCACCGGCCCCGCGTCGCTGTTTCTTCGTCGTCTCGACCAGTTGGACGCTACACCGCTGCCGGGCACGGAGGGCGCTCACAGTCCGTTCTTTTCGCCCGATGGTCAATGGATCGCGTTTTTTGCTGATGCCAAGCTGAAGAAAGTGGCGTTGTCCGGAGGTGCCCCCGTGGCCATCTGCGATACGCCCGATGGCAGAGGCGGGTGGTGGGCTGCCGACGGATCGATCGTGTTCGCGCCGTTCTTCGCTGGCATGGAGCGCGACGGCCTGCTCCGCGTCTCATCGAACGGAGGGATGGCAACGCCGGTTACGAGTCTCGCGGACGGCGAGGTCGCGCATGGGTGGCCGCAAGTCTTGCCCGGGAGCGCGACGCTGCTGTATGCCGCTCACACCAGCCGCACGAACTGGGACGACGCGACGCTCGTCGTACAGCGACTGCCAGCCGGCGAACGGAAGATCGTCCAGCGCGGCGGCTCCTACGGACGATACCTGGCCAGCGGACATATCGTGTATCTGCACGACGCGAAGATTTTTGCCGTGCCGTTCGATCTCGAGCGGCTCGAGGTGACGGGCCCGCCGTTTCTCGCGTTGGACGGTGTGGGATCGAACCCGAATGGCGGCTCGGCGCAGTTCGCGGCGTCTGAAACCGGCACGGTTGTCTATCTCAGCCGCCCAGTCGGCTCGGCTCCGATGGGCGGCGCACCGATTCAATGGCTGGATCGAACAGGAAGAAGGACGCCGCTCCGACCGACGCCAACGAATTGGGGCAACCCGCAGTTCTCGCCGGACGGCACGCGCCTCGCCGTCGAGATCAACGACGGCAAGCAACTCGCCGTCTGGGTGTACGAGTGGGCGCACGACAGGGCATCCCAGCTCACCTTGAACCCGGCACAGAATCAGAAGCCGGTATGGACACCGGACGGTCGCCGAATCGTGTTCTGGTCGAACCGGGATGTTCAACAAAATCTGTATTGGCAGCGAGCCGACGGTACCGGAGACGCGCAGCGACTGACCAACAGCCCGCATCCCCAATCGGCCGCGTCGTGGCATCCGGGCGGAAGGATTCTCGCCTTTCAGGAGACGCACCCGCAAACCGGCGCTGACCTGATGGTGGTTGGCATTGAGGGTGATGAGCTCACAGGATGGAAACCGGGCACACCGACGAGTTTTTTGAGCACGGCGGCGATCGAACGCGAGCCGATGTTCTCCCCGGACGGCAAGTGGCTGGCGTATCAAGCGAACGACACGGGGCGATTCGAGATATATGTTCGGCCATTTCCTGGACCTGGCGGGACATGGCTGATTTCCACAGCCGGTGGGATCACGCCCACATGGTCGAGGAAGCGCCACGAACTCCTCTACCGCAGCCCCGACAATCAGGTTATGGTCGCCGCCTACAGCGCCACCGGCACTTCATTCCGCGCTGAGACGCCACGATTATGGGCGGAGGGTTATATCGGACCGCAGACGGGACAGCGCTCGTTCGACCTGCACCCTGACGGCGAGCGCATCGCGGTCGCTCCGGAGCTCGGCTCGTTCGACCGACCACAGGACCGACTCGTCTTCATTTTCAACTTCTTTGAAGAGCTGCGACGGATGGCGCCGATCGGGGCGCGATGAACGTGTCCAGTTTGAACTTCTTCGACGAGCTGCGTCGGAAGGCGCGGGACTGAAGGTTTCGCGAGGTTGATGCCGGCCGCATCGCCTTGTGTAGGGGTAGAATCGCAACGCCGGGCTTAAGGTTAGGTCAACATGGGTCCCGACCGCTGGCAGGCCATCTCGCGGCTGTTCGAATGCAGCGCCGGCGCGTGAAGGCAGCGCGCGTGCCCGCTTCCTCGACGAGGCATGTTCGGGCGATAGCACGTTGCGCCGTGAGGTCGAGTTGTTGGTGGCGCAGACATCAGCCGCGCGCGATGTGGCCGGTCTCGTGCCGGCGGCCCTGGCCGCAGTGGAACTCGACATCGGCGCCACGAGTTCCATTCGCCCGGCGATTTTCTAAGGTCTTCTTGGTGAGCCTGGAAGGAATCGAACCTTACCGTGGCAATTCTCTAAGTTGATGATGGCGAAGGGCTTCTGGCTGTATCCCCTCGTTAATCATGCACTTCCCGTCGGATCACCGTACGCTGCAGTCCGCGCGAGTCCCCCCGGGGGACGCCCGGGTTTTGGCAGCATCTTGGCAACGCCTTGACTTGGCGTAACCAACGACGAAGATCGGCGTCGCTGTTTGCGGGCGGGCCAAAGCACAAGGTCGCGTTCAAGACGGAGGGTTTGTTCCACTCCTGGCGGCTTGGCTTGGTAAACACTGCGCGACTAGTCGTTAGTAACGTAGGACGGCGCGTGGTTCACAGCGGCGTTTGACGATTCCTCGAGACGGTATTTCGCCGCCAAACCTGCACGAACATGACCGCCGACGGTTATAAAGAATCCTTGGCTTGTCTCCTCTGCAGGATTTGCCGCGCGAATAGGATGCCGCCCCCAAAAAACGCGAGGTTGCCGATCTGGCTGAGCAAGACCTGCGCTGTGATGATCTCGCCTCCAATGAGGAGCGCTCCGACCACGAAGGCCAGGGCAGGCCAGCGGAGTAGTCCGCCAGCGCGGATGAGTGGAACAGCCATCGCAGCCACTCCCAGGAAGAAGGCGATCCCTCCCACCATCACAGCTCCCAGTATGGGGCCGGACTGAAACGTCTCCAGCAGCTTAGTTGCGGCGGAGGCGTTGGCACCATCCGAAACGTAACGACCGATCAGCATCTCGCCGACGAAGATGGCGGCGAAAGATGCCACGCCAATGAGACTGAGAATCCGGGAGGCATACCCTCCTCTTGGCGTCCGCTCCGCCGTGAGGTCACTAATGGCGAGGATTCCTGGAATGACCACCAGGATGCCAACGAACAGCAGCAGGTGCGCAACGTACCACCGCGACGCATGCGACGCATGTTCGATGATCACAGCCGTCTGAACTGCAGGGTCCATCGATTCTGGCGGATGAATGAGGTCTCCAACACTCATCAGGAGTGGCCCGAGGACGAGACTGACAGCTGCCACCGCTGTGTTGTCGCTATGCATCGCTTGGGACATGATCGACCTCCAAGTTCAAATTAACCCGATCGTACTCTCGCCTCCCGGTCCTTCGAATAGCGCGCCAACCGCTTCGAACCTTTTCGGCATCACCTCGGCGATGTCTGAGTGACCCTTCCCGTGGCCACCTTGATGCCCGTTCACATGCGTGTGCCTTCGCTGCCAGCTGATAAATGGTTCGCTCAGCCGATCGTCAAAGCGCGAAAAACGCCGATCTTTCGACGGACCACGGCGAGGAAGTCGCTCGCCACTTCGCGACTGCTCAGGATGTATCTGGTTCGCCATCGTTGGCCAGTCGGCGGGCTATGCCGACCGGCCTATTTGCAGCGTCGCGAGAGCGCGCAGTTCATGAACACGCGCCAGCACAAGACTTCCAATCCAGCCCGCGGTAGGCCTGTTCAGATATATGCTCGGCACCGACCCGAACCTACTCGTAAATCAGCCGCGATCCGTGGCTCCGCGATCGGTTACCGAAGCGCTTCACATGGCAGCACAGAACCGCAGATCTCGGTGCGTCGCAGCGGTGGTCTTTCTCCTGCTAGCGATTCTCGTTGGCTGCGGTCGGCAACCGGTCTCACCGAACGCGGCAGCAACTGTCGAGGCCTTGATGACCCCGGAGGAGCTGGCAGCGCTGCCGAGCCGCGCGCCTGATCGACGCATTGCCTACGGGACTGACTCGAGTCAATACGGAGAACTACGCATTCCGGCTGGAACCGGTCCCCATCCGCTCGTCGTCCTCATCCACGGCGGTTGCTTCAAGGCCGCCTACGCGACAGCCCAATACTTCGGGGCGATGGCCGACGTCCTCAAGGCAGACGGGATTGCGACGTGGAACATCGAATACCGGCGGCTCGGAGAGCCTGGCGGCGGGTGGCCCGGCACTTACCTCGATGTCGGACGGGCGGTCGACCACGTCCGGGTCATCGCAGATGAGTACCATCTCGATCTCGCCCGCGTCGTCGTCGTCGGGCACTCCGCGGGCGGGCACCTGGCGATGTGGACCGCGGCACGCCGCCGGCTTCCCGCAGCAAGTGAACTGTCCGCAGCGGACCCACTCCCAGTGCGCGGGGTCATTGACTTGGCTGGGCCGGTCGACATGACCGCCAATATCCCGGGCTATGAGGCTCTTTGCCGCGACACGGTCATCACCTCGCTGCTCGGTGGCACGCCAGCGACGGTGCCAGATCGCTACGCGCACGCGTCGCCGATCACGATGTTGCCCTTGGCTATCCCGCAGGTGATCGTCTTAGGATCGCGCGAGGAATATGTGCCCTTGCCGCTCGTCGACGCGTACGTACAGGCCGCGACGCAGGCCGGTGATCAGGTGCGCCGAATCCTGATTCCGGGCGCCGGGCATTTTGAAATCGCCAGCCCACTCTCGGTAACGTGGCCGCCGATCGAGTCGGCCATCAGGTTGCTCATTGACGGAAAGCTGCCGTCATAAGCGGTCGACTACCGCGTGCCAGGTCCTGAGTAACGCCGTTGTGGCTTCCGACGGCAGGTCCAGTTTCGGAAAACACTTGGCGAAGTCACAGGAGTCCTCCCTGGACGGAGGCCAGCCGGGCTCTGTTTTCGGCGCCGGGCAGTGAATGGGTGCGACCAGTCGACAGCGTCCGCGGGGATCTCGTGGCGTGGCCATCGAGCTTGGGTGGCTTCGGGCATGATCAGGAGCTGCCTAACCAGCGCGTGAAGCCGTCGGCGTTCGGCGTCTGTGGCATCATCCCGCTATCTGGCGGCCGCGGCTTACGCTCCGGTCGTTAAGGCTGCAATCTAATGGCACTCCGTCCAAGATCTGATCTTGAGGTCGCAATCAGGAGTCGCGTTGCGCGGGTGGCCGTTGGTCCGTCCACGGTGCGCGGGACTCCTCGCGGTACCGCCGAGGCTGCTCGGCGGTTCCTGGGGCAACTCTCTCTGCGGTCGTTCAGAGCACGCAACCGCGAGATGTTCATCAGGGCGCTTGATCGCGAAACGATTCGCCTGCAAGCTGCTCTGCCAGCACGCGGCCGACGGTGGGGCGTGGCGCGGAAGCTCCTCAATATATACATCCGGGATTGCGTCTACAGCGCACACCTCCGGTCAATGTACAGCCTGGGCGAGATCGAGCCGTTCTGCGAGGTACCTCTCGACTCCATCACTGGCGAGAAGCTCCGTGAGTCCGACGCGGGCACCGCGTTGCCGGCGTGGCCTGGCGTCGGACGGCTGACTCCAGAAGTCAGCGCGCAGTACCAAGTCGTCGCAACCCGGATCGCCAGGGCACGAAGACTACGGCCGGTGCACCTCGACGTGTTCTGGTGGTCCGAGGATCGAGACA
Source organism: uncultured Acidobacteriota bacterium (assembly GCA_963709325.1). Classification (GTDB taxonomy): domain Bacteria; phylum Acidobacteriota; class Vicinamibacteria; order Vicinamibacterales; family UBA2999; genus VFZN01. The sequence goes on along the minus strand of CAVPVV010000004.1, from coordinate 275,540 downwards.
CATAGGTAGATAGAGCCTAATCACGGCTTGCTGTCGACGCCGGCAACAGTCATCCCCACACCGCCGCAGCTGAAGCCGAGACGTCAAATCGCGAGAAACGCCATAGGGTTGACCTGTGCAGCTGGTAGGTCGCTCGCCACTTCGCGACTTATGAGGACTGAGCACCACGGACAAGCGGGATACGCGTGGCTGCAGACCTCAGCCGACGCTATGCAGACCAGCCTAATTCCGCGCCGACTGTCGTCCAGTCCGCACCAACCCCAATCCGTTCAACACTTTTCGACGATTCCGATTCTCCGCTGGATTCGCGTTATGCTGCGGGCCTCGCCAGGTCGGCCGAGATATGCTGGTCGTCCTACTGTTGGTTAGGCTGCGTATCCGTCAACCATGACGACACTCATTACCACTCGTCACCCTTCGGTCGCGGAGCGGCGTTTCTACATCGGCATGTCGCTCATCGTGGGGGCGTCGGTGTTCCTCGGTTTTGCCCGCACGTACTTCCTGAAATGGTGGTTTCCTGACGCTTCCTCGCTTGCGCCGCCGGAGCCCTTCTTCTTCTACGTGCATGGCGTGTGCTTCACCGCGTGGATGCTCCTGCTGGTCGTGCAGCCGGTGCTCGTCGCCAACCGGCGCGTCGACCTGCATCGTCGCGTTGGCTGGTTCGGCGCCGGCCTCGCGGCCGTCGTCGTCGTGGTTGGCACGATGGCCGCGTTGATCGCCGCGCACCGTCCCGGCGGCTTCATCGGCGTGCCGATCCCGCCGCAACAATTCCTGGTCTACCCGATGACGGACCTGGGGCTCTTCGCGGTCTTCGTCGTGTTCGCCATCGCCAGGCGCCGCGATACGCAGAGCCACAAGCGTTTCATGCTGCTGGCCACGATCGGGTTGCTGGATGCCGCGGTCATTCGCTGGCCCTTCGTTGACATGACCGCAGGCATCGGCGCTTCCCTGTGGACGAGGACCGACGTCGGTGTGGATCTGTTCCTCGTGCCGATGATCATCTGGGACATCGTGTCGCGCGGCCGCGTGCATCGCGTCACGCTGATCGGCGGCTTGACGGTGATCGCCTCGCAGCCGCTTCGAGTCCTCGTGTCGGAAACGCATGCCTGGCTGAACGTCGCCGGGTGGGCGATCGGATTACTCGGAAAATAACGCTGCGATCGATCCACCGTGGCGACACGCTGCCTAACACGCAAATGGAGCCGACGCGCTCTGAGCGCCTTCTACGATCCTGTCGCCGTCGGCGCGCGGCTCATTTGCAACGTTAACTCGCGATAAACGCCGTAGCGTTTACTGATGTCCAGCGCCTGCCCCCTGAGCCCCCAAGCAGCCGCATGACGCGATTTCGGCAGAAATACATCGACCTGGTCGATGGACGCCCGGGAACGATGGCATCGGCCTCAGGCGGTTCTCCATGTCTTGCGCAGCGATTGCCAACAAATCAGCGCGCACCCGAGCGACAGGAACGCCTCGTGAATGTCGGCCCGCTTGTCATATCGCACCCGTAGGCGGCGAAACTGACTGAGCCAGGCGAAGGTGCGCTCCACGACCCAGCGCCAGCGACCCAGGCCACTCCCATGCTCGGTGCGGCGCATGGCCAGCAAGGGCACGATGTGGCGAGTTCGAAGGCCACGCCGAATGGCAGCCGCATCGTAGCCGCGATCCCCGAGCACACAGTCTGGTCGCTGTCGCGGTCGGCCCCGTGCGCCCTGCAGCGGGGGAATCGCATCGACCAACGCCAGGGCTTCTTGCGAGTCGTTCCGATTCGCGCCGGTCAGACGCACGGCGAGCGGCACGCCTCGCCCGTCGCAAAGCAGATGGCGCTTGCTTCCGCGCTTGGCCCGATCGGTTGGATTCGGCCCAGTCTGGTCCCCGCCGTACACCGCGCGGATGGAACAACTGTCCACGACCGCCCGGGACCAATCAATCTGATCGTCGCGCGCGAGCCAATCCAGCAGCGCAAAGTGGATCAGATCCCACACCCCCGCCTGTTGCCAGTCGCGCAAGCGACGCCAGCACGTCATCCCCGATCCACACCCGAGTTCCTGCGGGAGAATCTGCCAGGGGATGCCGCTGCGGAGGACAAAGAGAATGCCGGTGAGACACGCGCGATCAGAGACGCGCGGCCGTCCGCCGTTCGGCCGACGTAGTGGAGTGGGCAAGAACGGTTCGACAAGATCCCACAATGGATCGGGAAGCAGCGCGGCGGCCATACCCGTTCACGCTACCTCGCCAACGCGGGTCAGCTTTCGGAGGTTTTGTTACGCGCTCTAAGCATCCCGGCCGGATGCCCCGGCGATCTACCCCGAATGCTACTGCGAACACCGACAGGTGCAATCGCCCGCTAGGTGGCCGTTTCACATCGTCGCAGGCCCATATGTGGAGGCTCGTAAGACGCGCCATCTGGAATGAACTCGATTGATTCCATAAACGCGCCCTTTGCGTCACTAGGCCGGCCGAGTTCCAGGTAACACCCACCGATGTTGTTCAGAATGGTTGCATATAGCAGGTCAGCTCGCCAGAGCCTGCTTCACCTCGCCAAAATACTGACTAGTCAGGAGCATTCCCTTCTCGCCGGACTCACACAATTGAGTCTGGATCACTTCTGGCCGTCGTACCTTGACCTTCGCACTTGCGGCAGCAACCAGCAGTTCCTGTGCGCGCTCGTAAGCAGCCAGAGCCGACTGCGGATCACCAGCCATCTTGTGGGTCAATCCGAGGCTGTTCCAAGCGTTGGCATAGTCTGGTTGCAGTTCGATTGCGCGCTCGACGCCGCGCAACGCCGCCTTGTAATTGCCTTGCTGTTGAAACGCAATCCCTAGACCCAGAAAAAAGGCGGGCGTCAATGGCTCGAGTCGAATGGCTTCCTCATAATGCCGCACGGCTTCATCAAATTTCTTGAGCCGGCGATTGACGAACCCAAGGTGGTATTGAACCGACGCCCGGTTTGGACCCTGCTGATCAAGCGAAGTCAAGTAAGCCAGAGCTTCTACCAGGGCGCGCCGGCTGAGTATTTCTTGGAGCTTGCTGAGTTCGTGATCTGTCATAAGCGCTTCTGGCGGGTTGGTTACGGTGCGGTCAAGTGCGGCAGCGGGCTAGGCTAGGCCGTCCGCTGTCTTCCTCATCGCCCCTTGCCCAGCCCCGGCAAGCCTCCCGAAACCGTCCTGAGCGAAGAACGCTTCTTGCCGGTGATTTTGCCTCGCAGCCGTTCCTTCTCACGGCGATGAGTGATGGCACAGCTAGTACAAACGCTGCCCCGCGTAGGTCTTCTCTTCCGGCAGCGAACACAATGCCGTCCCGCGAGAGATGCACCTCCCTCAAGCGGCTTCGCAGTCCGCGCGATGCACCATGAGCAAGACGCTGGCGCTAGACCATGAATGCAGCGTGTCGTCACTGTTCACTCGCATGTGACCGCACACGAATCGCGGTGATCGGCATGATGCGATACTAGACCGCCTTGGCAGCCGTGCATCGACGTGGTTGTGTGCAGGTCCGCGCACGTCACCCACGTCGGCACCACCCTTTCTGGCGCGACGAGATGACCTCCATGCTCGGCGGCGATGGTGCTCAGCCGCGAATCGCGCGCCTGCCGCTATGATCGGATCGGTGCCATGATGGCGCGAAACGATCCGAGGGTGCGCGGCCGGTTCTCGCTGACACGCACTCGTGAGCTGCCCCGCGCAGCCGCACGCTTCATCGATCCGATGCTGCTGCTGCGGACCGACGCCCTGCCAGCCAGCGACCAGTGGCTGTATGAACTGAAGCTGGATGGCTACCGCGCCATCGCCTTCAAACGCCAGGGCACCGTCCACCTGCGGTCCCGGAACAACAAGGACTTCAGCGCCCGGTATCCGAGCAGTCGTCGCCGCGCTCGCGACGCTCCCGGACGACACCGTCATCGACGGCGAGATCGTCGCGTTCGACGAGGACGGCCGTCCGTCGTTCAACGCGCTCCAGAACTACGGGTCCGCGCCCGCCCCGGTCGTGTACTACGTCTTCGATGTGCTGGTGCTCGCCGGCCGCGACGTGATGCGCGAGCCGCTGGAGGTCCGCCGGGCACTGCTCGAACGGAAGGTGTTGCCGAAGCTCGTCGGAGCCGGTTCGGTACGCCTCCGCACTCGACGCCGACCTGCCCGTGTTGATCGCGTCCGTGAAGGCGCAGGGGTTCGAGGGGCTGGTCGCCAAACGGCGGAACAGCGCGTACGAGCCGGGCCTGCGCTCTGGCGCGTGGCAGAAGATGCGCGTGAACCGCAGCCAGGAGTTCGTGATCGGGGGCTACACGCGGGGCGGCAGCACCTTCGACGCGCTCATCTTCGGGTACTACGACGGCGACGACCTGATCTACGTCGCGCGGACGCGCAACGGCTTCACCCCGGCCGTCCGGGCGCAGCTCTTCAAGAAGTTCAGCGCGCTCCGGACCGACGTGTGCCCGTTCGTCAATCTGCCCGAGGCGCGGAGCGGTCGATGGGGGCAGGGTCTCACGAAGGCGAAGATGGCCGAGTGCCAGTGGCTCAAGCCGGTACTCGTCGCGCAGGTCGAGTTCGTCGAGTGGACCGCCGACGACCATCTGCGACATTCGCGATTTGTGGGCCTCCGCGAAGACAAGGACGCATGTTCCGTCATCCGGGAGTGAGCAAAGACGGATGGGGCAGATAGCTCGGCGTCGCGAGCCCGTCCATTGACCACACTTCAATCCCGGCGAGCTTGCCTCGCGCTGCGTACGCGGCAGCACCGAAGACACGTCCCTGTACATCCCGCCACTGATGCTCTGAGAGAGTGTCCAGGGCAGAACCGACCTCAACGAAGTCGATAGTGGCGCAGCCGCAACCGCATCGTGACACCACCCGGACGCTTCCGATCTCACTGAGATACCGAGCCGCTCCTGGGTTTCCGTGATCAAGAAGCCAGCGAAGGAACTCAGCCTCCTGCGCTGTGAGTGGTCGATCCTCCGGGATGGTTGCCTGACGCTCAGTCATGCCGCCCAACGATCTGCCGCTCAGCCGCGAGCGGCGAACTCGAGGCTCACTCTACTTCGATCTGCCCGCCGCTCGTCGGCTGCAGCGGCTTGTTAGGCCGGCCCGTGGTCGAAGTCGTCATGGGCCAACGTCATCTCGGGGCCGGAATAGCTGCCACCGACAGTCACGCCGTCCGCCAGGTTCACGCGAAAGGGTAACCATCGGTCTTCGATTGGCGACCATGCCTCACCCTGCAACGTCTCGTCGCTGAGCCGAAGATTCCGGAAGCCGTCCCAAGAGATTCGTGACGTCGCCCAGGCCACACCATCGCGGCCCACGCACACAAACTCCAGATCCTGGTTGTTGAAGAGTACGCGGTGTGGGGACGACAGCTCCCAAACCCCGAACACTGCAGGTGCGAGGCGAACCGCCTCCTGCGACGTTGGATTCACGCTATACAACTGGCCGCCGGCGGTCACCAAGACCTGCGAGCCACCCGGATGTGTCCGGACGTCATCAACGCCGGCGAGCCCTGGCTCGAAGTTGCCGACCCAAACCGATCCGTCGGCCAATTGGAACTCCACGACCACACCCTCTCGTGCGCCGTGCCCCCAGCCGGCTGGAATCGTCTTGGCCATTGGACCTGACGACGGTAATCCCGGAAGACGTCGGAACATTCTCAAGATCGGCCTAACAGGTTACTAGACCGCGCTTGACGCAGGGTTAGCCAATTTATGCAGGACCCCGCGCCTGTACGGCGGCACACCACAAGCAAGGCGTGGGGCCCGATTGGCCTCCGTGCTCGGAGCGGGGCCGGCGGGTCGGTCCACGGGGGGCAACCGATAGGCCACGCGTACGGCTAATGCCTGAAAACTAGGCCAATCAATGCCCCTATTCCGAATCCGAGTCCGGCACCGAGAACCGCCCCACCCCCTTTGTTGGGTGTGCCGGGGCAGGCGAATTCATAATCCGGCGCGGGCGCGCTGCAGGACGTGCCAAAGTAACCGAGGACAGCCCCTGCCCCCGCGCCGATGACCGCGCCGATCAGCACCGGGTGCCCATCCGACGACGGCGTCTGTTGTGGCGTCCCGGCTTGAGCGGCGTGACGCTTGCTCGCGGCAAGCTGCGTGACGTCACGAACAGCAGCGGCCATCAGCACACCGCCCGCCGGTTCACTGGCGAACACCCGCAACGGATTGGACGCCAGACAGGTCAGTACCACGATGAGGATGGTCCGCATAGTGCTCCTTTGGTTGCGGTCGGATGGACGATGCGCCGGCGTGGTTTCCCCGCCGCCGATGGTGATGCGCGCTGACGGGCCTCGCGTTCGATGGTACCCGCCACTGTGCGCGAGGCCGCCGGATCTTCTCGAGGACGCGCTGGGCGGACAACTCGGCTTGGGCGAGCATCTTCGCCCGCTACGCAGCCGCTCCACCCGCGCCGCGAACGTCGCCCGGCGCCCCCGTAACAGTTCGACTTTGAACTCCGACGCAATTTCAGGCGCCCACCAAGTTCGAAGTGCAGGCGTGGCGCCGGCGCCGTCGCTCCCCGAAACGAGCGATCTCATTCGCGAGCGCGAGGTGTCCTCATGAACGTGGCACGCGCCTAAAATCCTCCTAACCCTGGCTTGCCTATGGTGGTGGCATACAACGAATACACCAGGACCAGAAACGCGCCGCCGGCGACACCGCCGATGAGGACCGCGGTTTTCCCGCCGCTGAACGGTCGCCTCGACTCTTTGGCCCTGCGGCCCAGGGAGTCCGGGAGGTCCCGGCGGCCCCGGCGGCCCCGGAGGGCCGGCCACACCCGTCACCAGGTCAGCGTTGCGAAGCACCTTGCCAGCCGACACCTGTATCGAAGCGAACGCTGACGAGGACGATGCTGACCTAAAACTGTCGCGCAGAGCGCCGCGCGCTTCACGGAATCTCCTCCTGCAGCAGCAAAGACAGTGATCTCGCGTAATTTTGACCGGTCAGCGTCAGCGTGCCACTCACGCCGGCGAACGAGTTGTACACCTCGGGCCCGAAGGTACCCGACACGTCGTGCCCGTCGAACACCATCCCCGCGAAGGTTAATGAGAGGTTCGGCCGGTTGTATGTACCGGACACGGTAATCGGCACGTCGCCTTCCACATTAGGCTCGCGCATCCGCCCGGTACCCTGCAGTTGCCCATTTGGCGCTTCTGTGAGCGAGAACCGAATTGTGATCGATGGATTGAGGCCCATCCACGGACCCGCCGCGGACCGGACCGCATCCTCGGTCTGGCGCGTCAGCTCTCTCTCAATAAGTTGGCCGGTTGGCGTCGTCGGAGTGCAGGCGGATAGAAGTGACAGAATCCCAAGGACACTGAACTGTCGAATAGAGGGTGTCAGCACCGGTAGCTCCCTGCAAAGAGGCCAGCAGCGCGCGTGGCCCATTCACGTATACAGACCGATCCTCGAAAGGTTACAGCCCGAGCCTCGGCGAGTGTCCTTGCGAGCCTCACCGTGCTCGAGCATCCGGATCGCCGCATGGGCGCGCTTGCCGTCCTTCACGACCAACCACACCACGCCTTCCCGCGGCGGCGGCTCGGTTTTCCTGAAGCCAATGGACACAGCGTGAGCCTGCTAGCAACACGGCACAAGGGCCCCCGAAGCGGCGGCGATTTCCACCAGGATCAGAAACGCCGCTGCACCCACCCCGGCGATGTAGCCCGCGGTTTTCGCGCCGCTGAAAGATCGTCGTTCCAAGGTCGTCATTTCGTCCATCGCGTATCTTGTGCCGCCGCGGGCGATGACGGTCGAGGGCTCCACGCTCTCCACTGTGAATCGCGCCTTCCGGCCGTCACGCATCGTGACGCGGACATCGTCCCCTGGCTTGATCCCGACTGTGGCCACCGGCGCCCCCGTCGTGACCAGGGCTATCGGATGCAGGCTCGTGCAACCGCTACCAGCCAATGCGAACACCGTGAGGAGGACGACGGCGAACGACGGTTTCGCAGATCCATGACGCCGGTGAGCGTGACGTGGTGGCGATTGAGGGATTCGCATGCGTGTTCGCTCCGGGAGCTAATAGCTCCGACAACCGAGGGTTGGCTATTACGGCGAACGAGATCGGCGAATGATGGCCGCTTGGCAACACCTCATTAGGCACAAGAGTGCCGGTCACCGTGTTGCCGGCGGATCACACCCGCCATTTCCCTTTACCGAAACCGCCCAGCAATGCGGCGCGCGATTGAGCAATGTCAAAGAGATAACGCATGACAGGCGCTAAACGAACCCGTGCCCGACGGCCAGTGCTCCCGGTCGCGATCTACGTGGCAAGGGGCACCCTCAGAGCGGACCGGCACGGCCCGAATCGGGGACGCGGGGCACGACAACGGCACTGAGCGCGAGGCTCGCAGCGCTCCTATCGCGACGAGCCGCTCCATCGCCACGTGCGGCTCGAAATCCGCCGACAAATGCAGGCGACGGCCGTTACGGGGCAGTGGGTCATGGTGTCCATCGTCCGCCATCACCATCGTCGGCGATGGAAGGACGACTTTAACGGCATTCGCCGAGTCCCACCTGGACTATACTGCGCCGTATCACTCCTCTCCTCCGCCAGTAGTCGCGTCCGATTCACGCCCCATAGAAAGGCAGGTCCTCGGTGTTCTCGAGCAGGGACTCCGCTCGGCTCGTCGTCATCGGGATTGTCGTCGGCGCGCTGCACACCGCAGCGGCCGGGAACGCGACCGCGCAAGGCCTCTGGTCGCCGCCCACGTCAGTGGCGGACTGGTGGCGTATCAGACGTGGTCGTGGATGCGAGCGGAAACGCCTTGGCTATCTGGGTTGCGGGGAGTGACCCATCACGGTCATACGCGCCGCCCGCTTCAATGCGGCAACCGGCTCGTGGAGCACGGCCGTCGATCTCTCGGCACCAGGTGTGTACGCGGGAGAGCCACACGTTGCGGTGGATGCCGTGGGCAATGCGGTGGCGGTCTGGAAGGCGATTAGGTGCCGTCTCCCACGTCCAGGTGGGGCTGTACTCCGTGACGACGGGTACCTGGAGCGCCCCGGCGACGCTGTCCTCCCCTCAGCAACCCGCCGGTCTGCCGACCGTGGCCATGGATGCCCAGGGCAATGCGTTTGCCGCCTGGCGTCGCCTGAACGACGGCGTCGTACAAGCCGCGCGCTACAGCGGCCAGGCCGGGGTCTGGACGCCGAGCCCGGACCTGTCGGCACCCGCGGGGATCCCCTGAGCGGGGGCCGGTGCTCGCGGTGGCGGCCGGTGGGGGAGCCTTTTTGGTCTGGGGGCACATCGAGGCGAGCGGGCGAAGCGAGATCCAGTCGGCTCAGTGGACGGGATCAACCGGGGCCTGGGGCCTGACCACGACGGTGTCGGCATCCCGCACTGATACGGGCGTCGTTTTCCCAGCCGTCGCGGTGGACACCGCCGGAAACGCCATGGCGGCCTGGGAACTTGTCCACGCGGATCCGAATCAGTTTGCGACCATCGAAACAGCGCGGTTCTCAGCGCTATCCGGTACCTGGGGCCCGAGCGTCGACCTGTCTGGGCCAGGCACGCGCCACGCGACCGATGTGCAGGTGGCGATGGATGGCAGCGGCAACGCGATGGCGATCTGGACCCGAAACGACATCCTGCAGACCGCCCGGTATCGCGCGAGCGCCGCGACCTGGAGCGCCCCGCATGATCTCTCCGGGCCGGACGGCAATCGGGTGGTCAAATATCCGAAGATCGTGATGACGAGCGGTGGGGATGCCGTCGCCGGTTGGTACGCGCTATCTTGGCGGGGCTCGCGGATACGCGGCGCAGGCGTCGTTCTACAGCGCCAGTGCGGCGGCGTGGACGGGTATTGTCGATCTCGATCCGTCAGCGTTCAACGCTGTCGCCGTGCATGTCGGGATGAATGATGCTGGGGCGGCGGTCGCCATCTGGATGTCCGGTCAGCTCTCGAACGTGATCGTCCGGGCCGCGTACGCCCACGCGCCGGCCGCGCCCGCGCTGCTGCCCGCCGTGGTGACGCGGCCCGACGTGACGCTCTCGTGGAGCGCGCCGGCGACGGGACCGGCGCCGACGGGTTACACCGTGGTCGCCAGCCTGTCGCCAGACGGGGCACCCATCGCCGCCCAGCCGCTGGGCGTCCGCACCTCCGTCCAGGTGCCGGCCCCCGATGGCACCTACTACGTGCGCGTCATAGCGGCCGTCGCCGGGACGACGGTCCCGTCCAACGAGATTGTGGTGGTGGTGGCGCCAACACCGGTGCCGACGGCTCCCCTGGGCCTCGGCGCCACCGTGACCGGCAACACGTTCGTGATCGCCTGGACGGCGCCCGCGAATGCCGCGGTCGCGCCCGTTGGCACCTATGTCCTCGAGGCGGGCACCGCCGTGGGCGCGACCGATCTCGCGAACTTTGCGACGGGCACCGCGGCGACGAGCTTCCTCACGCCCCCGTCCCCAACGGCAGCTACTACGTGCGCGTGCGCGCGCGCAATGCGTCGGGGACGGGGCCGCCCACGCCCGATCTGCGCGTCGTGGTCGGCCCGCCGCCGCCAGGGCCGCCCGTCCTCACCAGCAGCGTCGGAGGCGACCGGAGCGTCTTCCTGGCCTGGACACTGCCGGCCACGGGCGCAGCGGTGACGGGCTATCAACTCCAGGCAGGCACCGCGCCCGGCCTGTCGAATGCGGCCGTGCTCCTGCTGCCGTCCGCGCCGCTCGCGTTCGTCGCCCCCGGCGTACCGGCCGGCACCTATTACGTCCGCATCGTGGCCACGAGTGCGCTCGGACTAGGCTTCGTTTCTAACGAAGTCACCATCGTCGTGCCGTAGGCCGTGTGGCATCGACTCGTGGCGCGCGACGGCCCGACCGCATGGAATCCGGCAGTCGTCCGACTCCGACGCGGCGGCCGCCGACGACGATGGTGAGGCATTCTGACGGGCCGCGCGCTCGACGGTAGCCGGCCACCGTGCGTGAGGCCACGCGATCATCGAGGTCTTGTCGCCAGGCGAGGGCCGGCGAATCCGGCTTCCTCGGTGTGGCATCGTCGTACCGGCCAGGCGCGAACCGAAAGTGCTGGGGTCCTCCACTGCCAGGGTGAAGTTCCCCAGAGGCGCGGCCGCCACCAAACGCTGTCTTGGTGCCCTCGTTCAGGATGTAAGGAATGGTCATGAGAGTCGCCGGCACATCCCCCCGTCAATAGTGATTCGTTGGTGGCGCGCGTGTTCAGCAAAGGAGCCGAGCACACACGGCCGGCCCGAGCCCAGCGCGACCTCCCGCGCCTATCTCACCGGAACGCGCTGCTTCAGTTCCTCGAACCAGTTCAGGATCAGGCGTATCTCTGCCGAAGCGCTTGGCGCCGCGTCGTCGGTCGCAGCAGCGATGCCGATCAATCGGCCGTCGGGCAGGATGTCCCACGCTCGCGGCTCGGCCGCCACACGGTCGCCGGTGACGCTCGCGGGAAACCGCATGGGCGGCCCGAATGTGACGCTCCCCGAGGTGGCGACACGCACCGCCACCATCTGTCTGTCGATGGCCGAGGCGGTGAACACGAGCTCGCTATTGTTGCCTCCTCGGGACCACGCCGGATGGAAGTCCACGATCTGGCGCGGCGCCGGATAGAGCGTGCCGGTCGCGGGGAAGGGTTGAAGGAAGACGCCCCGGTTGGCGTCCGAGGTATCGCCCAAGGTCGCCTTTCCGTACGCCAGCCACTTACCGTCCGGCGAGAACGCCGACCCTATCGGTGCCGTGGACACAACGCCGCCGAAAGGGCGCCGTGGTGTTGTCGGCCAATGTCAGCATCCACAGCGCGGAGTCGGTCCCACCGGCGAGCCCTGTGCCGAACGATAGGTGCTTTCCGTCGGGTGACCAGGATTCGGGAACGTGCTCCTCGCCGGGCCGGTGCGGCGCCTGCGCTCGACGGTGCGACGACCGTGGGCTCGTCGAGCACGAAGCGCACGACGGACATCGACCCGATGCGTCGGCGCCAGTCGCGCTCCACACAGCGGCGGAGCAGCGTGTGCGGTGCGGAGGGCAGCGCCGGCAGCCGCGTCCAATCGGGTTCGCCCCGCAGAATCGCGGCGAGCGTGTCGCTCACGTCCTCGCCCTCGAACGCGCGGCGGCCCGTCAGCATCTCGTAGAACACGCAGCCGAACGCCCAGATGTCCGAACGGACATCGATGGGCTTACCTTTCGCCTGCTCCGGGGACATGTAGGCGGCGGTGCCCAGAATCATCCCGCGCATCGTCATCGCGGGGGAGGTGATGGTCGGCGAGAGTGTCGGGCTCGCCTCGCCATCTCCACCTGCTGACCGTGGTTCCATCGCTTTCGCGAGTCCGAAATCGAGCACCTTGACCGCACCGTCGGGCCGCACCTTAATGTTGGCGGGCTTCAGGTCGCGATGGATGATGCCGCGCTCGTGCGCGGCCTCCAGCGCCTCCGCTACCTGACGGGCGATGGGCAGCGCGTCCTCCAGAGGCAGCGGCCCCTGCGCGATCCGTACGCTCAGATCGTCACCCTCGACGAGTTCCATGACCAGCGCGGACGTGTCCCCAGATTGTTCAAAGCCGTAGATTTGCGCGATGTGGGGATGATTGAGCGAAGCGAGCGTCCGCGCTTCACGCTCGAAGCGCGCCAGTCGCTCGGTGTCGTGGACCACCGAGGCGGGGAGCGTCTTGAGCGCCACGTCGCGACCCAGCTTCGTATCGTGCGCCCGATACACCTCGCCCATGCCGCCAGTCCCCAGCACCGACAGGACCTGGTATCTGCCGAACGTCGATCCCGGCGTGAGCGGCATCTAATTGGTCCGGCATTATAGGTGACCGGCGGGTACGGGCCGCAGTCAGGCGCCTAAAGTTAGTCAGAGACCTGAACGGGGCGCCCGAACTTCTCGGGACACGCCACGGGGCCTGCGGACGTGGCATGAACGTCGCCTGGTGAGGTGGCCGCCCGGCGCTGTTGCCGACTCCCTTCGCATATGATGCGCCCCGTGGCGCCCCCAACGGCTCCGAGCGAGCTGCCCCGCAAGCTGACGCTCTTCGACGGCGCCGCCTTGCTCGTGGGCGGGGTCATCGGCTCGGGGATCTTCGTCGTCCCGAGCCTCATCGCTCGACATGTGCCCGAGCCTGGCCTGGTCCTCTTCATCTGGACGTTCTCCGGACTTCTCGTGCTCTGTGGGGCGCTGGCGCTCGCCGAACTGGGGACGATGCTGCCGCAGTCCGGCGGACTCTACGTCTACATGCGCGAGGCCTACGGCCCGTTCTGGGCGTTCCTGTACGGCTGGACGATCATGCTTGTCGTCATTCCGGGATCGCTCGCGGCGCTGAGCAGCGCGTTCCTGCTGTATCTCAAACAGTTCGTGCCGCTGACACTCTGGGAGGAGAAGTCGCTCGGTATCGCGGTCCTCCTCGGCCTCGGGTTCATCAATGCCAGGGGCGTGAAGCAGGGCGCAGGCGTGCAGAACCTGTTCACCGTGCTCAAAGTGGCCGGCCTCGCTGGCCTCGTCGGTCTGGCCATCGCCACCGGACGCGGCGACACGGCGCACTTCCTGCCGCTCGCGCCGGCGCAGCTGTCCTCCAGTGTCATGTCGGCCCTGGGCGTGGCGATGGTCTCGACGCTCTTCGCCTACGACGGCTGGCATTTCGTGGGCTTCGTGGCCGGCGAAATCGACAACCCGCAACGCAACGTGCCGCGCAGCATCCTTCTGGGCATCTTCGTCGTCGTGCTGGTCTACGTGGCCGCGAACGTCGCTTACATCTTCGTGCTCGGGCAACCTCGCATCGCCTCGTCCGGTCGGGTGGCGGCCGACGCGATGTCGGCAATGATCGGCCCGCTCGGCGCAACGCTCATCACCGTGGTCATCCTGTGCTCCATCGTCGGCGCCATCTCGGCGAACGTGCTGGCCGGGCCGCGCGTGTTCTTCGCCATGGCCAGGGACGGGCAGCTGCTTCCGGCGCTCGCCGCGATTCATCCGCGATACCACACGCCCGCCAACGCCATCTGGGCGCTCGCCTCCTGGGCGGGACTCCTCACACTGACGGGTGGATATGAGCACCTCATCACCATGTCGCAGTTTGCGAACTGGATCTTCTTCACTATGGTGGTGCTCTCGGTCATGGTCCTGAGGCACACGCATCCGGAGTGGGAGCGGCCCTATCGCGTATCCGGCTATCCGCTGACCGTCATTGTGTTCGCGGTCGTGTCGTTCGCGTTCGTGGTCAACACCCTGATGGAATCGGCGCGCAGTGCGCTGATGGGCCTGGGCTTACTGGCGATCGGCGTGCCGCTCTACATCCGCTCGCGAAGGCCGCCGGCGTGACCGACAAGTTCACGCTGCACTGCGCATGGTGTGGACGGCAGCACGGCACCGACGCCGACGCGACGCGTTGCGCGACGTGCGACGGACCGTTTCGCGTCGACGTCGATCTGAGCCCGATGGCCGGGCGGGCGCCGGCGATGCTGCGCAATCGCGACCTGCCGGGGGTGTGGGCCTGGTTCGACCTTCTGCCCGTCCGCGATCGCCGCGCCGTCGTGTCGCTAGGCGAAGGGAACACGCCGCTGCTGGCGGCGCCGAGACTCGGCGCGTCGATCGGCGTCGGCACGCTCCTGCTGAAGGACGAGACGCGCAATCCGACCGGATCGTTCAAGGACCGCATGCTGGCGGTCGGAGTCTCGCGGGCCATCGAGCTCGGCAAGCGCGTGGTCGCCGTGCAGTCGTCTGGCAACGTCGGCGCCGCGGCCGCAGCCTATGCCGCGCGAGCCGGACTTGACGCGAAGATCTTCGTCCCGCGCAGCGCGCCGCCGGAGAAGATCCTGCAGGCGCAGATGTACGGCGCGGAGGTGTTTCGCATCGACCACGATTCGCCCAGCGACATCTTCGAGTTGCTGCAATGGGCGTGCGACGAGTTCGGTTGGTACCTGGTCTCGACCGCGGCCATCTACAATCCGTTCACACTCGAGGGCGCGAAGACGATCGCCTACGAGATCGCTGAGTCGCTTTCGTTCGACCTGCCGGACTGGATGATCGTGCCGGTCGGCGGCGGTGGCAACATCGGCAGCGTCTGGCGTGGGTTCCTCGATCTTCGCGCGCTCCGCCTGGTGTCCCGCCTGCCGCGGCTGGTCGGCGTGCAGGCCGCCGGCTGCGCGCCGTTCGTGGACGCGATCCGCCTGGATCGAACGGCGCAGGAAGCGCTGGCCACGCGCTGGCCCGGGATGGACACTGTGGCGGGCGCGATTGCCGACGACGTAGTATTCGACGCCCATGTGGCGCTGCCAGCGGTCCGCGACTCTGGCGGCACGGCGGTGGCGGTGCCGGACGCGGAGACACTCGCGATGGAGGCGGCCCTGGCGAACACCGAGGGCCTGTTCGTAGAGCCAGCCGCGGCCACCACGCTCGCCGCTCTGAAGCGGCTGGTCGGTGACGGTGTCGTCGGACCCGCCGATCGCGTACTGTGCTTGATGAGCGGGACAGGATTGAAGGATGCCGGCGTCGCCGGTCGTCTTGTCTCAGCCGTCGCCACGATCCGGCTGGAGCGCGATGCCATCGCCGCTCGAGTCAACGCCCGGACGGCGCGCGCCGTCGAGAGGGGCCACGAGGCCCGCCCGTGACGGCGTCGTTGCCTGAGACACCTCCGGTTGCGCGGGCCGCCTCGCTCGCTCCACCACCTGATTCAGCCGGCGTTGTCGTTCCTGGTTGGCGCATCGCTGCCGTTCTCGATCGCGAACCGTCGGGCGCCGGTTTTTGCCTGCTGGATCAACAAGCGGTCGAAGAGCAACCTGTGTTTCGACGTCGGGTTGCGCATGCAGGGGGGGCGTCTATCTGGCAGTGACGTGAAGACTGCTGATCGGCGATCACCCATGCGATGAGGATTCCTCGTGGACCCATACCATGGTCCAATGGACTCGCGTCTGCGCTTCCGATGTATTCGACTTGTGAATGGCCGCCCACTCGAGGCGGAAAGGGAGGACCTATGACCGCGCGCTAGCTTGAACGTACCGCGCTCGGACGATAGTCACGATAAGCGCGGGGAGGTGAACAGAAGCACGGTTATCAGACCTCGCGCACCGTTCGGACCGCGCAGGCGCACCGAACACGGTCGCCGTTCCGAACCGGCACCTGTCGCGAGCAGTTGGCCCGGCGACATCCGCAGCCAGGAAGCTCGTGTCCGCCAAGGGTGCAAAACCACCGCAAAGGGGGGGCACGTCCGAGAGCCACGGTGACGTCCGCCGTCCCGAGGGCGACCACGCGCACCGGAAGGCGGCACCCGGTTACCCCAGGCGTTACCCCGTGGGCTTGGGGGGCGGCGGCGGTGTGCTCAGCCCCTTCCGTATCAGCGAGTCGGCGTCGATCTTCTCAGCGGAGCAGGTGAGGGCCAGTCAGTTGGGCACCGCCGACATCGGATCGCCTCGGGTCCAGTAGAGCGATTGACCGGGGTGCGTCCCGTGGCCCCTGCTGCCGGTGGCTGATCCCGCCGGCGGGAAAATGCTCGCGTTCTCGATCATGCCGGCGAGACCCGCACCGCAGAGGTCTCGACGCTCCCGTCACGCTTCCTGTCCGCCGTCCGCCACCGATGCCACATCCCAGCCTTGCCGTCGCCAGAATCGAACCGTTCACGCTCATCGCTCGCCTCGTGGCGATGGCGCGCCTCTGGTCGAGCCGGTCTAGGAAACCGCCCATCTAGTCACCTGGATGTGCGGGCGGCACGTCGTCATCCGCCGGAGGGGTGTTCTCGGCGCTGCGGTACTCGGCCGCAATCGCATCCCACAGGGCCTGGCAGGCGCGCCTGCCGAGTTGGCCGAGGACACGCGGGTGCTGTTCCTGGCGAAGGGCTGGGTGCAGGACTCCGAACTCGAGACGCCGCCCAGCGCCTGACATCTTGCGAATGCGCCTGCCGTTGAGATAGCTTTTCGCGCAGACAGGGAGGAGGTCTCTATGCGTATGCTGTTGACTGCTGTAGCGTTCGCCTGCCTCGCCTCGTTGGCCTCGGCGCAGAGCGGCCCGCCCGCCGATTGGAAGAAGACCCGAGATAGCTCCATGAAGGCGATGTTCAGCGCTGACGGGCAAGCGTGGGGTTCTGTACGTCACGGACGATTTCATCTTGGTCACGCCGGATGGCGCTGTGCATGTAAAGTCCGAGGTTGCCGCTCTCATCAAAGGCGGCAAGCCAGGGATGGAACCCCCACTGCCCGCCGACTACAAAGTCCGTGTCTATGGCGACACCGTGATCGAAACGACCTCGGCGACGAACCCGCAGGGGGAACCGACGACAGTGACGGCTGTCTGGGTAAAGCAGAACGGCCAGTGGAAAGCAGCGAGCGTCCACGTCTCGCCACGAACCGCGAAATAGCGCTAGCCCTCGGTCAATGGAGTCGCCCGACTCCGAGGAGGAAGATCGATGCGTATCCTCACTCGTCGCGTCGTAGTCGCTCTCGTCGTGGGATTGCTGGGTGCAGTCGCGCTCGGCGCTCGGCAGGATGCTGCGAGCGAAGTGCGGAAGGTGATGGACGGCGCTCGCGCGGCTGCCGCCGCCAAGGATGTCAAAGCCTACGAGCGGTTCATTGCAGACGACCTTCGGTGGGTCAACGCAGACGGCAGCATCTGGAGTAAGCAGGATCGGTTGAAGGCCATTCCGACCGCCGAAGGCGTGCCGACACTGGAGCAGGCGGACATCAAGGTCTATGGCGACGCCGCTACCGTGGTGGGCGCCACGAACGGCGGTCGTAACCGGATGGTCCGCACGTACGTGAAGCGAGATGGGCGATGGCAGCTTGTGCTCCACGCCGGGTTTCCGATGAAATAGGCACCGGACGACCCCACCGGACAGGACAGCCCTTCTAAAGAAGGGGCTGTCCGTCCAGTCCTGGTGCTGGACATGTCCAAATGCTGTCCAGGACAGTTGTCCAGTCATGCAATCCTCTGTTCCACAGTCGCGAGCACTTAGCCCGGCGAGATCCGCCGCGAGGAAGCTCGTGGCCGCCACGGGGGCAAACCAACGGCAGAAGGGGAGCAGATCTGAGAGCTACGGTGACGTCGCCGTCCTGTCCGGCGACCACGCGCACCCGATGGCCGGACCCGGTTACCCCAGGCGTTACCCGGAGGGCTGAGGGCGGCGGCGGTGTGCTCAGCGCCGCGTCCGTTCCGGACCGGTGGCCCTTGCCCGGACTCGAAGATCGTCGGCGCAGCCTTGCCCGTGTCTCGAACGCGGGGCAGGGCAAGCCGAACGCGGCGCATTGGCCTTGCCGACCGATACCGGCCCCCGTCGTCGATTGCGCCCAGGACTCGACTGGCCGACGCAGACGGGGCACTCTCGGGGCCGGGCGGGCTGGTGATGGGCGGGGTCTGCATGAATCAAGTCGGCGTGCGGACCGGTGCCACACCGGCGGACAGCCGCCCGTCTCGGCACCATCGACGCGCAACGGAAAAAACCGCGTCTTAGGATTCGCCTCCCCGACCCCCCCCTTCTCCTCGGTACAGGCAGGCTCGATCCCGTGACGGTTGCGTTACGGTCAGTCGAGCCAGACACACTTGTCTCAGCAAAATCAGTCATTTTCCCGAGCCGTCGGACTGCAAAACCTCCATCCCCGGTTCAAATCCGGGCGGCGCCTCCAATTCTTCTAAGGTAATCAGCGTGGTTTCGCCACCGTCGTACCTGGCGGTTGTCCCCGACTGTCCCTGAATTGTCCCCGTGAGCCCCGAAAGGCGATCCGCGGCGGTGCGCAGGTCGCCATCCGAGACGATGTCGTACCTCGCGAAGACCGACGCTGTTTTGTGTCCAGTGAGCTTCATCGCCACACGCTCCGGCACGCCGCGGCGCACCATGTTTCGGACGGCCGTGCGGCGCAGGTCGTGCGGGATGCGACCCGGACAGCCAGCCGCGACACACGCGGCCTTCCACGCCTTTGTAAACGCTTTGATAGGCTGCGGGCGCTTCGGTCCCCTCCGGCCCTCAGCCATCATGCGAAAGAACACCCATGCCGCCATATGTCCAGTCCTCTGCGCCTGCTGGCGTTTGATGAGCTGGTCATCGAACACCCGACGGAGGTCGTCGGTGATGGGGAAGACTCGTCCCTCGCGATTCTTCGTTCTCCCTGAGATTTTCACCGACGTGTAGTCGAAGGTGAGAGCCGCCACATGGTGAGCCGTGAAACGCACTCCGATGCGGGATATGAAGCGCCGGCGCCGGGATGACTACCGCGACGATCCATAGGTGCCGCACCATGGCATTCTCGAGGCGCGCGACTCGAGTGCCGCGTGACGAGCCGGGCGGGTTGCCGGCCGCGATTTCAAACCGGCCCTGTCGCTGGAGCTGCTTGCGACGTTGACGGCTGATTTCCAACCGCGTTCCACAATCGGTGGAGTGCTGCACATGACCGACCGAGTGGACGAGATCCGAAGACAGATCGCGCTCGCGCTTGATGAACTTCCCTAAGAGGAGGCGATTGGCGCAGGTGAAAGTCGTGGGGCACGTGGCGTCACTCCTGTCTGGGATCGAGCCGCGCCACACTCGCAACGCTCTATCGGACGCGCGAGTTGCTCGCGCGGAGTTCGCCCAGTAGCGCGTTCGTGCACTGCGTGAGGGCGATCTCCTCTGCGCGCGACCCTCCTTGACAACCCGCGTTTTGTGGCGCATCGTTGGGGCGTTTTTCGAGACAACGCTGGCTCGACTTGGCAAACCGCGCCGGCCTCTGCTCCGCTACCCCGGCGGTCCGGCGCAAGAGGTTCGTCATGACGTTCTCAGGTAGTTGCGGGACGCGGCCGAGACCCCAGACCTTCCTGATAGTGCGTTGTGTGCCGCGTTCCCGGTTGCTGCGAATGGTCGCGCAGGTCACCACCCGAGCGAACCTCTCCCCCGGCTTACCAGGTCACCGTTCGCCTTCACGTGATCAAACGGTGCCAGACGGTGCCCACTCTCTCAGCCTTAGTGTCTGTCGGCCCGGCGAACCGTAAAGCCGCAACCCGCGCACGTGAGGTGCATCATGGTTTTCAAGCGGTTTCATCTCCGAGGTCTGGTCTCGGTACTCGGTCCGGTGATCCTCACAGCAGCCTGCACTGCGCAGGAGCCGACCGGGGCGCCGGCTGCTGCCCAGTCCGCGTCTCCGTCGGTACCCGCCCAGCCCGGCACGAAGTGGACCGATCAGCAGCTCTACAGCGCCGTAGCGCCGGTCCGAGCCGGGCGGAAACTCACGCCGGCGGGCTGGCCGAACCGCGCGAAGATCGCGGTCTGCCTGTCGTTCGACGTGGATAACGAATCGTTCACGCTCGCGCGCGGTACCACCGCCCCGGCCGTGCTCTCGGCCGGCGAGTTCGGCGCAATGGCAGGGCTGCCGCGCGTGCTCGACGTCCTCGATCGGAATCAGATCCCCGCCTCGTTCTACATTCCCGCGGTCAGCGCGATGCTGCACCCCCAGATGGTCCAGGAGATCGGCAAGCGGGGGCGTCACGAGGTGGGCGTCCACGGCTGGATTCACGAGAACCTGCCCGAGTTGAACGACGCGGCCGAGGAAGAGCGGCTGATGAACCAAGCGATCGACTACCTCACCAAGGTGACCGGCGCGCGGCCGGTTGGCTACCGCGCGCCCTCCTGGGCCTTCAGCAAGTACACCATGGGGTTGATCCGCAAAGCCGGATTCATCTACGACAGCAGCCTGATGGCGATGGACGAGCCGTACGAGCTCATGGCGGACGGTCAGCCCACGGGGCTGATCGAGCTGCCCATCGAATGGATCTTGGACGACGCTCCGTACTTTGGGTCGGCCGGATCGCTGCCGTCACCGGATCTGATCTTTCGCGTGTACAGGGACGAGTTCGATCGGGCCTATCAGGAAGGCACGATGCTGATGCTCACGATGCACCCCCATGTCATCGGACATCGCTCACGCATCGTGCATTTGGAAAACCTCATTGCCTACATGAAGACCAGACCCGGCGTCTGGTTCGCGACAGCAGCGCAGATCGCGTCGGTCGTCAAGGGGGCAGGAGAGGGCTCGACGCGCTAGTGCCAGGGAGGACGTGATGAAGAGCTACTCTGCCTATGTTCGAATCAGGCCGGCCACCCTGGCGGCGATCGTCCTGGCCCTCAGCACGATAGGGGTGCTCGCGGCGCCGCGGGCCCTGGCCCAGGTCGCCACAGCGAATGTCGGCGGCGTCGTCACGGACGAGACCGGCGCACGGCTGCCTGGTGTCACGGTCACGGTGACGAACACAGCAAACGGGATTTCGCAGGTGCTCATCACAGGGGGCGAGGGTCGCTACCGGGCAGTGGCGCTCCAGCCCGCGCCCTACGACATCGTTGCCGAGCTCGCTGGATTTGCGCCGGTCCGACGGTCCCTGATCCTGTCGGTCGGAGCCGATGCGACCATCGATTTCCAGCTCACGGTCGCGACGCTGCAGGAGACCGTGACCGTCACCGGGGGGGCACCGGTCATCGAGGTTTCGCAGTCCCAGCAGTCCTCGATCGTAGTGCCCGAGCAGTTGCAGACCCTGCCAAACCTCGGTCGCAATTTCCTCGAGCTCGCGCAGCTGATGCCGGGCGCTGGGCCCGACAACAGCCGGACGCAGTATTTCAATCCCACGAAGTTCGGCGGCGTGGGGGATCAGCGTAATGGCTTCACGACGATCATCGACGGCGGCGACGTCGACGATGTCATCTGGGGCAGCACCACGATGAATTTTTCGCAGGAAGCCGTCCAGGAATTCAAAGTGTTCCGCAACCAGTTCGATGCGGAGTACGGGAACGCCCTCGCGGCAGTCGTGACAGTGGTCAGCAAGTCAGGCACCAACCAGCTCTCAGGCAGCGGGTTCTACTTCGGGCGCGACCGGGCGTTGAACGCGACGAATGCGTTCGCGACCGAGAAGCCGCCGTTCGACCAGCAGCGGTACGGCGGGTCTATCGGCGGGCCGATCGTGCAGAACAGGACCCATTTCTTCGGCGCATACGAGTACAGCAACCTCGACACCGTGAAGATCATCGCCCTGCCCGCCACGAACCCCTTCGCGGCGGAGCAGAACGGGACCTTTGCGGCGGGCGCCGGCAACCATCTGGCCGACGCGAAAATCAACCACCGGATCAACCAACGGCACCAGGCGTCGGTGAGATACGCCTTCGACGACCAGAAGCTGTTGCGCACGCAGAACGTCTCGTCCGACTCGAACCAGATCGACGAGTACAGCCGCACTCACAGCGTCGTCGCCGACGAGGGCTGGATCGCCTCGCAGCGGATGGTGAACACTGTCCGCTTTCACTATCTGAAGCAGAACGTCGGCAATACGCCCTACTCGCTCGACCTGGCGGTGAGCCGCCCTTCGGTGACCACCGGACAGTCGGGCATCTCGCCGCAGTTCTTTCCACGCACCCGCAAGGTGATCAGCGACACGCTGTACATCAACGCGGCCAATCACGACTTGAAGTTCGGGGCCGACCTGGCCTTCGCCTCGACGCAGTTCGAGTCGCACTTCAACGAGCACGGCGGGTTCAACTTCACCACGGACGCGCCGTTCGTCCAGAGCAACCCGGCAACGTGGCCGATTTCGTTCATCATCGGCCAGCCAGGGTTGCGCAGCTACGACTCAAAGCAGATCGCGTTGTTCGCTCAGGATACCTGGCGGGTGGGCAGCCGTGTGACATTGAACCTGGGAATCCGGTACGACCTCGACACCAACCTGCGCAACAATGATTTCTACGCCAGCGTCATCGACAACCCGATGTTTGCCGGCATCGAAAATTTTATCAGCAAGGACCGCGGCAACGATTTCAACAACCTGCAGCCGCGCGTCGGCGCCACGTGGGACGTACGTGGCGATGCCAAGCTCGTGATGCGCGGCGGGTACGGCTATTACGTCACCCGAAACCGGCCCTGGTTCCAGCTCTTTTCCATGAACTCGTTTCTCGGCAACTCGGTGACGATTCTGGATCCACAGCTTTTGCAGTTCTACCCGGACATCAACGCGGTCCTCGGCGGCAAGACCCTCGACGACTATATCGCCGCCGGGGGCGCGAGATCGGTATTCGCAATTCCCGACGATTCGGTGCTCCCGTACTCCTTGAATGCCACGGTGGGGGTTGGGTGGCAGCTGAACTCGGTGACCGCGCTCGACGTGGACTACGTGCACGATGTCGGCGATCACCAGCTCGGTGGGCGGGACCTGAACCTGCCGGAGTCGGGAGCGATCGGGCCGAGCAATCCGCGTCCGGTCAGTGGTTTTACATCCGTGACGTTGATGCAAAACTTCACAAAAACCTGGTACGACGCTCTAGAGACGCAGTTGCGCACCAGGTTCCGCCACGTGGACAACATACTGATCTCATACACGCTGTCGCGCAGTTACCGCGACGGCGTGAACTTCTTCGGCACATTGCGCGGCACGCAGCGTACGCCGCACGAGCGCGGGTACAATGACACCGATCAGCGCCACAACCTGACGTTGTCGGCGGCCGGCCGGCTGCCGTGGGCCATGCAGCTTAGCGGCATCGGCAAGTTCATCAGCGGCTCACCGATCCTCGCGCAGGCCGGTTTCGACCTGGACGGTGATATTGCCGTGACCAACGATCGCCCGATAGGGCTGCCGACCCGCGTCGGACGAGAGAAGGTCCAAGAGTCCCTGCAAATCATCAACGACCTGAGGGCCTCCAGGGGTCTGCCGCCCATCGACGGCAAGCTGCTGGATCTCGACACGTTCGTATCGATCGACATGCGTCTGACCAAGGACATCAACCTCGGGGGGGCCCGCCGGTTGCAGCTGTTTCTGGAGGGGTACAACCTCACGAATCACGTGAACTACCAGCCGTTCACGATCAACACGAACATCATCTCGTCAAGCTTCCTGATCCGCAATTCGGCCAGGGACGGGCGACAGGCGCAGTGGGGCGCTCGGTATCTCTTCTAACGCGACTCGACCTCCCGCGCTGCCGCCTGACTACGATGCAGGTGGCGCCCGATCACCAGTGGCGCGCCTCAACCTGTCTGGCGTTGACGAAGCAGGTGAAGATCTCGGACAAGACCTGGAAGGGCCCGGAGGCTTTTCAATGCCCTGGACGTCACGAACTTTCCGAACTACGTCGGGACATCTTCGTCACCGCTCTTCGGGCCACCGTCGTCGGCCTTTGATCGGCGGCAAGTGCGGCTGGGCGTCGAGCGTCGATTCTGCGATGCGCCGTCTGATTCTCGTCGCCTGCGTCGTGGCGGCCGGTGTTCTGCTGGCGCCGGCGGCGGGTCGTGCGCAGGCGCGGAATCCGAATTCGCAGCCGGGCACGCGCTGGACCGAGGAGCAGCTTCGGCACGCCGTCGCGACGGCACGCGTGGGGCGCAAGCTGACGCCGCGATCGTGGCCGGGCGACGCGCGCGTGGCCGTGTGCCTCAGCTTCGACGTTGACAACGAGTCGTATCTTCTGGCGCGCGGGGAGACCTCCCCGACCACGCTCAGCGCTGCGGATTTCGGGGCTCAGAGTGGCCTGCCGCGCATTCTGGAACTGCTCGACCGCCACCAGGTGCCGGCGACGTTCTTCATTCCGGCGGTGAGCGCCCTTCTGCACCCGGAGCAGATTCCGTCCATTCTCAAGAGCGGGCGCCATGAGATCGGAGTGCACGGCTGGATTCACGAGTCGCTCACCGCCCTCGACGACGAGGCCGAAGAAGAGCGGCTGATGAACCAGGCGCTCGACTACCTCACGAAGGCCATCGGCAAGAGGCCGGTCGGCTACCGGGCGCCCGCGTGGGCGTTCAGCGCCCACACCCTCGGCCTGATACGAAAGAGCGGCTTCCTCTACGACAGCAGCTTGATGTCGATGGACGAGCCCTACGAGATCATGTCCGACGGCGAGCTCACGGGGCTTGTCGAGCTCGCCATCGACTGGACGCTGACTGAGACGCCGTACCTGGGGCGGAGTGGCACCATGCCGTCCCCGTCGCAGCTCTTTCAGCTGTACCGAGAGGAGTTCGACGGCGCGTACGATCAGCGCACTATGTTCGTGCTCACGCTGCACCCCCACGTCACTGGTCACCGCGCGCCGATGCACGAGCTCGACCGGCTGATTGCCTACATGAAGGCGAAGCCGGGCGTGTGGTTCGCAACCGCCGAGCAGATCGCGCGCTACGTCAAGAGCCAGGAGCACGTCAAGTGACCGGGGTGTCCGCGAATGCTGTTGACTGACGTCTTCCCCGAAAACGCGGGCAGGCGAAACTAGAGCAAGATAGCGGCTTCGGACGGTCCTCAGCCGAGGAGAGACCATGAAGAAGTCGAAGTTCACGGAAGCGCAGATCGCCTACGCCCTCCGCCAGGTCGAGAGCGGATCCCCGCCGGCTGATGTCTGCCGACAGCTCGGGGTCAGCGAAGCCACCTTCTTTATCTGGAAGAAGAAATACGCGCACCTGGGCGTCAGCGAGCTGCGGAAGCTCCGCGCACTCGAGGACGAGAATGCCCGGCTGAAACGCCTGGTCGCCGATCTGCCGCTCGACAAACACATCCTCACCGAGGCGCTGCGAAAAAAAGGCTGAGGCCCACACAGCGCCGCGAGCGGGCCGCCTCGGTGCAGAGCACCTTCGCGGTCAGCTGCGTGCGGGCCTGTCAGCTGGCTGACTTCAGCCGCGCGGCGTGGTATCGCCGGTCCACCCGAGACGACCAAGGTCCGCTCCGGGCGCGGATTCGAGCGTTGGCGCACCACGGCCGCGGTTCGGATTCACGCGCATCTGGGTCCTGCTGCGCCGCGAAGGCTGGCCGGTGAACAAGAAACGCGTCCGCCGTCTGTATCGCCTGGATGGCCTGCAATTGCGTATGCGCGTGCGGCGGCGGAAGCACATCGCCCTACATCGCGGCCCGGCGCCCGTCCCGGCGGGGCCGACCGAACGCTGGAGCATGGACTTCGTGCACGATGCGCTGGCCGATGGGCGACCGTTTCGCGTGCTGACAGTCGCCGATCAGTGGAGTCGACAGAGTCCGATCCTGGAGGTCGCCTCGAGCCTGTCGGGCGCGACCGTGGGCCAGGCGCTCGATCGCGTGTTGCCAGCGGCGCACGGCCTGCTGTCGATCACGGTCGATCACGGCACGGAGTTCATGTCGCGGGCCCTCGAGGACTGGGCGTACCAGCGCGGCGTGCAACTCGATTTCATTCGGCCGGGGAAACCCGTGGAAAACGCCTTCATCGAGTCGTTTAACAGCCGGCTCCGGGACGAGTGCCTGAACGTCCACCAATTCACGTCGATCGAGGATGCGAAAACGAAGATCGAGGCCTGGCGCGTCGATTACAATCAGCGCCCGGTTCAAATCCGGGCGGCGCCTCCAACTTCCGAAACCCGATCGAAGATCGCCCTGCCTCATAGTGCCAGTCCACCCGGCGATTTGTCAGGACGCATAGGACAATTGACGCGGCGCGTCGGCTGGCGTATGGTGCCCGCCGTGCGAACGGACATCCGGACGACCCCAGCGTCTCGGCAGTGGGAACGAAGGGCAGCGTAGACCATGGTTCGGCGCTGGCGCTTCGTCTACCCAAATTACGATTGGGGCCTGGTCTTCGCGGTCAGCGACGGGTTCGTCGCGATCCACCTGCCGAATAGGTTCCAGGACCGCGCTGTCATGTGGCGCGCAACCCTGGAGGACGCCCAGGACGCTGTCGATGCGCTTGCGGGCTATCCGGGTCGCACTCGGATGTGGCTCGTCGAGTCCGTCCTGCCACCGAGTGATCCCATGTCGGAACCGGCCACGGCATGGGCCGACATCCTCTATTCCGGGCTCTCCGGGGCGTGACGATCACGACTCGGCGGCGGCGGTATGTCGGCGGCGCGGCGCCGTGTGGCAAGGGAGGCCACTCAGCCCCGGGCCCGGTAACTTGAGGAGATCTTCTTCGCGACCTCGACGTCGCGATCCGTCACCCTGCCACCGAGGTCGTATCGCGTCAACTCGAAGGTGACTTCTCCGTAGGCGATGTACACATCGGGGTGATGGTCGACGGTCTCGAAGTACGCGACCAGGCTATTGACGAAGCTGAGCGATTCGACGAAATCCTGGAACTCGAACGTCCTCACGAGTTTGTTGCGTACCAGTTTCCAGCCCGTGAGGCGGGGCATGATGGTGCGCAACTCCTTCGCGGTCAGGACCTGAGGTTTATCCATCGTCACCCAGCGTACCCTGATTGCGACGCCTGATCAGTCCCGAGGCGTGCCGGTCACCGAGGCGGCAGGTCCTTCAGCAGATACTGCGCCGCGGACAGGTAGTAGTTCCGCGCGATCGCGCTGATCTGCCGCTCGCCCAGTTCGCTGAGCGCCGCTGCTTTGAGTCGCTTGGCCTCGACCTGCGCGCTATCGACTGCGAGCACGTAGTCGGCCAGCTCCGCCGCCCATTGAAAGTCTTTGCTGGCCAGCGCCTGTCGCGCCTTCGCCAGCATCGGCTCGGGACCACCCGCCAGATCGAGCATGCGGGTCGCGCGCTCGCCTTCCGCTAGCGGGAACAGCTTCGCCGGATTGCCATCGAACCACCCTGCGTAGTCGGAATAAATGGCGCGAACCGACCACGCGACCGTGCCGTAGAACTCCTGCAGGAATGGGTTCGCCGCGAGCGCGGGTGGGAGCGCAACGTGCTGCACGAGCTCGTCGGGCCGCTCGCCCCTCCTCATCCCCTCCAGCGTCTGATCCACGACCGACTTGATGCCATCGCGATACGCGGTCAGCGCCGCGCGCACGCTGTCGCTCCCGAGCACCGGGCGCGTATGCCCCGGCGCCAGGGAGTCGGCGCCGAGCCCGATCATCGCATCGAGGCTGATGATCCACTGATCGATCGGGCGCAGACGGGCGCCGCGGATCGCGTACAGCGTCGGGAAGGCCTTGTAGAAATCATCGCCAGAAAGCAGCACGCGCTTGTCTGGCAACCAGACCGCGATGTTCTCTCGGGTCTCACCGGGCGTGTGGATCAAGTGCAGTCGAACTCCGGCAATGGTCAGCTCGAGCCGCTCCTCGCTGAACGTGCGGGTCGGCGGCAGATATCCGTTCGTCGCCGGGCGCCGTCCGAACTCCAGCCCGGTGCCGGCATTGATGAAGAGCGCATCCGGGAGCGTGGAGCCGAATTGGTCGCCGCCATCGCGTCCGGCGCGGCCGACGTCGGGGACGCGGTCGACGAACAGGCGATGCGCGATGATCTCGGGCTTGCCGTCGCCGGCGAACACGCTGGCCCCACCGGTGTGGTCAGGGTGGGCGTGGGTGTAGATGATGGCTCGGACTGGCGCGGAGGTGAGCTTGACGAACTCGGCCCTCACGCGCGTCGCGTCTTCGACGTCGCTGGTCGTGTCGATTACGATCGATCCGCCGTCACCGGCGATGAGGATAGAGTTGGAGTCGGAGAAGCCAACGGCCACCCAGACGCCGTCGGCCACCTTGATGACCTCCCGCCGGAACTCGGCCGAGTGGGCACGCAGCTTCTCGCGTCCGGCGAACTCCTGGGCGGCAGCAACGCCGCCGGCCATCGCGAGCAGAAGCAACATGAGCGCCGCGCGGTTGCACTGAACCGATCTGGCCATTCCCTTTACCATTTCACGGACCTTCCTCACGGAGCAGTGTAGGCGCGAATCCGTCGGGGCGCCGGGTTCCAAGCGGCCCTGGCAGCGTGCCGCGGCCGGGCAGGCCCGTTCCGAATCCGGACGGACGCAAGCCCGCTCGCTCCCTCCCAGAGGCTGAGCCGCTGGCCCGCAAGTTGCTCTTGGCGGACCGGCGGCTCTGGCGCGGCCGCCCGACCGGAACCTCGGCGCCCCGGTGACAACACGATGTCCGCTCTGATGGTTGACGTGAGATTCGCGCTCCGCGCAATCCGGCGGGCGCCACAATTTGCCGCACTGGTCATCGGCACCATGGCGCTCGGCATCGGCGCCAACACGTCGATCTTCAGCGTCGTTCACGCACTCGTGTTGAGGCCGCTTCCTTACGCGAGGCCGGAGCAACTGGTGCGGATCACCAGCGAGCTGCAGGCGCACGGCGCGGATGACACCGGTGTCGCGCCGCTCGAGCTGTTCGACTACCAGTCGCGCAGCGACCTCTTCTCCGCAGTGGCCGGGCTCTACCCGGTTGACGCCAACCTCACCGGCGGCGACCAACCCGAGCGCGTCGAGGTGATGCTCGTCAGCCCGAACTACTTCTCCATTCTCGGAATCGCGCCGCAACTCGGGCGCGTCCTCGGCGCTGAAGACACGGGCCCCGGCATTTCCGAAGTAGTGGTGGTGAGCGACAGATACTGGAAACGACGCCTCGGCGGCGCACCGGATGCGCTCGGCCGCAAGCTCATGATCGACGACGACCCCTACGTCCTCGTCGGGGTCATGCCGGAAGGGTTCCGCCACCCGGGCGCGACGGCCGACGCGGATGTCGACGTCTGGGCGCCCGCTGGATACAAGGCCATGCCGTTCGGGACACCGACGCGCACCGCCCGCTTCCTCGCCGGCGCCCTTGCGCGGCTGCAGCCTGGCGTCACCGTCGGCCAGGCACAGGCGGCGTTGGCGGCTTACGCCGACGGCGCGCGGGAGCAGTTCCCGAATGACTATCCGGCTCGTGACGGATGGGCGCCAGTGATCGTGCCCCTGCATGAGGACGTCTCCGCCCGAGATGCGACGACGCTCTGGATCCTGCTGGGCGCGGTCGGTTTGCTGTTGCTGATCGCCTGCGCCAACGTCGCGAACCTGTTCCTGGCTCGCGCCTCGGAGCGCCGGAAGGAGATCGCGATGCGGATGGCGCTCGGCGCGAGCCGGTTCCGGCTGGCCAAGCAGATGCTGATCGAAAGCGCGGTACTCATGACCATTGCGGGAGCGCTGGGGCTGCT
The DNA here is from genome assembly GCA_963709325.1 of uncultured Acidobacteriota bacterium. Lineage (GTDB taxonomy): Bacteria > Acidobacteriota > Vicinamibacteria > Vicinamibacterales > UBA2999 > VFZN01. The sequence continues at coordinate 245,825 of CAVPVV010000004.1, read as the reverse complement.
CGTCGCCTCGCTGGCAGGTGAGGCGCTCCTCGCGCTGGCGCCCGGCCGAATCGCTGCGCGTGCCGACTTCTCCATGAACACGGCAGCCGTCATCGCGGCCGTGGTGCTCTCGTTCGTGACGGCGGTAGTCTTCGGCATAACGCCGCTGCTCCAGGTGCGGGTGCTGAGCGCCCTCGCGAGCGTCCGGGGAGTTGGCGGGAGCCAGGAACAGACACGGGTCCGTCACGCGCTGGTCAGCGGGGAAGTGGCCCTGGCAATCGTGCTGCTGGTGTGCGCCGGCCTGCTGACGCGCACGGTGACAGGCCTGCTAACCGTTCCCCTTGGCTTCGAGCCCGCCAACTTGCTCACGGCGCGCGTATGGCTGCCGCGCCCTAACGACGCCGACCGGGGCGTCTACCTGCGTCCGGAAACCAGGGCCGCGTTCGTGCGGGAAACACTCCGCAGACTCGAGGTATTGCCCGGGGTCGAGCAAGTGGCCATGTCGAACCAGATCCCGCTCGGCGGCTACAACCCGCCGCTGTTCGTCGAGATCGAAAGCCGCGCCGCAGACGGCGCGCGACCGGTTATTCACAATTTCCAGGTATCGCCGGGCTACTTCGAGACCATGCGCATCCCGTTGCTGCGGGGCCGCGGGTTCTCCGAGTTCGACCGAGCCGGCAACCAACCGGTCGCCATCGTCAGCACCGCCGCAGCAGCGGCGTTTTGGAACAGTGAGGATCCGATCGGCAAGCGCGTCCGTCTGGCGCCGAACGCACCATGGACGACGATTGTCGGAATCGCCGGAGATGTCCAGCATCGCCGCCTGGACGAGCCGCCGCAACCAATCCTGTACCGGCCGCTCGAGCAGTCGTCGAATCTCACGCTGGCAATTCTGGTGCGTGCCGCGGGTGAGCAGCCGGGCCTTGCCGAGGCGATCAGACGTGAGGTGCGGGCGGTGGACGCGAACCTGCCGGTTTACTCCGTGCACACCGCCGAAGAACTCCTTGCCGCGTCCCTCGGGCAACGCGAGTTCCTGATGCGGATCGTCAGTGGGTTTGGCGCTGCCGCGATCGGCCTCGCGATGCTCGGCCTTTATTCAGTGCTCTCGTATTCGGTCGCGCAGCGGACGCGGGAAATCGGGATTCGAGTGGCCGTCGGAGCGGGGCGAGGAGACTTGACGCGTCTGGTTCTCGGTCAAGGAATGCGGCTGACCGCGGTGGGCATGCTGGTGGGCGTGCTCGGCGCATCGGCCGTATCGCGTCTCGTCCAGTCCGAGCTTCACGGTGTGAGCCGATTCGACCCGGCCACCATCATTGCGGTGCTGCTCATCATCGGCATCACCGCACTCGTCAGCGTGGCAGTTCCGGCCCGGCGGGCGACACGAGTGGATCCGGTTGTCGCGCTCAGCGCCGAGTAATGAAGGGTTCAGGGTGATATCCAGTCCGTGATCGCTGTCAGACGGCCGCCGCGCATCTCGCAGATGAATCCCGCACGCTGGGCGTGGTGGTTCTTTGCCGAGAAGGTGACGTTCGGAAGCACGCCTCCCGCGTCCCAGTTCTGCAGCCCCTCCATGGCGTCGATGAACCGCTCGCGGGTCAGTTCTCGACCGGCCCTCTCAACGCCATCGACGACGAGCCGACCGAACGTGTAACCGTAAAGCGTGTAGCGGTCGAAGCGGCGATCCGGATAGAAGAGAGAGAGGGCGGTACGGTAGCGCCGTACGCCGGGCACCTGGCTCTGCTCGGGATCCGGGTAGTAGCAGAAGCCAAGCGTCCCGTCGGCGCTGCCGCCGGGAACCGTCAGCGACGCTTCGTCGGTCAGCGGTCCCGCTGAAACCATTCGCCCCTGCCATCCGGCGCGGGCCCGCGCGGCCATCAGCGCCTGCGCCTGTTCAGGATAGAGCGCCATGACGACAGCATCGGGCGTGGAGTCGGCGATTCGGGCGAACTCGGCCGACACGTCGGTCGGCATTCGCGCCGCGATCGGGACTTCGGCAACCACCGCGTAGCCGAAGCGTCCGGCATGCTGGCGCAGAGCGTCGCGAAAGGTCTGGCCGTAGGCATTGGGATCGTGAGCGATCGCCAGGCGATGCAGTCCGCGGTCCACGACCAGATAGCGGAACATCGCCTCCGCTTCGCCTTCGAAGCGCGGGAACGAGGTGAAGAGATAGCGCTCGCCTTCGGAAGAGACCAGTGCCGTGTGCGGGAACATGACCGGGACGCGGTGCGAGCGAGCGTAGGCGACGATGTCGCCGATTGCCGGACCGCTGAAGTTGATCAGCGCGAAGACACGATCGTCGGCGATCATCTGCTGAGCCACGGCGAGGACGTCAGCCGGTGACGGGCTCGCGCGCCGTCGCTCGGTCCAGACGAAGCGACGCCCGTGGACGCCGCCTCTTGCGTTGGCTTCGTCGAACGCCAGCCTGAATCCCAGGTTCTCGCCGTCGAGCGACAGCGACCCCACCGCCGCCTCCACGCCGATGCGAATCGTCGTGTCGGTGAACCCGCCATCGTCCGGCACGGTGCGGGCGGCGCCCGTCGCCAGAAGGGCGGCCAGCGAGGCCGCGGCAAGGCTGAAACCGGCGCGACAGCACATACGCGGCACAGCCTAGCATGACGGCCAGGACGCGCCAGGCGACGGATCCGCGAGTGGTCAGCTTGGCGCCGTCAGCGGAACGCCCAGCTCGACGACGATCTCATGAGTCTGACCGTCGTCCTCGAAGGGAATCGCATCGTTCGGCACCTGGACACCGTCGATGGTCACGGACCGCACGCCGACGCCGCGCCGCTCCGCATTACTCACGGAAATGTGGTACGAGGCGCGGCCGTGTCGACATGTCAGGGTGAATCCCTCCCACATCGAGGGAATGCGCGGGTCGAGCGACAGCGTGCGGCCGAAGCGGCGCAGCCCGAGGCATTCCTGGACGGCGGCCTGATACATCCATCCGGCGGATCCGGTATACCAGCTCCAGCCGCCACGGCCGACGTGCACCGGATGCGCGTAGACGTCCGCGGCCACCACGTACGGCTCGACTTTATAGCGCTCGACGTCCTCTGGCGTTCGGGTGTGGTTGATGGGGTTGATCATGTGGAACAACTCCATCGCCCAGTCGCTCAGGCCGAGACGGGCGAGGGCGATCACGCTCCACAGCGCGGCGTGGGTATACTGCCCGCCGTTCTCGCGCACGCCGGGCAGGTAGCCCTTGATGTAACCCGGGTCGCGGGTGGTGTGGTCGAAGGGCGGCGTGAGCAGCAGCACGAGCTGCGCGTCGCGCCGGACCAGGCTGGCCCGCACCGAGTCCATGGCCCGCGCGGCCCGTCGCGGATCCGCCATACCCGACAGCACGGCCCACGATTGCGTCAGCGAATCGATCCGGCACTCGTCGTTCTGCGCCGAGCCGAGCGGCGTACCGTCGTCGAAGTAGGCGCGCCGGTACCAGGCGCCGTCCCACGAGAGCTCGAGCATCCCCTGCAGCCAGCGCGCCTCGCTGCGGTAGCGCTCCGCGAGATCGCTCCGGCCGCGACCCTCGCAGATCGGTGCGAACACGTTGAGGACGTATGCCAGGAACCATCCGAGCCACACGCTTTCACCGCGGCCCTCATGCCCGACCCGGTTCATGCCGTCATTCCAGTCGCCGGAACCGATGAGCGGCAAGCCGTGCTCGCCGTATTTGAGCGAGTACTCGAGCGCACGGACGCAGTGGTCGAAGATCGTGGCCGACTCCGCGGACGCGTGGGGCAGGTCGTAGATCTCGTGCTGGGAGGGCTCGAGCAGCGGCCCCTCGATGAACGGTATCGCCTCGTCCAGAAGGCTCGTATCGCCTGTGTGCGAGAGGTAGGCGACCACTCCATAGGGGAGCCAGATCCGGTCGTCGGAACATCGCGTCCGGGTGCCGCGACCGCCTGGCGGATGCCACCAGTGCTGGACGTCGCCTTCGCGAAACTGCCTCGACGCGGCCCGCAGCAGCTGATCGCGGGCGATCTCGGGCCGCGTCCACATCAGCGCGAGAACGTCCTGCAACTGATCGCGGAAGCCGTAAGCGCCGCCTGGCTGATAGGGACCGCTGCGCGCCCAGATCCGGCAGCTCAGCGTCTGGTAGGGGAGCCAGCGGTTGACGATCAGGTCGAACGAGTCGTCGGGAGTCTTGACTTCGATCGCGCCGAGCGTGGCGTCCCACTCCCGCTCGACGGCATCCAACGCCGCTTCGCACTCGCCCAGAGCGCCATACCGCACCGCGAGCGCGCGTGCCTGCGGCAGGTCGGGGCCGTGTCCGAGAACGAAGCCCAGGCGCCGGGTCTGGCCGGGGTCGAGCGTGATCTCTATCTGAAGCGCCGCGCAGGGATCGAGCGCCGCGCCGGCCCGTTCGAGCAGAGTCGGCCGGAGCAGGGCGGCAGGCCGGTTGAGGTCGCGAGTGCGGCCGACGAATTCACCGCGATCGCACGTGAACGCCCGGGCGGTCTCCGTTGCATGCCAGAACGCGACCTGTCCGGCGAACTCGACGTTGTACGGGTTGCGGGCGAGGAGCGCGCCCGAGTCTTCGTCGCGCTCGGTCACGACGAAGCGACGCTCCCCGGCACGCGGCGGACCGAGGCACCACTCGACGTACCCGAACACGCTCAGCCGCTTCCTGGTGGCCGAGGTATTGGTCAGCGTCAGCAGTGAAACCTTGGCGGCGGCATCACTGAGTACGAAGACGGCCAGCTGCTGCGAGATTCCTTCAACCGCATGCTCGTAGCGGGTGACGCCCGCCGCGTGGCGGATCACCCACCGCCCGTGATCGGCCTTCCGCAGCACCGCCGGCGTGGCGCTCCACACCTGGCCCGTCTGCTCGTCACGCACGAAAATCGCTTCGCTAGTCGGATCCACCAGCGGATCGTTGGCGAAGCTCGTCAACCGGTTCTCACGACTGTTTCCGGCCCACGTGAACGCGGCGCCGGACGCCGTGACGATGGTTCCGAAGTCGGGATTGGCGAGGACGTTGGACCACGGGAGCGGCGTGTCGCGGTCGCCCTCGAGCACGATGACGTACTCGCGACCGTCGGCTGAGAACCCGCCAAGCCCGTTGTCGAGGACGCGGGGCGGCACCTGAACCGGACTCACAGCCGGCGACGGCGGCGGCAGCGGCGCCGATGGCAGCACATCCCCCACCGGGAAGAGCCAGGGCGTCCGTCGATCGAGCTGCGGCGCAATGCCTCCCATGTCGCCGCGAAGGACGACGCGCGCGACCGCAGCCAGCAGCACGCGATCGGCCTCCGGCATGCCATCGGCCCTGAGCAGGAACACACCGCCGGGCGTCTGGCGGAAGCCGGCGAAGCGAGGTTCCTGGACCAGGCGCGTCAGGGCGTCGCTGGTTTCGTCGAGGTATTCCTTGGGATGCTCGTTGAGGATGACGACGTCCGCGCGTAATCCCTTGACCCGCCAGTACTCCTGGGCCAGGAGGAGTTCGCGGGCGAGCGGCACGTAGGCGGCCTCGTTGATGCGAACCAGGACGATCGGCAGGTCGCCGGAGATACTGTAGCCCCAGAGGTGAGACTGCCCGAGAGTGTTCCTGAGCAGGTCACCCGGACTGACGCACGACGCATCGTCGCCGAACAGCCGTGAGGCGATGCGGTCGAAGAGCATCCCCTGCTCGTCGGTCAGCGCGAGTTGCCGCAGCATCACGTGGGCGTGAGTAAACGCCATCGGAAAGGCGCGGCCGGCGATGTTGGCGTCGCGGTACTTGCGAGCCAGCCCTAGTGCGGCATCGCGGCTGTCGGCGATGCCGGTGGTGAAGGTCACGCGCACGAACCCGCCCGGCGCGAGGCGGACGCGGTCCCGTAAGGCGACAATGGGATCGAGGACGGCGCCGGTCGTGCCCGTGAGCGGCCGGCCATCGAGGGCGACTGGCTCTGCCGGAGATCGTCCACGGCCGAGGAAGCGCGCCCGATCGGTCTCCCACTCGACCGCGCCGCCATGACGGCCCTCGACGCCGAGTACGTGAAAGCCCCACATCGGGCCGCCTTCGTCGGCGCTGCGAGGCCGGCGGCTGAACAGGATGCCGGCGCTTTGCGGATCGAACTCGGTTTCGACGAACAGCTTGCCGAACGCCGGGTGGGCGAGGTCGTCTTCCGGCCTGGTCAGCACGATCTCCGCGTAGCTGGTCACCTCGATCTCACGGTTGAGATCGCCGTGGTTGGCGATCGACAGCCGCCGCACCTCGACGTCGTCTTCGGGGGACACGGTCACCTGGAGCTCGGATTCGAAGTCGCCGTCGCGGAGGCGGATGCTGACCTTGTCCAGTTCGAACAGCGTTTCAAAGCGAGCCGGTTCCTGGCACACCGGTTGGTAGGTGGGCGACCACACCCGCCCAGACCACGGATCGCGCAGGTAGATGTGGTGCGAGCCGCACTCGGCCGTGCGATCGTCGCGCCGCCGGGTCACCGACAGCTGCCGCCACATCGAGAACCCGCCGCCGGTGTGGGTGACGGCCGTGGTGTAGCGGCCATTCGACAGGAACTGCACGTGCGGACTGGTCATGTACGGCGACTTGAAGCGTCGCTGAGCAAAGACCGGCGTTTCGAGGAGAAGAGCGGCGCCCTCGGCCGGCCGCGCCTCGGACAGAATCGCTTCGCGCGGCACCCGCTCCTGGAGCAGCAGTTCGGTGGCCTGGATCCGCGGGTCGGAATGGAACCGGTCCACGAAGACGTCGTGGCGAACGACGTTGGCCATCGCCACCAGCGACATCCCCTGGTGATGCGCGAAGTAGGCTCGAACGATCGCCGGGCGCACCGTCCGCGGCCCAGCGGAAGCCTCGGAGTCAGCCGGTTCGAGGGGATTGAAGTCCACCGACTCATAGAAGCCGAAGTGGCCGAGCAGACCTCCGTCGGCCAGTCTCTCGGCGTTGCTCGCGGCGGCGCCGGGATTGACCATCGCGGCAAGCGCGGTCGCATACGGGGCGACGACGAGTTCCTCGGCCAGGCCACGCCGCAGGCCCAGTCCCGGTACGCCAAAGGCGCGGTACTGGTAGTTGCCGGCGCGGTCCTTGAAGGCGTAGGCCGATTCCGAGATGCCCCACGGCACGCGCCGCTCGCGGCCGTAGTCGATCTGCCGCCGGACCGCTCCTCGCGCGCTCTGGGCCAGGAGGGTGCCCGGGAACGATCGCATCAGCAGTAACGGCATCAGGTACTCGAACATCGTCCCGCCCCAGGACATCAGCGTTGCCCGGCCCCTGACGTGGGTGACGAGCCGGCTCAGATGGAACCAGTGGTGCTGCGGCACGTCGCCCTTGGCGATGGCGACGAAGCTGGCGAGGCGGGCCTCGGAGGCCAGCAGATCGTAGAAGGCGTTGTCGGCGCCGCCTGGTCCCTCGGCATCGGGCAGGCGGAATCCGATGGTGAAGATTCGCCGTCGGCGGTCGTAGAGCATGTCGAACCGCATGTCGTCGGCGAGCCGCAGCGCCCGGGTCGCCAACCGGTGCAGGTCATCCGGCGATGTCGTACTGACGGCGTCGAGCATCTGAATGCCGCCGGCCACCGCCCGCGCCCAGTAACCGACGTGATCGGAGAGCTCGTGAGGGCCAGCCGAGATTCCACCAATGCCGGCGAGCTGCTGGGCCAGGGCTGCGAGCTGGTCTGGATTCGGCGCGTCGGCTCGTGCCGCCGCCCGCACCTGACGGGCGATGCCGTTCAGAGCGGTCAGCTGGTCCCGCGTCGTCGCCTTACCTGCACTCGACCCCGTGGCATCGGCCAGCATGTCGGCAGCGTCGGCCACACCATGCAGCCGAGCGGCTGCCGGTTGCGGCGTCTCGACCAGGTCACGCAGACCCTGAGCCAGCGCGATGAGCGCGCCGGCGAGGTTGCCGCTATCGACCGTCGAGACGTAGCGTGGGTGGAGCGGGGCGAGGGTTGCCGTGTCATACCAGTTCAGGAAGTGACCCTGGTGGCGCTCGAGGCCTTCGAGGACGGTCAACGTGCGGTCCAGGCGCACGGTCATCACGTCCGTGGTCACGTAACCGAGATCGTGCGCGGCGAGCGTGGAAAGCAGGCTCATGCCGATGTTGGTGGGCGACGTGCGTCGCGCCAGAATCGTGACGTCGCCGTCTTCCTGGAAGTTGTCCGGTGGCAGCCAGCCATCGGCCTCGGTGACGAAGGTCTCGAAGTATCGCCAGGTGGCGCGCGCGGCGCGTCGGAACATCCGCAGCTCGCGCTCGCTCAGCGAGCGGACCCGTGCCCCGATCGGCACGCTGACCCAGTACGCGGCGATCGGCGCGAGAAACCAGAGCACCAGGAACGGCGCGGCGGCGAGCAGCGCCCGCGGACGATAGAGGGTCAGCACGAGCGCGATAAGAGAGGCGACGATCGGGCTCGCTTTCATCTCGGTCGCGAACCGGACCAGCGCCTGCCGGCGATTCAGCCCCGCCGCCCGCGTGGCTACCGCGGCTGCGGTCTCCCACTCGAGCAGGCGGCGGCCGGTCACGATCACGCGGGTCAGCGTCACTCCGATCGCGTGCAGCGCGTCGAATGCGTGGTAGACCAGGACCGTGACCCCGAGCAGAATCTGTGCGACCGAGGTCAGCATGTCGCGCAGCAGATCTCGCAGGAAGACCGGTATGGACTGGGATCGGCTGGGACCGATGAGCAGCCTGGCGAAAATCGGGAGGAGCTGAGCGGCCAGCACGCTGACGACGACCCCGGTCCAAAACCAGTAAGCGCCGGGCAGCACCGTCCAGCCGGCGACCGCCAGCGTCAGCAGTGAAGGCGCAATCAGGCTGCGACGGAGGTTGTCGAGGATCTTCCACCGGGCGATGAGCGGCAGTGTGTTCCGCCGCAGTCCGCGCCGCGACGGAACGAACGGGAACAGCCACGCGAGAATCTGCCAGTCGCCGCGGACCCAGCGATGCTGACGCCGGGCGTGGGTCACCACGCTCGAGGGGTAGTCGTCGACCAGCTCCACGTCGGAGACGAGAGCGGCGCGCGCGTGCAGCCCTTCGAAAAGATCGTGCGACAGCAATGCGTTCTCCGGGATCAGGTCCTCGAGCGCCGCGGTGAAGGCGTCCACGTCGTACAGGCCCTTGCCGGTGAAGATCCCTTCGCTGAACAGATCCTGGTAGATGTCAGACACCGCGGTGGTGTACGGATCCACGCCGGTGTGCCCGGCATACAGACGCGCGAACAGGGAGCCGGCGGCGCTTGCATAGGTGACGCTCACGCGGGGCTGGAGGATGCCGTAGCCCTCGGTGACGCGGCCGGCGACCGGATCGAACACGGCCCGGTTCAGCGGGTGCGTGATGATGCCGACCAGTTCGCGCGCCGCGTCGCGGGGAAGCCGGGTGTCACTGTCGAGCGTGATGCAGTACTTCACATCGGGCAGGATCGAGAGATCGCCGACCAGCACTGCGAAGCTCGTGTCCGTGGCGCCGCGCAGCAGGCGATTGAACTCCTCGATCTTCCCGCGCTTTCGCTCCCAGCCCATCCACCGGCCTTCACCGGCGTTCCACTGGCGGAGCCGATGGAACAGAAAGAAACGATCGGCGTGACCATCGCCGTACTTGTGGTTGAGTGCGTTGATCCCGGCTCGCGCCGCGTCGAGAATGGCCGCATCACGCGGCAGCGTTTCGGTGGCGGCATCGCGGAAGTCGCTCAGGACCGCGAAGTGGAGGTGTTCATCCACGTTGCCGGCGGCCTGGACTTCGAGATGCTCGAGGAACTCCGCAACCTGTTCCTCTCGATCCAGGATCGTCGGGACGATGACCATCGTCCTGGCCGTGGCCGGAATCCGCTCGAGCTCGAGGCGCGGCAGCCGGCGCGGCGGGATCCAGCTGGCGAGCAGGCGCTGCACGACCTGCGCCGTGATCTCGCTGGCTGGCAGGAGGGTGAGCGCCGCAACCAGCCACAGCGCGGCGCCCGACCAGCCCGATCGCGCGGCGTAGATGATGGCCCCGGCGACGAGCCCCAACGTGCCGGTCACGATCGCACCGATGTAGACGAGGGTCGCGTGACCGAAGAAGGCACGGCGCAGGCGCTCGCTAAGCTCCGGCTTCCACTCGACGCTTTCTTCGAAAGTGCGGCGGCCGCCTCCGATCAGGTGATAGCCGACGTGTGCGGCCCTGGCGTCGCGGCCGGGCGGCGAGCACTGGTGGGCGCGGTCCACGCTCTTGAGCGCGACGCGCAACTGGTCCTCGCCGGTCGGGTCGGCCAACTCCTCGACGGCCTGCCGGTAGCGATCGCGGCTGCGAAAGTCCATCTGGCGGTAGACGTCAGACGGGTCGCTGCGCAACACCTGCTCGACGAGGCTGACGCTCTCGAAGAACTCGCTCCAGTCGAAGGTCTCGATCAGACGAAGGCTGTTGATCAGGTTGGCCATCGCGGCCTGCTCGGCCGCCTGGTGCCGGCCTTCGGCCCGAATCGCTTCGTCCACGTCGTCGCCGCGCGTGGCGAGCGCGGAATCGAGGTTCTGCCGCAGCGCGGCCGCGGCGGACCCGTACTCGCGCGAACGCTGGAGCAGCCGGGTCACGAAGGACGGCGTCACGTCGGAGGGGATCGGGTCCGGCGGGGCGGCGCGATCGAGCGAGGCCGCGACGCGGTCGGCCAGCAGCCGCTGGGCGCGATCGCGGGCAAGCCCGTCGGCGCGAAACCGGAGATGCTCCACCAGCACGAGCTTGAGCGCGCTGGGCCAGGCCCACAGCTCGCCGATCGTCAGCGGCGACACGGACTGGAACGCGCTGATGAAGCGATGCAGCCGCTGCGCGTCGAGGCTTCCGCCGCTGTGCCGGATCACCTCGAGCGCAAGAAAATAGATGCGCGGCAGCCGGTCGGCCGTACCGCCTTCCACTTGCGGCAAGCGGCGGAAGAACGAGGGCGGCAGGTCGTGGTGGACGTCGCGAGCGGCCGCCGCCACCATGTGGAAGTTGTCGAGCAGCCATTCGGCCGCCGGGGACACCGAGCCCCGCCGGGCATCGTTGGAGAGGGCGGTGTAGACCTCCCGAAGCGCGCGGGCGTGCTCGTCGAGCCGGCCGAGGTGGGCCCGGCTGCTGGCGGTGCGCCGCTTAGAGATGCGGATCTGCTGGGCGAGGCGTCGAGCGTGCTCTTCCAGCAGCTCGATGCCCAGCAGCTCGAGCTGGCTGCCACTGAGGCCGTGGGCGCTGAACGGGTTTCGTGTCACTCGCGTCGGAAGCTCCGCTGTATGCCGCGCCGGACCTCATCGTCCGACGTGGACGCCGAACCCGCCGTCTTGTCCGCCTCCTCTCGAGTCGGCTGGTAACTCAACTGCCGGAATTGTGACACGCGATGCCGAAAATGCGTGGGCCAGCGTCGCGCTGGGGTTCGACCAACCGCATCTAGGCAAGCTGCGAGCCAGACCTCTGCCACACCCGCGATGCGGCCCGAGGAGAAGCCCGCGTACGGGCCCCTCCCACAGACGCGCGAGCCTACGGCTCGGTCACGGCAACAACCGTCCACGTCACCGATCGCTGAACGATGCTGCCATCGTTCATCACGAGGCGGACCTGAAAGGTGTGCGTGCCGGCGCCGACCGCCGGACCGCCCACATTCGGGCACCGGAACGACACCACGCCACCGGACGCGACTCCGGAACGGACACACCCGGCCACGACTGACGTGACGTCGAGCCCGTCGAACGACGCCGAGCCGGTCACCACGGTGCGTCCTGGCGCGTCGGCCAGGAACACGAGGTCGAAGTTCTGCCGCGACGTGTAAATGCCGGTCGGCGGAGAGATCGTCAGCGACGGATCGATCATCGCGATGTCGTCGATCGCCAGCGTGCCGTCGCCAAGCGCGCCCACCAGCGTGGCCGCGCCTGTCGTCAGGCTGACCGTGTAGACGGACGTGACGCCGTTCACCGGCCGGATGACGGCGAAGGCGGTGTTGTTGGTCGCGATGTCAATCGCGTTGGACGACCCGGCGAATGTGACCCCGAGCGGTCCGACGTCGGTGACGACCCCGCCGTTTGGGCTCGGAGTGCCGCCGATCCCGCCGATGGTGGCCAGGCTGTTGGTGGCCTGGTTGAGCGCATAGAGCGTGGTCGTCGTCGCCCCGGCAACCGGATTCGTGTAGGCGATGCTGTCTACCGTCGCCGCCGGCGGGGTAAGGTTTGTGTCGTCCGCGGCCAGCGCACCGGTGTCTGGCACGAGCCGCGCGTTCTCATCCTGATCGTTGACGATCCGGATGCGATCGACCACCGGGTTGAAGCTGATGTCCCAGGACGTCCCTGTCGTCGGCAGCGTGATGCTGGCGCCGACGGAAGTAGCGGCGCCCGTCGTCGGGTTGATTGTGTAGAGGTGCACCGCATTCGTTCCGTCAGTGGAAACGCCGTAAAGCGTGCCATTAGCTGGGCGGTAGTCGATCGCCTTCAAAGTCTCGCCAACCCCGAGACCGGTGATGGGAACCGCGGCCCCGAGCGTGCCTGGCGCAGTTACGTCAAAGCGAACGAGCGAGTTCGTGCCGTGCACGAGACCCAACGCCGGAGGGCCGGCTGTTTGCGCTACCGCCGGTGCGGAGGAAATGCCTGCAACAAGAACGAAAAGAAGACCTGTCACGAACCGATCACGCATCATCGAAACTCCCGCTGAGGCTGTGCGCGCCGGGGGCTCCATATCGTAACGTCGGCGATGCTCAAGGCGGCTCATCCGCGAGCTAGAAACTCGCCTCGGCCGTTCGATTGCGGTCCCGATGACTCATGTATACTGGCCGCCGACCTCCTCCTGAGCCCCCGCGGCTCTGAGTCGTCGCGCCAATCCTTGCGCGCAGGTAGGGTATTTGCCTGACGGAGGCGTCCATGACGTATTGGACCGAGTTCAAGAACACAATTCTGCCCTGGCTGCTGGCCGCAGGGGTCGTGACGTTCCTGGTGAACGAGCATCGCGAAACGACAGCCGCGCTGCTCGGCGCAAATCAACGGCTGGCCAGTGCCGTGGAAGAGCAGGGCAAGGCGCTCGAGGGCGTTCGCCAGCTGCTGGCCTCGCAGGGGTATACGCTCCCCCCTCTGAACGCTCCGCAGTAATCCGCGGCCTGCGGGAGCGCGTGAAATTGACCTCGCGGGCGGCGCTCCGGATGTTCGACCTTGCGGACATCTGGGCGCGGCGGAGCGGCAACGAAGTGCGGCTGGTGTCGGGCAACGATCACGTGCACGCCCGGCGCTCGATGCACTACGCGGGTCAGGCGATCGACCTGATCAGCTCCGCCCCCGACGCGCTGGCCGACGCGATGCGCCGGCTTGGCTATCGCGTGCTGTGGAAGGTCCCCGGACACTTCGGGCACATTCACATCGAGACGCCCGACCCTGTCGCATCGCCGGCGGCTCCGGTCAGCGGGCCGTGAGCGTCCGCGCTTGATGCTGCCTCCGCCCGGGAGGTCGGCTCTCAGCGGCCGGCGGTCGTCGTGGAGCCTTGCGGTATGGCGAACGCGAACAGCGCGTGTCCAGAGCCGACGGACACGAACTGGCGCCCCTCTACGAGGAACGTGGCGGGGTTCGAGTGTACGCCGCCGCCGGTCTGGAACTGCCACAATGCCGCGCCGGTCTTCGCGTCGAGCGCGTAGAAGTTTCCCTCGTTGGATCCGCTGAACACCAGGCCACCACCGGTCGAGAGGATTCCGGACCACGATGGTGAGGGCAGCTTGAAGTCCCACGCCTTTGCACCGGTCTTCGCGTCGAGCGCGCGCACGGCGCCCCACGCCTCATCCGCGAGGCGACGTTCGCCGCCGCCGGTGAATGGCAGACCGGCTTCGTACTCGACATCGGTCTTGTAGTAGTACGAACCCATTTCGCGGACTGGCACGTAGAAGAGACCGGTCTGCGGGCTGAACGACGGGCTCGGCCAATTCGTCGAGCCTTGCAGACTCGGATACACCAGGTTGCCTTCTTCGGTCGGCTCCTTGCCGGCGACGGCTTCAGGGCGGCCCTTTGCGTCGATTCCCGTTGTCCAGGTCTGCTTCGCATAGGCCGCGGCGTGGAGGAACTCACCGGTGACGCGATCGAGCACGTAATAGAACGCGTTGCGGTTCGCGGTGATGAGCGTCTTTCGGGTCCGGCCGCCGATCTCGAGATCGGCAAGCACCTGGATCTGGTTGGCGTCCCAGTCGTGCGTGTCGTGAGGGGTGTACTGGAAGTGCCATTTCATCTTGCCGGTGTCGGGATCCAGCGCCAGCACCGACGAGGTGTAGAGGTTGTCGCCTTTGCGGATGTCGCCGTTCCAGTCAGGACCGGGGTTGCCGGTGCCCCAATAGAGCAGCTTCAACTGTGGATCGTACGAGCCGGTGAGCCAGGTAGCGCCGGCGCCGTTCTTCCAACTCTCGCCGGCCCAAGTATCGATGCCTGGTTCGCCCGCCGCTGGAATCGTGTACGTGCGCCAGACCCGCGCGCCGGTCTTCGCGTTGTACGCGTCCACGAAGCCGCGAATGCCGGCCTCGCCGCCGCTGATGCCGACGATGATCTTCCCGTCGAGTGCCAGGGGCGCCATCGTCACGGAGTGGCCGAGCCCGTTCTCCGCGATCTTCGTTTCCCAGCGCTTCGCGCCGGTTTCGGCATCGAGCGCGATCAGGTAACCGTCCAGCGAGCCGACGTAGACCATGTCGTCGAGGATGGCGACTCCGCGGTTCGTGGCGGGGAAGCCGATCAGGCGCAAGTCCGAGGGCATCGGGCGCACGTAGCTCCAGATGGTGCGGCCGTTCCGCGGATCGAGCGCCGTCACCGTCGTCGGCGGCTCGGTGATGATCATCCTGCCGTCGGCGACGATGGGCGAGGTCTCGACTTCGCCGTCGCCGCGAACCTGGTAGACCCACGCCGGCTGCAGTTGCCCGACATTCGTGGTGTTGATCTGCGACAGCGTCGAGTGGCGCTGCCCGTTGTAGCCGCCGTTGTAGGTGATCCAGCTACCAGGTTCCTTCGCGGCGTTGACGATGCGCGAGTAGGGAACCTGGCCGGCCATCACGGTCCCAAGCGCGAGCACGCCAGCGGTCACCACCATCAGTTCTTTCATTGCGGCCCTCGCAGGCTGGCCAGGTAGGCCACCAGATCGTCGATCTCGGTCGCGCGGCGCTCGGGGCCGTAGGCTGGCATGAGGCTGGCCCCAGCCTCGCGCTCGAGCGCTTCGAGGTCCGGCTTCCAATAGCGATATATCCGGCCCCCGGGTTCTCGGACGTAGACCCAGAACACGTCTTCGCTGACCCGCACCCCGCGAACGGAGCGGGCATCTTTCGGCTTTGCGGTCACGACGACGTGGCCTTCGGGAACACGCGCGCTGGGCTCGAGGATCGCCTGCCTGATGTACGCGGAGCCGCGTTGGGCGCCAATCTCGGAGAGATCCGGCCCGAACGCGCGGCCCGCGCCATCGAGGACGTGGCATGAGCCGCAGCCGCGTTCCTGGTAGATCACTTTGCCGCGGCCGGCATCGCCGGCCAGGGACGCGTCGGCGCTGGTGCCGGCATTGAGCGTGCGCACGTACGCGGCAAGCTGCCAGCTGCGCTTCGGCCCGTTGGCGCGGCCGTAACCGGGCATCAGGTTCGGGATGCCCTGCTCGACGAGACGAATCAGGCCCTTGTCGTCGGCGGCGCGCCGTAGCACGGGAACGAGGAGCGACGGCCCGTATCCGCCGCTGCCGTCCATGCCGTGGCACAGCGCGCACTGCGCGACGTAGCTTCGCTTGCCGATTGTCAGATCGGAGTCGTCTGCCGATGAAAGCGGCTTGGCCTGATCGAATTCCTGAGCGTGCAGCGCGACGGCCAGCACGCCGGCGAGCGCGACGCCGAGCACCGGCATGGGAATGCGATGAACGGTGCGAGCCTTCCACGGAGGTTCACGGTCCGCCGGTGTCTGGGACATGGATACGCCTCTGCCGCACCTCCTGACGAGGTGGCGGCGGGGCAACTGTAGCATGCAGGCGCGCGCGTGCGCGTAGGCCTTGCAGTAGGCCGCCGAGCGGCCGCCTACCGAAGATGGCGTCTGCGACGACGCCACACCGGAGGCCTAGCGAGGGCGCGCGGCCTTGCTGAAGACCTCGTCGGCGATGCTGCGCCCTTGCGCAATCCCCGCGGTCTTGTCGAACTCCCAGTGGATCCCGAGATAGATACGGCTCTGCGCGTTCTCCTCCTCGGCTTGAGAGAGCATTGCGAACGTACGCGGTAGCAGCGGACGCGGCAGCACCGGCGTTGTCCAGCGTGCTGCCGTTCAGTTCGTCGGACACGAACGTGAAAGGGATGCTGTCGGTCCTGAAGTAGTCGCGCAGCATCTGGAAAACGGCGCCGCCGAACGTCGCGTGCCCCGAGGGGTACGCGGGGAATGGCGGCGTGAAGTTCGGGCCCTGGAGATTGGTCGCCGGCGCGCCGAGCGGCGAGAAGTTCGGGATCGGCAACGGTCTGCGCATTGCCATCGGTGTCGGCCTGGCGAATCCCGGTAATCGGCCGCCAGAACTTCCAGTAGAACTTCGACTCCCACGCGGCGACGCCGGCGTCGGACATCGCCACGTTGACCAGTGCGAGCAGTCGCGCGACCTCGACAGCGTCGGTGACCCCCATCTTGCTCGGCGAGGTACATCACCATCTGGTTGTAGAGCCGCGGCGGAGCGCAGAGGCTGGGCGTGCCATCGTACGCCCAGTAGAGTCCGGTCATCGTCTGGTCGTAGCTGCGCTGGGTAGCCGTGCGGGTGACATCGCCACCAAGCCGCTTCACCTCGTTGAACGCGGCGGCGTACTCGGCAGAGGCGAGATCGGGCGGCGGCGGCGCGCGATGCGCGACGGCCGACTCGATGATGAGCGGCCGCACCGATCCCCAATGCGCGCCGAGCGCGACGCGGACTCCGCTGATTGGGTCGGGCTGCCATTCGCCAGGCTGGCTGCCAGGAATATAGTCAACGCCGACGACCGGCTCGGCGTGCCGTGAACCGTCGTTGGCGGTCAGCCGCAGAATTTCCCTGGCGGCGCGCTTGCCGGTGAGGATGCCTTGAGCCTTGTCGGCGCCGCTCGGAATCGCCGAAAGCGCCTCCTCGAGCAGTTCGTCGCAGTGCTTCCGTTGCGAGGGGTAGAGCTCGACGAGCGTGTCGTGCGCCGCCTGGGCGAGCGCCGCTGGCATCGAGGCGGTCTCGCGAACGTCGTTGATGCCGGTGAACGACGTATATCGATGCGCGATGGAGTTCACGGCGTCGAACATCGCGATGTGGACGATGGCCATGGCGCGGCTCGATCGGCCCGGTCCGAGCTGCTCGCCGAAGACACGAGACTCGCCGGCGGCCGCCGGAGTGTGATCGAGGCCAGCGCTGTCGACGGCCACTCGATTCCAGTGGTGCATCGGGTCGCCGCTGGCGCTGTCGCTGGCGGCGGACTGCGCACGAATGGCTTCTGAGCGAGGAGCAGGCGGGGCCGGTTGGTATTTGGAACCCCAGAACGCTGAAAACGGATCCTGGCCGGCCTGGACGCCGGCGACGCAAACTGCGAGCAGGACGGCATAAGCCGCCAGGGACTTCCTACTGAGCATTTAGTTTTCTCCAGGGACGGAACGGACGTGCTGGGGGCGACCGACTGACAGCACGATTGGGGCCAAAACTGTAATCCCTGATAACGCCGGAAAAACTGGAGCTAACTGGCCGCGAGGGTGTCAGAAATGCTCGGATTCGGGGAGCGAAGTGCACGCCGACTGAACGGTTCGTATACACCTCCAGCCCACGCTTCGCGGTGTCAGGCGGCCGCTGTGCGGCCGCCGAACCCGAAGGTGTGGCGTCAAAGGGCGACGCCACACCGCAGTACTACCGTGGGAGCGCCGCTTTGCTGTAGATCTCGTTGGCGATCTTCCGCCCCTGCTCGATACCCGCTGTCTTGTCGAAGCTCCAGTGGATGCCGAGGTAGATCCGGCTCTGACCGTTCTCCTCTTCGGCCTGCGAGAACGACGTGAAGCTGCGCGGCAGCAGGGGACGCACGACACCATGGCTGTCGACGGTTTCGCCATTCAGCTCGTCGGACACGAACGTGAACGGGTAGTTGTCGGTGCCGGCGAGGTTGCGCAACATCTGGAACACCGCGCCGCCGAAGGTTGCGTGCCCCGACGGATACGAGGGGAACGGCGGTGTGAAGTCGGGACCGGCCAGGTTGCTGGCTGGTGCGCCCAGCGGCGTGAACGTCGGATCGCCCACGGTCAACGGGTTCCCGTCGCCGAGCCCGCTCGGACCGGTTCCGGGATCCGATTCCCGAATGCCGGTGATCGGCCGCCAGAACTTCCAGTAGTACTTCGACTCCCACGCCGCGACGCCGGCGTCGGACATTGCCACGTTCACGAGGGCGAGGATGCGGGCGAGTTCCGTCTGATCGGTGACGCCCGCCTTCTCGGCGAGGCGCATCACCAGCTGGTTGTAGAGACGCGGCGGCGCGCACAGGCTGGGCGTGCCGTCGTAGGCCCAATAGATCCCGGTCAGGGTCTGATCGTTGGTGCGCACGGTTGGCGTGGTCACTCCGTCGCCGCCCAGCTGTTTGACCTCGTTGTATGCCTGCGCGTAGGCGGCTGAGTTCAGGGCCGGCGGCGGCGGGACGCGAACAGCGGCGGCTGATTGGATAACCATCGGCCGTACCTCCCCCCAATACGCGCCGAGGGCGAGCGGGAGATTGCTAACCGGATCGGGTCGCCATTCGCCTGGCTGAGTCCCCGGGATGTATTCGATCCCGACGCGCGGCTCGGGCCGATTCGAGCCGTCCTGCGCGGCCAGTGTCAGAACGGTCCGCGCCGCCTTGCGGCCGGTATTGATCCCGTGCGTCTTCTCAACGCTGTTGGGGATCGCGTTCAAGTCGGCTTCGAGGACCTGATCGCAGTGGATGCGTTGCGAAGGAAAGAGCTCGACGAGGGTGTCGTGAGCGGCCTGAGCAATGGCCGCTTCAATCGACGCCGATTCGTGGACGTCGGGAATGCCTGTGAAGCTCTGATAGCGATGGCTGATGGAGTTCGCCGCATCGAAGATGGCGATGTGGACGAGCGCCATGGCGCGAGCCGAGCGGCCGGGCCCAAGCTGTTCGCCGAAGACGTGAGGATCACCTTCATTGGACGGGGTGTGATCGACTCCGGTCGTGTCGACAGCGACCTGATTCCAGTGGTGCATCGGGTCGATCGCGACGGTCGATGGAGATGACGATGATTGGGCGCGGATAGACGGACCCGGCGCAGACGATTGTGATGACTTGTACAGCGAACCCCAGTAGGCCGCGAAGCGATCCTCCTGGGCGTGCCCAACCTGAGCTGCGATCACACCGATACCGACAAGGGCGGCCAAAGCCGCCGCACGCGCGTTCCACTGCATTCTGCTGCCTCGCTAGGGAAAAGCCGGAGAACTGGAAGACGATGGGTTGACGCTCGAACCCTTTTCAAGATGCGGGCCAGACGCGGAAGTTGCGTAAGGCCACGACGTTACGACGGTTTACTCGTTGCAGGGCTTGTGTCACGCGTTCACAAACGCTCCCGAATGACACGGGGCGGCGAACCCTTTCTATACACGGCTTCGGTCATGCGCCCACTACAGCCGACGAAACTGTTGACGCTGGCGGGCCGGCCGACGGCCCCGCTACACTGGTCGCGCATGAAACGTTCGGGGTGGGGACTCATGTTGGGCGCAGCCCTTGCGTTGTCGGGGCCGGAGCTCAGAGGGCAGCACGACAACGGCCTGGTCATCGCGCTTCGCACCCGGGCATTTCAGCCCGGTGAGGTGATGCTTGTAGAGATTGAGGCTCCCGAGTCAATCACTCACCTCGACGTCAGGGTCTTCGATTCACCGGTGACAGCCGTAGGTGTTCAACCCGGACGGTGGGAAGCCCTCGCGGGCATCGATCTCGATCGCAAGACCGGGGACTATTCCGTCGCGGTGTCGGCTGGAGACGCGAACGGCACGAAGGCATTCGCCGTGCAACCTCGCACGTTTCCGACCCGCACGCTGAAGGTCAACCCCGACTTCGTCAACCCGCCGAAGTCGGCCATGGCTCGCATCGAGGAGGAAACCAAACTGGTCGCCCATGCCTACGCGAGCGGGGTGGCGCGGCGCCTCTGGTCCGATCCGTTTCTGCGGCCGGTTCCGCAAGAGGCCAACAGTGCCTTTGGCACCCGCAGCGTATTCAACGGCGAACCGCGCAGCGCGCACGGCGGGACGGATTTCCTCAGCCCCGGCGGAACGCCGATCCTCGCGCCGAACGACGGGCGGGTGCTGGTCGCACGACCGCTCTACTTCGCCGGCGGTTCCGTACCTGATCGACCACGGTGCCGGCGTCTTCTCGCAGATGGCGCACATGTCCCGCATCGACGTGAAGGAAGGGCAGGAGGTACGTCGTGGAGACGTGCTCGGTCTGGTCGGCGCGACCGGACGCGTGACCGGCGCGCACCTGCACTGGGCGGTACGGGTTGCCGGCGCGCGGGTCGATGCCCTCTCGCTGCTCGCAGTAGAAGGGCCGCAATAGGGGCTCGGAGCTGGGGCTCGGTCGGAGCTTTCGTCTTGATTCTCACATCTCACTTCTAACTTCTCACTTCTCTCATGGACCTCGAATACACCGCGGTTGAAATGCAGCGTCTCGCCGACCTCGTCGTGCGCCGATCGATCGCACACGTCGCGTCATTGCCCGAACAGCCCGTCATGGGCAATGTGCGCGCGGAGGAACTGTGCCGGGCGCTCCGTGAACCGGCACCCGATGGCCCGACGCCGCTCGAGCCGCTGCTCGACGCGCTGTTCGACGAGTACGTGCCGCGCTCGTTCAACGCGCCGTCACCGGGCTACCTGGCGTTCATCCCGGGCGGCGGCGTATTCCCGGCGGCGCTCGCGGACTTCATCGCCGGGACCACGAACCGCTATACCGGCGTCTGGCAGGCGGCTCCCGCGCTCGTCCAGCTCGAAGCGAACGCGCTCGACTGGCTGCGCGACTGGATGGGATTCCCGGACACGACTCGGGGGCTCTTCACTGCCGGCGGATCGATGGCCACCTTCAACGCGCTTCTCTGCGCGCGCGAGCGGCACCTCGGGGCGGACATTCGCGGAGGCGTGATCTACACCTCCGATCAAGCACACCACTGCGTGCTGAAGGCGGCGAAGATCGCCGGGATCATGCCGGACCGTGTGCGGGCAATCGCCTGCGACGCGCAATATCGCCTGCCGCTCGAGCCGCTGATCGACACAATCGCGCGCGATCGCCGAGCCGGTCTGCGGCCCTTCGCCGTCGTCTCCACGGCCGGCACGACCAACACCGGTGCCGTCGATCCGCTCGGATCGATTGCCGACCTGTGCGCGGCACAAGGCCTGTGGCACCACGTTGACGGCGCCTATGGCGCGTTCTTCAACCTGTGCGACGAGGGCAGGGCAGTGCTGCGCGGCATGGAGCGCGCCGACTCGTTGACGCTCGATCCCCACAAGGGCATGTTCCTGCCCTACGGCACCGGCGCGCTCCTGGTCCGCGACGGGTCGGCGCTGCGCGCCGCCCACGAGGCGACCGCAGACTATTTGCCGGCAATGCCACACCCCGACGACTTCTACGATCCGAGCCAGCACGGCCCCGACCTGTCGCGCGGGTTTCCGGGGCTGCGGGTCTGGCTGACGGTGAAGATGTTCGGCGTCGCCGCGTATCGCGAAGCAATTGCCGAGAAGCGAACCCTGGCCGTAGACGCCTACGAGCGATTGGCGAAGCTGCCCGGGCTGGTGATGGATGCGCCTCCCGAGCTGTCGTTGTTCCCGTTCCACGTCACGTGGCCAGGCGTGTCACAAGCCGAGGAGGATGCGGCCACTCGCGAGCTGATGACCCGGACCACGGCGCGAGGGCGGGTGATGGTCACCGGCGCGGTCGCGCGGGGACGCTACGTTGGTCGGGTCTGTGTCCTCAGCTTCCGCACGCACCAGGAACAGATCGACCAACTGGTGGAGGACACGCAGGAGGCGCTAGAGACAATTCGAGGCTAGCGCCGGCGGTGGTGCATGGGTGCAGAGGTGCACAGGAACATGGTGCGCGGGTGCAAAGGTGCAATGCTGAGCGCACGCCGCACTCCTGCACTCCTGCATCTTGCACCCCTGCACCTGTCTTTTTATCTGTGCTTCTCGAAAACCGTCTTCTTGCCGTCCTTCGTGAAGGCGACGGTATCGAACGGATCCTTCCGACCGCCTTGCTCCATGCCGGGTGAGCCCATCGGCATTCCGGGTACGGCGATGCCGGCGATCGCGGGCTTCTCCTTGAGCATTCGCTGAATGTCGGCGGCGGGCACGTGGCCTTCCACTGTGTAGCCCCCCACCTTTGCGGTGTGGCAGGAGCGGAG
Source organism: uncultured Acidobacteriota bacterium (assembly GCA_963709325.1). Taxonomy (GTDB): domain Bacteria; phylum Acidobacteriota; class Vicinamibacteria; order Vicinamibacterales; family UBA2999; genus VFZN01. The sequence goes on along the minus strand of CAVPVV010000004.1, from coordinate 223,604 downwards.
ATCGTCGGAGACACCGCCCTGAATCGCAATCGCGTTCAGCTGCGAGTCCGACACGTTCTGGGCCTCCACCTGGAAGCCATTCGCCCGGAGGTGATCCGCCCAGGCGCTGCAGCACCCTCAAGTCGGCGACTTGTAGAGCGACACCACCGGCTTGGCGCCCGCCGCGGCAGCGGGCGATGCCGGCTTTTGTTGGGCCGAGAGACCGAGGCCGCCGAGGACCAGGCCGGCGACGGCCAACACGGAAGCAGTGCGGTGCGTCATGTTTCAGCTCAGCGCGGTTGCGACACCACGCGCAGATATGGCTTCACCGTCTTCCAGCCCTGCGGGTATTGCTTCTGCGCGTCCTCGTTCGAAACCGAGTTCAGGATGATCACGTCCTGCCCGTCCATCCAGTTGGCCGGGGTCGCGACCTTGTGCTTCGCGGTCAGCTGCAGCGAGTCGATGGTGCGCAGCACCTCGTCGAAGTTGCGGCCGGTGCTCATCGGATACGAGAGCGTCAGTTTCACCTTCTTGTCGGGCCCGATGACGTAGACGTTGCGCACCGTCGCGTTGTCATTCGGGGTGCGCCCTTCGTACGATTCACCAGCATCGTCCGGCAGCATGCCATAAAGCTTGGCGACCTGCAGATCGTGGTCGGCGATCATCGGGTAGTTGGGCGCCGTCCCCTGCGTCTCTTCGATGTCCTTCGACCAGCCGGCGTGGCTGTCGAGCGGGTCGACGCTGAGGCCGATGACTTTCACGCCGCGCCTGTCGAACTCCGGCTTGATGTGCGCCAGGTAGCCGAGCTCGGTCGTGCAGACGGGGGTGAAATCCTTGGGGTGGGAGAAGAGCACACCCCAGGAATCGCCGAGCCACTGATGAAAGCGGATGCGACCCTGGGTGGTGTCCGCCTCGAAATCCGGAGCGTTGGCATTGATCGGCAAGGGTCCTGTCATCTCGAACCTCCGAAAATCACAATTGATCGCCAGTGTGGGCGATCCGATGGCTACTGGCCGCCAGGCGGCCGGGGGACTGCGGTGCGGCCGGAACTTCCGCCCGACGAGCCGCTGCCACCACTAGTGTAACCGCCTGAGGTAACACCTGAACCGCTCCCCGAGCCGCCCGAGCCCGTCGCGCCTCCGCTCGACGAACCGCCGCTGCCGGACCGGTCCACGTAGCTTCCGGTGACGCGCGGCTCGGGATCGCGCGGCCGAACCCGCGTGTAGCCGAGGCCGTTGACCACGCGCCCGTTCGCCTCGTCTGTGGGCGGCGTGGCGATTGGCGGGGCGACGACGACCCAGTTGCCCCAGCCGGATCCGTAGCGCGGGTCGTAGTAGCCGTAGTACTGGTAGCCGAACGGCGAATAGAGCGAGAGCCACGCGAGATCGCTCGCGACGAGCCACGGATCCAGCGTGCCCCCGAAACCACCGCCGCCGCCGTAGGAGCTGTAGCCGTAGTTGGAGCCGGTCGGCTTCTCGATGACGAACTTCTCGGGGAACGACAGCGCCACCATTACGTCCACCACGGGCCCGGGTACGCCTGCTTTCTCGAGCTCCACCAGCCGGCGGGCGTTGAGCGGCAGCTTGTTGCCGACTTCGACGAGCGCGCCCTGCAGGACCTCCGGAGGCACGTGCTTCGCGGCGTCCTTCACCTCGTCCAACGTCCATCGATCCATGGGCGGCGGCGCATCGGGCGAGGTCGCGCGCGCGAGGCGGCGCTGCTCGCGCGACAGCATGTAGCGGCGGATCCGGACGTTCCGGTTCCCACGCACTTCCACCATCTGCACGTCCACCCAGGTCGGCCCAGACATCATCAGGCTCAGGCCGCTGATAGCGCGCTCGGGTTGGCCTTCGCAGCTGACCGTGCCATGGCTGAACAGCTGCCGGCCGGACCGCGACCATTCGGCGCTGCGCGTGCTGCGGCACGACCCGTCCTGGCCGGGGCGGACGATGCCGTCGGGAGTGACGACCTCGTCCAGGACCGACGCGCCGTTCAGGACGGTCTGCTGGGACACGGCCTTTGCGTCAGCCGCAGGGTTGACGCAAACCATCACGTCCTCTTGCGCGGCGGCGGCCTTCGCCTGGCGTGTCGCGACCGCGATGAGGTCGGCGACCGGGTTGCCGGAGGATTCGCGCTCCAACTGCCAGCAGCCCAGGTACGGGCTCCACCGCGGGTCCATGGGTCCCCCCTGCGCCCAGCCGAGCGCCGGCAGGGCGGTCAGCCCCAATGTGAGAAGAAACGCGCGCATGGTCATAGTCATCGCCCTCAAAAAACGAAGTTGATGCCCGCGGCGAGCTTGAGGCCCGACAGATCGAGCGGCTCGAACCCCACGAACTCGTTGCTCAGCTCTCCCTGTGCCCATACATACCGCGCTTCGGTCGACAGGAACAGCCGTTTGTACACTTGGATGTCGACGCCGCCGAGCACGTGCACCGCGAAGGAGACTCCACTCGATTCGAAGGTGTCCGGGAAAACCGTGCCGTCGCCGACGTCGATGAAGTCCCCGGCCTGCTTGAACTCCCAGAACACGAACCCGCCGCCGGCCCCGACGTAAGGCTGCACCCGGGATGGAATCCAGGCGTAGCTGCCCACGGCCCGGCCGCGCGGAACCAGAGCGAACCGGACCGTGCCGGTAAAGGAGTTCTGGCGCAGGCTCGTCTCCTGCTCGATCGGCTGCAGATTGTTGTCCACGAAGTCCCGGTACTCCGATCGAACGTTCTGTCTGGCCAGGTCGAACCCGCCGACGATGTCGAGGCGGGCAGTGGGGGAGTAACCGAGCTCGAGGGCGAACAGGGGGCCTCGAAAGTCGCCTCTATCGATGGTCAGCTGGTCCTCGATGAAAGTGTAAAGGTCCGAGCCTTCCCTGGGGAACAGCAAGCCTCCCCGGAGGCTGAGCGTGCCGCGCGGCCGCTTGAACAGGAAATCGCTGTCGGGCAGGTCCTGGCTCAACCGTGGCGCCGGGGTGGTTTGCGCGCTCCCCGGCATCGCGAAGGTCGCGGTCAGCGCGGCGGCTAGCGAAAAGCGCATGAACCAGCCGCCGGGTTGGGGACGTGGGATCATAAGCGGCGACGAACGACAGGCAGGCTCCTTGATTATGCGCCGGATCGGCCATGCGGCAACATGCCGCAGCCGCGCGCCAGCCTGTCCGCTGGAGACTACCGCTATGGCCATTTCCCGCGCCTCGGTTCTTGCCGTGCTCGTGTTCGTGCCCGCGACCCTGGTCGCTTCGCCGCAGCAGAAGCCCGATCACATGGAGCGTCACTTCGACAACGCGGCCGCAGTGGGCGAAAGAGTTTGACGACCCGGCTCGCGACGCCTGGCAGATGCCGGCCCGCGTGATCGAAGCACTCAGTCTGAAGCCCGGTCAGGCCGTGGCCGACATTGGCGCTGGCACCGGCTATTTCTCCTCACGCCTCGCGCACGCCACGGCCGCGCCAACCGTGTACGCCGTCGACATCGAACCGTCGATGATCGAGTACTTGAAAGCCCGTGCCGCCAAGGAAGGCCTGAAGAACCTGACGCCGGTCCTGGCCGGCGCCGACGGCTCGAATCTCCCCGCACCCGTCGACACGATTCTCATCGTCGATACGTACCACCACATTCCGAATCGCGTCGCCTATTTCACGAAGCTGAAGGGATCCCTCAAACCTGGCGGCACGCTGGCTATCGTCGATTTCCGGAAGGACGCGCCGTCGGGACCGCCGGCGGAGTTCCGCTTCACGCCCGACCAGATTTCCGCTGAGCTCGAACAGGCCGGCTTCTCGCTGGCAACGCAGCACGATTTCCTGCCGCGGCAGATGTTCCTGCTCTATCGGGTGAAGTGACGATCCAGTCGGACCTCACATCCCGGCGCACCCCCACCCCAGAACCCGAGGGGTTCCTTCCTCGTCATATCCCGTGATGGACAGGCTCTGGCAGGACATTCGTGTCTCCCTGCGCGGCCTCTGGAAGGATCGCGCGTTTACCCTGACGACCGTCGCCACCCTGGCCTTGTGCCTGGCGGCGAACGTCGCCATCTTCGCCGTCGTGGACGGCGTGCTGCTGAAGCCGCTGCCGTTCGAGCAGCCGGAGCAGCTCGTCACGGTGCACAACTCCTACCGCGGCGCTGGCATCGCCCAGGCGCAGAACGGCGTGCCCGATTATTACGACCGTCTCGAGGCGGTAACGGCGCTCGAGAGCCTGGCGATGTACCGGCAGTCCGGCATGACAATCGGCGGCGATCGCGGCCAGGCGGAGCGATTGCAGGGGCTGGTGGTAACCCCCTCGTTCTTCCGCGTCCTCCGCGTTACTGCGTATCGCGGTCGCGCCTTTACGGAAGAAGAGGCGGAGCCGGGCCAGGATCAGAAGGTCATGCTGACCTACGGCTACTGGCAGCAGGCATTCGGCGGCCAGGACTCGGCCGTCGGCCAGTTGCTCAGGGTCAACGGTGTGACAATGCCGATTGTTGGCGTCTTGCCGCCACAGTTCAAGTTCGTCGATCCGGACATTCAGCTGCTTCGCGCTGTTGCGTTCTCGGCCGAAGATCGGGCCGACGACCAGCGGCACAGCAACAACTGGAATCAGGTCGGCCGTTTGAAGGCTGGCGCGGCCGTTCCGCAGGTGCAAAGCCAGCTCGACGCGCTCAACGCCGTGAACCTCGAGCGATTTCCAAACCTCAAGCAGGTTCTCATCAACGCGCGGTTCGCGACCGATGCGCAGCCCTTCCAGGAATACCTTGTCGGCGAGACACGCCGGACGCTGTCCCTGCTGTGGGGCGGCGTGCTGCTGGTGCTCGTCATCGGCTGCGTCAACGTGACGAACCTTGTCCTGGTTCGCTCGAGCGGCCGGATGCGCGAGCTGGCGACGCGCCACGCGCTCGGCGCGAGCTTCGGACGCCTGGCCCGGCAGAGTTTCACGGAGAGCACGATCGTTGCCGCGCTCGGCGGTATCACGGGACTGGTGCTCGGGTGGTGGGCGCTTGCCTCCGCCCCCGTCCTCGGTCTCAATCAGTTGCCGCGCAGCGGTGAGATCGGCATGGACTTCCGCGTCGTCGGCTTCACGGTCGGCCTCGTCGCGCTGGTTGGAGCCGTGATGGCTGCGCTGCCGGTCGGCGCGCTTCGGCGCACCAACGTCGCGCAAGTGGTACGCGAGGAAGGACGCTCGGCTACGCCCACGCGCAAGGCACGCTTCATTCGCCGCGCCCTGGTCACCAGCCAGGTGGCGTTTGCGCTGATGCTGCTGATCGGCGCCGGGGTGATGGTAGCCAGCCTCCAGCGAATACTCGCCGTCGATCCGGGCTTCCGCGGCGACGGCGTGGTTACCGGGTTGATCAGCCTGCCGGTGTCACGCTACCCGGAAGACGCGGATCGGCGAACCGTCAGCGCCCGCCTGCTCGAGCGCGTTCGGGCCATTCCCGGCGTGCAAGCGGCCGGCTTCTCCACCATCATCCCGTTCAGCGGGAACAACAGCGACAGCGTGATCCTCGCCGAGGGCTACCAGATGGCGCCGGGGGAGTCGGTGATCTCGCCGTTCCAGGTGTCGATCAGCGACGGCTACTTCGAGACGATGGGTGCGCGGCTGGTCGCCGGACGCTTCTTCAACGAGGGCGACGCCGAGGATCGCCAGAAGGTGATCATCGTCGACGAGCGGCTCGCCAAACATTTCTGGCCGGACGGCAACGTCCTCGGCAAGCGCATGTACCAGCCGGAGAGCGCGGAAAACCTGCTGAAGCAGCCGCCTGACGACGAGATGCTGACCGTGGTTGGCGTCGTCGGCAGCATGCGCCTGACCAATCCTGTGGAAGGCGTCAACCAGGAGCATGGCGCCTATTACCGTCCTTATCGCCAGCGCTCGGTGGGAGGCATGGGACTGGCCGTGCGCACTGCAGGCGACCCGAAGGCGGTGGCCGAGACGGTGCGGCGCGCCATCAGCGAGGTGGACGGGGAACTGCCGCTGTACAACGTGCGAACGATGGCGGAACGGACCTCCGAGGTGCTGATGGATCGCCGGACGCCAACGCTCCTGGCAACCGGGTTCGCAGTGGTTGCTCTGTTCCTCGCCGCGATCGGCATCTATGGCGTCCTGGCCTACCAGGTGTCGCAGCGCCGCCGCGAGATCGGCATTCGGATGGCGCTCGGAGCAGGCGCGCCGCGGATCTTCCAGCTGGTGCTGGGTGAGGGCGCACTCATCGTCGCGGCCGGCGCGGTGCTCGGACTGCTCGGCGCCTTCTTCCTGCGCCGAGCCATCGAGTCGGTACTCTACGGCGTCGGCGCGATGGACGCGGCCGTGGTGGCGACGGTGGCGGCGCTGCTTCTCGTCGTGGCCGTGATCGCGAGCGTCATTCCAGCTCGACGCGCAGCCCTCACGGACCCGACGGTCGCGCTCACTGAATAGGCTCCAGGCTTCAGGCTCTAGGCTTTAGGCCTGCCACGGGTGCGGATTGCATGAGCGACGAAGATCACTGATGCAAAGCGACTCGGGTGACGTGCCTGGAGCCTGAAGCCCAGAGCCTGGAGCCTACGCAGATTCCCCAGGCACCACCAAGAGCCGCCGCGTTGCGCCGCTTCGCAGCACGCGCACGGGTGTTTCGACGCCGATGGTCGTGTCGGTGAGCAGCCGGATCAGATCGTCGGCGCCGCTGATCGGGGTTCCCGCGAAGTCAATCAGCAAGTCACCGGCTCGCAAGCCGGCGCGATCCGCGGGGCTCTTCGGCGTGACCGCGGTGATCGTCATGGCCCGATCCCGCGGCAGGTTGTGCTCGCGGACGAGACGGCGCGGGATGCTGCACGTCCTGGCCCGCGACACCGAGGTAACTGCGGCGCACGCGTCCGTCCCTGAGCAGGCACGAGATCACCCATGTCGCGGTGTTGATCGGCACGGCGAACGCGATGCCCTGGCCGCCGAGGATCACCGCCGTGTTGACGCCGACCACCTCGCCGCGGCTGGTGACGAGCGGGCCGCCGGAGTTCCCGGGGTTGAGGGCGGCGTCGGTCTGGATCAGGTTCTCCATCAGTCCGACGGTGCGGGCGCGGAGCGATCGACCGATCGCGCTCACCACGCCGGTAGTGACGGTGTGCTGAAATCCGAACGGGTTGCCGATCGCGATCACGACCTGGCCAGGGCGCAGGCTCGACGAGTCGCCAAGCGGCGCTGCCATGAGCGCCGGCGCTGTTACGCGAAGTACGGCCAGGTCGGTGTGCGGATCGTCGCCGACAAGATCGGCGCCGAGCACCCGGCCGTCGGTCATCGACACGGACACTTCGGACCCCGCGGCGACGACGTGGCTGTTGGTGAGGAGCAGTCCGTCCGGTGTGAACAGGAATCCCGATCCCGCACCGCCGACCTCAGCTCGGCGCGACTTTGCAGCGGAGCCGCCGCGAACTTCTACCTTCACGACGGCCGGCCCGACACGCTCGACCGCCCCGATCACCGCTCGCGAGTAGGCGTCCAAAAGCTCGACGTCGGTCACCATCACGAGATCACCAGATAGATCTCCAGATCCCCAGATAGATCACCAGTTCCCCAGCTCACCAGAGTGATCACCAGATCACCAGCTCACGAGATCGCCAGATTTGCCGCGCGGGCTAGATGTCGATCACCCCGAGGCTGAGCCCGCGCCGTACAGCTTCGGTTCTGGTTGATGCGCCTAACTTTCCGAAGATCGCGCCCAGATGGAACTTCACCGTGTGCTCGGTCACGCCAAGCCGCTCTGCTATCTCTCGGTTGTGCAGACCCTCGGCGACCAGGCGCAGGACGTCGAACTCCCGCGGCGTCAGGCTCTCCACCGGCGCGTCGAGTCTCGCCGGCGTGGCGACAGCGACCGGGTTGAGCCGGGCCCACTCCTCGGTCGAGAGGATCACGACGTCGGCCCATGCCGGATCGCTCACCACCTGCCACGAGCCCGACTCGGAGAGCCGGGCCGCCAGCGCGGCGCGTTCCGCCGCACTCGCGCTGGCGATGAACACCTTCATCGGCGCCGCTCGCCGACGGTTACTGTCACCTCTTGGGCGACGCCGCCGCGCAGCACCGTCAGCGCCACCGGCTTGCCGACCCGATCCCCGCGCAGCCGCATCACCAGGTGCTCCGGTTCTTGAACCGGCTCGCCTTCGAAGCCGACGACTACGTCGCCGACCAGCAGGCCGGCCGCATCCGCCGGTCCGCCTTCGACCAGCCCACTCACCAGCAGGCCGTATTCCTGCGCCCGTCCCGCTCGCTGACGCGCCGGCAGCGTTGCCGCCGTCGAGCTGATGCCGATGAAGCCCTGGCGCGCGCCTCCCTGTGATGCAACGTCATGCGCGGCGGCTGCTGCGAGCGAGATGGGGACGACAACAGTGGTCCCGCGGATCGCGCCGGCCGTGATCACCCCGAGCGCTTGGCCATCGCCGTCGGCGAGCACGCCCCCGGTGAGCGCGCCATGCGGCACCGAGTCGATGCGAATCACGCGGGCGATCTCGGTGGTCCGCCCGGTGCGCAGCGGACCGCCGACGACGGCAACCGAAGTCAGGTGCGCGAAGACCGCGCCGCTCCACGTGCGGCCAACCGCGATCGCCAGGTGGCCCACCTGCGGCTCTGCCGCGGTCCGCACCGGGGGCACGCCGAGATTGGCCACGCGGACAACCGCCAGTCCAGTTGCCGGGCTACGGCCGAGCACGGTTCCTTCGGCGGTCTGCCCGTCACCGCGCCGCACAATCAGCGCGTCGTCGTCGAGGTGCTGCGCCGGTGTGACGACGAGGTCTTCGGAGACGACGAGTCCGGCGACCGGGCGGCGGCGGGCGCCGACCTGAACCACCGATGCGGCCGCCTGGTCGGCGGCGTGCGCGAGCTGCGAGGAAAGGGTCGAGAGAATGTCGGTCATGAAGCTAGCGTAGGAGGCGCGGCGTGGGTCGGGATCACCCGTTCGGCTAGTGGTTCCCTGTAAGATCGATGCCGTGCCGCCTCCTGACGTGTCTGCCGTCGCGACGGCGATGACCCTGGCCGAGGCCGCCGCCCTGGTGGACCGGCTCCAGCGCGAACTGCGCAAGGTGATCGTCGGGCAGGATGCCGTGGTGACGGAGATCCTGGTGGCGTTCCTCGCCGGCGGACACTGCCTGCTGCGCGGCGTGCCCGGCCTGGCCAAGACGCTCATCATCAAAACGCTGGCCGACGCCGTCCACCTGAGGTTCAGCCGCATCCAGTTCACCCCCGATCTGATGCCGTCGGACATTCTCGGCACCGAGGTCATCGAAGAGGATCGGACCAGTGGCGCACGCATCATCCGGTTCCTGCCCGGTCCGATATTCGCAAACATCATCCTGGCCGACGAGATAAACCGGACACCTCCGAAGACGCAGGCCGCCCTGCTCGAGGCGATGCAGGAGTACCAGGTGACGATCGGCGGCAAGCGCTACGCACTCGACCGGCCGCTGTTCGTGCTCGCCACCCAGAACCCGATCGAGCAAGAAGGGACCTACCCCCTCCCCGAAGCGCAGCTCGATCGGTTCATGTTGAACGTCGTCATCGGCTACCCGACGGCGGCGGAGGAGCGGGCCATCCTGTCGCAGACGACAATGGGCGAGGAGCGAGCGGCCTCTCCGGTGGCCGACGGCGCATCGATCGAGCGCGCCCGGTTGCTGGTTCGCGAGGTCGTGGCCGCTGACAACGTCGTGGACTATGCGGCGCGGCTCGTGCGCGCGACGCGGCCAATCTCAGCCGGCGAATCGCCGGATTTCGTTCGCCAGTGGGTGCGGTGGGGTGCCGGGCCTCGCGCGGGGCAGGCGCTGCTGCTCGCAGGCAAGGCGCGCGCGGTGATGAACGGCCGCCCGGCGGTGTCGCTCGAGGACGTTCGGGCCGCCGCAGCGCCGGTACTCAGGCATCGCGTGCTGGTGAACTTCGAGGCCGAGGCAGACGGGATCGACGCGGAAGCGATCGTGGGGCGGCTGCTGGACGCGATCCCTCCGACTCTCCGCGCGTGACCAATGTCCCGCCCGCACATAGCGACCGCGTCAGAGCTCTCGACGCTGCGCGACCTCGAGTTCGTCGCGCGCACGACGGTCGAGGGGTTGCGGCATGGCCTGCATCGCAGCCCTTTCCACGGCTACAGCGCGGAGTTCAGTCAGTACCGACACTACCGGCCGGGCGACGACCTCCGGCATGTCGACTGGAAGCTTTTTGCCCGGACGGATCGGTTCTTTACGCGGCAGTTTCGCGAGACCACGAACCTGCACGCGCTAATCGTCGTGGACGTCTCGCGATCGATGGACTACGGCGACAAGTTCGCCCTGGCACGACGGATCACGGCGGTACTGGGAACGCTGATCCTCGATCAAGGCGATGCGGTGGGGCTTCTGGCGGTCGGCGACGGCGTGCGCTACCTTCCCGCGCGAAGCGGCCACCGCCACTTGAGTGCATTTCTCAGGGAGGTCGCGTCCCTCGACGCGTCAGGAATTGCGCCGCTTTCAACGGCCCTGGCCCGCACCCTCGGTCTCCTGAAGCGCCGCGGCCTTGTCATCGTCGTGTCGGACTTCTACGACGCGGATGCGCTTGGCACGATGCGCCGTCTTGCACGAGCCGGCCACGAAGTCGTCGTCGTCCACACCCTTAGCGACGACGAGCTGGACCTTCCACCCGTCGGCGCCGCGGAGTTCGTGGACGCTGAGACGGGCCGTGCGGTGGTCGTGCAGGCGGAGGCGGCCGCGGCGGCATACGCGTCACGAGTCAAGTCGTGGCTGCAGGACCTCCAGACGGCGGTGCGGCGGGAAGGATTCGACTACCTTCGCGTTACCACCGGGGAGGACCTCGAGCGCGCGCTGCGCCGATTCCTCGTGTCGAGGGCCGAGGGGACGACAGCGTGAGCATCGCGTTCCAGCACCCTGGCGTCTGGTGGGCAGCGGCGGTCATCGGGTTTCCGATCGCCATTCATCTGCTGACGCGAGCGCGGCGCAGTCCGATCCGCTTCCCAACGGTCCGGTTCCTCGAGCCGACGCGCCTGTCGGCGGTCAGTCGCAGCCGCATCCAGGACTGGCCGCTTCTCGTCCTTCGTGTCGCCATTTTGCTGCTGGCAGTGGCGGCATTGGCCGGACCCATCATCGTGACGCCCTTGCGCGAGGCGGCATGGCGGGCTCGAGTGGCTCGCGCCGTCGTCCTTGAGGATCGCACGGCAGCGCCTGATGACGAGCTGCGATCGGCGGCAGTTGGCGCGGTGTTCGCGCGCGCCGGGCTCCGCGATGCGGTGGCAGATGCGGCGCGCTGGCTCGAGCAGCAGTCGCCGACGACGCGAGAGCTGGTGGTGATGTCGGCGTTTCGGCGCGGGTCGACCGATGCGGCCGATTTCGCCGCGGTTCCGGCACAGATCGGCGTTCGATTGATCCGGACAACGGAGGGGAGTGCCGTCCGCACGCGCGAGATCTCGCGGCTGACGTGGCGCGATGGACGGCCGGTCCGGACGCTCGAGCAGCTTGTCCTGACACCGACCAGCACCGAAGTCCGAGAGCTGGGCGCCGAGCCTCTCGACGAGTCGCCAATCCGGATCGTTGCGACGCCGGCCGAGCAACCAGCAGCGGACGCGGCGCTCCGCGCGGTGCTCCATCGCGGGCTGCGTTTGCCCCCGGCAGGGCTGCTCGATCGGATCGAAGTGGATTGGCCGGGCAGCGTCGATCGGCTTGCAGAGGTGCTCGAGGCTCGGCTTGCGGCATCCCGGGACAGCTGGGAACCGGAAACGCTCACAGACGACGAACTCGCCGCGATTGCGCGGGCACCGGCTCCCGAAGGTCGACCAGTGCCGGTGGACACCGGCGATCGACAGATGGCGTGGGCGCTCGTCGTCGCACTCCTGATCGCCGAAGGTTTCCTGCGCCGGGGGGCAGCGTGGACCTGATTGCCGTCGTCCCTGCCGTGCAGCGGCGATTGCGCTTTGGCGGCGTGTTGAACGGCGCCGCCGCGGGTCTCGTGCTCCTTGCGGCAACGCTGCTCCTGTCGGGGTTGACGCGAATCCCGCGAGAGATAGCGGCAGGGATCGCAGGTATGGCGGCGGTCGGCGTCATGGCCGCGATCGCGAACCGCGCGTTGAAGCAGTGGACGCTGGGAGCGGCCGCGGCCCGCATCGAGGCGGTGTCAGGCGGGCTCGACAACCTTCTTATCACGGCAACCGCGCTGGGCTCAGGCCAGCTGCAGGCATCTGGCGGAATGAGCGCTGAGGTCATTCGGCAGGCGACGGAGCGTACCGCCACGGTTCGACCTGCAACGGCAGCCCCTCTGCTGGGACCAATTGCTCTCGCGTTCGCCGCGTTGGCCGGAGCTGGGGCTGTCGGCTGGAGCACTTTCAGCCGGCCGCACCCGAGGAGCGCCGAAGTGACGGCTGCAGTACCCGGCACGATACGCGAGGTCCGCGCGACGATCACGGCGCCTGCCTACATAGCCCGGCCGCCGCAGGCGCTCGAAAATCCCGAGCAGCTGCTGGTACCCGAAGGCGGCAGGATTCGGATCGAACTGTCCTCGCCGGCTCCTGCGGCGTGGCTGGTGGAGCCGGGACAGCCGTTGCGTTCGCTCACGGCAGAGAGTTCCGAACGGTTCACGGCCGAATGGTGGCCCGCCGGATCGAGCGGCGTGGTCCTCGCCGTCGGCCCGCGTGTCGCGGAACCGGCCGACACCCGGGTGGTGAACGTCGTGGTTGCCCCAGACGCCGTACCTCGGGTGCGCATCACCTCGCCAGCTCACGATCTTGCTTTCGCCGATTCACGACAGGCCGTCGAGGTCGCAATCGCCGCCAGCGATGCCGAGGCGCTGACGGGCCTTCGTCTCGCCTACGTCAGGATGTCCGGCTCGGGTGAATCCTTTGCCTTTGCCGAGGGTGAGATTCCTGTCGCCATCGAGAAGGCGAGCGAGCGGGAGTGGCGCGGCCGTGCGCGGTTGGTGCTGTCATCGTTGAAGCTCGACGATGGTGATTCAGTTGTCTACCGGGCGCTCGTCCGCGATTCGAACCCGCACGCCGGGTGGGTGGAGTCCGAGGCCTACACGGTCGAAGTGGGGAAGCGACTCCAGTTCGCGTCCGCCGGAGCGGCGCTCCCGGACGAAGATCGCCGCTACGCGCTCAGTCAGCAGATGGTCATCGTCAAGACCGAGCGTTTGCAGGCGGAGCGGCCGCGGCCGGCCGCCGCAGCCTGGACGGAGCGGACAAAACTGCTCGCGATGGAGCAGCGCATGGTGCGCGCCGAGGTCGTGTTCCTGAGCGGCGGTGAAGTGGAGGACGAGGTCGTCGAGGCGGAGCAGGCACACGAGCTGCAGGAAGGCCGCCTCGAGAACCCGGGCCGCGCCGAAATGCTGCGCGCGATCAACGACATGTCGCGCGCCGAAGCGCGGCTGAACGACGGCGACACGACAGGAGCGCTCGTGTTCGAACGGAGTGCGCTTGCAGCGTTGCAGCGGGCCTTCGACCGCCGCCGCTACTTCCTTCGGACGCTCGGCGAACGGTCGCGAATCGATCCGTCGCGCCGGCTGACCGGCGATTCGGCCAAGGCGCGACCCGCGGGAAGGGACGTGAGGCGGGATCCCGGATCAGACGTCGAGCTCGCGCGCCAGCTCATAGGCGAGCTTGCCGCACTCGGAGAATCCGGCGGCACGCCCGATGCGGGATTGCTGGGACGGCTTGCGTCGATTGAGCCCGGGACAGACGATTGGCGGCACATCGCCGCCAACCTTGCCGCGGCAATGACAGCGGAGGCGAGGCGACAGGCGGCAGAACGCGCGATGGTGCGGCTCGCCGCCTACGCGCGCGCGAGGAGCGGCGCGTCGGCAGCCGCTCCGGCGGGTAGCGACCTGCAGGGCTGGTGGCGTGAAGAACTACGTCCGGGAGAGCGGCGGTGAGGCTCGCAACACTGCTTCGCCTGACTGCGCTCGGCATCGCCATCATGTGCTGGCTCGATCCCCCATCAAGCATCGCGCCACAGCCGCCAATCGTTGTGGACGCGGCCATCGTCCGGTCGGCGCGAGATGCCAAGCCGGCTCGCGATGGATCGTCGCTGACAGTCCTCGACCTGGCGCGGCAGACGGCCGCGGTCCTTGGGCGGCGGCTCGGCGCGGCCGGAACGGTTCGGGTTCACGAGGTGGGCGAAGGCTTCTCGCTGCCATGCGACGCGACGCAGCCGTGCCTCGTGCTCACTGACGGAGCGCCGGTCGTCATTCCGCCGGATCGCAAAGGCCCGCTCTACATCGCCTCTGTGGGTGAACCACTGACGAACAATGTCGATGCAAGGGAACTGGCCGCCGCCCCAGCGCATCTCGACGGCCAGGCCGTCGCTCGGGTCACGCTCAGCGGACGCGGTCTTCGAGGACGGAACACGCGAATCCGCGTGCGCGATGGCAGCGCCATCGTCGGCGAGGCCGTACACACGTGGTCGGCGGACGGAGATGTGGCAGTGGATGTGCCGTGGTGGCCGGTGTCGGGCGGCACGCGCCAGCTCGTCGCGGAGGCGAGAACCGACGAGAGCGACGTTACGCCGCTTGACGACGACATCGCAGCGACGGTGGACGTGTCGGCCGGCCGATGGCCGGTGGTCGCGATCGAACGCCGCCCCTCGTGGGGAACAACCTTCATCCGGCGTGCCCTCGAAGACGACCGGCGTTTCGAGCTCCTGACCCGCACGGACTTTGCACCGGGGATCAGCGTCGCGTCCAACCCCAATCTGCTAGAAGCGCATCAGCTCGATCGCGCACGCGTCGTCATCGCCGGCGCACCGGATGCGCTGACCAGCGAGGACGTCTCGAGACTCGATGGGTTCGTGCGCCGGCGCGGCGGGGCGGTGGTGCTCGTTGCCGATCGGCCGCTGCAGGGTCCGGTGACGAAGCTGCTGGTGCACACCTGGCGCGAGCGGATCGACCCGTCGGCGGTGGCGGCCGGCCCGCTGCGCGGGACCGAGTGGCTGATCGCGGCCGGTGTGACCCCGCTCGATCACGTCTGGGCCGAGGCGCCACACGGACCCTCGGTGGTGAGCGCGCCGCTCGGCGCTGGAGTGGTACTGGTGTCGGGCGCCCTCGATGCCTGGCGTCAGCGCGGTGAGGACGGCGCGTTCGAACGGTTCTGGCAGGCTACGATCGCGGCGCTGGCGGGCGCGGTCAGCGAACCGGTGGACGTGCGTGTAACCCGTGGAGCGCCCGAGGACGGCGCCGAGGTCGAAGTCAGCGTGCGGGCGCGATCGATGAGCGAGATGAAGTCGTGGCACGCCGCGGCCACGCGAACCTGCGACGGCGGCGGACGCGTCGCGATTCGGTTGTGGCCCGGCGATGCGGCCGGAGCGTTTTACGGACGCGTCCCGCTCGGAACCCGAACTGGTTGCCAGATTGCCGCGTCCGTTGACGGGCTCGGCCAGGAGACGGCGGCGATCGGCGGCAGCACGACCCGCGGTTCGTCCCAGCGTTGGACGCAAGCAGAAATGGCGTCCATCGCCGCCCGAACTGGTGGCGCCGTGGTGACTGATGGCGACATCGAGCCTGTGGTTCGGGCATGGCTCGGCACACGCGGGCCAGAGCGCCGTCCCGAAACTCGCCACCCCATGCGATCGTGGTGGTGGCTCATCCCATTCGCCGGCTGTCTCGCCGGAGAGTGGTGGCTGCGCCGCCGCGCGGGCCTGCGGTGATAGAGTTTTCAACGCAAGATCCACCTCCTCATCCCGAGCCCGAAGTCCCATGTCTTATTCACGCGACGAAGTGAAAGCCGTCACCGACAAAGTCCTGAACATGTGCAAGGCCGATGCGGTGAAGGTGGACTTCTCTGGCGGCGAGCGCTCCGCGACGCGCTACGCGAACTCGAGCATCACGGCGAACATGATCGAGAACGACCAGGAGGTCCAGATCACGGTCTACTACGGCAAGAAGACCGCGAGCGCCACCACCCATCAGTTCGACGACGCGTCGCTCAAGCGCACGATCGAGGCAGTGCAGGCCCTGGCAGAGCGCAAGCCCGAGAACCCTGAAGTAATGCCCCTTGTCAAGCCGCCGCAGCAATACATCGACGTGGATGCGGCGCTGCCCTCGGCCGTGAACTTCGGCCCGGCCGAGCGGGCCCAGATGGTCAAAGTGAGCACCGACATCTGCGAGAAGAAAGGCGTGCTCGGCGCCGGCTACATCCCGAAGTTCGACTGGGTTGAGGCGAGCGCAAACTCCGAAGGCCTCTTCACCTACTTTCACTACGCGGATGCCAGCTTCATCCTGACCTGTCGGACTCCGGACCAGACCGGATCCGGATGGGCGGGCACGACCGGCGTGAAAGACATCAAGAGCATCGACGCCGCGATGCTCACCGAGGTGGCCGCCGACAAGGCGCTCAAGTCCGCCAAACCGCGGGCGATCGAGCCCGGCAACTACACCGTGATCCTCGAGCCGCGGCCCGCGGCACGGTATCTCTCGCTGATGCTCGGCAGCCTCAACGCCAGAGCCGCCGAAGAGGGCCGCAGCTTCATGAGCGGCAAGGAGCGTGGCACGACGCGGTTGGGCGAGAAGGTGTTTGGCGACAATTTCACGCTGCGGAGCGAGATCGGCAACCCGGTGCTTCGCCAGTCGCCCGTCGGCCAGGACGGACTGCCTGCGAAGAGCATCACATGGGTGGAGAAGGGCATCGTCAAGAACCTGTATTACGACCGGTTCTGGGCCCAGCGCCAGATGAAGGATCCGACCGGCACGGCACCGCAGATGAGCCTGGTCATGGACGGTGGCACGGCCACCGTCGAGGAGATGATCAAGTCGACCCGGCGCGGCTTGCTGGTGACGTTCTTCTGGTACATCCGCCCGGTGGACGCAATGACGCTCCTCAACACCGGCATGACGCGCGACGGCCTGTTCCTGATCGAGAACGGCGAGATCGTCGGCCCGGTGCAGAACTTCCGGTGGAACGAGTCGCCGGCGGTGAGCTTCAACAACATCTCGATGCTCGGGCGACCGATCCCGATGCACACGGGTGAGGCTTATGACAACCCGGGTACGGCGCTGGTCCCGGCGATGAAGCTCGAAGACTTTACGATGACGTCCATTTCTCCGGCGGTGTAACGATGAAGCGACGTGAGTTCGTCAGGAATCTGAGCGCTGCCGGCGTGGCGCTCTATGCCAGCGACCTGGTTGGCGATCTGGTTGCCCAGTCTCCGCAGGGGCAGGTCCTGCAGTCGAAGTTCAAGGGGTTGTCCGACATCGCGCTGACCGAGGCGAAACGGCTTGGCTGCACCTACGCGGACATCCGCTTCACGCGCAACGTCAACGACAGCGTGGCGGTGCGCGACCGGATCGTCACCGACAGCTTCGGCTTCGGCGCCGGCGGACACGAGGAGAGCGCCGGCTTCGGCGTGCGCGTCATCCACAGCGGCGTCTGGGGCTTCGCGAGCAGCCCGATGGTCACCGAGGACGAGATCAAGAAGATCACCGCCAGGGCCACCGACGTGGCCAAGGCCAGCGCCATCAGCAAGCGGTTCGAGGTGAAGCTCGTCCCGGTGCCGGCCTACACCGATTACTGGGCCGTGCCGGTCAAGGTGAAGCCGGAAGACGTGCCGCTCGACGACAAGATCGCGTTCCTGATGAAGATCAACGAGGCGGCGCTCAAGGTCCCGGGGATCACCCGCGTCCAGTCGAACATGGCGTTCGACTACGAGTGGAAGTACCTGGCGACGTCCGAGGGATCGTACATCGAGCAGGAGATCTGGCGGACCGCGCCCGGTTTCACGGTCTCGGCGATCAAGGATGGCAGGTTCAAGTCCCGCACCTTCAGCGTTGCGCCGAAGACAGCCGGCTACGAAGTGGTGAGCGATGGGAAGATGCTCGAGAACGTGGAGCGGATCTGTGCCGAGGCGATCGAGCACTGCACGGCGCCGCCAGTCGGCGTCGGGCTCAAAGACCTCGTCATGACGCCGAACCACGCGATGCTCACCATCCATGAGATCGTCGCGCATCCAACCGAGCTCGATCGCGTAGTCGGCTACGAGGCCAACTACGCGGGCACCAGCTTCGTGAAGATGGACGATATCGGCAAGCGGATCATGGGCTCGAAGCTGTTCAACGTGAGCGCCGATCGGACGATCGCCGGCGGCATGTGCACGGTCGGCTACGACGACGACGGCGTGAAGTCACAGTCGTGGCCGCTGGTGCGCGAAGGCCGGCTGGTCGGCCTCCAGACCAACCGCGAGACGGCGCACTACATCGGCGAGAAGGAATCGCGAGGCTGCACGTTCGCGACCTCGTGGCGCAACTATCCGTTCCTCCGAATGCCGAACGTCCATGTCGATCCCGGCCAGCCGGGCTCGCCGACGCCGGACGAGATTATCGCCGACACCAAGGACGGCGTGCTCATCGACGGGCGCGGCAGCTACTCGATCGATCAGCAGCGCTTCAACGGCCAGTTCGGCGGCGACGCGTTCTGGGAGATCAAGAACGGCAAGAAGACGCGGATGGTGAGCGACGTCACCTACAACGCGATCACCACCGACTTTTGGCAGAATCTCGACGCGATTACCGGCAAGGAGCACTGGGAGATGTTCGGCACGACAGGCGATGCCAAGGGCCAGCCGGTGCAGATCAACCACCCGTCGCACGGCTCGCCGTGGTGCCGGATCAGGCGAATCATGGTCGGAGCGGCGTACTCGTAGGCGGCGCTACGCGCCTACGCCGTCAAGGCGTAGGTGACCACGTTGATCGCGAACTTCGTGTTGTCATCCCGCTGAAAGCGCTTGTTGCGCCAGTCGTAGTCCCACTCGCAGCCGTAGTCCTTGTTCGAGTAGAGAACGCCGAGGCGTTGGTCGTGCTCGACGCCGCGCAGGTAGTCGTGCACCAGGTCGTCGCCCCAGCCGTTCAACTCGTGGGCGGTCTGCGGCGGACCGTCGGGGAATGCGAAGAAGCTCCGGTAAATCCGGTGCGTGTTGGGCAGCTTCGCCAGCGTGTTCGGGCCGGGAAAGATTCGCTTCATCTCGCCTTCGAACGACGTCGCGTACAGCCCGGCAACATCGTGATTGCAGTCGTCGGAGAAGAGCAGCCCCCCTTGCTCGACGTACTGGCGCAGCCGCTCCCGTTCCTTGTCGCTGAACCGCACCAACTTGTGCCCGGTCATGAAGAGGAACGGAAACCCGCCCAGCTCGTCGGAGTCTGCGGTAATGACGACTTCTTCTGGGTAGACCGGGATGTTCGTGTACTCGACCACCGAGTTGAGGACGTTGGCGGCAACCTTCGGGTTGTAGTCCCAGTCTCCTGAGTCGTATCGCAAGCGCGCGAACACGAACTCGTCGGCACGCGGCCGCCCAAGCCGGGGCCGGGCCGGCTGCGCAGGCAGACCAGAGCCAGCTACCCCGGCCCCCGCTGCCATCGCCATTCCAACAAACGCCCGCCGCGTCACCATCTGCGCAACACGTTCCTGGTTCCTGACCCCTGGTTCCTGACCCCTGGTTCCTAACTCCTGACTCCTAACTCCTAACTCCTGACTCCTTCCGCTTGCAGATACCTCGACGGCAGCGGGTGCGAGATCGACGAGGCCAGCGCCCGCGAGGCCGCCACCACCTTCGGCAGCGATACTCCCGTCTCGATGCCCAGGCCATCGAGCATGTAGAGCAGATCTTCGGTCGCAAGGTTGCCGGACGCCCCCGGAGCGTAGGGGCAGCCGCCGAGCCCGCCTGCAGCGCTGTCGAAGGTCGTCACTCCGTATTGCAACCCTGCGAACACGTTGGCGAGCGCGGTCCCGCGCGTGTCGTGCAGGTGCAGCGCCACTTGTGAGAGGGGCACGCGGGTGGTGACAGCGTCGAGAACCTCTCCAACCTGACCCGGATGGGCGACCCCGATTGTGTCGCTGATCGCCACTTCGAACACGCCGAGGTCGAGCAGCCGGGCCGACACGTCGGCCACTTTGTCCGGCGCAACCCGGCCCTCGAATGGGCAGCCGAAGCAGGTCGACAGGTATCCGCGCACCTGAATCCTGTGTTCCCGGGCCTGGTTGGTGACAGCACGATAGGTCGCGAGCGACTCTGCGATAGTCTGGTTGATATTCTTCTTGCTGAAGGTCTCGGACGCCGCGGCGAAGATGGCGATCTCCCGCACTCCGGCGGCTTCGGCGCGAGCCAGCCCGGCCAGGTTGGGCACCAGCGCCGTATAGCGAACGTCGTCGCGCCGGGCGATCGACGCGAAGACCTCCGCCGCGTCCGCCATCTGCGGCACCCACTTGGGCGAGACGAAGGCCGATACTTCAATCACCGGCAGCCCGGCCTCCGACAGCGCGTTCACGAACGCGACCTTCGCTGCGGTCGGTACCACGCCGGCTTCGTTCTGGAGGCCGTCGCGCGGACCGACCTCGACGATGGTCACGCGATGGGGCAGAGGCGGCGGGGTCATTCCAGATCCACGAGCGCCACCCCTGGCTGTACGAGCTGGCCCTGCGCGCAGTGAACCGCGCGCACGACTCCGTCGCGGGGCGCACGAATCGGCAATTCCATCTTCATTGCTTCGAGCACCAGGATCGTCGCACCTTCCGTCACCGCCTGACCCGGTTCGACGAGCAGCTTCACCACCGTTGCCGGCATCGGGGCCATCATCGAATCGGCAGCAGCGCTCTTCTTGCGCGGAGAACGCGCGGTGCCGCTCTCGACTTCGAGGACGGCCACTTGACCGTCCACCGAGACCCAGCGCGCATCGCCGGCGTCCGCGACCGCCACGTGCCACCGCCGCCGGCCATCGTCAACCACATATTCGCCCGGTCGGGCGGCGATGACGGTGAACGTCGTGTCGTCGACGATCACGTCGCCGCCGTCGATTCGCGCCGCCACGACGCGATCGCCCAGGCGAATTGTCAGCGCGCTCATCGGCCGCGCCACTCGCCAAGCGAGACGAAGGGATCGGCGACAGCCGGCTCGCGCCGACTGGCAGGGGCTGTTGAGGCGATTGGTTGAGTGGTAATCGGCTGGTGGGCCGCCGCCGCGGCAAAGGCAGCCAGCGGCAGATCGGACTCGAGCGCGGCGCGGAGGGCGTCGCCCTCGCGATCGAGAAAGCCGGTGTCCACCTTCCCCTGGATGAACGCCGGGTGTTCGAGCAAGGCGATCACGAACGGGATGTTGGTGCGCACGCCGAGCACGGCGTAGCGGCGGAGCGCGTCGACGGCCCTTCGTCTGGCAGCCTCGCGCGTATCTCCGGCGATGATCAGCTTCGCGATCATCGGGTCGTAATGGACAGTGATCTCGGCGCCTTCCGTGACACCGCTGTCCACACGGACCCCTGGGCCCTGGGGCTCGCGATACATCAACAGCGGACCGGCTTGCGGAAGGAAGTTCTGGTGCGGATCCTCGGCGTAGATTCGGCACTCGATGGCATGGCCGCGTTGGGACAGCGCCTGCTGCGACCACGGTAGCGATTCGCCGGCAGCCACGCGCAGCTGCGCGTGCACGAGATCGACGCCGGTGACCATCTCGGTGACCGGGTGCTCGACTTGCAGGCGGGTATTCATCTCGAGGAAATAGAAACGCGCATCGTCGCCCTCTCCCTCGAGCAGGAACTCGACGGTGCCGGCGTTTCGATAGCCGGCGGCGCGGGCCGCCGATACCGCGGCCTCGCCGATCTGGTCGCGGACGGTGGGCGACAACGCCGGTGACGGGCTCTCCTCGATGATCTTCTGGTGCCGGCGCTGCATCGAGCACTCGCGCTCGAACAGGTGGACCGTATTCTCGTGAGCATCCGCCAACACCTGTACTTCGACGTGGCGCGGCCGCTCGACAAGTCGCTCGACGTAGAGAGTGCCGTCACCGAACGCCGCCTGCGCCTCGCGCCGAGCCTGGGCGATCGCTTCGAGCATCGCGACACGCTCGCGCACCACCTTCATGCCAATCCCGCCGCCGCCGGCCGACGGCTTGATCAGGACCGGGAATCCGATACGGGTGGCGGCAGCTACCAGCGACGCGTCCTGCTGATCTGGCGGCGTCTCGCCCGGAACCACCGGCACTCCTGCATCCTGCATCAGCCGGCGCGCCCCGATCTTCGAGCCCATGCGCTCGATCGCGGAGGAGGGCGGTCCGATGAAGACGATTCCCCGGTCCTCGCAGGCGCGCGCGAAGCCGGCGCGTTCCGACAGAAAACCGTACCCAGGATGGATTGCGTCGGCGCCGGTGCTCCACGCCGCGTCGAGAATGGCCGCCTGATCCAGGTAGCTCTCGCGCGGGGCCGCCGGTCCGATGCGGACCGCTCGGTCGGCCAGCAGCGCGTGCTGAGCGCCGGCATCGGCGTCTGAATAGACGGCGACCGTCTCGATCCCCAACTCGCGGCACGCGCGGATCACGCGGACGGCAATCTCACCGCGATTCGCGATCAAGACCCGCTTCAGCGCCACTCGTGCACCCTTGCACCTCTGCTCCAATGCACCTGCATCAGCGCCATCTTGTTATGGCGCCCAGCCCGGTTTTCGCTTGTCTAGAAACGCGCGGAGCCCTTCCTGACCCTCGGGAGAAACGCGCTGCGCCGCAATTGCTCGGGCGGTCACGTCAGCAACGCTCTCCGGGCGCTGCCCCCAGACCTGGGGAATGAGGCGTTTGGCGGCGGCAACCGCCGTCGGCGCCGCGCCGAGGATCTCCGCCACATACCGCTGCACCGTCTCATCGAGCTCCGCTTCCGGCACCACGGCGTGGACTAACCCGATCTCGCGCGCACGCCGGGCGTCGAACCTCATGCCGGTCAGGAACAACTCTCGAGCCGCGGACACGCCGATCTTCGGCACCACGAACGGCGAAATCATCGCCGGCAAGATGCCCAGCTTCGTCTCGGTAAAGCCGAAGATGGCGTTCTCCGCCGATACGACGACGTCGCAGACCGCGGCCAGGCCCGAGCCTCCGCCGAGCGCCGCGCCGTGAATCCGGCCGATCACCGCGCATGGCAACGCGTTGATGGCTCGAAACATCGCCGCGGCCCTTGCCGCGTCGTCCACGTTCTCCTGGTGAGAGTAGCCGGCCATGCGGGCCATCCACTCCGCGTCGGCGCCGGCGCTGAACACCTTGCCCGCACCGGCGAGCACGACGGCGCGTAACCCGGCATCGCCCGCCGCTGCCTCGGCCCACGCGGTCAGCTCCGCGATCACCTGCTCGTTGAACGCATTCCGTACCTCAGGCCGGTTGAGCGTTACCAGCTCGACCGAGCCATCGCGCCGTACGGACAGAAACTGATAGCTCATCTCGCTTGAATCCCGCGAACCTTGCGAACCCCGCGAACTTCGCGAACCCCGAGAACCCCGCGAACCTAGAAGCGGAAGACGCCGAACTGTGCCGCGGAAATCGGCGCGTTGTACGCCGCCGAGATGCCGAGCGCCAGCACCGACCGCGTCTCTAGTGGATCCAGGATCCCATCGTCCCACAGCCGCGCAGTGGAGTAGTAAGGCGAACCTTCTTCGTCGTACTTGCGGAGGATCGGATCCTTGATCGCGGCTTCCTCCGCGGCATGAAACGGCTTGCCGTCGCGCGCGAGCTGGTCGCGCTTGACGGTGGCGAGCACCCCGGCCGCCTGCTCGCCGCCCATCACCGAGATCCGCGCGTTCGGCCACATCCAGAGCAGGCGCGGCTCGTAGGCGCGCCCGCACATCCCGTAGTTGCCCGCGCCGAACGAGCCGCCGATGATCACGGTGAACTTCGGCACCACGGAGTTGGCAACGGCATGGACCATCTTCGCGCCGTCCTTGGCGATGCCGCCGCGCTCGTACTGCTTGCCGACCATGAAGCCGGTGATGTTCTGCAGGAACACGAGCGGGATTCTGCGGAGGTTGCACAGCTCGATGAAGTGCGTCGCCTTGAGCGCCGATTCGGAGAACAGCACGCCGTTGTTGGCGACGATGCCGACCAGGAAGCCGTGCAGGCGCGCGAAGCCGCACACGATCGTGGTGGCGTAGCGTTCCTTGAACTCGTCGAACCGCGATCCGTCCACCAACCGCGCGATCACCTCCCGTACGTCGAACGACTTGCGGAGATCGAGGTTGACGATGCCATACAGCTCCGCGGGATCGCGGGCGGGGTCTTCGGAGGCCGTCATATCGGCCGGCAGCTGCTTGGTCGAGTGGAGTGTCGAGACGATCACGCGGGCCTGATGGAGCGCGTGATCGTCATCCTCCGCAAGATAGTCCGCCACCCCCGACAGGCGGGTGTGGACGTCGGCGCCGCCGAGATCCTCGGCGGAGACCTCTTCGCCGGTGGCTGCCTTCACGAGTGGCGGGCCGCCAAGGAAGATGGTGCCCGTGCCTTTGACGATGATGGTCTCGTCGGACATCGCCGGAACGTAAGCGCCGCCGGCGGTGCATGACCCCATCACGACGGCAATCTGCGGGATCCGTTCGGCGGACATCCGCGCCTGGTTGAAGAAGATCCGTCCGAAGTGATCGCGATCGGGAAAGACTTCGGCCTGCAGCGGGAGGAAGGCGCCGCCCGAGTCCACGAGGTAGACGCACGGCAGCCGATTCTGCAGCGCGACTTCCTGGGCGCGCACGTGCTTTTTCACGGTCAGCGGGTAGTAGGTGCCGCCCTTCACCGTCGCGTCGTTGGCGACCACGAGCACGTCCCGCCCCGAAACACGTCCGATTCCCGTCACGATGCCGGCAGCCGGCGCGTCGTTGTCGTAGAGTCCGTATGCTGCCAGCGGAGACAGCTCGAGGAAGGCCGTTCCAGGATCCAGAAGCTTCTCGATGCGCTCGCGCACCGGGAGCTTGCCCTGCTGGCGGTGCCGTTCCAGGTATTTCGGCCCGCCGCCTTGCGCGACCATCGCCCGGCGCGCGCCGTATTCGGCGACGAGAGCCCGCATGCGCTCGGCATTGGCGACGAACTCCGGCGCAGCCGGATCGACGTGGCTACTGAGTTGGTCCATGAGGGGTCGGCAGCCTACCAGCCGCAGCAGTCGGTCTTGAAACGGCAGTTCGGGCACCGCCACACGGCGTGCATCCGATACATCTCCGCGCCGCAGCGTTCGCAGCGGGTCGGTTCGTCGGCTTCGGCGGGCCGGCCCTGCAGCGCCGACACAATCGGGGTGATTTTCAGCGGTTGGATGGGCTTCGGGGTCTCCGACACGGCTCGATTATAGGCTGGCGAGAATGAGCAACTAGATTCCGGTTGCGGATAGAAACGATACAGTTGTATGAACTTAAGACAATGCCGATGTCAGCGTCGCCACGGACGGGGGAGCCCAACCCGCGGCTGGAGTCGACCGTGCTGATCGTGGACGACGAGCCGGGCACCGTGGATTTCCTGCGCACGGTGATCGGCCAGGCACCTCGCGTGCCGCGGTACCGGGTGGTTACCGCCAACTCGGGTTTCCGCGCCGAGCAGGCGTGCCGGACGTATCAGCCGGCGGTGGTGCTGCTCGACCTCCTGTTGCCCGACGCTGACGGGATCGATGTCCTGCGCGCCCTCAAGAACATCGATTCGGGGCTCGAGGTGATTGTGATCAGCGGCCAGGGCACGGTAACGCGCGCGCTGGAGGCAGGGCAGGCTGGCGCGTTCTACTTCATCGACAAGGCCGACCTCGATCCGGCCGGACTTCTCGGCCTGATCGATCGCGCGGCCGATCTCGTCCACGAGCGGCGCCAGCACTTGTGGCTGCAGCACCGCTTCCAGGAACAGCACGCGTTCGAGAACATCCTCGGAAAGGGCAAAGCGATGCTCGATCTGTTCGAGCTCGTCGAGGCGGTCGCGGCGAGCGACGCGAACGTGCTGATCCAGGGGGAGAACGGGACCGGCAAGGAGCTCTTCGCCAACGCGATCCACCACCGCAGCCATCGGGCGCAAGGCCCGTTCATCAAGATCAACTGCGCGGCGCTGCCGAAGGATCTCATCGAGTCCGAGCTCTTCGGCTACAAGAAGGGCGCGTTCACCGGGGCCAACACCGACAAGGTGGGGCTGCTCGAACTGGCCCGCGGCGGTTCGCTGATGCTCGACGAGATTGGCGAGATGCCGGCGCTGCTCCAGACCAAGCTCCTGCGCGTCCTGCAGGAGCGCGAGTTCCGTCCGATCGGCGGCGATCACTCGGTGCAGGTGGACTTCCGGCTGATCTGCGCGACCAACGTCGATCTCCAGGCGGCGCTCGCCGACGGCCGGGTCCGCGAGGATCTCTACTTCCGTATCAACACCATCACGCTCAAGGTCCCGTCGCTGCGCGAACGCGCCGAGGACATTCCGCTGCTGTGCTCGAACTTCTTCCAGAAGTTCAACCGCCGCTACAACAAGTCGCTGAAAGGCATTTCGCCCGCCGCCTACCAGCTGCTGATCCGCTTCCGGTGGCCGGGCAACGTGCGCGAGCTGGAGAACGCGATCGAGCGGTCGGTCCTGGTCGCCAAGGGAACCGAGGTCCAGCCGCAGGACCTGCCCGAGTCGATTCGTGACGAGGCGGCCTCGACGACGTTTTCGGTGCCGCCGCATCACACGCTCGCGGAGATCGAGCGGCTGACGATTCTGCAGACCTTGCAGCGGACGAACTGGAACAAGCAGGAAGCCGCCAGCATCCTCGGCTTGTATCGGCCGACCCTCTACAGCAAGATGCGGAAGCACGACATCCGTGATCCGAGGACGTCGGCGGTGGCAGACGAAGCGTGACCCTGCGAGCCCACCTCAAGTTGATCGGCCGGTCCGCCTGGCGCGGGGTAGGCGAGCTCTACGACAGCGACGGGCTGACGCACGCGGCATCGATTGCCTATTACGCGCTGTTGTCGCTCTTCCCGTTCGCGCTGCTGATGCTGTCGGTGTTCGGCTCGATCACGGCCGACACCGCGGATCGCGACCGGGTCGTCGCGTTCGTTTTCGAATACTTCCCGCGCCAGTTCGAGTTCATTACCGGCCAGCTCGACGCGTTCCGCGCCTCGACGCTGAGAATCGGCGTCGGCGGCACGCTCGGGCTGGTCTGGGCCTCGCTCGGCTTCTTCAACGCCGTCACCTCCGCCGTGAACCACGCGTGGGCGGTGGAGAAGCGGCGGAGCTTCCTCAAACACCGGCTCGTCGGCTTCCTGATGCTGCTTTCCGCCGGAGGCATCCTGCTCGTCGCGATCGCCATCGTCAGCGTCGCGAAGGTGGCGCAGAGCCGATGGTTCGGCGCGCTCCAGGTCCGGGCGGTGTGGCTCGATTGGGTATCCGGGGTAATGGCCAACCAGCTGGCCACGCTGCTGCTGATCGGCTGCGTCGCGCTGCTCTTCTATTACATTCCGAACACCCGCGTCCGGTTCCGCGACGTCTGGCCGGGAGCGATCGTGGTCGGGTTACTGTGGCGCGGCGCGCTCGCGGCATTCTCCTGGTACGCGCGCGATCTTGCCTCGTGGAACCTCATCCACGGGTCGGTCACCGCCGCGGTCGTGTTCCTGTTGTGGATTTATGTGTGTGCCGTGATCCTGCTCTACGGCGTGGAGATGACAGCCGCGTACGCCCGGTTTCAGGACGCGGCCGGACGCCATCCCGGGATGGCTAGCGGGACCCGAGCTGCCGGATGATGGCGTCGTTGAACACCGGCAGGTCGTCCACCTTGCGCGATGTGATCAGGTTGCCGTCTTCGACGATCGGGCGGTCCACGTAGCGGCCGCCGGCGTTCTTCACATCAACAGCGATCGACGGCCAGCAGGTGAGTGTCTTGCCACGCAGGACGTTGGCGTTGATCAGCACCGAGGGCCCGTGGCAGATCGCGGCGACGGGCTTGCCTGCAGCCATGCAATCGCGGACGAGATCGACCATGGCGTGGCGCAGCCGCATCTTGTCCGGCGCGTACCCGCCGGGAATCACCACCGCGTCTACGTCGGTTTCGCGCACTGAACCGGCGGCCATATCGGCCGTTACCGTACCGCCGTGCTTGCCGGTGTAAATCTTGCCGGCCATCGGGCCGACGACCACGACCTTCGCACCGGCGGCGCAGAGCGCCTCGCGCGGCGAGGTGAGCTCCGCCTCCTCGAAAAGATCTTCGACCAGGATAGCGACGCGCGCACCGGCCAATGCCATCCAACCATACTAACACCGCAATGCCGAGTCGGCGGGGCCTCGCCGGGTGCTCCGCGTATCATCGACTGATGCCGAATCGCCTCGCCGCAGAGCGGAGCCCTTATCTGCTGCAGCACGCGACCAACCCGGTGGACTGGTGGCCGTGGGGCGAGGCAGCATTCGCCGAAGCGCGGCGCAGCGATCGGCCGATCTTTCTCTCCATCGGCTATGCGACCTGCCATTGGTGCCACGTGATGGAGCACGAATCGTTCGAGGATCACGCCATCGCGGCGATTCTCAATCGCGAGTTCGTGCCCGTGAAAGTCGATCGCGAAGAACGGCCCGACGTCGATCGCGTCTACATGACGTTCGTGCAGGCCACCACCGGCTCCGGCGGCTGGCCGATGAGCGTCTGGCTCACGCCTGATTTACAGCCGTTCTACGGCGGCACCTATTTCCCTCCCGCGTCGCAGTGGGGACGCCCGGCGTTCACCGACGTGCTCGCCGAGATCGCAAGAGCCTGGCGCGAAGAGCGCGCTGACGTGGTGGCCTCGGCCAGCCAGATCGTCAGCCGGCTGGCCACGATTGCGAGAGGTGAAGGAGGGACCGGCGCCGCCGACGCGACCGCCCTCGACGAGACGCGGCGGCAGTTCGAGCGCGCGTTCGACCGCAAGCGCGGCGGGTTCGGTGACGCACCGAAGTTTCCACGGCCGGCCGAGCTGCTGTTCCTGCTCCGCGAGCACGCGCGCACCGGCGATGCGTCGTCGCGCGACATGGTGTTGCAGACGCTGCGGGCGATGGCGATGGGCGGCATGCGCGACCACATCGGCGGGGGGTTCCACCGCTACTCGGTGGACGGCAGCTGGAGGGTGCCGCACTTCGAGAAAATGCTCTACGACCAGGCGCAGCTCGTGCTGGCCTACCTGGAAGGGGCCCAGGCCGCCGACGATCCCTTCTTCGCGCAGATCGCCGAGGACACGCTGCAGTATGTCGCGCGCGACCTGACGGATCCCGAGGGCGGCTTCTATTCCGCCGAGGACGCCGACAGCGTGCCGCCGGAACTGGCCGGCGTCGCCGGTGTCCGGAAGCGGGAAGGCGCGTTCTACCTGTGGACGCAGGAGGAGGTTCGCCGCCTGCTGGGCGGCACGAGCGGCTTCTTCGAGCTTCGCTACGGCCTGCTCCCGAACGGCAACGCGCCGTTCGACCCGCACCAGGACTTCGAAGGGCTGAACATTCTTTACACCGCCCGATCGATCGCCGACATCGCGCGCCAAACCGCCTCGGAGCCCGGAGCGATCGCGGCCGCGTTGATGAAAGCTCGCGTCAGTCTCTACAAGGCACGCGCCGAGCGGCCGCGACCCTCGCTCGACGACAAGGTGCTGACCGGCTGGAACGGATTGATGATCGCGGCGGCAGCGCGAGCCGCTCGCGTTCTCGATGGCGCCGAAGCCCTCGCCCAGAACCTGGGCGCCGAGGACCCTGGTACACGGCACCTCGGAGCTGCGGTTCGTGCGGCCTCGTTCGTCCGCCGCGAACTGTGGGATGCCGGGCGGCAAGTGTTACGGCGACGCTACCGCGAGAAAGAGGCGGCGATCGACGGGTTCGCGGAGGACTACGCGTACTTGATCTGGGGATTGCTGGAGTTGTTCCAGGCGTCGGGCGACGCGCAGTGGCTGGAGTGGGCGCTGCTCCTCCA
Source organism: uncultured Acidobacteriota bacterium (assembly GCA_963709325.1). Lineage (GTDB taxonomy): Bacteria > Acidobacteriota > Vicinamibacteria > Vicinamibacterales > UBA2999 > VFZN01. The sequence goes on along the minus strand of CAVPVV010000004.1, from coordinate 194,060 downwards.
GGCGCGGCAGGATTCGCTCTTTGCCGACGTCGAGCGGGGCGGCTGGTTCTCGACGACCGGCACCGACCCGCACGTCCTGGTCCGGGCCAAGGATGAATACGACGGGGCCGAGCCGTCCGCGACCTCGGTGTCGGCGCTCAACACGCTCGTCCTCTGGCATCTCACCGGCGATGCCACATGGCGGGAGCGGGCCGAGGCCGCGATCGCCAGCTTCGGCGCCCGGCTGCAAACGCAGGGACGCGGCGTGCCGCTGATGGCTGCCGTGCTGGCTGCGTCGCTGGCGCCGGGTGAGCAGGTAGTCGTGGTGGGTCCGCGCGGCCGAGAGGACACTCAGCGTCTCTGGCGCCGCGCACAGCGGCAGTTCCGCCCATTTGCAGTGATGCTTCGTGTCGAACCCGGCGAAGCGCAGGACGCGATCGCGGCCCGATTGCCATGGATTGGCGCGATGCGCATGCAGGACGGGCGCGCAACCGCATACGTGTGCCGCGACTTTGTGTGCGCCGCGCCGGTGACCGAAGCCGAGGCTCTGGAATGAGCGACCTGGTCACACGTATCGACGAGCGCGGCGGCCGTTGGACTCGTCTCGTCCTGGACGCTCCGCGCGGGAACCTGCTGTCGATCGAAATGATCGGCGCGCTGCACGACGCGTTGCGGGCGGTGGGCAGTGCGCGCGGGCTGCGCTGGCTGACGGTGGAAGGAGCTGCCGGCGAGTTTTCGTTCGGTGCCGACCTGCGTGAGCACCGGCCCGAGCCGATGCGCGAAGCGCTGCCGTTGACGCACGCGCTGCTGCGGGCGTGGCTGGCGGCGCCGGTGCCGACCGCCGCGCTCGTCGAAGGGCGGTGCCTCGGCGGCGGGTTCGAGCTCGCGCTGTGCTGCGACGATATCCTCGCCGCATCCGATGCGCTGTTCGGATGCCCCGAAGTCAATGTCGGTGCCTTCGCTCCAATCGGCGCGCTGCTCCTGCCGCTCCGGGTCGGCGCCTCCCGCGCCGGCCGCGCCATCGTCACCGGCGATCAGCAGACAGCCGAGTACTGGCGCGAGGCGGGACTGGTATCGCTGGTCCCGCGAGGGCATGACCTGCTGGCAAGCGCGGGGGAGTGGTTCGACTCGCGGCTGGCAGGGAAGTCCGCAATCGCTCTCTCGCACGCGGCCCGGGCGGCGAGGGCGTTGGTGCGAACGCAGGTCGAACCTCTCATCGCGCATCTCGAGCGCCAGTACCTGGACGAGCTCCTGGCGACGCATGATGCGGTCGAGGGCGTGGACGCCTGGCTGGCGAAGCGGCCGCCGGTGTGGCGGGACGAATAGGCGTCAAGGCAGAAGGCACAAGGCAGAAAAAACAAGGCAGAAGGCAAAAGCCCGTAGACTTGAAGGACGATGGTCAAGGCGATGGATGTTGATGTGTGGGTGCGCGGGACGAACCAAGCGAGGACCGAGGCGCTGCGCGGCGTCCCGGAGAATCCGCTGGCCTGGACGGACGCGGACGTGCGGACGCTGCTGACGGAGATGCTGCTGGCGCTCGAGCGGGTGCGCAACCCAGGTGGAGAAGCACCGGTCGTGACGTTGCGCGGCTTCAGCTGGATCGTGAGCGCCGACAAGGGCGGCGTGCTGGTGCACCTCGAAATGCAGACCGGCACTGCCAGCGCCGGACCGTTCGCCATCGACCAGGCGTCGTTGACCTCGATGATCGCGCGGGTCGTGGAAGCGCCCGTCGCGTCGCAGACGGTTCACTGACGAATGCAATCCCGACGACAGATACAAGATGTAAGGGTGCACAGGTGCAGAGGCGCACGAGTGCCGCACCTCTGCACCCCCGCATCTGTGCACCTCTGTTACCCTCTTAGTTTTTCGGTTTCTCGATGGCCGCGAGGCGGGCGGTGAGCGCGGCGAGCTGATCCTGCAACGCCTGGATGGCGTCGCTGTCGTTCGAGAGCTGGTCAGGGCTGGTCGGACCAGTGCGGGGGCCGCCGGGGCAGGTCACGCCCGGGTTGAATCGGAACGTCTGGTTGGTGTTGCCGGCGTTGTCGCTCCAGGTGCCGTTGAAGTCGGACGTGTTGATCGTCGCCCGCGTGTGCAGGCCGCGGCCCTGCTCGTTGATGCTGGTGACCCCAATCATCACCGTGCCGTTGGCTTGCGGGACGGCGACACCGCTGACGGGCAGGCTGGCGTTGCCGCCGCACTGCGCCTCGAACCCGTCGAGCAGGTAGACGCTGCCCTGCTGGACGACGGTGAGGTTGAGGACGCTGCCATAGGGCTGCAATTGCCAGCGGAACGTGCCAAGGTTCTGCGCGGATGCGGGCGCCGCGAGAAGTGCAGCGGTGACGATGAGCAGGGTTGCGACGATTGGCTTCATAGGAGTCCTCCAGGGGGATGAGGCGCGGAGTATAGCAGGCGATCTCGACAGAGTAGGATTGGAACAGCGCAGCCCGACCGTGGCGTGCGCAACGAAATGCCGGGGTGGCGAAACTGGCAGACGCACGGGACTTAAAATCCCGAGACTCTCACGAGTCGTGTGGGTTCGATTCCCACCCCCGGCACCAACCCACATCCGGGTGCGACCCTGACAGCCCGCGAGCGCGTCGATGGCGTCTTGGCCTTCCTCGAGCCGTGCGAAGATCAATCCGCAGTCTCCGGCTCGATCGCGGACCGACCGAAATGATCCGTTGCCAGCTCAGGCCGTTGCCTTCGTCCTGATTTCGTCGATACGCGAACCTTCGTAGGCCAGGCTGGCGTGTGGAACCGCTGTCCCGTCCATCGGCCGACTGCTATCACTCGACGGTGACGGCAACGCCTGCCTCGGGCCGGGCGGGCTCGCGCTCGCCGGATTGTTGGAGGAGCTTGGCCACGAGAGCCGTCCATCCGGTCTGGTGGCTGGCGCCGACGCCGGCGCCCGTGTCCCCGTGGAAGTATTCATGGAAAGGCACCATCTCCCGCCAGTGCGGGTCCTCGTTGAACAGCGTCCGCCCGCCGAAGACCGGCCGGCGGCCGTGCGGGTCGCACAGGAAGATGCGGGTGAGCCGCTGCGAGAGGTCCGTCGCCACGTCGCGCAGGCTCGCGAGGTTCGCCGAGCCGCTTGGACACGGCACGCGGAACTCGTCTCCGAGGTAATGGTGATACTTCTGCAGCGACTCGACGAGCAGGTAGTTGACCGGGAACCAGATCGGACCGCGCCAGTTGGAGTTCCCGCCGAACAGCCCGCTCGACGACTCACCGGGCTCGTAGCCGACGCGATGCTCGTGCCCGTCGACGACCAGGTTGAACGGCTCGTGCAGATGGCGCCGCGACAGGGCCCGGACCCCGTAGTCCGAGAGGAACTCGCTCTCGTCGAGCATCACCTGGAGCACGCGGCGGAGCCGTTCGGGCCAGACCACGGACAGCAATCGGCGCTCGCTCTGGCCCGGTGTGCGCATGCACGCCACATTGCCGGTGAGGTCCGGGCGGTGGGCGATGAACCACTCCATCCGCCGCTTGAACGCGGGGAGCTTGTCGAGAATCTCCGGCTCGATGGTTTCGACCGCGAATAGCGGGATCAGCCCGACCATCGAGCGCACCTTGAGGGGACGCTGCGCGCCGTCGGGGAGGTGCAGCACGTCGTAGAAAAACCCGTCCTCGTCGTCCCAGAGACAGATGCCGTCGTCGCCGCGGTTGTTCATCGCGTGCGCGATGTAGAGGAAGTGTTCCCAGAACTTGCTGGCCAGGTCCTCGTAGGCCGGGTTGTCGGCGGCGAGTTCGAGCGCAATCGCCAGCATGTTCAGGCTGTACATCGCCATCCAGCTGGTGCCGTCCGACTGCTCGAGATGTCCCCCGGTCGGCAGCTGCGACGAACGATCGAAAACGCCGATGTTGTCGAGCCCCAGGAAGCCGCCCTGGAAGACGTTCATGCCCTCGGCGTCCTCGCGGTTCACCCACCAGGTGAAGTTGAGCAGCAGCTTCTGGAAGACGCGCTCGAGGAACACGCGGTCGCCGACGCCGGTCCGCTTCTTCTCAATCTTGTAGACACGCCACGCCGCCCAGGCGTGAACCGGAGGGTTGACGTCCCCGAACACCCATTCGTACGCGGGGAGCTGCCCGTTGGGGTGCATGTACCATTCGCGGAGGAGCAGCACGAGCTGCTGCTTCGCGAACTCGGCATCGACCAGTGCGATCGGCACGCAGTGGAATGCGAGATCCCAAGCGGCGTACCACGGGTACTCCCATTTGTCTGGCATCGATATGACGTCGGCGTTGTAGAGGTGCAGCCACTCGTGGTTGCGACCGTGGAGCCGCTCCGCCGGGGGCGCTGGCTGCGCCAGATCACCGGCCAGCCAGTCCTTCACGATGTAGTGGTAATACTGCTTCGACCAGAGGACGCCGGCCAGCGACTGGCGCATGACCGCGCGGGCGTCGTCGGAGAGCGAGGCGGGAATGATCGTCCCGTAGAACTGGTCGGCCTCCGCCTGCCGGCGGATCACGACCGGATCGAACTCGGCACCAAGTGGAGCCGTGGTCCAGTCGAACGGGGCCAGATCGCACAGGCGCAGCCGCAACTCAATCTGGCCGCCTGCCGCGACGGTCTGCGTGTAATGAGCCGCCGCCTTGGTGCCGACGCCGTTCGGGTTGACGGCACCGCTGTGGCCGCGGACGACCGCCTCGTTGATACCGTCCTTGAAGAAGCCCTCGCGGCCGGTCCCGAACAGCCGGAGCGCGTTCGTGTCGTTCTCGGTGAAGAGCAGCTCAGGGCCGCCGTCGCAGTAGAGCCACCGCGGTCCGACCCGTGGGTCGTCGAGCGCGATGACGCCGCCGGCAATCGGATCCTCGACGCGCGCCAGCCAGGGCTTCAACGTAACGTCGGCCCACGACCAGGTGTTGCGGAACCAAACGGTCGGAAGGACGTGGACGGGGGCAGCTTCCGGCCCGCGGTTGTGCACCCGGATGACGATCAGGATGTCATCGGGTGAGGCCTTCGCGTACTCGACGACCACGTCGAAGTACCGCTGATCGTCGAAGATCCCCGTGTCCGCCAGCTCGAACTCCGGCTCGCCGCGGCCCCGCCGCCTGTTCTCCTCGACCAGGTCGGCGTATGGAAACGCCCGCTGCGGGTACTTGTAGAGATACCGCATGAAGCTGTGCGTCGGCGTCGAGTCCAGGTAGAAGTAGTACTCCTTCACGTCTTCGCCGTGATTCCCTTCGCTGCCGGTGAGGCCGAAGAGTCGCTCCTTGAGAATCGGATCGCGCCCGTTCCAGAGCGCCACCGCAAAGCAGATCCGCTGATGCCGGTCGGAGATCCCGGCCAGACCGTCCTCGTTCCAGCGATAGGCGCGTGATCGGGCGTGGTCGTGGGGAAAGTAGTCCCAGGCAGCCCCGTGGACGCTGTAGTCCTCGCGAACCGTGCCCCACGCGCGCTCGCTGAGGTAGGGTCCCCAGCGTTTCCAGTTCCGCGTCTTCTCGCGGTCCTCTTCCAGTCGTCTGGCCTCGGCGGTCATCGGGTGCCTCATGTTCCGAGCCTCAGGTTCCACGTCACCAGGTTCCGTTTCATGTATCCCGCGGCGACTCGCGGCATCACACCCGGCACGCAGGGAGCGGCCTCATGAATCGATTCTCATACGGAATCTGCGTGATGGTCGTCCTCGTCGGTATTGGTGGCGCGCTGACAGTCCGCGCACACCCGGGATTCGGTCTCTACATTCGGACGATCGACAGCAGGTACTGCTGCGCGACGCGCAGCCGCCCATCCTTCGCCGTGTTGGCTCTTCGCCAGACGTCGACTATGCGGGCGCGGAATTCCTTGAAGCGATCGCCGAGCATGCTCTGCGCCATGACCATCAGCGGAAAGCGGGCCATAAAGAAGTCCGCGAACCCTTCCAGTGAATCCCATTCGATCCAGTTCACCTGGTGCTCGAACTCGAAGGCGGTCGCCTTGCCGGCAAACAGTTCACGGATGTGATCTTCGCGGCCCCAGAAGATCGGCGGCGAAGCGTAGTCTGGCGGCGGTGGCAAGTAATCGGCGCCGACCCTGAAAACATCCCCAACCGTGCCTGTCGGCAGCCAGGTTGCGGTGACGATGGCGCCGCCGCGGCGGCAGACGCGAGCCATTTCGTCCGCCGTGCGCTTGTGGCGTGGCGCAAACATGTGCCCAAACGTGGACAGCACGCGGTCGAAGCGGCCATCTTCGAAAGGCAGATTCTCGGCGTCTCCCTCGCGCCATTCGATTGCGAGCCCTTCGGCTTCGGCCTTGGCGCGTCCGACTGCCAGAAACTTGGAAACCAAATCGACGCCGGTCACTCGCGCACCGGCGCGGGCAGCGGGCCGTGCGGCATTGCCGGTGCCGCACGCCACGTCGAGGACGTCCATGCCAGGTTCGACCGCTGCGCGGGCGACCACGAGCTCGCCGACGTCGGTGATGTAGGGCGACAGAGCCTCGTACTCGCCCGCCGCCCACAAGGCGCGCTGTCTCGTCTCGAACTCGTCGAGTTGGGTATCGCTCATCGTTGCCTCCTCGATTGTCGAGCCATCCTGACACGAAGCGCCGCGCCCCGAGCGCGAGGACCTTGACGAGTACCGGGAATAACGGCGATAGCCTTCATGAGATTCTCCGCTCTGGACTGGTGTGCCGAACACCGACCTTGGATGCGGCGACCCGGTGCAGGTTTCAGGCGGACCGCAATGAGGAAGAATGTTCTGCGTGCGGAGAACGTTAGTGGCATGGATAACGCTGTGCGCGATGACCACGCTTGTCGCTCAGGATGTTCGGACCGGCAGCGTGAGCGTCGAGGTGCGCAGCGAGAGCGGTCTGCTGTCGGGTGCGATCGTCGTTGCCGGCCGGGCCTCTGGCGTGACCGACGCCGCTGGCCATGTGTCCCTGTCGCTGCCGGAGGGCTCGACGAGTGTCTCGGCGCGATTGGCCGGGTATCTGGAGGAAACGGCCGAGGTCGTTGTCGAAGCTGGCCGAGAACAGCGGGTCGTGATCACCCTGGCCCCGTCGCCGCAACTGGAGGAGGAAGTGGTCGTGGTCGCCACGACTCGCACGGGGCGACGGCTGGAAGAGCAGCCCACCCGGGTCGAGGTCCTGGGGCGCGAGGAGATCGAGGAAAAGATGCTCATGACGCCCGGCGACATCGTCATGATGCTCAACGAGATGGGCGGCCTGCGCGTTCAGGCGACTTCGCCGTCGATCGGAGCAGCGGCGGTCCGTGTGCAGGGCATGAAGGGGCGCTACACGCGGTTTTTCAGCGACGGGCTGCCGTTGTTCGGGCAACAGGTGGGCGGTCTTGGCCTTCTGCAGATTCCGCCGATGGACCTCGGCCAGGTCGAGGTCATCAAAGGCGTTGCGTCGTCGCTGTATGGCGCGGGAGCGATGGGCGGTGTCGTCAACCTGCTGTCGCGCCGCCCGGCCGCAGAGGCGCAGAAAGAGTTCCTCTTCAACCAGTCGAGCCTGGGCGCGACTGACGGCGTCGTTTTCTTCGCGTCCCCCGCTCGCCTGGGTTGGAGCGCGTCACTCCTCGGCGGCGGCCATCGCCAGTCCCAGGTCGATCGCGATGACGATCAGTGGGCCGACCTTGCCGCTTACGTTCGGGGGGTGGTGCGGCCGCGCGTCTTCTGGGACGGCGGCAATGGGCGTTCGGCGTTCCTCACCGCTGGAGTCACCGTCGAGAATCGCGATGGGGGCACGATGGACGATGGCGTGCTCGCAGCCACCGGTGCGCCGTACGTCGAGTCGCTCGATACGAGACGTTACGACGTGGGCGGTACCGTCCAGACGCTGATCGATGAACAGTACGTGCTGACCGCCCGCGGCGCGGCGGCCTGGCAGCGTCACGACCATCGCTTCGGCGACGTGCGCGAGCGAGACGCGCACGACACACTGTTCTCGGAATTGGCGCTGCGCGGGGCGGTGGGAGTCCACACATGGGTAACCGGCCTGGCTTACGAGCGTGACGACTACCAGCCCCGTGATGTGCCGCGGTTCGCTTACACCTACAACACGGGCGGCGCGTTTGCGCAGGACGATATCGACGTGCGGCCGTGGATGTCGGTGTCTGTTGGCGCGCGGCTCGATGTGCACGGCGGGTACGGCACGTTCTTCAGTCCACGCGTGGCGGCACTCTTTCGAGCCGGGGAGTGGACCAGTCGCGTGTCGGCGGGCCAGGGGTTCTTCGCCTCGACGCCTCTCACCGAGGAAACCGAGGCCGCCGGCCTTTCGCGATTGACCGTGATCGGCGGCCTCGAAGCCGAGCGCGGCGCCAGCACCTCCGTAGACCTGACCCGCCGGATTGGCCCCGTGTCGTTGACCGGGACCTTCTTCGCTTCGCGCGTGCGGGACGCCCTCGGTACCGAACGTGAGGATGCGTACGCACTCTTCACGCGCCCCGAGCCGTCGACGAACATCGGTGCCGAGGCGCTCGCCACTGTGCGAGCGGGGCGGTACTCTGCGACCGGCACCTATGCCTACGTCCGCTCGCGCGAAACCGGCTTCGACGGACGGCAGGATGCGCCACTCACGCCGCGGCACAGTGCCGGCCTCGTGGGCATGTGGGAAGCGGAGAATGGCGGCCGCGTTGGGCTCGAGGCCTACTACACGGGCCCGCAACGCCTCGAGGCGAACCCGTACCGCTCACGATCGCGCGGCTACATCTCGTTCGGCCTTCTGGCGGAACGCAGGTTCGGGCCGGTGCGACTGTTCATCAACGCCGAGAACCTGACCGACGCGCGTCAGACACGGTGGGATTCTTTAGTACGACCCGCTCCCGGGCCGGACGGCCGCTGGACCGTGGACGCCTGGGCACCGCTCGATGGGCGAGTCTTCAACGGCGGGCTTCGGCTCGCGTTCGACTGATCAGCGAGCCCGATCCTCATCAGCTCACGGACGAGGTGGGCTCCCCACGCATTCCGTACATCACCAGTCCGAACGCAATCAGTGTCGCTGGAACGATGACCGCCAGCAGCGTGAAGAAGACGGCAGCCTCGGGCATGGGCGGCGTGACGCCGGGATGCGATGCCGGCCCCGGCAGATCCACGATCGCGATGAAGATGTTTCCCGCCAAGCCGAGGTATGCCGCCATGAAGCCGGCGACCTGCGCAATCGAACGCTGGCGGTCTGTGAGGCGCAGCTCGCGCCAGACCAGCCCAATCGTTACCAGAATCAGGCATGTGAAGAACGCGGTGAGGTGCGCCGCCAGCCATGCCCGCGGATGCGGCAGCGTGGCCGTGGCAATTCCGAGCCAGACGGCGAGGAAGAGAAACGTGAACCCGTGACGAAGAAATCGGCGGCGTTGCGACTCCAGGGAGCTCGTCATAGGCAGGTAGTTATACGCCTGAGCCGGAAACCGCGCTCGAATATGGCCAATAACGGCCAGCGTTTTGCTTTCTTGACACGCAGGGCGGAGATGATGAGGTATCCGGAGCGACTCAGCGGTTACAGGCCATGCCCCACCTGTCGAAGGCGAGGGCGGGCGGTCGCACTGCGGTTAGGGGCGGGGACCCGCACGACGACATATCGCTGTAACCGTGGCCACACCTGGCAGCAGTCCGGCGAGGACCACTGGCCGTCGGTGGCGAGCTGAAGCGTCAGCGCAGTTGCCTTCAAGTGGAAGAGTGTGCGCCCGTCATCGGGGGGATGGACCATGGCAAAGCCGCCCAGGCGGACCCTGGTCAATATCGAGCACGATGGGTTTCGCGAGTTGAAGGCGCGCTTCGACGAAGCGCACGCTGAGGGGATGGCAGCGCTTCAGCGGCAGGACTTTCAGGCCCTGGAGTCGGCGATCCGCCGTGAGCGCGACATCCTCAATGAACAGCACCTGTTGATTCTGTTTCGGCTTCACCGGCAGAGCAGCCCAAAGTCCGGTCGACGGTAACGGCTTGAAGCGGTAGCCGGCCAAAGCCAGGTTTGAATCGTCCTATCGGCGATGCGGCGACTTGCCATCGCGATTGTCGTCATGAGTTCGTGGCAACTGGTACTCCGAGCCCAGGAATTGTCCCTCGAAAGGATCAGCGTCGCCCTGCAGCAGCCGGCGCCGGTGTTTGGCGCCACCCCGGTCCCAACCGACCCTCCGCCAGTCTCGCGAAAGCTCGGCCCGCTGACGCTCGTGCAACCCGAAATGAGGGGCGAGTTCGTACGCGTGTCGCTTCCCGTGGGTGAGCTGATCTCGCGTGCGGTGGATGGCATCAGGACGGCCGCGATGCGGCGCCAGGAGGCCGCCGCTCGACGCGAGGTGGACGTCGCGCTGAAGGCGTTCGCGGAAACGGCGTCACACCCCAGGCGCTGACAGCGCTGCGGCGGCGACAACTACCGGGCTACGGCGCGACGCCGATCGCGTACCGGTAAACATATCGGGACTGCCCTGTCGTGTTCTGAAACGTCGCGAACCAGCCGGTGGGCGTTTCTCCGTCGCTCAACTCGGGGTACGGCCCGGTCTGGGTGAGTGTCAGGCCTATCTGACCGCCCGAATGACCGCCGCCGGTGGCGCGCTCGCCGCTTTCACATGGCACCTGCACTTCGCCAAAGAGGTAGGCAGATGCCACCGCGTAGCGAGTTCGAACACGTACGTTGGTGGTGCCGGCAGGCCCGGGCAGGCCCTGAGGACCGGCCGGTCCGATCGGCCCGGTCGGACCGGCGGCGCCCGCAGGCCCTTGTGGGCCGGAAGGTCCGGTGGGCCCCGCGGGACCCGCCGTGCCGGGCAATCCCAGGACCACATCTCCGTTGCGCACGGCGCGTGAAGACGACGCCTGAAGCGGCACGAAGTCGGGCGTTGTAGAGGTGACGGCTTGCAGGTAGTACCGGTCCAGGACGGTCCCCGCGAAGGGGGGCTGAACCGCCGCCTGTGCCTGCCCGCTGCCATCCAGTACGCCGCGCGCGAGGATAACAACGTCGCGACCGACACCCAGCGCGACGCCCGCGTAGCTGAACCCTTCGTTGACGGTGCTGCCGAGCACCGCGTAGTACTCTCCTGGGCTGCCGGTCACGGTTACCGTCACGCGCTCGCCGGGCGAGGCCACGGTTGCCGACAACGATAGTCGCGGTTGGGCCGCTGCCGAACCCGCGAACACGGCCGTTGCAGCGAACGAGATGATGAGAGTCCGAATGTGCATATTCCTCTCCATGAGAACTCCCTGTGGGGGAATCGGAAAGCTTCAGCGAAGCCCGCCACGCGGGTGAGAGAGGGGCAAGCGATGATCCGAACGGCGCTCGTTGGCATGACTGTGGGGATGGCGAGCCTTGTCATTGCCGGAATGGATTCGAGGGCGTCAGACGCCACGTCAGCCGTCCAGTCGCCCGGCGACGCGCCGGCCTATGTCGCCTATTACTGGCGCGCACGCCCCGGCCGGCTCGAGGAGTACAGCGCCTACATCAAGGGCACCGCTGAAAGGATTGACGAGGACGCGCGCCGCGCAGGTGTCTTCCTCGAAGTGACGACGGTATTGGCCACACCCGACCCGGACGGCACCAAACCCGATTGGACACACCTTCGGATCTTCAAAGTGAAGAATCTGGCCGCCGTCGATGGTCTTGGGCCGGGTCTCGACGCAGCCACGCTCCGCGTTGTACCGGACGAAGCGCAACGCAAGGCGAACAGCTCCCGCTCCGCGGAACTGCGCGACGCAGTCCGACGCGAAGTGTGGTCAACGCTCCGTTAAGGACAGGAGTCAGGAGGTAGGAGCACTGCCTTTGTCTTCGACAGCGCGCTGTGCTGCAAGCTCGGAAGGAGAACAAGGCCCATCAGGTACACGGCGAGCATCGCGAAGGTGAGATAGCCAGCCGCGGAGCGTTCCACCGGCTGCGAGAAATTGCCAAACGTCAGGCCTTCGACGAGCGCCTGGAGCGCCCGCGCCATCGGGCGGTCGGCCGGGCCCGCGAGGGTCGCGACGACAATGAACTTGAGCACGAAGGCCGAGAGCAGGGTGACGCCCCAGACCCTGAGGCAACGCACGCGATCCAGCGCGGCAGCGGCAAGTTGAAGCAGCGTGACCAGAAAGAGCGCGCCGACGACGAGCGCGGGAAAGCCGCTATCAGGCGTCAGCCGCGAGATCACCTGCGCGTTGGCGATGAACAGCGCCGCCAGTGCCAGCAGCCCGTTGGTGTTGGCCCAGGCCGAGCGGTCGCCACTGACAAGACGCGAGGGATCCAGCGTGCCGCTCTGGATGAACACGCTCATCAAGATGCTGCCGAGGACGAGCGAGAACAGTGTCGGCGGCACGATCGCGACGGGCGTAGTGAGGCGGACGGCGCCGATGAGCACCACCGTGAGAAAAGTGAGTGGAACGGCAAAGGCCTCGCGCGCCGGCGTCATTTGCGGCTCCCGAACACCCGCAACGGGTTCAGGTCCGACCATTCACGCCGCTGCCCGGCACGCAGCTCGGCGCCGAGCTCGTCGGCGGAGTGCAACTGCAGTTCGGGATCGGACACGACGATGCGGCCGCCGGGCGCCGCCGCGATCGCGCGGTTCAGCGCGTCGAGTCCCGCCGCGTACAACGCATCGTCGTGACTCAGCCGGCCCCATCCCTGACGGTAGTAACTGTAGGCGACGTAGAACTGCGTCCGGGGGTCGCGGCTGGCGGGATCGGCGCGAGACCAGGCTGAGCGGGCGGCCTCGAATTCGTCGCGGAGGAACATCTGCCGTCCCTCCCCGAAGCTGACCGCATCCACTTCGTACGCGCCAACGGTGGCCGCAAGGCCGCCGGTGACCTCCGCGATCGACTGCGGCTGCGACGCGGCGAGCCACGCGATGAGCGCCGCGTAGGCGATGGTCACGGCCGCGCCGGTCGCGCGCACGACCGTTTCCGACATGTGGCGATTCTACCGCCGGCTGCGGTCGAGGTGGCGTCGCCCCGATGGACAATGTGGCGCAGTGATTGCAACCGCGATATAAGCTACCGCCATGCGGCTCGAGGACCAGCGCGAAAGCAGCAACATTGAAGATCGTCGCGGCATGCGGATGGGAGGCCCGGTCGGCATCGGCGGCGGGGGCATCGGCACCATCCTCATCGTGCTCGTCATCTCGTGGATAACCGGCGTGAACCCGCTCTCGCTGTTGCAGATGACCGGAGGCGGTGGCGGCGGCCCAGCGCAGGAGGAAGTGCCCACCGGCCCCGCCGGCGACGATCCACAGTCGAAGTTCATCGGAAGAACGCTCGGCAATATCGAAGACACCTGGACCTCGATCTTCGCCAAGGCAGGCGAACAGTACCAACCGCCGGTGCTCGTGCTGTTCGACAACGCGGTGCAGTCGGCGTGCGGATCGGCGTCGTCCGCCACCGGCCCCTTCTATTGCCCGGCCGATCACAAGGTGTATCTGGATCTCTCGTTCTTCCGCGAGTTGGACCAGCGTTTCGGAGCCCCCGGCGACTTCGCACAGGCTTACGTCGTCGCGCACGAAGTCGGGCATCACATCCAGAACCTGGTCGGCACGAACCAGAAGGTGTCGAGGCTCCAGCAGCAGGCTTCGGAGAGCGAAGCCAATCAGCTCTCGGTCCGGCTCGAGCTGCAGGCAGATTGCTACGCCGGGGTCTGGGGACACTATGCGGCCCAGCAAAACAGGCTCGATCCAGGTGACGCTGAAGAAGGTTTGCGCGCCGCCGCCGCGATCGGCGACGACCGGCTCCAGCAGCAGTCGCAGGGGCGGGTGGTGCCAGAGAGCTTCACCCACGGCTCGTCTCAGCAGCGCGTGGAGTGGCTGCGCCGCGGTCTGACGTCCGGCGATATTCAGTCGTGCGATACCTTTGGGGGCCGCACGCGCTGATTGTCTCGCCCAGATCCCGAACGCAGTTCGCCTGACACGAAGATCGTTTCCACGCTTCATCGACTCCGAACGCGACGTGCTGACGTCGCGCCTTCTCGTATCCTTGCAGGGCCCGATAAGAGCCGATCCAACCAAGAACGGCTGAGCACCCCCCACAGGCGAATCTCGGAACCGTCGGCCGGGCCGTGTCGGCCGCTCGCGGATAGAATGCCGCGGCCGGGGGGATTCGCACGTGAACGACCGGACGAGCCGCGGGGGACTGTATGAAGCTGGATCTGCCGATCGCTGGCGCTGAAGTGCGGACCTGGCAGGAGCGCGACCTCGAGCCGCTGCTGCGCATCGCGAACAATCGCGATGTGGCCCGCAATCTGCGCGATCGCTTTCCCCATCCCTACGATGCCGTGGATGGACTCGGCTTTCTGCACTGGGTGGCGCAGCAGCCGGTCGAAAGCGTGTGGGCGATTGCGCTCGACGGCTCGGTCGTGGGCGGCATCGGCCTCCAACTGGGTCACGACATTGAACGAGTCTCGGCCGAGATCGGGTACTGGCTCGGCCAGCCGTTCTGGGGGCGCGGCCTGGCGACCGCGGCGCTGCGGGCGGTCACCGACTTTGCGTTTGCGAAGTTCGAGCTGACCCGCCTGTTCGCCGTACCGTTCGAGTCCAACTCCGCGTCGATCCGCGTCCTGGAGAAAGCGGGCTACGTCCTCGAAGGGCGGTTGCGACAGAGCGCCATCAAGTATGGCGAGATCATGGACCAGCGGCTGTACGCCGCATATCGAAACGACAAACGAGAGGTGAGCGGTGAAAGGTGAACAGCCCGGATCGCCTAGAGTGAAAGGCATGCCCAAGCCCCTTGCCGCGGCAGGCCTGGCCCTCGTCGCGCTCACTGCTTTCGTCCAATCGCAGACCGCCGCGCGATCGTTTCCGCTGACCGTAGACAGCATCATGCGCGGGCCCGATCTCGTCGGCTATCCGCCAGACAACACCCGCTGGTCCGGTGACTCGCAGCGGCTCTACTTCGAATGGCGGCAGCCGAAAGACGATGTGGCGGCGACGTGGGTCGTGAACAGGGCGGGAGGCGCGCCCCGCCGGCTGACCGAGAACGAGCGCCGCTCGGCGCCGCTGCCCGCGGGACAATGGGACGCGACCCGGCGGCGGCAGCTCGGCGTCGACAACGGCGACATCGTTGTCATCGACACCACTGAGAATCGGCGGATCGACATCACGCGAACCACCGCCGCGGAGTCGTCGCCGCGCTGGGCCCGCAGCGAGACCGCGGTGACCTTCGTCCGGGACAACAACCTGTTCCTGGTTCCCCTCGACGGTACCGGCGGGCTCGTCCAGCTTACCGACGTCGCCCAGAAGCGGCCGGACTCGAAGATGACCGACAGTCAGCGGTCGCTGCGTCGCGAAGAGGTGCACATCCTCGACTGGGTGGAGCAGGAACGCGCCCGCCGCGAGCGGCGGGAAGCGCGCGGGCCGAACGGGCGCAGTCCCGTGCGGCCGTCGTTCCGCGCTTCGTCAGCGAGTCGGCGTACACCGAAGACATTCAGTCTCGCACCAAAGTCGGCGACGCGCAGGATCGACGACGTCTCGCGATCCTCAACCTGGGGAACGGGGAGGCGGTGTGGGCCGGGCTCGAAGGCATCGTGGACGCCCAAGCGATTCCCCGGCCGACGATGGGGGACACCTCGGACGAGGCGCCGGCGACGCCCCCGCCCGCCCCGAAACCGTCGCGCGAAGTCCGATGGACATCGCTGCTGTTGTCGGGCGATGGCAACCAGGCGGTGGCGAGCATCCGTTCGGACGACAACACCGATCGGTGGCTGGTCCGCGTCGATCCGGCAAGCGGCAAGACGCTCGTGCTCGACACGATCCACGACAGCGCCTGGGTCCGGGAGATCGGCCCGAGCGGGAACATCGCGGGCGGTCTCGGCTGGCTGCGCGACAACCGTCGTGTCTGGTTCCTCGCCGAGCACACCGGGTGGATGCAGCTCTACACCGTGGACGCGACCGCCGAGTCACCGTCCCGCACCGCGATCACGCAAGGTCACTTCGAGATCGATCGGGTCGAGCTCTCGTCGGATGGCGCTCACTTCTATCTCGAATCGAGCGAGACGCACCCGGGCGAGCGTCACATTTACCGGGTGTCGGTCGATGGAGGATCGCGCGAGCGCCTGACCACCGCGGCGGGCGCGCACCAGGCCTCGGTTTCGCCGGACCGGGAGATGCTCGGACTGATCTCGTCGGCGGCGAATCGTCCACCCGAGGTGTTCCTGATGCCGAACCGGGCCACCGCCACCCCGACGCAGGTGACGACGAGTACCTCCGACGAGTGGCGCGGCTTCAGGTGGGTGGAGCCGCAGCTGATTCAATACCAGGCTCGCGACGGCGCGATGGTGTACGCGCGTCTGTTCACACCCGAGATGGTCGGCGCCCGGCGGCATCCGTCGCGGCCGGCGGTGGTGTTCGTGCACGGGGCCGGATATCTCCAGAACGCGCACCGCTACTGGTCGTCGTACTACCGCGAGTACATGTTCCACCACGTGCTGGCATCGCAGGGTTACGTGGTGCTCGATCCCGACTACCGCGCCAGCGCGGGCTACGGCCGAGACTGGCGTACCGCGATCTACGGATGGATGGGCGGTCACGATCTCAACGACGTCGTGGATGGCGCCGGGTATCTGGCGGGGTCCCAGAACGTCAACGCCCGGCGGGTCGGCGTGTACGGCGGCAGCTACGGCGGCTTCATCACGCTGATGGCGATGTTCACCTCTCCCGACACATTTGCGGCCGGCGCCGCCCTGCGTCCGGTCACCGACTGGGCGCACTACAACCATTCCTACACGTCGAACATCCTCGACGAGCCGCAGTCCTCGGAGGAGACGTACCGGAAGAGCTCTCCGATTTTCTTCGCCGAGGGCTTGAAGGGCGCGCTCCTCATTTGCCACGGCATGGTCGACACCAACGTGCACTTCCAGGACTCGGTTCGCCTCGCGCAGCGTCTCATCGAACTGCGGAAACAGAACTGGGAGCTGGCCGTCTACCCGGTCGAGGACCACGGGTTCATCGAGGCGACGAGCTGGGCGGACGAGTACACGCGGATCCTCAAGTTGTTCGACTCGAACCTGAAGAAGTAGGCTGGGAACAACAAGGCCGGCAGAAGACGCAAGGCAGAAGGCAGAAGGCGATGCAGACCGACCAGCTCTGTTCGGCGCTCGTGGCCCGGCTCGACGAGGCGGTGAACGCCGGGTCGGTGGAGGCCATCACGCGCGAGGTGAAAGGCGTTCTCGAACATGAGCTCGCCAATGGCGGAATGGTGCTTCCGGACGCCTTCCGCGCAACTCGTGCCGACGGTTACGCGAGGCGGCTCCTGCACCGCGATCCGCAGGGCCGGTACACCGCAATCGTCATGACCTGGGGACCTGGGCAGGGGACGCCGGTGCACGACCACGGCGGTCTGTGGTGCGTGGAAGGCGTGGTCGAAGGGCAGATCGCCGTCACGCAATACGACGTCACCGAGGAACCCGATCACCGCTACCGCATCCAGCCGCGACAGACCGTGGTGGCTGGCAGCGGCGAAGCCGGCCGCCTGATTCCGCCGACGGACCATCACGTGATCGAAAATGCACGCCCCGACACACCATCGCTTACCCTGCACGTCTACGGCGGCGATCTCGAGGAGTGCCTGATCTTCGTGCCGGCGAGCCGGACGGCCGCTTCGTCGCGGAGCGGCGGCATGCTCTCGTTCCACGATTGACCGCCGTGGAGATCGTCGACCTCAATTTCCAGGGCCGCGAGCGAGTCATCGCGGCCGCCGTACTGACCGGACCTGACGGCTTCGCGGTGATCGATCCTGGCCCGACAGCGTGCCTGCCGGCACTCGAAGCGGGCCTGGCACGGCTCGGTGGCTCACTCGCTGACGTGCGGTCGGTCCTGCTCACGCACATCCACCTCGATCACGCCGGCGCGACGGGCACGATCCTTCGCCGCGTTCCGCATGCCGCCGTTTCGGTCCACGAGCGCGGGGCGCCGCACATGATCGATCCCGCGAAGCTGATTTCGAGCGCGACCCGGCTGTACGGCGACCAGATGGACACGCTCTGGGGCGCGTTCGAGCCGGTGCCGGCCGATCGGGTGCAGGTGCTGCGAGGAGGCGAGCGGCTGCAGGTGGGTGGCCGGACGCTGGAAGTGGCCTATACGCCGGGCCACGCGGTGCACCACGTGTCGTACTTCGATCGAGACGACCGGACAGCCTACATCGGTGACACCGGCGGCATCTGCGTCGTTGGCGACTACATGATTGCCGCGACGCCGCCTCCCGACGTCGATCTGCCGGCCTGGTACGGCAGCCTGGAGCGCATCGACGGCGTGGCAGCCGGAGCCCTCCTGTTCTGACGCACTTCGGGCTCGTGCCGGACGCCAGCGCGTACCTGCTGCGATATCGGGTGGTGCTCGACGCGATGGCCGAAATCGTCCGCCAGTCGCTCTCCGATGGGCAGTCGGACCGAGGAGCGAGTGGCATCCTTTGTCGCCCGCATGCGGACCGAGGCGCGGGGAGCTCTCTCGGAACGCGACGCGGCGGCGCTCGAAGCGGCAGCGCCGTTCGAGCAAATCTGGGCTGGCCTGGCGCGCTATTGGCGCAAGCAGGCGCAATGACCCCGGTCCTCTAGGAGGCCCGGCGGCGCATCGTGGCGACGTCGCAGGCCTGGGCCGGCGGCGTCATGAATCGCAGCGAGTATCCGCCGGGCGTGCCGGTCGACGGCTTGCACGGCGCGACCTGCCAGACCGCCGACAGCACGCGTCCGTCGCGGAGCGGCTGCGGCAACTCCACCCACTCGCGCGCCGACTTCTCGACCTGCAGGTGGACCAGGCGATACAGCGGCAGCGAGACGGCGCTCTCGCATTCCACGACGACGCCCTTGTCGGTGACGTCGCTGGCTTTGACAGAGGTGAAGCGCATGGCGCCCGATTCGCGTCCTTCCAGGTGAGACGGGCGGGCAGGCTCGAGGAACGGGTGCTAGCGAGGCTGGCGACGGTGGCGTGGTTCATAACGGCGTGCTCCAGGGTGAACGGCGCATCTCACGCGGTGAAACAACGAACGATCCGACACCCCGGCTATTCCAAGTTTCACGCCGCCTTTGCGCGCAAGTCAGGATCGTGCGGCGTCAGGTTGCAAAGGGCGCTCCTGAAGTATTCGAAGGACTCCGTGGACAGCCTGTCTCGAGCAGTGGCGAGGATACCTGGTATACAGACCATGCCGAAATTGATTACTTCGTAACCAATTACGCAGGTCCCTCGAGACCGAGGCGACGGAGTTTGAGGTACAGGCCGCGCCGGGTGAGGCCGAGCGCGCGCGCGCTTTCCGAGATGTTGCCGCGATTGCGGGACAACGACTCGCGAATCAGTTCGCGTTCGAGGTCGTCGACAACCGACGCCAGCGTCTGTCCGCCGCGCAACGAGATCCGCGACACGCCCGGCGGGTCGATCCGGGACGCGGGCGCGGCCGTCAGATCCGCAGAGAGGTGCTGCGGCCCGATCGAGCCCTCCCGGCGAGGCCATCGCCACCGCGCGCTGAATCTCGTTCCGCAGTTGACGGACGTTACCAGGCCACCAGTACTGCGCGAAGAGCTCGAGGACGTCGGAGCCAAGCTGGACGTCGGGCTTGCCGAGACGATCCGACGCTTCGCGCAGGAAGTAGGTGCTGAGGTGCGGGATCTCCTCGCGCCGTTGCCGGAGCGGCGGCACGTGGATGCGGATCACGCTGAGACGATAGTACAGATCCTCGCGGAACTTCCCTTCGGCGACGCGCTGTTCGAGATCGGCGTTGGTTGCCGCCAGCACGCGGACGTCGACGCGCTGCGGACGCGTCTCGCCGACCGGCATGATCTCGCCCTGCTCGAGGAAGCGCAGCAGCTTCGGCTGCACGTCGAGCGGCAGGTCGCCGACTTCGTCGAGGAACAGCGTGCCGCCGGCCGCGGTCCGCACCAGGCCCGGTTGATCCGAGACCGCCCCGGTGAACGAACCGCGCCGGTGCCCGAACAGCTGGCTGTCGGCGAGCTCGCGCGTGGTCGTCGTGCAGTTGTAGGGGAGGAAGGTCGCGGCGCTGCGAGGCGAGCCGACGTGGATCGCGCGGGCGATCAGCTCCTTGCCGGTGCCGCTCTCGCCGGTGATCAGCACCGTGAGGTCGTTGCCCTGCAGCCGCTGGATCTGATCGACGACTTTGTGCATGGCGGCGCTGGCGCAGACGAATCCGGGCAGCAGCGGCTCGAGCGGACGCTCGGTGATGATCGGATCGACCGGCGCGCGGCCGTGCTCGCGGGCGCCGCACAGGTCGAAGCCCTGCCGGGCGACGGCGGCCATCATCCGGACGCGCCGCAGCACCGGATGCCCGGCGGGCGCGCGACGAGGCGATCGCCACAGAGCGCGGGCCGTCCGTGTCGCGTCCGACAGGTTCCAGCAACAGGACGCCGGGCCCGTAGCTCGCGCCGGCGACCGCAAGGCGCGCGACGCTGCGGGCTCCTTCCATGTCCGAGCCCGCAAACGATACGACCCGGACATCACCGCCCGGCAGCTGCACGAAGACCACGGTGATGTCAGCGCCCACGGCCTCGAGCATCGCGGTGGCCAGCTCGCGGGCGAGCAGATCGGGCAGCACCGCGGCGTCGACGAGCCGCTTGCACCAGGGCATCGTCGGCGTCGGCTGGCGAGCCGACGTACTCGCCGGTGCCCACCGATGGCGGCACGTGCATCGCGGCCCGGACTTCCTCGAGATCACGCGTCGCGCCGAGCGCCTGGAACACCTGCGCGGCGTAGCTGTAATGGCGATCGGACGTGGACTTGGCGCCGGCGCTGGCGGCCAGGCGGGCGAGCGCCAGCTGGCTGACCGCCGACTGATAGCGTTCGCCGACCAGCTCGAAGACACTCGAGCTCTGCGCGATGTCGTGGTACGCCTCGGTGGCACGCGCCTGCTTGGCACGGAGGCTCCCGCGCAGCCGAAGGAACTCGCCCCACGCGCCCGGGGTGGTCCGCGGATCCAGCCGGCTCTCGACCTGCAGCAAGACGATGCTCGGCCTCGTCGATCCGCTCGGCGGACAGCAGCGCCTCGGCGGCGATCAGCTCCGCTTCGATCGTCTCGGCCGGCGGCGCAGCCGGCGAGCGGGCGATCTCATCGGCGATGGCAAGCGCGTCGTCAGGACGGCCGCGGCGGGTCGCAAGCCGGGCGGAAATCACCCGCAGCGACCATTCGTACCACCGGCTCGTGTTGCGGCCGTAAGCGCCGAACGCATCGGCGGCGCGCCGCAGGTACTCCGACGCATGCTCGTAGTCGCCGCGCATCAGCGACATCTGCGCAAGCGTGTCGTAAACCGCGCCGGTGGTCTCGTGGAACTGCACCGCGGTCCGGACGTCGAGCGCGCGATGCAAAACCGCGTCGGCGCGCTCGAGATGGCCGAGGCGAACGCAAATCTGACCGAGCGTGGCGAGCGATCGCGACAGGCCCGGGCCCTGGCCGATGCCCTCGTGCACCGCGACGGCCCGCTCGGCGAGGGCCAGCGCCTGATCGTACCGGTGGCGAATCAGCGCCACATTCGCCTGGTTCCCGTAGACCATGGCGAGCACGTCGTCGGCCTGAATGGCGGTGGCGAGGCTCTCGGCCTGGCGGAGGGCAGAGGCCGCTTCGTCGTAGCGGCCGGCCTGCGCCAGCATCGTCGCCGACAGCGAGTGGACCTGGGCGAGGTAGCGCCGATCGCCGGCAGCGTGCAATGCGGCGGCTGCTTCCGCGATATGCTCGCGGACGATCGAGAGATCGCCGACCTTGCGGTAGCACTGTCCGAGGCAGAAGTGGGCGAGTCCGATCGCGCGCGAATCGTGCGCGGTCTCCGCCTGTTTCAGGGCGCGGCTGTGAAGCGCGATCGCGCGGGACTGCTCGCCGCGCGCGAACGCGACGCGGCCATGCGCGCGCCAGAGATTTGAGAGAATGACTGGCGGAACCGGTTCGCGGATGGCGTCAGGCGAGCGCCCGACGGCAGTGGCCGCTTGCGTGAGATCACCGAGCAGCAGATAGGCTTCGGCCAGGACGGCGCGGATGGCGAGTTCGTCGGTTCGGGTAAAGCGATGCGGTGTTTCGGAGCACGGGTGCCAGCTGGTCAACCGCCGTGGCTGGCTTGGCCGCGATCGATGGCCGACGCAGCCCGGGCCAGCACAGGTTGAAGCTGAACACTAAGCACCGGTTGAGTATACCAAGTATCCACCTTCATCAAACCTCATCAAATTGGCGCGCCACCAATGACCTTGAATGCGGGAGGCCGGACCGAGAGGGGACCCCGGACCATGAATCAGGACTGGATCGAGTGGGACCTTGATCTGGGCCTTTTCGTCGTCGCGGACGGGATGGGCGGCCACAATGCCGGGGAAGTCGCCTCCCGGATGGCTACCGAGTCGATTCGCCAGTTCGTCCGCGAGACCCGTGACGGGCAGGAACAGACCTGGCCGTTCCCGTACGAAGCCGGGTCGTCGATCGACGTCAACCGGCTGCTTACCGCGGTCAGGCTCGCGAACCGCAAGGTCTACGACGGCGGGTGCAGCAACTCGGCAATGGAGGGGATGGGCACGACGGTAGTGGCCATCCTCGCCCGCGGCGACCAGGCGGTCCTGGTGGGGGTCGGGGACAGCCGCATTTACCGGTTCCGGAATGGCGAGCTCGAGCAGTTGACGAGCGACGACACCTGGCTCTCGGCCGTCGTCGGAGTCGCCGACGATGACCGCGCGATGTCGAACCACCCGCTCAAGCACGTCCTGACGAGCGTCGTCGGCACGCGCGAAGATCTGCACCCGGAGGCCCGTGAAGAGCAGCTCAAGGCTGGGGATCTCTTCGTGCTGTGTACGGACGGCATCCATGGCCGGCTCGATGCCGCGGCGATTGCCGAGGTCGTCCGGCGGGGCGGGACTGCTGATCAGATTGCGAGCGCGCTGGTCGAAGAGGCGCTGGAGCGGCGCACCAGCGACAACGCGACCGCGCTGGTGATCGCCGTCGGCTGAGACCCGGACCCGCCGCCGCGCGTCCTTCGTATAATCAGGTACGAGGTTCGTGCGGCATTCCTTTCTGATTCTTGCGGCTGCGGTGGCGTTGGCCGGTTTTCAGGCGTGTTCGACGCCAGGACCTGACGCGCCCGCGCCCGCTCCTCCAGTTGCGACGCCTCCTGCTGTCGCCCCGGCGCCGACTCCGGTACCCGCCGCCGTCCGGGATGACCGGCCGGAGGTTGTGTTCCTCGGGGACAGCCTGACCGCCGGGCTCGGGTTGCGCGAAGACTTGAGCTTTCCGGCGCTGATTCAGCAGCGGCTCGACGAGCGAGGACTGAAGTTCGCCGTCGTCAACGCGGGCGTGTCGGGTGATACATCAGCCGGCGGATTGCGCCGGTTCGAGTGGTCGATGCAAGGACACCCTCGCGTGCTCGTTATCGCCCTTGGCGGAAACGACGGATTGCGCGGCTTACCGCCCGAAGACCTGAAGAAGAACCTGGCGGCGATCATCGAGCGCGCGCAGGGTAGCGGCGTAGCCGTGATTCTCGCCGGCATGGAGGCGCCGCCCAACAACGGTCCGGACTACACGGCGAAGTTCCGCCAGGTGTATCCGGATCTCGCGCGCACCTATCATGTGCCGCTGATTCCATTTCTGCTCGAGGGTGTTGCCGGAGATCCCGCGCTCAACCAGGCGGACGGCATCCACCCCAATCCCGAAGGGGCGCGGCGAGTCGCTGACACGGTCTGGAAAGCGCTGGAACCGATCCTCGCGGCCGCCGCCGGGACTTCATGATCGCGCTTCGAGGCGTCAGCAAGACCGTGCAGAGCGGCGACGCGCCGCTCACCATCCTGCATCCGCTCACGATCGACGTGCCCGACGGGCAGTGCCTGGCCATCATCGGGCCGTCGGGCAGCGGCAAGTCCACGCTGCTCGGCCTGATTGCCGGCCTCGACGCGCCGACGTCAGGTGAGATTCACATCGACGGTGTGGACATCACGAAGCTCGACGAGGACGCGCTGGCGGGGCTGCGCGGCGAGAAGATCGGCTTCGTATTCCAGTTCTTCCACCTCGTGCCGTCGCTGACGGCGCTCGAGAACATCCAGGTGCCGATGGAGATCGCGGGGCGCGCCGACGCCGCCGCGCGTGCCCAGGCGCTGCTCGACGAGGTCGGCCTCCACGATCGCGGGCATCACTACCCGTCGCAGCTGTCGGGCGGCGAGCAGCAACGGGTCGCGATCGCGCGGGCGCTGGCCAACGATCCACCGCTGGTGCTGGCCGACGAGCCGACCGGCAACCTCGATAGCACGAACGGACGGCACATTCTCGATCTCCTGATGCAAGTCCGGCACACGCGCCGGGTGACGCTGGTGATCGTCACGCACGACGCCAGCGTGGCAGCAGTCGCCGACGCACGGCTGATGCTCCGCGACGGGCGGGCCGTGACCGAAGATCACGTCGGGACGGCGGCGGGCCGATGACCTTCATCACCCGCATGATCGGGCGTGAGTTGCGGACGTCGTGGCGCCGCCTGCTGTTTTTCTTCCTGTGCATCGCGGTCGGCGTCGGCGCGATTGTCGCGCTCCGCTCGGTGATCCAGAGCGTCAGGCAGACCTTCGCCGGCGAAGCGCGCGCCCTGATTACCGCCGATGCGATCGTGACGAGCAACCAGCCGCTGAAGCCAGAGCTTGCCGCTACCGTCGACGGCCGCCTGCGGGATGCCGGCGCGACGAGCATCCAGTCGATCGAGATGGCGACGATGGTGCGGGCGGCGGACCGCAGTGACGGGCGGACCCGGATGGTGGAGCTGAAGGCCGTCGAGCCCGGCTTCCCGTTCTACGGGCGCATGGTCCTGGTCGGCAACGCGCCGTTCACGCCGGAATTGCTGGGCGACAACGGGGTGCTGATTCGACCCGAGCTCCAGGCACAGCTCGGCGTGGACGTCGGCGACGCGCTGCTGATCGGCCGGCAGCGTTTCGAGATTCGCGGGTTGATCGAGAGCGAGCCGGGCCGGCGGCTGGGCGCCTTCAGCTTCGGCCCGCGCGTGTTCGTGTCGTTCGCTGGGCTGCAACAGGCAGGGCTGCTGGGTTTCGGCACCCGCGCCTCGTATCAGCGGCTGATCAAGGCGCCGGACGCGACCCTCGACAAGCTAGTCGCGTCGCTCGGCGGCGATTTCGCGAACCAGTTCGCGCGGGTCCGTTCCTACAAGACCACCGAGGACGACATCGGCGAGGACTTCGCCCGCGCCGAGGACTACCTGAGCCTGGTCGGACTCGTCATCGTCATCCTCGGCGGCATCGGCGTCTCGAGCGTGACGCGTGTGTTCGTACAACAGAAGATCAAGAGCATCGCGGTGCTGAAGTGCATCGGCGCCCGATCGTCGCAGCTGCTCGCCGTCTACCTGGCGCAGGTCGTACTGCTCGGCATCGCCGGCAGCGCCCTGGGCATCGCACTGGCCGCGGCAGCAGTCGCCGCGGTTCCGATCCTCCTCCCTGCGGGAGTGAACGGGCTCGACGTGCACTACGTCGTCACGCCCGGTGCGGCGCTCCAGGGCCTGGCGATCGGCGTCACGATTTCCGTGCTGTTCGCGCTCGTCCCGCTGCTCGAAATCCGCCACGTCAAGCCGTCGCGGCTGCTCCGCGATCAATCCGACCTGGGCACGCTGGATTGGGCGCAGCGGGTGACCATTGCCGCCGTCACAATCTGCCTCGTGCTCCTCACGGTCTGGCAGGCGGGGTCCTGGCGGGTCGGACTGGTCGTCACGGTCGGGCTGGCGGTGACGACGGTTGCGCTTCACCTTGCGGGATCGCTGCTGGTTCGGCTGATCAAGCCGTTGTCGCGATCGCGCTGGTTCGCGCTGCGTCACGCGGTGCTGCAGTTGAGCCGTCCCGGCAGCCAGGTGCGCATCGTGCTGCTCGCCGTCGGCCTGGGCAGCTTCTTCATTCTTGGGGTCCGATCGCTCCAGCAGAACCTCATCTCCGAGTTCGCCGTAGACACGTCGCCAGACGCGCCTGACATGTTCCTGCTCGACGTTCAGGCCGACCAGGTCGAGGCAGTCCGGCAAACGGTAATCGCGAGGCAGGATCCGGGAACCGCGCCGCCGCGGCTGCTCCCGGTCCTGCGCGCCCGGGTGGTCGGGGTCGAGGGGCGTGAGATCCAGCTGGAGAACTACGAGGATGTTCGCGGGCGAGGCTCGCTCGCGCGCGAATACACGATCACCTACAGACCGGAGCTGGAACGGAACGAACGCATCATCGACGGACGGTTCTGGTCCACTGCCGGCCCTGAAGCCGGGGCGGCGGCGGAGGTGTCGATCGAGGAGAGCATTCACAACCGCTTCAGGATCAACGTCGGCGACACGATGCGCTTCGACGTGCTCGGCCGATCCATCGATGCGCGAGTGACCAGCGTCCGCCACGTGGAGTGGTCCGACAGTCGCGCCGGCGGGTTCATGTTCGTGTTCCGGCCTGGCGTGCTGGACCAGGCCCCGCATGGATCGATCGCGTTCTTCCGCGGCCCTGCTGACGCCACCACCCGCGGGCGGCTGCAGGCCGAGCTCGTCGGCGTCGCACCGAACGTCTCGGTCATCGACGGCCGGGAGATCCTGCAGGCGATCAAGAACGTGGTGGACAACGTCACGCTCGCGGTGACCGTCGTCGGCTCCCTCGTCGTGCTGAGCGGCCTGCTGATCCTCATCGGAGCGGTCGCCATGACCAAGTTCCGGCGCATCTACGAAGCGGCCATCTTCAAGACGCTCGGCGCGACCCGGCGGCTCATCACCACCGTGCTGCTCCTCGAATACGGCCTGCTCGGCACGCTGGCGGGCGCGATTGGCGCCGCCGGCGCGGCCGGCCTCACCTGGGGGATCAGCCGGTTCGCGTTGAACATCCCGTTCCGATGGCTGCCGCTGGTCACGATCGGCGGCGTAGCGGCCACTGCGGTGCTCGTTGCCGCAGTCGGCATCGGCGCCAGCTGGGACGTCCTCCAGCGCAAACCGCTCGCGACGCTCCGCGCCGAGTAGGAACACCTTCCGCACCTGTGGCACCCGGCACCCATCGCACCTGCGATGTCGCTGCGTGGTAAACTTAAGTGTTGGTGCCCCGCCCAGGGGCCGCACAGGGAGTAGCTAGTCGATGAACGTTTCGGTCTACAAGGAGTCTCTGCAGCGCAAGCGGGCGGAGTTGACCCAGGCGGCCGGCCTCAAGCCCCTCCAGCAGCAAATGGAGCACAACACCGGGCGGCAGGGCGACATGGCCGACCAGGCCGCTGGCAACAACGAAGTGCATATCCATCTGCGACTGAAGCAGACCGACGCGAAAATCCTCCAGGCGATCGACGAGGCACTGGTCCGCATCGAGAAGGGCACCTACGGTATCTGCCGCGACTGTGGCGAACCAATCGCCGAAGCCCGGCTGAACGCGATTCCGTGGACGCGGGTGTGCATCACCTGCAAGGAGAAGCAGAAGGCGTGACCAACGTCAGCAGCGAGCTCCAGCACCTGCTCCGTGATTTCTATCTGGCGCGTCTGGCGCTGCTGATCCGTCACGAAGAAGTGGCGCGGCACGTGAGCGCCTACGACGCCAACAACGCCTATCAGTACGTCATCAATCGCGAAGAGACCCACGTCTACTGGGTGCATCATGCGCTCCTCGACGTCGGCGCTTCCGTTCCGGCGGATCCGGCCCGGCCGACGGTGACCGTGCCCGGCGGCGCGATCGGCTGGCAGACCCTGGCAAGCGAGGACGCTCGCGCCAACCAGCAGTTCGTCGACACCTGGAAGGCGAAGGTCGAAACGGTGACGCACGCGCGCCACCAGGGGATGCTGAAAGTCGTGCTGGGCGAGATGCTCGAGCACAAGCGCATCTTCGACCAGGCGGCGGCCGGGCGGGACGACCTGATCGGTACCCATCTCTCGATCAACAAGCGGGTCGGCGTGGTCGCGCCCACGCGCTGGATGGAATAGCATCGACGGGCGTGTCCCGCACGCCCGTCGCCATCTCGCTCGGCAGCAATATCGGCGATCGCGCCGCCCACCTCACCTTCGCGATCGGCGAGCTCGCCCGCCTCCTCGAGAACATCCGCGTCTCTCACGTAATTGAAACGGTGCCTGAGGGCGTGCCCGACGAGCAGCGGCCGTTCCTCAACGCGGCCGCGATCGGCACGACCATGCTCGGGCCGAGGGCGCTGCTCGCCTCGCTCCACGCCATCGAGCGGCTGGACGGTCGCGAGCGGCCCTACAGGTACGCGCCGCGGACCTTGGATTTGGACCTGATCCTCTACGGAACCCGGGTGCTGAAGGTGGAAGGGCTGGAGGTGCCGCACCCGAGATTTCGCGAGCGGCGCTTCGTGCTCGCGCCGCTCGCGGAGATTGCCGGTGACTGGCCGGACCCGGTGACCGGATCGACCATCAGTGCGCTGCTTCGGTCGCTACCGGGCGCCCCCGCCTGAAGAGCCCGCGCACGCCTTCCTCGAACAGCGTATACATCGCCGGCACGAAAACCAGCGTGATCATCGTCGAGGTGATCAGGCCGCCGATGACCACGCGCGCCAGCGGCGCCTGCAGTTCCGCGCCCTCGCCGATACCGAGTGCCATCGGCACCAGGCCGAGAGCGGTGCAGATCGAGGTCATCAGGATCGGGCGCAGGCGATGGCGGCCGGCGGTCTCGATCGCGTCGCGAAGCGTCATCTTGTCGCGCTCGCGCAGCGTGTTCGTGTAATCCACGAGCAGGATCGCGTTACTGACGACGATGCCCGCCAGCATGATCACGCCGATGTAGGCCTGCATGCTGAAGGCGGTCTTGGTCAACAGCAGCATGCCGACCACGCCGATTGCCGCCAGCGGGATCGAGAAGATGATGATGAACGGATCGCGCAGCGACTCGTACTGCGAGGCCATCACCGTGTAGACGAGGATAATCGCGAGGATCAGCACGAGCTGCAGCTCGCGGAACGACTTGGCCTGCTCCTCGACCTCGCTGCCGAAGCCGACCGCGAAGTCCTTGGGCACGTTGATCTCGCCGAGCCGCGATTCGACCGCCTCGACGGCCTGGCTGAGCGTGACTTCGTTCTCGGCGCTGACCCGCTGGATCCGCTCCTGGTTCTTGCGCTCGATCGACACCGGGCCGGTATCGCGATCGATGACCATTACGTTCTTGGCCGGAAGCACCTGGCCGCCGGGCGCGCTGATCAGCACGTCGCCCACCGACGACACTTCGCCTCGGTCCTCTTCGCGCAGCCGCACGACGATCGGGTACTCGTTGCCGGCTTCGCGGAACATCGCCGCCTGGGTGCCGGCGACGTTGGTGCGAATTGTCTCAGCGACGCCGGTGACGGTCATGCCGAGCAGGGCCGCCTTGTCGCGATCGACACGAACGGCAAGCTCGGGCCTTCCTTCCTCTCGCTGCATCCGCGAATCGGCAACCCCCGGAGTCGAGTCCATCAGCGTCTTGACGTCCTCCGCGAGGCGGCGCGAGGTGTCGAGGTCGTGCCCCATGATCTCGACGGCGACGCGGCCGCCGTTCGGGTTGCCCATGCCGCGCATCATGTTCTGGCCGCCCGAGGCTCGTGCCCGGACGATGACGCCGGGAATGCCGGACAGCTGCCGCCGCAACTCCATTGAGATCTGCTCGTTGGAGCGCTGGCGTTCGGATCGCGGCACGAGGCGGACCTGGATGCTGCCGCGGTGTGTCGACTGGTTGCCGAAGCCACCGCCGCCTCCGCCGCCCGCCTGGGTGATCAACATCGTGGCTTCGGGCACCTGCTCGCGAATCCGATTCTCGAGCTGGATCAGTGCCGCTTCCGTGTTCTCGATGCGGGTGCCGACCGCCAGCTCGGTGTCGACCGTGACTTCGCCTTCGTCGGTCGTCGGCTGGAACTCGAAGCCGATTCTGGGCAGCAGGTAGATGGCAATCGCGAACAGGCCGAACCCGATTGCGAAGACCGTCGGCCGGTGGTGGAGCGCGATGTGCAGCGAGCGGGCGTAGAACGCGTCGAGGCCATCGAGCCCGCGATCGACGATCCGGCTCAGACCGCTGCGCTCGTTGGCGTGCTTGGGCGGGTCGAGCAGCCGCGAGCACAGCACCGGGACGATCGTCACCGCCACCAGCAGCGACATCGCCAGCGAGAACGAAACGACCGCCGCCAGCTGCCCGAACATGATGCTCGACACGCCGGTGAGGAACAGCATCGGCACGAACACCGCGATGTGGGTGAGGGTCGAAGCGAGAATCGCCGACCAGACCTCCTCAGACCCGTCGATCGCCGCGGTGATGCGGTCCTTGCCCATCTCGAGGTGACGGTAGGTATTCTCGAGCACCACGATCGCGGCGTCCACGATCATGCCGATGCCCAGCGCCAGCCCGCCGAAAGTCAGCGTGTTCAGGGTGTAGCCGCCGAAGTAGAGCAGGGCGAAGGTGCCGATCACCGAGATCGGGATCGAGGTGCAGATGATCAGCGTCGACTTCAGGTCGCGCAGGAACAGGAAGATGATCGCGATGACCAGGACGCTGCCGATCATCGCGTGCTCCTGGACGCTGTGAATCGCCCGCTCGATGAACACCGACTGATCGTCGAGCAGCTGCAGCCGCATGCCCGAGACCTCGCGGTTGATCCGTTCGATCTCGGCCCGCACGCCCTGCGCGACCTGCACGGTGTTGGTGCCCGACTGCTTGGTGACGCGCATCCGGATCCCGGGTCGCTGGTTGATCCGCGTGACGTTGCGGCGATCCTCGGTCCCGTCGCGGACCTGGGCGATGTCCTTGAGGTAGACCGGCACGCCGGCGCGGGTGAGGACCACCGTGTTGCGGATCTCATCGAGGTTGATGAACTGGCCGGGGCTGCGCAGCAGCAGCGTGCGGCTGGCGTCGTTGATCTCGCCGAGCGGGATGTTCTGGTTCTCGGTTTTCAGGATCTGGACGACACGGTCCGGCGAAAGATTGAGGGCGGTGATCTTCTCGCGGCTCAGATCGACGCGAATCTGGCGGCGAAGCCCGCCGTCGACGGTGACCGCAGCCACGCCGGCGACGCGCTCGAGACGGGGCGACAGGTCGTTCTGAGCCAGCTCACGCAGCGTGACCGGATCGTAGTCGCCCTCGACGCCGATGCCCATGATCGGCATTGCGCTCGAGTCGAACTTGAAGATGGTAGGCGGATCGGCGTCTTCCGGAAGCCGGCCGCGAACGCGATCGATGCGGGTCCGCACGTCGTCTGCGGCCTCGCTCAGATCGGTGCCCCACGCGAACATCAGCCGGACGTTGGCGTTGCCTTCCGAAGATGTCGATTCGACCCGGTCGAGGCCGGCGACGGCGCTGACCGCCTGCTCGATCGGCCGCGTGACCAGCTCCTCCATCTCGAGCGGCCCGACGCCGGTGTAGTTCACCCGCACCGTGATGCTTGGGAACTGCGTGTCCGGCATCAGATCGACCGGCAGCCGGGTCAGCGAGATCGCGCCGAGCAGCACGATCACGAAGCTGATCATGAACATCGTTACCGGCCGG
Source organism: uncultured Acidobacteriota bacterium (assembly GCA_963709325.1). Lineage (GTDB taxonomy): Bacteria > Acidobacteriota > Vicinamibacteria > Vicinamibacterales > UBA2999 > VFZN01. The sequence goes on along the minus strand of CAVPVV010000004.1, from coordinate 162,837 downwards.
TGAATCGCAAGACGAGGAATGCTCATAGGTAGGTGCCTCTGTCTCCGTGCGGTGCGCTACTGGCCGCGCTGCGGTGGGGTGCCCGGCGCGCCGCCCGCGCCCTGCTGCCGCCCCTGTCCCGGGCCGCGACCCGGTCCTCGCCGCCCGCCGCCCTGGCCTTCGGCGTTCGGTCCGGGCCCGACCATCGTGTCTCCTGAGCGCAGCGATGCCGCGCCGTCGGTGACCACACGGTCGCCGGGCTTGACGCCCTCGAGGATCTCCATCCGTTCGGCGTCCTCGAGCCCGAGCTTCACCTCGACGAAACGCGCCTTGTTCTCGCCCTCGGGTACCCACACGCCGCGCTTGCCTTCGAAGTCCACCACCGCCACCTTCGGTACCAGCGTCGCGTCCTTGTGTTCCTCGATCTCGAGGAGCACCCGGGCGTACATGCCCGGCTTGAGCCGGTTCTCGGTATTGACGATCTCGACCTCCATCGGCGCGGTGCGGGTGGCCGGATCGAGCACCGGCGCGACGCGGGCGATGCGCCCCTTGAACGTCTCCCCGGGGAAAGCATCGACCTCGAACGTGGCCGGGTCGCCCTGGTTGACCAGACGGAGATCCTTCTCGACCACGTTGGCGACCAGCCGCAGGCGCGAGATGTCTACTACCGAGACGACTGGCGCGTTATTCGACACCCACGCGCCCGCGTCGGCGTTGCGCTTGGCCACGAAGCCGTCGACGGGGGAAATGATGCGCGTGTTGCCCAGGTTGATCTGCAACTCGTCGAGTCGGGCACCGGTCTGCGTCGACTGGGCCTGCGACAGATCGAGCTGAGCCTGGGCGGCCAGGAAGCGCGACTCCGCGTCGTCGAGCGCCTGCTTGGCGAGCAGCTGCCGGCCGAACAGATTCTTGGACCGCTCGAAGTTGAGCTCGGCCACCTTGAGATCAGCGTCGCGCTGCCGGATGGTCGCCTTCGCGACCTCGAGCGACGCCTCCGCCTGCTTGACCTGTTCGACGATCTCGAAGTCCTCAATCTTGGCAAGGAGCTGGCCGCGCCTCACCCGGTCGCCGAGCTGGACGTTCACGCTGACGAGACGCCCCGGCGCGCGCGGCACGACGTCCACCGTCTGCTCGCCAATCAGGTTGCCGACGACCGTCATGTTCGCGGAGATCGTTCCCTTGGCCGCCTCGGTCATCTGGACGGTGATCGGCGGGCGGAATCCGCCGCCGGGGCCGCCAGGCCGTCCGGCGCCGGGGCGTGCCTGACCGCCGCCGATACCGGACTGGCCGGCAGCGGCGGCTGCGGCCTGCTCCTTCGAGAACACGCCGAAGTAGATTGCCGAGCCGCCGGCCGCGACGACGAGCAACCCGAGAATCACGAATTTACGCATATAGGAATCTCGATCCCCGCCCGGCCCCATCCTTACTGCGTGCCGCCGACGGCGTTGATGGCAACTGCGGTGGCCGTCGCATTGGCCCCGCCGTTGGTGCCGCCGGTCGCCGGAGCGACCTGGGCCCGCTCGTAGTTCACGAGCGACTTGCGGTAGTCGGCGAGCGCCCGGAGCTCGGTGTTTTCCGCGTCACGCAGATCGCGCTGAGCCTGAACGACGAAGTAGTTGGTCGTGAGGCCGACTTCGAATCGGCTCTGCTCGGCGTCGAGCCGCTTCTGCGCGAGCTCGCGCGCGGCGCTGGCGGCCTCGACGCGGCGCAGGTTCGCCTGCACGGTGAACGCGGCGTTGGCCACTTCCGCGGCGATCGAGACCTCGAGGGCGCGAAGCCGCGTCTGGGTCTGCTGCCTCTGAACCCGGGCCCGCGCGTACTGCGCTTCGGCCTGGTTGCCGAACAGCGGATAGGTCATCGTCACCGCCGCGTTCCAGTTCGGAAAGTCACGGTTGGAGAGCGCGGAGAGCGCGTCGAAATACCCGCCGGGGATCGTGCCGGTGACCGTCGCGTCGGCGCCGCTGCCGGTGCGGATGGCGCGGACGCCGCCGATGCCCTGCGCGCCATAAACCGCGTTGAAGTCCACGGCTGGCAGTGACTGGTTCTTGAAGTAGCGCATGTTGACGTCGTTGGTCTCGAGGGTCTTGCGCGAGGTGATGACGTCGGTGCGCTCCGCGACGGCGCGACGGACCGCGGCCTCGACGTCGGTCGGCGGCGGCTCGAGCGACGGCACGTCGACGGGAACGAGCTCCTGGCGCCAGAGCGGATCCTCGGTCGAAGTCACGAGATAGCGCTTGAGGGCGAGGTCGGCGGTAGACGCCGCGGCTTCGGCGGCGGCCAGGGTCTGGCGGCGGGTCGCGGCCTCGGCCTGGGCCTGCACGATATCGAGCGGGGCCAGGGTGCCGACCTCGACCCGCGCCTCGTTGTCGGCGACCAGCCGCTCGGCGAGCGAAAGCGCCCGACGCGCGACGTCCACCGAGTTGCGCGCGAACACCAGGTCCCAGTAAGCGTTCCTGACATTGGCGACCGTCTGCGCGACCGTGGCCTTCACCGACTCCTCGGAGATGTCGCGGTTGATCATCGACACCAGCAGCTGCTGGCGGGTGTTGTCGATCTTGAACCCGCGGAGGAGCGGCTGCGTGTAGTTGGCGGTCAGGAACGACGTGAAGCTCGGGTTGAAGTTGACGCGGATGTCGGTGGAGTTGGCGCGGGCGTTGTTCCACGCGACGTTGAACGAACCGCCGCCCCATGAGAGGGGCTGGGCGACGCCGAAGTTATAGGTCGTGGTGTCGGTGTTGACGCCGGTGGTGCCGCCGGCAAGCGTGGTCGTCGCCGGCACCGTCGCGCCGCGTTGTCCCAGCGTCGAGGTCAGCGAGGGGCGATAGGTGTTCCGGAATCCCGCGACCTGCAAATCCACCGACTGCGGGTCGAGGCGCGACACCTGGATGTCCAGGTTCTGTTCGAGCGCCAGGGCGACGCTCTCTTCCAGGCTCAGCGGCCGGGTGCCGCCGGGCGCCATGCGACCGATCGGCGACTGCGGATCCGGCTCGGGCGGCGGGTCGAGCGTCTTCAGCGCGTCCTGGTAACCGGCGAGCGCCTGCTTGACGACTGCGTCCGTCCGGGCGGCATCCTCGGCAGCCTGCTTCGACTGGGCGTAAACGGGGGCCGCCATGAAAATCGCGGCGGCGGCGATGACACACACACTGTTCCTCATAATTCCTTCCGTACAGACCACGGCCTCACTCCTGGACCCGATGCGGGGGGCTTCTGACTAGTGCTGGGACGATTGCGGCGGTCACGAACCCACTGTTCGTGCAGCGCCTTCATTTTGACATCTTGATCGCTCGTCAGGATGCGGCGCATCCGAAAGAGCAGGAGCGTCCGCGACTTGCTCAACTCGCCGCGCGCCGCTTCCACGCGCTCGGAAACCTGGAGCATCGTCGCCTCGTCGGAGCGGGGATCGTTGATGACCTTGGAGAGCCGCGCCTCGAGCTTGTCGAGGGTTTCCTTCTGGCCTTTCAGCGTCGGCTGGAGCGTCTGGAAGATCTCTTCGAGACGCGTCACCTGCGCGGTGGTCAGGGCCAGTTCCTCCTGGAACTTGTCGTCCTGCCACCACTTGAAGCTTTGCGCCGACACCGTCCCGGTACAAGCCGTGACCGAGAGAGACAAAACGAGACAGATGAACCACTTACCGCGCATACCTACCCGCCTTACGACGCGGCGCGGGACCGTGTTTACGGGGGAGTGCACGTCAGGGGCGGGACGCGGTGGCGAATCGTTCCAGCGTTCGAATCGCCTGCTCGACCAGGTTGTCCGGGGTCGAGGCCCCCGAGGTAATCCCGACCGTGACCGGCCCGTCCGCGGGCAGCCAACCGGTGCTGGCCACTTCCAGCTTGGACTCGACGTCCCGATGGCGCACTTCCGCAGGGGACATGAGCCCGTCCGGAGACGCGACGTGGTAGGTAGGGACGTGCGCGGCGCAGATGCGCGCAAGGTTGCAGGTGTTGCTGCTGTTGTAGCCGCCAATCACCACCATCAGGTCGAGCCTGTGCTCGTTGAGCAGCCGGATGACCGCATCCTGCCGATCCTGCGTCGCGGAGCAGATGGTGTCGAAGGCCCGAAACCGCTCGGCGAGATCTTGGTCGCCGTGTCGCGCCTTCATCGCTTCGCGGAACATCTCGCCAATCTCGACCGACTCGGAGCTGAGCATCGTTGTCTGGTTCGCGCAGCCGATCCGCTGGAGATGCTGGTCGGGATCAAACCCGGGCGATGTCGCGTCGCCAAACGCGGCCAGCAACGCGCCGCGGTCGCCGCCGTTCACGATGTACGAGCAGACGTATTCGGCCTGGGCTTTGTCGAGGACGACGAGATAATGGCCGCCGTTGTTGGCGACAGCCTGCGAGGCCGTTGCCTGCGTCTCCTCGTGCCAGTACTTGCCGTGGATGATCGAAGTGAGGCCCTCCAGCGCGTAGCGCTTGACGTTCTTCCACACGTTCAGGACCGAGCCGCAGGTGGTGTCGACGAGGGTGCAGCCAGTCCGATCGAGGCGCGCGAGCTCGTCGATCGTCACGCCGAACGCGGGCAGGATCACCACGTCGTCTGGACCGAGCGGCTCGGCCGGCTGGCCCGGATCGCTCAGGAACCGAATGTCCTGCGCCCGGAGCTGATCGTTGACATGGGGATTGTGGATGATTTCGCCGGTCAGGTAGACGCGCTGGGTAGGGAAGCGCTTTCGGGCCTGATAGGCGTAGTCGACGGCCCGATCGACGCCGTAGCAGAAGCCGAACTCCCGCGCCAGGTGCACGGTGAGCCGGCCCGAGGTGAAGCGGTAGTCCTGTTCCTTGACGCGGGCGACCAGTTCCGAGTGGTAACTGGCGGCGAGCACGCCCGCGACTTCGTGCTTGAGGTCGAGGCCCTTCTTGAAGATCAGCGCCGGCATCCGTGGTCAGTCGGGATCGCTGAAGGTCAGGTCGTCGAACGCCCGCAGGTCGGTCACGGCATGCCGCGCCACGGCGGCATCGATGGCGTCGAGAAGCGCGTTATCCGGATCGAGCGACGTCTGGAGGACGGCCGGGGCAATCGCCCGTCGCGGCGAGGCCACCGGCTGGGTGAGCGGTCCGCGATCGGCGCGGCTCCAGTTGTTTCCGGGTATCACGTGCAGCAGTTGGCCAGTCAGCAGGCCGACGAGAAGGCCGGCGGCCGCTGCCGCGCTGATCCACCGGCGGCTGGTGCTGGCGCCGAGACGCGTGGTCGCCAGGGCGCCAGGGAAGGGCAGCACCTTGGCGCGGTGACCGGCTTGCTCCAGACGGGCCAGGATCCGCTGCCGCTGCGCTTCGAGCAGGCGCTCGTCGAAATGGGCATCGGCTTCGGCTCGCGCCGCGGCTCTATAGGCGTCAAGAATGTCGCGCCGCCGTGCTCCTGAATCGTCGTGTGAGGTCATCCCGCCTCCCCCAGCACTCCACGCAACTTCCGCAACGCCCTGAACAGGTGCACCCGAACCGTGGCCGGACTCATTCCGGTGGCCGCCGCGATTTCCCCCGGCGTGCGCTCGTCCACCTGACTGAGCGTGAACACCAACCGCTGGCGATCGGGAAGTGCCGCGACCTCGCGAGAGACGCGAGCCCAGCGTTCCTGCGCCAGCAACCGCCGCTCACTCGACGGCTCCGCGGCCGCCACCTGGTGCACTGAGCGCTGGTCCTGCTCGTCGGTAACCGGCGTCACCAGCCGATCGTGCCGCGTTCTCGCCTTCAACCGGTCGAGTGAGGCGTTCACGAGAATGCGCGTAAACCACACGTCGAACGGCAGGTCGTCCCGATATTGCTCGATGTGCAGGAACACCTTGATGAATGCGTCCTGCACCGCTTCGTCGGCGTCCGCCGGGTTGCGCAGATAGTGAAATGCCACCCGCAGGGCCCGCCGCTGGAGCACCGCCACGAGCGCCCCGAACCGCTCGCGCGCCTCGTCACGCTCTCCACTGGCGACCAGGTGCTTTATCTCCGCCGCAAGGAGCGACGCCGGTGACGAGGTGACGTCACCAGGCTTCGCCTGCGGCGAAACGTCCGCGCCGGCTGCGTTGCGTCCTGCCATGGTTACGGAGGTCTGCCCAGACCTGTTTACGCAAATTGTAGCAGTTGGACGGCGAATGGCTCTAAGTTATTGACTTGCCGCGGGACCCATCAGTACGATCGATAGTTCATATGCCGCCCGCGACTAATGGCGGCACGGGAGTCGCTTACACATGAGTACGGTACAGGCCGATCCGGGACTGGACGCGCTTGGGATTCGGGCCGGCAAGCCCGTCCACGCGAACCTTCCGGCAGCAGTTCTCTACGAGCATGCCATCCGGCGTGGTGAAGGGGTGGTCGCCGCCGACGGTCCCCTCGTCTGCCGCACCGGCGCCCACACCGGCCGGTCGCCGAACGACAAGTTCGTCGTCGACGAGCCGTCCAGCACCGGAAACATCTGGTGGGGCAAGGTCAACAAGCCGCTCCAGGCCGCGCAGTACGACGTGCTCCGCGCCGACCTGGTCGGGCACCTCGGGCAGCAGGAACTGTTCGTCCAGGACCTCTACGCCGGCGCCGATCCCGCGTACCGCCTCTCGGTGCGTTTCGTCCAGGAAATGGCCTGGCACAATCTGTTCGTCCGAAACCTGTTCATCGTCCCGCCGGCCTCGGACCTGGCCGGCTTCCAGCCGCAGTTCACCGTCCTCTGCGCCCCCTCGTTCAAGGCCGATCCGGCGCGTCACGGGACCCGCTCCGAGGTCGTCATCGCGCTCAACCTGGCGAAGCGAGAAATCCTCATCGCCGGCACGAGCTATGCCGGCGAGAACAAGAAGTCGATCTTCAGCGTGCTCAACTACGTCCTGCCGCTCAAGGGCGTGCTCTCGATGCACTGCTCGGCCAACATCGGGCCGAACGGCGACACCGCGCTCTTCTTCGGGCTGTCGGGCACCGGCAAGACCACGCTCTCGAGCGATCCGGAGCGCCGCCTGATTGGCGACGACGAGCATGGCTGGAGCGACCGCGGCGTCTTCAATTTCGAGGGCGGCTGCTACGCGAAGATGATCAAGCTCTCCGCCGAGGCCGAGCCGCAGATCTACGGCACGACCCGCCGCTTCGGCACAGTGCTGGAGAACGTCGTCGTCGATCCGGTCACCCGCGCGCTCAACTTCGATGACGCGTCGCTGACCGAGAACACGCGCGGCGCGTATTCGATCGAGTTGCATCGACAACGCGGTGCTCGAGGGCATCGGCGGCCATCCGGAAAACATCGTGATGCTGACGGCCGACGCCTACGGCGTCCTGCCGCCGATCGCGCGGCTCTCGCCCGAAGGCGCGATGTACCACTACCTGTCGGGATACACCGCGAAGGTCGCGGGCACGGAGAAGGGCGTCACCGAGCCGACTGCGACCTTCAGCACCTGCTTTGGTGCGCCGTTCCTGCCGCTCAATCCGAACGTATACGCGAAACAGCTGGGCGAGCGTATCGAGAAGCACCAGTCGCGTGTCTGGCTCGTGAACACCGGATGGACCGGCGGTCCGTACGGCGTGGGGCACCGGATGAAGATTGCCTACACCCGGGCGATGATTCGCGCCGCGCTGTCGGGCGGGCTCGATCACGTCGGCTACCAGCACCATCCCGTGTTCAACATCGATATGCCGACCAGTTGCGTCGGCGTGCCGGCGAACGTCCTCGACCCGCGCGGCACGTGGGCCGACCGGGCGGCCTACGATCAGCAGGCGGCGAAGCTGGCGCGGATGTTCGCCGAGAATTTCAAGGCGTTCGAGAAGGACGTTCCGGCGTCGGTCAAGGACGCAGGCCCGAAGGTTTAAAGAGCCGGCAGAACGCACAAGTCAAAAGCAGGCCATGTAGAATGCGGAAGAGTTACGCTCTTCCGCATTCATCACATGTCCGGCTTCGAACCCGTCATCGGTCTGGAGATTCACGCGCAGCTCCTGACCCGCACCAAGATCTTCTGCGGCTGTCCGACCGACTTCGGCGCGCCACCTAACACGCACGTCTGCCCGGTCTGTATTGGGTTGCCCGGCGCACTGCCGGTCCTGAACGGACGCGCCGTGGACTTCGCGGTCACCGCGGCGCTCGCGCTCGGCTGCGACGTCCAGCAACGCTCGATCTTCGCCCGCAAGAACTACTTTTATCCAGACCTCCCCAAGGGCTACCAGATTTCGCAGTACGAGTGGCCGCTGGCCACGGGCGGCGGTCTCGAGATCGACGTGGACGGACAGCGCAAGTTCATCCACCTCACCCGCATTCACATGGAAGAGGACGCGGGTAAGTCGCTGCATGAAGGGTTCGCCGACTCCGATCGGAAGACGTATCTCGATTTCAACCGCAGCGGAGTGCCGCTGATCGAGATCGTCTCGGAGCCCGACATGCGGTCTGCGGAAGAAGCCGCCCTCTTCTTCGAGCGGTTGCGGCAGCTGCTGGTCTGGCTCGGCGTCAACGACGGCAACATGGACGAAGGGAGCCTGCGCTGCGACGCGAACGTGTCGGTGCGCCCCACCGGGTCCACCACCCTCGGCACCAAGGCGGAAGTCAAGAACGTCAACTCGTTCCGCTATCTGCAGAAGGCCATCGAGTACGAAATCGGCCGCCAGATCGACGTCGTCGAGCACGGCGGCCGCGTCGTCCAGGAAACGCGCCTGTTCGACGCGGCTCAGGGGAAGACGTATTCGATGCGCAGCAAGGAGGAAGCGCACGACTACCGGTACTTCCCGGAGCCGGACCTGCCGCCGCTGGTCGTGGTTCCAGCCCGGCGCGAGGCGCTTCGCGAGGCGCTGCCGGAGTTGCCTGAAGCGCGCCGCCACCGCCTCGAGCGCGATTACGCGTTGCCGGCCTACGATGCGGCGCTGCTCACCGAATCGCGGGGCCTGTCGGATTACTTCGAGGCAGCCGCCGCGGCATCCGCGCAGCCCAAGGCGGCCAGCAACTGGGTGATGGGCGAGGTCCTGCGGGCGATGAAGGAGCAGGACGTGCGGATCGAAGCGTTTCCAGTGTCGCCCGACGCGCTCGGTGGGCTCATCCGCATCGTCGATGCCGGCACCATCAGTTCGACCGTCGCCAAGGACGTTTTCGCGACGATGCTGGCAACCGGCCGCTCGGCGGCCGAGATCGTCGAGGCCGAGGGCCTCGCGCAGGTCTCGGACACCACTGCCTTGGAGCCGCACGTCCGCGCCGTCGTCGACGGCCACCCGGACGTGATCGCGGAGATCCAGGCAGGGAAGGATCGCAAGTTCCAGTTCCTCGTCGGCCAGGTCATGAAGGCTTCGCGCGGGAAGGCCGATCCCAAGGTGGTCACGGCACTCATCAAGAAGGCGATCGGCCAGCCGTGATCGAAACACAGAACCTCAGCAAGGCGTACGGCGGGGGGTTCTACGCGCTTCGCAACCTGACGCTGACCATCGACAAAGGCGAGTTCGTCTTCCTCACAGGCGCGAGCGGCGCCGGCAAGACGACGCTCTTTAGGCTGCTGCTGCGCCAGGAGCGCCCGACCGAAGGGGACGTCGTCGTGGCTGGACGCAACCTCGCCCGCCTCGCGCCGGCTGAAGTCCAGGCGTACCGGCGCACCGTGGGGTTCGTGTTCCAGGACTTCAAGCTGATTCCCACCAAGACCGTGTTCGACAACGTGTCGTTCGCGCTGCGCGTCCTCGGCATCCCGATCGATCAGCAGCGGCGCCGCACGTATCAGGTGATGAAGTGGGTGGGGCTGCAGCATCGCCTGCAGGCGTTCCCGCCGGAGCTCTCGGGCGGCGAGCAGCAGCGAATCGCGATCGCCCGCGCCCTGGTCAACGACCCACAACTCATCCTGGCCGACGAGCCGACCGGCAATCTCGATCCCGACCTGTCGATCGAAATCATGAAGCTGTTCCGCGACATCAACCTGCGCGGGACGACCGTGCTCGTCGCGACGCACAATCCCGAGCTGATCCGCTTCATCGGCAAGCGGAGCATCCATCTCGAGCACGGCCGGCTCGACACCGGAGAGAGGCACGCGTGAAGGGCCTCGTCGCCTTTGCGTTCGAGGAGGCTCGCGCCAGCCTGATTCGCGGCGGGCGGGGCGCGATCATGTCGGTGGGGACGATTGCGATTGCCTTCCTCGCCCTCGGCGGGTTCCTCCTCGTCACCACCAACCTGCAGCGGTTCGTCCGCCAATGGATGGAGTCGGCCGAGTTCTCCGTGTTCCTGCGCGACGACATCCAGGAAGGGGAACGCGAAGCGGTACGAACACGGCTGTCCGGCGACGCCGGTGTCCAGAGCGTGGACTACCTCTCGAAGGAAGCCGCGCTCGAGAGGTTCAGAACCGATTTCCCCGAGCTTGCAGACGTCAGCACGACCGTCGGCAGCAATCCATTCCCCGCGTCGTTCGAGGTGCGGCTGCAACCGGGGCCGCGGGTTGCCGACACCGCTGCGGCCCTCTCCGAGGCAGTGATGCCTTTCGACGGGGTGGCCGACGTGCAGTTCGATCGGCGCTGGCTCGAGCGGGTGTTGTCGCTCATTGCCGGGATTCGCGCCGCCGGATTCGCGGTCACCGTCGTGCTCTTGCTCGGGGCCGCCTTCACCGTAACGGCCGTAGTTCGCCTCTCGCTGCACGCACGGCGCGACGAGCTCGACATCATGCAGCTCGTCGGTGCTCCGTTCGGCTTCATTCGCGGGCCATTCGTCGTCGAAGGGCTGATGCTCGGCGGCATCGGGGCGATTGTCGCGCTGGTTGCGCTCCGGATCGGCTTCTGGCTGTTTCAGGGGTGGTTGGGCGGCTCGGCGGTGGGGGTGCTGGCCGGGGGAACAATCGACTTCCTGGGGGTATCCGAGGTGCTGCTGCTGACGCTCGCGGGGCTCGCGGTAGGCGCTCTCGCCGGCGTCATCGCCTCGCGTGCAGCCCGTTGACAAGGGCTTAACAAACTCTTTACACTGGTCGGGTCGGACATGCCGAGGGTACGGAACCGCCTCCCGAACTTCCTCACCGACCGTCGCGCGGCGATCACTGCATCGACGCCGCTCATTTCGCCCGCCCTCATCGAGTTCTACCGCGAAGAATTTCTCAAACATCATCAGTGCCTGCAGGAACAGCGTGAGTACTTTTCCGAGCAGGCCATCTGCGGGGTTGAACGGGCGCTCCAGCGCGTCATGGCCGACCTCGAACAACTCTCGGTCAAAGCCGACGCCGATCAAGTGATGGCCCGCCTGCTCCGCGAGTTCGACGTCGTCACCGGGCTTTCTGCCTGGTCCGACCCCCTCAAAGTCCACTGACCCCAGCCCTTACAACTGATTTGCACGACGTGATTCGCGCCGCCTTGGATGGCGTGTCGGCGAGCCGTGTCGTCGCGCGCGCGTGGCAGCTCCCAGAGGCACGGGAGAGGCTCGTACACGGACCGCTGCACATCGTCGCCGCAGGCAAAGCCGCACCGGCGATGGCCACGGCACTGATGGCGTTGCCCGCGCTGAGAGTGAAGACGGCGCTGGCTATCGGTACCCACCCCGTGGCGGGCATGCCGGCGACGCTCGACTTCATCGCCGGCAGTCATCCGTTTCCCGACGCGCGGAGCCGTGAGGCGGCGCGCGAAGCGTTGCGCCGGGCCCGGGCCGTCGGTCCGGGCGAGCACCTCGTGATGTTGATCTCCGGCGGGGCATCGGCGCTGATGGCCGAAGCCGCCGAGGGGCTCGGGTTCGAGGACAAACAGGCCGCGACGCGGGCCTTCATGCTGGCCGGCGCCGACATTCACCAGTTGAACGCGCTGCGCAAGCACCTGTCGCTGGTCAAAGGCGGCTGGCTCGCGGCAGCCTCTCCAGGCCTGACGACGACGCTGGCGCTGTCGGACGTCGTGGGCGATGACCTCAGCGTCATCGGATCCGGGCCCGGCTGGCCTGACGCGTCCACGTGGCAGGACGTCGCCGACGCGCTCGAGGCACGCGATGTCGCATCCCGGCTCCCGTCCACTGTCCGCGCGCGGATCGACGATGGGCTCGCCGGCCGCATTCCCGATACGCCGAAGCCCGGCGATCAGCGGCTGGCGCGAGCCGCTGGATTCGTGGTCGGCCGCGCAGCCGATGCGGTGTCAGCCGCGGCAGCTGCGGCGCACGCCAAGGGCTACCAGGTGGCCATGCTTCCCGAGCGTATTACCGGGGAAGCGCGTGACGCCGCGCCAACCTGGCTCGCGGCAGCCATCGCCGACGCCCGCCGCCACCGCGGGCCCGTCTGCGTGCTTTCGTCCGGCGAGACCACCGTCACCGTGCATGGCGACGGAGTCGGCGGACGAAATCTCGAGTTCGCGTTGGCGCTGGTCGAACCGATGCGGGCTGTGCCCGATGCGGTCGCCGCAAGCATCGGCACCGATGGGATCGACGGGCTCACCGATGTTGCCGGGGCGTGGGTCGATGCGCAGTCGCTGGCCCGCGCCGCGGCGCGCGGCCTGCCGTCGCCGGCCGAAGTGCTGGCGCGCAACGACTCCTTTCATTTCTTCAGTCCGCTCGGCGATACCGTGCGGACGGGCCGCACCGACACCAACGTCGGCGACCTGCAAGTGTTATTAGTGAACCAGTGAACAAGTCCGAACTGCTGATCCGCTTACGGGATCGGCTCCCCCGGCCCGCCCGGGCCGACGAAATCATCCGCCTCCTCCGCATTCCGCGCCTTCAGCGCGCCGGCGCCAAACGGGCGCTTCGACAACTTCTATCCGACGGCTCGCTCGTGCTCGTGCGCGGCCAGTCTGTACGCGCTGCCGCGCGAGCAGGGCCGCCGGCCGCCGCGGCCGAGCGCGCCTCCGGCACGCCAGATCGTCGGGCGCTTCGAGCGCGACCGTCTCGGCCAGGGCTATGTCGTACCGTTCGACCGCCGCAGCATGGACGATGTCCTGATCGGGCGCCGCGATATCGCGAACGCCGAGCCGGGGCAGATGGTGGTCGTCGAGGTCACGCGCCACGCCGCGGCGGGACAACCGCCGAAGGGCGCTGTCCGTGAAGTGCTGGGGCGGCCCGAAGACCCCGGCGTAGACACCGCGATCATTCTTCGCAAGCACGACATCCCCGACGGCCCCGGCGCCGAAGCGATCGCCGAAGCCGAGCGCATCGGCCCCGCGGTGCGTCCAGCCGACATCAAGGGGCGCACTGATTTTCGAGATCGCATCGTGGTCACCATCGACGGCGAGCACGCGCGCGATTTCGACGACGCGATCTCGATCGAGCGCCTGGCGAATGGTCATTACTGGCTGGGCGTCCACATTGCCGATGTGTCGCACTACGTGAAAGAGGGAAGCACGCTCGATCGCGAGGCATACGAACGCGGCACGTCGGTGTACTTTCCCGAGCGCGCGGTCCACATGTTTCCCGAGGCGCTGGCAACGGGACTCTGCTCCCTCAAGCCGCACGTAGACCGGCTCGTCCAGTCCTGCCTGATTGAAGTGACGCCGCATGGTGACGTCGTCAGGCACGAGATCCACGATGGTGTGATTCGCAGCACCGAGCGCATGACCTATACCTCCGTCAATGCCATCCTGACGGGTGACGAGCAACTTCGCGAGCGCTACGCGCCGCTCGTCCCGGCCTTCGAGCTGATGGCAGATTTGTTCGCGGTCCTCAACCAATGTCGTCACCGGCGTGGATCGGTCGACTTCGACCTGCCGGAACCACAGGTGATCCTCGATACCGAGGGGCTGGTCGCAGACATCATTGCCTCGGAGCGGAACGTTGCCCACCGGCTGATCGAGGAGTTCATGCTGCTTGCCAACGAGACGGTGGCGAGCCACCTCGAGGACGCGGGGATGCCGTCGCTCTACCGCATCCACGAGCCGCCCGACCCGCTGAAGGTCGAGGAGTTCGAGGCCTTCATCCGCACGCTCGGCTACTCGTTGAACGCGCCGGAGGGAGGCCCGACGCCGCGGCATTTCCAGGCGCTGGTTGAGAAGATCCGCGGCACGCCGGTCGAGCGGCCAATCGCCTTCCTCATGCTGAGGACGATGCAGAAGGCGCGCTACGACTCGGTGAACATGGGGCACTTCGGACTCGCCGCGGCCAGCTACACCCACTTTACGTCCCCCATCCGTCGCTACCCGGATCTGGTCGTGCATCGCCTGCTCCGCGAATTGCGGCACACGCGAGCCAGCGAGGAGCGGCGTGAAGCGCTGGAAGTGTCCCTTCCGGAGGTAGGCCGGCACACCTCCGAGCGCGAGCGGCGCGCCGACGAGGCAGAACGCGAGCTGCTGCAGTGGAAAAAGGTGCGGTTCATGGCCGACAAGGTCGGCGAGGCCTTCGACGGCTACATCACCGGCGTCGCGCCGTTCGGCCTGTTCGTCGAGCTCGTCGATCACTACGTCGAGGGCCTGGCGCATATCTCGACGCTTGCCGACGACTACTACCGGTTCACTGAAGGGGCGCACACGCTGGTCGGCGAGCGGGCCGGCCGGATCTACCGTCTCGGCGAGCACGTACGGGTTCGCATCGCGCGGGTGGACCTCGAACGCCGGATGATCGATTTGGCGGTGGAGCAGGTGCTCGACGAGCCGCGTGAGGCGCCGCTTGGCCTCACGGCGCGCGCCGCCCGCTCCCGGCGCGAGGCGCGCCCGCGCACGACGGTGAAGCGCCCGCGACGGGGCGCGCCGCGTCCCGGGAAAATGGAGCGGGCGTTCCGCAAGAAGCGATGACCCGCCTCGTCGTCGGCACCGCCGGCCACATCGATCACGGCAAGAGCACGCTGGTTCACGCGCTCACTGGCATCGATCCCGATCGACTCAAGGAAGAGAAGGCGCGCGGCATCACCATCGAGCTTGGGTTCGCTCACGCAACAATCGGCGCGGCGCAGGTCGCGTTCGTCGACGTCCCGGGGCATGAAAAGTTCGTCCGCACGATGCTCGCCGGCGTCGGCGGCGTGGACTTCGTGATGCTGATCGTCGCCGCCGACGAGAGCGTGATGCCGCAGACCCGCGAGCATTTCGACATCTGCCGCCTGCTCCGCGTGTCCGACGGCTGCGCGGTGATCACCAAGCAGGACGCGGCGGACGCCGACACGCGGGCGCTCGTCGCGCTCGAGGTCGCGGACCTGGTGCGCGGCTCGTTCCTCGAGAACAAACCGATCGTCCAGGTGTCGGCGCGGACCGGCGAAGGGTTGGACCAGCTCCGAGGCGTGCTCGAAGCGGCGGCGGCCCGCGCTCACGAGCGGCCGGTCGCCGGCGCCGTGCGGCTGCCCATCGACCGCGTCTTCACGATGAAGGGGTTCGGCACCGTCGTGACCGGGACACTGGTCGGCGGGCAGATTGGCGTCGGCGAGGAATTCGCGCTGCTGCCGGGAAGCCAGGTGGCGAAGGTGAGGGGCATCCAGGTGCACGGACAGTCGCGCGACACGGTCGCGGCCGGGCAGCGGACTGCTATCAACCTTGGGGGCATCGACGCGGCCGATGTCAGTCGCGGCCAGACGCTGGCCGCGCCGCATACGCTCGCAGTCACGCGGCGGGCAGACGTGGAGATCGAGTTGCTCCCCTTGACACGACCGCTCCGCCATGGCGCGCGGGTGCGGGTCCATCACGGGACAGCGGAGGTGCTTGCGCGGATCTCGATTGCCGGAGCCGATGCGACGGCGATCGAAAGCGGCGGCCGGGCCCTCGCGCGCCTGCGGCTTGAGGACCAGGCAATCCTGACGCGTGGCGATCGTGTCATCCTCCGCAGCTATTCGCCGCCGTACACGATTGGCGCGGCAACCGTCCTCGATCCGGCGCCGACCGTGCCGCGCATCCGCAGCGCCGCGGGCCTGGGCCGGCTGCGCGAACTGCTAGGGGCCGATTCGGCGGCGGCGTTCGGGGCGATGATCCGGGACCGCGGGCTCCGTGGCGTGGCGGTGAGCGACGCGGTCGCCCGGGCCGGCATTCGCCCGTCGCAAGTCGGCGAGACGGTCGCCGCTCTCCAACGGACCGGAACCGTGATTCAGGTCGGAGACTTACTGGTGGCCGCGCCGGCCATCGCGGCGGCCGGCGACGCCGTGCTTCGCCTGGTTCGGACATTCCACGAACAACAGCCGATCAGCGAGGGGCTGCCCAGGGAGGAAGCGCGCACTCGCGCGTTCAGGGGAGTCGAACCGGCGATTTTCGAAGCGGCCATGCGCCGGCTCGTGGTGGCCAAGGCCATCGTGGATCGCGAGCGGCTGGCGCTGCCTTCGCACAAGGCATCGCTCCCCGGCGGGGAGGAGACGGTGGCAAAGGTTGCCGAGGCGTATCGCGAGGCCGGCCTGACGCCGCCCGACCGCGCGGCTATCGCGGAGCACGCCGGCGTATCTCCGGACGTGACCGAGGCCGCGACGGCCTACCTGGTACGACAAAAGACGCTGGTCCGGCTCGATACCCTGGTGGTGCACCGGGAGGCGCTGGATCGGTTGAAGGGGGAGATGGCGACCCTCAAGGCCGAGGGCGCGGGCGAGGTGGTGCGAATTGACGTCACCCAGTTCAAGGATCGCTACGGCATTACCCGCAAGTATGCGATCCCATTGCTGGAGTTTCTCGATCGTGAGCGAGTCACGCGGCGAGTCGGCGACTCCCGGGTGCTGCTCTAGTGAGCCCCACAATCACACGTGTGAAGGCTGCCATCTGCTCGAACTCCCGTCGATTGTGCCCGTCTCCAGCGAATCAGCGGGCTGCGGGATTGACCACTCAAGTGAATGAGAGGTTAGTCGGACTTCTCGCCGTCCTTGACGGACGCCTTGAAGTTCTTGATCCCGGCTCCGATTCCGCGACCGAGCTCGGGAAGGCGATTCGCGCCGAAAATGAGAATGACGATCGCCAGGATGATCAACATCTCTGGCAGGCCGATTGGTCCGAACAAGGCTAGGACCTCCATGGTGAGCGAGTCTCCTCGAGGGCGGCGGTCGGCCACCTCAACGCAAATTGTAGCACCGAAGCCGGTTGTGCACCTGAGGCGTCAAAACGGCATGGCGCTGGCTTTGCACTTGTTTGTGCCAGATCGCTCGGTCACAATGGCCGTGGGACCACTGCTCTGATGGCTGACCCGACCATCGCGACGCCCGCAGCGGAAGGGCCGCTCCACGTCCGGCCGGACCGCCCCATCGACATTCACTTCTCGCTCGAGGAGCGGCAGTCGCGGGTGGGCGCGGGCGCGTCGGTCGGCGCCCACGCGGTGATGGTGCTGATCGCCATCCTGGTGATTCAGTATCGGCCTGCGCCAAGGCTCTTCGAGCCTCAGCCCGAGCTGAAGGTCGATCGCCTCGTCTTCCTGCCGATTGAAGGGCCCGGTGGCGGTGGCGGTGGCGGCGGCAACAAGCGCCCCGAGCCCCCGCGTCCTGCTGAGGTGCCTGGCAAGGAGAAGATAACGGTTCCGGTCGAGAAGAAGCCAGCTCCGACGCCTCCCAAGGTGGAGGAGCCCGAGCCTCTGCCAGCCATGAACCTGCCGGTCGTCAACATGGCAGCGGCAGAACAGCAGCTGCCCGGTGCCATCCTCAGCGAGACGCCCGTAAGCGAATCGCAGGGCTCCGGGACGGGAGGGGGAGCGGGCACCGGCACCGGCAGCGGCAGCGGCTCTGGCACCGGAAGCGGCCTCGGGCCCGGCTACGGCGGCGGCACCGGCGGCGGCGCTTTCCGGCCTGGCGCCGGGATCACTTTGCCCCGCGTCCTGCGCGAGGTGAAGCCGCAATACACCGCGGACGCGATGCGCGCCAAGGTCCAGGGCTCGGTGTGGCTCGAGTGCATCGTGATGCCGGACGGCTCGGTGGGTGAGGTGAAGGTCACCAAGTCGCTGGACCCGATCTTCGGGCTCGACCAGGAAGCGATCAAGGCGGCTCGCAACTGGCGGTTCTCCCCCGGCATGCGCCAGGGCCAGCCGGTTCCCGTGATCATCACCATCGAGCTGACGTTCACGCTCCGCTGAGCCGCCGGACCCGGTGAGATTCGCGCGATGCGCGCAGTTGGTTCGCTTCTCGTTGTCGCCGCGGTGCTCGCCGGCGCGCCTTCCGGCGGCTCGCTCGCGCAAACGAATGCGGTGACCCCTGCCATCCTCAAGGTGAAGGTCCTCCGGACCTACCCGCACGATTCCCAGGCCTTCACGCAGGGCCTGATCTGGCGCGACGGCATTCTCTACGAGAGCACCGGCCTGGTCGGCCGCTCCTCGCTTCGCAAGGTGGATCTGGTGAGCGGGGCAGTCAAGCAGCAGGTACCAGTAAACGCTCCCTACTTCGCGGAGGGTCTCGCCGACGTTGGGAACCGCCTCTTCCAGCTCACCTGGCAACACGGCCGCGTCTTCGTCTACGACAAGAACACGTTCAACCGCGTCGGGGAGATGGCGTACCAAGGCGAGGGTTGGGGCCTCTGTCACGATGGCCGGTCGCTCATCATGAGCAACGGCGGCGACAGCCTGACGGTGCGCGATCCGGGTACATTCGCGGTCACTCGGACCGTTCACGTGACCGAGAACGGCCGCGCGCTGCCGCGGCTGAACGAGCTCGAGTGTGTCGGCACCGATGTTTACGCGAATGTCTGGACGACCGACACGATCGTCCGCATCGACATGCAGACCGGCCGCGTGACCGCGAAAATCGACGCGGCAGATTTGCTGCAGCCCGCCGAACGGCTCGGCGCCGACGTCCTGAACGGGATCGCCTACGACCCGGCCGACCGCACGTTCCTGATCACCGGCAAGCTCTGGCCGAAGCTGTTTCGCGTTACATTCGTGCCGTGACCCGCACCATCCAAGCGCTCGCGTTTCTCCTCGCCCTTCCGTCCCTGGCCGTCGCGCAGGCCAGCTACCCGCCGCCCGTCGGAGCGCGACTTCGTCGCGCGCGACGTGCGGTTCGAGAGCGGCGACCGCGCCGCGGAAGTCAGAATTCACTACCGCACGATCGGTCAGCCGCGGAAGGACGCCGACGGAGTCGTCCGCAACGCGGTGATGATCCTTCACGGGACCGGTGGCAGCGGCCGGGGGTTCGTGTCCGAGAACTACGCCGGCCGTCTGTTCGGCAAGGGGCAGCTGCTCGACGCCGAGCGGTACTTCATCATCCTTCCCGACAACATCGGGCACGGTCAGTCGAGCAAGCCGAGCGACGGCCTGCACATGCGCTTCCCGCAGTACCGCTACACCGACATGGTGCGGCTGCAGCACCAGCTGGTGACCGAGGCGCTCGGGCTCTCGCGAGCTGCGGCTGATCATGGGGACGTCGATGGGCGCGATGCACGCGTGGATGTGGGGCTACATGTACCCGTCGTTCGCGCGCGGGCTGGTGCCGCTGGCGAGCAATCCAGTCGAAGTGGCGGGGCGCAATCGCGTGTGGCGCAAGCTGCTGGTCGACGCAATCGTCACCGATCCGACCTGGAAGGGCGGAGAGTACACCGAGCCGCCGCGCGGCATGGCCAGCGCGCTCGGGTTCCTGCTGCTGGCGACGAGCGTCCCGCTGCAGTGGCAGAAGCAGTTCCCGACGCACGCGGCCGCCGACGCGTGGCTGGACGATCAGATCAAGACGCGGCTGAAGACCACCGACGCAAACGACACGATCTACCACTTCCGGGCGTCCGAGGACTACGACCCGTCGGCGCACCTCGGCGAGATCACGGCGCCGCTGCTTGCCATCAACTCCGCGGACGACTTCGTGAACCCGCCGGAGCTGCCGATGATGCGAGACCTGATCGGCAAGGTGGCGCACGGTAAGTTCGTGCTGATTCCGGTCTCCGACGAGACGCGCGGGCACGGCACCCATTCACTGCCGCAGGTGTTCGGGCCGTACCTGGCGGAGTTCCTGAAATCCACCGGGCGGCCGAGCCTGCCCTGAAAAAAGCAAGGCCCGAACACCATCGTCGTGCCCGGGCCCGATGTCGGTTCGCGCCGAGGCGCGGGTTACGGCTTCGTGTTGCGCTTGCGCACCTCGGTGGCGCGGAGGGTGCTGCCGCTCTCGACGTAGGTCACCTGCACGGAGTCGTCCTTCTTCACGAGATCGGTGATGGTGATCTTGCCCTTGGCGCTGGCGGTGCTGGCGCCCTCGGCGACGACGTGGGTGGCGCTGTCGATCGTAAAGGTCTGCGTGAACTTGCCGCCGCCGCCGGTCGTGCCGGAAATGGTCAGCGACGTTCCGGAGACGGCGGTCACCGTGCCGCTGGACATGGGGGTTGCCGCCTTGGGTTCTGACACCCCGCCGCCGCTGGCACCGGTCGAACGCACCTTGCGGATGGTGGTGGCGTGCATCATGCCGCCTGCCTCGCGGTAGTTGACTTCGACGTTCTCGCCGACCTTGACGAGATCGGCGAGCTTGGCGCCGGCCGCGCCCTTGGCAACCGCCGCGCGGGTTGGCTGTCCCCGCGCCTTCGGCGATGATTTCGGTCTTCCCATCGACCGTGAGCTTGAGCTCCTGGGCGCCGGCCTTCACAGTGACGGTGTCCATGCCAACCGCGGTCACCGATCCGCGTGCCGACTTGTCCTGAGCCTGAGCCGGGACGGCGGCAATCCAACCGAGCAGGCCGATAAGGATCCCGGTTACCACGAAACGTCGCATAGGGTTCTCCTTCCGATAGCATCGCGAGACGCCGAGTGACGGTAAAGCCCGCTGACTAGTAACGGAAACCAACAGCCTGTACAACGCGAAATGAAATAAGGAGCGCCGAGTCGAGCGAAAGAAATACTACGCCCGGGCCGGGTTGAGCGGGGAAAAAAGAAAGGCCCGGCAGCAAAAAGGCCACCGGGCCCAGATCACAAGATCACCAGATAGATCAGAAGATCCTCAGATCACCCGCTCAGATCTCCAGATCTCCAGCTCACGAGATCACCAGATCTCGCGATCAATACATGCCGCCCATGCCGCCGCCCGGCATCGCCGGGGCTTCCTTCTTCTCCTCGGGAATCTCGGCGACGATCGCCTCGGTGGTCAGCAGCAGGCTGGCGATCGACGAGGCGTTCTGCAGCGCGTTGCGGACCACCTTGGCCGGGTCGATGACGCCGGCCTTGACCAGGTCCTCGTAGACGTCGGTGGCGGCGTTGAAGCCCTCGTCGCCCTTGCTCTCCTTCACCTTGGCGACGACGATCGAGCCTTCCTGGCCGGCGTTGGTGGCGATCCAGCGGCAGGGCTCCTCGATGGCGCGCTTGATGATGGCCACGCCGACGGCCTGGTCGCCCTCGAGCTTGAGGCCCTCGAGCGCCTTGCTGGCACGGATCAGCGCCACGCCGCCGCCGGGAACGATGCCCTCTTCGACGGCCGCCTTGGTGGCGTGCATCGCGTCCTCGACGCGCGCCTTCTTCTCCTTCATCTCGGTCTCGGTGGCCGCACCGACCTTGATGACGGCGACGCCGCCGACGAGCTTGGCCAGCCGCTCCTGCAGCTTCTCGCGGTCGTAGTCCGACGAGGTCTCGTCGACCTGGACGCGGATCTGCTTGACGCGGCCCTCGATGGCCTTGCTCTCGCCGGCGCCCTCGACGATCGTCGTGTTGTCCTTGTCGATGGTGACCTTCTTGGCCTTGCCGAGGTCCTCGATCTTGATGTTCTCGAGCTTGACGCCGAGGTCCTCGGTGATGGCGCGGCCACCGGTCAGGGTCGCGATGTCCTCGAGCATGGCCTTGCGGCGGTCACCGAAGCCCGGGGCCTTGACGGCCGCGGCCTGCAGCGTGCCACGCAGCTTGTTGACCACCAGCGTGGCCAGGGCCTCGCCCTCGACGTCCTCGGCGATGATGAGCAGCGGGCGGCCGAGGCGGGCGACCTGCTCGAGCACCGGCAGCAGGTCCTTCATCGAGCTGATCTTCTTCTCGTGGATCAGGATGACCGGGTTCTCGAGCACCACTTCCATGCGCTCGGGATCGGTGACGAAGTAGGGCGAGAGGTAGCCGCGGTCGAACTGCATGCCCTCGACCACGTCGAGCGTCGTCTCGAGCGTCTTGGCCTCTTCGACGGTGATGACGCCGTCCTTGCCGACCTTCTCCATGGCCTCGGCGATGATCTTGCCGATGGTCTCGTCGGCGTTGGCCGAGATGGTGCCGACCTGGGCGATCATGTTGCCCTTGACCGGCTTGGCCATCTTCTTGATCTCGGCGGTCATGGCCTCGACGGCCTTCTCGATGCCGCGCTTGAGCTCCATCGGGTTGGCGCCGGCGACCACGTTGCGGGCGCCCTCGCGGTAGATGGCCTGGGCCAGCACGGTCGCCGTGGTCGTGCCGTCACCGGCCGTGTCCGACGTCTTGCTCGCGACCTCGCGCACCATCTGCGCGCCCATGTTCTCGAGCGGATCCTTGAGGTCGATTTCCTTGGCCACCGTCACGCCGTCCTTGGTGATGGTGGGGGAGCCGAACTTCTTGTCGAGGACGACGTTGCGGCCCTTGGGGCCGAGGGTCACCTTCACCGCGTCCGCGAGCTGGTTGACGCCGCGCAGGATGGCCTGGCGGGACTGCTCGCCGTAGATGATCTGCTTTGCCATTGTCGTCGGTCTCCGTCCTACTTCTTGCCTTCGACCACGGCGAGCACTTCATCCTCGCGCATGATCAGGTAGTCCTCGCCGTCCACCTTCACTTCCTGTCCCGAGTACTTCCCGAACAGGATGGTGTCGCCTTCCTTGACGTCGAGCGCGATGCGCTTGCCGTCCTTGTCGGCCTTGCCGGCCCCGACGGCGATCACCTTGCCCTGCTGCGGCTTTTCCTTGGCCGAGTCGGGGATGATGATGCCGCCAACCTTCTGCTCTTCTTCCTCGATGCGCTGCACGAGGATGCGATCGTGAAGCGGTCTCAACGCCATGCTCGTTACTCCGTCTACCCGAGGGGTTGCCGACCCCGGCCGGGCCGCGGCACGGCGTGCCAGCGGCTACCAGCCGGGGTGTCTGTGTGCTAACAGGGGTGCCACGCGTCTGCTAGCACTCGACCCCTTGCGAGGCTAGCAGTCAGTACTGTCGACTGCTAAGTGTAGGGAGGCGGCTCGGCGCCTGTCAAGGCCCCGTGTGCCGGCCGCCGGCGGGCGCCGGCGCCCGCCGCGGCCGCTAGCGCGGCCTGATCTTCAGCTCCTTGATCTTCCGGGTCAGCGTGTTGCGGTGCATGCCGAGCGTGTCGGCGGCGCGGCTCAGGTTGCCGTCGCTCTGCTGCACGACCCGCGAGATGAAGCGCTTCTCGAACTCGCGCTGCGCGTCGTCGTAGCGGATGCCCTTGTCCACCATCTCGGCGACGAGCTGATCGAGGATTTCACGCACGGTCGAAGTCCCGTCCGCAGCTCAGGCGCCGGTGACCGAGCTCCGCGCCGGTCAGGCGACGGAAGGCATCGAGATACTTGTCGCGGGTCCGCGCGACCACGTCGGCAGGCAGCGACGGCACCGGCGGCCGCTTGTTCCAGCTTGATCGACTCGAGGTAGTCGCGCACGTACTGCTTGTCGAAACTCGGCTGCGGGCCGCCCGGCGCGTACTGATCCGCCGGCCAGTAGCGTGACGAGTCGGGCGTCATCATCTCGTCGATGAGCAGCAGCTCGCCCGCGTCGGTCAGGCCGAACTCGAACTTCGTGTCGGCCAGGATGATGCCGCAGCTCGGCGGCGTGGTCCACGCCGAACTGGTAGAGCGCCATCGTGAGCGACTTGAGACGCGCCAGCAGGTCGGCGCCGACGACCGCGGCGGCCGCGCCTCGCTGATGTTCTCGTCGTGTCCGGATTCGGCCTTCGTGGCCGGCGTGAAGAGCGGCTCCGGCAGCCGGTCCGATTCGCGCAGGCCGGCCGGCA
Organism: uncultured Acidobacteriota bacterium; assembly: GCA_963709325.1. Taxonomy (GTDB): domain Bacteria; phylum Acidobacteriota; class Vicinamibacteria; order Vicinamibacterales; family UBA2999; genus VFZN01. Next base: position 139,251 of record CAVPVV010000004.1, on the reverse strand, counting down.
GCGCGTGGCCGCAGATCTCGCCGGTCGCCTTGTAGTCCTTCCACCCCGAGCCCGAGACGTAGCCGCGAGCGACGCACTCCACCGGCAGCGGCGTCGTCCGGCGCACCAGCATCGAGCGGCCCTCGAGCAGCGAGCGCGTGGGCCGCAGCGCCGCGGGATAGTCGGCCGACGTCGGTGCTGATCACGTGGTTCGGCACGATGTGCGCGTGCGCGCGAACCAGAATGCCGAGAGCTGGGTGAGGATCCGGCCCTTGTCGGGAATGCCCGAGCCGAGCACGTAGTCGAAGGCCGAGATGCGATCGGTCGCGACCATCAGGAGCGCGTCGCCGACGTCGTAAACGTCGCGCACCTTGCCGCGACGGACCAGCGGGAATTCGGAGAGATTGGTATCGAGGACGGGAGCGGCGATCGTCACGAAGTCTCCGATCCTAGCGGCCGCGTCGCGCCGGCGCAAGACGCATGATCCGCGACGTCACGCGGCCGGCTGACCGCGCTCCGGCTCGCTCCGCTGCGACGAACACGGCTAATCTGCGGAGCACACGGCAGTTCGGTTCTCCGCCCCACAATCCGGGCCGCGCGCGGCTTGCGTATAACATGGTGCTGTCTTGCGATCCGCATTCCGCACGCTGCTGGTGTCGGCCCTGGCCGTCGGGCTGGTCGCGCTCTTCCTTCGCAACGCCGATTTCGCGCGCGTCGCGGAAGGCGTGCGGACCGCGCGGCTCGAGCTGCTGCGTGCTGGCGGTCGCGCTGACGATGCTCACCTATGTGGTCCGGACCCAGCGCTGGCAGTACCTGCTCGAGCCGCTCGGCCCGACGCGCTTCTGGCGTCGCGTTCCGGACCACCGTCATCGGCTTCGCGGCCTCGTCGGTGCTGCCGGCGCGGGCCGGCGAGGTGCTGCGTCCGTACCTGCTGGCCCGCCGCGAAGGGCTGAGCGCGACCGCGACGTTCGCCACCATCATCGTCGAGCGCATTCTCGATCTCGTGGCCGTGCTGATCGCTCCTCGCCACCTACCTTCTCGTGTTCGATCCCGGGATGGCGGCCCGCGATTCCGCGCTGTTTGCGCGCGGTTCGTCTCGGCGGCCTGGTCATGGCGCCGGTCGCGGTGCTGTCGATGGCCTTGATGTTCGTGCTGGCCGGGCACCCGGACTGGCTGCAGGTGTGGCTGGGCCGCGCCGAGCGCTGGCTGCCGGCACGGCTCGCCGGACTCGCTCGGCCGCGATCGCGACCATGCTCGCGAACGGGTTCGGCGTGCTGCGCCGGCCGGAGCGACTCGTGGCCAGCCTCGGCGTGGTCGGTGGTGCTGTGGCTGATCATCTGCGCCGAGACGTGGGCCGTGGCGCACGCCTTTCACATCGACATGCCGATGGTCGGCTCGTGGCTGATGCTGGCGCTGCTGGTGGTCGGCGTCGCCGTGCCGACGCCGGGCGCTGTCGGCGGATTCCACGAGGCCTTCCGCCTCGGGGCCACCGCCTTCTTCGGCGCCGACAACGACGCTGCGATCGGCGCCGCGATCCTGCTGCACGCGACGTCGTTCGTGCCGGTGACGCTCCTGGGCCTCTGGTTCGCGGTGCCGCGACGGCCTCAGCCTGCATGGGATCAAGCACATGGCGGAGACCCCCGAACCGGTCGAGGTGAAGGCATGAAGTGCCCCTACTGCGGCTTCCTCGAAGACCAGGTCGTCGATTCGCGCGAGATCGAGAAGGCGTCGTCATCCGGCGGCGCCGGCAGTGCCTGAATCCGGAGTGCGGCCGGCGGTTCACCAGCCACGAGCGGATCGACGAGATCCCGAGCATGGTGATCAAGAAGGACGGGACGCGCGAGCGCTTCGAGCGCGAGAAGCTGATTGCCGGGCGTGCTCAAGGCGATCGAGAAGCGGCCGGTGACGACGATGGACGTGCAGGACATCGCCGAACAAGGCCGAGCAGCTGCTCAACGAGCGCCCCGACAAGGAGATCTCGGGCAAGGAGCTCGGCGCCCTGGTGATGCAGGAGCTGAAGAAGCTCGACCAGGTGGCCTACGTCCGCTTTGCCTCCGTCTACCGCGACTTCCGCGACGTCGACGATTTCGTGCAGGAGGCGCGGGCCCTTCGCGGCACGAAGGAGTAACCCCGCGGACGGCCGGTGCCCACCACCCGATCGTCGACGGCGATGCGCCCGGCCGCCACCGCGCCGGCCACGCCGGCCGCGCGGCGGCCGTTCCGCGACAACCCGCGGCTGATCCTGGCCGGCATCGTCATGCTCCTGGCGGTGCTGGCCGGCCTGCTCGTCGTCGAGGAGCGGACGTCGCGCCTCGCGCCCGACTTCCTGGCCGAGGTCGTGCTCTATGCCCTCTCGGCGACGAACCTCACGATGCTGCTCGCGCTGGTGTTCCTGCTGGCGCGCAACGTCATCAAGTCGATCGTCGAAGGGCGGCGCGGCCTGCCGTTCGCGCGGTTCCGGGCCAAGCTGGTGCTCGCGATGCTCGGGATGACGGTCATCCCCGCGGTGCTCGTGCTGCTCGTCGGCAGCCGGGTCGTGCTGACCGCCGTGGACCGCTGGTTCAACACTCCGGTCGACGAGATCCTCTCGTCCGCCAACAGCATCGCCGCCGACTACTACCAGGAGCAACAGCGCGCGGTCAGCGAGCACGCGGCGCAGCTGGCCGACGAGCTGGCCAGGCTCGACCTGGCGGCGACCGACGTGACGCGAGTGCGGGCGCTGGTCTCGACCAGCGTCACCGGACCGCGGCCCGGTCTCGTGCAGGTCTACCGCGTGTCCCGCGGCGACGATGGCGCGGCTGTCGGTGGTGCCGGTGGTCGACGTCGCGTCGCCGACCATCCCGCAAGCCTGGGCGCGGGGCTCGACCGAACGGCTGGCCAGCCAGGTCGTCAACGGCGGCGAGCCCACGCCGTGGGTGCTCGAGCCGCTTCCTGAAGGCGGCGAGCTGTTGCGCGTGGCCCAGCCGGTGCGGGCCAACGGCGCAATCACCGGCGTCGTCGTGGCCTCCGACGTACCTCTCGGGGAGCCTCGCCGAGCGATCGCGGCGGATGACGCAGGCCTACGAGGACTACTCGCAGCTGCGCGTGCTGCGGCAGCCGCTGGCCGGCGTCTACGTCTCGTTCTTCGTGATGGTGACGCTCTTCATCCTCGTCGGTTCGACCTGGCTGGGGCTGTACCTGGCCAAGCGGATCACGCGGCCGGTGCAGGCGCTGTCCGAGGCGGCGCGCGAGATCGGCGCCGGCCATTACGACCACCGGATTCAGCACGAAGCCGCCGACGAGTTCGGCGCGATGGTGGATGCGTTCAACACCATGGCCGCGGAAGTGGCCTCGAGCCGACAGCGGCTGGAGCGCGCCAGCTCTCGATCTCGAGCGCAAGCACCAGGAAGGGGAGAGCCGTCGCCGCTACATCGAGGCCGTGGTCGAGCGGATTGCGACCGGCGTCGTGTCGATCGACCGCACCGGCCGCATCGGCACCATCAACGCCGCCGCGATCGCGGCTGCTGGAACTCGACGCGTCGGTGACCGGCCGGACCGCCGTGGACGTGTTCTCGCGAGCCGGCCTGGCGCCGGTGAACGAGCTGCTGGACCAGTCGGCCAGGGCCCGGACCGACTCCCTCGCCCAGGAGATCGCCCTCGTCCGCGAAGGCCGGGAGCGGCATCTTGCGGCGGTGGCGACGCGGGTCGTTGAACGCCGACGGCAGCTACGACGGCACGGTGCTCGTCGTCGACGACGTGACGCCGCTCATCAGGGCGCAGAAGGTCGCCGCCTGGCGGGAGGTCGCGCGCCGCCTGGCGCACGAGATCAAGAACCCGCTCACGCCGATCCAGCTGTCAGCCGAGCGGATGCGGCGCAAGCTCACGAATCTCGATCCGCCGCTCGCAAGAGCTCGGTCGCAGGAGTGCACGTCCACCATCGTCGGCGAGGTCGAGTCGCTCGAAGGGACTGGTGGACGAGTTCTCGCAGTTCGCCCGGATGCCGGCGCCTCGCGCGGTACCGACCGACGTGCCCGCGCTTGATCGACGAGACGCTGTCGCTCTACGACGGGCTGTTCACCGACGTGCGGTTCGAACGCCGTTTCGACCCGGCAGTCGCCGAGGTGCGTGTCGATCCCGACCAGTTGAAGCGCGTGCTGATCAACCTGATCGACAACGCCATCGAAGCCACCGACCGCCGCGGCACGATCGCGATCGAGACGGCGCGCGACGACCCGAACGGGTTCGTCCGGATCGTCGTCGCCGACGACGGCCCTGGCATTCCCGAAGGCGAGCGGGAAAAGCTGTTCCTGCCCTACTACTCGACCAAGGGACGCGGCAGCGGGCTCGGCCTGGCGATCGTACGCCGGATCGTCGCCGAGCACGGCGGATCGGTGGACGTCACCGACAACGTGCCTCGCGGGACGCGGTTTACGATAGAGCTGCCATCGTGATCGACGCTGCATGCCAGCCATCCTGGTCGTAGACGACGAGCCCGGCGTCCGCTCGTCGGTCGCGGGCGTGCTGCGCGACGAGGACTTCGACGTCGAGGCCGTCGGCACCGGCGAGGCGTGCCTCGAGCGGGTCGCGCAGCGATCCTACGACGTGATCGTGCTCGACATCTGGCTTCCCGGGATCGACGGCCTCACGACCCTGCAGCGTCTCAAGGAGCGGCACGTCGACGCGCAGGTCGTGATCATCTCCGGTCACGGCAACATCGAGTCGGCGGTACGCGCGATCAAGATGGGGGCGTTCGACTTCATCGAGAAGCCGCTGTCGCTCGAGAAGACCGTGCTCGTGGTCCGCAACGCGCTTCGACAGCGCGATCTCGAGACCGAGAACCGCGCGCTGCGGGCCCGCGTCGATCGCCAGGAAATCGATGGTCGGGGAGAGCCCGGCGATGCGGCACCTGCGCGAGCAGGTCGCGATGGCGGCACCGACCAACGGACGGGTGCTGATTCTCGGCGAGAACGGGACCGGCAAGGAGCTGGTCGCGCGGACCGTGCACCAACTGAGCCGCCGACGCGGCGGCCCGTTCGTCGAGGTGAACTGCGCCGCGATTCCCGAGGAGCTGATTGAATCCGAGCTCTTCGGACACGCGCGCGGCGCCTTCACCGGCGCTGTCGCCGACAAGCCGGGACGCTTCGAGCAGGCCGACGGCGGCACGATCTTCCTCGACGAGATCGGCGACATGAGCCTGAAGACCCAGGCCAAGGTGCTGCGGGTACTGCAGGAGCAGGTGATGGAGCGGGTCGGCGGGACGCAGCGCATCAAGGTGGACGTCCGGGTGCTCGCCGCCACGAACAAGGAGCTGCCGGCGGAGATTCGCGACGGCCGGTTCCGCGAAGACCTCTACTTCCGGCTGAACGTCATCCCGATCTTCGTGCCGCCGCTCCGCGATCGCGCCGAGGACATCCCGCTGCTGGCCGAGCACTTCATGGCGCTGATGGCGGCCGAGTACGGCAAGCGGCCGAAGCGGTTCGCGTCCGAGGCGATGGCGCGGCTGCAGCAGTATCAATGGCCCGGCAACGTCCGCGAACTGCGCAACATCGTCGAGCGGTTGATCATCATGGTCACCGGCGACGCCATCACCGCGCAGGACCTTGCCTTCCTCGGCCAGGATGGCGACGCCCCGATGGAGCCGGCCCCGGCCGCGACGGGCCGCCTTGCCGAGGCCCGCGATCAGTTCGAGAAGGACTACATCCTGCGCGCGCTGGCCGCTTCACAGGGAAACATGTCGAAGACCGCCGAGATGCTCGGCGTCGAGCGCTCGAATCTCTACAAGAAGATGAAGTCGTTCGGCATCGCCCCGCGTCGCGACGAGTAAACACGAAGGACACGAACCTCGTGTCCTTCGTGTGCCTGGTGTTTCCCCGCCGCTACTCGCGGAGCTTGTTCTCGAGCACCTGCTTCCCCGAGAAGCCTTCCAGCTGCAGGTAGTACTCCGCGGCTTGCATCAATGCCGCCTGGGGGATGAGGCCGACGATCTCGCTCTCCAACACGTTGACGCCGTAGCGCGCCGCCTCCCGCCGGACCAGGTCGAACACCCGGAAGATCGGCGTCTTCTCGTAGTTGGTCAGGTTCATCGACACCTGCACGATGCCTCGATCCTCGAGCGGCAGTCCCATCGCCTTCACGAATCGCAGGCCGCCGCTGCTCATGCGGACAGCGGTCGCGATCTTCTTCGCAACATCGAGCCGATTCGTCGCGAGGTTGACGTTGTAGGCGATGAGCGGCATCCGCGCTCCGATAACGGTTGCGCCGGCGCTCGGATGAGGCTGCGACGGGCCGAAGTCGGGTGCCCAACCCGGTTTCGCCATCTTCTCGGCGAGCCCCTCGAACTCCCCGCGCCTGATGTCTTCGAGATTGCGCCGATCAGGCCGTTGCGCCGCCTCCTCGTAAAGGTAGACGGGAACGCCGAGCCGATCCGCCACATCCTTGCCGATATCCCTCGCAAGCGCGACGCAGTCAGCCATCGTTGCGCCTTCGATCGGAATGAACGGAACGACGTCCACCGCGCCAAGCCGGGGATGTTCGCCGCGGTGGGTCCGTAAATCGACCGCCTCCATGGTCATCGACACCAGCGTCGGGATCGCCTGACGAAGCCCGGCCGCGTCGCCCGCCAGCGTCAGTACGCTTCGGTTGTGGGTGGCGTCGGACTGCACGTCGAGCACGCGCACGCCGGACACCGCGCGCAGCGCATCGGCAATGCGCGCGACGACGTCGGTTCTGATGCCTTCGCTGATGTTCGGAACGGATTCGATGATGGCCATGATCCGTTCGCTTGTACCACAGCTAAATGCGAGTGCGGCTGGTCCGACAGGTGCCGCGGGTGCGATGAGCGCGGGCCCTCGTCGTACCGGTCGGACCCGTGGTGCACCTGTCGCACCCGGGTGTAAGTGCTATACTGTGCAGCACTTAAGGTCATGGCCGATCCGCAGTCGTCGTCTTCCGTGCCAACCGATCCGCCAGGATCAGTGCGGGGCGACGCGCGCATCGAGCAACTGCTTGTCGCCGGCCTTGATCACTACTTTGCCGGCGATTTCGAATCGGCAATCAATCTCTGGACGCGGGTCCTCTTTCTCGACCGCCATCACGATCGGGCGCGAGCCTACATCGAGCGGGCTCGCAGCGCGCAAGCGGAGCGGCAGCGGCAGACCGAGGCCCTCGTCCACGAAGGGATGGTGGCTTTCGATCGCGGAGACGTCGAGCACGCGCGCGCGCTGCTCAGCGACGCGATGGATCGCGGCGCCTCGCAGGACCTGACCATCGGCGTGCTCGATCGTATCGAGCGGCTCGACGTCGGCGCGGCGCGTCCGGGCAAGACGCCGCGCCCGTCGCCACGGCCACGGGTCACAACACCTGGCCGACTGGTGACGGAATCGGGTCCGGAGGTGATGCCGGCCCGCCGCTTCTGGACGCTGACCGCGATCGCTTTGACAGTCCTGGGCGTCGCGAGCTGGTGGCTATGGACGTCGAGCAGCTGGCAGGCGTTGTGGCCGGCTCAGGCAGCGGCGACACGGATGTCGGCAATTCCCGAGGTCAACGCGCCGCTGCCGGTGCCGACCGTCGCTGAAGCCTACATGCGCCGGGGGCAGCGATCTCTTCGAGAGCGGCCGCCTGCGCGATGCCCTCGCGGAATTCGAGCGCGTACCGGCCGGCGATCCGCTGCGCCTCTCCGCTGACGAAATGCGGGCCCACATCCAGCGCGAGCTGCTGTCGTTCGCGCTGACCGAGACCAGCAGCGCAACACCATCGTCATCCGCTTCTCCAACGCCACCGGAATGAAGTGTCCGAAGTGTGGTTATCTCGGCTTCGAGGCGACGGAACGCTGCCGCAATTGTGGCTACGACTTTTCGCTCGCCGCGCCGGCGCCATCGGCGGAGCTGCCGTTGCGCGCGGCGGTGACTGACGCCCCGCTCGTAGACCTCGAGCTTACCGACGACACCCTGCTCGGCGAAGCGCCCGAACCGCTGCACGAGCGCGCGGCAGCAGGCTTCGGCCGGACGGAGCAGAAGCGGCCGACGCCACTGCCGCTCGCCCCAATGGCGCGAACCGGCGCTGCCGAACCAGCCGCGCCGGTGGTCGCTGCGCCGCGACCCGCGCCGGAGGAGGAGGCCGAGGACCTGCCGCTGTTCTCGCCGAGGCCGGCCGGCAACCCGCTGGCGGTGAGGCGGCCGGGGCACGATGTGCCGAAGCCGCGCCGCACGACCACGCGCCCGGCGCGGGCCGAAGCGTCCCCGTCCTTGCCGCTGGTTGCGGAAACAACCGAACCGGTTTCGAGTGGTCGGCCGTCGGCTCGTCCGGCACCGCCGGAAGTGGCCGGGGTCGGCCGGCGGCTCGCGGCCGCGATCGTCGATCTCGTCCTGCTGCTGACCATCGACGCGGGCGTCATGTGGCTCACGCTGCGCATCGCCGGCTTGACCCCGACGGTCGAAGACGCGCGGACGATCCGCCTGGTTCCGATGGCCGGGTTTCTGTTCGTGCTTGCCTTCCTCTACCTGGCCGGGTTCACCGTCGGCGGAGGGCAGACGATCGGGAAGATGCTCGCGGGCATACGCGTCACCGGAGATGACGGCCGCGGTGTCGACATCACCGGGGCGGTCGTCCGCGCGCTCGGTTGCATCGCCGCGGTTGCCACGCTGGGGATGTTGTTCGTGCCGGCTCTCTTCGGCGCCGATCGGCGCGCCGTGCACGATCGGCTGGCGGGCACGCGGGTGGTAGTCGGGTGAGCCGGCTTGGACTGATCATCGCCACCTTCGGCTACGTCGGATTCTTCCCGGTCGCGCCCGGCACGGCTGGTTCGCTCGCGGCGCTGGGGCTGTATGCGGTCGTGCGCTGGGTAAGCCACCCGGCATTCGAGGCCGGTGTGATCGCGACATTGTTTGCCGTGGGCGTCTGGGCGGCAACGCGGGCTGAGGAAGTGCTCGGCGCCGAGGATCCGGGGCCGGTGGTGATCGACGAGGTGCTCGGCATGCTGATAACGCTCGCGGGGCTGCCGCTGTCGCTGACCGGCGTCATCGCCGGCTTCTTCCTGTTCCGGATCTTCGACGTCGTGAAGCCGTTTCCAGCCGGCCGCCTCGAGCGCGCGCCACGAGGCTGGGGCATCATGCTCGACGATGCAATGGCCGGCGTTTACGGGCACCTCGTACTGCGCCTCGGGCTGTGGGCATTGCCGGCGTGGATGCTGGCATGAGCGAGTCCCTGAAGGCGGTGGTGCTGGCGGTCGGAAGCGAGATGCTGACACCGACCCGTACCGATACCAACTCGCTCTACATCACCGAGGTGCTGAACGGTCTCGGCATCGATCTCGCCTACAAAGCGGTCGTCGGCGATGATCGCGGAGAGCTTGGCGCGGCTATCGCCCAGGCGCTCGGCCGTCATCAGATCCTGATTCTCACCGGCGGCCTTGGCCCTACGGATGACGACCTGACCAGGGAAGTGGTGGCCGCACATTTTCAGTTGCCGCTCGACGAGAACCCCGCGATCGTCGAAACCATTCGCGCCCGCTTCGCGGCGCGGGGGATCGCCATGCCCGAAGTGAACCGGCGGCAGGCGATGGTCCCCCGGGGCGCCACGGTCATCGAGAACCCGCGCGGATCCGCGCCAGGACTCCTCATCGATCGGGATGACCGCATCGTCGCGCTCCTTCCGGGGCCACCGCGCGAGATGCGGCCGATGATCAGCGGACCCATCGCCGAGCGGCTCGCGCGGGTTGCGGGGGGGCGGCGCCTGTTGCGGCGCGCGCTTCGGATTGCGGGTCGATCCGAATCGCGAGTGGACGAGCAGGTTAGCGCGATCTACCGGCCCTGGCAGGCGGAGCAGCCGCGGATCGACACCACGATCCTCGCCTCGCCCGGGTTCATCGAGTTGCACCTGTCGGCGCAGGTCACCGACCTGGCCGCGGGCAAAGGCGCACTCGATCGCGCCGTCGGCGCGCTCGAACGGGAGCTTGGCCCCGATGTCGTGAATACGACCGGAGCGCCGCTCGAGCAGACGGTCGGCGAGATGCTGCGGGCTCGGGGATGGCGCATCGCCCTGGCTGAATCCTGCACCGGCGGCCTTGCCACCTCGCGCCTCACCGACATCGCCGGCAGCTCGGACTACGTCGAGCGTTCATGGGTCGTCTACAGCAACGAGGCGAAACGCGACCTGCTCGGCGTGCCTGACGAGATGCTGACGCAGCATGGCGCGGTCAGCGAGCCGGTCGCGAAAGCGCTGGCCGAGGGCGCCCTGACCCGATCGGGCGCCGACATCGCAATTGGCATCACGGGCATTGCCGGCCCCGGCGGCGGGTCCGACCAGAAGCCGGTCGGCATGGTGTGGATCGCGGTCGCACGGCGGGAGCCTCGCGACACCGATGCGACAGTGTGCCGGTTCCTCGGCGGCCGGGAGATGGTGAAGACGTTTGCCGCAGTCACCGCCGTCGATCTCGTGCGACGCCGGCTCATTGGCGCTCCCTGGGACATCGACTGGATCTGGCGGCGCTAGCCCCACAGCTCGCCTTCGCTTGCGCATGCCATCGGCTCGAACTCTCCCGAATCGTGCCCAATCCCGTCGTCGGAATCAGCGAGCTGATCGCTGTTCCACTCAAGTGAACTGAGGGGTTGATGCGGCTGTTCGTCGCGGTCAGCGTCGGCGACCAGGTCCGGGAAGCTGCCGCCCGGGCACGCTCGCGGATCGAAGCCGGTCTGCAGCAGGTCCGCGGCGAGCCTCCGCGCCTGGTGTGGGTCGCGGCGCAGGGACTGCACCTCACGCTGCGCTTCCTCGGCGAACCACCGGACGAACAGGTGCCTGCGATCGTCGCCGCGATCCACGAGCCCCTAGCGGTCGCGCCATTTTCGGTGACCTGGCACGGGCTTGGCGCGTTTCCCTCGCCGCGTCATCCCCGCGCGATCTGGGTAGGCGTCACCGACGGCGCGCGTGAGCTCGGGCTGCTCGAGCGCGAGATCAGCCGGCGGGTAGGAGGCCTGCTGCCCGGCGAGGACTCAACGGAGGCGAAGCCGTTTCATCCCCATCTTACCCTCGCTCGAGTGAAGACCGATTCGTACCGCGTGAACTGGCCTGCGGTTCTTGCCGCCGCCGCAGTGACGGGTGTCGCGTCGCCCGTCACGCACGTCACGCTGTATCGCAGCCGCGGCCTGCCGGGCGGCGCTGGTTACGAGGAGCTCTGCCGGGGGTCGCTCGCCGGATGACGGTAAGATCAGGAGATGGCGCCGGCGCTACTCGGCTACCTTCTGGGCTCGCTTCCACTCGGCTTCCTGATTGCCCGTGGCCGCGGCGGCGTTGACCTGCGTCGCGTCGGGAGCGGTAACGTCGGGGCGGCCAATGTCTACCGCAGTGCGGGACGCTGGCTCGGCGTCTTGGTCCTCTTCGTCGACATGGCCAAGGGGGCGGGCAGCGCGCTGCTGGCGCGGACATTGTTTGCCGCCAGCCACGAACACGCCGCTGCGCTGGCCGGTTTAGCAGCCATCGTCGGGCACATCTATCCCGTCTGGCTCCGGTTCGTCGGCGGCAAGGGCGTTGCGGTGGCACTCGGCGTATTCACGGTGCTGGCTCCGCTCGCGACGGCGATTGCCGCCGGCGTATTTCTCGCCGCGACGTGGGCAACGCGCTACGTCTCGCTCGGGTCGGTGCTGGCGACGGTGACGCTGCCGGCGATGCAATGGTCGTTCGGGGCGTCGGACGCGGTCAGCCTCGCGGCGACCGGCGCGGCGGTGTTGATTCTCTTCCGGCACCGCACCAACATCGCGCGGCTGGTGCGCGGCACGGAGCGCCGGCTCGGTCAGCGCGCCGTCGTCAATTGAACCGGACATGCAGCGAGTTGCCGTCATCGGGGCGGGAAGTTGGGGCACCGCTCTCGCCGTGCACCTGGCCCGCATCGGCCACGACGTCACGCTGTGGGGCAGGGACGCAGCGCTAGTGGACGAAATGCGGGCCCGCCGCGCAAACCCCATCTATCTGTCTGACGTTGTCTTCCCCGCCGGCCTGGCGATCTCGACCGACCTCGCCGAAGTGCTGACCGGCGCTGCGATTGCCGTAGTGGCGGTGCCGTCGCACGGAGTTCGGGCCGTCGCGCGGCAAATGGCGGCGCATCTCGGTCCGGGAGCCCTCGTGGTGAGCGCTGTCAAGGGGATTGAAGAGCAGTCGCTCCAGCGCATGAGCGAAGTGCTCGTCGCGGAATTGCCATCCGCGGGAGATGTCGCGGTGCTCTCCGGTCCCAGTTTCGCCGTGGAGCTCGCCCGTTCACTGCCGACCGCGGTGGTCGTCGCCTCGCCATCGGCGCACACCGTGGAACTTGTACAGAGCGAGTTCCGATCGGCCTGGCTGCGACTCTACGGCACACGCGATGTGATCGGCGTCGAGATCGGCGGCGCGCTGAAGAACACGATCGCGATTGCCGCCGGTGTGGTCGAGGGGTTAGGACAGGGCCACAACGCGCTCGCCGCGCTCATCACGCGCGGCCTGGCCGAGCTGACCCGGCTGGCGGTCGCGATGGGCGGTCAACGCGAAACCTTGTCCGGTCTGGCCGGCCTCGGCGACCTGGTCCTCACGTGTACCGGCGGCCTCAGCCGCAACCGGCACGTCGGGGCCGAACTGGCACGCGGCCGGTCCCTGGGCGAGGTGGTCGCCAGCACGAAGATGGTGGCCGAAGGGGTACGGACCACCGAGGCCGCTCTCGCGCTTGGGGCGCGCCACGGCGTGGAGCTGCCGATCACCGAGCAGATGGCGGAGGTCCTCTCCGGCCGGAAGGATCCGCCCTCGGCCCTGCGCGAGCTGATGGGACGCAGGCAGAAGGCCGAGCACGCGTAGATCGCAGGCACAGACTCATGGGTTTGTTCGACAAGCTGAAGCAGGGGCTCACGCGCACGGCGCAGCAGATCGCCGAGCGCTTCGACGACCTGGTTCGGGACAGTGACGCGCCCGAACAACGTTCGCGCACGATCGATCCCGACACGCTCGAGAGCCTGGAAGAAGTGCTGTTGATGGCCGACGTCGGCGTGGCTGCGTCGCGGAAGATCGTGGATGCCGTCGCGGCGCGCCAGCGCCGGGGCGAGTCACTGCGACAACTGGTCCGCGACGAAATACTCCAGGTCCTGAGATCGGCCGATCGCGGCCCGAACCCGGCGCCGCAGCCGGGCACGCCGCGCGTGGTGCTCATCGTCGGCGTCAACGGCACCGGTAAGACCACGACGATTGGCAAGCTCGCGAACCAGCTGAAACGCGAAGGCCGCGCGCCGCTCATCTGCGCCGCCGACACCTTCCGAGCCGCCGCAGTCGATCAGCTGCAGATTTGGGCCGACCGCGCCGGCGTCGACATGGTGCGCGCCCGAGAAGGCTCGGATCCGGCCGCGGTCGTATTCGATGCGATGACCGCCGGCAAGTCGCGCGGCCGCGACGTGATTCTGGTGGACACTGCCGGCCGTTTGCACACGCGCGCGAACCTGATGCAGGAGTTGGAGAAGATCCGCCGCGTCGCCTCGCGCGAGATCGCTGGTGCCCCGCACGAAACGCTGCTCGTTCTCGACGCGACGGTCGGGCAGAACGGCCTCGCGCAAGCGCGCGAGTTCATGGGCGTCGCTGGCGTCACCGGTATCGTGCTCACGAAGCTGGATGGAACCGCAAAGGGCGGCATGGCTGTAGCCATCGCCAACGATCTCGGGCTGCCGATCCGCTACGTCGGCGTTGGCGAAAGTATCGACGACCTGCTGCCGTTCAACGCGGAGGAGTACGCGGACGCGCTCTTCCGGGAGAAGTGGTGACCGACGCCGACGTGATGCGCCGCGCGCTCTTCCACGCGGCCCGCGCCGCCGGAGTGACCACGCCGAATCCAATGGTCGGGGCAGTGGTCGTGTCGGCCGGCGGCGTCATCGTCGGGCAGGGCCGCCATCCCCGGGCCGGCGCGCCGCACGCTGAGGTGTTCGCGCTCGACCAGGCCGGTCCTCTGGCCCGCGGCGGAACGCTCTACGTCACGCTGGAGCCGTGCTGCCACTACGGACGGACGGCACCGTGCACGACGCGGGTCATCTCGAGCGGCATCGCCCGGGCCGTCGTGGCGATGACGGATCCGAACCCGCTCGTCAACGGCAAGGGAATCGCCGAACTGCGAGCTGCCGGCATCGACGTAGACGTGGGGGTCCTCGAAGATGAGGCGCGCCGGCTGAATCGGGCGTTCGTGACGGTCCAAACGCTCGGCCGCCCCGAGGTGATCGTGAAGGCGGCATCGAGTGCCGATGGGTTCATCGCGGCACGTCCAGGTGAGCGGACTCCGATTACCGCTACCGAGGCGAATCGCCGCGTGCAGCGCGTGAGAGCGGTTGTCGATGCGATCGCGGTCGGCTCGGGAACGGTGCTGGCTGACGATCCGCTGCTGACGGTCCGCGATTCGGCGCGCGTCCGGCCGCTCGTGCGCGCGGTGTTCGATCGGCGCCTGCGGACTCCGCCCGCAGCCCGGCTGCTCTCGACGCTCCCCGACGGGCCGGTGATAATACTCACCAGCAACCGAGCCATGACCCAGGCCGCGGATCGCGTGTCCGCGCTCCGCGCCGCAGGCGCGACCGTGGTGCCGAGCGGCGACGACATCGCCGGGGCGCTGCGCGCGCTGCTGGCGTTCGACGTCAGCGCGCTGCTGGTCGAAGGCGGGTCGGTGATTCACCGGACGCTGTTCGACGGAGGCCTGGTGGATACGGTGCACCTGATCGTGTCGCCGCAGCGTCTCGGCGGGGGAGTTCCTCTCTTCGGCAACGGGATCGTCGGCGTCCCGGACGGTGACCTGCGGACTGTGACCCAACTTGGGCCGGACTGCTGGATGGAGTTCGATGTTCACCGGAATCATTGAGACAACCGGCCGCGTCGAGGAGGCGACGACCGTGGCCGGCGCGCTCCGGGTTCGCATCGAGACCGACCTGGCAGGGGCGCTGTCGCCAGGAGCAAGCCTGGCCGTCAGCGGCGTCTGCCTGACCGTGGTCGTCATCGACAATGGTCACGTCGTTGCCGACATCGGTCCCGAAACGGCTCGAATCACGACGCTCGGCCGGCTTCGGCCCGGCCAGCACGTCAACCTGGAGCGCCCGATGCGGCTGGATGGGCGGCTGGACGGCCACTTCGTGCAGGGTCACGTGGACGGAACCGGGGTGGTCAAGGCCATCCGGCCCGAGGCGGACTCCCACTGGCTGACCATCCAGTTTCCGCCGGCGCTGTCGCCGCTCATCATCCGCAAGGGATCGATCGCGGTGGACGGCATCAGCCTGACGGTGGCGGGCCTGGCCGACGAGCAGTTCGACGTGATGGTCATCCCCTACACGTGGGCCCATACGACCCTGCGCGACCGGCGGCCGGCCGACAGGGTCAACCTCGAATGCGACATGATAGGGAAGCATGTCGCACGCGCGTTGTGGGCTATGGGCGTGCATGGGAACACCGACCCCCAAAAGTGACGCTGGCGCCGAAGGCTGCCGACATCACGGCCAGACGCGCCATGCCCGGTGCGGCCGCTGAAGCTAATTGCGACCTGACGTGGCGCTCGACTTTCCTCGCCGAACTGCGCGCCCCGGTCGGATGGCCGCCGGTTCTGCCTCGCCCTGCGGACGAGTTGTCTCGAGATCTCCAGCTGGTCAGTGCAATAATGCGTGTATCGACGAGGTGACCCAGCGGCCTCGCTTGCTATGATTACCGCGCTGAAGAGAGTGCCCCCCGGCCTCCCGGAAAGGTTCGAATGTCATCTTACGTCTCGCCGTACCGTCTGGCTCTGTCGCTGACCGTCGGTCTTGTTCTCGTCACGACGCTTCGTCCGTCGGCGGCTACAGTGCCCTCGGGTTTCACCGCATCAGTCATCGCCTCGGGATTGAATGCACCGACGAGGATGCGGTTCACGCCCGATGGGCGTCTGTTCGTGCTCGAGCAGGCCGGCAACGTGCGGGTGATCGAGAACGGCACCCTGCTGCCGACGCCTTTCATCACATTGAGCGGCGTCGACTACAACGCCGAGCGCGGTCTGCTCGGCATCACGTTCGATCCCGATTTCGCGACCACGCCGTGGGTGTACCTCTACTACACGGCGGCGACGCCCACTTCGCACAATCGTGTCGTGCGGGTCATGGCCAACGGCAACGTGGCGAGCGGTGCGCCGCAACCCATTTTCGAACTCGAGACTCTGGGATCGTCGATGTTTCACAACGGCGGCAATCTGGCCTTTGGGCCCGACGGCAAGCTCTACGTCTCCGTCGGCGAGAACGTCCAGGGCCAACTCGCCCAGGATATGACGCGACTGTTCGGCAAGATGCTGCGAATCAACCGTGACGGCACCATCCCGAGCGACAACCCCTTCTACAACACCACCACCGGCGACCGGCGTGCCATCTGGGCGCTCGGCCTGCGCAACCCGAACAGCTTCACATTCAACCCCGGTGGCACGCCGGCAATGCTCATCAACGATGTCGGCGAGTCACGGTGGGAAGAGATCAACGCCGGCGTCGCCGGGGCGAACTACGGCTGGCCGCTGTCCGAAGGTCCCGACGAGACGGGCACGCCCAATCCGTCGTTCACCTATCCGATCTTCAGCTACTTCCACGGCCAGGGCTGCGCCATCGTCGGCGCCTCTGTCTATTCACCGACCACCGTCACCTTTCCCGCCGAGTACCACGGCAAGTACTTCTTCGCCGACTACTGCGGCATCGTTCAGGATCCGACCGCCACGCCCGACGCATGGATCGCCATGATCGATCCCGCGTCGCCGCCGCCGACCACGCAGGGATCGTTTCCCCATTTTGTGAATGGGCTGGTCGCGCCCGTCGACCTGGTCGTGGGTAACGACGGCGCTCTCTACTATCTCGAGCGCCCGTCGAGCATCAACACCGGCGCGGTCTACCGGGTCCAGTACGGAAGTGGCGGTCCCGGCATCACGACCCATCCCGCGAATCAGACAGTCCGCATCGGCCAGCAGGTGACCTTCTCGGTGACCGCGAGCGGCAGCAACCTCTCGTATCAGTGGCAGCGCGATCAGGTGGACATCAACGGGGCCATCGGCGCCACCTACTCGTTCACGGCGCAGGCGGTCGACAACGGCCACCGGTTCCGCGTGCGCGTCAGCAATCCCGGCGGCAGCACGGTGAGCAACGAGGCACTGCTCACCGTGACGGACAGACAGGCCCCGGTGGCCACGATGACACTCCCGGCCGCCGGCACGACCTACGGCGGCGGCCAGACGATCACCTACGCCGCGACCGCGACCGATGCCGAGGACGGACCGCTCCCCGGCAGCGCGTTCACGTGGTGGGTCGATTTCCATCACGACGCCCACATTCACCCGTTCCTGCCGCCGGTGAGCGGCGCGGCGGGCGGCAGCTTCGTCATCCCGACGACGGGGCACACCGAGACCAATGTGCGGTACCGCATCCACCTGACCGTCACCGACAGCGACGGGATGCAACACAGCATCTTCCGCGACGTCGTGCCGCGGGTGGTGCAGCTCACGCTGACCACGGTGCCAGTTGGCCGGCCGCTGCTGCTCGACTCCCAGCCGATCACGACTCCGCGCGTTACGCCGAGCGTCGAGGGCATCGTGCGCAACATCGAAGCGCAGAACCACAACGATGGCCCCGTTGCCTACACGTTCACGGGGTGGTCGGACGGGGGCGCCCCGCGCCACGACATCGTGACGCCGACCACGGACGCCGTTTATACGGCGACCTTCGGCACCGACACCGCGGCACCGACCGGGTTCACGCTGTCGGCAAACGGCGCGACGCTGAGCGCGGCGTGGAACCGCATCGGCGGCGCGACCTCGTACCGTATCGAGGTCGGCACCGCCGCCGGTTTGAGCGACCTCCTGACGCTCGATGTCGGCGACACTGCGTTCATTCAGGGCGTCGTGCCCGTTGGCGCGTACTTCGCCCGCGTGCGAGCCGTGCACCCCTCGGGCATCAGCGGCCCGTCGAACGAAGGCTCGGCCCAGGTCACGACGTCGGCGGTGTGCGTCTCGGCTCCGCCGGTGCCGGCGAACTACGTGGCACGAGCCGGCGGCCTGACGGCCGGCCTGTCGTGGCTGCCCTCCGCGGCGGCGACCGCGTACGTCCTGGAAGTCGGCTCCCGGGCCGGCGCCAGCGACCTTCTGGTGACGAACCTCGGCAACGTCACGAGCCTCGTCGGGACCGCACCGGCCGGCAACTACTTCACGCGCCTTCGCGCGGTGAACGCGTGCGGCGGCAGCGCTCCGACGGCCGACGCGCCACTGGTGCTCGCGTGCGCACCGGACGCGGTCGTCCCGACGGGCCTGACGGTCTCGGTTTCGGGAGGCGTCGCGACGTTCGCGTGGCAGGCGCCGCTCGGCGCCACCGGCTATCGACTGCGCGTGGGAACCGCCCCCGGCGTCACCAACGTGCTCGACGCCGACATCGGGACGGCGACCTCGCTGGCCGTGCCGCTGGCCGGCGCGGCTCCGGGCGTCTACTACGTGCGGATCGTGGCGACAAGCGTGTGCGGCGTCGGGTCGCCCTCGAACGAGGTGACGGTGCAGGTGCCCTGAGACCGTCCGCCGTCACGCCGGGCCCTCTACGTGCGGGCGGCTCCTCGGCCGCCCAAGGCCGTGATCCATCACGTTCTGGCCGTTCACGCGCACGTCGTCTCCGGCGGACGGCGCCTCGGTAGACACGTCGCAGGTGGCGCGATCGGTGCCAGCGGTTTGTGCGGTTTCCGCGAGAAGTCACATAATAGAGGGCGAAACACCATTGGATAGGGAAGTACTTAGTGCGCGCTCTCGACGCGCGACGCCCATGAAACAGGCCCGCCCCTCCGCTGCGAAGCTTCGCCTGGCCCGCCGCTCCGACCCGAGCGGGCCGTTCGCTCCCATCGACGACGCGGTCGCCGCGATCCGCCGCGGCGAGCTCGTGATCGTGGTCGATGACGAGGATCGCGAGAACGAGGGGGACCTGACGATCGCCGCCGAAAAGGTCACGCCCGACGCGGTCAATTTCATGATGACCTACGGCCGGGGCCTGATCTGCATGCCGATGACCGGGGAGCGGCTCGACACGCTACAGATCCCTCTCCAGGTACCTGCGCAGCTCAACTCGACCCAGTTCTCCACCGCGTTCTGCGTCGGCGTCGAGGCCAAGAAGGGCACGACGACCGGCATCTCGGCGGCGGACCGGGCCCGCACCGTGCTGACGGCGATCAACGCAAAGACCCGGCCGGAGGACCTCGCGCGACCCGGGCATGTGTTCCCGCTGCGTGCGCGCGACGGAGGCGTGCTGGTACGCGCCGGACAGACCGAAGCTGCCGTGGACCTCGCCCGGATCGCCGGCCTCTATCCGGCCGGCGTGATCTGCGAAATCGCCAGCCGCGACGGGAGCATGGCGCGGGTGCCCGAGCTCACGCGCTTCGCGAAGCGGCACAAGCTGCTGATGATCACGGTAGCCGACCTGATCCGCTACCGGATGCGCACCGAAGGCCTGGTGCGCAAGGTTGCCGAAGCCGAGCTGCCGACCGAAGATGGCCCGTTCCGCATCCACTGCTACGAGAGCATCATCGACGGGCAGACCCATGTCGCCCTGGTCCGCGGCGACATCGCCACGGGCGAGAACGTGCTGGTGCGTGTGCATTCGAGCTGCCTCACCGGCGACGTGTTCCATTCGGCGCGCTGCGACTGCGGTCCGCAGCTGCACGCCGCCATGAAGCGCATCGCCACCGAGGGTCGCGGCGTCCTGCTCTACCTGAACCAGGAAGGGCGCGGCATCGGGTTGTCGAACAAGCTCCGCGCCTACGCCCTGCAGGACCAGGGGTTCGACACCGTCGAAGCCAACGAACAGCTCGGGTTCAAGGCGGACCAGCGTGATTACGGCATCGGCGCTCAGATCCTCCGCGACCTGGGTATCCGGACGATGCGGCTCCTCACCAACAACCCGCGGAAGTTCGTCGGGTTGCAGGGCTACGGCCTGTCGATCGCGTCGACTCTGCCGCTCGAGATCCCCGCCTCCGAGACGACGCGCCGCTACCTGAAGGTCAAGAAGGACAAGCTGGGGCACCGGCTCACGTCGGTTTGACGAAAGCCGCGAAACTCAACTAGGATAAGCGTTTGCGCCAAGTCGCCACTGCCCGTTCATGCGGCGGGGCGGTCGGGGTGCGCCGGCGAGGTCCCAGAGTACTTCCGTGTTCGATCAACTCAGCCAGCGCCTGCAGGACGTCTTCCAGTCCATTCGCGGAGAGTCGCGTCTCACCGAAGCCACGGTCGAGAACGTCCTCCGGGAAATCCGGATGGCGCTCCTCGAGGCCGACGTCAACTTCAAGGTCGTCAAGGCCTTCGTCGATCGCGTCCGCGATCGGGCGATGGACCAGGAGGTCCTGAAGAGCCTGACGCCGAGCCAGCAGGTCGTCAAGATCGTGCGCGACGAGCTGCTTGCGCTGTTCGGCGACGCAAAAGGCGGCCTGGTCGAGACGGCGGCGCGGCCGCGCGTGATTCTGATGCTGGGGCTGCAGGGCTCCGGCAAGACGACCACGACCGGCAAGCTCGCGAAGTGGGTGAGCAAGCAAGGGCGCCACCCGATCGTGGTGTCCACCGACGTCCGCCGCCCGGCGGCCATCCAGCAGCTGGCGGTGGTGGCAGACAAGGCCGGCGTGCGGGTCCACGATCCCGCCGGCCAGATGGATCCGGTGGCGCGCGCCAAGGGCGCGCTCACCGAGGCGCGGGCCGTCGGCAACGACGTCGTCATCGTCGACACCGCAGGGCGCCTGCATATCGACGACGAGCTGATGCAGGAGCTCGTCGCGATCAAGGAGGCGGTCGGTCCGAGCGATCTGCTCTACGTCGCCGACGCGATGACCGGGCAGGACGCGATCAAGAGCGCGGGCGAATTCAACCGGCAGATCGGCGTCACCGGCGTGGTCTTGAGCAAGGCCGACGGCGATGCCCGCGGTGGTGCAGCGCTCTCGGTGGTGTCGGTCGTCGGCGTGCCGATCGCGTTCATGGGCATCGGCGAGCGGCTCGAGGACTTCGAGCCGTTCTACGCTGACCGGTTCGTGTCGCGCATGCTCGGCATGGGCGACGTGCTGTCGCTCATCGAGAAGGCCGAAGAGGTCATCGACGAGGGCGACGCGGAGCGGCTGGAACAGAAGATCCGGCGGGGCGGCTTCACGCTGGAGGACTTCAAGGATCAGCTCAAGACGCTGAAGAAGATGGGCCCGCTCGAGAACATCCTCGGGATGCTCCCGGGCATGGGCAATCTCAAGCAGCTCGCCGAGCACAAGCCGGACGAGCGGCAGCTGCGGCGAGTCGAGGCGATCATCGGCTCGATGACGCCCGATGAGCGGCGGCACGCCGAAATCATCGACGGCAGCCGGCGGAAGCGGATCGCGAGAGGCAGCGGCACGGCGGTCGAAGACGTCAATCGGCTGTTGAAGCAGTTCAACGACATGCAGCGGATGCTGAAGATGGTCGGCCAAATGACGGGCGACCCGATCCCGGCGCCGCCCCGGAAGAAGAAGAAGAGTCCCTTCAGTCTCATGAAGTAAAAGGCAGAAGGCACAAGGCAGAAGGCAGAAAGCAAAAAGGTGAGAGGCAACTAGACATGCTGTGTATCCGGATGCGTCGGACGGGTTCGAAGAAGCGGCCGTTCTACCGCGTGGTGGTGGCCGAGGCGCGCTCGCCGCGTGAGGGGAGCTTCCTCGAAGTGCTGGGGATGTACAACCCGCGCCAGAAGCCTGCGGTCGTCGAGATCGACAAGGCTCGTGTGGAGCACTGGATCTCGAAGGGCGCGCGGCCGTCGGATTCGGTGCGCACGCTGCTGGCCCGTCACCTGACCAGGGATCGCGGCGTCGTGGCAGCGCCGGTGGCGGCCGAGCCCGTCGCGCCGACCGCGTAGGCATCGACGTGGCGGCCGATCTCAAGGGCTTGGTTGAAATCGTGGCCCGGGCGCTCGCCGATGCGCCCGATGCGGTCGAAGTCAGGGAGACCGAGCGGCGCGGCGGCACGGTCTTCGAGCTGCACGTCGCACCCGGCGATCTCGGCCGCGTGATCGGGCGTCAGGGGCGTACCGCCGCGGCGCTGCGCCTGCTGCTGCAGAGCGCGGGCGAGGCGTCCGGCAAGCGGGTCACGCTCGACATCCGCGACTAGTGAGCGACTGGGACGACCTGGTTCTCGTTGGCATCGTGGCCCGTACGCACGGGAACAAGGGCCACGTGATCGTGAATCCGCACACCGACTTCATGGACGATAGGTTCCGGGTCGGGGCGCGATTCCAGGTGCGGATGGCGGATGGCTCGCGGCAGACAGTGCAGGTGACCGCGGCGCGCATCCACCAGCGGCGCCCGGTCATCGGGTTGGAAGGCGTCGAGAACATCTCCGACGCCGAGCGGTATCAGGGCGCGGAGTTACGGATCCGCCCCGAGGAACAACCGGCGCTGCCGCCAGGGCACTACTACCACCATCAGCTGGTGGGATGCGAGGCGGTAGATCCGGGCGGCGAGCGCATCGGGCGCGTCGTCGGCGTTGAAGGCGAGATGGGGCAGAGCCGGCTGATCGTCGCCGGCGAACGTCGCCGCCACGAGATTCCGCTGGCAGAGGACATCTGCTCGGTGAATCTGGCGGAACGGAAGATTGTCGTCAGAGCGCCGGAAGGACTGCTTGATCTCTGACGCAGAGAAAGTTGAAAGTTTGGTCAACTCTCACAGCGAAGATGCAATTCGACGTAATCACGATCTTTCCGCGCATGGTCGAGGCCGGCCTCGCGGAGGGCATCGTGGGCCGGGCCCGGGAACGTGGCCTGATTGACGTCAGGGTGAGGAACCTTCGGGACTTCACCACGGATCGGCACCACGTCGTCGACGACGTGCCGTTTGGTGGGGGCCCGGGGATGGTGATGAAGCCCGAGCCGTTCTTCGCCGCGATGGAGGCGGTGGAGGCCGAGCGGGGAAGAGCCGGGGCGGTGGTGCTGTTGACGCCGGCAGGGCGGCGCTTCACGCAGGAGAACGCGGGGCAGTTGGCGAACCGGAGCCCGATTGTGTTTCTCTGTGGGCGCTACGAGGGCATCGACGAACGGGTCCGCGAGCGCTGGGTGACCGACGAGATCTCGATCGGTGACTACGTCCTCTCGGGCGGGGAGATCCCGGCGCTGGTGGTGATCGACGCCGTGTCGCGGCTCGTTCCCGGCGTCGTCGGCGACGAGCAGTCGGTGGAAGGTGATTCGTTCGTGCGGGGCCTGCTCGATTACCCGCACTACACGCGGCCCGCCGATTACGAGGGGCAGCGGGTGCCGGACGTGCTGTTGTCGGGCCATCATGCCGAGATCCGGCGATGGCGGCGGCAGCAGGCGCTCAGGCGGACATGGGACCGCCGGCCGGACCTGCTGGCGTCGGCGACGCTCGACGAGGAAGAACAAAGCTGGTTGCGGGCGTGGACCTCCACGACCGCACCGAAGTCGGAGTGAGAAGGGAGTCTGCAGTCATGACCGCGATGGAGATGGTGGAGAAGGCGCAACTGGTCGAGCGTCCGCGCATGAAGCCTGGCGACACCGTGCGCGTGCACGTGCGCGTCAAGGAAGGCGACAAGGAGCGCATCCAGGTTTTCGAGGGTGTCATCATCAACCTGCGTCGCGGCGGCGTGCGATCCACGTTTACCGTGCGTAAGGTGTCGTTCGGCCAGGGCGTCGAGCGCATCTTCCCGATGCATTCCCCGACGATTCAGAAGGTGGACGTCGTCCGCTCGGCCAAGGTCCGGCGCGCCAAGCTGTACTTCCTGCGCGACCTCAAGGGCAAGGCGGCACGGATGAAGGAAGTTCGCAAGAGCTAACCACACAGGTTCGTCCTGGCCCGGAGCGACGGCTCCGGGCCGTGGCCCCCGCTCGTGGGCAAGTCCCTCGCTCGCCGAACCATCGAGAACGCGCTGCGGCGCTATGGGTTCGTCTATATTGCCGGCGTCGACGAGGTCGGACGGGGCTGCCTCGCCGGGCCGGTGACGGCCGGCGCCGTCATCCTCCATCCCGACCGGCACATCGCCGGGCTCGCCGACTCCAAGATCCTCACCGCCGCGATCCGGGATCGATTATTCGAGGAAATTTCGCGCAAAGCTGTGGCGTGGCGCGTGATCTCCGTCGATCCCGGCGAAATCGACCGCATTAACATCCACCAGGCAACGCTGCGCGCGATGCAGCGGGCGGTCCTGGCGCTCTCCCCCTTGCCGGACGCCGTGCTGGTGGACGCGTTTCGGATTCCGGACCTGCCAATGGCCCAGCGCGGGGTCATCGGCGGCGATCGGCGCTCGGCGGCCATCGCGGCCGCATCCATCATGGCCAAGGTCACGCGTGACCGCATGATGGAAGCGCTCCACACCACTGATCCTCGGTACGGGTTCGACCGACATAAGGGATATGCCACCGCCGACCACCTGGCGGCCGTGGCCAAATTTGGCTATTCCGTGCAGCACCGGCGGTCGTTCAGGCCTCCGACGCTGTTTGACACTATCGCCTGAGGGCTACCACTGTGCCGTCGTTCGATCGTGAAGGGGCGCTGAAGAGCGCCGAGAAAGCCCTGAAGCTGGGGAAGATTGACGCGGCGATTGCCGAGTACGTCAAGATCGTCGAAGCCCAGCCACGCGATTGGAACAGCGCCAACGCCCTCGGCGACCTCTACGTGCGTTCCGGCCAGGTGGACAAGGGCATCGGCCACTACGTCAGGATTGCCGACCACCTCGAGAGCGAGGGCTTCTATCCGAAGGCCGGCGCCCTCTACAAGAAGATCCTGAAGATCAAGCCGGGCGACGAGGCAGCGCTGCTCCAGCTCGGAGAGATCGCCGCCCGGCAGGGCCTGCTCGCAGACGCCAAGCAGTATTTCAACCAGCTCGCCGACCGCCGCAAGTCGCGCGGCGATCAGAAGGGCGCGGCGGAGCTCACGGTACGGATGGGGACGCTCGACCCCGCGGACCTGGACGCTCGGCTCGTCGCGGCGCGGGCGGCCGCCGGCATCGGCGACAACACCACAGCGCTCCGCGAGTTCCGCGAGGTTGCCGAGAAGCTCCTCGAGGCCGGCCGCAACGAAGACCGCACCGGTGTGCTGGTGGACATCGTCGCCCTCGATCCCGCTGATATCGCCGCGGCGTCTGGCGTCGCTCGCGCGTTTGCCGCGACCGGAGACCTGAAGCGCGCCCGGCCGTACCTGTCGCCGGACACTGCTGGCGACGACCCGACGCTGTGGCTCGCGCTTGGCGAGGCGCTGCTCGCGGAAGGGGAGCTCGAACCGGGCCGGAGTGCCGTGGCGACCGCCATTCGGCTCGACCCGCAGCGGCGAGAGGCCGCCGTCGTGGTCGGCTGCCGGCTCGCTGAGAGCACACCAGAGGCTGCCTACCAGTTGATCGATGTGGTCGCCGACGCGGCGGTGAGCGGCGGCGACTACGCGGCCGCGGCCGCGGCGCTGCACGAGTTCGTCACCCGCGTCCGGTTCCATCTCGTGGCGCTGATGCGACTGGTCGAAATCTGCGTCGACGGTCAGCTCGAGGCGACCCTGGCCGAGGCACAGGCGCAGCTGGCTGATGCCTACCTCGAGGTCGGCCGCGGCCTGGAAGCCCGCATCATCAGCGAAGACCTGGTTGCCAGGGAGCCGTGGAACCGCGCCAACATCGAGCGCTTCCGCAAGTCGCTGGTCATGCTCGGCGAGGCGGACCCCGACGCCATCATCGCGGATCGGTTGAGCGGCGACAGCCCGTTCATGGCCGCGGACTTCATCGACCTCAACGAGGGAACCGACTTCAGCGGCGGCGCCCCCGCCGGGGGAGCCGCGCCTGCAGCTCCGGCGGCCCCGGCAGCGCAGGCTTCGGCTCCGGCCCCGGCCAGCCCGGCTCCATCCTCGAAAAAAGGCAAGGCCCAGAAACGGGAGGCCAGCGACGACGCCGAGCGTCCCTCCTCATCCGATGACGCGGCGGCAGAGCAGTATCGGCTCGCCCTCACCTACCAGGACATGGGAATGATCGACGACGCGATCTCGGCACTCGAGAACGCGGCTCGTTCCTCGCGGCAGCGGTTCGACGCGGCCTCGATGCTCGGCCGGCTGCACCTGGAACAGCAGCGGCTGACCCGGGCGATCGAGTGGTTCGAGCGCGCTGCCGAGGCGCCGGCGCCGACCCCTGACGCCGGCCGCGCGCTGTTGTACGATCTGGCCAGCACCCTCGAGGCGGCGGGCGAAGGATCGCGCGCGCTGGCGGTGTTCTTGGAGCTCGAAGCCGAGTCGGGTGGATACCGCGACGTGGGGCTCCGGATCGATCAGCTGTCCAAGGTGCAGGCGCGCGGCTGACGCGCCTCGCTGCGGGACGGACGGCAGGTCAACTCGATCGAGTGAGGGGTTAATCTGCTGTTCCGTCGGCTGCTCCTGACTGCGCTGCTGCTCGAAATCGGGCTGCTCCTTCTTCTGATTCCCTGGTCGCGCTTCTGGGAGCGCAACTACTTCGCGGACGTCGTGCCCGCGATCCACCTGCTCATCACGAACAACTACGTCCGCGGCGCCGTTTCGGGGCTAGGCCTGATCAACATCTGGTTCGCCCTCGTGGAGCTGGCCGGGATCGTCGGCGGGCGGGAGAGTCCAATGACCGCCGGACAGGATGGCTGACGCGAGCCGGTGGCCACGCGTCATGGTTGTGACCGACCGGCGTCGGCTGGTGTCCGAGGCCGGCGCGGCTTACGACGATTGGCCAACGCTGTTGGAAGCACAGGTTTCAGGCGCGCTGGCAGGCGGGGCCGATTTCGTCCAGGTTCGGGAACCGGATGTCGATGCCCGCACGCTGGTCCGAACGCTGCGTGCAGTGTTCACCGGTGTGCCGGAGAGTGCACACCGCGTCGTCATCAATGACCGCGCTGACGTGGCGCTCGCCACCGGGGCGGCTGGCGTGCATCTCACCGAGCGCTCCATCCGGATCGACGAGGCCAGAACCCTGCAGCCCTCAGGAACTGTCTGGGTGATCGGCCGATCCGTTCACGACGAGGGTGGAGCGGCAGCCGCGCGAGGCGCCGATTACATCGTGGCCGGCACCGTTCAGCCGAGCCTGTCGAAGCCCCAAGGCCATCTTCTGCTCGGCTGGAAGGGCCTCTCGGCGATTGTCCGAGCGGCTGGAACGGTGCCGGTGATGGCGATTGGAGGCCTCGGTCCCCAGCACGTGCCGGAAATCGTGGATGCGGGCGCTGTTGGGCTCGCAGGTATTGGATGCTTCCTGCCGATACGAGGGGAAGACGTCGTTGCCAGCGTGCGCGAACGGGTGCGCGCCGTGCGGATGGCGTTTGACAGGGCCTGAGGGGAACCCTAGACTCGAAGCAGCGGCAGCGACGCCGATCGGCGGCGCAACCGCACAATCCCCCAGAAACCGAACCGTTTTGGCCAACCCAGGACAACGTCCGCTTCGAGTGACCGAGCGCCTCAAGGAGGCGCGCGAGTCGCGCGGCCTTTCGCTCCGGCAGATCGCCGAGGTGGCCAAGGTGTCGACGCGGGTCGTCTCGGCGCTCGAAAGCGAACGGCTCGACGTAGTGCCCGACGGCATCTACCGCCGCTCGCTCGTTCGCCTTTTCGCCGGCGAGGTCGGCCTCCCGCCCGAAGAGACCCTGATCGCCTTTCTCACCGAACATCCCGACAACCTGCCGATGCCGGGTGCGGCGCCGCCGATCGAGATCGGACGACGCCGGTGGACCGGTTTCCTGCGCAAGGCGCTCGCGATGATCGGCGCGATTGTGCCACTGGTGGTTGGCGTGGCGTATTTCACCCGACTGGACACCTCGCCGCGGTACCACTCTCCTGTGCCGACCGCGCCCCGGGACGCTGGCGCGTGGCAACCGGATATCGTGCCGGCAGGCGGGTTCAGCGAGCCGCCGCCCCCAGCAGTCCGGCCGGTCGCGATGCTCGTCACGGTCTCGGCCCGCTGCGCTCTCCGTGTGATCGCCGACGGCAGCCTCGTGGTCGAGCGTGGGTTCGAGGCGGGCGAGTCGTTCCGGCTGGCGTTCTCGGACGCGGTGGAGCTCGAGGGCAACAACGCCGCGGCGGTGCAGTTCGGGATCAACGGCCGCGTCGGTCGCCGGCTGGGAGCCGCGGGCGAGATGTTCTCGGTGCGAATCGGCCGCGACGATTACCCACTGCTGCTCTCGGGACGCTGATGGACGTCGGCCTGCGCACCCCCTTGCTGGATTTCTTCCGGCGCGGCGAAGTCGCGCGCGAGCTGCGCCTGATGGCGGCCGAAGGCGCGGTCGCGCCGCGGCCCCTCGAGCAACTCGGGCTGCTCGCCCTGCTCAGCGCCGATTCCGACGCGGAGATCCGCACCACCGCCGAGCGGACGCTGACCAGGCTTCCTGTCGCCGAGCTTGCAGCGGTACTGGCTCGCTCCGAGACGCCCACCGAGCTCCGCGACTTCTTCGCCAGCCGTGGCATCGTCGCCTCGGACTCGTCGCCGGCTCCCGACCGCCCGCTCGTGGACACCGACGACACCGATTATGGCGAGGAGGAACAGTCGGCCGAGCAGAAGGCGGACACCGCGAAGCGCATCGCCGAGATGAGCGTGCCCGAGAAGGTCAAGGCCGCGATGAAGGGAACGCGGGAGATGCGGTCGACACTGATTCGCGATCCCAACAAGATGGTCTCGGCCGCGGTCCTCAGCTGCCCGAAGCTCAGCGAGCCAGAAATCGAGGCATTCTCGCGGATGGCGAACGTGTCGGAGGATATCCTCCGGACGATCGGCCACACGCGCGCCTGGGTCAAGAACTACGGTGTGCTGCTCGGGCTCACGAAGAACCCGAAGACGCCCCTGGCGATCTCGCTCAACCTCCTCAATCGCCTGAACGACCGCGATCTCCGCGGCGTCTCGATTGACCGGAACGTGCCGGAGCCGCTCCGGCTCGCGGCGAAGAAGAAGATCGCGATGTCCGAGAAGTAGCGGCCCATTCCGAACGCATCTGCGAAAGGCCGTCCATGTACACGGCCACCCGCTCACGCTCCTCTTCGTTCGGCAACTGCTTCAACAGCTCGATCGCACGCGTCAGGTCCTTCTGGATCGACACCTTCGACGCAGAGAAGTAGAGGCGCTTGATCTCGGAAACGGGATCCACGGCCGTGAAGTATACCCGGCAAGGGAGAAGGCAGAAGGCAAAAGGCAGAGGGAACAAGGCAAACAGGGGCGCAAGGCAGAACACTCAGCGCCCGCGCTTGATCGACTTGCGGAACACCGCCAGCGGCTGCGCGTTCAGGATGTCGTCGCGGTTCGCCCAGGCGCGGCGGGCGACGAGTGTGCCCCACTGCGGGAACGCGAGCTCTGATGTCGAGTGGGCATCCGACGAGATCAACAGCTTGACCCCGCGTTCGCGGGAGAGGCGGGCATGACTGTCCGAGAGATCGAGGCGGTTGGGATTGGAGTTGATCTCGAGCGCCACTCCGTTGGCGGCCGCGGCATCGATCACCTTTTCGATGTGGACCTTCGAGGGCGGCCGGCGGAGCAGCATGCGGTTCGTCGGGTGGCCGATGACGTCGACATGGGGGTGCTCGATGGCCTTGATCAGCCGCGTGGTCATCTCTTCGTCGGACTGCGACAGTCCCGAGTGCACCGAGGCAATCACCAGGTCGAGCGCGGCGAGGCAATCGTCGGCGAGGTCCATCCGGCCGTCCAGCAGGATGTCGCACTCGATGCCGGCCAGCAGCGTCAGGCCGTTGCCGCGGCTGTTCATCCGGCGAACCCTATCGGCGTGGGCCAGGGTCCGTTCCTCGTTCATGCCATTGGCCATCGCCAGGTTCTGGCTATGGTCGGTGATCGCGATGTACTCGAGGCCACGTGCCTTTGCCGCGGCCGCCATCACCTCCAGCGTGTCTCGTCCGTCTGTCTCGGTCGTGTGCATGTGCACGTCACCGCGTAATTGGCCGGACTCGAACAACGCGGGCAGGCGCTGCTCGAGGGCTGCCTCGATTTCGCCGCGGTTTTCCCGGAGCTCCGGCGGCACGTACGCCATTCCGAGCGCGGCGTAGATGCCTTCCTCCGTTTCGCCCGGCGATCCGCGATTCGTCGGACGCCTGGAACAGCCCGTACTCGTTGAGCCGCCAGCCGCGCTCGAGCGCGCGATCGCGCAGCACGATGTTGTGGGCCTTCGAGCCGGTGAAGTACTGCAGCGCCGCGCCGCGCTCGTGCGCCTGAACCGCCCGGAGGTCGGCCTGCAGGCCGCCGCGGAGCAGCACCGACGCCTTCGTGTCGCCCCGGCCGAGCACCCGCTCGACCAGCGGGTGAGTGACGAAGAACTCGAGCACCTTCCGAGGCGCGCCGACGGCCAGCAGATCGACGTCTCCACACGTCTCGGCGCCTCGCCTGAGGCTTCCGACCGCGACGATGTCGAGGGCTGGCATGCGGTCGCGCAACCATTCCACGAGCGCGTCCACAGCGCGTGCCGCGTCGGCGACGAGATGGCGGCCGGAGTGCTGCTGCCGTTCCTCCAGGGCCTTGAGGATCAGTGTTTCCTTCTTCGCCCCCATGCCGCGCATGACGCGAATCCGGCCGGCCCTGGCCGCGGCCTCGAGGTCGGTGAGGCTGCAGACGCCGAGCTCGGTGAAGAGCCGGCCGGCGGTCTTCGGGCCAAGGCCTTGGAGTGTCATCACGTCGAGCAACGTCACGGGGTATTGCTGGAGCAGCTCCTGGCGGATGGCGCAGTCACCGGTGGCGGCAATCTCGAGGATGCGCAGAGCGAGATCCTTGCCGATTCCCGCCCACGCGCGGAGCGCGGCAGCGTCCATCTCGCGCACCTGCTCGGCGGCGTGGCCCACCACGTCGGCGGCGTTCCGATAGGCGCGGATCTTGAACGGGTTCTCGCCCTTCAGCTCGAGGAGATCGGCAATCTGCCCCAGCACCCGCGCGACGGCGGTGTTATCCAACCCGGAGGCCATCGGCTTCGATTCGGAAATCGAGCAGCCGGGCGCCGCCCGTGGCGAGCGCCGCCCGGATTGCCGGCGTGCGCTGCGGCGGGCCCATCGCGACCAGGCATCCGCCGCCGCCAGCTCCGCACACCTTTGCCGCCTGCGCCCCGGCGGCCAGCGCGCCGGCAATGAGGTCGTCGATCGCCGGCGTGCTGACGCCAGACGCCAGGCGTTTCCGGTTCGTCCACTCGATCGCCAGTTGCCGCGCGACCTCGTCCCACTCGCCGGCGGCCAGCGCCCGCCGCATCGCCACCGCGGTATCGCGAATGTGCTCGAAGCAGTCGAAGACGTGCGTGTCCCCGTCGATGTGACGCTTCGTGATCTCCCAGTTGTTGGTGCCCGAGTTGCGCGGCTCGCCGGTGTAGCAGAGGACGAGCCGGCTCTGCAGGGCCGCGATATCCACGTCCAGGGCAACCCGCCGCACCGCTCCCGGCTCGAGCTCGACCGCGGCAACGCCCCCGTACAAGGCGGGACGATAGTCCTGGAGGCCGGTCGGCACGCCGATGACCTGCGCCTCGACGTCTTTCGCCACTTCCAGAATGGCGTCGGGGCCCAGCCCTCGCTTGGTCCACGCATTCAGCGCGCCGCAGATGGCAATGTTCAGCGCCGAGGATCCCGCGATGCCGGCCCCGGCCGGCGACTCGCCGCGCGTGGACAGAGTTATCCCGCGGGCGCCGAAATGGTGGGCCAGACGGCCCAGCAGCGGCAGGGTCGGGTCGTCGCGCAGCGCATCGCCGGCCGGGAGCACGACCTCGCGGCAGGTGTCCTGGGACACCAGCGCCACCCGATCGTCATCGCGCCCCTCGATCGAGGCGTGAGCACGAACGCTGATGGCGATGTTCAGGGTCTGCGCGCCCGGGATGAAAGAGGTAGAGCGGCCAGATATCGATGGTGCCGCCGGCCAGGTCGATGCGTGTCGGAGCCGACGCAGTGATGCGCACGGCCAATTATAATTCTGGGCGCACATGCCTTTGGCCACACGACGCCGCATCGGACAGCTTCTCATCGGCAGCTTTCCCTCGCACGAACTCTCCGTCGAGCTCCGCGCGCTCGCGCGCGAGTTCGATCTCGGGGGAATCATCCTCTTCAGCCGCAACATCGAATCGCCCGAGCAGGTCAGCGAAGTTGCCGCCGAGGCCGAGCAGATCGGCGCCGAGCAACCGTTGTGGGTGAGTGTGGACCAGGAGGGCGGACGGGTCGCTCGCCTGAAGGCGCCTTTTACGGTGTGGCCGCCGATGGCAACATTGGGGCGCGCAGGATCCGAGGAGCTTGCATCGCGGTTCGCAACCGCGCTCGCCGCCGAGCTCTCGTCCGTCGGCGTCACGCTCGACTATGCGCCGGTGCTCGACATCCACACGAATCCGACGAACCCGGTGATCGGGGATCGCGCGCTCGCCGAATCGGCTGCCGACGTGGCCAGGCTGGGCAGGGTCGTGGTCCGCGGCTTACAGGCCGGAGGGCTCGCCGCTTGCGGCAAGCACTTCCCAGGACACGGAGACACCAGCACCGACTCCCACGATGAATTGCCACTGGTCGAGCACCCGCTCGACCGGCTGCGAGCGGTGGAGTTCGAGCCGTTCCGAGCCGCGATCGCCGAGGGTGTGGCGTTCATCATGACCGCGCATGTGCTCGTTCCCTCGCTCGACGAGCACCGCCCGTCGACGCTGTCATCGGCGGTGGTGCAGCGCCTCCTGCGCGAGGAACTCGGTTTCGACGGCGTGATCCTGAGCGACGATCTCGAGATGAAGGCGGTGAGCGCCCGCTACCCCGTTCCCGAGGCGGCGGTCGCGGCAATCAAGGCCGGCTGCGACGCGATGCTCATCTGCAGCGGGAACGTCGACCTGCAGGCGCAGGCGCTCGAAGCGCTGGTCAGGGCCGTTGAAACCGGCGATCTCCCGCAAGCCCGCGTCGACGAAGCGGCACGGCGGTTGCGACGAGCGAAGGAGCGGTTCCTGTCCAACCGATCGGCTACACGCGAGCGGCGCCGCGCCTGGCGGCAGGTCGTCGGCTCCGATGCGCATCGCGCCGTCGCCGAGGAGATGGCAGCGTTCCTGTGATTCGCCCACGGCGCCTTCAGGCCGGTGATCGCATCGCGTTGGTTGCCCCGGCCAGCGGGTTCAAACCCCAGGACCTCGACGCGGGCGCCGCCGAGCTGCGGCGGCTCGGGTTCGAGGCGGTCTACTCACCAGACATCCTCGCCCGGACGGCGTTCGAGGCCGGCCCGCCGGACCTCCGCGCGCGGCTGCTTCACGAGGCGTGGGCCGACCCGTCGATCGCCGCGTTGATTGCAATGCGCGGCGGCTATGGGAGCCAGCAGCTGCTGCCGCTGCTCGACGCGAACGTGATGCGAGCCGGCCGGAAACTGCTGATTGGCTACAGCGACATTACGGCACTCCTCGCTTGGAGCTTCGCGCACGGCGTGATCTCGCTGCACGGGCCGATGGTAGAGGGGCGGCTGGCGGCTGGCCCGGCGGCGTACGACGAATCGACGTTCCTCCGGTCCGTGATGCGTCCCGAGCCTCTCGGCGCTCTGACCGCGGACGGCGTGGAAGCGCTGGTTGAAGGCGACGCGTGGGGAGTGACGCTCGGTGGCACACTCACCCAGATCGTCTCGATGCTCGGCACCCCCTGGGCCCTCGAACTCCCGCGCGGCGCGATCCTCCTGCTCGAAGATGTCTCGGAGCGGCCATACCGCGTCCATCGCATGCTGACGCAGCTCGCCCAGAGCGGCGTGCTGGCGCGAGCCGGGGCACTCGTGTTCGGCGAGTTCCGCGGCTGTGACGAGCCCGGCGGGCGAGTGCTGATTCGCGACGTGCTGCGCGAGTTCACCCGCGGATTCCCGGGCCCTGTGCTGTTCGGTCTGCCGTTCGGCCACACCCGCGGTGCGCCGCTGTCGATCCCGATCGGCGTGCGCGCCCACGTTACGACCAGTCCTCCATCGCTGGTCATCGAAGAAGCCGCAGTCGAGTGACACGATGCGAATTCACCTGATAGGCGCCTGCGGCACAGCCATGGGGACGCTGGCCGCGCTGCTCAAACAGCGCGGGCACGAGGTCAGCGGCTCGGACGAGCACGTCTATCCGCCGATGAGCGACTTCCTGCGTCGCGAGGGCATCCAGCTGCTCGAGGGCTACAACGACGACCACGTCGATTCGTCGGTGGAGCTCGTGGTGGTCGGCAACGCCATTTCACGCGGCAACGCCGAGCTCGAAGCGGTGCTCGATCGACGGATGCGCTATTGCTCCCTGCCCGAAGCGGTGAGGGACTTCTTCCTGTGGGACAGCAGCTCGGTGGTCATTGCCGGCACGCACGGCAAGACGACAACGACCTCGCTCGCCGGGTGGTTGCTGACGCATGGCGGTCTGGATCCCGGCATCCTCGTCGGCGGCATCGCCCGCAACTTCGGCCCGGACGGCGCCAGCTATCGGCTCGGAAGCGGCGGGGTCTTCGTGATCGAAGGGGATGAATACGACAGCGCCTATTTCGACAAGACGGCGAAGTTCCTGAAATACGTGCCGACCATCGCGGTCGTGAACAACATCGAGTTCGACCACGCCGACATCTATCCGGACCTGGACGCCGTGCGGCTGGCATTCCGGCGGCTGGTCAATCTCGTCCCGCGCGGGGGACTGACGCTGCTCGGCGTCGACAGCCCGGAAGCGGCGGCGCTGACACCGCTCGTGCGGAGCCGTATCCAGACGTTCGGCACCGCCGAATCCGCGGAATGGCGGGCGGTGAACGTGTCGCTCGAACCTGCACTCACGCGCTTCAGGCTGCTGCGCGGCGGATCGGATCTGGGCGAGGTTCAGATTCCAATGGCCGGCGTTCACAACGTGCGCAACGCCCTGGCGGCCCTGGCAGTCGGCACCGATCTCGGAGTGCCGCTGGATGTGCTGCGCGAGGGCCTGCTCGCGTTTCGCGGAGTCAAGCGGCGGCTCGAAGTGGTGGGGCAGCAGCGTGGCGTCGTCGTCTATGACGACTTCGCGCATCATCCGACTGCGGTTGCCGAAACCTTGCGCGCCGTCCGCGGCGCCGCGCCCGGCCAGCGGGTGTGGGCAATCTTCGAACCGCGGTCTGCCTCGTCGTGCCGGCGCGTGTTCCAACAGGACTTCGCGACGGCGTTCACCGAGGCCGATCGGGTGGTGATCGCCACCGTCTTCCGGTCCAGTCTTCCCGAGTCCGAGCGACTGTCCGAGGCCGAGCTCGTGGCCGATCTCACCGCAGCCGGCGTGCCCGCCCGGCACTTGCCCGACGTCGATGCGATCGTCCAGACTGTCGCCGCCGAAGCGCAGGCCGGTGATCTCATCGTTGTGATGTCCAATGGCGGCTTCGGCGGGATTCACGGCAAGCTGTTGAAGGCTCTGGCATGAACGTCCGCCTCGCCGGCGACACGCTGCTCCTGGTCGAGTTCGAACCGGCGATCGATCCGCTGGTGAACGAGCGGGTTGTCGAGCTCGGACACGCCCTTCGTGCCCGTCAGCTGCCTGGCGTCCGCGACATCGTTCCTGGCTACGCGACGCTCGGTGTGCACTTCGACCCGCTGCGGACCGACCTTCTGGCCCTCGAGCGTGCCGTCGGCGTCGAGGGACGAACCCTCGAGACCATCACGACGCTACCGGAAGCGCGCGTGATCGAAATACCGGTGCAGTATGGCGGCGAGCACGGGCCCGATCTCGACGAGGTGGCGCGGTTCGCCGGCTGCTCGCCGCGCGAGGTCATCGACCTTCATGCCGGCACCGCGTATCGCGTGTACATGCTCGGATTCGTTCCTGGCTTCGCATATCTGGGCCGAGTCCCGGCCGCGATCGCCGCGCCGCGGCATCGTGTGCCGCGGGACCGGGTACCGGCAGGCTCGGTGGGGATCGCTGGCCAGCAAACGGGTGTCTATCCCATTGACAGCCCTGGCGGCTGGCAACTGATCGGCCGCACGGATCGTGCGATGTTCGATCCCTCGCGCGACCCGGCAAGCCTGTTGTCGGCGGGGGACACGGTCAGGTTCGTTCCGGCATGACCACCTCGGGGCTGCGAATCGTCAAGCCGGGCCTGCTCACGACCGTCCAGGACCTGGGACGGTGGGGACACCAGCTCGATGGGGTGCCGGTGGCCGGACCGATGGACGTGTTCTCGCACCGACTCGCCAATCACCTGGTCGGGAACGAACCGGAAGCGGCTGCGCTCGAGATCACGCTGATCGGTCCCGAGCTGATAGCGGAGGTGCCGGTTACGCTGGCGGTGTGCGGCGCAGACTTCGATGTTTCCATCGACAGTGACGCGGTTCCGACCGGGATCACGTTCCACGTTCGCCAGGGCCAGGTGGTGCGCTTCGGGAAACGCCACACTGGCGCGCGCGCCTATCTGGCGGTTGGCGGTGGCGGTATCCAGACGGCGCCCGTCCTCGGAAGCCGCGCCACCCATCTCGTGAGCGCGATGGGAGGTGTGAGTGGCCGTGCCCTGGCTGCCGGAGACGTCGTGCCGGTGAACGAGTCCCCCGCGCGTCCCCCCGTCCGTGCCCGCGGATTGACGCTCCCAACCGCCGGACGTGCGCGTCTGCGCGTGCTGCCCGGATCGCAGGAGCGCTGGTTCGGCGACGATGCCTGGCGCGCTCTGACGACGGTGAGCTTCCGCAGTCTCTCCGCGCTCGAATCGGATGGGCTATCGTCTTCAGGGTCCTCCGTTGCCGCGACAGGTCACTGACGAGCCGATTTCCGAGCCGCTGGCGATGGGCGCGATTCAGGTGCCTGCCGCCGGCGAACCGATCTTGCTGATGGCGGATCGGCAGACTGCGGGCGGCTATCCGAAGATCGGCTATGTCATTACCGCTGATCTGTGCCTCGCCGGACAGCTGGCGCCGGGCGAGTTCATCGAATTCGACCGGTGCACGGAGCGCGAGGCGGTGGCGGCCCTGATCGCGCGCGAACGCGAATTGATGGCGCAGATGCTGTCGGCGCGCGCCGGCGAGGCACGGTCGTGAGCGGGTCGTCGGCACTGGTGGCCGCGCTGATCGCCCGGTTCGGCGCCGATCGAGTGCACGCCGATGCTCGACTCGCGCCGTTCACGACGTTCAAAGTCGGCGGGCCGGCCGACGCGCTCGTCGAGACGCGCAGCAGCGACGAGATAGTCGATGCGGTCAAAATCGCTCGCCACCAGGGTGCGCCCTTTCGAGTGCTCGGTGGGGGCTCGAACGTGCTCATTCCCGACGCCGGCGTGCGCGGACTGGTGATCAGGCCTCGCGGCGGCGAGATCGCCTTGGTTGGCCGGGAGCTCGTCAAGGCAGATGCAGCCGTGACGATCAACGGACTGGTGCGATGGACGATCAATCGCGGCCTTGCCGGGCTCGAAGCGTGGGCGGGGACGCCGGGGACGGTGGGCGGCGCTATTTACGGCAACGCGCACTGGAAACAGGTGAACATCGGCGACCTGGTGGAAAGCGTGAGGCTGGCCAGGCCTGACGGGAAGCTCCTGCAGGCGCCTGCTGACCGCATGGAGTTCGGCTACGACGACAGCCGACTCAAGCGCTCGAGCGAAGTGCTGCTGTGGGCGGCGTTCCGCGCCGCGCCAGGGGCCGATCCCGAGCGACTCCGTGCCGTCGCGCGGGAGTCGCTCGCGTTTCGCAAACGCACCCAGCCGCTCGAGTCGCCGAGCGCCGGCTGCATCTTCATGAACCCCGATCCCTCACGCGACCGGATACCGGAAGGCATCCCGCCCTCGGCCGGTGCGCTCGTCGATCGCGCCGGGCTGAAGGGCGGCGCGATCGGCGGAGCCCGCGTGTCGACGACGCACGCCAACTTCATCATCAACACCGGTGGCGCCACAGCTACCGACATCGCAGCGCTGATCGATCGCTGCAAGGCCGCGGTCCAGGATCGGTTCGGCGTAACACTCCGGGAAGAAATCGTCCGGCTGTGAGAACCTAGAACCTCGAGAACTTCGAGAACCCCGAGAACCCCGAGAACCCCGAGAACCCTGCGGACCTCGAGAACCAGCGAACCCGTCATGTCCACACTCGTCATCCAGGGCGGCCGCCGGCTCCAGGGCCGCATCGACGTCGAAGGCAACAAGAACGCGGCGCTGCCGCTGATCGCCGCGTGCCTGCTGACCGATCAGCCGTGCGTGCTGACCAACGTCCCCCGCATCGCCGACGTCGAGGTCATGGCCCGGCTGCTGCTGGACCTGGGCGCCGAGGTCAATGGCATCGGATCGACGACCCTGCGCATTCAGTGCCGCGAGGTGTCGAAGCACGAGCCGGACAGCGGGCTCGTCGGACGGCTCCGCGGATCGGTTCTCCTGCTCGGACCGCTGCTGGCGCGGCTCGGGAAGGCGTACGTCGCGCCGCCGGGCGGCGATTTCCCGGCGCGCCGAAGCATTCGTACTCACATCGACGCGCTCACCGCCATGGGCGCGAGGGTCGTCGAGGGCAGCGGCCATAGGCTCGAGACGCCCGAGGGCCTGAAACCGGCTTCGATCTACCTCGAAGAAGCGTCAGTCACCGGAACGGAGACGGCGCTCCTGGCGGCCGCAGCGGCGCCGGGCATCTCGGAGATCCGCCATGCCGCGTGCGAGCCGCACGTGGTCGAACTGTGCCAGTTCCTTCGCGGCATGGGTGTGGCGATCGAGGGGGAGGGCTCGCATACGCTGCGCGTCGAAGGCGGAATCAAGCTGAACGGCGCCGAGAAGCGGCTCGAGGGCGATTACATCGAAGCGGGGAGTTGGGCGGTCGTCGCGGCCATTACCGGCGGCGAGATCGATCTCTACGGGGCGCGACCGATGGACATGGAGGTGGTCGCGTCGGTGCTGCGCAAAATGCAGGTGGACTGCCTCCAGGACGGTGATCGGTTCAGCGTCCGACCGAGCGCGCTGATCGGCGCAGGGCGCATCACCACCGGCCTCTGGCCCGGCTTCCCAAGCGATCTCGTGAGCCTCGTCACTGTGCTCGCCACGCAGGCGGACGGCGCGACGCTGGTCCACGACTGGCTCTACGAGCTGCGCCTGTTCGCCCTCGAGCAGATGAGCGGCATGGGCGCGGACCTCTTCCTCTGCGATCCCCACCGCATCATCGTCACCGGGCCGTGCCGCCTTCGCGGCAAGCCGCTCGACAGCCGGGACATTCGATCGGGAATGGCGCTGATTGCCGCCGCCCTTGCTGCACAGGGCCTCAGTCGCGTGGAGCCGCTCGAAACCGTCGAACGCGGCTACAGCCATCTCGTGCCGAGGCTGCAGAGCCTGGGCGCTGACGTCAGCAAGATCTAGAGACGACATCGCGCGGCACGATGACGCCGCGCGTGACTCACTCCATGCTTCTCAGTACTTGCGGCTGCCGCCCGGGCGAGTCGGCGGTGGTGGCGGTGGCTTGAGCGGCGCTGCCGGGCCTGGTGTGCCCGGAACGGTCGGCGCGAGGACAGGACCGGCGGGTTGCGCGGCGTCGCCTGGGTTGGGCGGATTCGGCGGCCGCGGCGGCTGCTGTTGTTGTCCGGGAGGGACGGGCAGCGGCGGCAGATCCACGCCACCACTGGCGCCGTCGCGCCCGACCCGGAACGCGGCGAGATCGACCGGGGTCAGGTCCAGCACCCGGACGATGTGCGGCGTGAGCGTCAGGATGATGTCGGTTTCTTTCGTTTCCTTGGAGTTGTAAGCGAAGAGCCGTCCGATCAGCGGAAGGTCGCTCAGGCCGGCCACGCCCGCCAGCGATTTGCGCTCCTCATCGCGAATCAGGCCGGCGAGCATGTTGGTCTCGCCGTCCTTCAGACGAATCACGGTGTTGATCGAGCGGTTGCCGAAGGTCGGCAGCCCGCCGAAGCCGGTCCCCGAAATCGAGCTCAGCTCCACCTTCACCGCGAGCGACACCGCGTCATCGTGATGGGTGCGCGGCGTGATGTCGATGTTGACGCCGATGTTCTCGTAGTTGAACGACGTGATCGGCTGAGTCTGGACGCCGCCCTGCGCGATTGGCGCGAAGGTCGTGACCGGCACCGGCACGCGCTCGCCGAAACGCGCCTGCGCGGCCGCGCCTTCGGCGGTCCGCAGCTGCGGGTTGGCGAGAATGCGGGTCGCGCCATCGGTCTTGAGCAGCCGGTAGTAGAGAGCAGGAAGATTCGTGAGGTAGACGTCGGACTGCGTCAGCCTCGTGAGGTCCCGCAGCGTGAACCCTTCCTTGTTGATGTCAGCTTGCCCGTTGATCCCGGTCGGGTTGGTAGCGGGCGAGGCGATCTGGAGCCCGAACTCGTTGAGGTGCGTGCGATCGACCTCGAGCAGCTCGACATCGATCACCACTTCGGGCCGGGCCTTGTCGATCGCGCTGATGATCCGTCCCGCCGCCGCAACCCGCTCGGGCGTGTCCTTGATGGTGATCGCGTTCGTGGCCGTCATCGCCGCGATCCGCCGCGCGTCCACCACAATCCGCATGATGTCGATCGTCTCTTTCAGATCGGCGTTGCTCAGGTAGAACGTGCGGACGACTTCTTCCTCGTACTCGCGGCGCTTGGCCTGCGAGTCCGGGATGATCGTCACGGTCCGCGGAGTGGTGACGTGCCAGAACGTGCGCGTCGCGTTGGTCACCGACGTGAGTGCCTGGTCGAGCGGCGTCTTGCGCAGGTCGATCGACACCACCTGATCGCGGTAGGTCGGGTCGAAGACGATGCTGATGTTCGCGAACCGGGCGATGGCGGAGAAGATGTCGCGGGCGCTGGCGTCGCGGAACACCAGCGAATCGGGCAGCGTGACGTCTTCGGGGAGGTCGGTGCCGGGGAGCGGCGCAGTCCGGCTCTGATCGATGAGCGCTTCGAGGCGCGTCTTGCCGTCCTCGCGAACCGCGATCTGGTTGCGCAGCTGCGTACGCACGGTGCGCAGCTCGGTCTGGATGTCGCCGCTGGCCGGTGTCAGCTCGGCGGCGATCTGGTACTCCATCAACGCCTCTTCGAGCTTGCCGGTCGCGACGAGGCGACGGCCGCGCGCGAAGTGATCCTGCGAGGCCCGAATCTTCGCGCGATCGAGCCCCAGCCGCGCGTCCTTGCTGTTCGGTTCCTTGCGAAGAGCAGCGGTGTAAGCGGCGACTGCCGCGTCGTAGTCCTGGTTGGACTCAGCGGTGCGCGCCGTCGCGAGCGCGCCCGAAGACGCGCACGCGTGCAGGAAGAGCCCAAGGGCGGTGACGGCCGCCAAACGGGAGAGCCGGCGACGGTTACGGCTGACGGGGGCCATTGTTCACCACGTCCACACCGCGGGGGATGCGGAACCGAAACGTGTTATCGGATATTCCCTGGTTTTCCTTCAGATTGCTGAACGTGAACGCCGAGCGCCCACCCTGCCGGTCCATGGCGACCAGGTGGCGGATCTGGAGGGTAGCAGGATCCACGCCGACAGCAAACCACTGGTAGTCGGGATCGGGCTTACGAGGTTCGAGCTTTAGGGCGATCAAGCCCGGCGGGGCAGACGCGAGCGTCGTCGCCGTGGGCGTGAAATCGCGTGCAATATTGGCCCGGCCGGCGAGGAAGAGCGCCGGGGTCGTCGCCTCACCGGGACCCGGAGCAGGGCTGACGATGACCTGCTTGTCGGCGACCAGGTAGGTGTAGATCTGAGTGCCGTCGGACACGAACTCCTTCCGCTCCGGTTTCGCGTAGACGAACCGGAACAGACCCGGCTGCTTGACCGCGAGCGTTCCGCTCTCGCTCGTCTTCGTGCGCAGCACGCCGCCCTCGTAACTCTGGACGAAGTCGCCCTGGAAGTCCTTGATGGTGGCGTAGCGAGCCTGGATACGCGCAGCGAGTGCGGCTGGGTCCTGCCCCTGGCCGGCGAGGCGAGGCGCAAGCGCCAGCGCACCGAGCAGAACGAATGCGAGGCTGCGCACGGTCCTCTCACGATAGTTCAAAAGCGCAGGGGGTGAAAGACACGAGGTTCAGGGCGTCCGAGAGCACTGCCTACGTGGTGTAATATGAAGAGGTTCTGGCTGTGGGCGGCTAGCTCAGCTGGGAGAGCGCCGCGTTCGCAATGCGGAGGTCATGGGTTCGATCCCCTTGCCGTCCACCAAAATCCTTTCACAAGCACGCACTTCGTCTTTGAGCCGGCCATCCTCGGCCGGCTCGATTGCGTTTTGTGACCGGTTTGTGACCAAGTACGAACCAGTTTCGAGGGTCTCGAGCTTCAACGCATCGGTGGGGTGGATGTAGCGCTGCAGCATCCCGTCGAGCGCTGGGCGCTTAGCGCGTGCCGTCTCGCGCGTCATGCACCGTCGCCAGAATTGCGTCGACCGCACGACGCCACCGCCAGCTCTCCAAACCACGTCCCCGTTCTTCATCTCGAATCCCCCCTAATTTGAAAGCACGTCAGGACTGAGCCGGGGCAGTCTCGACGGTTGCCCGGCCCACCCTTCCCGCGCACACCGCGGTGCGATGCACTGTGCGCACTCGCTGCCGGCGGGCCGCGCGTTCGCAACAGTGCATGGCATTGCTATGAATAAAGCGCGTCAAAGTCTGTTCATGTTCTCTCGTATGGTATGGTGTCATTGTACTTCGGACGGGAATATGCAATTGCTCGATGCGTGGAGTTTCTTTGCGCTCTGCCCCTCCTGCCGGCGAGAGGGTGAACCAGAAGCGGCGCGCTCCGATGGGCAGCACACGACAGTGACGTATCGGTGCGGTGCCTGTCAGCGAGCTTGGGACGTGACAGGCACGCAGCCGCAGCAATTGGCCAACTCCGACGCGCTCCCTCACTTGCCGCCCTCACCGTCCTCGGACACTAAGTAGTCGGCCAAGCTGGGCACCTCGCGCTGGCGCCGAGACAGGCCAAGGCAGCTGCGCCAACCGCTGCTGACGGTCGAGCACCGCGAGATACGCCGTCACAGCGGCCCGCGTGCGACCCTTGCCGGTGAGCACGCCCCGCGCCACTACGTCGGCACCCAGGCTGTCCGTGATGATCTGCAAGCGCGCCAGCTCCGACACCAGCGGCGTTTGCACCGCACTGAGCTGCTCACGCCCCACCAAGCTCCGCCTCGATCGCGTCGTTCCTCCACCGGGACGGCTGCTTTCGCCCTCGGTTTGCGCGTATCTACATACGTGGATGTGCTTGGGGCACGCGGCCGACCCGTTCCGGCGAAGGGTCGAACAGAAGGACTCTGACAACCGGTGACAACTGCCGAGGTAAAGTCTCCCGCGTGCCTGACAGACCTTCCGGGATGCCCCCGATTCCGATGGTCTGTCTGAAGTGCGGCGCGTGCGACGCGTATCCCGTCAGCGTCTCTAGCACCCCCGGCAAACCAGACACGATGCAGGTGCGCATGCGCTGTCGCACCTGCCAGCACGAGTGGACGCAGGAACGCAGGTCACCGACAGACAGCCTTCTGCGATGACGCCGTGCGCAAAAGCGCGCAGGAGGCAGTTTTCTTGCACTTGCTCGTCATCGCCATGGCGCACGCGACCGGTCCCGTGTTGGTGGTGGACGATGACGAGGACTCCTGCGCCTTTCTGGCGGTCATCTTGGGAATGCTCGGTTTCAAGGTCCTTACCGCGGCGGACGGCGAGGAAGCGCTGGCAGTCGCCAGACACCACCGACCGTGCCTGATCCTGCTCGACTTGATGATGCCGGGCATGGATGGGTTCTCGTTCCGCGAGGCCCAATTGCAGAGCGCTGAGATCGCCGATATCCCGGTCATCTTGGTCTCGGCGTTCCCTGATCAGTCGCAAATCCAGCGGAGACTCGGACCGATGCGAGCGGTGCCGAAGCCTGTCGAGATCGACCAGTTGATCACCCAGGTCCTGACACTCTGCGAACCCCCGGCAGCCGAACTGCGTTGAACACTGCCGCGGCAAGCAGGGGTCTTTTGTAAGACCCCGTGCTTTTACACGCAGAGGGTATCTGCAGCAGTGCGTTTGCAGCCTTTGCAGAAGCCGGGGGAATGAACCGGGTGCCGCGGAGGTCCGCGTAGTCGGCATCGGCGAGCGCCTTCCGGGCCGCGTAGAACGTGCGCTCGGCCAAGCTGGGCAGCGCCTTCTCCCACGCCGTGGACGCGGCGTCGATCGAGAGCAGCGCATCTACGACCGCCGGATCGAACTGAGTGCCGCGGCAGCGTCTTCCGCGAGCATCAGGACTGGCGACCCGCCGCGCGTCGCAACTACCTCGTTTCGACGCCCGCGTCTTCGGCAGTCGGGCTTCGAAGCCCGGCAGTTTCCGAAACGAAATACATCGGCCGTTCCTTCGCCTCGCGCGCCGCGCGGCCGAGGTAAGCGCCGACAATGCCGAGGTTGACGAGAATCAGGCCGCCAATTCCGAAGACGGTGGCGGCCAGCAGCGCGGTCTCGGAGATCGACGCATCGCCGGAGGTTCGCGCCGCCAGCCAGAGCCCCCACAGCACGGCGCCGACCAGCAGCACGCCGCCGAACGCTCCCGAGACGAGCAGCGGAATATCCGAGTAGCCGACGATCACGCTCGCGGCCATCCGCGCCGATCGGGCGAGCGTGTAGGTGCTCCGCCCATGACGGCGAGGGCGGTGCGTGACATCCACGAACGCCGTGCGAAGCCCCATCAGCGCCATGATTGCGTTGACGTTGCGCATCCGCTCGCGGTGCAGCCGGAAGTACTCGACGC
Source organism: uncultured Acidobacteriota bacterium (assembly GCA_963709325.1). Classification (GTDB taxonomy): domain Bacteria; phylum Acidobacteriota; class Vicinamibacteria; order Vicinamibacterales; family UBA2999; genus VFZN01. Next base: position 94,827 of record CAVPVV010000004.1, on the reverse strand, counting down.
CGCGCCGGGTGAGCAGGCGGAAGTTGCCGACGCGATAGTCGTAGTCGATGTGGAAGAGCAGCGAGATGACGGCGTAGAAGGCTCGGGCGAGCTGGCGCTTCAGCCACGCGTCCTGGCGCTTGAGGCGGCGGACGAGGACGAGGTCCGCACCGCGGCGCGCCTCGTCGATCATCCGGGCGATCGCCGCCGGGTCGTCCTGAAGATCGCAGGCCATGATCACGACGTAGTCCGCGTTAACGCGATCGAGTCCGGCCGTGAGCGCGACATGCTCGCCGAAATTGCGAATCAGGCGAAGCCCGCGGACCCGCGGATTCGCCGCCGCCAGCCGCCCGATACCCGCCCAGCTCGCGTCGGTGCTGCCGTCTTCCACCATCCAGACCTCGTAGTCGGCGGTCAGCGCGGAAAGCGCCGGCACCAGCTCCGCCATGAGCGCATCGAGCGTCGGCTCGGCCTGGTAGACGGGAATGACGACGGCGAGCTTGGCCATCAGGCGACGCGCCAGAACCGCATCTCGAGCGACACCCGAGTGCGATCGCGCTGCTGATTGTAGGCGCCGCCGTGAATGAGGTACGGCGAGAACACCAGCACCTGATTCGGTCGGGGATCCGGCCGCTCCAGCGCGAGAGGATGGGCCGCGCCGACGACTGACGGCACCGTGTAGACCATGCCGTTGACGCGGGCGCCGCTCACGGTGCGCTCAATCTCCGACTCCGGCCAGCGGTGCGAGCCGCGCACCAGCGGCAGCGAGGACTGAGCCGAGCTCCCCGCGAGCGGAACGTAGATGTTGATGGCGTGACGGAGCCGATCCAGCCACACGTCGCGATGCGGCGGATTGTTGTCGCGGCTTCGGGGACGAACCACCCGGAAGCAGAAGTGCTCCGGGAACTCCGCGTGCGGCGGGGCGGTGGACACCGGCACGCCGAGAATCTCGCTGATCCGCGCGTCGATCGACGCGACCGGCACGGGAAGATCGCTTACCAGCTGGCACCACGGGCCCTGATCAGAGACCGCCTGGTGCGCCGCATCGGTGGCAACCACGTCGTGGTACCGCTCCAGCGTGAAATCGTCCGGCACCGTGATGCCGGCACCAGTGATGCGGCGGACGAGAATCGCCTGGATGCCGGCGACGAGCCGGTCGTAATCGGCGGGCGCAAGAAACGGCTCCACCGTGAATCCGGCCGCGGCCCAGGGACGGCCAGCCGCCAGGTTGTCGTCGCGATCGAGCAGGACGCCAGGCTCGCCCCACGCGGTATCGCCTTCGACATCGAACGTGACGCGCTCGCCGTCGTAGTCGAGCGCCAGCACTCGTGAGCTCATGCGCGGGTCGATTCTACCAAACGGCGCTATCATGGCAGCCGAGTGGGTGCCCGAGATCTGCGCGCCGACGATGCTCCGGTAGTCGAGCGTCTGGCGGCGCTCTATCCCTTCAAACCGTATCGAGACTATCGCGTCTGGTCGCGTGCCCGGCAGCACACGATTATGGAGCGCGAGATCGCGCACAGCCAGACCGCGCCGGGGCACATCGGGATACTGGCTGGTGAAGCCGACACGGCCACAATCGCGCTCTGCCGGCGGCTGGAGTGGGACACGCAGTTCTTCGGCGTGCCGATGGCCCGCATCGACTGGCTGCTGCGCGGACCATCCGCGTCGGTGGCGGCGCTCACCGAGGCCATTCAGGCGAGCCTCGATCGACTTCGCGAAACAGGCATCAGGCACGTCGCGGCGCGCGTGGACGTGGCCGACATGGACGCCGTGGCGGCGCTCGAATCGGCGGGCTTCCGTTTGATGGACGCGCTCGTCACCTACTTCACGCACCCGCGAGGACCCGCGCCAACCATGGTGCGGGAGGTCGGCCGGGTGCGAGCGTTCGTGCCACGCGATCTCGACGAGGTACTGGCGATCACCGAGGACGCGTACCGCGGTTTCCGAGGTCGCTTCCACCTCGATCCGCACCTGCCATCGGAGCGGAGCGCCGCGTTCTATCTCGAGTGGGCCCGACAGTGCTGTCTCGGACGCATGGCCGACCGCGTCGTCGTCGCCGAAAACGGCGAAGGCGGGCTGCACGGGTGGGCCAGCACGCGGCGCGTCGAACCCGTGTCGTCAGGTGCCGGAATCACACTGTGGTCGGGGAGCCTTGGCGCCTGCCGCAGGGACAAGCCCGGCGCTTACGCCGGGCTGATTCGCACGCTGGCCGCCCAGAACCACGCCAGCGGCGAGGTCACCGAGACCCAGACCCAGAACCACAACATCGCGACGGTGCGGATCTACGATGCGGTTGGCGCCCGCTACGTCCGCTCCGACTACACCTTCCACGCGTGGCTGGGAGAGGAATGATCCTACCTGGCGCCGGTCGGGGAACTGCGTGAGCCGATGCTGTAGACAATCGACGCGAACATCATCTCGTCGGTCGTCATGTTGCCCCACTTCACTTCCGCGTTCGGATCGGGATTGTTCTTGTTGTTCGCCGAGTTGTCGAACACGCCGATTGCATGGAGCTTGCTGCCGGCGCGCACCGGCATCGGTTCCATGAGCCTGTAGACCAGCTGCCAGTTGAAGTCGAACGCGGGGACGGCGAGCACCGGCCGCCGCTGGCCGTCTGGATCGACCACCTCGATCGACCAGCTCTTGCTGCGCAGGTGCGCGTGCGGCCCGATGCTCCAGATTGCCGCGTCCTTCTTGAACTCCAGCCAGGTTTCGACGACGTGATTGGGGGCCTTCGGAGGAATGGTGAAGCCCTGCTTCGAGAACGGCACCATCTTGAGCTGCACCTTGGGCGGCTCCTTCGCGAACACCAGACCGATACCGATCTGGTCGGAACCCTCCTCGCCGTACGGCGTGTAGTGAATCTGGAACGTCAGGACGGACCCGGCACGAAGCAGCTTCGCGGTGCCGGCGGGGTACGCCTCGGGATTGGTGCCGATCGCGAGCGCCGCGAGAATCGGGCCCATCCGGGCGTCGTGCTGCTCGATGTCCCCGCAGAAATCCTCATTACAACTCGTGCCGTCGCCGCGCGGCACCGGCGGTGGCGTGGCGAGCCCCGGCGATTTCACGAACGCCAGCGAGTGGTGCACCGCCTTGCGATTCGTCGGACGGATCTCCGCGGCCTGAATCCAATGGTCCTCAGTCAGGCCGGTCGGGACTTCGATGTAGTAGTAGTCGACGGTCCCCTTGGAGGGGATCGCGATCGGCTTCGGGATCGAGAGCACCAGGTCGGGTGTTCCGATCTGCCACCCTTCGTTGTACTCAGGAGCCTGCGGAGCGGCCGAGTCACCGCGCGGCGCGCCATCCGTCACCCACTTGTTGATCGTCGCGATCTCGGATGCGGAAAGACTTGGGTCGTTCGAGAAGGTTCCGACCGACGGATCGGCCCCCCACGGAGGCATCGTCCGCGCCGTCACCTGCCGCTGGATAGAGCGGGCCCACGGACGCGCCGACTCGTAGGTGAGGAGCGACATCGGCGCCATCTGTCCCGGGCGATGACAGGCGGTGCAGTGCTTCTGGAAGATGGTTGCAACGTCGCGGTTGAACGTTGTCGCGTCAGCCGAGGCGGATGGCACCGCGGCCGGCTGCTGGCCGCCCATCGTCGCGACAACGGCGGCCCAGGCGATCAGGGCAGAGACAAACCGCATCGGCTTCCTATTTTAACCCCTCAATTCACTTGAGCGAGTATCGACCAGCTCGCTGATCCGAACGGAACCGGCATGGTCCGGGGGAGTTTGAGCCGGAGGCATCCGCAACTGAAGTGCAGCTGTGGGGCTAAGCCTCAGTGGACGATCACTTCGTTCGATGCCACGCTGTCGCCGCAGTTGTTGCGGCCCTTGACGCGGACATAGTACGTGCCGATCGCGGCCGACGCCGTGAAGCTGGTCGTATTGTTGGCGGTCGGGAACACCAGCAGGTCGTGCGCGCCAGTCGCGCTGCCGGCCTCGATCACGTAGCGAGACGGAAGAATGCCGGTCGTAGGCGCATCCCACGCCAGGGTCACAACGTTGCCGTTGCGGGTCCAACGAAGGTTCGCTGGCGCAACGGGCGCGGCGGTGCACGCCGCAACCACCACTTGCAAATCGGGACTCGACACCGGGCCAGTCGAGCAGGAATTCCGCGCCGCAATTCTCACGTAGTAGGTACCGAGCGCGCCGTAGCCCGAGAACGTCGAGGTCGAACCAATCGACGTGACCAGCGCATTCGACAGGCCCGGGCCCGTGCCGGCGTAGATCCAGTAACCCTGCGTCACGCCGCTCGCTGGCGGCGTCCAGTTCAGGGTGACCAGATTGTCGGCGAGCGTGTAGGCGAGATTCGTCGGTGGGCCGGGAGCACTGCACGGGCCGACGTTGACCACGGTCTCGGGTGACAGCGCACTGGTGCCCAGCACGTTGTGGGCCCGGACCCGGACGTAATACGTGCCCTGTTGCACGCCGCCAACGACGAGCGTCGTGGAGGCATTCGTCGTAGTCAGCACGGCGATAAGTGGCCCGCCTGACTGGCTGCTCGCCTCGATGATGTAGTTCTGCGCCGTGCCGCCGGTGGCTGCGGGCGTCCACGACAGCGTCACCGTGTCCAGCGCCACGGAGCTGGTGAGCGCGGTCGGCGGGTTCGGTGTCCCGCCGCCGCCTGCGACCGGCGGGTATATGAATCCAAGGCCGTCGCGATCGTCTTGCGCCAACCCGGCGCACGACGCTCGCAAGGTGCGCGACATCACCGCGTTCGACTGATCCGAATCGCCGAGCCCGATGGCATGGCCGAGGACGTGCAGCGCAGCATCCGTGCGGCAATCAGCCCTCGAGGTGAGCGGCTCGCCCTGGTTGAGAATCGCGAATCCTTCGAGGTAGCGATCAAACACGACGCCATTGACGGTCTTCTGCAATCCCGGCGTGAAATAGCCGCCTCCATAGCCGAAGGTGACGCCGTCGTCTGGCACCTCGGCGCAGGGATCGTTCCAGAAGAACGCGATCGAGGCTCGATCCCGGAAGTCCGTGCACCCCGACGCCGGCGCGGTGAAACCGGAGGCCCTTTGCAGCTGAAGCCGAGTGCCGACGCCGTTCCAGCCGCTGATTGCCGCGTCGAGCACACTCAGGTCGGTGTTGCCCTGAAAGTCCACGGCGATCCGCGCCCCATCGTCGACTTCATGCCATCGCGCGGGGTGTCCCTGGTAGCCGGGGATGAACGTGAACGATTGAGCTCGGCTCACCAACTCCGGCGGCGCGCTGACGAAGTTCTCCGCATGTAGCACCGAGGCACTGACAGCCGCCGACAGACTCTCGTTCACCGGCACGCGGAGGCTGCCGTTCACCGCCGCTGGACCGCCGGTCTGCAGGTCGGGTAACACCTGCCACTTACCGCGGGAAAGGCCGGTCGTCGTCAGCGTGCCATCGCGCGGGCGGACGCTGAGGAAGAGCAGGACCTCCTCACCGGTGCTCCAGTTCGGCTGGTCGGCAATCCACAACCCAAGGTCGGGAAGGGTCCCGCCGAGCTGCTTGATGACGATGGTGCCGGGCTTAATGCCACCTTTGAGGACCTGTGCCACAGCCACCTCGACATAGGTGTAGATGGCAGCGGCTTCCCGATGCGCCGCGACGCTCTGGACACGCCCGGTCACGACCAGGGATGCCGCGTCGGCGACGTCGAGGAGCTCCGCTGGAACCGTCTGGGCTGTGGGACGAGCAACGAGCAGGAGAAGGAGGGCGAGCGGAAGGAAAATTCGAGCCAAACACCCTATTTTAACAAATGAGGCCGGCTCCCAGTGGAACCGGCCTCGGCATCTCACGGACGCTCGCGTCTACGGCTGGTAGTTGGCGTTGATGTAGGGCTGGAGCGTCCAGCGCATCGTCGTACCGCTGTTGAGCGTCACGCCGGTGACGTCGCCCCAGTTCCAGCTCGGGCTCGAACCGCAGTGGCCCCCGATGGTGTCCCAGATGTAGGCGTCAACGGTGCCCTCGTCGGGATTGGTGCCCCAGTTGTAGGCTACAACGTCCTGCGACATATCGCCGACATTGCCGCGCTTCCAGTTGAGGCCCCAGCGGGTATCGATTCGGCGTAACTCGCGTACGAGCTTGAACAACCACTGGTTGTTGCCGCCCAACTCGCGGCACGAGTTCCTCAGGTCGCCGGCATAGGCTCCAGCAATCGCAGTGACGACAGCCTGGCCGTAGGTCGGACGCGGCAGGGCGCGCCCGATACGCGGATCGGCCGTCCGCGGACCGCTCCACATCGGCGGCCGATTGCCGACGTGGAAGGAGGCAGTGCCGAATACGCCGCCCGGAGTGTTGCCGTTGTAGGCGCGCACGCGCCAGTAGTACGACCCGGGGACGAGACCATTCGCTGTGAACGACGTCGTATTGCCGTCCACCGTTCCCCTCGCAGGCAGCAATACATAGTGGCCGTAGGCCGCCTCGATGCCGTACGCGGTCACGCCCGATCCGCCGGTCGGGGGCGTCCACGAAAGGGTGACGGCGCCGCCGTTGACGACAGCAGCTGCGGGCGTCGGAACACCGGGGATATCGCCGATAGTGAAGACCGCCTCGTCAGATGGATCGGACACGCCGCCGTCGTTGGTTGCGAGCAGTCTCGCGAAATAGGTACCTTGCCCCAGCAGGCTGCCGACGTTCGGCACGGTGAACGTGACGGTGTTCCCGACGCCGATCCCCGGCGCGAGGTTAGAGAGGTTGAACTGCGTCCCGGCCTGGAGGACGTAGTTGGTCGGAGCGCCGCCGCTGGCCGGCGCAGCCCACGCGAAGACGAGCGTCGAGCCGTTGAGGGCCGCCGTGAAGTTCTGCGGCATGCCGGGACGAGGCGTCCCGATGTTGAAGCTCACCTCGTCAGACACGGTCCCGGCGCCGATCGGGGTAATGCGGATGAAGTAGGTGGCGTTGTTGCCGAGGGAAACCGTCCCCCCGAGGATGGGACCGACATTGCCGGCAAACACGTTGCTGCCGCCGGAGTAGGTGCCGAGGTCGGCGCGGTAGCCGCTGGCACCGGCCACCGACGTCCACCCGAGAGTGACCGACGTGCCAGCAACGCTGACACTAACAACCGGCTTGTCCTGCGCGGAGGCGATCGAAGCGGTAAACAGGATGGCGGCAAGTGCCGCTAGCGTGAGCGAACGTGTCTGTTTCATCGTAAATGTGGCTCCCCCAAAAGCCCCAGGCAAGGGCTACCCCAACCGTCAGATTATGCGGCAAACTGCACAGTTGGCCGCACAGTTTCTTCAAAACCCCGGAATTTCCTTCGCGCACCTTCTGCCTTGCGCCTTCTGCCTTCTGCCTTGTTCTCCCCCCTAGGGTGTTCTCCCCGACCCGATGTAAGGCTGCAGCGTCCAGCGACCAATCGTGCCGGACCGAACGGTCACCTCGGTCACGTCGGTCCACCCGGCCGTCGGGTTGTTCCCGCAGTGCCCCGAGATGACGTCGAGGATGTACACGTTGGTCGTCCCCTCGTCGGGATCGGCGCTGTAGTTGTAGGTGACGACGTCCTGCGACATGTCGCCGACGCGCCCGCGCTTCCAGTTGAGACCCCACCGCGTGTCGTGCCGGCGGAGTTCTCCTACGAGACGAAACAGCCAGGTGTTATTGCCGCCGTGGTCCACGCACGAGTTGAGGAGATCGCCGCGATAGGCGCTGCCGATGGCGGTGACCACGCTCGACATGTCGGGGAGCGGCAGCCGCTGGCCGGGACCCGGGTCCGGCGTGCGCGGTCCGCCGCCTGACGCGCTCGTGATACTGAACGACACCACTTCGGAGGCCGCTTCGGCTCCGCATGCGGTCAAGGTGATTATTCGAGCGTGGTAATCGCCCGGCGGCGCGTTCGACGCGTTCAACGTGGTTGTGCCCGCGCCGTACGTCTGCGTGAACACGATCGCGCCGCTCGACGCCGACGCCACGTCGAGGCGATAACCGGCCGCCCCCGTGACGGCCGCCCAACTCATCGCGACGTCCCGGCCGCTGGTGCTGACCGACAGCGCGCTTGCCGCTGGCGCGCTGCAACCGCCGCCCGCCGGCATGTCTACCCGCACTTCGTTGGACGCGGCGCTGCGGCCGCTGCCGTTGATGGCGTACACCCGCACGAAATATGTTCCGGGCGGGACGTTCGACACCGTCACCGATGTGGAGAGGGGTGCCGGAACCTGGCCAATGTTCGCGGCGCCCGGGCCAGTACCGGCCTCAACGAGGACTCCGAGCGGCGGTCCGCCGCCCTGGCCGGCAGCCCACGACAGGGCGACACTGCGACCGACCAGCACCGCCTCGAGATTCACCGGCGCGGACGGCACCGGTGTCATCGTCGTGACCGTCAGGACCACCTCGTTGGACGGCGCGCTCAATCCGCTGGCGTCGAACGCCTGGGCGCGGACGTAGCCGGTCCCGGTGAACGGCGCGGTGAAGCTCACCGTCGTCACGTTGCCGACGATGCGAGCGTAGTCCTCGCGACCCGGAACCGCGCCGATGGCGAGGCGATAGCCGACTGCGCCTGGCGATGCCGACCAGGTGAGTGTCACCCGCGGGCCGGCCACGGCCGGCTGACCGAGTAAGGGAGACGCAGGCGCGGCGACGGCGCTCGCCGTACCGATGCACAGGACGGCCAGTACGGCACCCAGCGACCGTCGTACAGATCTCGCGCACACCAACATCACGCACGTCCTTTCATTCACCCGCGGGGGAGCGGCGATTGGTGGTTTGGTCCGAAGGGGGCTGGGAACCCCGCAAGACGACCGACCGAACTATAGCATGAGTTGCTGCGGTTTATCCGAAGCTTCGCGCCGGCTCGGCGACCGCCGGTTCGTAGCTCGCAACGCCAGTAACGTGACGCGTCACGAACGCGCAAACGCAGTCACTGCATCGCTCGCTCAAGTCCTGCGGCGACATCGCCGGGGAGCGTCGCAACCGGATGCTATAGTCCTCGAGATGTCAGTTCGGAGAATCGGAGTGCTGACCGGTGGCGGCGACGCTCCGGGATTGAACGCGGTCATTCGCGCGGTGGTGAAGGCCGCCTGCAATTCCGGCATCGAGGTCGTCGGCCTCGAAGACAGTTTCGATGGCCTGCTGGACCCGCGCCGCACCCGGCCGCTGACGCCGCACGACGTCACCGGGATCCTCAGGCTTGGCGGCACGATTCTCGGAACCACCAATCACGGCAATCCGTTCGAGTACCCGGCGGACACTCCGGAAGGCAAGGCTGACTACTCGGACAAGGTCGTCGAGACGTTTCAGGCGATGCGGCTCGACGCGCTGGTCGCGATCGGCGGCGACGGCACGCTCGCCATCGCGCATCAGTTCTATCTCAAGGGCATTCCGATTGTCGGCGTGCCGAAGACGATCGACAACGACATCGTCGGCACGACCACGTGCTTTGGATTCGACACCGCGGTCGCATTCGCGGCCGACGCCATCGACCGCCTCCACTCGACGGCGGAGGCGCACAAGCGGGTGATGGTGGTCGAGGTGATGGGCCGCTACGCCGGCTGGATCGCATTGCATGCCGGCGTCGCCGGCGGCGCGGACATCATTCTCATGCCCGAGATTCCGTATCACCTCGAGGGAGTCGCCGAGCACCTCCGGCAGCGCGAGCGGCTCGGCGCCAAGTTCAGCATCGTGGTGGTCGCGGAGGGAGCCAAGCCGATCGGCGGGGAAGCCGTGCTGCTCGAAGCGGCGCGGGCCGGGCACGTCGAGCGCCTGGGCGGTGTCGGCGCGCAAGTTGCCGTGGCCCTCGAACGGATGGCGGGGAAGGAGGCGCGCTGCGTCGTGCTCGGCCACTTGCAGCGTGGCGGCACGCCCACTGCCTTCGACCGGGTTCTGGCGACACGCCTCGGCGGCAAGGCCGTCGAACTGCTCAAGCGCGGCGTGTTCGGCAAGATGGTGGCGAACCACCCTCCCGACATCGTCCCGGTACCGCTCGCCGATGTGGTGGGGAGGACGCGCACCGTACCACTCGACTACGACCTGATCGCTACCGGCCGCGCGATCGGGATCTCCTTCGGGGAATACGCTCCAGGCCTGGAGCCTGCTAAGGAAGTACGTCGAGATACTTCAGGGCTCCACCGGTATTGAAGAGCACGACCTTCTCGTGGGGCTTGATGTCGCCGGCGGCCGTGAGGCGGCGGATCGCCGAAAGTGCGGCTCCCCCCTCGGGCGCGGCGCTGACGCCTTCGAGCTTGCCGATCGCGAGCATGTCGGCGACGAGTTCCGCATCGTCCACGGCCACCGCGGTGCCGCCGCTCTCCCGTACTGCCCTCAGAATCAGGAAGTCGCCGATCGCCCGCGGCACGCGGAGACCGTCGGCCGTGGTATGCGGCGATTCCCACGGCACCGCTTTCTCGACGCCCTGGTTGTAGGCACGGACAATCGGCGCACAACCTGAGGCCTGGACCGAGACCATGCGAGGACGATGGCCCGGTTCGATCCAGCCGATCGCCTCCATTTCCGCAAACGCCTTCCACATCCCGACCATGCCGGTGCCGCCGCCGGTCGGATAGATGATCCAGTCCGGCAGCCGCCAGCCGAACTGCTCGGCGAGCTCGTAGCCCATCGTCTTCTTGCCCTCGACCCGGTAGGGCTCTTTCAGCGTCGACACGTCGTACCAGCCGAGCGGCTTGCCGCGCTCGGTGGCTACGCGGGCAGCATCCGGTATGAAGCCATCGACGAGGGTGACAGCGGCGCCGTAGAGGCGGCATTCGTCGATGAATGGCTGCTTCGCGTCCCTGGGGATGAACACCTGGCACTCGAGCCCGGCGGCCGCGCAGTAGGCCGCGGCGGCGTTGCCAGCGTTGCCAGCTGTCGGGAGGGAAATGGTTATGGCGCCGAGCGCCCTGGCGCGAGTGATCGCGGCCGACTGGCCGCGCGCCTTGAACGAATTCGTCGGATTGAGCGATTCGTCCTTGATGAAGAGTTGTTCGAGCCCAATCGACGCGCCAAGGCGGCGCGCGTGCAGCAACGGGGTGAAACCTTCGCCCAGCGTCACCGGCTCGTCACCGGGCAGCAGCGGCATCAGCTCGCGGTAGCGCCACATGTTTGCGGCGCGGCCAGGCAGCGAGCCGCGGGACCAGCTCTTGGCGGCCTCGAGATCGTAGCGCGCGAGGAGCGGCAGTTGGCAAGAGGGGCAGAGGAAGTGGCGGTCGCACGGGTTGAAAGGCCCCGCGCCACAACCAGACGCGCACTCGAGGTGTGAGAAGTAGCTCACGCTAGTGTCCCAGGAGCTCCGCGTCTTTCTTGTTCTGGAGATCGTCAATGGCCTTGATGTGTTCGTCAGTGGCCTTCTGCACGTCGGCCAGCGCCCGCTTCTCGTCGTCCTCGGAGATTTGGTGATCCTTGAGCAGCTTCTTCAGCCGATCGTTGGCGTCGCGACGGACGGTGCGCACGTGATTGCGGCCTTCCTCGGTCATCTTGTGGACGTGGCGCGACAGCTCCTTGCGGCGCTCTTCGTTGAGCGACGGGATCGGTATGCGCACGACCTTGCCGTCGTTGGCCGGGTTCAGGCCGAGGTCGGAGGACCGGATGGCGCGCTCGATCGCTCCCATCAGCGAGCTGTCGAACGGCTGGGCAATGATCATGGTCGGCTCGGGGATGGAGAGGCCGGCCACCTGGTTGAGCAGCATCTTGCTGCCGTAGGCCTCGACGAACACGCCGTCGAGCAGCCCTGTCGTGGCGCGGCCAGTCCGCACCTGAGCGAGCTCCTTGCGCACGAAATCGATGTGACCGTCCATCCGCTTCTTGACTTCCGCGAACAGCCCTTTGAGATCGCTGACATCCATGCCCTGAACCCTCGTCCTATGCGGTGACCGTCGTACCGACGGCTTCGCCCATCACGACGCGGCGGATGTTGCCCGCTTCGTTCATGTTGAACACCACGATCGGCAGCTTATTGTCCATGCAGAGCGAGATCGCGGTGGCGTCCATCACCTGCAGCCGCTGCTGCAGCACCTGGAGGTACGAGATCTGCTCGTAGCGCTCGGCGTCGTGGTGCTTCACCGGATCCGCGGAGTAGACGCCATCGACCTTGGTCGCCTTGAGGATCACCTCGGCGCGGATTTCCATCGCGCGCAGCGCCGCGGCGGTGTCGGTGGTGAAATACGGGTTACCGGTGCCGGCCGCGAAGACGACGACCCGCCCCTTCTCGAGGTGGCGGATGGCACGGCGGCGGATGAAGGGCTCGGCGACGGATCGCATCTCGATCGCCGTCAGCACGCGGGTCGGGATTCCATGCTGCTCGAGCGCGTCCTGGAGGGCCAGGGCATTGATGACCGTCGCCAGCATCCCCATGTAGTCGGCGGTGGATCGGTCCATCCCGCGCGCGCTTGCCGCGAGCCCGCGAAAGATGTTGCCGCCGCCGATCACGATGGCGGTCTGCACGCCGAGGGCCTGAATGGCCGCAACCTCGTGGGCGATGCGAGTCGTGACCGCGGGGTCGACGCCGTAGGCCTGATCGCCCATGAGGGCTTCGCCGGACAGTTTCAGGAGGATGCGCTTGTAGGTGGGTTCAGCGGCGTCGGACACGGGACAAGATTATACGGGCAAGGCTTCAGGCTTGAGGCTTGAGGCTTCAGGAAGAGCTCAGTGTCACGCCGAAAACGGCCGATCTTGCAGCGTGGCTGCGTGCTGGCCTGAAGCCTGGAGCCTGAAGTCTGAAGCCTATTCGGCGTTGTCGCCCAGCTTGAAGCGGCAGAAGCGAGAGATGGTGACGTTCTCGCCGGTCTTGGCGGTCGCGGCCGAGACCATCTGCTGGATAGTGACGTTCGGATCGCGGACCGAGGGCTGATCCATGAGGCAGGCCTGCGCGTAGTAGCTTTCGAGCTTGCCGTCGACAATCTTCTCGATCACGTTGGCCGGCTTGCCCGAGCCGGCGAACTGGGCGCGATAAATCTCGCGCTCCTTCTCGAGCAGGTCGGCCGGGATGTCCTCGCGGCGGACGAACTTCGGATCGGCCGCGGCGATGTGCATCGCGATCTCCTTGGCGAGCGTCTGGAAGTCGTCAGTGCGGGCCACGAAGTCGGTTTCGCAGTTGACCTCGACGAGCACGCCGACCTTGCCGCCCATGTGGATGTAGTGGCCGATCAGCCCGTTGTTGGTCGCGCGGCCGGCGCGCTTGGCGGCCGAGGCGAGGCCCTTCTTGCGAAGGATCTCGATCGCCTTGTCCATGTCGCCGCCCGACTCGGCCAGGGCCGCCTTGCAGTCCATCATCCCTGCGCCGGTCTTGTCGCGCAGCTGCTTCACCATCTCTGCCGTGATCGCTGACATTGCCCCTTGACTCCTGTACAGAAAATGCGCCGGCTCGGCGAACCTGCCGCGGCCGGCGCCTTGCTCTCGTGCGTGTGACGATCTCAGGCCTGCGGCACGGGCGATTCCGCCGGACGCTGCGGCCGGCGCACGTTGGCCGGGCGCACGGTGCGGTTGGCTTCGTCGGCCGCCGCAGCCTCGGCATCGGCCTGGGCCTGCTCGGCAATCTGCGACTCGCGCTCGGTGCGTCCGTCGAGCACCGCGTCGGCGACGCGCGACGCGAACAGCCGGATCGAGCGCAGCGCGTCGTCGTTGCCGGGGATGACGAAGTCGACCTGGTCGGGATCGCAATTGGTGTCGACGACGCCGATCACCGGAATCTTCAGCTTGCGGGCCTCGTCGACGGCGATCTGTTCCTTGCGGGTGTCGACCACGAACAGCGCGTCGGGCAGCCGGCCCATGTGGCGGATGCCGTCGAGGTTCTTCTGCAGCTTCCGCTTCTCCTTCTCGGCGCGGGCGATCTCCTTCTTGGGCATGAACTCGTAACGGCCGTCGGTGGCCATCGCCTCGAGATCCCGGAGCCTCGCGATACTGCGCTGGATGGTGGAGAAGTTGGTCAGCAGGCCGCCGAGCCACCGCTCGTTGACGTAGAACATGCCGCAGCGCGCCGCCTCTTCGGCGACGACGTCTTGTGCTTGGCGCTTGGTGCCCACGAAAAGGATCGTCTTGCCATCGGCTGCCAGCGAGCGCACGTAGTGTTCGGCCTCGTTATAGAGCTTGACGGTCTTGCCGAGGTCCAGGATGTAAATGCCGGAGCGCTCCCCGAAGATGTACGGCTTCATCTTGGGATTCCAGCGCTTCGTCTGGTGGCCGAAATGTGCGCCTGCTTCGAGCAGGTCCTTCATCGCGAGCGGGGTCAAGCGATCTCCAAATTCCGGCCCCGCCACTGCGGGACCCGTTCCAACGTCATTGTCAAGGCCCCACTGGTGCGAGGCCACTCAAATCGAGAAACGAACGATTAGCGCTTGCTGAACTGGAACCGCTTGCGGGCGCCAGCCATGCCGTACTTCTTGCGCTCCTTGGCGCGCGCGTCGCGCGTCAGGAGACCGTCCTTCTTCAGGCGGGGACGCAGTTCGGCGTTGAACCCGCATAGCGCCCGGGCGATGCCGAGCCGCAGCGCGCCGGCCTGGCCGGCGATTCCGCCGCCGCTGACCGTGGCCAGCACGTCGAACTGACCGGCGACCTCAGTGAGGACCAGCGGCACCTGCACCTGGACGCGCAGCGCCTCGGTAGGGAAGTAGTTGTCGAACCCGCGGCGGTTGATCGTGATCGAGCCGGAGCCGGGACGGAGAAACACGCGCGCCGTTGCTTCCTTGCGGCGCCCCGTAGCGTAGAACTGTGTAGCAGCCAAGTGTTATGCGACCTCGAACGGAGTGGGTTGCTGGGCCTTGTGCGGGTGGGCGTCGCCGGCGTAGACCTTGATCTTGCGGAACATCGCGTCGCCCAGGCGGGACTTGGGGAGCATCCCGCGCACCGCTTCTTCCATGAGCCGCTGCGGATTGCGCTCGCGCACCACCCGGGCCCGTTCCTCGCGGAGTCCGCCGGCGTAGCCGCTGTGGCGGTGGTAGATCTTCTGATCTTCCTTGCGGCCGGTCAGCCGCGCTTTCGCGGCGTTGATGATGATGACGTGGTCGCCGGTGTCGATGAACGGCGTATAGGTGGCCTTGTGCTTGCCCTGGAGCAGGCGAGCGGCGTGGCTGGCCACGCGGCCGAGGACTTGGCCCTCGGCATCGATGAGGTGCCAGCGGCTGGTCACGCTCGTCGGGGTCGCAACGTAAGTAGGCATGAACGAGTCCTGAGTACGGATCCTGACCGCGCCCATCTGGGGCACGGCAAACCGAAATGATACGCCGGGACGCCACGGATTGCAAGACCGGAGCGGTCCCGGAAGTCAAGCCGCTCTCATCACTTGCCGTGGTCCCGCAGGGGTTCGCCAGGGAGCCCAACAGGGTCGGATTCGGGTCTTCGCGCGGTGGTCATGAGGCTTCGATACCCGCCGCGCACGCCATCCGCTTTCAAAAACGGCAGAGACAGTCTTGCACAGCATTTTGCCGAGGTTTCGCGCGTCCCCCCTGCAAAGAGTCGAGTCGGCGCCGATAAGTGCCTTCGAGTGAATAATATGGCGGGATCGCAGGGTACGCAAATTTCGTCATTCGATTGCAAATTTGTTATTGTCGGGGTGGACAGCGTTTGCTTCACCACGGGGAAACAGGCCGTCTTCGGCCAATTCTGTCGTTTTCCGCGCTACGGCCAAGCTGGTACCGGCTTTGCCCTTGCCGGCCGGTGAACCAGGAACGGAGACTGCTGTGTTCTTTCGCCGCAACAAAACCTTGATGGGGCTCGATATCGGGTCCAGTGCCGTGAAGGCCATCGAGCTCAAGCCGGCTGGCAAGGGGTATCGGGTCACCGCCATCGGCATCGAGCCGATTCCGCCGGACAGCATCGTCGACGGCGCAATCATCGACGGCGCGGCCGTGGCCGACGCGGTCCGGCGGCTCTTCACCAACGCCCAGTTCCGGGCCCGCGACGTTGCCGCGTCGCTGTCGGGCAACTCCGTCATCGTCAAGAAGATCACCCTGCCGGCCATGACCGCTCAGGAATTGGCCGAATCCATCTACTGGGAAGCCGAGCAGTACATCCCGTTCGACATCCAGGACGTGAACCTCGACTACGAGGTGCTGACCCCGGCCAACGGGGCCACGCCACAGGGGACGATGGACGTGCTCCTGGTCGCGGCCAAGAAGGACAAGATCGCCGATTACACCAGCGTCATCGCGCAGGCCGGACGAACCCCGGCGGTGGTTGACGTGGACGCCTTCGCGCTGCAGAACGCCTACGAAGTCAATTACGGGTTCGAGCCGGGCGTGACGGTGGCGCTGCTGAACGCCGGCGCGAGCGCGACCAACATCAACATCCTCCACGGCGGGCAGTCGGTCTTCACCCGCGACATCTCGATGGGAGGAAACGCCTTCACTGAAGCCGTGCAGCGCGAGCTGGGTCTGCCCTATGAGCTCGCCGAACAGCTGAAGAAAGGGCAGGACGTCGAAGGCGCGAGCTACGACGATGCGCGGCCGGTGCTGAAGGCGATGACCGACAACATCCTGCTCGAGGTCGAAAAGACCTTCGACTTCTTCAAGGCCACGGCCTCGAACGACCGCATCGATCGCATCGTC
Source organism: uncultured Acidobacteriota bacterium (assembly GCA_963709325.1). Lineage (GTDB taxonomy): Bacteria > Acidobacteriota > Vicinamibacteria > Vicinamibacterales > UBA2999 > VFZN01. The sequence continues at coordinate 78,395 of CAVPVV010000004.1, read as the reverse complement.
CTGAGCGGCGGCGCGTCGCGCGTCGACGGGTTCGCCGAAGCGCTCGCGGCTCGATTCGGCACCGAAGTGATGGCCTTCGATCCGTTCCGTCAGGTGGGGCTCGACCCGGCGAAGCTGGGCGCCGTTTCACCCGAGGAACTGGCGCCGGTCGCCGCGGTGGCGGTGGGCCTGGCGCTGCGTAAAGTGGGCGACCGATGATTCGCATCAACCTGCTCTCGTCGGAACGGCGTCAGGCGAAGGCGGCCCCGAGGGGGCTGCTGCTGGCGCAGAAGATGACGGTCATCGGCAGCCTGATCCTGATTCTCACCGCGCTTGGTGTCGGCTGGCGCTACTGGGCGCTCGGACAGGAGGCAGCCAGCATCGAACGCCAGCTGACCGACGCCCGCCGCGAGGAGCAGCGCCTCGCCGGAATCCTGAAACAGGTGCAGGAATTCGAAGCGCGGCGCGAAGTGCTCCAGCAGCGCGCCAGCCTGATCGACGAGCTCCGTAAAGGCCAGGCCGCACCGGTGCACATGGTCGATCAGATCAGCCGCTCCCTGCCCGAGATGACCTGGCTCACCGAGCTCCGCCAGGACGGCTACGACGTGACGATGCAGGGACGCTGCCTGACGCTGACCTCGCTCTCGGACTTCGTGGGCAACCTCGAGGCGACCCGCTACTTCAAGCGGCCGGTGGAAATTCTCTCGAGCGAAGTCGTATCCGGCCAGCCGGGCTCGCCGGACCTGATTCAATTCACCATCCGTGGATCGTTCCAGATGGCGGGCATCGACCAGGCCCCGCAGCCGCCCAGTAAGAACCGGCCGCGCGGCGCCGCAAAGGGAGGCCCTCGTGGCTAGTCTCGGCCTCGACAAGTATCCGTGGTACGGGCAGCTCGCCGTCTGGCTGCTGGCCGCCGGCGCCGGCGCGGGCGCCTTCTATTACTTCTACGAGATGCCGCAGCAGCAGACGATGGCGGCGCGGCAGAAGGAAGTGGACACGCTGAAGGCGAAGAACGAGAAGGGAGCCGAAACCGCTCGCCAGCTGCCGGCCTTCAAGGCGCAGATCGGCGAGCTCGAGGCACGGCTCGAAGCCCTCAAGCCGATCCTTCCGGAAGAGAAGGACGTGGGCGACCTGCTGCGCCGCGTTCAGACGCTCGCCACGCAGTCGAATCTCACGATTCGCGCGTTCCGTCCGCAGCCGATCGCAACCCGCGAGATCCACGCGGAATGGCCGATCGGCCTCGAGCTGGAGGGAACGTACCACAACCTCGGCGCGTTCCTCGATCGGGTGAGCCGCTTCCCGCGCATCATCAACGTCGGCGCGCTCGCCATCACAGCGAAGGAGACGCCGACGCCGTCCGCGACCATCCAGGTCTCGTGCACCGCGACGACGTTCGTGCTCGTTGATCCTGCAGCCGCACCGCCGGCTCCGACCAAGAAAGGTGCGCCGGCGAAGAAAGCCGCTCCGGCGCAGAAGACCGAATGACACGCCAGCTCCTGCTCGCGTCGCTCGTGCTCGCGTCCGCGCCGGCCGCGTTCGCCCAAGCCCCGGCGCAAGGCGCCAAGCCTGCGGCCCCGGAGGCCCAGGCGCCCGCGCCGACCGCTCCGACGGCACCGGCACCGCCGACGCCGCCCGCCAACTACGCCTACGCGGTCGACGGACGACGCGACCCGTTCGTCGCGCTGCTCGGCAACACCGGCAAGAAACCCACCGGGCCGGCGGTCGCGCCGCGCGCGGAAGGGATCGCGGGCATCGTCACCGACGAGCTCTCGGTCAAGGGGATCCTTCAGAGCCAGGGCACCTGGGTCGCGATGGTGGCCGGCCCGTCGGGCAAGGTGTACACCGTGCACCCCGGCGATCGCCTGGCGGACGGGACCATCCGCGGGATTACCCCGCAGTTCGTTCTGATCGTGCAGCAGGTGAACGATCCGCTGTCGCTCGAAAAGCAGCGCGAGGTCCGCAAGTTCCTTCGTGGTGGAGACAACAAGTGATGCGCAGTCGATACCTCCGACTGATTTCGGCCGCTCCGGTGACGGCGCTTCTAGCCGTTACCGTCGCGGCCAGCGGGCCGTCATCGGCCGAAGGCCCCGCCGTCCGCGCCATTACCGGGCGCGCCGACGGCGCACTCAGCACCGTGCTGATCGAGGCCAGCGAGCCGGTGGCCTATCTCACCAGCCAGCCCGACCCGCTGACCGTGTTCGTCGATCTGCGCAACGCGCGGACCGAGGGAGTGCCGGCCACGCTCGCCGTCAGCGAGCCGCCAGTCACCGGCGTTCGCCTCGAGCCGGCGGTCGCGCCTGATGGCGCGCCGGTCGCTCGCGTCCGCGTGGCGCTCGATCGCCCGGCGAACCACCGCGTCCGCGCGTCGCGCAACCTGATTTACGTCGAGGTGGATCGCGCCACGAAGAGCGGTGCGGCACTCGCACGCCCGACCGCGCCAGCGCTGCTGCGTCAGCCGGCGGCCCAGGCGACTTCGGGTGAGGTCGCGCAGTCTCAGCCGGCCCAAATCGCGACGCGCCTCATGGCGGTTCGCCCGATGGCGCTCTCCAATGGAACCGCGATTGCGCTGACCGGGAACGGCCGGCTGGTCGCGTCGAGAGTGGAAGAAGTGGCCGACCTGCCGGCGCGCGTGCTGCTCGACTTCGAAAACGTCGGTGTGGCCGGCGTTCCGGCGTCCACCGCGGTGAACCAGGGTGACGTGCAGCGCGTGCGGGTGGCCGTGAACCGTCAGGAGCCGCTGCTGACACGCGTCGTGATCGACCTCGCGCGCAAGATGCCCTACACGGTCCAGACCATCGGCGAGGAATTGCGGGTGCTGTTCACGCGCGCCGCCGAGGCCGCCGCCGTCGCCGTCACGCCGGCCGCCCCCGTGCGCGAGGAAACGCCGGTGACCACCAACACGGAATCCGCCCCGGTCGTCGGCGCGCCGGAGCCCACTCCGGCACCGGCGCCGGCCGCCGCGGCGTCACCAGCCGCTTCGGCACCAACGGCTTCCTCGCCAATTGCTCCGGCCCCCGCGGCCGCGGCGCCGGCGGCATCGAGCCAGGCCGCGCCGACCGGCACGGCCGCCGCGCAGACGGTCGCGGCGCTCTCGAACCAGCCCGCGCCGGCCCAGCCCGCGCAGCCGGCGGCGCCGCGCTTCAGCGGACATCCGGTCACCTTCGACTTCCAGAGCGCCGACCTGCGCGCCGTGTTGCGCACCTTCGCCGATATCTCCGGCCTGAACATCGTCATCGACCCGACGATTCAGGGCACGGTTGACGTTTCGCTGAAGGAAGTGCCGTGGGATCAGGCGCTTGACATCATCCTCAAGGCCAACAAGCTCGGGTACACCGTTGACGGCACCGTGGTTCGCATCGCGCCGCTCTCGGTGCTCGCCGACGAAGAGGCGCAGCGCCGCAAGCTCGCGGAGGCACAGGCTCTCTCCGGCGAGCTCCGGGTTCTGACCCGTGCGCTGAGTTATGCGAAAGCCGCCGACCTGGTGCCGATCGTCACCAAGAGCGCGCTCTCACAGCGCGGCGAAGTCAACGTCGACCAGCGCACCAACACGCTGATCATCCGCGACCTCGCGGACCGGCTGACCGCCGCCAATGACCTGATCGCCTCGCTCGATCTGCCGCAGCCGCAGGTCGAGATCGAAGCGCGGATCGTCCAGACCTCGCGCGACTTCGCGCGGGCGCTCGGCGTGCAGTGGGGCATCAACGGGCAGATGAGCCCGGCGCTCGGCAACACGACCAACCTGGCGTTCCCGAACAGCGTCGGCGTCAACGGCCGCATCGGCGATTCACAGGGGCCGCTCAATGCCGATACCGGCGTCAACCTCCGCGCGCCAGGCGCGACCAGCGCGCTCGGCCTGGCGCTCGGCTCGATCAACGGCGCCGTCAACCTCGACGTGGCGCTGACCGCGCTCGAGCGGACCGGCAAGGGACGGCTGCTCTCGACACCGCGCGTGTCGACGCAGAACAACGTCGAAGCCGAGATCACCCAGGGCGTGCAGATCCCGGTGCAGACCTCGGCGAACAACACGGTCACGGTCACGTTCAAGGACGCAGCGCTCACCCTCCGCGTCATGCCGCAGATCACCGCCTCGGGGACGGTCATCATGCGCATCACGCTGGAGAACGCAGCGCCCGACTACAGCCGCTCGGTCAACGGCATTCCGCCGATTGACACCCAACGCGCAGTCACGAGCGTGCTCGTCACCGACGGCGAAACGACGGTTATCGGTGGCATCTTCACCAGCCGCGAGCAGAACGTGGAGGATCGCACTCCGGTCCTGCACCGCATTCCGCTGCTCGGCTGGCTGTTCAAGCGCGACGTCACGAACGACGAGAGTCGCGAACTGCTGATCTTCATCACGCCGCGGATCACGAAGGCCTAGGGGCAGAACACGTCATGCGCAGCATCTTCCAATTCCGAACCGCGACCGGCCTGGCCCTCGTCCTCACGAGCGCCATGGGAATGGCGTCGTGCGCCAGCGACCTGACGCGCACCGGGGCGTCACCGGCCTTTCTCGTCATCGACTCGATCCTGGGCGCGCAGGGGAGCAAGCCCACCGAGTTCGGGACGCCGCTCTTCTCCGACGTCCAGACGCTCGTGGACAACGGGACGGCGGTCCGCACGCCAGTTGTCTACAACGATCTCGGCCAGGTGCGCATGCACGCCCTGCTGAAGAACCCGACGCTGACCGGGCCGTCGAGCCTCAATTCGATCACCGTGAACCGGTATCACGTCGAGTACCGGCGCAGCGACGGGCGGAACAACCCGGGCGTGGACGTGCCCTACGGGTTCGACGGGGCGGCGACCTTCACGGTCTCCGGCGAGAGCCCGTCCACGTTTGCGTTCGACGTGGTCCGCAATCAAGCCAAGCTCGAGCCGCCCCTGATCACTATGGCAGGTGGGCGCGGGGGATCGGTCTTCGTCAGCACCATCGCGGAGATCACGTTCTACGGCCGCGACCAGGCCGGCAACGAGGTGCAGGTCGCGGGAACGCTCCAGGTGAACTTCGGCGACTGGGCCGATGCCAACTAGGTTGGCCGTGGGAGTGGAGTGCATCATCATGCGCAAGCTGGGAATCCGGACACTTCTGGGCGTCTTGGCCCTCACCATGACGGCGGCGGCCTGCACGGTCAAGGAGACCGAAGCGCCGGCGCTGGCCGGGCCATCGACCCTGGCCACCGACCTGAACATCCAGGCGAGCCCCGACACGATTTCGTGGGACGGCTCGTCGCAGTCATCGATCACCGTTGACGCGCGCGGCCCGAACAATCAGCCGGTCCGCGGCCTCAGCATGCGGGTCGACATGTTCCTCGGCGCGCTGCCGGCCGACTTCGGCACCATCTCGGCGCGCACGATCGTGACCGGTGACGATGGCCGCGCCCGCCTGGTCTACACGGCGCCGCCCAAGCCGCTCGACGGGGGGGAGGGTCAGGTTCTGACGCTCGGGTTCACCCCGATCGGGAGCGATTACAGCAACGCGGTCCGCCGCACGGTCGACATCAAGCTGATCCCGCCGGGCGTCATCCTGCCGCCGAACAACGCGCCGGTGCCGGCGTTCACCTTCTCGCCGGGCAGTCCGTCGACCTTCAGCCCGGTGCACTTCGACGCGTCGAGCACGAAGGACGAGGGCGTGGCCTGCGGCGACAACTGCAGCTACACCTGGTCGTTCGGCGACGGCAGTTCGGGCAGCGGCATGAACGTGGACCACGAATTCCGGTCCGCCGGCAGCTTTACGGTCACGCTGCGCGTCACCGACACCCGCGGCCAGAGCGCCCAGACGTCGCAGACCTTGACAATCGCGGCCGGCTCGCCGCCGACCGCCACCTACGTCTACTCGCCGACCGCTCCGCACGCCAGCCAGGAGATCTTCTTCACCGCAGAAGCGTCGCGAGCCGCGAACGGCCGCCGCATCGTCGCCTACGATTGGAACTTCGGCAGCGGCCGGACCGGAAGCGGTGTGACCGTGTCGAAGCGCTACGACCAGGCGGGCAGCTACGTCGTCACGCTGACCGTGACCGACGACGCCGGCCAGCAGGGCACGGTGTCGCAGACGATCTCCGTCGTCCCTTGATGGGGCGCGCCGTGGCGGCTGACAACCCTCGCGTCCTCGAGTTGCGACGGCGGGTCCACGCGGACCCGTCGTCCATCGCCTTCGCGCAACTGGCCGAGGAACTGCGGCGAGCGGGGGCCAACGAAGAGGCGATCGACGTCTGCCAGGCCGGCCTCGCGAGACATCCTGGATACCTGTCGGCGCGCGTGACCCTGGGCCGGGCACTCATCGAGCTGGGGCAGCTTCAGGATGCTCACGTCGAGCTCACGGTCGTCGTCGCCAACGCACCGGACAATCTCGCGGCGATTCGCGGGCTCGCCGAGATCCACCAGCGTCGCGGCGAGCTCGAGGAAGCGCTCAACTACTACCGTCGCGCGCTCGACCTCGCCCGCCACGATCCCGAGCTCGAAGAAACAGTCGAGCGCATGGAGAAGCAGGTGTCGCCAGCGCCAGATGAAACCGACGTCTCGGTCGAAGCGCTGTTCGATTTCGATCGTCTCGTCGAACAGCTCGGCGCCGAGACACCGCACCGGGTACAGGCCCTGGACGCGTTCAAGCCGGACAGCTCCGTTCAGGCACCAGCCGATCTTCCAGAAGCATCCGCTGACCGCGACGATGCATTCGCCCGCCTTGAAACGGCGCTTCGGGACCACGAAGCTGCGACGTCGGGCCCCGGCGCCACGCTCTCGGCCGAAGACGCCGCCGCGCTCGGTGAGCTCGAGCGCTGGCTCGACGCGCTAAAATCCACGCCTAGATGATCGGTCCGTCCGTCGAGGCGCTCCAGCGCCGGCACGACGCTCTCGGGCGGCGTCTGGCGTCGGTGCCGGTCGACGTCCTCGTCGTCAGTCATCGCCGGAACATCGGCTATCTCACTCATTTCTTCGGCAGCGCAGGTTACCTGGTCTTCGCGCCAGGCCGGCTGACACTGATCAGCGACTCGCGCTACGCCGGCGTGCTCGAGGATCTGGCGCGGCAGGTTCCCGCCATGGAAACGGAGATCATCCGGCCGGGCACGGTCAGCACGGAGGAGCGCCTGGCCGAGTCGCTCGCCGCAACCGAAGCTCGACGGATTGGTTTTGAGCCTTCGGCCCTTACCGTCTCGGAGTTCGAAGGCCTCAAGCGACGCTGCGCCGAGCGCAGGGGCGACATCGAATGGGTCCCGGTGAGCGATGCGGTCGAAGACCTGCGCGTCGTCAAGGACGAAGCCGAGTTGCACGTTCTTCGGGAAGCCGGCCGGCGACTTTCAGATGTCTCTAAGTGTATAATCCCGAATGCCTTAGCCGGAGTCTCGGAGCGGGAACTGGCGGCCGCGATCGAGTCGGAGCTCCGCCGGAAGGGGTTCGACCGGGCCGCCTTTGATACCATCGTCGCTTCCGGTCCCAATGCAGCGGTGCCGCACCATCGGGCCGGCGACCGGGTGCTGGCCGACGGCGACCTGGTAGTGGTGGATTTCGGCGGCGTGCTCCGAGAGTATTCCGTGGACATGACGCGGACGGTCACGATCGGGCGACCGACCGCACGACAGCAGTTTTGCTGGGATACGGTAGCCGCGGCCCAGCGGGCGGCGTTTGCGGGGTCTGCGGCTGGCGAGTCCGCCGGCGACGTCGATGGCGCGGCGAGGGCGGTGTTCGAAGCAGCCGGTGTGGGAGAAGCCTTTGGCCATGGACTCGGCCACGGGCTGGGACTCGAGGTGCACGAGCGGCCGCGGCTGTCGCGGCGGCGTGCCGGCCTGGAGAGCGAGACGATCGCCGCCGGGATGGTATTCACGCTGGAACCCGGGGTCTACTTTCCGGGTTGGGGCGGCGTGCGGATTGAGGATGACGTAGTGGTCACCGAGAGCGGGCCGGAATGGCTGACCGAGCCGGTGATCTGACGTGTGAGCGACCTGATGACGCTGGACGAGATCAAACAGCTGATCGACTTCATCCGCGAGCGCGACCTGAGCGAATTCGAGCTCGAGCGCGCCGACTTCAAGCTCCGGATCAAGAGCGGAGCGGCCGTTCAGGCCGTGGCGCCTCCGGTCGTGCTGGCCGCGCCGGCGGCGCCCCTCGCGGCGGTTCCCGCGGCTCCGGTCCCAACCTCGTCCGTGCCGCCACCGGCAGCGGAGGTGGGCGAGGATCTTGCGATCGTGACCTCGCCGATCGTCGGCACCTTCTATCGGTCGGCGGAGCCGGGCGCCAAGCCGTTTGTCGAAGTCGGCGACTCGGTCCGCAAGGGGCAGGTGCTCTGCATCATCGAGGCGATGAAGCTGATGAACGAAATCGACTCCGAGCACGAGGGAGAGGTCGTCAGCATCTACGTCCAGAACGGCCAGGCCGTGCAGTACGGCGAGCGGCTGTTCGCCATCCGTCTTAGCACCTAGGTCATATGTTCAAGAAGATTCTGGTCGCGAACCGTGGCGAGATCGCGCTGCGCGTCATCTTCGCGTGCCGCGAGCTCGGCATCAAGACCGTCGCGGTCTACTCGGAGGCCGACGAGAACTCGCTGCACGTCCGTTTCGCCGACGAGGACATCTGCATCGGGCCGGCGCGAAGCGCCGACAGCTACCTGAACGTGCCGGCGATCATCAGCGCCGCCGAGATCACCGGCGCCGATGCAATTCACCCCGGATACGGCTTCCTCTCGGAGAGCGCGTATCTCGCCGAAGTGTGCGAAGCGTGCCACATCCGCTTCATCGGCCCGGACCCCGCCGTCATCCGGCTGCTCGGCGACAAGGCCAAGGCCCGCCGCGCGATGAAGAAGGCCGGCGTGCCGATGCTGCCCGGCAGCGACGGCCCGATCGACAGCGAAGAAGCCGCAACGCGCGTCGCTCGCGATATCGGTTATCCGGTGATCATCAAGGCAGTCGCCGGCGGCGGCGGGCGCGGCATGCGCATCGTCCGCGAGCCGAAAGAGCTCGGGCACGCGTTCCGGACCGCGCAGCGGGAGGCCGAGGCGGCGTTCGGCGTCGGCGATGTCTACATCGAGAAGTACCTCGAGGCGCCGCGCCACATCGAGTTCCAGATCCTCGGCGACCATCACGGCAACGTCGTTCACCTGGGCGAGCGCGAGTGCTCGATTCAGCGCCGGCACCAGAAGCTGATCGAAGAATCGCCGTCGATTGCGGTCTCCGACAAGGTCCGGCGCAAGATGGGCGGGACCGTCGTCGATGCCGCCCGGGCCGTGCAGTACACGAACGCGGGCACTTTCGAGTTCCTGATGGACGCGAAGGGCAACTTCTACTTCATGGAAGTGAACACCCGCGTCCAGGTCGAGCACCCCGTGACCGAGTGGGTGACCGGCCTCGACATCGTCAAGGAGCAGATCCGGATCGCGGCGGGCGAGCGGCTGTCGTTCAAGCAGAGCGACATCACGTTCACGGGCCACGCGATCGAATGCCGCATCAACGCCGAGGATCCGATCACCTTCGTGCCGTCCCCCGGCACCATCCACGCGTTCAGCATCCCGGGCGGTCCCGGCGTCCGGGTCGATACGGCGGCCCACGCCGAGTGCACGATCCCGCCGCACTACGATTCGATGATCGCGAAGATCATCGTCCATGGGCGCGATCGCCAGGAGGCGATTGCCCGGATGAAGCGCACGCTCGAGATGTCGGTCGTCGAGGGCATCCGCACCTCGATCCCGCTCCACTTGCGCATCCTCAACGATCCCGATTTCGTGGCCGGGCGGTTGAGCACCCACTTCATGGAGCGCTTCCAGGCGGCGAAAAAGCCGTCGCGCCTCGCCGAGTCAGCCTGACCGGCGTGCCTTTCTGTCCATCGTTGTACGCGGTCGTCGATGCGGAGGTCTGCGCCCGCGCCGGGCGGCAGCCCGCTGATATCGCTCGCGCGTTGATCGACGCTGGCGTGCGACTGCTGCAAATTCGCGGAAAGACTCTCGGCGCGGCCGCGCTGCTCGCGCTGTCGCGTCACGCAGTCGGCGACGGCCCGGAGACCCGCGTGATCGTCAACGATCGTCCCGACATCGCCGTCCTCGCCGCCGCCGGCGGCGTCCACGTCGGGCAGGACGATCTGTCTGCCGGCGACGCCAGGCGGATCGTCGGCAGGGAGCGCTGGGTCGGCGTCTCGACGCACACACTGGAGCAGGCGCAGCGCGCCCTCGACGAGCCGATCGACTACCTGGCCGTCGGCCCTGTCTTCGCGACTGGAACAAAAGACACCGGTTACGCGGCGGTTGGCCTTGGACTGGTCCGCGCCGCGTCCGCCCTGGCCCGCCCACGGGGGGTGCCGGTGGTCGCGATTGGCGGCATCACGCTCGATCGCGCCGCCGAGACGATCGAGGCTGGAGCCTCGTCGGTTTGCGTAATCTCCGATTTGTTCACGGGGGATCCCGGCGCCCGCGCGGCGGCGTTCGTGCAGCGTCTGGGCCCCCAGGTTAGCGGGTCGTAAGGCAACTCATCTGGGCTACAATCGCCGGCCGGAGGTGGAATGGATTCGAACCTGTTCAAGACGAAGTCGATCGAGCAACTGGTCGGCGACGTCGAGCACGGCAACAAGGCGCTCAGGCGCAGCCTCACCGCCTGGGACCTGACGCTGCTGGGCATCGGGGCGATCATCGGCACCGGGATCTTCGTTCTGACCGGGACGGCGGCCGCCAACCAGGCCGGCCCGGCGATCATGATGTCCTATTTCGCCGCCGGGCTCGCCTGCACGTTCGCCGCGCTGTGCTACGCCGAGTTCGCATCGATGATCCCGATCGCCGGCAGCGCCTACACCTACGCCTACGCCACGCTGGGTGAGTTGGTGGCGTGGATGATCGGCTGGGACCTGATCCTCGAGTACGCCGTGGGGTCGATGACCGTCGCGATCGGCTGGAGCGGCTACATGCAGCGGCTGCTCGGCGGATTCGGCATCGAGTTGCCGGCGTGGATGCAGACCGCGCCGCCGGCTGGCGTCATCAACCTGCCGGCGACGATCATCGTGCTCGGCATCATGGTCCTGCTCATCGTCGGCGTCCGCGAGTCGGCCCGGTTCAACGCCGCTGATGGTCGCTGATCAAGGGCGCGGCGATCCTGTTCTTCATCGCCGCCGGCGCCACCTACGTCAAGCCGGACAACTGGACGCCGTTCATGCCGTACGGCTTTTCCGGTGTCATGGCGGCGGCGGCGGTCGTCTTCTTCGCGTATATCGGCTTCGACGCTGTCTCGACAACCGCCGAGGAAGCCAAGAACCCGCAGCGCGATCTGCCGATCGGCATCATCGCCTCGCTGATCATCTGCACGTCGCTCTACCTGATCGTGTCGGCGATGCTCTCCGGGCATCGTGCCGGTCGTCCACTACCGGAACGTGGCGGCGGCGCTGCCCGGCATGCCCTCGGTACCTCCGGAGCAGGCGCAGCACTTCCTCAACGCGCCGGTCGCCTTCGCGCTCGCGACCATCGATCAGGACTGGGCGGCCGACCTGGTGTCGGCCGGTGCGGTCGCCGGCATCACCTCGGTGCTGCTGGTGATGCTGATGAGCCAGCCGCGCATCTTCTTCGCGATGAGCCGCGATCGGGCTGCTGCCGCAGGGTGTCAGCAAGGTGCATCCGCGCTTCGGCACGCCCTACATCACCACCATCATCACCTGCGTGATCGTCGCGCTCGTCGCCGGCCTGACCCAGATTCAGATCGTCGGCGAGATGACCGAGCATCGGCACGCTCTTCGCCTTCGTCGTCGTCTGCGGCGCGGTCCTTCGGCTGCGGATCAACCGTCCCGACGTGCACCGCCCGTTCCGCGTGCCGTTCGGACCGGTGTTCCCGATGCATGGGCATCGTGTCGTGCGCCTACCTGATGCTGAGCCTGCCGATGCTCACCTGGGTCCGCTTCCTGGTGTGGCTCGACATCGGCATGCTCATCTACTGGTTCTACGGCCGGACTCACAGCCCGCTGTCCGACGAGCGCGAGAAGTCGAGCCGCACGCCGCTTCAGAACCTGGCCAACTTCGTCACGTTGTTCGGTCTGCTTGCTGGTCTTCAACGTCGCCTGCATCACCGTGCTCGGCTACATGACCGAATTCGGCGTGACGAACGAGACAATCGCGAAGTGGTCGGAGCTCTCGAGCCTCGGCCACGTGACCGCCGACGACGCCGAACGTTCGGGCTGAAGGTGCTGGTCGTGGCCGTCGGCGTCTGGGTGGTCGGCTTCGGGCTCAGCAAGGCGTCGGCGAGAAGTAGCGCCGGTGCTGCCGGCGGGTCATCGACGGGGCAGCTGCGGCCAGCTGTCCCGTCTTTTCGTTTGAGGAGCAGCGGCGATGAGCGCACGACGACTCGACGGGACAGCCTGGGCAGCACGCCTGCGCGAGGAGGTCCGGCCGCGCGTGGAGCGGTTCACGAAGCTCCGCGGACGTCCGCCCGGCCTCGGCTGTCGTGCTCGCCGGCTCGCATCCGCCGTCGGAGATCTACGTCCGCAACAAGATGCGACCGTCGCTGAGTACGGGTGTCCGGCGAGCTGTTTCGGCTGAGCGCCGACGCAACCATTGACGAGGCGCTGGCGGTCGTCGACCGGCTCAACGCCGACGATCGCGTCGACGCGCATCCTGGTGCAGTCGCCGCTGCCGGCGGGCATGGGCACGGACGCCGAGCAGCGGGTGTTCGACGCGGTCGGATCCGGCCAAGGACGTCGACGGCTTCCATCCGCACAACGTCGGCCTGCTGGTGCAGACGCCGCCCGGCCTGGTGGCCTGCACGCCGCTTGGCTGCGTCGAGCTGCTGGAGCGCGAGGCGATCCCGCTCGCGCGGCCAGCACGCCGTGGTCATCGGCCGCAGCGACATCGTCGGCAAGCCGATGGCGCTGCTGCTGCTGCATCGCGACGCGACCGTCACGATCTGCCATTCGCGCACCCGGGACCTCGCGGCGATGTGCCGGATCAGCCGACATGCTCGTCGCCGCCATCGGCCGGCCGGGTTTCGTCACGCCCGAGTTCGTGAAGCCCGGCGCGACGGTCATCGACGTCGGCATCAACCGGGTCGACTACTGCCGACGACGTGAGCCGGCTGCTTTGGCCCGACAGCCCGAAGCCGGCGCAGTTCGACGAGAAGGGCAGCGTGCTCGTCGGCGACGTGCACCCGGACGTCGACGCAGGTCGCCGGCGCACTGACCCCGGTGCCGGGCGGCGTCGGCCCGCTGACGATTGCGATGGTGCTGCAGCAACACGGTCATCGCCGCCGAGCTGACGGGCGGCGAGTCCGAGGGCGTGACGCGATGCGGCAGTCGGCCTGACCGGCGGCATCGCGACCGGCAAGAGCTACGTCGCCCGCAGGCTCGCGCGCCGCGGCGTGCCGGTGGTCGACGCCGACGTGCCTCGCGCGCGACGTGGTCGGCGCCGGGCAGCGGCGGCCTCGCGGCGATTCGGCGCGCGGTTCGGTCCGGCCGTGATCGCTGCAGCCGACGGCGCGCTGGACCGCGGACGGACCTCGGCCGCGATCGTGTTCGCCGATGCCGCGGCCCGCCGCGACCTCGAAGCCATCGTCCATCCCGCGCGTCCGCGCCGCCATCGAGGCGTTCTTCGCGGTCGCTGCCGATCGACACGCCGTTCGCCGTCGCCGACATCCCGCTGCTCTTCGAGACCGGGCGGCAGCGCGACTTCGACGCGGTCGTCGTCGCCGCCTGCCCTCCGCGAGATGCAGATGGCGCGGGTGATGGCGCGCGACGGCGCGAGCGAGGCAGCGGTCCGGGAGCGGATGGCCGCGCAGTGGCCGATCGAGGACAAGGTGCGCCTGGCGGACTACGTGATCGACACCGGCGGCACGCTCGACGACACCGACGCGGCGGTGTCGAGGGTCGTCGGCAGGTTGCGCCAAAGAGCCAGACCGGCCACGGGCGAATCAGCGTGACCGAGAGCGCGGCAGGCTGCGTGCGCTAGTTCAGGGCTCGGTCAGAGCTCGACGGCGGTTTGCCTGGCCGGCGCGATGCGCTCTTCGACGAACGTGTTCCACTCGTGACAGTGCGGGCACTGCCACAGCAGCTCGGTGCTGCGGTAGTGACACTTCAGGCAGACGTGCGGATCGAGGAAGAACACCGCGCCGCGAGCGCGCCTCGACGTAGCGCTGCACGAGCGCGCGATCGAGACCGAGCTGCAGCAGCACGTCCCAGATCGCCTCGTGCACGGTCAGCCCGTGGGGGTTGCGCTCGAGCGCGTCGATGAGCGGCTCGAACGCCTTGACAGGTTGCCCGCGACGAGCCAGGTGCGGGCCGAGCGCCAAGCGGGCGCGCCAGTCCTGCGGCCGCGCCGCGATCAGCCGCCGGCACTGCTCCTCGAAGCGCTGCGGCGTGCCCTGCTGGCCGTAGAGCCGCGCGCAGCCGATCGAGCACCAGGTGGGCGCGCTCCGGCGTGACATCGACCAGCCGCTCCCAGGCGCCACCGGCGCGCCGCGGCGTCGCCCTGGCGAGCAGGCGGACGTCGCCGAGATTGACGTACGCCGGGGTCGTGGACGGATCGAGCGTCGATCGCCGCGTCGAAGTGGCGCGCGGCGTCCTGCGTGCGATGCTGCCTTGCAGCGCTTCCACCCCGATCGCGTTCTCGATGAAGGCGAGAATCGCCTGGCTGCGGGCGTGGGTGTCGGGGCCGCTCAGCGTCGACCAGCTGGCGGCGAATGCGCTACGCCTCGTCCCATTGGTGCTGCTCCTCGTAGAGCTTCTCGAGGTAGAGCAGCGCGTACTGGTTGTCGGGTCGACAGGCGCAGCACTTCCTTGAATGCCTCGAGCGCGCGATCGACGAAGCCGCCGCGCTTGAAGTCGAGGCCGAGGCAGAGCATCACGTAGGCGTGCTCGAGGCGCGTCAGCTTCTGCCGCTGGAGCAGCGCCTGGTGCACCTGGATGGCCCGCGTCACCTGGCCGCGCTCGCGGTAGACGTTGCCGAGGATCAGGTGGATCTCGAGCGCGTCGGCGTCGACCCGGGCCGCCTGGCTCAGCTCCTCGATCGCCAGGTCGATCTGGTTGGCGACCAGGAAGTTGAGGCCGAGCACGTAGTGATGCGAGTCGCGCGCCTTGCGGCGATCGATCCAGCGGCCGTCGCGCAGCTTGTAGCGCTCCCACGCCTTGCCGACGGCGACGCCGATCAGCAGCGCGAGCAGCGTCGAGATGAACGGCAAGTACGGTCGCCAGTCCACGGACGCTCGCTCAGACCATCTCGGTCCGCCACAGGTCGTGCAGGTGCACGCACGCCCTCGACGCGCCGGTCCGCATCGATCGACGACGACCGAGGTGATCTTGCGCTGCTCGAGCAGGTGCAGCGCCTCGACCGCGATGTGTCGCGGCCGACACGGTCACCGGGTGCGGCTCATCACGTCGGCGGCGACGAGATCGCGGAAGTCCGACGCCGGCAGCCAGCTTGCGGCGCAGGTCGCCGTCGGTGATGATGCCGATCAGCCGGCGATCGCCGTCGACGACGCAGGTCATGCCCGAGGCCCTTGCGGGAATCTCGTCGATGACCTCGCGCATCGGGTCGTCGCGGCCGACGACCGGGGCAGTCGTCGCCGCCGTGCATCAACTGCCCGGCGCGCATCAGGCGCTTGCCGAGCATGCCGCCGGGGTGCAGGTTGGCGAAGTCCTCGGGCTTGAATCCCTTCTCGACCAGCACCGTCATCGCCAGCGCGTCGCCCAGCGCCAGCGCCGCGGTGGTGCTGCGCGGTCGGCACCAGATTCATCGGGCAGGCCTCGTCCGAGACGCTGGCAGTCGAGCACGACGTCGGCGGCCTGGGCCAGCGTCGATCGCGGATCGCCGGTGATCGCGATCAGCCGCGCGCCGATACGCTTGATGGTCTCGAGCACGCGCGGTCAGCTCCTCGGTCTCGCCGCTGTACGACATCGCGATCACGACGTCGTCGGCCTGGATCACGCCGAGGTCGCCGTGCACCGCTTCGGCCGGGATGCAGGAAGAAGGCCGGCGATCCGGTGCTCGAGAACGTCGCGGCGATCTTGCGGCAGATGATGCCCGATCTTGCCCATGCCGGTGAGGATGACGCGGCCGCGGCAGTCGCGCACCAGCGCGCACCGCGTCGCTGAAGCGGCCGTCGAGCCGCTCGACGAGCGCCAGGACGGCCGCCGCTTCGGTCTGGAGCACTTTGCGCGCCAGCGAGAGGTCAGCCATCGGCCACGATCCTATCAATGCGCCGCCAGCTGGCGCAGCAGCGGCTCGACGCAGATCGAGCGCGCAGGGCGTTGGCGGCGTCGCTCTTGGCCCGCGACGGGTTCTCGTGGACCTCCATGAAGACGCCGTCGACGCCGGCGCCGACGCCGGCCCGGGCGAGCGGCTGCGATGTACTCGGCCAGGCCGGCGGTCACGCCGTCACCGGCGCCCGGCAGCTGCAGGCTGTGGGTGACGTCGAAGACCACCGGGTAGCCGAGCTCGCGCATCATCGGCAGCGCCGCGCATGTCGACGACCAGGTTGTTGTAGCCGAACGTGGTGCCGCGCTCGGTCAGCAGAATGCCGGCGGCGCCGGCCTCGACGCAGCTTGTCGACGACGTGGCGCATGTCCCGCGGCGCCAGGAACTGTCCCTTCTTGACGTTGACCGGCTTGCCGGTCCTCGCCGCGGCCACCAGCAGGTCGGTCTGCGCGACAGAGGAATGCCGGGATCTGCAGGACGTCGACGACCTCGGCGGCCGGCGCCGCCTGTGACGGGCTCGTGGATGTCGGTGAGCACCGGCAGGCCGGTGCGGGCCTTCACCGCGTCGAGCACGCGCAGCCCTTCGTCGAGGCCCGGGCCGCGAAACGACGAGAGCGACGTGCGGTTCGCCTTGTCGAACGACGCCTTGAAGACCACCGGGCACGCCGGTGCGCGCTCGGCGATCGCCGCGACCTCCAGCGCCAGAGTCGATGGCGTGGGCGCGGCTTTCGATCACGCACGGGCCGAGGACGAAGGCCAGCGGATGACCCGGCCCGAACGCCACCGGACCCGACCGACACCGTGGCAACGGCGGCAGCATCAGCCATGCGACGCGACGGTGCCCGCCGCCTCGGCCTGGCCGTTCTTCTGCCGCAGCGCAGCGTCGACGAAGCTGGCGAACAGCGGGTGCGGCTGCAGCGGGCGCGACTGGAACTCGGGATGGAACTGCACGGCGACGAACCACGGGTGGCCGGGCAGTTCGGCGATCTCGACGAACTTGCCGTCGGGCGAGCGCCCCGAGATCCGCATCCCGTGTTCCTTGAGCGCCGGCTCGTAGAGGCAGTTGAACTCGAAGCGGTGGCGATGCCGCTCCCAGATCAGCGGCGGCGCCGTAGATGCGGCGCGCGAGCGAGCCCTCGGCCAGCTCGCAGGCGTAGCGGCCGAGCCGCATCGTGCCGCCGAGGTCGTCCACGCCGAGCAGGTCGCGCAGCTTGTAGATCACCTTGTGCGGCGCCGATTCGTCGACCTCGGTCGAGTCCGCGCCGTCCAGGCCGCAGACGTTGCGGGCGAACTCGACCGTCGCCCACTGGAAGCCGTAGCAGATGCCGAAGTACGGGATGCCGCGAGTGCGCGCGTACTCGGCGGCCTTCATCATGCCGCGGGTGCCGCGCGAGCCGAAGCCGCCGGGCACCAGGATGGCGTGCGCGCCGTCGAGCAGCCGCGTACCGCCTTCCTGTTCGAGCGCCTCCGACTCCACCCACTGGATGTTGATGCGGGCCCGATGCGCGAACCCGCCGTGATAGAGCGCCTCGTTCAGCGACTTGTACGAGTCCTCGTAGCCGGTGTACTTGCCGACGACGTGAATCGTGATCTCGTCGGTCGGGGTGCTTGATGCGATCGACCAGCGCCTCCCAGGGCTCCATCTCGACTCGCCCTCGGGGCAGGCCCGAGCAGCTTCAGCAGGACGCGGTCGAGCCCCTCGTCGCGCAGCACCAGCGGCACCTCGTAGATGGTGGAGACGTCGCGGGCGGTGATCACCGCCTCCTCGTCGACGTCGCAGAACAGCCCGATCTTCTGCTTGACGTCGCGCGGCAATGGACGATCGGTGCGGCAGAGCAGCATGTCCGGCTGAATACCGATCGAGCGCAGGTCGCGGACGCTGTGCTGCGTCGGCTTGGTCTTGAGCTCGCCGGCGGCGCCGATGTACGGCACCAGCGTCAGGTGGATGTAGAGCGCGTTCTCGCGGCCGACGTCCTGCCGGAACTGGCGAATCGCCTCGAGAAACGGCAGGCTCTCGATGTCGCCGACCGTGCCGCCGATCTCGACGAGCACGACGTCCACGTCGCGGCCCGACCGCGCGGATGCAGTCCTTGATCTCGTTGGTGATGTGCGGGATGACCTGCACCGTGCGGCCGAGATAGTCGCCGCGCCGCTCCTTCTGGATCACCGACATGTAGATCTTGCCGGTCGTCCAGTTGTTGTTGCGGGTGGCGGTCATGTTCGTGAAGCGCTCGTAGTGGCCCGAGGTCGAGGTCGGTCTCCGCGCCGTCGTCGGTGACGTAGACCTCGCCGTGCTGGTACGGGCTCATCGTCCCGGGATCGACGTTGATGTAGGGATCGAACTTCTGCAGCGTCACCTTGTAGCCGTGGCCCTCGAGCAGCGCGCCGATCGAGGCCGCGGCCAGCCCCTTGCCCAGCGAGGAGACAACGCCGCCGGTGACGAAAATGTACTTGGTCGGTCGAACGCTCTGTTCCATGGTCGGTCTCAAATCCTCGTCGCCGGCCAGCATCCGCTGCCGGACCCGTTCGAGGTCCTCGGCGGTGTCGACGCCGAGCGAGTCGTAGTCGGTCTCCACGACGTGAATGCCGATGCCGTGCGTCGAGCGCGCGGAGCTGCTCGAGCGCCTCGAGGCGCTCGAGCGTCCGCGGGCGGCAAGCGCGGCCAGGCGCAGCAGCGTCGTCGCGGCGGTAGGCGTAGAGCCCGATGTGGACTCGGGCCGCCGGCGGCGCGCAGGTCCGGCGTCGCGTGCGGCCACGGCATCGGCGCGCGGAGAAGTAGAGAGCGCGGCCGCGGCCTCGTCGCGCACCACCTTCACCGACATTCGGGTTGGTGAACTCGGCGGCGTTCGCGAAGCGGGCGGCAGGCGGTGGCCATCTCCAGCAGCGGATCGGCGACGAGCGGCGCGACGACCGCATCGATGACGCGCCGGATCGAGCAACGGCTCGTCGCCCTGCACGTTGACGACGATGTCGGCAGGGCAGCGCGGCGGCCACCTCGGCCAGCCGATCGGTCCCGCTGTGGTGGTCGGCGCGCGTCATCCAGGCCGTGCCGCCGAATCCTTGCGACCGCTCGAGCGATGCGCTCGTCGTCGGTCGCGACGATCACGGCGTCGACCAGCCGCGGCCGCGGCTGCGCGCCGGTAGACGTGCTCGATCATCGGTCGTCCGGCGATGTCGGCGAGGATTTTGGCGGGGAGGCGGGTCGACTGGTATCGCGCCGGGATGATCGCGACTACCGAGGATTCAGTCAGTTTGAACGGCAGACTGACCGGCACAGCGAAGTCTACCACGAACCCTTCAGGAGCTCCCCTGATTGGACGATAGGTGGATAGAATGGGCGGCATGCAGCTGAGAACCGCGGCGCTGGTCGGCGTGCTCGGCCTCGGTCTGGGATGGGCCGTCGGCAGCCGCATGCCCGCCGCGACGCCCGACACTCAGCAGGGCCGGAGCTCGGCTGGCCCGCGTCCGCTCGGCGTCGGCAAGGCCCCTCCGCCGCAATGTTCACCGAACAGCTCCGGCTGAAGCTCGAACGGCAACCCAAGGCGCCGCATCCGTCCAGAAATCCCTTCGTCTTCGGCGCGCGTCCTTCGGCCGCTCCCGCGGCCCGCGGCGCTTCCGACGGGGCAAAGGTCCAGCCCGCTGCCGAACCGGCCGAGGAACCCGAACCTCCGCGCCCGGGGTCGCAGTTTCGGCTCACTGGAATGGCCAGCACCGAGGGACCTGACGGTCCTGAGTTCACCGCAATGGTGAACGACGGACGCTCGCTGCTGTTCGTAAAGCGGGGCGACACGCTCCCGGGCGGCTTTGTCGTCGCCGAGGTGGACGACTCGAGCGTCACGCTGCGGGACGACACCGGCGGCGAGCGCACGCTGCGTCTGCGCTGAGTGCTCGAGGCTCACGCCGTCGCCTGAATCAGGCCTTTCCGCTGGGCGGAAAGTTTACCGAGTTCCGAATCACCCCGTTCTTCAGGTAATCCCGCAACGTCGCGGCAGTCTCGACGCCGACCAGCTCCTGACCTTCGCGTGTGGACGCCGCGATGTGCGGGGTCGCGACCACCTGCGGCAGCTTCTGCAGCGTCTGGTCTTTGGTCGGCTCGGCGTCGTACACGTCGATGGCCGCGCCGCCGATGTGCCCGCTCTGGATGGCCGCGACCAGCGCCGCCTCATCGATCAGATCGCCTCGCGATGTGTTCACCAGGCGCAATCCCTTCTTGCACTTCGCGAACCGCTCGGCATTGAACGTGCCGCTTCGTCTCCGGCGTCGACGGCATGTGGAGTGACAGGTAGTCGGCACGCGCGCAGAGATCGTCCAGCGACACCATCTCGACGCCGAATTCCGCCGCCGTTTCCGCGGACACAAACGGATCGTGCGCGATCACGGTCATCTCGAACGCCCGCGCGCGGCGGGCCACCGCCAGCCCGATCCGGCCGATGCCGGCCAGGCCAAGCACCTTGCCGCGCACTTCTTCGCCCACGAAGCTCTTCTTGTCCCACAGGCCCTGCTTCATCGACGCGTCGGCGGCGGGCAGCTTCCGTGCCAGCGCCAGGATCTGCGCCATCGCGAGTTCCGCGACCGAAATGCTGTTGGCACCCGGCGCGTTCATTACGACGATGCCCCGCGCCGTCGCGCTCTCGACGTGCACGTTGTCCACCCCGGTGCCGGCGCGGGCGATTGCCCGCAACTTCGGCGCCGCGCCGATGATCTCCGCGCGTGACTTTCGTGGCGCTGCGGACGACGAGCGCGTCGGCGTTGGTGAGATCGGCCTTGAGTTGTTCAGGCGCTCGGCCCGATCGCGCATCGATCGACCACCCTTCATTGCGAAGCAGGTCGAGTGCGGAGGCCGGCAGGTCGTCAGCGACTACGATGTGCACGTGATGAAATCTCCGGGAAGTGTGAGCCAGATATAATGACAGGTTCAGAACGGATGCGGAAGACGCACCACGCCGAGTCGGGTGCATCATCTATGGTGCAATCCGTAGATTTCTTCGGGATTGCCCGCCGTTACGCGGTGTTCACACGGTGTTTTCCACAAGGTTTTCCACAGTCCGTGTGGATGCGGGCCGCGCGCGGCGAGGCAAACTGACCTAAAGTCATTTCGTCAGGAGAGTGGCATGAATCGCAAGGTCTCGGTGGTGGGCGGCGCAGGGAACGTTGGCGCCACGGTCGCACGCGCGGTATCGCAGAAAGAACTGGCGGACGTCGTCATCGTCGACATCGCCGACACGAAGGCGGCCGGCATCGCGCTCGACATCTATCAGTCGTGCGCCGTGGAGGGTTCGGCGTCGCGCGTGCTCGGCGTCGGCACCAAGGATTTTGCCGAGACCGCGAACTCCGACGTGGTGGTCATCACCTCGGGCATGCCGCGCAAGCCCGGCATGAGCCGCGACGATCTGCTGAACGTGAACTACAAGATCATGCAGGACGTCACGGCGGAAATCGTCAAGCACTCGCCGAACTGCATCATCGTGCCGGTGGCGAACCCGCTCGACGCGATGTCCCAGGCGGTGTTCCGTCTCAGCAAGTTTCCGCGTGAGCGGGTTGTCGGCATGGCCGGGCGTGCTCGACTCCGCTCGGATGCGGACGTTCGTGGCCCACGAGCTCAATGTCTCGGTTTCGGACGTCACGTGCTTCGTGCTCGGCGGCCACGGCGACACGATGGTGCCACTGCCGCGACTGTCGATGGTCGCCGGCATTCCGCTGACCGAGCTCGTGAAGATGGGCAAGCTGTCCCAGGAGAAGCTGGACGAGATCTGCACGCGGACGGCCAACGGCGGCGCCGAGATCACGAAACTGGTCGGCACGAGCGCGTGGTACGCTCCGGGTGCGTCGGCCGCCGACATGGTGGAAGCGATCCTGAAGGATCAGAAGCGCATCATGCCGTGCTCGGTGTTCCTGCAGGGCGAATACGGGATCAACGACCTCTTCGTGGGCGTGCCGGTGAAGCTGGGCGCGCGCGGCGTCGGAGGAGATCATCGAGGTGCCGCTGACCGCCGAGGAGAAGGCGGCGCTGCACAAGTCCGCCGGCGCCGTAAAGGAGCTGGTGGACATTATCAAGGTATAAGCAGGGCGGGTTCTCGGGGTTCTCGAAAACCCCGCGAATTTACTTGGCGACGGCGGCTTTGAGGTAATCCCGGTTCATCCGCGCGATGCTGCGGATCGAGATTTCCTTCGGGCACACCGCTTCGCACTCGCCTTCGTTCGAGCACGCGCCGAAACCCTCGGCGTCCATCCGCTCGATCATCCGCGCCGCGCGGCGATAACGTTCGGGCTCGCCCTGGGGCAGGAGCCCCAGGTGGGTGATCTTCGCCGACGTGAACAGGTGTGCGGCCGCGTTCTTGCAGACCGCAACGCAGGCGCCGCAGCCGATGCACTGTGCGTTGTCCATCGCCAGGTCGGCGACTTCCTTGGAAATCGGGATGCTGTTGCCGTCGGGAGCGCCGCCGACGTTCATCGACACGTAGCCGCCGGCGGCGATGATCCGGTCGAGCGCGCCGCGGTCGACGATCAGGTCCTTCAGCACCGGAAACGCCCGAGCCCGGAACGGTTCGATCGTGATGGTGTCGCCGTTCTTGAAGCGGCGCATGTGCACCTGGCAGGTCGTCGCGCCGCGGTCCGGACCGTGCGGAATGCCGTTGATCACCAGCCCGCAGCTGCCGCAGATGCCCTCGCGGCAGTCGGAATCGAAGGCGATCGGATCCTTTCCGGCCTTGATGAGATCCTCGTTCACCACGTCGAGCATCTCGAGGAACGACATATCGGGATGCACGTTGTTGGCCGTGTAGGTCTCGAGGCGTCCCGGCGCGGTTGGGCCGGCCTGCCGCCAGACTCTGAGTGTGACAGTCATCGTGAAGTCCTGAGGTCCTGACGTCTTGGGGTCTTGAGGGCAAATCCTCTACTTGTAACTCCGCTGAGAAGGATGCACTTCCTCGAACACCAGCGGTTCCTGGTGCAGCGCCGGCCGGTGGCCAACGCCCTGGAACTCCCAGGCCGCGACGTAGGAGAACTCCTCGTCCCGGCGAAGGGCTTCGCCGTCGGGGGTCTGGAACTCCTCGCGGAAGTGGCCGCCGCACGACTCGCGGCGCTCGAGCGCGTCGAGGGCCATCACCTCGGCGAACTCCATGTAATCGGCGACGCGGCCGGCGTAGTCCAGCGCCGGGTTCAGATTGTGCTTCTCGCCTGGCACCGAGACGTTCTGCCAGAACTCGTCACGGAGCGCCTGGATCTTCTGAATGGCGCCCTTGAGGCCTTCTTCGTTCCTGGCCATGCCGACGAAATCCCAGCAGATCGCGCCGATCGCCCGGTGGTATTCGCGAATCGTCCGCGAGCCCTTTACGTTCAGCACCTTGTCGATTCGTGCCTGTGACAAGGCCTGTGCTTCCCTGAACGCGTCATGATCGCTCGCAACCGCCGCGAGCGACGTGCCGCCAATGTAGTTGGCGACCGTGTAGGGAGCGACGAAGTAGCCGTCGGCGAGCCCCTGCATCAGCGCGCTCGCGCCCAGGCGGTTGGCCCCGTGATCCGAGAAGTTCGCCTCGCCCAGCACGAACAGCCCGGGAATCGTCGACATCAGGTTGTAGTCCACCCACAGTCCGCCCATCGTGTAGTGGACGGCGGGGTAGATGCGCATCGGCACCTGGTACGGATCCTCGTCCGTGATCCGTTTGTACATGTCGAACAGGTTGCCGTAGCGGCCGCTGATCGTATCCGCGCCAAGGCGCTTGATCGCGTCAGCGAAGTCCAGATACACCGATAGCGCGGTCTCACCAACGCCGCGGCCTTCGTCGCACACCGCCTTGGCCGCCCGCGATGCCACGTCGCGCGGCACCAGGTTTCCGAAGCTGGGATAGCGCCGCTCCAGGTAATAGTCGCGATCCGCTTCGGGAATCTGTGCCGGCGGCCGCTTGTCGCCCGGGGTCTTCGGGACCCAGACGCGTCCGTCGTTGCGGAGGCTCTCCGACATCAGCGTCAGCTTTGACTGGTGATCCCCGCTGACCGGGATGCAGGTCGGGTGGATCTGCGTGAAGCAGGGGTTGGCGAAGTACGCCCCCCGCTTGTGTGCGCGCCACGCCGCGGTGACGTTCGAATTGACGGCGTTGGTGGACAGGTAGAACACCGTGCCGTAGCCGCCGGTGCAGAGCAGGACGGCGTGCCCGGTGTGCGACTCCAGCGCGCCGGTAACCAGGTTCCGCGTGACGATGCCGCGGGCCTGACCGTTGACCAGGACCAGGTCGAGCATTTCGCGGCGCGGAACGAGCGTCACCGTGCCGGCGTCCACCTGCCGCATCATCGACTGATAGGCACCGAGCAGCAGCTGCTGGCCGGTCTGGCCGCGGGCGTAGAAGGTGCGCGACACCTGGGCGCCGCCGAACGACCGGTTGTCGAGCAACCCTCCGTACTCACGCGCAAACGGCACGCCTTGGGCGACGCACTGGTCGATGATGAGCACCGACATCTGCGCCAGCCGGTAGACGTTCGCCTCCCGCGCCCGGTAATCGCCGCCCTTCACCGTGTCGTAGAACAAGCGATAAATGCTGTCGCCGTCGTTGCGATAGTTCTTCGCGGCGTTGATGCCGCCCTGCGCGGCAATGCTGTGGGCCCGGCGCGGGCTGTCGTGGATCCCGAACAGCTTGACCTGGTAACCGAGTTCACCCAGAGAGGCCGCCGCCGAGGCCCCCGCCAGTCCGGTTCCGACGACGATGACATCGTACTTCCGGCGGTTGGCCGGATTGACCAGCTTGTTCTCGAACTTGCGACGGTCCCACTTGTCAGGGAGCGGCCCGCCTGGAATCTTCGAATCGAGCGTCATAGCGCGCCCCGCGACAGGAGGAAGGTATAGATCGGGATGATGAAGAAGCCGCCGGCGATGACGACCGCCAGGATCCGGCCGGCAATCAGGATTCGCGGCGTCCACTGCGCCTGGTCCACGCCCAGCGACTGAGCGGCGCTCGACAAGCCGTGCCAGAGATGGAAGCCGATCACCGCCATCGCCACCAGATAGAAGAGAACGTAGCCGAGCGAGCTGAACACCTGAAGCTGCAGCCTGTACAGGTCACGAATGCCGTCCGGCGCCTCGTAATAGGCGCCGAACTTGAAGGTCGCGAGGTGGGTGACGACAAACAGCGCGGTGATCGTGCCGGTGAGAACCATCGTGCTCGAAGCCACGCTCTTACGGCTCTTCGAGTTCTTCGACCTGGCCCAGCGCCGGACGGCGTAGGAGGTCGGCCGGGCGGATCGGTTACCCAGATAGCCCGCCACGGTCTTGGCGACGTGAACGAAGAACACGGCGACCAGGCCGAGCTCCACCGCGTAGATGAGCGGATTACTGATCAGTTTGTGCGAATACTCGTTGAAGGCCTGCGGCCCGGCGAGGAACAGGAGGTTGCCGGCGAGGTGGCCGACGAGGAAGACGGCGAGGCCGAGCCCGGTGAGCGCGATGAGGATCTTCGATCCAACCGAGGATGCTGATGCCTGAAGAAGTTGCATGAGGAATGCCCAACCAAGAATTTTATGTCATGAAGCCTCCTGCAATCACAACGCATGAACATCCATGCGCTAGGCGCGTGCGAGCGTGGGCTCGACGGGCAGCGCTCCGCCCGAGTCCGCGGCCGATTTGGGTTAACTGGCCGAACGGGCGAGACGAATCGACGTCATCTCGCGGGGGCGTGCGCCAAGCTTGCGCTGGTACTTGTCGCTGTACATCCGTCGATCGGCGGCTTCGAGAAGGGCCTCGAACGTCTGCCCGTCTTCGCCGCTCATCGCGACGCCGACGCTGATGCTCAGCGCGATGGCAGAGCCATCCGGGGCGGTAATGCGCTGCCGCGATACGGCGCGCTGCAGGTCGGACGCGCGGCGCTCGGCCTCGGCCCGATCCTGGCAGGCGAGCGACACCACGAACTCGTCGCCGCCGTAGCGAGCGCAGAAATCGGTGGACCGGACGTGGCGCCGCAAGGCGCCGGCCAGCGTCTGGAGGCACAGATCGCCCACCTGGTGTCCGTGTACGTCGTTGATCTCCTTGAAGTCGTCGAGGTCGATCATGATGAGCGCGCTGGGCACCGATTGCTCCGTCGCGCGGGAGAGCCGCTGATCGAGATGCCCGACGAGGGCTCGCGAGTTTGGCAGATCGGTCAGCGAGTCGGTCAGCGAGGCCGCTCGCATCCCCTCGAACTGGATCGAATTGGCCAGCACGGACGCGGCCTGGCCGCCCAACCGCTCGAGCAGCCGCAGGTGCGCGTCGGTGTAGGGCTGGGGGTCCACGTGATAGGCCGTCAGGATGCCGACCAGCCGGTCGTTGTCCATCAGCGGGAAGGCCAGTGCCGACTGGAACAGCGTGCCGGTGTTCGGCGTGCCGGCAGCGTCGAAATCCGCGCTCGACCGCGCGTTCACCGCGGCGGTGTGATGTCGGGCCGCCCAGCCGGTCACCCCGTCCCCGGAGGGAATGCAGATGCCCTCCAGCGAGTCGGCGGAGAGCCCCGCGGCGTACCGGCACCGGACCACGTCCTGGCGAAGGTCCGGCAAGTACAGCGCCCAGCACGAGGCGGGAACGAGGCGGTTCAGTTTCGAGGTGAGCAGGCCCATCGTGTCGTCCACGCTCAACCGCGTGCCCATCGTCTGCGCGATGTCGTAGAGCGTCCGCACCTCCTGGGTGGCCTGCGAAATGCTCTGGTACACCGTCATCGCCGCTTCGACGGAGCCGCCCGATGTGGAGAAACCGGTCGCCGGGGCGCCGGTCCGCTGTGACTGCGGATCGAGGCGCAGCATCGCGCGCTCCGGCGCGGCGATTACGTCGGTTTGTGCGAGGACGTCGATGAACAGCTCGACGAGGTGGGGGTCGAGCGCCTTGCCCGCCTCCTTCTTGATCGTTTCGATCGCTTCGCCCGGCGCCATCGCCCGGTGATACGGGCGGTGCGCGGTAATCGCGTCGTAGTAGTCCACTACCGCGAGCACCCGGGCACCCAGCGGAATCGCGTCGCCCTTCAGTCCTTCCGGATACCCGGTCCCGTCCCAGCGCTCGTGATGGCTCTGGATGTACGGCGCGACCGGGTAGGGGAACGGCACCGCGCGAATGATGTTTGCGCCGACGGTCGGATGGAGACGGATGTAGTCGAACTCGGCCGGCGTAAGGCGGCCCGGCTTGGTCAGGATGTGCTCGGGCACGGCGAGCTTGCCGATGTCATGAAGCAGCGAGGCGATCTTCAGGCCCTCGATCTCGTGAAGCCCCATGCCGGCCGCCTCGCCAAGCGCCGCGGCGCACGCCTCGACCCGGCGGATGTGGTTCTCGGCCATGCCGGATTCCGGATCGATCGTCTGGTCGCGCGCGTCGATGGCGCGCGCCAGCGCTTCGACGGTCGCGAGGTGAAGGTTCTGGACGACACGGGCGTGCTGCTGATGCTCGGTGACCCGGCCGAGATAGACGCGATAGCTGTGGAACGTGAGACCGAGGAGCGCCGCGGCGAAGAGCACCAGCCAGAAGTCCTGGGTGCCCATGACGGCGGCCGCAAACGTGGCCGCGCCCGCGGCGACGAAGCAGGCCGGGCCGGCCCACAGGAAGTCCTGCTGCCAGGTTTCGACGATCGGACGACCGCGGGATAGCGCGACCGCGGTCGCCACCAGCAAGCTGTTACAGAGGAAGAAGGTCGCCGCGCCGCCGGCGGCCGGCTTGGCGATGGCGGAGAAGCTCGCGTCCAGGTTGAAGCCGCCCAGGTGGCCGGCGACGAAACCGGCCGCCTGCACCGTGATGATTAGGCTGGCGCTGCTGAAGAACGTCTGCCGCGCGGAGAACCGTCCCTTTTTCGACGCGATGCTCTGGGTCGCGGCGCTGGACGCCGCAACCAGCATCGCTTCGTGCGGGCCGAGCAGCACCAGGCTCAGGAAGTCGGTGAAATACGACATCGACAGCGTCGCCTGGCCGCTCGACAGCGGCAGGTGAATCTTCATGACCGCCGCGGTCATCGACCCGAGCAGCAGCACTAGGAAGAGAAGCGGCTGGCGGAACGAGGTCTGGGGAATGCCGTAGGCAAGCAGCGCCGCACCGGTCGCCACGACCGTCGCCACGTAGACCGCCAAGGGTCTTGGCCTGGCGGCGAAGACAGCACGAAGCCTGGCGAACGACGACATTCTTGCGCGAGCTCAAGCATTGACTATGCCAGAGATGTAATCGGGGTCTATCTCATTGATTAGATTGAGCTTAGATGTCAAAAACAGTAGCGTAATCACGTTGTCTATGTGTTATTGCAGGACACGTTGGTGACGGTATCTGGTTTAAGTGTTGCAATTTGTTAGACATGCGGACCTTGTCACGTTGTAGCGCAATGTCTCGGAATTGAACACGGGGGCGCCCCCCAGCTGGGCCCGTGCTATGATCGCCAGCCGTTTTGCACGCATTCCTCGCGTCCTCCTGCCTATGAAGATTCACGAATATCAGGCCAAGGCCATCCTTGCGCGGTACGGCGTGCCTGTGCCCCGCAGCGAGGTGGCATTTTCGGCCCAGGAAGTCTCTGAATTCGCCCGGCGTCTGGGCACGCAAGTCGTGGTGGTCAAGGCCCAGATCCACGCCGGCGGCCGCGGGAAAGGCGGCGGCGTCAAGGTGGTCAAATCCGCCGACGCTGCGGAGGAAGCGGCCAAGGCGATGCTCGGCAGCACCCTGGTCACCTACCAGACCGGACCCGCCGGCCAGAAGGTGTCGCGCGTCCTCCTCGAGGAAGGGCTCGACATCGACCGCGAGCTCTACCTCAGCATCGTCATCGATCGGTCCACGCAGAAGCCGGTGGTGATGATCAGCGCCGAAGGCGGGGTCGACATCGAAGAGGTCGCCGCCAAGACGCCGGAGAAGATCCACCGCGCCTACGTCCATCCGGGGATCGGCCTTGCGCCGTTCCAGGCCCAGCAGCTCGCCTTCGCGGTCGGCCTCACCGGCGACCTAGTGAAGAAGGCGACGAAGATGATGCTGTCGCTCTACCAGGCATTTGTCGCAACCGACGCGTCGCTCCTCGAGATCAACCCGCTCATCACCACCAAGGGTGGCGACCTTCTCGCGCTCGACGCGAAGATGAACTTCGACGACAACGCGTTGTATCGCCACCAGGACCTGCGCGATCTGCGTGACCTGAGCGAGGAGGATCCGCTCGAAGTCGAAGCCTCGAAGTACTCGCTGAACTACATTCGTCTCGACGGAAACATCGGCTGCATGGTCAACGGTGCCGGACTGGCCATGGCGACGATGGACATCATCAAGCTGTCGGGCGGGATGCCGGCGAACTTCCTCGACGTCGGCGGCGGCGCTAACGCCGAGCAGATTCGCAACGCCTTCAAGATCCTGATGTCCGACAGCAACGTGAAGGCGGTACTCATCAACATCTTCGGCGGCATCTTGCGCTGCGACGTGCTCGCCGCCGGCGTGATTGCGGCCGTCAAGGAACTGCACGTCCCTGTCCCGATAGTGATTCGCATGAAAGGCACGAACGTCGAGGAAGGGAACCGGCTGCTCGCGGAAAGCGGCCTGAACTTCACGACCGCCGACACGATGGGCGAAGCCGCGACGAAGGTAGTGGCGTTGGCGGGAGGAACACGCTGATGGCGGTGCTCCTCGACTCCAACACCCGCCTCATCGTCCAAGGGCTCACCGGCCGCGAAGGGACGTTCCACGCCAAGGCTGCGGCGGCGTACCACACCAAGGTCGTAGGCGGCGTGACGCCCGGCAAGGGTGGCACCACCCACGAAGGGTGGCCGGTGTTCAACACGGTCGCCGATGCCGTGCGCCAGACCGGCGCCAACGCCTCGGTGATCTTCGTGCCGCCGCCGTTTGCGGCAGACGCCATCATGGAAGCTGCCGACGCGGGCGTCGCGCTCGTGGTCTGCATCACCGAGGGCATTCCGGTCGTGGACATGCTCAAGGCGATGACGTTTCTGAAGTCGAAGCCTGGCACGCGGCTGATCGGCCCGAACTGCCCGGGAATCATCTCGCCGGGGAAGGGCAAGGCCGGCATCATCCCCGCGAACATCTGCAAGGAAGGGCGGATCGGCATCGTGTCGAAGAGCGGCACGCTGACCTACGAAGCGATCGACCAGTTGACGCGGCGCGGGCTCGGCCAGTCCACGTGCATTGGCATCGGCGGCGATCCGCTGATCGGCACGACGCACATCGACGCGCTCTCCCTCTTCCAGAACGACCCCGATACCGATGCCGTCATCATGATCGGCGAGATCGGCGGGTCGGCGGAGGAAGAGGCCGCGGCCTGGATCAAGAAGCACTTCACCAAGCCGATCGTCGCCTTCATCGCCGGCCAGACCGCGCCGCCGGGACGCCGGATGGGGCATGCCGGCGCGATCATCGCGGGCGGCAAGGGCACCGCGTTCGAGAAGATGGCCGCGCTCACCGCGGCCGGCGTCCGGGTGGTCAAGAGCCCTGCGGATATGGGAGAATCCCTCGTCGAGGCCCTCAAATCGTGACGATCAATCGGCGCACCGGGCACTGTGGCGGCTTCTTCTTTACCCGCAGGGTGACGGTGTAGCCCGGTCGACCGCGAACCGACACGGACTTCACCGCCGCCCCAGCACCGACGCTGGGGCGGCGGTTTTGTTTTTGGAGGCAAACCAGCATGACGACCCGAAGCGTGGCCGATCTGCGGCGGGCAGTGGACGACATGGACAAGGTGATCCTCAACGCGCTCGGGGAGCGGGCCCGGCTGGCGCGCGAGATCGTGGCCGCCAAGGTCGAGAACACCGGGCCGATTCGCGACGAGAGCCGCGAGGCGTCGCTGCTGCAGCATCGCGCCGCCTATGGCGAACAGTTGGGGCTGGATCCGGGCTTCGTCCGACGGATCTATCGCGAGATCCTCGACGACTCGGTGCGGCGCCAGCAGGACTGGCTTCACACCCCCGAGCCCGACGTGCGCCCGCTGGTGGTCGGTTTCCAGGGCACCGACGGCGCCTATGGCCATCAGGCGGCGCGCCAGCACTTCGGCGTGTCACGGCGGGCCGTGAACCTGAAGGCCTACCGATCGTTCCGCGAGACGCTGGAGGCGGTGCAGCAGGGGAGCGTCGAGCGCGGCGTCGTGCCGATCGAGAACAGCACCGCCGGATCGGTCCACGAGGTCTACGACCTGCTGTTCCACATGAACCTCTGGATCGCCGGCGAAGAGATCGTCGTCGTCGATCACTGCCTGCTCGGCGTGCCCGGCGCGACCGTCGAGGGCATCACCCGGGTGCACTCCCACCCTCAGGCGCTGTCGCAGTGCAGCGAGTACCTGGCGGAATTGCCGCAGGCCGAGAGCGAGGCGGCGCCCAACACCGCGCTGGCCGCCGAACGCGTCGCGCAGCTGGCCGATCCGACGCAGGCGGCGATTGCCAGCGAGGAGGCGGGGACACGTTTCGGGCTGGTGGTGCTCAAACGCAATATCGCGAACCAGGCCGTCAACCTCACCCGCTTCGTGGTGGTCAGCGCCACGCCGGCCGAGTGCGATCCGCTGGTCCAGGCGAAGGTCTCGCTCGTGTTCGGCACCACCCACGAGCGCGGCGCGCTGGTCCGCTGCCTCAACGTCCTGGCAGAGGAGGGAATCAACCTCTCGAAGCTCGAGTCGCGGCCCCGCCCCGGGGTGGCCTGGGAATACCACTTCTACGTTGACGTCGAGGCCCACCTCGCGGAGCCGCGCACGCAATCGGCGTTAGCCGGGCTGACCGTCGCCACGCAGTTCGTGCGCGTCCTGGGCTGCTATCCCGTGTGCCCGTGGCGACCTCCGCTATAATCAGGCGTTTATGCAGCGCACATTTGCCATCATCAAGCCCGACGCCGTCCGCAATCAGGTCACCGGTCAAATCACGGCCCGAATCGAAGCCGCCGGCTTCATCATCCGCGCCATGCGGATGATTCACATGTCGAAGTCCGAAGCGGAGGGCTTCTACCACGTGCATCGCGCCAAGCCCTTCTTCGCCGGGCTGACCGACTTCATGTCGTCCGGGCCGTGCGTGGTGATGTGTCTCGAAGCCCCGGAGGCCATCAAGAAGTGGCGCGACCTGATGGGCGCGACCAATCCGGCCAACGCGGCCGAGGGGACGCTGCGCAAGGACTTCGGCGCCTCGATCGACAACAACGCCACTCACGGCTCCGACGCCGAGGACACGGCCGCGTTCGAGCTCGGCTACTTCTTCCGCGGCATGGAACTGCGATAGTGGCAATCAAGGCCGATCGCTGGATTCGGCGGATGGCGCTCGAGCACGGCATGATCGAGCCGTTCGAAGATCGCCAGGTGCGGCACGGGGTCGTGTCGTACGGGCTGTCTTCGTACGGATACGACATCCGTGTCGCCGACGAGTTCAAGGTGTTCACGAACCTCTTCAACACGGTCGTCGACCCAAAGCAGTTCGACCCGAAGTCGTTCGTGGACATGAGGGGCGACTGCATCGTCCCGCCCAACTCGTTCGCGCTCGCCCGGACCATCGAATACTTCCGGATCCCCCGCGACGTGCTGACGGTCTGCCTCGGCAAGTCCACCTACGCCCGTTGCGGCATCATCGTCAACGTGACGCCGTTCGAGCCCGAATGGGAAGGGCACGTCACGATCGAGATCTCCAACACGACCCCGCTCCCGGCCAAGATCTACGCCAACGAAGGCATCGCTCAGGTGTTGTTCTTCCAGAGCGACGAGACGTGCGAGGTGTCGTACCGGGACAAGCAGGGCAAATACCAGGCTCAGCGCGGCGTCACCCTCCCGAAGATCTGACCGAGGTGATGGCGTGATTCGGCGATTCAAGGACGTCACGCCCTCTGTCGATGCCACCGCGTACATCGACGAGAGCGCCCAGGTCATCGGCGACGTCGTCATCGGGCCGGAGTCTTCGGTGTGGATGAACGTCGTGATTCGCGGTGACGTCAACCAGATCCGGATCGGGCGCCGCACCAACATCCAGGACCTGACAATGGTCCACGTGATGCGAGAGACGCATCCGACGCTCGTCGGCGACGAGGTGACGATCGGGCACTCGACCATCGTCCACGGGGCGACGATCGACGATCGCGTGCTCATCGGCATGGCTGTCGTCCTGTTGAACGGCGTCCACGTCGGTCATGACTCGATTGTCGCGGCGGGGACGCTGCTCACCGAGGGCACCAGAATTCCACCGCGGTCGCTGGTTATGGGGCGGCCCGGCACGGTCCGGCGCGATCTGACCGATGCGGAGATCGCGGCGATTCGCCGGTACGCTGACAGCTACGTGCGCTACCGGCTCGATTACCAGTCATGAACACCGGCCCCGCACGCGGGATGCGCGATTTCCTGCCCGAAGATGTCCGCCGCCGCGAGTACGTCATCGGCGTGATCGCGGGGATCTACCAGCAGTACGGCTTCGAGCCGCTCGAGACGCCCGCGGTCGAGAACATCGAGACCCTGCTCGGGAAGTACGGCGAAGAGGGCGACCGGCTCATCTTCAAGATTCTCAAGCGCGGCGAAGGAGCCGAGACGGGGCAGGCAGATCTCGCGCTCCGCTACGACCTGACGGTCCCGCTGGCGCGCGTGGTTGCGGAGTACCGCACCAAGCTCCCGAAGTTTTTCAAGCGCTATCAGGTGCAACCGGTATGGCGCGCCGATCGGCCTCAGAAAGGGCGCTTCCGCGAGTTCTACCAGTGCGACGTGGACGCCATTGGATCGCGGTCGATGGTCGTCGAGGCGGAGCTGCTGCAGGCCGCCGGCGACGTGCTCGCGCGTCTTGGCTTCACGTCCTATACGCTGCGCCTGAATCACCGGGGCGTGCTGGCAGGTCTGCTCGAGGCTGGCGGCGTGCCGGCGGTGCTGCACAGCGACGCGCTGGTCGCACTCGACAAACTGGACAAGATTGGCGCCGAGGGCGTGGCGGCGGAGCTCAACACGCGTGGAGTGCCGAGCGACGGCGCCGGCCGGCTTCTCGAGTTCTTCGCCGCAGTCGCGGCTGGAGCGGCACAGCCAGCAGCAGATGCCGCAGCGTTCAACCAGGACGTGCTTCGCAGGCTCGAGGGCTTGCTGCCTGTCGGGAGGGCCGACTCGCTGAGGGAACTGCGTGAAATCGTGGCGCTCGTCGGCGCGACGCCGACCGGCGCGCACCTGCGGATCGATCCGTCGCTCGCCCGCGGCCTTTCGTACTATACCGGCGCGATCTTCGAGATTGCGGTCCCGGATCTCGCCGGCAGCCTCGGCGGCGGTGGGCGGTACGACAATCTGATCGGCATGTTCCTCAAGGAACAGGTGCCGGCGTGCGGCATCTCGCTGGGTCTGGAACGGATCCTGGTGGTGATGGGAGAGCGCGGGATGTTCCCCGCCGGGCTCGATTCGCGCGCCGCCGACGTCATGGTGACCATCTGGAATCTCGATACGGTTCCCGACACACTGCGGCTCGCCGCCGAGTTACGATCGAAGGGTTTGCGCGTCGAGGTGTACCCGGAGCCGGACAAGATCGGCAAGCAGTTCAAGTACGCGTCGAGCCGCGCGGTGCCGTTTGTGACGGTGGTCGGCGACGACGAAGCCGCCCAGGGGCTGGTGACCGTGAAGAACCTCGCCAGCGGCGAGCAGCAGCGGATACCGCGCGCCGACGTCGCGGCGACGATTTGCGCCGGGCTCGACGTTAATCCTGGTTCCTGATTCCTGGTTCCTAACTCCTGTCTCCTTTGTCCTGTCTCCTGTTATGGCCGAGCAACTAGGTAGTCTGGCCCGCACCCACACGTGTGGAGCGCTCCGTTCCGCCGACGTCGATCGCGATGTCGTCCTTCTCGGCTGGGTGCACCGCGTGCGCGATCTCGGCTCGCTCGTCTTCATCGACGTGCGCGACCGCCATGGCATCACCCAGGTCATCATCGAGGGCCAGGAGGCGCTGCTCGAGCGGGCCAAGCGGCTGCGCTCCGAGTACGTGGTCGGCGTGCTCGGCAAGGTCGAGCGGCGCTCGCCCGACACTGTCAATCTGAACGTCCCGACCGGCGAGGTCGAGGTCCGGGCCACCGAGATCCGCGTCCTGAACGAGGCGAAGACCCCGCCCTTCTCGATCGCTGAAGATATGAACGTCTCGGAAGAGACACGGCTGCGCTATCGCTACCTCGACCTGCGCCGTCCACAGCTGCAGCGCAATATTGGTCTGCGTCACCGGATCACGTTGGCGATCCGGAAGTACTTCGACGAGCAGGGCTTCTACGAGATCGAAACGCCGATTCTCACGAAGTCCACCCCCGAAGGAGCCCGCGACTTCCTGGTACCGAGCCGCGTCCATCCGGGCGAGTTCTACGCGCTGCCGCAGTCGCCGCAGATCTTCAAGCAGATCCTGATGATCGCAGGCTTCGATCGCTACCTGCAGATTGCTCGCTGCTTCCGCGACGAGGCGCTGCGGGCCGATCGGCAGCTCGAGTTCACGCAGGTGGACCTCGAAATCTCGTTCGCGACGCCGCCGCTTGTGTTCGAGATCGTCGAAGGCGCGCTCGCCGCCTGCTTCCGCGAGATCGACGTCGAGATCAAGCGGCCGTTCCGCCGCATGCCGTACGCCGAGGCGATCGCGAAGTACGGGTCGGACAAGCCCGACTTGCGCTTCGGGCTGGAAATCCAGGACTTCGGCGCAGCGTTCGCGCAGTCGCCGTTCGGCATCTTTCGCGAGGCGGTCGAGCACGGCGGCACGGTCCGCGGTTTCGTCATCCCCGGCGCCGGCGGCTACTCGCGGCGCGAGCTGGACGGCCTCGTCGATCAGGCGAAGCAGCTCGGCGCCGGCGGGCTCGTCTACGCACGCGTCCGCGGAGATGGAGTCCAGGTCTCGGCCAAGGACGTGGGAGAGGAGACGACGCGGCAGCTGCTGGCCCAGGCGGGCGCGGGCGGAAGCGACCTCCTCTTGCTCGCCTCGGGCGCTCCCGACGCGGTGTCCAAGGTGCTCGGCCAGCTGCGCCTGCTGGTGGCGAAGCAGGCCAATCTGATTCCCGACGGTGCCTGGGAGCTGACCTGGGTTACCGATTTTCCGCTGTTCGACTGGAACGTGGACGAGAAGCGGTGGGATTCGGTGAATCACCCGTTCACCGCGCCGCGCGAAGAGGATCTGCACCTGCTGGAATCCGATCCTGGGAAGGTGCTGGCCAAGGCCTACGACGTCATCCTGAACGGCTGGGAGCTGGGCGGCGGCAGCATCCGTATCCACGACCGCCAAACTCAAGCCACGGTGTTCCGCCTCCTGGGCTTGAGCGACGAGGACGCGAAACACCGTTTTGGGTTCTTCCTCGAGTCGCTGGAGTACGGCACTCCACCGCACGGAGGCCTCGCGCTCGGGCTGGATCGCATCTGCGCGCTGCTGGCCGGGGAATCGTCGATTCGCGAAGTCATCCCGTTCCCGAAAACGACGCAGGCCGTGGACCTGATGTGCGACGCGCCGTCGACGGTGGACCCTCGCCAGCTGCGCGAGCTGAGCATCAAGGTGACCGGGTAGGCTTCAGCCTCGGGCGTCAGCTTTCAGGCCCTGACGCGGCCATCCGCCGGCCGCTCCTTGACCCGGCGGGCGGCGGATGGTACGTTAAACAGGTCCGTTAACTCTTTGTAACATAGGGAGATATCGCGATCGGAAACGCTGCCACACGCCGCATTGCCGTCCGGGAGGACGGTCTCTCCACGCTCTTCGGGGCCTACGACGACAACCTGCGACACCTCGAGGGGCTGCTGAACGTCCGGATCCGGACTCAGGGACACGATCTATTCGTCGAGGGCGATCCCGACGCCACCAATACCGTCGCGCGTTTCGTGGAGCAGATCGGCGGGCTCATCGCCGAAGGTCATGCGCTCTCGGAGCGGGACGTGAAGGACGCGGCGCAACTGGTCGCGGCCGATGCAACCGTCGATCTCCGCGAGCACTTCCTCAAGGGCGGGCAGTTGCGGCAGGCCGGGCGGCGGCGAATCATGGCCAAGTCGGCCAATCAGCGCCGCTATCTCGACGCCATCGAACAGCACGACATCGTCTTCGGTGTCGGGCCGGCCGGCACCGGCAAGACCTACCTGGCGATGGCCCAGGCCGTGAACTACCTCCTCGCGAAGAAGGTGAGCCGCATCATCCTGGCCCGCCCGGCCGTGGAAGCGGGCGAGAAGCTGGGGTTCCTGCCGGGTGACCTGCAGGAGAAAGTGAATCCCTACCTCCGGCCGCTCTACGACGCGCTCTACGACATGCTGGAAGTGGAGAAGGCCGAGCGGATGTTGGAGCGCGGAATCATCGAGGTCGCGCCGATTGCCTTCATGCGCGGCCGCACGTTGAACGACGCGTTCGTGATCCTCGACGAGGCACAGAACACGACCACCGAGCAGATGAAGATGTTCCTGACCCGCCTCGGATTCGGCTCGAAGGCGGTGATCACCGGGGACATCACGCAGATCGACCTGCCGGCGGGACGGCTCTCTGGGCTCGTGGACGCCCTGAACGTCGTCGGCGAGGTGGAGGGCATCGCGTTTGTCCATTTCGACGAACGGGACGTCGTCCGCCACAAGCTGGTACAGGCGATCGTCAAGGCCTACGAGGCCCATGGGCAGACGAACTCGGCTTCGCGTTAACATCTCGACACCCGACGGCCGCGTCCCCGCCGGGCGCGGGCTGGCAGCCTGGCTGGAGGGCATTGCCCCGGCACGGGCTCGGGGAGAAGTGACGGTTGCCCTGGTGAGCGATCGCCGGATGCGGGTGTTGAACCGGGCGTTCCGCGGGAAGGACTGCGCCACCGACGTGCTGTCCTTCGCTGTCGGGAGTCGAGATTTGCTCGGGGACATCGTTATCGCCGCCGGGGTCGCGGCACGCCAGGCCAAAGAGCACGGGCATGCCGCGGGTGTGGAGTTCAAGGTCCTGGCGCTGCACGGCCTCCTTCACCTGATTGGATACGACCACGAAGCACCTCACGACAACGGCCGGATGGCCCGCGCCGAAGCGCGCCTTCGCGCGAGGGCGGGACTCCCGATCGGGGTAATCGCGCGCGCGGATCAGCGCTCCCGGGCTCGAGCATGACCCCGCTCCTCCTGTTCCTTCTCGGGTGCGTCGCAACCTACCTGGGCATCGTCGCTGCCGCGTTCAGCAGCCTGATGCGGCTGTCGCTGCGCATCCAGGCAGAAGGCAGCGGCCGCGGGGAACGGCTGCAGGCCTACCTGGACGATCCTGGCCGGCTGTTCATTCCGGCCCGCCTGCTGCTAGGGATCGTCGTGGTGCTGGCGGCCGCGCTCCTCGCGCGGGTCACCGGCGTCGAGCAAAAGGGTTTCCCGGTCCTGATCCTCTCGATGCTCGGCTTCCTGGTGCTCTGCGAGCACGTCATCCCGCTGATCATCGTCCGGCGCGATCCCGAGCGCGTGCTCGAGCTGCTGCTGCCATCTTTCGATGCGGTCGCGAGCGTGCTCTTCCCGGTGACCGCCGCCTTGCTGCGGGTCGGTACCAGCCGGCGTCGCGAGCGCGCCACAATGAACGGCGAGCCGGCGGAAAGCGGCGGGGAAGCCGCCACTCCGAACGCACCGGCTCCTGGCGAGTCCGAGACGCTCCAGGAGGGCCAGGCCCGAGCGATGCTCCGCACGCTGGTGGACTTCCGCGAGACGATGGTGCGCGAAGTCATGACGCCGCGGCCCGACATCGTGGCCGTGCCGGCGGAGGCGAACGTCGAAGAGTTGCGGACGCTGTTTCGCGAACAGCAGTACTCGCGCGTGCCGGTGTATCAGGAGTCGCTCGACAACGTGCTCGGCTTCGTGTTCGTGAAGGACTTGATTCAGCAGGCCGCCGCCTCGGACCTGCACGCGCCAATCACTCCACTGATTCGGCCGGCGATGTTCGTCCCCGAAACGAAGCGGGTGGTCGAGCTCCTTCGCGAGTTGCAGCGCCACCGGCTTCAGGTAGCGATCGTGGTGGACGAGTACGGCGGGACCTCAGGGCTCGTCACGCTCGAGGACCTGATCGAGGAGATCGTCGGGGAGATTCGAGACGAGTACGATACCGAGGTCGAACCCGTTGTCGACGAGGGCAACGGGCAGTTCGTCTTCAGCGGCAAGGCGCACGTCCAGGAGCTGACCGACCGGATGCACGTCGAGCCGGATGGGGAAGGCTTCGAGACGGTCGGGGGCTTTCTGCTGTCCCGCCTCGGGCGCGTCCCGATGGCCGGCGAGCACCTCGAGATCGACGGGCTGCACGTCGAGGTTCTCGAAGCCGAACGCCGCCGGATCACGCGCGTCCGCATCTCTCCCGCGACGCCGCAGGAGGCGCCGGCGGCGCCCGGGCCGGCCTGATGAAGCGCGGCTTCGTCGCGCTCGTCGGGCGCCCCAACGCGGGCAAGTCCACGCTCCTTAATGGGCTGGTCGGGGAGAAGCTGGCAATCGTCTCGGACAAACCACAGACCACGCGCAACCGGATCGCCGGCGTCCGACATTTCCCCGAAGGGGAAGTCGTCTTCATCGACACGCCCGGCATCCACCGCCCGCTGCACCGTCTCAACGTCCGCATGGTCGATGCGGCACTGGCAACGCTTCGCGACGCCGATGTCGTCGTCGCGGTCGTGGACGCGAGCGAGCCGTCCGGCGCCGGCGATCGCTTCCTGATGGACATCGTCAAGAACGTGAAGGTGCCGAGGGTCCTGGCCCTGAACAAGGTCGACCGCGTCGAGAAGGAGGCGCTGCTGCCGCGCATGGCGGCGTATCACGAGTCGCCCGGCTTTGCCGATATCGTGCCGCTCTCGGCGCTCCGCGGCGAGAACCTCGATCGCCTGATTCAGGTCCTGTTGTCGCACCTGCCCGAGGGGACGCCGGCCTACCCGGAGGACTACCTCACGGACCAGCCGGAGCGCTTCTTCGTCGCCGAACTGGTGCGCGAGCAGGTCCTGCGCCAGACGCACGACGAGCTGCCCTTCTCGACCGCCGTGGTCGTGGACAAATTCGAGGAGGGCCCGCTCCTGCGGCTGTACTGCACAATCCTCGTCGAGCGCGATTCGCAGAAGCCGATCCTCATCGGCAAGGGCGGCGCCGCGATCAAGGCGATTGGGACAGCGGCGCGGGAAGAGCTCGAACGCTTCTTCCAGACGAAAGTGTTCCTCGACCTGCACGTGAAGGTCCGCGAGCGGTGGCGCGAGGACGAGCGCACGCTGGATGAACTGGGGGTGGAAGGACGGAGAAAGCGGCGGCGCACCTGAATTCTTCGTGCTACATTTGCTCGGATTGTCATGGTTGCGCCGCGCCGCAGTGATGTCGTGCTCGACTCGGTCAAGCGCCTGCTCCGCATCGGCGCGACGGCCAACCTTTTGAACCTGCTGCAGAAGCAGCATCCCGCCGATCTCGCCCAGATCTTCGGCGCGCTCCTCGACACCGAGCGCTCCGCGGTGTTCGCGCTGCTGGTCGAACGCCAGCCGAAACTCGCGATGGAAACCATCAGCGAGATGGGCCCCGAACCAGGAGCGCTGCTGCTCACCGGCCGCTCGGCCGAGGACATCGCCAAGCTGCTGCACGAGCTGCCTTCGGACGACGCCGCGGCGTTGATCGATTACCTGCCCGAGGAGCTCTCGCGCGAAGTTCTCGAGCTGATGCGCCGCAAGGAGTCGGGCCAGGTCGAGAGCCTCCTCGAGTACGGCGAGCAGACCGCCGGACGGATCATGAATCCGGCGGTTTTCGCCCTGAACGAAGACCTGACCGTGGGCGAGGCGATCACGGCCCTGCAGGGATCTCGCGACGTCGAGATGGTCTTCTATCTCTATGTCGTGGACGTGCGGCGCCACCTCGTCGGCGTCACCTCGCTGCGGCGCCTGTTGCTCGTTTCCCCTGAGACGCCGCTCAAGCGCATCATGACGCCCGACGTCATCAGCGTCCGCGTGGACACGGACCAGGAAGAGGTCGCGCGTCAGGTCGCCTCCTACAACCTCCTTGCCGTGCCGGTCGTGGACGAGGAGAACAAGCTCGCCGGGGTCGTCACCGTGGACGACGTCATCGACGTCATCAAGGACGAAGCCACGGAGGACCTGCTGCGCCTGGCCGGCGTGTCCGGCGACGAGCGGATCTCGACGCCGGCGGCGGAAGCCATCCGCAAGCGGCTGCCGTGGCTAGGGGTCAACCTCGTCACGGCCTTTGTTGCCGCCTCAGTCGTGGCCCTGTTCGAAGGGACCATCGAGAAAGTGACGGCGCTCGCCGTGTTCATGCCCATCGTCGCCGGAATGGGCGGGAATGCCGCCACCCAGACCCTGACCGTCATCGTTCGCGGCCTCGCGCTCGGCGAGCTGTCGTGGGTGAACGCACGAAAGGCGCTCGCGAAGGAAGCGGCGATCGGGTTCGGCAACGGGCTCGCCCTGGGGACCGTCGCAGCCGGTGTAGCCTGGGCCACCAAGCACGATCCGATGCTCGGACTGCTGCTCGGCATGGCGATGGTCTGCAACATGTTCGTGGCCGCAACGGCCGGGACCCTGGTGCCACTGGGGTTGAAAGCCATGAAAGTGGACCCGGCGCTG
Source organism: uncultured Acidobacteriota bacterium (assembly GCA_963709325.1). GTDB lineage: Bacteria > Acidobacteriota > Vicinamibacteria > Vicinamibacterales > UBA2999 > VFZN01. The sequence continues at coordinate 36,867 of CAVPVV010000004.1, read as the reverse complement.
GCCTCGGCGGTCTTCATCACGACCTTCACCGACGTCGTGGGGTTTGCCTCGTTCCTCGGGCTCGCCACGGTATTCCTCAAGTACCTGGCGAGATAGAATGTTGGCCACGGCATGCCGCTGCACACCGCCGACGCCCTGGTCCTCAGAACCTACAAGCTGGGCGAGGCGGACCGGATTGTCGTGTTTCTGACTGCCGACCGCGGCAAGAAGCGCGGGGTGGCCGAGCACGCGCGGCGGCCGCGTTCGCGCTTCCGGGGCGCGCTCGAGCCGCTGACGCACGTGCGCGTCGCGTATTTCGAGAGTGAGCGGCGCGACCTGGTGGGCGTCAATTACGCCGAGCCGATCACCTCGCCGCTGGTGGCCGCCAGCCCGGAGGCGCTCGGCTACAGCCATTATTTCGCCGAGCTGATCGACGAATGGGCGGCCGAAGCAGACCCTGACGAGCGACTGTTCCGCCTGGGTACAGCAACGCTCGAGGCGCTGGTGCACGGTGTGCCAGTGGAGCCGCTGGCGAGGTATTTCGAGTGCTGGCTCCTGAAGCTGCAGGGGGTGTATCCGGTGGACCTGTCGCTGTCCCCCGACGCGGCCCGGTTCGTGGACGCGGTGCGGCGGGTGGCTCCGGCTGCCGTGGCGTCGCTGGAGGCGGAGCCGAAGGTGTTGCGGGAACTGGAGCAGGTGCACCGCACGCTGATTCGCTCGCATCTCGATCGCGAGCCGCGTTCGGTTCGAGTGATTCATGAACTGCGCCGCCACCTGGCGCACTGAGACCGGAACACCGCGTGTGACCTTCCAAGACCTGATCCTCAAACTGTCGTCCTATTGGGCCTCGAAGGGGTGCCTCATCCAGCAGGGCCTCGACCTCGAAGTGGGCGCCGGCACGTCGCACCCTGAAACCCTGCTGCGTGTCCTCGGCTCGACGCCGTGGAGCGTGGCCTACGTCCAGCCCTCGCGCCGCCCTGACGACGGCCGCTTCGGGCAGAACCCGAATCGCCTCTTCAAGCATCACCAGCTGCAGGTGATTCTCAAGCCGTCGCCCGACGATGTGCAGCAGACCTACCTGGAAAGCCTGGAGGCGGTCGGCATCAATCCGAGGTTTCACGACATTCGCTTCGAGGAGGACAACTGGGAATCTCCGACGCTCGGCGCGTGGGGCATCGGCTGGCAGGTGCTGCTCGACGGCGAGGAGATCACGCAGTTCACCTACTTCCAGCAGGTCGGCGGCGTCGACCTGTCGCCGATCTCGTGCGAGATCACCTACGGGCTCGAACGCATCGCTCGATTCCTCCAGAAGGTGGACAACGTGTTCGACATCGAGTGGGCAGGCGGCGTGAAGTACCGCGAGGTGCGGCTGCGCGAAGAAGTCGAGCAGTCGAAATACGCCTTCAACCGGGACACCGGCATCGATCACGCTGCTTACTCGGCGTTCCACCGCCGGCTGTTCGATGAAGTGTACGGCTTCGCCGAGAAGCTGCTGGCGGCAGGGCTGCTGCTGCCGGCGCTCGAGCACGCGCTGAAGTGCTCGCACCTCTTCAACCTGCTGGACTCGAGCGGCAGCGTCGGCGTGACCGAGCGCACAGCCTACATTCTCCGGGTCCGGCAACTGGCGGTCGCGATCTGCAAGCGTTACGCCGAGGAGTGCGCGACGGCCGAAGCCGCCGCGGCCGAACTGTAACGAGGGCACCGTGGACCGCGAGCTGCTGATCGAGATTGGAACCGAGGAAATTCCGGCGAGTTGGCTGCCGACGCTGACGACAGACTTTGGCACGACGCTCGAGGCGAGCCTGAAAGCGGCGCGCCTGACCGCTGACGCTCCTGTCGAGACGTTCTCCACCCCGCGACGCCTCACGGCGCGGTTCGCCCGCGTGTCGGAGCGGCAGGCTGATCGCGAGGAAGTCATCACCGGACCGCCGGTCAGTGCCGCCTTCGATGCGGCCGGCAAACCCACGCCAGCTGCTGAGGGTTTCGCGCGCAAGCAGGGTGTGGAGGTGTCCACGCTCGCACGGATCGAAGTGCCGGAGAAGAAAGGCACCTACATTGCCGTTCGGCGGCAGCAGCGCGGCAAGGCCGCGGTGGACGTCCTGCCCGAGGTCCTCACGACGACATTACGAGCACTGCAATTTCCGAAGACAATGCGTTGGGACGCAATGCTCGAAGACGGTAAGGGCGACCTGCCGTTCGGCCGCCCGATTCGCTGGATCGTCTTCCTCTACGGCGGCCGGGTCGTGCCGTTCACGATCATCCGGGCCGCCAACGCGCAGGGCGGCCTCGTCCAGGACATCCGCTCCGGCGCGGTCACCTACGGCCACCGCTTCCTGGCCACGAGCGGCCGGGCAGGCCGGGCGGTCAAGGTCAAGGCCTTCGACGACTACAAGAAGCGCCTCGCCGAGCATTTCGTCGTCCTCGAGCGCAGCGAGCGCCACAGCCGAATCGCGCGCGAGCTGGACGTGGAAGCGCGGCGTCGCGGCGGCCGCGTCGCCACCGCGCTGGTCGGGCAATCGCTCCTCCAGGAGGTGCCCGACCTGGTCGAGTACCCCTTCGTCGTCGCCGGACACTTCGCGGAGGAGTTCCTGTCGCTGCCCGAGGAAGTGCTCACCACGACGATGATTCACCACCAGCATTTCTTTCCCGTGCTGCACGACCACGGGAAGCTGTTGCCGGTGTTCCTCGCGGTGCTGAACACCGAACCGGAGAAGCCGGAGGTCGTCTCGCGCAATCTCGAACGCGTGCTCACGGCTCGCCTCCGTGACGCCCGGTTCTTCTGGGACGCCGACCGGAAGCAGCCACTGTCCGCGTTCATCGATCGGCTCGACACGGTGCTGTTCCACAAGCAGCTGGGAAGCTACCGGGCGAAGGCCGAGCGGGTCAGCCGGCTGTCGGCGTGGGTCTGCGAGCACGTCCTCGGCCGGCCCGAGCTCGCAGGCGCGGCTGCTGACGCTGGCCTGTCGTGCAAGGCCGATCTTGCCACCGACATGGTGCGCGAGCTGACCGAGCTGCAGGGCACGATCGGCGGTATCTACGCGCGCGAGGACGGCCGGACCGAGGAAGTCTGGAAGGCCATCTACTATCACTACCTGCCGCAGGCAGTTGAAGCGGATGCGCCGCCGACCAGGACGCAGCTTGCGGCAGCGGCGCCGACCTGGGCGGCCGTATCAATCGCCGACAAGCTCGATACCCTCGTGGGCATGTTCTCTGCGGGGGAGCGGCCGACCGGCTCCCGCGATCCATATGGGCTGCGCCGCGCGGCCCAGGGCCTGGTCCGCGTCCTTCTCGACCTGCCGGAGCTGACAGGCATCGACCGCGGGCCTCGGCTCGGCACGCTCGTCGATCGCGCGGCCGAAGCCTTCGGCGGGGATGCCTCCGAGTGGCGGGCCGCGCTCGATGCGTTCTTGCTGGATCGCGTTCTCTACGTGCTCGAGCAGCGCGGCTCCGATGTCCGCAACGTGCGCGCCGTGACCCACGGACCGATCGCGAACCTGTCGCCGCTCTTCGCCCGCCGGCTCCTCGCGGTCTTGCCGGAGTTCTCGGAAACGGAGGACTTCCGGACCCTCGCTATGGTCTTCAAGCGTGTGCGCAACATCGCGCGCCAGATGAGCGACGAGGAGTTCGATCGGCTGGTCGGCGAAGTCGGCACGATGACCGCACGGCTGACCGAGCCCGCCGAGAAGGCACTGGCGCAGGAGATTGTGGCCCGTCGCGGCACGATCACCTTCGCCGCCGATTCCGGCACCGGATACCGCGACGCGCTCGCCGAGGCCGCCAAGTACGGTCCGAGCGTCGCCACGTTCTTCGACGATGTGCTGGTGATGGCCGACGATCCGGCTGTCCGCCAGGCCCGCCTCTTCTTGATGAAGGCGTTGGAGCGCCAGATCCTGCGGCTCGCCGACGTCTCTGAAATTGTTCCGCAGGAGTCGTAAAACACGCATGGCCAAGACAGCGACGAAGATCGTGAAGAGGGTCGCGGCGCGGAAGTCCGCCGCGAAGGCAGAGGGTAAGGCGCGGGCCGCGAAGAAGTACGTGTATTTCTTCGGCAGCGGCAAGGCTGAAGGCAATCGGCACATGAAGGACGTGCTTGGCGGCAAGGGCTCGGGACTGGCCGAGATGACCAACGCCAGCCTCCCGGTGCCACCCGGGTTCACCATTTCCACGGCCGCATGCAACCTCTATTACGAGCTGCGCGGGAAAGTGCCGCCGGCCATCGACAGCGAGATTGCCGCGCATCTCAAGCGTCTCGAGAAGGCCGCCGGCGCGACCCTGGGATCCACCGACAACCCGCTTCTCGTTTCAGTGCGATCGGGCGCGAAGTTCTCGATGCCCGGCATGATGGATACGATCCTCAACCTCGGGCTCAACGACGCCGCGGTCGAGGGGCTGAAGCGCCGCACGGCGAACGGGCGGTTCGCGTTTGACAGCTACCGCCGATTCATTCAGATGTTCGGCTCGGTCGTCCTCGAGATCCCGAAGGCCGCGTTCGAACACGAGTTCGAAGCCGTGAAGAAGGCCAAGGGGGCAACGCTCGACACCGATCTCGACGAAGGCGCGCTTCGCGAGGTGGTCGCCGCCTACAAGCAGGTCGTGCAGAACCAGACCGGCAAGGCCTTTCCGCAGGATCCGCACGAGCAGCTCAAGATGGCGCGCAACGCCGTGTTCCGATCGTGGAACAACCCGCGCGCGAAGGAGTACCGCCGGATCTACGACATCCCGGACTCGATCGGCACCGCCGTGAACGTCCAGATGATGGTGTTCGGCAACACCGGCGACCGCTCGGGCACCGGCGTCGGCTTCACCCGTAATCCGGCGACCGGCTCGAAGGAGTTCTTCGGCGAGTTCCTCATCAACGCCCAGGGCGAGGACGTCGTCGCCGGCATTCGCACGCCGCAGCCGATCAGCGAGCTGGCGAAGGTGATGCCGAAGGCTTACCAGCAGCTTCGCCAGATCACGACGCGGCTCGAGCGGCACTACAAGGACGTACAGGACTTCGAGTTCACGATCCAGGACGAGAAGCTCTACATGCTGCAGACGCGGAGCGGCAAGCGCACCGGTTACGCAGCGGTGGTCATCGCGACCGACCTGGTAAAGGAGAAGCTGATCACGCCGAAGGAGGCGCTGCTTCTCGTCGATCCTGAAGCGCTGTCGCAGCTGCTCGCCCCTGGATTCGACGCCAAAGAGTGGAAGGGGATTCCGGTCGCCACCAAGGGGCTGCCGGCCTCGCCCGGTGCCGCCTGCGGCCAGGTGGTGTTCACGGCCGACGACGCTGTGAAGTGGTCCGACCAGGGGAAACCCGCGATCCTGGTGCGCCGCGAGACGGTGCCGGACGACATTCACGGCATGTGGGTATCGCAAGGCGTCCTCACCGCGACCGGCGGCATGACCTCTCACGCCGCGGTCGTCGGCCGACAGATGGGGAAGCCCTCGATCGTCGGCGCCGGCGAGCTGCAGATCGACGAGCACGGCAAGACGTTCACGGTGAAGGGCCAGAGCGTGAAGGAAGGTGATTACGTCGCATTCGACGGGCTCACCGGCGAGGTGAAGATCGCGAAGGTGTCGTCACAGCCGAGCGAGATTCTCCAGGTCGTGGCCGGCAAGTTGAAAGCCGGCGAGTCCGACATCTACAACCGGTTCAATCAGCTGCTCACGTGGGCGGACAAGTTCCGCCGTCTGGGCGTCCGGGCCAACGCCGACCAACCGGATCAGGCCGAGCTCGCCTACAAGTTCGGCGCGCGCGGCATCGGCCTGTGCCGCACCGAGCACATGTTCTTCGGCGAGGGACGCATTCCGATCGTCCAGCGAATGATCCTCGCCGATAACGAAGCCGATCGCCGCAAGGCGCTGGCCGAGCTGCTGCCGATGCAGCGCGAAGACTTCTACGGCGTGTTCAAGGGCATGCACGGCACCCCGGTCACCATCCGCACCATCGATCCGCCGCTGCACGAGTTCCTGCCGAAGCGGGAGGAGCTGATGGTGGAAATCGCCATCCTTGAAGCGCAGGGGAAGTCGGGCAAGGAGCTGGACCAGAAGAAGTCGCTGCTCGCACGGGTCGAGCAGCTCCACGAGTTCAATCCGATGCTCGGGCATCGCGGCGTCCGTCTTGGCATCACCTACCCCGAGATCACCGAGATGCAGGCGCGCGCAATCATGGAAGCAGCCTGTCAGCTCAACAAGGAAGGACTGAAGGTCGTTCCCGAGATCATGATCCCGCTGGTCGGGCTCGTGAAGGAGCTGAAAGACCAGAAGGCGATCGTCGATCGTGTGGCTGCCGAGGTGATGAAGGAGAAAGGCATCAAGATCAAGTACCTCGTCGGCACGATGATCGAAGTGCCGCGCGGGGCAATCACCGCCGATCAGATCGCCACCGAAGCGCAGTTCTTCTCCTTCGGCACCAACGACCTGACCCAGATGGCGTTCGGCTTCTCGCGGGACGACGTCGGCAAGTTCCTGCGTATCTACCAGGAAAAGAAGATTCTCGAGAAGGACCCGTTCGCCACCTTCGACGTGGACGGTGTCGGACCGCTGGTCACGATGGGAGTGGAGAAGGGGCGCGGCACGCGGCCCGATCTGAAGATCGGCATCTGCGGCGAGCACGGTGGCGATCCGGCCTCGGTCCACTTCTTCCACAAGGCGGGGCTGGACTATGTCAGCGCCTCGCCGTATCGCGTCCCGGTCGCCCGTCTGGCGGCGGCGCAGGCGGCGCTGAGTGTCAGGGTCGGCGACTGACGTAAGGAGCAGGCGGGAAGCCGCGCAGTAGAAAGCGTGCCGGCTTCCTGAACTCGTCCACATGCCGGCCCCTGACACCTCCTCACAACGCTCGCTCTGGCTGGTTGTCGCCGCCGTGGCGCTGGTTGTCGCGGTTGTTGCCGGCTGGTGGGTGACCCGGACCCCGCGCACGCCGACAGCGCTGGCTGCGGCGACGGCCGTACCGGAAGCGACCTCGCCAGCCCCATCGCCTGGGCCGGCGCGACCGGAACCGAAGCTTGGCGCGCAGGCGACGATGTCGTCGGCGGTTGTCCAGGCAATGGTCACCGGTAACACGGCGATTGCCCGCGGCGGCCCTGCCGACCTGGCCGAAGCGCGGAAGGCGTTCGAGCAGGCGATCAAGCTCGACGAGCGATACGCGCCGGCGCATGCCGGGCTGACGCTTGCGCTGGTCCGGATTGCCGACGCGGGAGTCGAACGTCCCGGCGCGATTCTGCCCAGGGCGATTGAACACGGCGACCTGGCCGTGGAACTGGATCCCGCAAGCGCGCTGGGCTGGTACGCGCTGGCGCGCGCCGAGGTGCTCTGGACACGCGACTGGTCTCGCGCCGAGACGCACTATCGCCGCGCCATCGGGTTGGATCCGGAATCGCCCGCGCCCGTCTACTACCTGGCCGAACTTCTCGCCGCGCTCGGCCGGACCAGTGAGGCGCGCGAAGTGCAGGCCAAGGCAGTGGTCATGGACGGGTTGACTCCCCCCGAACGGCTATCGGACGCGAAGGTTCAGTATCTGATTGCAGACTACGAAGCGGCTCGCGATCGGTTGGCACAGGCGCTCCTCGAAGGTGTCGCGGAGGCGGCGGTGACGCCGTGGCTGGTACGGAGCCAGGTTGCCCTCGGCGCGATGGACGCGGCAGTCGCCGCGGCGCAGAAGGCAGACGCCGCATCCGGACGGTCTTCGTGGCCGCTCGGCTACGCACTCGCGCGAACCGGCCGCCGGACCGACGCCGAGCGGGTCCTCGCCGCAATGGGCGAAGTCGCCAAGAAGACCTACGTTCCGGCGCTCGACTTCGCCTGTGTGTGGGCCGGTCTCGACAATCGAGAGCAGGCCCTGACGTTCATCGAAACCGCCGTGCGCGAACACAGCCCCGGATCCGAGTTGCTGCCGGTCGATCCGATCTTCGCCGACCTCCGCTCTGAGCCGCGCTTCCGGGCCGCGCTGGCCGAAGCCAAGCTCGGGACCGGCCGATGATTCGTGTCTTCGTCCATGAAAACGGCGTTACCCGCAGGGAAGCCCGCATCGATCCGGCGTGGCTGGCCCCGGACAGCGGGCGCACCGTGTGGGTAGACCTGGCCGAGCCGACCGAGGACGAGGGACGCATCCTGACCGATGTGTTCCACTTCCACGACCTCGCGGTCGAGTCCGCGCTGCAGCGCGAAATGCACCCGAAGGTCGAGTCGTACGGCGATTACCTGTACCTGGTGCTCCACGGCGTCAATTTCCAAGGCGACGAGCACACCCTGGAGACGCACGAAACCGACTTCTTCCTCGGCTCGAACTATCTGGTCACCATCCACGACGGTAAACGGCGGAGCATCGCGCACGTGAGCGAGCTCTGCGAACAGACCAGTCACATCCTGTCCGAAGGTCCGGTCGGCCTCCTCCACCGAATCGTGGACACGATGGTCGATCACTATCGCCCCGAGGCCGACGAGGTCGAAGATCGGCTGGACCGGATCGAGAAAGCGGTGATCCAGGCCGACAGCGAGCGATTGATGGTGGACATTCTCGCCGTCAAGCGCGACATCTCGATGCTGCGCCGGATCGTGGTCCCGCAGCGCGATGCGGTCGGACGCCTGGCCCGCCGCGAGTTCAACATCATTGACCAGGAGATGGCCTACCGCTTCCGTGACGTCTACGACCAGTTTGCACGCATCGCCGAGGACGCCATCATCTTCCAGGACCGGGTGACGAGCATCCTCGACGCCCACCTGGCCAGCATCTCGAACCGCCTTGCTGACGTCTCGCGGCTGATCGCGGTGATTGCCACGCTGTTCGGTCCGCTCACCGTCATCACCGGCCTCTTCGGTATGAACGTGCCGCTTCCAAGCCTGGGGCTTCCAGGCACCGGCCCGTTCTGGGAAGTTGTGGCGTTCATGGCAATCTCGTGCGGGTTGATGTACTGGTGGTTCAAGAAGTCGGGTTGGCTCTGATGGGCCGCATCACGAAGCTGCCCGAGGAGCTGGCCAATCAGATCGCCGCTGGCGAGGTGGTCGAGCGACCCGCCTCGGTCATCAAGGAGCTTGTCGAAAACGCGATCGACGCCGAGGCGCGCCGCATCACGATCACGACCGAGTACGGCGGGAAGAAACTGATTCGCGTCGAGGACGACGGGATCGGAATGGACCCCGGTGACGCGCGGCTGAGCCTGGATCGCCACGCGACCAGCAAAATCCGCCGCGCCGACGATCTCGGCGCTATCGTCACGCTCGGGTTCCGAGGCGAGGCGCTGCCGTCGATGGCGTCGGTCTCGCACTTCCGGATGCGGACGCGGGCCCGCGGAGAAGTGAGTGGGACCGAAGTTCGCGTCAACGCCGGCGTCCTCGAGTCGGTCGTCGAGGCCGGCGGCCCGGAAGGCACGCTGGTCGAAGTCGGGGACCTCTTCTACAACCTGCCAGCACGACGAAAGTTCCTCAAGTCCGACGCGGCCGAGAGCGCGCAGATTTCGAAGACCGTCACGCAGCTCGCGCTGTGCTACCCGGCGGTCGGCTTCACGCTCGTCAACGCCGGCCGGAAGGTCGTCGCGTGTCCGCCTGTGGCGAACGTCTCGGATCGCCTGTACCAGCTCTACGGAGAGCGCTCCGATCTCGTCGCCGTGGAGCGCGGCTCTCACGGTGTGCGCGTCCACGGCTTCATCGCCGCGCTGGCCGAGCACGGTCCGACACGCGGGCCGCTGCACGTGTTCGTCAACCGGCGAATCGTCAAGGACAAGACGATCGCGCACGCAATTTTCGATGCCTACAGTGTCGCGTCGAACAAGGAGCGCAGCCCCGAGGTCCACCTGTTCCTCGAAATCCCGCCGGAGCGCGTGGACGTCAACGTCCATCCGACCAAGGCGGAAGTGCGCTTCACGGAACAGTCGCTCGTGCACGAGGTCGTTCGCCGCGCGGTGGCAGACGCGCTTGGGCAGGGGCCGGCGCCCGAGTTGACGCTGCGGCCTGCAGACGTCATGACCGGCCGCCCGTTGCCGCAAGCCATACCCGGGGTCCTCTCGGGCGGGACGTATCCCAATCGCTGGACCAGCACCACGGGGGGTCAAAACACAGGGCTTCACAACACAGGGGTTCAAAGCACGGAGGCTCAAGGCACACGGGCGCCAAGCGTCTCGGGTCTGCGGCCGCTGATTCCGCTGGGGCAGTTTCGCGACACCTTCATTGTCGCCATAGACGACGAGGGGATTGCGATCATCGACCAGCATGTCGCCCACGAGCGCGTCCTGTTCGAACGGATCATGGAGCGCCTGACGGAGCGCCCGCTCGAAAGCCAGCGGCTGCTGCTGCCGCTCGTGCTCGAGCTCGCGCCGGCGGAGCGGGACGCGCTGGTGTCCCGGCGGGATGCGCTCGAGCGCTTCGGTTTCGAGGTGGACGACTTCGGCGGCGACAGCGTGAGGGTTTCGGCCATCCCGGCGCTCTTGCCCCGTGAAGAATGCGAGGCTGCCCTTCGTTCCCTCGCCAACGACCTCGAGGGACTCGATCGCGGCCTCGACGTTCACGAGGGCCTCAAGCGAATCGCCGCCCTCACCGCGTGCCACGCCGCGGTCAAGGCCAACTATCCGTTGACGATGGAGAAGATGGCCCACATCCTCGAAGAGTTGCGGGCGACGGAATACTCCACCGTCTGCCCGCACGGCCGGCCGGTGATGCTGCGGATCACACGCCGGGAAGTAGAAAAGAACTTCGAACGGATCTGAGCAGATCGGGCGTCGGACGACTCACGTCTCATCGGGCTCGCGGCGCTTCCGTTTCAGCTCCTTCCACCCGTCCAGGCGCCGCTTGATCTCCTTCTCGAAACCGCGCTCGGTCGGCCGGTAGAACGTCCGCCCCTGCAGGTTTTCCGGCAGGCAGTCCATCGCCGCGACGGCATCCGGCTCGTCGTGGGCATAGCGGTAGCCTTTTCCGTACTCCAGCTGCTTCATCAGTTTCGTCGGAGCGTTTCGCAGGTGCAGCGGCACTGGCGAGGCGGCATCACGCTGCGCCGATTCGGCGGCTTCGCCGTAGGCCATGTAGACAGCATTGCTCTTCGGCGCCGTCGCCATGTAAATCGCCGCCTGGGCGAGGGCCGTGTTGGCTTCCGGATAGCCCAGGAAGTGCGCCGCGTCCCGCGCCGAGACCGCGACCACCAGCGCCTGCGGGTCGGCGTTGCCGATGTCCTCGGAGGCGAACCGGACCAACCGGCGGGCGATGTACATCGGGTCTTCGCCAGCCTCGACCATTCGCGCCAGCCAGTAGACGGCCGCGTCAGGATCGCTGTTGCGCATCGACTTGTGCAGCGCGGAGATCAGGTTGAAGTGCTCCTCGCCGCCCTTGTCGTAGAGCAGCGCCTTGCGCTGGAGCGTGCGCTCGATCAGCGCTTCGTCGATCCGCGGACTGCCGGCCGGCTGGGGCGCCGATGCGACGAGCAGCTGGAGCAGGTTGAGCGCCGACCTGGCGTCGCCGTTGGCGAAGCGCGCGACATGGGCGAGCACCTCGTCGCTCGCCTCCGGACGCTGGCGGCCCAGCCCGCGCTCTTCGTCCTCGAGCGCGCGACGCAGGATGATCAGGATCGCCGCCTCGTCGAGCGGCTTCAGCACGAAGACCTTGGACCGCGACAGCAGTGCCGCGTTGACCTCGAACGACGGGTTCTCGGTCGTGGCGCCGATGAGGATGATGTCGCCGGCTTCGACGCGCGGGAGGAAAGCGTCCTGCTGGGCCTTGTTGAAGCGGTGAATCTCGTCCACGAACACGATCGTCCGCGTGCCCTGCCGGCGGCGGCGCGCTTCGGCAGCGGCCATTACCTCTTTCACTTCCTTGATGCCGGAGAGCACCGCGCTGAAGGCGACGAACTCGGCGAGTGTGGCCTCGGCGATCACGCGAGCCAGCGTGGTCTTCCCGGTGCCGGGCGGACCCCACAGGATGATCGACTGCAGCAGGTCGCGCTCGATCATCTCGCGCAGAGGCCGTCCGGGACCAATGAGCTCATCCTGGCCGACGAGCTCGTCGAGCGTCCGCGGCCGCATCCGCTCCGGGAGCGGCACCGTCTGCGGATTGACTGGCTCGGCCGGTTCGGGATCGTCGAACAGGTTCACGACACAGCTCCTCGCTGGCGGGCCGCCTCGTAGACCAGCAACGCTCCGGCCACGCCGACATTCAACGATTCCACCCTGGCGCGCATCGGAATCCGCACGCATTGGTCGGCCAGGGCCAGCGCCGCCTCGGGTAGGCCGGCACCCTCACCGCCCAGCACGAACGCCAGCGGACGACTGAGGTCGAGATCGTACATCGCCGTCCCATCGTGCGGGATCGCGGCGATTACCTGGACACCGTCGCGCTGCCACGCCCGAAGGTGATCGAGCGCCGCTCCTTCACGCCGCACCGGCAGCCGGAAACTGCTGCCCATCGCCGCGCGCAACGCCTTCCAGTTCCAGGGATCGGCAGCGCCGCCGTCGAGGAGCAGTCCGGTACCGCCGCCGGCGTCCACCGATCGCGCGAGCGCGCCGACGTTGCCTGGATCCTGGACGCCGAATGCCGCGACAACCAGCGCCGGGGCGGGAGCGATGAGCGCGCGTGGGTCGATGATCGGGCGCGCCGAGACCGCGACCACGCCCGAGGCTTGCCGCACCGGCGACATCGCGTCGATGACTGACGTGGTCACGTCGACAACCGCTATGCCGGCGGCGAGCGCTCGATCCAGAATCCCGGGCCCAGCCGGGGAGCGGCTGCGGTCCACCGCGATCCATTCGAGCGGCATTCCCGCGGCCACCGCTTCGCCGACCAGGTGCCAACCGTCCATCAGGAGCCGCGCGTCAGCGCCGCGCGCGATCGCGCGGCACGCTTTGACGAGGGCATGTTGCCGGCTGCTGACGACCGCCATGAGCGTGCGTCCAATTATGCTAAAGTTTGAGGATCGGACGATGAAAGCGAAGATTCTCAAGCGATTCGAAGACGAGGTGGCGACCCTCGAGCGCGAGCTGAAAATGGAGCTCCCCAAGGAGATCCAGCGCGCCCGCGAGCTCGGCGACCTGCGGGAAAACGCGGAGTATCAAGCCGCGAAGGAGCGCCAGACGTACGTGCAGGCGCGGATTGGCATGCTGCGCCGCCGCATGAACGAAATCGCGCTGATGAACATGGAGAAGATCCCGCACGGCAAGGCGGGCTTCGGCTCGACGGTGACGATTCGCGAGAGCACCGGGCAGGAGCTGATTTACCAGCTGGTGATGCCGGAGGACGCGGACGGCGAAAAGGGGCTCATCTCGACGAGCTCACCGATCGGCCGGGCCCTGCTCAACAAGGAAGAGGGCGACGCGGTTGCGGTCTCCACGCCGAACGGTGCCCGCAATTTCGAGATCATCAAGCTCGTCACGATTCACGACGAGTAGTCTTCACCCCCGACGCCCGGCTTGGGTATCACCGGATCGAACGTCCCACCAGTTGCCAGGATCGGCGGATCAGCGAGCTGATCGATGATCCACACGAGCGAACCTGAGGGATACTCCCCCGAACGTCGCACCGCGCTCGTGTTGAGCGGGACCGGCGCCGACGGCGCCTACCACGCGGGAGTCCTCCGCGCGCTCCACGAAACCGGCATCAAGGTCGACCTGATCGGCGGACGGGGGATCGGCGCGCTTGGCGCGGTGCTCCACGCCATCGACGGCGCGGCGCGTCTCTGGGAACCCGGTGGCGTGTGGCGGGCTCGCGGCGCGTCGGCGATCTACCGCTGGCGATGGCCGTTCCGATGGCTGCACGGGCTCGTCCTCGCACTCCTCGGCGTCCTCGCGATCCCGCTCGTGCTCCTCCTCGCGATTGCTGCCATGTACCCGGTGGCCATGGGTCTCGGCATGACTGGCTTCGAAGGCGGGAGGAGCTTCGCTCAGGCGCTGTTGTCGTACACCGGGTCCGCGTTCGGTCCCGGCGCACTGCCGACCTGGATACCGCGTGTGACGCTCGCGATTGCCGCCGTCGGGGTAGCCGTACTTTCAGGTGGAATGATCCTCGAGCGACGAGCCCACCGGACGCGGCGCTCCGCCGTCGCTCCAGCTGTCTGGTCGCTGCTCGGCGCGCCGATCGATGAAGCGGGCGCGGTCCGCGCGTCGACCAACGCGCTCTGGGCCATCCTGAAGGGTGGCGCCGCGCTGCGCGCGCCGGACGCGCGCGACCTCGGCCGGCGCTATTCGGAGCTCCTCGCCGAGAACCTCGGCCATCCCGGTTTTCGCGAGCTGCTGATCGTCACCCACGACCTGGACGCCAGACGAGACGTCGTCTTCGGCCTGGTCAAGGAGCCGTATCGCAAAGCGCTTTTTGCCGCGGTCACGGCTCCCTCGTCGCGGCGAGCCGAGGCCCACGACCTGGCGGGCATTGCGCGCGATCACCTGGTGGACGCGTTGGCGGCCGCGCTGTCCCTGCCCGGGCTGTGCCCACCACGCCTGGTCGCCTTCGCCGCCGATACGTTCTGGCGAGGCGAGACGCATCGCATGGCGGATCGCACCGCGGCGCTCGGACGTCTCCTCGAGGAGGTGGCCGCGGCCGGTGCGGAGCAACTGATCGTGGTGTCAGCCGCTCCGGAGCCGCCGTTGCCGCATGGGCTCCGGCCGGTACGCGACGATGCGCTCGGGCTGGCTGGCGAGCACCTGGCTTCGGCCGAGACGGCGGCGCTGGCCGAAGCACTGCGTCACCTCCAACACAGGTTCCAGGGCACGTATGTGATCCGGCCGGCGCACAACCCGGTGCGGCCCCTGGATCTGGCCGGCGCCTACGATGAGAGCTCCGATCGTATGCAGCCCCTGGAAGAGCTTATCGAGCGCGGCTACGAAGACGCATACCGGCAATTCATCGAGCCGGTGCTCGGCGAGAGCGGCGAACGGATGTAACGGTCTAGGCACAAGGCCGAAGGCACAAGGCAGAAGGCAAAAAGGCGGAAAGCCATGCGGAAGAGCACCGAGCTGATTCACGCGGGTGAGCGTGTTGCGGCCGCGTCCACGCCGTCGCTGACGACGCCGATCTACGAGACGAGCACGTTCGTGTTCGAGTCGGCCGCGCAGGTGGAGGCGTACCAGGAGGGGCGGCAGGTCGGGTTCCTCTACTCGCGCTACGAGAATCCCACCGTGGTGGCGGTGGAGCAGAAGATCGCCGTCGTTGACGGCGCGGAGTGCAGCCTGCTCTTCAGCTCGGGGCAGGCGGCGACCACGCACGCGCTGCTCACGCTGCTGCAGCAGGGAGACGAGGTCGTCTGCAGCGCCGCAATCTACGGCGGCACTCATCACCTGATCGCGGACCTGCTTCCGCGATTCGGCATCGCCGGCCGTTTCGTATCGCTCGAACAGCTGACTCAGCCGGCAAACATCATCGGACCGAAGACACGCATCGTCTGGGTGGAATCGCCGATCAACCCGACGCTTCGCTGCGTGGATCTCCGCAAAGTTGCCGATGCCTGCCGCGCCGCGGGTGTCATCTCCGTCGCCGACAACACCTTTGCTTCGGCGCTGAACCAGCCGGTCATCGCGATGGGCATCGATATATCCATGCAAAGCGCGACGAAGTACCTGAATGGCCACAGCGACGTCACGGCCGGGGTCCTCTCGGGCCGGCGGCGGCTCCTGGACCCGATCGCGAAGGCGCGGCGGCTGATGGGATCGGTGCTCGACCCCCAAGCCGCGTATGCGCTCGGCCGCGGCATAAAGACGATGCCGCTGCGAGTCGCGCGGCAGAACGAGACCGCGATGGCGGTCGCGTCGGCGCTCGATGGCCACCAGGCGCTCGTCCGGGTCTATTACCCGGGGCTGGCCTCCCATCCCGACCACGCGATCGCCGCCGCCCAGATGAGCGGCTTCGGCGGTATGGTGACGATCGACGTCAAGGGCGGGCAGGCCGCGGCGTTCCGGACGTTCGACCGCTTCAAGCTGATCCAGCGCGCGGCCAGTCTTGGGGGCGTCGAGAGCATCTGCAGCCTGCCGATCCTGTCATCGCACACGGGATTGAGCGATGAGCAACTCGCCGCGGCCGGCGTCACACGCGGCATGATCCGGATCTCCATCGGCCTCGAAGACGCCCAGGACCTCGTCGAGGACGTGACGCAGGCGCTCGCCTAGCAGGCCAGGCGCGGCCTAGCGCAGGCCGTTTTTCACTTCGTGCAGGAACTCGAGGACAAGCTCCAGCATCCGCTGATTGATCCGCGACCCTTCGTAGGTGCCGAACTTCCGCTGGAACGCCTCGAGCGGCACCACAGCCTTGGCCATCGTGCGGTGGCCGCCGGCGCTGCCGATGTCGTTGAACCAGCGGCGCACGAAATCGCCGGCGTTCCGCGAATACCCGAGGTTCCTCACCGAAACGACGAACGTGTCGTTGACCACGCCCGACACGATCGTCCATTGGACGTCTTCGAGCTGCAGGTAGAAATCGGCGACGTAGGGAACGAAGTCCTCGCGCGGCGGCTCGCCGAGGAACGCGCAGAACACGTGCTCCACCATGCGCCCCGATTGCCACGCCTTGATCACGTAATCCAGGCGCTCGGCGGTGATTTCCGAGCCCTCCATCTTGCGTACCATCGTCGCGTCCGCGAGCGGATAGAGATAGGAGAACGCGTCGAGGTCGGCGCTGTTGGCCTGCCGGTTGAAGAACAGCGTGTCCGACTTGATGGCGTAGAGCATCGCCGTCGCGGTGCGCTCGGAGATATCGATGTCCACCGCGCGCAAGTGCTCGGTCAGGATCGTCGACGTGGAGCCGTAGTCCGAGCGGATATCGCGATAGACGGCGGTGTAGCCGGTCTGCTCGGGGTGATGGTCGATGACGAGGTCCGCGTGGGGGAGCAGCCCAGGAAAGTAGTGGGGTTGGACGTCTACCAGGGCGATCTTGTCGAAGCCGTTCAGCTGCTCCGGCGCGATCACCTCGTAGGCGAGATCGAGCAGCTTGACCATCCGCTGGTTCTCGGGCCTGGTGACGCCCTGCATGCACCCGATGATCGCCGTCTGCCGCGTACGCCGCAGGAGGCTCCGCAGCGCCAGGCCGCTGGCCAGCGCGTCGGGGTCTGGGTCGTTGTGGGTGAGAATCAAGACGCGGTCGGCGTCGCGGAAGTAGTGCTGATACTGCTGGACCTTTTGTCGCGTCACCGAGCGGGCGAGTTCGGCGACCAGCGGGCGGCCAATCAGCTCGGCGAGGGAGAGCGTGTTGACGTCGGGGAAGTCGGGGCGCAAAGCCTCGGCCCGTTTCATTTCCTCGGGCCGCGTGCCGAGCACGTAGACCAGCGTGCCGCCGGCGCTGATGACCGCGTCGAGCACCTTCCGGAGCCCTTTTCGCCCGTTGTCCTCGATGATGACGACGGTGCCGGGTGTCAGGTCGGCCCTGACATAGCTGTCGAGGCGCTGAGGGTCGGCCACCGCGACAGGGAGGCCGAAATCGTCCACGCGACGCGCCAGCGCGGCGCTTTCCACGATGAGCTCGACGTCGGCCTGGGGAGCCAGGACTGCCTCGAGGAGCCGGGCGACCAGCTCCGTGTGGCAGACCGCAAGACAACGCACGATCTCTCATTATAGGCCTGCAGCCCGGCCGCGCGACCGACGGTCTGCTGCTAACCAACAGGGGCGAACACTGTTGTAGGATGCGCGCCATGGCACGCGCAGTCCTGTGCCTGCTCGCCGTTGTCGCCCTGGCCGCCCCGGCCGGGATCGCTCAGACGGTGTTCCGGGGCGGAGTAGACCTCGTCACTGTCGGCGTTACCGTGCTCGATCGCCGCGGCAACCTCGTGACCGACCTCGGTCGCGACGACTTCCAGGTGGTGGAGGACGGCCGTCCCCAGCAGCTCGAGCATTTCGCCGCGGCGACCGACGGGGCAGCCAGCGATGCCGCCATCGCCAGGCTCCATCCAGGGCTGCTGCTCGACACCAGCCAGAGCATGGAAGACGAGCTCGCGCTGGCCCGCACGGCGGCGGTCAAGTTCCTCAACCTGCTACCGACCGCCGAGGACATCACGCTGGTGGACTTCGACACCGAGGTTCGCGTGACGCGCTACCCGCAGCGCGACTTCCCCCGAATCATCGAGCGGATCCGCGGCCGCAAGGCGGGTGGCGAGACCGCCTTTTATGACGCGCTCGGCGTCTACCTGGATGGCGCCTCTGGCATCATGGGCCGGCCGGTGCTGGTCATCTACTCCGACGGCATCGACTCGCGATCGTCGATCTCGTTCAAGGAAGTCGTGGACCTGCTCAAGGCCTCGAACGCCACCGTCTATGCGATCGGGCTCCTCGACCACGCGGGCAGCGCACGGCTCGACGCCCGGATGAAGCTCCAGGCCCTGACCGAAGTTACCGGGGGCACCGCGATGTTCCCGGCGAGCGCCCGCGATCTGGACGGGTTCTACGCGCAAATCCTGCGGGAGATTCGTGCGCAGTATCAGCTCGGCTACTCGTCCACCAATACCGCCTTGGACGGCCGCTGGCGGGCCGTGGAGGTGAAGGTCAAGCGGCCCGGCCTGAAGGTGCGGACGCGCAAAGGGTACTTCGCCCGGTATTCGGCCGGGCCCCGACCGTGAACCGGTCGGCGGCCTGAAGGCCTTGTGGTACCATGCGTTTTTGGTTCCACTGCTCGCATGCCGTCCGTATACGACCGGTTCACGCTCACCTCTGAATTCGAGCTCCGTGGTGACCAGGTCAGGGCCGTGCCCGAATTGGTCGAGGGACTCGAGCGGGGCGACAAACACCAGGTGCTGCTAGGCGTTACCGGGTCGGGCAAGACCTATTCGATGGCCCAGGTCATCGCGCGGGTCAACCGGCCGACCCTGGTGATGGCCCACAATAAGACGCTCGCCGCCCAGCTGTTCCAGGAGTTCCGGCGCTTCTTCCCGGAGAACGCGGTCGAGTATTTCGTCAGCTATTACGACTACTACCAGCCGGAAGCGTACGTGCCGTCGAGCGACACGTACATCGAAAAAGAATCGACCATCAACGACGAGATCGACCGCATGCGCCTGTCGGCGACGCGGTCGCTCTTCGAGCGCCGCGACGTCATCATCGTGGCAAGCGTGTCCTGCATCTACGGCCTGGGCTCGCCGGAGGCCTACTACGGGATGGTGCTGCCGCTCGAACGAGGGCAGCGCATCGGGCGGGACCAGATCCTCCGCAAGCTGGTCGAAATCCAGTACGAACGCAACGACATCGACTTCGGCCGCGGCACATTCCGGGTCCGCGGCGACATCGTCGAGGTCTACCCGTCGTACGAGGAGGTCGCGCTCCGGATCGGCCTGTTCGGCGATGAAGTGGACGAGCTCGTCTCGTTCGATCCGCTCACCGGAAAGTCGTTCCGGCGGCACGATCGTACCGCCGTCTATCCGAAATCGCATTTCGTCACCAGCCGGGAGCGCCTGAAGGAAGCCGTCGAGTCGATCAAGGCCGAGCTGGTCGAGCGCCGCGGCGATCTCGAATCGCAGGGCAAGCTCCTCGAGGCGCAAAGGCTTCACCAGCGGACGATGTTCGATCTCGAGATGATGAAGGAGATCGGCTACTGCCACGGCATCGAGAACTACTCGCGACACCTGACCGGCCGACGCGCCGGCGATCCCCCGCCGACGCTGCTCGACTATCTGCCGTCCGACGCGCTGGTGGTGGTTGACGAGAGCCACCAGACCGTTCCGCAGGTCCGCGGCATGTATCACGGTGACCGGTCTCGCAAGGAAGTGCTCGTCGAATACGGGTTCCGCCTGCCGTCGGCACTAGACAACCGTCCGCTCAATTTCGAGGAATGGGAGTCCCGCGTCCATCAGCTGATCTACGTCAGCGCGACGCCCGGCCCCTACGAGCTGCAGAAGGCCGGCGGCGTGGTCGTCGAGCAAGTGATTCGCCCGACCGGCCTGATGGACCCGCCGATCGACGTGCGGCCGGTGAAGGGCCAGGTTGACGACCTCCTCGCCGAAATTCGGACCCGGGCCGATCGAGGTGAGCGCGTCCTGGTGACAACGCTCACCAAACGAATGGCCGAGGACCTGACGCAGTACTACCAGGAGCTTGGCGTCAAGGTGCGCTATCTGCACTCGGACATCGACACGCTGGAGCGCGTCGAGATCCTCCGCGACCTGCGCCGTGGCGTGTTCGACGTGCTGATTGGCATCAACCTGCTGCGCGAAGGACTGGACCTGCCCGAGGTGTCGCTGGTTGCGATTCTCGACGCCGACAAAGAAGGCTTCCTTCGCTCGGGCGGCGCCCTGATTCAGACGTCAGGCCGCGCCGCCCGGCACGTCAGCGGGCAGGTGATCATGTACGCCGAGACGATGACCGACTCGATGAAGACGGCCATCGGCGAGACCAGCCGCCGCCGCGCGCTGCAAGCGGCCTACAACGCCGAGCACGGCATCACGCCGACCTCGGTGGTCAAGTCGATCGACGACGTGCTGACGAGCATCTACGAGCGCGATTACATGGGCGTGCCGGACAAGGTGGAGAAGGGCAGGCCCGTGTTCAGGACCCAGGCCGAGCTCGAGGCGCATATCGCCGGCCTCGAGAAGGACATGAAGGCGGCGGCGGCCAACCTGGACTTCGAGCAGGCGGCAGCGCTGCGCGATCAGATACGGGCGCTGCGGACGCGCGACCTCGGGTTGGGAGCCCCCGCGTTCTCGTGAGCCAGTCGATCACCGGCAAGGCCGTCGAGGCCATCAAGGCGGGGCTGCTGGAGGTCCAGGAATACGTCCGGCTGAGCGGCCAGACGGCGCGGAGCGCGTTCAGCCGGCCGTTCTACTTACACGATGTCATCGAGCAGCTCGACGTGATCGGGCTGGGCTCCCTCACCGTGGTGCTGCTCACCGGGTTCTTCACCGGCGCGGTGCTGGCGCTGCAGTCGGGGATGACGCTGGACCAGTTCGGCGCCCGTCCCTACGTGGGGCGGCTGATCAGCGCCTCGATGATCAAGGAGCTCGGCCCGGTGCTGACCGCCCTGATGCTGGCCGGGCGGGTGGGGTCGGGCATCGCGGCGGAGATCGGGTCGATGGTCGTGACCGAGCAGGTGAGCGCCCTGCGCGCCCTGGGGACCGACCCGGTTCGCAAGCTGGTGGTCCCGCGCGTGCTGGCCGGCTTCATCATGTGCCCGATCCTCACCGTCATCGCGAACGCGGTCGGCCTGCTGGGCGGCTGGATCATCGCGGTATCGCAGCTGCGGGTCGCCTCCTCGGTGTATTGGCAATCCGTGGTCGACGGGCTGTACCCGCAGGACCTCTGGATGGGACTCATCAAGCCCTTCTTCCTCGGATTCGTCATCGTCACCATCGGATGCCACGTCGGTCTTCGGACGCGCGGCGGCACCCAGGGTGTCGGACGCGCGACCACCAGCGCGGTGGTGGCGGCATCGGTTACCGTGCTCGCGGTGAACTTCTTCGTCACCCGGCTGCTCATGTCGGTGTTGTTCTGATGCGACGCTCTTCACTGGCCGAATTCGGCCTGCCGATCGAGCTGGTCGAGCCGCACGCGCCGGTCGTGCTGTTCGACAAGGTGTGCCTGGCGTTCGACGACAAGGTGATTCTGCGCAACGTCACCTTCGACGTCCGCGCCGGTCATACGAAGATCTTCCTGGGGGCGAGCGGCGCGGGGAAGTCGACGATTCTGAAGCTGATGCTCGGCCTGCTGAAGCCGGATTCGGGCACCATCTGGGTGCTCGGCCATCGGGTGGACACGATGGACGAGGGGCAGCTGATGGGCGTCCGGCATCATATGGGGATGGTCTTCCAGGAAGGAGCGCTGTTCGACTCGTTCTCGGTGGGCGAGAACGTCGGTTATAAGCTGTACGAAGAGACCACACTGCCGCTCGACGAGGTCCGGCAGCGCGTCGAGGAGGTGCTGGGGTTCGTCGGCCTGTCCGAGCACATCGACAAGCAGCCGTCGGAGCTGTCGGGCGGGCAGCGGCGCCGCGTCGCCATCGCCCGGGCAATGGCGGCCAAGCCGGGCCTGCTCCTCTACGACGAGCCGACCACCGGACTGGATCCGATTACCTCCCTGACGATTGACGCCGAAATCGTCAAGCTGCGCGACGTCGAGAGCGTCACCTCGGTGCTGGTCACGCACCAGCTGCGCGACGCGTTCTACATCGCCACGCATGCCGCGCAGCGCCACGCCGGCAGAGACATCGAGATCTCGCCCGCGGCGCAGAGCAAGATCGAACAGGCCGATTTCGTGATGCTGCGCGACGCCGAGATCATGTTCGAAGGGTCCGCTGAGGAGCTGAAGCGCTCCCAGGATTCGTACCTCCGGGCGTTCCTTTCGTAGAAGGTTGCAGCCGACATGCCACGCACACGTTCCCTGGCTTTCGCCGAACTGAAACTCGGCCTCATCGCGGTGCTGGCGATCGTGCTCGCCGCCGCCATGATCTTCGCGGTCGGCGGCGGCGGGTTCTGGTGGCAGCAGTATCCGCTCAAGACCAGGTTCCCGAATGTCGCGGGCGTGAAGAGCGGCTCGCCGGTGCGCGTCTCCGGCATCGAGAAGGGCTCGGTCACCAAGGTCGAGATCGCCGGCACCGGCGCCGAGGTCTGGCTCGAGCTCGAGAAGGACATGCGTCCGCTCATCACCGATCAGTCGACGGCGACGATCGGCTCGATTTCACTGCTCGGGGAAGGCGCGATCGACATCACCGCACGGCCCGATGGCACGCCGCTTCGCGACTGGTCCTACATCAACTCCGGTCCCACCCTTGGCAGCATCGCGGAGCTGACCGACAAGGCAACCGGCGGCCTTCAGGAAGCCAAACTGCTGATCCAGGACATCCGCTCCGGCAAGGGAACGGTCGGCAAGCTCTTTACCGACGATGCCGTGTATCGCGAGATCCAGGGGTTCGTCGACGCCGCTGAGCGAGTCACCAGCGCCATCGCCGCGGGGCAGGGTACGCTCGGCAAGCTGACGAAGGATCCGAAACTCTATGACGAGCTCGAGCAGTCGGTCGCCAACCTCAACGAGGTGACTGGGCGGATGCGGGCCGGTGAAGGCACGCTCGGCCAGCTGCTGAACGATCCAACCCTGGCCAAGAATCTGACCGGCACGAGCTCGAATCTCGAAGCGATCAGCGGCCGGATCAAGAGCGGCGACGGCACGATTGGCAAGCTGATAAACGAGGACGACCTCTACAAGCGGATCGACAGCCTGACCACTCGGTTCGACACGCTTGCCGGGCAGCTCAACGCCGGGCAGGGAACAGCCGGCCAGTTGCTGCAGGACAAGCAGTTATATGAGAACATGAACCAGGCGGCGTCCGAATTACGCGGCCTGATCGAGGACATCCGCAAGGATCCCAAGAAGTATCTGAACGTCAAGGTCAGCATCTTCTGATTCGGAGGCGATCATGTCTCGGGACAACAACAACGGGGCGGGCGGCGTGATGCTCGCCTTTGTCGTCGGCGCACTTACCGGCGCGGCTGTGGCGCTGCTCTTCGCCCCCGCCTCGGGCGAGGAGACGCGCGAATACCTCGGCCAGAAGGCGCGCGAGGGACGCGACAAGGCGCGCGACGCGGTCGATCAGAGCCGCGAGTTCTACCAGCGGCACCGCGAAACCGTCTCCACTGCCCTCGACCGCGGCCGTGAGGCCTTCCAGCAAGCCCGGGAGCGCGGGGACGAAGCGTGAGCGATCTGTTCCTCGGGATCATCGCGATCTCGGTGCTCGTGATGGCGCTCATCCAGGTGGGCGCCATCCTCGCCGCGTTCCGTGTCGCGAAACGCGTCGAGGAAGTCTCGCGGCGGATCGAAACCGACATCAAACCGCTCATTACCAACCTCACCGACGTCACGACGGAGCTGTCCCGGACCGCGGCGATGGCCACCCGGCAGGTCGAGCGCGTTGACCATCTGTTCGGTGACATGGTGTCGCGGGTGGATCAGACGCTCGCCGTTGCACAGCAATTCGTGCGCGGGCCGGCCAAGAACGGCCTCGCGATCCTCAGCGGCGTGCAGGCGGCGGTTTCGGCGATCAAGGGCATTCGCGAGGCGTCGCGGCGGCGCCGGAAGGTCACGCCCGGCGTCGAAGACGACTCGCTGTTCATCGGCTGAAACCCAGCTCCGCATTGACGCCGGGCCCGGCCGGTGATAGATGGAGTGGGCATGACGCGTCCCCTTCGTCTTGTCCTGGCCCTGTGTCTCCTGACCCCCTTCTCCGCGCCCGCATTTGCGCAGGATCCGCAATCCGCAGCTCCGGCCCGCGAGCTCGCCCAGTTGATGGCCGAACGGAAGCTGGACAGCTTTGCCGTCCGCCTTCCGACGGCGCCCGATGAGTTCGCCGCGACGATGGCGATCCCTGGGCAGCTGATCGTCGTCTGGGCGAAGTTCAGCGCCCCGTCCGTCCTGAATGAAAAGATCCTGACCCACAAGTACCGCGACGCCTACGTCGATCTCAACAGCGCCTCGGATCCGAACAGCCGCAACTTCATCACCGACCTCGGCGCCGACGGGATTCGAAAGGGCGGTAAGAACCAGCCGTCCGATTCTCACGACTTCGGCGCCAAGAGCATCCGTTTCGACGGGAGCTGGCGCGAGGACAAGATGTCGGAAAAGGAATACATGCAGGCGCTCAGCGAGGCCGACGCGGCCTATACCCGCGTGCTGAACCAGTTGCTGGAACAGCTGAAGAAAGCAAGCTGATTTAAGTTCACGCACCGCGACAGACACGTGACCGCAGGTCCGTCTCCGGCGGTTGTGCGGACCGACAGCCGCTGTTATGCTCGCGGTGCCGGGATGGAGACCGCTCGAGGTTCAGTTTCCGATCGCGCGGTGCTGCTCGCGCGCATCGGCAGCCTCCTGACCTTCGCGATGGGGCTGGTGGTGGTCGCTGGTTGGTTGTACCAGCGTCGCGAGCTCACCTATGTCTTCGTGCCGTTCGGCCCAAACGTCAAGACCAACGTCGGCATCGCCTTCGCCGCCGCCGGCCTCGCCAACTATGCGCTCTTGTACCGCGACCGGGCGCGACCGCTCCGGTGGCTGGGCTGGACGCTGGCCGTCCTGTGCATTGTCATCGGCGCGTTGACGCTCGTCGAGCACGCGTCAGGCTGGGATCTCGACATCGACGAGCTGTTCGCCGCAGAGGCGCCAGGCGCGCTCGCGACGACGAGCCCGAACCGGATGGGCCCGCCGGCGGCGATAGCGTTCGTGCTCAGCGGCCTGTCGCTTCTGCTGCTCGACAGCCGGGGCGAAGGAGTGCGTGCCGCCGGCCATGGGCTTGCGCTCGTCTCCTGCCTGATCCCGCTGCTGCCGCTCGTCGGCTACACCTTCGGCCTCACCATCCTCTACGACATCGCGCGTTACACCGGGATTGCCTTTTCGACGGCGGTCGCGCTCCTGGTTCTGGCGATGTCGATCGTCGCAGGCCATCCTGATGTCGGGTTTGCCAGGTTGCTGTGCCGCGACGACGAGTCGGGCACGATGGCCCGGCAACTGTTTGCCACCGCTGTCCTCCTCACCTTCGGCGTCGGCTGGTTTCTCTCTTCGGCCTATCACCTGGAGCTCGTAGACGGCGCGTTCGCGATCTCGGCGATGACAATCGTGTTGATCGGCGGCTTCAGCGCGCTCATCTGGCGGACGGGCACGGCTTTGAGCCGGGCGGTCGATCAGCGCGCCGCGATCGGGCGGGCACTCGAGGAGAGCGCTGAATCACTGCGCGAGGCCGACCGCCAGAAGACGGCCTTCCTCGCGACCCTCTCGCACGAGCTCCGCAACCCGCTGGCGCCGATCCGATTCGCGCTCCACTCGCTCAACGGACCGGCCGAGCACGCCGAACGGGCCAGGCAGGTCATTGGAAGGCAGGTGGATCACCTCGTCCGCCTCGTCGACGATCTTCTCGACCTCACGCGCATCACCCACAACAAGGTGCAGCTGCAGCTCCGCGCCGTCGATGTGTCACAGGCGCTTCGCGAAGCCGCAGACGCGGTGTCGTACGAGGTGACGCGCGGACGCCATGTGCTCAGCGTCCACCCGCCGCCGGCGGCGCTCTGGGTGCGCGCCGATCCAGACCGGCTCGTCCAGATCCTGGTGAACCTGCTAACTAACGCCGCTCGTTACACCCCGGCTGAAGGACGGATCGAGCTCGGCGCCGATCTCGATGGCGATGACGTCGTCTTCCGGATTCGCGACAGCGGGGCAGGGCTCGATCCAGCCGATCTCAGCCGGGTCTTCGACATGTTCGTGCAGCTCGGGGAAGGCCGGCATGGCGGACTTGGCATCGGCCTGGCGCTGGTCAAGGGGCTGGTCGAGCTGCATGGCGGGACCGTAGAGGCGCACAGCGAAGGTCGCGACCAGGGGGCCGAGTTCCGGGTCCGCCTGCCGCGAACAGTGCCTGCCGTCGCGCAGGGAGAAACGCCGCGATCCGGGACGGCGATGGCGCCCCGATCGATCCTCGTCGTCGACGACAACACTGACGCCGCGGAGACGCTGCGAGAGCTGCTGGCCGCTCGCGGGCACCAGGTCCGCGTCGCCACCCACGCCGCCGAGGCGCTCGACCTCGCCCGAAGCGATCCCCCCGAAGTGGCGCTGCTCGATCTCGGCTTGCCGGACTTCGACGGACTCACGCTGGCCCAGCGGCTGCGGAACGATCCGCTTACGGCGGGCATGCTGCTGATCGCGGTGACTGGCTGGGGCCAGGACGAGGATCGTCGTCGCGCCCTCGCCGCCGGATTCGACGCCCACGTCACGAAGCCGGCCGAGCTGACGGAACTCCTCGCGCTCATCGACGCGCCACTCCGGCTCTCGCCGCCAATCCCCGCGCAGGGCTGAGGTCCCTCCTCGTCCATGCTTGTTGCCGCGATGGCCGCGGCCGCGCATAGAGTCGAGATGCCGGCCGATCCCACACTCACTTCGGCGCTCGACGCCAGCCCTTCTGCTCCCAGGCGGAACGGGTGTCGTCGATCGCACGATCAAGGTCCACCGCCGGTTGGCGGTGCTTGAAGATTTCAGACCAGAGCGGCGCGCCATCGTAGAGACACCACAGCTCGATGCCCAGCGGATGGTGCCGGAGCCGCGCCTCGACGCAGTGAGGGCCCTTGCGAAGTCTCCAGGCCACATGCTCGACGGGAGGCGCGGGGGAACGCGGGGGGTCGAAGGAAATGGACATGGTCAGGGGCCGCGGGATTTTACGCCCGCGATGCAGCGCAAGTCTACTACTGTCAATAGTAGACTTAGGCATGTTCCGAGCCCGTCCCGCCTTCGAGCGCTGGCCTTGGCGCTGATCGCCGGCGTGTTCGTGGGCGCCCTGGTCTATTTCATGTTGCTGGCGGTGCTCCGCTGGAACTCGAAAACTTGATCAGCGCGGGGCTGTATCAACCGACGCGTCGGCCGCTAAACGGGAGATTGAAATTGGGAGTGGTGCGCGCTCAAGGATTCGAACCTTGGACCCCCGCCGTGTGAAGGCCTTCAGGTCATATCCCGCCATCACTCGCCATATCTCGATATAACCGACAACTCGCGCATTTACTAGCGTTTACGCGGTTCTCTCGTGTTACGCTTAGATATGCGTCCGTCACGCTGCGACATTGCCGGAGCACCCCCATTGCACCCCCGATGTTTTTGCCGAGGGTGTAATCACGGCGGGGGATGTCGATTCGTCGCACCTGGTCGTTCGAGGGCGGGGGATGTTGGTTCGGGGGTGTACTGATGGCCGAGAACCTGACACAAGACGCGGTGCGGCGCCTCACGCGCACCCCGCCGAATATCACGCGCGACGTTTATGACACGAAGCAGGGCGGCCTGGTGCTGCGCCTGCGGCCCTCGGGCTCGCACACGTGGCGCCTTCTGCTCGGCCGCGGGCGCTGGCACACGCTCGGCGCGCTGGACGACCTGACACCGGATGCCGCCCGCGAACTCGCTCAGGGCGTCCGAGGCGAGGTCGCAAAGGCCCGCGCGCTCGGCCAGATCGACCCTGTGGCGGCGCGGAGGCGATCCGAGAAGGCGCCAACCTTCGCGGCATTCATCGATAAGCACTATCAGCCTTGGGCCGAGCAGCACCGGAAGACCGGCGCCGAGCAGGCAGCGCGGCTGCGCGCCATCTTCGGGCCGACGTTCAAGGGTAAGCGTCTCGACAACGTGTCCGCCTTCGAGGTGGAGAAGTGGCGCTCGGCGCGGCTGAAGGCGGGGAAGTCGAAGGCCACGACGAACCGCGACCTCAACACCCTGAAGGCGGCGCTGCGCTTGGCGGTGCGCTGGAGACTGCTCGCCACGTATCCGCTCGGCGACGTGAAGAACGCGAAGGTAGACAACGCCGGCAGGGTGCGCTTCCTGACACCGGATGAAGAATCGCGCCTGCGGAATGCCCTTAGGGCCAGGGACGAGGCGCGACGCGCTGAACGCGAGCGGGCCAATACCTGGCGCTTGCAGCGCGGCTACGAGGAATGGCCAGGCCTCGGCGACTACACCGACCACCTCACGCCGATCGTGCTGCTCGCACTCAACACCGGGCTCCGCCGCGGCGAGTTGTTCAACCTCCGCTGGCGCGACATCGACACAGTGCGCGCCGTACTCACGGTCGAAGGGGAGGGCGCCAAGTCGGGGCAGTCGCGCCACGTACCGCTCAACACTGAGGCCACTGAGGTGCTCCAGACGTGGGCGGCGCGCGAACACGCGTCCTGACGGCTTCGTGTTCCCCGGCGCCGAGGGTGAGCGCCTGGAGGACATCAAGGGCGCCTGGCTGCCGCTCGTAAAGGCCGCCAAGGTGCAGGCGTTCACCTTCCACGACCTGCGGCACACGTTCGCGAGCAAGCTGGTGATGGCCGGCGTGGATCTCAACACGGTGCGGGAACTGCTCGGGCACAGCGACCTGAAGATGACGCTGCGATATGCGCATTTGGCCCCTGAGCACAAGGCCGCGGCCGTCGCGAAGCTGGTGGCGCGATGAAGCCGGCCGACATTGTCGCGCTCCTTCCGAAGTTCGACGGGCTAAAGTTCTCGGAGAACGAGTTTCGCCGAACGAAGAATCCGGTACATGCGTGGCGTGCGATCGCCGAGGCCGCCGACTCCAAGGTGCCTATACCAGAGTGGGTCTGCGATTACTTGTTGTCCTGCTCCTTCGGCATCATGAGTCTTCAGCACGCGATGCCGCAGCGGGACCAGATCAGCGCAGCAGTGGCGAAGGCGATCGGCCTGCAGGGGCGCCCACGCTATAACCCGTTTCTCGAGCTCTGGCGCCCCACTCACGACCTCGAGATCGCGTGGAGGGTATACAGCGAACACGTGCAGCAGGTGGACCGCCTTGCGCCCGGTCAGCGGTTCAAGTGGCCAGCCGCGTACGAGGCCGTCGCGGTCGCGCATTCTAGAGAGACGCCGCGGTGCCGAGTGTGCCTCCGCGGACATGTCTCGAAAGGGAATGTTGAGCGGCTCTGGCGGGCCAATGCGCTGCACGTCATTCCGCCCAACGTGATTGCACGGGCTCGCGCACGTGGGGCGCAGACTCTCGACGATATTCTGAGTGAGTGAAGTGCTAGTGGTCCCGACTCCCAGGGGCGACACTGGGACGTGGCCGAATATCAATCCGTATCAACCGCACTCTCCGAGGCTGACGCGGCGCCCTACATCGGGTACACGCGCTCGGCTCTCCGCGCCTGGCGTCGGCTGGGGCGCGGGCCCGCCTACATTCGCGCCGGGGGCCGGTCCGTCCGGTACTCTGACCGCGGACCTCGACGCCTGGTTGACCGCCAACCGCGTCCACACCCGCGAATCCCGTCCCCCGCAGGAGGCCGCCTAGAAACGGCAACGCCCGCCGGTACAGGGCGGGCGCTTGTCGGTTCACCGCGAGGCTGCGCGATGACCAACAACCGAATCATACCCAATCCCGTGAACACCTGGGAGGAGGCCGAGCGCTTCCACCACCGTGATCTGACCGATCTCGATCCGATGCGGGCCTGGAGCGAAGCGCACCTCATTGAACAGCGGATCGCATCCCTGACCTTTGCAGGGGAGCGTGGAACATGTATCACCGTCGAGAATGGCGAACCGATCTACGCGATTGACTGGCTCCAGGCGCGGCTCTCTCGGCTCCGAGCGCACCTCCGTAGGGCGGCGGCGTGAACGATCTCCTTCGTGACTACGTCGAGCGTATCGGCGGCCCGCTAAAGCCGGCGCCCCACCGAAGGCGCGCGCCCGCGGCAAGCAGTCCCAGCGACTTCAAGCGCGACGACCGCGGCGCTATCGTCGCCGGGAACCTGGACAACATCCGGCTGGGGCTGGCCCGGCTCGGGGTTCGCCCCGTCTTCGATGCCTTCTCGCGCCATGTGCGGATCGACGGCCGGCCGATCGAGGACAGCGACGTCGACGGATTGTGGGTGCGGTTCAGCGATGCATTCGGCTGGCGGCCGTCGCGCGAGAACCTCCGCACCATCCTGATCACCGAGGCGCAGACTGCCATCGTGCATCCGGTCCGCGAGTACCTCGACGGCCTGTCATGGGACGGGCGCCGTCGGCTCGATACGTGGCTGGCGCGCTATGGCGGTGCTGAGGACACACCATACGTGCGGGCCGTCAGCGAATTGCCGGCGGCCCGTCGGGCACGGACGCCGGGAACGAAGTTCGACGAGTTGCTGATCCTCGAAAGCCAGCAGGGCACCGGCAAGTCAACTGGACTCCGCGCGCTCTGCCCAAACGACGACTGGTTCAGTGACGATCTTCCGCTCGGAGTGGATTCGAAGCAGACCATCGAGCGCACCACAGGCCGGTGGATCATCGAGGCCGCCGAGCTCCACGGCAATCGAGGGCGTGAGGCCGAGCAACTCAAAGCGTTCCTGTCTCGGCAAGTGGATGGTCCGGTGCGGCTCGCCTACGGCCGGATGCCAACGACCGTACCGCGCCAGTTCATCTTGATCGGGACCACGAATAGCCGACTGGCGTACCTGAAGGACAGCACCGGCGCCCGCCGATTCTGGCCCGTGCCTATCGAACGCTTCGACGTGGAGGCCCTCGCCCGGGATAGGGACCAGCTGGATGGACACCCCCTTCTTTAGAAGGGGTGTCCTGTCCAGTGGTGTCGTCCTAGAGGCTTCAGGATCGTGCCCTGAGATTGTGAACGACGCCTTCTTGCCTCAGTCCTTGCCCGACGGTTCCTCAGGTGGTGTCGGTTGGGGCTTAGGCTTTCGGCGCATCCATGCCCATATCGCCACCAGTCCCCCTCCCACGCTACCGAGTGCTGTCCAGTTGTCCTTCAGAAACCTCAAAGACGCGGCGATTCTGCCGGGGGTTGTTACGGACACCGTCACATCTGCGTCAAAACCGGTTACTCGGTATTCGGTTTCCTTGCGGCCCGCTTCAACAATCAAAGGAGCCGTTAGGAGAACCGATACGCGCATCTCTCCCTCTTCAAGTGGAGTGAGGTTCCAGCGCCACATTCGGCGCTCCTTAAAGCTCACAGCCTGGTCCTCGGGGTCTATGGCGGCGATCGTGCATTCTCGGTTGCATTTGAGCTTGGCTCTCATTTGCGAAGCCAGTTTGGCGGGGCCAGCCTTGCCGACGGTGCTGCGCGCCATGAGCTCCTGCAATTCGGCAAGCAGCTTTTCGGGAGGGACAGAGAGAGGTCCGATATCCAGCCTGGCCTCAACCGTCTTGCCGAGTGGAATCGCATCCGGGACCGCGAAAGCGGCAGATCCCGGTTGCATCTTAGTCTCGACAAACTCTTCGATTGGGTCGTCTACAATTGGCGACGTCACTGGGTACGTTGGCGAGGTCGAAGAGAGCGTCACTGTCTGCGTCGAGAGCTTCGCCAGCAAGAAGTCAATCTCGCTGGCGCGGCGATTGACGAGGACAACGAATACCACAAGAACGACAACCTGAAGGGCGGCGAGGCTGATGAAAAGCCATCGGTTTCGCGCATGCGCGATCGTTAGCCGATGCACCTCCTCTTCGATTCTGTTTAAACGAGAATCGTTGTGTTCCACCGCGTGGAACCTCCCTCTGGGCGGTGATATTACTTCCGGAGAAACAACCGCGAGAACATTCCCGCTCGACTCGCGGTCCGTCACCACTCGGCGCCTGCAGTGGTGCGAAGTGTAGGCTCCGCCTCGATCCTTAACTGCTTGCACCCGAGGGGCTTACAGGGCGCTGCTCACCGATTGCTCACGAATCAGCTCGGGGTCCATCACCCAGCCCTGGCCAGGAACAGCACCCGCGTGCCCTCGGCCAGCTCCGCGAGCGCGCGGCTGTCCTCGTCATCGCGATAGAGGCGACTGAAGCCGATGTCCTCGTTGATCATGCAGACCAGCTCGCGGCCGTGCGGATAGACGCGAATGATCCCGCGGACAACCCGCGTGTCCTTCCGCAGGACCCACAGAGTGATCGCGCGGTGGAGCGGCGGCGGATCGTCGTAGGAGCGGTCGAACCCAATCGACATGGTTCAACGCCCAGGAGGCCAGCCGGGACCGAACCCTTTGAGTGTTCCATCTCGCTTGAAGGTGTCGCGCCGCATGTCGCCACACCCCCACGACATCCACACGAGCGAGCGATCGTCCTGGGGTTCCAGAAACGGCCGACGCGGAATGACCCCCAAGCCGGACGGATTGTTTCGATAAAGCGGCAGCACGTATCGCTGGCCCGCCTCGATGGGATCGAGTTCGATGGTCGGCCGGTGATACACCTCAATCCGCGGCGGCAGACGGCCCTTAAAGACACGATGGACCTGCATCTGGGCAATCTGCATATCCCCGTTCCGTTTCAGTTCCACCACAGTCCCGTCAAAGACATACTCGACATCCTCCTGTTTCAGCGCCTCGGGTCCGAACCTGGCGCACTCCGCGTACGCAGGCGCAACCCACATCGGGCACGCAGCGCTCAGCAGCACCAGAGTTCTCGGGAAACGGATCGACATCTGAGGTTCCCGAGTTTAACGTCCAGGCCGGCGGCCGGGACCGAGTTTGTCGAGCAAGCCCGATCGTTCCGCCTCATCGCGCTCCACGCCGAAGCACGCCATCGTCCGGTACACCAGATTCAGTGTCGGGTCGGGTGCACTCAGGCGGTTGATGGCCAGCACGTACCGCTTCCCCAGTTCGAGCTGCGGATGATGGATTCCGGACGAGGCAAACAGCTCGAATTGAGCTGGCAGTGTGCCGTTCCAGACACGATGCACTTGCATTGTGGCGACGTTTCCCCAGTTGGCGGGTTCAAGCGCCAGAACTGTGCCCTCGAACCACAACTCGGTGGGGCCGCTCTCGACCCCCCTGACCACCACCGTGACGCACTCGGCGTGGGCGGGCGCGGCGCAGATCCAGCACGCGGCGCCGAGCAGGACGAGGGTTCTCAGGCATCGCATGATGCCGATCTTACCAGCCTGCCAGACATCCTGGCGTTTCGGAGGAGCAAACCCTCCGATGGGCGCCCAGCCGCTCTCATGCGGTCGGCGCCCATCCCTGGTGCCAACACTGACTCCGCTACTTCATTGGACTACTGGCGGCGTGGAGCACAAGCTGCCATCGCCCATCCCGCTTGATATAGGTGCGCGTCAGACGGGATCGCACACCCTCCGAATTCGTCTGGACAGTAACCAGCGTCGCGGCATCACCGTACACCTTGATGTCCAGTTCCCCGAACGTCGGCGGTCCCGAACCCGTGGCGACGGCCTTTACCCGCTCTTGCTTGGTGTTCATGCTGCCGTCGGGGTTCACCCAGCGAAGGTCATCGGCGAGGAAGCGCTCGTACGCCTTGGCGTCCTTCGCAACGGCGGCCGCACGCTGACCTTCCACGGCCTTGCGGACTTCGCTCGCTGCATCCTGCGCGCTGAGCACGGCTGCCCCGAGCAGCCCGACGACGATTGCACCGGCGACGCGCCGAGTGAGGGTAGACATTGCTGTTCCTCCAGGGAGCCGGGGGGCTCCTGCGTCCGAGGGTTGCCGAACGACGAGAGGCGCCGACCGTTGTCGAACACTACCGTAGATCGGCTGAGCTGGGGTGTTTCTCTTTGAAGGTCACTCCTGCATATGGAGGTGAAGCCCCCTCCAAGAAGGAGCTAGGCGCTCATTGGAGCCAACGTCGCGTATTACAACCACTCCCCAAGGGGGGAAGCGCTGTCATATGCCGGAAGTCTCGCGGGCGAGTCCCGCGGAGAAAACTTCTGGCGCGACTGATTTCAAAAGATTTTTTCAAATATCAAACAGAACCTTGGCCCGGCCAGGCTCGCAGCTTTCAGGGCAAATTAGGCCAACCGAGCGGTTTGTCAGAGCCTAATGCGCCTCGTTTTCCTAATGCCGGAGCCGCCAAGCGGGTCCAAGGCGATCGC
Source organism: uncultured Acidobacteriota bacterium (assembly GCA_963709325.1). Classification (GTDB taxonomy): domain Bacteria; phylum Acidobacteriota; class Vicinamibacteria; order Vicinamibacterales; family UBA2999; genus VFZN01. Next base: position 2,742 of record CAVPVV010000004.1, on the reverse strand, counting down.
TTCCTGACGGACCACGTTGAGGCCAGGCGGGCCGACTCACGATGGTCTGGTGTGTTCATTCTTGGACAGATAACGGCGGCGTGACCGCCTATCGTAGCCCTCGCGTCCGCAGCGCAGACTCTTCAAGGCCTATGCGGTTCGCGCCGTCGCTGTAACCGGTTGTCAAAAGGTCACTCGTATTACCTGTGCCTGGTCTTACTGTTTGGACACACTAGCCTCCGAATTGCAAGACCATTCAGAAGGAGCAAACGATGAGATTCACAGTCATCCCGAGATTCGTTGTCGTCGTGCTGATCGCAGGCGCGGCGGTACTAACTCTCTCACTAAGCACGGTGTCCTCCGCGCCGCAAAAGGGACAACTTCATCTGGTGAAGGAGTGCGCCGGAACGTACACAGGCCTCCCCGGTGGCTACTGCACGTTCACGTATTCGGACCTCGCGCAAATTCCTGTCAACTCGAGGCTCACCTATGAGGCGGCGGACAATGTTCCAATAGTGGGCTTGCTGGACAGTAACGTCGTCCTCGACGACATGACCGGCAACGGCAACAGGGCGGTCGGCCGTTGCACACTCGATCAGCAGACCGGTATCGGACTGTGCACGTTCTCGGACGGGACCGGCGAGCTCACCGGGTTCCAAGCGCGTCTCGTTGTCACGTGCCCAGGAAACGGTACTAACGAGACTAGTTGCAGCTTGGATGGGACGTATGGCTTCAGTCCGCAGCCTCCGAGATAGGGAGCCGGGCAGCGCGACGAGTTGGGATGACGACCACAAAGATGGTCACGGTTGACCCAGCTGTAGTGTTGTAGTTCGGCAAACCCCCACGGGACTTGCTGGGCGTCAGGGGACATCCCGACGGAAGCGCGCCGCTGGAGCGGGCGACCTACTCGGAGCTCCACCCGAATGACTAGGGCAGCACTCGAGCGTCTACACGTCGCGGTGGTGCGCAAGTTGGCGCACCGCGATCGAACCGAGCGCCGACAGCCGGCAATGGCGCCTCGGTCCCGACGCCTGCACACCGGTATGTGTGGGCGACTAACTGGATTCCTGGTGCGGCCCAAACAGCAGATCCGGGTCGGGCTCGGACTGCTCCCACACGCGCTCGCAGCGAGGGCGCTGCAGCCGATGACGCGTTGACGATCGGCGTGCTGGACGAAGGCCGGCTGTCCGCGTTCGTCCTGGCAGGACGGGCAGGGCGGGGCAAATGCACTCGGTAAGTCGGGACGAGATTGCGTCATGGGGCCTCCCTGCTGGGGCATCGGAAAGCACCGAGGTGTACGTGGAAAACTCTACCGTAGACGGAGCGCGGTAGCCAATATGCTGAAGAAAGATTCGGAGCAGAGGTGCGCAACCTGTCGCTGACGCCATCTAACGCGGCGCCATTAGTCATTCAGCTTGAGGGTTTGTCGATGTGCGCTCGCTCACACGTTCAGCATAGTGACCGCTTCTTTCCGTGTCGGCACATCGGCAAAATTTGCCGCTCTTGCGCTGTCATATCGCGCGTCCAGCCGCGAGCCTGAAGCCGGACCCTGATCAATGATTTGCAGAGCGATTCAACAATTCAGCCATGCGACACTGACGCCTGGAGAAACGACCAATGGGAGTGGAAGACAACAAGGCGATCGTTCGCAGCTTTTTGGAAGCGCTCGACCGACAAGACTTCGATGCCTTGAAAGAGCATCCGGGACTGTACGCAACGGTCGTGCGCCAGCCACTGATTCGCGCCGCTTTTCCTGATCTGAGGACGACCATTGAGCACCAAATTGCGGAGGGCGACACCGTCGCGACCCGAGCGACCCTGCGCGGTACTCATCTTGGCCCGGTGTTCGGCGTTGCGCCCACGAACCAAACGCTGACGTGGAGCGTTTTACTGATGGATAAGATTACGGATGGCAAGATCGTGCTCCACCATGCGAATGCGGACTGGCTCGGCGTGCTCGTGAAGCTCGGCGTGATTGCCGCACCGGGTGGCGAGATTCCTCGACCCTCGACACTACCGAAGGCATAGCCGTCAGAGCGGGTTGTTGGCGGCTGCTCCGCGCGACTGTCGCCGCGCACGCAATACCAGTCGGCCGCGAAGTCGAACAATACGGGGGGTACGACGGAGGACTTCTCTCGCCAACTCCACGGCGGGGTGACCTCGTTCACCCTGTCCTGATTCCGGCGTCCGTGGCCGGCGTATGTCCAGCACGGCGCTGAGCGCTGCTGCAACGGGAGGTATATGCTGGCAGTCGCGGACGACGAACGCGTGGTTCTCGAGATGACCGATCTGGCTGCAGTTTGCCGGCTCAGCGATTGGGTCTTGATATAACTGCCGCGATATTCGCCGCGCCGTCTGGCGACTAGGAGGCTGTTTTGAGATTCGCCTTGCCAATCCTGACGACGCTGGCGCTTGTGGGATGCTCCTCTGGCGATAGCGTCCCCACCGCGCCCAGCCTTTCGCCTACAGCAGCATCTGTCGTGTCACCGGCGCCGAACCCGCCTGTGTCACCGACGCCGAACCCGCCCGCCCCGATGCCTGGCACGACGGCCTCTTTCTGGGCGATCGTGGTCCCGCAGGGAGGGGGCGGTGAATGTATTGTTGGCGCAAAAGTTGAGATAGTGGGCGGGCAGGCGATCGGTCAGAGCGGGACGATGCCCGAGGTGTGCGACGTCTGGTGGGTGAATGGGGCCTTCTTCACGGGGTTAACAGTCGGCGTAGAGATGACCGTTCGTGCGTCCGCACCCGGCTACCTCGCCCAGG
>CAVPVV010000003.1:3515000-4635829 GCA_963709325.1 uncultured Acidobacteriota bacterium | reverse complement strand
GCATTTTCCGCCAAGACGATGCGCCTCCGCACATCAATGCTGCTGGCAGCTTGCGCTCGGCTCGCCGCCGCTCAGACGCAACCGGACGCCGCCATGCTGTCCACCCTCCGGCTTCCGGTTCATCGGGCCGCGCGACGATGTCCGGCCGCATCACCGACGTCGCCGTGCTCGAGTCGGACCCGACGACCATCTACATCGCCAGCGCGACCGGCGGCGTCTGGAAGACCTCCGACAACGCGATCACCGTGACGCCGGTGTTCGAGAAGCAGAGCGTCCACTCCGTCGGCGCGCTCGGGCTCTTTCAGGGCGATCCCAACGTCGTGTGGGTCGGGACCGGCGAGGCGACCAACCGGCAGAGCTCCGGATGGGGCGACGGCATCTACAAGTCCACCGATGGCGGGCGCACGTGGGCGAACATGGGCTTGCCCGAGAGCGGTCACATCGCACGCATCGTCACCCATCCGACGAATCGCGATATCGTCTACGTCGCCGTGCCCGGCAAGCTCTGGGCACCTAACGCCGAACGTGGGCTGTACAAGACCAGTGATGGAGGGCGGTCGTGGCAGCTCGTGCTCAAAGGCGACCAGGACACGGGCGTCACCGAAGTCGCCATCGACCCGTCCGAGCCTAACGTCCTCTACGCCGCCACGTACCAGCGGCGCCGACAGGCGTTCGGGTTCGTCGGCGGGGGACCCGGCTCCGCGTTATGGAAGTCCACGGACGCCGGCGCGACGTGGAACAAGCTCACCACCGGCTTGCCCACGGGGATACTGGGCCGGATCGGCATCTCCATCTATAGAAAGAACCCGAACGTCGTCTACGTCTCCGTCGAGCAGGGCGCCCGCTACACCTCCAGCGTGTCGTACGAGCAGCGACTCGGCGGCATCTTCCGGTCGGATGACAAGGGCAACACGTGGCGCAGGATGGGCGACTACAATCCGCGCCCCGCATACTCGAGCAAGCTGCTCGTGGACCCTAACGATGAGCGCCGGCTCTATCAGGTGCAGTACTCGGTGTCCGACGACAGCGGCCACACGTGGCGTGAGCCGAGGCAGACGTTGCACGGCGACGACCGCATCATCTGGGTGAACCCGAAGGACTCTCGGCACGTCGTGAAGGGCGACGATGGCGGCTTCGGCATCTCGTACGACCGCGGCGTGCACTGGCTCTATCAGCGCAACCTGCCCGTCGGGCAGTTCTATCACATCGGACTCGACAACTCCGTTCCGTTCCGTGTCTGCGGCGGCCTGCAGGACAACAGCAACTGGTGCGGACCCAGCGCTACGTCGTGGTCCGACGGGATCGTGAACGAGGACTGGTTCCTGGTCGGTGGTGGCGACGGGTTCTACACCGTCTTCGACACCACGAACAATCGCATCTTGTACTCATCGTCGCAGTACCTTGGGATCACGCGTGTAGATCTCCAGACCATGGAGAGGCGCAGCGATCCGACCGATGTGGCCGGAGGGCGACGTCTACAAGCGCGGAAACTGGGGACCGCCGGCGCCGCTCGTGGGGCGCTTTCAGGAAGGCGCGAACTGGAACGCGCCGTTCGCCGTGTCGTCGCACGACGCGAAGACGCTGTACGGCGGCATGCGTAATCTCTACCGCTCGCGCGACCGCGGTGAGACGTGGACGAAGCTCGGCGACTTCACCTCGGGCGTGAACCGCCGGTCGCTCGCGATCATGGGCCAGTTGCCCGATTCCAACACGCTGTCCCTCGACGACGGTGCGTCGTTCTATCCGACCACGAGCGCATTCGCGGAGTCGCCTAACGACACGCGGGTGCTCTACGTCGGAACGGACGACGGACGGCTGCACGTGTCGCGCGACGAAGGCGCGACGTGGAAGAACATCACCGCGAACGTGACGGGGCTGCCGGCGGGCACGTGGGTGCGGCACATTCGAGGCGTCGCGTCACGCGGCGGGCACGGTGTACGCACTGTTCGACGGTCACCAGAACGGCGACTTCCGCAACTGGCTGTTCCGCTCCACGGACTTCGGGCAGACCTGGAGCTCGATCGCGGCCGATCTGCCTGCCGAGCGCGTCCCACTCGTCCTGCGCGAAGATCTCGTAGACCCGAACCTCCTCTACCTCGGCACCGAATTCGGTCTGTTCATTTCGCCCGACGCCGCAGCACACTGGCTGCCGTTCCGCGCGAACCTGCCGATGGTGCCGATCAACGACATCGCGCTGCATCCGCGCGACCACGCGCTCGTGTTAGGCACACATGGCCGAGGGATCTGGATTCTCGACGATGTGCGTCCGCTGCGCCGGCATGGCGACGACCGCGCTCGCCGCGGCGGTCACGCTCGCGCCCACGCCTGACGTCGTGTATCAGCAGCGGCTCGCGCCGCGCCTCGCGCACAACGGCGACATGATGTTCCGCGGCGAAAATCCGGCGAACGGCCTCACGTTCACGGTCTGGGCGCGTGACTCGGGCACCGCCGCGACGCTGGTCGTGAAGCGCGCTGGCGGTGGGGCCGAGGTGTGGCGGCAGCCGATCACGACGCGCCGCGGCGCGACGACGGCCACCTGGAATCTTCGCGGACTGCCGCTCCCGGCGCCGCCGTCCGCGAGCGGCGGCGAAGAGCCCGACGCGAAACCGCGTGAGATCCCCGGCGCTCTGGTGAGAGCGGGCTCGTACGAGGCGACGCTGAGCGTTGGCGATCGCGTCGTTGGCCGAAGCACGTTCACCGTGCGGCCGGATCGCAGGCAGGATGCGTCTCCCGCCGCGGTTCAGGCGTGGCACGCGGGACTCGATTCCATCGCGACGCTCTATCGCTCGACGGCCGCGCTGGCGCAGCGCGCGCGGGACGCGGGCGCGACCATGCGCGCGCGAGCCGACACGGTGAGCGAGCTGCAGACGCGCGTTGCCGCGTTGTTCCAGTCGCTCGAGCCGCAGGTCGGTCCGCCGACGGCCGACATGCGCGCGCAGCTCGCGTCGTACTCAAGGTTGTACGCGCGTCTCTCGCGTGGTCAGTAACCGCGTCATTCCGAGCGAGCGACAGCGAGTCGAGGAATCCTCGGCCCGCGCGGTAGAGGGCTCTCTGTCAGGAGAGCAAGGATTCCTCGACTGCGCCGCTTCGCGGCTCCGCTCGGAATGACCCTGGACGACTACCGCCGAATCCAGCCCGGCAGCGTGAGGAAGAGGAACTTCAGCACTGCCGACGCGACGAGCATCATCACCATCATGAGCATCAGCGACAGCATGGTGAGCATGACGAGCACGATCGCCGAGAGCACGAGCGCCACCGCCATGAGTGCCGGGACCACGACGAAGAACAGAACCATGAGGACGAGCGCGAGCGGCGTCATCCTGTTCCACCGGCTGGGCGCGAGCGTGGCGCGCACGCCCGCCCAGACCCCCGGCGGCGTTTGCACGACCACCGGTTCGGCGCCTAACGCGATGAGGCGCCGCTGGCGCTGGTGCGGCTTGGGGTGCATGCGCCCGAACTGACCGACCACGGCGTCCTTCGACGCGACGGAGGTCGGCCACACGATGAACAGGAGCGACAGCGCGTCACCCTTCGGGACCACGGTCTTCTCCGTGGCGAAATGGCGGAGCGCGCGCGCGAGGGCGTCCGGGTTCCGCGTCAGCTGCACGGCCATGGCGTCGGCGAGGTGCCTCCGAGTGCGCCACATGAACGCGACGATCGGACCGATCAACGCCATCGACGAAAAGAAGACCGCGAACTGCACGACGTAGCTGCCGAGCGTGAGCGGGAGCGAAAGCATGTTGACGAACGCATCCCACTTTCCGGCCAGTCCCGTTCGTGACTGGTTCATGCGCCGCGTGATGTCGGGGTCCTCGAAGTCCATCGCGCCGCGCAGGAACGTCTCGCTCACGAACTCCGCCTCCCACCGGTCAACGGTGCGCGCACGGCCGCGCAACGCCGTGCGGAAGCCGCGCCACACGGCGCGGCGCGCGGTGCGGCCAAACGGCGCGTGCATGAGGATCGTGAGGGCGCCCCACGTCTGGTAGATGGAGAAGATGATCGAGGCGATGCGGAGGTCGCCGTTCCCCACGGACCCGATCACGTGCCCGATCACGGCTTGCGTCTCGTCGCGGTCGAGCTTGTCGAGGAGCCCACGCGTGACGAGCACCGTGGCGTCGTCGATGTCCGTGCCCATGGCGGCGGCGTTCACCGCGTCGCTCTCGATGATGAGCACGCGCGGCGACGTCACACCGGCGGCAACGGCCATCTCGTCGACGACGTTCCGGAGCTGCCGCTCCTCGAGGTCTCGTTCGTTAGGCGTTCGAGCGCCGGCCGCCTCGAGCGCATGCCCCACCGCCACGTGCCCGAAGACGCGGCGGATCGCGAGCCAGAGACCGAGAATCGCGATTGCTCCCGGGAGTACGAGCACACCGACCACCAGCGCGAGCCGCAGCAGCTCGGCCCGAGCGGCGGCGGTCGTGCCGGCATCGGCGCCCGCATTGATCGCGTCGGCCGCGCTCGACGCCGATTGCCCCAGCCCCCGCAGCGTGTCGAGCGTCTCCGGCGAGATGGGCGAGATGGCGTTGATGATGTGGCCGATCGTCATCACGACCGTGAAGACCAGCGGCGTCACGACGATGCACGCGGGGATGCCGGTGATGAGGACCGCGAGCGCGGCGAGCGCTGTGAACCGGCGGGTCGCTCGGCGATAGCGGCGCTGTTCGTCGAGGAAATGGACACGGTCGGCGGGGCCCGGCACGGGCGCCGGGCTTCGCGGGCGGGTGGTCGGGGCGTCGTGCTCCACGAGGATACGCTACGTCGGGCCGATTCGTCCGGCTAGCGTCCCGGGTGCCGGGTCGGTATCAATGACCGCTATTCCATCCGATCCGAGGAGGTAACTGTGGTCGTACGTCGCGGAGTCTTGATCGCGTTGCTGGTGGTGGCTTTCGGCGTCTCAGCCGCTTCAGGGTCAGTCCGCGAACCCACGCGTCGACTCGATCTTCGCGACCTTCGACAAACGCGATACTCCGGGATGTGCGGTCGCCGGTCGTCGACAGTGGCCGAACCGTGTTCGCGAAAGGCTACGGGATGGCGAGCCTCGAGCACGACGTGCCGATCACGCCCACGTCGGCGTTCTACGCGGCCTCCGTGTCCAAGCAGTTCACCGCGTTCGCCGTGGCGATGCTCGCGCAGCAGGGCAAGCTCTCGCTGGACGACGACATCCGGAAATGGATCCCCGAGGTGCCGGACTTCGGGAAGACCATCACCGTCCGCCACCTGATCCATCACACGAGTGGCCTGCGCGACTACTTCGGCTTGTTAGGCATGACCGGCTGGCCATCGGACGGGCCGGTGACCGAAGCGCGGTTCCTCGATCTCGTCAGCCGGCAGAAGGCGCTCAACTTCGATCCCGGGTCGCGACACCTCTACAGCAACACCGGCTACGTACTCCTGTCGATTCTCGTCAAGCGCGTCTCCGGCCAGTCGCTCCGCGAGTTCGCCGACCAGTCGATCTTCGCGCCCGCTCGGCATGAGCAACAGTCATTTTCGCGACGACCACACGACGCTCGTGAAGAACCGCGCGCTCGCGTATTCGCCGCGCCCGGGCGGGTGGGCGCTCGATGTGCCCGGGCTTCGACGTCGTTGGCGACGGCGGCCTCTTCACCACGGTCGAAGACCTGGCGAAGTGGGCGCGCAACTTCGACGACCACACGGTGGGCGGCGACGAGCTCGCCGCGCGAGTGCTCACGCGCGGCCGCCTAACGTCGGGCGACTCGATCCCGTACGCCTACGGGCTGATTCACGGCGTGCTACCGCGGACAGCCGGTGATCGAGCACGGCGGCGCGTACGGCGGATATCGAACACAGCGTGCTTCGCTTCCCGACGCAACACTTCGCGGTGGTCACGCTGTGCAACAGCTCGACCGCCAACGCCGCGCAGCTCAGTCAGGCCGTCGCTGCCGTCTACCTCGGCGACCGACTCGCGCCCGCGACACAGGCTGTATCGAACGGCACATGCGACCGGTCCGAGTGTGGTCCGGCTCTCGCGTGAGCACGCTCACTCGTTATGCGGGCGCGTACTGGGATGCGAAGAACGAGTCGATGCGGCGGTTCGAGGTGCGCGACTCGGTGCTTGCCGTGACAGGCACTCCCGTCGTCCTGGTGCCGGTATCCGAAACGACGTTTCGGGCGAGCATCGTCAACACCTCCGTCGCATTCGCGGTCGCGCGCGACGGATCGGTGGTCATGGAAGAAACCGCCCCTGGTGGCGAGAAATCCACGTACCGGCGAATGCCAGCGCCGAAGACCGACGCGCGCACACTGGCGGCATTCGCTGGCGACTACGTCAGCGATGAGCTGGATGTGACCTGGCGTATCGAGCCAAAGGACGGCGCGCTGATCGTCCGTCGTGGCGCGGTCCCGGACATCACGCTGCAACCGGTGTTCCTCGACGCGTTCAATTCACCCGGCGGTGTCGTTCGCTTCCATGCGAGCGGCGGATGGCCGAGTGACGGGGCTCGTCATCGGGGCGGGGCGCGTCACGGGATTCGTCTTTCGGCGAGTACCGAGCGCACGAACTTCATGAAGCGGCTGGGTTGTGCGCGCGCGCTTCTCGCACTGCTTATCGTCTGCCGGCCGCCATCGGTACTGCAGGGACAGCAGACTTCGCGAACCGCTGCCGGGACCTACCAGATCGCCGTGTGCAAGCGCACGCCGTGCTCGCCGCTTGCGCCGACCGGCGCTGCCGCAGCTGGCATTCTCGTATTGCTCGACTCGGCGATCCCGCTTGGCGCGCTTCCCGAGGGCGCCCAGCTCGGCTTGCGGACGATGTACCTGGACGGCCCCGCGAATGGGTGCTTCACCCTGCGGCGTCCCTTCGTGCCGAATGAGAGCTTCGCCGGTATCGCCGGCGTAGGTTCCACGCGTTGGGCGAAGGACTCATCGGGATATCTGACCTTCACGCTCTATCAATCCCCTGACGCCAGGCACGCCGTCCGCGCACTGCTCGTGGGTGACACGTTGCGGGGAATCGGCGAGTCGTCAGGCGCCGGCCTCGCCGAAGTCCACTGGCCTCGCGATACAGTCATAGCGGTCCGCGTGGGACCACCCGACACTGCGCCCTGCGTCGACGCGAGTTTGCGCGATTATGCCGGACGCGTGCGCTCTCCGTGGCGTCGTTGACGTCATTGCGATGAACGCGCGAGTCGACGCCGGGACCGACGTCGCGATGATCGGCGCGTGGGATGCGCAGCGCGGCGCGCAGCCGTTCTCCGCGGAGGAGTTCAAGCAATTGTCGGACACGCTGGACGCCGACGCGACCCAAGGCCACGTCTTCGTCCTGCACACCGGCGCCGACGGCGGCGGGCCGGTGGACGTCTACGTGGACGAACCGATTCCGGCCGAGATCATGGCGCGCCTAACGCCACTGGGTGGCGAGTTCGTCCTGGCGCTTCCGTCCGGCGCGCTCGTCGTCGACGGCGTGGAGTTCTACCGCTCGAAAAAGCCAGACGTTGGCCAGGCGGATCGCGCGGTGAGCGTGCCGGCGGGCGACTATGTGCTCCGCTGCTACACACCGCCCGATGACGAGAAGGTCGGAGCCCAGGTCCGAGCGGGAGCTCGAGGCGATAGTCGGACCGGATGACCTTCGCTACTACGAGCGCGTGACGCGCGGCGGCTGCCGCACCGGAGCGCTCCTGCTCCTGCTGTTTCCCTCGCTGTTGCCGTTCGTTAGCTGGAAGGTCGCGTTCCCGATCACGCTCGTGGTCGCCGTCGGATATTTCAACGTTCGAGAGTGGCTCCTGAGACGGAACGAGCGCTTCAGCCCGACTTCGCGAGACGATTGTCGCGTTTCGTCGCGGGCGGCGAGAGACCACGTTCGTGCTCGAGCTTCGTCGGATCGAGGATCGCGCCGGATAGACGGGCCGCTCGACGACACAAGCCTTCGATTGATGACGGCGACTCAGTGGCCAGCACGCTCTAGGTTGCTGATAATGTGTGACTTACGCTGTGCCGGACGATTGCTTCGGAATTGCGGTTGATATACCGGAGACAACGTGACAGATTCGTATTCGCAATTCGCGAATGAAGAACATCCAAGAGGCACGTGGCGAAACAGGAATCCCTCAAGCCTCAGGACGTCGTGGTCGCCCTCCGGCTTCTCGAGACGCCAGAGGCTCCCATCGCCAACCTCGGCGACGATCTGGGAATCAGCCCAAGCACGGCACACCAGTCGGTCGAGCGACTCCGAATGGCAGGCCTGCTTCGGCCGGAATCCCGCCATGTGAACAATCGCGCTCTCATGGAATTCCTCGAGCACGGCGTCCGGTACATGTTCCCGGCAAAGCTCGACGCCCCCGCCACCGGGGTCCCCACGGCGTACTCGGCCCCGGTCTTTACCCGAGATCTCGCGTGGCCGGCGATCGGCGTGCGGCAGGAGCCGTCGAGCTCGGCGAGAAAGGCGCGCTCGCGCGTAACGCGCTGGCCGTCCGGCTGATTGATGCGTCGCCAGCAGGTGCGCGTCGCGCTCGTCATCGTGCGCGGATCTCGATGCCGATCGCGCCCTGCCCGACCGCCGGCAGACATCTCCGCCGATCGAGACGGCGGTCGCGATGGTCGCCAGGCCGAGCCGCTTCAGGCCGGCGCAGGCCAGCAGCGTCGCATCGGCGCGCCGCGTCGAGCTTGCGCAGCCGCGTCTCGACGTTGCCGCGCAGGGGCACGATCGTGAGGTCGGGCCGCAGCCGCTTGACCTGCGCCTGCCGGCGCAGCGACGACGTGCCGACGGTCGCGCCCGCGCGACAGCTCGGCGATGGATTGCGCCTGGCGATGAGCGCATCGCGCGCATCCTCGCGCGGCAGAAGCGGCGAGCACGAGTCCCTGAGGCAGCACCGTCGGCATGTCCTTCATGAATGGACGGCGAGATCGATCGCGCCGGCGAGCAGCGCCTCCTCGATCTCCTTGGTGAACAGGCCCTTGCCGCCGACCTCCGCGAGCGGCCGGTCCTGGATGCGGTCGCCGGTGGTGCGGATGACCTCAAGCGCGACCGCCTCGGGGGCGAAGCCATGCGCACCGTGCTCGTCACCATCTCGCTGGCCCGGCTCCACGCCCAGGACGATGTCCAGGCGCGGATGCAGGAATACAACAAGGCGCTCGGCGTCGAGTGCACGCACTGCCACCTCGACGGGCAGTGGAGCCTCGCCTACCTGCCGATGTTCGACATGGCGTTTCGCATGCAGAAGATGGTCAACGACCTCAACGCCGGCGCCCTGAAGCAGTACGGCGGCATCACGTGCAACACGTGCCATCAGGGCTCGACGTACGCCGCCGAAGATCACGCAGGAGCAGTGGGAGCGCGACGCCAAGCGGTACGAGACGGCGTTCAACGGCGACAGCTCGCTGGCGCTGCAGATGGGCGTCTTCACTGCCTCGCTCGGGACCGGGTGTTCGCACTGCCACGACCCGAACAACTGGGGATCGGACGACAACCCGATGAAGGCCGTCGGCCGCCGCATGCGCGGCATGGTCGGCGGCATCAACAAGCATTTCGCCGGCGTGAAGAACCCCGAGATCGGCTGCATGACCTGCCATCAGGGGAAGCCCAAGCCGGCACGCTGAGACCGCTACCCGGATGGCAAGCGCGAGTCATCGGATCGACGGGAGGAATGTCATGGACAGACGGAGCTGGTCGCGCTTGCTGGTCGCCTGATGGCGCTGGGACTCGAGCTCGGGGCCCAGGAGGCCGCGGCCATGGATCCATCGCTCTACATCCCAAAGGCGCACGTCGTCGAGGATCGCGCGTTCCTGCACGACTTCATGGACGAGTACGCGTTCGTGGACCTCATCACGACGACGTCCGACGCTTCGGATCACGCACATCCCGACGTTCCTCGAGCGAGCGCAGGGCCGCTACGGGACGGTGTTCGGTCACATCTCGGCGCAGAACCCGCAGCGCGCGGCGTTCGACGGCAGCCACCAGGCGGTCATCGTCTTCCGCGGGCCGCATGGCTACATCTCGCCGGCGTGGTATGCGAACAAGTCGGTCGTGCCAACGTGGAACTTCGCGGTAGTGCACGTCTCGGGGCGGCCGAAGCTGATCGAAGGCCCAGACGCGACCCGCGCGTTGCTGGCCCGGCTGATCAAGAAGTTCGAGACGAAGTCGGGCACGAGCTACGACTTCGACTCGCTGCCCGCCGACTACGTCGCCGGCATGATGAAGGGAATCGTCCCGTTCTCGATGGAAATCGAGGCGATCGAGGGCAAGTTCAAGCTGGGCCAGGAGCGCAGCGCGGGTGACCGCCAGGGTGTGCTCGCGAACCTTCCGACCGCGAAGCCGCACGAGCGAACACTCCCCGAGCTGACCGCAGCGTTCTACAAGATGCGGCCGGCGCCGTAGGCGGTCGAGCGGAGCGAGGCCTGCGGCGCGAAGCGACGCGTGTTGAGCGAGGCCTACTCGTGGCGGCGTAATCGGAAACGCTGCGTCTTCCCGGTCGCGGTCTTCGGCAGCTCGGACAGGAAGTGAATCCAGCGCGGGCGCTTGTACTCGGCCAGCCGCGAACGAACGAACTGCTGCAATTCCTGTTCAAGCACGTCGGTCGCCTCGAAGCCCGCTGCCAGCACCACGTGAGCGGCCGGCTTGACCAGCCGATCGTGATCGAGATGCCCGACCACCGCGCATTCCTTCACCGCGGGGTGTTCCATCAGCACGTTTTCCACTTCGACCGGGCTAACCCAGATGCCGCCGACCTTCAGCATGTCGTCGGAGCGCCCGGCGTGCCAGAAGTACCCGTCCTCGTCCTGGTGATACTTGTCGCCGGTCCGAATCCAGTGCCCCTCGATTGTCGCCTTGGTGCGCTCGTGCTGGTTCCAGTACCACGCGCAGGTCGAGTCGCCCTTGATCAGCAGGTTCCCGATCTCGCCGATCGCAACCGGACGTCCCTCCTCATCCTCGATGCGTGACGTCGTAACCGGGGATCAGCTCACCGCTCGATCCTGGCCGGACGCGCCCGGCGAAGTTCGAGATGAACATGTGCAGGACTTCGGTCGAACCGATGCCGTCGAGTATTTCGAGGCCGAAGCGTGCCTTGAAGCGCTCGAAGAGCGCCGGCGGCAGTGCCTCCCCCGCCGAGGCCGCGAGGCGAATGCTGGACAGGTCGAACTCACGGCCCGCCTCCGGAGGATGACAGGCCAGGAGCATTCCGTAGTTGGTCGGCACCGAATAGAACAGCGTCGGCCGATGCCGTTCGATCACCGCGTAGATGTTCGCCGCCGTCGGCTGCCCCCGGCCAGAGGATGGAGGTTGCGCCAACGCTGAGCGGAAAGTACCCGGCGTTCCCCAGTCCGTATGCGAAGAACAGCTTGGCGACGCTGAAGCAACGGTCGCTCGCCGTGATTCCAAGCACCTCCCGAGCGTAGCCGGTGGCGCAGACGACCATGTCGTGCTGCAGGTGGACGCAGCCCTTCGGCATGCCTGTGCTGCCGGATGAGTAGAGCCAGAACGCGGGTTCGTCCCGGTTGGTAGGCGCCGGATCGCCCGACGCCGCGCTCCGCTCGAGCACGTCGGCGAGTTCGACGTATCCCATCTCAGCATCGCCATCGGCGACGACGATGTGTTCCAGGTATCGGCGCTCGTCGCTGGGAATGGCCAGGAGGGACGGCAGCAGCGCCGCGCTGACGACCGCCACCCGCGCCCGGCTGTCGTCGAGAACATAGGCCAGATCCTTCGCCGTCCACATCGTGTTGACAGGGACAGCGACCGCGCCCGCACGGATGGCGCCCCAGAACGCATAGAAGAAGGGCGGGCCGTCGAGGAGCCACAACAGGATCCGCTCTTCGCGTCGAACGCCGAACTGATGAACGAGCGCGGCGCTGAACCGCGCTACGCGATCTGCCAGCTCCTTGTAGGTGACGCGCTTGTCGCCGCATTCGATGGCGACCCGGTCACCACGCTGCTCGCGAAGGTGACGGTCCACGAAATAGTCTGCGGCATTGAAGACGTCGGGAACCTGCATGCGGACGTGTCGGACTTGCCCGTTGTCACTTGCCGAGGTTCTCGTACCAGCGGACGACGCCGCCGGCGCCGGTGCACACCAGATCGCGCCGGCCATCGCCATTGATGTCCACAGCGGTGCAGCCGTTCATCGCCGTCGATTCCTCGATCCGCTGATACTGCCACGTTCCCGATGCGGCGTCCTCAGGGGCGTAGAACACGTGAACCCCACCGTTCGGCGCGCTCGGATTGTTCTGCGAGGGTCGGCTGTTGTCGTTGGCGACGATGTCGTCGCGGCCGTCGCCGTTGAGGTCCACCACGGCAATCTCGTGGCCGCTGGCGACCTTGTCGTAGATGACCCGGCGCTGCCACTGGCCGCCCTGGTCGGTGTAGACCACGACCTCATTCCCGTGCCACGGCTCGACCGAGGCGAAGAACTTGCGGCCGTCCTGCCGGCCGACGCCGACGTCGCTGGCTCCCAGCCGGGGCGCCTTCTCGGCGTGACCGGCCGAGAGCAGCTGCTTCTCGAACTTCATCGACGCGCCGGACCCGGTCGCGCGGTACACCGCAATTCCCTCGAAGCTGGCGACGAGGATCTGGTCGCGGTTGTTGCCGTCCCACTTCGAGACCCGCACGCGGTGGATGATGCCCAGGGATGTCCTCGGTGATCAGCGTGTCGCGTCCAGTCCTTCGGGCTGTACCAGAAAATCGACGCCTTGTCCTGATCGTAAGTGGGCGCGAGTCCCTTCGGGCCAAGCAGCGGCGCGTTGACGAGCTCACGGGTCCCGTCGCCGTCGAAATCGGCCCACGCGACGTGGTGCGAGGTGGGAAACGCATCCACTCGATCTACCTTCCACGGCTGCCGCGGGTCCCCCTGGTGACGAGCCAGCCAGTTGAGGCCCTCGCTCTTGCCCGGCACCATTGCAAACCCGCTCTGGAACGCGATCTCCGGGATGCCGTCGCCGTCCACGTCGTACATCGCCTGGTTCACGACCTGACGGGCGTCCGCGACGATGACGTGGCGCGCCCAGGACGGGTTCTCGTACCACGCCACTTCGCTGACGCCGAGCGAATTGGCGATGACATCCGGCTTCCCGTCCTTGTTGAAGTCGGCGACGTCGACGGCGTAGCCGCCGCGAAAATCCGCATCGATGTCGTGCGGCGCGAAGCGGACCGGGCCCGCGGGCGGGGCGCTGCTCACTGTGACGGCGAGGAGGACGACCGCGGCGGCGCCGCTGCCCAGATGCGCGAATGTCATGCCTGATCATCGTCACTGGCGACCGGCTGTCAAGGGCCGCGACAGAGCGACGCGTTGTGTTGTCGCCCATCTACTCTGCTGTTAGAGTGTCGCCATGCATTCAACCGTTCGCTCACGGGCCGCTCGGTTCGGCCTGATTGCGCTCCTCGCCGGCGCCGCGCTGCCGCTCGCGGGACAGGGCGCGGATGTCATTTCGCGGGGGACGCAGGATGGCCAGTGGCCGACCTACGGCGGCGACCTGGCCAGCCGCCGGTATTCGCCGCTGTCGCAGATCGACGCTGGCAACTTCAACAAGCTGGAGATCGCCTGGCGTTTCAAGACCGACAACCTCGGCCCGCGTCCCGAGTTCCAGTTGCAGACCACGCCGCTGATGGTGAACGGCAGCCTCTACTTCACGGCCGGAACCCGCCGCGCGGCAGTGGCCATCGATGCGGCCACGGGCGAGCTCAAGTGGATGCACAGCATCAACGAGGGCGATCGCGGCGCGGCGGCTCCCCGTCAATTGTCCGGACGCGGCCTGTCTTACTGGACCGACGGCAAAGAGGAGCGGATCCTCTACGTCACCCCCGGCTACCTGCTCGTCGCGCTCGACGCGAAGACCGGCAGCCGCGTCCAGGGGTTCGGCAAGAACGGCATCGTCGATCTGAAGCTCGAGATGGACCAGGAGATGGATCTGGTCAAGGGCGAGGTCGGCCTCCACGCCGCACCTATCGTCGCGAAGAACACCATCATCATTGGCGCTGCCCACATGGAAGGCGGCGCACCGAAGAGCAAGACGAACCAGAAGGGCTTCGTCCGCGGCTACGACGCGCGGACCGGGAAGCGGCTGTGGATCTTCCACACCATTCCTGAGAAGGGCGAGTTCGGCAACGAGACCTGGGAAAAGGACTCGTGGACCTACACCGGCAACGTCGGCGTGTGGGCGCAGATGACGATCGACGAGGAGTCGAACACCCTCTTCCTGCCGGTGGAGATGCCGACCGGCGACTACTACGGCGGGCATCGCCCCGGCGACACGTTGTTCGGCGAGAGCCTCGTCGCGGTGGACCTGACGACCGGCAAGCGCAAGTGGCACCGGCAGTTCGTGCATCACGGGATCTGGGACTACGACCTGCCGTGCGCGCCGATCCTGGCGGACATCACGGTCAACGGCAAGGCCATCAAGGCGCTGGCGCAGCCGAGTAAACAGGGATGGGTCTACGTGCTCGATCGCAGCACCGGGCAGCCGGTGTGGCCGATCGAGGAGCGCGCCGTCGAGAAGGGCGACGTGCCGGGCGAGCAGTACTCGGCGACGCAGCCCTTCCTCACCAAGCCGCCGCCGTTCGATCGGCAGGGCGTGTCGATCGACGACCTGATCGATTTCACGCCGGAGCTGCGGGCCGAAGCGGTCAAGCTGGTGCAGCGCTACAAGATCGGACCGCTGTTCACGCCGCCCGTGGTGAGCAAGTGGGACGGGCCTCTCGCGACGCTGATGCTGCCCAATGCCACTGGCGGGGCGAACTGGCAGGGCGGATCGCTCGATCCCGACACCAACATGTTCTACATCTTCTCCAACACCAACGTGACGCCGCTGGGGCTGATGCCTGGCGACGGAGTGAAGTCGGACATGCTGTTCGTGCGCGGCTTCGCGTCGGATCCGAACGACAAGAGCGGCCGGCCCGGGTTCCCGAATACAACCGTCCAGGGTCTGCCGCTGATCAAGCCTCCCTACGGGCGCATCACCGCAATCGACCTGAACAAGGGCGATCTCGTCTGGCAGATCGCCCACGGCGACACGCCGGACAACGTCAAGAACAACCCTGCCCTGAAGGGGCTCAACATCCCGCGCACCGGACGTCAGGGACGTATCGGCGTGCTGACCACCAAGACGCTCCTGATCGCCGGCGAAGGCGGTATGAATACCACACCGAAAGGTCAGGGCGCGATGCTGCGCGCCTACAACAAAGCGACCGGCGAGGATGTGGGCGCCGTCTACATGCCGGCGCCGCAGACCGGGTCGCCGATGACCTACCTGTTCAACGGAGCAGCAGTACATCACGGTGTCGATAAGCGCAGCCGGATTCCCGGGTGAGCTAATCGCCTACAAACTGCCGAAATAGCCTGCTCGAGCCCGGTCCGGGGCAGCGGCTCCGGACCGGCTCAGCACCTCAAACCCCAGAGACCCAGCAGCTCACGACCCGCGCGACGCCCCGGTCTCCAGTAGCGCGACGACATCAGAATCGGCCACCGGCGAGAAGTCGTCGTAGAACTCGCCGATGTTGTAGAACATGCGCGGGCTGTGCAGGCAGATCAGCTCATCGGCGTAGGAGCGCGCCAGGTCCACCGCCGCGCGCGAGGCGACTGGCACCGCCGCAACCACGCGCAGCGGCCGCTCCGCCCGCACCGCCCGCACCGCAGCCACCATCGTCGAGCCTGTCGCCATGCCGTCATCAACGATGATCGCCACCCGCCCGGCCGGTGAGACTGGCGGCCGCGCCGCCGCGTAGAGGCGTCTCCGGCGCTCGAGCTCGATTCGTTGTGCCGCCACCTCTTCCCGGTACAGGTCCGGCCGCTCCGCCGTCCTCGCCCCGTAGTGATAGACGCGGCCCGCGCCATCGACCGCGCCAATGGCAGGTTCCGGCTGCTCGGGTATCAACAGGCGTCGTATGAGCACCACGTCGAAGTCGCCGCCAATCCGTTCGGAGATGCGCTGGGCTCCCGGCACGCCGCCGCGCGGCACACCCAGCACGAGGGGCCGATGTGGCTTGAACCGCTGCAGTTCATTGGCGAGGAGCACCGCCGCTGCCTCACGGGTCGTGAAGCGCATGCCCGATGTGGCTTCAATGTCCTTGCCAACCGCGACGCCGACGATCGTTGAGCAAGGCAGCGGCCGGCCGGGCGTTCGCTGACAGGAACCCGGCACACCAGGCGGCGCGTCAAACGGGCCGCTTATTTCTTCGGCAGCTCGAACACGTAGAGAGTGTGACCGTACGCGGGCGGCTGGATCTCGGGCGCCAGCGTCTGCGGCACGAGCCGCGGACTGCCGCCCCCAACTCCGGTGGTCACCGCGACGTACTGCCTGCCGTTGGCACTGAAGGTCACCGGATAGCCCTGGACGGCCGTGTTCAGTCGCGTCTCCCACAGCACGTCACCGGTCCTGACGTCGAGCGCCCTGAAATAGCGGGCGAGGTCGCCGATGAACACGACCCCACCGGCCGTCGACAGCGCCGCTGTCAGGTACGGCGCCCGCTGATCGTGCGTCCAGACCTGGCGAAGCGTATTGACGTCGTAGGCGGCGAGCTTGCCGATGTTGCCATCGCTGCCCGGCATCTCGAAGAAGCGGCGGCCGGCGGAGGTCCCGCCGGAGCCCGGGGTGAGCTCGACCTTGCGCGCCGCAATCTCCATGCAGGACTGCGAAAGCGGAATGATCAGCAGCCCGGCGGCCGGGTTGTAGCTCATTGCCTGCCAGTTGTGTCCTCCCTCGGTGCTCGGGCACGACGCGATCCACTCGTCCAGTTTCTGGTTCTTGATGTCGTCCCGGTATTCGGGCACGCCAGTTTCCGGATCGATGCGCGTGAAGACGTTCTGAAACACGGTTTCGCGGTGGCCCATGAACCGGCCGGTCCGGCGATCCAGCTTCCACAGAATGCCGGCCTTGCCGATCGTGAAGAGCACTTTGTCCTGCCCCAGATCGACGAGCACGCGCTCGAACACCTCGTCGTGGTCGAGCGTCTCGGCCGGGATGTGCTGGTAGTGCCAGGCCAGCTTTCCGTCGGCGCCGCGAATCGCCACCGTCGAGGCGCCGTAGAGCGAGTCGTCTTTGATGCTGTTGCCGCGGCTGGCCGGCATCCACGGCTTGGCCTGGGCCACGCCCCAGTAGGTGAGATCGAGATCCGGATCGTAGCTGCCGACGATCCAGGTCTCGCCGCCCTGCCGCATCATATCTGGAAGGTTGCCCCAGGTATCGCCGCCCGGCTCGCCGGTGTGGGCGATCGTGTAGAACTTCCAGAGCTGCTTGCCGGTCTCCGCGTCGTAAGCGCTGATCATGCAGCGCTCCTCGCGATAACGGTCGCATCCCTGCAGCCCCTGAACGACCTTGCCCTTGATGACGATCGGGCCGGAGGTGTTGTAGAAGCCCTTCGTCTTGTCGGCGATGGTCGTATCCCACACGAGCGTGCCGTTGCGGGCGTCGAGCGCGACGAGCCGGGCGTCAGTGGTGGCGAGAAAGACCTTGTCGCCGTAAATGGCGATATTGCGCATCGATCCGAACGAGCCGAACTGCTGATTGGGACCGACCTGGTGTTCCCAGATCAGATCGCCAGTCGCCGCGTCGAGCGCCTGCACCATGTTCATGGTGTTGGTGAGGTACATGATGCCGTTGTGGACGAGTGGCATCGGCTGGTTGGCGGCGCCCTCCATCATCGACCACGACCAGGCGAGACGCAGGTCTTTCACATTGCCCCGGCTGATCTGGTCGAGCGGGCTGTAGCTCCATCCCTGGTAGTTGCGGCGAGCCATCAGCCAGTCGCCAGGCGGCGGGTTGCGGAGCATCTCGTCGGTCACCGGAACGTAGTTGGGTACGTCGCCTTGAACGCTGTGCCCGCGCGACGGCGGAGCGCTCTGGCCGCGTCCGGCACCCTGGCCTGCTCCCCGGCCAGCGCCGGCGCCCTGCCCGCCGCCGGCATTCTCTCCGCTGATCGCGGCTTGCGACACCGTCCCCGGTGCCACCGAACCGATTGTCGCCGCCGTGGTCAACGCCAGCGGAGTCGGCCCAGCTGCCGCGCTGTTGGCGGAGAGGATGAAGGCCGCTACGCTCAGGTAATCGTCGGGACTGAGCGTGCCCGCGCCGCCCGGCGGCATCGAGCTCTGGATGTATTTCGCCAGGTCGCCGGCAGTCCGCGAGCGCCAGGTGTTCATGAAGTTTGGCCCGGCCAGCGGTGACGCTTCGTTGCGGCCCTGCAGATCGGCGGCATGACAGCCAGCACACCGCGCTGCGTACACTCCGCGCCCGGAGGTCGCCTGTGCGGCGGTGAACACGGGCGGACCACTCGGCGCCTGCCGCGCGCTGAGCGTCATCCCGAAGCCAAGAGCCAGCAACGCAATTGGAACGAAGCGCATCACACTTCTCATGGATATTTCCGACCTCCCGCATCCCGACGGGTCATTTGGCAAGCAGCCAGCCCCAGAGGTTCCCGTCCGGCGCCTTCTCGCTGTGGAGCTGGACGTAAAGGCGCCCCTTCTCCAGATCCTCGACCTGGGCGGCGGTCAGCTCCACCGAACCGCTGATCTCCCCGCTTGTTGCCGCGGTTGCGGTGAGGTCCGCGAACGACGGCCCGCGGATGCCGCGATTGGGGCTGCGGTGCAGTTGGACGATCGTGGCCGGTGACTTCAGCCCCTTGAACGTACCGCTGACGGTCAGGGTTCGGTTCTTCAGCGCCGCGGTAACGGCGCCGCTGCCGGCGATGGTGCTGGCCATGGCCAAGTCGATGGGCACCGTGGAAAGACGTGCGCCGAAGGTTCGAACCGGTCCCGGCTGCGCGCCCGCGATCGACTCAAACGATGCGAGAGCGGCCGGGATCAACCCGCAGAAACGCCTGCGATTCATGCGGCGATTCTAATTCAGGTGATTCGGTCATCGCTCCGCTACGCGAGCTGAGGATCCGGATGCCGCGAATTATAGGACCGGGCTGACCGAAAGGCATCGCGCGACGTTACGATGAGGGTGGAGGTTGCGCGTGAGATTCGGTCCCGTCGTTCTCGTTACGGTCGCCACGCTCACGGTTGCGCTCGGGTGCAACCGCGCGGCACGCGAGGCCGAGGCCGACGCCAAACGCGCCGCTGCGGTGGCTGAAGACGCCAGGGGCCGCGAAGAAGCGGCCGCCAGGCGCGAGTCGCAGCGGCTTGCGGCGCTTTGGAGCTACCAGGAGACGGCGCCCGGCAAGATGCACCAGCTGACGGCGGCGGTGTCGTCGGCGAACGACATCGATACCGACGGCAGCGGCGCGAAACCCGTCCGGCTGATCTTCCGTGATCACGCGTCGTGGGGGCGCAGCAGCTATCTTGTTCTTCAGGCCGGAGATTTCGACTGTTACGGCAAATGCACCGTCCAAGTGACTGTGGACGATGCCCCTCCCAAGCCGATGGCCGGTCGTCGGCCGAAGACCGACGAAGCGATTGCAATGTTCGTCGACGATTGGCAGACGCTCTGGCGCCTCACCCGCGGCGCGAAGCGGATTCAGATCGAGTTCCCGGTCAAAGCCCACGGCACGCGCACAGCCAGCTTCGATGTCGGCGGGCTGGATCGCTCGAAGATGCCGGGCTGGGACGATTCAACGGCCAAATAGACAACGCGAGACCGCCAGCGCTGGTTACGCTACTCGAGCTGCACAAACCACAAGCGACTAGCTTGAACGCGATTGGCCTTCGTGCCCTTCGTTCCCTTCGTGTTCACCGTCGTCGCACGCTCAACGGCAACGACGCGCCGCCGAGCACCAGCGCCAGAAGGCCGCCGATGACCGGCAGCCCGTAGCCGTTGGTGAGGTAGCCGTAGGTGAACATGATGCCGCTGGCGAAATGGAAGTTGAGGACCATCAACATCCCGAGCAGCGCCGCCAGGCGCGTATAGCCGCCGAGCAGGAACGCGATCGCGACCGAGAACTCACCGAGCGGCACCAGCCGGGAGAACACTTCGACTCCCGGCAGGCACATGGTCTGGATATACACACGGCTCAGCGCCGGCGCCGACTCAGCCCACTCCACGAGCCGTTCGCGGAGAACCGCGCTGCTCGCGAACCATGCGAGCTTGCCGATCGCCTCGAAGAGGAAGAACACACCGAGGCAGAGCCTCAGCGCGGTCAGTCCCCAGGCCGGTGATTTCACGCTACTGCTGCTGCCGCTGCTGCGACGAAGTGGTTGTGCCCGTCTTCTTCGTCAGGTCCTGGCTGTCAACCGAGTACTCGGTGAAGGGCTGGTACATCTCGTCCCAGCTCTGCTCCGACCAGTAGACTTCCAGGTCCGGCGCCGGGTTCCAGCGGTTCTTCGGTGAGTTGTCGTAGAAACCAACGCCGGTGATCTTGCTGCCGGCGGGGATCTTCAGCGGCTCGGCGAGCTCGTAGTTGAACTGCCAGTTGAAGTCGAACTTCGGCACGCTCAGGATCGCCTGCTCGCGCCCGTCGGGATAGGTGACCACCCACTTGAGGCTCTTGCCGCGCAGGTGCATGTGCGGCGACATCGCGTAGAGCGTAATGTCCTCGGTCACCGGCGTGATTCCGGTCAGGCTCCAGCTCTCCACGTAGGGCGGAATGTTCGGCGTGCTCCGCGAGCGGCGTGTGCTGCTGGGATCCGCCTTGTATTCCACTTCCTTGTATTCGGCGCGGTAGAGCGACAGCCCGCCCTTGGTGGTAGCCAGCGGATCACCGGCCTGACGAATGAGCACCTCGTGCGTCACCGGCACCTTGTTGAACCAGAGGCCAAGCCGCGAGCGATCCTTCTCGGGCTTGCCGGTCGGGTTGTAGTGCATCTGCCAGTTGACGTACTTGCCAGCCGGGATGCGCTTGCCGACGTCGGCGCGGTGATGATCGAGACCCCGGCCGGGCACCCAGGAGAGGAGCTTGCTCGATCCGGGCAGACCGCCTTCAGTGCTCGGCAGGCCCGAGGAGCCGCGATCGCCGATCACTTTGCCCTCCGAGTCGACGATCCGGCCGTTGACCAGCCTGGCCCCCTCCGGAATATCCACGAAGAAAATACCCGCGTGATGGACCACGGCGCGGTTGCCGGGCCGGAGCTCGACGACCTCAGCGAAGCGATCCTCGTTCCACGGCACCTTCGAGTAGAACATCTGGACGCCGAGCTCGCCCCCGGCCGGGATGTCGAACTCCACCGGCATCTCGAGGATCGCGTCGGGCTCGGAACCATTCGTCCAGCCCGTAGTGAACGTTGGCGCCGGCGGCAGGTCCGCCGGATCCCCCCGCGGGGCACCCGCATCGACCCACGCCGCGAGCGTCTCGATCTGCGCGTCCGACAGGCTGATGTCGTTGCGCATCGGGAGGGTTTCTTTCGGATCCGCGCCCCACGGCGGCATCTCGCGCGCGACCACCTTGTTCTTGATCGCCCGCGCCCAGGGCCGAACCTGCTCGTAGGTGATGAGCGACATCGGCGCGACCTCGCCCTCACGGTGGCAGCTCGCGCACTTGCTGTAGACAATCGGAGCGACGTCCTTGTTGAACGTCGGCGCGCCTGCTGCCGGCACGGTGCTTTGAGCCGATACGGCGGGATCGCTCCCAGCCGAGATCGAAGCGACTGCGAGAACCACACCGCCGAGCAGAGCGACTGCGCGCATCGTTGAGCCCCTGGGCAGCTGAGTTAACGGCCCTCGGCTGAACCGAGGGAATTGCTCAATAGTAGCCGATTTGGCGAGGTCTTGAGGTCTTGGGGACGTGGCGCTTGGGGCTCTGCCTTTTGCCTTCTGCCTTCTGCCTTTTGCCTTTTGCCTTTTGCCTTTCACCTTGGCGCCGAAGGTGTGCAACTCGGCAGCGCCTCCGCGACGGAGGTCACGTTGAGGCGGGAGGTCGGCGTGTCCTTGATGAGGAGGCCCTTCACCACGACCGTCCGGTCCTTGAGCGTCGGCAGCTTGAACTCGCCGACGCCGATCAGCCGGTACGACAGCTTGCCCTCCGGCACGCTCTTGGGAAGTTCGGATGCGGGCGGTGCGTTCGCGATGCTGACGACCGGTTCGGTAGCGGCGACCAGCATCCAGGTGTCGGCGCCCTGTTCGCGAAGGCAGCCGGTCACCGACACGATCTCCACCTTCTTGCCGGGTTGGGCAACCGCTTGGGTTGCGGCGGCGACGATCAGACCGGCCGCGCCGATCAGAACGGCTCTCATGGCGCCGGTATGATACCCGACGTGTCGCGGCGCCAGGCCACTCATCTGTTGATCCTCTGCGGGTGCCTAGCCCTCGCGACACCGATCGCCGCGCACGACATGGAGCGCACACGCGTGGCGCTGACGTTTCAGAGCGACGGTTCGTTTGCGCTCGACCTCGCCAACGATCCGGAGTGGCTGCTGCTTCGCCTCGAGCCGTTTCTGGCCGATTACCCCGACATCCCGAAGCGGCCCAACACGGATCGTCTGGCTCCTCCCGAGCGCGATGCTCGGCTTGCGGTATTGGCCCCGGTGATGCGCGATCGCATCGTGCTCTTCGTCGATGGCCGGGAGATCCAGCCGCCGACCGTCACCTACGAGGCGCCGGCAGCCGCGACGGAGCCGGACGGGACGCCGACTCCAGGCCACTACCGCATGCACGGACGAGTCCCGCCCGATGCGCGCATGCTCCGCTGGTTCTACGGCATCGTCGCCGACCCGTACCCACTGACGATCGCCCGCGCCGACGGTCAGATCTACACGGAGTGGATTGGCGGAACCGTTTGGAGCCGGCCGATCGATCTCACCGGCCAGTTCACGCCCCCCACGAGGCTCGAGGTGATCGCGCAGTACCTCGGGCTCGGCTACACGCACATCCTGCCAAAAGGACTCGATCACATCCTGTTCGTCATCGGGTTGTTCCTGCTGAGCGCGCACGTGAAACCGGTATTGATGCAGGTGACGGCCTTTACCGTTGCCCACTCGATCACCCTGGGCCTGTCGATTTACGGCGTGCTCGCGCTGCCGCCAACGATCGTCGAGCCGCTGATTGCTCTGTCGATTGCCTATGTCGCGATCGAAAACCTCCTGACCCGTGAGCTGCACGCGGGACGCGTATTCGTGGTGTTCCTCTTCGGCCTGCTGCACGGCCTCGGGTTTGCCGGCGTGCTTCGCGAGCTTGGACTTCCGCGGAGCGAGTTTCTCACCGCTCTGCTCTCGTTCAACGTGGGCGTGGAGTTCGGCCAGCTGACGGTCATCGCCATCGCCGCGCTCATTCTCTGGCCAGCAATGCGGCGCGCCTGGTACCGCCCGCGGGTGGCCGCCCCACTCTCTATCTGCATCGCGCTGATCGGCGTCTACTGGACGGTCGTCCGCGTGTTTCCCCGATAGGATCTGCTAGATAACCAGCCGTAACTATGCATGATTGACTTGAATTCATGCATACTATATCATGTCGATCATGCGTACTACTTTGGACTTGCCCGAGGGCTTGGTCGACGAAGCCAGGGAGGCCATGGGCTTCGCGTCCAAGACGGAGACGATCGTTCACGCCTTGCGGGAAGTCGTCCGGCGGAAGCGGCTGGAGGAGTTGAAAGGCATGTTCGGCACCGTGAACATCGATCTCGACATTCCCGCGTCGAGGCGACGGCCGGCGCGAGGCTGAGGACGCAGGTGGTCCTCGTTGACACCTCAGTGTGGATTGCGGTGCTGCGCTCGGCAAGCGCACCGGAGGCGGCGCTCCTCGCGCAGCTGCTCGACGCGGATGCTGTGATCCTTCCCCTGCCTGTCAGGCTGGAGCTCCTCTCCGGCACGGCCACGCGAGACCGGACGAAGCTCAAATCGCGGCTGTCTGCGCTTGCCGTTGCTCATCCAACCGAAGAGACCTGGGAACTCATCGAGCGCTGGGTGACGGACGCTGCGGACAAGGGCCAGCGGTTCGGTGTCGGCGATCTCCTGATCGCCGCGCTGGCCGCGGAGCGGAACGCGCTGGTGTGGTCGCTCGATGGCGACTTCGAACGGATGGCGCGGATGAAGCTGATTCAGCTCTACGATTGACGCCTGCACTCCGCCAGCAAAGCAGGCGCCGCGGATGACGCGAAATCAGCGTCATCCGCGGCCACCCTCCAGCGTTTGCGCGCAACCTCCGCTAGCGCATAGACGACGCGCCCGGCACGAACTTCTGCAGGCGCTGGCCGTAGGTGTCGGCGGCGTACACCGCACCCTGCGAGTCGACGACGATGCCGTGGACCCAGTCGAACTGGCCGGGGCCGAGGCCCTGCGAGCCCCAGGTGGCCACGAGTTTGCCGTCGGAGACCTGCATCTTGTGAACGCGCTCGAGCATGTGGTCGGCGATGAACGCGTAGCCGTCGGTGCCCTTGCGTGAGATGCCGATGTCCCACGGGTTCCATTCGTTCTTGATCTCGCGGATGTAGTTCAGGTCCTTGTCGAACACCTGCAGCCGCTTGTTCTCACGATCGATGATGTAGAGGTTTTCCTGCGCGTCGACTGCGAGCTTGTGCGGCAGGTGCCATTCAGCAACGCCCGTGCCCTTGTCGTTCGGTCCGCCCGCACCCTTCCCGATCTGCTTGAGGAGCTTGCCGGTCTTGTCGTAGAGCAGTACGCGATTGTTACCGTAGCCGTCGGTGATGATGATGTTGCCGCTCTTCAGGACGGCGATGCCGGACGGCAGATCGAGATGCGTCGCATCAGTTCCCTTCTGGCCGGTCGTGCCGATCTGCAGCAGGAACTTGTCCATCTTCGGGCTCAGCTTCACGACGCGATGCGCATCGCGCTCGATGACGTAGACGTTACCGTCCCAGTCCACCGTGCCCGAGTGTTCCCAGTTCGGATTGATCGTCTTGCCGTTGATCTCCTGATCGGCGCCGGCCATGACCAGCTGCCCGGCCGGGTTGAAGACCATCACCGGCTTGGGTCCGCGGTTGAACACGTAGATCAAGTCGTCCTTGCCGATCGCAAGGCCCGAGATCCCGGGCTGGTTGGTCGGTCCGCCGGTGTTGTTCTGCGCGGCCTGCTGCCCGCCCATCGCGCGGCGGGCGGCGGCCTGGGCTTCGCGCTCGGCCGGCGGCGGCGGCGCGTCCTTCAGCCCGAAGTACATGCCGGCCGGCATCGTCGGCCAGTTCGAGACGAGGCGGTATCCGCCGTCGCCTTGCGCCTGCGGCGCAAGGGACAGGCTGGCGACCAGAGCAACCGTCAATAGCGACACTCGACGCATGGTGTGATCTCCTACTTGACCTGCTTGCGCCACCACGGGTTGCCGTAGTTGGCGAATTCCTTCCCGTCTTCCGACACCGTCATCGCGACCCGGTAGTTGAACGGCGACAGCAGCCGCACGTTCTCCTTGAGCCGCACCGTCTTGCCGCCGGCCTTGAACGGCTCGCTCTCGTAAAGCAAATAGTAGATGCCGCCCAGGTCGCCGGCCACTGTGGCCTTGGTCTTGTAGCTCCAGCCGCGGCTGTCGGTGACCTGCCGGGTCACCAGTTTCTGCTCCTTCTGGTACTCGATTCGTTCCTTGATCGTGAACGGACCGTTCGGTCCTTCGGCCTTGGAGTCGGCCTCGAAAGCATCGTTGCCGAGCGACTTGAAAGTCGTGGTGCCGCTTAGCGGTCCGGCCGGGCCGAGGGCGCTCTCGGGGACCGTCCACTCGAAGTCCCAGGCGCCGGAAAAATAACCGTCGAAGTCGAGCGGCGGCACCTCGTCCGTTGCCTTCGTCGGACGACCCAGGTTCGGCATCGCGCCCTTCGGCGGGGGCTGCGTCGAGGGCTGCTGCGCCCCCACCCAGACGGAAAGCAGGATGATGAGGAAAATGGACAATTGCGCCTTCATGGCCGGGCAGTGTAGCAAAAAGATCCGTGACCCCAGGACCTCAAGACCTCACCGTCTCCCGGCCTGGATGTCGCGGGCGACGTTTTGGACCTCGTCCATCACGCGGAGCAAGTTGCCGCTCCAGATCTTGCCGATCTGCTCTTCGGTGTAGCCGCGGCGGACCAGTTCGAGCGTGACGTTGAACGTCTCGTCGGCGCCGTTCCAGCCCTTGACGCCACCGCCGCCGTCGAAGTCTGACGAAATCCCCACGTGATCGATGCCCAACTTCTTCACCAGGTAGTCGATGTGATCGACGAAGTCGCTGACCGTGGCCATCGGCGGCGGCGGAAATTTCTTGTCAATCTCGTCCATGCGCGCCCGGTACTGGGTGCGCCGGCCCTCAGTCAAGCTTCCCTGCCCCCCGCCTCCGCCACCTCCCGGGCCCGCGCCCAACCCGAACTCCTTACGCAGAGCCGCAATCGCCGCGGCACGCTCGGGCGAGTCGGGAGGCTTGATTTTGATGTAGCTGTCGAACGCCACTGTCTGGATCACGCCGCCGTTTTTCTTCAGCGCCTCCAGCAGTTCCTCGTCCATGTTCCGGCTGTGATCGGCGAGCGCCCGCGCGGCTGAATGCGAGGCGATCACCGGCGCGCGCGACATCGCGATCGCCTGCAGGTTCGCCTGCCTCGAGGGATGAGAGACATCGACCATGATCCCCCACTTGTTCATCTCGATGATCGCCTGCCGCCCCGACTCGCTCAACCCGTTGTGGAGCCACTTGCCGTCGCGTTCGCCGGTGTTCGAATCGGCGAACTGGCTGTGCCCGTTGTGGGCGAGCGACATGTAGCGGGCGCCGCGATCGTAGAACTGCTTGATGCGCGAGAGATCCGTCCCGACCGGATAGGCGTTCTCCACGCCGATGAGCGCCACTTTCCGGCCGCTCGCGGCGATCCGGCGGACGTCGGCGGCGGTCAGCGCCAGGCCGATCTGATCCGGCGCGATCTCCTCCGTGAGGCGGTGAATCGCCTCGAACTTCTCGATCGCCTGCTTGTAGGCGCGGTCATAGCCTTCAGGCGTGAGCGGTCCCTGCCCGACGTAGACGATGAAGAAGGACGCGTCGAGGCCGCCTTCCTTCATTTTCGGCAGGTTCACCTGCGTCTCGAGCCGCTGGGTGTAGTTGCGCTCCTTCGTGAAGTCGCGCGGGTTGATGTCGTTGTGGGTGTCAAGCGTAATGACCCGGTCGTGAATGGCCCGGGCCTTCGCCACCAGCGCTGCCTCCGGCTGCTGGGCCGACGGCGCGATCGCGGCAGCCAGGAAGGAGACCAAGGCCAGGAAGGTGCGGCGCATGACGCCAGATCCTACTCCCGACCGCGGCGCGCGGAGAGGTTGTCGCCTTCTGTCTCCTACCTCCTGTCTCCTGCCTCCCGTCTCCTATCAAAAAAAAGGGCCGCGGCGCGCGCGGCCCAGCGTTGGAGGTACGACGAGTGTTCGGGTCAGTGTGCCCGCACTGTGGCGGGAGAGCCGAGAATCGCGGCATCCGGTGCCAGCGCCGGAGCCTCGACCAGACACCAGGCCTCGCGATCAGCGAGGAGGGCGCGGCCGAGCTCCGTGTGCATGGCATGTCCGGCGCGATGCGCCACCACGTGTCCGAGAACCGGGTAGCCGACGAGCGCCAGATCGCCGACCACATCCAGAATCTTGTGGCGGACGAACTCGTCCTCGAATCGGAGCGCGTTGAGGGCGCCGGTATCGCCGATGACGATCGCGTTCTCGAGCGAGCCGCCGAGCGCCAATCCCTGCTGCCGCAGCCATTCCACTTCCTTGAGGAAGCCGAACGTCCGCGCCGAGGCAATGTGCTCGGTGAAGCTCTGCTCCGTAATCCGCTCGGTACGCGTCTGGTGGCGCAGCAGCGGATGATCGAAGCTGATCGTGTAGCTCACCTTGAAGTGGTCTGACGGGTAAACCGCGATCCGCTTGTCACCGCTCGCGATCTGGAGCGGCTTGAGGACCTTGAGATACTTGCGCGCGGCGCCCTGCCGCTTCACGCCGGCTTCCTGCAGCAGGAACAGGAACGGCGCGCTGCTGCCGTCCATGATCGGCACTTCGCGCTGGCTCAGTTCGACGACGACGTTGTCGATGCCGGAGGCCACGAGCGCGGCCAGCAGGTGCTCGACCGTTTCCACGGTGGCGCCGTCGCGGCCGAGAATGGTGGCGTACTGCACGGCAGACACGTGATCCACGGACGCCGGAATCTCTACCCCGAGGTCGGTGCGGCGGAAGCGAATGCCGCTATCGGCAGGGGCGGGCTTGAGCGTCAGCGTGACTTTCTGGCCGGAGTGAAGACCGATCCCGGCGCACGAGATCTGACGCTTCAGGGTTTGTTGAACGTCCATGCGGCTCTGACTCAAATGGTGCGTGACGCCCTCAGTCAAGCAAAGGCGATGCCCGGAAGATTCAGCCCATCAAAAGGACTACAACCGTAAGAACATAAATGACTTAAATCTCGACAGCAACCCTGCGATTCAGGGCAACTGTGTAAAGCCAACCACAGGTCCCCCGGTCTTGAGTGTGTCAAATCAACCACACCGCTTTCGATTCCCTGACAGTTTCGGAGCCCCTGACCGGCAAGCCCGGACTGGTGCAATGCAATCTCGAACCCGCTGCGTCAGGGCGTTAACACTTCTGTGAGAAACTCGCCCGTGACCGACCCCTTCGCTTTCGCCACTTGTTCAGGCGTGCCCTGCGCCACGACGCGGCCACCTCCCTCGCCCCCCTCCGGCCCCAGGTCGATAATCCAGTCCGCCGACTTGATGACGTCGAGATTGTGCTCGATCACCACCACCGTGTTGCCTTGATCAACGAGCCGCATCAGCACATCCAACAACCGGCTGACATCTTCGAAATGAAGCCCGGTGGTGGGCTCGTCGAGGATGTAGAGCGTGCGCCCTGTGCCGCGCTTGGAGAGCTCCCGCGAGAGCTTGACGCGTTGCGCCTCGCCTCCCGACAGGGTGGTCGCCGACTGGCCCAGCTCGATATAGCCCAGACCGACGCTCTGCAGCGTCCGCAGCTTGGCCGCAATCGGGGGGAAATTCTCGAGCAGCGGCAGGGCCTGGTCTACCGTCAGGTCCAGCACTTCGGCGATCGACTTGCCGCGATACTTCACGTCGAGCGTTTCGCGGTTGTAGCGGCGGCCCTTGCACTGCTCGCAGGTCACATAGACGTTGGGCAGGAAGTGCATCTCGATGGCGATCACGCCGTCGCCCTGGCACGCCTCACAGCGCCCGCCCTTCACGTTGAACGAAAAGCGTCCCGGCTTGAAGCCGCGGGCTTTGGCCTCGGGCACCATCGCGAACAGCTCGCGAATGAACGTGAACAGCCCGGTGTAGGTCGCCGGGTTCGACCGCGGGGTCCGCCCGATCGGCGACTGATCGATCTCGATGACCTTGTCGATCAAGTTGGTGCCGTCAATCCGCTCGTGCGGGCCGGGCTCGTCGGCCGCGCGATAGAGCTGCCGGGCCAGCGAGCGGTAGAGAATGTCGTTGACCAGCGTGCTCTTGCCCGATCCGCTCACGCCGGTGACCGCCACCAGCCGGCCGAGCGGGATCTTCACGTCGATGTCTTTCAGGTTGTTGGCGCTGGCGCCGCGGATCACCAAGTCGCCCTGCTTTGCCGTCCGCCGCCTCGCCGGGAGCTCCACCTTCTTGTGGCCGCTCAGATACGCGCCGGTCAGCGAGCCGTTTCCGTTCGTGGCGAGAACCTCAGGCGCCCCCTGGAAGATCACTTCCCCGCCGAGGTCGCCGGCACCGGGGCCGAGATCGATGACGTAATCGGCGAGCCGGATCGTGTCCTCGTCGTGCTCGACGACTACGACCGTATTCCCCATGTCGCGAAGCCGCTGCAGCGTCGCCAGCAGCTTGCGGTTGTCGCGCTGGTGCAACCCAATCGACGGCTCGTCGAGCACGTAAAGCACGCCGGTGAGGTTGGACCCGATCTGTGTCGCCAGCCGGATGCGCTGCCCTTCTCCGCCGGACAGCGTGGCCGCCGAACGGCCGAGCGTCAGGTAACCGACACCCACGTCGTTCAGGAAGCGCAGGCGATCCTGGATCTCGCGGAGGATCCGCGACGCGATGATCGCCTCGCGGTCGCGCAGCTCGAAGCCGTCGAACACCGCAAGTGCCTCCGAGACTGGCAGCGCGACGTACTCGGCAATCGTCCGCCCCTTTACCATCACGCCGAGGCTCTCGGCCCTCAGCCGGCGACCCTGGCACACGGCGCAATCGGTGAGCGCACGATACGGATCGAGCTCTTCCTGCACCGCCCAGGAACCCTCGTCAAAGCGCCGCCGCAGGTTGGGGATCACGCCCTCGAAGTCGCGGCCGAACGGGTCCGGTTGGCTGGCTTTCTTCTTCGCCGCCGTGCCTCGCGCCGGCTTCGCTGGAACGGTCTCCTCGACCGCCGGCTTCGCACCGGCACCGGGCCCGAACAGCAGCAGATCCCGCTGCTTCTTCGCGAGCTTACCGAACGGTACCGTCGGGTCGATTCCCCAGTGCCTTGCGATTGACGCGATCGCTTCCCGCACCAGTGCCGCGTCGCCGCGCGCCCACGGGGCGATTGCGCCGGCCTCGAGTGACAGCGATTCGTCGGGCACAATCCGCCGCGGATCGAAATCCCAGGTCGCGCCGAGGCCCTGACAGCCGGGGCAGGCGCCGTGCGGCGAATTGAACGAGAACGCCCGCGGCGACATTTCCGGGACGCTGATGCCGCACACCACGCACGCCAGCTTCCTGGAGTACAGGCGGTCGCCGTGCTCGTGCGACTGGATCATCACCACATTGTCGGCGAGCTGAAGGGCGACATCGACCGACGCGGCCAGCCGCCGCTCGATCCCGCTCCGGACGATCAGCCGGTCAATGATGATGTCGACGTTGTGATTGCGCCGCCGATCGAGCGCAATCTCCTCGTCCAGCGAGCGCAGCTGCCCGTCGATGCGGGCTTTGGTGAACCCTCGCGCGGCCAGCGTCTGAAGCTCTTTCTTGAACTCGCCCTTCCGGCCCCGGACGATCGGCGCCATGACCGTGATCCGGGTGTCCTGCGGGTAGGTCATCACCAGATCCACGATCCGCTCGATCGACTGCGACGTGATCTCGCGGCCGCAGTTCGGGCAGTGCGGCACACCGATGTTGGCAAACAAAAGGCGGAGATAGTCGTAAATCTCGGTGACGGTCCCGACCGTCGAGCGGGGGTTCGAGCCAGTGGTCTTCTGTTCGATCGAGATGGCTGGCGACAGGCCTTCGATGAGGTCGACGTCCGGCTTCTCCATCTGCTCGAGGAACTGCCGCGCGTAGGCGGACAGCGACTCGACGTAGCGGCGCTGGCCCTCGGCGTAGAGGGTGTCGAAAGCCAGCGAGGACTTGCCCGAGCCCGACAGGCCCGTGATCACCACGAGCTTGTCACGCGGGATGTCGACGCTGATGTCCTTGAGGTTGTGGACCCGGGCGCCCCTGACGGCAATCCAGTCGTGCGGCATGAAGGTACTGCTGGGGCCAATAGCAAAAGCCCCAACACGCCATCTTAGCAGGAAGCGGGGTCTCGGGGTTCGCTGGGGTCTCGGGGTTCGCAGGGTTCGCGGGGTTCGCGGGGTTCGCGGGGTTCGCGGGGTTCGCGGGGTTCGCGAGGTTCTAGGTCGCGGCCCCTGCCGAGCGCAGCCGGCTGTTCTGATAGCCGTACGACCCGTAAATCAGCAGGCCGACAACAATCCAGATACCGAAACGCGCCCAGGCCTGGTTGGGCAAGCCCAGCATCACGAAAACGCACGCGGCAATCCCGAGCGGCGCCGTGACCCACACCATTGGTACGCGGAACGGGCGGGGTCGGCCCGGCTCCTTCACCCGCAGCACCATCACTCCGCCGCACACCAGCGCGAAGGCGAACAGCGTCCCGATGTTGGTCAGGTCGTAGGTCTCCGCGGCATCGCCGATCAACGACGCAATCGCCACCAGCACGCCGGTGAGGATTGTGGTCACCGAAGGCACGCGGGTCTTCGCGTCAACCGTGGCCGCCCACTTCGGCAGCAGACCGTCGCGGGCCATGGCGAAGAAGATCCGCGGTTGCCCGTACTGAAACACGAGCAGCACCGTCGCCATCGAGATCGCCGCGCCGAGGGCGACGATCCAGCCGACTCGTGTGAACCCCGCGATTTCGAGGGCGCGGGCCAGGGGGTCGGCCACCGCCAACTCCTTGTAGGGAACCAACCCCGTGAGGACGATGCCGACGAGAACGTAGATGAGCGTGCAGATTGCGAGGCCGCCGAGAATGCCGATCGGCAGGTTGCGTTGCGGGTTGCGCGTCTCCTCGGCCGCGGTGGAGATCGCGTCGAACCCGATGTAGGCGAAGAACACGATGGCCGCGCCCTGGTGGATCCCGGTGAATCCGTTCGGCGCGAACGGCGTGTAGTTGGCGGGATGGATGTTCATGACGCCGACGATCATGAACAAGGTGAGCACCGCGAGCTTGATCGTCACCATCACGGTGTTGACCGTGGAGCTCTCCCGGGCACCGCGCAGCAGCAGCCAGGTGATCACCATCACGATGGCGAACGCCGGGAAGTTGATGAGCAGCGGCGCGCCGAGGATCCGCGGCGCCGTCTCAAGCAGCCGATGAACGTCAGGATTGGCGCTGAGGAGCGCGGTCCGATAACCGGTTGTCAGGAACGCTGGCAGGTCGATGCCTATTCCGCGCAGCAGGGTCGTGAAGTAGTCACCCCAGGAGATGGCGACCGCGACGTTGCCGACTGCGTATTCGAGAATCAGGTCCCAGCCGATGATCCACGCCACCAGCTCGCCGAGCGTGGCATAGGAGTAGGCGTAGGCGCTTCCGGCTTGCGGGATCATCGCGGCCAGTTCGGCGTAGCACAGGCCCGCCAGCGCGCAGGCGCCGCCGAGCAGGATGAACGAGAACACCAGTGCGGGACCGGCTCCGTAGCGAATCACCGCGCCATCGGGCCCAACCTGGCCCGCCGCGGCGGTGCCGATCGCGCCGAAGATCCCAGCTCCGATCACCGCACCAATCGCCAGCATGATGAGATCGACCGCGCCGAGCACGCGCTTGAGCGACCGCGTCTCGTCGGTGATGACGAGATCGGCGATGGGTTTGCGGGCAAACAGGTGCGGCATGCGGTGGCGAGTGTAGCTCATCGGCGTTTCGGGGCCGGTGGATTAGACTCGGCCCACTATGCCCCGACGGCTCCGAGTTCTCACCGCCTTCTGGCTCGCGATCGTGCCGGCTGTCGCCTGGCCTCAGGCAGCGTCGATTGCCGTCTTCAGCTCCAACGCCACCAAGGCCGTGGCGGAAGCGCTCGCCGCCGACTTCGAAAAAGCCGCCGGCGTGCGCGTGGTGTTCACGTTCGCGAACTCCGCGGAGATGAAGGAGCGGATCGAACGGGGCGCCGCATTCGATGTCGCGATCCTGTCGGCGTCCACCATCGACAGCCTTCTGTCGGCCGGCAAGCTGGTCCCCTCCACGCGAGTGGACATTGCGCGGGCCGGCGTCGGCGTCGCGATCCGGGCGGGCGGGAACCGGCCGGACATCAGCACCCCTGAGGCGTTGAAGCAGTCGATTCTCCGCGCCCGCGCGATTGCCTACGTGGGACAGGGGGCCACCGCTCCGATCCTGCGCGGGATCTTCGCGCGATTCGGGATGGCCGAGCAGGTAGACGCCAAGGCGAAACTCGTCGACAGCGCGGCTCACGCGGTCGCGGCTGGTGAAGCCGACCTGGGCTTCACCCAGATCAGTGAAATCCTGAACGTTCCGGGAGCCGAGCTCCTCGGGCCGCTGCCGCCGGAACTCCAGGTCTACACGACCTTCCAGGCCGCGGTGAGCGCCACGTCGGGCGCGCAGCCCAGGGCCCGGGAATGGATTACGTTCCTGACTTCACCTGCCGCGGCAGCGGTCATCGCCGCGAAGGGAATGGAGAGCCCGAAACGGGATCGGCTCCCGCCCCTGCACGCGGAACAGATGACCGACGCGCAGCGGCAGGCCGTCGCCGACTTCAAGGCGGCGCGCGGAGCGGAGCTCACCGGACCGTTTCACCCGCTGCTGCGAAGCCCGGAACTGATGACGCGCGCCCGGGCGATGGGCGACTACCTGCGCTACAAGAGTACGTTGCCGCCGCGGCTGAGCGAGTTCGTGATTCTCATGACCGCGCGCGCCTGGACCCAGCAAT
The DNA here is from genome assembly GCA_963709325.1 of uncultured Acidobacteriota bacterium. Classification (GTDB taxonomy): domain Bacteria; phylum Acidobacteriota; class Vicinamibacteria; order Vicinamibacterales; family UBA2999; genus VFZN01. The sequence continues at coordinate 4,601,983 of CAVPVV010000003.1, read as the reverse complement.
ACGAGTGGAACGTGCACTATCCCATCGCCGTGAAGGCCGGCGTGACTCCCGACGTCGCACTGGCGATTGCTGAAGGACGCAGGCCGACCGGCATGAGCGCCGAGCAAACCGCGCTCTTCGACCTCTGCACGGAGCTCAATCGCGACCACGCGGTAAGTGACGCCACCTATGCACGAGCGGTAGTGACCTTGGGCGAGCAGTCCGTCGTCGAAGCGATCGGCATCGGCGGCTACTACACCATGCTCGCGATGGTGTTGAACACGGCGCAGACGCCGGAAATGGACAACGGATCGCCTGTTCTGCGCCCATTGCGAGGGCGCACCGAACCGTAGGCCGTTCACCGCGACGGGGCTGATTTCCGGTTAGGTCGCGGCGCCCGCCGTAAACCCGTAAAGCGTGTCGTTCGAGGTCACGACGAGCGTGCCGTCGCCGCCGAAGGCGAGGCCGACGAGATTCGGCCCCGACACGACCAGCTCCCGCGGACGTCCCGGGCGCAGGGCATAGACGCCGCTCGACCCGGCCAGCGCTTCGACGACATGCAGCACGCCGTGAGCGTCGAAGCAAAGGCCTTGCGGCCGGCCGAAGACCCATTCGAGCCGCTCGATGCGTCCATCGGGGTGAATGCGGCTCAACGTGTCGTAGGTCGACAGCGTCGGCGCGGCGATATAGATCCAGCCGTCCGGTCCGACCGCGAGATGAAAGGCGGCCATGCTGCCGGGCAGCGTGACGACCGTCTCGGTGCGCCCGTGCGCGTCGATTCGGAAGAGCGTGCCCGAGCGATCGCCGACATACAGTGTGCCGTCAGGCGTAAATGCCAGCCCGGTGGCAACCCCAAGATCGGATCCGATGACGTCGTACTGCCCGTCCTCGTGCACGCGGTACACGCGCCCCTCGAAGCGGCTCGAGACGTACAGCTTTCCGTCCGGGCCGAGGGCCATTGAAGTCGGGTTCACCAGGTTATGAACGAACGACTCACGTGCCCCAGACGGCGTGACGCGGAAGATCGACACCGCGGCCTGCTGGCCGCGCGACCCGGAATACGTGACGTACACGATCCCGACGGGTCGATGACCGGGTTGTCCACCTGGTGCAGGCCGGTCGCCAGGACGCGTGCGATGTCCGTGTAGAGCGTTGCGCCCGGCGCCCACGACACCTTGACTGGCTGCGAACCACCGGCCATCGGATCGGGCACGGCGACGGCAACACGCTGCGGGGCCGCGAACGAAACACGAGCGGCAACTCCGCCGATCGTCACGTCTTCGGCGGAGCCTGCGGGCGGGGGAAAATCGCTGCCGTGAATCCAGAGCCGCCCGCCCGGCACGACCCGGATGGGCTCGAGGCTCCTCAGGGCCGGCACGGGGTCAGGTTTCGTCGAGCTCGAGGTTCCAGTAGAGATAGTCACGCCAGCTTTCCGGAGCCTGCCGGAGTCCGATGGTAATCCGGATGGCCGGAGCGGCGTTGGGGCGACGCGGCGGACGGATCAACGCCATTCCGGCCTCGGCCGGCGTTCGCCCGCCCTTGCGGCGATTGCATGTGACGCAACAGGTGACAATGTTCTCCCAGTCCTTGCGGCCGCCCTGCGACACCGGGCACGACGTGATCGAACGTGAGCTCCGTGGTGGGGTGGACGCGGGCGCAATACTGACACTTGTATTCGTCGCGGGCGTAGATGTTGGCCCGCGAAAACGGCACGTAGTCGAAGCGCTGCTTGATCCGCACGTAGCGAAGCAGGCGGATGATGGACGGCATCTTGAACGAGAACGATACCGCCCGCACCTCGCGGTCGTGGTGCGCGATGATCTCGACCTTGCCCTGGCACCACAGCGTTACTGCCTTCTGCCAGTGCACGACCTTCAGCGGTTCGAACGTCGCGTTAAGGAGGAGCGTTTGCTCCATGGTTTCGCAGGCTCTTCGGCCCGTGCTGTCCCGATTTTGACCTAACGTCGAGTCTCTGTCAAGCGACCGAATCGGCTAAACTAGTGTTACATAGATAGTTACAGCGATTTCACGGCCTCGGGAGACCTCTCACTGGAGACCGTGTCCGGCTGTGCCGATATGAGCCATTGGGTGCATGTGGCCTGAACGCCTGATCTGTCGTGCCGTGCTGGCGTGTGGAGCGGTTGCGCTGCTCTCGGCTGGCTGCGCCTCGTCCGGCGCCATTCCCCGCCCGTTCCCTGCCCCGCGCGGCGAGGCACCGGCGGGCGCGAGTCCGGGACGTGTTCCTTCGCCGATGGGGGCGCTCGATGGCAAGGTCCTGAGCAGCACCGCGTTATCGCTGCGCGGCGCGCCCTACCGGAATGGCGGCTCGACGCCCGACGGGTTCGATTGCAGCGGTTTCATCCAATACGTGTTCGGACTGAACGGCCTCGCCGTCCCAAGGGCAACGCGCGAGCAGTTCCGGATCGGCCGTTCGATCGACCGGGGTCACCTCGCGCCTGGAGATCTCGTGTTCTTCAGCACCGTCGCCCCGGGCGCCTCTCACGTGGGAATCGCGATCGGCAACGACGAGTTCGTGCACGCGCCGAGCTCACGCGGCGTCGTCCGCGTGGAGAGGCTCTCGGCGGATTACTGGCGCCGCCGCTACATCGGCGCCCGCCGGCCGAACTGAAGACATACGTCGTGTAAGTGTTGCGCCCATTCCCTTGGCGAACGCGGCGTAGCGGCGGAGACGCACCCAAGCTCGGCGCTTGGCGTTTGGTATCCCCCTTGCAGCCGTTGTGTTAGACGGAGCTTTTACGATGCGTACGTCCCCCAGCCGGTCCATCCTTCGCCGCTCGAGTGCCATGTTGTGGACGCTCGCGATCGTTGGCGGAATGGCGCAGGCGGCGGCAATCGGGCTGCCCGAATGGTCGCTCTACCGAATGGTGTCCACGCTGCCCTCTCGAGACGATCTCAAGGGGATCGGCCAGATGGCGCAGGCGACGGTCATCTACGACGTGAGCGACCGTCCGGCCTTCTCGATCTTCGAAGAACAGCGGCGCGACGTGCCGCTCGCTCAGATCTCGCCGCAATTGGTCGCCGCGATCGTGGCGGTGGAGGACCAGCGCTTCTTCGATCACGGCGGCGTCGATCTGATGCGGATCGCCGGGGCGACGCTGGCGAACCTGCGCGAGGGGCGGCGGGCTCAGGGCGGCAGCACACTTACGCAACAGCTCGCGCGGCAGAGCTTGCTCACGCTCGACAAGACGTTCTCACGAAAGATCCAGGAGGCGCTGCTCGCGATTCGACTCGAGCGCGAGTACACGAAGGAGCAGATTCTCGAGCTCTACCTCAACAAGATGTACTTCGGCGCGGGCCTCTACGGCGCCGAGGCCGCCGCGCTTGGTTATTTCGGAAAGCCGGCGCGTAACCTGACGCTAGACGAGGCCGCGCTCATTGCCGGCCTGGTCAAGTCGCCATCGACGCTCGCTCCCACCGTCAACCTGGACCGCGCCGTTGCCCGCCGCAACGTCGTGCTCCAGGCGATGCGCGAGACCGGGGCGATCGACGAGCCGGCGTTCCAGAACGCCAAGGCCGCGAAGGTCCACCTGAAAGACGCGCTCCGCCAGGAAGAGCCGTTCGGTCAGTACTTCAAGGAAGCCATCCGCGTCTCGCTCGTCGAGCGCTTCGGTCGCGAACGCGTATACGAGGGTGGCCTCAAGGTCTTCACCACCATCGACCTGAACATGCAGAAGGCGGCCGAGGCCGCGGTGGCAGCGTCGCTGGCCGATCTCGACAAGCGCCGCGCCGCGGCGCTCAAGGCCCGGCGCAAGACCGAATCAGCGGACGCGGACGTTCTCCAGGCGGGGTTGGTCGCGATCGATCCGCGGACCGGCGAGGTGAGGGCGATGGTCGGCGGCCGCAGCTTCGAGGGCAGCGCCTTCAATCGCGCCATCCAGGCGCGGCGCCAGCCTGGCTCGGCGTTCAAGCCGTTCGTCTACGCCGCGGCTCTCGAGAAAGGGTTCACCGTTTCCAGCCTGATTACCGACCTCGATCAGCCGATCGACCTGCCCGACGGCGCCTGGACGCCAGACGACGATCACACCAAGGGCAACGAGATCACGATGCGCGCCGCACTGACGACCTCGAGCAACAAGGCCGCGGTGCGCATGATCGAGGAGGTGGGCATCGCCAATGCCGTCATGTATGCGAAGCGACTTGGCATGGGCGACGTGCCCGCCGTGCCGTCGCTGGCGCTCGGCTCCGGCGAGGTGTCGTTGCTGGACCTCACGTCCGCCTACGGCGCGTTCGCCAACGCAGGGGTGCTGCAGACGCCGATCTTCCTCCGGCGTGTCGAAGACGGCGACGGCAACGTGCTCTTCAACGCCGAGCCGCACGCCGAACAGGCGGTCACGCCGCAAACCGCCTTCCTGATGTCGTCGATGCTTGCCGATGTGATCAACTCCGGGACGGCGTGGAAGGCGCGCCAGTCCGGGTTCAAGCTGCCCGCGGGCGGCAAAACGGGGACGACCAACGACTATCACGACGCGTGGTTCATCGGCTTCACGCCGTCGCTCGTGAGCGGGGTGTGGGTGGGCTACGACCAGCCGCAACCGATCCTGCCGGGAAGCGCCTACGCCGCCGACGTCGCGGTCCCGATGTGGGCCAGCTTCATGAAGACGGCGACCGCGGCCGACAACCCCGACTGGCTCGCTCCGCCTAAGGACATCGTCACCGTCAGCATCTGCAAGCTGTCGGGCAAGCGTCCCGCGTCAGGGTGCGACTCGGTGCAGGTCGTGAAAGACGACGGCAGCACCACCGAACGGTCGATGATCGTCAACGAATACTTCGTCCGCGGCACCGAGCCGCAGGAGTATTGCGATCAGCACGTCGGGCGCTCGCTCTTCGCGAAGATGGGCGACTGGTTCCGCGACACGCCGAAGGTGGAGCACGACCGGCCGGAGGTGGCGGCGCCGGAACCAACGACGCCGGCGGCCGGATCCGCTGAGGCCGCACACGCCTCCGCGGAAGCGAAGGCCGACGAGCAGCCGAAGAAGAAGCGCGGTTTCTGGTCGCGCGTCTTCGGTCGCGGCGACAAGGACGACGAGAAGAAGAAGGACGACAAGAAGCCGCGTCCGGAGTGACGAGGCTTGTGACCAGCGTCACGCACGACGAATGCCGTCGTGATGAAATGGCGCCGTGCAGAGGACGGGCTGGTTGTCGCTGCTGACTGTGTTCGCTATCGGCGGGCTGCCGCTGGTCGCGTCATCGTGCGACACGGTTCGGACGCCTTCACAACCGCGTCGTGTCGAAACCGGGTTCCTCGATCGAACGCTCGCGCGCAACGGCGCCTCACACCGTTATCAGGTGTACGTGCCGTCCGAGTATCGCGCCGGCACGGCGCTTCCGCTCATCGTCGACCTGCACGGCAACGGCATGCAGGGAACGGACGGCTTGCTGCCGACAGCGATCGGGCTGGCCAGCCTGATTCGCGCCGACCGATCTCAATTCCCCTGCATCGTCCTGTTTCCTCAAGCCCCGCCCGACACTCTGTGGCTGCAGCCGGAGGCGCAGGAGCTGATCATGGACGAACTGCAGTCCACGATTGACGAGTTCGGGGTCGACCCTGGACGCGTTTATCTGTCAGGGTTCTCGATGGGTGGTACGGGAGCGTACCGCCTCGCATTCAAACAGCCGTCGCGGTTCGCCGGACTCCTGATCGTCGCCGGCCGCATCGTTCCCGGCCAGGAATACGGCGAGGCGTTGATCGAGGCCGATCGACGGGCGCATCCGTTCCTGAGCCAGGCCGATCCGTATGCCGCGCTGGCGGCTGGTCTCAAAACGCTGCCGGTCGTAATCGCGCACGGTGCGGCCGATGACGTCGTGCCGGTGACAGAGTCGCGCACGCTGGCGGCAGCGCTGAAGCAGGCGGGCGCGTTGGTCCGTTATGAGGAATACGCCGACACCGGGCACGTCGGTGCGGCGCAGAAGGCGTTCGGCGACGCAGATCTGTTCGAGTGGTTGCTCAGCCGCCGCTGAGGAGGCGCCGAGAGCGGCCGTCCGATCAGTCCACCTGTCCCATCCGGCGCAGCGCGATCTGCTGCCGCCGCAGCAGCCGCTTGTTCGGGTGATCAACGTGCAGCTCGCGCGGGTTGATGATCGCGCCGGCCATCAGCGCGGCTTCCTCGCGCGACAGGTCCGCGGCACTCTTGCCGAAATACGCCCGCGCCGCGGCTTCGCAGCCGAAAATACCGTCACCCCACTCGATCACGTTCAAATAGATCTCGAGGATGCGCCGCTTCGTCAGGCTCGCCTCGAGCCGCCGCGTGATGAACAGCTCGCGCAGCTTGCGAACCGGATTGCGAGACGGTGACAAGTACAGGTTCTTCGCGAGCTGCTGGGTGATCGTGCTCGCACCGCGGGTGAATCGTCCCTCCTCCCAGTTCCGCTCCAGCGAGGCCTTGATCTCGTCGAGATCGATGCCGTCGTGATCGAAGAACGCGGCGTCCTCGGTGACGACGACCGCGCGCCTCAGGGCGGGAGCAATCTGGTTGTACGGGATCCATTTCTGGCGAATCGCGAACTTCGTGCGCCCGTCGTAACGGGCCTCATCCAGCCGCAACTCTATGAACGCCGTGGTCGGCGGGTTCTCTTTCGCCAGCGCCCGAACGTCGGGGAGTGTCAGGTAGACGTAGCCGAGATACGCGAAGGCAACGGCCGCTGCGCCCAGCAAGATGCGGCGGGGCCGTCCGGGGCCCTTCGAGCGGCGTGGCACACTTCATTATGCGCCGCGTCGCGGCCGAGGCCCTTTGGGCAAGCCTCGCTTCGCTCGTCAGGGCGGCATTCGCCGGCAGGAAAACTATCCCTCGACAACGATCTTCACGCGCTCGCCGGGCTGCGGCTGCTCGTAGACCTCGACGCCGTTCATGATCGCAAGCGTCGCCGCGTTGGTGATCCCCTTCCCTTCACGCTGTGCGATCGATTGCCACGAATCGCCCTTTCGCACGGTGTAGTAGGTGAGGCGGTTGGGGCGCACCTGCGCCGCCTCCTGCGGGCTCAGCTCGCGAAATGTCTGAATCGAAGCCTCGATGGCCGGCCGAACCTGGTCGTACTCGGCGTCTGGCGCAAAGCCTGCGAAGACATAGACCTGGCGGCCCATCGCGACGTGGGCCGCGCGCATCGTCACTTTGCCGACGCCGTTCAGCGATCCCCGATAGACGCCGACATATGCGTCGAGGCCACCGAGCTGCTCCATCGTCCCGTCCACCGGTTTGTAGCCGGCCTGGTGCATCGCGTTGAGAGCCACTTCGCCGAGGGTGCTGCCGCGCGGGCGATCCACCATCTGGAGCAGCATGAAGTGCTTGGTGCCGGGCTCGCGGGCCATCACCTGCTCGGCGCTGTTGGCCACTTCCCATCCATCGGGGAACTCCAGGGCGATGCGCATCATCGGATGCGCAAACGCATTGCCGCGCACGATGCCTTGCTCGGTGCTATCGCCGACCACCACGCCGTCGATGGCGCGCAGGAACGCGTCTGGATTGCGCGTGTGCGCCGACTCCGACATGAACTTGGCAAGCGCCGGTTCCGCCTTCTCGACGCGCGATTCCGGTTCGGGGTGGGTCGAGAGCCAGTTGGGCACGCCGCGCTCGCTCAGCTTGTCGACGCGTGCCAGCGTGGAGAGGAAGCGCGGCACCGCTGACGGGTCGTAGCCGATCGCCGATTCGTACTCCATCCCAAGCTTGTCCGACTGCAGCTCGTCGTCGCGGCCGTACTTGAGGAAGAGGACACCGAGGCCCATCGACGACACGTCCTGGAATGGCGCGGTCTGCGGGACGAAGATGCTGAGGACCATCAGGCCGATGCCGCCCATCGCCTGCCGCGAGTACTGCTTGTTCACATGCCGGGCCGTAACGTGACCGATCTCGTGGCCGAGCACGCCGGCGAGCTCCGATTCGTCACCGAGATAAGGCAGGATGCCCCGCGTGATGTAGACGAAGCCACCGGGAACAGCGAACGCGTTGATGGCGGGACTATCGACGACCGTGAACGTCCAGGGGAGGTTGGGCCGGTGCGAATGTTCGGCCAGCCGCATGCCGAGGTCCTGGACGTAGCGCTGGAGCTCCTGATCGGGGTAGACGCCCATCTCCCGGCGAATCTCCGCGTCGGCCTGCTGGCCCATCGCGATCTCCTCAGCCTCGCTGAGGAAGCTGAGCTCCTTCTTGCCGGAAACCGGGTTGGTAGCGCAGGCCGTGGTCACGGCCAGGGCGAGGACCAGAGCGGGGAGACGCATTGCAGACACCCTGCTGCCAGGGTAGCAACGGCCGTGCCACGCAAAAACACGCCGGTTTTCGTGCCAGACGCGAGCCGCTGCCCGTTTCAGGGGACACGCGGTGTGCCCCGCGGCGGCCGGAACCTCAGAGGGCCGCCGGAGCCTCCGCCAGCGCGCCGAGCGCCGTCAGCTGCGTTCGAAGCGTCGCGATCACCGGTGCCGGCGCGGGTCGCAGCGGCGGCCGCGGGTCGCCAGTTTCGTAGCCGAGCATCGTCAGGGCGGCCTTCAAGGCCGGGACGCCGTGCTGCGCGCCAATCGCGCGCGCGATCGGCATCAGCGAATGCTGCAGCTCACGCGCTTCGCCGAGCCTGCCTTCCTTGACGAGGCGGATCAGCTTCGCGCACTGGTCCGGGACGATCCCCGAGAGCGCCAATACGCCGCCGTGGACGCCGAGCGCCAGCGCCGAGAAGAATGACGTCGCCGAGCCGCACAACACCACGAAGTCCTCGCCGGCCGAGGCCGCGAGGTAATCGGCGAGCAGCTGCATGTCGTTGCCGCTCTCCTTGATGCCGACGACATTGGGGTGGCGGCTCAGGCGGCCAACCGCATCGGCCTGCAGCGTGACGGACGTGTAGAGCGTCACGTTGTAGAGAATCACCGGCGCCGGCGAGGCGTCGGCCACCTCCGTGAAGTGCTTCACGAAGATGTCGCTGGTCATCATGTTCTTGTAGAACGACGGGGTCCGCACCATCACCGCGGTCACGCCCAGCGCGGCGGCCCGTTTGCACGCGGCAATGGTTGCCCGGGTGGACTCGCGCGCCACACCGGCGAGCAGCGGCCGGTCTTCAGGCACGACCTCGCGCACCGCCCCAATCACGCGGTCGGCTTCGTCGTCGTCGAGCTGCGGCTGCTCGCCATTCGACCCGAGGACGACGAGACCGGTCAGCGGTGATTGCAGGTATTTCGCGGCGTTCCGGGCAATCGCCTGGGGATTGACGTCGCCACGCGCGTCAAACGGTGTGACAAGGGGATGGTAGAGACCGGCAAGTTCCATATCGTTCAATCCTACCCTCTCACGTTTTCCGGCGCTGCCGGCCTGGACCTGCCCTGGAGCAGGACGTTGGTGACTAGCGTCACCAGAAAGATTGCCGCGGCCGGGGTCAGCGTCCAGGGAAACCGTGTCAATTCGTTGACGTCCGCCGCGTCGCGCAGCATCGTCCCCCACGTTGGGACGGTGTCCGGAAAGCCGAGCCCGAGGTAAGACAACGTCGCCTCGGCCAGGATGAAGCCGGGCAACAGCAGGCTGGCCTGCACGGCGAGATGGCCGGCGCAGGCCGGTAGCAGGTGACGGCGCAGCAGGTGGGCGGTCGAGCCGCCCGCCGCGCGGGCAGCGAGCACGTATTCCTGCGCTTGCTCTCCCGCCACAACTCCGCGCACACCGCGAGCGACGACGGGCCAACCGACCACGACGAAGATCACCAGGGTGACCGCGAACACTGTGCCGGCTGACACCACGAGCGGCATCGCCGCACGCAGCACGACGATCACGTACAGAACGGGAAGAACGAGCACGAAGTCCGCGACTCGCATCACCACGTCGTCGACGAGGCCGCCGCGCGCGCCGGCGAGCGCCCCGAGCAGCGCGCCGCATGTCGCCGCGCCGATGACGGCGAGCAACGCCAATCCAACTGAAACTCGGGAACCCGCCAGCACGCGCGACAGCACGTCGCGGCCGGAGCGATCCGCCCCAAACAGGAACACGGGCTCGGCGGGTGAGCGCCATGGCAAGGCCAGCGTTCGACTGCGATCGACCGCGAACCGCTGCTGCAGTTGATCCTCGAGCACGACCGGATGGATGGCGAAGCCATCGCTCACCCGCGGCCACATCGGCGGAGCATGCAAGTAGCCGCGATGGACGGCTCCCGGGTCGTAGGGCGCCAGCGACGGACCCAACAGCGCGAGCGCGGCGAGCAGGACGAGCAGGACGAGCGAGCGGCGCGGCGACATCAGCGCGCCTCCCGCACCCGAGGATCGATGGCTCCGTGAACGAGATCGCCGATCAACGTTCCGCCCGCCAAGCACGCCGCACCCGCGGCCGCGGTTCCGGCGGCGAGATAGAGATCGCGAGCGCGAAGCGCGTCAACCATCAGCCGGCCGAGCCCAGGCCACGCCGTCACCATCTCGACGACGAGGGAGCCGCTGAAGAGCGCTCCAATCATGAGTCCGTAGAGCGCGAGGACCGGGCCCAATGAGACAGGCCACGCGTGCCGGGCGATCGCGTCTTCCGGCCGCGCGCCACGGGCAAGGGCGGCCGTGACAAACGGTTGTGTGAGTCCGTGACGAAGCGCCTGCGATTGCGCCCGTTCGAGGGTCGCGGCCAGGGGCAACCCGAGCGCCAGCGCAGGGACGATGAGGTGTTGCAGCAGGTCCGCCCAGGGAGACGCTGGGTCGACGGAGCTCATGCCTCCAACCGGGACCAACCTGGTTCGGGCGGCAATCAGCACCAGCACGAGCGATCCGATCAACGGGGGCGTCGAGAGAAGGACCACCGAGCCAACCCGTATGAGCCGCGCGAGCATCGTGCCCGGCCGTACGGCTGTCAGCACGCCGGCGCCAACGCCAATCAGGGCTGCCAGCGCCAACGCGGCGGCGGCGAGGATCGCGGTGTTGATCGCGCGCTCGCCGATCAGGCTGCGGACAGGCCTTCCGTAGAGCGACGACTCGCCGAAATCGAGACGCACCACGCCTGCCAGCCAGGTCGCATACTGCTCCGGCCACGGACGATCCAGGCCGAGGCGATGCCGTTCCGCGTCCCGAGTCTTCTGCGACAGTTGCCATTCCGGAGAGGTCGCGTCGCCAGGCGCGATGCGCGCGAGCACGAACGCCGCAGACGCCACGGCCCAGACCATGACGATTGCCAGGAGGATGCGACGCGCGGCGTAGCGCAGCACTTCGATTGCCCTTCTGCCTTCTGCCTTCTGCCTGCCGCCCTTGGCCGTCAGTGTTTGACCGCGATGGTATCAACCGACCACATCAGTTGGGGCCGGAGCACCGAGGGCGACAGGTTCAGCGTTCGGGAGCTCACGCCCATGTACAACCGCGGCGCCGCAAAGTACAGGGCGGGCACCTCTTCCCCGAAGACTCGCTGGACTTCCGCGAACAGGCGCTGGCGCTCGGCACGATCCGTCGTGCCCGTCTGCTTCATCATCAGCCGATCGATTTCGGCTTCCCACGCGGTCGTCGGGGCCGCCTGCGCCATGTTCCAGATGTGGGCACCGCCGGAGCTGAGCCAGTAGTCTAGATTCAGCGCGGGATCGAGATCCGTCTGGTTGTACCCGAAGTAGATCGATTCGAAGTTGCCCTTCAGCATGCGATCGACCAGCGCGTTCTGCTCGAGCGCGACGACGTCCAGGGCGATGCCGACTTTCTGCAGCGCGTCGCGCAGGAACGCCGCTTCCCGTTCCATCACCTGGTTGCCGCGGTAGGTGAGCACGGAGAAACGCGCCTCGTGACCGTGAGGGTCCTCCAGCCACTCGTCACCGTCACGATTGGTCAACCCGATGCCGGCGAGCAGCGCGGTCGCCTGGTCGAGCGAATGGGTATAGCGGCGGACGTTCGGCGAGAACCAGTCGGCGTTGCCGGGTGTCACGGGGCCCCAGACGGGCACTGCGGCCCCCAGGAAGACGGCTTCCGCGAACGCCTCCCGGTCCACGGCGTAGGAAATGGCCTGGCGCAACTCGCGCCGCGTAATCCAGTCCTTCCGGGGGTCCGACGCCCAGAATTTGTCGCGGAGGTTCAGGAAGAAGACGTCGGGATCGGTGCTCACGCCCAGTTCGATCAGCGAGACGATGCCGCCGTCGATCTGCTGTCGCAGCGCGGACAGATCCTCCGAACGCAGCGGCTGCTGCATCAGGTCCGACTGACCCGCCTGCAGACGCAGGAGTTCTGCGCTCTGGTCCGGGACAATCTCAAGGACGACCTCGTCCAGATACGGCAGCTGGGTGCCGTCACCTGCCTTGCGCCAGTACTTCGGATTACGCGCGAATACCAGCCGCTGGCCGGGTTCGTAGCGGACGAGCGTAAACGGGCCCAGGCCGACCAGGTCGGCCGGTGGCATCGACGGATTCCAGACCTGCGCGATCGTCCCGGCCTCGAGCGCCGCTTCCAGCTTGTGGCGCGGCAGGATCGGCATGTTGTCGAGCAGGCGCAGTCCCGGTCCAAAGGGGGCCGGGTAGGTCAATTTCACGGTCCCCGCGTCGACAGCGGTGGCCTCGATCGGCCGGCCATCGACCTGCATCGACGAGGCCAGCCCGCTGTGCACGCGATCGTCGAACACCGCCTTCACCGTGAACAGCACATCGTCCGCGGTGAAAGGCGTCCCGTCCGACCACGACAGTCCCTGCCGAAGCGTCACGGTAAACGTCCGTCCGTCCGGCGAGGCCTCCCACTTCTCGGCGAGCAAGGGGTCGAGCTCTCGTGTCGAACGGTTGACCCGAACGAGCTTGCTTTGGGTCAGCTGAGTAACCAGTTCGGTGACGGCGCTGTTCGAAACGAGGCGGTTGAATGAGCGCGGCTCGGCCCGGAGGGTCCCGGTCAGGCGCCCGCCGCGGGTGGGTTTCGCGGCTGACGACTGCCGTTCTGTCGCGCTCTCGGGGAAACTGTGCAAGTCGCGCCAGATCAGGTACGCGGTGCCTGCGAGGGCCGCAATCAGCAATAGCGTCAGCAGTGTGCGTGGCTGTCGGTTCACTTCTTAACCGGGGGGCCAATTTCTTGGCCGGTCGAAGATCTGCGTGCAATCAGAAATTACGCCTGAATCTGTGCCATTTCTGCGATCTGTCGTCGGCCGGATACCAGCCGGGCCAATTCTTGACCTGGGGTCCCATCCAGAGCGGCCATTGCAGACCTGGGCATCCTAGCCCATAAGTATCTCTGCGGCAACAACTTAGCCAGTCCAGCCCACACACGGTCCAGCTGTGGCACCCGCTTCGCCATATCGGACGGCGGAGGTTTGAAGTTCATGGATCTGGCAACCCTCACCCCCCGCTACCTGACAAACCCCGGCTTTCAGCCGCAATTGGGCCGGAGCGTGACGATCGACCAGGCGGCGAGCCTGCTCGGGTGTTCGCGACGCACCGTCTATTACCGGATTCGCGAAGGGCGGCTGCTGACGGTCCGGACCATCGGTGGGTCGCAGCGCGTTCTGATGTCGTCGCTCGACGCGGCGCGCGGCGCGAACTGACCCCTCTCCACAACGTACGACTCTCGGGAAGGACAACGACATGACCCTGCAGCCGACTGACACGAGGCACACCGCCCCCCAGGGCGTGTTTCGGTCGACTTGCACCACTCTCTGCATCGTGGCCGTGTTTCTGGCCACGCTGGTCACCTCAATCCCGGCGTCGGCCCAGGGACGCGGCGCGCGGCTGTCCTCGGATTTGAGGGAGCGTCTTGCCGCTCCGGACACTGGAAGCGTCGATGTCATCCTGAACGGCTCGCCCGAACGCGTCGCCGAAATCGCGCAGCGTCACGGGCTCGAGGTCAAGAAGACGCTGAAGACCGGCGCGGTCCTGTCCGCGTCGACTGCGGCGCTGGCCTCGCTGGCGAGCGACGAGCAGGCCGGTGCGGTGTCGGCGGATGCGGCGGTCCATTCGCAGATGGCGGTGACGGCCCAGACCACGGGCGCCACGGCAGCCTGGTCTGGATTGATCACGCAACTGGGCCGGACCAACGGCCGCGGCGTGGGCGTGGCGATCATCGATTCGGGCATCGCCTCCCACCCGGCGCTGGCCGGCAAGGTGGTCGTGAACCTGGATTTCACGGGCGAGGGGACCAACGGGCGCGATGGCTACGGGCACGGCACCCACATCGCTGGCATCGTCGCGGCGCGGGGATATGGGAACTCGGACGCGAGCGGCGCGAGCGGGATGGCGCCGGGGGCCCACCTGCTGAACCTCAAGGTGTTGAAGTCGGACGGCTCGGGCAAGGCGTCGGATGTGATCGCGGCAATCGACTGGGCCGTCGACAACCGGCAGCAGTATTCGATTCGCGTGCTGAACCTGTCGCTGGGCATGGCGCCGACGCAGGGATATCAGGACGATCCGCTCTGCCAGGCCGTAGAGCGCGCGGCGCGGGCGGGGCTGGTGGTGGTGGCCTCGGCGGGCAACTACGGGCAAACGTCTGACGGACGGACGGTTCTGGGCAGCGTGACCTCCCCTGGTACGTCGCCGTTCGCCATCACCGTCGGCGCCCTCCGGACTCAGGGCACCGTCGATCCGAGCGACGACGAGGTGGCGCCCTGGAGTTCGCGGGGCCCGACGGTGGATGGGATTGTGAAGCCGGACCTGGTCGCGCCGGGCAGCAAGATCGTGTCGACGGTGGCGGCGGGCAGCTCGCTGGCGGAGCAGTTCCCCGACCGGATCCTCGACGGCCCCGGCCAGCGCGACTACATCACGATGAGCGGCACGAGCATGTCGGCCGCGGTCGTCTCCGGAGCGGTGGCGCTGCTGCTGGAGTCCAAGCCAACCCTGACGCCGCAGCTGGTGAAGCTGGCGCTGCAGGGAAGTGCGCAGTATCTCGCGGAGCCTGGGCTCGTCGCGGGAGGGGCCGGCCGCTTGGACCTCACGGACATCATGCAGGGGTCGGCGGCGCCCAAGACTTACTCAACCGAGCAATTCTGGGGCGAACTGTATACCGCCAGCATGCCTCAAACGATCATCTGGTCGGAGGGGTCTGCGCAGTCCAACACTATTCTTTGGGCTGACACGATTCTGTGGGCCGACACGATCATCTGGGCCGACACGATCATCTGGGCCGACACCATCCTGTGGGCCGACACCATCATCTGGGCGGACACGATCATCTGGGCCGACACGATTTTGTGGGCCGACACCATCTTGTGGGCCGACACCATCATCTGGGCCGACACCATCATCTGGGCTGAATAGAGCTATCCATCAGGGTGTAAAGGAGTTAGGATCATGAGCCGACTGATCATTTGGGGCGAATAGCCCTTTAGAAGACAGCGCTCTTGGGACGTGAGCGGTCCCAAGAGCAGGCTGGTGTGAATGAATTTACCGATTCGCGGACAAATCTACGTCGCGACCGTCATCGCCCTAGGGCTGATTGCCATCGGTATATGCATCGCCGGCATCTATTCCAGTCCGATCAGCAATGAATGGTTATTCCTCGCGGTCCTGACCCTGTTAACTGGATCGTTCACGGTCCGCGTCCCGGGACTCCCCGCCAGGATTTCGGTATCGGAAACGTTTGTCTTCACCTCAGTTCTTCTCTTTGGCACCACAGCAGGCACACTGACGGTAGCTCTCGATACCGTCGTCGCAACTCTCGTCGCTAGACGGAAGATCCCTCAGTCACCATTAAAGATCCTTTTCAATCTCGCATCAGCCGCCTTATCTATTTGGATCGCCGGCTCCGCGTTTTACGCGATATCAGGCCTGAGCCCCCTGACCTTGGCGCCAGCACCATTGCCTCAGGTGCTAAGACCACTGGTGGTGATGACCGCTCTGTACTTTCTCTTAAACAGCGCATTGGTGGCGTTCGCTCTTTCCTTTGAGAAGGGACAGCCAGCCTTTCAGATTTGGCGACGAAATTTCCTCTGGCTGTCTCTCAACTATTTCGCAGGCGCCTCTGTCGCAGCGCTGCTTGTGGCGTACACCAGAACCGTCGATTTCACCGCATTCAGCATCATCGTTCCGCTCGTTGTCATTTCGTACCTGACGTACAAGACTTCACTCGGGCGCGTAGAGGACGCTAATAAGCACGTCGACGAGATGAAACGACTTCACCTGTCGACGATCGAGACATTAGCAACGGCCATCGATGCAAAGGACCAGGTCACTCATGGCCACATTCGCCGTGTTCAGCAACATACACTCGGGCTCGCGCGAGCCATCGGAGTAACCGATCCGAGTCTACTGAGTGCGATAGAGGCCGCCGCACTGCTGCACGATCTCGGCAAACTCGTCGTCCCTGAGCACATTCTCAATAAGCCAGGAAAGTTGACCACCGGCGAATTCGAGCGAATGAAACTCCACGCCGGCGTCGGGGCGGACATCCTGTCGTCGATCCGCTTTCCATATCCAGTTGTACCCATCGTCCGACATCACCACGAAAACTGGGACGGCTCGGGATACCCAGACCGATTGAAGGGTACACAGATCCCGTTGGGTGCCAGAATCCTATCGGTTGTAGATTGCTTCGACGCGTTGACGTCCGATAGACCGTATCGTCCTCGTCTTGCGGACGATGAAGCGATCGCCATCCTAATGGCGCGGAGAGGCACGATGTACGACCCTCTCGTGGTCGATACATTTATCGCCGCTAAGGATGAACTGGCCGAAGCCTACTTCCGTAGTGTGTCGATCGAGGATACCAAGCCGCTCCCATCGCAGGATCGATCTCTTGAAGCCGTTGACCAAATTCCAACTCTCAACTTCGAACTTGGTCGCGCGCTGCGGATGATCCTTCAGTCCATCCAAGAAGAGCTGCGCCCAAGCTTAGTACTCGTTTTCTTGCGCGATTCAGCGAGAGACGACGTCTACGTCGCTGAAGTGTTTGGCCCGGAGGCGTCGCGGGTGAAACCCTTTCGCCTTTCGATTGGATCGCGAGTGACTGGCTGGGTCGTCGCTAACGGCAGGCGAATCGCCAACGCAGATTGCCAATTGGAACTCGAGAACGTATTCAAAGACAATCGAGTCTGCTTATCTGTTCCACTCATCTCGGATGGTGAGGTGATCGGAGCTCTGACTCTTTTTCTTGAGCCAGGTAGAGCCTTCGACGACGCATCGATCCTGTACGTGGAGAGTGTTGCAAGAAGTTTTGACGACGCACCGTTGCAAGCACTGATGGCCAGGCAAACAGGCCGGAAGCCCCCAATAACCGGTAGAACTGCTACGGTCCACTGAGATGACCGAAAACTGGGAGGCGCTAGCCGAAGCGGGAAATGCTGGTCAAGCAGTCGCGGCCCTTGCTGCGCTCCGATCAACCCGCCCTCTGATTCCAGATGAGATTATCGCCGAGTGTGAACTGCTAGACGCCACGTCATCGAGCGATCTGGGACTTGATAGGGCAAAGGCTCTATTACGTAGGAAGGATCTTTCGAAGGCCGTCGCAGCTCGCGCGCTAGCGGTAATCGGCTCGCAACACCTTCGAATGTCTCGCACCAACGATGGCCGTGCTGCATTCGAAGAGGCGATCAAGGTCGCGCAAGAAGCCCAGGACAAGCTGATTCAGGCGCGTGTCGGTTTGGCCCAGCTCGCGTCATTAACGTCGTGGCTCGGCCCTGAAGCTGCTTCTGCGGAAATCGGCAAGATTCGCAGCCAGGTTGTAAGCGCGGCGAAATCCGAGCTCATCGTAGGCTATCGCCTGACGCTAGGAGAGATTGAAGCTAAGCGCGGAGCCTTGTCCAAGGCTAACTCGCACCTGTCTGTTGCCTCAGATCTTCTGACCAGATTTGGACACAAAGCCCTTGAAGTCGACTTGATGCTCAAGGAGGCGGCTGTCGCAGCTATCGAAGCTGATTTGCACCGAGCCGAAAGGATTGGGCGTCTGGCGATATCCGCCGCGAAAGAGATTAGCTCGACGTCTTCGGAAGTGGTCGCCCGAGCCAATCTCGCCCTCGTCTTAGTTGCTTTGGGAGAGAAGGAGGGTTCCAAACAAGAGTTGGCTAAAGCTCTTTCGTTGTGCCGAAGCGGAGGCGGGGCAGAACTCGGAATTCGTGACAGCGTCGCGCTTCATGCGATGGAGTTCGAAGCTGATCAGACATCCCGATTGATGGATACCGCCTTCGATCTGTCGAAGCAACTAGAGGGCGGCCGCTCCTATTATGGACTGTGGCACCTTCACACCCGCGCGCGCTGGCTTCTTCGCATCGGTAAACCACAGGAAGCCCTCGCAAGCGCGGAAGATGCACTCCCGCACGTCGAGCGGATCGCTGACCGCAACCTTCTAATTCGAATGCAACTCGTAGCGGCGGAAGCTCTCGGTGCTTGCGGACGACCACTCGATGGCGCCACACTGCTGGCGAAAGCCCTTCATCAGAGCGCCGATCCGGCGCTGGACATCGTCGGCGAGGCGGCACGCTTGGCGGGCTGTCTAGCCGTAGACGATCCAACAGCTGCTCGCGAACATTTCGCGCGTGCCGTCCGCATCTTCTCGGCGATTGGCCACAAGACCGCACGAGCGGCGGCTGAGCGACAGGCTTTGTGTTTCAGCGACCTCTCGCCCTCACAAGCAAGCCGACACACTCTTTCGCCGGCCCGGGCAGTGGAATCAGCCGCGGCTCTCTCTTATCTCGCCAAACATCCGCCGCTACTCGGTGCGGAGGCGCTGCATCTAATTAGCACCGCCCGCGCTTGCTCCAGCTCTGCACTGCTTCAGGAAGACGAGACAGGCCTCCGTCGACTACTGACACAGGGCGACGATGCTGCGTCAGGACCCAGTCGTTCTGTGTCGCCCTACGGTATTCGAATACCGCTTGGTGCTTTAGGTACACATAGGTACGAACTCGGCGATCGAGAGTTGTCCGGGCGCGGCGGCCCGCAGCACCGTTACAGGCCGTCGAACGTCTCGTTCAATCATCCGTTACGCTTGCGACTGCGGCAGGAAGAGCGCGAACGCGTCGCCTCCGGGACGCACGAGTCTCCGGAAGAGCAGCTCGGCATCGTCTACGCCTCGCCGGCGATGACCGACCTCGTTCGGATCGCCAGGCAGGTGGCGCCGACCGATGTCCCCGTGCTCATCACCGGCGAAACCGGCAGCGGCAAGGACGTCTTCGCCCGCGCCCTGCACACCGCCAGCCGCCGCGCCCGGGCGGCGTTCATGCCGTTCAACTGCACCTCCTTCCCGCGCGAGACGATCGACGCACAGCTGTTCGGATACCGCCGCGGCGCGTTCACCGGCGCCATGGCCGACCACCCGGGCATGATTCGCGCTGCCGCCGGCGGCACGCTGTTCCTCGACGAGATCGGCGACATGCCCCTCGACGTGCAGCCCAAGCTGCTGCGGTTCCTCGAGTCCGGCGAGATCTTCCCGCTCGGCGAAACCCATCCCGCCCACGTCAACGTGCGCGTTGTCGCCGCCACCAACGCCCCGCTCGAGCGGCTCGTCGCCGAGGGCCGGTTCCGCGAGGACCTCTTCTACCGCCTCAACGTCGTCCGTCTGCCGGTGCCGCCACTGCGCGAGCGGCGCGAGGAGATTCCACTGCTGGTCCGCGCGCTGGCCGACCGCCTGGCCCGCGAAGGACAGCGCGAGCCGCTGCGCTTCTCCGACGACGCGATGGAGTTCCTGACGATCTTTCCGTGGCCCGGCAACACCCGGCAGCTGGTCAATGAACTGCGGCGGCTCATGGCCCTTACCGAGCCGGGGGCTGTCGTGATGCCCGACCACCTCGCCTCGGAGATCGCCGGGATCCGCCGGTCCCGCGCCAATGTCGCGGGCGACGGTGGCTCCGTCAAGGTCAGTACCGATCAACCGCTCGCCGCGGCGCTCGAACACGTCGAACGCAAGTTCATCGCCCAGGCGTTGGAGCGCGCAAACGGCAACGTCGAGCGAGCGGCGCAGTCACTCGGCCTGTCGCGCAAGGGGCTATTCCTGAAGCGCCAGCGTCTCGGCCTCCCCTGACTGAGCCTGAAGCGCCGCACGCCCATTCTCGGCACGCGGGCTGGCCGCAGCGCAATTGGACCTGGCCAGCCTCAGCTCACCAGAATCTCGCGCACCCACTGGGTGTTGTCCTCGCGGCCGCTCGCGATACGCGTGCGCCGCTCCTCTTCTGTCGGCTGAATCGCGCCGTTCGCGTCAACGGCGCGCGAGACCACGGCGTGTTTGCCTGGCGCGAGGTCCTTGACCTCCAGCGCCCACAGCCGCCACGCGTACTGTCCCTTGATGGGGTCGAGCGTTGCCTTCTGCCACGGCCCGTTGTCGATCTGCACCTCCACGCGCTCGATCGGCACCTGCCCGCCCCAGGCCGGTCCCGAAATCCGGTACGCCCAGCTCTCGCCAGACCGGCGCCGGGCCACGCGCGCGACGATCGATTTCATGTGCGTCTTGCTGATCGATTGATCCAGCCAGATCGGCCCGTCCGGCGTGTCCACCGAACGCAGGCTCAGGTAGTTGCGCACCTGGTGCTGCCCTTCGTAGCGGCGATCGAGCACCTCGATCCGCGACAGCCACTTCACCTGCGTCATGCCGTACCAGCCGGGCAGGATCAATCGCAGCGGAAAACCATTCTTGGCCGGCAGCGGCTGGCCATTCAGATGGAACGCCAGCAGTGCATCGGGTCCGAGCGCATCCTGGATGTAGATGCTGCGGCCGTGCGGTGCCGTGTATTCGCGGTTGCCGGCCTGGAACTTCTTCTCCTTTTCGAGATCCGCGCCGAGAAACACCACTTCGCGCGCCTCCGGCTTCACGCCGCACTCCTTGAGCACGGCCGCCAGCGGCACGCCCGTCCACACGCCGTTCGAAAGCAGCCCCGCCATGCGGGTCGGCCGCGTCGAGTTCCCCGAGCACTCGAGCGTCACGGGCTGGTCACGCTGGTCGGGCCGGCCCATGATCTCGGCAAGCGTGAGTTCTTTCGGCCGCTCGACGAAACCGCCGATGCGCAGGTGGAACGAGGCGGCATCCACCTGCGGCGTGACGGTCTGGTGGAACGCGTAGAAGTCCTCGTTTCGCGTGATCCAGTTCGTAAGGTTCCGGAGATCGACGCACCGCACCGTGGGGTTGCTCGCCTGCGCTTCGATCTTGAAATCGTCGGTGTAATCGGTGAAGGTCACCAGCTCTTCGCCGGCCTGCAGGGCCCACACGCTGATCGGGGAGGCCCATCGTGGCCAGAGCGGCCAGCGTGGATTGCACGAACTCGCGACGCGTCGACATCCTCGGAAGTATAAGCCGCCCGCAGTGTAGGATGGGCGGCGGACCCGATGAGATCCCGACGAGACCGATGCCTCGCCGCTGCGTTGATCGCGTTTGCAATTGCGATCAGCAGCGACGATCGCACGCGTGCCCAGGACGCCGCCGGCATGGCGCCGCGGACCGCCAGTTACAGCATCGACGCCACGCTCGATCCGGCGGAACGCACGATCACCGGACGCGAGGTCGTGACCTGGCGCAATCCCGGCACCATTCCGGCCTACTCGATCCGGCTGCACCTCTACTGGAACGCGTGGCGGAACACCGATTCGACGTGGCTCCGGCAGCGCGCGCTCGCGGGTCTCGGCCGCGACGAGCTCGCCGAGCGCACCGCCAGCGATTTCGGCTGGCAGCAGGTCACCGAGCTGCGCCTGGTCAATCCTGACGGCACGCCGGGCGCGGACATGCTGGCGAGCTTCCGCTACATCTCGCCGACCGACCAGAACCGCGCCGACCGATCGCTGGCCGCCGCGGACCTGCCAGTGGCCGTGGCGCCGGGGCAGAGCGTCCGCATGGCCATCAGCTGGCGGGCGCAGATTCCCCGAACCTTCGCCCGCACCGGCGGCATCGGCAACTACTTCTTCATCGCCCAGTGGTTCCCGAAGCTCGGCGCCTTCGAGGGAGATGGCTGGAACGCCCGGCAGTTCTTCGCCAACACCGAGTTCTACGCCGACTTCGGCGCTTACGACGTGCGGCTCACGGTGCCGCGCGGCTGGATCGTCGGCGCGACCGGCCGCGAACAATCGCGAACCGATTCCGGGGACAACACGACTGTCCACCGCTACGCGCAAGACGACGTCCACGACTTCGCGTGGACGACCAGCCCGGATTTCCTGGAGCGCGAGGCACGATTCGAGCACCCGACGCTGCCTCCCGTGACCATGCGGCTGCTGCTGCAGCCAGAGCACGCCGGCCAGGAGGAGCGGCACTTCGCCGCGACCCGCGCGGCGCTGCAGGTACGACGGAGAGTGGTACGGCGCCTATCCCTACCCGCAGATCACGATCGTCGATCCGGCCTGGCACAGCGGAAGTGGCGGGATGGAGTACCCGACGCTCTTCACCGCCGGCAGCCGATGGCTGGCGCCACGAGGCAGCAACGAACCGGAGGCGGTGACCGTCCACGAAGCCGGCCACCAGTTCTGGTATGCCATCGTCGCCAGCAACGAAGTGATGGCGGCGTGGATGGACGAGGGGCTGAACACCTTCTCCGATGCCCGGGTCCAGGAAGTCGCGTTTCAACCCGACTTCTTCGTGCAGCGATTCTTCGGTGGGTTCATTCCATGGCAGTTCCGCGACATCCGGCTGTCGCGTGCCACCGACTACAACGACCTCAATGGCTACCGCGAGGCAGCGCGCCGGGACGCCCCGATTACGCCCACATATCAGTACTGGCCGGGAACGCATTACCTGATTACCTACAGCAAGACCGCGTTGTGGCTGAACACTCTCGAGCGTCTCGTCGGCTGGGAAAAGCTCCGGATGGCCATGGCCACCTACTTCGAGCGCTTCCGGTTCAAGCATCCGACTCCCGACGATTTCTTTTCGACGTTGAACGAGGAGACCGGGCAGGACCTGCGCTGGTTCTTCGAGGAGGCATACGCCACGGCGAACGTGTACGACTACGCGGCGGAGCGGCTGAACAGTGTCGAGGTCGAAACCCGCGGCTTCGACGATGGTTCCGCGACGACGCCGCCGACCTTCCATGAGCGCCACGACGACAAGCAGTTCCACACCACCGTCGTCGTTCGCCGCATCGGCGAGGGGCACTTCCCCGTTGACGTGCTGGTGACGTTCGAGAATGGCGAGCAGGTGCGGGAGAAATGGGACGGCCAGGCGCGATGGCAACCGTACGAATACGTCAAGTCGTCGAAAGCTGTCTCGCTACAAGTCGATCCCGATCGCGTGCTGCTGCTCGACGTGAACTACACGAACAACAGCATCACGCTGAAGCCGAAGGCCGGGGAGGCCGCCGACCGCTGGACCCTTGCCTGGATCGTGTGGCTGCAGGACCTTCTGATGAACTACGCGTTCTTCGTGTGACGCCGAGGCAGAAGGCACAAGGCAGAAGGCAAAAAGGCTGACGGATGATCGCTCGGTTTCGGGAAGGGCTGGGTCGAGTTCGACGGGCACCGGCGCCGGTCATCGGCGTCTGGCTGACGACGCTCGCGCTCGCGTTGGGACCGGCGCTGGTGTTGCGTTCGCTGATCGAGGGTCACCTCGGCTCCAGCCTGATGGCCGATAGCGCGGCGACCGGCGTGAACTTCGACTGGTGGAATGAGTTCCTGGCTCAGGCCTCCGGCATCGGCCAGAGCTTCGTGCCGGCGATCCTGGGATTCGCTGCCGTGCTCGACAATCTCAGCCGGCTGGCAGATCACAAATCGCTGCCACCGGCGCTCGCCGGGATCGTCGCCGCGCAGGTGCTGCTGTCGATTTTCCTCGCCGGCGGGCTGCTCGATCGCCTGGCGCGCGATCGCGCGATCGGCGCGGCCGCGTTCTTCTCGGCGTGCGGGCTGTGGGCTGGCCGGTTCGCGCGACTCGCGCTGCTCGCCGCCCCCGTCTACGTGTTCCTGTTCCTGCAGGTGCATCACTGGCTGCTGGAAGATCTGTACGAGCGGCTGACACACGACACCACTATCGAGCGGAGCGCCTTCGCAATCCGGCTCGTACTCTACGCGACGTTCACGGCCCTGATCTGCGCGGTCAACGTGATCGTGGATTACGCGAAGATTCGCGCTGTCGTCGAGGACCGCCGCAGCATGATCGGCGCGATTGTCGCCGGCTGCCGCTTCGTCGTCAGGCATCCCGCCCAGACTGGCGGGCTTTACGCGCTCAACCTGCTTGTCGCCGCGGTGGTGGCGGCCGCGTACTTCCTGGCGGCCCCCGGCGCGTCGGCTCCGCTGCTCGGGTTCGCCGCCGGGCAGCTCTACATCGTGCTTCGCGTCGCCGTGCGGCTGCAGTTCATGGCGTCGCAGACTGCGCTCTTCCAGAGCAAGCTCGCCCACGCGGGCTATGTCGCGAAGCCGGTGCCGAAGTGGCCCGACTCGCCGGCGGCCGAGGCACTGTTGAGCTCCTGAGGTCTTGCCTGAGCCTGAAGCCTGAAGCCTGGAGTCTGAAGCCTGTCTAGATCACGCTGTCGTGACTGATCACAGTGGTCGCCTCCTTGAGCTTGTGGAGCGCGTCACGCGCCGCCGCTCGCAAGAGCGGATCCTGATCCGCCGACCACTCCTCGAGGACCGGCGCGAACCGCTGCATGTGCATCTCGCCGATCGCGTACGCGGCGCAGGAACGCAACCACGGATCGTCGCTCTTGGTCAGCACCTCGACCGCCTCTTCGCGGCCGCTGATCGTTGAGCCAAGCAGCTGATTGGCGCGCTCGATGCGCTCGGTGGTGGACACGTCGCGGTCGATGATCGGCATCAGCACGGCACGGATCTCCGGCGGCAGCACCGCGTCGATGAACTCGAGCGCGTTGTCGTGGACGACCGGATCGCGCGACTGGAGACCGACATAGGCGCTGTGCAGGTCGTGCTCGGGATAGAGCATCTTCAAAAGACGGAAGATCCGCTCGGTCTCCTTTTCCATCGACTCGCGCAAACCCTGTCGCACCGGCGCCGAAGCGTCGTTGAGCGAGCCCTCGAGCGAACCCATGACCTGGTACGAGCGGTAGTGGCCGAGGATCTCGGCGGCGAGGACCGACTCGACGATCTTCCGATCGACCGGCCGATCCGGGTGGAGCTGGCCGAGCTTGTTGAGCGCGGCGATGCAGCGGTAGCGGAGCACCACGTCCTTGTCGAGGACGCTCTCGGTGAGGACGTTCTGGGCCGAGCGAGTCCCGATCTCCTGCAGCACGGTCGGGATCTCGCGGCGGACGTCCTGCGGCATCTCGGGATCGACCAGCGCATCGCGCAGCGTTCCGACGATTCGATCACCGAACGCCGCCAGCGCCTCGACCGCCGTCCCCGCCAGTGCCGGCTCCTGCATCCGCTCGATGATGCGGCCGACGAAGATACGCTTGCTCAGCCGCGCCGCAGCCACCATCGACGCCTTCGCCACTTCCACGTCTTCGTCCTGCAACAGCAGCCGCAGCTCGCGGTCGAAGATGTCGGGCAGGAAACCGATCAGCCGCGCCGCCTCGAGCCGCGTGCGCCGGCCCGCCGCGCCCTGCTCCTCGGCCATCGTCGACAGCATCAGGCGCGCGGCGTCGACGTTCTGGGCGCGGCCCGGCCGAGCCAGGAACGCGACCATCGACGCCCGCACCGAGAAGTCGGCGAAGTCGCCGACCGACTCGAGGCTGGCGAGCGGATCGACGTTGCTGTGCTCGGTGAGATAGAGCAGCGCCTCGGTCCTCACCTCCAGGTCGGGATCGCGGAGCATCTGCTGGACCTGGTCCGTCACCGACAGGTCGTCGGCGCGGGAGAGCAACGCGAGCGCCCGCCGCCGCACTTCAGGAACCGGGTGCCTGAGCAGGCCACGGACGGCGGGGTGAATGGCGCGGTCGTGCGCCATCTCGAAGAGGCTGAGGGCGTAAACGATCTCGTTGGTCTCCCCGCCAAGCCTCGCCGTCAGCATGTCGGTGGCGGCGCGATCGAGCATCGGGGCGGCATCGCGCTCGGCGTCGAGCCGGTGCTGGTGAATGCTGTCCTGCAGGTTCTCGACGTACTCCCGCCGGGCAACGGTGGCAGCTGCAATCCACCCGGCAAGGAGCAGGAGGCAGACCCACGACATCTGGACCGGGCTCCAGCCGAGGGCCGTGGCGAAGACGAGCACCGCAAGGCCGCCGAGGCCGTCGCCCATCCGGTAGACGACCGTGTCGATGAACGACTTGACCGAGAAGATCTCCGCGGCCGGGACCGGAAGATACAACAGCTCGATTGTCGCCTTGTCGATGGAGTAGCGGAGCACCTGATCGCTGGCCCGAAGAAGGGTAACGGCGATGAGCGTGCCGGTCACCAGCACGCCGACGGAGGTGACGGTCAGCGCCACCGGGACGATGAAGAGGGTCAGGCCGATCCCTCCTTTGCGGAGCGCGCGGCCCGTCAGCAGCAGCTGCAGGAGCAGCGAGGCGACCCCAGCCACCATGTTGAACGTGCCGAAGAACATCGCGAGCTGATCGGTGTCGGGAATCGCGCTCTTGGCGATCGCCTTGAACTGCCACGCCTCGACGGTGGTCGCCAGCGAGGACAGCAGGACGACGGCGGCGATGCCTTTCAGGTAGCGTGACTTGGCGATGATCTCGAGGGCGGCAAGGACGCCGCCGCTCGGGCCGTCGGCGCTCAGCGACCCCTCCAGCGCCACGGACCGCGGACGCCGGCGCCAGATCTGGACCACGAGGCCGGCACAGACGATCTGCGCCGCCGCCGTCACGAGCAGCATCACTTCGGTCCCGTACCGCCCGACCGCGAGCCGGGTGGCCAGGCCGCCGACGATCCATCCCAAGATCGCCCCGCTGCCAACGAGGCCGAACGCGCGCTTGGCTTCGCGGGTGGTCAGCACGAAGTTGGCCAGCATCCAGACCTGCGCCGGAGCCAGGACCGACAGCACGCCGACCCAGATATAGATGGCCAGGAACAGGGTTGGGCTCTCCTGGCCCGGCACCGTGGACCACCACCAGAATCCGATCGCGGTGGCCGCGAAGAGCAGCAGGCTCGAGAGCTGGAGCGTCCGCAGGTTCACCCGCACGCCGGCCCGGATGTAGGCGGAGGCGACTACCCCGACCAGCACCGAGATCGCAATGTCGGCGTATGGCAGGTCCACGGCCCGGAAGCGCTCCAGAAACAACGCGTCGCGGGCGGCCTTGCTGGCCACCGTGCCCGCCATCGTCAGGAACAGGTAGGCGAACAGCGGGACCGCGCGGCGCAGCTCGCGGGCGTTCATGCCGAGGAGACGCGTCAGGAGCGGCAACATGCCGAGGGTGCGGAGAGTTTACCTTGCCTTCTGCGTTAGAATCGCGCGAGTGTTGGCCCGCCTGCTTCGCCCCGTCGTGCAGCTCCGTGAGGGCGAAGCCACGACGGTGCTGCTGATGTTCCTGTATTCGTTCCTGGCGATGGCCGGCTACAACATGATCAAGCCGGTCACGCGCGGCTTGTTCATCGAGAAGCTGGGCGCGGAGAACCTGCCCTGGATCCAGTTCGGGGCCGGGATCGTCATCGGGTTCATCATGCAGGGCTACACCCGGGCGATCGGGCTGGCCCCGCGGCGCTGGATGATCCCACTCACGCTGAGCGGAATCGTCATCGCGATGGCGGCCTTCTGGGCGCTGTTCGGCCAGATGCCGCAGAGCCGCGTCGTCGCGGTCGCCTTCTACCTGTTCGGCCTGATCATCGGCATCCTGCTGATCAGCCAGTTCTGGACGCTGGCCAACGACGTCTACGACCCTCGCCAGGCCAAGCGGATCTTCGGGTTCATCGGCGCCGGCTCGAGCCTTGGCGGCTTCGCGGGCGCGACGATGACCTCCACGGTGGTGGAGCGGATTGGCACGAATTCAGTGCTCCTGGTCAGTGCGATCACGCTTGCGGTCTGCACCCTGACGGTGGCCTGGGTTGTCTCGCGCGAGCCGGCGGCCGGGCGCAGCGACGCCAGCAAGACCGGCGAAGAAGGAGGCGTGAGCGGCTCGGAGGCGATCCGCCTGCTGAGATCGTCGAAGCACCTGCAGACGATCGCCATGGTGATCGGGTTCGCGGCAATCGGGGCGGCGATCATCGAGCAGCAGCTGAACATGGCGGCGGCCGAATCGAAGGGTGCCCAGAACGTCGACGCGGTCACCGGGTTCCTGGCGCAGATCACCGCGTATCTGTCGATCATCGGCTTCCTCGTCCAGGTGCTGCTGACCAGCCGCATCCATCGTTTCCTCGGCATCGGCTTCGCGCTGATGATCCTGCCAGTGGTGGACAGCGTCACCGGCATGCTGATGCTGTTCAACGGCGCGCTGTGGACCGCGGGGCTGGCGCGGATCATGGACACCTCGCTGCGCTACACGGTGGACAAGACCACGCGCGAGATCCTGTTCCTGCCGCTGCCGGTGGACGTGAAGTATCAGGCCAAGCCGTTCATCGACGTCACGGTGGACCGGGTCGCGAAGGGTCTCGGGGCGCTCATGCTCCTCGTCCTCGTTCAGGACTGGGGACTGGACCTCGGGTGGCGGCAGTTGAGCTACGCCAGCGTCACGATGATGGTGATCTGGGGCGCCTTCGCGCTGACCGCGCGGCGGGAGTACATGGCGGCGTTCCGGCGCAGCATCGAACAGCAGGACGTGCGCCCGGCCGAACTGCGGCTCGACTCGGCCGACCTGTCGTCGATCGAGACGCTGCTCACCGAGCTCTCTCACGAGGAGCCGCGGCGTGTGATCTACGCGATCGACATGCTCGAGGCGCTCGACAAGCGCCAGTTGGTGACCCCGCTCCTGCTCCGTCACGATTCGCCGGAGGTCCGGACGCGGGCGCTTCGGCTCGCCCGTTACACCGACCAGGCGCACGCGGACCGCTGGCTCCCCGGCGTCGAACGGGCGCTGGCCGACGAGGACGGCGAGGTCCGCCTCGCCGCCGCCCGGGCGCTGGCGACGCTGCGCGGCGAAGCGGCCGTAGACGTGATGCGTCCGTATCTCGACCACCACGACCCGAACCTCGTGGTGACAGCCGCGGCGGCCCTGGCCGGAAGCGACGTCGAGTCGGACGCCGACAAGGCCTACGAAAAACTCAAAGGCCTGGCCGGCGAGGCCGGCGAGTCGTCCGCGGAGCTCCGGCGGCAGGTGGCCCGGGCGCTCGGACTGGTCACCAGCCCGCGGTTCCGGCCGTTGCTCGTACCGCTGCTCTACGACGACAACTACTACGTCGCCCGCGCCGCGGTGAACAGCGCCGGCACGATCGGCGGTGACGATTTCCTGTACGTGCCGACGCTGGTCAGCCTGATGCGGAACCGGCGGTTGAAGGAGCCGGCACGCAAGGTACTCGTTGGCTATGGCAAGGCCGTGGTGCCAACCCTTGCCTACTTCCTCGGCGACCAGGAAGAGGACCTGTGGGTGCGCCGCCACGTGCCGTCAACGCTCGCGCTGATTCCCTCCGACGCCTCGGTGCAGGCGTTGATCGCCGCACTCGACGGGAACGATGGCTTCCTCCGCTTCAAGGCGATCACCGCACTGGAGCGGATCCGCGCCAACCATCCGGAACTGGCCATCAACCGCGAGGCAATTGAGAAGCACATCCTCGGCGAGGCCGGCCGCGCGTTCAGCGCGTTGACGCTGTACACAAACCTGTTCAGCACCGGCGCGGTCAGTCCGACGGCGCTCCTCGCTCGCGTTCTGGAGGAGAAGCGGAAGCGTGCCGTCGACCGCGTGTTTCACCTGCTTGGCCTCATCTACCCGGCCCGGGACGCGTCGATTGTCTCGACCGCCCTCAAATCGCCAGAGGCCCGGCACCGCTCGAGCGCGCTGGAGCTGCTGGACAACATGCTCACCGGCGAGGTGCGCCGGCGGGTGATGCTGCTCGTCGATGAGATGCCGGCCGACGAGCGCGTACGTCGCGGCAACGTGATCTACAAGACGCGGGCCCGCGATCTCGAGGACTCGCTCGCGCAGCTGGTCTACGACGAAAACCAGATCGTCGCCGCGGCAGCGATTCTCCTCATCGAAGACAAAGGTCTCTGGTCGTTGTCCGACGATCTCGAGCATGTGCTCGAGCACCGAGACGCCCGCGACTGGCAGGTGTTCGAAGCGGCGTCGTGGGCACTGGCTGCGTCGCGGATGCCGGCCGAGCGCCGGCGCCAGATCTGGAAGGAGCCGCTGCCGACCGTCGTCCTCGTGGACATCCTGCGGCGGCTGCCGCTGTTCGACTTCACCTCCGTTGACGAGTTGTTCCGAATCGCCGCCCTGGGCGCGCAGGTTCGGCATGAAGCCGGACGCCTGCTCTACACCCGCGGAACGGCGCCGGCAACGCTGCAGTTCGTGCTCGACGGGCACGTCGAGATCGCTGCGGAATCCGGGCCGCCGGACACGAAGACGGCACCGGCGCCGCTCGCTTTCGAGGAAATCCTCGAAGGGCACCCGATGCGAAACAGCGTGCGGGCGCTGGAACCGACCATTTCCCTGTCGATCGGAACCGAGGCTTTCCTGTCGCTCCTCGCCGAGAACGTCGAACTCGCGGAAGGCATGATGCGCTGGATCATCGAGAGCCGCGCCGAGCTCGGCTCCGAGGTGCTGATACCGGGCCAGCTCTCGGCGGAGGTACAGCGCAAGGCGGCAGGCGGGCTCCAGGCCATCGATCGCGTATTGCTCCTCCAGGGCTCGCCCCTGCTCAAGGCGGCGTCAGGGACGCAGCTGCTTCGGTTCGCCGCCTTCGCGCGGCCCGTGACCCTCAAGGCGGGAGGCGATCCGCTCGCCAACGTGACCGAGCCGTCGATGCTCGTCGTGCTGACCGGCACCATCACCGTGACCCGGCCCGACGGTTCGAGACAGACAGCCGATTCCGGCGACACGATTGGGATGTACCAGGCACTCAGCGGCAAGCCGCTCGGAGCGACGCTCTCAGCCGACGGCGAGGGTACCGCGCTCCGCTTCACACGCACCGATGTGTTCGACGTCCTCGCCGACGAAACCGCGCTCATCCAGTCGGTGTTTGCGGGATTGCTTAGAGCCGCCGAGCGCCGCGCCGCGGAACCCCAGCCCGCGTAGAAAAGAACCCAGGAACAGTATCCTCCGTAACCTTCGTGCCTCCGTGGTCTCTCTTGTTACCGGGGCAGCGTAATCTCGAACGTCGTCCCGGCGCCGGGCTCGCTGCGCGCGGAGACCTTGCCGCCGTGACGCTCGACGATCGCCCTGACGATTGACAGGCCCAGCCCAGACCCGGAGGCGGAACGCGACGGGTCGGCCTTGTAAAAGCGATCGAAGATGTGCGGCACGTGTTCCGGCGGTATGCCGCTGCCCGTGTCGGCAACCCGGAGAAGCGTCGCGTGCTCCTGCTGCTCCGCCGACAGCGTGATCCGCCCGCCCTGCGGCGTGTGCCGCAGGGCGTTCGACGCGAGGTTCTGAAGCGCCTGCTCGAGGCGCCGGCCGTCGCCGCGCACCTCCATCTCTTCGTTCGCCAGCGCCACCTGGATCGTCACCTGCTTCTCCCGCGCCGCCTGCTCGTGTCGCTCGACGACGCGATCGAAGAGCTCGGAAACGGCAACGTCCTCCGAGACCAGCGTGATGCCGGCTGCCTCGTAACGCGCCAGGTCGAGCAGATCGCCCACCAGCCGCTCGATCCGCTCCACTTCCTCCTGGATGATGTGCACGTAGCGTTGGCCATCGGGCGCCGCAGGACCGAACTGCGGCAACGTCAGGGTCTCCGCGTACCCGCGAATCGCCGTCAGGGGCGTCATCAGCTCGTGCGAGACGTCGGCGAGCAGCTGGCGGCGTGCCCGATCGGCCGCGGACAACTGCTGCTGCCTCGCCGCAAGATCGTCAGCCATGCGGTTGAATGCCACCGCGACCGCCGCCACTTCGTCGCCTCCTGCGGTCGGCGCGCGGGCGGCGAGGTCGCCTTCGCCGAAGCGGCGTGCGGACTCTTCTAACGCCCGGAGATGCGTGTGCGCCGGCCGGAACACCAGCAGCGCCGCAACCGCGGTGCCGCCAATCAGGAGCAGTGCCGCGCCGATCGCGACCCACGGACCGAGCTGCTCGGTGATCGCGCGCACGCCGACAACCGGCGACACGAATACGACCGCCGCGACTTCGTCGCCCTTGAACACGGGGGCGCTGGCCAGGCGGCGTCGGAAAAACATCGGCGGGCTGCCCGGCGGCGGTCCGAACATCGGCCCATCGCCCGGCGGCGCGCGCCGTCGGCGCATCTCACCTGACGGCGGCGGGCCGGGTTCATGGCCGGGCTCGTCCGGTGGCCCGCGGCGTCCTTCCGCTCCTGGAGGCACGCCGAACGGCGGCCGGCGCGGGCCGGGACCGCGCCGCATCCCGGCGGCGAAGCGGCCAATTCCCGGCGGCACCTCGACGCCTGGAGGTCCCAGCACAGTGCCGTCCGGAAACGCCACGAACGCCGGGCGATGGAAGGTGGCGAGCTTGGCTGTCGCGTACTGCTTGAGATCGAGTGAGGCATCGCGAGTCAGCGCCGACTCGAACTCCGCTGCGACCAGCTCGGCAAAGTCCTGCCCCACGCGTTCGGGCTGCCCCTGCTCGGTCTGCACCGCAATCCACACGAACGACGCGGCCTGCACCGCCAGCATCACCGCGAGCAGGACGATGAAGCCCAGCGCGATGCGCCAGTAGAGGCTGCTGAACCAGCGTCGGGGCGGGGCGCGATTAGCCCTGCTGCTCACTTCAGTCGCAGATGCCATCGGCTCGAACTCCCCGCATCATGCCGGTTCCGAGCGGATCGATGCTCCACTCGAGGGGACTAAGGGGTTAGACATCGGCGAACTTGTAGCCGCTGCCCCAGATGGTCAGGATGAGGCCCGGTTCCCCGGGAACAGTCTCGATCCGGCGCCGCAGCCGCTTCACCAGCGTATCGACGCTGCGCAGCGTCACGAACGTGTGGTCAGGCCAGACCCGCGACAGCAGCGCCTCGCGGCTGAACACGATGCCGGGATGCGAGGCGAGCAGGTAGAGCAGGCGGAACTCCTGCGCGGTGAGCTCCACTTCCGTGCCGCGGACCCGAACCCGGCGGCGCGCCGGATCGATCTCGATGCCGTGGACGTGCACCGGCCGCTCGCTGTTCGGGACATCGGGCGTCACGGCGGCAGAGCCGGGCGCCGCCGCAGCGGCGGCAATCTGCGACGCGCGCGGCCGTCGCATCAGCGCGCGAACCCGCGCGACCAGCTCGCGCATCCCGAACGGCTTGGCGAGGTAGTCGTCGGCGCCGCTCTCCAGGCCCAGCACCTTGTCGCTCTCCTCGCGGCGCGCGGTGAGCATCAGCACCGGGACGTCCTGGTTCGGCCCTCCCCGGCGTATGGAGCGGCAGATGGCGATCCCGTCCACGCCGGGGAGCATCAGGTCGAGGACCACCAGATCGTAGGCCTTCCCTCCAACCCGATCCAGTGCCTCCCGCCCATCGCCGACAGCCGTTGTCTCCAGCCCCTCCAGGCCGAGGTGCAGGACGATGAGGTCGCGGATATGGGCGTCGTCTTCGACGATGAGCGCGTGAGGCATGGTGGTTGGGACGGCGAGACTCAGTGGTACCACATACGACGAAGGTGACGCGCCGGCCGGGCCGGGTGACACACATTTTTCACACCGGGGCCACCGTGCCGCCACGATAATCCCGTCTCATCGAGCAGGGACCACCGTAGAAGGAGACCTTGCACATGAAGAACTGGATACGCATGACGGTTGCCGCGGGCGTGCTCGCGGTGTCGGGACTGGCGCTGGCCCCTCTCTTCGCGCAGGACGGACCGCCCCAGGGCGGACCGCCGATGCGACACATGGGTCCGGGCGGACCGGGCGGACCGGGATTCGGGCCCGGACCGGGAGGCCCTCTGGGGGATCTTGGGTTCGCGCTGCGTCAGCTCGAGCTCACTGATACGCAGCGCGAACAGGTGCGCGGCGTGATGCAGGCGCACCAGGTCGAGTTCAAGGAGCTCGGCGATCGGATGCGGACGGCGCGCGAGGCGCTCGACGCCGCGATCTCGGCGGACACCATCGATGAATCCGCGATTCGCGGCCGCAGCGCGGAGTGGGCGGCGGTGGAAGCCGACGGCGCCGTGCTCCGCGCCAGAGTACGTCAAGAGGTGTTCAGCCTCCTCACGCCCGAGCAGCAGGCCAAGGCGAAGGAGCTGAAGGCCCAGATGCAGCAGCGGATGAAGCAGCGCGCCGACCGGATCCGCGAGCGGGGCCTCGAGCGCCGTGAGCGGCATAACCAGCAACACCCGCTGCAAGGGTAAGCGCCCGCCGCATCCAGCGGTTGCCATTCGCCATGACGAGCCTGTGTGGCCACGCCGCACAGGCTCGTGCCGTTTGTGCCTCGTCAACGGCACCCGATCGATCAGGCGCGCAGCAACCGCAAGCCGTTCAATGTGACCGCGAGCGTCGCCCCGGTGTCCGCGACCACGGCCAGCCACAGCGGAGCGGCGCCAAGCGCGGCGGAAACGAGGAACGCCAGCTTCGTCAGGAGCGCCAGCGTGACGTTCTGGCGGATCACCCCCAACGCGCGCCTCGCGTGCCGGCTGGCGAACGCGCCGCCATCTGCGTCGGCGCCCGGCATCAGGATGACGTCCCGTGCCGCGAGCGCCTGGGCGGCGTCAGCAGCGGCCCGCTCGAGCGCGATGCCGCCCCTGAACAGAACCCCGCGGCGCGCCGCCGAAGTGAGGGCCGCAACAACGGTTACGGGCGTCGAGATCACCAGCGCGCATGGGCACGCCAGGACGAGGAAGATCAGCGCCCGATAGAACCAGGTTCCCCACTCGGCGTCGAAGAGCGGCGGCACGATGACCAGGGTCAACGCGCTGGCGGTGACCAGCGGCGTGTAGACGTTCGCGAAGCGCTCGATGAACCGCTCGAGATGGGCCGGCTCCACCTCGGCGATCTCTTCATCCCATCCCGGTTCGTGACCGACGAGCTCGGTGACGGCGACGCGTGCTCGGTCGATGCTCCACCCCTCCATCAAGTGGGCTACGCCAAAGAGCGACGCCACCGCCGCGCCTTCGGCCCACTGCCCGATTGCCGCCGCGCCGATCGCCGAGATCGTGACGAGCACGTGCATGTCGAGCCGGAGATGCCGCAGCGAAGCGAGCGCGCGCGGGATCACCGGCATCAACCCGCAGACGATCGCCACGCCGTAAGCTGTCATCGGCAGCGGATCGTGAGCGTGGTTGTGCCCGGCTCCATGTCCGAAGACTGCTTCGGTCCACGATTCCGCGGACCAGCCTTCGAGCATCCACCCCACGAGCATGGCAGCGCCGCTCAACGCGATCCAAGTGGCGCCGTGGGTATGGTGGCCGTGGCTGTGACCGTGCGCGGCGTGATCGTCGTGCACGTGCTCGCCGCGCTCGTGAGCATGAACTCCGAGGCCGGTCGTCCCAACCAGCGCGATGATGGCAGCGGGCTGCAGCCGCGCGGGATCGTAGACAACGTCCACGCGCCTGCCGACGAGATCGAAGTTCAGCTCGAGCACGCCTGGCACGGCGAGGACGTGTCGGACGAGTGCTGCCTCATCGGCGCAGTCCATGCCGCTGACGTGAAGCCTCAGTTCGGCGCGGGCCGCAGATGACGGAGATGGCACTGGGGACACAGCTGGCGCCGGCGGCCCGGACGGGTCGTCAGATCTTTGCGACCTCGGCGAGCACGTCCTCGGCGTGTCCGTCCACTTTCACGCCGTCCCAGCGCTTGACGATCTTCCCATCCGGGCCGATGAGGTAGGTGATGCGGGCCACGCCCATGTACGTCTTGCCGTACATCGACTTCTCCTGCCACGCGCCGTACTTGTCGATTACCTCGTGATCCGGATCGGCGAGCAAGGGAAACGTCAGCGAGTACTTGGCCGCGAACTTCGCCTTGCTCGCCTCGTCCAGCACGCTCAAGCCCAGGATCGCGGCCTTGCTCTTGCCGAACTTCGGCAGGTTGTCCTGGAACGCGCATGCCTCCTTGGTGCAGCCGGGGGTATCGTCCTTTGGATAGAAGTACAGGATTACCGGCTGTCCGGCGTAGTCGGAGAGCTTGTGGGTCTGTCCGGCCTGATCCTTCAGCGAAAATGCCGGCGCCTTCTTACCAGGTTCGATCACTGCCATCGTCATGTCCTTCCGCCATCGTCTGGGCGCGGCCGCTAGCGTACCGCGTCGACGATCGCGCGGGCCGAGATCCCGTATTTGTCAATCAGCTCGTCCGGCTTGCCGCTTCGCGGTATCTCCGTGACGGCCAGACGCGTGACCGACAAGCCTGCCGACGCCACCGCGCGTGCCACCGCGTCGCCGATGCCGCCGGCGCTGTAGTGGTCTTCGACGGTGATCAGCCGGCCGGTGCGCTTCCCGGCGTCGACGAGGGCTGCGGCGTCGATCGGGTGCAGTGAGTAGAGATCGATCACCCGGATGAGAATGCCCTCGGCTTTGCAGGGTGTCGTAGGCCTTCAATGCTTCGTACAGCGTAATGCCGGCGCCGATCACCGTTGCGCGATCGATGTCGCTACTGCGGAGCACTTTGAGCCCGCCAATCGGGAACGGTTCGTCGTTGCCGTAGATGACCGGTGTCTTCGGCCGCGACGTGCGCATGTACATCGGACCGTGTGTCCTGGCCATCTCGGCGACGAGCCGCTCGGTGGCCACCGCGTCGGCCGGATAGAGCACGGTGAAGTCGGGCTGCGCGGTGGTCATCGCGAAGTCCTCGAGCGCCATCTGCGACGGGCCGTCCTCGCCGATCGAGACGCCAGCATGCGAGCCGTTCATCTTGATGTTGACACGGCTGATCGCCGCCATCCGGACGAAGTCGGCGGCGCGGGTCAGGAAGGCGGCAAAGGTGGACGGAAACGGCACTGCGCCGCGGGCGGCCAGGCCCATCGCCGCGCCGATCATCGCCTGCTCGGCGATGAAGAACTCGTAGAAACGCTCGGGATGGACCGCTTCGAACCGCTCGGTGAACGTGGAGTTCTTGACATCGGCGTCCAGTGAGACGACCCGCTGATCCGCGGAGGCGAGCTTGGCGATCGCGGTGCCGAATGCCTCGCGGGTCGCGACTTCGTCGCCGATCTTGTAGGCGGGCGGCGCCATTTCTCCGGGTGTCGGCTCGGGCTCGGGCGGTGACGGGAGCGGAATCGCGGGAAGCGGCTCGGATTCTTCGACGACTTGTGCCTGCAACTCCGCGTAGGCACGGTCGGCCTCCTCGGGCTTGAACGCCTTTCCGTGCCAGTTCGGCTTTCCCTCGACGGACGACACGCCTTTGCCCTTGAGCGTCCGCGCGAGCAGCACCGACGGACGGCCCCGAGTCGCGCGCGCCGATGCATAGGCGTCGAGGATCTGCGACATGTCGTGCCCGTCGATGACGATGGCGTGCCAGCCGAACGCCTCCCACCGAGCGCGGTGGGTCTCCATGTCGTGCGCGAACTCGGTCGGCTGGCTCTGGCCGAGCGCGTTCACGTCCACGATGGCGCAGAGCGAGTCGAGCTTGAACTTGTGGGCGACCGATGCTGCTTCCCACACCGAGCCCTCGGCCGTCTCACCGTCGCCCATCAGCACGTAGGTGCGGTAATCGGCACCGATGCGACGCGCGTTGAGCGCGATTCCGACACCGGCGGCGAGCCCCTGGCCCAGCGAGCCTGTGGCCACGTCGACGAACGGCAGGCGCGGCGTCGGGTGCCCTTCGAGATCGGATGTGAGCAGCCGCAGATCCGTCAGCTGCTTCTCCGGAAGGTAGCCCGCTTCGGCCCACATGGCGTAGAGCAGCGGGGCGGCGTGGCCCTTGGACATCACGAAGCGATCGGCCAGCGGGTGTTCGGGGTGATGCGGGTCGAAGCGCATCTCGGCGAAGAACAGCGCCGCCATCAGGTCGGCCGCGGACATGCAGGTCGTCGGGTGGCCGCTGCCCGCCGCCGTCGTGGCACGAATCGACTCGATGCGAAGGCGCGTGGCGATATTCCGCAGGTTGGGCAGCAGAGATGCGTCGACAGGCAAGCCAGAAACCTCCAGAGAATGAGAACGGAACCTCAGAATCTTATCGCACCCGTCGCACCTGTCGCACCAGCCGCACCTATAATTGGCAGATGTTTCTGCTGCGCTATCTGTACATCCTGGCCCTGGGTGTCTGGCTGGGAGGGATGGGTGTGGCAGGATTCATCACCGCGCCCAGCGTGTTCGAAGTGCTGGAGGCGTGGAATCCGGTCGAGGGTCGCGTCCTGGCCGGGCAGGTCGTCGGCCACATGCTCTCGAAGCTGCACCTCGTGCTCTACGCGGCCGGGGTGGCAATGCTGATTACACTGACCATTCGCAGGCTGCTCGGTCCGCGGCCCGTCGCCTACGGCGTCCGGGCCTCGATCATCGGAGTGATGCTCGCGCTGGCGCTGGCCTCGGGCTTCGGCATCAGCCCCCGCGTCGAAGCCATGCAGCGTGACATCGGCGGCTCGGTCGCGGCCCTGCCCGAGTCGGATCCGCGGCGGGCCTCCTTCTACCAGCTGCACGGGCTCTCCAACCTGCTCCTCAGCGCGACCCTGGTCGGCGCGCTCCTCCTCATCTACTGGGAAACCAAGGAATGACGATTACGCTGATCCCTGGAGACGGCATCGGCCCCGAAGTCACGCGCGCCGTTGTCCGCATCCTGGCAGCCACCGGCTTCACCCCTGAATGGGAAAGCTTCTCGGCCGGCGCCGACGCGGTCAAAGAACACGGCACGACGCTGCCACAAGCGCTGCTCGATTCGGTGACGCGTAACAAGGTCGCGCTCAAAGGTCCGATAACCACGCCGATCGGCAAGGGCTTCACCAGCGTCAACGTCGGGCTGCGCAAGGCACTCGATCTCTACGCCAACCTCCGGCCCGTCTGGAATCTTCCATCGGTACCGTCGCGCTTCTCCGGCGTCGACCTGGTCATCGTGCGTGAGAACACCGAGGACCTCTACGCGGGGCTCGAGCACGTGGTGGTGCCGGGCGTCGTGGAGAGCCTCAAGATCATCACCGCTCGCGCGTCGGAACGGATTGCCGAGTTCGCGTTCCAGTACGCGCGCCGGCACGGCCGCAAGAAGGTGACCGCCGTGCACAAGGCCAACATCATGAAGCTCGGCGATGGTTTGTTCCTCGAGACGTGCCGCAGCGTCGCCGGCCGGTATCCCGATGTGGCGTTCGACGATCGGATCGTGGACGCCGCGTGCATGCACCTGGTGATGCACCCGGAACGCCTGGACGTGCTGCTGCTGCCAAACCTCTATGGCGACATCGTGTCCGACCTGTGTGCCGGACTGGTCGGCGGGCTCGGGGTCGTCCCGGCGGCGAACCTCGGCGAGGGCGGGGTTGGCGTCTTCGAAGCGGTCCACGGGACGGCGCCGGACATTGCGGGGCGGGACATCGCCAACCCGACGGCGCTCCTGCTGTCGGCTGTGTTGATGCTTCAGCACCTGAACGAGGACGATAAGGCGGCGCGCATCCAGGAGGCCCTGCGGACCGTGCTCGCGTCGGGCCACGTAACGTCCGATCTCGGCGGGCAGGCCACCACGACATCGTTCGCCGACGCGATCTGCCGGGCGATCGAGCGGGCGTGACGGGGCGCTCGGCTCGGGCTATCATCAGGCGTCGCCGCAGATGGATGACATTACCGAAGCGGTCTTGAACCGGGACGAGGTAGCGCGGTTTCTCTCCGGGGGCCATGGACTCAGTGCCGACGCGGCGCGGGCCCGCATCCTCGAGTATCTCGAGGAGCTCAGGACGACGCAGCGTTACGAGCTCTACCGCGCGCTGGAGTACCCGCTCTATCCCATCCTGCGCAAGATCGAGCGCGTTGCCGAGTTCTCCGAACGCGCCGTTCAGGCCACCGCCGCCGGCCGCGTCGTCTGGGCGTCGAATCATCGCTCCCACACCGACTACCTTGTCGAGCCGCTGGTCCTCGACGACGCGGGCATTCGTCCGCCGATCATTGCCGCGGGCATCAACCTCTTCGGCGGCCCGCTGGGACTGATTCACAAGCACGTGACTGGAGCGCTGCCGATCCGGCGGAACACGAAGGATCCCGCGTATCTGATCACGCTCAAGGCCTACGTCAGCACCTTGCTGCACCGCCACGACCTGTTCTTCTATCCGGAAGGCGGCCGCAGCTACTCGGGCGAACTGAAGTCTCCCAAGACCGGGCTGTTCAGCGCCTGCCTGAGCGCCAACGTTCCTGGGCTGGTGATCGTGCCGGTGGCCGTCTCCTACGACCTCGTTCTCGAGGACCACATCCTGGCGCGGCAGGGCGTGAAGCGCGCGCAGCGCGCGTTCAGCCGTGAATTGGCGGAGATGGTTCGTTACGCGGTCGGCTACCGGAGCCGCGCGTTCGTCACCTTCGGCCGCCCGGTGCCGCTCGAGGACTACGATCCCGAGTCGCGCCGGTCCCTGCTCGACCTCGCCCACCTCGTCCGGGGAGAGATCGGACGCCTCTACAAGGTGTTGCCGACATCCCTGCTCGCGACCGCGATGCGCCCTTCCGTCACTCGAGCAGAGCTTCGCGATCGCATTGCCGCGCTTCTCGATACGCTGCGGGCGATCGGCGCCAACCTCGGCGTGGACAGCGCCGACGAGGCGATCGACGCGGCCACCGAGCCGCTCGAAACGCGCGGGATCATCGCCGTCGAAGACGGCGTCTACAGGGTACGGGAGCGGCACGTCCTGCGCTACTACGGCCGGAGCCTCCAGCACCTGTTGACGCACGCCGGCGCGACGCATTGACGGGCGGCGCCGGCTTCGCATGATCGACGCGGCTTCAAAGGCCCTCTTCCACTCGCTGGCCCAGGTCGACACGCTGCGCCGCCTCGCCTCGCGCTACGGGATGCGGCAAGGCGGGTTTGCGCGCCGCTTCATCGCCGGCGAGACGGTCGAAGAAGCGATCGCCGCCGTCGCCGATCTGCCGGGCCGGGGCCTGCGGCTCACGCTCGACTACCTCGGCGAGAGCGTGGCGAGCTTCGACGAGGCTCACGCCGCGTCGCTCGACTACCTCCGCATCATCCGGGCAATGGTCGATGCCGGAACCGAGCGCAACATCTCGCTCAAGCTGACGCAGCTCGGTCTCGACGTCGACGTCGCAACCGCCGTGGACAACATGCGCCGGATCCTCGAGTCGGCCGACGCCCACCAGTTCTTCGTGCGGATCGACATGGAGAACTCGCCCTACACCGACCGCACGCTGCGGGTACTCGACACGCTCTGGCAGCAGGGCCATCGCGGCATCGGCACGGTGATCCAGTCGTGCCTGACGCGCTCGCCGGAGGACGTGCGGCGGTTGAACCAGCTTGGCTCGCGAGTGCGGCTGGTCAAGGGTGCCTACAAAGAGCCGAAGACCGTTGCCTTGCAGGAGAAGTCGGCCGTGGACGCCGCGTTCGTCGAGCTGATGCGCGAGCTGCTGGACCACGGCAACTTCCCCGCCATCGCCACCCATGACGTCGCGATGATCGAGGCCACGAAACGTCATGTAGCCGAGCGCGGCTATTCGAAGGATCGCTTCGAATTCCAGATGCTCTACGGTATCCGTCGCGACCTGCAGACATCACTGGTGGCCGAGGGCTACGGCGTACGCGTCTACGTGCCGTTCGGCCGGCAATGGTTTCCCTATTTCATGCGCCGTCTCGGGGAACGGCCTGCCAACGTCGCCTTCGTTCTCCGCGGCATTCTGCGAGAACGCTGAGGAATGTCACTCCTGCGAGCACCAGCGCCGCGCTAGTTCGACAAGCGCGTCGCGGCAGGCGAGCACGCTCTCTATCTCCACAAACTCCTCGACGCCGTGCAGGCCGGCGCCGGTCGGACCGAACAGCAGCGAAGGAATGCCGGCGTCACCAAGCACTGACGCGTCGGTCCAGAAGCTCATCCCGGTCAGCGACGGCGCCGGCACTTTCCCGGTCGCCGCTTGCTGCATTGCGGTGACCAGAGGATGGCCGGCAGCGATCTCGTATGGCGAGCGCGCGAACATCGGCCGGCTCGCCGCCTTGAACGCGGGATCGGCCGCTGACAATCTGGCGACGATGTCCTCCACTTCGCGGCTCGCGGAGCCAGGCGGCTCGCCCGGCACGGTTCGGCGTTCCATCTGCAGGTGGCAGCGATCCGGATAGGAGCTGAGCTCGCGGCCGCCGTGAATCAGCGAGGCGTGCAAGCGAGGCGGTCCCGAGCAGTGGGTGCGGGGAGCGCGCCTGCAGCGTCCGATCGAGCGCGTCGAGCTCACTGAGGACGCGGCCCATCAGCCGGATCGCGTCGCGCCCATCGCGGGGGCGGCTGCCATGGGCGGCACGCCCCTCGGTTTCGATCTCCACCCA
The DNA here is from genome assembly GCA_963709325.1 of uncultured Acidobacteriota bacterium. Classification (GTDB taxonomy): domain Bacteria; phylum Acidobacteriota; class Vicinamibacteria; order Vicinamibacterales; family UBA2999; genus VFZN01. The sequence continues at coordinate 4,559,990 of CAVPVV010000003.1, read as the reverse complement.
CTCGAACCCCTTGTGGGCAATCGCAATCGCCAGCTCGGTCGGTTCGGTCACCACCGCGCCGTCGGCCCGCCACCGCGTGACCAGCGCGTCGGCGCCGATGCTGGCGTGCTCTTCGTCCACGACGCACGCCACGATCAGCTGGCCGGCGTCGAGCCCACCGCCGTCGGCGATCACCCGCGCCGCGTCCACCATCGCCGCGACGCCGCTCTTCATGTCCTGCGAGCCGCGGCCGTAGATGCGGCCGTCACGCTCGACAGGGTCGAACGGCCGCGACATGCCGGCCACGCCGACCGTATCGATGTGCCCGCAGAGCATCAGTGAGCGCCCAGGATTGCGGCCGTCAAGGACGCCGACCACGTTGGGACGTCCCGGCGCGACTTCCTGCACCTGCACCGTCAGCCCGAGGGCGCGCATGTGCTCGGCGAGCGCGCGGCCGACCGCGGCTTCGCCGCTCGCGCCGGGCACGAGCGACGGGTTGACCGAGTCGATCGCAATCAGGGTCTTGAGCAGATCGACGGCGGGGTCCATCGGCTCGCGATCACTTGCGGTATTCGGCTTCCGGCACGGCGTCGAGCCACTTCGTGCCGCCGCCGAATCCCACGTTCACCTGAATCAGGTGCGACTGCGTCGTGGCGCCGTGCCAGTGCTCGACGTTCGGCCCGGTGTAGTCGCTTTCGCCAGCGTCCGAGCTCGTGCTTTGCCTGGCCGCGCTTCGCGGCCCACATTCGGCCGGCTTCGACGTAGAGCAACTGCCCGTTGTCGTGGCTGTGCCAGTAGGTGCGGGCGCCCGGCTCGAACCGCCGCCGTGCCGCGGAGAGATCCTTGCCGTCCATGACCGTGGAGGTTCCTGTGAAGAGGGGCTGATTGGCCTGCGCCGAGCCTGCCGGCGCCTGCGCGTGCAGCGCTGCAACCGCCAGTCCGGCCCCGAGAATCGCGGCGTGCACGCCCCACCTGAACGAAACGTCGATCGCCATCGTCCACCTCATTTCATCGGCGAGTAATCGGTGGCGGTGAGGAAGATCGAGTCGACCTTCGTCACGATCGGGCCGTTCACCTGCGACTCCGCGGATACCTTTTTCCACTCAGGATCGGCCGCGAACTCGGCCCAGCTCTTCTTCGCGGCTTCACGGCTCTCGTGAGCCAGCAGATACACCAGCGTGTTCTGCGACAACGGCGCGTCAGTCGGCGCGAGGTAGATGACGTTGGTCATGCCGTGCTTCTGGAAGATCCGCAGGGTGTGGTTGCGGAATCGCTCGTGGAGGTCGGCAAGCTTTCCCTCCGGCGCCGTGTAGGTGCGCAGCTCGAACACCTTGGGCGAAGACTGGGCGGAGACGGCGCCGAGCCGCGGGCCGAGGAGCGCCCCAGCCACGAACCCGACGGCGAGGAACAGGACGGACGGCCGGAGATGCTGTGTCATGGGCAAGAGCTTACACGGGTCTTGGGGCTTGGGGCTTGGAGGTTGGCAGGGCATGTAATCTGTTCGGAGATGGAAACGACCGCCTCTCTTGTTGCCGAGGCGAAGCGCATCGCCGATCACATCCGCGATCGCGGCGGGCGCGCGCTTGTCGTCGGCGGGTTCGTGCGCGATCGCCTCCTCGGGCATGAGTCGAAGGATCTCGACCTCGAGGTGTACGGGATTGGCCAGGACCAGTTGCCGGCGGTTCTCACCGAGCTGGGCCGAGTCGAGCCGGTTGGCCAGGCGTTCCCCGTCTTCAAGCTCGGGACCATCGACGTCGCGCTCCCCCGCCGCGAGTCGAAGACGGGACGCGGGCACAAGGGGTTCGCGGTCGAGGGCGATCCGTTCATGTCCTTCAAGGAGGCCGCCCGCCGGCGCGACTTCACGATCAACGCGATTGCCTGGGACCCGTTGACCGGTGACTACCTGGATCCCTGCGGCGGGCGCGACGACCTTGCGCACCATGTCCTTCGGGTCGTCGACCCGCAGCGCTTCGGCGACGACTCGCTGCGGGTGCTGCGCGCGCTGCAGCTCGCCGCCCGGTTCGAGGCCAGGCTGGAGCCGCTGAGCGCGCAGATTTGCCGCGCCATCGCGCTCGACGATCTGCCGGCCGAGCGGATCTGGGGCGAGTTCGAGAAACTGCTGCTCGTCGCCGAGCGCCCCTCGATTGGCTTCGCGCTGGCGCGCGAGCTCGGGGTCGTCGAGCAACTGCTGCCCGAGATGGTGCCGCTCTACGACTGCCCGCAGGATCCGGAGTGGCACCCCGAAGGCGACGTGTGGACGCACACGCTGATGGTGATCGACAATGCACGCCGCCTGAATGCCGATCTCGGACGCGCGCCGCTGGCCATTGTCATGCTCGGCGCGGTGTGTCACGACCTGGGAAAGCCAGCAACGACCGCTGTCATCGACAAACGGATCAAGTCGCCAGGCCATGAGGCCGCCGGCGTCGGCCCGGCCACGGCAATACTCGACCGGCTCAACGTCCATACGATGGACGGCGTGAATGTGCGCGCCCAGGTCCTCGGCCTCGTCGCCGAGCACCTGCGGCCGAGCGCGTTCTACAAGGCCAAGGAGACGGTCCGCGACGGCGCATTCCGGCGTCTCGCCGAGCGGGTCGATATCGAGCTGCTGACACGCTTCGCGCGCGCCGACTGTCACGGCCGGACCGGAACGTTCGACTGCTCGGCAATGGACTGGTTCATCGATCGGGCGCGGTCGCTGGGCGTCGAGCATCACCCGCCGGCGGCGATCCTGATGGGACGCCACTTACTCGCGCTCGGCGTGCCTCCCGGCCGGCGAATGGGTGAAATCCTGAAAGCCGTCTACGAGCAGCAGCTCGACGGACTCGTGACCACGATTGCCGAGGCCGAAGCCTCGGCTCGGGTGATGCTGGGCGAAATCGGGGACGCCTAGCCGCTCACGTATCGAGCGAACGCCTCGGGCGCGACGTTGCCGCCGGACACCACGGCGACCACGTGCGACGCGCCCTTTGTGTCCCCGAGCCCGAGCATCACCGCTGCGGTCGCCGCCGCGCCGCTCGGCTCGACCACCAGCCGCGAGTGGCGGAACAGCCACGACACCGCTTTCGCAATCGCCTCGTCCGGCACAGTGACGAATTCATCAACGAACTCACGAGCGTGGGCGAACGTGACGTCGCCGGCGCGGATGGTGAGCAGGCCGTCCGCGATCGAACCGGTCTTCGGCAATGACACCGGCTCGCCCGCCGCCACTGCCGTCTTCATCGTCGGCGCACCTTCGGGCTCGACGCCGATCACGCGCACTGACGGCTTCGAGCGCTTGATCGCGGTCGCGACGCCGGACAACAGCCCGCCGCCGCCGATGGGAACGTAGACCGCCCCGACCTCCGGGCACTGCTCGATGATCTCGAGGCCGGCCGTTCCCTGCCCGGCGATGATTTGCTGGTGATCGAACGGCGGGATGATCGTGAGCTCGCGCTCGGCGGCGACGCGCTCGGCGTGTGCGTGGCGCTCGGTTGAGGTGGTCCCAGCGAACTGGACCTCCGCGCCGTACGACTTGGCGCCTTCCACCTTGACCGCGGGGGCCGTAGTCGGCATGACAATGACCGCCGGCGCGCCCAGGAGTTGGGCGGCCATCGCCACCGCCTGGCCGTGATTGCCGGACGAGTAGGTGATGACACCGCGCTTCAGCTGCTCGGGCGCGAGCTGCGCGACCATGTTGAACGCGCCGCGAATCTTGAACGCGCCCATCGGCTGCAGCGACTCCGCCTTCAGAAATAGCCGGGAGCCGGGGGCCGGGCGTCGGGAGTCGCTGGGCCAAGGCGCTTCGATGAGCGGCGTAACGCGAGCCGCCGGCCTGATGCGCTCGCGCGCGGCCTTGATCTGATCGAGTGTCACCAATTCGGCGGATGTCCGGGTTTCCATGGGATCTCTTCGTGCGCCCTTCGTGCTCTTCGTGCCTTTATGGTTTCTGCTACTTCCGCGCGTTGGCGAACTGGTCGCCCTCGTTGTACTTCGGCATCTCAGACGCGGCGGCGATTCGCCAGGCCAGTTGCGCGATCAGCTTCAGGTCGTCCACGCCGCCGCTGAAGTCCCACGACGGATCGTACTCGTCGCTCGGCTGGTGATAGTCCTTGTCGTTGTACGCCTCCTGCTTCGCGAGCAGGGCCGCGGCGTTCGGCCCGGTGAACTCCTTCGCCTCGCTCAACGAAAGCGCCGGCACCCCGGCCTTGGCGAACGGAAAGTGATCGGACCGGAAGAAGTACCCGCGCTCCGGATACGTGTCGGTGCCCAGCGTGCGGCCGCGTTCCTTCAGGACTGCTTCCAGCATCGGGCCCAGCGTCGACCGGTCGGACCCGAGCTGCACCATGTCTTTCGTCGGCCCGAGATAGTTGATTTCGTCCATGTTGAGGTTGGCGGCGAATTGCCCCATCGGAATCGGCGGGTGCGCGACGAAGTGCTCGGAGCCCAGCAGGCCCGCCTCCTCGCCGGTCGTAAACACGAAGTAGATCGACCGTCCCGGCTTCTCCGGCGCACGAACCATGGCTTTGGCGATCTCCAGCATTCCCGCGCAGCCGGATGCGTTGTCGTATGCGCCGTTGAAGACGCGATCGGCGTCCTTTGGCTCGCCCGGCAGCAGATCCCTGACCCCGAAGTGATCCCAGTGCGCGGTCAGGACCACGCCCTGCTGCTCGTTCGTGCCCGGCAGCTTTGCGACGACGTTGGCAGCGGTCCTGCGCGCGGTTCGCTGCTGCAGCGTCGCGGCCGCGCGAATGCCCAGCGGTACGGCTTTGAATCCCCGTGCCGACGCCGCCTTCCGGAGCGCATCGAGGTCCTTGCCGCCTCGCTTGGCCAGATCGCGCGCCGCGGCCTCGGTCATCCACGCCTTGACGCCGAGCGCCGGCATGCCTGGTTCCGGCGGCAGCATGTACTGCGTGCCGCTCCACGATGACTGGACTACCTGCCACGGATAGGTGGCCGATTCATCGGTGTGAATCAGCAGCGCCCCGGCCGCGCCCTGGCGGGCCGCCTCTTCGTACTTGTAGGTCCAGCGGCCGTAGTAGGTGAGCGCCGGCCCGCCGAAGAGCGTCGGCTCGTCCGCCGGCGCAGGCGGATCGTTGACCATGATCAGCGCCCATTTGCCCTTCACGTCTACGCCCGCGTAGTCGTTCCACTTCAGTTCAGGGGCGTTGATGCCGTAGCCGACGAACACCACCTCGCCCTGCGCCTGGATGATCGGCTTCTCGAGATCCGTGAACGCCACGACGTCCTGAAGGTAACGGTAGGTCGCGCCTGGCACGCTCAACGTGAACGTCCGCGCAACCGTGCTCTCGACGATCGGCACCTGCTGGAAGAACGTGCGATCGTCTCCGGCCGGCTGGAGGCCGAGCGCGGCCAGTTCCGATGCGAGGTAGGCCGCGGTCAATTGTCCGCCGCGCGTGGCCGGGGCGCGCCCTTCGAACAGGTCCGACGAAAGGAGCTCGAGGTGCGCAACCAGCGCCGCGGTGTTGATCTCACCTTCTGCAGGACCGGCTGGCGGCGCGAGTGGCGGGGGCGCCGGCGGCGGCGCGCAGGCAGCAGACACGAGCAGCAACAGGACACCGATGCGAAGCCCCATAGTCTCCTAGACTCTGGCGTTGCGGTACTCTTCGAGCAGACGCGCAACGTTGCCCGACACACTCCGCAGCGTCGGCGTCCAGCCGAGCGCGCGGGCCCGCGGACAGCGCATCCGCTGGTCGAGCACCAGCGCATCTGCGTACGCCCCCAGCTTCGCGCGCGCTTCCTCGAGCGGTACGTTCCGGATGTCGGGCCGCTGCGGCACGTGGGCGGCAATCGCCTCGACGATCTCGCTCACCTGCTCGTCGCCATCGTCGCACGCGTGGTACACGCCAGAGGCTTCCGGTGACTCCGCGATACGGGCGTAGAGATCGCCCAGATCGCGGTCGTAGACGCACGGCCAGTGATTCGTGCCCGGCCCGATCACCCGCACCAATCCGTTCAGCGCGTCCTTGAGGAGATCCGAAATCACACCCCGGCGGCCGCCGTACAGGTAGCCCGGACGGACCACCGCCGTCCGCAGGCTGAGGGTCATCGCCTGCGCTACCCGCTGCTCGAGCGGCGCCCGCCACGCCGAGAGCGGCGTGGGTGCGATGGGAGCGGTTTCATCGATTGGCTCGGGCGCCGGACCGATGACATAGATGCCCGAGGTGTAGATGAAGGTCTTCGCCGATCCCGTATCGGCCAGCGCCGGCAGCATCCGGTCGAGCAGCTCGGCGTCGAGCTGCGGTCCGCGCGGCGAGTGGTCGAGGGCGGCGTGGATCACGACATCGGCGTCGATCGCGGCCGCCATGTAACGGGCCGGCGTGCCGAGATCGGCGAGCAGCGCGGTCGCGCCGCGCGACTCGATCCCCGCAACCTTTTCAGGGTCGCGGGCAATCGCCGTCACCTGGTGCCCGCCACGCACGAGGGCATCAAGGATCGCCGAGCCGACATAACCGGTCGCGCCGGTCAGGAATACGGGAAACGGCATCTCAGATATCCCAGATTCGCCCGCCGTCGAAGCACGTGATCAGGCCGTCCTCGCTGACCTTGAGGACCGGACCGAAGCGGCTGGCCGCCATCGCCGCGGTCGTCCGAGCCCCTTCCGCGACGCCGCCGTTGTCGCTGGCCGCGGGCGGATGCCGCAGGATCGCTCCAGCCGCCAGCAACTGCCCATGACGATCGCAGACCATCGCGCCGTCGAGTGTGGCCAACGCCGCCAGCACCGAAGCATCGAGATCGGTGACGGTGCGTCCAGCCAGCACGTGCAGGAGATGGCGTCGGGAAGGCGTGTCGATGTCCGCGGTGGCGCCAACTGGTTCCATGTCGAGGCGATCGTCCTGCGCCACCAGTTCGCTGAGCGTCTCGAGCGGCCGCCTCAGCACCACGAACAGCGCGCCTGCGCGGTCGTCCGAAAGATCGAGCGCCGTCTGGAACAGCCGCCGCGCGAGCGTACCCGAACCGACCGCCGTTTCCCACATCTGATATTTTGCGGTGAGGTCCAGCAGGTGCCAGTCGGCATTACGAAACGCGAACACCTGCTCGCCCGCCGGCAAATACCTTGATCTCGCGTTGCGGGCTCAACACCACTCCAACGTGGCCGCCGGTGAGCGTCGCCCGCGCATGCGCGGCGTAGGCCTCGGCACACGGGACGGCGAGCGCCGCCCCGGCCGACGCCTGGCTGGCCCACCGCTCCACATCCACGATGTCGACGAGGCGGCCGTCCCTGGCGACCAGGAACGCCGTCCGCACGCCATCGGCGAGCCGGAAGAAACTCTTGATCGAGGTGAGCGCGCCCGTGTACTGCGGCCCGGGCGAAGCGGTCCCTTCTTCGCCGACCGGGTCGTGAGCGGTACCGAGCAGCAGGACGCCGGTCGAAATCGGCTGGTTCTCGTAGGTGGACAGCGCCGCGACGCGGAGAATCTCGATGACCTCGGCAATGCGGTCGACGCCGGCGTTGGTCGTCGCGGCGTACGGCGACGGATCGAAGAAAGCTCCAACGTAGCGGTCCTCGATCGCGCCCCGAAACAGGCCGCCCCGTTCGACGATCGCCTGCGGCTGGAGGATGGCGTGAAACCGGGCCGACAGCACCGTCCCGATCGCCCGCGCAAACCGCACTTCGTTCTCGGTGAACGGGCGCTGGCGCGGCACGCGCAGCACGTAGCGGTTGCCGAACCAGCGGACCACCAGCGCGCCGGGATCGGAGGTCGGCTCGATGGCCAGGCGCCCGTCCGAGGAAGGCGACGGCACGGCCTCGGCTTCGAGCGTGGCGCGCTCGAAGAACCGCCGGAGCGCCCGCTGCAGGAACGAATCGTAGTGAGCGCCGACCACGAGGGCGGGCGGCAGCCGTGACGTGTCCACGCGCGAACGATGATACTAAACGCGGGTGCGGCCGGTGCGACGGGTGCGGGTGGGACAGGTGCGGGGTGCGACAGGTGCGACAGGTGCGGCGGGCGGATGACCACCCTTATTGATGTGTTTCGCTCGCTCGAGCAGCATCGCGGCGAGTTCGTCATTCACGACGACGGGTATCGGGTTCGGCGGTTTACGTACGCGCAGGTGACGCGCGCCGCACGGGGGTTTGCGGCACGGCTGGGAACGGCCGGGCTCGTTCCTGGAGACAAGATGCTGCTCTGGGGCGAAAACGCCGCGGAGTGGCTCGGCTGCTACTGGGGCGCGGTCATCAGCGGCGTCATCGTCGTCCCGATCGACTACCGGTCATCGCCCGCCTTCGCCGCCCGGGTCGCCGGCATCGTCGCGGCGAAGCTCGTCGTCGCCGGCGACGAGGTGGAGCTCGACGACTCGGCAGCGGTGTTCCCGGCCGGCGCGGTCTGGCGCTTCGCCGAGTTCGACTGGAACGCCGACGGTCCGCTGCCCGGACGCCCGATCACGCGCGAGGACGTGGTGCAGATCGTCTTCACCTCCGGCGCGACAGCCGAACCCAAAGGCGTCGTGGTCCGCCACAAGAACCTGCTCGCCAACCTCGTGCCGGTCGCGAAGGAAGTGGCGAAGTACAAACCCTACGCCAGGCCGTTCCTGCCGCTGCGTTTCCTGAACCTGCTGCCGCTCAGTCACCTGTTCGGCCAATCGATGGCGACCAACATTCCGCCGCTGGTCGATGGCACGGTCGTGTTCATGCGCAGCTTCAACCCGCACGACATCGTGCGCCGCGTGAAGGAGTGGCATGTCTCGGTCATCGTCTGCGTGCCAAAGATCCTCGACGTGCTTCGCGAGCACGTGATCCGGCTCGATCCGGCCGCGGCCGATCCACCGCAGGGGCTGTCGATTCCGGCACGATGGTGGCGCTACAGGAAGGTCCACGGCGCCTTCGGCTACAAGTACTGGGCGTTCGTGGTCGGCGCCGCGCCGCTCGGACCGGAGCTCGAAGATTTCTGGAAGCGCCTCGGCTTCGTGGTCATCCAGGGCTACGGCCTCACCGAAACGGCGCCGATCGTCACCCTGAATCACCCCTTCAAGACGAACACCGGCTCGGTCGGCACGCCGGTCGGCGGCGTGGAAGTGACGATCGCCGAGGACGGCGAGATTCTCGTCCGTGGCGAGAACGTCACGGAAGGGTATTTCGAGCCGAGCCGGGAATCGGCCGCCGTTACTCGGGGTGACCCTGCGCCCGTCGAAGGGTCAGGAACCGGCCTCCGGATTCGCGATGCGGAGGGTTGGCTGCATACGGGCGACGTAGGCGAACTCGATGCCCAGGGCCGGCTTTTCATCCGCGGCCGCAAGAAGGAAATGATCGTCACGCCCGAGGGGCTGAACGTCTTTCCGGACGATGTCGAGCGGGTGCTGGAGACGGTGCCCGGCGTCATTGAGAGCGCAGTGGTCGGGCATCGCGATGCAACGAGTCCCGACGAACGCGTGCACGTGGTCTTGGTGCTGGAGCCGGGTTGCTCCGCGGGCTCGGTCGTGGAGCGCGCGAATTCCAGCCTGCTCGATCACCAGCGGATTCGTGGAGCGTCGGTCTGGACTTCCGGGCCGCTGCCCCGCACCGAGGGAACCCGCAAGCTGAAACGAGCGGCGATTCGCGCATGGGTGGACACGGGCGGCACTGCCCCGGTCTCCCGTTCCCAGGAAGGCGGGCTCGAATCGGTGCTCGCGAAATTCACAGCAGGGCGCGCCGTGTCCGGTGACGCAACGCTCGAGGGGCTCGGGCTGAGCTCGCTGGAACGTGTCGAGCTGATGGTCGCGCTCGAGGACAAATTCCAGACGCGCATCGACGAGACGAAGTTCGCCGGCGCGCGCACGCTTGCCGAGCTGAAAACGCTGCTCGAGTCGGCGCCCGCGGCGACCGCCGTCGATGAGCCGGTGGACTTTCCCGCGGTGGAGTCGCAACCGGATCGTTGGATGGATTCGACGCGCGAGCCTGGCTACGTGGATTCTGCCGCTGGCGCGGGTGTTCGCCTGGGTCCGGGTGAACGGCCTCGAAAACCTGGACGGCCTGCAAGGGCCAGTCGTGTTCGCGGCCAATCACCAGAGCCACCTCGACGTGCCGGTGATTCTCTCGGCGCTTCCTGGCAAGTGGCGTGCCCGTGCCGCGCCAGCCATGGCCAAGGAGTTCTTCAAGGCGCACTTCTTCCCGGAAGGGTATTCGGCCCGGCAGGTGTTCACGAACCGGCTGAACTACTACCTGGCCGCGTTCTTCTTCAACGCCTTCCCGCTCCCGCAACGCGAAGCCGGCGCACGCCAGACGCTCCGCTACATCGGAGAGGTGACCGGCGACGGCTTCTCAGTCTTGATCTTCCCGGAAGGGGTGCGGTCGAACAGCGGAGACATCAAGCCGTTCCGCGGCGGCATCGGGATGATCGGCTCGCGGCTCCGGCTGCCGGTAGTGCCGGTGCGCCTGGACGGCGTCGATCGCGTGCTGCATCCGTCGTGGAAGATGGCGCGGCCCGGCCGCTGTTCGGTGACATTCGGCGCGCCGCTCCACCTGCATGGCGACGACTACGCGGCGCTGGCCGGCCAGGTGGAGGAAGCGGTCCGCCGTTTGCTTGTAGTGCCGGGGCATGACACAATCAGTAAGTCTGAATGAGCAAAGACGACCTGATTGACATGCAGGGCACGGTGGTCGCGGTGCACAGCGGGGGTCTTTACCGCGTGCAGGTCGACGCCGGCCATGAAGTACTCGCTCAGTTGAGCGGCCGAATGCGGCGGTTTCGCATCAAGGTGGTTCCAGGGGACCGGGTCACGGTGGGCATCTCACCTTACGACCCCCAGCGGGGCATCATAACCTTCCGCGCTCGTTAGTTTCACATTTACACGCACTTGAACGCCCGCACACCTTCTTCACGTCGCCCGCACCGCCGGGGCGCGGCCGCCCGCGGTCCGCGGCAGGGCCGGCGCCCGCGCGTTGCGGTGGCGCCGGTCGTGGCGCCGCCGGATCTCCTCTGGCAGGCCGTCGACGCGGATGCCGCCCCGATTTCGTTCGCCTCGCTTCACTTCGACAAGCGGCTGGCCTCCGGTATGGCCGATCTCGGTTTCGAGGGGACACGGCCGGTGCAGGGTGCGGTGATCCCGCTCGCGCTGGCGGGACACGATGTGGTCGCCTGCGCCGAAACCGGCACCGGCAAGACCCTGGCCTTTGCCGCACCCATCCTCCAGCGCCTGCTCACCGAACAGCCGCACTATCACGATCCCGCACGCGAGTCCTTCACGCGCGCGCTGATCCTCGCGCCGACCCGCGAGCTAGCGGTGCAGATCGAAGACACGCTGGTCGGGCTCACCTACCACGCGCCGGTGACCACCGCGCCGGTATTCGGCGGCGTCGAGATGGGGCCGCAGGAACGGGCCCTCAAGGCTGGCGTGGACATTGTCGTCGCTACGCCCGGACGGCTGATGGACCACATGCGGCACGACGCCGTCGATTTCCTGCGCGTCCAGGTGCTCGTCCTCGACGAAGCCGATCGGATGATGGACATGGGCTTCTGGCCCGACGTCCAGCGCATCCTGGCCGCGCTGCCGCCGGACCGGCAGACGCTCCTCTTCTCCGCGACGCTGCCGGGTGAAATTCTGCGGATGGCCACCGAGATGCTGCACGAGCCGAGGTTCGTCCAGGTCGGGCAGCGCGGCGCGGCCCGCACCATCCGCCACGAGCGGCAGGTGGTCGAGGTCAGCGAGAAGATCGACTGGCTGGCCCATTTCATCCGGCGCGACGCGACCGGGCCGGTGCTGGTGTTCGTGCGGATGAAGATCGGCGCCGACCGGGTGGCGCGCAACCTCCAGGCTCGCGGCATCAAGGCGGCAGCGCTGCACGCCGACCGATCGCAGATCGAGCGACTGGCCGCGGTCGAGGGCTTCCGCTCCGGCAAGCACCCCGTGCTGGTTGCTACCGACATCGCCGCGCGCGGCCTCGACATCGAGGGGATCGCGCACGTGATCAATTACGAGGTGCCCGACACCGCCGACACCTATGTCCACCGGGTCGGGCGAACGGGACGGTCCGGGGCCTCCGGGCACGCGGTCACCCTGGTTTCACGGGCCGAGGAGCGCGCCTGGCGCGCCGTCGAGCAGGCGGTAGGCTTCCATGTCGCTTGATCCATCCGCCACCGAACGCTTCCAGAGCTGCCGCTGGCGCAAGCCGGCCGAGAACGGCCAGCCGGAGCACTGCGGTCATCGCGACGTGCTGCCGATGGCCGGCGTGCAGGGCTTCAACGCCGACTCGTGGTGCGGTGACTGCCCCTACTACAAGGCCAAGCGAGTCACGCGCAAGCGTGAGGACGAGCCGCGCGACGACTATCGCTGGTGAAGAGCAGGAGCTAGGAATCAGGAGATAGGAGTGAGTCAGGACCTAGAAGATCGAACAGAATCTCCAATCTCCCAATTGCCATTCGGCAATCTCCTGCCTCCTGCCTCCTGGCTCCTAGCTCCTGCTCCTGGTTCCTGGTTCCTAGTCTGAGAATTCGCGAGCGAGTTCAATCCACTCACCGGTGGGCGCGAGCGACTGGTAGGCTCGCCAGTGGACGCGCGCGTCGGCAGAGCGGCCCATCTTTTCCAGCGTCACGGCCAGATAGAAGTGCGCGTCCGCGTAGTTTGGGTTGAGCCCGAGCGCTTCGCGGTAGCATGCCTCCGCGTCCAGATAGCGGCCGTGGTCGTGGTGAATGTTGCCGAGGTTGAAGTAGGCCTCGAAATAGGTCGGGTCCAGCCCGATCGCTCGCTCGTAGAGGGCCTGCGCTTCGGCCAGTTCGTCCTTCGCGTAGCGGATGTTGGCCAGGTTGATCAGCGCCGCCACGAGATCGGGATCGCGGTCGAGCGCCCGCCGGTATTGTTGCGCCGCTTCGTCGACGTGCTCGGCCGTCCCGTCATCAAGCAGTGAGCCGGTGAGGAAGCATTCCTCAGCGGTGCTGAGCACGCGCTCCGGCGTAGCCGCCCCGGCCCAGGCCTCGAGTTGAGAGTGCTGCTGCGCCAGCTGCGGCACCGTTTCGTGGCTCTGGGCCATCCGCCGCCGCGATCGCAGTTCGAGGATGCGGGCCTGGTGGGCGTCGAGCCGGAAGTCGAAGGCGAGCTGGCCGGCTCGGGTCGCCTGCATCTCGCGGACGAGCGCGCGGAACGATCCGCCCTGCTGCAGCGAGGTATTCAACTGGCGGAGGGTGGTCAGGTCGGCAAACCCGTACCACGTGTCCACGTCGTTGCGGAAGGCCGGCTTGATGATGCCCCACTTCTGCAGGTAACGCAGGTGGTCCTCGCGCAGTTGGGAGTAGCGCGCCAGCACGTCCTTCTGGCCGTAGAGCTGCGGCCGTTGATCCTGGAGATCGGGAATGCCGGCCATGCTGCAGAACTCGCGTTCGGTGATCACCCGTACGCGTCCGGGCTGATCCAGGTTCTGCTGAAACGCGCGGCGAATCTTTTGGGCGTGGGCCGTCGCGTCTCCAACCAGCGCGCGATCGTCGGGAACGCCTTCAGGATAGGTCTCGGCGCCAACAACCAGCATCGTGGTCTGCGCTGTGACCTCGTCGTCGCACCGCCCGCCCAGCCGTTCCACGGCGGCCCGCGCGTCCTTGCGGCTCACCGACCACAACCGTCCCGTGAACACGAGCGTCTCGCCGTCCAGCGGGCGATCGACGGGAAGGTCGAACGGAAGTTGAGACATCGATTCGGCCCTGCCGGGGGACGAAGGGCTGGCTTCAAGATGGTGCAGATTGACCGCGATGTCAACGCTCGATCAGCGGTCCGGCGCGCTGCGATCAGCCGAGCGCCGCCGCGAAGCCGCGCGCATTGTCGAAACGATGCTCGGCCTCGCCGGCCAGCGCACGAACGATCGCGTCGTTGGCCGCGGCGGGAATGTCGGTACCGCGCGCCGCCGGCGCGATCGGTTGCGTCAGCAGCATCTGACCGAGCAACTCCGGCAGCGAGGCGGCGCGATAGGGCAGCTGGCCGGTCGCCATTTCGTAGGCCAGCACTCCGATCGTGAAGACGTCGGCCCGAGCGTCGGGAGCACGCCCCATCAACACTTCAGGCGCCAGGTAGGGCAGCTCCTGCTCGCTCGCCTGCTGCCCGCGAAGCTCCTGCTCGCGCATCGTAGCCAGCACGTCCTGCACCGAGTGAATGCCTGCCGTGGACATCACGATCCGCTCGCGGCCGTCTTCGTCGGTGAGCCGGATCATGTCGGGATTGACGCCGGCGATGAAGCCGTCGCGGCGGTGCAGCGTCGCGACCGCGTCGAGCGCCTGCAGCACAAGGGCCCGGGCGCGCGCCCACGAGAACGGCGCGCCGGTCGCGATCGCCTGGCGGAGGCTCGGTCCCTCGATGAGATCGGTCACTACGAATACCGATCGATCGTCTTCGCCAAAATCGCGCACCTGCAGCAGGCTGGGGTGCGCCGCCTGCAAGGTGCGACCCTCCAGCAGGAATCGGGCTCGCACCGCCTCCCAGTTCGGCTGCTCCTCGCGCTTGAGGACGCGAATCGCGACCGGGATCCCGAGCGCGCGGTGCACGCCGCGGTAGACCGCGCTTCCGAGCCGGCCGCGCCCGAGCACGGGGCCGAGGTCGTAGCGCGCCAGCAAGCTGCTGTCGGCGGCGGAGCCGGCCAGCGCCGACGTGCCGGCAGCCACTTCGAGCGCCTCGACCAACGCGGTGATGCTCGGCCACCTGTCGGCGGGCTCCTTGGCGAGCGCGCGAAGCAGCACGTCGTCGAGCGCCGGCGGAATCTGCGAGTGCCGCTCGGTTGGCCTGATCGGCGGCTGCGTCAGCACCAGGTTGAGCAGCATCATCCTGTCGGTCGCGTCGAAGGGGCGCGTCCCGGTCAGCATCTCGTAGGCGATGACCCCTAGCGCGTAGATGTCCGCTGAAAAGGTAATCGGCTCGCCGCGAATCTGCTCCGGTGCGGCGTAGCCGATCGTCCCGACGAAGATGTTGTGATCGGTCAGCCGGGTCTCGCTGCTGAGCGTCTTGATGACCGCGAGACCGAAGTCGATCACCTTGTAGACCCGCTGCCCCGACGCGTAGCGGTGGACGACGACGTTGGCGGGCTTGAGGTCGCGATGGGTGATGCCCTGGTCGTGGGCCAGCTGCAGCGCCGTCCCCACCTCCCTGAGAATGGCCGCGACGCGTGGCGCCGGGAGCGGGGCCAGCAGCGCGATCTCGTCGGCCAGGCTCGGGCCGCTGAGCAGCTCCATCACCATGTAGGGCTGCCGTTCGGCGTCCACGCCAAAATCGAGAATGCCGACGATGCCGGGATGACGCAGCTGCGCGGAAGCGCGGCTTTCGCGCAGGAAGCGCTCGTGTAACTCCTGCGACGCATCCGACGAGGGCTGGATCACCTTGATCGCGACCTCATCCCCCAGCCGCAGCCGCCGGGCCTTGTACACCGTTCCCATCCCGCCGGAGCCCAGCGGGCCGAGGATCTCGTAGCGATCGTCGATTCGAGTGCCGGTCGCCAGCATCAGGTCAGGAACCAGGAAGCAGGAACTAGGAACTAGGAACTAGGAATCAGGATCAGGATCAGGATCAGGACATCAAGACCCGCGAAAACAGCACCTACGAGTAGAGATTCTAGTACTTCTACAGTTTTCGCGCGCCGTTATTGCGGGCGATCGGCACCTGGCTCCTGGTTCCTGGTTCCTTGGTTCCTGGTTGTCAGACGTGCGCCAGCTCCGGCTCAGCTTCCGCGAGCATGTGCGCGAACCAGAGATTCGACAGCTTCTCCTGCACGCTGTTCTGGCGAAGACGGGCGTGCAGGTTCGCGAAGTCCACCCGGTCCAGCTCCTGGTCCTGGTTGTAGCAGGAGAAGATGAACTCCTCCCGGCCGGTGGCGGGATCGACGTGGCGCTGCAGGCACTGCGCGCACACTTCTTTCATCATGCACTGCATCGGCGAGTTGATGCTGCCGATGCCGACGTGCGCGGGATTGAGATACGGCTGCAGCACGCCGTGGCGCGCCAGCCGGACCGCGTTCATCATCCGGTCCGATCCGATTGCGATGATCCGGGTGACTTCGCTCAGCGGCACCGCGATCGGGCCCAGTTTCCCCTCGGCATAGGCGACCATCGCCTGGACGATGTTGCCTCGGTAGTGCGCGTCCTGCGGTCGCGACGGCGCGATCTCGACACCCATGTCCGTCGCCCAGATCACCTGGTCGGTCGAGGATTCGATCTCCTCGCGCTTGAACAGGTCGGCGCCGTTCCTGTAGCCGGCAAAGTAGATGACCCGATTCCCCTGCGCCTTGAGCGCCTTGGCGATCGAAAAGAGCACCGCATTGCCGAGACCGCCGCCGGCGAGCAGGACCGCCGATCCCTCCGGAATCTCGGTCGGAGTGCCGGTTGGCCCCATCACCACGACCGGCTCGCCCGGCTGCAGGTAGGCGCACAAGCGGCTGGAGACGCCCATTTCCAGCGTAATCAGCGACAGCAGCCCGTTGTCGCGATCGACCCACGCCCCGGTGAGGGCGATCCCTTCCATCAGCATCGCCGACACGTGATCGTCCACGTGCACGTGCGGGCTCCGCCGCTCGAAGTTCTGGAGGCGGTAGAACTGGCCGGGGTGGAAGTGGCGCGCTGCCGCCGGCGCCTTGACGATCACCTCGATGATGGTCGGCGTCAGCCGCACCACCCGCTCGACGCGGGCCAGGAGTTCGTCGTCGAAGCGCGCGACGAGGCGCTTCCACGCGTCCTCGCGGGACGGCTGCGCCGCGGGGTCGAGCACCGCAAGCTCGTCGGCGAACAGTTCGACGACGTGACGATAACCGTGCTTGGCCGACGCCATCGCCTTGACGACGTTGCCGTTGTAGCGGGGGTGGTTGTCGCCGTAGTAGCTGACGAACCTGCCGTTGAAGTCGTGCGACGTGAAGAATCCGTTGGCGTCAGGTTCGAGCACGAACCGACCGTCCGCACTCTTGGCTGCACGGAAGCCCTGGAAGAAGCGCTGCTTGCCATCCAGGGCGAACGTGCCCGGATGTTCCTTCTCGTAGGTGATGTTCGGCGCGGTGCCGGCGGCCACCAGCACGGTCCGCGCCGGCAACTCGATGCGCTCGGGACCGTCGGGGCCGGGCCGGGTGAACACCATTGCAGAGACGTGCCCGAAGTCGTCGGGAATCGCCTCCTCGGGCGAGAGGTTCTCGGCAAACGCAATCCCCTCTTCGAACGCCTTCGCCACTTCCTCGTGATTCAGCCGATACGCGGGCGCGTCCTGCAAGCGCTTGCGGTAGGCCAGCGTGACGCCGCCCCACCCGCGGAGCATCTCGATGAAGTTGGGCGCCTCTCCCGCCACCTTGGCACGGGCGCGCTCGGTACGCACAGCCTGGCCGTGAACGAGGAACTCATCGAGGATCTGCTGCTCTTCGGCATCCATCTGGCCGCGCACCGCGGGCTCGCCCAGCGCCGCGACCAGCGCCTCGTAACGCGCCAGAATCTTCTCCACCTGGATCGGGTAGTAGGCCATCAGCTCGGTGGCCGTGTCGATGCCGGTCAGGCCGCCACCGATCACCACCGCCGGAAGGCGCACCTGGAGGTTCGACAGGGCGTCCTTCTTGAAAGCCCCGGTGAGCTGCAGCGCCATCAGGAAGTCGCTCGCCTTTCGGATCCCCCGAATCAGGTTGTTCTTGATGTCGATGATCGTCGGCCGCCCGGCGCCGGCGGCAATCGCAACGTGGTCGATGCCGTGCGCCCACGCCTCCTCGATCGGCAGCGACCCGCCGAATCGGACCCCGCCGTAGACCTTGAACTTGTCGCGGCGGGCCAGCGTGAGGTGGATGAGGGTGAGGAAGTTCTTGTCCCACCGCACCGTGATGCCGTACTCCGACACGCCGCCGAAGCCATCGAGCACGCGCTCGTCGAGCGGACGGTAGATCTCCGACCACGCCCGGATCGGACGAGGCGAATGGCCGCGCGCGCCGACGACGTCATCGGGCAGCGGCTCGATCTTGAGCCCGTCGATCGCGATCACGCCGAAGCCTTCGTTGAGCAGGTAGTGCGACAGCGTGTAGCCGGCCGGGCCCAGTCCGACCACCAGCACGTTCTTGCCGTTGTACGGAAGGGCGTAGGGCCGCGAGATGTTGAGCGGGTTCCAGCGCGTCAGGAAGCCGTAGATCTCGACGCCGAACGGCAGGTTGAGCACGTCGGTGAGGACCCCGGTCTCGACCTGCGGAATGTTCACCGGCTCCTGCTTCTGGTAGATGCAGGCCTTCATGCAGTCGTTGCAGATCCGGTGGCCGGTGCCCGGGCACATCGGGTTGTCCACGGTGACGATGGCCAGCGCGCCGATGGCGTCGCCGCGCTTCCGCGCGGTGTGCATCTCCGAGACCTTCTCGTCGAGCGGGCAGCCCGGCAGCTTGATGCCGAGCGCGTTTTCCGTGACGGCGCCGCTCTTGTCGCGGATCCCTTTCGAGCAGCTGTCCTTGTCACGCTCGTGGCACAGCACGCAGTAGTGAATTTCGCTGAGCACCTCGCGGGTCGTGTAGCGCGAATCGGTGAGCGCGAAGCCGTCGCGCCGGCGGAGCTTCGGATCGGGCCCGGTGATGACCTCGGGAATCGGTCCCGGCCGCTGGATGTGGACCAGATGCTCGGCCTCGAGCGGTTCGGGGAAGCGAAAGACCACCCAGTCGCGATAACCAGGGTCGTGCACGTGCGCCGCCACCCAGACCTTGAGCGAATTGATGTCCGCTGCTACGGCCGCCTTCTCAGCTTCGGTCCCACTCGCGCGTGCCGCCTCCTCACGATCGAGCAGTCGGCAGCCCGCACGGGCAATCGCCAGCTCGGCATCGGCGGTGACCGGTACGACCCCTGAGTTCGCCGCGGCCGCGACAATGTCGGCCACGAACGCGTGTTCCGCCTCGGACGCCGCGACCCCCGCGCCGCCCTTGAGCAGCGGCAGCGCGCGCCGGCGCACGAAGTCGATCTTGAACCTGAACAAATCGTCGTAGGCAGCGGTGGTAGAGCGGAGGGTCTCCGCTTCCGGGCCGACACCGAACAGGCGGGCGACAAACCGGCTGACGTACGGTGCCATCTGCACCACGAGGTTGCCGCGCGACACCGGCGACAGCGACTCCGGCAGTTCGCGGTACTGCGTCCACTGCGCCCAGAGTTCCGGCTCGGTTGTCGCGACCTCTTCGATGAACCGCCGGTAGAGCTCCCACAGCCGGGCCGGCCGATGCAAATCGGCAAAGGTGAATCCGGCAAGACCCAGAGGATCGGTTGCGGCGGCCTGCGAGGACATATCCGCCCTATTATAGCGGTAGAACAGGTGTTCAAATGCCGGCCGAAGATGAATCGGCTCAACACGATACGCGGTGCTTCTCGGTTAGGATCAGACCATGGACGTCATCCTCAACGGCGAGCCGGCCACGGTCCCGTCTCCGCTCACGGTGACGGGGCTACTGGCGCATCTGGAGATCGACGCACGGCGGGTTGCGGTGGAGTTGAACGAGACGGTGATCAAGAAAGCGCTCTACGACGACACTCCGATCGCTGCCGGCGACGCTGTAGAGATCGTGAACTTCGTCGGTGGTGGCTAGGGCGACTAGGTCGCACCGCAGCACATGCCGCATCCGGCCGCACCGGATACAATTCCGATCATGTCTGACGCGTTCGTGATTGCCGGCCGAGAGTTCTCATCGAGGCTCATCGTCGGCACCGGCAAGTACTCCTCGCACGCCATCATGCACGCTGCTCATATGGCGTCCGGCGCCGAAATGGTGACGGTGGCGGTCCGGCGCGTGGACATCTCCCGCAAGACGGAATCGCTTCTCGACTATATCGACACCGCGAAGATCTTCCTGCTGCCGAACACCGCCGCCTGCTACACCGCCGACGAAGCGATTCGCACCGCCCGCCTCGGCCGCGAAGCCGGCATGTCGAACTGGGTGAAGCTCGAGGTGATCGGCGACGAGAAGACGCTGTTCCCCGACACGGCTGCGCTGGTCGAGGCCACCCGCGTCCTGGTAAAAGAGGGGTTCGTCGTCCTGCCCTACACCAACGACGATCCCGTGGTGTGCCGGAAGCTCGAGGACGCGGGCGCCGCGGCTGTGATGCCGCTTGGCGCGCCGATCGGATCGGGCCTCGGCATCCAGAACCCGAACAACATCCGGATCATCCGCGAGCAATCGAAGGTGCCGGTGATCGTCGATGCGGGCGTCGGCACGGCTTCGGACGCGGCGGTGGCGATGGAGTTGGGGGCCGACGGGGTGCTGATGAACACGGCTATCGCCGGCGCGGCCGACCCGGTGGCGATGGCGCGAGCGATGAAGCTTGCCGTCGAAGCCGGCCGCCTCGCCTACCTCGCCGGACGGATTCCGCGAAAGGCCTACGCGACGGCCAGCAGCCCCCTCGAAGGGGTTGTCGGCCGGTGAAGATTGTCCGCACGGTTTCCGAAGCGGACCTGACGCGGCTCAAGCAGGAACGGCACGAGGCCGATCGCCGGTACAACGATGCGCTGACGGGCCTCGACGCCGCCATCCAGGTCTTGCCTCGGCCGTCGCAGTCTTCGGCCGCACCAGACGAAACCCAGGTCACGCCGCTCAACCAGCGCTGGGAGATCACGCGCGCCATAGCGCCGCTGCCAGGCGGGTGGCGGGGATGGCTTGCTCGTCTCGCCGTGTCGGTCGTGCGACCCGCGCTCGAACAGCAGCAGGCGTTCAACTCCTCCCTCGTCGATCACATCAACCGCAACATCGCTGCGCAGCGCGCTGTGCCGGAAGTCCTTGGTACGGTCATCGACGTCGTCCGCCAGCAAGCGGATCAGCTCGCGCTGTTCGAGTCGCGGCTGATCGTGTTCCTGCAGCAGCTGACGCCGTTCGTGGACAGCAAGGATTACGAGTTCCAGGGTCTGGCGACTCGCATCAGCGAAGACGTCGCCGAGGCGCACGGTCAGCTCGCAAAGACGGTTCACGGGCTTGCCGCCGCCCTGAGCGGTGTTTCAGACGATGTGCTGAAGCGCTGGGAACGGTACGAGGGACTGCGCGACTCGCTGGCTTCGATGCAGCTCACGGTGCAGGCGCTACGCCGCGAGCTTTCGGCAGACCGCACCGGGCCGCACGCGCCCGCACCTACAACACCGGCACCTGTTGCACCAGTCGCACCTGCTGTACCCGGGTGGTCCTCCGATCCTCTCTCGAGTCACAAGTACGTGGCGTTCGAAGATCTGTTTCGAGGCGACCGCTCGCTGATTCGCGAACGGCAGATGGACTACGTGAAACTCTTTGCCGGCCGCCAGGACGTGCTCGACATCGGCTGCGGCCGCGGCGAGTTCCTGCAGTTGCTGGCCGAGTATGGCATCAGCGGCCGCGGCATCGACCTCAACCACGAGATGGTGGCCCAATGCGTCGCCGCAGGCCTGAACGTGCGCGAGGCGGACGCTGTGTCGTTCCTGCGGGAACAGAATGACGGCAGCTTCGGCGGGCTCATCGCGGCGCAGGTCGTCGAACACCTCGAACCCGATTACCTGCTGGCACTCGTGGACGAAGCGTTCCGCGTTCTGCGGCCGGGATCGCCGATCGTTCTCGAGACGATCAATGTCAGCTCCTGGTCGGCGTTCTTCACCAGCTACCTGCGCGACCTCACACACGTCCGCCCCGTGCATCCGGACACGCTGAAGTTCGTGGTCATCGCGGCGGGGTTCCTCGAGGCCGAAATTCAGACTCGCGCGCCGCTTCCCGACTCGGAAAAGCTCCTCTTCGCGCCCCGCGCGACCCGCGAAGTGAACCCGGCATCGTCCGGACCCGAGGGACAGGGACTTGCGGCGCTTGCCGACGCCTTCGACCGCAACATGGAGCGGCTGAATACTCAGCTCTACGGCCCGCTCGACTACGCTGTCGTGGCATGGAAGCCGTGACGCGCGGGAACCTCGCAAACCCCGCGAACCCCGCGAACCCCGCGAACCCCGAGAACCTCGCGAACCTCGCGAACCCCGAGAACCTCGAGAACCTCGTATGGCTCTGCTGACGCGAGCGATTGTCATCGCGTCGACACTGGCCGCGGTGGCACTCGGGCTCTGGCCGCTCCAGTTACAGCCAGCGTTGGCGGCGGCGCTGGCCGCCACGTTCGTCGCCGTCGCCCTGCTCGCGCGATTCCTGCCGGCGGCCGCTACCGCACTGGTGCTCGCGTTCGGTTACATCACGTACGGAGTGACGAGACTCGTTGCCGGGCCGCAGGTGGCTGGAATGCCGTTCTTCCTGGCAGCGTTCGCCGGCCTTGCTCTGGGGCTCGCATCGTGGACCCGATGGACGGCGCGGGCCCCCTGGAAGATCCCGCTCGCATGGTGGGGCACCACCGTCGCGCTCACCTGGCCGTATGTGGCGGCCCGCGAACTGCAGTTCTCGCTGAGCCCGTCGCTCGCCGCCGGGCCCGTCGTCACGAATGCGGCGTTGCAGATGTCGCTGGCCTTGTGGATGGACCGGCTGCTCGCCGAACCGGGCCACACCCAGACGTTCCGAGACGATGGCCTGCCGCTGCAATCGTGGCATCTGCCGCTGATGCTGAGCGCGCTGGTCACGGCCGGCGCCGCCCTGTATCAGCGCGCCATCGATCTCGCGTGGCTGAGCGGAGAGCCGTGGTACTCGCTCGGGCGCGCGACCGGCCTGATGGGCGACGCGAATCCGATGGGGGTGGCAACCGCTTTGTGGGCGCCGATCACCGTCGCCGTGTTTGCCACATCCATAATTTCCACATTCTTCGGAGCGGCGCTGTCGCTGCCGCTCTGGATCGCCGCGTGGGTGTCGGGCGCGCGGACGACCCTGCTGCTATTTAGCGCTGGTGCCGCCGCGCTGCTCCTTCTCTTGACGCATGCTCTGGGGTGGTCGCGCCGCACGGTGCTGCTGGCCGGCGCCGGCTCCGTCGTTCTGCTGCTCGGTGGCGTGCTGCTGCTGGCGCCGCGAGCGGAGTCATCGACGCCGCTGGGGCGCTTGATTGGCGCGCTGCCGAAGACCTCGATCGGCGACGTCGTGTACGAGCTGTTCTGGAATCGCGACGGCTACGGCACGGCCGCCGCCGCCGCGATCGGCGAGCATCCGCTGATGGGCGTCGGGATTGGCCGCTTCACGGGCCTATCGACGAGCTACGCGCAGCGAGCGCTGGGTCGCGCCATTCCCGCCGACAATGCCCAGAACCTCTGGCGGCACACGCTGGCCGAACAGGGACTGATCGGACTGTTGCCAATTCTGTGGCTGACCGGGCTCACCGTCATGGCGGTCTTCGCCGGACGCGTGGAGGGGGTCGATCTTGTGCTGCGGGTGATGGTGTGCGGCCTTGGCTGCAGCCTGATCGTCGGCTATCCCATCCAGGATCCCGCGATCGCCGTCACGCTGGCGACGCTGGTCGCAGCGGTGGCGCGACAGCGTCCGCAACCCTAATTCCCGCGGCAGGCGGCACCGCGCTCAATTCGTTGCGTCGAGGAGAACAGCAAACTCCGCCGGCGCTGGCAGCGTCGAGAACAGCCGCCACGGCCGGTGTGCGCCGAGATCGTCGAGCGTATGCGTGTTGCTGGCGACCGCCAGCACCGGAATGCCCACAGCATGCGCCCCTTCGATGTCGTGCGGTGTATCCCCGATCACCAGCACCTCGGCGGCGCGCAGTCCTGGAACTCTCGACTGAGCCATCTGCAGTGCGCGGCGGACGATGTGGGCGCGGGGCTCGACTCGGGACGAGAACGATCCGACGAGCGGTGGAAGAGCGGCTCGATCGCCGTGACTGGCAGCGCGAAAGAAGTCAATCAACCCGTAGTGGTGCAGCTTGGCGGTTGCGCCGGACAGCGTATTCCCGGTAACGAGCCACGAAATCAGTTGCGGCCGCTCTCCGCGCAGCCACTGCAGCAGTTCCAGGGCCTGGTCCAGCACGCGCCCCTGTCTTTGCGGGAGTGCGCCGCCCAGCGCCTGTTCGTAGGCCCGCACCAGCGCCGCGGCAGTGGCCTGCACATCGCGCCTCCCCTGCGCTTCGCCACCAAGCAGCCACGCTGCAATCTGGTGATCGGTGAGACCGTCGGGCCGCACCGCCGGAAACGCGCGGCCGCCGCTGACCGAGGCGAACGCCTCCTCCCACGCAATCATTCCGGCCCGGCCGGTGACCAGCAGGGTGCCGTCAATGTCCCAGAACAATGCGCGAGTCGGGAGTTTTGTCACAAAGCAAAGATCTTGTCGCTCCTGATTCCTTTGAGCGCGTTGCGCGTATCCACGATCAAGGGGAAGGTCTCGACAATCGACGGGTAGTCGAACGCCTTGTGGTCGGTGATGATCACCGCACAGTCGGCGGTGGCGGCACCGTCGGCCACCGGGATGCCGGTGATCTGGTGCGGGCCGTGATCGACCTCCGGAACGAACGGATCCGAGTAGGTGACCGCCGCGCCGCGACGCATCAGCAGCTCGATGATGTCGAGCGCCGGGGACTCGCGGACGTCGTCGATGTCGCGTTTGTAGGCCACGCCGAGGACGTGTACCCGCGAGCCGTTGAGCGGCTTGCGATGGGCGTTGAGCGCCTCCGCGACGCGGTTGACCACGTACTCCGGCATCGAGCCGTTGACCTGCCCGGCGAGCTCGATGAAACGGGCCTCGAAGTTGAACTGCTTGGCCTTCCACGACAAGTAGAAAGGATCGATCGGAATGCAGTGCCCGCCCAGCCCCGGCCCCGGGTAGAAGGGCATGAAGCCGAACGGCTTGGTCTTGGCGGCGTCGATCACCTCCCACACGTCGATGCCCATGCGGTGGCACATCAGCGCGAGTTCGTTGACCATCCCGATGTTCACCGCGCGGAACGTGTTCTCGAGCAGCTTCACCATTTCAGCCGCGCGCGTGGACGTCACCGGCACGACGGTCTCCACCACCAGTTGGTAGAAGGCGCGCGCCACCTCGGTGCTGGCGGCATCGTAGCCGCCGACCACCTTGGGAATGTTCCGGGTCTGGAAGGTGGGATTGCCGGGATCGACACGCTCGGGTGAAAACGCCAGGTAGAAGTCTTCGCCGGCCTTGAGTCCCTTGGCTTCGAGTGCGGGTTTCACGACTTCATCGGTCGTGCCGGGATAAGTGGTGGACTCGAGGATCACCAGCTGACCGCGGCGCAGCACCGACGCCGTCGTTTCCACTGCCTTCACGACGTAGGACAGGTCCGGATCCTTCGTCTTGCGGAGCGGCGTCGGCACGCAGATGTCGATCACGTCCGCTTCAGCAAGCGAGGCGGCATCGGTCGTCGGGGTGAGGAGGCCGGTATTGACGGCTTCGGCGACGTGCGCCGACGGAACATCGGGAATGTAGCTGCGGCCCGCGGCCAGCTCGCTCACCTTCCTGATGTCCACGTCGAAGCCGATCGTCTTGACGTTGTTGCGGGCCAGTTCGATCGCCAGCGGCAGCCCGACATAGCCGAGGCCAATCACACCAGCCACGGCCTGCTTCGCTTCGAGTCGCTTCTTCAGATCCATGAGGTCCTGGGTCTTGAGGTCTTGGGCCGTCGCGGCCCCGATAATGGCGTCGAGATTATCGGCCGTCAGGTCCGCGGCCGATAGTAGGCCGCGATCTGCTCGACCACGTATTGCTGCTGGTCGCCGGTCAGCTCGGGGTAGATCGGAATCGCCAGCACTTCGGCGGCGGCCTTCTCGGCGTGAGGGAAATCCCCGGCCTTGTAGCCGAGGCCGGCGAAGCACTCCTGCCGATGAAACGGCACCGGGTAATAAATCTCTGTTCCAACCCCAACACCGTCGAGATGCTTCTTCAAGCCGTCGCGATCGGGCACGCGGATCACGAACTGGTTGTAGATGTGATAGCGGTCCGGCCGCTCCGACGGCAGCGTCACGGTGCCGGCCAGGCCTGCGTCGGCGAACAGCTGGCGGTACCGCGCGGCATTGGCCCTCCGCCCTTCCGTCCACGCCGCCAGGTGGGGCAGCTTCGCGCTGAGCACCGCGGCCTGGATGGCATCGATGCGGAAGTTGCCGCCGACCATCTTGTGGAAGTACTTCGGCTCCATGCCGTGGTTCCGAAGCAACCGCAGCTTGTGGGCCAGGGCCTCGTCGTTGGTCGTGACCAGGCCGGCGTCGCCGAAGGCGCCAAGGTTCTTGCTCGGGAAGAACGAGAAGCAGCCGAGATTGCCGAGGCCGCCGACCTTGCCGCCGTGATCGGTCGCGCCGATCGCCTGGGCCGCGTCCTCGATGATCTTGAGGTCGTACTCGTAGGCGAGCGCCACGATCGCGCTCATGTCCGCCGACTGGCCGAACAGGTGGACCGGCATCAGCGCCGTGGTCCGCGCAGTGCACGCGCGCGTGGCCGCGATAACGTCGATGTTGAAGGTCTCGGGATCGATATCGACGAGAACCGGGCGGGCGCCAACGCGCGCGATGCTGCCGGCGGTGGCGAAGAACGAGAACGTGCTGGTTACGACCTCGTCGCCAGGGCCGATCTCGAGGGCCATCAGCGCGGCCACCAGGGCGTCGGTTCCCGACGACACGCCGATCGCGTGCTGCACGTCGACGACATGCGCGACCTCCTGCTCGAACGCGTCCACCTCGGGGCCCATGATGAAGCGCTGGCTGTCGGCGACACGGGTGAGCGCTTCGAGGAGCGACTGCCGGAGAGGAGCGTACTGGGCCTTGAGATCGAGCAACGGAACTGTCACAAGCGTTCGATCGGTACTCGGTCGGGCCGCCTCGTGCAAACCGCAGCCGGGCCGGTTGCGCGTCCCGGCCCGAGGCAGGGATGATAGTCGGCGATGACAGAGATCGACGTTGCCGTCATCGGGGGCGGCGTCGCCGGACTGGCAAGCGCACTGGCCCTTGCCGAAGGCGGCGCCTCGGTGTGTCTGCTCGAACGTCACGTCCGCCTGGGCCACGAGACCAGCACCAGGAACAGCGGGGTGATCCACGCCGGCATCTACTACCCTCCCGGCTCCCTGAAGGCGGCGCTGTCAGTGGAAGGACGCGAACGGCTCTATACCTTCGCACACCGTCACGGCCTGCCGCACGATCGATGCGGCAAATTGATCGTGGCGGCAACCGCCGACGAGGTGGGCGCCCTCGAGACGCTGGCCACTCGCGCAGTCACC
The DNA here is from genome assembly GCA_963709325.1 of uncultured Acidobacteriota bacterium. GTDB lineage: Bacteria > Acidobacteriota > Vicinamibacteria > Vicinamibacterales > UBA2999 > VFZN01. Next base: position 4,533,063 of record CAVPVV010000003.1, on the reverse strand, counting down.
AATGGCGTTGAGGTTGAACTGGTCGATCGCGCCTTCATCACCGCGCGGGAGCCGCACGTCGCAGGCATGGCCGCGCTCTGGTCACCAACCACCGGCCGGATCGAGCCGGAGGCATTCGTGCGCACGATGCAGCGCCTGTCCGAAGCAGCCGGCGTGGCGGTGCTGCCCGGGTCTCCCCTGCTCGGCGCACAACCCTCCGCGGATCGGATCGTCCTCGAAACGCCCCACGAGTCGATCGCCGCCGCCACCGTCGTCAACGCGGCCGGGCTGTATGCCGACGAAGTGAGCGGGTTGCTCGGCGGCGAGCGCTTCACGATCTATCCGTGCCGCGGCGAATACGCGGAGCTGGCGCCGTCGCGCAGGGGGCTGGTGAACGGGTTGGTGTACCCGGTGCCGCATGCTCCGGGTCACGGTCTTGGCGTGCATCTCACCAAGACGACGTGGGGCACGGTGTTGCTCGGGCCGACAATTCGCTATCAGCAGGGCAAGGACGACTACGAGGAGAATCGACTGCCGCTCGACGCCTTCCTCGAAGAGACTCGAGCGTTGCTGCCGGCGATCACTCTCGCCGACCTGCAGCCGGGCAGCTCCGGGATCCGGGCCAAGCTGTGCCCACCGGACCAGCCGTTCGCCGACTTCATGATCCGCCGCGACTCGCTGAACTCACGGGTCCTCCAGGTGGCCGGCATCGATTCGCCAGGCCTCACCTCGTCGTTGGCGATTGGTGCGCGGGTCGCCGCGATTGCCGCGGGCGCGTCGCCCGCGGCCACGTGAGACGGGTCGACTACAATCGGCGGATGCCGCCGCCGTCGCGATTCGCACGAGGCGCGATCGAGCAATTCGTCAGACGCCGCTTTCGACGCTGGCTTGGGCCGATCCAGGAGTACCGAGCCTTCAGGCGGCGCCGCTCGCCGCGCCGACTCGACATACGCGTGCCCGGAGGCGCGATCGATGCCCTCGAGATCGGAAGCGGAGGCCTCCTGACCGTGGAAGGCTGGAGCGCCGATCTCGCGGCATTCGAACAGGCCCTGCGCCTGAAGTGTGACGGTGAGGCCCGACCACCGGCGAACGTGTTCCGCGTGCCGCGGACGGACCTCGACGCGGCCAAGGCTTCCTCGGGTTTTCCCGGCGCCGTCGCCGAATGGACCTTGCACCCGCGGGCGTCGTCGGCGACCGCTGCCTTGCTCGTCGGCGGACGCCAGGCCCTCACCGTTACGCTGCCACCAATGACCGCTCCGCCGTATGGAACCCTGCACACGCACTCGACGATTCTCAAGCGCCAGGATGTGTACTCCGTCGGCGCGCCGGTGCACGAGGTGTCGGACGAGATCCTGGCATTGGCGCGGCAGCTGCCGGCTCCGATCCTGGACTTCGGCTGCGGCGCCGGGGCGCTGGTGTGCGCGCTGCGCCGCGAGGGCATCGAGGCGTACGGCCTGGAGCTCGACGAGGACCGGATTACCGGTCACCTGCTCGACGCGGCCCGCCCGTTCGTGACCCTCTACAGCGGCGCGCTCCCGTCGCCGTTTGCCACGGGCCAGTTCGCGAGCGTCGCCTGCAGCGAGGTGCTCGAGCACCTGCCCGATGCCAGCGCCGCGCTGATCGAGATGGCCCGGATCGCGCGCCGACGATTGTTGATTACGGTGCCAGACATGTCGGCGCTGCCTCGCGGGTTTGCCCATGGCGTGGTCCCGTGGCACCTGCTCGAGGCCAGCCACGTCAACTTCTTCACGCAACACAGCCTCGCTGCGGCTCTTGCGCCGCACGCCGCCGGCGTCGAGTTCCTGCGCTGCGGGATTGTCCGCTGCGATCGATTGGCCTTCTACAACACCCTGGCAGCCGTCGCGACGCTTGCGCACGCCTAGCGGCTGGAGCACGCGCCGAGGTCGGGCCAGCCGGGTCGCCAGCGTAGAATTCAGGACAGACATGGGCATGCTGCGGATACGGACGGCATTGGCACGATTCAGATCGCTGCGAGCGCCGGCCGCCGGCGGTGCGTCGATCCTTGACGCCTACGTCACCCTTCCGCCGTCGCCGCAGCACGCGCTGGACATCTTTGCCGGCGAGTGGGCCTCGAAGCTCCCGCCGCCGCTCGACCACCTGACTGCCGGAAGCGCCCTGCTCTTCGACGATGCACGGGTCGAGTGGGCGATCGAACGGCTCGGGGGCGTGGCCGGAAAGCGAGTGCTGGAGCTCGGCCCGCTCGAGGGCGGCCACACTTACATGCTCGACCGAGCTGGCGCCGCCGAAGTCCTGGCCATCGAGGGCAACAGGCGCGCCTACCTGAAGTGCCTGGTCGTCAAGGAGCTGCTCGGCCTGCGGGCGGCACGGTTCGTCTGCGGCGACTTCACCGCCTACCTGCGCGAACCGGATCGGCGGTTCGACGTCGCGTTCGCCTCCGGCGTGCTCTATCACATGGTGACGCCGGTGGAGTTACTGGCCTCGCTGGCGAAGGTCAGCGACGCGCTGTTCCTCTGGACCCACTACTACGACGAGGCGCTGCTCGGCCGCACCACGCGGACGGCCCACCGCGTCACCGCAGGCACCGAGGCCAGCCACGACGGCTTCGCGCATCGGCTGTATCGCCACGACTACGGCGCCGCGCTCGGGTCCCAGGGGTTCTGCGGCGGCAGCCGCCCCTACTCGCACTGGCTGACCCGCGACGATATCCTCGCCGCGCTCCGCCATTTCGGACTGAATCACATCGAGATCGCGTTCGAGCAGCCCGACCACGCCAATGGCCCGGCATTTTGTGTGGTGGCGCGCCGGACCGGTTCCTGAACGCGCCGCTTACTTACCGAGCGTGACGAAGCGGTATTTGAAGCAGGCGCGGATCCACGTCAGCGGATCGCGCCAGAAGCTCACCTTCTTGCCCTCGGTGAACGACCGCGACGTGTAGTTCACCGGGATCTCGAGCGGGATGTAGCCGGCCCGGACCAGCTTCGCCATCAGTTCCCAGTCGAAATCGAAGCGGTTGGCCTCGAAGGTCAGCCCCGACAGGCAGTCGCGCCTGAACAGCTTGTACATCGTGAACGGATCGCCGAGCCGCGTGCCGTAGACCACGTTGAACAGCATGGTGAAGAAGACATGGCCGAAGTTCATCACCTGGCTGACGAACACCTGATCGGTGAAGTGGCGCATCTTCCACGCGGTCCGGTTGCGACCGTGCCGGCTGCCCAGGACGAACGCGCGGCGGAAGGTGCGCAACGGCTCGAGCAGGATCTCGTAGTCGTCGAGGTCGTACTCGAGGTCGGCGTCCTGAATCACGATGAAGTCGCCGGTAGCGCGGGCCAGCCCGGCGCGGACCGCGTGTCCCTTGCCGCGCGGCGCCTCCTCGTAGACCACGCGAACCCGGGGATGGGCCTCGACCTTCCGGACGTCCTCACGTGTACCATCGGGCGAGTTGCTCTCGACAATGATTAGCTCGAGGTCGAGGCCGGGTATGTCCTTCGCCAGCAGGCGCGAGACCACCTCGGTAAAGGTCGATCGCTCGTTGAAGACCGGCATGATCACCGAGAGGCGTGGCCGTCGCCGGTCGATCGGCCCCGTCGCCGACTTCTCGGCAAGGACGTCGATGCCGCTGGCGACGACCGTCAGCTTTCGGTGGAGCAGCGCCGGCGGCAGCAGCGCCCCGGCGGCCCGTCCGATCGGCGAGATCACCGGGACGGGAAACCGATCGAAGTGTGCAATGACATAGCCGGGACTCAGTGTCTTCCGCCCCTTCTCGATCCGCACCCGCTCGAAGCCGGCGCGGACGATCAGCGACTCGAGTGTCCGGCGGTCGAAATAGAACAGGTGCTCGGCCTTGAACTCCATCCAGCTTTGCTTCATCCAGCGGGCCGACCAGCTGTCGAGCGACGGGATCGCGACGAACAGGGTGCCGCCCGGGGCCAGCAGATCCCAGGCGCGCGTCACCACGGCCCGCGGGTCGCGGGTATGCTCGATGACGTCGGCGAAGATGCACACGTCATAAGCCCCTTCGGACAGCGGCGCCGACTCCACTGTGCCCTGGACGACGACGTGCTCGCCGATCCGGGCGTTGGCGCGGGCCACCGAGGCCTGTGCGTACTCGACCCCGGTGACGTCATAGCCGCGCGCGCGTGCCTCCAGCAGCAGGTTGCCGAGGCCGCTGCCGACCTCGAGCAGCTTCCGGCCGATCCGCGTCTCCGGCGACCATCCGCGATAGGCCTCTATGCGATCGAGGTACGCCGAAGCCGTCGCGCGCTTGAGGGCGTCGACCTCGCGCGCGAATGTCTCGTCGCTGCGATCGCCGGCCGCGGCCGCACCGATGAAATAGGTGTCGGTGTAGATCGCCGCCAGCTGGGCGTCCGATGGCTGCGGGTTCCGCATCAGGAGCGAGCAGCCGTCGCACCTCACGATCGGCGTGATGTCATGCGTGAACTGGTAAACGAGGTGGTCGTGCCCGCAGAGCGGGCAGGCTGACATCCGCGGCTGGTCGGCCGACGGCTCGGGCGCGAGCATGAGCGTCCCGTAGTGTAACAACTCTGCACACACTACAATTCAGCGCGTGCGCGTTGTCGTGCTCGGGCGCTGGGTTCCTCCCCTATTACTTGCCGTCGTCGTTGCGTCGCTCGTCGCCCTCTCGTCACAAGCCGCCGCGCTGGACGACGCGCCGGTGCCGCGGCTCGAGATCGACGTCACCGCTCCGGCCGGCGGTGTCATGCAGGTCTTCTACGATCGCGGCCTCGGCATCCGCGAGGAGGATGCGGCGCCACTTCCGATTGCGCTGGCGGATGGCCGGCAAACGCTATCCCTGCCGCTTCGATACGGGGTCTATTCTCTGCTGCGCCTCGATCCGGGCGTCCGGGACGGGCACACCCGCATTCACCGGATGCGGATCGTAAACAGCTCGAGTCGCGAGATCGTGCCGCTGCCGCTCGCGCGGTTGACCGTCGCGGCGCAGGCCAGCCTCGGGCCGGTCGATGCGGACGGCGTGACGGTGACCGTTGAAGACGATGCGGAGGACCCGCAGCTGCTCTATACCCCTCCGCAGCCGATCATGCTGGAGCCGGCGCATCCCGACATCGCCGGCGCGGCCGGATGGTTCGTCATAGTGCTGCTCGCAATTCTCGCCGGATGGGCGCTGCTCGACCGGTCGCAATGGGTGGCACAGCTGTGGACATCGGCGCGAACCTGGGCCGCGACGCACGCGCGGGCCTCGACGGTCGCGGCCGGGATTCTCGGCACGCTGGCTGCGATGTACCCGCTGGTCCTCGGCCAGAGCCTCGTTTCACCCGAGAACGGGCCGGTGTTCATGCTCTACGACGAGGCGCCGTACAGCTACGGATCCGCCGTCCTGCCCCCCGAATTCGCTCGCGGCGCCGATGTCGGCGCGATGATGTGGGCGATTCTGCCCTACACGGCCGTGCAGCGAGCTGCGCTCGAGGCCGGCGAGCTGCCGTTCTGGAATCGATACAACGGCATCGGCGAGCCGCTCTGGGGGCAGGGGCAGACGTTTATCCTCGATCCGTTTCACCTGGCATCGCTGCTGATCCCGGACGTCGGACTGGCGATGGATCTCCGCTTTCTCGTGGCGCGCGCGGTGTTCGCGATTGGGAGCGGGGCCGCCGTGCTCGCGGCGACAGGAAGCTGGCCAGCCGCTGCCCTCCTGGCGTTCGTCGCGCCGTTCGTCGGTCACTTCACCGCGCGCTTCAATCACCCGGCGTACTTCTCGCTGATCTACGCGCCCTGGATTCTCTGGGCCTACGCGCGGCTCGGCACGAGTAGAAGCGCGCGGCGCTGGCGGCCCGCGGCGGCCCTGGCGGCTGTCACCGTGCTCCAGATGGTTGGCACCACGCCCAAGGAAGGTGTGATCGCGCTGCTGGCCGCCCACGTCGCCGGCCTGGGCGGACTGCTGCTCGGGCCGGGACGGTGGCAGGACAAGGCGGCGCGGGTGGATGCACTCGCGATTGCCGGGGTCGCCGCGCTGCTGCTGTCCGCGCCGCACTGGCTCATCTTCCTCGACACGCTAAGCCGATCGATGACTGCGTACGACCAGCCGGCCGTGCAGCTCGGCACCATCGACGATCTGGCCGGCTACATCCTGGGCACGCTCGCGCGAGGCACGGTACGCACCGGGGTCCACCCGTTCGCCTGGCTCGGCGCGTTGATGGCGGTGGCCTCGATTCGGCGATTCCTCGGTTCCGGGCCGGTGCTGGGCGCCGCCCTCGCCACCGTGCTGTTCTCGGGGATCGCCTTCGGCGCCGTGCCGGAGGCGTGGCTCGCGCAGGTGCCGCTGATCGGGAACATCCACCACATCGCCAACGTCTGCCTCTCGGCCACGATCCCGATGGTGCTGCTCCTCGCGGGTGCCGGCGTGGCCTGGCTGCTCGATCGCGATGGCCAGCCGCGGCCGATCGTCGCCGCCGTGATCGGTGCAGTCTGGGCAGCGGGCGCCGTGGCCCTGGCTCGTGGCGGGCCCTCCGAGCTCGGCACGCTCGTCGTGGTACTCAGCGTGATGGCATCCGCCGGTGTGCTGCTGACGCTCGCGGCTCGATGGCCTCTGACTCCGGCGAGCGCGCTCGTTCTGGTCGGCTGCGCGTACATCGCGGTGGCAGCCGGAGGGCTTCAGCTCCGGACCGGCGTCGGGGCCCTCGATGCCATGTTGATCCAGCCGGGAGCGCGCGCCGACCTCGACCGGCCTTCGCCGGCTCTCCAGGCGATCGCGGACCGCGCCGGCCCGGAGCCGTTCCGGGTGACGCCGATCGAGTCGGTGATGTTCCCAGGCACGCAGGCGCTGTGGCACCTGGAGAGCGCCGGCAGCCCCGACGCCCTGCGGTTCGCGGCGATCGAGGACCTGTCCGACGCGGCACTGATCGAACGGACCGACTGGCGCTGGCGGACGATCGTGCACGCTCATCACCCGGCCGGGGTCGATCGATTCCTCGACATGATCAACGTGCGCTTCGCGGTGGCCCGAGTCGAGCACGCGGCGCCTCGCGGCCAGGTGCTGCCGATGCAGCGCCGCGATCTGCTGCGCGCCGTCGCACGGGAATCGGCATGGCCGCGCGCCTTTGCCGCTGAAGGCGTCGCTCGGCACGTCGGTCCGGCGGACTTCGCGGCTCGGCTTCGCGAGTCGACGGGCCCGTTCGCGTCGGTGGATGAGCGCGACGCGGAGGCCCGCGAGCTGATCAGCGGCCTGCCCGCGAACGGTCTTGTAATCCCGGCCGTAAACTATGCGTTCACGCCAAACTCGACGCAATTCCGTGTAAATACGACGGGATCGGCGGTGGCGGTTCTCTCCGAGGCGTTTGTGGCCGAGGACTTCGAGGCGACGTTGAATGGGGTGCCCACGCCCTACTTCCGCGTCAACCATGCGTTCAAAGGCGTGCGGATTCCGGGCGCCGGGACGTGGATCGTGCGATTCGTGTATCGTCCCGCGCGCTGGGCGGTCTCGGTCGCTGCCGCCGCCGTCGGCGCGATCGTGCTCGTCGGTCTCCTCGTGGCAGGTCCCTTGCAAAAACATCGCTGAGGTTGCGATCGGTGCATGGTTCTGTCTCATCACGAGACAGGTGACCCTGGGCGAGAGACGAAAAAGGTACACGGATGAGGGGCTCACAGGTCTTTCGCGGAATCGTCGTGCTGCTCGGCCTGAGTGCCGCCAGCGCCGCTCAGGCGCAGCCGGTCGTCACCTCGCCGTCGAGCGGCCAGATCTTCCGTGCGGGCCCTGACTTCGCCAGCGACGTCCTGCAGGATTCGTGGGACTTCTCGAACGTCGAGGATGTCAGTCCGAATCCCGACGAGTTCGGCGGCTGGGCGAGCCCAACCCCCGACACGTGGCGGACGTACGGAACAGGGGCCGCTTTCATCAACACCGGCGCGGGACGTTTCAGCGCTCAGGGATCGGGAGACGCGCAACTCATGCTCCTCGCCCGCCCGGACGCCACCGCGATCAATCCCGGTCGGAGCGGCGCCAAGTTTCCGATCGACACCGCGCGGTACCGCAAGCTCGCGATCAAGATGCGCGTCAGCAATGCGCCCGCGGGCCAGCAGCTGGTAGCGTATTGGTCTCACGACGGCTACACGGCGCCGAATTACCTGAACCGCGGTGGAGGGCTCGTCTTTCCGGGAACCATCCCAAGCGGCACCTCGGAGCAGGTGTACGTTTTCGACCTGGCGCAGGCCGGCAGCGGCGGTAGCCAGCTCGTCCCCGCATGCGGCGGGAGCGGGTGTACAGGGACGCCGGCACCGTGGACCAATGAAGCCCTCGTCAAAGGCTTACGGATCGACCCGATCTCGTCCGCAACCTTGCAGGGAGTGGAGATCGACTGGGTCCGCCTGACGGCCTCCAACGCGAGCCCGTCAGCTGCGTTGATGACCGTCGACCTGGCCTCGTGCTCCGCGTTCAACAGCCTCGCGGTCACCGACAGCGCGGGCGTTACCTACACGGTTACCGATTCGTCCGGGAACAACAGTCAGCGGAGCTTCAACTATGGCGTGCTTCCTCCGGGCGCCTACACACTGCGCGTGTCGTGCGGCAATGGCACCTCGAGTGGGACGCCGTTCACGGTGAACGCACCGCCGGCGGTGACGGTGATCGACCCGGACGAAACCGGCGCGCCGGACACCGATTACGCGGCGCTCAACCGCGGCGGCGATCGCTGGGATTTCCAGGAGGCGACCGACATCGCGCGGATTTTCAACGTGTCGGTCACCCAGGGCGCCTGCGCCGGTGGCGGGTGCGGTCTGATTCCGAGCGATCGACCCGGGGCGGCGCCCGGGAGCCTGATGCTGCGCGCGTCGAGCGCTGGCGTGGTTGGTGATCCGGCTCTGGAGTTCCTCAACGGCGCGATTCCTCCGCTCAGCGGCCGGCGCCACCAGTACCTCACCTTCTCACTGCGGATCCTGCGCCCCTACGACCTGGGCGTGGGATCGATGGCGCGGGTCATGTGGGGGTCGCAGACCTACGCGGACGGGACGTCCATCACCGAATCCCAGGACATGCGGGTGTGGCCCGGATTCAACACCTACACGATCGATCTCGCGTCGCTGACGGCGCAGAACGGCGGCATCGAGACCGAGTGCCTGCCGAACTGCCCGACTACGCCGTGGCCGGCGCGGAGCCTTCGCTTCTTCCGCATCGACCCGTTCGAGTTCGGAGACCAGCCGACCGCGTTCGATATCGACGACGTGACGTTGACGGCACCTGATGAGGTCGCGCTCGGCCAGCAGTTCGCGGTGCGCTACGGCTTCACCGATGCCGATACCGCGGGCAGCAGCTACGTGGCTCGCGTCTACGCGGAAACGTATCCGCAGCGCACCGGCCGCACGCTCCTCGGAGCGATCAACGGGGTCGGTCCGAACGCCGTCCTGAGCTACAACTTCGATCCTGTCGCGAGCGGCATCGGACCGGGCCGCTATTCGATCTACGTGGAGGTGACCGAGACGCGAGCCGGCGTCCAGCAGGTGTCCGGGGCGTATGCCACGGGACCGATCGTCGTCTACTCGGTCAGCGGTTCCAACCCGCAGGTCTCCGTGTCGTCGCCGACTCCGAATCAGTTGGTCCCGTTCCCGTTCACGATCACCGGTTGCGCGTACGACGCGGGCAACGCCGCCGGCGTCAACATGGACGACCTTGCGGTCTACGCAATCGCTGGCAGCGGCGTCGTCAACACGCCACCGGGCACGGTCCGAGCGCTCGGCTTCGGCCTGGGCTCGGGAACGCTGCAATATTCGCCGTTGACCGGTACCGACATCCGGTGTGACGGTATTTCCGATCCCCTGTCGCCCTACCACAAGAGCGGATTCCGCATCACCGACGCCGGTCTCGAGCAGGGACCGTGGGTGTTGAAGGTATTCGCCCGGTCGTCGATCACCGGCATGCTGACTGGAATCGCCGACATCCCATTCCAGGTGACGCAGCTGACCCTGGCGCCGCAGAACTTCCAGGCCACGGTCAACGGCAACGTCGTGACCGTGTCATTCGATGCGCCAGCCGGTGGGCCACCGGTCGGCGGCTATGCGATCGACGCCGCGTTCAATCCCTCGTTCAATCCGGGTGCGTTCACCGTGGTCGTGCCGAGCGCGGGGTCGTATTCGGGATCGATCGCGAATGGCACGTACTACCTGCGGATCCGCAGCCTGGCTCCCAACGGCGCGCCGGGCATGGCCTCCGACACGCGAACCGTGTCGGTCGGTTCGACACCGGCGACATCCCCCGGAGCTCCGACGCTGCGGTTGACACAGTCGAGCAATCCCGTGTCGCTCGCGTGGTCACCGGGATCCGGCGGCACGCCGACCAACTACACGATCTACGCGGGCACGAGCCCGGGTGCGTCGAATCTCGCGGTCGCGTCGATGGGAATGAGCCAGTCGATTTCGGCGATGGCGCCGGTCGGCGTCACGATTTACGTCAGGGTGGTCGCCTCGAACGCGGCCGGTTCGGCGACGTCGAACGAGGTGGCGTTCGCGGTGACCGCGCCAGCCGCACCCGGTGCGCCGACCTTGTCGCCGGCGTCGGTCAATGGCGGCGTGGTCAGCCTCACCTGGGCGCCGCCCGCCAGCGGGGGTGCGCCGACTGGTTATGTCGTGTTGGCTCGACTGCCGGGATCGCCGGCGGTGATCGCATCGCTGCCGGTCGGCGGCACATCGGTCAGCGCATCCGCGCCGCCCGGCACTTACGTGGTTTCGATACAGGCGGTGAACGGCGCCGGGGCCAGTCCGGAATCGAACCAGATCACGGTCGTCGTCCCGTAACGCGCGGCCGGCTTCGGTCGGGGGGCATGGCTCTGTCATAATGTCCCCCGACCTGCATGAAAATTCTATCCGTTAGGCCGCTCGTCTTTTCCGACGTCAAGGTCATTCGTTTCGCGCGCTTCGTCGATGACCGGGGATACTTCACCGAGCCCTTCCGCCGCAGCGATTTCGACACCCATCCCGAGGTTGGTTTCCTGCGCGGCGTCGCGTTGCCGCAGATCAACGAGAGCTGGTCGCGCGCCAGCGTGATCCGCGGCCTCCACTTTCAGTGGAACCCGTTCATGGGGAAGCTGGTTCGCACCGTGTCCGGCCGCATGGTCGACCTGTTCCTCGACATTCGCCTCGGTTCCCCCACTTTCGGGCGCATCGCCGCCCATGACCTGCCTGCCAGCGACGACGTCCCGCACAGCGAGTGGATTTGGGTCCCGCCGGGATTCGCGCACGGGAACTTCTTCACCGAGACGTCGCGCATCGAGTATCTGTGCAGCGGCGAGTACAGCGCCGGGTGCGAAGCCGGGATCTCGCCAGTCGCCGCCGATCTCGACTGGTCGGGTTGCGATCCGTCGCTCAAGAGGGAATTCGATGCGCTGGCCGCGGGAAGCGCGATCATCAGCGACAAGGACACCGCAGGGCTGAGCCTGGCGGCGTGGCAGGCCGACGCCCGAGCGCAGAACTTCGTTTACGGACAGTGCTGAAATGACCAACCTGAACGCACGGTCCACGGTGGTCACCGGAGGATCCGGTTTGCTTGGCGGTGCCTTCCGCCGCCTCCTGCACGACGCGCGATTTCCGACCTCGACGGAATGTGACGTTCGCAGCGCCGATTCGATCCGCGCCGCACTCGGTGATGGCGACGTCCGCGTGGTGATTCATGCCGCGGCCTTCACCTCGCCGCCGAAGATCGATCAGGAACCGGCGCGGGCCATCGCCACCAACATCATCGGCACCGCCAACTTCGCGGCCGTGTGTCTCGAGCGCGGAGCGATGCTCGTCTACATCTCCACCGACTACGTTTTCAGAGGTGACCAGGGACTGTATCGCGAGGACGACCCGGTCTATCCCGTCAACAAGTACGCGTGGTCGAAGCTCGGCGGCGAGTGCGCTGTCCGAATGGTGCCCGATCACCTGATCATCCGCACCAGTTTCGGCCCCGATGTGTTTCCCTACCCGAAAGCGTTCGTGGACCAGTGGACGTCACGCCAGAGCGTGTCGGACACCGCCGAGCAGATGGTTCGGCTGATTGCCAGCGGCGCGCGTGGCACCGTACACGTCGGCGGGCCTCGCCGGACCGTCATGGAGTACGCACGCTCGCTCGATCCAGCCAAGGCCATCGAGCCGCTGTCGCTCAAGGAGGTCACCTTCGTGGCGCCGGTCGACACGTCGCTCGACACGACGCGGTATCAGCAACTCGTGCAGGAAAAGGACTGAAGACCATGAGACTGCTTGTGGCGGGCGGCGCCGGCTACGTGGGCTCGCGGCTCGTGCCGGCGCTCGTCGAACGCGGCTACGACGTATCGGTCATCGACCAGCTCTGGTTCGGGAACCAGCTGCCGCCGGACGTTCCGGTGCAGCAGCGCGAGCTCTTCGAGGTGACCGAAGCCGACCTCAAGGGCTTCGACCAGATCATCTTCCTGGGAGGGCTGTCGAATGACCCGATGGCCGAGTTCAGCCCGTCTCAGAACTTCGTCGCCAACGGCGCGTTGCCTGCGTATCTCGCCTTCATCGCCAAGAAGGCCGGCGTCCGCCGCCTCATCTACGCGTCGTCGTGCTCGGTGTACGGCTACACCGAGGATCAGCTCTACAACGAAGACGATCCGGTTACCTGCGGCTACCCCTATGGGATTTCCAAGCTGCAGGGCGAGCGCGCGGCCTTGCAGCTTCAGGACGACGCGTTTTCGGTGATCGCACTGCGCCAGGGAACCGTGTGCGGCTGGTCGCCCCGGATGCGGTTCGACCTGATCGTGAACACGATGATCAAGGCGGCGCTGACGAGCGGCACGATCACCGTCAACAACCCGTCGATCTGGCGGCCGCTGCTCGACATCCGCGACGACGTCGCCGCGTTTACGCGCGCGGTCCAGGCCAGTTACAAGCTGAGCGGCGTATTCAACGTCGCCAGCGGCAATTTCACGGTCGGCCAGGTCGCGGACTACGTCAAGGAAGAGCTCGAGCGCGAAACCCACCAGCGGATTCGGCTCGACATCCGCAACGTGCAGGACTTCCGCAATTACAAGGTCACCTGCGAGCGCGCCAAGGTGGAGCTCGGGTTCGAGCCGCAATACTCGGTCAAGGACATGGTTGCGGAGATCATGGAGCACCGTGCTGAGTTCGGCGACATGGAGCAGGACCGCTACTACAACATCCGCGTGTTCAAGCAGCTGGCCGGCATGGCGCACGTGTAGGCCGAGACCTATGGACGACGCGTTCAAGACCTGGGATGCGGCCGGCGAAACCCTGGAATCGGTCGAAGCGAGAATCCACGACGGTGCCCCTCTGGATCGGCTCCACGATCGCGCCCGCAGTTACGCGCGGCAGGTGCTGAAGACGGCGCCGTGGCTGAGTGTGCAGCGCGGCGACACGATCGTCGAAGTCGGACCTGGCGTCGGCTACATCATGCAGGCGGTCGCAGAACAGTGTGGCGCTGCCGTGATCACCGGGCTCGATGTCGCCGCCGGCATGATCGCCCACGCACAGGCTCGCCTGCGTCGAGACAAACTCTCGCCCGAGCAGTTTCAGTTCAAACAGTACGACGGCGTGCACTTTCCGTGGCCGGACGGCGCCGTGGACGTGTTCTATTCAGTCGCCGCGATCCAGCACATCCCGAAGCCGTTCGCGTACAACGTGCTGCTGGAGATGCACCGATGCCTTCGCCCCCGCGGCACGGCGGTGGTCCACCTGCTTGGTTGGGAATTCGTGGCCCGCGGTCACGATTTCGCCGCCGAGATCCAGCGCCAGCTCACCGGGGCGCATACCCACTGGCATCATTTCTACGATCGCACCGAGCTCGAGACCATCGTGCGCTACGCCCTGAAAGCATCGCGACACAACCTCGAACCCGATCAGGGCTCGCTCTGGTTGGCCTGGCAGAAGTAGACGCGCTCCCCACTTTCGCGTAATCGACGCTCCGGTCAGACTCGGACGCGATTGAAGGACTCGGTCGCGAGGTGGCGGCTGTGGTACGGGTCCGCCTGGAACGCCGCCGCCCACGTCGAACGAAGCAATGCCGCGTCCTCCGATCCGATCGGCGCCTCGCTTCGGACCGGTCGGCGATCGACCAAACGGGCCCATGGTGTGTGCACCACGCGGTACCCCGCATCCCGGAGGCGCAGGCAGAGATCGATCGCGCGCGCGTCCGGCCCCCGCAGGGCGGGAGCAAACCCATTGACCTGGGCAAAGGCATCACGCCGGACCAGCAATCCGGCTGCACCCGCCGCCGCGACATTTCGAAGCACCAGCGTGCTGCCAAAGTAGCCGCCGTCAGCCGGGTCGCATCCGGACAGCGGCGTTCTCACGAGATGCTGCGGGTCCAGCGTGAAGCCGGCTTCACGAATACGGCCATCCTCGCCCACGAGCATCGGCGCGACAGCCGCGACCCCCGGCAGCTGGGCGGGCTCGAGGAGGGCCAACAGCCAGGCATCATCGCCCCATTCGAGCCGATCCAGGCCGAACAGCAGAAACGCTCCGGTCGCCGGCTCGGGACTGGGTACGCGTTCGATATCAACACCGGCCACCGCCGCGGCGCGGTCCAGGGCCGGCGGGGCACCGCCGACGACCGACACCACGGGCCGGCCTTCGATCCGGCATCGCGCGCGATAGAAGCCCGGCGTTCCAGCGTCGACGATCTCCCCGGCGATGTGGTTACGTTCCAGGAAATCCTGTAAGGCCCGCCGGCCGGCAACGTGTGCCGGCGGTTTCGCATCTCCCGCCGCAGCGCCTGAGGTCGGCACCTTCCGCCAGTGATAGACGATGTCCGACAGGTGATCGATGCGGCGAGCCCGCTCCATCAGGCGCAACATCACGTCGTAATCCTGCGAGAAGTCGAACGCGGATCGAAACCCGCCGACCTCCACGACCAGCTCGCGCCTCGCCATCAGCAGGTGGCAGACGTACATGTTCGAGAGAAAGTGTTCGGGAGACCAGTCTGGCTTGAAATAGGCCTCGCACCTGTTGCCGTCGAGATCCAGCTTGTCTTCGTCGGAATAGATCACGTCGGCAGGAGTCTCGCGTTCATTGAGCCGCTCGACCATCCGGAACAGCGCGTGGGGCAACAGCGCATCATCGCTGTCCATCAGCGCGACGTAGTCGCCACGAGCGTGCGAGAGAGCGAGATTGGTCGCCGCCGAGATGCCACGGTTGGCGGGCAGCGCGTGCACGCTGATGCGCGGATCGAGCGAGGCGATCCGCGCCAGAGCGGCAATCGTCTCGGGGCGCGTGGAGCCGTCGTTACCAATGTGCCATTCCCACCGATCGTAGGCCTGCTCGATTACCGAGCGGGCGCACGGTTCCAGCCAATGCGGCTCGGTGTTGTAGACCGGCGTGATGATCGAAATGAGCGGCCGGTAGGCGAATTGGCCGGCGGCTTCGCGCATCGCCGCGAGCTGCCGCGTCTCGGGCGTGTGCCGCAGGCACCATTCGGCGTAGCTATCGGTCGAGGCATCGCGCTCGTTCACGCGACGCGCGCCCTGGGTCAGGCGGCGCACCGCGGCGAGCGGCCCCTCGGTGCGCAACCAGAGCCAGGCGGTGCGAAGTAGCTGGGCGCGCTCGGATGGCGAACGCTTCATGAACGTGCGCCAATAGAGCGACAGATCGGGCATCGATTCATTGTCGGTCAAAACCGAGGGTGTTACAATTCTGGGTTTCGCCATTTTGCTCATGCCTGTCCGTCCGCGCGTCGCGGTGATCGTGCTCAATTACAACGGGGTCGATCACTTGCGGCTCTGCCTGCCCAGCCTCGAGGCGCTCGACTACGACAACGTCGAGATCGTCGTCGTCGACAACGGTTCCGGCGATGATTCGGTGCGCTACGTTCGTACCGCGCATCCGGGGGCCCGGGTGATCGAGATGGGACAGAACCTCGGATTCAGCCGGGCCTACAACCGCGCCGTGCCGCAGACCGCGGCCGATTACGTCGTGCTGCTCAACAACGACACGCGGGTCGCGGCGGGGTGGCTCACCGCGCTCGTGTCCGCCGCCGAACGGCATCAGGCAGCGGCGGCGGCCTCCGTGATGCTCGATTGGAACGGGGAGCGAATCGACTTCGTCGGCGGTCTCCCGACCATCTTCGGCCACGCGTGGCAGCGCGATCAGGGCCAGCCGGTGGGCACCGAGCCCTTGTCCCTCCGCTACCCCGAGCGACGCCTGCTGTTCGGGTGCGGCGGGTCGGTGATGATCCGGCGCGACGCCTACCTGCAGTGCGGCGGATTCGACGAAGACCTCTACGCGTACTTCGAGGACGTGGACCTCGGCTGGCGGATGAACCTCCTCGGCCATGCCACCGTCTTCGCACCGGAAGCGATCACCTATCACCGCCTCCACGGCACCTGGGGCGGCTGGGCGCACGCATTGCGGCTTCGCCTCTATGAACGCAATGCACTTGCGATGCTGGTGAAGAATCTGGGCGACGACGCACTCGCCCGGACGCTCTCGACCGCGCTCGCCCTCACGATCGCGCGGACGATCGCCGGCGCTGGGCTCGCCGACGACATTGCCCGGTTCGGGTCGGCCTCGCCGGCATCGGTATCGGCTCCGCCGCAGCTGGTCGCGGCGCTGATCGGCATCGAGGATTTCGCGCGGGCGATGCCGGCACTGATGCGAAAGCGCTCCGCAATCCAGGCATCACGACGCGTTTCCGACGAAGAGATCTTCCGCCTCATGCCCGAGCCGCTGAGGCTCCACGAACCGGCCGAATGGTACGGCGAGACGGCAGCCGCGCTGATTCGCGACTTCCGGATTGCGGAGCTGGTCGGCCTGCCCGCACCCACCCGGCCCGTGGCCGTCGACGCCCCGGTCGCCCATGTCACGGTCAGCAGCGAACCGCCTCGCGTGTCGGTCGTGGTCCTGACCGCCAGCGGCGCCAGGCATCTACCCGCCTGCCTGGACTCACTGCGCCAGCATTCGTGGCCGGCAGATCGCACTGAAGTCATCGTTGTCGACAACGGATCGACCGAGGATCCCACCTCCGTCGTCGAACGCCACTATCCGGGCGCACGCGTTGTGCGGACCGGTGCGAATCTTGGCTTCTCTGGGGGAAACAATGCCGGCGCGCGGGTCGCGACCGGCGATTGGCTGGTCTTCCTCAACGACGATACCCGCGTCGACGCGGCCTGGCTCGACGAGATGATCGGCGTGGCGCGACGGCGGAACGCCGCGTCAGTCGGCGCCTTCATCGTGGACTGGGCCGGTGAGCGCGTGGACTTCGCCGGCGGGCTGGTGAATTTCGAGGGACGGGGCTATTCGCAGGGCTACGACCTGCCGGTCGCGGACGCCGATCTGAGCGAACGGCCGCTGCTCTTCGGATGCGGCGCGGCGGTGCTGTTTCGCCGCGATGCGTTCAAGGAGAGCGCCGGATGGGACGAGCCGACGTTCGCCTACTACGAAGACGTCGAATTCGGGTGGCGGCTGTGGCTTCTCGGACACGAGGTCTGGTTCGCG
Source organism: uncultured Acidobacteriota bacterium (assembly GCA_963709325.1). GTDB lineage: Bacteria > Acidobacteriota > Vicinamibacteria > Vicinamibacterales > UBA2999 > VFZN01. The sequence goes on along the minus strand of CAVPVV010000003.1, from coordinate 4,515,699 downwards.
CCCAAGGCGATCGTGTATCACCGCCACCACGGCACGTCCGGCAGCGAAAGCCCGGCTCGGGTCCGCGCCTTCGAGCGGAACGCGCTGCGCATGCTGTACTCGCTGCTCGAGGAAGATTCGCTGCAGGCGGTTCTGCCAGCGGCCCTGCTGCTCGCCGTCGACCGGGCACTCCTCGCCACCCCGTTCAGCCGCGCCGACGATGGCATCACCGCTCCCCGTTCGATGACCTCGCTCACGAGGCGGCTGCAGCCTGCGGCGCTCAAGACTCGGCTGCTGTACGCGCTCAGCCGGCGAGGCGCCCGGCGGCAATACGGCACCATCGCGAACCTGCGGCGGGTCGGAGCGCGAGGCCTGGCCGGAAGTGTCCGCGACGTGATTCGGGAGGTTCGAGACGGCTGGGAATCGTCGGGCGGGCGTGTCGCCTATCTCATCGAGCAGACCAGAGGCACGGCCAGCCTCGAAGGGCGCAGCGAATCGATTCCGATCAACACGGCGGCGCAGCTGCTTGGCATCGGGGACTTCCTGAGGATGCTGCCCGAGCTCAGCCGGCGGCGGGCCTGGCTGCAAGAGAGGCGCAAGCGGCGAGACGCCGAGATCATCGAACGGTTCGGGGAATGCTGGACCAACGCGGTGCCGTCGCCGCGCATCGACCTCCACGTGGCGCTCAGGAACGAGCTGCTGGCCGCTGTCCCCGTTCCCGGCTCTCCGCTGGCGTCCGCTTCGTCCTGAACCGGCGCCACAACGGGGTCCGGTCCAGCCGCGACAGGAGCTCCGTCGTCCCGATCGATCGCGAGCGCTGCACGGCGGCCCGATCGCGCCAGGCTGCCCTGGCGCCGCGCACAGCGTCCCACTTCGCGCGCAGGTAATCTCCGCCACGCCCCCGCAGGGCGAATCGCGTAAGACCGGCGACCCACGTTACCAGGTGCAGCGGTAGATAGCGCAACAGGGCCGGCGTCGGCATGTTCTTCAGGAACATCCACTCGATGTTCCGGTGGCCGTGGTACACGGCAAACGAGCTCCCGACACCTGCGCTCGCCGACCCGACATGATGGACGACGGCGTCCGCGACATACCAGCAGTGACGGCCCGTCAGCTGGAGGCGGAATCCGAGATCGACGTCCTCGGCGTAGCAGAAGAACCGCTCATCGAACCCGCCGGCACGGCGCCAGTCGTCGAGGCGATACAGCGCGGCCGCGCCGCAGGCAGAGAAGACCGGTTGGCTACTGAGCGCTTCCGGCACCGCCTCAATTGGAAACCCGTGACCGTGCCGCCACACGACACCGCCGACATGGCAGACGTCGCCGGCCCCGTCAAGCCAACCCGGCTGTCCGTCGATCATCTGCCGCGACGCGAACGACGCGGCTTCAGGATGTGCGTCGGCAGCCTCGACGAGCTGCTGCAGCCACGCGGGCTCCGGGAACGCGTCGGGGTTGAGTAAGGCCACCAGGTCGCAGTCGTCGAGCAGCGCCACCGCGCGGTTGTTGCCCGCGGCAAACCCAAGGTTCGCGTCCGCCTCAACGAGCCGCACCGGAATCCGCCAGCCGGCGATCGCGGAGCGGATCGCAGCGCAGGTTCCATCATGGCTGGCGTTGTCGAGAATGACGACGCGATCGGGTGGCTGCGTCTGAGCGGCAACCGCGTCGAGCGCACGGCGGACGCAGGCTTCGGCGTTGTAGGTGACGATGACGAGGCCGACCCGCATGGAGGCAGCGAGCAGGCCGGCCCGCTCAGCGCGGCGCGACGGCCCCTTCGGCGATCGGCTGGCGGCTCACCCGCTCGATGTCGGCGTCCACCATCATGTGCACGAGGCCCTTGAAGTCCACCGACGGCTGCCATCCGAGCACGCGCTTGGCTTTCGCCGGGTTGCCGATCAAGTGATCCACTTCGGCCGGCCGCAGGAAGCGCGGATCCGTCCGCACGTATTGCTCCCAGTCCAGGCCGGCGTGGCCGAACGCCTCCATCACCAGGTCCTTGACCGAGTGGGCGACTCCCATCGCGACGACGTAATCGTCCGGCTGATCCTGCTGCAGCATCAGCCACATCGCGCGGACGTAGTCGCCGGCGAAGCCCCAGTCGCGGTAGGCGTCGAGGTTCCCGAGTCCGATGTGGTCGGCGAGCCCGAGCTTGATCCGCGCGACGCCGTCGGTCACCTTGCGGGTGACGAACTCGAGGCCCCGCCGCGGCGACTCGTGATTGAACAGGATTCCGGCGCACGCGAAGAGGTCGTAGCTCTCGCGATAGTTCACGGTGATGTAATGACCGAACACCTTCGACACGCCGTACGGGCTGCGCGGGTAGAACGGCGTCAGCTCGGTCTGCGGCACTTCGCGGACCCGGCCGTACATCTCGCTCGACGACGCCTGGTAGAAGCGAATCTTGGGGTTGACCCGCCGGACCGCTTCGAGCGTGCGCGTCACACCTTGCGAGTTGTACTCGCCGGTGAGCATCGGCTGATCCCACGACGACGGGACGAACGACATCGCCGCAAGGTTGTAGAACTCCTGCGGGTCCGACTGCTCCACCGCCTTGATCAGCGACAGCTGATCGAGCAGGTCGGCCTGGATCATCGTCACCTTGTCCTTGAGGTGCTCGATGCGCCACTCGTTGGGCGCGCTCAGACGGCGGGCGATGCCGAAAACCTGATAACCCTTCTCGAGCAGGAGCTCCGCCAGGTAGGAGCCGTCCTGGCCGGTGATGCCGGTTATGAGTGCGCGCTTGGACATGACAAACCCCTAGCGTACCCCGGAGCCCATCGTTCCGGCAACTCCGCGAGAACCCGACGAACCCCGAGAACCCCGAGAACCCTAAATCCGGAACCCCGCCGCGACCGCGTCGTCTCTGAACATTTTCACGGTTTCGAGCGAGTAGTCACCAAGATCCTTGCCGACCAGCGAGAGCTTCTTGAGGATGTCGTTGGTGACCGTGATGATATGGCACCCGATCTCGTGGGCCTGGAAGACGTTGAGGAGCTCGCGCGGGCTTGCCCAGATCAGCTCGGCAGCCGGCGCAGCCTTCATGATCTCGAGCGCGGCCTTCAGGTGCGGAACCGGATCGCGGCCGGTGTCGGCAATGCGTCCGGCAAAGACCGAGATGTTCGAAGGAGCGCCGCCGGCCAGAGCGTCGGTCACCGCCTGCACCTGCTCGAGCGTCATGACCGCGGTCACGTTGACCTTGACGCCGGCATGCGAAAGCCGGCGAACGAGTTCGTAGGCAGGCTCACGGCGGGTGTTCGACACCGGAATCTTCACGTAAACGTGCTCGCCCCAGGTCGCGATCTCACGGGCCTGCTGGTCCATTTCTCCAAACTCGTCCGAGAACACTTCGAACGAAATCGGTCGATCCGGAATGGCGGCGAGCACCTGGCGGGCGAACGACTGGTAGTCGGTAAGGCCGGCTTTCCGCATCAAAGTCGGGTTGGTGGTGAAGCCCTTGATGTGCGGCAGCCGGTACATCGACAGCATGCCGTCGAGCTCGGCGCCGTCGGCGTAGATCCTGGTTCGGAGATCGGAAATATTCATTTCTGGCGGTCCAGCAACCAGGCGGCGGCCTCGGCGAGCGATGCAACTCGCACCGTCGGCTCGTGCGGGACCAGCTCATCGTAGCCGTAGTCGACGAGGATTGTCACACCACATCCCGCAGCGCGGCCCGCCTCGATGTCGCGCCATCGGTCGCCGATCATCACGCTCGCGGCCATGTCGTGCGCCGGCTCGCGCAACAACAGCCCCGGCTTCGGCTTCCGGCACGCGCAGCGGTCGGCATCGTCATGCGGACAGACGCGGATGTCGTCCAGGCCAAGCGTGCTGTGCATCGCATCGTGGATAGCGTCTACCGCTGCCATCGTCGTCGCGCCCCGCGCGATGTCAGGCTGGTTGGTGACAACTACGATCCGATAGCCAGCCGCGCGGAGCCGTGCGAGCGTCTCGGGCACCCCGGGCAGGATCTCCAGCTCCGCGAAGGACGCTGGTGGATACGGTTTCCCGTTCCGCACCATCGCGCGGTTGATCACGCCGTCACGATCGAGGAAAACGGCCCGCGCCACCTATCGCACCTGTCGCACTCGCACCGGTCGCATTTCCGAACCCGTTGCACCAGCCGCACCTGCCTAGCGTGTACTCTCCCATTTCGTCGGATTCGTCTTCAAGGTCGGGTGAGACACGAGGAGGTGCCAGACGACTGCCTGGAAGGCTTCGCTGTGCGGCGTGATTGCTTCCGGATTGACCGTCGGGATCACGACGCACGCATCCGCCACCTGCGCGGTGTATCCGCCATCACGACCGACCACGCCGAGAATCGTCGAACCGGTCTGACGCGCGAACTGCAAGGCCCGCACGAGATTGGGGCTGACGTTCTTCTCGAGGCTGCCGCCGCCGACCGAGAAGACGAACACCGCATCCTCGCGCCGCAGGCGGCTTCCCTTGAGCCAGGCGGCAAACACGGTGTCCCACCCCTCGTCGTTGGTCCGCGCGGTCAGCTCCGACACGTTGTCGGTCGGCGCGTAGGCCTCGAAGCCGGCAAGCTTCCTGAAGTCGTTCACCGCGTGGCCGCAGTTGCCGGCGCTCCCGCCGACGCCAAGAAAGAACAGGCGCCCGCCCCTGGCCCGCACCGCGGCCAGGACAGACACCATCTGCTCGATGCGGGCGCGATCGATCTGCTGCAGGATGCGCATCGCCTCGTCGAGGTGCTGATCGGTATAGCTCATTTCGTGCCTTCTGCCTCTTTTCCCTCTGCCTTCTGCCTTTTGCCTTCTGCCTTCTGCCTTTTGCCTTTTGCCCTGAGGTGCTCTTCCGTATCGGCCAGCCCCAGGGGCGAACCCACCTCGTAGAATCGTTCGGTGACTTCGTAGCCGGTGAGATCGTTTTTCGCGAGCAGATCCTGGTAGACCTGGGCGAGATCGAGCGGCCGATTCTCCGTGTAACCAGCGAATGCTTCGGCTCTGAACACGCCAAGCCCCCAGTCGATGTGCTGCATCTCGGGTGTCCGATGCCGCTTGTCGTACTTCAGGATCCGCCCGTTGCTGAATTCGACGTTGCTCGTGTCGAAGAGGCCTTCATTGCGGAACACGGTCATCAGCCCCGAGCGCGCTCCGTCGACGAAGGCCCTTTCGACCGCGCTGAAGTCGCACTCGAGATACGAGTCGCCGTAGATGACGAAAAAGGCCCGACCAAGCCGCGGCCGCGCGCGCCGTATCGCGCCACCCGTGCCGAGCAGGGCGGGGCCGTCGTGCACGTAGGTAAAGCGCATACCCCACCGCGAGCCGTCGCCGAGTACCGCCTCTATCTGGTCGGCGCGATATCCGACGAGCCAGACGACATCGGTCACGCGCTGCTCGCGCAGCAGTTCGGCCTGGTGCTCGGCAAACGGACGGCCGGCGACCGGCACGAGCGCCTTGGGAATCGTCTCGGTGATCGGCCGCAAACGCGTGGCCAGCCCACCCGCAAGGATGGCGACGGGAAGACTCACGCCAGGAGCACCTTCGTCCCCTCGAAGTCGAAGCGGAACCGCACTTCCTCGAGCCCCGCCTTGCTCATCACGGCGCGAAGCCGGCGATGATCTTCCGAGTAGAACAGCAGGAACCCGCCACCGCCGGCGCCGACGAGCTTTCCGCCCAGCGCGCCGTTCCTGCGAGCCAGCTCGTACCACTCGTCGATGTGGGGATTGCTCATCCCACCGGAGCGGCGCTTCTTCTGCTGCCACTGCTCGTCCATCAACGCGCCGAACGCCGGGACATCGCCGCGAGCCAGGGCATCGCGCGACCGCAAGCCGAGCTCCTTGACCGCATGGAGGTTCTCGATCATCGCGGCGTCGTGGCCTTCGCTCCGCCGTTTCTGATCGGCGAGGATGTCGCCGGCGCTGCGTGAGAAGCCGGTGAAGAACAGCAGCAGGTTGTCTTCGAGATTGAAGAGCGCATCCATCGGCATGCGCAGCGGCACGGCCTCGACGCTGCCGTCCGGATTGAACGTGAAGCAGGTGAGGCCGCCGTAGGCGGCGATGTATTGGTCCTGCTTGCCAACCGGCTCCCCGAGGCGGTTGATCTCGATGTCGCACGCCAGCTCGGCGAGCTCGTTGGGGTGCAGCAGCCGGCGGCGGTGCGCGTAGAGGGCCTTGAGGAGTGCCGTCGTGAAACTGCCTGAGGAACCGAGGCCGGTGCCGGCAGGAATGTCGGCCAGTGTGGTGATTTCGACTTGCGGCGTCCGGAACCCGAGCTCGTGCAATGCCTCACGGATGATGCGGTGGTGAACGTCTTCGATCCGCTCCACGTGCTCGAGCTGCGAGTACTTGAGAAAAATTCCCTGTGTGAACGGGCGCATCACCGTCACGTAGACGTACTTGTCGATCGCAGCGGCAACCAGGAACCCACCGTGCTGTCGGTAATAGGACGGCAGATCGGTGCCACCGCCGCCGAACGTGATCCGGAGCGGGCTGCGGGTGATGATCATGTCAAGGCAAAAGGCAGAAGGCAGAAGGCAGAAGCATCGCGGTCACCCGATCGGGTATCCAGAGCGGCGATAGATGGCTTCCACCACCTCGAGCGCGGCCTCGGCTTCCTCGAGGCCGGGGTTCGGCTCGCGACCGGCGCGGATGTCCTCGACCAGCGCCGCGAACTCCAGCGCCCACGAGTTGTCACCGCGCGGATACTCCCAGGCTGTGGTCTCTGGCGGTCCCATTTCCGGCAGCATCCGGTACCAGGTGACCCGCTCAACGCCGTAACTCCCGCCGAGGCCGTCGATCGCGAGCTTGCCGTCGCGACCGTAGATCTCGAACGAGAAGAGGTTCTTCCACTCGCTGCAGCTCGCGTGCAGGAAGGCGCAGGCGCCAGAGGCGGTTCGCAGCGTGAGGAACGCGTTGTCATCCACCGGCATGTTCCAGAAGTAGGTGGCCGCGAATCCGTCGATGGTCGTGAACGGGCCGAGGAACCAGCGTGACAGGTCGATCAGGTGCACGCCCTGGTCGATCAACTCGCCGCCACCGGACCGCGCCGGGTTGGCGCGCCACTCGGTGTCGTAGCCAAGCCGGCCGCCGTGCCCGTAGCGGCCGCGAACGAACATCAGCGGTCCGATCGCCCCGCTGTCCACGATCTCCCGGGCCTTCTGCAGCGCCGGGTGGTAGCGATGGTTGAAGCCGACGCGCACGCGCAGCTGCCGCCGGCGCGCGGTCTCGATCAGCGGCCGCAACTCGCCGCGGTTCCGCGCCGCAGGCTTCTCGACCAGCACGTGCTTACCGGCGTCGAGTGCCGCCTGCGTCACCTTCGCGAGCGCGTCGTTGGTCGTCGCGACGACCACGACATCCACGTCGTGGCGCCCGACCGCAGCTTCCCAGTGGCGCTCCGCGACAGCACCACCGCGGCTCGCGTTGGCGAGCGATTCGGCGCGCGCGTAGTCGAGATCGGCGCATGCCACGAGGTGGCCGCCGGGCAGCGCCGCCCCTCGCTTGCGGCCAATCAGGCCGCAACCGACAATGGCCACGCCGGGCATCACCGGTCCCCCCACTCGTGACCGCGGTCGCGCGGTACGATCCGCCGCAGCGTGTAGATATCCGACCCGTCCAGCACCGCCGCGTGCGAGATAAGCTGCTCCCACGGATCCCACACCGCGCTCAGCAACCGGCCAGTAATCGGCTCCGAGGCATCCGACGCAAGCCACGCGATCAGCGCAGCCGCCGCGGTCGGCGGCACGCCACCCTCGCGCGCTCGGGCAACGGCGCCGGCATACTCGCGGGCTGCACGCTCCGGACCGGCCTGCAGCACCTCGTCGAGCATTTTCGTGTTCATCGGGCCAGGCGCGACCGCGTTGACGGTGACGCCGCTGCCCTTCAGCTCGTGGGCGAGCGTCTCGGTGAAGCGGACCAGGCCGGTCTTGGCCACGGCATAGGCGCTGAAATCCGGCCGCGCCCCGGTCGCGCCGCCGCCGGAGATGTTGATGATTCGGCCCCAGCCACGCTCGCTCATCGCCGGCAGCGCCAGTTGCGCAAGGCGCACCGGCGCGAGGAGGTCCACGCCGACGGTTGCCGCCCACGCCGCCCAGTCGTTCGACGCGAATGGCCCGATCGGGCCCTGGACGGCCGCGTTGTTGACCACGATTTCGGGAGACCGGCCCTGCTGCGACAATCGGTCCATCAGCTGGGCAACGTCCTGCTCGCGTCCCAGGTCGCACGCTTCGCATCGCACATCGCGTTCGGGCCACCGGGTACGCAGGCCGTCGGCGAGCTCCGACAATGCCGACGTGCTCCGTCCGGTCAGGACCAGATCAATGCCGTCGCCGGCCAGGTGCGTGGCAATCGCGCGACCCAGTCCGCCCGCCGCTCCGGTCACAAGCGCCGTTCTCGCCATCAGCGCGCCCACCCGATCGGATGGCCGCTCACCGACAGCCGCGCATCGACAACGCGGGCCATGAGCGACCACGGGAGCATCCGCTCCCACACACTCGTCCTGCGCATTCGAAATGCTTTCAACACCTTGAACCTGATGATGTCCGCGTGTCCCGGCCGCCATCCGCTGTACTCCGGACGAAAGCCCGTCGCTTCGAGCGCGCGAGCGAGCGTCGACGGCTCGAAGAAGCTGACATGAACGTCCGGCCTGACGTACGACCAATCGAGCAGCCGGCCGCGGAATGGAGCTGCGTTGCCGGTTGTCAGGAACAGCAATCCACCCGGCTTCAGCAGCCGGCGGACCCGGCCGAGCAGCGGCAGCGGCTCGGGCACGTGCTCGATCACCTCGACCATCGTGACGATGTCAAAGGATCCGTCGGCCGATGCGAGGCGCTCGTCGGTCAGAATGGGCAGACCCGCGGTGCGGGCGACCTCCGCCATGCTGCCGGTATCGTACCCGAACGCTCCCTCGCATCCCGCCGCGCGCAGGTATCTCACCAGTCCACCGTTGCCGCAGCCGAAGTCGAGCCACCTGGTGCCGGATGTGACCGGAACGATGCTGCGGACCGCCGAATCGAGGCCACGCCATTCGTACTGCCGGACGGCTGCCTCGGGGCTTCGGAACTCGAACCCGTAATCCACAGTCGGATCGGCGCCGCGTCCCTCGTAGTACGCCTCCGAATAGATCTGGTCGTAGTCGGTCCAGGGATTGGCAACGAAGCTGAACCAGCAGACGGGACACTGCCGCACCTGGTAGGCCCGCCCGCTGAAAGCCGACGTGCGGTCACCGACCAGGGCGGTCGGCGCTCCGCAGACGTGACAGGCGGCTTCATCAGCCATCACTCGCGTTCGTCCAGCAGCCCAGGATGTTGTCGCAGGTAGTCGACCGTGCGGATGATGCCCTCGCGGATCGTCAGCCGCGGCTGCCAGCCGAGTTCCCGGATCTTCGCGGTGTCCAGGAAGATGAACGGGCTGTCGCCGACCCAGCCCCGCTCCCCGCCGGTGTACTCGAGCGCCGGCGAGACGCCGAGCCGGGCCGTGATCCACCCGACCGAGTCGTTCACCTCGCAGTACTCGTTGGTGCCGAGGTTGTAGATTTCGACGGCGCGCCGGGTCTTCGCCATCGCGAGGAGCATCGCATCGAGGCAGTCGCCGACGTAGAGATACGACTTGCGCTGCCGTCCGTTGCCGAGCACGCGGAGGCGCGAGGGATCGCGGCGCAGGCTCTTGTAGAAGTCGAAGACGTGTCCGTGGGTATAGCGCTCCCCGAGGATCGACACGAAACGGAAGATGCAGCCCTCGAAACCAAACCCGGCGGCATAGGCCGCGATCAGCCCCTCGCCTGCCAGCTTCGACGCGCCGTAGAGCGAAGTCTGCACCGGGAACGGCGCGTCCTCGGGCGTCGGGAACACGTGCGGCTCGCCGTAGACCGAGCCGGTGGACGAGAATGCGATCCGCGTGATGCGGTTGGCCCGCATCGCCTCCAGCACGTGGAAGGTCGCGACGGTGTTCTGCTCGAGGTCCTTGCCCGGATGCTCGGTGCCAAAGCGGACATCAGCGTTGGCGGCAAGGTGGAACACGACGTCGCACCCGGCCATCGCCCTGCTGAGCGTCGCCGGATCGAGCGTGTCCCCCTCGACCAGACGGAACGCCGGATGATTCAGCGCCTCGGCCAGGAACGAGCGCTGACCCGTGGAAAAGTTGTCGTAGGCGACAACCTGGTGGCCGTCGGAGAGGAGTCGATCGACGAGGGAGCTTCCAATGAAACCGCCGCCGCCGGTGACACACGCACGCATCGATGAGGCACTATGGTAACGCAGCCGTCATTCCCCGGCGGCGAGGTGATACCGTAGAATCCAGACATTCAGATGCCTTCTCCGTCACTGGCGGAACGGCTGCTCCGACCGATGGTCGTGACCCGCCCGATTCGCCTTGTCAACCCGAACAGCTGGGTGACGCACATTCCGTTTGCGTTCTGGCTGGTCGAGGCGATGCGTCCGCGTGTCATCGTCGAACTGGGGACGCAATCCGGCAACAGCTACGCGGCCTTCGTCCAGGGCGTCCAGGCGCTCAATCTCGAAGCGGCGTGCTACGCGGTGGATACCTGGCAGGGCGATCCGCAGGCCGGCTTCTACGGGGATGACGTATTCACGGAGTGGTCGGCCTTCCACGAGCGCCACTTTGCGAACTGCTCCCGACTGATGCGAATGACGTTCGACGAGGCGCGCCAGCGATTCTCGGACGGCTCCATCGACCTGCTCCACATCGACGGCCTTCACACGCTCGACGCCGTCCGCCACGATTTCGAGACCTGGCGTAATGCCCTCAGCGCGCGCGGGGTCGTGCTGTTCCACGACGTCAACGTTCGCGAAGGTGAGTTCGGGGCCTGGAGATTCTGGGAGGACGTCCGCGCGACCTATCCTTCCTTTGAGTTCACCCACGGCCACGGTCTGGGCGTGCTGGCAGTCGGAGACGATGCCGCCGAAGACGTGCGGTGGCTGACCCGGCTCCGTGGTGATGATGAGGGGACGGCGCTCGTCAGGCGCTTCTTCCACAGCCTCGGCGACGCGTTCCGGTTGCAGTTACAGGCCGAGACTCTCGACGCCGAGCGCGACCAGAGCGTGCGTAAGCTTCGCGACGCCGAAACCCGGCTCGGTGCGCTCGAAGTCGATCGCGACAATCTGGCGCGGGCGCTCGACAGCCTTCGGGCCGAAGACGAATCCGGTCGTCAGAAACTCGCTGAGCAGCTGGAAAGCGCCACCAAGCGTGAGGAGGAGCTGGCGCGAGCCCGGCAGCAACTCGCCGGCGCGGCGGAGATCCAGCAGCGGCTCGTCGCACAACGTGAACTGGCGCTGAAGCAGCTTCGCGATCTGCAGGTCATGCACGTCGCCGCTGTCAGGGCTGGGAGTGCCAGGGTGAAACGCCTGCAGGCCAGGCTCGCCGATCTCGAGAACGAGGGCCGCGCCGTCAGCGAGCAAAGCCGAAGACGGCAACTCGAGGCGGAAGCCGCTCGCATCGAGTCTGCGAAAAGAGCGGTCGCGTTCGCGGCCTGGATTCGACCGTCGCACGAGCCGACGTCACGGTTCGCTCGAGCGATCGAGCGGCTCCGCCAGGCCGGGCTGGGGCCGGAGCAGGCGTGGCATCACCCACTTCGCTTCGCGAGGGGCGCGGTCCGCCTTCGCCACCAGGAGTTCAGGCTGCAGGTTGCTCAATTGGCTGAAAGCGGCCTCTTCGATCCGGACTTCTACCGGCGCACGGCGGGCCTCGACGAAACGACGAATCTCGTCGCCCGATTCGTGCTCCACGGTGATGCGGCCCGGGAACGGTCCCACCGGCTGTTCGATCCCACCTGGTACGTCAGCAGGCACGGCGGCGCGGTTGGCGATCACCCAGCGCTCCTCCACTACATCCGGTCCGGCGGGCGGTCGCCGCTCAGCCCTCACCCGCTCTTCGACGGCCGGTATTACCTCGAACAGTGGCCCGCGGACGCCTCGCTGGACCCGACACCGCTCTCGCATTTCCTGGCGTATGGCGGGCTTGGCTCGGCATCGCCGCACCCGTTGTTCGACGTGCCGCACTATCTCGCTCAACACCCGCGCCTGCCCGCGCCGGGCACGAATCCGCTCCTGCACTACCTGGCCACGGCCCGGTCCGAGCGGCTGGATCCGCATCTGCTGTTTTCGACCGGCTACTATCTCCATCGCAATCCGGGGCTGGGAGACGAGAACCCGCTCGAGCATTTCGTGCGAATCGGTGCCAGGGAAGGACGATCGCCGCACCCGCTGTTCGACGTCGAACACTACTGGCGGCAGCGGCCCGACGTGCGGGCTGCCGGTCTGAACCCGCTGGTGCACTATCTCGACATCGGCTGGAAGGAGGGCGTGGACCCAAATCCGCAATTCGTTACCAGCTACTATCTTCAGCAAGTGGACGGGCTCGGCGCATCAGGAACGAATCCGCTGGTGCACTTCGTGCTGCGTGGCATGCGCGAAGGGCTGCAAACCCATCCCACCCCCTGCGCCGAGGAGTCGCCATGTCCAACGTCGTGAGCCGCGATCCGGCTCGAGCCCACACCTATCTGCCGGTGATCCCCGGGATGGCCGCGGGGTTGAGGAGCGGCCGAAACGTCTACGAGGGCACGCAGCGAGGGTGGGGGCTCCAGTACGGGGCGCTGCGCCAGGCGGTGGTCGAAGACCCTCTCTACCAGGAAGCCGTGGCGGCGTCGGTCGGACGAACGATCGTCGCGGAAGAGAACCGGATGAACATCTTCCTGCTGCTCCGGTTCTTCCTCCACGCGCTCCCGCCTGGCCACATCATCGAGTTCGGGTCGTACAAGGGCGGAAACGCCATCTTCATGGCCTACATCTGCCAGCAGCTGCATCCCGGCACCCGGGTCTTTGCCCTTGACACGTTCGAGGGAATGCCGCCGACCGACAAGTCGATTGACGCGCACAACGCCGGCGATTTCGCCGACGTGCTGTTCGACGATCTGGACGCCTACGTCCACTCCCTGAAACTCGACAACCTCACGCTCGTCCGCGGCCGGTTCGAGGCTACTGCGGACTCCGTCCTGAGGAGCGCCGGCGCCATCCGCCTGGCGCACGTCGACTGCGACATCGCCTCGGCGGTCGCCTACTCGTACGAGACGGTCCGGCCGTGGATGGTGGACGGTGGCTACGTCGTCTTTGACGATGCGACGGTGTCGAGCTGCCTTGGCGCAACCGAAGTTGTCGAGAACCTTGCGATCAGACGCGACGGCCTGAACTCCGAGCAGATCTGGCCGCACTTCGTCTTCCGGCACTTCAAGGCGCGCTGATGCGCCGTTCGGCTCACCAGGCGAGATAGGGAATCGCGTCGCGCAGGTTGGCAATCGCGAGTGCGAGGTCCGCATCGGCCTCGACGGGCACGCCGAGCGACAGGCGCGTGCCCACGCCGGCGGCCAGCGCCGCCTTCGCGTCGCCCGGTTTGTCGCCCACCATCACGGATCGGGCGAGGTCGATTGCCAGGTCCTTCGCGGCGGCGACGAACATGCCCGGCGCAGGCTTACGGCAATCGCTTTCGCGCCGATAGGCGCCGATGCCGTGTTCGGGGTGGAACGGACAGAAATACACTCCGTCGATGCGGCCACCGCGGTCCTCGAACTCTCCCGCGATCCACGCCATCAGCCGGTGGAAGTCGGCTTCGGAGTAATAGCCGCGCCCGATGCCCGCCTGGTTCGTGACCACGACGACGAGATAGCCACGCTGGCGCGCCGCCGCGACCAGATCGAAGATCCCGTCAACGAATTCGACGTCCTCGATGCGCCAGACGTACCCGCGATCGACGTTGATGACGCCGTCTCGGTCGAGGAACAGGGCCGGCCGGCCGAGCGGGGTCAGGTTAGCCGCCGCCACCGAACAACTCACGCTCGATGACGCCACAGAGCACGTGGCCAAGCACCAGGTGGGCCTCCTGGATCCGCGCCGTCTCGGCAGATGGAACCTCGACCAGCACGTCGCACAGGTCGCGCATCGGACCGCCGCGATTGCCAGCGAACCCGACGCTCACGAGCCCGCGCCGCCGGGCCTCCTCGAGCCCGCGCAGGATGTTCGGCGAGGTGCCGGACGTAGTCAGCCCGATAAAGACGTCGCCGGCCCGCCCGTGAGCGCGAACCTGCCGCGCGAACAGCTGCTCGAAGCCGTAGTCGTTGCCAATCGCGGTCAGGATCGACGTGTCAGTGGACAACGCCATCGACGGAAGCGCCTCGCGGTCGAGCGCAAAGCGGCTGACGAGCTCGGCGGCAAAGTGCTGCGCCTCGGCGGCGCTCCCGCCATTGCCGGCGAACAGCACTTTGCCGGCGGAGCGAAGGCTGGTGACGCACGCGGTGGCGACCTCGCCGATCACCGCGAGCAGCGAGCCATCGGTGAGCGCCGAGGTTACCTGCTGCGACGCCACGATCTGCTCGCGGATGTAGTCGCGCATCACACCCTCCATACCTGTGTGCCGTGATGCGTGAAATGGCAGTTGCTCACCTGGCCGTCGAAGCGCTGCAGCGCACGGATGACTTCCATGCGACGCTCGGTCGGAACGAAGAACCACATGAAGCCGCCGCCGCCGGCGCCTGAGACCTTCCCGGCCAGCGCGCCGGCGCCGAGCGCCGCGTTGTAAATGTCGTCGATGTGCGGATTGGAGACGGTTCGGGCCGAACGTTTCTTGTTCTCCCAGCCCTGGCGCATCGATTCGACGAACCCGTCGAGGTCGCCGCGCAGCAGGCATTCCTTGGTCATGAGCGCCTCGTGCTTGAGCCCGTGCATCGCTTCGATCGCCTGGGTCGAGCCGGCCTGGACGTTGTCGCTCTGGTCGGCAATGATGCGGGCCGACTCGCGCGACACGCCGGTGTAGAACAGCACCAGCGAGGCCTCGAGCTCGCAGATTACCCACTCCTTGATCCGCAGCGGGTTGATGAGGGCTCGTCCTTCGGCATAGAACTCCATGAAGTTGAAACCGCCAAAGGTGGCCGAATACTGGTCCTGCCGCCCGCCCTGCAGGCCGCAATCCACCCGCTCGATATGATGCGCGAGCCGCGCGATCGCGTAGTCGTCGAGCGGCAGGTTCAGCAGCTCGGTGAAGGCGCGAATCATGGCGACCACGAGTGTCGAGGACGATCCCAGTCCGGATCCGACCGGTGCGTCGCAGAACGTGCTGAGCTCGAGCGGAATAGGACGGCCGCCGTGGTGGTGCTCGACCATGTGTCGGTACACGGCGGTGTGCAACGCCAGCCGCCCATCGAGCGAGCCGATGTCCTCCAGACTCGCCGCCTGCTCGCGTTGCTGATCGGTGGCAACGAGCCGCACGCGCGGCTCCTCGAGCGGCTTCAACACCGCGTAGGCGTACCGATCGATGGTGGCATTCAGCACGTATCCACCATAGACATCCGTATAAGGGGAAACGTCGGTGCCGCCTCCGGCGAGGCCGAGCCGAAGTGGCGCGCGGGAGCGGATGATCATGTCTGATAATTGGCCCTCCAATAGTACGTCAGACACTCCGTTGCCCGGCCGCACCGGCGCGCGAGCCGGCGGATCTCGAAAGTCGCCGCGGCATCCGGGTATACTCGGCGCTTGGGCCAATGATGTCGACGGTGCACGGTACGGGACTTCGCGAGCCGCGTTCCGCTTCTCCAGGAAGCGACGACCCGCTTCCGGGCGCGGTTCCCGAGAGCCTGGAGCGCTCACCCCAGCTCGACGAGGTCCAGCAGCTCGAGGCACGCCTCCACGCTTCGTACGCCGCGCGGCGGACCACTGCCAGTCAGCTGCGTGATGTGATCCGCAGGAGAGCTCGCGCCGTCCGCGATGCCAGCGAACAGTTGGAGCGTGCCACGCGGGCCGAGCGCCTGCTCCAGCGAAGCACGGGTCTACTCCAGGCGGCGCTGACAGCGCTGCATCAGCAGCGCGCCGATCTCGCCGAGGTTCAGCGCCAGCACCTGATTCGAGCGGCCGGCCTGACCGGCGGTACCGCGGCGCCCGAGAACAGCGGCCGTCTGTCACGCATGCGCCAGCTGCTGCGCGATGCCCATCTTCCGCTGCGATGGATCGGCCGCCATCCCGTGCGCTTCGTGCGTGGCGCAATTCGGCTCCGTAATCCCGAGTTCCGGCGTCGGGTTACCGAGCTGGCCGCAAGCGGGCTGTTGGACCCGGCCCATTATCGGGCCGTCGCCGGCGCTTCACCGTTGACCAATCTTGTCTCGCGGTTCGTGTTGGGCGGCGACGCCGCCAACGAATCGCCGCATCCGCTGTTCGACCCGGCGTGGTACCGATCGCAGAACGCTCCCATTCCCGAGGAGACACCGCCGCTGCTCCATTACCTCCGCGGCGGAGGATGGGAACTGCGAACTCCGTCTCCGCTGTTCGACGCGAGGTTCTACCTGGCGCAATGGCAGCCAGGATCCGTCCACGCCGTGACGCCGCTCAGCCATTACGTGCGCTTCGGCGGCCGCGCCGGCGCCTCGCCGCATCCGCTGTTCGACGGTGCGCATTACCTGGCCCAGCGGCCGGACCTTGTCGCGAGAGGCGTCAATCCGCTGCTGCACTATCTGTCCACGGCAATCGCCGAGCGCGTCGACCCGCATCCGCTGTTCTCGACGGGCTATTACCTGGATACGCAGTCTGATGTCGCGCTCCAGAATCCGCTCGAGCACTTCGTTCGTCGCGGCGCAGCCGAGGGACGCTCGCCGCATCCGCTGTTCGACATCGGCTATTACTGGGAACTGCGCCCGGACGTCCGCAAGAACGGCGTCAACGCGCTGCAGCATTACCTGGAATTCGGCGCGAAGGAGGGCGTCGATCCGCACCCGCTGTTCGATACGACCTATTACCTTTCGCAGGCCGAGGCCCTGCGGGAACTGGACGACATCAACCCTCTCGTCCACTTCCTGCGGTGGGGCTGGAAAGACGGCCTTCGTCCCAACCCGTGGTTCGATCCGCGTTGGTATCTCGCCCGCAACCCGGACGTTCGGGACGTCAACCCGCTCATTCACTTCATCGAACATGGATGGCGCGAGGGCCGCGATCCTTCTGCCGAGTTCTCGCTCGAGCGCTACCGCGCCGCCAATCCGGACGTCGAGGCAGCGGATGTCAACCCGCTCACCCACTACCTTGCGATCGGCCGATCCGAAGGCCGAAAGGGCGTCGGCCCAGGCCGCCAGGCGCCGCGGTCGGCGGCCGTGCGGTTCAAGATCCAAGGCTCGGCCCGGACCGGCAAGACCCTGATGTGCGTCGGCCACGTCTCACCCTGGCCCGTCGCTGCCGGGAACCAGTACGCGCTGTCCCGCCTCCTTCATTACTTCCAGGACCGCGGCTATCGCATCGTCGTGGTGCTGGCCCCGATTCCGAGCGAGCCACTCGCGCCAGGGGCGCTGGAAGAGCTCGCAGCGCAGTTCGGTAACGTCGTCGTCTGCGAGCCGACTGGCAGGATCGAGTTCCGGCTCCGTGACGTGCCCGACGTCTTGACGCCGCTGGCCGCGGCACCGTCGATCGAGGACTTCTCCTCAGAGCCTGGCCCCGACCTGAATTACTGCCACGACGCGCTCATGGCTGTCGTCAGCCGGCTGATCGAAGCCACCGGCTCGACCGCGGTGCTGGCGCAGTACATCTTCATGACCCGCCTGTTCACGCGGCTGGGGCCAAACACGCTTCGCATCGTGCACACCCACGATGTCTTCTCGCAGAAGGCGGCTAACGTTGTCGCTTACGGGATCGCGGACGCGCAGATCACGGAAGAGGAAGAGGCCCGCCTGCTGAATCGAGGCGACGTTGTCATGGCAGTGACCCCCGAAGACGCCGCGGTCCTGAGGCGGCTGGCCCCCGAGAAAGATGTGGTGCTCAACAAGGTGGACGTTCCGGTGCGGCGGGATGCGGGCTGGACGACGCCGCCCGGTGGCCTTCCTCCCGGCATCGGGTAACCACCTCAACGTGACCGGACTGCGCGACTTCCTCAAGTTCGCGTGGCCGCGCGTTCGCCAGGCGATGCCCCACGCGGAGCTGCGCGTCGCCGGCGGCGCCGGGAAGTCGGTTCCGCCGGGAACGCCTGGCGTGACCGCGCTCGGCCTCGTGCCGGATCTGGCTCCGGAGTACCAGACCGCGCGAGTGGTCATCAATCCCGCCGTCGCCGGCACCGGTCTCAAGATCAAGACGATCGAGGCGCTGGCGCAGCTCCGGCCGGTGGTCGGCTGGCCGCACAACCGCGACGGGCTCGCACCGTCACTGCTGCCGTTCGTGGACGAAGTGACGGACTGGCACGAGTTTGCGGACTCGGTCGTCCGCCATCTGGCCGTGGAGCAATCGCCGTTCGACGCGAGCGCAATCGAGAAAATCGCGGTGGAACTGTCGCCGGAGACCTCCTACGGGGAGCTCGAAACGAGCATGGCCCGCTTCTTCGCCGGGATGAAGGCCGCGGCCCGACCTGCGTGATGAACAACGCGCTATCGATGGTGGCGTTGATCGATCTGAGCGGAGAGAGCTCGTCCGAGGCCGCCGCTTCGCTGCGCACGCTCACGCGCCGTGACGTCCTCGGCGCGTGCATCACGCGGGCGCTCGTGCTCGTGGACGCTCCTGAGGCCGGCGCACTCCGCGCGCCATGCGGGTGGCGCGTCACGGCAGCGCCTCCGGCACAGGCGGGGCAGTGGGCGTTCGACATGGCTGCCGACGCAGACGCGGCGCTGCTGGTGGTTGCCGGCGCTCTCACGCCAGCGGCGGAGTCGGTCGGCGCGTTACAGGAAGCGTTGCTCCTCGATCCGCTGTTCGGGATCGCGGTTCCGCGCATCGGCGTCGCAGGCGGCGGCCGCATCGTCTCGCCCGACAGCTGGCATGGCGGCGGGTCGTTGGTGCCCGTCTCCGTGCTCGCGGAACAGGCGGAATACCGCGTCCTGCCCGAGATGCTGGCCCCGTGCCTGCTCATCCGGCGCGAGTTGACCGGCAATCTCGGGGTCTCGGCGGACGGATGGCAAACGCTCGGCGGGCTGCTGGCCGATTACGCGGTTCGAGCCCGCAGGGCCGGCTTTCGGACTGTGCTCTGCAACCGCGCGATCGTCGAGAGCACGCACGTGTTGCCGGATGGGTTGACTATCGACCGTTCGGATCTGTCGGCGATCGAGACGCGCGAGGACCTGGCCCGGACACGAATCGTGCTCGGTGACACCGCAGCCTGGCGCGCGGAACACCTGCTGGGCGCCGTCGCCGATGCGCCCGAGTCGCTCGTGCTCGACGCGCGCAACCTGGCGCCGGTCTACAACGGCACCTCAGCAGCGATCCTGCAGATTGCGGACGCGATTTACTCCGCTCGCCGCGACGATGGGATCACGTTGTGGTCGCATGACGACGTGGCCGAGTGGCACGACCTGCACGGGCGCTACCCTGCGTGGTCGATCCATGTCGATCGAGCGCTGCCCGATCCCGCCGCGGCCGCCATCCGGTTGTCACAGCCCTGGCACGTTTCCGAGATCGAGTCCCTCAACCAGGTGGCCGCCGTGACCGTCTACTGGATGCTGGACAACATCGCCTGGGACATCCTGTATACGGCGCCAGCGGGGCTCGACGAGCTCTGGGCGCGTCTGGCGCGGGAGGCCGACGGGATTCTGTTCATCTCCGAGTTCAGCCGGCGGCGTTTCCTGAATCGGTTCCCGGTGCTGCCGCGCGTCCACGACGGTGTCTGCAGGCTGTCATTGTCACCCGCTGATTATCAGGGCCCCGTCGACGGAGACACACCGGCAGGGCCATACTGGCTGGTCATCGGGAACCGCTACGATCACAAGCACGTCGCCCCAACGGTGGATGTGCTCACCCGCGCGTTCCCGGCCAGGCGGATGGTGGTGTTCGGCGATCGAGGCCAGCCGCGAACACCGCTGGTAACGTGCTTCGACAGCGGCGCCATCGATGAAGCGACGGTCCAAGCGTGCTACGCGAACGCCGCAGTCGTGGTCTTCCCTTCCTTCTACGAAGGCTTCGGCATCCCCATTGTCCAGGGCCTGGCCCGCGGCCGAACCGTCGTCGCTCGCGAGTCGGCGCTGGTATCTGAGCTCGCCGATCTGTATCGCGGTCCCGGACGTCTGCTCACCTACTCCACCGAACGGGAGCTGGTCGATCTCCCTGAACCGGCTGGATCGGGGCGAGTTGGTCACCGACCTGCGGCTCGGCTCGGGAGCATCCGCGGCGACGTGGACGTGGCACAGCGCGGCGAGGTGCATGCTCGACCTCGTCGGCGAGCTCGTGGCCGCCAGCCCGTCGCGCCAGATGCTGGCCCGGACGGGACTCGGCCGCGGCCTTGCGTCTCCACTCAGAGCGAAGCGGGCTGTGGCTGCGGACTGAGCAGCGGTTCGATCCGCATCGCGTCGCGGTTCCGGCCGGCCAGCTGCTCCCACCAGGGCGTCGTCCAATCGGGAGTCTGGCCGGCGGCGAGCACCGACGATAGCCAGGTGACGTCGACGACCCGGCAGCCGGCGGCGCGAAGGCGAATCCCCAGCAGGTGCTCGTTGAGGATAGCGAGCGTCTTCCGCTCGAAGACCGCAAGCCCCTCTCCGTCGAGCGATAGCGCCTTGTGCCAGCGGACGCCCTGTCCGATGTCCTCGCCGAGCAGCCAGTCGAGGATGTACTTCCGGTAATTCGGCGAGATCGGGGCGTTGGCCGCGAACGGCGCATCGCTCTGCCCGCTGAACCACGGCTCGCGATCGCGAACCGAGACCACCGACCCGAGCAGCGACAGCTCCCCGCGGCGCGATCATGACGAACGAGGTTCGCAGCCAGTGCTGGCTGCGATACGTCAGAATGCCGATCTCCTCGTTGTAGCAGTCGATGTGACCGAGGCAGACGCGCTGTCCGGCGATCGCGTCGAGGACGGTCGGCGTGAAGCGCTCGAGGTACGCAACGTAGAGTTGCTGAAAGGCCGCCGTCACGATGTTGACGAGGTCGTAGCCACGCACGCCGCGGCCGACGTGGGCGATCGCAGCGTCGACCGCCGACCACTCTGACGCCGAGTTGTCACCGCCGATCACCACGCGGCCGGGCCGGCTTTCGACGAGGCCGGTCGGCAGCGCGTTGTCGACGACGACTGTGTCGCGCAGAACCGCCGGCAGCTGCGTGGCAAACAGCTCGTCGAGCGCAGATTCAGCGCCTCCGTAGCTCTCGCTACCGGTCCTGAGGAAGATAGTGAGGACGCGCGGCGGCATAGGCGCGTCGTATTGTAGCCGACCCACAAAGCGGGTAGCCGATGCTACATTCGCGTCAGCACCATCGCATCCTGCAGCCCGGCGGCGGGACGGCCGCACCAGTTGCCGAAGATGATCTCGCTGATGCTGAAGCCGGCTTCAGCTGTGTACGAGCGGATTCGTTCCTCATCGTGTGCGGTGCCGTGCTCCGGAACCTCGAGGTCAACGACCAGGAACATCGGGTCGCCCTCGCATTCAACCCGAATCTTCAGAACGTCCAGGCCCTCAGCGATGCACCTGCGT
Source organism: uncultured Acidobacteriota bacterium (assembly GCA_963709325.1). Lineage (GTDB taxonomy): Bacteria > Acidobacteriota > Vicinamibacteria > Vicinamibacterales > UBA2999 > VFZN01. Next base: position 4,494,359 of record CAVPVV010000003.1, on the reverse strand, counting down.
GACTCGCCATTCAGCAGGAAGTAGGTGATGAAGGCGCGTCCGCCAGGGCGGATGACGCGGCCGAGCTCCCGCAAGTAGTGGCGGACGTCGCGCGGGTGCATGTGCGTGAAGACCGACTTCAAAAGCGCCTGTGTGAACGCGCCGTCGGCGTATGGGAGGCGGTACTCCGATGCGAGGACTGTCCCGCCCGGGTTGTACATCTTGTTGACTACATTCGCGTGGGTGAAGCGGAACGCCGGCCAGCCAGCATAGTGCTCCTGCAGCCACCTGACCGTGTCGGCGTGCACGTCCAGCCCTTCATATCGCCCGGGCGGCTGCAGGTAGGCGGTAAGGGCCCGGGCGACGGAACCGTTGCCACAGCCGACGTCGAGAAACACGTCCGACCGCTGCAGTCCCGCACGCGGAATCAGGAAGTTGCCGAGAAACGCCTCGCCAAAGGCGATGAACTGCTCAGCCGAGGCGGTGCCGTCGATGAGCAGGTGCACTGGCGGAACCAGGGCCGCGTCGCGAGCCTCGTGAGAATGCAGCGGCACTCGCCGGCACTATACGCCATCCGCGCTCAGCCTACGATGAAGGTGCCGATACCGCGGAGCAACGACTCGCCCTTCGCTTCCAGGCGCTCGGCCAGCTCGCGATTCTCCCCGGGAACGAGCAGGTAGTCCCAGTAATACCGATCGACGCACTGGTCGAACAGCTCAGGTGTGATCTGGCCGCCGAACAAATCGCACACGGCGTACTCGTGGCCAATTGCCCAATTGAGCAGCGAATCCTTCTGCAAACCGTAAGTATGGTAACCGGCCCATCCATACTCCACCGATATGAGCGGCCTGCATCGGCCGACCGTTGCTTCGGCCCCGCTCAGCACGAGCAGTTCAGCTCCTTCGGCGTCCATCTTGATGTAGTCGAGAACGTCGAGCCCGAAGCTGTCGAGTGTCGCGACCGTCACCGGTACCTGCTCGCGGACGCGATCCGGCCGGTCGATTCGGCCCTTCAGGCCGGATTCGGCGAGCACCTCGGTATCGATGTAGTAGGTCGCTTGTCTCGCCGCCTCCCCAAGCGCAAGCTGGTGAACCGTCACCGGCCCGCGCTGATGAAGCCGAGCCAGCCGGCCAGCCAGCTCCGGAATGGGCTCGAAGGCGAGGATCTTCGGACATCCCATGTCGACGAATTGGGCGACGTGCGCGCCGAGGTTGGCGCCCACGTCCACGATGCACCGTGGATTCGGGCACGCGGCCCGGTACTGAGCCGCGAGAATGGCCTCCCAGTTCAACGCCGTCGATCGGAAAGCCGTTTCGAGGTACTTCAAGGTCAGCGTCGGATTCATGGCTGGTAGTCGATCGGTTGGATTCTCGCGGCGTTCGGGGATGGCTACGAGGCGGCCGGGTGAAACGCCATCTCGTGATAGAGGTCCAGTCCCTCCGCTACGTCGCCGTCGAACACCTTGCGGCCTTCGCTCAACACGCAGACGCGCGTGCAGATGTCCGACACCGACTGCGCGGAGTGCGAGACGAACACGACGGTTCGCCCCTCGTCCACGAACCGGCGCATCGTCTTCCGGGACTTCTCCTGGAACGCCTCGTCGCCGACCGCGAAGATCTCGTCGAGCAGCAGGACCTGGGGATCGAGGTGCGCCGCCACCGCGAAGGCCAGCCGCATCATCATTCCGGACGAGTAGTTCTTGATCGGCTCGTCGATGAAGTGACCAATCTCGGAATAGTCGACGACGGCGTCGTAGATCCGTTCCACGTCCGCTCGCGTCAGACCGTAGATCGACGCGTTCAGGAAGACGTTCTCGCGCCCGCTCAGCTCCGGGTGGAACCCAACCCCCAGTTCGATCATCGTGCCGATCGTGACGTCGCGTTGCACCAGCACCCGGCCCGAGGTCGGCCGGTAGATGCCGGCAATCACCTTGAGCAGCGTACTCTTGCCCGAGCCATTGCGCCCGACCAGGCCGACCGACTCGCCGCGGTCGATCCGCAGATCCACGTCGCGCAGGGCCCAGAAGTCCTCCACCCGCGGCCGGAACCGGGGAACGACCGACGACAGCATCCGTGCTTTCAGCGAATAGGCGCGATTGTGGCGGATCTGGAACAGCTTCGAGATCCGCTCGGCGATGATGACCGGTTTCATGCTCACAGGTATTCCGAGAAGCTGTCCTCGTAAGCGAGGAAGACGCTGAGGCCGCAGACGAACGTGCCGGCCGCGTACACAACGGCGACCAGCCAGATCGAAAGATCCGGCATCACGTTGTAGTAGAAGATGTCCTGGTAGGCGCGAATGTACGACGCCGTCGGCGACAGCAGTGCCAGCTGCTGGAACGAGGCGGGAATCATCGTCGGCTCGTAGATGATCGGCGTGGCCCAGAAGAAGATACCGATGCCGACCTCGATCAGGTGCTTCACGTCGCGGTACATGGTCGCCGCGACTGCCAGCAGCAGCGACAGGCCGGTCACGAACACGACCTGGAGGAACAGGAACACCGGGAACAGCAGCATCCGTGGCTGCGGCTCCACGCCGTAGACCAGGAGCATCACCGGCAGGAAGACCAGCAGCGTCAGGAGGTATTGCACCAGGTTGAAGAGCACCGTCGTGAACGGCAGCGTCAGTCGCGGAAATACCACGCTCTTGAGCAGCGAGGCGTTGGCGCTGATCGCGTCGGCGGCGCTGGCGACCGCGCCGGCGAAGAAGTTCCAGGCCAACAGTCCGATCAGGATGAACAGCACCAGACGCTCGGTCTGGATCCGCAGCACGTAGCGGAACGCGACCGCATAGACGCCGATCATAATCAGCGGATTCAACATCGACCAGGCAAAGCCCAGGACCGAACGCTGATACTTCAGCTTCAGATCCTTGGCCACGACGTTGAAGATCAGGTGACGGTAGTTCCAGGTCTTGGCGACGCCGCCGGCCATCGACGCGAGGTCGGCGCCCAGCTCCACCATCTCGTCGTGCCCGAACCGGGCCCGCAGCGCCTCGCGCCGCTGCTTCCGGATCTGCAGGCCGGCCGCCGATCGCCACAGCGCCGCACCGAGACCGAACAGGGCGACCTGGATGGCCAGCGCCTGGCGAGAGATTCCGTCGCCCAAGTTGAAGGTAAACGCGGCCAGGCCGCCGATCAGCATGCCGCCAACCGACGCGGCCGCGAGCCGGACCGGCCACGTCGCCTGGCCGCCCTGCCGATACAGTCCCGTGGCCACGCCGACCGCGAGCTGAGCCAGGATGACCAGGGTCAGGCCGGCCGCTCCCGCAGTCAGGAAGTGCCCGGCCTCACCGGGCTCGAATCGCAACCGGTAGGCCACGAACACGGCAGTGACGGCGGCCGCCGCATCGAGCAGCACGGCCGGCAGGCCAACACGAAGACGAGCGAAATCGATCATGTTCGGCGAGGGCCCGCTCCGGTGAGCACGCGAGCGTTGGAAGCGAAGAAGTTGTACTTGACGATGCAGTAGATCGCGCGCACCCCGTCTTTCCAGCCGATGTGCTTGCCTTCGGCATAGGTGCGGCCGTAGTAGCTGATGCCGACCTCGTAGATTCGAATCTTCGGCAGGTGCGCGATCCGGGCGGTCACCTCGGGCTCGAACCCGAAACGCTTTTCCCGCAGCGGCAGCGATTGAATGATGTCGGTCCGGAACAACTTGTAGCACGTCTCCATGTCGGTGAGATTGAGGTTGGTGCACATGTTGCTCAGGAAGGTGAGCAGCCGGTTGCCGATCGTGTGCCAGAAGAACAGGATCCGATGCGGCTTGCCGCCCATGAAGCGGCTGCCATAGACGACATCGGCAAAGTCTTCGAGGATCGGCCGCAGCAGCAGCCCGTATTCGCGCGGGTCGTACTCGAGATCCGCGTCCTGGATGATCAGGTACTCACCGGTTGCGTGGCGGATGCCGGTGTGGAGCGCCGCTCCCTTCCCCTGGTTGACCTCGTGCCGGATGACGGTCATCGCCAGTTCGGGATGAGCGTCGCGGTAGGCCTCGAGCACGCCCTGGGTGTCGTCCTTCGAACAGTCGTTGACGACGATGATCTCTTTACCGAGACTGCATGGCAGCTCCGCTTGGCCGACCCGATCGAGGATGCGGTTGATGGTCCGCGCCTCGTTGTAGGCGGGAACGACGATGGTCAGCTTCGCCACGTGCCAATATTGTAACGAAGGGCCGGGATGCTCGTCCCGGCCCTTCGTGGCACGCGATGCGACTTACGGGATCGTAACGGTCTGCGCGGCGGTAAATGGGCTCGCGCCGCAGGCGTTAACCGACTGCACGCGCACGGTGTACGAGCCGGGGCCGGCGTTACCGTTCAACGCCCGGCCCGTCGTCGGGAACTGCCCCGTGAACGCGCCGCTGACGTCCAGCAGGTAGCTGGTTGGCGCCGCGCCGCTAGCCGGCGGATCCCAAATCACGTACACCGTGCTCCCGATGTGATAGCCGAGGAAATTCCGCGGCGTCTCGGGTGCACCGGTGCAACCACCCGGGAAGGTCAGCGTCACCGGGTCGGAGGCCGGGCTCGCCCCGCCGCCATTCGTCTCCAGGACCCGGAAGGTGTACGAGCCTCCCGGCACCGGCGTGAAGCTGAAGCGGTCGGTGACGCCCATCGGCAGCGACACGGTCGCCGAACCGGTGACGTCGAGAACCATTCCGCTCGGCGCTCCGCCCCCGAACGTGTTCTTCCACGACAGGTCGAGCGTCGAGCTGTTGACCAGGCCGGTGAGGCTGCTGGGTGCCGACGGCGTCACTGGGACGTTGACGAAGAGCGGCACTTCATTCGAGACCGCACTGGTGTCGGACCCGAGCTGCCCGCGCATGCGGATAAACCAGGAACCGGTCGGTGCGACGATCGTGTAAATCGGAGCCGGGTTGCCGGTGGGAATGCTGGCGAGCACCTGGCCTGGCGCCGCGCCACCCTCGAGGATGAACGTCGAGGCCTGCGGCCCAATCGGCAGCGCGTCCCATCGCAGCGTGACGGTGTTGCCAACGATCGAGTCGACGCGGAAGTTGTACGGCGCCTGGACGTTGGTCGGCGGCGCGACAGCGATCGTTACCGTCGCCACGTTGCCGTTGCCGCCGGCACTGACCGCGCGGTAGGTGAAGCTGTCGCTTCCGGCGAACCCGAAGTTCGGCGTGTAGCTGACGCTCCCGTTCGCGCCGAGCGTCAGCGTGCCGTTGGTGACGTTCGACACCAGCGCCGCGGTGAGTGCTCCGCCGCCGTTGGCGTTGTCGTTGGCCAGCACCCCAGGTGCCGCCAGGTTGAGCGCCGACGGATAAGTAGTGGAGAGCGCGTCGTTGACTGTGGTTGGCGCGACCGCCCCGACGGTGATGCTGACGGTGGCCAGGCTGCCGCCAAACGTGTTCAGCGCGTAATACGTGAAACTGTCGGGACCGGTGTAAGCGGCGGTCGGAGTGTAGGTGAATCCGCCGTTCGACGCGATCGAAAGAATTCCGTGTGACGGCCCGCTGGCCCCAGCGGCCGACAGTGCCCCGCCGCCGTTGGCGCTGTCGTTGGCGAGCACACCCGGCGCGGCGATCACGAGTGCGGTGCTGACTGGCGTCACGTACCCGTCGTTCGCAGCCGTCGGCAGGGTGCCGCCGCCATCGTCGTTGACAATCGTGCCGACCGCCTGCGCGTCGCCGATCGCGCCATTGATCGCAGCGGAGAGGTTGACCTGGAACACCTCGTTCGCCTCTGGCGTGACGTCGCCGATGACGGGAATCGTGATGGTCTGGGTCGTCGTGCCGGCCGGGAAGATCAGCTGGCCGGCCGCTCCGGTGTAGTCACCGACCGAGGTCGTGGTGGTGATGATGAGCGACGCGCCGCCGCTGATCGATCCGGTGTCGATCGCCGCGTCGTCTCGAATGTAGAGATTCCACGTGCCGTTCGGGTTGGTGCCGTTGAACACCGCCAGCGGCGTGTTGTAGGTGGCGCCAGTTGGCGCCGGGGCCGGCGCCGGGAAGGTATCGGAGCCGCCGCCGTCATCGAGGTTGGTCGGCGCGACGGTGCCGGGAGCGAGTTGGCTCGTGGGAGGAGCCGGCGCGCCGTCCTGGAACGTCAGGGCAATGCCGCTGACGTCGCCGCCGGAACCGATGTCGGACATGAAGAGCGACTGCTGTCCGCCCGGACCAACCAGCAGCGCATCGATGTCAGCGGGCCACGTGTGGGTAAGGCCGTTCAGACGCACGGCGACGTTGGTGACCGTCCCCGTCAGCCCGGCGACGTTGATGGCCATCGGATACGGCGCGGCTGCGGCGTTGTCGTTGATGGTGATGGTGGCGCCGTTGGTCAACGGGGCACCGCCTGCCTGGGTTGCGGTCCCGTCGGCCGTGGCGAAGCTCACCCGCGACTCGCTTGCGCTGCCGCCGGTGAGGGTCACCGTGAACACCGCGTTGGTGGTGCCGGCATTGCCCTCGACCACGCTCACGTCGTTGATGGTGAAGGTCGGGATCGGATCGCTGGGGGTCAGGTAACTCTCGATCACGCGCGTGTCGTTCGCGCCGTTCCCGGCGTTGGTCACCTGGGCGAGGACGCCCATGCCGCGCGTCGCGAAGCCCCGCCAGATGTCGGCGATGTCGGCGGGAGTCGCGCCGCCCGCGCTGGCCGCGGCGAGGATCGAATCGCGCGCCTGTAGCATCGTCGGCCCGATCGGATCCAGCTTCATACCGTCTGTCACCCACTGCAGGATGCGCTGGTTGCCGGTCGCCCAGCCGAGGCGGGTGACGAGGCGGGCGCGGACCTCCCACAGCATGCCGGCCCACACCTCGCCGATGTTGTGCACCTGGTCCACCGTCGCCGAGCCGACCGGGCCGCGCGGGTAGGCGCCGTCGGTGAGGTCGGCCTGGGTGGAGTCGATGTCGGCGAAAGTAAGCGGGCTGAACGGCCGATTCAAGGGGCCGCCGGTGGCGGAGCGCGGCGCGTACGGGAACCGGCGGATGCCGTAGTAATAGTTGTCGAGATAACCGACGCCGGAGATTTGGAGCGTGGCCCAGCCGCCGATGGTGAACACTCCGTTCGGGTTCTCGCTGGCGTCGGACAGCAGCGAGCGAGCGTAGAAGTCGGACCACCCCTCACCCATGCCGCCTGACATGTTGGTACTGAGGCCGGCGGCGTTGGCGTGCAGGCGATTCGAGAGACCGTGGGTCAGTTCGTGGAAGATGACATCCTGATCGAGGTCGCCCGAACGATCCGGCGTCGGCCCGGTCCAGAGGAACATCTGCATCCGGCCACGAGTGCCGTCCGGTACGGTTGAGAAGTTGGCGTTGTTGGTGCCCGACGAGTCCTGTCCTTCGGCGCTGACCCGATCGTTGCCGAGGCCGCCGCGCCCGAAGTTGTTGGTCTGGAAGTTCCGTGACGCCTCGTTGAAGCCAAGCAGATAGGTGAGGTCGTGGTAGCGGTTGACCCAGTAGAACATGTTGGTGACATCGCCGGCCTGGTAGGCGGCAGTCAGCGGATCGTTCACCGACGGGTCGTAGGCAAAGTTGAAGACGCGCGCTGCACCACCGATTGGCGCGTCAACGCCATTGATGCCGTCGCGATCGATGCCTGCCTCGACGTTGTTCCCATCGGTCAGGTTCGTGCCGTCGGTCATCCACCCCAGGTTGTTGAAGGCGTACGGAGCTTCGTTGCCGATCAGCGTGAAGCTCTGGCGGGCCACTTGCGGGTGCTGGAAGTGGTTGTCGGGCGTCGCGGTCGTCGGCGACCCTGGCGCCGGGCTGTCGCTCGGGTAGACCACGTAGGTGGCGCTCTGCGTCTGGTAGTTCGTCGTGTTCTTGCGGAACAGCATCGTGCCGGTCTCCGCGTCGATAACCGTCAGGAATGAATCAGGATCACCCCAGATCACGGTCTCCCAGGCGAGACGGGCCGAGCCGGGGCCGAGCGGGAAGTACACCAGCCAGGCCTTCGAGTCGTCGGCCAGGGTCGCGCGCTCGAAGGTCAGCTTGCCGTCCTCGTTCGACTTCTCGCCCAGCGCGTCTTCCGTGACGCGCCAGCCGACGGTGGCGGCTGCCAGCGAGATGGCCTGCGCCGCGTTCACCGAGGGTGTGGTCGGCAGGGCCGCGCCATCGATGCCGGTGGCGAGCACGCCGGTGGTCCGGGCCAGTTCGCCTTTAGCGGTGAAGCCGCCGCGAAACAGGCCCTGGAACACGGGAATGCCGTGGAAGCGCTGCTCGAACTCCGCGTAGCCCATGTTCCCGGCCGGGTTCATGTAATCAGCACTAACCGCGAGCTCCGCGACCTGCGCTGCGCTCACGCCGTACGCCGCGGCGTGCGCGGTCAGGAACGCCCGCAGTGAACCGACGCGATCGCCCGATGGCGGCGTCAGGAACCCCTTGCCCTGCGCCGCGCTCACGATTTCCATCGTCCCAAGCGCCGGGTTGTCCTCGAACACGATCCCCGCGAACGCGCGCTGCAGCGCAGCCTGCCCGGCAAATCGATCCGCGGCAAGCGCCGCGCGGACACCCGAAGACGCCTGCGTGCGCGCCAGGTAGGCGGCGGAGGCGGTATCGTTCGCAAACCTCGGATCGCCCTTGAACGTGCGGATGTCGAAGTTCGGGTGCGCCTCAGGCACGTCCATCAGGACCGAGCGGTCGCCTGGCTGCGCTGCGGCCAGAACCGTAGTGACGGCCACCAGGACGGCGACGGCGATGAGCGATCGATGGCGCTGGTGCGGCAACGGGGATCGATTCAACACAGAGAGGCTCCTTTGGGAAGGCAGTGCCCGATCCGAGCGCAGGCTCCCGCCGCCGCGGGGACCAATGACGGAGTGCGAGGGGTGATCGGGTTGCGGGTGAGGGTCGAGGGCAATCCGGCGGCTTCGGAATTGGCTGGGGGAACCAAACCGAAGCTGAAGCGTAACGTATCGACCATTACGCCGCAAGCGGTTCTTGGGAGTCGCGTCGAAACGCGCAGTTGTGTGACGACCAGCGTAACGCGGTGCAGTTCGTCGCGCGCGGGTTACCTGGCGGCGACCCGGAGCGTGACGACGTAATTGTCGGCGGCGACCGGCTTGTCGGCTTCGGGGTACGGCTCGAGTTGCTCGAGTCTCACGGCGACGTCGCCGACCGTTGCCTCCCGCTCGAACCGGTCATTGGTGTGAAGTGTGATCGTCTGGGCGTCGCCTCCGGCAGGCGCCGCTCGCAACTCCACGGCCGCGTCGCCTTCCCAGATGCACTGAACGCCCTTCGGACAGCGCCCGTCACTGACGACGCGGACGAAGGTGACCGTCGTCGTAGTGCCGGGGAGCGTCGCTGCAGCTCCAATGCGCAGATCGATCCGCTCGTCGCTCGCAGAATCGAGCGCTGTCGGCCGAGGGGCTGGCGTCTCGTCGGGAAGCATGGGACCCCGGGCACACGCGACACAGCTCAGCAGAAGCACGATCAGACCGGCCATGAACCGATTGTGCCACGCGAGCAGAATGCAAAAGGCACAAGGCAGAGCCCGAAGTTCGGAGCCCTGCCTTGTGCCTTGTACCTTCTGCCTTTTGCCTTCTGCCTTCCGCCTTCCGCCTTCCGCGGTCAGGGAATCGTGACCGATTGCACCGCGGTAGCGGGCCCGTTCCCACATGGGTTCGTGGCCCTCACCGAGAAGTTGTACGTCCCCGTACCTGCGTTGCCATTGAGGGCCCGCCCAGTGGTCGGGAAACTACCCGTGAACGCACCGGTGACGTCAAGGACGTAACTGGTCGGCGCAGCGCCGCTGGTCGGCGGATCCCAGAACACGAAGATCGTATTTCCGGACCGTGTGGCCAGCAGGTTCGTCGGCGCCTGCGGTACCCCAGAACAGGCGCTCGGGAAGGTCAGCGTGACGCTGTTCGATGACGGGCTGACGCCGCCGCCGTTCTGCGCGCGCAGGCTGAACGTGTACGTGCCATTGGGGACGCCCGTGAACTGGAAGCTCTCGGCCGTCCCGAGCGGCACGGTGGCGGACAGCGTCCCGGTGACGTCCAGGATCACGTTGGCGGGCGAACCTCCGCCAAAGGTATTGCGCCACGCGAGCGCAACGCTGTTGCCAGTCACCATTCCGAGGAGATTGGCCGGCGCCGACGGTGCCACCGGAACGTTGACGTGGACCCGGACCTCGTTGGACGCGACGCTCGCCCCGGATGCCGTCAGCGTCTTGATGCGGACGTAGAACGATCCGGTAGGCGCGACGATTGTGTAGAAGGCCGCGGTGCTGCCGGTCGGAATGCTGGCCAGCACCTCGCCGGGGTTCACGCCGCCTTCCAGAACGTAGCCGGTCGGAGCCGGTCCGGATGCGGGCGGCGTCCAACGCAGCGTCAACGTGTTGCCGACGATAGAGGCCGCATAGAGATTGGTCGGCGGCTGCGCACCTCCGCCCGTGTCGCTGCCGCAGGTGTAGAGCCGTACATTGTCCACGGCCCAGCCGAGCGAGGCCGTGTTGACGTCCGTGCCCACCCGGAAGCGGAAGCGCACCGACTGGCCGGCCAGCGACGCAAGGTTCAGCCGCGTCGCGGTGTAGCCGAAGCTCGATCTCGCGAACGCCGTACGCCCGCCGAGCGGATTCGAGAAGCTCGTTGACAACGTCCCGTTGTAAGCCTGGCCTGCGTCGATCAACGAGCCGGCATCGATCCAGCTCGCGCCGTTGTTCGTGCTGTATTCGAGGACGCCGCCGTCGTAGAAGGCTGTGCTCGAATGCTCGAACTCGAAGGCGTGATCGAATGACATCCTGGCGTTGGCCGGCAGTGTCACGGCATTGGTCATCGCGAAGCGGTGATCCGAGAGCACGTCGACGTCCGGGCCAAAGGCCATCGCGACACCGGTCTCCGCCAGGCCGGTGTCAACGGCCCAGTTTTTCGCCGACGTCGAGGAGGCCGTCCAGTTGACGCCGCCCGACTCGAATCCGTCGGCGAACAGCGCCACCGGGTTTCCTCCCGCCGGGCAGTAGGTGGCCGGCGGCGGCGTGGCGCCGGTGCACGGCCAGGTGTTGGTCATCTCGACCGCCGCAATCGCGGTGGCGACCTGCGTGCAGTCGCTGTTCGTGATCCCGAGCGTCCCGATCAGATCGGAACAGGACTGATTCAAGGCGTTCGCGTTGTCGGCAAAGCCCGATCCCGACGTGAGATAGGTGGTGAGGGCACGGTATTGAATCTTGGCGGCCTTCGTGAATCCGATGCCGGTGGCGGTGCGGCCGTTGAAGCTGCCGCCGTCGACCATCAGCGCGAATGCGTGGTTCGGCACGCCGCTGTTGCTGTGCACGCCGCCGCTGTCGCCGCTCGGGTTGGTCCACGCATCGCTGCGGCAGACGAACTGCGCGCTGTCGCTCATCTTGCCCGGGTCGCCGAAGGCGTTCGGGTTCATCATGTTGCGAATCGCGCCGATCGAGAGATCCTCGGCGAGCAGCCAGCGGTGCGCGGGCAGGTCGCTGCCGGTGAGCCCGCTGGTCAGGTCCACCGTCTCGCCAAAGATGTCCGAATAGGACTCGTTGAGCGCGCCCGACTGGTTGTAATAGAGCAGGCCCGCGGAGCGCTCCGTGACCGCGTGCGTCAGCTCGTGCGCGACCACGTCGTCGGCGGCGGTGAAACCGTCTCCATAGACCATCTGGGTCCCGTTCCAGAACGCATTCTGGTAATTCGTGCCGAAGTGAACGCTGGAGCGCAGCTGACCGCCGGCGTTGTCGAAGCTGTCCCGCCCGTGATTGGCGGCGTAATAGTCGTAAGTCAGACCTGCAAAGTCGTACGCCTGGTTGACGTCCGCGTCGGCCACCGGCCCTTGCCCCTCGGAGCGGGCGAGTACCCCGGGCAGGTTCGATTGGGTGGCGTCGTGGTTCATGTTGTAGACGGTGCGGTTCTTGGCCTCGGTCAACTGGCTGAAGTTGAGCAGCACCGCGCCGCTGTAGGCGTCGATCCAGATGAACTCGCGGAGTTGATCGCCGGTCGCCTCGACGAACCAGGCGAGGCGCGTCGGATACGAGCCCACGTCGATCATTCCGCGGTTGAACACCTCGAGCCGCGGCTGGCTGTACTGGGCGCCGGCCGCCTGATCCGCGATGTGCTTGCCGATCAGTGTCTGGGCCGCCTCGACGGCCGCCGGTGCCGTCAGGCTCGCGCCGGGCAGCGCCGGCAAGTCAGCGAGGGTGCGGCCGTTCGCGCCCACCACGCGATCGCCTTCGAGGTGGACGATCAACTCGGCGGCCGTCACTGGCACCCCGTCGTGCAACTGCTGCAAGCGTACGTGCTCCTGGCCGAGCGCGTCGCGTCGCCCCGGCTCGACAACCCGAGCATCGGTGCCCGCGCGCAGGCCGAATGCCTCGCCGTAGCCGTCAACGAACGCCAACGCCCGCTCGCTCGCGGGCGCGCCCTGCATGCCGCGCAGCAGTACGCCGCGTCCAGCCCTGGAGGCGAATGTGACCCGGCCGTCCGCGGCGCGAGCGCGTACGTCGAGCCCCTGGCCCGGCTCAGTGAGGCTTGGAATACCAGGTGCGGCAAGCCGGGGCTCTTGCCCCGCGACCGTTGCGCCTCCCGCGGCCAGGACCGCCGCGGTCAACGTAGCTGCCACCATTCGTTGCAGATCGGTTCGAAACATCCATTACTCCCGTAGCGGCAACAGACCGCCAAAAAACCCTGTACTCGTGAGCCCGCGCAGCGTACGCGAACTTCATCGATTCGACAAGGTGTGTGCTGTCAATTTCTCGTCGCCACACGAATAACGAAGCGCCCGAGCAGACCGAACGCGACGATCGGACTCAACAGCCGAGCTAGGGCGCCGCCGTGCTTCCAGTAATAGCGAAACGCGCTCACGTGGAACGCGGCGAGCGATCTGACCGGCGCGTGCCGACTGGCCCTCGCTGTGCCGTGCACGACCTCGGCGACCGGCGCATACCACGTGCTCCACCCCAGGGCTGCCGCACGCTTGCAGAAGTCCGCATCCTCCCAATAAAGGAAAAAGCGCTCGTCGAACCCTCCCACGGCGTCGAACGTGTCGCGCCGGATCAGCATCAGCGCGCCGCTCACCCAATCCACCTGGCGGACGCCTTGCTCGGGTGCCGTTGTGAGATTGCGCCGGGTGAGCGGGTTCTCCGGCAGCGCTCGTGACAGCCACGACGTGCGCCCCGCCAACCCGGTCGTGGCATCGGGAAACCGCCGCGCCGAAGCCTGTACGGATCCGTCCGCCTCTCGCACCAGTCCGCCGACGATCCCGGCGCTCGAATCCGACTCCAGGATCGCCAGCAGCGGCTCGGCGATCGGCATCGTCAACTCGCAGTCGGGATTGAGGAGCAACAGCTGGCCACGGGCCTCTTTCGCCGCGGCGTTCACGCCCGCGGCGAAGCCGGGGTTGCAATCGGTCGGACGGTAAGCGACCTGCGGAAACGAGCTCGTCAACGCGGTCGCCTCCCGCGGATCCGCCGCGTGGTCGATGACCACAACGTCGATGCCGGGCTCGAACCGCGCCAGCGATGTCAGGCACTGCCGCAGCTCCGGATACGCGCGATAACCGACGATGACGACCGTCGCGGTCATGCGGGAAGTCGGCCGAGATACCGCGCCAGCGCTTCTTCCCAGGCAGGCATCGACACGCCGGCAGCCGCCAGCTTCGCGTTCGACAGCGCCGCATACTGGGGACGGGCGGCCTTCATCTTGACGTCGTTGACCGAGGCAGCGACGAGCAGGCGCCGATCGACGCCGAGCCGGGCCGCGATCGCCTCGCCGATCCCCAGCCACGTCGTGCCACCGCTGTTGACGCAGTGGTAGACGCCGGGCTCGGCGTTACCAGCCAGCAACTGCGCTGTCGCCCACGCCACATCGTCCACGAAGCTTGGTGAAACGGTGCGGTCACGGAACAGCTTCGTCTCCCGTCCCTCGCGGAGCGAGGTCACGATCCGATCGATGGTGCTCTTGCGCTGCGGGCCGCCGAAGAGGCTCTCCACGCGGAGCACATAGTGCCGCGGACAATCGGCGGCCAGCCACTCTCCGACCAGCTTCGATTGCGCATACACGCCCTTCGGCTCGGTCAGATCGTCTTCGCGCCAAACGCGGTCCTCGCGGCCGGCGAAGACGAAATCGGTGCTGTAGTGCACGAACGATGCGTTCACTGCCGCCGCGGCTCGCGCGATGACGCCGACCGCGATGCCATTGACGCGGAGCGCCTCCTCCTGGCGCTCCTCGGCGCCATCCACGTCGGTGAAGGCGGAGCAATTGATCACCGCCGACGGCCTGACGCGTGCGACCGCCGCACTCACCGCCCCCGCATCGGTGACGTCGAGCTCGCTCCTGTGGCAGGCGTGCACCGCAGCCGATGACGAGAGCTGTTCGACGAGGGCGCACCCGAGCTGGCCTCCCGCGCCGAGGACCATAATCGTGCGTCCGGCCAGGCTGCCGGTCAGCATTCCGTCACCGCATCAATCACCCGCGTCTGCTCGTCATCAGTGAGCTGGAAGAAGATCGGCAGCCGCACCAGCCGATCGCTCGCGTCTTCGGTCACCGGACACTGCCCTTCCCGTCCACCCAACTTGCGTCCCATCTCCGAGAGGTGCAGCGGCTGGTAGTGAAACACGGCGAGTATCAAGCGCGTTCGCAGGTGCGCGAGAAGCGCCGTCCGCGCCTCTAGCGAGGGCATCAGCAGGTAAAAGATGTGCGCGGGATGCTCGCATCCATCGGCCACGATCGGCAGCCGCGCCCCCGATTGTGCGGCCCACGGTGCTAGCGCCTCTGCGTAGCGAGACCAGATGGCGTGGCGGCGTTGCTGGATGGCAGCGTGCGACTCGAGCTGCGCCAGCAGGTACGCGGCCAGGATGTCCGAGGGCAGATAGCTCGACCCGAGATCGCACCAGGTGTATTTATCCACCTGACCACGGTAGAAGCGGGTGCGGTTCGTCCCCTTCTCGCGGATCACCTCGGCTCGTTCGACGTAGCGGGTGTCGTTGATCATCAGCGCCCCGCCTTCGCCGCACGAGATGTTCTTGGTGTCGTGGAAGCTGAGCGTGGCCAGCGATCCGAACGTGCCCAGCTGCCGGCCCTTGTAGCGGCCGAACAACCCGTGGGCGTTGTCTTCGATCACCGCAAGCCCGTGGCGGGCGGCGATCGCCATGATCGTGTCCATCTCGCAGGCCACGCCGGCGTAGTGGACGAGGACGATGGCCCGCGTGCGCGGCGTGATCGCCGCCTCGACGCGGGCCTCGTCGAGGTTCAGCGTGTCGGGACGGATGTCCACGAACACCGGCCTCGCCCCGCGCAGCGCGATCGCGTTGACGGTCGAGACGAACGTGAATGGCGGGACGATCACCTCGTCGTCCGGCTGGAGGTCGAGCAGCAGCGCCGCCATCTCGAGGGCGTGAGTACACGAGGTCGTGAGAAGCGCCTTCGGCGAACCGGTCAGCCGTTCCAGCCACTCGTGGCAGGCGCGGGTGAAGGGGCCGTCCCCATGAATCGGGCCTTCGCCGATCGCCCTGGTGACATATTCGATTTCGCGGCCGGTGATCGCGGCGCGGTTGAAGATGACCGGGTTCACTTCAACGTCGCTCCTTGACCGCCGCGCGCGCCTCGCGATCGAGCTCGCGGCGGCGGATGGTCTCGCGCTTGTCGTATGCCTGCTTGCCTTTGGCCAGCGCCAGGGCCACCTTCACCCGCCCGCGCTTGAAGTAGAGCCGCAGCGGGACCAGCGTCAAGCCCTTCTCCACCGTCTTGCCAATCAGCTTCCGGATCTCGTGCTTGTGCAGCAGCAGCTGGCGCCGGCGCTTCGGATCGTGATCGACGTAGCCGCGATGCGAGTAGGGGTTGATGTGGACGTTGTAGAGCCATACGTCACCCTGCTCGACGCGGGCGAACGCGTCCCTGAGGTTGGCGCGGCCCTCACGAATCCCCTTCACCTCGGTACCGAGAAGCGCGATGCCGGCTTCGAAGGTCTCGAGCACGTGATAGTCGTGCAGCGCCTTCCGGTTGTCGGCGATCAGCGTCTCCTCGTTCCGGTCTTTCGGCGCCGCCGTCATCGCCGCGACTCCGCAAGCCGCGCCGCCAGCCGGATCGCAGCGACGAGGCTTCCGTGATCCGCGACGCCGCGGCCGGCAATGTCGAACGCGGTGCCGTGATCGACCGAGGTCCGGATAATCGGCAGACCCACGGTCACGTTCACCGCGTGGCCGAAGGCCAGCAGCTTGATCGGGATCAGCCCTTGATCGTGATAGCAGGCGACGACAGCGTCGAGCTCGCCTTTGACGGCGCGGACGAAGACGGTGTCGGCTGGCCAGGGCCCGCTCGCGGCGACGCCGTCGGCGACGGCGGCGGCGACCGCAGGCCGGAGAATCGCTTCGTCCTCGCGCCCGAGCAGCCCCGCCTCGCCGGCGTGAGGATTGAGGCCGGCCAGCCCGACCCGCGGCGACGGCACGCCGATCCCGCGCAGCCAGTCGGCCGTCATCACGATGGTCCGGGCAACGCTCTCGATCGTCAGCAGGTGCGGAACCTGCGCCAGCGGCACGTGCACGGTCGCCAATGTCACGCACAGCGGCGGCGCGGTGTCGGCGTAGAACAGCATCCGAACCTGGGCGGTACCGCAAAGGTGCGCCAGGAGGTCGGTGTGTCCTTTCCACCGCAGCCCGGCCATCGCGAAGGCGCGCTTGCTGACCGGCGCCGTGGCGATTGCGTCGACCTCGCCGGCCAACGCCGACTCGGTGGCGCGGACCACCGTCTCGTAGGCCGCCAGGCCGCCGGCGGCGCTCTCTTCGCCGGGCCGGATCCCCTCGAGCGACGCGGGTGCGAACACCACCGGCTCACACACCTCCGTCACCCGCGGATCCAGCCGCGCCTTCTCGACGATCTCCGGACCGATTCCAGCCGGATCACCAACGGTGATGCCGACCCGTACTCGCCGCATCTTCTAAGTATCCCTTAAGAGGCTTCAGGCTTCAGGCTCCAGGCTTCAGGCCTGGGGAAGAGCCTCAAGTCGCACTGCATCAGATCTCGAAGACGTGATTCGGCGGGACACGCGTGATCTGCCTGGAGTCTGAAGCCTAAAGTCTGAAGCCTGCTGGCGCGTCGAACGGTTCGAGCGACGCGCTAAATCTGCAGCGCCAGCCACTCGGCCACGACCTTGGCCCCCACGTTGCGTTCCAGCGCGGACAGGGCGCGGTCCACGGCGGCGAAGGCGTCGCGGCCCCGGTCCCCACCGAAGTGACCGGCGAGCGCGCGGAGGTCGTCGGCGACAATCTGGTTCGCGATCAGCCGCGCGTCCACGCCGCTGTTGATCGCCTCGATGTCGCGCAGCATCGACGCGGTCAGCCGGAACACAATCGCCATGTCTTCGCGGGCCCGCTCCTTCTTCGGCGGCCCGACAACCGCTCCGGCGACTTGCAACCGGCGCTGCGCATCGCCGCGCCCGGAAGCCTGCTGCAGCAGCTCGAGCGCGGTCTCACGCAGCAGCGAGACATCAGCGTTCTCGAGCGCCAGCGCCTGGCCGATGCTGCCGTCGGCGAGCGCGGCGAGCGCCCGCGCCTGGGGCTCGGACTGCTCGAAGTCACGCACCAGCACTGCCGCTACGTCTGCGGCCGGCAGCCGTCCAAACCGGATCGTCATCGATCGCGACCGTACCGTCGGCAGCAGCGCTCCCGGCACCGACGTCGTCATGATGAACACGGTCCCCGGCGGAGGCTCTTCGAGCGACTTGAGCAGCGCGTTCTGGGCCTGCGGCTCCAGCGTCTCGGCCTCGCGAATCAGCACGACGCGTCGCCGCCCCTCGAACGGTCGGTAGGTCGTGCGCGCGAGGACGTCGCGGACGACGTCGATCTTGATCGAGGCCTTGTCGTCGGGGGCGACTGTGATGACGTCCACGTGCAACCCGCGGTTGATCCGCTCGCACGAGCGGCACTCGCCGCACGCATCGATGGCCAGGGCGTCTGCATCCCTCGAGTCGAAGCCCGTCGGCTTGACCGGATTGAGGCAATTGAGCGCCTGTGCCGTGGCCAGGCCCGCCTGCCATTTGCCGACGCCTGCCGGGCCGGCGAAGAGCAGCGTCGGCGGCAGCGTGTCCCGTGCAATCGCTCGCGACAGGAGCGTCGTGACGCGGCGATGGCCGACCAGCGAACGGAACGTCATCTGCTCAAGGATACTGTCGGGCGCCGCGGGGCGAAGAGACTTCGGGACTCGCCCACGCTGGCGACGCGCAGCGTCGCCGCGTGACTGAGCACGGCCAGCCCGCCAGACGCCGAGCGACGCGAGGTGGATGGCGGGGTGGACGGGACTCGAACCCGCGGCCTCCGGCGTGACAGGCCGGCGTTCTAACCAGCTGAACTACCACCCCTCGAAGAGATCTGAAGATCTCGTGAGCTGGTGATGTGGTGATCTGATCTGGTGATCTTTTGATCTTGGGATCTAGCTGGTGATCTGGTGACCTGAACAATCCGTCACCAGCCGACCGTCGAACCCGGCGCGCTGTCACGACACGCCACCACAACACCTGTTCTCGATCTACCCCTTTTCAGGTAGACCGAACCCTCATTACATCACAAGATTCGAGCACCAGATCACCACGTCACCAGATCGGAAGATGACAGGCGCCAGCCTCCGTTTTGGTGGGCGGTACAGGACTCGAACCTGTGACAGCCGGCGTGTAAAGCCGGTGCTCTACCAACTGAGCTAACCGCCCTACCCCGGCAAAGGATCCGATTGTAGCCATTCACCATCCAGATCGTCAATATTGTCGAGATGCCGGGTCCTGTTCGTCTCATCGTCGCCATCACCGGCGCGTCCGGATCCATCTACGGCATCCGCGTGCTGCAGTTGCTGCAGAGCGCGGGGGTCGAGACGCACCTGGTGATCAGCAAGTGGGGGGCGCGTACGCTGCAGCACGAAACCGGCTGGGCGCTGAAAGACGTGCAGGGGCTCGCCCACACGGTTCACAACCCGAACGACGAAGGGGCCGCGATCTCGAGCGGATCGTTCCGCACCGCCGGCATGCTGGTGGTGCCGTGCAGCGCGCGGTCGCTTGCCTCCATTGCCCATGGCCTGGGCGACTCGCTCGTCCACCGCGCCGCCGATGTGGTGCTGAAGGAACGCCGGAAGCTGGTGCTCGCCGTCCGCGAAGCGCCCTTGAGCCAGATTCATCTCGAGAACATGCTCAAGCTGTCGCGCATGGGCGTGATCATCTGCCCGCCAGTGCCGGCCTTCTACACCAAACCCGCCTCGATCGACGATCTCGTCACCTACACGGCGGTCCGCCTGCTCGACCAGTTCGACATCGCGGTCGACGCGCCCAGGTGGGACGGCGACCTCGGCGCTTGACGTCAGGCTCTAGGCTTCAGGCTCCAGGCTTCAGGAAGAACCTCCTGTCCCGCCGCTTTGCGAATCGCAGCGCGAGAAGGCAGCGGAACACGCGTGACGCGCCTGAAGCCCGAAGCCTGGAGTCTGAGGCCTACTGCCTGGCCACGATCTTCGCGGCCAGGACCGCAAAGCCTCCCAGCAAGCCGGCGATCGTGTGGTGTTCGCGATTGCGGATGGCTCGCTCGAGCGAGAAACGGCGCGTCATCGTCGCCCCACGCCTTTCGACGTAGGCATCGTATGCGTCGCCGAACTTCTCGCGAAGGTGGGCTTCCTCGCTGCGTCTCGCCGCCGATAAGGTGAGGCCGAGATAGGCGGCAATGACTGCCGCGACGATGACGCTGGTGGAGGCGACGGCAACGCCGATGCCGATGAGCGTCGAGCCCACGTAAAGCGGATGCCGCGTGAAACGGTAAGGTCCGGAGGTCGTCACCTCACGGCTCTTCTCGAGATGACCCGCTGCCCAGATGCGGAGCCACTCGCCGCACACCGCAATCGCGGCGCCCGCGGCCCAGGTGGGCCACGCCGGCCGGGCCAGGGCCAGGACCAGCGCGGCCAGCGTGAATCCAAGCGCGACGCGAAATCGGGTCAGCCATCGGGTCACGGCCGCCGTGCTCCCCCGGCCAGCCTGCGATCGGCGGCGTCGATCACTTCCTCCACGCGTATGGTCTCGATGCACGGCGCGCCGATCAGGCAGCGCCGCTTGTGATGGCACTGGCAGCGAGCGGCGCGCGAGATCACCACGTCCGCCGGATTCCAGGGACCGTTGCGCTCCGGCCAGGTCGGCCCATACAGACCGACCAGGGGCGTGCCCATTGCCGCAGCGATGTGCAATGGACCGGTGTCGCCCGACACGACCAGTGCTGCGCCGCGCATCAACGCGGCGAGATCGGCCACCGACGTGGGCGGTGACAGCCTTGCCGCGCCCTCCGAGGCAGCGACGATCGATTCGGCCAGCGCCCGTTCGGCGGGACCCCACGTCACGAGAGTCACAAGCCCGTGCCGCTGGCGCAGCGCCGCGGCAACCGCGCCGAACCGATCCGGCGGCCAGCGCTTGTTCGGCCAGGCGGCCCCTGGGTTGAGAACCGCGTAGGGCATGCCATCGATCGATTGAGCCAGCTCCTCGCCGACGCCAGCCGACATGTCAGCGCGTAACGGCAGCTCGATCGGAGCCGTCGGCGCACCGAGGTGCGCGGCCAGCGACAGGTTCTTCTCGATGACGTGTGCCGGATGGGGCGGCGTCACCTGCTCGTGGTACAGCCATGCGGCCTGCGACTCGCGCAAGTAGCCGGCGGCGAAGCCGATCACGCTCCGAGCCCCTGAGACTCGTGCCCAGACCGCAGACTTGATCAGGCCCTGCAGATCGAGCGCGACATCGTAGGACTGACGGCGGAGGAACCGCGCGGCAGCCAGGTATCCGGCCGGTCCGGAAGGGAATTGCGGCGGGTCGGTTCGCATGGCCGCATCTGCCGGCGACTTCGCGCGCACGACAACCCGATGCCGGAGCCCGTCCACGAGGCTCAGCACCGGCTGGTACGCCTCTTCGACCAGCCAATCAATCTCGGCGTCGGGCTCGTGCCGCCGCAGAGCGGCGAGCACAGGCACGGCGTGCACGATGTCGCCGAGCGCGCTCAGACGGACGATGAGGATGCGACGAGGCAAGAGGAATAGGATAGCGCGCGCCGAGACGCGACCGCGCGCCCCGGAGTGAGCTGGCGCCTGATCGGGAAGCGGCCGGCGCTTGATCGGGAAGCGGCTGGCGCCGCGATCGGGATTGCCAGGCCCATGGACGGTCCCGAACGACGTTCTTCCCCCTCCCGAGCAGCACCTTTCATCCCTCCCGGCGAGTGCTCTTCACTCTCCGGCCAGGAGCCGTTCAACGAGCCTGCTCGTCGAATGGCTCTTCGGATCGCCGACGATCGCGATGCGGCCTCCGTAGGTGTGGACGGTGGCGCGCTCGGGAACGGTGTCCAGCGTGTAATCGGTCCCCTTGCAGTGCACATCCGGCTTCAGCAGCTCGAGCAGCGGCGTCACTGTCGGCTCAGCGAAGAGCACCACGTAGTCGACGGCGCGGAGCGCGGCGACCAGCTCGGCGCGATCGGCGGCGGCCATGATCGGCCGGTTCGGTCCCTTCGCCTGCCGAACCGATTCATCTTCGTTCACGGCTACGACGAGGCGGTCGGCTTCCCGGCGCGCCGCGTCGAGGTAGCGGACGTGGCCCACGTGCAGCAGGTCGAAGGCGCCGTTGGCGAACGCGATCGTCAGGCCGCGCGCGCGATCGCCGCGGACCCGTTCGACCAGCGCCTCGCGCGTCAGGATCTCACCCACCGGCCCCGCCCCACCGGTGCAGCCATCGATCGATGACGCGCACCGCCACGCGCGTGCCGCAGACGCCTGCGGCGACGAATATCCAGCCCGCGAGGATGGTCCCCCACGGCCATGCCGGCATCGGGCCGACCACGCTGCCGCCCCGCGCACCGAGGACGAGCCCGCTCAGAGAGCCGGCTGCGATACGGGCGGCCAGCGACGGGCCGAAGTGCATCCAGTCCCAGCGATAGAGTCCCACCGCCAGCAGCGCCATCATCACCGCCGCCGCCGGCACCACGGCATAGGTCGCGAGCTGAGATGGACCGTCGGGCGGCGGCGCCAGCGCGACGGCCGCGTTCCCGGCAAGGACGACCGTGACGGCATCGAGCAGGACCCACAGGATCTGCCGCTTGTAGACCAGCTCTCCCGGGAGCGTGAAGCCGAACGCCGACGCAGGACCGTCGGGCTCTGCGCCCTCGGTATAGACGCGGACCCGCGAGAGCACGATCCCGAACAGCGCCAGCGCCAGGATCACGATCGCCGCAAAGTAGATCGCGTAGGAGAAGCCGACGTTGTAGAGCAGGTAGGCAATGGCGCCTCCGACCGCGGAGATGCTCCACAGGATCAGCACCGCGTTGGTCTCGCTGAGCCCAATGGCGACGAGCCGGTGCGACGTGTGATCGCGCCCACCCTGGCTGATCGCCCGGCCCGAGAAGTAGCGCACGACCGAGACGAAGGCCGTGTCGAAAATCGGGAGGGCCAGCGCGAGCACCGGGAACACGAAGATCGAGAAGACGGTCTTCGAGTAGGCCTGGCCGCTCGTCAGGTTGAGGGCGGCCAGCGCGAAGCCGATCGTGAAGCTGCCGCCATCGCCCATGAAGATCGAGGCCCGGGGAAAGTTGAAGACCAGGAACCCGAGCACCGCGCCGATGAACACCGCGCTGGCGATGGCGCCGTCGACGTTGCCAATCTGCGCGAAGAGGAACAGGCGCGTGACACCGGCGATGACGGCCGTTCCGGCGGCGAGGCCGTTCATGTTGTCGAGCAGGTTCATCGCGTTGGTGATCGCCACCACCCAGAACACCACGATTCCCATATCGAGCCACCATGGGAAGGCGTCGTTGAAGTGAAAGTCCGCCGCATAGAGCAGCAGGCCGCCGGCAACCTGGAGCACGACCTTGGTCTGCGGCCGGATATCGGCGGTGTCGTCGACCAGGCCGGTGAGGAACATCACCGTGGTGACGCCGAGCAACGCGCCAAGAAACGGTGACCACGCGAGGTTCGACAGCAGGCCGAGCGCGAAGGCAGCGAAGATGCCGACTCCGCCGTGGAGCGCAGTCGGCTCGCGATGCCATCGGTCGGGCCGCGGCGGCGCGAGCCAGCCGCGGCGGCGGGCGAGGCCGCGAACGAGCCAGGTCAGCGCCGCGGAGAGCACGAACGTCTGCGCGGCGACGAAGACGAACTGCAGCGGCCCAGGCACGCCTCAGCCGCTCCCGAGCACCTTGCGTAGTTCGGGGGCGCTGACCGTGGCGGTGCCGCGCTTCATCACGACCAGCCCGCCCGCGACGTTGGCCAGCTGCGCCGCCTGCTCGAGCGACGCGCCGGCGGCCAGCGCCAGCGTCAGCGCTGCCATCACCGTATCGCCTGCACCCGTGACGTCGGTGACCTGGTCGGATCCGAAGATCGGAATGTGGACCGTCTTCTTGCCGTTCTCGAACACCGCCATGCCGCGCGAGCCGCGGGTCACGACCACCGCCTGCATGCGCGTCCGCGCGAGCATCTGGCGCCCCGCGCGCTCGAGGACGCGAAGGTTGTCGCCGATCCGCAGCCCGAGCGCCTGCTCCACCTCGGACTCGTTCGGGGCGCACGCCGTCAGCCCGCGGTAGCGCGTGAGCGCGTAGCGTGAGTCGACCAGGACCGGGACGGAACGCCCGCCAAGTCGGCCCCGAATGTCGCGTGCCAGCGCCGGCGTAACCAGGCCCGAGCCGTAGTCGGAGATCAGCACCGCGTCGGCCTTGCCGAGCGCCTGGTGCGCCGCGCGGGTGACTGCCGTGCGCTCCTCGTCTGTGATCGGCCGCGGCGACAGGCGATCGATGCGCACCACCTGTTGTTTGGCGGAATGAATCCCGCCGGCGAGGATGCGAGTCTTGACGGGCGTCAGGAACCCCACCGGCCGCACCAGGCTGCGGCGATCGACCCTGCGCAGCAACGCCCGCTCGGCGCGCCGGCCGGGTTCGTCGCGACCGATCAGCGACACCAACGTCACCTGGCCGCCGAGCGCCGCCACATTGTTGGCGGCATTGCCGGCGCCGCCGGGCACGATCTCCGTCGAGTCGTACTCGAGGATGAGCACCGGCGCTTCGCGGGACACGCGGGCGACGCGCCCGTAGACGTACTCGTCGGCGATGAGATCGCCGACGACGACCACGCGCGCCCCCCCGAGCCTCCGCACCAGTTCGATCATCGGATGTCCGTCGCGCCTTGGCGCGATCCGTGACGGAGCACGAAGGCGACGGCGGCCATCAGGTTATCGCAGATGGCCTCGACTCGCTGATCGCCCGGACGTAGCCGCTCCTGATCGCGGCCGTGACCAGTCCGGACCAGCACGGCGCCGGCGCCGATGCCGTGGCCCATCTGGACGTCGCGCCAGTGATCGCCAATCACCCACGAGCGCGCCAGGTCCAGGCCGAGCCGCGTCTCGGCGGCGCGCGGCATCGCGGTGCCCGGCTTGCGGCATTCGCAGGGCGTGAAGAGACCGGGCACGACCGACACCGGGTGATGTGGGCAGTGGTACCAGGCGTCGACCGGGGCGCCGGCCGCCGCCAGGCGCTCGCCGATCCGGCGATGCGTCTCCGCGACGAGGGTCTCGGTCAAGACGCCGCGGGCGATGCCGCCCTGGTTGGTAACGACCACAATCGCAAAGCCGGCGCGCCGCAACAGGCGGATCGCATCAGCGGCGAACGGATAGATCCGCAGCTCGGCCAGGTCGGTCAGGTAGCCGACGTCCTCGTTGATCGTCCCGTCGCGATCGAGGAAGACCGCTGGACGCAGCGCACTACTCAACGCCCCACCCGTCGTACCGCTTCGAACACCTGCTCCGATGGAATCCGCGTCATGCAGCGGTGATCGATCGGGCATTCGCGAAGCATGCACGGACGGCACCAGACGCTGGTCGCGACAATTGCCGGCGGCGTCGCTTCTGGACCGCAGATGAGCGGCGAGGTTCGATACTCGTTGGTGGCGCCGAACACCGCCACGACCGGAGCCCCGACCGCGCCAGCGAGGTGCATGGCGCCCGAATCGTTGGAGATCACCGCATCGGCCTGCGCCATTATCCCAGCCAGCTCCGCAAGAGTCGTTCGGCCGGACAGGTCGACCAGCGCACTCTTCTGGGCTCCCGCACGACTCGCAACCGAGGTGGCGATCTCCGCACACGCCGGCTGATCGCCGCGGCTGCCGATCAGCGCGACGCCTCGGCCGGCGTCGAGCATCAGCCGGGCGAGTTCGGCGAAGCGGCGTGGCGGCCACTGCTTCGCCTTTCCGTAGGCGGCACCGGGCGCGAAAACGACATAGCGTTTCGACGGCGCCAGCCGCGAGTCAAGTGATGGAGGCATGACGCGGGCGTAGCTGGGACCGTTGGCGATGCCGAACGCCGCAACCAGCGCCTGGTAGTAGGCGGCCTGATGTCCCTTGCCCCGCGGTTTCGGCGCCGACCGAGTCAGCAGGCGGCCGCGCAGATCGGTCGCCAGCCCCCATCGCTCCTGGATCCTGGCTTGGCGTACGATCAGTGCCGACGCAAACGAGTTCGGAAAGAGCAGCGCCGTGTCGAACCCTCCCGCCGCCAGCGTCGCGGCGTCTGCCTTCCACGTGCCGAGCGCCGCCGCGCCGCCCTTGCCGGGCAGGGTGAGCACGGCATCCACGCCCGGCACCATCGCGAACAGCGCCGCCACCGAGCCGCGGCCGGCCACGGTCAGGTGCGCATCGGCGAACTGGCGGCGCACGTCGGCCAGAGCCGGCAGCGCCATCACCGCGTCACCCAGCCAGTTCGGCGACAGCACGACGAGGCGGTCCGGTGCGCCGCTCATTCCTGCGCCGCTGGAAACATGCCGGCCGTAACCGGGGCCGGGACGTCACGCCACCGCCGGTGCATCCACAGCCACAGTTCGGGATGGCGGCGCACGTGCATCTCGAGCACATCGGTGCACCGTTGCGTGAACTCCTGGATCGCCTCGGGCCCTTCTGCCGGGGGCGGTTCCACCGGCGCCTCGTAGACGAATTTGTAGCGGCCGCCGGGCAGCGGCAGCGCGAACACCGGAATCACCGGGGATCCGGTTCGCAGCGCCAGCGCTGCCAACGTGGACGTCGTCGCGGCCGGACGCTCGAAGAAGTTGACCCAGATCGCGTCGGGGCTGTGCATGTGCTGATCGATCAGCATCGCGACGCCGTGCCGGTCGTTGAGCGTTTTCAGTACCCGCCGCACCGCGCCCTGGCGATAGATGCAGTGATTGCCGGTCCCGCCTCGAATCTGCTCGAGCAGGCTGTTGAGGCGCGGGTTGTCGAGCGCGCGCGCCAGCACGCCGATCGGCTCGAACGCCCAGCCGTGATGGATCGCGTGCAGTTCCCAGTAACCGAAGTGCCCGGTGAAGAAAAGGACGCCCTTCCCCTGCGCATAGGCGTGACGCACCCGTTCCGCGCCTTCGATCTCGACGAGGCGCGCCCGCTTCTGATCATCGAGCGCGCTGAAGCGGAGCAGCTCGAGCAGCAGTTGCCCGAAATGGCGGAACGTCTGCCTGGCAATGGCCCGCCGCTCGGATTCCGGCCGATTGGGGAAACACTCGGCGAGGTTTGCGAGAGCCACGCGGCGATGCGGTCGATCGAGCGCGTAGGCGGCAATTCCCAGCGTCGCTCCCCACGCCCGCACGAGCGGATCGGGCAGCACCCGGACGATGCCGCGAACCGAGACAACAGCCGCGTACTCGATCCAATGCTTCACGACCCGCCTCGGCCGGCGCTTCGCGCGGGCAGCACCGAGCTGACTCGTTCGAACAAGATCGCCGGCGGATCGAACTCCACCGTGAGCGGCACTGCAAACAGTGGGAACGGCGCCGATCCGAGCGCCTCAAACCGTACGGCATCCTTTTCGGTGGTGAAAACTGCCGCGGCGCCAGACTCTTTCACCTTCCCCGCGATTCGCGCGACATCCGCAGCCGTGAAGGCATGATGGTCGGCGAACCACATCTCCCCCGCCACCTCCCATCCTGCGGCCCGCACGTCGTCCGCAAACCGCTGCGGATTGGCAATGCCGGCGACCAGCACCACTCGAGCTCGCAGAGGCAGGTCGATGCCGGGCAGTCCCTCCCGCGCGTCACTCCCGATCTCCGCTGTCCGACTCCCGACTCCCGCCTCCCGACCCCCGACCCGGCGAGGCAAGCCAACACGGCGACGACCCCCACAGGCCTCGCTCACCCCTAGCGTCCATGCCTCACTCGACGCCGCCCCCGCGGTCGCGCCCATCACGACCAGGAAATGCGCGCGTGCGGCCGCGTCGGCCGGCTCGCGCAGGCGTCCGCGTGGCAACACGTGGCCGTTCGGAATCTCGCCCATCGTCGTGACCAGCAGGTCCAGATCCCGCGCCAGCTGGACATGCTGAAACCCATCGTCGAGGAGGTGGACGGTGGCGCCGAGCGCACGTTCGGCGAGCACTCCCGCCAGGTAACGATCCTCAGCGACGCAGACAATCGCACCGGGAATCGCGCCAGCCAGCATCAGCGGCTCGTCTCCAGCCCGTGCCAGGGTCGTCCTCACCTCGATTCCGTCGGAGACAACGACGACGCCGGGCATCGGCTGCTGCCGCTTGTAACCGCGGCTGAGGATGGCTGGACGCTCGCCGCGCTCGATCAGCCACTCGGCGATTCTGGCGACGACAGGCGTCTTGCCGGTTCCACCCACCGAGAGATTGCCGATGCTCACGACCGGGCGCGACAGCCGGCGGCGGCGATCCGGCCGCTGTTCCGCGGTCCGACGGCGCCAGCGGGCCACTCCCGCGTACAGATGATCAAGCAATGGGTCTGAACGGGACAACGTTGGAGGGCGGGACCGCCGGCAGCAACGCTTCGAGCGCCGCCATCGTCTTGTCCTTGGCCCCGCGATTGGCCTCCACGAGCGCGCGAGCCGCGGCCCCGAGCCGGGCACGCCGCACCGGATCGCCCAGCAGTTCCACCAGCGCCGGCTCGAGATCGCCTTCATCGTCGAGCCGCAGCGCCGCACCCGCGGCGACGAAAGCGTCGGCGATCTCCCGGAAGTTGTCCATGTGCGGTCCGAAGACGATCGGTTTGCCAAACACCGCAGGCTCCAGCACGTTGTGCCCGCCGGTCGGCACGAGGCTGCCGCCGACGAACACGACGGTGCCAAGCTGGTAGATCGTGGCCAGCTCGCCAATCGTGTCGATCACGACGATGTCGGCGCGCGGCTCGGCGTCGATGGCCAGTTCGCTGCGCCGTACCGTCCGCCACCCTTCCTGCCGGCACAGTTGCTCCACTTCCGCGAAACGCTCCGGGTGACGGGCGGCAAGAATCAACAGCGTGTTCGGCGACGTCGAGCGGACGCGGCGAAACGCCCGCAGGACGGCTGTCTCCTCGCCCTTCATCGTGCTGCCGGCAACGATCACCGGCCGCGATGCCTGGAGCCGGAAATAGCGGAGGACGCGCTCGCGGGCGCGAACCTGATTCGGAGGATCCAGCGAATCGAACTTCAACGATCCGGTCACCATCACCCGGGCAGGATCGGCGCCGAGCTCGACGAAGCGGCGGCCCGACTCGTCGCTCTGAACGCAGAAGCGATCGATGTCCTGCAGCACGCGGCGCATGAACGGCCTGATCAACCGGTAACGTGGAAACGACCGCGACGACAAGCGACCGTTGACGATGGCGGTCTTGATCCCGCGCAGCCGGCACTCACGGAGCAGCACCGGCCAGATCTCGGTCTCCATCATGATGAAGAGCTTCGGCCGGACGAGTTCCAGGGTTCGCCGGACGACAACGGCGAGATCGAACGGGAAGTAGAACACCGCGTCGACGTTGAGGACGCTGCGACGCGCGAGCTGCTGCCCGGCAATGGTTGTGGTCGAGAGGAAGATCCGGAGGCCGGGATGGCGCTTGCGCAGATCGGCGATCAGCGGACGGGCCGTGAGCACTTCTCCGACCGACACCGCGTGAATCCAGATCGAGTCGTCGCCGTCGACGTTGAACGACACCGGCAGGTAACCCATGCGCGGGCCGAAGCTGGCGACGTATTTCTTGTAGCGGAGCGCCTGGTAGGCGAACCATGGCAGCGCGATCGCGAAGGCCGCCACGGTCAGCACGCTGTAAACGGTATACATTAAAGGACTTACGTCCTCAGAAGTATAGCGCGTCGGGCACCGGTCCGGCAAGCCGGGAAGGTGGGTACAATGTGTCGTTTACCCGGAGGACTCATCGATGGCTCTTAAGGTTGGCATCAACGGCTTCGGCCGGATCGGTCGCAACATCATGCGCGCCGCGCTCGGGCGCAAGGACATCGACTTCGTCGCGGTGAACGACCTGACCGATGCGAAGACGCTCGCCCACCTGCTCAAGTACGACTCCGTGCTCGGCAATCTCGAGGCGCGAGTGGAGGCCCGTGAGGGTGCGATTGCGGTGAACGGCGACGAGTTCAAGGTGCTCGCCATCAAGGACCCGGCTCAACTGCCGTGGAAGGACCTCGGCGTCGACGTCGTGTTCGAGGGCACGGGCCGGTTCACGAAGAGAGACGATGCTGCCAAACACCTGGCTGCGGGGGCAAAAAAGGTCGTCATCACCGCCCCGGCGACCAACCCGGACGTTACCATCGTCCTCGGCGTCAACGACAACGCCTACGACAAGTCGAAGCACCACATCGTCTCGAATGCGTCGTGCACGACCAACTGCCTCGCGCCGGTGGCCAAGGTCATCGACGAATCGTTCGGCATCACGCGCGGGTGGATGACCACCGTTCACGCCTACACGAACGACCAGAACCTGCTCGATCTGCCGCACAAGGATTTGCGGCGGGCGCGCGCGGCAGCGATGTCGATCATCCCGACCACAACCGGAGCGGCCAAGGCGGTCGGCGAAGTGCTGCCGCAGCTCAAGGGCAAGCTCGATGGCATTGCCATGCGAGTTCCGACGCCGAACGTCTCGGTCGTCGATCTGGTGGTCCAGCTCGGCAAGAAGGCGTCGGCGGAAGACGTGAACAGCGCCCTGAAAGCCGCCGCTGATGGACCGATGAAGAACATCCTCGAGTTCTGTACCGACCCGCTTGTGTCCATCGACTTCCGCGGCAATTCCCACTCCTCGATCGTCGACGCCGCTTACACCAAGGTCATGGACGGCGACTTCCTGAAGGTGATGGCCTGGTACGACAACGAGTGGGGGTACTCGAGCCGGTGCGTCGACCTGCTCGACAAGTTGTTCTAGGTTCGCGAGGTTCTCGAAGTTCGCGAGGTTCGCGGGGTTCGCGGGGTTCGGATGACCAAGTATTCGATTCGTGATCTGGCCCTGGCCGGCAAGACCGTGTTCGTCCGGGTCGATTTCAATGTGCCGATCAAGGATGGCGCGCATCAAGGACGACACCCGCATCACGGCGGCGCTTCCGACGATTACGTATGCGCTCGAGGCTGACGCTACGGTGGTGCTGGCCTCGCACCTCGGGCGGCCGAAGGGAAAGCCGGCGCCAGAGTACAGCTTGAAGCCGGTTGCCGATCACCTGGCGACACTGCTCGGACGCGA
Organism: uncultured Acidobacteriota bacterium; assembly: GCA_963709325.1. GTDB lineage: Bacteria > Acidobacteriota > Vicinamibacteria > Vicinamibacterales > UBA2999 > VFZN01. Next base: position 4,464,026 of record CAVPVV010000003.1, on the reverse strand, counting down.
AGTGATCTTTGCGTCGGACTGCATCGGTCAGCCGGCGCGCCAAGCGGTCGGCCAGGCAAAGGGGCCGACCGGATCCCGCATCGCCCTGCTCGAGAATCTTCGCTACCACGCCGAAGAGGAGAAGAACGACGCAGGGTTCGCGACAGCGTTGGCCTCGCTCGCCGAGGCGTATGTCAACGACGCCTTCGGAGCCGCGCATCGCGCGCACGCGTCGGTTGCGGCGATGGTGCCGCACTTCAAGCAGGCCGCAGCAGGTCTGTTGATGGAGAAGGAGCTGACCTATCTCGGCATGGCGCTCGGCAATCCGGAGCGGCCTTTCGTCGGGATTCTCGGCGGCGCCAAGGTGTCGGACAAGATCGAGGTGATCGAGAGCCTGCTCGGCCGCGTCGATCGCCTGATCATCGGCGGCGCGATGGCCTACACGTTCTTCAAGGCGCTCGGCATGCCGGTCGGCCGCTCGCTGGTCGAGGACGACAAGCTCGACGCGGCGCGCAGCATCCTGTCGCACGCGCAGACGCGGGGCGTGCAGCTGCTGCTGCCGGTGGATCACGTGGTCGCCGACAAGATCGACGCCGCCGCGCAGACGGCGGTGCTCGAGGTGCGTGATGCCGCGATTGGCGATCGCATGGGTCTCGACATCGGCCCGGCCACGGCGCACCTGTTCGCCGGCGCCCTGAAGGATGCGAAGACGGTGGTCTGGAACGGACCGATGGGCGTCTTCGAAGTCGCGCCCTTTGCCGCCGGGACGATGGCCGTCGCCCGGGCCTGCGCGGCGGTGAACGGCACGACCATCATCGGCGGCGGCGACTCCGTCGCTGCCGTCAACGCCGCCGGCGTGGCCGACAAGATGAGCCACATCTCCACCGGCGGCGGCGCATCGCTCGAGTTCCTGGCCGGCCAGACGCTGCCTGGCGTCGCCGCGCTCCCGGACAAGAAGTGATGCGGACACCACTCATCGCCGGCAACTGGAAGATGTTCAAGACCGTCCGTGAGGCGGTGACGTTCGTCTCGGATCTGCGGTCGCGTCTTTCGGATGCCGCGGGAGTGGACGTGCTGGTCGCGCCGACGTTTCCGGCGCTGCAGGCGGTGGCGGGCGCGCTCGACGGCTCGGCGATTCACGTCGCCGCGCAGAACATCCACTGGGAACGCGACGGCGCCTTCACTGGCGAGGTGAGCGCGGCGATGGTCCGCGACGCGGGAGCCGCGTGGGTGATCGTCGGTCACTCCGAACGGCGGACCCTCTTCGGCGAAACCGACGAGACCGTCAATCGCAAGACCCGCGCCGCGATCTCCGCCACCCTGACGCCGATCGTCTGCATCGGCGAGACGCTGCAGGAGCGTGAGGCGAACCGGACGCTGGAGGTGCTCGACCGGCAGATCAAGGGCGGGTTCGACGGCGTCACCGGCAGCGAGCTGGCGGCGCTGGTGATCGCTTATGAGCCGGTCTGGGCAATTGGCACCGGCCGCACCGCGACGCCGGCGCAAGCGCAGGAGGCGCACGCCCACATTCGCGCCCGGCTCACCCAGTGGTTCGGCCAGGACGCGGCGTCGCGGTGCCGCATCCTCTACGGCGGCAGCGTCAAGCCCGACAACATCGCCGCGCTGATGGCGCAAGGTGATGTGGACGGGGCGCTTGTCGGCGGCGCGAGCCTCGACGCGGAGTCATTCAGCAGGATCGTCAAGGGCAGCCGCGCCTGAACGATCCTTCGAGGTGCAATCCTCACGGCGATCCCGCCGGCCGTGCCTCACCCGCCCTGTACGCGCCCCGCAGCCCTTGTGACATCGCGAGCTGCACGTGGCCGCCGGGATCGCGCCAGGCGACGAGCGCCTGCGCACCCGGGAACGATTCCACCAGCTTCATGCCCTCGACCGGACCCAGCACGAACGCCGGCTTGGTGAGCGCGTCGGCGAGCGTCGCGTCCTCGGCCACGATCGTCACGCTCAACGATGCGGAGGATGGCCGGCCGGTCCGGGGATCGATGATGTGCCCGTAGCGCTGGCCCCCGACCACGAAGAAGTTGTGATAGCCGCCGGAGGTGGAGACCGCGCCGGCAGGCACGTCGAGAACACCGAGCAGCGCTCCAGCAATCTCCGGGTTCTCGATTCCCACCTGCCACCGCGGATGTTGGACAGGCCTGCCGACGAAGTACTGGTTGCCTCCGGCATCGATGTATCCGGAGAGGCCGCGGCGGGCCAGGGCCTTGCCCGCGATCTCTACCGCAAAGCCCTTGGCGATGCCGCCCAGGTCGAGCTCCACGCCGGGCCGATCGAACCTGACGCTCCGCGAAATCGACTGCAACCGAACGTGCTGGTAGCCGACGTGGGTCATGACATCGGTCAGCTCGCCGTCGCTAGGCACGTGCGGCTGCTTTTGATAGAAGCCCCACAGCCGCATGAGCGGGCCGACGGTGACGTCGAACGCCCCGTGGCTGCGAGCGCTGACAACTTCCGCTGCCCCGAGAACGCTGAGCAGCGCGTCGCTCACCACGACCGGTTCGTGCGAGGCCCGCCGGTTCACCGTGCTGAGCTCGCTGTCCGGCCGGTAGTTGCTCATGAGGCGATCGATCTCGGCGATCGCGCCGAACGCCTCGGCAACGCTGGCGTTCCTCGCTTCGTCGGTGCCACCCGATGCCTCCACGGTCATCGACGTGCCCATCAGGAAACGATGGGCTCGGGTTGTCGCCGGCTCCTGTCTGGCCTCGCCACCGATCGCGGTGGCGATTACGAGAGCAGCCACGAGCCATCCAATCGGCCGCTGGAGCGTCATGGCCGTTTCAGCGGGATCCGCACGCCGGTCGTGAAGGTGGCGGCCTGGAAGCCGGTCGTCGCGTCGTAAAACTCGTACTGCAGCGTGAGCCCGGTGCCGCGCGGCATTCCAAGCAAGCCCTCCGCCGGCGTCAACACGATTCCTCCGGTGTAGAGGTTCGAGTCGAACGGGAACAGGCGGAAATCAGCAGTGAAGTACTCCGGAGTTCCCGTGTACGACGGCGCATAGAAATAAGCGCCGGACTGGCCATAGCGCCGGTAGGTGCCGTTGACGAGAACCTGCGGCGTGACGTAATGCGAGAGCCCGACGCTGAACGTGTTGCCGCGAACGTCCCAATCGTCCGAGTAGCGCCGGTAGTCGGCCTCGAGAAACGTACTGGCCGGCAGCGCTTGGCGGACTCGCGCCGTCAGGGTCTGACGGACGCGCAGGTCGGGCGTGACGCCGACCATGCGCACGCCATCGACGTCGGCACGAAGGAACGGGTTCGCCTGATAGCCGTTCACCACGCCAAGTTCGTAGCCGAACTGCGCGATGGTGCGCCGGGCCAGCGTCTGCGTGACCGAGCCGTAGGCATTCTGCGCGTACTGTGTCTCGACGTCGCTGGTGGGGTGCAGCTCCGGCTGGTTCAGCGAGAACGAGTAGCCGCCGGCAATGGTGGTGTTGGCGCGGTTGAGCGTTCTCGTGACCGACGCCATTCCCGTCGTCGCGGTGTAGAAGTTCTCCTTCGAGAACTCGCCGCCGAGCGACAGCGATGTGTTTCCGTACTTCCGGAGCAGGGATCCATTCACGAACGTGCGCGAGTTGCTGGCGCCTTGCGGATGGCAGCGGATGCACGAATCTGACGCGGCGCTGATCGCGTCCACGCCGAAGCGCAGCCGCAGGCCGGTCCGGTCGGTGAAGTCCTTGTCCAGATCGACGGTCGGGCTGAGGACGGTGACGCTTCGCGAGTCGGTAAAACCGTGGAAGGAAACGCCGACCGAGGGATCCGACTGCTGCGCCTCGGGGCCAGCTCCGCGAAACGCGACGGCGGCGACGAAGACGGCCGCCGAGCCGGCGGAGAGGATGAGCGCTCGTCTACTTGCAGCCACAGCCCCCGCCCTGAAGCCCGGACCCGCCCGCCGATCCTTCGCGCGACTCCTGCCAGTGCATCGTGAACGCGGCCAGCGCGGGGTCGGGATCGAACTGCATGCAGCGGTCGGCGAGCACGCCGCGTTGCCACGGCTGTAGAGTCGCACAGGCGCCCGTCGCCGCTCCGATTGCGGCGAGCACTGCCAGGATGAATCCTCGTAATCGCATCACGGAGCCTCCTCCAGGAGCTGCGCGATCTCGTGCTGGTAACTGACGAGCGCGCGCTCGGTAAACCCTTCGTGGACGAACCGGATGCGCCCTCGGCGGTCGATGAGATAGGACGTCGGCATCCCCTTGGTCTTGAACAGCGCCGGCGTGCGGCCGGCCGGATCGAAGACCACCTGCATCGCCGGGTTGCGGCCTTCGAGGAAGCGGTCGGCATTCTTGCGCGACTCGTCGACGTTGACGGCGAGCACGTGGAACCCGCGATCCTTGTAGCGGCGATAGAACTCGTCGTATCTCGGAAACGCGACCCGACAGGGCGTGCACCAGCTCGCCCAGATGTCGAGCAGCACGACCTTGCCGCGGAGCGCGGCTAGCGACACCGGAGTACCCGCTGCGTCGGTGAACGACAGATCGGGCGCGGGCGGAGGATCGGACGCGCTCCCCGCCAGCGGCGCGGCGACAGCCACGGCCGCGAGTGCGATGGCGGCAAACACGAATTTGGCGAAACGCATCATCGGCTCCTGGCAGCGTTGTTGTCCACGACCCAGGAGCGCACAAGCTCCGCTTTGGCTGCGGCATTGCCACTCCAGTAGCGGTACATGCTGCCGCGGTTCTGGGTCGTCGTGACCAGCGCGCTGCGGCTGTTACCGGCGACAACCGCCCGCATGACGCCCTCGTAGGTGGACATGTTGTAGTTGCCGTCCGGCCGCGAGCCGCTGTGGCAGCGGAGGCAGTCGGACCGGAAGATCGGAACGAGATCGTTGGTGTACGCGACCGAAACGGTGCCGGTGGTCGGCGTCGTCGGATCCGTGGGGTTGGTTGTCGTGGAGGTCCCGGCGGTAACCGAGGATGGTGACGTGACTCCGTCGTAAACGTCAGTGGCGGGCTGCTTGGTCACGCACGCGAGGCACGCGCCGAGGCAGACCACCAGCGCCCCCGCTTGCGCGGGCCTTGCAAGACTGGGCATGGCGGTTCACCAGGTGGCCGAGCAATAGTCGTACCCGCTGGTGGTGTCCCCTTTGGAGCGCAGCCGCCAGCGAACGTCAAGAGGAGGCTTTCGCCTCCGCGTCCATCTGTTCGATGAAGGCCTCGGCCTCGGCGATCGACGACTCCAAATCGGCGACGAGCGCATCGACGTTGGTCCGCAACGCGACCAGTTCCTTGTCGAGCGCGCCAATGGCCGACGCATTGAGGTTGTGCTTGAGGAACAGGACGCGGTCGCGGAGCGGCTGCAGCACCGGATCGACGCGCTTGTCTGCTGCCTCCATCGCCTTGATCACCGACTGGGCGCGGCGCTTCGTCTCTTTCAGCTCGCGCTCGCTTTCGGCGCGGAGCTGCCGGTCCTGGTACTTGCCGAGTTCCTTCTCCCATTCGTCGAAGAGATCGTCGGCGACGTCCTTCACCTTCTTGACGCGGCCGTGGATGTCCTTTGCGCGGTCCTCGCTGCGCTCCAACTCCTTGTTGAGCTTGTTGTACTTCTCCTCCAGCGTGCCGCCATCGGTCTCGACCACCGACGTGAAACGTTCCAGCGCCGACCGGAACTCCTCTTTTCCCTTTTGCTGCGCCTCGCGGGCGTCGCGAACACGGGTGACGAGAATGTCACGCTTCTCGACGCCGAACTTCTTCATGGTCTTGTAATAAATCGTGTCGCAGCCGGGCAGCGAAAGCAGGGCCCCGGCCGCCGCGAGAGCGACGATGAGCTGAGAGGCCAGGGATGTACGCATCGGGATGGTCTCCGGACGGCTTAGGGTACTATGCGCCTCGGTAGGACGCCGTCGTGCCGTGACGCGACGCCGGAAGACGAAAACGGGGGACTTATGCGCCGTACGATATGGGGTCTCGTCCTGGTCATGGGGATGCTGGCCGTCGGGTGGTCGGCGTCTGGCAAGGCATCGGGGCAAGCGCCGCTGTCCGATCGACCGGGCACGCCTTTCAAGCTGGCCACGTTCGAAGCCGGAGGGCGGGAACGCGTCGGCCTCGTCATCGGCACACGAGTGCTGGACCTTGCCGGCGCCAACGAGCACGTAGCGCGCGAGGCCAAGCTGCCGGCGATGACGCTGCCGGCGGAGATGAAGGCGCTGATCGAGCAGTACGCGACGGCGTCGAAGCGCCTTTACCAGATCGCGAACTACTTCGGCGAAAAGCCGCCCGGCACTCAGCCTTTCGCGTTCGATGCCGGTAAGGTCGCGTACAAGGCGCCGATCAAGTATCCGTGGAACCTGGTCGCCGCCTCCGCCAACTACAAGGCCCACGCGGAAGGCATGGGTGAGGCCGGTGCCGGGAGGCCCGCCGCGGCTCCTCCGAGCGGCGAACCCGCACGGGCGCCGGCTCCGGGCGGCTTCGACGCGTCTGCCGCCTCTCGCATCGTCCCCGACCGCGACGCGCCCGTGATGTTCGCGAAGTCGCCGCGTTCCTGCATCATCGACCCCAACGAGCCCTTCTACATCGTGGACGGGCGCCAGCGGACCGACTACGAAGGCGAGCTCGCCATCATCATGGGGCCGCGGCCGGCCTATCGCGTCCCGCGCGAGCAGGCGCTCGACTACGTGTTCGGGTACAGCATCATGCAGGACGTGAGCGATCGCGGCAGCGAGCGGCTGCGCGAGGTCACCATGTTCCCCGGCACCAACTGGTTCGATGGCAAGAGCATCGATCGCGCCGCGCCGTTCGGTCCGGTCATCCTGCCGAAAGAGTTCCTGTCCAAGCCTGGACCGAGCGACCTGCGGTTGACGACGAAGGTCAACGGCGAGATCAGGCAGGAGGCGCGCACCAGCAACTTGATCTGGAGCGAGCCGCACCTGGTCGCCTATGTATCGTCGCGGATGACGCTCTACCCAGGGGATGTGATCATCAGTGGCACGCCCGCGGGAACGGGCATGGAACGTCAGAAGTTTCTCAAGCCGGGTGATGTCGTGACGATTGAAATCGAGGAAATCGGGACGCTGACGACGCCGTTCAAGGCGCTGTCGGAGAAGCAGAGCGTCAGCGGACGGTAACGACTGACTCCGGCGTCAGCGTCCATTGACAAATGGACGCCGGCGCCGGCGCCGATGCGCTCTAGCTCCCCGGAATCATGATGTGGGCGGTGGAGGTGCCGGCGTTCATGATCCAAGCGCCGCCTTGCTTGTTGTTGTCCGGCAAGCCCAGCGACGCCGCGGTTGCCCCGGGCACTGCGACAGTCGTGTGGACGCGGGTTGCCGAGGCCTGGTCCTTCCCCGCCATCGTTAAGAACACCGAGCCGAACTCGGGCTTGACGCGCGAACCGTCCTTCTCCGCCGCGTCGAGTGCCGCCTGCCGCTTGTCTTTATCGAGCTCTTTCTCGAATTTCTTGTTCTGCGCCACTCGCTCGAGGTTGCCAACGCTGGTGCACTGCACCGAGAAGGGCTGCTCGTTCGGCTCGCCCGACTGGTCGTAGCACACGAGCCGATTGGTGCCGGGCCGCAGCGTGTCATACGTACCGTCAGCCTTCCACTTGATCACCATGGCCCCGTCCTTTAGCTGGCGGGGGGCGGCGCCCAGCGCACGGTCGATGGCATCTTGCGGCGCCTGGGCGAACACGGGCACGGCGGCGAGCGCCGCGCCGACGACGAGCAACGTGAAACGGGTCATCGGTGGGATTCCTCCGTTCCGAGCATACACCCAACGGCTCGCCTGGGATGGACGGCGCCGGGAGCAGAGAGATGGAAGGTTCGAACTGAAACGCGAACCGCGAAAGCGCGAGAACCAAACGCCTACGCGGTCGCCAAGCTGTCGAGTGCCTGCTGGACTTCGCGGCCGTTCACGTGCCAGTGTGATCCATGCCACTGCACGGCGCCGCCTTCCACGAGCAGCACTTGCGGCGACTCGTGGCGGATGCGGAATCGGTCGGCAACGGCGTCCGACACTTCGCGATGCCGACGGACATGAATCAGGAACGCCTGGAGCGGCTGGCCCCGCCGGCTGTGCCACTCGACCAGTTCGTGGTGGGCCTGGGCGCTGATGCCGCAGGTGGCGCTGTGCTTGAAGATTAGGATCGGCTGGCCGTGGGACTGGTCGAGGGCCGCTTCGAGTGCGGTGAGATCGGTCAGCGTCAGGAACGGCTCGGTCACCATCTCAGCATAACAGGACGGGCGCGGACGACCGATAGATCGGCGTGAGGCGGGTGCGATGAAGCCACTGCGGGCGGTGGATGTGAGGCGGGTGGTCGGCGCGGCCAGCGAGGCGCTGACTGCTGCGCTCGAGACGCGAAGCCGGCGGATCGATGCCGACATGCTGAACTCGGCGGGGAGCGTCAGCGCCGAGTGGTATGTCGAGACTCTCTGGCATTACTTGCACAAGCGCGACCTCCTGCAGGGCGTGAGCAGCCTCGACGTCGTGTTCAAGCAGCCGGCGCGCCTGACCGACAAAATGGTGCACTTCGCGCTTCCGCGGCTCGAAGCTGGCGACACCGTGATGGAGTTTCACGTTCGCCGCCGCAGCAAGGGCGGGGGGCCGATCGAACGGGTGCCAGTCGCGCAGATCGCGGTTCACCGCGTCCGAAACCGCCGTCGTCATGGCGACTCGCCCGAGCCTCCGTACCATCCCTACGGCATCGAGGTCCGCCGCCGGCACCTGAATAGCGCGAAGCGGGTGTCGTGGCACACGATGGTCGCGGTGATTATGGACGTCGCCAGGCGCGGCGCCCAGTTCCTCGACCCGCGGGTGGATCGCCTGGATCCGACCCTGCTCTACATCGTGCCGCGGTTCTCGTTTACGCCGCTGGGTGACGCCGTCGCCCAGGAGAACCTCTTCATCTATCCGGAGTTCTCGCTGGAGAAACCGTGGGCCCCCGGCAAGACCTCGGCGTCCGCGCGCGTCACCTATTGGGCTGCTGCACACGAAGCACCCTGGCCCCTCGCCGAGGCGTCGGTCACCATCGTTCGCACCAGCCTGATCGACGGCGTCCGCCGCCCCGTCAACGAGGAAGGACGGCTCCCGGCTCAATCGGCGCCCTGAGAAGTCGCGCATTCCGCCTTAGCGCCGGCGGCACGACGATCCCCTGCACCTTTGCACCTCTGCACCCGGCTCAGTCCATCCCTGCCCCGTGGTATAGTTTTGGTTTGCCGTCCCCGCCGGGGCGGCGAGTGTCGAACCGCAGATGCTTTACTACCTGGTCGCCGTCTTGTACGTGCTGGTGTGCGTGTCCCTGATCGGAGTGATCCTGCTCCAGCAGGGCAAGGGAGGCGACATCGCCAACGCCTTTGGCGGCGGCGGTAGCCAGGCCGTGTTCGGCGCCCGAGCGGGCGCCACGCTCCTCACGCGTGCCACGTCGGTGCTGGCCGCGCTTTTCGTTGTCATATCGTTGATTCTGACGGCGTGGGGGCAGCGGGGATCGGGGTCGGTCGTGGGCGGAATCGACGCCCCGGCGCCGGCCGCGCCCGTTGCACCTGTGACCACGCCCACGCCGGCACCGTCGCAGCCTGCGGGAACGCCGTCGCAGCCGTCAGCGCCAACGGTGAATACCACGCCGCCGGCGACTGGGCCGGCAAGCGGGACGACACCACCGCCGCCGAAGCAGTAAGCTGGAAGTCCTCATATGGGCCGGGACCTTGCCAGGTCATCCCGGTCGCTCCTGAATGCGGAAGTGGCGGAACTGGCAGACGCACCAGCTTGAGGGGCTGGCGCTCGCAAGAACGTGGGGGTTCGAATCCCCCCTTCCGCACCAACCTTTGGATTCAGTCGGTTACGCCGGAATTCGATGGCTCAGCTGAGGCGCCCCCGAGGGCGCCTTTTGTTGTGTTTGTGCGAATGGTGTGCGAATAGAGCCAGCTGGGCGGCCGTCCCGCTTGTATCGAATCTGCGCTCAGCCGAAGGCTATCCGTGGACCGTCATCCGCGTCGAGGACCGGGACGCCTACTTGTCCTTGTCCGCGCTGGATCGGGCGAGCATCGACCTGGATATCGCGCCATTCGCGACGTTCGTCGCCGACCGTGTGCGATGGTCCCTTGAACACGCGGGTCCCAAAGCCTAGCGTCCCCGCCGCAGCCTGGCTTCAGGCACAGCAGGCGCATCGGACAGAGGCCGTGCGCTCAGCCACTGATCGATCTCCAGCGCCAGCCAGCCCACCGCATGCGCCGAGAGCCTGCGCGGTTTCGGGAAGTGGCCCTCCTTCACCATTCGCCATAGCGAGGAACGGCTCACGCCCACGCTCCGCGAAACGTCGGTGACTCGCAAGACCCTGGGCGGCGTCGGTGTCGACGACAATGACGATGACGATGATGATGATGATGTTGTTGTTGACCACGACGACGACGGCGACGACGCCCTGCAAAGGAATACGGCCCTGTTCAGGGCGGCGGAGACGCCGTGATGCAGGTCGAGCAGGAGGTCGGCGTCCCGGCGCATACGCGCGGTGATTTCGGTCGTTCGGCTGCGCAAGGCAGCCAGTTCTTTGATCAGTTCAGCCAGTTCTTCTCGCATCGTGCCCTCGTCAGGTTCATCCGTAAGCTTTCCCCGGTGTCCGACGTGAAGTGGCTGCCCGAGCTCGAAGCGGAGAATGCCAAGCTGAAGCGGATGTACGCGGACCTGGCGCTGGAGAACGCCGCGATCATAGGACGTGCTCAACCGAAAGCTGTAAGGCCGTCACCGAAACGACAGATCGCGGACGTCTTGGTGCGGGATCATCATTTGCCCGTTCAGCGCGCCTGTCGGGTGGTGAGGCTCTCGCGGACGGCGTACTACCTGCCTCCTGTGCCGGCGAGTCGGCGTGACGCCGCGGTGATTGCGGTCCTGACGGATACGGTGAACCGCGTCAACCGAGAGGCGACCCGTCCCCTACCAGAGGACGCGAAAGCCTCGTTGGGTCTGTTAGCGGGAACACCTCGCACTAGGAGTTTCGGTGTTGCACCGTCGAGACGTGTCGGCGTCGCTAGGCTCCCCATTCTTACCGGCCGGGAACTTTCTCCATAGCCGCCGTACGAGCCGCAACATGTCTTTACGCACCTTCGGGTCGTGGTTGACACGGTGACCCTGCGAGAGACGGTCCAGCATTCTTGAAAGCGCCGGGCAACGCCTTTGATATTCGGTCGTTCCGGCGGCCCCGAAGTAGCGGAAGTTCGTGCTCAGCAAGACGTGAGCCCTCTCGAAGTGACGCCCGACATCCTTTCTCGATTCGTCGGACAACGCATGAAACTGCGCCGTGGGGACACGTGCTGCTCGTCCGGCCACTTCGCGATAGATGCAGTCGGGCCTGCGACGAAACCGAGCGTTCCGGTAGTAGTCTCCAAGTGGCGGCTTATCGGTGACGAACGCCGCGTAAATGAGACGGTTACCAAGGCGTCGGCCCCCCAAATCCAAAGATCAGGTCACCGCGGTTCGCAGCCTTCCTGATCTTAGGCTTACAGATCGCAAGGCTGAGTAAGCGGCGATGTACGCACGGAGCACCGCCGTTATCGGCGGTCATTTTGTAGACGTAGATGTCAGTGGCGGTACTCATGTCAGTGGTTCCGGCGAACCCAGACGCGGGTTGGCCGGGCGGCGATCAGCTCTGCGCCCGTCCAGCTCTCGCACCAGGCCTGCGTGATCGCGACGATGCGCTGGGCCCTGGAGATCCGCTGTGTTCCTCCTATTGCTGCTCGATCAGGTTTCGCGCTCCTGGGTCCTTGTAGCGCTCGGCCCCGCGGTCTTCTTGCATGCTGGGTGGCGTGCTGTGCAGTTTCGGGCGACGCCATCTTCATCCCATTCGCACGATACCTTCGATGTCCTTCAGCAGCGCATCGATGGACATCATGCGTCCCGCCGCATACGCACGGGCCCACTGTTCCGGCCCGAGGCGGGCACGCACCTCGCGTTCCCCCAATCCCGTAAGGTTGTCCAGTGTTTGGCGGACGCCGACAGTCGCACGTGTGCGTTCGGTGACCGCGTCGCGAGCTCCCAGAATTCGCGCCGCCCACGCCTCGTCGCCCTTGAGCATCGCTGCAACGGCAAGCGGGCCCAGCGCGAAGACGAATGCGTGATTGTCATGGAGCCCGCGAATAAGTGTGAGGCTTTCGCGCACGATCGCAATGCTTTCATCGGCGCTGCCGTGTCGCACGGCGAGGATGGCACGGACATCCAGCGCGAGCGCCAGAAACCACGGACCAACAGCGCCGAAGCACGGAGGTGGCTTCATCGAGCAGGCGCTCGGCGGATGTGGGGTCGCCGGTCGCAAGTTCGACCGTCGCCATCCCGGTCAGCGAATTCCCGATCCCCCACGCGAGTGCCAGCGCCCGGAACCGTTCAAGACTCCGGGCGAAGTGCTCCCGGGCCGCGTCCAGGTGGCCGAGGGAGTATTCCACGCGCCCCAACAGATTCTCAGCCTGCGCCACCACCGCCATATCGCCGGTATCACGGGTCAGTGCGAGGGCGCGCGCCAAGGCGGTGCGAGCGTGCTCGATCTCTCCCTGCGAGTACCACATCGCACCCGCTCCGAGAAGCGCTCTCGATTCGACATCCGGCGGAAGAGAAGGCAGGTTCAGGATCTGCTCGTACCACTGAAGGCCCTCGGCCATATGGCCACGAATGTTCCAGAAAAACCTCAGCCCCAGCGCGATGTCGATCGCTTCGGCGGGACGGTCGTGATCGATGAGCCACGCCAGGGCACCGCGGTAGCTCTCGAGATCTTCCCGCACGCGATCCAGCCATTCAACCTGCGCGGATCCGACCAGCCCCTCAGCGGCCAGGGAGGCTTCAGCGGTGCTATAACGCACCAGGCCCTCCAGGGCGTCGTGGCGTTCACCTGCACTCGTGAGCTCGAGGACCGCGTACGCACGCACGGTTTCGAGCATGTCGTACAACGGACGACTCGCCAGCGAGGTCTCGGTTTGCAGGAGGAGGCTCTTGTCGATCAAACCAGCAGCTGCGAAGAGCGCTTCGTCGCTCCCGGCCGAGGAATCCTCACGACCGGCAAGGACCGCCGCGGCCGCCTCTATCGGAAAGCGCCCCGGCAGCACGCCCAGTCGGCGGAACATACGCTGCTCGTTCGGAGCCAACAGTTGATAACTCCAAGCGACAGTCGCATTGATCGTCTGTTGGCGTTCGGGGAGATCGCGCGGGCCGGCGGTCGAGAGAAGGACATCGTGCATGAGTCTGCGGAGCAGGTCCTCGGCTGTCAGCACTTTGATCCACGGTGCCGCCAGCTCGAGCGCGAGCGGCAGTGCGTCGAGCCGTCGACAAATCGCGCTCACCGTGGGGCCGTTTGAGGCTGTGAGGCGAAAGTCAGGTTGCACATCCCGAACCCGCTCCACGAATAGCCGCAACGCGGGAGAGCGGATGAGATCGGCGGGCGACTTGGCGTCGACGTCCACATCCAACGCGAGTGGTCCTACGATGTACTCTCGCTCTCCTCGCACACGGAGCGGGGCGCGGCTGGTGGCTAGCACTCGAAGCGTGGCGACCGATATCAGGAGATCCGCGACCAGCGGCGCCGCGACTAGCACGTGCTCGAAATTGTCGAGCACCAGCCACGTAGGCTGACCCTCACACGCGAGCCGCGCGCGCCTCGGCAAGTCGAGCCCCGTGTCGTCCAACACTCCGAGAGCCTCGGCAATCGCCGGCGCGACGAACGCAGAGTTCCGAACTGCGGCCAACCCTACGAACAGCACACGGCAGGCGCCCTCGTCCTCGATCGCGCGTGCGAGCTCCAACGCCAAACGGGTCTTCCCAACGCCTCCAGGCCCGATGAGCGTAATGAGACGTGCAGCGGGATCTGCCAGCAAGTCCCGTAGTGCCCTCACCTCGGTATCGCGGCCGACAAGGGCCGTCGGAGGCAGGGGCAGCGAGACGTGACTCAGTTCATCAACTGCTGTGCGCGTGAGCGGGAGCCCGCGCGCTCGCAAGCAGCGCGTCACGGGTCGGACCGCTCAGGTCAAGAGCCGCGGACAGTGCGCGCACGGTCTCGACATGAGGCCGCCGTCGTTCCCCGCGCTCCAGCGCGCTGACGCCATGAACTGAAAGGCCCGCAATCGTCGCGAGCTCCTCCTGCGTGTAGCCCGCGGCCTCGCGAAGTGCCTTCAGCTGCGCGCCGAATGACCCTGGAGGGCCGGGTCTCATGACCCAGTGATCCTACCGCCGCACCCGCACAGGCGGCTGCTTCTTTCAAAAGCATTCACGAGGAAATGTGGGCGCGCCTGGTAATCTAGTCGACTGCTTGACGGAACAGCACATGCACGATGGCGATGTCTCGAACCTATCGAGACGACATCAGCGCCCCGCGGGCTGTGAGGACGACCCAGTCAGCACGAACTTGCGGGTAGCCACGATAAAGAGGACGGCCAACAGAAGGTCAGGTCCGGCCGCCGTCGCGTCTGCGACCGAGAGGCGCCCCTGGCTATAGAGCACCGCCACTCCCGCGACGTGACCGAGCTTCTCGACAATGCTCGGGATCATCAGCGGCCAGAACGGCGCCGCGGCCGAAGATGTCGCCGCGATCGTTGAGCACCTAAGTCGCCTGTCTGGAGTTCAGTGCGCGAGGTTGCGAGTGAGGTCAAGCTCAGCCAACGACGGTGGAGTCATCGCGCCTGCCTTTCTCTTTGGAGAAGGTGGCAACAGGCGCTGAGCCGCGGCCCCCGCTGCCGCCGGGCCGGTCGTGTGCGAATTTGTGCGAATAAAGTCGTCGCTGGCGTATGCGTCAGCACACTCCTGCTCAAGATCCGTTTGCAGGATGCACGTCAGTTCACGTCAGAGCAGGTTTTCAACCAGCTTGAGGGGCTGGCGCTCGCAAGAGCGTGGGGGTTCGAATCCCCCCTTCCGCACCAGACACAAAGACGGCCCGATTTTCGGGCCACCTCCGTTCAGGTTCCTCCTGTAACGACGCTACGGCACCGCGACCGCAACCTCGTTCGAGGGTTCTCCCTTTCCGGTTCCGTTCAGTCCACGCACGCGCACGTAATACGTGCCCCTAGGCACATTCGGCACCGGCAAGGTCGTTGTTCCGGCCGGCAGACAGAACCACGCCAGATTCGTCGCGCCCCGGGTCGAACCGGCCTCGACGATGACGCCGGTGGCCAGCGAGCGGCTCGCCTCGTTTTCCCATTGCAGCATGACCGAGATGCCCAGCACCGCCGCCGACAAGTTCGTCGCGCGCGGTGGACGTGGCCCGAGCACCAGTCCGACCACACCGCTGTCGGTCGGAAGGTCGGCCTCCGCCAACGTCGCGAACGTCGTTGAATCGATGAGGGCGATGCGGTGCTGATACCCGCCCGTGCTTCGCACAGCCGTCCAGATCACGTACATCGCCGGCCTGTCTGGATCGAGCACGAACCGGGCCGCCGCGCCGGGAATCGGCGAGTTGATGCGTGCGATCGCCTCCAACGTGACGCCGTCGAGTACCAGGACGGCATCATGGGCGTCCGCGAAGAAATGGCCAGTACGCGAATCGAACAGCATGGAGCCGCGCCCTGTGTCGCCCACGGCGCTGATGTGCTCGGCGAGACGCGCGCCGGAATCCACATCGTAGCGACGAAACACCACCGGCTGATTGCCTCCGCTCCCGGCCGTATACAACTCCGTGCCCGGGTCGTTGGGCGCGAGCCGGACAGCCCCCTCGATTTCCTTGTAGATAGCGACTCCACTCGAGCTGTCCACTGCCACGATGCGGGAGGGTGTGACGGGCGTGGCACGGCACTGCACGAAGAGGCGAGAGCCGTCGCCGCTGATGCTGTTCACGATGCCGTCGACGCACGGTATCGGCAGGGTGTGCGTTCCGCCGGGTTCGGCCACGCTGATGGCATGGCTCAGTTCCGGTTGAAAGAACACCCGCATCGCCGACGGGTGGCCAAGTAGCGGGACTGGCCAGCCGCTGTTGCTCGTGGCCTGCAGCGGAACCTGCTGCCTGGTGGACGTCTCGAACAACGTGAGGAAGCTGGGAGCACCGGCACTGAGCTCGGTGCCGTTCCAGAGGAGATACCGTCCATCGGGCGTTACCACCGGACCTGACGCGGCGTATCTCGCGTGCAGGATGGCGGTGACGTTCTGAAAGCGCTGCCCGTCGACGTCGATCTCGAGGACGCGCCCTGGTTCGCAGTCCGTCGGCCGGCACTGATCGCCCGTGTCGCCGTTGAAGAGGACGTAGAGCCGCGTCTGGGCGAATCCAGGCGCCGCGCTCAGGAGAAGTAACAGGGCCGCGAGGGCACTTGTGTGGGGACCAGGACAAAGTAACCTGGCCATAAGCTCATCCTGGCACCGTGCGGTCGATCGCGGGAACTTGATTCCCGGACCGCGCTGGGAGCGAGTGCGAGCCCATGGAGCACGGTCCGGCGCGATCTTTGTACACGTGAGGTGACGGGCGTCCCGGGCGCACGCCAAATTCGTTGGAGCGTTTGTTGGCACGGACCGTGCGAGGGCAACGGTGGAGGTTCGCCCATGACCCGTCTTGTGCTGGTCGCGCTCTCATTCATTACCATTGCTATTCCCGGGCTGGCGTCAGCTCAGTCGGTTGAGATCGGGTTGAAGGGCGGCGTCGTGTTCGCGCAATTGCCCGACTACATGAACGTCCTGCGCGACCTCGGGGCAGAAGATGTGCGGGCACGGACCGGCGTGGTGTTCGGGGCGCACGTCGCGATTCCGCTCGGCGCCGGCGTCGCGCTGCAGCCGGAAGCGCTCTACACCCAGCGCGGCACCAGCGCTCGACTTCCCTTCGGGGTCGGAGATTTCGATCTCAAGCTCGATTACCTCGACGTCCCGGTCCTGTTCCGCGTCGGCCCGTCGAGCGGGCACGGCTTTCAGTTCCTGGCCGGTCCGTCCTTCAACTTCAATACGAAGGCCGAACTGGTGCTCGACGTCCCGTTCTTCAACGAGCCTGGAGGCGATATCAAGGACCAGGTCGAGAGCCTCGACATCGGCGTCGTCCTCGGCGGCGGATACTACGGCCCCGGATTCCTCGTCGAAGGGCGCTACGAGGAAGGGCTCACCAACGTCGTGCACCTCCCCGGCGTTCTCGATCAGACGCAGGACTACAAGAACCGCACGTTCAGCGTGATGTTCGGCATCCGCTTCGGCGGCTAGCTGTTCGGCAGTCCCCGCGGCCGGAGGCAGGCCCCGCCGAACCAGGTGTAGGATCCGCCCGAGCATGAGCGGACGGCCTTTCGCGGTCGCAGCCGGCGTACTCCTCGCGCTGTCTCTCGGTGGACACGGACTGGCGAGCCAACAGCCCGTAACTTCGGCTCGCCCCAACATCGTCCTCATGTTTCCCGACAACCTCGGGTGGGGCGAGGTCAACGTCTACGGCGGCGTGCGCGGCCCGATTACGCCGCGCCTGGATCGTCTCGCCGCCGAAGGGCTGCGGCTCAACAACTTCAACGTCGAGTTCTCCTGCACGGTGTCGCGCGCGGCACTGCTGACCGGCCGCTACGCGGTTCGCACCGGCGCGACACAAGCCGCGGGCATGACGTTGTGGGAGGTGACGATCGCCGAAGCCTTGAAATCCGTCGGTTACGCAACAGGCCTTTTCGGCAAGTGGCATCTGGGCGGCGATCGCCCGGAAAGCCGGAACCCGTCGGCGCAGGGCTTCGACGAGTACTACGGCATCCCTCGCACGAGCAACGAAGCCCAGACGACGATTGCTCAGGGACAGACCGCTCTCAATACGTCGTTCATCTGGGAGGGCCGGACCGGATCTCCTCCGCGCGACGTCAAACCGTTCGATCTGGCCACACGCCGCACCGTCGATCGCGAGTCGGCCGACAAGGCCATCTCGTTCATGGAGCGCAGCGTCCGCGACACGAAGCCCTTCTTCCTCTACTATCCGATCACCCAGATTCACTTCCCGACCCTGGCCCATCCCGACTTCGCCGGCAAGACCGGCGCTGGCGATATCGCCGACGCGATGGCCGAAGTCGATTTCAACGTCGGACGCGTGCTCGACGCCCTCGATCGGCTGGACGTCTCGCGCAACACCATCGTGTTCTGGTGCACCGATAACGGTGCGGAGGGCCGGCGGCCGTGGCGGGGATCGCCAGGACCGTGGTCCGGCTTCTACAACAGCGTCATGGAGGGCGGCATCCGGACCCCGTGCCTGGTCCGTTGGCCGGCCAGAATTCCGGCCGGACGGGTCACCAACCAACTGGTCCACGAAATCGACATCTTCCCCACCCTCGCGGCCGCGGTCGGCGCCGACATCGTCCCGCACGATCGCGCCATCGATGGCGTCAACCAGCTCCTTTTCTTCGAAGGCAAGCAGGCGACATCCAGCCGCGAGTCAGTGCTGCTGTATGCCAATACCCAGCTCCGGGCGGTGAAGTGGCACGACTGGAAGCTGCACTACGTGTACGCCCCGGAGGCCGGAGGGCCGCCAGTCCCGCCGTTGATGCGGCTGTTCAACCTGCTCTCCGATCCCCGAGAGGAAACCGACATCAAGGACTTGAACCCCTGGGTGCAGAGCGTCACCGATCGGATCGTGAACGACTTCGCGGCGACGACGCGGCGCTATCCGCACGTGCCGCCCAACGCGCCTGATCCGTACCTGCCGCCGATGATGTGAGGAGGGCCGACGTGGAACGACGCGAGTTCATGGCCATGCTGGCCGCAACGCCGGCAGCGACGCTTCCGGCGGCGATACCGATGCTCAGTCCGCAGCGGCGGCTCCGCCATCAAAGCCGCTCAGCATCACGCTGCTCGGCACAGGCACGCCGTCGCCGTCTCTCGACCGCCAGAGCTCCGGCTATCTCGTCGAGGTCGGCCGCGATCTGATCGTCTGGGACCACGGTCCCGGCGCGCATCACCGGCTGCTGCAGAGCGGCCATCGTTCAGTCGACGTCACGCACGCGTTCTTCACCCACCTTCATTACGACCACTGCATGGACTACGGGCGCCTGGTGCTGCAGCGCTGGGATCAGGGCGCGGATCGCATCGCGGATCTGAATGTCTACGGACCGCCGCCGATCGCACGCATGACGGAGCAGCTGTTCGGCGTCGATGGCATCTATGGTCCAGACATCAGGGCGCGGATCGAGCACAAGAGCAGCCAGGATCAGTTCGAAGCGCGCGGCGGGACCCTGCCGCGCCGGCGCCCGGCGCCGAAGATCACCGAGATTCACGCCGGCTCGACGATCGACGGCGAGGGCTGGAAGATCACGGTCGGGCACGCCCAGCACGTCGAACCGTTCCTCGAGTGCCTCGCCTTCCGCATCGATACCAAAGAGGGGTCGATCTGCTACACCGGCGACAGCGGCCCGAACGACGCGATTGTCGACCTGGCGAAGGGCTGCGACATCCTCATTCACATGAACCACTACTTCAGCGGTACCGAGCCGTCGCCTGCCTACCGCATGGCGTGCGGCAACCACCGTGACAATGCCGCGATCGCGAAGCGGGCCGGCGCCAGGACGCTCGTGTTGACGCACCTCCTCGGGCAGATCGATCAGCCCACCGTCCGGGAGCAGATCGTCCACGAGATTCAGAACGTCTTCGACGGCAAAGTCATCTGGGGCGAGGACCTGATGCGGCTCACCGTCGCCGCCGCCAGAGTCTCGGCCATCGAGACGCGACAGGGCTGAGAGCCGTGCTGCCGCTCACACTCGTGTTCTGGCTGGCAGCGTTCGTCCTCGGTGTCGCGGCGCAGCCGCCGGCCGACTTCTCGGGACGGTGGAGGCTCGACGAACCGGAAGTGGCATCGACACCCGCCGTTCCGGGTACGCCGGCCGTGTCGGCTTCGTCGGGCGACATGGGCAGCGGGTGGGGGCCGACAATCACCGTCGCGCAGGACCCGGCCCGACTGCGCGTCGAGTACACCGTCTTCAGCCGCTACGATTTGCAGCCACCGCTGACGTTCGTCTACCCGCTCGACGGCTCCGAAGGGCGCAACGCCGTGATGATGGGGCGGGGCGAGCAGGTCGAATCGTCGCGCGCGCGCTGGGACGGAACGGCGCTCATCATCGTCACTACGTTTCGCGTCGAGGACCGCGCCGCGGCGAGTCCGTTTACCGCCGAACTGACCCGCAAGCTGCATCTCGAGTCGCCGACCTCGCTCGTGGTGGAGGTGACGCGGGCCGGCGTGCTCGGCGGGCCGGGGTCCACGACCCGCTCGGTATATAGAAAAGCGGCAGCACCGTGAGGCGTGGCGTTGCCTGCGAAGGAGTGCCATGAGCGAGTTCGATGACCGGGCGTTAGGCATGGACCGCGCGATCAGCCGCCGCGACTTTCTCGACGGCGCGCGGGTGGCACTGACCGGGTCCCTGGCCTTCAGTTGGTTCGCACCGGCCGCGGGCGACATCCAGGCGCAGTCCGCGGCGCCCTACCCGCCGGCGTTGACCGGGCTGCGCGGCACTCATGACGGCGCGTGGGAAGTGGCACACGCCGTTCGCGATGGCAAGGTCTGGGACGACGCGTCCAGCACTGACACGGGTGAAACCTTTGATCTCGTCGTCGTCGGAGGCGGGATCAGCGGGCTCGCTGCCGCCTACTTCTTCCGCAAGGCCGCCGGGCTCAATGCCCGCATTCTCGTTCTCGACAACCACGACGACTTCGGCGGCCACGCCAAGCGCAACGAATTCACGTCGGCGGGGCGTCTCCTGATTGGCTACGGCGGCACCCAGGCGATCGAGCAGCGCCGGGCGTGGAGCCCGGTGGCGCGCGGCCTGCGCGACGAGTTGGGCATCGACACTGACCGGTTCTTCACCGCCGTCGACCAGACGCTCTACACCGGCCACGGCATGGGACAGGCCGTCTTCTTCGATCGCGAGTCCTGGGGCGAGGATCGCCTCGTGCGCGGCGGACGCGGCAACCCGGCTGAGGGTCCGGTGCCACCCGACGGCTGGTGGCGCGACTTCGCGAGCCAGGCGCCGTTCTCGGATCAGGCCCGGCGCGACTTCGTGCGTCTTCACGAAGAACAGACCGACTACTTGTCCGGACTGTCGGTCGAGGACAAACGGCGGACGCTGCGTTCGATCAGTTACAAGGACTTTCTATTGCAGTACGCAAAGGTCACCCCCCAGGTGGCGGCGTACTTCCAGCAGCGGACGCACTCCAGTTGGGCAATCGGCATCGACGCCGCACCCGCGTCGGCGGCGGGTCGCACGTGGCCGGGCCTTCAGGGACTCGGGCTGCCGACGCCAACATCGCCCGCGCCGCCGGATCCGTACATCTTTCACTTCCCCGACGGCAACGCATCGATCGCGCGGCTGCTCGTGCGCTCGTTGATCCCCTCGGTCTCGGCAACCGGCACGACGATGGACGACATCGTCACGGCTCGTTTCGACTATCGCCGGCTCGACGAGGCGTCGTCTCCGGTTCGCGTACGCCTGAGCAGCACTGTCGTGCGGGTTCGGCACGACGGCGAGCCCGACCGCGCGACCGGAGTCGTCGTCACCTACGTGACCGGCGGCAAGGCGTTCCGCGTCAAGGCGCGGCAGGCGATTCTCGCCTGCTATCACGCGGTGATCCCGAAGCTCTGTCCCGAGCTCTCAGCGCGGCAGCGTGAGGCGCTGATGTTCGGCGTGAAGGCACCGCTCGTCTACACCAACGTATTGCTGCGCAACTGGCGCGCGTTCGAGAAGCTCGGCGTCAGTCATATCTACACGCCCAGCGGCTACTACGCGCTGATGTTCCTCGATTTCCCGGTCACGCTCGGCACGTATCAGCCGTCACGATCGCCGGACGAACCGATTCTCCTGCATCTGGTCCGCGTGCCATGCGCACCCGGCCGTCCCCGGCGAGACCAGCACCGCGCCGGACGAGCCGAACTGCTGCAGACGACATTCGAGGCGTTCGAGCGCCGGACCCGCGATCTGCTCGCGCGCGCACTGCGCTCAGGAGACTTCGATCCGGCAACCGACATCCAGGGCATCACCGTCAATCGCTGGCCGCACGGCTATGCCGACTTCGGTGATCCGCTGACCGATCCTGATTGGCCGGAAGCCGAGCGGCCGTGGATCGTGGCCCGTCAACGTTTCGGCCGAATTGCCATCGCCAACTCCGACGCGGCGCACGAGGCGGAGACCCACGCAGCAATCGACGAGGGACACCGAGCGGTGCAGGAACTCCTGGCGCTGCCAACCCTTTCACCGAAGTAATGGGGGCTCATCAACGCGCTTGAACGAGGTGGCAAAAACACCGATGCTAAGAGGTCGTCGTGCGCCACGCATTCTTCGCATCCACGCCTCTCCTGCTGCTCGCTCTTGTTGTCTCCGCATGTAACTCGGGCAGGGCTGAGGGAGGCGGTCGCGGGCGCAACCGGCCGACACTCGAAATCCAGACCGCGCACGTCGGCAAGATGTCCGTCGAGCGTCGCGCCGACCTCTCCGGCACGCTCGTCTCGCCCGATCAGGCGAAGGTCAGCAGCGAGGTGGCGGGGATCGTCAGGGAAGTGCCGGTCCAGCTCGGATCGGAGGTGCGGGCTGGCGATCCGCTCGTCAAGCTCGAACCGCGCGAGCTGCAGATTGCACTCGAGCGCGCCTCGAGCGCGCTGCGGCAGGTCGAAGCGCAGCTCGGGATGGCCTCGAGCCAGAAGGAGCCGCCGCCCGACGAACAGATCGCGTCGGTCCAGCAGGCGCTGGTCAACCGTGACGACGCGAAGAACACCTACGACCGCGCCGCAAACCTGAACAAGCGCGGGCTGGTGTCGCAGGCCGATCGCGACACAGCCGAAACCAGGCTGAAGGTCGCGGAAGCCAACTATCGCGCGGCGCTGGACAACGTCCTCGTCCTGCGCGCCACGCTGCAGGATCGCCGCGCGGCAGTCGATCTCGCCCAGAAGAAGCTGGAGGACTCGGTGATTCGCGCCCCGGTCGGTGGCGCGGTGTCCGAGCGATTGGTGCAGCCCGGCGAGTTCCTCCGCGAGAACACGCAGGTCGTGACCATCGTCCAGATCAGCCCACTCAAGCTGCGAACCAGCATCCAGGAACGCTATGCAGCGGCGATTCACCAGGGACAGAGCGTGGACTTCAGCGTCGAGGCATTCCCCGATCGGCGCTTCGCGGGCCGGGTCGCCTACGTTGGTCCCGCCGTGGAGCAGGCGACGCGGACCTTCGCGATCGAAGCCCTGGTGGACAACCCCGATCGGGTGTTGAAGCCCGGATTCTTCGCCAAGGGCACTGTGGCGCTGCGCACTGACCAGAACGTGCTGTCGGTGCCGGACAATGCCGTGTCAACCCTGGCCGGCGTGTCGACGGTGTACGTGATCGCCGAAGGCAAGGCACGGCAGCAGATCGTGACCCTTGGCGCGCACGAGAACGGGCATTGGGAGATCGTCGAAGGGCTGAAGGGCGACGAGGTGGTGGCCACGTCGCAGCTCAATCAACTCGCAACCGGCATGGCGGTGACATCGGGCGGGGGCAAGGGCGGGGACGCCCCAACCAAGGTGGTCGAGCCATGAAGCTGGCCGAGGTCAGTGTTCGCCGGCCGGTCTTCGCGGTCATGCTGACCGCTGCGCTCATCGTGCTGGGCGGCGTTTCCTATTACTCGCTTGGGCTCGACCTGATGCCCAAGACCGACCCGCCGGTCGTCACCGTCAACATCCAGCTGCCCGGCGCCAGCGCCGAGGAAGTGGAGACGCAGATCACCAAGCGCGTCGAAGAGGCCGTCAACACGATCAGCGGCATCGACGAACTCCGGGCCACTTCGGATCAGGGCTCTTCGCGAGTCACCATCACCTTCCTCCTCGAACGCGACATCGAGTCGGCGACCCAGGACGTGCGCGACAAGATCGCGACCATCGTCGGGCAGTTCCCGCGTGATACCCGCCCGGCGCAGATCCAGAAAGTCGATCCCGACGCCGCGCCGGTCCTGAACCTCGCCCTGTACGGTCCGCGCGCGCCCAAGGAGCTGACCGAAATCGCCGAGAAGCGCATCAAGCAGGACCTCGAAACGCTGCCCGGCGTCGGCGCCGTCAACCTCAATGGCACCCGCAAGCGCGAGATCCAGCTGCTGCTGAACCCCGACCGGCTCAACGCCTACGGGTTGACCGTGGACCAGGTGCGGTCCGCTGTCGAGCGCCAGAACGTCGAGGTGCCGGGCGGCAGCTTCGTCGCCGGCCCCGCGGAAGTTGCGCTGCGGACGATGGGCCGCATCCACAACGTCGAGGACTTCAACAAGATCGTCCTGGCCTACAAGGACGGCGCCGCCGTCACCTTCGCCGACATCGGCCGCGTCCAGGACGCGGTCCAGGAGGTGCGCAGCGCAACCCGGCTGGCCGTTGACGGCCAGTCGATTCCCGCGGTTACGATCTCGATCGTCAAGCAGTCGGGCAGCAACACCGTCGAAGTCGTCGATCGCGTGCTGGCGAGGTTGACCCGGATCCAGGCGGCGCTGCCGCCGGACCTGACCATCAACATCGGCAGCGACCAGTCTCGCTTCATCCGGCGCTCGTTCGAGGACATCCAGCACCACCTGCTGCTCGGCAGCTTCCTGGCGTGCTGCGTGGTCTTCCTCTTCATCCGCAATCTGCGGGTGACGATCATCGCCGCCTTCGCGGTGCCGGCCTCGATCATCGGCGCGTTCTTCTTCATGAAGGTGTTCGGCTTCACGCTGAACAACATGACGATGCTCGCGCTGTCGCTGGCCACCGGCATCGTCATCGACGACGCGATCGTGGTGCTCGAGAACATCTTCCGCTTCGTCGAGGAGAAGGGACTGACGCCAGCCGAAGCTGCCTCGGCGGCGACCGCCGAGATCGGTCTCGCGGTGATGGCCACGACGCTGTCGCTGGTCGTGATCTTCGTGCCGGTCGCGTTCATGACCGGGCAGATCGGGCAGTACTTCTACAGCTTCGGCATCACCTCCGCGTCGGCCATCCTGCTGTCGATGTTCGTGTCGTTCACGCTGACGCCGGCGCTGTCGGCGTGGTGGCTGCGGCGCGAGGACGTCGCCGCGGAACACGGCAGTCACACCAAGGGCGGGTTCTACGGGCGGATGGACGCGTTCTACGGCCGGCTGCTGCAGTGGTCGCTCCGCCACCGCCTGGCGATGCTCGGCATCGCCGGCGCGGTCACGGCGTCGGCGGTGTTCCTGTATCCCTACGTCGGCAAAGAGGTCGTACCCGACGACGATCAAGGCGAATTCAACATCAACATCCGGCTCCCGCGCGGCACCAGCTATCAGCGGACCGAGGAATACATCCAGCCAATCGAGAAGGAGATCATCGAGCTGCCGGCGCTCCGCCGCGTGCGGGTCTCGGTGAACCAGGGTTTCGCGAGCTTCGGCATCTTCATGACCGACCTCGAGGAGCGCGACATCTCGCAGAACCAGCTGATCCTGCGCAGCCGAGCCATGCTCCGCAAATATCAGGGAGCGCGCATCAGCGTGTCGGGCGGGACCGACATCTCCGGAGCATCAGCTCAGGGCGGCCCGGGCCGCGGGCCTGGCGGCGGCGGTGGCGGCGGAAACAGGCTCAACATCATCATCCAGGGACCCGACATCGCCGAACTGCAGACCTACACCGTGCAGTTGATGGACAAGGTCCGCGGCATCCGCGGCGTCGTCGACGTGGACTCGAACTTCGAGCCGACCCAGCCGGAGCTGCGGGTGACCGTCGATCGCGCGC
This sequence comes from uncultured Acidobacteriota bacterium, assembly GCA_963709325.1. GTDB lineage: Bacteria > Acidobacteriota > Vicinamibacteria > Vicinamibacterales > UBA2999 > VFZN01. The sequence goes on along the minus strand of CAVPVV010000003.1, from coordinate 4,438,497 downwards.
GGGCCGCCGATCTCGGCGTGAACATCGACACGCTCGCCAACAGCCTGCGCTCGCTGGTCGGCGGCGAAGAGGTCTCGGAGTTCAAGGACGGCGACGACCAGTTCATCGTCCTGCTCCGCCTCGATGAGCAGTATCGGAGCAACCCGGCCGGGATGGGCGACTTGCTGGTGCCCGCGGCCAGTGGCCGTACGGTGCGGGTCAGCGACGTGGCGGTCCTCTCACAGGAGAGCGGCCCTGCGTCGATCGAGCGCTACAACCGCCAGCGGCAGATTTCGGTCAACGCCAACATCCAGGGGCGCCCGCTCAGCGAGGTGCTGGCTGAAGCGCGCGAGAAGGTCGCCGAGCTCAACCTGCGACCCGGCTACCAGGCCGTGTTCGGCGGCAGCGCGCGGACCCTCGCCGAGGCGTCGAGCAATTTCGCGCTGGCGATGGTGCTGGCCGTGGTCTTCATCTACATGGTGCTGGCGTCGCAGTTCAACAGCTTCGTCCACCCGCTGACGATCATGACGTCGCTGCCGCTCAGCCTGCCGGCGGGACTGCTGGCGCTCATGGCCTTCGGCATGACGTTGAACGTCTACAGCGCGATTGGCCTGATGATGCTGTTCGGGATCGTCAAGAAGAACTCGATCCTGCAGGTGGACTACACCAACACGCTCCGCACCCAAGGGCTGGAGCGGCACGACGCGATCATCGCCGCCAACCACGTGCGGCTGCGGCCGATCCTGATGACCACCATCGCGATCATCGCTGGGATGATTCCGATCGCGCTGGGCCGCGGCGCCGGCGCCGGCTCGCGGGCCTCGATGGCGGTGACCATCATCGGCGGCCAGGTTCTCTGCCTGCTCCTGACCCTGCTCGTGACGCCGGTCGTCTACTCGTACTTCGACGATCTGCGGCAGTGGAGCCCGGCGGCGCTCTTCAAGCGGAGCCCGCCGAAGAAGCCGATCGAAGCCTGACGGCGGTGGGCCGGCAGCGCCGGCGGATATGATCGGGCGCATGAGTCGCACGCCGACCGACCAGTTCCGCGAGGTGGTCTTCTACGGGATCCTGATCCTCGTCGGCTACCTCGCCTACCTGGTGACGAGCCCGTTTCTCGCGCCGCTCGCCTGGGCCGGCATCCTCGCCTTGACGCTCGACCCGATTCGCGCGTCGTTTGCCACCCGGTTGAGCCGCAGCCAGGCCGCGCTGGCGACCACCCTGCTCGCGACGGTGCTGATCATCGGACCGGTGGCGACGCTGGTGACGATGCTCGCCGGCGAGTTGCCGGTGGTCGTGAACTTCGCCAAGCAGCTGCCCGAGAAAGCCACCCCCGAGCGCGTCAAGGTGGTCTGGGACGCGGTCCGCTCGCACGTCCCAATCGCGCTGCCGGACGACCCGACGGAGTGGCTGGGCGAGGTCGCCCAGACGATCGCCGGCTTCGTCGCCGCGCGCCTCGGAGGAGCGTTGGCAAACTTCGCCGGGATGATCGGAAGCCTGTTCGTGACGCTGTTCGCGATGTTCTTCTTCATTCGCGACGGCGATCGAGTCGTCGACCTGATCCGGCGCTTGCTGCCGTTCTCGGAGCCCGAGCGGGAACGGTTGATCGCCGAGACACACGACCTCGTGATCGCTTCGGTCGGAGCCGGGCTGGCGGTCGCGGCGGTTCAAGGATTCATCGGCGGTGTCACGTTCTGGGCAATGGGGCTGCCGGCGCCGGCGGCCTGGGGCGTGGCAGTGGGCATCTGCTCGCTGATTCCGGTGGTCGGCGCGACGCTGGTGTGGGTGCCGGTCGCGGTGTGGTGGCTGCTGACCGGCGCGGTCGTGAAGGCCATCGTCCTCACGGTCATCGGCGCCGGGGTGATCGGGATCGTGGACAACATCCTCCGGCCGATTCTGCTGAGCGGCCGGGCCTCGGTGAACGGCCTGGTCGTGTTCATCGGCCTGCTCGGAGGCGGCGCCGCCTTCGGCTTCGTCGGCCTCGTCCTCGGCCCGATTATCCTCGTCACCGCCCGCACCCTGGTCGACGCGCTCACCCGGCATCAACGGGAAGCCGAGTAGAAGAAACGACGAGGCTGGAAGATCACGAAGGACGCATGCCGTCCTTCGCGCCTTCGTGGTTTCTTTCGTCTCAGCTGCGGCGGACGACAAGTAACGTGATGTCGTCGAACTGCGGCGCACTGCCGACGAAGGCGTCGATCGAGGCCAGGACGTGATCGACGAGCGCGGCGCTGCCGAGGCCGGCGCCGGCGCGGACGCATTCGGTGAGCCGCGCGTCGCCGTACTCGGCGTCGGCTAGGTTCTGCGCTTCCGGGACGCCGTCGGAGAAGAGAAGTAGTGTGTCGCCGGGCCCGATGGTCAGTTCCCGTTCGTCGAAGGGCGGCCCCGGCGGCAGCAGACCCAGCGGCGGGCCGGTGGACGACAGCGCCACCACCTCGCCGTCCGCCCGGAGCAACAGCGCGTCGGTGTGGCCCGCGCTCACGAACCGGAACGCACCCGACGAGGGGTCGAGGTCCACGAGGGCGGCCGTCACGTACTTCTCCGGTGCGGTCGCGGCAAACAGCAGCTCGCTGGCCCGCGCGGCCAGCGCCGGCAGCGATGGCTCCCGCCCGAGCAGCGCCCGCAGTGTCGCCTGCATATTGCTCATCACCAGCGACGCCGGCAGCCCCTTGCCCGAGACGTCGGCGACACAGAGCAGCACCCGCTCCTGGTCGCCCTGGGTCGCGGCAAGTATCGCGTCGTAGTAGTCGCCGCCGCATTGCCGCGCCGGGCGGTTGCGGGCGGCCATGTCGTAGCCCGGCAGGCTGGGCAGTTCCGAGGGGAACAGCGCCGATTGGATCCGGGCCGCCAGCGCCATCTCGCTTTCGAGTTTGGCCCTTGCGATCTCCGCTTGCTGATGGAGGGCCATCAGCCGCTCGCGCTCGTGGGCCGCCTGCACGGTGCGTTCGAAGAGCCGCGCGTTCTCGATCGCCGTCGCGGTCTGCAGCGCGAGCGTGCTCAGCAGCTTCAACTCGCCGGCGGTGTAGGGCATCGGCAAAGTGCTGCCGAGCGCGATCACCCCGGTCACCCGCTCCCCCACCTTCAGCGGCGCGGCCACCAGCGCCTTGACGCTGCTCTGCTCCGTGACACGGCGCGGATCGGTGTCCACGTCGTTGACGATCTCGGCGTTGCCGGTCGCGGCAATCGTCCCGATGATGCCCCGGCCGCGCCGGAACCCCTCGAGCGCCGGCATCTCTTCGCCGAACCCGGCCACCGCGCTGAGCGCTCCGGTTTCCTCGTCGAGCAGCATGATCACGCCGTCGGTGGCGACGATCATGTGCCGCGCCTCCTGCAGCGTGAGCGCCGCGACCCGCTCGACTTCGAGCAGCGCGGCCAGCTTCTCCGAGAAGCTGTAGATCAGGTTGAGCTCGCGATACAGGTGCAGGACCTCGGCGCCGAGCGCTTTCTTCTCGGCCTCCCGCGCGACCAGATGATCGAGGACCCGCGCCAGCGGGCTCGCGTGGGCTGGCCCTCTGACCCAGCCGAGACTCGCTTCCCCGAGCGTCACCGGGAAGCGCTCGACCTCGTGGGCCCCATGCGCGCCGTGCAGCAATCGTCCCTCGGCGTCCTCGACGCTCACCGCCGCGCCGAGCGCGACGGCCAGGGCGTCCACCAGCTGGCGGGTCTCGGCCGAGCGGCCGATCACCTGCTTCAGCGCGACCCGGTTCATCGGCCGGTCACAAACCCAACACCGCGCGCGCCTTTTCCAGCAGCGCGTCGGGATCGAACGGCTTGGTCATGTAGAGGTCAGCGCCCACTTCCTGGCCCTTCTGACGATCGAACTCCTGCCCCTTTGCGGTGAGCAGCACGATGTAGACGTCGGTGAGCCCGAGTCCCTGCTTGGTCCGCTGGCAGACGTCGAAGCCGCTCAATTTCGGCATCATCACATCGAGGAAGACGAGGTTGGGCTTCGCGGACTGGATGGTGGCGAGCGCTTCTTCGCCATTCGATGCCGTCAGCAGCTCCACGCCTTCGTCTTCGAGCTCCTCGAGCGTCTGCTGGATCAGCGTTCGCAGGTGCGGTTCGTCGTCCACGATCAGAATCGTGCGGCTCACTGGCTTCCCCTACTGGTAGACAAGGAACAGGACGTTCTCGAACCCTTTTTCGAAGCGGAGCATCCGCGCCGCTGGCGACTGGGCCGACGAGATCGAGTTGAGCAGGATGATGTCGGGCTGAACCGCGACGGCGCGGGCGACCAGGTCCTCGCCCCGGGCCTCGACGACGCTGTAGCCGCGGGCGGTCAGGACGTCGGTGAGCGTCTTCACCGTCGATGCGTCCTCGTCCACCACCAGCACCCGCTTGTGCGACTTCTTCTGCTCGATCAGCGTGCCGACCTCCTTGAAGAGCAGATCGGTGTCGATCGGCTTGGTCAAATAGCGATCGACGCCGAGCCGGAAGCCGCGCTCGCGGTCCTGGACGATCGACAGGATCACGATCGGGATGTCCATCGTCGCCGGATCGTTCTTGAGCACCGCGGCAACGTCGAAGCCGTTCATCTCCGGCATCATCACGTCGAGCACGACGAGGTCGGGCCGATCGGCGCGGACCTTCTGGACGCCCTCGCGACCGTTCGACGCGGTCTGGACGATGTAACCAGCCTCGGTGAACTCCTGGGTGAGCAGCTCGCGGATGTTCGCCTCGTCGTCGACAACGAGGATCCGCGTCTGCCGTCCGGCGTTGCGGGGCGTAGTCACCACCACCTGTTCGCGGAGCTGCCGGATCAGCGCCGCCAGCTCCATCGGGCCCGAGGAGGAAGTTTGCGCCTCAACCGGCAGCGGCAGCGTGAACGAGAACGTGCTCCCCTCTCCGGGTGCGCTTTCTACCCAGATGCGCCCGCCGTGGTGCTCGACGATCTCGCGGCAGATCGGCAGTCCCAGGCCGGTACCCTTCGGCTTGTCGGTGAGCGTGTCGCCAACCTGCTTGAAGCGCTCGAACACCTTTGGCTGGTCCGCCAGCGCGATGCCGAGACCGGTATCAACGACGCTGACGACGACATCGCCTCCCTTCCGCACCGCGCGGCAGGTCACCGACCCTTCGGCGGTGAACTTCACGGCGTTCGAGATCAGGTTGATGACCACCTGGATCAGGCGATCGCGATCGCCCTGGAGCACCGGCAGATCCGGCGCCACGTCCTTGACCAGGTGGAGGCCCTTCTGCTCGAAGAGCGATGAAGTTGCGGCGGTGGCTCGTTCGATGACGTCGGAGACGGCGACGTCCTCCATGTGCCATTCGAGCTTGCCGGCCTCGATCTTCGCGAGATCGAGCACGTCGTCGATCAGCTTGGTGAGCCGTTCGCCTTCGCTGACTACCACCTTGAGGTTCTCTTCTACCTGGTCGATGGTCTGGGTGACCCGCCTGTCGTCCTTCGGCACCAGCGGGAAGATGCGGTCGTCGAGACGCTTCTTGATGATCTTGGCGAAGCCGAGCACCGAGGTGAGCGGCGTGCGCAGCTCGTGGCTCACCGTGGACAGAAACGCGCTCTTGGCGGCGTCGGCCTCCTCGGCGGTGGCCCGGGCCCGCTCGGCCTCTTCGAAGAGCCTACGAATCTCGTGTTCCTGCTCATTCAACTGCCGGTAGGCGGCGGCATTGTCGAGCGCGATGGCCGTGTACGAGGCCAGGCTGCGCATCATGCTGAGGTGATGCTCGGTGTAGGCCTGCTTCTCGAAACTCTGGATGGTAAAGACGCCGAGGACGCGATCCTTGGCCACGAGCGGCAGGTAGATGATCGATTGCGGCGTCTTCGACATCGTGCCGTCTTCGAGCTTGCGGCTCTGCTCGTCGTAGCGGCTCACGTACTTCTGGTGTTCCGCCCGCAGGTCGTTGATGAACACCGGCTCACGATGTTCGATGCACCAGACCGGCAACTGGTCGCGATCCTTCGTGCTCCGCGAGTACGGCGCATACCGCTTGCCCTGTTCGATGGCGAGCCGGTACTCGATTTCGTGGCGCTCGGGATGATAGAGGCCAATCCCGAACACGCCGGCGTCGGCCAGCTGGTTGACGCGTTCGTAGAGCTTGCCGAAGATCGTTTCGAATTCGAGCGAGGCGGTGATCTCGCGTCCGATGTCGCTCAGCAGCTCGATGTTCTTCTTGCCCTCGCCCTCGGTTCGGGCGAGCTGCTCGGCGGCCTCGGCGCGAAGCCGGGCTTCGGTGAACTGGGCCCGCTCGCGCTCCTTGGCGACGACCCGGCGGCGCATGACGCGGTCGGCGCCGCGGACAATCGCCGCGGCAATCAGCAGATATGCGAGATAGGCGGACCAGCTGCGGTACCACGGCGGCAGTATCGTGAAGGCGTAGACGGCTTCGCCGCTGGACGCGCCGGTCACGTTGCGTGCGCGCACGTGGAACCGGTACTCCCCGAACCCGAGATTCGTGAAGTCGCGGCGCGACTCGCTGGTCCAGTTGGTCCAGTCGGTATCGAGCCCGTCGAGCCTCGTCTGGTACTGGGTGGCGGTCTCGTCGATGAAGGTCGGCGCCGCGAACTCGAACCGGAGCGAATCGCTCGAAGACGGCAACCGCGGCGGGACCGGCGCCAGGCCGCCGCCGTAGAGCAACTGCGCGCGATCCGGGCCGGCCGAGACCCGGCGCACGAGCACCTGGAAGGGCGGCATCGGCGCCGCCGCCTTCTTCATGTCGAAGCGGACGAACTGGTTCTTCCATCCGAACCAGGCGATCTCACCCCGCTCGACGAACGGGAACCCGATCGGGATCGCCCCGAAACGGCTGAAGAGGGTCTCGTCAACCTTCCACCCGCCCTTTCCGTCGGGCGAGAGGACGCGGGTGCCCTTCCCGGCGTTCGCCAGGATCCCGCCGTTCGGTCCCTCGGCGAGCCCGAAGCTGCCCCTCAGCCGGTCGTTCGGCAGGTGGCCGATCGTCTCGTCCTGGACGAATCGCCGGTTCGCGGCGTCCCAGGTGGCAACGATGTTGTCCTGGGCGGCTGCCCAGGGCCCGAAGTAGATCCGGTCGTGAATGCGGCCAGCGAAGACACCGCGCGCCGGCAGGCCGTCCTTCTCACCGAAGTGCTCGACGGTGGCGTCGGGGCGCCTCGCGCCGGGCGCCGCTTTTTCGGAGAATGTCAGTCGCAGGAGCCCCATCGCGTTGGTGCCGGCCCATAGGCGTCCGTCCTCGTCCTCGGCGAGCGACCGGATCTGCTCCGGAACACCTGGCACTCGCCCTTCGTTGATCCACACGCCATCGACCCAACGAAACGACGCCAGGCCATCGAAGAGGCCCACCCACAGGCGGGACGGATCCACCCGCGAGCGTTCGAGCGCCGCGGCCCGGAAAGTGCTGTCGCGCGGGGCATGGATCGCGACCGCGGTTTCGCTGCGGAGTTCGTAGAGCCCGTCGGTCGAAGCCACGGCCACGACCGGCGGCCGCCGGCCCGACGCGTCGGTCATCTCCGCGAACGCCCAACTCTGCTGCCCGATCCCGCCGACGGGCGCGAAGTGCGCCGCGGTGGTGGCGGTGGCCGGCACCAGGTAGTTCACACCGCCCTGCCAGGCGGCGTACAGAAGACCCTGGAAGCGCGTCAGGACCCAGTAGCCGGGAAATCCATCGGCTTCGCTGAACGCAGTTGCCGGAGACGGGAACTCGACGCGGCCAATGCCACGCTCGCCCGCGGTCCAGATCGCGCCCTCGCGATCGGCGAACAGATGATAGATGGCGTTCGACGGCAGCCCCTGCTCACGGCGCAACGTCATGATCGCGCCGCCCTGCCGATCCATCAGTGCCAGGCCTGCATTCGTGGTGGCGAGCGCGAACGTGCCATCGGGCAGCTGGATGCCCTTGTAGAGCGACGCGGCCTTCAGGTAGTCGTCGAGGCCGGTCGCAAAACGCGTCAGGGTGGCACCGTCGTAGAGGAAGAAGCCGTTGAACCGGGTGCCGATCAGGAGCCGCTTGTCGTCGTAGCGGAGGATGACGGGATAAACCTCCCCCCCGAGGGACGCCGTGCCCGGCAAGGGTCGGAGGGTGTCGCCCTCGAGCACGTTCACGCCCGTTTCCGGGAGCGTGACGTGCAGCTTTCCGTCTACGAGCGATGCCCGATTGAACCGCGATGGCGGCCGAATGACGGCGATCGTGCCGTTCGCCCAACGGAAGATGGCCTGTTCGGCCTGGAACAGCACGCCATCATCGGTCGCGAAGGTGCGCCAGACGTCGGCGAAGCCCCGCGCATTCTCGGGCACCTTGTCGCCCAGCGACACGTATCGAAGGGACCCCGCCTCGTCGGGTGCGAGGTACCCGAAGTCGAGGACGGTGCCGACGAAAATGGTGCCCGCGTCGTCGATCGCCAGCGAGCGGACGGTGCTGAAGTTCGCGGTCTCGATCAGGCGCCAGTTCACACCGTCGAACTCGATCACGCCGCTCTGGCTGCCGACGTAGATCACCCCGCGCTTGTCCTGGACGATGGCCCAGTTCTGCCCCGCCGCGTTCACATCCAGTGGCGCGTAGGTGCGGACGAACGGACGCCCCTCTTCCGGGCTGCGACGGTCTCCACCTGCCGAGGCCGCATGCGTCGGCGCCGAGGGCTGGGCCGCCCCGACTGCGGCGCAGACGAACAGAATCGCCAGCGACAGCAGCGAACGTTTGATCGCTCGGGGACTCATCGGGGCACGGCCGAGGTTGATTCTATCCTCGAATGGCACCCCTCGCACTGTCCGCACCCGCGGGCACCCGGGTGATATGCTCGCCGCATGCGCAAAGCGGCCGTAGTCGTCGTTTGTGCCCTGTGCCTTTTGCCTGTGGCCTTGACGCCGGCGGCCGCCACGCAGGCGCCAGCGGCCGCGCCGCAGAACCTCATTCAGCAGGTCCGCGCCGTCATCAACAACGGTGACCTGCCAGGCGCCGAGGCCGTCGCCGCCGCCTACCGCACGGAGAAGGGAATCACGCCGGAGTATCTCGAGGCCTTTTCCTGGCTTGGTCGCGGCGCCCTCGGTCAGAAGGAGTACGACAAGGCCGAGCAGTACGCGCTCGACACCTACGACATGTGCCTGGACGCGCTCAAGACGCGGACGATGGACGACGAGCCGCGGCTGCCAATCGCCATCGGGGCGGCGATCGAAGTGCGCGCACAGGTGCAGGCAGCGCGTGGCAACCGATCCGAAGCTGTGTACTTCCTGCGCAAGGAAGCCGACACCTACAAGGACACATCGATCATCCAGCGCATCAACAAGAACATCAATCTCCTGAGCCTCGAGGGGCAGCCCGCCTTTGAGATCGCGTCGAGCGAAGCGCTCGCCGGCACCACGCCAAACCTGGCCAGCCTGAAGGGGAAGCCCGTGGTGCTGTTCCTCTGGGCCCACTGGTGTCCCGACTGCAAGGCGATGAGCCCGATCCTCGACGAGCTGCGGCAGGCCTACGCCGCCACCGGACTGACGATCATCTCGCCGACGCAGCGATACGGCTACGTCGCGAATCGCCGGCCGGCGCCGCCCGACGAGGAGAAGGCCTACATCCGGAAGGTGCGCCAGGAGTTCTATCCCTGGATGCTCGAGAGTACCGTGCCGGTCAGCGGCGAGCTGTTCACGCGCTACGGCGTCTCGACCACGCCGACGCTGGTGTTCATCAAGCGTGACAGCACCGTCAGCCTCTACAACCCGGGGCAGATGACGAAGGACCAGCTCGACACGGCGATAAAGGCGATCACGGCGCCAGCCGGCAGCGCCAGGTAAAGAAACCACGAAGGCTCGAAGACCTCGAAGGACGGCTCGAAGAGCTCTTTGGGAAGCACGCGTGCAAACCCTAAGAGCCTGTAACAAAACCCAATCGGCACTCGTTCGGGGCCTTCTGGCGGATTGGTCAACACTACGCGACTTCTCAGGACCAATCCGTTCAGCCGCGATATGCCGCGACCTGGCGGGGTGTTATGCAGGTCGGCCTATTGAGGTCTCGCGGGCGACTGCTTCGTCCAATAAGTGCCTGTGACCGTATGAAGTTGCAGACATTCTTCGACGCGGCCCATCTGCTGATATGCTGCGAGCCTCGCTGGGCCGGCCGTGATATGCCGGTCGGCCTACTCATAGTTGGGCGGACAAGCCGAAGCCTGTCCGGGCTCTAAGCTGACAATGCCATGAAACGGCGCTCGATTGTTTGGACGCTGGCGCTTCTAACGGCGGCGGTCGTTGGCATTTGGGCGCGTCAGCAAATGGCGATTGAATCGCGCGACCAGCCCGCGACGGCAGACGATCTCCGCATTCTCCGGCGGGCCGATGCGCTTCTTGGAGACGCTTCCGTGTGGAATCGCCATGACGATCGGGTATGTGACGATGACGAGGCCAGCGGCAAACGGAGCCTGTTCTGCGCGTTGCAGAAGGCCGATCGGGAGATTCTCGGCGAGTACCAGCATCGGAACGTCGCCCTCCAGGAAGTGCGGTTCGTGATTCAAGATGCCACGCGCGATCGGCAAACCGAGATGGTGATTCGCGCGCTCCGGCGATTCAGTTTGCCGCACCGGCTCATGGACTTCAACAATCTGCCGGAGACGCGGTTTGAGGATGTGAAGCAGGTATTACGAGTCGCGAGCGAACGCATCGCAGCGCGGCTTGAGTCCAAGCAATGATCCCAGCAGAGGCAACAATGGCTTTTCGGGCCTCGCCCTGACCGTGACGTAAGGAAGACGACGAGCCGCCCAACAGCGCTTGCAGCCGTCGGCGCCATGTGTAATCGTCAGGCGCCGCGGCTGAAGCGCAGACGTTACGCCGGACTCTGAGCTTCGTGTTCCAACCGATTAGTCCTCGTACACGCCGTAGCGGTGACTGATGTCCAGCGCCTGCCCCCTGAGCCCCCAAGCAGCCGCATGACGCGATTTCGGCAGAAATACATCGACCTGGTCGATGGACGCCCGGGAAAGATGGCATCGGCCTCAGGCGGTTCTCCATGTCTTGCGCAGCGATTGCCAACAAATCAGCGCGCACCCGAGCGACAGGAACGCCTCGTGAATGTCGGCCCGCTTGTCATATCGCACCCGTAGGCGGCGAGACTGACTGAGCCAGGCGAAGGTGCGCTCCACGACCCAGCGCCAGCGACCCAGGCCACTCCCATGCTCGGTGCGGCGCATGGCCAGCAAGGGCACGATGTGGCGAGTTCGAAGGCCACGCCGAATGGCAGCCGCATCGTAGCCGCGATCCCCGAGCACACAGTCTGGTCGCTGTCGCGGTCGGCCCCGTGCGCCCTGCAGCGAGGGAATCGCATCGACCAACGCCAGGGCTTCTTGCGAGTCGTTCCGATTCGCGCCGGTCAGACGCACGGCGAGCGACACGCCTCGCCCGTCGCAAAGCAGATGGCGCTTGCTTCCGCGCTTGGCCCGATCAGTTGGATTCGGCCCAGTCTGGTCCCCGCTGTACACCGCGCGGATGGAACAACTGTCCACGACCGCCCGGGACCAATCAATCTGATCGTCGCGCGCGAGCCAATCCAGCAGCGCAAAGTGGATCAGATCCCACACCCCCGCTTGTTGCCAGTCGCGCAAGCGACGCCAGCACGTCATCCCCGACCCGCATGCGAGTTCCTGCGGGAGCATCTGCCAGGGAACGCCGCTGCGGAGGACGAAGACGATGCCGGTGAGACACGCACGGTCCGAAACGCGCGGCCGTCCGCCTTTCGGTCGACGTGGTGGAGTGGGCAAGAACGGTCCGACCAGATCCCACAACGGATCGGGAAGCAGCGCCGCAGCCATACCCGTTCACGCTACTTCGCCGCCGAGGATCAGGTATTGCCGGTTTTGTTACACGCTCTAAAGAACTTCGTGAATCCTTCGTTGTCCTTCGTGCCTTCGTGGTTTCTTCTTTATCGTCGCGTGAGCAGGTCCCGCCTCTGACGTAGAAGCTTCTGCATCGCGTCAGACGGATTCAGCTTCAGGGCGCGGTCGATCGTGGCGAGCGCCTTCTCTACTTCCCCTTCGGCGGCGTAGGCGACCGACAGGCTGTTGAGCGCTTCCGCGTTCTGTGGATTGAGCTGCACGGCTTTTTCGAGATGCGTCGTCGCGTCTCGCGTCCGGCCCTGCTGCAGTAGCACGCTGCCGAGATTCGCGTAGGCAACGGCGTAGGCCGGATCGAGCTGAATGGCGCGCTGGTAGTGCTTCACCGCCTCGTCGAATTGCCCGGCTACCGCGAGCCCCGTTCCGAGGTTGTAGTGGGCCGCCGCGACGCCGTCACGCCCGTCGAGCGAGGCGCGGAAGTGACGCACCGCGTCGAGCGGCTTGCCGGTCCCGAGATACAGCAGCGCCACATCGTCGTGCAGCTCGTGGTCGGAGGGCGTGACGCTCAGCATCGTCTCGTAGCCGATGATGTCTTCGGCGATCATCTTGCGGGTGATCTCGGCGTTCAGCCGCTCGCGATCCTTGTCGTTCTTCGGCAGCAGCTGGAACCAGAGGTCGCCCATCTCGTCCTTCGAGCGCTGCCCCCACAGCACCCGGGCCGGCGGCACCTCCGGATTGCGGATGTTGGCGGCGGAGTTGTCGTAGGTGTACTCCATCGCCAGGGTGGTGCCTTTCGGCAGCGCGAGCGGTTCGACCAGCCGGTAGACGTGCTGCCAGCGGAAGTCCCAGTCGCGGATGTACATCACGCGCCGCGACGTGCCGTCCGGGAACGTGGCTGTGCCGACGATCTCCTTCGCGCGGTAGTGCGCATGCGGCTGGATGGCGAGGATGTCCGCGTCCACCGGCAGCGTGTACGCGTCGCGGATCACGTAGTGCCCCTCGCCCGGCGGGATGTCGATGCCCTGCGAGCCGAGCCGCAGGATGCTGGGCGTGCGCACCGGCGGGCGATCGCTGAAGTACAGCCCGATCACCGGCTGCACCTGCTCCACTGCCCCCGACGGCTGCATGTGCAGCTGCACCACGAGATCGCTCCCCGGTTCCAGCGTCCAGGCCAGCTCCGGGGCGACGAGCGGCGCCACCTGGCCGGGCGTCCAGCCGAGGAAGTGCCCGTCAGGATACTCGGCGGTCCGCGGCATCAGCCCGTCGTATCCGGGCAGCGGATCCGCCTCGTCGAGCCGTCGTGAAGTCTCGGTCCGATCGACCCTGATGTTGGCGTGATGGACGACGCGTGCGTTGCCGGGGTGGAACTCGATTCCGCGAACGTAGGTCCGCCTGCTCACAGGAATCGGAATCGCGAAGATGCGAAACGCATCGGTCGGCTCGGCCGGGAGTACGAAGGGCGCCGCCAGTGTGACGATCAGGTCGGGCGTGCCGAGGAGCCAGCCGTCCGGGAACGCGGGCAGCGCCGGCGCATCAGCCGGATTTCCCTCAGGTGTGCCAGCCGTCACCCAGGCGTCCAGCGTGGCGAGCTCCGCGTCGGTGAGGTGCCGCTGTCCCTGAAAGTGACCGACCGCGGGATCGACTTTCCACGGCGGCATGAAGCGGGTGCGCGTGACCTTCACGATCTGCGAGGCGCGCTGCCGCACTTCCTTGTAGTTCGCGAGGCTGAACGGGCCGGGGCCGCCCTGGCGATGACACGGCGTGCACGCCTCGAAGACGACCCGAGCGATGTCACTGGAAAACGTGGGCGCTGCTTGTGCCGACGCCACGCAGGGCAGCACGAAGGACACGAAGAACACGAAGGCCACGAAGACAGCTGAAGGCTTCGGGAAGACACTCGAGCGTCTTCCGATTCTGATCTTCGTAATCTTCGTGTGCTTCGTGTTTCCCGGGCTCTTCACTTCAGCAGGTCCGAAAGGATACAGCCGACGGCTTGCGTCGTCTTCGGCTCGACGGGCTTGCCGGCAAGCAGGTTCGCAAGCGCCTGATCCAGATCGTGCGTCGTCGGCGCCGGTCGATCGACGCCGAAGTCGACGTAGCGATCGTCGACACGCCCGCGGTAAATCATCTCGCCGCCAGGATCGATTACCGCGACCTCGGGAGTCACGCCGACGCCGGTGCGATTGACGAGGGTGAACGCGGTGTCGCGGGCCACAGGGAGGTTCAGCCCGAATCGCGACACGTGGGCGCGAATCTTCTCAGGCGTGTCGCCAGGCGCCGGGTAGACGATCCAGAAGCGCACGCCGCGGGCGCCATACACCTCGGCGAGCCGCTTGATCTCGGGCGCGTAGCGATTGGAGATCGGGCAGTCGGTCGTCGTGAACACGAGCACATGCGCCCGCGCGTCGCGCACGGTCAGCGGGTCAACGGCGCGGCCATCGAGGTCGACGACTCCGGCTGGGGCGGCCGCGAAGGCGCCGGCCGCGAGGAAGCCGGCCACGACAGTCGTCACGAGCGCGCGGAATAGCATGGTGCGGGCTTAGACGCCAGTATAGGCCGGGGAGCGGGCTCGGCGCGGCCGCCTGCCGGGAGCGACGCCGCTCGAGGATGGCTTCGCTGAATGGCGGGCGGCGCTGTTCGGGATTGGCATCGCCGCGATCGACTCCCGAACAGACCGAGCCTCCTCCTGGAAAGGCCAAAGGGGGCGGGCTCCCCCGAAGGAACCCGCCCCCTTAGCTCATCGTCCCGACACGGCCGGCCCGGGAGTTCCCGGGGACGGCCTCACCAGGTGACTTCGGCGCCGATGCGGATGATACGGCCCTGCAGGACCACCGACGGCTGCAGGTAATCGCGCGCGCCGTAGATCGTGCTCGACACCGCCGAGTAGTCGTCGGAGTTGAGCGCGTTGAAGAAGTCGATCTTCGGCACCACCGTCGCGGCGCCGAACGTCACGCGCTTGCTGAAGGACAGATCGAGCTGCCGCAGCCGAGGCGTGTACTCGGTTTCCGGCGCGACGAGCGGGACGTTGAGGGCGGCAAGACCGGCATCGCGCATGGCCTGGGCCAGCGCCGGCGTGTCGGCGTTGGCCGGGGTCAGCTGCTTGTAAGAAGCGCGGCCGCGCGGCTCGTCGAACGAGGTGCCCGCGGTGAACGGACCATACGCCTGTGCCGCGGTGCCGATGACGTAGCCGTTCAGGTCCTGGTAGGCGATGCTTGCCGAGATCCCCCACACCGGAAGCGGATAGACGACCGTGGCCTTGAACTGCTTGAGCCATGGGAGACCGCTGTCCGCCTGGTTGCAGAACAGCGACCAGTTCGGATTGTAGACGGCGGCGGCGCAGGTGTTGTTGATGGTCTTTTCGAGGCCCAGTCCGCCGAAGGCTCGGATGCCGCGCGCCATCCGAGCGTTGAAGTTGACGTCGAACCCGTTATAGGTCCGCTTCATGTCCTTGCTTGTGCTGTCGAGGTTGTCGACCCGGCCGCGGAACTCCGGCTTGAGCACCCAGACCGGCATCGTGCCGCCGGCCAGGGGATTCGAGGTCTCGAACTGTGTGTAGCTGTTCTCGTCGAGCAGCGTGTTGACCCGGAGCGTGATGTCGCGGAACCAGATCTTGTAGTACTCCGCGGAAAGCGACAGCCCGGGCAGGAGCTCGTGCGAGATGCCGATGTTGAGCGGCAGCGAGTAAGGACGCTGGATGTCCGGATCGAACCGGGCCAGCGAGCGGATGCCGAAGTTCGTCGGCAGGTTGGTGAAGTTGATCTCGCAACCGGGAGTCAGGTAGACGCAGCCGCGCTCGCCCTGGGCGATGTCATCCTGGTTGACGTCGGTCCATGGCAGGTTGAAGGTGGTGAGTGCGGTCGGGTTGTAGAGCTGTGCGAACCCGGTGGTCTGGGCGGTCATGAACTTGTTGAAGCCGACCCGGACCGCGGTTTTGCCGTTGCCCGACAAGTCGTAAATCATCGACAGCCGCGGCGACCAGTCCTTCCACGTCGGGAACGGAATGTCCTCGTAGGCCGGCGAGCTGGCGAAGCGGCCGAAGAAGGCCGGCTGCCCCTGGATGGTCTGCTTGTTGAAGTCGAAGCGCAGGCCGTAGTTGACCGTCAACCGATTGAGGTTCCAGGAATCCTGGGCGTAGAAGCCGAGGTTCGCGTTGAGGTCCTCACGCACCTCGAGCGGCGTGTTCAGAACCGTGACCTGGAACGGAACGCTGTTGTTGTAAGTCTGGTACAAGTCGGCGTTCGCGGTGTTGTAGCGCGGGTAGACGCCCCACTGGTACTGATAGCCGAACTTGATATTGTGGGTGCCCGTGACGTACGAAGCGGCGCCCTGCAGGTTGTAGCGGTCGGGGAAGTTCCCGAGCTGCGCGCTCGACGCGTTCCAGAGCAGGCCCGTGAACGTGTCGTTCTTCCGCACGTTCTGATACCACTCCGGCGTGTTGCGCTCGGCCAGAATGCCCGGCTGATACACGTTGTCGTAGCGCTCGCGATTGAACGAGAAGCCGTTCTCGAGGAGCAGCTTCGACGACATCGTCGACGTCCACTTGGCCGATCCGGTGCCGAACCACGGTGTGTGCCACACCACCGAGGCCGTGTTGGCTTCGGTGTTCGAGGCCATCGCGTGGCCGCGCAGGCGCAGGGCGCGATCGGCGTAGAGGGCGATCTTGTTCTTCTCGCTGGCCTGCCACGTGAGGCGGAGCACCGGGTTATCCATCTTCTCGTCCGACGTGCCCTGCTCACAGCCCGCCCCCGGCTGCAGGCACGCCTGGAATGCCGCGGGGACATTCGCGGTGCCGGCCGGGATCCCGTAGGTGTTGGCAATCGGCCGGTCGTAGCGGGCCTTTCGGAAGGCACCGAAGAACCACAGCTTGTTCTTGATAATCGGTCCGCCCTGCTCGACGTTCCACTCGTAGAAGTTCGAGATCTTGTCGACCGCGTTCACGCCCTTGGCGCGCAGGTCGTCGGTGAGGTTGTCGCCCTGCCACGACTCGGGGGATTTGTAGGCTTTGAAGGCGCCACGGAACTGGTTGCCGCCGTCCTTCGGGATCAGGTTCATGTTGAGGCCGCCGGTGAGGGTCTCGGCGTTGCCGCCGGCCGTCTGGTACACGGCTTCCTGGGTCATCGTCTCGTTGTGGTAGGCCTGCACCGCGCCGTCGCCCATGAGGCCGTTGGTCATCATGCCGTCGACTTGGACCACCGTCTGCGCGCCGCCCTGGCCGCGGACCGCGAAGTAGGTCTGCTGCATCGCGCGCGAGCCGCCGACGTCGGGCACGTTCAGCGTGACGCCGACGACGAGCTGGCCGAGGCCCTGGATGGTGCCGGCGGTCGGCACCGCGCTGAGCACGTCGCGCGTCATCTGAACCTGCTTGGTGTTGGTCTGGACGTCCACCACCGGCGAGGCGCCGGACACGGTCACGCTCTCCTGCAGGGTGCCGACCGAGAGCTCGATGTTGATCGTCGCGACGAAGTTCGCGCCCAGCTCCACACCCTCGCGAACCTGGGTGTTGAAACCGGTGAGCGTGAACGTGAGGGTGTAAGTGCCCGGCCGCAGATCGACGATACGGTAGGCGCCGTTCTCATCGGTGACCGCGGAGCGGAGCTTCTCGATGAGGACGGGGCTCGCGGCTTCCACGGTGACGCCCGGCATGACTGCCCCGGACGTGTCTCGCACGACTCCAGCAAAGGCACTCTGTGCCCATGCCACGGACGGCAGTGCGGCCAGCGACAGCAGCACCAGCGCCGCAGCAAACATGCTGCGTTTCAACGTCATTCGCGCCTCCTGATACGGACCAACGACAACGAGCCGGGGGACAGGTACAAGCGCCGCCACGCGCTTTCGCCGCCGACTGAACTCGAACAGCCTACGCAGGAGGACCGATCGAGTCAAACTTTCAAATTTCTTATGCATCCCGGGCATGCACAGCAATATCTGAAGGCATGCAAGCCAGCGCGACAAAAGGCGAAAGTGCCGCGCGGTTACCATGTCTGGACATGATGGCCGGGGTCGTCTTCGGGGTCGCGGTGGCGGCGCGCCTCGTCCATTTGTGGGCAATTCGGGGCACGCCGTTCTTCGACGTGCTGATGGGTGACG
Source organism: uncultured Acidobacteriota bacterium (assembly GCA_963709325.1). Lineage (GTDB taxonomy): Bacteria > Acidobacteriota > Vicinamibacteria > Vicinamibacterales > UBA2999 > VFZN01. The sequence goes on along the minus strand of CAVPVV010000003.1, from coordinate 4,420,700 downwards.
CCCGCAGCTACGACGCCTGGGCGACACGACTCGCGGCCGGCGACTGGATCGGAACGGACGTCTTCTACCAGGCGCCGCTCTACCCGTATTTCCTGGGTGGGCTTTACGCGATCGCGGGACGCGACCTGCTCATCGTCCGCATCGTCCAGGCTCTCGTCGGCGCAGCGTCGGCGGTCCTGCTGGCGCAGGCTGGCGAACGTCTCTTCTCCCGGCGCGTCGGCTGGATCGCCGGACTCGGCCTGGCGCTGTGCGCGCCGGCAATCTTCTTCGACGTGCTGCTGCAGAAGACCGTGCTCGACGTCTTCTTCATGTGCCTGACCCTGTGGATCTCGAGTCGGTTGATTGCCGGCTCCCCGCGCCCGGGGCTGTGGGTGGCGCTCGGCGCGGCGCTCGGCGCGCTCAGCCTGACGCGCGAGAACGCGCTGGCGTTAGTGGTGGTCGCCATCATCTGGGCCGTGTCGAAGGGCGGGAAACACGAAGGAGACGAATCACACGAAGAACACGAGGAAAAGACCGTCCTTTGTGTGCTTCGTGTTCCCGCAGTGGCACTCCTGGCCGGGATCTCGCTCGTGCTGCTGCCGGTCGTCGCACGCAATTACGCGGTCGACGGCGGCGTCTACCTGACGACGTCGCAGTTCGGCCCCAATTTCTTCATCGGGAACAACCCCGGAGCCGACGGCACCTATATGTCGCTGCGGCCGGGGCGCGGCGCGCCGGAGTTCGAGCGGCAGGACGCGACCGAGCTGGCCGAGCGGGCGCTCGGGCACCCCGTGTCGCCTGGCGAAGTCTCGGCGTACTGGCGCGGCCGCGCGCTTGGTTTCATCAGCAGCTCGCCCGGTCGCTGGACCGTGCTGATGGGCAGAAAATTCGCGCTGCTGTGGAACGCGAGCGAGATGCTGGACACGGAGAGCCAGGAGAGCTACGAGGACGTCTCACCGCTGCTCCGCGCGCTCGCCTTGGTCGGGCACTTCGGGATCCTGGTGCCGCTGGCGCTCGTCGGGCTGATTGCGATGTGGCCGGATCGGCGGCGGCTGTGGCCAGTATTGGCCTTCTTCGGCGTCTACGCGGCCAGCGTCGTGCTGTTCTTCGTCTTCGCGCGCTACCGATTCCCGCTGGTGCCGTTTCTACTGCTCTTTGCCGCCGTCGGCGTCGTCTCGCTGCCGGGGCTTTTGAGGCCGGCATCGCCTGCGCGGCGCGCATGGATCGGTGCCGCCGTCATCGTGGCGGCGATCGCAACCAACTGGCCGCTGTTGTCGCCGACGCGGATGCGCGCAATCACCGAGACGAACCTCGGCACCGCGCTTTATGAGGCAGGGCGCCTCGACGAGGCCGTCAGCCGCTACGAGAAGGCAGTGGCGCTGCAGCCCGATTACGCGCCGGCCTACAACAACCTCGGCGTGACCCTACGGGCGAAGGGCGACGTCGATGCCGCTATCGCCGCCTACCAGCGCGGGCTGCGGCTCGACGACGACTACCCCGACCTGCATTACAACCTGGCCAACGCGCTCTTGTCGCAGAACCGCGCCGACGAAGCCGCCGCGCACCTGGCGACGTCGGTCGCTGGCGAGCCCGCGTCGGCGGCAAACCACAACAATCTCGGCACCGCGCTGGCCGAAAAAGGTCAAATGGAGCCGGCGATCGTCGAATTCCGCAACGCCATCGCGCTGGAGCCGGCCTCCGTGCTCGCCTACCGCAATCTCGGTAATGCCCTGGCGGCCACCGGGCGATCCGCCGAAGCGCGGCAGGCGCTCGAACAGGCCGTCGCCCTTGCCCCGGCCGACGCCGACGCCAACTACGACTTGGGCAGCCTGCTGCTGGAGATCGGCGCCCACGCCGAGGCCGCCGCCCGGTTTCGCGCCTCGCTCGCCTCCCGCCCCCGCGATCCGCGCACCCTCAACAACCTCGGCATCGCGCTCGCGTCGCAAGGCCAGATTCGGGAGGCTATTCCGCTGTTCGAACAGGCACTCGCCATCGACCCAGACTTCGGCGACGCAAAGCAAAACTTAGTCACCGCAAAGAAGGCTCTGCGGTGACGATCTTCATTCATCTAACAAAAGACCCGGAGGATCGAGGCGCGCGATCCTCCGGGTCGAATCCGGCTCGTGCAGGGCAGGCCTCACGAACCGGGACTGAAGTTGGCCGCGGGCGTTACCAGCGGAGCTGAGCGCCGACGCGGAACGTCCTGCCGTTCAGGATTGCGTTCGGCTGGTTGTACGACGCGGTGGCGAAGTTCACCGACTGCACACCGAGCACGGGGTTGGCATTGAAGACGTTGAAGATGTCGAGCTGCCCCTGGACGCGCCGCGACCCGCCGATACCGAACCATTTGGCAAAGGACAGGTCGAACTGGTTGAGCCGCGGCAGGAACTCGGTGCCGGGCGCGACCAGCGGCACGATCAGCTGCGCCTCGGAGAGGTTCGGCGCGACGAGCTCACCAGGCCGGCACGGACCCGTGCAGCTGGCTGCATACCGCGTCGTCGGAGTGATCAGCCACGAAGTGCCTGCCGGGCTGCCGACATCGCCGTAGCCGGGGCCCTGGATCTTGTTGACGAAAACCGGCGCCGCCGTCGGATACCCCCCGAGCGCGCGGCCCGCCAGGCTTTGGAAGGCACCACTGATCTGGATGCCCCACACGAGCGGGTAGGTCCCGGAAATCTTCATCTGCGGACGCCACGGGATGTCGTTGTCGGCATCGTCGCAGAAGCGGAGCATGTTCGGATCGTCAGGCTCGCCGCAGACCACGCGGGTGGTCCGCTCGGTGGTGAACCCGCCAAACGCCGCCCCGCCGCGGGGCAGACGGGCGTTGAAGGTGACGTCGAAGCCGTTGTAGACCTGCTCGAAGCCCTCGGTGGCGTTGGTGTCGAAGTTGTCGACCAGGGTTCGGAGCGCAGGATTGATGCTGTAGATGTTGAACACCGACCCGTCGAGCGGGCTGACCACGCTGATCGGGAAGTAGTCGTCCATCGTGCGCGCCAGGTTGTCGGTGACGCGGAGGTCGTGGAACTCGCGGCGATACCAGGTGGCCGACACCGACACGCGCGGGAACAGCTCGTGCTGCACCCCGGCAGTGGTCTCCCAGTTGTAGGTGCGCTGGAAGTCCGGATCGACGGTGTTCAGCGAGCGTACGCCGAAGTTGCGCGGCATCTGGGCGTAATTGATCTCGCAGCCGGTGGTCAGGTAGGTGCAGCCGACCGGCCCCTCGGCAATGTCGTTGGTGTTGAGATCGGTCCAGCTCAAGGTGGCGCTGGTCAGCGCGAGCGGGTTGTAACGGTTCGCGAACATCGTCGTCCGCGATTCGTTGTAGCGGTTGACGCTGAACTTGACCGCTGTCTTGGCATTTCCAAACAGATCGTAGACAACGCCAACCCTGGGCGCGATGTCCTTCCACACCGGCATCTGCACTGCGTCGAAGCTGCGCTCCGGCACGAACCGGCCCTGACCGGACGTCGTCGCCGAGACTTCCTGCTTCAGGTACTCCCAGCGCAGCCCGGCGTTCACGGTCAGCCGATTCATCGTCCAGGTGTCCTGCGCGTAGAGGCCGATGTCGGCAAGCAGGCTGTCCTTCTGGCGAATCGGCGTGTTGTAGATCGCCACTTGGCTGGGTACGCCCGAGAGGTAGACCTGCTGCAGGTCGGCGTTGGTCTCGCGAGTGTTGATGTAGGGTCCCCAATTGTCCTGGAACCCCAGCTTCAGGTTGTGCGACCCGGTGATGTACGACAGCGACATCGCCGCAGCGAACCGATCCGGGTAGCGGCCGCCCCAGTTGGCGAGGCCGCTGTAGAGCGTTGTGAGGTTCGCGTCGCGGCGGCTCGCGCCCGCGTACCACTCCGGGGAGAACGGCGTCTTGTTCACGCCCGGCTGGTTGGTGATGACGTACTCCTCGAAGTTGAACGAGTATCCGCCCTCGACCAGCAGGCTGCTGCTCAGCGTGCCGGTGTACTTGGCCGCGGCCGAGTTGTAGCGCGGCGAGGTCCAGATCTGCGACGCCGTGTTCGGGTCGTCGCCGGCGTTCATGCCGTGGCCGCGGTATTTGTTGATCTCGTCGTAGTAGACCGAGAACTTGTGCTTCGGGCTGACCTGCCAGGTGAATCGGGCCAGCGCGCTCTCGATGCTCTGGTCGTCGATGCCCGGCTCGCAGCCGATCGCACCGGTGCGGCAGGCCTGGTAGCCGGCGTTGTAGGACAGGTTGTCCGGGGTGATGAATGTGTTGCCAATGGGCGCGTCGACCGACCAGGCGCGGGCCGAAGCGAAGAACCAGATCTTGTCACGCTTGATCGGGCCGCCGACGCCGACGTTGAAGTCGTAGACGCGATCGACGCCGCCGGCGTTACCAAGTCCCCGCGACCGCAGGTCGTCGTCCAGGTTGTTGGCGACCCACGACTTCTGCGTCCAGCCAGCGAAGAACGAGCCGTTGAACTGGTTGCCGCCGTCCTTGGCGACAATCGCCATCCGCACGCCGCCCGGCGAGACGTCGGCACCGGCGCCGCTGGTCTGGTACGACATCTCCTGGACCATCGCCTGGTTGAAGTACTGCTGGACGGCGCCGTCGCCGTCCAGGCCGTTCACCATCAAGCCGTCCACCGTGACGATGTTGTTGGCCGAGGTGAGGCCGCGGGTGGACATGTAGGTCTGCTGCATGCCGCGCGAGCCGCCGACGTCGGGCACGTTGAGCGAGACACCGCTCACCAGCTGCGCGTAGGCCTGGATGTTGCGCCCGGTGGGCACCTGGTCGAGCACCTCGCGGGTGAGCACCTCGATCTTCGAGTTGCTCGATACGTCCACGACCGGCGACGCCCCGGTGACGGTGATCGATTCCTCGAGGGCCCCGACCTCCATGTTGGCGTTGAAGGTGGCGGTGAAGTCCGTGCGCAGTTCCACGCCCTCGAAGCGTGCCGACTTGAAGCCGGTAAGACTGAAGACCAGCGTGTAAGTGCCTGGTCGCAAGTCGACAATGCGATAAGACCCATTCGCGTCGGTGACGGCGCTCTTAGTCCCTTCGATGAGCACCGGACTGCTTGCCTCGACCGTCACCCCCGGGAGCACCGCCCCACTGGTATCGCGCACGGAGCCGGTGAACACACTCTGCGCCAGCGCCGTATGAGCGGCCAGCAACAGCAACGCCCCCGCAAGCCAAGCTGATCTCGGTACGTGCCTAATTGCTGCTGACATTCGCGCCTCCTGTTGGTCTGCCAACGCTGCACAAGCAACAAGGCGGTGATGCCGATTAGGATTTGCAGGCGAATGTAATGCGGCGTCACAGGTGTGTCAACGCATGTCTCCGTTATGCAACAGCTAGAGACAGAAAGCACCTCAGCCGCATGCGCGCGGCAGCCGTCGAGGTGTAGGCTGGAGCCATGCCCGTCGACGACCTGGACCTCGATCGTGACGGCGTGACACCTCCTCCGGGGCCCGAGCGCGCCCTCCGCGCCTGGAATCCGTGGCTCATCGCGGCGGCCATCGCGCTCGCCATCGGCGGCGGCGCGTTCGTCCGCTGGTGGACGCTGCAGCGCCCAACGCCATCGCCCGATGCATCCCGCGCCGTGGCCGGCACTGACGTCCCGCTGGCGTCGGCGCCGGCCCTTCCGCCGCTCGACCAGATGGATCCGTATCTGCGGACCCTGCTCCGCGGGCTCTCGACGCGGCCTGAACTGGCGGCGTGGCTCGCGACCGATAACCTCATCCAGCAGATGGCGGTGACGATCGACCGCGTCTCACGCGGCGCCTCGCCGGCCGGCGAGCTGCGGGTCCTGGCACCGGAAGGCACGCTCGCGACCATGCGGGCCGGACGCACGCGGCGGATCGACGAGTCGAGTTACGCGCGCTACGACGGCCTTGCCACCGCTCTCTCCTCGGTGGATCCTGCGGCCGTCGCGACCGCATACCGGACCATTCAGCCGCGGCTGAACGAGGCCTACGGCAATCTTGGCAAAGCGGAGACGAGCGTGGACGTGGCCGTCCAACAGGCGCTCGACGTGCTGATCAGCACACCTGTTCCGAGCGGTCCGATTACCGTCGTCGACGGCAAGGGCGCCACGTGGGCATTCGCCGACCCGGCGCTCGAAGCGCTGACGCCGGCACAGAAGCACCTGGTGCGGATGGGGCCGCGTAACGCGGCGCGGGTGATCGAAACCCTGAAGGCGGTGCGCCAGCACCTCCAATCGTGAGCGGCAGGACGCGCGAACGGCTCGTCCTGCTTCACACCGAACGCGACCTGATTGTGGTCGACAAGCCAGCCGGCCTGCTGACGATGCCGTCGGCGCCGGGACGCGCGGAGCACGAGGACTCGGTGCTTCGACGCGCGCGCGCCTACGCGCAGCACAAGCAGGGCCAGCGAGCCTACGTCGGACTCCTGCACCGGCTCGATCGCGGGACGTCAGGGGCGCTGGCGATTGCGCTCAGCCGCGAGGTTCACGCCGCGGGACGTCTTCTCTTCAAGGCTCACCATTTCGAGCGGATCTATCTGGCGCTTGTGGAAGGTGTGCCTGATTCGCCTGAGGGCACCATCGATCGCCCGATTTCGGGCGAGTACCTCGACGGCCGCCGCGATGTGGCCGATGGGAAGCCCGGCGCGCTGCCCGCACGCACGCATTATCGAGTCGTGGAGCGATTCGGCCGGGAGGCCGCGCTCGTGGAACTCCGGCTCGAGACCGGCCGGCAGCACCAGATTCGGGTTCATCTCTCGTCGATCGGACATCCCGTGCTCGACGATCGCGTCTACGCGCGCACCCCCGCCAGCGCGAAGCGCACCGATCGCCCGTTTCTCCACGCGTGGAAACTGGGCTTTCCTCACCCGCTGACCAACAGTCCCATTCAGGCGGAGGCACCGCTCCCTCGCGACTTCGTCGCACGGCTGGAGCGCCTTCGCTCGTCAAAAGCGTGATTGAGCGACTTCAATTCTTCAGGACGCGCAGCGTGACCTCGACACGAACCATTTCGCCGCTGACCCTGTCGGCGGCCGCCGTGAACGTGCGGGTCTGACCGTCCCGCAGCACGAGCGTGTTGCGGGCGCGGAAGGCTCGGAACACCGGCAGGTCCGGCCCGCTGTTCGAAGGGGCCGCATCACGAGGCAGCACCGCGTTGTCATCTACCGACAGCACGATCTCGTATTGGCCGCCCTCCCCGTTCGAGGCGCGGCAGCTGATCACCGTGCCGACGGATCTGTATGAAACCGGCTGGATCGGCTGCGGAAGTCCGATTGGCGGATCGGCTGGCGCGGCTGGTTGCAGTTGGCCGGCTCCGGCACCTGGCTGCCCGCCAGCCTGGGGTTTTGCGGCTGCAGAACGAGCAGGGGTGAACGTCGGAACCGGCACCTCGGTACCGATGTTCAACTGCGATTCGGGCATCCCGGTTGTGACTTCGAGCGAGTACGGCAGGCGTGAGATCGCCTTGTCGCCTTGCGTGCGAACGATGACGACCTGCACGTCGAGCGAGGTCCGCGGGCCGCGTTCCTGCGGCGTCCGCGGCGGCGCCGGCGGTTGGAGCGTCGCGGGAGGTACCGGCGCCGGCGGTTGGAGCGTGGCTGGAGGTGCCGGCACCTGCGGGGCCGCTGGAACCTGCGCGTGGACAGGCAGCGTCAGGGCAAGCACGACGGCCAACGGCAAGCTCGCGGCGCGGGCGGTGAGCATCATGGCTGCGGGTCTCCTTCGGAATCGTCGGTGAGCCCGATCGGCGTTACCTCGAGGGAAGGAATGGCGAGCGGGGACACGACAGGCTCGAGCTCGACGGCTTCGATTTCAATCTCCCACGGCGCCAGGTCACCGGCTTTCGCACGCGTGACCAGCCAGGCGAACGCCTCCTGCTCACGGTGATCGAACCGGGCTGCGGCACGGCGCGGCGCGAGCGAATCCGTCGATCGTCGCTGGGCCGGCCCTCGACGCTCGACCGATGCCGCAGGCGCTGACACGATCCACGACGCCGTGCCGGCGATTGGCGGCTGCGGTGCTCGAGGCGCCTCATCGCCGGGCGGGCCCGTAATGACGATGAGGACGATCGCGAACGCCGTCGCAGCGGCCATCGCAGGCCAGATCAGCGGGTTGCGCCCCCTGCCCGGCATGGGCTCGTCGGCCACGCGCGCGGCGACCCTGGCCCGGAACGTCGGTGAGGGCGACACCGACAGTGCCGCCTCGAGCAGCCGATCGAGCTCATCGTCGCGCATTGGGCGGGGTGCGGTGGAGGTCATCGGAGCTGCTCCTTGAGGCGGCGTCTTGCAAGGAACAGCCGCGACTTCACGGTGCCCTCCGGTACGCCGAGCAGCGCTGCCACCTCTTTGACGTCGTGGCCGTGAATGGCCGAGAGGACGGTCGGCCACCGCAGCTTGTGCGGCAGCGCGTCAATCGCGTCCCACAACCGACTAAGTTGGACGGGGTCCACGTTGCACGCGGACGAACCAGGGGCCGGCGGCTCAACGGCCGCGCGCTCGCGAATGCCTCGGCGCCGGACGGCGCGTTGGCGGTCGAGCGCCAGGCGAAAGGTCATGCGGACGAGCCAGGCCCGGAATCTGCCGCGGTCGCGAAGCTGGGCAAACCGCGCGTAGGCCCGGACGAACGCGTCCTGGGCCACGTCCTCAGCGTCCTCACGCTGCCGGAGGACACTGTAGGCCACACGGAACGCGAGGGTCGCGGTGTCCGTCAGGCAGGCCTCGAACTCGCGGAGCAGCGCCTCGTCCACCGCTATCGACGCTCCCGGCAGGCGCTCCACGCGTTCGTGCACAACCTGCTAGACGCCGCAGGCGCACCGCTGGTTCACCCGGGGAGCGAGCCGGGGGGTCGAAAGCCTGGGAGGCTCATTCTCGAGATTGGGGAATCGACCGTTCCCCGTCGTATCTACTCGGTGGTCAGCGCCGCCATCGGATCTACGCGGACCGCCCGCCTGGCCGGAATCACCGCGGCGGCACAGGCGGCGGCGAGCAGGATCGCTGCAGCAACAAGGTAGGACAGTGGATCCGAGGCTGACACGCCGTACAGGAACGCGCGCAGCAGACGCCCGAACGCAGCGGCACTCAATACGCCGAGCAGCAGTCCGGCGACCACCGGACGCAGGGCTTCGGCAATGACCAGCCGGCCAACGTCGGCGCCAGTCGCGCCGAGCGACATGCGGATTCCGAACTCGTGGGTCCTCTCGCTCACGAGATAGCTGATCACGCCGAACACGCCGAGGCCCGCGAGTAATGCCGACAGCAGCCCGAACAGCCCGATGAGCGCCGCTCGAAGCCGCGGCGTGGCGACGGCGCGGGAGAGCACCTGTTCGAGCGTCCGCACCTGGTAGAGCGGGACGGTGGCATCCATCTCGCGCAGCGACGCACGCACCGCTCCGGACAGCGTTGCTGCCGGCTGTGCGGCGCGGACCACGAGCGTCATGGTGTGATAGGAGGGCTGCTGCGCGTGCGGCGTGTAGAACGTGGGCACTTCGCTTTCATCCAGCTCGAGGTGCCGCACGTCGCCGACCACCCCGACCACCTCGCGCGAGCCAGCGCCGCCGACCACCTGCTGCTGCTCGGGAGGGATGCCGCCGTTGAACGTGATTCGGCGGCCGATCGGATCCTGATCCGGCCAGAAGCGCCGCGCCATCGCATCGCTGATCACGACAACCCGCGGTTTTCCCTCGATGTCCCTGCCGTCGAACAGCCGGCCGCGCAGGAGCGGAATACCCATCGCCGCGAAATATCCCGGAGTCACCGATCGCGCCTGCGGCGCCTCGCCCTGGCCGTCGGGCTTCGGATGATCTTCGATCTGGATGCCACGGCTGTCGTAGTTGCCGCTGAGCGGCAGGATGTTGGTCGCGCCGACGGCGACGACGCCCGGGAGCGTCGCAACCCGCTCGTGCAGCCGCTCGTAGAACGGAATCTGCTCCCCTTCGGCATAGATCGCGACCGGCAACGACACATCCATCGCCAGCACCTGTGCCGGCGCGAAACCGGTTGGTACGCCTTCGAGCGCCCATAGACTGCGAGCGAGGAGCGCCGCGCCGACCAGCAGCACGACCGCGAGCGCCACCTGCGTCGCCACGAACGCCTGGCGCGCACCGCGTCGGACGACGCCGTGCGGCTGGCGTCCGGACTGTTTGAGTGCCTCGAACAGCACGTCGCGCGATAGCTGCCACGCCGGCAGCGCCCCGAAGGCAAGCGCCGAGGCGATGCCGCACACGACTGCGAACAGAACCACGTTGAGGTCCACACTCACGTCCGCCAGTCGCGGCAGGCTCGAACCGGCGAGCCCGAATGCGCGGGTCGAGGTGACGGCCAGCGCGACGCCGGCGAGCGCTCCGAGAACGCCGAGGACGAGGCTCTCGCCGAGCAGCTGGCGAACCAGCCGTGCGCGCGTCGCCCCCAACGCCATCCTCACCGCGAGCTCGCGCTGCCGGCTGGCGCCGGAGGCAAGGAGCAGGTTGGCGAGATTGGCGCAGGCGATCAGCAGCACGAGACCGACGCCCGCCGAGACCAGCACGAGGCTGCGCCGTGCTACGCCGACGACCGACTCGTGAAGCGGTATCAACCGAACACCTTCCCCGTGGTTGCTGGTTGGATATTCGCGTTCGAGGCGCGCAGCAATCGTGTCGAGCTCGGCTCGTGCCTGCGCCAGCGACGCGCCCGGCCCGAGCCGCCCTACCCCTCGGATGAAATGACCGCCACGATTCGCGTTGGCTCGATTGAAACCGTAGGGAATGAACACGTCCACTGCGCGATCGGGGTCCTCTTCCAGGTGGCGAAACGAGGCAGGCAGCACGCCGATGATGGTCGCCGGACGAGCGTTGATTAGGATGGTCCGCCCGATCGCTGAGGGGTCGGCCGCGAAGCGGCGCCGCCAGAAGCCGTCGGCGAGCACCACCGTCGACGCGGCATCGGGCTGGTCGTCGGAAAGCGTGAACAGCCGTCCCAAGGCCGCTTGAACGCCGAGCGTCGGAAAGAACCCGTCGGTGACGTTCACTCCGCCAACGCGTTCGGCGTCGCCGGTCGGGCCGGCAATCGTGAACGAGTTGATGAACCCGTGCGCCCCCATCGATGCGAAGACGCGCGACTCGCGCGCGAAATCGAAGAAATCAGCCGGCGACAGGTTCCCGACCTGCTGGTCGTCGCCATCGAAACCGCGCACCTGCACGAGCGCGCCAGGGTCCGCGAAGGCAAGGGGTCGGAGCAGCACCGCCTGGACCAGGCTGAAAATCGCTGCGTTCGCGCCAATCGCCAGCGCGAGCGTGGCCACCGCCACGAGCGTGAAGGTCGGCCGGGTGCTGAATCGGCGAAGGGCGTGATGCAGGGCTCCCATCGTCCCATTGGACGGAAATCAGCCGCCGAGCGTTGGAGCCATCGTCCCGCCGTTTGGCGTCGATTCACCTCATCCGCGGGTCACCAGGACGGGCCCGGTCAGCTCGGAGAGCGACTGGCGCTGCTGCCCGGACGCGTCGAAGTTGTCCGGCGCGAGCCACGTGCCGAAGGCGCGGCCGAGCGCCGGCCATTCCGTATCGATGCAGGCGTACCATGCCGTGTCGCGGTTGCGGCCCTTGGTCACGAGCGCCTGCCGGAATATTCCCTCATACGAAAACCCCAAACGCTGCGCGGCGCGCCGCGACGGCGCGTTGAGGGCGTCGCATTTCCATTCGTAGCGCCGGTAGCCCAGCTCGAAGGCGCGCCGCATCATCAGGTACATCGCTTCGGTTGCGGCCGGCGTGCGCTGGAGGCGCGGCGAGAAGTGGATGTGCCCCACTTCGATCGTCCCGGCGGCCGGGGTGATGCGTAGGTACGACGCGAGGCCAACCGCAACGCCGTCGGCGGCGATCGCGTAGAACTGCGGATCGGTGCTGGCCGCCGATTGCGTCACGTACGCCTGGAAGTCTTCGATCCGTTCGAACGGTTCCGGCGCGAGGTAGGTCCAATTTCGTCCGTCGCCAGCGGCAAACGCGTCCCACAGCATCGCCGCATGTGCCGGCATCAACGGCTCGAGCCTGCAGTAGCGCCCCTCCATCGGCGTGTGCGGCGGGAACGGCGGTGGCGTCCAGTCCGGTACAGCCTCTCCGATCGGTTGTCCGAAGCGATTGGTGCGAGCCATCCGGAGGACTGTACCGCAGGTGCGACGGGTGCCGATGTTAGGATTGCCCACCATGCGAGCTGCCGCCCGTTTCTGCCTTCTGCTTTGTGCCTTCTGCCTCGCCGCCGGGTGCAGTCAACCGCAGGCTCCCGCACCCGCACAAAAAGCGCCCTTCTCCGTCGTCGAAGCGACCATTGCCGACATGCAGGCCGCGATGAAGGACGGCCGCACCACCTCCCGCGAAATCGTCACGCAGTACCTGCTGCGGATCGCCACGTACGAGGACGGCATCAACGCCGTGATCCAGGTCAACCCCAAGGCGCTCGAGGAAGCCGAGGTCCGCGACCGCGAGCGCGCGCAGGGCAAGATTCGCGGGCCCCTCCATGGCATTCCGATCGCGCTCAAGGACAACGTCAACACGAGCTTCATGCCGACCACCGGCGGCGCGCTCGCCTTCGACGGACTGGTCCCGCCCTATGACGCGACGCTGACCAAGAACCTGATCGACGCTGGCGCGGTGATCATCGCCAAGACGATGATGACCGAGCTCGCCAACTGGGTGGCCAACGGCATGCCGGGCAACTACAACGGCCTCAAGGGCTACGGCTTCAACCCGTACGATCCGCGCCGCGATCCCCGCGGCCCGCAGCCGGCGGCCCAGGGAGCACGGCGGGGCGGCCCTGGTGGCGCAGCGGGCGGACCGGGCGGCGGCCCGACCCGCTTCGACGACGGTCGGCCGGTGCTCGGCACCGGCGGCTCGAGCTCGGGGACCGGCACGGCAGCGAGCTTCTGGGCCGGCAACGTGGGCACCGAGACGTCGGGCTCGATTCTCAGCCCGTCGAACCAGAACATGCTCGCCGGCATCAAGCCGACCGTCGGACGCATCTCGCGATACGGCGTCATCCCGATCACCGCCGATCAGGACACGGCAGGGCCGATGGCGCGGACCGTCGCCGATGCCGCAACGATGCTCGGCGCGCTCGAGAGCCCGTCGCCCGACTCGAACGATCCGGCCACGACCACCTGCCAGGCGCCGCCGAACCGTGACTACACCGCCCACCTCAAGGCCGACGCGCTGAACGGCGCACGGATCGGCATCCCCAAGGCGTTCTTCTACGATCCGCTCACGCTGCCGGGTGAGAAGGAGCCTCGCGGCGGACTGAACCCGGCGCAGCGGAAGGCGATGGACGAAGCGATCGCGGTGTTGAAGCAGGCCGGGGCCGAGGTCGTCGAAGCCGACATTCCGAGCATCGTGGACAAGGATCCGAAGAACAACTTCCTGCTGTGGGGTACCTGCGCCGGTCCGAACGACGTCCACGGCAAGGACGCGAACTGCTCGTCGGCCCTCAAGTACGGGATGAAGCGCGACTTCAACGCCTACCTGAAGTCGCTCGGCGATCGTGCGCCGGTGAAGTCGCTCACCGAGCTGCGCGAGTGGAACCAGGCACACGCCAACATGGGCGCGATCAAGTACGGCCAGGCCCAGCTCGACGTGTCGGACGACGTCGACCTGGAGCGCGATCGGGCGAAGTGGGAGGCGGACCGGAAGAAGGACATCTACCTGGGCGGCACTCACGGCATCGACGAGATGCTGACGTCGAACAAGCTCGATGCGCTGTTGTTCCCCGGCGCGAGCGGTGCGGCGATCTCGGCCAAGCCGGGCTACCCGACGGTGATCGTCCCGTTCGCGACCATTCCGAACGCGCCGCCGAACGCGACCTGGCCGGCCGGCTTCGAACCCAAACCGGCGCCTTACGGCGTGAGCTTCGCGGGGACGGCGTGCAGTGAGCCACGGCTGATTGAGCTCGCCTACGCTTTCGAACAGCTCACCAAAAAGCGGGTACCTCCGCCGACGACGCCATAGGCGGTCCGCGCGAGTGCGGAGCCCAGGCGTGCCCGTGTAACATCACCTCATGCGCACGAAATGGCGTGCGGCCGCATGGGTGGCCGCGCTCGAACTCATCACTTCGGGATGCTCGGCTCCCCTCCAGCGGCCGGCCGCCGTGGCGGCCATTCCTGACGCCGGCCTCACCGCCCAGAAGCCCGCGCCGCACGTTTCCACCCGTCCGGCCGTCGGCGTGGCGTTTGGCGGCGGCAGTGCGCGCGGTATCGCCCACGTCGGCGTGATCCGGTGGTTCGAGGAGCACCGGATCCCGATCGACGTCGCTGCCGGCACGAGCATGGGCGGCCTGATCGGCGGCTCGTTCGCGACCGGCATGGACGCCGCCGAGCTCGATTCGATGCTCGGCAACATCAACTGGGACGAGATGTTCGGGTCGTCGGATTTCAAGTTCAAGAACATCCGCCGCAAGAACGACAACCGCGCCTATCCCGCGCGCCTCGAGTTCGGCATCAAGAAGGGGATCGTGCCGCCCACGTCGCTCAACGACGGCGAGCAGGTCGAGCTGCTGCTCGGACGGATTGCCGGGCCCTATTACGACGTCGACAACTTCGACGATCTGCCGACGCCGTTCCGCGCCGTGGCGGTGGACCTGGTCACTGCGACACAGGTGGTGATCAACCACGGCTCGCTTCCGCAGGCGATGCGCGCCACGATGTCGCTGCCGCTGATCTTTCCTCCAGTGGAGATGGACGGGCGGGTGCTGGTGGACGGCGGGGCCATGAACAACGTCCCGGCCAACGTCGTGAAGGCGATGGGCGCCGACAAGGTGGTCGCGGTCAACGTCGGCGAGCTCGGCGACTCGGAAGGCGTCAGTTACACGCTGCTGGGGCTGGCCGGCGCGACGCTCGACGCAATGATGCGGGCCTCGACCAAGAGCTCGATCAACGCCGCCGACCTCATCATCAACGTACCGCTCAAGGCCTATGGATCGCTCGACTGGCGGAGGAGCCGCGAGCTGATCGAGGAAGGCTACAAGGCCGCCGAGGCGATGCGCGATCAGCTGCTGCCGCTGGCCGTGAGCGAGGCCGACTACGCCGCCTGGAAGGAGGCGCGCCAGACCCGCCGCCGCACCGAACTGCCGACTCCGAGCTTCGTGACCACTGAAGGGTTCGCAAAAGACGACGCGCGCCGCCTCGACACGGTGCTCGCCCGGCACGTCGGCGTGCCCCTGAACGTCGAGACGCTGCAGAGTGACCTCGCCGAGCTGTCCGGTCTCGATCGCTACGAGACCATCACCTGGCGGATCGTCCCCAACCAGGCCGGTGACCGCGGGCTGCTGATTCGCGGCCGGCCGAAGCCCTACGCCCCACCGTTCCTGATGCTCGGCTTCAATCTCGAGAACACGACGTCGAGCGACTTCCGGATCACCTTGACCGGGCGCTATCTGGCCTTCGACGTCGCGGGCTCCGGGTCCGAACTGCGGCTCGACGGCACGCTCGGATCGGATCCCGGCGCGGCCTTCGAGTTGTACAAACCGCTCTTCGGCACGGCCTTCTTCGTCGCGCCGTACGCGGGCATCGCCAAGTCGTCGCTCGATTTCGTCCAGGACGACGCGGTGGTCGCAAAATACGGACAGACGACGTCGCGCGCCGGGTTGAACGTCGGCGTGAACCTCGGACGCGAAAGCGACCTCCGGATCGGCGCCTACCTTGGTCGCCTCGACGCGGACGTCACCGTCGGCGATCCGGGACTGCCGGCGCTGGAAGGGAAGGAAACGGCCGCGGAGCTGGTCTGGCGCTACGACACGCAGGACAGCCCGGTCATTCCGTCGCGGGGCACGCTCTCCCGGGTCTACATGCATTACATCTTCGACGGGCCGGACATCGAACCGACCCTGCCGA
Organism: uncultured Acidobacteriota bacterium; assembly: GCA_963709325.1. Taxonomy (GTDB): domain Bacteria; phylum Acidobacteriota; class Vicinamibacteria; order Vicinamibacterales; family UBA2999; genus VFZN01. The sequence goes on along the minus strand of CAVPVV010000003.1, from coordinate 4,404,939 downwards.
CCACGCGTTCCAGCGTCGAACTGTTCCAAATCAACGTGACCGGCAACCGCTTCTGGAGCCTCAACGACAAGTCGCGCGTCTTTGTCGTCGGCGGCTTCGGCACCTCGTTCGACAAGAGTCCCCTGGCGATCGATCAGTTCCCGCTCGGAGCGGCGTTCCGGCTCGGCGCCTACAGTCCCGGCGACATTCGCGGTGACCACTACTTCATCGCGACCGGCGGCTACTTCCGGCAGTTCGGCCGCCTTCCCGACTTCATGGGCGGCCCGGTCTACGCCGGGGGCTGGCTCGAGAACGGCGACGCGTTCAACGACTGGGCCGACGCCACCTGGCGGACTAATGCGAGCGTCGGCGTGGTAATGGACACGTTGTTCGGTCCGGTCATCGTCGCCGGGTCGGCCGGCTTCGACGGACGGTGGCGCACCTATTTCGGCGTTGGCCGGCTATTCAGGTAAGCCCTTGGCCGGCGGTGGGTAACAGGCGAAACGGCGCGACCGGTGCGCACGAATACGCGATAATGCGTGCTTATGCTCACTAATTCACTGCGTAGGCTTATGCTGCTCGTTGCCGCTACCGCGCTCTCGATTTCGCCGGCGCTGGCCCAGACCACCCCGGGCTCGACGTCGGATCCCACAGACGTCCGCTACCCGTGGGCCGTGGAGTTCGGCATCGGGTGGGACAACAGCATCAGCGGAAACATCAACTCGAGCGGCATCGGGCGGATCAACAACCAGCCGGTCGTGATCCTGAAGAACACCTACGAAGACGTCTATGGCACCGGCCTGCACCTGAAGTTCGGTGGCGGTTACTTCATCGACGAGATCTCGGAAATCCGCGCGACCTTCACCTTCCAGTCGCTGGACGCGGACCTGACGCCGATGGGCGACATCGGGACCTCACGCCTTTATGCTCAGTACCAGGACTATCAGAGCTTCGGCCTCGACGTCGGATTCCGCATTTACGCGAAGGGCCAGGACGCATCGGTACGGCCTTACGCAGAGGCCACGGCCGGCATCGCCTTCATCGACGAAACCGACGTCACGCTCGTTGCTCCGTCGATTGGCTTCACCGGAACGGCGACCGATTTCTACGATCGGACCGCGGCGTTCACGCTCGGTGGCAACGCCGGAGTGACGTGGCAAGTGGCCGATCAGGTCGAGGTGTTCGGACAGCTGGGACTGCGGTGGGTATCGGGGATGTCCGCGGTCGACGGATTCGAAGGGACCGGGCTCGAGACGATCAACGACAACAGCGCGAGGTGGACGATGCCGTTCGTCGTAGGCGTGCGCGCGCGGTTCTGAGCGCGACGACGACGGAAAGTTGATCGTTAGGGAGCTAAGAGTTGCCAGTTGAAGTTCGCAGTTTCAGTTTCCGTTGAAGTTTCAGTTTCGATTTGCGAGGTATCGGGCTGGCTCGGCTCTGCGCTAACTGAAAACTGTCCCTGTAACTGTCAACTTCAACGGGCAACTCTCAACTGCCCAACTGTCAACTTTCGCGCTGCTCGTCTTCGGGTTCGTCCGGCGGCTCCTCGTCTCCCCACGGATTGGCCTGCGGGCCCGGCACGATCCCGGCGATGTCCGGGTCCTCGCCTCCGCTGTGTCCGGGCGCGTTCGCTCGGCGGACCTTGGCTTCCTCGCGACGAGCCGCCTTCTCCTTCTGCCGTTCGGCCCGCGCCCGCTCGCGCTCGCGCTTGCCACGGCCCATCGGTCCTCGTACGGCCATATCCCTCCCATCGGGCGGCTCACGCGACGCCCGAAGTAAGAAGTAAGAGGTGAGGAAGTAAGAGGCGAGAAGCTCGAACCTTGCAGCTTCCGCACCTTCTAATTACTTCTCACCTCTCACGTCTCACGTCTCTTTACCAGCGCGGCTCGCGACGGCGATTGCCGCCGCCTCCGCCACCGTAGCCGCCGCCACGGCGCTCACCGCCGCCATCGCCGAACCCGCCGCTGCGCGGCGCTTTCGGGCGCGCCTCGTTGATGGCGAGCGTGCGGCCGCCCAACTGGGTGTTGTTCAGTTGATCGATCGCCTTCTGCGCGCCTTCGTCCGAGGACATCTCGACGAACGCGAAGCCGCGTGCGCGGCCGGTCATCTGGTCCCGCATCACGGTGACCGTTTCCACGGAATCGACCTGGCTGAACAGATCGTGCAATTCATCTTCGGTCGTTTGAAACGGCAAATTTCCCACGAACAGCTTGCGTCCCATCGCTACTCCCTACTCACACCGGCGGCTCCCAATGAAAAAAGGGAGCCCAGAAATGAGGGCCCCCCTTTTCCGGTGTCTCGACTTGCTTCGGTTCTACGTTAGCACTCTTCGCGCCGAAATCCTAACCAGCCCGACGAGCCTGCGAGCTCTGCGGTAGGATGCGAACGATGCTGCAGTGGGAAGAGCTGCGGCGGCGGCGCGGGATCGCGCTGTTCGTCACCGCGATGGCCGGCGCGGCCGCGCTCGCGCCGCTTCGGCCGGCGATTACGCCCGAAACCTCGGTCGGGCTCCTGCTCGTCGTCGGCGCCGTCCTCGAGTGGATGCACGGCCAACGCCGGCCGACCGTGCCCGAACGGATGTCGGCGTGGCGCGAAGGCGCGGTCACGCTGTTCATGGCCGTGCTGCTGCTGTCCTCTCCCCTCCTGACCGGCAGCGCGTTGATCGTCTTTCTCGCGGCACAGTTCCTGTGGGAAGGAGTTCGCCGCTTTCGGCACGCGTGGGCCCGGCCCGACCCAGCCCGGCGGCGGCGGCGGGTGATGTTCGGGACGCTGGACGTGATGGCGGCAATCGGGCTGATTGCCTTGCTCCGAGCCAATGCCGCGGTGACGTGGACGGTGGCCATTGCCGGCGCCCTGCGCCTGTTCGAGACGGCGCGGCGGATCGCCACCAGCCGTGTCATTTCCGCCGACGCCGCCGGTGACTCGCTGATCGAGGACCTGCAGCTCGGCGACCTCGCCGACGCCCGGGCGGTCGGCGATCAGCTCGAGGTAGAGGCCGCCGTCCGCGCCCCGATCGACCGCGGCTGGGTGGCGGCCTTCCTGGTCACCCTCTTCGCGATTCACGCCGGCCGGATGGGGGGCGACTGGTCGTTTTCCGGGCTCACCGGTCCGGCCGCCGCGGTGCTCGGTGACGTCGTGATCGCGGTGCTGTTCACGATGGGCGCGATGCTGCCGGTCCACCTCGTCCTGCAGCGCTTCAGCCACCCCCTCGAGCGTCGGTTGTGGCGCTGGTGGGCGGCAGCCGAGCCTCAACGACTGGCCGGACGGGCTGTTCGCTCCGGCGTGCGCACGGTCCTCCTGTCCCGGCTGCGGTCCGAGATGCAGTGGCAGGTCGCCCGGCTCTCGATACCCGGTGCGCTCGGCCGGGGCGTGCGTCTCGGACTCCCGTTCGCGGCGATCGTCGCGGCCACGGTCCCGATCTGGGGCATGAGCTGGTACTTCGACACCGAGAACTGGGCCGCCGGCATCTACAACTCCTGGGCCGAGACCCGCACCGACGAATGGCGCGAGGCGATGATTCGCGCCGTCCGCGCCGAGGAAATCGCTGGCGGCCGCAATGGGAACGACTTCTCGGTGTCGCCGCCCGGCGTCTCCGACGCCGCGCCGTTCTCCTTCATCGTCATTGGCGATACAGGTGAAGGCGACGCCTCGCAGCACGTACTGCGCGATCAGCTCATCGCCGTGGCAGCACGCGACGAGGTGAAGTTCGTCGTCGTGTCATCGGACGTGGTCTACCCCACCGGGGCGATGCGGGACTACGAGCCCAAGTTCTGGCTGCCCTTCAAGGGCGTTACCAAGCCGATCTACGCCATACCCGGCAATCACGATTGGTACGACGCGCTCGAGGGGTTCAACGCGACCTTTCTCACCGCGTCCGCGGCTCGCGCCGCGATCAGCGCGCGGGTGAACGCGGATCTCAACATCAGCACGACCACCGCCGAACGCATCGACGAGCTGATCGCGGAAGCCGGCCGGCTGCGACAGGAATACGCGGTGCCGACCGGGTTCCAGCGCGGGCCGTTCTTCGACATCCAGACGGAGCGGTTCGCCCTGCTGGCGATCGACACCGGCATCGTCAAGCGCATCGACACCGAAGAACAGCGTTGGCTGGGCGATGCGCTCGCGCGGGCGCGCGGCAAGCTCACAATCGCGATTGTCGGCCATCCTTTCTACGCCGGCGGTTACGATCAGCGCCCCGGTTACGAGGGGTTTCAACCCTTGTACGACCAGCTCCGAGCGGCCGGCGTGAACGTCTTCATGGCCGGCGACACCCACGATCTCGAGCGGTACGTCGAGCCGCCCGACCCGACCGGATACGCCCTCCAGCACTTCGTCAACGGCGGCGGCGGCGCGTATCTGAGCTTCGGTTCGGCGCTCGCATGGCCGGCGACGCCGGCGCTCGCAACGTGGGGCTATTACCCGTCGTCCCGCATGGTCGTGGACAAGATCCAGCGATACACGCCGTGGTGGAAGCGCCCCGCCTGGTGGTGGACCCGCAGCGTCAATGCGTGGCCGTTCTCGGCCGAATGGCTGTCGGCGGTGTTCGACTACAACACCGCGCCGTTCTTCCAGAGCTTCGTCGAAGTCAGCGTCGAACCCGATCAAATGATCGTCCGGCCGTACGGCGTTCACGGTCGCCTCCGGTGGGCCGACATGGACCGATCCGAGCCAGGCGCCGCGCCGGACGGGTTCGTTGAGTGGACGGTGGCGCGAAGGCCGTAGAATTTCAGAGAGTGCCCTGGGCGTTTCCCTCCTACGTGGTCGCGCTGTTCGTCGCGACCGGCCTGTCGATATGGGCGGCGGTGGTCGCGCGGAGCCGGCGTTCCGCGCCCGGCAGCCCCGCGTTCGCTTGGCTGATGCTGATCGTCGCGCACTACTGCCTGACCACTGGGCTCCATGCGCTGGTGCCCGACACCGAGGCGCGCGTCCTGATCGCCAAGGTCCGCTTTCTGGCCGTTGCCAGCCTCGGTGTGCTCTGGCTGCTGTTCGCGGGCGGCTACGCGCGGGTCGCGTGGGCGTCGCGGCGCGACGTCCGGGCCGTGCTCTGGATTCTGCCCGCAGTATCGCTCGCCGCCGCGCTCAGTAACGAGCTGCACGGCTTGATCTGGCGGTCGATTACGCCGGTCGAGACGTGGTGGGGGGTCGGCCTGGTCTACGAGCCCGGCCCGCTCTATTGGGTGCAGCTCACGTACACCTACGCCGTGGTCGCGGTCGGCACGTGGTTGCTCATCGTCGGCATCCGCACGTTCCCGCCGCCGTATCGTCCGCAGTACTGGGCCCTGGTCCTCGGCACGCTGCTGCCGCTCGGCGGCAACGTCCTCTACCTGACGCGGTTGCGTACCGTCGGCGGGTTCGACGTCACACCGCTCGCGTTCGCTGCCACCGGCCTCTGTTTCACCTGGGGCCTTTACCACCACAAGTTGTTCGGCCTGGTGCCGATCGCGCGGGACCTGGTCGTCGACAGCATGGAGGACGGCGTCCTGATTCTCGACGCCGACCGGCGCATCGTCGATCTGAACGCCGCGGCCGAGCGCTATACCGGGGCCAACCCGGCTTGCGCAGGACGTGAAATCGGGCGCGTCGTCCCGTGGTGGCACGACGCGACGGCCGAGCTGCCGAGCTCACCGTCACTGCCGGCAGTGATCAAGACCGAGCCCGGGCCGCGCTACCACGAGGTCCGCGTGTCGCCGGTCCGCGACCGCGTGCGGCGCTTCACAGGCTGGCTGGTCATCCTCCGCGACATCACCGCCCGTCGCCAGGCCGACGCGGAACGGTATGCGCTCGAGCGCCGCATCCAGGAACAGCAGAAGTCCGAGAGCCTCACCGTATTTGCCGCCGGTGTTGCCCACGACTTCAACAATCTGCTGACCGGCATCCTCGGCAACGCCGATCTGCTGGCGATGCAGGCGCCGCCGGATTCGACGCAGCGCCGCACCGCCGAGGCGATCGTGATCGGATCGCAGCGCGCCGCCGATCTCGTCTCGAAGATGCTCGCCTACGCGGGCGAAGGGCGCGTGGTCTCCGAGCGGGTCGACCTCGACGCGCTGGTCCGGGAGATGGTGGACGTGCTGTCCGCCTCCGTCTCGAAGCACTGCACGCTGGTCTACAACAGTCCCGGCCCGCTGCCGCTCGTGGACGCGGATCCGACGCAGATCCGCCAGGTCGTGCTCAACCTGATCATCAACGCCACTGAAGCGGTGGACGAGAACGGGCTGGTCACGGTCGCTACCGGCCAGGAATCGGTGCACCGCCAGATGCTGTCCCGAATGACGTTTGGCGCCGACGCCGAGCCCGGCCCGTACGTGTTCATCGACGTCGTGGACAACGGCCAGGGCATGAGCGAGGAGACGATGGCACGAATGTTCGACCCGTTCTTCTCCACGAAGGAGACGGGCCGGGGTCTGGGGCTGGCCGCGATCCGCGGCATCGTGCGCAGCCACCAGGCGGCGCTGCGGGTGACGTCCGCGCCGGGTCAGGGCTCGCGCTTCAGGGTGTGGATTTCTCTCATGCCCGGCCGCCAATCCCGTTCAGCCACGGCGTGAGATCCGCGAGCCGGTGGATGCGCGGGCAGTCGGCATCGGGATAGAGATTCGCGGCGTCGTAGAGAACGGCGTGCGCGAGTCCGGCGCTGCGAGCGCCGGCAACGTCCACGTGATAGAGGTCGCCGACGTGGACGGTTCGCGCTGCCTCGGCCCCGGACGCCTTCAAGGCGTGCTGGAACAGCCGCGGGTCTGGCTTCTCCACGCCCCACTCGTGGGAATCGAGCAGCGCGTCGAACCACCGGGCGAGGTCCAGCCGTTCGAACAGATGGCGCAGCCGCCCGTTAGCGTTCGAGACGACAACCATCCGCAGCCCGCGCGCCCGTAACCCCTCGAGGGCCGGAACGACATCCGCCTCCACGTGCTCCCAGAGATTCTGTTCGCGGTGGTAGTCCCGCAGCACCCCGAGCGCAACATCCGTCTGCTCGGACAGCGCGACCCCGACCTGCTCGAGGATCAGGTTGAAATACATCCAGCCACGCTTGCGGTCGTCGGTGGCACCGACGACGGTGGCCTCATCGAGCACGCGCATGGCGTGCGGTTCGGCGGCAGCCAGCCTGGCCGCCGACACCTCGATACCGGCATCAGCAAGCGCCGCACTGACGCGCGTCCACGACGGGTGGACGAGAACGCCGCCCGCGTCGAGGAATAGCGTATCGATCGACATCGCGAGAGCTGGTGAGCTGCCTTGTGCCTTCTGCCTTCTGCCTTGTTTTCAGGGCCCCCAGTGCAGGATCCGCTCGGCAACGACGTGTATGGCAGGCAGGGCCACGAGGGCCGCGGCCACGATAGCGACACAGGCGGTGGCGCGGAGCCATTGCGGCCAGGGCGGCGGCGCGTTTACGGGAACGGGTTCGAGCAGGCGGTGAACGCGTTCGGTGATCGGCTCGCCGCTGTAGAGGGCGCTCGCCGGCAACGGTTCCGGCGGTGTGGTGGCCAACCGCGCCACCTTGACGAGCGCCGAGGCCAGCAGAACCCCGTTGGTGCGCCCGGCGGCCCACTCGTCGGCCGCGAGCTCCGAGGCGTGCAGCCACGCCTGCTGCATCTGCCGGCCGGCTGCCAGCAGCCCCAGCGGATCCGGAGCCGCGGTCATCGCCATGCGGCGCAGATTGTCACGGTGACGCGCGTGCGCCTGCTCGTGCGCGATGACGGCGTCGAATTCGTCGGTCGTGCACGCGTCGATCACGCGGCGGGCGACGAAGAGGCGGGCCATCACGAGCCCGACGAGCGCCACCACCGGGAAGCGCGATTCGACGACGTAGGCCCGCAGCGGCACGGCCGGCAGTCGCGCTGCGGAAGCCCGGACCAGCGTCCGCCGTACGCTCCACGTCCGCCATATCGCGACGAGCGCCCGCCAGAGTGCAGTCCCGACGAGAACGAGTCCCGCACCCGACAGGCTGAGCCCCAGCACGCCGGCGTGCTCGACCTCTACCTTGGTCTCCCAGAGCGTGTAAGCCACGGCCACCAGCAGCGCTGCCGCGCCGCCCAGCAGCGAAGGTATCAGCCGCATGAGGAAGATGCGTCGCGCCGTGACAGCGGGCGACGCCGACGCGGCGACCTGCCGCCAGGTGACGCCGACGGCGACCGCAGCAACAGCACTCGCCAGCGCATGCGCCGACAACGCCTGGACGACCAGCCGCTCGAGGTAACCGAGCGTCATCGTCCGCTCTCCTTCTTCCGCCGGATGAGGCGTTCGAGCTCGTCCAGCATCGACTCGTCGCGCCGGGAGACCTCTTCGACGAACAGCGAAATCAGCGGCTTCAACGCGCGCGGGTCGTCGCTCAGCCAGTTGGCCATCGCCGAACTCGCGAGATGCCGATCCAGCTCCTCGCGGGTCCACCGCGGGCAGTAGCGGAACGCGCGGCCGTCCAGCTCGCGCACGAGCAGGCCCTTCCGGAACAGCCGGTCGGCAGTGGTCATCAGCGTGGTGTAGGCAATCCCGTCGAACGCGTCGATCAGGTCGCGGACCGTGCACGCCGCGCCGCGGGCCCAGAGCTCGTCGAGCACCCGCAGCTCGAGCGGGCCGAGCGTGGCGGCCAGACCGGCGGGCGGGCGGAGCGGATCCTTCACGACTGGGGAATTATACGCGCTGGTCAGACCCGCGCGGTCTTCTCGACGATGAAGAAGTTGTTCTCGGTTTCCTGGATGGTCACCTCGACCCGGTAGTCGATGCCGCGGTCCGGGAACTTGCGCTGGATCTCCTCGATCACGTGCTCCCAGACGTAGACCGCGACGTTCTCGACGCTCGGGCCCTTTCCCTTGAGGACCACGATGCCCTCCGGCTCGAACAGCTCCGGGTTCATGAAGGTCCGGTCCGACTCGGTCACCAGGATCTTGTGATCGAGGTCGCGCATGATCTTCTTGATGTGGCCGAAGTCGAGCGCCATGTCGAGCTCGTCGCGCGGGAACTCCTCGCACGAGATCGCCACCGTCCCCCGCCAGGTATGCCCGTGCACGAAGCGGCATTCGCCGGGATATCCGAGCTGGCGGTGGCCGGTGTGAAACTTCGCGTGGACAATGATCTTTTCCATGCCGGTATGACCAGAAGTCAGTATACCGGCGTGCGCTGTCGGGGACAGCCGTCCGCGTCCGACACGCGTAGTCCACGAGCAGCGATGACCCAATCGCATGTGCACAAGCGCACAGACCCGCGCCGGCAGAATGGCGACAATAGAGGCGTCCACATGATGCTGATCATCGCCGCCCTCGTTCTCGTCACCGGTATCGTGAGCGTGCTGCGGGTGTCGGCGCCGTGGGGCTGCCGTCGACCGTGGATGGATGAGCGAGAAATGGCTCGCCGAGCATCGATCGACGCCACCGTCGTAGCGCCACCCTCAAATCCGACTGAACCCGACATCCTGGAGCCTTCTATGACACGTGCCTGCGCGTTCTTCGTCGTGGCATTTGGAATTACCCTCGGCGCACAACCCGCTACGGTCCAGGATCTGTCCCGGTATCGGGGCTACACCCTCGAAAACAGCTTCGACACGGTGCTGGCAGCATCCGGGGCACGCCTCGCCGATGCGAGGACTCTTCGCGAGCGACCGGCGAAGATTCAGGAGCTCGAGTGGCGCGCGCCGTACCTGAGCCCCTCAAGCGAGATGGCTGATCCGGTCCGCGGGATCACGTTCACCTTCCTCGACGGCGCGTTGTATCAGATCGTGGTCACGTACGATCGCGGCCGCACTGAAGGGCTCACGAACGGTGACGTCGTGGCGTCGCTGTCGACCACCTACGGCACCCCGGTGCCGGTGTCGGCGCGCACCAGGACCACTCTGGCCGAGACACTCGTCGATACCAAGGTGATCGCACATTGGGACAGCGCCGCGGCGTCGGTGACGCTGGTGCGCGGAGCCTACTCGCCTGAACTGCAGCTCATCGTGGAGTCGAAGGCCTTGAGCACCCGTGCCAGGACCGCGATCCGGGAGGCTGCTCGACTCGACATCATCGAGGGGCCGCGGCGCGAGCTGGAACAGCAGAAGAAGGACGCCGAAGACGCGGCTGTGGCCAGCGAAAAGGCACGCACCGCCAACCGGGCCGCTTTTCGTCCCTAGCTGAAGGAGACACCCATGCAACGACCACTCTCACCCTCGCGAACGACCACAATCGAGCTCGACCCGGACGTCCTGCAGCCAGCCATCTGCCCGCTGTGTCACACGACGCAGTCATTTGCCTTGCCCCAGGGAGGCGCCGAGTGGCAGTGCGGCCGATGCGGTCAGCGGTGGGATGCCGCCCGTCTCGCAACCGTCGCCGAATACGCCGCCAGCGTGGTCGCGCGCGGCACCGCACTTCGTACGGCGTAGCCCCGCTACGGGTCGTCGCTCGGGGCCGGCGCCGAGCAGCGGCGGGCACGCCCAGCATCGACGACCAGTCGCCGATATCGGTTGGGCGACTCCCATGTGCGCGGGAGCGACACCGCCACACGAGGATCGCCGGACAGAATCTCGGCGCGCGACACACCGCGTCTGCGCCACTCCGCCTTCGATCCATTGACTCGACGCGCCTCCGCATCGCGCTCCCTCCGGATCTCACCCAGGCGCCGGGGCCCATGCGCGTGAAGAAACCCAGCGCGCTCGAGGACAATCACCCCGATGTCGGCCCGGACCGCACTCGCCGCCGGCGATCCGATAGCTGTCGGTGCGCGGCGCCGCCGGGAGGCTCTCCATCACGCCCCATCGAGTCCGAACACGACCAGCGCATTTCCCGCGGCAATGGCGATGTACTGGTGGCCGTCGACCTGGTAGCTGATCGGGTTCGACCAGATCTCGCCCCCGGTCTGGAATCGCCACACGGGCGTGCCCGACTCGGCGTCGAGCGCGAAGAACATCCCTTCCATCGTGCCTGAGAAGACGAGTCGGCCGGCCGTCGAGAGCAGACCGCACCAGGGCGGTGTGGTGACTCTGAATTCCCATTTCACCTCGCCTGACAGCGGATCGAGAGCGCGCAGCGCGCCCCACGGCTCCTCACCGGGAACGGCGCGCTTGCTCGCGCCGAGGTACATCCGTCCAGGCTGGTACACCGCTTCGTTGCGGTAGTAGATGCCGCCCTTCTCGCGCACGTTCTGGTAGAACGTCTTCGTTTGCGGACTGTAGGACGGGCTGAACCAGTTCGTGTACCCGTCATCGTCGGGGTAGACGAGCCCGCCTTGCGGGCTCGGCGCGGCGTCCGGATTGGGAGTCGGGCGCCCCTTCCCGTCGAGCCCCTTCGCCCAGGTCTGGCGCGCGAATGTCTGGGCGTGCAGGTACTCGCCCGTGACGCGGTCGAAGATGTAGTAGAACCCGTTGCGGTTCGCAAAGAGCAGGAGCTTGCGCAGCCGTCCGCGGAACTCGGCGTCGATCAGGACGGGAATTTCCGTCGAGTCGATGTCGTTGACGTCGTGCGGAATGAACTGGAAATGCCACGCGAGCCGACCAGTGTCGACGTCGACGGCAATCAGAGAATCGGAGTACAGGTTGTCGCCGTTCCGGACGTCGCCGATGAAGTCGGGACCCGGGTTGCCCGTACCCCAGTAGGTGAGGTTCGTGTCGGGGTCGTACGCGCCAGTCACCCATGTCGTCGCGCCGCCGTATTTCCAGCTGTCACCCGACCAGGTCTCGTGGCCGGGCTCGCCCGGTCCCGGAACGGTCCAGAGGCGCCACGCCCGCTTTCCCGTGCTGGCGTCGTAGGCGTCGAGAAAGCCGCGGATCCCGTACTCCGCGCCCGCGATGCCGATGATGATCTTGTCCTTCACCGCCAGTGGCGCGCCCGTCATCGAGTGCCCCGTCTTGTAGTCGGCGACTTCGATGTCCCACCGGACCCGGCCGGTGCGCATGTCGAGCGCGACCAGGTGGGCATCGATGGTCGCGATGAAGATCAGATCGCCGAGGGCGGCCACGCCCCGATTCACCTGACCGCAGCACGCCCGTACATCGTCCGGAAGCGTCCGCCGGTAGGTCCAGATCGGCCGCCCTGTCTTGACGTCGAGCGCGACCACGTCGCTCGGTGGATCGGTGAGGTACATCACGCCGTCGAACACGAGGGGCGTGGCCTCGAAGTGATGGCGTCCCTGCACCTGGTACATCCACACCGGGCGGAGGCGCTGGACATTGGTCCGGTCGATCTCGTCGAGCGTGGAGTAGCGCTTGCCATCGTAGGTGCCGTGGTAGGTCAACCAGTGGCCCGGCTCACGGTCGGCCTGGCGGATGCGGTCGTAGCTCAGTTGCGCCGACACGTGAGCGGTCAGCAGCAACCCGATGGAGATGGCTATTACGGACTTCATCGCATGCCCTCCAGGGACACGAGGTAGGCCACCAGATCGTCGAGATCTCCGGGCTCCAGACGCTCACGATAGCTGGGCATCGGCGTTTCAGTGGACTCGCGCGTGAATTCCAGTAGTTGATCCTTGAAGTAGGAGTGCAGCATGCCGGTGGCGTCCCTGAACTGAACGGAGAAGGGATCCTCGTTCACGCGCACGCCCGAGAGACGCTGGCCGGTCTTCGTAACGGCATGCACCTGCATGAATCCGGTGGGAAGGTCCGCCGCCGGGTCGATGAGCGACCTTCGGAGAAACGCGGGACTCGAGCGGGTCCCGACGTCGGTCAGATCCGGCCCCGTGGGGCCGCCGCGGCCGCCGACCGTGTGACACGCGGCACACCCCTGGGCCTTGTAGACCTCCGCGCCTCGGGCCGCGTCGCCCCGCAGCGGTTCGCGGCGGAGGCGTCCCAGGCTGCGCACGTAGGCGACCACCTGCCAGACTTCACGCGCGCTCATCGCGTTGCCAGGCATGCCCGTCCCCGGGATGCCTCGGTTGACGACGCGAAACAGCATCTCGTCGGTGGACGCGCGACGCAGCACCGGGCGCGCGAGGTTGGCGCCACGGCCGCCCGCACCATCCTCGCCGTGACAGTAGGCGCACTGGGCCTGGAAGAGGGCGCGCCCGCGGTCGACCTCCTGTGCGGTGACCTTCGGGCGCGCCGTCGGATCGACGCCCACGACCATTTGAATGGCGAGGAACCAGGCTGCGGCCGGCATCGCGACCTCCAGTCGATTGATGAGTGCCGGAGCAGCATACAGGAAGTGACATCCCTGTCCGGCCGAGTCCGACCGGCAGGACGAGGAAGACAAGGGCTCAAGGTTAGGCTGGGCCGGCGAACGACATTGAAATGTGTACCGTGTCTCTCCTCCGGACGAGTGACGACGCCTGGTCGATGACGTACACTGCCACGTCCGGACGGGAGGCACGATGTCGGTTTCCTACGAGAACTCGAAAGCCGTGTTCCAGGGCATCAAGGCCGCGGGCATCACCTCGCTCTCGGCGCTGCCGGAGACATGGCTCGGGCTCCTCCTGCAGCAGGCCGAGCGGGACGCCGACGTCACGCTGATTCAGGTGGCCAAGGAAGAGGAAGCCATCGGCATTGCCGCGGGCGCCTACTTCGCCGGCGAGCGGCACGTGCTGCTGATGCAGAACCACGGGTTCCTGGCCGCGATCAATGGCATCGTGTCGCTCGCGCAGCTCTACTCGATTCCGCTCTGCATGCTGATCGCGCTCCGCGGGCACTGGGGCGAGCCCTATCCGTGGCACACCCGCGGCGGCATCGTCACCGAAGGTGTGCTGCGGGCGCTCGGCATCCCCTTTGAGTACGCGCGCGACCCGACGGAGGTCGGCCGGCAGATCCGCGAAGCCTACACCTTTTCCCAGAGCGCGCTCGCCCCCGTCGCGCTGCTCCTCACCCGCGACCTGATGGAGGAGGCGCCATGAAGCGCGCGGAGTGCATCGGGATGCTGCACCCGGAGCTCGACGACAAGCTGGTCGTCACGATCATGGGTGCGTGCGCGCAGGAGTTGTACGACCTCGGACACAAGGAGAACTTCTTCTATTTGCAGCACGCGATGGGGCTGGCCTCCTCAATCGGCCTCGGCCTGGCCATCCACGTCCCGCACGAGCGCGTCGTCGTGCTCGATGGGGACGGCTCGGTCCTGATGAACCTCGGGACGCTGGCCACCCTGGCGCGATACCGGCCGAAGAACCTGGTGCACATCATCTTCGACAACGGTAGCCTGCTCTCGACCGGCGGCTTCGATTCGCACACGACCTCCGGTATCACCGACCTCGCCGCGCTCGCCCGCGGCGCGGGTATCGAGCACGTGACCAGCGTCGATACCGTCATGGGTTTTGGCGAGGCGGCCATCGACGCGTTCGCCCGCAACGATCTCAGCGTGATCGTCGCGAAAGTCGCCCCCGTCGGCCCGAATCACTACGGCATGGACCTGCACCTGCCGGAGAATGCGTTCCGGTTCAGGCGATGGATTGCCGGGCGCCGCTCGGCGGCGCGCCACTGATGCGGGCGGTGGTCAGGACTGGGGACAGCGCAACGCCCAGCATGAATTCCATTTGCTCACGGTCGCTCCTGCTGCGCGAAGAGCCGGGTCACGAGCGCTTGCGCCTCCGCCTGAATCCGTTCGAGATGCGGGCGGTCGCGGAAACTCTCCGCGTACAGCTTGTACACCTCCTCCGTGCCCGACGGGCGCACGGCAAACCATCCGTCGTCGGCGATCACTTTCAGCCCGCCGATGGACTCGCCGTTGCCGGGCGCCGTTGTCAGGACCGCGCGAATGGCTTCGCCCGCCAGATCACTGGCGTCGACCTGGTCACGAGAGAGCTGCACGAGGAGCCGCTTCTGTTCCGGCGTCGCGGGTGCATCGATTCGCTCGTAGGCCGGCGTTCCTAGCTCGCGGGTCAGCTCGACGTAGCGTGCTCCAGGATCGACGCCAAGCGTGGCCGTAATCTCGGCCGCGAGCAGGCCGAGCACGATGCCGTCCTTGTCGGTGGTCCACGTCGTGCCGTCGATGCGCAGGCACGACGCCCCGGCGCTTTCCTCGCCGCCGAAGCCGAGCGTGCCGTGCAGCAGACCGTCGACGAACCATTTGAACCCGACCGGGACTTCAAGAAGACGGCGTCCTGCTCCCTTTGCCACGCGGTCGATGATGGCGCTGCTGACCACGGTCTTGCCGACCGCGGCCTCGGTCGACCACTGGGGGCGATGCGTGAACAGGTAGGAAATCGCGACGGCCAGGTAGTGATTGGGATCCATCAATCCCGCCGTCGGCGTGACGATCCCGTGGCGATCCTGGTCGGCGTCGTTGGCGAACGCCACGTCGAAGCGATCGCGCAGGGCCACGAGCGGCACCATGGCGTACGGTGACGAGCAATCGGTCCGGATCTTGCCGTCCCAATCCACGGTCATGAAGCGGAACGTCGGGTCGATCGCGTCGTTCACCACGGTCGCCGCGATCCCGTAGCGAGAGACGATCGGCTCCCAGTAGCGCAGGCCGGCGCCACCGAGCGGATCCACCCCAATCCTCACGCCGGCGCCGCGGATGGCCTCCATGTCCACGACGCTCGAGAGGTCGTCGACGTACGGCGTAAGGTAGTCGTGGAGATGCGTGCTCGACGCGCGGTGCGCGCGATCGAAAGGCATGCGACGGACCGAGCGCAGATCTTCGGCGAGCAGTTCATTCGCGGTCCGCTCGATCCAGCCAGTCACGTCGGTGTCAGCGGGGCCGCCCGTGGGCGGATTGTATTTGAAGCCGCCGTCTTCGGGCGGGTTGTGCGAGGGCGTGACGACGATCCCGTCAGCCAACCCGGATCGACGGCCGCGGTTGTAGCAAAGGATGGCGTGCGAAATGACGGGGGTCGGCGTGGGGCCGCGAGCGCGGTCGATCATCACCTCGACGCCATTGGCGGCCAACACCTCGAGGGCACTCGCAAAGGCCGGCTCGGACAGCGCGTGCGTGTCCATCCCCATGAAAAGCGGCCCGTCAATCTCGTGGGCCCGCCGATAAGAACAAATAGCCTGGGTGATGGCCAGGACGTGCGCCTCGTTGAAGCGGCGGTCGAACGACGAGCCGCGGTGCCCTGACGTCCCGAACGCGACCCGCTCCGCCGCGACAGAGGGGTCTGGATGCTCCGCGTAGTACGCCGTCACCAGTCTCGGGACGTTGACCAGCATCGAGGCTGGAGCCGGCTTGCCGGCAAGGGGGCTGACGTTGATCATCCCAGGGTCACCGTGACTGGCCTTCCGCGTTCAATCCGGCACATCCCTGCTGAACGCAAGGCCTTACAGTGGATTCATGCGTACAGGCATCATATCCCTCGCGATCATCGCGTCCGTGGCCGGCAGCGTTTCGCCGGCACTGGCGCAGCGGTTCCGATTCGAGCGATCGTTCGATGTGACCGGTCCGTCCGTGCTCGATGTCTCGACGATTCGCGGCAAGATTGAGGTCACCCCTGGCGAGCCGGGGCGGATTGTCGTCGTGGGCACGGCGACCGTCCGCGTCGATTGGAACGTACCAGCCAACGCGGTGGATCTTGCGCGGAAGGTTGCCGACAACCCGCCAATCGAGCGCGAAGGGCAGGCCTTGAGGTTACGTTCTCCCGCCGACCCAGCGGAGCAGCGCGCGGTGACGGTCAGCTACCAGGTCCGTGTTCCTGCCGAGACCGAGGTCACGACGACGAGCGAGTCGGGCGCAACGACCGTGCGTGCCGTGGCCCGAGCCGTCGTGATTCGCACGCAGTCGGGCGCGGTCGACGTGATGCAGCTCGGGGGCACCGCCGCGGTCACCACCGGGTCTGGATCGGTGACCGTGGACGGCGTCGCCAGTTCCCTCACAGTCACGACGAACAGCAGCAGTATCACGGCTCGTTCGGTGGCAGGCGATCTCCGGGTTCGCACCTCGAGCGGCGCCGTCGATGCCGCGCTGTCCGGCGAAGGCGACGTGGATATCGAAACCGGTTCCAGCGCGATTCGGGTGAGCGGCATTCGCGGCGGGGTCATCGCCGCCACCGAGAGCGGTCGCGTCTCGCTGCAAGGCGTGCCCAGACACGATTGGGCCGTCTCCGCAGGGTCGGGAAGCGTCGACATCGCCACCGACGCCTCCGTACCGTTCACGCTGGATGCAAACAGCAAGTCTGGATCGGTCACGGTCATCGGCGCGTCCGTGCAGGGTTCGGTGTCCAAACGGCACGTGGTTGGTGCCATTGCCGGAGGCGGTCCACACATGAAGCTGACCAGCCGCAGCGGGTCCATCGTCGTCTCGGTTCGGCAGGCGCCGGTGAGCACACGCTGAGGCTACTTCTGCGGCTCGACGACCACCCGTCCTTCGGCGTTCAAGTACACGCGATATCTGTTGCCGTCCTTGCATGTGGCGGCGTAGTCGCTGTCGGCCAGCACCTTGACGTCGACGACCTGACCGCATGGCAACCCGTGGAGCGCGATGACCGCGGTCAGGTCCTTCTTGAGCGCCTCGTCGTCCTGGGAACCTGGCGGGACAGTGAGCAACGCGGCCACGACGAGCGATTGGGCGAGAGCAACAGCACGTGCATTCATGGTTGTCTCCCGCACTCAGCCCTGGAGGGTCGCGAACTTCTTCGGGTCCACCAGCATCCTCCAGATCGCCTCGCGCGAAGATACGATGGCCGACGCTAGCCCCGGGTCCTCGTCCTGCAGCAGCGAGAGCACCTTCATCAGCATCAGCTCGTAGGACCGGCGGAGGTCGGCGATGGTGACCGTCGCCTTCCCCTGGTGGTAGGCGCGGAACCGGTCCATCAGATCGTCGACCTGGTTCTTGAGCGTGAGCTTGGTGAAGAAACCAATGGCCCTGGTGTCTTTGAGCCGTTCCTTCAGTGCGTTCAGATCGAGCCCGGGGGGAGGAGAGGGGACGGTTGCGGGCGCCGACGGCGGGGCTCCCTTGGTCACGGCTGGGGGCGCCGGCGTTCTGGCACCGGGTGCGGGCGCAGCGACTGCTGGTGCGGGCGGCGCGACCGTCGTCGCGGGCTTGCTGTGCGCACAGGCCACGGCGAGCAGGACCAGAACCGCGACACAAGCCACCCGAAAGGGGGAGGCCTCCGCCTGACCGGCAACCGATCGCGGCCCCATGCTCAGCGCTCAATCCCGAAATATTCCTTCACCCGGGCCACAACCTGCGAATCCGTGAGCTTGTCGGCGGTCTCGACATCGACCACGCACCCCGCATGCGCCTTGGAGTGGCGGAAACGGCGCTCGAGTTCACCCTTCGCCTCACCTGGGCCGAGAATCAGCAGTCTGTCGGGGCCCGCCAGCTGATCGATGACGGCATCGAAGTACCGGTCCAGATTCTGGCCGTGTCGTTCCTCGTACTTCTTCTCGCCTCCGCCATCCTGCTGGCCGCCGAAATGAGGATGCGCGCCGACTTCGGACTCCATGGTCTCGGTGGCGGTGGTGCCCTCCGCCGAGGCATGCACGATGACGGCCCGCTTGTGGTCGATCCAGAATCCCAACGTCGTGACTCATACGACCTCGCTCCGTCGCGCTAGTCGCGCTCTTTCATCATCGGCCACATCACCGCGCCGGGGCCGGCCCGCGTGTGGTCCATCATGTGGCCCATCTGCATCTTCATCATGCCGTCCCGCCATCGCCGCCGCAATTCCCCTTATTGTCATGTCAACGGCCACACGGACAGACGCGAAGCGCACATCACCTGGTGACGCCCTTCGTAGTCGACCAGCTGCTGAGCGACAGTCAGTCGCGCAGCACCACGCCCAGCAGCGAATTGCGGACCTTGACCCCGCTGGCCGCCCCGCCCTTGTATTCGATGAATCCCAGCTTCCGGAACTTGTTCATGAAGAAGTTGACGCGCGACCGCGTGGTGCCCACCATCTCGGCCAGGATCTCCTGAGACACGTTGGGGAGCTCGCGGTGCGTCGTAGGCTGCCCGTAGTGGGCGAGCAGGAGGAGCGTCCGGGCCAGGCGCTTCTCTGTCGAGTTCAGCAGCTGATCGACCAGGTCCTCTTCGATGCGGATGTTGCGGGTCAGCATGTGGGTGAGGAAGCGATCCGCGAACGCCGAGTCCGCGTGGATCTGCCGGATCATCTCGTCCTGCTCGACGGCCAGCAGGGTGCAGGCCGTCATCGCAGTCGCGGTGGCCATCCGGTGCGACTGGCCCGCCAGGCATCCTTCCCCGAAGAAATGCCCGGCCTCGACCAGGGCCACCACCACTTCCTTGCCCGCGTGCGACAGGACCGACAGCCGCACCACGCCGTCCTCGACATACATCACGCTGGTGGCCGGATCGCCCTGCGCGAAGATCTGTGCGGTCGGCTCGTACACCAGCCGACTCGTCTGCATCTTGCTCCAATCGAGGAGGACCCCAGGCTTCAGGGGTGCCGTACGCTTCGGCATAAGTGAACCATCTCAAGCGTAGCACTCGCAGCAGACCGTCCGCCGTAGCTGAAGCTTGCGGGCCCCGCTTTTGGGTGCCGAATCATGCAGACGCTAGAGCTGCGTCTTGACCATGATTGCGAGACCTTGACGCGACGCGACTGGCGGCCCGTGCCGTACAGAGTCAGCAGCTGACGATCACGCGACCCGGGCGAGCCGGCCACCTCCCGCTGACTCGCATGGCAGAGGGCCAGGCCGTCCTCGAGCCCCCTGCCAATGCGGTCAGCGGGCCAGTCGACGCTCGTGCCGGGTCTGGCGCGTGCTCTGCTGCTGACCGGTACGGCCAGGGCCGGCCCGTGCGCAGTCGTGCCGCAGGTCCCTGCAGGAGACGCTGGCCGAGATATCGGGACCCCGCGATCGCGCGTGAACTTCTTCTTCAACAAGTTCACGAAGCTCCGCTTCCATCGAGTACAACGGCGAGCGTCCGCTTAAGATCAACAGCTCGCTGCTGAGCGTCTTCCTGCACGACTGAGTCACGCCAGCGGACTCGCGGACCGACAAGTCGCCGCGGCGCAAGCCCATGGGCCGTCGGATGGCCCGCGCCGAACTCGCGCCGGGATTCGCACGACAGGCAGCGGATGGCGACCGGCAGCGCCCGCAGGCGCTTTACCGGTATATCTTCGTCGCACTCGACACAGCGGCCATAGCGGCCGGCTCCGAGGCGCTCCAGCGCCTGACCGATCCGCGCCACCAGCTCGGCTCGCATCTGCAGGATGGAGAATGCCAAGTCTTCGACACTATCGGCGTCCGTGTGTTCGAGATCGTCCAGGCCATCGGTGGTGCGTTCAGTCCGGCCGCGGCGGATACGGAGCTGGAGGTCGGACCTCACGTCACGCTCAATCTCGCGAAGCAGGCGGGCCAGCTGGGTGGTGCGCTTGGCGTCCAGTGTCATGAGTGGGTACTTGGTTGCCACAGCGTGCCGCAACCAGCCCGGTCCGTCTGTGCTCGATCGAACATCGACCGGCGACGCGAAGACGTAGTGTGGATGACAGGAGCACAACGCACATGATTGAGCCGCGACGGGGACGCTCGGATCACCGGTTCGCCATCGGCCTGCTGACCGGCACATGCATCGGCGCGGGCCTCGCGCTGTGGCTGGCGCCGCGAACGAGGAGCGAGCTGGCGGAGCGCGCCACAGAATCGGTGGATCGGCTCACCAACAAAGGGCTCGACATCCGTGACGAGATTGCCGCCACTGTGGCGCGCGGCGCGCAGGAAGTGGAGCGGGTCGCCGCCGGGGCGATGAACTCGCGGACCGTCCCACGCCTCTGACACAGCGTCGTCGCGCGCCGCGAATCGGCGATGAAGCCGTGAGGACACCGATGGCGCGGGGTAGCCGCTACTCGTAGCGGAGCGCCTTCATCGGGTCAATGCGCGAGGCGCGGAGGGCCGGGAGGTACCCTGCTATCAGCGTGACGAGCGCAAGGATGGCCGTCGAGAGAACGAGCACAGTCGGGTCGTAGCCGGTGATTTCGAAGAGCAGCGACCCGGCCGTCTGGCCGATCGCGACAGCCGCGGCGAGGCCGATCGCGCCGCCGATGAGTCCCATCACGCCGACCTGGCGCAGCACCAGACCGCGGACGCGGCCTCCGTCGGCACCGAGCGCCATCCGCAGACCGAACTCGCGCGTCCGTTGCGCCACGGTGTAGGCCAGCACGCCGTACAGCCCGACCGCGGCGAGCAGCGTCGCCAGCCCGGCGAACGCCGTGGACAGCACGCTGATCATCCGATCGAGGAACACGTTCTCCCGCACTTGCATCTCCATCGTCTTGAGCTCGTCGATCGGCAGGTTGGGATCGAGCGACTTGATCGCCGCCGGTACCGCGGTCATCAGCGCCTCCGGGTCCAGCGCGGTGCGGAGGTAGAAGTTGCCGAAGCCGATCTGTTCGAACTGTCGGTACGGCGTGAAGTACTGCGCGATGATCGGCCGCTTGACGTCGCTGTACTTCGCGTCCTGAACGACGGCGACGATCTCGACGTCGAGCGGGCCTTCGCCGCGCGACTCCTTCATTCGCGAGCCGATGGCGCGGTCGCCGAGGCCGAACTTCCGGACGAAAGCCTGGTTGACAATCGCCACCTTGGCCGCGCCCTTGCCGTCAGCGCGGGTGAAGTCACGGCCCTGGACGAGCGGCATGCCCATCGTCTTGAAGAACCCGGGACCGATGCTGTTGAACGCGGCGCTGGTGTCGGTGTCGGGCCCGGCCTCGAAACCAGCCACGGCCACGCCGTTGTTCCAGTTGTCCCCGGCCAGGACCGGTACGGCCGAGAACACGGCGCTGGTCACGCCCGGCAGCGCCGCGAGCCGTTCTTCAAGCTGTTCGAACAGCGCCGCGCTGCGCTCTGCCGTGTAGCCGTTCAGGATCGGATTGAGGGAGAAGGTGACCAGGTGATCCGGATTCAGGCCGAGGTCGACGCGGCTGACGTTCATCAGGCTCTTGGCAAAGAGCCCCGCCGGCACGAGCAGCGCCATCGACATCGCGATCTGCACCGTCGCCAGCGAGGCGCGGAAGCGCTTCGCCGCCTTCGCTCCTGAGGGCTGTCCGGCCTGGTTCTTGAGCGTCGACGCCAGCTCGGGGTTGGTGCTGTGGAGCGCCGGAAACAGACCGAAGGCAATCCCGGTGACGAGCGCTGCCACGGCGGCAAAGCCGAGCATCGCGGGCTCGAGCTTGAACGCAACCAGGGCCGCTCCCTCGGGCGGTACGATGGATGCGATGGTGTCCAGCGTCCACTTCGCAACCAGCACGCCGAAGAGGGCGCCTAGCGCCGCGAGGAGCACCGACTCGGTGAGCAGCTGTCGAACCAGCTGCCCGCGGCTGGCGCCGATCGACAGCCGCACCGCCATCTCGGCGGACCGGCCTGCGCCGCGGGCCAGCAGGAGGTTGGCGATGTTCGCGCAGGCGATGAGCAGCACCGTGCCGGTGACCGCGAACAGGATCAGCAGCGGCGCGCGCGCCTCGCCATGCACGCTGCTCTGCCCGCGCTCGCCGGGCGTCAGCGCGATCGTCTTCTGCCGGAACCTCGCGAGCGTCTGATCGCTCATGCCTTTCTGAAGCGGCGCCTCGACGTCGTTGATGATTCCCCTGTAGGCGGCGTTCAACGCCGCCGCCGCGCCGTCGATGCGCACTCCCGGCTTGAGCCGCGCGAAGAGGTACACCCAATAGCTGCGCCTGTTCTCGAAGTTCGGCCCGTTCGGGTTTGGCTGCATTTCGCCGCGCATGGTGATCGGCACGTAAACGGCGGGCCACACGCCCAGCGTCGTCCCCTCGAAGCGGCGCGGCGCGACGCCGATGATGGTGAGGCCATGACCGTTGACCATCATCGTCTGGCCGAGCACTGAAGGATCTTCCTGGAAGCGCCGGCGCCAGTAGTCGTGGCTCAAGACGACGAGGCTGTGACCGCCCGGCGTCTTGTCGTCGTCGGCTGTGAAGAGCCGTCCGATCGCCGGCTGCAGGCCAAGGACCGGAAAGTAGCTGCCGGACACCAGCGTCCCGCGGGCAGACTCCGTCTGACCGCCGAACGCCACGTTGGCGCTGAAGGTCCGGTGCGCGGCCACGCCGACGAAGCTGGTCTGCACGCGCTCCAGGTCCCGGAACATCGGGTAGCTGAAGATCTGTTCGCAATCACCGGACTGGTTGCAGGAGGTCGAGCCGGGCTTGGGACCGGGTGCGCCGAGGTTGACCAGCTCGCCAGGCGCCGGCACGGGGAGCGGGCGCAGCAGCATCTGGTTGAACAGCGAGAAGATCGCCGAGTTCGCACCGAGGCCGAGGGCCAGCGAGAGGACGGCCACGAGGCTGACGAACGGCGTCCTGACGAGTGTCCGGAACGCGAGTCGCAGGTTGCGCATGACCGCATTGGACGAAGCGCGGGCCGGAAAAGTTGAGTTCCGGCGAATTACTATGGCGATATGTGCCGCAACATCAAGACGCTCTTCAACTTCGACCCACCGGCCACCGACGAGGAGATCCGCGCCGCCTCGCTGCAGTTCGTCCGCAAGTTGAGCGGGTTCACACAGCCGTCGAAAGCCAATGAGGCCGCGTTCGAGCAAGCCATTGAGGAAGTGTCCGCCGTCGCCCGCAGGCTCATCGATTCGCTCGAGACCAACGCGCCGCCGAAGAATCGTGAGACCGAAGCGGCGCGCGCGCGCGAACGCAGCACAATCCGCTTCGGTCGGGTTCAGTGACGGGTGGCGCTAGGCCTTCATGTGGTGCAGGGCGAAGTGGCCGCCTTGCGGGTCCTTGCCTTGCAGCACCCAGCTGCCGCCAGGCACCTCCATCGGGCCCATAACCATCTGCCCGCCGAGCGATTTGATCTTCTCGGCCGCGGCCTGGACGTCGGGCACGCGGAAGTAGATGATCCAGGTCGTCGGCACATGCGCCATGTCGGGCGTCTTGGTCATCATCCCGCCGATCGACTGTGACGAGCGGCCGAACATCCGGTAGACGCCCATTGCCCCCATGTCCATCGACTCGGTCGGCTTCCATCCGAAGAGCTCGCCATAGAAGCGCATCGCGGCCTCGTTGTCGCGTGGTGTAGAGCTCGAGCCACGATGCGTCGCCGAGCCGGCCCCACTCCTCGGCGCTCTGCGGGGGATTGGCCGGCTCGTAAAGATAGAAGCTCGCGCCCTGCGGATCCTTGACCATCTGCATCCGGCCGACGTTCGGCACCGTGATGATCTCGGTGACCGTCGAACCGCCCAGCTCCTTCACGCGCGCGGCGGCTGCTTCCAGTTTGTCCACGCCGATGTACATCGCCCAGAAGGGCGGCACTTTCATCGACCGCAGGTCGTCGGGCATCGACATCACGCCGCCGGTCGGGGTCCCGTCCGTCCGCGTCCACATGCCATAGGGCATACCCGCGCCGTCAAACGCCTGTGTGGTCCAGCCGACCACCGGGTTGTAGAACGCCTCGGCCGCAGGCTTG
The DNA here is from genome assembly GCA_963709325.1 of uncultured Acidobacteriota bacterium. Classification (GTDB taxonomy): domain Bacteria; phylum Acidobacteriota; class Vicinamibacteria; order Vicinamibacterales; family UBA2999; genus VFZN01. The sequence continues at coordinate 4,380,767 of CAVPVV010000003.1, read as the reverse complement.
TCGGTCGTCATGAGCTCGTACCACAAGGGGCGTCCCAGGACGGAATTCGTCGTCGCCATCTCTAACCTCCTGCTGAGCTCCGCGCAGGCCGCGCGGAACCGAACGAGTCTGCCACAGGCCGATGACGCTGGTGCAATATCAGCCCTGAGACCGTGGGACGAAGCGGGGGACTACGGAGGCACGCTGCACCTCTGCACCCCGCCGATTTATGCTTGTAGATATGCGCCGGCTCGTCTTCACCCTGAGCGTCGGACTCTACGTCCTGGCCCTCGGCTCAGCCATCGTCGTGGTGTCCGCGCAGACCCCGGCCGGCCCGGGTGCGGCGGCCCCGCCGCAGGCCCCGGCGATTACCGGCTACATCTGCCCGATGCATCCGGATGTGATCCTCGGCGAGCCCGGCAAGTGCCCGCGCTGCGGGATGGAGCTGGTGCCCGGCAACCCGCTCGGAACCGCCAACTACCGGCTCCGCGTGGAAACAATTCCGGCAGTGGTCAAGCCGGGGCAGAAAACCAAGCTCCGCTTCCACATCGAGGATCCGGTAACCCGCAAGCCGGTGACCGACTTCGCGGTCGTCCACGACATGCCCTACCACCTGTTCGTGTTGAGCCGCGACACCGAAGTCTTCATGCACGAGCATCCCGTGCAGGGGCCCGATGGCGTCTTCGCGCTCGACGTGACGTTCCCCAAACCGGGGCACTACGTCGTGATCTCGGACTTCTTTCCGATCGGCGGCTCCGGCCAGGTGCTGATGACGCCGATTGTGACCGCCGGGTTCGACGGCGACGTCTTCTCTGCGGTGCCGACGCTGAGCCTCGACGATGCGTGGAGCAAGCGTGAGGCGGGAACGACGATCGACTTCCGGATCGCGCCGAGCGCGCTGGTGGCGTCGGCGGACCTCGATCTACCGATTCATTTCACGAACACCGCCACCGGCGAACCCGTCAAGGACCTCGAGCGCTACCTTGGCGCCTTCGCTCACGCGCTCATCGTCAACGAGGAACTGACGTCGTACATTCACGCGCACCCGGAAGAAACGCTCGAGGGCACCGCCATCAAGAGCGGCGGCGGGCCCGACGTGGTGTTCCACACGCTGTTTCCGAAGGCTGGCCGCTACAAGGCCTGGATACAGTTCCAGCGCGCCGGCAAGCTGTCTACGGTGTCGTTCACGTTTCGCGTCCTTCGTCCGGGCGAAACGCTGAGCTGGCGTCCAATGACGATTGAGGATTGGCGATTGCGATCGACAATGGACGACCGACGACGCGGCCGGCCACTTAATTGGAGTCATTGACAGCAGCCTGTCCGTCCAGCAGCGTGCAGATGGCCGACTGCGCAACGAGTCGCCGGATCGTCAACTCATCAATGCATCAACTGGAACGCCGCACTTGACGCTCACCGCACACGCCTCGTCGGGCCGCACGATATACTCCAGCCCCTTGCCGACCGAGACGCGAATCGATCGAAATCGGCCATCTCCCGGGGTGACCGGGGTATATCCGAGCATGTACTGGGCGTTTAATTCCTCGGCGATGCGGGCCATGGCCGGACCGATCTCCGCCGTCGACCCAATCACTTCCGCGTAGCCACCGCTCTGGGCCGACAGCTCGCGGAACACCTGCGGGTTGATGCGCTGCGACGATCGGGCGTTCGGCGTGTCGATGGCCACGCCGTACAGGAACACATCCCCACGACTCAGGCGCTGCTTGAGGTCGATCACGGTCGTGTCGCTGGCAGTATCGGCACCATCAGAGACCAGCACCATTGCCGCGCGGGGATGGCGCCGATCCGTGAAGAGCGGGATGGCGGTGTTCACCGCATCGTAGATGGCGGTGCCGCCGGTCGGCCGCGTGTCGGCCAGGGCCGCGAGTAGCGGCTCGCGGTCGGTCGTCCAGTTCGACAGCACGTGGGTCGCGTGATTGAACACCAGCAGCGCCGCCTCGTCCTCGGGCTTCAGCAACTCCTCGAGGAACGTCTTGACGGCCAGGCGGGCATCGTCCATCCGCGGACCGCGCATGCTGTCGCTGACGTCGAGGATCAGCGCCAGGTTGAGTGGCACCCGCTCGCGCGTGAACTGCGTGATGGGCTGATCGGTGCCGGATTCGGAAACGGTGAAATCCTCGCGCTGCAACGAGGTGACGAGCCGGCCCTCGCCGTCCCGCACGGTCGCCGCGGTCGGGACGAGCTCGGCCCCGGCGTGGAACAACTCTGACGAGCGCAGCTGATCGCGCGTCGTAGACGCCTGAAGGCGGCGCGGGCCGAAGAGCGCCGTCCCCATGCCGCCGGCGGCGAGGCTCGCGAGGAAGGTCCGGCGGGACGGCATCGGCGGCTCAGAACGTCGTCGCCGACGCCGGCACGCGGGTGAGGTGCAGCCGTGGCTGCGCCTTGAGCGGCTGCTCGCCGGCATTGGCCACGTAGGTGGTCATCACCAGCTTCGCGCCTCGCGGAAGCGGCACCGGGTCGACGTAGAGATAAGGCGTCGGCCAGTCGGCGCGGTAGTCGCGCAGCCACAGCAGCGGGCGGACTCCGCCATCGGGCAGCATCGCTGTGAGCTCGAGCGAGGTGGTGCCAGCCGGAGTTTCGGGATAGACCGCCTGCAGCGCCGCGGTCTCGTCCCACTGAAGCTCGGCGCGGAACTTCACCGGCTTGCCGCCGGGCGGCACCTCGGCGGCGCCGCTCTGCATCGCCAGCACCGAGGCGGGACCTGCCGCGCCGCTCTTCTCGAGATAGAGCCCGATCTCGCTCGTGTCCGACACCGCTTCTTCTGTGCCGTGGTAACCGATTTCGACGTTCAGTTTCGTGCCCGCCCTGAGCGTGAACGCCACATTCTCCGGCAGGTGCATCGCGGTCCCCCACGGCGTCCAGGTGAACAGCCACCGGTTCGTGCCGGCCTCGAAGATCGACGCGTAGCGCACGACGCGCCGGGCGCCGGGCTTGAAGGCGATGCCGTGAATCCGCTGATCGCCGCTCAAGCCGGGATCGAATTCCATGCGCTCGACGCGATCCGGAGTGTTGGCGGCGATCTCCTGGGGCTTCGGCGCCTTTGCCGTGAGATCGGGCTCGCCCTGAAGCCAGGTGGCATCCGAGGGCACGAAGAGGGGCGGCACCTCGCCTTCCTGCAGCGTCTGGCCGCTGGGCGCGCCGCCGTCCACCCATGCGACGAGCAGATCCCACTCGCCCTGAGTCAACGACGGATCGTTCTGGAAGCGGCCATACCCGGCGACCGCCGCCCACGGCGGCATGTGGCGGATCAGCACCTCTTCGCGAATCGCCGCCGCCCACGGACGGGCCTCGTTGTAGGTGATGAGCGACATCGCCACGTTGTTCGGCGAATGGCAGCTGAAACAGCGGCGCTGGAGGATCGGCGCGATGTCCTTCACCCACAGCAGCGTCGTCGTGATCCGCGGATGCGTCTCGACGGCACGCTCGGTGACGCTCAGGGCGGCGGTCAGCACGCCGGCAAACAGCACGACCGGCGCCCAGACCGCGGCGCGAACCACTCCCCGATTCATCAGGGAAAGTATGCCACTAACAGGAGAGAGGAGGCAGGAGACAGGAACTAGGAACCAGGAACTAGAAACTGGGAGCCAGGAACCAGGACCCGGGGAATCCGCATTCAAATCCTGGCTTCTCGTTCCTATTTCCTCTCCTACCTCCTGTCTCCTATCGCGTGACGACGAAGGTGACGTCGTAGGTGTTCTGGATGGCGCCGTCCGAAGCCAGGCAGCGCAGCACGTAGGTGCCGGGCTCGCTGAAGACGGCGGTGGTGTCGATCCGGCCGTCTTCCGGGATCGTCGGTGCCACCCACCGCGGCGCCCACGGCGAATTGGCGCCGGCGCGCGTGTCCTCCCACACCTTGGTCTGCTCCGGTGTGAAAGCCACGTTGTTCGGACCGCGATAGACGAACCAGGAGACGCGCAGGCCGGTCTGGCTGCCGACGGTCAACGCGACCGGGGGGCGCTGCGACGGGTGGACGCCCTGCACAGGACGATCGAAGTACTTTTCGCTGCGCGATCCGGGACCGTACCGCGGCCGCGGAATCCCGTCGTCGAACGCGTAGGCCATCAACTGGACCGGCTCGCCGACTTTCACGGTGCGTTTCGGGCCGCTGTCGACCTTGAGGGTGGGCGCCTGGTTCTTGCGCATTGCCGGTGTAGCTCATCCCGGCGCCAAGCGCGCCCTGCTCGGAGGCCTGCACGAGGTTGTCGACGAACGAGTCGGTGCGCAGCGTGCCGAACGCTTTCTCGGTCTTGCCGTTCGTGGTCAGCGTCCAGACCACTTCCTTGTTGCCCCAGTCCTTCGGCACCTTGACCTTGAACACGAAACGGTTGCGGCGCGGATAGAAGTGGGTCGGCTGGCCCTGGTCGGCGTCACCCGGCGAGATGTTGTTGTTCGGCCCGACCGGAACGTCAATCTCCTCTTCCCAGTTGCGGTTCATGTAGCCGAACAGCATGTTGAACGACCCGTCGTCGCTCTGCTCCCAGCCCTCGAAGGCGGGCGAGATGTTCTGCCCCTTCCCGTACGAGAGCGACTGCGCCCCGGCGCCGGCCCGCGTCATCGCGAGCGCCAGCCCCAGGATCGCGACCATTCCCCCAAAACTCCGTCCCGTCATCGACTTGACCCCATCTGAACGCTGTCAAAAAGAAACCACGAAGGCTCGAAGGACACGAAGGGAACCACGAAGGCCAAAATCTCTTTGGGGAAGCACGCGTGACACCCCAAAAAAGTCTTCGTGTCGTCCTTCGTGCTTTTCGTGCCTTCGTGGTTTCTGTTACTGCGGCTGGCGCACTTCCGTGTTCGTCGTTTTGGGCGGCGCTGGCACGCCGCAGAGCGGGCAGTCGATGAAGAAGTCGTTCTTCTTCATCTTCCGGTTCTCCCGGCGCTTCGCCATCTCCTGCTGGAACTGCTCCTCGGTGAGCGACACGCTCTGGCCGAGGTCGATGAACATGTTGGCGATGGACCGATTGCCGGAGCCCTGCCAGTTGCGCGGGTCAGGGATGTTCTTGTTCTTCTCGGTGTTGTCCATGTAGCCGATGATGTGCAGGATCGTGCCCTTCGGGAGCAGCGGCGCGTAATCGTCCTGGAACTCGTACTGGCGGACCCAGTTGTGATCGTAGCCGGCGCAGGAGACCGTCTGGATGTTGATGCCCCAGATGTATTCGAGGCACATCCGGGCGCCCGGCGCGTGGAGGTGCGGCTCGAAGGTGACGACCTTCATCGGCCGGTCGAGTACCAGATAGGCGTGCAGCTGCTGGTTGGCCTCATTCGGCTTGATGTCTATGTCCAGCCCGTTGCCGAGCGCGCGCAGCGTGCTGCGGTATTTCGGCTCGTAGCCCTTTGGGTGAAGCTTGAAGCCGAAGCGCAGCTTCGCCTTCGTGTCCCGCCCGTTCGAGTGCAGGTGCGTCGACTCGAAGATGATGCTCGAGCCCGCCTTGATCTCCCGCCCCGCGTCGGGATCCAGGATGTCGGCGTTGCGCCCGACTTCGTGCACCGGCCACAGGCCGAGTCCCTGGCTCTCGGGCATCTCGCCGTTGTCGTCGATCACCGCCGCCGACCAGATCAGGTGATGAAAGACATAGCGGCCGCCCACCGTCTCGCGGCCCTTCTCGTCATTCGGGACGTCGTTCACTTCCTTGATTTCGATCGCCGCGATGTACCGATCTTCCATCAGCGGGATCTTCACCGGCTCCAGCTCGCCCCACCAGTCGGCGGCGTTGGCCTTCACGACGATCTCGGGGCTGTCCACGATCATGTCGGGTTCGCCGATCTGCCAGGCCGTATCGTCCGCCCACTTGAGCGGCGTGGGCATGTCGGCCGGGTTGCCGCGCGGCGCACCGGCCTCGACCCAGCTCGCGATCTTCGCGACTTCCGCGTCGGACAGCGACGGATCGTGCTTGTACTGCTGGATGCCGATGTTCTTCTCGATGTACCAGGGCGGCATCGCGCCGGCCTTGTCGCGAATCGAGGTCCGCTGCCGGATCGCGCGCGCCCACGGACGCACGTCCTCGTAGGAAATGAGCGACATCGGCGCCACCTGGCCCGGGCGATGGCAGTTCTGGCAGCTGCGCTGCAGAATCGGCGCAATGTCTTTCGTAAAGGTCACCGCCGGAGCCGCGGCAGCTGGCGCCGGCGCCGGCTGCTGGGCACGCAGGCCGAGCGGGGCCACCAGCCCCAGCACGCCGCACGCAAGCGCAGCGAGACCCAGCGAAAGTCCCCAATTAGAGCGGGGCGGACGAGACGTCATGGAAGCTCCTTGGGACCGGCGAGCGGTCCGGGACTGACAAATGGACCACTGGTCAAGGTACTGGACCGTCCAGGAGTTGTCAACGAAGGTAACGCGCCATTACCGAAACTTCACGAATCGCTGACGGCAATTTCATGAGACGCGCCTCGCAACCCAGTAGGGTCGTCGGATGCAATACGTTCAGCCCATCGCCGCGGCGGCTTTGGCATTCGGCCTGCTCGTCGCCCATCCACTTCGCGCGGCGGCCGGCGACCAGACCGTGGAATCGAATGACAACACTCGCGCGGCCGGAACGGTCGATGGCGACATCGTCACGATTACGCTCCGCGCGGGCCGGGGCGCGTGGCGTCCTGAAGGCCCGCACGGGCCGGCGCTGAGCGTCGAGGCGTTCGGCGAAGAAGGCGCGGCCCTCAGCATTCCCGCACCGCTGATCCGCGTGCGCGAAGGCGCGACGCTGGCGGTCTCCATTCATAACGACCTGGCGGTTTCGCTCCGAGTGCAGGGGCTGTGTACACGAGACGGCAACCCCTGCTCGCCGCTGGAGGTTCCATCCGGGGAGCGCCGCGAGCTCCAGTTCGCCGCCGGACGGGCCGGAACATACCACTACTGGGCAACTACGATGCAGGCGCCGGTCCCGTTCCGCGAGCTGGCTGGCGCGCTGGTGATCGATCCAGCAAACGAGCCGCCGCCGTCCGACCGGATCTTCGTCATCACCGAGTGGACCAGTCTCAACATCGACCAACTGCGAAGAATCATTGGCGCAGACATTGCCGCCGAAGCGTTCCTGGCGGAGCACCCCAAGCTCACCTTCGTCATCAACGGACGCTCGTGGCCGGCCACCGAACGGTTGACTTATCGCCGCGGCGACACCGTGCGGTGGCGCGTGATCAACCTCAGTTCGCAGGTCCATCCCATGCACCTCCATGGCTTCTACTTCACGGTCCTGCGAACCGGCGATGGACGGCGAGACGAGCCCGTCGCCGGAGGAAAGGGGCGCCGCGTCGTGACCCAGCTGCTGCCGTCAGCAGGCACGATGCTGCTGGAGTGGACACCCGAACGCGCGGGCAACTGGCTCTTTCACTGTCACGTCATGCACCATGTGTCGCCGGAGCGTCGTCTCGACGCCGGGATGTCCGCCGGCAGAGGGGACTCGAGCGACACGTCGCACTCGCACGACCACAAAGAGCCGTCGCTCGGCATGGCGGGCATGGTGATGGGGATTACCGTGCTCCCCGCCAGTCCTGCGAGTCCAACCCCGAGCCCAATGCCGGCGACACGCCGGCGGTTGACAATGGCCATTCGCGGCGTGCCGGGCGCGAGCGGCGGACGGAATGCGGCCAGCGTGCACATCGTTGACGACGAGGCCGCCCGGCCCGAGGCTCAGCCGGCCTCTCCGGGACCGCTACTCGTCCTTCGCCGCGGCGAGCCAGTCGAGATCGCCGTCATCAACCAGATGACCGTCGCCACGTCGATTCACTGGCATGGACTGGAGATCGACAGCTACTACGACGGCGTCCACGGTTGGAGCGGCAGCGAACAGCACCTGGCCCCGATGATCGAGCCGGGAGCCACGTTCGTGGTCCGGATCGCGCCGACGCGAGCGGGCACGTTCATCTATCACACTCATTTCCATGACTACCAACAGCTCTCGTCGGGGCTGTACGGCGCGATCGTCGTCACCGAGCCCGAGGAGGCATTCGATCCCGCCGTCGATCACATCGTCGTGCTCGGCCGCCGCGACGCCTCGGAGGCGTCTGGGATTCTCGAGGATGCCAGCTCGCTCGTCGTGAACGGCGAGCGTGAACCCCGCTGGGTCTGGCGCGCGGGTCAGCGCCATCGCGTGCGCCTGATCAACATCACACCGGACGACCTGCTGACCGTGTCATTGATGGCGCGGACCGCGCCGGTCACCTGGCGCCCGCTCACGAAGGATGGCGCGGCGGTCCCCGAAGCCGAGGCGGTCCCTGTTCCCGCAGCAGTCACGATTGGAGTGGGCGAAACCTACGATTTCGAATACGAAGCCCAGCCCGGTAACGCGACGCTCTGGCTGGAGGTGAGGGGCGCGAGCGGCAAATGGCAGGCGCAAGGACGGGTGATCGTGAAGTGACGACAGCCGAAATCCGAAGGAAGCGATCGTCAGTGGGTCATTGCGTACAGCACCGCGTTGATCCCGAACGCGTAGCCGTTCACCGAAAACGTGTAGAAGTAGCGCGGGTCGTCGCCTTCGCGCTCCCAGGAATCGCCGAGGTCGGTGTTATGGGTCATCAGCACCATGATCCGGCCGGCCGCATCGAACACCGCGCGCGCGTGGGGCACGGCGCTGTCGCGGCCGCGCTCGGAAGTGCCGCCGCCGCTGCCCATCCAGAAGTTGATCGACGGGATCTGCGGCACGGCGGCGACCTCGAATTGCGTGTGAAACAGCGGGTGACCGGGCGGGAGATCGACGACGTGATACTGGCTCGGTGGCAGGATCCGGTCGAGCCGGGCCTGCCAGAAGTCCCAGGCGTAGCTGCCCCAGAAATCATCGGCCCAGAGAAAGCCGCCCTTCTCGAGATACTCCCGTAATTTCGTCGACTCCTCGTCGTCGAAATAGGCCGCCCCGACCTCCGTCGCCATGACGAACGGGCACATGAAGAGTTCGGGATCGGTCGCGCGGACCACCAGGTGCTTCGGCTCGCGCTCGGCGTCGAAGCTCACGTCCGTCTTGGTGAGCTCGCTGAGGCGTATCGAGAAGTTCACGTCGGCGCGCGGGAAGTCCACCGCCCAGCCACCGCCGTCGCCGTTGCGATCGCCGCGAAACGCCAACCGGCAGAAATGGAAGGCGCCGTCGAAGCTCTCTGGCGTCGCCATCGGCACCGTGTCACCGAAGCGCCCGCCGCGCCTCCCTTGCGCCGAAACGAGGCCCCCGGCAACCGCTAGCGCGACGACCAGCGCGGCTACCCACTTCATCCGAGCAGTGTACACAGTCAAAAAGAAACCACGAAGGGACGTCCCTTCGTGGTTTCTTTTACTGCGAAGCCGGCGTTCGTTTCTTCGCCGCCAGGAACTCGAACGCCTTCGGCAGGTTGGGCACGACGACGTCGGTGTGGGATCCGCCCGGAACTTCGATGTAGGTCACATCCACGCCGACCTTCTTCATCTCCTCGACCATCGCCCGCGAGCCGTTGACATTGACGGTGGCATCGTTGTCGCCGTGAACGACGAACTCGGGGATGTGTTTCATCCCCGCCACCGTTGCCGGCGCTCCGACGCCCGAGAATGGCGCCACCGCCGCCCACATTTCCGGGTACTTCGCCGCGAGCGCCCAGGTACCGATGGCTCCCATCGAGTGCCCGATCAAGTACATCCGGTCCGGATCAACGCTGTAGTCCGCCTGCATCAGCTTCACGACCTGCAGCACGTCCTGCTCGCTCAGCTCCGCGCGGCGCGCGGCGGCCGGATCGCCGCCCGCCATCAGCCGCGCTCCGTAAAAGCCGTCGACGCGGAATCCCAGCGGCGCTACCAGCAGGAACCCGTACTGCTCCGCAAGCCGCGGCGCGACACTCTGGTAGTTGTCGAAGAACGAGTCTTCGTTCAGGCCGAGCCCGTGCAGCGCGACGACCAGCGGCGTTGGCGTGCCGCGCTCGTACTCGGTGGGCACGTAGACGCGGTAGGGCATGATCTCGCCGGCGGCGGCCAGCAGATAGTGGCGTTCGAAATCGCCGGTGCGGTCCGCGAACGGATCGCGGCCGCCGGCAGCGGCTCGCGCCACATCTTCAGCCGCGGCGAGCTCACGACCGACATCGAAATTGCCGATCTCGACCAGGCCGCGGTTGACCTTGCGCATGTAGTCGAGCGGATATCGGATGTCGGCAGCGACCGCTGCTGGCCCGCGCCCGGCCGCGGCCTCGAGGGCGGCGGCTCGTGCGTCGAGCCCGCGCTGCACGGCCATCCGCATCGTCACCCGGCCGACCGCCTGCCCGCCGTGGGAGACCTCGACGACGAGCTCGTGGGGGCCATCAGGCGCCTTGCTCACGTCGAGATCGAGCACGAGCGGCGACTCGCGAAGATCGCGCGGGATGTCGGCGACCGAGGTGAGAACGCTCGACTCGGACGTCCCCGCCGGCTGCGCGAGGAGCGGCCGGAGCGTCACGGTGGCCGAAGGAGGCGTGGTGAGCTCGATCGCCGGCGCGTAGATCTGCTCGAGGCGCACCGTGAACGGCTGCGCAACGTCGGCGAATACCCTCTCGGCGCGGAGCACCAGCGACCCGCGATACTCCTCCTCGGGTGTCCAGGATCGCCCGTCGAGTAGCGCGAGCCCTTTGGCGATCAGCCGCCGCACCTCGCCGTTGCGCCCCAGCCGTGACGCCTCTGCGATCGCGCGGTCGACATCGTCGAGCTGCGCCTTGAGCTCCCCCGCCGGCTTCGCGCTCGTTTTCGCAGTGTTGTAGCGGACGCGCAACAACGACAGGTTGGGCAAGGCCTGCGCTCCGGCGAGTGCCGGGAGCAGCCCGAGAAGGAGCCCAGCCATCGCGCGACGGATCAAGGAAGAGCGATGCATGGGCATATGTCATGAGATGTATCATGCGCGGCGGAGGCAGGGGGTATGCGAAAGGTCAGCGCAGTCGGCGTAATCCTCGCGGTCGTCGTGGCGATGGCCATCCCGGCCGTGGCCCAGGCCGTAAACGTCACTGGTAAGTGGACGTTCGACGTGCAGACCGGCCAGGGCGGTGGCCAGCCGACGGTCACGTTCAAGCAGGACGGCGAGAAGCTCACGGGCCACTACAGCAGCCAGTTATTGGGCGAAGCCGACTTCACCGGCACCGTCAAAGGGACCGCGATTCAGTTCACCTTCGACGCCGATCTCCAGGGCACCAAAGTCGACGTCGCCTATACGGGAACCGTGGACGCCGGCGGCGCCAGCATGAAGGGGTCTCTAAACATAGCGGGCGGACAGCTGACGGGAACCTTCACCGGAAAGAAGCAGTAGAACCCCTCGGGTTCGGGAGACGGGGGTCGGGCAGTTGCCGGCGTCGGTGGCGAAACCAGGAAAGACCAGTCGCGCGTCGGCAAACGTGCTCAGCCAACGTGCGCTCAACCGGGCACTGCTCGCACGGCAGATGCTCCTGTCGCGCGAGTCGCGCACGCCGCTCGACGCCATCGAGCAGCTCGCCGGCCTGCAGGCGCAACTGCCGCGGCCGCCGTTCATCGGCTTGTGGAGCCGGCTCCGCGACTTCGAGCGTGCCGCGCTCCTCGAGGCGGTCCACGCCCGCACCATCGTCCGCGTCACGGCGATGCGCGGGACCCTTCACCTGCTGTCGGCCCGCGATTATCGCGCGTGGAGAGGACCGCTCCAGTCAGGGCTCGATCGCGGCCTGGCCTCGATCGTCGGCCCGGCACTCAGAGATATGGATCTGCCGGCAGCCGAGAAGGCGACGCGCGCGTTCCTGAAGGCCGCGCCGGCCACCTTCGATGCCATTCGCGACCACCTCGCACCCCGGTTCCCCGATCTCAACATCCGGTCGCTCGCCTACGCCATCCGCCTGACGTTGCCGCTGGTCCAGGTGCCTGAAGCGGATATCACATGGGGATATCCCGGCGCCGCCGACTTCGCGCTCGCCGATACCTGGCTGAAGGCGCCGGTGCCCGTGACGGCCGCCGCGCCGGACACGCTCGTGCGCCGCTACCTCGCCGCGTTCGGCCCGGCGAGCGTCGCCGATGCGCAGACCTGGTCGGGACTGCCGAAGCTGGCGCCGGTGTTCGAGCGACTGCGGCCGGAACTGGTCACGTTCCGCGACGCGCGTCAGCGCGAGCTGTTCGATCTGCCGAAGGCGCCGCGACCCGAAGAAGACACCCCAGCGCCGATTCGCCTCGTGCCCGACTGGGACAACCTGCTGCTCGGCCACCACGACCGAAGCCGGGTGATCGCCGACGAGCACCGGGCGCGCATCAGCACCCGCAACCTGCAGATCACCGCATGCTTTCTCGTGGATGGCAGCGTCGCCGGCTCGTGGTCGCTGGTGCGGAAAGGCAAGACCGCCACGCTGACGCTCGAGCCCTTCGTCAGGCTGTCGAAGAAAGACCTGGGTGCTCTGAAGGAGGAGGCGGCGCGCTTGTTGGCCTTTGCCGAGCCCGACGCCGCGACGCGCGATGTTAGCGTAAGGCTCTAGGCTTCAAGCCTGAAGCCTGGTGCCCACGCGCGCTACTCGTCGCGGACCGCGACGCGCGCATTGTCGGTGAGCGTGTCAGGCGGGCTCAACACGACCTGCTGGCCGGCGCGGAGGCCGTTGCGCACCTCGGCGTCGGTTGCCGTGTGCACGCCGATATCGACAATCGTTCGGTGGGCGCGGCCGTTCTGGACGACGAAGACGGCCCATTGATCGCCGACGTGGAACAGCGCCGCCATCGGCACGCGCCGGACGTCTTCGTCCTCCCAGATCGCAATGCGCACGCCGACGTGAAAGCCGTCGCCCATGGCGCGCCACGCTTCGCGATCGTCTTCGAAATCGATGATGACGTTGCCGCGCACGCCGTTGGTGCCGTTGGTGCCCCGGACCGCGCCCGAGAGCTCAACCCGCTCCACCCATGCAGGGAGCGGAGTATCGCCGCCCCAGTGCTCGACTTCGACGCGCATGCCCGGCTTCACCTTCGCGGCATCGCTGTCCGGCAGGTTCGCGACGATCTCGACGTGGCTCGGGTCGCCGATCTCGAGCAGCGGGTCGCCGGCCTGGACGGGCACACCGCCTTCGTGAAGCCGGCGAAGGATCACGCCGTCCACGGGCGCGACGATCTCGATGTCTTTTGCCGGCGGGGCCGGCCGGTTTGCGGGCAACTGGAACCGTATCCGGTCCAGGTTCGCCGCCACTGCCGCGCCGGCGTATAGCGCGGCGTTCAGCGTCTCCTCGGCGCTCGTCACAAGATTGCGTCGCGCTTCGAGCGATTGCTGGGTGGTCTGCCCGGCGTCGAACTCTTCCTGTTCGCGTTGCAGCTCGTCGTTGGCCTGCTCGAGCGCGGCCCGGGCGCGATCTTCCGCTTCTTTCGCGTCGGTGAGGGCATCACGCGCGTCGGAAACCTCGGCGTTGACGCGGGCCCGGCCGCGGGCATCGAGCGGCGCCGGCGGATCCGGCCGCAGGCGCGCCAGCACGGTCGTCCCGGTCTCGACGCCATTGCCGGCTTCGAGCGTGATCGGCTCGAGGGTGCCCGACACCGGGGCGGTGACGACCAGCCGGTGATGGACGCGGGTCGTTCCCTCAGCATCGAGCGTCACGACCAGTGCGCCGCGACTGACGCTGGCGACCTCGACGTCGATGGCCTCCGGCCACAGCGCGATCATGAGCATCACGCCCATGACCGCGGCGGCCTGAAGAACCCGGCGGTTGGTGAGCAGGCGCCACATGTTCAGTCCGACGATTTCAACACAGCTGGCCAGTCCAGTCGATCCAATTGCCGCGCACAAGGGCCCGCGCGCGCGTCACGGATGCGAGTGGATGGGCTCCTATAGTACGCTTGCCGGCCGGAGGACAGACGTGATTCGACACTTTGCTGCACTGCTTGTGGCCGGCGCCGCCGTAGCCGCGGTCACCGTGGGCGCCGAACAGACGGCCGCCAACAAGGCTCTGATGAACCCGGCCGGGCTCAAGGCTCAGGCCCCCGCCACCTTCAAAGTGAAGTTCGACACCAGCGTCGGCGCCTTCGTCGTCGAGGTGACGCGGGCGTGGGCGCCCAACGGCGCCGATCGATTCTTCAACCTGGTGAAGAACGGGTTCTACAACGATGCGCGATTCTTCCGCGCCATCCCGAACTTCATGGTGCAGTTCGGCATTCACGCCGACCCGGCCGTGTCGGCCGTCTGGCGCAATGCCCAGATTCCCCCCGATCCGGTGAAGCAGTCGAACAAGCGCGGCTATGTCACGTACGCGATGGGCGCCTCGCCCTCGACCCGCACGACGCAGGTGTTCATCAACTTCCGCGACAACAGCAATCTCGATTCGATGGGCTTCGCGCCAATCGGCCAGGTGTCCGAGGGCATGGATATCGTCGACAAGATCAGCACCGTCTACGGCGAAGGCGCGCCGCGCGGCAAGGGCCCTGATCAGGGACGCATCCAGTCCGAAGGGAACGCGTATCTGATCAAGAGCTTTCCGAAGCTGGACTACATCAAGACCGCGACGGTGCAGTAGGCCACGCTCGTTGGGCACGGCTCCGCCCCGCAGGCGCCGGAGAGCCGGCGTGGGCGGTGCTTTGCACCGCAGGATCTCTCACTACGCTCGGCGAATGATCAATCTCAGGCGGGCTAGCGGAAGCGCTGTTGCAGCTTCTGCAGCTCCCCGTTGCCCGGGCAGAGCTGGTCGAACGGCAGGTTGTAGAGCGGCGCGTCGACCAGCTCGTTCTGCGCCACCATGTCCTTCGAGTCCGGCGAGATGTAGAGCAGCCCGGTCAACACTTCGCCCGCCTTCTGCCGGTCGCGGATGTAGGCGTAGGCGCGGTCCCGGTCGGTCGCGTCGTAGTCCTCGGCCACCTTGTGCAGCTTCACCCAGCTACCGTCGTGCAGCATCACGCTCTTGATGCTGCCCGCCGCCTGCTCCGAGGTGATCTCGTCGCGGGGCGGGACGAAGTCGGCCTGGACCACTTCCACCTGGTGCTCGCGCGTGTAGGCGTAGCTCTTGGTCGAGCCCTCGTGGTCGTTGAAGGTCACGCACGGCGAGATGACGTCGACGAACGCGAAGCCCTTGTGGGTCAGCCCGGCCTTGATCAGCGGCACCAGCTGCGCCTTGTCGCCCGAGAAGCTCCGCGCCACGAACGTGGCCCCGAGCGTGAGCGCGAGGAGCACGCCGTCGATCGCCTCCATCGCGTTCACTTCGCCCTTCTTGCTGGTCGAGCCGGGATCGGCCGATGCCGAGAACTGGCCCTTGGTCAGCCCGTAGACGCCGTTGTTCTCGAGCACGTAGAGCATGTTCACGTTACGGCGGATGGCGTGCGAGAGCTGGCCGATGCCGATCGACAGCGAGTCGCCGTCGCCCGACACGCCGATCATCATCAGCCCACCGTTGGCCGCGCCGGCGCCGGTCGCAATCGCCGGCATGCGCCCGTGCACGCTATTGAAGCCGTGGGCTTCTCGCAGGAAATAGGCCGGGGTTTTCGACGAGCAGCCGATGCCCGAGAGCTTGGCCACCGTGTGCGGCGGAATCGACAGGTCCCAGAACGCCTGGATGATCGCCGCGGTGATCGAGTCGTGGCCGCACCCGGCGCAGAGCGTGGTGATCGCGCCCTCGTAGTCGCGGCGCGTCAGCCCGATCGCGTTCTTCTGCAGCGACGGATGGTGAACCCTGGGTTTCGCGATATACGTCATGCCGCCACCTCGAGCTTCGCCTTCACGCCGGAGACGACGTGGTGCGCGCTCATCGGGAAGCCCGCGTAGTAGCGGACCGATTCGAGCTTCTCAATCGAGACGCCGGTCTCGAGCTGCAGCAGCGAACGCAGCTGCGCGTCGCGGTTCTGCTCGACCACGAACGTCACGTCGTGCTGGTGGACGAAGTTCCGCACCTCTTCGCTGAAGGGGAAGCCGCGGACCCGCAGGTAGTCCAGCGCGATTCCGTCCTTTGCCATCTGGTCGAGTGCTTCCATGCACGCGGCGTGGCAGCCGCCGATGCTGAGCAGCCCCAGCTTCGTGGACGAGGCCGCCTTGCGGACAAACGGCGCCGGCACGGCTCGGGCCGCGCTTTGGATCTTCCGGGCCAGGCGATCGACCACTTCCTGATACTCGTCGGCATCCTCGGTGTAGGCGCCGAACTTGTTGTGGCCCGAACCGCGGGTGAAGTACGCCCCCTTCGGGTGCTCGCCGGGCACGGTGCGGTACGGGATGCCGTCGCCGTCCACGTCGAGATAACGCGAGAAGCTCTTCGCCTGCTCGAGCTCCGCGGCCGAGAGCACCTTGCCACGATCCGGCCGGTAGCTGTCGTCCCACTGCAACCGCGGCACCATCCAGTCGTTCATGCCGATATCGAGATCGCTCAGCACGAACACCGGGGTCTGGAAGCGCTCGGCGAGGTCGAACGCCTTCCAAGCCATCTCGAATGCTTCTCGCGGATCCGAGGGGTACAGACAGATATGCCGCGTGTCGCCGTGCGAGGCGTAGGCCGCCAGCAGCAGATCGCATTGCTGCGTTCGCGTCGGCATGCCGGTGGACGGGCCGGCCCGCTGCACGTCGAACAGCACCGCCGGCACCTCGGCGTAGTAGGCCAGCCCGATGAACTCATTCATCAGCGAAATGCCGGGGCCGGAGGTCGGCGTGAACGCCCGCGCCCCCGCCCACGAGGCGCCGATGACGATGCCGACCGCGGCGAGCTCGTCCTCGGCCTGGATGATGGCGAACTTGTTCTTCTTCGTCGCCTCGTCGCGCCGGTACTTCTGGCAGAACCCCTTGAAGGCTTCCATCAGCGATGTCGACGGCGTGATCGGGTACCACGCGCCGACGGTTGCGCCGGCGAACACGGCGCCGAGGCCGGCTGCGGTGTTGCCGTCGATCAGGATGCTGTCCTTCGTCGCGTCCATCGTCTCGAGCCGGATCGGCAGCGGGCACTGAAAGGCCTTCCGCGCAAAGTCGTAGCCCAGCGCGATGGCCTTGTCGTTCGAATCGAGAAGAGACTGCTTCTTCGAGAACTTCTCCCTGGTCAGCGCCCGGATGACCTCGGGATCGATGTCGACGAGCGCCGCCAGGGCGCCGGCGTAGGCGATGTTCTTCATCAGGATGCGCTCGCGCACGCCCTTGAAGGCGGCGTTGCACATCTCGGCGAGCGGCACGCCCAGGTAGGTGACGTCCGGCCGCCTCAGCTCGTCGTCGAGCGGCCACGTCGAGTCGTAGAGCAGCCAGCCGCCGGCGCGCACCTCGGCGATGTCCTTCGCGTAGGTGGCCGGGTTGAGCGCGACCATCAGGTCGAAGACCGGGGTGCGGGCGGTGTAGCCGTCCTTGCTGACCCGAATTTCGTACCACGTGGGCAGCCCTTGAATGTTCGACGGGAAGACGTTCTTCCCGGTCACCGGAACGCCCATCCGGAAGATCGCCTGCATGATGAGGCCGTTGGCGCTGGCCGAGCCGGTGCCGTTGGCCGTGGCGATCTTGAACGCGAAATCGTTGGTCTGACTCATAAGAACTCGGTCGCTGTCGGGAGTCGGGAGCCGGAGCGGCTAACGCCCGACGGCTTCAAGCGGAATAAAGGTCACCCCGGCGTACGGCTGCTGCAGCACGAATTTCCGCATGTCCCACGCGTAGGTCGGGCAGCGCTCGGCGCACAGTCCGCAGTGCAGGCAGACGTTTTCGTCCTTCACCATCACGCGGCCGGTCTGCTTCAACGGTCCGGAGGCGAACAGCGCCTGCTCGAGGTTGTCCGCCGGCGCCATCAGGCGCTCGCGCAGGTCGGGCTCGTCGCGCGTTGGGAATGATGGTCAGGCAGTCCACCGGGCAGATGTCGATGCAGGCGTCGCACTCGATGCACAGCGAGTCGGTGAAGTGCGTCTCGACGTCGCAGTTGAGGCACCGCTCCACCTCGTGTTTCGTCTGCTCGGCGGTAAAGCCCTGCTCGACCTCGATCGTCATCTTCGAGAAGCGCAGCGGCATCTCGACGTGGTGCATCTTCTGGCGCGCGACCGGGTCGTAGTTGTTGCTGTAGGCCCACTCGTGCAGCCCCATCTTGGTGCTGGTCAGCGTCTGCCCGTCGGGCGGACGCTCCGTGACGGCGATGCCCTGGCAGTGGTTGTGGATCGAAATCGCCGCCTGGTGGCCGTGCGCGACCGCCCAGATGATGTTGGCCGGGCCGAACGCCGCGTCGCCGCCGAAGAACACCCCCGGCCGCGTGGACATGTGGGTCACCTTGTCCACGACCGGCATGTCCCACTTGTCGAACTGCAGCCCCATGTCCCGTTCAATCCACGGGAACGCGTTCTCCTGGCCGATCGCGAGGATGACCGTGTCGCACGGGACGATCGTGCGGCCCGCCGGCTGCTGAACCAGCTTGCCCTGCTCTTCATGCGCGGTGAACGTATCGAACTCCATCCCGGTCAACCGGCCGTTCTCGACGATGAAGCGGACCGGGGAGTGGTTCTCGAGAATCTGGACGCGCTCTTCCTCGGCGTCCTCCAGCTCCCAGGGCGAGGCCTTGAAGTACTTCCGGGTCTTGCGGGCGATGACCTTGACGTCGGTGGCGCCGAGCCGCTTGGCCGAGCGGCAGCAGTCCATCGCGGTGTTGCCGACCCCGATGATCAGCACCCGCTTGCCGACCGTGTCCACGTGACCGAAATGAATCGACTCCAGCCACTCGATGCCGATGAAGATCTGATCCGTGTCGCGGCGGCCGGGCAGCTCCAGCTCCTTCCCCTTCGGGGCGCCGCTGCCGACGAATACCGCGTCGTATTCCCTCGAGTCGACCAGCCCGCGCAGGCTCGTGACCGGCGTGTCGTACTTCACCTCCACGCCCATGCCGGTGATGTAGCCGATCTCTTCGTCGAGCACTTCCTCGGGCAGGCGGAACGCCGGGATGTTGATGCGCATCAGGCCGCCGGGGCGTGGCCCCTTCTCGAAGACGGTGCACTGGTAGCCGAGCGGCATCAGGTCGTTGGCCACGGTCAGCGAGGCGGGTCCGGCGCCGATCAGCGCAACCTTCTTCCCGTTCTTCTCGGCCGGGGCGGTCGGCAGCCGATCCCGGATGTCGTCCTTGTGATCCGCGGCGACCCGCTTCAGACGGCAGATGGCAACGGGCTTTCCGTCGACGCGCGTGCGGCGGCACGCCGGCTCGCAGGGCCGGTCGCAGGTCCGGCCGAGAATCCCCGGAAAGACGTTCGACTCCCGATTGACGATGTAGGCATCGCTGAAGCGCCCCTGCGCGATCAACCGGATGTATTCAGGCACGTTCGTGTGCGCAGGGCAGGCCCACTGGCAGTCGACGACCTTGTGGTAGTAGTCCGGCTTCCCGACGTCGGTCCGCTGCATATAAGGAGAATTATAGGCCGGGCGAACAGCAGGCTTCAGGCTTTAGCCTTCAGGCTTCAGGCTCGCGGATTGGCGTTCGGCTCAGGCTTCTCCTCAGGCCAGGCGGATCGGCAGCTGATTCAAGTTGCGCGACGCAACGGTCCCATGCGCCAGATGCATGATTCGCATGCGTGACAGGTCTGAAGCCCGAAGCCTGGAGTCTGAAGCGTGGCTAGCGGAGACCCACCGCCAACACTGTCTGATCGTCGTCGGCCTCGCGGCCGCCGGTGAACGCCTCGACGTCAACGACCAGCCGTTCGAGCAGCGACGCCGGCGTGAGCGCCGCCGCCCGCTCGAGCGTCGCCGAGAGGCGATCGGCCTCGTAGAACTGCCCGTCGGGGCCTTGGCGATCGGTCAGGCCGTCGGTGTAAAGGACGAGCCGGTCTCCGGGGCGTAACTCCTGTTCTTCGGCGTGGAGATCTTCCAACTCACCGAACAGGAGCATCTGCGCCTCTCCCGCCTTCGCGCGCGACACCGGGCCTCCCGGCCGGATCAGCAGCGGCGGCGGGTGACCGGCGCGGATCGAACGCCAGCTCCGGCGCTCGACGTCGAGCACGCCGTACACGGCGGTAGCGAACATCGCCGAGTCCCAGAGGAACTCGAAGTGGCGGTTGACGTGCTGGAGCACCGCCGGCGGGTCGGCGAGCATCGGGCCGCAGGTGTGGAGCACGGCGCGGATCATCGCCATCACAATCGCCGCCGGCGCGCCATGACCCGACACGTCGGCGACGACGACCGCAAACCGATGGCCGTCCAGGGGAATGACGTCGTAGTAGTCGCCGCCGGCATGCCGGCTCGTCTGATAGAAGGCGGCAAACTCCACGCCTGGATGGACCGGCATCCGCGGCGGCAGCAGGCGGCGCTGCATGTCGGCGGCAGTGGCCAGCTCTCGGTCCAGCCGATCGCGGCTGCGGCGCAGCTCGCGCTCCAGAGTACTGCCGCGTGAGATGGCTTTGCACGCGGGCCAGCACTTCTTCGGCCTGGATCGGCTTGGTGATGTAGTCGGCGGCGCCGAGGCTGAGTCCCGACACCTTTTCCGACACCTCACCGAGCGCCGACAGGAAGATGACGACCGACTCGCGCGTGTCCGGCCGTGACTTCAAGGCCCGGCACACCTCGAAGCCGTCCATCTCCGGCATCATCAGGTCGAGCAGAATCAGGTCGGGCCTCGCCCGCTCGGCGATCTCGAGCGCGGCCTTGCCGTTGCGGGCCGCGAGAATGCGGTGCCCGCTCGCCTGAAGCGTCCGGACGAGGACCTGGAGGTTGACGGGGCTGTCGTCCACCACGAGGATCGTGGCGGTCTCCGGCACGATCATCGCGTTTCGCTGGCCTCGCCGGCCAGGCGCCGGGCCAGCGCGCGGAGCTCGTCGAAGTCGAACTGCGCCGCGAGCCGCGCGATCTGCCGCCCCAGCCCGGCTTCTGCCGGATCGCCGACTGCCAGCTCCTGGGCCAGCGCTTCGAGATCGGTGACGCTGCCGATGGCCGCGGCATCGTGAAGCCGGAGCGCGAGCGCCATGCGCCGGGAGTGATCGGAGACTTCGGGTTCCTCCACCGGCGCCGGCTTGGCGCTGGACTCGAACTGCACGCCGAGGTGTTCGTGCAGCGCTGCGAAGAGCGATTCGGCACGCACCGGCTTCGAGAGGTAGGCGATGCATCCCGCCGTCCTCGCGGCCTCGCGGGTGTCGCCGAAGGCGCTGGCGGTAACGGCGATGACCGGAATGGTCCAGATCGTCGGATCCGCCTTGATGCGCCGCGTCGTCTCGAGGCCGTCCATGTCACCCATGCGGAGGTCCATGAAGACCACGTCGGGGCGGTGCTCGCGGGCGAGGCGGAGCGCCTCGTTGCCGCCCGCGGCGGTGATGACCCGTACACCCGCGCTCTCGAGCAGCCGGGCGAGAATGCGCCGGTTGACGGTGCTGTCGTCGGCGACGACAGCGGTGAGGTCCTCGCCGGGGGCGAGCCGCGCGTCGAGCGACGGCTCCATCGCGGTCTCCGGCTCGTCGGCCGAAATCCAGTCGTCGGTCGGCTTGACCAGTGGCAGCGCAAAATAGAATCGGCTCCCCTGCCCGGGCGTGCTCACCACCTTCAGCTCGTCGCCCATCGTCTGGATCAGGCGACGGCTGATCGCCAGTCCCAGACCGGTGCCGCCGGCGGCGGCACCTTCGCGGGTCTGGTTGAACGCCTCGAAAATCCTCGTGAGTGCCTCGGCTTCGATGCCGATGCCGGTGTCGCTGACCTCGAAGTACAGCCGGGCGTCGTCGATCGCTTCGATCGTGAGCCGCACCTCACCCTGGACGGTGAACTTGACTGCGTTGCCGAGCAGGTTGAGCAGTACCTGCCGCAGGTGGCGGCCGTCGAGGACGACCCGCCGCGGCACTCCGGGGGCGATGGTCATCGACAGCAGCAGGCCCTTCTGCCGCGCCGCCTCGGCAACCACGTATTTGAGATCGATCAGCAGCTGCACGAGATCCGTGGTCGTCGCCTCGATATCGACGCGGCCCGCCTCGATCCGCGAAAGATCCAGGACGTCGTTGATCAGCTCGAGCAGGTGAGAACCGCACTTGGCGATGGCTTCGAGCGCCTCGCGCTGGCCGGGCCGCAGGCCGCGGTCACGCTGCAGCAGTTGGGTGTAGCCAAGGACGCCATTGAGCGGCGTCCGCAACTCGTGGCTCATATTCGCCAGGAACTCGCTCTTCGCGCGGGTTGCGGCTTCGGCCGAATCCTTGGCGGTCCGCAGCTGCGCCTCCTGCTCGATGCGATCCGAGATGTCGCGCAGGAATGCCCCGAAGAAGTACCCCTTGCCGAGCGGCATCGGCGACGTAATCGTGATCTCGATCGGGATCTCGCGCCCGTCGCGATGCATCGACGTCAACTCCAGGCGGCGGTTGACGACCGGCGCCTCGCCGGTGGCGAGAAAGCGCTGCATGCCGCGGTTGTGCGCGTCGCGGTAGGCCGGCGGGATCACCATCGTGGCCATGTCCTGGCCGAGCGCTTCCTCGCGCGTCCACCCCAGCGTCGCCTCGGCCTGGGCATTCCAGGTCACGATCCGCCCGTCACAGTCGATGCCGATGAACGCATCGTGCGCGGTGTCGACGATCAGGCGGGCCCGGGCCTCACTGTCGGCCAGCCGTTCGAGCGCCTGAAGCCGCTCTTCTTCCGCCAGCGCGAGGACCACCAGGTTCGCGGTCGAGATGACGAAATTCTGTTCGTCCACCGTCCATGTCCGCGGCCCGCCGACGTGCTCAGCGCACAGGACTCCCCGCAACCGATCTCCGGCGCGAAGAGGAACGTCGAGCATCGCGCCAATCCCGCGCGGGATGAGATAGCTGTCGCCGAAATCGCGGGTCCGTGGATCGGTCCGAGCGTCGGTGGCCGCAATGACGCGTTCCTGCTCGAGCGCCGTGAAATAGCTCGGCGCCTCGACACGCGTCACGACGCCACCGGTCGTGAACCCCGGCGGGTCGACACAGTACAACCCGTCGCAGTGGATGCTGTTGCCGTCTTTCCCGAGCCGCCACAGCGACAGACGGCCGGCCTGCAGCGTCGTCGCCGACAGCCGCAGGATGTCGTGCAACCGCTCTTCGAAGCTGCCGTGCTGAACGACGTGCTGTGTGGTGAGCGTGGTGAGGGCCCGGCTCTGCGCCGCGAGCCGCTCCTCGCTGGCGCGGAGTGACCGTTCGGCCTCGACTTCGGCGGTGATGTCTTTGAACACGACGAGGACGGCGGGGTCGCCGGCGAAGGTCACGCGCCGCGCCGACGCGGAGGCCCAGAACGTCCCGCCGGCGGGCCGCTTCAGTTCGAACCGGAAGTCGTCCGCCCGCCCGTCGCGCGCTACAAGCTCGGCCATGCGCCGGCGCTCGGATGGATCGACGTAATAGTCCGGCGCGAGGCGACCGACGGCCTGATCCTGCGGAATGCCGAAGACCACGGAGGTACGCTGATTGATCGCGAGGACGCGGTGGTCGGCCAGCCGCGTCACCACCGCTGGAAACGGGCTCGCGTCGAACAACTGGAAAAACAGCCCGTCGTCCGCAGGCCCTGAAACCTCCGAGGTGGTTGCGCCGGGATCTTCGAGGCGGGGATGGTCCGACATTTTCGAGCGACAGACCACTCTATCGCAAGGCGGAATGCGGAAAACAAAGGCAAAAGGGCAGACAGCGGCCCGCCCTGCCTTTGGCGGTGGCCTAATAGCCCAGACGAACGACGCCGGACTTCTGTTCGCCGAGCGCGCCGGCGGTCAGCCACTGGCGCGACGCCTCGAACATCAGGCGATGGTTCTTCTCCCACTGGGCGTTGTGCGACGAACAGGCCAGATCGACGAGCACCTTGTCGGTCGCGCCGAGGTCATCGTACGCGGCGCGGACGCGGTCGGGCGGCACCTGCTTGTCGTGGGCCCCGGCAATCATCATCGTCGGGACGCGGGTGCCGCCGATCATCGCTAGGTTCCAACCCCAGGTGGTCGTGGCCGGCGCGCGACGCACGCCGCTGCCCCACGTCGCACCGACCGGATCCGAGGCGAGGAGATCGGTCCAGACCGCGTCGCGGACCGCAGGGTCGTACTGATCGCTGCACCCGACCTGCCGGTCCCAGTTGGCCACGAACTCGGACCGCGATTGTGTGTTGAATGCCGCGCCAGGTGCGGGCAGTGTCGGGGCGGCGGCGGCCGACGTCCGGTTGTAGGCCGGAGCAAGCAGCACGAGACGCTGGACCTTGTCCTGGTGCTGTGCGGCGTATCCGCCGGCACGCGGGCCGCCGAGCGACCACGCCACGAGGCTCACCTTCTGCACGCCGCGCACCTTACGGACGTACTCGACGACGGCGTCGATGTCGTTCCAGTCCGATCCGATGTTGGTTACCTGGCTCGGGTACGAGGGGCGGCACGGCGCGGCGAGCAGGGACGGCACGAACTGCGCCTGCTGTCCCTCGGCGAGGTTGCAGGGATCGTTCATCGGCGCCGGCCGCGTGGAGCGCCCGTAGCCAGTGGTATCCATCGCGAAGACATCGAACCCGGCCTCGGCGAGGTAAGCCATCCAGCTGTAATCCGCGATGGGAGCGTCGAACGCGACCTCGGCCGGCGTGCCGGCGCCATGAACGAACAGCACCACCTTGTCAGGGGCGGCGGCGCCTCGCAGCGCGACGCCGGTCAGGACGCGTTCCCGGACGTAAATCTGCGCGGCCTGGCCGGCAAGGGCCGGCACCGTTGAAGTGACCTTCACGTAGTGATCGACCGACAGCAGTCGGAGTCCATCGTCGGCGCGAAGGGGGCCGGCAGCCGGGATAAGTGCCGAGAGCAGTGTGGCGATAAGAACGGCGCGTCGCATTGGGATCCTCGCGGCCCGAATTCTGGCACACTTCCGGTCACCGCTAACCTGACGCGCAGCGCGGCCTGCGCCAGCCCAGCGAGCGCCTACGGCGCCGGGTCCGGAGCCGGAGGCGCAGGAGCCGGCGTCGCCTGCTGTGTCAAACGCATCTGGCCGGCAGGGGCGGCAAACGCGGTGACGAACCGCTCGTCAGCAGTGCGATCGAGCACGGTCTTCATGGCGTAGAACTCCGCCTGGAACCGCTCGCGCGTGATGTCCACGAGGTAGTAGCCGCGATAGCGTCCATCCACGTAGTGGAGGTGCGGGCGGGCGGTCTTGATTGCCGCCAGCTGCCTCTCTCCATCGGGACCGCTGCCGATCGGGCTCGACGACGTCACCGAGGTGCCGGCGAACTCGATGCCGACGGATCCTCGCCCGGTGGCGGCGTCGTAGCCATCGAAGGGGTTCCTCGGCAGGTCGAACGCCCACGAGCTGTGCACGTCACCGGTCAGCACCGCGAAGCTCTCGATCTTCAGCGCGCCGATCATGTCGAACACGTGATTCCGCGACGTGCGATACCCGTCCCACGAGTCGGCGTTCGACGTCGGCCGCCCGGCCGGGCTCTGTGGCGCGAACATCACCTGTTGCCCCAGCACCTGCCAGCGAGTGCCGGCGCGCCGCGACTCGCGGAGCTCGCTGCCCAACCACTCCTCCTGCACCGCGCCGAGAATTGAGCGCGATGGCGATTCGAGCGTCGCGATGTCGTCGCGGCGATCCGCCTGCTGGTCGCGGCCGATGAGCCGCGTATCGAGCAGCACGAGGTCCGCGAGGTCGCCCCACCGCAGCGTTCGATAGATCCGCGGCCCCGGCGACGCCGCCATCTCGCGGATCGGCATCCACTCGAAGTAGGCGCGGACAGCGGCCCGGCGGCGCGACTCCCAGCTGCCCTCCCCCTTGTCAGGGTTGTGGTTTTCGGCGCCGCCCGACCACGCGTTGTTGGCCAGTTCGTGATCGTCCCACACGACGAGGAACGGGTGCTGACGATGAACCGCCTGGGAGTCGGGATCGGCCTTGTACTGCGCGTGCCGGGCGCGGTAGTCGGCAAGGGCCAGAATCTCCGCGTCGGGAATTGGGATGCGCCCGATTCGTGAGCCGTCACCGAAGCGCCCGTTCTGATACTCGTAGATGTAGTCGCCGAGGTGCAGGACCGCGTCGAGATCGGGGCGATTCGCGAGCCCCGCGTACGCGTTGAAATAGCCGAACGGGTAGTTGGAACACGACACGACGCCGAGGCGAATGCGAGCCACGCTGCTGGCCGGTAGCGTGCGGGTCCGGCCGATCGGCGATTGGCCACGCGCCGCTTCGAACCGGTAGTAATAGGTCGTCCCGGGCTCGAGGCCGTCGACGTCTACCTTGACCGTGTAATCACGCTCCGCGCCGGTCTGAGCCTCGCCGTGCGAGACGACACGCGCGAGCTTCGGGTCCAACGCGATCGTCCAGCGCACCGGCACGGCATCGCCGGAGGCGCTGACGCGCGTCCACAGGACGACGCGGTCGAGGAGCGGATCGCCGCTCGCCACGCCATGACGGAACACGCGGTCGGTGTTCTGGGCTGCCTCGATGCGGGCGCGGCCGATGACCGGCAGCGCGGCTGCCGCGGCCGCGCTGACGGAGAGGAACTGCCGTCGGGGGATCCGGCGCATTGGCGCAGTCTAGTGCCCGGGCGCGACGATTGCGAGACGGCCTGGAGTCCTGGGCTTGGCGTCGAGGTCTTGGAGTCTTGGAAGAGCTTCGTGGTCTTCGTGCCCTCCGTGCTCCCCCGTGCTCTCACAGCAGACGGCGCTTGCCCTGCTCGAGGTCGAGGAGGGCGCGCTTCATGGGAAGCCCGCCGCCGAAGCCCGTGAGCGAGCCGTTGGCGCCGATGACGCGGTGGCAGGGGATGACGATCGCGATTGGGTTCGCGCCATTTGCGGCACCCACCGCCCGCACGGCCGTCTCGGCGCCAATCGTTTTCGCCAGCGCGCCGTAGCTGGTCGTCGTGCCATACGGGATTTCGCACAGCGCGCGCCAGACACGCTGCTGAAAGGGCGTGCCCTCGGGCGCGACCGCGGTGTCGAATCGCGAGAGCCTCCCGGCGAAGTACTCGTCGAGCTCGCGGCACACGCCGTCCAGCGTCCCTCGAACATCCCGCTCCCACGACTCGTCGGGTTGCGGCATGCCCTCTCGAACGAAGGCAAGACGTCGCAACGCGGCGGAGTCGCCGGCGAGCATCAGCGGCCCGATCGGGCTGTCGATCACGCGATAGCACAGCACGTCCGTCATCATCGTCGATCACCGATGCGGTGGGTGCGGGTTCCACCCGAGAATTGCCAGCATTGCGCCAAATCCGATGAGGTAAGCCAGGGTGACATGCCAGCCGCCCTTCACCCACGCGCCCACCGAGCGCGCCTGCGGGAACAGGTTCGAGACCGCTACACCAGCCGAGGAACCGAACCAGATCATCGATCCGCCGTAGCCGACGGAGTAAGCGAGCACACCCCAATCGTAGCCGCCCTGCTCGAGCGCGAGCTTGGTCAGCGGAATGTTGTCGAACACGGCTGAGATGAACCCAAGACCGAGCGTCGTCGGCCACGACGGGGGCGGCAGCCGATCGACGGGCATCATCGAGGCGGCCAGCACGAGACTGAGAAGGAACAGCGCACCGCGGCTCGCCTCGCCGAGCAGCTCCCAGTCGGGCCGGCGAACCCGCGCCGAAACCACGATGACGAGCCACACCGTCAACCCCAGCACCGGCACCTTGCCGGCGAGCTCTCCGGCCCAAAAGTTCAGGCTCACGTTCGCGGCAATCGCCGAGAAGAGAATCGCGACGACAATGCCGACGCGCGCCCAGTCGAGCTTCGGTTCGTGCCGGACGCTCGCGAGAATTGGGGACAACGCATGCTGCTGCCGCGCGGCGATCAGCCCCGACACGACCAGTGCCGGGACCGCCGCGACGTAGGCGTGGAACACGTCGAACGGAGAGACACCGTCGATCCACAGCATCGTCGTCGTGGTGTCGCCGACCACGCTGCCGGCGCCGCCCGCGTTCGACGCAGCCACGATCGCGGCAAGGAAACCGATGTGCACCTCTGAAAACAGCGTGTGCGCGATCGCCGCGCCGATCATCGCGGCCGCGATGTTGTCGAGGAAGGACGACAACACGAAGACAATGCCCAGCAGCGCGAAGCCGCCGCGCCAGTCGTCCGGAAGATAGCGCGGCAGCGCGAGCGGCAGGTGGCTCTTCTCGAAGTGTCTGGCAAGAATCGCGAAGCCGAGGAGCAACCCCGCCAGGTTTGCCAGAATCACCCACTCGTGCGCAAGGTGGCCGACGAGGCCGGAGAGCCCGGGCCCGCCTTCGAATCCGCTGACACCGACCTTGTAGGTCGTGATCGCGACGAGACCGCTGAGCGCAATCACCAGCGTGTGATGGTGAAAGAGCGCGACGCCAGCCAGCGTGGCGGCGAAGAGCACGAACTCGACGGGAATCACCGGCGAATTATATGCGTCGGTCAGGGCACTATAATTCGCAGGTGCCTGTCTTTCTCGGCTCCACGCGCCTGCTCGCCTCGACGCGACTCCACGGCAAGCGAGTGGGTATCGTGTCGAATCCCGCCTCGGTTGACCAGCAGTTCACCCACATCGTTGACGCACTCATGGCCGCGCGCGGGGTGACCGTCGGAGCCATCTTCGGCCCTCAGCACGGGTTCCGCTCGGATGTGCAGGACAACATGATCGAGACGCCGCACGGCCGGGACTGCGAGCGCCGCGTGCCGATCTACTCGCTCTACAGCGACACGCGTGAGCCGACCGCGGACATGCTGGCCGGACTCGACGTGCTGGTGATCGACCTGCAGGACATCGGCGCGCGGATCTACACCTACGTCTACACGATGGCCAACTGCCTTCGCGCCTGCGCGCGACTGGGCCTGCCGGTGCTGGTGTGCGATCGGCCGAACCCGATCGGCGGCGCGGCGGTGGAAGGGCCGATGCTCGATCCCGCGTACGCCTCGTTCGTGGGCCAGTTCCCGATCCCGATGCGGCACGGCATGACCATCGGCGAGCTGGCGCGGCTCTTCAACGAGGCTTTCGGCATCAAGGCGTCGCTCGAAGTCGTGACGATGGAGGGCTGGTCGCGCGATCGGTACGGTGACGAAGCCGGCGCGCCGTGGGTGATGCCGTCGCCGAACATCCCCACGCTCGACAGCGCGATCGTCTACCCCGGCACGGTACTGCTCGAGGGAACGATGGCCTCGGAGGGCCGGGGGACGACCAGGCCATTCGAGCTGGCGGGCGCGCCGTGGGTGCACGCCGAGCGTCTCGCTGCCGGCCTCAATTCCCGTGGCTTACCGGGCGCGCACTTCCGGCCGGCCGTGTTCGAACCGACCTTTCAGAAGCACGCGCGGACCACCTGCGGCGGCTGCCAGATCCACGTCACCGATCGGCGCGCGTTCCGTCCCGTGCTCACCGGCGTCGCGGTGATCGACGCGATTCGTGCCGCCGACCCGGCGTCGTTCTCGTGGCGGCCGCCGCCGTACGAGTACGAGCACGACAAGCAGCCCATCGACATCCTCGCCGGTTCACCGGCACTGCGGCAGGCGATCGACTCGGGCCAGCGGGCGGAGGATATTGCCGCGTCGTGGCCGGCGACGCACCAGGCGTTCCTGGCCGCGCGCGACGCCTGCCTGCTCTACTCGTGAGCCATGGGCGGTGAGCCGGGACTGATCGTTCGGCGGGTCGTCAGGATTCGCGCCACGCCGGCGCGCGTCCTCAGCGCCTTCTTCGAACCCGATGAGCTGGCCCGATGGTGGGACGTATCTCACGCGGTCGTCACGCCGCGCCCGCTGACGCCGTACGCGGTCCAGTGGCCGGCAACTTCGTTCAGGGACGAGGTCCTGGGCCGTCTTGGCGGCACGCTGCACGGGATGCTGATGGACTATCAGCACGGGTCCGGGTTCTTCATCGCCGACGCCTATTACACGCCTCCCGAGACCGGACCGATCGGCCCGATGGCGATCGAGATTCAGGTCCGGCCGCTCGAAGAAGGTCGGTCCACCGAGCTCACCGTGCGCCAGAGCGCGGAAGAAGAAGGGGCCCGCTGGCGCCACTACTTCGCGATTGTTGGCGACGGGTGGGATCGCGCGCTCGAGGGACTGCGCGAGCACCTGGAGTGGTCGGGGACGAGACCGCACCGCGGCCACACCTGGGAGGAACGCGCGTGAACGCCGACGTCGTCATCGTCGGCGGCGGGGTTGTCGGCTCCAGCGTCGCGTGGCACCTTCGCGAGCACGGCTTTACCGGCCGGATCGTGATCGTCGAACGCGATCGCTCGTATCAGCGAGCGTCATCGTTCCTGGCGATGGGCGGAATCCGGCAGCAGTTCTGTACTGCCGTGACCGTGCGCATGGTCCAACACAGCGTCCGGTTCTGGAAGGAGTTCGACGCCCGGATGGGGACTGCGGACCGGCGCCCCAACGCCTGGTTCCGCCAGCGCGGTTACCTGTTCCTGGCCGACGCGGCCACCGCCCCGGCGCTGATCGAGCGGTACGAGCTGGAGCGCCGCGCGGGGGCCGCAGTGCAGATGCTCTCGACCGACGATGTCCGGCGGCTGGTACCCGACGCGTGGCTCGACGACATCGTGTTCGGTGTCCTCGGCCAGGAGGACGGGTACGCGAACCCGCGCGAGGTGCTGAGCGGGTTGCATCGGGCGGCCGCGGCCTCCGGCGTCGAGTATGTCGAAGACACGGTGCTCGCTGTCACCACAAGCGCTGGACGCGTCACCGGCGTGACGCTCGCGGGTGCCGGCCAGCTGTCGGCGCCGATTGTCGTCAACGCCGCTGGCGCGTGGGCTGGCGGCATCGCCAAGCTGGCAGGCCTGTCCCTTCCGGTCGAACCGATGCGGCAGATGCTGTTCCGTTGCACATTGCCGCGCCACTGGCCGTACCGCTTTCCGATGCTGATCGATCCAGGCGGGGTGCATTGGCGCCACGACGACCCGATCGAACCCGGCGATCCGGATCGATTGATCGCGGCGTTCACCAAGTGGGACGAGATCATTGGCGAGCGATTCGAGGCCGACGAGCCACGGTGGAACGAGGAGTTCTATCCCGCGATGGTGCGGCGAGTGCCATCCCTCGCCGGCGTGAGTGACGCCTACGGCTGGTCCGGGTTGTACGAGATGACGCCGGATCACAACCCCGTCTACGGCGAGCACCCATCGCTGAAAGGCCTGATCTTCGCCAACGGCTTCAGCGGCCACGGCCTGATGATGTCACCCGCGAGCGGCGTGATCGTGTCGGAATTGATCCGATTGGAGCGCAGCGAAACGTTCGACGTTTCAATCTTCGCCGTCGACCGTTTCGAGCGCGGCGCATTGGTGCACGACGCCGCCACTATCTGATCCTTGTCCAATACCGATTGGTGATTGAGGGATTGATGATTTATTGACGATTGGGGGATTGTGGGATTGCGCCATTCCATTGGTGCATTGCGTCATTGATCCGATTGGGGACTGAGGAAATGACGAATCACGATTCTCGGATCAATCAACAGATCGTGATTCCCGCGATCGTCCATTCCCCAATGGCTCAATCCTCAATCGAATGCCGCAATGCGGCAATCGCACGGATCGTCCATAAATCGCCGATCGTCAATCACCAATCGCCAGTGGACGCGCTCCGCTCACGCCCTACGTACGCGCAGGAAATTGGCAGCCCCTTTGTCGAGGTCGGGTGAGGCGTTGACGACCACCACGGTGGCGCCGCAGCGCAGCTGCCCCGCCTGCACCAGCTGGTCCACTACGCGCGCGGCGACGGTGTCGACGTCTCCGTCGATGGCGGTGACGAGCGGCCGCACTCCCCACCACTGCGCGACCCGGCGTGCGACGTCCTCGCGGTCGCTCGCGGCATAGACCGGCGCGTAAGGGCGGCGCATCGAGAGCAGCCGGGCCGTCCGTCCCTCGCGCGTGACGGCGACAATCGCCTCGGCCGACGATTGACGACCCAACGTCACCGCCGCGTCGCAGAGCGCCGCCACATGATCGCCCTCACCCGGGCCAGGCGCGGCCTCCTCGCTGGCTTCGGCCTCGCGGATGATCGCATCCAGCACCTGCACGGCCCGGACCGGATACGAACCGGCCGCGGTCTCGCCCGACAGCATGATGGCGTCGGCTCCCTGGGTCACGGCGGTCGCGGCGTCGCTCACTTCGGCACGGGTCGGGCGCGACTCGTGCCGCATCGATTCGAGCACCTGCGTGGCGAGGATCGCGGGAATGCCGCGGGCCCGGGCCCGGCGGATGATGTCGCGCTGCACCCGAGGCACGCGCTCGAGCGGGATCTCCAGCCCGAGATCGCCGCGCGCGACCATCACGCCATCCGTCACCGCCAGGATCTCGTCGAGCCGATCGATCGCCTCGGGCCGCTCCATCTTGGCGATGATTGGCACGTCGGGCCGGCCCTCCCGCCGGGTGATCGCCCGGGCTGCGTCGATGTCGGCCGCCGACTGAACAAAGCTGAGCGCCACCAGATCGGCACCGAGCGCCAGGCCAAACGCCAGGTCGCGCTCGTCCTTGTCGGTGACGCCGGCCGGCGGCAGCGGCGTCCCGGGAGCGTTGATCCCCTTGCGCTCGCCGAGCGGCCCACCGTCGATCACAGTCGTGGTGATCGTGCCGCCTGACACCTCATCCACGCGCAGCTCGATATAGCCGTCGTCGAGCAGCAGGCAGCTGCCCGGCCGCACCGCGGTGGCGAGCGGCGCATAGCTGGTGAAGACGTGGCCCGGACGACCGAGGCCGTCGCCAATCTCGATCACCAGGCGCTGGCCGTCTTCGAGCGTGAGCGGACCTCCGCCTTCGATCGGTCCGGTGCGAATCTTCGGCCCCGAGAGATCCTGCAGGACCGCCACGGGTTTACCGGCGCGCCGCGCGGCGTCGCGGACGCGCGCGAATCGCGCCGCGTGCTCGGGATGCGTGCCGTGCGAGAAGTTCAGCCGGACAATGTCGGCGCCGGCGGCGATCAGCGCATCGAGCGTGGCTGGCGCGTCGGAGGCAGGACCGAGCGTGGCGATGATTTTCGTGTGCCTCACCCGGGTAGTCTACAATCGGTAGATGACAACGCTGGTCCACCCCGCCGTTGTCGAGTACCTCGCCGGCTTGTCCCGCCTGCCCCACCCCGAGCTCGACGTCGTGGCACGTGAAGGCCGGGCGGAGCGCCTGCCGATCGTCTATCCGGAGACCGGCTCGCTGCTGCACGCGCTGGTGAAGTGGACGGGGGCGCGCCGGGTGCTCGAGATCGGAACGGCGATCGGCTATTCGACCTTGTGGATGGCGACCGCGCTCGCCGCCGACGGGCAGCTGATCACCCTCGAACGCGACGCCGACCGAGCCGCCCGGGCCCGCGCCCACGCGGCTGCCGCCGGGGTCGGCGAACGCGTCCACGTGATGATCGGCGACGCCTCGCGATTCCTGCACAAGATCGCCGGACCTTTCGACGTGATCTTCCAGGACGGCGACAAGCGCGGCTACGTCGCCCAGCTCGATCGGCTCCACGAGCTGCTTCGCCCGGGCGGCGTGCTGGCCGCCGACAACGTGCTGTGGAGCGGCGCGGTGGTGCCCGGAATGACGGCGCCGGCCGACCGCAACCCCGACGACACGAAGGCGCTTTCGGAGTACAACCAGCGACTGAAAGACGATCCGCGCTTCCACACGGTGTGGCTGCCGGTCGGCGACGGCGTCGCGATTTCGACCAGGATGCCACTCTCATGAGCGAGCGATTGAAGGAGTTTCGGGAGTTCCGCGAGAAGATGAACGCGCGGATCCACGAGAGCGGGAACCTCGACATCAAGCGCTTCTTCGCGCTCGACTCGCGGGCCTACGAGGACGGCGCGCTGCCGGTCAAGACCAAGGAGCTGCTCGGCCTGGTCGCCTCGCTGGTCCTCCGCTGCGACGATTGCGTGACCTATCACATCGCGCGCTGCCAGGAGGAAGGCGTCAGCCGCGAGGAGTTCTTCGAAACCTTCAACGTCGCCCTCGTCGTCGGCGGATCGATCACGATTCCGCACCTGCGGCGCGCGGTGGCAAGGCTCGACGAGGTGGAGGCGCTGCAGTGATCCCGACCTGGCTGGAGATGGCCAAGGCCGACGCCGAACGGCGCGGCCTGAAAGAAGTCGCGCCGCTGCTCGACGGGCTCGGCGCGTCGATGAACGCCCTGCGCACCGCCGCTGAGGTTCCAGATGTGGTGCCCGCGGATCGAGAAGTTCGCGAGCACCCGGCGTTCACGCACCTTGGGGAATCCACCGCCGCCCACGGTCAGCTCCCAGGCCTGGCCCACGTCGCGGCCGAATTGCGGGCCGGCCGGATCAAGTCCGAAAAGCTCGTCGAGGATTGCCTTTCGAACATCAGCCGCCTGCAGCCGACGCTGAACGCCTTCGTCACCATTACCGCCGACGAAGCGCTCGCAGCTGCGCGGGCAGTGGACAAGCGAGTGGCTGGCGGCCGCCCTCTCGGCCCGCTCAGCGGCATCCCGATCTCACTCAAGGATCTACTCGACCAGGCCGGCGTGCCGACGACGGCCGCGTCCCGGGTGCGGCGCCAGCACATCGCCGATCACGACGCACCGGTAACGGCGCGGCTGCGGTCGGCCGGGGCCGTTTTCGTCGGCAAGACCAACCTGCACGAGTTCGCGTTCGGCACGACCAACGAGGACTCCGCCTGCGGGCCGGCACGCAATCCGGTCGATCCGACGCGCTCGCCCGGAGGGTCGAGCGGCGGTTCGGCGGTCTCGGTCAAGACCGGGATGGCGCTGGCGTCGATTGGCACCGATACCGGCGGGTCGATCCGCGTCCCGGCAGCGGCGTGCGGCATCGTCGGCCTCAAGCCAGCCTGGGGCGAGATCCCGACGGCCGGCGTCGTGCCGCTGAGTCGCAACCTGGATCACGTCGGCCCGATGACCAGCTCGGTCGCCGACGCGTGGCTGCTCTACGACATCATGCGCGGCGCGACGCACGACGGGGTGCCGCCGGCGCCATCGATCCGCGGTGTGCGCATCGGCGTGCCCCGCGGTTACCTGTTCGATCGCATCGACGAGGATGTCGAGGCCTCAATCCTCAAGGCCATCGAGCGGCTGGGACACGCCGGCGCACATATCGTCGACGTCGAGATCCCGCATATCACCGACACCGTCGCCGTGTACCTGGCGATCGTCCTTACCGACGCCGCGGAGTATCACGCCGCAACCCTCGAATCGCAGCCGGACGACTACACGCCAAACGTGCGCAACCGCCTCGAGATGGGCCGCTACGTGATGGGCGAGGATTACGTGCGGGCGCTGCGGCTCCGGGAACGCCTCTGCCGGGCGGTCGACCACGCGCTCGAGGGAGTGGACGTGCTCGCGGCTCCGGCCCTGGCCATCCCCGCTCCCCCGATCGGCGCAACCACCGTGCCGGTCAAAGGCGGGCAGGACGTGGTCCGGTCGGCAATGCTTCGCAACACGCAGCTGTTCAACCTGTCCCGGCACCCGGCCATCTCGATCCCGTGCAGCACGACTCGCGTCGGGTTGCCGGTCGGCCTGCAGCTGATTGGCGACCGCCATGGCACGACGCGGCTGCTCCACGATGCGCTCGCCGCTGAAGCCGTGCTCGCTCGCGCATGATCGCCAGCTTCTTCCATCGCTGGGAACAGCAGCTCGCCGAGGTCAGCCGCGACGACCGCGTTGTCCGGCCGTTCGACTGGGGTCTCGAGTGGATGACTCACCATCCCGAGCCGTTCTCGGCGCGCAACGGCCATGTCGTTTTGTCGCCGCCGGAGACCCAGCCGCTCACGCACGTGCACCAGTGGGTGTCGGACGTGATGCGCGACACCGACGCGTTCTTCACTCCGGTGCCGACCACTGAATACACCTTGACGCCGGCCGATCGCGTCACCCAAGCCGGCGGCGAAGCCGGCACGTTGACGTTCCCGAGCGGGTTCGTGACGCCTCACGCCAAGAACAACACGGTCTACGCGCGCTACTTTCCCGCAAACCCGCTGCGAAAGACGAGGGGCGCCTCGAAGCACCGCCGCGCGGTCGTGGTCCTGGCGCAATGGAACTCGGACGCCGAAGGGCACATCGGGTTGTGCAGGCTCCTGGCGAAGCTCGGCATTGCCTCGTTGCGCATCAGCCTGCCCTATCACGATCGGCGCATGCCGCCGGAACTGACGCGGGCCGATTACATCGTTTCGTCGAACGTCGTCCGGACCATCCAAGTCTGCCGGCAGGCGGTGATGGATGTCCGGCGGGCATTGTGGTGGCTGCGCGACCAGGGCTACGACCGGCTGGGGCTGCTCGGCACGAGCCTCGGATCGTGTCTCGCGATGCTCACCGGCGCGCACGAACCGCTGGTCCACGCCCAGGCCTTGAACCACGTCTCGCCGCATTTCGGCGACGTGGTCTGGCGTGGGCTGTCGACCGAGCACGTCCGCCGCGGGCTGGAAGGACACGTCGATCTCGAGGCGCTCCGCGAACTGTGGCGCCCGATCAGCCCGTGGTCGTACCTCGATCGCATCGAGGACAAGCGCACGCTGCTGGTCTACGCGAAGTACGATCTCACCTTCCCGGTGGATCTGTCACTGAAGCTCATTACCGAATGGAAGCGGCGCGTGCCGGACGCCCGAATCGCCGTGCTCCCGTGCGGCCACTACTCGACGGGAGCGGCGCCGTTCAAGTTCATCGACGGCTATTACCTGGGGAATTTCCTGGCGCGGAATCTGTAGCGGGGATTGGGACCTGGGCTTGGGACGGTGAGGTCAGGCGACAAAGATTGCGCGCGACGGCGAACTCGACTGAACCATCGGCCCGGTCGGCCCGTCAATACACTGGACGGGCGGAGTATGATCCGTTCGCAGGCTTCCGATGGACGTCCCGCGCTATCGAACGTCAGCCCTCGGCAGCTTCAGTTTCAGCCTCGTGGGCATCGTCGGGCTCCTGGCCGTGATCGTGGCCGGCGCAACCGTGTGGCTCCTGCTCACCGATCCGGTGACCGTCGCGGAGTCCGTCGATTCCGGCGAGGTCACGCCCCTGGTCCGCTCACTCGCCGGTTCCATCTACGAAGCCTTGGTGAGGCTCCTCAAGTATTTGTGAGGAGCGCGGCGAATCTGTTGATCTCGTGATTAAGAGCGTCCGATCTGTGTAGCGATCTTTGCCGCCGCCGTGGCTCCCGTGACTGCGCGACCGGCCTGAAGCCTGGAGCCTGACAAGTTTCAGATCGGCGGTGAGACGGTCTGCAGCTCGCCGAGGCCGAGCCTGCCGACTGTCTGCGACACGCGCTCGGGGTCGCCGACGATGACCGTGGTCATCCGGTCGGGCTGCAGGTAGCGATGCGCCGCAGAGGCCACCTCCTCGAGCGTCACCGCTTCGAGCCGCGGGACGAACTCCTCGAAATAGCTGTCGGGCAGGTCGTGGAGCGCCAGCTGCGCCACCGAGCGGGCGATCTGCTGCACCGTCTCGAAACCGCGAGGATACCCGAGTGCCACCGACGACTTCGCGAGCGCCAGTTCGTCGGCGGTGACGGGCCGGCCGTTCCGGATCGCCCGCAGCTCGTCGAGCGCTTCGCCGAGCGCCGAAACCGTGACATCGGTGGCGACGCTGGTCTGCAACACGAACGGGCCGTCACCGCGCCGAAGATCGAACCCGGTCCGCACGCCGTAGGTATAGCCCTTGTCCTCGCGGAGGTTCATGTTCAGGCGGCTGACGAACTGGCCGCCGAGCACCGTATTGAGCAGCACCAGCGCGTGATAGTCCGGCGTGCGCCGCGAGGTCGCGACGTGGCCGAGCCGCAGCTCCGACTGCGCCGCCCCTGGCCGCGGCACGATCGCGAGTCGCGCCGACGGCTCGCGCGGCGGATCGAGCTGGCCACGGTCCCTGGCGATTGCCGGCGCCGCGCCGTCGCTGCGCCATGAGCCGAACGCCGCACGGACCTTCGCGACGAGCACGTCCGGCGGCTGGTTCGCCGCCACCACCAGCGTCGCGCCAGCCGGCTGGAACATCGCCGCGTGATAACGGCGGACGTCCTCCACCGTAAGCGAACCCAGCGACGCGGCAGTTCCGTGATTCGGCTGCGCGTAGGGATGTGACTGATAGAGCAACTGCGCGAACGCGCGATCGGCAAGCGCGCCGGGGTGATCGCGCAGTTGCCGGAGCCGCTCCAGCCGGAGCTGGCGAATGCGGGCGAAGTCCGACTCCGTGAGGTTCGGGCTGGTGCAGATTTCGTGAACCAGCGACAGCCCATCGTCGATGAATCGATCGAGCATCGCGAGACTGACGACGGTGGCGTCGTGGCTCACTTCGAGATCGAGGTCGCCGCCCATGCGCGCGATGCGATCCGAGATCTCGAGCGCGGACTGCCCGCGGCTGCCTTCGTCCAGCAGATCGGCGGCAAGCGACGCCAGGCCGGCCTGCGATCGCGCATCGGCCGACGAACCGCCAGGCAGGAGCAGCACGGCGGCTGCGACCGGCACCGAGCCGTGGGAGATCACGCGCAGGTTCAGGCCATTGGCCAGCGCCACTCGCGTTATCCGCGGAAACGCGAACGGGCGCGGCGGCCCGGGCACCGGCAGCTTCGAACGATCGACGCGGCTCACGAGACCTGTACCTCCGTGGCGTCGGCCAGGGCGAGATCCCGGCGTCCGCGCGGCACAAGGCTCAGCGCAACGCGCGGCTGCCCGACCAGCCATCGCCGAACTGCCGCGGCCATCCCTGCGCCCGTCACCGACTGGTACCGCTCGAGGTCCGCGTCGAAGAATCCGGGATTGCTCTTGAACACGTTGTAGGCATTCAGTTGATCCGACTTGCCGCCAAAGCCGCCAACCGTCTGCAGGCGATAGACGAACTGGGCCTCGGTCTGCGCCTCGGCGCGGGCGAGTTCGACGGCAGTCGGCCCGGCATCCGCGAGACCCTGAATCACGTCCGTCACCGCCTGCTCCAAAGTGGGCAGAGATACGCCCGCGGCCGCCGTGCAGGCAACCTGGAAGAGGCCCGACAGCTCTCGCGAGTGCTGATACGAGGAAACGTCGGTCGCCACTCGCCGTTCATAGACGAGCTGGCGGTATAGCCGCGACGTCTTGCCATGCGCCAGAACGTCGGCGGTGAGGTCCAGTTCCGCGTCGTCGGCCGCGAACATCGCCGGCGAGTGCCAGCTCAGGTAGAGACGCGGCAGCTCGACGCGATCCTCGAGGAGAAGCGACTGGCTCGCGATGGCGGGAGCGGCGGTGGTCACCAGCGGCGGCTCCGGTCCACGCGGGATGCCGCCGAAATACTGATCGGCAAGTTCCAGCGCCCGCTCGGTCTCGATGTCACCGGCCAGTGTAAGCGACGAGTTACCGGGATGGTAATAAGTCTCGAAGAAGGCCTTGACGTCGGCCAGCGACGCAGCGCGGAGATCGTCGGGATCGCCGATCGTGATCCAGTGATACGGGTGCTCGGGCGGAAACAGGGCTGCGGCCAGCGCGACGCCAGCCAGGCCATACGGGCGGTTCTCGTAGTTCTGTCGCCGTTCGTTGAGCACGACGTCTCGCTGATTCGAGAATTTCTCGTCAGTCAGCGCCGGCAGCAGGTGGCCCATGCGATCCGACTCCATCCACAGCGCGAGATCGATCGCGCCAGTCGGCACCACCTCCCAGTAATTCGTCCGGTCGGTGTTGGTCGATCCGTTGATCAGCCCCCCGGCGCGCTGCAGCGGCTCGAAATAACCGGAGTCGTGGTGCGCCGATCCCTCGAACATCAGGTGCTCGAACAGGTGGGCGAAGCCAGTTCGCCCCGGGCGCTCGTTCTTAGAGCCCACGTGATACCACAAGTTGACCGCCACCATCGGCAGCTGGTGATCCTCGTGGACGATCACGTCGAGGCCGTTTGCCAGCGTTGTCTTCGTGTAGGGTATCTGCACGGTCCCTTGATCCTATCCCACGATCACGACGCCCCCGCCGAAGCGTGGAACCAGCTCGTCATCATCGCTCTTGCCGAGTTCCTCGGCATGACCTTGTGGTTCTCGGCAACCGCCGTGACGCCATCACTCGCTCGCGAGCTGCACCTGACCCCAACCCAGTCGTCGGGATTGACGATGGCGGTGCAGGCGGGCTTCGTGGTCGGCACGCTCCTAGCCGCGGCGATCAACATCGCGGATCTCGTCGCCGGTCGCACTCTCATGAGCGCAGGCGCAATCGGCGGCGCGCTGGCCAATGCGGCTGTACTCGCGGCGGGCGGGCCATGGTCCGCGATCGGGTGGCGCTTCCTCACGGGCGTGGCGCTGGCCGCCGTCTATCCGCCGGCGATGAAGATGGCGGCCAGCTGGTTCGTCTCGCGCCGCGGCTTCGCGCTGGGACTGCTGATCGGCGCGCTCACGCTCGGCAAGGCCGTGCCGTACCTCATGACGACGTTTCTCGGCGCCGAGTGGCGGACACCACTGCTCATCGCCTCTGGCCTGTCGTTGGCCGGCGGAGTCCTGGTTTTCATTGCCGCTCGCGACGGTCCCTTCCTGGCACCCTCACGGCACTTCGATCCGCACGCTATCCGGCGCCTGTTGCGAATCCGCGGCGTGCGCCTCGCGATCGCCGGCTATCTCGGACACATGTGGGAGCTCTACGCGATGTGGACATGGGTAGGCGTGTTCGCAGGCGCGAGCTTCACCGCCGCCGGGCTCGGACCGGCCGCCACGCGAGCGGGATCAGCGGCCGCGTTTCTCGCAATCGGCAGCGGTGCGCTCGGCTGCGCGCTCGCCGGACAGGCCGCCGACCGCCTCGGCAAGGCTCGGGTGGCGCGATGGGCGCTGGCTTCGAGCGCCGCGTGCGCGCTGCTGACGCCGGCCGTGTTCGGCATGCGGCCGATGTGGGTCTTCGCCCTCGTGATGGTGTGGGGGTTCGCCGTTGTCGCCGATTCGGCGCAATTTTCGGCGCTGGTCAGCGACTACGCGCCGACCGACCAGGTCGGCACCGCGCTGACGTTCCAGACTTCGATCGGTTTTCTGCTGACGATGGTGACGATCGACGCGTTACCGCGGGTTGCGGCGGCGTGGGGCTGGCAGTACGCGGCGCTGCTCCTGGTGCCGGGCCCGGTGCTCGGCGCCGCTGCGATGCGGCGGCTCGAGAGGTCTTGAGGTCTCGGGACCTGGGGTCTTGGGGGCCTGGAGTCTTAGCGGACCGGCGTAAGGCTTATCCGCCCTCGATTTTCAATCTCGGACTTGATTGCCCGGACCGACACTTGCGCCGCGGTTTGCGACGCAACCGAGGCAAACGCCTTCGCGGCGGCGGATTCCGGCTCGGCGATCACGAGCGGAATGCCGACGTCACTGCCGACGCGAATCGGTTCGTAGATCGGCAGCCGCCCCAGGAACGGCACGCCCATCTGCTCGGCCATCGTCTCGCCGCCGCCGTTTCCGAAGATGTTCGAGTGGTGCTGGCAGTTCGGGCATTCGAAGTAGCTCATGTTCTCGACGACCCCGAGCGCCGGGATGTTGAGCTTCTCGTACATGCGGATGGCGCGGCGGCTGTCGGCCAGTGATACCTGCTGCGGCGTCGTGACCACGATCGAGCCGGCAACCGGGACGGTCTGCGCCAGCGACAACGCGACGTCGCCGGTCCCCGGCGGCATGTCGACGATCAGGTAGTCCAGATCGCGCCACGCGACGTCGTGGAAGAACTGCCGGATGGCGCTATGCAGCATCGGCCCGCGCCAGATGACCGGCGCCTCTTCCTTCGTCATGAACCCGATCGAGACCACCTGGAGGCCGTAGCGTTCGGCCGGCCGAATCTTCTGTCCGTCGGACTGGAGCTCGGCCTGGAGGCCAAGCATGATCGGCACGTTCGGCCCGTAGATGTCGCCGTCGAGGATGCCGACGCGGCTGCCGACCCTGGACAGCGCCAGCGCGAGGTTGACAGCCACGGTGGTCTTCCCCACCCCGCCCTTGCCGGCGCCGACGGCGATGACGTTCTTGACCCCCGGCACCGGCGCGGCACCCTTTTCTTGGGCCCTGACGGCCCTGACCTGCGCAGTCATGGTGACGCGGACGTCGGTCACCCCGGGGAGCGCCCGGACCAGCGATTCGGCCTGCGCCTGCATCTTGTCCTTGACCGGGCACGCCGGGGTCGTCAACTCGATGTCGAAGGCAACCGCGCCTCCATCGATCGCGAGGTTCTTGACGAACCCGAGCGACACGATATCGCGGCGCAGGTCGGGGTCTACGACACCCTTGAGCGCCTCAAGGACTGTTTCGGGGGTCATCAGAAGATCGAGCTTACCACGCGGAAAATCAGCCGCCGGTCGGCAGGACTCGCTGGCGATACTCCTGGGCTTCGGATAGACTCACGCGCAAGGCTCACCTTTTCAAGGAGTTACCGATGGCCGACGCCAGCCCGGGCACTTCCCCGCCCTCGAGCAATCGCAACGTGATGATCGTGCTGTCCTATCTGTGGTTGCTGGCGCTCGTGCCGCTCCTCACCGAGAAGGAGGACCGCGAGGTGCAGTGGCACGCCAAGCATGGGATTGTGTTGATGGTCGCCGAGCTCGTGCTGTGGGTCGCGGTTACGATGGTCAACATCGTCACCGGCCTTTTTGTCGGGTGCCTGATCGGCTTCCTGAGCTTGTTCCTGTGGGTCGCCATCGTCGTGCTGCACATCATGTGCATCGTCAAGGGCATCAACGGACAGCGGCTGATTGTCCCCGGGGTCAGCCAATACGCGGATAAGTTCTGAGGCGACGGCTGTTCCTGCTGATCGTGTTGGCTGCGGGCCTGCTGCTCGCGCTGGATCTCAACCGCGCGCCCGAGGCGCAGGCGACGACGCGGGCAGCGCTCTGGGGGATACACGTCTACCAGGCGACGATTTCCCCCCTCTACGCCCGCGCCGGCGTCGTGTGCCGCTTCAAACCGACGTGCAGCCACTACGGAGAGGTGGTAGTGAGGGAGTTCGGGGTGGTGCGCGGAGGATGGCTGGCGATGCGGAGGGTGCTGAAGTGCGGGCCGTGGACGGCGATGGGGACGGAGGATCCGCCGCCCCTGTCTCTGCGGCGGCGCTCAAGCGAATAGCTTGCGCCCCTCGTCTTTGAGCAGCACCCAGCACGCATAGGCTCCGAGCGCCGTTCCGAACGGCAGCAGCACCAGGTTCACGACCGCGAGACCGAGCGCCAGGAGCCGGGCCCACGGGCGATAGGCGCCGAGCGCGCGGCCGATCCAGATGTGGAGGGCGGCCCACAGGAGCGCGGTCAGCGACAGCAGCACGAGGGTCACTCCCGTGAACCGCGCGGCCATAGGAGAGGTGACTGCGACCGGGCCGCTGCCGCTCGCAATCGCGAAGGCGCCGGCCGCGAGCGCGCCGCCCGAGAGCGCGACGAGCAGGAAGATCGCGCCCCACGCGAGGTGCAGCCACGAGAGGAAGTCAACGTGCCGCTTCACGTCGGTTCTCGAGGTTCTCGGGGTTCTCGGGTTCTCGGGTTCTCGGGGTTCTCGAGGTTCTCGAGGTTCTCAGGGTTCGCGGAGTTCGCGAGGTTCTAGCGCGTCACCGCGAGCCGCAGGTTCACGCGCGTGCGCGGTCCGCGTCGTGGCGTGACGGCGAATCGGAGCCGGTCGCCATCGACGACGCCGGGCGGGACGCGCACTTCCACTGAGAGCGGGCTGATCGCGTGACCGTTGCCCATGCAGCTCTCGCAGGGCTCATCCCAGACCTCTCCCCGCCCGCCGCAGACGGCGCACGTGCGCTGGAGGTGCAGGCACACCGGCACGAGCGCGCCGCGCGCCGCCTGGGCGCGGTCGAGCACGATCTCGGCTTCCAGCCACGGCGAGTCGGGCTCGGCGACCGAACGGCGCAGGCATTCCGCAGCGACGCTCGCCGACGGGAAGTCGATCGCGACTTCGTCGGTGAGCGATCGGCGGAACGCGCGATCGTCGGGCGCGAGCGCGTGCAAATCCGCGCGCTCGGCTGGCATGCGTCGAGGCAACACGACGGCCGTACGATAACGCGACTGGCCGCAAAAAGAAACCGCGAAGCTGCTACGATGCCCGCATGGAGGACGCGAAGGAGTGCCCGATGTGCGGCGAATTCATGCGCCTCGTGACGCGGCAGGCCGTCGAGCACATACCCGGCCAGCCGAGACCGGTCAACCACACCGTCAAGGAGTGGGTCTGCCCCGAGTGCGATTACTTCGAGGAGCTAGAGGACGAGGCGTGAACCGGGGCTAGCGGGCCCCGGTCGCGAGCAAGATCTCGCGGCGCGTCGCGTCCTCGATTTCGTCGAACACCAGCGTCGTGTCGCACTCGTCGCAGAGGCACTCGATCACGCCGGGGCGGCCTTCCTCGGCCACGTCGACTCGATCGCCGTCCACCTGAACCACGTGCATCTGAAGCGTCTTCACGAGAAACGTTCGGGTATTGCCGCAGTTCGGACAGGTCAGCGCCACCAGGAAGGCTCTCCTCCGGAACATCTTAGCATTCGCGTCACGGCGCCTGCACGTAAACGAGCCGCCCCTCGATACGCCGTGCCGGATAGGCCGCACGAATGGCGGCGACATACGCCTCCAGCTGGTCGCTGTGCTGCTCCTGCGCCGCCCCGGTCTTGAATTCCAGCACCTCGATGGTATCGCCATCGAAGACCAGGCAGTCGATCACTCCTCTTTCGATGCGGCCATCGTCGAGCCGGCGCGAATACGGCGCTTCGAAAACCAACCCGGCCCCCGGCTGGCGCTGTACCGAAGCCAGAAGATGAGCGGCGATGGCGATGCTACGGCGAAGTTCGCCGTCGGAAAGAACGCTCCCGGAGCCTCCCGCGGCGAGCTGCTCTGCGAGCGACGCGAGCCCCGAATCGTCGATCGCCCCGCGGCGGTGCGCACGCGCCACCAAGGCGTGAACGAACGTGCCCAGGTCGCGGCTCGACAATGGGGTCACCGGTCCTGCAGCGTCGGCCA
The DNA here is from genome assembly GCA_963709325.1 of uncultured Acidobacteriota bacterium. GTDB lineage: Bacteria > Acidobacteriota > Vicinamibacteria > Vicinamibacterales > UBA2999 > VFZN01. The sequence continues at coordinate 4,336,277 of CAVPVV010000003.1, read as the reverse complement.
GCATGGCGTCCGAGGGTTCGGCGGACACACTCACCCGCGGCACGCCGTCCGCCGCGAGCGGTGCGAAATCGTGCAATACGAGAGGCGGGTCCGCAGGCGCCAGGCTCCAGCGGACGGGTTCAGCGGACGGCGCATCGACGCGCCGCAGCAGGTGGACGGCCGACGGCCCCGTCCACGTCGCATCAGCCAGCGATGACGGCGGGACGAAGGTGTCGAGCAGAGATGCTGGCAGGTGCCGACCCAAGGAGCTCTTCGCCGGGGCAAACCGTCCCTGCGCGTCGCCGATACCACCGAGGTACAGCCGATCGCGCGCCCGGGTCAGCGCCACATACAAGAGTCGCTTGCTCTCTTCGGCGTCCCTGGCCTCGGCGTCGGCGTCGGCCTCGCTTTCGTGATCGCCGATCCCGACCATCGGCTCGGCGGCGCCCTGCTCGTCGCCCGTGACGACGCGGATGGGATCGCGTCCGCCCCCGCTCCCCCGTCCGAGATTGACGACGAACACCACCGGGAACTCGAGCCCCTTGGCGGCGTGGACGGTCATCAGGTTGACCGCGTCCACCGCGTCGATGATCGCGTTCGATTCGTCGCCGCCGGACACGAGCTGCGAAAAGTGCTCGACGATCCTCTCGAGGGTGGCGTAGCCCCGATTCTGCAGACGCCGGACAAGGCCGCGAAGCTTTTTCAGGTTCTCGCGGGCCTGCGGCAGCCCGCGCCCGGCCAGTTCCATCGCGTAGGCCGAGTCGGCGAGCACGCGATCGAGCAGTTCGGCTGGCGGCAGACGATCAACCCATCCCTGCCACTCAGCGAGGCTCCGTCGCGCCAGTCCCAGGCGCTCGACGTCCGTGATGCCGAGCCCGGCCGGTAACGGCGCGCCGTCGCGCAGCGCACCGGGCAGGTCCCCTGCCAGCAGCTTCAGCGTCTCGTCCGAGATGCGGACGAACCGGGATCGCAGGAAGGCCGCGGCCCGAAGCGCAGAGCCAGGGTCCGCAAGGTGCGCCAGCAGCGCAAGCACGTCGCGGATTTCATCGGCGTCGTAGAAGCCGAGGCCTTTGTAGACGTAGAACGGTACGCCGCGAATCGACAGCGCCTGCTCGATCAGACGGTGCCCCTCGCGAGTCCTGAACAGCACCGCGACGTCGCCGGGACCGATCGGACGGCGCGCGCCGGTGCCTCGATCGCGAACGACAGCTCCGCTCGACAACAGGCGCGCGATCTCGTCGCCAATCATCTCCGCCTGCGCCGGCTCGGTGCCCGCGACGATGAGTCCGATCGCCTCGGAGCCAGGGTCGGCATCGGGAGTCGCCGGAAACCGATCGTCGTCCGAGTACCTGAAGGCATCGGCCCGGTGCGGCAGCTTCTCGACCGCGTCGAAGACGTCGTTGACGAAGCGCAGGAGCGGCAGCACCGCGCGGTGGCTGCGGGTGATCGCGGCCCGCGCCGGGAGATCGGGACGGAGCGCGTCGATGTAGCGCGCCGCCTCTTCGAGCACGGCGACTTCGGCGTCGCGGAACCCGTAGATCGACTGCTTTCGATCCCCGACGATGAAGATCGACGGCGGCACCGCGGCGTCGGTGGCGCCCGCGCCTTCGGTCCACGCCGATGTCAACTCGCGGACCAGCCGCCATTGGGCACGACTGGTGTCCTGGAACTCGTCAACCAGCAGATGCTGATACCGCGACTCGAGCTTGAACCGGCTCCGCGAGAACTCATCCCGCCGTTCGAGCAGCGCCAGCGCGCGCTCCAGCACGTCGGAGAAATCCAGCACGCCCTGCTTGTCGAGCAGCCGCCGATATTCACTGGCAGCAATGGCGAACAGCCGCTGTGCGCCGCGCGCCATGACAACGTTGAGATCGCGGTTGAACGCGGTGAGTGCGTCGGCCACGGGCGGCCCCAGCGCCAGCACCATGGCTTTGTGCGCCTCGTAGTCAGCGTCGGATCTGAAGTCGGCCTTGCGCTGGCTGACCTTCTGCCGCGGCTGATCCTCGCCGGTAAGCACGTGCGGGCGCAGGCGATCGAGAAGCGCCCGGAGGCGCTCGGGCGCGGGAGGCCGGTCGGCGGCCAGCAGATCGAGATCGGAGGCCAGCAGGACGAACGCAGGCGTGACCGGGCCGCGATCGACGAAGCCGCGGACGCCGCCCGGAAGCCGCGCGAACATTTCGGCGAGCGTGTTATGGAGCCCGGCGCAGGCGTCCTCGATGGTCATGTCGGCGCGGTTGAGGAAGCGAGCCAGCGCCGGGCCGGCCACCAGCCGGCGGTCGAGCAGGGCTGCCAGCCCGCGGCGCAGGGCGATCTCGCCAAGATCGGCAAACACCAGCGCGACGTCGGCATCGCGCTGGGCCAATGTGCGTCCGATGCGAAGCGCACGATCGATGGCCGCGTTGACCAGTCGCGGCGTCTCGGTCTCGTCGGCGAGTTCGAAGGCGGGATCGACGCCGGCTTCGAGCGGGAACTCGTGCAGCAGCGACAGGCAGAACGCGTCAATGGTGTTGATCGTGATCTCCGGGAACGCCTCACGGACCGCGCGCCAGCGGGCGCCGGCAAGCGAGCCTTCCCGATGTCGCGTCCGCAGCGTGTCGATCACCCGCTGACGCATCTCGGCGGCCGCCTTGCGGGTGAAGGTCATCGCCAGGATGTGCCGCGGATGCACGCCCGCCTCGACGACGAGCCGCACGTAGCGGTCCACCAGGACCCGCGTCTTGCCGGTGCCGGCCGATGCCTCGAGCGCGACGTTCCGCCGCGGGTCGGTGGCCTGGATGCGGGCCGCGCGATCCCGCTCGATCAACGGATCGACCGCCTCTCCGGCAGCATCGAAGTCCAGGCGTCGTTGCTCAGTCACCGTCGAGCTCCACGAACTGCTTGCGGCAGACCGTATCGAACGGGCATTGGGCGCACAACGAGCGCGGCGTCGGCCGAGCCGGGAAGTGGCCGGCCGTCATGTCGTCCATTGCCCTCACCAGGCGCTGCTCCGCGTCCCGGAGCACGTCGTCAATGCTCTGTCCCTTCGCGGCACGAAGCGATTTGATCGCGCTCTCTCCTTCCAGCGACAGATAAAAGGCTTCCGCCGCTTCTCTCGCATCGCCGGCACGGCGAAGCTGCTGGGCCACGGCCGACGTGTAGATCTGGAGCTGCACGGTTCGCTTCGGATCGGGTACGAGCTTCGACTTGTAGTCGATGACCCGGAATCTGCCGCCCTCGAGAAGATCGACGCGATCGATCTTGGCGCGGAGCCGCACGTCGCGCGACGGCGCGTCGCCGGGGGCGCGAAACGAGAATGCGGCGTCGAGCTCGAATTCGATCAGGCGGCGCTCGACGTCGGCCGTCCGTTCGGCTTCCATCGTCAACACGCGCTCGACAATCCCGGAGCTGACGGCGGAGCCGTAGAGCCGCGGCCGCTCGAGCGCCGCTTCTTGAGCAGGCAACGAGGCCAGCGACCGCTCGCAAATCTCGACGAGCAGGGTCCGCGCCTCGGCCACGTGCGCGGGCGTAATGCGGCCCCGTCCTCGCTGCTGCCACTCGCGGAAGAACGATTCGAAGATGGCATGGAGGAAGCGGCCGCGCTCCCAGGGCGGCGGCAGATCGCCGTCTTCCGGCTCCTCCTCGAGGCCCAGTACTTCGGACGCGAAGAACTGGAACGGGCATTTCAGGTAGCGGTCGATTCGGCTGACGCTGACGCGCGATAGCCGCCACGAACCGGCTTCCCCAAGGTAGCGGCGGTCGCCGGGGATTGGAGCGTGCTGACGCACCGCGGACCAGGCGCGCGCGAGTGGCGGCAGCGCATCGAGCACCGGCGGCGAAGCGAGCAGCGCTTCGTCCGCGAAGACCGCCGCGGCGGGACTCGCGGCCTCGACCTCGAGCTCGAAGCCGAGCGTCGCCAGATCGTCGACCAACGGCGACGGCTCGACAACCGCATCGGATTCCAGGGCGAACGCGGACGCCCGCACGCGGTCTCGCGCCAGGGCCATCAGATCGAGGAAAGCCGCCCGCGCCGCGGCCATCGTCTCGCTCTCGCGCCGATTCGGGTCCTCCGCCGCCGGCGCCGGCTCCAGCAGCCCGAGCAGGACCGGCGGATAGAAGATGCTCCGTCGCACGGGTTCAGGCCACTCCCCCTCCACGAGGCCCAGCAACTGAGCGTCGTCCACGTCGGCGTACTTCGCGGCCTGCGCGTCGAGCACGCGAATCCCGGCGTCACCGGTCCGCACGGCGAAGGTCTGCGCGCCCAGCCACCGCCGGATGGTGGACGAGAGCTCGATCCCGGATGCTTCTGCGTCGGGGTCGTGTCCGGCGTAGGCGCGCGCCAGCGATTCGAGCGCGGTCATGACCGCGCTCCGCACGCGGGTATTTCGTTCCGCGTCGCCGGCAACGAGTTCACGGTGGTGCTCGCGGACGAACCGGCGCACTGCCTCGAGCTGTTCGAGGATGGGGCGGTGCTCCGCAAGCCCGGCCAGCTCGCGGGCGGCCGCAAGTGCGGCGGCGAGCGCAGGACGCGCCCGGCGACGGCGCTCGAACTCCCGTCCCGCACCGGCCTCGTCTCTCCAAGCGGTCTCCAACGACGCCAGCCGGTCGAGTCCACCGAGATAACGCGTGTCGGCCAGCGCCCGATCGAGCGCTGAAATAGATGCCTCGCTCGGCTCGGCTGACTCGACCTCGAATCGAAAATGCGGCGACCTCAGCAGCGCGATCAGCGACGTTCGCGAGAACCCGGACACCGGTGCGTCCAGGACGAGATCGAGCGCCGCCGCGTACGGCTCCGCGGCGAGCGGCAGCGTATCGAGCGTCTCGAATGGAATGCCCGCGCCCCCAAAGACGGATCGCGCGAGGTACAGATATGGAAGGGGCCGTCGCACGATCAGGGCCTGGCGCGAGAGCGGCGTCGGATCTCCCAGGCGACGCAGCGCCTTGATCCGTTTCGCGACAGTCGCCAGTTCCTCCTCGCGATCGCGGGCGGATCCCACCAGCTGCTCCGGCGCCGCCACGACCAGGCGCGGGAAGGTAACCGCCGGCGTGTCGCGATACGGCCTGGCCGCGTCACTGACTTCCTCGAGCCCGGGGAGTGCTGCGTGAATGCGTTCGAGGAAGCCGGCGGCCAGCATCGCTTCCGTTGCAATCACGTCGATGGCCTCGAGGCCGGGGATGGTTGAAAGCAACGTGAAGTCGGTCGGCCACAAGCCGTCGGCGTCGGCAATCCGATCGCCGACGGTGACGATCACATGGCGAAGAGGCCGCGGCGCCGCCGCGGCCTGCAACTCGGCGTGGAGGCGGTGCTCGTCGAACAGGCCACGCGCGGCAAGGTGCTGCTCGTAGGCGGCAAACACCGCGGAGAGAAACTCGGTCTGCAACAGCAGCTGCGCCGCGCCGCGATCGGTGTCCGCGGCCGGCTCGAGCTCGGCGCGCAGGTTGCGGTCGAAGTCGCCAATGCTCCGGGCCTGCCGCCGAATCAGATCGTACAGTCCGACGATTTCCGCGACGATGGCGGGGCGGAGCGCGAAAGGCGCGTCGATGCCGGATTGAACAGCCGCGCGCGCCAGACGCCCGAACAGCACTTCGCGATCGAAGGCGGAAAGCAACGTGCGTGATGTCGGGGCGCGGTCGCCGAGCTCCCGGTAGAGGTCGGCACGCGGGCCGCTGAGCGGCCAGAACAGCATCGGCCGGGTAATGAGCAGGCGATCCTCGGCCGTTCGACGCAGCTGCTCGGCGGCGGCGCGGGTCGGGACCAGCACGAACGAATCTGCGGCGGTCTCGGCGTCCAGGGTCCCGATCGTTGCCGTCAGGACGTCCTGCAGCCCGCGTAAGGCCGGGACCCGGAGCAGCCGTGTCCGGCGTGGATTGATCACGGAGCAGGGGGCTTGGGCGGAGTCAGTGCGGCGTCGAGGTCGGCGCGCGCGCGAGCCAGCAGCATCAGCGCGCCGGCGGCCGCTGACGACGCCTGCTGCGCACGGGCGGAGTCGTTGAGTGACGCGGCCGACAGCCGCAGCGACAGCGCCTGTTCGCCCATATCCCATGCGCTTCTGAACAGCGCGTGCACGGGCTGGAGGTCGAGCGGCGGCGAGATCCGATCGAGGCGCGTGCGGTCGCGACGCCAGTCTTCGATGATCGCCGGCAGTCGTTTCGCTGGCGGCCCGGCCTGGGCGCGAACGTCCTCGAGCGCCGGCGTGGTGCGGGTGATGGCGCGGAGCGAGACGGTGAGCGCCCGACGGTACTGGCGCGCGGCGGGGGCCCGCAGATCCCACTGATCACGGGCCAGCTGCACGGCGCGGGCGGACGCAAGCTCGCTTTCGAGCGTGTCCAGCAGGCTCTGGACCTCGGCCGGACGGCGCTGACCGAGCTTGACGTCGGCTTCCCGGACCGCGCTGCGGAGCTTCTCCATGCCGCGAACGTCAGCGCGCGCCGTGCTCCGCGCCGATGCCGCCAGGCTCGTCGTCCGAAGCTTCGCGTAGGCCGCGTCGACGCGCTGCTCCTCGGCGACGAGTGCCTCGGTGCGCAGGCGCGTCAGGTTCGCCCACGCCTCGGGCAGGAGGTTCGCGACCCGATCGAGGAACCCGAGCAGCGTCTGCAGCATCGCGCTCCGTTCCACTGGCGTCTCGGCAAGGTCCGCGGCGGTCAGGAGCTGTTCGGCCATCTCCGCTTCAGAGGGCTCGGGGAGCAGCGGCTCATCGGGCGGCGCGACCGGCGGCGCGATCAGCGTCAGCTCCGTGGCGGATCCGCCGGCCGAGGCGCGCAGGTCGATGATCACCTCGTCGAGCATCCCGAGCACTTCCTTCACCTCGGCGGCACGGTAGCCGAAATGCGCACCGGGCCATTGGGTCAGCGTCCGGCGGGCCGCCTCGGCGCGGGCCAGCCGCTCGGCTGGATCCTTGATCGTGGCGATCGCATTGAGCGTATCGGCGACCTCGTTGCTGAGACGCTCGAAGTCGGCTTCGCCGCGTGTCCCGGCGTAGGCCTGGGCGCGAGCGGCGGCGGCGTACCGCTCGGTCCGTTCCCAGTCCACCTGCGAGGCTGGGATGCTGACCAGGTGCAGTTCGGCGGCGGGATCGCCGCGCCGCATCGGCATCGAGAGCACGACGCGGTCCTCGAGACGGGCCCACTCGCCGTACGACGTGAGGACCCGCCCGTCGGTGAGGAACACGCGGAACAGCAGGCCGGGCTGCTGCGCCGGTGCAGGTGCGGCCACGCACACCAGCAGCGCCACGGCGAGGGCGCTCACCAGGCGACCTGTGGAAAAGCTGTGGATGAGCCGTCGAAAGGCTGTGAACGGCACGACAGAAATATTAATTCTTGCGGGTGTTTCCACGGTACTCCGGTGCCCCACCACGCGCGATGGGGCATTTCGTACGCCGCTTCGCTTGATTGTCGCCGCGAGGCAAATAGAATCGCTACTCCCTTTTTTCATCAGCGCGACACACGTGAAACACTGTCGTTACGAACGTTCGATCGCCGGCCGCACGTATGTCATCGAGGTGACGCTGGTGTCAACGGCCCGGTGGCGCGCGCAGATTGCGCGGCTGCCCGGAATGCCGACCTCGCTGATGCCGTTTTACGGCGCGACCTCGGACGAGGCGGCGCTCGCGCTGACCAACTGGCTTTCGATGGTTTCGACGCCGGCACCGCTCCAGTCGCCGGCCGCGGCGAGCCGCGCTGTCCCTGCGCCGGCCAGCCTTGATCGGCCGGCCCGCGGCGGGTTACGATAGCAGTCTTCCTAGAGTGGGCCTGTGGCGCAGCTGGGAGCGCGCCTGAATGGCATTCAGGAGGTCACCGGTTCGATCCCGGTCAGGTCCACCAACCTCCGCTCATGACTCAGGCGGAGGCCGCCCACCATAGCGCCAAAGGCGCGACGGTGGCGGCAGTGGCATCTATACCGCTAGGGTCGCGACCGCAACCGGCTGCGGAACCCGCCGTCCGTGACTTCACCTTGCGCGCCACCAACTGCCACGCCTCGCGCAGATGCCCCTCGAGTGCATCGTCGCCGACGCGCGCCAGTTCAATCCCAACCCAGCCACTCGGCCCGACATAAGCCGGCTTGAAATACGTCGCCGGCTCCTCCTCGATCAGCGCCGACTGAACGCCCTCGGGCACGGGCAGCCACACCGCGAGATGACCATCCTCATGGTGGTTGTCGGCAAACATCGCGAACACACCTTTGTCCTTCTCGACGAAGAACGCCGGCGTACCGTGCGAGGGCTTTTCCGTAATATTCGGCAGCGCGGCGCAGAAACGCCTGACGCGGTCGAGTTGAGCCTGCCGCCCAGTCTTCCGGGCGCCGTTCCGTTTGTCGCGCGTGGCAAGCTGCTCGGCGCGGAACCTGGCGATACGTTCGATCAGCGGCTCAGGAACCGGCTCGGACAGCGGGAACCTGATCGTGGCCCTGGTGCGCTGATACCTGGCGAGCTCGTCCCGGAACGCCGCGACGAGAGCGTCGCTCGCGGGATACAGCGAATAGTGGTGTTTCCAGCCGGCGAAATAGAGCACCGGCACACCGTCGAGCGTATACATGGGCATCTGATACGAGAGCGTTTCCTCCGCGGCGGGTACGGCCGTCCGGATCGCGCTGCGGACGCGCCTGAGGACCACGCGCACGTCTTTCGGCTTCGACGCGATGTACTCGTCCACCGATCTGAACGCCGTTTTTGCCAAGCCGATCACCCGGCCTAATACTGCAGCATCCCGGTGACATTGCGTTTCGGAACGAATCCCACCGGAATCCGCGCGACTTCTTTCATCGCTGTCACGTCGACGACCGAGACGTCATTGGTCACAGGATTCGCGACGTATGCCGTCTTGCCATCGGGCGTGAGCGTCACCCAGCCTGCGCCCTTGCCGCCAAGCTCCGCGCCGCCGAGCGCCTTCAGATCGGGCAGGGAATAGAAATACAGGTGATTGTTCAAGCGGCTGCAGACAACCAGCGTCTTGCCGTCTGCGGTTACTGCCATGCCATGCGATGGATCGGAGCCCTCAGGCACGGTCGCTTTCCCCGGCGGCAGATCGGGATTCTTGATCCGATGGATCTCTTTGCGCGTCGCAAAGTCGACAACCGCGAAGCCGTTGAAGCCGCTCAGCTGGGCGAAAATCCACTTCGTCGAGCCGTCAGGGTTCCAGTTGAACGTCATCGGCCGAACGCCGAGGTCCATGTCGATCGTCCACGCCGGCTGTTCGGTCGCCGCGTCAATCACGTTGATCGTCTTGCCCGCGATGGATCCCGCGATGACATACTTGCCATCCGGCGTGACGTAGGCGTTGTGAATCGTGCCCTTGGTCGGAATCGTCTTGACGTTTTTCATGGTCGACGTGTCGATCACGTCAATGCCGCCTGGCTCCTGAATGATCCCGACGTAGACGCGCTTGCCGTCCTTGCCGACCGCCATGTTGTTGGGATGACCGCTCAGCGGCACCTGCTTGATCACTTTCAGCGTCTTCGCATCGACGAAGTCGAGCGTGCTCATCGCCTCGTCGCTGACGTAAATGCGCGTGCCATCGGGCGACGTGCCGGCACCGTGGCCAACCTCGATTCCTTCGATCACGCCGACCACCTTGTTGGTCGCTGGATCGATGATGTGGACGTTGTCGCCCGCGCTATTCGTCTGGATGATGCGCACCTTCTGCTGCGCCGACAGCGGCAGCGCGCAGCTCACGATCACCGCTATCGCGCTGAACCGTCCGATCACGTCTCGATTGATCATGATCAACCTCTATTTGGTGCCGCCCAGTGTCTGTCCCATCACAAACGCCTTCAGCGTCTGCCACTCCGGATCGTTCTGCGACGTGAAGTGCTTGCCGCCGCTGTGATAGAAGTCGCCGCCGGCGTTTTCCTCGAGCGGATGGACGAGCAGCGGGCTCTTGAGATTGCCCGCCTTTGCCACTTGCTGAATCGATTCAAAGTTCTTCCGCGAGGCGGCTTCGTCCCACGGCGGACTGCCCGGCGCGAGCGGCTGCAGCTGCGGCATGCGCATCGTGTGGCACGAGATGCAGCGCGCGTGGCCGGGGCGCTTCGCGAGAAAGATCGGCTGCACCCTCGCTTTGAAAAACCCGTAATCGAGCGGCGCCGCCGCGGTGGTCGCCGGACGCGGTGGTTGCGCGTCTGCGCAGACGGACGGAACGGCTGAAACCGCGAGCGCCAGCAGTAGAGAGGACGCGGGTCGCATGAGGACCTCCTGGCGCAGAGAGTATAGCGGCGGAGCCAACCGAGCGGATCTGGGCCATAATTCGACCCGCGGATGAGCTTAGCGGCCGGCGCGCCGCGGCCCGTATGCAGTGGTCGGCCTTCTCGGTGAAGGCGGAATCGGCGCGGTCTATCGCGCCCGCGATACCAAGCTCGATCGCGACGTTGCGCTCAAGGTCCTGCCTGAAGCGTTTGCCAGCGAGCCCGCTCGATTGACGCGCTTCGAGCGCGAAGCGAAAACGCTCGCTTCGCCGAATCATCGCATATCGCACAGGTGTTCGCGAGCGCGGAGATCGGCAGCCCTGGCGCTGGTGTCAGCCTGGGCATCGTGATGGAACTGGTGGCCGGCGAGGACCTGGCACAGCGCATTTCACGCGACTGTTCTCGAGCCTTCCCTGTGAGATAGAATCTCCTGCTTCCTGAAGTCGAAATTTCAAGGAGAGACGGCGGTATGGGGAAAGCGCTCGACGGTGTTCGCATTCTGGATATGACGCACGTGCAGTCGGGACCGACCTGCACTCAGATTCTGGCCTGGTTCGGCGCCGACGTCATCAAGGTCGAGCGACCTGGTGAGGGCGATCCGACGCGCGGCCAACTGCGCGACATTCCGGGTGTCGACAGCTTGTACTTCACGATGTTGAACGCGAACAAGCGCGCCATCACGCTGAATCCAAAGACCGAAGCCGGCAACAAGATCTTCGCGAAGCTCATCGAGAAGTCTGACGTGATGGTGGAGAACTACGCGCCCGGCGCGATCGATCGCATGGGCTTTCCGTGGAAGAAAATTCAGGAAATCAATCCGCGAATGATCTACGCCTCGGTCAAGGGCTTCGGACCCGGCCCCTACGAGGACTGCAAGGTCTATGAGAACGTGGCCCAGTGCACGGGCGGCGCGGCTTCCACGACCGGGGAAATCGATCGCGTCCCTCTGGTGACCGGCGCCCAGATCGGCGATTCCGGCACCGGCATCCACCTGGTGGCCGGAATCCTGGCCGCTCTCTTCCAGCGCGAAAAGAGCGGACGCGGTCAGCGGGTCACCTGTGCGATGCAGGACGCGGTGCTGAACCTCTGCCGGGTCAAGTTACGCGATCAACAGCGGCTGGCCCACGGCCCGCTCAAGGAGTATCCCCAGTTCCCCAACGGAACCTTCGGCGATGCGGTTCCTCGCGCCGGCAACGCCTCCGGTGGAGGCCACCCGGGCTCGATCGTCAAGTGCAAGGGGTGGGAGACCGATCCGGACGCGTACATCTATGTCATCGCGCAGGTGCAGGCGTTTCCGACGCTCGCCAAAGTGATTGGCCATGCCGATTGGCTGGACGATCCCAACTTCAATACGCCAGACGCGCGGCTGCCCAGACTGACTCACGTGTTCAGTGAAATCGAGAAGTGGACCATGACCATGGACAAGATGGAGGTGATGGCGACACTCAACCCGCTGAACGTTCCGTGCGGCCCGATTCTCTCGATGAAGGAGCTCGCCGAGGAACCCTCCCTTCGCAACACCGGGACCGTCGTCGAAGTCGACCATCCGAAACGCGGTAAGTATCTGACCGTTGGCAACCCGATCAAACTCTCGGATTCACCGACCGAAGTGCAGCGATCGCCGCTCTACGGCGAACACACCGACGAAGTGCTCCGCGCCCTGCTGGGCCTCAACGACGAAGATATCGAGGCGGCACGTCAACAAGGCGCGATCTGAGGTCGAACCGTGACATACCAGGTACTCATTCTCGGGGCTTCCTACGGCTCGCTATTCGCAACCAAGCTGTTGATGGCCGGCCATCGCGTGTCGATGGTGTGCACCAAGTCGACGGCCGAGTTGATCAATCGTGAGGGGACGATCGTTCGCTTCCCGATCAAGGGTCGCGCCACGCCGCTCGATGTTGCATCGACGCAGCTGTCCGGGACACTGTCGGCGGCCACTCCGGACGAAGTCGATCCAAGTCAGTTCGACTTGATCGTGCTTGGCATGCAGGAAGCCCAATACGCCGCGAGCGGCGTGCGCGATCTCACCGAGCGTGTCGCTCGGTCCGGCAAGCCCTGCCTGGCAATCATGAACATGCCGCCGCTCCCGTACCTCAAGCGCATACCCGGACTCTCGACCGACGCGCTCGAGGCATGCTACGCGGATCCCGGCCTGTGGAAGAACTTCGATCCGGCGCTGACTACGCTGGCGAGTCCCGATCCGCAGGCCTTCCGGCCGCCGGATCAACCCAAGAACGTCCTCCACGTCGGATTGCCGACCAACTTCAAGGCGGCGCGCTTCGACCGAGCCGAGCCGACAGCTCTCCTGCGAAATCTCGAGGCCGACATCGAGGCGGCGCGATTCGACCCGGGCGATGGTCCCATCGAAGTTCCGGTGAAGCTCAAGGTCCACGACTCCATCTTTGTGCCGCTCGCCAAATGGCCGATGTTGATGGCGGGCAACTATCGTTGCATCCGGCGGGACGACATGATCCCGATCCGCGAGGCGGTCCATGCGAACGTCGAGAAGTCGCGCGAGGTCTACGACTGGGTTTCTGAACTGTGCACGTCTCTCGGCGCCAACGATGACGACCTCGTCCCGTTCGAGAAGTACGCCAAGGCGGCCGAAGGCCTTGGCAAGGCCTCGTCCGCCGCGCGCGCCCTGTTCGGCGGAGCCGAGCACATCGAGCGTGTCGACTGTCTGGTTCGGCGGATCGCCGGCCAACAAGGACGCCAATTCGACACGCTCGACGAGATCGTTACGCTTGTCGACGAGCGCCTTGCAAGGAATCGTTCAGCGGAACGAGTCAGGTCCTAGCAGGTTGCTGACAGGGCCAGCAACCTGAAGGCAGAAGGCAGAAGGCACAAGTCAAGAAAAAACACGGCTTTCCCGGTTACACCGTCACAATTGCCTCGGCACCGGCCCGGGCGCACTGGCCATCCTGCGGGCTGGTGCCCCCTGAGACGCCAACCGCTCCAACAATTTTGCCGTCGATGACAATCGGGACGCCACCTTCGACTGGTACCGCGCCTGCGAGTCCCAGAACGCGCCACCCATCGCCGCCGGTTGCCAGCAGTTCTTGAAATGCCTTGGTCGGACGTTTGAACCGTGCCGCCGAGCGCGCCTTGTCGATGGCGATGATGACGCTGCCGGCCTGCGTCGCGTTCATTCGTTCGAAATAGACCAGGTCACCAGCGCCGTCCACGACAGCGACGGCCATCGCCCAATTGTTCCTGGCGGCTTCGGCCACAGCGGGCGCCGCGACCTTTTTCGCAAGCTCGAGATCGATAGGGGCACCATATGGTTGGGGCGCATCCGCTGGCATCCGATCCTCCTGTTCAATTCCCGGTGAAGGCTACTCGGCGCATACCGTGGAGGTCAAATTGATACTCATCGTATGATCGCGCTTCACGATGAAGGTCGATGTCTTCTGCCACTTGCTGCCGCCCCGCTATCTTTCTGAGCGAAATCGCCGTGCCGGATCGTCGTTCGGCACCCAGTACGCCCGGTATTACAGTGCCAACCCGGGTCTCACCGATCTCGACGTCCGCTTCCGCATCCTCGACAAGTACCCCGACGTGCGTCAGCTCCTGACCATCGCCGGTCCGAATGTCGAGAGCATCACCGAGCCGCACGATAGCGTGGAGTTGGCGCAGATTGCCAACGACGAGATGGCCGCGCTGGTCGCCAAGCATCCCGATCGTTTCATCGCGGCCGCCGCGTGCCTGCCGATGAACGATGTCGACGCGGCCCTGCGCGAGGCCGACCGTGCGATTCGCCAACTGGGTTTCTGCGGCGTCGAGATCTTCACCGACATCAACGGCAAGCCGGTCGACGCCCCGGAGTTCTGGCCCCTTTACGAGCAGATGCAGGACTACGACCTGCCGATTCTGCTCCATCCGCGGCGCACGAACACGACGGCTGATTATCCTGGCGAGCCGAAATCGAAGTTTCTGATCTACACGAACTTCGGCTGGCCGTTCGAAACCTCCAAGGCGATGGCCCGGCTCGCATTTGGCGGCGTGCTCGAGCGTTATCCGAAGCTGAAGATCGTCACCCACCACGCCGGCGGCCTCATTCCCTTCTTCCACAAGCGCATCGAGCTGGCCTGGGAATTCAACGAGCGGCGCATGAACTATGACCACGACGGGCAGACGCTCACCCGTGCGCCAATCGATTACTACCGGTCGTTCTATTGCGACACCGCCATCCAGGGGAATACCGCCGCGCTGATGTGCGCCTACGAATTCTTCGGACCGGATCGGATGGTGTTCGCGACCGACAGCCCCTACGACGACGAGCTGGGTGAACGCGTCTACCGCGAGACGATCCCGGCCGTCGAGGCGATGCCGATCGGAGCGAACACGCAGAAGATCTTCGAGGACAATGCCCGCCGGCTGTTCCGGCTATCGGCGTGAGGGCTCGGCCCAGGCGCCGCCGCCACCCCCGGTGATTCTTTCGCTCACAATCACCATCACCGTGGTGACGGCGATGAAAATCGTCGAAATCGCGGCGATGGATGGATCGAACTGCCACTCGACATAGGTGAGGATTCGCACCGGCAGGGTCACTGTGTCAGCGCCGATGAGGTAGATCGACACCACGACGTTGTCGAAGGAGGTGACGAACGAGAAGATGAACGCGGCCATCAACCCCGGGCGGAGCAGCGGCAGGAGCACGCGCCTGAAGGTGCGCCAGGGCCCGGCTCCCAGCGTCCGCGAGGCCTCCTCCAGTGACGGATCGATGCCGTACAGGCAGGCACTGATGCTTTTGATTGCGTACGGCGTGCAGATCACGAGGTGTGCCAGCAGCAGACGTTCGAACGATTGGAGCAGGCCGATGATCGTGAAGAACTGAAGAAGCGCGACGCCGGTGATGATGCCCGGCAGCACCAATGGCCCCATCAGCAGGGCCTCGATCGCGGCCCGCCCCGGAACGCGCTGTCTCACGAGGGCCAGCGAGGCGAGCATGCCGAGTGCCACGGCGCCGACCGACGACACAATCGCAACTTGAGCGCTGACCACCGCCGCGTCGATGAACTCGTCGCGGCCGGCCAGGTATCGAAACCAGCGCAGCGACCAGCCTTGGGGCGGAAACGTCAGGGTTGTCGAATCGCTGAACGACCAGACCATCACCACCGCGATCGGGGCGAGCAGAAAGACGTAGCCCGCAACGTTGTACAGCGCCAGGAGCCGCTTAGCCACCGAATCGCTCGCTCATGATCCGGCCAAGCCTGGCGGCTCGGACCGCGCGGTTGGCGAGCGCGATGCTGATCATCGACGTCGCGAGCAGGATCGCGCCAATTGCCGCGCCAAAGGCCCAGTTCTGCGCGATGGTGATCTGCTGGTACATGAGAACCGGCAGGAACCTGCCGGCGATGCTGCCGCCAACCAGCATCGGAACAACGAACGCGGCAACGGTCAGACTGAACACGAGGATGCCGCCGGCCAGGGCGCCAGGGATGGTGAGCGGCAGGATCACCGTGCGGAAGACCCGGCGGGTGTCGGCGCCACACACCCGTGCGGCCTCGAGCAGGTCGGGATCGATGCGCGCCAGGGCGCCGGCAAGCAGCAGCACCATGAACGGCAGCGATCGGTGCACGCTCACGAAGACGACGGCCGCGTAGCCATCCATGAAGTCGATCGGACGGTCGATGGCGCCGAGCGCCTGCAGCCACGTGTTCAGCGGGCCGGTTCGCGACAGCACGACCATCCAGCCGAAGACCTTGACCACGACGTTGGCGTAGAACGGTGAGAGCAGCAGGATGACGAGCACGGCGCGCAGGCGCCGACTGGCCTGCCAGTAGGTGTAGGCGAGCGGGTACGACGCAACCACCGTGATCGCCGTGACCAGGAGTGCCACGCCGAACGTCGCGAGCAAGCCCGAGAGATAGTAGCTGTCGCCAAAAAAGCGCGCGTAATGGGCAAGGGTGAACCCGCCGCGGGTATCCGCGAGCACGCTCTGGGCGACCATCACGGCGAGCGGCGCGATAAACAGAACCGTCAGCACGGTCAAGGGCGCCAGCAGATACGCGAACCCGACGACTCGCGATCCAGCCGCCGGACTCTTCATGCGAACAGCCTCGCGGCATCGGGACTGAAGCGCAGCCAGACGTGCGCACCCGCGATCGCCGGCCTGCCGCTGTCGAGGAGCGGCTCGCCACAGCGAGCTTCAATCCGCTGCGGTCCGACCGCGACGATGTAGCTGTAGAACGAGCCGAGGTAGGCCACCGACTCGATCTCGGCCGGCAATCCATCGCTGTCGTCTGCGGGCCGGGTGCCGCCAGGTATCAGAGCGACACGTTCCGGCTTCACGGCAACTCGAACGGACGCACCAACCGCAATGCCGTGCGTACCCTTGGCGCTCACCAGCTGGTCGCCGATTCGGACGACGACCGTACCAGCGTGGCCATCGACCGCGTGAACCACGCCATCCAGCAGGTTTGTCGACCCGACGAAGTCGGCGACGAACGGTGACCGCGGATGCTGGTAAATCTCTTCGGGCGTGCCGACCTGCTCGATCCGCCCGTCGCGCATCACCGCGATGCGGTCCGACAGCGCCAGTGCTTCGTGCTGGTCGTGGGTGACGAACACGGTGGTGATGCCGAGTGCCTGCTGCAGGCGCTTCAGCTCCGCGCGCATCGCCACTCGAAGCTTCACGTCGAGATTGCTGAGCGGTTCGTCGAGCAACAGCACGTCGGGCCGATAGACCACTGCCCGTGCCATGGCTACGCGCTGCTGCTGTCCGCCGGAGAGCTGGTGCGGATAGCGATCCTCACAGTCCGCCAGCGCCACCAGAGAGAGTGACTCCGCCACGCTGCGTGCGATCTCGCTTCGCCCGACACCTCGCTCCTCCAACCCGTACGACACGTTCTCGCCGACTGTCAGATGCGGGAACAGCGCGTATTTCTGGAAGACCATCCCGAGGTTACGACGGAACGTGGGGACGCCGCGCATGTCGCGTCCGCCGATGACAATGCGCCCGCGATCTGGCTCGACCAGCCCGGCTATCGAGCGTAGCGTCGTTGTCTTCCCGCATCCACTCGGGCCGAGCAGCGAGAAGAACTCGCCATCGGCAATCTCGAGTTCGTCGATATCGAGGACCGGCTGCGAGCCGAATGTCTTGTGAAGATCTTCGAGACGGACGCCGGCCAAATCAGCCTCGGACCTCGCGCATCCAGCGGTCCACCCAGGCCTCGCGCCGGCGGCTGACTTCGTTCGCGTCGAAGAACACCACCTTGTTCGCGATGCGGGCCAGCACATCCTCCGGAACGGCGGCTTTCTCATTGAACACGCTGACGTTGTACTCACGCGCCCAGGCGAGCTGCACCTGCGGGTCGAGGTAGCGATTGACGAATCGCTCGGCGAGCTCTTTGGCGCGAGTGCCGCGGACCACCTGGGCCACCGCCGGTGAGGCGAGGCACCCCTCTTCGGGAAACACCATCCCGACCGGGCTCCCCTGCGCGATCTCAACCTGCAGCATGTTGCTGCTGATCGCGACGATGACGTTGTCCTGGCTGACGAGCGGCCGTACCTCGCCGATGTTCTGGAAGTACTTGCGCAGGTTGGGCCGGAGCCGCGCGAGGGCAGCGAAACCGGGATCGAGGTTCTCGTAGGTGCCGCCGTTCAGCGCATTCGCTTCGAGCAGGAACAACAGTCCCGGGGTGAGCCCGATCGCGCCCGGCACGACAAGGCCCTTGAACCGTGCATCCCATAGATCCGCCCATGCCCTCGGCGGATCGGTGGACAGCAGCTTGGTGTTGAAACCAAGCACCAGGTTGTGGCTGTGGACCACCGGCCCGAATCCGCGAGGGTCGATCGCCTCGGGCGCGAGATCGCGCATGTGCGGAACGTTGCCGGGGTCAATGCGTTCGAACAGCCCTTCGTCGATGGCTCTTCCCATCACGAGCTGATCGACGATCACCACGTCGACCGACGGCGCCGCGCGCTCTGCCATGAGCCGGGTCACGATCTGGGCCGCCGATGCGGGCACGACATCAACGCGGGCGCCGGCTTCCCTCTCGAACGGCTCGATGACCAGCCGCCGTGCCAGCTCTTCGTAGATCCCGCCGTTCAGCATGACGCGCAGCCGGGCGGCGGCGCGGTCCGATGGCGACGAGGTCCGGCAGGCCCCCGCTACGGCGGCCGCAGCAGTGCCAGCCGTGATTTCCAGGAAGGTGCGCCGAGCGATCATGCGTGGACGGGATTATAGCGAGGCCGTACCCGGATCGACCGGCGGTTCGGTCCGGCCGCGTGGCATGAATCGCACGATCAAGAAGGCCGCCGCGAGCTCGAGGCCGGCCACGACGTAAAGACCGCTCGACGTGCTGCCCGTGAGGTCTCTCAGCCATCCGACGACGAACGGGCCGAGCCAGCCAGACAAGTTGCCGATCGAATTGATCAGAGCGATGCCACCCGCCGCAGCCGTGCCGGCCAGGAGCAGGGTCGGCATCTGCCAGAACGGCGCGAACGCCGCGATCACGGCGGCCTGGGCCAGCACCAGCGCCGCAAACGCCAGCGGCGGTGTGCTCGCACCGACGCCGATCAGGATCAGCCCGACAGCGGCGGCGACACACGAGAGCGCAGCATGCCAGCGACGCTCGAGGGTGCGGTCGGAGTGGCGGCTCACGACAACCGACGCCAACACCGCGACGATGGACGGGATCGCCGATAGCAGACCGATCGAGAGGTGGTTGGAGACACCGAGCCCGTTGATGATGGTCGGCCCCCAGAACCCGAGCGTTGGATTGGCGCTCACCAGGCAGAAATAAACGACGGTGAGCAGCCATACGTGTGGCAAGCGGAAGGCGCCGGTCAGGCTGTGCACACGCGTGCCCGCCTCCTGCCGTTCCCGGCCGAGGTCCGCCGCAACGAACGCCTTATCGCGATCGCTCAACCATCGCGCCTGCTCCGGGGTGTCGTCGATGACGGCAAAGGCCAGCAGCCCCAGCGCGGCGGCGGGCAGCCCCTCCAGCAGGAACAGCCACTGCCAGTTCGAGAGGCCGCCTTCCGCTCCCGTCGTCGCCATGATCAGGCCGGAGATCGGACCGCCGAGAATGCCCGAGATCGGGCCGGCGATCATGAAAAATCCCATCATTCGGGCGCGATGGCGAGCGGGGAACCAGTAGGTCAGGTACAGGATGACGCCGGGATAGAGCCCGGCCTCGAACGCACCCAGCAGGACGCGAACAACGTAGAACGCCCCCTCCGTTCTGACGAACATCATCGCGATGCTGCTGATCCCCCAGAGCAGCGCGATCCTCCCAAACGTCTTCCGCGCACCGATCTTCTGGAGCAGAAGATTGCTGGGAACCTCGAACAGGAGATAGCCGAGGAAGAAAACGCCGGCGCCAAACCCGTACACCGCCTCGCTGAACCCGAGGTCGGTCAACATGCTCAGCTTCGCAAACCCGATGTTGACGCGATCCAGCCACGAGATGATGTGGAGCAGGATCAGGAACGGCATGATGCGGAGCGCGATCCGCCTGTAAACGGGCTCGAGCTCGGTGCTTGCGGCGGGCGCGGCGAAGGCGGGCAAGCTACCTGACTGGCGCCGCCGGGGGAGCGCCGTTTCCGAGCTTCACCACGACGACCCGGCCGTCAGTCATCATGGTGTCGCCGGTGCCGTTGCGCAGCCTCGGCGGCACGCCGATACGATCGACCATCGCGTAGGCCAATCCCTGGCCCGAGAACATCAGGTCATTGAGGACCTTGGTCCGTTCGCGATCGAGCTGCTCCTCGATATTGTGAAAGAAGCTGGTGCCGTCGCGGCCTACGCCGATGCCGATGTCATGCGTCGCTGCCCCGGCCCAGACCGGCTGGCCGTCGATGGTGCCGTCGCGCTTGTAGACACGGATGTGATGGCGGCGGGCAAAAGTGTCGTTCTGCTTCTGGAATACGTAGTCCGGATCCTTGCCCTCGAGTCGAAGGACGAACATCGGCGCGTGCTTGTATTGATGCTGTTCGACGGTGGCGACAAACGTCTTCAGGTCCGACGACAGATTCTGGCTCGTCGCAGTCACCCAGCCAGCCGCGGCAAACGCGGCCTGGACGTCGGCAGCCGAACCGAGCAATACGACGTTGGTGACGTCGGCGTCGATCCCGCTCGTCATCGTGCTCCGGAGAGGCAGCCCGCGGACGATCTCCTCGAGCGGAGGCGTCGGCGCGAACGTCGCCCACCCGCGCGGGTTCTCCGGTCGTTCCACGAGGGACTGCGGCATGTCGACGACCAGCGTCATCTCGACGCCGGGTCCGTACACGATCTCGCGCGAGTAGGTGCGCGCGAACGCCGCGGTCAGCGCCTCGAGCAGCCGGCCCGAGCCTGGGGCCACCAAGCCCAGCGTCGCGGTCGCCCAGCTGATTTTCTGCAGCTTCGACTCCGGCAGCGGAATGCCGACGATCAAGCCGTCGAGGACCTTCTCGCGGGCGTTATCGACATCGCGAACCCGTGTGCGCAGCACGCTTGGCTCGTTCGTGCCGAGCGGCCGCACCTGGCCGAAATGGACGTAGAGCTGCGACTGGTGGAAGCGGTCGCGCGCCGGCCGGGCCAGCAGCACCGTGCCGCGGACGGTCGAACCAGCCGGCATCACCGGCTGGTCACCTACCATTACCGGCGCCGTGACGACGGCGTCAACCACGTCACCGGCCAGCGAGCGGCTGCCCACGTTGCTCGTCAGTCGAATCGACAGCGTCGTCTGCGACGGGAGATGCGAATCGAGCGTGCTGCGAGTGCCGCTGAGATTGCCTTCGGCGCTCATCGCGTTGAGGCGCGCCAGCAGGGTCGCAATCTGGTCGCCGAGCGGCCGGGTGGCTCCGCGCGGCGCCTGCTGTCCCTGCATGACCATGACGAACGCGCTGTCGCCGGCGAGCGGCTGCCAGTCGAGCGGCATGACTCCGTAGTTATCGGGTCTGCCGACCTCGGCGCCGGCCTCGATCAAAGTCTCGGTGAGCTCCCCGTACGTGTCGCCAAGCCTGGCGCGTCGCGCGTCGCCCGAGGCGATCGACAGCCAGTGCAGGCCGTTGCGGCCATCCGCGTCAACCGCCCGGACGTCGGTGCCCTGCGCAAGCAGCGTGCGCGCCTGGGTCAGGAACTTCCCCGTCTCGTCGTCGGTCCGCGCCCGCGCCGCCTGGTAGAGCACTTCGACGAGCGGCGGCCGCGCGTTCGCCGGTGTCGCCGCCGGCGGCGGAGGCGCGGCTGCGGGGATCGGTTGCGATTGCTGCCCGGCAACCATGCCGACTCCGGCGAGGAGCAATGCCGCGACCGTGCAGACGACGCGGTTCATCGGGGACCACATGGCCGGCTATCCTAGCAGGTCCTCGCGACGCGGCGCCGCTCGTTTACCGCCAGAAGAGAACGGGCTCGCGGGCTTCGCGTCGAGGGGTCTGAAACCCGTTAGACTTGACGCCCAATCGCCGACCGCAGCCTCGGCGCAAGGGCCGGGAGCGGGCTCGCAGGACGCCGATTGATACCGGCCAACCAGTCCGGAACAGGAGGAGACATGTCAGATCCGAAAGTTGTGATGCCAGGCCGGCGCACGATCCTTCGAGCGATCGTCGCGGGTGCGGCCGGAGCCGCCGCGTTCGACGTCGCAGTGCCGGCTGCGCTCCGGGCACAGTCGAATCTGACTCCCGATGCCGCCGCCAAGGAGCTCGTGGCCGGAAACGTGCGGTTCGCCGCAAACCAGCTGACGTCGATCCAGAAGGATCTCGAGGTCCTCAAGAACCGAACCGCCGAGAAGCAGGAACCGTTCGCTGCGGTCCTGGCCTGTGCCGACTCCCGCGTGCCGGTCGAGATGATCTTCGACCAGACGATCGGCGATGTCTTCGTTGCGCGCGTGGCCGGCAACCTGGTGACGCCCGAGATCATCGCCAGCCTTGAATACGCCGTCGCGGTTCTTGGCGTCGAAGTCATTCTCGTACTCGGTCACACCAATTGCGGCGCCGTCAAAGCCGCGATGACGGCGGGCGCGGTTCCGGGTCAGATCAGCGCCATGTACCCGCCGCTTCGCCGGGCGGCCGAAGAATCCGGCGGCGATTTCGCCAAGGCGATCGCCATCAACTCCAGGGTGCAGGCCGAGCTCCTCCGCACATCGTCGACGGTCATTCGCGAGGCGATTGCGAAGGCGAAGGTCAAAGTCATATCGGGCGTATACGACCTCGGGTCCGGCAAGGTGACGCTGACCTGACCCAACCGAGGTCCTCGGACGGCTCGCAAGGAGGCGACATGCAGCTCGAAACGATGTATTCCACCATCGACGATCCGGTCGCAACCCTGATGCTCAACCGCCCCCACGTCCTGAACTGCGCCAACGAGCAGTGGGCGCGCGATCTCAACACGCTCGTCGACGATCTCGCGAGCCAGCGACGGACTCCGCGTCGTCGTCGTGCGTGGCGCCGGCCGCGCGTTCTGCAGCGGCATCGACCTCACCGCCCTGTCCCAGGGCGAGATCAGCCTGACCTTCTTCCGCAACTGGGAGGCCGCGCTCCGCAAGCTCGAAACGCTGGACGCGATCGTGATCGCGGCCGTCCAGTCGCACTGCATCGGCGGCGGCCTGCAGGTCGCGCTGGCCTGCGACCTGCGCATCGCGCGCGACGATGCCCGCTTCGGGATCACCGCGGTCCGCGAGAGGGCATCATCCCGGGCATCGGCATGTGGCGGGTCGCTCGCTATGCCGGACTGGGCCGAGCCAAGCGGCTTGCGCTGGCCGCGGAGGTCGTCGATGCCAGCGGTGGCGCAGGACTGGGGCCTCGTCGACTGGGTCGTCGACGCGGACGTCGTTCGAGACGACGAATCGCCGAGATCACCGACCGGTTGCTGTCGATGGCCGAGACCTCGACGCGGCTGACGAAGAAGCTCACCAACATGGCGT
The DNA here is from genome assembly GCA_963709325.1 of uncultured Acidobacteriota bacterium. Classification (GTDB taxonomy): domain Bacteria; phylum Acidobacteriota; class Vicinamibacteria; order Vicinamibacterales; family UBA2999; genus VFZN01. The sequence continues at coordinate 4,313,294 of CAVPVV010000003.1, read as the reverse complement.
TCGAGACCTCGTTCGCCGACTTCGTCGAGACCTACTTCGAGTACCAGCGCCAGTCGATCGCGTCGCCCGAGCACCTCGCGGTGATGGCCGAGCATCGCGCCGAGCGTGCGGCGCGACGACGGTGATGGGCCATGGCGACACGACGCCAGTCCCCCGCCGACCTCGAGCCGATCGAGCGGGCGAGCCGCGACGAGCTCGCCAGCCTGCAGCTCGAGCGGCTCCGCTGGTCGGTCCGTCACGCCTACGACCACGTTCCGCCGTACCGCGACAAATGCGTCGCGGTCGGCGCGCATCCCGACGATCTCCGCACGCTCGACGACCTCGCCCGTTTTCCGTTCACGACCAAGCAGGACCTGCGCGACGGGCTATCCGTTCGGGCTGTTTGCCGTGCCCGCGAACCGAGGTGGTACGCGATCCACGCGTCGAGCGGCACGACCGGCAAGCCAACGGTCGTCGGCTACACCGCGCGCGACATCGAGACGTGGGCGGCGCTGATGGCGCGCTCGATCCGGGCCGCCGGCGGACGCCCGGGCGACATCGTCCACGTGGCCTACGGCTACGGCCTGTTCACCGGCGGCCTCGGCGCCCACTACGGCGCCGAGCGGCTCGGCTGCACGGTGATGCCGATGTCCGGCGGACAGACCGAGAAGCAGGTGCAGCTCATCGTCGACTTCGAGCCCGACGTGATCATGGTGACGCCGTCCTACATGCTGAACATCTGCGAGGAATTCGTCCGCCAGGGCCTCGACCCGCGCGACTCGTCGCTCAAGGTCGGCATCTTCGGCGCCGAGCCATGGACCGAGGCGATGCGCGCCGACATCGAGCGGCGCGTCGATCTCGACGCGGTCGATCTCTACGGGCTGTCCGAGGTGATCGGGCCGGGCGTCGCCTGCGAGTGCGTCGAGAGCCAAGGACGGTCCGGTCATCTGGGAAGACCACTTTCTACCCGGAGATCATCGATCCAGAGACCGGCGCGGTGCTCCCCGACGGCGACGTCGGCGAGCTGGTGTTCACGTCGCTGACGAAGGAAGCGCTGCCGGTGATTCGCTACCGCACGCGCGATCGGACGAGGCTGCTGCCGCCGACGGCCCGATCGATGCGACGAATGGCGAGGATCACCGGCCGCACCGACGACATGCTGATCATCCGCGGCGTCAACGTGTTCCCCTGGCAGATCGAAGAGCTCATCGTCGGGCGGCCGCATCTTGGCGCCGCACTACGTGCTCGAAGTGAAGCGCGAAGGCGCACTCGATCAGCTCGAAGTCATCGTCGAGCTCGATGCGCAGGCTGCCAACGTCGCGGCAGTACGAGACGAGGCGTCGAGAGACTTGCAGCGGCGGATCAAGTCGTATATCGGCGTCAGCGCGGAAGTGTCGGTGTGCAACCCCGGCACTATCGAGCGCTCCACCGGCAAGGCGAAGCGGGTGTTCGACCGGCGCGTGTGATGCTCGGCCGTTGCCGCACGGCGCGGCTCGGCACCGCGAAAGAGGTTACGGTCCGGTTCTGCAACTCGACCCTATGCCGAAACTGGTCTGCAGGTTGCATCGATCTCGCCCAATCATGAGCGCGATGCACGCGCCTTGGAGGGATCATGACCAGATCATTCGCCGCAGCGGCGCTGCCGCTTCTGTTCGTCACTGCGATTGCCGCGCAGGAGCCGGCCACGCCGGCGAGGCCGGCACAGCCGACGCCTCAGCCGGCGCCGCGCACACCTACTACCACGGCGCAAAAGCCCACGATGAGCCTGACCGGATGCCTCTACCGTGAGGATCAGGTGCCGGGTCGGAAGCCCAACGTCGCGGAACGAGCCGGCGTCCTCGAGGATTACATCCTTGCTGGCGCGGCCGTCACCGGGAGCGAGCCGCGGCCGAGCGGCACGCCTGGCGCCACCGGGACCAGCGGAACGACGCCGAGCACCGGCAACATGTACAAGGTGGAAGGTCCGTCCGATGAGAAGCTGAAGGCTCTCGTCGGCAAGAAGGTCGAGGTCTCGGGACGGATCGATCCGGAGGGCGGCCCTGGATCCAAGAGCACGGGCGCACCGCGACCGGATCACGGCCTGGGCCCGGACGCAATCAACCTGCCTGAGTTCGAGGCGAGCGCGATTCGCGAGGTCTCCGGCACGTGCCCGGCGACCCCGGCGCCCCCGAAGTAGGGTCGAGACAACGGCTGAGAGAACGCCGTCGCCACATCCCTCGTGGCGCCGGCGTTTCAATGACGCACGTTCGTCTACTGACTTGAAGTTGACGCGCGCCGGCGGCGAGACTGCCGCGTGCGCGCAGCCTTGCGTGCCGCGGCTCGACGCTGCTGCGGCCCTTTCGTTCGCACCGCCTTTCGTGCCGCCGCGCGCCGCGCCGAAGCCGGACGCCGCCTGGCCGCCGACTTCGCCTGACGCGACAGGGACTTCTTCGATGCCGCCTTGTGGCCTTCGCGCTTCAGCGCGCGAGTGACGGCTTGCGAGCGGCGCCGCGACGGCCGAGTGCCTCGCGATGCGGCACGATCCGCGCTCTCCGCACTCTTCCTCGTGGAAGCTTTCGCCGCCGCCGGCGGCGGCGGGAGTTTTACGCCGGCACGCCGTGCCTTCGACAGGCCAATCGCAATCGCCTGCTTCGCCGATCGCGCGCCGTGCTTGCCCTCGCGAACGTGGCGAATCTCCTCTTCGACGAACGGACCAGCCTGTGTGGTCGGCGCTTTCCCTTCGCGCTTTGCCTTCTTCGACTCTCTGATCGTTGATTTCTCAGGCATACGCACCTTCCCTGAATCGTTTTCAATGCAGCAACATCGATGCCCGCGATCCGGAATACGATTGGAGCCACTGTCGGGGCGGGACCTACGCGGTGAGAGAGACGAGAGGATGGCTCACCTAACACCGGCCGCCCGGCAGCAGCCCGTCCTCATCAGCATCGTCAAAAGAACTTCTGCCGGCCGTGTCGATCCTGCCGATAGTCGTTCGTCGTTTTAATGAACACACTCGAGCGGCGGCTCGTGCCGCTGCCTGAAAGGACGGACTCATGAAGGTCATGGTGATCGTGAAGGCGACGAAGAACAGCGAAGCGGGCGCAATGCCGAGCGAGCAGCTGCTCGCCGAGATGGGCAAGTACAACGAGGAGCTGGTCAAGGCCGGAATCATGCTCGCCGGCGACGGACTCCACCCGAGCCGCAATGGCAAGCGCATCCGCTTCTCGGCGGGCAAGCGGACCGTCGTCGACGGACCGTTCACGGAGACGAAGGAGCTCATCGCCGGTTACTGGATCTGGCAGGTTCGCTCCATGGAAGAGGCTGTCGAGTGGGCGCGCCGCTGCCCCGATCCGATGCCGGGCGAGGACGCCGAGCTCGAGATCCGGCCGATCTTCGAGGCCGAGGATTTCGGCGAGCAGTTCACCCCCGAGCTGCGTGCCCAGGAAGAGCGGCTCCGGAAGGAAATGGAGCGGCAGCAGCAGCGCTGAGCAGCATCGTGAGCGACGACGGCTCTGACCGCGCACCACCATCGAGACGATCTGGCGCATCGAGGCCGCCCGGCTGATCGGCGGCCTCGTGCGCTTTGCCGGTGACATCGATCGGGCCGAAGACCTGGCCCAGGATGCGCTCCTCATCGCGCTGGAGCGCTGGCCGACCACCGGAATTCCCGACAATCCCGGCGCCTGGCTGATGACGACAGCGAAGAACCGCGCCGTGGACGCAGCACGCCGGCAGGCGATGATGGCAGCCAAGCACGGCGAGCTGGAACGCACCGCACCGAGCTGGACGCCACCCGACGCGGACGCCTTCGACGACCCCGTCGGCGACGACGTGCTGCGGCTGGTGCTCATCGCGTGTCATCCGGTGCTGTCGCGTGAAGCGCGCGTGGCGCTGACGCTGCGGCTCATCGCCGGCCTGTCCACGGCCGAGATCGCGCGCGCGTTTCTCACCTCGGAGGCGACGATCGCGCAGCGCATCGTGCGCGCCAAGCGAACCCTGTCGGAGGCCAGGGTCCCATTCGAACTGCCGGGCGGCAGCGAGCTGCACGCGCGCATTCCTCCGGCACTCGAGGTGATCTACCTGATCTTCAACGAGGGCTACACCGCTACCTCCGGCGAGACGTGGCTCAGGCCGGAACTGTGCGACGAGGCGATGCGCCTCGGCCGGCTGCTCGCCGCCCTCGTCCCGGCGGAAGCGGAAGCCCACGGCCTGCTCGCGTTGATGGAGCTGCAAGCCTCGCGCTCGCGAGCCCGGGTCGGCCCCGGCGGCGTTCCCGTTCCGCTCTTCGAGCAGTCGCGCGCGAAATGGGATCGGCTGCTGATCACGCGGGGGCTCGCCTCGCTGGCACGCGCCGAGGCGCTCGCCCGTCCGCTCGGGCCCTACACGATCCAGGCAGCCATCGCCGGCTGCCACGCGCGCGCCCGCGACAACGACGATACCGACTGGCCGCGCATCGTCGCCCTTTACGACGGCCTGGTGGAGCTGACCGGATCGCCGGTCGTCGCGCTCAATCGCGCGGTCGCCGTTTCGATGGTCGAGGGACCCGAGGAGGGGCTCGCGCTGGTGGACGATCTGGCCGACGAGCCCGCGCTACGCGAATATCACCTCGTTCCGGCCGTGCGCGGCGACCTGCTATTGAAGCTGGGGCGACACGCCGACGCCCGGGCCGAGTTCAAGCGGGCCGCCCGGATGACGACGAACGCGCGCGAGCGCGAGTTGCTGGTCGCGCGAGCGGCCAGCGTCTCGCTGACCGCTCCCGGGTAGATGCGAAGGCTCCGCGGCAATGGCGGGAAGGCGGCGCCAGGTCACTGCACGTTGAGGCGGAACGCCTGAGGCGTTTGCGGCATCAGCGTGTCGAAACGGGCCCGGGCCGGCAGCGTCCAGACCTTGATCGCGCCGGTCGGAGTCACCCACGGCCACGGCAGATTGCCGAAGAACGGCGGCTTCTCGGTCAGGTAGAGCGAGTTCGGCAGCGCCACTGGAACCCGATCCCACTTCACGGTGTTGGTCAGGAAGTCGAAGTTGCCGTCGCGCAGCACCGTGCTCCGCACCTTCGGGTCAGGCAATTGTCCCCAGGCCCCCGGGGCATATCCGAGCTTCCAGATCGTGAAGCCATGCGACCACCGGCTCGTCGCATCACCGTAGGTGCCGTCGCCTGGATCTTCGTACATCCAGCCGCCCATGCGTCCCTGCTCACCGAGCACATTGCCGATGAACGCGTGCCACCACGACCCGTAGGCCAGAGGCCCGCCGCCCGCACGTTGTCCTGGTTCGGATAGTCGCGGCGCCGGCCGGTCAGCTGGTTCCGGAAGATGGTCATCCCCCACGCGCCGCCCCAGGTGTCGTCGGAGTCGTAGTTGAACGCGAGGTTGCCCTCGAACAGCACGTGATGCGAGCCCACCATGTGGCTCGCGTTGAGACCGACCTCCATCCATCCCGGGTAGTTGCCGATGATTGCCGTTGTCGACGTAGTTGTAGCCGACGACGGACCCAGCACCGGCCGACCGCACCACCATCACCTTGTTGGCCTCGGTGATGATGTTGTTCTCGATCAGCACCTCCGCCGTCCCCTGCTGCAGGCTGAGCGCGTAGCCGCCGCCGCCCGGATACGGATGGACGGCGTTGTGAATGAACGAATCGCGAATCTCGAGCCGGAAGCTGTGCGTGATGTCGACGCACGGCAATCGCGTAGCGCATGCACTCGATGTTCTTGACCCACGAGTACGCCGCCGCCGAGAACGACACGTTGCCCTCCGAACCGCCGGTCAGCGTCATGTCCTCGACGCCTGCGCCGCGAACGTGCACATTGAGTCGTTGCCGGTATAGCGCGTCAACTGGGCGTTCTTCGAGACGGTGTACAGCGCGTGGATGGGGGTCGAGAAGGTCACGGTGTTCCCGTTCACCGCGGTCACTTCCTTGATTTCAGAAAGCGGCCGGCCCGGACGGCTATGCCATGACAGTCCGCCAGGGAGCGGGAGATCGCCGGAGCTGGCCGGGTTGTGAATCGGCCAGACGATGCGATCCGTGGCGAGCACCAGTCGAGTGCTGCCACCGAGGCGCGGCGGCATGGCCATCCAGGTCGCGGTCGTGTAGTCGTCCTCGTCGAGCTTGACGAACTGGCCTGGCGCAAACCCCGCGGCGCTCGCTACCGTGACCGACATCGCAGCCGGGGCCGCGTCGGCCGTGAGGTTCACCGCCGTGGTCTCGTCGATTTTCGGCCAGCGCGAGGGCCCGACGATGATGATGCCCTCCTGTTCCTCCATCTGATTGGTCTTCTCGAGCGTGGTCACTCGGAACCCGGCCCCGCGCAGCGTGATCCCCTTGGTGATGGTGACGTGATCGTCCATCCGGAATCTGCCAGCGGAGAGCTGGACCACCTGGCCGGCCGGGCACACGTTGATCGCGGCCTGGATTGCCGCCGACGCTTCATAGGCGCCATCGCCAAAGCGCGAAGCGTCGATCGTCGCGCACACCGTCGTGCGGACAGGAATGCCGCGGACGCCGGGCGCCCACGTGGTCTGGTTCATGGGCGGCAGCAGCCCGCCTCCGCCCTGCGCGCCAACGGCCATGACCAGGGCCACGTTTGCAGTGATCAATCCGAGTAGCCAGCGATGCAACGGTCGTCCCCCTTCTACCGAAATGAAGAGCCGGAATGCCACATAGCAACAATAGGGCCACGCGGGGAAAACGCGGAAAACCTAAGGATTTCGCCACCCGCAGTGTGGCGGGGAGCCAGGACGTGCGACTCGAACCGTCAATATCGTAAGACGAATTGCGCCCGGCCACACAAGACTTCCGGTGGTCCGAGCGCAACTTCATGAACGTGTCACGAGTCGCCGGGTCGGCGACCCCCACGGCTCAGCGTTTCGACTTGGTGCTCTCGATGATCGTGAGCCCGTCGTGATCGTAGCTCACCGCCCGCGTGCCGGTAACCTCGGTGATGGCGCCGCCGGGGAACGTCACGTTTGCGACGTTCTGCGCAACGGTGGTGCTCGGGCCCGTGAAGGTCCGCGTGAATACCCGATAGTCCTCCGCCGGCGTGCCGACGTTGGTACGAATCGTGACCCGAGCGGTGGTCGGCCAGTTGGCGGGAATACCGGCGTACGGCACCACGTAGACCTCATAGATCCCGGGGGCGGTCGGACGATCCGTGTAAATGTTCTCGGGACCGAAGCCAATGGTGTTGTCGGCGTCGAGAAGCGCGGTCGGCCCCCTGCGGGCCGCGTCGCGGTAGAAGATGTGATACCCGCTCGGCTCGTTCACGTGAAGGTCGATGTCCGTCAGGGTGTCCCAGGTAAGCGTGGCCGTGAACTCGCCGGTGCCGAGCGTCGGCGCGGCGACGACAACGACTTCGTTCGACGGTGCGCTCGCGCCCCAGGCGTTGATCGCGACCACGCGCACGAAGAACACGCCGGCGGGCGCGGTCGTGACGTAGCTCGTGACGTTGCCGACGGTCAGGCTCGCCAGGTTGCTCAGCCCGCGATCGCTGCCGACGTCAATCCGATAGTGGGTCGGGGCACCGCCGGTGGCCGGCGGGTTCCACCGCAGCTCGACGTTGCCTCCCAGCACCGTGAAGTCGAGATTCCTCGGCGCGCCTGGCGCACCGGGGTTGGGAATCGTAATGCCCGGACGGGCCGGCGGTACCGACACGAACGCGCCGCCACGGTATCCAGCCGGGTACACGAGCTCGGACGCCGCTTGCGTAAAGGTGGCCCCGCTGAAGATCTTGAGCTCCGCGTCGACACCGGGTCCCGGCACGGTAATAATGTCGGCCCGGCCATCACCAGTGATGTCCGACACGGCCACGCGGACGCCGCCAGGCGAGTCTGGCCCATACGGCAGGAAGCTGGCGAGCAGCCTCAGGGTGCTGACGTCGAACACGAGTACGGGAGCCGTGAACGACCCGGGCGCGGTGATCACATCTGCCCTGCCGTCACCGTTGACATCACCCAGCGCGACGAACACGCCGCCGCTGGCCCCGTAGGGCGCACCGCTGGCAGTCACGGTCTGCGTCGCCCCGGAAATGACCGCCACCGTCCCGCCGCTCGCCTGCCCAACGAGGATGTCGGCGCGGCCGTCACCGTCGACGTCGCCGGCAGCGACGTTCAGGCCGCCGGTGTAGGAGGCTCCAAACGGCGCCACCGACATCAACATCGCGTAGTTGGTGCCGCTGAACACCCGCACCACACCGCCACCGGAGGCCTGTCCGGTGATGATGTCGGCCCGTCCGTCGCCGTTGACGTCGCCCACGGCAACGGTCACGCCGCCGCCAAATGGACCGAACGGGAGGCCGCTGCCGACCTCGGCGATGGTCGCTCCGTTGTAGAGGCGCACCAGGCCCCCTCCCGGGCCGGTGGCGACGACGATATCGGTGGTGCTGTCGCCCGTCAGTTCGCCGAGGGCGGTGAACACGCTGGAGCCGAACCCGGGACCGAACGGGAACCCGCTGCCCAGCTCCTGAAGGCTGACGCCATCGAGCACCCGCGACGGCACGCCGCCGGTTCCGGGACTGACGAGCAAATCAGGAATCGCGTCGCCTTCGAGCAGCGACGCATTGCCCGCCGCTCCGGACGCGAGCATGAATCCCTCGCTGCCCGATTGGGCGGGCGTCGCCTGCCGGGCGGTCACGACCACGGCGCTCGCCGCCGCAAGCGTAATAGCCAGGATTGCAGGCCGAACCCATCGCGTCGTTGTCACGTATCTCCCTCCTGCCGACGACAGGCTCATACACCGTCGATCGGGATAGATTGCTGGATTCACTCTCGATTGTATCCGCTCGAACTCAGGCCGTTCGTGATGAGGCTTCCGCAGGGCTGGCGGCGGCGGCCGGCGGCTGCGCGGGCAGCGGCTCCGCCGTTGCACTCTGCTCCCTGACGGCCACCACAACCGGAGCCGCAGGCAAGCGGACCAGCCAGGACGCCGGAATCGGCCGCCGCATCAGCAGCGTCACGACCGTGGCGAGGAGGATCTTGAGATCGAGCCACGGGCTCGCCTGCTGCACGTAGAGCAGGTCGTATTCGATCCACTGATGGAAGTCGCCCAGTGCGCGATCGTGGCGGCAGACCTGCCACAGCCCCGTGACCCCGGGCCGCAACGACAAACGGCCTTCCCGCCACGGCACGCAGATCTGGTTCTCGCGGAACGGCGAGGGGCGAGGCCCGACCAGGCTCATGTCGCCCCGCAGCACATTGAACAGCTGCGGCAGCTCGTCGAGATTGGTGGCGCGAAGGAACCGCCCCAGGGACGTCACCCGCGGATCCTCATCGAGCTTGAAGTGCGGCCCGTCGAGCTTGTCCTGGGCCTTCAGCAGTTGCTGCAGGCCGTGGGCGCCATCCTTCATCGTCCTGAACTTGAAGCACCGGAAGCGCCGGCCTCCAAAGCCTTCACGTTCGCTGCGATAGAAGGTGGCGCCTCGACCTTCGAGACGGATGAGAACGGCAATCAACAGGAAGATCGGCGACAGCAGCACCAGGCCACTCAGCGAACTGACGACGTCGAACGCACGCTTCCACGGCAGGTACCAGGGATGCGAGACCGCCGGCGCGGCGGCGACCGCGCTCACGGTTTCGGGCTCGAAGTTGAGGCGGTCGAGCCGTGCGTGGTACAGGGTGTCAGGCGCGTCGTGATCCCAGTCGTCGAGATCGTTGAACCATACCCGGTCGCGCAGCGTGCGATCGCGCGGCACCCGCGCCTCCGGCCCGACCAGCGTCGAGGCCACGATGGCCCCGCTGGATATGTGGGCACCGGCGCCAATCAATGACGGCCCGACGATGGTCGCGCCGTCGCCGATGCTGACACCGGGGTGAATGACGACGGGACCCAGGATCCGAGCAGTCGGCGCGATGTCGTGGCCATTTCCCACGAGCACTGGCCAGCTGCGCCCGGCCGCGCGCGCGTGATTCGCGGCCGTGCCCACGTCGTGCTCCATTGCCGCGAGCAGGCCATGCCGGCTCGTCAGGTCTACGGCCCCGCCTTCGACTGCGACATCCCGGCTCGGCACGCCGTGCGTGGCGAGATGCTGGCGCAGATCGATCAGCGAAGGCGGCACCTGCCGCAGGTAGAGCAGGCCGGTCGACGCCGGCACCAGGCTCGCCGCAACCCCGGCGACGAATGGCCAGGTCGTGGCCTCGTAATAGCGGTGGATGCTGCGCACCCGACCGGCCGCATCGACATTGACGTGCTCCTTGGTTCCCGCGACGCTGGTCTCGAACGCCACCAGATGATGCGCGATCTGGCGGCCGCTGGAAAACTGATCGACGAGCGCCTTGATGCGCGACGGGTCGGCAATGTAATACCGCGCGTCGACGAACAACCACACGTCGGACGTTTCCATCGTCGGCAGCGTCTCGATGAGATCCTCGCCCTCGGAAAGGACCTTAAGATCCGCGGACGCGGCCTGCATTGCCTCGCGGTAGGCAGCTCCGGCATTGAGGGCGACAACAACGGGAACGTTCGTCGTGACGTCCTCGACCATGCGGCGGAGACGCGAGACGAGCAACCCTGGACCCGTGGGGGTCAGAAGCAGAGACCCGCCGGAACGGCCGAGATAAGACGGAACGGAATCGAGAAAAACCGGCCAGATTCTCATAACGACGATGTCACGCTGGTCGTGCCAGACGGTTGGGGCCGAGAGACACGACGGACGTGTGTTGTTTGTCTTGCCTTGCCGGCGGAGATCAAAGCGCCATCTCCGATGATACACAAGTCGAGGGCGGCTCCAGCCTCGACCATGGAGCGGCGCCACACCGCCGAGCGGGACACCAGCGCGCCCTCCTTGATGACCGCATCGCAGCCGATCGACGTCGGTCCGATCACGACGGCCCCAGGACGAATCTGCGCGCCCTGGCCAATCAGCACCGGGCCGGCGAGGACCGCGTCCGCCGCCACCGATGCCTCGGCGTGAATCAGCGCCTCGCCGCGCCGCACGTGGCCGGCCGGCGCCCAGTCGCCGGTGGCGAGCGACTCCACCGCCATGGCGTTGACCGCGAGATAAGTCCGCGCATTCAGCACCCGGGGAACCGGGTGCTGCGTTTCGAAGACGTGGACGCGGGCGCCGCGGGCGTAAAGCCGCGGCACGAGATGTTCCTTGATGTCGACGAAGCCGCGCGCCGGGACCGTTTCGAGCGCGCTGCGGTTCACGACGTAGATGCCGACCGGAATAATCGCGCCCGAATTGCCACGCGGGGTCGGCTCGCGGTAGACCACCACCGTCGCCTCGGCGTGCGAGTCTTCGTGGTGCTGCAGCAGGTGCTGCAGATCGACAGAGACGGGTACGGCCGCGGCATCGGTGACCACGTAGGTCTCGCACGGATCGGCGTCAGCGGCATCGCGCAGACAGCCGGCGGCACCGCGCGGCATCGCGTCTTCCCTGTAGGTCAAGGTCGTATCGTCCGGCACCTGGCGCGCGATGTGCGCCTGCAGGGCGCGCGTCTGGCGGTTTCCACACACCGTGATGCCGGTCAGGCCGGCGCCACGCAGCCACGAGATCGCATAAGACACCAGCGATCGATTGGCGACGGGCACGAGCGGCCGCGGCTCGAGTCGATCGAAGACAGCGTTCGCCCAGGTGTAGGTCCCGGCCAGTATGACTCCTCGAACGGAATGGTATCGCGCTACCACAACTCCCCCTCAGTATGACCTGCTTGTCCCTGATGGTGCAGACGCAGCGGGATGCGTCTCTCGCCTTGCCAAAATGGTGCCGCTCGAGGCGAGCGAAGCAATCGGTACTACGGCTGAGCGGCGACGCGTGCCCCACCGCGGGCCCAAGGGCGGTTCGATGCGGAGAAATTACAAAGTGGTATCACCGCGGGGGAACTCTTGTTAGCATCAGAGATCGACCACCCGATGCAAATTACATCCTCGAAAGTCGGCGCGGACCACGGGCTCGCGCCGCCGATCGTCGGCTGAGGAAGACAAACCTGATTAGTCCGCCGCGCCGCTGACTAATGTCTCTCTATCGCCGTGCGCCACCGCCGCGGCCAGGCGCCAGTGCTGAGCGCCGTCTGCCCGGCGATCGCCACCGCGAGACCTACGAGGAAGATCGATTCGGGCTCGGTGAACCCGATGTCGCCCCACGCGTGCAGCACGTACGCGCCGATGCACCCGATCGCGGCGCTCGAGGCGATCGCCTCACCAGCCTGCTCGGCGTGCGCATGCGCGCGTGCGGCGAGAAACACGGCGATCAGGGGTAGCGCAAAGATGCCGGTGAAACCGACCGCGCCGCCAAACGCCCATAAGCCGAGGATCGAGTTGTGCGGCAGGTACGCGAACTCGCGGAAACCGAGGGAGATATCGTCGAGCCGCGCCACGCGATCGAACGGATGACCGAAGCCGGTACCCAGTACCTGGATTGGCCCGGAACGTCGTCACGAGGTTGTAGTTTTCCGCGTCGCGGTAAAGCGTCGACCGATCGACGCTGCCATCGGTGCGCTTCTCCATCACCAGACCGCGCACCAGCTGCACCGGAGCGAAGATCCGCGACGGGTACGACCAGCCGACCAGCACGTACACCACGAACAGCGGCACGAGCCATACCGCCCGGCGCATCAGCGATGGGGTCAGCACACGCCGGTAGTTCATGCCGGCCAGCGCGGCCAGCATCATCGCGGTGTGAACCCATCCGATGCGGCGATCGTTGGCGTACAAGCCGGCGAATATGAGCGGCACCGCCAGCAGCACCCACCGCAGGTGCCGGCGACGAGGTTGATACAGCAGCGGCCCGACCAGTACGCCGATAGCGCACGCGAAGAGGAGCGAGTCGCCGTGATTAGTCGCGTACTCGAGCTCGGTGGTCGCACCGAAGCTGTTGACATAGGTTTCCGGCAGCGTCATCCGGATCCAGATCGCCATGCACGCCTTCACGCAGGCTGCGGCAACAATCGCTTTCCCGGCCGTCTGGTAGTCGCGCGGCCCGCGCAGGCTGACGCTGAACAGATAGGCGACTGCCAGGAGCTGAAGGTATGCCTGCACCTGGATCTTCGCCATCTGGATGTCGCCGCCGCTCAGCCACCCTTCGATGGTGATCACGGTGAGCGACACGACTGCCATTACTATTCCCCACCGTAGTGGCGGCGCCGCGCCGATCGCGCCACGAGTGTCGGCAACACGCCCCGAGAGGACGCGCGTGCCGCGGACCAGCAGCAGGCACGCAAGCAGCAGGAAAACGCCGCTGAACTTCAGCGCCTCGACCTCGATCACCTTGTTCAGGTTCTGGAACAGCAGGCCGCCGATCGTCTGGAACGGCGAGGCCCACTGCCCGTCGGTATCGCCAGGTCGATCGAGGGCGAGTCCCACGAACATCACGAACAGGAGCGGCGCTCGCAACGGCAGCACCCAGGCGGCCATCAGGACGGCTCCGAGGAGCAGCGTTGCCACGACGCCGGCGAAGTCGACGCTCAGCACCGCGGCCAGGAGAGTACCGAGCGCAAACGCGACCACCATCGCCGGCGGGATCAACCCGGCCGGCGACGGCACCCGCGGTGCCGCGAGTGCAAACTCGCTGGTCGCGTCCGCGCTGTGAATCACACGCGCAACACCTTGAGGGTGATCGGCACGCTGAACGCGAGCAGCACGCTCACCACCGCGCCGATCAGGATCAGGACAGGAACGTTCGGCCCCGAGGGCCTGCGCGGCAGCCGCGGCGGCCGGGTAACGCTGTAGCGGTATTTGAAGCCGGCCTGGGCCGACGAGAGCTCGGCGTGAGCAGCGTTTGCGCGCTCGCGGAGCGCCGCCAGCTGCGACATCTCCACGCGCAGGCGCAGGCTGACCGGCTCGGTCTCGTCGCCAACGGTGACGAGCGTCAACGGATCGATCGAAGGCGAGGCCGCTTCGCCGGCCGCAACCGCGCGCGACTGCGCCTCGGTGGCGACGCCGACCTTGACGCTGAGCGCGTCGTACTCGGCTTCGAGGTCACGCGCGTCGCGGCGGGCGGCAACCAGTTCCGGTGAGTCGCGAGACAGCTGCCCCACCGTCTGGCGAAGCGCGAGCACCGTCGGATGGTCCTCGGTATAGATGGTCAGCGCGGCGGTGAGTCGGCCCTGTGCCTCCGACAGCTGCTGGCTGCGACTGCCAACCATCCGATCGATATCCTGCTGCTTCGCTTCGAGCGCGGATTTCAACCTCGACAGCTGGACCATCGTCTGCGCCGACGGGCCGGCCGGCCGCACCACCGGACGGGGCGCCGCCCGCATCGGTCCACGCCGAGGCAATTGAGTAATCGTCTGGTTGATCTGACCTTCCAGATCCGCGATCGATTTATCGAGAATGCCGATCGACTCGGTAATCGCCGCTGTCTCCATGACGCGGCGATACTCGAGGAAGCTCTTCATGGCCTCGTCCACGAGGCGATAGGCGCTCTCGGCATCGGGCCAGCGGATGAAGAAGCTCACCGCGCCCTCGTCGCTCGTGCCGATCGTGAGCCGCTGCTCGATCAGGCCGGCCATCGCGTCGATGCGCTCGTCTTCGGTCGAGGCCGGGCGGATCAGCCCCATCACCATGTCCCTCACCCGCAGGAGCGGCGAGCGGTTGGCCGCCCACCTCTCGAGCAGGTTCGTCGTCCTCATCAGCGCGATGATGTTCTCGCGCCCGAGCACGATCTCGCGGGCGGCTAGGGTCGGACTCTCCGCTTCGCGGGGAATCGTTCGACCGGGGTTGACCAGCGAGGCCATCAACTCGTTGCGCTGCAGCAGCAGCTTTCCATCGGCCTCGTAGCTCTTCGGCCACAGGTTCGCCAGCGCTATCGCGGCGCCGAGCGCGATGACCAAAGTCGCCAGCGCGGCGACCCGATAGCGTTGGACGGCATCGACGACGAATGCGGCCGACTCGCGCAGTTGATTGAAATCAAACAGCGCGTCGTCGTCGATCCGCTCAGGTGGATGCGGTGGACGGGCAGCCGCGAGCTTCGGCCCGGTTTCGCTGGCCGGGCGCGGGTCGGCAGTGCTCTTGTTTGGAAGTTGCACGTATGCTCCCCACGGGAATGCCGGCGAGAACCTAGACGCCCACGCTACAGAATGTGCCGCCAGCGAGTCAAGAATCAGCTCTGCAAAATCGCGGCCGAGTTGGTGGCGGGCCCTGCGGGCGCGGCCCTGCACGCAACGGCACACCGGAACCGGCAAGGCGGCCCGCGTATACTTCCTGCAGAGCGCCGTACGCGTCGGCGTACGGGAAGGAGCGCAATGTCAGCAGTTCGGTGCTCGTGGCCAGGCACGTCAGGCGGCAGGTGGTGGGCACCGGCCGCGTGGTGTGCCGCCGTCGCCCTCATCGGCCCCGCCTGTTCTCAGACAGTCATGGCGCCGTTCGTCTGGGTCGACGAATGGAAGGAGGCGGGAGCCGCTTCCCAGAGCGACTACGTCATCGGCGTCGGCGACGCGCTCAATGTGCTCGTCTGGGATCAGGAAAAGATGTCGGCGCGGGTCCGGGTCCGAAGCGACGGGCGCGTCTCGCTCCCGTTCCTTGACGACGTGCCGGTCGCGGGGATGACGCCAGTAGCATTGGCGCGCAGCCTCGAGGGGAAACTCAAGCAGTTCATCGTCACACCGCAAGTCACCGTCGTCGTCGAAGAGGCCAAGCCGCTCAGCGTCTCGGTGCTCGGACAGGTCGCCCAGCCCGGGCTCTACAATCTCGATCCCGGCGCGGGCGTGGCGCAGGCACTCGCGGCGGCTGGCGGCCTCAAGGATTTCGCCCACAAGGACCGCGTCTTCCTGCTCCGCACCGACGTCAAGACCCGTCTGCGCATGACCTACGACGACGTGACGGCCGGCAAGGGCAGAGCCTCCGCGCTGCGGCTGCGCACCGGAGACGTGGTAATCGTGGAATGACACGATGCGAACAGCCCTGCTTCAGTCGCTGATGCTGGCCTTGCTGGTCATCCCGATCGCAGCCGCGCGGGACCCAAGGCCGGTGCGTGGTCTCAAGAAGGCCCTGGTGTGGTTCGTCTGGTTCAACCTCTTCTATCTGGTAGGGCTGCGATTCCTGTATCCGCGCCTGTAACAGGCTCCTGCAGTGCCTCGTCGATCTCCTCACCGAGACGACGGGCAATCCGCGACGCATTGGCGCCGGTCATGATCGACCGGTGGTCGCCGGGAATCGGCACGATCTCGAGGGCCGAGATTGTCTTGTCCCAGCCGTATGCCGGCCCGCCGGTGCGGTGGTAGAAATCAACCAGCTCAGCCTTGAACAGCAACGCCCGACCCGGCCAGGCCGCTGGCGCATAGCGACGCGAGGCCCGCTTGAAGCTGCGAATCAGGTGCAGTTCGCGCAAGTCGGGCGGAATCGGCTCACCCGCCGCCAGGTATTGACCGATCACGCGGGCGCCCCGTTTCTCCTGGTACGACGTGACCATCCGTTCTACACCCGCGGACAGGTAGGCCATGCCTTCGTGGCGGAAACGCGAGAGCCGTGTCCGCAGAGTGATTGGCGGGCGCGGCATCTGCGGGTGGAACGTATCGATCAGCGCCAGCAGGCCAATCGCGTCACCCGCCTCGCCCAGCTGCCTCGCCATCTCGAACGCGATCACGCCGCCACCCGAGTACCCGGCCAGCAAGTAAGGTCCTCGCGGCTGCACGATGCGAATCTCGCGTAGATAGCCCTGCGCCGTCTGTTCGATGGTCGCTGGCGGCGGCGTGACGCCGTCGATACCGATCGACTGCAGGCCGAAGACGGTTTGCGCCGGGCCCATCGCCCGCGCCAGATCGATCACGTTGAGGACGTGTCCCGCGGCCCCGTGCACGACGAACAGCGGCGTACCGCCCGCGCCATGCTGCACTGCGACGATCGAACGCATGTCGGCAGGCGCGATGCTCCCGATGTGGTCGTAACCGCTGGCGCCGGCGGTCGCGGGCCCGCGAAGACGGTTCAGAATCAGCTGGCCCAGGCCGGAAATCGTCGGTGCTTCGAACAGCGTGGCCAACGGCAGCTCGGCGCCGAACCTGCGGCGGATCCGATCGAAGAGCCGGACCGCCATCAACGAGTCGCCGCCCAGCTCGAAGAAGTCCTGGTCGCGCCCGATGTCGCCGACCTCGAGGACGTCTCGCCACAGCGCGGTCAGGTCGCGCTCGACGTCGTTCAGCGACGTCGCCGGCGACGAGGCGAGCGTCGCCCGCGCCGGCTCGATCGCGGGTGAGGTGCCCTCCGTACAGCGCTGCCGCTCGAACGGGTAGGCCGGCAGCCCGATGCGACGCCGGCGTTCGCCGTCGAACAGCTTCGCGGGTTCGACCGTCGCACCCGCGACCCACAGCCGTGCCGCCGCACCAATGAGAACGGCGGCGTCCGACTCGGCGGACTCCGGCGCGCGCAGCGTCGCGGTCACGGGCGCGGCGCCCGATTGCTCGAGCAGCGTTGTCAACGCGGGGCATCGCGGCCCAATCGCGACGATCGCGCCTTCCGACTCGGCCAGCAGAAACTGCAGGCCGTCGGCCATTTGTCCAATCTGGCCGAGCCGCTCTCCCCAGAAATCCGGACTGGTCGCCTCCTCGCTCGTCAGCCAGTGCCCGTTGAGGTTCGAGACCAGCCGCCGCGTCGGTGCCCGGAACCGTTTCGTCCGGCAGGACCGTACGAACTCCTCGCGAGCATTGGCGGTTGCTTGCACCGGGTCACTGCCAGGCCCCGAGGCCTCGATCAGTTGGCCTTCGAACGCCGCGAGGCCGATCGCATCGTGGATGTCGAGGACCCCGGCGAAGCAGGCCGCAGCATAGAACCCCGCGCCGTCGGCGATCATTGCCGCCGGTTCGATGCCCCAGGCCTCGAGCACGGAGCCGATCGCGTATTCCACGGCGACGAGAGCCGGACGCATGCCGGAGGGACCGAGCGGCTTCGGGCTTGCGGTAGACGGCTTCGTCGTCGAACTGACCGCGCAGCGGATCGCGGCCGCGATGCCGGCGTCGAGATTCGTCAGCGCGTCATCGAAGGCGCGGCGATACAGGGCCTCGCCGACATACAGACCGGCGCCCATTCCGCAGTACGGCGGAGCGCCGGCGAACAACCAGTTGACCGCGAGCTGGTTCACGGCGGCGCCCGAGAATCTCCGCGACGGATCCGGCGACTGCAACGCCTCAATTGCATCTGCCATCGATCGGCTGACCAGGGCGCGCCGATATCGGAACGCCCGCCGTCCGGCAGCCAGCGTATAGGCGACATCGGCCAGCGCGGGCGCTGGCTCTTCGCGCAAGTGCGCAGCCAACCGCGCGGTCAGCCCGTCGAGCGCAGTCGGCGTGTGAGCCGAGAGCACGAGCAGCTGGTGGTCGCGGGATGTCGAGGCCAGCGGTGCTTCGGGCGCTTCTTCAAGTACGACGTGGACGTTGGTCCCGCCCTCGCCGAGCGCGGAAACCCCGGCGATGCGCCGGCCGCCCGGCCGCACGCTCCAGTCGCGAAGCGCGGTGTTGACAAAGAAAGGACTGTCCTCGATATGCGCTTCGGGATTGAGGCGGCCGACGTGCAGCGTCGCAGGAATCTGACGGTGCTGGAGCGCCAGGATGACTTTGACGAGTCCGGCAATCCCCGACGCTTCGCCGGCGTGGCCGACATTGCCCTTGACCGATCCGAGTGCGCAGTATTGCTTTCTCACGGTCTGGGCCCGAAACGCCTTGGTCAGCGCAAGCACCTCCAGCGCGTCGGCGCTGCGCACACCGGCGGCATGTGCTTCGACGTAGGAGACGTCATCGGCGTTGACGCCGGAAATGGCCAGCGCTTCGCTGACGGCGCGGACCTGCGATGCGAGCCCTGCGAGCGGCTCGCTGTCATGCCGCGCGCCTCCGTTGTTGATCGTCGAGCCTCGCACGATCGCGAGGATGCGGTCACCATCGCGGACCGCGTCCTCCACGCGCTTGAGGAGCACGCACGCGACCGCGCTGGATGGAATGGTGCCGTTCGAGCTCGCATCGAAAGGACGGCAGCGGCCGTCCGGCGAGACGTCATCGCGGTCGCTTTGGCTGTCCTGATCGGCCAGCGCCGCGCTTCCGGCGAGCGCGAGATCGCATTCCCCGTTCAGCAGGCTCTGGCACGCGAGGTGAACGGCGGCGAGCGAAGAACCGCCCGCGGTCTGCACGTCCATGCTCGGGCCTTCGAGCTGCAGCGCGTTCGACACCAGCGCCGACAGCACCATCGGCGGGCCGAGCGAGGAGCCGCTCCGCGCGGCAGCGCTCGCGCGGGCGCGGAAATCGGGCGCGGCAAACACCGCCACCGGACCGGCGACGTGATTGCCGATGTAGCCGGCGTCCTCGAACGCCTCCCAGGCGCACTCGAGGAACAGGCGGTGGCCGGGCTCGAGCGCGCACGCCTCGCGCCGGCTGAGGTTAAAGAAGCCGGCGTCGAATGCGTCTGAATGGTCCAGCTTTCCACGAGCGCGCACGTACGCCACAGCGCGGCTGTGGCCGCGCGTGGCCGACGACGGCGCCTCGGCAATGACGGTGATCGATTCTCGGCCGGCGCGAAGATTGGCCCAGAACTCGGCGGGGCCGTTCGCGCCTGGGAAGCGACCCGACATCCCGAGGACAGCCACACCCGGCGCCCCGGCTTCCTCCTGCCCGTTCACGTCGTCGAAATCATCGCACATCGTGTTACGTGCGCGGCTGGTGTACGCTCGGTGCGACGAGGATGCATGCATTGCACGGTCTGGCAAACACCCTGGAGGCATATCCTCTCTCGCCGCTCCAGCAAGGCATGCTCGTGGATCATCTTGCGGGAGGGCGCCGCGCCGGCGTCGATGTCCAGCAACTCGATCTGAGCCTCCGCGGCCCGCTCGACGAGCTGCGGCTGATCCGTGCCTGGGAGATCGTCGCCGCGCACCATCCGGCACTCAGGACCCGCTTGCGTTGGGAAGGGCTCGAGGCGCCGATACAGGAAGTGTTGAACGCGATCACCGTGCCGGTCACGGTGCACGACCTCTCGTCAGGCTCCGCTGCCAGCCACACCGCCGCCGTCGAACAGTTCCTCGCGACAGATCGCGCTCATGGCTTTGACCTCGGGCTGGCGCCGCTCTGGCGAGTCGCGGTCTTCTCCTTCGGCGAAGCGAGGCACCGGTTGATCTGGACCTACGCGCACGTGGTGCTCGACGACTGTGCCGGCCAGGTGTTGCGCGAAGTGTTCGAGGTCTATGGCGCATTGGGAAGCGGCGCTGCACCCTCACCCGAGAGCCGGCCGAGGTATGGCGACTACATCGCCTGGCTGCAGCAGGATTGGCCGACGCGAGCCCCGCACGCGCGTGGCTTCTGGCGCGAACAGCTTCGCGGCGTGATGAAACCGACTACGTTCGACGGGCTCCAGCCGATCCTGGCCGGGCAGGACTCGAACATCGGTTGCGCGGCGCTGCGCTTCCGCATCAGCGCGTCAACCAAAGCCGCGCTCGAGCGCTTGTGCGAGTCAGACCATCTTCAGCTCTCATCCTGCATCCACGCCGCCTGGTCGATGGTGCTCGGCGCCTTCACGGGAATGGACGATGTCCTGTTCGGCGAGGTGCGCTCGTGCCGGCACTCGGCGCCGGGAACCCAGCACATGGTCGGCCAGCTGATGAACACGGTGCCCCTGCGCGCAGAGCTGCGTGCGGATCGGACGGTGCGCGACCTGCTCCGCGAGCTCGACGGCCTTCGCGCTGCCGTTCGCCCGTTCGAGCACACGCCCTTGACCGAGGCAACCGCGGCGGCCGGTGTCCCGTTCGGCGCTCGCCTCTTCGACTCGGTGGTCTTCACTGACGATCGAGAGGCGACCCGGATCGAAGCACCCGGGTTGGTCTCGGAGCCCGTGATTCTGCACGAGCGGACGGCGTTCACGTTCAGCGTGAGAGCGAACCTGTCGCGGAACACGATCGCGCTGACCTTCGACCCGACTCGCGTCCAGGCTGAGCGCGCGAGAAGCGTCGCGACGATGATCAAGCGGTTGCTCCAGGCGATAGCGACGCGGCCGGATGCCGGGCTCGGAGAGCTGCCCAGTTTACCCGCGGCCGACCAGCGCCTGCTCGCGACTTTCAACCGCACCTTCGTCGAGATTCAGGCCGGCTGCGTTCACCACGGGGTTGAGAACCAGGTCGATCGCACGCCCGACGCCATTGCGCTTGTCTGCCGCGACAAATCCCTGACCTATCGCGAGCTCGACGAACGAGCCAATCGTGTCGCGGCCGAACTCGTCGCCAACGGCATCGGTCCGGATCGCCCGGTCGGCGTCTGGGTCGACCGATCGCTGGACCTGGTGGTTGGCCTGCTCGGGATCCTGAAGGCCGGCGGCGCCTACGTGCCGCTCGATCCGTCATACCCTGCCGAGCGGATTCGAATGATGCTCGAGGACACGCAGCCTGGCGTCATCGTAACGACCGATCGGTGGAGGGCCTCGCTTCCGCCGAGTGCGGCCAGAGTTGTGTCAGTCGATGCGCTTCGCGGCGAGACGAGGACGGAGCGCGTCCGGTCGTCGGTTGCTCCCGACCATCTCGCCTATGTGATCTTCACATCCGGATCGAGCGGCCGGCCGAAGGGCGTGCAAGTCGAGCATCGCAACATCGTCAACTGCTTCTGCGGCATCGATCGCGTCTTGGGGACGGCGCCCGGCGTATGGCTGGCGCTGACCGGCATCTCCTTCGACATTTCGGTCATCGAGCTGTTCTGGAC
This sequence comes from uncultured Acidobacteriota bacterium, assembly GCA_963709325.1. GTDB lineage: Bacteria > Acidobacteriota > Vicinamibacteria > Vicinamibacterales > UBA2999 > VFZN01. Next base: position 4,291,749 of record CAVPVV010000003.1, on the reverse strand, counting down.
GCTCTCTCGGGGCTTCACCGTCGTAGTCCAGGAAGTGACCGAACGGCCCGAAGGCACCGCCGTCGTCGCGCCCGGCGCGCTGCGCACGCTCCTCGATTTCGATCTTCGCTCGCAAATCCGCAGACACGGCGTGACGCATCTGCAGTGCACACCGTCGATCCTCGAGCGGTTCGTGCTGCAGGACGGAGGACTCGAGGCGCTTGGAACGCTGCGCCATCTGCTGGTCGGCGGCGAGGCGTTTCCAACCGCGCTGGTCGAGCAGCTCGGACCACACCTGAGCGGCACGCTCCACAACATGTACGGCCCCACGGAAACAACGATCTGGTCGACGTCCGCGGTGGTCAATGCGGGACGGCCGGTCACGATCGGCCGGCCGCTCGCGAACACCACCGTTCACATCCGCGATCACGCGCTCGGTCCAGTGCCAATCGGTGTGCCCGGTGAACTGCTCATCGGCGGCGCCGGCGTCGCACGCGGATATATCGGGCGGCCCGACCTGACGGCCCAGCGTTTCGTCGACGACCCGGTGACCGGGGAACGCCTTTACCGGACCGGCGATCTCGCGGCCTGGAGAACCGATGGCGAGCTGGTGTTCCTCGGACGCATCGATCACCAGGTGAAGATCCGCGGGCATCGAGTCGAGCTGGAAGAAATCGATCGCGTGCTCAGCGATCATCCGGCAGTGCGCGACTGTGTCACCGTTGCGCAGCACGCGGCGTCTGGAGATGTTCGGGTGATTGCGTATGTGGTGCCGGCAACTTCTGTGAAGCCGCGAAAGACAACCTCATCTGCTGCCAAAAACTCAGCGGCCGTCGGTACGCCGGACGCAGACCTGGCATGGTCGTTGCGTCAATTCGCGCGCACCCGGCTACCGGCGTTCATGGTCCCAGCCGCGGTCGTATTGTTGGACACGATGCCGTTGACGCCGAACGGGAAAATCGATCGCGGCACCCTCGTCGCGCGAAGCGCGGCCCGGCAGCCAGCGGCTCTTCCGTTGCCCGACGGTCACAGGGCGCAGACAATTATGGCGGTGTTGCGGGAACTTGTCGGCCGCGAAGTCGGCGTGGACGAGAACTTCTTCGCGGCCGGCGCTCATTCGCTGCTGCTGTTGCAGGCGTCTGCGCGGCTGGCGACGCGCCTCGGCCGGAGCGTCACGCTCGAACAGATTTTCCAGCACCCGACCGCTCGCGCCCTGGCGTCGGCGCTCGCCGACGCGGATGCCGCATCGATCAGTCGCGATCGGGCCCAGCAGCGCCGGACGGCACTGCGCCGTCGCGCCGCACGAGGACCGCATTGAGGTCGGCCAGACCGGGTCTCGCATTGGAGGAGATGGTCGTGAACGGCTGGACATCGGGCGCCACGGGACGCGTGCAGGGCGCGAGCACCCCGCTCGCGGCGCTGATCGTGTGCGTCATGATGGCCGGTGTCGCCGCGGGCCAGACCACGCAGCAGCAGGAAGGGAGCAAACCTCAGGAAGGCGGCAAACAGCAGCCGCAGCCGCCGGCGCCGCCCGAGGATTCGCCGGAGCCGCTCGCCAACGCCAAGCCGCCCTACGAATCGCTTTTCGGCGGTGCAAGCACCGAGAAGGAAACCGGAACGAGAGTCAACTTCAACGGCTCGGTAATCGAAGTCTACGATCAGGACGAGCTGGAAGAGGGCGAACCGCAACTCGGCGGGCTTTACACGAGCTTTACCGGAGACGTGGACTATAAGCGGAACGGTACGCGCATGCAGTTCGCGGCGAGCGGCGGAGCAAACCTCCGTTACTACCACGAGATTTCGCAGTTCCTGGCCTCCGACTATCGCGGAACGGCAGGCGTGGAGGCCGACGTGGCCCGGCGCACGACCCTGTTCGTCAACCAGGCGCTGTCACTCTCTCCGGTCTCGTTGCCGAACCTATTCGCGACGCCCCTGCCGCCGGAGATTGGCGATCCGGTGCCGCCGGGAACAGCAACTTCGCGGTGACGAACGACAAGTTCATCACCTCGACGACGATTGGATCACTCGAGCACCGGTTCTCGGTTCAATCGCAGCTGGTCGTGCGCGGCAACTACCGCTACAACCACTATCTCGGCGAGGTCAGAGCCAGACCGGCGACTGGTCGATGCTCGACAGCGGCGTCGATCTATCGTCACCGCCTCACCGAAGCGCGGAGCATCCGCACCGGCTACAGCTATCGCCGCGCCAGCTATTCGTACACCAATCTGCTGACCGGCGCCGGAGCACAACCCAACGAACACAACGTCTTCGTCGGCGTCGCCGTCAACCGCGAGTTCTCGTCTTCTCAGCGCACCACCGTCTCGCTCGACGGAGGGACGTCGCTCTTCGGCGTCACGTCCCCGACCCAGTTGCTGCAGCCGGGCGACAAGCTCCGTTTCGTCTTCGACGCCTCCGTCGCGCATTCGATCGGCAAGACCTGGCTGTTCGTCGGGGAGTTCGATCGCGGAAGCCAATTCGACCAGGGCTACGGCGGCCCGGTCTTCGCCAACGCCGTCTCCGTGTCCGCGAGCGGGTTCGTCAACACCCGCACCGACGTCACCGCCTGGCTGTCGCGCACCGACGGCGAGCCGATCGTCGTCGGTCCGAGCAGCCAGGGGTTCTACCACCAGCACCTACGGCGGGCGGCTGCGCTATGCGCTGTCGCGCAACTGGGCCCTGACCGGCGAATACTTCCGCTACAAGTACGATTTCACCAATTCGCCACCCTATCCGTTCCTGATCGGCGTGCCACAGAAGTTCGCGCGCAACAGCATCCTCGGCGGCGTGGTGCGTCTTTTTCCCCCTCGTGCCCTGAGCGCCGTGCGGACCTGCGCCTTCTCTCGCTCCGGACACCCTGCGCTGGCGACCCTATGTGCGGCATAGCCGGGATACTCGGATCGCTGACCGAGGGCAACCAGTCGGCCCTGCAGCGGATGACCGACGCGCTCGCGCATCGCGGCCCCGACGGCGCAGGCACCTGGGTGAGCTCGCCGGATTCGCGCGGGTTCGGCTGCATGCTCGGGCACCGGCGGCTGTCGATCATCGACTTGTCGCATGCCGGCGATCAGCCGATGACCGACTGCGCGGGCGGACATCGACGCACGATCGTCTTCAACGGCGAGATCTACAACTTCAAGGACCTGCGGTCCGATCTCGAGCGGACCGGCGAGACGTTCCGATCGACCGGCGACACCGCGGTGATACTGCGCCTGCTCGCCCTGCGCGGAAGCCGACGCGGTCGCGATGCTGCGGGGGATGTTCGCGTTTGCCTTTTGGGACGACTCCGCCAGGCGGCTGCTGCTGGCGCGCGATCCACTCGGGATCAAGCCGCTCTACATCTGCCGGAACCCGAATCCGGACGGCGAGTGGTCATGGCTGTTCGCGTCTGAAGTCCGGGCGATTCTGGCGGCGGGCCTGCTCGAACGGCCTCGCCTCGATCACCGGGCGGTCAAGTCGCTTCTCTGGAACGGGTTCGTCGTCGGCCCGAACACCGCGGTCGAAGGCATCGAGCTCGTCGGCGCGGGCGAATGGTGCGCGATCGACGCAGCGGGCGAGCTGCGGCGGCGCGTCTATTGGAGCATCCCTCGAGCCGAGGACGGTCCGCCGATCGAGGAGGCCGAGCTGAGACACGTCGTCGAGGACAGCGTCGCGCGGCACCTGATCGCCGACGTGCCGGTCGGCATATTCCTGTCGGGCGGCATCGACTCCAGCTCGGTCGCGGCCCTGGCCCAGCGCGCCGACGCGACGCCGGTCCACACGTTCACGCTCAGCTTCGACGAGCAGGAGTTCAACGAAGGCGATGCCGCCCGGGCGATTGCCGCGGCAATCGGGACCGACCATCACGAGATTCGACTGACCGAAGCCGATTTCACGTCGGCGCTGGACACCGCCGTCGAGACGATCGATCAGCCAACCTTCGACGGGTTGAACTGGTACTGCATCTCGAAGGCCGTTCGCGAAGCCGGCCTCAAGGTGGCGCTGGTCGGCACCGGCGGCGACGAGCTGTTCGGCGGCTACCCGAGCTTCCGCGTGACGCCGACGCTGCAGGCGTGGAACCGCCGGACCAGCAGCCTGCCCGACTCGCTGCGGCTTGGCGGCGCACGCACGGTGAGCCGGCTGCTCGCCGGCTCGGGCCGCACGCTGGCGCCGCAGACCCGCTGGGCGAAGTTCCCCGACATGGTCCGCGCCGGCGTTGACCTCACCGCGTTGTACCAGCTGTCGTATGCGTTGTTCCTGCCCGAGTTCCAGTCGCGCCTGCTGTCGAACGGACACGATCGTGACGGCATGGCCTACGGCCTGACGCCGGAGTTGTCGGCCCGCATCCAGTCGGAGGCCGGCGGCAGGTCGCCGGTCTCGACGATCGCCGTCCTCGAACAGCGGCTGTTCCTCGGCGAGCGGCTGCTCCGCGACACTGACGCGGCAAGCATGGCGGTCTCGCTGGAGACGCGTTTGCCGCTGGTGGACAGCGCGGTTGCCGAAGCGGTGGCGCGCATGCCCGACCACGCGCGCTTCGAGCCGCTGGGGCGCAAGCAGATGCTCCGGCGGATCGGGTTGGATCGCCTCGATCCGGCGCTGTTCGAACGGCCCAAGCGCGGATTCGAACTGCCATTCGGCCGCTGGATCCGCACCTCGCTCGGGCGGGCGATGGACGAGACGATGCGCGACCAGTCGCTCGCCGCCGACATCGGGCTGAACGGCTCGACGGTCGCGGCGTTGTGGTCGGCGTTTCAGAACGACGTGCCAGGGCTCTACTGGACGCGGGTCTGGGCGGTCTACGTGCTCATTCGCTGGTGCCATCGCCACCGGGTGCTGGCATGAGCGAGCCGATGCCCGATGCCGACAGTCCCGCGCGGCGGCGCTACTGCCTCATTACGCCGTGCCGTGACGAGGCGCAGTACGCACGCCAGACGCTCGACAGCGTCGCGCAGCAGACGCTGGCTCCGGCGCTCTGGGTGATCGTCGACGATGGCTCGACCGACGACACGCCGCGGATCGTCGAAGAGTACGCGGCACGGCTGCCCTACATCCGCCTGATCCGCCGCGCCAATCGCGGTCACCGGCGCGTCGGCGGCGGGGTCGTCGAGGCCTTCAATGTGGGCTACGCGACCATCGCGCGATCCGAGTTCGAGTACGTCTGCAAGCTCGATCTGGACCTCGTGCTGCCGCCGGGGTACTTCGAAGGGCTGATCGAGCGCATGGAGGCGGAACCGCGCCTTGGCTCGACCTCGGGCAAGCCGTGGTTCGTGCATCCGCGGACCGGCGCCCTCGTCCCTGAAGTCTGCGGCGACGAGATGTCGGTCGGGATGACGAAGTTCTACCGCCACACGTGCTTCACGGAGATCGGCGGCTTCGTCGAGCAGGTGATGTGGGATGGCATCGACTGCCATCGCGCGCGCATGCTCGGGTGGATGGCGGAGAGCGTGAACGACGAGCCGCTACGTTTCACGCACCTGCGGCCGCAGGGCGCGAGCCAGAAAAGCATCTGGACCGGCCGGCTCCGAGCGGGGTTCGGCCAGTACTTCATGGGCACCGCTCCGCTCTACTATCTGGCCAGCGCCGCGTTTCGTGCCTTCGAGCATCCTCCGCTCGTCGGCAGCATTGCGATGCTGTGGGGCTACGCCCGAAGCGCCCTGAAGGGGTTGCCCCGCTACGACGACCGCGAGTTTCGCCGGTTTCTGCGGCGCTATCAGTACGCGTGCCTGATTCGGGGCAAGCGTGCCGCAACCGCGCGGCTGAACGCCCGACAGGAAGCGGTCTGGCGGCGATCGCACGCCCTTGTCTCCGGCGCTGGCGAGCCCGCTGCACGCGATCGCTCGGAGCTGCTCGGGCTCGAGTTCGACCGGGGCGGGATGGACGCGATTGCCGCACGCTGCCTGGCCTGGACCAGACAGCCGCGCCGAACCCACATCGTCGTCACCGCCAACGCTTCGCACATGTGCGCGATGCGACGCGACGCCGTGTTCTGGGACGCCTGCAGAGCAGCCGACCTGGCCGTCGCTGACGGCATGTCGGTGGTGTGGGCGCTCAAGGTGCTGGGCCGGCCGGTGGCCGAGCGCGTGGCGGGTATCGACCTGATGACGACGCTGCTCGAGGCGGGCGCCAGGGACGGTTTGCGCGTCTACCTGCTGGGGGCAAAGCAGGAGGTACTGGACGCCCTGACTGCGCAGTGCGCAACGCGATACCCGGGCCTGGTCATCGCCGGCGCGCGCAACGGCTATTTCACGGAAGCCGATCAGGCCGCGGTCGTCGAAGAGATTCGCGCCAGCCGCGCCGACATGCTGTTCGTGGGGATGCCGAGCCCGTTCAAGGACGTGTTCTGCCAGCGGCACAGGGATCGGCTCGATGTGCCGATAGTGATGGGCGTCGGCGGCAGCTTCGACGTGATGGCGGGCTTCATCCAGCGGGCCCCGAGGGCCGCGCAGGGGCTGGGCCTCGAGTGGGCGTGGCGGCTCATGAAAGAGCCCGGCCGCCTCTGGAAACGGTATCTGACGACCAACAGCGAGTTCATCTGGCTGGTGGTCCGCGAGCGGTGGCGGAGCCGGGGGCGGGCGGTTCGCGCACCGCACTCGAACGGCTGACGAGGGAGAGGAGCGATTTCGTCTTGAGCAGCAAGAGCATCCTGGTCTTCATGGGCACCCGCCCGGAGGCCATCAAGCTGGCGCCGGTGGTCGCGGCGCTCCGCAAGACCGACGATCTCGCCTGCACGGTCGTTGCGACAGGCCAGCACAAGGAGATGTTCCAACAAGTCATCGATCGCTTCGGCGTGACCGTGGACGCCGAGCTCGACGTCATGCGCCCCAATCAGTCGCTGGCCGAGCTGACGGCGCGATTGATGACCAGCATCGACGCGTGGCTCGCGAGCGCCCACCCCGACATGGCGCTGGTGCAGGGCGATACGACAACGGTGCTGGTCGCGGCGCTGGCGTGCTTCTACCGTCGTATCCCGATTGGGCACGTCGAAGCCGGCCTCCGGACCGGCAACATCTGGTCGCCGTTTCCGGAGGAGGCGAACCGCAAGCTGGCGACGCCGCTGGTGACGTTGCATTTCGCCCCGACCGAATCGGCGCGGCAGGCGCTGCTGGGCGAGGGCATCGCGGACGCCTCGATTGCCGTGACCGGCAACACCGTGATCGACGCGCTGTGCATGGAGGTCGCCGCGCAGGCCGGCGACGACCGGCTCCGCGAGACGCTCGATGCGGAACTGTCTGCGCTGCTTGGATGGAAATGGCTCGACCACCCGTACGTGCTGATCACCGGTCATCGCCGTGAGCACTTCGGGCGAGGCTTCGACGAAATCTGCGGCGCCATCGCCGGCCTGGCCCGGGCGTTTCCCGATCACCGTTTCGTGTACCCGGTGCACCTCAATCCCAACGTCAAGAACCACGTCAATCGACTGCTCGGCGATCTACCGAACGTCGCGCTCATCCCGCCGCAGGGCTACACCCAATTCGTCGCGCTGATGTCCCGGTGCCGGCTGGTGCTCACCGACTCAGGCGGCGTGCAGGAGGAAGCGCCGTCGCTGGGCAAGCCGGTCCTGGTGATGCGGGACACGACGGAACGGCCCGAGGGCGTCGCGGCAGGAACCGCGCGCCTCACCGGCCCGAGCGCGGTCAACATCATCGCCGAGACGACTCGCCTGCTGACCGATGCGCGCGCCTACGCCGAGATGGCCTCGGCGCAAAACCCTTACGGGGACGGCCATGCCGCGGATCGCATCGTCAACCGGATCCGCCAGGAGTTCGTGATGCGGGAGCCGGTCGGGCAACCCTGAGCGGGCCGACATGCCGTTGGTCCAGGACGTGCGCGCCAAGGTCCACAATATCGAGCTGCTGCTCTCGACCGGCACGCACGCACCCGGGTGGCGATGCGCTCGATTGCCTCGGTGCTGGCGCTCGCCGGCGCATCCGTGGCGCTCCTGAAGATCGACTGTGAGGGCGCCGAATACGGGATCCTGAACCATCTGACGGCCGAGGAAGCCGCACGGGTCGGAGAGGTGACGATGGAATTGCACCACGTGCCGGGGCACTCGGTGGATTCGGTGCCTCCACGGCTCGGCGCGCTTGGCTTCGACGTGCGGATCGCCGAGCCGCTTACGGCGTTCCGGCGGCCGAACCCGAATCTCGGGCCCTGACGCCTGCAGGCGCTGCGTCAAGCCCGCGGATATCGGTCACGGGCCGGGATTGAAGCGACCGCCACGCTCCGGCCGCGGTAATCGCAATCGCCAGCAACTCGAAGACCACGATGCCGCGATGCGGGAGGCGGTTCAGGATCGCGTCCACGTGGTGGAACGACGCGGCGCGGATCACGACGAAGGTCGACAGCGCGCCCAATCCGAGCACCGCCAGCCAGACCCTGTCGAGGACCACCCGCATGATCCACGCCACGGTGCCGATAATGACGGCGCTCGTGCCCGCAATCGCAACCACGAAGGCGAACTGATAGCGGCGGCGCTCGTCGTACCAGCCCTCCACGCGTGCCGCGTCGCGCAGGACCTGCGTGAACAGCGACTGCAGATCGAGCTGCTTATTGATGCCAAGAGCGGCGACCATCGCAAACGCCAGCAGCCAGAACGTGGCGACAAGACGTTCGTTCGCCGCTTCATATGGATGCGATGGAGCGAGCAGGCGCGCGTCGGACGCGGCGGAGCGATACGCCATCCAGGCCAGGACGACGGCAAAGGCGTAGGCGCCGACGGTCAGCCAACCGGTCCAGGTCGGATCGCCGATACCAGGATGCCAGCGGAACTCTTCCGCGGTCGCGAGGAGCATCAACAGCTGCACTACCCGAACACCCAGTGTATGCGAAGGGCACGCGGTGCCGGTTTGCCGGACGAGGTACTCGCGGTTGAGGGATGGCTCCCGGTCCGGTTACGCTGAAGCAATGCCTGTGCGGGGTCAGCCCGCCCGCTTCGTGCTGGTCAGCGCCGACGAGCGGGCGATCCTGGATGCACTTCATGCCGAGCCCGAGTGGCCGAGGCAGGACGTGGTCGAGCTCGCGCACGCCCTCGACGCCGAGTTGCTCTCCTATTCAGATCTTCCTGAGGGGTCGTGGTTCACACGCGCGCTCGCCCGGTGGGCTGGAAAACCCGCGGCCCTCGCCTGGCTCGGATTCAGGAAGGGCGGTACGTTCTACTTCTCCACGGCGGAGAACACCGCCCTGCCGCTGGCACTGCTGCTCAAGCTCCGGCCCGGGGCGACGCTGGCGTTCATCGGCCACCGCCTCACCACGCCGCTCAAGACGCGGCTCATTCGCGGGTTGAACCTGCTCGCGCGCGTCCGCATGATCTTCTGCTACAGCCGCCTGCAGGAGGAGCACGTCATCGCGCGCCTGGGGTCATCGAAAGACCGTGTGCGTCGAATCCCCTTTCAGGCCGACGAGCAGTTCTTCAAGCCAGCGGAGCTGCCGGCTGCCGGCTCGGGGGTCGTGAGCGTCGGTCGCGAGATGCGCGACTACCCGACCCTGTTCGCCGCGCTCGAGGGCACCGGCATTCCAGTGACGGTCGTGGCCTCGAGCCCATGGTCGAAGCGCGCCGATCGAACCGAGAACCGCACGATTCCGGGCAACGTCACGGTTCGGCGCAACGTCTCGAACGGGGAGCTGCGCGAGATCTATCGTCATGCGGCCGTCGTTGTGGTGCCGCTCATGAACGTGGACTTCCCCGCTGGAATCACCGCGGTGCTCGAGGCTCAGGCCTGCGGCCGGCCGGTGATCGTCTCGGCGTCAGAGGGAATCCTGGACGCGCTCGAAGGCGGCTCGGCGACGATCGTTCCGTGCGGCGACGCGCCCGCACTTCGGGCCGCCGTGCTGCGTCTGATCGAGCATCCCGACCAGGCTGCCGAGCTCGGGACACGAGGGCGAGACGGCGTCCTGAGCGAACGCACGCTGGCGCGATGGGTGTCGCGCATCGTCGAGGCGTGCGCGCGGGCCTGAGCAGCCCGAATCGCGTCAACCGCCGAAATCGAAGAACGTGAACACTCCGCCGCCGCGCGGCCGGCGGAACAGCCCGAGCAGCGAGTCCACGTCGCGGCGTCGCATCAGGCCGACCACCCACGACGCGGCGGCAAACGTGGCGACGCAGAGCGGAATCCCCAGCCACGGGTTGATCGGCGGCAGCACCCGTAACAGCAGCACGGTCACGCCAGCCGCGGCCAGGGCCCGCGCCGTGTCCAGCGCCGCGTGACGGGCGAGCGTGCCGCGGGGCAGGAGCACGAGCGCGCAGGCCATCACCATCAGCTCGCTGAGCGTCACGGCGAGCACGATGCCAATCCCGCCATTGCCGGTCCGTTCCTGCAGGATCGGCACGAGGACGAAGCACAGGCCGGCAGACACGATCACCTTTGCCGCCAGCACGACGGCAAAGCTCAGGACCTTGCCGACCGCATAAAGGATGTTGCCGAACAGGATGTCGATGAAGAGCAGGAACAGCGCCCCGGCATAGACCCTCAGGATCGTCGCGGCCGGCGCAAAACCCGATCCGTAGATCAGGCCGACGGCGGTGTCGGCAAACAGATACGTGCCGGTCGCGCCGAGCGCCGCGAGCCACAGCACCGGGCGAAGCGCGGTCTGGACCTCACCCGGAAGCGCGTCGGGATCGTGACCGACTCGCGCGATGCGCGGGTACGACGCAGTGCCGATGATCACCGATGGCGCGAGCAGCGTGCCGACGATGTTCCGGGCTGCGCCGAAGTAGCCCACCACCGTGGCCGGGGCCAGCGACGAGAGGATGACGGCCTCGAGATACGGCTGCGCCGCGCCGGCGATCGCCGTGGACAGCACAGGAAGACCGCCGAGCACCAGGGCGCGCGCCGTCGCTCGCGACGCCGTCAGCGGCAGTCCCTGCATGCCGGCGTAGAGCGAGCGCGCCATGACGAGCGCCGCCAGGCCCGCCGCCGCCTGGGCGACGATGATGCCCGGGATCCCGGCACCGACCGCAAGCGCCGGCAAGGCCACCGCGAGGATCGAGCACCTTGTTCGCGACCGATACCGCGGCGTCGCGCGCCATCCGCTCGGCCGCCCGGAACGCGATGCCGAAGCCCTGGGCCAGGAACAACGGAATGTTCGCGAGGAAGAGCAGCACGAACAGCCACGTCGTCCGCACTCCGTAGCCGAGGGCGTAGGTGAGCAGTCCGACTGGAATCGCGGCGGCCAGCGCCACACCCAGCCGAAAAGCCAGCGCTGTCCCCAGCAGCTCGCCTCCGCGCTCGGGAGCCCGCGCCGTCTCGCGCACGACCCACAGCGACTGTCCCCACTCGAGCAGCAGGTAGGACGAAGTGGACATCGTCATCAGCACGTAATAAGTGCCGAAGTCGGCAGCGCCGAGCCAGCGGCCGAGCGCCGCCGTCAGGACGATCGCCAGCGCCGTCGTCGCGCCCTGGCCGAGGGCCAGCGACACGGCGTTGCGCGCCATGCTGCCCCGGACCGGGACCGCGACCGGCTCTGGTTCCTCGGACGGCTGGCCTACCGCCGGCCGGGTCTCTGCAGAAGGGATGGCGCTCAACGGCCGTACCCGTTCGGTCAGGCCGCGGCGCCAACGCGCGCCAGCGAACGATAGAGCTGAAGCAACGGGGCGGATTCTTCGGCCCAGTGGTAGCGCGCCTTGGACAGGCGCAGGCCGTTGGCCCGCATGCGCGCCCGTGTCTCCGGATCCCTGGCGAGATGGTTCACCGCCTCCGCGATCGCGCGCGGCGAGTCGGGGGCGACGCACAACCCGACGCCATCGCCCTCGACGAGCGTCAGCATTCCGGGATAGTTGGGGGCAATCACCGGCAGACCCATCATCATGTACTCGAACAACTTGTTCGGCGCGCAGTAATAGTTGTTGCGGCAGTCGTTGCGGTAGAGAAGGACACCGATATCGGCTGAGGCGGTGAACGGGGCCAGCTCCTTGTACGGCACCGGAGGAAGGACGACCACGGCGCTCGAATTCCGCGAGCGCTGCGGTCGCGTCGGCCCACCGGCCGAAACCGGTTCCCATCACGACCAGCGACGACACCGGCATCGAAGAACCGGCTGGCCTCGGCGATCTCCTCGATGCAGCGCATCGAATCGATCAGCCCCTGGTAGAGCACGATCGTCGAGCTCGGTCTTCCGCGCCGGCGCAATTCGTCGTGCAGCCGGCTGCTCTGGGTCGGTGGTCGGTATGGGGGACAGTTCCGGATGGTCATGGGCGGGCGCCGGGCTTTCAGCTCGTCATGGTAGATCCGCGATCGATTCTCTTCGGGCGTGATCACGTAATCGCACTTCGGCACGAGGCTGCGCTCCATCAATCGCCAGAAGCCGGCGAAGCGCACGTTGGGAGTGGCCTCGGACCACAGCTCGTGAGCGCGATAGACAACCGGTTTGCGGCGCAGCCTCGCGGCGACGATGGCCGGCAGCAACGGCGGCAGATCGTTGGCTTCGTAGACATCGGCGCGGGCCCTGAGCGCCGCGGCGATGCTCTTGATGACGAACTCGAAGTACGAGACGGCCCACTGCACCGCGGCGAGCGCGCGCGGCGGTGTGGGACCGAGGAGACGCTGGAAGAACTGACGCGAGCGAATCTGAAGCCGGGTGCTCGACAAGCCGGACACCAGCGGGTCCGCTGCTGCGCTGGCGGAATTCGCGGCGAGGCAGATCATCTCGACGTCGAAGCCGTCGGCCGAGAGCGACACGCCGTGATTGAACATCGGAGGCAGCGCCGTCGGTGAATCCCAATACGCCAGCATGCATATTTTTCGGTCGCGCACGGCGGGCGGCGCTGTTGTCATCTCGCTGGATCCCTCGCTCCGACGCCGGCGGCGAAGCGGCCTGGGACCCTTCACCCACACGAATGCACGTGCCGGCACCATCAGCTTACCCCAGAGGTGTCTTCATTCGACGGTGCTCGCATTTTCAATACGTTGATGCATGGCGTGACCGCTATGATGTTTGCATCATGGCGGCTCTGGAATTCGTGTTGCGCGCCGCCGCATTGGCGGTGGTCGTCGCCATGAGTGCCTGGGTTGCCCACATCTGCCTCCGGCGGCGCCCGGACGCCGTCACGACGATCATCAACCTCTCGTTCTGGATCGTGCCGGTCAGCGTCCTGGCCGCCGCGACGGGTCAGTTCTGGAAGAGCTTTGCGCTCGGCACCGCGCTCGTCTTCGTGCTTCAGCGCCTCCACTGGCTCAAGTGGAAATATCTCGCCGACACGCTCACGGTGATCGATTTTCGGATGGTGATGAATCGAGCCAACTGGCTGGTGCTCCATCTCTATCCCTACATCGCCGTGTTCATCGTGCTCTGCGTGACGGGCCTCGCGTTGAGCTGGATATTCATGCCGGACGTCGAGGCTCTGGACTGGCCGGCACGCGGGGCCGCGCTGCTGCTGGCCGCGATCCTGGTGGCCTTCGACATCCGCTTCCGCCATCGGCACGAGTTCGATCCGTTCGGATTCAACAGCTACGGACATTTCGCGAACCTGCTGTTCTCGGCTTCGTCGCTGAATTACCAGCCGCCGCGCGTGAAGGGCGACGGCCAGCTGTTCCGCCAGCGTGCGGCGACGCTGCCGCACCCCACGATCCGGCGCGGATCGCGACCGCCCGACATCGTCGTCTGGCTGCAGGAGTCGGCCACCGATCCCCGCGTCTTCGACGTGCCTGGCGCCAGCCTGCCGGCGCTCCGCATGCACGAGCCCGACGCGTGGACACGCGAGCAGGGATGGCTCCGGGTCCCGACGTGGGGCGGCAGCACGTGGCTAAGCGAGTTCGCGCTGCTCACTGGCCTTTCTCACCGGGACTTCGGCGCTGCCGGCCAGGGCGTCTATTACACAGTGACGCCGCACCTGCGCTACAGCCTGCCGCGGCTGCTCCGCAGCCACGGATATCGATCGGTAGTGCTCTTCCCCGTCGAGAAGTCGTTCTACAACGCGGAGTCCGCGTACAACGACCTCGGGTTCGACGAAGTGCTCAACCCGCTCGATTTTCCGGAGTGGCAGAACAAGTCGCTGGCGACGACGGTCGTCGAGGATCAGGACCTCATCACCTACGCGCTCAAGATTCTTTCGAGAACGTCCCCGGAGCCGCTGTTCCTGTTCATGCTGTCGATGATTCAGCACGGGCCGTACGATGCCTCTCACGAGGTGTCGCACGGGCTCGAACGGAGCGCGCTCGATCGGGCCACCGCAGGTCGCGTCTCCGAGTGGCTGTCCCGCATGGAGCGTCTCAGCCTGGACACCGTGGCCTTCGAGGAGCAGCTGCAGCGGGGCCGTAGGGACACCGTGTTCGCCTATTTCGGCGATCACCAGCCGAATTTCGAGGGCGTGGTACCGCTGACATCTTCGCTTGAGGACCCCCGTTTCCTGACGCGCTACACGATCAAAGGCCAGGTCGGCGGCGTCAACATCGTCGCAGATGGGCCCGAGCAGGGTCTGGATCTGTGTTTCCTCGGCGCGCGCCTGCTCGATCACGCCGGCTTGCCCGCGAACGAGCTGTTCACGGCGAACGCGGCAATGCGACAGTTGTGCGGCGGCACGCTCGTCGGCTGTCGCGATACCGCCCTGGTTGAAAGCTACCGCGCACACCTCTATCACGACCTCCAGGCGGCTAAACTTTCCAATGCGCCGGAACCGGCGAACGAGCCGGGGCACATGGGATCGCTGCCGTCGCTGGCAACGCGCCGGCGCCCGAAGGCCGGAATCTAGGCCGACGTCAACGCGCCGCGGCGGCGGCTCGCCGCAGGATCGTCCAGCGTGCGCTCTCGGTCCGATCGGGAAAATGCCCCTGCAGGTAGTCGTAGTAGGTGCGGAGCATCAGCACCGTTGTCGGCGCGTAGGTCGAGTACTTCGGCACCAGCACGACGTCCACATCGTCGAAGATCGCGTCCGCAACCCGCGGCGGCGCGTCGGGCCCCATCCGCAGCAGGCTGCCGCGCGGCGGCGGATACCCGAGCACGTACGGCATCGGGTTCACTTGATCGATGACGAGCACTCTCTGCGGATGGTCGGCCAGCAGTGACGCTGCCTCGACGAGGCTCTCCACGTATTCCGCCTGGGTGAGCGGAGCGCGGAGCGGTGACGGACGCGTCGAGCTCAGGATGGCATATCCCATCGTCAAGAGGGTCCGGAGTCCGGACGGCATCGACGCATGCGGGCCGGGAGTCAGCGACGCCTGACGGGTGATCGCCAGCGCGTTGTAAAGCATCAGGCAGATGACGATGCCGAGCGGGATGTCAGCGAACTGGGCGTTCTGGGTCAGCACCAACAACCCAATCGCGGTCACGACGAACGACGCGACCACCACCTCCAACCGGACCCTCCCGGCGGCCACAGCCAGAACAGGATTCCCAGCACGGCGCCCTGCAGCGTGTACTCGGCGCGGTTGGCGATGAAGATGTTGACCAGGTACGCGAGAGCGATTCGCGGGTAGCCCGAGTTGGCGTAAATCGATATTTCCCTGATGTTGGCGCGGTTGACAGGCGCCGCCGCAATCAGCGACAGCTCGCCGACGACGACCAGCCACGAGCCCCAATGCCGCCGGACTGCCTCATGAGAACCATGGCGACCTTCAGCGCGCCGACGGCGGCCGCGGCGCAACCGTGGCGCAGGCGACGGCAACCGCAGCGCTGCCACTCTGGCCCAGCAGGAGGCGCTACTTCATCCCCGCCAGGGCGACATCGATCGCTGCCATGGTCTTCTCCCACGCCATCGTAAGCGTCGCGCGGTTGTCGCTGACGTTCACGAACGCAATCGTGAACTGCTCGATACTCGCGTCCGTCGCCCTGATCGTCATCGGAGCGCGCAGAATATCGAACTTCGCGTCGTAGTTGTAGGCGCCGTATAGCTTCACCTTTTCATTCGGGTCGTACTTCTCCTGGATCGTCTGTGTGTTGAGCACGAAAGTCCAGTTGCCTGGCTTGAGATCGACGAAGACGTTGTAAACGCCGGGCTGGATCGTCTTGCCGCCGATCTGGAGCGGGACCTGCGTGGTCAGGCGGGTCGTGTCGTTGGCGCCCGCGCGCCAGATCGCGGTGCCGTCCATCACCTGCTTGCCGTACTCATCGCCGGCGCCGAAGATGTCTTTGCGGCCGCGAAGCAGCGGGCGGCTGTAGTCCAGCAGCACCCATTTGCCGTCCTTGTAGCGCGAACCCTCTGCGGTCTTCTCCCAGGCCCCGCCCAGTTGAACTGCCGCCTGCCCGGGCGGCGACGGTGGCAACTTCACGCCGGGAACACCCTGCGCGACCGCGAGCGCCGCCGCCATCACGCACCCGATCGCCGCCGAGCACACCAGCTTTACGCCCATGTCACCTCTCCTTCGCCGAAACAGTCTAGCAACCAGACGCGCAAGCCAGAACGTCATTCACGGGCAGTGCAGAGCTGCGCAGGCGCGGGAGAGCGTCTTTTCGCGATGGGTCCCAGAAACATTGCGTATTGGACATGGACCACCTCACTTCTATTCAATGCCGGCATGAACACCTCGGATATCGCCTGGATGCTGATCTCGACGGCCCTGGTGCTGCTGATGACCCCAGCTCTCGCCTTCTTCTACGGCGGTATGGTGCGCTCCAAGAACGCGCTGAACACGATGATGATGAGTTTCGTGGCGCTCGGCCCGGTGGCCGTCGCCTGGGCCCTGGCCGGCTACTCGCTGGCCTTCGGCGATGGCGGCCGCTTCACCGGTGCGCTGCAGTACGTTGGACTGCGTGGCGTTGGCCTCGAGGCGCATGGGACGATTCCTCACCTGCTGTTCATGGCCTACCAGGGGACGTTCGCGGTGATTACCGCGGCGATCATCTCCGGCGCGGTGGTCGAGCGCCTGCGATTCGGCAGCTACCTGACCTTCATCGTGCTCTGGACGCTGGGGGTGTACGCGCCGGTCGCGCACTGGGTCTGGGGCGGCGGATTTCTCGCCGGCGATGGCGCGCTCGACTTCGCCGGCGGCGCGGTGGTTCACGTGAATGCCGCGGCCGCGGCGCTGGTCGCGGCGCTGGTGGTCGGCCCGCGCCGGGACTACGGCCGGCACGCGATGTTGCCGCACAGCGTGCCGCTGACGCTGCTCGGCACCGGGCTGCTCTGGTTCGGATGGTTCGGGTTCAACGCCGGGAGCGCGCTGGGCGCCAACCCGACGGCGGCGCTCGCCTTCGTCAATACGTTTCTCGCTCCGGCGGCAACGCTCGCCACATGGACGCTGCTCGATCTCACCCGCGGCGGACGCGTCACCGCAATCGGCGCGGCAACCGCGATCGTCGTCGGGCTCGTCGTCATCACACCGGCGGCGGGTTACGTCGGTCCCAGGGCTGCACTCGCGATCGGCGCGCTTGGGGCGATCCCGAGTTACCTTGCGCTCATCCTGCGCGCTCGCACTCGCCTCGACGACTCGCTCGACGTCGTCGCCGCGCACGGGACCGGCGGGGCCGCCGGCGCGCTGCTCACCGGCGTGTTCGCCGATCCGGCGTGGAGCGGCGGCCCGAGCGGACTGCTTGCAGGCCACGGCGCTCAGCTCGGCATCCAGGCCTACAGCGTGCTGATCGTGCTCGCCTACAGCGGTGTCGCGACGTTCGTGATTCTGAAGGCGATCGCGGCGGTCATGCCGCTCCGCATCGGCGGCCGCGTCGAAGGCGTCGGAATGGACGTCACCGAGCACGGCGAGGAGGCCTACACGACCGGCGATGGCGCGATCCTCGTCACGCCGGCTGAGGCCGCGCCCGGGCGGCGCTCGAGCCCCGTCGTCGCCAGCACTGGAGGCGCGCTGTGAAGCTGATCGTCGCGATTATCCGTCCCGAGCAATTGAGCGATGTCCTCGAGGCGCTGTTCCACGCCGAGGTCCGCGGCCTGACGATCAGCCGCGTGCAGGGCCACGGCGGCGAAATGGAGCAGGTCGAGAACTACCGCGGCACCACCGTCAAGATGGCACTCGCCGAGAAAGTGCGGCTCGAGATCGGCGTCTCCAACCACTTCGTGCAGCCGACCGTCGACGCCATTCTCAGCGCGGCTCGGACCGGCGAGGTCGGCGACGGAAAGATCATGGTGCTGCCGATCGAGCGCATTTATCGGATCCGGACCGGCGAGCAGGATCAAGACGCCGTGACGCCGGTCGCGATGCGTCCTGATTCATAATCTGAACGGATTTATTACATCGATACATTGCGCTTTCAATATGGGTCGATTCTTTCTAACGTGTGCCTGCTCGGAGCACGTTTATGGCACACCCGCCGGAGGAACCAGGCGACCAGGGTCTCTACCGATCCGCTGACGAGCACGATGCCTGCGGCGTCGGGTTCGTCGCCCACATCGACGGAACCCGATCGCACGAGATCGTCAGCCAGGCGCTCGAACTGCTGATGAACCTGCAGCACCGGGGCGCGGCCGGGTCCGACCCGGACACCGGCGACGGCGCCGGCATCCTGGTGCAGATGCCGGATCGCTTCCTTCGCGAGCGACTGCCGTTCATGCTGCCCGGCCCTGGCGCCTACGGAGCCGGTCTCGTGTTCCTGCCGCAGGACGAAGCCGCCCGACGGCAAATACGGGCGGTGATCGAGCAGCTCGTCGTCGAGGAGGGGCAGCAGGCGCTCGGCTGGCGCCCGGTACCGACCAACCTCTGGGCCATCGGCCGGAACGCGGCGGCTGTTGCGCCGGTTTTCGAGCAGCTGTTCGTCGGTCGCGGCGCCGGGCTCGACGGACCCGAAGCGGCGATCCGTTTCGAACGGAAGCTGTTCGTCATCCGCAAGCGAATCGAAGCCGCGGTAGACCATCTCGCGATCGCGGCCGAGCATCGAAGGGCCTTCTACATCGTCGGCCTGTCATCGCGCACGCTCATCTACAAGGGAATGTTGACGGCGGCGCAGCTCGGCGCGATGTTCCCGGATCTGTTGAACGACGGGTTCGAGTCGGGACTCGCGCTGGTCCACCAGCGCTTCTCGACCAACACGTTCCCGTCGTGGCCGCTCGCCCACCCGTATCGCTACGTCGCGCACAACGGCGAGATCAACACCCTCCAGGGCAACGTCAACTGGATGCGGGCGCGCGAGGGACTGCTCGCGTCGGAGATCCTCGGCGACGATCTGGCCAAGGTCCTCCCCGCGGTCCGTTCCGGCGGCAGCGACACCGCCACCTTCGACAACGTGCTGGAGCTGCTGGTGATGTCGGGCCGCTCGCTGCCGCACGCGGTCCTGATGATGATTCCTGAGCCGTGGGCCGGCCGGACCGACATGGATCCGCAGGTTCGCGACTTCTACGAGTACCACTCGTCGCTGATGGAGCCGTGGGACGGCCCAGCCTCGATCACCTTCACCGACGGCACGGTGATCGGCGCAGTCCTCGATCGGAACGGGCTCCGGCCGTCGCGCTACACGGTGACCACCGACGGCCTCGTGATCATGGCCTCGGAGGTCGGCGTGCTCGACATTCCTCCCGAGCGCGTCCTGCGCAAGGATCGGCTGCGTCCCGGCCGGATGCTGCTCGTCGACACCGCGGAAGGGCGAATCGTAAGCGACGAGGAGATCAAGCGCAGGCTCGCCGCCGAACACCCCTACGGCGAGTGGCTGCGCCGGCACCTCGTGGACATCGACGACCTGCCCGCGGCCCGCGCCGAGCGCCCCGATCACCCGACCGTGTTCCGCCGGCAGCAGGCTTTCGGCTATACGCAGGAGGACCTCCGGATGCTCCTCGCGCCGATGGCCCTCGGCGGCGAAGAGCCGATTGGATCCATGGGCACCGACACCTCGCTGGCGGTGCTGTCGGAGCGGCCGCGGCTGCTCTACGACTATTTCGCGCAGCTGTTCGCCCAGGTCACCAACCCGCCGCTCGATGCGATTCGCGAGGAGCTGGTGACGTCGATGGCCTCGACGCTCGGCCCCGAAGGGAACCTGCTCGAGGCCCGACCCGAGTCGTGCCGGCAGATCAAGATCGCGACGCCGGTGATCCACAACGATCACGTGGCCAAGCTCCGCCACCTGCCGCCGGGATCGCCCTTCCGCTCGACGACGCTGCCGCTGCTGTACGACCCGGCCGAGGACGGCCCCGGGCTGGAGCGCGCGATGGAAGCGCTCTGCGACAAGGCCAGCCAGGCGGTGGCCGCCGGCTACGGCATCATCATCCTCTCCGACCGCGGCGTCGACGCGCGGCACGCGCCGATTCCCAGCCTGCTCGCGACGTCGGGCGTGCACCATCACCTCGTGCGCCAGGGAACGCGGACCGGCTGCGGGCTGCTGGTCGAGACTGGCGACGCGCGCGAGGTCCACCACGTGGCCCTGCTCATGGGCTACGGCGCCGGCGCCGTGAATCCATACCTGGCGTTCGAAAGCCTCGACGACCTGATCCGCCAGGGGTTGCTGCGCGGCGCCACCCACGACCAGGCCGTGGCGCGCTACATCAAGGCGCTCAACAAGGGCGTGCTCAAGGTGATGTCGAAGATGGGCATCTCGACGCTCCAGAGTTATTGCGGCGCCCAGATCTTCGAGGCCGTCGGCCTGGATCGCGTCTTCGTGGAGAGGTACTTCACCGGCACGCCCTCGCGCCTCGGCGGGGCGGGCGTGTCGGCGATTTCCGAGGAGGTTCGCCGCCGCCACCAGCGTGCGTTCGGCGGACCGCCTGCCGGTCCGGTGGAGCTCGACAGCGGCGGCGAGTATCAGTGGCGGCGGGACGGCGAGTACCACTTGTTCAATCCCGAGACCGTTTTCCGGCTGCAGCATGCGACACGGAGCGGGCAGTTCGCGATCTTCAAGGAGTACACGCGGCTGGTGGACGATCAGAGCCAGCGGCGGGCGACGCTGCGCGGGCTGTTCACGCTCAGGCCGGCGGGCCCGGCACTGCCGCTCGAGGAGGTCGAGCCGGTCACCTCGATCCTGCGCCGCTTCTCCACCGGCGCGATGTCGTTCGGATCGATCAGCCAGGAGGCGCACGAGACGCTGGCGATCGCGATGAACCGGATGGGCGCGCGGTCGAACACCGGCGAAGGCGGCGAGGACCCGGCCCGCAACCTCCCGGACCCGAACGGCGATTCGCGGCGGAGCGCGATCAAGCAGGTCGCATCGGGCCGATTCGGCGTGACCAGCGAATACCTGGTGAGTGCCGACGACATCCAGATCAAGATGGCCCAGGGCGCCAAGCCTGGCGAAGGCGGGCAGCTCCCCGGCCACAAGGTCTATCCCTGGGTGGCCAAAGTCAGGCACTCGACTCCCGGCGTCGGCCTCATCTCGCCGCCGCCGCACCACGACATCTACTCGATCGAGGATCTCGCGCAGCTGATCTTCGATCTCAAGAACGCCAACCCGAAGGCTCGCGTGCACGTGAAGCTCGTCGCCGAGTCGGGGGTCGGAACCGTCGCCGCCGGTGTTTCGAAGGCGCACGCGGACGTGGTCCTCATTTCGGGACACGACGGCGGGACCGGGGCCTCACCGCTCACCAGCCTGAAGCACGCCGGTGTCCCCTGGGAGCTGGGACTGGCCGAGACCCAGCAGGTGCTGCTCCTCAACCAGCTGCGCGATCGCATCGTCGTCCAGGTGGACGGGCAGCTGAAGACGGCGCGCGACGTGATGGTCGCGGCGCTGCTTGGCGCTGAGGAGTACGGCTTCGCCACTGCACCGCTAGTCGTGTTGGGCTGCGTGATGATGCGCGTCTGCCATCTCAACACCTGCCCGGTCGGCATCGCCACGCAGGATCCCGAGCTGCGCAAGCGCTTCGCCGGCAAGCCCGAGTTCGTGCAGCGCTTCTTCGAGTTCATCGCCGAGGAAATGCGCGAGCTGATGGCCGGGCTCGGGTTCCGCACGCTGGACGAAATGATCGGCCGCTCCGATTGCATCGAGTTCGCACCCGCCATCGATCATTGGAAGGCGGCGGGGCTCGATCTCGCACCGCTGCTGTATCAACCGGCGGTGCCGCCCGGCTCCACTCGCCGCGCAACGGAGCCGCAGGATCCCGGTCTCGCGGGTGTTCTCGATCACGCGCTGATCGCCGAAGCGGCGCCGGCGCTCGATCGCCGCGCGCGAGTGACGATCACCCGTACGGTCCGCAACACGGATCGGACGATCGGGACGCTGCTGGGTTACGAGGTGACGCGGCGCTACGGCAGTAACGGCCTGCCCCACGGAACCATTCACGTGCAGCTCACGGGATCGGCCGGGCAGAGCCTCGGAGCGTTCCTGCCTCCCGGCATCACGCTCGCGCTCGAAGGCGACGCCAACGATTTCGTCGGCAAGGGACTGTCAGGCGGACGGCTCGTCATCGCGCCGCCGCGCTCGGCGGCGTTCGTCGCCGAGGACAACGTTATCATCGGCAACGTCGCACTCTACGGAGCCACCAGCGGTGAAGCGTTCGTCCGCGGCGTGGCCGGCGAACGCTTCGCCGTGCGAAACAGCGGGGCAGAAGCCGTTGTCGAAGGCGTCGGTGACCACGGCTGCGAGTACATGACCGGCGGCCGGGTCATCGTTCTCGGCAACACCGGGCGCAACTTCGCGGCGGGGATGAGCGGCGGGATCGGGTTCGTGCTCGACGACGACGGCAGCTTCGCGACGCGCTGCAACCGGGAGATGGTCGATCTGGAGGCGCTCGTCGACGACACCGAGATTGCGGCAGTGCGTCGGCTGATCTCGCGCCACGCGGAGCTGACCGGAAGCGCTGTTGCCGCCCGCGTGCTGGCGAGCTGGCCGGTGGCGCTATCCCGATTCGTGATGGTCATGCCGCGCGACTTCAGGCAGGTCTGGATCGAGGCCGTTCCGGCTCGCGCACAGGCGGCCCCGGCGTGGCTCGACCAGGTGGGAGCCTGACCGTGGGCAAGCCAACTGGGTTCATCGAATTCGAGCGGGTCAAGCCACCGGCCCGGCCTGCGGCCGAGCGCGTCCACGACTACGGCCACGTCTACACGCCCTTCCCGCCCGGCGAGCTGACGCGGCAGGCGGCGCGCTGCATGGATTGCGGCATCCCGTTCTGTCATCAGGGCTGTCCGCTTGGCAACCTGATCCCCGACTGGAACGACCTCGTCTATCGCGACAACTGGCGGGCGGCCATCGACCGGCTGCACACGACGAATAATTTCCCCGAGTTCACCGGGCTCCTCTGCCCTGCGCCGTGTGAGGGGTCGTGCGTGCTCGGGATCAACGCCGATCCTGTGTCGATCAAGTCGATCGAACTGGCCATCGTCGATCGCGCGTTCGAGGAGGGCTGGATTGTCGCCGATCCGCCGACCACCCGGACGTGGCGGAAGGTAGCGATCGTCGGCTCGGGACCGGCGGGTCTCGCGGCGGCCGCTCAGCTCAATCGCCGCGGGCACACCGTCACTGTCTTCGAGAGGGCCGATCGCATCGGCGGACTGCTTCGCTACGGGATTCCCGAGTTCAAGCTCGAGAAGCGGGTGCTCGATCGCCGTCTCGCGCTTCTCGCCGAGGAAGGCGTTGTTTTCCGCGCCGGCGTGCACGTCGGAGCCGACATCACCGCCGCGGACCTGCAACGCGATTTCGATGCGATCCTGCTCGCCGGCGGCGCCAGCCGCCCTCGCGATCTCGACGTGCCGGGCCGCACCCTCGCCGGTGTGCACTTCGCAGTCGATTACCTGTCGCGCCAGAATCGCATCTGCGAGGGCGACGACGTGGCCGAGGCCGCGGCGTGGTCCGCGGCTGGGCGGCACGTCATCATCATCGGCGGCGGCGACACCGGCGCCGATTGCCTCGGGACCGCCCACCGCCAGGGAGCCGGGTCGGTGACCCAGCTCGAGTTGCTGCCGGCACCGCCACAGGAGAGGGCCGCCGACAACCCATGGCCGCTCTGGCCGAACATCTTCCGCACCTCCTCAGCCCATGAAGAGGGCGGCGAACGCGTGTATGCGGTGGCGACCACGGCACTGGTCGGCGATACGAGGGGCCGCGTTCGTGCGCTTCGCGGCCATGAAGTCAGGCCAATCAGCGACGGCGTCGGCCGCCGCTTCGAAGCCGTCCCCGGAACGAACTTCGAGCGCCCTGCCGATCTCGTCCTGCTCGCGCTGGGGTTCCTCGGTCCCGACAAGAGCCGGCTGCTCGACGAGCTCGGCGTGACAATGACGGCACGCGGCACGGTGGCTCGCGACGCCGAGTGGATGACGAACGTCCCTGGTGTCTTCGCGGCAGGCGATATGCAACGCGGCCAGTCGCTGATCGTGTGGGCGATCGACGACGGGCGCCGGGCCGCGGCGGCGGTGGACCGATACCTCCGCGTCCAGCCTTCCTGATTGCCGGCTCTGCCGAGCTCGACAGCGCAGCGCCGCCCAGGCCTTGTTGCGCTACAGTGTCGCCGACGCGGTCGCGATCTCCTGCTCTTCAGACTGAGCCCGGCCCGGCGACCGGGCCCGGTCACCGGCGAGATCCCCGCCCTCCAGGAGGGTGATCATGACGACACTGCTGGTTGGCGCCACGGGACTGCTCGGTCCCGAAATCTGCACGCACTTGATCTCGGCCGGTCAACACGTCCGGGCGCTCGTCCGAGCGAGTTCGAACCCGGACCGTCGCGCACAGCTGGTCGGGCTCGGCGTCGAGCTCCTCGAAGGTGACCTGAAGGATCCCGCTTCACTGGCGCGCGCCTGCGCGGGCGTGCAGGCCGTCGTTTCCACCGCGTCGTCGACCCTGTCTCGGCAGGGCGGCGACTCCATCGAAACGGTCGATCGCAAGGGACAGCTCGCGTTGGTGGAGGCCGCGAAGGCCGCTGGCGTCGAGCGGTTCGTGTTCGTCTCATTCCGGGAGAATCCGGCGCTGCAGTTTCCCTTGACGGTGGCCAAGCGCGCCGTCGAGCAATCGCTCAAGGCGTCGGGCGTTCCCTACACGATCATTCAAGCGTCGTATTTCATGGAAGTGTGGCTCACGCCGGCGCTCGGCTTCGACGCCGCGAACCGGACAGTGCGGTTCTACGGCGATGGCAGCCGACCGGTGAGCTGGGTCTCGGCTCGTGACGTGGCCCGCGCCGCGGCAGCAGCCGTGAGCGACGGCGCGTCGCGCAACACGGTCGTGGAGTTTGGCGGTCCCGACGCGCTCAGCCCGCGCGAGGTGGTGCAGATGCTGGAGGCTGCCGGGGCTGGCACGATCGCGACCGAGAGCGTGCCGGAGACCGCGCTGCGGGCGCAGATGGACAGCGCCACCGATCCGATACAACAGTCGTTCGCCGGGTTGATGCTCCAACTCGCCGCCGGAGACGCGATCGATCCCGCCGCGAGCAACCGTCTGTTCCCGTTCGCGAAAACGCCGGTCCGCGAGTTCATCACCGCAGCGCGCGCGCCTGCACGCTGACAAATTCCCTTGCGCTTCGGGTGCGCCCGATCGCATAGTCGGCGCGCTGACTCCCGGTCGTGTTGGTGAACCGTTAACGGTGGTTCTCTATGCCGAAGCGCACCTGGATAGTGGCGGCCGGACTCGTCTTGCTGGTGATCGGTATCATCGCCGGCTCGCGATTGCGCTCTTCTTCGTTGAGTACTCCACTCCCAGGCCGTGTCATCGTCGGGAGCGGCGACGTCCCTTACGCCGCCGTCGTGACGATGAAGGCTGCCAGTGTGCCGCCGGCGCCGCGTCGAACCGTCAGCCGGCTTGCCGCGCTGTCGGAGAACCGCCGCGAACGGCTGCTCGACGAACGCGAACACCCCGGAGAGGCCTTCGACGAACCGGATCGCGCTGTCGAGTTCTACGTCAACAGCCGCACCGGCCCGATCGAGACGCGCGGCCCGAACCCGACGACCGGGGTGCGGCCTCTCGATCCGTCACTGTACCTCCCGGCGCTCGAGCAGATGCGCGGTATGCCGCGGTTCGACAGCGGCTCGAACACCCAGTTGCCACCGGCCGCGACCAGCGAGGGCAATGAACAACTCCTCTCCACGTGGACGTCGCTTGGTCCCGCCAATCAGGGTGGTCGTACCCGCGCGCTGTTGGTTCATCCCCTCACTCCCAGCGTGATGTACGCCGGCGGCGTGGCCGGTGGCGTGTGGAAGAGTACCGACGGCGGCGCGAGCTGGGCCCCGCTGACCGATTTGATGGCCAACATCGCGATCGGCACGCTTGCCTTCCAGCCGGGCAACGCGAACACGATCTATGCCGGAACGGGAGAGGGCTACTTCAACGGCGACGCCATTCGCGGCGCCGGCATCTTCCGGTCCACTGATGCCGGTCTCACCTGGAGCCAGCTCGCCTCGACGAACAACGCCAACTTCCAGTACACGACGCGGCTGATGATCAGTCCGCGTAACACGCAGCGCATGTTCGCAACCACGCGAACCGGCTTCTTCCGCTCGATCGATGGCGGCGGCTCGTGGTCGCAGATCGTCAGTTCCACGGGGGTCAACGGCTGCACCGACATGGCGATGCAGGTGCAGGGCGCGACGGGGTACGTCTTCTTCTCCTGCGGGAACTTCGCGCAGGGGACCGTCTACCGGATCCTCGACGACGACACCGCGACCCAGGAATCGATCTTCTCCACCGCCGGCCAGGGCCGCTCGTCGATCGCCGTCGCCCCGTCGAACGAAGCTATCGTGTACCTGCTGTCGGCACAGGCCACCAATGGCGGTGGGCCGGGGACATACGGCCTCCACGGCGTCTACCGTTCGATCTCGAACGGCGATCCGGGCTCGTTCACCACCCAGCGCCAGGGAAACGTGCCCCCGACGACGACCGCGCAGCGGATTAACCAGCTCCTCCTCTCCAACCCGGTCTACGGCGTGTTGGCGGACTGCGGTTTCGGGCCGTCGAACCAGTTCTTCAACCAGGGCTGGTACGACAACGTCATCGCGGTGGACCCGCTCGATGCGAACCGGGTCTGGGCCGGCGGCGTGGACCTGTGGCGGTCCGACAACGCCGGCGTGGACTGGGGCACGGCCGGATTCTGGTGGTTCGACAAGGGCATCGATCCCGAGTACCACCACGCGGATCAACACCACATCGTCTTTCACCCGCAGTTCAACGGCACCAGCAACCTCGTGATGTTCGCGACGAGCGATGGCGGCGTCGATCGGATCGACAATGCGCGGGCCGCGGTCAACACCACACTCACCCAGATCTGCGGCACGCCGGTAGTCGGCGGCGGCGCCTGGGTCGATCGCAACAACGGTTATGTGACCACCCAGTTCTATGCCGGCGTTCCCTATCCGAACGGGCAGACCTACTTCGGCGGCCTGCAGGACAACGGCACCCAGCGCGGCACCTCGGGCTCCCAGCTCTGGACTTCGCTGATCGGCGGCGATGGCGGCTACGCTGCCGTCGACACGCTCGGCGACGTCAACGCTGCCAACGACGTCCTGTTCGCGGAGAACACCGGTCTGTCGATCCAGCGTTCCGTCAACGGCGGCGCCAGCTTCGCCAACGCAGTCACCGGGATCTCCGGGGACACCGGGTTCGCCTTCATCGCGCCGTTTACGATGAACCAGGGGGCCAGGCAGCAGCTCTGGACCGGCGGGTTCTACATCTGGAGGACGATCAACCAGGCGACCAGCTGGGTCCGGGCTTCGGCGATCACGCCAGGCAACGGCTCGGTATCGGCGCTCGCCGCCCACCCGCTCGACGGCAACCGCGTCATCGTTGGCATGTCCGACGGGTACCTCCTGTACACGACGAGCGGGCTGACCACGGTCAGCACGACCACGTGGCTCAACACGCGTCCCTCGACAGGCTATGTTTCGTGGATCGCGTGGGATCCGACCGACCTGAACGTCGCGTATGCGACCGTGTCGACTTTCACCGGCACAACGCTGTTCAAGAGCGTGAACGGCGGCGCCGGCTGGACGGCGAGCATGGGATCGGGCGGCACCGCGCTGCCGTCCGTACCAGCGTTGAGCGTGGTGGTGAACCCCGACAACGCTCAGCAGGTGTTCGTCGGCACCGATCTAGGAGTTTTCGTGTCGCTCGACGGCGGTGCGAACTGGCAAATCGAAAACGCCGGGTTCGCCCGAATACCAGTCGAAGCCCTGGTCTTCAACGAATCCGCTCCGCGACGGCTGTTCGCCTTCACTCACGGACGAGGCGCGTGGACGGCGGGCACCGGTTGTCCTGCCATCACCGTCACGCCGGACTCGCTGCCCGGCGGCTCGACCGGTGTTGCCTACTCCCAGCAGCTGGGCGCGACCGGTGGCACCGGCCCGTACTCGTTCGTCGTCGAAGCCGGCGGCCAGCTGCCGCCCGACCTGACGCTCTCGTCCGGCGGTCTCCTGGCCGGCACTCCGACCACGCTCGGCACCTTCAACTTCACGGTGCGGGCGATGGACGCAAACGCCTGCCCCGGAAGCCGCGCCTACGCCATCGTAATCTCCCCGGCCAGCTGCACGCCGATCACGATTACTCCGGCGACGCTTCCGAACACGACGGCGTTCGCTGCTTACAACCAGACACTGACGGCGAGCGGCGGCACCGGGCCGTACTCGTTGGCGGTGACCAGCGGCTCGCTGCCTGCGGGGCTGACGCTCTCCTCTTCTGGTGGGTTGACGGGATTGGCCACGACACCCGGTGTCTTCACGTTCACCGTCACGGCAACGGCCACCGGCGGCTGCACCGGAGCGCAGGCCTACACCGTCACCGTCGGTCAGGCGGCAACCACCACGGTGGTGACGTTCGAGCCGGGGCCTTACGTGTACCGCGGCACGCCGTTCACAGCGACCGCGACCGTGACCGGCCCGGGCGGACTCAGCCAGTCCTTGCCGGTGACCTATACCGGCAACTGCACCACGCCGACCACGACCAACGGCTGCTCGGCGTCGGCCAGCTACGCAGGGACCGCGGTTTACTTGCCGAGCACTGCAACCCAGAGCATCACCATCCTGCAGCCGACCGACCCGCAGCCGGTCACCGGGTTCAAGGTCGATTCGGTGAACGGAGGCCTGGTCCGCTTCCGGTGGACGGCGCCGCTGTTCGGTCCGGCGCCGCAAGGTTATGTGCTCGAGGGCGGCACCAGCAGCACGACGGTGCTGGCCTCGATCAACACCAACAGCACGTCGCCGGTATTCGAAGCGGTCGTCCCGACCGGCGCCTGGGTTGCCTGGATGCGAACGCAGGGCAGCGGCTCGACGAGCGCCCGCTCCAACGAGGTACCGGTGATCGTCAACCTGCCGGTTCGTCCGTCAGCGCCGATCAACATCACCGGCGTCGTCGACGGATCCGACCTCGGACTCTCGTGGAAGAACACCTTCGAGGGCGGTCCGCCGACCAGCATGGTGCTGGACGTGACAGGGCCCATCAGCACGTCCGTTCCGCTCGGTCTTGGAGAATCGTTCGCTTTCAGCGGTGTGCCGCCGGGGACCTACACCCTTGGCGTCCGCGCCGTGAACGGCGGCGGGGCAAGCTCGCCGTCGACACCAATCACGCTCACCTTCCCGGACGCGTGCAGCGGGATCCCGCTGCCGCCCGCCAACTTCCTGGCCTACAAGACCGGCACGGTGATCTCCCTGGTCTGGGATCCGCCGCCAACCGGCGCCGCGCCGACTTCCTACCTGGTGAACGTCACCGGATCGTTCGTTGGGTCGGTCCCGCTGACCACGCGCGCGATCAGCGCACCGGTCGGGCCGGGCAGCTACACACTCAGCGTCGCGTCTGTGAACGCCTGCGGCGCGAGCGCCGCGACGACGCCGCAGACCGTTGTGATTCCGTGAGTCCTTCTGCCCGGGAAGCCATCGGCTTCCCGGGCACCGCCGCTCGGACGAGCGCAATCCCCGGCCCGTCGCGAAAGTCGCGGCCCCGGCCCGTATAATTCGCCTGCTGCGGAGGTGAGTGATGGCGACGACACGGCGGCTCGGGGCAATCGTGGTGACGTGTCTGCTCGGCGGCTTGGCCCTCGGCGCGCAGGCGCCGCCAAAGCAGGGCGGCGGCGAGCCGAAGGTGACCTGGTATTTCTACACGGTCAAGTGGGGCTTCCAGGACGAGTTCCTCGACCTGTTCCAGCGCAATCACTACCCGTATCTCAAGGCCAAGGAGAAGGCCGGACAGTTCTCGTCGGTGCGGGTCTACGTGCCGGAGTTCCACGGCGACGGCCGCGGCGACTGGACCTTCGCAGTCGAGTTGACGGTCCCGCCCACGGCCCCGGCAACACCAACCGACGACGAGATCCTCGCGAAGCTGTATCCAGACCGGGCGAAATTCACGCGCGAGGAACAACGGCGTTTCGAAGTCCTGACCGCCCACTGGGACGTGCCGCTCAACCGGCTCGACCTCGATACGCGCAAACCGACGCGATGACGAACCCGGGAATCCTCTCGCTGTGGCGCGCGCCGCTCGCCCTGCTGCTCCTCTGCGCCTTGCCGGAGGTGGCATCAGCCGACGTCTTGGCAGGACGCTGGAAGCTGCTCGCCGCTGAAGATCTCCGCGCCGACGGTTCGGTCGCGCGACTGCCCTGGGGTCCGCGCCCGGTCGGCGCGATCGTCGTCGAGGGCGGCGCCTGCTACATCCAGATCATGTCGAGCGAGGTGCCCTCATTCCGCAGCGACGCGACGGTTCGCGAAGACATGAAGGCGGCGCTCCTCAGCAGCTACATCGCATACTCGGGGCCCTGCGTTGTGGACGAGGCGAAAGGCACCGTGACCCTGAAAGTGGAAGCGGCATGGCGGCCTGATTACGTGGGGACCGAACAGGTGCGGTACTTCCGGTTCGAGAACGGGCGGCTGTTCTTCGGCCCGGCGCAGGGCTCCATTCAGGCAGGGACGGAGCGCCTGACGCGGCGCCTCACGCTCGAGCGCGCGGCGCCGTGACGATGAGTGGTTTGAGAAACTGGATCCTCGCTGTAATCGCGGCCGCTGCATCGAGCACTTTTCCGCTGGCGCAAGACGTGCGTCACGCGGCCTTGGCGTCGAGCGCCGCAGTCGAACAAACCCGGCACGGGCATCGCGATCCCTTGCCCGTCCTATCGGCGTTCGACGGGCTCGGCGCCAATCTCCACGCCGGCGACACGCCGCCGCGCAATCCCTCCGACAACAGCCTCGCCGTCGGACCCGATCACATCGTCCAGGCGGTGAACTCGCAGGTGGCGATCTTCACGAAGAAGGGCGCGCGCTTCGACACCAGCGGCCGGCTGCTCTACGGGCCGGTTCCGACGAACGCTTTCTTCGCCGGACATGGCGACGTCTGTGGCAGCCGTCCGAACGGCGACGCTGTCGTTCGCTACGACCAGCTCGCGCGACGGTGGCTCGTGGTGATGCCGATCTTCCGTCGTGCGGTGCCCCCATCCAGGCCGGGGCAGGCACTCGCGCCTGTCGCACGGCCTGGCGACGCGGCGCGTGCCGGGCAGGCGTCCGATCCTGGGGCAGCTGCCAAACCTGCGTCACCACCGCCGCCACCGGCAACTGCGCCAGGCGCGCCGCCACCCACCGATGGCTCCTACGCAATGTGCTACGCGATCAGCGCCACCGACGACCCGCTCGGCGATTACTACCGTTACGTGTTCGATCGGCCGCTGTTTCCCGATTACCCACGACCCGGCGTCTGGTCCGATGGGTATTACCTCCCCACCAGCACCGGCGACGAGGTGATCGAGAAGCACGTCTGCATCGCCGAGCGCGCGAAGATGCTCGCCGGCCAGCCGGCTGCCGAGCAGTGCCTGGTGATCGGCGGCGTGAACTTTCTCAACACGTCCGATATCGACGGCCAGACCCTGCCTCCACCCGGCGCGCCGAACATCGTCATGGCCACGGGAGGCGCGCAGCTCCACTACGACCTGGATGACGACGGTATCTATGCGTGGCAGGTGCATGTGGACTGGCGGCAGCCATCGCAAACCTCGATCGGCGGGCCGCGCAAGATCGAGGTCGCGCCATACCGGTATCTGTGTGGCGGACAGCTCACCAGCTGCGTCCCGCAGCCCGGTGCGGAGCGCCGCCTCGACGCGCAGGGCGACAAGATGATGGCCCGGCTCGTCTATCGCAACGTCGGCGGACGCGAATCGCTGGTCGCGGTCCACTCGGTGGATACCGCGGCCGGTGGCGGCGGCGTGCGTTGGTACGAGTTCCGTCTCGATGGGCACCGCCAACCCGCGCTTTACCAGCAGGGAACGTTCGCCCCCGGGACGTCGTACCGGTGGATGGCCAGTCCTGCCATCGACCGGGCCGGGAACATCGTCATCGGCTACTCGTTCGGCGACGCCGCGAACTTCGCGGGCCAGCGGATTGCCGCCCGGCTGGCCACCGACCCGAAGGGCCTCCTGACGTTCCGCGAGAGCATCCTTGCCAACGGCGAAGCTGCGCAGACGACGACGTTGCGGTGGGAGGACTACACGCAGACGGCGATGGATCCGACCGACGACTGCACGGTGTGGTACGCCGGCGACTACCTGAAGGCGGGCGCGACGTCGTATTCCACGCGGATCGGCGCAGTGCAGGTGCCGGGGTGTCTAGGGCGCTGAGTCATCGCGCGCTCATGAACGTCAGCAAGCGGCCGGCAAGCCACTGCGGATTCTCTTCCGGAATCCAGTGGCCGCTGCCGGGCGCGAGGTCGCCAGTGAGGTGCTCAGTGCCAGGCCTCAGCTGATCGATGACGTACTTGTTCAATCGCGATTGCTCGCCGCCAACTGCCAGCACCGGCATGGGCAGCTTCGCGCGCGCATAGTCCTGGTTGTCTTTCTCATCCTGGTCGAAAGCCCGGTAGTACTCGAACCCGGCGTGCAAGGAAGAGGGCCTGGCATAGGCCCGCACGTATTCATCGATCCTCTCGTCCGGGAACGCCGCCTTGTTGTAGGCCAGGTTGCGGAGGAACCATTCGAGATAGACGCGTTCCTTCCCAGAGACCAGCGCCTCCGGCAAATCCGGGAGGCTGTGGAACAACCAGTGCCAGCGTGGCGTCTGCGTGCGCAGCTCTTGCCAGCCGCTCAGCCCCGGAATCGGCGTATCGACGATGGACAGGGTCCGGAGATCGCCGGGAAACTGCCGCGCGAAGGCATAGGCGACGATGCCGCCCATGTCGTGGCCCACGAGGGGTGACACGATCGTGCTCCTGCACGGCTGGCCGCAGACCTGGTTCGAGTGGCATGACGTGATGCCGCAACTCGTCCAGCGGTTCTCGCGTCATCGCTGTCGACCTCCCTGGCCTCGGCGAGTCAGGCGACGCCGATCGGTAGACCAATGGACGATTGCGCGTCACCTCCGTTCGCTACTGGCCCAGCTGCAGGAGTCACCCCCGTTCACCGGATCCTCCCGTGACGTGATGCCACCGTACCGACTCGCTCGTCGTCGTAGCACTCGAAAAGGTGCGCCAGAAAGGATCGGGGTTCGACGGCTGCGCGGCGATCGTTTGTGTGGCGGCAAAGACGGCAAGCGCGAGGGTGGACCGAGCGAACCGACGCCGAGCGAAGGACATGATCGCCTCCGTCGTGACAGGGTTACGTGACCGCGGGCGGACTATAGCAGATTGCCCGGGCGGAGACTCGCTCTGGGGCGGTCGCTCGATTTCGTTGCGCTGGTGCTCGCGAGGATGTACTTTCCTGGGATGAGCACAACTCAGCCCCCCTCACCCGAGGCCGTTTTCGACACCCTCTTCGCCTATCAGCGCTCCGCTGCCCTCAAGGCGGCACTCGATCTCGACCTGTTCTCTGCAATCGATGAAGGCGCCAACACCGCCGCCGCTGCCGCGGGCCGGTGCGGCGCCTCGGAAAGGGGCATCCGCATCCTCTGCGACTACCTCACCACCATCGATCTGCTCGAAAAGTCAGATCGGACGTATCGGCTGCGGCCCGACTCCGCCGCGTTCCTGAGCAAGCGCTCACCGATGTACATGGGACAGATGGCCCGGTTCCTGCTCCTGCCTGCCGTCAAGAACAACTTCGACGATCTCACCGGCGCGGTGCAGCGCGGCGGCGTCGCCCCGGCGGGGAACACGGTCGCAACGGAGAATCCCATCTGGATCGAGTTCGCCCGCTCGATGGTGCCGATGATGGTGCCCGCGGCGCACGGCATCGCCGACGCGCTGGGCATCGAGGCGGCCGGGCCGACTCGTGTCCTGGACATCGCGGCCAGTCACGGCATCTTCGGCATCACGCTCGCGCAGCGGAACCCCAAGGTCGAAGTGACGGCGGTGGACTGGGCCCCCGTGCTGACGGTCGCGCGGGAGAACGCGGCCGCGCAGGGCGTCGAGGACCGCATCCAGCTCAAGCCCGGCGACGCGTTCGAAGTCGATTTCGGCAAGGACTACGACGTGGCCCTCATCACGAACTTCCTGCATCACTTCGACCACACCACGTGCATCTCGTTTCTCACCAAGATTCGCCGCGCACTCAAGACCGGTGGACGGGTGGTCATCCTGGAGATGGTCCCCAACGCGGATCGGGTGACGCCGCCTGTCGCCGCCCGGTTCAGTCTCACGATGCTGGGCGGCACGCCGGCAGGAGACGCCTACACCTTCGACGAACTGCGCGATCAGCTCGAGAAGTCGGGGTTCTCCGACGTTACCGCTCACGCGCTGCCAACGCCGGAGACCGTGCTGGTGGCTCGCGCCGTCTAAGGCGAATGCCGCGCCGGCCCGGTGCGGCTGCTGGAGCGGGAGAGGATGAACCGCCGCGAGGCCGAACGCTATCTGAGCGCGCTCGCCGAGGTCCGCGCCGCTGGTCAGCGCGCGGCTTCGGCGACGGTCATTCGCGTCCATGGAAGCGCCTACCGTCGCGAAGGCGCGCGGATGCTGGTACGTCCCGACGGCACCTACGTGTGCTCGCTGTCGGGCGGTTGCCTGGAGCCGGCGGTCGCCGAGGTGGCGGCCCGAGTCATCGCCAGCGGCGAACCTGTCACCGTCAGTTACGATCTCGCCGACGATTCGATCTGGAGCCTCAATATCGGCTGCAGCGGCGCGGTCGACATCCGCATCGAGCCGATTGGTGAGGACGTGGTCACCGCCTCGTGGTTAGCGGTGCTCGAAAACGCGGAGCCCGCAGTGCTCGTGACGCGCCTGTCAGGTTCCGGCAACCGGCGCATCGTCTTTCCCGCCGCCTCATCGATCGGCGTACTCGGCGATCCGGCGCTCGATGCGGCGGCCGACGCCGCCGCTCGTGCGCGGCTGAGAAGCACGTATACGGCGTCAGGCACGGACAGGTGCGCCGGTATCGAGCTCTTCTTCGAAGTCAATCAGTCGCCACCCGAGTTGGTCGTGCTCGGCGCGGGCCAGGACGCCGTTCCGCTCGTGCGGCAGGCCTGGACGCTCGGGTTCGAGGTCACGGTCGTCGACGCCAGAGCGGCATACCTCCACGCCGGGTTATTCACCGGCGCTCGCCTCGTGCTGACGCCCTTCGACGACCTCGGCTCGGCACTCACGCTGCCGCGTGGCGCCTTCGTCGTCGTGATGAGCCATCACATGGAACGGGATCGGATGGCGCTGAGGTTCGCGTTAGAGCGGGAACCGGCCTACATCGGCGTCCTCGGCCCCCGCGCGCGTTACGACAAGCTGCTCGCCGCACTCGCGGACGAAGGGTGTGTGCCGTCGCCGGGGATCTCCGAGCGGGTTCATAGCCCGATCGGGCTCGCGCTCGGCGCCGAAGCGCCGGAGGAAGTGGCGCTCTCGATCCTCGGTGAGATCCTCGCCATCCGCAGCGGTTTCAGCGGCGGCTTCCTGGCCGGTGAAACCGGCAGCCTTCACCGCGCTTCGGCGGCCACGCGCACTTTGGCGCGTTCGTAGTCCTCGGGCGTGTCGATGTCGAGCAGCCGCTCGGCGGGAAAGTGCAGCACGACCATCGAGCCGGTATGCCGCTTCAGCAGATCGCGCGCGCCGTGCTGCAGGAGGGCAAGCTCTCCGTATAGCGGTCGCGCAAACAGGTGCGGCGGGGCGGTCACCTCGCCGAACCTCGAGCCGACGATGAGCGGCTTCTGGAGCCGCCAGATGTCCAGGAGCGCGCGATACTCGGCCGATGTGACGAACGGCTGATCGGCCAGCGCGAACATCGCGCTCTCGCTGTCCGCAGGGAGGTGCTCGACGGCAGTTCGGAACGAGCTGCCCATGCCGGTCGAGAAGTCGGGATTGTGGGCGTGCCGGACCGGAAGGCCCTCCAACGCCTCGATAATCCGGGCCTGCTCACCGCCGGAGACCACCAGCACTTCGTCGTATCCGCTCTCGGACAGGCTGCGAGCGGTTCGCCGGACGATCGGCTCGCCCCCGAGCGGCAGCAGCAGCTTGGGCACCCCCATGCGCGTCGAGGCTCCCGCCGCGAGAAGGACCGCACTGACCATCGCCGGAGTCTAACCGCTTCTGCCTTCTGCCTTCTGCCTTCGGCCTTCTGGCTTGTGCCTTTTGCCTTCTGCCTTTTGCCTTGCGGAGTAACATGGACACTCCCGAGAGCGTGCCCCCCCGCGCAATCAGCGGCGAGCGCCTCCCGAGTCCAACCGCACAAGGAGGTAGGCCCCGTGATCCCTGCAGCCTTCGAGTACATCCGCGCCGGCTCGGCCGACGATGCGTTCACGCAGTTGCAGCGTCTGGGTGCGGACGCGCGCGTGCTGGCCGGCGGCCAGAGCCTGATCCCGGCGATGCGCTTCCGGCTGGCCCGCCCGGCGGTGCTCATCGACATCAATGGCATCAAGGAACTCTCGAACATCGCCATCGACAACGGCAGTGCTCACCCTCGGCGCAGTGGCGCGTGACTGTGCGATCGAACGGGCGCCGTGGATCGAGGAGCGCAAGTGGAGCCTTCTCCACGACGCGTCGCGAGTGGTGGCCGATCCGGTCGTGCGGCAGATGGGGACCATCGTCGGCAGCCTGTGCCACAACGATCCGGCCGGCGACTGGACTGCGGTGGCGCTCGCGGCCCGCGCCGAGGTCGTGGTGCGCGGCAAGGCTGGTAGTCGGACTGTGCCCGTCGACGAGTTCCTCGTGGACAGCTTCACGACCGCGGTCGCAGAGGGTGAAATGGCGACGGCCGTCCGCTTCCCCGTCCCCGGCGATCGGACCGCAGGCTCGTACCAGAAGGTGGAACGGAAGGTCGGCGATTTCGCGACCGCGGCCGCCGCCGTGCAACTCACGCTCGCCGAGGACGGCACGATCCGCGACGCGGGAATCGCGCTGTCGGCCGCGGGACCGTGTGCGGTTCGAGTCAGCGAAGCGGAAGCGCTGCTCAAGGGTCAGAAACCGACCGCCGACGTGATCCGCGGCGCCGCCGATGCCGCGTCGAAAAAGAGCGCGCCGCAGGCGGATCTCCGAGGCAGCGTCGCATACAAGAAGAACCTCGCCGGCGTGCTCGTCAGCCGCGGCCTGCGCCAGGCGTTGGCGCGTCTGGGGGTGCAGTCATGAGGGTCAGCATCAGGGTCAACGGCGTCGCGCACGAAAAAGACGTCGAACCGCGCACGCTCCTGGCCTACTTCCTGCGCGAGCACTGCGGCCTGACCGGCACCCACGTCGGCTGCGACACGTCGAGCTGCGGCTGCTGCGTGGTGGTGCTCGACGGCGACACCGCGGTGAAGTCGTGCTCGATGTTCGCGGCGCAGGCCGACGGCCACGAGGTGACCACGGTCGAGGGACTGGCCCAGGGCGGCGCCCTGCACCCGCTGCAGCAGGCGTTCTGGGACAACCACGGACTGCAGTGCGGCTACTGCACGCCGGGGATGCTGATGACCTCCTACGCGCTGCTGAAGCACAAGCCGAACCCGAGCGAAGCGGAGGTCCGCGAGGAGCTCGCCGGCAACCTGTGCCGCTGCACCGGCTACAACAACATCGTCAAGGCGGTGCGCCAGGCAGCGGAGACGCTGCAGGCGGCGCCGGCCCAGAAGTAGGCCCGAAGGGAGACGCATCATGAGCATCGAAGCAACCCCCAAGGGCTCGCTGGGCGTGGCGATGAAGCGCAAGGAGGATCCGCGCTTCCTCCAGGGCAAGGGCAATTACGTCGACGACCTGAGCTTCCCCGGCATGCTGCACATGGCGATCGTGCGCAGCCCCTACCCGCACGCGGAGATCGTCAATATCGACAGCTCTGCCGCGTTGACGGTGCCCGGCGTGAAAGCCGTCATCACCGGCAAGGATCTCGAGGCGGCCGGGCTCGGCTGGCTGCCGACGTTCCACGGCTACGACAAGCAGATGGTCCTGGCAATCGGCAAGGTGCTGTTCCAGTACCAGGAAGTGGCGGCGGTGTTTGCGGAGTCTCGCGCTGCCGCCGCTGACGGCGCCGAGGCGGTGGAGGTGGAGTACAAGCCGCTGCCGGTCGTCGCCGATCCCTTCGTTGCGAAGCAAGACGAGGTGCTGCTCCGCCCCGATCGTGAGGCGAAGACCAATCACATCTACCACTGGGAGGTCGGCGACAAGGACAAGACGGCACAGGCGCTTGCCGCCGCGGACAAAGTCATCAAACAGCGGATCTGGTTTCCGCGCTGCCACCCGGCGCCACTCGAGCCGTGCGGCTGTGTCGCCCAGTTCGACGCGATGGGACGGCTCACGTTCCACGTGACCTCGCAGGCGCCCCACGTCTATCGAACTGCCATCACCATCGTCACCGGCATCCCCGAGGACAAGATCCGAGTCGTCTCGCCGGACATCGGCGGCGGCTTCGGCAACAAGGTGCCGGTGTATCCCGGGTACGTCTGCGCCATCGTCGGCGCGCTGAAGCTCGGGCGGCCGGTGAAGTGGATCGAGTCGCGAACCGAGAACCTGACGAGCACCGGGTTCGCGCGCGACTACCACATGGACGTGGAGATCGGCGCCAGGGCCGACGGCACGGTGACCGCCCTGCGCGTGGCGACCACTGCCGATCACGGCGCCTTCGACGCCGCCGCCGACCCCTCGAAATACCCGGCCGGCATGTTCGGCGTGGTCACCGGCAGCTACACCTTCCCGGTCGCGCACGCCGAGGTCGACGCCTACTTCACGAACAAGGCGCCGGGCGGCATCGCCTATCGCTGCTCGTTCCGCGTCACCGAGGCCAGCTACGCGATCGAGCGCGGCATGGACATCCTCGCCGACGAGCTCGGCATGGATCCGGTGGAACTCCGGCGCAAGAACTTCGTGCGGAAGGATCAGTTCCCTTATCCCTCTGCACTCGGGTTCACCTACGACAGCGGTGACTACCACCGCACGCTCGACGTGGCGCTCGAGAAGATCGGCTATCAGGCGCTTCTGAAGGAGCAGGCCGAGAAACGAGCGAAGGGCGAGCTGATGGGAATCGGCTTCTCCACCTTCACCGAGGTCGTCGGCGCCGGGCCGTCGAAGCACTTCGACATTCTCGGCATCAAGATGTTCGACAGCGCCGAGATTCGCATTCACCCCACTGGATCGGGCATCGTCCGCGCCGGCACCAAGTCCCAGGGGCAGGGGCACGAGACGACCTGGGCCCAGATCGTCGCCGAGGAGCTCGGGCTCGATGCCCAGAACATCACTGGTCGAAGAGGGCGACACCGACACTGCCCCCTACGGCCTTGGCACCTACGCCAGCCGCAGCACACCGGTGGCCGGCGCGGCAATCGCGATGGCGGCGCGGCGGATTCGCGAACGTGCACGCAAGATCGCGGCCCATCTGATGGAGGTGGGCGAAGGCGACGTCGAGTGGAAGGACTACAAGTTCCAGGTCAAGGGTGTGCCGGCCAAGAGCGTCACGATGAAGGAAGTGGCGTTCGCCGCCTACACCAACCCCGGCCAGAACGAGCCGGGGCTCGAAGCCACGCAGTATTACGATCCGCCGAACATGACCTTCCCGCACGGCGCCTACGTCGCGGTGGTCGACGTGGACCGCGAGACTGGCGAGGTCAAAGTCCGGCGCTTCCTCGCGGTCGACGACTGCGGCACCGTGATCAACCCAATGATCGTCGAAGGGCAGATCCACGGCGGGCTGACCGAGGGCTTCGCGATCGCCTTCATGCAGGAGATCCAGTACGACAAGGATGGCAACAACCTGAACACGAACTTTACGGACTACCTGGTGCCGACCTCGCTGGAGTCGCCGAAGTGGGAGACGGCGAACACGGTCACGCCGAGCCCGCACCACCCGATCGGCGCCAAGGGCGTTGGCGAGAGCCCAAACGTGGGGAGCCCGGCCGCGTTCGTGAACGCCGTGATCGATGCACTGTCGCCCTTCGGTGTCCGGCATATCGACATGCCGATCACCCGCGACAAGGTCTGGCGGGCGATCCGCGACAGCGAGCCGGCGAAAGGCTGAGCCCGTGAACCTGCAGTACACCGGCGAAGAGATCATCGCGGCCGACCAGGCCACGGTGTGGAAGGCGATCACCGACCCGGAGTGGGTCGGACGCTGCATCCCCGAGGTCGTGGACGTCACGGTCCACGACCCGACCCACTTCGACGCCGTCGCAAAGGTCGGCGTCGGACCGGTGCGCGGTAACTTCAAGTTCAGGTTCGAGCTGGTGCCAGGCGCCTCCGGTGATCGGATGGACATGAAGATCAGCGGCGGCGGCTTCGGCAGCGCGGTAGACCTCAGCGCCGGCGCCGACGTCTCCGACG
This sequence comes from uncultured Acidobacteriota bacterium, assembly GCA_963709325.1. GTDB lineage: Bacteria > Acidobacteriota > Vicinamibacteria > Vicinamibacterales > UBA2999 > VFZN01. Next base: position 4,251,501 of record CAVPVV010000003.1, on the reverse strand, counting down.
CGGGCGGCGGGCAGACCAAGCTTAGCTGGAGCGGCCAGGCCGTGGCCCGCGGTCCGGTCGCAGCCGTCGGCGGCCGCGTGCTGGACGCGCAGGCACAGAAACTGATTTCGCAAACGTTCGCCAACGTGCGGGAGCGGCTGTCCGCCGGGAAATGACGCCGACCTGATAGACAATGCTGGTAGTGGACGACTTCTTCGACCGCGTCGCCGCGCTGAAGCGCGACGGTCAGCCGTTCGCGGTCGCCACGGTGGTGGCCCGGCGGCCGCCGGTGTCCGCTCATCTCGGCGATCGCGCCATCATCTTCGCCGACGGACGTATGGACGGGTTCGTCGGCGGCGCCTGCTCCCGGGAGATCATCCGGAAGCAGGCACTCGAAGTGCTGCGAACACGCGCGGCGCGGCTGGTGTCGATTCGTCCGGAGGTGAACGAGGCGGCGGAGCCGACCTCGGAGCGCGTGGTCGTACCGATGACCTGCGCGTCGGAGGGCGCGGTGGACGTGTACGTTGAACCAATCGTCAGGCCGCGCACGATCGTGGTTGCCGGAGCCACGCCGGTTGCAGCCGCGGTGGCGCGGATTGCGCGGGCGATGCGCTACGACGTGGTGCGGGTGGTGGACAGCGCGGAGCAGGGCGACGTCAACGCCGATGCCGCGTCGATCGGCGCTCGCGTCGCGACGCTCGATCGGCTCGAGGCCATTCTCGGCGAGGCTGCCGCGAACCGCGGCGAAAGCGCGGCCATCGTCGCGTCGCAGGGGCATTACGACGAACCGGCGCTCGAGGTGATCCTGAAAGCTGGCCTGCCGTACGTCGGCCTGGTGGCCTCTCACAAGCGCGGCGCGACGGTTCGCGCCTGGCTGGCCGAGAGCCGGGTCCCGAATGTCGAGCGGCTGCGCAATCCAGCGGGCCTCGATCTCGGCGCCCGCAGTCCAGAGGAAGTGGCGCTGTCGATCCTCGGCGAGATCGTCCAGCTCGCTAGCCGCGCGGAATTCCCGGATCACACCCCCAAGGCTCAAGCCACAAGCCCCACGCCCCCAGCCCCGGTCGTTGCCATCGACCCCGTGTGCCGCATGGAGGTGAACGTCGCGACCGCGACGCACGTCGCCGAAGTGGATGGCACGACGTACTATTTCTGCTGCCCAGGGTGCCGCGGCCGCTTCGTCAAGGACCCGCAGCGCTACCTCTCCGCCGCCTCATGATCAGCGCCGCCGACATCCGTACCCGGTTCCGCGAGCGCGGCTTCGTCGTCGACGATGCCTATGCGACGGGACTCGAGATCATGCTGGCCCTGCAGAAGCCGCTCCTCCTCGAGGGGCCGGCCGGCGTCGGCAAGACCGAGAGCGCCAAGGTGCTGGCCGAGGCCCTGCAGACGCGGCTGATTCGCCTGCAGTGCTACGAGGGACTCGACTCCATGTCGGCCCTCTACGAGTGGAACTACCCGAGGCAGATGCTTCACGCGCGCCTCAGCGAGTCGAGCGGCTCCAGCCTGGAACAGCGCGAGGCGGAGATCTTCTCCGACGCGTACCTGCTGAAGCGGCCGCTGCTGGAGGCGCTCATCCAGGATCAGGCGCCGGTGCTGCTGATCGACGAAGTGGATCGCGCCGACGAGGCGTTCGAGGCCTACCTGCTGGAGGTCCTGGCCGAGTGGCAGGTCACCATCCCGGAGCTCGGCACGATCCGCGCCCGGCACCGTCCGCACGTGGTCCTGACGAGCAACCGGACTCGCGAGCTCTCCGATGCGCTCAGGCGCCGGTGTCTCTACCTGTGGCTGCCCTATCCGTCGCTGGCGCAGGAGATCGAGATTCTCGGCGCCCGCGTTCCAGGGGTCTCCGAGCAGCTGGCGGATCGCATCGCTCACCTGATGCAGGTATTGCGCGGCCTTCCGCTGCAGAAGGCACCCGGCGTGGCCGAGAGCCTGGATTGGGCGATGGCGCTCATGAGCCTGCACCGCGAGCACCTCGACGCACGCACCCTCGAGCAGACGCTTGGCTGCATCCTCAAGGTGCACGAGGATCGCGCCGTGGTCGAGGAGCATCGCGTCGCGCTCGAGCCGTACTTGTCGGATGCACCGGCAACGCTTGAAGCCGGCGGTTACGGGCTCGCCACCGACTTCGGGATCGGCACCGCGACACCCGGGCGTTGACGCATCAAGCTGGCGACCGCTGATGTACCCATTCGGCGATCTGCCCGGCAACCTGACGGCGTTCTGCGCGGCCCTGCGCCGCGAGCACGGCTTCCGCATCGGCCCGGGTGAAATTGCCGACGCGACCCTCGTGCTGCGCGTGATCGACCTCGCCGATCAGCAGCACGTTCGCCATGCCTGGCGCGCGATCCTCGCCAGCAGCCGCGACACCGCCGCGCGGTTCGACGCCGCGTTCGACGCGTTCTTCTTCCCCGGGCCGGCCGGCACGCCGCAGCAGCATCAGCCGCCGCTCTCGGGAGGAAAGGAACAACCCGGGACCGCCGGTGATACGAGCGGGCGCCGTCCCGCCGGCGGCGATCGGTCAGCGGACGTCGATCCGGAGATCGAGCTCGAAGGCGCGCAATCCGCTCCGGCCGTCCTGGCGGAGGATTCGGGAACAGACGGCGAGCCCGCGGGCCGCTGGGCTCGGTCGAATTACAGTCCGCTCGCGGTCGAGGGACAGGAACCAATCCTCCTGCGCCCGGTCCCAACTCCGTGGCGAGACGCGGCGCGGTTGCTCCTGCGGCGGCTGCAGCTGGGCATGTCGCGGCGCTGGGAGCCGGCACGACGGGGACGCCGCTTCGACCTGCGGCGCACCTGGCGAGCCAGCCTGCAGACCGGCGGCGAAGCGGTCACCGCCCGGTGGCTGCGCCGCGCCCATCGCAGTCCGACCCTGGTGGTGCTCATCGACGGAAGCCGCTCGATGTCGGCGGCGCAACAGGCTGGACTCGATCTCGCCACGGCCGTCGCCACCGTGACGCGGCGCGTCGAAGTGTTCGCGTTCTCCACGTCGCTGACGGTGCTGACGCATCACGTGAGACGCGCCGGCACCGGACGGCGGATGCGAATCACGATCAGCCGCGAATCGTGGGGCGGCGGCACCAGCATCGGCACGAGCCTGCGTTCGTTCCTGCGACGTCACGGCGAGCGCCATGTCGGCGCCGAGACGCTGATCGTCATCGTCAGCGACGGCCTGGACGTGGGCGAGCCGCAGGTCCTGCGCGACGCGATGCGTGAGCTGTATCGCCGAGCCGCCGGCGTCGTCTGGATCAACCCGCTGCTCGATACGCCCGGCTACGAGCCGACCTCGCGCGGGATGGCCGCGGCGCGGCCCTTCATCACCACCTTCATCTCGGTTCACGATTCGGCGGGGCTCGCTCGGCTTGCGCGGATGGTGCGCGTCCGCCGCTGACCGCGCGCTGACAAATTCTGCGCCCCGCCTGACGGGTCTCGTCACCGCGACGACGACCAATCGTGTGCAGCGCCGCGGCTTCCCGCGCAGGCGATTCTGGCAGCGTTCCTGCACACAGCCGGAGCGATGGCCTCGTTTCGTGGGCGCGCCACGTGGCTGGCGCTTGGCACTTGGGTGTTCTGTGGCGTAGGGCTCGGAACCGTCACCGCCTTCGAGGTGAAGGCCCGGTGGTTGACGCCGCCGACGCCGCCGGAGGTGGTGCGTGACGTCACCGTTCGTCGGGTATCCGACCAACAGGGACGGCACGCATCGTTCCGGATCCTGCTCTTCTCCGACGAGTTTCGGTGGCGCCTGGCGTCGTATCACGCCATCGAAGACGGCGCCTCGGTTCCGCACTTCAGCGACGAGATGAAGAAGGTGCTGAACAGCGCCGTCGAAATCATCTGCGTCGGCGCCAGCTCCGAGGAGGTGCCGGCCGGTGTCGGGTTCCGGCAGGGCCGCGCCCAGGAAGAATGGCGGGCCGGCCGCCGCGCGGATCGGATCGCAAGCTGGGTACGCGAGTCGTTGTCCACGCCGGTGCCGGTCCGGAAACTGAACATCGGCCATCACACCCCGACCGGGGCGGCCCGCAACACGTCTGATCAGCGCCGGGTCGTGGTGATCCTGGTGATCGAGAAGGAGCAGGGCATCAATCTCGACGAGTCGCTGCGGTCGGCAATGATGGAAGAAGCCGAGCGGGCGCCGCTGTTCGACTCGCTGCTCACCGACTACTCGCTGGGCGCGGGGAAGGCCTTCACATGGGTGCCGTGATCGACATGATCGCTCGATGGCTCCCCGCCGACATTCCCGTCGAACTGTTCGTGGGCTGGGCGGTGTGGCTGCTCGGCGGCCTGCTCCTCATGCTGTGGTTCACGCGGCGGAGCGACGCGAGCCGGGTTCCTCCCGTGAAACCGGTGAGCCCGTCCGCCGTCACGGCAATACAGTCGGGAACGCACGCCCTTGCCCGGCCGGCGTCGGGCACTCACGCAGCCGCCAGGCAGTCGTCGGGCACTCACGCGGCGGCCCGGAAATCGACCTCGCAGACGGAAGCTGCGGCCGCTCCGGTCACGTATTCGGCTCCAAAGTCGAACACTCCGATTCCGGACGCCTACTCCGAATTGAGCCTGCTCCTCGACTCGGTCGACGATCAATCACACTCAAATCGGTGACGAGGTGAGTCGTAGGTTGCGATGCGTGTCGTGAGGACGTGCCGGCGCCATGGCACAATGCCGGCGTGACACTCCCGACTCGCCTTCTCCTCGCGCTGGCTTTGCTCGTGCCTGCGCCGCTCGCGTGGGCGCAGACCTCTCCGGTCGCGGCGTGGCGCGCGGCGCACGAGCGCGAGATTCTCGATGAGCTGTTGCAGCTCGTCGCGCTCCCCAACGTCGCCGGGAAGGACGACCTCGCCCGTAATGCCGAGCACCTGCAGCGGCTCTTCGAGAAGCGCGGCTTCACGGTCGAACGATCGAGCGGCCCGGGCTCTCCGGTGGTGTTCGCCTCGCTCGACGTTCCGTCGCCGCGCGGCACGATCGTGCTCTACATCCACTACGACGGCCAGCCGGTGAATCCAGTCGAGTGGACTCGGTGCAAGCCGTTCGAGCCCTGCGTGTACGGCGCGTCGGGCGAAGTGCGCCTCGACGCCGGCACGCGCCTCGATCCGGAGTGGCGGGTTTACGGCCGCTCGGCGTCGGACGACAAGGGCCCGATCGTTGCGGTCCTGAACGCGGTGGAAGCGCTGCGAGCCGCCAAATCCGGGCCGACGTGGAACCTGCGCGTGGTCCTTGATGGCGAAGAGGAAGCGGGCTCGGGAAACTTCCGCCGATTCGCGGCGGCCCGTGCTCCCGCCCTCAGCGGCGACATCGCGATGACGCTCGACGGCCCCCGGCATCCGAGCGGCCGTCCGGCGCTCTATTACGGCGTGCGCGGCGGGGCCGGGCTGACGGTCACCGTGTACGGCGCCCGCACCGACCTGCACTCCGGCAACTACGGCAACTGGGCGCCGGATCCCTCGATGCGGCTGGCCAAGCTGCTGGCGAGCATGAAGGACGACACCGGACGTGTGACGATCGCAGGTTTCTACGACGATGTGACGCCGCTCACGCCAACCGAGCTCAAGGCACTCGACGAGATGCCGAACGTCGAAGCGGCGCTGAAGAAGGACTTCCTGGTCGCGCAGCCCGAGCGTCCCGAGCAGCGGCTCGAGCGCAAGCTGAACGAACCGACGTTCAGCATCCTGGCGATGGAGTCGGGCGGCGGCTTCGATGCCGCGCCGCGCTCGGCGATTCCGTCAACGGCAGCGGCACGGATCGAGATGCGCCTGGTGCACGGCCTCGACCCGGCGCGCATGAACCGCAGGGTGGTCGATCACATCAAGGCGCAAGGCTACTTCGTGGTCGAAGGGCGCGATCCGTCGGACGCGGAGCGGTTGACGCATCCCCTGCTCGCGCGCGTCGATCTCCGCGGCGGCTCGACTGCACCGCGGGTATCGATGGACGACCCGATGACGCGAACGGTGGTGAAGGCTTTGACGAGCGGCGGCCGCGAGGTGGTGCGGCTGCCGACGCTTGGCGGCGGCATGCCCTTCTCCACGTTCAGCGAGCGGATGCCAACGGTCGGGCTGTCCATGGTCAACCACGACAACAACCAGCACGGGCCGGACGAGAACTTGCGGTTGCGCAACCTGTGGGAAGGTATCGAGATGATGGCGGCGATCATGACGATGGCGCGCTAACACCGGGAGGTGCATCGACAGGGTTGTCGCCGGCTCCGTCGAAAGATAGACTGCGAAGTCTGTGACACGGCTCAGTTCTGATGAGCCGGCCCCCGGCGATCAGCTCCCCCAGGGCGCGTCGCGACCGGCACGGGCACGCATTACCGAACTCTCGCCGGGCATCGTGGATGTCTCCGGCGAGTCCTTATCGGCCTTCGCATCCGAGCGCGAAATGCCGCTCTGGCAGCCGCCCGCGGCCGCCCGCGATCCGTCCAGGCCAAAGAGCGTAGCGGTACCAGCCGCGAGCGCGGCGTCTCCCGCTGGTCCGACTCGGGTCAGTCCATCCCGGGTTCTTCAGGCTGCCAACAGTGGCCGGCGCTCATTGGTCTGGATCCTGACGGCCGTCGTGCTCGCCGAGACTGCCCTTCTCGCCTGGTTGTGGCTGAGCGGCGGGCACTGGCCACGCGGCCCGAGCGGTACGTCTGCAGTGACGATCACCTCCGAACCGGGCGGCTCCGAGGTCCTGGTCGACGGCCGCGCGCACGGCGCGACTCCGGTGACGCTGGCGCTGGCCGTCGGCAGTCACCAGTTGCAGGTCGGTACCGAAGGCTCGGCCTGGACGCAGATGTTCGACGTCAAGGCGGGTCAGGGGTCTGCGCTGCACGTCGTGCAGACCGGAGCGGCGGTTTCGCGCGACACGCCGGAACGCGGGACGCTCGAAATCACCACCGAACCGGCCGGGCTCGCCGTGGCCATCGATCGACGTCCAGCCGGCGTTTCGCCCATCTCGGTCGGCGACCTGCAGCCCGGCACGCACGAAGTGACCATCACGCGCGGGACGACGGTGCTTCGGCGAACGGTTTCGGTGGACGCAGGCGTCCCGACCGCGGTGCTCATTGCCACCGCCAGCGCCGGCCCCGGCCCCGGCCTCGAATCAGGCTGGCTGACAGTCGCCGCGCCGGTGCCGGTTCGTATTCTTGAAAGCGGAAACCTGCTCGGCACCTCGGAAACGCCGCGACTGCTGCTTACGGTGGGGCGCCACGATCTCGAGTTCGTCAACGAGACGTTCGGCTATCGTGTGCTCCGCACCGTGCAGATCGCCGCCGGCAGCGGCGCCTCCGCCGGCCTCGAGCCGGCAACCGGCACGCTCAGCGTCAACGCACAGCCGTGGGCCGAGGTCTGGGTGGACGGGAAGCGGGTCGGGGAAACACCGATTGGAAACCTGTCGCTTCCGATCGGCAACCACGATCTGATGGTGCGGCATCCGCAGCTGGGGGAACGGCGCCGGACCGTGGCGGTGAGCGCCAACACCCCGGCGCGAATCGGCATCGACCTCCGGCAATAGACGAACGAGGAAGACATGGCTTCACTCCCCGGCGTGATCCTCTCGACGCTGATGGCGTTGTCGCCTCCACAGATCGCGGCTGCGGACACGATCGACGTCGTGCGGCAGCTCTATGTATCGGCCGACTACGAGTCCGCGCTCGAGGCGCTCGATCGATTCGCCGATTCGGGCGGCGCCGCGGCGATCGAGGAACGCGAGCGCTTCCGGGCGCTGTGCCTGATTGCGCTCGGGCGAACCACCGACGCCGAAGCTGTGTTCGAGCGAATCATCCGGGCGAATCCGGCCTACGCGCCGGATGAGCAGCAGCCGCCGCGGGTGCGGGCGGCGTTCGCCGCGGTCCGGTCGCGCATCCTCCCCGAGGTGGCGCGAGCCCTCTTTACCGAAGCGAGGGCTGCCTACGATCGCAAGGCGTACGCAACGGCAGTGCCCGCGTTCGAGCGGACCCTCACGGTTCTCGACCAGCTCGAGCCGGACGACCAGTCGCTGGGCGATCTGCGGACCTTGACGACGGGGTTCCTCGACCTGAGCCGGTCGGCCGCTACGGCCCCCCCAGCGCCGGCGCTCGAGCCAGCGGCACCAGCAGCGGCCTCGGATGTACCTGCGAGCCCGACGCCGACCGCCGATGGGCCCGAGGCGAGCGCGGCCGTGACCGGGATCACGAAGGGGCCTGAAGTGGTGCGGCAGATCGTGCCGCCGTGGAATCCGCTCTGGTTCGCCACGGAGGTCAAGAGAGAGTTTCGCGGCGCCGTCGAGGTCTCGATCGACGAGAGCGGCGCGGTCGCGTCTGCGCGAATCGTCGAGTCGATCAATCCCGTCTACGATCAGCAGCTCCTCGACGCCGCCGCGAAATGGCGCTACGTTGCGGCGGAGCGAAACGGCAAGCCGGTCGCCTCGACCAAGCGCGTCGAGGTCATCCTTCGCCCGCGCAACGACTGAGCGGGCGCCCGCCCGCGGCCGATCGGGTACGATCGCGAGATGGCGCTTCCTCCATCTACGCAGATGGTGCTGCGTGACGGCTACTACGAGTTCAACTTCGGGCAGCCGGACCCCGACTTGCTGCCGCTCGAGGCGATGCGCCGCGCGCCGGCGGCGGCGCTCCAGACCTTCGGTTCCGAGATGCTCGCCTACGGCGCGCCGGAGGGCGCATGGCCGCTCCTCGGCTGGATCCGCGAACGAATCGAGGCCCGCGAGGGGATCGGCGTGTCGCTCGACGAGTGCATCGGCACGGGCGGCAATTCCGACGCCATCGACCAGGTCTGCACGCTGTTCACCGAGCCCGGCGAGGTCGCGTTCATCGAGTCGCCGACCTATCACCTCGGGCTGAAGATCCTTCGCGACCATCGCCTCGAGCTGCGCCCGGTGCCGACCGACGGCGACGGCATGCAGGTGGACGCCCTTGAGGACCAACTCCGCGAAACCGCGCGGCAGGGTCGCCGGGCGCGGCTGATCTACACGATTCCGACCTTTCATAACCCGACCGGTGTCAACCTCTCGCCGGAACGGCGCCGGCGGCTCGTCGATCTCGCCGCCGCCCACGGCCTGATCGTGCTAGAAGACGACGTTTACCGCGAGCTCGCCTACGACGGCACCTCGCCGCCGTCGCTGTTCAGCATCGCGCCGCGGGGCACGGTGATTCGCATGGGGTCGTTCGCCAAGTCGCTCGCCCCCGGGCTTCGACTCGGGTGGGTGAACTGCAGCCGCGAGCAGGCCCACCGGTTCGCCGATGGCGGCCTTCGCGACAGCGGCGGCGCGCCGAACTTCGCCGCCGCGATGATGGTCGCGGCCCTCTGCGCAGCCGGCGACTTCGACGCGCACGGCGCGCGGCTGCGAAACGCCTACCGGGAGCGCCGGGACGCGCTCGCCTCGGCGCTTCGCGACTCCCTGCCGGACGGCTGCACCTTCAACGTGCCCGGCGGCGGCTACTTCATCTGGGTGACGCTGCCGCCTCACCTCGATGCCGAAGCGGTGCTCGGGCGAGCGGACCCCTACAGGGTCGCGTTCATTCCCGGCGCCCGCCTGACCCTCGACGGCCGGGGGCGTTCGGCGCTACGGCTGTCGTTCGCGTTGATGAAGCCGCCGGCGCTGGCAGAAGGGGCGCGAAGACTCTCGCAACTGATCGGCTCCGTGCTGGACTGACGCTGACCGGGTCGATCCTGTCTCTTGAAGATACTTTCAGTCGAATCAAGTCGATTTGAGTATCGTTTCAAACCGATCTAAAGTTCTCCTTCTCACAGCCGTGGGGAGGAGCTTGATTGGCCGGCGATATTCGTACGATTTGGCGGGGATGGCTATCGGTCGGCCTCACGATCGGGTGGGTGTGCCTCGGCGGATTGCTGCCGGTCCAAGCCCAGGTGGCGGCCGGGGAGATCACGGGGCTGGTCCGCGATCAGGACGGGGCCGCCGCTCCCGGCGCGACCATCACGGTCACCGAGACGCGTACCAACGTGCAACGAATCGTGGTCTCCACTGGCGATGGCGTCTACGCGGCCGCGAGCCTGGCGCCCGGCGAATACCGGATTGAGATCGAGCTCGCCGGTTTCAAGCCGGTGCGCCGCGAAGGCATCCGACTCGCGACCGGAGAAAAGGCCCGCATCGATTTCAGGCTCAGCGTCGGCAACATTCAGGAACAGGTGACCGTCGTGGCCCAGGACTCGCCGATCGTGCGGGCCGAATCCGGAAGCCTCGGCACGGTGGTCGAAAACGAGCAGGTGGTGCAGCTGCCGTTGAACGGACGCCTGTTCATCATGCTCGCCAGCATCGTGCCAGGCGTGGCATTGCCGCCGAACTCGGTGCTGCCGCGGATCAACGGCGGCCGGCCGCGCACCAACGAGTACCTCTTCGACGGCATCTCGGTCCTCCAGCCAGAGCCCGGGCAGGTCGCGTACTACCCGGTCATCGATGCGATCCAGGAGTTCAAGATCGAGAGCAACAGCCCACCCGCCGAGTTCGGCCGGTTCAATGGCGGCGTGGTCAACCTCACCACCAAGGCGGGGGCCAACACGCTCAACGGCAATCTGTTCGAGTTCTTCCGCAACGAGAACCTCAACGCCCGAAACTACTTCCAGACATCCAACCCGGTGAAGCCGGACTACCGCCGCAACCAGTTCGGCGGCATGCTCGGCGGACCGGTTGCAAGGAACCGGACGTTCTTCTTCGCCGACTACCAGGGCCAGCGCCAGCAGATCGGACGGACGGTCACGTCCACCGTGCCGACCGTGCTGCAGCGGCAGGGCATCTTCACCGAAGCAATCAACGGGCGCGTAAACGTCATCTACGATCCGTCGACCACCGTCGGCTCGACCCGCTCGCCGTTCCCCAACAACGCGATTCCGAGAAGTGCGATCGATCCGGTCGCGCTGGCGCTCGTCGATCGCTACCCGCTGCCGACCTCGCCGGGAACGGCCAACAACTACAGCCGGACCGCCAACGAAGTGAACGACCAGGATCAGAGCGACATCCGGATCGATCACAAGTTCGCGTCGGGCCGTGATCAGATATTTGGACGGCTGACCTACCTCCGCGACAGCGCCGTGCCGGTCACCGCGTTGCCGGACGGTAGTGGCACCATCCAGGCCGGCAGCATCGCGGTTGGCCCCCAGGACACGAATGCGTGGGCGTTCGCTTCGAACTACCAGCACTCCTTCTCGTCCAACATGCTGAACGAAGTGCGCATCGGCGACACGCGGCGGAGCGTCTCACGAGGCGCCGTACAGTTGCCCGGTGCCGCTGGGGCGTCGCTCGGCATCCCGGGTATTCCGACGACCGGCCAGTTCCCAAACACGATGCCGACCTTCGCGCCTAACGGCTACCAGCAGCTCGGGGCGCCGCAGAATACGATCTCGGACTTCGGCACCAGCGTCACGGAAGTAGCCGATTCGCTGACGTGGCTGAAAGGCCGACACACGCTGAAAACGGGACTCGACTGGCGCTGGGAGCGGCTCGACGTGATCCAGCCACCGTGGCCGACCGGGTCGTTCATGTTCAGCACCGTCGGCAGCGACCTGCCGGGGGTCGCCAACACCGGCAACTCGTTTGCGAGCTTCCTCCTCGGACAGGTGCAGACCTTCGCGATCGACATCCAGCAGACGCGGATCCAGAACCGCGCCCACTTCCAGGAGTACTTCATCCAGGACGATTGGAAGGTTTCCGATCGCCTGACCATCAATCCGGGACTCCGCTACACGCTGAACTTCCCGTCCACCGAAATCAACGGACAGACCGCGGTGTTCAACGTCGAGACGAAAGAGCTCCAGTACCCGGGCACGGATCCGGTGCGGCCGCTCAAGAAGAACAACTTCGGCCCGCGCATCGCTGCCGTGTATCGCCTGACCGAAAGGACCATCCTCAGCTCGGGATACGGCAAGGTCTGGATCGAGATGGCGGGGATCACCACGCCATTCACGACGCCGTCGTTCCCGTTCCTGCAGGACGTCTCGCTGCGCACGCTCGACAACATCGCACCGGCGTTCGTGCTGGCCAATGGGCCCACCGTCACTCCGGTCTCGCCGACATCGACCGCGGGGCTCGGACAGGGCGTGTTCACTGTCGATGCTGCGCTCGGATCGGGCTACGCGCAACAATGGAACGCGTCGGTCCAGCGCGAGATCACGTCGAACACCGTCGTCGAAGTGTCGTACCTGGGATCGAAGATCACCAATATCGGGATCCCGGACAGCAACATCAACCAGTTGACCGAGGCGCAGCTGGCACTGGGCCCGGCGCTCCTGACGCGGGTGCCGAACCCGTACTTCGGGATCGTGCCGCGCTCGTCCTCGATTGGCGACCCGACCATCACCCGGGCCCAGCTCATGAAGCCTTTTCCGGACTACACGGCGGTGAGCTTCTACCGGAACAATGTCGGGACGACCAATTACCAGGGCGTGGCGTTCAGCATCCGGCAGCGATTGTCGCGCGGCCTGACCTACTCGGCCGCCTACACTTACTCGAAGCTGACCGACATCGCCTCATCGGTCTTCGACGCGTCGATTCTGACCGGGCCGCTGACCAATGCCGCGGTCGCGGACAGCCACAACCTGGAGCGCGACCGCGATTACTCGACCGGGGACATCCCGCACTACTTCGGCGCCTCGGTGGTGTGGGACGTTCCGGTCGGTCTTGGCCGCGCGAGACACCCGGGCGGACTGGTGGGCGCGCTCGTGAACGACTGGACCATCGCATCGGTCGCGACCCTGCAGTCGGGAGTGCCGGTCGCGGTGACCCAGGCGAACTCACTCGGGTACGCCGGCTTCACGACGCAGCGGCCGAACCTGGTCGGGGATCCGGCCTTGCCCGCCGATGAGCGGTCCCCTGCCCGCTGGTTCAACACCGCCGCGTTCGCCACCGCCGATCAGTTCACGATCGGATCCGCGTCGCGCAATCCGGTGCGGGGGCCGTCGTACCGGGACGTCGACCTGTCGCTGATGCGCCGTGTACCGGTCGGGGGCCCGCGCTCGATCGAGCTGCGGGTCGAAGTCTTCAACTTGCTCAACACCGCGAACTTCGGTGCGCCGGCGGCGACCCAGGGCGCGTCGAACTTCGGGACGATCACCTCAGCCCTGGATCCCCGCGTCGTGCAACTCGCAGCCAAGTTCTGGTTCTGAGGCGACGCCCATCGTTAGGTCAGAAGCCGCGAGCTTCTTCCCGCAGCGACTCGGCGTCCCAGCCCGAATCGCGATCCAGCTCCGGCTCGGCGCGGTCGGCTTCGAACATGCGCTCGAGATCTTCGATCCGCTGCCGCGCCGCGCTGACGTAGCTGCTGCCGTCGCGCCGCCGGCCGGTCAGCTCGCGCATCGATTCCTCGTCGTGCTTCAGGAACCGCTGCGCCGCGCGATGGGCCCGATAGGCGCGGAACCCGAGCAGCCGGAGCGCGTCGGCGCCAAGCCGCAGTGACGTATCCAGCGTGTCGCGGTAGACGTGGGTGACGCCGGCGTCGAGGAGCTCGTGCGCATCCTGCCAGTCGAACGCCCGGGCGAGGATAGTCAACTGCGGAAAGTGCTGTCGCACCGTCTCGACCAGTTCCAGCGTCCGCTCCGGCTGGTCCAGCGCAATCACGATCAGGCGCGCTCGGGCTGCACCGGCCGCGTGCAGCAGGTCGGCACGTGTTGCGTCGCCGTAGTGCACGGCGAGGCCCATCCGGCGCAGGAAATCGACTCGATCCGAATCGATGTCGAGGACCGTGGTCGCGACGCCGCTTGCCCGCAACAGCCGGCCAACCGTCGACCCGAACGAACCGAAGCCGGCGACCAGCACGGTCCCTCCCTCGTCTGTCACATCCGGCTCGCGATCGGAGGACTGGCGTACGCCGAGCCGGGGCTGCACGACGTTCTGGTAGACGAGCAGCAACAGCGGTGTCACCGCCATCGACAGGGCGACGGCCGCCACCAGCGGGCCGGTCTCCGCGGGAGTGAGCACGCCCTGTTGCCCGGCGAACGAGAAGAGCACGAACGCGAACTCCCCCACCTGCGGCAGGCCCAGTGCGAGGAGCAGCGCCTGATCCAGGCTCAGCCGAAAGATGCGCCCCAGCCCGAGCAGGACCACGAACTTCACCAGCACGATCCCCGCGACCAGCGTGACGATGGCGAGCGGCTGGGCACGCACGAGTCCGAAGTCGATCGAGGCGCCGACGGCTATGAAGAACAGGCCGAGGAGCAGCCCCTTGAACGGGTCGATGTCGCTCTCGAGCTCGTGGCGGAACTCGCTGTTGGCCAGGAGCACGCCGGCAAGGAACGTTCCCAGTGCCGCCGACAGACCGACGGCACCCATCAGCAGCGCGATGCCGACCACGATGAGCAGCGTGGCCGCGGTGAACATCTCGCGGAGGCGGGTGCGCGCGATCTGGCGCAGCATCGGTCCGAGCACGAAGCGACCGCCGGCGATGACGATGGCAACGGCCACGAGCACCGCGACTGTCTGTCCCCATGCCGGCAGGTGCGAGACCAGCGTGCCACCGGGTTGGTCTGCGGGCGCCGCGGCGCCGGGAGGGGCGAGCAGCGGAAACAGCGCCAGCATCGGGATGACTGCGATGTCCTGGAACAGCAGGACGGCGAACGCGCTCTGGCCGCCGGCCGTCCCGAGCAGGCTTCGTTCGTTGAGGGTCTGAAGAACGATTGCGGTGGACGACAACGAGAGGGTGAACCCGATCGCGAGCGCCGCGCGCACCGGAACGCCGATTCCGATCGCGATGGCGGCGACGACAGCGCCGGTCACCACCACCTGCAATCCGCCAAGCCCCAGGATCAGATGGCGCAGCCGCCAGAGCAACACCGGCTCGAGCTCCAGCCCGATCACGAAGAGCATCATCACCACGCCGAACTCGGCGAAGTGCAGCACGTCCTGCCGATCGGTCCCGAGCACGCCGATCGCGAACGGTCCGATCAACACGCCGGCGATGAGATACCCGAGCACCGAACCGAGCCCGAACCGCTGCGCGATCGGCACCGCGATCACCGCCGCGGCAAGGTAGGCAAACGCCTGCGCGAGCCAGCCGCCGTCCATTACCGCCCTGCCTCGGCGTCGGCTGCCTCGATCGCGTGGTTCAACGTGGGATGACCGGTGACGCGGCCGAGATCGATCCGGCCGTCGCACAGCCCGGCGATCAGCGTGCGAAACCGCCGGGCCGCTTCATCGATCTGCGGCTCGGTCATCCGATGCGTGCCGTGGATCATGTACGGCGGCGTCCATCGCATGCCGCACAGGTGCGCGGTCTGCTCGAGCGGCGCGAGCAGCTCACCGACCGTGAAGCGGTTATAGCCCTCGTGCTGATACGCCTCCTCCCGGCCTCCGGCCGAAATGACATGCAGCAGCTGCTTGCCGCGGAGGGCGCGTCCCTGCCGTCCGTAGGCCCAGCCATGCTCGAGGACGAGGTCCTCCCACTGCTTCAGCAGCGGCGGCGTGCTGTACCAGAAGAAGGGGTGCTGGAAGACGATGACGTCGTGGGCAACGAGCAGCGCCTGCTCGCGTGCCACGTCGACGTCGAAATCGGGATACGCCTCGTAGAGGTCGTTGACGGTGAGACCCTCGTGCTGCGGCAGCTGCGCCAGGAGGCGCCGATGCACTCGCGATCCCTCGAGGGCCGGATGCGCGAACTGGATGAGCACACGCGGCATGACTGAGCGTATGCCGAATTCGCGCCTGAACGAAAAAGGGCGGGACCCAGCGGCCCCGCCCTCTTCGCAATTCCTGCCTGCCTTCTGCCTTCTGCCTTGTTCCTTCCTACTGTCGTCCCGCCGTCGCGGGCACTTCCGTCTGCGGCAGGCGGAGGGCGATGTACTCGCCCGTGTAGTTGCCGCCGCTGACGCCGACGATGATGTACTGCCGCCCGTTGGTCGTATAGGTCATCGGGTGGCCCATCACCGGCGCCGGCAGGAGGACCTGGCCGACCTGCTCGCCGGTCTTCTTGTCGTAGGCGCGGAGCATGGCGCCGCGGCCGCGGCCCTCGGCCGTCGTCACCTGCGGATCGCCGGCGATGACCAGGGTCTTGGTGATGAGGACGCCGACGTTGCCCGGTTGACCGGTCTTCGGGATGTTGACCCCCTTGAGCCTGGGATTGTTGCGGATCGCATCCGGCGTGTCGCCGTGTGGAACGCGCCAGATGAGGTCGCCCTTGTTGACGTCGATCGCCGCCATCACACCGTAAGGCGGCTTGACGATCGGCAGCCCGTCGAGCCCGTCGGCCATGGCCTGGCGGCCGCTCGCGCCGCCGAAGCGAATCTGCGGAACGGAGGTCGAGCCGTCAGGGTTGCGCCGCGGCATGCCGTAGTCCGGCTCCGCCTCCCAGCGCGGCTGGCGGGCCTTGTTCTTGAACTGATCCGGGTTCACCTTCTCGAACTCTTCCTCGTCGTACTTGCCGATCGTGACGGCGGAGTTGTGCGCGTGGGTGTAATAGATACCGGTCTCCGGATCGAAGCCCGAACCCGGCCAGTTGATGCCGCCGGTCGTGTTGCCGATGTTGACGCTCCCGAGCTTGTCGCTCTCGGGGCCGACCGGCGGGACGTAGGGCGACTGCTCCCAGCGGAACTTCTCCATGTTCTTCAGTCCCTGGGCGCGCAGCTCCGGCGTGAAGTCGATGATGTCGTCCTTCGACACGAACGTGCGAGCGAAGGCTGGCGGCTTGCTCGGGAACGGCTGCGTCTTTGCGGTCTTCTCACCGTGCATCGTCGACTGCGGAACCGGCTTCTCTTCAATCGGCCAGATCGGCTGGCCGGTGATGCGGTCGAAGCAGTAGAGCCAGCCCTGCTTGCTGGGCACGGCGAGCACCTTACGCGGCTTGCCGTCGATGTTGACGTCCATGATCAGGCCCCAGCCCGCCATGTCGTGATCCCAGAGAGGGTGGTGGACGAACTGGTAGTGCCACTTCCTCTTGCCGGTCTTGATGTCGACCGCGACCATGCTCTCGGCGTAGAGGTTGTCGCCGGGACGGTTGCCGCCGTATTCGTCGATGGTCGGCGTCTCGACCGGGAGGTAAACCAGGCCGGCCTCAGGATCCGCAGTGATCTCGGTCCACACGCCGACGTTACCGGTCCATTCCCAGGAGCCGTTTTCCCAGGTGGCGTTGCCTTCCTCGCCGGGATAGGGAATGGTGTTCCAGCGCCACACCTGCTTGCCGGTGCGCGCGTCGAAGGCGCGGACCAGGCCCTTGGCGTTGGTGCTGTAGACGTAGCCCAGGCCCTCGAACATCGACGAGCCGACGATGATCAGGTCGCCGACGACCAGCGGGGTGGAGTGCAGGCCAATCTCACCCTTCTCGAGATCGATCTGCTTGTCCTTGCCGATGACCACGCCCTGCTTCAGATCGACGACGCCCTTCTCGCCGAACCCCGCGACCGGCTGGCCGGTCTTGGCGTTGAGCTCGACCAGGCGGTAGCCAGTGGTGACATAGACGACGCGCTCGTCGCCCTTGCCGTCGGTCCAGTAGGCGAGGCCGCGGCCCGAGAGCTGGCGCGGGGCCCAGCGCGTGGCGCGCTCGCCCTCGTCCATCGCGTACATCCACTTCTGTTCGCCAGTCGCGGCGTTGAGCCCGACCACGGCGCGGCGGGTTCCGGCGGTTGCGAACACCATGTTGCCGACCTTGATCGGCGTGCCTTCGAGCTTGGTCTCGGGACGCGGACCGAGGTTGTCGGTTTTGAACCGCCAGGCCACTTCCATCTTGCTGAAGTTGGCGGCGGTGATCTGGTCCTGCGGGGAGTACTTGCTGCCGTAGATGTCGGCGGTGTACCGCGGCCAATCACCGTTCTTGGTGCTCGGCATCCCTGTGCTCTGGCCGGACACGCGCGGACCCATCCACGCAATGCCCGCGACGAGCAGGGCCGCGACGGGCACAACTCGGATTGCGATGCGCTTCATCATTTGCTCCTGACCGTAACTCCTGAAAGGCAACGTCCGTGCCTCAGCCCGGACTGCGGTCTGGAATTCTAGCGCGGACTGCCCCGTTTTGCCCCCAGCTTTCTGGCCGCCGCCGGACGGGGTGACAAACGGTGACAAGGCAGAAGGCAGAAGGCAAAAGGCAGAAAGGCAAAAAGGCAGAACGCCGACTCGAACCGGCTGCGGGGACGGCGCGCTGCCGTTCTGTTCTGCCTTCTGCCTTGTGCCTTCTGCCTTGTGCCTTCTCCTTGCTCCGTTACGGTTCCGTGTTCGCCACCACCGTCCACCGGACCGCATTCCGCAGACGGGTTCCGTTCGCCAGGTTGAGCTCCACGTTCAGCACGTGATCGCCGGCCGCCACCGCACCGCGGGGCACCGGGCAGCGGAATGTCTGGCCTGCAGCCTGCGAGCCGGGGATCAGGCAGGCGACGAATCCTGCCGTCACGTCGTAACCGTCGAGCTGGACGCGGCCGCCTGTCACCGTTGTTCCCGTCAGGCCGGAGACGCCGACGATCAGGTCGAGCGTCGCGGTGCGGAACAACCGGCCGGTCTGAGGCGTGATTGAGAGTCCCTGCACCGCAACCGGCTCTCCGTAAACGAAGTCGTCCATCACCACGGCGTCGATGGCACCGGCGTCGGCGGGCCCGAGGGCGGTGTTGCCGCTCACGATGCGGACCCGGGCGACGATTTCGCCATACGGAAAGGACACGCCGACAAACGACAGCGTGCCGTTGCCGGCTGCTGGCGGCACCGCCTGTTCGTAGAGCAGCGCACCGTCCGCGGCGTAGAACTCGAGCCGCGTGCTGCTCGCGGCGCTCACGCCCGTGAACACCGCGCCGAAGCCGGGCACGCCGGCGGCAACGGTGGTGCTGCCGGGCACGAAGAACCAGGCGTCGAGGACGCTGCTGCCCAGCGCCGAGAACAGGCGCGGGCTGCTGAAGGCCGCGAAGTGAGTCCCGTAGACGGGATTGATCTCGCCGAAGTTGGGCGACGGCGCGCCGCTGATCTCGAATCCGTGGCCGGGCGTCGTGAACACCGCGCCGCGGTTGCTGAAGCGGGTCATCGGGCTGGGATCGAGTGTCGGCGTGGCTGCCGCGCCACCGCCGTCCCAGTTGATCTCGCGACGGCCGCCCGACTGCGATCCGGCAGCGTTGCCATTGTTCACGCCGCCCAGGTCGGTGCGGAACGCATCGACCGCCGCCTGGATTGCCGCCGGGTTTGCGCCAGCGGCCTCACGCACGAGCGGTTGCGCGGCCGCGGGCCCAACCCACGCCAGCGCGGCCACCGCCGCGATCATCGTCTTCACCCTCATTGCTCGTCCCTCCTCAATCTCCGGTCATCGGCGCGGCGACGGAGCGGTCACCGCAACACCCGATACTACGGCGCGTTCGAGGCGCGTGTTGTAAGTGAAGGGTTGTTGATTGGTGAAAGTTGAGTAATGGCGCGCGCGCCGGCGAATCTGGCGATGTCGCGATCTGGTGAGCTGGCGATCAATCTGTCGAGCTGGCGCTTCCGAACGCGCGGCGCTCCCGAAAGGGCGTTTCGTGACGCTTCGCCGCGATCAGTTCTCAAAGCGGACGGCATAGACCGGCGGCAGGTGCGCCGACACCGTTTGCCAGCTGTCGCCGGCGTCTTCACTCACCCACACCGAGCCGGTCGTCGAACCAAAGGCGAGCACGGTTCCCGAGGGATCGACGTCGAGCGCGTGGCGGTAGACGAGATCGTACGCATGCTCCTGCGGCAGCCCTTCGCGAAGCACGTCGAACGTGCGGCCGCCGTCGCGGGTGCGCGTGACCACCACCTCGCCGCCTTTCGGGTAGCGCACTTCGTCCTTGACTGCAGGCACGAACCACGCGGTCTGCGGATCGTCGGGATGCGCGGCCACGGCGAAGCCGAACGTGGACGGCTCGACGCCGGTGATCTCGCTCCACGAGGCAGCCCCATCCTCCGAGCGGAAGATGCCGTTGTGATGCTGCACCCAGAGCACGTCCGGAGCCTTGCGGCACTGGGCCAGGCGATGCGGGTCCTGCACGTTCGGCTCGAACTGCCGCTCCGGTGGCATGAACTCGGCGCGCATGCCGGTGGCCGTCGGCGCCCACGTCGCTCCGCGATCGCGCGTCGTCCACACACCACCGCACGAGACGCCGATCTTGACGTGGGTCGAGTCGCGCGGATCGACGACGACCGAATGGATGCCAGGATGATCGGCGCCGCCGCCGAACCATTGCTCGCGCAGCGGGTCGTCCCACAAGGGGCGGTTGAGCGACCAGGTCTCGCCGTGATCCTCCGATCGGAACAGGCCTCCAGGGAGCGTGCCGCACCACAACACACCGGGCTCGTCGGCGCCGCCCGGCTCGAGCGTCCAGACCAGCTTCAGTGACCAGTCGGCCGGTGTGCCCTCGACCGGCGTTTTGGGCACGTACCCCTCCGGCTTCGGCGGGTAGACGGGGCTGGCGATTGGCTGCCAGCTGGCTCCGCCGTCGCGCGAGCGATGCAGCTTGACGCCGAAGTGACCGTGATTGAGCGCGGCGTAGAGCGCGCCGTCGCGCGGATCGTGCGACATGACAGTGACGTTGTCGCCGAGGAAACTGGTCCGCGCGACCTGCCAACCGCGGGCTCCGCGCTCGAGAGTGAACAGGCCCTTACGTGTCGAGACGTGGCATCGTGGCATGACTGACCTTCAAGGATTCGGAAGACGCGGTTCAGCGCGGCCAATCTGAAGCTGAAAGGGGGCGCGGCTATCCGCCCGACAGCGACTGGACGATGTCGATCACCGCGTCGGTGGTGACCGAGTCGGTCAAACCGCTGCGATCCTCGATCTGGTGACCATCGATGAACGCCGCCATGTGCTGGCGGAGCCGCCCGCGATCGTCGAGCACGTAGCCGCGCGCGTCGCCGTGGGCGACGAAGTAGGCCTCGAGCGCCGCGCCGAGTGTCGCGCCGGTTACTGCCTCGGTCGGGCAACTGACATGACGCTGGATATTGCGGGTGAACCGGACCGTCGGCATCGCGGGAGCCCTCCGGGCAGCGAACGAACTCTTACCCTAACGAAGAGGACTGCGCTTGGCAAGGTCGGCGGTCACATCGTTGGTCACGACGACAGCAGCCAGACCCGTAAGTCACGGCGCTGCGGGCCGTCGAATTCGGCGAACAGCACGCGCTGCCAGCGCCCGAGGCACAGCCGCCCGTCCTCCACCATGACCGTCTCGGTGCAGCCGAGCAGCGCCGCGCGGCAGTGCGCGTAGCCGTTGCGACGCTCCCGCGGGCCCGCGACGTTGATGGTGCGGCGCGACAGATCGTCGTGGGCGTACGGCAGATCGAGCGGCGCCAGACATGCCAGCCGGCCGGCGAGATCCTCGAGAAGCAGCGGCTCCGCTTCGTTGATGAGCAGTCCGGTCGTGGTGTGCATCGTCTGGAGGTGCAGCAGCCCCTGCTCGATGCCAGGATCGGCGACGAGCGCGGCCAGCTGATCGGTCAGATCGATGAACTCGACCGACCGTGTCGTGACGATCTCGAGCCGGTGACGAGTGCGATGCGGCAGCGTCAGCGTTTCAGATCGCACGGGAACCTCCAGCCGGAACCGAACGCCGTTCGAACACGTCAGCCCAGCGGACCTTCGCCGTCATCTGCATCAGCACG
Organism: uncultured Acidobacteriota bacterium; assembly: GCA_963709325.1. GTDB lineage: Bacteria > Acidobacteriota > Vicinamibacteria > Vicinamibacterales > UBA2999 > VFZN01. The sequence goes on along the minus strand of CAVPVV010000003.1, from coordinate 4,230,039 downwards.
AACAGCGTGAGGACCGATCCGATGGTGACCGCCAGGCCGGTGAACCCCTCGAAGAAGAACGCGTAGCTGAACGCAACCAGGTAGACCGCCTGGGCCGCGACCGCCTGCCACCACCGCTCGCGCATGCCGCCGACCGCGCGCAGGTAGCTCGCCACCAGCGCCGCGCTGACCAGCGCGGCCAGCGCGAACGAGACGTGGACCGAGAGGTGATCCACCAGGTAGGCGAGCAGCAGGTGGAACGCGAAGAACGCTGCCGAGACGAAGACGTAGTTCATCGGGTGGAGCGACTCGGGCGAGAGCACGTCGAGAACGACCATCACGGCAAGGAAGAACAGCAGTGAGACCGGCGCAAAGAACGTGATGCGGGCGGCAAGCGGGCCGGGGTTCTGGCGCGCCGGCAGGTCTACTCCAATCGCCTGCCCGGTCACGAGGTTGACGAAGCGCCAGGTCAGGTCCCAGCCGTTCCCACGCTCCTCCCGCGCGGTCGGTGACATCGTCCCCGGCGGGAAGTCGACGGCGCGGACGTTGGTGTGCGCGACGAGCGAGAAGTCGCGGGCGTCGGCGACGCCGCTGGCGCTGAAGGCGTAGCGCCAGTCGTCGAGGCCGCGCGATCGATAGGACACATCCAGCCGGATCCGTCCGCCCGGGCCGACATCGGCGGAGGTTTCGACTTCCTTCGAGAGGTCCCCGCCACGCGGCGTGGCCACGCCGTCGATCGTGAGGGTGAAGTCGTCGTAGATTGCGTGCGCCGCCGGGAACGTGAAGTGGACGCGGATGCGCCGCGGCTCCGAATCCGGATTGGTGAATACGTACGCCGCCCGGAACGCGACGGCATAAGTGTCGTACCAGAGAAGTCCCTTCTGGCGTTGCTCGAGGTCGAGCGTCACGTCGGCGTCGGTCTGGATGAGCGGCGCCGCAGCCCACGCCAGCCCGGATTTGCGAACCTGGCGGGTGACGTCGCGACCGGCCGCGTCCTTTTCCACGACCGTCTCGACCGAATCGGTGGGCCGTCCGACCCATGCCTCCGGCGCGCGTTGGACATGGGGACCGCCCCAGAGCAGCGCCACTTCTTCGCGCAGCGGCCCGTCGAACTGCCCGGTACGGTAGACCAGCGATGTACCGAGCGTGAACCACGCCGCCGATGCGGCGCAGAAGATGAATCCAATGGCGAACAGACGTCGAACGGTCACATCAACCTCCGGTCGGACGATCGCTCAGGCGCGTCCGAAAAGTCCTCAGCAGAACCTGAGACTTTTCTGAGGCCGCCTGATCTCACGCGCCGGCCCGGGACTCAGGACCTCCCCGAGCGCCGCGTCAGGCCCCACGTGAGTCCGAAGCCGAACAGTGCACCCTCTAAGGCAGCGACGAGCGTCTGGGTGAGCGGACCGAACGCGGGCTCGCCGAGCCAGCCGCCGAGCGGGGTGAGGGCCATCTGCGAGCCGCGCGACGCCTCGGCGACGCGGTCGATGATGCCGCCGACGAGCGGAAAGCCGGCCCGCGACAGGACCGCGGCCGCCAGTCCGGTGAGAAGCGCCGCCGCGATCGCCGCGCGCCAGCGCGCAGCGCCTCTGGGCGCGACGATGCCGCCGCCGAGCCGGGCGGTCGTGATTGCGTAGCCGAGCGCGACCGCGCCGCCGAGGCAGGCGCCCTCGATGGCTGCGCCGCCGATCGGCACTGTCAGGCCGAACAGCGTCGCCAGCGTCCAGGTCGAAAGTGCCTGCGCCAGAAGCGCGACGCCTGCTCCTCCGAGACTGCCACCGACGACAATCGCCAGCGAACGGCGGGACCGCGACACCGCTTCGGCCGCGGCGATACCGGCCGCCACGCCGGCCGCACCAACAAACCCGGCCGCTGCGCCGAGCACCATCAGCACCGGAATCGCAGTGACCGGCGCCGCAGCAGTCGGCGCCGAGACAAGAAGTCCGCCGCCCAGCAGTCCGGCCAGCGTGCCGGCCGCCGCTGCGCCGCCGGCGGCCTGCACCCACCGCCGTGCCGTGATGCGCAGGACGTCACGAGCCCGCCAGCGCGCCAGCCACCACGCCGCCGCCGCACCTTCCGGCTGTCCGAAGAGGGGAACAGGTCCGGCGCCGGCCACCTCCCATCGCGTATCGCGCAGCAGCGCCAGCGCCGCGGCATGTCCCGGCTCCGCGACGAGGGCCTTCAGCGCCTGAGTCGTTCCGATGGCGTGAAGCTGCTGCGCCAGATCGCGGCGCTCCTCGATCGACTGCGGCTGGTTGGCGAGCTCGCGCAGCCTCGCTGCCAGTTGCGCAATCCGCGCCTCGGGCAGGAGTTCCTGGCCGGCGTGGCCGGCCGCCTCCTCGAGCCGCCGTGGCGACCGCACCTCTTCGAAGTCGCCTTCCTCGACGTTCGCGAAAACGAAGCTGTAGCCGTGCCGGGAAATCGTTCGGATGTAGTTCGGCCCCCGCGAGTCGTCGCCGAGCACGCGGCGGAGTGTCCGGACCGCCTGGGTCAGCGCGCCGTCGGAAACGATCACGTCCCGCCAGACCGTGTCGAAAATCTCCCGGCGCGACACCACATCTGGCCGCCGCTCGATCAACAGCACGAGCAGGTCGAAGTACTTCGGGATGAGCGGGAGCGCCTCGCCCTGACGGAGCAGCTGCCGCCGCCGGCGCGACACCACGAACTCCGCAAAGCGATAGGCAGGCAGCGACGGCACGTCGCAGTATTGTCGCTGAACTCGATCAATGCGCAGCCGCGGCGCCGGCCGTCGAGCGCGGCCGCTTCATGAGCATGACCAGCGGTACCAGCACCAAGAACATGACGCCCAGGCCGCGGAACAACTCGACGAACGACAGCATCGTCGCCTGCCGCTGGACGATCCCGAACGCCGCGGCATACGCGCGCTGCGTCGCGGTGACCGGGTCGCTGCCCGCCGCGAGATATCCCTGATACAAGCTGTCCAGCAACTGCCGCGCCTCGGCCGAGTAGGACGTGACGTGGCTGCCGAGCATGTTCGTGTAGGTCTGCGTGTGGCGTCCGAGCAGTGTGCCGGTCACCGCGATGCCGATGCTCCCACCGAGGTTGCGCATCAGGTTGAAGAGGCTGGTCGCGTTCCCCATGCGCTCGCGCGGCACCGGGTCCATGCTGATGGTGGTTAGCGGCACGAACACCATCGACAATCCGATTCCCTGCAGGAACTGCGGCCAGAAGATGTCCCAGTAGCCTGCGCCCAGGTTCAGGTGGCCGAGCCAGAACAGCGTTCCGGCGCCAACCGTCAGGCCTGTGGCCACCATCTTTCGCGGATCGATCCGGCCAATCAGGAACCCGACCGTCGGCATCCCGATGAGCGAGCCCATGCCGCGCGGCGCCATCGCAATGCCGGCCTGCAGCGACGGGTAGCCGAGCAGGGTCTGCAACATGATCGGCAGCAGCACCAGGCTGCCATAGAGCACGAACCCGAGCGTCGTCATCAGGAAGACGCCGGTGCTGTAGCTGCGCAGTTTGAACACGCGCAAATCGATGACCGGTTCGGACGCCATCATCTCGCGCACCAGGAACGCGATCAGCCCGCCGACGGCGAATACCACGAGCATCGCGATGAACGGCGACGAGAACCAGTCACGCTGCTGTCCGAGATCGAGCGCCAGCTGCAGGGAGCCGACCCAGAGCGCGAGCAGACCGATGCCCCAGTAGTCTATCCGCGACGTCTCTCGCCGGAGATACGGCGGATCGAACACGTAGAGGCGCGTCATCACCAGCGACACGATGCCCACCGGCAAGTTGATGTAGAACACCCAACGCCAGCTGTAACTGTCGGTGAGCCAGCCGCCGAGCACCGGGCCCAGAATCGGCGCGACGACAATGCCCAGGCCCCAGAACCCCATGGCCTTGCCGCGCATGTGGGGCGGAAACGCTTCGAGGAGCACCGCCTGAGAGAGCGGCTGCATCGCCCCGCCCGTGGCGCCCTGCAGGAGGCGGAAGGTCACCAGCGACGGCAGGTTGGGGGCCAGGCCGCACAGCAATGACGAGAGCGTGAAGCCGCTCACCGAAGCCATCAGCAACCGTTTGCGGCCGAACGTGCTCGCGAGCCACCCGGTGAGGGGCAGGACGATCGCGTTGGCCACCAGATAGGACGTCAGCACCCACGTGGACTCGTCGATCGTCGCCGACAGGTTGCCGGCGATGTGCGGCAGTGAGACGTTGACCACAGTGGTGTCGAGCACCTCCATGAACGTCGCGAACATCACCGCGACGGCGACGATCCACGGATTGACCTGACGGTGCTCGTCCATGGCGGTCACTTCGTGTAGACAGTGGGCGCGACCGACAGGCCGGGGCGGAGGTGATGCTCCGGGTCCTGACCCTCATCGAGCACGATCTTCACGGGGACCCGCTGCACCACCTTCACGTAGTTGCCGGTGGCGTTCTCGGGCGGCAGCAGGCTGAACTTCGCCCCGGTGGCGGCGCCGATGCTGTCCACCTTGCCGCGGAACGACTGCCCGCCGAGCGCGTCCACTTCGACGTCGGCCGACTGGCCGGCCCGCATCTTCGCCAGCTGCGTCTCCTTGAAGTTCGCGATCACCCACAATTCGTCGCGCGAGACCAGCGCGAACAGTGGCTGTCCGGCCTGGACCTGCTGACCGACCTCGATGGATCGCTTGCCGACGATGCCCGAGCTTGGCGCCTTGATAACGGTGCGATCGAGGTTGAGTTGTGCCTGCGCGAGCACGGCGCGCGCCTGCTTGACGCGGGCTGCGGCAGCGGCGGCCCTGGCCTTGGTGGCCTGCACCTGCTCGGGGGCGGTCTTCGCCGACGCGAGCGCCGCCTCGGCACGGGCGGCGGCCACCTTCGCCTGCACGGCACGCTGCTCGGCGACGGCCACCGCGGGCTTGGCAGCGGCAACCTCGGACTGGGCGGCGTCCACGGAGGCGCGTGCGGCATCGGCAGCGGCAACCGCCGCGTCGAACTGCTGCTGCGCGACCTCTTCCTTCTCGACCAGCGGCTTCAACCGTTCGACGTCTTTCGCCGCGCGGTCCGCCGTCGCCTGCCGCTCGCGGACACGGGCTTCGGCGGCGAGGAGCTGGGCGCGCGCGGCCTCCACCTGTCCGGACGCCACTGCGATTCCGGCAACGGCTTCGTCCACGCCGCCGCTCGCATTCTGGAGCTCGCTCGACGTGTTGGCGGAGGTGATCGGCACGCCGGCACCGGCGGCCAGCGCGTTGGCCTCGGCGTCGGCGAGCTCCGCCGACGCGCGATCCACGGCGACTTCGTACTCATGCGGTTCGATCCGCGCGAGCACGGTTCCCTTGTCGACGAGCTGATTGTCGGTGACGTTCAACTCGAGAATCGGTCCGCCGACCCGCGTCGAGATTTGCGTAATTCGCCCTTCGATCTGCGCGTCGTCGGTGGACTCGTGCCCGCGGCCGAGAAGAACGATGACCGCGACGATGGCGGCCACCACCAGCACGCCGGCGATGATCCACCGGGCCGGGCCGCGGCGGGGTTGCGTGGTCTCTGCCATTTACTTGACTCCTGCAGCAAACGTCCGGATGGCCTCTTCAGCGATGCCGACGGCGCGCGCCAGTGCGGCCTTGGCGACGTTGTGCTGATAGAGCGCCGAGATGTAGTCCTCGGACGCGCGCGCCTGCGATTCCTGCGCCCGGGTCACTTCGATGGTGTCGGACACGCCGGCGGCGAACCGGTCGCGCGCCTGTGCCAGTTCCTGGGTCGCGAGGTCGACGCTGGTCTGCGCGGTGTCGACCTGCTGGGCGGCGGCGCCGACGTCCAGGTATGCGGACCTGACCTCCTCGTCGATGCGGCTGCGAAGGTCCGCGTATATCCCCCGTTCGCGGCGGAGCTCGGCGTCGGCTTCGATCATTCGCCCCTGGGCGCGGCCACCTTCGAAGATCGGCACGCGCAAGTTGGCGCCAAACGAATAGGTTGCGGCGGCGTTCGAGACCTGCTGGCCGATCGCTCCGTAGTCCGCGTCGAACGTGAGCGACGGCAGCCGCTCGGCCGATGCGGCGCGAGCCCGGGCCTCGGCGGCGGCGACGCGCTGGGCAGCGGCCTGATAATCGGCGCGGTTCGCGAACGCGTCCTGGAGCGCTTTTTCCAGCGCGACGGGCGCGAGCGGCGCATAGGGAATGTTGGTGGTCAGCTGGATGGGCTGACCGGGGGGCAACCCGATCGCACGTCCGATGCGCAGCTTCGCTTTCTCGAAGTCGTTCTCAGCGACGATCAGCCGCTGCCGCTGCCGCTGCACCTGGGCGTCGGCGCGGAGCACGTCGATACCGGCGACGATGCCCGACCCCTTGAGGTTTTGCGCCTGGCGCAGCAGCACCTGCGCCGTTTCGAGCTGCGCGCGCGCGACGTCGATTCGGCTCGACGCGCTGATCGCCTCGAGATACAGGTTGACGGCCACCAGCACGACCAGCTCGCGCGCCGAACGGACGCCGAGCGCTTCCGCCTTTTCGGTGTACGAAGCCGCCCGCGACTTGTTCAATGCGTTGAGATCCACGAGCCGCTGCGACACCAGCACCCGCGCGTCGAACACGTTGAACGGTCCGACGATCGGATCCGGCGCCGGGAACCCGTACGCCTCGAGGTTGATCACCTGCCGGCGTTCGCTCACGTTCGCGCGCAGGTTCGGCAGCAGGTCAGCCAGCGCGCGCCACCGCGCGCCGTGGGCGGCGTTCTTCTCCTCTTCCTGGAGCAGCAGGCCGAGGTTGAACTTCAGAGCCCGGTCGAGCGTTTCCGACACCGACAGCGCCAGCGGTTCGGCCGTCGCCGTCCCCTGCGGGACGCTGCCGCGGAACGACGTCGGCGCCTCCGCCTGCGACTGAGCGGCTGCCGGCGCCACGCCGCCGGCCACGAGCGCCGCGACTACGAGCCATCGGACAATCATTTCTTGTGTCCTCGCGCGGGCTTGAGACCCGTCCAGATCAAATCGGTCAGGAAGGTGATGTCCTTGTGGAGAGCGCCGCGGTTGCCGAGCAGGAGCCGGCGGCCGATCAGTCCCTTGCTCATGTCGAACACCGCCAGCGCCGCGGATTCCGGATCGATCTCCCGGACTTCGCCCGAGGCAACCGCTTTCTCCATCACCTTCTGGAGCGCGCGTGTCTGGCGATCGAGCGCGAGCTGGCAGGCACCGCGGTCCGGCGTTCCGGTTACCTGGCGGGCGAATTCGGCCACGTAGATACGGAAGAAGTCGGGGTGTTGCTGGAAGTATTCGGCGCGCACGGTAACGAAGCCGGCAATCGCGTCTCGCGCCGAGTCGGCGGCGGCGACCCGCTCGCCGATGAGGCGTTCCATCTCGGCCATGCCGGTCGCGAAGACCGCGTCGTAGATCGCCTGCTTGGACGGGTAGTACAGGTACACCGTCCCCTTGGCGACTCGGGCCGCCTCGGCGACGGCTTCCACGGTCGCGAGCTCGAAGCCCTTGTCGCCGAATACGTGGCAGGCGGCGTCGAGGATCGAGCGGCGCCGGAACTCGGCGACGACGTCTTCCTTGGATGGATGGGATGCGGCGGCCATGACTCTACCGGTCAGTCACTCCACTGACCGTCCGGTCATTGTATCAGACTGAGTGGTCATCGAGGCACTCGTCCCTATCAACCACGGCTGTAGCGTTCCCAGCCGGACCGGGCGCGGCGATAATGCGGGATGCTGTTGCGGTCCCCAGCCGCCGTCGGCCGCGTGGCCGCCGCGGTGTTCGTCGTTCTGGCGCTCGCCTCCACGGCCAAGGCCCAGAGTGCCCCTGCGCAGCCGCGGGTGACGCTCCCGCCGGTGATCGTGACCGCCCAGAAGGAGCCGACCAACATCGGCGAAGTGCCGGGCAGCGTCACCGCAGTCACCCAGCAGACGCTGACCGACGATGGCGTTCGGATCGTCTCCGAAGCCGCGCTCTTTGCACCCAACACGTTCTTCACCGAATTCACCGCCCGGAAATCCAGCAACCCGCGCTTCCGCGGCATCGGCGCCAGCCCCGCCAACCCCGCCGTCACCACCTATATCGATGGCGTGCCGCAGCTGAACGTGAACTCGTCGAGCGTCGAATTGCTCGACGTGTCGCAGATCGAGTTCGTCCGCGGACCGCAGAGCCCGCTCTACGGGCGCAACGCCCTGGGCGGGATTATCAACATCACCAGCCTCCGGCCGGCCCTGACCGGCTGGACCGGCACCGTCGTCGCGCCGTTCGGCAACGCCTCGGCGCGCGAGCTACGAGGGAGCGTGTCGGGCCCGATCCACGAGTCGGTTGGTGTCAGCTTCGCATTCGGAGCCCAAGCGCGCGACGGGTTCACGATCAACGAGATCACCGGGCACGACCTCGATTCACGCGAAGCCACGTTCGGCAAGGCGCAGCTGCTGTGGGTGCCGGCCCAGAACTGGGAAGCTCGGGTCATCTTCGCGGCCGAACGCGACCGCGATGGCGACTACGCTCTCGCCGACCTGGACCTCGCCCGCAGCCGTCCATTCCGCGTGCAGCGGGACTTCGAAGGCTATACGCACCGCAACGTCACCGGCACGACTGTCCTGCTGCGCGGCGACGGCGAGCGCTTCTCTTTCACGAGCAGCACTGGCTTCGTCAACTGGAACACCGAGGACGCGACCGACCTGGACTACAGCCCGCTCCCGCTCGCGACCCGCACCAACACCGAGGACGACTTCCAGTTCACGCAGGAGGTTCGCGTCGCCTCGCCGCCGAACGCGCCGGTGCAGTGGAGCGACGCGGTGTCGATGAAATGGCAGGCCGGCACGATGCTGTTCACGCAGAACTACGACCAGCTCGCCGTCAACCAGATCGCGCCGTTCGTGCTCTCGCCGCAGCTGGGATTTCCGGTTTCTCAGGTACTCACCAGATGCCTCGCTCGACGACTTGGGCATCGGGCTGTTCGGCCAGGCCACCCTCACGATTCACGACCGGCTTGACCTCACCCTCGGCGGCCGCTACGACTACGAGAACAAGCAGGCACGGCTCGACACCTACTACTCACCGGCGATCGCGCCGCCAATTTCCGTCGATGACGAGCAGGGCTTTTCCAATCTGTCGCCGCAGGTCGCGGCCGGCTATCGCGTGCAGCCGGACCTGATGATCTACGGATCGGTGAGCGAGGGCTTCAAGGCGGGAGGCTGGAACCCCGCCTCGCCGGTCGGCAGCGAAGCCTATGACGAAGAGCACGCGTGGCATGTCGAAGGCGGTGTGAAGGGGATGTTCGCGGCCGGCCGCGTGGCGGCTTCCGCCGCGGTCTTCACGATCGCCTGGAACGATCTGCAGCTGAACGTTCCCAACCCGTTCGTGCCGGGCCAGTTCTACATCGCCAACGTCGGCGAAGCCACCAGTCGCGGGATCGAGTTCGAGGTGCAGGCCCGCCCGCATTCGACCACGCAGCTCTTCGGCAATGTCGGCTACACCAGCGCGCGTTTCGGCGCCGGCACGACCTCGAGCGGCGTGGACGTCTCGGACAATCGCATCCCGAACATGCCGAACTACACGGCCACGCTCGGCGCGCACGTCGAGGGACCGATCACCAGCACCATCACGCTGTTCGGCCGGGCCGAGGCGGTGTTCTACGGCGACATGGAATACGACGATGCCAACACGGCGGGCCAGGACGCGTACTCGCTCGTGAACCTGCGCGGTGGGTTCCGCACCCGAATGTTCTTCGCCGACGCATGGATGAAGAACGCGTTCGACACGAGGTACGTCCCCGTCGCGTTCCCCTACCCAGGGTTTGCGCCATCGGGGTTCCTCGGCGAGGTTGGGCGCCCGAGGACGTTCGGCGTCAGCGCAGGCTTTAGATTCTGACCCGGTCATCTGTTGATCTGGTGCTCTCGTGAGCTGGTGATCTGATCTGGCGATGTGGTGATCTGGTGATCTGTCTCATGATCTGGTGATCTTTCTCGTGATCGAGAATCGCCGCCGAGCGGCGGAGGTGCCCATGCGCAGCGGAGGCGGCGTGGAGGCGATCGTCAGGGACGTAGGAGATGCCGTACGGGGACTGGCCCGGCGACCGGGGTTCTCGTTGGCGGCGGTTACCACGCTGGCCCTGGCGATCGGCGCGACCACCGCGGTGTGTTCGCTGGTCTACGGTGTGCTGCTCCGCCCGCTGCCGGCCGCGCCGCTCATTCTCGTGCCGGCCGCCGTGGCCGCGAGCCTCGCACCGGCCATCCGCGCCGCGGCTGTGGATCCCGCGAGGGTCCTGCGGCAGGACTGATCATGCCCGCTGGAGGCATCATGGGCCGGCGCTCGTTCATCGTCACGGTCGTGGCATTTTCCGCAGTGGCGATCGCCTTTGCGTTCGGCTGGCTCGTGGGGCGGACCGGACTCGGCGCCGCCGTTCCGGTGGCATCACTCGACGCCAGGGAGCGGGCATTCGCGGAACGGATGCAGCACGTTGTCCTCGACGGCGCGTTCACGGTGGACGGGCGAACCGGGGTGCCGCGGCCGGACCGCTACGAAATCGCCAGTGTGGAAAAGGTCGGGGAGAATCTATGGCGGTTCAATGCCCGAATGGTGCACGACAACACCGACGTCACCCTTCCGATCGTCGTGCCCATGAAATGGCTGGATGACACGCCGGTCGTGATGCTCACCGACTACACCATCCCGACGCTCGGCACGTTCTCGGCGCGCGTTTTCTTTTACGGCGACCGCTACGCGGGCACGTGGCAGCACGGCAACGAGATCGGTGGTCAACTCTACGGCCGGATTACGAAGTGAGGCGGCGGGGAAAGGACTAGCAGCTTCGGCCTGGCCGCGCGGGTGCCAGGCGCGGCCCGAGTCGGAGGCTGCCCACTGGCGGCAGCCCGACGTATCGGTCACCGCTCAGGCGGGAATCAGGTCCGCGGCGCGGGCGACTTCACGTACCGGGCTGGTGATAATGGCCTGCTCGTCGGTGTGCAACTCGAGGCGGAACCCGGCATAAATGCCGTGAACCTTGAGGAAGCCGCCGCCGGTGGAGCTGCCGTTGATGCGCGCGCGAGTAAACTCCGGGAAGTATTGACCACCGCGAATCATCACGAGCGCACGGAGCGGCTCGATGACGATCACCTCGTAGAGGTGGTTGCAGGTCCGGACCATGAGGCGCTCGAGCGGTGCGAGCTCAGGAACCTGGAAACCGTCGCGCCAGACGTAGTTGGACCAGCGTTCGAGAGAATGAGCCCGGCCTTGTTCCGGCCCAGGCGCAATGCCGGTATCGGAGATATGAGCCATATCCCACGGATATTCAACTCTCGTGCCTTTTTTTCGCGACTTCTGTCGGCGTGATTTCGGTTTCATGACGCGCAGGCAGTTTCTGAATACCACGATTGCGGTCGCCGGGAGCGTCAAAATTACCGGAGCGCCCGCGAGCCGCGCGGATCTGACCGAGCTATCGCTGACGGAGCTCCTCTCGCGGTTGCGGACTCGAGCGTTGTCCCCGGCCGAGGCAGCCGAGGCGTACCTCGAGCGGATTGGCCGGCTCGACCGGGAGCTTCACGCCTACGTCACGATTGCCGCCGACTCGGCGCGATCGCGTGCCCGGGACCTGGCAGCACGCGGCCCTCGCGATTCGTTGTTGTTCGGCGCGCCGATCGCCCACAAGGATCTCTTCGAAACCGCGGGAATCCGCACCGCCGGGGGATCCCGTCTGTTCGAGCGCTATGTGCCAGGTCGCGATGCCACGCTCGTGGCGCGGCTGTCCGCGGCGGGCGCGATCACGCTCGGCAAGACGAACACGCACGAGCTCGGCGGCGGCGTCACGACCATCAACCCGTTCTTCGGCACGACCCGAAACCCGCGCGATCCAAGCCGGATCGCCGGCGGCTCGAGCGGAGGCTCGGCGGCGGCAGTCGCGGCCCGGTTAGCGGTCGCGGCGACCGGGAGCGACACCGGCGGAAGCGTCCGGATACCGGCAGCGCTGTGCGGGTGCGTCGGATTCAAGCCGACGTTCGGTGTGCTCAGCACGGCCGGGATCCTCGGCGCGGCCCCGACGTTCGATCACGCTGGCTTTCTCACGCGGACGGTCGCGGACCTCGTGCCGCTGCTCGCTGCCGGCAGCGGCGTCGATCCCCGCGACCCCGCTTCGGCGCCGCTTCCGGCCATTGGCGACGTGGCGGCGGTGCCGATTCGCGGCCTGCGGATCGGCGTGGCGCGCAGGTTCTTCTTCGATGACCTCGACGCTCAGGTCGGCGCTGCGGTGGAGAACGCGCTGTCCCGCCTCGCCAGCGCCGGCGCGACGGTCCGCGACGTTCAGGTACCGCTCGACGGCACCACCATGGCGCGGGTGTTCGACCCGATCGTGGTCGCGGAGATCCACCAGACCTACGACCGGGACTGGCGCGAGCGCCCCGAGATGTTCTCGGGGTCGTTCGCGGAGCTCTTCAAGGCGCCGATACCGGGCGGCCTCGAACTTGCCGCCGCGCATCGCGAACGCCGCGCGTTCCAGGTGGAAATGACGGAGAGGTTCGACCAGCTGGATGTTCTCGTGACGCCGACCGTGCCGATGGTCGCGCCGCGAATCGACGGCCCGATCGACGGCGCCCTGATACTACGCAACACCTGGCCCTTCAATGCGGCGCACCTGCCCGCCCTGACGCTGCCGTGTGGTTCCGCGGATTCGCTGCCAGTCGGCTTGCAGTTGGCGGGCCCGCCCTTCGGCGACCGTTCGCTGATCGCGATCGGGACGTCGATCGAGCGGGCCCTGTCCTGATCCGCCGAGCCGGACGAGCTCGATAGCTTCGCAACGTCGCGCTGCGACAGAATGGCACCACATGCCGCGCGTCGCCCTCCTTCTGCTGCTCTCTCTGCCAGAGCTCATTCCCGGACAGTGGGGACAGTCCCCCCTGTCCGGCGCCGGACACAGGGGACAGTCCCCGTCCCTGTTTGTCTCCACGATGGCGCAGGGACAATCGCTCGCGCAATTCGTGGCCTCCTTCCAGCAGGCCGTGTCGCGTAACGAACGCAACGCGGTCGCGGGGATGGTGCGCTATCCCATCGAGGTCCTGGCCGGCGGCCTGCAGATCCCGGTCACCGACGCGAGCTCCTTCGTGAAGATCTACGACAGCGTCATGAGCCAGGCGGTGCGGCAGGCGGTGACCGGCGCGAAGGTGGACGCTGACGCGAAGGCGCCTGTGACCCTCGGCGGCGCCGTCACCATCAGCGCCGTGCCGAACGGCTTCAAGGTCACCGGCATCAAGGTCCCCGCTGGCGCGACGTCGAAGCCGCCCGGCGAAATGATCGAACGGCAGCTGTCGTTCCGCGTCGGGCAGCCAACGCAAGTGAGCGGCACGCTGGACGCCAGCGGCAAGGATCGCTTCATCTTCTACGCGGTAAAAGGCGCCTATCTGGACATCCGCCTGAGCGGCGTACCCGGCCGCAGTGTGCTCGTACGCCTGCTCGAAGCGGGAAGCGACAAGGCCGTCGACGATCGCGCCGACGCCGGCACCCGCGCCTGGACCGGACGGGTCGGCGCGGAAGGAAACTATCGAATCGAAGTCGTCCGTCAACCCGATTCCGGCAAGGAGACGCTCATCTACACGATGGCGGTGACGATGAAATGATTCGCAGCCTCACCGGCGCGCTCGTGACCGCGGCATGCGCGGCCGCGTTGGTCGGAGCCCAGGCGCCGGCCGCACAGCCTGCTGACCTGGTGCTCTTCAACGGACGCGTGATCACGGTCGATCGCGACTTCACCATCGCCAGCGCCGTCGCGATCTCCGGCGAACGCATCGTCGCAGTTGGTGACGATGCGGCCGTGCGCGCGCGTGCCGGCAGAAATGCGCGCACTATCGACCTTCGCGGCCGGGCGGTGATCCCAGGGCTGATGGACAACCACCTGCACGGCGCCGGCGGCGGCCCCGGTGTCGATCTGTCACGCGCGCGATCGCTCGAGGACGCCTACGCCGCGATCCGGCAGCGTGTCGGCAAGACGCCTTCCGGCGAGGTGATTGTCTCGAACAGCGATTGGCACGAGGCGCAGCTGAAGGAGCAGCGGCTGCCGCTCCGCGACGATCTCGATCGCGTCGCGCCCGCGCACCCGGTCGTCCTCATCCGCGGCGGCCACGAGTACATCCTGAACTCTTCGGCCTTGACCAAGTGGAGTATCGACGAGAAGACGAAGGAGCCTGAAGGCGGGCGCCTCACCCGTTATCCCGACGGCCGCCTGAACGGCGAGCTCGTCGATACCGCGCGAGCGTTCGTGAAACTGCCGCCACCGCCGCCGCAGTCGCTCGACCAGCGGATCGCGTCGCACGTGGCTGACTACGACAAGCTGCACGCGGCCGGCCTGACCACGGTGCGCCACCCGGGAATCTCGGTCGACGAATACCGGCTCCTCGAGGACATGAAGCGGCGCGGCAAGTTGACGATGCGCATCAATGCGCTGCTCCGTCCAGGCGGCAACGCCGCGGCGATTGAGCAGGCGCTCGACGCGTCGGGGCTTCACCAGGGCGACGGCGACGCCCGGCTGCGGGTCGGCGGCATCAAGCTGGCGGTGGACGGCGGCTTCGAAGGCGGCTTGATGCGCACGCCCTACGAGGAACCATGGGGCGAGCGCGGGACGTTTCGCGGCCTCCAGACGATGGAGCGCGACGCGTTCATCGACGCGGTCAGGATGCTGAATCGCGGCGGCTGGCGGGTGGCGACCCACGCCGTTGGCGACGCCGCGATCGATCTCGTGCTCGACGCCTACGAGCGGGCGCACCAGGACCATTCGATCGCCGACCGGCGCTGGTCGATCGAGCATGCGTTCATCGGCCGCGCCGATCATCTTCCCCGCATCAAGGCGCTCGGGCTGATCATGTCGGTGCAGGACCACTTGTACCTGGCCGGACCGAGCCTGGTCCGCTACTGGGGCCGCGAACGGGCGGCACTCACCACGCCCGTGCGCATGTACCTCGACGCGGGACTACCGGTCTCGTCGGGGACCGACGCGCCTGTCGTCCCCTATCCGCCGCTGTGGACGCTCTATCACTTCGTCACGCGCGACACGATCGCCGGCGGCGTCCTTGGGCCGGATCAGCGCATCACCCGCCAGGAGGCGCTGCGTATCGCGACAATGGGCAACGCCTGGCTGATGCAGGAGGAAGCCGACAAGGGCTCGATCGAGTCCGGCAAGCTCGCCGATCTCGTCGTGCTGTCCGACGATCCGCTCACCGCTCCCGAGCCACGGCTCCGCGATGCCACGGTCCTCCTGACGATGGTCGGAGGAAAGATCGTGCACGACCGGCTCCCGCGCTGAGAACGGAAGGGGGCGTGGCGATCCTTGAAGCGTGTGTGGAGACCGTGGACGAGGCGCGCGCTGTCGAGCAGGGTGGCGCATCGCGTATCGAGCTGTGCGCGAACCTCGCCGAGCAGGGCACCACGCCGGACGAAGCGACGATCGCGGCCTGCGTCGCCGCGGTCCGAATCCCGGTTTTCGTGATGGTCCGCCCTCGAGCCGGCAACTTCGTCTACACCAACGAGGAGCTCTCCACTATGCGGCGCCAGGTGTCCCGGGCGCGGTCGCTGGGGGCGAGCGGCATTGCGACCGGCGCGCTGCGGCGCGGTCGAACGATCGACACGGAGGCCATGACGGCGATGGTCGACGCCGCGGGCCCCTTGCCGCTTACCTGCCATCGCGCCTTCGACCTGACGCCTGATCGCGACGAAGCGCTCGAGACGCTCATCGGCCTCGGCGCGGCCCGCGTGCTGACCTCGGGAGGCGCGGCGACGGCCGATGCCGGCGCGGGCGCGATCGCGGCGCTCGTTCGCCGCGCCGCCGGCCGGATCGGCGTGGTCGCCGCAGGGACGATCCGGGCCCACAACGTGAGGGATGTCCTCGCGAGGACGGGCGCGACCGACGTCCACGCGCACGTCACCAGCGCGGCGGAGGTCCGGACGCTCGTCGCGAAGCTCGATTTCCCGTCGCCGTCGCCATCCGAACTGAAGTGAACCTTCGCCGCCGCAATCCGTAGCTGTATCGGGGGGGCAGCATGGGTGAATTCCTCGGCGATCTCCGAATCGGCGCGCGGCAGTTGATCAGGCGGCCCGGGTTCGCCCTCGCTGCCATCTCCACCCTGGCGATCGGGATCGGCCTCAACACGACGCTCTTCACCGTCGTCAACGCGATGCTGTTCCGGAAAGCGGCGGTGGCAGAGCCTGCCCGGCTGGTGGAGATCTACTCCAGCGCCGGCCTCGACATCCCGCAGTTCACGACCTCGTACCCCGATTTCCTCGATATCCGGGCCAGCACGCCGGCTCTGTCCGGCGCAACCGGCTACGCATTCGTGCGCGGAATCGTCTCGACTGGCGCCCGGCCGGTGCTCGTCACCGGGGAAGCGGTGACCGATGGCTACTTCGACGTGCTCGGCGTGCGCATCGCCAGAGGCCGCGGCATCGGCCCAGCCGACAACGCAAACCCCGGGGCGCCGCCGGTGATCGTGCTCAGCCACGGGATGTGGCA
This sequence comes from uncultured Acidobacteriota bacterium, assembly GCA_963709325.1. Taxonomy (GTDB): domain Bacteria; phylum Acidobacteriota; class Vicinamibacteria; order Vicinamibacterales; family UBA2999; genus VFZN01. The sequence goes on along the minus strand of CAVPVV010000003.1, from coordinate 4,213,657 downwards.
ACGCCGCTTCGGCGGCCGCGAGGACATTCTCGGCACGCACGTGAGCGTGAGCGGGACGCCGTACACCGTCATCGGCGTCGCGCCGCCGGAATTCGTCGGCACGATGCCTGGTGTCCCGCCGGAGTTCTGGGTGCCGGCGGTCCACATCGATCGCCTCTCGATCGCGGGCGCGACGGGAACCGCCGGGCCGCCGAGCGAGGACCCGCGCATCGCGCAGCGCGGCTTGCGGTGGCTGTTCATCAAGGGACGGCTGGCCGACGGCCACACGGTCGAAGAAGCGCGGACGCAGCTCGAGACGCTCTTCTCGCGGCTGCGCACTGATTATGCGGAGACCCACGAAAACACGACGTCAAGCGTTGTCCCGATCACGTCGATTCGCTTCCACCCGATGCTCGACGGATACGTGCGCGCCGCAGGCGCGATGCTGATGGGCGCGGTCGGGCTGGTGCTGCTGGTCGCGTGCGCGAACGTCGCGGGCATGTTGCTGGCCCGCGGCACCGCGCGCCGGCGCGAGCTCGCCATCCGCGGAGCGATCGGCGCCGGCCGCGCCCGCCTGCTGCGGCAGCTGATGACCGAGAACCTGGTGCTGGCGATAACCGGCGGCAGCATCGGCACGCTCCTCGCCTGGTGGGCGGCTCGCGTCCTCACCGGGATCGGCGCCGAGATGCTGCCCGACGGCGTGGCCTTCGATTTCTCGCCGGATACCAGGGTCCTGGCGTTCTCCAGTGCCGTCACGGCCCTGACCACAATCGCGGCCGGCCTCGCGCCGGCGTGGTCAGGTTCCGCCACGGAACTTGTACCCGCGCTCAAGGACGAAGTCGTCGGCACGGGTTCGCGGCGCCGGATTACGATGCGTGACGCGCTGGTGGTCGGGCAGCTCGCTCTCTCCCTGGTGCTGCTCGTGACCGGGGCGCTGCTCGGACGCGGACTGCTCGTCGCCGGCAGCACGAAGCCGGGGTTCGACGCCGACCACGTGGCCATGCTGTCCTTCGATTTACAGATGAACGGCTACGACCGTAGCCGTGCGATGGCGTTCCGGGATCGCGCGGTCGAGGCGCTGCGCGCCTTGCCAGGTGTGGCGGCCGTTTCCCCCGCGACCCGCGTCCCGCTGTCGCCCGACATCAACCTCGAGTCGGTTCGCATCGAAGGCCGCCACGCTGCCGGCGACGAGCCGACGCCGATCGACGCGGCGCGTGTCGGAGCCGACTACTTCGATGTCGTCGGCGTGGCGCTCGTCAGCGGTCGGCGTTTCTCGGCGGACGAGGAAGCGCAGAACCGCCGCGTCGCCGTCGTCAGTGAAACCGCGGAGAAACAGTTCTGGCCGGGGCAGTCGGCCGTCGGCCAGCGAATTTATCTGGACGGATTCGAGCGGCCACCGGTCGAGGTGATCGGAGTCTCCCGCGACCACAAGGTGCGATCGGTCGGCGAAGCGCCTCGGCCCTACTTGTACCTGACACCGGAGCGGTCGAGTCGAATCGCGCTGGTCGTCAAGACGGCCGGGCCGTCCGACGCGGCACTGCCTGCGCTGCGGCAGGCGATCTGGGCGCTGGAACCCGACGTGGTCTTCACCGAGGACGTGTCCGCGGCGGAGGTCGTGGCCGCGACGATGTCGCCGACGCGCATTGGCGCGTGGCTGCTCGGCGCGTTCGGCCTGCTGGCGTTGCTGCTCTCGACGGTGGGCCTCTACGGCGTGGTCGCCTACGCGGTCAGCCTGCGAACGCGGGAGGTCGGCATTCGGATGGCGCTCGGCGCGGAACGGCGCCAGGTGCTGTGGATGATGTTTCGCCAGGGCGGGCGGCTCGCGCTCGCCGGACTGGTGCTCGGCGCAATCGCGTCGGCCGCGGTCGGACGGCTGATCGACGCGTTGCTCTACGGAGTGAGCGGGTTCGATCCGGTGGCCTATGCCGCGGCCGCATCGGCGCTGCTCGGCGTCGCGGCGCTGGCGAACCTCGTCCCCGCGCTCGGCGCCTCGAGAATCGATCCGATGCGGGCGCTGCGCAACGACTGACTTGCGTTAGCATCACCGAGGTCTTGAGGTCCTGGGTCTCGAGGTCTTGAGGGGAAGGCGATGATCACCAGACGCGAGTTCGTGAAGTCCACCACCGCTTCGGTGGCGGCCGCGGCGGTGGCCGAAAGCGCTGCCGCAGCACCCGCTCGATCCGCGGAGATCCTCGTTCAGCGCAGCGTCAAGCCGGTTGTCATCTCCGACTACTCGGGATACGAGTTCACGAACAGCGGCCCGGAGAATGCGGTCAGCCGCGCCTTCCGCCTGATTACCGAAGGCAAGGACGTTCTCGACGCGTTGATCGCGGGCGTCAACATCCCGGAGCTCGATCCGCTCGAAACCGGGATCGGCTACGGAGCACTGCCCAACGCCAACGGCATCGTCGAGCTCGACGCGTCGTGCATGCACGGCCCGACCAAGCGCGCCGGCGCCGTCGCGGGACTCGAAGGCGTGCGCACGCCGTCGCTGGTGGCCCGGGCGGTGATGGACAGCACCGATCACCACTTGCTCGTCGGCAAAGGCGCGCAGGAGTTCGCGCGCGCCATGGGCTTCAAGGTCGAAGACGACCTCAACACCGAGAACTCGCGGCGGCTGTGGCTCGAGTGGAAGCGCCGCGTGGATCCGGAACACTGGCTGGATCCGAAGGGTGACGGCCGCAAGCCGAAGGATCGGCACGAAAAGGATCCCGGGGAGGCGGCCGTGCACCTTTTGCGCGAGTCATCGTGGGAGTCCCGTGCGCTCGCCGCCGGGCGATCGATGGTCCGCGACGGGCTGATTCGGGAGGGCAGCTTCTGGGGAACGATCAATTGCGACGGCATCGGGCCGAACGGCGACATCTGCGGCGTGACCACGACCAGCGGCCTGGCGTGGAAGATTCCGGGCCGGACCGGCGACTCGCCGATTCTCGGCGCTGGCCTCTACATCGACAACGAGGTCGGCGCGGCGGGATCGACCGGACGTGGCGAAGCCAATCTCTACAACCTGTCGTCGTTTCTGATCGTGGAGGCGATGCGCCGCGGGATGTCACCGAAGGACGCGGGCATGGAGGCGCTCAAGCGGATCAAGGCGAGCACGATTGAGAAGCGGCTGCTCAACTCAAAGGGCGATCCCAACTTCAACATCCGCTTCTTCGTGCTCAACAAGCGCGGCGACTACGCGGGCGTGGCGATGTATCACTCCGGCGAGACCAAGTTCGCCGTCTGTACCGAGAACGGCGCGCAAACGCCGGAGCTCGAGCCGCTGCTCTCAGGCTCGCCCAACCAGTAGCAGGCCGATCGCCGCGACGCTTCCCGCGCCGGCGAGAAGAATCGCGGCCAGCGCCCAGACCACGCCGCGTGAGATCGGCTCGACCCGCATCCTTGGCGCGAATGCGCGCGGTCACCAGTTGCCGTCGCGCACTTCGCGCACGATGCGGAGCAGCGCGTGATCGGGAGCGTCTTTCAACTGCCGGATGAGCTGTGCGAACTCTCGCGGGCGCCGCCGGATAATCGCCTGCAGATCCCGCGAGACCTTGCCTGCCATCGCGAGCAACGTGTCGGCGTCCTCGCCAAGCTCGGCGGCAAGCCTGGTTACGACCGATTCAGAGGGCGGCGGGAGATCGCCCCGCTCGATCTTCGAGAGGTAGGCAGGTTCGATGTCGAGCCGTTCCGCGACACGCCGCAGCGAGTAGGCCGGATCTGTCTGCCTCCGCAGCTCGCGGACCTGACGGACGTAGGACCCGAATGGCGTCATCGCGATATGTGTAGTGTATAGTATATACTACACGGCACAATCAATCGAACCTGGAACTCATGGAAACTCAGCGGCTTTCGTTTTGGTAATCCCCCAATCGGCGCGATAATCAGGCCGAGTCGGACGGCTCTTCCTTCGTGACGAAGTGTCCCAACTGCGGCGCGCCCGCACCTTCGGTCGACGGACGTTGCGCGGCCTGTGGAGCCGTGCGCGCCGATGACTGGGAAGGCGCGACCTTCATCAGCGAGGGAGCGCTGTTCCCGCCAGCCAGCGCGCCCCCGGCAGGCGCCGCGGACGTCACCCAGTGGCCGACGGAGACAGTGATCCGCCGTGCCTTTACCGAAGCCCAGACCGATGCGGGCCTCGGCCCGGAGGAGGCCACCGGGCACGGCCTGCAGCCGGCCAAGAAATCCGTTCATTCGGCAGTTGCCACTGCAACCCCGGTCCCCCCGTCGATCACGAGAGCGGCCGCGGTCCCCGTACCGCGCGCGCTGGGCGGTGTTCCGATCGATCCCGACGCCACGATCGTCAGCGATCCGGACGACACTGGCGTCGTCGATCGCGACCTGACGACATACGTGCGACGTCCCGAAGACGAAACCCGCGCGGGCGGGCCGGATGAATCGCCAACCGGCTTCGATCGAACGCGCCTCGGGATGCCGGAAGGTATCGTCGTCAAGCCGACCGACGGTCCCAGTGGACCGCTCGCACCCGGCACGCCGTTCGGCCCGCGCTATCACATCGTGCAGCTGCTTGGCCTCGGCGGCATGGGCGCGGTCTACAAGGCGTGGGACGCGGAGCTGGGCGTACTGGTCGCGTTGAAGGTGATCCGGCCTGAGATCGCTGCCGACCCCAAGGCCGCGGCGATGCTCGAGCGGCGCTTCAAGCAGGAGCTGCTCCTGGCCCGCCAGGTCACTCACAAGAACGTCGTCCGGATTCACGAGCTCGGCGAGATCGACGGCATCAAGTTCCTGACCATGCCGTTCATCGAAGGCGAGGAGCTGGCGTCGATCATCCATCGCCACGAGAAGCTGCCGATCGCGCGGATCATGAAGATCGCCCGCGGCATCGCGACCGGCCTCGAGGCCGCGCACGCGAGCGGGCGTCGTTCACCGCGATCTGAAGCCGGCCAACATCATGGTCGATCGCGACGACGAGGCGATGATCATGGACTTCGGCATCGCCCGCTCCGCCGGCGGCCCGCAGAAGGTCCAGGAAGTCAACATCCGGACCCAGGGCCGGTGGTCGGCCAACCAGACGATGGTCGGCGCGGTGGTCGGGACGGTGCAGTACATGGCGCCGGAACAGGCTCGTGCCCAGCCGGTCGATCAACGCGCCGACATCTACGCATTCGGTCTGATCCTCTACGACATGCTGCTGAACAAGCAGCGCGCCAAGGGATCGCAGACCGCGCTCGAGGAGCTGCAGGCGCGGATGAACACCGCTCCGCCCGCGCCGCGGACGATCGACACGACCATCCCTGAGCCGCTCAACCAGCTGGTCGTGAAGTGCATCGAACCGGATGCCACGAAGCGCTTCCAGACGACGCCGGATCTGGTCTCGGCGCTCAATCGTCTGGACGATCGCGGCAAGCTGATCCCGATCACCAGGCGGCTGACGAAGAAGGGAGCGGCGGCGGCCGCCGCCGGTGTCGCGCTGTTGCTCGGCGGCACGTATTACGTCGCGCGCGGGCCGGCCATCCCGGTCGAGCACGAGCCGGTCACGGTCGTGATCGCCGACTTCAAGAACGAGACCGGCGACGCGGCGTTCAATGGCACGGTCGAGCCGATCGTGAAGCTCGGACTCGAAGACGCCGGATTCATCAGCGCCTTCGATCGCAGCGGCATCGGCGCGCACGATGGGTGTCAGGCCGCCCGAGATCCTCGACGAGAAGGCCGCTGGCGAGCTCGCGGTCAAGCAGGGCGTGGGCGTCGTGCTCTCGGGCACGCTCACCAAGGATGGCAACCGGTTCAAGGTCGCCGATGAAGGCGGCGGAAGCGGTGAGCGGCAAGGTGATCGCCGAAGAAACCGAAACAGCGTCGAGCAAGGACGGCGTGCTGGCCGCGGTCGGCGAGCGTCGCCAGCGACGTCCGCGCAGGCGCTCGGCGACAACCGATTCGGACACCGCGCAACGGTTTGCGAAGGACACGCTGTCGGCCACGTCGCTCGATGTGGTGCGCTCGTATGCCAAGGGCATGGAAGCGCTGTCGCGCAGCCAGTTCAACGACGCGCTGCAGGCCTTCTCCGAGACGGCCGCCAAGATCCGAAGTTCGGCCTCGCCTACGCGGGCATGGCCATCGCGTCGAGCAACATGGGGCGCCAACAGGACGCCGAGAAATACGTCAAGGAGGCGATCGGGCTCGTCGACGGCATGACCGAGCGCGAGCGCTATCGGACGCGCGGGATGTTCTATTTCATCACCAACGACTACCAGCCGTGCGTGAAGGAATACGGCGATCTCATCGCGAAATACTCCGCGGACGCGGCGGCGCGCAACAATCGCGCCCTCTGCCTGTCGAAGCTGCGCGACATGAAGAAGGCCGTCGACGAGATGCGGCAAGTCGTGAAGATCCTGCCGAACCGCGCCTTGTATCGCGTCAACCTGGCAACCTACGCCGCCTACAACGGAGACGGCGCGACGGCCGAGCAGGAATCGCGGAACGCGATGGACCAGAGCCCCTGGGCGCTGCAGTCGCTGGCGCTGGCACAGACGCTGCAGAACCAGATTGCCGCAGGCGGCGCAGACCTACCGCGACATGGCCAAGTCCGAGCAGCTCGGGCCGTCCTACACCGCGTCTGGCCTGGGCGACCTGGCGCTGTACGAAGGCCGGTTCGCCGACGCGGCTCGGATCTTCACCGAGGGCGCCGCCGCCGACATCGCCGCGAAAGAGACGGATCGCGCCGCCGCCAAGCTGGCCGCGCTGGCCTACACGGAACTGCTCCGCGGACCGGAAGCCGCAGGCGATCGCCGCCGCCGAGAAAGCGCTGGAGACCAGCCAGACGCGGACCGTTCGCTTCCTCGCGGCGCGCGTCCTGGTCGAAGCCGGTGCAGCCGCAGCGGGCCAAGCGGATCGCGGTCACGCTCGGCAACGACCTGCAGCCCGAGGCGCAGGCGTTGGCCTCGATCATCGACGGGATGATCGCCCTCGGCCGACGGCGACAATCGCAACGCCGTCCGCTTCCTGAACGAAGCGAACACCCTGCTCGACACCTGGATCGGGCACTTCGAGCTGGGCCGCGCCTACCTGCACGCGAACGCGTTCCTGCAGGCGGACTCGGAATTCGATCGCTGCGTCACCCGCCGCGGCGAGGCGCTGTCGCTGTTCCTGGACGACGAGCCCACCTTCGGCTACTTCCCGTCGCGTGCACTACTACCAGGGCCAGGTGCGTGAAGGGCTGAAGAGCACTCGCGCCGCGGAATCGTTCAACGCCTACCTGGCGATCCGCGGCCAGTCGAACGACGATCCGCTGGTGCCGAAATCCGCAAGCGCGATCGGCGCGAACTAGCAGCGCTCTCCTTTTGGCCGCGCAGAAGGATCCGGGCAAGAATGATCCGCACCATTGGCGCGAGAGTTCTCGATCTGCGCTGAGACTCGTTCGATTTGCGCCGCCGCATAAGCCCAGGCAGGCTCAGCCGTTCCTAGGGTGGCGAAGTGCAGCCGTCGGTAGTGATCAGCTCGATGCGTCGGAGGCCTGACGCGCTGATTCAGAGAATAGCTGTTCTACTCTGTACCGACTTCCTTGTCGGGTAACTTGAGAACCGAACCAAAGGGCCGGGCTGCGCTCCTGCGCGACCCGGCCCTTTGAGGTGCTTACGGCGTGACCTGCAGCGTGAAGGTCTTGGGACTGTATCCCGCCGGCGTCGTCGACTTGATCGTCACGCTAAACGGGCCCGCTGGGAACGGCGTATTTCCGTCCTTGGTGGTCAACGCGAGCGACCACGTCCGGGTGTTTGACTTGTATTGGAAGCCGCTGTTGATCGTCCGCGTCGTCGCTCCCGGCGGCCCAACGACTACGACCTGATGAACGACCGTGGGGCTGTCCACAACCGTGGGCGTCGCGCCGTCTGTATACTTCCACTCGAGGTTGATCGCCTTTCCGCGCTGAACCGATGCGACTGTGGCCGGCGGAACGTTGGTGACGCCCACCATTGCGTAGCGGAATACCGATACGGGGAAGCTGATCGTCGTGCTGCCACTCGGACACGGGTTGCGCAGATCATTGGGGTCAGTGCATTGAGTGTCCTTGAGAGTCAACTGTATCGTGACAGTGCCGTAGTTGGTATCAAGGGAACCGTGTGGAAGACCCGCACAGTTCGGTTCGCGCCCGTGCCACCGACGACGACGTTGAGTTCAGCCGCAAGGGGTGTGTTGTTGGGGATCTTCGCCGCCGTGACGACCAAGTCGGCAGGCGCGCTCTCCGTATCGTTCACCGTGAACTGCAGAGTACCGGTGCTCGTACCGCGGAGAATGTTCTGCGGCACGAGGCTGGTGGTATCGGCGAACGTCGGATCCGCGTTCGCGATGCCGGGAGGCGCCGGGATGCCGACCACCGCATCCGGCGAGCTGCCATTGCTCTCCAGCGGTGAAATGACGCCAGTCACGGAATCCTTGACCCGGTAGGTGGCCGTCACCTGGTAAGCGTACTTGCTGCCGCGGACCAGTCGATGTGAATCGTAATCGAGCCAGGAGAAATTCTTATTGACCTGGCCAACGCCAGACGTCACATACACAGTGGCTCTCAGGACACCGTCGGCAGGGTCAGGCGTGACCAGCTTCGTCCAGCCACCCGTCTGTCCAGTGCTGGCATCGATGAGCGCCCGGTACGACTGTGTAGCGCAGAATGCCGCCGATGGGCGGCGCGACCCAGCTGACCCGCACGTAGTTCGTCGGGTCGCCGCCAACGTTCTGGACAGCCGTCACCGCATTGGGCGGCACGCGCGTCAGGTCAGACGCCAGCGTCTCGTCGATCTCTCCGTTACCGCCGAAGGTATCGCCGCCGCCGTCGTCGCCGAGGCCAAGGTCGCCCTTGCCACCGCCCAGGTCGCCCTTGCCACCGCCCAGATCGTCCCTCGTGCCGATGCCGAGGTCGCCCTTGCCGCCGCCAAGGTCGCCCTTGCCGCCGCCCAGATCGCCCTTGCCGCCACCGAGGTCACCCTTGCCGCCGCCGAGGTCGCCCTTCCCGCCCCCAAGTGCGTATTCGGACAGGTCTCCCGATCCCAGGTCGCCTTTGGCGCCGGCGAGAGACAGGGGACCGATAGTCAGATGCCCCGAGAGGTCGTAGTAGTACCCGCCGGGGCTCCTTCGGCTGCCAATCTGGTTCAGCTCAAGCTTGTCCCAGTCACTCGACCCCTTCAGGCGAAAATCTCGTATATCGCCCCCGACGTCGGGCATATCGGTGTCGGTCAGACCGTCGAAGTTCAGGTCCTGGTCGCGAAGCCGTGTCAGCTGGCCGTTGTTGGCTTTCCAGTCGATCGCCCCCAGGGTGCACGTTGTGTCGGCCTGCGGGGCGTCGACGCGCACCATCAGTCGGTTCGGATTGGGCGAACGGGATTCCGTTGCAGTGCCGCTTTGCGGCCGTCGCGATCCGCGCGCCTGCTCGGCCCGAGGCGGAGTCGCCGGATCGGCGCCGGGTCGCGGTAGCGGCTGGCCCGGTACAATCGGCGTGTACCAGGACATGCGATACGGGAGGTGACACCGATTGGCCCATCGGTGAGGTGATCTTCATCGACCGTGGCCTCGTTGGTGGCTGCAGGTACGCATTGTTCGAAGCGCAGATCCGCGGCAAGCCATCAGATCAATCAGGCCACGCATCTGGTACAGATAGTTCATCACGCTGAGGTACGGCGGCGTGCAGTTCGGCGCGATCGGGTCCCCGCCGTGTCGGCGGTCGATCGTGGTGGCCGAGCTCGTGCACCAGCGTGGACGCCTGCAGAAACGGACGTGCCGATCGGCGACACGTTGTCGTAGGTCCATGAACGCGCCGAGCGTCAGGAGCACGTCGCCGCCGCGGAAAGTCGGCAATGCCCGTGTTCGTGATCGGAATATGGAAATCCGGGTTACTCGTGCCTCGGGATAACAGCTGTCGACTTGGGAATCCCCAGCGCGTGCGCGAAGAACGCGTAGTGGAACATGTCCCTCCGGTTCGGGTCGAATCGCCACCTGCACGCATAACGCGGCCCCGTTGTGTACCGGCGGGGTCAACGAGCTTATCGCAATACTCTTCCCAGGCGGCGGTGGGAGGAGTCGGGATGTGCGGCGCCGGGATGATGCTGAGCACCTTGTCGCGGATGAAACGGTAGCCGGTCTTCCATCCGACCGTGCCGGGAAGTCCGAGTACTGACATACCCACGGCTGTCGGCCGGCGTCGGCATCCGGCGTCGCGATGGCATACCGTGGACATCTCGTCGACCCGCTCGCCCCCGCGAGGCGGTGCCGACATCGGTCTCGCCCTGCTGCCGGCCGATGATGTAGTCGTTGGCGCAAGGGCCGCGTGGCACGGGCACGTCGGGATAGCTGGCGCCGACGTCGAAGTGGACCGCGATGCCCTTAGGCATCGTGCCCTGATCGAGATTCTACTGGGCGCGTTCTTGAATGTATCTCCCACCAGTTTCAGTGTCTCGTGCGAGGGAAGGTGCGAGTGCGCCACCCGCGACTCTTCGCCGTATGACAGGGTCAGCGCCGTTCGTGTCCATGTAGCCGATCTCGACGAAGAGATCCTTGCGATTCGGATTGGCGCCCATCTGACGAGCAGCGGCAGCGGTCTTGCCATTCGGGCATCGAGGGTGATCGCCGTCGTGGCCGTCTCCCACCGTCCAGCAGGCCGTCCCTGTCCGTATCCTGGACCGCGGTCTTGAAGACGATTGCCGCCAGGGTCAGGCAGTCGCGCTGCCCGATGTCGGTGGTGACCGTCGTGGTGATCGTGTCGACGCTGCTCGGCGTCGTGCCGAGGCTCCCGGATAGGTTCGGTTGTCCCAGGCGCTGCCCGAGCTCGAAGAAAGCTCGTTCAACTTGACGTTGGTGCCGGAAGCCGGCAACGCGGCATTCAACGTCACCTGCTCGTTCTTGGCTGGATCGCCGCTGCCCACGATGTACGAGATCGACGCATTCGGCGTCGCCGACGGGCTGGTAGAAGCCGGCAATCGGCTGATCCAGCGTGCGCTGCGCGTTGCTGAGCGTGACGCCATCGTCGTAGACGACGATGCCATTGAGCGGCTTGCGTCGGTATCCGCGGTAGACGATGAACAGGCTCGCGCCGAGCGCCATCGGCGCCTGGTTGCCGTTGCCCCCGAAGTCCGGGACTGAAACCGCGTGTTTGACGCCTCGCCGACGACTTGGTCTTGCCGGCTACGGGTTAGGGTTATCTGCGGGGCCCGGATCCTCCACGTCGAAGAACCGCAGCACGTCCAGCCGGTAGCGTGTAGGTGCTTCCGCGCACTCCCGTTGTCGCCGTACCGCCACCGGGGTTGAAGCACGGCGCGCCGTGCCGGCAAAGGTGAGCACCTTGCCAAAGGGCTTGGGGTCACGACTCCGGTCGTGGTCAGGTCGTCGGGAAGGGTTAAGCATATCCCTTGAATTTGACGCCGACGCTCCCCACGTCCGGCCCCGTATCCGATACGACCTGCCAATACAGGTACGCGGCGAGGATGTCGGCGCCACGCGGCACGCCTACCCGCGTTGCCGGATTGTCATTGAGGTCAATCTCACTGGTCGAGAGACCGTTGACTGACCCCTGTCCGTGCAGACCGACGCCCGCGACGCAGTAGTCGCCGGTGACGAAGTAGTTCTTGAAGAACTTGAGATCGTCGAGCGTGGTCTGGGCCGCAACCCGCTTATCGACGAGGTGGAATACGGTCGCCAACGCGACTGCAACGAGGAAGGCGCGCTTCATTCGTGAGCTCCAATGGCGAGGGGGGCCGGCGGACTCTTTGGATCACCGCCTGTCACCTTGGGTCTAACCGGACGATTATGCACGAGTTGCACATCATCTTCTAACGTTTTTTTCCCTGCAAGCGAACAATTCATTACAGTTTTGCGCCCCCGCCCGGCCCTGCGAGGGGCGGCAACCTTCCTCTCTCGAATGACCTATTTCTTCAGGGCCGGATTCACATACGGCGCGAGCAGCCGATCGGGGTCCGGTCGGACGCTCAGGTAATCCACGTGGTCGGTGATATCGATCCAGCCGTGGGGAACGCCGGCCGGAATGATGACGATGTCGCCGGTCTTGACGACTTTCTTGACGACGTCGGCGCCCTCGATCCGCCCGCTGCAGGACGGTCCGTTCAGCACCTTCGTCACTGGGCTGTCGGCCGCGGACTTCCGGCCGTTGACGATTTTACCCCCGGTCACGAGGGTCCCGCCGCCCGAGACGATGATGTAGGTCTCCGTCTGGCCGTCGTGGGAGATGCCGCTGGCGGTGCCGGCGGCTGCCGCGGCGGAACTGGTTTCTCCGCACGCGTCGCCCTGCTGGGCAGCCGCCGCGCCGCCTCCGCCCCCCGCCGCCGCGGGCGCAGGAGCATTGGTTGACCCGCGGTGCACAATCCCCACCGAGAGGTTCAGCTTGCCGATGTCGGTGGTGACAATCTGCCGATCTATGCCGGGCAGGGTGTTGATCGCCTTCACCTGTTCATCGGTGAGGTAGGTGGCCGCTTTCGGAGACTGTGCGAGGGCTAGAGCCGGCCAGAGGGCCAAAACCGAGAGGCGGAGAACGAGGCGGGCATGCATGGGAACCTCCAAGGTGCGCCACTATAGCGCGGCTCCCGTTACACACCATTACGCGCGTTCGCCGCGCAAAGTTTCGGGCGCTCAAAAAATATTGTTGGTGCTGCGGAGGGCCTTCTGGGCCTCCTGAACCGCCGGCGACGTCGGCGCCGCACCGGGCATCGTCGTCAGTTCCTGATACCGGGCCCGGGCGGTGGCCTGGTCACCGGCCGCCGCTGCCGCTCGTGCCAACCCCAGGACCGAAGGAGTACGCTTCGGCGTCCGAAACAGCGACTGCTCGAAGGCACCCATCGCGTCTTTGGCCTTCCCCGCCTCGAGCAGCATCTCGCCGTACAGCTCGTAGGCCGGCTTGATCGGTTCCGGCGGTCCGGACGGCGCTGACATTGCCTTCTCCGCGTCGGCAGCCTCCTTCGCGAACTGCAGCGCCTCGTCTTTCTGTCCCTTTGCCCAGCGGATCACCGCGCCGAGCTCCTTCTCGCGAATGACGTGCGGCTTTGCCGCGTACGACGTCGGCCCGCCCTGGGCGTTTGCGGTGATCGCCTTCAGCGCCGCCTCCGCTTTCTCCGCCGTCGCCAGATCGCCGGTCTTCGCGGCGCTGACGCCGACGATGTAGGTCCACGTCGCGGAGCCGCTGCCGCCGCCCATGCCTGGCATCCCCGGCATTCCGGCATGGTCACCGGCTGCCGGCGCCGCGATCATGTCGAGCGCCAGCTTCTCCCACTGCCCGCTGTCGGAGATGAGGCGCGCGCGCATCCCGAGGTACCCGTCACGGATGCCGGCGTTGCCGGCATTGCGATCCGCGGCGGCCTTCGCCTGCTCCACGTTCTTCTTCGCATCGTCGAACTTGCCGAGCATCGAGTTCGCATAGGCGAGCCACGAGAGCGTATGGAAGTCCTCGCGCCCTTCCGCCAGCTTCATCTTGGCGTTCAGCTCGGTTGCCGCCTTGTAGGCATCGACGTTCGATGCAACCGCCTTCTGCCACATCCCGAGTTGGACGTAGATGTGCGAGGGCATGTGAAGCGCATGCGCGGCGGAGGGGGCGATCTTCGCGTAGGCATCGGCGGCGGACAGGCCGAGCGGCGCATGATCGGGATCGTCGAACGAATGGATGATGAAGTGCGCTGCGCCAGGGTGCTTCGGATTCTGCTGGTAGATCTTCTCGGCGATCGACGCGGCGAGCGCTTGCCGCCGGAAGCCCGTATCGCCGGGCCGAACGGTTCCGAGCAGCGACAGCGCGTAGAGGATCGAGATCTCGTTGTCGTCGGGCCACTGGGTGGACATCCGCGCCATCGCCGCGGAGTAGGCGTTGTCGCGCGCGAGCTTGTCGCCGGGCGAGAAGTACAGCGTCTGAATTGCCTCGAAGAACGCTTTCTCCTTTGGCAGCTTCGCCTTCGCGAGGCGGCCTTCCGGCGTCGGATCGAGCTTGTCGAGGGCCTGCTTCGCTTTCTCGACGTCCTGCTGCGCCCACAGCGGGTGGTTGTGGCTCATCGCCTCGCCCCAGTAGGCCATCGCGAACGCGGGATCCGCCTTCTCCGCCTGCTGGAAGGCGACGGCAGCCTCGTCGAACTGAAAGTTGTGGAGCGCCTTGACGCCGGTGAGGAACGCCTCCTGCGCAGCCGGCGCGCCGGAGGTCGGGAACGTGATCGAACCGAATTCCTGTGACGCGACGTCGACCCGGGTCGCAAGGACCAGTGCCAGGGTGAGAGTGCCAACGATCGTCACCGCACCCAGGCGGACCGAAGAGAGGCACGAAGGCGTGAGGGCCATGGGAACTCCTCCCAGAGAGCAACGAGACCCCAGAAGGATACTCCCGAAGAGAAGGCAGAAGGCAAAAGGCAAAAGGCAGAAGGCAAAAAGGCAGAAGGCAGAAACAGAGGCGGGAGAGCGGAGGCCCGGGCGGGAACTGCTGCTATTTGAATCGCCCGGCCGGCGCCCGGGGGGAGGACCGGGCGCGGCCAGGCAGGTTGCCGCACGAACGGCAACCTGAACTGAGTCGTCGGCCGTTACTGATGCCGCTTGGTTCGGGTGTCGGACTGCGCCTGGCAGGACTCACGCCACCAGCGATCCGCGGCCTGCAGCCGATAGGGGGCGAGCGAGAGGGGCAGCTGCTGTCCCCGGAAGCGCACGTCCGCAAACGTGACCATGTCGCGCGATCGCACCGCCCGGAGATCTTCAGCTTCGCGTGCGCGGGCAATTCGTCGAATCAAGACCTTGGTTGCCGCCTTCATCGAACCATCTCCTCCGAAGCCAGCAGCTCGCTCCCCGCTCGCCGCTGTGACACATCGTGTCGTCGCTGCCAATTCGTGGCACCTTGTGAAGGGTGGCGAGTCGTTGGCTCCGGCCCGCTTTGCACATCCCCGCACGGCCTTTCACGGTGACGCGCTTCCGAGTCATCCGTTGTGCAACGGGAATGCCACTTTTGAAACCACGCCGATACACTGCCGGCCATGGACCCTCACGTAATCGTGATCACCGGCGCGAGTTCGGGTATCGGCGCCGCCGCCGCGGAGCGGCTCGCGGCTGACGGCGGACGCGTCGTGCTCGTCGCCCGTCGTGCCGACCGACTCGCAGCGGTCGCCTCGCGCTGCGGCCCGCACGCCCGGGCGATCGTCGCCGACATGACGGTCCGAGCGGAGGTGGACCGAGTGGCCGCCGACGTGCTCGCCAGCGAACGGCGGATCGATGTCTGGATCAATAACGTCGGACGGGGCCTCAGCCGGCCGCCCTCGGAACTGACCGACGATGACGTGGCCGAAATGATGCGCGTCAACGTGATGTCGGCGCTCTACGGCATGCAGGCGGTGTTGCCGCACTTCCGCAGCCGGGGAGGGGGGCACGTCATCACCATGTCCTCGATGCTCGGACGGATTCCGCTGTCGCCGCTGCGCTCCGCCTACACTGCGGCCAAGCACTTCCTCAACGCACTGACGGTCTTGATGCGGGCGGAGGTGCAGGCGACGGACCCGGAGATCCAGTTCTCGCTGGTCTCACCGGGCGTCGTCTACACCGAGTTCGGGGCGAGCGCGCTGTACGGCGGGCCCGACTCGCGGGTATTCCCGGGCGGGCAGGAGCCGGCGGAGGTGGCTGAGGTGATCGCCGGCGTCGTGCGGTCGCGACGACCGGACGTCTACACGAAGGCCGGCTCCCGCGCGCAGGTGGCGGCGTATTACGAGGCGATCGGCGAGGACCCGTAAGGAGCTTGGGGCCTGGGGGTTGGGGCCTGCGGCTGGGGCTTGGGGCTTAAGGACCTTCTGCCTTTTGCCTTCTGCCTTCTGCCTTTTGCCTTGACTACGGCCGCTCCGACGTTCCGGCGGCCGCTTCGAGGAGGACGACTTCTTTGCCGTCGATGCGCAGGGCCGGCGGGTTCGTCGAGCGGTCCTTCACCGCCTGCACCAGCTTCGCACCCTCGCCGGTCGAGGGATCCAGGAGATAGACGTCGTTCTTGTCGTCGCGCGTGACGGGGACGAACGAGGTACGCACGATCTTCTTGCGGTCGATCACCACCCGGACGACGAGACCATCGGTGGCGTGCTCGTATCCCGGCTGATCGAAATTCGAGTGGCCGATCGCGTAGAGGATCGGCCTGCCGTTGTAAACCTCCACGCCCTGGACGGTGTGGGTGCCGTGGCCGAACACCAGATCGGCGCCGGTGTCGAGCGACACGTGCGCGAACTGCTTCTGATACGCCTCGGCGCGGGTCCGATCCTTGCCGGCCGCGGTACCGGGCCGGCCGGCAAACTGCACCGGGGTCGAGCCGTCGCGGTTGTGATGCGAGACCACGAGGATGTCCACCTTCGGCCGGAGCGCGCGAATGTCCGCCCTCAGGCGCTCGAGGTCGGCCGCGTCGATCGTCAGACCGTCGATCGACGCGATCTTCGCCACGCCCGGTTCGGTGGCGGTCGCGATCATGTCGTCGTCGCGATACCAGCGAGCGGTGTACTGCAGGAACCCGACCTTCACGCCCTTGCGCTCGACGATCGCCGGGACGTGCGCGGCGTCGATCGTGCGCCCGGCGCCAACGTGAGCGATGCCGCTTGCGTCGAGCACGGCCAGGCTCTTGAGGATGTTCTCGCGGCCCGACGCGACGTTGTTGGCGACACCCACTACGGTGAGGTTCGCCGGCTTCAACGCCTTCACACCGTCCGGACCGGGATGGGTCCACTCGGGCTTGTCGGGAATATCGATCTTCGTCCCGACCGACTTGACGAGCAGCCCTTCCAGGTTCGCGTAGACGAGGTCGGCTTTCGTCAGGGTCTCCCGCATTCGATTGAACGCGGTCGACGGATCGGCGCGTCGTGAATGCACCTGCACGTCGCCGATGATCAGCATCTCCATCGCGTTGGTGCCATAGCGGCCGGCCCACGGCCACGCGGCGTCGGCGACCAGCGCCGCGATCGCGATGGCGCAGCTGAGGAGCGTGATGACAGCGCGGAGAGGCAATCGCATCGGCGGATCTCCTGGAGTGATCGAGCGAATCCTATCAGGTCAGAGAAACCCGCGCAGCTGAGCCAGCACCTCGGCAGGCGCATCCTCCTGCAGGTTGTGTCCGGCCGGCAGTCCCGTGCCGGTCACCTGCGTGCCGCGCTCTTTCCACACGCCGAGGACGTCGTAGAGTCGCCCCATCGGTCCCTTCAGGCCCCACAGCGTCAGCAACGGGCACTCGATCTTCCGGCTCCAGCTCTCCTCGTCGTGCTTGAGATCGATCGACGCCGAGGCGCGGTAGTCCTCGCACATGCCGTGGACATTCGCCGGATCGGCGTTGACGCGAAGGTACTCCCGCTCCACATCGGTAGTGGCCTTTGCGCGCTGCGAGTCGTACTGCGCCTTCAACTGCTCTTCGGGCGCGGGCGCCGCCCGCACGTAGTTGAACCAGTGGAAGTAGGCCTGGATGAACTCGAGCGTCACGTGGGTGTAGAGGTAGTAGGTCGGCAGGATGTCGAGGACCGCCAGCTTCGTCACCGTGTCGGGATGATCGAGGGCCAGCCGGTGCCCGACCCGCCCGCCGCGATCGTGGCCGACGACCGGGAAGCGATCGAAGCCGAAGTGCTTCATCACCTCGACCTGGTCCAGCGCCATCGCACGTTTGGAGTAGTTGCCATGGTCGGCGGCGTCGGCGGGCTTGCTGGAATCACCGTAGCCGCGCAGGTCGGGGACGATCACGGTGTGCGTTCTGGCCAGATCGGGGGCGACCAGCCGCCAGGAGATGTGCGTCTGCGGCGCGCCGTGGAGCAGCAGCAGCGGCGGCCCGGACCCGGCGTGCACCAGGTTGATGTCGGCCCCGGATGTCTTCACGCGCGCGGCCTTGAAGCCAGGGAAGAACTTCAGCGTCCCATCGTCCGCGGTTGCCTGCGCCGCCGCGCGTACCGGTCGGGCAAGGGCCGCGGTGCCCGCCGCGACGGCTGCCTGCTGCATCAGCTCGCGCCTCGTGATCGCTCGCATATAGCGCGGCATGCTGCGAGCGCGGCGCTCTTTTGTCAATCCCGGATAATGGAGAGATGAGCGCGGCACCCACGGCGGACATCGACACCCTCGTCAACCGGCGTGTGTTCTTCGGGCACCAGTCGGTTGGCGCGAACATCCTCGACGGGGTGCGCGACCTGCTGAACGACGCCGGGCGCAACTGGCCGATCGTCGAGCTCGGAGCCGACTCCCCCACTGGCGGCGCGCTGATTCATGCGAAGGTCGGCACCAACCAGCAGCCCCTTACCAAGTGCGATGACTTCCGCCGCATCATCGACGAGCGGCTGCGCGGCGAGGTCGATATCGCGGTCCTGAAGTTCTGCTACATCGACGTCGAGCCGACCACCGACTACGCGGTGCTCTGCGATCGCTATCGCGCGACGCTGGAGGACCTCGCCGCCCGGCACCCGAACACCGTATTCGTGCCGGCGACGGTGCCGCTTGGACACGCGAAGCGTGGCCTCGACGTCCTCGCCCGCGAGATGCTCGGACGGGCGAACCAGGCCAAGCTCAAGAACCTCGCCCGCCACGCCTTCAACGAGCGGCTGCGCCAGAGCTGGACCAGATCGCCGCTCTTCGACCTCGCGCGCGCCGAGGCCACTGCCCCCGACGGCACTCGCGACACCTTCACCTATCGAGGCTCGGCGTCGGAGAACCTGGTCGGCAGTTACACGGATGACGGCGGTCACCTGAACACCACCGGGCGCCGCGCGGTGGCCGCGGCATTCCTTCAGACCCTCGCCGTCGCCGTCCATCGCCGAGACTAAGAGCTCATCCGGCGTCCGACACGCCCAGAACGCACGCGTCCGACGACAGGGTCACGTTGAGGGACGTCAGCGCCTCGATCTTTCGGGCCTCGCTCGTCCGCGCCCCCCTATAGGTCGTCAACAGGAGCTGGCGCAGCAGGTCGCCGTCAAGGTGGCGTTGCTCGCGCACCGAGAACCGCTCCCGCACGTGAAAGAACGGCGCATGTTCGGCGATGACCTGATCGATCCGTGATCGCCTGACGCCCTCCCCCTGGACCTGCGTGCGAAGCTCGATGAGATCGTCGGCTCCAGGGACTGCAACGATGAAGACACCCCCCGGCGCAAGGACCCGCGCCGCCTCGGCGGGGTTGCGCCGAGCGTGCAGCGACAACACGACGTTCGCACCGCGATCGACGAGCGGCAGCCCCCGATCCGCGTTCGCCACCGCCCAGGTCGCCTCCTGCCAGTGCCGGGCCGCGTAGGTGATAGCCGCCACCGACAGGTCGACGCCCACCGCTGCATACGCGCCTGACGCCGCGACGGTTGCCAGGGCCCGTCCGGTCCCGCAACCCAGATCGACGAGCACCGCGCCGGAGCCAAGCGAGAGGTCCTCGACGCGACCAGCCATCGCCCTCGTCAGCGCGGCGCCGATACCCGACTCTTCCAGCGCGACCCTTGCCTCGACAGTAGCGCGGGCATCACCGGGTTCCCGGGATCGCCGATCCTGCGGCTGCAGCAGGTTCACATACCCGCTGCGGGCGACGTCGTAACTGTGCCCGCGATTGCACACGAATCGCTGGCTCTCGCGCATCAACGGCTGTCGGCACGTGCGGACCGTGCAGGCAAGGGGCAGGAGCACCGACGAGATCGTACCGCTTTGAAACGAACGCGGGCGTTGTGGCACTATCCGCTGCAAAGGGCTTTCGGGCATTCCCCCTCCCCAAGGCCTCGCAGGTGGCGGATGGCGAAAAACATCATCCTCTGCTCGGACGGCACCGGGAACAGCGACATCAAAGGGCGAGGCACCAATGTCTTCAAACTGTTCGAGGCGGTGGACCTCAACGAGCACCGACTGAACCCGATCTTGGATCAGCAGCTTGCCTTCTACGACGACGGCGTCGGCACGAAGGGGATGACGCTGTTCAGGATGCTGGGGGGTGCGGCCGGTTACGGTCTCAAACGCAACGTCAAGGACCTCTACAGGGCCTTATCCCGGGTCTACGACGTCGGCGACCGGATCTACATGTTCGGGTTCAGCCGGGGCGCATTTACGGTCCGGACCCTGGCCGGCCTCATCGGCACGTGCGGCATCGTCAAGGGCGAGTCGTGCGGCACCACCGGCGAGCTGCGCCGGGCGGTCGATGCCGCCTACCTGGCGTATCGCACCCGTTACGGCAGCCTCCTCACGCGTGGCGTCAGGCGGATGCGCAGCGCCGCCGAGAGCCAGCGGACGATCGACGCGTTCCAGCGGAACCACGACGTGCACACCCCGGTGCCAATCGAGTTCATCGGCGTCTGGGACACCGTGGATGCCGTCGGCATGCCGTTCGCGCTGGCCGGCATCGTCAACCGGATGGTCTACCAGTTCAAGTTCCCGACCTCCGCGCTCGGCCCGGCGGTGAGGCGGGCCTATCATGCGCTCTCGATCGACGATGGCCGGCTCGCGTTCGAGCCGGTGTTGTGGACGGGACCTGACGAGCGGATCGAGCAGGTCTGGTTCGCGGGCGCGCACTCGAACGTTGGCGGCGGTTATCCGAAGCAGGGCATGTCGCTGGTTGCGCTCGACTGGATGCTGGCCCACGCCGAGGCGGCCGGCCTCAGGCTGAACCGCATGGACCGCGAGCTATTCCGCTCGCACGCGAGTGTCGACGACATGCTCTACAACCCGCGCAGCGGCTTCGGCTCGCTCTATCGATGGTCGCCGCGGGACATCCGGAAATACTGCTTCAAGAGCGGTATCGGACCGCGGATTCACTTGACGGTCGCGGAACGAATTGCCCATGCGACCGATGATTACGCGCCCGGCAACATCCCGCCGTCGGTAACGGTGGCCACGACACGGGTCGATCCCAGCGACCCGATGGTCGTGGAGCGTGAACGGATCGTGGGGCGGCGGGCGGAGGCGATCCAGGGCGTCCTTCAGGACGCGCTGTCCGATGGCTATCTCCTGGACCGCGTCAAGACACACCTCAATTTCGGCGATGCCGCCTACTGGTTCATGGTGATCGCGTGGGTGCTGGTGGCGCTCGGGGGTATTCGTGCCGCCGCTTCGATGCTGCTTCCCAACACGGAGGCGGTCAGCGATGCGGGCCCGTTCCTCGCCGTCGGCATCATCTGCCTGCTGATGGGACGGTTCCTGGGCAACTACGCGAACCACGCGGTGCAGGAGGTGTTCTCGCAGTTCTGGCAGCAGCACCAGAAAGACCTGCGCTACACGTTGAAGGTCGCGCACATGCAGGCGCGGCAGAGCAGCGAACGCGTCGACCTCTCGAAGATTCGGGCGGAACTGAAGGTCTAAAAGAAGTGCGGGGGCCGCCGCACTCGGCCGCTTCCCTATCTTTTCAGCTTGCCAAATGCCGCCGCCATCGCGGTGGACGGCGCCCTGGGCGGCACAGGCGGAGGAGGATTGTCGCGGCGCGGCTGGCCTGATGGCCGTCGACCCGCCTGCTGATCGGCGCGCGGCCGGGCCGCTGGCGGCGCATCCTGCAGCTTCATCGTCAACGCGATGCGGCGGCGTTTGAGGTCTACCTCCACCACCTTCACCTTGACGATCTGACCGGCCTTGACCACGTCGCGCGGGTCCGTGACGAACTTGTCGGCGAGTTGCGAGATGTGGACCAGGCCGTCCTGGTGGACGCCGACGTCCACGAACGCGCCGAAGTTCGCAACATTGGTGACGACGCCTTCAAGGATCATCCCCGCCTGCAGATCGCCGATCTCGTGGACGCCTTCCTTGAACGTCGCGGTGCGGAACTCCGGCCGTGGATCGCGTCCCGGCTTCTCCAGCTCCCTGAGAATGTCACGCACCGTCGGCGTGCCGAACTGGGTATCGGCAAAGTCCTCCGGCCGCAGGCCGCGCAGCGTCTCGGTCCGGCCGATCAGATCGCGCGCCGGCGTGCCCGTCTGCTGGACAATGCGCTCGACGACTGCGTAGGTCTCGGGGTGCACGGCCGACGCGTCGAGCGGGTTGTCGCCGTTCATGACGCGGAGGAATCCTGCCGCCTGCTGGAACGTGCGATCGCCTACGCGCGGAACCTTCAGGAGCTGCTGGCGGGTCCGGAACGGCCCGTGCTGATCGCGAAACGAGACGATGTTCTTCGCGATGGTGTCGGACAGCCCGGAGATTCGCGACAGGAGCGGCGCGGAGGCCGTGTTGACGTCCGCACCCACCGCATTGACGCAGTCTTCCACGACCGCATCGAGCGTACGCGCCAGCTGCGACTGGCTGACGTCGTGCTGATATTGACCGACGCCGATCGCTTTCGGCTCGATCCGCACCAGCTCGGCGAGCGGATCCTGGAGGCGGCGGGCGATCGAGATCGCTCCCCGCAGCGAGACGTCAACGTTCGGGAATTCCGCGGCGGCGAGCTCGGATGCGGAATAGACCGACGCACCCGCCTCCGACACGACGATCTTCGTCAGCTTCGCCTCGGGGTAGCGCGCCATCAGGTCGCCGGCAAGCTTGTCGGTCTCGCGCGACGCCGTGCCGTTGCCGATGGCGATCAGCTGCACGCCGTGCTTCGCGCACAGCGCGGCCAGCACGCGCAGCGAGCCCTCCCAGTCGTTGCGCGGCTCATGCGGGTAGATGGTGGCGGTCTCGATCAGGCGGCCGGTGCCGTCCACTACCGCCACCTTCACTCCGGTCCGAATGCCCGGGTCCAGTCCCATCGTCACGCGCTGGCCGGCGGGCGCGGCGAGCAGGAGATCGCGGAGGTTGCGGCCGAATACCTGAATCGCTTCGGTTTCCGCGGCTTCGCGCAGGCGCTGCTCGGTGTCGAGCTCGAGGTGCACGGCGAGCTTGAACT
Source organism: uncultured Acidobacteriota bacterium (assembly GCA_963709325.1). GTDB lineage: Bacteria > Acidobacteriota > Vicinamibacteria > Vicinamibacterales > UBA2999 > VFZN01. The sequence continues at coordinate 4,190,970 of CAVPVV010000003.1, read as the reverse complement.
TCCAGGCCCACCGAACGGTCTCGAGGAGCCACGCATCGGCCGGGCGCCTGCGGTCTTCGATTCCCACCCGCGCGGCGATCCGTCGCTCCGGCTCGGGACGGCGCGCGGGGTCGGGCTCCTCCGGCAGCACCACGCTCAGTCGTAGAAAGCCTTCGTGCCTGCCCCGCAGCAGCGCCAACGCGCGGTGGGAAGGGATCTGCTTCACCAGCTCAGAGGCGTTGAAGTAGTCGGAGAACTTGGCTCCCTCCTCCTCCTTGCCTGGAACGACGGTGGATTTCCACTGGCCGGTGTTCCACACCAGTGTGCGCAAGCCGCCGACCAGTTCCGCGTCCTCAGCGAACTGCTCGACAAGAATCCACCGAGCGCCTTCGAGCGCAGCCGCTACGTCGGCGACTCCTTTTTCAGTGTTCACGAATGCCGCTGCCGCGACGTCGGGTGCCTGGGCCGGGTCGTTCCAAAGCGAGGCGGCCAGCGGTTCCAATCCTGCCTCGCGAGCGATCTGTCCCCTGGTGCGGCGCTTCGGCTTGTAGGGCAGGTAGAGATCTTCGAGGCGCGCCTTCGTGTCGGCCGCTCGAATCTGGGCCTCGAGCTCGGGCTCTAGCTTGCCCTGTTCACTGACGCTCTTCAGAATCGTCGCGCGCCGCTCCTCGAGGTCGCGGAGATAGATCAGCCGCTCTTCGAGGGTCCGCAACTGCGTGTCGTCGAGACCGCCCGTCGCTTCCTTGCGGTAGCGAGCGATAAAGGGGACCGTGGCTTTGTCGTCGAGGAGGGCGATGGCGGCGTCCACTTGCTGGACGCGGGCGTTCAAATCGCGGGCGATGCGTTCAGAAATCGACATCATTGTGGTGCAGAGGTGCAGAGGTGCAGGGGTGCAGAGGTGCAGGGGTGCAGAGGTGCAGGGCCGAAGCAGCTTACCGTAACAGGGCGAGGCGGTCTACCTCGCTGCGGTCGTCGAGCAGTTCCCAGCGCTGCAGCGATAGCGGGACGTTACCGTTCTTCCAGACGAAGTCGTGGAACGCGCGGAGGTTGAAGCGCTCGCCTTGCTGGCGGCGGGCGTCGGCCAGCATGCGGATGATCTGCAGCTTGCCGGTCTGATAGGTGATCGCCTGACCCGGGCCAGCGGCGAACGAAGCCGCTTCCTCGAGGGCGGTCGCGCGGTCCATCGGTACGGTCTTCTCGAGGTAGTCGGCAGCCTGCGCAATCGAGAACTCTCCCGTCGCGAGGCGCACGTCCACCTCGACGCGGAGCGCACGCAGGCGCGCGAAGTTGTAAATGATCTCGCGCGAGCGCGGGCTGTCGGCCCACAACCCGGCCTGCAGCATCATCTCCTCGGCGTAGAAGCCGATGCCCTCGTTGGCACCGGAGTCGTAATAGCGCCGGCGAATCGGGTTCTCATGCGCCCACGACAAGGCGAGCTGCAGGTAGTGGCCCGGCACACCCTCGTGGACGATGATCGGGCGGGGATCGCGCGCCGTCGAGAGATAGAAGTAGGGAAGGTTCTCAGCCGGGACCCGGATGTAGCTGTAGCCGTCCTCTTCGAGCCGCGTCTCGCTGGTCAGGTCGTCGGTGACGCCGAGAAACGACAACGGCGCGAGGTAAGCGGGCAAGGGCAGGTTGCGGTAGTGCCGCACCCGCGGCGGCACGGTGAGGAGATCGTTCGCGGCGAGGAACGTACGGATTGCGGCTTCGTCCTTCGCCGATTTGGCAATCTGCGCGGCCTGGTTGGGGAAGATGGGCATCGGCGCCGGCGCGCGATTCCGCTGGCGCTCGATCGTTTCGAAGGCGACGGCGCGCTCCCACTCCTGCCGTCCCATCGCCAGCAGCTCGTCGGGCGTGAACGGCACGAGCGCGACCTCGCGGAGGAAGGTGAGATATCCGGGGCGGCCCACCGCCGTGTCAGCCGGCATCGACGCCAGCCGCTGCTGAAGCCAGGCGCGGTACTCCGCCAGCGCGCGGCCCGCGGCTGCAGCCGGACCCGACAGCCGTCCGCGGTGCGAGGCCGGCACCACCGCCTCGAGCTCGCGCGCGACGGTGGCCAGGCGCGGTTCGATGCCGTCCAACGTATCGATGGCCAGCTTGGCAAAGGGCTGTCGGGCCTGATCGAGGTTCGCGCGCGCCCATTCGGTCACGCGCGCAACGTGCGCCAGCCGTGACTCGATCTGCTCCGCGCGCGAGACGCTGAAGGTTCCTGGCGTCAGGAGCAGATCGAAGACAGGCCCCAGCGCCTGCTGGATGTAGAACTGCGGATCACGCCGCCACGCCGGGGCGCCGTCCAGCTCCCAGTGAACGCGTGCGATCCCGGACCCGATCAGGCGATAGTCCACCTGTCGCGGCACCAGCCAACCGGCGGTATCGATCGCGCGCCAGCGCCGATCGAATTCAGCGATCGCCTTGCGCCGCGCTGCGATCGACGTTGACGACCAATCCGGCAGCCATCCGGCGGGACGCTCGATTCGCGGGATGTCGTCGCCGGTAGACGGCTGGTGCACCGCGCGCCAGGCCCAGAACTCGCGCGCCAGGTCGTCGAGCGGGTCGGCGCTGGCGCCAGCCGGGGCAACCTGCAGCGCGATGGCCAGTAGCATCGAGATGCGCAGCAGGCGCAGGGCCGTGGACATGGGCTGTCAGTCTATAGTGATCGACGCCATGCGGATCGCCTGCGTGCTCTCGATCGTGGTCGCCGGCGCGCTGTCGATCGCACCCGTGCACGCGCAAGGTGGCCGCAGCGGAGCGCTGATCATCGAGCGCGTCACCTCGTTGCCGAGCGTAATCGGCACGCCGCCAGCCTCGCCCACCTGGTCGCCCGACAGCCGATGGCTGGCCTTCCGCTGGAACGACGCCGGCTGGCCGTTTCGAGATATCTACATCGTCTCTGCAGACGGCAGCGGGCTGCGCCGGCTGACGGATCTTCAGCGAAGCGATCCCGCGCCTGAGCCGCCATCGGGCAACTCCACCGACGCGCTCATGGCGAGGGCGGCAGCCCGCGCTCGCGGCGGCGTCAGCGAGCTGGCGTGGCTGCCAGGCAGCCATCAGATCCTGTTCGTGTCTCGAGGGCAGCTGTTCCGCATCAGCGTCGAGGGTGGAACGCCCGTGAAGCTTGCTGCTGGCGAGCTGTCCGACATCGCGCTGTCGCCCGATGGCGCGACGCTCGCGTTCGTTCGCGACGGCGATCTCTGGCGCTGGCCGATTGACGGATCGCGCGAGCCCGAGCGCCTCACCACGATCGGCGTGCCCGGCATCGGCCGCGTGCCGCTCGGCACGTACAACCGCGGCGACGTAGAAGTCGGCACCGGTGTGTGGGGCGCCGATTGGCCGCCATTCGCGTGGTCGCCGGAGGGCCGCACCATCGCGTTCCACATGGTCGACCGGCGCCACATCCGCAAGGTGCCATTCCCGTCGTATCTCGGCGCCGAGACCGTCGAGAGCGAACTACGCCGCGGATACCCGGGCGACGAGAACGAGCGGCGCTCGCTGGCGCTGCTCGACATCGAAACACGCCAGGTCCGCACGATTCCGCTCCCCGAACCAGGCGCACGGGCGATCAGCGACTACCAGTGGTCGTCGCAAGGGCAGCTCCTGGTGGACCACGTGTCCGACACCGGGGCCGAGCGCTGGCTCTACGTCGTGAACGGGACGAGCGGTGAGCCGCGGCTCGTCTGGCACGATCGGCGCGACACGCGCATCTACCCTGCCTACGTCGCGCGGTGGATGCCCGACGCCCGCCGAATCCTCGTGGTCGCCGATATTGCCGACCGTGACCACCTCTACCTGATCGACACCTCGATGACCGAACCCGTTCCGGTTCCGATCACCAGCGGCGACTGGGATGTCGCGGGCGAGCGCGGTGCGGCCACGGTGCACGTCAATCGCGATCACTCGGTGATCTTCACGGCGACGCGGCCGAATCCATACGAACGTCAGGTTTACCGGGTGGCTGGGGAAGCGGCGGTTCCCGTTCCGCTCACGACGCGCTCCGGTGTCCACGTGCCGTCAGTCTCACCCGACGGACGCCACGTCGCAACGTTGTGGTCCGATGACGTGACGCCGACCGAGCTCCTGGTGCTGGACGCGCGCCCGGGCGGAAGCGAGCACCAGGTCACGACCTCGCCGCCCGCGGAGTTCGCCCGCGCCAAGTGGGCGCAGCCGCGCTACGAGACCTTTCGGAACGCAGTCGACGGCTTCGTCGTTCACGCGCGTATCATCGAGCCGCCAGCGCTCGATCGCGCGAAGAAGCACCCGGTGATCTTCAGCGGCGTCTACTCGAACACGGTCCGCAACCGTTGGGGCGGCATCAACGGCACTCTCGGCCAATACCTCGTCCAGCAGGGCTACATCGTCGTGCAGGTGGACGTGCGCGGCAGCGTCGGCTACGGCCGCGCCTTTCGCGAGGCGTTCCTGATGGATTACGGCGGCAGAGATCTCGACGACCTGCAAGCGGTCGTCGATGGCTTGAAGAAGCTGCCCTACGTGGACGGCGCGAGGATGGGAATCTGGGGCAGCAGCTACGGAGGCCTGCTGACGCTCTACGCGCTCCTGAAGCGCCCCGGCATGTTCGCGGCCGGCGTGGCCGGTGCTCCGGCATCGGATCCGTTTGCGTTCGGTCCAGACGACGTGGCCATCACACGATCGCCGAAGACACACCCCGACGCGTTCGTGCGCGGCTCGGCGATGGCGCTCGGCGAGAACCTGCGCGATCACCTGCTCATCATTCACGGCCTGATGGACGACGTGGTACCGTTCCGGACGACGATGGCGCTGGCGGAGCGACTGATGCTGCTCGGCAAGGACTTCGACCTGGCGACCGCGCCGGCGGCGACCCACGCGTGGAGCGCGCGGGAGTACTACGCGGTGTATTTTTATCGCAAACTCGTCCAGCACTTCGACCGCTACCTGCGCTGACGAAGGCGCACACGAAGAACACGAAGGGCACGATGAACACGAAGCTATCTCTCTCGGGGACAACGCCGATGGGCCGAATTCTCAGTGGACTGCTTGCCATCGCCTGTGGCCTCGCATTTCCAGTTGCGGCCGGCGCCCAGTGGCGCGCGGCCGACGGCGTCACCATCAACGAGGTCGGCGATCCGCAGTATTCGACGTTTTCGCTCTGCGCGATCGACCCGGCGACCGGCCAGTCGGGTGCGGCAGTCACCACGCGCGTGCCGTTCGTCGGCCGGGCGGTGCCATGGGTGCGCGCCGGGATCGGTGCGGTGTGCACGCAGGCGTCCACGGTCGTCGAATACGGCGTGAAGGGGCTCGACCTCATGGCCACGGACGTCGAGCCGAAGGACGCGATCACGCAGCTTCTCAGCACCGACGAACAGCGCGAGTCGCGCCAGCTCGGGATGATCGACATGAAGGGCCGCAGCGCCGCGCACACCGGCAAGAACAACGGCAACTGGGCGGGCAGCCGGCAGGGGAAGAACTACACCGTGCAGGCCAATATCATGGTCGGTCCTGAAGTGGTTGAGGCCGTTGCGACAACGTTCGAGGCGACCGAGGGCACCGGTGTGCCGCTCGCCGAGCGGATGATCCTGGCGCTCGAAGCCGGTCAGAAGAAGGGCGGCGACCGCCGGTGGGGCAACCTCCAGTCCGCGGCGATCAAGATCGCGGATCCGAACGATCCGGGGCGCGGCGGCGACTACATCTCGCTCGCCATCGAAGTCGGCGAGAATCCAGAGCCCGTCGGCGAGATGAAGCGCATCTACTACACGACGCAGCGCCGCCTCGGCTACCGGACGTTCTCGCGAATCGAAGGCCCGGACGTGATCGAGCTGAAGCGGATGCTGCACGCGGCTGGCTACTGGCGGCCGACGCTCGCATCTTTCCCCGAGGCGCCGTCCGTAAACGCACAGCGGAACCAGGAGCTGCGCAAGAGCAACCCGGCCGAATTCGAGAAGGCGCAGGCCGAGCAGCGCCGCGCCGCGCAGGAATACCAGCAGCAATACGCGCTGTTCGACGAGGAGACCGTCGCTGCGGTCGACAAGTTCCGCGAGGCCAAGGGCCTCACCTACGCCGGCAACCCGCCAGGGCTCGTGGACGAGCGCCTGGTCTCGGCATTGCGGTCCGCGTACCTCGAGAACAAGAAGCCGCGCCAGTGACGGCGCTCGGACCGATCGATACCGCGCCACTGTTCGCGCCACTGCACGCGGAGCTGATTGGCCTGTTGCGCTCGTTGAAAGACAACGAGTGGCTGCGCCCGACAATTGCGCCAGGCTGGCGCGTGCGCGACGTCGCGGCCCACCTGCTCGATGGTGACCTGCGCCACGTCGCCGCCTACCGCGACGCTCACTTCGTGCCGCTCGAGGCGCCGATCACGTCTGCCGCTGATCTGTCACGCCTGGTCAATCGTCTCAACGCGACGGGCGTCGCTTACGCGGCTCGCCTCAGCTCGCGTCAGCTCGTGGAACTGCTGGAGCTGAGCGGCGGTTGGGTGATCGAGCTGGTCAACGGGCTGCCTCTGCACGGCAAAGCGATCTGGCCGGTGAGCTGGGCCGGTGAAGAGGAGTCCGAGAACTGGATGGACGTCGGTCGTCAGTACACGGAACGCTGGCACCACCAGATGCAGATCCGCGATGCGGTCGGCCGCCCGCTCCTGCTCGAGCCGCGCTGGCTCGACCCGCTGCTGGACATCGGCGTCCGCGCGCTGCCGGTCACTTACCGGAACGTCCCTGCCCCCGCTGGGACCGCGATCCGTCTCGAAGTAGAGGCGACTCAGCCCCGCTCGTGGCTGCTCGTCATTGATGGCACTCGTTGGTCCGTCATCCTCGATGACGGGCGCGAGGCGGCGTGCACGATCCAGATCGAGGCCGACGCGGCCTGGCGCCTGCTCTTCAACGCGCTCGACCCGGATCACGCGCGCGCAGCGATGCGCGTCTCCGGAGCCGAACGGCTGTCGCGGCCGCTGCTTGGTGCTCGCTCTGTGATCGTGTGACCAGCGCCCCCGGGTGAGAGCGGCACACGCGGTTTTTGGATCTTCAACCGCGGCGCCAACATTCGATTGGATCGCCTTCCTGGCCCGCCACGCCGCGCCGGTCTCCCATCCCGCACACTCCGCCACACGTCCCAACGCGCCGCTGGTATCGGCGTTGCTCGAGCACGGTGAAGCGGTCAGACCCTCGGTCCGGCCGCGCTCAAAGGGGGTGCTCACATGCGGACGGGTACAGCCGTCATCGCGTTCGTGGTGTCGATGGCCGGGGCGGCGTCAGCGCAGACGCTGTTCCAGGGACGGATAGACGTCACCGTTCAGGACTCACAAGGCTCGATCATTCCCGGCGCCCTGGTCGAGATTGCCGGGCGATCGGTACAGAACCAGACCACCGACGCTGAAGGACAAGCGCACTTTCTCAACCTTCCACCGGGCCAGTACACGGTAAACAGCTCGTTGTCGGGCTTCACGCCGTCGCGGATCAACCCGGTCGCGGTCGCGGCCGGAACCGCGGTGCCGCTCAAGGTCACGCTCCAAGTGAGCGGCGTCGCCGAAGCCGTGCAGGTCGTCGCCGAAACGCCGATCGTCGATCCGGCCCGGCAGACGATCACGACCAGCGTGTCCTTCGACGAGTTGCAGCGGATTCCCACCGCGCGCGATCCGTGGGTCGTGCTCCAGACGGTGCCCGGCGTGATCGTCGATCGCGTGAACGTCGGCGGCGCCGAGTCGGGCCAGCAGTCGAACTTCATCGCCAAGGGCGCGTCAGGCGCCGAGAACACCTGGAACCTCGATGGCATTCCGGTCACCGATCTCGCGTCAACCGGCTCGTCGCCGACCTACTACAACTTCGACATGTTCGAGGAGATGAGCGTCACCACCGGGGGCGCCTCGGCGACCAACCCGACGCCCGGCGTGCAGCTCAACATGCAGTTCAAGACCGGCGGCGATCAGATCCGCGGCGCGGCGCACTACTACGGGACCGGCGAGGGACTCCAGGCCAACAACCTTCCCGACGAGCTCCTGCCGCTAGCCGGTCCGACGGGCAAGGGTAATCGGATGAAGGAGCTCTCCGACGGCGGCTTCGATCTCGGCGGGCCGATCCTGCGCAGCCGCTGGTGGGCATGGGGATCGTATGGTCTCACCGACAGCACGCTCTACACCCTCAACGGCGACCCCGACAAGACGCGGCTCGAGAACATCGCGTTCAAGACCTCGGCGCAGGTGACGCCGAACATCAGGCCCGAGTTCCTCTACTTCCGCGGGAACAAAGAGAAGAACGGCCGCGGCGCCAGCCCGCTGCGCGACCCGGCGACCACGTGGGATCAGACGGGACCGACGCCGCTCTACAAGGGGCAGGTGAACTTCACCGTCGGCAACACGCTGTTCCTGACCGCGCGCGCCGGCTACGTCGGCAACGGGTTCTCGCTGACGCCGCAGGGCGGCCTGGCCGCCACCGCGTATCGGGATCCCGGCCGCGTTCGTCGCGGGTCGTACGTGTTCTACGAAACCGATCGCCCGGACAAGAGCGCGCTCGGCGACGGCACCTGGTTCAAAGGCCGTCACGAGATTGCCTTCGGCGGCAGCTGGCGCAACGTCCGCGACGACGAGCGGCAGGAGTGGCCCGGCAGCGGCGTGGACAACCTGCAGGCTGCCGATTACGCGACCAGCGGCACCATCCAGGCGTGGCTGTACCGGCCGTTCTTCGCCTCGAGCGAGCTGTCGTCGCAAAGCCTCTACGTCGGCGACACGTGGCGCACCGGCCGGATGACGACACAGTTGTCGCTTCGCTACGACAGATCATCCGCCTCGATGCTCGAGAGCCGCCAGGCGGCCAATCCCGGCTTCCCTGAGCTGCTGCCGGCGATCGTCGCGCCGGCGGAGAGCGACTTGATCCAGGCCAGCCTGCTCTCGCCGCGGGTTGGCGTGAGCTATCGGCTCGACGATGTCGGTCGCACCGTCGCGCGGGCCAGCTACGGCATGTTCGGCACGCAGATCGGATCGGGCACGGTGCAGTCGTTCTCGGCGGCGTCCCAGGCGATCCTGATCTACTCGGCAACCGATACGAACCGCAACAACGTCGCCGATCCCGGCGAGCTGAACCAGCTGCTGACCTACGCCGGTGTCGATCCGGCGAATCCGGCGGCGGGCCTCAACTTCAATCGCGTCGATCCGAATTTCAAGGCGCCGCGCACGCATGAGCTCGTGGTCGGTCTCGATCACGAGCTGATGCCGCAGTTCGCGATCGGCGGGTCGTTCACGTGGCGGCGGTTCACGAACCTGATCTGGAGCAGCGTTGACCTGGTCGCGCAACAGAACGTCTATCCGCTGATCGGCCTGACCAGCGCCGATTACGCGCTCGAGGGAACGGCGTCGGGGACTGCGCCTGGGATCGGCAACTACAGTCGTGACTTCTACGCGCCAATCGAATCGAGCCTGCCGCCCGGGAACGGCGTCGAGTTCCGCAACCGGCCCGACTACCACCAGACCTACATGGGCTTCGAGCTCCAGGCCACCAAGCGTCTCGCCAATCGCTGGATGGGCCGGGTCGCGTTCTCGAGCAACAGTCACACCGAGCACTTCGACGGGCCGGCGGCGATTCAGGATCCGGGTGCGACGACGAGCTGGCCGAACATCCAGGGCGGCGCCTACATCACGTCGACCACCGGCAGCGGCAAGAGCGAGATCTACCTGATCCTCCCCCGCTACCAGTTGGCAGCGTCGGGAATGTACCAGATGCCGTGGGGCATCAACCTCGCGGGCAATCTGGTCTCGCGCGAGGGCTTCGGGAAGCCGTATTTCGAGACGGTCGAGTCCGCCGATCCGACACTGCCGGAGAAGCGTGTCCTGCTGGTGAATCCGCAGGACCAGCGGCTCGACGCCGCGACCACGTTCGACCTGCGGCTCGAGAAGGCGTTTCATATCGGCCGGAACGAGCTCTCGGTGAGCGGCGACGTCTTCAACCTGTTCAACGCCTCGACGGTGCTCGGCCGGCAATACGACGTCACCGCGACGGGCACCACCGGATTCGATCAGCCGCTGGAGGTGATGAACCCGCGCATCCTCCGTCTCGGCGTGCGCTGGTTGTTTTAGTGGGATGTATGCACGATTGTAAAGCGGCCGTTCCGTAGGAACGGCCGGTGATTGCTCCCCGAGCATGCTGGTCGGTGGCGAGAAATCGTTGATACGCTCCACTAGTCAGCGCGCCGAAGCCCCGAGCCGCGCGTTGCCGGCCCGCGGTATGTCAGGATCTCGGGATGAGCACGCCTCAACCCGAGCCCTGGCTCCGCGGCGCCGTCGCTGGCATTCCGGCATTCCTCCAGCCGGCCGCGCACGCCTTCATCATGTCAATCGAGGACTGCGAGGCCGCGGTCCTCGACCTGCCGCCGGACCGGCTCTGGGTGGAACACCAGGGCGCCGCGTCGATCGGATTCCATCTGCGGCACCTGGCCGGTGCCACCGATCGGCTCCTCACCTACGCGCGCGGTGAGGCGCTGACGGCGGACCAGAAGGCGTTCATGCTGACCGAGCGCAAACCCGGTGAGCCGGCGCTGGGCGCGGCCTCGCTCATCGACGGTTGGCGCGCCGCCGTGGATCGTGCGTTGGCTCAGCTGACGGCAACGCCGGAGTCCTCGCTGCTCGATTTCCGCGGCGTCGGCCGCGCGCAACTGCCCTCGAACGTTCTCGGATTGCTGTTCCACGCGGCTGAGCACGCGTCGCGGCACACCGGGCAGGTGGTGACGACCGCGAAGATCCTGAAGGCGCCGCGCTGAGAAGCGACCGGTCGCCTACAATGAGCGGCCATGGCCACCGACCCGCGTATCGATGCCTACATCGCCAAATCGGCACCGTTCGCCCAGCCGATCCTGAAGCACCTGCGCGCGCAGGTGCATGCCGCCTGCCCCGGGGTTGAGGAAACCGTGAAGTGGCAGTCGCCGAGCTTCACCTACAAGGGCAAGTTGCTCTGCGGTATGGCTGCGTTCAAGGCGCACTGCACCTTCGGGTTCTGGAACGGCGCGCTGGTGACAAGAGGCGCGGAGATGCCGTCGGACGCAATGGGCCAGTTCGGTCGCATCACCGCGCTGAACGATCTTCCGCCGGCGCGCGCGATGAAGCAGTACCTGAAGACGGCGATGCAGCTCGTCGACGAAGGCATGACGCGGCCGCGACCGGTCGCAGCCAGGAAGGCTCCCCTGCGCATCCCGGCAGATCTCAAGCAGGCGCTGGCAGCGAATCGGCGTGCCGCCGCCACGTTCGAGAAGCTGCCCCCGAGCCACAAGCGCGAGTACATCGAGTGGATTACCGAGGCGAAGACCGCGCCGACGCGCGAACGGCGCCTCGCGACCACGCTGCAGTGGCTCGAGGAAGGCAAGCACCGCAACTGGAAGTACGACCGCTAGCCCCGCAGTTTCGACGCCCCACCCAAGTAACCGACGGTCATCCGTGCGCGCCTACGCCGCCGCGTTCCTCGCCGCCACCATCGCGGCGCTCGTCGTTGACGCGGCGCTGCAGCTCGGCCTCGAAGCTGTACGCGTGTCGGCGTTCGGCGGCGGGGCGCCGTGGTGGGTCACCGCGCACCTGATCGAGCGTGGGCGCTGGGTTGTGCTGGCGCTGATCCTCTGGTGGCTGGCTCCCCGGCTCCTCGCCGACGGCGCTGAATCGGGATCGCTCTCACCCACTCCGAGCGAGGCGTGGCGACGAGTCGCAATCGCGGCGATCGCCGTGCCATTGCTATGGATAGCGGCGACGTGGCTCGTGAGCGCCGCGCGATTCACGCTGCTCGCCAGCTGGGGCACCGAGGGGCGCGTTTTCCTGTCGAGCGATTACTATCGCGGACTGCTGCTCGACCTGGCGCCGTGGGGGATGGCGGCTGCGATAGTAAGCGCCGCCCGGCGGCATCTCTGAAGGCGGCGCGCGAAAAGGTTCACAGCTGCAAACTGAACTCTGAACTGTGAACTTCAACTCGCAACTCTTGACTGCTCAATTTTCAACTTTCGAAGAGACCACGGCCGGATCCGCGAGCGTCGCGAGCGCGTCGACATCAGTGAACGCCAGCGACTCGGAGTTGACGCAAAGCCGCTGGTAGGTGGGCGCCGGGCCATCCGGGAACACGTGGCCCAGGTGACAGTCGCAGCGGGCGCAGAGTATCTCGACCCGGCGCATGCCGTAACTCAGGTCCGGTTTTGTCGCGACGTTCTCGTCGGCCACCGGCTGGAAGAAACTCGGCCAGCCGGTCCCCGAATCGAACTTCGCGTTCGAGGCGAACAGCGGCAGGCCGCAACAGACGCAGGTGTAGACCCCGTGCTGCTTGTTGTCGAGCAGCGTCCCGCAGAACGCCCGCTCCGTACCGTGCGCGCGGGCGATGCGGAACTGATCGGGAGTGAGGATCGCCTGCCACTCGGCGTCGCTCTTCTCCACCCGTGGCAGTTCGAGCGGCCCGACCAGCTGGCCCCCGGCATTGAACACCTTCACGGACACGGTCTTCGACATGCTCATATGATGCCGCGCCGGGCCACGCGGATGCACGCAGGCTCGGCTAGAATCGCCGGACCGTCACCCGGACGGGCGTGAACAGGAGTGCGCTCATGCGTTTCGTGATCCTTGCGATTGTGTTCGGTGTCGCGCCGCTCTTGACCGCCCCACAACGTGACAGCGCGCCCGGTAACGACCTGCCGCAACCCTACCGCACCACGCGTGACTGGGGCGAACTGCCGGCCGGCGTGAAGTGGGCCGCGGTCACCGCCATCGAGCCGGCGCCGGACGGAACGATCTACGTCATTCATCGCTGCTTCGAGAACTCGTGTGCCGGACGTCCCGAAGCGCCGATCCTGAAGTACGACGCTGCCGGGAAGCTCCTCGGGTCCTTCGGCCAGGGGATGTTCGTGTTCCCGCACGGCTCCACCGTGGACGCAGCCGGCAATCTGTGGGTCACCGATGCTGGCGGCACCTCGGGCAAGGGACATCAAGTCTTCAAGTTGAGCCCTGCCGGCAAGGTGCTGCTGACTCTCGGCAAGGCTGGCGTCAGCGGCTCCGGGCCCGATCTCTTCGATCAGCCGACCGATGTCGTCGTCGCGCCGAACGGCGACGTGTTCGTCACCGACAGCCATCGCAACGGCAAGAACAACCGCGTCGTCCGCTTCACGCGCGACGGGAAATACGTGAAGGAGTGGGGCCGCAAGGGATCCGGGCCTGGCGAAATCACCGAGCCGCACACCATCGCCATGGATTCGCAGGGCCGGCTGTTCGTCGGCGACCGTGAGAACAATCGGATCCAGATCTTCGATCAGGACGGCAAGTATCTCGAGGAGTGGCACCAGTTCGGCAGGCCCAGCGGCATCTCGATCACGAAGGACGATCGCATCTACGTCGCCGACTCGGAATCGTGGGGCACCGATACCGGCGCGCACGAACTGCCCGGCATCAAGAAGGGCATCCGCATCGGCTCAGCCCGGACCGGCGTAGTGGACGCGTTCATCGAGGACTCCGAATCCACGGCCGCCGATCACGCCGGAGCTGAGGGCGTAGGCGTGGACGCGAAGGGCAACGTCTACGGCGGAGTGGTCCGCCGCCGGATGCTCGAGCGACACGTGCTTCGCTGACGATGGCAGGCCTCAGGCTTCGGGCTTCAGGCTTGAGGGGTGTCACGCAGTCACGCGGGCATAAAGATCGTCTTTACCGTGGTGTAATCGCAATGCGTAACTAAGAGCGCATATCACAACCTCGCTTGCTCCCTTTCCTATAAGAGCTTCACCCGTGGCGGCGCGGTAAGGTGAACAGGTATGGCCGCCGCGCGGAAGGCCCCGCGTACCTGATCGAGCGTGCCTCACCGGCATTGTCTTCATCCTTCGGAGTGGTATTCCCTGGCAGATGCTGCCGCAGGAACTCGGGTGCGGATCTGGGATCACGTGCTGGCGGCGGTTGCGCGATTGGCAACGGGCCGGCGTGTGGGATCTGATCCACTTCGCACTGCTGGATTGGCTCGCACGCGACGACCAGATTGATTGGTCGCGGGCGGTTGTAGACAGTTGTTCCATCCGCGCGGTGTACGGGGGGATCAGACCGGTCCGAATCCCACCGATCGGGCCAAGCGCGGGAGCAAGCGTCATCTGATTTGCGACGGACGGGGCGTGCCGCTCGCGGTTCGCCTGACCGGCGCGAATCGAAACGACTCGCAAGAAGCCCTTGCATTGGTCGATGCGATTCCCCCACTGCATGGCGCACGCGGGCGACCGCGGCAGCGGCCGGACTGTGTGCTCGGGGATCGCGGCTACGATGCGGCGGCGATTCGGCGCGGGCTGCGGGCGCGGCACATCGTGCCCTGACTGGCCATGCGCTGCACCGCGCACGGGAGCAGCCTGGGCCGATGGCGGTGGGTCGTGGAGCGCACCTTTGCCTGGCTCAATCAGTTTCGCCGCCTGCGGGTCCGGTACGACAAGCGGGCCGACATCCACGAGGCGTTTCTGTCTCTTTGGTGCGCGCTGGTCTGCTGGCAGTCTCTGCGAAAGAACTGGTTGACGGGTTGAGCGGGTAACGTCTCTTCTCTCTTTGCCGTGGCCGGCTCCTGTCGCTAGAATCGGCTTCGCCTCATGGCTCTGTCGCCTGGCACACGTCTCGGCGTATACGAAATCCTGAGTCTGCTCGGCGTGGGCGGGATGGGGGAGGTGTATCGGGCGCGCGATACGACGCTGAATCGCGACGTGGCGATCAAGCTCCTTCTCGCCTCTGTCGCCAACGACCCTGACCGGCTCGCGCGCTTCAGCCGCGAAGCGCAGGTGCTCGCCTCGCTGAATCATCCGCACATCGCGCAGATCTACGGGCTCGAGGACTCCGGCAACACGCGCGCGTTCGTCATGGAACTGGTCGAGGGGCCGATGCTGGCCGACCGCATCGCCCGCGGCGCCCTCCTCGTCGAGCACGCGCTGCCGATTGCAAAGCAGATCGTCGACGCGATGGACTACGCGCACGAGAGAGGTGTGCTCCATCGAGATCTGAAGCCCGCCAACATCAAGGTCACGCCCGAGGGTCAGGTGAAGGTACTGGACTTCGGTCTGGCAAAAGCGCTCGGCGCGCAGACGCCCGGCAGCGAGCAACCATCGCCAGACGAGTCGCCGACGATCACGAGCGCGGCCTTCACGCAGGCGGGCACTATCCTCGGAACCGCCGCCTACATGGCGCCGGAGCAGGTTCGGGGCAAGGCGGTCGACAAACGTGCGGACATCTGGGCCTTCGGGTGCATTCTGTACGAGATGCTCACCGGCACGCGCGCGTTTGCCAGCGACACGGTCCCCGACACGCTCGCTGCGGTACTGAACGCCGACCCGGATTGGATGAAGCTGCCGTTGTCCGTATCTGCTCCGGTGCGGCAATTGCTCCGGCGTTGCCTCGCGCGCGACCCCAGGGAACGGCTTCGCGACATCGCCGATGCCCGGTTCCTGTTGGAGACGGTGCAGACCGCACCAATCCCCGTTGCAGTGGCGACGCAAGCACGGGGACGGATCCTGCTGCTGTCGGGCGCTGCGGCGACGGCGGCGGCGTTCTTTATCGGAGCCTGGTCTTCGTCACGCTCGACGGCGCCGCCCCTGGCTGGAGCCGTGCGCCGCGTTACCGTGCAATTGCCGGTGGTCCTGCCGGGTTCGACGTCTGGGGGTGGACCCGCGCTTGCGATCGCATCGGACGGCAGCGCCATCACATTCAGCGGGAAAGGCCTCGGACAGAACCAGCTCTATATCCATCGACTTTCAGACTCGACCACGACCACTATCCGAGGACCCGCAAACCCGTTTTCCCCGGTCTTTTCACCCGACGGGGCCTGGGTGGCCTTTGGAGTGAACGGCCGGTCGGCCCCCGCGACCATCTGGCGGGCATCCGCGAACGGTGGTGACGCCGACCCGTTCTGCAGCTTGGCGCCCGCAGAGTCTGTGGGTGTCCGAGGCGTTTCATGGAGCGAAGACGGACGCGTCGTCTTCGGCTCGACGGCCGGCCTGTTCGAAGCCAGCGCTGTCGGAGGCTCGTGCCAGCTTGCACTGAGCCTCGACGGAAAGCGCGAGGCGCGGTTCCTGTGGCCGCAGGTTCTGCCAAACGGACGCGGAACCCTCTTGACAGTCTCAGGTGTGTCTGACGATGCAGACAGCGCATCGATCGTCGTCGTCCCCGCAGGCACCAAAGAGCGACGGGTGATCGTCCGTGACGCGCGCGCCGGACGGTTCACGAAGTCCGGCCACCTTTTGTTCGCCCGCGGGCACCAGATCTTCGCGGCGCCGCTCGATCTCGATCGGCTGGTGACGACCGCCGAGCCGGTCATGGTCGTGGACGGTGTCGCCTCGGGCCAGTTCGGCGGTCCGCTGTTGGACATTTCCGATTCCGGTGATCTCGTGTACGTCGCCGGTCGGGACATGGGCAACCGTCTGGTGTGGGTGACCCGGAACGGTGCTCGTTCGGACGCAGGCGCACCTCGTCGCAGCTACGTTGCGCCACCGGTCCTCTCCCCAGACGGCCGATCGGTCGCCGTGTCGATTGGTACGGCGGACCACTTCTTATGGCTGTACTCGCTGAGCGCGGGCACGATGACTCCCGTCACCAGGCAGGACACACACGTGGCCGTTTGGAGTCCGGACGGCCGAATGGTGTCATTCCCGATGCAGGGGATTGCCGTGACGAATCGCGAATCCACAGGCGAGCCAGAGATCGTGCTGAAGGGTCAGGGCGTGGCGGCAGCGTGGTCGCCGGACGGGACGACGATCATGTACAACCGTCGTTCCGCCGATGGCGGCGACGAACTATCCGCGCTCACCCTCCGCGACCGCACGACCCAGACGATCATTCGTGCACGCGAGCGCGTCCTGGGAGCGCAATTCTCTCCGGACGGCCGCTGGGTGGCATACGCGTCGAACGAGTCGGGACGACTGGAGGTATATGTAACGGACTTTCCCGCGGCGCAGATCAAGAAACAGGTGTCAACCGATGGCGGGTCTGCGCCCGTTTGGGCCCGCAACGGGCGAGAGCTCTTTTACGTGAGCGGGACCTCAATGATGACTGCGGCTGTCAGGCCGGGCGCCGTGATCCAATTCGACCGGCCGATACGGCTCTTCGACGGCGTCCAAATGCCTGGCCCCTCAACTCCGTACTCCGTTTCTCCAGACGGACGCTTTCTTTTCGTTGAAGAGGGGCAGCCGAACACGACCGACCGCAGCCAGCTCACGCTCGTCATCAACTGGATCAACCAGCTGAAGCGTCTCGTGCCCACCAAGTAACCGATGTCGCCGGGTGTGGTGCAGAGGTTTTGATACAGCCTTTAAGGACGATCGGTAGACATGCGTGACAGCGCGACGGGCCCGAAGCCTGAAGCCTGGAGCCTGAAGCTGCTTCTCACCGCTTCTCGATCGAGGCGGCCTGCGCGCGGGTCTGGCGGACAGTGACCACGTCGCCCGGCTTCAGTCCTTCGAGCAGGTTCCGATACTGGACCAGGCGCTGAATCCGGCGATTCGACACATCGTGATAGGTCACCATGCCGGTCGCCTGGTCGATGCTGTCGATGGTGACGACCAGCGAGATCTGCTGGAGCACGGCAGCATCGGGACGGACCACCTTCTTCTGGGCCTCGGCGGTCGTGTCCTTCATTGGCTCCATCCGTGCCCCGGGCGTCAGCTCGACGATCACCGCGTCGTAGTAACGGATCGTGACGCGATCGCCGCGCGCAAGCTGCTCGAAGATCGGCATGTCGGGGCCGGCATAGATCGGGGCCTGGATGGTGTTGCCGGTCCGGATCGTGACCGTGCGGCCGTTGCGATCCACCTCCTCCACTTCGCCGGCTACTTCCATCACCTGCTGCGCGACGCCGCGTGGCCCGCCGGCCTGAGGGACGGCCGCTGCCGGCTTGCCGGGCGTGACGATCGCGGCGGAGATCAACAGCGTGGCCAACGCGGTTCGCGGAGCCATACCTCGATTGTAGTCAACGGGTGGCGAGCAGGTGCCAGGCAAAGATCGACCCGAGCACCAGGTCGGGAGTGGCCTGCGCGGCCTGCTCGAACGTGAGATCCCCGGCTGCCCAGAAGGCCGCCGACACGGTGAAGAACCCGATCTTGCCGGCGGCGCCGACCGCCAGAAGCGGACGATCGATCGGGCGGCGGCTGGCGAGCCAGACATACGCACCGGCGAAGATGAGAATGACCATCCCAATCTGCGCCGCGTAGAAGGGCGGCGGGTCGAGCGGCAGCATCGAGGAACTGCCGCCAATCGCGGGCGTCAGGAACAGCCACGCGCCAAAGAGGTTCAGCGCCACGGACGCCCAAAGCGCGACGCGCGTGGCGGCGGCACTCGACATCGGCAGGGGCAGTGTGCCACTGGCCCTGCTCAGCGTGATAGGAAAGACTGGTGACGGAATCGATCGGCGGCACGCCCTCGGCGTGGCTTCTCAATCACCTGGAGTTGCTTCCGCCGCATGGCCGTGTGCTCGACGTCGCCTGTGGACGGGGCCGGCACGCCCTCTACCTGGCGCGACTCGGCTATCGCGTGCATGCGGTCGATCGAGACGCGGACATCATCGCGGACCTGCGCGCGGCCGCGGCCCACGAGCAACTCCCGCTCACCTGCGAGGTGGTGGATTTGGAAACGGACCCGCCGCCGAGTCTCGGCACAAGCCGGTTCGATGCGGTGCTGGTGTTCCGCTACCTCCACCGGCCGCTATTCCCGTCGCTCATCGAGGCGGTGGCGCCGGGCGGTTTCCTGATCTACGAGACGTTCACGGTCGCACAGGCGCTCCGCGGACGTCCGACCAACCCGCGCTTCCTGCTGAAGCCCGCAGAGCTCGTCGAACTGGCTGCCCCGCTCGCCATCGTCGACGCGCGCGAAGGCGACATCGACGGGCAGTCCATCGCATCGATCGTCGCGGCGCGGCCGCGGCGATAACCGTGTCAGCGGCTGGCGGCGGCCGGTCGGACCACGACGGTTGCCGGCGCTGAGAGCGCGAACTCGATCAGCGTCTCGGTGGGAATCACCGCCGCGTCTCCGCGCGTCGCCGCGTTCACGCCCACGCCGGTCGCCGCGCCGACGCCGGCACCGATCGCGGCGCCCTTGCCGCCGCCGGCGATCGCGCCGATCACCGCGCCCGCGCCGGTGGCAATGCCAGTCCGCTTGACGTCGCGGCCCTTCGTCGATTTCGCCTCCACGCTGTAGCTGTCGGTGCTGACGTTGAAGTTGCTCCCGCCGACTCCGGCAACCGACCGGGCTGCGACGGTCATGCTGGCGACGCCCTTGACCTTACCGCCCGGGTCGCTGGAGACGACGATGCAAGTCACCTTCGAGCCCGCCTTGGCCAGGGTGGTCCCGTCCACGACCAGGTCACGCTCGAGGAGCGCGTCGAACACCGAGCCGTTCTTCATGGTCGAGGTCGAAACTTCGGCGGTGGTCCGAGCCGGAATTACCGTGCCGGCTTTCAGAGTGAACTCGCGCGGCTTCATCGCTTCCATCTCGCGCCGGAGTCTTTCGTTCTCGTCGGCCTGACGGGCGGCGGCCGCCTTCTGGTCGGACAGCGCCTTCGAGGTGGCGGCGCGATCGCGGCCCGCCTGCGCGTTGGCAGCCTCGGCTGCCTTGCGGTTTTCGCCGGACTGAGACGCGGCCGCGGCCGCACTCTGCGCGGCTGCCGTCGCGGCGCTCTGCGCGTCCGCGGCAGTCTGGGCCGCACCGGATGCGGCAGTACCCGCCTCCGCAGCCGTGTTCCCGACCTCGGCGGACTTGGCGGCCAGCTCCTGCTTGGTCGCCTCGAGCTGCTTCTGCAGCTCGGCAAGCTTCTGATCGGTTTCCTTCTGTTTCGAGCAACCCGCCAGGCCGGCGGCGAGCGCGACGGTCACGGCGAAACGGAAGATGTGACGTGTCATGGCATCCTCATCCTCCACGGTAGCAGAGCTGGCGAACGGAGGGAAGAAGTGCGAACAGCATCGCGCAAAGGACGCTAGTCCATCCGGTCGGACTTCGATTCGGGTATGAGCAGCACGAGCGCGCCGCCGGCAATCACGACAACCCCAATCGCGATCAGCCCGAGCGAAAAGCCACTGGTGAGATCGCGCAGGTACCCGACCCCATACGGACCGATGAAGCCGCCGACGTTTCCTACCGAATTGATCAACGCGATACCCGCCGCGGCGCCGACGCCGTGCACGAACGAGGTCGCCAGCGTCCAGAACGGCCCGAACATCGAGGCCAGGCCCAGCATCGCGACCGAGAGGAACAGCACCGACGGCACCAGGCCGTGCACGAACGCGGTGCCGATGAGTCCGATCCCGGCGACCAGAGCCCCGAGCGCAACGAAGCGGCGCCGCTCGCCGGTCCGATCCGACCGCCTCGCCGTGACCACCATGCCGATCGCGCCGGCAATGTACGGGATCGCGCTGACAAGGCCGATCTGGAACGGCGTGCCGGCAAATGTCGCCTGCAGGATCTGCGGCAGGAAAAAGCCGACCGCGTACAGCGCGACCGGCACGACAAAGTAGACGAGCGCCAGCACCCAGATCCAGCGATGACGCAAGGCGTCGCCGATCCCGTGGGCCCGCCCGGCGCCCGCGTCTGCTTCGAGGGCCACTCGTGCCAGCAGCGCGCTTCGCTCATCCGCCGTCAGCCATCGCGCCTCGGCCGGCGATTCGGGCAGGACGACCAGCACGAGGATTCCGAGAATCGTGGCGGGTACGCCCTCGAGCAGGAACATCCACTGCCAGCCGGCGAGACCGATCCAGCCGTCCATTGTGAGCAGCGCGCCCGAGAGCGGGCCGCCTACGATGCCCGCGGTGACGACGGCGGTCATGAAGCTGGCGACGGTGCGGGCGCGCTCGCGAGCCGGAACCCAGCGAGTGAGGTAGTAGATGATGCCCGGGAAGAATCCGGCTTCGGCAGCGCCGAGCACAAACCGCAGCGCGTAGAACGACGGCGCATCCTTCACCAGCATCATCGCGGCAGAGGCGAGCCCCCAGGTGATCATGATTCGCGCGATCCAGCGGCGGGCGCCGACGCGCGCGAGGATGACGTTGCTCGGAATCTCGAACGCGGTGTAACTCAGGAAGAAGATGCCGGCGCCGAAGCCGTACACCCTTGCCGAGAAACCGAGCGCGGCGTTCATCTGCAGCGAGGCGAACCCGACGTTGATGCGATCCAGGTAGGCGACGAGGTAAAGGAGGAACAGGAACGGCACGAGGCGGCGCCGCACCTTGGCGGCAGCCGCATCAACCGCTGCATCGTCGTCGCTTCGCGCCGTCATCGAGTTTCGCGCGGGTGAGGTTATCATTCACCGGTACGATCGCAGGAGACCCGTCATGAAATTCGGATTGGGGATCGTTGGTGGATTACTGCTGGCGGTCGCTGTTGCCAACGCTCATGCGGCACAGCAGGGGCGCTCGATCGGCGGCATCGGCATTACCGTGTACGAGGACGTCAACTACCGCGGCGAGAACGCAACGTTTCTCGACGACGTCCCGTCGCTGAACCGTTATGGGTTGAGCCGCCGCATCTCCAGCCTGCGGGTCGGTCCCGGGGAGTACTGGGAGGGGTGCGAGGAGCCGAATTACCGCGGCCGGTGCCAGGTGTTCTCGAACACGGAGAGCAACCTTGGCCGCGTCGGCTGGAACGATCGCATCCAGTCGCTGCGCCGGGCGCGCAGCGGAGGCGGTGGGGGCGGAGGCGGCGGCGGGCGGCCACCGACTGGCGAGGGCGGCCGGTTGGAACTGTTCGACAAGCGTAACTTTGGCGGCAAGTCCTCGGCGCTGGTGTCGCCATCGCCGTATCTCGGCTCGATGGCGGGCCGATCGGAGAGCCTGCGTCTGAGCGGACGCTGGCAGATCTGCGATCAGCCCGAGTTCCGCGGCAACTGCCGCATCCTCAGCGATAACGTTCCGGACCTGGACCGCATCGGCTGGAAGAACCGGATCCAGTCGGCGCGGCCACGTTAGCGACTTGGGCCTCGGGGAAAGACCATGAGTCAACCACTCGAACAGTTGCTGACACAGTACGAGACCGGGCGAATCTCAAGGCGTGAGCTACTCGGTGCGCTCGCGCTGTTGGCGACGGCGCCCGCCGCCCCTGCTCCTGCCGCGGCGACGCCGATCGGAAGCGTGGCGTCGTTCAACCACGTCAGCGTTTTCGTGCCCGACGTCCAGAAGGCGGTGACGTTCTACCAGGATCTGTTCGGGCTGCCGATCCTCACCAGGCAGGATCCCGGCATCAACCTGAATTGCGGCAGCGGATTCCTGGGGATCTACCCGCTCCCGGCAACCGCGAAGGAGAGCCGCATCGATCACTTGTGCCTCGGGATGCCCGATTTCGACGCCGACGCCGTGCTCAAGCAGCTGACCGACCGCGGCATCAAGGCCAACATCCGGATGCGCGGCGAGACCAAGGAGCTGTACTTCACCGACCCCGACGGCATTCGTGTTCAGCTGCAGGACGTGAAGTACAAGGGCGGGACTGGGGTGCTTGGAGACAAGGAGCCCGCGTCCCATTGACGATTGAGGATTGGCGATTGACGATTTATTGACGATCTGTCGATTGGGGGATTGCGCCATTTGATTGGTGATTGGCGTATTGGCGATTGAGGGATCCGGCGAATCGCGATTTGTGATTGGATCCGTCCATCGCAATCGTCATTCACCGGCTCCTTCAATCGGCAATGCCTCAATCGGCATTCGAATGCCGCAATTGATCCGATCGGCGGATCGTCGATAGATCCTCAATCGTCAGTTGCCAATCGCCAATGGACATGCACACGCAGCTGGCGGCCATTTACACGGCGGCCGCGGACACATTCGACACCCTCCCCTTCTGGCACCACTTCGGCAAGCGCACGGTAGAACGGCTAACCCTTCCCACGGGCGGGCGTGTCCTCGACTTGTGCTGCGGCAGCGGCGCCTCGGCGCTGCCGGCGGCGGAAGCGGTCGGCCCGAGCGGGTCGGTGCTGGGCATCGACATCACCGCGGCGCTCGTCGATCAGGCCCGTCAACGCGCTGCTGCCGCCGGACTTCGGCACGCGGCTTTCCAGTGCGCGAGCGTCGAGTCGCTGTCGTTTCCCGCCGCGTGCTTCGACGCCGAAATCTCGGTGTTCGGTCTCTTCTTCATCGCCGACATGAGCGGACTTCTTTCGCGCGCCTGGGAGTGGCTGACGCCCGGCGGCGTCCTTGCCATCACCACGTGGGGCGAGGACGTGCTCGCGCCAGGGGAGGCGCTGTTCCAGGAAGCTGTCGAGCGCGAAGCGCCATCCGTGCACACGCCGGGGCACGCAGCGCGCCTCGACACGCCCGAGAAGGTCGCCGGCGTATTTGCCGCGGCCGCGCTTCCAACGCCGACTATCGAGCGCGATCGCTGGGAGATGCCGCTGCCCTCGCCGGAGGCGTTCTGGCCCGTCATCATGGGCACTTCCAATCGAGGCGCCTACGAAGCCCTCACTGCCCCCGCGCGTGAGCGGGTGCGCCTTGCTGTGCTTGCTGACTTACAGGGGGTGACTGCGACAGCAATGGACGTGCTGTACGCAGTCGTCCGGCGGCCGCGCGCGTCCATTGGCGATTGAGGATTGGCGATTGGGCGACTTTCGATTGACGATTGCGATTGACGATTGCGATTGACGATTGGTGATTGCGATTGGCGATTGTGGCGGCTGAAACCGTTGCGTACCCGGTACGGGTCCCGGTTAGTCGTTTCTGCGGCGTCACTGGTTGCCCCAGCCTGATTTGGGCCTGAACCGGCCAGATTCGGTGCCAGCCCGGGTCGGCAGGGTTGTTGCTCGATCCGTCGAGCATGACGCCCAAAGAACTTACCGCTCGCATCGAACGATTCGCTGACGCGGTCATCGCCCTATGCCGCGCCATCCCGCATGACGCGCTGACCATCCGGCTGCTCACCCAGCTCCAGGATGCCGCGACATCGACCGCCTCGAACTATCGCGCCGCCTGTCGCGCAGGTAGCAAGGCGGCATTCGTTGCAAAGCTGTCGATTGCCCTCGAAGAGGCCGACGAGGCAGCCGGGTGGCTACAGCGCCTGGAAAACAACCGTCTCGCGCCAGCCAAGGACGTTGGTCGATTGCTGCAGGAAGCAAACGAAATCAGCGCAATCCTCAACGCCTCGAGGGAAACGACCACCGGCCGCCGACGGCGCCGGCTTGAAGCGACGAGTCGCACTCAATCGTGATTCGCCCAATCGTGATTCGCAGAATCGTGATTCGCTCAATCGTGATTCGCAAAATCGTCAATCCTCCCATGCCGCAATCGTCAATCGAATGGCGCATTCGCCAATCGCCCAATCGTCAATAAATCGTCACTCGTCAATCACCAATCGCCGATGGACAGCTAGCGCCCGCCCGCTCGATGACGACGGCGGTCCCAAACTCCTTCAGCACTTTTGCGTCGCGCACAACTTCGCCGGGGAGCAGCGCGCGGAATGCTACGGCGTAGGGCAGGGCACCGCCTTCCACCCACCGGCCGGCGGCGCGATTCGCAGTGTAGTGGTCGATGTCCGCGGTCCGCGGTGACGAGCGCGGTTGTCCGAGTACCGCGAGGTGAAGCCAGTACGCCTGGTCGGCGTTCTCCACGATGTAGTCAACGCAGCGAGCCTCGAGGTGCTCGCGCGCCCATTTGCCCGCGTCGTGGAGGCTTACGTCCACAACCGGAGGTGGAACCGCTGTGCTTCTGGCGTGACCGACGCCGATGCCGCACACGACCAGCAGGACCGCCCACGACACCCCTGACGAAAAACGGCGAGCGATCGCGTCGATTCCCACGACGCCGAGAACCGCCGCCGGGTACACGGCGAGGTAGAGCATCTTCATCGCCATGTACGGCGTCTCCGCCCCTCGCACACTCGCCAGCGCGTAGAGTGCCAGCGCCTGTGCGACGAGCGCCGCCGCGAACCAAAGCATCGGCCGGGCCGGCAGCTGCCGCCAGGCGATAACCGCACCTGCACCTGCCAGCGCGATCAAGAGCCAGCCGAGCGGACCCGGCGC
Source organism: uncultured Acidobacteriota bacterium (assembly GCA_963709325.1). Lineage (GTDB taxonomy): Bacteria > Acidobacteriota > Vicinamibacteria > Vicinamibacterales > UBA2999 > VFZN01. The sequence continues at coordinate 4,166,083 of CAVPVV010000003.1, read as the reverse complement.
GAGCGGCGGCACCGCGCCGGTGGTCCCCGCCAGGCCGAGCCACGCGGCATGCGCGGAGAGATGCAGCACCGCGACGACCGCGATCGGCCCAAAGCAGAGCACGTCCGCCCTGACGCGCGACGTGGACGACAGATCGCCTGCGCTCCACAGGCTCGCCGCGGCCGCCACGACCAGAGGCCCGACCCAGATCGGCCAGGTGAGGAAGGTGGCCGCTCCCATCAATCCAGTGAACGCCATCCAGGCTGGCGCACGCGACGACCACCAGTTCGCGAGCCCCCACCACCCGGCAACGACGAAGAGCTCCGACGCGGCCTGGGCGAGGAACCCGGCGCGGAGAAAGCCCTCAACGCTGTAGGCCATCGGCGCGAACAGGACGAGTCCGACTGCGGCAAGCGCGATGGGCACGCGGCCGCGCGATCCGTTCAGGAGCTCGGCAGCAATCAGGAAAACGAAACCGGCCTTGAGCGCCACGGTCACTGCCAGCACCGGATAGACGACGCGGTACGCATCGATGCCGGCCAGCGCTCCCGCGACGACGATGAGCAGGTGCAGGCCCGGCGTGTAATGCGCCATCTCGCCGAGCGCCGCCTCGCCCGCGGCGCCGTCCACCAGGTGTCGCGAGCGCTCGAGAACGTCCACCAGCATCAGATGATGCGTGAGGTCCGACGCGCCGCCTGGCGGCAGCAGCGCCGGCCACGTCAATCGCATCAGCAGCACGAGCACGGCGGCCACGAGACCGCACCAGACCGTCAACGTCATCGCAGCAGGCCGCGGATCGCCGAACCGGATCCACCGTTGAAGCACGAGTCCGGCGAGCAACCCGATCGCGGCGGCGAAACCGGGGACGATGGCCGCGCCGGTGACCGCGATCAGGTATGCCGCGACAATCGTGCCGGCCAGGGTCGCAGCTGATGCAACCGGGAGACGTGAGGTCATCGAGATGCCGAAGCACGACGAGGCATGAATGCGCCGCGAATTATATGCGCCGCACGACGCTGGTCCTGAAGAGCGCCGGCCAGCGACCAACACATCGGGGGACCGCCGTCGGAAAGCGCGCTTGACTCGCACACGGCGATGCCGGACACTGTCGCCCGCAGTCTCTTCTCCGGACATCGTCGATTCGTCCCGAAAGGACGCCCCCAATGTCGATGACTCGTCGTGAGACGCTGAGAGTCCTGGCCAGTGTGTCCGCAGTCGCCGGTCTCGGCGAGACCGCTCGCGCCGCGCCGCGTTCCTCTCCCGTCCCCATCGTCACTCCCGGCGGCACGCGGCTCTATCTCACTTCGATCTTTCCGCAATGGTGGAGCCCGCAGCCGATTCCGAATCTCACCTGGTCGCTACCGAGCGATCGCACGACGAACCCTCCGCCGGAGTACGTCACGGGCGGCTACGTTGCCTGCGGCGCGCAGACCAGCCCTGACCATGCGACGGCGTTGCAGGACGTCAGGAACACGCCTTTCTACGGCGTTTTCACGCGCGGGTACCTGCAGATGGTCACGCGCCCTCTTCAGGGCGCGCAGACCTTGAACGGCACTGTCAGCATGGCCGTTCACTGCATCCAGTGGCATCGCAAGATCGGTGCGACGCTCGCCCTGCAGGTGACGGTGCATCGGTCCGACGGATCGCTCCGTGGCCTGGCGCTACCGGTGACCCGGGACACGACCGAGTTCCCGCTGGAGAGCCCGGCCCGCACCCGGGCGGCAATCGGCTGGCCGCTGGCGAGCGTCGCGGCCGACGACGGTGATGTCATCGCGATCAACATCGGCATCTGGGCCGACAACCAGACGCGCACGCTGGCACAGGGCGTCGGCTTCGCCTTCTATGCCAACCAGACGTCGGACATCGCGTATCTCGACAGCGCCGATCCCGGCAACTCGTGGGTCGAATTTTCGTCGCAGCCGATCTTCCGCCCCTGAGACCGCGTCAACCGAGCAGCTGCTTGATCTGCCGCACCGCGTACTCGATCTTCATGTCGAAGATCTTCTTGCCGAGCTCCGGTGTCGAGCGGCGGCCGTCGCCGCTGATGCCGTTGTTCACGCGCGGGGCTCCCGGCGCTGGTTTCTCGCCTGGAGGCAGCACCGGATCGCCGAGCGCGTCCTTCACCAGCTCCTTGCGAACCCACCCCTTGTCGCTTCCGAGGTACAGCATCTCGGAGGTGTCGGGGATGCCGGCATGGGAGCTCGATGGATAGCCGTTGTCCTTCAGCCACTTGTCGAAGTCGCCATTGGCCTTCTGGTAGACCTCGTCGCAGAAAACGACCTTGACGCTCTGCGCGGCGTACTTCGTGGTCAGCTTCTTGGCGACCTCGTCGAGCTGCTGCTGCCCGCCGCCATGGTCCCCCATCAGCACGATGTTCTTGAACCCGGTCTTGATCAGCTCGTCCACGACCTGCTCGTTGATGGCCGCGAACAGCTCCGGGGTGAGCCCGATGGTGCCGGGCAGCTCCGCGCTGGCCCGGTTCGGCGAGAACGGCAGCACCGGCGCGGCAATGGCGTTTCCGAGCTTGACGGCGATCTCACGGACCGTCTCGCGCGCCATCAGCGTATGGCCGCCGTTCACGTTCTGCGGTCCGCGCTGCTCGGTCCCGCCGTTGTAGACGAGCGCCGTCGTCTTGCCGGCCTGGATCGCCTTCTTCACTTCCGGCCACGTCATCATGTCGAACTCGACATTGGGCGTCCGTGCGCCCGCGGCGCCGGGAGCGATCGACTGCGCCAGCCCGGGCGCAATCGCGTACACGGTGAGAAATGAGATGAGAAACGCGCGTCGCATCGAAAACCTCTTTCTGAAGACGGGTACCGCGCCAATTATGCGGCCGGCGGCCGCCGAATGCGAGTTGTGTCGAACGCGGGGCTGGGCGATACTTCGGCCCTCTTTTGCCGGAAGGATGATCACATGCACACCGACCTTCATACTTCTCTGAACGAGTTCGATCGCGGCCGCCTCTCTCGCCGGCGGTTGCTGCAGGCCCTCGGCGTCGCCGTCGCGCTCAGCCCGGCCTCGGCATTCGCGCAGGGCCAGTGCGGCGGCGCCAAGGCCGGCACGCCCGAGTGCGACACCACGCCGGCGAAGCTGCCGTTCGAGCCGACTGGCTGGAAGACGGTGCTGCTCGATCACTTCTCCTGCCAGGCCGCTGACTACGCGAAGGAAGCGGCGTTCTACCAGGCGCTCATGAACTGGCCGGTTCGCAGCGACGACGGTAAGCAGGCGACGCTCGATATCGGGGACTGGGGCGGCCTCGTGATTCGTGGCGGATACGTTGCGCCGCCGGCTCCGCCGGCGCCGCCACCGGCCGCGGCCGGCGCCAACGGCGGTCCTGGCGGCGGGCAGGGCGGACCGCGCGCCCCGCGCAGCGCGGCGATCGACGGCTTCTGCTGGGGCATCGATCCCTGGGACGCGAAAGCGGTTGAGGCCGAGCTCAAGAAGCGCGGGCTGTCGCCGGTCGCCGACAACCGCGGCGACTTCCAGAGCTTCCACGTGAAGGATCCCGACGGCTTCGACCTGCAGATCAGCAACGGCAACCGCAAGAACCGGCGGCAGGGGCCAGCCAGCGCCAAGACGTCGTCGCCGGCGCCGTTCGCGTCGACCTCATGGAAGACGGTGTGGCTCGATCACATCTCGTTCGAGGTCTCGAACTACAAGGAGACGGTCGCGTTCTACTCGGCTCTGCTCGGCTGGAAGCCGGGGCAGGATGAAGGCAGCCAGAACCAGTGCCAGATCGGCGACATCGGCGACGTCATCATCCGCCGGAACTTCCGCGGTGGCACGGCCCCGGCCAACGCCCCGCGGCGAGCATCGATCGGCCACATCTCGTTCGGCATCACCTCGTTCGATCCCGATGAAGTGAAGGCCGAGCTCACCAAGCGCGGGCTGAACGCGCGCGAGGACACCGGCGGCCGCGGCGACATCCACACCGCTCCGTACAAGAGCTACCACACGACGACTCCCAACGGGTTCGACCTGCAGATCAGCGCGACGACGAAGTCGAACCGCAGCTCGTAGCCGGAGCGCTCGGACAGTCGACATGAACCGGCGCGGATTCCTCCTGCTGGGCGCGGCGAGCGCGGCCGCCTGGCTGCACGGTGATGTCATGCACGCACAGGCGGCGCAGCCAGCTGCGCCCGGCGCGCCGCCGTTTGGGGAGAGCCGGCTCGGGATCTCCAACGACGGGCGTGACGGCGTGGTCTACGTGCCGAAAAGCTACAAGGAGTCCACGCCGGTACCGCTGCTGATCATGCTGCACGGCTTCGCCGGCTGGGCCGACGAGATGAAGTCCACCTTCGCCCTCGCCGAGGAGTTCGGCGTCGTCGTGATCGCGCCGGAGTCGCGCGCGCTCACCTGGGGCCAGGCGGCGCCCGGCTTCGATCCCGACGTGAAGTTCATCAGCGCGGCCTACCGCAAGGTGACGAACGCGATCAACGTGGATCCCGCTCGCGTCGGGCTCGGCGGCCGTTCCGACGGCGCCGGCTACGCGCTGTCGATGGGACTCGCCTATGGCGACATCTTCAATCACCTCATCGTGTTCTCGGGCGGCATGATGAACCCGATCCGCCGCAAGGGAATGCCGCGGGTGTTCATCTCGCACGGGACCAACGATCATCAGATGCCGATCGAGCTGACCGGCCGCCATTACGCCGAGACCTTGAAGTCCGAGGGCTACGACGTCACCTACCGTGAGTACGACGGCGGACACGGCACGCCACCCGAGATCGCACGGGAAGCGTTTCGATGGCTCGTCGGCATGAAGGAGTGAGGCGCTGGGCTCACGGCGCCGCGCGCACGGCGCGATCGGTCGCGCCCGTCCACTCGAGCACGACCAGCACCGGCTGGTGATCGGAGGCCAGCGGCTCGTCCATGTAGCGCGACTCGATTACCCGCCAGGCCTGGACTGGGCGCACCATCACGTAATCGATGCGCCGGCGCGGCCGGCCATTCGCATCGGGCGCCGGATCCGCGAACGTATCGGTCCAGTGCCGCGCGAGGATCTGCATCGGCTCGGTCTCCGGCCTCGTGTTCATGTCGCCGGCGAGAATGCCCAACTGATCGTTCCTGTGGCTCAGCGCGGCGGCGAGATAGCTGGCCTGGGCGAGCTTGTCCGCGGCTTCGCGCCCCTGATCCAGGTGCGTGGCGGTGAACTGCACGCGTGGGCCGCCGCCCGGCAGATCGACGTCAACGGTGAGTGCGGTGCGCGGTTCGCGATCGGGCGATCCCGGCAGCAGACGCTGCCGCACCCCCCGGACCGGCAGCCGGGACAACACGCCGACACCGTAGCCGCCGCCCTGGAACTCGATGGCCCGGCCGAACGCCGGCGTGAGCCCGGTGAGCCGCGCGAGCTCGGCGAGCTGATCGACGCCGCCGCTTCGCTTCGTGGTGCGATCCACTTCCTGCAGCGCCACCAGATCCGGAGCCGCGCGGTTGAGGACCCCGGCCAGCCGGGCGAGGTCGATCCGGCCGTCCATCCCCTCGCCGTGATGGATGTTGTAGGTCAGCACGCGGACCCGCGCCGGCCCGTAATGGCCGTGCTCGTGAGGATCGCTGGCCTCGAGATAACCGCCGGCCGCGGTGGCGAGAGCAACCAGCGACGCGCACCAGAACCGAACTGACATCAGGACCTTCGATCCATTTTGGCTACCGCTATCAGCGGGCCCGCGCCAGCTCGCTGACGATCTCCCAGTTGAGGCGCACGAAGCGGTACAGCTCGCTCTCGAGCAGGCGCTCCTGATCGCTGTGCATCCCGAACCCCTTCGTCTGGTCCTCGATGTCGACCGCCGAGCCGATGCCGACGCACTGCGCGCCTTTCGCCCGGAGCGGCCACATATCGGTGGCATACGTGCTCATCGATGGCAGCGTCGGCACGTTGTAGACAGCGGTGACCGCGGCCTCGACCGTTTTGAACAGCTCCGAATCGGCACGCGTTGATGGGATCGCCGGACGGGTGCCGCCGCCACCGCCGGCAAACTGGACGGTGACGGCCGGATCGTCGATGGCCTTGCGGATCTGCTCGAGGAGCTTATCGGCATCCTCGCCAGGGACCATCCGCACGTCGAGGCGGGCCTTGGCCTCGGACGGAATCACGTTGGAGCGATAACCGCCGGTGAAGATGTTCGGCGATACCGAGGTGCGGACCATCGACGCGTGACGCGGCTCGTGCTCGAACAGCCAGTCGGCAGCGGCGCCGGCCACTTTCGGATCCGGGGAGAGGACGTCGCGGTAGTACTTCGCCTGTTCTGGCGTGGCCAGCATCGCGAGCCGTCGAAAGTAGGTGCCGATGGTCTCGTCGATCCGGACCTCGGGCTGCCAGGTGATGAAACGGCCGACCGCGTTGCCGAGATGTCCAATCGGGTTGGACTTGAGCGGCACCGAGCCGTGGCCGGAAATGCCCGTTGCCGTCAACTCGACGCCGCGCACCACTTTCTCGGTGACCTGCAGAGTCGCGTAACGGACCTCGCCGCGCTCGCGGATGGTGTCGCCGCCCTCGGCGATGCAGTACTCGGGCTCGATCTCGGGATAATGCTCGGCCATCATGTAGCCGATGCCGAGGTTCGACGCGCCCTCCTCGCCCGATTCGGCGAGAAGGATGACGTCGCGATCGAGCGGCACGTTCAGCCGCTTCAGGAGCAGCATCGCCATCAGCGCGCCGCTCAGGTTGTCCTTGTCGTCGATGGCGCCGCGGCCGTAGACATACCCGCCGTCACGCGTCGCGCTGAACGGCGGGTATTTCCATTTCGACGCGTCGACCGTGACGGTATCGAGATGGCCGAGCAGCAGGAGTGGCCGCTTCTTCCCGGAGCCCTTCAGCCGCGCGAGCACGTTCGGCCGCTCGGGATCCTTGAACAGAATCTGCGCCGGGATGCCGTTCTGATCGAGCACCTCTTTGAGGTACTCGGCCTCCTTGCGCTCGCTCGCGCTCGTATCGAACTGGATGAGCGACTGATAGTGGCGTAGCGCCTCCGGCTCGACCGCTTTCCAATCCGGTTGACTTGCGCGCTGCGCGAACGCCACCGCGGAAAGCGCTAACGCGATCGTACAGCGGCTGATCCAGAGCACGCCCGAGGTCTTCATGTCGAGCGGATTATAGACGGCGAGCCGGCGTGTCTGCCTTCCGCCTTCTGCCTTCTGCCTTTTGCCTTTTGCCTTTTGCCTTTTTGTTTCCTGCCTACTTTGCCGGGTGCGGCGGCTCCCGGCGCGGGAGACGATCGGGCCGGTTCGCCGTCTCGTAGACGACTGTGGCAATCACCGCGGAGGCCTGCATCAGGTCCGCCGGGATGGCCTCGTCGTAGGTGTCCGCGGACGTGTGGTGGGTGACGGTTCCGTACGCCAACTGGTCCTGGATGAATTGAAAACCGGGCAACCCGACGCGCGCGAACGACAGGTGATCCGTGCCGCCGGTGTTGTGGATGCTGATGGTCGTCACTCCCAAGTCATGGAACGGCGCGAGCCACTGTTCGAAGAGCGGACGCATCGCGTCGTGCTCCTGGAGGTAGACGCCGCGAATCCGGCCGCTGCCGTTGTCGAGATTGAAATAGCCCGACAGCTTTGCATATTCCGGCTTGAGCGCCATCGTCTTCGGGTCCGCGAAGTGCGCCTTCACGTACTCCAGTGAGCCGAGAAGGCCTTGTTCCTCGCCGCCCCAGAGGGCGAGTCGGACAGTACGTTCCATCCGCAGGTTGAGCGCCTTCAACACCCGCATCACCTCGATCATGACGGCGCTGCCCGCCCCGTTGTCGGTCGCGCCGGTTCCGCTGTGCCACGAATCGAAGTGCGCACCAATCATCACAACCTCGTCAGGCTTCCCTGTCCCGGGAATCTCCGCGACGATGTTGCCGCCCTCGACGTCGGCCGCTGACGCGGTCGTCTTCACCTCGACGCGAATCCGCGGCGGCGTCTTCCCTTCGACGAGCCGGATCAGCCGGTTGTAGTGCTCGGCGGTGACGACGAGCGTCGGCGGAGCCAGCGGATCGCGCGCGTGGTAGGACCCGGCGGCTTCGCCGGCGAGGAGTCCCTCGCGGGCGCGCCCGTCGGACTGCAGCACAGCGGCGACACCCTCGTCGCGCAGGAACCTGCTGCGCTCGGCGGTCATCGCGTCCAACCGATCGAACAGCTGATCGAGCAGATCGGATGACATGCCGTTGAAGAGCGCGTCGAGCTCCGATTCCGACTCCGGCCACTCGAGATCGTCGAGGCGCGTCGCGCGCAGCATTCTGGCTGGCTCGGGAGCGGTAGCCAGCTTTGCGAGGTCGGCCTCGGACCGGCGCTTGAACAGCGCCTCTTCGCGAGGCGCGACCCGTTGCACCGGCGTGAAGAGAACGATCCGGCCGCGCAGCTTGCCGGTCCACTTGCGGCGGTACGCGTCGAAGTCCTGCGACATCCGGCGCGGCCCGCGGATGAATGACGATTCGAAGGGTGCGAGCAGCGGCTCGCCGGAGACGGCGCCGCTGGTCGAATCACTCCAGGCCAGGGGCACGGCGGCAAGACGCATGTAATGCGGCTCGAGCAGCTCCAGCGAATACTGGTCGGCCGACCAGCGGCGACCGAACGGCCATCGTTCGATGTGAATGTTGCTGAGCCCGAACTGCGCCAGTCGGCCGGTGGTCCACTTGGCCGCTTCCTCGAAGCCCGCAGACCCGGTGAGCCGGGGACCGTGCACGTCGGTCAGATAGTGCAGGTGGTCCATTACCTCGGACCGCCCGAACGCCTCTGCCTTGATGCGATCGACCACGCCGAGGTCCACTGCGTCCTGCGATCTGACGATCGAGGCGAGCGCGAGGACGAGACCGCTGGCGACAAGTGCTGCCTTCAGGCGCATAAGCCTCCTCTCCGGTTAGGCCCGAGAGGATACCTCGGCCGTCGGTTGCGCGGGGGCCGACCCTCCGACTGGTGCGTGGCGCCGGCCATGGCAGTCGGTTTGCACGAACTGGAGCGGGAGGAACGGCAGCGATGACAAACCTGGTCATCTACCTGATCGGCACGCTGCTCGTCGTCGCCGGGCTGGCCTACGGCGCGACGCGCCTTGGCGTCAGCCAGTCGTGGATCATCGCCGGCGCGCTGGTCATCGTCGGCATCGGCCTGATGGGCGGCATCGTCAAGACAAGGCAGAAAGACCCGGCATCCTGATCAGGCCGCCTGCCGGCAGGGCCGGTTCTCCCCGCGCGGATGCGGGCGAGCCGGCCCGTTTTCCGTACCGACGTCCTTCGCGATCTGGCTCCTGCCGCGGTGGCGGGCTACAATCGCGCCGCACCAGAGTGAGCCGAGGCGCGACATTGGGACGATGCGCGATTTGCGAGGCGGCCGTTCCGTCGGAACGGCCGACAACTGCTCCCCGAGCGCGATGCCCGGCCCTAGGCCAGCGTGGATACGCTCCACTAGTGGTCTCCTCTGGAGGGAGATGACACCATGTTGCGTCTTGCACTTCTGCTCGCCCTGGCCCTGAGCTCGACTCAGGCGTTCGCCCAGCAGCCGCCAGCCGCTCGGCTGGCCGACCGGACCGGCGGGCTTCAGCGCGCCGACGGCTTCGTGCCCTTCTACTGGGACGAGGCGCGCGGCCGCGTGCTGATGGAGATCCCGGTCTTCAACGAGGACGTTCTCTATTACGTCTCCGCGGCCAGCGGCGGCGGCTCGGTCGAGATGTCGTTCGACCGCGGGATCATGAACTCGAGCGTGATCCACTTCCAGCGCTCCGGGCCGCGCGTCCTCGTCGTCGAGCAGAACCTCCGCTACCGGGCGGTCGGCGGCCAGCCCCCGCTGGTCGAGAACGTGCGCGACTCCTTCCCCTCGTCGGTGCTGGCGGCGCTGCCGGTCGAGGCCGACGAGGCCGGGCGCGTGCTGGTGGACGCCTCATCCCTGTTCATGCGCGATGCCGCTGACGTGGTCGGCGACATGCGCCGCGCCAACCAGGGCACGTTCCGCTTCGACCAGGCCCGCAGCGGCTTCTACCCGGCGCGGATGAAGGCCTTCCCCGACAACACCGAGATCGAAACCATCGTCACCTTTGCGGCCGACGCTCCCGGCCGGCTGATCCAGAACGTGACGCCGAATCCAATGTCGTTCACGATGCGGATTCACCACTCGTTCCTCCGCGCGCCGACCGGCTACACGCCGCGCCGGGCGGATCCGCGGATTGGCGTCAGCTCGATCAACTTCCGCGACTACGCGCAGCCGATCAACGAGAGCACCGAGGTGGAATGGGTCACGCGGTGGCGGCTCGAGAAGCAGAACCCGAGCGCACCGATGAGCGAGCCGAAGAAACCGATCGTCTTCTACCTCGACGCGGCGATTCCCGAGCCGATCCGCGGCGCGATGAAAGCCGGTGCGCTCGCCTGGAACAAGGCATTCGAAGCGGCCGGCTTCCGCAACGCGGTCCAGGTCAAGGATCCGACACCGGACATGGACCCGATGGACATCCGCTACGCGTGGATCCTCTGGATCAACCGCGACGAGCGCGGCTTCTCGAGCGGCGGCACCTACCGCGATCCGCGGACCGGCGAGATCCTCGGCTCGAAGACGCGCATGGACTCGCACCGGATCCGCACCATCGGCAACTACTTCGAGGCGTATACGCCGACGACCGGCACCCGCGGCGACGATCACGGCTTCGACGACTGCGGCATGGTGCTGCCGGTACCGGAAGAAGTGCTGGCGCTCGCCTCGCAGTCGGTGACTGGCGTGCCCGAAGCGCAGCGCGAGCTGGCGCTCCGCCGCCAGACGCTGCTGACCACCCACGAGCTCGGGCACGTGATGGGCTTCGGCCACAACTTCGCGTCGAGCATCAACGACCGCGCCTCGGCAATGGAGTATCCGACGCCGCGGGTCAAGGTCACGCAGGGCCGCCTCGATCTGAGCGAGGCGTTCGAGCTCTCCACCGGCGCTTACGACGCGTTCATGACCCGCTACGCGTACACCGAGTTGCCGGCGGAGAAGGAAGCGGCCGGCCTCAACGCGATCATCGCGGAGATGCGAGCCAAGGGCATCCTCTACGTGCCGTCCACCGACCCGCGCTGGGTCTGGTACGACGACCGCGCCACACCGACCGAGAACCTGCGCGAGACGATGGCGGCGCGCAAGATCATGCTGGCCCAGTACGGGCCGGACATCCTGAAGCCGGGCGAGCCGATCGGCGCGCTCCGCGACGTCCGGCTCTGGATGACCTACCTGCACCACCGCTGGGCGATCGAGTCGGGCCTCGGCTACGTCGGCGGCATGTACCACAACATTGTCGTCAAGGGTGAGTCGCTGCCGCCGACCGAGATCGTGCCGGCCGCGATGCAGCGCGACGTGCTCGGGCTGCTGATGGAGGCGATCGAACCGGCCAACATGGCGATTCCCGAGACGCTGCTCGCACAGCTCACGCCGGACCCGAACACCAATCTCGAGGACATGGCCAGCGACTATGCCTTCGATCACCTGCGCGCGGCCCGTATCCTGTCCGCGATGATTATCGAGCCGCTGCTCGCGCCGGCCCGCGCCGCCCGCCTGGTCGCCTTCGCGGATCGTCAGGCCAACGCGCTGTCGCTCCCGGAGGTGATGAACGCAATCCTGACCCACACCTGGGCAGCACCGCGCGACAGTGATCCGCGGATGCGCTCGCTGCGCCGCGTCAGCGAGCGAGTCGCCCTCGACTCGATGATGATCCTCGGCGGCAGCGAGGAGACATCGCCCGATGCGCGCGCCTATGCGCTCGACCAGATCGCGAAGCTCGGGCAGTCGTTGAAGGACCGTAAGGATGACAACCCGATAACCGACGCGCACTACCGCCAGGCCGAGCGGGACATCGCACACTACCTGGAGAACCCGAAGGAGCACGCGCCCAAGAGCGCGATGCCTTCGTGGGGCGGACGGCCGCGGTCCCGCTTCCCGCTCCCGCCTGGGCCGCCGCTGGGCTGACACTTCGAGGCAGTGGGCCTTCGCCCGAATCGATCGTGAACACGGGGCCTGGCTGACCATCGGCGGCTCCGGAACCGTCGCGGGCCCTTCCGGGGGGCGCAAGCCAGGTGTAGACTCCAGCCGATCGGGAGGCCCCATGCGACGGACACGGATAGCAATGGCAGGATTCGTGGCGGTCGTGATTTTTGCGAGCATGGCGGTGTCGGGCAGGCAGGATGCCAAGGTGCCCCCGCCGGTGGTCGGGCGTTCAGTCGTGGCGACAACGATGGGCATCGTAGCCGCCAGTCAGCCGCTGGCCGCTCGCGCGGGTGTGCAGATCCTCGAGCGGGGCGGCAACGCCATCGACGCGGCGATAGCCGCGAACGCGACGATGGGCCTGATGGAGCCTACTGGCAGCGGCATCGGCGGCGATCTCTTCATCCTCTACTACGAGGCCAGGACCGGCACGGTGCACGGGCTCAACGCGAGTGGCTGGGCGCCGACCGGTTTGACGCCCGATCTCCTCGCGTCGAAGGGCATCACGAAGATGCCGCAGCGCGGTATCTACTCGGTGACCGTCCCCGGCGTCGTGGCCGGGTGGGACGCGATGCGCAGCAAGTTCGGCACGAAGCCATTCTCGGAGCTGTTGGCACCGGCGATCTACTACGCCGAGAACGGGTTCCCTGTCCACGAAGTCGTCGCAGCGGGATGGGCCCGTTCCGCCAAGATGCACAGCGAGCATCCCAACTCGAAGAAGACCTACCTCGTAGATGGCGGCACGCGGGCGCCGCGGGCCGGCGAAGTGTTCAAGAACCCGGACCTTGCGGGTTCGCTGCGCCGCATCGCCGAAAAGGGGCGCGACGGCTATTACAAGGGGCCGACGGCGGACGCCATCGTCCAGATTTCGAAGGAGCAGGGCGGCACGTTCACGCTGGCGGATCTCGCGGAGTTCGAGCCCGAGTGGGTGACACCGGTCAGGACCGAGTACCGCGGGTGGAATGTGTACGAGATCGGCCCGAACACACAGGGTGTGGCGGCGCTGATGATGCTGAACCTGATGGAACGCTACCCAATCGGGCAGATGGGCTTCCACAGCCCCGACGCCATGCACATCATGATCGAAGCGAAGAAGCTCGCCTATGCCGACATGCTCAAGCACGTCGGCGACCCGCGCTTCTCGACCATCCCGACCTCGGCCCTCCTCGACAAGGGCCGGGCGTCTGAGCGCGCCAAGCTCATCGACATGGCGCACGCGTCTTGCAGCGTGCAACCAGGACGTCTGAGCGGGGTCACCGATGCACAGGGCCACGACACGATCTACATGACCGTCGTCGACAAGGACGGGAACATCGTGTCGCTCATCCAGAGCAACTACAGCGGGTTCGGCTCGGGCCTTGTCCCGCCCGACACGGGGTTCATGCTACAGAATCGCGGCGGCCTGTTCTCGCTCGAGAAGAACCAGCCGAACACGCTGGCGCCGAGGAAGCGTCCGCTGCACACTATCATTCCGGCCTTCATGGAGAGGGGCGAGACGAAGATCGGCTTCGGCATCATGGGGGGCTGGAACCAGGGCCAGGCCCACGCGCAGTTCGTGTCGAACATCGTCGACCATGGGTTCACGATCCAGCAGGCGCTCGAGGCGGGGCGCTTCACGAAGGGCACGTTCGAGGGGTGCGACCTGGATATCGAGGCGCTGGTGCCGCAGGCGACGCGGGCCGCGTTGACCTCGCGCGGGCACGTGCTGAAGGTGGCCGAGCCGCGCAGTGGGACGTTCGGCTATGGACAGGCCGTGATGGACGGACCGGGCGGCGTCCACTTCGGCGCGTCGGAGCCGCGCCACGACGGCGCCGCGATTCCGCAAGCGCCGCCGGTGTTCGAGACTACCGCCAGGTCACCGCGGTAGCTGGACCCCTGCGTCGGTCGGCGCCGCGCTTCACCGCGTGCGCTCCGGCCGCTCCCTTCAGAACGACCGCCATCGATTCACCGACGCGCACCACCGCCAGCCCGAGCGCGACATCGTACCTCGAGAACCCGAAGGAGCACGCGCCGAAGAGCGCGATGCCTTCGTGGGGCGGTCGGCCGCGGTCCCGCTTCCCGCTTCCGCCTGGGCCGCCCCTCAGCTAGCGGCGGTCAGAAGCACGACACCTTTCCTTTTGGCCGGCCCGGGCCGCCGATCTCACCGACGGTGCCGGGCCAGTTATCGCGCCCGGGACGGTCGCTGCTGGTCACGCAGAGCCGCCGCCCATACGGCGATCCGATCGCCGGCACGATGACCGGGTTGGTCGGGTACTCGAGAATGTGCGTGTCGCCCTCAGGGGTGTCGGCGCTGCTGCGCAGGAGCTGCGCATTCAAGGGGTTGCGGAACAGCTCAGCGACCCGGCCCTGGCGATCGACACGGACAATGCCCTGCCGTGAGTTGGCGGCGACCCACATCGTCCCGTCCAGATCCACCCAGATGCCGTCGGCGCCTTCCAGCCGCGGGTGCTGCACGAAGACCGCGTCTTCGCACAGCGTGTCCGGCTGCAGGCTGCCGTTGCATCCGGTCTGGCCGGGCACCAGGTTGCCGCGCTCGTCGAGTGCCGCGGCCCAGAGGGCACCGCGTGCGGTGTCGGCGATGTAGAGCGTCGCGGCCGATCCCCGTCCGACGATGGCGATGCCGTTGGCCGCCTGGCGCACTTCGTTCTGAGTCCCGAGCGGCACGTTGATGATCTGCCGGCCCACACCCGACGTCGACGGAGCGGAGACGAGACCGCCATACATGGTGCCATTGGCGACCGGCGGCACGCGGAGAATCTCCTCCACCGTTCCGGTGACGGCGTGCCGGCGGTAGACGCGTCCCTGGCCGCGGAGGCTGTCGGTGATCCACAGGTGACCATGCCCGTCGAACGCGATCCCGTTGGCCCCGGGCACGCCGCTGGCAAAGATGTCCGCCTGGCCGGTGGCTGGGTCCATCCGGAAGACCCAGCCCGCATCGCCGGCGGCCTGGTCGGCGACAAAGAGCATCCCGTCGCGGAACTCCAGCCCGCGCGGCGCGCAGGCCGCGCCGTTGATCCGTGGCACTACCCCGATGCTCGTGACGACACCGCTCATCGAGATGCTGCGGACGTGACACTCGCCGGCGTTATCGGGGGACTCGGCCACGTACAGCGTCGCCGTCCCGGGATCGACCGTCAGGCCCTCGGAGTCGAACGGGAACGTCGCCAGTGTCGTCGGGGAGGTTGCCTGGACCCAGCTTACCGGCGGCCGCTGGCCCTGGGGCGCCGCTTCGCCCTTTGTCGAGCCACCAGGCAGCACCGCGTAGATTGCGCCGATGACAAGGGGCAGTGGCAATAGCCTTCGCATCACTCCTCCTTCGTCACCCTCAGTCGGTTTCGAACGACGTGGTGAGCTCGAACCGCTGGCTGGCGGCGTGCGGGCCGTCGTGCAGGGCGACTCCGATCTCGTAGCGGAAACCCTCGCGAACCTCGATGGTCACACTCAGCTCCTGGCCCCACTTGCGGGTCTGGTTGACGCGCAGCGAGAGCGGGCCGGCGTCCTGGGTCGAGACGTGCACGGTCACGAATCCCCCCTCTCGGACGGCGAGTACGAACAGCTGACAGGGCTCTGGCGCGTCGAGACCCAGCTCGACCCCGCATGAGGGATCGCTGGACGTGAGCGTGCCGCTGACGCTCTGACCGATCTCCAGCGTTACGGCGTCGCGCGCCGTCGGCGCCGCAGGAGGGAGGGCCGCGACCGGCGGCGTCGGCGCGAACGGGCTATATGCCGCGGAACTCGCCTCGCTGCAGGCAATCGACAAGACGAGGAGAGCCATCAGCAGGCACATCGGCAAAATCGACGCGATCGACATCGGGCACCCCTCTATTGGAGATCGCGCAGCGAGGGGTGGGATCGGCTCACCAGCCGGTCGGGTTACTTGCGACCGCCGGCGAACCGCCGGTATGCTGGCGGCGTCTCGGCCCTCAGGTCGCGCTTGAGGGCCCGGCAACGCTCGATGACTGGCTCCCGCAGCGTCACGGCGCTACTGGCCGACTGGAGCCGCGGCGATCCTGCCGCACGCGACCAGCTCCTGCCCCTCGTCTACCTAGAGCTCCGCCGGATCGCGGCACGGCAGCTGCGGCGCGAGCGTCCCAACCACACCCTCCAACCCACCGCGCTGGTGCACGAGGCCTACTTGCGCCTCGTCGATCAACGCCAGGTGGACTTCGACGGCCGGGGCCATTTCTTCGCGGTCGCCGCGCAGGTGATGCGGCGTATCCTCGTCGACCACGCGCGACGACACGCGGCGGAGAAACGCGGCGACGGGGTACCGAATGTGGCGCTGGACGACGCGCGAGACGTGGCTGGGGCATCCCAACTGTCGGTGCTCAACCTCGATCACGCACTGGACAAGCTCCAGCAACTCGACTCCGGCCTCGCACAGATCGTCGAGCTCCGTGCGTTTGCCGGGCTCACCATCGAAGAAGCAGCCGGCGTCCTCGGGGTATCCCCCGCGACCGCCAAACGGGAATGGTCCGCGGCGCGGGCCTGGCTCGCCCGCGAGCTCGGCGCCGACGCGCGACCATGACGAGCGAACGCTGGCGACTCGTCAAGGCGATCTTCCTGGCGGCCATCGAATGGCCGGCCTCGGAACGGGCGGCGTACATCGACGCGGAGACAGGGGGCGACAAGGCACTGCGCGCCGACGTCGAGTCGCTGCTGGCGTCTGACGCCAACGATTCCGAGCTCCTCGATCCGGTCCAGCGCGCGATGGAAGATTCCGACCTGTGGGGCACCTTGGGCGTGGGGGGCCGGTTCGGATCCTACGAGGTCGTCGCGCTGATCGGCGCGGGCGCGATGGGCGAGGTCTACCAGGCGCGAGACGGGAGGCTCGGCCGCGACGTCGCGCTGAAGGTGCTGCCCTCGCCGTTCGCGCTGGATCCGGACCGCCTCGCCAGGTTCCGCCGTGAAGCGCAGGTCCTCGGCGCACTCAATCATCCGAACATCGCGACAATTCACGGCGTCGAGGAGGCTGGCGGAATCCAGGCGCTCGTGCTCGAGCTCGTCGACGGGCCGACGCTGGCGGATCGTCTGGCCGACGCGCCGATTCCGCTTCAGGATGCGGTGCCGATCGCGATCCAGATTGCCCGCGCGCTCGAGGCGGCCCACGAGAAGGCGATCGTCCATCGCGATCTGAAGCCGGCGAACATCACGGTGTCGCCGTCAGGCCTCGTCAAGGTGCTCGACTTCGGCCTCGCCAAGCCGGCCCCGACACCCACCTCGCCGGCGCTCACCGATTCGCATCAGGGGCTGCTCCTCGGCACGGCATCGTACATGAGTCCCGAGCAGGCGCGCGGGCTCGCCGTCGACACGCGTGCCGACATCTGGGCCTTCGGCTGCGTGGTCTTCGAGATGCTCACCGGGCGCCTCGCCTTCCCCGGCGCGACCGTCGCCGACACGATTGCCAGCATTCTCGAACGCGACCCCGATTGGTCGGCCCTTCAACCGGAGACGCCGGCGCCGATTCTTCACCTGCTGCGGCGCTCGCTCGTCAAGGACCCGCGCGATCGGCTGCGCGACATCGGCGACGCGCGGATCGAGCTGCAGGCGCTCGACACGGCTCCCGCCGCCACGCCAACCAGGAGCGCGCCTCGCCGCCCCGCATCATCGCTCCTGCTGATCGCGGTCGCGGCGGCGGTGCTGTCCCTGGCTGCGCTTATCGGCGCGACCGCGCTCGGGCGTGGTGGTCGACCGGAGAGCGCGCTCGCCGGGGCCCGGTTCCTGTCGCTCACGAACTGGGACGGTGCCGAAGAAGGCGCCGAGATCTCGCCGGATGGCCGGTTCGTCGCCTTCCTGTCGGATCACGACGGCGAGTTTGATATCTGGCTGACGCAGATCGGAACTGGCCACTTCACCAACCTCACGCGCAACGTGCCGCCTCTCGCACCGCTCGGCTTGATCGTGCGCAAACTGGGATTCTCCGGCGACGGCTCCGAGATCTGGTTCAATCCGGCGGCCCGCGCGGCGCTGATGCTCATGCCGTCCACCGGTGGCACGCCGCGAGCCTTTCTTGGCCCCTTCGCGAACACCCCCGCCTGGTCACCGGACGGCACGCGGCTGGTCTACTTCCAGAAGCCAGGCGACGGCGACGACCCGCTCTACGTCGCGGATCGCAGCGGGATGAACGGCCGCGAGCTCGTGCCGCCGCAAAAGGGACTGCGCCGCAACAATCCCGCGTGGTCGCCCGACGGACGGTGGATCTACTTCGTCAGCGGCTCCGAGCCGCAGGACGAGATGGATATCGACATCTGGCGCGTGCCGTCCTCCGGCGGGTTGCCGGAACCGATCACCCGCCAGCACGCGGCGGTGAATTTCGTCGCGCCGCTCGACACGCGGACGCTTCTTTACACGGCCCGCGCTGAGGACGGGACCGGACCCTGGCTGTGGGAGCTCGATCTGACGAGCGGCGCCGCGCGACGGGTACCGTCTGGCGTGGACCAGTACGCGTCGGTGGCGGCCAGCCGGGACGGCCGCCGGATTGTCGCGACCGTGGCCAGTCCGAGCGGCGGCGTGTGGCGCGTGCCGATCGCCAGAGCGGTGGCAAACGAGGGCGATGCGCGCCCTGTCGACTTGCCGGCGCCGGCGGGGACGGCCTGGGGGCCTCGTTTCTCGCCCGTGTCGGCGCTGTTCTACCTCTCGGATCGCGGCAGCGCCGACGGACTGTGGAGGGTCGAGGATGGACGCGCTGCTCACATCTGGCGCAACGTCGATGGCGCCGCTTTCGGACCGGTCGCGGTCTCGCCCGACGGACACCGGCTGGCGCTCGTCGTGCGGCAGGCCGGCCAGCTTCGCGTGTGGATCATGGCCGATGACGGCACGAACGCGCGCGTGATTGCGGAGGGCATCGACATTCAGGGGGCGGCCGGGCAGAGTCCCGTGGACTGGTCACCCGACGGACGCTGGCTCGTTACCGGCGGCCGGGACAGGAACGGGAACGCGCTGTTCAAGATCCCGGTGGACGGCGGGCCGCCCGAGCGACTCCTCGACGGACCGTGGGTGAATCCGGTGTGGTCCAGGCAGGGTGACCTCATCGTTTACGCCGGACGTTCGCTGGTGGGCCAGGTCGCGATTCGAGGGGTGCGGCCCGACGGCACGGCCGTAGACGTCGCCGACGTGCGGGTCAGGCCGGGCGGCTATCGGTTCCTTCCCGACGGCCGCCATCTGGTCTTCATGCCCGACATTCACGCGCGTGATTTCTGGCTCGTCGATGTGCAGACCGGCGAGCGGCGACAGCTCGCGCACCTCGACCATGCGGGCACGATTCAGACCTTCGATGTCACCCCCGATGGAACCGCAATCGTGTTCGACCGTCTGCAGCAGAACTCGAACATTGTCCTGATCGAGCGCTAAGCTGTCCCCATGGAGCGGCGGCGTCATCTTTCGATGCTGCGGTCGTACACGCCGGCGGACGTCCTGACCGCCGGCAACGCCGCCTGCGGCACGACCGCCATCTTCCTCTGCCT
Source organism: uncultured Acidobacteriota bacterium (assembly GCA_963709325.1). Classification (GTDB taxonomy): domain Bacteria; phylum Acidobacteriota; class Vicinamibacteria; order Vicinamibacterales; family UBA2999; genus VFZN01. Next base: position 4,146,728 of record CAVPVV010000003.1, on the reverse strand, counting down.
CGACTATGTGGCGACCGACGAGCGACGGTTTCTCTGGATCGCGTTCGTCCTACTCCCGCTGGCCCTCGTCCTCGACGTGCTCGACGGTTACGTCGCCCGATTCGATCGGCGGCACCAGTCGGTGCTCGGCGCCGATCTCGATTCGCTGGCCGACGTCATCTCGTTCGGCGTCGCGCCGGCGGTGCTCGGCTTCACGCTCGGGCTGCGCGGCGGCTGGGACATGCTGATCCTCATCTATTTCGTGGTCTGCGGCGTCAGCCGGCTGGCGCGCTTCAACGTCACGGCAACGGCGCTCGCCAACCCCGAGACCGGCAAGGTGAAATACTTCGAGGGAACCCCGATTCCGACGAGCATCGCGATCGTAGCGTTGCTCGGCGTCGCCTTCTGGACCGGCCGCATAGACGATGTCCTGTGGCTCGGGGCGATGCGGGTCGGGCCGGCCACGCTCCATCCGCTGACCCTTGTCTACGCCGCCAGCGGCAGTGCGATGATCAGCGCTACACTTCGGATCCCGAAACCCTAGTGAGGGAGACGTCATGTTAAAGCGATCGCTCATGTCGGTCGTCGCCGGCGCTTTCGTCAGCTCACTCCTGGTATCGACGACACACACACAGCAGCGCCAGCCTGCTCCGCCGCCGTTGCCGGAGGGCGCCGGCAAGGACGCGGTCGAGACCACCTGCTCCAAGTGCCATGGCCTCAACTTCATCACCAACTCCGGCGGCAACACCCGCGAGGAGTGGGAGGCGCTCATTCAGTCGATGGTCGCGCTTCCCGGCCCTGAGCGCACCACCATCGTCGACTATCTCGCGAAGAGCTTCCCGCCAACCGATCGCGTCGCCGCGAAGATCATTCCCGGTTCGGCCCAGGTGGAGATCAGGGAATGGCTGGTGCCGACGCTCGGCTCCCGGCCGCACGATCCGCTTTCGACGGCGGATGGCAACCTGTGGTGGACGGGGCAGTACGCGAGCCGTCTCGGGCGGCTCAACCTGAAGAGCGGAGATCTGAAGGAGTTTCCGCTCAAGACCGCGGACTCGGGACCGCACGGCCTGGTCGAGGACCAGGCCGGCAACATCTGGTTCACGGCGATCAACAAGAACTACGTCGGCAAGCTCGATCCAAAGACCGGCGAGATCACCGAGTACCCGCTGAAGGAACCGGGCGCCCGCGGGCCGCACACGCCGATCTTCGACGCCAATGGCACGTTGTTCTTCACGATCCAGTCGGGCTACGTCGGGCGGCTCGTGCCCTCCACGGGCGAGATGAAGATCGTCAAGGCGCCGAGCGATCCCGCTTACCCGTACGGCATCCAGGTGAACTCGAAGGGCGTGCTCTGGTACGTCGATTTCCGCGGCAACCGCGTTGCCTCGGTGGATCCCAAGACGATGGAAATCAAGGAGTACCCGCTGCCCGATCCGGCCGCCCGGCCGCGACGCATCGCGCTCACCTCCGACGACGTGGTGTGGTACACGGACTTCGCCCGGGGCTACCTCGGGCGCTTCGATCCGAAGACCGGGGCGGTGAAGGAGTGGGCGTCGCCGAGCGGACCGAAGTCGCAGCCCTACGGCATCGCCACCGAGAAGGACATCGTCTGGTACAGCGAGTCGGCGGTGACGCCGAACACGCTGGTCCGCTTCGACCCGAAGACCGAGAAATTCCAGACCTGGGCGATTCCGTCCGGCGGTGGCGTGGTCCGTAACATGATGCGGACGAAAGAGGGCGACCTGGTGCTCGCGTGCAGCGGGGTCAACCGTGTCGCGCTGGTCGATATCAAGTGAGGTCGGCACCCGCCGCCGCCGACGCGCCGGGTGGGTGCAGATGGTAGACGCCGCGGGCCGGGGACAGCGCGTAGCCTTCTGCCACGAGGGCGCGATTGCCCAGGCCCGCTTCAGGGCGCGAAAGACCGGTGACCCGCGCAAGCTCTCCCGGCACCGTCAGGCCGGCGCCGGCGAGAAACGCCCGCGCGATCTCGCGTAGCGCGACCTCTCGCCTGACACGGGCCCGGAGCTGATCGGGAAACCGCGAGATGGCCAGGCTCCATACGTACGTGAATTTCGGCTGGTAGTAGACGGCACTCGGGATCACCAGCATCGCGGCCTGGAGCTCGTCGAGCGCCTTGTTGAACGTAGCCCGGTCTTTCACCTTCGCGTCCACGCGAAGCTCCGCCGTCGCCATGTCCCATTCCCGGCGAAGGACCCGCAGCAGCGCCTGAGCTGTTCGGCTCAACCGGCCTGACTCCTCGGCCCGGCGCATGCCCCACACCGCGTTGAAATGCGGCACCAGCCTCGGCGCGACGAAGGTCGCCTTGCCGCGGGCCAGCTTGGCGTAATAAACGCGGCCGCGCGCAATCACCTCGTCCTTCAGCGTCCACGTGAGCGACGCTTCCTCGTCGTGCTGCACGTGCCTGGGCAAGACCGCATCGCGGCGCCCGCAGACGGCCACGTACGCCGACGGCCCCGGACGGCGCGCGTCGGTGAGACATGAGGCAAATCCGACGTCCTCGACGAAGCGCTCGAGTTCGTACGCGGTCGTGATCTGCCGCGTCGCTTCGCGCCGCCACCAGGCGTCCCGGTACTCTTCGATCTCCGACGGGATCAGCACGTGTTGCCTTCTACCTTCGACCTTCGACCTTCGCGCTTCTGCCTTCTGCCTTCTGCCTTCATGTTAGACTCGGCCATCGGCACGGGCCACTCTCCCACCTCTGCCCGGTTCGTTCACCCGTTCCCCTCGCCGGGAGGTACTTGATGTTTTCTGTCCGAACGATCGCAAGCGTGTGCGCTGTAATGCTGCTGGCCGGATCGGTCGCGCCGAGGGCGCAATCGATCACCCCCATCCTCAGCTATTCGGTCAGCGGGACCACTCTCACCCTCAGCTGGACGCCGGCCGCGGGCGCGACCAGCTACGAGCTGATCGTGGTCGGCGTCGCAAACCCGATTGGTGTCGGCAACGTGCTCTCGATCTCGGGCGCAGTGGCGCCCGGCTTCTATCAGGTGCAGGTGCGCGGCCGGGCCGGCTCGCTGGTCGGCCCGCTGTCGAACCAGGTGACCGTGCCCGTCGCGGTCAGCACGCCTGCGCCGACGAACCTCGGCGTCATCCAGAGCGGAAACGCCGCACTGCTGGTGTGGGACCTGCCGGCGTCAACCGTCGGTCTGTCATCGATGGCCGCGCAAATACTGACCGGGCCAGGCGGCGGGGTTGCGCAACAGGTCGCGATCCCGGTCGGCCGGTCAGTGAACGTGCCTAACGTACCGTCGGGGGCCTACAGCGTGCGAGTGGTCGGCTCCGGTCCGGCCGGCCCAAGCGCTCCCTCGAACGAATTGACGCTGAGTTTCCCCGGCTGCAGCGCGACAGCTCCGATCCCGCTGCAGATCGACACGACCGCGGCGGTCACGATCCAGTGGCCGGCGCTCCCGGGGGCCACCGCGTACGGAGTTCGGGCGGCGATGAGCCCTGGCGGTCCGGCGATTGCGACGTTCACCTTGCCGCCGACGCAGACGAGCCTGACGGCGACGCCAGCCATCGGCACCTACTACATCACTGTCTACGCCGCGCTCGGGTGCGGAGGGACCGCGACGTCGGGTGAACGCGCCCTCACGGTGTCCACGCTGCCGCCCGTGTACTGGACAAAGGAGCAGTGGCGGACGTGGTTCTTCAACCTCGTGGCCTCCAAGGGCCTCCCGAACGCTAGCCTCGGCGCGATGCAGGCCACACGCAACGATCTCCTCGCGGTCGGGGCGGATTGGCAGAATGGCTGGCGCGGCGACCTGAGGGCGCGCATCTTCCTGCCGGTCCTCAACTGCCCGCCGCCCAGCAATCCATCGGCGCCGTCGTGTGCGTACACCAGGGCGGTGGACGTCGGCGAGAACGGGCTCGGCGCGGCCTGGAGCTGGGTGCCGAGGTTCTGACCGGCGGCTAACCGGCGCCGGGTCAGAAAGGCAAAAGGCAAAAGGCAGAAGGCAAAAGGCAGAAGGTAACAAGCCGGAGGGCTCAAGGCACGCCCGAGACGATTCTGAGTGCGCCGTTTCTGCCTTTGGCTTTGTGCCTTCTGCCTTCTGCCTTCTGCCTTCAGGTTGCCGGGCTCTTCGGCAACCTGCTAGACTTGCGGCCTCCGGTTGGCGCGCCGCGCTCGGCGCAGCCCCCCCAGCCGGCCAGGCCACTAGTGGACTTCGACGTCCTTCTCCGTGACGCCGTCGCGAAGGTCTGCAACGTTGCCCCTGCCCGTGTGCAGCCGGACACCAGGCTCGCCGATCTCGGAGTCGACTCACTCTCCGCCGCCGAGATTCTCGTCGAAGTGGAAATCCAGGTCGGGCGTGATCTGCCGGTTGACGCGCTCCGGCGCCTCGACGGGGTCGTCACCGTCGGCGATGTCGCGACCCAGCTGAAAGCCGAGCTCGGCGTCCAATCCTGAAGGGCCGACCGTGCTCGATGCCACCGCCCTCCGCGCCGCCGGCACGTCGCCCGCCGCGATTGCCCACCACTACGACCTGCCCGAGGAGTTCTTCAGGCTCTGGCTCGGTGATGACCTCGTCTACTCGTGCGGGCTGTGGGACGCCGCCGACGCTTCCGATTCGCTCGCCGCGGCCCAGTCCAGGAAACTCGATTTCTTCGCGAATGCGCTTCGCCTCGGAGATGGACACCTCCTCGACATCGGTTGCGGATGGGGAGCCCTGCTCCACCGCTCGGTAACCACTCACGGATTGGCCAACGGCATCGGTCTGACCTTGAGCCGACGTCAGGCCGACATCGCGCGACGCCGCGGGGTGCCTGGCGTGACGTTCCATGTCGAGAGCTGGGTGGATCACGAGCCGGACCGGCCGTATGACGCGATCTCCTGCATCGAGGCGACCGAGCACCTCGCATCGGACCGGCTCGATGCCGACGAGAAGGTCGCCGTTTACCGCTCCTTCTTCGAGCGTTGTGCCGGGTGGCTGTGCGACGGCGGCCGCCTGGGGCTGCAGCTGATTTGCCTCGACAACGTCGGACACGACGGCAGCCGCGCCGGCCGTGGCGCTTCGTCCGAGCTGATTCGCGTGGACATCTTTCCCGAGTCGATGCCCGCCTCGCTGTCCGAGCTCGTGCTCGGCTGGGAGACGCACTTCGAGCTCGAGACGTTCCTCGATCATCCCGAGCACTACAGCCGGACGTTCCGGGCCTGGGGCCTGGCCTACCGGGCCGCCGAAGCACGCGCCCGAGCGCTTGTCGGAAACGACACGTGGAAGACGTTCTCCCAATACTTCAGTGCCGGCGAAGTGTATTTCCGCAGGCGCGAAGACTCGCTCTACCGCGTGATCCTGAAGAAGCGCACACAGCCAAAGCAGTGGGCCACGGTTGTCACTCCGTCACGCCTGGCCGCTGCTCCCAATCCGCCCGCCACATCTCCTGGCGGGACCCCTCCAACCGGGGCATCACCGGCCGCGATTCGATCGCACTACGACGTCTCGAACGCGTTCTACGGGCTGTGGCTCGGGCCGACGATGATGTATTCGTCGGGACTGTGGTCGTCGCCGGCTGACGATCCCGCGGACCTTGATGCGGCCGAGCACCGGAAGATCGACTACTTCGCCGGTCAGGTGATGCACGCGTCCAGCAACCGTGTCCTCGACGTTGGGTGCGGCTGGGGATTCAACGCGCGGCGCCTCGTCGAGCACCACGGAGCGTCGCTCGCCGTCGGCCTGACGCTCAGCGCAGCCCAGCACGAGTACGCCCGGGAGCAAGCGACAACAGGAGTGGACATCAGGCTCGAGCACTGGCGCGATCACAGGCCGGCGCACTCGTACGACGCTGTCGTTTCGTACGGCGCGTTCGAACATTTCGCCCGCGATGGAACGTCGAGCATCGAACGTGTCCACGCTTATCGCGAGTTCTTCGCGCGCTGTTTCGACTGGCTCGTGCCCGGCGGCCGCCTCGGGCTCGAGACGATCGCCCACGACGGCGCGCCAGACACCGCGGCGCCGCTCGGCCGCGGCCCGCTCGGCGACTCGGTGCTGTCGATCTACCCCGAGTCGATCTGCCCGCACCTGTCCGAGCTCGTCCTCGGCTTCGAACCGTACTTCGAGGTCGAAGCGCTCCGCTCGGACGCCGCAGACTTCGCTCGGACCTGCCGGCTCTGGCTGCTGGCCCTCCGGGCGAACGAAACCGAGGCTGCGCGGCTTGCCGGCGCGGACACCGTGCGGCGGTTCCAGCGCTACCTGATATCGTCGGAAGTACAGTTTCGCACCAACATCATCACGAATTACCGCGTCGTTCTGCACCGGCGGCCGGTGCTGCGCTGGTAGGAGGCCGCGACAGTCGTCCCCCCAGACTCGTGTTCGAGGAGGTTCAGATGGCGCATGACACTGACAGCACCCCCCTGAGCAGCGACGACACCGCTCGCGACAGTGGAATGTCCAGGCGGCAGATGCTGGCTGCGGCCGGCGCGGTGGCCGGCGCGGGGCTTGTTCCGGCAGGAGCCGCGGCGGAACAGAGCGGCTCATCAGGCCGCATCGTCGGCGTGGCGCCGCAGGGCGGCACTGCCGCCGAGTTCCGGGCCCGCTTCGCCCAGACCGGCGAGACCGGCGAGCACTTCGTCGGCTATGGCTATCTCACGGCCGCCCAGGGAACGACCGACGCCGATCTCTTCGCCTCCGCCACCCAGAACGACACCACGGCGCTACTGACCGCATACGCAGCCGGCGAGCTCGTACGCCGCACCGTCGATCAGAGCGTGCACTCCATCGACATCGAAGGCACGCTGACCATCTACCAGCGCAGCACGCCGGGCGCGTCCTTTGGCGACCCGGACTCGTTCAGGGTGGGAACGCCGGTCGCGCAATTCGCCGTCACGCTGCAGGACATCGTCACCGTGTTCGCGCCTGGCCGCGGGCTCCCGACTCTGAACGGCGACCTTCGGCAGACCAACGCCGATCAGCTGAGCGGGGGACCGGGGCGGATGTTCGGTCACCCGGGACTGCGGGCGCGGCTCTTCGCGACGGGCATCGGGACGCTGGTCGATCCGGTCCGGCTGAATTCAGTGCTGGAGATGGCCGGCCAGTGGACGACCGCGTGAAGGCCGGTCGTGCCGCACGGCGGGCGTGAACCGATCGCGGTGGTCGGCGCGGGTGTCGTGACGCCCGGTGGTGTCACGATCGACGAGCTCTGGGACGGGCTCTGCGCGGCGCGGACGACCGCGGAACCGTTCTTCGACGAGCGGCTTCCGCGCGATGCCTGCCTGCTCGTCAGCCGGGCCCGATTCGACGCCGAAGCGTATCTGTCGCCGGTCGAGCGGCGACGTCTCGATCGCGCGCATCAGCTCGGCCTTGCCGCGGCGCAGGCCGCGGTTGACGCCGCGGGTGGTCGGCGCCCGCCTCCCGATCGGTGTGCCGTCGTGTGTGGCGTCGGGCTCGGCGCCGCCGCGGTCCAGGAGGATCAGCACCTCCGCCTCGCGCAGCACGGGCTGCGCGGCATCAGCCCGGTGGCGATTCCGATGATGATGCCGAATGCCCTTGCTGGCCTCCTCTCGATGCGCTTCGGCTTGACCGGACCCTGCCTCACGGTTTCCACCGCCTGTGCATCGGGGGCCACTGCGATCGCGGAGGGTGTGGAGCTGCTGCGGCGCGGTGCCGCGGACTTCGTGCTCGCCGGGGGTGCCGATTCGCTGCTCACCTACAGCGCGCTCGCCGGTTTCCTTCGCCTCGACGTGATGAGCCGCAACGTCGGCTGCCCTGGCCAGGCCTCGCGCCCCTTCGATCGCGACCGCGACGGTTTCGTCATGGGCGAAGGGGCCGGATTCATGGTGCTGCAGCGAGCCGGCGATGCTGCTTCGGAGGACCGGCGGCCATGGGGATTCGTGCTCGGCCACGCGTCAACCGCCGATGCGTTCAACCTCGTCGCGCCGCACGAGGACGGGTCCGGCGCGCTCGCCTGCATGCGCCTTGCGCTCGACGATGCCGGAGTGGAGGTTGGCGCGATCGGCCATGTCAACGCCCATGGCACCAGCACGATTCCCGGCGATCGCTCCGAAGCGCTGGCCATCAGGAGGCTCTTCGGTGCAGGTGCGCCACCGGTCACAGGCGTCAAGGGCACCACCGGTCACCTGATCGGCGGCTCCGGTGCCGTAGAAGCGATCGTGACTTTGCGCGCGCTTCGCTCCGGGCTGGTGCCGCCCACCGCCGGCGTGCGTCATGTCGATCCCGCGATCGAACTCGATATCGTCGTCGATCGGCCGCGGCCGGTTGCCTCGCCCGTGGCGCTCTCCAACTCGTTCGGATTCGGCGGCATGAACACGGCGCTGGTGCTCGGGGCCGCATCATCGAACGGTGTACCAGCGTAGGAACGATCAGGTTCCAGCCGCCCAACGCGACGGCGACGGTGTGGCGTTCACGAACACGCTGAATCGGACGGGCGCCCGCGGCTCGCCCCAGTACGGCCGATCGGGGCCGAGCAGATCGAGGTGGAGGCCGAGCAGCCGCATCAACGAGCGGGCGCGCGGCGACATCAGCCCGCAGGCCGTGTCGTAGTCGCGGGCCCGGACCTCGAGGTAGAGGCGCGCCAGCAGCGCGATGAAGAGCGGGTGCCCGGCGCTCTGGTGACTCGGGGCTACGGTCATCCGTCCGACATCCACGACCCGACCCGCAGGCTCCACTTTGATACCGCACACCTCTTCGGTTGGCAGCAGGCCGGGCGGGAGGACGATCCGCCCGGTGGCGACCGGCGTGTCGTGGTCCCAGGCGATCACGTGGACGGCTCGCGGATCGTATTCGTCCCGTTCGCGTTGGCCGGCCATCTCCGAGGCGTCACGCCAGCCGTGCTCGACGACCGCCTCGTAGCGAAGCCGATATGCGACATCACGGGACGCATCGTCGTCGGCGAGCACGAAGCGATACGGGTGGCGGGCCAGGATGCTTCGGGCCAGGCCGTCGAGCGACACCGTCTGATCGGGCACGGGGTATTGTAGGCAGCAACAGCAAGGAGCTGGACGTGCGGACGCTGACCGAAACGGAGCTGCTCTGCGAGCTCGAACCGACCGTCGCCGCCAACCTGAATCGCCACCTCGCCACGTCGCAGGAGTGGCTGCCGCACGAGTGGGTCCCGTGGTCGCGAGGCCGCGACTTCGCCGGAGACGGCGGGACTCCGTGGAGCGAGCACCAGTCGGCGCTGTCACCCGCTGCCAGGGCGGCCTTCGAGTTGAACCTGCTGACCGAAGACAACCTGCCGAGCTATCACCACGAGCTGCTGCGGCGGTTTGGGCCCGACGGCGCGTGGGGAACGTGGGTGCGGCGCTGGACCGCCGAGGAAGCGCGGCACGCGATGGCCATCCGCGATTACGTGCTGCTCTGCCGCGCCGTCGATCCGGTGGCGCTCGAGCGCGATCGGATGGCCGCGATGCAGGCCGGCTGGAGCGCGGGTGACAAGGGACCGCTCCGCTCCATCGTCTACGTGAGCTTCCAGGAGCTGGCGACGCGCGTCTCGCACCGCAACACCGGGCGGCTGGCCGGCGACCCGGTCGCCGATCGGCTGCTGGCGCGTATCGCCGCCGACGAGAACCTGCACATGGTCTTCTACCGCGACCTGGTCATGACCGCGCTCGAGATCGCGCCAGATCAGATGCTGGAGGCAATCGCTGCCGAAGCGGCCAGTTTCGACATGCCCGGCACCGCGGTGCCGGGCTTCCGCCGGCGCAGCCAGCAGATTGCCGCAGCTGGGATCTACGACGTGCGGCGGCACCGCGACGAGGTGGTGGCGCCGCTCGTGCGCCACTGGCAGGCGCTGACGCGGAGCCTCACGACCGGCGCCGGCCGCGAGGCGCAGGATCGCCTCGGGAAACACCTCGAGAAGCTCGAGTCGATGGCGCGACGCTACGAGGAACGCCACGCGAGACGAATCGATCTCGTCTAGGATGTCTGGCGCACCGGGTTTTCGGCGGGCACCGCCTCTAAGAGCAGCGTGAGCGCTCGCTTGAACGCCGCGTCGCCCGGGTCCTCGCCCTTGTAATGGCCGATGCGCACCACCACCAGTTGGTGTGACGGGATCGATGAGCACCGTCTGCCCGCCGGCGCCGGACATGTAGTAAGCCTCTTTCGGCACTGGCAACTCACCGGCGCCGTTGATCCAGAAGAACCCGCCGTAGATCATCCGCTTGTCAGCCGCCCAGGCCGGGGCGATGGTGCTGACGAATTTCGCGTAGCCCTCCGGCAGGATGCGCTGCCCGTTCCACACCCCGTCCTGCAGATAGAGGTTGCCGAGCCGGGCCCAGTCGCGTCCCGACATGAACTCATAGCCCTGGGTCAGAAAGTTGCCGTACGGATCGGTCTCCATCACCATCGTCCGCACGCCGATCTTGTCCCAGAGGTTCCGCTGCGGCCACGAGTGGTAGTCCTCTTTGCGCTTCTCGATCGCCAGCCGCACCAGGTAATTCGTGAGCACCGGATCGGTGTTGCGGTAGCGGCCGACGGTGTTGGGCGGCCACTGCTGCGGCCGCGTCGCCGCGTACTTGAACGAGTCGATGCGGCCCGTGTAGAGGTAGAGGTGATCGGGATACGGTCCGTTCGGATCGTAGTCGGGATCGGCCGGCGCCTTGATGCGGATGCCGCTCGACATGTGCAGGATGTCCTGGATGCGAATCTGCTGGCGCGGGTCGCCCGGCGTCTGCCATTCGGGAATCGGCGCCGGCTGATCGAGGGTGTAGGCGCCCTGGTTGATCAGGATGCCCATCATCGTCGCCGTGACGCTCTTGCCCATCGACCAGCTCTCGAGCGGAGTCGTGGACGTGATCCCGTCCATGTAGCGCTCGCCGATCAGCCGTCCCTTGTGCGTGACCACGAATGCCGAGGTCATCGCCTCCGCGGGCTCGAAGGCCGCGTCGATCGCCTGCGTCAGCTTCGCCTGGTCGATGGCAGCCGGTAGCGGATCGGCGGGCAGCTTGTCGCCCATCGGCCACGGCGTGGTCTTCGCGTTCGGCAGGTTCGGCTTGACGGTCTCGGGTTTGAAGAAGATGTCGTCCTTGCCCGGCGGCAGCGTGATGCAACCCTGAGAGCCGAAGTAGCGCGCCGTCAGCGTCGGCCCGTCGGGAATCGAGATGCGGACTTCCTTCTTCGCGCGATCGACGACCGGCTTCCCCACCTTCTTGCGCTCGGCGTACGGGCCGGTGAAGTAGCCGACGCTCTCCGCCGCGACATCCGGATCGAGCCCGGTGATGAACACCGCTGAGCACATCGTCTTCGCGTAGCCGGAGGTGTTGTGCTCGAGTGCGTTCCCGGGCACCGGTTCGTAGGGCGTGTTCAATTCCAGCCCCTTGGCCCGCGCGATGAGCGCTTCTTTCGCGGGCAGTTCAGGGGCCGCTGCCGCAGGGGCCGCGGCTGCGGGAGCCGGCGCCGGGTCACCGCAGGCAGCGCAGGCCAGCAGCAGGATGGACAGGGCCACGAGGCGTCGATCGACGAGTGTCAGCACAGAACCTCCAGGCGCGAAGAGTGCGTGTCGGCAGTGTATCGCGACAGGGGTTGGTGTATGAGAACCCGCCCAACCGCGCCTCCTGGGTCGGTGATGCCCTTGACGTCGATCTTCGCGGTGCACTCCAGCGCCGGCGCCGTGCTCGAGAAATGGCCGCATCTGACCCGTCCGGGCTACCATCAGTGGTATGCGCCGGGCATGGGTGCTTGCAGTCGTCCTGTGCTGGCCGGTCGTCTCGTTCGGCCAGCCATCTACTGTCCTGCACGTCACCGTGATGCTGCAGGACACTCCGGTCGCGCGGCACGCCCTTCTCATCAGCGACAACCCGTCCACCAGCGCACCGCGCCGTTTGTTCACGAAAGCCGACGGCACCCTGGACGTTCCGCTCAAGCCCGGGTCCTACACGGTGGAATCGGACCGCCCTTTCGTCCATCAGGGCAACGCCTACCAGTGGACGCAGATGGTGAACGTCGTGGCAGGACGTGGCGCGACCCTGGCCCTGACTGCGCAGAACGCCGAGATGGTTCCGCTGAGCGAGGTGCCGCCGGAGCCCGGCGCGGCACGCGGCGAGCCAACCGCGGATCTCAGTAAGTGGGAGGAAAGCGTCGTCGCGATCTGGTCGCCGACGGCTCGCGCCACTGCGTTCGTCGTCGATCCGCAGGGACTCATCGCGACCACGCGGGTGGCCGTCGGTGCCACCGACACGATCGAGGTCCAGGTCTCGCCTACGCAGAAAGTGCCGGCCCTGGTGCTGGCGGCAGATGTCACGCGCGACGTCGCTGTCGCGTGGCTCGATCCTGGCGCAGTCGGTTCGCGCCCGCCGGTTCCGATGTCGTGCCCACCGCCGCCGACGCTATCGATCGACGACCGCCAGGAGCTCATCGCAATTGCCGCCGCGCTCCGCACCGGCGTGGATCAAGTGACGGGCGACGTGACCGGACTTCAGCCACGGGCCGCTGAGGCGGACCTCCGCATCGGCTACGGCGGCGTCGGCGGACCGGTCTTCAACCAGGCTGGGGCGCTGGTCGGACTCACGTCAGTTCCGACGACCGAAGAAGCGAGAAAACGCACCGACGTCACCGTCGTCCGCGTCGGAGTGCTCTGCGAGGTTGTCGCCGCGGCACGCGCGAAGATGAAGGGCGCCGCACCGCCCTCGCCTGCTTCGCTGCCGCTGGAGCCGGCCCGCAACTATCCCGCCGACGCCCTCGAGGCCGCCGCGCACAGCAAGACGACCGTCACCGATCCGCCGGTGCTCTCGTCACCCGATTTCGACGTCGCGTTCATTACGCCGCCGATGATCGCCCGCGCCGAGCAGCGCGCCGACTGGACGGGCGGCCGCAGTACGCGATCGGCTGAAACCGAAGCGCGGATCGGGCGGCTCACCGAGTTCGGGGCCTGGTCAGAGTATTTCAGCGAGCGGCCGCCGGTCGTCGTCGTCCGGGTAACGCCGAAGATGGTCGAAGGCTTCTGGAAGCGGGTGGGGCGAGAAGCGGCGCGAACCCAAGGCGCGGAGCTGCCGGCATTCAAGGACTTCAAGACACGCTTCATCCGGATGAAAGCGTCGTGCGGCACGGCGGATCTCACGCCGATTCACCCGATGGTGCTGGAGCACCAGGTGACGGACTCGGTCGTGGTCCGCGAGGGGCTGTACGTCTTCGATCCCGGAGCGTTGAATCCGGAGTGCGGCACGGTGACGCTGTCGCTCTACTCCGAAAAAGCCCCCGACAGGGCGGATACGCTCGTCGTCGATCCGAAAGTGATCGAGCGCATCTGGCAGGACTTCGCGCCCTGGCGCACCGCACCGCGATAGCGGTGTGGGACCTACTTGGCGCGCGTGAACTTCATCCCCATCGCCTCGACCGTGGCCGGCTTGCCATCTTCGTCCAGCCCGAAGGCAACGAGGCTCGTGCCCCGCCAGGCCGCGTTCCACTTCGCCTGGAACGTGTCGAAGTGCCAGTGCTCCAGCGGTCCGACGAAGGCGCTGCCATACTGCGCCTTGAGTCGATCGCCGGCGCATCGTGACCACGAGATCGCCGTAGAGCGGGTCGGTGTACGTGCCGGCGTAGGCAGCCAGTGACAGGGACGGCTTGGTGCCGGCGAGGCGCTTCGCCTCGGCCTTGTGACGCTCGGCATCGCCCTCCTTCTCGAGGCCGTCGTAGAGCGCGCGCAGCTCGGTGCTCCAGTCGCGGCGCGGCCCGCCGATGAAGCGATCGAATACTTCGAACATGAGGGCGTGCCGCAGCTCTGCGTGATCGCGGTTGGCGAGCACATAGACACCGACGTTCTGATCGCGCAGCAGGCCGTGAATGGCCACCATCCCGTCGATGCTGCCGGTGTGGTAGTCCACCGCGCGTCCGCGGTAATCCTGCTGGAACCAGCCGAGTCCGTAGGTCTTCCACTTCGGTTTCGTCAGGCGGGTGGTGGGATAGAACGCCTCATCGGTGACGATCGTCTGCGGCGTGAATATCTCGGCGATGGCTTTCTCCGAGAGCATCGTTCGCTCACCGGCCCCGGGCGCAGTCGAGGGGTTGGTCTTGCCTCCGGCCAGCAGCATCGCGCTCCACTTCGCCATGTCGTGAACGCTCGACCAGACGCTTCCGGCCGGCGCGACGCCGCCGACGCTCGCGTTCTCGATTACCGTCACCTTCTTGTCGACGGTGAAGTGCGGCTGCGCGACGTTCGGCTGTTGACCGAGCGTCGCCGCGGTGGCGATCGTTTCGTTCATGCCGAGCGGCTCGAAGATGCGCGTCCGCATCATCTCTTCCCATGATTTGCCGCTGACCGCCTCGACAACCGCGCCGGCGGCCGCGTACATCACGTTCTGGTAGATGAACGACGAGCGCAGCGAGTAGGCCGGTGAGAGCAACCGGACCCGCTCGAGGATGTCCCGGCGCGGGGTGTCCTGGCCGTACCAGAGATAGTCGGCGTTGCCGAGGCCGCCGCGATGGGTGAGCAGATCGCGGACCGTGAGCTCGCGGGTCACGTAGGGATCGCCAACCGCGAACCACGGCAGGTGCTTCGTCACCGGATCGTCCCAGGCGAGCTTCTTCTCGTCCACCAGCATGCCGACCAGCGCCGCGGTCATCGCCTTGGTGGTCGAGCCGATGGCGAACAGCGTGTGCTCGTCCACCGTCGCCGGCTTCCCGAGTTCGCGCACGCCGTAGCCCTTGCTGAAGACGACGGCGCCGTCCTTGACGACCGCGATCGCCAGCCCCGGCACCTGCCAATCACGCACGGCGCTGGCGACGTGGGCGTCGAAGCCGTCGAGCGGAGCTGGCTGGGCCAGGCCCGGCAGCGGCGCCGCGAGCGTCGCCGCCACGGCGGCAGCAAGAGCGAGAACGCATCGTCGCGTCATGGGTTTGTGCCTTCTGCCTTCTGCCTTCTGCCTTGTCAGGCGATGTCGAGCCACCCGAACCACACCGGATGGTTGGCGCGATACCAGGTCAGCACGCGACGGATGATCTCCTGCTTGTCGCGCGGCACGACCTGTTCGTCGAGCCGATCGAAATGCACCCGTACCGTATCCCCGTCGTACTCCAGGGCCTGCGACAGCATCGTCTGCAACTCGTTGCGGATGCGCCCTGAGTCCGAGATCTTGACCGGGCGCGTGGTGTGATCCACTCCCGACATGAAACGGACCAGCAGCGGGCTGAAGATGTGCTTCGCCTGCTCGACCCGCTCCATCAGCCGGAACGTGAACGAAATCCGGCTCGAGGCCTTGCGCGTCGCCAGTCGCGTGGTCACGCGATAGATGCCGTCTCCGAGCTGCTCCACGCCCGGCGTCGCGGTGTAGGGGTCGTCGCAGATGTAGGCGGTGGACGCAAGCACGCTCCACTGCTTCTGCGGCAGGAAGTCCCCTGGTTTCAGCCCGGGCCGGCCCATCGGCAGATTCGACGCCGCTGCGTCGCGGATGGCCTCCGCGTAGGCCTGGACCCTGCCAGCCGCCACCTCCCGCCCGCCGAGGACCTGGGCCACGCGTTGCGCGAAATCCGGCCCGTCGGGATCGAGCTGCATCAGCTTCCCCTCGACGTGGCACGGCTGATCGAAGCTCGGGGAGAAGAGGGCCATCGAACAATCGACGTCGAGCACTTCCGAGAGGCTCGCGGCCTGCATCGCTTCGGCGGTGGCCGCGTAGCCGTCGCAGAGGAACACGTGACGAGCGCCATCCGGATCCGACCAGCTCCCGACGAGAAACGTCGGCGCGTAGGTGCCGGAGTCGGTGAAGACCGGATAGCCGGCAGGCGTCCGCCATCCGTCTTCCACGAGGTGGACGCCGAGTCCGCTCCACTCCTCCCACAGCGCGCCGAGCCGCGCGAGGCGACTCTTGCCCCGCAATGTCCAGACGTGGATGTGCTCGCGGCGGATGTTCGGGTAGGCGGCCTCAATCGCCTCGACGACCCGGGCGCGCGGCGTGCGGTAGTCGAGGAGCAGCGATATCCGATCCGATGCGTCGGCGACAGGCTGCGGCACCGTCAGGGTCCCCATGTATGACTCGTAGGGGCGCGAGAGCACCAGCGGCGAGTCGAACAGGTGAATCACCACCATCGGCCCCGAGTCCTTGCCCTCGGCAAATCGGGACGTGTTCTCGAGCGTGTCCACGGCGGCGCCCCACAACGTGATGCCGCGGCCGCGCAGCCACTCGTGGAACTGATCGAAGCTGTGTCCGGGTTCGTTGAGCAGGCGGCGGATCCGTCGATCGACCGTGCTCGCCACTTCGGGGCGCGCGTAGACGCGGCCGAAACCGAGCAGCGGGTTGGCGCCCATCTCCGGCGTCTCGCCGGCCTTCGGCATCAGCCCTTCGCCGAGCGACACCATAATGGCGTGGTTCTCCGGCAGGCTCCGCGTCAGGTGCCACAAGCCTTCGCTCATCACGTAGGCACTGATCGCGTCGGCCGCCTTCTTCACCTGGTTGTAGGTGGCCTTGTCGCGCCCCGCACCCTCGCCGTATCCACCGAAGAGCCGCGTGCCGAGGGCGGTGGCGGCGGAGGTCACCGCCAGGCAGCGGGCAATGCCGCGCGGCGCGAACGCGTGGTCCGAGACCGCATTGGCCTGCGACCGCTCGACCTCGACGTCCTCGAGCCAGAGGTGAAACCGCAGCAGCACCGGTCGTGCGTCGAAGGCCCACTGGGCGACGAGGTTGCGCTTGTCGATATCGGTCGTCGGCATCGGCCCATGACTGTAACGCATCCACCTGCGTGGCGCACTGGCTGAGAGTGCTACACTCGGCCGCCTCCCGGTGCTGGCAATGTGTTCGCCGCGATTACCCCTCCGGCGGATCGCGATCGGTCTGGTGACCACGGTCATCGCCGCTGCCGGTGCGCGCGGCATCGCTCAGACGGCCGCCGGGCCGCTGGGCGTGTCCGAGGCCACCGCTCGCCGCCTGATCGACGACGCTGTCCGCGCCAACCCACGCAGCCTCAATTCAACCGCAGCATTCGTCGTCGCCGTGCGGCGCGCCTACGAGCGCCTCCCCGCGCCAGGGCGGGCGACCGCGGTCACCGCGGCGTTCGCCTGGGCGAGCGCCTACGTGACGTCGCCAGCGTTTGCGAAGACCTACGCCACGATTCGGCAGGCGCACAAGCCGGCCGCCGCGGCGGTGTACGACCAGTCCGTCGAGGCCGAACTGCAGCAGAGAATCGACAAGGAGCGCGCCGACCTCGAAGAGTCGAAGAAGGCGATCGCGGTGCTGCCCGAAGCGGATCGTCCGGCGGTGCTTGCCGCATTCAAGGAGGCTGAGGAGCGCCTCGGCGGGCCCGAATTGAGGAAGGCCTGGCGGGATGAAATCGAATCCCGGCTGAACCAGGACGCCGCCGGCACGGCCGCGGCCGTCGACGACTGGAACGGGATCTACCCGGCTGATCCCCGCGTGTTCGTCCGGAAGGAGCTCCAGCGGTTTCTCGAGGCGACCGCCGGTGTCGACTTCAGCACGCCCATCACGGTCGTTCGCTCCCTCGACGGCGTCATCGTTGGCTTCGTCGCGCCAGTTGAGATGTCTCCGGCGGCCTCTCCTCTGGTGGGCTGGGCCAGTACCGAGTGCCTCCTGGCCGGCCCCGAAGCGGTTGCCGCCGCGCGAGCCGCGGCCGAAGCCATGGTGAAGGAGCTGGCGCGATGACGATGATGACGCGACGCACCGCGCTAGGCCTGGTCCCCGCCTTGCCTGGGCTGCTGCGTGCCGCGCCGAATCCAGGTGCGGGCCTGCGGCGCCTCTTCTGCAACGGAGCGACGACGTATGTCATCGAGCCGGATGGGCGCGTTCGCTGCTGGACGGTCCTCCAGAACAGCAAGGCCATGGATCTGGGATTCGGCGACGACCGTCCGATCGCGCGCTACGTCGCACAGGAGGTCACCGCGCTGAAGGGCGCGAAGGCCATCGCGGTCGTCGGCAACGGCTACGCCGTCACGGCCGACGGTCGCGTCCTTGCCTGGGGTTCGAACTGGAACGGGCTGCTCGGCAACACGCCGCTGTCCGAGCTGATCGTGACCGCCCAGCAGCACCCGCCCGGGCCGATGCCGGCGCCCACGGTTCCCCTTCCGCGCGTCGCGGATGTAGCGGCCAGCGAGCGTCACGTGCTGGCGCTGACCGCGGAGGGGACCGTGTTCGCGTGGGGCAACGGCCAGCAGGGACAACTCGGGCTCGGTGCGATGCCGATCGTTCCCTTCGTGAACCGCACACCCGAGCCGATGGCCTATGTTCCGTATCCGATCCGGGTTCCGGATCTGACCGGCGTCACCGCGATCGCCGTGGGCGACACGCATTCGCTGGCGCTGATGCGCGACGGCTCGATCCGCACCTGGGGCAACAACCAGTACGGGCAGCTCGGCGACGGGAGCGTCGCGGAGCGCGCCAGCCCAGTGACAGTGCAGGGCATCGCTACGGCGATCGCCGTCGGCGCATGCGCGAATCAGTCTGCGGCGTTGCTTGCCGATGGTCGCGTCATGACGTGGGGCTTCGGTGACGGCGGCCTGGGCCGCAAGGTGGTGAAGCGGGGTGCGGCCAACCCGGTTCCAGACGCCGTGCCAGGCGTGTCGGGCGTAGTCGCGATCTCGATCAGCGGCCATGTGCTCGCGCTCACGGGTGCGGGCACGATCATCTCGTGGGGCGAAGGCAACGGCATGCCGACCGGCCACCCTGGCACTGCGCCTGCGCTCGTTCCGTTGATCACCACGGCGCGATCGGTGCTAGCGGCGGCTCAATCCAGTTTCGCCGTCCTCGCCGACGGGTCGATCATGCACTGGGGCATGATGACCCAGCAGTTCTTCCGGGTGGACGGCAACGATTCGGCCGCCGCGCACTGGCCGATTCCGCTGAGAATCAAGGGACTGTGACGCTCAAGGGAGGAATCGTCAGTAGGCGTCCAGCGATCCCGCGCGCTCGCGCAGGAAGGCGACGCAGATCAGGCTGATCACCGCGCAGGCCGCGATGTAGAGCGCGATGGCGGTTGAGGTCTTGTAGGTCTGGTACAGAATAGCCGCGATGATCGGCGCGGGCCCGCCGGCCGTGATCGACGCCAGCTGATAGCCCAGTGCCGATCCGCTGTACCGCAAACGGCCCGGAAAGCTCTCCGCGATGAACGCCGCCTGCGGACCGTACTGCAGGTCGTGCAGCGGCAGGCTCACCAGTATCGCCAGGAACACGAGCCAGGTCTGCCGCGTGTCGAGCATGGCGAAGTAGACGAACGGGAACACCATCATGACGACACAGCCGATCGCGGTGATCGTCCGGCGGCCGTAGATGTCCGACAGGTGTCCACAGATCGGGATGGTGACCAGCGAGAGCAGGGACATCAGCATGATGAACACCAGCATCAGTCCTCGCCCGAAACCGAGCACGCTCGTCCCGTAGGTGAGGACGTAGGTGCCGAACAGGTAGAACGGCACCTGCTGGCCGGTCCGAAGCAGCGCCGCCAGGACCACCTCACGCCAGTTCCGGCGCAGCACCTCGACGATCGGTGCTCGCTCGAGGCGCTGCTCCGCCTTCAGCTTCGCGAAGACCGGCGTCTCTGCAATCCCCATCCGAATCCACAGCCCCACGAACACCAGAACGATGCTGAGCAGGAACGGCACGCGCCAGCCCCAGCTCAGGAACTGCTGCTCCGACTGCAGGGCGGTCATCACGGCAAGCGCGCCGTTGGCCAGCACGTATCCGGCCGGGGCGCCGAACTGCGCGAAGCTCGTGGTGAAACCGCGGCGTGCCGGATCGGTCCACTCGCCCGCCAGCAGTACCAATCCGCTCCATGCGCCGCCGACGGCCAGCCCCTGCAGGACCCTCCCGGCAGTGAGGGCGACGGCGCCCCAGATCCCGATCCGGCTGTAGTCCGGCACGAGCCCGATGCCGACGGTCGCCAGCCCCATCGTCAGCATCGTCGTGATCATCAGGGCCTTCCGGCCGGCCCGGTCTCCGTAGTGGCCGAACAGCGCCGCGCCGACCGGCCTGGCCGCGAAGCCGACGAAGAAGGTCGTGAACGACAGCAGCGTGCCGGTGAACGGATCCGATTGCGGGAAGAACTTCTGCGGAAACACCAGCGCCGCAGCCACGCCGTAGAGGAAGAAGTCGTACCACTCGATCGTCGTGCCAATGGCCGAGACGGCCACCGCCCGAATCATCATCCGCCGCCGGGCTGCAGCATCGAGTTGGTCCGGGTGCTGTGTCATGCGGCGCCTATTGGAGCATGAATGGTGGCCCTTCACACCGTTGCCCAAGTCGCGGTCCGCACATGTTCGGGGTCCCGGGCACTGTCGTTAACTGCAGTGCGGATGGCATTCCGCGGCCGCGGGGAGCAAGGGGCGGCAGCGGGCAGCCTGGAGGACCGCGATGAAGCTCGATACCGACCTGTGGAGGAAGCTGCCGGCGGCCGGCGCGGTGCTGCTGACCGTTGGCATCGCCGGACTCGGTGTTCTCTACTGGAACAACGTCCGGACGCGTGAAGAGTACCTGCGGGGACGCAATTTCCGGCTCCTCGCGGTGCTGGCAAGCCAGACAGAAAACATCATCGCCACCCGCGCCCGAATCATCCGCCGTTACGACGAGTGGCCGATAGTGACGCAGGCCGACAGTGGCTGTGAGCCGCCGCAGTGGATCAAGAACCCTGCGCCGTGGATCAAGACCGCGCTGTCCGACCGGAAGACGGCAGTCAAGGAATGCGGCACGCAAGGTCTGCCCGTCGCCGCCGCTACGGTATCGGGCGCAGACGGCCGGATCGTCCTCACCTGGGACTCGGGCGTACGCGCCTCGCTGCCGGCCGAAGAGGTCCTCGGGGACACCTTCAAGCAGAAGCGCAAGCAGCGCGCGTTCGACACCGTCGCGATCGCGACGCCGAATGGCAGCGTCATCTACGCCGATGGCGCGCGCAGCACCGAGCTCGAAGTCATGCCGCTCGGGACCCTGCTGCCACCCGCGAGCACGACGAACGCCGATTTTCGATCCGTCGCGAACCTGATTGCCGAGTACCCCGTGTCCATCGCCGGCGTCCGTTACCACCTCTTCGTGCAGCCCTGCTGTCGCGGCGTCGGCTCGGTCAACAACCTCACTGGCCCCGGTCTCGCCATCGTCGGCCTGGTCGAGGAGAGCGCGCTCCGATCGGCGTCGCTCGCCGTCTCGCCACTGCTGGTCCTGTCGGCGGTCGTGGCCGTACTCGCTGCACTCGTCAGCGCGGTGTTCCTGAAGGTGGCGTTTTCGAGCCTCCGCCAGCGGATGTCTGCGCTGGACGCGCTGCAGCTGGCCGCATCGAGCGTGTTCGGCATCGCCATGGCGACGATTCTGCTCGTCACGGTCGGCGCCTACGTCAGCCTCCGGGCCGACGTCGAGGACCAGCTCGAACGGCTCTCGGCGGCCCTGGACAAGGGATTGAACCAGGAGATCAGCGCCGCCTACCAGCAAGACAAGCGCGTGACGGAGGCGCTGCTGCGATCGGATTGCGAACCGCTCGGCACGAACAGCGATCGTGCCAGGTGCTGGGCGAACGACAGAATCACCGCCGAGTTCGCCACCGGACGAAATCCCTATCCCGGCCCGACGGCGGTCGCCATTGTCGACGACAAGGGAGATCAGCGAATCAAGGCCGCGCCGCTCGACCGGGGCATCCCGGTCAACGTCGCCGATCGCTCGTACTTCGCCGAGACCGCGGCCCGGGACGCCGATGGCAATCCCACTCGGATATGGCCGCTGCCTCAATGCGGCTGGCGTTCCGGAGCAGACAACGGCCCTCCAGCAGGCTGCGTCATCGAATCGGTGTGGTCATGGATTACGGCGAAACCGCAAGTGCTGATGGCCATTCCGCTGCCGCGGAAGGATCTGCCCGTCGCTTCGATCGCCATCCCGATGCGCTCGGCGATCGATCCGATCCTGCCGGCCGGCCTGGAGTTCGCGGTCGTGGACGCGGACGGACTCGTGCTGCTCCATTCGGACAGCGCGCGCAACGTCAACGAGAACTTCCTCGCCGAGGCGGACCAGAACCCCCGGCTTCGCGCGCTCATGGCGGCGCACAGCGCCGGCCACGTGAGCATCGACTACTGGGGACGCCCGTATCGGGCTCACGTCAGGCCCTCGGCCATCGACGGGTGGTCGATCGTCACCATGTTCGACGAGCAGCACGCCCGAGCCCTCGCCCTCGAATGGGCCGCGGCCAGTCTGGTCCTTCTGACGATCTATATGGCCGCGTGCGTGGTCGTGCTGCTGGTCGTGTTCAAGACCAGCACGGCCTGGCTGTGGCCGGATCCCAAGCGCCGTGCCGCGTACCCCCTGCTCGCAGGTTTCTACGCGTTGAGCATCGCGGTCTTCGGGGTGTTCGCTGGAACCGCGGACTCGACCACCCGCCTGTCTGCCGGCATCGTGCTCCCGGGTATCGCCCTGGGGGTCACCATCCTGGTGCTCGCGATTCGCCCGAAGATCGACACCCTCGCACCGGACTGGTCGGCGGTCAATCGCGACTACCTGATCATGGCGGCCGTCGGCCTCGTGCTCACGGCCGTGGTCCCGGGCATCGCCATCGTTGCGTTCAGTCACGACCTCCACATGGAATCGTTCATCAAACATCGCCAGATCGGCCTGGCTCGCGCGATGGCCTCGCGCCCGAAATGGCGGCAAGACACCGACAAGATCCCTCACGACCTCGACGATGTCGACAACTACGCGCGCGTCTTCTTCGACACGAAGCGCGAAACGGAACCAGACGGAGACGAGGAGCGGCACAAGCATCGCAGCATCGTGCACATGGCCCTCGAGGACTACATGCCTTTCCTTTCGCCGTTCTCGGTCGAGATGCGTGAACTGTCGCACGAAGACGCGGATGACGACACCTGGCGGAGTCATCCGAAGGACGGCCGGCTGTTCGTCAAGGTGCGCCGCCCCGGTCTTTCCGACGAGGTGAAGCTCAGCTCCGTGCTGCCGGCGCTCACCGCAAGCCGCGCCATCGGCGCTGCCAAGCCGTTTGCGGCCGTCGGCGTGCTGTTGGCGTGTGCCGGCCTCGCGTTCGCGATCTGGCGCGGCGTCAGCTTCGTGTTGCGGCGCCTGTTCCTGTCCGACGTGGTCGAGCCGATTCCGGCGATCAGGGAACTGCTTGGGACCATCGGGCAGGACATGTTCGTGGTCTGCAAGGATCCCGTGGCGGTGGCCAGCCAGATCAAGGGCGGCGAAACCCTGCTCATCACCCCGCTGGCCGCGTCGGGCAATCTCGACGCCGCCTGGCGGCAGGTCCAGGACGCAGGTGACAAGGCTGGTCCGGCGCGGGCGGTGGTGATTCCCGATCTCGATAAATTCCGTAACCGTCTCGACGTGATGCGCCGGAAGCTGCGCTTGATCGAAGGGCTGATGGATCGCTCGTCGCAGACCGTCGTCCTGCTGTCGACCGTATCGCCACAGGGGATCGCGGCGAGTGCAACGGAATGGCGGGGGACCAAGACCGACAGGCATGCCGAGCAGCTGCTGGCGCGGTTCCAGGTGTTCGACTGGCGCGATGCCGTCGCTGTCGGGGAGACCGGATGCCTCGCCATGTGGTGGTCGGCGCTGAGAGCAGCATGGAAGCAGCGCCTCGAATGGGTGGGCAAGCCCAGTGAGTGGTGCCACGCCAGCCTGCAGCGCGAGGAGCGGGAGTCGCCCGAGGCGATCAAACGGATCTGCGCGGACCTGCTGGAGACGAAGGCGGTGACGTCCGGCGATCTCACCTGCAGCCAGGTGCTCGACGAGGTGGAAGAGCGGGCACGGCCGATTTACCTTCGGATGTGGCGCGGCTGCACCGGCGATGAGCGGATCGTCCTCGAGCACGTCGCGGTCAACGGGCTCGCCAATTGCGGCAGCCGCCACATCGTGCGCGGGCTGCTGACGCGAGGCCTGCTCCGCAAGGACCCGGAACTTCGATTGATGAATCGTTCGTTCACGAATTTCGTGCTCGCGGCCGAGCGGCGGCTGGAGGTGAACCGGCTCGAGGTGGCCACCGAGCCCGGGCTATGGAACCACCTGCGCGTCCCGCTCGGCGTCGGCGCGACGGCGGTGGTGATCTTCCTGATGACGACTCAGCGCGAGATGTTCGACAGCACCGTCACGGTGGCGGCCGGCGTGACCACGGCCCTGCCGACGCTGTTGCGCCTGACGTCGATCTTCGCGAGCCTGGGTCTCACGAGGCCATCAGGCGAGGCTCGGACCGCTTGAACGAGAGCGCAGATCTGCCATGGGCGAAGGTGTGAACCTGCTGTTACCGCAGCGGCGGCGCGCTTGCCGGCGGGCGGCGATGGTGCGTCGCCTGCTCGTAGGCGTAGGCGAGCTTGAACAGCGACGCCTCGTCCCACGGGCGTCCGTAGATCGTCATCCCGGCCGGCAGCTGCGCGCCGCGCGTGTATCCCATCGGCACCTGAATCGCCGGAAAGCCGGTGGTCGGCGAGAAGAACTGGCTGTTGTCGCCGTGTGGCGAGTTGAGATCGCCGATCAAACGCGGCGGGTTGCTCCACGTCGGATACACGAACGCGTCCAGCTTCAACGCGTCCATCGTCTTCAGCACGGCCTGGCGTACCTGTTCGCGGTAGGCCATCTCGGCCTGGCACGCCGGCGTGTCGGGACCGTTCTCCGGCCCCTGCTCCGCCTGTTCGAGCCGCCGCTGCACGGTGGGATGGAAGCGCCCGGACTTGATGATCTCGGCCAGCGTCCTCACCGGCACGCGATCGCCGTGACCGGCCAGGTAGCGGTTGATGTCGTACTTGAACCCCATGCACGGCCCCGCGCCGGGTGGGCGGCGAATCGCGTCGAGACCGTCAACGGTGGCCGGATTCACGATGATGGCTCCCGCGCGCTCCAGATCTGCGATGGCCCGATTGAAGACGGCATGAATCTCGGGGTCGGTCGTGTCCTTCGGTGCTGTTTGCCCCGGCGCCAGAGGACCCGCAGTGCTTCGCTCGTAGGCCTGCCGCAGTACGCCGACCCGCGCTTCCTTCAGCCCATCGCGCTGCAGGGCCGCGCGATAGTCCACGCGCGGGCGGCCTCGCGCGGCAGCCGTAGCCGGATCGTCCGGGTCCTCACCCGCGATCGCCTGGAACACCGCGGCGACGTCCTCCACGCTCCGCCCGATCGGTCCGGCAATGTCCGCCAGCAGGTTGAGCGGCATCACCCCGGCCCGGCTGGTCAGCCCCATCGTCGAACGGATCCCGACGAGCGCCTGGTGCGACGAAGGGCCGCGGATCGAATTCCCGGTGTCGCTGCCGAGGCCAATCAGGCCGAAGTTGGCGGCGACCGCCGCGGCGGTGCCGCCGCTCGATCCGGCGGTCACGCGGTCGAGCGAGTACGGGTTGCGCGTATAGCCCGGCTGAATCGAGCTGATCGTCTCGTACGGCGAGAACGCCCATTCGGCCATGTTCGACTTGGCGAGCACGATCGCGCCCGCCTCCTTCACCTTCTTCACCTGGAAGGCGTCCTTCTGCGAGACGAACCCTTCGAGCGCGAGCGAGCCGTTCGCGCTCTGCAGCCCGATGGTCTCGAAGTTGTCCTTGACGATCATCGGCACGCAGTGCAACGGCCCGGTGAGGCCTCCCTGCTTGAAACGGGCGTCGAGCCCGTCAGCCTCGTCCAGTGCGCGCGGGTTGGCAAGGATGATCGCGTTGATCGCAGGGCCGTTCTTGTCGAACGCGGCGATCCGCCGCAGGTACTGGTCAACCAGCGCCCGGCAGGTGAGGCGCCCGTCGCGGATCGCGGCGTGGACCGCGGCGATGGTCGTTTCTTCCAAGGGAAACGGCGCGGCCTGCTGCCGTGCGCTGGTCGCGGCAACAGACAGGGCAACGCTCAGAACAATGAGGACGATGACACGGGGCATGACGGCCCACTCTACAGCACGCGGTAATCCGCAGGCTAAGATGGCCGTCGGTTTCTCGACGGAGTAACGGCGATGTTCGAGCTGACAGGTGGATTACGGTTGCTGGGAACGGCCTTGCTGCTGTCGATCGCTGGCGTGGCAGCGGCCCAGCCGACGGCATGGTCGTCCCAAGACTATTTCGTTGTCGGCGAGTTTCGTTACGCAGTGCGAGTGCTTGACCTCGGCGTCGGCGCGACGATCGCCAGCTTCGACGCCCCTCCCGGCGTGACTCTGGGTGCGGGGGCGCTCACGCCGGACGGTCGGTACTATCTGGTCGCAACGAGTCTGGGGCTCGCGCGATTCACGACCACCCCGCCAGCCTTCGATCGATTGCTCGGACCGGCCACGGCCGTCGCCGGGGTGTACGTCGCTCCGACCGGTACGAACGTCCACGTGACTGGCAGCTTCGGCCACGCCGTGCTCGACTGGCAGACGGGTGAGGTCCGCAGCGTTCGCTGCTGTTCGGGCCCGTCGCTGGAGTTCACACCGGACGGGACGCGGTACCTCGCGACCGAGATCGTCGGTCGCTATCCGGCAACCCAAACGACGGTCACGCTCTACAACGTCGGCACCGACGCTGCGCTCTGGAGCCGGACGATGCAGGGCTCAGGCTCGACGACCGTCAACAACACACACATCGCGATCTCGATCGGCGATCAAGCGCTCATCTTCGACACAGCGACAGGTGGCGATCAAGGAAGCATTCCTTACGCGCTTGGCGGCATGCGGTGGCGAGGTGAGACCCTCGTCGCATTCCGGACCACCTCCGGATTGCCGGGAACGGAGCGGTTGTCCACTTTTGCGCTCCCGTCGCTGGCCGAGACGGTGCTGATCGAAGGACCTTATTACGGCGGGAGGATCGATCCGATAGCGCTTTACCTTTCGGCGGACGGGCGCTATGCCTACTGGCTGCACTGGGTCTCGCTGCTCGGTCTCTCGGTGTCGAACACGAGCTACTCGGTTTTCGACCTGGATGAGCATCGGTACGTCGCGTCGGGGTACGTTGGGTACCAGTCGCAGAGGTCGCTATCTCTGACCACTGAGCAGCAATGCGTCTTCGCGGTCCCCGACGGCCTCACCGCGCCGGCTCGCGGCGGCGTCATCGACGTGCCGGTAGTGCCGACGCCGAACTGCCGGCCCTGGCTGGCGCCAGGTGCACTGAACCCGGGGCCCCACACCGCGGCCGTCACGATTCGGGAGCAGGTCGAGGCCAACAGCAACAGCCAGCCGGAGAACACCAGTCGCGCCATCGGTGGAACCTCGATCCGCATCACCCAGGCAGCGGAACGGCCCGCCGCGCCGGTTCTTCGTGGCACGCTGGAAGCGAACCGAATTCACCTTCGGTGGGATCCGTCGCCCGGCGCCGGCATCACAGCTTTCGAGATCCGCGGTGCGGCGCTCGGCGGGTCCGACAGTGCTGAAGTCGTGGCCAGCACGCGACGCGACTGGCTCTCTCCCCCGCTCGGTCCGGGCTCGTACGTGGTTCGGATTGCTGCCGGGAACAACCTGGGGCTGGGCCCGTCCTCGAACGAAGTCCGGTTCAGCATCGGCGTCGCCACCGCGCCGGATCCGCCGACTGGACTGGCCGCTGCGATCGTTGACGATCAGGTGACCCTGACCTGGCAGGGCGCGACGACCGCACCCGCGCCGTCTGGTTACGTCATCGAAGCCGCGGCCGCCGGCACGAGCGCGTTTGCGGCTGTGGCCAGGACCGCCGACGAGCGGCTGTTCGCCACCCGCGTTCCGGCTGGTCCATGGCAGGTACGGGTGCGGGCCGTGACCGACGGCGGTGCCAGCGCCCCGACTGACCCGGTCACGATTGCGCCCTCGCGGTGTATCGCACCGCCCGGTTCGCCGCAGGCACCGTGGACGCTTCGAACGTATCCGGCGTTCACCCTCACATGGTCGCCTCCGGCGACAGGATCGGTGGAGCAGTACGTGATCGAAGCGGGAACACTCGAGGGCTCTGCGAATCTCGGGCGGGTCGTGCTGGGCGGCGATCAGACGGCCATCACGCTGCCCACGATCGATCCGAACTCCCTTGGCTTCGCGCGAATTCGCGCCCGCAACGCCTGCGGCGAGAGCACGGCGTCCTCGGACGTCGTCATCCAGCGCCCGTAGCCGCGCCCGCCGACGATCGCGCCAGGTCCTGGGTCACGCGTTCGACGCCGACGCTTCACCGTGCCGGGCTCTGGTGAGCCAGCCGGTCACGAGGGCGAGGATCGGGCCCGACACGGCGGTGAACAGCACGCCCAGGCTGATCTCCGATCGCAGCTGCCCGGGCGGGATGAGCGCGGTCGTGAAGAACAAACCGACGCTGAACCCGCTGACGGTCGCGAAACCGAGCGGAACCAGGCTGCGCCATGACAGCCGGTTCGGCATGTGCATCCCAATCGCCCGGGCGAACGCGACACCAGCCAGCAGGCCAAGGGGACGACCCACGATCGTCGCGACCGGCAGGGCCCAGGCTCCGGCTTCGAACGCGTGTAACGGGACGCCGCCGTTGACGAGGCCGAACAGGAACAGCGCCGCCTGGGCGGGATAGCGGCAGACCCGCTCGAACTGGCTGAGCGTGTCGCGGGCGCCTTCCGGAGCATCGACGAAGAAGCCGGGGTCGCGGGCCGCGTGCGGCAGGAACGGCAGGATCGGGACGAGCGCGAGCGCCGGGTGCAAACCGCTCCACAGCAGCGCAATCCACGACAGCGTGCCTGGCCCGGCCAGGTACGGCCAGAAACTCCTGACGCCAGCTCGCCGCAACGCCCCGGCCACGGCAATCGCGGCAACGACGCCGGCGAGGCCTGCCGGACGAAACGGCGTCGGGTCGGTGATTGCGAGAGCCACGAAGCCGAGCGCGTCAGCGGCAATCGACAGCACCAATACGAACGGAATGGCGGGATGGCGCGGGCCGAAGATCAGCCGGGCCACGAAATACGCGAGTGCCACGTCGATCACGAACGCCACCGGCCACCCGGAGACCAGCATCGGCTCGTCGAAGTAGTCAACGAGATTGGTGTGCAGCCAGGCCGGTATCGTCGCGACGCCGATCGCGGCGATCACCGGCAGCCAGGCCCGCCGCCACGGATGCAGCACGCCGCCGGGGGCGGTCGCTTCGGCCACCTCCTTGGTCATCAATGCGAAGAAGAAGACCATTGCGACGTCGTTGACCGCGAACGCAGCGGCGTAGCTGACGCGGAAGTAGCTTTCGGGCCAGAGGTTGGCCCAGATGAGCGCGATACCGGCGCCAAGCGGCAGGAGCAGCAGGTGCTCGAGGGCGAATTGTGACATCCGTGGGACGCTCGCCCTGAGACGCGCGGCCCGGCTCCGTCGCGGCTCAGCGGCCATCGTCCGGCCCTCCCGTCACGACTGGCACGCGATCCTCCTCGCCTGCGCCCTGGGCGGTCCCTCGTGCCTGCCGCCGAATCACGCCGGAGTCCACGACTTTGCCGCTGCGGGCGATCGACGCGAAGCTCATTTGATCGCCGGATACCTCGACGAGCATGAAGCTCTGATCCTGGTCGAAGTACGCAGCCGTTTCGTTAGGGTCCGGCCGCATGTTCCCGCGCCGCAGCTGGCCAGCGGCGCCCGACACGAAATAGGTGATGCCCTTCTGCGGCTTGACGCGCTCGTAGACGTGATCGTGTCCCGAGAAGACGACGTCCACACCGTATTTGACGAACAGCGGCTCGAGCAGCACGCGGAGATCAACCGACGATCCGTGGCGCGCCGCGTTCGAATAAAGCGGATGGTGGAAGTACGGAACCTTCCAGTCCTCCTTCGCGTCGCGCAGCGTCGCATCGATCCACGCCAGCTGCTTCTGATCCACCTGCGTGCTGTCGAGCGCGAGGAAGCGGACGTTGCCTCGGACGTAGCTGTAATAGCGCTGCCCTTCCATGTTGTACAGCTTGTAATTGACGTTCTCCGGGCGATCGTGATTGCCGAGCGAGGCGCGGAAGATCACGCCGGCCTTGAGCAGGTCGGCGTAGGGCCGCTCGAACTTGCGCACGAAGTCGCTGGGCGACTGGCCGCCGTACATGTTGTCGCCGAGCATGATCACCAGGTCGTACGGGAACGTCTTGTGAAGGGCGGTCATCTGCTGGCCGACCTGGTATTGCTCGGTGTCGCCGGTGCCGTTGTCGCCGATCGCCGCGAACTTCAGGGAACCGGCGGTGTTGGGGAGCGGCAGCGACTGGGCGGCAAGAGTGGCGACAAGGCCCAGCGCCGCCGCAATGGCGAGTCGTGAACGGCGTGGCCAGGGTCTGTCGGGGGGGCGTCGGTCAGGCACGAACGTCCACGGCTGAGCAGGCATGTCTCAACTCAAAGTGTAGCCTCCCCGCGTCAAGCCGGGCCTTTGCGATAACATCCCGCCCCATGCGCACGACGTCGCCGTTGCTCCTGCTCCTCACCGCGTCGCTCTCGGCCACCCAGGCGACGTCACAGCCCAACTGGTCGGCCGTGGACGAAGAGACCCTTCGGCACTTCCAGGCTCTGGTCCGCATCGACACTACTGATCCTCCTGGGACGCCGCCGGGCGGCGAGAAGCCGGTCGCCGAATACGTCAAACAGGTGCTCGACACGGAAGGCATTCCCGCCCAGCTGTACGCCCTCGAGCCGAACCGGCCGAACGTCGTGGCGCGGCTCAAGGGCAACGGCAAGAAGCGCCCGCTGCTGATTATCGGGCACTCCGACACGGTCAACGTCGACGCGAAGAAGTGGAGCTACCCGCCGTTCAGCGCCGAGCGCAACGGCGGCTTCATCTACGGGCGCGGCACCATCGACGACAAGGACAACCTCACCGCGATGCTGATGACGATGCTGCTCATCAAGCGGAACAACGTGCCGCTCGACCGGGACGTGATCTTCCTGTCCGAGGGCGGCGAGGAAGGCGCAACCCGCATCGGCATCCAGTTCATGGTCAACCAGCACTGGGACGCCATCGACGCGGAGTACTGTTTCGCGGAGGGCGGTAACGTCACCCGCGTCGGCGGCAAGGTGAAGTACGCGTCGATCCAGACCGTCGAGAAGATCCCGCGCGCGATCAAGCTGACGTCGAAGGGCACGGCCGGTCACGGCTCCGTGCCGCTGGAGGACAACGCGGTCGCGCACCTCGGCGAGGCGGTCGGGGCGATCGCCCAGTGGACGCCGCCGACCCGGCTCAACGAAACGACCGCAACCTACTTCAAGCGGCTGGCCCAGGTCTCCACGCCCGAAGAGGCGGCGCGGTACCGCGACGCGCTCAGCCCCGATCCGGCGGTGGCGAAGCCGGCACAGGACTACCTGCGCAAGAACGAGCCGCGCCACTGGTCGATGCTGCGGACCTCGCTCTCGCCGACGATCATCAACGGCGGCTACCGCTCGAACGTGATCCCGTCTGAAGCGACGGCGAACATCGACGTGCGCCAGGCGCCGGACGAGGACCCGGCGAAATTCCTCGAGCTGGTCCGCCAGGTGGTCAACGATCCGCAGATCACCGTCGAGTATGCCAACGCTAACTCGGCGAACCGGCCGCCAACGCCGACCGCGAGGCTGGATTCGGACGCGTTCAAGGCGCTCGAGTCGATGGTCACCAAGCACTACAGTGCGATCACGCTGCCGGCGCTCAGCACCGGCGCGACCGACATGTCGTACCTGCGATCGAAGGGGATGCAGTGCTACGGCATCGGCCCGGCGCTGGACGTCGAGGACGGCCCGAAGGGCTTCGGCGCTCACAGCGACCAGGAGCGGATTGTCGAGAGCGAGTTGTACCGCTTCGTGCACTTCTCGTATGACGCGGTGGTCGAAGTCGCCCGCGCGCGGTGAGTCGAGAGAGGGGGACAGTCCCCCGAGTCGATCCGGATCAGGGGACAGTCCCCTGAGTCGATCCGGATCAGGGGACTGTCCCCACTGTCCGGTTGTGGGAAAAATGATGCAGAAGCTGCGTACTTCCCTGTTGTTGCTCGTCGTGGCGACGGTCGGGCTCGCGGCGCAGGCACCTGCGCTCGAAGAAGAGGTGCTGCGCCACTACCTGGCGGTGCTCCGGATCGATTCCACCGACCCGCCCGGCAACGAGTCCGGGGTCGTCGCCTACGTCAAGGAGCAGCTCGAGAAGGAAGGCATAGTTACGCAAACCTTCCAGCTCGAGCCGAACCGGCCGAACCTGGTGGCGCGGCTCAAAGGCAGCGGCGCCAAGAAGCCGCTGCTGATCATGGCGCACACCGACACGGTGAACGTGGACCCGAAGAAATGGACGTTCCCACCGTTCAGCGCGACACGTGACGGCGGCTACATTTACGGCCGCGGCACGGTGGACAACAAGCAGGATGTTGCCGCCGGGCTGATGACCATGCTGCGGCTGAAGCGCGACAAGGTGGCGCTCGATCGCGACGTCATCTTCCTCGCCGAGGCCGGCGAGGAAGGCACGACGCGGGTCGGCATCATGTTCATGGCCAATCAGCATTTCGATGCGATCGACTCGGAGTACTGCCTCGCCGAGGGCGGCGGCGTCACCCGCGTCGGCGGCGCGGTGAAGTATGCGTCCATCGCCACGACCGAGAAGATCCCGCGGGCGATCGAGCTGACCGCGCGCGGCCCGGCCGGGCACGGCTCGATTCCGCTCCAGAACAACGCGCTCACCCATCTCTCGACCGCGGTCGCCGCGGCCGCCAACTGGGTGCCGCCGATCAAGTTGAACGAGACGACGGCCGCGTACTTCAAGCGCCTCGCCGGCATCTCGTCGCCGGAGGAGGCCGAGCGCTATCGCAACGTCCTCAGCCCGGATCCGAACGTCTCGGGACCCGCCGACGCGTACTTCCGGAAGGAAGCGCCGATCTACGCCTCGATGCTCCGGACGTCGATTTCCCCGACGATGGTCAACGCGGGCTATCGAGTCAACGTGATCCCCTCCGAGGTCAAGGCCACGCTGGACGTACGCACGACGCCGGACGAGGATCCGGACAAGTTCCTCGAGGCGGTTCGTAAGGTCATCAACGATCCGTCGGTCGAAGTCGCCTGGGCGTCGCGCGACACGCGGCCGAACGCGGCGCCGGCGAAGCTCGACTCCGAGGTCTTCCGCGCGCTCGAGAACAACATCACCAAGCACTACAGCGCGGTCACCCTGCCGACGATGCTGACCGGTGCCACTGACATGGCGTACCTGCGGGCAAAAGGGATGCAGTGCTACGGCATCGGCCCGGCAACCGATATCGAAGACGGTCCGAAGGGCTTCTGGGCGCACAGTGATCAGGAGCGGATCCTCGAGAGCGAATTCCAGCGCTACGCCCGCTTCTACTACGACGTGGTCCGCGACGTCGCAGGGCGGCGCTAGGACAGGCCAAAAAGGCAGCTTGTCCGCCGCCGTAGCCCTGGCGAAGGCGGAAAGGCAAAAGGCAAAAGGCAGAAGGCAGAAGGCAGAAGGCAGAAGGCAGAATAAGGTCACACGTGTCTCGCTCCGAGCCGAAGCCTTCCACGCTCATCTACCCCGCTACCGCTCGCGGTGACGTGATCGACGACCACCACGGGACCAGGGTCGCGGACCCCTACCGCTGGCTCGAAGACCTCGACTCAAAAGAAGTAGCCGGCTGGGTCGCCGCCCAGAACGTCGTGACGGAAGACTACCTGGCGTCGATTCCGCTTCGCTCGACGCTGAACGCGCGGCTGACCGAGCTTTGGAACTACTCTCGCGTCGGCCTGCCGATCTCGGAGTGCGGCCAGCTGTTCTACGCGAAGAACACCGGCCTGCAGAAACAGGCACCGATCTACCGACGATCGAGCCCCGACGCCGTACCGGTGCTGGTTATCGATCCCAACGTCATCTCCGCCGAAGGAACGACGTCACTGGCGCAGTGGGCGCCGTCGCCCGACGCGGCCCTCTTCGCCTATTGCCTCGCCGAAGGCGGCGCGGACTGGCAGACCATCAAGGTGCGGGATCTCTCGACCGGCAGCGACCTGCCGGACGAGATCAGGTGGATGCGGTTCTCGAACCTGTCGTGGACGAAGGACAGCAAGGGGTTCTTCTATTCCCGCTATCCGGAGCCGCCGGCGAACAAGATGCTCGAAGCCGCGCTGTCCGGTCAGGCCCTCTACTACCACCGCGTTGGCACGCCGCAGAGCGAGGACGTGCTCATCTACGAGCGCCCCGACCTGCCGCAATGGCTGATCGGCGGCGCTGTAACCGAGGACGGCCACTACCTGCTGATCACGATGGCGAAGGGCGCCAGCAATGAGAATCGGCTCTACTACTCCGACCTCGGCGCCGCGTCGGCACCGGATCTCGGCGCGCCGGTGCAGCCGATCGTCGAGACCGACGGTGCCGAGTTCGCGCCAATCGGGAACCGCGGCAGGCTGCTGTTCCTCCGCTCCGACAAGGACGCGCCGAACCGCCGGGTGATTGCGCTGGAGCTCACCAACCCAACGCCGTCTGGCTGGAGAGTCATCGTTCCCGAACAGCGCGAGGCACTCGAAGGCGCCGCGCTCATCGGCGGGCGCATCGTCGGCCACTACCTCGTGGATGTGCAGAGCCGCCTCAGGCTGTTCGGGCTCGATGGCGCCGCAGCGGGCGAGGTGACGCTGCCAGGCGTCGGGACTGTGAGCGGGCTCGCCGGACGCGAGGACGCGCCGTCTTTGTGGTTTGCATACAGCTCACCGCTCGCACCGGCGACGATCTACCGCTACGACCCGGCCAGCGAGCGGTCGATCGCGTTTGATCCGCCGGCACTGCGAGTGGACCTGAGCGACTACGAAACCGTGGCCGGGTTCGCCACGTCGAGGGATGGCACCAGGGTTCCGTACTTCCTGACGGCCCGCCGGGGTTTGCGGCGCGACGGGGTGAACCCGGTGATGCTTTACGGCTACGGCGGATTCTCGATCTCGATCACGCCAACGTATCGCCCCGACGTGCCGGCGTGGCTCGAGCTCGGCGGCGTGTGGGTAACGGTGAGCCTGCGCGGCGGCGCGGAGTACGGCGAGGCCTGGCACAAGGCCGGCATGCTCGAGAAGAAACAGAACGTGTTCGACGACCTCATCGCCGTGGCCGAGCAACTCGTCGCAGACAAGGTCACCTCGCCCGCCAGGCTCGGCGTGATGGGCGGGTCCAACGGCGGGCTGC
The DNA here is from genome assembly GCA_963709325.1 of uncultured Acidobacteriota bacterium. Lineage (GTDB taxonomy): Bacteria > Acidobacteriota > Vicinamibacteria > Vicinamibacterales > UBA2999 > VFZN01. Next base: position 4,111,898 of record CAVPVV010000003.1, on the reverse strand, counting down.
TGGTCGGCGCGGTCGTCAACCAGCGGCCGGAGCTATTCGCGGCATCGCTGCCGGCCGTCGGCGTCATGGACATGCTGCGCTACCAGCGGTTCACGGGCGGGCGCTTCTGGGTGACGGAGTACGGGTCCGCCAAGATCGCGGAGCAGTTCCCGTTCCTGATCGAATACTCGCCGCTCCACAACATCGAGACCGGCACGTGCTATCCGGCAACGCTGATCACGACGGCGGATCACGACGATCGGGTGGTGCCGAGCCACTCCTTCAAATACGCGGCGGCGCTGCAGGCGGCGCAGGCGTGCGACCGGCCCGTGCTGATTCGGGTCGAGCTGGCCGGCTCGCACGGCTATCGCCCCACCGACAAACTGATCGCGGAGCGCGCCGATCAGTGGGCGTTTGCGGCGGAGGCGATGGGCATCCGGACGGTGTAGCTAGGGCACGCTGACCAGAACCTCATTCGATGCCGCGCCGGACCCGCAGGCGGCGTTGGCGACCACGCGGATGAAGTACGACCCGCTGGCCACCGACGCTGACACCGTGTTCGTCAGCCCGACGCTGCCGTTGAACAAGTTGCTCGCACCGGCGGCGGAGCCGGCGATCACGGTGTAGCCGGTCACCGGGCCGCCGGGCGGAGTGGACCACGCGATGGCGACGATATTGCCGCTGCGACTGCCGCTGAGCACCGGCGCCGATGGCGTGGTGCACGCGGGCCCGACCGACACGCTGGTTTCGTTCGACGGGATGCTGGTGCCGCCCGCGCCTTGCGCGAGGACACGCAGGAAGTAGGTGCCCGGAGCCACCGCACCGCTCACCACCGTGCCAGCTCCCACCCCTCCGTTGAACAAATTGGCCGCTCCGCTCGCAGTGCCAGCCTGGACGATGTAGCTGGACACCGCGCTTCCGGAGACGGGCGGGGCCCACGACAGCGTGATCACGCCGCCGGAAGCCGTCGCCACGACGTTCTGAGGCGGTCCGGGCGGCAGGCCGACTTGCGCCACGACGTCGGCAGAGGCGGGGCCCGTGCCGGCGAGGTTCTGGGCCGCGACGCGGATGTAGTACGTGCCGTTCGCGATCGGCGAGGAGACCGTCGTGACCAGGCCCACGCCGCCGCGGTAGATGTTCGAGGCGCCCGGGGCGGTGCCGGCCTGAACCATGTAGGTCCATACGGCCGATCCGCTTGGCGGCTGCCAAGAGACACTAATCGTGTTGCCGACCACCGCGGCCTGGACGTTCTGGGGCACCCCGGGCACGGCCGCGGGTCCGCCGGCGCGGAAGCCCTGCACGATCGGGAAGGCTTCGCTTTGCGACAGCGCGTTGTTCTGTGAGGCGGTCCCGCTCGGGAGGCCGCTGTAGGCGACCGCGGGGTTCGAGAGGTTGAGGATGCGCGGCGCGTTGACGCCAGACGCACACGCATAGGCCATCACCGTTCTGAACCGCGTGCCCGCGCCGCAATTCTTGTAGCCGTAGCTGTAGGGACGGAACCCCCCGGTGGCGCCGTCTTCGGGCGCATGGTGGTTTCCGAAGTTGTGGCCGGTTTCGTGCGTGAAGGTGAACTGTGCAAAGCATTGCCGGGCGCTGACGGCGTGAGCAAAGTCCGCCCTCGGTCCCAACCAGCCGATTCCACAGGCGTTGCCGGTGGTGTTGGCCACCACCAGGTGCATGAGGTCGGCCTCCACGGAATTGCGGGCGGCCTGCACCGCCGGATGAGAAGTGAATGCTCTGAGATCGTCGCCCATGTCCGTCGCGCTCTCGACGAACCCCGCGAGTTCCCCCATGCCGACCAGCCGCATGGTCGCCTGGATGTTGCTGCGCGCATACGCGGTGTTCGAGTCCGAAATGCCCTGCGCGATGAGCGCCTCGATGGCGGGCTGGCCGCCGGCGCCGGCACGCGCGGCCGCCGTGTAGAAGACGGCCACGTCCACGACCTCGCCCGCGGCCAGTCGCGACGGCTCGCCGGCGAGCGGGGCCTCAATCGTGCCGGTCGGGGGAATCAGCGGCGGCCGCTCCTCGCCGAAACTACCCGGATCGAGCTGCTCGATCACCGTCCGACCCTCGGCGCTGCGGACGCGATAGAGGGCGTCGCGCACCTGGACTCCGCCGGACAGCACGTCGCCCTTCCACGTCAGCGTCACCGTGCTCAATGGATCGCCGCTGATTCGACCGACCCAGGACTGATGGCCGAAGTCGTCCCGCTCGAAACGTTCGTACTCCACCGAGAACGCCAGGTCCGCGAACAGGTTCAGCGTGAAGGCCGGCGTGCGGTCTCCTGCCGATCCAGCCGCAAGCGCGGCGGCGAGCAAATCGAAGCGGGCCGAGGTCGTGCGGGCGCGGGTAACGGTCGGCCCGTCGCCGGCCATGACGGGCACCTCGATGGCCGAATCACCGAACAGAGCGGGCGGCTGTTGGGCAGTGAGCTCACCGGAAAGACTGGTGATGAACGGTACAGCAAACGCGGCAGCGGTGAAGGCGGCGAGGGCGCGGATTACCACGCCGCGGATTATTGGCCAGAATCACCACGAGAAGATACAGATAACGCGCCGCGCGGTTATCGCCCGGCTGATAAGCTCATTGTGGAGACAACGGACCAATGGGCGTTTGCCGCACAGACTCTCGGCATCGGCGGACTCGATGATCGGTGATCGCATGACGCCTGTGCGCCGCTTCTCGCCGGCGACGATTGCCGCGCTCGATCGCGCGAAGATCCTCGGGGTTCGCGTCGGTACCGAACACAAGTACACCGCCGTCTGGGTGGTCGTCGTCGAGGAACGCGTGTTCGTGCGCTCGTGGAACGACAAGCCGACGGGGTGGTATCGCGCGTTCCTTGCCGAGGCGCGGGGACAAATTCATTTCGCCGACCACGTCGAGCGGTTGGTGCGTGCAGTGCCGGTCAGGAGTGCGCGGCTCCGTGACGCGGTGTCGACGGCGCTTGCGGCGAAGTACGACACCAAGGCTTCCAAGAAGTGGGTGGATGGCTTCGCGTTGGCCGAACGGGTGGCCCACACGCTGGAGCTGACGCCGCGATGATGCCGATGACGCCGCAGCCGGCGTTGTCAGTCGTTGGTTCCTGACACGAATCGCCCTGGGCCAGTATCCAGGCCTGTGAGAGCCGGAGCGCCGACATGCCGCTGCTCTTCTCGTATGGCACGCTCCAGCAGCCGGGCGTGCAAATCGCGACGTTCGGGCGTACGCTGACCGGTCGGCGCGATGCCTTGCCAGGCTTCGGCACAGCGCTGGTGGCCATCTCGGATCCAGCGCGAGCGGCCGCCGCTGGACGGTCGCACAACCTGAACGCCGTGTCGACCGGGCGCGACGAGGATCGAGTGAGCGGTACGGTGCTCGAACTGACTGAGGCGGAGCTCGCCGCGGCTGACGGCTACGAAGCGCCGGACGCCTACCGGCGGGTGCTCGTGACGCTCGCCTCCGGCGTGCGAGCGTGGGTCTATACGTACGCGGGCGACGACTCGACGTCTCTACGGGACCAGCCGGACCCGCCGATGGGAGGCGAGATTCAGATGTTGATCCACTACGCCATCGTCTATGTCAGCGACATGCAGCGCGCGCTCGCCTTCTACAGGGACACGCTCGGCTTCGCACAACGATTCGAGTCGCCAGGATGGTCCGAACTCTCGGCCGGCGAGATCACGCTGGCGCTTCACAGAGCCGAACCCGGCGACAATCCGCGGGAGCGCGGGCACCTTCGCGCCGGGACCGCGACCATCGGATTGCGCGTCCCGGACCTCGACGCGTTTCATCAGCAGATGAGCGCCAAGGGTGTGCGCTGCATCCAGGAGCCGCGTGACGTCTTCGGCACCCGCGTCGGCCAGTACGCCGATCCGGACGGGCTCGTCTTCTCGGTCGGACAGGCATGAAGATCGCGAATCTGAGCGCACCAGATCATCAGGTCTCCAGACTCGCCGGCAGCTACTCATCTCTCGGTACCACAATCGGATCGACCCGCGACGCTCTCCATGCCGGCAGCAGGCTGGCGAGCGCGGCGACGGCGGCGATCGTGCCGACCACCGCGGCAATCGTCATCGGGTCCGTCGGCTTGACGCCAAACAGCAGCGAGGCGACGAGCCGCGTCAGCCCGAACGCGCCGGCAAGGCCCGCGGCGACGCCGATTCCCGCCAGCGTCAGTCCCTGGCGCAGGACCTGCCCCAATACCGCGCCGCGCTCGGCGCCGAGCGCCATGCGGATGCCGATCTCGCGGCGCCGCTCGGCCACCATGTAAGAGAGCACGCCGTAAGTGCCGATCGCCGCCAGCAGCAACGCGAGCCCGGCGAAGCCGCCGAGAAGCTGCGCCAACAGCCGCGGGCGCCTGATCGATTCCGCGAACACCTCGTTCATATCGCGCAGCCGAACGACCGGCACGGCCCGGTCCGCCTCGCGCGTCACCCCTTCGATCGTCTGCGCGACCGCCGCCGCCGGCAGCGTTGTTCGAAGCACGACGTTCATCGTCGCCGGGCTCCCTCCGAACGCGGGGTAATTGGCGATCTGGTCGCCAAGGAAATAGAACTCGGTGCCGGTCTTCTGATCCACGCCGCCCTGCTTGACGTCCTTGGCCACGCCGACGACGGTGAACCACGGGATCCGATCGCCGCAGCAGGGGCGCAGGCGCTGCCCAATCGGGTTGAGGTCTTTCCAGAACGTCCGCACCAGCGTCTCGTTGACCACCGCAACGAGGCCAGTCGCGGAGGCGTCCGTGGCCTGGAAGCCGCGACCCTGGACGATCGGGATGCCCATTGTCTCGAAGTAGTTGGTCATCACGAACTGGTAGTAATCGACGTTCTCGAACGGCCCTTCCGGTGGCGCGGTGTAGTTGTCGATCTCGGTGTCGTTGGCGTTGACCGGCCGGTTCGGCGGCAGACCCGACATCGCCGAGGCGCCCTGGACCCCGGGCAGGCTGCGGAGCCGCGTCAGCACTCGCTGCATCAGCTGGGCGCGCGCCAGCGGTTGCGGGTAGCTCGCCGGAGGCAGTGTCATTTGGAACGTCACCATACGCGTGCGCTCGAAGCCGGCGTCCACCGTGGTGAGGTTGTAGACGGTGCGGAGCAGCAGGCCGGCGCCGATCACCAGCATCACGGCGAGCGCCACTTCCGCCATCACCAGGCCGCGCCGCACGTTGTGGCGCGCGGCGCCGGTAGCGCCCCGCGTGCCGCCTTCCTTCAACGACGCGGCGAGGGCACTGAATCGCGTGTGGAGCAGCGGCGCGAGGCCGAACACGACGCCGGTCAGGACCGAGATCGCCAGCGTGAAGATCAGTACCCGCGGGTCCACGCTCACCTCGCTGGTGCGTGGCAGGCTCTCCGGGTAGGCAGTCACGATCGCGGCAACGCCGGCTCGCGCCAGTACGAGGCCGAGCACCCCGCCAATCAGCGAGAGCAGCACCCCTTCGGTCATGAACTGCCGCAACAGGCGCCCTCGCCCGGCTCCGAGCGCGGTGCGCACCGCGAATTCGCGATGACGCGTCTCGGCGCGGGCCAGCAGCAGGTTGGCGAGATTGGCGCACGCGATCAGCAGCACGAACCCGACGGCCGCCTGCAGCACCCAGATCGCGCGACTCGCGCTGCCGACGATCTCCTCCTGGACCGGCTTCATCTGCAGCACGTGCCCGCCGCCCTGGTCGGGCGGTCCGCCGGCCGCGGCCGGGCGCGGCGCCGAGAATACGTGCATCTTGGCCCCGGTTCGTTCGCCCCAGTTCGCCAGCAGCGAATCGAGCTCGGCGCGCGCCTGGTCCAGCGTGACGCCGTCCCTCAGGCGGCCGATCAGGTACAGGTAATGGCTGCCGCGATTCTGGCGGTTCGCCGGATTGAGGCCAATCGGCAGCCAGATCTCGGCGCGGCTGTCCATCACGTCGGTGGCCGGCGGCAGGATCCCGATCACTTCGCGCCTGACGCCGTTCACCTCCACCATCTGTCCGACAATCGGCTGCCCCGCGAACTCCGACTGCCAAAGCTCGTGCGACAGGATCGCCACGTTCGGCGGCTGCGGCGGGGGCGTCCCTGGGGGCGGCGGGGCAGCAGAGCCGCCGACGACGTCGGTCTCCCCTTTCGCGAACAGCCGGCCCTGCGCGGCCTGAATGCCAAGGGTCGGGAGCAGATCGTCGGTCACCGCCGCCGAGCGCACGCGCCGCGGCCGCTCGGCCGCCATCAGGTTCACCTCGCCGGTCGTGAACGCCCCGACCGAGGCGAACGACTGGCTCAGATCGCGGAACTCGAAGAATTCCGGCGGCGAAACCCAGAACTGATCGAATCCCATGTTCGGGAATCGGGTCGTCAGGTAGACGAGCTGCTCCGGCTTGGGATACCCGAGCGGCCTCAGGACGACGCCGTTGACGATGGAGAAGATGGCGGTGTTGGCGCCAATACCGAGCGCAAGGGTCAGCACCGTGACCAGCGCAAACCCTGGCGCCCGCACCAGTCCACGAATGGCGTGACGAACGTCCTGCAGGAAAGAATCCATCGGTGACCGCATTGGACGGATAACGCTGTCCGGAGGTTGCAGATGGGTCGAGCTCTACCTTCTGCCTTCTGCCTTCTGCCTTTTGCCTTCTGCCTTCTGCCTTTGTCTGATGTAATGCGCCCGGCGGTCCGCGCCGGGGTCGCCTCGTGCCGCTATGTCGTTGTTTCTTTGCCGCAGGCCTGGTGCGTGGTGCCTGGCCCTGTCGATCGGCGTCCTGGCGCAGCCGGCTGTGTTCGCCCAGCCGGCCGAACCACCCGTCGAAGACCGGTCGGCCGACCCGCTGCCGCCCGCGGCCCCCGCCCCGTCCGGCTATTTCCTGCTCCCGGTGCCGGGCGGACAGCCGGTGTTCGAGCGGCTCGGCATCCAACCCGAGGAACGCGGCCACGCGTTGATGCTGATCGCCCGCGCACTTCACGGCGCCGCCGTCATCAACCCGACTGGCAGCCTGGCGATCGCGTTCACGGAAGTGTTCGGGCCGATCACGTTGCCGTCGGCCGGGGTGCCGTCGGCCGAGACCACCGACTCGAACGCCGTCGTGCTCGCGCCGTTCGACGATCGGCTGTGGCGGCAGCTGCTCACTCTTACCCCCGACGCCGATCTGTTCACCCAGCTCGTCAAACACCGCGGCGCGCTGTTGGTCGCCGCCGGCGCCCTCGAAGTCGGTCCCGGCGTCCGCGAGTGGCTCGCCGACAACCCCCGCCTGCTGCGACAGATCGTCCGCGAGTTGCCGGGCTCGTTCACCCAGGCAGCACCGGCGCTCGTCCTCGGCGATGACGGCTGGGCGGTTCCGGGCGATCGTGCCGCGTGGACTGCGCTCGTCGGAGTCCCGCCAGCCCGCCGCGAGGACTTCCTGCGGCGGCTTCTCAGCCGCGACGAGGGCCGGCTCGCCAGGTTCTTCGGGAACCTGGCGCTGATGCCGGCGGATCGACGGGCCGCATTGCTGCTTCCTGAACACGAGGAGAGCGCTGAAGCCGCGCTCAGCTCGCTCTACTCGTCGGCCCGCGAAGCCGAAGCACCCTGGTCGCCGAACCAGCACCCGTATCAACTGAGCTACGCCGACCTGCCGGCCATCCTGCACTCGCTGTCGGATCTCCCGATCGATCCGCTTCCCGCGACGGCGGGACTCTGGCCGGCGCTGATCGAGAGCGAGGTCGAGACACGCGAGCGCGCGACCCAGTTGCTGCAGGCCGAGCGGGCGGCCTCGCCGTTCACGGCTACCGTACGGGCGCTGCTCAAGGGCGGGCCGCGCGAGCGGCGCGATCGCGTCACGACGCTCGCGCTTGCGCGTCGCGTGTGGGACGGTGGCCTGCCGCCGCGCGATCAGGCCGACGTGCTCTATGCCCTCGGCCACTATCGGCGGTTCCGCGCGCTGCTGCTCATGCTCGATCGGATCGAGGTGCGGGCGCCGCACGTCTGGGGCCGGCTGGTTGACGCGGCCCGTCGCATCGACGGCGGCAGCGGAGCCGATCGCGCGCTGCGGCTGCAGGCGTTCCAGGGTGCGCTCGCGCTCGTCGAGCGGACCGCCCTGACCGGTTCACTCGCCCCCGAGCGACGCGACGAAGTCCTCGCAGCCCTGGCTGAGGCAGTGGACAGCGAGACGCCGGCGCACACCGCGGTGCGGGCCTGGCTCCTCGATCACTTCATCCCGGCGCTTCCGCCGCTGGTGCAACCGGATCGCTTCACGGGGGCCACCGCCTACGAGTCGCGCGTCATCCAGGCACTCGCCGGGCTACCGCCAACGGAGCCGCGGCCGGTGACGTGGGAGGGGCTCGACTACGTGGTGGACATTGGGGCTGCGGAACACGAGCGCATCCTCCGCATCCGAGGTGAAGTCCCGTCGCCGGGGCTCGACGCGGCACTCGAGAAGCGCGATGCCGCGTCCCTGCCGGCGGCGCTTCGCGCGCTGATCTATGCGGTCGCGCTCGGGGACCCCGACGGCGCGGTGACCTTGAGCCCGGACGTTGCCGAGCGTCACGACCTCCTCGGCATGCGGGCCGCTGGCCGCGAATTCGCCTGGCTGCCGGCGGCCGAGCGGACCGGATCCAGCCTGCCGTGGCACATCGCCGGGAGCCTGCTCGGCGTCGATCTGGCGATGGCGCGGTCGGCACTGCGTCGCCTGTCGGCGGACGACATGCCGCCGGTGCCGACAATCAACCTCAACGACGAGATGACGCTGGCCCGCACCGCCGTGGCCCTCCGGCCGCTGGACCTCGATGATGCCGGACAGTCCGCGATCGCGGCCGCCATCGCGCGCGGCCGGGCGCGGCTTGCCGCAGCGGCAGCCGATCCGAGCTCGGTGCTGGCGCTCGCCGACGAGGTGGCGGTGCCCATCGCGGTCCAACGCGCGATCGGATGGACGCTCGCCTCCATGCCCGAGGCAGCCGGATCGTTCTTCAGCCTGCGCGATTTGCTGTGGCTTGGCCACCCCGATCTCCCCGCAGAGAAGCTGGCACGATGGGGCGTGATGGGAGATGCGGTTGACGGGCGGCTGGTTCCGCGCCTTGGCGCGCCGTTGGCGTGGGACCGTCTCGCCGGTCGCCCCGACACAGGGATACTCGCCACCGAAGCGCCCGACCTGACGCTTCATCTCGTCGAGCTGACCTCATCGCTGCACGTGCCGGCCAGCTTGATCCCGGCGCTGCTGCTGTATGCGACCCAGGATTACTGGCACGAAGTAGAGGCGCGCTTCCCCGACGACTGGCCTGCGCTGGTCCGTGGCGCGGTGTCCCTGCCGCCGTCCCGGGTCGAAGACTACGTTGCGGCCTTGGGAAGCGGCGGTCCGCTCCGGCCGAGATAACGCCCCGGGGCCATACGGTAACGGCTCGCCCCAGCTGCGAATCATGGATGCGTCACTCGGGAGAGCTGTGGGGTTAGAATCGGCGCCTCCGCCCGCGATGTCCGCCCGAGCTGCCCGTGCGATTGTGCTGATGGTCCTGGCCACGCTGTCGGTGGCGCGCGCCCAGGACGTGGACGTATCGGTGCGGCTCGTGTCGCCCGGACCCGACACGTATCTCTCCGGCCCGGTGCTGCTAAAGGCGGTGATCGAACCGCCACCGCGCGCCCGCGAGGCCGCGCGCGTCCTCTTCTATGCCGACGGCCGCCTCGTCTGTACCATCGCGGACGCCGCACGCGCCGAGTGCCCGTGGGACGCCGGCGCCGAGGTCAAGGAGCATCTCGTCCGCGTCGTCGTGGACATGAAAGACGGGAAGCGCGCGGTCGCCGCGACCCGAACCAAGGGGCTCGAGCACGCCGAATCCGTCACCGTCGACGTCGTCCAGGTCACGGCGGTGGTGAACGACGGCAACCGGTTCGTGAAGGGGCTGTCGAAGGATGCCTTCCGCATCATGGAGGACGGCGTTCCCCAGACGATCTCGCATTTCTCCAGCGAGGGCTCGCCGCTCGAGCTCGTAGTCGCCGTGGACGTCAGCCAGAGCATGAGCCCGAACATGCCGCAGCTGAAGAACGCGGTCCGCAAGTTCCTGGCCGCGCTCGGTCCGAAAGACCAGGTCACGCTCGCTGCCTTCAACGATCAGCTGTTCACGCTGGCGCGGCGGGAGACCGTGCCGGCACAGCGCCTGCGCGCCGTCGATCGGCTCGCGCCGTGGGGCGGCACGGCGCTGTTCGACGTCATCGTACGCGGGGTGCAGCTGCTCTCGAGAGCCCCGGGACGCCGCGTGCTGGTGGTGTTCTCCGATGGCGACGATCGCACCAGCCACGCCACCATCGCCAACGTCGAAACTGCGATGCGCTCGACGGACACGACGCTGTTCATGGTCGCGCTCGGCCGCGGCGCCCGCGAGGCACAGCTGCGCTCGGGCATACAGCGGCTGATCACGATGAGCGGCGGCCGCGGGCTGTTCGTCGAGAAGAGCGAACATCTCGACGAGGCCTTCGCTGACATCGTCAACGAGCTGTCGAACCAGTACCTGATCGGCTACCAATCCACCAACAGCAAGCGCGACGGCTCGTGGCGCGAGATCACGATCGCTGTTCCGGGTTCGGGACACTCCGTCCGCGCGCGCCAGGGCTATCGCGCGCCGGGAGGGTCGTAGTCCACATGAAGTTCGGCGGGCGGGCGTTGGGCGGGCGGACTGCGGTGCCGGGTGCCGGGTGCGGCGTACCGTGCGCAGAGCACGGGCAGCTCCGTCGATCGTTTCACCCGCTGTTAATCTGCGCCATTTGGCGTCATCTGCGTAGTCTGCGGCTCGCCTTCCCGCGTCGTCCTGGCCCAGTCCACGCAGTCTTCCACCCAAGCGCCTTCGCAAACGTCGTCACAACCCAAAGTGCAGTTCGGCGTGCGGACCGAGCTGGTGCTCGTCGACGTGAGCGTGACCGACGATCAGAGCCGGCCGGTGACGGATCTCTCGCCTGCCGACTTCGACCTCGAAGTCAACGGGCAGTCGCGTCCGATCGCCAACCTGCAGTACATCTCCACGGTCAACCAGGCACCGCCCTCCGACGGCGCGAACGAAGGGATCTCGTCGAATGACGGGCCTACCTCCGGCCGCCTGATGCTGTTCGTGATCGACGACGCGCACATCCGGATTGGCGCGGCGCAGGCGATCATCCGGACCAGCGAGATGCTGCTGGAGCAGCTCGCGGCCGGCGACCTGGTCGGCCTCGCGCGGATCCCGACCGGTGTCGGCAGCGTGGAGTTCACCGCCGATCGCACGCGCATCCGCGAGGCGCTGCGGCGCCCCGCCGGGATCAGCAGCACCGGACGCCTGGCGATGGAGTCGATCCAGATCAGCGAGGCCTACGCGCTCGAGACTGGCGACACGGACACATGGGGCCGGGCGGTCGAGCGCGAATGCTCGGGACTGACCGACGTCGCGTTCCAGGCCTGCGCCGACTCGCTGCAGATGGAAGCGCGGGTCGCGCTCAACGAAGCCAATGCCCGCGCGATGCAGACCGTCCGCTACCTCGACACGCTGTTCGGGCGGCTCGCGCGGCTGAACACACCGGTGAACGTGATCATGATCTCCGAGGGGCTGTTCCTCGGCCGGGTGCCGGTGACGATCTCCGATCTCTCGCGCCGCGCCGCGGAAGCACGCGCCACGCTGCACATCGTGCGGCCGCAGTCGTCGATGATGGGCGACGCCTCGCGGGCCAACGCACCGGGCCTCGCCTATTCGCTCGACGATTACCTGATGCGAGATGGACTCGAGCAGCTGGCGGGTCAAACCCGCGGCCGGCTCCTCCAGATCTCGGCCGGCACCGGCGCCGGCATCTTCGAGCGCCTCAACCGCGAACTCTCCGGCTATTACCTGATCGGCTTCGAGCCGACGCAGGGGGACCGCACTGGCCGCCAACGGCGGATCAAGATCCAGGTTCGCCGCAAGGGGTTGACCGTACGGTCGCGGCCAACCTTCGCCCTGAGCCGCGAGGCCGCACTCGCCAGCGCCGGCGGCGGAGTGGTGGACACCAGCCGCGCGCCCGAGCAGATCATCAAGGACCTGCTCGCCTCGCCCCTGCCGGATCGCGGCGTGCCGATGCGGGTCGCCACCTACAACCTCGCGGAGCCCGGCAGCAGCCAGGTTCGGGTGGTGATCAGCGCCGAGGTCGGGGAACCGGCGCGCGAGCCGGCGGAACTGCAGGCCGGCATCCTGGTCGCCGATCGCAACGACAAGATCGCCGCCGGGAACGTGACGCGGGTCATCCTGTCGCCGGAGACGCCGCGCCAGGCCTCGCCGCGCCTGCTCCAGACGACGGTACTGCTCGACCCAGGGGAATACACGCTCCGGCTCGCGGTCGTCGATCCGGACGGGCGGACCGGCAGCGTCCACCACACCATCCGCGCCCGGTTGACGCGGACTGCCGCGAAGCAGGAGGTGTCGGACCTGCTCATCACGCCGGAGCCATCGCCGCCGGATCCGCCACGCGTGATGCCCACTCCCCTCGTCGACACCGAGAGCGTCTCGCTGGTGGTGAACGTCGTCGGACAGAACAACGCGCAGCTGGCCAACACGGCGGTGACCGTCCAGATCGTGGAGTCGCCGCAGGGCCCGCCGCTGACCTCGATCGATCTTCCGCTTGCCGCCCGCGAGGGTTCGATGCGCACGTTTGGCGGGTCGGCGCGCCTCAGCCTGCTGCCGCCCGGTCAGTACATCGCGCGCGCGGTCATCAGCGCGCCGGGGCATCCGGAAACGAACGTGACGCGCACGTTCAAGTACGCGCCCTCGCTGACACCAGTGCCGTCGAACTCCACGACGAGCGAGGCGCCGCCGGTCTCCGTCGACGACGAGGTGCCGCCGCCTCCGCCGCCGCGCATCGCAGTACGGCTGCCGCGGTTCAACCCCTCGACCGTGCTGCAACCCGAGGTGGTGCACGCGTTCCTCGACTCGCTCGAGACGATGTACCCGCCCTCGTCACAGGCGGCCGCGGTCCTGGAGCGAGCGCGCGAGGGAACTTTCGAGGCGCCGGAGCCGAAGGACAACATGTCAGCGGGCGACGAGGCGACGTTCGCATTCGTGCGCGGCCTCGGCGAGCTGCAGAAGCAGCGCTATCCGCAGGCCACCGCCTGGTTCCAGGTGTCGCTCAGGAGCGCGTCGGATTTTCTCGGCGCGGCCTTCTACATCGGCGCCTGCGCCGCGGCGAGCGGACGCGATCAGGATGCGGTCGGAGCGTGGCAGCTCTCGCTGCTCAGCGACGCGGCCGACGTGGTCTACCCGCCGCTGGTCGACGGCCTGCTCCGTCTCGGTGACGGATTGCAGGCGCTGTCGTTCATCGATGAAGCGCCGGATGCCTGGGCCGACGAGGACACTCGCGACGAACGCCAGGCCGTCGCCGAGGCCATGACCGGCGCCTACGTGCCTGCGCTCGAGAAGGTTCACGACCTGCTCGAACGCCGGTCGGACGACATGGACCTCACTTTCCTGGCGCTGCAGGTGATGTACCGCCTGCGCCAGGAGACCGGCTCGCTGCCCGAAGCAGACCGCGCGAAGTTCCTCACCTACGCGGATCGCTACATTGCCGACAAGGGGCCGCAGGCTGCGCTCGTCGCCAGCTGGCTCAAGTTCGTCGCCAGGTAGCAGGGCGCGGACTCTCCGACGTCAAGGCTGCAGCAGCCGCCTCGAACGCCTCGACCGCGGCACGGATTGCCGCGCGCCGCGAGGCATCCGGCCGCCACACCGCGTAGACGTGGCGGCGCAGCATCGGGTCCGGCTCCACCATCTTCACGCCTCTAGGCACCGGGCCACGCCCGAGTCGCGGGATGACGGCCGCACCAAGGCCGGCGCCAACCAGCGCGAGCTGTGTCGCGTACTCCGACGCCGTGTGCGCCACGCGCGGCTCGTGGCCGCGGCGGCGCAGCGTGTGCATCAGCCAGTCGTGACAAATCGAGCCTTCGAGCCAGGTGATCCACGGCTCCGACACCATATCGTCGAGCGACACCGTCGCCTGCCGGGCGAGCCGATGCGATCGCGGCAGCGCGATGTCGGCGACGTCATCGAGCAGCGGCGCCTTGACGACGCCGTCGGGGAGCGCGAGGGGCGCGTTGGCCCAGTCCTGGGCGATCACCAGATCGAGGTCGCGCCGCGCGAGCAGCGGCAGCGCGTCGCCGGGCTCCAGCTCGCGCAGCGTGGCCTGGAGGTGCGGATACGCCTGGCGGAGCGAGAGCAGCGCCTGCGGCGCAAGGCCTCGGACACTCGTCGCGAAGGCGGCAATCTGCAATCGCCCGCCCACTACCTCGCGGCTCGCTTCGAGCTCGGCCTCCGCCTGTTCGAGCATCGAGAGCACCTGCTCGGCGTGCGCCACCAGGCGACGGCCGGTGTCGGTCAGCGCGACCCCGCGCCCGCGCTTCTCGAGCAGCGGGCGGCCCACTTCGCGCTCGAGTTTCGCGAGCTGCTGCGAGACCGCGGAAGTGGTGACGTGCAGGACGTCCGCGGCCGCGAGGATCGATCCCTGAGCCGCGACGGCATGGAGGGCGCGAAGCCGCTCGACGTTGAGCATGTAGCCATACTAAAGCATTTCAAAAGAACAATTCACTTGTCCTAACTCCTGGCGAGGCGCATCGTGAAGACATGTCCGCGCGGCGATGGCTCGATTGGATCCTCCTGGTCGTGCCCGGCACCATCTGGGGCGCGTCGTTCCTGTTCATCGCCGAGGGCCTCGACGCGCTGGCCCCCAACGGCATCACCTTCATGCGGGTCGCGATTGGCTTTGGCTGCCTGGCCTGCGTGCCAGCGGCGCGGCGCCCGCTGGCGAAGGGTGACGGCTGGCCGACCGCGATGCTCGGTGTGCTGTGGCTCGCGCTCCCGCTCAGCCTCTTCCCCTTTGCCGAACAGCGCGTCTCCTCGGCGCTGACTGGGATGCTGAACGGCGCGACGCCGATCACGACAGCGCTCGTCGCTGCGCTGCTGTCACGGCACTGGCCCGAGCGGCCGATCCTCGCGGGGCTGGTCACGGGCGTCGCCGGTACGGTCCTCATCGCGCTTCCCGACCTCGACGGATCGAGCAGCGCCGTCGGCGTCGCGATGATCGTCGTGGCGATCTCCTTCTACGGCGTTGCGCTCAATCTCGCGCGTCCGCTTCAGCAGCGCAGCGGCGCGCTGCCGGTGGTGTGGCGGGCGCTTGGCGTCGCGGTGTTGCTGACAGCGCCCCTTGGAATACCCGCCGTAATCGAGGCGCGATGGACGACGGGCGCGCTGCTGTCGATGGTGGCGCTCGGCGCGCTCGGCACCTGCGCGGCGAACGTGCTGATGACGCTGGCGGCGGGACGGCTGGGTGCGACGCGGGCCTCGGCAACCCTGTTCCTGATCCCGATCGTCGCGCTCCTGCTGGGGGTTATCGTCCGCGGCGAGCGGGTGGCGCTGCTGTCGGTGGCCGGCGCGGTGGTGTGCCTTGCAGGCGCGGCGCTGCTCCGCCGGCCGTCTTCTCGCCCGCGCCGTATTTCCTCGCAAGTACCTGTGCGATCGGCAGTTAGCGCCTGCGACAGAAGTATTACAGTGCCGCTCCGCGAGTGCTGATACCTTCAGCATCCGCATGGCTCAATTTGTCGCGTCACAGATCTACGGCCGCAAGGTTTCAACTGGCACCAACTGGATCACGTTCATTGCCATGACCGCGTTCCACGTCGGCGCCGTCGCCGCGTTCTTCTTCATCGACTGGGGCGCGATCGCCGCCGCCGTCGCCCTGTGGTACATCGCGGGCAGCCTCGGCATCGGCATGGCGTATCACCGCCTGCTCACCCACCGCGGCTTCAAGACCACGAAGTGGATGGAGTACTTCCTGACCCTGTGCGGCACCCTCGCGCTCGAGGGCGGGCCGATCTTCTGGGTCGCCACCCACCGCATCCACCATCAGCACTCCGATCACGAAGGCGATCCGCACTCCCCGCGCGAGGGCACCTACTGGGCGCACATGGGGTGGATCATGACCGGCAAGGCCATGCACCATGACACGCAGGTCCTGCGGCGCTACGTGCCGGACCTGGCGAAGGATCCGTTCCATGTCGGGCTGACCACCTGGCACTGGGTGCCGCAGGTAGTCGTCGGTCTCGGCCTGCTGGCCTTCGGCGGCATTCCCTACGTTCTCTGGGGCGTGTTCTTCCGCACCGTCTTCGGCCTGCACTGCACGTGGCTGGTCAACTCGGCCACGCACATCTGGGGCTCCCGCCGCTTCCAGACCCGCGACGACTCGACCAACAACTGGTGGGTGGCGCTGCTCAGCTTCGGCGAGGGCTGGCACAACAACCACCACGCCCATCCCGTGTCCGCGCGCCACGGCCTCGCCTGGTACGAGCTCGACGTCAACTGGATCGACATCAAGACGCTCGAAACGCTCGGCCTCGTCTGGGACGTCAAGGTCGCGAAGATCAACCAGGATCTCGAGGAAGAAGCCGCTTAGCAGGCTCTGGGCTCTAGGCTCTGGGCTCCAGGCTTTAGGAGAACACTTGCCTGCGTGAAGCTGCCCGTAGCCGCAGTGTGACAATGGTTCTTCCTTGAGCCGAGCCTGAAGCCTGGAGCCTTGCCCGGGCCCCTTGCCCCAACCGCCGGGCCCTCGTAATCTCTTCTAAGTGACTCGGCGCCAAACCGCCATCGTCGTCGTCATCGTTCTGTGCGTGTTCCTCGTTGCGGCCGCGTTGTCGCTCAACGTGGGCTGGATTCTCGTCAACGGCCGACGGCTGCTGCCGCTGGTGCTGGGCATCATCGCGTTCGCGCTGATCATCGCCGGCATCGTTGTCTACACGGTGTTCCTGGTGCGCGAACTTCGACGAAACGAGCAGCACGACGCGTTCATCAACGCGGTCACTCACGAGCTGAAGACGCCGATCGCGTCGATCCGCCTGTACCTCGAGACGTTGCAGGCGCGCGAGGTCGGCGATCAGCAGCGGCGCGAGTTCTATCGGGTGATGCTGGCCGACGCCGACCGGCTGCAGCACACGGTGGAGCAGGTGCTGAAGGCCGGCGTCGCCGGGCAGCGCGGCAAGCTCGCCAATCGTGCCCCGGTCGATCTCGTGGGGCTGACTCGCGAATGCGTCGATACGGCGCGGCTTCGTCACCATCTGGCCGCCGACGCGATTGCGCTGGCGATGCCGGCGTCGGATCAGCGGCTGTTCGTAGGCGGAGACATCGACGAGCTGCGCACGGCGCTCTCGAACCTGCTCGATAACGCGGTGAAGTACTCGCCCCAGGCGGTGCACGTCCGCGTCGAAGTGGCCGCCCCGGCGCCCGACAGCCTCTGGGTCCGAGTCCGCGACCGCGGCGTCGGCATCCCGAAGTCGCAGCTGAAGCGGATCTTCACCCGCTTCTATCGTTTCCAGGCCCGCGGCTACAAGGTGAAGGGCACCGGGCTCGGCCTCTACATCGTGCGCTCGATCGCCAAGCAGCACGGCGGCCGCGTCTTCGCCGAAAGCGAGGGCGAAGGCAAGGGCGCGACGTTCACGCTGGAACTACCGCGCCTGTCAGCGCAAGCCGCGCTGGAGCTCGGCGCGCAACAACTGGCGACCGAGGCGGAAGTCAGGAGTTAGGAAGCAGGAACTAGGAACTCAGGAACCAGGAACCAGGGAGCCAGGAGATGTCAGGCGTAGCCGGAAGCGCCGCACCCTTGCACCTCTGCACCCTTGCACCTCTGCACCCTTGCACCTCTGTCCCCTTGCACCTCTGCCCCCCGCACCTTAACCTTCCCCCTTCCCTCTATGGCCCGGATCCTCGTTGTCGAAGACGAAGTCCACCTCGCCGACGGTCTTCGGTTCAATCTCGAAGCCGACGGCCACTCGGTCGACGTCGAGGGCGATGGTGACCGGGCGATCGAACGACTCCTCGGCCAGCCCCGCTACGACGCGGTGATCCTGGACGTGATGCTGCCGGGACGCGACGGCTTCGCCGTGGTCCACGCGCTGCGCGATGCCGGCGAGTACGTGCCGGTGCTGATGCTCACCGCGCGCGGGCGGCCAGAGGACGTGCTCAAGGGCTTCGAGTCAGGCGCCGACGACTACTTGCCCAAACCGTTCGAGCTGGCGATTCTTCTCGCTCGCGTAAGAGGCCTGCTCCGCCGCTCGCACTGGTCGCGCCAGGACTCGCGCAGTGAAACGAAGTCGCGCGCCCTCGACTTCCACGGCCGGATCGTCGATCTCGACGCGCTCGAACTGAAGGTGTCGGGCCACACCTATCATCTGACCCAGATGGAATGCGACCTGCTCGCCTATCTGGTTCGGAATGCCGGCAAGGCCGTATCGCGCAAAGCGATTCTCGAGGACGTGTGGGCGCTCCGCGAGGACACCGACACGCGCGCCATCGACAACTTCATCGTCCGCCTCCGCCGCTATCTCGAAGACGACCCGACCCGGCCGCAGCTGCTCCTCACCGTGCGCGGCGTCGGATACAAGGCACTGCCCTGAGATCTTGGGCCCTTGGTGCTTGCTTGCCGCGCCCAGGCGTTCCTATCTTGTTCCTAGCCTAGTTCCTATTTCCTGGTTCCTCATCCTTCTCTCAATCGCGAACCAGACGAATACCGTGTGCTGCGTGGCGCGGAAGTTGTCGTCGGATGCGACGATGAGCGTGCGGCGGCCGTCGGGGAGCGGGGGACCGAAGGCGAGCGCCTCGAAGTTGTCGAGGTGCGCGAGCTCGGGAGACGAGCGCGGGATCAGGTCGTCGAAGTCGATCAGCAGCCGCTTGCTCACCGGGCGCGCCGATGACACCGGCCGGCCGGCTGGCGGCGATACGTCGTCAGCTCTGGCCGTGTCCACGAGGTAGACGCGGGCCGTGTTGCGCACGCCGCCGGGGAAGATCAGGCACGCGCGCTCGAGCGAGATCAGGCGAGTGGCGTCGAGCGCAAGCAGTTCGGTCAGCCCGTTCTCCCCGTCGTCGCAGATTTCTTCGCCGGCGCGCCTCGCCGTCGGATCGAGCCGATAGACCCACTCGCGGCGGGTCACCCACTGGCCCGGTTCGCCGACGAGCTCGATCAGACGTCCTGGTCCGCCTCGGCCACCGCCATACGCGCGGCCGTTGCGCAGCGGAACCGGCATGTCGCCGTAGAGCGGCTGCTCGAGGCCGGCGATGAGGCGCCCGTCCGGGGTTCGTGTGAGTCCCTCGAACCCCTGGTTCTCGCGAACGCCACCGTGCACGGCCCCCAGCGCGAAGCGCTCGGGCCACGGCCACACCTCGGTGACCTCGAACTTGTCGTTCAGCAGCAGCAGCACCGGCGGCCAGGCCTCGGCGTCCACGTACCCGCGTTCGCTCGAGAGGACATGACCCTCCTCGCTCGCCACCCACTGGCCGTCCGGCAGGGCCACGAGCGCCTCGAGGTCGGCGGAGACCACGGCTCGCGCGTCGGCTTCCCTGGTCGGGTGAGTCGGTATCACCTCGCCGGGTTTGACTGATAGACGACCGTTGCTGGCCGTGATGTCCACCCACGCGATGCGCGACGGCTCGCGATCGTCGATGACTCCGACGTACCGTCCGGAGCGCGAATCCTGGGCCAGCCCGGACACGCTCCCGAACCACGACTCGCGCTTGCCACCCGGCGGTTTCGTCAGGGTAGGAAGAATGACGACGTCGAGCAGTGTCAGCGCCAGGCCTGGCTGCGCCGTGCCCTCAACACGCGGTGAAGCGGATGCGCATCCCGCAGCCGTCCATGCCCCAGCCACAAGGGCCAGGACCGCGAGCCGCGCACCCCTGCGCACCCCGTGTCTCGTCACCGCCAAGCAACAAATGATGGCCGAGGAGGGTGCACGGCGTCCATTGATGATTGCCGACTGTCGATTGACGATTCATTGCCGATCGGAAGATTTCCGCATTGCGCCGTTCAATGGACGCGGACGTCAAAGGCGTAGACCTTGTCCTGGTCGCGCAGGATCAACATTCCACGCGTCAGTATCGGATGGCTCCAGGTACTGGCCCCGCCGGTCGACAGCGTGAAGCGGCCGCGCTCGACATAGGCTGACGGCGAAGCGTCCGCCAGTCCGACGACGCCGTTCTCGCTGTAGAGATACAGCCGCTCGTCCGCGTAGATGAGCGATCCCTTGCCGACGCTGCGGTTCCGCCACGCGACCGTGCCGGTGTCGAACGCCAGCGCCGTCAGGATCGAGCTGCTGAAGCCGTAGACGTGCCCGCCGACCAGGACCGACGACGCGTGGTGATTGCGCATGTCGCGGGTGAAGTAGACCTCGCTCGCGCTGGCCAGGTTGCCGGCCGCCTTGACGTCGACGAGCGCCGCGCCGGTGCCGTAGTCCGACGAGAAGAACACGCGATTGCCGCTGACGATCGGGGTGGCGATGTTCGCGGTGTTGTTGCTGGCCTTGTCATAGGACCAGAGGAGCCGGCCGTCGCGCGGGTCCACGGCCAGCCCTCGCTCCGCCGTGAAGAACACTACCTGCTGCAGGCTGCCGGTGCGGAGGAGCATCGGCGACGAGTACCCGGCATCGTCACCCGGTTGCTGCCAGAGCAGCTCGCCGTTCGTCTTGTTGACCGCGACGATCGAGGCACGCCGGCCGCCGGCGTTGAGCACGATCCGATCGCCGACGATCAGCGGCGATTCGCTGTAACCCCAGTACGGCACGCGGCCGCCAAACTTCTGCACCACGTCGACCGACCAGATCTTCCGGCCGGTGGCGGCGTCGAGACAGGTCAGCTCGCCGCTGCCGCCGAAGGCGTAGATCACGTCGCCTTCCGCGGTCGGCGTGCTCCGCGGGCCGTCTCCCTGCTCGTTGCGGAACCGGCGGCCGTTCGGCGTCTCCCATAACTTGCGGCCGGTCGCGCGATCGAACGCGATCACGTACTCGACGGCGTCTCGAGCGCCGATCGTGTAGAGCCGTCCTCCTGAGGTCGAAAACGACGAGAAGCCGATGCCGGCACCGGTGGTTTGCCAGACTCGCGGCGGGCCGCCAGCCGGCCACTGCTTCAGCAGCCCGGTCTCGGTCGAGGTGCCGTCGCGGTTCGGGCCGCGCCATTGCGACCACTCGGCGGGTGACGTCGGCCCCTGGGCCAGCGTCAGTCCGGCAAGCAGGAACGAAGCACTGATGATCGTGAGTGCGAGGCGAGAGGCCATGGGCGCCGTCATGCAAAAGTTCAGTCCAAACCTGCACTATGAATCGCGGTCGACGAGGCTGCAAGTGCGGTGAAACTGAGACCGATCATTGAACTGCGACTGCAATTGTGAACCTCAACTGGCAACTCTAATCTGCCCAACTGTGAATTGTGCCGTGCTCAATCAAACGGCGTCGCCTTTGGCGGCAGCGTCGCGACGAAGTCCTCGGCAAAGCGCCGGCTGTATTCTCCGAGCAGTTGCTCGACACGCGTATGCGACGCCGATCGCACGATGAGCCCGGCGTGATGGCGCTTGTCGAGCTTCCAGACCACTTCTGCGTCGGTATAGGCATCGAGCGGCGGCTGCTCCTGCCGCGCCAACGACACGATGAGCCCCGAGTACTCCGCTCGCGGCGCGCGGACTTCGTACGACTCCTCGCCTCCCGCCTTTTCGATCCGGGCCCACTCGGCCCACAGGTTCACGCCGGTCGCCGCCTCCACCAGCTCGTTGATGTGCGCACCGCCGACCCGTGCCGACGTTTCGAGGAACACGAAATCACCGTTGGCGCGCCGGATGTATTCGCTGTGGGACACCCCGCGGACCAGGCCGAGTGAGGTGAGCACTTTGCGATTCAGCTCCAGCACGCCGCGGTCCTCGTCGGTGCCCCGCTCGACGAGCCGGCTCGTGAATACGCCGCCGCCATGCGACACGTCGAACGGCGGCGTGCCGTAGCGGCTGGCGATCGCCAGCCGGATCTCACGTTCATAGACGACCGAGTCGACGTGATAGACGTGGCCGGCGACGTAGGTCTCGAGCAAATGCTGGGACGAGCGGTCGCCGAGCTCTTCGATCGCGGCCCACAGCTCGCCGTCGGTGGCAATCTTCCGGATGCCGATGGCGCCGGCCTGCTGCCGCGGTTTGAGGAACCACGGCGGATTGACCTGGCGGCAGAACGACTTGATGCGCTCTTCGTTCAGGACGTGGACGAACCCCGGGACCGGGATGCCATCGCTTGCCGCCTTGACCCGCATCGCCAGCTTGTCCCGGAAGTAGCGGGTGGTCGTCTCGCCCATCCCTGGCACGCGCAGGTGCTCGCGGAGCGCTGACGCCTTCTCGAGGTCGAAATCGTCAAGCGGGACGATCCGGTCGATGACCTCGCGGCGCGCCAGGTGGCTGACGCCGAGGATCAGCTCGTCGAGCTTCCACTGCTTGTCCACGTCGCGCATGTAGAAGAACTCGTCGACGGCCTCGCGTGGCCACGCGGCGTCGCGCAGGCTCTCGGAGGTGACGAGCAGGACGCGGCAGCCGAGGCGGTGTGCCTCCCGCAGGAAGTCGTGGCCCTTGTAGTAGGACGCCAGGCACAGGATCGTCACGAGGGGATTATGGACCCGGTGGGGTTCGCGAGGTTCGCGGGGGTTCGCGAGGCTCGCCTCTCCGAGGCGACGGTCCAGTTGACCCGGACGAGCCTCAAATCGCTCTGACCGACCTGGACGCGCTACGCGGCGCGGCACGCTAGCACTGCTAGAATCGCCACGCCGCCAAGGAGGGCGATCGCCCGCTGTGAGCCAGCCCCGTTCTCTCTTCGTCGCAGCTGCGCTCGTTGCCGGCGCCCTCGGCGCCGCCCGGTGCGGCTCGCCGCCGCCACCAGCCTCGTCGACCAGCAACGACTCCGCAATCGAGCGCGACCTGGTCGACGTGACGGTGGACCAGCTGCAACGCTACTACCGCGATCGCAAGTACACCGTGACGCAGGTGACAGCGTGGCATCTCGACCGGATCGGGCGCTACAACGGCATCTACCGCGCCATCGAGCAGGTGTTTCGCGACGAGGCTCTCAAGAGGGCGGCGGAGCTCGACGCGGAGCCTGCCGGCGGCGCGCAGCGCGGGCCGTTATGGGGCGTGCCGATCGTGATCAAGGCCAACACGAGCATCAAGGATCAGGTCACCACCGACGGGTGGGAGGGCTTCACGATCAAGGGGCTCGAGCTCGTCGCGCCGCGCGACGCCAGCGTCGTCACCAGACTCCGTGCCGCCGGCGCGGTAATCGTCGGGCACAGCAACATGCCGGACTTCGCGAACAGCGACACCAACCGGAGCACCTCGTTCGGCCGGACCGGCAACGCCTACGACGTCCGCTTCTCGCCGGGCGGATCGTCAGGAGGGACGGTCACTGCGGTTGCGGCCAACATGGCCGTGCTGGGAACCGGCACCGACACCGGCAACTCGATTCGCATGCCGGCCGCCACCAGCGGCCTGGTCGGGGTCTTCCCGACGCGCGGGCTGGTCAGCATCGCCGGCATCGCGCCGCTCGACTGGTTGCTCGACAATACCGGGCCGATCGCGCGGTCGGTAGCTGACGCGGCCGTCGCGCTGTCGGTGATGGCGGGCGAGGATCCCCTCGACGCCCGCACCCAGGGCTCGCCAGCCCAGGCCCAACCCGGGCCTTATTCGCAGTACCTCAAGCCCGACGCGCTGAAAGGAAAACGTTTTGGCGTACCGAAGTTCATTCTCGATGGGTCGGGGATTCCCTTCCACGGCATCCCCGCCTCGGTACCCGACGCCCAGGTCGACAAGCTCCGCGCCGCCGCGGCGACCCCACTCACTGCGGAGACACGGGCCGCGTTCGACGCCGCACTCGACAAGCTGCGTGCAGCTGGCGCCACCATCGTCATCGACGACTCGATCCTTCCGGAGTCCTTCGCGCGTCTGGCGAGCCGGATTGCGACCTACCCCTACGTGCGCGAGGGGACGGAGCAGTTCCTGAAGACGTTCGGGCCGTCTCAGTATCGATCGGCGGACGAGTATGCGAAGGCCGCCGGCAAGCCGCTCGGCTCACCGATGATCGGCACCGCCGAGGAGTTCAGGCGCTTCGGCAGCGTCGGCATCGAGCAGCGCAGCATCGAGTCGGATCCCGACGCCGAGCGCAACTATCACCGGCCGAAGCGCGAGACGCTCGCCGCGTACCTCGAGCCGCTCGATCGCCTGCGGCTGGATGGCTACGTGTATCCGGCGATTCAGATGCCGCCGCCCGACGAGACGATGCCGCAGGACGGCGCGCTCAGCGGCGGCCCGCATTCGGCGACGAGCTGGGTGAACATGCTCGGCGTGCCCGCAATCGTGGTTGCCGGCGGCGTCTACCCGGGCGGGCTGCCCTTCGGGCTGGAGTTCTCCACGCGGCCATGGAAGGACGGCGACCTGATCGGATGGGCCTACGCATGGGAACAGGCGACGCACGAACGCCACCCGCCGGAGCTCGTGGAGAAAGGGCTGCTCAAGGCACGATAAGAAGCAGCAGAAGCCGAGGCCGGCAGGCGCTTTGCTACCATTCCGACTGTGAACAAGATCCTGTTGGCGCTTGCCGCGCTGGTTGTAGTCGCCGCGGTAGTGTTCTTCGCGCTAAAGAAACCCGCGGAGGCGCCGAAAAGCGCCGGACCAGCCGTACCGCCGCCGGCCGCGGCACCTCCGCCGGTCGCCAAGGCCGAACCGAGCGCAACCGCGCCCGCGGAGCCGGCGCCAGCACCGAGAAAGAGCGCCGCGCCGAAAAAGGCCGAACCCGCGCCCGCGCTCCCTGCAGCGCCCGCGGCGGCAACACTCGCCACCCTGGTGCTCGACAGCGACGTCGCTGGCGCCTCCGTATTCGTCAACCGCGAGTACGTCGGCACCACGCCGCTCCGCCTGGAAAAACTCGAACCTGGCAGCAAGCAGCTGAAGCTGACCGCCGACGGTTACGAGGGCATCGAGCGAACGGTCGGCCTCAACGCCGGCGAGAACCCGATCACGATGCGGTTCAAGGAAGTTCGGCTGAACAAGCGGATCGCCGTAAACCACAAGCACGGCGTCGGCGGTTGCGAAGGAACGCTTGTCGCCACGCTGGACGGACTCGCCTACGAGACCACGAACAAGGGCGACGCCTTCAACCTGCCGTACGCCCAGGTCGAGACCTTCGCGGTGGACTACATCGAGAAGAACCTGCGGGTGAAGCAGAAGGGCGCGGGGAAAACCTGGAACTTCACCGACAAGGCCGCCGCCAACGCAGACGCGCTGTTCGTGTTCCATCGCGACGTCGAGGCAGCAAGAAAGAAGCTCGCGGAAGGGTATGCCGGTGTCAGGTAAACGCTAGACCCCTGCACCCCTGCACCCCTGCACCCGTCCACCTTTGCCCCCTGCCCCCGGATAGAATCAATCTCATGAAGCGCATCCTTCTGTTCGTGGCCACCAACCTGGCCATCATGATCACCATCTCCATCGTCCTCGCCGTCCTGGGGATCGGTGGCTATCGGCTTCCCGGCGGGGGGCTGGATTACAGCGCGCTGATGGTGTTCTCCCTGGTCTGGGGCATGGGGGGAGCGCTGTTTTCGCTGGCGATATCGCGGTTCATGGCCAAGCGAGCCATGGGCGTCCAGCTCGTCGATGGGCGGACCGGCCACGAGGAGCTGGACTGGCTGTACGCCACCGTTCGCCAGCTCACCGAGCGTGACGGGCTGCCGATGCCCGAAGTCGGGTTCTACGATTCTCCCGAACTAAATGCCTTCGCCACCGGGCCCAGCAGGAACCGGTCGCTCGTCGCGGTTTCCACCGGGCTCTTGCGCTCGATGCAGCGCGACGAAGTGGAGGGTGTGCTCGCACACGAGGTGTCGCACATCGCGAACGGCGACATGGTGACGATGACGCTCATCCAGGGCGTGGTCAATGCGTTCGTGCTGTTCTTCTCGCGGGTCATCGCCAGCCTGCTGCGGAGAAGCGACGATCGAAGCGGCTACGCGGTCGAGATGATTGCCACCATCGTGCTGCAGATCGTCCTGGGCCTGCTCGGGTCGATCGTGGTCGCGTGGTTCTCCCGGGCGCGCGAGTTCCGCGCCGACGCGGGATCGGCGGCGCTCGCCGGCCGGCACAAGATGATCGCCGCGCTGGAGCGGCTGCAAAACAGGACCGAGTTCGACAACCGCGCCCCTTCGCTGGCCACCCTGAAGATCAACGGCGGTCGCGGCGTGCTGTCGCTCCTGGCGTCACACCCGCCCCTCGAACAGCGCATCGCGGCGCTAAGGGAAACGCGATGACGTCAAGGCAGAAGGCATAAGGCAGAAGGCAGAAGGCAGAAACCCTCACATGCGCGCACTGGTCGCAGCTATCGCCCTCGTCGCCCTCTCGGTTCCCGCAGCCGCACAGCCGGTGGACGCCGATGCGGCCGCGGTGCGGCGCGCCGTCGAGCAGTTCCTGGACGATCTCGGCAACCGCCGGCTGGACAAGCTGCCGGCGCAGTTCGCGCCCAAGGCGACGATGGTCGTGGTCCGCCAGCGCGACGGACAGTGGTCCACCTCTCACCAGCTGTTCGAGGAGTGGCTTGCCGGCCTTCAGTCGCAGGCGCAGGGAACGATGTTCCGCGAGCCGCTGACCAACATCACCGTCCACGTGGAGAGCGGTCAACTGGCGTTCCTGCGCGCCGACTTCACGGTTGTCGTCGACGGCGCCGTCCGCTCGCACGGCGTCGACTACTTCACGCTCGTCAAGGACGCCGCGACGTGGAAGCTCCTGAACGCCAGCTACACTTCGACTCCCGGTGCGCCCTGAGGAGTCGGCGTCCATTGACGATCGGCGAGTGACGATTGACGATTTATTGACGATTCATGATTCGCCGATTTGCGCCATTCAATTGTGGGATTCAGCAATCGCGATTGAGTCAATGCCGCATTGATCCAATGCCTCAATCACCAATCGAATGCCGCAATCCTCAATCGCCCAATCTTCAATGAATCGTCAATCGTCAGTCACCAGTCGACAATGGACAGGGACGCCGAGAGCGAGATGACGAGCGAAATAGTACAGGCAGAAGGGCACCTCATCGACTCGGGCAACCTGCAGGCGATCCTGACGAGCGTCGTCGAGCACCCGGCCGAGTACGAGATATTGCGCCTCGACGTGGGGCGGACCAACGAATCGCCCTCCCGCCTGTCCCTGAAGCTGCTGGCACCATCCGACGAGTCGCTCCAGGCGCTGCTGGCGAAGCTCTCGGTCTTCGGCTGTTACGTCGAGGGCGCGCCGCGCGCCCTCGTGCGCGCCGCTGACATGGATGGCGCGGCCCCCGACGACTTCTACTCGACGACCAATCACCGCACCTCGGTGTGGCTCGACGGCCGCTGGGTCACCGCCGGGGACCAGCGGATGGACGCGGTGCTGATCGTCGAGGACGGTCGCGTCACCTGCCGCAAGCTCCGCGACATCCGCAAGGGCGATTTGGTGGTGTGCGGCATGCAGGGGATACGCGTCCAGCCCGACCTCCAGTCACGGGACAAACCGACCTTCGGCTTCATGAGCAACGAGGTGTCGTCGGAGCGCCGGGTCGAGACCGCGGTCGCGCGGGTCGCCGACATGATGCGCCGCGTGCGAAACGACGGCGGCCGCATCGCATTCGTCGCCGGTCCCGTCGTGGTCCACACCGGCGGCGCGGAATATTTCTGCGAGCTCGTCCGGCTCGGCTACGTTCAGGTGCTGCTCTCGGGAAACGCGCTGGCGGTGCACGACATCGAGGTGGCGCTGTCGGGCACGTCGCTGGGCATCGACCTCACTACCGGCAGTCCCGTCGAGCACGGGCACCGCAACCACATGCGCGCCATCAACGCGGTGCGCCGGGCCGGCGGCATCGGACCGGCCGTCACCAGCGGCCTGCTGACCGGCGGAATCATGCACGCCTGCCACATGCACGGCGTTCGCTACATCCTCGCCGGATCGATCCGTGACGACGGGCCGCTGCCGGAGACGATGATGGACCTGATTGCCGCGCAGAACGCCTACGCGGACGCCCTCGAGGCGGTGGACATGGTGGTCATGCTGTCCTCGATGCTGCACAGCATTGGCGTCGGCAACATGATTCCCTCGTGGGTAAAGGTGATCTGCGTCGACATCAACCCGGCGGTGGTGACCAAGCTCGCCGATCGCGGTTCCACGCAGACCGTCGGCGTGGTCACCGACGTGGGATTGTTCCTGCACCAGCTCGCCAACGCGCTAAAGGGTTGACTTATGATTTCGAGCGTCTGCTCCTATGCACAAGACACTCATTTCTCCCGCTGAGCTCACCCCGCACCTCGGCGATTCGCGCTGGGTCATCGTCGACTGCCGTTTCGATCTCGCAGACCCCGAATGCGGCGAACGGTATTACCTCGAGGGGCACATTCCAGGCGCGCGATACGCACATCTCGATCGCGACCTGTCCGGTACCAAGACCGGTACGAACGGCCGCCATCCGATGCCGACCGTGCCCGAGATGACGGCTCGATTCGGCGCCATGGGAATCGGACCGACAACGCAGGTGGTGGCCTACGACCAGGATGCCGGCGTGTATGCCGCGCGTTTGTGGTGGATGTTGCGCTTCATGGGTCATGACGCCGTCGCGGTCCTCGATGGCGGTCTGACGCGCTGGGTGGCGGAAGGCGGCACGTTGCAGCCGGGACGCGTAACGCCGACGCCGGCCGGATTCGCTGCGAATCCCCGCGCCGAATGGCCGCTGACGGTGGACGAGGTTGCGGCTGGAGACGCAAAGCTGCTGATCGATGCCCGCGCTCCCGACCGTTTCCGCGGCGAGAACGAAACGATTGACAAGGTTGGCGGTCACATCCCGGGCGCCCGGAACCACTGGTTCCAGGAAAACCTGACCGACGACAAGCGCTTCAAATCGGAGGAAGAATTGCGGCGCAAGTGGGAGGCGGATCTGGCCGGCACCCCGCCCGGCGAGGCCGTCCTGTACTGCGGCTCGGGCGTAACCGCGTGCCACAACATGCTCTCGATGGAGATCGCCGGGCTCCCTGGCGCCCGCATTTTCCCGGGGTCCTGGAGCGAATGGAGCGCGAACCCCGAGAGGCCGGTCGAAAAATAGAGCCTGCAGAAGTCAACTTCGGCGCCGCTCGTCTCGTCCAACTTCCCTGACGGCCACATTTCAGGGAGTTCGAGACCATGAGCTTGCGCACCTTCCTCACTACCTTCGCGATCCTGGCTGGTCTGGCGGCCGCGCCGGGCGCCCAGCCGTTCGTGTGGCAAGCCGGCCAGAGCCAGGACGCGGCGCTCCACGAGCGGGTTCTGGCCCGGGTCGAGTTGGTCTTCGACCAGCTGGCCGACTCAATCGAGCTCATGGCCGACCGGTTCAGCCATCGGGCCGAGTTGGCGGCGGAGCGCACGTCGGCTCGGGTTGAGCGGCAGGTCCGGCAGGCCCGCGCACGTGTGGATACGCACCTGGCGCGGCATCTGGCCGACGCGGGCTTCACCAGTGATGGAGCGGCTCAGAACTCGGCCGACGATCCCTGCCGCGAGAACGGCCGGTCGGACAACGATGGCTACTACCGGCACTGCGAAGTCCGCGAGCAGCGCCTGCCCGCCGGGCCGCTCACTGTGGATGCCGGCAGGAACGGCGGCATTCGCGTGGACGGATGGGACGGCAACGACATTCTGGTCAGGGCGATCGTCCAGGCCAGCGCCCGCGACGAAGCGGGTGCGAAGCAGCTGGCCAGCGGCGTTGAGGTGCGCGTCGGCGGCGGCCACGTCAGCGCCACCGGCCCGGAGCGCGGCGGCAACGGCCGTGAGTGGTGGTCGGTCAGCTATCGCATCAGCGTGCCGCACCGCACCGATCTCGACCTGCGCGCCAACAATGGCGGCATCACCATCGACGCCGTCGCCGGCACGATCCGCTTCGAAACCAGCAATGGCGGCGTCCGGCTGGCCGACCTCGGCGGCGCTGTGACTGGGCGGACCAGCAATGGCGGCCTCCGCGTGCTGCTCGGCGGAGCCCAGTGGGACGGCGAAGGGCTCGACGTGGAGACCTCGAACGGCGGCGTCACCCTGTCGATTCCCGAGCCGTACAACGCGCAACTCGAGACCCGCACCGTCAACGGCGGATTCAGGTTCGACTATCCGCTGACGCTCACCGGCGAACTGTCGCCGCGCCGGGGGATCTCGACATCAATCGGCGCCGGCGGTCCTCCGGTCCGCGTCCGGACCACCAACGGCGGCCTCCGCATCGAGCGACGATCGTCGGCAGCCCGCTGACCGCGTCGCACCGCGCACCCCGCACCGGTCGCGCCTCCGGCTTTAGACATCCCAGGGGTCGTTTCACATATATTTGTGAGCGACTCCCATGGCACAACTCACGCATCCGCTCCGCCTGCTCGCCGCAGAAGACGTCCTGGCCTCGCTCACCGCGCTCCGCGCGAAGCAGCCGGTCAAATACGCGGCCTTCTACTCCAGCCAGCTCGGCGGGATCGTCACCGATCCGGCGCTGATGGTCATCCCGTTCGACGATCACATGGTCCATCGCGGCCACGGCATCTTCGACACGGCCGGACTCGTGGGCGGCAAGATTTACGACCTCGAGGCGCACCTCGATCGCTTCCACCGCTCCGCCGAGCACTCGCGTTTGACGATGCCGGTCCCGCGAGCCGAGATGCGCGAGATCATCGTCTCGACCGTTGCCGCCAGCCGCCAGCGCGACGGCGCGATTCGCTATTGGGTGACATCGGGCCCCGGCAGCCTGGAGCTGAGCCCGGCCGCCGGCGCCGAGCCCGGCTTCTTCGTGATGGTCTTCCCCGGCCTCGTCTACCCGGAGCGGTGGTACACCGAGGGCCTGAAGGTGATGACCACCACCTACCCAATCAAGCCGTCGCTCTACGCCGTGACGAAGAGCAACAACTACCTGCCCAACGTGCTGATGCAGATGGAAGCCAAGGCGTCGGGCCTGGACAACGGCGTGTTCGTGGACGCCAACGGCAATGTCGGCGAGAGCTCGAACATGAACGTCGCGTTCGTCACGTCCGATGGGGTCCTGAGGCACCCGAAGTTCGATCACATCCTGGCCGGCTGCACGTCGCTGCGAGTGCTGGATCTGGCGAAGCGGCTGGTAAGCGACGGCGTCATCCGGGGCGTCGAAGTGTGCGACATCCCGGTCGGCGAGGCCCGCGCCGCGCGGGAGATGGTGCTGCTCGGCAGCTCGGTCAAGGTCGCGCCCATCGTCGCCTGGGACAATCGCCCGATCGGCGACGGCAAGCCAGGACCGGTGTCGAAGGCGCTCCTCACGCTGCTCGAGGAAGACATGCGCAGCGGCGATCGACTGATTGATGTTCCCTACCGAGCCTGAAGCCGGCGTCTACCAGCGAAGCAACCGCGTGATCTTGACGATGAGGGAGCGGTTGTCGAGATCCGGGTAGCCGGGGCCGAGCGTGTTGCGGCCGTCGCTGTAGACGACGAAGAACTCGCTGCCCGGAGTGTATTCCCACCGGAAGCGGGCGTTGGTGGTGACCGAGCTCGTCGCCGACTGGTACTGCATCAGGATCGAGAAGAACCGCCGGTTGCTCATCGTCCACGTGAATCGGCCGGCGACGAGATTGGTCGTGAAGTCGCCCCACGGCAGCTCGCCGCGGTTCCACGAGAGGTTCGGCTCGACCAGGTAGGTCTTGCCCAGCTCGATCCGCCCGCGCCAGCCAATCGCCGTCAAGGTGCCGTCGTAGAAGCCGCCGTAGGTGACGTCGAGGCCGCCGTTCACCGGGCGCTGCGGGCCGAACGTGTAGTTCACCTTCGTCTGCGTGAACGAATAGTTCCCCACCGGCACGACGACCCCGCCGCCGACGCTGAACGGCCGCGTCAGCCCTTCGAAGTTGCGTGACAGCTCCACCGAGGTGAAGTCTCCGTTGTTCAGCTCCAGCCGATAGGCGCCTTGGGCCTGGCGCGTCTCGAGCTTGCTCCCAGGCCCGGTGATGTACTCGTAGGTGCCCTCGTAATACACCTTCCTGATCGGCGAGGGCTGCTTCGGCCGCGGGCTGAAGCGGAGGTATCCGAACGAGCGTTTGAAGGCGCGGCGGCGGAGGAACCCGACCTCCGGCTCGAAGTCCTCGCCGACTTTCAGGTACTCGGTCTGGATGCCGTAGCGGTCCGGGTTCCACTCGTATCGCCCGCGATAGCTCTCCTGGTCGCCGGTGCGGTCCGGGGTGTCGGTGCGCGCGTAGAACGACTGGATGTTGACGTTCTCGTACAGCTGGAACTGCGCGTCGGCGCCGCCGCTGAAGCTCTGGTCCAGGCCCGACGCCGCCGGGCTCCGCGCCGTGCCGATGACGCCGATCCGGCTGCGCCGCAGCACGTCGCGCGTCATCCGGAACACCGAGAAGTTCGTCGCCGGCCGGCCGAACTCCGGCAGGTCGTCGGTCTGCATGTTCAGCGCGCCGATGTTGTACGGCCCGGTCCGTCCGAGCAGGCGGCCTCCGACGAGGATTGGGACAATCTGTCCGGCGTCGAGCCCGATTCGCCGTGAGTAGAACAGGATCGGCGTGTTGTTCGGCGGCGCATTGTTCGGATTGCCGGTCGGGTTGCTTGGGGTTGGCCCGCCGCCGCCGCCGCCGCCGACCCCGCCGAAGGCGAAGATGTCCTGTCCTTCGAGGAAGAAGTCGCGCCGCTCGGGGAAGAACAGGCTGAAGCGGGTCAGGTTCACCTGCGCCTCGTCGTCTTCGACCTGGGCGAAGTCGGTGTTGTAGGTGAGGTCGGCGATCAGAGTCTGCGTCAGACCCCATTTCGCATCCACGCCCCACTCGGCGTTGCCGTCGTTCTCGTAGGGCGGCGCCGCCCTCAGGTTGGTGCTCGAGGAGCCGAGCGCGTACGGCTTGATGTCCAGGTTCAGGCCGTTGCCCGGCGTGCGCAGCCCGACCATCGTCGCCGACGAGGAAATCTTCGACAGGCCGCGGCGGCCCCACGAGCGCGGCACCGGATTCAGAAACGAGATCTCGTTGCGCCAGCGGACCATGCGCCGGACGTTGAACCCCCAGATCGTGGAGTCCTGCTTGAACCGCAGCGAGCGGAACGGCACCACCATCTCCACCGACCAGCCGCCGTCGAACTCCGCAGTCCGGATCTGCCAGACCGGGTTCCAGTTGCTGTTCGGCTGTTCGTTGGTGACGACCCAGTCGAACATCCCCCCCTGCGAGTTCGACGATACCCCGAAACCGTTGCGGCGGTCGTAGAAGGTGTCGAAGACGATCGCGATGTGATCGTTGTTATAGAGGTTGTTGCTGTCGCGGCGCAGGTCGCTGGTCACCCGCTTCGATGGATCCTCCTCGTACATCCGCGCTGAGACGTAGAGGTTCTTGTCGTCGTAGAAGACCCAGATTTCCGTCTTGTCCGACGCGGGTTGCCCTTCGGCCGGCTCCTGTTGGATGAAGTCGGACATCGGCGGGACGTCTCGATACGGCGCTTCGTCGAGCGCGCCATCGATCACGAGCGGCGAAGGCAGCCGCATCGTACGGATCGTGGCGTTCCCCCGCTCGTCACGGTTGATGACGGCGGGCGGTTCGGGCGCCGGCGGCCCGTCGATTCGCTCCTCGGGGCCGTTGACGGGTGGTTGGACGGCAGGAGCGGCGCTCCCCGCGGTCAGCGCCTGCGCGGCGGCCATGGCCGGAACGAGCGCGGCCAGGCAGACGAACGTCAGACGCCGGAAGAACGGGATTCTGCCGGAAAGCACAGCCGTATATTGGAACACGGCCGTGGTGCCCGCGTCCATGGACGCGCCGCTCAGATCGGCGCCAATGCGCAGGCTCACAACCCGAGCACGGTCAGCGGCAACCAGGCCTTCAATTCGTCGTAATGCGGCTTCACGAGCTCGCGATTGCGTTCGGGAATCTGCGGCATCGGCACGTCCGGCAGCTCAGGCTGCCGAACGCCGACGCGCGAGGCGCCCTGCTTGATCGCCTCGCCAATCGACGACCAGTCCACGCCCTGGACTGCTTCGAGGCCGGCCGCTTCGTAGGCGCGAAGCTTCACCCAGTTGTATTCGCTCGTGGAGAACTGCTCAGCGTTCATCGCATCGACATGAGCGCGCTGAGCGTCGACGATGAGACCGCCTGCGCCGCTGAGAACCGTGGTGACCTCGGTGAAGGTGAGCTCGCGGGCATCCTGCTTCGCACGTTGCCCGAGCTGGTCGGCTTGTGCCGACAGCGCGTCCCATTTTGGACCCAGGGCCGTGCGCGTTCGCTCGTGAACGGCGAGGAACCGCTTGACCTGCGCCTCGGTCAACGTGCCGTCGGCCGGCGGCGTGTAGCGCGACTTGTTCTCCACGCGATCGGAGGCGGCGGCGAGGTCCCTGGCTCTTTGCAGCATCGCCGATGCGTTGGAGATTGCCGGGCTCATCGCCCGATAGCCGAAGAACAGCGCAATCCCAACGGCGACGCCGCCCAGCACCGCGATGACGAGGCACCCCGCCAGCAGCTTCTTCATGCCGCCAAGTCTACCGACATCTGCGATGATCACGGCGCGCTGCAAAATGCAGCGAAACACGAGGAGCCACCATGGGACGTGTCGAGCGGATCTGGCTGAAACGGATGAAGGGCGGACCGATGGACCCGCAGGAGAGCGCGACGCTGGTTGCCGGACGCGGGCTGAAGGGCAACGCCAACCAGGGCGGCAAGCGGCAGGTGACGATCCTCTCGCGCGAGACGTGGGAACGAATCACGGCCCGGCTCGACGACTCACCGGACCCGGCGTCGCGCCGCGCCAACCTGCTGGTGAGCGGCGTCGACCTCGCCAATTCGCGAGGCCGCATCCTGCTTATCAGGGGTCATCGCATTCGCGTCTACGGCGAAACGCGTCCGTGCGAGCAGATGGAGGCCGCCGCGGCAGGCCTGCAGGACGGACTGGCGGAGCCTTGGGGCGGTGGGGTGTTCGGCGAAGTGCTCGATGATGGCGAGATACGCGTCGGCGACGAGGTTACCGTCGCCGACTCCTGAGCCGCTCTTCAGAAGCTGTATTACTGATATCGGAGCGCGACCATGGGATCGACCGACGCAGCGCGGCGCGCCGGCACCAGGCAGGCGCCGAGGGCCGTCGCCGCCAGCACGGTCGCGATCATCAACAGGATGGCCGGGTCGTAGGGCGACACGTGGAACAGCAGGAGGGTCGCAAACGATCCCAGCCCGATACCCAGGCCCGCACCGAGCACGATGCCGATGCCAACCTGCCACGCTCCCTGGCGGAGCACCATCAGGAGGACGTCTCGCGCCGCCGCCCCCATCGCCATCCGGACGCCGATTTCCTGCGTCCGCCGGCTGACCGAGAACGCCATCACGCCGTAGAGCCCCACCGTTGCGAGGAACAGCGCCGCGATCCCGAACGCCATGAACAGCGAGCCGAAGACGCGGAACGGCCATGTCCCTTCCTCGAAGCCCTCCTGGACCGTGCCGATGTTGAAGAGCGGCAGGTTCACGTCGAGTGCCCGGATCGCGTCGCGGGCCGGCGCCGAGACGTTGAGCGGCGAGCCTGCCACCTGGGCCAGGACCGAGATGCCGGTCGGCGGCATCTGCGCGATCGGCAGATAGATGGCGTCCCGAACCCGATCCCCGGGCTTTCGCCCATGCCCAGGTCCGGCACCACGCCGACGACCTCGCGCCATTCCTGATGCCGGCCGGTGGCAATCGCCAGCCGCCGCCCAATCGCACCCTCCGGAAAGTAACGGCGGGCCATGGACTCATTGACGATCACCGACGGCGCCCCGGTCTCCCGATCGCGCGCGTCGAAGACCCGGCCCTCGCGTGGCGCCACGCGGAACACGCGGAAGTAATCCGGCGAAACGATCACCCCATGAACGTCGTGGTAATCGTTTTCGCTTGCGTACTGTCGATCCGGCAGCTTGATGGCGTAGTGGGGCGCGCCGAGCGGGATGGCCGTGCCCAACGCCACCGCCTGCACCCCGGGAAGGGCGCGCAGCCTCTCCACGGCGGCGTCGGCGAACCGGCGGCGCGCGGCCTCGTCGGGATAGTCGGCCTCGGCGAGCATCAGCCGCGCGCTCCAGACGTCTTTCATCGCGAAGCCGAAATCGGCCCGGGCGATGTTGGCCACGCTCTGGATCATCAGGCCGGCCATCACGAGCAGGCCGAACGACAGGGCGAGCTCCGCGACGACGAGCGCTCGCGAGAACCGCCCCATCCGCAGCCCGGTGTTCCGGCCTTCGTCGTTCATAACCTGCGCCAGGTCGCTCTTTGACGCACGAAGGGCCGGCACGATGCCGGACACCAGCGCCGCCACGAGTGTGGCCGCGGTGACGAAGAGCAGCACCATCGCGTCGATGCGGATATCGATCCAGAACGGCGGTTGCGTGTCCACGATGGCGCGATTGAAGAGTGTGATGCCGGTTTGGGCCAGCGCCAGTCCCAGCAAGGCGCCGGCGACGGCGAGCAGCAGTACCTCGGTCAGCATCTGCCGGACCACCTGCCAGCGGGTGGCGCCGATTGCCGTGCGGACCGCCACCTCCCGGGTTCGTGACACGGCACGAGCCATGACGAGATTCGCCACGTTGACGCAGGCGATCACCATCACGCCAAACACCGCGACCAGCATCGTCCAGAGCACGCCGACTACCTGGTCGCCGATGAACTCGCGGATGTACGGCTTGATCTCGACGGTGTACCCGCCGGTATAGCGATCGGGATACGCCTGTTCCAGCTGACGCCATAGCGTCGCGAACTCCGCGCCCGCCTCATCGCGGGTGACGCCCGGCTTGAGCCGGCCAATCGTCTCGAGAACCGGTCCCTCGCCGAACTTCGTGTTGAGCGGGTCGACGACCAGCGCCGGCCACAACTCGTGGTTGCTTGGAAACCGGAACTTCGGCGGCATCACGCCGACCACGGTCATCAGCGTGCCGTTGATCCGCAGCGACTGGCCGATCGCGGACGGCGACCGGCCGAACTGCTCCTCCCAGACCTTTTCCCCGATGATGACCGCCGGCGCCGCACCCGGCCGGCTCTCCTCATCGCGGAAGTCGCGTCCGAGAAGCGGTGCCACCCGCAGCAGGCGAAACGTGTTGGCGGTGATCGCGGCCGCCTGGTAGCGCACCGCCGTGCCCGAAGGGCCGACGACGTTCGCGGTCTGGAACTGGAACCCGGCGAGCTCTTCGAACGACTGCTGCCGGTCCTGGAACTCGGCAAACGTGTGCACCCGGGCATCCACGTCGTCCTGCTCGGCGATGTTGTAGGGAGCGATGTGCAGGATGCGGTCGGATTCGGGAAACGGCAGCCCACGCAGCAACGCCCCGTTGACGATGCTGAACATGGTGGTGGTGAGGCCGATGCCGAAGGCCAGGGCGATCACCGCCAGCGCGGCCATGCCGGGCTGGCGGAGGAGCGATCTCAGAGCGATCCGCATGGAGGACAGGACGAAAGTTGACAGTCGAGAGTTCACAGTTGCCAAACTCTTAACTTCCGCTGACGACCTCCAGCCCGGCTCCTACCCAGGCATCCATTCCCCCCGTGAGGTTCACCACCCGCTCGCGGCCAGCTCTCTTCAGCACCGACGCGGCAATCGCCGAACGCTTTCCCGCCTGGCAGTGGACAATCACCGGCCGATCGATCGGAATCTCGTTCAACCGCTCGGGCAGGTAACCGAGCGGCACGTGCAGAGCGGTCGCGATGTGACCGCTGCGCCATTCGTGCTCGCTCCGCACGTCCACCACGTGCACGTCTTCGGCCGCCACGTGCCGCGCCAGCTCGCTGACGGTGATCTGCGGCACGGTCTCCAGGGCGGCGCCACGAGCCGCGGCGCGCCGAACCGCGTCGGCGCCGAACACACCGGCCACGCGATCGAGCCCGATCAGGGCGAGCTGACGCACCAGCTCGATCCGATGGCTCTCAGCCAGGTCGTCGATCACGAAGTACAGGTCGGCGTCGTAGGGCAACAGCCAGCCGGCCCAGGTGACGAACGAGCGATTCAACGGGATGTTGAGGGTGCCGGGCAGGTGTTCCGATGCGTACTCTCCGGCCGATCGCGTGTCGACGATGACCGCGCCTCGGGCCCGCAGATCGTGCAGGGCCTCGTCGACGAGGAGCGGCGGCGCCGTGAAGCCGCCGAGTATGCGCGGCCCGGCCTTGTTGAGATGCTTCATCGTCGCGAAGTACTTGGGCGGCTCGGGCTGATCGGCGAGCACCTCGGCGACGAACGCGTCCTCGTCGGAAACGCGGAACGCCCAGTTGAAGCGGCGCTCGTAGCCAAGCGTGCTGTAGGGCACTTCGCTGATGCCCTTGCCGCATGCCGAGCCGGCGCCGTGGCCTGGCCAGATCTGCAGCCAGTCCGGATTCTTGTTGAACAACTGGAGGCTGCGCCACAGCGTGCGCGCCCCCTGCTCCATCGTGCCTTTGATGTTTGCGGCACGTTCGAGGAGGTCAGGCCGGCCGACGTCCCCGACGAAGATGAAATCCCCGGTGACCGCGGCAATCGGCTGGTCGGCGGCGGCGCGGTCGGTGATCAGAAAGGTGAGGTGTTCGGGAGTATGTCCAGGCGTGGCTGTAACGTCGATGACAACGCGACCGACCACGATCCGGTCGCCGTTCCTGATCAACGTGGCTTCCGAGGCGAACTGATATTTCCAGTCGTTGTCGCCTTCGTCAGAGAGGTGGAGCGTCGCGCCGGTTCGCTGCGCGAGCTCGCGCGCGCCCGAGAGGAAGTCGGCATGGATGTGGGTCTCAGTGACGTGCGCGATCCTCAACTCCTCGCGCGCGGCCGTGTCGAGGTAGCGCCCGATGTCGCGGGTCGGATCGATCACGATGGCCTCGCCGGCCGCGGCACATCCGATCATGTAGCTGCTCTGCGCGATGGCGGGCTCGTGGAGGCGGATGACGATCATCGGGCTCTCGGGATCACTTCAGGTTGTCGATCGGCACGGGTTCGATGCGATCAGCAGGCTCGAAGCCAAATACCTTTCCGTAGAAGTAGAGCTCGGCCTCGAGGCTGCGCACGATGTTCTCGGCTTTGCGGAAGCCGTGCTGCTCGCCTGGGTAGGCGAGATAGGCCACCGGCAAGTCCCTTCTTCCGCACCGCGTCGGCCATCATCTCCGACTGATTGGGCGGCACCACCTTGTCCTCGAGGCCCTGGAAGAGGATCAGCGCGCTCGACAGGCGGTCGATGAAGTGGATTGGCGACCTCGCAACGTAGACGATCCTTCGCTGCCGGGTACGGTCCGATCAGCGAGTCCAGGTAGCGCGACTCGAACTTGTGGGTGTCGCGCGCGAGCACCTCGATGTCGCTGATGCCGTAATAGCTGGCGCCGGCCTTGAACGTCTTGTGAAACGTCAGCGCGGCCAGCGTGGTGTAACCGCCGGCGCTGCCGCCGCGGATTGATCGAGCCGATCGGCGTCCGCCTTGCCGGCGGCCACCATCGCCTCGGCGCCGGCGACCACGTCTTCGACGTCGACCACGCCCCACTGCCCTTTCAAACGATCGCGGTAGGCGCGGCCGTAGCCGGTGCTGCCGCTGTAATTGACGTCGAGCACGGCGAAGCCGCGGCTGGTCCAGAACTGGATCTTCGGAGTCGAGCACCGCCTCGGTTGCTCCCGTCGGACCGCCGTGCGTGAGCACCAGCAGCGGCGGCCGGGCGCCATCCGGCGCCTGGAAGTCCGGGTTGTGCGGCGGGTAATGAAATGCGTGCACCTGGCGCTGGTCCGCACCGGCCGTGAAGGTCACGGCCTCGGGCGTCGAGATCCATGCAGGATCGATCGGCTCGCTCACCGACCGGCGCAACACCTCGGGCTCCATCGCGGCAAGAGTCATCCGCATTACCGAAGATGGCGCGGTCGGCGAGCCGCCGATGAAGTAGAGGGCCCGCTCGTCCGCGTGCAGCCCCTCGAGCACTTCGACCGGCCCCTCAATGGGTTCCCATCGAACTGGATCGGTCTCGATGAATGCGAGCTTCCAACGGCCCTCCTGGACGTAGGTGGCGGCGATGCGGCGGGCGCCGGCAAACGCATAGGTCACCATCGAGAAGGTCCACTGCGGCTTACCGAAGTCGGCCTGCATCGGGTGCAGCGGCTCGACAACCGGCCTGGCGAGAGCCACGCCGGCCACGCCGCCTCGCACCCGATAGAGGTTCCACCAGCCGGTCCGATCGGAGACGAAGTGCAGCACACCGTCCGGTGACCACTCCGGTTGGAAGATCGACTCGTCGGCGCCGCCAGCCACCCGGGTCTCGCCCTCCGAGCCGGCCGTCGGCCGTCGAACGGCGCCGTCCACAGCTCGGTTCCGTCCCACGGCATGTTCGGGTGGTTCCACTGCAGCCACGCCAGCGTGCTGCCGTCGGGCGAGACGATCGGGTCCGAGTAGAAATCGGCGCCGGACGACCAGGACGGTACCGGGATCCTCGCCGCCGCCGACCCTGACGGCGACAACCGCCGCGGCCGGTTCCGTATCTGGCTTGCGATGGTCTTCGCGCACGGCAAGCAACCGCCCTCGCTTCTCGTCGATTCTCAGATCGCCGTAGAAGTAACCGGCTGGCGTCAGCGGCGTCGGCTGGGCGCCGCCCGGCTGGCGATAGAGGCGCTGGTCGACGAAGTTCGCGAAGTACACGTCGCCCTTGTGAGCGGCCATCGCGGCCCCGCCGTACTCGTGCACGCGCGAGCGAACGTTGAAGCCGGCGGGCGTGACGTCCAGGATTCGATCGTCGGCGGTTCGTCGTACGACGACGTAGCGTCCTCCCTCCGACGCGCGTCCTTCGGTCCAGTACAGATCGTCGCGGTCGACCGTGAGGTCGCCAAAGCGGAGCGCACCCGCGGTCACGCGGGCGGCGGTCAGCGGTGAGGCCCAGGCGCCATATGGAGCCGTGGTCCTGAGCCTGGTATCGGAACGGTCATGCATACACGCCGTGAGGTGGAACACTGCCAAGAGGCAGAAGGCCGCCTGTCGGGCCGTCATTGCTGTTCCCGACTGTATCGCACTCGAGGCAGCGCTGTGACGGCGCGGCCCGGACGCGGCCGCGGCCAGACCAGCTGCAGACACACCTGACATCAGGAGACAGCGAAGCCGCGGCGGGGGTACACTGCCCAATTCAAGGACCCGTATGCATCCCAGACTCCGCTCGATCGTCCTCGCGTGCGTGACCCTCATGCTGGCGGCCGCCGCGCCGCAGGCTCAGACCGCGACGGCGACCCGTCCAGCCGCGGTCGGCCAGGCCCCGCTCAAGGTCACCACGCCGGAACAGTTCTTCGGCCACCAGATCGGCGCCGACTACGTGCTGCCGAACTACACGAAGTTCACCGAGTACGTCCGCAAGCTCGACGCCGAGTCGGAGCGGATGATCGTGCAGAGCATCGGCAAGACCGCCGAGGGCCGCGACCAGCTGATGGCGATCATCACCGCGCCGGAGAACTTCAAGAAGCTCGATCGCTACAAGGAGATCGCGCGCCGGCTGTCGCAGGCCGAGGGGCTCAGCGACGAAACCGCGCGCGCGCTGGCCAGGGAAGGCAAGGCGGTCATCTGGATCGACGGCGGCCTGCACGCGACCGAGGTCCTCGGCGCCCAGCAGCTGATCGAGACGATCTACAGCTTCGCGAGCCGCACCGACGAGGAGACGATGCGCATCCTGCGCGACGTGATCATCCTCGCCGCGCACGCCAACCCCGACGGCATGGAGCTGGTCTCCGACTGGTACATGCGCAAGCCGGATCCGAAGCAGCGCAGCACTTCAGCGCTGCCGCGCCTCTACCAGAAGTACGTCGGGCACGACAACAACCGCGACTTCTACATGATGAACCAGCCGGAGTCGGTGAACATCAACCGGCAGCTGTATCGCGAGTGGTTCCCGCAGATCGTCTACAACCACCACCAGACCGGCCCGACCGGCACGGTGATGTTCTCGCCGCCGTTCCGCGATCCGTTCAACTTCAATCTACGACCCGCTGGTCGTCAACACGCTCGACCAGGTCGGCGCCGCGATGCACGCGCGCTTCGACGCCGAAGGCAAGCCGGGCGTGACCACCCGCTCCGGCGCGAACTACTCGACGTGGTGGAACGGCGGCCTGCGGACGATGCCCTACTTCCACAACCAGGTGGGACTGCTCACCGAGAGCATTGGCAACCCGACGCCGGAGATGATTGGCTTCGTTCCCGATCGCCTGCTGCCCAAGGGCGATCTGCCGGCGCCGATCCCGCCGCAGGTCTGGCACTTCCGCCAGTCGATCGACTACTCGATCACCGCGAACTACGCGGTCCTCGACTTCGCGCAGCGCTACCGCGAGACGCTGCTCTACAACACCTACGTGATGGGGCGCAACTCGATCCGCAAGGGCAACGAGGACACCTGGACGATGTCGCCGAAGCGCATCGCCGAGGTGAAGACGGAGATCGCCAAGGAAATGCAGGCCGAGGCGGGCGACGCGCGGATGGTGGCCGGCGGACGCGCCCAGACGGTGCCCGCGAAATACTACGACCTGCTCAAGAAGCCGGAGTGGCGCGACCCGCGCAGCTACGTGATTCCGGCCGACAAGGGCGACTTCCTCACCGCGACCAAGTTCGTCAACATCATGATCCGCTCGGGCCTCACGGTGCACCGCGCCACCGGACCGTTCACCGCCGGCGGCAAGACCTATCCGGCCGGCTCGTATGTCTTCAAGACGGCGCAGCCGTATCGTCCGCACCTGATGGACATGTTCGAGCCGCAGGATCATCCGAACGACTTCCAGTATCCCGGCGGGCCGCCGATTCCGCCCTACGACAGCACCGGCTGGACG
Source organism: uncultured Acidobacteriota bacterium (assembly GCA_963709325.1). Lineage (GTDB taxonomy): Bacteria > Acidobacteriota > Vicinamibacteria > Vicinamibacterales > UBA2999 > VFZN01. Next base: position 4,069,472 of record CAVPVV010000003.1, on the reverse strand, counting down.
CTGGCCTACCAGATGGGACTGACGTTCGATCGGCTGTTCGAGGACGTCAGCGGACCGATCGAGAAGATCGCCGACGTGGTGAAGCCCGCGCCCGGGCAGGTCACCGAGCGCCCAGGGCGCGGTCGGCTTCACCGTGCCGCACCGGCTCAACGACGCGTTCGTCGCGGTCAATCGCCTGCTCAAGGCCGGCGAGGACGTCTTCTTCGTCGCCGACCGCTCGTACCAGAGCCAGGACGGTACCGGCGTGATGTTCATCACGGCGAAGCCGTCGACCGCCGCCGTGCTGCAGAAAGGCGGCGACTGATTTCGGCATCAGCTTCGCCGGCGTCACCACCCGTCCGAGCGGCGCGATGTACAAGCTGACCAAGCCGCGAATCGCGTCTGTGGGATCAGTACGGCGGCTCGATGCCGTCGGGCCACCTCCGCTGGCTGCTCGAGCAGTTCGAATTCGACTTCGAGGTCGTCTACCCGGCGACGCTCGACGCCGGGAACCTGAAGGCGAAGTACGACGTGATCCTCTTCCCCGACGGTGGCATCCCCGAATCGGATCAGCAGCGGCGGCGGGTTTGGCGGCGGCCAGCCGCCGCGCCGAGGACATTCCCGCCGAGTACCGCGAGCGTCTTGGCCGCGTCTCAATCACCCGCACCGTGCCACAGCTGAAGCGCTTCGCCGAGGAAGGCGGCGTGATCGTCGCGTTCGGCGGCTCCGCGGTGCTCGGTCACCATCTCGGGCTGCCGGTGAGCGATCACATGGTGGAAGTGCAGGCCGACGGGAGCGAGAAGCCGCTGCCGCCGACGAAGTACTTCATCCCTGGCGCGATCCTCAGCGTCGCCGTGGACAACACCAACCCGCTGGCCTACGGGTTCGACAAGCACGTCGACGTGGTCTTCGACAACAGCCCCGTGCTGCAGCTCGCCCCGGACGCGACGCTGCGCGGCATCCGGCCGGTGTCGTGGTTCGATTCGAAGGAACCGCTCCGCTCGGGATGGGCGTGGGGACAGCACTATCTCGAGGGCGGCACCGCCGCGATCGAAGCATCAATCGGCAAGGGCAAGGTGTTCCTGATTGGACCGGAGATCACGTTCCGCGCCCAGCCGCATGGCACCTTCAAGCTGCTGTTCAATGGAATACTTTACGGGACCGCGCGGCAGGTGGACGGAAACACGCGGGAAACAAGCCGCGCGGATTCGAAAGTCAAGAATTGAGCAGCTTGGAGTTCACAGTTGAAGTTCACAGCTCCAGTGACAGTTGCTATCGCCAGGGGCTGGACGTGAATGGAAACTGTCAACTTAACTGGCAACTCTAAACTGCCCAACTGTAAACTCCTTCATTGAGGCACCACCCATGTCCCCCTATGGTCCAAAAGACCTCGCAAACGGCTTCCGCACGGTGCGCCGAAACACCCTCCAGGTGGCGCAGGACATCCCCGAGGACAAGTACGACTTCCGTCCTGCCGAGGGGGTGATGAGCGTCCGCGAGATGCTCGCGCACCTCGCGACCGCCACCTACTGGGCCGATCAGGTTCACTTCGTCGAGCGGAAGAGCGGCGTGACGATGGAAGACTTCGGGCGCTACATGGCGGACGGAAAGGCCGCGGCCGAGCGGCTCAACACCAAGTCCGAGATCGTCGCCGCGCTCGAGTCACGCGGTGAAGAGTTCGCCGCGAAGTTAGACCACATGTCTGAGGCGGAGCTGGCCGAGCACGTGTCGTTCCCCGCCTCGATCAAGCCGCCCAGTAAATCGCGCATGGAGATGCTGCTGTCGGTGAAGGAGCACGAGATGCACCACCGCGGGCAGTTGATGCTGATCCAGCGTCTCATCGGGATCGTGCCGCACCTCACCCGGGCGCGCCAGAACCGTTAAGGGGGTCGTGGTCACCTTTGCACCTCTGCACTTGTGCACCTGTGCACCTGTGCACCGTCCCTCGTCTACTTGGCGGCCGCCAGCTTCTGCATCGGGATCTGGCCTGCGGCAGCCTGCACCGTCGGAAGATCCGTCGTCTCCCCCGTCACCTTCACCATGAAGCGGTCGGCGACCAGGACGTGGATTTCGCCGTGGCCGGACACGGCGGTGAACTCCTCGTAAGCGGGGAACCCGTTCACCACCGTGTGACGCTGGGTGGTTCCAGGGCCGCCAGGCGGGAATGTCTTCAGCGCCTCCCTGATCAGCATCAGCACGTTCGGGTTGCGGCACGAGTCCATCAGCTCGACGCTGATCGTCTCCAACTTACGATCGAAGTCGACCGTCGTCCGCGACACCTTCTCGTCCGGATCGGTCTCGCTGGAAGGCTTGCCGCGCGTCCATCCCGGCATCGGCGGATAGAACTGTTCCAGCGCGGTGCCCGCCACTGGCTGGCACGACTGGGCGGAGGCGGACTCGGGAAGCAGAATCGCCAGGGCCGCGACCGCCGCCGAACCAAAGACCCCGCGCGCGAGACGACCTGCTGCTCTGCCCTCTGTCATCGCTCACCTCGACCGAGATGCTCCGACCGTCTGCCTTCTGCCTTTTGCCTTCTGCCTTCTGCCTTCTGCCTTTTAGCATCAGGGACACCCTGCCGGTTCCGGCTGTCCCAGCGCCGCTGGAATCGCACACCTGATGTACGCCGCCCGCTCCGGGCCGTAAGCTACGACGTGGGCGAAGGCCGCGTCCACTTCCTCGTTCGTGAACGGCTTGACCGTATCCTGGTGCATTGCATTCGAGATGAGCTCCGTTTCGCGGCGTGCCTCCCGCTCGAACCAGCCCAAGCCATCGTCGCCGACTTCGTTAGCCGAGTCGGAGACCTGCCGCAGCGTGTCGTAGTAGAGCAGCTGGAATCGCGGCACCTGCATCAAGCCGCGCATCAGCACGTTGTCCTCGAGGCGCTCGGCCACCGGGAAGTCCGACTGCAGCAGAGCGTTGTCTTCGTCCCACGGGATCAGGATGTGACGGTCCGTGCCGCCGACTCGATAGAAATAGAAATTGTTCGTCCCGTCGTAGCCGAGCACGCCGTCGTTCTCGGCGAGGAAGTTCTGGATCGCGGCGAAGCGGACGAACTGCTCGAGGTCGAGCCGGCTGCCGACCACTTCCTCGAGGCGCTCCGGCGGGGTGTCGTTGATCAGCCGGATCAGCTCTTCGATCGGCCGCCAGGTTGCCTCTTGCGCGTCGGTGTCGTGAGTGATCGGCTGAAAGCGGTCGATGTAAGGCTCGAGCGTCGAGCCGAGATAGTCGAACTCCCACCGAGCCACCCACTGGTAATCGAACAGGTATCCCTGATCGGCGATGCCGTTGTCGCCGGGACCAAACACCCTCGTCAGCATCTTTTGATCCACCGCTTCAACGATGGCGTAGACGCCGGCGTAGTCGCCGTTGACGAACAGCCGCGTGTGCGCCTCTCGCGGCGCCGCGATGCCAAGCCGATTGTGTGTCTGCATCGCCAGCGTTTCGCGCACCCCCGACGGGTCCTGGTACAGGTTGTCGAGCACGAACGAGTGCAGGTAGGGAAACTGCGGGCCGGAATGATAGTGCTCCAGGTCCACCCGCAATCCCGGCTTCGTCCCGTTGCGCGTGCCGCCGCCGCGGGAATGGACCGCCGCGTCGTAGATGACCACGCCGTCCCATTCGAGGCGGGCCGGGTACTTGGTGTCGTCCTGGTAGTGGACCTTCAGATCCTCCCAGTCCGAGGAGTGAATCCAGATGTCCATGCGGTGCAGGGTTGCCGGATTGAAGAAATCGTCGGTCGTCTGAGCGCGTGACGCCGTTGACACGAGCGCGACGAGCAGCGTGGCGAGCGCCGGCACGCGCGCGGAACAGGACAGCGGGGACATGGGTCTCCTACAGGGCAAGCTGAATTCGGAACAGGCCGGTCCAGTAACCCTGAACGGGAGGCACTGGAGTGCGGGCCGAATCGTCGATGTGTTCGTGGACCGCGTTGCCGAGCAGCCGGACCCAGCGGTTCAAGTACCAGTTCGCGCCGACCGTCCACACGCGATCCTGGTTCGGGTAGAGGTTGGTGCCGCGAGGATTTCGCTCGGGAAATCCCTCGTCCGTGGCGCTCTCGAACCGGAGCCGCTCGTAGCGCGCGCCGAACTCGACGGCCCCCCAGCCGCCGCGCCCGAGCGGATGCGCCGGGTGGAGGTTGGCCGCTTCCTTCTTCTCGCCGGTCATCACCCAGGTACCGGCGACGTACCACGACGTGCTCAGGAGGTCCGGCAGGTCCTCGCCCTGGAATCCCTGGTCCTCGCGTGATTCGTACGCCCGCATCCATTCGGAGGAGACGCCGAACGGACCGGGCGTCCAGTGGAGCTCGGTCCCGGCCCGCCGGCGGCGGCCCTTGACGTACACCCGCTTGAAAAACGACTGGTCCCCGAATCGAGGATCGCTGTGCAGGCTGTTGAGCCCTTCGGGCACGTTGCTCGCCGTCGCGGCCAGGCCGACGCGGAACGTGTCGAGCACCGGCTGCTTCGTCCACCGGAACGGCAGCACCGTCAACCTGCCGGCCACCGACGGGCCGCTCAGGTCCGCGTCGGGCACGGTCACCCCAGTCACCAACTTGGGATCGGCGTTGTCGCCGTCGTGCCTGAACACGCCGGCTTCGTAGCTGAGCGCGCGCTTGTGGAACCGGCCCGACGCCATCACGCCAATGTCGCGGTTGGGCGTAATCGCGTTCGACCCGAGCGTCCGGTAGGCGAAATCGGTGTCGAAGAGCGGCGTGTTCTGCTCCAGCCCAAACGGCATCTTGAAGCGGCCGGCGCGAACGGTGAGCTGCCGGTACGACTTCCACTCGCCGTAGACGTCCCGCCACCTGTGCGTCTTCTGGGTGTCGTACTCGACCTGGAATTCGACGTCGTTGCGATACTCGCCAGCGACACCGAACCGGGCCGCCGGCACGTCGAAGGTGTCTTCACCGACGTCAGGAGAAAACCCGCGCCAGTCGAGCTGGGTTCGCGCCCGCACGTCTATGCGCGTGTGCTTGCCGATCCGAATCTGCGGCCGGTTGCGCCACACGACGCCGACGTCCTGCGAGGCGGCGTCGGCATCGGTCGAAGATGGGCGCGCGTCGGCCGGCTGGCCGGCGAGATCCTGGGCACGCGCCGAAGTTGAGGCTGCGAGTATCACGCAGGCCGCGGCGAGCCGGAACCAAACCATAACCGGTTTAACCTCTCAGTTCACATGACTGGAGTATCGATCCGCTCGCTGATCGGACCGCGACCTGCGTGGTGCTGGGAGTTCGAGCCGTGGCATACGCGCCGAGGTGATCTGTGGGGCTAACGTCCTGCTGTCCCTGGAAGTGGCTGCACGACTGCGTTGGAGAGCGCGCCACCGAACTCGGTCATCTCTCCCACGCCCCGCCCGGGCGCCGGCAGGAGCCGGACCGCGAGCGGTTTGTTCCATCTTACCGCCAGGGTCGCAACGTCGCCCACGATCCCGGCAATCGCGGCTTCGCTGGTGTCGCCGGGGAGCGGAACGGTGTCCACACCGGCCGCGCAGACCGCCGAATACGCGAGGATCGCGTCGAGGCCGTAGGTTCGTTCCGTCCAGCGGCGCGTCAGGACGGTCTCCTCGAGCACGGGAATCATCAGCCCCGAGTAGCCGGTGTGGGTCACGGGCACCGCTCTTGCCGCCTGGGTGATGATGCCGGCGGCCGTTTCGGTTCCCGGCGCGCCAAATGGCAGACCGGTGAACGACTCGATGGCAGCGCCAATCGACGACGCGCCGCCCGGCGCCGGCGTGGGATCGATGCCGGCGTAGGTCCAGTCCGTACCTGTCACCGCCTTCTTTACGACGTCTTCGATGGCGCGATCGTGCACGGTCAGCGCCTTCGTCAGCGCCGCGGCGGCGGTTCGCGGATCGCGGTTGCGGCTGAACACGTCCATCACGACGTTTGCCGCTTCGAGGCCGACCGCGACGCGCCGCGGGCCACCGCCCGGGTGCCACGCGCCGGGATAGAACGGGCCGTAGGGCTGCATCATGGCGATCGCGCCGAAGTTGAAGTTGCCCTGCCCGTGCTGGCTCCGTTCCCCTATCGCCTTGATCGCGCGCGCCGCCTGGCGGACGGCGTTCCACTGAATCCCGCGCTCGTTGGCGACGATGATGTTGGCCGTCAGCGGGTTGTTGGGCTCCGACAGCACGGCGATCAGCAGATCGACGGCATCGACGGGGTCATCGTCCAAACGCATCGCGGTCCCGATGCTCGGCGAGAAGCGGAGGGTCCGCGACAGTTCGGCGATGCCGTGCAGCAGCGCCAGCGCGGCGGGACGCTCGAGGCCTCGGGTGTACTCCGGAAACGGCTGCGTCGCGATCCGGATCGTCTGGACCTGGTAGCCGGCCGCGGTCACCGCGGACCGCACGTTGCCGAGGAAGGCGGCGGCGTCGGCAATCTGGGTCCGATACGTCGCGGGATCGATCGTCACGAAGGCGGTGATCGCGCGCACCTTGGGCCGAGGCGCGTCGGCGGCGCGCGCCGAAAGCACGATCGCCGCGGACAGCAGGCCGCCCGCAAGGACTGCCGCGACGACATACCGCATCAGCGGGTGAGACAAGGTGTGAGGCTCAATACCCCATCGCGTAGCCGGTGCGGCGCGGATCGGCGCCGGCGGTCATCGTGCCCCGTCTTCGGATCGATGCGAATCACCTGCATGTGGCCGAGGCTGCCCCAGCCTGGCAGCACCTCGCACGGTTGTGGCCCATCGCCTTGAGCGCGGCGATTGTCGCGGCCGGGACACGGCCCTCGATCTGAACCTTGATCTCGGCGCCCGGCTTGTAGAAATTCGGCGTCGGCGTCGAGCGACGAAGCCGCGGCGCTTCGATCGCCTGCTGCACCGGCATCTCGAAGTCGATCAGGTTGACGAGCACCTGGAACTCGGTCTGGCCGATGGTCTCGCCGCCGGGCGTGCCGAACACGAAGGCCAGCTTGCCGTCCTTCAGCACCACGACCGGCGAGTTGTTGAGGATCGGAATCTTGCCGGCGCCGACGTAGTTGACGTCGGTCGGGTACGGCGAGGTCGATCCGAGACGCATGCCGTTGTTCAGCAGCAGCCCGGTGTTGCCGACCACCACGTTGTTGCCGAAGAGGCCGCCGAGCGTCGGCGTGCAGCCGACCGCGTTGCCGAACTCGATCGACGATCGAGAACGACTGTCGTGTGCTGCTCGCCGTCGTACCGGTCGTCGAACACGGGACCGTCGCCGCGCGGCATCGAGGTCGGGCCGCCGTCAGGTGCACCGGCCGGCGGATACGGGATCGCCTTGCTCGGGTCGAACAGCGCACGGCGTGTTGCTGCGAAGTCGCGGGAGAGCAATCCAGCGGTCGGGACCTTCACGAACTTCGGATCGGCAACGTAGCGGTAGATGTCGGCCTTGGAGATCTTGATCGCCTCGATCATCGCGTGCAGTGCCGCCGGCGAGCCGGGGCCGGCGGCCTTGAGATCGACTGCGTTCGACGAGGTTCGCGTGCCATCAGCACTTCGAAGCCGCCGCGCGAGGTCGCCGGATTGCTGTAGACGTCGTGGCCGCGATACGTCGGTGTGCAGCGGCTCCTTCCACTCCGGCTTGTAGGCCGCGAGGTCGGCGGCGGTCAGCACGCCGCCGTTCTCCTTGAAGAAGCGATCGAACTCCTGCGCGATGTCGCCCTTGTAGAAGCGATCGTAGGCGGCCTTGATCGCCGCGGCGCGCGACGCGCCCTTGGCTTTCGCCTGCTGTCTCGGCTTCGACCAGCTTGCGCAGCGTCGTCGCGTAGTCGGGGTTCTTCAGCAGATCGCCGGCCTTCAACGGCTCGCCGTTGGGCAGGAAGATCTTCGCCGTGGTCGGGTACTTCGCGAGGTTGCTCCGGCCGCGCGCGATCGACTGCGCCAGCATCGCATCGATCGGATAGCCCTTCTCCGCGTACTCGATCGCCGGCGCGAACACGTCGGCGAGGCTCATCGTGCCGAAGCGCTCGAGCTGCGACGAGATAACCGCCCAGGTTCCCCGGCACGATGCCGGCCTTCATCCCGGCGTTGAGCGTCTCGGGCGTCATCTCCGACGGCACCAGCGCCTTCGGCGCGGCGCCGGCCATCGACAGCGACATGCACCTTGCCGGTCTCCTTGTGGAAGATGGTCATGAAGCCGTTGCCGCCGATGCCGTTCATCTCCGGCTCGCCGAGCGCGCGCCATCGCGCCGACGGCGGCCGCGGCGTCGAAGGCGTTGCCGCCTTTCAGCAGCATCTGCAGCCCCGCCGACGAGGCGATCGGATGGCCGGTGGTGACCAGGCCGTTGAGGCCGGCGACCGCGGGCCGCGTCAGCCCCGGGCGGGCCGAGGCCGGTGCTTCGGCTGCCTGCTGCTGGCGGGCAATTGCCGCGGTACCGATACTCACAATCGCAATGGAGGCGATGAGCAGGCGGCGAAGGCGCATTGGAGACTCCCCCTGGTAAAGGTTGGTGGAGTATAGCCCGCAGGCAGCGGCGGGCGTATCCTCTCCGGTGACGGGAAGGGATACATCAATGGCCGCGCGCATTGCCGACGTCGAGATTCCACGCGCTGTCGTGCCCGCGTTCCAGCACGCGCTCGAGACCTACGCGAGCGAGACCAACAAGACCGCGGAGGTGTGGAACCGGTTCGAGGACCGTCACCTGGCGTACCGTCCGCACGAGCGGTCGACGACGGTTGAGGGCATCTTCCGTCACCAACTGCTATCGGAACGGCGGTTCTTCGGCGAGTTTCTCGGGCTGGCGGAGCTACCCGCCGACGAGGTACTCCCGGCGCCGCCGATAACGGTCAGCTCGGCGACGGCTCGGCTGGTTGAATTGGCGCGCCAGCGGCTGCCCGGGCTGGCGGTCCAGGCGGAGGCGTGGTGGCTGGCCGTCGTTCCCTTCTTCGACGTCGAGCGCCAGCGCGCCTGGGTCTTCTGGCGACGGGTGCTGCACTCCGCGCACCATCGCACGCAGCTGACGGTGTACCTGAGGCTGCTCGAACAGCCGGTCCCGGCAGTGTACGGTCCGAGCGCGGACCAGAGCTGGGCCGGCGCCGATCCGACGACAAGCGTTGAGGCGGCCCGCCGCCGAGGGTAGAAGGGAACAGTCCCCTGTCCGAACTTGTCAGGGGACTGTCCCCTGGCGCGAATTGTCAGCGAGCGGATTCTGCGTACAATCGGCCGTCACCTTTCTAAGGGGAGTCTCCAATGGTCCTTGGTCGTCGCGAATTCCTGGCCGGTGCGGGCACGTTGGCGCTGACATCACGATCGCTGTTCGCCGCCGGCGGGCAGGCGGCCGCCACGCGCGCGCCGGGCGTCTTCCCGGCTTCCGTGCGCGCCGACTTCCCCTCCGTGCTGCGCGAGACGTATCTCAACTCCGCGGCGCTGCACCCCGTTGGCACTTTCACCGCCAAGGGTATGCAGCGGGTGATCGACTTCCGCGTGCAAGGACCGGGTGAGGGCCGCGCCGATTTCGGCGCCAAGGAGCAGCAGGCGCTCAAGGAGAAATACGGCAGCCTGATCAACGCCACTGCCGACGAGATCGCCTACACCAGCAGTACCTCCGACGGCGAGAACATCGTCGTCATGGGACTGGATCTGCCGAAGAAGAAAGGCAACGTCGTCATCGACGAGCTGCACTTTACGACCTCGCTCTACATGTACAAGGAGCTCGAGAAGCAGGGCGTCGAGCTCAGGATCGTCAAGCACCGCGACTGGAAGATCGATCCGAACGACATGGACAAAGCGATCGACCGCAACACCAGGCTCGTGTCGCTGGCCCTGGTCTCCAACGTCAACGGCTTCATGCACGACTGCAAGGCCGTGAGCGCCCTCGCCCACGCGCGCGGCGCGCTCGTGTTTGCCGACATCATCCAGGCGGTCGGCTCGGTGCCGGTGGACGTCAAGGCGCTCGGCATCGACTTCGCGTCGGCTGGCACCTACAAATGGCTGATGGGTGAACGCGGCCTCGGCTTCCTCTACGTCAGGCAGGACCTGCAGGGCACGGCGCTCCCGACCACGCGGTACGGGCACCGGCAGGTGACGAATTTCAATCGTGCCGAGTTGACATGGGAACCGCTGCCGGGCGCGGCGAAGTACGAGACCGGCGGCATCGCGATCATCCTTGCCGCAGCGGTGTCGGCGGGCATCGATTACGTAAAGGACCTCGGCATCGACAAGATCCGCTCGCACGCGCGGACGCTCACGGATCGCCTGCAGGCGGAGCTGCCGCCGCTCGGATACACGCCGCTCACGCCGCGCGGCACTGAGACACCGATTGTTGCGTTCGGGTTGAAGGACAACGCGGCGGCGAACAAGGCGCTGCACGACGGCAAGATTGTCGGGACGATCATCGGCAACGAGAGCCGCATGCGGCTGTCGGTCTCGGTGTTCAACACGCACGAGGACATCGATCGCGCGGTGGCGGCGCTGGGCGGGCGTTCCAGCTCCTCGGCGCGGTGATCGATTACCGCCAGTCTCCGGCCGCGACGAAGGCAGCCCAGAAGAACGGATGCGTGCTCAAGCCGCGCGCGCGGCGATCCCGGAGCACGCTCAGGCTGGCCTGATGTACGGCGTCGGCAGTGGAGAGATGTCGCTGAAAGCGCCCTTCGTAGAGCGCGCGCATCCAGGCGCGGGTCGACTGGTCCTCGACGGACCAGAGACTCATGATCACGGTCCGGGCTCCGGCTACCTGAAAGGCGCGGCGGAGGCCGAAGACGCCTTCGCCGGCTTTGATCTCGCCGACGCCGGTGTCGCAGGCAGAGAGGACGGCCCATTCGGTGCCGGAGAGGTCGAGCGACACCACTTCCTCCGCTGTCAGGATCCCATCGTCTTCACCGGCCTTGGTCTGAGCGCGACGATTGGCGCCAGCAAAGGCGAGGCCTGAAAGACGCAGCGAATTGTCGTGTTCGGCAGCAGACGACAACCCGCCGACACCTCTCGTACCGGGCGGCGATGCAGGGGCGCATGGTCCACCAAGAAAAAAGCCATGGGTGGCGAGGTGAATCACACGGTGACTATGCGCCTCACGTTTGAGGAGCGGTTCGCTCGCCTCCGCACCGATATGAGCTTCGGGAGTGCCGAGCGCCTGCGGCCAGAGGCGGGCGATCTCCTGCACCTCCGCCCGGGTGCCGTCGAGCGGACCGAATACCGTCGACTGCAGCGAATCGCACGGCGTGGTCCCGCCGCGAAGAGTGCCGGAGGCCGCGGGCGCTTCGTCGAACGTCGGTCCGCCTAGCGCCAACAAGCCCAGAGGGGCCACGCGGGGCGCTGCGATACTGATCACGTCTCGTTCGGCGGTGAGGTAATGCAGCGCTCGACCGTCTTCGACCAGATAACCACCGGAGCGAGTGGGTAAAGCCGATAGCGGCAGCAATCCCAGGGCGCCGTCGGCGACAACGAGCACGGTGCTCGAGCCGACCAGATGAGGGGCGATTGGGTCCCAGATCCGGCGACGAAGCTCTTGCCCGATTTCGTTCGACGATCGCCGATCGGTGCGTGCTTCGAGCGCCTCAGCCGCCAACACCCGCCGCCACGACGCCACCTCGTCGTCGATCGCAGACGAGGAGCCCAAAGGCACCGCTACAGGATCGCGGCCTGGCCTCAGGATGAACCCCAAGTAGGAGGGAATTCCGAAGGCCTCAACGCCACGAGGTCCAGGCCGTGTCGCCTGCCGCTCGAAGCGAACGTAGGAGATCAGCGCCGTCGCTGGTGGCAGCGCTTGCATGACCTCCGCGAGCCCAGCCTGCGAAAGGCTCTGTGCCTGCCGGAAGGCGGCACTCGATGTCGCGGCTTCGCGTTCGGCTGCCTCGCTCTGGCGGCGGGTGGCCTCGAGCAACGCGTCGTATCGCGCGCGTGGCATCGAGCCGGGACCCTGCACGAGCAAATTCGCCAGCCGCTGCTGGGCAGCGCGGAGTGCCGCCACTCGCGAGTCGGCCCCCGACGCCGCCAAGGCGGTTGTGGCACGCCGCCGCGCCGCGACCTCGTCGAGAACGAGCGCCCGGCTGCGAATGACCGCATCGATCGCGGCGGGAGTGGCAGTAGCCGCCTCCCCCACGAGCGACACCATCAGATCCACGCCGCGGGGTCGTTTCTCCGCGTAGCTGAGCGCCTGCCGTTCCGGCAAGGACCGCAGCATCAACCGCAAGTGCTCGCGCCCCGACTCTTCGGCGGCCGCGGCAAGTGAGAGCGCCCGACCCTTCTGCGCCGTGCGGGCAAGTGTCCGGGCCAGGCCGAGGCGCACCTGTGCCACCTCTGGATGGTCGCTCCCAAACACACGCTCGTACATGGCGACCGCGCGGTCGTAAGCGCGTGTGGCAATGTCCAGCGCACCTTGTTCGGCACGAACCTCCGCCGCCAGCGCGAGCAGCGCCGCGTACTCGCGATCGTCTGGAGATCCCCTCGCAACCCAGACGCGCTGGGCGCGCTCGATGTAGGGCCACGCCTCCGCGCCACGATGCATTTGCCGCAACGTCTCGGCGAGCTCCTTCAGCGTGATCGCCACGGAACGATGCTGCGCACCGAGGCTGCGTTCCTGAATCGTGAGCGCGCGCTCGAACAGCGTTCGGGCCTCGGCGGGACGGCCGAGTGATCGAATCACCTCGGCCTGTGCCGCCAACGCTCGCGCCACGATCACGTGCTCCGGTCCGTAGACGCCCTCCCAGATCGTGATTGCGCGCTGGTACTCCTGTCTGGCTCGCTCGAAGTCACCGAGGCTGGCATCGACGAGCGCCAGGTTGTAGACGACCGTTCCGACCATGTCGTGTTGCTGGCCGAAGGCCGCCTCCCGGATCGCGAGGCTTCGGTCATAAAGCGAGCGAGCGGACTCGTAGTCGCCGGCCAGCAACGTCAGGTTGGCGAGGCTGTTGAGGTAGCTCGAAATCTCGGGATGGCTCGAGCCGAGGCCGCGCTCGGCCATCGAAAGCGCCTGCTCCATCTGCGCCTGAGCACCGGCCAGGTCCCAGAGCTCTCGCGTCGCTCCAGCCAGCAGCCGCAACACCCTTGCTGTTGTCGGATGGTCAGGACGAAGGACCTGCCGCGCCATCGCCACGGCGGTCTCGGCGGCGCGGTGTGCTTCCTCGAAGCGACCACGGGCCGACTCCTGGAACGAAAGCAACGACATCGTCTCGATGAACTCCGGATGCGTGTCGTCTCGTGAACGCCGAAGCTCCAGCGCCTGATCGAGGCGACGGCCGGCTCGATCGTAGTCGCCTTTCGATTGCAGGGCGCGCACCAGCGCCTCCAGACTTCGTGCGTGTGTACGACCATCAAGGCTCTCGGTAATGGCTAGGCTGCGCTCGGCTTCCCGAACCGCTTCGTCGATTCGATCATCGCGCTCGAGCGCAAGGCTCAAAAGGGTCAGCGTCGTGGCGCGGTCCACCGGCGCGGCGGAACCGCCCTGCTCCTGAATGGCCAGCGCCCGCGTCAGCAGATCGACCGCACCTTTGCCGGCTGAATCCGCGACGACCTGAGACAGGTTGCGGAGCGACGGCACCAGTTGCTCGTCGCCGGCACCCAGCCGCTCTTGCTTGTTCTCGAGCGCCAGTGCAGCGAGGCGGCGCGCCTCTTCCGAAGAGCCCCGACCATTCAGGACCAGCGCTGCGACGAGCAGATCCGTCGCGGCCAGCGTCTCGAGCGAGCGCTCGCCTGAGACCCGTCGAATCGCGTCGACGTGCTGCCGCGCTGCGGTTTCGGCTGCGTTGTACTCACCGCGTTCGAGCAGGGCGGCAATCGCCTTTGTCGCCTCGGCCTCTTCACCCGTGTGGACCTGCGTGCACGCAGCGGTCACGGAAACGACCGCGACCGCCGCTGCCACACGCCAAGTCATCACCCGCCGCCTCTTCGAGCACCACCTCAGGCCTGCGGTGCCGCCCTGCCCTCTCGCTCGCCCTGGCCGCCGCTCTCCCTCTGCGTCGCGGCTGCATTGGTGTTCGGTCCCGCCTCGCGCCATCCCGTCACCGCCTGGGCCGGCATCGCGACCGTTGTCTGCGCCACCGTTGGCCCATTCAGGCGGTTCTGTGCCGCACGGCGCTTGAATTCCGCCTTGCGACGCAACTCAGCCAGCGCCACCTGTCGCGGGGTGTCCCCGGACTCACAGACCTGCCCGCGACCTCCTCCGATGGGAGCGACAACGGCCACCACCAGGAAGCCGCAGAGGTCTGCAGCGCTCTGGAGAATGTGTCCGGCCGTGTTCCCATTGCCGCAGCCGAGGGAGTCGGCGCCTCCGCCACCGGGCGCACCTTTTCTGTCTTCCTTTGGTTCGGCGCCCTTGCGATCTTCCTTGGGCTCCGCGCCCTTCCGATCTTCCTTGGGTTCCGCCATCTCGATCTCCTCGTTACTGAAACGTAGTCAGCAGCACACCTGGTTGGGGAGGGCGAGAGCCCGGACGAGATCTCTCCACAACGTATCTCGAGCGAAAAGCAGCTTCTCGTAATACGGGCTCGCTTCACCGAAATCGTGCCCCGGAGCGACGTGTGGCGCATACAGCGACACACCCGCGAGACCAGCCCCTTCGCTCGAATTCGAACCGTAATCGACGATGAACGGCTTCTTGTCACCGGTGAGGCTTGCGCCGCCGCCCGGTGCCGCGGGACTGAACAGCGCGTCGCCGAGAGCACCGGCGGCGACTCGAACGTCCTGGCTGCCGCTATGTCTCGCCAGTAGGCGGCACAAAGCGGCGACGTCCACGAACGGATCATCCTCGACGGTTTGCGCGTACATGAACAGCTCTCGCGTCAGCCGCTGCTCCTCGTCGTCGCCATCCATCGCGATGGCCAGAGCACCAGCGAGCTGATCGGTCAGGAACAAAAGTCGTGGCCCCTGCCGAAGATTCAGGTGCGAGAGCGATACCGATCGATCCAGGGATCGATACTCCTCGCAGAAGCGTCGCACAGCAAACGACCCGAACTCCGCCGGGCCCATGAGCTTGCCCTGTGATACCGCCAGGCGTTCGAGCACGCGCTTGTACGGCCACCCCGGTAATGGCATGCCGATTTCCGAGGCGATCAGGTACTCCGCGTATGGTGAAAGTTGGTACGCGATTTCCAGGGTCGCGACCGAGCACGCGTCGAAGGCGACGATGTCCAGTTTCGGCGGGCTGTTGACCGGGAGATTCCACAGCTGCCGCTTCTGTTCCTGGAAGACGCTCAGGACGCCAGCCAGTTCGCCGAAGTCGAGTGCGTCGAGCCCAAACGCGGTCTGAGTGTGACCGATGGCGAAGCGATATGCGTGGCCCCACAACAACAACATCGAGTAATCGGCGGGCTGGTGCCCGCTGTCCTTGATTGCCCAGTCGATGAAGTTGGTCAGGGCGATGCCGTTGGCGAAGGCCAGCGGATCGGAGGGCAGTAACGTCGGGAGCTGGGGCGCGCCGACTCTGAAACGCTTCGAACCGCGCGCCCCGTGCCGTTCGACATAGATGTTGAGGCTTGGGGACTGGGAAACGGCCTCCAACTCCAATATGTCGGCATCGGCCTCATCCACGAGGGACTTGTTCCCCTCAACTCCATCGTCGCCCATGAAGATCATCACGGTCCACTTGGCCACAGTCCCCTCCTTGGCCTCACGTTGGGCCTCGGTGATGGGCGATCGGTACCGAACCGTCCCGCCGCGTTTCTGAGCTGAAAGCCGGACCGCCGACGAGTCGTCGGCGAGGCCGTGGAGTCTAGTCCAGCCGTGGCTCCGCCCCAAAGTCAAAACGCCTCGACCGTAATAACGCCGTGCTTGGAGCGTTCGAACAGTTGCGTTCGATTCCTGCTATTCGCGCGTTTGTCCGGTGTAGTAGGCGTATCATGACCACCGCAACCCTCACCCTCGGCCGACTGCCCTATATGGACGACGCCAGCTCAGCTGGCCATCGTGTCGTTCGACCCTCGCCCGACCTTCCGTCGGCGGCAGAGGCCACGTACGATCTCGTCCAGAAGGTCCGCGCCGGTGACGCCGGCGCGGCCGACATCCTCTTCGGCCGCTACGAGTCGCGCCTCCGCCGCTGGGCGCACGGCCGGCTCCCCGCCCAGGCCCGCGGCGCGCACGATACCCAGGACCTCGTCCAGGAGACGCTTTCCCGTGTCTTTCAGCGGCTCCCCAAGTTCGAGCCGCGCCACCCCGGCGCCTTCCGCGACTACGTCTGGACCACCATGTGGAACGCGGTCCGCGACCTGGCGCGGAAGTACAAGCGCCGCGGACCGACCGACCCCATCGATGCGCATGAGCTGGCTGCTGCCGATCCCTCGCCGCTCGAGGAGGCGATCGGCGCCGAGGCCCTGGACCGCTACGACACCGCGATGGAACGCCTTCGCCCGGAGGATCGCGAGGCCATCATCATGCGCATCGAGCTGGGCCTCTCACACGCCGAGATCATGGAGGCCCTGGGCAAGCCGAGCGTCGCCGCCGCCCACATGGCCGTCAGCCGCGCGCTCGTCCGGCTGGCCCAAGAGATGGCCCATGCCCACGTCCATCCCCGCTGACGACAACGGCTTGCTCTCCGTCGCCAATGCCATCGCGCGCGGAGAGGGTGTGGACTGGGACGCGGCCAATCGGACCACCGTCGAACCGGACCTGGTCAACCAGCTGCGGGTCATCGACACGGTCGCGCAGTTCGGCGATCGCATCCCCGACACCTGGGGGCGCCTGACCATCGCCGGCGAGCTGGGCCGCGGATCGCACGGCACCGTTTACCGGGCCCACGACCCGCACCTCGGCATCGACATCGCGCTCAAGGTCGTCAAGCCCGGCGGCCGCGGCGGCAGCGCGATCGTCGCCCGCGCCTTGAACGAAGCGCGAATGCTGGCGCAGATCAACCATCAGAACGTGGTCCGCGTCTTCTGGGCCGAGCCGCTCGGCGACGAGGTCGGCGTGGCCATGGAGATCGTCAACGGCCGCACCCTTCGCGACATCGTCCGCCAGCAGTTCCCGCTGCCGGTCAGCGAGGTGGTTTCGATCGGGCTGGACGTGTGCAGAGCGCTCACCGCGGTGCACGGCCAGCGGATGCTCCACGGCGACATCAAGGCCGGCAACGTCATGCGGACCGCCGAGGGGCGCACGGTGCTGATGGACTTCGGCGTCGGCCAGGACCTGAAAGTCGAGGACCCACCCTCGCTGCGGACCGCCGGCACACCGTTGTACCTGGCGCCCGAGCTCTTCGAAGGACATCCGCGCACGCCGCAGGCCGACATCTACAGCACGGGCGTCCTCCTCTATCACCTCGCCACCGACGCGTACCCGGTGGACGCGCACGACGCCATCGGGGTCGAACGGCATCACGCGGCGCGCCGGCCGATGCGGCCGATCCGAGAGCTGAGGCCCGATCTCCCCAAGGCGTTCGTCGCCGCGGTCGAACGTGCGATCGCACGCCGTCCCGCCGATCGCTACCAGTCGGCCGTTGAGTTCGCGGACGCGCTCGAGAAGGCCAGAAAGCCGGCCTCGCCCATCCCGCCGTACCTGCTTCCGGCGGTCGCGGCAGTGCTCGTGGCGATCGCGTCTTATCTCGCCTGGCCGCGCGGCGGTTCCGACGTCGTGGCAAGCAACGCCCCGACCGCAGTGGCCGGTCCGGCGGCCCTGGCAACAGGGGCAACAACGCCCGCGACAGCTGCGGACGGTTACCGCATCGACGCGGCGTTCTACCGGCTCCAGGGCAAGACCGATGTGCGGCTGGAGCCCGGCGCCCGCGTATCGGAAGGCGACGCCATCTCGCTGCGGATCCAGAGCTCGGTCCCGGTCTACGCTTACGTCGTCAACGAAGACGAGCGGGGCGAATCGTATCTGCTGTTCCCGCTGCCCGATCAGCCGGTGGCCAACCCATTGCCGGCCGGCAAGACCCAGGAGATTCCCGGCGTCATCGGCGGCGAGAGCGTGCGGTGGGTGGTGTCGAGCGCCGGCGGCCGCGAACACTTCCTCATCTTCGTGATGCCCGAGAAGCCGGCGCCGATGTTCGAGAAGATGTTCGCCAGCCTCGCGGCTCCGAGCTACGGCGCACGCACGCAGGCCCGGAGGCTGTCGGGTGACGCGCTGGTGGCCCTCCGCGGCGTCGGCGGCCTCTCGAAATCGCCGGCGCCGACGGCCACCACCAGGCTGTCGGAGCAGTTCTCCGTCCCGCTGGCCGAGGGCGAGGAAACGGCGCGCGGCGTCTGGATCCGGCAACTCACCGTCGATAACCCGCAGCGATAGCCGGCTCCGGCGCAACCTTCCGCGCCCCGGCCTCGTCATATGCTTAGACTCTCTAGGCATAGACGATCGAGGCATCGATGAGCCGGGACCCTGTCGACTACCTGCACGGCACGCTCGAGACGCTGATCCTCAAGACGCTCACCCGCGGGCCGAACCACGGCTACGCGATCGCTCGGTGGATCGAGGACGCCATCGACAACACCTTCCCGGTCGAGGAAGGGTCGCTCTATCCCGCCTTGTACCGGATGGAGAAGAAGGGCTGGGTCGAGGCGGAGTGGGGGACCTCGGAGCTGGGCCGCCGGGTGAAGCTCTATCGCCTGACCCGCGAAGGCCGCCGCCAGCTGGCCAGCGACACGGTCGCATGGGCCGCGTTCTCGACCGCAATCACGCGGGTCCTGGCTCGGGGGTAGCGCGATGAGGAAGCTGTTGCGTTCGTGGCTGTGGCACGTGCCGGTGGACCGCGAGGTCCAGGAGGAGCTCGCCCATCACACCGAGCTCCGAGCCCGCGAGCTCGTCGAGCGTGGAATGGAGCCCGCCGCGGCGCGTGCCGAGGCCGAGCGGCGCCTGGGTGATCGCGCTACCCTGACAAAGCGCCTGCGGCATCTTGGTGAGGAGCGCGACCGCGCCCGGCGGCGCGCCCAGTGGCTCTCCGATCTCCGGCTCGATCTCGGCGTCGCGATTCGGCACGCGCGCCGGAATCCGGGTTTCACCGCCGGCGTCGTCTTGACGCTCGCTCTCGGACTTGGTGCGACGACCAGCATCTTCAGCGTGGTGCATGCAGTGGTCCTCGCGCCTTTCCCGTACGCAGCGCCGGATCGCGTGCTCACGGTTTACACGACCTGGAAGGGCCGCAACAGTGCCGCCTCGGCAGGGAACTACGACTACCTGCGCCAGCGAGTGACCACCATCGCGTCACTGTCGGCAGCGGCATTTTCGAGCTTCAACCTCGCCGGCGACGATCAGCCGGAGCGCATCCTCGGCCTGCGCGCCACTGCCAGCTGGTTCGACGTGTTCGAGATTCCGCCGATCATCGGCCGGACGTTCACCCCCGTTGAGGATCAGCCGGGACACGAACATGTCGTGGTACTCAGTCACGGGCTGTGGATGCGGCGCTTCGCCGGACGCGCCGACGCCATCGGCGCCACGCTGCGCCTCAACAACGAGCCGTACACCGTGATCGGGGTGATGCCACCGGCCTTCGCGGCAATCACCGACGAAGCGGCCGTCATCCTGCCAATCGCGTTCACGGCCGAACGGCTGGCGATGTACGACGAGCACTATCTCGAGATGTACGGGCGCCGGCGTCCCGACGCGAGCCAGGCCCAGGTCAACGACGAACTGGCCCGCATCGCCACGGACCTGCGCCGCGATCATCCGGAGCAGAACGTGGATCGCAGCGCCACGAGCGAACGCCTCGACGAGGCCATCGTCGGCGACCTCCGGCTGCGCCTGGTGGTCCTGCTCCTGGCGGTGTCGATGGTGCTCGTGATCGCTTGCGGCAACGCCGCGCACCTTCTTCTGGCGAGGCTGGCGGCGCGGTCGCGCGAGCTCTCGATCCGAGCCGCGCTCGGCGCAGGCCGCGGACGGATCGTCCGGCAGGTGCTGGCCGAGAGTCTGGTGCTGGCACTGCTCGGCGGCGTCACGGGAGTGATCGCCGCCTGGTGGGCCCTGCCGGCGCTGATTGCGGCCGCGCCGGAGGGCGTGCCGCGCCTGAGCGATGCGTCGCTGAACGGGCCAGTTCTGCTGGTCGCCGTGCTGCTCGCAATCGCCAGCGCGGTCATCGTCGGCGTCCTGCCCTCGTGGTCGGCGACCAGCCGCAACTTGCGCCAGGACCTTGGCGATGGGAAGGGCACGGTATCGGGCACGCTGGTGCCGTGGCTCCGCCAGGCGTTGATCTCGGCCCAGGCGGCGCTCGTCGTGGTCGTCCTCGCGGGAGCGGCGCTGCTGATCCGAAGCGCGATCAATCTTCAGGACGTCCCGCTCGGGTTCGACACGACCGGAGTGCTGCGGGCGCGCGTTGGTCTGCAGGGCGATCGGTTCCGTTCTACCGAAGCCGTCAAGAATGCGTTCGCGTCCCTCGAAGCGCGGTTATCGGCGGCTCCAGGCGTTTCGGTCGCGGCGCTCGATTCGCAGGCCCCGCTGGTGGGCGGCGCGGGCTCGAACGGCGTGATCCCGGAAGGGCGGCCGATCGAGATGGCGAGCATCATCAACAGCCGTAGCCATTTCGTCACGCCGGGGTACTTCAGGCTGCTCCGTCAGCCGCTCCGCGCCGGGCGCGAGTTCGAGGCGACCGACCTGCGCGCCGCGCCGCTCGTGATGATCGTCAACGAGACGCTGGCCCGCCAGGCGTTCGGCACCCTCGATCCGGTCGGCCGCCGGATCTCGTGTTGCGAAGGCAAGCCCGGAGAGCCGTCCTGGAAGATCGTGGTCGGCGTGGTTGGCGACGTCCGGTCGCGCGGGCCCGCGCAGGATCCGATACCGGAGTTCTACCTGCCGCTCGCCCAGATCCCCGAGGTCGCCTGGTCATGGATCGACAACACCCTTGATGTAATGGTCCGTTCGGCCGAGGGCGATCCGATCGCGCTGGCCGGAACTATTCGGAGCGCCGTCGCGGAGCTCGATCCGACGCTGCCGGTCTACGCGATTCGAACCATGGACGAGGGGCTGCGTCGCAGCACGGCGCAAGCGCGCTTCAACACGGTGCTGATGACGCTGCTGGCCTTGACCGGGCTGATCCTCGCGGCGCTTGGCATCTACAGCCTCATCGCCTGGCTCGTCGCCCAGCGCACGCGCGAGATCGGCGTCCGGATGGCGCTCGGCGCCTCGCCCTCTCGGGTCGTCCGGCAGGTGGTCACGCACGGCCTGCGGCCCTTCGTTGTCGGGCTGCTGACTGGTGTCCTGGCTGCGATGGCCACCGGCCGGCTGCTGCAAGGCCAGTTATTCATGGTCGGCCCGCGCGACCCCGCCACTCTCATGGTCGTCGTCGCGCTGTTGCTCGTCGTCGCTCTGCTGGCCGCGCTCGTGCCCGCCCGGCGCGCGACGAGAATCGACCCCGCCCAAGCTCTGCATGAGGGGTAATACGGTGCACCCCTGCACCTGTGCACCTCTGCACCTGTGCACCCCTGCGCCTGTCCTTCTCTACGACCCTTGGTAGTAGTCAAGCGCGCCCGGTACACTTCGCCGCACCGTGTCAGCTGGTTCGGTCGAGGTTCGCCACCTGGCGAAGGCGTACGGCTCCGTACGCGCGTTGGCAGACGTGTCCCTCACAATCCGCGGTGGCGAGGTCCTCGGCCTGATCGGGCCTAATGGGGCCGGGAAGACCACGCTTTTCGAGTGCCTTGCCGGGCAGCTGCCGGCCGACGGGGGCGAGTTCATCCGGAATGGACAGCGGCTGAGCCCGCAGGAACGCGCCCAATTGCTCTTCTACCTGCCAGACGGCATCACGCCCTGGCCGTCTGAAAGGCTGGCCTGGTGTCTGGACTTCGCCGACGGCTATTTCGGGGCGACTCCGGGCCGCCGCGACCAGGTCATCGAGGAGCTGCAGCTCGAACCGCTGCTGCGCGTTCGCATGGGCGCGCTCTCGAAGGGACAGCGGAAGCGAGCCGTGCTCGCCATCGGATGGATCGCGCCGCAGCCGCTGCTGCTCGTGGACGAGCCGTTCGATGGGCTCGATCTGCGGCAGACCCGGGAGGTCGGCGACGCCCTGCGGCGCCATGCGGTTGCCGGCCGCACGCTCTTCCTCTCGATTCATCAGATCGGCGATGCCGCCCGCGTGTGCGATCGCTTCGTGCTGCTGAGCGGCGGCCGGGTCCGCGGCCACGGCACGCGCCACGAGCTCTGCGCGCAGGCCGGTGACATCGGGGCGGCCGCATCCGACCTCGAGGAGGCGGTGCTTGCGCTCACGTAACGCCGTCGTCTGGCTCCTCGTGAAGGACTGGCGCGAGTTGCTCGCGTCGCGGGCCTGGTGGCTGATGCTCGCGCTCATCGGTCCGCTGGTCGGCATCTCGTTCATCAGCGCCGTGCGTACCTACGCGGAGCTGAGCGCGGCCGGAGGCACGGGATCCGGCGTCGGCGAGGCGTTCTCGCCGCTGGTTGGCATCTGGGCGCCCACCTTCAGCGCCTGCGAGCTGGCGGCCGCGTTCCTGCTGCCGTTCGTCGCCATCCGCGTGGTCGCCGGCGACCGCCAAAGCGGCGCGCTCAAGCTCGAACTGCAGCATTCGTTGCCGCCGTGGGTGCGCGTGGTCTCGAAGGCCAGCGTCCTGCTGGCGGCGTGGATTGTCGCCTCTGCCGCGCCGCTTCTCGCCGCACTGCTCTGGCGGTCGTATGGCGGCACGGTCTACGCGCCGGAGCTCGCCAGCGTCTTCCTCGGCCATCTCCTCAACGCCGGACTCACCATTTCGCTGGCGGCTGCCGCGGCGATGATGGCCGACCACCCGTCGACCGCGGCCATTCTCACGCTCGCGGTCACCGTCGGTACGTGGGTGCTGGCCTTTGTCGCCGCGGTGCACGGCGGCATCTGGGAGCAAGCGGCCCAGTTCACGCCGACCGCGATGGTCGCGGAGTTCCAGCACGGGCTGATTCGCCTCGACGCAACGCTGATCGCTGCCATCCTCATCGTCGCCGGGCTCGCGCTGGCCGCCATCTGGACGCGAATCGGAGTGCCGGAGCGGATTCGGGCGCTCCACTCCGCCGGCGCTCTGACTGTCGCCGCGCTGCTGATCGTCGTCTGCGCGACCATGCGCGGGAGCTGGGACCTGTCCGAGAATCGGTTGAATTCCTTCCCGGCGTCCGATGAGGCGGCGCTCGAGCGAATCGCGGCGCCGCTGAAGATCGAGGCGCATCTCGCGCCGGAAGATCCGCGCCGATCGGATCTCGAGCGCCGGGCCCTGTCCAAACTGCGGCGGGTGCTGCCCGACCTGGACGTCGCCTACTCCTCGGAGAGCTCGACCGGTCTCTTCGAACAGGCGCGCGAGGACTACGGCGAGATTCGTTATTCGCTCGACGGCAGGACGGCGACGAGCCGCGCGACCACCGTCGAAGGCGTGCTCGACACGATCTACGACCTGGCCGGCGTGGCGCCGGCTTCGGACGAAGACGAGGGCTTCCGCGGGCATCCGTTGAACACGGAACCCTACGGCGCCGCTCAGTTGTTCTACCTCGCCTGGCCCGCGGCAATTGCCGCGGCCGCTTTGGCTCATGCAAGGAGGCAGTCGTGAAGGTTCAGCGGTGGACGGTGGCGATCGGACTCATGGTGGGGACGGGATTGATGGTCGCGGCAGCGCCGCAGAAAATCGATCTCTCCAAGGAGCGCGCCGGCCGCGCGCCGGCCACCTTCGAGCCGATCGTCGGCACGTGGGTGGTCGCGCAGGACGGCGCCGACAACGTGGTGATGGTGGACGGACGACCGTGGGTCGCCAGCAAGGACAACCCGACCAAGCTGCTCGTCCAGAGCGCGCGCAAGCTGTATGGCACGTCCAACGAGGAGCTGATGGACAACGCCAAGCAGTTCGCCTACTACCCGGTGGCGCTGCTGCGCAGCGTCCAGACGTTCTCGAACGGCACGATCAGCGTGAAGTTCAAGACTGTCGCCGGTGACGCCGATCGCGCCTCCGGCATCCTCTTCAACGTCAAGCCGAACGGCGACTGGCTGGCAATCCGCTACAACGACACCGAGAACAACGTTGCGCTCTGGGAGTTCCACAACGGGATGCGGCGGCCGATCAAGTTCAGCGATCGCGCCAAGCCGTTCATGCTCGATCGCGCCGCCTATCACGAGCTGAAGATGACGGTGGACGGCACGAAGTTCAACGCCTGGGTTGACGGCATCGAGGCGCTGGACTACACGCTCGGCAGCGAGCCGGGACCGGGACGCAACGGCGCCGCGCCGCACCCCGACATGTTCCCCGCCAACAACCCGGTCTTGCGGCCACCGGTCTCCGGCCGCATCGGGCTGTGGGCCAAGACCGACAGCACCAGCTACTTCAAGGACTACATCGTCGAGGCGAAGTGATCATGGTGCTACGCTCCTCACCCGCGCGGCTCGCCGCCGCACTGCTTCTGTTCTCTGCCCTGGTGGGCGGTCGGCTCGGCGCCCAGTCGCCGAATACGGCGGGCCTCGTCGTGCTGGTCGTCGATCAGACCGGCGGAGTCGTCAGCGACGCCGCCGTCATGATCACCAATGCGGCCACCGGCGCCACGCGTGAAGCGCCGTCCGGTCCCGACGGCGTGGTGACGGCCCCGGCGCTGTCGCTCACCGGCAGCTACACAGTGCACGTGACCAAGATCGGATTCACCGCCGAGGACGTCAACGATCTCGCCCTGCGCGCCGGCGAGACCGCCACGGTGAAGGTCACGCTGAGGGCGAGCGGCGGCCAGACCGCCGTCGTCGTCTACGGCACCAACCAGGGGGTCCGCGCCGACGCGCAGATCGGCCGGCGGCTCGAGAGCGAGACCATCGACGAGATTCCAATCCTCGGTCGCAAGGTCACGACGGTGCCGCTCTTCAACTCGGCGTTCCGCCAGGGCAAGGGGACGGGCGACCTCTTCGTGAACGCCACCTACTTCATCACCGCGTCGGGCAGCCGCCGGACGACCACCTACATGCTCGACGGCGCAAGCAACGACGAGGCGTGGGGCCGGCAGACGATGCAGGCCACGGTGCCGGTCGGCGCGGTACAGGAAGTCTCGGTGTTGGCGAATGCCTTCTCGTCGGAGTACGGCTGGACCTCGGGACCGGCGATGAACATCGTCACCAAGACCGGCACGAACGCGATGAGCGGCGAGGTCCTGTACCTCGGGCGGCCGGCGGGCTCCCAGGCGACGTCCTTCTCCACCGATGGCTTCTGTCCGGCCTCAGTACCGAGCTGCACGACGCCGGGCACGCTGAACGCGATCAATCCGAGCCGATACGCCCGACGAGCTCAGCCAGATCTCCGGAACGATCGGCGGTCCGATGGTCAAGGACAAGACCTTCTTCTTTGCCAGCGCCGACTACACGCACCAGGATCGGACGACGTATCTGTCGCCCACGCTTCCTTCGTTCGTGCTTCCGCCGGACGGCAGCCTGAGCTACGTCGGCAACTACCGCCAGAAGCTCCTGAACGCGCGCGTTGATCACAAGCTCACGCCGACCCAGACCTTGATGGGCCGGTTCAACTACGACCACTTCTTTGACACCAACCCCAACGACGCCGTGGTCGGCACGAACGCCCCCACCGTCGCCCGCCGCTACACCCGCGGGGCCTGGACCACCCAACTCAATCACACGACGGTGCTGGGACCGACGCTGCTCAACGAGGCCCGGTTCGGCTATCTGCATGGAGGCCCGGTCACGTTGTGGGAGCCGCAGGAGCTGTCGACGACCTACACCCGTGCGGGGTCGGTGCCGTTCACGATCGGCGAATCGCGGTCGTCGGACATCTACGGCCGCCAGTGGCAGTTTGCCGACACCGTCTCGTGGTCGAAGGGTATCCACACGCTGCGGATGGGCGGGAGCATCGTCCATCACACGTCCGGCGGTACCGGCAGCGAACCGGGCCAGGCGGTTCTCGGCACCTTCACGTTCCTCAGCACTTCGACGGCCCCGTTCGAGCAGCTGACGCTGGCCGACGTGCAGCAGTACCTCGGAGCCGGTCAGCTACGGCATCACCAGCTACGAGTTGAAGCAGTGGATGTCGGTGGCGTTCGTGCAGGACAGCATTCGCCTGCACGACGACCTCACGATCGACGCGGGCCTCCGTTACGACCGTCAGACGCTGACCGACGCGACCACCAACTTCGCGCCGCGCGTCGGGTTCGGCTGGCATCCCAACGGCGATGCCCGCCTCGCGATTCGCGGCGGCTACGGGATGTACTACACGCAGGTTCGCGCCAATGCGATCGCCAGCGCCCTGACCGGCGGCCTCGACGGCATCGTCACCTACACGGCCGCGCCAGGACAGACCGGGTTCCCCACCTGCCTGACCTGCGTCCCGCTGGCCCTCGATCCACGCACGCTGCCGCTCTCGCAGCAACCGGCCCGCAATATCACCGTCCGCGCCGGCCAGCGCGAGTTCTACCAGCAACAGTTCGCCAATTACGGCCTGAACTTCGACCTGCTGCCGAATTATCCCGACGAGTTCGTGAACCCGCGCAGCCAGGTCGTCTCGATCGGCGCCGAGCGCGAAGTGATGCGCGGACTGTTCGCCGGTGCGGACTACGTCCACCAGCACTGGACCGACCTCGATCGGACGGTCGACCTGAATGCACCCACCCCGTTCGATCGCACCTCGACCGGGCAGACGCGGAGCGTCGCCGCGGCAAACGCCACGCGTCCGATCCTGCCGGTCAACGGCGGCGTGCGCTCGGTCAACGTGCTGATGAACCTCGGCGTCGCCGACTACGACGGCCTGCAGACGCAGGTCAGCTATCGCGGCAACCCGAAGATGTACGCGAACGTCAGCTACACGCTGTCGAAGGCGACCAACACCACCGAGCCGGACGGCAACGGCATCGCACCGACCGAGTCGAACATTTCGCAGCTCGGCGAGCAGGAGCGCGGCCCGAGCGTCGTGGATCAGCGGCACCGGGCCGTGATTTCGTTCTGGTACGCGCTGCCGCTCAACCTCACGGCTGGCACCGTGACGCAGCTGGCTTCAGCGCGGCCGTTCAACTCGACGACCGGCATCGACAACAACGGTGACGGCGCCAACAATGATCGGCCGGTGGTCAACGGCGCCGTCATCTCCAAGTCGGCGTTCCGCGGCACCGGGACGCAGGACGTATCCGTGTTCGCGGAGGAGCGTCTCCGCATCGGGAAGCGGACCGTCCTCCTCCGCGCGGAAGTGTTCAATCTCTTCAACCACGGGAACATCCTCGGCCGCGCGCAGACGGTCTACGGCGATACCGATGTGATCAACCCGACGTTCGGACAGGTTGTCGCAGTGAGCACGGCGACCAACGCGCTGCCATCGCTCGCCAACATCGACCCGCCTCGGATGCTCCAACTCCAGGTGCGGTTCCAGTTCTGACAGAAGGCAGGAACTGATCAGAATTCGATCAGCACGCCGGCAGACGGCAGGAACGGAAACAGCGATTGGGTGAGCCCGGTGACGACGCCGCCGGGCAGGCGGATGGTCGGCGCGTCAGGGCCGTAGTTGCCGCGCGCGGTGGTGTTCACGATCTCCGTGAAGAGCGTGAGCCGGCTTCGCCGGTAGGTGAACGCCCAGTCGGCGCGCAAATCGAGCCGGCGGTAGGCTGGGAGCCGCGCCTGGTTGCGTTGCTCGGCCAGCGTCCACACCTGGTCGGAGACGGGCTTGTAATAGCCTGCGAGCGGAAAGTTCGATCCATACCGGTACCGGGCGCTGAGCGAGATCTGCCGGGCGGTACGGTAGATCGCATACGCGTTCAGGGTTTGCGCCTGGTCGTAGTCGCTGACGAACTGCTCGCCGGTGAGCGTGTCCTGCAAGTTGGTGCGCGCCGCGGCGAACGAGATCCATCCTGAAAGTCCGTTGGCCTGCCGCCGTTCGAGGGTGATCACGCCACCAGATGCGCTGCCGTCGAGTGAGTTCGTCCAGAACGGGTTGCCAGGCCGGATGATCAGGTCGCCGCTCCGCCGAAACTCCGATCGCTCGAAGCGAAGCCGGTCGTTTTCACGCCGGTAGTAACCGTCGACCCTGATCTGCCAGACCAAGCCAGGCTGCCACGCGACCCCAGCGTCAGCACTCCAGGCCCGCTCGGGATCGAGGTCTTCGCGAGCAGCCTCGCTCCCGCCGAACTTCTGATCGAGGGTTGCGAACTGGTGCTGGCGGCCGATGCCGCCACGCAGCCGCCACTTGGGAGCCGCTTGCCACTCGCCCAGGACATAAGGCGAGACGGCGGAGTCGTGCGTCAGCCCCGACCAGTCTGCCCGGATGCCAGGTGAAAGGCTGATCGAGGGGGTCGCCGCCCAACGGTAGTTGAGCCAGGCCCCTGTGCCGCCCCACGAGTCGCGGGCATCGGTCGCGACCGGCAACGCAAAGGCGCTGAAGGCTCGGCCGGTTCGCCAGCCGTGCAGCCACTGCGCCTGGCCGCCCGCCTCGAGCGACCGCGTCTGATCGAGGGTGATCAGCGCCGAGCCGCGCCACGTGAGATCGCGATCGCCACCCTCTTGGCGCGTGCCGCCGTCGATCACCGTGTTGCGATACGCCGCGTCCACGAGATACGCCTGCTGGTGCAGGACCAGGCGTGGCGACGCCGCCAGCCGCCACTGCAGGTTCGCGATCACCGAGCGGTTGTGCGCATGGTCCAGCGTGTCCGGGCCCGGGTTGGGATCGTTCTCCGTCCACGTCGATCGGCCTGCGATCACCGTAGCGCGCAGAGACTGCGATGGGGTGAGGTCCCAGGCCGCCGTTGCCTGGCCGTCAGTGAACCCGAACGCGCCGTCGATGTCCGAGTCGATCTGGCGCAGAAGCCAGTCGAGATAGCTCCGGCGAAGGGCGACGAGCCACGAGCCTCGGGCCGTGCGCGAGCCGCCGGCTGTCGTGCCACTGCTCGATCCGAGCGGACCTTCAACGACGCCGGTGACGGCGGTGACGCCAAGCATCGTGCGTGCGCGCAGGCGATCGCGCGCCCCGTCCCTGGTGGTGAAGTCGAGCCGGGCGCCGAGATGCGGGTTCGCCCGTTGGGGATAGCTCCCTGCGAGCAGGGTTGCCGACTCGAGCACGTCGGTATTGATCAACGCCAGCGAGCCGGTGTCGTTGACGCCGCGCACGGTGTGAAACAGCAACGGCGTATCGACGCCGTCGATCGCGATGCCGGTGTGCTCAGGACCAAGGCCGCGCACCGCGAACTCGGCGCTGAAGTCGTCGCCGTTCGCTACTTCGGGCAGGGCCTGCACCGCGCGAAACGGATCGTCGGCGATCACGCCGCGCAGGGCGAGCAGATCGCGGCTGCCGAGGACCGCCTGCCCGTTGACCCCGGCCTCCGCCTCGCGGAACACCGGCGCGCTGACGACGACAGATTCGACGTAGGTGCTGGCTCCCTCCGATACCGCCAGGGTCACCTCCACCGTTTCGTCGTCGGTGACGTCCACGGCGCGACGCGTGAGACCGTAGCCGACGACCGAAACCAGCAGGGTGTGCGAGCCAGCGGGCACGCCGTCGATCTCGAAATGACCTTCGGCATCCGAGATCGCCTGCTGGCCCGTTTCCTGGACGCGGACGAGGACCGCGGCCAGCGGCTGCTGAGTGCGGGCTTCGACAATGGTGCCGCGAATCGTGCCGGTCGCGAGGGAGAGGACCAGCGCGGCAACGAGAAGCATGCTGTCGGCGGTGCCGGTCAGGGCTGCGGCGGGAACTGGACCATCACCGTGACGGTCACTGGATCCGGCCGGCCGTCCGAGCCAGCTGGCTCGAAGCGCCACTGGCGAACGGCCTCGACGGCCGCGGCATTGAGCATCGCGACTCCGCGGAGCACTCTGGCATCGCGCACGGTGCCGTCAGTGGTGACGTCCGCCTGGAGGATGACCATGCCTCGCACATCCGCGTCGCGAGCCGCCTGCGGCCACACCGGCGGGACGCGCTGGACGATGCGCGGCATCGCCTGCAGAACTCGGCCGGCGCCCGCTGCCTGTCGTCCGGGCGCAGGCACCGCCGCCTCGAAGGTCTCGACCATCTGCCCGGTGCCGAAACCGACGCCGCCACCCGATCCGAACGACATCGTTGAGACCGAAGTCATGAAGTTGGGCGAGAGCGCGTCGCGCTCGGCTTCGTCGAAGGTCGCTCCTTCGCGGCCTCCACTTGACATGGTGGTGAAACGAAGGATCACGGTCGCGTCCGCTACAGGTCGCGGCGGGCCGCCGAAGAAGGCGATGACGCCGGCAGAGGTTTCGAGCGACAGCGCCGGTCCGGCGGACATCGGCGGCTTGTCCGGCACAATCATCACTGCGTCCGCTTCCCAGCGGCTTTCGAGCGGCCAACGGCCGTCCACACCAGCGAATCGCCAGGTTCTGTTGACGCGACCGTCTGGTTGCGCCGACTCGCGCGTGCCCCAGTCGGCAATCACCAGCACGGTGCCCGCGGTCTCGTCGGCGACGACGCGGACGTGCGCCTGGCGGCGTCGAACGAGGCTCACGCGATCGTCGCCGTCCACGACGACGGTGTCGCCGTCGGCGGCCTGGAGTTGCCGCCCGCTCGCGATGAACGGTGCGCCGATCTGCGCCGAGGCGGCCTGGCTGTTAGCGAGCGTCAGCATCAGGCCCACCCAGGCAACCGCGGCCATTCGCGCCGGGTGACTCATGGGGGGAGTGTAGCTCCGAACCGGTGCCGGTGACGTCGATCGCGTGTCGGCTGACGGCCGTCCCTGACCTGGGATGAGCCGGGTGACGGGTGATGCGTCCGAACGCGCGAGAATGACGTCTGACCGGGCGAAAGGAGCCCCGACAACGTGGCCACGATTTCCCTGACGGTGAACGGCCGGTCCATTTCGCTCGATGCAGATCCGGAGATGCCGCTGCTCTGGGCGCTGCGTGACTCGATCGGCCTGGTGGGCACGAAGTTCGGGTGCGGCGGTGGCTTCTGCGGCGCTTGCACGGTGCACGTGGACGGCGCCGCGACGCGGTCGTGCACGCTGCCGCTGAGTCGTGCTACGGGTCATGCAATCGTCACGATCGAAGGGCTCGCGAGCCTGTCGGGAGTTGGCAGGCGGGAGGCGGGAGCCGAAAATGCGCTCCACCCAGTGCAGCGGGCGTGGGTCGATCTCGACGTTCCGCAGTGCGGCTACTGCCAGGCCGGGCAGATCATGACCGCGGCGGCGCTGCTCGCGCGCACGCCGAACCCGAGCGACGAGCAGATCGCGTCGGCAATGCAGGGGAACCTGTGCCGCTGCGGCACCTACATGCGGATTCGCGAGGCGGTCAAACGCGCTGCTGCGCAGACCAACTCCGGAGGTGCGCGATGAGCGAGGTGTCGCGCCGGATGTTCTTGCGCGCCGGCGCTCTTGCCGGAGGCGGCGCCCTTTTCAGTTTCGGGTGGATCGCGGATGCGCTCGCCGCGCAGACAGTCCCTGGCGCGCCGGCCTCGGCAGGCTTTCGCCCGAACGGCTTCGTGCGCATCGACGCCGACGGCGCAATCACCATCTGGTCGAAAAACCCCGACATGGGCCAGGGCGTCAAGACCGCGCTCCCGATGATTCTTGCCGACGAAATGGACACCGACTGGGCGCAGGTCAAGGCAATCGACGCCGAGCTCGATCGCGCGAAGTTCGGCGGCCAGGGCTCCGGCGGCAGCGACAGCGTCCGCTCCGAGTGGGACCTCTATCGAAACGCCGGCGCCGCCGCGCGCGAGATGCTGGCGAGCGCAGCCGCCGAGCAGTGGGGCGTGCCGCGAGACGCCTGCCGCACAGAAAAGAGTGCCGTCATCCATAGCGAATCGAACCGGCGCCTCTCGTATGGGCAACTGGCCGCGAGCGCGGCAACGCGCACCGTGCCCGACAAGCCGGCGTGGAAGCCTGTGTCGGCTTTCACGCTGATGGGTACTCGCGTCGGCGGTGTGGACAATGACGCAATCGTCAGCGGCCGTCCGCTCTATGGCATCGATACACGCCTGGGGGGAATGCGGTTCGCCGCCATTTCCAAGTGCCCGGTGTTCGGCGGCCGGCCGGCCCGTGTCGACGATCGCGCCGCCCGTCAGGTGCCTGGCGTGCTGGATGTGGTCCGGATCGACGGCCATGCCAACCCGACGTTCCTGCAGCCCGGAGTAGCGGTGGTCGCCGAGTCGACGTGGGCGGCCTTCAAGGGGCGCGATGCGCTCACGGTCGAGTGGGACGAGGGCCCGTATCGCGACGAGAGCAGCGCCTCGCTGTCCCGCCAATTCGCGGAACTGGCCGCCGGCGACGGAACCAGTGTGAGGCAGGTTGGCGACGTGGCCAGCGCGCTCGACGGCGCGGCGCGTGTCGTGGAGGCCTACTACGAGTCGCCGTTTCTCGCCCACGCGACGCTGGAGCCGGTCAATTGCACGGCGGACGTTCGGGAGGGGCACTGCTACATCACCGGACCGCTACAGATGCAGACGTCGGGCGCGGGCGTCGTCGCGGCGGTCACGGGCCTGCCGGCCGATCGCGTGCACGTGCAGGTGACTCGGCTCGGAGGCGGCTTCGGACGCCGGCTGCTGTCGGACTACGCGGCCGAGGCCGCGGTGGTATCGCAACGGATCAAGGCGCCGGTGCAGGTGGTTGGAACACGCGAGGACGACTTGCGGCACGACTACTACCGCCCTGCCGGGGCGCGGCAGTTCCGCATCGGGCTCGACGCGGGCGGCCGCATCGTCGCGTGGGACTGCCATCTCGTGAACCTGTCGCGCAACGCGTACCGCCGGGGCGCCACGCCGGCGTGGAGCACGGAAACCTACGGCATGGTGGCCGGCGTCTCCGACGATCTCGAGCCCGACCTCGACCTCGATCTCGTGCCATGGCACATCCCGAACGTCCGGCTTCGATTCTCCGAGCCGCGGTCCGGCGTCTCCACTGGCGCGTGGCGGGCCCCGGCCCACGTGGCGAACGGCTTCGCCATCGAGACACTGCTCGACGAGATTGCGCAGCTGGCCGGGCGCAGCCCGGTGGATCTCCGCCTGGGTCTGTACGGCGCCGCGCGCGATCTGCGCATTCCCGATGATGAACCATCGCCCTACAACCCGGATCGCATGGCTGCGGTACTCCGGCTGGCCGCCGATCGCGGCGGCTTGGGTGAGCATCCTCCGGAAGGACGCGTGCGAGGCCTTGCCACCCACTACACGTTCGGCTCGTACTGTGCGCAGGTCGTGGAACTGTCGCTGGAGGATGGAAACGCGACTGGGCCCGCCGCGCGCCGGACGGTCCGCGTGCACAAAGTCACCTGCGCGCTGGACTGCGGTATCGTCGTGAACCGCTCGGGTGTCGAGGCACAGGCGCAGGGCGGCATCATCGATGGCCTCGGCCATGCGTTTTACGGGGAAATCACGATCGACAAGGGACGCGCCATCGAAGGGAACTTCGATCGCTATCGGCTGATCCGGCATCGCGAGGCGCCGGCGGCGATCGACGTTCATATCGTGCCGTCCACGATGCGACCGACCGGGTTCGGGGAAATCGCCGTGCCGGTGATCGCGCCGGCAGTGGCAAACGCGATCGCCACCGCGACCGGCCAGCGACTGCGCCGGACGCCGTTTGCCCGCGAGGGTTACGTGCTTGGCTGAGCTCCGGGTATTCTGAAGCGCATGCGTAACGCCCGCTTGATCGGCCTGCTCCTGGTCGTCATCGTCATCGCCGCCGACCATCCTGTGGTCGCGCAGTCTTCCGCCGGCTATCCGGATCCCACGCAGCGCGTGCTCACGCATCGTGAACAGAACGAACTGGTCACGCCGTGGATCCGCAAGCGTTTTGACACCGTGCTGCCCGGCCTGATGACCCGCGAGGGGATCGACATGTGGATCATCCCGACGCGCGAGTACAACGAGGACCCGGTGTTCGCGTCGATGTCGCCGATCACTTACTTCTCGTCGCGGCGGCGCACGATCCTGGTGTTCTTCAACCCGGGCGGGGGCAAGCCCGTCGAGCGCTACTCGATCGGCCGCTTCGACTACGACAAGCTCTACACGATGTACCCCACCAGCAACGACGGGCAGTACGAGGGGCTTCGCAAGCTGGTAGAGGAAAGGAATCCGAAAGTGATTGGCATCGACGAGTCGGATTCCTGGAACCACGCCGACGGAATCACCGCCAACGAGAAGCGACGCCTGCTCGAGGCGCTCGGCCCTGCCTACGCCGGCCGCGTGAAATCGGCGGAGATGCTCGCGGTTGGCTGGCTCGAAGTCAAGATTCCCGAAGAGCTCGACGCCTACCGCCACGTGATGAAGGCGGCGCACATGGTGATCCGTGAGGCGTTCTCGAACAAGGTCGTCACGCCCGGCAAAACCTCGTCAGACGACGTGGTGTGGTGGATGCGGCAGCGTGTCGCGGAGCTCGGACTCGGGTCGTGGTTCCATCCGTCGATCACGATCTGGCGGAAGGGCGGCAAGGGCCCGGCGCCGGCCGGCGTCATCCAGCCGGGTGACATGCTCCACACCGATTTTGGAATCGTGTATCTCGGCTTCTCCACCGACACGCAGCACAACGCCTACGTGCTGCGACCTGGCGAAACAGACGCGCCCGCCGGACTCAAGGAAGGGCTGAAGAAGGGAAATCGGCTGCAGGACCTCACGATCCAGTTCGCTCGCCTGGAGCGGAGCGGAAACCAGGCGCTCGCCGACGCGCTCGGCCAGGCGCGGAAGGAAGGGCTCGTGCCCTCGATCTACTGCCACGCCATCGGCTACCACGGCCATGCCGCCGGCCCGCCGATCGGGATGACCGATTACCAGGAGGGTGTCCCCGTCCGCGGCGATTACGTGTTCCGGCCGAACACGTGGCATTCGATCGAGCTGAACGTCACCCACAACGTGCCCGAGTGGGACAACATGCCGGTCCGATTCGCGCTCGAAGAGGACGCGGCAATCATGCCTGGCGGCGGCTGGGACTGGATCGATGGCCGGCAAACGGAGTTCTATCTGATTAGACCTTGAGGTCTTGGCGGCCTAAGGTCTTGGAGTCAAACAGCCGCCAACAGGCGCTGGATGTCTTTCACGACGGAGTCGACGCCGGCGTCGTAATCGATCAGCAAACGCGTCCGCCCCTTTGCGTCCAGGCCGAAGACCGAGACGGTGTGCGACATGAGGTAACCGGCGGCGGTCTGGTCACCGGTCTTCTCGAAATGCGCGCCGAATTGCGCGGCGACCTTCGTGATGTCTTCCACGCTGCCCGTGAGGCCAGTCGCGTCAACGCTGAAGTAGCTCAGGTGCTCCTTCATCACGGCCGGCGTATCGCGTTCCGGGTCGATCGTGATGTAGAGCACCTTTACGCGCTGCCGCTCGGCGTCGGACAGCTTGGCCGTCGCAGTGCTGAGCTTCGACAGCGTCGTCGGACAGGCATCCGGGCACATCGTGTAACCGAAGAAGATCAGGACCGCCTGCCCATCTAGTGACGACAAGGAAAACGGCCGACCGTTTTGATCAGTGAGCGTGAAATCGCCACCGATCGGCAGGATTGGAAGTTCGGTAGACGCATCCGGATTCGGCAGCGGCCGCCCGGCTTCGCCCTCGTCGCCTTTGCCCGCGCACGCCCCGGCAAGTGCCAGCATCAGCGCCACACCAATCACACGACTCGTCATTCCTGCGTCTGCGCTTTCTTCACCGCCGCCGTTGCCGTCACCCTGCTGCCGGTGCTGGCCGTGAACGTGAGCGTGACCTGATCGCCTTCCTTGAGCGGTCGTTTCACGTCGAACAGCATCAGGTGCGCGCCGCCCGGCTTGAAGGCAATGGCTCCGTGTGCGGGGATGGTCACGGTCGTCATCGGCGCCATCTTCATCATGTCGCCGGTTCGCGTCATCTCGTGCATCTCGACGGAGCCGGCCACGTCGGCGGTGACACCGACGATCCGCAATTCCGTCGCGCCGGGGTTCTCCACGACCGCGTAGGCGGAGGTGATTCCGCGACTGCCCATCGGCTCTCGAACCCACGCGTCGGACACCTTCAACTCGCTTTGCGTCACTCCGATTGGAGCGGATTCGCGGAGCGAGATGACGAACCGGGCCAACAGGAACCGCTCCCGGTCGGACAGATGAAAGTAGGACTGCATCTGGCCGCCGTCGCGGCTCAGCCCGGTCGCAATGGTGTTGGCCACTGACGTGGGGTCGGGGCCGTTCTTGAACGCCGACGCATCCCGGAAATCCCGCGGCGGCGGGCTCAGCGTCCTGGCTACGGGGCCATCGCCACGGCCAGTGGCGCCGTGACAGGTGCCGCACCCGTTCGCGGCATACAGCCCCCTCCCCTGATCGATCTCGGCCGCGCGCACCGCGGTCTGGTCCCTGCCGCACGCCGTGGCGAAGAGGGCCGCCAGCAGGGCGGCTCGGGCGCGCAATCTCATCCTGCTAGCGTAGCAATGTTGATCCGCACCCGTTTGCCGGAGCAAGCCGCCACAAATCCGCGTGCAGGAGACCCTGGTTCGAGACGTGCCGGGAAATGAGGGCGAACCCGGCTCGGGCAAGCGAGGCATCCGGAGGAGAGACCGCCCGGGCGGAGATGCGGGTGACGTATCTCAACGCGGTGTACATCAGTGCGTGAATGGCCTGCGCCCGCCGGCGGCGCCAGCCTCGGTCCGGCACCCGAAAGTCCGACACCACCCAGAGCGCGCCGGGCGCCGACCAATCGGCCACGCGCCTGACGATCGCGGCGAGTTCTTCCGCAGTGAAGCAATCCAGGAAGAAGTGCGAAACGATTGCGTCGAAACCCATCGGCTTCCGCCCCGCGCGAGACGTACGTTGCCACCACACCCAGCCAAGCGTCGCACCCACCGCGTACCAGACGACGTCCCACGCATCGGCAGTCGTCCACGGCAGATACTTCGGGCCGATCCATTCGAACAGCACGGACCAGCCGGCGACGTGCGCGGCAATCTCGGCCAGCCGCGGCGGCCCTTCATCGGTGCGCCAACCGCAGCGCTCGTGGAGCCACGACACCAGCGGCAATGCACAGGGAATGAGCCAGACGTCGTTGAGGTGCCCACGGACGAACGCGGACGACACGTGGGGTCTCACCAACCAGCGGTTGGCGCTATACGCGGTACACCCCAGCCAGAAAAACCCGTCGCAGTAGAACGTGAAGCGCCTTACAGGAGCCACAGGATGGCGCCGCCGGCGCAGGCGGAGCAGAGCAGCCGCAACCCCCGGGGTGATCAGCCGGGTCGGGCGCGGAGGAGCGGTATGAACACTCTCGAACGATTTCACGATCCTTCGATCATAGAGTTCGTTCGTTCCAGTCTCAAGCACGGCAGCACCGGGCCGCTCCTGTCGCTGGCGAGAGCCGATCACTTCGTGCCGAGCTCGACGATCGCAATCGCGTTCCAGTCGTTCATCGGGATCACGAGCCGGTTGCGCTTCGAGTCGTACATCATCGACGCGGCGCTGGGAATGCCCGACGCCACGATCTCCGCCTTCTGCCCGGGACGAATCCGCGAGACCGTTCCCTGGCGCACGCTGCTCACGTACTTGGTGCCATCGGCGAGCACGACCAGCCCATCGTTGCCGGCATCAACGGCCTGTTCGGTGTTGAGCAGCTTCCCGTCCGGCGCGAACGTCAGCACGTCGCGCGTGCCGATGTTGACGACGACGATGTTGCCTTTGGCGTCGAAGGCGATGCCGTTCGGCAAGTTGAGCGGCGCGCCGCTGACGAACACGGACGACTCACCTTTCGCCGTCACCTTGTAGACCTTCCAGTTCGCCGGGCTCTGATCGCCGGTCTGGGTTGCGTAGATGGTGCCGTCGGCGGCCACTTCCAGATCGTTCAGCCGCGTGGCGCCGGTGACCTGGGCGCTGCCGAGCGGCTGCCCGGTCTGGATGTCGAACCACCGCACGGTATCGATGTCCACCACGTAGAGCCGGCCGTTGGCAATGTCGCTGCCGAGCGGGTGATTGAGCGTCAGCCCCGCTCGCGAAACGCCGATCCACTTGAGCGTGTGCACCGAGCCGTCCGGGTTGACGAGCGACACGTAGCCATCGTTCGGCGCCATTTCCTGCGGCATGCCGGCGTTGACCGAGACATACAGGTCGCGCGCCTCGTCGTACGACAGGCTCTCGGAGAACCGGAAGCTGCCATACACCTTGGTGTTCGGCATCAGCTTCAGGGGCTCGCCAGCGACGAACGGGCCCGACGCCGCGGGCGCGGCCGGCGCCGCTGTCTGCGCGACGGCAATCGTGCCGCAGCCGAGCAGGGCTGCAGCGGTAACGGTGGCTACGAAACGACGACGCATTGAATCTCCTTGGGGTCTCGAGGTCTTGGGGTCGGGAGGTCTAGGGGTCTGGGGGTCTGGGGGTCTCGGGAATCCTAGTTCCTAGTTCCTAGTTCCTAGTTCCTGTCTCCTGCCTCCTATCTTCCGCCTCCTGTTCTACGATACCGCACCGACCATGCGTATCACCCGACACCTCCTGTTCGCGATGGTGATCGCGATCCTGATGACCGTCACCTCGCGCGCGGTCACGAAGCTGCCATCGGCTGACGGCCAGTTCTGGGACATCCAGGACACCTCGCCGTGGGCCCAGGACAGTGGCGGGATAGGAACCGGCGGACGGGCGAACCCGTTCAATGGGTTCGGCTACCTGAAGCTGCAAGTGGAGCGTCCAGGCGGGACGCCCTCAAT
The DNA here is from genome assembly GCA_963709325.1 of uncultured Acidobacteriota bacterium. Taxonomy (GTDB): domain Bacteria; phylum Acidobacteriota; class Vicinamibacteria; order Vicinamibacterales; family UBA2999; genus VFZN01. The sequence goes on along the minus strand of CAVPVV010000003.1, from coordinate 4,031,171 downwards.
ACGGAACCTGTACCTGCGCGGTTTCGGTCTCGCGCACGACGGCGGGGAGCGATTCGACAGCATCACCCCCGTTCTGAACGATGGCATCGTCGTCTCGCGCGCCATCTACGCGCCGAAAGAAACCGACTACCTGCGCTACTTCGACACCTTCTTCAACAGCACCACCGAGCCGCGAACGATACGCGTAGCCTGGGGCGGCGCGGCGGGTGCGTTCGAGGACGGCGGACGGGTGGCGGTCGCGACGACCTCGAGCGGCGATCGACGCATCGATCCGGCCGACCAGTTCGTGACTGTGATGCAGAACGCTCGGAGCGTTGCCGATCCAATGCAAGGACCCTCAGGCCACGGGCCGTCGGCGCACGTCCTCGGCACCGCGCGCGGCGTGCTCACTTCGGTGGGCGACATGTACGCCGACCCGTTTACGGATGCCTATCCCGGCTACGATCCCGCGCACGTCGGCTACGTGTTCACCTTGCGGCTCGAGCCAGGGCAAACCTCGGCGCTGATGACGTTTGCCGTGAAAGGGCTGAGCGAGGTGTACGACCCGCGCGGCGGATACCCGATCGCCAGGCGTGATGCCCTGCTCTCCTCGTGGTCTGAGGCGCCCTACAGTGGCGCCGACCGTAAGGTGCCAACGGCCGGCAGCGAGATCGCGCGCGTGACCGAGATCGCCAAACGCCTCGTCGCCGAGCCGGACGTCCGCGGACTCACCCCCCGCCAGCGGGCCCAGCTCGTCAACTGGGACCTGCCGGCACAGGCGCCGCCGGCGCCATTTACGGTGTTCGAGAAAACGGTAACGGATCTGCAGGACGCGATGACGCGCGGCGGCGTGACCAGCGAGGACATCGTCCGCGACTACCTCTCGCGCATGACCCTCTACGATCGCAACGGCCCGACCTTCCGCGCGGTGCTGGCCCTGAACCCGCACGCGATCGCCGACGCGCGCGCCCTGGATACCGAGCGCGCGGCGGGACGCGTCCGCAGCCCGTATCACGGCGTGCCGATCGTGCTGAAGGACAACATCGACGCGACCGAGCTGCAGACCACCGGCGGCGCCGAGGCGCTCATCGACCATCGCCCGCGGCTCGACTCGCGGGTCGCCGCCGGGATGAAGGCCGGCGGCGCGATCATCATCGGCAAGGCAAACCTCGACGAGTTCCCGTTCGGCGATTTCGGCATCAGCACCGTCGGCGGCACGGTCGGCAACGCCTATGACGCCTCGCTCAGCACCGCCGGCTCGAGCGGCGGCAGCGCCACGTCGGTGGCGGCCAGCCTCGCCGCGCTCGGCTTCGGCACCGACACGTGCAACTCGCTGTCGAACCCGAGCGGTTTCGCGGCGCTGTCCACGATCCGCACCACGCGAGGCCTCACCAGCCGGGCCGGGGTCATGCCGCTCAATACCTACAACGACGCGGTCGGCCCGATGGGCAAGACCGTGCGCGACATCGCGCTGGCCCTGGACCTCGTGACCGGCACGGACCCGGAAGACCCGGTCACCGCAGATGCCAATGCCCACAAGAGCGAGTCTTTCGCGGCGGGCTTTGCCGCAGCAACGCTCAAAGGCAAGCGCATTGGCGTGTTCCGTCAACGCAGCATCGGCATCACCGGTGAACGCGAAGCCGCGGACATCCTCGACCGCGTGGTCAAGGAGCTCCAGATCGGCGGCGCGACCGTGATCGACGTCGCGATTCCCGATTACGACGCGAAGTACGCGGTAGCGCGCGGCGCCGCGCCGGGCTCGTTGAAGGCCGGCTGGACCGCGTACCTGTCGCGCGGCGCGAAGCCGGGAGAGAAGGTCATCACGGTCGAAGAGCTGGTTGCGTCCGGCAAAATGGCCCCCGGCGGCCAACGCCGGCTGGAGGGAGCACTGGCACCGGCGCCGGCCGGAGCGGAGCTCGACGCCGCGACGAAGCGCTTCTATGCGAATCGTGAAGCGTTCAGGCAGCTGTTCGTAGACCTGATGGACCGCGAGAAGCTCGACGCGATGCTCTATCCCGCCAACCTGGCGCGGCCGCACACGCACGAAGGCGGCCAGCAGCGTTACGGCAGCGAGCCCGGGACCTGCGAAGAGAGCGCGGCCACCGGCCTCCCCCAGGTCACGGTGCCGGCCGGCTACATGGGCGGGCGATATCCGGCGGGAATCTCGTTCCTGGGCCGCATGTGGGACGACCGGAAACTGCTCGACATCGCCTACGCCTACGAGCAGGCCACGAAGCACCGCCGGCCGCCGACGACGGTGAAGTAGCGGCGCTTGGGGCTTGGGGCTGCAGCGTGACCCGAGCCTTTTCGGGGGTGAAGCCTGGAGCGTGAAGGCTGAAGCCTGCCCCGCGACGCCGCCCTAAGGTCGCCCGCGGCAGCGGTCGATACAGGGAAGAGCCCCTGGAGCCGCACTGATGAAGTTCCGCCCCTACCTGATTGCGTTCTCGGTCGTCTTCGGCGCATGGGCCGCCGTGCCCTTGATCGCGGCACAGGGCGACCAGGCCCGGCTCACCGGGCGTGTCACCGACGAATCCGGCGCCGCGCTCCCGGGTGCCACCGTGATGGTGACCTCCGAAAGATCATCGAAGCCGATTGTCGTGGTGACCGACAACGTCGGCCAGTACAAGACGCCACCGCTCGCGCCGGGCACCTACGCGGTGTCGTTCGAGATGCCTGGGTTCGAGAGCCGGACGAATCCGTCGGTGGTGCTCGGCCCGGGCGAGGTCTTCGTGCTCGACCGGCAGCTCGGACTGGCGCAGCTCACCGAGACGGTAACCGTCACCGGCGAGGTGCCCAAGCCGCCCCCGGTTGCGCCGCTGACGCCGCTCCGCACGCAGCCGAAGACCGTGCCGGTGCCCAAGCCGCTGCTCGCCTCAGTCTGCGGACCGGACAAGCCTGGAATCGAGGACGTCACCGTCGGCCACATCGTCGGGCATCGCGACGAGGCACGCCGCGAGCTGTTCGGACCGGGCGACGTGCTGGTGCTCGACGTCGGCGCCGACATGGGCATGCGGCAGGGGGACAACTACGTCGTTCGCCACCGGTTCCAGTACGGCGACAAGTCGCTGTCGCTGAAGCAGGCGACGTTCGGCGGCCAGAACGCGGGCCTGGTCCAGGTGGTGGAAACGACCTCTGAATCGGCAGTGGTCGTGGTCGTCTACGCGTGCGGCGAGTTCATGGCCGGCGACGCGCTGGCCCCGTTCGATCCGCTGCCGCTGGTGATGGCCGATGTGCCGGGTGAGCCGCAGTACGAGGATCCCGCCCAGGTGGTGTTCGGCGAGCTCGGGCGCGTCACCGGTACGGCCAACCAGCTGATGGTGATCGATCGCGGCTACAGCCAGGGCGTGGTCCGCGGCCAGCACATCACGCTGTTCCGGCGCTCTCTGCCCGATCGCGGCCCGGTGGTCCGCATCGGAGACGGCATCATCATCGCCGTCCGCCCGCAGTCGGCCACGATCCGCATCGAGAGGTCGAACGACGTAGTCGAGGTCGGCACGCTGGTCGCGCTGCACCGCTGAGGGGCTCGACCAACAGCGTTCCAGATCATCAGATTCGCCGGCGGCAGAGCGGAACAATGCCGCTCATCCCAGCGTCTATCGACGCTATGGGCGATTTGAAGGTCTCCGTCCGCCAGCTCCAGAAATCGCTCGGATTCAGCGCCGCCGCCATCGTAGTCCTGGGGCTGGGCATCGGACTGAACGCGGCGATGTTCAGCATCGTGTATGCGATGACTCTCGCCGGGCGCGGCTTTCCGGATCCAGACCGCCTCGTCCAGCTCTACGCGCGCGACGCGCGCACCGGCGATTACCGGGCGTTCTCCTACCCCGCCTACCAGGAGGTTGCGGCCGGCGCGGAGATGTTCAGCGGGGTTCTCGCGCACGCTCCGACTCTCGTTGGAATCGGGTCGGGAGCGGAGTCGAGGCGCGCGCTCGCGGCCATCGTCAGCGCCAACTACTTCACGATCCTCGGCGTGCCGCTATTGAAAGGACGGACCTTCACCGAGCAGGAGGATCACCCGGGGCAGGATCTGCCGGTCGTGGTCGCGAGCTACGCTTACTGGCAGCGAACCGGCTTCGATCCGGAACTGGTTGGCGGCCAGGTCCGCGTTAACGAGCGCGCCTTCACGGTCATCGGGATCACGCCTCGAGGTTTCAGCGGGACGATGAGCGTGGTCGGGCCGGAGCTGTTCTTCCCGCTGGGCGTCTTCCATTCTCTAGCGACCGAGTTCATGGAAGGTGCAGACCGTTCGCTGCTGCGTGCGAATGCCTACAACCTGTTTCTGGTCGCCCGCTTGAAGGACGGCATCAGCGATGCGGCCGCTGGTAAAGGGGTCGAGCTGTTCGGCCAGAGCCTGGCGCGGAGTTTCCCCGCGGAGCACGAGCATCACACGCTGTCGCTGGCGGCGCTGCCGAAGTTCGGCACGAGCACGTCGCCCTCCGACGAGAGCGTGATCAAGATGCTCGGCGTCGTGATGATGGGGATGACGAGCGCGGTCCTGCTCACGGTGTGCCTCAACCTGGCGTCGATGCTGCTTGCGCGGGGCCGCGCCCGCCGCAAGGAGTTCGCCGTTCGGCTGGCGATCGGCAGCAGCCGGGCCCGCATCATCCGGCAGCTGCTGGTGGAAGGACTGCTGCTCTCGACGGTCGGCGGCGTCTTTGGCATGGGTCTCGGCCTTTACGCCGTGGACGCACTCGTGGCATCGCTGTCGGCCATCCTGCCGATCACGATCGTGCTGCAGGGCCTGACCACGCCGGTCCTTGTCGCCGGCGCCGCCGGCTTCTGCCTGCTCGCAACGCTCGTTTTCGCGCTCGGACCAGCGATGAAGCACTCCCGCGCGGACATCCTGTCGGACCTCAGGGCCCAGGCCGGCGACGATCCGGCGCCGCGCAAATGGCGGCTGGTGCCACGAAATCCACTCGTCGCGGCGCAGGTGGCCGTTTCGGTCTGCCTGCTGATTGCGGCCGGTCTCTTCTTCCGGATGGCGCTCGGGTCGGCCAGCACTGAGCTTGGGTTCAACGCCAACGACACGGTGCTCGCGGAGGTGGACGCCCAGCTGGGCGGCCTGAGCGAGGCCCAGGCGCTCGCGACCTACGAGCGGCTGGAACAACGGCTGGCGAGGCTTCCCGGGGTCGCATCGGCCAGCGTCGGCGCGCTCGTCCCGCTCGGCATGATCAACTTGAGCAAGGACGTCCAACGGGCCGGCCTGAATCCGCCGCCCGGCGCGAAACCGCCGACACCGGAGGAGGGACAGGCGTTCGACGCCCGGACCAATGCGATCGGCCCGGGCTACTTCGACGCGATGGGCGTTCCGGTTCTGCGCGGGCGCGCGTTCACCGCCGGCGAGGCGTTCGGCCGCGGCACGTCGCGCGTCGCCATTCTCGACGAGGCGCTGGCGCGCAAACTCTGGCCAGACGGTTCGGTGCTGGGACAGCAGATCCAGTGGGCGGCGCGGAGCGGGCGCGCGCCCAGCCAGCCGATGGAAGTGATCGGGATCGTCGCCGCGACGCGATCCGGTCTGTTCGAACGCGAGCCCGGAGGCGCGGCGTACTTGCCGATCGGCCAGGAATTCGTGAGCGACGTGCACCTGCACGTTCGTCCGGTCCGATCAGACCCGGCGCTGGTCGACCTGGTGCGACGAGAAGTCCGCGCCGAGGCGCCGGGAGTGCCGCTGTTCGGCGTCCGCACGTTTGCGACGCACCTCGAGACCGCTGCGGAGTACTGGCTGCTGCGGCTGTCCACGCTGATGTTCGCGTTCTTCGGCGCGATGGCGATGATCGTGGCGCTGGTTGGCATCTACGGTGTCACGGCCTACGCCGTGGTCCGCCGCACTCGCGAGATCGGCGTGCGTATCGCGGTCGGCGCCCGCCCTGCGGCAGTCCTGCGGCTCATCCTCGGGGAGAATCTCGCAACGGTAATCGCGGGCATCGCGGCGGGATGGCTGCTTGGGATCGGCGTGGGACGGGTCATGGCCAGCGTCTTCGTCGACGTCCCGGCTTTCGATCCCTGGATCTTCAGCTTCGTCCCCACGTGCTTCGTCCTTGCCGCGCTAGGCGCCACATGGACGCCGGCCCGGCGCGCCACCGCGGTCAGCCCGGTCAGCGCGCTCCGCGCTGAGTAGGAGGCAGGAGACAGGAACCAGGAACCAGGAACCAGGAGACAGGAACCAGATCACAAGATAGATCACCAGATCATTAGATCGGAAAATTGATCATCAGATCACCAGATCACGAGATCACCAGATTCGCGTTAGTTGATCAAGTACCAGCCTTCCTGACGCGGACGGAAGAAGCGCCAGCCGTCCTCGTCGAGCCAGGCGACGTCTTCCATCATCACGAACACTTTCTGACCGTCCCATTCGGGGACGGCGGTCGCGGTGTTCAGCTCGATTGAAATATAGGAGCCGCCGCGCAGCCGGCGGCGGGCCTGCTGCGCGATGTCCTGGCGCTGCGACGACCGGAAATCGATCGACGCACCCAGCCCGTGACCCTGGGCACCGACCGGGTGGGAATAGATCATCGCTTCGACCTTCCGTTCTCCCATTTCCGCCATCGTGTCGAGATACACGTCGCCGGCGGGCCTTCCAGGCTTCGAGTGGCGCCGCATCACCGCGTCCTGCAGGGTGTTGGTGTTGGCCATCGCGCGCTTCAGGCCTTCCGGAGCGTCGGTCTCGCCCTCGCGAAGGACGTAGGCCATCTTCTGCCAATCGGTGTCGAGTCCCATGTAGGTGAGGCCGAAGTCCACGTGCACGACATCGCCGCGCTCGATCACGAGGCGCTCGGGCGCGACGGCGAGAAATCCACGCGAGGTGGAACTGGCCCCGCCGCGCCGCTGCACTCGGAGATCGGGCTGGAACCAGGTCCTCACACCGTGGGCGCCGAGCGCATCGTAGAGCCAGTTGCGGACGTCGCCGACCGTCGTTTTGCCGGGCGTAATGACTTCGCTCGATAGCGCGCGCCGCGTCAGGTACTCGGTCAGCGCCACGGCCGTGGTGTAGTGCTCCTTCTCCTCCGGCAGGCGAGTGTCGAGGTATTCCTCGATCAGGTCCGCCGCGCTCGTGAACCGGGCCACGTACTTCGGGCCGACCGCCTTGCTGATGAACGCGTGGGTTTCGTAGGTGAGCGACCGCGTCACTCCGCGGGGCCCGCCGATGCCCAAGGCGATCGTTTTTGGCTCGTACTGCTCGACCAGCTGCGCCAGGCGCTTGTCGGCCGGGACCGGCTCGTCGGGCGACTCGAAGAACCGCTTGAGGTTGTCCTCCGAGTACCCGGTAATGGCAATGCGCTTCAGCCCGTCGGCGCCGGCATCGACGAACACGAAGAAATCGCGGTTCCCCGCGTAAGGGCGCGGCGGCGCCACATAAGCGGTGAGCGGGTCGTCGTGAAACTCTTCGTTCACCACGATCCACATGCTCACGCCGTGCTTGCGCATCAGCGGAAGCAGCATCGCGTGGCGCTTCTCCAGCCAGTCCTCGCGAACCGCAATCTGCCGCGAGAGCGGCAGCAACACAGGCGCATCGGCGGTTGGCTTCTGGGTCCAGACCGGCACGGCCCCCAGAGCGGCCAAGGCCAGCGCCAGTGGCGCGACAGCGTGTCGAGTCAGAAGCATGTTCGCATTGTAGAAGAGCCTTCGCAGTTCCTGGTTCCTGGTTCCTAGTTCCTAGTTCCTAGTTCCCAGTTTCTCCTATCTACTGTCTCCTGCCCGCCGCATCTGAGACACGAACTGGATCGCCGCGTCGACGTTGCGCTGCCGGATCTCCGGGTTGACATCGAGCGACCAGACCCCGGGCTCCTGCGAGTTGCCAACCACGATCCCGTCGCTGCGCGGGTTGATGCCGACGTTGGTGCCGTCCGGCAGCCGGGCCGACACGCGATAGTTGATCTCGGTTTGCGGCACCATGAAGGTCAGCTGCCCCTTGATTGGCACCAGCTCCTCGTCGCCGAAGAGCTCGCGCGATCCAAGACCGGTGCAGTTGACGATCACCGGTTCGGCGAGCGACGTGAACTGCCGCCCGAAATCGAAGCGCCGGAAGACGAGGCGGCCGCCGTAGCGGACGAAGTCGTCGACGAGCGACTGCAGGTAGATCGACGGCTCGATGGCGAGGTTCGAGGCACGGATCGCGTATCGCGTCGGAAAGGGATGCTCGCCAGGACCAAGCACCTCGCGATCGCGGCCGGCGCGAAGCTCCAACGGAACGAGATCGGCGCCTGGTCCAGGAGGAGGCGGCTCGGGATCGTCGGTGGCGTTGTAGCTGTCGATCCAGTACACACCGTAACGCGGGCCGGTCATCAGCTGCAGCTGCCGGTAGCTGATCTCCGCTGCGCGCCGGAACTGTGTGTCCCACTCCGGCGTACGCCGCTCCGGCTCGATCAACGCCGTCGTCGGCGTATAGCCCGCCCACGACATGTTCGAGGTCGTCTCCGGCGGCATCGTCGCGGCGTAGATGGTAACGGCGTAGCCACGGCGCTGCAGCTGGATCGCGGTGCACAAGCCAGGCGAGCCGCAGCCGATCACGGCAATCCGCTCCGCACCAGCGGGCCGGGCCAGCTCCGAAACCAGCGTTCCGCAACCCCACGCCAGCGACATGCCGGCGCCGCCGTGACCGTAGTTGTGGATCAGCACCTTGTCATCGAGCTTGTCGGCTCGCACCACGAAGCCGCCGTCGCGGTGCGGCCGCAGGCCCACGGTGGTCCGGATCACGCGCTCCCACGAGAGCCGCGGTTGGGCGAGGCGGATCGGGGCGCGGCGCGCGGTCGTGGCTGCTCTCGATGCGCCCGACGAGCCGCATCCGGCCAGCCCGAGGCCGACCAGCGCTGCGCCACCGGATCGAATCGCCGTTCGTCGGTCCATCATCTGCGTCCTCATTGCCAGCTGCCGTACATCGGATTGGGTATCACGAAGGAGCGCTCGCCGAACAACGCGAGACCAGGCTGCCGCTCGGTACTCCGCTGAGTCCCGCACCCACCTGATGCTGTCCGGCGGTCGGCGCTACCGGCGCGGCGGAGCGGCATCCGGACAGCCCGATCAGAACCAGGACACCGCCGGTCGTACCGAACATGCCGGGGATTTTACGCCGCGGCATCGCGTAACATCGCCCGATGCCTCGACCGCTATCATTCCTCCTCGTTCTGGCGCTGCTCTCCGCGGCGCCCCAGGCGCAGTCGCCGCGCTCGTTGCGACCGGAGGAGTACGGACGATGGGAACTGCTCGTCCCACAGCGCACACCGCTCTCCGCGGACGGACGCTGGCTGGTCTACGGCATCCGCCGCGCCGACCGGCAGGATCAGCTGCGCGTGCAGCCCGCCTCGGGCGGCGACGCGGTGACGCTGCCCTACGGTGAGCTGCCGGCGTTCTCCGACGATTCGCGCTGGCTCGCCTGTCTGACTGGCGTCTCGGAGGAACAGGAAGCAAAGCTGAAAAAAGATCAGAAGCCGGTCCACAAGTCGCTGGCGCTGGTGGAGCTCGCGACGGGAAAGGTTCAGACGATCGAGGACGTGGAGTCGTTCGCGTTCAGCGCGACCGGCACGCACCTCGCTTTCCGTCGTTATGCGCCGGAACCAGCCGCCGGGACGTCAGCCGCGGCGCCGGCAGGCGCCGACGAGACGCCAGCGCCCGGTACAGCGCTGACCGTGCGCGAACTGATCACCGGCCGCGACACCACGTTCGCCAACGTGTCGGAGATGGCCTGGCAGGACCAGGGCGCGCGACTCGCCTTCGCGGTGACGGTCGAGGGCGGCATCGGGAACGGCGTGCAGCTCTTCGATGCCTCGAGCGGAACGCTGCGCGTCCTGGACTCCTCTAGCTTCACCTACAGCGGTCTGGCGTGGCGGAAAGAGGCGGCCTCGCTGGCCGTGCTCCGGTCGCAGGCGCGGGACGACCGTGACGGGTCGAGCAACGTCGTGCTCGCATGGAGCGACGCAGGCCTCGCCCAGCCATCGGCTAAAGTGCTCGATGCAAGCAGCGGATTGAACGAACACCTTCGTATCGTGCGGTTCCGGCAGCCGCAGTGGTCGGAGGACGGGTCGATCATCTACGTCGGCGTCGGTCCGTGGCTCCCGAAACCTGCGCGACCCGCGGCCGACAGCTTGAGCCGCCGCCTGGCCGCGACGAGCGGCAACCCCGATGAACTTCCCGACGTGCAGGTGTGGCATCCCGCCGACACCACGGTGATGGCGCGACAGAAGATCGATGCGAAGCGCGATCGGGAGCGATCGATGCTGGCGGCTTTTTCCGTCGAGGACGGGCGCTTCGTCCGCATTGCCGAACGCCTCGGCGAGGACGCAACGCCGATCCACCATCAGCCGCGCGCTCTCGTAGTGGACACCAACGCGTTCGCAATGGATCGCAGCATCGGCCGCGTGTTCGCAAACGCGTGGACCGTCGATCTGAAGTCAGGCGCGCGGTCGGAGGTGTTGACGCACATCGAGGACGACTATCTGCAGGCGAGTCCCGGCGGAAACTACCTGCTCTATCGAAAGGGCGATCACTTCTGGGCGCGGGATCTCTCAAGCGGCCAGGAGAAGAACCTCACGGCATCGTTGAGGGCCTCGTTCGTGGACATCGAGTCCGACGAAACCGGCCCGACCAAGCCGATGTTCGGCATCGCCGGCTGGACCCGGGACGACGGGGCGGTCTTGCTCTACGACAAGTACGACATCTGGGAAGTGCCTCCCGATGGCACGCGCCCGACCCGCCTGACCAACGGCGCTGCCAACGACATCCGCCACCGCTACGTACGGCTCGATCGCGAGGAGGAGTTCATCGATCGCACGAATCACATATATGTGTCCACCTTCGGGCTTCGGTCGAAGAAGGCTGGCTACTCTCGCATCGAACCCGGCTCACACCTCGGTGCGGTCACGCCGCTCATCTGGATGGACAAACGGGTCACCGCACTTGCAAAGGCGAAGCGCGCCGACCGGTATGTCTATTCCCTAATGGACTTCGACGACTCACCTGACTATTTCAGCAGTGACAACGGGTTCGCCGACGCGCGCCAGGTGACGCGGACGAACCCGTTCATGAGCGAGTACGCCTGGGGGCGATCTGCCCTCATCGATTACAAGAGCGCACAGGGCGCGCCGCTGCAGGGCGCGCTGTTCTACCCAGCCGGTTACGACCCGTCGAAGAAATACCCGATGGTCGTCTACATGTACGAAAAGCTTTCCGACGGCGTGCACCAGTTCTCGATGCCGAGCGAGCGCGACTACTACAACGCCGCATCCTTCACCACCCATGGCTATCTCTATCTGCAGCCCGATATCGTCTTCCGCCCGCGGGAGCCGGGCCTGTCCGTCGTCGATTCGGTGGTTCCGGCGGTGCAGAAAGTGATTCAGATGGGAGCGGCGGACCCGAAGAAGATTGGGATCGTCGGTCACTCGTGGGGCGGTTTCGATACCGTCTTCCTCGCGACCCACTCCGACATTTTCGCGGCGGCCGTCGCCGGTGCGCCGATCACCGACCTGGTCAGCAACTACGGAAACCACCACTGGTCGAGCGGGATCGCCGAGACCGACCACATAGAGACCGGACAGCAGCGGATGGCCGTGCCGTTGTACGAAGACCTGCAGGCGTATATCCGGAACTCGGCCGTCTTCGCCACCCACACGATCAAGACGCCGCTGCTGGTGGAAGTCGGCGACAGCGATGGCACGGTCTTCTGGCACCAGGGCGTCGAGCTCTACAACATTGCCCGCCGCGCCGGGAAGCAGGTCGTGCTGCTGCAATACGGAGGCGAGGATCACGGCCTCCGCAAGAAGGGGAACCAGATCGACTACCACCATCGCATCCTCGAATGGTTCGATCACTACCTGGCCGGTGCGCCGGCGCCTTCCTGGATCACCAGCGGCGAGCGCTACATCGACCGCGAGCGGGATCTGCAGCAGCGAAAGCTGCCGGTGCCGGCCACCGAGACGACAACAGCCGGCAAAGCGAGAAGTCAGAAATGAGCGATCGAACGCTGATTGCACTGACTGCTGTCGCGCTGGCGGCGGCCTGCTCGCGCACGGAGCCCCAATCGACCGCCGTCCGGACGCGTCTTGGCTATACCGCCGCGGCCTCGGCCACCACCGCTGCCATCGAGCAGCGGTTCGCGGACGGGTTGAGCGCGGAATCGATCTCGACCGAGCACAAGGCGCTGACCGCCCGCCCGCATCCGACAGGATCGCCGGCGTCGAAGGAAGTCGCCGAGCACCTTCGCCAGAGGTTGGACGCCTTCGGTCTCGAAGTGAAGGTGCACGAATATCAGGTGCTCCACTCGAAGCCTCGCAAGATCGCGCTGATAATGACCGCGCCGGAGCGACGAACGCTGAGCCTCGACGAGCCGGCGATTCCGGGCGATCCGACGTCTTCGCATCCGGAGTTGGGTGGTGGTTACGTCTCGTACTCGGCGTCGGGCACCGTGTCAGCTCCGATCGTTTACGTCAACTACGGGCTTCCACCAGACTACCAACAGCTCGCCAGGCTTGGTGTCTCGGTGAAGGACAAGATCGTCGTCGCGCGATACGGGCGGAGCCACCGCGCGGTCAAGACCCACACGGCGGAGCAGGCCGGCGCCCGCGCGCTGATCCTCTACAGCGACCCCGCCGACGATGGCGAGGTGAAAGGACCGGCGTGGCCGAACGGCTATTGGCGCGGCGAGCAGATGCTGCAGCGGGGGAACGCGAAGTACAGCTGGTACTGGCACGGTGACGCGCTGACGCCTGGCATTGCCGCGACCAGCGACGCGCCACGCATCGCCGAGAAGACAGCGCCGACGCTGCCGAAGATCCCGGTCGTGCCAATCAGCTGGGGTGAAGCGCAGCATCTGCTGTCGAACCTGAAAGGGCCGGAAGCGCCCGAATCGTTCAAGGGCGGACTCGCATTCGCCTATCACGTGGGGCCCGGTCCGGCCGCCGCCACCCTGACCGTAGACATGGACCAGAAGCTCGGGCCCATCTACGACGTCGTCGCAACGCTGCACGGCACGATGACACCCGAGCGGCGCGTCCTGCTCGGCACACACCACGATGCGTGGACGTTCGGGGGCGTCGATCCCGGCACCGGAACCGCGGCCATGCTCGAAGTGGCGAAGAGCCTCGGCGCGCTGGCGAAGGGCGGGTGGCGTCCGGCGCGGACCATCTCTCTCGCGTTCTGGGACGCGGAGGAGCTCGGGCTGGTCGGCTCCACGGAGTTTGCCGAGGAGCTGAAACAGCAGCTGCAGGACGAGCTGATCATGTACGTGAACATCGACATGTACATGAAGGGCCGCTTCGATCCAGGTGGGGTTCCCTCACTTCGCGACTTCGTGGCCGACGTCGCGAAGGACATCCCCGAAGCCGAAGGCACCGTCTTCGACGCGTGGCGGCGTTCGGAGCTGGCCCGGCAGCCCGCCGCCGCGCGCACCGGCGACACCGCATCGTTCGTACCCGATCTCAAACCGCTGGGCAGTGGCGCCGACTTCGTGCCGTTCCAGGACCACCTCGGCGTGCCGACCATGGCCATCGAGTACATCGGCGAGAACGGGTACGGATACGGCACCTACCACACCAACTACGACTCGCGCGCCTACGTCGAAAGGATTGCAGACCCCGGATTTCTGCAGGGTGTTCAGATGGCGCGCGTGCTGGGGACGCTGGCGATCCGCATGAGCGACGCCACGGTGCTGCCGTTCCGCTTCTCGCACTACGCGGCAAAGCTGGAGGAGGCGATCCAGGCGGCGGAAGGCTGGGCGAAGGACGCCGGAGCGCCTCTCGACGTGTCGGGTCTTCGCTCACGTGCGGATGGTGTGAAGGCCGCTGCAAGGTCATTGGAGGAGACGCTCGACCGGCGCCTTTCATCCGCCGACATTCCCGCGGCCGCGCTTGCGCCGCTGAACGATCGCCTGGCGCGCATGGAGCAGAAGCTCGCCGACGATGACGGGCCGCCGGAGACGAAGTGGTACCGGCACGTCTTCTACGGGTGGAACATCTACTCGTTGTACGACGGGCAGCCATTCCCCGGACTTGCCGAAGCGTTGCGCGTGAAGGACGGTGATCGAGTCACCCGCGAGGTCGTTCGTATCGAACGGGCCCTCGACCGCATGAAGGCGGAGCTCGACGCAGCGGCCGCGCTCGTGCGATGACAGGCTACCGCGCTGCCAGCGCGGCGAGCGCGGCTGGCCGCCGGTGACGCGGGCCGATTTCGACCGCGAAGCCGCGTTGACAGCCTTGCAACATATAGATATGTTTCATACCTATATGGCACCTGTCGACTTCTCGACCCGCTCGCTGCAGAAGGGCAGCGCCGAGTTCCTGGTGCTGTCGATCCTCGACGGCCCGGACCGCCACGGCTACGAGCTGGCGCAGATCATCGAAGCCCGATCCGAGGGCCGTCTCCACTTCAAGGCTGCCACCCTCTACCCGCTGCTCTACAAGCTCGAGAAGCAGGGCTGGGTGGCCGGCCGCTGGGTGGAACGGGCCGGCGAGCGCCGCAAGCGGTACTACCGTCTGACCACGTCCGGGCGGCGAATTCTCGGCGTGCGCCGGCGCGTCTGGCGCGAGTTTCTCGAGGCGCTCGACCGGGTCGCGGACCTGCGCCAGGCCTGACGATCATGGACTGGCGACAATACGTGCGGACGCGTCTTGGTCCCCTCGACGTGGCCGCGGAGAGGGAGATCGAGATCGTCGAGGAGCTGGCGGTACAGCTCGAATCGACCTACCTGCAGGCGCGCCGGAACGGCATGAGCCATGACGCTGCTCTTGCACGGGCCGGTGACGAAGTGCCGGACTGGCCGGCGATGGCGGCTCGGATCAAATCTGTCGAGCGCGGGCCGAAGCCGGTGTGGGAGGCGACGGCTGCAGCCGGACCGCTGACCGGAGTGATGGCCGATGTCCGCTACGCCGTCCGATCGCTCGCGCGGGCGCCGGGATTCCTGGCCGCAGCGACTGTCACGCTGGGGCTCGGGATCGGCGCCGTCACCGTCATCTACTCGCTCGTCGCTGGCATCCTGCTCAAGCCGCTGCCGATTCACGATCCGAGCCGTGTCGTGCTCGCGCGGTCGGTGGACAGCGCGGGCGATCAGTTCTCCATCAGCTGGCCAGACTTCCTCGACGTCAAGGCACGTGCGCGCTCGGTCGAGTCGTTCGCCGCGTGGCGCGGAGTCCCCGCCAACCTCACCGGACTCGGCCAGCCGCGCCGAATTCTCGTCCGACAGGCAACCTGGAACCTCCTTCGCGTGCTCGGTGTCTCCCCTGCGCTCGGCCGCGACTTCAACGAGGCAGACGACGTCTGGGGCCGCGATCGCGTGTGCCTGATCAGCTATCGCCTGTGGCAGCAGGAGTTCGCGAGCGATCCAACTGCCATCGGCCGAACGCTGATGCTCGACGACCGTCCGACCACGATCGTCGGCGTGCTGCCGGCGGGCTTTGACATCGCCCGGCGTGAGGACGCCTACCTGCCGCTCGGGAACTTCCTCAACCCCAGCGGCCCGATGATGTTCCGCGGTAACCACAACGGCCTCGCCGCGATCGGCCGCCTGGTGCCTGGAGTGGACATCGAGGAGGCCCGCGCCGAGATGACGGTCATCGGATCGCAGCTGGAGCAGGAGTATCCGGCCACCAACAGCGGCCAGGGCGCGATCGCCGTGCCCCTGAGCGAGGTGCTGGTCGGTGACGCGCGGCTGCCGCTGTACATACTGCTCGCGGCGGTGGGAGCGATGCTGCTCGTCGCCTGCGCGAACCTGGCAAACCTTCAGCTGGTGCGGGCCGCCGGCCGGGCCCAGGAGATCGCGGTCCGCCTCGCGCTCGGCGCGGCGCGCCCCCGAATCGCAAGGCAACTTCTGATCGAAAGCCTTCTTGTCGCGATCGTCGGCGGCATCGCCGGCGTCGTCGCGGCCTATGTGGGCTTCAATGCGTTCCTCGCGCTGCTGCCTCCGGACGTCCCGCGACTCCACGAGGTGACGCTTGACGTTCGGGTGTTGAGCGTCGCGGCGGCGGTCGCGGTCCTCTCCGGTATCGTCTTCGGTCTCGCACCGGCGCTGCAGGCCGGCCGCGGCGGGCGCGCGGAACTGCTGCGCGGCGCTCGCGTGGCGCATCACGCTGCGGCCGGGCAGTTCACGCGCCGTGCGCTGATGGCGGTCGAGCTCGCGCTCGCCCTTGCGCTGCTCGCCGCCGGCGGGCTGATGGTCCGGTCGCTCGGAAACCTGCTCGGCGAAGCTCCCGGCTTCAACGCCGAGCACCTGCTCTCGGCCAGCGTGTCACTGCCGTCCACGCGTTACACACAGGATCGCTGGCCTCGCTTTTTCGACGCGGTTGAGGCGCGTCTACGCGCCCTTCCCGGCGTCGAGGGCGCCGCCTTCACGCAATCGCTGCCGATCTTGCCGTCGAACTGGAACTCAGTGTTCATGGTCGACGATCGGCCGGCCCCGGCCCGAACCGACCTGCCGACCGCGGCGTGGACGCCGGTCAGCGACGCGTACTTCGACGTGATGGGCATCCGGTTGCTGCAAGGACGAGTCTTCGCGCCGGCCGATCGCGTCGTCCTCGCGCCTAATTCGCCCGTGGACTTCTCGGTGAACGCCGCTGTCGCGGTCATCAACGAGAGCTTCGCGAAGCGCTTCTGGCCGGATGGCGGTGCCATCGGCCACCGTGTCAAGCAGGGATTCCCGGAGAATCCCGGCGCCTGGATCCAGATTGTCGGCATCGTCGCTGACGTGAAGACCTCCGGCCTCGACGAGCCCGCGGACATGCAGGTATATCTCCCGCTCGGACAGCGGCCGGTTCCGTTCGGATCCCTCGTCGTTCGCACGGCCGGCGATCCCGCACGGCTCAAACCGGCGATGGAAGCGGCTATTCACGAAATCGATCCGGATCTTCCCGTCTACGACATGCGGACGAGCGACGAGCTGCTCGGCGAGTCCGCCGGCCGGCGCCGGCTGGTCGCGATCATGCTCGCCGCGTTCGCGGTACTCTCCGCGGTGCTGGCCGGAGTCGGCGTGTTCGGCGTGACCGCGTACGGACTCACCCAGCGCAGGCACGAATTCGGCGTGCGGCTGGCGTTGGGCGCCTCGCCCGGGGGCGTGGTCCGGACCGTGCTCGCCCAGGAGATGCGCGTCTGCGCTATAGGCATCGCCGCTGGACTGCTGGCGGCGCTCGCCACGACCGAGACGCTTCGGGCGCTGCTCTATGGCGTGTCGCCTCGCGATCCCGCGACGCTGGCCGCGGCGACCGTGGGCTTGCTGGCCCTTGCCGCGCTCGGCTGCTACCTGCCCGCGCGGAAAGCGGCCCGCGTGGACCCGACCCTGACCCTGCGGTCCGATTGAACCGGCCGCGGGTCAAGGCAAAAGGCAAAAGGCAGAAGGCAGAAGGCAGAAGGCAGAAGGCAGAAAGCACAAATCTCAGCCGACCAGGCCTGGTAGTCCGAGCGCCTTGCGCAGGTAACTGAGCTGACCGACGTGATACGAGTCGTGCAGCGCGAAGAAGCCGAGCTGATCGCCCGCCGTTTTCACGCCGGGCGGCTTCGGTCCGGCTGTTGCCTCGCGGGCCAGGTCGGCTGCGGTGAGCGTCGCAAGGCGGGCCATGATCCGCTGGCCCACTTCCTCGTGGACGCGAAGGACGTCGGCCTTGCCCGGGTACTTCTCAGGATCGTCCAGGGCCGCGCCGCGGGCGAACAGGTCGCCCCATCCGGTCTCGATCGGGTCGCCGAGCAGGCGCAGCATCCCGGCGCGCACGTGGACGATGTGCCCGGCAAGCCACAACGCCGGGTTGTTCTCCGGCATCGGCCGGTGCCACAGGCGATCGTCGGCAACGCCGTCGAAGGCGCGGACGATCAGCGCGGAGTTGGTGGCGAACACGAACGCGATCGGCGCCGCCGGCAGCACGCCGCTGGCCGCTGCGCGTGCCTCGGCGGAATCGGTGAACATCCGCAGCAGGCCGGTCCACCCGTTCGGCGCATCGACCGCGGTCCGCATTGCGTCGCCGCCGGCGCCGTGGCGGCTGAAGTAGCGATGCTCGAGATCGACACGCGTGTGCTGCGGGCTGACCTCGGTGAAACGCACCTCCACTTCACTTGATTTCGCGACGTCCGGCTCGTATCCCCATTGCGGCGTGATCTGCCAGGCGAACACGAAGCGGTGCGGCGGCTCCCAGACGAGGACCTGGCCCCAGGGGTACACCGTGCCATCAACGGATCTCCCGTAGACGAGGCCTCCGACACGGCCTTCCACCACCGCCTCGTCGAGTGGGCTCTTGCCGATGTGATGCGACCTCGGCCACCAGTGATTGATGCCGGCGGTGAAGGCCGAGAACGCCTGGGCAAGCGTGGCCTGAACGGTGACGCTTTTCTGCACGACGGGGTCGGACGTGGCGAGGCTCATGGGGCTGAATCCTTTCGAACGGGAACGAGGGAATCAGGCGCTGGGCGGACGCGCGGCGTCGACGGCGCGCGCGAAGGCCTGGAGAGCGTGGGTCCAGAAGCGATCGAAGTAGGCCCGCAGCGCTTCGACGCCGGCGGGATTGAGCGCGTAGTAGCGGCGGTTTCCCTCGGGGCGGTCGATGACGAGATCGGCCCGCTTCAGAACGCGAAGGTGCTGCGAGATGGCCGGGCGGCTCATCGGGAACTGCTTTGCAAGCTCCCCCACCGGCAGCGGTCCTTCGAGCAGCCGCTCGACAATGGCGCGGCGGGTCGGATCGCCCAGTGCATCCATCTGGCTCTGAGGGTAAGTTATCACTTACCGTAAGTTAATACTTACAAACATCGTAGTCAAGCGCCCTTTCCCACCGTGGCGATTCGACAGGGCCTTGACTTGAGCGCTGTAGGATCGAGACCACATGGCCGCCTTGATCGACGCACTGGACGTCAAGCGCAAGTCGTTTTTCGAGTTCGAGGGCGCCCCCTACGTGTGCCTGGACGTTGAAATCTCGAGGCCCACGGCCCGCGGCGGCCAGACTCTCGTCCGGCTGAAGATGCGAAACCTCCTCACACGGGCCGTTTTCGACAAGGCGTTCAAAGCCTCCGAGGCGTTCAAGGCACCCGACCTCGAGATGATTGGCGCCACGTTCCTCTACGAGGACGCCGACGGCTGTCACTTCATGGACCAGGGCACCTTCGAGACCTTGACCCTGTCGCGCGCGGCGCTCGGCGAGGATCGGCTGCTCCTGTCCGACAACCTGCCGGTGGAAATTCAGAAATTCAACGGTGCGCCGATCGGGCTGCAGCTGCCGCCGCTCGTCGAGCTGACCGTCACGAACACCGAGCCGGGCGTCCGGGGCGATACCGCCAGCGGCGGGGTGACCAAGCCGGCAACACTCGAAACCGGTCTCGAAATCCGTGTGCCGCTCTTCGTCAAGGAAGGCGAGCGGGTGCGCGTCCATACCGAAACGCGCGAGTTCGCAGGTCGGGCCTGAGCTGCCCCTTGCCCGCTACCACGGGGGCAGCGTCTTGTAGAGATACCGCCGCAGATACTCGTCCGGCGCGCTCAGCAACGCCGCCGCGTCACCTTCGAACTCGATGCGGCCGTCGTGGAGCAGCAGGAAATCTGCGGCCGCCGATTCGGTGGCGATCGCCTGGACGACCTTCACCACGCCGTCGATGACGACGGCGTGGTGGGTCGCGATGTAGAACGCGTCACGAATCTGGTGGGTCACGAGGACCGACGTGACGTGCTCGAGGTCCCGCAGCTTGACGATCTCGTCATCGACCGTCGTGGCGAGGATTGGATCCAGTCCGGTGGTGGGATCGTCGAAGAGCAGCAGTCGCGGACGCGAGGCCATGGCGCGCGCGATCCCGACCCGCCGCCGCTGCCCGCCGGAGAGCTGGGCTGGCAGTCGATCCTTGTAGTCGCGAAGACCGATGAACCCGAGGACCTCCTCGACCCGGCGCTCGACGGCCTCGTCGCTCCAGCGGGTCGCCTCGACGAGGCGGTAGCCGACATTTTCCGCCACCGTGAGCGAGTCGAACAGCGCGCCCTCTTGGAACAGGATGCCGATGTCGGCCCGGATCGGGAGCAGCTCGTGCTCGCTCATCTGGTCGATCCGCTGGCCGTTGACGAACACCTCGCCCGCATCCGGCCGCAGCAGGCCCAGAATCATCTTGAGGATTGTCGTCTTGCCCGAACCGCTGGCGCCCATCAGGACACAGGTGCTGCCGGTCGCAACGGCGAAGCTCAGGTCCCGCAGGACCACGTGCTCATCCCAGGCGAACGAGACGTGCTCGAACTCGACCGCGATCGGCGCCACCGGTGGCCACAGGCCCAGGGGGCGGGGGCTGGTCTCAGTGTCGAGCAACGACCAGGGGCGGCGGAGTGTCGCGAACGGGAGCGTGAGAGGAGCCATGCGCACCTCCACGCCATCATCCCGTGCAAGAGGGGTGCCTTCGCGCAGGCAGCAAATCTGCCGAGGTTCGTCGGCGTACGGGCGGGTTGGCACTACCGCCCGTGCCGGGCTCCCGGTGCCGTGACGGATTGGCCGCAACCGAGACGGATTTCTCCCTGGGGCCTACTGCGACTGTTGCGTCGCAACGGCCTTCGTCGCAGCCGCCAGATCGAATCCCGAGAGCTCGGCCAGCCGCAACGTGGACATCACCTCCTGGTACCGCTGCCCACCGATCTCCCAGGTTGGATACGTCGTGATGCCGGCGTTCCTGCACACCGTCGTCTGCCCGGTTCCCTGGGCTCCGATGCTGCACTCGATATACGGCAGGCGCTTCGCCGCGGCGCCGAAGAGCGCTTTCTGATCCTGGCAATGCGGGCACCACTCCGCGCCGTACATCTTTGCGCCGGTCTGCGCCAGGTGCACGGCCAGCTGGCGCAGCACGGGATCTTCCGCTGCCGGCGCCTTGCCGACGACGCCGATGTAATTCAGGTGGAGGAACGCGATGACGGCGACGGCAATCGGCGCGCGGACGCGCAGCCAACGCTGCCACGCGAAGCCAGGCAGCGGCTCGGGACGCTGCCACGTGACCAGGGCGAAGATCGCGGTCATCAGCGTCAGCGACGTCAGGCAGTACGGACAGGCGGCGTGGAGGATCGTCAGCGACACGGTCGTCAGGTAGACGCTGTAGAGCACGCCGAAGAACGCGATCGTCCAGGCTAGACGCCATCGGCGATCGGCACGGGCGATGAACGAGATACCCGCGAGCGCCAGGTACGTGAGCAGGCCCCAGAACGCCGTCGGCAGGCCGAGCAGGGTCGCCCATCGGCTGGAAAGCACCATGTCGCACGCGCTGCCCTCGCTGCACCCCTGCAGCGATAGGCCTGAAAAGCTGGTCCACGACAGGTAGGCAGTGAGGAGAACACCGATGATGCTGAGGGCCAGCAGCGGCCAGTACGGCGTCGGTGTGGTCAGGTAGGAGGGAGCCTTCTCGGCCACCCGCGGTGATCGCTTCGCAGTCGCTTTCCGACCCATGGGTGGGAGTGTATCCTGAGCTGCTGGAGGCGATGAATATGCGACACACGGTAATGGTCGGACTCGCGATGACGGCCCTGGTGCTGGGCCCGGCCCTGCCCGCCCGGGCCCAGGCCCCGCTCCCCGTCCCAGGAGTCGAACCGGCGCGCGACGTGCCCGGCGCGGGCGAGATGCCCGACACGAAGATCGTCCACAAGGTGGTCTTCGACATGGGTACGGCCAACCCGAAGGCGACCGAAGTTCACCCGCTGCTGCAGGCGGTGGCGCGCTACGTGAACACGCTGGCCAAGGTTGGCGTGCCGGCGGCAAACCGCAAGATTGCCGTGGTCTTCCACCAGGGCGCCACCGATTACGTCCTCCAGAACGACATCTACAAGGCGCGGCACGAGGGGCAGGACAACCCGAACGCCGCGATGATCCAGGCCCTGAAGAAAGCCGGAGTGGACTTCCGCCTCTGCGGTCAGGCAGCGTACGCGCGCAAGATCGAGCGCAAGGACATGATGCCCGAGATCCAGCTGGATCTCTGGGCGTTGACGACAATCATCGCACTGCAGCAGCAGGGCTATGTGCTGGTCGCACCCTAGAATAGGAAGATGCGCGAAGAAGCGGGCGCTCCCGCGTGGCGATGGGCGAGGCTCGCCGCCGCGCTGGTGCTGCTGAACGCTTCGCTGACCTTCGTCAGCGTCTGGCCGACGCTCGCAGTGAGGCCGTCGGCGCTCCTCTCGTTCGAGGCGGCGCTGCTGGTTCTCGGCATCGCGATCGCAAGGACGCTGCGCCGGGCGACGTTGACGCCGCGCACAAACGGGATGCTCGCCATCCTCTGGGTGGTGCTCATCGTCAGCCGCTACCTCGACGTCAGCACCCGCGCGCTTTACGGCCGCGGCTTCAGTCTGTATTGGGACCTGAAGCTGCTTCCCGACGTCGGCAAGATGTTCGGGTATGTCGCGCGGCCCTCAGTGCTGCTTTCGGTCGTCGCCGGGCTTGTGGTCGTGCCCGTCGGGTTGTATTTGCCGATGCGGTGGGCCATTCGCCAGGTCATTCAGGGTTCAGCGAACTCGCATGCCCGCCGGCTGCTGATCGCCGGCTCGTCGGCTGTTCTCATCGCCGGCGTGGTCGTGACCGCCGCTGCCCCCGCGGCACGACCTCACGCATGGGCCGCACCCGTAGCGGCGGCCATCGGTGATGAGATCGTGGAGTTCGTCAGCGAAGCGACCGGACGCAACCAGAAGCCGCTGCCCGCGGCGCCTTCAGTGCAGAACGATCTGTCGCGGGTCAGCGGCGCCGACGTCATCATCCTTTTCGTCGAGTCGTACGGCATGACCAGCTGGGAGCGACCGGAGTTTCAGCCGGTGCTTGGTCCCGCGCGCGACGCGCTCGCCTCCGCGATCGCCGGCACCGGCCGCTCGATCGTCACGGGCGTGGTCGAGTCCACGACGTTTGGCGGCGAGTCGTGGCTCGCGCACATCAGCCTGCTGTCGGGGACCGAGGTGCGCGATCCCGAGGTCAATCGCCGGCTCATGGCAGAGCATCGCGAGACGCTGATCGCCCCCTTCCGGCGCGCGGGATATCGCACGTTTGGCGTCTTCCCCGGGCTGAAGGCGGCGTGGCCCGAAGGCGAGTTCTACGGGTTCGATCGCATCCTCGGCGCACCCGATCTCGGGTACAAGGGGCCGCCCTTCGGATGGTGGGACGTGACGGATCAGTTCGTTCTCGCGCGCACGGATGAAATCGCTCGGCCCAACCCGCGAGGCGCACCGATTCTGGTATTCCTGCCGACCATCAGCACGCACACCCCGTTCACTCCCGTTCCTCCTTACCAGCCCGACTGGTCGCGCCTCTTGACGGCTACGCCTTACGACGAGGACGATCTGATGAAGGCCTACGAGGCGACGCCGGACTGGAGCAACCTCGGCCCGGATTATGCCCGGGCGCTGGCCTACGTTCACGAGACGCTGGCCGGCTACCTGCGCCGCCACGAACAAGATGACATGGTGCTGGTGGTATTGGGCGATCACCAGCCGCCGGCGCTGGTCAGCGGCGAAGGCGCGTCCTGGAACGTGCCGGTCCACGTGATCGCGAGCCGGCCCGCGGTGCTCGAGTTGCTCCGCTCTCATGGTTTTCGCGACGGACTGGTTCCCCACGGTCCGGCGCTGGCCCGAATGGATACGCTGATGCCGATCCTGCTCGACGCGTTCGGGAACACCGACCCGATGGACTCAGGGTCGCCCCGAGCCACGTCGAGGGGCGAGTAGCGCGGTGCTGTTCACCGAGCCGACTTTCCTCTTCGGGTTCCTGCCCGTTCTCCTCGCCATCTATTACGTGGCGCCGGCCCGCGCGCGGAACGCGCTGCTGGTTGTCGCCAGCGTCATCTTCTACGCCCGCGACGGCGGCGCGTTCACCTGGATCATCCTCGGATCGATTCTCGTCAACACCACCGCCGCGATCTGGGTCGAACGGCTCGGGCGGACGCGGCAGGCAAGACTCCTGCTCGCAGCGATCGTCGGGTTGAACTTACTGTCGCTGATCACGTTCAAGTATGCGGGCTTCCTGGTCCGGAACGTGAACGCCGGCTTGACGTCAATCGGAGCCGGGACGTTTGCCGTCCCGTCGCTGCTGTTGCCAATCGGGATATCGTTTTTCACTTTCCATTCGATCTCCTACATCGTCGATGTTTACCGCCGGCAGGCCGTCGCCCAGAAGGGGCCGATTGGCGCGGCGCTGTACTTGCTGTTCTTCCCGCAGCTGATTGCTGGGCCGATCATCCGCTATCACGACATCGCAGCGCAGATTGGCGGACGCGTCCACACCACCGCGCAGTTTGCTCTCGGCGTGCGCCGCTTCAGCATCGGACTCGCCAAGAAGCTGCTGATTGCCAGCATCGTCGCGCGTCCGGTGGACGCGATCTTCGCGATGCCGGCGGACGAGCTCACGGCCGCGCATGCCTGGCTGGCCATCGCCGGCTACACGCTGCAGATCTACTTCGATTTCTCCGGCTACTCGGACATGGCAATCGGCCTCGGCCACATGTTCGGGTTCACGTTCCCGGAGAACTTCCGTTACCCGTACATCGCCTGCTCGGTGCAGGAGTTCTGGAAGCGCTGGCACATCTCGCTCTCGACGTGGTTTCGCGATTACCTCTACATCCCGCTCGGCGGAAACCGGCGATCGCCGGGCCGCGTTTACCTGAATCTCGCCACCGTGTTCTTCCTGTGCGGTCTTTGGCACGGCGCCGCCTGGACGTTCGTCGTCTGGGGACTGCTCCACGGCCTCTTCCTGGTTCTCGAGCGGATCGGCCTCGGCAGCCTGCTCGAGCGCGTGCCGAAGCCGGTGGGCTGGGTCTATACGTTGGCAATGGTGATGACCGGTTGGGTGTTCTTCCGCGCGGATTCCATCGCGAGCGCCCTGGCCATGCTGCGCGCCTTGGTGGGACTCGGCACCGGCGCGCCGACGCCGTATGCCGCGTCCTGGTACCTGACGCCGGAGCTGGTCCTCGCGATGGTTGCGGGCATCATCGGCTCGACGCCCATCGTTCCCCTGCTCTCGCGCGCGGCTTCGCAACCATCGCCGGCCGAAGGGCACGCTCGCTGGTATCCGGCATGGGAGGCGGGCGCGGTGCTCGCCGTCGTGCTCCTGCTCGCCGTCTCGATCACCCAGGTGGCGCTCGGCGCGTTCACGCCGTTCATCTATTTCCGTTTCTGAGATGACGCAGCCACCCTTCTCGCCCAGGTTCAACCGGTTGCTCGTAGTGGCATTCGTGGCCGCCATCTTCGTGCCGCTCGCAGGCACGGTGGCCGGGGTCGGCGACGACGTCACAGCGGAGGAGAACCGTGAGGCGGCGCCCTGGCCAGGCATCCCACGCGACGGCGCGGCCGTGCGCGGGTGGCCTGAGGCGTTCACGAAAGCGTTCGCGGATCGATTTGCATTCAGGTCGCCGCTGGTCCGTTGGCAGGCCCGGGCACGGGTCGAATGGCTGCATTCGTCGCCGACCCCGGATGTCCTGCTCGGGCAGAAGGGGTGGTTGTTCTACGGAACCGATGGCGCCGTGGACGACTTCACATCCGCGCGTCCGTTCTCGAGCCAGGAGCTCGAGGAGTGGCGCAGCACGCTGCAGGACACGCGCGACTGGCTGGCCGCACGCGACATCGCCTACGTGTTCCTGATCGCGCCGGACAAGTACTGGGTGTACCCGGAGGTGATGCCGGACGGACTCGCCGGCAATCACGGTCACTCGCGTATCGATCAACTCGTCGCGGATCTCCGCGCTCACTCCACCGTCCCGGTCGTGGACGTGAGAGAAACGCTCGCCGCGGCCAAGGCTGCCGATCGCGTTTACCACCTGACAGATACGCACTGGAACGACCTCGGCGCCTTCGTCGCGTACCAGCAGGTGATGCGCTCGGTCGAGGCCCAGGTGGGCGTGCGATCGAAAGACCGCAGTGAGCTCGAGCTGCGTGCCGTTCCAAGGTCGGGAATGGACCTCGCGCGGATGCTGGGCCTCGGTCAGGTGCTGGTCGAAGAGGATCTGCAGCTCGAGCCGACGCACGGACGCCAATCACGGGTCGTCGAACCGGCGCGGCCGAGCCGCGCGCTGATGGACCCGCGCGTGGTCACCGAGGGGCCGGCAGGAGCACCGCGGGCGGTCGTGTTTCGCGATTCGTTCGGGTCGGCGATGATCCCGTTCCTGGCCGAACACTTCAGCCGCGCCGTCTACCTCTGGCAAAACAACTTCGATCCGCAAGTCGTCATCGACGAGCACCCCGCCGTCGTCATCCAGGAATGGGTCGGGCGCCACCTCTACACGCAGACCCCGTACGACCCGGTTCGCGCCAGCGGGTCGGTTCAGCAGTAGCGCGGCGGCGCGTCGATGAGCACGCGGCGGCGGCGCAGCGTCTCGACGTCAACCGACGCCGGCCACTCCGTCACCGGCGCGGAAGCATCGACGTCGAGCGTGAGCACATCGGGCAGGTAGCGGCGTGTGGCCGCGAATTCGTCTTCGTACTCCGCTGTCGGGAACGTGAGCGTCAGCACCGAGTCCCGGCCCTCGCGGCTGATTCGGTACAGAGGGTTCACGATCAGCGCGCCCGCGGCCGGCGCCATCGCCTGCGGTGCATAGGCCCGGAAGGCGCGGGAATCCCGTGTCGCGATCAGCGTGAACGAATTCTCGCTGCCGAGTTCTTCGGCGGACATCGGCCGCGACAGATCGAGCCCAGTCCGATCGGCAGCCGGCCCGAACAACGCGTCGTCGGAAAACAGCCGCGGCTGCATCTCGTCGAACAGGGCCGAATAGGAACGAGGCGTCAGGGTCATCCCCGCCGAGTGGTTCCAGCCCAGCGACGAGTGCAGGTGCGGCATCACGATCAGCCCGTCAGGCCCCGCCTGCCGGACCATTTCTCCGGCGAGCAGCCGCTTCTGCCAGATGTACGGGAAAGCGTCTGAAAGAACGACCGTTGGAAACGAGCCCGCCGCGAACGGAAGCGGCTGGTTGGCGTCGCAGCACACGGGCATTGAAGCCGGGGCGGTGATCGTCTTCGCCAGCCACAGCTTCCAGAAGAACGTGTCGGCGAGCACGACGCGATCGGCAGGCCGGAGACCAGTCAGCACCCGCGTCAGGTGTCCCGAACCGCCGCAGAGATCCAGCACCGGCACGCGAAAGACGGCCGGCTCCTGGGCCAACGCGCTGACCACCGTTTCGGCCAGCACGAACGTGGGATCGGAGAAGCGGTAAACGAAATACGTTCCTTCCGGATCGGGGCTGAGGATCTCGATCGCTTCGCGATATGTCGTGACGCCGTTTCGCGAGACCATCGCGCGGAAGGCCTCGCCCCGCTCGGCCTCGAGCCCGAGCAGGAACACGAGCGCGTCCTCGTCCCGTCCCGCTTCGATCGCCTGCATCGCGGCGCGGCTTGCGGCGTCCGACTTCAGGACCGGAATCCCGGCGACCACCGGAAACGCGCAACACTCGCACCACACCACGCCGGTTTGAACGTCGCCGCCGGCGGAGCGGCGCGCGGCCTCGTGGAAGGTGAACTGGCCGCCGCAATACGGACAGCGCAGCAGCTGCAGCATCGACTCGGTCATCGACTCCTCGCCGTCGGAATCATATCGGGCGGGCGATTCGATCCAGGAAGGTTTCCTCCTGCGCGCCGACCGCGGCTCGCCGGTAGAGCTCGATCCCAAGCACGTCCGGCGCGCACTCCTCCGGCAGCCGATCGAGCGCGTCGCCGAGCAGCTGCGACGCGTGGGAACGAATCGCCCGCAGCTTGGCAACCGCCTGCCCCCTGACGTCGAGCGTCAACGTCGGCGGCGTGGTGAACAAGCCGTAGGCGTCCACTTCCACTCCGAGCGCGAAGGGGCGGACCGTTTCGAGATCGCCGCGGGCTTCGGCCGCGCGCGTCGCCACGAGCCAGGCGTTCCGCATCGCTCCCTTCGGCACTTGGACGTAATAAAGCGCGGGCGCGTCCTCGGCGAGCGCCGACACTGCCGCGGTCGTGCGCTCGTGGACGACGATGTGATCCGGATGCCAATAGAGCCCGTCGTCGTCGAAAGTGACGACAATGGCGGGCCTCACTCGCCGGATCACGGAGACGATGTCGGCCTCCAGCACGTTCCTGTCTGCCCACGGCAGGAACCCGTTGCGGTGGTCGAGCACAATGACTTCCCGGACGCCGAGAATCCGTGTCGCTGCGGCCAGTTCCCTCTCGCGCAGCTCGCCCATCCGAGCGCGCGCCGGATCGTCCACCTGGCCGAGGCCTCCTCGCGTGAGGCAGAGCAGCGACGCGCCAACGGTATCGCTGCCGCAGCGCGCCAGCAGGCCGCCGGCGGCTATCGACTCGTCGTCGGGATGCGCGAAGACCGCGAGCAGTGACGAGGCTTTCTCGCGCGGCTCCGCCACCTCACGCCCCGACCACCGGCTTCATCGCCAGCGCCGCGTAGACGGCGGCGTACTCGTCCACCATGCGATCGACGCCAAATCGGGCGACGGCGCGCTGTCGGATGCGCGCACGGTCGAGTGACAAAACACCGGGCAGACCGTCGATCATCGCCTCGATGGTCTCGAATGTCACGCCGGTCAGGCCGTCCTCAACGATTTCGGCGACCGCGCCGCAGCGCAGCGCCGCCGCCGGCGTTCCGCACGCTGCTGCCTCGGCGAGGACGAGGCCGAACGATTCACCGGCCCGCACCGGATAGACGAGCGCGCGGGCGCCACCGAGCAGGCTGACTTTTTCCACCGGCGAGACTTCCCCGATGTAAACGATCTGACGGCCGTCGACGAGCGGCGCCACCTGCTCACGATAGTAGTCGTTCTCTGCGGCCGCTATGAGCAGGCGATTGCCGGTCCGCCGCGCCACGTCGATCGCCGCCAGCACGCCCTTCCCTTCCGTGAACCGTCCGAGGAACAGCAGGTAATCCTCGGGTTCGGCGCGGAAGGCGTAGGCATCTGTCTGCACCGCGTGGTGGACGACGCCCACGACGTTGAGTCCGGTGAGCGCGTCGGCCTGGGCCTGCGACACCGCGATGAACGGGGCGCGCGAGTACCGTGACCAGACCGCGACTTCCGGCGGGCTCGGCAGGTGATGGACGGTGTGAATCAGCGGGACACGTGACAACTCGCTGAACGCAAGGGAGAGCGGCGCGTACTCCGCGTGGTAATGCAGGACGTCGAACGAGTCGGCCAGTTCCAGCGCCGCGGCGAGGTTGAACAGCTCGCACATCTCCCACGGCCAGAGCGCCGGGTTCTCGAGATAGCCGCGCTGGTAGATCGAATGGAGCCGAGCCCGGGTCGAGGAGCCGCCGGTCGCAAAGAGCGTCACCTCGTGGCCACGCTCGACCAGCCCGTCGGCGAGCAGCGCGGTCAGGGTTTCGATCGAGCCGGACCGCGGCGGCGGCACGGGCTGAGCGACAGGCGCGATGAGACCGATTCTGAGCGAACGCTCAGCCACACGCGACCTCGAGGAAGCGCGGCAGCACCCGCGCCGCGTCGAAGTGTTCGCGTGCGATTTCGGCGGCCCCCCGGGCGTGCTCAGCGTAATCGGCCTCGACGCGGGCGATGGCGTCGATCGCCTCGGCCGGCGTTGAGAAGCCGAGAAGCCCGGTGCCGTTCGGCAGGTGCTGGCTCCATCCGGTGTCCTGTACCACCGCCGGCCGTCCCGCGGCCAGGTAGCACTCGGTCCGGTCGCTGAACCACCCGGACCGATGTGAGACATAGGCGTGCTTGGCGACGCCAAACTCGGCGCGGGATCGCTGGATGAACGAGCGGTAGTCCCAGAGCGAGCGGGACACGCCCATCGCGTCGACCGTCGGCCAGCCGTGCGCCCGCAGCAGCTGCTGCGGGCCGTTGACGGCCAGCTCGAACTGCGTCGCCGTCTGTTTCGGAAGGTCGATGAACTTGATGAACTCGCGATCCTTGTTGCCGTCCACGTCCGTGAAGCTCTCGATCTTCCAGGTCATCACGGTGGTGAAGCGATCGCCCGGCGGATCGTCGGTCCGCCACAGGTCGGTGACGATCGGCTGCCAGGTGTGGTGCCAGGTGAAACCGCTGGTCGGAACCGCCGAAGCCGGCGTTCCGATGTTGGCGCCGAAGGTGAAGTGGCGATCGAAGCCGCGGAAGAAGTTCACATACCACTCGTCGCCCTTGGCGAGCGCGAGCTGCGTGAACACCGGATCGGAGTCCACGAACACCTTGCGGGGGATCGCCGCGTACTCGTCGCGCCAGAACCAAGATCCGCCCGAGAGGTTGATGAACAGATCGGCGTCGGCGCACCAGCCGCGCACCTGCTCGTGCGAGGCCCCGTGATGGGTGCTGTCGTAGTTCACGAAGCCCCAGCGATCGCCGAGCCCGAACGGCTCGAGCGCCTGGCGGATGTAGTTCGTGCCGTAGCTCGGATCCGTGGCGAGCGCGTTCTGCACCGGGTCGTAGATGCACTCGCCGGTGTCCTCGATGTAGTAGACGTCGTGACCTAGCGCCCGCAGCCCGAGCAGGTACATCAGCGAGCACCAGGTGACGCCGCCGTAGGGGTAGCGGGCGATGATGCCCGCGAGCACGATTTTCACGCCAGCGCCTTCAGCACCTCGTCCACCGACTCGGGCTCGTCGAGTGACTTGCCTACCGACAGGCGCGCGCACATGCGCCGGTAGAGCTCGTTCGACTCGAGCAGCTCGTCGTGGGTGCCCTGCGCTATCAGCTTACCCTCGTGCAGCACCAGGATCCGGTTCGCGTCGCGGATGGTGGAGAGCCGGTGGGCGATGACCAGAATCGTCCGGCCGGCGCGCAGGCTTCGCAGCGCGTGGAAGACCGCTTCCTCGGACAACGCGTCGAGCGACGACGTCGGTTCGTCGAGGATCAGAATCGGCGCGTCCTTGAGGATGGCGCGGGCGATGCCGAGCCGCTGGCGCTCGCCGCCGGAGAGGGTGCCGCCGGCCTGGGCCAGCGAGGTGTTGTAGCCCTCGGGCAGGCGGCGAATGAAGTGATCCACGTGGGCCACGCGGGCGGCCGCGGCAACTTCCTCGTCGGTCGCCTCGAGCCGGCCGTAGCGGATGTTGTCGCCGATACTGCCCGCGAACAGGATCGGCTCCTGGGTCACAACCGCAATCCGCTCGCGAAGCGAGCGCAGCCCGTATCGGGACACGTCAACGCCGTCGATGAATACGTGGCCCGACGTTGGCTCGAAGAACCGCGGGATCAGGCTGGCGATGGTTGTTTTGCCAGCGCCGGTCAGTCCGACCAGCGCGACCAGCTCGCCCGGCTTCGCCTCGAAGCTGATCCCGTCGAGAATCGGCCGGCTGGCGTCGTAGGAGAACCGCACGTCCTCGAAGACGATGTGGCCGAGCACGTGTGAAGCGTCGACGGCTCCAGGCGCGTCGAGCACCTCGGGCGTGAGCGCCAGCGTCTCGCGGACGCGCCGCGCGCTGACCCGGGCCTGGTTCAGGTTGCCGGCGGTATGCGCAATCGCCGAGAGCGGCCCGTACACTGCCCCAAGGTAGGCGACGACGACGAGGAGGCTGCCGACGGTGAGGGTGCCGTCGAGCACGTGCAGGCCGCCGACCACCATCACCATCGCGGTGCCGGCGAGCGTAATTGCCGTCACCCACACCGAGAACATCGACTCCTGCCAGGTCAGGCGGAGGCGGGCTTTCATCGTCTCGCTGCCAACGCGATCGAAGCGCTCCAGCTCGTAACGCTCCCGCGCGTAGCTCTTGACCGCCATGATCGACTGAAGGATCTCGAAGGCGCGTTCCATCAGCGTCGCTTCCTGCTCCTTCACCCGCTCGGCCCGCTGGGTCATCGTCCGCGAGTAGAAGCGGAGGCACCACCACAGGAACGGCGCGACCGTCAGCGACAGCAGCGCGATGGTCAGGTCCAGCCGCATCAGGATCACGAACATCACCCCGAGCGTCACCGCCGAGGTCGCGAGCGGAAACACGCCGCCGATGATCAGATCGTTCACCGAGTAGGCATCGGCGTCGAGGCGGTAGACGCTGTCACCGGTGCGACCCAGCTTGTGGTATCGGAGCGGCAGCGACTGCAGGTGCGAGATCAGCCGCGCCCGAAGGGTGTAGACGATGCCCTGGGCAGTCGTCACGCCGACCTGGGTGTGGGCGGCGCGCACCAGTTCGTGAACCAGCTGCAGCCCGAAGCCGGCGATCGCGACCAGCACGAGCAGCGCGCCCGGGCGGCCGCCGCTCAGGGCGGTGGTGACGCTCTGCAGCGGCTCCGGGAACGCCCGTCCGCCGAACACGTTGTCGACGATCGCCTTCATCGGCCACGGGGCCATCGCCGCCAACCCGATCTCGATGAGTGCGAGCGCAACGATCAGAAGAGAGCGCCCGCGGTGGGGTCGGAGGAACGACAGCGCCCAGGCGAACTCGGCCATGGCTCAGGCGCCGCGGGCCGCGTGCGCGTCGGCCGGCAGCGGCGTCGCCGCGGCTGGGGCGGAGCCCGGTTGACTCTGCGGAACAGAAATCATCCCCGCGGTCTGGATGACGCGCGCCAGCGCGCGGTCGAGGACCGCGACGGAACGGGTGGTCTGCCACGCCGTACGGGTCGCAAGGAGCAGCAGCGCCAGCGAGCCAATCGCCGAACCAGTCCGCCAGTGAACGGACATCAGTCCGATCGTGGCGCCGATCAGCACCAGCGCCGTGGTCAGCGCCTGCAACGTACCGATCCCGCTGACCCGCAGCCGCGAGCGGACGCGCATCAGGCACTTTCCTTTCGCGTGCTCCTCCACCAGCGCCTGCACGTGGAGCCATCCCCACCGTCCGACACCGATGCTGAAGTCGCGATCCGGCCGCCAGCCGTCGTCCACCTCGACGTCGGGGGCCGGGCGTGCGGCCCGCACCACGCCGACGACCTCGCCAAGCAGGTGCGTGTGGTCGATCCAGTGCTCGCTCCAGAAGGCGCGGACGTCGGTCGAGCCGAAACCCAGCTTTACCGAGCGGAGCACGTCAGCGAGCCCCGGCATCGGCGCTTTCCACGGACGCCGCGTGATGTGCTCGGCCTTGGCGGCCTGCGGCATCGACGACATGCCCTTGATTCGGCCCCACATCCGGGCGATCGGGTTGATCAGGTGCATCCACCCGATCAGCGCGCGGTACGCGAGGCGGCTCTGGAACCAGCTGCGGCCGTCCACCTGCGGCAGATCCCGCAGGTCCGAGGCCATCGCGAACTGGAAACAGCGGGCCAGCGTGACGACCCACCCGGTGATGCCGAGGAGCAGGAGCCGGACATCCGGAGTTGCGATCACGAGGTCCAGGAACCCGGCCACGACCAGCGCGGTCGACACCAGCATCCACGCCGGCGAGTGCGGCAGGTATTCGAGGCGATAGGTGTCCTCGGTGTAGATCGACGGGAACGCGGCGGTGCCCCATGTCCCGCTGTTCACCCGGCGCGGGCTGAGCGCCTTGAGGAACGGCAGCGGGCTGTAGATGTGGCCGCGCCAGAGCATCTGGCCGCGCACGAACTTCTCGGGGTGGTGCGCGTCGAGCCACGTCTCGCCCTCGCCGTAGCCGACCTGCTGCCGCCAGTAGGCCGACACCGACGAACGATGGTGATGCCAGACGAGTGCCGACGGCGCGAACCCGATCTCGTGGCCGCGCGCCTGCAGGCGCCAGCAGATGTCCACGTCGTCTCCGGCCTTGATGTAGACGGGGTTGAAGCCGCCAATCGCGACCAGAGCGTCGCGCCGGAAGGCCATGTTGCAGCCCGGCACGTGCTCCGCCACTCGATCGTTCAACAGCACGTGCGTCGGTCCGCCCGGCGAACGCGCCACGCATTGCGCCACCCACGGATCGTCGGGCGGCACCACGTTCGGTCCGCCCGAGCCGACGCACTTGCCCGAGATAATCGGCTGCACCAGGTAGGTCAGCCAGTCGGGATCGACGCGAACGTCGGCGTCGGTATAGGCGACGATCTCCCCGGTCGCGTTGGCGATGCCGACGTTGCGGGCGGCGCTCAGACCGCCGTTCGGAATGTCGATGACCCGGGCCTTCGGGTAGCGCTTCGCAATCGTGCCGGTCTCGTCACGCGAGCCGTCGTTGATGACGAGGATCTCGGCGTTCGGATAGGTGAGGTTCGACAGCGACGCCAGGCAGTCGTCGATGGTGTCGGCCGCGTTGTAAGCGCAGACCACCACCGACACCCGGGGCCACTCGTCGCGCACCTCGGCCGGGAACGGCGCCTCCGCGAACGCCTTCGAGACAACGGCAAGCGCCGGCTTGGGCTGACGCTCCGCGTCGACCATCCCGAACGCCCAGTCCTCGACCGTATTGCCGCCGCGCCACCACTCGTCGGTCCACGCGAACGCCACGGCGCCGGCGGCGCCTTCTTCGAATGCCGCGCGGACGTGCATCGCGGTGATCCGTGCCTGGCCGTCGAGCCCTTCACGAATGCTGTCGGCGCCCGCCTCGGCGAGGAGGAACGGCTTGTTGCCGGCGGCGTGCTGCAAGCGCGCGAGGTACGAGCGCAGCTCGGCCTCGCGATGCAGGTAGACGTTGAAGCTGTGGATATCGAAACACTCGAGGTCCAGGTACGCCGTCGGCGGGAAGTTCACGTAGGTGACGAGCGCGTCAGGCGCAGCCTGCTTGCACGAATCGTAGAGGCTGCGCAGGAAGCGCTCGACGCGATCCGCGCCGTGCCAGCGCACGATTGCCGGCGGGATCTCGTTGCCGACGGCAAACAGCAGCGCCGCAGGGTGCGACGCCAGCGCGTGCACGGTCGCGGCTGCCTGCGACCGAATGCCCCGCACCAGCGCCCGATCGCCGAGAAACGCGATGTGCTGTGTCCACGGCACGCCAATCATCACCTTCAAGCCGTGCCGAGCTGCGGCATCGAGCAAGGGGACGTCGGGGACCGTGTAGACGCGGACGGTGTTGAGGCCCGCCTCGGCGATCATCGCGAAATCGCGATCGATCTGCTTCAGAGGCGGAAACTGCGCGCCATCTGAATCAGGTGCGAAGGTGCCGTAGGTCACGCCCTTGATCAGGAAGCGCTGACCGTCGATTTCGACAAACTTGCCGGACACGCGAGGGCCGGCGGACGCGGGAGTCATCGTGGGGCAGTCCGGCTAACAGGCTCGAATTTCAGTGGGTTACAAGCCATTCTGATTGCCGGGGGCAACCGGAGTCAAGACGGACGGCTAGCCGCCGACTCGGAGCTCCCGCACCATGGCGGGCGGTCTGACACGGGCCTGTGCTGAGACGCGCAGCCGCATGGCTTGCAACGTAGCAATTTACTCGCCATCGGAAACTGGGGCGATCGGCCGGAGATCTTCCAAGTTCCCGAACAACCGGTCGGGCGCCGTGTAAGTTTGGGAGGTCAGCTTGGCGGCTGCCGCAGCAGGGCCAGCCATTGCTCCTCCGCCTGTTCGAGGGTGACGCCGAAGGCCGCGCTCATGCGCGTCCGCACGGCCGAGACGGAGTCGTCGCGCGTGGCGCCGCGCATGAACGCCTCCACTGCCGCCATTCCAAAGCGGTCGGCCAGAAACAGGACGAAGGAACCGGCCATCCGGTAGCTCACCACCGAATCGGTAATCGCCCGAAACGCGGACGTTGTCACGTAGCTGGACAGCGGCAGCGGAAGCACGCCGGAGGCCAGGTACGTGCGGCACGCGTCGTGGACCTGAACCCCGTTGAAGCGGACCGCGAAGTCGTCTCGGGACGGGTCGGTCTGGAACGAGACCGCCAGCCCCTCGTTGAAGAAGTCGGTCGGCCGTCCGATCATCGCGCTGTAGACGTGGACGACCTCGTGGTTGTCGAACGGCCAGATGGTGTGGAAGCGCCAGAGTTCCGGCTCGGCAAAACCGTTGGTGTTCCCGTTGCCGGTGTAGCGGCCCATCGCCGCACGATCGAAGTACTTCCGATACTCGACGGCGCGAGGCGGCTGGATGCCGAGGCGAGTCATCGCCCAGGCGTTGAAAGCCTCCTGCCGATCGAACTCGATACTGTCGCCCGGCTCGTGGTAGTAGCGCATCGCCTGGGTCTCGCGCACCAGCGGCAAGCTTGCCGCGGAACTTGGCCCCGTCGGCGAGTCCCCGCACGAGGCGGCGGGCAGAGCAGTCGCAACCACGACTGCGAGCAACAGCCGCCGGGACCTCATCGGCTCGCATGCGACCACTCACGGCACGGCGTGTCCAGAAGATTCTTCGCCCTGCGGCGATGAACCGCCATTCTCCGGTGACGGGCGTCCGCTCGCGGTTTCAAACCGCCGCCGCGCCGACGGCCAGGGCGCGTGGCGGGACCGGTGTCAGAACCGGAAGCGCAGCGCAAACTGCCAGCTGCGCGGGTCTCCAACGGCGGTGACCTGGTTGTAATTGGGTGCCGGGTTGTCCGGATACGCGCCCGGGCCGAAGGTGGTGTTCCGCGCGATCTCGTTCACCGCGTTGGTCAGGTTGAACGCCTCCGCCATCGCCTCCAGCTGGGCCTCGCCTCGAATGCGGAATGCACGGCTGATGCGAAGCCCGGCGCTGAAGAACTCGTCGCCGATTCCCGAGTTGCGCGCGATGTACTCGCCGTTGACGACCGGACGGCCCGCAGTCCCCTGTATCGTCGTCAACCCGGACGTGATGTTGAACGGCGCCGCCGAGTAGGCCTGCACCAGCGTGCTCACCTGGAAGCCGTGCGTCAGGCGCTCCCATGATGAATGGGCCGGTCCCATCGAGGAGTTGACGCCACCTGAGAACACCAACAGGTGGCGACGGTCGTTGTCCGAGCGCCCCCAGTCTTTCGACAGATCGAACGGATCGATGGGGCCGCTGAAAAAGAACTCGCCGACGTTGTTCTCGGCCTTCGAGAGCGTATAGCTGACGCGGTAGTAGCCCCACGCCGAGGGCCGCTGGGTAAACGACACGAGGAGCCCGTGGTAAACCGATTCGCCCGCTGACGAGTACTGGCTGTTGTTCGCGTAATCGGGAATCGGGCGGCAGCCGTTGTTCGTCCCCGAGGGCGTACACGAGGGCACGTTCCGATTGATCGCCATCAGCAGCCCCTGCCCTCGCACGTACGAATACCCAACGCTGAGTGCACCGAGCCGTCCGATCTGTCGCTCCACTTCGACGCTGGCCTGCCGCGAATAGGCGTTCTGGAGATCCCGCTGCATCGTGGTCAGATTGACGAAGGTGACGAGCGGTACCGGCGCCGGCAGGATGGCTGGAAACACCGGTGCGCCTGCCTGACCGGGCGACAGGCTGACGTTGACCTGCTGCAGCTGATTCAGGTCGGTCGTGTTGTTCGCCGAGAGCAGCGCGTTGGCGACTGCCCGCAGCGGCACTCGATCGAAGAACAACCCGGCGCTGCCGCGCACGACCAGGCTGCGCGACCCGGACGGCGTCCACGCAAACCCGGCTCGCGGCGAAACGTTGTTCGTGTCGGTGTTGATGGTGTCCAGGAACTGGAGGTCGTAGCGGAGGCCGAGGTTGAGCGTCAGCCCTGATCTCACGCTCCACTCGTCCTGAGCGTAGACGCCGACGTTCGGATTGCCCTGCTCCACCTCCATCACTCCGAACGTCTGCGAGAAGCCCGAATTGTTGTAGGTGCCGGCCAGGAAGCTGGGCAGCGACGCGAACGTATACGAGCCGCGTTCGGAGCGCGGGAATCGAATCAGGTCATCGTTGTACACGAAGTCCACGCCGGCCCGCAGCGCGTGCGCGCCGCGTTGCTGTGACGTGTTGTTCGTGATCTGGAACATCCGGTTGAGCCGTCCCTGCGGGCTCGAGGGAAACGTGCCGAACGACGCGACGCCGGCGATGCTCACCGCGGGGCCGATCGGGTCGGTGGGCAGTGCCAGCAAGTCGCTGTTGGTAAATTGCGCGCGGGTTTCGTTGACCGTCCGCGAGCCGATCGTCATCGTGTTGCTGAACGCGACCG
Organism: uncultured Acidobacteriota bacterium; assembly: GCA_963709325.1. Taxonomy (GTDB): domain Bacteria; phylum Acidobacteriota; class Vicinamibacteria; order Vicinamibacterales; family UBA2999; genus VFZN01. The sequence goes on along the minus strand of CAVPVV010000003.1, from coordinate 3,993,480 downwards.
CGTGATCGCGATTGTCAAGACCCTGAGAGGCCGACGGCGCGCTCAACCCGCCGGCGCCGCGGGAGTTGTCCGAGGACACGTCGTAGAGGCTGTAGCGGACGCTCAGCTGATCGCGGCCGTTGAACGCGTGATCCACCTTGCCGAGGACGTTCAGGCTGGTGATTGGCTGATCGAACTGGCCAGTGGCCACAGGCGCGCCGGGATAACCGACCGCAGCCAGGTTTGCGTTGATGATCGATGCCGCCGCCGACGGAATCGTCGTCAGGCCGGCCTGATCCAGAAGGCGCTGCTCGACGTTCGCGAAGTAGAACGTCTTGCCGCGAACCAGAGGGCCGCCGAGGCTCATGCCGAACTGCTGCTGTGACATCGGCAGCGCGGTTCCGGTCAACGCGTTGGCGGCGTTGAATGGGTCGTCGCGAAAATACCCGTAGCCGGTGCCGTGCAGCTGGTTGGTTCCGCTGCGTGTCACCACGTTCACGTAGCCGCCCAGCGCGCGTCCGAGCTCGGCTTGGCCGCCAGAGGTGACCACCTGGAACTGCTCGACCGCGTCCACGCCGTACGGCATTCCCACCAGGCCGGCCGCATCGTCGTTCGACGACAGACCGTCGACGATGAAGTTGTTGGACAGGTTGCGCTGGCTGCCCACCGACAGCCCGACGCCCTGGACGGCCGACGTCTCCGCGAACAGCTGTGTGCTGTTGATATTGGGAGGCGCCACCGAGGGCACCAGCAGTGCGATGTCCTGGAAGTTGCGGCCGTTCAGCGGCAGGTTGTTGACCTCGCTCCTGGAGACGGTCACCGCGAGCTGGCTGCGCGCGGATTCGACCAGCGGCGCCTCCGCCTGCACGGCCACGGATTCCGCGAGTCCCGCGACACTGAGCTCGACCGGGATCTCGAAGGCCGCTCCAGCGTTGAGCACGAGCGTCTGGCGCCACGGGTCGAATCCAGGTGCCGAGACCAGCAGATTCGTACGGGCCGACGCGCAGATACGGGAAGCGGAACCGGCCGGCATTGTCGGTCGTGCGGTCGGCGGAAACACCGGTCTCGGTCTGCCGGGCCGTCACCGTTGCGCCTGGCACTGCGCCGCCCTGCGCGTCGGTGATCCGGCCGCCGACGGTCGCGGAGTTGATCGTCTCCTGAGCCGCGGCGTTCGGCGCCCACAGCGTTATCAATACCAGGGCAACGCGCAGTGCGACGGCGAAGGAGGACGACGGGGACATCGCGTCCCAGTCTAGGAAAGCAACGTCGCTCGGAAAATGTGGTGAATCGTCGCAGGCCTGCGGCGAAATGTCGCACCTGGCCGAGTAACTATCTCAGCGGACGCGGTAGATCGGATAACCCTGCCCGACGGACAGGCCGTCCTCGATGACGCCCCAGGTGACGAGCCCGTCGTCGCTGTCCGGCTCGAGCAGGTAGGCCGCCAGCCGGGCCAGTCGTTGGTTGGCCGGTATCAGGACCGAACCTGCGTCTAGAGACAGCGCGGCGGCCTCCATGGAGACCGACAGCCGCGCTTCCTGGTGGCCCTGGAACTCGCGCTCCGACCGGGTGAGCCCCTGGACTACGAAGCGATCGACATCCATCTGTGTCGCGGTCTCGATCGTACGCGTCTCGATGCCGTGCCAGCGCAGGCGATCAAGCGCGGCGGCCATCCGCGGGCTCGCTGCCAGCCCGCGCGGGATGACCCATCCATTCGGCAGCGGTCTGGTGCGCGTCGCCACGAAGGTGCCGTACTCGCGCATCCGCACCGGCTCGGCGAGCTCCGTCATCTGGCGCATCGGCAACCCGGTTTCGGGATGGGCGAGCTCGCTCACGTCGCCCACGAGGATCGCGACAGGCTCCGCGCCCGGCTGGATCCTGAAGTCGACGCCCAGGTCGAGCGGCTTCGACAATTTCGTTCGGGTCGTGAGCGCGCGATCGGCCTGCGAGGTCAGTAACAGAATCTTCTGCGCCTGCTTCGCGCACGTTCGCCACACCTCTTCGACGAACGCCGTGGTCACCCGGACCCGGCCCTCGAAGTCGAGATAGCTGTACGCCTCGGAGAGCAAGGCGATGCGATTGCGCAGCCCGACGTAGTTGTTGCCGAACCGAGGGCGATGATCGAACGTCCGCCACACCGTGTCGCCCGGGTTGTCCGGATCGATGCGGCGCTGCTCGCGCGAGCCAGTCTGCTCCGAAGCGAAGTTGCCGTAGTAGTAAGTGCGGAAGCCGTGGGCGTCGAGCACCGCCTTTCGGACGGTGGGCAACAGGGTTTCACGCGTGAATGCCACGATCCGATCGTCTGCGTTCGGGTTGAGCGCCGGCGCATAGGTCAGGTGGTAGCCGTGGTACGAGCCGTCGGTCGTGTGGAGATCGACGACGACGTGCGGATCCCAGGTGTTCATCAGCCCGACGAGTGCGCGCGATTCGGCGCTCTCGAGTTTCATGTAGTCGCGATTGAGATCGAGCCCCTCCGCATTCTCGCGGGTGCCGACGCCGCCGGTCGGTCCGTTCTGCTCGGGGCGATGGCGCGCATCCACCCGCTCGTTTCCGTCAGCGTTGTAGATCGGCGCGAGGAGGATGACGAGTTGCTTCGCCATCGACTTCAGATCGCCATCGGCGAGCCGGCGCGCGAGGATGAGGGTGGCTTCCTTGCCCTCGACTTCGCCGGCGTGGATGTTGGCCTGGACGAGCACAATCGGACGTCCCAGCCGCCTGGCGGCCTCGGGGGAAGTGACCTTCGGCTCGGAAATCACCAGCAGCGGGAGCTCTCGCCCTTCCTCAGTCTGGCCAAAGGTCGTGGTGTGAACGGTGGGCAGCGCTGCCAGCGCAGCGACAATGCGGCGCACGTCGTCGTAGCTGCTCGTTTCGGTGTAGCCGGTAGCCTCGGCGCGAGTGCGCAGGCCGTCTTGCTGCGCATGGGGCCGCTGCCCGGCGAGCAGGAACGCGCCCGCCAGCAGCCCCACCGCGAACGTCCGGGGGAGCATACGGAGGATTGTAGCGGTAACCGCCGGGTCAGCGGCGCCGCTTCAGTTGCGACAAGGGGACGAACGAGGTCGTGGCCTTCTTGCGCGGCGCGGAGGCGAAAAATTTTCGCGCCAGGTAGGCCAGCGCCCCGCCGACGATGACCGCCACGCCAGCTTCCTGCCACATGGTCACAGCCCCCAGCCCAGGCGGCTCCCCACCTGGTACACGAGCAGCGACGCCGTGTACGCGAGCACGGTCATGTAGCCGATCATGAAGAGCGGCCAGCGCCAGCCGCCCGACTCCCGCTTGACGATGGCGACGGTGCTCATGCACTGACAGGCGAGTACGAAGAACACCATCAGCGAGATGCCGGCGAGCGGCGTCATCAACGGCGCGCCGTTCGGCCAGGTGGCGCGGCGCAGCACTTCGCGCAGCGGCTCGTTGGTCTCGTCGGCGCCGGAGATGTCGAAGACCACTCCCAGCGTACCGACGAACACCTCACGCGCCGCGAACGCGCCGAGGATGCCTATGCCAATCCGCCAATCGAACCCGAGCGGTGCGATCACCGGCTCGAAGAGGCGGCCGACACGGCCGGCAATGCTGCTGCGCAGCTGCGCGCCGCCCTCATGGCTGTCGATGGCCGAGAGGCGGGCGTCGCGTTCATCGGCAGAAGCGCCCGACGCCGCGACGGCGGCGCGCGCCGCTTCAGCCTCGGCAGTGACCGCCGGATCCTTCGGATACGACAGCAGCGCCCACATCACGATCGTCAGGGCGAGGATCACGGTGCCGGCATCGATCAGGAACGTCCGGACGCGTTGCCACACGCCGCGGAGCAGCACGCTCATGACCGGCAGGCGATACGGCGGCAGCTCCAGGACCAGCGTAGGCGCAGGACCCTTGAGGACGGTTCGCCGCAATACCGCGGCAGCAGTCAGCGCCGCGACTACCGAGAGCGCGTACATCGCAAACAGCGCGACGGCACCGGCACTGAGGAACCCCAGCTTCGAGCCCGGAGCGAAAACTGTTGCCGTCACGAGCACGTACACCGGCAACCGGGCGCTGCACGACGTGAGCGGCAGCACCAGCATGGTCAGGAGGCGATCGGTTCGGCTCTCGAGCGTGCGCGTCGCCATCACCGCCGGCACGGCGCACGAGAATCCCGACAGCATCGGCACGAACGCACGTCCATGCAAACCCACCGCGCGCATCACGCGGTCGATGACGAACGCCGCACGGGCCAGGTAACCCAGGTCCTCGAGCAGGCCGATGAACAGGAACAGCAGCGCGATTTGCGGCACGAAGACCAGGACGTTGCCGACGCCCGCAATCACGCCGTTCACGATCAGATCGGTCAACGGGCCTGCCGCCATCAGGCTGGTGATCCACGACTGTGACCACGCGACCGTGTCCTCGATCAGCGAGACAGCCGGCTCCGACCAGCTGAAGAGCGCCTGAAACACGATCATCATCACCAGCGCGAACGCGAGCGCTCCCCCGACCCTGTGCGTGAGCACGGCGTCGACGCGGTCGGTCCAGCTGCGTCGCGGTGCCTGCGGCACCCGGCAGACCTCTTTCATCAGCTGGTCCACCAACTGGTAGCGCCCGCCGATGATCTCGAGATCCAGGTTGCGCCCCGACCCGGCGGCGCGTTCCGAAATCCGGTGCGCGGCGGCACGGATCGGGGCCGGGATGTTCTGCAGCTCGTCGCCCTCGTGCTCGAGCGAGAGCAGCAGCCACTGCGCCCACACTCGAGCGTCCTGTGGCCTCTCCATCACCCGTTCGCCGAGGATGGCGCCCTCGAGCTCGGCGAGATCGGTGACGAGCGCCGCCGGTCGAACCACCTCGGGCCGCTCGGGCGTCACCGGGCGCGCGATCGCCTCGCCAATCGCGGCGCGCAGGGCATCGGTCCCGATGCCCTTGTTCGCTACGGTCGGCACCACCCGGGCACCGGTCAGCGCTTCGAGGCGCGCGACATCGACGTCGATTCCGGCGCTGCGCGCCTCGTCGGTCATGTTGAGGGCGATGACGACGGGGCGGCCGATCTCGAGGATCTCGATGGTGAGATAGAGCGCACGGGCAAGCGCGGTCGCGTCGGCGACGATCAGGATCACGTCGGGGCGGCGTGGCCCGTGGCCGAGCAGCGACTCGACGGCAATCTGCTCCTCGCGGGATCGCGGGGCGAGCGAGTAGGTGCCCGGAAGGTCGGTGAGCTCGATGGAGGTGTCGGCGGACAGTGCGACGGTGGCCGACCGGCGGTCGATGGTCACGCCCGGGTAGTTCGCAACGCGGGTCCGGGCGCCGGACAGCGCGTTGAAGACCGTCGACTTGCCGGAGTTCGGGTTCCCGGCAAGCAGCACCAGCGCCTGGCGCGCGCTGGGTGGATGCGCGAGCGCGATGGCGCTCATGTCACTCGACTTCGATACCGAGAGCGTCGGCGCGCCGGATCGACAGCGCGTAGTTCCGGACCCGCAACTCGACGGGATCGCCGAGCGGTGCTTCGCGATGCACGGTCACGGGAGTGCCTGGCACCAACCCCATCTCGAGCAGCCGCCGGACGACGGGACGCGCTCCGGACACGCGAAAGACAACAGCAGTGGAACCAATGGGGACGCGGGCCAGGAGTCGGCGGGTAGGCGAGGCGTTCATGATTGTGGTGAAAGTGAGACTTAATCTCACTTTCCCAAATGGTATCACGGAAGCCCGGCCGGGCAAGACCGCTCGCCAGCCGGCAGCCGCAGGGCGCGGCATTGATGAGATAAAGGATCGCGTCGAACCCGCGTAAAGTCAACAGCTTGGCAACGCGCTCAATACCCCTCGACTCTTTACGCCGGGTGTAAGCTGTAGCGATTCCTGGTTCCTAGTTCCTAGTTCCTGGTTCCTAGTTCCCTCTTCTGTCTCCCGACTCCTGTCTCCTGTTTCCTCTCTCCTGACCTATGGCGACCTTGCTCGACAAAGTCTGGGATCTGCACTCGGTGCGGCGCCTGCCCACCGGCCAGACGCAACTCTTCATCGGTTTGCACCTGATTCACGAAGTGACGACGCCGCAGGCGTTCGCGATGCTCCGCGAGCGCGGGCTGACGCCGGCGTTCCCCGACCGCATCTTCGGCACCATGGATCACATCATCCCGACCGCGAGCCTGAAGCGGCCGGCCCCGGATCCGGTGGCCGAAGAGATGATGGCCACGCTCGAAGAGAACTGCCGGACGCATGAGATTCCGCTGTTCGGACTCGGCGACGATCACCAAGGGATCGTCCACGTGATCGGCCCCGAGCTCGGCTTGACACAGCCGGGGATGACGATCGCCTGCGGTGACAGCCATACGTCCACCCACGGCGCGTTCGGCGCGCTGGCGTTCGGCATCGGCACATCGCAGGTCCGCGACGTCCTGGCCTCGCAGTGCCTGGCAATGGACAAGCCGAAGCTGCGCCGCGTCCGATTCGAGGGGAAGAAGGGCTCCGGGGTCACCGCCAAGGACCTCGCGCTGGCGATGATCCGCCAACTGGGCGTGAACGGGGGGGTCGGCTTCGCCTACGAGTACGCCGGCGACGCGGTGCAGAACATGACGATGGACGAGCGCATGACGCTCTGCAACCTCTCGATCGAGGGGGGCGCGCGCATGGGCTACATCAATCCGGACGAGACCACCTTTGCCTTCCTGCGCGGGCGCCAGTACGCGCCGGCCGGAGACGCGTGGGGCCGGGCCGTCGCGTGGTGGAGCTCGATCGCCTCGGATTCGGGATCGACGGCCGACGACGAGAAGGTCATCGACGTCACGCGGATCGCGCCGGTCGTGACCTGGGGCACCAACCCTGGGCAGAGCGTGGCCGTGGACGAACCGATTCCCGATCCGCGCTCGCTGCCCGGCGGGGAGCGCGACGCGGCGCTCGAGGCGCTGCGGTTCATGGGCTTCGAAGCCGGAGCGGTGGTCAAGGGACGGCGTGTGGATGTTGCCTTCATCGGTTCGTGCACCAATGCACGGCTTTCGGACCTTCGAGCCGCGGCCGACGTCGTCCGCGGACAACGCGTGGCGCGGCACGTGCGCGGGCTCGTGGTTCCCGGATCGCGCGAAGTCCAGCGCGCCGCCGAGCGCGAAGGGCTGCACGAGGTCTTTCAAATGGCCGGCTTCGAGTGGCGCGAGCCCGGCTGCTCGCTCTGCCTCGGCATGAACGACGACAAGCTTTCCGGCGCCCAGACCTGCGCCTCGTCGTCGAATCGCAACTTCCGGGGCCGCCAGGGCAGCCCGACCGGGCGCACCCTGCTGATGAGCCCGACGATGGTGGCGGCCGCGGCGATTGCCGGGGAGGTCGTGGACGTGCGCAACGTGATCCCGCGCGGAGGCGCAGTGCAATGAGCGGCTCGAAGATCCTCTCAGTCAGCGGTCGTGCGGTTCCGCTCGTCGGGGACGATATCGATACCGACCGCATCATGCCGGCGCGCCACCTGCGGGCGATCACGTTCGACGGCCTCGAGGCGCATCTCTTCGGCGACGACCGGAAGCACGCCGCCAGCCAGGGCGTGGTCCACCCAATCGACGATCCGCGCTTCGCCGGGGCGTCGCTGATGATCGTCAACCGCAACTTCGGCTGCGGATCCTCGCGGGAGCACGCGCCCCAGGGAATCGTGCGCTGGGGCGTCCGCGGAATCATCGGCGAGAGCTTTTCGGAGATCTTCTTCGGCAACAGCGTGATGCTGGGCATGCCGGCGGTGACCGCATCGCCGGCCGATGTCGCGGCGCTGCAGCAGGCGGTCGAGCGCGACCCTCGGCTCGAGGTGTCGCTCAACCTGGAGACGATGCGGGCACAGGCGGGTGTGCTGAACGTCGCCGTTCACCTGCCGCCGGCGGCACGCGATGCGCTGATCACGGGCCGATGGGACGGGCTCGGGCTGTTGCTGGACGACTTCGATGCCGTCCGATCCGCGGCAGCGCGCCTGCCCTACGTGAGCCGGTTCGCGGTGTGAGCCGGACCGGTCGCACGAGCTTGATGACCGCTCTATAATTGCCAGCATTTCCCGACAGCTTCCGGGCGGCGCGCATCGCGCCGTTCCACAGCGTCTTCAGGAGGTTCCATGCGTGCTGCTCGTTTTGCGTCAATCGCCGCCCTGATATGGCTGGTCGCGATTGGCTTTGCCGTCGTGCCGTCGGCGCAAGCGCCGATGAGCGAGGAGGACTACGACAAGGCGATGAAGGCGGTCGGGGCCACCGCCGGTTCGATGCGAAAGAACCTGGAGGCCAAGGCCACCGACGCGCTTGCCGCCGACGCCCAGAAGATGGTCGAGCTTCAGAAGGGGAACGTGGCCTTCTGGACCGCGCGCAAGACGCAGGATGCCACCGAGTGGGCGCAGGCCGCGCTCAATCACGCCCAGGCCGTTGACAAGGCTGCGGCCGCCAAGAACCTCGACGCCGCGGCCGAAGGCGTGAAGATGCTGATGGGCACCTGCGCGCAATGCCACAACAAGTACCGCGAGAAGGCTGCCGACGGCACCTACATCCTCAAGAAAGGCTAGACGAGTGCGAGGTGCGACGGTGCTTTAGTTTCTCCGCACCTCGGCTGACGTCTTCATCGTCGTGCCGCCGTCGGTCGTGAGCGCCAGCGCCACCGTGTCGCCGGCCTTCAGCGGCTTCTTCAGGTCCTTCAACCGGATGCGGACCGCGCCGGGCTTCAGCTCGGCGCGGCCGTAGGCCGGCACCGACAGCTCCTTTACAGTCTTGGCTCCGTCCGCCGGCCCCTCCACGATCTCGGCAGCGCCCGCGGCGTCAGCGGTCACGCTGACGACAAATACTTCATACATCGACGGGTTCTCCACGACAGCGTAGGCATCGGCCGTAGTGGCGCCTGCTGCCGGCTCCGCAACCCACGCATCGGACACGCTGGGATTGGACTGTTGGGCCGCGCCAATTGTCGAGATCAGCGCCAACATCACGGTCCCCGCTCCAGCCCACACCCGCCGCATCATGGTGTTCTCCATCTCACGCAGTATTGTCACCGATTGACAGGGTATTTCGAGAGCTTCCTCTGCAGCGACCGCCTGTGCAGCCCCAACACCCGCGCGGCCTGCGAGATGTTGCCCTGGCACTCGGTCATGACGCGCTGAATGTGCTCCCACTCCACGCGCGCGAGCGATGGGACGGTGAACTCGCGGAGATGGTCGGCCGGCGACGCCTGCGGCTCGAATGCCGACGCCACCTGCTCTGCATCCACCGGTTTGGTCAGGTAGTCCGAAGCACCGCGCTTGAGGCTTTCGACTGCGGTTGCGATCGCGCCATAGCCGGTGAGCACGATGATGCGCGTCGTCGCGTCGATGGCGTGCAGGGCGGCAACCACGTCGAGCCCATGTCCGTCGGGCAGCCGCAGATCCACGAGCGCGCATTCGGGGCTGTCCTGTCCCGCGGCTGCAATAGCCTCCGCGGCGGTGGCCGCCCGCGTCACCTCGAAACCGCGCGCCGCAAGCGCTCGGGCCATGCGCGACGCGAACACGTCGTCGTCGTCGAGCAGAAGCAGCGTACGAAGGTCGGTCGTCATCCGCGCACTCCTCCTGGCGCCGCCGGCAGAACAAGCGTGGCCGTCGTCCCCTGGTCCGGCGACGAGGCCAGCTTGAGGCTGCCGCCCCAGCGCTCGGCGAAGGTCCGGGCCAGGAACAGTCCGAGGCCGAAGCCGCTGCCGACCGGTTTGGTCGTGAAAAACGGCTCTCCGGCCCGCTGCAACGTGGAGGCGGTCATGCCGCTGCCGCGATCGTGGATGCGAAACCGGATGTGACCGTCCACGAACTCGACGTGTAACCGCACCGGGGCCGGTGGCGTTGAGGCTTCGAGCGCGTTCTTCAGTAACGTTCGGACCGCCCGGGTCGCGGCCTCGAGTGGCACACTGACGGCCGGCAGATCGTGTTCGATCGAGACCGTCACGCGAGCGCGATCGGCCGTGGCAAACGTATCCATCGCCGACTCGACGACGCGATCCGGCGTCAGCGTCTGAGCGCCGTGCGCCACGGATTCGTCGGCGCGCCCGCTCATCTGGTCGAGAATCGCGCGGCAGCGGTCCACCTGCGACCGAATCAGCTGCGCGTCGTCGCGGATCTCCTGGGAAACGCCGTCGGCGCTTGCCGAGAGCTCCAGTTCGCGAGCGGCGACGGCGATGGCACTGAGCGGCGTGGCAAGCTCATGCGCCGCACCGGCGGCAAGCGTCGTGAGCGACGCCAGACGTTCCTGCTGCGCCGCGACCCGCCGCACTTCGTCGAGCGCCCGCTCCCGGGCCTCGAGCGCGAGTCGAATGCGCGTGACGAACGCCGCGGTGAGCACCGCCGCGCCGACGAACGCGAGGAGCATGCCGGCCTGGTGGCCGAGCGCCGGGTCCATCGCACCGTGGTGAGGCTGCGGTTCGACGAGCGCGCGAATCGGCGTGACGAACAGGAGCCCGTAGCCGGCCATCGCCGCGATCGCGGCCGCCCACGCCCAGGCCGCGTTCAGCGTGACCGCGGCGAGCGTGATGTAGACGAGGTAGCTGATCGTGAACGGATTGGACGGTCCGCCGGTCAGGAGCAATAGCGCGGTGAGTATCGCGACATCGAACAGAATCAGGCCGCCGAGCAGGCGATCGGGCGGTTCGGCGCCGCGGCGCAGCACCAGGTGGAGCCAGAGGTTGCTGAAGGCCTGGATCGCGACGAGAATCGCCGCGCTCGATTCGGCGAATTCGACTTCCAGCCAGCGTCGCGCGACCACCAGCATCGCCGCGGCACTGGCGACCACCGCCCACCTGAAGCGGTGCAGCCATCGAGCGGTGACCACCGGTTCCGGCGCCCACATGGCGCTCATTCTGCTCGAAAGCGGGGTGCCCGGGGCTGAGACAATTTGCCGCACCTCGGGCGCCGCCCACCTCGGTACGCTATCGGAATGCGTCAAGCCGCCGTGTGCACCGCCCTGGCCGTTTCGATGCTCGCCGGGTCCGCCACGGCCCGGCAGCCCGCCGACATCACGATCGGTGTGCCGGGCCTTTCCAACCAGACCCCGTGGGCGGCGTCACTTGGCAACGTCGTGGCGATCGCGTTCGGAGCGCAGCGGCCCTCGGGCAGGGCCGACGTGTATGTCGCTGTGAGCCACGACGGCGGCGGCCATTTCGGCGAACCCGTTCGCGTCAACGGCGCGGCCGAAGAGCCGCGGCTGGGCGGAGAACTGCCGCCCCGCGTCGGCCTGGCGGCTCGCGACGCGCAAACTCCGGAAATCGTCGTGGCGTACGGCGCCCGGGGCCAGCAAGGCACCGAGATTCGGATCGCACGTTCGAGCGATGGCGGCCGAACGTTCGCCGCGTCCCGTCCGCTCCAGGCCTCCGGCGCGGCTGGCGATCGCGGCTGGCACGCGATGGCGCTCGACAGCCGCGGCGTTGCGCACGTCATGTGGCTGGATCACCGCGGCCTGGCCGCCGGCCGTGCGCCGCAAGGACACCACGGCGGCGAAGCGGGTCATCACGTTGACGCGGCGGCGGCCGAACGCGAGGCCATCGACGGCGTCGCTCTCGCCCAACGTTCCGGCCTCTACTACGCCGGCGACGGCAGCGGCGCGACGTCCGAACGCGAGTTGGTGAAAGGCGTCTGCTACTGCTGCAAGGTCGGGCTCGCCACGACACCGCGCGGCGGACTACTGGCTGCGTGGCGGCAGGTCTACTCGGGCAACATTCGCGACATCGCGTTCATGTCCTCAACCGACGGCGGGCAGCATTTCGGGACACCTGGCCGTGTGAGCGCCGACGAATGGCAGCTGGCGGGTTGTCCCGACGATGGTCCCGCGTTAGCGGTCGATGCCTCGGGCGCGGCGCACATCGTGTGGCCAACCGTCATCGACGGCCCGACGCCGGAGGGCGCCATCTTCTACGCCTCCTCACGCGATCTGAAGACGTTCTCCGCGCGGGTGCGCGTTCCCACCCTGGGTGGCCCTCGCGCGATGCACCCGCAGGTGATGGCCGGCACCGCGGACCGTCTCTACATCGCCTGGGATGAAGTCATCGGAGGCGTCCGTCGCGCGGCAGTTCGCGATTTGCGCTTCGATGACGGGGGGCGCCCCGAATTCGGTCCGGCGCGGCAACTCGGCCCGGGCGACGTCCCAGGTTCGTATCCGTTCCTGGTTCTCACGCCGGCCGGCCCGCTGGCGTTGTTCGTAAGCGGCAAGCCGAGCGACACGATCATTCGGGTCGCCCGGTTGTGATTCGCTCGCCGGGACTACCTCGGCAGCCGCTCGGGCATCTCGGCAACGACGTAGGCCATCACCGCGATCGACGCGGCGGCCTTGGACACCTCGCCGGGCAGGATGCGCTCCACCGTATCGGCCGGCGTGTGGTGGATGGTGAAGTACTTCGTCGAGTCGCCACCGTAGGCCATCATCGGCACCCGTCCGAGCTGTGAGATCGGGCCGATGTCGGCGCCGCCGCCGCCGGGCCCGACGTGCTGCATGTCGATTCCCGCCAGCAGCGTCCCGATCTCCGCGATGATCCGGCGGGCCGATTCCGACCCTGTGAAGGCGAGCTGCGCCGGCTGGAACACACCCGAGTCTGACTCGATCGCCAAGACGTGCTTTTCCGCGTCGCTCGCATAGGCGTCCTTATACGCGTTGCCGCCGCGGAGCCCGTTCTCTTCGTTGGTGAACAACACGAGGCGCACGGTCCGGCGCGGCTGGATGCCGAGCTTCTTCATCAACCGCAGCCCTTCCCAGGTGGCGATGCAGCCCACGGCGTTGTCCGAGGCGCCGGTCGCCGCGTCCCACGAGTCGAAGTGACAGCCGACCAGTACGATCTCTTCGGGCCGCTCGCGCCCGACGATCTCGCCGATCACATTCGCCGATTCGACATCGGGCTCGACGTGCCCTTCCATCTTCAGGCGCACGCGCACGGTGCGCCCTCGATTCACTATTCGGTGGATCCGCTGCGCATCTTCCACCGCGATGGCCGCGGCTGGAATCTTCGGCGTGTCGTCTCCGTACTGCATGCCTCCGGTGTGCGTGGTCCGGAGCCCGATCGGGCCAACGGCGCGAAGCAGCATCCCGACGGCGCCATGGCGCGCGGCCGCGCGGGCACCGCCCGATCGATAGCTGACAGTTTCGCCGTAGGTCGTATACGGGACGTCGAAGAGCACGATGCGTCCCTTGGCGTCGGTCGCGCGCTGCTGCAGTTCGTCCATGCTCGACACGACCATCACCTCGGCCTCGACGCCGTCGGACGGCGTCGCGACGCTGCCGCCGAGACCGAGCAGCGGGAGGACGTGGTGCGGCGGCTCGGTTATCTCGAGGCTCTCGCGCCCGCGAACCCACCGCGGCGCCATCACCTTTTCGGCGCGCACCTTCTCCAGGCCGTCTGCCTTCATCGTCGCGACCGCCCAGGCAATCGCGCGCGTCAGGTTGTCGGAGCCGGTGAGGCGGGCGCCGTAGGTATCGGTGAGCTCGGCGAGGCGATCCCACGCAAACTGGTCGGCGGTGGCGGCGCCAATCAAGCGTGCCGCGTTATCGCGATAAGGCGCCAGCCAGCCCGGAACACCAATCTGGCGTTCGCGTGCATGTGCGGGGAAGCGCGCCGGCAGTGCCGCCGCGCCGAAAACGATGGTGGCCATGAGGGCGAGGGGAACGATCCGATGCATGGCCGCGGATTATAATCGGCGGGCACCGCGGTTCCCCGATGTCCCTCTTGGCTCGCGCCATCTACCTGGTTGTCGGACTCACGTCGGTCGGACTGGCCGCGCTCGGCGCGATCCTGCCAGGGCTGCCGACAACGGTGTTCCTGCTGATCGCGCTGTGGGCCTTCTCGCGTTCGAGCGACAGGCTGCACGGGTGGGTGAAGCGAATGCCACTCTTCCGCGAGGCGCTCGTGCACGTGGAGCGGTATCACGCGGACCGATCGATTTCGCGCGGCGTGAAGCTCATTGCCGTGTCGTGTGCCTGGACCTCGGTCGCGCTGTTCTTCCTGAGCCGCGGGCTGGAACCGTCAGCCACCGCGCTCGCGCTGGTCGTGCTCGCGATGGCCTGCACGATCTTCATGGCCCTGACCCGTACCGCTGCGCCCGAGCGGCGCTGACCGGATTGGGGCCTCGGGCTCGCGTCCGGCACTCCATTCGCGGCACACCGCTACCCACTACTCACCCGCCGGTGCCACGCGTGGCGTCACGCATCAGGCGGCGCGCGCGATTGACGTGCCTCGTTGCGGGCACGGAAGATGCTTCGCGGTCACCGGTCGGCGAACCAAAGAGGAGGAGTGATGTTCGGAGTCCTCGGATGGATCGTGTTCGGGTTGATCGTTGGCGCAGTCGCCAAGCTCCTGATGCCGGGGCGCGATCCGGGCGGCATCGTCGTGACGAGCCTGCTCGGCATCGCCGGGGCGCTTCTAGGCGGCTTCATCGGCCGAGCTCTGGGACTCTACGGTCCCCAGGATGCGGCCGGGTTCGTAATGGCCCTGATTGGGGCGATCGTGCTCCTGGTGATTTACCGCGCTGTAGTGGGGCGCAAGGTGGCGTAAGCCCCACTGGACGTGGCGGCGGGTAGCCACAGCGGACCAGCCGCCACTGGCCCATCAGAAGCCGAGCGTGTAGACGAGCCGGAACGTCCGTCCCATTTCCGGCAGCTGATCCTTCAGATAATTCAGGTGGTTGCGGTACAGCTCGTTGGTCGCGTTCTCCAGGCGTGCGGTGATGGTGTGCAGCATCCGGGCCCTGGTGAACGAGTACGAGCCGTATAGCCGCAGCGTCGCGTACCCCTCGGTAGGCTCCTCGGCGCCATAGACCCGATCCTGGGTGGCGACCAGGTTCACTCCGCCGCCCACCTGCAACCCGGCGTTCTGGTAGCGCAAGCCGAGGATGCCGCGATACGGCGGCATGCGCGGCAGGTTCTCGTTCGTGTCGTTCAGCGTTCCGCGGACCATGTCGAACGTGAGCTCGCCAATCCATTGCGCGGTGAACTTCAGGTCGCCGTGCGCCTCCGCGCCCCAGAGCGTCGCGTCGCGACCCACGAACTCCACGTACTGAAGCTCTCCGCCAGGGTCGTGGCCCTCGGTCTCGGTGTTGAAACGCTCGTCGAATTCCCCGTGGCGCGCAGCGAACTCGTCGTCGCTGATCGGGTTGCGGAAGATGAAGTTGCTGATGTCGTTGCGGAACAGCGAGATCTCGCCTTCGAATCGCGGGCTGCGGGCGCGAAGCGCCAGATCAAAACCGAGTCCCCGCTCCGGAGCGAGGTCCGGATTGCCAATCTCGTAGGCGAAGTTGCCGAGATGCCGGCCGTAGAAATACAGCTCCTCCAGCGCCGGCGGGCGTGCGGCGCGGGCCAGGCTCGCGGCGATCACGAAGTTATCGTTTGCGGCAGCAGGCCGAATCAGCACGCCCACCGATCCGGAGAACTCCGTGAAGTCGGTGTTCGGCAGGCCGCCATCAGGCGCGTAGCGGGTGTGATCCAGCCGGCCGCCAAACTGCAGCGTCGCGTGCGGCCATGCGACTTCCTCGTAGAGGAAGCCGGCCACGCTGTTCTGATCTACTGGCGGCGACAGCGCTTCCTCGCCGAGCGCCTCGAACTGGCGATTCAGCAGCCAACCACCGACGCTGCCGAGTAGTCCCGCCGCCTTGCGATGCGAGAGCACCACCTCGCTCTCGACCTGATCGTTGGTGAACGTGGTCCCGATCTCGTCCCCTTCGAGCTCGCTGTGCTGGTAACGGCGAATGCCCAAGGTCGCGCGGTACGACTGGATGAAGCCCGGAAGCGCCTGTCCGCCAGCTCGCACGTTGAACGAGTGGCGCCGCGGATCGAGGCTCACCTGCCCTTCTTCGACAATCGGGATGCCGTACTCCATGTCGGTGTAGCCGTAGCTCGCGCCGACGTAGGAGTGCTCACCGGTCCACGCGCCGCCGAGGCTCGCGGTTGCCGTGCGGGAGTGCGAGTTCTCGACTTCGCCTTCAGGGGTCGAGTAGTTTCCGATTCGGGTGCCGCTGCCGCCGAAATGAAACGCCCATCGCCCGTTGCCGACGTGGACGTCGCCGGCGCCGCCACCCTGGCCGCCGTTCGTGCCCATGTCGAACGTGAAATTGCCGTTGGCGCCGAGCGTCTTCTCGCTCGGAATCTGGTCCGAGATGATGTTGACCAGGCCGCCGATTGCATTCGCGCCGTACAACAGTGTGGCCGGCCCGCGCACCACCTCCATCTTGCGCGCCGCGGCAGGATTGACCGGCACGCCGTGGTCGCCCGACTGCGCCGACAGATCGCCGGTGCGCTGGCCGTCCTCCACCACCACCACTCGATCGCCGTCGAGCCCGCGGATCACGGGACGGGCCGGCGCGGAGCCAAACGCGCGCATGGCAATGCCCGGTTCTGCCTGCAGCGTGGCGGCAACCGTGGTCTCGAGCTGGCGCGACAGCTCCTGTCCGGTCAGGACAGATGTCGGCTGATAGGACTCGAACTGCGGCCGCGGATTGGGACTGACCGACAGCACCTCCGCGAAATGGAGGTCGAACTCGACCACGAGGTTCAGGGTCGCCGGACTCGACCCGACGACAACTTCGGTGCGCCGCGTCGTATAGCCTTCGGCGCGCACACCCACATGGTACTCGCCGGCGGGAACGCCCTCGAACTTGTACGCGCCGTCGGCCTCGGTGCGCGTCTCGCGTCGAAGCTCGTCGATGACGACGAGTGCGCCAGGCATCGGCTGCCCGTTCTCCCCCTGGGTCACCAGCCCGGTCAACGTCGTTGCCGCCTGAGCCGTGGCCCAGCCAGGCGCCGCTAGCGAGAACAGGACCAGAAGACCCGATGCCAGGGCGATACGCATATTCTTGGAAGCGTAACCACCGAGGCGCGACGAGCAAGCAAACCCCGGCGAACCGGGGGTTTTATGGCATGAACGGCTGCCAACGGGCCATGAACGGAGGACGGATGCGTGGGCAGGGAATCGGGATCGTGCTGCTCGCGATGACCGCGTGGACGGGTCTGGCGACCGGCACCACTTCGGAGGTGCAGGCTCGCACAAGCGGACTGCAGGGGATCGTCACGACTCGCGCGAGGGCGCCCAGGCCTTTGCGCATCACCTACGACCAGAAGGTGTGCGGCGCCGAACTACCGGATCAGTCGATCGTTGTCGACCCTGCCGGTCACCTCGCCAACGTCGTTGTCACGCTCGTGGGGGTGAAGGCGCGGACGCCGCAGCGCGAAGTGAGAGTCGTGAACGAGAAATGCGCGTTTGTCCCGAGGGTGCAGGTTGCCGGTCGCAAGGCGACGCTGAAGACGTCGAGCAAAGATCCGATGCTACACACCACCACCGTGCAGCTGCCCGACGGCCGTCAGCTCTTCAACCTCGCACTCCCTGTCCCCAACCTCGAGCTCGCAAAACCGCTCGACGGCAGCGGCGCGCTGCGCATCGGTTGCAGCACGCACCAGTGGATGCGCGGATGGCTTTACGTTACCGACGATGTCGCCGTCGTGACCGGGCCGGATGGGAAGTTCGCGCTTCCTGACGTTGCGCCGGGCACTTACCAGCTCCGCGTCTGGCACGAAGCGCTGAAAGGCGCCGAGCGATCGATCACTATTGCCGCTGGGACCGCCGCAACGGCTGATATCGTCATGCAGTAGTTCTGCCTTTTGCCTTTTGCCTTTACTTAATCGCAACGAGTTGACCGTCGTTCCGCCAGTACCAGGTGCCGTCGACCAGGGCCGGCGATGCGAGCGTACGGGCGCCGAGCTCGTTGACGTGCAGCAGTTTGAACTCCCGGCCGGCCTGCACGACAAAGGTTTGCCCGTCATCGTTGGTGAAGAACACCTTGCCATTCACCGCGACCGGCGAGGCAGAAAACCCCTCGCGCTGCGCCACGCCAAGCCGCCCCTGGTAGACGAGCGTGCCGCTTCTGGCCTCGTAGACGGTGAGGATGCTCTGCATGTCGTTGACGAGGTACAGCAGGTCGCCCACGACAATGCCTGACGGAACGAACGGCGAACCGCGCGGCGTGCTCCAGGCGACGTGCGTCCGCGTCACGTCTCCCGCGCCGCCCGGTCGAATCGCGATCGTCGGACCGGCGCGGCCCGACGAGGCGAAGATCAGCCCGTGGGCGACCACCGGAGTGGGAATCACTTCGAACGTGTTGCCCGTGACCGTCCACAGCTCACGTCCGCTCGCGGGATCGTAAGCGGCCACGCGTCCCTGGCCGGAGACGATCAGCTCGTCGCGCTCGTCAGTGTGAATCACGACGGGAGTGCCCCACCCGACGGTTTCCCTGCGCGGTGTTTGCCAGAGGGTGCCCCCGGTCGCCTTGTCGAAGGCAGCGACGAAGCCGCCCTGCGAGCCGCGCGCGGACTGGTCCTGGTACAGAAAGATGCGGTCCTTGTAAAGCACGGGCGAACCCGCGGGGCCGTGATAGTTCTCGATCGGTCCGAACTTGCGCTGCCAGGCGATCCGTCCGTTCATGTCGAACGCGACCAGCCCGTGCCGTCCGAATGAGGCATAGATGCGTTGTCCGTCGGAGGCCGGCGTCGCCGAGGCGTAGCCATTCTTCTGGTGGACCCACTCGACGCCGTCCTGCGCGATCGCGGTGTCCCATAGCACCCGGCCGTCGGCTCGGCTGAACGCCAGCATCGAGATCCGGCGCCCCTCGTCGCGTGCGGTCGTCAGGTAGATGCGATCACCCCAGACGATGGGAGACGAGTTGCCACGCCCGGGCAGCGGCACCTTCCACGCGACGTGAGCGGTGGGCGACCAGGCGTCCGTGTAGGCCGCTTCGACGACATGACCTTGCCCGGACGGTCCGCGCCACTGCGGCCAGTACTTCGCGCCCTCGCCTTCGACGGCGATCATTCGCGCTTCGTCGGCCGCGGCGCCCATCCCGAGAGCCATCCCAGCCATCAGCAGCATGGGGACAAGGCGAGCGCGCATAGGCGCGATTCTAGACGTGTCGGTTCAGGACGCAACCCCGAACCCACATAGAATTTCCTCGATGTCGCGGTGGTGGCCGGCTCTCGTCACGCTCGTCCTGTCCGCGCCGGCGTTGGTCCCCGCCCAGGACGCGACGCGGATTCGCGTGGTCCCGGTGAGCGCGCCCGATGCCCGACGGCCGGCTGAGGCGTCGGTGGCGATCAACCCGACGAATCCCGAGCATGTCATCTCGACGTTCATCCAGAGCGCGACGCCGGGGCAACAGCCGCGCTCGAGCAACTGGCAATACGTGTCGATCGACGGCGGCCTCACATGGGCCGGCGCGCCCGCGGATAATCCCGAGAAGCGCGTCCAGGGCGACGATGTCATCACCTTCGGCCGCGACGGAACGGCCTTTCACACCTACATCGCGTTCGACGGCATTCGCGTCGAGCGTCCGGAAGTGGCCGCGACCGGCATCTGGATTCGCCGCAGCCAGGACGGCGTGACGTGGGAGCCGCCGGTGCGCGTCGTCGATCACGTCAATACGGTCATGCCGTTCGAAGACAAGCCGTGGACGGTCGTCGATCGCGCCGCCGGCTCGCCGCACCGCGGCAACGTCTATGTCGCGTGGACGCGATTCGACGTCTACGGCAGCGCCGATCCCGCGCATCACAGCACGATCTGGTTCGCACGATCACGAGATGGCGGCCGGACGTTTCAGCCTCCGTTCCGGATCTCCGATGACGAAGGCGACGCGAAGGACGGCGACGGAACGCTTGAAGGCGCGGTGCCCGCCGTGGGTCCGCGCGGCGAGGTCTACGTCGTCTGGGCAGGCCCGAAGGGCTTGTCGTTCGATCGGTCGGACGATGGCGGCTGGACGTTCGGTAAGGACACGCTGCTCGGTCCGCTCACCGGCGGCTGGGAGATCCCGGTGCCTGGCGTGGATCGTCACAATGGCATGCCGGTGACTGCCGTCGATCTCAGCACCGGCGCGAATCGCGGGTCCATCTACGTGAACTTCATCGACGAGCCCAACGGAGACACGGACGTATTCCTGCTCGCCTCGCGCGACGGCGGCAAGACCTGGGAGGTACCAGTCCGCGTCAACGACGATCCGAAGGGTGCGGCGCAGATGTTCACGTGGATGGCAGTCGATCCCGCGGATGGGGCCATCAACGTGGTCTTTCACGACCGCCGCGGCCTGTCGGGGACGATGACCGGCGTCACGCTGGCCCGCAGCATCGACGGCGGCAGAAGCTTCGTCAACCACAGGGTGCCGCTGGACCCGTTCGACTGCTGCGCCGCGTCGAATTTCGTCGGCGACTACAACGGCATCGACGCCTACGGCGGACGAATCGTCGCGGTGTTCCCGGTCATTACCGGCGGGCAGCAGCGAATCATGGCCGCCGTCGCCCGCTTCCGTCCCGGTACGCAGACCCTGCAATAACGCCTCGGACGCTGCCATAGGGGACAGTCCCCTGCGTCGGTGCATGTCAAGGTTGGTTGGGGTACGATCCGGCGCGATGATCACTCGACTTGCGACGATGACCCTCGTGGCGGCGGCGGCGGCCGCGAACCTGGCCGCGCAGGCGCCGGCCGGCACGCCCGGCCCCAACCAGGAGCGCAATTACCTCAGCCGCGTCCGACGGCTGACCGTGGAGGGCAGGCGCGCCGGCGAGGGCTACTGGTCACCCGATGGCCAACGCCTCGTGTTCCAGAGCGAGCGCGATGCCGCCAACCCGTTCTACCAGATCTATGTGCTCGACTTCGCGACCGGCGAAACCAAGCGGATCTCGCCCGGGACGGGCAAGACCACGTGCGCGTTCTTCAGGCCGGGCACCGACCAGATCGAATTCGCCTCGACCCATCACGACCCGAAGTCGAAGCAGTACCAGGACGACGAACTGGCCTTCCGCGCCTCCGGCAAGGAGCGCCGCTACTCCTGGGACTACGACCCGGAGATGGAGATTTACGCCTATACCGAGAAGACCGGCGCGCTCACACGCCTCACCAACGCTCGCGGCTACGACGCCGAGGGCAGCTACTCGCCAGACGGCCAATGGATCGTGTTCTCCTCGATGCGCGACGCCTACAACCGCACCCTCTCGGGCGCTGAGGAAAAGCAGCTTGCCACCGACCCCAGCTACTTCGGCGAGATCTACATCATGAAGGCCGACGGGTCGGGCCAGAAGCGCCTGACGACAGAGCCGGGCTACGACGGCGGCCCGTTCTTCATGAAGGACGGCCAGCACATCGTCTGGCGGCACTTCAACGAGCAGGGGCTCATCGCCGATGTCTGGACGATGAAGCTCGATGGGACCGAGCGCAAGCAGATCACGAACTTCACGTCGATGAGCTGGGCGCCCTACGAGCACCCGTCGGGAGACTATTTCTTCTTCTCGTCCAACAAACTCGGCTTCGAGAACTTCGAGATCTTCATCGTGGACAAGGCCGGTGCGAAGGAGCCGGTGCGGGTGACCTTTTCGGACGGGTTCGACGGACTGCCGGTCCCCTCGCCGGACGGCACACAGCTGGCGTTCACGTCGTCGCGTTCGGGCGGCGGCGCGGGACAGATCTTCCTGGCGCAGTGGAACCACGAGGCCGCGATGAAAGCGCTGGCGGAAGCGCCGGCGAGGAAGTGACCGCCATGAAGACCACGATTCGGCCGCTCGTCGTTGCATTCCTTCTTACGTCCGTCGTGGCCGTGCCGGCGTGGGCGCAGTCGGCCGCGACGACGCCGTCGGCGACGAAGCGGCATGTCGAGATGCTGGCTGGCGACGCGCTCGAGGGACGCCTGGCCGGTTCCCCCGGCGAGAAGCTCGCGGCCGATTACCTGGTGAAGGAGCTGCAGCGGATCGGCGCGAAGCCGCTGCCGGCATCCAGCGACTTCCGGACGCCGTTCGACTTCACCGCCGGATCGAAGGACGGCGGGTCAACGATCACGGTGACCCGAGAGGGCGACGCCCCGAAGGCGTTTACGACGCGAGCCGAAGTGCAGGCGCTGTCGTTCTCCGACAACGGCGAGATCAGCGGGCCGATTGTGTTCGCCGGATACGGACTTGTCGTACCCGATTCCCAGAACTTCGGCTACGACAGCTACCAGGGGCTAGACGTCAAGGACAGGATCGTCCTCGTTCTCCGCTACTTCCCCGAGGACGCGGACCAGCAGACGCGCGCTACCCTCGCCCGCTACTCCGACCTGCGCTATAAGGCGCAGGCGGCCCGGCAGCGCGGCGCGAAGGCGCTCGTCGTCGTCACTGGCCCACGATCGCCGAACGCCGGCGAAGTCGTGCCCATGAGCTTCGACACCGCGCTCGCCGGATCCGGCCTCGTCGCTGCCAGTGCCAGCGGCGCGGTCGCGACTGCGATCTTTGCGGCGACGCCCGACAAGACGCTTGACGCCGTTCAAAAAGAGCTCGATGGTGGCAATCCGCACGTCGCCGGCTTTGCCGTCCCAAAGCTCACCGTGACAGTGAAGGCTGCCGTGGAGCGCCAGCGTCAGACCGGGCACAACGTGATTGCCTATCTGCCGGCGACCACGTCCACCGACGCGATCAAGAAACCGTGGGTGGTAATCGGCGCTCACTACGACCACCTCGGACGCGGCAGCGCCGGCGGATCGCTGGCGACGAAGGAACAGGCGGGACAGATCCATCACGGCGCCGACGACAACGCGTCCGGCACATCCGCGGTGCTCGCGATCGCGGAGACGCTGGCGAACCAGCCCCGCAAACGGAACTTGATCGTCGCGTTCTGGTCGGCCGAGGAGCTCGGGCTGATCGGCTCGAACGCTTTCGTCACCAACCCGCCGGTCCCCACGACTGAAATGGCCGCCTACCTGAACTTCGACATGGTCGGCCGCTCGAGCGACAACAAGCTCACCGTGCAGGCCACCGGCACCAGCGCGATCTGGCCGAAGATGCTCGAGCAGGCCAATATTGCCGCCGGATTCGACCTGACACTTCAGGAGGATCCCTATCAGCCGACGGATGTCGGCAGCTTCAACCAGGCCAGCGTGGCGTGCCTGGCGTTCTTCACCGGGGCGCACGCCGATTACCACAAGCCGTCGGACACCGCCGACAAGATCGATTACGAGGACCTCGATAGAATCGTCACGTTCGCGAGCGGCATCACCAGGCGGCTGCTCGATCTCGACGACGCGCCGTCGTTCACGAAGGTCGAACAGAAGACGGAGTCGGGCGGCGGCCGGGCGGGGCTGCGGATCTTCACCGGCACGATCCCGGACTACGCCACCGAGGTGAAGGGATTGCTGCTCGGCGGGGTGATCGGCGGCGGCCCGGCCGAACAGGCGGGCCTGCAGAAGGGCGACGTGATCGTCGAGATCGCCGGCCAGTCGATCGCGAACATCTACGATTACACCTACGCGCTCGAGCTGCTCAAGATTGGCCAGCCCGCGAAGGTGATTTACATACGGAATGGCGAGCGCCGTGAGACCACGCTCACGCCGGCGGCGCGAAAGTAGGGACGGCCGCGCGTCCACCCGGCCCCTGTCACGCGTCATAATGTTGAGGTAAACCCTATGAAAATCTTCGTGCGCACCGTGTTGCTCGTTACTGCCCTCGCCGTTGCGTCGGCTTGCGCCACCACTTCGTTTCAATCGACGTGGAAGGCGCCGGATGCGCAGCCGGTGGTCCTCTCCGGCCAGAAGGTCGTGGCCTTCGTGCTCACCAAGAACGCGGCGTCCCGCCGCGCCGCCGAGGACGCGCTGGCGCGGGAGATCTCTGCGGGCGGCGCGCAGGGCATCCCGAGCTACACGCTGGTCCCCGACGCCGCAGCCTCCGACGAAGCGAAGGCCAAGGCGCAGATCGAAGCGGCCGGGGCCACGGGCGTCGTCGTCATGCGCCCGGTGGACAAGTCGCAAGAGGTCGTCGCCACCTCCACCTACATGGGTCCGAGCTACGGCCCGTACTGGGGCGGCTACTACGGCTACGGATGGGGCGGGGCCTACGGTGGCGGCGTCGATGTCCGCACCAACACGATCATCACCGTGGAGACGCTCGTCTACTCCATCCCCCAGAACAAGCTGATCTGGGCGGGCCAGAGCAATACGACGAACCCGACCAAGGTGGACGCGTTCGTCAAGGAACTGGCCACCGCGGCGCGGAGTGAGATGAAGAAGGCCGGCCTGCTGAAGTAGGCCGCCTCGTCCGTGCTACGCTTTTGGGTTCTGGAGGCATTCCCATGGTCGGACGACTACTCGCGTCCTTAGCGGTGTCCGCGCTCATCCTCACCGCCGGCGCGGCCGCCGCATCCGCGCAAACCAGCGTCGCCGGTGACTGGGCGCTCACGGTCAACGGGCCTCAGGGCACAGTCGACACCGATGCCAGCTTCAAGCAGGCCGGCGACAAGGTCACCGGCACGTTCAGCAGCCAGCTGGGCGAGACGAATGTCGAGGGCACGATGTCAGGATCCACGCTGTCGCTCGCCTTCAGCGTTGTCACGCAGAACGGCCCGATTGACATCCGGATGACCGCGGAGGTCGCCGGTTCGGAAATGAAGGGCACAATCGACTTCGGCATGGGCACTGCCGACTTTACTGGAAAGAAGAAGTAGACCTGATGAACCGCTCGACGACTCTCCCCCTTCGCTCGATCGCTTTTTCACTCGTACTCGTGACCGGGATTGCCGGCATCGCCGGCGCCCAGACCCTTCCCGCAGACAGCGCGCAATCGGCGGTGCTGGCCAGCGGGCTGAAGAAGGCGTTTGCTGCGGCGCAGGCGGCGCCTCCGGCCAGCGCACAGACTACGCCGGCGCCGAGTGACGGCCCGTACGACAACTGGAGAGTGGGAATCTATCCCGTCTACATCTGGCTTCCGTATGGCATCGGCATCGATGTCTCCATCGAGGCGGACGACAACGGCGAGGGCGGCGGGAGCGGGGAGATCATCGACGGCCGCTTCGACGGCGCCTACTTCGGTGGATTCTACGCATCGAAGGGACGCTTCCGGATTGACGGCGACGGCCTGTGGGCCGCCTTCGGGGGGGATCGTCCCTCGCTGCCTTTCCTGCAAGTCGATGCCAACGTCACGTACTTTCACGGCACCGCCGGCGTGCGCCTCGTCAAGGACCTCTACGCGGTGGGCGGCCTGCGGCGGCTGGCGATGAAGTACGACATCAATCTCGCCAGTTTTCCCACGTTCGAGCGCAAGCCGAGCATCTGGGATCCGGTGATCGGCGTCTCCTGGCACACCGAGGGCGGTCGCTGGCTGGAATTCCACGCCGTGTTCGAGGGCGGCGGCTTCGGCGTCGGCACCGACAGCGAGCTGTCCGGGTCGGCCAGGATCGACTTCAAGCCGCTGAGGCACTTCGGGATTACCGCCGGCTACGCCTTCCTGCATTACAAGCTCGAAGACACGGTTCGGAACCGGACGTTCACGGTGGAGCAGACGCTCCACGGCCCTCTGGTCGGGATCGGCTTCTACTTCTGACGGCTGGCGCGCGGCCCCTCACCAAAATTGAGGCGCAGGAAGAAGTAGCCGACCTCGAAGTACGGGACGTACGCGCCCATCAGCTCGAAGCGATCGAAGCCGATCGAGCCAAGCGGCAGCAGGCCGGGGAGAGGCGCGTAGTTGAACTTGTCCTCGCGGCCCACCACCAGCGCCGTGTAACCGCCGCTCAGCGCAAACGGGCCGTCGCCCGGATGCCATCGGGCTCGCCACGAATAGCCGACCATGTACTGCGGCTTGGAATACGAGTCCGCCGAGACGATGGCAAACAGCGACTTCGGATGGTTGGCGCCGCTGCCGCGCAGCGTCCGGCCATAGCCGAAGCCCCACGCCGTCGTGTTGTAGCGCGCAATCTGCTCCTCTGAATACTTGTACGGCAGGTGCCAGATGTAACCGGGCACGTAGATGTCCGACCCGCCAGAGGTCCAGATGCTCTTGATCCCCGAGCCGGTCTTCGGCTGCGACTCGTGTTCGGGGGCATCGCCGGGCGCGGTCGCGTCACCTTCGGGACTGGCGGCAGGCTCTACCTGCTGCGCCGCCAGCGGCGCGGTCGTCAACGCGGCGGCGAGAGCACACGCCCGGAGCGCGCTGCCGAACCGAGTCTTACCAATTGCCATGAGAACCACGCCATTGTAGTCGTGCCAACTCGGCTCTCTTACTGAACTGGCATTCTTCGTTCGAGTTCGGCCGTTGCCTCGGCGACCCGCTCGCGAAGGTACACGCGCTCCTCGTCCGGCCATCCAACGCGGTCCTGCAGCTGGTCCAGGAGCTCGAGGCGCGTCTCGGCCAGGACTTTCATGCGCACGAAATCGCCGGCGGCCCGGGCGCTGTCGAGGTCGTGATGCACCCGCGTCGAAAGCGTCTCGACCAGTCGCGCGTCCGGCCGATGGCGAGTCAGCCCGAGCGTGGCGGCCGCGACGCTCCGTGCGTCACTCGAGCGCAGTTCGATCCGCTGCTGCAGCTCGGAACGGGCCTGCTCGGCGCGGCGGACGACGCTTGCAGACGCGCCTGGGGGCGGTGGATTCGCATCCAGCGCCGCCAGCTCGTTCTCCAACCGGGTGAGATCCGCCGCGATGGTTTCGTACTCGGACCAGAAACCCTCCAGCAACTCGCGCTCGGCGGCGAGCCGGAATGCGCGGATACCTCCGAACACGAGCAGGGCGGCAACGAATGTCGCGAGTGCGGTAGCGGTGCGGGGATGCCGCCGCATCCACTTCACGACCCGATCGCGAAACGTCGGCTGGAGCGCGGAGATCGGCAGAAATTCGCGGTAATCGCGAAGATCTCGCGCCAGCTCTCGGGCCGTGGCGTAGCGCTCGACCGGGTTCCGGGCGAGCGCCTTCATGCAGATTGCCGACAGCTCGCGCGGCACGTGCCTGGCCACGCGCCGCGGCTCGGCAGGGGTCACCGTCGTGATGCCCTTGATCGCCTCGCTCGCCTCACCAGGAAACGGACGACGACCGGTGAGGACGACGTAGAGCATCACGCCCAGCGCGAACACGTCGCTCCGGGCATCGGCGAGGTCGGCACGGCCACCGGCCACTTCCGGCGCCATGTACGCGGGCGTGCCGCGCAGGACGCCTCGTTCGGCGCTGGCATCCGCGCCGAGGCGGCGGGCGATGCCCCAATCCATCACGTAGACCGCGCCGTCCTGGTCCACCATGATGTTCTGCGGCTTCAGGTCCAGGTGCATCAAACCGCGGCCATGCGCGTGGCCGACGATCTCGGCGGCGCGGAGGATGATGTCGACGTGGCGCATCGCGACGCGCAAACCAGCGGCGAGATCGCGCGCGAGCAGGTCGGCGAGGGTGAGGCCCCTGACCTTCGCCATCGCGTAGAACGGCGCACCGTCCCCGAGCCGGCCGGCTTCGTGTACCGGCACGATGCCGGCGTACTCGAGCTGGGCGAGGATCTCCGCTTCGGCGAAGAAGCGCGCGCAGGATCCGGCGTCGTGGCGGAGGCTCTCGCGCAACTGCTTGATGGCGACGGTCCGCTTCAGGTTGACGTCTTCGGCTTCGACGACAACTGCCATTCCGCCTTCACCGAGGGTCGCGCCCAGACGGTACC
The DNA here is from genome assembly GCA_963709325.1 of uncultured Acidobacteriota bacterium. GTDB lineage: Bacteria > Acidobacteriota > Vicinamibacteria > Vicinamibacterales > UBA2999 > VFZN01. The sequence goes on along the minus strand of CAVPVV010000003.1, from coordinate 3,966,157 downwards.
GATCACGTGACACGGGCCTCGGAGCGGGTGCGCCTGGCGCCGCGGCAGCAACAGAATCGCCAGCTGGGGTCACGTCCGGCTCGCGCCCCGCGCGAGTGATGTCCGCATCGCCCGGACGCGTCACGTCCGCAGCGCCGTCCCCCGGCCGCGTCACATCGTCCTGTCCGGGCATGGCTTCGTGATTGTACGCGCTCGCGAACGTGCGGTGCGGACGCCAGCGTATACTCGACAGACGTCCGGCGCCGATCCGGGAGACACGATGAAACAGACCCTTTCCGTCCTCTGCCTCGCCGCGCTCGTCGCGGCGACGCTGTCCGCGCGCATCAAGGTCCAGAGCGATTTCGACCCGAACGCCGATTTCACCACGCTCAAGACCTGGGCATGGCCGCCGGACGGCCCCGGGCAGATGAAGATGGCGCTGACCAAAGACGATGACCCGGAGGTGCCCCGGAAGCGGTTCGAGCCGGTGATCGTCGCGGCCGTCGAAGAGGCCATGGCGAAGAAGGGATTCCCCAAGGCCGCCGCCGGCCAGCAGCCCGACTTCCTCGTCGCCTACTTCGGCCTCATCAGCATGAATACCTCCTCGCAGGTGATGGGCCAGTTCATCCCCGGCACGATGGAATGGGGCATCCCGCCGTTCGAAGGACGCACCCAGTCGCTCAAGATCTACGAGCAGGGCACGCTGGTCCTCGACGTGATGACGCCCGATGGGAAGAAGCCGATCTGGCGAGCCATCGCCCGAGCCGAGCTCAATCGGGAACGGGCCGACGCCGAGCGCGACAAGAACGTGCGAAGTGCGGTTTTCGATCTGGTGAAGGAATTCCCGCCGAAGAAAGCCAAGAAGAAGTGAGCTGACGCGCGAGACTCACCGCTTCTCGATCTTTTTTGCCGCTTCCTTGACGATGTCCGCAACGAGCTTCTGCAGGCTCTTGGGGTTGGTCGATTCGCTGACCCCGGCCCACACCAGCTTGCCGGTGGCGACGTCGTAGATCAGCGATTCGACGACGATCACGGTGTCCGTCGCATCCCCGCCGATCACGTAGGTCGTGGACCAGCTGTAGGGATAGAAGCCCCAGAACGACGAGTAGTAGGGCGTGGACCAGACGTCGGCGGTGTAGCGCTTCACCTTGTCCTGACTGACCGGCCGCAGCGCCACCACTCCGGCGACGCCGTCGCGCTCGAACCAGCGTTTCGCAGCGTCGGGATTCTTCAGCTCGGGCGCCGGAATCTGACGATACGCCGCGATGCCGTCAATGCCGCGGGCGCTCAACTCGCGGGCGAGAGCCTCCTCGGCAGACATCCGCAACGAGAGGTCCTCGCTGATGACCAGCGTCGCCACCTTCTTGCCCTTGAAGCTCATGCCACGAGACTCGGGGGCTCCCCACGTAGTCGTGAATTTCGCGGACGCCAGGGCGAGCGCGCCGGCGAGGGAGAGCGCGATGAGAAGCGCGAAGAGCAACGGGCGGCGCGAGTAGGTCATTGGCAGATTCTGACATGGCGCGCCTGAGATAGTTAACAGTTTGGCTGTTTAGAGTTGCCAGTTGAAGTTCACTTTCTCGGCGCTAGTAGCGAGCCAGGTTCCTCGCCGCCTGCAGTATCTCCTCCTCGCTCACCAGAAAGCGGTCTTCGAGCGGCGGCGCGTAGGGCACCGGCGTATCGAGCGCGCCGAGTATCCTCACCGGCGCATCGAGCGATTCGAACGCTTCCTCCTGGATGATCGCGGCAACGCTCTCGCCGATCCCTCCGCTACGCGAGTCCTCGTGGACGATCAGGACGCGGTTGCAGTGACGGGCGACGGCCAGAATCGCCTCCCGATCGAGCGGGACAAGGCTCCGCAGGTCCAGCACCGCGGCCTCGATTCCATCCGCCGCCAGCGTCTCGGCGGCGCGCTGGCACTCGTGGACGTAGGCGCCGTAGGAAATCATCGCGAGGTGCTTGCCCGCCCGCCGGAGCGCGGCCTTGCCGATCGGGAGCGGCGCCGGGGCGTCCTTGCCAAGCACCTGCTTGATGCGGGGCTCCCGGTAGAGCGCGATGTGCTCGTAGTAGAGGACCGGATCGGGGTCGGCGACGGCGGCGGCCATCAGCGCGCGTGCGTCTTCGGGCGTGGATGGGACGACGATCTTCAGGCCAGGCGTGCGGTAGAACCACGGCTCGGTGTTCTGCGAGTGGTACGGGCCGGCGTAGCGGAGCCCGCCCCACGGCATCCGAACCACCATCGGCACGCTGGCGCCCCAGCGGTAGCGGATCTTGGCGGCGTTGTTGACCAGCTGATTGAAACCGGTCGCCACGAAATCGTTGAACTGCATCTCGCCGATCGGCCGCTGCCCTGCCAGCGCCGCGCCGACGCACACGCCGAGGACCGCGCTCTCGGCGAGCGGCGAGTTGATCAGGCGATCGCCAAACTCCTTCAGCAAGGGGCGCAGCAACAGGAACGCGTTCCCGTACTGGCCGCCGACGTCCTCGCCGTACACGAACACCCGCGGATCGGCACGGAGCGCGTCGCCGACGCCGAGCATCACCGCCTCCAGCAGCGTGCTGCCCTTCTTGTCGAACGGCAGACCGGGCTCGACGGGCGGCAAATCAGCGGTGAGCGGCTGCGCCAGCCGCCGCTCCGGTTCGAGCAGCTCGACCCGGACACGCGGCGCCTCGTCCGCGAACACGCCGACGCCGGCCATCTCGGGCTTCGGCCACGGCATCGCGATCACCGCCTGTGCCTCGCGCTCGACGAGCTCGTGGGCCCACTTCTTGATGCGATCGAGCTCGCGCTGGCTGATCAGGCCGTCGGCCTCGAGCTTCGCGGCATAGCGCGGCAGCGGATCCCGCTTGGCCCAGAACTCGTAGAGCTCCCGGTTCGCGTAGCCGCCCTCGTGCAGCGCGGGGTACTCCCACGACGGCGGCAGGTCCTTGCCGAGATAGAGCATGTCGTCGTGATGCGCGTGACCGCACATGCGCATCGCGATCACCTCGATGAGCGTCGGCCCCTGTCCGGCCCGGGCCCGCTCGGCCGCCCAGGTAAAGGCCGCCGCAACCGCGTCGGGGTCGGTGCCGTCGATGGAAATGCCCGGGATGCCGTACCCGGCCGCCTTGTCGGCGAAGACGCGGACCGCGGAGTTGTCCGCGACCGGCGTCGAAAGCGCCGTCTGATTGTTCTGCAGGCAGAAGATCGCGGGCAGGCGGCGTGTCGCGCAAAGATTGATCGCCTCGTGCCACTCTCCCAGCGACGATCCGCCTTCGCCGATGAAAGACACTGCCACGCGCTGTGCGCCTTCACGCGCGAAGGCAATGGCCATCCCCGCCATCGAGAGCGACCCGACCGAGAGCGGCGCGGTAGCCGGCAGCACGCCCCATTCGAAGTCGCCGGTGTGCAGGTCCTTGCCGAACATCGGCGGGCCGTCCTTGCCCATCTGCGCAACCATCACGTTGCGCACCGAGTCGGCCTCGTGCCGCATCGCCAGGCCCGCTCCGAGGTCGCGGATCACCGGCGCGATCACGTCACCTCCCCAGCTGCCATCGTCCTTGCGCCAGTCAGGGCCGCGCTTGAATCGGATGACGGCGGCGTAGATCGCTTCCTGACCGAGCGAACGGAAGCCCTTCCCCTGGAACGCCATGTCGCCCCAACGGACTTCTCCGCCCATGAAGAACTGCTTGAGGCGGCTGTCCACCGCGCGGGTGAGCGCCATGCCGCGCAGGATCTCGAGCCGCTCTTCTTTCGTCAGCGACGCGGCGATGGCCTCGCGCCTGAGGAACCCGTCGCAGCTGTCGACGAGCTCGGCGCGCGCCTGCTCCATGCGCTTGATCGCGGTCGTGCCCGGCGTCGTGTGATCGGTTCCTTCCGGCGCCCGCAGCGCCTCGTACAGGCGACGGGCCAACTCGCGGCGAAACGAGGTCCGCAGGGCGTCGAGGGCGGCATGGTCGCGGGGCTTGAGACGGCCCCCGCCGACGGCGTCGAACACATCGAGGACGAGCGCCACCGCTAAGGGGTGGCGCTCGGTGATGAAAGCACTCAGCCGGCTGGCCAGACCAGTCAGCTTGTTTGGATCCGCGGCGGCGCGAGGCATCAATCTCTATTGTGCCCCGGCGCCGAGCGGAAGGTGTAGAGCGTTACTGCGGCGGGCGATTCTCGCCAGCAAGCTCTCGATTCTGGCCAGGCGCGCCTCGAGGTCGGAGATCTGCTGCAGCAGCTTCGCGTTCTCCTTGCGCAGGGCGTCGGTCTCGTCTGCCACCGCGACGACCGAGGCCATGACGACGCCATCGGCGTCAACCGTCGTGATGTGCGTGTCGTCGCCGCCGTTGAGTCCGAACGCGGCGTGGAAGTCCTGCGCCATCGGGCCGACGTGAAGCACGCCGTCACCTTCGGCGATGTAGTTCCACTGGTACACCGGCAACTGGCGCAGCCGGGCCAGCGCGTCCTTCGGATCGAAGCGCACGATGTTCTGCTTCCGATTGCGGTCCGACGCATTCGTCCAGGCGCCGCCAGCGGTGAGGTGGGCCCCGGTCCAGGTATCGATTGCACGCGTGCCGAAGGTGGAGAAGATGAACTCAGGCCGCGCAGTGTTGCCGGGAGTGAGCTGGTCCTCATCGAACAACGCGAACATGACACCATTGACGGCGGTAGCGCCATTGCGCACGGTATAGGTCTCGTCGCCGGGGCTCCAGATCGCGGCGACGTTGCCATTGGCAAAAAAGCCGCCGCCCTCCGACGTTCCGGACTCGAGCCAGATACCATTGACGTTGCCCAGATCCGGCTGCCAGCCGGCCGCCGACCCTTGCGTCCCAGTGGACCCGCGGCGCACGAGCTCCGTCGCCGCACCCACCTGACCGTTGAACGAAATCGTCGTCCCCGCGATCGAGATGCCGCTTCCGGCCGTCAGCGTCCGCTGCACTTCAGCCGTGTTGATCTGCCCCGCGCCGATCGTGTTGTTGGCAATCTGGATGTTGGTGATGCTCAACGGCGCGATGCCACCTGGCAGAACCGGCCGTGGCGCTCCCGGGACGCCGGCGCCCGGAGTGAAGATGAAGGTGCCCGAGTTGCCTGAGCTGTCGCGCCACGTGCCGCTCAACGTCGCGATTGAAATCGTCGCGTCGACGTGCACGGGCGTCCCGCCCGGCGCGGTGACGATGTTCAAACCGAACCCGATGCTGCCGTTCGGGTTTTGGAACGCCAGACCGACGACGCTCGCCTGGACTGCTGCCCCGCACTGGTCGTCCAAACCGTCCAACTGGTACTGGCCGCCCTGCTGGACGACGGCCAAGGTGATGACGTTGCAGTAGGGCTGCAGTTGCCATCGGAACGAGCCGAGTGGCTGTGCCGCCGCAGGCATCCGGGCAGCGGCTGGCCTCGGTCCAGCTGCGCGACGCGAAGTCACCGGAAGAGTTCACCGCGCGGATCGCGGCATTCGCGAAGACGGTTCCCGCGGGAACATGGATCGTCGGCGGCGACTGGGATCACCAGCTCTGGGGCGGCGATCTGCCGCGCCGCGACTGGATCGACGCCGTCACCGCCGAGCACCCGGTGTGGGTGAATCGGCTCGACGGCCACATGGCGCTGGCCAACACTGCGGCGCTCCGCGCCGCCGGCGTCGAACGAACGGTGAAGGACGTCAGCGGCGGCGAGATCGTCCGCGACGCGCGCGGCGAGCTCACCGGACTGCTGAAGGACAACGCGATGGATCTCGTCGCGGAGAAGATGCCGCCTCCGTCCGCCGAGATGCAGGACCGCGCGCTGGCCGCGGCGATGAAGTATGTCAACGAGCAGGGCGTCACCAGCGTGCAGCACATGGGCACCTGGGCCGACCTCGACGTATTCTCGCGCGCCCGCGAGGCAGGGCGGTTGACGACGCGCATCTATGCCGCGGTCCCGCTCAACACGTGGCAGCGACTCGCTGACGCGGTGAAGGCCGGCACCTATGGCGGTGCGAACGGCCGCGGCGACTCATGGCTGCGCATCGGCGGCCTCAAGGGATTCGTCGATGGCTCGCTCGGCTCGCACACCGCGGCGTTCATCGAGCCGTTCACCGACAACCCCAAGGACCGCGGCTTCTTCGTCAACACGCCGGAGGACCTCTACAGCTGGACCAGCGGCGCGGATTCAGCCGGGCTGCAGGTGATGGTCCACGCGATCGGCGACCGAGCGAACCAGACGCTCCTGGATATCTACGCGCGCGTCACCAACGAGCACGGCGAACGCGATCGCCGCTTCCGCATCGAGCACGCGCAGCACCTGGCCCCCGCCGACATGCCGCGCTTCGGCCGGCTTCATGTCATCCCCAGCATGCAGCCGTACCACGCGATCGACGATGGCCGGTGGGCCGACACCGTGATCGGCGCGGAGCGGGCGAAGGGAACATATGCGTTCAAGTCGCTCCTCGATGGCGAGGCCTCGCTCGCCTTCGGCAGCGACTGGTTCGTCGCGCCGCCGACGCCGATCGAAGGCATCTACGCGGCGGTCACGCGGCGAACGCTCGACGACAAGCACCCCGACGGCTGGGTGCCCGAGCAGAAGATCTCGGTCCAGGACGCGCTGGTGGCCTACACGATGGGCGGGGCGTTCGCCTCGTTCGACGAGAAGGACAAGGGCCAGATCAAGGCTGGCATGCTGGCGGACCTGGTGCTCATCGACAAGGACCTGCGGGCGATCCCGGCTCCGGAGATCCGAACCGCCCGAGTGACGCGGACCATTGTCGGCGGCCAGACTGTGTTCATCCGCTGAGGCGCTCTCCGAAACCTTGCCTTTGTGACAGACTTAGCCTTTTTTCTCCGATGATTTTTTCGCTGATGAGGCCGATGGCGCTGGAGGCGGTGGGTGGCGCGGTGGTCGAGCTGGGCGACCGGATGGGGCCGGCTATGACCGCGACCCGCGCCGTCTACGCCGGCGCGAAGCCGCTGGACGAACGGGCGCGGCCTCAAGGAAGATAAGCGCGCTCAGGGGAGGACGGTGGTGAACATCAATAATCGTTGGTTCCAACTCGTCGCGTCGCTCGTCGCGATGATCATGATCGCGAACCTGCAATATGCCTGGACGCTGTTCGTGCAGCCGCTGCAGGCAAGCACTGGCTGGAAGCTCTCCGACATTCAATTCGCATTCACGCTCTTCATCTTGTTCCAGACATGGATCCAGCCGCTGGACGGCTGGCTGATCGATCGCCTCGGGCCGCGCGGGTTCATCAGCGCCGCCGGAATCCTGTGCGGCCTTGGCTGGGCCGGCATGGGGTATGCCACCTCCCTGCCGATGCTGTACGGGCTGTACTGCCTGGCGGGAATGGGGGCCGCTTTCGTCTACAGCGGGTCAATCGGATCGGCCTTGAAATGGTTCAAGGAGCGCCGCGGCCTGGCTTCGGGAATCATGGCCGCCGGCTTCGGCGGTGGCACAGCGCTCTTCATTCCCGTGATCCAGTGGCTGATTGCGACGAAGGGGTACACCGGTGCGTTTGCGGCGACGGGCCTGTTCCAGGGATCGATGATTCTCATCGTGGCGCAGTTCCTCAGGCACCCGCCGAAGGATGCCCATGCCGGGCCGGCCACGGCCAGCCCCGCCAGCGCAGTGGGCAAGCGGAGCTTCACGACGCTCGAGATGCTACGAATGCCGCAGTTCTATTTCATGTACGTGATGTTCGTGCTGATGGCCATCGGCGGCCTGCTCGTCACCGCAAACGCGGGCTCGATGGCAAGGTCGTGGGGGTTGCCGGCGGCGGCGCTGACCCTTGCTGCGACCTTGAGCCCGCTTGCCAACGGCGCGGCCCGCGTCTTCTGGGGTTGGGCCTCGGATCGCCTCGGTCGCGAAAACACGATGATCATCACGTTCGTGCTCCAGGCCATCTGCCTCTACCTCGTGGTCCTGCTCGGTCCGCGCTCCGGCGGATGGTTCGCGTTCACGCTGGTGCTCGTCTACTTCACCTGGGGACAGGTCTACTCGCTGTTCCCGGCCACCTCGGGTGACTACTTCGGCAGCCTGCATGCGACGTCGAACTACGCGGTGCTCTACACCGCGAAGGGCGTCGCCTCGATCTTCGGCGGATGGGTCGGCGCGTTGCTCTACGAACAGTCGGGATCGTGGACGATGGGCTTCTACGGCAGCGCCTTGATGGCGCTGATCGCGGCGGGAATGGCGGTGAAGCTGCGCGTCTCGACGGCGCCGAGCCGGGTGATGGTGGCCGCGCCGGCTGCCGCCAAGTAGTCGTCGCGGCTGCGCGGCCGCGGAAGGCTTGGGCCGCAACGCGCGTCGCAACAGCGAGACAAGAGTTCTTCCTCGAGCCTGAAGCCCAGATCCTGGAGCCTGTTTCCTAAACTGACGCCATGTCGCAACCGTCGATCGAAGTTCGCAGCAATCTCACCAAAGACTACGCCGACGTCTACACGCCGGCCGCGCTGGATGCCCTCAGGGCCATCGCGCCGCTCGATCGCGATCGCCACGCGCTGATGGCGGCGCGGATCGAGCGGCGCGCCGATCGCGCCCGCGCCGGGCGCCGGATCGCGTTTCTCGATCCGGCCAGCCGCATCGGCCGCACCTCACTCACCGTCCAGGCGGCGCGCGATGGGCAGTTCGACGGCAGCGAGATTCCGCACGATCTGCAGCGGCAGTGGATCCAGGGCACCGGGCCTGCCGCTCGCCCGCACGCCCCGGTCGAGCAGAATCTGAGGAACGTGGCCTACGCGCTCCTGTCGGGCGCCGACGGCTGGATGTTCGACGGCGAGGACGCGCTCGGCCAGGTTTCGACTATGTCGCTCGAGAACCAGCGGAGCCTGCGACTCGCGATCGATCGCGACGATGCGTTTCTGCGGGTGGCCGAGCAGGTTGCAAGCGAGATGAACCGATGGGCGGAGGGTTTCTTCGGGCACGCGACGATTCCCGACTGGCGGGCGCAGCTCGACTTCACCACGCTGATGTTTCGGGCCCGCGGCCTGCACCTCGACGATCGTCACGTGCGCTGGAGCGATGGCGCCGGCTTCTCCGCCTCGATCGTCGACGCCGCCTTGTTCATCGTCGCCAACCAGGCCCGGCTGCGCGAGCGCGGCCGATCGCTGGTGCTCTATCTGCCGAAGATCCAGACTGCCGACGAGGCAGCGCTCTGGCACGACATCCTGGCGAGCCTCGAGCGGCACGTGGGCCTGCCGGACGGCAGCATCAAGACCTACGTGCTCGTCGAGCAGATCGAAGCGTGCTTTCAGTTGATGGAGATTCGGGCCGCGCTCGGCGGCCGCTTCGTCGGCTTCAACACCGGCCGGTGGGACTACATCAACAGCGTGTCGGACGCGATGACCTGGGATCCGGAGTTCATGAACCCCAACATCGACGCGATCACGATGACCTACGGCTACATGCGCCACTACGAAGACCGCGTGCGTCGAGCCGTCAACACGCCCGATCGGAACGGACGATTCGCGCTGTGGCAGGGCGGGATGGAGCCGAACATCCCGGTCGGATCGCAGGCCGGCGTAGAGGCCGGGATGAAGCGCGCGGTCGCCGGCGCCGAGCGCGAGCAGCGTGAAGGCGCCAGCGGCAAATGGGTCGCCCACTGGAAGATGGTCCACATTGTCCGGCCGGTGTGGGAGCGGGTGGGGCAGGCGAACCAGCTCGGACGTTCGTTCCCGCCGGTCGGCTATACCGACGCCGACGCCGAACTGCAGATGCAGCTCGAGCCCGCGCCACGAACCGTGCGCGGCGCTCGCGACCTGCTGAGCGTCGCCATCCAGTACGGTAACGCCTTCGGCCAGGGGCTCCAGGCCGCCGCCTTGAAGCCGGCCGATTTCTTCGGCAACGAGGACGTGCTCTACCTGATGGAGGACATGGCGACAGGCGAGATCCGCCTGAGCATCCTGTGGGAGTGGCTGCACAAGAAGGCCACGCTGACCGATGACGATCCGGCGACCGGCGCGAAGGCGGGCGATCGATTTTCCTCAGCGCTCTTCGAGCGGCTGCTGCAGGAGGAATACGACAAGCTCCTGAAGGCGGGTAACCGCGACGTCCACGACGACTCGAAGCAGACGACGCTGCCGATCGCGAGGGCGATCGTCCGCGCCTACGTCGAGGACCCGCTCAAGCTGCCGTGGTATATCGATCTGCTCAATATCAACATCGACAACCACGATCTCGGCGAAGCGGAGCGTCGCATTCAGCGGCTGATCGGGGCGTTCCGGCAGGACGGCACGCGGCTGACGGAGAACCCCGACTGGGCCACGGCATAACGGCTCGGTTGACGTTATCGGGTTCAGGGCCTGACCTGCCAGGCCGCCCACGTCGCGCCTATGGCGCCGGCGGCGACGAGCCCGGTGACCAGCTCGCGAAGGCCGATGGCGGCGGCGCGCGCGGGAGGAGCGCCGGGCCTAAGGTCCCACGCGGCACGCAGCGCAAGGTAGAGCGCGATCACCGGCACCGCCGTTGGCATGGCCTGGGCGGTGACCGCGACCATTGCCGCCAACACCGCCAGCGCGTGTGCATTCGCCACCGTCCAGGTGTCCGCGGTCTCCCCGTGCAGCCGTCGCACGCGTTCGCGGACGGTCACGATCGCCGGCAGCACGCAAACGAGCGCCGAGACCCACAGCGACAGCGCCAGCGGCCCGGGCCAGCCGTCGGCGAGGCCCGCGGCGCCGGCCACCGCCCCGAGCGCAATCGCGCCGGCCAGCTCCGGCATCAGCCGCCGGCTCTCGCCCCTGGCGTCGAACCACAGCGTGATCGCCGCAAGCGGCGCCACCACGATGGCGAGCGGCCAGAACGACCGTGCGGAGACTCGCGTCGCGGCCACCAGCAGCAGCGTTGCCGTCAGCAGGTACGCTGCCGCGATGGCCCGCGCCCAGGCCGTCCGCGAGACATTGCGGCGGCGAAGCCAGTCGTCGAGCACCACCTTGAGCGGCTGCCGGGCCAGGAAGGCGGCGACGGCCGCGCCGGCGAGGCACACGGCGGCCACGGAGGGCGCCGCGAGCAGCGCGATGACGATCGGCTCGAACACAAACCCCCACCCGCCGTGCTCGATGGGCAGGGTGACCGGCCGAAGTCTGGGGACCGTCAACTTACTGCGTTTTCACCGCGGGGTAGCTATAGCCGAACTGCGCCTTCATCTGCTCCAGGTATGTTTTGTACTTCGTCGTATCGAAGTAGTACTTCCGCATTTCAGGCCGATATCGCGCCATCGTCTCGGCGTTGAGATACGTGGCGGGCTGATCGTCGGGGCGAATGAAGGGCACGTACTTGCGCTGCTTCAGCTGAACGTTTTCGAAGTAGTCGCGGGCCTGCCTGACCAGCTCGGGGCGGAGCAGCAAATCCATCGCGGTGAGCGCGACCACGCGGGCGCCGGCGTTCACGCCCTTGTGCGCGATTGGCGTGGCCATCGGGATTGCATTCGCCCAGTTGTGGCCGGGACCGGCCTGGAAGTTCGCCGGGTAGCTCAGTGTCACCGTCGGCACGTTCCACGTGATGTCGCCGACATCGTCGGACGGGCCGCCGAACTTCTCCTCGTCGGGAATCCGCTCGCGGCCGCGGAGCGGTCCGATCGGGCCGGTCGCGAGCCCGATCTCGGGCACGTTCATCACCCGCTGCGTCGCCTTGGCGAGCGCGATGTCGTCATCGCTCCATTTCGGCAGCCCGACCTGCTGGATGTTGGCGTACATCGTTTCGGCCAGCGTCCGGTTCATGTGGCTCGGCCACGCCGAGCCGAGGATCCGCGACTTCCAGGTGGTGTTGGTCATCAGCGCGGCGCCCTGCGCCATCTTGTCACCGATGTCCCACATGTTCTTGATCGAGTCGTAGTCGGTCTCGCGGAAGTAGTACCAGACGCTCGCGTTCCTCGGCACGACGTTCGGCTGATCGCCGCCGTTGGTGATCACGTAGTGGGTGCGCTGCGAGAGCCGGAGGTGCTCGCGGCGGAAGTTCCAGCCGGTGTCCATCAGCTCGACGGCGTCGAGGGCCGACCGCCCCCGCCACGGCGCGCCGGCGCTGTGGGCCGTTTCGCCTTCGAAGGTGTACTCGAGCGAGACCAGGCCGCTGCCGCCGCCATCGCCCCATCTCGTCGAGAGATTCGCGCCGACGTGGTTGTAGAGCACCACGTCCACATCCTTGAAGAGGCCGGCGCGCACGTAGTAGGCCTTGGCACCGAGCAGTTCCTCGGCGACGCCCGGCCAGATCATCAGCGTGCCCGGCAGCTTCTCGCGCTCCATGACACGCTTCACGGCGAGCGCGGCGACGATATTGAGCGGCGTGCCGGAGTTGTGCCCCTCGCCGTGGCCGGGGGCGCCCTCGACCATCGGATCGTGATACGCCACGCCCGGCTTCTGCGATCCCTGAGGAATGCCATCGATGTCGGAGCCGAAGGCAATCACCGGCTGGCCCGATCCCCACCGCGCGACCCACGCTGTCGGAATGCCGGCGACGCCGTCCTGCACTGTGAAGCCGTTCTCGCGCAGCAGCCGGCCGAGATACTTCTGCGTCTCGACTTCCTGGAAGCCGATCTCGCCGAAGCTGAACACCATGTCGTTCATCTGCTGGCCAAGATCGAACATCGCCGGAGACGAGACGTCGGAGTCCAGCAGCGCCTTCAGCTTCGCCACCCTCGGATCCACGCTCGCAGCCGGCGCAGGACTCCCCTGCTGATCGGCGGCAACCGCGCGCCGCGACCCGAAGGGCGCCAGCGCAATCGCGAGTAAGCATGTCGCTGCGACGAGCGAGATCGTACGCATCGTGGCTCCTTGGACCTTCTGCCTTCTGCCTTTCTTCTGCCTTCTGCCTTGACCGAGTGCCCGGATTATAGTCGCGTGCCCTCGGCTGGTGACCTCGCTAGAATCGAAGGGTGACCGCCTCGAACGCGGCCGACGTCCTCAACCTGGTCGGCTTTGTCACCGGCACTGCTCTCTACGCGATGCTCCTCGCGCTCGTCGTGCGCGGCGCCGCCCGCCCGCCCGAGGCACGGACCCGTCGCGACTGGCTGCCGCTCGCCACCGCCCTCCTGGGGCTCTCCTGGAATCTTGGCGAGTTGGCCGCCTATGCCCTGCCGCGGCTGGGACTGGCTGATGACAGCGTCGGACTCTCCGCGCTCTCGTTTCCCGCTCTCGGATTGCTGGCCGCGGTTGTCGTGCACTCGGTCGCCCGCGATCTTCGCTACAGCCGCGCTGTGATTGCGTTCGCCTACGCCCTGGCGGTGTCGGCCGCGGTCCTTCATGTCCGCACCGTGATCTCCGGCAACCCGGCGGCATCGACACTGGCGTTCCAGCTCCTGACTGTTTCTTTCAGCGTGCTGATCGTGCCGCTCGCGTTCATCACCCGCGCGCAACCGAACGGCCGCCGGGCATTGTGGGTACTGGCGCTGGTTCTCTTCGCCGTCTCGGCAACGCACCTGGGGAGTTTCCACTCGAGCACCGACAGCTGGTGGATGCAGCTGCTCGGACATCACGCGGCGATCCCGCTGGCGTTCGCCATGCTCTACCAGAATTATCGCTTCGCGCTCGGCGATCTCTTCCTCAAGCAGGCGCTGACGCTGCTGGCGATCGTCACCGTGACGCTGGCCGCGTACTCGGTAGTCGCGGCCGTCCCGTCGGGCCCGGCATCGGTCGGCCTGCTGCTGTCGTTGTGGGTGGCCACCGCGCTGGTCGCCCCCTGGCTCCGGCGCGCCGTCGTCCATTTCGTGGATGCGGTGCTGCTCGGCCGTGCCGATTACGGCGAGCTCCGCGCCGACATCGGGCGGACGATCGACGACCAGGCGGCACTGCCGGACGTGATGGACACCGTCTGCCAACGGCTGGCCGCGATCTTCAGCGCTCGCGAGGTCTGGTGGACAAACGAACAGCAGGCCGCCCTCGACGGACATCAGCGGGAATCCGATTGGCAGGTCGTGCGGACCGGCGCCGTTCCGTCTCGCACGGCGATCGTGGCGACCACGGATCGACCGCACCTGTTCATCCATGTCGGCGAGTTAACCGGCGGCCGGCGGCTGCTCTCCGACGACGAGGCGCTATTCGACGCGGTTGCGGTGATGGCGGCGCGCCGCATCGACGCAATCCGGCTCACGCTCGAGCGCTACGAGACCCAGCTGCGCGAAGAGGAGATGCTGAAGCTCGCCGCCGAAGCCGAGCTGAAGGCGTTGCGGGCGCAGATCAACCCGCACTTCCTCTTCAACGCGCTCACCACGATCGGCTACCTGATCGACTCGGCGCCGTCGCGGGCACTCGACACACTGCTCCGGCTGACGCGGCTGTTGCGCGGCGTGCTTCGGCCGGAGGGAGAGTTCACCACGCTCGGCCGCGAAATCGACCTCGTCGAGCACTACCTCGACATCGAGCGGGAACGGTTCGAGGAGCGCCTGCGGGTCCGGGTCGAGGTGCCCGACTCGCTGCGCAGCGTCGCCATCCCGTCTCTGATCGTCCAGCCGCTCGTCGAGAACGCCATCAAGCACGGTGTCGCGCCGAGCGCGAGCGGCGGCGACGTCGACATCATCGCCGACCGTGCCGATCCGGACGACGCTTCGACTCGCCTTCGCATCGTCGTTCGCAACACCGGAGCGCCGCTGTCGGAGCCGCGCCTCCGCGATGGCGACCACGTCGGGCTCGAGAACGTCGGCCGGCGGCTCCAGGGTCACTACGCCGAGAAAGCCAGCTTCACCCTGTCCGCCGACGAGCGCGGGTACACCGTGGCGACGATCATGCTCCCGCTGACCGATGCGTCCGTTCACCCGGAGGAATTGCATGCCCAAGCCGTTGCGAGTCGTCCTCGCGGACGATGAGCGGCCGGCCCGCCGGTTCCTTGGCAACCTCCTGAAGACGTTCCCGGACGTCGAGGTGGTCGGCGAAGCATCGAACGGCCGTGAAGCGCTCGACCTGATTGCCGAGACGAAGCCGTCGCTGGCGCTGCTCGACCTCCAGATGCCGGAACTCGGCGGGCTCGACGCCGCACGGCTGCTGAAGGCCGGAGCGGCCCCGATGGTGGCGTTCGTCACCGCCTACGACGAGTTCGCGGTGGAGGCGTTCGAATTGAACGCGGTGGACTACCTGCTGAAGCCGGTGGGGCGCGAGCGGCTCGCGGCGACGATCGAGCGGGCCCGCGAGCGCGAGGCAAGCGGCGATCGCGGAAAGCACCTGGCGGCGGCCTCCGCCGCATTCGACGCGGCGACCCGGAAACAGTATCTCGAGCGGATTCCGGTCCGCGCGAAAGACGACGTCGTCATCCTGCCGGTCCGGCAGGTCGCGTCAATCGTCGCCGACGGCGAGATCCTGCACCTGACGACGACCGCGAACGATCGCTACACCCTGGTCCATCCCCTGCACGCTCTGGCTGCACGTCTGGATCCACGCCGCTTCGTACGCCTCGGCCGGGGCACTCTCGCGGCGTTGGACCACATCCAACGGGTGAGCGCGATGCCCGGCGGGACCTACCAGGTGACCCTCAACAACGGCCAGTCGCTGCCGGTCAGCCGGCTGCAATCGCGCATCCTCCGGGAGACCCTGCTGCGCCTGTGAAGGCAAAAGGCAGAAGGCACAAGGCAGAACGAAGCCAGCAAGTTTTGCCTTCTGCCTTCTGCCTTCTGCCTTGACGGTACAATTCACCCATGCGCTTGATCCCTTTCCTTCCCTGGGCCCTGGGTGTGTTCGGCGCCGTAGCCGCCGTGTTGCCGGTCGCGGCACAGGATTACGCCGCCCGAGCGCGGGCGCTGCACAAGGAAGTACCGCTCATCGACGGCCACAACGATTACCCGTGGGCGCTCAGGGAGCGCGACGTCGGCGGCGACTTCAACAAGGCGGACATCACCGAGCCGGTCCCTTCGCTGATGACCGATATCCCGCGTCTGCGTCGCGGCGGCCTCGGCGCGCAGTTCTGGTCGGTCTACGTTCCCGCCGAGATGCAGGGCAAGGATGCGGTCCGCGCCACCCTGGAACAGATCGACATCGTTCACCGGATGACGAAGCGGTGGCCCGAGACCTTCGAGCTCGCGCCGACCGCCGACGCTGCGGAGCGAGCCTTCAAGGCCGGGCGAATCGGCTCGATGATCGGGATGGAGGGCGGGCACTCCATCGACAACTCACTCGCCACACTGCGCCAGATGTACGCGCTGGGCGCCCGCTACATGACGCTCACCCACTCGCAGAACGTGCCGTGGGCGGATTCGGCCACCGACAAGCCCAAACTGAACGGCCTCTCGAAGTTCGGCGAGGAAGTGGTCCGGGAGATGAACCGTCTCGGAATGCTCGTGGACCTGAGCCACACCTCACCCGACACGATGAAGGACGCGCTCGCGATTGCCGAGGCACCGGTCATCTTCTCGCACTCGTCGGCGCGGGCCATCTGCAACGTGCCGCGGAACGTGCCGGACGATGTGCTGCAGCTGCTGCCGAAGAACGGCGGCGTGGTGATGGTCACGTTCGTGCCCGGGTTCATTTCGCAGGCGGTGGCCGACTGGAACCAGCTCGAGACGGCGCAACAGGAGTCGCTGCGGGGCCAGTTCCCTGGTAACACCGCCTATGTGAACGCAGGGATGGAGCGGTGGCGAGCCGAGCACCCGGCGCCGCGGGCCACGCTCCAGCAGGTCGCCGATCACATCGACCACATCCGCAAGGTCGCCGGTATCGATCACATCGGGCTCGGCGGCGACTTCGACGGGATCACTCAAGTCGTGCAGGGGCTCGAGGACGTCTCGAAGTACCCCGATCTGACGGCGGAACTACTGAAACGGGGTTACAAGGACGAGGACGTGAAGAAGATCCTCGGCCTCAACGTGCTGCGGGCCTGGCGCCAGGCCGAGCAGGCGGCGGCGCGGCTGCAGAAGATGCGCGGACCATCCACCGCGACGATCGAGGCTCTCGACAAGTAACACCCGGGTGCGACAGGTGCGACGGGTGCCGCTATTGTGACCAGAGAGCAGACGCGCATTGGCCTTGCGGCCGCGGCCATCGTCATCTCGAGTGCCGCAATCCTGCTGGCGATGGGGCACGTGCCGTACTGCAAATGCGGCTACGTCAAGCTGTGGCATGGCGTCGTGATGAGCTCCGAGAACTCGCAGCACCTCACCGACTGGTACACGCCGTCGCACGTGATCCACGGCATCGGGTTCTATGCGCTGCTGTGGCTGGTCGCACGTCGGGTCCCGATCGGCACGCGTTTCCTGATTGCCCTGGCGCTCGAAGCGACCTGGGAGGTCATCGAGAACACGCCGATGGTGATCAATCGCTACCGCGAAGCGACTATCGCCCTCGATTATTACGGCGACAGTGTGATCAACTCCGTCGCCGACATTGGCGCGATGGTCTTCGGGTTCTGGCTGGCAAGCGCCGCGCCGCTGGCGCTCAGCGCCGGGTTCGTCGCCTTCATGGAGCTGTTCGTCGGCTACATGATCCGCGACAACCTGACCCTGAACATCATCATGCTCCTCTACCCGCTGGACGTGATCAAGCGCTGGCAGGGCGGCGGGTAGCAGGCTGCTTCGCAGCCTGAAGCGAGAGCTCGGATGTAAGAGGTGAGAAGTACCGCTAGACGCCGAGTACCTGGGAAGCCCTCGAGACGGGCGGCGCGGGCGAGCACCTTGTCGAGGGTGACGAACTCGAGCGTCTCGGGCTGCTCCCGCGAGACGACGAGGGCGGCCGCAAGCTGCAGGGCGTCGGCGGCGGTGAGCGCGTGGACGCTCACCAGCCGCTCGGCGCGCTGACGAACCGCCTCGACCTGGGTGACCGGGTGACAGCGCCTGACGCGGTCGAGTGCGTCCCGGCGCGCGCCACTCAACAGATCGTCAAGCCCTTGCGACGAGCGCTCCACGCGCGCCACCGCGGACAGCAGCTCGACTGAGGTCAGCATCCACACGATGGCCTCTCCGTCCTCGCGCATCAGGCGTCGTACGTCCTCGGACGATGGCTCGTCGAGGACGAGCGGCACGAGTGCGGAGCTATCCCAGAACCTCACCGCGAGCTCTCGCGCCGCATCCTGATCAAGATGTCAACTGCGCTCGGCGTGCCCTTCGGGAGCTTCACGGGTGGACGTGTCCGCGCCAGTTCCGCCAGGCCGTGCGGATCTCCAGGACCGAGAATACCCAGGCGCTGCAGCTCCTCGATACGAGCCCGCGCCGCCTCGCGCTCTGCGGTCGTCGCTCCCGCGTCACTGACGCCGGCGACCGGCCGTGGTGCGAACGGCAGAATCCGGGCAATCGGCGTATCTCGATCGAGCACCGTCAACTCGGCGCCCTCTCGAACCCTCGCGAGATAGCGCGACAGATTGTTCTTGAGGTCGGCTATGTTGACGCTGTTCATATGGCTATTATAGCTCCCACCTGATGGCTTGCAAGGCCAAAGGACAGCCGCGGCTCGTGATAACGTGCCCGCCGCCATGACTCCTCCATCGCCTTTTCGCTTCGTCGGCCCTCTTGCTCTCGCGCTGGCTGTCGCAGTCACATCCGCCTCGGCGCGTCAATCGCCACCCGCCGGGACGACGCTCGTCAAGGCGGCGCGGCTCATCGACGGCCGCGGCGGCGCGCCGCTCGCCAACGCCGCGGTGCTGATACGCGGCGATCGCATCGAGCGCGTCGGGCCCGCTGCCGGCATGACCGCGGACACCGTCATCGACCTGGGCTCGGCGACGGTCCTGCCCGGCCTGATCGATCTCCATACCCATCTCACCGACGAAGTCGGCACCAACTGGGAATCGAACCTGCTCACCACCACGCCGGGCCGGGCCGCGATCTACGGCGCGGTGAACGCGCGCACGACGCTGATGGCCGGCTTCACCACGACCCGCGACATGGGGCCGACCTGGCCATACGTGGATATCGATCTTCGCTACGCGATCGAGAAGGGCTCGGTCCCCGGCCCGCGGTTGCAGGTGGCCGGCAACTACGTGTCGGCGACCGGCGGCGCCGGCGATGCCCGCCAGTTCTCGATCTACGTGGACGTCCCAATCGTCCGGAATCTCGCCGACGGCGTCGACGAGGTCCGCCGGGCGGTCCGCACCAACCTCAAGAACGGCGCCGACTTCATCAAGATCCTGGCAACCGGCGCGGTGATGTCGAAGGGGATCCCGCCGGGCGCACAGCAGTATTCCGACGCGGAGCTGGCGGTGGCCGTCGAAGAGGCGACGCGCTGGGGCAAGTTCGTCGCCGCCCATGCGCACGGCACCGAGGGCATCAAGGCGGCGTTGAGGGCCGGCGTCCGCACGATCGACCACGGCAGCATGCTCGACGAAGAAGGCGCGCGCCTGCTGAAGCAGAAGGGCGCCTACTTCGCGCCGACGTTGTATGTCGGGCACACGATCGTCAACGACAACGAGGCGCTGCACATTCCCGCGCACCAGGTGGAGCGTGAAAAAGCGCTCGCCGGCACGGCCGAGCGCGCCTTCAAGATCGCGCTCGCCCAGCAGCTCCCGATCGCGTTTGCCACGGATGCCGGCGTGTTTCCTCACGGCGAGAACGCCCGCGAGTTCAAGCTCCGCGTCGGGCTCGGCCAGCCGCCGATGGCAGCCATCGAAGGGGCGACACGGATCGCCGCCGAGGCCATGGGCTGGGGCGATCGCGTCGGCACGCTGCAGCCTGGCTACTACGCCGATCTGATCGCGGTGGCGAAGGATCCGCTCGCCGACATCAGCGAGCTCGAACGAGTGCAGTTCGTCATGAAAGGCGGCGTCGTCTACAAGACGATGTCACGCTGAACTGCGAAAGAGACACCACGAAGACACGAAGGGCACGAAGACAGCACGGACTCCTTCATGTCCTTCGAGCCTTCGTGGTTTCTCTTTACTCGGTCCGGAGCGCGATCAGTGGATCTACCGTCGTCGCTCGCCGGGCCGGGGCGAGGCACGCCAGGGTCGCGGCGCCGAGGAATGCGACGGCGACACCGGCGATGATCCACGGATCGCGCGGGGCAGTCTGATAGAGATAGCTCGACAGCACGCGGCCCGCGATCGCGGCCGCGACGATGCCGATGGCGAGGCCGGTCGCGACGAGCGTGAGGCCCTGACGGACCACCATCGCCAGGACCGCCGCGCGGCTCGCGCCGAGCGCCATACGGACGCCGAACTCGCGGGTCCGCTGCGTGACCGACGTCGCGATCACGCCGCCGATGCCGGCCAGCGTGACCAGCAGCGCCAGTGCGGCGAAGACGCCGAGCAGCGTCGCGGTCAGTCGCGGCGCGGCCAGGGCTTCGGTTCGAAGATCGTTCAGCGTCTGGATGCTCTCCACCGGCTGGTTCGGGTCCACTGCATATACCGTCGTGCGCAGCGCCGTCGCGAATGCCGAGGGTTCGGATGCGGTCCGGACCAGCACCTGCCCCGCGAATCCGGTCGGCGCCTGAGTGAGCGGAATGTAGATTTGCGCGACCGTCTCCTGCGCCAGGCCGAACTGCCGCACGTCGCCCACCACTCCGACCACCGTCAGCCAGGTTTCACCGCGGTTGAGCGAGATGCGGCTGCCGACCGGATCGCGATTCTCCCAATAGCGCGACATAGAGCGATTGATGACGACCACCGGCAAACTCTCAGCGGTATCGAGCGGGTTGAAGGCGCGCCCGTTGACTGTCGGAATGCCGATCGTTTCGAAGTACCGATCGCTCGCGATGCGCACGTCCGTCGTCGGCCGGCGGTCCGGATCGTCGGTCACCTGGCCGTCGATGTCGAAGCGGGTGGTGCCCGGCGCCGACCCGGCGAGCGGGACCGCGTTGGTGATAGCCGCCGACATCACGCCGGGCTGACCCTCGAGACGATCGAGGATTGGCAGGTAGAGCCGCCGCAGCGCGTCGATGTTCCCGTAGCGCGAGAAGTTGCCGAAGACCTGCGCCGACAGCACGCCGTCGGAGCGGTAACCGGGATCAACACGCTGGAGACGGTAGAAGCTGGCCAGAAGCAGTCCGGCGCCGACGAGCAGCGTCACAGAGATTGCCACTTGCGCCACGATGAGGGCGCCCTGCAGGCGATGTTTCGCCGCTCCCGCTCCGGACTGACTGCTTCCCTGCTTGAGCGCCGAGGTCAGGTTGACACGCGTGGCGAGCGCCGGCAACGTCCCGAAGAGCACGCCGGTCACAATCGACACTCCGAGCGTGAACAACAGGACCGCCGGATCCAGCGCCACCTCACCGGTCCGTTGCGTGAACCGCGCGACGAAACGGGTCAGCATGCCCACCGTGCCCCACGCGAACACCACGCCGACAAAGCCCCCGACGACGGCGAGCAGCGTGCTTTCGGTGAGGAGCTGTCGAATCAGGCGGCCCCGACCGGCTCCGAGCGCGGTGCGCAGCGCCAGCTCACGATCGCGGCCCAGCATCCGCGCAAGTGTGAGGTTGGCAACGTTCGCGCAGGCAATCAGCAGTACGAGGCTGGTGATGCCGAGCAGGATCAGGAGCAGATCGCGGGCGCCCTGCGTGAGGGCGGTGCGGACGTCAACGGCCGTCGCCTGGAAGCCGGAGCTGGCGACGCGGTAGACGCCGGAGTGATCGGCAGTGAAGCGGCGGTTGATCGTGGCAATGCTCGCGCCCGCTTCCTCGTGTGAATGCCCTTCCTTCACCAGGCCGAACACGCTCAAGGCGCCGAACGCCCGCCGGTTCTGGTTGATGTTCCGCTCCGCCGCGGCTCGGAACGGACACGCGAGCACCGGCATGTAGACGTCGTTCTCCTGCGGATAGTGCGGCACGTTGGGCAGCACGCCAATGACGCGATGCGGCCGATCGTTCATCTCGAAGACCTGGCCGATGATCGAGGCGTCGCCGCCGAATCGCGTCCGCCAGTAGGTGTGGCTCAGGACCAGCACCGCCTCGGCCCCGGGTTGATCGTCGGAGGCAACGAAGGTGCGGCCGAGAATAGGCTTGATGCCGAGCAGATCGAAGAAGTTGGCGGAGACGACGCCGGTGTTCACGCGATCCGGCTCGCCGCGATTGAGGAGGTCGAAACTCATCTGATGGTACTCGACCATCCCATCGAACACGTCACGGGCCTGGTCGCGATAGTCGAAGTACTCGGCGATGGCCACGCCCGTGGTCGCTTGTCCCGCTAGCGGCGCGGACTGGCGCACCACCATCAGCCGATCGCCGTGCTCGTAGGGAAGCGGCTTGAGCAGGACGCCGTTGATGACGCTGAAGATCGCGGTGTTGGCGCCGATGCCCAGGCCAAGAGTCACGATGGCGAGCGTCGCGTACCCTGGATTGCGCGCCAGGCTGCGAAGGCCGTAGCGCAGGTCCTGGAGCAGTTCGTCGAACCAGCTGATGCCGCTGGCCTCCCTGACGTCGGCGCGGTGCTTGTCCATGGGACCAAAACTCCTCTCGGCGCGGCTGCGCGCCTCCTCGGGCGGCACGCCCGCCGCCACCCATTTCTCGGTCTCGCGATCGATGTGGTACGCGAACTCCGCGTCCATGTCCCGTTCGACCCGATCGCTCCGCCACCAGTTGCCGAGCGCGCTCATGATGGGCTCTCCCCGCCGGCGAGGACGCGCCCGACTGCTTCACTCATGCGAAGCCACGACTCGGTTTCGGCGCGGAGCTGCTTCTGGCCGGCCTTGGTCAGGCGGTAGAACTTCGCCTGACGATTGTTCTCGGACGCGCCCCATTCCGAGCTGACCCACCCGGCGCTCTCGAGCCGCTGCAAGGCCGGGTAGAGCGAGCCTTGGTTGACCCGCAGCACCTCGGCGGACAACTGCTGGATGCGCTGCGAGATGCCCCAGCCGTGCATCGGGCCGAGATCGAGCGTGCGCAGGATGAGGAGGTCCAGGGTGCCTTGCAGCAGGTCGAGGGGACGGGGCGGCATAGGTTCTCGGGGGTCTCGAGGTTCTCGGGGTTCTCGGGGTTCTCGAGGTTCTCGGGGTCCGCAGCCAGCCTCGCCGAAGGCTCGCGGACGTCGCGCGAGCCAAGGCGGGGATTCCTGTCGGGCGTCTACAAAAGCATGGGACGACCCTTGTCGAATGTCAACAGGAGCGAAGAATTCGGCGGGGACGAAGGGTGGGAGAGGGGTTCCGCTGGCGGCTGCCGCGGTGGCAATCGCGGTCCGATCTCCCCCCGGAGAGTCGGCGGCCGACGGAACCCCACTTGTTAGACCGACACGCGCGCGGGTTTCCGTCGGCCCGCGTTCATCGGCGATTGAGGATTGACGATTGATGATTTATTGACGATTTGGCGATTGAAGATTGCGCCATTCGATTGGCGATTGGGGCATTGGCGATTGCGGGATCCGGGGGAATCTCGATTTTCGATTCGCGAGCTCCGCCCCTCAGTCTCCAATCGTGATTCCTACAATCGCAAATCCCTAAATGCCGGGATCGTCAGTCGAATGGCGC
The DNA here is from genome assembly GCA_963709325.1 of uncultured Acidobacteriota bacterium. GTDB lineage: Bacteria > Acidobacteriota > Vicinamibacteria > Vicinamibacterales > UBA2999 > VFZN01. Next base: position 3,942,953 of record CAVPVV010000003.1, on the reverse strand, counting down.
AATCGCCAATCGTGAATGCGTCAATAAATCGTCAATTGTCCGTCGCCAATCGTCAGTGGGACGCCGACACTCTATTGGCGCACGCCGGCAGTCGACTTCTCGGAGATGGCGGCCACCACGCGCTTGGCAAACTCGGCTTCATTTCCGCGATGCCACCGCCACACCACCACCAGGTCGTGGTCGGGCGAGATGGTGATGGTGTTGCTGCCGGCCCCCTTGGCGCCAAACGCCGTCGGCGGCAGGCCGGGATAGTTCTTGCCCTGCGTGTTGAGCCACCACAGGTACCCGTAATCGGGGCTGTTGGCGACCTTGCTCGGCGTAATGGCCGCCTTGACGAACGCCGGCTGCAGGATTTGCCGGTCGCCCCACTTGCCGCCGCGCAGCCAGAGATAGCCAAAGCGCGCCATGTCCCACGAATTGATCCACACGCCGCCGCCCCATCGCGTCCCGCCGCTCACCGATGGCAGGCGCTTGCCGTCGATGTCCACGTAGCTGTTGTGATATGGCACCCACTTCCACGCGTTGGAGGCGCCGATCGGATCCATGATCTCGTCCCGGAACACCTCGGGGACCGGCTTCTTGAAGACGCGGAGCAGTGACAGGCCCAGGCGGTTGATGCGGACGTCGTTGTACTCGTAATAGGTGCCGGGGCGCTGCCGCTCGCGCGGCTTCCGCTCGCCTTCGCCGAACTGTTCCGTGCCGACGAAGTCGTCGTTCTTGCCCCACATGTTGCCTTCCCACTCGGTCTCCTGCTGGAGGTGCATCTTCCAGGTGACCTGCGAGTTGCGCGGGGAGTCGTAGCCGCCGTCCTTCACCAGCGTGCCGACCGGATCGTCCACGTTGATCTTGCCTTCGCGGACGGCGATGCCCGCGACACTGGCCATCATGCTCTTGGCAACCGAGTAGGTCGGATCCACCCAGGTGGTATCGCCGAACTCTGCGACGATGTAACCCTTGTAGACGACCAGGCCATTGGTCTTGGCGCGGCGGGTCGGGACCGACCCGAGCAGCGATCCGAAGATGCGTTCCTGGTCGGAGAAGTCCATCTCGCGCTCGGACTCGCGGCTCTGGGCGAACGCCACCGCGTCGGCCAGCAGCTTGGGATCCATCCCGAGCTCGGCCGGTGCCTTCTTCGCCCATGTCCCGGCCGGCGGAAAGTACGGCCCGCTTCCCTGCGCCCGCAGATCGAAGCGAGCGCCCGCGATCAAGAGCAGCGACACCGCCAGTACTGTTCCGATCCGAAGGTTACGAGTTGTCATCGAGCACCCCTTATTCCCAAGCCTCTCCGCCCAGCCCCCGGATCCCAAGCCCCCCGGAGCCCTGCGGCGAAGGCTATCACGTGTCGGCTGGCTCTTCGGTGCCGCGAAGCCGTGGGTAAGAAACACGCGCGCATCGGGCTAGCTTACCCGGTGTTATGACCCCTTCCGGCGGCTGACGTCGCATATCCAGGTACGTCAACTCGTGGTGTTCGCTTTTCGTCGATTCGGCGTTTGAGCCGTCAGGAGGACTTCGAAGCCCACTCACTGAGCGATCACCCAAATGGATGCCCCCCACTCCCCCATTCGATTGTTGCTGGTCAGCCGGCACACGCTGACCCGATCCGCACTGGTCCGCCTCATCGCCGACCACAAACCGTTCCTGGTGCTGGGCGACGCCGGAAACCGCCTGCAAGCGGTGGCGCTGGCGGCGCAGCATGCGCCGGACGTGATCGTGTTCGAGTCCCACCCGGACACCGACCTCTGGCTGGATGCGATCGGGCCGCTGCTGGCGGCAGCCGGCCCGCAGGCGCGGGTGCTGGTGCTGACTGGCCTCGCCGATCCGGATCTGCACCGCCAGGCGATTCGCCACGGCGCCCGCGGCATCGTGGACCTGGTCCACCCGGTCGAGACGCTGCTCCGGGCCATCGAGTACGTGCATGGCGGCGACGTCTGGATGGAGCGCAAGCTCGTGGCCGAGCTGGTCACGTCGGTGGCGGCCGGCGCCGCCGGCAACAACGCCGGGGCCCGCATCGACAACCTGACACGTCGCGAACGCGAAGTGGTTCGCCTGGTATCGCAGGGGATGAAGAACAAGCAGATCGCCGAGCGGTTGACGATCGCGGACGTGACGGTGCGGCATCACCTTACGTCGATCTTCTCCAAGCTGGAGGTACCGGATCGACTGGGCCTGGTGGTGTTCGCGTTTCACAACGGCCTGTCGACCTCGGCGGAGAAATGGCAGAAACGGGCCTGATTAGAATGGCTTTGAGTGCCATTTTCAGCCACCGCCGGCGCGACACTCAGCTAGCGCGATCGCCCACGCAGCATTTCCATCTCGATCGCGGCGGTGAGGCCCATGGCGCCGCCGCGATCGTCCGGTCCGGATAGCCCCGCGCGCGTAAGGTAGTACTCCTTCGTCGGGCCCGATCCGGTCCCCGTGCACACGTCCAGCAGCGTCCCGTCTTCCGCGATGCGCGCCAGGAGACCGCGCCAGGCGCGATCGGCCACCGGCCGGAACTCGCCGGGCTCGAGCCAGCCAAGCCGCACACCCCGAGCGAGGGCCGTGAGCACCATCGCGGTCACGGTGAACTCGCGATAGCTGCCCGGTTCGTCCACGACCTGGCGCCACATGCCGTCCGGCGCCTGCTGCGCCGCCAGACCCTTCATCAGCTTCTGGTAGCTCGCGAGCACGGCGGCCCGGTCGGACCAACCCGCCGGCAGATAGGTCAGCGCCTCCATCAGGCCGAACGCGGCAAAGCCGTTGCCGCGTCCCCAGGCATGCGGTCCCTCCTTCGCGTGGATGAAGACGCCGTCGGGACGCTGCAGATCGGCGGCGTAGGTCGTCAGCAAGCGCCCCGCCGCGGTGGCGTACCGCTCGTCGGTCGTCAGCGCGCTGACGCGGGCGAGCACGCTCGTTGCCATGAACATGTCGTCGGTCCACTTCCGCGGGAAGCGCACGATCTCTCCCGGGGCTTCGGGCAGGATGAAGTCGGCGCCCTTCCGCGCCAGCGCTCCCGCGTCCTGGTTGCCGTCGATCGCCGCGAGGTCCGCGAACGCGAGGTGGCCGGCGAGGCTGGTGAGAAGGTACGGCTCGGCGATCGCCGGTGTCTTTCCGCTGAGAAACGGCGCCATGTCCGCGAGAGGCTTGTCGCGGAACCTGGTCTCGCCGGTCATCTGGGCCAGGCGGAGCGACCCCGACCAGGCGAGCGCCGGGATGTAACTCATGATCGGCTGCGCCGGGTACTTCGGCGCAAGAAGCCGCGCGACATCGAGCGGCTGGCGGGCGGCGCGGGTGACCATCGTCGTGCGCAGCGGCGACGCGGCGCTGGCTGCGCGCCCGAGCATGCGGCGCAGCGCTTCGGCGGCGAGATCGGGGCTGGAGGTCAGCCGCAGCGCAGCCACCGGCGCCGACCACGCCGCTCCCTTGCCTGCCGTATCGAGCGCGGCGGCGAGCGTACCGGCCTGGGCGGGCGCAGCCCCGCTCACGAGCGGCATCGCCAGCGTGTTCGCTTCCCACGCCGGCGGCAGCGCAGACCCGCGCACGTCCACCACCACCGTTGGCGCCTGCATCGTCACCCAGCGCCACACGTACTGCGGCGTTGGATCGACCTTGCCATCGAAGAAGGAGCCGGCAGGCGGAAACGCGAGTGGCTCGCCGGGCGCCGTCGTCGGTCCCTCCCCGCACGATTCCGGCCGCGCGCACGGCAACGCCGCGATCTGCCAGCGCTGCCGGAGCGGCGCCGCGGCGGGATTGCCGAACCACCACTCCAGGAGCTGGAGCACCACCCCGGCGCCGTTTGCCTGATCGTCGAGGCCCGCGACGATCACCAGCATCGGCTTCGACGGGTCGGCCGCGGTCGACGGCTCCAGCGCCCAGAGTTGCCTGCCGGATTGCGTCAGCCCCATGGCGTCGGCCGCGACGGTCCGGGCGCTTGACTTGGCAAACGATTGGAGCCGTCCCTGAATTCCCACGGCAGGAACCTGGGCCGGTTGTGCGCCAACGGGCGAGGCAGGCCAAAGGCCCGCTGCCACGACCAGCACTTTCAGCAGGTGAATCGAGAAGCGCATGCGCGCGCAGTCTACCAACAGGCTGCTCGATGCGCAGCCGAACCAGGCAGTGAAGGAACGTGAAGCAGACGCCTGAGCCTTGACGGCCAGAACATTCAGACCGATAAGAGGCAGGACGAGGACGACGCGAGGCGCCACCCCAGCATCAAGTCTGTTACGCTTCTAGCGCGGCTGTGCCCCCCACGCATCCGCCTCAAATCGTAAGCGGAGCGAGTCGACACCAATGGACGATGACCGGCGTACCTTCCGGGCCGAGTTCGACGGCGAGCTGCTGAAGTCGTTTCTCGACCACAGCCCGATCGTGGTCTTCGTCAAGGATGAAGCGGGACGCTACCTGTACATCAATCCCGCCATGGAGGAGCTCTTCGGCGTCCGGGCCGCCGACGTCGAAGGGCGCGAGGCTGGGGCGTGGCTGCCGGCGGATCTCGCTAATACGGTCCGGAGGCACGACGCGCGGGTGCTCGAGACCGGATCGCCGCTCGAGAGCAGCACCGCCAGTGCCGCTCCAAGGCACCGCCGCCGCTCAATGGAAGATCGTGCGGTTCCCATTCCCGGGTCCCGACGGACGGCACCTGGTCGGCGGCGTCGCCGTCGATGTCACGGACCTTCACGACGCGCAGGCGCGCCTCGCCGAAAGCGAACAACGCTATCGCCATCTGGTCGAGAGCGGTCAGGGGCTGATCTGCACTCACGACATGGAAGGGCGGCTGCTGTCGGTCAATCAGGCGGCACTCGCGATGACCGGCTACACCGCCGAGCAGGTGATCGGACAGACCATGCGCGCCGTGCTCAGTCCGATTTCGCGCGAGGTGTTCTCGCTCTACCTCGAGCGGATGGAGCACGTCGGCCACGACTCCGGAATGATGTACGTGCAGGCGGCGAACGGGCGCGAGCTGGCCTGGAAGTACCGCAACGTTCGCATCGACGAACCCGGAAAGCCATCGTACGTGCTCGGGCACGCCCAGGACGTGACCGAGCTGCGCGAAGCCGAGCTGCAGCTGCGCCAGCTGGCGATGACCGACGATCTCACCGGTCTCCTCAACCGGCGAGGCTTTCTCGTGAATGGCTCACGGGTGCTGCAGGACGCCGTGACCCACGAGAAGGGCGCAGCGGTCTTCTACGTTGACATCGACGGGCTGAAGGTGATCAACGACGAACACGGGCACGATGCCGGTTCGACGCTGATCGTCGCCGCTGCCGAGGCGATGAAGAACTCGTTCCGGGCCGCGGACGTCCTCGCCCGAATCGGCGGCGATGAGTTCGTTGCCCTGGTCATCGTCCCGCCCGACGACATCGCCACCATCACCAACCGCCTGAAGTGGCACGTCGACAAGTTCAACGGCGGGTCGGGTCTGGCCTACCCGCTGGCGATGAGCATCGGCGTGTCGCGCTACGACAGCGGGAACCGTTTGACCCTCGAGGGGCTGGTCAACGCGGCCGACGCCGCGATGTATCGCCACAAGCGGCCGGGTGCTACCGGCCCGGCCTGACCCCCTCGGCGGCCGCAAGGTTTCCAACTCGTTATCCTTCTCTCGTGGGCCAACGCTGTCGCATCTTCGTGCTTCTGGTGGCGAGCGCTCTCCTGGTGCTCGCGACCGCGGCCTCGACTGAGGCGCAGACCGTCGAGATCAGCCCCTTCTACGGATACCGGGTCGGCGGCAGCATCTCGCAGGTCACGGCCGGGCCGGTTGTGGACGACGATGGGGGACCGAGCTTCGGCGCGATCGTGGACGTGGTGTACGGTCCTCCCGCCGACGGCCTCAAGTTCGAAGCGCTCTACAGCCACGAGGAGGCCAGGCTCAAGGTCCGCTCGAGCGACTTCGATCCGCCGTCCTACGTCCACGCCCAGGTGGATCAGATAATGGTGGGCGGCACCCAGGACCTGACCAACGACCGCGCCCGCCCGTTTCTTTCGGGGCTGCTCGGCATCACTCGCTACGCCGTGCCCGGCGACACGGAAGTGCGCTTTGCGATTGGCGCCGGGGCGGGGGTGAAGGCCAATCTCACCCGCAACCTCGGGCTGCGGCTCGACGCGCGGGGCTACATGACGATCGTGAACCTCGGCGGAGCCGGCGTCTGCGGCGGCTTCGGTTGCGCGATCGCGTTCAACATTTCGCCGACGTATCAGGCGGACCTGACGGCCGGCCTGATTGTTGCGTTTTGAGCAGGAGATCGATGTTGGTACGGCTTCTCGCGATTGCCTGTGCGCTGCTGCTGTGGGGCGCGGTTCCGGGCGCTCGTCCCAATCCAACGGCGCCCAGTTCGGCCTCGTTGAGGATCGTCTCCCTCAACCTCGCGATGCGCGAAGACATCGACACGATCGCCGCCGAGCTTGCCGAGCGGCAGCTCGTCCCGGGCGCCGACCTCGTTCTTCTTCAGGAAGTCATCGAGCGGGATGGCGGCAGTGACGTCGCCTCGCGCCTGGCCGAAAAGACCGGGTTGCACGCGGCGTTTCGTCCAGCGTTCGCACTCGACGCTCACCGGACCATGGGCCTCGCCATCCTCGCACGCGAGCCGCTCGAAGAGCCGCACGTCCTGCCCTTGAAGCGGTTCGACCTCAGTTTTCGCAGCCGGCATCGCATCGCGCTCGGGGTAGCGGTCGAGACGCCGGCCGGCCGGATCCTGGTGTACGACGTTCACCTGGATACGCGCATCAACATCGCCGACCGAGTCGAGCAGCTCAGCGCGGTCATGGACGACATCGACGCCAGCGCGAATCCGGCCATCGTCGGCGGCGATTTCAACACCAACGACAACCTGTGGCTGTTCCACACGATTCCGATCCCGTTCTCCAGCCAACAGCGACACGGCCTGCTGCGCTTCATGCAGGGAAGAGGCTTCCAGTCGGCCATCACTGGACACGTCGCAACCCACGACGCGCTTGGCATGCAGCTCGACTGGATCTTCGTGCGCGGGTTGGCTGCAGGTGCGACCGCGATTCAGCCGATGGCGATCTCCGACCACCACGCGCTCGCCACGACCATCAGCCGCCCCTCGCCAACGCAATCATCACCTGGGCGATGACGATCTTCAGGATGGTGGCGGCCGGGAAGATCATCGCGTAGCAAATCTCCACCCGGTCCGAAGGAAAGGTCCGGCTGGCGTAAGCAACAATCGCGGGCGTGCCGCTCACTCCCGACGTGATGCCAAGAAGGTCGTCGAACGGGATTCGCATCACGTAGTGGCCGACGAGCAAAGTGGTCATCGACAGGGCGATCACGATCGCCGCGCCCGCGAGCAGGTACGCCGGGCCACCTGAGGCCACGCCGTCGATGAACGGCCCGCCCGACGCCATGCCGACCTGGGCGAGGAACACCGACAATCCGAAGTTACGCAGCGTCAGGTTTGCCGAGAGTGGCATCGTCCAGGTCAAAGGGCCGGTCCGTCCGAGTTTGCCGAGCACGAGTGCGGCGAGCAGCGACCCGCCGGAGACTCCCATCTTGAACGAACCAATCACCGGCAACGGGACCGCGATGCTGCCCAGCAGCGCGCCGAGTACCATGCCGGTGCCGAGGGCGACGTAGCTGAACTCCGTCGTCCCGCGAATCGAATCGCCGAAGAAGCGCCGCAGTTCCGGGAACGCCTCGCGCGGGGCGAGGACGCCGACCCGGTCCCCGGATTCGAGCGTCAGGTCCGGCGTGACGAGCAGCTCGGTATCGCCGCGTTGAACGAAGGCCACGCTGACGTCGAGGCCGCCGGGGACGCGCAGTTCGGCAACTCGCCGGCCACCGAGTCCCGGCGCCGACACAAAGGCGCGCAGCAAATCGAGTTGGCGCCGATCGGTGATGACACGGTCGTGCACGCGCTCTCCGAGGGAGGCCCGCGCAATCTCCAGCGTGTTCGCGTCGGACCCGCCGAGGAGCAGCACGTCGCCGCGGGACACCAGCGCCTCGGTATCCGGCTGGCGGTTCTGCTGGTTCACGCGCACCACCAGCACCCGCACGCCTCCCGGCAGCGCCGGCAGGATCTCGCCGAGCGGCCGGCCGATCACCTCGTCCGATTGAACGGCAACTTCAAGGGTCTGCAAGACCGGACCGTGCGGCCGGCTCGAGCTTCGGGCGGACCAGCAGCTGCACGACATACATGCAGAGGATCACCCCGACGATGCCGAACGGATACGTCAGGCTGTAGCCGACGGCAGGTTCCAGGTTGCCGGCGGCCTCGAGTGCGGCCTGCAACGTCGGCGAATTCGTGTTCGACCCGGCGAAGAGCCCCGCCGCCATTGCCGTCGAGGCGCCGATCAGCCGCTGGCCGACCAGGGTCGTCGCCGTCGCTGATGCGAGCGCGATGATGGCCAGGAGGTTGTAGCGGCGGCCGGCACGGCCGGCCAGACCCGCAAAGAACTGGCGTCCGTATTGCACCCCGATGCCGTAGAGAAACATCACCAGTCCCAGGGTGCCGACCAGGGCCGGCGGTTGCGCCTTGGGGACGAGTGCGCCGACGAAGAGGCCGGTGAAGAGCACCGCGCCGACGCCAAGCGACAGACCCTTCAAGTTGATGGCGCCAATCGCGTAGCCGCTGGCGATGACCAGGAACAGGGACAGCAGCGGCTGCCGGACGAGGAATTCGGCGATTGGCTCCATCAGTCGCCCAGGGCGATGCCGAGCGCGCGCGCCCCGCGCACGAAAGCGCCAGTCGGTGGGACGCGCTTCAACTGTCCGACGGCCTCGGCAATCGGGACACTGTCCAGCGTCGCTCCGGTATAGGTGACCATGCGGCCGAAGCGCCCCTCGGCGATCAGCTCCACCGCGGTCGTGCCGAACAGCGTGCACAACGCGCGGTCGAAATTCGTCGGCGGTCCGCCGCGCTGCAGGTGCCCGAGCACCATCGACCGTGTCTCCTTTCCGGTGCGCCGCTCGATTTCAGCTGCCACCTGCGCGCCGATGCCTCCGAGCCGTGCTTCGCGATCGGCTGGTTGATCGGCGCTGGTCACGAACTCGCCGCCGTCCGGGCGCGCCCCTTCCGCGACAACGACGATGCTGAAATGACGTCCCGCCGCTTCGCGCTCGGCAATCCTGGCACAGACGCGTTCGTAGCGGAACGGGATCTCTGGAATCAGGATCACGTCGGCGCCGCCTGCGATGCCGGCGTAGATGGCGATCCAGCCGGCGTAGCGGCCCATCACCTCGAGCACCATCACACGCTGATGGCTCTCGGCGGTGGTGTGGAGGCGATCGAGCGCGTCGGTGGCGCAGGCCACCGCGGAATCGAACCCGAAGGTCATCACCGTCGCGGCGAGGTCGTTGTCGATGGTCTTCGGTACGGCGACGATCGGAATGCCGTGGGCGAAGAGCTGCTGGGCGATGCTGAGCGAGCCATCGCCGCCAATCGCCACGAGTGCGTGCAGACCGAGCGCCTCGAACCCCTGCTTCGATTCGTCGAGGAGCTCGGCAGGCAAGCCCTGGGCCTCGCCATGTCCCACCTTCGCGGTGAACCGCCCGCGATTGCTGGTGCCGAGAATCGTGCCGCCGCGATTCAGCAGGCCGCCGAGCTCGCGGTAGTCGAGCGATCGATACTGCCGTGGCTCGAGCAGCCCCTCGTAGCCGCCGAGGACGCCGATCGCTTCCCAGCCCCGGCGCCCGGCCGCCTTGGCAACGGCCCTGATCACGGCGTTGAGACCAGGGCAGTCTCCGCCCCCGGTGACGATCCCGATGCGTATCTTCCGCGATGTGTCCATGGGTTGCCGAACCGATCAGTCTTTCTCGATGCGGATGGTGGGCAGGTGCCAGATCTCGTCGGAGTACTCGCGGATCGCCCGATCCGAGGAAAACCGCCCGGCTCGTGACGCGTTGAGGATAGACATTCGCGTCCAGCGGTCCTGATCGATCCACGCATCGCTGACTCGCTGCTGGCAGGCCGCGTACGATCCGAAATCGGCGAGCACCATGTAGGGGTCGTGATTCCGAAGATCGTCGGCGACCGGCCTGAAGACGTCGGGCTCGTGCCGCGAGAAATGGCCGCTGGCCAGCAGATCCAGGACGCCAGCCAGCTTGGGATTTTCGCGCAGCCGATCCTCGGGGCGATAGCCGTCCCGGGTGAGGGCGGACACCTGCTCCACCGTCAGCCCGAACAGGAAGAAGTTGTCGGCGCCGACCGCCTCGCGAATCTCGACGTTCGCGCCGTCGAGCGTGCCGATAGTCAACGCGCCGTTCAGCGTGAACTTCATGTTGCCGGTGCCCGACGCCTCCTTGCCCGCGGTCGAGATCTGCTCGGAGAGATCCGCGGCCGGATAGATAATCTGGCCGTTCTTGACGTTGAAATCAGGGATGAACGCGACGCGGAGCCTCGGGTTGACAACCGGGTCGGCATTGATGGTCTCGGCGACGGCGGTGATGACCCGGATGATCCGCTTGGCCATCGTGTAGCCGGGCGCGGCCTTGCCTCCGAAGATGCACGCCCGCGGCGGCGGCGCGTACGACGGGTCGGTCTTCAGCCGGTGGTACATCGCGATGATGTGCAGCACGTTCAGGTGCTGCCGCTTGTATTCGTGAATCCGCTTGACCTGCACGTCGAAGAGCCAGGCCGGGTCCAGCTCGATGCCGGTCTCGGCGTGGATGTATTCGGCGAGGCGCTGCTTGTTCGTGCGCTTCACCGCACGCCACTCGTCGCGGAACGACGCGTCCTCGACACGCGCTTCGATGCGCCGCACCTCGTCAAGGTTGGCGATCCAGGTGTCACCGATGGTTCGGGTGATCAGTCCCCTTAGCGAGGGGTTCGAAACGGTGAGGAAGCGGCGCGGGCTGACGCCGTTGGTCTTGTTGCTGAAGCGCTCCGGCCAGAGCTCGTAGAAGTCGCGCAGCAGGCTGGACTTCAGCAGATCGGAATGAAGCGCTGCGACGCCGTTGATCGCGTGGCTGCCGACCGTCGCGAGGTAGGCCATGCGCACCGATCGGCCGCCGGTCTCGTCGATGATCGACATCCGGCGGACGCGGGCCTCGTCGCCAGGAAAACGGGTCCGGAGCTCCGCGAGAAAACGCGCGTTGATCTCGTAGATGATCTCGAGGTGGCGGGGCAGAAGATCTGCCAGCATCGCCACCGGCCAGGTCTCCAATGCCTCGGGCAGCAGCGTGTGATTGGTGTAGCCGAACGTGCGGACGGTGATTGCCCAGGCCTCGTCCCACGGCAGCTGGTGCTCGTCGACGAGCAGTCGCATCAGCTCCGGAACCGCCAACGCCGGGTGCGTGTCGTTGAGCTGCACCGCGAAGCGATCCGCGAATCGCGACACCGAATCGCCGTTGAGCGAAACGCGCCGCAGCATGTCCTGCAGCGAGCAGGATACGAAGAAATACTGCTGGGACAGACGCAACTGCTTGCCGCCGATCGCCCGGTCGTTCGGGTAGAGCACTTTGCTCACCGTCTCCGACTGCATCTTGTCGCGCACCGCGGCGTAGTAGTCGCCGGTGTTGAAGGCATCGAAGTCAAACGACTCTACTGCCTCGGCGCTCCACAGCCGGAGCGTGTTGCAGGTGCCGGTGCGATAGCCCTGGATCGGCGTGTCGTGCGCGGTCCCCTTGACGACACGGAACGGCACCCACAGGACGCGGTAGCGTCCCCGGCTGTCGCGGAAGTTCTCCGTCCGGCCCCCCAGCAACACGTAGAACGCGATCTCCGGCTTGGCGATCTCCCACGGATTGCCGCGCCGCAGCCACTTGTCGGTCACTTCCACCTGCCAGCCGTTCTGGATCTCCTGATCGAAGATCCCGAACTCGTAGCGGATGCCGTAGCCGATTGCCGGACGCTCCAGCGTGGCCAGCGAGTCGAGATAACAGGCCGCCAGCCGGCCGAGACCGCCATTGCCGAGTCCAGGCTCCTCCTCCTCGGCGAGCAGGACGTCGAGATCGTGCCCGAGAGAGGCGACCGCTTCGCGCGCGGCCTCTTCGATGCCGAGCGCCACCAGGTTCTGGCCAAGGTGCGGCCCGAGCAGGAACTCGGCCGACAAGTAGCAGGTCATCCGGCTCCGCTCGGCCAGGTAAGTCTGGCTGGTCCGCACCCATCGCAGCTGCAACCGATCGCGGACCGCGAGCGCGAGCGCGTGATAGCAGTCGTACGGCGTGGCGAGATTGGGGAGGCGTCCGAGCGTGAATTGCAGATGGTTGGAGATTCCGGCGGCCAGCGAAGCCGCGTCGAGGCCCGTGCGATCGTCCACCATCGCCATCAATCGCCAGTCTAGCTCAGCCCTGTGCGTACAATGGCGCAGCCGTGTTCCTTCGCGACCTGCACGTCGAGAACCTGCGCGCCATCCGCACCGCGTCTGTGCGCTTCGGCGCGAGCACGACCCTGGTCGGCGAAAACGACAGCGGCAAGGGCAGCCTGCTCCGGGCCCTGGAGCTCGTCCTCGGCTCGTCGTCGACGACGCCGTTCGATCGAACGGACTTCCACCAGCGGGGTGGCGCCGCTTCCCGGGACGGCGTCCTGCGCATCGCGTTGACGTTCGAAGAGCGCGCACCTGGTGATTGGGACGATGCCTCGCACGGGATCTTGCGCCACGCCGTGCCCGTGTCGGGATCCGGCCTACGAAAGCTTCGACTCCACGCGACCGGGATTCCCGCGTCGGGTCATGACGCTCCCACACTCCGCTTCGAGCTGCCAGGCGTCGCCGACGCAGCCGTGTGCCAGCAGGTGGTCGCTCACGTTCGTGCCACGACTCCGCTCATCCGGCTCGTTGGCGGGACGCTCACCGGACATCTCGACGATGAGACGCGGCAGGTGTTAGCGCGGCATCGCCCCGCGGATGCGGATCGTCCGGGCCTGGGCCTGGTGCACCAGATACTGCAGGCGGCAGACGGGATCCTGAGCGGCACAGCCGTCGATCCGGAGTCGTGCATCGCGAGCGGTGCCGCGGCCGCGCACGAGCTGCTGGCGCAGATCCCCCGTCACGTCGATCCCGCGGCCGGCGGGCTCGCCAGCTCGATTCGAGAGATTCTCGGCCAGACCGGCACGGCATCCCCGCGAGCGGCGGCGCGCGGCCTTCAGCCGACCTTTGCCGATCGGCTCGGCACGCTGCTGCTCCTGGCGGCAGTGCTCCGCCACATCCCGGAAGGCCTGGCGCCCGGCGTCGAACCGCTGTGGGTGATCGAGGATCCCGAAGCGCACCTGCACCCGATGACGCTGGCCGCGGCCGAGCGTCTGCTGGCGCGCATCCGTTGGCAGAAGATCGTCACGACCCAGTCGGGCGATCTCTTGTCTGCGACGCCGCTCGCAGACATCCGTCGCCTGGTCCGCCACCAGGGCAGCGTCCGTGCCGCCGGCCTGCGGCCGCGCGCGCTGCCGCGCGAGCACCTGCGGCGCATCGGCTATCACCTCCGCATGCATCGCGGCGTGGCGATGTTCGCGCGGGTGTGGCTGCTCGTCGAAGGAGAATCGGAGTTCTGGATCGTGCCGCAAGTCGCCCAGGTGATGGGCTACGACCTGCCGCTGGAAGGCATCTGTCCGGTTGGTTTCGCGCAGTGCGGGATCGATCCGCTCGTCCGCACTGCCCGCGAGTTCGGCATCGAGTGGCACCTGCTTGCCGACGGTGACGAGGCGGGCCGCCGCTATGTGGACTCGGCTCGCGCCTACATCCGGCGCGGAGAGGAAGACGAGCGCATCACTTTCCTGCCCGAGCGCGATATCGAGCACTGCTTCTGGGAAAACGGGCACGCCGCGACGATCGCGGAAGTCGCCGGCCTCCCACCCGCAATGGCGGATCGCGTCAAACCGACGCAGGCGATTGCCAAGGCGGTGCAGCGAAAATCGAAACCGTTCCTGGCCCTGCGGCTGGTCGAGTCGGTGGCGGCGCACGGGCCCGAGGGCGTGCCGCCGCCGCTCGCCCGCCTCATCGAGACCTGTGTGCGGCTGGCGCGCCTGGCGCCTGAGCGCGCGGTCGCCGGGCCCGCGCCGGGATCGTAGCGCCGCTGCGTTCTGCGCCACCGGAGGCCCGCGTCGCCGCAGCCCGCGGAGACGCCTTCTGCCTTCTGCCTTTTGCCTTCTGCCTTCTGCCTTCTGCCTTCGTCAGGGCATGTCCGGCGGTGGCACGCGGCGTTTGCTCGCCTGCTCGAACGCGTACGCGATCGCGATCAACCGCGGCTCGGCACAGGCGCCGGCCGTGAACGTGACGCCGAACGGCGCCGGCTTCGCATTGAAGCCCGCCGGCAGCGGCGGCGTCGGCGCGTTCGGCGCCATGCCGAACGGCACGGCGATGATCGGATAGCCGGCACGCGAGGCCAGGTTCGCGCCCGACCCGCCCGGCGTGAGAATCGCGTCCAGTTTGTGCGCCTTGAGGGCCGCGTCGATTCCCTCATCGCGGCTGAGGCGCGCGTCCTTGGCGACGTCGGCGTCGTTCCTCGCGCGATCCTTCTCCACGTCCATCTCGTCGGAGATGTCGAGCCGCGACTGGCCGAAGCGCATTGCGCCTTCCTTCGCGTGAGCCAGGTTCCATTCGCGGAGCTCGGTGAGGGTCTTCACCGGCGCGCGATCGCCGAGGCTGGCCAGCCACTTGTTGAAGTCGCGCTTCATGCCGTACTTGAAGTTGACGGTGCAATTCGCGTCGCCGCCCTTCTTGTGCTCGGCGCCCTGGCAGTAGTCGAACAGCAGGAAGTTGTCGGCGGGATCCTTCGACACCAGGCTCGGGATCTCGACTGGATCCACGACTTCGGCGCCTTGTGCCTTGAGCAGCGCAATCGCCTCCTCCATGAGCTTGGCCCGTTCGGCGGTCAGGCCGCCGCGGCCGTCCTTGAACTGCGGGCGGCCCTCGTCGCCCGGCGCCGTCACGCGGTCGTAGAAGAACGCGCGCGGCACGCCGATTCGTGCGCCCTTGAGCGCGCCGGCGTCGAGGAATTTCGTGTAATCCCGATTGGGCGGCGGCGTGCAGGCTTTCGTCGCCTCATCGTTGGGGTCCGGAGCGGCGCTCTCGAGCACCCCCATCAGAATCGCCGCATCGGTCATCGTGCGGGCCATCGGGCCAGCCGTGTCGTGGTCCGCGGTGATCGGGATCACCCCGTAGCGGCTGATGCGGCCGATCGTCGGCCGGATGCCGGCAAGCATGTTGTTGTTCGACGGGCTGATGATCGAGCCGCCGGTATCGGAGCCGACGCTGGCGGCCCAGAAGCTCGACGCGGTGCCGGCGCCGGAGCTCGAGCCGCCGGTGGAAAGCACCGGCCGGCCGAACGTGTCGGGCCGCGGATCCGGCCGCGGGTCGTAGGGATTGAACGCAAAACCGGCCACGCCGGTGTAGTTGGCCTCCATCGGCGTCGGCGCGCCGGCGGTCCAGTGCGCCAGCTCGGTCAGCACCGTCTTGGCGATGATGATCGCGCCCCCGTCGCGAAGGTTCTTCGTCAGCGTCGCCTCGTAGGGCGGGATCAGCTCGCGGAACGCCAGCGCCCCGCCGGTGGTCCGGATGTCGGTGGTGTGGATGTTGTCCTTGAGCGCGATCGGGATGCCGTGCAGCGGACCGCGCACCTTGCCGGCCTTGCGCTCCTGGTCGAGCCGGTCGGCCTCCTCGAGCGCATGCGGGTTCACCGTGATGATGCCGTTGATCCGATCCTCGTACGTCCCGATCCGCGCGAGGTACTGCATCACGAGCTGCCGCGAAGTGATGCGCCCGGATTCCAGCGCGGCGCGGATCTCGGGGATGCCGGTCTCGACGACGTTGAAGCTGGGATCGGCTGCAGGCTGTTGAGACGAAGGCGAAGCGGTGCACGCAGCCAGCATCGCCACGGAGAGAAGCAGGAGAACACGATGGCTCATGGCTGCAGATCCTATGCGAACCAGTCGACCGTGGCGTAGGGTCGCCGCGCTACAGCTACCGGCAGATCCGGCGGGCTGCGTCCTCGCCTGGCGTCACCGCCTTGAACTCGAGGTGCTGCACGAGCGGCGGCATCGTCGGCGACAGCGTCGCCTCGGCGCGCAACTGCCCGCGCTCGCACGTGAACAGCCACTCGCCCCTGAGCGGATTCTCGACGTAGGCGAAATCGTCCGCTGCCCTGCAGGCGCCGAGCTGCTTCCTGAACGCCGTGAGCTCCGCCTGGCGACGATCCTTCGACCGGTCCATGAACAGGTTCATTGCCGCAATCCGGTTGGCGAGCGCGTCGTCCCACTTGTTGACCAGCACGGCCACGGCGTCCTTCGTGCCGATCAGCGCGAGCGATGGCTGCACGGCTCGCGGCTGCAGGCCGCCCGTCTTGCCGAGGAGCGTCAACGACTGCTCGACTACACCACCCCAGCCCGTGTAGGTGCGATTGCCGAACGCGATGATCCCGACCCCGTACTCGGGCAGCCAGCGCATGACCGAGCCGAACCCGGGCAGCCCGCCGCTGTGCGCGACGCTGATCGCGTAGTCGCAGGTGGTGGAGATTCCGAGCCCGTAGCCGTAGCCGCCGGTGCTGAGCGCGATTGCGCCGGCCGCATCACGCGACACGCCGGACGGCCGCGGCCTCCATACCTGCTGCATCTCGCGAAGCGACGCGCGGCGAACCGGCGAGGTCTCGGCGCCGTCGCGCGCCGGCCAGGCATCGAGAAACGCGGCGACGTAGCGCGAGAGGTCGCGGATCGAGGTGAGCATGCCGCCCATCGAGCCGAACGCACCATCGGGCAGCTGCGGCTCCTCTTTCCACTGCTCGTCCTCCCACCGATAGCCGTGGGCCAGCCGATCGGCTGGGACCTCTTTCGGCTCGAGCGTTGTCGAGGTCATGCCGAGTGGCTTGAGGATGTTCGCGGCGACGTAGTCCTTGTAGGCAACGCCGGAGACCTTCGAGACGATGCGGCCGAGGATCGCGAAGCCGTAGTTCGAGTACTCATAAGCCACGCCTGGCGGGTTCGAGAACGGGATGCCGCGCCGCATCAGCAGCGTGAATTGTTCGTCGGTGGCGGACAGCTGCTGATCGCCCCACGGGTTGTCCTCGGGAAACCCTTCGGAATGCGAGAGCAGGTGACGAATCGTGATCTTCGGCGAGTCGCTGGTTGGATAGCTGAGCCGCGCGAGCTCGGGCACGTACTTTTCGGCCGGGTCATCGAGAGCCAGCTTCCCCTCGTCGCGCAGCTTGAGGATCGACATCGCGGTGAAGCTCTTGGTCATCGACGCGATGCGGAAGACCGTGTCCTCGCCGACCGGCGACTTGCTCGCGAGATCGCGCGACCCGGTCACGCCCAGGTGGCCCAGCTCGCCGTCGATGACGATGCCCCACGCCGCACCGGGAATGTGCTCGCGCGCCGCAAACTCCTGCATCAGCCGATCGATGTCCGGAAAGGCCCTGGCGAGCTTCTGCCGGCGCTCCGGGTCGGTGAACCGCGGCGCGTCGGCCTTGAACACAGGAACGGTTTCGGAGGGCTGGGGCACCGGCTGGGCAGCGGATGGCTGGACGCCAAGTGCCAGGATCGCGGCAACGCAGGAAGCGACAAGGATCGGACGGAGGCAGGCCTCGGGCATGCGCGGATTATCGTTCAAGCGCGGCCGGCGACGACTGCCCTCGACGTCGCCGGCCGTCGAACTACGTCAACTCCAAACGTTGCGCGTCACTCGACGCGGATCGCGGCGCGCATCCACGGGTGGATGCAGCACTGGAATTTGTGCAGCCCTGGTTCCAGGTTGAGTTCTTCCGTGGCACCCGGCGCCAGCGGGATGGTGGCCTCGGGCGTGCACTCTGGCGCAGGGGTTAGACCGACGTTCAACGGCGGCACGAAGCCGCCGCCGAACTGGGCCACCTCGGTGAACGTGTGGCCACGGCCGCCTTCGTTCTTGATTCTCACGGTGCGCCCCTCCGCCAGAGAGAGATAAGGCGGTTGGTTGCGCCACGCCGGGTGGCCGACGAGGGCATTGTTGGCGGGAATCGTCAGCGGCGATCGGAGCAGCGCGCCAAACTCCGCGTTGGTGACATCGCCGTTCTGCGGGAACTGGGCGCACCGCCCGTCGCCACGCAGGGCTCCCGGATCGCAATGGCCATCACCGCAATGCGCGCGTCCTGACTTCTCACCGCAATCGCGTTGTGGCTCCTGCTGCCCAGTATCCGACGACGAGCGCAATGACCACCGCCGCGACTCGTGCTGTTGCTCTCATGGCGAACCCTTCTCGGCGCAGGCGGCAGCATACGCGCCGCAGCCGCGGGGCCGCAACCGCTGCGTTCTGGGAAGGCGTGCGCGACAGCGATGGCAATTCACGGGTATCCTGCACGTACAGGCACAAATCGAGCTAGGGGGCGGCCGCCGATCGGCGCCGTCGTGGCGCCATCGCCAGGAACACGACGCTTCGGCATAAGAACCTAGACGAGGTGAGGTCACCATGCAGACCGCCGCCGACTGGAGGGACGAGCACCGCAACCTGCGCGACCTGACAGGCGATCATGCGCCGGCCCGACTCTCGACCTCGTCGTGGCGCCTCGATCGATGGGCGCTCCGCCAGATTCACCGCCACGTCAACGACCCGGCGGTCGCGCTCACCTTGTGGGACGGGACTCGCGTCGGACCGCCGCCCGACACCACGAGAGCGACCGTGTGGATCGCTGATCGGCCAACGCTGTATCGCGTTCTCCGGGACCCGGAGGTCGGCTTCGGGGACGCATACAGCGATGGCCGCCTCGAAGTGACGGGCGAGCTGCTCCACCTGCTCCACGCCGCGTATCGCGCGCCGGAAAACCGCCTCTACCGGCATGCGCGGATGCTCACCAACACTCCGGGCCGGGCCCGCGACAACGTGCACGTCCACTACGACCTGGGCAACGACTTCTACGAGCTGTGGCTCGACCGCGAGATGGTCTACACGTGCGCCTATTACGAGCGCTCGGAGCTCTCGCTCGAGCAGGCGCAGCTGGCCAAGCTCGATCTCGTCTGCCGCAAGCTGGATCTTCGACCGAACATGCGCGTCGTCGATGCCGGGAGCGGCTGGGGCGCGCTCGCGCTGTACATGGCAGGGCACTACGGAGTCAGAGTCGTGGCCTACAACGTCTCTCGCGAGCAGGTAGCCTACGCCCGGCGCCGCGCTCGCGAGGCCGGGCTGTCGGATCGCGTCGAGTTCATCGAGGATGATTACCGGGCCATCACCGGCACCTTCGATCGCTTCGCGTCGATCGGCATGCTCGAGCATGTCGGAACGAAGCAGTACACGGCGCTCGGCACGGTGATCGATCGCGTGCTCGATCGTCGTCACGGCCGGGGGCTGCTGCACTTCATCGGCCGTAACCAGGCGGCGCCGCTCAGCCGGTGGATCACCAAGCGGATCTTTCCCGGCGCCTACGCGCCGACGCTGGCCGAAGCGTGCGACGGCGTGCTGGCGCCGTGGCGCCTGTCGGTGCTCGACGTCGAGAACCTGCGGCTGCACTACGCACGGACGCTGGAGGACTGGAGCGCGCGATACGAGGCCGCTCGCGCCGAGGTGGAGCGCCGCCACGGGCCTCGGTTCGCGCGCGCCTGGCGCCTCTACCTGCTCGGCTCGCAGGTGACCTTTGCGGCCGGCTACCTGCAGCTGTTCCAACTGACCTTCGCTCGCCAGCAGGACAACGACCTGCCGCTGACCCGGGCGCGGCTGTACGCCGCCGCCGGCCAGGAACTTCCGTGACGAGCGGCACGGCGTTCGACGCGATCGTGGTCGGGGGCGGGCCGGCGGGCTCGAGCTGTGGCGGCGCGCTGATCAGCGCCGGTCTGCGCGTGCTGGTCATCGACGCCGCAAGGTTTCCGCGGGACAAGACGTGCGCGGGCTGGATCACGCCGCCGGTTGTCGATCTCCTCGACCTGGATCTTGCCGAGTACGGCCGGACGCGCGTCTGCCAGCCGATCACCGCTTTCCGCACCGGGCGTATCGGCTCCGCGCTACGGGACACCAGATTCAACGACGTGGTCAGCTACGGCATCTGCCGAGTCGAATTCGATCACTACCTGCTTCGACGATCCGGCGCTGACGTCGTAGACGGGACCCCCGTCAGCTCACTTCGCTACGAGCGGGGGATGTGGCTTGTGAACGGCACGTTCACTGCGCCGATGCTGGTCGGGGCCGGCGGCCACCGCTGTCCGGTAGCTCGTTATCTCGGCGCCCGCCCGTCAGAGGAACTGGCGGTCGCGGCGCAGGAAGTCGAGTTCACCTTGACGCCGGCCCAGGCCGCGCATTGCCGGGTTGAAGCGGGCACGCCCGAGCTGTCGCTGTGCGCCGATCTGAAGGGCTACGGCTGGTGCATCCGCAAGGGGGACTGCTTGAACGTCGGACTCGGCCGCCTCGACCCCAACCACCTGCCCGCTCACGTCCGCGAATTCCGAACTGCGCTCGTCGGCGAGGGCATCGTGCCGCCGGACACTCCCGAACGCTGGCACGGTCACGCGTATCTGCTGCGCGACGTCAGTCCGCGGCGGGTGGTCGATTCAGGAGCAGTGCTGATTGGCGACGCGGCCGGACTGGCGATCGCCATCAGCGGAGAGGGCATTCGCCCGGCGATCGAATCGGGTCTGGCTGCCGCGCGGTACATCGTCTCGGCGGATCGACGATATGACCGGTCGCGTCTCGAGCCCTACGCGGAGTGGCTCGAGAAACGGTATCCGCAAGGCCGCCATGCCGCGCTCGAGCGACTGCCCGAGGCGCTGCTCAAGCGCGTGATCTCCGGCTTGCTCGAGACGTCGTGGTTCACGCGGCGGGTGCTGCTCGAGCGGTGGTTCCTGCAGGCGGCGTAAGCGATCCGCCCTGTCACCGTCCGACGAGGACCTTCACCCGGAACGTGGTCCCGCCAAGGTCGTGCTCGTCGAATGCCGATCCGAGGCCTGGATCACCGATCGAGTCGGGCACGCTCGCCCACTGCACTTCGCCGGCGAGCCACAGCCACGGAGCGAGCCGAAACTCGGCGCCACCGAGCACGTGATACCCGATGTGGCCCTCGTCATAGGCCGCGGCCAGCGCCGGGGACTCTTCCTTCAGCAGGTGCCATCCCACACCGCCGCCGACGTACCCCGAAATCCAACCCGGATGCGGATCGCGATAGCCGATCGTACCGAGAATCGGCGTCACGGTGACCTTGTTCTCGATGTCGGTGCGGAACACCTCAGCGTCTGAAACGATGATGCGAACGCCCGTGTCCTGGAAGCGCTCGACGCTTCCCTGCACGAAGAGCCCGTTGCCGAAAACAACCTGACCGCCGCCGCCGTAGGACATTCCAAACGAGCTATCGAAGACCGCGTCGAAGGAGTCGTTCGCGGTGAACAGTGTGCCGCCGTAATGTCCGAACCCGCGGATCATCAACTCACCCTGATGACGTTGGGCGGCCGGTTTCGCCGCCGTCGCAGGTTTGTCCAGCCACTCGACATCGTCGTCAATCACCCAGCCGCGTTTCCACGGCAACGCTGGACTGCCCGCCAGGGTGGTCACCTCGATCCAGCGGCCGCTTCGCTGCAGCTCCTCGAGAACGGTGCCCACTGGGACCTTGCCGAGCACCACGCTGTCACCACGCGGCCGTTCCATGACGACGGTCGACCGGATCGTGCGGACGCGCACCGGCGTTGCCGCGGGTTGCGCGGCCGCGGAACCGGCAACCGCGAGCAGCGCGACGAGCACGGCAGCGAGACGAAGAAGACGACCTGAACACGCGGCCACGCGGATCACCTCGGCACCGCCAGCAGGGTCTTCGGACGGAAGCTGGTTGGCGACACCGCCGCCGGCCCGGATGGCGCAGCCACCGTCGGGCCGGTCAACCGCTCGAATGTGGTGATGGTCCTCCCGCTTCCGACGCCGCCTGCGTCACCGGACCCGGTGAACGAGCCCGAGAACACCTGAACGGTGCCGCCGTTGTTCACGCGCACGGTGTAGTTGGTCTGGGACACACCGCAATTGGCCCAGTAATCGACCCGGACCGTGTATTGCCCGCGCGGCGCGCGGCCAGTGGGCCAGGTGATGTTCTCGTTCCTGACCCCGTCGATCGTGCAGCCGGCGTTCGAGTCGAGATCGAGTTGGCCGCCGCTTGCCGCTTGCTGGTGCGCGTAGAACACTTCCTCGCCGGCGGGGTCAATCACGTGCAGGTCCACGTCGCTGTCGACATCCCATGACAGCGTCACCTGGACGTCGCCGGTCCCGACCGATGTAACGCTCGTCTGGAGCCGGCTGTATGGACCAACGCGGCCCGAACCGTCCACGACCGCAAACAGCAGGTCGATCTGGCTCAGCGGAACGGACTGCGCAAATTCGAGCAGCACCGAACTGTCCGAACGCGCGGCCGGCAGGTGCAATTCGTAATACCCGCCAATGCCGCCGCTGACGGCCGTCGCCAGTCCGACGGTCTCACTGCCGACCGTGACGTATAAGGTCTGGTAGGGCGCGGCGCTAGTGACGCCGGCGACGAGGGTGCCGCCGTTCACGATCGTGGAGTTGCCGCTGACCGTCACGGATGGGCCGCCGCTGGCCGGCGGCGGCACACCGCTGCGCAGGGTTGCCGGCGTTCCTTCGGCCGAAACCGCGGTAATCAGGTCCTGCACCTGCAGCGACGGCAGGATCGTCGGCGATACCGGAGACTCGGCCCCATTGTCGTTGCACGCCGCGACCAGCAGCAGCACGCCGATGGCCGGCCCCAACACAAGACGCGGAAACATTCTTTACTAATATCGAACGATCGCGGGGCAAGCGTTATGCGTTCGTCACTCCATCTCATCCGGCCCCGATCTCATCCGGGCCGGCCGCTCTCGTCTGGCCATGATGTTGCCGTGCCCACCCCGCGGCGGTAGGATGGGGCCTCTCGCCATCCATCCAGAAGGAGGTCACGATGAAGCGCTGGCTCGTACTCGCTCTCCCGTTGATCGCGCTATTGGCATTCCCTGACTCAATTTCCGCGCAGGCCAAGACCATTCACACGGCCGGCGTCGTCAAGACGGTGACCGACACGTCGCTGACGATCACCGGGGCCGGCGGCAAGGAAATGACCTTCGCCATGGACTCCACCACCAAGTTCAAGGGCAAGGGGCTGGGGACCAAGTCGCAGGCCGGCAAGCTCACGCCGAGCACGGCGACCGGCGTCGGGGATCACGTCACCGTGGACTATCAGGACAATGCCGGAACCATGCACGCCGCGATTGTCTCGATAACCTCGAAGGCGGTGACAGCCAAGAAATAGCGCCTGACCGTGGGGCTGGCCACCGGGCGGCCCCACGTCCGGCTCCCTTCAGTAGCCTTTTGCCTGTCCTGTGATCCGCGGATCCGACTGACCGTACCAACGCCCGATTCGTTTCTCGATCGTCGCGCCGATGCTCCCATCGTCGGGCCGCTCGAAGAAGCGCACCTCATGGCCGAGCCTTTCCAGCGCAGTCACCTCCGCCGGATCGAAGCCATCCTTTTCCAGCCGCAGCGCGTCCGGTAGATGCTGGTGGTGCATGCGCGGCGCCCGCATCAGCGCCGACACGCCGAGCCCGTAGTCCAGCCGGTTGGATACTGCCTGGAACACTGTCGTGATGATGAACGGGCCGCCGCTGGCGCCGGTCACGAGCATTGGTTTGCGATCCGGGCCGAGGACGATGGTCGGCGTCATCGCCGACAGCATGCGCTTGCCGGGCGCAATCGCGTTCGCTTCTCCCTGGACCAGGCCGTACATGTTCGCCGTTCCCGGCTTGGCGGCGAAGTCGTCCATCTCGTTGTTGAGCAGAAATCCGGCGCCGGTCACGGTCACCGCCGATCCGTACCAGCCATTGATCGTCGTTGTCAGCGCGACGCCGTTGCCGCGGCTGTCCGCGATGGAGAAATGCGTCGTCTGACGACTTTCGACCGGCGCCGGCCGTCCCGACACCTCCTTCGAAGGCGTGGCGTGATCCTCTGAAATCGATTGGCGGAGCGTGGCGATGAACGGCGGCGAAAGCAGTGCGGCCTGATCGAACGTGACAAAATCCGGATCGCCCAGCACTTCGTTGCGGACCGCAAACGCGCGACGCATGCTCTCGGCCATCAGGTGAACGGCTTTGGCCGTGTGCCAGCCGGCCGCGGCGAGATCGTACGCCGAGAGCTGGCCTGCGATCAGGCCGAGCGTCAGGCCGCCGGAGGACGGCGGCGGCATCGAGATCACTTCGTGGCCGCGATATTGGAACGCGATTGGCGTGCGCCACTTCGCTTCGTACCGTTCCAGGTCGGCCGCCGTGATGATGCCGCGTCCGCGTTTCATCTCGCCGACGATGAGGTTGGAGGTTTCTCCCTTGTAGAAGCCATCACGACCCTGTTCCGCGATGCGACGGAGCGTTCGCGCGAGGTCGGGGTTGTTCAGGCGCGCGCCCGGCGCCAGGGGCGTACCGCCCGGAGCGTAGAGGGCGGCGGAGGCAGGAAAACGCCGCAGCCGCTCGGCTTCGGCCTTGATCACGGTCGCGGCGTAGTCGTCGACGACGAAACCTTCTTCGGCGAGGCGGATGGCGGGCTGCACCAGTTCCGCCCACGGCTTCGAGCCGAGCTTTTGATGCGCGGCCCACAGGCCGGCGACGCTACCGGGCACGCCTGCCGCGAGGTGGCCGGTAACCGATCGATCGCCCGTGTCGCCGCGGGCATCGAGATACATGTCGCGGCTTCCGGCGGCCGGCGCGGTCTCCCGAAAGTCGAGGGCGTAGCTTTGCCCGTCGACGTGCGCCACCATGAACCCCCCGCCGCCGATATTCCCCGCGCTCGGCAACACGGCTGCCAGGGCAAACGCAGTGGCGACCGCGGCGTCGACGGCATTGCCGCCGTCGCGCAGCACGGCCAGGCCGGCCTCGGTGGCGAGCGGCTGGTCGGCCACCACCATGCCGTGTTCGCCCTCCGCCGCCGGCCGGTCGAGCGGAAAAGGCCAACTGGCAGGGACACTCGGGATCGCCGCGGCGGCATCAATCGAGCCGGCCGGGCCCGCGATGCTCTGCTCGCGACCGGGGCTGGTGGCATCACACGCCGCGACGAAGAGCGCGCAGCAGGCTAAACCGATCGCGACCTTGCGATTCATGGCGCCATTCTACGGCGGGGCGCCGGCCGCGTCGTCTACTTGCAGACGCCGCCACGGGCGAGGTCCACTTCGGCGGCGATCACCCCGAACGCGTTCCAGTTCGGTTCGGCGGCAATGCGCTGGAGCAGCGGGCAGGCCTGCGAGGTGTTGCCGTTAGCGAGATGAAAGGTCGCGACGCCGTAGCCGACCGTGACCAGGCGGTTCTCGTTCTTCGTCACCGGGGTCATCGCTGCGTCCTCACCCACCGCGCCTCCGTAGAAGCGCAGCGCCGTGTAATACGCTTCGTTCTCGCCGACCTTCAGGTCCGCCTCGAAGGCTGGGAGGAGCGCCCTGGCTTCGTCGTGGCGGCCGGCGCGGCGCAGCGCGCGATACAGCCAGTCGGTGACCGCGACGCGATCGCTGTCCGTGGCCCGGGTCGTGGTGCAGCTTCTCCAGCCTTGCGGAAGCGGCGCCCGGTCGGCGGTGGCCTCGAGGCAGGAACGATAGACTCGCGCGGCCTCGTCGAACTCGCCGAGCAGATAGTGCGCGAGGCCGAGGTGATAGGTCGCGTCGAAGCTCGAGGGAGCAATCGCGACCGCGTGTCGCAGGTCGGCGACCGCGAGATCGAAGCGGCGAATCGAGATGTAACGATGACCACGAAAACGCAGCAGCCGAACGTCGTCCGGCCCAACCGCCAGCCCGCGTGTATAGACATCGATCGCCGAGTGGAACTGCAGCGCGACGTCACGAGCCCGGGCCGCGGCGAGGATCAGGTCGACGTTGCGCGGATCGGCGGCAAGGGCCGCGTCGGCCTTCGCGATCGCACCGTCGCTGTCGGGACGAGCGAAGACCGGCCGGCCGAGCAGCGTGGTGAGCTCCGGCGTGGCTGAAGGTTGAAGAGTCCCTGTGGTTGTGACGACGACCAGTGCAGCGAGGAGTGACGGGACAGAGGCCATGCCGCACACTCTATCGTGGTGCGGTCCGTCCAGGCCTGGCCTTGAGAAGCGATTCGCGAGGTACCTGGGCGAAGCGGATCGGCTACGTCCGCAACCAACCGCGGGCCCGGTAGTAGACGAGGCCAAGCAGTTCGTGCGCAATCCGGCCCGTGTAGCGCAGTCCGCGTTCTCCTGGCAGCCACCGCTCCATCGGCCGCAGGTTCTCGAGCGGATCGCGGGCGCCGGCCGGCACAGCTGCAATGCCGACGGCGCGAAACGCGCCAAGCGCGCGGCGCATGTGCACGCGGCTGGTGACAAGGATCACCTGTTCGATCTGCCGCTCCTGCACGAGGCGCGCAACTACGACTGCTTCGTCGCGGGTGTTTCGCGATTCGGTCTCCACGAGCAACTGGTCTGCCGGGATGCCCAGGCCCAGCAGCGCCGTGCGCATCGATTCGCCGGTCGGCGTTCTGTGATCCGAGGAGCTGCTGTTTCCGCCGGAGCTGATCACCGTCGCGGCCGGCATCAGGCGAAAGATCCGCGCCGCCTCGAGCACCCGGGCCGCGGCTTCGAGGTCGACGGTCGCAAACCGGTTGCCCGCCCAGTCCACAACGGTCGCACCGCCCGAGCCCAGCACCACGATGGCGGCGCGACGTTCCGACACCTCGGCCGGCTCGAAACGATCGAATCCGGCGGCGAGCCAGTTGTCCATGGCGGCGGGGAGGGCAGGAATGCTGACGATCAGGTAGCACGCGGCAGCCGCCGCCAGCACTCTGGCCGGACGCCGCGATCGCGGCCTCAGCAGCAGCCACACGGCGCAGGTCGCGGCGACCGCCAGGATCCCGCTGGCGGAGAAAATGAACCGGACCAACCCGCTCACGGCTCGAACCTGAAATCGGTCACGTTGACCTCTGCCGCGCTCGCCGGCGTGCCGTTCAAAAGGCCAGCGAGAACCAGCAGCGAGCCGATGGACGTGAGCGGCACGCGCGCCGCGTCGGCGAGGCGCACCGGGCGCATGTCGTCGAAGGCGATGGAGTAGGTGCGCTCCGATGTATCGAGATAGAGCGAGCGCTGCCAGCATGGTGTGCCGGCCAGCCGGTCGGCTCGCAGCTGCACCGATATGCGCAAGGGCCGATCGGCGCGAGCGATCAGACGGATGCCGCTGAAGCGGGTAAGGTCGTGCGGCGCGGACGCCGCAGCGGCAGCGTATTGATTGGTCGGGGCACCGGGCCCGAGCGCGTACCGCAGCAGCACGCCGGTCTCGACGCGGTCCACTCTTGCCTGCGACGTGCCATCGTGTTCTGCCTGCCAGGCGAGCGGGAGTTGAAGTGCGGCGGCAGGCACGGCCATGTTCGCCGCTGGGGAAGCTGCACGCGATGGCCCCCGATCGCCACCGCCTACATAAATCGGATTACTGACGATCCAAGGGCGCGGCGTCGATCCCGGGCTCGCTGCAAGCGACACCTCGACCCGATATGCGCCGGCGTTTCCCTCGGTATCGAAATGCCAGGAGGAGCTTTCCGTGCGATAGACCACGACGCCGTCGTGCAGGAGCGACGACACTGCGCCTGGCGGCGCCGCTACTCGAGACTCGAACGTCACGCGTTGTCCGGCCGGAAGCAGATCGCCCTCGCCCGCTGATGTGCGGCCCTGCCGAGCAGTGAACTCGAACGCCGGCGCAACCGCAAGCCCGTCAACCGCGCTGTAGTGATGACCTCGCGCGAGAGCGCGAAGGATCGCGGCGGCGTCGGCGACGGCGTCACCGGTCAGCGCCTGCTCGAGCTCGACGCGGGTCGAGAGCGTGCGGAAGCACGCGTCGTAGGACGCCAGCGCGTAACCGTGCGCATCGGCAGAAGCGAGCGCCACCACCCGGTGTCGAGCGGCGAGC
This sequence comes from uncultured Acidobacteriota bacterium, assembly GCA_963709325.1. Classification (GTDB taxonomy): domain Bacteria; phylum Acidobacteriota; class Vicinamibacteria; order Vicinamibacterales; family UBA2999; genus VFZN01. Next base: position 3,915,229 of record CAVPVV010000003.1, on the reverse strand, counting down.
CTGTCGAGCCGGGCGAGCGTGGCGGTCGGCGACGTCACCGTTGATGCGAGGGTTTCGGACGGGCGGAGCCAGTACGTGAGCAGGCCGCGCCCGAGTGTAATGGCGGGTGCATCCCGCCAGCTGGCATCGAGGTTCAGCCACTCCACGCCGTCGATGGGCGCGTCCCAGTCGCGCCATTGCCCCTCGGCCCGCGGTGACTCGCCATGGGCGGCGACGCCGAATCCGCCAAGCCGCCGCACATCGTCGGCCACGTCACGTCCCTCCCCCGCGAGCGGGTACGGCGATTGCGCGAGCCCGGCCGCGGCATAGTGCCCGTCGGTCGTGCTGATCTCGACGCCATCGATCACCAACACGCCGGATCTATACACCGGAGTCAGCGGCGGCCGCGTACCATCTCCGTGGTCGGTGAGGACGATGAAGGCCAGCTTCGCGCGGGAAGCGGCCCGCGCTACCTCCTCGATCGATCCCGATCCATCCGATCGGCTGGTGTGTACGTGGAAGGCGCCGGCAACGACCGGCCTCGATGGCACCCAGGATGGCGTCGCTCCAGGAGCGGGTCTCGACGGCAGCGAAATCGCCGTGGCCCACGCGACCACGAGTGCCGCCGACGCAAGCACAATCGCCGTACGGGACATCGGTCCGGCGCGATCAGCCGTTCACGACGCCAGCCATGGCCGGGTGGTCGCGATCCGCCATCGCGCGATCGCGAGCGTCCGCCAGTACGTCAACGAGGGCTTGTTCGAAACGTCCGCTGATGCAGTCCCGATGGCTGTTGGTGTGAAGCTTCAGGCACTCCGGTTCCATCTGGACGTGTTCGGGCGAGTGCCACGAACGAGAGCGGCGCCTCAGGTGCCATTCGTACAAGGCGCGCGCCGCGCGCTCGACGATCGGCGCGACAGACCCCAGCGCGCGCTCGACGACCGCAGACCCGTGCGGACTCGGTGCGAGGCCGGGCGCGTCGAAGATCGGCCGCGGCACGAAGTTCGGGTAATGCGACGTGACGAACGGGTTGGCGGCGAGAAATGCTCGATACGCCGGTTCACCTGCAACCGGCCGCAAGTGGATGATCTGGTTCGCAGAGAACAGGTCGGGCGGCTTCACCGTCATGGCGGCCTCGGACACGATGTAGTTGAGGCACAGGCGCGTGCGCCAGCCCATCGCGCGGGCCAGGGCCAGTGCGAGGACCGCGACCGTCCAGACACGTGACCGCGCAGTCACGACGAACAGGTCGAGATCGGCGCCGTCCACGGCGTTGAGGTGCGCGAGGCTGCCCGAGATCGCTACCATGCGGACGAACGGGAGTGCGGCGATCGCACCTACAACCGGTGCGTCGCGACCGAGTTGCTCCAGACTTGCTGCTTCGCGCGACAGGCGCCGCTCGACGAGCTGCGGCCGCAGGCGGGGCGACACATAGCCGCGGTCCACGCTCACGGCGTGCCGCAGCAGCGGACCTTCCCGCAGCCAGCACTCGAGCGTCACCTCGTCCACCATCACCTCGAGGCTCTCGCGGAGCTGGGCCAGCGTCAGTGGATAGTCAAACAGTGAGGCATAGGTGACCGCCCGGACCACCGCCAGCTCATCGCGCCGCGTCGGAAACATCAGCGGCCTCCTTCCGAGGTGCGGGGCCGAGCCGGAAACCAGGCACCCGACCATAAGACGAATCCACAACCCAGGGTCACGACGATTTCCGTGAGCACGGTCGCGGCCGCGGCGCCGTTTGCCGCGAGGGGCGGAACGAGGGAGAGGTTCGCCAGCACGTTCACTGCGAACGCGAGCGCCGCGATTGCCAGGTAGGCACGTTGACCGTCCCACCCGATCACCTGGTGGGTCAGCGCATAGTTCAGGAAGAACAGGGGAATCGCCAGTCCGAGGATCGACAGGGTGGTCGCGGAGGCGCGAAACGGCTCGCCGTACGCCCAGACGACAATCCACGGCGCCGCCAATGCGACAGCGGCGCCGAACAGCGCTCCCGCGGTGGTGAGGCGCGCCGACAGCCTCGCCACCGGCTCGCGATCGCGCGCGCGGCACAGGGCCGGGAACGTCACCGCGAGGACCGCCGCCGGCAGCAGCCGAGTCGCTTCGACCAGTCGGAAGACCGCGTTGTAGGCGCCGGCGGCATCCAATCCATGCCAACGCTCGACGAAGTAGATGTCGCAGCGAAAGTAGAGCGCCGACACCAGCGCGCCTGCACCCAACGGCAGCACGTCGCGGACGAAGCCGCTCCACGACAGCACCGGCCCGGCCGCGAGCCGGCCGCCTTTCAGTCCGGTCAGGATCAGGCCGCAAGCAGCGAGAGCGGCCACGGGTGGCCACAGCAGCGCCCAGCCGAGCCGGTCGAGGTCGGGCGCCGACCACAGGGCGTAGAGCGCGCTCGCGCCTGCGGCGAGGCGCTGGCTCACCTGCACCGCCGCCTCGATCTCGCTGCGATCGAGCCCGCGAAAGAGGTGTCCGACCGTTTCCAGCACCGCGCTGGTCAGGTAGGCGGCAACGAGGATGACGAACGCTCTTCGGTACTCGCCGGGAACGATGCGGCCGGCGCCGAGTACCAGGATCACCAGGGCCAAGTAGGCCAGTGCGGCGCGGATGCTGAGAACCCGCGCAAACGTCGCCCTCCACGCCTCGGGCCGGCGCGCGACCTCGCGGGCCAGGTACATCGACCAGCCGGCATCAGTCGCGACGCCGACCAGCCAGCCGGTTGTCGTCGCCACTGCCAGGACGCCGAAAGCCGGCCCTGGCAGCGTCCGCGCGGCGAGGACCATCACGACGAAAGTGATGACCTTGCTCAACGCGTCGGCCGCGGCCTTGAACGCGATCCGCAGCGGCGTGCCGCCGGTCAGCGCGGATCGCCACGCACTTACGAAGCGTGAATGCGATTTCACGATTCGAAACGTCACGTCGTCGAGACGCTGCCGATCAGACCTCGAGAACGACGCATTCCGGCCAGCAATGCACCAATCGTACCGGCCTCCTGGTTAGGAATGCGTCTTGCACCATGCGCGATTCGTCGTGCCATCCCTCACTGGCGATTTCGTTCCTGCGCCAGGGGATCTTCCGCGCACGGCGTCGGGAACGCTCGCCGCCAGTGTTCTCGCCGTGGCGGCGGTCTCGGCGTTTGAAATTCCACTGCCCTGGCTCTCTGCTGGCGGGCTCCAACTCTCGTCCCTCGAGTTGACCGTACTCGTATCCCTGGCGGTGTCGGGGCTGGTGCTGTTCCGCGCGCATGCCCTGCTCTGGCACTCTCCGCTCACCTGGCCGGCAGTAGCGCTCGTCGCCGCCGCGCTCGTCGCCGCCGCGCTGGCACCTGCCTATCAGGGGAACGCGCTGCGATTCTGCGGACGCCTGATCGCTGCAGGCCTGGTCGCGGCGCTCGCGATGAACGCAGTGCGATCGCGATCGACGGCGAGAGCGCTGGTCGCGGTGCTGCTCGCGGTCGGCGCGGTCGTCGGGGTCATCGCGGTCCTCGAAGCCGCCAGCGTGCGGTGGGTGCTCACCGGCCTGACGGCGTTTCGCCCTGGCTTCCATGTCGTCGGCGGTCAGATCCGGGCCACCTCCACGCTGCTCTATCCGACCGTCACCTCGATGTACCTGGAGGTCGTGTTCGCGCTGGGACTGTGGTGGCTCGTCGAGCCTCCGTCCCGCTCGCGGCTGCTCGTCGTCAGGCTCGCTCCGGCGATCGCGCTGCGTACTGATTGGCGCGGGCATCGTCGCAACCTTCACGCGCACTGGCCTCATCGTCATCGCGATCAGCCTCGTCGGCGTATCGGCATTGAGGTTTGCGACGCACCGCCGGTTCGACAGCGCGCAGCGATCGTTGGCCGCCGTGGCGTGCGTGATCGCGGTGCTGGTCGCGTTCTCACGTTCGCCTGAGGCGTGGGTGAGCCGTCTGACCGCCGACACCGCTGAGGACTGGTACGGAGCCCGATTCGAGGCCCCCAGCCAGTTGACGGTGCATCCGGGCGGGGTCTACGACATCCCGATCACCGTCACCAACGATGGGCGGATCACCTGGCAATCGGATCGAGAGCCGGCCTTCGCCGTGTCCTATCACTGGCTCACGCCCGACAGCGGCGAGGTGATCGACTACGAAGGCGCCCGCACACCCTTCGCCCATCCGGTCGCGCCCGGCCAGCAGGTGACGATGTCGGCGAAGGTCAGGGCACCCGGGCAGGCCGGCGAGTACCAACTCACGTGGGACATCGTCCACGAAGGCCGCACGTGGCTGAGCACGCAGGGCGTCGAGCTCGTCAGTTCCCGGGTCTCCGTCGAGGGCGCGCGCGACCTGGAATCTCGTCCCACATCTCACGGGCGGCTCCCCCTGGCGGCGTTGCGATTGCCACGCCGGGTCCTGTGGCAGGCCGCCGGCCGCATCGCGTGGGCGCACCCGTTCACCGGAATCGGCCCGGACAACTTCCGACTCGTCTACGGCAACTATCTCGGTCTCGAGTCGTGGGACCAGCGCGTGCACGCCAACGACATGTACCTCGAGGTCCTTTCGGGCACCGGGCTGTGGGGCCTGCTCGCGCTGCTCTGGCTGATCGTCGCGGCGGGACGACACCTGTGGGCGCGCTGGCGGACCTCGCCGCCCGGGGCCGCCGCTCCATGGGCGTGCCTGCTGATGGCCTGGTTCGGAATCGCCGGACACGGCCTGGTCGATTCGTTCCTGACCTTCACGACCACGTATGTCGTCTTCGCGCTGGCAGCCGGCCTGGCTGTGTCGCCCGCGCTCAACGCCGCGGCCACCTCCCATGCGCATCGCATTTGACGGCACCACGCTGACCGCGGGACGGACCGGCGTCGGGTACTACTCGGAGCACCTGCTGCAGCACCTTGCCCGCGAAGTGGAAACGAGCGGCGACGAACTGATCGTGATCTCGAACAAGCCGGTAACGACCGAGCAGCCGCTGCCCCGCCACGTCGTCGTTCACGAGGCCGATCGCTTCCCGATGCGTGTCGCCTGGATGCAGGGACTGGCTGCCCGCGTTCTCGAGCGGATTGGCGCGGACGTGGCCCACTTCACCAACGGCATGATGCCGGTCACCGCCTCCACGCCATGTGTCGTGACCGTCCACGACATGAGCCTGCGCCTCTACCCCTGGTGTCATCCGCTGCGACGGATGGTGATCAACCGTCCGCTGCAGTTGGTGTCGATCCATCGAGCCGATGCGATCGTCACCGTGTCGCACAGCACCCGGCGCGATCTGCTGCGGCTGCATCGGGTGTCGGCCGATCGGGTGTGCGTGGTGCACGAGGCCGCCAGCCACGCGTTTCACCCGGCCAGCGGCGCCGCGGCACTCGACGCGTTGCGGGACAGGCTCGGGCTCCCGGAGCGCTTCGCTCTCTACGTCGGCACGGTCGAGCCTCGAAAGAACCTCGGTCGGCTCGTGGACGCGTTCGCCGAGGCACGATCGCGAGGCGTTCGGCATCATCTCGTCTGCGCCGGCCCCTACGGCTGGCGATCGCGGGGGCTTGCCGATCGCATTGCCCGCCTCGGGCTGACACCGTACGTGCACTTCCTCGGCTATCAGCCGTTCGAGACGCTGCCGACTCTCTACAGCCTGAGCGAGTTCTTCGTGTTCCCCTCGTTGTACGAAGGGTTCGGGTTGCCCGTGGTCGAGGCGATGGCCTGCGGCACGCCGGTCTTGACGTCGAGCAGTTCGTCGATGGTCGAGATCGTGGCCGACGCCGCGCTCGCAGTGGATCCACTCGACACCGGTGCGCTGGTCGCCGCAATCGTGCAGTTGGCTGACGACCGCGAGCTTCGCGCGCGCCTCTCGGCCGCGGGTCTGGCGCGGGCGGCTGCGTTCTCATGGTCGCAAGCCGCGCGCGACATGCTGCAGGTCTACCGCTTTGCCGCAGGACGGACGGCGCCGGCCGCGCTGACGCCGCACTCGGCGGTGGCAGCGAGCGAGGTCGCCGCATCACCTGGCGCGGTGGCGCGACGCCAGTCGCTGGAGGTGCCCGATGGTCCGTGAGGGGCATCTCGCGCCGGCGACAATGGCTTTCAACCGGCTGGCGGCGGATTACGACCGTCTCGCCGCCGGCGAGCTGTTCGAGCACCAGCGCCGGCGCACGCACGCCGTGCTCGACCAATGGATTCCCGCCGGCGGCAGGGTCCTCGAAATCGGATGCGGCACCGGGATCGATACTGCCTTCCTCGCCACCCGGGGCAACGAGGTAGTCGCCTGCGATCCGTCGAGAGAGATGCAGCGGCTCACACTCGGGCGCACCTCGGCGAGCGGGGCAGCTCGACGCGTCCAGGTCATCGATTGCGGCTTGGAGAACCTGCCATCGCTGCTCTTTGCCCTCGGCGGAATTCGCTTCGACGCGGTCATCTCCAACTTCGGCGCGCTCAACTGCGTCGGCGATCTGAGCCCGCTTCGGCGGGTCGTCTCGACTTACCTGAGGCCGGGCGGTTCCCTGCTGCTGTGCGTAATGGGCCGCCATTGCCTGTGGGAGATGGCCTACCTGTCGATCTCCGGGCGAGCGGCGGAAGCGCGCCGCCGTCGCGCGGTGGCGAGGGTCCCGGTTGCCGGCATCGACGTGCCGACCTTCTATCACACGACCGAGGACATCGGCCGCGCGCTGGGAAGCGGCGTCGCGCTCACCCACACCTTCGGTATCGGCGTGCTGTCGCCGCCGCCGTATCTCGAGCCCCGCTGGCAGCAGGCGCCAGCCCTGCTCCGCGCTGCCGTCACCGGCGCGGATCGACTGGTCGCTTCCTGGCCGATCGTCAACCGGTGTGGCGACCACGTGCTCACGCGATGGGTGAAGCGGAGGGACGTTCGTGCGTGACGTGCTGATCGGGCAGGCCTACTACCTGCGGTTCGACGCCAAGATGTGGCAGGCGCAGCAGCCGTATCCGCCGCTGGGCGCGATGTACGCGGCCGCATGCCTGCGCCGCCGCGAGCTGGACGTGGCGCTCTTCGACGCGATGCTCGCCGATTCGGTCGCCAATTGGCAGCACGAGCTCGGTGCGGCCCAGCCGCGCGTCGCCGTCATCTACGAGGACAGCTTCAACTACCTGACCAAGATGTGCCTGTCGCGGATGCGCCAGGCCGCACTGGAGATGATCGACGCGTGCCGCGCCGCGGGATGCCCGGTGATCGTCTCGGGATCCGACGCAACCGATCACGCCGACGTGTACCTCCGGCGTGGCGCCGCGGCCGTGATTCTCGGCGAAGGCGAGCTGACGCTGGCGGAGGTGGTGGACGCGCTCATTTCAGGCCGCTCCATCGAGGGGATGACGGGCACCGCCAGCCTGGCGGCGGATCGCTCGATCGTTCGGGGCGCCGCCCGGCCGTTCATCGGCGGGCTCGACGAGCTGCCGTTTCCCGCGTGGGACCTGGTGGACGTCGAGCAGTATCGCGCGATCTGGCGCCGCCGCCACGGCTACCACTCGATGAACCTCTCGACGACGCGCGGCTGTCCCTATCACTGCAACTGGTGCGCGAAGCCGATCTACGGCCAGCGCTACGCCGTGCGCAGCCCGGACAACGTGGTCGACGAGATCGCATGGCTGAAGCGCACGTTCGCGCCCGACCACCTCTGGATCGTGGACGACGTGTTCGGGCTCAGGCCTGGCTGGATCGAGCGATTCGCGGTACTGGTAAACGCCGCCGACGCCCGGATCCCGTATCGCTGCCTGATGCGGGCCGATCAGGTCACGCCTGACGTGGCTCTGGCGCTGGCCGCATCGGGATGCCGCACCGTCTGGATGGGGGCGGAATCGGGATCGCAGCGCGTCCTCGACGCGATGGAGAAGGAGCAGCGCGTCGAAGACATCCGCCAGGCAGCGCGCCTGCTGAAGGCGAGCCGGCGTGGAAGTCGGCTTCTTCCTCCAGTTCGGCTATCCCGGCGAGGAGTGGGCCGACATCGAAGCGACGCTGGCTCTGGTCCGCGAGGAGCAGCCGCATGACATCGGGGTCTCCGTTTCCTACCCGCTGCCGGGCACGAAGTTCTACGCGCGCGTTCGCCAGGAGCTCGGCGCCAAGCAGAACTGGGTGGACTCGGCCGACCTCGCGATGATGTATCGCGGCACCTACTCGCCGGAGTTCTATCGGCAGCTGCATCGCCTGGTCCACGCCGAGTTCCGATCGCGTCGCGCGGCCGCGCGCCTCGGCGCCGCGATTCGACGGCCCTGGCGGCTGCGCGTGGAGCATCTGCGCGACGCCGCAACCATTGGTGTCGAAGGCGCGACGCGCTCCGTCATGCGTCGACGGCTGGCGCGGCTGGCCCGGCCAGGCGCCACGGATCATGCGCCGACGGCCCTGGTCGAGGGCGTGGCGCAGGCGCGCCACGTGGAGGAGGCGTCGTGACGAGCCGCCGGCCGCGCGTCGTGCTCTACAACCCGCGCGCGGTGTTCTACACCATGCCGCTCGGGCTCGTGGCGCTGGCCTCGGCGCTCGATCGCTCGCGGATCGACGTCGTGATCATCGACGGCCGGCTCGAACCCGACCCGGTGGCGGCGGTCGCGGCCGCGGCGCGTGATGCGGTGTGCGTGGGCATCTCGGTGCTCACCGGCGCGCCGATCCGCGACGCGCTGGCGGTGAGCCGTGCGGTCAAGGCCGCGGCGCCTCGCTGCACCGTGGTGTGGGGAGGCTGGCACCCGTCTCTCTTCCCCCGCGAGTGCCTTGCCGATCGATCGATTGACGTCGCGGTACAGGGACAGGGCGAGATCACGTTCCGCGAGATCGTCGATCGCCTCCTCGCCGGCCGGACGCCGGCCGGCTGCCCGGGGACCACCGCGAGAATCCACGGCGAGATCGTCACTGCCGTGCCCCGACCGCTGGCCGACCTCAACACGCTGCCGCCGCACGACTACTCGCTGATACCGGTCGGCAAGTACTTCGAGAAGAAGCGCACGCGGCAGATCGACTACGTATCGTCGCAGGGCTGCCGCTTTCGATGCGCGTTCTGCGCCGATCCGGCGGTCTTCGGGCGGGCCTGGACCGGTCTCGCGCCCGAGCGTGTGGCCGCGGAAGCGGAGACGCTGGTCGGCCGCTACGCGATGCGCGAGCTGGCATTCCAGGACGAGACGTTCTTCACCTCGGCGGCGCGGGTCGATGCGATCGCGGAGGCGTTTCTGAGCCGCGGTCTCGGGATCACCTGGACCGCGACGCTGCGCGCCGATCAGGCCTGCCGGCTCGGCGAGCAGTCGTTCGGCCGCGCCGTCCGTTCGGGCCTCCGTCGAGTAATGGTCGGCGTCGAATCCGGCTCTCAGGACACGCTCGATCGACTGAGCAAGGACGTGACGATCGAGCAGGTGCGGCGAACCGCGGAGCTGTGCGCTCGGCACGGCATCGGCGCCATCTTCAACTTCATCGTCGGCTTCCCCGGCGAGCCGGAGTCGAGCATCCAGGCCACGCTCTCGCTCGTCAAGGAGCTGCGCCGCGCCAGCCCCGCGTTCGAGACGCCGGTGTTCTCCTACAGGCCGTATCCAGGCAACAAGATGGCCGACCGGGCCGTGGCCGGGGGGTACGTCTTTCCGCAAGAGCTCACCGAGTGGGCCGATTTCGACTACGTCGGCAGCCGCGGCCCGTGGTTGAGCGCCCCGGCCTGGGACCGGCTCGAGGCGTTTCAGTTCTACGCGCGGCACGCGTGGAAGCCGGGACTGTGGCGGTGGCCGCTTCGTCTCGCCTCGCAGGTGCGTTGCACTCACGATTGGTATCGCTGGCCGGTCGAGAAACGGCTGGTCGAACTGGTTCGGCCCGCTCCACAGGTGTCGTGATGGACATCCTGCTCGCCCACGCCTACTTCCTCTGCGAAGACGCAGACGAGCAGCGCATCATGCGGCCGCACCCGCCGCTTGGCCTCCTCTACCTCTCGGCCTATCTCGAACGGCAGGGCGTTTCCGTCTCGGTCTTCGACGGCACCTTCCGCACGCCACGGGATTTCGAGGCGATGGTCGAGCGGGAGCGGCCGCCGGTGGTCGGCATCGCGGTCAACCTGATGACCAAGCGGCACGCGCTTCGGATGATCGCGCAGAGCAAGCGCGCCGGCGCGCTGGTCGTCCTCGGCGGTCCCGATCCGCCGTACCACGCCGCGGACTATCTCGACGCCGGCGCCGATGTGATCGTGATCGGCGAAGGCGAGGTCACGCTGTCGGCGCTGCTGCCGTGCCTCGCGGCCGGTCGCCGTGATGACCTCCATCGCATCAACGGGATTGCGTTTCGTGGTGAGGACGGCGGCGTCGTCAGGACACCACCGGGGTCGCTGATCGGAAATCTCGACACGCTACCCTTTCCGAACCGCACCGCCGTTGAGGTACCGCGGTATCTCGACGCGTGGCGATCCCGGCATGGGTTCGGCACCGTTTCGCTGATCACCGCGCGCGGCTGCCCCTACACCTGCACCTGGTGCAGCCGGTCGGTGTTCGGCCAGAGTCACCGGCGACGGTCACCGGTCAGTGTCGCCGATGAAGTGGAAGACATCGTCGCGCGCTATCGGCCCGAACGCGTGTGGTACGCCGACGACGTGTTCGCGATCCACCGCGGCTGGACGCTGGAGTACGCAGCCGAGCTCGAGCGGCGTCGTCTCCGCCTGCCGTTCGAGTGCATCTCGCGCGCCGAGCGGATTGACGACAGCGTCGCGGACGCGCTCGTCAGCCTGGGCTGCACGCGCGTCTGGATCGGCTCGGAGAGCGGCTCGCAGCGGCTGCTCGATGCGATGGACCGCAAGGTGACGGTCGAACGCGTTCGCGACAGCGCCGCCCGGCTCCGCCGCCGCGGGATCGAGGTGGGCATGTTCATCATGCTCGGCTTCGACGACGAGAGCATCGACGACCTCCGCGCGACAGTCGAGCACCTCAAGCGAACGTCTCCCGACGTGTTCCTCACCACCGTGTCCTATCCGATCAAGGGCACGCCGTACTACGAGAAGGTGGCCGATCGGGTCGTCGCCCGCGCCCCCTGGAGCGAGCGTACCGATCGCGACCTGGTCCTCCGCGGCCGGCCCCGCCGCCCGTACTACACGTTCGCGCGGCGCTGGATGACCGCCGAAGTCGATCGCGATCGGCACTGGCGCGCCGGACGCTACACCCGGGCAGTGCGCTCCGCTTCATCGGCGCTGGTCGGGCGCCTGGGCATGGCGATCACCGAACCCTGGAAGCAACGATGATCGTCCTCCTCAACGCGTGGAGCACGCCGTCGCCGAAGAAACCGCTGCCGATGGCGCTGCTGGCCCTCGGCTCGATGCTCGACGGCGAGTTCGACTACACGATCGTCGACGGCAATGCCGATCCGGAGCCGGTCGGCGCGATCGCCGCCATCCACGCCCGGACCCCGCTCACCGCAATTGCGGTAACGGTGATGCCCGGGCCGCAGCTGCGGGCCTCGATCACCGCATGCCGCGAACTGAAGCGGATCATGCCCGGCGTGCCGATCATCTGGGGCGGCTACTTCCCGTCGCAGCACGCCGAGGCCTGCCTCAGCGAGGGCACGGTCGACGTCTGCGTGATCGGCCAGGGTGAGCAGACGATGCGCGAGCTCGCCCGGGCCCTGACACGAGGAGGATCGCTGACCTCGATTGCCGGCCTCGCGATTCGCGAGAACGGCCGCGTGGTGAAGACTGCGCCGCGCGGCTTGACGCCGCTCGACGAGCTGCCCGATTGGCCGTACCACCGGCTCGAGATGGAGCGCTACATCCACTCCCACTATCTCGGACGGCGGGTCGGGGCGCACCACACCTCGTTCGGCTGTCCGTTCGCGTGCACGTTCTGCGCGGTGGTGGCGATGTCGAACCGGCGCTGGGTCGCGCAGTCGCCCGAACGAGTACTGAATGTCGTGGAGCACTTGCGCCTCAAGTACCGCGCCGACGCCATGCAGTTCTACGACATGGACTTCTTCATCTCCGAGCCGCGGACGCTGGAGATCGCGAGGAGGATGCGGCCGCTCGAGATGACATGGTGGGCCCTTGGCCGTGTCGACGAGCTGATGCGCTATCGCACCACCACCTGGGAGGAGATGCGCGCGAGCGGGCTGAAGATGGTGTTCTGCGGCGCCGAATCAGGCTCGACCGAGATGCTCGAGCGGATGAACAAGGGCGGGACCGCGTCAGCGGAATCGACCCTCGAGCTCGCGGCGCGAATGAAGGCTCACGGCGTGGTGCCGGAATTCTCGTTCGTCGTCGGCAACCCTCCCGAGCCGGAGGCCGATCTCGACCGGACGCTGATGAGCATCCGGAAGATCAAGCGGATCAACCCGGCCGCCGAGATCATCATGTACGTCTACACCCCGGTGCCGCAGCCGGGCGGTTTCTACGACAGCGCACAGGCGCAGGGCTTCCACTTCCCTACCACCCTCGACGAATGGACGGGCGAGCGGTGGCAGACGTTTGCGTTGCGGCGAGATCCGCGCACTCCGTGGCTGAAAGGCGATATTCGCCGGCGCGTCCGTGATTTCGAGAGCGTTCTCAACGCCTACTATCCGACCGTCACCGACCTGCGGCTCACGCCGGTGCGGCGGCGGCTGCTCCGCTCGCTGTCGGCGTGGCGGTATCGGCTTGGTTTCTACACTCGGCCGCTGGAGCTTCACCTCCTGCAGCGGGCTTTCCACTATCAACGGCCGGAGACGACGGGATTCTGAACCATGGGCAGCTGGTTCGCCCGCCACCGCACTCCCACGGTCACCGCGCTGACGCCGACGGCCGCGTACCAGTTGTGGGCGCCGAGCTATCCACCCGAGCCACACAACGCGCTGATGCGGGCCGAACAGATGGCGGTGATCGGCATGCTGCCCGACGTGGCCGGGCGGACTGGCCTCGACGCTGGATGCGGCACCGGACGCTACACCCGCATCCTGGAAGCGCGCGGGGCGGCGGCGATCGTCGGCGTCGATCTCACGCCGGAAATGCTGGTCCGCGCCCGGGGTCCGCGCGCGCTCATCGTCAGGGGCGATCTCTGCGCTCTCCCGCTCGCCTCGGCGTCGGTGGACTTTGCGGTCTGCGGGCTGGCCTTGAACGACCTCGCGGACGTGGACCGGGCGCTCGACGAGCTCGCCCGGGTGCTTCGGCCGGGCGGACAACTCGTGTATTCCGTCGTCCATCCTCGGGGAGGCGCGTTGGGCTGGTCCCGCACGTTCGAGAGCGACGAGGGGCCGCGCGCGGTGATCACCTACTGGCACAGCTGCGCGAGACTCGAGCGAGCCTGTGCCCAGGCACAGCTCGCAATCGACGCGGTCGCCGAGCCGCGGCTTCCAACCGGCATTGCCAACCCGCCCGACGGCCCGGTGGCGCTGGTCGTGCGCGCCGTGAAGCAGCGGTGACGATGATGTGGTGGGCGCGTGGGATCACGTTCGTCAACGCCGTCGTCCTGGCGCCCGACGGCCGCATCTGCCATACGCTGCGGGTCAAGGGAGAGCGCGTGGATGGTGTGGACGTGGCGCCGGAGCCCGGTGATGTCGTCGTCGATCTGAACGGCGCCATTGCGCTGCCGGGACTCGTCAACGCCCATGATCACCTCGATCTGAACACGCTGCCGCGCCTGAAGTGGCGCGACCGCCATCTCAACGTGCGAGAGTGGATTGCCGATTTCCAGCCTCGGTTCGACAGCGACCCGCGCCTGGCTGCGCTCGGTCCCGAAAACCTCTGCGATCGCCTCTGGGTCGGCGCGCTGAAGAACCTGCTCTCTGGCGTGACCACCGTCTGCCACCACAACCCGATGCACGCGACGCTCCGACGAGCCTTTCCGATTCGAGTGGTCAGACGCTTTACTTTCAGCCACTCGCTCCAGATCGACGGAACGACCCTGGCCGCGCGTCACCACGCTACGCCTGAGGATCAGCCATGGGTGGTGCACGCGGCCGAGGGCGTGGACGAGGAAGCGCACGCCGAAGTCCCGGCCCTCCACCGGCTCGGCTGCGTCGATGGGCGCACCGTGCTGGTTCACGGAGTCGGCCTCTGCCCGGAGACGGCGGCTGCGTCGATCGAGGCCGGCGCCGGGCTCGTCTGGTGTCCGAGCTCGAACGACTGGCTGTTCGGGACGACCGCCGACGTCCGCGCGTTCGACGATGCGGATCGCCTGGCCCTCGGCACCGATTCGCGCATGAGCGGTGCCGGAGATCTGCTCGATGAAATGCGCGCCGCCTTTGCGACCCGGCAAGTCAGCAGCGAGAGCCTGGTCCGGCTGGTGACCACCGCCGCCGCTCAACTGCTGAAGCTCGACGCCGCCGCACGATTGACACGAGGGACTGTCGCCGACATCGCGGTGATCCGCGGCGCCGGGCGCGATCCGTTCGACACGCTGGCGGGCGCCGCCCGCGCCGATGTGCTCATGACGATGGTGGCGGGTGCGCCGGCGGTTGGCGTGCGGGAGTTGCGCGACGTGTTCGCCGCGGCGAGAACCCCGTTCGTGAACGCCACGGTGGACGGCTCACCCCGGCTCGTGGCGCGCTGGATCGGACGCCGTGCGGCGAACCTCAGCTTCGGGGAGCCCGGGTTCGAAGTGGAGGCGGCATGACGGCGATCGCCGAGCGCATTCGCCGGGTTCGCGGCCGCGCGAGCGGACGCCTGCACAGCCTTCCAATCCTGGCGCTCGTGGTTCACACGGCGTGCAATTGCCGCTGCGTGATGTGCGACATCTGGAAAGCCAACGCCGCCGGACGCGAGCTGAGCGACGAGGTGCTGAGCGCCCACGTCGGCGCGATCCGGCGCCTGCGCGTGCGTCGCGTCATGCTCACCGGCGGTGAGCCGCTCCTGCATTCGAATCTCTGGTCGTTGTGCGACCGCCTTCGCGCCGAGGGGATCTCGATCACGCTCGTTACCACCGGGCTGCTCGCGGCGCGCTGGGCACGAGCCATCGCCTCCCGGATCGACACCGTCGTGATCTCGCTGGACGGCTCGCCGGCGATTCATGACCTCGTCAGGCGCGTCCCACACGGTTTCGACAAGCTCGCCGCTGGCGTGCATGCTTTGCGAGCGGAGGCCGCGGCTCCGCGCCTGATCGCGCGATCGGTGCTCCAGCGCGCCAACTACCCGGCGCTCGCTGAGACGATCCACACCGCCCGGCGTACCGGCTTCGACGAGATCTCGTTTCTCGCCGCCGACGTATCGTCGTCCGCCTTCAACCGGCCCACACCGTGGCCGGACACACGAGTCGCCGACGTCGCGATTCCGGCTGCCGAACTTCCGGTCTTGTCCGCCGCAATCGACGATGCGATCGCCCGCTGCAGCGTCGAGCTGACGGGTGGATTCGTCGCCGGCGGGATCGCGAGCCTGCGGCGCATTTACGAATACTACGCGGCGATCGCCGGGCTGGTACCGTACCCGCGAGTCCGCTGCAATGCACCGTGGGTTTCCGCGGTCCTCGAGCCTGGCGGCGTGCTGCGCCCTTGTTTCTTCCAGCCGGCGTATGCCGGATCGATCGACGGCGACTTCGAATCGACGCTCAACGGGACCGAGGCCGTGCGGTTTCGCAACGAGCTCGACGTGGCGGGGAATGACACGTGCCGGCGCTGCGTGTGTTCACTGAACCTTCGTCCGGGCTCTGACGTCTGAACCACGCGCCTCCTCGTACAGCCTCTCGAGCGCGTCCGCCGACCAGCCCACGTCGTGGTCCCGGGCAAACGCAAGCGCGCGGCCAGCCATGTCGGCGCGCCGCTGCGGGTCGGCCAGCAGACGGGTCATCGCTCCGGCAAGTTGCGACGGGGATGGATCGTCGATCGCCTCGGCACCTTCAGGGGCCAGGTCGGCCACGTAGCCGACGCGGGTGCCGAGGATGGACAGCCGGTCGGCGGCAGCCTCGAGCACCGACATGCCTGCCCCTTCATGCCGGGACGTCTGCACGTACAGGTGGGCGCGACGGCGGAGCGGGACGATTGCCTCTTGGGGCAGGAACCCGTGGAACGTAACTCGGTCGGCGACACCGAGCGCGGCCGCCGCGGACTGCAGCTGCCCTCCGAGGGTGTCTTCGCCAACCAGGTCGAGCCGCACGTCGATCGACGAGCGGAGGATCGACATCGCTTCAATCAATCGATGTTGGTCTTTCACGCGATTCAGGCTCGCGACCTGGAGCAGCCGCCACGGCGGACCTGGCGTGCGCGGACCGTCAGGGCTGCCTTGCGGCAGCTTCACGCCGATTGGAATCCAGGTTGTCGCGATGCCAAGGCCTGCGGCTAGCGCCGCCGCGTAACGCGATGCGACGAGCACGCGGGTGGCGAGCGCAGATGCCGCCCTGACAATCGCGCGACCGCGCAGCGTTCGCTGCAGTCCGTAACCGATATCATGATGGGCCACGAACTCGCCGCTCGTGCACTCGACAACGCTCGGAATCCCGAACCTCCTTCCAGCCAGGCCAGCGGCGAGACCGGCCGGGTCGGCCCACACGCCGTGCACGACATCAAAGGGGCCGGCCGCCTTCATGGCACGCTCGAGCGACCGCCATTGCGCCCACCGGCCCAGGCCCAGGCGCGCCGACGGCGAGCCCAGGTCGTGTACGACGATGCCGTCGAGATCGTAGGTCGTCGCCGAGCGGAGGTGGCGCAGGATGAAAGCGTGGACCTCATGATGCCGCGCCATCGTTGAGAACAGGTTGAGGTAACAGGGGATGATCTGCTCCCGGCCGCTCGGATGCAGCCCCCCGGTCATCACCACGGCGATTTTCATCGGCTGGCGGCCTTCTGCGCGCGATCGGCGACGAGCGAGCGATACGCAGTCAGCGTCCGGTCCGCGATGACCTTCCACGACAACTCGCCGCGGAAGCGGCCGCGTACCGCGGATCTCGCCGCGGCGAGATCCCGATCGCAGAGACTGCTCAGGGCGTTCGCGCACCCGGCCGCGTCTTCCGGCGGCCAGAACCAGCCGCACGAGCCGGCGATTGCCTGAAACGAGGGAATCGCCGTGACCACCGGGACAAGCCCACACGCCATCGATTCGATCAGCGCGTAGCCGCTGCCCTCGGCATGGCTGCCGCTCACGAAGACGTCGGCTGCGCTGTACCAGTGGGCAATGGCGTCGTGGGAGACGCTGCCAACCAGCGTCACGGATGAGCGCAGGAGCGAAGACGCGCCGATCGTGTTTCTCACCTCCCGCTCCAACGTCCCATCGTGAAACACCATCGCGAGGTGCGCCGAGGGATGACGACGAGCGACGTCCTCGAAGGCCGCAAGCACCGTCAACGGGTCCTTGTTGGGAACGAGGCGTCCGACCCACAGCACCAGCGGCCGCCCCGAGACGCCAATGCGGGCGATTGCCTGATCGCGTGGTGACGGCTGCATTCGGGTGCTGCTCTCGATAAGCGCCAGCAGCCGCTGGTCGCCGATGATGCCGGCGTCGCGCCAGGGCTGGGCCTGATCAACTGCCGAGAACGAGATCGCGTCGGCCGCCGAGAGGCCGCTTCGCCAGCGGGCGCGTCGCCACGCGACGAGCGGTCCACGACCGTTTGGCACCCGCACGCCGGCGTGATCCTGGACGACCAGCGGGACGGAGAGCGCAACAGCAATGCGCAGCGCGCTGACCATGGCCGGGAACCCAAGCCCGTTGACGTGCACCAGCGCCGGGCGGCTCGCCTGCACGGCGTCAACCAGACGACGCAGTGCGGCAGTTGGCGGAGGGGTCGGCGGCTCACCATCAGCGACAAGCGTGAAGTCCGTGCTGCCCCGCCGCCGAACGGCGTCCTTGGCGAAGCGCTGCACGACGTGGACATCGGCGCCCGCATCGCTGAGCGCGTCGCACCAGTCGGTCAGGGTGTCGTACCGCTCGAGGAGGGCATCGCAGTCCGGCACCGACGGGTCGTAGGCCGCGTTGACCACGGTGATCCGGAGCCCTCCAGGCATCTGCCTCGGAATGTACATCGTCCCGATCCGGTGCGATACTGCGCCCCTGACTACTGGCGACGTCTCTCGCCCGTTCCCGGATCTCGCGCGGGCTCGGCTACCCACGATCGTGTGGGCAGCCGGCATTGCGATCCTCGGCGCGTACGCCTACTCCGTTGCAACCGGCCGGATGACGCATGGATTCATCGCCTACTATGCGGCGTCCCGTGCGCTGCTGACTGGACACTTCGGCGCGTGGGTTTATGACGAGCCCTCGTTCACGGCCTATGTGCAGGAGCTGACCGGAACCCGTGTGCTCGAGATCTTCGGGCCGAACCCGCCGTCGATGTCGCTCCTGCTGCTGCCGCTGGCGGCGCTGCCTCCGACGACGGCCCGGGCAGTCTGGCTCGTGCTGTCGCTGGCGGCATGGGGCTGGGCATCGGCGGTTCTCGCGCGGCGGATGTCACCGCGTTCGATGGACAGCGCCACGGTCGCCCTCGCGCTGATGCTGCTCAGTCCCGCGGTGTTCGCGAACATCAGGAACGCCCAGGCTTACCTCGCGGTCGCTGCCGCGCAGATCGCCGCGGCTCACTTCATCCTTCGACGACGCGACGGCGCAGCCGGCGCGCTCCTCGGCGCCAGCGTCGCTGTCAAGAGCAGCGGCGTGCCGCTGCTCCTCGTCATCGCGTTCGCGAAGCGACGTCGCGCCTTCGTGACAGCGTTGGCAACAGGTGCCGCATGCGTTGCCGTGACCATCGCGGTGACGGGAATCGAACCGTGGATGCGCTACCCTGGCTACGTCGCCGAGTTCGTCGGCCAGCCGCGCGCCGCCGTGACGGCGTATCAAACAACAGCGAGTCTGTTCCACCGTCTGTGTATTGCCGATCCGGCGTGGAATCCTGCCGCTGCCGCTGACTGCTCGATACTCGGCCGGGCAATGCCCGCGCTGCTCGAAGTTGCCGCAGTGCTGATCACGCTTCGCGTAGTCGCGGACGCGCCCGCGGCGCTGTGGCTCGCGTCCGGCGGTTGCCTCTCGGTTCTGCTACTGCCAATCGCCGAAGATCACCAGTTCGTGTTGCTCGCGCTGCCAATGACGCTTCTCGTCGAATCGCGGCGACAGTCCGGGCACGACCGCGTCTTCATCTGGGCCTTCGTGGCCTTCGCCTTGCTGCTTGCTGTCCCGCTCGAAGACAGTGCGTATCGTTTCACGGCCGGGTGGGGCGTCCTGCTCGCCTACCCGCGGCTCTACGCGGCATGGTTGCTGTGGGCTCTAGTGATTCGCGAGATCCGGCGACAACCCCCTGATTGCAATGCCGTCACCCCGCCGCTCGAAACGCGTGTCCACGCGTCGTCCTGAGATGCTGATGCCATCCTCCGGTGTGATGGAGCAGCGCTCCGTCCGTCGGCCCGGTGTCCGACACGACCCTCGTCACGAACAGCGTGTGCGAGCCGATCGTCTCTACGTGCACGGCCTCGAGTTCCCGGATTCGTGGCGCGATGTGCGGAATAGGCAGCCCAAACGTCGTCGATCGCACCACCCGGAACGGCAAGGCGCTCCAATCCACTTTCGTCTGTCCGTGGTGAGCGCCCAGCCGGTAGGCGGTCTCGCGCTGTGATGCCGGCAGGCTCGATATCGCCATCCGCCTCGCGCTGGACATCGTCGCCACGGACTGGCTCGTGGTCCTCAACGCGAGCGTGAAGAGGTGAGGCCCCACCGGCCCGATCAGATCCATCGGGAAGATGTTGCTGTGCTGCCCATCGTCCACGGAGACGAGCACGACCGGCCGCGGGCAGATGTAGAACACCCCGAGCTGTCGTAACGCGTCCGGAGCGAGGGTGAAGTTGTAGGGTTCGGACGTGCGCCGCCCGCGCATTTGCCGCAACCGGGTATCGATGGTGCGCCGAACCCATCCAAGGCACTGATCCTCGCCTCCGGTGACCTCGAACAAGTTCGCCACCACGCCCGCAGCCTCGACGGGCCGAGCCGTGCCGAGTTCCAGCGATCCCAGGATGACTTCGGTCAGGCGATCGACGAACTCGAGGCGGGAGGCTGCGCGCGCCGGTCCGTTGACCTCCGCCGCCGGAGTCGAGCCGATCGCGATCGTCAACGGCCGCAAAGCTGCGACGACGTTCCTGTGCGTCACATCCACGCGCTGGTGACCGGATCTCCAGGCGACGGCAATCGTGTCTTGCGGATCACGCAACGCGATCGCGCTCCACTGCGGTAGCGGCCTGAGCTGCCGCTTCAGGCTTTCGGGCAGGGGGAGACGCATTCAGGGCTCGATTCCGCCGGCCATCGTCTGCCGCTCGGCGCCGTCGCCATGCGAACCGTCCTTCGCGAAGAGGAGGAACAGATACCTGGACGACATGCACGCCAGTGAGCGCAGCGGTCCGAGCCCGAAACCGGACGGCGCCGGCGAGCCGGGCTCGATGCGGTCCAGGCGGAAGGACGGTGCCGCCGCCTCCGCCAGGAACCGCGCGGTCCGGCGATAGACGATGAATCGCCGGCCGTGCACAGCGAACTCGCCAGGACTGCGCAATGCCGCCAGGTGCGCCCACCACCAGCGATACCGCGCGTCACCCGCGAACCAGGGATTGAGCACGCTCGCGAGGACGCGGCCCCGCGCCGAGGTCAACGCAGCGAATGCCCGGAACGCCGCGTCTGGCCTGTCAACCAGGTTTAGCGGCGCGAAGTTGGCGACGACAAGATCCGGAGGTGTGGCCATCGGCGTCACGGTCGATCGCAGGAACGTGTCGAAGTCGTCTTTCCACAGCGTCACCTGCCCGCGCCCGATCTCGTCACGGCACACTCGCTCGCAGGCCGCCTGCATTTCAGGATCGGTGTCGTAGATGCACACCCGGTAGCCGCGCGCCGCATAAGCCTTGGCGTCGATTCCCGGCCCGGCGCCGAAGTCGAGAAGGAGGCTTCCGGGCGCCGCCAGACTCATCGCGAGATCGACGAACGCCTGCCGCGTCAGCCGGTCGGAACGGCGGGCGGTCATTGCCGCGATGTAGCGTTCGCCGCTCACGCCCGCGTGCGGCATCGCATCGCCGGCCGGCCCCGATGAGACGTTCACCACGGTGGACTCGAGACCGCGGATGCCGCGGCGCGCCAGTGTGACAGGTCGCGGCCAAGTAGCGCCTGCAGCGCCTGGACGTCCACGTCGTACGCGGCCGCGACCGCCGTGCGCTCGCGAGCGGTGGGACGTTGAGTGGACGGGCGCCGGCTCCATTGCCGGAGACGGTCGAACAGGCCTGCGGGCAGCCCGGAGCCCGCCCACCGCGCTGGCGGGCCGACCAGCCGATGCAGCGCCGGCCACCGCGGCTCGGTCGTGACGTTGTGCCGGCGCGTCAAGTCGACGGCTCGGCCCGGCTCGACGCCGATGAAGTCGAACAGCTCGGCGAGGACCTCGAGCGGCCGCGCGGCGTAGTCCTCGTAAAGAAAGACGCGAATTTGGCCGGGGGCAAACGACGCCCGCCAGCGGCGCAGGTGAGCGGCATACATCCCGGTCCAGATCGCTCCGAACCGCGGCGCGCGGCCATTTTCCTGTCGCATCTGCTCCTCTACCCACGCTCCGAAATCGCCCTCCGCCTCGCCGACGCTTCGGGCCGACGCATATTGCGAGAACAGGCGATCGACAGGGTTGCGGAGCATCATCACGATCCTCGCTAACGGGATCCGTGACCGGATCGCTGCCGGCGCCGTCTCCGACGCCAGGTAATTTCCGCTCACCTCGCCCAACGCCATGGCATCGCCGGCATCTCGGAACAGAGACAGGTAGTCCTGCCAGTCCAGGACAAGGCCGTTGGTTCGCGATTCGAGACGGGGGCCATCGAGCCAGCGCCGCAGATCCGCCTGGTCTGCACGATACGCCTGCGTCGAGCGGGGCGTGAAGTCGGCCACTTCGGGCGCGAAGAAGCAGGGCTCCTTGATCGGGCTCATGAAAACGGCAGGGTGCTGCCTGCACCACTGGTACAAGGATGTCGTGCCGGCTTTGGGTGCCCCAACGATAAAGAAAGTCGGAGTACGGCCCGGCGATTTGGCCGGCATGGCCGTCACTGTACCGTGCTGGTACGCGGCCGGCGGTCAACTTTCTGCCGCCAGCTCCGTCTTCTTGTCCTTCTTTTGTGTGTCATAGCGCAGCAGTGCTCGTCGGCGATGCAACAATTTCGGCCGAAAATCGCAATTGAGGCAGGTGGCCCGTTTCTCGCATTAGTTCCCGTCAGGTTCGATTCGTCATGACCGCGATCGCCGAACGCCGGCTCGAGCAGTTGCTGAAGGGCCTTCCTCTCGAACGACAGGCGGAAATCCTCGCCGCACTCCACAACGAAATCGCCCAGGAACGGCAGCGCAGGGTTGAATCCGACGCGCTCCGAGCCATCACGGCCGCCATTGCCGCCAGCGATCGATTGATCGAGGGGGCAGCCGAGTTCCTCGAACAGCTGTCGCGCCTGGTTCGTGCACACGGATGCGCGGTTGCGCTGAGGGATCCCGGCCGGCGGTTCTTCACGGTGGCGTCGCGCAATTTTCCCGATCCGGCGCTCCCGGCGACCGGGCCGTTCACGAATCCGCTCACGGAACGGCTCGCGCGCGGCCGGGTGCCGGTACCGCTGGCCGAAGCCGAGCCCCTGAGGCGCCACGGGCGGGCCGTGCCGGCACGAGTGGCCGGGTGGGCGATACCGCTATTGGTGGACGACGAGCTGCGTGGGTTCGTGACGATCCGGCGTGCCCATGCCGATCCATTCACGCACGATCACCTCCGCCTCGCGCAGGACGCAGTGATGGCGGCGGCGCCGGGCCTGATGCTGCTGCAGCGTCTCGAGCAGATGCACCGTGGCGGCGGCGGCCCAATCGAGGGATCATCGTCCGATGCCGGCGAAGACCCGGGCCGCGGACGGCCATCACCACGTCTACGTCGTGTACCTCCGAAACCCAAACGGGGACGGGAAAGCGGGGTACTACGTCGGCATGACGGGCCTCACGCCTGAGGAACGCTTCGCCAACCACAAGGCCGGCGTCAAGGCGTCCGGCGTCGTAACCCGCTGCGGCGTGCGCCTCGTTCCCCGCCTCTACGAACACCTCAACCCGATGCCCTACGAGAAGGCCGTCCGGATCGAGGTCGCGCTGGCCGACAGCCTCCGCAAGCGCGGCTTCCAGGTCTTCGGCGGACACTGAGTCAAGAGGTAGCCGGAACCCAGCCCGCAACCTTTCACGGCTTGGCTCCGTCCAACCCTTGCGTCGATGTTCTGCATTCCTATATAACGTCGGCCTGCATATGGACATCCTCGACCGCTCCGCGCTCGATTCGGCCAAGAAGGGCAGCGCCGACCTGTTCATCCTCGCCCTCCTCGACGAGGGGGATCTCCACGGCTACGACGTGTCGCGCCACATCGACGCGCGCTCCCGCGGTTCGATCACCTTCACGCTGGCCTCGCTCTACGCCACGCTCTACCGCCTGGAAGAACGAGGGCTGATCCGCGGGCGCTGGGTCGAGCGGGCCGGCCAGCGGCGGCGGCGCTACTACCGCATCACCGAGTCAGGCCGCCGCATGCTGGCCAGCCACCGCGAAGACTGGGCGCGGTTCATCCGCGCGCTCGTCGAAGTCGCGGGCGTCAAGCCCGCCTGGAGCCGCACATGAGCTCGCCTCCGGATTTTCGCGCCGAGGTCCGCCGCCGCGGCAGTTCCACCGGAACCGACCTGCCCGACGCCATGGTCGAGGAGCTTGCCCAGCATCTCGAGGATCTCTACGAAGCCGCGCTCGCCGCCGGCGCCACGCCCAGCGCGGCGACGCAGCAGGCGCGTCGGGCCCTCGAGGGATCGTCAGTCACACCACTCGTCCCACACGCGGCGCGGATCGCGCCGCCTCAAAGCCTGGCCGCCATGACCGCACTCCGCGCCGCCCTTCGTCAGTTCCGCCACCACCCGGCCTTTGCGCTGATCGTGGTGATCGTCCTCGGCCTCTCGGTCGGGGCCGCGACCACGGTCTTCTCGATCGTGGACACGGTGGTCCTTCGGCCGCTTCCCTATCGCGCGCCGGATCGCCTCGTCACCATCTGGGACACGAACGCCGAGAAGGGGCTCGCCCACGATCCGATCTCGCCGGTGACGTTCATGGATCAGCGGGGATTGCCGGTGTTCAGCGATGCGGCCGCGTGGTGGCGTCCGGGCGTGAACCTGACCGATCCAGGGCTCGATCCGCTTCGCGTGCAGACGATAGAGACGAGCGGCAACCTCTTCGACGTACTCGGCGTCGGCCCGCAGCTCGGCGCGGGCTTTCCCAGCGGCGGTCCGCTGTTCGTACAGAAGGAGCTGATCACGGTCATCAGCGATCGGCTGTGGCGGACGCGCTACGGCGCCGATCCCTCGATCATCGGCCGCCAGCTGCTGTTCAACGGGACGCCGTACACCGTGGTCGGTGTCATGCCGCCGAAGTTTCACTATCCGGACGACATCGACGTCTGGCAGCGGCTCCAGTGGGACATGACCCAGCACTCCCGCGCCGCCCACTTCATGGAGGCGGTGGCCCGCCTCGCCGACGGCGCAACCATCCAGCAAGCCCAGGCCGCAATCGAGTCGCTGGGCTTGCGGCTGCAGGTGGACGAGTCGAGAACCAACGCCGGCTGGAACTCGCGCGTGATTGCGCTGCTCGAGGACGCGCTTGGCTATTACCGGCCGGCGCTGATGGTGCTCTTCGGCGCGGTCGGCCTGCTGCTGGTGATCGGCATCTTCAACGTCGCCTCCCTGCTATTGACCCGCGGGTTGTCACGCGATCGCGAGATGGCCGTGAGAATGGCGATGGGCGCATCGCCGCGGCAGATCGTGACGCAGCTCTTCCTCGAGAGCCTGGCGCTCTCGTGCGCCGGCGCCATTGCCGGCATCGTCGCCTCCCTCGCGGTACTGCCGCTGGTTGTCGCGCTGACGCCGGTGGATGTGCCACGCCTCGCCGACGCTGCGGTCAGCTGGCGCGCGGTCGCCGCTGCCGGTGGCGTGATCGCTGCCACCACGCTGCTGTTCGGACTGATTCCGGCGCTGTTGCTGCTTCGGACCCAGCTCGGCACGCAGCTTCGGTCCGGCGAGCGCGGCTCGTCGAGGAGCGCGCAGCGGATCTACTCGGTGCTGGTCGCCGGCGAGGTGGCACTGGCCTGCGCCCTGCTCGTCGCCTCGGCGCTGCTGATTCGGACCGTGGGCGGGATGATGACCACGCCGGTTGGGGTCGCCGCCGACGACGCGCTGATCACGACCGTCCAACTGACGCAGTTCCGCGGCTCGCAGTCGGCCCCGGTGCGCGAGCGGTGGCAGCAGGTTGCCGACGTGCACGGGCAGATCCTGGATCGACTGCGCACCCAGCCTGGCATCACCTCAGCGGGCGCCGCGAATTTTCTCCCATTGGACGCGGGCTGGCGCAATCCCTTCGCGATCGAGGGTGAGGCGATGCCGGCGCGACAAGAGGATCTTCCTCAGGCCCAAATGCTCACCATCAGCGACGGGTATCTCGAGACGATGGGAGCCCGGCTCGTGCGCGGCCGCGGCTTCTCGCCGTTCGACACCAGCGACACCACAGGTGTCGTTGTCGTCAACGAGGCATTCGCCGCACGTTTCCTCGGCGGACGTCTCGATGGGCGGACGCTGCGGGTGTGGGCGACCGGCATCGGCCCGCTCGGCGTCAACCTGAAAGCGACCACCGGTTCCGGGCATGCCGGCGTGGTCTTCGAGATCGTCGGCGTTGCCGCCGACGTGGCCAACGTGGGGCTCGGACAACCCGTCGAACCGGCGATCTATTTCGCGGCGCGGCAGTTTCCGTTCAGCGAGCAGTTCATTGTCGTGAAGGCCACCGATGCCGGCACCGGTCTCGCGGCGATCCGCGCCGCGCTCCGCGAAGTCGCGCCAGACGTCCCGATGGCGAATGTGGACTCGTGGGGACAGCGCTTCGCACGCCGCTCCGCGGTGGCGCGGATGCTGATGAGCGTGCTCCTCGCATTCGGTGTGCTCGCCGGGTTGCTGGCGGCAATCGGCGTCTACGGGCTCTTCTCGTGGTCGGTCGCGTTGCGCCGCCGGGAACTGGCGATTCGACTGACGCTCGGCGCCAGCCCGGGAGGCGTGGGCGGACTCGTCGTCCGACAGGGCGCGCTGCTCGTCACGATCGGCCTGATCGCCGGATGGCTGATCGTGCGCCTGGCCGCCAGCGCGCTCGCCCGCGTGCTCTTCGGAGTGACGGCCTCGGATCTCACCGCGACGTTTGTCGCGAGCGCCGTGCTCCTGCTCGCGACGCTCGCCGCCTGCCTCCCGGCGGCGGCGCGGGCGATGCGGGTTGATCCGGTCGAGGGGCTGAGGGCCGAGTAGTCGGCCGCACGATCGGCGATTCGTCGAAGCGCTCGAGCAGGTCTGCGGGATCGCGATAGATCGCCACGCAGCCTGCGCCGAGCAGTTCCGCTTCAGGGAACCCGCCGCACAGCATGCCGATCGTCGCCAGGCCAGCTTTCGCTGCGCCCTCTGCGTCGTACGGCGTATCGCCGATGGCGATCGCCTGGACGGCGCTCACGCCGCCAAGCCGCTCGAGCGCCGCCTCGAACACATCGGGGTGCGGCTTGGAGCGCTCGACATCGTCGGCGGTGGTTTCCTCGGCGATCAGATCCTCGATGCGCGCGATTCGTTTGTAGGTTTCGACCTCGTCAGCCCGGGCCGAAGAGGCCAGCGCGATTCGCCGTCCTGAGCCGAGAATGCGCTCGACAAGATCGCGGACGGCGGCAAACGGCTGCAAGCCCAGCAGGTAGCGGCGCTTGAACAGATCGCCGCGATGCCGTTCCAGATCCTCGCCAACCCGTTGCAGATCATCGGCAGGCACGAACACCGGCATCAATTGGTCGCCGCCTTTCCCGATCTGGGCACGCACGTCCTCGTAACGGACGTGATACCCGAAATCGGCGAGCGCTTCCTGCCAGGCGCGAGCGTGCGCGTCCACTGAGTCGATGAGCGTGCCATCGACGTCGAATATCACTGCGTCCATTACCTGTGCCGATGCAAGGCGGGTACCGCGCCGGGCTGCAGGCACAGGCGCGAACCAAGCTGCCTACACATGGGCTGGTGTGGTATCGTGCCGCCGTCAGCATGAGCCCGCGCTCCCCCCTCGCGGCGACGATGCTGGTGGCCGGCTGCCTCCTTCTGGCTGTTTTCCTGCTCTCCGCACAAGCGCTCGTTCCCTCCGCGCCGCGGAACTTCACCGGCAGCGCGTCGGGCTCGACCATCACGCTCTCGTGGGACGCGCCGCTCTCCGGCCAGCCGATTCTCTACTACGTGCTCGACATCGGGCACGAGTCGGAAACGTACGACGCCAGCGTGCCGGTCGGTCAGCTCACCAGGGTTTCCGCCGACGTGGACGAAGGCGTGTACTACTTCCGCGTCCGAGCGGTGAACGCGGACGGGCCTGGCGCGCCGAGCCCTGAGGTGGCGGTCACCGTCGGCGCGGCCGGAGTGTTGCCCGGCGCGCCGCAGAACCTGCTGGCCGGGATGATTCCGAACGTCCTGACGCTCACGTGGGATGCCCCGACCGAGGGGCTGCCGCTCACCGGCTACGTGCTCTATGCGGGCACGTTCCCGGGCACGTCGAATCTCCTCCGGCTGCCGATCGGGTCGACAATGCCGACGCTGAGCCTGCCGATCGGAGGCGTTGCCGCGGGCACCTATTTCCTTCGCGTCGCGGCGGTGAACGCGTTCGGAGAGGGGCCGGTGAGCAACGAGGTCAGCATCACGCTGACGAGCGGCGGCGCACCGGGAGCGCCGGGACATCTGACCGGCACGGTCACGAACGGTGTGATGACCTTGACCTGGGAACCGCCAGCGGTTGGCGACCCCATTTCCTACTACAACGTATACGTCAGCGACCTGCCTCAATTTCCGGAAACCGAGCTCGCGTCCGTCGTTGGTCGGACGTCGTTCAGCCTCCCTGTGGGCGGTGCCCCGCCAGGCACGTATTACTTCCTGGTCACGGCCGTGAACGCATTCGGCGAGGGGCCTTGGAGTAACGAGGTGACGCTCACCTTCGGTCAGAGACCGCTGCCAAGCCCGCCATTGAATCCAGTCGCCAGCCTCTCGGCGGACCTGATCACCATCACGTGGCAGCCACCCGCCACAGGAGCGCCGATTCTCGACTACGTCGTGCACATCTCCACGGTCGCGGGCGGCGATACGTTTCGTGCGGGCACCGGCGGGGCAACGACGTGGACGACGTCATGGGCCGGAGCCGCGGCAGGTACGTATTACTTCTTCATCACGGCTGTGAACGCATACGGGGTAAGCGAGCCGAGCGCCAACGTCACCGTCACTGTCGGCCAGGGCAGTCCGCCGTTCCCGCCCCCCAACCTCTTCGTGGACGTGGATTCCAGCACGCTGACCGCGGGTTGGTATGCGCCCAATGTCGGCAACGTTCCACTGACGGGCTACGTTCTCTACGTCGGGAGCGCACCGGGCGCGAGCAACGTGCTGCGGCAACCGCTCGGGCTCGACACCCTGTTCAGCGTGCCGATAGCGGGAGCCACTCCCGGCATCTATTACTTCCGCGTCACGGCCGTGAACGTGTTTGGCGAGAGCGTGCCGAGCAACGAAGTCGCCGTCGTGATCGGCAACTACTGCTCCGTGCCAGCGGCGCCGAGGCTTTCCGGTTCCGTGTCAGGCGATACGGTGTCGCTCACCTGGACGACGCCGACCGGAGGACCGGTTAGCGGCTACACCGTGTTTGTCGCAAGCGGGCCCGGGCAGCCGTTCACACCGGCTGCGACCGTCGGCCCCGAGAACGCGATTTCGGGTCCAGCCACGCCCGGCACGTACCTCCTGCGCGTCGCAGCGAACGCCGCGTGCGGGCAAGGGCCACCCTCGAACACGGTAACCCTGAACGTGCCTTGACGGCACAAGGCAAAAGGGCCAAGGCACAAACGGGACTACCCGCGCAAGCTGCCGTGTTAATCCTTCTGCCTTCTGCCTTCTGCCTTGTGCCTTGTGCCTTCTGCCTTGTGCCTTACTTCGTAGCCGCAGGGAGGTCGATCGACACCGTGTCGAGCGTGAATTTCTTCAGCTCGGTGCCGGTCGGGACCCGGAATGAGAACGTGCACGAGAACGACGGCGTCGCCCCGACCTCGGCGAATGACTGCGCGGTGTTGTAGGTCTTGCCCGCCGCGTCCTGGACCACCGGCTTGGGCAGCGGTCCCGGCTTGAACGCCGACGTCACCTTGAAGTCCACCTTCACCGAAGCGAACTCCATCGGATCGCCAGGCTTGATCACGCCGCGGACGATGTTGGCGCCCGGGGGGCAGTCGGTGAGGCTGACGTTGCTGGCGCGCTCGACGCCGCCGACCGACACTTCGAGCCCCTTGTAGTTCTGCGGCTTGGTTTGCGCAGCCAACCCGATTCCGGCCACGGCGAGACCCGCGGCCACGAGCATCCTCGTCACCATCGAACGCACTCCTCTCACACAAAGACCGGGCAGCGGCGAAGCCACTGCCCGGTCTCGAGCCTGAAGCCTGGAGCCTGAAGCCTGAAGCCTCAGAGTGGCCGATCCGGGAACATGATCGTCCGCCACATGTGGGCGACCGGGCTGTTGTCGTAGCCGAGGCCTTCCTTGGGCTGCTTGAACTGGCGGCCGATGATGTCGATGAACGGCTCGATCGAGACCTTCTGGTTCGGATCGAACGAATACAGATCGTTGACGGTGACCAGGCGCGGATGGTCGTACCACTTGTGGTTGCGGACCATCTCATAGGTCTTCTGCAGGTACGGCTCGGGCTTGTAGTCCTCGCCGAAGGTCATGATGTAGCTCTCGGGGTATTCGTAGCCGAACTTCTCATCGGGGTAGAACCGCAGCGTCTGGTGGTACCGGATCGCGAAGGCGACCTTCTCGTCGACATAGGGCTCGATGATCTGCGCGCCCCACCAGCCGTGATCGACCTTGACCAGCGCGTGCACGGTGTCGTGCATCAGGCAGGCGAAGATGATCTCCTCGGGCATGCCGGTCTTGAGCGCGCGGGTCGCGCTCTGCAACACGTGATTGGCCGGCGCGAAGCGCTTCTCGAAGAACTCGAGCAGCGTCGGGTTGTCCGACATCTTCACCAGCGGGCCGCGCGGCGTGCCGTCGCGATTGCTCGCGTTGAACACGTTGCCGCCGCCGGGGCGGACGCCGGTGCGCTTGGCATTCCGTTCCGCGATCTCCGCCACGGTCGGATACTTCTGCGCGCCGCCCTGCTGGAGGGCCATTGCCGCGTCGAGCTCCTCCTCCATATAGGCTTCCAGCGCGTCGGCCTTCTGTTCGGAAGTCATCAGCGCGACGGCCGCGGCGCCTCCGAGACTCTCAATGAACCGTCGGCGATCGATGTTCATGCCATCCTCCACGCGGCGGTCGCGGAGGTTCAGTCCTCCGGCCGGCGCTGCATCAGCAGCGTAGGCGCCAAACATGCGCCTTTGAGGGGGGGCGCGTCAAGGGGCAAAACGGCAGAGCCTATTTCGACCCCGGCAGCAGCGTCACCTTCACGTAATTGCCGGTGTCCAGGTAGCGCTCGGCAGCGCTCTGGATGGCTTCTCCGGTGAGCGTCGCGATCTCCGGCAGCTGGCTCGCGCCAGCGGCATCGGCCTCGCGGTCCTCGTATCGGCGGGCCAGCTGGTTCAGCAGATATCCGTTGTCTTCGCCGTCCTTCTCCAGCTCGCGGGCGAGGACGTCGCGCACGCGGGTCATCTGGTCGGGCGTCAGCCGCGTCGCCTTGAGCCCGGCGATCTCCTCGAAGACGCGCTTCACGAGGGTGTCGACACGCGCCGGGTCGCAGGTCCAGTCGATGCGAACGCGGTACTCCGGCTTGGGAAACTTCGACGTCTGGCTGTCGGCGGCAATGCTGTAGGTGCCACCGAGCTCCTCGCGGATCGCATCGCTCAGGCGCGACTGCAGCAGAAGCACCATCGTCCGCATCGCGAGCCTGGTGCTGTCGTCGTACTGGAACGGCCCCGAGAAGACGATCGACACTTCCGCCTTGGGCTCGATTCCCTTGCGGACCGTCTTCTCGATCACTCCCTTCGGCGGAGCGATTCCGACGTCGCGCCAGGTCTCCCGCGCAGCGGTCCCGGGCAAGCTTGCCAGGTAGGTTTCAACCAGCGGCCGGATGGTCTCAGGCGTGAAGCTGCCGACGAAGATGAACGTGAAGTTCGCGGCGTTCGAGAAACGCGACTTGTAGAAGGCAAGCGACTTGTCCAGGTTCCACTGCCCCACCGATTCAGGCGTTTCCGATCGCCGTCGGGGATTGTCGCCGCTGAGCGCGGCCCCGAGCGTCTGGGTGAACGCCGCCTCGGGGCTGGCGTCCTGGTTGGGCAGCAGCGCAAGCGCCTGGGCCCGCATCGCGGCGAAAGCATTGGCGTCGGCGCGCGGTTGGGTGAAGCGCAGATAAATGAGCTGGAACAGCGTTTCGAGATCCTGCGGGGAGGCGCCGCCGCCCAGCCCATGGGAGATCTCGCCGATGAACGGGCGCACCCCGGCCGCTCGGCCGGTGAGCACCTTGTCGAGCGTCAGGCCGTTGAACCGCCCGACGCCGCTCGCCCCGATCACGTCGTCGGCCACGCGCGCGGCGGCGAAGTCCGCGTCGCTGGCGAGCGACGTGCCGCCGGGAGCCACCGCCCGGAACAGGATCTGGTCCACCTTGAGCGAGGTCGGCTGGATCACCACCGTCGCGCCGTTCGAGAGCGTCCACTCGGTCACGCCCGAGGCGCGGGGCACGCTCTTCGCGACGCTGCCGCGAGTTGGCGTGGCTTCCATGAGCGCGAGACCGGTGGCGACGTCGACGTAGGGTTCGAGTTTCTTGGCCGACGCAGTCGCGACCACGGCGGCAAGCTGCGACTGATCGGGCAGACCGCCGGCGCCTTCGGGCGCGATGACCGACACCAGCCGGTTCTGCGGCGGGAACCACTCGGCCGCCAGCGCGTTCATCTCGGCGAGCGTGATCGCCGGCAGGAAGCGTCGATGAAACGCGAGCTCCTGCCAGATCGTCGGCAGCGCTTCCCGCTGCAGGAAGTTGCGCGTGTACTCGTCGGCGCGACTCTCCGATTCGCGATCGGTGCTCTCGGTCACGGCCCGTTCGTAACCGGCCATGCGTGACCGCCTCGCGCGATCCAGCTCGCCGGCCGTGAATCCGAAGCGGACGACGCGCTGAAGCTCGGTGACGAGCGCGTCCAGGCCGCGGCTCACGCCGTCGTTGGCGACGATTGCCTGCAGCACCGCTTCGTCACGGGTCCGCGGCGCCGCAAAGAGCGAGCGGTCGGCGCCGGCGTTGATGAACGGCGGGTTCGCGCTCTGGCTGAGCTCGTCGAGCCTCGCGTCGAGCATCGCGGCGAACAGCTGGTCGCGCATGATCTCGCGATAGCCGCCGACCGTGCCCTGGTTCCGGGCCGGTGGCAGCGTGCTCAGGCGGACCAGGGTCGCCTGAGCCTCCTTGTCGGTCACCACCGTATAGCGCGTCGCCGGCCGGTCGGGCACGTCGAACGCCGGACGCTGGCGTTCGGGAGATGGATTCGCCAGCGGCGAAAACTTCTCGCGAATCATCGATGCCACGGCGTTGCGGTCCACGTCGCCGACCACGATCACGGCCATGAGGTCCGGGCGATACCAATCGCGATAGAACCGCACGAGCTGATCGCGGGTGGCTTTCTCGATGATCGCGGGCACACCGATTGGGCGCTGGTCGGCATAGCGGGAGCCCTCCAGCTGGGCGCGGCGAATCTGTTCCTGTGTCCGCTCGGCGGCGCCGAGGCGCATCCGCCACTCCTCGAGGACGATGGAGCGCTGGCGATCGATCGCCGCCTGATCGAACGTGGCCGCCCCCGACCAGTCCGCAAGCACCTGCAGCGCGCGATCGAGCGCGCCGGGCACGTCGGTGGGGACCCGCAGCGTGTACTGCGTGTCGTCGAAGCTCGTCTCCGCGTTCGCGTCGGCGCCGATGCTCAGGCCGAGCGAGCCGAGGAACTCGTTGATGCCGCGGCCGGGGAAGTTACGGGTCCCCTCGAACTGCATGTGCTCGACGAAGTGCGCAAGCCCCAACTGGTCCGGATCCTCGAGCACCGAGCCCGCCTTGACGACCAGGCGCAGTTCCGCCCGTCGGGCCGGCCGCGGGTTGGGTCGCACGTAGAACCTCAGGCCGTTCTCGAGGCCGCCGACCACCACTTCCGGATCGACCGGCATGTCCTCCGTGAGGCTGTATCGGGCAACCGATTCGGCTGAGGTCTCGCGGCCGGTCGGCGCCTGCGCGGACGCCGCCGGGGCAGTGAGGGCGATGACGAGCGCGACGCGGCACGCGGCGCGGGCGAGCGGGCTGAAGACCATTCTGCGATCGTAGCGGAACTTCAAGTGAACCGGCCTCGATCGTTCCCGGAAAGACTTGGGGGGCTCAGGGCAAGGTCCGGCCGGGCCCGTACAGCACCTTTCCCGGCTTCGCGCCGGTGTGGCGGTCGTGGTCGATGACGACCTGCCCGTTGACGAGCACGTAGTCGATACCCGACGGGCGACAGCACCGGCTGGTCGTAGGTGGCACGGTCCTGGAGGTTGTCGAAATCGAACATCACGGCGTCGGCCCAGACGCCGACCGCGGATCGCACCGCGATCCGACAAGGCGCATGCGGGTCGCCGGCCACGAGGTCATCTTGCGGATGGCCTGCTCCAGCGAGAGCACGCCCCGCTCGCGACGTAGCGCGCAAGGACGCGCGGGAAGTTCCCGTAGGCGCGAGGGTGCGTCAGGCCGGTCGGATCCTGGCCGCCGCTGGTCGCCGCGGCGCCGGCGTCGCTGCCGATGCTGGTCCACGGAAACCGGAGCGCCGTCTCGACGTCGGCCTCGCTCATCATGTGGTAAATCGCCATCACCCGGCCCTCGCCCTCCGCGACGAGGTCCCACGCGGCGTCAACCGGGTCCTTGCCCCACAGCTTTCGCAATCTCGTCGAGCGTCTTGCCTTCGAAGCGTGCGTTCGCGGCGTTCCGGGCGTTGGCCAGGACGATGCCGGACCAGCCGCCCGAGGCTTCGATCAGGTTCGACCAGCCCGGCGAGCCGGCCACGACCTCCTGCTTGAGCCGCCGCCGCGTGTCGGCGTCAGTCAGCCGCTTGAGCGTCTCGGCGCGCCCGCCTTCCTGCGCCCACGATGGAATCGTCGCTTCGAGCCCGGTGCCGCCGGCGGTATAGACGTAGAGATCCGCGGCCACGTCCACGCCTCGCGCGCGAGCGGCGTCAATCGTGCGGCCCGCCTCGCGCCATCAGCGTTCCCCAACCCGGCTGCCAGGCGGCCTTGAGGTGGAAGATCTCGACCGCGAGTCCGGCCTGCTCACCGATCGCGATCGCCTCCTCGATCGATTGCAGGAGGTCCTTGCCTTCGTCCCGCATGTGAGTGGCGTAGGTGCCGCCGTATTTCGCGGCAATCTTGGCCACCTCCACGAGCTCCGGAGTCTTTGCGTAACTCGACGGCGGATAGATGAGCGCCGTTGTCATTCCCATCGCGCCGCCGCGCATCGCGGTGTCCATCAGCGCCTGCATGCGGACCAGTTCCTCGCCGGTGGGCTCGCGGGCGGTGTTGCCGAGGACCGCGGTCCGCGCCTGCGTCTCGCTGTAGTAGCTGCCGAAGTTGATGCTGATGCCGGACTGCGTCGAGCCCGGCGAAGTATTCCGCCGACGCGCTCCGCGGGCACCGGTGTCCCGCCTTCGCCGCCGATCGCCGTCGTCACGCCCATGCGCAGCTTGTTCTCGGCGAGCCCGTTCTTCGGGAGGACGCCGCCGGACTGGTCCATCATGTCGATCCAGCCGGGCGACACGTAGCGGCCCGAGGCGTCGATCTCCTGCGCGCCCTCGGCCGTCGATGCGGCCGACCGCCGCGAAGCGCCCGTCCTTGATCGCCACGTCGGCGGCGATCCACGGATTGCCCATGCCGTCGAGCACGCGGCCGTGGCGAATCACGATGTCGTAGACGGGCGCCTGCGCGAGAAGCGATACCGCGCCGCAGACGACCGCGGCGACGAGCGCGACGATGCGGGCCGGGCGGGCGAACTTCACGGGGCCTTCCCAACCACGCCGACGCTGGCGATGGTGTCGCCCTTGCCAACCGACGGCACGGCGCGAACGTACAGCACGATGCCGGCCTCCTTCGCGCGCAGTTCGGCGAGCCGGTGGCCGACGAAATCGGTCACGTAGCCGAGCGCCATTCCCGCCTCCGTATAGGTGCCGGGACGAACCAGCGGATAGAAGATGCCGCCGTACTCGCTTGCGACGTCAGCGAGGTGATCGATCCACACCGGGTGCTCGACCGGCGCCGGCGCGCCCGCCAGCATCTTGAGGTGGCGCATCACGCTCAGTGTGCCGTTCACCAGGACCGCCACATCCTCTGGTTCGACCGTGCCCGAGTGTCCGGCCTCGACCGTCACCGATGGCTTGCCCCTCGTCGCCGCTGTGTTCTCGAGGTATCGCGACGCGTTTGGATCTGCTGGACGGTCCGACGAGATGATGATGTGATCGAGCCCGAACGCCAGCACGAGTCCGCGCGACGCCGCGTCCTGCTCGGCGCGGCCGGTCTTCGTCCAGTAGGAGTAGGGGCGCAGGTTCTCGTCGATGTCGCCGCCGTGGTAGTCGATCACGTGATCGGCCGGCTCGATCACCTGCTTCGTGATCGCCAACGACGCGCGATCGGTTTGTGTGCCGCCAGCACTGCCCGGGTACATGCGGTTCATGTTCTTGCCGTCGACCGGGTTCAGGTGCGGGACGATGCGCGTGAACGACGGCACGTTCACCAGCGGCACGATCACGACGGTGCCGGACAGCTCGCGGGCATCGAGCCGGGTGATGAGCCGCTCGAGCGCGATGATCGACGCGTACTCGGTGCCGTGCGAGCCGGCGACGAGCGAGAGGACGGGACCGGGACGGGCGCCGTGGACGACCGCCACGGGAATGGACAAGGCCGCATCGCTGCCGGCCTGCACCTCGATCGCGCCGGTTGCCGTCTGGCCGCGTGCGGCAGTCGCGGTGCCAACGGTGAACGTGGGGCGGTCACGGCCCTGTGCCGCGGCCATCGCCGCCGTAGCCAGAAGGAGAACGACGCCGAGCGGTCGGGCCGACATGGCTCAGCGCCGCCCCAGCGCGCTGAGGGCCGCGCCGATCGCGCCGGTCACCAGCGTGCTTCCACCTGCGATGGCGATATTGGCGAGCGGCACGTCGCCGAGCGCCGTGGACACCATGCTGCCCAGCGCGCCGGCCACGCCTCCCGCGACCGCGCCGCTTCCGGCCTTGGCGCCCATCCCTCCGGCGGTGGCTCGTCCCGCCAGCCACCCGGTGATCGCGCCGATCAGCGTGCCGGCGATCGGGAACAGTCCCCGCTCCTGCAGCACCGGGACGAGGTGACCGATGACCACCATCAAGATCTGCAGTACCGTGCCGATACCTGTGGCCGACAGCATGTGACCTCCACGGGATGGCGGGACGTTGATCGCCTCGCCTCTCGAACGTAATGACTGCCGGTGCATCATAGCGCCATGACGGCGCATCCGTTCCTCACCGCCGCGGCGAAGCCGGCCGTCCAGCGCGCGGTGGCAGACATCGAATCGCGAACCGCGGCGGAGATTATCGTCATCGTCCGCCGGGCGTCCGATTCCTACCGCGAAGCCGACTACCTTGGCGGCTTCCTCAGCGGCCTGCTCGTTCTCATTGGCCTGCTCTATCTGCCGCCGCTGTTTCCGCTCTGGACGTTCGTGCCAAACGTCGTCCTTGGGTTCGCGATTGGGGCGTTCGCGGTGTCGCGGATCCCGTGGTGCCGCCAGCAGCTCACGGCGCGGCGTGTCCTGCTGAAGCGCGCGCAGATCGCTGCCCGGGCCGCGTTCGTCGAGCGCGGCTACTCCTGTCTTCCTGGCCGGAACGCTGTCCTGGTCTACGTCGCCGTGCTCGAGGGACATGTCGAAGTGGTGGCCGATGCCGGCGTCGGGGCCGCTGCCAGCCAGGCCGGCTGGCCCGCGGCGTGCGCCGGTCTAACCGCGGCGCTGCAGCGCCACGATGTACCGCGGTTCGTGGCGGCAATGCGCGCGATGGGCGACCTTCTCGAGGCGAACTACCCGCGGCTGGCCGACGACCGCAACGAGCTCCCGGACGAGGTGCACGCATGGTGAAGAGGCACATGCGCTGGCTTGGGATCGTCCTGCTCGTCTGCGCGGCCCTGTCGATCGGGGTGCAGGCGTTCGACCGGCCCGGCGGCGGCCAGGGATACAGCGGGTCGTCGAGCAGTTCCTCGAGCAGCGGCGATCGCGACAGCGGACAGCGGCGGCGGGGCCGCACTCGTTCTCGTCTTCGAGCTCCTGCGGTTCGGGTTCATCATGACCAGCCGCTACCCAGCGGTAATGTGGCCGATCTGGGGCGTGGCGGCGTTGATTGTGGTCCTGTGGTTCCGCTCCTTGCCTCCGCCCGAGGCACGCAACTGGACGGTCGAATCGATGAAGGCCGAACCGGAGCGTGTCGTTGTCGCACCGCGAGTGGAGCTCGAACGGCTGCGCGACACCGACCCGGAGTTCTCGCTGGTGCTGTTCGAGGATTTCGTGTCCACGTTGTTCGCCAAAGGCCACGAAGCCCGCGGGCGCGGCCGGCTCGCGGATCTGGGTGCGTATCTGGGGCCGGCCGCCGTACGAGGGCTGGCCGACATGTCGCCACTCGGCCTCGACGCCGTCGAAGGCATCGTGATCGGCGCGATCGGCTATCAACGCGTCCGTGGTGTGACGGCGTCGGCCGAGGCCACCTCGCGCATCGCCGTCGAACTGGAGATCGAGGCGAATTACACCGAGCAGGTCGAAACAAACGGGGCGCGCCAGCCCCACGCGTACTGGGTGCGGGAGCGCTGGGTGCTCTCGCGCGCCCGCAACGGGCAGTCGCTGCCGCCGGCACGCCTGCGTAATCTCGGTTGCCCCGGATGCGGAGCCCCGGTGACCAGCCGGGACGAAGCCGTCTGCGCCCATTGCGGGCGGCAGATCACACCGAACGATTTCGACTGGATTGCCGAGCGGATGGGCGTCATCGCCCGCAAGCCGACGCCGCCGGCACTGACCGGCGATGTGGCGGAGACCGGCACGTCGCTGCCGACGATCGTGGACGCGGCCGCGGCCGAACGCCGGCAGGCGATCGAGGCGCGCGATCCCTCGTTCACCTGGCCCGCGTTCGAGGCGCGGGTGCGGCACGTCTTCGCGCAGCTGCAGCCGGCCTGGTCCTCGCTCGACATCACGCCGGCTCGCACCTACCTGGGCGACCGGCTGGCGGAAACGTGGCAGTTCTGGTTTGCCGCCTACCGTCGCGCCGGCCTGCGCAACGTGACCGAATCGTCGCGCGTAATCGGCATCGAGCTCGCGCGCGTGGTCTCCGATCGCCACTTCGACGCGATCACGGTCAGGCTCCGAGCCACGGGGCTCGATTACACGATCGACGAGAAAGGCGAGCTGTGCGCCGGGAGCCGCGACACCCCGCGTGAGTACACGGAGTACTGGACGCTCATCCGCGCGCAATCGGCCACCGGGGTTCCGCGCGCGGACTCGTCCTGCCCGCAGTGCGGCGCGCCGCTGGTGGTCAGCATGGGAGGCGCGTGCGAGCACTGCGGAGCCCACGTCTCGTCGGGCGAGTTCGACTGGGTCCTCTCGCGTGTCGAGCAGGACGATGCGTATAAGGGTTGAACCGGTGAGGTCCTACTGAGCGCAGGCCGTGGGCACGCGACTCGACGACCACGGCACGCCCATCCGATCCAGACCGGCGATCAGCCGGGTGCGATGCGCCTCGATCGCCTCACGGTCCGACGGCCGGCGGGCGGCGCGGGCGCAGAGCGTCTGCACCGCCCACGCGGCCGCGTCCTGCTGGTCCCGCAACGCGATCGTGCCCAGGGTGACGAGCCCCTCGTCAACGCTATCTGGACCAAGCGCGAGCTGAAAGAACGCAACCTCGCCCAGGCGCCGCGCCTGCTCCGGGGTGGCGTTGCCGGACTTGGCCCTCGCGGCTGCGTCGCCGAGGCGGGCAATCCGGGCCCGGCCGCGCGCCTCGCCTTGCCGCGCCAGCGCGTGGACGATGGCGTCGATCGCCACGTCGTCGCGGGCTTCGTCGAGCGCGACGAGCAGACGGTCGCGGGCGCGTGGATGATCGATCTCACCGAGCAGCCAGATCGCGTCGTTTCCCGCCGCATCCCACACCGCGCGATCCTCGAGCGCTTCCACCACCGGCAGCATCGCGGCGCCGAGGTCGGTGTCGGGTGCGCCGGCGAGCGTCGCGGCCCAGCGCGCGACTTGGTAGGCGTTGTCGCGCCATGCCGGATTCCGCAGCGCCGCGCTGAAGTAGGGCACGGCGCGCGGCTCGCGCAGCGCGGCGAGACCGGCGAGGCCGCAGGCCGCTTCACCCCATTCCTTCGACCCGGCGAGGGCGACGAGCGCGAGGGTGGCGGTCTCCCGGACCGGCTCGAGCTGACGGCGCAGGACATCGGGTGCCTGCTCGCCGCTTCCGCACCACGCGGCGCGATCCTGGACCGGCGCAGCGCCGACGGCAACCGTGAACACGAGCGTCGCGAGCGGATACGAGGCACGGCGGGTAAACGGCGGCATGGTCGTCGGCCGATTCTATCTTTCACCGGCGCCGCGACGGCGCTACAGTGCGGCGGCGAGGCTACCCATGAGCGATACCCTGGTCACGCTGGCGCGAGATTTCTTCGCGGCCCAGGACCGCCTGCGCGGCGGACCGGACCCCGCGCTGTGCACGGCGGATTATCAGGCCTGGCTCGGCGGATCCCCGCCGGTGCCGCGCGAGTTCCACGAGGGATTCGCGCGCGCGTTCTACGCCGCCTTCCCCGACCTGGCGCACACGGTCGACGACGTCTTTGCCGCCGGAGATCGGGCCGCGGTCCGGTTCACACTGCGCGGGACGCACCAGGGCGCGTTCTTCGGCATTCCCGCCACGGGGCGCGCCGTGGTGGTGGTCGCCAATGTCCTCCTGACCGTGAGGGACGGCCGGATCTCGGAGCTGCGGGGCATCTTCGACGAAGCCGGGCTGCTGCGACAGCTCGGCGTCCTGACCTGAGGCGGTCCCACCGCCCGTCCCGACCGTTGTCGCAGACGGCTTGACGCCGATGCCGTCAGTCGGATATTTAGTTGGTCGTTCAACTAAGTGGCCATGCCCCCACGCCCTTCCGACACCCGCACCCGCCTGATCGAGGCCGCCCGCCACCTGTTCTGGGAGCGGGGCTACGCGGCCACCGGCCTGGCCGAGATTCTGGCGCGGGCCGGCGCCAACAGCGGGAGCTTCTACCATTTCTTCGAAAGCAAGGACGACCTGCTGCGGACCGTTCTCGACACGTACGTCGCCGCGCTCGAACCGCACCTGATCGAACCGGTGCGCGCCGCGGCGCGGCGTCCGCTCGACGAGGTGCTCGGCCTGCTGGCGTCCTACCGGGAGCGCCTGATCGAGACCGGCTGCACCTACGGCTGCCCGATCGGCCGGCTGGCGCTCGAGATCGATCCGGAGAACACGCCGGCCCACGCGCTCATCGCCCGCAACTTCGACGGCTGGAAGGCGGCCGTCGCTGACGCCCTGCGCCGCGCCGGAATCGGAAACGCCGACGAAGCCGCCGCCTTCGTGCTCACGGTCATGGAAGGCGCGGTGATGCAGGCGCGCGCCTATCGATCGATCGAACCGTTCGACGCCTGTATTCGCCAGCTCACGCACTACCTGGACACGCTGCCTCGTACCGCGGCGCCGCGCCCGGCGCGCCGCCGCGCCAAGAAGGAGATCCGCGCATGACCCCTGCCTTCGCGCTCGTGCTCACTCTCGCCGCGCAAGCGGCCGCTCCGGTCACGGTCGAACAGCTGACCGCGCCGGAAAAAGCGCTCCGATTCGAAGTGACCGTGCCCGCCCCGCTCGACGAAGTGTGGGCCGCGTTCACGACCAGGGACGGACTGCAGGCGTGGCTGTGGAAGGATTGTCGCGTCGACCTGCGTCCCGGCGGCGACTGGATCGTGCAGTACACGCCAACCGCGACCGGCGGCGGAACCATCGTCTCGTTCGAGCCGCGCCGCGAGATCGTGATTCGCGCGCTCGCGCCGGAACAGTTCCCGACCGTGAGGAAGGTGCGCACCACCGCGACGTTCGGTTTCGAAGCGGCCGGCCCGAAGGCCACGCGCGTGACGCTACTGCAGACCGGCTGGCAGGCCGGAGAGGAATGGGACGCCGCCTACGCGTATCTCGCCAAGGGCAACGCGCAGCTGCTGGCACAGCTCCAGCGGCGCTTTGTGTCGGGACCGATCGACTGGTCTCAGTACAAGTGAAAGGCTACAAGCCGTACCGCTGGGCGTCCCACCGGAGCCCGAGCTCGCTCGGCGGCGCCATGTAGCCGGCGAGCGCCGAAGCGGCAACCACCGACGGCGAGGCGAGGTAGCCCTCGCCGCCATAGCCCATGCGATTCTGCCAGTTGCGATTGAACGACGTAATCGCGCGCTGGCCTGCGGTGAGCGCGTCGGGGCCCTGGCCGAAGCACGGGCCGCACCAGCTGGCCCGAATCTGGCCGCCGGCCGAGCGGAACACGCCGGCGATCGATTCGCCGTCGAGCCGCGGATCGGGCTGCTCGATCTGTTGCTTCACGCCGCCCGAACCCGGGAACACCACGAACTCCTTCCGCGTTTTCGTGAGCCCCTGGGCGCGCGCCGCCACCAGCACCAGCGCCGCCGACAGTAAATCGTCGTAGCTGCCGTTGGTGCACGAGCCGATCATCGCCTTGTCGAACGTGATCCGCTCGCGGGCCACTTCCTCGGCGGGGAACGCGTTGCCGGGACTGAACGGCTTGGCGATCATCGCCGTCACGTCGCCGAGTGACAGCTCCTCGTCGATGTCGAACACCGCGTCAGGCCCGCAGGCGATCGGCGGGTACGGCAGATCGGTCATGCCCTTGGCCCGATACCACCCAAAGGTGGTTTCATCCGGCGCGAAGATGCCGTTGAGCGCCTCGGCCTCGGCCATCATGTTCGCGATGGTGTTGCGATACGCGACCGGCAGCTGGCGCTCACGGTCCACCAGCTCGACCGACATTCCCTGCGACTGCTTCACACCCCACCGGCGC
This sequence comes from uncultured Acidobacteriota bacterium, assembly GCA_963709325.1. Classification (GTDB taxonomy): domain Bacteria; phylum Acidobacteriota; class Vicinamibacteria; order Vicinamibacterales; family UBA2999; genus VFZN01. The sequence continues at coordinate 3,873,381 of CAVPVV010000003.1, read as the reverse complement.
AGGAGCTCGAGCACGATGTCCTTGCCGGTGACCCAGTCGCGCAGCCGGCCGGTGAAAGTGACGCGGCGCTGCTTCGCCATGGTGAAGTAGATGTAGCCGGTCGACCAGCCGAATCCGAGCGTCGTCGAGCCGACGCCGATCCCGACCGCGCCGTAGGCGCCATAGGCGCGTGAGTGGGAGTCGGCGCCGGGAATGAATTGACCGGGAACGACGAGCCCCTGCTCGGGGAAATAGAAGTGGAAGATGCCGTCGCCGGGAGTGGCGTAGTACGGCTTCACAATTCCGTGGTGCGCCGCGAACTGACGCCCGATCAGCGTCTGCTTGTCGTCGTCGGCCTTGCCGGTGAAGACGAAGTGATCGTTGGCGACCGCGGCCTGCCGCGGAAAGATGGCGTCACCGCCGGTGATCTGGTTGAACGTGTGAATCGCGAATGGCGCGGTGCCGTCAGAGGCTGGCAGCAGGTCCGCGTAGACTCGCAGCGTCGCGCCGGCGGCCACCTCTCCGTCCTTGTCCACGCGATGCGCCCAGACGATCTGCTCGGTGGTGGACATGCGGCGGGCGCGTTCCGGATCGGCCCAGGCGATCCCGGGAGCGCGTGACACTGACGAGCGGAACTCGCGGCGGCCGACCGCGAAAATCCCTCCGCTCTGGCGGATCTCGTCCTCCTTGGCGCTGAGCGGGACCGGAGTGTACTGCGTCCCCTGCGTCTCGTTCGAGAGCGCCCGCGTCACCGGATCGAAGGTGAACTCGTCGCCGTCCTGCGCGTCGGTAACCGCCTCGGGGCTCTGCACGACGTGCAGACCGAGATTGAAGCTGTTGCGGCGGAAGATGTCGCCCATGTTCTGGCCGCAGACGATCACCATCTCGAGACCGGCCTCTTCGGCGATCGCCTTCAGGCCCGCGGGTGACATCTCGCGCGAGCTGCCGATTGCGAACCGGTCGCCGGCGATCACGAACGTCTGCCCGGCATGCACGCGCGCCCGGAAGTCCGGCATCAGGTAGCGGAACGCGCCGGCCTTCCACCGCTCGTCGAGCGTCGAGAGGCTCTCCGACACGCAATCGGTGGCGGGCGTGATCTGATCCGTGTCGATCGCGTCGAGCTTCTTCGCGGGCACCCGGGGATCCCAGAAGATGAGGGCCGTGCCACGGACGAGGTGAGCGTCTCCCGCGCCGGCGGCATCCCCCGGCCGCGGGCCTGGCAGAGTCTCGACAGTGACGCCGGGCTTGAGCACGGCGGGCTTCGCGAACTGCATGACTCAACGATCCTAGCAGGTGCAGGGGGTACAGGGGTGCAGGGGTGCAGGGGTGCAGGGTACAGAGGTGCAGGGGTGCAGAGGTGCAGAGGTACAGAGGTGCAGAGGTGCAGCCAGCGCCGCCGCGCCTGGCCAGCCGCTTGCTGTTGCAGGCTGCATGGGAGTGAAGGATTTCACCGAACTCGATGCGTGGAAGCTCGCCCACGAACTTCGCCTGCTTGTCATTGCAATAACCGATCGCCCGCCAACGCGGCGGGATTTCAAGTTCTGCGATCAGATCAAAGACGCGGCCAGGTCGGCGACGAACAACATCGCGGAGGGGTTTGGGAGATTCCGACATCGGGACTCGGCAAAGTTCTATCGAACCGCCGTGGCTTCCCTGAACGAGGTTCGTGACGACCTGATTCACGGACACGCCTGTCAGTACGTGACGGCCGCCGAACTCGCCAGCGGAACCACGCTCTGCAAGCGCGCGATCGGCGCTACCAATGGACTAATCCGATATCTGATGAACAATCCCGACGTTGAGGAGTAGGACGGATGCACCTGTGCACCTATGCACCTATGCACCCCCTGCACCCTTGCACCCCTGCACCCTTGCACCCCTGCACCTCTGCACCCTTGCACCTCTGCACCCCTGCACCCCTGCACCTCTGCACCCCTGCACCCCTGCACCTCTGCCCCGGTATACTCTCCCCGGGTGCGGCGGGAGCGCTGCAGGTTGTCGGGGTGGTCGGGCCGCCATCTTCCTGATCGGTTCGATCCGAGGTGCATCGTTGAACCAGATTCCCCGCCCGCTCGAAAGCTACCCTTCCGCCGCCGACCAGTCGCTCGCCGCCGAGCTCGCCACGCGGGTCCAGATCGAGCCGTTCAACGCGATCGCCACCGGCATATTCGTCCTCGCCATCCTCCACACGTTCGGCGCTGCCCGCGTTATCGCGCTCGCCCATCGCGTTCAGGAGCGCCGCAACGCGCAGGCGACAGCGGAGGGGCGAGGGCACCGACCCAGCACGTTCGCGGAAGTGCTGCACTTCCTGGGCGAGGTGGAAGTCGTATTCGGTCTCTGGGCGGTCGTGCTCCTCGTAGCGCTCACGCTTTACGCCGGCTGGCCCCAGGCCACGCACTACTTCAGCGACACCGTCAACTACACCGAGCCGGTATTCGTCATCGTGATCATGGCGCTCGCCGCAACCCGGCCGGTGATTGGCTTCGCGGAAGCGGCGCTCCGAAAGCTGGCGTCCACCGGCGGCGCCACGCCCGCGGCCTGGTGGTTCGCCATCCTCACCGTCGGCCCGGTGCTCGGATCGTTCATTACCGAGCCGGCGGCGATGACCATCTGCGCGCTGCTGCTTGGACGCCGGTTCTATGTCCTTCAGCCTTCGACGCGGTTGAAGTACGCCACGCTCGGCGTGCTGTTCGTCAACGTGTCGATCGGCGGCACGCTCACCCAGTTCGCCGCGCCGCCGGTGCTGATCGTCGCGCGGCCGTGGGGATGGGACATTCCCTTCATGCTCGAGCATTTCGGCGGGCGAGCCGTGCTGGCCATCCTGCTGTCCACGGCGGCCTTCTTCCTGTTGTTCCGAACCGAGTTGCGAGGCCTGGCCGAGCGGCCGGCGGTATCAGCGACCGAGTTACCGGACGATGAGCGGTCGGAGCTGCTACCCGTGCCGCCGTGGGTCGTAGCCGTGCACGTCGGGTTCATGGCCTGGACGGTGTTCACCGCGCACTACCCGGCCCTGTTCATCGGCGGCTTCCTCTTCTTCCTCGGGTTCGCCAAGGCCACGGCGCCGTATCAGAGCCGCATCGAGCTCAAGACCCCGCTGCTCGTCGGGTTCTTCCTTGCCGGTCTCGTCATCCACGGCGGACTGCAAGGCTGGTGGATCGCGCCCCTGCTCGGCCGCCTGAACGAGCTGCGGTTGTTCGCCGGCGCAACCGCGCTGACCGCGATCAACGACAACGCGCTGATCACATTCCTCGCGACCCTCGTCCCGCAGCTCGACGACGCCTCGAAGCTGGCAGTGGTCCAGGGCGCGGTCGTTGGCGGAGGTCTCACCGTGATCGCCAACGCGCCGAATCCTGCCGGCCAGGCGCTGCTCGGCCGCTTCTTCGAGGATGGAATCCTGCCGATCGGGCTGCTCGCCGGCGCGATCGTCCCGACGCTGATCGCTGCAGCAGTGTTCCGGCTGTTTTGAACCGGCCTCCGCCGCACGGCGTGGCGCTGAGTAGAATGGCTCAGTCAAGGAGCCATCATGTCGAGCCGTGCCCTCATCGCCGCCGCACTCGTCGCGTTGACCGTTCCCGCCGCACCACTGGCGCAGGAGACCGTCGATCGCGACATCCAGTGGAAGATCCGCCGCGAGGCGACCGACAACTCTCAGATCATGCGCGTCCTGCAGGTGCTGACCGACCTCTACGGCCCGCGGCTGACCGGATCGCCAAACCTCAAAGGCGCGGCAGACTGGGTTGTGAAGGAGACGACCGCGTGGGGACTGAGAAACGCGCACCTCGAGCCGTGGAGCTTCGGTCATCCGGGGTGGCTCAACGAACGCCTCTCGGTACATGTTGTATCGCCCGTGAAGGATGCGCTCGTCGTCGAAGCGCTGGCCTGGACGCCAGGCACCAACGGACCGGTGACCGCGTCGACGATGCCGCTGGAACTGCCATCGCGGCCGACGCAATCGCAGCTGACCGCGTTCCTGGACGCCCAGCAAGGCGCTGTCAAGGGCAAGATCGTGATGATCGGAAAGCCCGAAGTATTGAGCGTCACGATTGTTCCGCCGGCCAAGCGGCGTGAGGACAACGACGTCCGCGCCCAGATCGCCGGCGGCGGCTCGCCGTTCGGAGGGCCGCAGGCGCCGCCGCAAACGCCAAAGGACATCCTGACCGCCAATCAGATCAACGAGCAGCTCGATCAGTTCCTGGCCTCCGCCGGCGCATCCGGCCGGATCAACGACGCCGGCCGCGATCACGGGCAGATTCGCGCCTTCAACAACCGGACCTTCGACATTGCGAAGTCGGTGCCGACGGTGGTCATGCGCAACGAGGACTACGGCCGCCTGTGGCGGCTGATGGCGGCAGGCCGCGCCGTCGAGGTCGAGCTCAACATCGTCAACCGCACCTTCCCCGAGGGCTCCACGCAGTACAACGTCGTCGCCGAGATTCCAGGCACCGACAAGGCCGCGGAAGTGGTGATGCTCGGCGGGCACCTGGATTCCTGGCACTCCGCGACCGGCGCCACCGACAACGCAATCGGCTGCTCGACGATGCTCGAGGCGATCCGGATCCTCAACGCGATCGGCGTCAAGCCGCGGCGCACGATTCGCGTCGCGTTGTGGAGCGGCGAGGAGCAGGGTTTGCTCGGCTCGCAGGCCTACGTCAAGGAACACTTCGGCACGTTCGAGAACCCGAAGCCGGAGTACTCGAACTTCGCCGGCTACTTCAACATCGACTCGGGCACGGGACGGGCGCGGGCGATGACTGTGTTCGGCCCGCCCGAAGCGGCTGCCATCCTCCGCGAGCCGACGGCGGCGTTCCTGGACAACGGATTCATGGGCGTGATGACTACCACCAGCCGGCGCCGCGGCGGCTCGGATCACACCTCCTTCAACGAGGTGGGCCTGCCCGGGATTGGAGTCCAGCAGGACCCGATCGAGTACCAGACCCACACCTGGCATACCAACCTCGATACCTACGAGCGAGTCATCGAGGACGACGCGCGGCAGAGCGCGATGGTGATTGCCGCGGCGGTGTATCACCTCGCGATGCGCGACGGCCAGTTGCCGCGGCTCGCGAAGGACAAGATGCCGGCGCTGCCGACGCAGTAGCGAGGCGCCCGCCGCTGGCGTTCGTCGGGTTCGCTGGGCGGAGGAGCTTTGCCGGTCGGAGGAGCGTCGCGAGTCGGGAGTGAGTTAATCTCGGGACTGTAAGGTGCTCGAGGACTCAGCCATGGCGAACACGCAGTGGGAAGTGCTTCCGGCCGACGATCCCGAGAAACCGGGCGCGTGGGCCGGCTGGTCGTCCCGCTCGCGGCTCGGGCTGGCGATGGCGATTGCCGTCGCATCGGACCTTGCCTCGGTGTGGCTGGAGTTCGTGCCGCCGATGCAATGGACGCTCGATATCGCCACCGCCGGCCTGCTCTTCCTCATCCTCGGGCGGCAATGGGCGATCCTGCCGGCGCTCGTCGCTGAAGCCATTCCCGGCTTCGCCATGTTCCCAGCGTGGGTGCTGGTCGTGATCGCAGTCGCGACGACCGGAACCGTCGGTCACGACAGGAAAGCGAACACATAGGGCTTTCCGTTTCATGTCCGTCGCCTGCTGGTGGCGGCAGCGTCATACCGCGCTCGTACAGTGATCTCCATGCAGCACACTCACGTGGAGGAGGTCGCCCGCCGCATCCAGGTGGACTTCGCGCAAACACCGGGGCTGCACGTGACGTTCTGGCAGGCCCAGCGGCTGTGGCACCTGAGCGACGACGTCTGCGATCGGGCGCTGAGCACGTTGACGCACGCCGGTTTCCTGGTGCGCAGCCCCGATGGGCGCTACCGCCGCTCGCAGCGAGAGTGGCCCAGCTCGGGCACCGCCGCAGCCGGATCCGCCTGAGCGAGGCACCGAAGATGCCGCCGGCGCACTCGAACGAACGGCGCGACGCCGCCATGATGTCGTCGCGCAAGCGCGTGGCGCTCATCGCCCACGACAACTGCAAGGGTGAGATCCTGGACTGGGCTCGATTCAACCGGGGCACGCTCATCGGTCACGATCTGCACGCGACCGGTACGACCGGCGCGCTCCTGACCGCTGAACTCGGCCTGCCGGTCGCGCGCTTCGCCAGCGGCCCGCTCGGCGGCGATCAGCAGGTCGGCGCCGCCATCGTCGAGGGCCGTATCGATTTCGTGATCTTCTTCTGGGACCCGCTCGAACCGCAGCCTCACGACGTGGACGTCAAGGCGCTGCTCAGAGTGGCCGTTGTCCACAACGTCCCGATCGCCTGCAACCGCGCGACGGCTGACTTCCTGCTGTCATCGCCGCTGATGCATCGCGAGTACGAACGGCTGCTCGCCCGTCTGGACGCGGAGGTTCGACGCTGAGGCGATATCTTCAATCTGTCCCGCGAGCCCGGCAATCAGGTCTTTTCCTCCCAGAGCCGCGCGAGCGAGACGATGACGTCCACCGCCTTCTCCATGTCCTGGACCGACACCCACTCGAGCCGTGAGTGAAAGTTCTGCTCGCCGGCGAATACGTTCGGCGTCGGAAGCCCCATGAACGAGAGCCGCGAACCGTCGGTGCCGCCGCGGATCGCCCGCTCGCGAACCTTCAACCCGGCACGGGCAATCGCTTCGCGCGCCCGCTCGACCACCAGCGGATGCTGATCGATCACCTCGCGCATGTTGCGATACTGCTCGTCCACCTTGACATCGACCGATGCGCCGGGGACGGCGGCCACCACTTCCTGCGCGAGCCCGGCCAGCCACGACTCCTTCTTCTGCAGCGCCGCGGTCTCGAAGTCGCGGACGATGAACCTCACCGTCGTTCGATCGACTCCGGCCTGCAGGACGTAGGGGTGCACGAATCCCTCGCGGCCGTCGGTCGTTTCCGGTGACAGCCGATCCGGAGGCAGCCGATCGATGAATCGCGCCGCCAGTTTGATCGCGTTGACCATCCGGCCCTTGGCGAAGCCGGGATGCGTATTGAAACCCTTGAATGTCAGCGAGATCGCGTCTGCCGAGAAGCTCTCGAACTCGAATTCGCCGCGCGGGCCGCCGTCCATCGTGTAAGCGTAACGGGCCCCAAAGCGCTGGACATCGAAGTGCTTGGTCCCATGTCCCACTTCTTCGTCCGGCGTGAAGGCGATGCGAATCGGCCCGTGCGGAATCTCAGGATGGCCGAGCAGGTACTCCGCTGCGGTCATGATCTCCGCAACCCCGCTCTTGTTGTCCGCCCCGAGCAGCGTCGTGCCCGACGCGGTCACGATGTCGTGCCCGATGCACTCTCCGAGATAGGGCGACTCGGCCACCCGCAACACCGCCTCGGGATCGTCTGGCAGCACCAGGTCGCGGCCGTCGTAGTGGCGATGCACGATCGGCTTCACGCCGGCGCCGCTCATCTCCGGCGAGGTGTCCACGTGGGCGATGAAGCCGATCACCGGTACGCCGGTCTTCGGCGTCGTCGCCGGGACCGTCGCTATCACGTAGCCGTACTGGTCCATCTCCGCGTCGACGATGCCCATCGCGCGCAGCTCGGTGACCAGGTCGCGCAGGAGCACGAGCTGGTTAGGCGTGCTGGGATAGGTCTCGGCCCCCTCGCGAGACTGTGTGTCATAGGTGACATAGCGGAGGAAGCGATTAAGAACCGGGCTGGACATGGGCCTATGATGCCACCGTGTCGCGCCCGCTCACCGATCGCGCGGCGCCGAACGCGAGGTGACCAACGTGCGTCTGACTCACTGGGCAGGACCGACCGCGATTCTCGTGACCCTGGGAGCCGCCGGACCAGAGGCCCAGGCCGTAGCGCCGGCAACGTATGCGGCCCGGCGAGACGCGGTCCTGGAGCGGCTGGGGCCGCAGCTGTTGATCGTCCCGTCGCAAGCCGCTTTCAAGGGCGACGACCAGGCCCTGTTCCTCCAGGCACCGAACTTTCAATATCTCGTCGGTGAATCGACACTGGTCGGGGCGGTGCTGGTGCTGGACGGGCAGGCCCGATCGTCCACGCTGTTCCTGGCGCCGCCCAGCCGGATTCTCACCCGGCCGCAACTGGACACCGGCGCCGAGACCGCCAAGTCGCTCGCAATGAACGCGGTTCTGCCGATCGCCGACCTGGACCGATGGCTCGGCGATCGCTTCACGTCCGTTAGCGGCGTGCTCGTGGCCGGCACGGATCCTCGCGGAGCCGTGATGACACCACCGCCGATGGCCGACGCCCTCGGTCGATGGACGTTGTACCTGTCGAGTCTCGGGTGGCGCGGTCCGGTGAGGTCGGGAGTAACCGCGATCCGCGTTCTCCGCGAGCGGAAGGAACCGGCGGAGATCGCGATCCTCGAGCGGGTTGCCGCGGCCAGCGGCCGCGCGATGCTGGCCGGACTACGCGCGCTGCAGCCCGGGCGCTGGCAGCGCGAGGCCGAGGCGGAAGTCGTCCGGGCGTGCGCCGCCGAAGGGGCGCGCCCATCGTTCTGGCCCTGGACGATGAGCGGGCCGCACTCGATCTTCACGGATCTCTTCAACTCGTTCGTGGACTACGAGGGCCACAACCGGCAGATGCAGCCCGGCGAGCTGGTCCGCGTGGACGTCGGCTGCCAGCTCGATCACTACATGGGCGACGTGGGCCGCACGGCACCGGTCAGCGGCCGCTTTAGCGATGGCCAGCGCGAAGCCTGGGATCTCTTCATCGCCGGCTATCGCGCCGGTCTGCCCCGGATCCGGGACGGCGTCACGGCGCGTTCGGTCTACGACGCCGCTCTTGCGGCTGTCCGGGAGCGCCAACCGTCGCTCAAGACCGCGCTCGGCAAACGCGCCGCCGAGACGTTGCTCGGCCCGCACGGCCTCGACGCGTGGGAACTGCACGGCGTCGGGCTCGACGACGCCGAGGGGCTGCCGGATACGCTCAAGGCCGGTATGACGGTCGCCTACGAGCTGATGTTCGCTGTCGACGCGGACGGCTTCTACCTCGAAGACATGGTCCTCGTGGAAGCGGGCGGACCTCGCTTGCTGACCTCCGGGCTGCCCTACACGGCAACCGAGATCGAGGCGGCGATGGGCGCGAAACGCTAGCCGTGCGTTCACCGGGAATCTCGCGTCGCGCGCTGGGGAAGCAAAACGGCAAGAGCGCACGATCTCGCATGATGACCTCCGGAACAGTCCTCGGGTACGGCTGACGCAAGAACACGGGGGATGGCTCTGACGACAAGCCGCGCGCCAATGTCCGGCGATCACGGCGAATGACGTGCGTCCTGATTAGCGAACGGCCGGGGCCTTGCTCGCCGTGCCCTGCCGGGCGGCGACCATGTCCCACCGGGTGCCCGCTTGCTCGACGATGCGCGCGAGATCGGCTTTCAGCAGATACCCCGCACCAGCGAGTCTGTCGGCCGCCTGCGAAATCCGGTCGAGGAACTGAGCGCGTCCCGGGTAGCGCTCCTCGACGGACTTTCGCGGATCGCCGGTGCGCTCGCGCTCGCTCTTTGAGGCCGCGAACGGAACGAACGAGCCCTGCATGCTGGAGACGACGTCGGTCGGCCCCGAGCGCTCGTTGAACAGATTCCAGCCGGTATAGGTGGCGACCGGGACGGACAGTTCCGGGACCCTCACGCCGGCCAGTTCGTTGCCGTCGGCGTCCACCTGCGGCACGAGAATCGGAAAGGCCTTGCCGATCCGCGGCGGCTCCTGGGTCACGATTCCCTTGCTGATGAACTCGGGTCCGTAGTCGGCGTGATACGCCAGGTGCGGCACGGCCGGCACGGCGATCCCCGGAATCCTCGGAAACGCGAGCTTGCCGGGCGCAACCAGCGTCCCGTCGGCAATGCGCGGGTAACGGCTGTCCGGCGGCGCAGTCCCATCGGCGATCCAGCGATTCATCGACAGCAGCAGCGTTCGCATCACCCACCGGTAGTCGAGCGGGTTGTTCAGGTTCTGGCCGATCGTCCGCGACGGCGGGAACGGCGCCACGCCGTGCTGCCCGGCCGCGAGCAGGTAGATGCGGGTGTCGGGTGGCAGCGCGACGTCCTTTGTGCCGTCCGCCGACGTATGAATCAGCGACGCGGCGCGGCCCCAGTACTCGTACGACGAGTTCGTATAGAAGATCTTCGGCCGGTGCTCCGGCTTCATCGCGTGGGTCAGCAATCCGTCGGTCGCGCCCGATCTCCGGATCCTGTTGCGGCTCGTCGGTGAACGGGAAGATGTCGGTCGGGTAGAAGAAGTTGATGAACGGGTGCCCGTCGCGCGACGGCTGCGCGAACCGGTGATTGAAGCTGCCGCGCCCGGCCCCGGCAACGTGCGGCATCACGCCGTCGAACACCTTCCGGTGCGCCTCGTCTTCGTTGAAGCCGTAATAGAGATAGGTCCGCAGGAAGCGGCCGCTCTGCGAGATGCCGAACGCGATGGCGCGCTTGATCGCGCCCGGCCGGCATGCCGAGCTCGCTCGACGCCCCGAACTTCAGCCTCGAGACGGTGTCCCGGACCGCGGCCGGACCGACACCGACGAGCGGTGGATCCTTGCGCGGTGTAGACGACCTCGTAAATCTTCTTTGGCTGGAACCCGGCAGCCAGCCGCACGCTTCGGCCGTCTTCGCTGAACTGCCATTCCCCGCGCGGGATCGTCTGCCGCGGAGCTTCAACCGAGTCGCGCACGGTCAGCACCGCCGCCGGATCGTTCGGCGTGGCCACCGCGTAGGCCTGATGGTCGCGATCGGCGAGCGAAGCCTGCTTCGACGTTTCGATGACCACGAAGTCGCTGCGGACCAGGCCGGTGAATCGGGTCGCCGTTGGCGCCGCGGGCGATCGGGCGCGAAAACGTGAACCAGACCAGTCCGCATCGGCGGATCGAACTGCCAGCCCACCCACAGCAGCGTGAAGCCCTGTTCCAGCAGGAAGCCATCACCGAACTCGTTGGCGCTCGCGGGATCCAGGCTGCCGGCGGCGAAGTTGAAGAAGCCCAGCATGCCCTTGCCGCCGCGATTCGAGACCTCGTAGAGCAGCGTGCCGTTGCCGCGGGCCGGGTCCTTCGGCCTGATCAGGTAGAAGTCCGACGAGAACTCGACTAGCCCGGCCCCATTCGTGGGCGCCCTGTCGATGTCGGTGATGATCCGATTCGCGGGGTTGCGCGGATCCGACCGCGAAGTAAATCGTGCCCGACAGCTTTTCGTACGGACCCGGCCGCCGCGAACGACTGGCCGCCGAGCACGTCGGCGCGCGTCTTCACCTCGATGCGGACGACCTCGGCCCAGGCGGGGGCAGCAACGAGCAGCAGCGCGGCGATCAGCGTCTTCGCGGTCATAGAGCCTCCCAGCGTCGAGGGAAAGAGAACACAAGACCCGCGCCGCGCGCAACTGCGGTCCTTGACACCCGGCCGCCTTCGCCCAATAGTGGGCGAAGGGCCCAATCGTTGATCAGTCAGGTCATGCGGACGGTGGCGTTCGTCACCGGCCTTGCGTTGGGCACCGGGGTGGCGACCGGTCTGGCGCAGCGACGCGGCGGGTTCGGCGGCCCGCGGCAGGCGGCGCCGATCCTGCCCAACATCCCCTACGACGGCAGGTTCACTTTCGTCAGGCTGCGCTACGGTCCTCCGGTCAGCTACGCGTCCCAGCGGGTCATGTGGTCCCACGACTACCCGACCGGCGAGCGCAATTTCATGCGGATCATGGACGAGCTGACCCTGCTGGCGCCGCACACCGACGAAACCAACATCCTCGCGCTCGACGATCCGGAGCTGTTCAACTACCCGGTCGCCTACCTGTGCGAACCCGGCTACCAGTGGACGGAAGACGATCGCGAGACGGCTGGGCTCCGGGCCTATCTGCTCAAGGGCGGATTCCTCATCGTTGACGATTTCCGCGCCCGCGACTGGCCGGTGTTTGAAGGGCAGATGCGGCGCGCCCTGCCAGACGTGCAGTTCTTCGATCTCGACGCCGGCAATCCGATCTTCCACTCCTTCTTCGAGATCGACGCGCCCACGGAATACCCCAACTTCTACGACCCGGGCAAGCCGATCTACCGCGGGATCTACGAAAACAACGATCCCTCGAGGCGGCTCATCGCGATCATCAACTACAACACCGACATCTCGGAATTCTGGGAGTTTTCCGCTACGGGCTTACGCCCCATCGACGAGTCGAACGACGCCTACAAGCTCGGGGTCAACTACCTGATTTACGCGATGACCCACTAACAGGCGAGGCGACACTACCTTTGCGCGGCTGCCAGAATCGGCTTGAGCTGCTCGCGATAGCCCGACAGCTCTTGCGACAGCTTCTGGTGAACCGCCAGCGCCTGATCGGTCGGCGCGAAATCGTTGAGCGACACGACCTCCGCCAGGTGCGACACCTTTTCGGCGAGCTGACTGGGAAGGCGAAGCTGATCCTGCCCGCGGCCGGTCGCCGTCATGTTGAACAGCTTCGATTCCACCGCAACGATCGTCGTGTCGAGCTCCGCCGCCCTCGACCTGACGGCTCTCCCTGACTCGTCGTCTCCGGCAAGCTGCTGCTGATGCGCGAGCTGCGCGCGGACCACCTCGGCCTGGTTGATGAGGTCGGTCACCGTACTCATGTTGTCGCGGATCTGCGACAACAACCTGGTCTGCGCCTGGATATCGGCCTCCGTACCGGCCGTGTTCGGATCCTTCTTCACGACGAGCGGCTGCGGCGGCCCCGCTGCCTGCCCGCCGACCATTAGCTTCACCGTGTACGTACCCGGCGGCACCAGTACCGACAGCGGCGCGGCGGTCGTGAGCTTGCGCGTGCCATCGGGACCGACCTTGAACTCGGGGGCGTACAGCGGGCTGGTGCGCAGCTTGACGTCCTTCGTCGGGTCGCCGCGGAGATCCCACCACACGCGGTTGACGCCCGCGTCCGCGTTCTTCGCCACCTTCATCGTCCGCACCACGTTGCCCCCGACGTCGCTGATCGCCAGCGCCACGGCCTCTTCGTTCACCTTTCCGTCTGCGTCCTTGGCCGGCGCCGACTTCAGCCAGAAGCTGATCGGCGCTCCATCCGGCGGGTTCTTCCCCTCTGTGGGATCGTCCGGCATCATCATCGGATCGGAGATCGGCCGGAACCGGTACGCCGCGCGCGGCGCGAACAGGTGCGCCGCCTCCGACGCCGTCTGCGGCGTCAGCTGACGCAGCGTGGTGATGTCGTCGAGGATGAAGAAGCCGCGGCCGTAAGTCGCCACCACGAGGTCGTTGAAGTGCTCCTGGATCGTCAGCCAGTGCACCGGCGCGTGCGGCAGGCCGGACTGCAGCGGCAGCCAGTGCTGTCCGTCGTCGATCGAGAAGTAGAGCGCGTTCTCGGTCCCGAGATACAGCATCCCCTTCCTGACCGGGTCCTCACGGACACAATGCGCGTAGCTGTGCACGCTCTTCGGCAGATCGCCGGCAATCGACCGCCATGTCTTGCCGTAATCGGTGGTCCTGTAGACGAACGGGTCGCGGTTGTTGACCTGATGGAGATCGACGGTGACGTAGGCCGTGCCCGCGTCGAACCGCGACGGCTCGATGTTGCTGACGGTGCCGAGGGGCGGCAGGCCCGGCATGTTCGCGGTGACGTTGGACCACTGCCCGCCCGCGTTGCGCGTGACCTGCACCAGCCCGTCGTTGGTGCCCGCCCAGATCAGCCCCTTCTCGAGCGGCGACTCCGCGATCGAGAAGACCACGCCCGCGTACTCGACGCCGACGTTGTCCGGCGTCAGTCCGCCGGAGAGGGTCTGATGCGACTTGTCGTTCAGCGTCAAGTCGGGGCTGATCTCCTGCCAGCTCTGGCCGCCGTTCGTCGTGCGGTGCACGTGCTGGCTGCCCGCGTAGATGGTGTTGTGATCGTGCGGTGAAATGGCGAGCGGGAAGGTCCAGTTGAAGCGGTACTTCAGGTCTCCCGCCGCCGAGCCGATCGTTGCTTCCGGCCAGATCTCGACCTCGCGCGCCTGGCGCGTCCGCTCGTCGAACCGTTCGACGGTTCCGCCGAGGCTGCCGTAGCCGGTGCCGGTGGCCCAGATGATGTTGTTGTCGGTCGGGTCGGGAATTGCCCAGCCGCTCTCGCCGCCAGCGACGGCGTGCCACTGGCCGCGCGGAATCGGGCCAACCTCGGCGTCTTCGGCCTGCTTGACGATGCGGCTATGGCTCGGCCCGCGGGTCGAAGGGCCGTCCTGACGATTACCGTAGACGTTGTAGGGCACCTGATTATCGGTGGCCACGTGGTACATCTGCGCCACCGGTAGCTGGATCTGGTGCCAGCTTCGCCCCCGATTCACCGAGAAGCTCAGTCCATCGTCGTGCGCGACGGCGAGGCGATCGCCGTTGGTGGGGTCGATCCACATGTCGTGGTCGTCCCCCTGGGCAGCCTGCCTGCCGATCAGATCGATCGTCGTCTTGCCGCCGTCAATCGTCTTGCTGAACTCCGCGGACAGGAACCACGCTTCGTTCTCGTTGTCCGGTTCGATGGCAAAGCGTGTGTAGTAGTGCGTCCGGCCTCTCAGCTTGCGGTCCGAGCTCACCAGTGCCCAGTTCTCGCCGCCATCGTCGCTGCGCCACAGCGAGCCGCTCGTGGTCGGCTGGCCATGGTTGGTCGGCATGCCGTCGCCGGTCTCGATCAGCGCGTAAACGCGGCTCGGATTACTGCGCGAGACCTGCGCTGACACCTTGCCGACCGGCGCTGCCGGCAGACCGTGGCCGGTGAGCCGTTTCCACGTGACCCCGCCGTCGGCCGACTTGAACAGGCCGCTGCCGTCGCCACCGCTGGTTCGGCCCCACGTGTGGATCTCGATCTGCCACATGCCGGCGAACAGGATGCGTGGGTTGGTCGCGTCCATCGCCACGTCCGCGCAGCCGGTCCCTTCGTCCACGAACAGCGTCCGCTCCCAGGTCTTCCCGCCGTCGGAGGTACGGAAGACGCCGCGCTCCTGTTGCGGACCGTAGGCGTGACCGAGGGCGCACGCGATCACGATGTCGGGATTCTTCGGGTCGATCAGCACGCGGCCGATGCGGCCCGTCTTATCGAGGCCGGCGTGCGTCCAAGTCCGGCCGGCGTCGGTGGACTTGTAGATGCCGTTGCCGATGGAGATGTTGCTGCGGATGAACGCCTCGCCGGTGCCCGCCCAGATCACGTTCGGATCGGACGGCGCCACCGCCAGCGAGCCGATGGACGAGACCGGCTGGTCGTCGAAGATCGCCGTCCAATGGGAGCCGTTGTCCGTGGTCTTGAAGATGCCGCCAGATGCGGCGCCGGCGTAATAGACAGTCGGATCGCCAGGCACGCCGGCGATCGCGATGATGCGGTTCCCGACCGGACCGATGTAGCGGAACCTGAGTTGCTGGTACGACTCCGGAGCGATCGGCGGCGTGGCCTGGGCTCGAAGAAATCCTGGAGCGGCGAGGCCGAGAACCAGCAAGGCCATGCCGAGTGCGCGCCGACGGTCCATGGGAGCCTCCTGCGTGTGCAAACGGCGCGACTCTATCACGCGGCGCGAGGTGAGGCGGGAGAGGCTCAGAGGCTCAAGAGGCGCATGGCTCAACCGGACCGGCGCAACGATCGGAGCGCCAGGACGAACAGGACCACCGCGCCGACCACCGCCCACTGAGCGGCCGACAGGGATCCTACCCACCCTTCGACAAGGATGCGGCCCCGCTGCATTGTTTCGGAGGCGCTGGCAACCAGTGAGTACTCGACCAGCGACTGCGCCAGCATTCGCGGCTCCCTTCAGAGCTTCAGCAACCGAACGGCGTTCCCGGAGTAAATCTGCCGGCGCTCCTCATCGCTGACCGGCAGCCGATCGATGATGGCTATCGTCTCGCGGATGTACATCGGACCGCCTTCGGGATCGAACGGCGCATCCGACGCGAAGGCGACATGCTCCGGGCCGAAGAACGCGAGGCCGCAGACCGTGGCCTCGTAGGCGCCGAAGAGTGCCGTGTCGGCGTAGAACATGCGGAAGTAGTCGATCGGGCGGCGGCGAAGGCGCGAGAGCGCCTCGGCGCCGCTTGGATCGCTGGTCCTGGCGCCGAGTTGATCCCAGCCCGGGCCGACGCGGCCCGCAAAGTACGGCGCCATCGCGCCCATGTGGTGGGTGATGATCTTGAGCGACGGCCAGCGATCGAACAACCCCGCGAACACCATTCGCGACATCGCGACGCTGGTCTCGTAGGGCCAGCCGAACGTCCAGAAAATCTCGAACTGCGATCGTTCCTCGGTGGCGTAGTCCGAGGTGGTCGGGCCGCGGTACGGGTGCAGCCAGATTGGCAGGTCATAGCCGTTCATCGCCTCGAACAGCGGCAGCATCTCCGGCGAAGTCGGGGGAGCGCCTCGGACGTTGCTGAAGAACTGAACGCCTCGTGCACCTAGCGTGTCGATTGCGCGCCGCAGTTCCGCCATCGCCGCGTCCGGATCGCCCAGCGGCAGCGAGCAGACGAACCCCGGAAACCGCTCGGGATGCCGCGCGACCAGTTCCGCCATGCCGTCGTTTGCGGCTTTGGCGAGATCGATCGCGTCCTGTCCCGCCGCCATCACCTCGATGGGCGGTGTGGGCAGTGAAAGGATCTGCTGGTAGTCGTCGAACCGATCCATGACCCGGAAACGCAGGTCGAGATCGACCAGCATTGGCAGGTTGCGCATCCGCTTTCCGACGTCGGCGAAGTCAGGCGCCACCGTCATCAGCCGCGCGTGATATTCCGGCGGCATGATGTGCGTGAAGATGTCGAGTTTTCGCATCGCTGGCCGCATCCTACGCCGAAACCGGCCCTGGGGCGGCCCCGCTTCGCATCACAGCTCGCCGACGCGATCGATCACCCACCGGTCGAACGCCGACAGGAGCTCCTCGCGATTCGAGTACGGTCCCGGCCGGTAGCCCATCGACGAGATGCCCGCCTGGGCCCGGTCCGACAGCGCCCAATCCTGGCGGTTCGTCACGTCCCAGAACTCCACGGCATCGCTCGGGTCGAAGCCCGGCCTCGCGATCTCATCCGGGTGCATCAGCCAGTGGCAGGTGATGTCGGTGCGATCGGGCCCGATCGCGTTCAGCATGAACGTGATTACGTAGTCGGGGTGCGGGTTGATCAGCAGCATTGGCAGCAGCGCGTAGTAGTAGACGCGCCGCCGCTGCTGGTCGTCGAGGCCGGGCAATGGCGCGCGCAGCGGTTCGCTTCTCGTGGACAGCGTCACGCAGCCCGGCATCAGGTCCATTGCCGCGCCGAGCCAGGTCGGGTGCGGCGGCTCGTTGTCGCCGGAGAGTGGATGGGACAGCTTCACGAGCTGAGGGTGCGCATTCGCGCAGTGCAGGCACTCGTGATAGTTCGCGATGATCAGCTTCCAGTTCGCGCGCAGCTGGTAGGTGCGCGTGGCTACGGTGCGGAGCTCGCCCATCCGCCAGTTTCGGAATCGCGTATCGACGCCGTCGAGGTACTCGGGCAGCGAGGGCCGCGGCCCTGACGGATCGCCAAGGTGGATGAAAACGTTGCCGTCCCAGATGTCGAGCGCGATAGGCACCAGCGGCCAGTCGTCCACCGTGAAGCCGCTGACTCTCTCCATGTGCGGCGCCTTGTGCAGCGCGCCGTCGAGGCGGTAGGTCCACGAGTGATACGCGCATTGCACGAAGCCGCGGACCTGTCCGGCCGCATCCGGACAGAGCAGCGTTCCGCGATGGCGGCAGACGTTGTGGAAAGCGCGGAGCGTCCCCGCCTCGTCACGGACGATGAGCACCTCGGCGCCGGCGATGCGATGTGTCACATAGCAGCCGGCGGCCGGCGCGTCGTCGTCGCGACCGACGAACAGCCAGAGTTGGCGGAACAGCCGCTCCTGCTCGCGCGCGAAGTACTCCGGCGACGTGTAGTAGCCGGCCGGCAACGTTGTCGTTCCGACGTCGGACTCGACCCGCTCGTTCGTGTAGCGCGCCATCGCGGGGTCAGTCTATCGCGCGGGCACCAGGGCGAGGACCCGCACCGGGCTACCGCTGCCGTTGACGATCTTCAGCGGCGCGGCGATCAACACCGCGCCGGTCGGGGGGAGCGCGTCGAGATTGGTCAGGCTGGCCAGCCCGAACTTGCCGGCACCGTGCATGGTCGAGTGATTCGGGAACGGCGGATCGAAGCGGCCGGCCTGTCCGGCATCGGTGCCGATCGTCTCGACGCCGACGCCGAGCACGTCGCGCTCGTGGGCCAGCCACCGCGACGCGGCGGCATCGAAGCCGGGGCTGTGCGGACCGTCATCCCGCGCGTTGATGAACGCGTCCCGCGTACCGCGCGCGCTCCAGCCGGTGCGCAACACCACCCATGCGCCGGCTGGGATCCGCCCGTGCGTCCATTCCCACGCCTCCAGTCCCTCGACCGTGAGCAGGTAGTCCTCGTTCGCCGCCGCATCGGCGGTGATGTCGATCACGCAGGCCGGCCCAACGAAGCGGCGCGCCGGAATCGTGTCGCACGATCCGTCCGGCACGTCCCTGCCGGTGATCCAGTGCACCGGCGCATCGAAATGCGTGCCGGTGTGCTCACCGAAGCGGAGGGTGTTCCAGTACCACGCCGGGCCCTTCTCGTCGTACTTCGAGATCGTCTCGATCGTCACGCCGGGCGACGGCGCGAAGATCTCGGGCAGGCCGATCACCGGTGTGTCGGGACCGAGCGGCTGCGACAGATCCACGACCCGCACCGCGCCAGAGGCGAGCGCGTCGATCAACTGGGCGAGAACGCTCATGCGGTTGGCTCCCTTCGCAGCGCGCGGGCAAACGCGAAGCGGTTTTCGAGCAGGCCGAGATCGGTGACGAATTTCGCCGGGCCGACGGCATCGACCTTGGCGACGATGGTCGTGAGATCCCGGGCAGCGAGCGCTTCGTCGAAGACGCGCTCGAACGCGTCGAGCGTGTCCACGGCGGCGGTCCGCGGCACACCCGAGGCGGCAGCAATGCCGGCGATGTCGCTGCCGGTCGCGGTCGCGGTGGGGAAACCGCCGACCGAGAGCAGGCTCTCGTTGTCGAAGACGACGTGCACCAGGTTTCGCGGCCGGTAACGCGCCAGCGTCGTCAAGCCGCCGAGGTTCATCAGGATCGATCCGTCACCGTCGAGGAGGACGACCTGTCGCTCCGGCTGGGACAGCGCGATGCCGAGCCCCATCGACGAAGCCAGGCCCATCGCGTGCTGGAGGTAAATGAAGTTCGGTCGATGGCCGATCGACTGCAGCTCCGCGGCGACCGCGCCCATGATCGTCACGACGATCAGGTTCTCGATCTTCGGGTAGATTCTCGTCAACGCATCGAGCCGGCGCATCTAACCCCTCAATTCAGCTTGACAAAGTGGCGATCTGCTCAGACTCCCCTCCCTTGGCGCCTCACGCCAGCGGATCAGACAGCTGATGGAAGCTGCAGATTCGCCCCCTGTGGGGTTAATCCTCCCACATCAGGTCGCGGCAGAGCAGCAGCGCGACTGGCTGCCACGGGTCGCGCTCCCCGAACGCGCCGCGGTGGCTGATCAGCATCAGCAGCGGGATGCGATAGAGCTGCGCGCACGACACGATGCCGTTTACCGAGGCGAGGAACCCGCCGTTCTTGAGCGCGTCGTAAATCAGCTGCGAATGGATGGCGGAAACCGGCGACACGCGGCGGATTCTACCTCTGAAACCACGGCCAGCGGAGTGCGCGATCAGGTCGCTTCGCCGAGCTCGCGGGTCATCTCGATCATGGTGTCGCGGAACCCGAGCTTCGCGAAGGCTGCATGGGCGCCGCCGTTACGGCTGGCGGTCATGAGCACCACGCGCGGCAGTCCGCGCTCCTTGAAATGCGCGCAGGCCGACTCGATCAGCGCTTTCGCCGCGCCGGCCCGGCGCGCCTCGTCCTCGATCCAGACGTCGTGGAGGTAGCCGCACGGCCCGCGCAGATCTTCCCAGGAGATGTCCTCCGACGTCGCGTACAGGTAGCCGACGATCGCGCCATCGCCGCGTTCCGCCACCAGGACGAGCGCCTGATCGCGGGCGCTCTCCCTCACCAGCCAGCGGCCGTAGCCCTCTTCCACGCTGTCGAGCCCCAGGAATCGATCGCGATCGAAGCCGTGGTGCATGCGAACGAGCTTGCCGGCCATCTCGCCAAGGCGCGTCCGGTCGGCCGGCGCCGCTCGACGGATGCGAACGATCGCGTCGCTCACGGGCGTGAAGGCGGCGGCGTGCGCCGCGCCAGCGCTGCGAGAACGCGCTCGGGCGTGAACGGCACCTCGCGGAGGCGGGCGCCGGTGGCGTCGAAGACGGCGTTGGCTACGGCCGCAGCGGTGAGGGTGATGGTGGTCTCGCCCGCACCCATCGCCTCGCGATCGGGGCGGTTGACGAGCACGCTCTCCACGACCGGCATCTCCGCGCCCATCGACAGGCTGTGATACGTCCGCCAGTCTACCGACGTCACTTTCGCGCGGTCCCAGGTCACGGCTTCGCCAAGCGCGCGGCTCAGTCCCTGCAGCGCGCCGCCCTCGATCTGATTGCGCATCCCGTCCGGCGACGAAATCGCGCCGCAATCCTGTGAGCCGACCAGCCGCGTCACTCGAATCGATCCGTCCCGCGGATCGACCGATACCTCGGCAACCAACGCGCAGTATCCGTTGTCGCCTTCGTACAACACGGCCGCCATGCCGCGGCCGGTCTGCACGCCTTGCGCCTGGGCGCGTTTCGGCGACGGGCGCGTCTCCCACTTCGCGGCCTTCGCCGCCGCCGCAATCACCTCGATCAGGCGCCGATCGGCGAGATGCCGGAGCCGGAACTGCACGGGATCCGTGCCGGCCGCGGCGGCGAGCTCGTCCACGAATGACTCGTGCGCGAAGGTGTTCTGCAGGCGGCTCGGCGAGCGCAGCGGGCCGGTGAAGAACGGAGATGCGATGGCGTGCGTGAGCACCCGTTCGCTCGCCACGGTTCCCGTACCGCGGTCCGCGCCGGCAACCGCGCCGCGCATGTACGAGGGCACGGCATTGCTGCCGTTGTTGAAGCTG
This sequence comes from uncultured Acidobacteriota bacterium, assembly GCA_963709325.1. Classification (GTDB taxonomy): domain Bacteria; phylum Acidobacteriota; class Vicinamibacteria; order Vicinamibacterales; family UBA2999; genus VFZN01. The sequence goes on along the minus strand of CAVPVV010000003.1, from coordinate 3,852,493 downwards.
GTGGGCGCCGGCGCCTGCGCCCGCGGCGCAAACGGTGCCGCCTCGAACCCGAGCAGCGAGCCGGTAATCACGTTGCCGGGTGTTTGATAGCCGGGTCGGCCGCCGCGCACGGTGTTCCACGACTCACAATTCCACGCGGTGATCGTACCGGCAGCGTCGAGACCAGCGGCCAGATCGATCACGTACGCGTAGCCGAAGTTCTCCCACCCGAACTCATCCTGGCGCGAGAGCTGCACCTTCACCGGACGCCTGACGGCCTGCGACATCACGGCGGCGTCGTAGGAAACCGTATCGGCGCCGTTCAGGCCGTAGCATCCCGAGCCGCGCGTGAAGATCACGTGAACGTCGTCAGGCTTGAGTCCCAGGATCAGCGCGGCGGTATCACGTGTGGGATACGCGGACTGCGTGGCCGACCAGATGGTGGCGCGCGAGCCGCGCACGTCGGCGACCGCGCAGGACGCGCCCATCGATCCGTGCGCCTGGTAGGGATGAAGGTAGGTGGCCCTGATCAGCCGCGCCGCCTTCGCGAGCGCGGCTTCCACGTCGCCCGAGTCCACGACCCGCGTGTCACGCGCGGGCTGCCGCCGCATGAACTCGTAGAACCCATCCTGCGCCGGCAGCTCGGGTCCTGCTTTCCAGGTGGCCGTCAACGCCCGCGCCGCCTGAACGGCCTGCCACGGCTTTTCGCAGACGACGCCGAGGAAGTTCGCCTTTCGAACCACGGCGACGAACCCGGGCATCGACGACACCGAGCCTTCGTCCACCTGCTCGAGCGTCGCGCCCATTGACGGCGGCCGGACGACGCGACCATGGACCATGCCGTCGACGCGCTTGTTGTGGACGAACTCCAGGGTTCCGGTGACGAGCGCGGGCAGGTCGGCGCGCGGAACAGACGATCCCAGGACTTTCCACGTTGCCGGCGGCTGTCTCTTCGCAGCCGGGTCCAGCGCCAGCTCGAAACGCTGTCCTCGCAGCAGCTCGCTGTAGGTGAGGCGCTTTCCGTCGGCGCCTTCGGCCTGGACTGCCGCCTCAGCGGCCGTCAACCGTTCGACGGGAACACCGATCCGTCCGGCCGCGAGGCGCACCAGCGCCTCGCGCGCGGTCGCGCACGCGAGCGCGAGGTTGCGATCGTTGAAGTTCGTCGGCGACGACTGGCTGCCGGAGGTCGTTCCCTGATCCGGCGTCAGCGCGGTGTCGCATTGCACGAGGGTTATGCGATCGATCGGGACAGCAAGCTCCTCGGCGATCAGCTGGAGCTGCGCGGTGAAGATTCCCTGGCCGAGCTCGCACTTGCCGGTCCGCGCGGTGACGCTTCCATCCGCGGCGATGCCGATCCAGGTGTCCACACGGCTCGCGTCGGGATCGCCGGGGCGGGCGCGGCCACCGAACTCCTGGGGCTTGCCAAACGGTGCGAGCGCTTCGGCCGACGCCAGGCTGACGACGAGGCCGCCCGACCGCGCGAGGAAGTCGCGGCGGTTCATGCCTTCAGCCCCTGCTGGTAGCGCCTGATCGCCTTGAACATGCGCGTGTGGGTGAAGCACCGGCAAAGCACGCCGCCCAGGGCCTGCCGCAGCTCCGTGTCGGTGGCATTCGGCTGCCGATCGAGGAGCGCCTTTGCCGACAGGATCACGCCGCTCAGGCAGAATCCGCACTGCGCCGCCTGCTCGTCGATGAACGCTTGCTGGATCGGATGCGGCTTGTCAGGCGTGCCGAGGCCTTCGAGCGTGACGATCTCCGCCCCCTCGACGGTCGAGACCGGCGTAACACACGAACGAATTGCCGCGCCTCGCGCGATCACCGTGCAGGCGCCGCACTGGCCGAGGCCGCACCCGAACTTCGGGCCGCGCAGCTGCAGTTCTTCGCCGAGCACGTACAACAGCGGTGTCGCCGGATCGACGTCCACCGCGTAGGCGCGGCCGTTGACCGTCAAGCGAACCTGATCCATCCGGGATCGAGCCATTCACCCGCAGTCTACCGCGGCGGCCTGTGCCTTTTTTCGCCTTCGCCAAGGCCACGGCGCGACGAGCTGCTTCTTGCCTTCTGCCTTTTGCCTTCTGCCTTCCGCCTTCTGCCTTCTGCCTTGACACCCTCAGCGCTTTTCAAGCCATCGCTTCAGGGGCTCTTCCTGCCGGGCCCGCAGCGCGGCGCACGTCTCAATCCGCTCGAGCGCCTGCTGCAGGCTGCGGGCCGCTTCGGGCATCGGGCGCGACGCGAAGAACGTCCGGATCTCGACGGCCCGCTCGGTCGAACAGAAGCCACCGAGCGAGCCGACGATCGCCGGCAGCCCCTGGAAGACCCCGACCTTGGCGGTGAGCGCCGGCCATTCGCGTTGCACGAATACCCACGACGCGTCGCGAGCCGCCGGCGACGCCAGCATCTGGGCGAGGAGGAGCGGCGTGTCCTGCGACCGGACCTCGCTCGAGATCGAGTAACGCAGCGTCCGCTCGACCAACGCCGGGTCGCGAAACAGACCGAGCGCGTTGAAGTAGCGATAGAACTCTTCGGGCGCGTTGGTGGCCGCCTTCATCCGCTGCAGGTAGGTGTCGTAGAGCGCCTGATCGCCTCCCGCCGCGGCGACCTGGAGCAGCGGCGCCACCAGCGTCGGCGGCAGCGAAGCCGGATCCGACATGTAGGCACGGGCCATCGTCTTCGCGCGCGCCTGGAGTTCGGCGTCGCTGGTCAGCAGCTGCCACAACACGCCGCGCCGGCTGTTGGTGTCCTCGTCGTCTTTCGCCGAAGGGTCGATTCCGACACGCTCGAGCACCGGACGGTAGGTGCGGCCCACCCACGCCGAGAAGCGTTCGCGCTCGGAGGATCCGGCGATGGCCTGACCCACGAACCCGAGGCGGCGGGCCGCCTCGGTGAGGACCGCCGGCGTCGGGTCAGCGGCGAACGCAGCGGCCAGATCCAGGTAGGCCCCGACATCGTGGCGGCCGGCGGCAACCAGGCGCCATTCGTCGCCGAGCAGGCTGATTCGCTCGGAGGCGGTGAGCGGCGGGGTCCTCGTGGCCAGCGCCGAGAGCGCCGCCGGCTCGTACTCCGTGATGTAGTAGCCGCGCGCGTCGGCATTGACCATGGCGGCGCCGCATCCCGGGGCGCGAATCGTCTGCTCGGCCTCGCTGACGATCGAGCAGGTCGCGGCCCCGGCGCCGGTCTTCACGCACACCGGCAGCGTCCATTGCTGCCGGATGGCCGCGGCCCCGGGCGTCCCGACATACCGCTGCTGCCGGACCGTGACCTCGGTGGCATCGCCGACGCAGCGGGTTCGCACGGCGAGCAGCGGCGCTCCCGGCTGCTCGACGAAGCTCTTCATGACCCGGTTGACCGGCTTCTCGGTAACCCGGGTCATCTCGGTCCAGAAGTCTTCGCCGGCGGCGTTGCCAGTGGAATACTTCGACAGGTACGAGGACACGCCCTCGCGGAACTTCTCAGGACCAACATAGGCCTCGAGCATGTTCAACACGCCGGAGGTCTTCTCGTAGGCAATGGGGTCGAAGACCTCGTTGATCTCGGCGGGCGTCTCGACCTCGGTACGAATCGATCGCGTGGCGTTCAGCGCGTCGAGGCCGAGCGCGATCTGAGTTTCGGCGGCGGCGTTCAGCTCCATCCGCCATTCGGGTTTCCACTCGGCAAGTGGCTTGTTGGCCGCCCATGTCGCGAAGCCCTCGTTCAGCCAGATGTCGTCCCACCACTTCATCGTGACGAGATCACCGAACCACTGATGCGCGATCTCGTGCGCCGTCACCGCCGCCACGTCTTTCTTGACCTGCATCGACGCGGTCTTCTCGTCGGCGAGCAGGAGCCGCTCGCGGAACGTGATTGCACCGGCGTTCTCCATCGCACCGGCGGCGAAGTCCGGGATGCCGATGATGTCGAGCTTCTCGTAGGGATACGGGATTCCGAAATACTGGCCAAAGAACGTCACCTGCTGCTCCGCCGCGGTCAGGGCGAAGCCAGTCAACCCGACCTTGTCAGGCGTGGCGCACACGCGGATCGGCGTTGATCCGGCCGCCCCGGTCCGGCACACGAAATCGCCGACGATGAGCGCGACGAGATACGTCGACATCTTCGGGGTCGTCGCGAAGACCACGGTGTGCTTGCCCGGCTCCGGCCCCGGTGTGTCGGAGACCTGGCGGCCGTTCGAGATGGCGGTGTCGCCGGCGTCCACCATCAGGGTGACCGCGAAGGTGGCTTTCTGCGCGGGCTCGTCGAACGAGGGAAACGCACGCCGGGCGTCGGTCGCTTCCATCTGGCTCACCGCGTAGCGCCGCCCGTTGGCCTCGCTGAGGTAGAAGCCACGCAGCTTGTCGTTCAGCAGGCCGGTGTAGGTGACGTGAATCGTCGCCGTTCCCTTCGGGATGGCGCGCGGCACGGTCAAGGTCGCGGTCTCGGCGGCCTCGTCGATCGTGACCCTCGCATCCTGGGTTCCGCCGGCGTCTTCGACGCTCACGCGCTCGAACGCGATCTCCGCCGCGTTCAGCGTGATGGCCTGGCGCGGCGCGTCGAGCGATATGCGAATCGACTCGCGTCCGCGGAAGGTGGCGCGCGCGAGATCCGGTTCAAACCACAGATCGTAATGAGTCGGGGAAATGCCCTTCGGCAGGCGCTCAGCCGAACCCGGCAGTGCCGCGGAGCCGATGAGCAGAACAATGAGGGCGACGCGCCATCGCATCTCGCCACGATAGCATCCGTGCAACCACCCCGGCGGTCGCGGTCCCAAACTCTCGAAGGACGAAGGTTGGGACCGCGGCGCAACCGGAGATGGCGGCCCGGCGACGAGACATCCAGGCCGGTCGTCACGTCGTCGCGGTCAAACGGCCGCGGTCGCCTCCAGCGCGAATGGGTTCTCATCCGCCGTCGGGCCATACACCGACGGTAGCGGCACGTCGTGACAGCGCAAGTAGACGAGCAGCTGCCCGCGATGGTGGTACCAGTGGTTCAGGAGGATCGTGCGCAGCACCGCCGCTCGCGGCAACGCCAGCAGCTCGCGGTCGCCCGACATGAGCCGCCACGTTCCGGCCATCGCGGCGTCGTCGAAGGTGCCGAGCACCTGGCGCGCTGCCGCAAGGCTCGCTTCGAACGCGGGCACGAGTTCGGCGGCACTGGTCGCCGCCGGCTGCACGAACTGCGGCGGATCGGACAGGCCCTCGAGGGCTGCGAGCTTCGCGACGTTGCCGGGGATGGTGGCGACGTGCAGTGCGAGTTGCCCGAGCGAGAAGGACTTCGGATGCGGCCGCCACGCCAGGTGTGCATCGGGGACGCGGGCCAGCACGCGACGCGTCGCCGGCGCTTCCTGTTCCAGCTCCGCAAGAATCGGATCGATCAACCTCATGGGAACCTCCTACCGAGTGGCTTCAGCGGCGGCCTTGACGCGGCGATGAATCGCCGACCAGCCAGGCGCCATGTGCTGCCGGAATTCGTCTGGCACCGGGCCGACGAGAGAATGCCGGAACGTGATGAGCGTCCCGCCGTCCGATTCCGAGAGGCGGTAGATCACGTTCGACGTCGTTCCGGTCGAGATGAAGAGCGGCCCCCAGATTTCGAGGAGCACCGGCCGCTTGATGCTCTGCACCACACCCCAGAGGTGGCCGTTGTCGCCACCGAGGTCGCGGTACCAGCGGCCGCCCGGCCGCGGCTCGAGAATCATCGGCAGCGGCTTGCCCTCGGGCGTTTCGTTCTGCCGGCCCAACTGGACCAGGAGCGAGGCAAACGTGGTCTCGAGTGACGCCTCGACCTGAATCTCTTCCGCGATCACCAGCGCCGCCTGCTCCGTGCTTGAAACCATCGTCGTCATGATTTGTCCTCCGCGTGTGTCTTGATGCGGCGCAGCTGCCCGCGCCAATAGCGGGCGAACATGCCGCACCACTCATGGACCCCCTGGAGTGGCTCGGGACTGGTGCGATACATCGTCCGCCTTCCCTCCCGCCGCGCCGAGACCAGCCCGACGTCGAGCAGCACATGCAGGTGCTTCGATACCGACGGCTGATTGAGTTCCAGCTCGTCAGCGATTTCACCGACACTACGCTCCTCTCCCGCCAGGAACTCGAGAATGTGGCGGCGCCGCGGCTCGGCGATGGCGTTGAAGGGGTCCGAGGTGGTTGCGGCACGCGCCATGGCTCCTTATACATTCCTATATAGGAATATGTCAAGCGGGAAGCCGTCCGCGAGGATGCGGGCTGCTCTTCTGGGACTACCGCGCGTGCCGGCGCCGGGTCGGCGTCAGCGCTTCAGCGCCACTACGCCTTCAATCGGCTGGTCGCCAAAATGCGCGATCGCCGCGCCGCCGAACGTCAGCTTCACGTTCGAAAGGGCGATGGCCGGGCCTCCGGTGATGTCCACGTCGAGATGCGATCCGGAGAACGCCGCGACGGCGCCGTTCGACGTGATCAGCGCGTCGCCGGAGATGCGGTACCCGTTCGGGATCGGCGTGACCGTTGCGTCCATCAACGCGATGTGATGCGTGTGCGACGCCGCGCCGCTGGCGGAGCGCACCATCGTCAGGCTGCCGACGAAGTCCACATGACCGGAGCGGCCTCTCAGCTCGGCCGACCATTCCGCCGTGATGTGCCACGGGCCGGCGGCGTTGGCCGCATCGGTGTAGTCGTTGAGCGTGCCCTCGATCTTGAAGGGCGAGGAAGACTGCGCCAGGGCTTGTCCGCCGAGAGCGAGAACGATGACGGCGGCCGATGCGATGTGAAAGAAGATCGGGCGACTCATGGGGGGCACCTCCCGAGCGAGCATAGAGCAGGCGCCGGACGAAGTCACCTCCGGTCGGCGGTCGGTGAGGGCGATGGCCGCTCGCCGACCCGCATCGCGAAAAACCGTGCCGCGTCACCAACGACCGGATCGTCAAGCCCGAGCGCGCGCACGCCGGCCAGGCGAAGCTGCGGGCCGGCTCGATCGAACACGGTCACGTTGGCCCAGAGCGCCTCGTACGTCGACCACCATCGAAGTCCGGCAGCCGCGCGCCGGTTTCGGAACAGGCGGCGCGCTTGAGGCTGCGTCACGTGCCTGTCTCGCGTGGCGACGGCCGAAGGCCGCAGCTGATGGGTGGTGAGGACCTGCGGATCATCGAGGTCGATCAACTCCGCGGCTGGGTCCAGCTCGATCTCGGCAATCGCAAGAGGCAGTCCGCGCCGACGCAGCAATCCGGCGGTCAGACGCTGGGTGCGGAAGCGGGCGAGCTGTTCCACGACACACGACAGCGGCCGGTCGGCCAGGTAGAGACAGGCGTAGAGTTCGGGGTTGTCGTGGCGGCCATCTCCCTGGTAGGGATGGGGAAACCAGAGCGGCCCGTCAGAAGCGCCCGGCCGTGCCCGCTCGTCCCACGCGAAGCAGCGATAGAGAATCACGCGAACGTGTCGCCGCGCTCGGCGCGAATGGCGCGCATCAGCTCCTCGATTCGGCCTGCCCGAATCAGGTCGATCGGCCGCCGGTCGCCGAGCATGGGGTTGAGCCCGAACAGCCACGCCAACGCCGCGTCGCGGTCGTACAGTCGCAGCAGGTTGCTCCAGACGAGCTCCAGGAGATCGACTTTCTCGGCGTTCTCCGGGTCGATGCCCGAGCCGCGCAGCCAGCGCGTCACCTGCGAGCGGCTGACTCCGAGCATGTCGGCGAGCCGGGCCGCCGACCGGAAGTCGACGCTGAGCGCTTCCACCTTGGCGGCGGTCGTGACCGGCATTACCCAACCTTAACGCAACGGTTTTTGTTGCGCAACAGAATCTGTTGCGCGTCCCTGGCCGTTGTGCCTTCTGCCTTTGCGCCTTTTTGCCTTGTGCCTTTTGCCTTGGGCAAGGGTTGCTGGCGTTTTCAGCAACCTGTTAGTCTTCCCACCATGCCGTTCCCGGATGAATCCGCGGCCGAAGTCTGCCTGCCGTCCGCCGACCTCGCCGCTGACATCGCCTTCCTCGAACGCACGCTTGGCTTCCGTCTCGACACCATCTATCCCGCCGACGACCCGGCCGTTGCCACTCTGTCGGGCCACGGCGTGCGCCTGCGCCTGGATCGAGGCTCGGCGGCGCCGCCCGCCGAGTTGCGGCTGCTCTGCGCCGATCCGGGCGCGCTCGCGGGAGGCACGCGTGAACTGGTCGCGCCGAACGGCGTCCGCGTTCACCTCGTCGAGGCGCGTCGGTATTTCGAGACACCGCCCACCGCGCACGCCTTCATGGTGCGCAGGCTCAAGGACGCCTCGCCCTGGGTGATCGGGCGCGCCGGCATGCACTACCGCGACCTGATTCCCGGCCGGCTCGGCGGCAGCATCATTGCCTCGCACATTCGCATTCCCGACGCCGGACCCGTGCCCGACATGGTCCACTACCACACCGTCGGTTTTCAGCTGATCTTCTGCTACAGCGGCTGGGTCCGCCTGGTGTACGAGGATCAAGGGCCGCCCTTCGTGCTGGGCCCGCGCGACTGCGTCATCCAGCCCCCCGAGATCCGCCATCGCGTCCTCGAGAGCTCCGCGAACCTGCAGGTCATCGAAGTCGGCGTTCCCGCGGCGCACTTGACGACGATCGATCACGCGATGACGCTGCCAACGGCGGCCCTGCGGCCGGATCGCCTCTTCGGAGGGCAGCGGTTCTGCCGCAGCGAGGCAAAGGACGCAGTCTGGCGGCCGTGGCGGATTCCCGGCTTCGTCGCGCGCGATACCGGCATTGCCGACGCAACCGGCGGCGTAGCCTCGGTGATCGTCGCGCGCCCGCAGGGCCCGCTGCCGCGCGCCGCGACAACGCACGGCGCGGACATCCTGTTCACGTTCGTGCTCGCGGGTGCATTGACGCTGGACGCCGCCGGCCAGGGCTCGCACGCGCTCGAGGAAGGCGACGCCTACGTGGTACCGCCCGGGCTCGACACCACGCTCGGCGATGCCACGCCGGATCTCGAACTGCTCGAAGTATCACTGCCCGCACTCGGACCCTCGCCAGCCTGATTGCGCTCTGCGCCCGATCGGCGCAAGAGCCGATACAGGGATGCGTATAGTCGCCGCGCTTCCTTCAAGGGGGGACCATGCGTCGAATCGTCTCGCTGGCCGCTGCGTTGGTGGTGTTGTCGTCCACGGGGTTCGCCCAATCGCTTGGCACCTTCTCCTGGCAGCTGCAGCCCTTCTGCAATGTCGTCTCGGTGACGGTCGTGCAGCAGGGTTCGGTGTACCTGCTCAATGGATTCGACGACCAGTGCGGCGCGGCCGAGCGGGCACCGCTCGTCGGCCTGGCCACCCCGAACCCTGACGGCACGATTGGCCTTGGGCTCAACATCGTCAACATGCCGGGCGGGCAGCCGGTGCACGTCGCTGCGCGCATTACCCTGCCGTCGCTGGACGCGCCGTGGTCCGACAGCTCCGGTAACAGCGGCACGGCGGTCTTCGGCGGAGCGGCGAGCGGGCTTCCAGCTCGCCCGGCGCCGACGGTCCCGGCAGCCGCGCTGGCCCCGAACACCGTCACGACCACGACCATCATCGACGGGACGGTCGGCGCGGCCGACATCAACACCACCGAGGTCCAGCGCCGCGTCACGACGACCTGCGCACGCGGCGCCTACTTCACCGGCGTCTCCGCGGCCGGCACCGCGACCTGCTCCGGCGGCGGGGTCATCGCCGCGCTTGGCACCAGCGCCGGGGGCAACACGACGGCCATCCGCAACACCGCGGTCGGCAACAACGCGCTGCGCGACAACGTCTCGGGCCTCGACAACACGGCCGTTGGATCGAGCGCGCTGCAATCGGTGACCTCCTCGAGCGGCTCGAACACGGGCGTCGGATCCGGCGCGCTCCTGTTGCTGACTACCGGTTTCTGGAACACAGCGCTCGGCGACAGCGCGGCGCTCTCGCTCGTGAGCGGCGCCGACAACACCGCGCTTGGCCGGCTGGCGCTGCGCCTGAACACCGCAGGCAGCGGCAACACGGCGGTCGGTTCCGGAGCCCTGTTCAACAGCACGGCCGGCCAGAACATCGCCGTTGGGCAGAACGCCGGGAGCAATCTCACCTTCGGCTTCAGGAACATCATCATCGGCAATCCGGGACAGGCTGCCGACGATTCCACGATCCGGATCGGCGAGACCCAGGCACGTGCCTTCATCGCCGGCGTACGGGGCGTGACGACGGCGACTGCCGCCATTCCGGTGCTCGTCGGGACCGACGGGCAGTTGGGCACGGTCTCGTCGTCGCGGCGCTTCAAAGAGGACATCACCGACATGGGCGGCCAGAGCACCCGGGTGTTCGCCCTCCGGCCGGTCACGTTCCGCTACCGGCAGCCGGCCGCCGACGGCTCGAAGCCGATCGACTTCGGCTTGATCGCCGAAGACGTCGCGGCTGTGTTCCCCGAGCTCGCGGTCGCGGGCGCCGACGGCCAGATCGAGACCGTGGCGTACCACAAGCTTCCGGTCCTGCTACTCAACGAGCTGCAGAAGCAGCAGCACGTAATCGAGGAGCAGGCGCGCGCGATCGACGAGCTCCGGCGGCGCCTCGACGCGCTCACGACGGATCTAAAGAAGTAGGCCACTTGCGGCGGATGAGCTGGTCTGTTCTCAAGCGACGCCGTTACCGAAACATCACCACTCCTTCACCCCGGAATCAGGACTCGTCCGGCGGACATCTATACCCTGTGTGGCTGGGAGGTGTTCCATGCACCATCAGCCACCCGACCTTGCCGCGTCGTCCACGTCGTCCACCCCGCCCAGCCCGTTCGAACTCGTGGGCAGCGTGGGAGGCATCGCCCGCCTCGTCGACCTGCTGCTGGATCGGCTCCTCTTCGACCCGCTCGTCTCACCGGCGTTGTGCGAGCTCGATGCGATGCTCCTCAGGCGCGCCCAGGAACAGTTCTTCACCGAGGCCTTCACCGGCACTCCGGCGAGCGGATCGATGTCCAAGCTGATGGTCCGGGTCTCGGACCGCGCCTTCGTGCAAGTGATCGTTCACATTCGCGGCTCGCTCTTCAGCATGGGGCTGGCCGAGGCGGCCGTCGATCGGTTGATGCTGGCGGTGATCGGGCATGCGCTCGAGCGGGACGACCGGTCGAAGCCAGCCAGCGACCTCTACGGACTCGGGCATGCTGCGGTCGGCCCATCGAACGTCGAGTTGATCTGACGCGGCCGCCAATTTCCGGCGTCATCCGCGCTCAACGTGATGCTCCGGCTCGAGCCTGGCGTGAGCAGAGAAGGTCGACCGTGACACCGAGAAAGCGCTCGTATCGCCGCGCGGTTCGGGCGAGTGCGTCCCGCTCGCCGCTGGACAACCGGCGGCAGGGAACCGCGCGCAACTCGACGATGTCCCCGGTTTGTGCCGCACGCCACGTGCCGGCGACCTGACCGTCGATCACAAGCGCGTGCTGAAAGGTCCGGCTCATCGGCCCGCCGCCAGCTGGTAGATGGGGGACGGCCACGCGATCGCGGTAGGCGACCAGGTACTCGTCATAGATCGGGAGCAGATGAACATCGGGGCTCGAGGTTCGCGAGGTTCCCGGGCTTCTCGAGGTTTGAGGAGCTCGCGGGAATCGCGGGTCTTCGGAGTCGAGCGCCGGCTGGTCGATTGTCCAGTAGGTGAGGCCGTCGATCTGCACGGCCTGTGAGCGGTTCATCGCCAGACCGCGTTTCGCGTCGGCGACGGTCAGGCCCGACCACCACCGGAAGTCCGTTACCGTAGCCGGGCCGTGGCTTGTGAAGAACCGGCGGCAGAGCGTCGCCAGAGCCTCGTCACGGTTGAGCCGAATCGCTCGGGGGGCCCGGTCCGCGAGCAGCGCGTAGGTATGCTGCCGGTTTCGACGCGGGCCGCTGCACACGATGGCTTCGAGCTCGGCATGCATCATGAACAGTGCGAGCCGCAGGCCCGACATCGGGAGGCCCGCCACTCGAAGTGCCTCGGCCAGCTCCTTTCTCGTCAGGTGCTTGTGCTCGCCCAACGCGAGTCCGATCACGTCGATCCCGCGGCGGAGCGTGCGGCTATCGAGCTCGACCCGGCGCGCGTAATTGGCGATCACCCGTTGCACTCGTGGCCCGGTGAGCGCCAGGAGCCAGCGGATGTCGGTCGCCGTCACGAAGTGCCAGGTCGGCCGCAGGACGTGGGTGCGGAGAATGCGACCGGCCTCGAACGCACGCTCGACATCCGCGCCGCGCGGTTCGCCCGCGAGGCGCAGCCCGACGGCCCATTTCGCGGGCTCGTACTCCTGGGCCTGTATGGCGCCCAGCCAGCCAACCACGTCCTGGGGTCGCCGCAGTCCGGCGTGAGAAATGCGCTGCTGAAGCAGTCGTCGCCCGGCGATTCCGGCTGCGGCGTTCATCCGCGTTCCGCCCTCGTGTAATGAATCGCGGTGACGATTTCGTGACCACGGCGCCGCATCATTACACCTGATTGTGACCGACCACGCGAGCCAGCTCAATCGATCCGACGCAGCGCCAATCGTGTAGTCTGCTTCGGATGCGCTCGCGTTTGGCCGGGCTCGTGCTGCTGGCGTTCGTTGGCGGACGCACTCACGCCGGGGCCGATGACCTGCCTCGCATGACACGGCTCGCCGACGGCGTCTACATGTACGAGCACGCCGATCCAACCAAGGCCGGCGTCACTGCCAACAACCTGGTGGTGATCGGGGCCGACGCGGTGCTGGTCGCCGACGGCCAGGGAACGGTCGAGAACACGGGACATCTCGTGGCGGCGATCGCCGCCGTCACGAAGACGCCGATCAAGTATGTGATCGTTGGGTCGGAACACGGCGATCACCGCGGCGGCGACTCGGCGTTCCCCGACACCGCGGTCTTCATTGCCCACCCTTCGTCGAAGGCCGCGCTCGAGAAGCAGGCAGTCGCGCCCGCGCGCCGTGCCAACGCTCCGCCGGTGGTGGTGCCCGGCGAGACGGTGAGCGACAGCCGCACGATCGACCTCGGCGGCGGCCGCCAGGCGACGGTTCGTTTTCTCGGCCGCGCTCACACGGGAGGGGATCTCGAGGTGCTCCTGCCGAAGGTGCGGATTGCCTTCATGAGCGAGGCGTTCATCAGCGGCATCTTTCCGTCGATGGCCAACGGCTTCCCCACCGAGTGGGTGGAGGTGTTGCGCCGCGCTGAGGCGCTCGATGCGGATGTCTTCGTTCCGGCTCACGGCGTGATGGCGTCCCGAGCGGAGACCTCGAGGGCAGCGCTCGCCGAGTACCGTCAGGTGATCGAGCAGGTGATCGCCGAAGGGCGCCGCCTGCACGATGCCGGCGTGGCGGTAGCCGACGCCCCCGCGAAGGCGCAGTTCGGCTCGCGAACCGCGCTGCACCGCTACGCCGAGAACGTCGCCGGCGCGCTCGGCCGCGTCTACCTCGAGATCGACGGGCAACTGCCCCGTCAGGACTGACTCAGCACCGGCATCCGGATCCCGGTGTACTCGAGCGCGAGAAAGGCGCACACCTTTTTCGGCAGCGTCAGCGGCCTTGACGTTCAGGACCAGTCCATGGCCTGGGAGGTGAACGGCAACGAGAACGGAATGTCCGCGACGTCGTTGTTCAGGCCGACGCAGAACACCTTGATGATGCCGGCTGGTTCTACTTGATCACGTCGAGGCCGACGGTCGCGTTCTTGAGCGTGACGCCGAGCGGATCGACCTTGATGGTCAGCGAGACCGGAATGTCGAGCGACGATACCGCCGCGCCGGTATCGCGGCGCTTCAGGTCGAGCCGGACGTCGCGTCCTGTCACCTCGAGCGCGCCGGCGACAACCCGCGTGTGCAGCTCCCCGGCCAGCTCCGGCCGGTAGCGCTGGAAAATCTCCTGGATCAGCGCCGTGACGAAATCGCGAACGGTCGCCGACTGCTCGGCGATGACATCCTTGGCCAGCTGGCTGGCGAAGGCGGACACGCGCGGTCCATATTGCTCGACCGTCGTCGTCGTGATCTGCTGCGCGAGGCGCTCGATCTGCGGCGAGACGGTGGCGCTGATGTCCTTGCCAATCGAATCGATGAAGGTATTCACGTCCGACATGTCGGGCCCTCTCAATCTCACTCTGCGGCCGTACGGCCGACACGGGATCAGCGGATCTGCGGCACCGGAATCACGATCTCGCCAACCGTGATATCCGCCGAGACCGGCGCGTTGATGTTGAGCAGGTCCTTGCTCTTGCGCTGGTCGCGAAGCGTCGAGACGAGGTGTCCGTTCACGGCGAACCCTCCGCTCACCAGCGTGATGGTGAACGAGCCGCTCAGCCGGAAGGCGTTGCGCTCGACCAGATTTTCCACGAGATCGTCGACGATCGACATGCAGCATTCCCCCAGGCGGACAATGATAGTCTCGTCTCAGCCCAGCTGTGCACGAACGCGGTGACGACGCGTCGCGCGCGCCGCCCGACCTCGGCCCGACGCTAGACGATGGTGCTGCGCGTGTCGGCCGGCGCCCTGACGAGCAGCGCCGCCTCCTGCTCCAACCCTCGGATTACCATCGCGACGTCATCATCGTTGTTGTAGGCGTGGAACGAGACGCGCAGGCCATTGCCACGACACGATGCGACGATGCCGCGCGCGGCAAGACGTGAGACCAGCGCCGGCCCATCGGTGCTCTCGATCACCACCAGCGGTCCCCGCCGCGCTGCCTCGGCTGGCGTGCGTACCGCGAAGCCACCGGCGTGCGCCTCGGCGCGGTAGCGTGCGACCAGCCGCTCGACGTGCCGGCCGATCTCGTCGAATCCAACCTGCTGCAACAGCCGCACGCCGGCCAGCGCGGCGGCGCCGCTCGGAACCGGCGGCGTGCCGGTTTCGAAGCGTGCGGCAGTCGAAGGCCAGTCCAGCACGTCGTGGCGATAGGCAAACGGGTTCGCCCGTCCGAACCAGCCCGTGACCGTCGGCTCCAGCCGCTCGACGAGATCGCGCCGCACGTAAAGGAACGCGACTCCGGCCGGACCGATCAGGTACTTCAACGCTCCCGTCACCATGAAATCGACGCCGAGCTCGTGCACGTCGATCGGTCCCGATCCGGTGCGCTGATAGTCGTCGAGGAACACGAACGCTCCTCGCTGATGGCATAGCTCGGTGAGGGCGCGGATCTCGGTCCGGTGCCCGTTCCGGAAGCAGACGTGGGTCGCTGGAACGATCAGCGTGCGCTCATCAACGACTGCCGCGTAGGCGTCAATCGACAGCACGTCACCAGAGGCCCGTGCCCAGCCGACCTCCGCGCCCCGGCGCTCGGCCGCCAGCCACGGGTGGGCCATCGTCGGGAACTCGAAATCCCCGAGCACGACGGTACGACGCGGCCCAGTGAAGTCCAGGGCGCTGACAATCGCGTTGATCCCGGCCGAGGCGCTCGGGACAATCGCGATTTCCTCACGGCTGGCGCCGATCGCAGCCGCGAACTCGGTGCGCAGCTGCTCGACGATCTCGACCCATGCTTCCCACGGCGAGCCGTGCTCGTGCCAGCTGGCGAGCCAGCCACGAACCGCGTCTTCGACGTCGGTGGAGAGCGCGCCCTGCGAGCAGGAGTTCACGTAGCAGCGACGCTCGAAGATCGGAAACCGCCGGCGGAATTGCTCAACGCTGAGTCTGGACATGGAGCGCCCCGTTCCGGTATCGCGCACGCGCGTACGGGATGGAAATGACGGCCAGGAACGGCAGGAACGACGGAACCGTGTAACGAAGGCCGTCGACGAAGAAGGTCGTGATCGCGATGGCTACCAGCGCCGCGATCGCGAGCGGCGCCAACAGGCGAGGCGCCCACAGCCTGATCGGTAAGCGGACCCTCTCCTCGATCGGCAGCGCCGACCGGAACGCCAGATAAGCCACCAGGATCACCACCCAGATGAACAGCATGCCGGCGACCGCGGTGCCGAACAGCCAGAAGAATCCCTGCTCCGGAGAGATGAGCGCGAGCAGCGTCGCAATCACCATCCCGCTGCCGGCGATCGCCAGCGCGTGCAGCGGTACGCCGCCGGATGTCACCCGCCCCACCCACGCAGGCGCATAACCGGAGCGCGACAGCGAGTACAGCATGCGCGTGGACGAGTAGAGGTTGGTGTTGGCGCTGGAGAACGCGGCTGAGATGACAACCAGGTTCATCAGGCTGGCGGCGTAGGGAATACCGGCGGCTGAGAACGCGCGGACGAAAGGACTGCCGGTGATGCCCCCGCCTTCGGAGACGCGGTTCCACGGCGTCATCATCAGCATCACGGCAATCGCGAGCACGTAGAAGAGGATCAGGCGAAACACCATCGTGCGCATCGCGCGCGGGATGCTGTCGGCGGGATTGGCAGCTTCGCCGGCGGTAATCGCGACGATCTCGATGCCCATGTAGCTGGTGATCACGAGGGTGAGCGCGAGCCACACCCCGCTCCAGCCGTGCGGGAGAAAGCCGCCCGAGCCCGAGACCAGGTTCCTGAGGCCAATCGCCGGCGCCGGCCCGATGCCGGCGACGAGCCCCAGGCCGATCGCGATGAACGCGAGGATGGCCGCCACCTTGACGATCGCGAGCCAGTACTCGATTTCACCGAACCACCGTACCCGCATCGTGTTGATCAGGACCAGCGCCGCCGAGGCGGCGACGACCCACAGCCACGGTGGAGCGGAGGGATACCAGAACGCGCAATAGATCGCGATGGCGGTGACTTCCGCGCCAATCGCCAGCACCTGGATGAAACCGTAGGTCGCCCGCACGACGAAGCCGAACCAGGGCGACAGATACGTTTCGGCGATGACGCCGAAGGAGGCGGCCAGCGGGTGAACGACCGCCATCTCCGCGAGCGCATAGGCCACGATCAGCGAGATCGCGGCGCCAATCAGGTAGCTGAGGATGACGGCGGGACCGGCCTGGCCGATGGTCACCGTGCTGCCGAGGAACAGGCCGACGCCGATCGCGCCGCCGGTGGCGATCATCGCAAGCTGGCGCGCGGTCAGGCTGCGGCGAAGCCCTTCGTCGGCGGACATCGCTCGGGATTCTAACCCCACAGCTCACCTGCGTTGGGTGCTCCATCTGCGCGAACGGCCGTACCTCGGGTCGGTTCCCGACGATTCGGCGAGCGGATCGAGGCTCAACTCAAGTGAACTGACGGGTTGCATCCGTTGCGCCGATCGGCGTGGCGTCAGCTTCGTGGCGCCTTCAGCGTCACGACGAGCACGTCTCGGAACGCGGGGGACGTTGGATCGAGTGCCTGGATGGGCGACACGCCGTGGCGGACACGGGCGTCATCCAGCACCATCGAGTCGAATCGCTCGGCGAGCTGGACGCGAACCAGGGCCGCCCCGTCCGGATTGCTGATCGTCGACACGCCCTCGGCGACATTGAAACGCGCGATCAGCATGGCCAGCACGAAATCGACGCCGTCGCGGTGCATGCCCTCCGGGGTCGGCTGGCCTGGCTCGCCGGCCCGCGACTCGATGCGGAACTGGTGCACTTCGACGCGCCACGGGGAGGCCTTCCCACGCCGCCCATCGGCAATCGCCGCCAGCACGCGTATCGCAGACCGCAGGGGCTGCCCGTCAGCGATGTCATCGCGCACCGGTGCGAACCATCGAGCCACTCCGCCGTTCAGCGGGTTGTCGCGCAGGCTCTGGTAGTGCGGCTGATGCGGCTGCCGCAGGAGTTCCTCCCCCGCGGCAGTGAACACGGCGTGGCGGCGCCGACGGTAGCGTCCGCCGTCGGCCATGTACTCGTCGAGCGGCAGATCGTTCCAGCTGTCGGCGAAGGCCCCGGCGTCGAGTGAGGCGTCGTCGCCGAGCAACCTGCGCATCCTGGTCGCCTCGACCAGCGCGAATCCGCGCGCGCCGAGCCGGTGCACCAGGTCGGAGACACCGGCGGCGACCGGCGCCAGAACCGAGCACGAGGTTGAGACGGATGTCGAGGCCATGACCCGGTTCTGCCTTCTGCCTTTGGCCTTTTGCCTTCTGCCTTCTGCCTTCTGCCTTCCTAGGCAGTCCCTGCGGACTGCGTCGCGCGTTCGGAATCCCCCGCCGGTTGTCCGGCATCTCGCGCAGCCGCCGCCGGCACCCTGGTCAACCAGCCGGCGTACTGCGGCTCCCGTCCGCGGACGATGTCCATGAACCGCCGGCGCAGCGCCGCGGAGACTGGTCCGGGCTCTCCGGTTCCAACCGTCCTCCGGTCCACGCTGACGACGGGTGCGAACTGCGCTCCCGTCCCGCACAGGAAGATCTCGTCGGCCACGTAGAGCTCGGTGCGATCCACCTCGCGTTCCTCGATCGGCACTCCCATGTCGCGAGCCAGATGCAGCAGCGATCGCCGCGTGATGCCCTCGAGAATGTCGCCGGTCACCGCCGGCGTGATCAGGGTGCCGCCGCGGACGATCATGAGGTTGGCCACCGACGCCTCCGCCACCTTCCCCCGCTCGTTCAGGACGATGGCGTCGTCGAAGCCGGAGACACGGGCGTCTTCCCGCACGAGGGCCGAGTTGACATAAGCGCCGGAGATTTTGCCGCGGGCTGGAATCGCATTGTCCGTGACTCGGCGCCACGACGACACCATCACGGCGAGCCCGGTTTGCGGGGTGAGATCGCCCACCGGCAGCATGTAGATGGCAAACCCCGAGCCCGAGAGCGACGGGCCGAGTCCTTCCCCCTCGTCGTAGGCAAATGGCCGGTAGTAGACGTCGCCAGCCGGCGCGTTGCGCCGGGTCAGTTCGACCAGGATCTCGGCCAGCGTCTCGGGTGGGCCGGGCGGCGTGACCTTGATGATCGAGGCCGACTGCACGAAGCGTTTGAAATGGTCGGGCAGCCGGAAGACGTTGATCGTCGAACCGTCCCGATCGAGGTAGCCGCGGATGCCGGCGAACACGCCCTGGCCGTACTGCACGGCGTGACAGCCGACGGGGAGGCGCGCTTCCGAAACCGGCACGAAGCGGCGATCGAAGTAGGCCCAAGGCAGGTAGGAACTGGACACGTCGGCACTCCTTTGCTTGATCGCGGGCCGAACCAGCATTTCAGGAAGTGGACTTGAAGAAAAGGTCCACTTTGAGCGATTCTGGACTGCATGGGAACAGCAACGCTCGGCGCGCTGGAGCGCCAGCTCGGTCACTGGTCGGCCGGCGAAGGCGCGCTGTACCAGAAGCTGGCGTCAGGGTTCATGCGCTTGATTCGTGAGGGCACCCTGCAACCCGGGGCTCGCCTGCCATCCGAGCGGCGGCTCGCCGACGCCTTGACGCTGAGCCGCACCACCGTGGTAGCAACCTACGACCTGTTGCTCGCGGCCGGCTGGATCGAGCGACGTGCCGGCAGCGGGACGCGGGTCAGCGGCACCTCGCCGGTCGTGCTCGCCGCCCGGGCCGCGGCCCGGGCGACGGCGCTCGTGTCGAGCCCGCTCTTCGACATGCTCGGTCACGACGATCACGGGCTGGTGGATTTCGCGCTCGGCGCGCCGCTGCCGCTGACTGGGCTCGCGCTCGATGACCTCGAGCTCTCGCGCGAGGAGTACGCCGAGCACGCCGGCGACGTCCGCTATCATCCGCTCGGTCTGCCGGGGCTGCGCGAGGCGATCGCGGCCCGCTATACGTCCCGCGGGCTGGACACCGGCGCCGAGCAGGTGCTGGTAACGACCGGGGCGCAGCAGGCGATCAACCTGTGCGCGCTGGCCTACCTGCAGCGCGGAGACACGGTGCTCGTCGAGGATCCCACCTATTTCGGAGCGCTGGATGCGTTCCGCCTGGCCGGAGCGCGGTTCGCTTCGGTTCCGGTCGGCTCGCGCGGCGCCGATCCGGCGCTGCTTCGCGCGCGCATCGTCGCCTCTGCGCCGCGTCTCGTCTACCTCTCACCGACGCTGCAGAATCCCACCGGCACCGTGATGCCGGCGGCGGCCCGCGAGCGGGTTGCGGCGATTGCCCTCGAGACCGGCGTTCCGATCGTCGAGGACGGCGCCCTCGCCGACCTCGCGTTCGACGGCGCGGTGCCGAAACCGCTGGCGGCGTGCGCGCCCGAGGCGCCGATCATCACCGTCGGCTCGCTGAGCAAGGTGGCGTGGCCAGGGCTGCGCATCGGGTGGATTCGCGGGCCGGCCTCGCTGATGCCGGCACTGGCGCGGGTGAAGAGCGTGATGGATCTCGGATCGCCCGCGCTCACGCAGGCAGTGGCGGTGCGCCTGCTCGGGCACATCGATCGGATCCGCACGCTTCGCTGCGAGCAGCTTCGACCGCGGCGCGACGCTTTGGTTCGGCTGTTGCGCCACGCATTGCCGGACTGGACGTTCACCGTGCCGGCAGGCGGACTGTTCCTGTGGGTGGAACTCCCCGCGGGCGACGCGCAGGAGTTCGCACAGGTCGCCTTGCGCCGCGGCGTCGTCATCGTGCCGGGAACGGTGTTATCGCCAGAGGGGCGGCACGACCGCTTCATGCGGCTGCCGTTCCTCGCCGAACCGGCGGTGCTCGCCGCCGGCGTGGACCGCCTGCGCGCCGCGTGGAAGGACTACAGCGCGGCAGGCGCACGCCGCACCGCGACCGCCGCGGTCGCGATGGTCTGACTGGGCCGTCAGGCTACTTCCTGGGGCGACGGGTCTTGGCGGCCTTCGCCTTCCTTCCCGCCTTCTTCGCCTTCTTCGCCCGAGCCGGCTTCGCAGCCGCGCGGCTCGGCGCCGCCTTCTTCGCTGGCGGTACGATGACGCTGTGGACCGGCATCACCATCGGCTGGGTCGTGGCCAGCCCCATCTCGGTGAGGATGGGCATCAGCGTCTGACCGAACTTGTCGAACGTGACCTGCGAATCCCAGACGTCGAATACCTGCAGTTTCTCGGGGTCGCCAAAGCACGCGTGATACCGCCGGCCTTTCGGGTGTCCGGCGCCCGATTTCTTCAGGCGCTGGACGATTTCGGCGTACTGAGCGACGGTCATCGATGAGGGGGCAAAGTAGATACCGAGCGCCATAAATTCGTCCTCGGGTTGGGGGCCGGCACCACGTCGGCGCGGGCAGTCTACCGCGTCTGCGGCGATTCAGCGCGCTGAAATGCGTTCGCGCTATCTCCGATAGAACAGGAATTCCTCGATCACCCCATCCGGGCGGCGATACATCAGCGTCGCCGCCGGCGTCGTCCCGATGACGAGGTTCATCGTCGACACCTCGAGACCTCCGCGCTCGCGGATCGGGCCGGCGTCGCTGCGCGTGATCTCGCCGGCCGCGACCAGCGATTCGCGCATGGCCGCGAGCCGTTCGGGGGTGAGAAATGCGCTGTACTCCTCGCTCAGCTTCGAGCGATCCACGTCGCCTGCCCGGATCTGGCGCAACAGGTCGAGCGCCGCATCCCTTGGCGGCGCACCCGAGACGGTTGGTGCGTCCGCCACCGGCATCAGCTTCGCGAGCACGGCCTCCTGTACTGTGTCCAGCACGCCGCTCGACCAGTCGCTGTTGGCGAGGACGACGACCGCGGAGCGCGACGAGGGGATGAAGGCGTTGCGGGCGCCAAAGCCGCTGACGCCGCCGCTGTGTGCGACGACCAGCACCGGCCCGCGATCGCGGATCGACTGGCCGCAGCCGTACCCGCTCGACCGTCCATCGGTCAGCGTCCTGGGCGTCGTCATCGCCTTCCACGAGGCCGGCGACAGCACCTTACCGTCCATCAGCGCGAGGTCCCATGCGAGGAGATCCGCAGGTGTTGACCACAAGCCGCCGGCGGCATCAATCCAGCCGCGCCCTTCAGGCACCGATGGCAGCACTTTCCCAAGGCCCATCGGCGTGTATCCGTCGGCGAGTCCCGGCTCGCCGCGCCTCGGCTCGAAACGGGTGTGCGCGAGGCCAAGCGGTTTCAGGAGCCGGCGCTCGAGCGCTCGCGCGAACGGCTCGTGACCGGCGACCTCGGCGATGTGGCCCAGCAGCAAGTACCCGGTGTTGCTGTAGGAGTAGCGCGACCCAGGATCGAAATCGAGCGGCCGAGACGCGAAGTCACGCCACACTTCCGCCGCCGGCCGGTCTGCCGCCATCGGCCGATCGACGAAGTCCAGCGGGTAATAGTCGCGATAGCCGGACACGTGGTTGCCGAGGTCACGGACCGTGATGTCACGCGCCCGCGTGAGACCCGGCTCGTACTTCGCCACCGGATCGGCAAACGACAGCTTCCTTTCCTGCTCCAGCTGCAACGCGATGCTGCAGGTAAACTGTTTGGTCACCGAGCCGATCGCAAAGAGGGTGTCCGGCGTCACCGGCGATTTTTTCTCGACGTTGGCCAGGCCGTAACCCTTTGCCAGCACCACTTCGCCGTTGCGCATCACGCCGACGTTGACGCCGACCGCATGATTGGCGTCGACCACCGCGGCGATATACCGATCGAGATCGGCGGCCGACAGCGATGCCAGGGCTGGCGCAGGTGGTTCCTGGGGTGGGGTGGAAGCGGCGGGAGGAGCGGCCGAGCACCCGATCGCCATCGCAAGGCACGCCGCCGTCAGGACAAACCATGGCCTCATGCGCTGGCAGTCTACCTCCTGCCTCGTCTGCGGTGATCGGGCCGATAATGCAGGCATGTCGCAGCGCCTCGGCACGTGCCTCCTGGTTCTGCTCCTGGCCGGTCTCGCCGGCGGTGCCGTCCCTTCCGCGCAGGACGCCCCATGGTGGAAGGCGCTGCCGCGGCCGATCTACCGCGAGCTCGAGCGGGTGCCCGTCAAATCGCCCTGGTTCGAGGTCTATCGGGTTGGTCCAGGGACGACGGCCTTGTACGAGCCGGGCCACTGGCAGGAAGCGATCTCGTATCTGATCGAGGGGCGCGAGCGTGCCGTCCTGTTCGATACCGGACTTGGAATCGGCGACATCAAGGCAGTGGTCGATCAACTGACGTCACTGCCGGTGCTGGTCGTGAACTCGCACGAGCACTTCGACCACATCGGTGGCGATCGGCTGTTCGCTGAGGTCGCCGTCGCCGACAACCCGGCCGCGCTGGCCCGACTGGCAAAAGGGACCGGCAGCCTCTCGAAGCAGATCACCGCCGAGACCGTCTGGATGCCGCTTCCACCGGGGTTCGATCGAACGCGCTACGAAACGCCGCCGATTCAGCCGACGCGGCGGCTGCACGATGGCGAACGGATCGAGCTGGGAGGCCGCACGCTTGAAGTGCTTCTCACGCCCGGGCACACTCCCGGGAGCCTGTCTCTACTCGATCGCGGCCGCCGCGTGCTGTTCACCGGCGACACGCTGTATCCAGCGGAGCTCTATGCACACATGCCCGAGTCGAGCCTCGCCGACTACGAGCGATCGGCGGCCCGCCTCGGGGCCCTCGCCGATAGCGTAGACGTAGTGTGTCCAGGCCACAACGAGGCGAAGGTGCCGGCGTCGATCCTGCCTCGCTTCGCACGCGCGTTTGCCGCCATCGAACGAGGCGCAGTGAAAGCGATCCCGGAGCGGCCCGGCGTGGTTCGTTACGAGACGGAAGGGATCGTCGTACTGGCGCGCGAGCAAGAGCCTTAAGCGTTTCAGCCCCGGAAAGCCATCACGCGGACGTAGAAATTGCCGGCGCACGCTCGGCCTCTGCCACCATTGCGGTGGCAATGGCGGTTGCGAGGTCGAGCAGGTGACCGAGCGTCGCGCCGTCGCGAGCGTCTCCCGCGGTGGCGTAGAGGACGTTGTCGTCGGCCTCAAGGAGGAGCGGCGGGCGGCCGGTCAGCAACTCGGTCGTGAGCGAACCGAAGAGGTCGGGCCGCGATCCCGCGTGCCGCACTGCGTCCCAATCCGCGCGCAGGGATCGCATCCGCCCGCCCACCGTGACGAGCACGCCCGTGAACAGCATGCGGCGCCGCGGCTTGCGGTCGAAGATGGCGACGGCATGGCCGTTCCACTGGCCTTCGAGGATGTTCCAGAGCAGCACCGTGCGGCGGAGCTCGCGTAACCGCGTGTACGGAGGCCGGGCGTCGGAGCGCAGGACGGTGTGGAACGTCCATCCGTGCGCGGCGGCGAAGGCCTGAAGCGAACGGCGCCGGCGCAGGAACCGCATCAACCCCGCGCCTGCGCGGGCCGAGATCAATGCGATCAACAGGAGCAGGATCGCCGGCGCTCCCCAATCGGGGAAGTCCGTCATTCGTGGGGGCCGTTTTCCAGGACGCCGCCCCGTCCGAGAAACGCCGCGAGAGCCGACTGCAGCCGCTCCGCGCCAGTCAGTGACGAAAGCCACTCGGGCTCGAGCAGCCGCACGATCTGCGCGTCACTCAGCTCGAGTTCGATGCGACCCAGAATCGCCTCGGCCGGGTCGCGCCGAATCACCGCCGACGGCTCTCCCATCCACGGCTCGTACTCAGAGGATGTTCCGGGCTCGAGGCCGGCGTCGGAACAACGCATGAACAGCGTGCGGCACGAGATCTCGAGGAGGCGGCCCCGGGCGGTCGGGCGCAGCCGCAGGAAGTCGCGGCGGCTCACACCCCGGGCGAGGGTCATCCGCGAGCCTCGAGAATCGCCCGCCGCACGACGCCTTTGGTCAGCGGAATCTTGTAGGCGTTCTTCGCCAGCGCTCGAGCGCCGACCACGGACGCCGCACCGGCCTTGGCGGCGAGATCCTCGGTGATGCGCTGTCCCGTGAGCAACTTCTCCACCTCGGGTAGCCGCCACGGAATCGGCGCCACGCCGCCCAGCACGACTCGCGCGCCACGGCAGACATCGCCCTCCATCTTCAACACGACAGCTGCGCTCACGACCGCATGCGTCCACGCCTCGCGGTCCATCACCTTGTAGTAGCGGCCGCGCGCCCCGGCCAGCGCCGCCGGCAGCTGCACCGAGACGATGACGTCGTCGGGGCCGAGCACGTTCTCCTGGGTCGCGTTCTGCCGCGGCAAGACGAAGAAGTCCCGAGCGGGAATGATGCGCTCGCCGCCCGGTCCGAGCACGCGGAACGAGGCGTCGAGTGCAACGAGCGCGGGCGCGGTATCCGACGGGTGGACGATATAACTGGGACCACCGCCGAAGATCGCATGAAGCTGGTTCTCCCCGCTCACCGAGAAGCACTGATGGCCGCCGGCCTTGTAACAAGGGAAACCGTTGCGGAAGTACCAGCACCAAGGCCGCTGTGCAACGTTGCCGCCGAGCGTGCCGACGTTGCGGATCTGCGGCGTGGCGACACTCGCGGCTGCCTGGGCCAGAACCGGATACTGAGCGGCGATCGCCTCGTGACGGCTCAGCGCTTCGAGCGTTACCTGCGATCCGATTGTCGTCTGGCCGCCGAAGGCGACGATCCGATCGGCGTCCTTCCAGCCGCGAAGGCTGACGAGCAGGTCGGGCTCGACGATCCGATCCTTGACCAGCGCCAGCAGGTCGCTGCCGCCGGCGATGAATGCGACCGGCTGCCCGGCCTTGTGGGCGTCCTGTGCGAGGGTGACCGCCTGCTGCGGCGTCCCCGCGCTACGGCTGGTGAAGGTCTTCATGCCAGCGCCCCCAGAATCTTGTCGCGGGTGATCGGCAGGTCCTTGAGGCGGCGGCCGATCGCGTTGAAGATCGCGTTGTTGATCGCGCCCGGCGACAGAACGATGCCGGCTTCGCCAATGCTCTTGGCGCCGAAGGCGCCGTAGCCGTCGTCGTTCTCCACGAACGTGACGTCGACGTCGGGCGCGTCCATGTGGGTGGGAATCCGGTCGTAGTAGAAGCCGGCGGTGAGCGGCTGTCCGGACCGCGCGTCGTAGACGAGATTCTCGTGCAGCGCCATCCCGACGCCCATCACCGCCGAGCCCAGGATCTGGCTCGTCGCCGCGAGCGGGTTGATGATGCGGCCGCAATCGTGAACCGCGACGTACTTCGTCAACCGCACGCCGCCGAGCTCTGTGTCCACTTCCACCTCGACGAAGTGCGCGCCAAACGCCTGGCGCACTTTGCCATCCGCGACCTTCGGATTCGGTGATGCCGAGGCGACGAGCGTCTGCGATCCGCTCGGCATTCCTTTCTCGGCGATTTGCTGCTTCAGCCCGCGCGCGGCTTCGATGACCGCGGAGCCGGTCTGAATCGTGGTCCGGCTGCCCGACTCACCCACGGAGTATGGGCACCGGTCTGTATCGCCCCATACCACCGTGAGCCTCGACAGCGGGATGGCGAGGGCCTCGGCGGCGATCAGCGCCATCGTCGTCTTCGCGCCGGCACCGACGTCGGTAACGCCGACGAAAACGGTGTACTTGCCGCTGCCGTCCACCTGGATGACCGCATTGCTCTGGCCGAGACCGGAGCGGAACATCATGTAGGTGAAGCCGGCGCCGCGCTTGATCGGGCCGGCGTCCGAGCCTGGCGTCGAGCGCCAGCGCTTCTTCCACTCGAACTGCTCCGCGCCCTTCGTGATGCACTCATCGAGCGTGTAATTGGTGAACGGCGTCTCGTCGCGGAACAGCCGGGCCATGTTCTTCAGCCCGAACTCCACCGGGTCCATCTTCATCCGGTAGGCGACGTCGTCCATCATCGACTGGATGCCGAAAAAACCCTGCGGGAACTCCGGTCCGCGGAAGTTCCCCGACACCGTACGGTTGGTGTAGACCGGCGTCACGACGACGTCGAGGTTCGGGCACTTGTAGAGCTCGATACCGGCCATCGCGCCGGAGTTCTTGCGATACGGCCCCATGCCGCTGAACCCGCGCAGCTGGATCGCCTGCAGCGTGCCGTCAGCGTCCACCCCGATCTTGTAGTGCTGGATCGTCGGCCAGCGGCCGTGGACGCCGATGAAGTCCTCCTTGCGCGAGAGCTCCAGCTTCACGGGTGCGCCGGCCTCTTTCGCCAGCACCGCAGCAATCAGATCGGCATCCTGGTTCTGGTTCTTGTTGCCGAAGTTGCCGCCCATGTACTGCGACACGACCCGGACCTTCTCGTCGGGGATGCCGAGGTCGCGGGCCATGTCGTGCTGGCAGTTCGCGATCCCGCCGGTCGGCGTGTAGACGGTGAGCTTGTCGCCCTCCCACGCGGCCACGCACGAGCGCGGTTCCATCTGCGCGTTGTGCACGAAAGCGGTCGAGTAGCGATCCTCGAAGACATGGGCGGCACCGGCAAACGCCGCGGCAGCGTCGCCGCGCTTCTGTACCTGCGGCGCCGGTTCGTTCTTGTTGTTGACGGCGAGATTACCCTCGGGCCAGATCTTCGGCGCTTCCGGCGCCAGGGCGGCTTCGGGATCGAGGACGAACGGCAGCACCTCATAGTCCACCGCGATCAGCGTGAGCGCCTGCTCGGCAAGATGCCGGCTCTCGGCCGCCACCGCCGCAACCGGGTCGCCGACGAACCGTACCGGATTGTTGAACGCGTAGCGCCGCTGCGTCGTGATCTTCTTGACGTCGTCGTTGTACTGCTGGCCGCCGGCGATGCCGCCCGCGCCCCAGACGACCTGGCAGTTCTCGCGGGTGATGATTGCCTTCACGCCCTGGAGTGCCCGAGCTTTTGAAGCGTCGATGGATCGAATACGCGCGTGAGGATGCGGGCTCCGCAGCACCCGGGCGTACAGCATTCCCGGCAGTTGGACGTCGTTCGTGTACTTCGCGCGTCCGGTGACGCGCTCGATGGCGTCGATGCGTGGCGTCGCGTGCCCGACGGTCGTCAGGGGCGCGACCGCCGGTGATCGGGGACCCTGCAGGCTCATCGTTCGCCTCCCCCGCTGCCTGTCGCGGCGCCCGCGGCCACGACCGCCTCGACATACCGGTTGTAGTTGCCGCACCGGCACAGGTTGCCACTCAGTGCGGCCTTCACGTCCGAGGCCGCGGGGTGCGGCAATCTCTTGAGCAGCGCGCTCGCGCTCATGAGCTGCCCTGATGTGCAGAACCCACACTGCGGCCCGTCGTGCGCGACGAAAGCCTGCTGCAGCCGGCTCAGCGCGTCGCCCGACGAGAGTCCCTCGACCGTTGTGATCCGCCGGCCATCCATCCAGACCGCGAGCTGGCTGCACGCGTAGACCGGCGTGTCGTCAACGAGCACGGTGCAGGCGCCGCACTCGCCGCGATCGCAGCCAATCTTGGTGCCGGTGAGCCCGAGCCGGTCGCGCAGCACTTCGACGAGCGTCCAGCGGTCCTCGACATCGAGCCGTTGGGCGACGCCGTTGACTGTGAGCGCGATCGTCGAGTGCGGGACGCCGGGGTCCACCGCGATGGCTGGCGGCGCCTCTCGGGCCTCGAGAGCGCCGGCAGCCGCCGCCGCGATGACGGTGCCGCTGCTGGCGACCAGGAACCCGCGGCGCGACACCTCGTTGGCAATGCGTTCGTCGTCGCTCATTCCTTTCGCTCCCTGCCTCAGCGGTTGTCCCTACCAGACTCCTTGCGGATTCTACGCTCTCTACGGCCGGCCGCGGTTCGCCTCGCCAACATCCACTTCTTCATCGCCTCGTGGCGCGAAGACAGGAACTAGCCCCGCCTCTGTCCTCAGCGCCCGCTTTTGCCCCAGAACGCGCCGACGATGGTGTCGCGCACTTCGTCGTCGACGGCTCTCGTCGTCCGCCGCGAGTCGCGCGCGGACGTCACGTCGGTGTTGAACGAAACAACGTAGCCCGAGCGCGAGGGCCGGTGGATATAGAGGTGCGAGATGAACCCGTTCTGATCGCCGCTGTGCCCCACCAGGTCGACCCCGCCGTGGCGCTCGATGAAACACGAGAGCCCGGCCTGCACGTCCTCACCACTGCCGCCCTCGCCATCGG
Source organism: uncultured Acidobacteriota bacterium (assembly GCA_963709325.1). Taxonomy (GTDB): domain Bacteria; phylum Acidobacteriota; class Vicinamibacteria; order Vicinamibacterales; family UBA2999; genus VFZN01. The sequence continues at coordinate 3,824,006 of CAVPVV010000003.1, read as the reverse complement.
TGGCGCGAATCTGCGGCGTCGCCATTTCGAGGAGCGACGACCGCTTGAGGACCGTGTCGTTGCCGTCGATCAGGAAGGCCAGGTACTTCGCCATGTCGCCAAGCGGCGCGTTCAGGCCGCCGTTCGACACCGTGATGCCGGTATCGAAGTCGAACGGCTGCTCGCGAACGCCCTCGTCGGTGACGAGGTAACTGTGCGAGCGGTGGGCGACCAGGTAGGCCGGAGCGCGGTCGAAGAACGTGCGCGACATGCCGAGCGGCATCAGGATGTTCTTGGCGATGTAGACCTCGTAGTCGTCGCCCGAGAACAGCTCGATGATCCGGCCGAGGAAGATGACGCCGGGATTCGAGTAGCTGTACTTCGTGCCCGGCCGGAACTGCAGCTCGGTGTAGGGCATCATCGCCACGAGCTGCGCCCACCGTGTCGGCTCGAACGGGTGCCACGGCTGATCGCCGCCCCAGGGCCAGGTGCCCGCGCGAAAGCCGCCGCTATGCGACATCAGGTGCCGAATGGTCACCTGGGAGATGTCGCCGAAGGGGTTGTGGACCTCGCGCAGTTCCGGGACGTACTTCACCACCGGATCGTCGAGTGAGAAGAAGCCGCGATCCCGGAGCTGCATGATCGCGACGCCGGTGAGGGTCTTGGTGATCGAGGCCCAATGGAAGATGGTGTCGCGATCGACCGGCCGACCGGTCGCCTGATCCTGCAGGCCGGCCATCGCTTCATGGGCCACCGCGCCGTCCTTCACGAAAAGCAGGCTCGCGCCGATGATGCCGGCCTGCTGGACACCGCTGCTGAAGCTGGCCGCAACCTGCGCCCAGTCACCCGCCGGTTGAGCAGCATGGATACCCACCGTGGCGACGACGGCCGCGGCGATGAGCTGCGGAGCCAGGATATGCCGGTGCCTCATGGTTTGTTGTTCGGCATTGTCGCGGCGGTTGGTCCGAGGATCAAGTGCGGTCTGCGCCGCGAGAGCCGCGCCGCCCGAGATACCGATAGACGGGTGCACCGGTTGCGGCCAGCGCGACACCCACCAGCGTGTCGAAGGGACGGTAGACGATGGCGCTGATCAGGAAACCCGCCATCACCACGATGTAGACCAGCGGCGTCACCGGGTATCCCGGCGTGCGATACCCGGCGGGCCGTCCGCTCTCGCGCCGCAGCCGGAATATCGCCGCAACCATCAGGATGTTCGCGGCCTGCAGCGGCACCACGAAGAAGTTGACGAGCCGCGAGAACGATCCGAAGAACGCCAGCGCCGCAAGCGAGGCGATCGCGGTGAAGGCGATCGCGCCAGTTGGCACCGCCGCACCTGGCGACACAGTGGCCAGCAGCGAGAAGAAACGGCGCGGCAGTCCTCGTGAATCGTCTGCGTAGGTAGCGGCCAGCGTGTAATACAACCGCGGCAGGGTCATCACCAGGCCGCCGAGCGCACCGAAGATCGAGATCGTCATCAGTAGCGAGAGCAGCGGGCCGCCGCGCGGACCAAATGCGGACGTCGCCACCGTGGATGCGACCGCGGTTGGCGCCTCGCGCATGGTTTCGAGCGGGACGACGCGGAGATACGCCGCGTTGACGGCAAGGTACAGCAGACGTGAGAGCGGCAACACCTACTCCCAAGCCAAGCGGGAAGTCACGCGCCGGGCGCCGGACTTCGCCGGCGACGTGGGATACGTCGATCCAGCCGTCGTAGGTGAAGAGCACCGCGGCAATCCCGAGGCCGGTGAATCTCACGAAGCCGAGCAGGCCCTCGCCACCCGAGAGCGCTGGCGCGAGCGGTGTCGGCGGGTTGGCCGGGGCGGCGAGCAGGAGGCCTCCGATCACCAGGCCGGCGACGCCCACCACTTTCGCGGTCGTAAGCACGATCTGGGTGCGGCCGCCCCACTGCACGCCGGCCAGGTTGACCAGCGCGAAGAAGACGATGCCCGCCGCTCCCCAGGCCACTGGCCCGAAGCTTCCCGTGCCACGATGCAGGAACTCGCCAAGCGCGATCGCGATCGAGGCGATCGCGCCGGGACCGCTCACCCACAGCTCGAGCCAGACCAGCAGGAAACCCCAGAACGGTCCGAAGCCGCGGGTGATCACGTGATAGCTGGCGCCCGCTTCCGGCACCCAGGCGCAGAGCTCGGCAAGCGTCAATGCGCCGCACAGCGTGATGAGGCCCGATAGCGCCCAGATGAAGTGCACCTGCCAGGCGTGATCCGCGACCGCAGCCAGTTCGCCCGGCGTGAAGAACACGCCGGAACCGAGCATGTTGCCGACGACGATTGCCGCGACAGCGCCTAGTCCCAGATGCCGCTTCAGCGGCGAGCCCGTGGTCATGCCGAAGCAATGGCCCGCGTCAGGGCCTCGACCCGCCCGCGGACGACGCGATCCGTGGCGGTGCGGCCGCTGCGCATCGAGGTGCCGACGATGAAGCCGTCGGCGTGGGCAACGAGATTGGCGGCGTTGTCGGGACCGAGCCCGCTGCCGATCAGCACGGGCAGGCCGCCGGCGCGCGCGTCCTTCAGGTCCGTGACGTCGGGACCGACGCCGGTTTCGGTGCCGGTGACGATCACCGCATCGGCGCCGGCGGAGGCGGCCTCGCGCGCCGACTGGGCGATCGGTTTCGGCCCGTCGGCCATCGAGCTGTACTTTACCTGCAGGTCGGCGTAGACCTGGACGTGCTCGGCCCGGAGACGACGGCGAAACTCGAGAATCGACGTTGGCTGGGGCTCGATGATGCCCAGCTTGCTGCGTACGCGATCCACGAAGAAGTCGAGCCGGATGAACCGCGCACCGGCCATCGCCGCCACGGCGAGTGAGGCGCGCCAGTCGTTGAGCAGCACCTCGACGCCGACGGGAACGCGCGCGTTGTGCACCACCTCGCTCGTCACCCGCGTCATCGCGGCGACGATCTCGGCGCCGCCGACGAGGGTGTGGGGCTGATCGAAGTCGTTCTCGACGAGCACGCCGCTCACGCCGCCGCCTTCGAGCGCCGCGAGATCCGACAGGGCGGTCTCGACCAGCGCGCTGATCGTCGTGAAAGCCGGATAACCCGGGAGCGGCGGCAGCGCGATCATTCCAATCAGTGGACGCGGCGCCGGGAACAGCTCGCGGAAGCGCGTCACAGCGGGCCCGATATGGGAATGGCGCCGAGATAGCGAACAACTTCCGCCGCTCGCTGCGCCCCGGCCCGAAGCGCGTCCGGAATCGGCGCGCCAGCATTCCACGCAACCGTGAACGCCGCCTGGAACGCATCGCCGCAGCCGGTGGTGTCGACCTGCTCGTCGGCGGGCACCGGCCCCGCCGGTTCGAACAGGCGGCGGCCAGCAACCAGAGCGCTGCAGCCACCTGCGCCGTGGGTGACGACGATGAGCGCGCGAGCGCGAGCGCGAAGTGAGCGGCTCGCCAGGCACTCCACCGCGTTTTCGCCGCCGCTGATGAAGGCAAGGTCGACGATGTCGAGCACGGCGTCGATGCCGGCGAGGTCGGAACCCAAGTCTTCGCCGTCCAGCAGATCGACCACGCGTTTGGCGCCTGGTCTGGCGGCCTGCATCGCGGGGCGGAACAGATGCGCGATCTGGCGGAAGTACGGAGCCGCCACGACGTCGTGCTCGCCAATGAACGCGAGATCGCTGCGATCGAGCGCGAAAGCCGCAAGCACGCCCGGATTGTAGCCGCCTGGCGGAAACCGGCGCTCGCCACCCGCATCGAGCTCAATCAGTTGCGACGCGGTATCGCCCTCGCGGGTGTGGACGTGGCTCGAGTCCACGCCGGACCGGGCGAGCGCCGAGCGCACGGCAGGGCCCCAGCCGTCAGTGCCGGCGCAGGTGACGAGCGCGACGTTCGGCGCGCCGCACCCGCGGGCGTGCACCGCGAAGTTGAGCGAGATGCCGCCGACCCGCTCGACACCGAGGGCAGCGTAGCGGTCACGCGTGCACTCACCGACCGCGACGATGCTCATGGGCGGGAGTCAGGGGATAGGGGATAGGAGACGAGCGCTTCCTGGCTTCTGGCCGGTTTCTCACCTCTCACTTCTCACTTCTTGCTTCGTCGAGGAGGCGCTCGATCGCGCCGACACTCCAGTCGTCTTCCGGCAGCGTGCGGCGCCTGAGCGGTATCAACTCGGGAGCGAGCGATCGAATTCTCAGCCCTTCCTCCAGCAGCGGCTCCGCCTCGCGCGGCCGGTGGCGGGCCAGTTGTACAGCAGCAAGGTTCACGCTGTAGATCGCGACCAGTTGATGGTCGGCGCCGAGCCCGGGGCGCGCGATCTCCAGGGCCTGAGCGAGCGCCGCGGCTGCGTCGTCGTACCTGCCCTGGGCGACCCGGACGTGCGCGAGGCTGTTGAGGCCGATCGCGACGTTCGGATGGTTCGGGCCGAGCGCCTGACGGTGGATGTCGAGCCCCTGGAGGAACAGCGCTTCTGCCGCGGCGTAATCGTGGCGCGCGACGGCGATGAGTCCGAGGTCGTGCAAGGTGCTACCGGTGTTCGGGTGACGTTCGCCGCGTGTCTTGCGGTTGATGTCCAGCCCCTGCCGCAGCAGCGACTCGGCGCCATCGAGGTCGCCGCGGAGGCGCAGCTCGGACGCCAGATCGCTCAGGCTCACCGCCGTCTCGCGATCTCCCTCGCCCAGCACGCGACGCCGAATCTCGAGCGCCTCGCGCTTGAGCGGCTCGGCGCGTTCGTTCAGCCCGCGGTCCTGATAGAACCGCCCGAGCTCCACCATCGTCACGGCGACATCGGCGTGATCGGTGCCGAGGAGATTTCGGCGAATGTCGAGCGCCCGCTGCAGGCTTCGTTCTGCTGCCGCGTAGTCGCCGCGATCGGTCAACACGGCGCCAAGTTCGGTGAGCACCCGCGCTTGATTGAGGTGTTCGGGGCCGAACGCCTTTTCGCCATTGGTCAAGGCCAGCTCGAGGAGCCGCTGTGCCTTGTCGTAGACGCCGAACTGGCGATAGAGACGGCCAAGCACCGCGAAAATCTCGGCCGCCGCCGCCGGCTCGTCGGCGAGAGCCTGCTCCGCCTGGGCGACGCCGCCATCGAGCAGACCGCGCACCGTCAACCCTTCGCGGGTCGCGCGGTTCGAGATGGGGTCGGCGCTCGTCAGCAGGCCGGTCAGCACCTCACTCACCTTCGTCGCCCGGGCCGCTTCGCGCTGCGCGCGGTCGCGTTCGGCGGCGATGCGCAGCGTGTAGAACCCGACCACGGCAGCCAGCAGCAGGACCATCGCGGCGGCCGCGCCGATCCCGCGGGCGTGACGGCGGACGAACTTCGCCGCTCGATAGCGCAGCGTGTCGGGACGCGCGCCGATCGGCTCGCCTCGCAGGTAGCGCCGTAAATCGTCAGCCAGCGCCGTCACCGACGTGTAACGCTCGGCCGGGCTCTTCTTCAGCGCCTTCGCAACGATGGTATCGAGGTCGCCGCGCAGAGTCCGGCGCAGCCTCCCTGGGGTCGTGCCGCATTGCTCGGCGTGAAGCGCCCGCGCGGCATGGTCGCCGGACGACATGGCCACGACATCCGACATGCGACGCGGTTCGTCGTCGACGATGGCCCGGATCAGCGCCGCCGGTGATCCAATCGCGTCGGCCGCGGGATGCTGCCCGCTCAACAGCACGTGCAGCACTACGCCCAGCGCGTAGACGTCGGTCGCCGTCGTCACCTGACCGTGAAGGAGCTGCTCCGGGGCGGCGAACTCCGGCGTCAGTGCCGCGCCGGCCTCGCGGGTGAGCGCGCTGGTGCCGGCCGCCTCGCCGGATTCATCCTCCAGCAGCTTGGCGATGCCGAAATCGAGCAGCTTCACTTGCCCGTCGCCGCCGACCAGCACGTTCGGCGGCTTGATGTCGCGATGGACGATAAGGTTGGCGTGCGCGTGCGAGACGGCGTCCAGCACCTGCAGGAACAGACGGATGCGGTCCCGAAGCGGAAGGGCGTGCTCGGCGCAGTAGCGATCGATATGCTGCCCCTCGACGTGCTCCAGCACCAGATAGGGCTGACCCGTCTCGGTGACGCCGGCGTCAGTCAGGTGCGCGATGTGCGGATGGGTGACGCGGGCCAGGATGTGCCCCTCGCGGCGGAAGCGCCCCTCCACGGCCCGCCCCATGAGCGCGATGTTGAGCAGCTTCACCGCGGCCTTGCCCTCGAACCGGCCGTCGCAACGTTCGGCGAGCCAGACGGTTCCCATTCCGCCCTGGCCGATGAGCGACACCAGGCGGTAGGCGCCGACGATCTGGCCGACCAGCGACGACGATCGCCCTGAATGGAGCGGCGTCGTGACCGCGCCCGCGAGAAATTTGTGCTCGTCAGCCGCGGCCTGCTCGTCGAGGAGCGCGTGCAGGTCGGCGGCGAGCGCGGCGTCGCGAGCCGAGAGCGAAGCCAGCCACGACGCGCGGGCCTCAGGCGGCACGTCCAGGGCTTCGTCCAGGTACGGGCTCAGCTCGCGCCAGCGGTCGGGATCGACGGGAGGCATGGGCGTCGACCGCCCATCATATGGCAGCGGCGGCTCGACTCGCTCGACAAGCGAGTCGAGGATTCCGCCGCCACCTCATGCGTCACTGGCGGTTGTAGCGGATGCCCGCTTCCTGCGCCTTTTCGATCGCCACGACCATCGCCGGCACGACGGTCACGCCGGGTAGAACGTTGGCGCGGAGCTCCTTCTCGATATCCGCAGCCTTGCCGAGGCCGCGCGCTTCGAGCTCCAGACACCAGATCCCGAGCGCGTTGTTGCACAGCAGGAACTTCGTGCCCATCTTCTGGAGGCTTTCGATGCCGAGCGCCGGCATGGCGCCGGCCAGGGCCGGAATCGGCGGTGCGTCGATCGCCTTCAGCAGCAGGTGCAGGTCGGCCGGCGTCGGCCGGTTGAAGACGTTACGCGTGTAGGGCTTGCCGTCCGCATCCTTCAATCCGGTGTAGGCGCCGAGGGCGTACTTGGACCAGATGGCGTCGCTGAAGGCGAGCGGAATGCTGGCCTGGCTGCCGGCGCTGTAGAAGGTACCGACGGTGCCCACCTCGCTCGCGTCCACCTTGTAGGCCGCGGCGTAGGTGTTGATGTAGTTCAGGATGTGCAGTAGCGGAAAGGCGTTCTTGTGCTGGGGGAAGTCGAAAAGGCACCTGTGCGTGCCCTTCACCTCGGCGATCCAGGAATCCGGCGACGACGATGCGACGGCGTCGGCCGGCCGCATGGAAGCGACGACGCCGACGGCAGCGGCGGTGCCGGCGATCTGGCCCAGAAATTGGCGACGAGGGGTTGTGGCTTCAGGGTGCACGGTCCGGCTCCTTCAGGGTGTTCGGTTTCCGATGTGCGGTTCGCGGGCTCGCCCACACCTGGGATATCGAGAACCGCCGGCACGAGCCGCCAGGCTGCCGCCAGCTCCGGATCAAAACGCCCATAGACGCTGGCCTGGCTTCGGTCTACAGTCCGCGCATCGCGTCGGGAAATGAGGAAGGAGGATCCAGTGCACGTACGAAGCTGGGTCGTATTCCTGCTGCTCGTCGTGGCTGCCGGAGCCGGGGCCACGATGCAGGGCCGGCCCGATAGAGTTTCAGGCACGCTCACCCGGACCTACACCATCGTCGCCGACACCGAGTTGACCGGCGACGTAACCTGTTCCGTCGCCGACGGCACACCGTGCTTCTCATTCTCCGTGCCGGGGGTCGAATTGCGACTCAACGGCTACTCCATCACCGGCCGCGCCGACGCGACAACCGCGTGCGGCGGGACGCCGACCAACGGCGAGGTAGGGGTGACGACGAACGGCCAGAGCCGCGCCGTCGTGCGCGGTCCCGGTCTCGTTCAACGCTTCCGCAATCACGGCGTCGTGGTCACCGGATCGACCGAGGCTCGCGTCGAAGGGCTCACGGTCTCGACCAACTGCGGGTCGGGTATCTTCGTCCTTGCCAGTTCATTCAGCGCGCTCATCGAGGGCAACACAACCCTCCGCAACGGGTCGACTGCGGCGGGGCAGTCGTGCGGCGGCATATGAGTGGTCGGACACAACAGCCGGGTCCGGCTGAACACATCGGACGGTAACGGATACAGCGACCCTGCGGACGACTTTGGCATCGGCCTGATCGGCAACGCCAGTGGCAACGTCGTCGAGGAGAACCTTGTAACCGGCAACACGAATGGCATCTACATCGCTGCTGCCGTAGGGAAGAACGTAGTTCGAAACAACACGGTCGTCGGCAATCCGCCCGTTCAGGTGGCGAACACTCGCCCCGATGCCCGTGCGCTCGACATCGTGAACCTTGCGCCGGCGACCCAGACGGAGTTCGACCGCAACCGTTGTCTCACCGCACTGAATGCCCCATGCCCGGCCGTCTCGCCGTAGCGGTCGGACGTGGACGTGTTCTGGTGCCGACGATGGCGAGGAACAAATCGGCATGGCTCGTGGCGGGTTCGATGATTCTGGCGGCCCTGGCGCCCGGGTGCGATCGTGCCGCGGGCCCGGGGTCGGCGCCAGGCACGGTGACGCTCGTCAACCGCGTGCGGGCCGCGATCCGCGGCGCGAGCTGCGCGGATTGTAGCGCGCGGCTCGAGGCCGCGCTCGCGCAGCGCCTGGATCCGGTCACGATCACCATCGGTCCTCTCGTGGATAGGGTTGACGTCGAGTTCCAGCGGGCCGCCAGCCCGTTTTCTTCGTCGTCTTTTCGCAGCGCCGTCGGCCAGGTCGGCGGAGAGGTGTTGTCGGTTCAGATCGAAGCGTGCGGAACGATCGAGGCGACCGCACAAGGCTCGTGGCTGAAGTCTGGCAGTACCCGGTTGATGCTCGAAGGGGCCGGCCCCTGGACCTCCGGTACGGAGATCTGTGTCACCGGCGAGCTTCGTGACGACGGGCTGCCCGCCCGGCTCGTCGCCGGGAAGTTCCGATCATGACGCCGGTGGCCGCGTGGCCTTCCGCCAGAGGTAGACCGCAAACAGCGAGAAGCCAGCCAGCGACACGATCTGGGACACCGCTTCGACGTCGAAGAACGGCGTTCTCACGAGGTCCTCGCGATACCAGCTGAACAGGCGCAGGCCTGCCCCGAAGACACCACCCAGCGCCCCGCCGGCCATGAAGCCCGAAGCGACAATGATCGCCGCGCTCGCGCATGACGCGACCGCTCTCGCCAACCCGATCCGATCGCGCCATCACCGCCCACGACAGCACGCCGCCAACCAGCGCCGGCAGGTTCAGCTCGAGCGGCAGGTACATCCCGAGCGCGAACACCAGCGCCGGCGCGCGCAGCATCTCCATCACCACCGCGATCATCGCGCCGGTCGCGAACAGCAGCCACGCCACTGGCTGCCGGCTCATGAAGCCCTGCACCAGGGCCTGCATGATCGACGCCTGCGGCGCCGCCAGCACCGCGCGGGTGTCGCCCGGCGCGGCCTCACCGAACTGGAACGCGCGCGCGAGCATGACGATCGTCAAACCGACTGCCGCCGACGAGACGACGACGCCGAGCAACTTCACTCGCTGCTGCGCCGCCGGCGTCGAGCCTAGCCAGTAGCCGGTCTTCAGGTCCGTGATCGTCTGTCCCGACACCGACAGCGCCGTGCACACCATCCCGGCAATCGCCATCACGAAGAACATGCCCGACTGCCCGCTCACCCCGAAGCGCAGCAGCACCACCGACGAGATGATCACCGTGAGCATGGTCATGCCCGAGACCGGGTTGCGCGCAATCGTCGCGATCGCGGTGGCGGCCACCGATGTGAAGAAGAACGAGAAGACCAGCGTCAGGACCACGGCCACGAGGATGGCGGTCGGCGAGCCGAGCAGGCTGCCGAAGAAGGCGGCGACGGCGAGCGTGCCGACGACCACGCCGAGCAGTTGGGCCTGGACCGGCATGTCGCGATCGGTGCGCTCGCCGCTGGCCTCGCCATGACGGAAGGCGCGCGCCGCGATGCCGAACGAAGCGGCGACGATGCGGAGCGACTTGATGATGCCGAAGATGCCCGGCCGTGGCGATCGCGCCGACGCCGACGAAGCGGACGTAGTCGCGGAAGATCTGCGCCGCGCGTCATCTCGCGCGATCGGCGACGGTGCCGGGATAGACGGCGGCGGGCAGGTGCTGGCCGATCATCCAGACCAGCGGCACCAGCACCAGGTTGGAGAGCACGCCGCCGGCGACGAGGACCATCGACGAGCGCAGCCCCATCACGTAGCCAAGCCCGAGGATGAACGCGACGGCGTCGAACGCCACGACCATCCGCGCCTGATCGGCCAGCGCCCGGACCGCGGGCACGAACTGCAGATTCACGAACTCGCGCCAGACCTGGAAAGTCGTGACGAAGAAGTCGTAGACGCCGGCGATGGCTGTCGCCTGCAGAAGCAGGCGGGCCTGCGAGCCGCCGCGCTCGCCGGTGACCAGCACTTCGGTGATCGCGGTCGCTTCGGGGTACGGGAACTCGCCGTGCGTGTCGCGCACGAAGTAGCGGCGCAGCGGAATCAGGAACAGCACGCCGAGGCATCCGCCGGCCAGGCAGATGAAGATGGTCTGGGCCGGGTTGGGATCGAGCTTGAGCGTGTAGAGCGCCGGCAGCGTGAAGATGGCGCCGGCGACGACGCCGCCGGCGGTGCCGCCAATGCCGGTGAGGATCACGTTCTCGAGCAACGTCGATCGCCGCCGGTAGGCCCGCGCCAGTCCGATCGCCAGGATCGAGATCGGGATCGCCGGCCTCCATCACCTGCCCGACCTTCAGGCCCGAGTAGGCCGAGGCCACCGTGAAGATCACGCACAGCAGCACGCCCCAGCCCACCGAGCGCGGCGTCACTTCCGGCGCTCGTTCGGCGGCGGGGACGATCGGCTCGTACGACTCGCCGGCGGCAAGCGGTGTATAGGCATTGTCCGGAAGGCGCACGGCGTCGGCCACGGGCGCGGCGATCGGGGGCGATTCAAGCGCGGGCTGTGACATGCGATGTGGTCTCTACAGTTCCCTTTTAGATCCGGGGGTGCTTCAGGTCCGGTTTCACGGTCGTCTTCAAGAAGCCCAGCAGGGCCTCGTTCAACTCACGGGCCCAGCCGATTGGAATGGCGTGGTCCGCGCCAGGAATGACGATCAGCCTCGCGCCGGCGATTCCTCTGGCTACAGTTTCGGAGTTGGCGCGGTTGCCAGGCGTGTCTCGATCTCCGCTCACGACCAGAGTGGCCGCGCTGATCTCGCCAAGGCGGCCGATCGCCGGCGGCGTGATCGGGGCGAAGGGCGGCGCCGCCATCCGGAATCGCGCGGCGCTGCTGGCCGTCGCGCGCTCGATTGCCTTCATCACCTCCGGCCGCGACCGTGACGCCGACCACAGGCTCAGGGTCAACCACGCCTGCACGGCGCTGGCTTCGCTCTCTCGAGCGGCCATGAACACCTGCATCGCTTCCTTCTGTTCGTCGGCCGGCAGGGTCGCACCGGTGACGCCGGAGTTGACCAGCGTGAGGCTGGCAACACGGTTTGGATGCTCGAGCGCGAAGTCGATGGCGACGCCGCCTCCGAACGAGTGGCCGACCAGGTGCGCGCGCTCGATCTTCAGCGTGTCCATCAGCGCCAGGAGGTCGTCAGTCGTCTTGTAGGGCTGCTCGGGCAGCGACGACTCGCCGAACGGTCGGATGTCGTAGCGCACCGCGCGATGCGAGGCCGCGAGCGCCGGCACCTGCAGATCCCAGGTGTGACGATCGAGAAACGCGCCGTGCAGGAAAATCACCGCCGGCCCGCGTCCGGCTTCGTCGTAGGCAAGGGTGCCGCCAGCGACCTTGATCGTTCGAGACGACCCGGCCTGGAACACGAACGCGACGACGAGTGCCAGCGCGACCCGGGCCATGGGCGGCTACGGCCGGCTCGCCCCGGCACGGGCGCCGTGCTCGACCAGGAACGAGGCGACACGTTCGAACTTGAGTGCCCGAGCCGCGTCGAGCGCGGTGCGGCCGTCGGTATCGGCCGCGTTGACGTCGACGCCCTGCTCTACCGCGATTTGGACGGACTCGAGCATCAACGCTTCGCGCTCCTGTCGGCCGGGCTGCACCCACGCGGTCCCGCCGCCGATGCCGGCTGCCGCCATCACCGCGTTGGTGACGTGCGAACGCGGCTCGATCGGCTGCTCGGCGTGATAGTTCCCGCGATGCACCACCTGCGCGTCTGCCCCGTACTCGAGGAGCAGCCGCATCACGTCGGGCTGGCTGAAACGGGCGGCGAGCCAGAACGGGGTGGCGCCGACCAGTTCCGGGGCGAAGTTGTAGTCCTTCGACGAGCGCCGCATCGGCGTCCACGCCTCCAGTGGGCCATTCGGGTCGGCGCCGTAGGCGAGAAGCGCCGTCACCATCCCGGCGTGTCGTCGCATGATCGCGGCGTGAAGCGCGGTGAACCCGGCCTTGGCGGCATTCGGATCGGCGCCACGTTCGAGCAGGAACCCGAGAAGATCCGCGAAGCCGGAGTGCGCGGCCAGCATCGCGGCGCTGACGCCCCAGGCATCGGCGTCGTTCACGTTGGCGCCGGCTGCGACCAGCAGCTTCGCCGACGCCAGGTCGCCGGCCCGGGCCGCAAACAGCAGCGCCGTATCACCGCCGTGCGGGATCATCCTGTTGTAGAGCGGCACGCCGTGCGGCGGCACCGCCATCATCTGGCTCCAGACGTCCGAGCGGCGGTGCACGTCGGCGCCCTTCGCCAGCAGGACCTTCACGACGTCGGCGTGCCGCTGGGCCACCGCCCACATCAGCGCGGTCTGCCCCCGCGCGCCGTGGGCGTTGAGCTCTGCGCCCTTGACCAGCAGTTGTTCGACGATTGCGGCCTTCCCCGCCCTCGACGCCACCATCAACGGCGTTTCACCGGCCAGTAACGCCAGGTTCGGATTCGCGCCGGCCTTCAGCAATGCGCCGACGAGCGGGGCGGCGGCGTTCTCGCACGCGATCCACAACGGCGTAGCGCCGAGGTCGTTCGCGGCGTTGACGTCGGCACCGGCGGCGATCAGCAGGTTCACGCTGTCCAGATCGTCGCGATAGCTGACCCAGTGCAGCGCGGTGGTCCCGTCGGCATCAGCGGCGTTGATTTCGGTCCTGGCGTGGACCAGTGCCCGCACGGTCTCGCGGTCGCCGCGCCTGGCCGCGTCGACCAGAGGCGGACCTTCGCCGCGAGCCGCGACGCTCGCGCCCAGGATGCACATCGCCAGCGAGACGACCGCCCTCTTCATCACCCGTTCTGCCTTCTGCCTTCTGCCGTTCTGCCTTTTGCCTTGTCAGAGTGCCACCGGATCCAGGGCCAGCTTCCCTGTACTGCCGCCGATCTTTTCGACCGGCACACCCATGGTGTCCATCAGCGCGACCAGCAGGTTGGCCATCGACGGCTTCCCCGTATAGCCGATGTGGCGGCCGCCGCGCAGCGTGCCGGCGCCGCCGCCGAGCAGGAGCAAGGGCAGGTTGTCGCCGGAGTGCCGGTTGCTGTTGGAAATGCCCGACCCGTAAAGGATGGTGGTGTGATCGAGGAGCGAGCCGTCGCCGTCGGGCGTGGCTCGCAGCCGCGCCAGGTACTTGGCGAAGAGTTCGGTGTGGTAGCGGTTGATCTTCGACATCCGCGCAATCAGCTCGGGCACATCGCCGTGATGCGAGAGCGGGTGATGCGCCTCGGGCACGCCAATCTGCGGGTACGGCCGGGCGCTCTGCTCCTTGCTCAACATGAACGAGATGACGCGGGTCAGGTCCGACTGGAGCGCGAGCACCTGCAGATCGAGCATGAGCGCGAGGTGATCTTCGAACACCGGCGGGACGCCTGGCGGCTCGTCCAGGTTCGGCAGATCGAGATCGCGCTGCGCCTCGGCGCGATCGATTCGCCGTTCGACGTCGCGGACCGATTCGGTGAACTCCTCGACCTTCGTCCGATCCTGCGGTCCGAGCGTCTGTTTCAGGCTGGCCAGCTTGTCGTTGACCGAATCCAGGATGCTCTTGTGCTGCTGCAACCGCGCTTCGCGCGCCGCGGGATCCGTGCTGCCGCTGTCGCCGAACAACTTTTCGAACACCGCCCGCGGGTTGTATTCCATCGGCAGCGGCTGCGTCTTGCTGCGCCACGACAACGTGTGGGTGTAGACGCAGCTCAGGTTGCCCGTGCACGCCCCGGCGTTGTTCGGCGGATCCATCGCCAGTTCGAGCGAAGCCACTTGCGTCTGATCGGCGAAGTGGCGGGCCAGCAGCTGGTCCATCGACACGTCCGCGATGATCTCGACCTCGTTGCGGCCGCCGCGCACTGTTCCGGTCAGAAATGATCCCGACGCGCCGGCGTGGATGTAGTTCCAGTTCGCCTTGAGTCCCGAGAGCACCAGCATCTGGCTCCGGAACGGCGCCAGCGGCTCGAGGATCGCCGTCAGCTCGAACCCAGCGCCTTCGGTTGCGGGCAGCCAGTACTCCATCGCCATCCCATTCGGGACGTAGAAGGTCTGGAAGCGGTGGACCGGCTTCGCGGCGGCGCGCGCGAACGCCGGCGTCATCGCGTCCAGGAGCGGCAACGCCAACGTGGCGCCGAGCCCGCGCAGCACCGTGCGCCGCGCCAGGGGTTTCGCAGTGAGAAGGTTCATGAGGATCCCCGCATGAGGAAGGTGGGGCTGTTCACGATGCCAAGAATCAGCGTTGACCAGCGATAGTCGTGCGCCGCGGCTTCGCGGACGATCCGACGGATCGCCGGCCGATCGTAGTACTCCGGCCGCCGGCCCAGCGCATAGGCCAGTAGCTTCTCGGTCACCGTGGTCGGGAACCGATCGGGCTGCTGCAACAGCATCGCGCGAAGCCCGCCGAGTCCTTCCACGGTCTTGCCGGTGGCGGTGGTGCCCGTCGCGTCCACGGGTCGCCCCGCTTCGTCGATGGTTCGCCATCGGCCGATCGCGTCGAAGTGTTCGAGCGCGAAGCCGGGCGGATCGATCACCGCATGGCAGCTGGCGCAGGCCGGATTCGAACGATGCTGAGCGAGCCGCTCGCGGATGGTTGGCGGCACGGTGCCGGGCCGGATCTCGGGCAGCGTCGTGTCGACGTTGGCCGGCGGCGGCGGCACCTGCACGCCGAAGATGTTGTCGAGCAGCCACTTTCCGCGCAGTACCGGCGAGGTCCGGTCCGGGTATGACGTCGTCGCCAGGAGCGCCCCGTGGGCGAGCAGGCCGCCGCGCTCGTCCGGGTTCGGGAGCGTGACGCGACGGAAGCGGGGCCCGTAGATGCCTTGAATACCGTAGTGGCGCGCCAGCCGCTCGTTGACGAACGTATAGTCGGCGCGGAGCAGGTCCGACACGCTGCGGTCCTCGTCAAGGGTGCTGGCGATGAAGAGCGCGGTTTCCTGCCTGAACGCGTCCAGCAGGTTGTCGTCGAAGTCCGGGTAGACGTCAGGATGCGCGGTCACTTCGCCGACACGGCGCAGGTTCAGCCACTGAGCCGCGAAATCGTCGACCAGGTTCGCGGTCGCGCGCGGATCCGCCAGCATGCGCCGCACCTGCTGGTCGAGGACCGCCGGCTTCGACAGCTCCCCACGCTCGGCCAGGTCCAGCAGCGGCTCGTCTGGCAGGCTGCTCCACAGGAAGAACGACAGCCGCGATGCGAGTTCGACATCGGTCAGGCGCCGCGGTGTGCCCGGTGACGCCGGTGGATCGCGTTGCACGCGCAGCAGGAAATCTGGGTCCACGAGCATGCGCTCGAGCGCGAACTGGATGCCGGCCTCGAAGCTGCCGCCGTCACCGCGGCCCTTCTCAGAGAACTCGAGCAGCGTGTCGAGGTCGGCCTTCGTGACCGGCCGGCGGTAGGCCCGGCGCGCCAGCCTCGACAGGATCTTCGAGGCGCAGTCGGGCGACGCCGGGCAGGTAAAGATGGCGCGGCGACTCGGCGTGTTCGCCGCCGTACTCTCGATGCGATAGGGCCCGCCGATCTGAACCGCGCCGACCGCCGCATTACCCATGTAGATCTGATCGTCGGTGAGCACGCGTCCGCGCTGCAGCGGTTGCGGGAGGCCCTCGGGCTCCCACAGCTCACGCACGAACGACACGCCAACGACACGAGGACCTGCCTTCACCGGCACGCGTACTTCGAGGCCGGCGTCACCCGTCAACTGCATGTAGGTTTCCCACTCGGGAGCGCCCGCAAAGCCAGGCTCGCCGTCGCCGGCGTAACTGGACGCGGCGGGCGTTCCCGGCGCCTGGCCGCCGACGCTGAACCGCTTCAGGAGCTTGCCGTCGAGGCGCACGTCGAGTTGCTGCGGCCAGCCCATGCCCATCAGGTAGTCCTGATACTGCCGCCGCAGCCGCACCTTGATCAGGTACTCGCCGTCGACGGGAAACTCATGGTGGACGGCCACGCCGCCGCGGGAGCCGAACGGGAGATCATCGCTCTGGCGATCGTCCTGGACGACATGGAGTGGGATCTCGAAAGTGTCGAGCGCCGGGCGCGACGGGGCCAGGCCAGTCGCCAGCCGCGTCACCTGCCGCGCGGCCGACAGATACCGTTCGAGATGAGCGGTCGAGATCGTCAGCACGTCGGCAAAGTTGTCGAAGCTGCCGTCGGCGGTCTCGTCGCCCGGCAGCAGCGACTTCACGTCGAAGGCCTTCGGGTCGAGCGCGAAGAGATCTCGGACCGCATTGGCGTATTGCGTGCGATTGAGACGGTGGACCGCGTTCACGCGGCCTGGCGACGGGTTCGCGCTCCAGGCGCGATCGATGCGCGCTTCGAGCGTGCCGGCAACGGCGTCGTAGACCGCAGCTTCCGGCCGAGGCCTTCCGGCTGGGGGCATCGATCCCGCACGCAGCCGCGTGATGACGCGTTCCCACACCTCAGGATTCGTCTCAGGCGCCGAGGCGTCGATAGCGTCGAGCGCGAGGCCACCGGTCTTCAACCGCTGGTTGTGGCAGCCGACGCAGTACGTGTCCAGCATCGCTCGCGGCGTGACAGCAGCAGCGGCGGCCTGAGACGGCGGAGGCAGGGATAAGGTCTGGGCGCCGGTCAGCGCCACCGCCACCGATCCGCACACGCCGACTGCGAACAGAGCGGCGCGGGCGCGGCGCGAGCAGGTCGCCATCTGCGTGAGCCGGGGCAAGTATACGCTCCGTGCGCCCTTCGTCACCTGATGGACAGCAGCAGCTTCCCGGCGCTGTAAGATAAGCGCCCAACAGGGACCCCCGGCATCTTGCCCATTCCCCGAGCTGCTTGCCGAATCTCAGCGTGCGGCTGTCGCCGGTGGCTTTGCGTCCTGCTCGCGACGCTCGCCGCCTGGGTTGGCTCCGTCTCGACCTCGGCCGCGCAGCCGTACGCCTACGTGCTGCTGCAGAAGAACCCGACGTCGCCAAATGCTTCGCAGTCGCTTGCGGTGATCGATGTCTCGACCGGAGCGCGCGTGACGACGATTCCGCTCGACGTGGGATGTTGCGCGTTCAACGCCCAGACCCTGGCAGCGTCGCCTGACGGCACGCGCGTTTTTGCGGTCAACCAGGTGTCCGGGACGATCTCGGTGATCGATACGACGACCCGCACCCGAGTGGCCACCGTCACCGTAGGCGGCGCTCCGAAATCGGTCGCGGTCAGCCCGAACCAGCAGCGGTTGTACGTGTTGCTCGGCACTACGATCGCGGTCTTCGACGCGCAATCATTCGTGCGACTCGGTACGTGGCAGCCGCAGATGCTCGGGACCACCGCGGCCGGCATGGTGATCTCGCCCGACGGCTCCAGGCTCTACGTGAAGGACTTCGGGGCCAGGCGTCTTGCGGTCATCGACACGCTGTCCGGAACGCAGCTGGGCGTCATTCCCCTGCCCGACTTTCCAGCCAACCTCGAAATCTCGCCAGACGGCTCAACCATCTATGTATCGCCCAACGGCGGCAGCGGCCTCTGGGTCGTGAGCACCGCCAGCGCCTCGGTCGTAGGGACGGTGTCCGACCCTGGCGGGGTGCTCAAGCCAGGGATGGCACGCGTGACACCGAACGGCGCGCGCGTGTACACCGCCAATACGACGACCGGCACGCTCTCCATCATCGAGCGTGCCTCGCACACCGTTACAGGCACGGTCTCGAACCTCTTCTTTCCGCAATCGCTGGACTTCACGCCCGACGGATCGCGGGCGGCGATCGCTGTCTTCCAGGGGGTGCGCATCCTCGACACGGCGACCAACCAGGTGATCGGGACGGTGTTCATCGACGACATCGTGGAAGGTAATACCGGCACGCTCGTCGTGCCGCGGCCGCCGCCGGATCCGCCGACGGACCTGGTAGTCGCGCGCGTGGCCGGCAACCGCGTCGCGCTGCGATGGACCGCCGCCCCTGGCGGGACGCCGCCCACGGACTACGTCGTGGAAGGAGGCGTGTCCCCGGGCGACGTGCTCGCGTCGCTTGCGACCGGGAGCACCAGTCCGATCTTCACTTTCGCGGCACCCGGCGGGGCGTTCTACGTCCGAGTACGCGCGCGCAACGGCACCAGCCTCAGCGGCCCGTCCAACGAGGTTCGACTTTTCGTGAACGCCGCGGTGCCGCCGTCTCCGCCGGTGAGCCTCAGCCGGGCTGGTGAACGGAACGAGCGTTGCGCTCGCCTGGACCCACACTTTCGAGGGCGGGACACCGACTGGCGTGCTGCTCGACGTCACCGGCGCGGCGACGCTGACGCTTCCGCTCGGCGCGAGCGAGCTGTTCACCTACAACTGGGTGCCACCAGGGACCTACACCTTTCGCGTACGCGCCTCCAACTCCGCCGGCGTGAGCGCGCCGTCCAACCCGGTAACCTTGACATTCCCGCAAGGTTGCTCAGGCGTGCCGCAGGCACCCATCGAGGTCGCATCGTACCTGGTCGACCGCACCGTTTTCCTGCGATGGGACCCGGCCCCGGGCGGGCCGGCCACGACCGGCTACGTGCTTCGCGTGACTGGAGCGTATGTCGGTAGCTTCGCGACGACCAACCGCGAGATGAGCGGGACCGCAGGTCGCGGAACCTACGGATTCAGCGTGTCGGGCACGAACGCGTGCGGCGAGGGTTCCGCGACCGTCGCGGCTCCGCTGTCCGTGCCGTAGATGAGACGGGCCCGCGCGCGGCTGTGAGCGGAACTCCGTTAATCAACGGACGGCGAGAAGCAGCTTTCCGTGGGTCTTGCGGCCCTCGAGATCGCGATGCGCCCGCGCTGCCTCGGCCAGCGGGTAGCTGCCCGAGATGCGCACTCGCAGCGCGCCCCGGGTCACCATCTCGAAGACTTCTCCAACACGCCAGCGGAGCTCGTCCGGCGGCTGGATGTAATGGCCCAGGCTGGGGCGCGTCAGGAACAACGACCCGGCATTCAGCGTCAGGGGATCGACCGGGGGCACCGGCCCGCTCGACTGGCCGAACAGCGCCATCATCCCGCGGGGCCGCAGCAGCCGCAGCCCCTTGTCGAATGTCGTCTTCCCCACCGAGTCGTAGACGACGTGCACGCCGCGCCCGTCAGTGATCCGCTTCACTTCGGCTTCGAAATCCTGTTCCGTATAGACGATGGCGTGATCGGCCCCGAGCGCCGTCACTTCTCGCGCTTTCTCGGCGCTCCCCGCGGTCCCTATGACGATGGCCCCGGCCGCCTTGGCCATCTGCACGACCAGGCCTCCGGCGCCCCCGGCGGCGGCGTGAACCAGGCATGTGTGAGTGGCGTTCAGCGGAAAGGTGGTGCGCGTCAGGTAATGCGCGGTCGCCCCCTGAAGGAATACCGCGGCCGCGATTTCGAAAGTGATCGCGTCCGGGATCTTCACGAGGTTCACGGCCGGCACGACCGCGTACTCGGCGTAGGTGCCGCGGACCATCGCGTAGGCCACCCGATCTCCGGGCGCCAGATCGGTGACACCGTCGCCGACCTTTTCGACCACGCCGGCTGCTTCACTGCCAATCGCGATCGGCCGGTCGCTCTTGTAGAGTCCGGTCCGGAAGTAGACGTCGAGGAAGTTGACGCCCGCGACGTGAATGGCGACGAGCGCCTGTCCGGGCCCGGGAGTGGGGGTGGGGACCTCCGATACCGCCATCCGTTCGGGGCCACCGGGCTCTGCGACGAGGATCTGCTTCACGTAAATACCCTTTCCTTTGTCATCATCGGCGATCGCGCCGCGCGATCGCCGATCCATGGGACAATTCGCGGGAAAGGTTCTCCATCCATGGCCCGCTTCCTGCCCCCGTTGCTCGTCGTACTCGCGCTCTCCGCGCCCCGGCTGATCGCCCAGCAGCCGTCGGCCGGCACCGGAACGATCTTCATGGGCTCATACAGCGGGCACATCACCGCCGTTGACGAGGCCACCGAGAAGGTCTCGAAAATCCCGCTCAAGACCGGCGCGCCGTTCGTCGTCCGCCTCTCGCCGGATCGCACGCGGTTCTACGTCCAAAGCGCGAACCAGGAGCACTTCGAGATCGTCGACGTTCGGAAGCGCCAGAGCCTCGACAGCTTCACGCTCAGCGATGCCCGCAAGCACGTCCGGTCGTATGCGTTCGAGGCCGATCCGCAGCACAAGACGATCATGCTCGTCGCCAGGACCGCCACCCGGCTGATCGATCGGTGGGAGATCAGCAATCCGGAGTTCATCCAGTACGACCTCGCCGAGCACAAAGTCACCCGGACGATCCCGTGGTCGGCCGATTTCGAGCCGTCGTACTACAGCACGGCGCTCCGCTACTCGCCGGACGGCAAGTTCCTCTACGTGTTCGGCCATCAAATCCTGATCTTCGACGCGGCGACGATGCAGCAGGTGGATAGCTGGGACTTGTCGGTGCCGGTGGAATCGGGCATGGGGCGGCTCGATCCGAGCTCGCTCGACGAATCGACGGACAAGCCGGGGTTCCTGACCGGGGTGTTCGTCATGCACGACGCGGTCCAGCATCGCGCGCTGCTGGTCATCGGGCAGGTCAACCTGATGGCCAAGACGGTGGAGACCTTCCCGCTCGGGCCCGCACCGGTCGGCGGCGACGTGAGCTTCACAATCTCGCCCGACCGCAAGCTGGCGCACGTGCTGCACGAGCAGATCGGCCGCCACGAGCTCTGGACCATCGACATGGCCACGCACCGGGTGGTGAGCCGCGTGCCGATACCGTCGCGGCCCCGCATGCAGGTGCGAGCGAGCTCGAGCGGCCAGATGCTCTACGTCTATGAAGCCGGGCGCCTGATCGAGATGTACAGCGCCGACGCGTCGAAGAAGCTCCGCACCCTCGCGCTCGACTCCGACATGATGTACGGCACGTTCGTCATCGTCTCGGCCGCCGACGCGGGGACGGCCTCACGGTAGGACGCGTTCGGCTTATCGCGTCGGGCGGGCAGGTGCATATAATGCCCGCGATCCGATGCTGATGCCGAACGCTTCCAGTCTGATCACGCTCACCGGCATGCTGGTCGTGACCGGTGTCCTCGCCGCGGCACAGGCGACTCCCGACGAACATCGCCGCTTCTTCTCCCTCGGCGACTTCCGGCTCGAGAGCGGCGGCACGCTGCCGAATGCGAAGCTCGCCTACGCGATCTTCGGAACACTCAACGAGCGGCGCGACAACGTCATCCTGATCCCCTCGTGGTACGGCTCGGACCACCACGGCTACGACTTCATGATCGGGCCCGGCAAGGCCCTCGACCCGAGCCGCGACTTCATCGTCGCGACCGAGATGTTCGCCAACGGCTTCTCGTCGTCGCCGAGCAACACGCCGCCGCCGTTCGACGGGCCGCGCTTCCCGGCCATAGCCATCCGCGACGACGTCGAGGCGGCGCGCCGGCTGCTGGCCGACGAGTTCCGGGTCACCCATCTGCGGGCGATCGTCGGCTTCTCGATGGGCGCGCAACAGGCGTTCCAATGGGCGGTCACCGATCCCGGCTTCATGGACGCCATCGTCGGCTACTGCGGCACGGCGAAGACATATCCGCACGGCGTCGTCCGCCTCGAAGGCGCGATCAGCGCGCTGACCGCCGACGCGGCGTTCAACGACGGGAACTACACCTCGCCGCCATTGAAGGGGCTCGCGGCCTGGTCGCGGCACTGGGCCGGGTGGGTGTGGTCGCAGGAGTGGTGGCGGCGTGAGCTGTTCAAGCCGCAGTTCAAGACGGTCGATGAGGTCCTGGCCAACCGCACCGCGCGCGACGCCGTGCGCGATCCCAACAACCTGATCTCGCAGGCCAGGACCTGGCAGCGCCACAACGTCGGCGACACGCCCGGCTTTGCCGGCGATCACGAACAGGCACTCGCGTCGATCAAGGCCCGTGTCCTGTCGATGCCGTGCGAAACCGATCTCTACTTCCCGATCGGCGACTTCCGTTACGAGGCTCAGTTCATCAAGGGCGTCACCTTCACGCCGATTCCTTCGCTGTGGGGTCACTCGGCGGGGAGCGGCGGCAATCCGGTCGACAACCAGTTCATCAACGACCGGGTCGCCGCGTTCCTGAATCACAGCACGCGTTGAACGTTGAACCAGGAACGGAGGACTCGCGATGATCAGGACCCGAATCTTCAATGTCTGCCTTGCCGCGCTCGTCTTCGCCGCGGTCGCGGCCTGCAGCGCTCACACCGACGCCCAGTCGGGTGGGCCGCCGGTGCCGTTCAAGCTCGGCACCTTCGAGCGCAACGGGCAGGCGTTTATCGGACTGGTGCTGAAGGACACGCCAGATCGCGGACCTCGGACCGGCCAATGCCGCTTTCGAGTCGGCCAACGCGTCGGCGCCGAAGATGGCGGCGCCGGGCGACATGAAGCTGCTGATCGCGGCCTATGAGACCGGGTGGAAGGATCGGCTCGGGGCAATTGCGCGAGACGTCTCCACGGCGAAGACCGCGCCGCCGTACGTCTACGCCCTCGACACGCTCAAGGTCCTTCCGCCGGTACGGCCGTCGCTGATTCTCAATGCCGGCGGCAACTACGTGGAGCACTCCGACGGCATCGCCGCTCAGCAGCAGCGCGCCGGCGCCGCGCCGGCGCCGACGTCTGCGGCGACGTCAGCGCCAGGCATCTGGGAGCGCAAAGCCGGCGACAAGCGTGACAATCCGTATCTGTTCCAGAAATCACCCACGGTTGTGATCGGCGCCAACGATCCGATCGTGATGCCGCGGGGCCGTACCAACATCGATTTCGAATGCGAGTTCGACGTGGTGATCGGCAAGACGGCGAAGTACGTGCCTGCCGATCGCGCCCTCGAGCACATCTTCGGCTACACCGTGCAGATCGACGTCTCGGATCGCGGCGGTCGCGGCGATCGGAAGATGGGCGGATCGGACTGGCTGGTCGGCAAGAACCACGACACGTTCGGGCCGCTCGGTCCGTTCATCGTGCCCAAAGAGTTCGTCAAGGACCCGATGAATGTACGTCACACGTTCACGCTGAACGGCCAGGTGATGCAGGACTCGAACACCAGCCGGATGAGCCACAACATCTTCGAGCTGCTCGAGTTCGCCTCGAACATCCTGACCCTGTCGCCGGGTGATGTCATCTCCGGCGGCAGCCCGGCGGGCACCAACATCGAGCGGGCCGAGCCGCGCTGGATGCGCGCCGGCGACACCGCGGTCTGCGCCATCGAAGGCATCGGCACGCAGTCGCATCCCGTCGTCGGCGAGCCGGCCGCGGCGACCCGCTGAGACAGCGCTCCACAATCGGCGAGCCTGGCGCGCGGAGCCGCGCGTCAGGCCCATCCCCGAACCCCCGTGCCGTGGAGGAAGCCGCTGAGTGCGCTGGCCATCTTCTCCCGGGCCGGTGCGCCGGAGGGGAGCGCGCCCACGGCCGGCAGTGACGAGTGAATCTGCCCGGCGCAATCGAGGTGCCGCACCTCGCCTCCGGCGGCAGTCAACGCCTTGGCATAGGCCGCGCCCCCGTCGCGCAGCGGATCGCACTCGCAGGTCACGACGAAGGCGGGCGGCAGAGCGCGCAGGTCCGCCGCATGCAGCGGTGACGCGCGCGGATCGGTGCGGTCGGGCTCGTCGGCATAGTGATCCCAGAACCAGCGCAGCAGCGCCGACGTGAGCCCGTAACCGTCGCCGTTGACCGTACAGGATTGACGCGAGAAATCGGCGTCGATCACCGGCGCGACCAGCACCTGCCCGTCAATCCGCGGGGCTCCCGCGTCGCGGGCGAGCTGGCAGACGACGGCGGCGAGATTGGCGCCGGCGCTCCATCCGCACACCGCGAGCCGGCCCGGTGCGCCGCCGAGCGACTCGGCATGCGCGGCAATCCATCGGACCGCAGCCCACGCGTCCTCCACCGCCGCCGGAAAGCGCGCTTCTGGCGCATGACGGTAGTTCATCGACATCACGATCGCGTC
The DNA here is from genome assembly GCA_963709325.1 of uncultured Acidobacteriota bacterium. Classification (GTDB taxonomy): domain Bacteria; phylum Acidobacteriota; class Vicinamibacteria; order Vicinamibacterales; family UBA2999; genus VFZN01. The sequence continues at coordinate 3,799,836 of CAVPVV010000003.1, read as the reverse complement.
ACTACGCACGCACAGATCGCGGCAGAACGGGGCGTCGGACTCGGCGCCACCGAGCACCCATCCACCCCCGTGAAAGTAGGCCACGATCGGGTGCGGTCCGGGCGAGGGAGGCCGATAGCCGCGATAGCTCAGTTCTCCAGCTGCGCCCGGAAACATCCCGTCCACGATCGCACCGACTTCCGGACCGGGTGGACGCGCCGCGGCAACGGCTCTCGCCTGCGCGCGTGCAGCATCGACGGCGAGCGTCTCGTACGACGGAAGTCCCAGCCGTGCGATCATCGTCAGCATCAGCTGCACGTCAGGCTTCAACCGGCAGATGACGCCGTCGTTGCAGCGCTTCCCACCGGGCCCGTCGAAGGCCAGACCCAGGTAGCCGCGCCTGCTCACCTCGTCGCAGACGCGTCGATAACCATCGACCCCGCCGACATATGGAAGAAACACTCGCGGCTTTCCGGGAACATTGGCGCCCGTGTACCACGATCGCGCCCGCGGGTACAGCGTCAGGTCGCCGAAGTCGTTGACGTGCTGCACCCAGCCGTCTTCGGCTGCGGTGGTGGGCTCGACCATCACTACGCCCTGGTCGCGCATGTGACCCAGGCAGTCGATCACCCAGTCCACGTGCTGTTCGATCGAGACCACCATGTTGGAAAGCACCGAGGGACTTCCAGGTCCGGTGATCGTGAAGAAGTTCGGGAAACCTTCCGACATCAGTCCGAGGTAATTCCGCGGCCCCTCGGCCCACGTCCTTGCCAGCGACCGGCCGTTCCGGCCGCGGACCTCCACCGACACGACCGCCCCGGTCATCGCATCGAAGCCGGTCGCAAACACGATCGCGTCGAACGGGGTCGAGCCAGCAGTGGTGTCGATGCCGTCTTCGGTGATCGTGACGATCGGCGTCGTCCGCAGATCGCCGAGCCGGACGTGCGGAAGGTTGAACGTCTCGTAGTACCCGGAGTCGAGGCACGGCCGCTTGGTGCCGTAATAGTGGTCCTTCGGACATAACGCGTCGGCGGTCACCGGATCCTTGACGATCGATCGGATCTTGCCGCGCAGGAACTCGCACAGCGTCTCGTTGGCCGCCTCGTTCAGCAGCACGTCCGAGAAGAGGGGCGGCAGCAGGTCGCCGGATTCCCACATCGCCTCGTAAACGGCGAGCCGCTCCGCTTCTGATGCCTGGAGGGTGTTCTTTTCGATCGACCGGACCGTAACGCCGAGCCGGCTCCACCGCGCCGACTCGCGGTAGGCGACGGGATCGCGGCGGTGGGCTTCGATCTTCGCATCCGGGACCGGGCCGTTCCTGGCCGGCCGCGAGAAGTTCGGCGTGCGCTGGAACACCGTGAGCGCAGCGGCCTGTTTCGCGATGATTGGAATCGACTGGATGCCGGACGATCCCGTGCCGATTACGGCAACGCGCTGGCCGGTGAAATCCACACCGTCGTGCGGCCAGCGCGACGTGTAGTACACGGCGCCGCCAAACCGTTCGACGCCTGGGACATCCGCCCCCTTCGGCACCGACAGGCATCCGCTGGCCATGACGAGAAAGCGGCTGTTGATGTCGTCGCCGTGGCTGGTGCGCACCGTCCACGACTGGGTGTCGTCGCGCCACTCCGCGCGCTCGAGACGGGTCGAGAACCGGATGTCACGCCGCAGATCGTGTTTGTCGGCAACGTGCTGCAGGTATCGGAGAATCTCGGGTTGGGTCGCGTATTTCTCGGACCACTGCCACTCGGCTTCGAGATCGGGATCCCAGCTGTACGAGTAGTCCACGGTCATGATGTCGCAGCGCGCGCCCGGGTACCGGTTCCAGTACCAGTACCGCCGACATCATCCGCGTTCTCCAGCGCAACCGCCGTGCATCCGATCTGCCGCAGGCGGTGCAGCAGGTACAGACCGGCGAAACCGGCGCCGACGACGACCGCATCGACCATGGCTATTTCCGCCGCGACAGGATCTGCTCCATTTCGTCCATCACCCGGTTCATCTCCTTCACGGTGAGGTCGAGCGGTTCGTCCGTGGTCATGTCCACGCCGGCGTCTTTCAGCAGGTCGATTGGGTACTTCGAGCCGCCGGCGGAAAGGAACGCGAGATACTTCTTCGTCGCCTCGGCGCTCCCGGCTTTCACCTTCTGGGCCAGCGCTTCGGATGCGGTGAACGAAGTGGCGTACTGGAAGACGTAGAAGTCGCGGTAGAAGTGCGGGACGTAGCTCCACTCGTGGCGGATGTAGTCGTCCACGATGCACACGCCCTTGTCGTGGCCGTAGTAGCGCTTCGTGATGTCCATGTAGAGGGCCGCCAGCGCGTCTCCGGTTATCGGCTCGCCTTTCTGCCCCATCTCGTGCATGCGCAGCTCGAATTCGGCGAACTGGGTCTGGCGGAACACCGTGCCCTTGATGTTCTCGAGGTAGTTGCCGAGGATCGACAACCGGGTGTCGTCGTCTTTGATCGCCTTGAGCATGTGGTCGATCAGCAACGACTCGTTGAACGTGGACGCCACCTCCGCTACGAAGATCGGGTAGTTCGCAAGCGCGTATGGCTGCGTCTTGTTCGAGTAGTAGCTCTGCATCGTGTGGCCGAGCTCGTGGGCCAGCGTGCTGACATCCGAGTACTGGCCGTTGTAGTTGATGAGCATGTAGGGGTGGACGTCATACGCGCCGCCGTTGGAGTAGGCGCCCGAGCGCTTCCCCTCGTTCGGATACAGGTCGATCCACCGTTCGTTGAACGCCTTCCTGATCGTCGACTGGTAGTCCTCGCCCAGCGGCGCGACCGCCGCGAGGATGTGCGCCTGAGCCTCGTCAGGCGTGTACTTCAAGTCCACGGAGCCGACCAGCGGGGCGTACAGGTCGTAGTAGTGCAGGTCCTTCAGCCCCATCATCCGCTTGCGCAGATTGAGGTAGCGATGGAAGGCCGGCAGGTTTCGGTTCACACCTTCAATCAGCCGGGTGTAGACCGCGGTCGGGATGTTGGCTCCGTTGAGAGCGAACTCCAGCGGCGAGGCGTACTTGCGGGCCTTGGTGAGGAACTGGACCTTCTGCACCTCGCCGTTCATCGTCGTACCGTAGGTACGGCTGAACGAGCCGATCGCGGTGAAGAAGGACGACATCACCTTTTCGCGATCGGCCCGCTGCGGGAGCGCGCGAAGCGCCGTGAAACTGGCCTGATCGAGCTTGACGGTCTTGCCGTCGCTCAGCGTCACCGACGGGTACGGAAAATCGGCGTTCGACAGGATGTTGTAGGCGTTGTCGGCCGTGCCGATCGCGGGGCCGGCATCGGCGAGCAGCTTCTCCTCGGACTGGCTGAGCGTGTGCGCGGCGCGGCGGAGCACGTCCTGCAGGTAGAAGGCGTAGGTCTTGAGGCGCGGTTCGCTCGAGATGAACGACTCGATCTTCGTCTTGTCGGCCTGGAGGATCTCGGGCTCGACGTAGGACGCGGCGGCGCCGAACGCGGCGGCGAGCTGAACGATCTCCTGCTGCATCCCCTGGTGCGACTGGTCGCGGGTGTCCTGGTCGGCAAGCGAGCCGGCGTAGACGGACAGCCGTGACAGTCCCTTGTCGAGCGCGTAGAGGCGGTCCAGCGCATCGGCCAGGGTCGTCGCCGACGAGGTCAGCTTGCCGCGGAACTGGTCGAGGGCCGGGATCTCGGCCGCCAGCTTCTCCTTGGCCGTACGCCAAGCGGCCTCGCTCGGATAGACGTCAGCGAGGTTCCACTTGTACTTGTCTTCGATCTTCGTCCGGTCGCGCTCCTGGGCAACCGCGGTGAGCGATACGGCCGTGAGCGCCAATCCGGCCAGGGCAAGGGACGGGATCAACCCATCTGTGGTCAGCATCCCCCGATTCTAGCGTCGGCGGCGCAGCGCCGGCGCGGGCCGGTGACCAGCGGTGTGATGGGTTTCAGGATCAGTGCTGGCCGGGGCGCTTCATCTCCGTGAAACCGGCGGGAACGGCCAGGCGGTCGTCGGCGACCGGCGTCTTCTCCACCTTCGTCACTTCGAAGAGCACCTTCCCATCGGCGCTCGACATCCACAGCAGGAAATACCCGTTCGGAAACTGTTCGCGCAGACGCTTCACATCGTCCGGTGAGATCAGCCCGGAGCCGGAGCCAGCGGTCAGGTCGGCGCCGAGGAAACCGAGCTGGCTTGTGATGCACGACTGGTACTCGCCGCGAGGGTGAGTCATCGTGTACATCTCGCACGCGTAGCCGGCGTAGTTCCCCTGCTGGCCGGTCTTCTTGAACTCCATCGTGCCGGTTGCCGCCTGTTTCTTCGCCTGCTCGGCGAGGTTCATCACCATGTACATTTTCTGTTCCGGCATCAGCATCGTCATGGTGCCGGTGCCATCGACGAGCATCACCATCTGCCTGGGGCCGGCGGACATCTCGTATCGAGCACGGTTGCCCTTTGCGTAGACGGTAGCGGCGGCCGCTGCACCGCCCAGCTTGACCGACACCACGCCTTCGAACTGTTGTGCGAACGCCGGCGCGGCCGTAACCGCGAGTCCGGCAACGAGAGACAGCAAACGGAACATCTGGCGCATGCGAAAGTCTGGCGGCGGTTGACCCGGCGCGTCAACTGCGAAGCCCTTCCGCTGTGCCATGCAGGTACGAACTGTGCATTTTCCCAGTCGGGAGGAACGAACTCATGTGTGCTCGTCCTTTGGTGTTGACGTGCTCGATCGCCACTCTGCTGAGCCTGGGCATGGCGGCTAGGCCGATTGCCTCCGCAGAAGGGCAACAGTCCTCGCGCATGCGCTTCGAAGCGATGGACACCAACCACGATGGTCGTATTACCCGCGACGAGTGGACCGGCTCCAACCAGTCCTTCGTCAACCACGACTGGAACGGCGATGGCGTGCTGAGCGGCGACGAACTGCGGACTGGCGGCCAGCGCACCACCGACTACGGAACGGCCGATCATCCGCCCAACCGTTACGAGCAGGAGATTAGCTGGACCGAGCAGGGGTTTCACGACCTCGATCACAACCGTGACGGCCGCCTGACCGCCAACGAGTGGCACTTCGATCTCGAGACGTTCCGCCGGATCGACCGCAATCGCGACAACGCGATCTCGGTTGGCGAGTTCCTGGGCGCGAATCGAGACGATGACCGCGACGACCGATTCGACGACCTGGACTCCAACAACGACGGCCGGGTCACGCGCAACGAATGGCATGGCAGCCTCGACGACTTCCGCTGGCTCGATCGCAACAACGACGGGGTGTTGACCCGCTACGAAGTGGTCGGGCAGCAGCCCAGTTTCGACAACTACGACGAGTTCCAGAGCCTCGACTACAACCGGAACGGAACCATCGAGCGCAACGAGTGGCACTGGTCGCGACCGAGCTTTGCCGAGCTCGACTCCGACCGGAACGGCGTGATCTCGCGACGCGAGTTCTCAGCCGCCGGCGCGGGCACGAGCGGTGAGCAGTCCGATGGGCCGCAGCAGGTCCGCGTCAACGCCCAGCAGCGCTGGACCGACACCGGCGTCACCGTCCGCGCCGGCGAGGTCGTCACCATCAACGCCTCGGGCGAAATCCAGATGAGCGACGATGCCGGAGACACGGCGACGCCGGCCGGATCGCGACGCGGCCGGACCGCGCCGGATGCGCCCGTCCAGGGTCAGCTCGCCGGGGGTCTGATTGCGAAGATCGATGAGTACCCGCCGATCTTCATCGGCAACCGCACGACCGTGACGGCGCCGGTGAGCGGCAGGATCTACCTTGGCGTGAACGACGATCACCTTCCCGATAACCGGGGGGAGTTCAACGTGACGCTCAACGTTCGCGCGCGCACGTCACGCTGACGGGCAGGACGCCTGGAGCGGCTTCACCTGTTGAGGAGGAGGCGCTCCTCTCGCATTTCTCGTAATCATCTTTGGCGCAGCCGGAGGATATGCGCCTCGCGATCGTTCGCGGCGACCGCCCCACTGCTTTGAGTCACTGCGGCATAGACGGTTCCTGCGGCGGCCACCACGTCCGTCAGCTCACCCGACAGTGAGCCGAGCAGCCCGTCCAGCGCTACTGGAACCATGAGGCGGACCGCGACAGGTTGCGGCTGGCCGAGCCGCTCGATGAACGCTCGACTGAGAGGTACCGCCGGGCCCACTTCGCTATCGAACCGCAATCGTCCACCCGACCAGCTTCCGTCGACACGCCGTTCCGCACTGAGCGCCGTAGTGGAGCTGGCACCCGTCAAAACCGCGCCTGCGATGGAGGCGATCCTCGCCGTTCCGTCAGAGGCCCCGAAGATCGTCAGCAATTCATTGGTCACCGGGTGCCATGCCAATCCAAGAGGGGTCGCGGCAACGCCGTTGAGAGCACCCGTTTCCGGCAGTCGCCCGTTGCTGTCGATTCGGGCGATCGAGCCGAGAGGCGCGCTTGCCGCCGGCTCCCGCTCGAACACCGCGCCTGGCGACAGCAGCGCGTAGAGTAATCCGTCCGGTCCGAATGCCAGCCGCGCGTCGGGCAGGGAAGGAGCCAGCGAGTCTCCGCTAACCGCCGCCGTGCCGCCCGGCGTGGCCAGCGGCGCCTCGAACACCGTTGCGGGTTCACCGAGCAGGCCGCCAACCTCGCGCAGCCGGACGATCCGCAGCTGAGCGCCACTTCGATCCGACGACACGAGCGATAGGTACACGAAGCGGTTGCGGGCGAAGTCCGGATGCACGGCCAGGCCGACAGCACCGCTGTCGGCGCCACGACCGAGCACTTTGTTCGTGTCCAGAGCCAACGCACCGCGGCCGGGCGCCCCGGGAACAGACACGCTGACTTGCCCGTTGCCGTCAGCCACCAGCAGCCGGCCGTCGGGGATGGCGGCCAGCTGAAGGGGCGGCTTGAGCGAATCCGCGACCGTGTCGACGACGAACGTCTGGCCATCTGGCCCCGGGACAATCACTTCGGATTGCACGCCAGAGTGAGCCGTCGCATCCGTGAGCGACGCGCGCAGGGCTATAGCGCGCGCAGCCGACACCTTTTGAACGGTGATCGGATTTGAGGATACGCTCTCGGTCCCGGACTCGGTAATCGCCGTCACTGAGATGACATGAACGCCGTCGGTCAGAGGAGGCAGCGGCGTCGAGCAGACGGCGGTGTCCGGCGACGCGGCACATGTCGCGGAATTCAGCTCCACCGGCGTTCCGTCGATGTGTGCGCGGAATAGCAGGCCCGAGGTATCACCCGGCTGATCCCACGCGAGGCGCTCGGTTCCGGTGACGACAATCGCGCCCGGTTCCGGCGTCGTCACGGTTCCCGGACTTCCGGTTCCCGGTGACGGAGATTTGCCGCCACCGCCACAACTCCAGGACGCCATCGCGACCGCGACCCACAGCCCCGCACGGGCGCGTCGCGGAACAACATGACGCCACATATCCCTGATGCTAACCGCGAAATGAGCCGCCCTTCGTAGGTTTTGCCACTCGACCGGCGGTGTCGGCTATCTCAGCCGTGCACGCGCAAGATCATTGCCGCCGACCCGATCGTGAGGGCGACCATTCAAGACGACGCGCGGCAAGTACCTCCCGCTGACCAGCCGGATATCGATCGAACCGAACACCGCCGTCGTCAAAACGTCGGCCGCATCGTCTCGCCATACGGCCGCGATGTTCCGCAGTAGGATGGCGCGGTGAAGCGTCAACGACTGTCCCGAATCGTTGCGATCGCACTGGCGGCGGTGATGCTCACCGCGGCGCCGCGCGCTCAGTCGGGCACGAGCGGCCAGGAGTGGCGATCGTACGGAGGCGATCTCGGCCACACGCGCTACGCGCCCCTGTCCGAAATCGACGCCTCGAACTTCAACCGGCTCGACGTCGCGTGGCGCTTCAAGACCGACAACCTGGGCCCGCGGCCCGAGTACGTCTTTCAGTCCACGCCGCTGATGGTGAACGGCATCCTCTACTCCAGCGCCGGGACGCGCCGCGCGGTGGTCGCCCTCAACGCCGCAACCGGCGAGCTGAAGTGGGTGCACAGCCTCGACGAAGGCGAGCGCGGCAGCGTCGCGCCGCGGCAGTTCTCGGGGCGCGGCTTGTCGTACTGGACCGACGGTCGAGACGCCCGCATCTACTACGTCACGCCGGGCTATCGCCTGGTTGCGCTCGACGCACAGACCGGCGCCCGGCTCGGCGGATTCGGCCTGGACGGACAGGTCGACCTGATGCGCGATTTCGATCAGGACGTCGATCCGCTGAGCGGCGCCGTCGGCCTGCACGCCACCCCGCTCGTCACCCGCGACGTGATCATCGTTGGCGCCGCGTTCCAGACCGGCGCGAACCCCAGGAGCAAGACCAACGTGAAGGGGTACGTCCGCGGCTACGACGTGCGCACCGGCAAGCGGCTGTGGACCTTTCACACGATTCCGCGGCCGAACGAGTTCGGCGCCGACACGTGGCTCGATGGCTCGAACGCCTACTCCGGCAACACCGGTGTCTGGGCGCAGATCTCGGCGGATGAATCGCTCGGACTTGCGTACCTGCCGGTGGAGCTTCCGACCGGCGACTATTACGGCGGTCACCGCCCCGGCGCGAACCTCTTCGCCGAGAGCATTGTCGCAGTGGACATCCGGACTGGCCGGCGGAGATGGCACTACCAGCTCGTGCACCACGGGATCTGGGACATGGACATTCCGTGCGCGCCGATCCTCGCCGACATCGTCGTCAACGGCCGGCCAATCAAGGCGCTGGCCCAGCTCACCAAACAGGGCTTCGTGTACGTGTTCAATCGCGAGACGGGCGAACCGGTCTGGCCGATCGAGGAGCGGCCGGTGCCGGGCGGCGATACACCCGGCGAGTGGTATTCGCCGACGCAGCCGTTTCCGACGAAGCCCGCCGCTTATGAGCGGCAGGGTTTCTCGAAGGATTTCCTGATCGACTTCACGCCGGAGCTGCGCGCCGAGGCCGAACGGCTGATCGCCAACTACCGCATTGGCCCGATGTTCACGCCGCCGTCGGTGAGCCGCGCCGAGGGCCCGATCGCGACTCTCACGCTGGCCGCGCAGGGCGCCGCCACCAACTGGCAGGGCGGCTCGTACGATCCCGAAACCCAGGTGCTGTACGTCTCGTCACAGGCGCAGGTGAGCGCGCTGGGCCTGATGCCCCCGCCCCCCGAGATCACGGACTTTCGTTATCACCAGGGCACCGTGGCCTCTGGCGTGCGGCGGAGCGGCGGCTCCGGATCGGCAGGCAGCGACGGCGGCAGCGCGGTCACCACACTCACGGTCCAGGGACTGCCGCTGATCAAGCCGCCGTACGGGCAAATCTCCGCCATCGATCTCAACCGGGGAGAGTTCCTCTGGCAGGTCCCGCACGGCGAGACGCCGGACGTGATTCGCAACCACCCCGCACTCAAGGGCCTGCAGATCCCGCGCACCGGGCGAACCGGCAGCGTCGGAACGCTGGTGACCAAGACGCTGGTGATTGCCGGCGAGGGCAGCTTCGGACCGACGCCCTCCGGCGTCCGCGGCGCGATGCTGCGCGCCTACGACAAGGCGTCCGGCCAAGAGGTCGGCGCCGTGTACATGCCCGCGCCCCAGACTGGCTCGCCGATGACCTACATGCTGAACGGCCGTCAGTATCTCGTCGTGGCGATCAGCGGCGGTACCTACTCCGGAGAGCTGGTCGCGTACCGCCTCCCTGCGAAGTAAAAGAAACCACGAAGGCACGAAGGAACCGAAGGACAACACGAAGCTATTCCTGGGAAGCACGCGGGATCCAGTCACGACCCACGCGTGACACCCCCAAAATGTCTTCGTGTCTTCCTTCGTGGTCTTCGTGTCTTCGTGGTCTCTCTTAGACAAGCTGGCGCGCCAGACGTTGCCTCGTCGCGCGCATGTCGTCACCGCGAATTTCGCGCAGGGCGCAGGTCGCCAGCGTCGTGACCATCTTCTTGCGCCAGACCAGCTCGAAGTCGGTGTTGTCCATCGGCTTGGCGATGTCGTACACCGCGTGCGCGGCGGCGGCAATGCGCTCGTCGGTGAGGGAATGGCCGATCAGCAGCGCCTCGGCCTTCGGCGCGGCGAGCGGGCGCGAAGCCACGGCCCCCGCGACCAGGCGAACCTCCTCGACCAGTCCGCCCGCGTCCAGGCGCGCGGCCGCGGCCACGGCGGCAACCGGGAAGTCGAACGAGCCGCGTCGGCGCAACTTCCAATAGGTGCTGCGCCACCCGGTCGGATCCGGCACGGTCACGTCGGCCAGGATCTCGTCGCGACGACGAGCGAGGTAGTGCATGCCATCGTTCTGGTAGAGATCGGCCACGGGCAATTCGCGCGTGCCCTGCGCCGAGACGAGCCGCACCCGTGCGCCGAGCGCCTGCAGCATCGGCGCGGTATCGGTGGACGACACCGCCAGGCATCGCGGGCTCGACGTCGCCACCCAGCAGATTGTCCCGTCCTTCTTCAGGCAGAAGTCGATCGCTTTCCGCCACTCGTAGGTCTGGTCGTAATACGTGCAGCGCGTGTCGAGGCAGAGATTGCCGCCCAGCGTCCCCATGTTGCGCAAGTGCGGCGTCGCCACCTGGATTGCCGCCTGCCACAGCCCGGGCAGGGTGGTCTTGGTGTGGCCGCTGCGAACGAGCGCAGAGAGTGTGACCCCTGCCCCGAGCACGGTGTCCATTCCCGACTCCCGCCCGACTCCCAGCTCCCGACTCCCGACTCCCGTCGCGATCGCGCTGAGCTCGCGAATCGAGCGGAGCGCGATCAAAGTCGCTGGCACCTGCTGCCGGCGCTTCATCTTCGGCAGCACGTCGGTCCCGCCCGCGACGAGCATCGTGTCGTCGGGAGATTCGGCCAGCCACGCTGACGCTTCCTCCAGCGTGCGCGGCGCGCGATACCGGAACGCCGGCAGTCGCATCATCGGCGCACGCCCGCAGTCGCCTCGACGCCGGCGTCCGCCTTGCGTGCCGACTTCTTCGCCGGCTCGTTCGAGGCCCTCCCATCGCCACCCTCCCACGGCGGCGCCACCAGAAGCGTCTCGGGCCACGGCACGTCGTCCGGAAACGCCGCCGGTCCGACCCGCGGCGGCTTGCCGGCTGACTTTGCCTGCAAGGCCTTGACGATTTTCTCGGGCGTAATCGGCACTTCGTCGATCCGTACACCCACGGCGTCGTACACCGCGTTGGCGACCGCCGGCATGATTGGCAGGAGCGGTCCCTGCCCCACTTCCTTCGCGCCAAACGGTCCCGCCGGATCCATCGACTCGACCAGATCGGTGTGGACGTCAGGCATCTCGAGGAAGGTCGGGCTCTTGTACTCGAGCATCGACGGAAACTTGTGGACCAGCGCCTGCGACAAACGCGTCGGCAGCCGCCGGAATGCCTGCTCCTCCATCAGCGCCTCGCCCAGCCCCATGTAGACGCTGCCTTCGACCTGCCCGCGCACCAGCGTCGGATTCAGCGATCGCCCGATGTCGTGGGCAATCCACACGCTCGGCACCGTAATCCAGCCGGTCTCCGGGTCCACCTCCACTTCGACGACGGCGGCGGTGTACGAGTAGGTCGGCGACGGCCCGACGCCGCCGCCCTTGAACTTGGCAGCGGATTTCGGCGGCGTGTACGAACCGGTCGTGCCGATCGTCCCGAATTGCGCCTCTGCGATGCAGACCGCCTCCTGGAACGTGACACCATGCTCGGGCGCTTCGGCATCGAACACCCGGCGTTCGCCGAACGACACGCGTTCAACCGGAACCTGCAGCGTGCGCGAGACAGCCTGGGCCAGCAGGTCACGGGCCCGGGTCGCCGCTTCGATCGCCGCGTTGCCCATCATCAAGGTCACGCGGCTCGAATACGACCCGAGGTCCACCGGCGTCAGGTCTGTGTCTCCGGTGACCGCCCGGATGTCGAACGGATCGATGCCGAGCACCTCAGCGATCGACGCCACCAGCACGTCGTCCGATCCCTGGCCTATTTCCGTAGCGCCGCAGAACGCCGTGACGCCGCCGCTGCGATCCAGCTTCAGTTGCACGCCGGAATGCGGCAGGTCGTTCCAGTTGATCGGCAGTCCCGCGCCGGACAAGTAGGACGAACACGCCAGCCCGACGCCACGGCCGTGCGAAAGCTTGCGAAACTTCTCTGGCCAACCGGAGCTGGCGACGACGCGCCGAAGGCATTCGCCGAGGCCGATGGTTCTGATGCGGAGGTAGTTCGCGGTGAGCGAGTCGGGCCGGGCCAGGATCTTCAGCCGAAGGTCGGCCGGATCGAGCTGGAGCCGTTCGGCGATCTTGTCCAGCTGCACTTCCTGTCCGAATCGTCCCTGCGGCGTACCGTGCCCGCGCTTCGGCCCGCATGGCGGCTTGTTCGTGAACACGCGCGCGCCGCGGAACCGGTAAGCGGGAATCTCGTAGGTCACCGTCTGCAGGGCGCCGGTGTAGAACGTGCTGGCCACTCCGTAGGAGCCGTACGCGCCCCCATCCAGCAGCGTTTGCAGGTCGACGCCGGTAATGCGGCCATCCCTGGTCACGCCGGTGCGGAAGCGCATCAGCACCGGATGCCGGCCGCGGTGGCAGTAGAAGACCTCCTCGCGGGTCAGGCAGATCTTCACCGGACGGTCCAGTGTCAGCGCCGCTTTTGCCACGACGATCTCGTGATTGAACGGATCGCTCTTGCCGCCGAAGCCGCCGCCGTTGGGCGTGGCGATGACGCGGATGTGCGCCGCCGGCATCTGCAGCGCCTTGGCGAGCGCGCGGTGCAGGTAATGCGGGGTCTGGGTGCTGGACCAGACGACGAGCTTGCCGTCGGGATCTTTCGCGGCGGCCGCGGCGTGCTGCTCGATCGGCAGGTGCGTGCTCCCCTCGAAGAAGAACACGTCGTCGAAGACGTGGTCGGCGCCGGCGATTGCCGCGTCCACGTCGCCGAACTGGAGTGACACCGCCTTGTGGACGTTGCCGCCGTCGCCGTAGTCGTGAATCCGCGGCTCGGAGTGGGCGAGGCTGTCCGCCGGACCGGCGAAAGTCCGGAGCGGCTCGTATTCGACGTCGATCAGGTGCACGGCTTCGGCGGCGGTGGCTTCGTCGCGCGCGATCACGGCGGCCACCGGGTCGCCGACGAAGCGCACCTTGTCGCGGCAGAGCGCGTGCTCGTCGTGGCTCACCGGCAGCACGCCGTAGGGCACGGGAAAGCTGTCGCCGGTGAGGACGAGGTACACGCCAGGCTGCGAGGTCGCGCGCGCGGTATCGACGCGAACGATTCGCGCGTGCGGCACGCTGGCGCGGAGCAGCTTGCAGTGCGCCATCCGCGGGAGCACCACGTCATCGGCAAACCGCGTCTGACCCGTGACTTTCGCGCGCCCGTCCACGCGGCGCCGCGCTTTTCCGATTACCCTCACCTCGGTTCCTCCCTGCCTGCCGGACCGATCGCACCAGCCGCACCAGTCGTACTTGCACCTGTCGCACCCGTGGCACTCGCGGCCCTCATCGCACTCGCCTTTTCCACCGCTTCAACAATCTGCAGATATCCCGTGCACCGGCACAGGTTGCCGGCAAGCGCTTCCTTGATCTCCGCGCGGGTCGGGTTCGAATTGCGATCGAGGAGCGCCTTGGCCGTGACGAGGATCCCTGGCGTGCAATAGCCGCACTGGGCGGCCCCGAGGTCGGCGAACGTCTCCTGCAGCGGATGCAGTGCGCCGCCGCTGGCGAGCCCCTCGACTGTGGTGACCTGCCGCGTGTCGCATTCCACTGCCAGCGACAGGCACGACAGCACCGGCTCGCCGTCGACGAGCACCGCGCAGGCACCGCACTCGCCCAGCTCACACCCGTGCTTGGTGCCGGTGAGCTGCAGGTCCTCGCGCAGCATCTCGAGCAGGGTCTTGTAGCCGTCAACGAGGACCTCGACTGGCTCCGCGTTGACGGTACACGTCAGCCGCGCCTTGCCTCCCGCCGCGACGTCACCGCACATACGGATAGTCAATCACACTCGGGTCTTCTCGCCATCCCCGCCGGGAGGGGCGCTCGCCGGATCGGGATCAAGCGGGCGGCGCCTCTTGAGCGGCGCAGCCGCGAGGCCTGCGCAGCGCGAGTACCATTGACAGTTCAGTTCAGTGCTGCGCCGAGAGCTCAAACCAACGTTGCGCCTGGCGGGCCCCGTGATACTAGCGGAGCTCGGCTGGATGGGCATGGGCATCGTGGACACCATCATGGTGGGCCCGCTCGGCCCGGCGGCCATTGCCGCGTCCGGCGTCGCCAATTCGCTGCACCTCGGCTTCGTCATCTTCGGCATGGGCCTGCTGCTCGGTCTCGACACGCTCGTGTCGCAAGCGTATGGCGCCGGCGACCTGCGGCTCTGCCGGGCATGGCTGCGGCGCGGAATCCAGCTCGCCCTGATCAGCGCCATCCCCCTCCTGCTGGTCCTGGCTGCGGTCTGGGCGGCCGTGCCGGCGCTCGGCTTCCACCACGACACGCTGGTCCTGCTCCGCGGCTACTTCGCCATCCTGATCCTGAGTACGCCCTTCCTGCTGCTCTACGCGGCGCTTCGACGCTACCTCCAGAGCACGCACCACGTGGCGCCGGTGATGTTCGCCCTGGTGAGCGCGAACGCGATCAACGCGTTCTTCAACTGGGTGTTCATCTACGGCCGGCTTGGCATTCCGGCGCTGGGTGTCCCGGGGTCGGCGCTGGCGACGCTCGCGGCCCGGGTCTACATGAGCGCAATTCTCGGCGTGGCCGTGTGGTGGACACGCGAGGACGGGACGGCGGAAGGGAGTGAATCACGGGAGGGGCACCGGAGTGCCACCGCCCTCAGCATCACCGATCAATCGCATCCGTCGATACGGCGACTCGTCGAGCTGGGTCTGCCGGCAGCGGCCACCGTCACTGCGGAAGTCGGCGTATTCGCGGTCGCCACAGCACTGGCGGGAAAGCTCGAGCCGGTGGCAACGGCTTCGCACCAGATCGCGCTCAACATCGCGGCGGTCGCGTTCATGATCCCGCTGGGGCTTGCCTCCGCGGGGGCGGTTCGGGTCGGCAATGCGATCGGTGCCAGGAACCCGCGCGGCGCCGCGGCCGCGGGATGGACGGTCATCGCCATGGGCGTCGTGTTCATGCTCTGCTCGGGCGCAGTGTTCATCGCAATCCCGCGGACGCTGATCGGGCTCTTCACCCGGGACGCCGCGGTGCTCGAGCTCGGCGCGTCGCTGCTGTTCATCGCGGCAGTGTTCCAGCTCTTCGACGGACTGCAAGGCGTGGTCACGGGCACCCTCCGCGGCCTCGGGGACACGCGGACCCCGATGGTCACGAATCTCGCCGCGCACTGGCTGGTCGGACTCCCGGTGGGCTACTGGCTGTGTTTTTCGGCCGGCTGGGGCGCGCGCGGCCTGTGGTGGGGGCTGTCGCTCGGGCTCATCGTCGCCGGCGTCGTGCTGACGACGGTGTGGGCGCGGTCAGGCCGCGCGCTCCGGGCGCAGTAGGCCGGCGACCGCCTTCGCGGGCCTCGCTGCACGATGGCTCGCAGGAGCGCGCCTCCCGACGCCGCACCGCGGCTCACCTACAATGGCGCGGTGATCTGCGACGCCCACGTCCACTTCTTCTCGCCGACCTTCTTCGCCACCCTGGCGGGGCAGCGCCACGTAGCGACGGCTGATGCGATCCGGCACCTGGGGTGGGACGACCCGATGTCCGCCGAGGCGCTCGCCGATCGGTGGATCGCCGAGCTCGACGCTCAGGGCGTGTCGCGTGTCGCCCTCATCGCCAGCGTGCCCGGCGACGAAATCTCGGTGGCGACGGCTCTGGAGCGGCATCCATCGCGCTTCATCGGCTATTTCATGTTGGATCCGACACAGGAAGATGCCGAGAACCGGGTGCGGTCGGCTATCGAACGCGGGCTCCGCGGCGTCTGTCTGTTCCCGGCCATGCAGGGCTATTCGCTGCACGACCCGCGCGTTTTGCACGTCGCCGAGATCGTCGCCGCTCACCGACGCGCCGTCCTGTTCGTGCATTGCGGCGTCTTGTCGGTCGGCGCGCGGCAGAAGCTCGGCCTGCCGAGCCCCTTCGACATCCGCTACGGCAATCCGCTCGACGTCGAGGCGATCGCGATGCGCCATTCGCGGATGCCGATCGTGATTCCGCACTTCGGTGCCGGTTTGTTCCGGGAGGCGCTGATGCTTGCCGACCAGTGCCCAAACGTCTGCTTCGACACCTCGAGCTCGAATGCGTGGATGAAATACCAGCCGGGGTTGACGCTTGAGCAGGTCTTCGAGACCGCCCTTGCCGTCGCCGGCGTCGATCGCCTGCTCTTCGGCAGCGACTCCTCGTTCTTCCCGCGCGGCTGGCACCGCGCCATCTACAACGTGCAGCGCGCCGCGCTGGTCGACCTCGGCGTGTCCGACGCACAGCAGACGCAGATCTTCAGCGGCAACTTCGAGAAACTGTTCCCGCTGGAGTCACGGGTGTGACGGCCAGGCGAACAGCTCGCGAGCGTCACCGCAAATCGCGGCAGGATTTGTGTGGTGATGTATCCGTGGCGCCGAGCGCGGGCGGGCGCACGAACGCGCCGGCAGGGCGAAGGTGCAGTTCAATTGCAGGCGGTGGCGTATTCTGCAGCGCGTAATCGCCAATTCCCGACGTCGCCGGGTCCTTTCGACTGCGGCGGCGCTCGCCCTGCTGCTCGCGGGACAGATTCCGTCGCGAGCCCAGCCCAGCGCTCCTTCGCCTTATGTCGGGATCACGCTCGTCGAGCGATCGGAGCAGAAACCTCGCCCGGTTCGCATGCACATCGCGCAGATCGACACCGAGGAACGCGGGATCCGCTTCATGGTCTCGGCGCCGGGCGGCAGCCGCGAGGTGCCGCGGCAGCAGACGGTGGAGTTTCTGCGTGCAGTCGGTGCGCAGCTCGCGATCAACGCGCATTTCTTCCTGCCGTTTCCGTCGCCCGACAGCGAAGCGTGGATCATCGGCCTCGGCGCGTCGGAGGGGCGTGTGTTCTCGGCCTTCGAGTCACCCGAGCAGAGCTTCGCGCTGGTGGCCAACGCGCCGGCGATCAACTTCGATCGCAGTCAGCGGGCGAGGCTCGTGCACCGCGACCCGTCGAAAGCCGACGCAATTCACGTCTGCGAGCGCGTGCGGCTCTGGAACACCGTCGCAGGATCGTCGCAGATCGCGACCAGCGGTGCGGTGACGATGCCTGCCTACCGCGACGCGGCGCACCCACGCGGCACACTGACCGCCGGCGGACCGTCGAACTACTCGAACGACAAGTCGTGGAACGACGTTGCGACGGCTCGAACGGTGATCGGGCTTTCGAAGGACCGGCGAATCGTGACCTTCTTCACCGTGGACGTGCGCGGCGGCAGCCAGGGGATGACGCTCGGCGAGATCGCGGCGTTGCTGGTGCGTGAGTACGGCGTCTGGGACGCGCTCAACCTGGACGGCGGCGGCTCGACCACCATGGCCTGGCAGAACCCCGCAACCGGAGACGCGGAGCTCGTGAACACGACATCCGACAACATGCCCGGCGGGCGCGCGGTGGCGACGAGCCTGGCCGTGTTCGCCAGCCGGCACCGGGACCGGTGATAGCATGCCGTCCCGGTCGTTTGAATACGGAGGACTGTCGATGAAGCGGATTCACGCCCTCGCGTTCGGTGCGTTACTGGCTTGCCTGCCATCCGCGGCGGAAGCCGGGCCGCCGGTCATCGCTCCGACGTCGCTCATCCGGGTTCGCGCCGACAATCACTTCGGCGTCGTCGATTCGCACGACATCGTGCCGGTCTTCGGCCCGGGCACGTTCGGCGACAGCATCACCGATACCGAGATCGGCACCGCGGCGACCGCGACAACCAGCGCCACCTACGAGATCAGCCTGACCGGCACCACCGCGGTGTTCGACGTGCAGACCGAGCAGAGCTACAGCGTCGGGTCGAACGGCAACCTCACGGAAGGCTTCATCCAGATCACGCTCGATGAACCCTATGTCTACGAGCTGAGCGGACACCTGTTCGGTTCGAGCACCGATGCCGGCGACGCCTATCAGCAGCGGACCTTCCTCCGCCAGTTCCTCTCGCCCTTCACCACGACGTATCTCGAGGACGAGACCGCCTTCGGATTGGCGCGCTGGCTCTACGTCAACCTGTCGAACGATGGCGTGCACGGATCCTTCAACCAGTTCGGCACCCGGCGCGGGGTGCTGCCGCCGGGTACCTACGAGTTCAACTACGAGCTCGAATCCTCCGATCGCGACGTGGATCAGGCCGGCGCCGGCGCGGCATCCGGCCACGTGCGGCTCGTGCTGTGCAAACCGCTGCCGCCGACCAACCTTCAGATCGTCACGACCGGCTTGTCGGCCGCCGTCACCTGGGACGCCTCCGTCGACGCGACATCGTACGTGCTCGAGGCCGGCTCAGCCCCGGGTGCGACGAACATCTTCAATGCCGACATCGGCAACGCGATCGCACTGCAATCGCCGGTTCCTGCCGGCATCTACTACGTGCGGCTGCGAAGCCGCCAGGGCCCCGCAATCGGCCCGGTTTCCATCGAGCGAACCTTCGCGGTGGGCAATCCTGGCTGCACGGCCGCTCCGGCAGCGCCGGGCGCCCACACCGTACGCTCGATCGGTCTCACTGCGACGCTCGACTGGGACGGCTCGGCCGGCGCCACGTCCTACATCGTCGAAGCGGGCAGCGCCAGCGGACTTGCCAACCTGTTCAACCAGAACGTCGGCGGGCGGATGCAGTTGACGGCCGCGGCGCCGGGCGGGAACTACGTCACCAGGATTCGCGGCGTGAACGCGTGCGGGATCGGAGCCGCTTCCAACGAGGTGTCATTCTCCGTCGGATGCACCGCACCGGCGGTGCCGGCCGATCTCACGTTCACGAAGATCAACCGCGTGCTCACGATCTCGTGGAGCCGCTCCTTCGGCGCGGCGTCGTACCTGCTTCAGGCAGGAACCGCGACCGGCCTGAGCAACGCTTTCAATGGCAATGTCGGGGCGCAGCCACAGATCTCTTTCCCCCTCGCAGGCGTACCACCGGGTTTCTACTTCCTGCGGGTCGCGGCGGTGGGAAGCTGCGCCCCCAGCCCCGTCTCGCCCGAGGTCGTGCTGACCATACCGTGAGGCAGGCTTGAGATGCGGATTCTGATCCGGGTCGCGGCGCTTCTCCTCGTGTCGGCGGTCGCCGACAATGCCCACGCCCAACGCCTCGCCGTCGTCACCACGGTGATGCCGGCAACTCGGATGCCGCTCACGGCCGCGCAGGATCTCGTGGTCGATCTCGATGCGGGTACTGTCACCGCGCGCCGCCCTGGCCCGATCGATGGCAGCTACCCGAATCAAACCGTGCCACACGCGGTCGTGGCGACCTCCGACGGTCGATACGTCGTCGGCGCTCACGAGCGCCTTCCAATCACGGTGCCGATTACCTTCCCGCTCGCCTACCGCGATACCGTCACCGGCGCGTCCGGAACGATCGTCGAAGACGTCAGCAGGATCGCGGTCGCGACGCGGCGGACCGCGGTGTTCGTCGGGTTCTGGAATGGGGACGTCGGTATCGTGGACGCCACCGGCATCCGACGCGTCCACGTCTGCGACGGCGGGAGTACCGCCAGTGCGCTTGCTGCCGCGCGCGATACCGACGAGATCCTGGTGGCCTGTTCCACGTCGCTGCGGGTGCTCGACGGCCGGACCGGTGCGGAAGTGCGCCGACTGACACTCGCGTCCAGCCCCTCTGAGATGCACGTGGTAGCTGGGAACCGCCTGTTCACGCTCGATTATGCGGGCCCGGTCGTCTTCGCGGTGATGGAGATGTCCGTCTACGACCTGACGTCGGGAGCGCGGCTGGCCAATCGCCCGACCCCGATTGCCGGCCGCGGCCTGACATGGGCGATGCCGTCTCCCGACGGCGCCCGGGTCGCCGTCGGAGTGAGTTCGTCGGTCGGCGGTTTCGCCGGCACCCCGCACATCGTGGACAGTGCGACCGCCGCCGTCCTGACGGTGTGGTCTGTGGACCTCGTCACCAAGCTCGCCTTCACCACCCAAGGAAGTGCGGCCGTGCTCGTCAGGGAAATCCCCCAGGGGCCAAACCTCGACGACCTTCTCGGCGCGGCCCTGGTCGACGCAGACTCGGGCAGTGTCGTGGCGCAGGGAATCCTCGGCGTCGCTTCGTACCCCGCCATTGCCAACCTGGTGCTGCTGGAAGCACCGCTCGCGCCCGCGCTGCTGCCGCCGCAGGTCTCGGATTCCGAGGTGACACTCTCCTGGCGGCCGGCGCCCACCTCTCGCGCCGCGACCGACTACGTCATCGAGGCTGGATCCTCGCCCGACTCGTTCGAGCTGCTCTCTCGCCGCCTCGGCACCGATGCCACGACGTTTGCCGCCCGCGGCGTGCCGCCCGGGCGCTACTACGTGCGCGTCCGCGCGGTGAACGCGGTTGGCGTCAGTCAGCCGTCGACGGTGGTCGAAGTGCAAGTCCCCTGAGGTCGGACTCCGCCTCAGGGCAGCCGCGAGCGGCGCCGACCGAGCGCGAAGCGCGAGGCCCAGGACGCGAAGGCTTACTGCGGCCCCTTGAGCAGCGCGTCCACCTGATACACGGTGCCGTCCTTCACCACTGTCCGCGTCTTGCGGATGTCGGCGATGTTCGCCAGCGGGTTGCCGTCCACGACCACGAGATCCGCGAGCTTGCCCGGCTCGATCGTGCCGAGCTCCGCGCCGAGGCCCATCGCCTGGGCCGGGACCGCGGTCGCCGTGAGCAGCGCCTCGGCCGGCGTCAGCCCGCCGCGGACGTAGTGCTCGATCTCGAGCAGTAGCGACAACCCGTAGGGATTGATCGGCGAGTCGGTCCCGGCGATGATCCGGCCGCCCGCCTTGTGCAGCGTGCCGACCAGCTGCTCCTGCGGCGCGACCAGCGCCTCCCGCGCAGCGATGTCGGCCGGCGTCGAAGGCTTCGCACGCAGCGCGCGCGACGGCTCGGATGCGGTGGCCGGAAACAGCATCTTGATCCGCGCGTCCTCCAGCCACGAGCCGTCCTTGAGCGTCAGCAGCTGGTGCCCGCCCTGGATGCCGATCGTCGGCGTCAGCGTCATGCCGCTCGCGACCAGCAGCTCGATCACGTCGCGGTAGGTGTGCCTCGTTTCGCTGTTCTTCGGTGTGAAGCCGCGCCGGCTGGTGCCGCGAATGTGCTCGACGCCGTCGGCGCCATAGGCCACCGCCGGATAGATCTCGTGCGAGGTCACCGGCATTCCGGCCTGGTGCGCCGCGGCGATGATCCGCTTCTGGAGCAGGTCGGGCAGGCGCACGTAGGTCTTGACGAAGTCGAAGCCGAGGGCCTGGGCGCGGCTCATGTAGTTGTCCACCATCGCGCCGCCGTCGAGCGCCACGCCGCCAGGGTAGTAGATACGCGTGCCGTCGAGCGGCTCGCCAGTGGTGACGACCCGTGGACCGATCCTGACGCCGGAGGCGAGGGACTCCCGCTCCTCGTTGGCTTCGAACGGATTGGTCGCCGGGTTGCGCACCGTCGTGATGCCGAACGACAGCCAGATCCGCCCGAGCACCTGGCCGTACTCTTTCGAGAGGTGGGTGTGGCTTTCGATGATCCCCGGCACCACCGTTCCGGATGACGCATCGACCACGGTGCCGCGGTGCAGATCGTCGCGGTGCGGCTCCACCTGCCGGATGCGGTTCCCATCGATGACGATGTCTACGCCGCTGCGCGCTTCGGTGCCACGCCCGTCGAACAGGCGGCCGGCGTGCACCGTCACGGCGCCGGTTGTCTTTCGCGCTTCCCACGTCATGCGCGGGACGATGTCGCGGACACTGCCGTCGGCAAGATCGACGAGCCGGAACCGATCGAGCGCCTGGTAGAGCACGCGCCGTGAGTCGCCGGTCCACGACGGCGAACTCGCCATGTCGGACGAGACGCGGCGGGGCGGGCCGGCCGGCGTGCCATCGCGCCCGACCGGGAAGGTGGCGAGATAGCCGTCGATGATCGCGGCCATCTGCGTCCCATCCGGCGACCAGACCGGACCGAGGTTCTCGCGCATCCCGATCGACTTGTGCGGCAGCGGATCGAACCAGCGATCCGGCGCGAACGCATCGCGCCCGGTCGCCGACGGGTTCGGCTCGACCTGCACCCACAGCACTTCGTTGGTGCCCTCTCGAAAGCGCGTCGAGTACGGGTGGAGCGCCGACATCACCACCGCGCGCCCATCCGGCGACCAGCTCGGGCGGCCCGGCTCCATCAACCGCTCGTGCACCTTTCGCCCTTCAAGGGTCTTGACGTCCACGACGCGCAGCTGCGAAGCGGCGTCGAGGTAGGCCAGACGCCCCCCGTCCGGCGAGAACGACGCGGTGCCGCCTCCGCCGATGATCTTCCGATCCTGCCCGGTCCGCACGTCGCGCACCCACACGGCCATCTCACCGCCGCGGTCCGACGAGTAGGCGAGCAGGTTGCCGTCGGGCGACCACATCGGGTGCATCTCGACGAACACGTCATTGGTCAAGCGCTCGGGCGTCGCCTCGCCGCCGGAGGTCGACACCACCCAGAGATCGCCAAGCGCGGCAAACGCCACCCGCGCTCCATCCGGTGAAACGACCGGATGCATCAGGCCGCGGACCTTCTGCGGGCCGTCCGGCGCGAAGACCGGCGCCTTCGGCGTGAACGCCGCGCGCGTGAAGGCGAGGTCGGCCGCAAACGGTACCGGCCGAGCGGCACCGCCGCTCCGCGGCCGGCGTTTGATCACGCCGTCGGCGGTATAGACCATGTCCGGGCCGACCCATGTCGGGCGGAACGGGAACACATCCTCTCCCGTGTCGCTGATCGCGGTGCCACCCATCACCAGCTTGCTGGTCGAGCCGCTGACCGACACGTAGGCCACCGCCTTGCCGTCAGGGGTCCACATCGGCGACCAGACAGTGGTCGCGTCGCGGACGAGCAGCCGCTCGGCGTCCGAGTCCACGGTGCGGACGTAGATGCCCCGCTCCTGGCGATCGGAGACGAACGCGATCTCGCGGCCATCAGGCGACCAGGCCGGCATGCTGTCGTTGGCGCCGCTGCTGGTGAGCCGCTTCACGTCGCCGGACGCGAGTGTCAGCGTCCAGATGTCGTAGTTGCCGCTGCGATCGGAGGAGAACGCCAGGCGGGTGCCGTCCGGCGACCAGTACGGCTCCCGATCGTCGAATGGACCGGAGGTCACCTCCTGCAGCCCGCTGCCGTCAGGATTCATCACCCAGATGTGCCACGTGTCGCGGAGGTAGGCCTGGAACGCGAGCCGCCTTCCATCCGGCGACCACGCCGGCAGGTGCGCGTCGTAGCCGTCCTCGAGGATTCGCCGCGCCGGGCCGCCGTCCACGCTCGTCGTCCAGAGGGCGCCGAGCAGATCGAGCGCGATGGTCTTGCCGTCTGGCGACACCGCGGCGGCCATCGAGGTGCCCTCGCGGATGGTCAGCCGGACCTCGCGCCCCTGCGCCTGGCCGCGGAGCAGGGCACTGCAGCCAGCAACGACAACCAACCCGAGTAGAGTCCGGCCGAGCGCATTTCGGCCGTTTCCGATCTTCTGCATCGCCATGGTTCGATCTCGCCGGATCACGGACGGATGTTCTGGTTCAGGTGAAACACGTTGTCGGGATCGTAGGTGCGCTTCACCTCGCGCAGCCGCGCCGCGTTCGGGCCGAAGGCGGCCGCCACCGCGTCGGACTGCCCCACTTCATCGGCGTTGAGGTAGTTGGCGTAGCGCCCGCTCGCAAAGTGCGGCGACATCGCCGTGTAGGTATCACGTGCCCACCGGACGTTGGCGTCGCTCTGCGCCGGATCCATCCACTGGCTGAT
This sequence comes from uncultured Acidobacteriota bacterium, assembly GCA_963709325.1. Taxonomy (GTDB): domain Bacteria; phylum Acidobacteriota; class Vicinamibacteria; order Vicinamibacterales; family UBA2999; genus VFZN01. The sequence goes on along the minus strand of CAVPVV010000003.1, from coordinate 3,776,124 downwards.
GATCAGGCAGTTGTAACCGACGCTGCGGTGCGGAAACGCGGTCGCGGTCGGCGCAACACGCGTGGCCGCGCCGTGGAAGTGCTCGAGGAGCACCGCGCTCATCGGAGACGGGCATGACTCGAACTGGGCGATGATGCCGTCGATGGCCTGGTCGGTCAGCGCCGCGAGGAAGTTGGACTTCCAGTAGTTGAGTGCGCCGCGCGGGAAGCCGCCGTCGACCATCGCATTCACCGCCGAGTACGGCATCGGGCCGATCGCGTCCATCGCCGGCGAGCCGAAGCGCTTGACGGGATCGGTGGCGGCCCGGCCGCTCTCGAGATCGCCGGAGTGGCAGACGATGATGGCCGCGAGCTTTGTGCCCGAGCCGTCCGGCGCGTGCAGCACTCCGCCGAAGGCCGTGAACTCGTCGGGCAGGCTCGCCGTGAGATCGCGGTAGAAGCGCAGCACGTCGCGGGCCGAAGCGAACGGGTGCGCGACCAGCCCACCGGTCACCATCGGGCCGATCGGCTTCACCTCGTATTCGAGCCACGCCGCGACGCCGAAGTTGCCGCCGCCGCCCCGGACAGCCCAGAACAGATCGGGATGCTCGTCGGCGCTCGCGCGGATCACCTCGCCCCCCGCCGTCACCATCGTCGCGGCCCGCAGGCAGTCCACGGCCATCCCGTGCCTGCCCATCAGCCACCCGAGGCCGCCGCCGAGCGTCAGACCGGCCACGCCCGTCGTGGACACGACGCCCCCGGTGCTGGCTAGGCCGAAGATCTGGGTCTCGCGGTTGTAGTCGGCCCACGTCGCCCCGCCCTGGGCACGGGCACGGCGAGTTTTCGGGTTGACGTGGACGCCGCGCATTCCCGCCAGGTCGATCATCAGACCACCCTCGCACACGGCGTTGCCGGCGACGTTGTGGCCGCCGCCGCGGACCGCGATTTCCAGCTGGTGTTCGCGGGCGAGCCGGACCGCCGCGTGCACGTCACCCACGCCGCGGCAGCGGGCGATAACCGCCGGCCGCCGGTCGATCATGCCGTTGTGGACACGGCGATAGGTGTCGAACGCCGCGTCGGCCGCGACCAGCACGTCACCGGAGAAATTGGCGCGGAGCGCATCAGCCGCAGCCTTGATGTCTGCCATGGGAGCTCCTGTGATGAAGTGCGGCGAGAGACCACACGCCGCGGCGCCAGCATACCTCGGCCGGGCCGGCCGGTATGTATAATCCGCGACCTGAGGGGTAACCGCATGCGCCCGGCCGTCAAGACGATCGCGCTCGCCGCCGCCATCCTGATCCTCGGGCTGGCCTTCTTGCCGTCGCTCACCGGGCAATCGCGGACTGCCGCGATTCCGCGGTTGAACGGCAAGCCTGATCTGAACGGCATCTGGCAGACGCTCAACACCGCCAACTGGGACATCCAGGCGCACACGCGCGAAGGCGGCGCTCGCGATGCGGCCAGGGCCGGTCGTCCCGGTGCCGGCGAAAGAAGTGCTCGCGTTCGGCGCCATCGGCTCCGTCCCCGCCGGCCTCGGCGTGGTCGAGGGCGACGAACTCCCCTACAACGCCGACGGCACTGAAGAAGAAAGCAGGAGAACCAGGAGAACTGGCTGACGCGCGATCCGGAAATCAAGTGCTACCTGCCGGGCGTGCCGCGCGCCACCTACATGCCGTTTCCGTTTCAGATCGTCCAGAGCAACGAGGCGTTCTTCATCGCTACGAATTCGCCGGCGCGGTCCGTCACATCTATCTGCAAGGATCCCGGCGAGCCGCAGATCGACAGCTGGATGGGCCAAGTCGTGCGGCCGCTGGGAAGGCGACACCTTCGTCGTCGACGTCCACGGGCTTCAACGATCAAATCTGGTTCGATCGCGCCGGCAACCATCACTGCGACAAGCATGAAGGTGACCGAGCGCTACACGATGACCGATGCGGATCACATCCACTACGAGGCGACGATCGACGATCCGGAGACGTTCACGCGGCCGTGGAAGATGAGCATGCCGCTCTACCGGCGAGTCGAGAAGAACGCGCAGCTCGGCCAGTTCAAGTGCGTCGAGTTCGTGACCGAGCTGATGTACGGGCACCTGCGGAAGGAGCCGATCAAATGAGGATCGCCGGCCTCACCGTCACCGCCGCCCTTCTCGGCGCTCGTCGCCGCCGGCGCCCAGGCCCGCCTGCCACACCGGCCGGCAGAAGCCGCCGCGCACGGCCACGCCGCGAAGTCGGCGGCATTCCGCGCACCGCCGATGGCAATCCGGATCTGCAGGGCAACTGGACCAACGCCACGATCACGCCGCTCGAGCGGCTGCGGCCAGAGCACGTCCGCTGGTGCTCACCGAAGAAGCAGGCCCGCGACGACGAGACGAAGACCGAGGCGGCAATCGACGCGCGCGAGCAGCGCCGAGCGATCCGAATCGCAGCGCGCCGCCGGTCGGCGGCGAGGTGCGCAAGAGCCCGAATGCCGAACCGACGTATCTGGAGCGCTCTGGCAGGCCGGCGGCGGCGTGGTCGGCGGCTACAACGCGTTCTGGATCGATCCCGGCGATCTGGTGCTGCGCGTCGACGGACAGCCGCGCAGCTCGATCATCATCGACCCGCCCAACGGCCGCGTGCCCGGCTACACCGACGACGGCGCGGGCGCGCCTCGCGAGGCGGCAGACGATGCGCAAGACGCAGGGCAGCGAGTTCGATCACCCCGAACTGCGTCCGCTCGGCGAGCGCTGCATCACCTCGTTCGGCAACAACGCCGGGCCGCCGATGCTGCCGAACTACTTCTACAACAACAACTACACGATCGTGCAGTCGAAGGACACCATCATCATCCTCACCGAGATGGTCCACGACGCGCGCGTCGTCCGGATGAACGGCACGCACCCGCCCGCGGCGTCCGCAAGTGGTTCGGCGATTCGATCGGGCGCTGGGAAGGCGACACGCTGGTGATCGAGACGACGAACTTCTACCCGCATCACGGCTTCCGTAACTCGTGGGAGAACCTCAAGGTCATCGAGCGGCTGATCCGCCGCGACGCGAACACGATCAACTACCGCTTCACGATCGAGGATCCGACGACGTTCACGACCCCGTTCACCGGTGAGCTGGTCTTCAACGCCATGGCGCCTGGTGAGCAGGTCTACGAGTACGCGTGTCACGAGGCGAACTACGGGCTCGAGGGCGTGCTGCGCGGCGCCCGCGCGCAGGAGGCGGAGGCGGCTCGCAAGCCGCGCTGATGCAGGTCAGCCCCGACCAGCTGCACGCAGTCGCCGTTGAGGCCGGCGCCGCGATTCTCGCCGTGTATCACCGCGCCGGAGCGGTGGCGGTGGAGTACAAAGCCGACGCCTCCCCGCTCACCGAAGCCGACCGCGCCGCGCATGTGACAATCGTCGAGAGCCTGGCACGGCTGACGCCGGAGGTTCCGGTCGTCTCGGAAGAGGACGGCTTCGATGGTGACCGGTCGGCGATCCTGGCCGGGAATTACTGGCTCGTCGATCCGCTCGACGGCACCAAGGAGTTTCTCAAGCGCACCGGTGAGTTCACCGTGAACATCGCGCGCGTGCGCGACGGCGTGCCGGTCGCGGCGGTGGTGCACGCGCCAGCGCTCGGCGCGTCGTGGGTGACGAGCGACACCGGCGCCGAGCGGTGGGACCACCACGGCCGCTCGCCGATCCACGTCTGCGCGCCGGCCCGGCCCGATGCCCTGCGAATCGTGGCCAGCCGCGATCACGCCGGGCCGCAGGTCGCAGCGCTGCTCGCGCAGCTGCCAGGCGCGCGGACGGTCGGCATGGGCAGCTCGCTCAAGTTCTGCATGGTGGCCGAAGGGCGCGCCGACCTCTATTTCCGCGATGGTCCGACCATGCCCTGGGACATCGCGGCGGCTCACGGCGTGCTGCACGCCGCGGGAGGCGAAGTGTTCGATCTCGGTGGCGCGCCGCTCCGCTACCTTGTGCCGCGCCAGCTCAATCCTCACTTCGTCGCCGTCGGAGATCGCGCGTTCCGCTGGGCCCCGCTCTTCAGCGCCGCCGGGATCGTATGAAAACCGATCTGCGAGGGCACCTGTCCACCCTCGAGAACGAATCGATTCACGTGCTGCGCGAGGTCGGGGCTCAGTTCGAACGGCCAGTGCTTCTTTTCTCCGGCGGCAAGGACTCGATCGTCGTCGCCTGGCTGGCCCGCAAGGCGTTCCATCCGGCGCCGATTCCCTTCCCGCTCCTCCACATCGACACCGGCCACAACTTTCCCGAGACGATTGTCTACCGTGACGAATACGCGAAGTCGCTCGGCGTGGATCTGAGGGTCGCCTTCGTCCAGGACTCGATCGACAAAGGACGCGTGAACGAGGAAACCGGTCCGACCGCCAGTCGCAACATGCTGCAGACGGTGACCCTGCTCGACGCGCTCCGGGATCTGAAGGCCGACGCGGCGATCGGTGGCGCGCGCCGCGACGAGGAGAAGGCCCGCGCCAAGGAGCGGATCTTCTCGCACCGCGATCGGTTCGGCCAGTGGGATCCGAGAAACCAGCGGCCCGAGCCGTGGAACCTGTACAACGGACGCAAGCATCCCGGTGAGCACTTCCGCGTCTTCCCGATCTCGAACTGGACCGAGATGGACGTCTGGCAGTACATCGCGATCGAGCAGATCCCGATGCCCTCGCTCTACTTCGCCCACGAGCGCGACGTCTTCATCCGCGACGGCATCTACCTGGCCGCGTCCGAGTTCATTCCGCTGGTCGACGGCGAAGCGATCGAGCGGCACGTCGTCCGCTTCCGCACCGTCGGCGACGCGACCTGCACCGGCGCGGTGCTGTCCAGCGCCGCCACCGTCGGCGCGATCATCCTCGAGACGGCCGCCGCGCGGGTCACGGAGCGCGGCGGGCGGAGCGACGACAAGCGCTCCGAAACGGCGATGGAAGACCGCAAGAAGGCGGGATACTTCTGATGACGTCGCCGCCGGACCACGCCGCCTACGCCGGCATGGACCTGCTCCGCATCGCCACCGCCGGCAGCGTTGACGATGGCAAGAGCACGCTGATCGGGAGGCTGCTCTACGACACCAAGTCGATCTTCGAGGATCAGCTGGCACAGATTGAGGGGGCCAGCCGGCGGCTCGGCGAGTCGTCGGTGAACCTGGCACTGCTCACCGATGGGCTCCGCGCCGAGCGCGAGCAGAAGATCACGATCGACGTCGCGTATCGATACTTCGCGACACCCCGGCGCAAGTTCATCCTCGCCGACACGCCGGGCCACGTCCAGTACACGCGCAACATGGTGACCGGCGCCTCGACCGCTGACGTCGCGATCGTCCTCGTGGATGCGCAGAAGGGCGTCCTGACCCAGTCGCGCCGCCATTCGTTTATCGCCTCGCTGCTCGGCATCCCCCACGTGATCGTCGCCGTCAACAAGATGGATCTAGTCGGCTTCTCCGAGGCGGTGTTCCGCACGATCGTCGCGGATTACACCGGCTTCGCCGACAAGCTGACGGTCGCCGACATCACCTTCGTCCCGATCTCGGCGCTCGACGGCGACAACGTGGTCACCGCCTCTGCACGCACCCCGTGGTACCAGGGCGGCCCGCTGCTGCACCTGCTCGAAAGCATCATTCCCGGACGGCGCCGGAACACGATCGACTTCCGGTTCCCTGTCCAGTACGTCGTGCGCCCGAATCAGTCGTTCCGGGGCTACGCCGGGACGGTCGCGTCGGGCTCGGTCCGAGTCGGCGACGAGCTGACCTGCCTCCCCTCCGGTGTGGCCGCGAAGGTTCGTGCGATTACCACCTTCGACGGCCCGCGCGAGGAGGCCGTCGCCGGCGACGCCGTCACCATCACCCTCGACACCGAGATCGACGTCGCGCGCGGCGACATGCTGGCGCGCAGGAAGAACCAGCCGACCGTCGCGGATCGCTTCGACGCATTTCTCTGCTGGATGAACGACGAGGCGCTGGAAGTGGGGCGCGGGTACGTCCTGCTCCATACTTCGCGGGAAGTGCAGGCCTACATCGATCGGATCGAGTACCGCGTCGACGTGGACACGATGCACCGCGAGCCGGCCGAACGGCTCGGACTGAACGACATCGGCCGCGTCCAGCTGGTGACGGCCAACCCGCTCTGCTTCGACAGCTACCGCGTCAACAGCGCGACCGGCAGCTTCGTGGTGGTCGACCCGCGGACCAACGTGACCGTCGCGGCGGGGATGATCCGCGGCGAGACCAGGAGTGAGGTCCGGTCCGAGCCGCGCCGGTCGCCGAACGTCACATGGGATCACTGGAACGTCCCGCGTCCCGAGCGCGAGCAGACCCAGGGCCATGCCGCGGGCGTGGTCTGGCTGACCGGCCTGTCGGGCGCGGGCAAGAGCACGATCGCGCGCGCGGTCGAGCGGCAGCTGTTCTCGGAGGGGTATCGAACGATGCTCCTCGATGGCGATCAGCTCCGCCACGGGCTCAACGGCGATCTCGGGTTCAGCCCAAGCGACCGTGCCGAGAACGTCCGGCGGGCGGGCGAGGTCGCGCGGCTGTTCTTCGAGGCCGGCCACATTGTGCTGTGCACGTTCGTGTCGCCGTTCGCGCGGGATCGGGACGCGGTGCGATCGCTCTTCCCGCCGGGCCGGTTCACCGAGATCTACGTCAAGGCCTCGGTGTCCACGCTGCGCGCTCGTGATGTGAAGGGGTTGTACGCGCGGGAATCCACGCTATCGGGGCTGACGGTGTACGAACCTCCCGAGCCGGCCGACCTGACGATCGATACCGACTCCTGGTCGATCGAGACAGCCATCGCGTCGGTGATGGCGCTGGTGAAGGAGCGCTGCCGCAAGCGCTAGCCGGTGCGCGCCCGGCCCGATCATCAGCTCACGGTTCGGCGCCGTCCGCGGCCGGTTTAGCGTCCTCGTCCTCGGAGTCGGCGGCCAAGATCGGATGCAACAGGACGGCTCGAATCCTGGCCGCGTTGATTTCGATATCCCGACCGGTCAACACGACGGTTCTCGCAGAGGTTCAAAGCCCGCGGGCTCAAAGCCCGAGGGCTCAAAGCAATGCCGTTGGTCCGAACTGCGACAGAATCGGCTGGTGACTTCGCGCCTGTGGGCGAGACGGCCGCGGCCGGCGGGGGTGCCTCCGATTGAACACGATCCCGCCATCCTTGCCTCGTTCCTGAGCGACGCCGCACATGTGCCGGGCGGGAGCTCGCCGGGCATCGTGTTCCCCCACGACGAAGCCGAAGTCGCCGCCATCGTTGCCGCATCCGATCGGGTCCTTGCGATTGGCGCGCAGTCCTCGCTGACCGGCGGCGCCACGCCGCGCGGCGAGGTGCTCGTCAGCACGCGCGCGCTGTCGGCGATCGGCGTCCCCGCGGACGGCTGCGTTCATGTTGGCGCCGGTGTTCCGCTCGCGGTGCTGCAACAGGCGCTGACGGCGTCGGGCCTGTACTACCCGCCGGTTCCGACTTACGACGGCGCTTTTGTCGGCGGCACGATTGCGACCAACGCGGCCGGCGCGGCCACGTTCAAGTACGGCTCGACGCGCGACTGGGTGGAGGCGATCACGGTCGTGCTCGCCAGCGGCGACGTGCTGGATCTCGAGCGGGGCCGGATTCTCGCGGATTCCGAAAGCGGATTCACGATCGAGGCGAGCGACGGAACGGCGGTGCGGGTTCGGGTCCCGGCCGTTCGCATGCCGGAGGTCGCCAAGCTCTCCGCCGGCTACTTCGCGGCGCCGGGGATGGATCTCATCGACCTGTTCATCGGCTCGGAGGGAACGCTGGGCGTGATCACCGCCGCGCGACTGCGCGTCGTGCCGCGGCCGCCGCGGCTGGTGGCGTTGGTCCGCTGTGCAGAGGATGAACAGGCAATCGCGCTCACAGTCGCCCTGTGCTCGGAGTCGATCGGCCGACGCCGTCCTGCGGCTGCGCCCCAAACCCGAGTCGCCGCCGGTAGTGGGAGGCGAGGAGCACTCGAGGTGTCGGCCGTCGAGTACATGGATGCGCGCTCGCTGGCCGCCGTCCCCGACGAGGCGTTCGCGCGTGCCCGGACTCCGCGTCCGGGCCCGGGTTCGGTACTGCTCCTGGTCCAGATCGAGGTGACCGGCGGCGAAGACGCCACGCTCGAGACGTTGGAGTCGCGGCTCGCTTCCGCCGGCGTCACCGACGATCCGATCGTGGCACTCCCAGACGATGACCGCGGCGCCGAGCGGCTGTTCGGACTGCGCGAGGCGGTGCCGGCGAGTATCAACGCACTGGTCGGCGCCGCCAAAGCACGCGTCCATCCCGAGATCCAGAAGACGGCAGCCGATCCGGTGGTGCCGTTCGATCGGCTCGCCGATTCGCTGCGGCTCTACCGCGACGCATTCGCCCGGCGCGGTCTCGACTGCGCGATCTGGGGCCATTTCTCCGACGGCAACCTGCACCCCAACCTGATCCCGCGGTCGCTCGCGGACGTCGAGGCCGGCCGGCAGGCGATCTTCGAGATCGCCCGCGGCGTGATCGCGATGGGCGGCGCGCCGCTCGCCGAACACGGCGTCGGCCGCAGCCGGCTCAAGCAGCAGCTGCTGGCGGAGCTCTACGGCGAGCGCGGCATCGAGGAGATGCGAGCCGTCAAGCGCGCACTCGACCCCACCGGCAAACTCGCACCCGGCGTGCTCTTCACGTAGTGTCTTGAATCTTCCTGACTTGAACCCCCGTGTTATCGGGTTCCTCCGACCTGTTCGCGAACCAGCCGCTCGGCGACCTCGCGCATCGGCGCGGCGACGATGTCGGCAGGTTTCATCCGCGCGAAGACGTCCATCAGCCGCGCGATGATTCCGGTCCAGCCCGTCTGGTGACTTGCGCCGAGCCCGGCGCCGTTGTCGCCGTGGAAGTACTCGTAGAAGAGGATGTAGTCGCGCCAGTGCGGGTCGTCCTGGAACACGGACGTGCCGCCGTACACCGGCCGCTTGCCGCTCGCGTCGCGCAGGAACATCGAGCTCAGCCGGCGCGTGATCTCCTCCGCCACCTGGAACAGCGTCAGGCGGTTCCCCGAGCCGGTCGGGCATTCGACGGTGAAATCGTCTCCGTAGAACGAGTAGAGATGCAGCAGGCCGCGGACGATCAGCCCGTTGACCGGCATCCAGATTGGACCGCGCCAGTTCGAGTTGCCGCCGAACATCCCGGTGTTCGATTCGGCCGGCAGGTACTCGACGCGGTACTGCTGGCCGCCGGAATTGAAGACGAACGGGTGATCGCGATGGACGCGTGACAGCGATCGGATCCCGAACGGGCTCAGGAACTCGTTCTCGTCGAGGAGGTAGTGCAGGATCCGCGTCAGCTTGTCCTTCGAGAGCGGCGAGAGCAGGCGGCGATTGCCGACGCCGACGAATCCCTCGGTGGTCGGCGCGACCTTGGCGACCACCTGGGGGTGGCGCTTCCGGAACAGCGCGATCAACTCCATCAGGCGTGGGTGCTTGGCGGCGGTACCCGCCTCGATCACCGTGCTCGCGCAGAGCGGCAGGAGCCCGACCATCGAGCGGACCTTCAGCCGGAACGCCTCGCCATTGGGCAGCCGAAGCACGTCGTAGTAGAAGCCGTCCTCCTCGTCCCACATCTCGTCGCCGTGCTCGCCGATCCGATCCATCGCATAAGCGATCCAGACGAAGTTCTCGAGGTACTTGAATGCCGCCTCCTCGTAGGCTGGATCCCTGTCGGCGAGAATCAGCGCCATCTCCAGCATGTTCTGGCAGTAGAACGCCATCCACGCGGTCCCATCGGCCTGCTCGAGCGCGCCGCCGGTCGGCAGCTGCGCGCTACGATCGAAGACCCCGATGTTGTCGAGCCCGAGGAAGCCGCCGGCGAACACGTTGCGGCCCTGGGGATCCTTGCGGTTCACCCACCAGTTGAAGTTGAGCGTCAGCCCCTGGAACGAGCGTTCGAGGAAATCGATGTCCTCGCGTCCGAGGTCCTTCTCCATCGTGTACAGGAACAGCGTGGCCCAGGCGTGCACCGGCGGGTTGACGTCGCTGAAGTTCCATTCGTAGGCGGGAATCTGGCCGTTGGGATGGCTGTAGAGCGAGCGGAGCATCAGGAGCAGCTGCTCCTTGGCGAAGTCGAAGTCGACGAGCGACAACGCCAGGGTGTGGAACGCCAGGTCCCACGCCGCGTACCACGGATACTCCCACTTGTCGGGCATCGAGATGATGTCCCCGTTGAGCATGTGGAACCATTCGGCGTTCCGTGGCGCCTGGTCGCCGGTGCCGGTGAGCGGGTGGGTGCCCCGCTCCTTCAGCCAGCGATCCACGTCGTAGTAGTAATACTGCTTGGTCCACAGCATGCCGGCCAGCGCCTGCCGGTGGACGCGGCGCTGATCCGCATTGAGCGAAGGCGGCGTGATCCGGTCGTAGAACTCGTCGGCATCGGCGAGCCGCTTGCCGAAGATCTCCGCGAACGACGCGCCGAAGGGCGCCTCCGCCTCGCCGGACGCCAGCCGCAGCCGTACTACCTGCGCGCCCTCCGCGGGCACGGTGAGGATGTAGTGCGCCGCCGCCTTGGTCCCGGTCCGCTCCGGGTTGACGGCGCCGACATCGCCGTCGATCACGTAGCGGTGGAACGCGTCCTTGACGTACGGAGTGCGGTTGGCTTCTCCCCACAGCCGCTCGGTATTCGACTCGTTTTCGGTGAACAACAGCTCGGGCGAACCGTCGCACGCCAGGGTGTAGGGCCCGAGCTCCTGATGCTCGACGACGATGGCGCTGGCGGTCTCGCGCAGGATGGGGCGGGCCACCTCGTCACCCCAGGACCAGGTGTTCCGGAACCAGAGCGTCGGAAGGAGGTGCAGCGTCGCCGGTTCGGGTCCCCGGTTGTGGACCGTGATCTGCACCAGCAGGTCGTCGGGACCGCCCTTGGCGTACTCGACGAAGACGTCGAAGTAGCGGTTGTCGGCGAAGACACCGGTGTCGATCAGCTCGTACTCGAAGTCCTCGCGCGTGCGCAAGCGGTTCGTCTCGATGAGATCGACGTACGGGAAGACGCGCTGCGGATACTTGTACAGGTACTTCATGTACGAGTGCGTCGGCGTCGAATCGACGTAAAAGTAGTACTCCTTCACATCTTCGCCGTGATTGCCTTCGCTGTTGGTGAGGCCGAAGAGGCGTTCCTTGAGAATCGGATCCTCGCCGTTCCAGAGCGCGAGCCCGAAGCACAGCCGTTGGCCATCATCCGAGACGCCGGCCAACCCGTCTTCGCCCCAGCGGTAGGTCCGCGAGCGGGACTGGTCGTGCGAGAAGTAGTTCCACGCGTTGCCGTCGCGGCTGTAGTCCTCGCGGACGGTTCCCCACTGCCGCTCACTCAGGTACGGTCCCCACTTCTTCCAGGGAATACCGTTCTCGCGGGCTTCGTTCAGGCGGCGCTGTTCGTTGACATCGTCGAAAATGGACGGATTGGATGTCTTCATGATGCCTGCCCCTCGGATTGCGCACGAATAATCGGGGGACGCTCCGGCCGGCCGGGGTCGCCTCCCGCACCTCCGAGCAGCGCCATGCCGCGGGTGCCGCTCGCAACTCTTTCAGTGATCGCCGCTTGCCGTATCGCGAAGCAGCGGAAGACGCCGCCCTGCAGGGCCGAAGACCGACCACCGTGTGCAGGTACCCGCATCCCCCATGCCAGAAGGAAACATCGATGTGTCGTCAGCTACTCATCGGCGGCGTGGGCGGGCGGGCGCGACTTCGTCAATGCGTCTTGTCGCGGGCCGCGCCGGCAGGCAGATTCTCCGGCAGCCGCTCGAGGCCGACCAGCTTCCAGTTGCCACCGTTCTGGCTGAAGTAGGCGCGCACTGGCTGTTTCCACGTCGGGTACGTGTCGCTGTCCGCGGCGACGTCCACGGCCACGAAGCCGGTCGACGGCAGGCCGGTCGGCGCCGCGATTGTCGTCGTCTCGCTCTTCGTCTCGGCCAGTGGCCGGGTCGCCCCGGTCGCGTTGTCGAAGACCATCCACGAGGCCCGGTACGCCACGGAGCCCTGAAAGACGCCGGCAGCGACCGCCGCGTTCTCGAACGTCAGTCCCTTCGCGTCGAGGCGCGGGGCGACGATCGGATTCACCTCCGTCAGGTAAATCTTCTTGATCGTGTCCCGACGCTGGATCAGCGCATCGGCGAGGTACTTCTCGGCCGCTGGATCGCTGAACTGCCCGGTGTGGACGACCGTCCTGATCATGTCATCGGTGAAGGCCGCAATCCGCCTCGCCGCCCAGAACGCGTCGTCGTCGCGCATCTCCATGTAGGCCAGGGTTGGCGTCTGCGGCCGCCATTTTCTCGGATCGAAGACCTTGCCTTCGAACTTGCCGACGGAGGGGTACTCGACATAGTCGACGGTCTGCCACGGGCTCAGCCCGAACCCGAGGGTGAAGAGACGCTTCTTGGACGGACCACCTTCAAAGAAGTATTCCCAGCTGAGGTCCCACTCGTGAAAGTCGTTGCACATCCCGAAGGTGGAGCCGACGTCCTGCAAGTAGTGCTTGACGATCGCCTTGCCGTTCTCGGTGACCAGCGTGTCGAGCGTGTTCTGGGCCTTGAAGTCGGTGAGGTTCGTCCACGCCGCGAAGACGCGCAGCCCCCGCAACTCGCGCCGGTGCTCGTGCGGCACGAGATCGTTGGGATCGTCACCGCGGGTGCCATCGTACCGGTAGGGGCCGAGAATCTTGCCGGGCAACAGGCGGCCCGCGATCACGCGATAGCTCCCGTCCGGGCTGCGGGCGCTGGTCTCGAGGACGGCGTTCATGTCGTCTCGGGTGAACGGCGTTCTCTTGCCGTTCGGGCGGCGAATGGTGGCCTTCGGGTCGATCGAGGTCTTGCGCGGATCGAACGTCGTCAGGAACGATTCCACCTGGTTGTAGCCGAGCGCCCAGAAAACCTTGGTCGCGATCTGGACGGCTGCCGTAGCGCCTTCGGGGTAGTGCTCCGAATCGAATTCGAGGAACCACGTCTCTCCTCTGGCGTCCCTCGCTGTGAAGCCCGGGTGAACGCCCGAGATTTTTTCCCGGATCAGCACCCATTTCGACGGGTCGGGCGGCGCGCCGACATTGGGGCCGCTGGTCAGCTCTTCATTCGTGAGCGTCCTGGCCCCGATCCGGTTGGTGAACCAGCTGGAGTCGGGCACCTCGTCGATCGTATTGATGTTCTTCGCACGCAGGCCGCTCGGCTGTTGGCCTGAATTGATGAACAGGTTGTAGACCAGCTCGTACATCTGCGAGTGGTCGTAGCACGGACACCTTCGCCGCGTCCTGCGATTCAGGCTCGCGCGCGATCGGATCGTCGGCATAAAAGCGCACGCTCTGGGTCGCGGCACCAGGAGCGAACACGCCAATCGCCGCAACCGACAGCGCCAGGATTCCGACTCGACGCGCGCGTGACGACACATGCGACATGAACATGGCAGGGTGACCTCAGAACGCGGAGGACATCGCGAAGATCAAATTGAATCGGGTTTCGCGGCTGCTGGCCACCTCGATACGGAGGGGCGTCGAGAACGGCCCGTGGAAGCGCACACCGAAGCCATAATCGTCCTTCAGCCCATCGAGGTCGAGATCCGACCTGTGCGCGGTGACCTTGCCGGCATCGTAGAAGAATGCCAGGTCGAGGTAGCGATTGACCATGATGCGCCACTCCGCCTGCAGCAGCAGACTGTTGTCGTCGCGGAACCGCCAGCTGCTGTAGGCGCGCAGGGTGGACCCTCCGCCGAGCGCCGGCAGCATGAAGAAGGGCACATCCTGACCGTCCTTCTCGACCGCGGTCTGGACGCGGCCGCGGAACGAGAGGACCCAGGACTCGCGCAGGATGGGGAGGTGCGCAATTCCCTCGTATTGGACCATCTGGAAGCCGAATGCCTCGTCTTGATCCTTGTAATCGTGCAGGGTGACGCCGAGGTAGGCGCCGCGGCGGCTGTACTCCGGGGAAGTGCGCCAGTCGAGCCCAACGGTGCCCTGGGTGTGCAGGTAGTTGACCTTCGCGCCGAGCCCGGGGAGCGTCTCAGGCGTGTACCGTTCCTCGACCGAAGGGAACGAACCCTCACCGGGCTGCTGGGACCACTGCGTGAACTCGACACCCCCGCGCAGCATCAGGACTTTGCGCGTCGGGAAAATCGTGAAGAGCGCCGAGCCGTACGGCTGCTGAAACAGGAAGTTCGTGCGGTCGTCAATCGACGTGTCGGTGCCGATGCCGAAGAACCCGACCTGTGTCGCCTCGCGCCAACCGCCCAACACCGACAGGTGAGCCCGGCGGTCGAACAGCCGCGGCGCGACGAACTCCGCCTCGGCGCGCTTGTAGCCCAGTATCGAGTAGCTGCCGCGCACGTCGATGTAGTTGTACGCGCTCACGTAGCTGGCGTGGCCGACGCCGAGCGTGAACCCGCCGCCGTTGTACGCGCTGTCGAAGAACGGGTGCCACCGCAGCGTCCCGCCTTCCAGGATGGTATCCACCCGGCGAAAGAGCAGCTCGGCCTTGCCCGCGGTGTAGGGCTCCGGGTTTGCCGCTTTCGCCGCCTGCTCCTCTTCGATCGCCGCCTGCCGAGTCGAGGGCGGCGGCGACTGCTCAGGGTTGGCGGCGGACTGCTCGAGCTCTGACGCGATCGTCGTCTCGGCCGGAGCGGAGGGAGCGGGCTCTGACGGCTGTGCCGCCGCGGCCGTTGCCGATCCTGCAGCCACGGCAGCGACCATGAGCAGCTTCAACAGTGCATTCATATCCTGGGTTACTCACGAATCGTCGCGTGTGTCAGGCCCCCGACGCGACAGGCTCACGCCGGCTAGCTTCCCCCAACGATCTCGCAACACCGGCGCCCATGAACACCTAAGTTTTTTAAGCTGGTGAGTGAGCTTATGAGACTGCGCCACGAAAATGCAATGCCACGCCTGAGCCGCAATGGCTTACGACTTCGGCGGCGGGATTATGTCGACCGTCACCTTGAGGATGCGGCCGGTGAAGCGGTTGTTCCCCTCGGCGTACTCTTCGGTGACCGGTGTCTCGTTGTCGACGCCGACATCAGCCCCCTCGTCGGCCGAGAAGGCAAAGGGCATGGTGCGCTCGACCCGGACCTCTCCGGAGGGCTGGCCATCGACGAGCAGCCGTCCCGTGCCACCGGATCCCGGTGGTCCGCCGTCGTACTTGAACTCGTAACGCAGCGTGTGGCGGCCTGGCGGTAGCGGCGTCTTCGAGGACGCGGTGAAGCGCTGCAGGCCGCCGAAGTTGTAGACGTAGTGGGCCCGGCCGCCCTTCATGTACAGGCTCCACCCGCCGAAGCGACCGGCCTGCGAGATGATGACACCGTTCGCGCCGCCGGCCGGCACCTCGACGTCGGCGGTGACGTTGTAGGAGCGGCCCTTCACGTTGATGAAGGCGTTCTCCATGATCCCGGTCATGCCTTCGTAGAGAGTCGAGCGACGTGCGCGCCCCCATCAGGTCGGGCCGGCCGGCGATCGAGGCGTCGAAGCGCTCCACCCGGCGGTCGTCGATCGGGTAGACGTGGTTCCGGATCGGCCTCCTTGTCGAACAGCGCCTGCAGCTCCTTGAGCTTGGCGGGATTCTGGGCCGCCAGGTCCTTGCGCCTGGCTGAAGTCCTCGTCCACGTTGTAGAGCTCCCACTGGTCGTCGCTGAACCGAGGGCAGCTGGCGCGACCAGCCACGGAATCGAGTGGCGCGTCGGCGGCGACCCATCCGTCGTGGTAGATCGCCCGGTTGCCGAACATCTCGAAATACTGCGTGTGTGCCGTTCGCCCGGCGCCTTGGCATCGGTCGACGGCGTAGAGCATCGAGACGCCGTCCATCGGGCGCTGCTTGGTGCCGTTCACGCTCTTCGGCTCGGGAAGCTTCGCCGCCTCGAGCACGGTCGGCGCGACGTCGATGACGTGGTGGAACTGCGAGCGGAGCTCTCCCTTGGCCTTGATGCCGCGTCGGCCAGTGCATCACCATCGCGTTCCGCGTGCCCCCGAAGTGCGACGCGACCTGCTTGGTCCACTGGAACGGCGTGTTCATCGGCGTGCGCCCAGCCGACGACGAAGTGCGGGATAGGTGTTCGGTCCGCCCCACTCGTCGATGTGACCGAGCTGCGACGACACGTCGCTCACGATGCCGTTGAGAGCCAGCATCTCGTTGTAGCTGCCGTCCGGCCCGCCTTCGGCGCTGGCGCCGTTGTCGCCGACGATGTAGATGAAGAGCGTGTTGTCCAACTGGCCCATGTCCTCGATGGCCTGGACCAGGCGGCCCGACTTCGTGATCGGTGTGCTCGCCGAAGCCGGCGAACACCTCCATCTGGCGCGCGAACAGCCGCTTCTGGTCGGCCGACATCGAATCCCAGGCCGGAATCTCGGCCGGCCTGGCGGTCAGCTCGGTGCCCGTCGGCACGACACCGAGCTTGATCTGCCGGGCCAGGGTTTCCTCGCGGAGCTTGTCCCAACCGCCATCGAACTTTCCGCGGTACTTGGCCGATGTACTCCGTCGGCGCGTGGTGCGGCGCATGCGTCGCGCCGGTCGCGAAGTACATGTAGAACGGCTTGTCCGGGGTCATCGATTGCTGGAACCGCGCCCACGCCGATCGCCTGGTTGGTCATGTCGGTGGTGAAGTGGTAGTTCGGGTCGCGCGGCGGCTCGACGCGGACCACGCCGTCGTAGATGGCCGGGGCCCACTGGTTGGTCTCGCCGCCGATGAAGCCGTAGAACTTGTCGAACCCCGACCGGGTCGGCCAGCGGTCGTACGGCCCGGACACCGACACTTCCCACGGGGCGGTCTCGTGGTACTTGCCGAACGCGGCGGTGCTGTACCCGTTCAGCCGCAGGATCTCGGCCAGCGGCGCGACGCTGTCCGGTCGCACCCCGGTGTTGCCCGGGAAGGCAGTCGCGAGCTCCATGATGGCGCCGGCGTTGTTGACGTGGTGATTGCGCCCGGTCAGGAGGGCGGTTCGCGTCGGCGAGCAGAGAGCGGTGGTGTGGAAGCGGTTGAACTTCAGGCCGTTGGCGGCCAGCCGGTCGAGCGTCGGCATGTTGATCGGCCCGCCGAAGGTCGACGAGCTGCCGAAACCGATGTCGTCGATCAGAACGATCACGACGTTGGGGGCGCTGTCTGGCGCCTTCACCTCGAAGCGCGGCGGCGCGGTGGCCTTTCGCGCGTCCATTTCGGTGATGCTGGGGACGGCTGGCGTTCGAATGGGCAGCACCGTGCGATCGATAGCCGCGGTAGACGAGGGCGCCTGACTGGCCGGCGGCGCCGAGCAGCCGGCCGCCGTCGCTGCCGCGACCACCGCGGCCGCTGTGAACCATCGATTCCCGACAACGCGCTTGTGCATGACACTGCCTCGACAAATGCGGCCTGACGGTTGGGTCCGGAAGCCCAACAGTGTATTGCATCGCTAGAGCCTGCACGGTCAGCTCTTCCAATCGAGGAGAGAGCGCTCTCGCCTGTGAGCTCATGTCCGCGGAGAGAGCGCGGCGAGTAGCAGCCAGGGCGGCCGCGAAGCAAATTCAGGAGTCCCGCAACGCCGTCACGGGATCGATCCGGGTCGTGGCTCGGGCGGGCAGGTAGCAGGCCAGCAGGGCAACCGCGAGCAGAACTCCAGCCGCTCCCGCAAAGACGATTGGATCGCGGGTCCCCACGCCGAAGAGCTGGCTCTCGAGAAAGCGCGTCACCGCCAACGCGCCGACGAGCCCGAGGGCCATGCCAGCCAGGGCCGTCTTCACCCCTTGCGCCAGGACCATCCCGACGATCGCGTCCTGGTTAGCGCCAAGTGCCTGGCGGATGCCGAACTCACGCGTCCGCTGCGCGACGCCGAACGCCAGGACGCCGTAGATGCCGATGCCGGCCAGGACCAGCGCGACACCACCGAAGAGCGCCAGCAGCACCGCCGGCGCCTGACGGGTCCCCAGGGACTGGCTGATCCACTGGTCCATCGTCCGCACGTCGGCGATTGGCTGCTCGGGGTCGATTGCGCGAACGGCCTCGCGAACCGACGGAACCAGCGTCGTGGGATCGAGGCCGGTTTTGACGACCAGCCCCATGCTGGCGAACGGCTGCTGGCGCATCGTGTAGTAGATGCGCTCCTTCTCCACCGGCTGGCCGAGATCGATGCTGTTGATCGTGCCGGCGACGCCGATGATCGTGAACACCTTGGAGGTTGGCCCGCCGCCGCTAATCCGCTGGCCGATCGGATCCTTGTCCCTGAAGTACCGGTTGACCAGATACTCGTCGATGACGACGACCGGCGGGCTGTCGGTATCGTCGGCATCGCTGAAGAAGCGGCCTCGAACCAGCGGGATCTGCATCGCCCGGAAGTAGTCGCCGCCGACGATTTCCTGACGGCCGTGCGGGGAAGCCTGACCGGCGGGCGGGGTGTAGCCGACGATGTCGTACGAGCCCGAGCCGACCATGCCGTTGAACGGCACGTTGGTGGTGAGACCCACCGCGGTCACGCCCGGGAGACGTCCAACCTCGTCGACGAGCCGGGTCCAGAACGTCTTGCGCGTCGCGGGATCGGGATAGCGCGGCCCTGGCAACGCGAGCTGGGCGGTCAACACGTTCTCCGCGGAGAAGCCCGGGTTCACCTCCTGCAGCCGCGCCAGACTCTTGACCATCAGGCCCGCGCCGACGAGCAGCATCACCGCAAACGCTACTTCGGATACGACGAGCGCCGCGCGCGCCAGACCGGTGTGACGCGTCGCCGATGTGCGCCCGCTCTCGTCCCTCAGGGTGGTTTCCGGCTCGGCGCCGATGGCCGACCATGCCGGGACGAGCCCGAAGACCAATCCCGTCGCGACGGCCACGACGATCGTGAACACCAGGACCGGCAGATCGAGCGATACGTCGGGCGCGACCGGCAGCTGAGACGACACCAGGGCGATCAGAGCACGCAGCCCGGCGTAGCCGATGAGCAGCCCGGCCACCGCGCCGAGGGCGGCCAGGACCAGGCCTTCGGTCAGCATCTGGCGGACGAGGTGCCCGCGGCCGGCGCCGATGGCAGTGCGGATCGCGACCTCGCGTTGACGCCCGGTCGCCCGCATCAACAACAGGTTCGCGACGTTCACGCAGGCGATGAGCAGCACGAGAGCGACGCCGATCTGCAGCACCAGGAGCGGAGTCCGCATGTCGCCGACGAGCTGATCGCGGATCGGCACGGTATAGCCCGTGAAGCCGCTCGTCTCGATGAAGCCGCGGCGCTCCGGCAGGCGGGCCGCAACGCGCCCGACGATGGCCTTCATCTGGGCGTCCAGCTGCTCCCTCGTCGCGCCTGGCGCGAGGCGCCCAACCATGGCGCTGAATTCGTTGCCGCGGCTCTGGTCGGACCGATCCCGGTCGGAAAAGGCAAAGGGCACCAGCAGAGACACATCGCGGGAGGGCAGCTCGAAGTCAGCAGGAAGCACACCAACGACGCGGTAGGGCGTGCCGTCGATGCGGACGTCGCGCCCGACAATGCCCTGGTCCGAGCCAAAACGCGCGCTCCACAGGCCGTAGGTGAGGATCGCGAACTGATCGGCGCCGGGTTGGGCGTCCTGTTCGGAAAACTTCCGGCCGAGCAACGGGTCACGGCCCAGCGTCGAGAAGAACGAGGGGGTGACCCGCAAGGCCCTGACCTGCTCGGGTGGTCCCCCCTCGACCAGGCTGACGCTTCGCTGCGTGAAGAGCGTTCCGTCAGCCAGAGCTGGAGCCTGCTCCCTGCGGTCCAGGTAATCCGGGATCGACACGCTCGCCTGACCCAGGCCCGTCTTCGGGTAGCTGTTCCAGACGAACACCAGGCGATCCGGGTCGGCGTAGGGCAACGGCTTCAGCAGAATCTGGTACAGCAGGCTGAAGATGGCCGTGTTCGCGCCAATGCCAATGGCGAGCGTGAGCACGGCGACCAGGGTGAACACCGGCTGCCGGCTGAGGGAGCGCAGGGCGTATCGGATGTTCCGCATCACGAATTGGACGGTGGACGGTCCGGGATCGTTCGAAGTCCCTGGCGGACGTCGCCAGCGCGCGGTTCAGCGCGCCACCGGCTTGTGGCCCGAGTTGGTGATCACCACCCGGATGTTCTTGGCCTTGGCGTCGAGCGTCGTCTGCGCTGCGTAGAGAGCGCCGTCGGGCAGCGAGTTCATCTGGACGGCGAGCGTGACGGGTTCGTCCGGCTTGTCCAGGTAGCTGTTGACTCCGAGGCCGAGCAGGCGGTTGGCGGCGGTGTCGACGTCAATCGTCAGCGAGTCACCAGGCTTCAGGTACTGCTTCATCTCGATTCGCGCCTTGCCACCGGGCTGCGGGTTCACCGCGAGGCGGCCACCATCCTTGACGGCCTGAATCTGCTGCGGCTGCGGCGGCACGTAGGAGTGGATCAGCGCCGCGGCCTGTTGCATGTACTCCTGCATGTCCTCCTTCTTGTTCTCGACGATCTTGCCCTTGACCGCGCCGCCGCCTCTCTTCCCGGGCCGGCCACCGCCGCCACCCTGCTCGGCCTTCGGCGCGTCGCCGATCGCGACCTTCTGCACCTTGCCGTCCGCGCCGTAATAGCAGCGATTCTGCTTGCGGGCCTTTTCCTCTCCCTTCAGGCTGACGACGGTCGTCTCGATCCACTCGTACTGCGCGAGCTTCTTGGTCCCTTCGCCAATCGACTGCTTGAGAGCCGCGACGGGGTCCGGCTTGTCGCCACCGGACGGTGCCGGCTGCTGGGCCGCAACGAGGGGCGCAAAGCCGATCAGCGCGGTGGCCCCGGCGATTGCCGCAATCCTTGTCGATTCCATACATCACCTCGGTCCTGCGCTCACGATTCTTCTTCGAGTATGGCCTCCAGTGTACTTTCTTGACGGCACGAGCCAGGGCGGTCCGCCACGAGATCGAACGCGCCGGCGAGCTGTGCTCCATCTGTGGGATCGCACCGCGCACTGACTGCGCAGAGAAGTCAGCCGGGGGTCTTGCACGTGACTGCCCGCGGACGCATGGACAGGAGCGGCGTCCGACGGCTCTCCGTGGAAATCTTCTTCGGGCTGCGGTAACGTGGCCCGATCGTGACTCAACGACGCGCGCTCCTCTCACTCGTCGTGGTGCTCTCCTTTACGGCTACGGCCTCGGCCCAGTTCCGCCGCGGCATCTTCGCCGAGACCGCCGAAATCACGCTGTCGCCGATCGTGCCGCCGGCCTTGCTGCTGCCGCCGGGCACCGTGGAGCTGCAGGTGCAGAACACCAGCCCGGCTCCGGCCCGCGTCGTAGACCGCGTGCGCGAGCTGCTGGGCCGTCAGTTGACTGACAACGATTCGCGCCTGAACGTGGTGCCGAGCGCAGGTGATTTCGTCGTCACCGCAACAGTGACGGAATGGAACGAGTCGCGCCGCAGCAGCACGAAATATGTGTCAGAGCAGCGGCAGATCGGCACCAAACAAGTGCGTGACAAGGACGGGCGTTACAAGACGGAGCCCGTCTACGAATATGGACATAACGAGCCGTCGGTCGTGATTAACGGCGCGGCAGGGCTCCGCATCGAGGTGAAGCGCCAGGCTGGCGGCTCGCCGCTCGCCGACGAGAGCGCGCGCTACACGGTTCAGGAAGAGCATCTGGTGAACGCTGGTCCGCCGTCGCGTGCGGCGGTCGAGGACATGCTCATCGACAACGCGGTCCGCCGGGCCGCGGGCCGGGTGTCGCCCGGCCGCGAACCAGTCCGCGTGCTGCTCGCGCGCAGCGACGAGGTGGACGACTTGAACGACATCGCGCGAAACCGGCGCTGGCAGGAGTGGCTGTCGGCGCTAGAATCGCTCAAACCGCATCGCGATCGCAAGAAGGACTCGTATCGCCTGCACAATCTCGCGGTCGCGCACGAGGCCATCGCCTACGAGTCGAACGAGCTCGAGGATCAGTCGACGCGCCTCTCGCTCGCCAATCGCCTCGTCCTGCAGGCTGTCCAGCAGAACCCGAACGAGAAATACGTCGTCGACGCCGGCGCGCGCATTCAGCAGAGCGTCGCCTCGTACGCGCGGCTGGCGGAACTCTATCAGCAGGCCAAGATGATGACGCCGGCGCGTCCGGTTTCGCAGCGCGCGGCAACACCGACCGGACCACCCCCAGCGCCGTCGGTGGCGTCAGAACAGGCGGCGACGATGACGAACAAGGACGTGATCGATTTGCGCGCCGCTGGCCTCGACGACGAAAACCTCATCGCCGCGATCAAGAGCGCCAAGGCCGTGAGCTTCGATCTCTCGCCGGCCGGGCTCAAGACGCTGCTCGGCGCAAAGATCACCAATCATGTGATCACCGCGATGCGCGCCCGCGCTCAGTAGCGGCACTCCGTGCATTCGAGTAGGTTTGGGACCACGACCGGAGCGGTGTGGAAGGTGCGTCAACAGCGCCCACTCGTGAAATATTGAGAGAGACACCCCACATGAAGGCGATCACCGTCGAACCCCACAGGCCAGAGACCGCCCGCCTCGAAGACGTGGCCGAGCCCGATATGCGCGACGGGTCGGTGCTGGTCGAAGCCATCGCCGTCGGCGTGTGTGGCACCGACGTCGAAATCGTCGAGGGCAAATACGGCTGGGCGCCTCCCGGGCGAACCCGCCTGGTGCTCGGTCACGAATCACTCGGCCGCGTCATCGACCCCGGTTCCAGCCGCAGCCTTCGGGCCGGCGATCTCGTCGTCGGCATCGTCCGTCGTCCCGATCCCGTGCCGTGCCCGAACTGCGCGGTCGGCGAGTGGGACATGTGCCGCAACGGCCAGTACACTGAACGCGGCATCAAGGCGATCGACGGGTTCATGTCGGAGCGCTGGCGCATCGAGCCGGAGTATGCGATGCGCGTCGACCAGTCGCTGGGCCTTCTCGGAGTGCTGCTCGAGCCGACGACGGTCGTCGCCAAGGCCTGGGAGCAGGTGGCGGCAGTCGGACAACGGGCCTTCTGGGAGCCGCATGTCGTCCTGGTCACGGGCGCTGGGCCGATCGGGCTGCTGGCCGCGCTGGTCGCCGTGCAGCATGGCCTCGAGGTTCATGTGCTCGACCGCGTCTCGACCGGACTGAAACCCGAGCTGGTGCGCGCGCTTGGCGCGACGTTTCATAGCGGCGCGGTGTCCGAGCTGCCCTTCGAGCCCGATGTGATCGTCGAGTGCACCGGCGTCGGGCAGGTGATCGCCGACGCGCTCCGCAAGGTCGGGGCCGGAGGGATTGTGTGCCTGACCGGAGTCGGAACCGGCGGCCGCACGACCGGACTCTCCACCGCCGATGTCGCGGCCACCATGGTGCTCCAGAACAACGTCGTCGTCGGCAGCGTGAATGCCAACAAGCGGCATTGGTACAGGGCCAGCGAGGTGCTCGCCCGCGCCGATCGCACCTGGCTGTCGCGGCTGATTACGCGTCGTGAACCTCCGGAGCGGTTCGTCCCTGCCCTGCACCGGGATCCGGACGACATCAAGGTCGTCGTGGAGTTTGCCAGGGTCTGATCACGCCGGAGCGACCCTCGATGGCGTCGCTCACAACACGGAAAACGGCCGCTCGCGAGTTACACTCCCGCTTGTTGCCCCTTTCTCGCCTCACGCTCCCGGCGCTCCTGTTGATCGTCGCGGCCCCCCTGTCCGCGCAGGACATGGAGCCGAAGGCATACTCTGCCAGTCCGGTCGGCACCACGTTCGTGGTGGTGGCGGCATCCCGGAACACGGGGTCGGTGGTGTTCGATCCGACGCTCCCGATCCGGGACGTCGAAGCGCGAATCGGCGGCGTCGGATTCGGCGTCGGCACGACGTTCGGCCTGTTCGGAAAGCTGGCGCTGGTCTCCGCGGTGCTGCCCGTCGCGTGGGGCACGATGACCGGCATCGTGGGGGAAGACGCGCGGCGTATCGAACGGCAGGGCTTTGCCGATTCGCGATTCAAGCTGTCGATGAACCTGCGCGGCAACAACGCCATGCGCCTTCGCGAATTCATCAAGGCGCCGTCCCGCACCATCGTCGGCACCAGCCTGACGGTCATCGCCCCGACCGGCCAGTACGACGACAGCAGACTGATCAACCTCGGCGCGCACCGCTGGGGGTTCAAGCCCGAAGCCGGGGTGTCGGTGCCGATAGGACCGTGGGACGTCGACGCTTACGCGGGCGTCTGGCTCTTCACGCCCAACGGCGATTTCTATCCCGGCGGGCTGCGCCGGACGCAGGACCCGGTCGTGGCGATCCAGGGCCACGTCAGCTACACGTTCAAGCCGCGGCTCTGGCTGGCGGCCGATGGCACCTGGTATTCCGGCGGCAGCACGCAGGTGGAGGGAGGCGCGCCGGCCGGGGCCGTCAGCAACTCACGTCTCGGCACGACGCTGTCGCTGCCGGTCGGACAACGCCAGTCGTTCAAGATCTCCTACAGCACGGGCGTCGTCGTGCGAACCGGCACGGACTTCCACACGCTCGCGATCGGCTGGCAATGGCTGTTTTTCCGGCCATAGACGCCGCCTCGTGCGTAGACTAGCGGGCATGCAGCTCCTCTGGCACGAGATACGGCACAACCCGATTCTCTGGCTGCTGATCTTCGTGCCCGCGGTGCTTGCCGGCGAGAGGCTGGCGCCGGACTCGCATACGCTGCTGTTCCTGCTGTCGGTGCTCGCGATCGTACCGCTGGCCACGCTCCTGAGCCACGCGACCGAGTCGGTGGCCGCCAAGACCGGCGACGCCGCCGGCGGACTCCTCAACGCGACGCTCGGCAACCTCACCGAGCTGGTGATCGCCCTCGCTGCGCTTCGCGCCGGTGAGTACACGCTCGTAAAGGCATCCATCGCCGGAGCGATCGTCACCAACACGCTGTTCATGCTCGGCGCGTCGTTCCTGATCGGCGGGCTGCGCCACCACGTGCAGGAATTCAACCGGGCCGGCGCGCGCCTGCAGTCGGGCCTGCTGTTCCTCGCCACCATTGCCCTGCTCGTCCCTTCGACGGTGGCCAGTTCCGAGGAGGCGAGGGCATCCGGGTTCCTGCAGGCGTTGAGTGTCGGCCTGGCAGTGCTGCTGATCGTGGCGTACGGACTCGGCATGCTGTTCTCGCTGGGCACGCACAGGGAGCTGTTCGCCAGTGTGAGCCACGGAGGAGACGACGAGGAGGCGCCGTGGCCGCTCGGACTTGCCCTGGCGACGCTGGCGCTGGTCACACTGCTCGTTGCGCTGGTCAGCGAGGTGTTCGTCGAGTCGGTGCAGCAGGCGGCCGAGGCGTTCGGCATGACCCAGGCGTTCGTCGGCTTCATCGTCGTGGCACTGGTCGGGGCAGCGGCGGAAATGGCCGCGGCCTTCTCGGCAGCGCAGAAGAACCGGCTCGATCTGAGCGTCGGCATCGCGCTCGGGAGCGCATCGCAGATTGCCCTGTTCGTCGCGCCGATCCTCGTGCTCCTCAGCTACCCGCTCGGGCCGGCCCCGATGGATCTGCAGTTCTGGCCCGGCGCGGTCGCGATGATGCTGATTGCGACGATGACCGCGTCGCTGGTCGTGAACAGCGGACGCTCGGCATGGTTCGTCGGAGTGCTGGTGCTGATGGTGTACGCGATCTTCGCGATGACGCTGTACCTGATGCCGCCGAAGGCCGCGTGAGATGGCCAGCCTTCCGATGGCATCGTCGCCGCGCGTCCTCGAACCGATCGACCGCATCTCCGAGGTGCTGTTCGGGCTGATCATGGTCCTGACCTTCACCGGTTCCCTCAGCGTGGCCGAAGCGGGCCGCGAGGACGTGCAGACGATGCTCCTCGGGGCGCTGGGCTGCAATCTGGCCTGGGGGCTGATCGACGCGATCTTCTACCTGATGGGATGCATTGCCGAGCACGGACGCAACCTGGCGACGTTCCGCGCGGTAAAGCACGCGCGCGACGAGCGGGTCGCGCGCCGGATTGTCACCGACGCGCTGCCGCCGATCGTCGCGTCGCTGCTCGACGAGGCAGAACTCGACGGCATCCGGGCTCGCTTGCAGCGCTTGCCGGAGCCGGACGGGGCCGGCCGGTTGACGCGTACCGATTTCCTCGGCGCGCTCGGCGTGTTCCTGCTGGTTTTTCTCTCCACCCTTCCGGTGGCCTTGCCCTTCATGCTGGTGTCCGAAGTGCGTCCCGCGATGCGGCTGTCGAACACTGTCGCCGTGGCGCTGCTCTTCGTCACCGGCTTTGCGTTCGGCCGATTGAGCGGCCACCGGCCGTGGCTTTTCGGAGTCGGCATGGTGGTACTCGGCCTCGTGCTGGTCGGCCTCACGATCGCGCTCGGCGGTTGATCCACGGGCGGCCCCGAAAGCGCGGAGTGCCAACACCCCCGCACTTTCGGGTAACTGGATGTCTCGCTGATGCCCGGGACGACGATTCGTTCGACGCCTTCCCACGCCACCTACGGATTAGCGCTGGTTGGAAGGTGTAGACTCAGGCCCGAAGGCGGCACCAAGTCAACATCCGGAGGCGTCAGATGAACTGGATCGTGACTATCGTGATCGGCGGCATCGTCGGCTGGCTCGCGAGCATCGTGATGAAGACCAATGCGCAGATGGGCCTCATCGCCAATGTGCTGGTCGGCATCATCGGCTCGAGCCTCGGCTTCTGGTTGGCTGGGGCGCTTGGGCTCGCCGCCTCTGGCGCCATCGCGCAGTGGCTGGTGGCGGTCGCCGGCGCCGCCATCCTCATCGTGATCCTGAGAGCGCTCGGCATCTTCAAGTAGACCGCGTCTCCGGCGCGACGGCGTGCTTGGGAACCGCGCGGTCCTTACTCGGAGCCTTCCGACCGAGCGTTTTGGCTCACCGGCGAGCTGATGCGAGTCGACAACGCGCCCTACGGCGGGGCCACTGGCGTTTTGACGATCGCCGACGCGGCCTCGTCTATGATGGCAGGCTATGGCCGCCATCACCTTAGTCGTCAATGGCAAACGGCATACGGTAGACGTTGAGCCGTCGACGCCGCTCCTCTACGTGCTGCGCAACGACTTGGACCTCTCCGGCCCGCGCTTCGGCTGCGGTCTCGGTCAATGTGGCGCGTGCACGGTGCTGATCAAGGGCGAGGCGGTGCGCTCGTGCGTGAGGCCGGTGTCGCAGGCGCAGAACGTCGAAATCACCACGCTCGAAGGGTTGGCACAGAGCGGGAAGCTCCACCCGATTCAGCAGGCCTGGATCGACGAGCAGGTGCCGGCCTGCGGCTTCTGCCAGAACGGGCAGATCCTCACCGCCAAGGCGCTCCTCGACAAGACGCCGAACCCGACCGACGCGCAGATTCGCGAGGGGATGAAGAACACCCTCTGCCGGTGCATGACCTATTACCGGATCAACGCCGCGGTGAAGCTGGCGGCGCGGAGGATGGCGTAATGTTCCGCCGCGATTTTCTCAAGACCTCGGGAACCCTCGTCGCGTCGGTGGCGGCCATTTCGATCGACGCCGTCGAGGCGTTCTTCGATCAGGCGGCGCAGGGGCCGGGCCCCTATCCGGATCTCGATTTCCATCAACTCGACTCGTGGATCGTCATCCGCTCCGACAACACCGCCACGTTCTTCGTCGGCAAGACCGATCTCGGGCAGGGCACCGGCACCGCGTTCCGCCAGATCATGGCCGACGAGCTGGACATCGCGTTCGACAAGACCGCGTGCGTGATGGGGAACACGGACATCACCGTGGATCAAGGCGGCTCCGGCGGATCGGACGCGCTCCAGACCGACGGCTACCCGATGCGTCGGGTCGCGGCGGAAGCGCGCCGGGTGCTGTTGAACATGGCTTCGGAGCGGCTCGGCGCACCCGTCTCCGCGCTCACCGTCAGCGACGGCGTCGTGTCGGCCGGCGGCGGCCAGGGCACGGCGGCGAAGAGCGTCACCTACGGCGAGCTGATCGGCGGCAGGAAGTTCAACGTCACGCTGACCGGCAAGAGCATCGACGACACCACCGGACAGGCGGCGCTCAAGCCGGTGCAGCAGATGAAAAACGTCGGGAAGTCGCCGCAGCGCTACGACATCCCGCCCAAGGTGGACGGCACGCAGAAGTGGGCCGTCGACGTGAAAGTGCCGGGTATGGTCCACGCCCGCAATGTGCGTCCGCCGGTCGCCGGCGCGACGCTCGTCAGCGTCGACGAGTCGTCGGTCTCAGCCCGCCCCGGATTCGTGCGCGTGGTCACAAAAGGCAACTATGTCGCGGTCGTCTTCGAGCGCGAGGAGCAGGCGGTTCAGGCGGCGCGACAGCTCAAGGTGAACTGGAAGCTGCCGGCGACTCCGGCGTTTCCGCCGTCGGACGAGCTCTTCAAGTACATGCGCAGCACGGCGCCGTCCTCGACCGGCCGTCCGGTTGTGGTCGGCAACGTCGAGACCGGGTTCGCGAACGCAGCGTCAGTGATCGAAGCCGAATACGACGTACCGTTCCAGGGGCACACCGCGTTCGGTCCCGCGCACGCCCTCGCGGATCCGTCGAACGATCAGCTCACGATCTACTCGAACGACATGAAGTCCTACGGGCTGCGGTCCGGCGTTGCCCGGTTCCTTGGCATGCCGCGCGATCGCGTGCGCGTGGTGTGGATGCAGGGGCCACAGGCCTACGGGCGCACCGCCGCCGACGATGCCGGGTTCGAGGCGGCGTTCCTGGCGAAGGAGCTGAATCGGCCGGTACGAGTGCAGTGGATGCGGCAGGAAGAAACCGCATGGGACACCAAGGGCCCGGCCTATGCCGCGAAGATGCGCGGCGCGCTCGACGCGCAGGGGACAGTTGTCGCCCTCGACTACGACCTCAAGGCCGCCGACCACAATCACCTCGGCTACAACGAGCACGACACCGTGCTGATCGCGCAGCTCACGGGACAACGAAAACAGGAGCCGGCGGCCGGACGCGCGTCGTATCCCTCCGACATGTACGCGGTGGCGAACCGCCGCATGGCCGGCAGCGTGATTCCACTGCCGCTGGTGTGGGAGACGCCGCTCAGGACCGGCAACCTGCGCGATCCCGATGGCCCGCAGGTGACGTTCGCGTCGGAGAGCTTCATCGACGAGCTCGCCTCCGCCGCGAAGGCCGACCCGATTGCGTTCCGGCTGAAGCTGATCGAAGCCGGCACGGGCGACGACAGCGGCTTCAAGCGCGCCAGATCGATCGCCTGCATCAAGGCGGCAGCCGAGAAGTTCGGCTGGCAACCGCGACCGGCACCGGGCCCGCGCGCGAGCGGCGAGATCCTCACCGGCCGCGGCGTCGCCTACGCCTATCGCAGTCAGACCGTGGTCGCCGAGATCGTCGAGGTCGAAGTGAACCGCAAGACCGGCCGCGTCTGGGTGAAGCGAATCGTCTGCGCCCACGATTGCGGGCTGGTCATCAACCCCGAGGCGCTGACGCGCACGCTCGAAGGCGGCCTGCTCCACGCACTCAGCCGCGCGCTGCACGAAGAGGCGAGATTCGACGGCCAGAAGATGACGACCGTGGACTGGGTGACCTCGCCTACCCTGACCCACGCCGACGTGCCGGAACGGATCGACATCGTCCAGGTCAATGGCGATCCCAACCCGAACCGGCCCGATCTGCCGCATTACGGCGCTGGCGAGACGATCTGCAAGCCGATGCTGGCCGCCGTTGCCAACGCCGTGTTCGACGCCACCGGGGTGAGGCTGCGACGGGTGCCGCTCACCCCGGCCCGCGTGCTGGCCGCGCTGCGCTAACGGCCTTTCGGCGGCTTCCCGGTAGAATCGCGGCCATGGCGCGGACCCTGGACACGAGGGGAACTCGCTCGCCGCCTCCGAGCCGGGCGACCCGCGTCGATCTCGTCCGCGTCCTCGGCCCGTGGGCGGCGGCAGCCATCGTCGTCGGCACGATGCTCGGCACCGGCATCTTCATCGTCCCGAGCACCATGGCGCGGCAGGCCGGCTCCGTGCCCCTCGTCATGCTGGCCTGGGTGGTGGGCGGCCTGCTGGCACTCTTCGGTGCCCTCAGCTACGCCGAGCTCGCCGCCGCGATGCCGGAGGCAGGTGGCCAATACGCCTATATGCGTCGCGCGTTCGGGGAGCGGGCCGCCTTCCTCTTCGGATGGACGCACGCAGTGCTGGTGGGCCCGGTCTCAGGGGCCACGATCGCGACCGGGCTCCTGCAGTTTGCCGCCTTCCTGAGCCCGGGGCTCCTGGTTCCTGCCGTCGGCGGCGGCCTGTCGATAACGCCGGCGCAGGTCTGGGCCGTCGTCGTCCTGATCGCGATCGGCACGATCAACTACCTCGGCGTGCGGCTCGGCGGCCACCTCCAGGTGGCACTGACGACGCTGAAGGTGGCGGTTCTCGTGGCAGTCGTGACGATTCCCCTGTTCGTGAGCCCGGTGCCCGCGGCGCCAGGCCAGGCACCCTCGGTCGCCATTGCGGGCGGGCTGTCGGGCTTTCTCGCCGCGCTGGTCGGCGCGCTGTGGGCCTACGAGGGCTGGACGAGCCTCACCTATGTCGGCTCGGAGGTCGTCGACCCGCAGCGATCGATCCCACGCGCGCTGGCCGCTGGCGTCATCGGTGTCGGCGTCATCTACCTCCTCGTGAACGCCGCCGTCTTCCTCATCCTCCCCTTCGCCCACGTCGTCGACTCTCCTTCGGTGGTCGCCGACCTGGTCGACGCGGCGGCCGGCCGCGGCGCGTCGTGGTGGATAACGGTGGCGATGATGGTCTCCGCGCTCGGCAGCCTCAACTCCGACACCCTGACCAACGCGCGCATCCCGTACGCCCTGGGGCGCGACGGCCTGCTGTTTCCGTTCACCGCGCGCGTGTCGCCCAAGTTCCGCACGCCGGGCGGCGCGCTGCTGCTGCACACGACGATCGCCTGCGCGATCGCGATCACCGGCACCTTCGAGGATCTGTACTCGCTGTATGTCTTTTCCCAGTGGCTGTTCCTCGGCCTCGCCGCGGCGGCTGTGATCGTGCTGCGCCGGAGCGCGCCCGACCTGCCGCGCCCCTATCGCACGTGGGGGTTTCCCCTCGTACCGCTGGCGTTCATCGCGGGTTGCTTCGCGCTCACCATCAGCCTGTGGCTCGCACGGCCTCTGCGCTCCACCATCGGGCTGGCGCTGATCTTCGCCGGCGTGCCGGTGCACGCCTGGATCGTCAGCCGGCGGACGCCGTCCGCCCCGGATGGCCCACATTGAGCGATGTCGTGAGGGCTCGAACCGTCCTCGTCATCGGCGTCGGCATTCAGGGACGTGCCGCGGTCCAGGATCTCGACCGCTCCCCGGACGTCGATCGTGTCATCGCAGCCGACCTCGACGGACACGCCGTCGGGCAATATCTCGGCGCCATCGACGCCAGGAAGACGGAGGCCGCCGCCGTCGATGTGCGCGACCCGGAGCAACTCGGCCGCCTGATGTCGAGCGGGATCGGGGTCGCCATCACCCTCGTGCCCCTCCGGTTCGAAGCCGCGGTGGCCGCTGCGGCGGTGGAGGCGGGCACGCACCTCGTCACCACGAATTACGCCAGGAGCGTCGAGGCTCTCGAGGACCAGGCGCGGACTCGAGGGGTCACGATCGTGCCGGAAGCGGGCTTCGACCCCGGTGTCGACCTGGTGATTCTCGGGCGCGTGCTCTCGGCGTTCGACCACGTGGAAACCGTGAACTCGTACGGCAGCGGCATTCCGGCGCCCGAGTGCAAGGACACCAACGTCCTCAACTACAAGATCTCCTGGAGCTGGGAAGGGGTGCTCGCCGCCTACTGGCGGCCGGCGCGCGTCATCGCGAATGGCGTCGAGGTGGTGGCCGCGCGCGACGAGATCTTCCGGCCAGCCTGGCGTCATGGCGTGACCGTCGACGGTGTCGGGCCACTCGAAGCCTACGTCAACGGCGATGCTGTGGCCGTCGCGGAGCAGGCCGGGATCCTCAACACCGTCCGCAACGCCGGCCGCTACTCGCTGCGGTGGCCCGGCCACTGCGACTTCTGGGAGAAGATTGCAGCGCTCGGGCTGCTCGACGATACCGCCCGCGGCGACGGCGGCCTCTCGCCGCGCGAGTGCCTGCGCCGTCATCTGGAGCCGCAGCTGCAATACGGCCCGACCGAGCGCGACATGATCATCCTGCGGGTCGATGTCGTCGGTACGAGGCGGGGCCGGACGAGCGCCCGCCGGTACGAGCTCGTCGACTATCGCGATCTCCACACGGGGACGCTCGCGATGAGCCGCGCCGTCGGTTACCCGGCGAGCATCGTCGCGCAGATGGTGCTGTCGGGCGAGATCCGCCGGGCCGGCGTGGCGAACCCGATCCGGGATATTCCTGCGGAACCGTTCTTCGAGAGGTTGGCGCAGCGTGGCATCCGGATCCTCGAGCAGGAGATCGATCCCGCCGAGTGCTACACCCCGGTCCCGCCCTCCGACAGGGATAACCCCGAATGAGTCGCGCACCTCTCCGACGCGAATCGTCGGAAGAACCACCCCTTCACCAGTTCGCTCGCAACCAGGTATCCCGCGGGCGGTCACCGCGCGCGGCGCAAGAGTTCCATCTCGATCGCGGCGGTCAGCGCCATGGCGCCGCCGCGATCATCAGGCCCGGTGAGGCCCTCGCGCGTGAGGTAGTAGTCCTTGGTCGGGCCCGAGCCGGTGCCGATGCAGACGTCCATCAACGTCCCGTCTTCGGCAATGCGGGCGAGCAGGCCTCGCCAGGCGCGATCGACCACCGGCCGGAATTCACTCGCCCCGAGCCATCCGAGGCGGACCCCGCGCGCCATGGCCGTGACGATCATGCCCGTCACCGTGAACTCCCGGTAGCTGCCAGGCTCGTCGACCACCTGGCGCCACATGCCATCGGGCGCCTGGTGCCCGACCAGCCCCCTCATCAGCGCCTGATAGCTCTTGAGCACGCTGGCCCGATCGGACCATTCGGCCGGCAGGTAGGTGAGCGCCTCCATGAGCCCGAACGCAGCGAAGCCGTTCCCGCGTCCCCACGCATAGGGCGCCTCTTTCGCGTGGACGAAAAGGCCGTCGGGCCGCTGCAGGTCGGCCGCATAGGTTGTCAGCAGCCGCCCCGCGGCTGCGCCGTAGCGCTCGTCCTTCGTGCGGGCCGCGACGCGGGCGAGGACGCTCGTGGCCATGAACATGTCGTCGGTCCAGTGCCGCGGGAAGCGTACGATCTCACCTTCCGTCGCCGGCATGATGAAGTCGGCGCCGTTCTGCGCTAACACGTCGGCCTGTTTGTTGCCGTCGAGTGCCGCCAGGTCGGCGAAGGCCAGGTGCCCGGCAAGGCTGGTCAGCAGGTACGGCTGGGCAATCGTCGGCGTCGTTCCCGCCAGGAACGGCGTCATGTTGGCGATCGGTTTGTTCCGGTATTGCGCCTCCCCGGTGAGCTGGGCCAGGCGAAGCGCGCCGGACCACGCCAGTGCCGGGATATAGCTCATGATCGACTGGGCGGGGTACCGAGGCGCCAGCAGCCGGGCGACGTCCAGCGGCGATCGGCTCATCCGCCCCCGCAGCGCCGTCCGCTGTGGGGAAATCGCGCCGGGCGCGCTGCGCAGCAGATCGCGGAACGCCTCGGGTGCGGCACTCTCCTTCGCAATCAGTTGCAGCGCCGGGACGGCGGCCGACCACGCCGGGCCGATGCCAGCCGTTGCCAGGGCTGCGGCCAGCGATCCGCCGGGTGCCGGCGACGTATCGTCGGCCAGGGCAACGGCCAGGGGGTTCGCTTCCCACTTCAGCGGCCAGCCGACCCGCACGTCCAGGACCACCGTGGGTGCCTGCATCGTCACCCACCGCCACACGTACTGTGGCGTCGGATCGAGCTTGCCGTCGAAGAAACCGCCCTCCGGTGGAAAAGTGAGCGGTAAGCCCCGACCTGCGGGCGGCGAGTCGCCGCAGAAGTCGGGCTGTGCGCATGGCACGGCCGCAACTTGCCATTGCCCGCGGAGCACCGCCGCATCCGGACTCGTGAACCACCATTCCAGCACGCGCATCACCGACGTGGTGCTCTCGGCGGTGCCGTCCAGTCCGCCAAGGATGACCACTTTCGGCTTCGCCGGATCGGCGGCGCCGGCAGGCTCGATCGCCCACAGTCGCCGGCCGGAACGCGTCAGCCCGGCCGCGTCCACTGTGGCGCTCCGCGTCGGGTCTCTCCGCGTCAGCTCGCGGAGTGCCGCCTCCTGGGCAGCCCCGGGCGACTGCGCCTGGACCTCCGCTCCGCGGCTGAATGCAAGGAGCCCGAGCACGGCGAGAGCAGCTGGACGCGACATCCGGGCGCAAGTCTACTTTACCGTCGATCAGACGCGAGGCACGGCGTCCACGCCATGTGGTCGAGAGCGGGCCAGGCCTGAACGGCACGCACAGCACGGACGGCGTCTGCTGACGGTCAACCAGGCGGCGCTCACCGCGCCGGTTTCGCCGACTTCCCGGCCGAGCGGCCGAACCGGATGCCGATCATGCCGACGAACGTCCGGTTGTTGTAGCTCTCGCTGGCCGGCCGGGTCGCGACGTTGGTGAGCCCTTCCTCGTAGCGTGCTTCGAGAATCAGCAGCCCGCCGTAGTAACCGGCTCCGACCACCAGGCCGACATCTACATCCTCGATTTCATCCTTGAAGTCCTGCTCGTCGTTGAACGTGCGCGCGTGGCGCTCGACTGGCGCATTGCGCCCGAAGACGACGTGCAGATGCGGCGCGCGATGATGGTGCTGGCCCGCGAGCTTGGAGCCGCCGGACTCGCGCGGCTCCGCGTGCCCGGAGACGGCGCGCGGTTCGTGTGGCGCCAGGATCCCGGAGGCCACCACATCGGCGCGACGCGGATGGGCCGCGATCCCGCGGACAGCGTCCGCCTCGATGGTCGTGCCCTCGGCCAGTGTCCGGGCGTCGATCAACATGAAGGGCTTTGTGGAGGCCGTGGTTATACAGTCCGCGCCGAGCGTCGTCGGTACCGACGATCCCACGGAACAGACTCGGAGCTGACTCCACAATCCCGGCGAATCATAGGTCCGGTATAATCCGCGGGCTCGACACCATTACATGACCCGAACGGCGGTCACTCGCCGCAAGGAGCGGACTATGTGCGATCAGGACCACTTCGAACACGACCGTGAAGACTACGAGGCGCGGGGACTGGTTACCCGACGCCAGTTCGGTGCGCTGCTTGGCGCCGGCGTCGTGATGATGCTGCCTCCCGTGCTGAACGCGGTTGCAGTGACCGACTCCGAGGTGAGCATCAAGACGCCCGACGGCACGGCGGACAGCTATTTCGTCTACCCGGCCAATGGCACCGCGCCGGGTGTGCTGCTCTGGCCCGACATCTTCGGGCTGCGGCCGGCCATGCGGCAGATGGCAAAGCGGCTCGCCGAATCGGGCTACGCGGTCGTCGTGGTTAATCCGTTCTATCGCGTCCAGAAGGCGCCGACCGCCGAGAAGGGCGCGGCCACGGAAATCAAGGCGTTGATGCCGCTGGCCCAAGGGCTGAACGAAACCACCAACATGACCGACGCGAAGGCCTTCATCGCCTGGCTGGATCAGCAGCCGTCGGTCGCCAAGAACCGCAAGATCGGCACGCAGGGTTACTGCATGGGCGGACCCATCGCGTTCCGCACCGCCGCAGCCGTGCCTGCGCGCGTCGGCGCAGTCGCGTCCTTCCACGGCGGCGGGCTCGTCACCCCGAATCCGAACAGTCCGCATCTGCAAGCCGCGGCCACCAAGGCGCAGTTCCTCGTCGCGATCGCGGAGAACGACGACAAGCGGGCGCCGACCGACAAGGACGTCATGAAAGAGACCTTCACCAAGGCCGGCGTGCAGGCCGAGATCGAGGTCTACCAGGGCGCGCATGGCTGGTGCCCGCCCGACTCGGGCGTGTACAACGAGGGGCAGGCTGAGAAGGCCTGGACTCGTTTGCTCGCGCTCTACGGGAAGGCGCTCGCCTAGTCCATTGATGATTGGGGATTGGCGATTGACGATTCATTGACGATTTGTGATGGGGGATTGCGTTATTCCATCGGCGATTGCGGCATTGGGGAATTGAGGATTGTGGGAATCACGATTAGCGATTCCCTGGCAAACCACGCAAGCAATCATCAATCGTCATTACCCCGGATCCCGCAATCGCCAACGACGCACTCATCAATCGAATGGCGCAATCCCCAATCGCCGGATCGTCAATGAATCGTCATTCGCCAATCCTCATTCGCCAATGGACCGTGCGGCGCGAGCCTCGGCCAGCTGCACGAGAGCCTGAAGCGTGCGATTCACCGGTGTCGCGACACCGAGAGCGGCGCCACGCCGGGCGACGAAGCCGTTGAGATCGTCGATCTCGGTGCGGCGGCCGGCGATCAGGTCCTGGGCGGTCGAAGAGAGCGCCATCGGCATCGCCTGGCCGATGCGATCGACGGCCGTCCAGAGGTCGGCTTCGGTCACGGGTACGCCTTCCGCTTCCGCGACTCGCGCCAGTTCCGAGACCACCATCCGCATCACCGAACGAGCCCCCTCGTGCGCCGTGATGTGGTGATAGCGCAGCCGGGCGAGCGCGGAGATCGCGTTGTAGGCGCAGTTGGTGGCGAGCTTGGTCCAGAGGTCCACACGAACGTCGGGCGCCCAGGTGCACGGGACTCCCGCGGTGACGAACGTCTCGATGAGCTCGGTCAGCCGCGCCCGGGCCGCTGCCGCACGCCCGTCGTCCACAAGCGGGTCGCCGACAATCAGGCGCCCGCCGCCGTTGTGGCGGAGCACACCCGGACCGCGCATCTCGACCGAAACGTAGACCACCGCCGGTACCACAGGGTGCGGCGCATGCGCGCGCATGCGCCACGCGTTGTCCACGCCGTTCTGGAGGCTGACGAGCAGCGCGTCGTGCGGCACGACAGAGCCCAGGTGTGCGGCGGTCGCCTCGGTGGCCGGTGTTTTGACCGCGACCAGCACGGCGTCGCAGTCTGCGAGCGCCGAGACGTCAGTGGTGGCGGTCATCGCCACCCGCCCCGCGCCTTCGACACTGTCGATCTCGAGGCCATCGCGGGCAATGGCCTCGGCGTGAGCCGCGCGCGCCACGAGCGTCACCGGCACGCCGGCCCGCGCCAGCCGCGAGCCGAAAAAGCAGCCGACCGCCCCCGCCCCCATGACACCGACTCGCTTCATGCGAAGGATTGTGCCATTGACGCGGGCCGCGAGGCGATCGCCGCGGCTACGACTGCTTGGCGATGATCATCGACTGGATTTTCTTGTAGACCGAATCGGGAATGATCTTCTTCTGCGTCAGCTCGTTCTTGGGCCTTGTAGGGACGGCCGGCGATGATCTTCTCGGCGTAGGCATCTCCGATGCCGGGGAGCGTCGCCAGCTGCTCCTTGGTAGCGATGTTGATGTCGCCAACTCTACCATTGCCGCCGGACACGCGCCAGCGACTCACCGCGTGCGGGGATCGGGAACGACGCGAAGCGGCGCCGTCTGCGTCTGCCCGTTCGCGGTGAGGCGCACCGTGAAGCTGCCCGTGCGCATCGGCAAGGGCCGCCGGCCGCCGCCCCCGCCGCCGGGACCGCCGGTTGCAGCGGGCGGGGTGTCGCGGAGATCCCAGATCCACCGGTGCATGCCGGCTGCTGTCGCCACCGTCGGGGCCGGGCGCCGCCACAATGCCGACACGGTTTGCGGTGTCTCGGCCGGAGCAGACGGAGCGTCGCTCGAGTAGGTGCGAACGACCGCTCCAGCTGGATCGAGAATCTCGATCCTCACCGGACCGTTGGCGGCCGAACCCAGGTAGTAATCGATCACCGCTCCCGACGGCGCGATTCTCGGCTTGCGGCTCGTCCTTCTGCCACGGCGTGCCGTTGTCGCCGCCCTGGACGACGGCGATCGCTTCGCTCGGCTCGAACAGCACCACGTCGCGCGCTGACGTCTCGGCCGTCACTTGCCGCAGCGACGGCCATGTCGTCGAGCACCCAGAAGCCGCGTCCGTGCGTCGCGACCACCAGGTCGTTGCCGTGAATCTCGAAATCGCGCATCGACGTCACCGGCAGGTTGAGCTGCAGCGACTGCCATCGATCGCCGGCATCGAACGACACGAAAACGCCGCGCTCGGTTCCCGCGAACAGCAGCCCGCGCCGCATCGGATCTTCCTTGACGGCGTGCACGTACCCGTCAGCCGGCAGGCCGCGCACGATCTCCTGCCACGTCTTCCCGAGATCGCGCGTGCGATAGATGTGAGGACGCGAAATCGTCAAGCTGGTGGCGATCGACTGCCGCATACGCGTCGTTCGAAATCGGTGTGGGACGCTTCGATCATCGTCACGCGGCTCCACGACTTCATCGCTGACGGCGTGACGTTCTGTCCAGTTGCCGCCGTCGTCGGTCGTCAGCTGAATCAATCCGTCGTCGGTGCCGACCCAGAGAGCGGCTTCGCTACCGGTGATGGCGCGACGTGTAGATGACGCCGCGGCGACCATTGCGATCGGTCATCGCCGCGGTCGTCGGATCGAGCGTCGGCGGAGTGCCCGGTTCCGGACGCGTCAGGTCCTCGGAGATGCGCGTCCACGTCGCGCCGCCGTCCACCGTCTTGTAGAGATACTGGCTGCCGTAGTAGAGCGCGTGCGGATCGGCCTGCGAGAAGACGAGCGGCTGGGTCCAGTCGGCGCGCGCCTGATCGGGCCCGGGCGGCGGCGTGATGTCTGCTGCCGCTGACCGTTCGATGCTCAAACGGCATGTCTCGACCGTTGCCGCCGAACAGCATGTCGGGATCGAGCGGATCGGCTGCGGTGTAGCCGCTCTCACCGCCGGCGCAGGCTCCCTGCCAGTCGCGCGGCGAGATCGTCGCGGTGAAGCTGCGCGACCGCACCCACACCGCGCCGCTGTCCTGCTGCGCGCCGGTCGCGATCCACGGGAAGCCGTTCGTGACCGACACGTGTAGAGCTGCGCCGTCGGCTGGTTGTACCAGGAGCTCCACTCCGGCGTATCGGCCGTGCCGTTCAGCGTCACCACCGCGCCCTGATCGCTCGCGACGATCATCACGTCGGGATTCGTCGGCGAGATCCACAGCTGGTGATAGTCGTCGCCGCCCGGCGAGCCGCGAACCGCAAACGTGGAGAACGTCGCGCCGCCATCCTTCGACTTCTGCATCGCCGACGTTGGGGACGAAGACGATGTCGGGGTTCGTGGGATCGACGACGACCTTTTCGAAGTACCAGCCGCGTCCCCACACGCGCGTGATCGCCGGTCGTCTTCGCCCACGTCGCGCCGGCATCGTCCGATCGAAAGAGGCCGCCATCCTTGGCATCGACCACGGCGTAGACACGCCGCGGGTTGCTCGGCGCGATCGCGAGGCCGCTGCGGCCCACCGCTTCGGTCGGCAGGCCGCTCGTCAGCTGGCGTCCAGGTGTTGCCGCCGTCGGTGGACTTGTAGATGCCGCCGCCGGGGCTGTTCGAGGGCGCGTAGGTGTACCACGGCGCGCGGCGCGTGGCCCACAGGCTCGCGTAGACGATGCGCGAGTTCGCCGGATCGATCGACGACATCAACCGCGCCGGTGTTGTCGTCCTTGAACAGCGACTTCTTCCACGTCTTGCCGCCGTCGGTCGTCTTGTAGACACCGCGATCCGGACTTGCCGCATACAGATTGCCGATCGCGGCGACGAACACGATGTCGGCATTCTCGGATCGATGGCGACACGGCCGATGTGATGCGTGGCGTCGAGGCCGAGGTGCGTCCACGTGCGTGCCGGCGTCCACGACTTGTAGACGCCGTTGCCGTAGCCGTTTGAATCGCGCAGCGTCGATTCGCCGGTGCCGACGTACACGACGTCGGGTTGGTTCGGCGCGACCGCGAGCGCGCCAATCGACGCGACCGGCTGGTCGTCGAAGATCGGCGTCCACGTGCGGCCGGCATTGATGGTCTTCCAGACGCCGCCATTCACGTGGCCGAAGTAGAACTCGCCGGGCCGGCCGGGCACGCCGCTGACGGCGTCGACGCGTCCGCCGCGGAACGGCCCGATCATCCGCCATCGCAACCCGCTGTAGAGGGAAGGATCGATGCCGGCCTGAGCGTGCAGCGACGCCGCAACCGCGACGGCGGCCGCGATCAAGAGCCATTTGTGACGCGTTGAAGTCATCCGTCTCGCCTCGCCACCGGAAAGTGTAACGCCGCCGCCCACGACGGCGCGGGCAGGGCGGCTACCGGGCGGCGATCAGGAACAGCCGCCGGAACGGAAACAGCGTGACGCCGTCCCGATCTGCCGGGTAAGCCTCGGCCGCACGTTCCGCATACTCGCCTTCGAACTCGTTCTGCTCGGCCGGAGACAGCCGATCGAGCAGCGGCCTCAGATACGTCCCCTTGATCCATTCCAGCACCGGCCGCGGGCCGCGGAGCGGCTGCAGGTATTCCGTCTCCCAGATCGCGACGCGGGCCCCGCAGGCCGTCAGCCATGCGAAGTACGCCGCCGGCGGATGGACCGGAGACGGCTTTACGAGATCGCCCAGTTGCCGAGACCAGCGGGACGAAGCCGCAAGGTCGGCGACGATTCGGTGTGAGGGAGCGTCGAAATTTCGCGGCATCTGCACCGCCATCACGCCTGCCGGAGCGACCTGCGCGAAGAGCGCCGGGAAGAGCGTGTCGTGGTGACCGAGCCAGTGCAGGGCCGCGTTCGAAAAGAGCACGTCCACCGGTGCGTCGGCGTGCCACTCCTGGAGGTTCGCGAGTTGCCAGTCGACATGCCCGCCCGGTCCCATCGCAACCCGCCGGGCCTTCGCCTCGGCGAGCATCTCGGGCGAGCCGTCCACGCCAACGATCGCCGCAGTCGGCCAGCGCGCGGCCAGGTGCTCGATGACATTCCCGGTCCCGCAACCCAGGTCCACGACATGCGCTGCCGACTCCACCGGCACGCGCCCAAGCAGATCGAGCGCGGGCCGCAGGCGGAGGTCAGCGAACTTCGCGTACTGCGCCGGATCCCAGGACATGCACGTGGGCCTCCTCAGCGCCGGGTCATGGTGAACCCGCAGTCGGGGCCGCCGAGTAAGCACCGGCCTTCGACGGTCGTGGCCGAGATCGTGTCCATGCTCAGCCCGAAATCGCCATCGGTGCACGACATGCTCTCCATCGACACTGCGGGTGCACCGGTACTGCTGGAGAAGTACCCAGCCAGCAGGACGTGGTTGCAGAAGGTGCTGGTGA
This sequence comes from uncultured Acidobacteriota bacterium, assembly GCA_963709325.1. Taxonomy (GTDB): domain Bacteria; phylum Acidobacteriota; class Vicinamibacteria; order Vicinamibacterales; family UBA2999; genus VFZN01. The sequence goes on along the minus strand of CAVPVV010000003.1, from coordinate 3,735,229 downwards.
ATCGCCCGAACGTCGAACCGGCGAACGGCGGATTCGCGTTGAGCTGCAGCGTGAAGCTGGTGATCAGCCGGCCCGACGGTCGCGGTACGTGGTTGGTGATTGTGCCGGCCCAGGTGCCGATCAGCGACGGCAGGTTGGTAGGCGGCACGACGAACGACGTCTCGTTGCTCGGGGCGGATGCGCCGCACGCGTTCAACGCCTGCAGCCTGACGAAGTAGCGCCCGCTCGGCGCCGCGCTGCCGACACTAGTCGTCGTCGCCGGGAAGTCGAAGACGCCGATATCGGTAGCACCGGACGACGTCCCCGCCATCAGCCGGTAGCTGGCTGCCGCGGGGCCCGTGCGGGGAAACCAGCGGAGACTGACTGTGCCCGGAGCGACGGTAGCGGTGGGCGGCGAAGGCGCCGTCGGCGTGCAAACCGCGGCGGTTGTGAGTGTCACTTCATTGGACGGAAAGCTGATGCCCGCCGCGTTGCCGGCGGCGATTCGGACGTAATACGTCCCTGGCGGAGCCGTCGTGTTGAAGACGAGCGTCGAGGCGGGCAGAATCAGGGTCGCGAGATTGGAGAGCCCGGGCGCCGAACCAGCCTGCAGCTGATAGAACGTGGCCGCAGCTCCGGGGGAACCAGGCTGCCACTGCAAACCCACACTCGTTCCGGAAACGGTGGCAGACAAGGTCGGCGGGTTCGGCACGCCATGCGGCTGCACGACCACCTGGATGTCTGCTGACACCCCGATCGGTCCGGAGGCCGCGAGCGCGACCACGCGCAGGTAATAGACGCCAAAGGGCGCAGTCACCGCAAACATCAAAGTGTTGCCTACGGGCAGGGAGACGATGGTCGTGCCCGGTATTCTGCCAGCCTGGAGGGCGTAGCCGACAACAGGAGCGGGAGGCGCGGAAGGAGCCGTCCATGAGAACGTCACCGTCGTGCCCGACACTTGTGCGGTGACCCCGGTGGGATCGCCTCCGCCTTGGCCGGTGAGGCGCACTGCCAAGACAACGCCAAGCGCCACTGCCATCGCCGGCGCGAGCGAGAACCGATGGGGGGTCATGGTCGCGAAGCCTATCAGCAACCGGGCCGCTTGTGGATGCAGTCGGTGACCGGGACGAGGACGCCAACGAATCACGCACGGGATCCGTCAAACGTGTCCGTGAGCCTCTTCTTTCGCGAGCTCGGCTATACCCTTCGGGCCCTGGCCAGCGCACGCGTCTTCACCGCCACTGCGGTGCTGACGCTGGCCCTCGGGATCGGCGGGACGACGGCTATTTTCACGCTGATTCACGCCGTCATGTTGCGCTCGCTGCCGGTTGCCGACCCGTCGCAGTTGTATCGCATCGGCGACGGCAACGCCTGCTGTGTGCAGGGCGGGCCGCAGGATCGCTGGGGCATGTTTTCGTTCCCCCTGTTCGAACGCTTGCGCGCCGAACTGCCGGAATTCGAATCGCTGAGCGCCTTTCAGGCCGCCACCAATCGCATGGCCGTTCGTCGGCAGGGCGTCGAGAACGCGCCGCGACCGCTGCGTTCGCTCTACGTCACCGGCAACTACTTCCAGACGCTGGGTATCAAGGCGTTTGCCGGCCGCGTCCTCTCACCCGAGGACGACACGCCGGCGGCCGCGCCCGTCGTGGTGATCGCGTATCACGCCTGGAAGGGCGTCTACGGCGGCGATCCCGCGCTGATCGGCGCCACGTTGATCGTCGAGGGGCAGCCGTTCACGGTCGCGGGGGTCACGCCGCCTGGATTTTTCGGCGAGACGCTGCGGCCCGATCCGCCGGATGTCTGGGTCCCGCTGCAGCAGGAGCCGCTCATCGCGGTGGGCGAGACCTCGCTTCTGCGCCAGCACATCTCGGCGTGGCTGCGGGTCATCGGACGGCTTCGTCCGGGCGCGACCACGGAGGGGATGGACGCGCGGCTGACCAACCTCCTGCGCCAGTGGATGCGGTACGAGGCCGGCTTCCCCGCCGCCTGGATGCCGAACATCGAGCGCACGCTTCCAGATCAGGTGATCGCCGTCGTGCCGGCGGGCGCCGGCGTCGGGGCCATGAAGGAACAGTACGGCCGGAGCCTGCGCATCCTGCTGGCCGTCTGCGGCCTGGTGCTCCTGATTTCGTGCGCCAACGTCGCGAACCTGCTGCTCGCGCGTGGCATGGCGCGGCGGGGACAGACCGCTCTTCGCCTGGCGATGGGCGCTCCGCGGCACCAAATCGTCACCGAGGCCCTCGTCGAAAGCGTGCTGCTCGCGTTCGGCGGCGCTGCCCTCGGCCTGATCGTCGCGGTCGGCGCCGCACGGCTGTTGTTGTCGCTCGCATTTGCCGGCGCCACTCTGCTGCCGATCGACACGATGCCGTCGCCCGTTGTCCTCGCGTTCGCGACCGGGCTGGCGCTGGTGACCGGACTCCTCTTCGGGGCCGTGCCGGCGTGGCTCGCGACGCGAACCGACCCGATCGAGGCGCTCCGCGGCTCGGGCCGCACCGCCGGCGATCGCGCGTCATTCGCGCGCACCGCGCTCCTCGTGGCGCAAGCCGCGCTCTCGGTGGTGCTCGTCGCCGGTTCGACGATGCTCGGCCGCAGCCTCGGCAACCTGCAGGGCCAGGATTTTGGTTACACGACGACAGGGCGCGTGCTGGTCTCGGTGGGCCGGCCCGAGGCCTCGGTCACCGAGGCGCGGCTGACGGCGCTCTATCGCGACCTCGAATCGCGGCTGGCGCGATTGCCGGGCGTTCAGGGAGTCGGCCTGGCGCTCTACAACCCGCTCACGAACAACTGGGGCGAGAGCGTGCTGGTGGCTGGCAAGCCGGCGCCAGCGCCGGGCACGCGGACCGGCTCGTCGTGGGACCGGGTGAGTGTGAATTACCTGCAGAACCTCGGCGTCAAGCTGACCCGCGGCCGCCATTTCACCGACGCCGACAACGAGAACACGGAGAACGTCGCGATCGTCAGCGAGGCGTTCGTGCGCCGCTTCTTCAAGCCGGAGGAGGATCCGCTCGATCAGCACTTCGGCCTCAATCTGCCCGAGCACGTCAACACGTTCCGGATCGTCGGCGTGGTCGCCGATCCGCGGTTCCAGTCGTTTCAGCTCGATCAGCCGGTGCAACCGATCTTCTTCGTGCCGCTCGCCCAGACGGTCCGCTACGCCAACGAGATGATGCGCCGGGTCGAGACCGCCTCGCACTACGTGGGCGGCATCCTGCTCGTCACCAACACCCCGCCGGGCGTGCTCGAGTCTCAGGTGGCGCGCGCGCTCGCGGAAGCGGATCCAAACCTGGCGGTGATCAACATGCGGACGCTCGAGCAACAGGTCGAGCGGACCTTCGATCAGACGCGGGCGGTCGCGAGCCTTGCCGGCCTGTTCGGCATCATCGCGCTGGTTCTCGCGGCGATTGGTCTCTACGGCGTGACGGCCTACTCCGTGGCTCGGCGCACCACTGAAATCGGCGTACGGATGGCACTCGGCGCCGATCGCGCGCGTGTCGTCACGCTGATCCTCGGCAGCGCGTTCCGCCGCGTCGCCGGCGGTCTCGTCCTGGGGTTGCCGCTCGCGGTCGGCGCTGGATACCTGCTCTCGGCGCAGCTCTTTGGCGTCAATTACTGGGACCCGACGGCGCTCGGCGTCGCCGCCGCCGCTCTTGGCGTAGCTGCTTTCATCGCCTCGGTGGTGCCCGCGGGGCGTGCTGCCGCGCTGGCACCGATGAAGGCGCTCAGAACCGAATAGGCCGGCGAGCCGCTCATTCCTCGGATAACGGGCTCTCGCGTTCCGCCTTGCGTCGCTCGTCGGGCGTAAGGCGCCGTCCCTTTACCGCTTCGTCGTAGCCGACGTTCTGCTCGGGCGTGTCGTTCACTTCCGGCGGCGGTTCCTGGCCGCCTCGGCTGCTCTCGCGGATGACATCGTCGTCGTCATCGTTGAGGTCGGGTGGCAGTGGTTGATTGGCCATGCTGCCGCGTGATGCAAGAGCCCGGCCGCAGCCCATCTCGACGAGCCAGCCGGTCCGTCAACAGCGGCGGCGATCTGGGCCCTTCTACGCACGGGCTGCAATTTGGTCGGGACAAATTGCGTTGCAACATCGCGAACCTTCCCTCATCATCGCGGGCGATGCAGGGGCCGACTGCCCCCATGAGCGCACCTGCATTCGCAGGAGGGTGCGATGGCAGCTTCATGGGTTGGAGTGTTCGGGTCCCGTTCACGCCTGGCGATTGCCGCGCTTGCGGCCGCCGTGCTCCTGGCCGCGCCGGCAACCGCGCAGCAGACCGGCACGCTGACCGGCCTGGTGCACGACGCGCAGGGCGGCGTGCTCCCGGGTGTCACCGTCACGGTGTCGAGCGACAGCCTGATTGGCGGCAGCCGCAGCAGCGTCACCGGTGAAGCGGGCAGTTACCAGTTCGCCCTGCCGCCCGGCACCTACACGGTGGCGTTCGAGCTCACCGGATTCGCACCGCTCCGGCGCGAAGGAATCATCGTCCAGGTGGCACGGACCGCGCGCGTCGACGTCGAGTTGGGCGTCGGCAACCTGCAGGAGACCGTGACCGTCAGCGGCGCATCGCCGGTGGTCGACGTCTCATCGACGACCACGCAGACCAACATCGACAAGAACCTCTACGACAACATTCCCACCGGCCGTAACCCATGGACGATGGCCGGACTCGTGCCCGGCGTCGTCACCGGGCGACTGGACGTGGGCGGCACCGAGGGCGCGCAGCAGTACAACATCGAGGCCTTCGGGTCGGCCAACAGCCAGAAGTCGTTCAGCATCGACGGTCTCAAGGTGAACTGGGCCGGCGGCGACGGCGGCGCCACGATGATGTATTACGGCTTCGAGATGTACGACGAGTACAACATGCAGACGGCCTCGGGCACGGCGGAGAGCGACGTGTCCGGCGTCTACATGAACATGGTCACGAAGTCGGGCGCCAACCGCTTCACCTCGGACAACAATTTCTATTTCATGAACGATGGCTTGCAGGGCTCGAACATCGACGACGACCTGCGCCAGCGGCTCGGACTGCAACCGGGACAGGAGACCGGCGCCGCCGGTAATCCGATCAAGATCAGTTACGACTGGAGCTCGACGCTGGGCGGACCGATCAAGCAAGACAAGGCGTGGTTCTTCGGCGCCTGGCGGCTGTGGCGGCTGGATCAATACCAGATCGGCGCGAGCAATCCGGACGGCTCGCAGGCCATCGACGACAACCGGATACGCAATTTCATGGGCAAGGCCACCTGGCAGACCACGCCGACCATCCGCACCTCCTTCCTGTTCAACAAGAACATCAACGACCGCTTCCACCGCCGCGACGCGCCGTACCTGATCGTCGAGGACAAGGCGACCGTTCTGCAGAACCAGCCGGCGCAGAACTACGTCGCGCAGTACAACCACGTGCTCGGACGCAAGATGGTGCTCGACGCGCGCTTCGGCCGGATGTGGGGCGTCTTCCCGGTGCGCTACCAGGCGGAGGTGCTGCCCACCGACATCGCCATCCGCGACGTCGTGCGCAACACCCGCATCAACGCCGCCGAGACGCAGTCGCTCAACCCCAACGGCCGCTACCAGGGCAACTTCACCGGCAGCTATTTCCTCGACTCAAAACGCGCCGGCACCCACGACCTGAAGGCCGGGCTGCAGCTCTCCTGGGAGCGCGTCGAGTACGAGCGGATCAGGAACGGCGACATCCTCCTCGAGCTGCAGGACGGGCGGCCGTTCCAGGCCCAGCTGTCGAACACGCCGATCAACTCGGATCATCGCCTCAACACATGGGGCGTGTTCGCGCAGGATCGATGGCTGCTGGGACGCGCCACGATCAACGCCGGCCTCCGCATCGACGGGGTGAGCGCGTACCTGCCCGCGCAAACGAGCCCGGCCGGAACGTATGTAGAAGCCCGCAGTTTCCCCGAGACCGACGTGTTCGACTTTGGACCGAACGTGGCGCCCCGCCTCGGCATCACTTACGACCTGTTCGGCAATGGCCGGACCGCGCTGAAGGCCTACTACGGGCGCTTCTACAACCAGTTCGGATCGCAAATCTCGGAAGCCGCCAACCCGAACGCCCTCGTCAACCAGGCGGTGTCGTGGAACGATTCGAACGAAAACCTGGCGCTCGATCCGGGTGAGCTTGGCCTCTTCACCGGCTTTCCGCGGGGCCTGTTCCCCACCGTTGACCCCAACGCAACGCGGCCCTACAGCCAGGAGTACAACGTCGGCTTCGAGCAGCAGCTGGCCGGCAACATGGCCTTCGGCGTCAGCTACCACCGCCGCGAGCACCGCAACGGGCTCGGTATTCTCGACCACGCCCGCGGCTTCGACGCCTATGACCCGATCGAGCGGACCTATATCGATCCGATCACCGGCCAGACGACGCCGATCACCATCTACAACCTGAACCCGGCCTACATAAACGCGCGCGATCGCTACATCAGCAATGTCGAAGCGCTGAAGAGCAACTACGACGGCGTCCAGTTCGACTTCCAGAAGCGGATGTCGAACCGGTGGCAGATGCTCGCCGGCCTGAGCCTCCAGCAGCACCGCGGCTTCGACCACAGCGGCACCTACACCGGCACCGACTTCAGCAACCCGAACAGCTGGATCAACCGCGATGATTCGTCGGTCTTCATCGATCTGCCGTGGGTGTTCACGCTCTCCGGTACCTACCAGCTGCCGTATGCCATCATGCTGTCGGGCAAGTACACCTCGCGCGCCGGCGACCCGCTGAACCGGACCGTGACGTTCACCGGCCTGACGGCGTCCCAGGCCAGCGAGACCGTTCGCCTGGCGACGCGCGGCACCGACCGGACCGATGACGTGACGCAATTCATCGACTTACGCTTCGCCAAGCGGTTCACCGTCGGACCGGCGAGCATCGAGCCGAACATCGATCTCTTCAATATCCTCAATGCCAACCACGTTCTGCTCCAGAACGAGCAGATCGGCTCGACATGGGGGCGCCCGACCCGCATCCTGACGCCGCGGATCATCCGCTTCGGCGTGACGGCCCGGTTCTGACGCTGGAGTTCCAATGATGTCCATGAGACCCGTCTTCGCGCTCGCGCTGCTCTTCGCCGCGGTCCCGGCCTCCGCCGAACCGCCGCGGGGCAGCATCACCATCGAGCGCATCGCCGACATCAAGTACCCGACCAACCCCGCCTGGTCGCCGGACGGGAAGAAGATCGCGTTCCTCTGGGACGCTGCCGGCAAGCAGGACCTCTTCGTCGTCACGCCCGGCAGCCAGCCGGTAGCGCTCACCGACTTCCCTGTCGATCCCGACCTGCTGCAGTCGGACCTTGGCGCCTTCGCGTGGATCTCGAGCGACGAGATCCTCTTCGGCAGGAGCGGCCAGCTCTGGAAGGTGAACGCGGCGAGCGGCAAGCCGGCACGGATGCCCGGCGCGCTCGGTGACGCCGGTTCGTTCAGCCTGTCGCCGGACCGCCAGACCATCGCGTTCATCCGCCGCGGCAACATCTGGGTCGGCAACGTCACTGCCGGCACCGAGCGGCAAGTGACCAACCTGTCGGAGGGGCTGGGCTCCGGTGTGCCGGTGTTCTCGATGGACGGGCGCTGGCTCGCCTTCGTCGCGAACCGTGGCGGCCTCGAACCAGAGGACCTGCCGTGGAACGGGCCGATGATCCGCTCGATGGAGAACGTCTCTCGCGAGCGGCGCCTCGGCGTGATCGCCGCCCAGGGCGGCGAGGTCTACTGGATCCCGACAGTCGGCGCGGTCAGCTCGCCGCAGTTCGCGGCCGATCGCTCGCTCGTCTACTACGAGCTGTCGCCGGACGGAAAGACGAAAGACATCAAGCTGATGAAGCGCGATGCGCTACCGCGCGTGCTCTGGCGCGACCACGACGACCGGTGGGTGTCGCCGACCAATCGCGATGTGAAGCTGCTCGTCTCACCAGATGGGAAGCAGATCGGATTCGTGAGCGACCGGAGCGGCTGGATTCACGTCTACGCGATGCCGTTGGACGCGACCTCCGAGGCCCAAGCCGTGCAGCTCACGTCCGGCAACTTCGGCACCGGCCTCGGCAGCTGGTCGCCGGACAGCAAGCGGATCGCATATCACCACAGCGCGGCTGGCAACCAGATGGAGCGCTTCGTCGACGTCGTCGACGTCTCGACCAAGCAGGGCCAGGCCGTGGTCACGACACGCGGCGTCAATCTCGATCCGCTCTTCTCGCCGGATGGACAGTCGCTCGTGATCCAGCGTACCGATCCGCAGAACTCGCTGGATCTCTACGTCGCTCAGGTCCGTGCCGGCGCGGCGCTGACGCGGCTCAGCGACTCGATGCCCTCCGGCCTGAACCGGAGCGAGATCGTCGTGCCCGAGCCGGTCAGCTTTCCGAGCCGCCTCGACAAGGCGCCTGTGCCGGGCACGATCATGGTGCCGCGCAATCTCGACAAATCGCGCAGGCACCCGGCGATCGTCTGGATTCACGGCTCCGGCTCGGACCAGAACTTCCTCGGCTGGCACCCGGGCAGCTACCGGATGTATTACTCCGCGTCGGTCTACCTCGCGCAACAGGGCTATGTCGTGATCACGCCTGATTATCGCGGCAGCTCCGGTTACAGCCGCGAGTGGTCCACCGGCGTCCACATGGGATTGGGCATCAAGGACGCGGCCGACGTCCTCGCCAGCGCCGACTACCTGAAGACGCTTCCCTACATCGATCCGGACCGGATAGCGGTGTGGGGTCTCAGCTACGGCGGCTACCTCACGCTGCAGACGATGACCCAGGATCCGACGCTGTTCCGGGCTGGTATCAACGTCGCCGGCGTGGTTGACTGGGCCACCTATGGCGCCGGATACACGACACCGCGTCTCGGGACGCCGGTCGAAAACCCCGGCATCTACCACGACTCGGCGCCGATCTATTTCATGGAAAAGCTCGCCCGGCCGCTTCTTATCCTGCACGGCACCAACGATCGCAACGTGCAGTTCCGCGACTCGCTGCGCCTGTGGGACACCCTGCTCAAGCTTGGTAAACCCTTCGAGATGGGGGTCTATCCCGGCGAGATCCACTTCTTCCGGCGCGCCCACATCCTGCGCGACGCGTGGCGCCGGGCGGAAGAGTTCTTCGACCGGCAGCTCAAGAACGGCGCTGCGGTGACGTCGAGCCGGTAGCGTGCATGGCCTCCGACGGGTCTGCTCGGGGCGCGAACCTTCTTCGGCTCGGCGCGCAGCTTCATGACGAGGGCGGGTCCCAGGGCGGCGGAATGGGATCCGCGGGTTCGGGCCAGTACACGCGCGACAGGTAATGCAGCGCGATACCCGCGCCCCAGCGGTTGGGGGCCGTCCAGATCACCAGCGCCGCCAACACAACCAGCATGGTCAGGCCCAGCACGCGATGTGAACGCACCACTCCGAAATAGATCAAGACGATCATTGCGCCAAGTGGCAGCCGATCGCCGAAGATGGTGAAGGCCCACGTGTCACCGGGGTTGGGCACGAAGACCAGACCGCAGCTGGAACAGCCCTCGAGCTGGGACCACCCGGAAAACAGCGGCCCCTGGCCGCAGTGCGGGCAGCGCTTGTGCAGTCCACGCCGAAGCGCAGTGCTGATCAATTTCGAGCGGGAAGGCATCATACACAGATGTCTGTCCAGCGCTCTCGACAACCGAACATCGCTGAGAGTCTACGGCATGGACGCTATCATTCTCCCGACGATCGGCCCCACCCAGTGGGTGACCGATCCTCATCGCCTTCGCCCGGCTGCCTTAATAGTCAGCTCGTGTATTCTCGATCGTCGTGATGAGTGCGCTCCGGAGGCCTGAGAGCGCGGGCTGACCATGAGCATCAGCAGCACGCTCGTGCATCGCGCCGACATCCGATTCCACGAAGCGCCCGGAGCGTTGCGGCCGTTCGTCGGATGCTTCTGGGTCGTCACCGCCGAAGCCGGCGCGATGATTCGCGTGGTAGCGGACGGCAGCGCCGCCGTGTCGATTCAGCTCGACGCGACGGGGACGGCGGGATGGGTCCTGCGGGGGCCGCTCGTTCGGCCCGACGAGCGGCGATTTCCGATTCCAACGACGATGGTTGGCGTGCGGCTGCGTCCAGGTGTCGCACACCTGCTGAGCGGGATGGCCGCGCACACGATGGTCGACCGTCGCATCGAAGCCAGCCGGATTGCGGCCTTCGATGGACTCGTCCGGCAGTGCAATGCCGCTCGGTGCCTTGAAGCGCTTCAGACCTTCCTCCTCGAGCGGCTCGACGGCGGGCAGATCAACGGTGTGGTGGCTGCCGCCATCGAGGAGATCGGACGGGAGCACGGGTGCCTGAAGGTGGCGAAGCTCGCCGACCGCTGCGGCGTCAGCCCACGTCAGCTGAGTCGCCTGATGCGGATCTGGGTTGGATATGGACCGAAACGCTATGCCAGCGTGGTTCGGTTCCAGGAGTCGCTGAAGCAGATGGAGGACTCGCCCGGCCTCTCTGCCTCGACCCTGGCCTCAGAGACGGGCTACTTCGATCAATCCCATATGACCCTGAACCTGACGCGATTCGCGGGCGCAACCCCCGGCCATCTGGCCGCGAACGGCGTGGCCGATTTTTCCAAGACCCGTTGCCACGATCCTTCCTAGACTGCGCCGATGACGAAGAAGATCCTCGGCGTCGTCGCAGGGCTGGCGGTGTGGATTGTCGTCGTGAGCGTAGCAGGGGTCATCGTGCGCCTCATCTGGCCGGCGTATGGCGCGGTCGCCGACGCCATGGTGTTCACCTTGCCGATGTTGTTTGCGCGCCTGTCAATCGGCGCGCTGGCGACGCTCGCCGCGGGGCTGACCACCGCAAGGCTGGCTCCGGGGTCATCGATCGCGACACTCATGACCGGTGCGATTCTGTTGGTCGCGTTCATTCCTGTGCACGTGAGCCTGTGGGACAAATTTCCGGTCTGGTATCACCTGACGTTCCTGCTCTCGCTGGTCCCCTTGACCTACGTCGGCGGCGGGATGACAGCGCGGCGCGCCGCTCGGGCGGTGGTCGGCTGATCGTAGGTCGAACATTGCGCCGGCTATCCCGCGACCAGCTCGAGCCGGTAGAAAGCGATACTCAGCGGCCGCTGGTCCACACCTGGCGTGTCCGCGCCGTCCAGGCTCCGGAGCTCGACGAACCGCACGTCAGGTGTCAGCAGAAAAGCAGGGGTCTGGTAGGCTGCCCGATCCGGGCCGATCGGTATCGTCACAATCGAGGTACCGTTCGCGACAAGCTGCAGCCGCCGCACGCGACCGAAGGCCTGTGCGACGAACGTCAGCCGAACGCGAACGGGTTCGGCGGCGATCGCTCCCAGACGGGCCCGCTCACCAATCCACCGCCATCGCAGGGACCGCCCGTCAGGTCCCCGCTCCTCGAGTCGCTCGAGGTACGACCAGCCGGTGTCGAGCCAGAGCGCGGGCGGCGACGCGGCTGGCGGTGGCGGCACCGTGTAGGCCAGCATTCTGTCGGCCTCGAAAACACGACTGGACGAGCCGAGCAGATGGTCGGCGACCTGCCGACCTCGCTCGACAGCAGCGGACGCCATGAATTTCGATTCGATCACCACGTACCCGGCGTCGTAGAAGTTCAGCACGGCTCGGCTGATGTGCGGCAGCTGCGCCGCCTCGTAGACGACGACGTCGTCGATGCTCTCGGACAGCGCTTCGAGCTGCGCGAAGCCTGGCACCGCGCTGAACGGCAGGAGCGGCCGCGCGCGCGAGAAGTAGCCACCGTAGATCGGCTTCCGATGAATCGTCTGGAACAGCATGCGCTCGGGAATGTCCGCGCCGTCGTTCCGAATCGGTATCTCCAGAACGCCCGTGCGCCGGGGATCGTCACGAATCTGCGTGAACACCGCGGGCTCGTGGACCGCCATGACGGGCAGCGGCAGCACCACGCCTTCACCAATCGCGAGGACGGACAAAACGGCCGCGATCGCACCCTGAAACGGAACCCTCACTCGCCTCAGCAGCGTCGATACGCCTGTTCCGGCAGCCACCGACAAGCACAGCATCGCCATCACGGCATACCGTGCCGGCACCCGAGGGATGTCTCCATAGGGCAGCCGTGCCAGCAGGCTGTAAGGCATCACCGGTGAAAGCCACGGCAGTACCACCTGCCCCGCGACGTGGACGACCGGTCCAAGCGCCAGCGACGCGAACAACAGCAAAGGCGCCAGCCAGAAACGCCGTACGGCTCGGCAGCTCCTCAGGCCGATCGCGCCAAGCACCAGCGGAACGAAGCCGACGAAGGCGACGGTCTCGAGACTGCCATCCGGCGCGATCGCCCGATAGATGGGCCTGACCGTCTCACCCCACAGAGGGTTCAGCGGCGACGGAATGACGAATGAGAATGCATCGGCCGAAAACCGTTCGAGGTCGCGAGGCACGTTCGGGGCGCGACCCTCTGTGCGTCCCAGAACCAGCATCGGCACGAGCACTGGTGAGATGGCGATCAGCGACCCCGCGATCACCGCGACGATCCGCAGCGCCTGTCGCGGCGACTCCCGGCTCGGCTTCGACATCAGCTCGACGATGATGTATGCCGCGAATACGAGCAGGAACATCAGGTAATAGGAGGTGGTCAACGCCGCGGCGACCAGGAACACCGCCGCGAGCGCGACGTTACGCCCTCCAGGCTCGTCTCTCGCCTTGAGCAGAAAGAGCATCGAGAAGGGCAGCCATTGAGTGGAAGCGAGATCGAGGTGACCCAGCAGATGCGAGTACCGATAGCTGCCGAACGTGAACGCTACGCCGGCAACGAATGCTCCCCACTGCAAGGCGCGCCCGGGTTCCATCGTCGGGTTCTGGCGAGTCAGTACGTAAAGGACGAGTCGATACGTCCCGTAGCCGCTCAGCACGAACGACAGGACGACCAGGAAGTTGTAACCGGCAGCAACCCCGAGCACGCTCACGATCGGCAGTGACACGATGCCGCCGAGGAGGTTCAACGTGTGGAAGTACAGCGTCGTGCCGTAGGGGAAGTGCAGGTCAGGAGTGAAGTACGGATTGACACCTCTTTCGAGCAATGCAGTCTTCACCCACCAGAGATTCCAGTAGTTCGACCACGAATCTCCACCCAGGGGAATGGCGCTGCCGGCGTGTAGAGCCAGGGGATATGTTGCCAGCACGGCGAGCGCCAGATAGGCGCCGATGACCACCGCCTCTCGCTGCTTGTGCATCAATCCTCGGACTGCAGATCGAGTCTCCAAGTGCCAGCCGGTGACCGAACGACGATGGATACCGGTTGCCTCGACGCCAGTCCGACAATCCCATCGCACACGCGCTCCACGCGCACGACGATTCTCTCGGTCGATTCAATCTCAAGGTCACCGACTGTGACGGTGACGCGTGTGTCGGAACGCAGGTCGCTCATTTCCTGGTTCGCCATGCCACACGTGCTGCGCGAAATACCGGAGGGGACACGAGGAACGCGACAATCGGTCCCACCACAAGGAGCGGACGGACGCGGATGGTTGCACGGAGCGCACCTCGTACGCCCGACTCCAGGAACATTGGACGACAGCGGATGTTCAGGCCGCGCAGGTCGGACATCACAAGCACTGGCGAAAGGCATCCGTACACGAACCCCGTGTCCGCTGGATTCTCGAACCCGAACATCGTATCCAATTGAAGCCTTTCGAGGGTCACCCGCCGGAGCAGCGCAAGGGCGAGCCGGACGACTCTCTCGAAGAGGCCGCGTGTCCGCAGAACCGCGACTGCCATGCGCCGTCCTCTCCCCCTCCGTTTCTTCGGCGTGTCCGCTCGCCTGGCCTCTGCGCGCTCGGGTGCCGGCGGCGCAGATCGGTTCCGCGACCGAGGCTTGACCAGGCCGAAGAGCCAGAACAGTCGCCACCGGACCTTCAGCTTGTCCGTGCGCTCGGCCTCGATGAACAGGACGAGCGGCACGGCAAGCATTGCCACCAGGAGGGCGATCGGCGCCGCTAACGCAGCAACGAACGCGAGCATACGCGCGACCCCGACCTAGGCCGATTTCTCGGCGCGCTTATCCATGATCCTGCCGACCGCCTCACCGACCTTCTCGACCATGGTGGCCGCACCCCTGCGAACGCTCTCCAGACGCACGCCATCTTTGTTGACGATGATGACCGCGACCGGTTTCACACCGCCTCCGGCGCCGGAGCCGGCGCCAAGGCCTTCCACGCTCGTTGTTTTCTGGTCCTTGCCAGACCCGCCGCCAGCACCAAAGCCGAAACCAACCGCCACGAGCGGAATGATCGTCTGGCCCTCGATGTTGATCGGCTCACCGACAACGGTACGGGTGCTGAGAAGACGCTCGACTTCGGCCAGCGTTGCCTTCAGCAAGCTTTCGACGTGGTCCATATAGCCTCCATACATCAGCTTGAAGAGCCGATCGTCCCGGCTGTTCGTCAACGATCATTTTCGATCCGATCGGGATTCGCCCGCGAACTCGTCGGAGGTGAAGAGATGACAATGCTTCGACCTTCCCTGATTCTCGCCACCCGCACGCGACGCGGATCGGGCGCGGACCCCGATCGAGCCCGCCTACGGGCCTGAATTCGCCGCGCTCCTCTGCGAGTTCAAGGACGACGTCGCCGGGTACCTCAGAACGCACACTGCTGCCGGCTATCCGAAGGCGCTTCAAAACCTGATCGACTTCAACAACGACCATCCCGAGCTTGAGGGACCCTGGTTCATGGCCCGATGGTGCTCGTCTCAACCGCTCGATGCTCACTCCGGCACGCGCTCCACGAAGCTGTCGCCGGTGATCATCCGCACCACGCGCCCGTTCTCCTCGACGAAGCGGACCACCTCGCCCACCGGCCCGCCGCCGACAGGGGCCGCGAACCGGAAGGTGCCGTCGCCGAGCGGCTCCAGCTCGACAGGGTTGTCGAGATCAGGGGCGTCGGGATTGACGATCACCAGCTTTTCATTCAGTTCGACGACGTGTGAGTCGCCGCCGCGGCCGCGGTAGAGCCCCGCGAATCGCGACCAGGCCGGGTTCCACTTCACTTTGGCTGGCGCGGCGTCCGCCGCCCTGGCCACCGCCGCGCCCACCGTGTTCATCAGCTGGGTAGCGATGCCGCTGGCGTCACCGTCCTGCGCGTTGGTCAGCACGATGACACCGACCTTGCCGTTCAGATCGATCATCGTCTGGGTGATGTAGCCGGGGTAGCTGCCGCCATGCCCCACGTAGACCTTGTCGCGATTCCTCGTGACGGAAAAGCCGATGGCATTGCCCCGCGTCCAGTTGTTCTCCATCATCCGCACGCGGTGCATTTCGCGGAGACTCGCCGCGCTGAGAATCCGGTCTTCGCCGGCGCGGCCCTTTCGGAACTGCGCCGACACGAAGCGGGCCATGTCCTCGACGGTGGACGTGAGGCCGGTGGCGGGCGCCATTCCGCGCGCATCGACGAACGGCATGACCTGGCGCGTTCCGTCGGGCATGCGGCGGCCGTAGCCGGTGGCAAGGCCTGTTACGTCTTCGTCTACGCTGGAATTCGTCATGCCGAGCGGCTGGAAGATGTGCCGGGTGACGTAATCGGCCCACGTCTCACCGCTCACGGCCTCGACCACCAGGCCGGCCAGGGTGTAGGCCAGGTTCGAGTACTTCCAGCGCGTCTCCGGTGCGAAGGCGGCCTGACGCTTTGGCATCAACGCCTTCAGCTGCTCTCGCGTCGGAAAATCGAACGTCGTCCAGTGATCGCCGGCCTCGCGCGGCAGGCCCGAGTCGTGGGTCAGCAGCTCCTCGATCGTGATCGGCGAATCATCCGGTCCGGTTGGCGTGACCGCGAACCAGGGCAGGTACTTCGCCACCGGGTCGTCCAGGTGCAGCTTGCCCTGCTCGCGCAGCTGCATGACTGCCGTCGCGGTGAACAGCTTGCTGTGCGACGCCATGCGGAACTTCGTCTGCGCGGTCATCGGCACCTGGCGGGCCAGATTGGCCAGGCCGATGCCCTTCGTCCACACCAGCCGCTGGTCCGACACGACGCCGACGGCCATCCCGGGATAGCCGCGGAATCGCAGTTGTCCTTCGGCCCAGGCACTGAACAGCCGCTCGGCGCCGAGCACGTCCGGATCGACGGCGGGGTCTTTGCTCGCGGGGGCTTGCCCGCTGAGTCCGGTTGAGGAGAACACCAGAATCGCCGTCGTCACGACGATGGCGATCGTGGGAAGCCGGCTCGGTAATGTCCTGCGCGCGACCATCACATCCTCCTTGCCGTCAACGAGGGGAACCGACGCGTGGGATTGCGGCAGTTTCTCGTGCGCCGCCGCGGGGATGATAGCAGGCGGTCCGTTCCGGACGCGAGCCGGCGCTTCTGGGGCACCGGCCCATGCGTGCGGCTAGTAGTAGAATCACCGGGCCCGACGCAGGCCCTTGCCCTGTGAGCGATTCAATTCCCGAGGTGAACCATGGCCATGACCCGACGCGACGCAATCGTCATCTCCGGTTCGACGCTAGCCAGCCTGTCGCTCGGGCCGCTCGCCAGTGCTCGGCTCGCTGCGCAGGCCGCCGCGCCCCAGGAGCCGTGGCCCGACACGCTGGTCGAGCGCCCGCTCCGTGCCGGCTTCCCCGTTCCGCTGCCGCTCAACGCCGACGGCTCGGCGCCGGAGCACCCGGACAGCGAAGCCGGTCCCATCACCGATCCGCTGATGTGGCGGACGCAGAATCGCCAGGCGCCGGAAATGGAGTACGACTACCGCAAGCTCAAGGTCAAGGTCGACACGCGCGGCCTCGGCAAGATCGCCGGCACGATGCAGTTCTCGGATCTCGAGAAACTGCCGCGCGTCTCGCACACCTACCTGCTGCAGTGCGGGGCCGCCAACCCGCGCGGCGTCGTGAAGTGGACCGGGGTTCGGTTCGCGGACTTCGCCAACACGCTCGGGCTCGTGGAAGGCGTTCATTACTGCCGCTTCATCGCCTCCGACCGCGCCTATGTTGACGAGCCGCTGAGCGTCGTAAAGCACCCGCAGGTGATGCTCGCCTGGCTGATGAACGACCAGCCGATTCCCCCGCGCCACGGCGCACCGCTCCGGCTCATCGTCCCGTTCCGCTACGGGCAGCGCAGCATCAAGGCGATCACCGAGATAACGTTCGGCACGCCGGGGCTGCAGATGCCTCCGCTGCCGGCGTGAGCGCCGCGCCAACCCGAGGGCGCCGGTACTCGGGCACGCGCTGTCTCCGATTCGTCGCGAACGGCAGGTGGGGACACCACCTCAGAGGAGCATGCCATGCGGACGAGAATCGTCGTGCTGGCCGGTGTGGTTGCCGCCCTGATGACCACGATATTGACCAGGGCGCAACAACCGGTGTCTCCCGACAATGTGTCAGTGCCGGAAATGCCGAAGCAGGCGACTCGAGACGGCACGCATGTCAATCGCGTCATCGACATGTGGCTCAAGGGTCAACCCGTCTACTACTCCCAGATCACCGGCGGCGGCTACGACCAGGGCAGGCAGATGGCGGCGACCAAGGCCGACTACATCACCTACGAGATGGAGCACGGCCCGCTCGATTTCAGGGAACTGCGCGAGTTCATGCGCGGCCTGGTGGAAGCCGGCCCGACTCGGACCGGCCACAAGACCCCGGCCGTGATCGTCACGCTGCCCATTCCGGGTACGACCGACGCGCTGCGTGCCAATGCGTGGATGGTTCAGCAGGCGCTGGCGGCCGGCGTGCACGGCATCCTGCTCTGCAACGCCGAGAGCCCGGAAGCCGCCCGCCTGATGATCGAAGCCTCACGCTATCCGTTCGCCCCTCGCGTCGATGGACTGGCCCAGGGCACGCGGGGCAACGGCTCGCAGGGGTACGCGTCACAGATGTGGGGCGTGACGGCCGAGGAGTACATGCGCATTGCCGATCCCTGGCCGATGAACCCGGACGGCGAAATGCTCTTCGGCCTGAAGATCGAGAATCCACGGGCCGACGCGAACGTCGAAACCTCGGTCCGTGTGCCCGGCATCGCCTTTGCCGAATGGGGACCCGGCGATCATGGCTTCTACCTCATGGGCCGCCCGGGTACCTACACCAGCGGCGGAGAAGCCGCGCCGCAGATGGCAGCGGTGCGGCGCCGCGTTCTCAATGCCACCAAGGCGGCCGGAATCAGGTTCCTGAATGCCTGCACTGAGAACAACGTGATCGACCAGTTGAAAGACGGCGTCATGATCTGCACCGGCGGGGACACTCCGGCCGCGGACAAGGGGCGCGCCTTCACCAAGCGCGCGGATCCATGGTGAGGTTACCGCCCGCGGGCCAAGCGCCGTGGATGTTCAGTGGGTCCAGGCGTTCCTGAGCCCCGCACGATCGACCGCTCGTCCCCGCATGTAGACCGCGGAGATTCGACGCGTGTTCGTGATGTCGTCGAGCGGGTTGGCGTCGAGCACGACGAAATCGGCGCTCTTGCCGGGCGCAACCATTCCAAGATCGTCCTGGCCCAGGATCGCGGCCGCCGTCTTCGTGGCAGCGACGAGTGCCCTGGCCGGGAGGGATGCCCGCCATCACCAGGTTCTCGAGCTCGGCGTGCATCGTCCAGCCGATGAATTGATCGCCCTGCTGTCCGCCGCCGTCGGTACCCGCGCCGATGAGCACGCCGGCGTCGCTCAACCGCTTGATCCCGGCGGCCAGCCGGTCCCACGCGGCCTCGGCCCGGACGCGGGCAGCGGCGTTCCGCAGCGGGAACCGGGCCCGCAGTCGCTCGATCTGCTCGGGCCGGACCGTCTCGCGGATCAGCGGGTCCACGGGATCGAGCCACGGCGCATAGACGGCTCGGTGCGGTCCACACAGGGCGGAGAGCACGGCGACGTTCGGGTGCTCCTTGAAGAGCGCCACCAGCTCGTCGTCAACGTCGCTGATCATGTGCGCGAAGATATCGATTCCCGACCGCAGCAGCTCCTTGGCGTCGGATGGATCGGTGGCATGCACGGCGACGCGGAGGCCGTGCGTATGAGCCTCGTCGATGATCGCCTTGTAGATGGCGGGCTCGAGCTTCTTGACCGTCCCGTCGCGGCCGTCAACCCAGGTCTTGACGATCGTGACCTTGCGCGTCGCCAGCTCCTGCACGAGCGCGCGAGCGCCGTCGGGCGTCGTGACGGGATTGGCCGCCTGCCGCATGTTGTCGGCGCTGATCTCGTCGAGGGGCGCGAGGCCGCGGCCGGCGGTCAGAAAACGCGCGGCGTCGTGATGCAGGCCCGACATTGTTTCGGCGCGCAGCTCGAACGGCAGCTCGCCGAAATCGCTTCCCATCGCCTGGCTTGCGACCACGCCGAAATACGCGAATCGCTTCAGGTGATCCAGGAGATTCTCGCGGGTGTAGTTCATGGCCCCGCTCGTGAGGTCCTTCATGTAGCCGATGTGCGAGTGGGCGTCGACGAGCCCCGGGATCACCGTCTTGCCGGTGAGGTCGACCCGTCGCGCGCCGGGTGGAAGCAGGACGGCGCCGCGGTGCCCGACCCGTGTGAAGCGGGCGTTCTCGACGAGGAACGCTGCGTCGTCGATCGGAGCACTGCCGTCTCCGGTGATCAGACGCGCCCCTTCGTACAACGTTGTTGTCTGGCGCTGGGCCCTCGCCGGAGCGATGTGCAGGGCGATCAGGAGGACGCAGCCGAGCCGTGCCAGGCTCATCGATGCCTGCGGAGCGTGGCGGCGCCGAACGGCGCCGCCACCGTGACGGATCACAGGCCCGCTAGCGTGCGCCCATGGACGAGGCCGTCAACACCCGGCGGAAGACCTGGACGGCCCGCTTCATCTCGTCCATCGTCCCGAGCGACGCTGCCGACGGTCTGGACAAAGCCGCGACGGGATACGGACATACAGCCCTCCTCTGGCGAGCAATCGCCGCCAGGCCCGAAGTATACGACCGGTCAGGGGTTCAGTCGCGGTCCGAATAACAGCCCGATCGCCGCTCGACCACGGGCATGGCCGGGCGCCGCGCCGGCACCGGCCATCAGTTGATAACCCACTTCCCATCGCAACCCGATTGCCCAGGCTCGGCTGAGCAGGACGTCGGCGCCACCGGAGAGCTGAGCCGCCGGATGGCCGGCGCCCAATTCGTCATTGACGGCACCCGTCAACGCCCGGCCGAAGAATCGTCCCGGCACCGGGTCACGAGCGCTGCCGTAGTAGAACGGCGTGCTGACCTGCGCGCCGCTCAAGAACCCTGTTACGTGGTGAAGATCGGTCTCGACCTGGACGGCAGCCGCCAGATATGGAGTTACGCTCCGATCGATCGTGAGGGCGAGACCCGGGCCGATCCACTTCCGTTCAGTCGAAGCGTCCGGAACCTGGGTGAAGCGAGCGGTGGCGGCGAGATCCACCCGCGGCGCGTTCACGTCGGGCTGTGGCGGCGATTGCGCGCCGGCAGCGACGGGAATGCCGAGCGCCGCGGCTGCCACCACGGCGCTCATCGTCATCCGCTGAAATGTTCTGATCATCAGGGCCTCCTGCGCCGACAGGATCGGACGTCACATCGTCCGAAGTCGTGAGGAAGCCCTGAAGAATCCTGATAAGTCCGGCGCTCTGCTACTTCGGTACCGCGAACGCGAGGTACTCGCCCGAGTAATTTCCGCCGCTGATCGCGACGACGATGTACTGCCGACCGTTGGCGAGGTAGGTCATCGGCGATCCGCTTTGCGGCGCGGGCATCAGCACCGCGCCGACCTGGTTGCCGTTCGTCTTGTCGTAGGCGCGCAGCATCGCGCCGCGCGGATGCTCCGGCGTCGTCGTCAGCTGCGGATCGCCCATCACCACCAGCGTCTTCGTGACCATCAGACCGATGCCGCCGGTTGGCGCCTGGCCGGTCTTCGGGATATTCAGGCCCTTGAGCGCGGGATGGTTGCGCACGTTGTCCGGCGTGTCGCCGTGCGGCACGCGCCACGCGATGTCGCCGCGATCGAGATTCACCGCGGCGATCGTTCCGTAGGGCGGCTTCAGGATCGACAGGCCGTCCACGGTCAGCCCGCCGGGATTGGTGCCCGATGCTGGCGGGCACCGCCCGCGCCGCCAGGAGTGGCGGCCACCGCTGTGCCGGCAGCGGCAGGCGACTGGACGGCCCCGCTCGGATTGTCGGGATTCGCGCGCGCGGCTTCGATCTGCGCGACGTTCCGCGGTGAATCGGCCGCGCAGCAGTCGCCGGGACCGAGCACTTCGCGGAACTCACGGCCCTCGATGCCCGAGACGTAGCGAATGTCCGAGAACTCCTTCGGCGGCGACGCGAGCGAGATCGCCGTGATGTTCGACGTTGTTCGCCTGCGCGATAGACGGTGTGCGTTTCGGGATCGTAGGCCACGCCGGGCCAGTTCGTGCCGCCGATCGCGTTCGCCATGTTGATCGCGCCGAGCAGGCCCTTGTCGCTGCCGAGGATCGGCGGGTTGTACATCCACGTGCCCACCTTGTAGCGCTTCATCTGCTCGATCGCCTTGGCGCGCAGCTCCGGCGTGAAATCGATCAGGTCGTCGGGCAGCGTGAGAATCGGGTGCGCCGTAGGCCGGCGGCTTGGTCGGGAATGGCTGCGTCGGGCTCGATCTTCTCGCCGGGCACGTCGCTCTGCGGCACCGGGCGCTCCTCGATCGGCCACACCGGCTTGCCGGTGACGCGATCGAACACGTACAGGAACCCCTGCTTGCCGGGAACGGCGACGGCCTTGATCGGTTTGCCGTCGACGATGATGTCGGCGAGGATCGCCGCCGACGACATGTCGTAGTTCCAGATCGGATGGTGCACGAACTGGAAGTGCCACTTGCGCTGCCCGGTCTTCAGATCGACGCAGACGAGGCTCTCGGCGAAGAGATTGTTGCCGGGCCGATGACCGCCGTAGAAGTCCGAGGTCGGCGTCTCGACCGGCAGGTAGACGAGGCCGAGCTCTTCGTCGACCGTGATCTGCGTCCACACGCCGACGTTGCCGTTCTCCGCCCACGACTCGTTCTCCCACGTGTCGTTGCCGAACTCGCCGGGCCGCGGAATGGTGTTGAACGTCCACATCAGCTTGCCGGTCCGCACGTCGAACGCGCGCACCAGGCCCTTCGTGTTGTTGTGGGTCGCAACCGTCGCGCCTTCGCGGAACGACGAGCCGACGATCGCCACGTCTTTCACGATCGCCGGCGTCGAGTGGACGCCGATCTCGCCGCGCTCGAGATCGATCTGTTCGCCGCGGCCCTTCACCGCGCCGACCTTCAAGTCGACAACGCCGCGGTGCCGAAGGTGGGGATCATCGCGCCGGTCTTCGCGTTCAGCGCGACCAGTCGATAGCCGGTGGTCACGTAGAGCATGCGCTCGTCGCCCTTGCCATCGGTCCAGTACGAGACGCCGCGACCCGAGAGCTGGCGCGGCGCGACGCCGGCGCGCAGCCCTTCGCGAAGACTGTGCGACCAGATCAGCTCGCCGGTCGCGCCATCGAGCGCGACGACCGAGCGGCGGGTCCCGCCGGTCGTGTAGAGGATGCCGTTGACGGCCACCGGCGTGCCCTCGAGCTTGTACTCGGGGCGCGGCCCGAGCATGTCGGTCTTGAACCGCCACGCGACTTCGAGCTTGTTGAAGTTGGCCGCGTTGATCTGATCGAGCGGCGAGTACTTGCTGCCGGTCAGATCGGCGTTGTAGTAGATCCAGTCGCCTTTCGACGTCGAGGGCAGGCCGCCAGGCGCCTGACCCGAGGTAACCGAAGAGATCGAAAGCAGCAGGATCGCGAGACCGCCGACCGTTCGTGTCGTTGAGGCCACGTCCACCCCCTGTGTCGAGCCGTTGGAGCGCCAGCCTAGCGCTGCCACGTGCCGCATTCAACCGATTTCGCGCCCAGCTGGCCCGGACCTGGTGGGCTAGAATGCCGCGCCAGTGCCCCTGTCCCCTGGAACGCGCGTGGGTCCTTACGAGATTCTCGCCATCCTGGGCGCGGGTGGGATGGGCGAAGTGTATCGCGCGCGCGACGCCAAGCTGGCGCGCGACGTCGCGCTCAAGGTCCTGCCCGACGCCTTCGCTGCCGATCCCGATCGACTGATGCGTTTCGAGCGCGAGGCGCGAACGCTCGCCTCGCTCAATCACCCGTCGATCGCGCAGGTCTATGGGATTGAGGACTCGACCGCGACCCGGGCTCTGGTGATGGAGCTCGTGGACGGTGAGGACTTGAGCGCGCGAATCGCGCGCGGTCCGATGCCGCTCGACGAGGCGCTGCCGATTGCGCGGCAGATCTCTGACGCGCTCGAAGCCGCCCACGCCGCCGGTATCATCCATCGCGATCTGAAACCGGCCAACGTCAAGGTGCGTGAAGACGGCACGGTGAAGGTGCTCGATTTCGGGCTTGCAAAGGCGATGGAGGCGGGACGCGGCAATCGGGAGACGGGCGCTGGCGAGGCGCCTGTCAACCCGCCTACGATCACCTCGCCGGCGATGACACAGGCGGGCGTCGTTCTCGGGACCGCGGCCTACATGAGCCCCGAGCAGGCGAAAGGGCGAGCCGTCGACAAGCGCGCCGATATCTGGGCGTTCGGCGCGGTGCTCTACGAGATGGTGACCGCCACGCGGGCATTCGACGGCGAGGACGTCACCGACACGCTGGCGCTCGTGCTCCGCGGTGAGCCCGACTGGACGAAGCTGCCCGCCACCCTGCCGCCGCCGCTCACCGCGGTTCTCCGGCGGTGCCTCGAACGTGACCTGCGGCAGCGCCTCGGCGACATGTCGGCCGTGCGCTTCATCTTCGACGAGCTGCGGGCACTTTCGGTCCCGGCGGCACCCCGGCCGCTCGATCTTGGCGAGACCGATGCGCGGCTTTCGGTCGCAGTCACCGAGACGCGGTGGCGTACGCTGCTGCGCACCGCGCTCCCGCTCGTGGTCGTCGCGATTGGCGCCGGAGCGCTGGCAATCTACGCGGCCACGCGCATCGCGCCAGCGCCATCACCGCCGCTGGTGACGCGCTTCCAGCTGCCACTCCCTGAAGGGCAGATCCTTGCGCTCTCCCGGCGCATGATGACGCTCTCACCGGATGGCCGGGACATCGCCTTCGTCACCGACAATCAGCTGTTCGTGCGGCGGCTCTCGGATTTCGAGGCCGCGCCGTTGCCGGGAGTGGAGGCCGGACAGGCCCCAACCTCGCCCACCTATTCACCGGACGGTGCCTGGATTGCTTTCCACAGCGGCACTGAAAGGGCCATCAAACGGGTCAGTAGTCGTGGAGGTGCGCCGGTCCGCGTCTGCGAGGTTCCGGCGGGTGTGAGTGTGAGCTGGGACCGATCCGGCATCCTGGTTGGTGGCGGGACCGCGGGCGTGTTCCGGTGTGCTCCGGAGGGCGGCACGCCGCAGACGATTCTGAAGGCGAGCGGCACCGAGGTCATGCTCGGGCCGCAGATGGTCGGCAAGTTCATGCTCCTCACAATTGGGAGCACCGCTGACCTTCCCGCGGTGCGCTGGGATCGGTCGCACATCATCGCCTACGAGCTCGGGACGGGCGAACGCAGGACGCTGGTCGGCGCCGGCGCCGACGGGCAATACGTGTCAACCGGTCACTTGCTCTATCGCGCCGGGGGCATTCTGTTCGCCGCTCTGTTCGATCCCCAACGAGCGGAGCTGCGCGGCGAGCCGGTCCCCGTCATCGACGGGGTGATGCGCGGAACGCTGGGCGGTTCGCACATCGCGATCTCGCCGACCGGAACGCTGGCGTACATCCCCGGTCCGGTCGGCAGCAACCCGAACGCGCGCGAGCTGGCTGTGGCCGACCGCGCCGGAGCAGTGACGCAGCTCCCCGTACCGGCCGGACCATATGTGCACGTGCGAGTCTCGCCGAATGGGCGCTTCGCCGCTCTCGGCAGCGACAACGGCAAGGACGCGATTGTGTGGATCTACGCGATGGACGGGCACTCGTCGGTCCGTCGCCTGACGCTCGATGGGCTGAACCGCTTTCCGATCTGGACGCCCGATGGCGAGTGGATCACGTTTCAGTCAAACCGGAACGGCGACGCCGCGCTGTACCGGCAGAGAGCCGACGGAACGGGAAGCGCGGAGCGCCTGACGACCGCGGCCCCGGACGAGTCGCACATCCCCGAATCGTGGACGCCAGACGGCCGCACGCTGGCATACGCCGCCCGGAAGTCCGACGCCCAGGGACCGAACTACACGCTGAATATTCTGGAGCTGGCCTCACGCATCAGCCGGCCCTTCGGCAATGTCACGTCGCGCGAGCCCACCGGCGCGGTGTTTGCGCCGAACGGGCGGTGGGTCGCCTATGGCTCGACACCGAGCGACGACGTGTCGGGGGCCAACCGCGGAGTGTTCGTTCAGCCAGTGCCACCGACCGGCGCCGTTTTCCCGGTTCCACGTCAGCTGGTGGACTTCCACCCGATGTGGTCCGCTGATGGTCGCGAGCTCGTGTTCCTGGCCTCGACCAACGCCCGCCAGATGGCCGCCGTGCGCGTAACCGTGGACGGCGGCGTGAAGTTCGGGACGCCAAGCCGCTTTCCAGCGACGGTCACCGGCGATCGGCTCTCGGCCGAGCCGCGAAGCTTCGACCTCCTGCCTGACGGCCGCATCATCGGCGTCGTCAACCGGAGCGAAGTGATCCGCACCGCCAACACCCAGATGCGCGTTGTCATCAACTGGTTCGAAGAGCTCAAACAGCGCGTTCCGGCGCGGTAGCACGCCGGCTCACAAGCTCCCTCATTGCGACCACCACCAGGAGGCCGGCAGAGACACCGACGATGGCGGAGTGCAGCAGCCAGAACCTGTAAGCGGTGATCTGTTCGAGCAATCCGCCGAGGCGTCCGACAACCAGGTTGCAGAGAAAGGAGTTCAGGTAGAACATCGCAATCGTCACGCCCTGCAGCGCCTGCGGCGCAACCCGCGAGTAGAACGACAGCGCGACGGGCACCAGCATTGCGAATCCGGCTTCATTGACAACCTCGAACGCGAGACCCCAGCCCACTGAGATTCTGCTACCGGTCATCTCCTGGCGCAGGGCCGCCATTGAGAGCAGGAGCGGCGCCAATGCCATGATCGCGGCTCCGATCGCAATCTTCGTCAGGTCGTCCGGCTCCTTCCACCGTCTCGCGAACGCGCGCCAGAACGCCATCCAGGCCAGGATGCACAGCGCGCTGATCACGGCATCGAACGACAGCAGCCAGGTGACGGGCATCTCGTAGCCGAGCAGGCGCAAGTCGAAATTCGCCTCGCCCCAGACCACGAACGCGTTGAACATCTGCTGGTTGCCGACCATGGCGCCGGCCACCAGCGGCAGCATGGCGATCAGCAGGGCAAGCACTCTCCAATCAGTCGCGGAGAGCGACGGCCTCGACGCCCCGTCAGTGAGCTGCCGCGGCCGAGGCAGCCAGGGCCTGCCGTGCAGATACAGCGCCAGCCCGATCAGCATGCCGACACCGGCCGCGCCGAACCCGAAGTGCCAGCCCACTTTCTCCCCAAGCGTGCCGCAGACGAGCGGCGACACGATCACCGCGCTCGTGATTGAGAACTGAAACGCCTGGAAGGCAGTGGCCCGACGGTGATCGTCGCGAGCGTAGAGCTCGCCAACCTGGCTGGCGATGTTGCCCTTGAAGCACCCGACGCCGACCAGCAGCAGCGCCATCGCCGCGAGGAAGGCAGCCTCGGAGGCCATCAGGAAATGGCCAGTCGCCATCAGCAACGCGCCGATCGTGACCGTCGCCGTGCGATTGAGCCAGCGATCGGCGACGAGGCCGCCAATGAGCGGCGTCAGGTAGACGAGGCCGGTGTAGAGACCGAAGATTTGCGAGGCCAGCGCCAGGTTCGAGAGCGGCCCGGTGATCTGCTCGATACCCGCTCGGAACGCCGCGAAGCCGGCGACGCGCTCGACGTGGCCGGGCAACAGCAACTGGTGCGTCATGTACAGCACCAGGAGCGACTGCATGCCGAAGTAGCTGAAGCGCTCCCAGGCTTCCGACACGCACAGATACGCGAGCCCGCGGGGATGACCGAGGACGTCGGAAACCGATTGAGGGTTGGCGCTGAGCCACATGCGGCGGGATGGGCGCGATTCTGTCACAGCCGTGAAATTCGGTGCAGCCGAGCCGGATCGCCGCGTTCTTGTCAAATACCTGATCTTTTAGGGCTATAAGCAGAACCGTTTTGCCAACTTGGCCGTTTCTCAGGCAGGATCGAGGGCCTGAGTATGCGACGAACATCCAATTTGGCGTTAAAAGAGGTGGTTTCACGCACGACCTCCGCTCGGAGCAGGCCCGTTGCCCCGAAGACGGCCCGGCACCGGCCGGCACCCCGGCCCGCCGCCAAGGCGGCCACGACCGGAGGCGCCAGGGTCATCCAGTGCCTCGAACGCGAGGGCGTCGAGGTGGTCTACGGCTACTCGGGCGGCGCGGCGATGCCGCTCTTCGACGCCCTGGTGGACTCGAAGATCAAGTTCGTGCTGGTCCGGCACGAGCAGGGCGCCACGCACATGGCCGACGGCTACGCTCGCGCCACCGGCAAACCCGGTGTCGTGCTGGTGACCTCCGGCCCCGGCGCCACCAACTGCGTGACGGGCCTGCTCACGGCGCTGATGGATTCGGTGCCGATGATCGTCCTGTGCGGCCAGACCATCACCTCGATGCTCGGCAAGGACGCGTTCCAGGAGGCCGACGTCACCGGGATCACGTATCCGGTCGTCAAGCACAGCTACCTGATCAAGGACGCCGCCGACATCCCGCGCGTGATGCGCGAAGCGTTCCACATCGCGACGACGGGGCGGCCGGGGCCGGTGCTCATCGACTTGCCGAAGGACGTCACCCAGGGCCCGTGTTCGGCGCCGTTCGTCGATACCGTCAACTTGCCGGGTACCACGTACCGGGCCGGCCCGATCCGGCGCTGCTCAGGAAGACCGCGGCCCTGCTGGCCAAGAGCCGTCGCCCTGTGCTCTACGTCGGCCACGGCGCGGTGGTCTCAAATGCCGGCGCGGCGATCTTGCAGCTGGCGAGAACCCTCGATGCGCCGATCGTCAATACGCTGCTCGGCAAGGGCGCCTGCGCCGAGGACGACCCGCTCCATCTCGGCATGCTGGGCATGCACGGGACGGCCTACGCCAACCTCGCGGTGCAGCACTGCGATCTGATCATGGCAATCGGCGCCCGCTGGGACGACCGCATCACCGGGAAGCTGTCGGAGTTCTGCACCGGTGCGGCCAAGATCCATGTCGACATCGACGTCGCCGAATTCAACAAGGTCGTCCGCCCAGACGTCTGCCTCGCTGCGGACGCCCGCCTGGCGATCGAGGAGCTGGTGCCCCTGGTCCAGAAACTCGATACCGTCGAGTGGCTCCAGCGAATCGCTGGGTGGCGGCGGCAGTATCCGCTGAAGTACGCGAGGAAAGGCGGCCTGCGCGCCCAGTACGTGGTCGATCGGCTCGACAAGCTCGGCGGACGCGACTGCATCATCGCGACAGACGTCGGCCAGCACCAGATGTGGGCGGCGCAGTTCTGTCTGACCACGCGCAACCGCCACTGGATCTCGAGCGGCGGCGCGGGCACGATGGGCTTCGGGTTCCCCGCTGCAATCGGCGCGGCGATGGCGACTGGGACGCCGACCTGGGCTGTCGTCGGCGACGGCGGGTTCCAGATGACGTTCGCCGAGCTGGCCACCGCCAAGTTGCAGAAGGTGCCGGTGAAGATCCTGGTGATCAACAACCACTATCTCGGGATGATCCGGCAGTGGCAGGAGCTGTTCTTCGACAATCGGCTCTCCGGCGCGGATCTCGAAGGCAATCCCGACTTCGTCAAGATCGCCGCGGCCTATGACATCCCGGCCAGGCGGGTAACCCGCGCCGCAGACGTCGACAAGGTGCTGAAGTGGGCGATGGCCCACAACGACGGTCCGTGCCTGGTCGAGGCCGAAGTGGTCAAGGAAGACAACGTGTTCCCGATGATCCCGGCCGGCGCGCCGCTGTCCGGGATGATCGTCGAGCGGCCGAGGGTCAAGCTCGAGAAGCCGACCGGTTCCACTTAGCAGAGGTATTCATGGCATCCACCGCTCCGCGCGGCGCCGCGTTCGAACAGGATCCAGGCAAGGCCCCGCGCCGGCACGTCGTCACCGATGTGGTCTCGCAGCCGATCCACACCATCTCGCTGCTGGTCCGCAACAAGCCGGGCGTGCTGGTGCGCGTGTCGCTGGTGTTCTCGCGCCGCGGCTACAACATGGAATCGCTGGTCGTCTCGCCGGCGCTGTCGATCGCCGGGCTCGACGCGGCACCGGGCGAATACTCGCGCATGACCATCACCTGCTCGGGCGACCCCGACACGCTGGAGCAGATCATCAAGCAGATCGAGAAGCTGGTCGACGTGGTCCACGCCATCGACCACACCGGCCAGGCGGTGATCGAGAGCGAACTCGCGCTGGTGAAGATCAAGATCGGCCTGAAGGATCGGACCGGGATCCTGCAGATCGCCGAGAACTTCAAGGCCAAGGTCGTGGACTTCGGCGCCGAGTCGATGATCCTGCGTTGCGCGGGCGAGACCGACAAGCTGGACGCCTTCATCAGCCTGCTGAGGCCGTTCGGCATCATCGAGCTGGTCCGCTCGGGCAAGATTCTGATGGTGCGCGGGCTGGACGAAACCTAGAATGGGCGGTGTTCAGGAGGTGCTGCGATGCGATTGACGTCTCGCTGGCCGTCGGTGCTGATTGCCGTGGCCTGCCTCATGCCGACACCTGCGGTTGCGCAGCAGGTGGTCAGGCAGGAAGTAGAGGGTATCCGCAACCTCGCGCGCATCGAATCGACGGTCGCCTGCGCCGGCGCGATCACGCCCAAGGCGGTGGCAGAGATCAAGAAGATGGGCTACGGCGCCATCATCAACCTCCGCCTGGCCACCGAGACAGGAGCGGACATCGAGGGCCATACGGCTGCCGCCCAGGCCGCCGGTATCCGCTACATCCACATCCCGTTCAGCGCGTCCAACCCCGACCCGGCCGCGGTAGACGACTTCCTGAAAGCGATCACAGCGCCGGGCGTCGAACCGGCGTTCATCCATTGAGCCGGCGGGGGAAGAGCCGCCGGGATGTGGCTCATGAAACGCACCATCGTGGATGGCTGGGACGTCGACAAGGCAATGGAAGAGGCCACCGCCCTCGGTCTGACCAATGAGACCTTGAAGCAGTTCTTCCTCGACCAGATTCGCCAGCGCAAGCGCTGAGTCGCCGTTCCAACCTACTTCGCAATCGGCTTGAGCGCGGGGAAGATCGCCCCCGCGCCGAGCATCTCCTTCACCAGCCCCGGCAACTTCGCGGCCACGGCGTTCGCCTGCTCGATGACCACTGGCAGGGCCGCCTTCACTTCGCGAATCTGCTGGAGTTGCGTGTTGGTCGGCACGCTCGTCGACCCGATGATCGCGCCCTTGAGCTGTCCGATCCGGCCGCGCACGTTCTCGGTGTTGCCGCCGAAGCCGCCGCCACCGCCCTGGCCGCCGAGGCCAAGCCGCCGCCGCACCACTTCCATCTCCTTGACGACGCCGTCGAGCGACTGCTTCACATTCGGCGCCAGTGTCTGGTTGCGGGTCTGGTTCTGCAGCTGCTGCAGCTGGGCGTTGGCGATTTGCGCCATTTCCGCCACTTCGGTCGCCTTGCCCTGGAGCTGCTGCAGATCCGTCGCGGCGTCGAACCACACCTTGCGGTCGGCGTCCGTGATCTTGATGTCCGGGTCGCCCTTGACCGCGACGTTCACGGTCTGGACCTCCTTGCCATCAACGGAGAGCGCCGCGCGATAGGTACCGGGCAGAACGAACGGCCCGTTGTTCGTCGCGCCGAAGAACCCGCCACCACCACCGCCGGGCTGCGCACCAGGTGGCGCGCCAGGGGCCGGCGGCAGCGGCTTGACCGGCTCGACGCGCAGGTCCCATTTCACGATGTTCAGCCCCGCCTTGTCGCGGTCCTTCATCGCGTCGCCGGTGATCTCGCGGACAACGTTGTTGCTGCCGTCACGGATGATCCACTTCACGTCCTTGGCGTCGGCCTTGAGCCGGTAAGCCAGAGTCGCTCCCGGCGCCGGGTTCATGCCCAGGAACAGCCGGTCGCCCTCGAAGCCCTTCATCTGATCATTGGCGATGTTGAAGGCGGCGACAGGTTCGGGCTCGAACGCGAATGCCGCAGCCGCCGCCTCGCTCTTTGCCCACTGCTGGATGATGCCGAGGTCGTCGAGAATCCAGATGCCGCGGGCGTGCGAGGCCAGGATCATGTCGTTGTCGCGCGGGTGCGTCTTGATCTCGTAGACCGGCATCGTCGGCAGGTTGGCCTTGAGGCGCGTCCACTGTCCGCCGCGGTTCCACGACACCCACAGGCCTGTCTCGGTGCCGAGGTACAGCAGGTCCGCGTTCTTGCGATCCTCTGCAATCGCCCGGGCCACCTCGCCCTTCGGCAGGTTGCCGACAATCGACCTCCACGTCGCGCCGAAGTCGGTGGTCGTGAAGACGTAGGTGCTGTAGTCGCCGCCGCGGTGTCCGTCGAAGGTCACGTATGCGGTGCCTGCCGCTGCGCGCGACGGCAGCACGTCGGAGACGTAGGTGTACTTCGGCACGCCGCTCATCTTCGAGGTCACGTTGGTCCAGGTCTTGCCCGCGTCCTGGGTCACGCTGACCACGCCGTCGTCGCTGCCGACCCAGACCACGCCGGCCTTGTTCGCGCTCTCCTCGAGGGTGACGATGTTGCCGAAGCTGCCGACGCCGTCGTGCTTGGCGATCTTGATGTCCTTGCCGATGATGCCCATGATCGGCAGCGTCTCGCGATCGGTGTTGGTCGTCAGGTCCGGGCTGATCGGCTGATACGACCGCCCCTGGTCCGACGACTTCAGGACGACGTTGGCGCCGATGTAGATCGTCTTCGGGTCGAACGGCGACAGCTGCATCGCCGTGTCCCAGTTGAACCGGTAGGTGCCGCTCGTCTCGAACGGCTTCTGCTCCGGCGGCTCGGGTCGGACCACCGTCCGCTCGTTCGTGGTCCGGTCGATGCGGCTCATGCGACCGTCCTGCGACTCGCCGTAGACGATGTTCGAGTCGTTCGGGTCCATGAGCGGCTGGAAGCCGTCGCCGCCGCTGATCACGTACCAGTCGTCGTTGTGGATGCCGCTGCTGGTGCGGACCGCGCTCGGGCCGCACCAGGTGTTGTTGTCCTGGAGCCCGGCGCAGACGTGATACGGGTTCTGGTTGTCGAACTCAACGTGGTAAGCCTGCGCGGCGAGGATGTTCGGCAGCCACACCCAGTTGTCGGCGCGATCGTTAGAGATGCTGACGCCGCCGTCGTTGCCGATCATCACGTGACGCGGATCGGCGGGATTGATCCAGAAGGCGTGGTGATCCACATGGATCCGCTCGGCGCCATTGTCCCGGAAGGTCTTGCCGCCGTCGTCGGAGACGTGGAGCTGCACGCCGAGGACGTAGATCCGCGAGTCGGTCTGCGGATCGACGCGAATCTGGCTGAAGTACATCGGCCGCGGATTGACGGTGCTCAGCTTGCGCCAGCTGGCGCCGGCGTCGTCCGAGCGATAGACGCCGCTCTCGGTGTCGTGCTCGATGCGGGCGTAGAGGACGTTGGGGTTGCGGCGGTAGATGTCCATGCCGATGCGGCCCTTGGGCCCGGCCGGAACGCCGTTCTCGAGCTTCGCCCAGGTCTCGCCGCCGTCGGTGGACTTCCACATCGCGCTACCGGGACCGCCGCCGTTCATGCCCCACTGCGTCCGACGGCGCTGGTAGGTTGCGGCGTAGAGCGTCTTGCTGTTCGACGGATCCATCACCAGTTCAGTGGCGCCGGTGTCGTCGTCCACGTGGAGTGTCCGCTTCCAGGTGGCGCCGCCGTCTGCAGTCTTGTAGACGCCGCGCTCGCCGCCGGCGGCCCAGAGGTCGCCGAGGACTGCGACGTGCACGACGTTGAAGTCCATCGGATCGACGATGATGCGCGCGATCTGCTTGCTGTCGCGAAGGCCCATGTTCTTCCACGAGCGGCCGCCATCAGTGGACTTGTAGATCCCGTCTCCCCACGACGAGGACTGCCGGTTGT
The DNA here is from genome assembly GCA_963709325.1 of uncultured Acidobacteriota bacterium. GTDB lineage: Bacteria > Acidobacteriota > Vicinamibacteria > Vicinamibacterales > UBA2999 > VFZN01. The sequence continues at coordinate 3,702,325 of CAVPVV010000003.1, read as the reverse complement.
TGTTCTCGCCGGTGCCGACCCACACGAGGTTCGCGTCGGTCGGAGCGATCGCAATGTCGCCGACCGACGAGCTGCCCTCGTTGTCGAACACGTTCGTGAACGTGGTTCCGCCGTTGGTGGTTTTGTAAACGCCGGAGGTCGCCGTCGCCACGTAGAACGTGGACGGATCCGACTCGAGCACCGCGAAGTCGTCGATGCGGCCCGACGGCGTCGCCGGACCAATCGCCCGGAACGCGAGCCGATCGAGCGGCCCCTTGCCGGCCGAGTTCTCGGTCGACACCGGCGTCGGCCGCGGCGGCGCCTGCGCCGTCAGCACAGCCCCCAACCCGATGACCACGGCAACCACCAACAGCCTACGAAGCCTCATTCCTGCCTCCAGAAACAGCCGACAATCGAATGCCGCAATCTCCAATTCGCCCAATCGTGAATAAATCGTCAATGGTCAACCGCCATTCGCAAATGGACAGCGGCGAGCCTCCTGACGGGCGACGCGATTCTACTACCGGAGAACCTTGCGGCCTGTCGAAGGACCGTCCGCAGCGCGATTCGGCCCCACAGCTCACGTGAACTGAGCGGTTAGAGTGTCAGAATGGAGCCGTGGCGTTGCCCGCGGCCGTGCGGCGCCTGCTCGGCCTCCTCATCGTGCTCTCGGCAATCCCACTGGCGCTGTCGACGCCGTGGGCGAAGAGCCTTGTCTTCGAGCGCGCCATCGCCTGGGCTCGGGGTCGGTTTGGCGTCGACATTCGAGCCTCGCGGTTCGACTACCGGCTGTTCTCGCTGAGTGTTTCCGCCGAGGATCTGACGATCGCGGATGCCGCCACGCCGCAACAGCCAGTCCTGCACGCGGCGCGGCTGGACGTGGATCTCGCCGGATCGGCGCTTGGCGGCCGGCTCGCATTCGACGGAATCGCGGCTCGAGACGTTCGCCTGGCAATCGACACCACCGCGCGTCAGCCACGTCAGGAGGGAACGGCCCAGGCCGGCCCTGTCACATTGCCCCCGTTCTCCATCGATCGCCTCGATCTGGAGCACGTCGATTTCCAGCTCACCGACGACGACTTCCGCGTCAACGCGCGCGACATTACGGCTTCACTGGCCGGCTTCCGCCGCGCCGACGAGCTGTCGGGCACGCTCACCGCCGCCGGCGGCGTCGAGGTTTCGTTCGACACTGACGCCATCCGCGTGACGTTCGATCGCGCCGAGGCGCGCGTGGCCCTCGAGAATCGCTCGTCGGTCCGGACCTCCCTCACCGCCTCGTCGGCGGTCGGCAAGGTCACCGCGACCGGCCGCGTTCCATTCTCGCTGGACGCGCCGCTCGATCTCGATTATGAGGGCGGTGTCGTTCTCGAACGGCTTCGCGACTGGTGGACAGACGCGCCTGAGTGGAACGGCCGCCCGCGTGTCACCGGGCGAGTGACCGGTGCACTCCGCTCGCCGTCGGCGGCATTTCACGTCGAGGGTCGCGACCTTGCGTGGTCAGCTCTCCAATCCGCGACGATGGATGCGTCGGGCGGCGTGTCTGTCCGGGGGCTCGATGTCGCGTCGCTCTCCGCGGCGTCGCGCGGCGCATCGCTCAGCGGCAACGGCCATCTCGCGTTTCGCTCGACCGATCGCAGCGAGTTCTCCGGACGCTGGACTGGCGTCGGTTTCGACGTCATCGCCAGCCTGTTCGATCGCTCCTTCGTGGCCGCCTCGCCAAGCTTCACAAATGGGACTGCGTCCATCACCTGGCCAGGGCTGCGGCCAGACATCACCGAAGTCCAAGGGCGAGCCGAGGCCAGCGCGCGGGCACGCGCCCCGGACCAGATGGCAGCCGCGCGACTCGAGGCCTCAGCAGGCGAAGGCCGTTGGCGATTTGGCTACCGGCAACTCCTCGACGGCGGCACCAGCGCCCTGGTGAACGGGACCGTAGCGGTGGACGGCCGGCACTTCGCTCGATCGTCGGTCCAGGGATCGGTCCGCATCGACGCCTCCGACATCGGCCACGCCGTCACGCAGTTGAACCGTCTTGGCATCGGGACACGGCTCGATTTCCCGGTCGCTTCCGCCCGCGTGGCGTTCGAAGGAACGCTCTCGGGCACCATCGCCGCCCCGCGCGCCAGCGGTACGATCGACGCGGCCGGCGTCAGCGCGGGCCCAATCGACAATGTGGCGTTGCAGGGAACGATCGCCGTCGATGCGCAGGCAGTGCATCTCACACCGCTGATCGTTACGGGCGGCCGCAACCGCGCCGAACTCAACGGCGACTTGCCGTGGCAGCGCGGCAACGGGAACGGCACCGTGACCGCTCATGTCGAGGACCCGGCGCTGTTCGCGCCTGGCGTGCCTGATGCGTGGAAGCCACGCGGCGTCATCGATCTTGCGGGCTCGTGGACTGGCACGCTGCGTGACCTTGCCGCCGGCGCCGATTTGAAGGGCCGCGAGGTAGCGGTCAACGGAATCGCGTTCCAAAGCCTGACCGCCAACACTTCGATTGCCGGCGGCCGCCTCGTCGTCTCCGACCTGAACGCGGCGCAGCCAGGCGGCACGCTGTCGGGCCGGGGTGAATGGGATCTCGCGAACCGCACGATGAATTCCGATCTGGTAGGCCGCACCCTCGACGTCGCCATCGATGCACCGGCCGGTGACAACGACGCGGTAACGAAGGTGCGCGGGGATGACGTCTCGTTCGAGGCGCACCTGGCCGGTCCCGCCGAGCGCCCGGACGGCAGCCTGACGTGGACGGCGACGACACTCGCCGTCGGCGGCCGCGAGACGTCCACGATTTCCGGGTCGGCCACCTTGGCCGAGGGCCGTGCCCAGGTCAACGCGCGCGCACCCGCGTTCGGCGCAACGCTTGACGGCACTGTCACGCTGGATTCCTCCTTGCCGTTCCAGGGACGCGTCTCATTCGATGAGTCGAACGTGGCCGCGCTTGCGCAGCTTGCCGGCGCTGAGGCAGCGACCCTGTCGGAACTGCAGGTGTCAGTGACCGGCACAGTCGAGGCCCATGGTTCAGGACGCGAGCTCGCGTCGGCCGAAGCGACGGTCTCGCTCACGAGAGTGGCTGGCACGCTGCGGGAGATGCCCCTGAACCTCGAGGAGGCGGGACGGTTTCACCTTGCGGATCGCCGGATCGCTGTCGAGGCGCCGCTTCGCCTCACGTGGGGCGGCACGTCGCTGCGCGTCGGCGCGCCCGAATCGTCCGGGCCGGGCATTGCGGTGACGCTCGATGGACCAGTGGCGGACGTCGTGACGCTGGCCGCCGACCGACTGCCGGCCGACCTTTCGGCCGAGGGCGGGATACGAGCGGACTTCCGGCTGAACACCAGCATCGATGATCTCCAGCCTGCCGGGGCGCTGGATCTAGAGCTTGCGTCGCTCAAGCAGGGCCAGGCCGAGCTGGCACGGGATCTCACCATGCGCGCCGAGTCGGACGGCGATCGGATTCACGTGACCAATCTCCGCGGCATCGTCCTCGACGGTGAAGTGGATGGTGAAGGCGAGGCGCCGCTCTCGTGGTTGGGGGCCGGCAACGGTGACCCACCGGCGACGGAGCAACCGGCGAGCTTCCGCATCAGCTCGAAGGTGGTGCTCGGCTCCGTGTGGTCGTTGCTGAGGCCGTCATCGCAGCCGGTCACCGGCACGCTCGCCTTGACAACCACCGGCACCGCCACCGCTCCACGGCTGGAAGCGGTTCGAGCCACAGTACGTGGCGAAGGCGGAACGCTGACGGCTGGTGCGTTCACGTTGAACTCCGAAGGCGGCACTGCAATCCGGCTCGAAGATGGCCGCGTCCACCTCGACGGATTCCGATGGAAGGGACCTGATTCCGAGCTGAAGGCCAGCGGCGCCCTCGGCCTGGTTGACGGGGTTGACGGCACGATGCGGCTCGACGGCGACGCGTCGCTCGGGCTGCTCACGCTGTTCATTCCCGCTCGCGTGGATGGCCGAGCGCGCTTCAACCTTGAAGTCTCGGGGCCTCCAGGCGCGCGAGCGATGGTCGGCACGATCGATCTCGCGGACGGCACCGTGGTCGTCCCCGAATGGCGCCTCTCGATGGCGGACTGGTCGGGCAGCCTGACGCTCGACGCCGAGGGGATCGAAGCGCGCGGCATTCACGGACAGTTCAACGGAGGCGACGCGACGGTCGAAGGACGGCTGCCATTCCGCTCGAAAGGCGCAGACCGCATCACAGCGCGTGTCAGGAGCGCGTTTCTCGATGTGCCCAAGGGACTCCGCAGCCAGTTGGACGCCGATCTCCAGTGGTCGCGGCAGGGCGAAATCAGCCTGCTGTCCGGTACCGCCACGCTCACGGCGCGCACCTATCGCGAGCCCATCACCGAAGTGGCGCGGCTCGCGTCGAGCCTGATCGACAACTCCAACAGCAAGACGACCGAGCTGCCCGCCGCGCTCGCGGCCACGCAGCTGGACGTCCGGCTGTCCACGGTCGGGCCGTTGGCGATAACCAACAGCGTCGCGAGCGTCGAGATGACGCCGGATCTCCAGCTCACTGGCACCGTCGCACAACCGGCCCTGCGCGGGCAGGTCGCGGTTGCCGAGGACGGCCGGATCCAGTTCGGCGGGCGGCAATATCGCTTGCGAGAAAGCCGCCTGGAATTCAGCCCCGAACAGGGGCTGGTGCCGCAGCTGGCTGTCAGCGGCGAGACGCGGGTGGGCGACTACACGGTTTCGCTGCGCTTGTCCGGCGCGGTGAATCAAATCGAGACCGCGCTCAGCTCCGATCCGCCGCTCGGCGAACGCGATTTGCAGACGCTGCTGGTGACCGGGCAGCTTGACGATCCCACGCGCGGCGGGACCAAGGACGAGAATGCGGTCGGCGCGGTGTCGGGTGACGTTCTCGGCTTCGCCGGTCAGTTCCTCGGGTTCGATTCAGTCACTGTCGGCACGACCGACGACCTGGCCCTGGTCTCGAGCGACGTCGACCCGGCGCTCCGGCTCACGGTGTCGAAGCGGCTCGGGCGCCGCTTCGAGCTCGTGCTCTCCGACAACCTCGACGACAACGAGCTCACCTGGGTGATCATCTATCGGCCGCGCCCAGGCTTCGAGTTCCGGGTGATTTCGCGCGATAACACCGAGTTCACCGGCGAGTTCCGCCAGGAGATCTTTTTCGGCCCAGGCGTGTCGGCGCCGCGTCCGACGCCGCGCCGGCGGCAGAGCCGGGAACGGGTCGGCGTCATCACGGTAACCGGATATCCGGGCTTTACAACCGCCGAAGTGCTGGCCGCGACGAGCCTTCGGCTCGGCGATCGGTTCGAGTTCGAGCGCTGGCTCGACGATCGCGATCGGATCGCCCGCCTCTACCGCGAGCGCGGTTACCTGGCGGCGCGCATCGTCCCGACGCGGCAGGACGTCACCGAGCCGGACGGATCGCACGCCGTTGGTCTCACCTACCGGATCGTGCGGGGCCCGGAGACCGTGCTGACGGTGGAGGGATACGCCGCGCCCGCGGCGCTGCTGGATCGCCTGCGGCTGGCGTGGGCGGAGAGCGTGCTGCTCGAACTCCTCGACACCGACCTCGAACGTGTGATGCGGGAGCATCTCGTGAACGAGGGATACCTCCGGGCCACGCTCGGCGTTGCCGTGGATCACACCGACGTAGAGCGGCGCATCACCGCGACGATCACCGTGGATCCGGGCGCTCGGACCACCGAACGCCGGGTGGCGTTCATCGGCAACCATGCCATCGACGAGAAAACGCTCCTCGCCGACGCCACCAGGCAGCAGCTGATCGCGTCGGCGTGGCTCGACCCGGCGCCGCTCGTGTCGTGGGTCGAATCCACGTTCGTCGCGCGCGGCTACCTGGCCGTGAAGGTCGCTGCCCGGCCGATCGCACACGCCGGCTCGGTCGCTACGCTGCCGTTGGTGATCACGGAAGGCACCCTTTCCCGTATCGCGACGGTCAGAATCGACGGTACGCGTCGAATCGGCGAAGCGGAGGCCTTGAAAGCCACAGGCGTCGGAGTCGGTCAGCCGTACCTCGCCGGCAGCGAGCAAGCGGCGCGGCAGGCGCTCGAGCGTCATTATCGGAATCTGGGTTACCGGGACGTGAAGGTGTCCGCCGACGCCACGGTACACGCCGGCGAAGGCACGGTCGATCTCGCGCTGTCGCTGGTCGAAGGCCCGCAATATGTCGTCGCCTCGGTTCAGACGACCGGCTTGGAAAGCACGCGCGACAGCCTGGTCGATCGCGCCACGCGTATCGAGCCGGGCGTCCCGGCCAGCCCGTCGCTCGCCGAATCGACCCGCCGCCGCCTCTACGACATTGGCACCTTCCGCTCAGCGAACGTCACGTTCGAGCCCGTCACTGCAGCACCGGCAACCGATACGGTCCCGGTGAACGCGGTCGTCTCACTCCAGGAATCCAAGCGCTTCCTGTTTCTCTACGGATTCGAAACCACCAACCAGTACCAGTCCCTCTTCGATCAGCGCGTGACGACCGCTGGCGTCGCCGCCGACCTTCGTGATCGGAACTTCCTCGGGCGGGGCTGGTCGCTCGGCGCGGGGGTGAGCTACGAGCCGAGCTTCGACAGCGTCCGCCTGCTCATGACGGTGCCGCGGTTCGCCTCGACCCGTATCCGGACGAATTTCTACGCGAACGCACAAAGCGAGGAGCGCGCGCGCAGTGAGCAGGCGATCTTCAGAGACGACGAGACGAACATCACGATCGAGCAGCGCTGGCGCCCACGCCAGCCGATCGAGTTGTCGTGGGGGTACCGCTACAACGCTCGTACCCTGCGCTTCCTCGACGCGAACACCCGCGACGAAGGACTGCGTTTCAAGTACTACCTGGCCTCTCTGGCATCGGCCATCGTCATCGACCGGCGCAACAGCCAGTTCGACGCCAAGCGGGGATGGCTGTTGTCGGCGACGGGCGAGTGGGGACTTCAGCCGCTTGGTTCGGACTTCGACTACCTGCGCACGCTGGTGCGCGGATCGCACTACCTGCCGTTCGGCCCGCTGACGCTGGCCTCGAACGTCCGGTGGGGCAACCTGGTCCAGCTCGAGGGGCAGCCGCCGCTGACCGTGCTGGATATCTTCTTCACCGCCGGCGGCACGCAGACGGTGCGCGGCTTCAAGCAGGACTCGTTGTCTGCGTACTACGTCCCGTACAAGGATGCGAACCTACCGGTCGGCGGGCCGAAGTTGCTGATCTTCAACGAGGAGCTTCGCTTTCCGCTGTTCTGGCTCCTGAGCGGCGCGGCGTTCGTGGATGCGGGCAACACGTTCACGGATCGGAAGGGCATCGCGTTCGACGACTTCGCCGTAGGTACCGGACTCGGCCTCCGCATCCGCACTCCGCTGGCGCCGGTGCGCATCGACGTCGGCTTCCCGGTCCGCAGCGACACCGGCCAGACCTCGTTCCGCTGGCATTTCTCGATCGGCCAGATCTTCTGACGCAGACAGGAACCAGGAGATAGGAACTAGGAATCAGGAACTGGGAATCAGGAACTGGGAATCAGGAAGGCACGAACGTTGCTGAAGCGTGGCCTGGAGCCACGATATGCCAGGTTTTCGAGCCGTTTTGCGAATGTCGAGTCTGCGGCCGAACACCGGGCGTCCGCATTCGGACAGTGCCAGCTCCTAGTTCCTGGTTCCTGGTTCCTAGTTCCTGCTTCCTGGTTCCTGCTATGACTCACGCACTCCGACTGTGGCGGCGGCAACCCGCTCTCGCGCTTGCCGCAATCGTTTCCCTGGCGCTCGGCATCGGCGCCAACACCGCCATCTTTTCCGTGCTCAATGCAGTGGTGCTGCGGCCGTTGCCGTTCCCCGACTCCGGTCGCCTGGTGATGGCCTGGGAGACGGCACCCGACAACCCGGAGCGGTGGGTTGCGCCTGCCAACTTTCTCGACTGGGCACGCGACGCTCGATCGTTCGAGTCGCTGGCGGCGTTCGACAGTTTCGCCGCCAACCTGACCGGCCGCGGTGAGCCGGAGCGGCTGCGCGCGGCCGGCGCGTCCGGTACTTTCTTTTCCATCCTGGGCGTGCAGGCAGAGATCGGCCGCACGCTGGTTCCGGCAGACGATCGGCCCGAGGCGACGCCGGTGGCCGTGCTGACCCACGGCCTCGCCGAACGCCTGTTCGGGACCGCCTCCGCGGCCTCGGGACAAGAGTTAATGCTCGACGGACGCGCCCACACGATCATCGGCGTGCTGCCGGCGGACTTTTCGATGCCGGTGATGAAGGACATCGAGCTCTGGGTGAGCAGCGATCGCGGCATCCCCCGCAGCTTCCCATTCCCGGGCGACATCACGACCGTCCGCGATTCGCACCTGCTGTTCGTCGTGGGGCGGCTGGTCCCGGGCGTTGGCGCGGCGGCAGCCGGTGACGAGCTCGGCGCAATCATGGCCCGGCTCGCGCGCGCGTATCCCGACACCAACGAAGGGCTCAGCGCACGCGTCGTGCCGCTGCACGAGCAGGTGGTTGGCGGAATCCGGCGTCTTGTCCTGCTGCTCCAGGTCGCGGTGACGCTGATGCTGGCGATCGGCTGCGCCAACGTCGCGAGCTTGATCCTCGGTCAGGCTGCGGGGCGTCACGCCGAGCTGGCCACACGTGTCGCGCTCGGCGCCGGCCGCGGCCGGCTGGTGCGGCAGCTGCTCGCGGAGACGCTGGTGATCGCCGTCCCCGGGGGTCTGCTCGGCCTGCTGATCGCGCTCTGGGGTCTCGATGCGCTGGTCGGGCTGGCGCCGGCCTCGCTCCCGAGGCTCGGCGAGGTGCACGTCGACGCCACGGTGCTGGCGTTCACGATGCTCCTGACCCTCGCGACCGCGGTGCTGTTCGGTCTCGGTCCTGCGCTGACGAGTGCCCGGCGATCGATGGCCGACGCGGCACGTCAGGGGACGCGCGTCGCCGGCGACCGAGCGATCCGCCGCTGGCACCAGGTGATGGCAGTCGGCGAGCTGGCGCTTGCACAGGTGCTGCTGGTCGGCGCCGGGCTGCTCCTCGCCAGTTTCCTCGCGGCGCAACAGGTCCATCTCGGATTCGTGCCCGACGGCCGGATCGCCGCGGATCTGTCACTTGCTGCCGGCCGATATCTTCAGCCTCGTCCCGGCGCGGCGCCGGACGACTCCAGGATCGACACGACACCGAAGCGGCAATTCGTCGGTCAGGTGATCTCGAGGCTCACGGCAACGCCCGGGGTCCGCGCCGCCAGCGCCGCGTTCACGGCACCGCTCACCGGCGCGCCGAATCGCGGCGTGCAGCTGGAGGGTCAGCCGATTCAGTCCGGCGCGCAGGGTCCGTCGGCCGATTTCCAGGTGATTACGGCCGATTATTTCCGCGCGATGGGCATCACCCTGGTGCGCGGTCGCGCGTTCACCGAAGCCGACAGCCCGACCGCGCCGCGGGTGGTAATCATCAGCCAGACCTTTGCCGATCGCTACTTCCCCGGCACCGATCCACTCGGCCGGACCATCTCGTTCGGCGACGACCTTCATCACGAAATCGTCGGCATCGTCGCCGACGCGCGATATCGGGCGCTGGAGCAGCCTGCCGACCCGACCTTCTACATTCCATTCGATCAGAACGACGAGCGCTGGCCGTTCCTGTCCTTCCTCGTCTGGGCCGACGCGTCGCCCTCGGCCGTCATCGGCGCGATTCGCGCCGCGGTGCGCGAGGCGGATCCGAACCAGCCGATCGCCCGGATCCGGACCTTCGACGAGTTGCTCGCCTCGGGCCTGGCGCCGCGCCGCTTCAACACGCTGCTGGTCGGCCTGTTCGCGATCACCGCGCTGCTGCTGGCGGCCGTCGGCACGTTCGGGGTGATGGCATTCTCCGTCGCGTCACGGACCCGCGAACTCGGCGTTCGCTCGGCGCTTGGCGCGACGCCGGCCGAACTGCGCCATCTCGTTTTCGGACAGGGCGCCTGGGTTGGCGGCCTGGCCGTAGCCATTGGCCTCGGCGCGGCATGGCTCACCACGCGCGGGATGGCCTCGATGCTCTACGAGGTGAAGCCCGCCGATCCGGTGACCTACGTCGCGGTCGCCGTCGTGCTCTGCCTGGTTGCTCTATTCGCGACGTGGCTCCCCGCCCGGGCCGCGACCCGCGTCGATCCGATCAACGCGCTCAGAGAACCATAAAGGAAGGCCGGTTTCGGGATCGATCTAGCCAATCTTCTTGCCGAGCCACGTGAACGGACCACCCCCACTCTTCGCGGCGAGGTCCTTTCCGGCGTACTTCGTGCTGACCTTCCAGACGAAGTCCATCTCGCTCATGATCGCGCCGAGCGCCATGCGCGACTCGATGACGAGCAGCACCGAGGCGTAGAGCATGAAGAACACGCCGACCATGCCGAGGCCGACGGCGACCCACGTGTAGTCGTGCGCCACCGCGGCCAGCGCGATCGCGACGCTGGTCGCGATGAAGATGGCGAGCGCGACGTAGAACGACAGCATCGCCCGCTGCAACAGGCGGGCTCTCGAGGTCTGGCGATCGAGCTGGTCGAAGATCAGGCTGACGCGCTCCTGGTACATGTCGTCCTGCTCAGGGTGCTTGGCGAGCTGTCTCGAAGCGTTCTGACAGGACACGGACGCGATCAACGACGCGTCCCATCCGGGAGCTGGTCGAGAACAGGAGCGAGCCGCAAGCCGAGATGAGAACCGCCGGCGTGATCAGCGCGGTCAGCACCGCGAGCGCGTTCTGCGGCGACTCGAGCTGCGACAACCAATTCATAGCGGCCCAGTCTACCGCAGCACCCATTGTCGATTGGTGATTGACGATTGACGATTTATTGAGGGTTGAGTGATTTGGGGATTGCGCCATTCGATTTTGGATTGCTGCATCGATCCATTGTGCGATTGTTTCAATGACGATTTGCGGGGATGACAATGTGGGCGCCAATCGTCAATCGTCATTCCCGTAATCCTTCAATGACGAAATGCGGCAATCGTCAATCGAATGCCGCAATCCCCGATCGCCGGATCATCAATAAATCCTCAATCGTCATTCCTCAATCGTCAATGGACGTCGAGCACCCAGGCGCTACAATGCGGCATGCTCGCGATAGTCGTTCGTGCGTTCGGCGGTCCGGAGGTCCTCCAGCTCGGAAGAGGTGCCCGATCCGATTCCAGGCGCCGGCGACGTGCTGGTCCGGATTCACGCAATTGGCGTGAATCCGTACGACACCTACATGCGGTCGGGCGCGTATGCGATACGGCCGGACCTGCCCTACATTCCTGGCGCCGACGCCGCCGGGGTAATCGAACACGTCGGCCACGATGTCAGCGGCTTCGGCCATCGGGGATCGCGTCTACATCGGCGGCACTTCGGCGCACCGCGCCTATGGCGCTTACGCGTCACTCGCGGTGTGTCGTCCGCCGCAGACCCACCCGCTCGCGAATCGCCTCTCGTTCGCCCAGGGTGCGGCCGTCGACATCCCGTACGTGACCGCGTGGCGTGCCGTGTTCGATCGCGCGCAGGCCCAGCCGGGAGAGACGATGCTCGTCCACGGCGCGAGCGGCGCAGTCGGCCTGGCGGCGGTGCAAATCGGACACGCCGCGGGGCTGACCGTCATCGGGACGGCCGGGACCGATAAGGGCGCCGCCCTCGTTCGCGCGCAGGGCGCAGCGCATGTTTTCAACCATCGAGAGCCGGGCTACCTGGATCGGATCGGTTCGATTACCAACAGCGGGCCTGATGTCGTCGATTGAGATGCTCGCGAACCAGAACCTCGACGCGGATCTGAGCGTGCTCGCGCCACGCGGGCGCGTCGTCGTCGTCGGCAGCCGGGGACGCGTCGAGATAGACCCGCGAAAGACGATGGCCAAGGAGGCCGCCGTGCTGGGCACGGCGTTCTGGAACCTGGGTGCGGACGACCTCGCCCGAATCCACGAAGCTCTGGGACTCGCCTTCGAGGAGGGGAAACTCACGCCAGTCATTGCGGACGAACTGCCGCTAGCCGACGCGTCGCGCGCGCACGAAAGAGTGCTGGCGCCCGGCGCCCACGGCAAGATCGTGCTGCTACCGTAGGCGCTCGCTGCGCTCGCGTGGGCCTGCGGCAGGCAGCGGCCCTGCCGCGTGGGCGCGTCCTGCCGGACGCGTAGGAGCTCTTCCTACCGAAGGCCTACGCGCGATGCGCGCCTACCGGAGGCCTGCGGGAGCGGAGCGCCCGCCTACTTCCCGACCCGCGCGAGTTCTTCGTCGATGACCTGCTTGAACGTTTCGTACGGCTGCGCGCCGATCAGCGGACGGCCGTTGACGTAGAGCGTCGGCGTCGAGTTCACGCCCAGCTTCTCGCCCGACTCGAACGCGGCCTTGACCACCGCCTGATGCTTGCTGGAGTCGAGGCACTGCTCGAACGCGGCGCGATCGAGCCCGAGCTTGCCGGCGCCGTCCTTCAGCTGCGGCACGGCGGTCGCCTGGATGTTCGAGAAAATGAGGTCGTGCATCTCCCAGTACTTGCCCTGGTCACCCGCGCAGCGCGCCGCTTCGGCCGCCTTCTGTGCGTTCGGATGCGTATTGATCGGAAAGTCCTTGTAGACCAGCCGGACCTTGTTGCCGTAATCGGCGAGGAGCTTCTTGAGAGTCGGACCGACCCTCGCGCAGAACGGTCATTGGTAGTCCGAGTATTCGACGATCGTGACCGGCGCCGCGTCCGGCCCGGACGTCGGGTCGGTACTGGCGATCGCCACTTCGACGCGAGGTGGCTCCAGCATCACGCGGACGTTGCCGGCCTTGTTCCGCAACTCGTCGACGAGCTGCGCCCGCGCCTGGCCCTGCCGCTGGCTGGCCAGGAAGTCCTCGATCGGCTTGCGCAGCTCCTCGAAGCTCCGCCCCTGCGCCCGCTCCTTGTTCTCCTCGTAGAACGACGCGGAGGTCGGCTTCGGACAGGCGCCTTGAGGCGACGGCCGATCTCGCGCTCGGTGTACGCATCGACGCTCATGTTGGCCGCCTTGGCCGCGTCGGCGATGAGCGCGTCACCGACGACCAGATCGAGCATGTTGCGCCGGTTCTGATACAGCAACTGGGTGAGGCGGGCGCGCTCGGCGGCGTCGAACTCCTGCCACTTCGCGTCCACCTCGGCCAGCGTGATCTTCCGACCACCCACTTCGGCGACCACCGGATCGGCCGCGCCGGCCGCGGCCGGCGGAGCCGGCGCGGGGTGACGGCGACTGGGCAGCGCTCGGCGAGTTGCCGCACCCGATCGCCACCGTGGCGACCAGCGCGACCATCATCTTCAGTCGGGCGTTCTGCATCAGACGAGTGTATACGGACTCGCGTCTCGGCGCCGGGAGACGGCGCAATCGCCTGGCGGATCCGCGTTGCCGGCCCCTCAGTTCCGATCGAGATGCCGGGGGACGCCCTCGACGTGTCCGGAGCACGCCCGGACGGGAATCGGCGGGTAGCGTGGAAATCGCGGGTCGGTGGCCGACAGCCGGCAGAGATAAAACTGGGTCCGGGCGCCGTCAATCGTCTGGCAGTGCACGCAGTGGCCGCAGAGGCCCGGGTCCATGCTGACCATCTTACGCGTCCGTCATAAGATGGTTTCATGAAGGTCCCGGCGCTCGTCCCCGTCGTCGCGGCGGCTCTGGCCGGCCTGGCGCTGGCCGCTCCCGATGCGGCCACGCTCGGCGAAGCCGGCGTCGCCCTCCAGGAGCAACAGCCCGTCTTCCGCGCCAGCGTTCGCACCGTTCCCGTGTACGCCACGGTGCTCGATGCGAACCGCCGCCTCGTGCCCGACCTGGAGCAAGCCGACTTCTCGGTCCTGGACAACGGCAAGCCGGCCGACATCGCACTGTTCTCGAGCGAGCCGCAGCCGTTCACGGCGGTGGTGATGCTCGACACCAGCGCGAGCATGACCGCCAATCTCAAGCTGCTCAACCGCGCCGCCGAGCAGTTCCTGCTCCGCCTGCTGCCTGTCGATCGGGCTCAGGTCGGCGCGTTCAACGACAAGATTCAGATGAGCGGCGAGTTCACCAACAACCGCGACGAGCTCATCGCCGATCTGAACGATCTGTACTTCGGCAACCCGACCCGGCTCAACGACGCAATTGGCGCCAGCCTCGATGCGCTGAAGGGCGTCGACGGCCGCCGCGTGGTGCTGGTGTTCACCGACGGCGAGGACACGTCCAGCCGCACGAAGTTCAGCACGGTGCTGGACGCGCTCACGCGACGAGGAAGTAATGGTCTACTCGATCGGGCTCGAGTCGGAGTACTTCAACGGCGTGCGCGTCGTCAGGTCGAAGCCGTCGCGCGACCTGCGGAAGATTTCAGAGGAAACCGGCGGTGGCTACTTCGAGCTGTCGCAGACCTCAGACCTGGCGCCCACCTTCAGCCGCGTCGCGACCGAGTTGCGGAGCCAGTACCTGATTGCGTTTACGCCATCTGCGCTCGACGGCAAGGTGCACAAGCTCGACGTGCGCGTGAACCGTCCAGGGGATGACGGTCCGCGCGCGCAAGAGCTACCTGGCGGCATCCGACAAGTCGTGAGAGAGTGCACGCCCTGGACAGAGCCTCTACACGAAAGCGGTGACGATCAGGGTGACCACCAGTAGCGAAGCCGACGACGGCTTCGGCGGTGGCGGAGAAATTCCACTCGTAGATGCGGAACATTGTCGTGCCTCCGATGGCCGGCCGCGGCGCGGCCGGCAGTGAAAAGTGAGCGGTGAGAAGTGAAAGGTGAGTGGAAAGTGGCCTCACTTTCCCCTCCTATAAGGGTTTGACGGAGGCTGCCCCTCGGTTGGTTCCACCGGGGCGAGATTCGTGCAGGTGCGGCAGCCGGGACCAACGCCAATCACTGACCGGCGGCGGACACCAAGGCCCAGTTGGCGCGCTGCAGGACGCGGTCCATTAGCTCGACATTACCGCGCAGCGACACCAGTATGGCCTTGCCCGATCCGGCCCCGGCCGCGCCAGCTACGGCAATCGCCGCCTCGTGCTGGTTCGTCCGCGACACCGCCGGTGCCCCAATCGGGCCGAAGAACAGCCACGCCTGTTCGGCGCAGAAACGCGTCGCCGCAGGCGCGCCGCTTCACCCGGCGCCTGATACTCGTTGGCGGCCACCCGAATGATGGCGGCGGCGGCGCTGCCTGGAAACGCCTCCGGCAAACGTCCCGTCCCTACCGTAAGGCGCTGCGGCAGGTCGACAACGCGCGCATCGATCGTGAGCTGGCTCTCCGCGTCGTAACGCTCCCCGGCCGGCCCGTCGTCTCGCAGCGAGATCTCACGAATCTCCGACACTCGGCCGGTCTTCTGAAAATCGCTGACTGCCTTGTCATAGTCGGCCTGGGATCGCTGCTGCGATTGCATCGCCGCCTTTTGAATTGCGGCGTCTGCCTTCAGGGCGCGCGCGTGGTTCTCGACGTTGAGCGGGTTGGCGAGAACTTCGACCACCGAGCTGTCTTCCGCGGGCCAGTGCACCGTCCACACGGGGCCGGGATCACCTCCCGAGGGAGTGCCGTCGTCGCTTGCCTCCGGGAAGGGAAGCGCCGGCCTCAGTGCCGCCACGAGAGCGTCTCGCAGGGTGGCGCTCTGCCGCGCCTCCGCCGCTGAAACGGCCGCGAGCGCCAGCACCACGGCCGTAGTCCACGCGCGCATAGCGGGATTGTACCCACAGACGGCGGTAGTGGGCCTGCTCCGCTACAATCCTGCTTTCATCATGACGACCCCTGCGACGCATCCCTTCCCCGGCGATCGGCCGTCAGGCAACATCCGCGGTACCCGCTCGGCAGCCGTCGGGCGTCACGGCATGATCGCCACGAGCCAGGCACTCGCCTCCGCGGCCGGATTGAAGGTGCTGCAGGATGGCGGCAACGCCATCGACGCCGCCGTGACCGCCGCCGGCGTCATCGCGGTCGTCGAGCCGTCGATGAATGGTATCGGCGGCGATCTCTTCGCGATCGTGTACGACGCGAAAACGAAGCGGCTGTACGGACTGGATTCGAGCGGCCGCTCCGCGCACCGCGCCACACCAGAGGAGTTCGCCCGACGCGGGCTGACCGAGATGCCGTCGAGCGGGCCACTGCCAGTCGACGTGCCAGGTGTAGTGGAAGGTTGGCACCAGCTCCTGTCCCGGTTCGGGACGATCGACTTCTCGAAGGCGCTTCGGCCCGCGATTGGCTACGCGCGCGACGGTTTTCCGGTGCAGCAGCTGATGGCCGCGGAATGGCTGGAGAACGTCCCGAAGCTGGCTGCCGATCCAGCGGCGAAACGCACCTTCCTGCCCAACGGCGAGCCGCCGGCCGAAGGTGAGCTTTTCGCAAATCCGAACCTCGCCGGCTCGCTCGAGCAGATCGCCGCGAAAGGGCGGGATGCGTTCTATACAGGCGTAATCGCCAAAGCGATTGTCAGCGACATGCAGTCGCGGGACGGCCTGCTCGAGCTGCGCGACTTCGCCGAGCACACAGCCGAGTGGGTCGAGCCGATTCGCACCACCTACCGTGGCTACGAGATGGTCGAGATGCCGCCGAGCACGCAGGGGTTCGTCGCGCTCGAGATGTTGAACCTGATGGAAGGCTTCGACGTGCGGGCGATGGGCCACAACTCGGCTGACTACCTCCATCTCGTGTCGGAGGCGAAAAAGCTGGCCTTCGCGGATCGCGCTGCCTACCTCGCCGATCGAAATGCGATGCCGAGGGATGCGCTCGCGATGCTGATCTCGAAAGAGTACGCCGCTCGCAGACGCGGCGAGGTAAGCATGACGCGGTCGGGCAGCTACAGGCCCGGGCACGCGCACGGCATCAGTGCTGAGCGTGAGTTCGCCGGCCAGGATCGCGGCGACACCATCTACATGACCGTGGCCGACGGCCAGGGGAACGTGGTTTCGTTGATCCAGTCGCTGTTCGCCTCATTCGGCGCGGGCATCGTCGCCGGCGACACCGGCATCACGCTGCACAACCGCGGCTCCGGCTTCGTGCTCACGCCCGGGCATCCCAACCAGATCGGCCCGCACAAACATCCGCTGCACACGCTCGTCCCGGCAATGATCGTGAAGGACGGCAGGCCATGGGTCTCATTCGGCGTCATGGGTGGCGACAACCAGGCCCAGGCCCACGCGCAGATCGTCGCCAACCTGATCGACTTCGGCATGGGCATTCAGCAGGCCGGCGAAGCCGCGCGAATGCGCCACCAGGGCGACACGCTCGCGCTCGAGAGCGGCATCGGCGCGGGCGTACGCCGTGAACTCGAAGCCCGCGGCCACGTCCTCGTCGACGGACGCGGCGCGATGGGCGGCTTTCAGGGGATTCTCATCGACGCGAAGACTGGCGTGCTGATGGGCGGCTCGGATCTGCGAAAAGACGGCCTCGCGATTGGGTGGTAGTGAGGCTTCAGGCTTCGGGCTCCAGGCTTCAGGCCGGGAGACGAACTCTTGGTGCACTGTGCTTGAGCTGTCGCAGCGTGACTGAAAGCACTTCCTGAAGTCTGAAGCCTGGAGCCTGAAGCCTCTCAGGGCACTGTCACCAGCACTTCGTTGGACCACCAGCCGGAGCCGCACGCGTTGCGGGGGCGGACTCGGACGTAATACGTGCCGGCGGGCGCTTGCGCGACCAGTGACGTGCCGGCGCGGGGAATGGACGCGATGTTCCCTGCTCCGCTCGAGCTGCCGGCTTCGACGACGTAGTCAATGGCGCCAGGCGCGGGGTTCCACTGCAGCGTGACGATATTGCCGGCGACGCTGGCGCTGAGCGGCGACGCGGCGCCCGGAGCCGCGCATCCCACCTGGATCATCGCGTCGGGCGAGGGGGCACTGACGCCGCAGGAGTTCTGTCCGCGGGTGCGCACGAAGTACACGCCGGGCGGCGCCTGCGCGGCGAGCGAGGTCGTAGCCAACGTCGTCGTCAACAGATTGGCCTGACCGGGAACGGAACCGCCTTCGAACTGGTAGCTGGACGCCCCGGCCACAGCCGCCCACGACACCGACACCGACGATCCGGTCACCGTCGCGATCGGCTGGCTCGGTCTCTCCGGCAACGAGCACATCGCACCGAGCGACACCACGACTTCGTTCGATGCGGCGGTCCCGCACGCGTTCCGCGCCCGCACCCGCACGTAGTAGGTGCCCGGCACGCCAGTGGTTGCGAAACTGGTCGCGGACGCGGCCACTGACATCGATCCCACGTCGGACGCGCCTGACGACCGGCCGGCTTCAAGGACATAGTCGGCAACCGTGCCGCCGCTCGTCGGAGCATTCCAGGTGAAGCTCGCGTTCAGTCCGTTGGCTGCGCCGATCAGACTGGTCGGGGAGCCGGGCGCCGAATTGCACGACGGGTTCCCGCGCCAGCCAAGCTCGATCACTTCGAAATCACTGGCCCGGATGGCGCGGAACGCCGGATTCAGCTGATCGTTGTTCCACCGCGTGTCGAACGCGCCGCTCACGTACATGTCCGATCCGGTATCGGCGACGATCAGGCCGTAGGTCTTCATCGCCCGGAAGATCTTCTGGATCGAGGGCGGATAGCCGCTGATGTTGGTGCCGGCTTTGAGGCGAAGCCGCGCGCCGAGCGGCGGCCCGGCGCTGTTGGTGTTGGCTCGATGCGAGGCTGGCCACACGTAGCCGTTGACGCCGTGGACGGTGACACGGAACGCGTGGCGGATTTCGTCGGCGCCAAACGCCTCGTCGTAGCGGACCAGTCCTGGGAGAATCGCGAGCCCGGCGGCGTCGGCCGAGGTCCAGCCGTCCGGCCGCCGGCCATTCGTGTTCAGGTCGAAGAATGCGCCGGAACCACGCCTCCCAGCGGGAGCCGGTCCACCGCAACGCGAACAGCTCGTACAGGTGCCGATTGTCGCGGTCGACGATCAACATGTGGCGATCGCCGCTGACCCCTGCGTTTCCCGGTGGACCACCTTCGATCCAATACGGTTCCGTGATCGCCTGTTCCGGAATGGGATAGAACGGGTAGCTCAGGCCCGTCTGGTGGTTCACACCATCGCTCTCGTCGTCATAGTCGAACTGCACGGCGACCTTCGGTTGATCCCCGCCGACAATGACATAGGGCATTCCGTAGATGTTCTGGCTCCCCGGAGCCTCGGTACCGCCGAAGTCCGGGTGCATGCCGTCGGTCGGACCGATGAAGTTGATGAAATCGGCGGAGCGCGAGTCGACAGGCGCCTGCGAGATGTCCTGGTTCCACCAGTTGTCGGCCGGAAACAGCGGCAGCGGCGCCGGCAGCTGCCCGTTTCGTTCCGCGAGCGAAGCCGCGACCAGCACCGCGGCGGCAATGCCCGCGCACCCCGCGGCCGCGCCTGCCCGGCTCACCACTCGCATCCAGCTTCCCATCACTGCGCGCCTCCATCGTGACCGCCGATCACTGGCGTATGATCGCGGCGGTCCGAATCGGGGGAGCGACGATGCAAAAGCCGTTCACATTGGCAGTCGCATGCGTGTTGGCGGCGACTCTCGCGTGCGGCAAGTCCGACATGGAGAAGCAGGCGGAGCAAGCCGCCAAACAGGCCGAGCAGGCTGCCGCGACCGCCACCAAGGCGGCGGAGGCCGGTGCCAAAGCGGGCCAGGCAGCCAACGACACGATGGCGAAAGGGATGGAGGACTTCGCCAAGGCGATGTCGGGGATGGCCGGCGCGATGAGCGACGGCAAGACGGTCGAACCGGTGACGCTCCAGTCGCTGCAAACGATGCTCCCCGAGCTGTCTGGATGGGAGATGGAAAAACCGCACGGCGAGCGCATGACCTCACCCGTGCCCTACTCCCAGACGGAAACGACCTACACGAAGGGCGACGCGCGCATCGAGGTCAAGGTGGTCGATTCCGGGTTCGCGTCGTTCCTGGTCATGCCGTGGTCGATGATGCTCGCGAGCGGCTACAGCAAGGAGACCAGCGAAGGCTACGAGAAGGCGGTCAAGGTGAAGGAGCAGCCGGCGTTTGAGAAATGGAACAGCGAGTCGAAGAACGGCGAGCTCAACATCCTCGTCAACAAGCGCTTCCTCGTCTCGATCGAGAGCAACGAGATTGCCGACACGAAGCCCTTGCACGAGATCGCCGACAAGATGGACTTCGGTAAGTTCGCATCACTGAAGTAGGCTCCAGACTTCAGGCTTCGGGCTTCAGGCTTGCAGTCGGGTCCCGCTGGACTCGTGACAACAGGACCAGGAATGTAGCGCGACACGCGTGACGCGCCTGGAGCCTGAAGCCTAAAGCCTAAAGCCTGCTTTGAGCGGATCGTCGCCGTCGATGTGAAAGGCGTGTTCGCCAGTGACCCAGGCACTGCCTTCGATCGAGGGAACGATCGCCTCGCGCTCGCCCACTCTGGTCCGTCCGGCGAGCCGGCCGGTGAACGTGGTGCCAACGATCGATTCGTGAACGAACGGGAGATCGTCGGTCAGCACGCCCATCTCCGACAGCACCGCCATCACCGCGGCGGTGCCGGTGCCGCAGGGAGAGCGATCGACCTCGGCGTCGGCGAACACGGTGACGTTGCGAAGGTCGGCCTCGCCCTGCGGCGGTCCGGTGAAGATCGTGCCGTAGATCCCCGACAGCCCTGGATCGAGCGGGTGAACGACGACGCGGAGACGCTCGACTTCGCGCGCGATCGCCATGCCCAGCGCACGCAGCTCCGGGAGGCGGTTCGCGACGATAGGGAGCCCGGCCGACTCCGAATCAACGATCGCGTAGAAGGCGCCGCCGAATGAGATGTCGGCGCGCACCGATCTCCCGCCGGCATTGACCGCAAGCCCGGCCTCGAAGACGAACGACGGAACGTTGACGAAGCTCACGGACTTCACCCGCGCGCCGGGGCCGGCATCGGCCCGGTGCGCTTTGGCTACGACCCGGCCGGCCGGCGTGTCGTAGCGGATCTCGTCGGAGCTCGCTGTAATCAGGCCGCGATCGAGCGCCATCGTGGTGACGGCGATGGTGCCGTGCCCGCACATCGTGCTCCACCCCTCGTTGTGCATGAAGAGCACGCCGGCGTGCGCGTCGGGCGTGACCGGCTCGGTGAGCAGCGCTCCGTACATGTCGGCGTGCCCGCGCGGCTCGAGCATCAGCGCCCGCCGGAAGTGATCCAGCCGTTTCTGGGCCCACGCCCGCTTCTCGAGCATGGTCGCACCCTCGGGGGCGGGAATGCCGTCTACCACGAGGCGAAGCGGCTCGCCGGCTGCGTGCGCGTCGATCGTGCGAATCGTATGGACCATCGCCGCCCATTATCGCGCCCTGGAGCCGAGAGCCTGGAGCCTGATAGGCTGTCCTCCAGTGCGGGCGTTCTATTCGGATCACTTCGTGCTGCCGCTGCCGGAGGGGCATCGATTCCCGATGGCGAAGTACGCCCGGCTGCGCGAGCGCGTGGTGGCGGACGGTTCGGTCCCGCCCGAGCGGCTCTTCGAGGCGCCGGCGGCGAGCTGGGATGACATCCGGCTAGTCCACACACCGGACTACGTCGAAGCGGTGGCGACGGGCACTCTGCCGAGCGAGGCGCAGCGGCGGATCGGCTTTCCCTGGTCTCCAGGCATGGTCGAGCGGTCGCGACGGTCGGTGGGCGCCACCATCGCCGCCGCCCGGGCGGCGCGCGAGGACGGGATCGCGGTCAACCTCGCCGGCGGGACCCACCACGCCTTCGCCGATCGCGGCGAGGGTTACTGCGTGTTCAACGACGTCGCGGTCGGCGCCCGCGTCCTGCAGCGCGATCACGCCGTCCACCGCATCGCGGTGATCGATTGCGACGTTCACCAGGGCAACGGAACCGCGGCGATCTTCAAGCACGATCGGTCGGTGTTCACGTTTTCGATGCACGGCGCGCAGAACTTCCCGTTCCGCAAGGAAGTGAGCGACCTCGACGTCAACCTCGAGGACGGCACCACCGACGCCGCTTACCTGGAGTTGCTGGCCCGCGGTCTCGACGAGGTGTGGCGCCGGCACGAGCCGGAATTCGTGTTCTACCTGGCTGGCGCCGATCCTTACGAAGGCGATCGGCTCGGCCGCCTGAAACTCACCGTCGGCGGGCTCCGGGCGCGCGACGCGCTCGTGCTCGGACGATGCCGCGGCCTTAACCTGCCCGCGGCGATCTCGATGAGCGGCGGCTACGCCCCGGACATCGACGCGATCGTGACCATCCACGCCAACACCATTGCCCTCGCCTCGGAGCTCGCTACATGTCACAACACTTCCGGCTGCTGAACGAAGCGCAGGTGAAGACCTTGCTGCCGATGGGCGACCTCGTGAGCGCCATGGAGAACGCGCTGGCCCGCTTCTCGGCCCGCGAGGTCGTCCAACCGGTGCGGACCGTCCTCACCGTCGGAGCGGCCAAGGCCTTCGGCCTGATGCCGGCGTACATGCCGCAGCCGGCTCGCCTCGGCGCCAAGCTGGTGACGGTGTTCAACCAGAACGAGGCTCGCGGCCTGCCGTCGCACCTCGCCACCATCGTGCTGCTCGATCCGGAGACCGGAGCACTCCAGGCGATCCTCGACGGCCGCTACATCACCGAGGCGCGGACCGCGGCGGTCTCGGCGGTCTCGGCGCGGCATCTCGCCCGCACGAATGCGACGACGATGGCAATCATCGGCTCGGGCGTGCAGGCGCGGAGTCATCTCGAGGCCTATGCCGAGGTGCGCAGGCTCGAGGAAGTCCGGGTCTGGTCGCCTCGTCCGGCGAGCCGGGAACGGTTCGTCTCCGAGATGGCCGGCCACACGCCGGCGCGGCTGCGGGCCACGGACACGGCGGAGGAGGCGGTGCGCGGCGCGGACCTGATCGTGCTGGTCACCTCCTCTCCCACGCCGGTTATCGACAGCGGCTGGGTAGCCGAGGGCGCGCACGTCGTGTCGGTCGGCGCCTGCTTCCCGAATCAGCGGGAGATGGACCCGGCGCTCGTCGCCCGTGGCCGGTTCTACGTGGATTCGCGAGCCGCGGCTGTCGTCGAGTCGGGCGACTTCGTCATCGGCCGGAACGAAGGACGGTTCACGGATTCGCACATCGTCGGCGAACTCGGCGAAGTCGTGCTGGGGCGCGCGCCAGGACGCGGCACGGCGGCCGAGGTGACGATCTTCAAGTCGCTCGGCCTGGCGGTGGAGGACGTGGTCGCCGCGGACCTGGTGCTGAGTCGCGCCGTCGAGCAGGGCGCCGGCGCGGAACTCACCCTCTGAACAGTTCGTCCCAGTACTTGCGGCACGAGCACAGGCTGGGAGGATCCATGAAGGTTCGACGCTGGGCACCCATCGTCTTCGGCGTGACGGTGTTCCTGGTCTTCGTCGGGATCAGCGTCGTGGTCCTCGGCGTCGTGTGGTTCCGTGACCACATGGAGATTCAGGCGGCCTCCGGGGCAAGTGCCGATAGCGCGTTCGCCGAAATCCGCGAGCAGCATGCCGGCAAGGCGCCGCTCCTCGAGATGCGCGGCAGCTCGATAGCGCACAGCAATCCCCCGTCCGAGACCGCACCGCGGACCAACCTCTCGACCCTGCACGTGCTTGCCTGGGACGCGCGGGAGGGCCGGCTGGCCCGTTTCGACATTCCGTTCTGGTTCCTGAGATTGAAGGAGAGCCCAATCCGGTTCGGGACCTACGCCACCGGTCTCGACGAGCTGAAGATCTCGCTCACCGCGGCTGAGATCGAGCGCTACGGTCCGGGCATCATCATGGACATCGAGCGCGAGGGCCGCGATCGGGCGCTGCTCTGGGTGGAGTGATGGTGCGTTGCGGCAGCGGCGCGATTTAGACCGCGAGAAATGCCTTGATCCTGGCGAGAAGTGACTGTGGCGATGTGGCGTGGGCGGCTGCCGCCGCGGCCGCGGTTGCCTCCGCTTTGGCCAGGCCGGCCCGGCGTGCTTCGACGACCCTGCTGATGTGCTCGAGCAGCCCAGGCGTGGATTGAGCGAGGCTGCGCATGTTGTCGGCGCCGATCTCCAGTGCCTGGACGTCGCTCACGGCGCGCACCGTGGCGGTTCGCGGATCGCCGGTCAACAGCGACATCTCGCCGAAGAATCCGCCGCTCGCAATCATTGCCACCTGCTGATTCGAAGGCTCGAGCACCACCTCGACGCGACCATGGAGTACGACGAACATCGAGTTGCCCTCGGCTCCGTGGCGGACGATCGCTTCGCCGGCAGCGAACAGGTGGTCGGCGGCGCCGGCGGCCAGAGCCCGGCAGGCATCCGGTGACAGGGTCGAGAACAGATCGAGCTTCGACAGCTGTCTGGCCGCCGCGTCGATGTGATCCTGGGTTCGCGGCGGCTGCTCCTCGCGGGTGTACTGCAGTTGGATCGGCCACGGAATCTCGATATTCGTGCGCCTGAACTCGTACCAGATGTTGGTGCGCACCTGGTCCTTCGCGGCGGCGTCGTGCGCGTAGTCACCGATCCAGAACCTGGCCGCGTAGTCGATCGACGAGCCGCCAAAGCCCTTGACGATGACCACCGGCTTCGGATCGCCGAGCGCCAGCGGGGCGTTGGAAATGGCGCGATGAATCGCTGCTCTGACGTCGTTGGGAGGGGTCAGGTAACTGGCGCCGACTTCCAATTCGAGACACGTCGGGATGGTCGGCTCGGAATAGTTGAGGATCGGGTCCTTGGAGATGACGCTGTTGGGCACGATCAGGAACTGACCGTCCTTGGTCCGCAGCTTCGTCGCCCGCCAGGTGACCTCCTCGACCTGCCCTTCGTTGCCGCCAATACTGATCCAATTTCCAACCCGGAACGGCTTTTCGATCTGGATCGCGAGCCCGGCGAAGAAGTTGCCGAGCGTGTCCTGCAGCGCGAACCCGACCACGACCGCGCCGACCGCCGACGTGGCGAGCAGCTGCTCGCGCAGCAGGATGGTGGCGATGACCAGGAACAAGCCGATGACCGCGACGTCCTGAACGATCGCCGGGAAGCGGTCGGAGGGCCGGTGATCGCGCCACGGATTGACGAGGACGACGACCACCAGGTTGACCAACGACAGGACGAAGGCGAGGCGGCCCAGGGCCGAGATGAGCTCGACGTCGCCCCATCCCTGAGTAGCGGCGAGCTCGAGGCCGGCGAACGCCAGCAGCAGCCAGGCGGTGAACGCCAGCCGGCCACGGACGAAGCGGCTGCGGATTGCGGCCATCAGGCCCAGCGTGACGACGAGCGTCGTCGCGCCGGCCAGGATCAGTGTCGAGACACCCACACCCTGGCGCCTATTTCAGGCCGCCCTCGTTCTTGAACGCCGCGATGTCGGCAGCCGCCAGCTTTACGGGAACCACGTTCGGGTTACCGCCGCCCTTCGAGTCCTTCTCGGGATCGACTCCGCGCGCCGAGCCCGAACCAGTCACCTGCGCCTGCTGCTTCTCGCCGCCGCCGGTCGGCATCATCTTGCTCAGTCCGAAGCCGCCCTTCTTCTTGGGCTCCTCCTTCTTCGGCTCGGTCTTGGCGGTATCGCCGGTCAGGCCGGAGGACCCGGCGGTGACGGTCGCGATCTCGATGAAGGGCTTCGGCGTGTAGGAGATGAACTTCTTGTAGCGATCCTCGAGGGTCGCGGTGGACGCGAGCTTCTTCGCCGCGATCTCCTTGGTGATGTTGTCGAGGCGCGCCTGCATCTCGGGATGCGAGGCGAAGAGCCCGCGCTTCTCGGTCGAATCCTTGTTGCGCTCCTTCAGCCGGGTCAGGAACCCGCTCAGGCCGTTCGGCGCATAGCCGACTTTGTTGGCCAGCTCGACGCCCTTCTCATCTGAATCGTTCTCCTCGTCGCGTCCGAAGCCCTTCTCCACGATGTTGTCGTAAGTGGCGGTGACGGCCTTCTCGAGCAGCGCCGGACTGCTGGAGAGCGTCTCGGACGCGCCCATCTGCACGGCTTTGCTCTTCTGAATCGACTTGACGGTGTGCTTTTCCGTGACGTGGACGATCTCGTGTCCGAGCACGCCGGCGAGCTCGGCTTCGCTGCGGACCTGGGCGAGCGCCCCGCGGGTGATGTGAACGTATCCGCCCGGCGCGGCAAACGCGTTGACGCCGTCGGTATCGAGCACGATGAAGGTCCACGGAAGCGCCGGGCGGGTGCTCGCCTGGGCGAGCGTGGTGCCGACCAGCGCCACATAGCGGTGGACCGCGGGGTCCTGCACCACTCCGTAGCGGGCGCGAATCTTCGTGCTTACCGCCTGACCCAGCTGCTGCTCCTCGGCGTCGGTCACTTGCAGCTCGCGGACGTCGTTCGCCTTCTTGACCGCGCCACCGATCTTCCCGATCTGGCCCAGTTGTGCACGGTCGGCGCTCGCGGTACTCCCGATCGCGAGGATCACCACGCTGATGAGTGCTGGACGGATCATGTCGGTTTGACCTCGAAAATCGCGACGGGCTCGCTCCTGCCCTTCACCGTGACCGAGCCCAACGGACGGATATCATACTGCCCTTTGAGCAGCGCCCGGGTCGCGTCGCTGATGATGATTCGCGTGCCGTATTCCTTGTTCAACGACTCGAGGCGTGCCCCGAGATTGACGGCATCACCGATCACTGTGTAGCTCATGATGCTCTGCGAGCCGATGTTGCCGGCAACCATGTCGCCCGAATTGATGCCGATGCCGATGTCGAGCCGCGGCAGACCGAACGATGCCCATTCGGCGTTCAGCACGTCGAGCGCCCGGACCATCGCCAGCGCCGTCTGGACCGCGTGCTCGGCGTGGTCGAGATCGTCGAGGGGCGCGCCGAACAGCGCCATCACCATGTCGCCGACGAACTTGTCGAGCGTGCCCTGGTGCTCGAAGAGCACTGCTACCATTCGCGTGAAGTAGTCGTTCAGCTGGGTTACGGTGTCTTCCGGCGCGCGCTTTTCCGTCAACGCGGTGAACCCGCGCATGTCCGAGAAGAGGACCGTCATCTGTCGGCGTGTGCCGCCGAGCCGGGCCCGCGCCGGATCGGCCAGCAGCTGGTTGTACACGCTCTTGGACACATACCGCGAGAACAGCTGCTTGACCTTGCGCTTCTCCCGGCCCTCGACGAAGTACTGCCATGAGAGGTCGGCGACGAACGCGACGAGCATCGCCAGGAGCGGGATTGCGAGCGGCCACCACGTGCCGGCTGCAAACTGCCGGACGTTGAACCAGATGTAGATGAGCGCCAGCACGATTGCCGCGCCGCCGGTGATCCACGCGGATGCGAACGTCCCAGTCATTCCCACGGCGATCGACAGCGCAACCACCACGGTCGCGCTCGACCACGCCGGGAGTGGAACCAGCGTCCGGCCAGCCCGCCAGGCGTCGATGGCATTGGCGTGAATCTCGCCGCCGGGCATCCGCCCCTCGGCGAATGGCGTGACGAACACGTCGCGCAGCCCCTCCGCTGCCACGCCGACGATCACCGTCTTCCCGCGGAAGGTGTCGGGCGGGGTCTCCGGCCTGACGTCTTCGAGCACCTGTTGCTGCGAGTAGAACAGGCTGTAAAAGCTGTAGCTCGGGAACGTCGGCGTGCCGTCGGAGCGACGCGTCGGGCCGCGCCACGGCAGCAGCGCCCGGCAGGCCGGCGAGGCAGGACCGTAATAATCGGGAACCAGTTCCGTGACCAGCGGCACGCGCCGTGGGCCAATCACCAGCGCGTCGTTCCTGATCCCGACCGACTCCGGCTCCTTCCCGTCCGCGATCATCATCGCCGCGAGAGGTAGTGACGGGATCACGTGCTCCGTTTCGCGGCCGACACGAACGAACGGCACTATGCGACGGAGCGGCCCGTCGGCGTCGTAGACGACCAGCGAGTGCCCGATTGCGCGCGCCGCCTTGGCAAGCAGCGGAAATGGCGGCGTGATCTGTGGCCGGCGTTCGACGCACGGTGAAACGGTGAACGGTTGATTGACGCTCGGGATGTCGTCGAGCCGCGCCGCCACTGACTTCGACGGATCGACCAGCTCCGCGCTGGCCGCCTCGGCCACGTGCACGACGTTTCCTGCGCGGGCCGTGGCGTCGACGAGCGCCTGGTCCGACTCCTCACCTGTCCATTCGGTTTCGCCAACCATGAACTTCGAGCGGTCGGCCTCCGCGAACAGGACGTCGTAGAGGACGGCCTTCGCACCGCCCGCGGCAAGGTAGTCGATCAGCGCGGCGTGCACCAGCCGTGGCCACGGCCACCGCCCGACCAGCGGTTCCATCCGCTTCAGGCTGTCGTCGTCGATGTTGACGAGAACAATGTCGGGATCGGGCGCGGCCGCGCGGGCGTTGGCGGCGATGCGGGTTCGCCAGTCGTAGAGTTTCATCTCGACGGTGCGCGGGAAAGCGCTCGAACCGACGAGGAGCGCAAGGCCTCCGGCCAGTGCACCGAACGCCGCCCCGCGGCCCAGTCGCTTCAGGAGAAGATCGACGCTCATCGAACCAGCGCGCTCACCGCCATGACCGCCGCGGCGCTGCTGCGGGGCAGCCTCAGCGCGGGTTTCCTAGTGGAGCGTATCAACGATTTCTTTCGACCCAAGTGCATGCTCGGGGAGCGGTCATCGGCCGTTCCTACGGAACGGCCGCTTTAGAAATCGACTTAACGTCCCATTAGGTATCGGAACTTCTGGGCGCGGAATCCAGCCTGGCGGGTCTGGCCCGTTGCCGGATCCTTGACCTCGGGCCCGGCCGCCTCAGCCACGTAGATATTGCCGGACGGATCGACCGTGATGTTGTGCGGCCGGCCAAGCTGGCCCGGGCCGACGCCGGGTCCGGCGAACTCGTCAACCACCTCGAGGTCGCTCCGCCGGACCACGGTAATCACGTGGGTGCCGCCATCCGCGACATACAGATACGACTGCGGCGGATCATGGGAGAGCGCGATCGAGAACGCCGCCTCGCGGCCGCAGGGACGCTTTGGCGCCCAGCTCGCCTTCTCCTCGGCGCCGCAGTGCGGCCGCAGGATCTTCTCGCGAACGAACGTTCCGTTGTGGCGGAACACCTGGATGCGATTGTTGGCGCGGTCGGCGACGTAGAGGAGCCCGTCGCGCGACCCGGCAATTCCGTGCGGAATCCGCAGCTGCGACGGCGCCGCAGCCGGGACCGGACCATCGGGCGGAGTTGCCGCGTCACCTGCGGCCGCCCGCTCGTCCACTCCCGGCGGCGGATCCTCGGGCCGTTTGCCATACGCCCCCCAGTGACGCAGATACTTGCCGTTGGCGCCGTCGAAGACGATGACGCGCCGATTCCCGTAGCCGTCGGCGACGAACACGTCGTTGTTTGCCGGATCGACCCAGATGTCCGACGGGCGTCCCATCAGCGTCGTGTCGTTGCTGCCGCCGGTTTCGTTGAACCGGCCGATGACCATCGCCACCTCTCCCTTCTTCG
The DNA here is from genome assembly GCA_963709325.1 of uncultured Acidobacteriota bacterium. GTDB lineage: Bacteria > Acidobacteriota > Vicinamibacteria > Vicinamibacterales > UBA2999 > VFZN01. The sequence continues at coordinate 3,673,200 of CAVPVV010000003.1, read as the reverse complement.
TGAACTTCACGGTGAGCTGGCTTTCGCGGGCGTTGGTCCAGACGAACCCGTTGTGATCGACGAAGAGCCCGTGGATGGTGCTCCAGTTGCCGTTGGGTCCGCGTGCGTCCCAGGACTGGACCAACGTGCCGTCGGGCGCCCATTCGGAGATTCGGTTGCGGTTGGAGGTCCAGACGTGGCCTTGCGCATCGGCGAAGATGCCGATCACCTGGCCCCACGACCAGTCGGCTGGCAGTTTCGGCCAGCTCGGATCGGCCTGAAACTTCGGGATGCCCTGGAGAACGGGTGCCTGTTCGAACCAGGCGCCAACGCCGGAAGCAACGAGAGTTGCCAGTGCCGCTGTGAGAACTCCGCTCAGACCCAGGTGTCGAAAACGCATCGCCCCTCCTGCCAGATCGACTGGCAGGAGGAGGATAGCAAAGGAGGCCTATCTACATTCGACGCCATCGTCGATGGCGCGTCCGACCAGCGCCCCGGCACCGGCTCCGAGAAGGACGCCCAGCGTCTTGTAACCACCGGGCGCGATGATCTGGCCGAGTACGCCGCCGGCCATGCCGCCGACGATCAGGCCCGTCGTGCCGTCGTCGCGCCGGCAGTAATAGCGGTTGTCGTAGCCGCGGTAGACGCGATCGTTGGGACCGAGCCGGTAGGACTGGTAGGCTGGCCCGCTCCGGTAGTAGCGCGCGGCATCGTAGTAGGGCTGTCCGCGCTCGACCCGGCCGGCGTCGTAGCTGCGCCACTCGCGGGGCGGATCGCGACGATCGTATCGGCGATAGTCGCGATCTTCGCGCTCCCACCGATCCTCATGGCGGTCCCGATCCTTGTGTTTCTGCGCCAGCGCCGGGACCGTCTGGAGGCTCATCGTGCTTGCCAGCAGCGCGCAAACCAACCCTTTGGTGATCCTGTGCACGGCAACCTTCCTTCTGGCCGGGGGGCGGCCTGTCATCCCTCGGTGCAATGGCAATGCCCGCGCGAACGCACGGATTCGTGAGAGTTTTTCGGCCGAGGTGCCACCGGAACAGGACGTTGACCGCCGCGTGTGACAGTCAGTCGCTCATGGCGATGGCGAGCGCAAAGAGTGTGAGGATGGCGCCGACACCGGCCGCGAGCCCGATGCCAACCGCCTTGCCGACGCTCATGCCGCCGCCCTCGTCCCGCCGAAGCTCGGACAAATCGGCGAACGCAATCGAAACGGCCGGCTCCGGAACCCGCGAGCGGCGCTTGACGATGATCCGCTGGGCATCGGCGGCCATCAAGGTAGCCGTGAGCCGCCGGCCGTCGGCGGTGCGGACCTTGATGCGCGAGCCGATCGGGATCCCTGAAGCGAGTTGCTGAAGGGCAGCGGTCTCGACCGTGGGCGCGAGTGGTTCCTGCGCTCGAACGGAAAGCGGGACGGCGATCAAAGCCGTGATGACAACGAAATTAATGAAGACGCGCATGGCGAGAAACCTCAGAAGTCGATGCCAATGCCGGCCCGGAGTGCAAGATGCTGCCGATCCGAACCCCATGTGAAGCGGCCGTCGGTCCGGACGAACGCGCGCTCGGTGAAATACAGCTTCGCGCCGCCGCCGACGACCGCCCGCAGGTGGAAATCAGTGCGCTGTTCGGTTCGCGCGTCGTTGAGGGGAACGGAAGGGCCTCGAGGGTCACCGTAGTAGGGCTGCGGCGGCGTGTGAAAGATGGAGTCGTCCCAGTCCGCCGATACTCCGCCAACGACAAACGGGTGGACCCATTCGTTGTCCCGGAACTGCCAGCCGACGACGCCTCCCAGGGAGCGAACCGACGTGCGCACCTCGGTGGTGAGCCAGTAGGGGTAAGGCCAGCCAGAGATGAGAGTCGAGGCGTACTGTCTACCGCGAGTCGTGGCCGACGCCTCGAGCTCGAGCTTGAGATGTCGCGACAAATAGCGCCCGATCATCACGCCTCCGTGCGCCGCGTTGGTCCAGTCGTCGGCGTAGCCAACTTCAGAGCCGGGGTCGGTATGAGCCGAAAACAGGCCCGCCGTCCCTGCGACATCCCACTGCGTCTGCGCCTCGGCGTGGACCACGCCCAGGGTCAGCACCGTAATCACCATGCCCGCCGGCCATCCCGTCCGAAGCACGCCCGTCGACCCGCTTGCGGGCCGGCGAGTGTGCGTGATCTGGCGTAATGCTCACCGGCTGCTCAAGACTGAGCGGCGTCCGGCAGGCGATCCTTCGCACCGCACCGGCAGGCCTCGGTCGTACCGGCCAGGAGGACCCGATCGAACCCATGTTGCATCTCTTCACCAACCGATGTCGGCTGGCGTTTCTGCTGGCAGTCCTGAGCGTTGTTGCGCTGGTGCTCGTCGGCCGGTGGTTGAACGCGACAAAAATCGGCGGGCAGCAGCCTGCCGACCCGTTCCGCATAGCCGGCAACTTTTACTATGTCGGCGCGAACGACGTCGCGGCCTTCCTCATCACCGGGCCCGAGGGCCACGTCGTGCTCGACGGCGGCTATCCCACCACCGCGCCGATGATCATGGCGAGCATCGCGAAGCTTGGCTTCGACATCAAGGACGTCAAGGTGCTCCTGAACTCGGAGCCGCACCCTGACCATGGGGGCGGGCTGACAGTGCTCCAGCAGGCGTCGGGTGCCCAGTTGTGGGCCAGCGAAGCAAGCGCCGACTCCCTCGCCTCCGGCGGCGACGACCCCGATCTCGTTCTGCCGTTAAGGGCCCTCATCTGGATCGGCGTCCTCGGCTACCCGCCCCCGCGCGTTGACCACCGCTTCAAGGACGGCGACACGATTCGGGTCGGACCGATCGCGCTCACCGCGCACGTCACCGCCGGCCACACCCGCGGCTGCACGTCGTGGTCGTTCCCGGTCCGCGACGGCGACCGGGTGCTGAATGTCGTAAGCGTGTGTGACCCCGGAGTGCTGGCAACGTCGCGGTATCCAGAACAGGGAGCCGACCGCGAGCGCAGCCTGCGCGTACTGCGAAGTCTTTCCGCCGATATCTGGGTGACCAATCATGCCCGTGTCTGGGGCAGGTATCCCAAGTACGTCGCAAGCACCACTGCGAAGCACCCGGTCGACCCGTTCATCGACCCCGAGGGCTACCGCGCTTTCATCGATGCCGCCGAAGCGGAACTACACCAAGGGCGGGTGCACTAGCAGCGCTGTGGTGTGGTGTGGTGGAAGTAATTTTGGTACCGGTACGGCGGGTCGTCGCGAACGGTAACGCGATTTTGGCGTCAATTTCGCAGGAATCGTGAGACTCGCCTTCACCTCCGATCCGGAGCGGCTCGCGCGCTTCGAGCGCGAGCCGCGCCTTCTGGCGTCGCTCAGTCATCCCAGCATCAGCGGAATTACCGCGTCGAGGACGTCCCGGGCACCGGCCCTGGCCGAGCGTCCTCAGCTTGCTGCGGGCTTCGCCTGCCGGCTCTCGGTCGAGGCGTCTTCCGAGCTGCCGCACCCTTCGGACCTCCCAACCGCGGCGTGGCCCGCGGCCTGACCAGCGACCGAATCGACCGCCGCCGGCGGCTCTCCTCTGGTCGGGACAGACGCACGAGATGCGGCGCTGGGGGAACGCCGCGTCGTCTGTTACTGAGCGCGATCGATGCTCAACAGCACCGCGCGTGTGTAGGTCACATCGATCATGTCGCCGACGGCGACACCCTCGAGGTTCTTCTTGTCTTCCACCTTGCGGGTCACCGTGCGGCCGTCAGGCGTGGTCACCGTGATCGAGGGCATGCTGGGATCGATCGATTTGACGGTCACCGTCATCTTCTCCTGCACGCCCATCGTTCCCGAGGGGAGCGCGCCGGTGCCGGGGGTCACCCCTCCCGACGTCCCGGTCGGTCCGGGCGTCGAGCCCGCCTTGCGAATCTGCAGCACGGTTGACTCGTAGTAGGTCGTCTTCACCGAGTCGCCGACCTTGAGCTCGTTGAAACGCTGAACCTCCGGACCCACGGTGTAGACGTCCTCGAGCCCACTCGAGTCACGCAGCGTGATCATCCGAGCCGTGCTGTCGATGGCCAGTATCGTGGCCGTCGAGCTCATCGTCTTGCCCTTGGTAATCGCTGGCTGGCCCGATTCGGCCGCTGCAAGCGACACGCACATTGCCACTGTCAGAACTGCCGCAGTCTTGATGATCATCGTTCCTCCTCCTGGCCTGCACCGACAACCGCGCTACGTTCGAAGGCCGCCACACGGGCGCCTGGCTTCGCGCTCAACCGGCCTTCGGCCGTGTAATGCCGAACTTGGCCATCCGGGTCTCCAGCGTGGAGGGCTTCAGTTCCAGCCGCTCGGCGGCGCCCCCCTTCCCGCGGATGCGCCAGCTGGTACTCTGGAGCACGGCGCGGATGTGCGCGGTCTCGACATTCTTCATGGACATGGAAACCGGGGCGGCGTGGGCCGCCGCCCGTGACACCTCGATTGTCAGCACCGGGCCCTTGGCGAGAATCATCGCGCGCTCGATGAGATTTCGCAGCTCGCGCACGTTCCCCGGCCACGAGTACGCCAGCAACTGCTGCATCGACTCGTTCGAGATCGAATGGATCGACTTGCCAATCGTCTTGGAGAACTCGTCGACGAACCGCCAGGCCAGCACCGGAATGTCCTCGAGGCGCTCGCGCAGGGGCGGGATGTGGATTGGGAAGACGTTGAGGCGATAGAACAGGTCCTCCCGGAACCGCCCGGCCGCGACCGCCTCATCCAGGTTTCGGTGCGTCGCGGCGATGATGCGGACGTCCACGCTGGTCTCCCGGATGCTGCCCAGCCGTTGAATCACGCGCGCTTCGAGGGCGCGGAGCAGCTTGGCCTGCACCTCGGCCGACAGCTCGCCGATTTCGTCGAGGAACAGCGTGGATCCGTTCGCGGCTTCGAATCGCCCGGCTTGCTGTGTGAGCGCTCCAGTGTAGGCGCCCCTTTCCCGGCCGAACAATTCGCTTTCGACGAGGGTCTCGGGAATCGCCGTACAATTCACGGCGACCATATCCCGCTCGCCCCGAGCGCTCAGTTCGTGAATGGCGCGGGCGAAACGCTCCTTCCCGACGCCGGTTTCACCGAGGAGGAGCACGGTGGACGACGTCGCGGCCACCTGCTCGAGCTTGGCCAGCGCCACGTGCACGGCCGGACTCTCCGACGCCAGTATTTGCCAGGATGGCGGAGCAAGGGGACTCGGGCGGCCCGCCACCGCACCCGCCGCTCCGTGCGTGGAGCGAGCCCGGAGCGCAGACTGGGCACGCCGCAAGGCCTCGTGGCCGGTCTGGCGCAAGAGCGCCTGGCTGATGAGGGCGGCGAGCACACGCAGCTGCTCCATCGTTCCCGTTGTCCAGCGATACTCGCGCGTCGACGAACCGACGCCGAGCGTCAGCCGCGTACCCGGCGAGTCCGCCGGCATCGTCGGAACGAGCGCCACTGATTGAACCTGGGACAGCCACGAATCGGTTACCGCATCCGCATCGAAGTCGCCGAACCGCGAACACCAGGCCGGGAGGCCCGCTCTGAGTGACGACGCCACCGACCGGCTCTCGAGCAAGTGCTGCAGGGAGGATGGCGCGGGTGGCTGCGCCCCGCAGGCATGATGCAGGGCGACGGGCCGCGAGTCCACGCCGTCCTGCGTCAGCAGGATCGCCCAGTCCAGCTCCAGCCGTGCAGACACCCGGCGTAGTATTTCCGTGACCGTGTCTCCGACCGCATCGGCGGGCGCCGTCGCGAGGGTCGAGGCGAAATCGGCGAGAACACCGTCGAGATAGCGGGGCCTCGGCCTTTCGGCTTCCGATCCGTCGATTGGCGCGCGCATCAGAACACTCATCGCCGCCTCCCTACGCCGCGCTCCGCTGCCGGGACTCGCGCAGCGTCGCAGACGGGCTCTCGCCATATGTCTGCCGATAGGTGAAGGCGAACCGGCCGAGTTCGAAGAACCCATGACGAGTCGCCACCTCGGTCACGGTGAGGCCGTCCGCGGGGGGGAGGGACAGAGTGCGCCGGACCCGTTCCAGCCGAGCCGCCATTATCCACCTTTTAGGGCTCATCCCGTGCACCCCGTAGAAAGCTTTGCGGAGGCCGCGCTCACTCAGGCCGACCCGGCGCGAGAGACTCGCGATCGCCATCTCCCGGTCAGGGTTCGCTCGGACGTAGGCCTCCACCAGGCGAACCGCGTTCCGCCCTCGTTGCATGTGCATGGCTGCACCCTACTTCCGGGGTTCATGCTTCGGGAACTGCTCGAAGCGGAAGTGCGCGCCGGCAAAATTGACAGGTGGCCCATCGTTTACGTGGTGGAGACAATCTGCGATCATGCCGGGCGGACGAGCCGGTTTGCCTACGAACACGAGGACCCGCGGCGGCGTGATCGGAGTGCCGGCGGCCCGTTCGCCGGTGCGCGGCTGCCTGATCGTCGCGCTCGCACTCGGGCTGGGGTTCCCCGCCCTTGCCACGGGCCAGGAGCGGCAGAAGCAAGTCCTCGTCCTCTACGCCGTGCGCCGCGATGCGCAAATGGCCGTGGTCGGCGACCGCGAACTGCCCCAGTCGCTCCAGGCGGGCCTGGCCGAGGGCGTCGACTACTACTCGGAGTTCATCGACGTCGCACGTCTCTCGCAGACCGACTACGAGCCCGCCTTTCGCGAGTTCCTGGAGCTGAAGTATCGCGAGCATCGCTTCGACGCCCTCATCGCGATCGGTGACGTCCCGCTGCGGTTCCTGGCGAAGCACCGCGACACCCTGTTCGGCAACCCCCCCGTCGTGTTCTTTTCCACTCAGCCGGCTCCGGTCCGCATTCCCAATTCCACCGGTGTGGTGGCCGAGCTCAACCTCGCCGGGACGCTGGACCTCATCACGCGGCTGCAGCCCGATCTCCGAGCGCTGTTCGTCGTCAGCGGCGCCGCAGGCTCAGCCACCGAGCAAGCCGCGCGGCTCCAGTTCGCCCCGTTCGAATCGCGAGTCCCGACCACCTACCTCACCGGCCTTTCGTCTGCCGAATTGGAGTCGCGCCTGGCGAGGCTTCCCGCCCGCTCGGCGGTGTATTACCTCGTCGTCGATCGCGACAGGGACAACCAGAACTTCCATCCGCTGCAGTACCTCGATCACCTCGCGAGCCTCACGAACGCGCCCGTCTACAGCTGGGTCGACTCGGCGATGGACCACGGCATCGTCGGCGGCAGCCTGAAGGACCAGGCGCAGCAGGCCCGCGTCGTCGGTGAGCTCGCGATCAGGATCTTGCGGGGCGAACCTGCAGACTCGATCCCGCTGATCCGGCCCGACCTCAACGTGATGCAAGTGGACTGGCGCCAGCTGCAACGATGGGGCCTCAGCGAGACCCGCCTGCCCCGAGGCGCGGTCGTGGCCTTCCGGGAACCGTCCATCTGGAATCGGTACGGCATCTACATCGGCGGCGCTCTCACGCTGCTCGTCGCCGAAACCGTGCTCATCGCCGCCCTCCTCTTTCAGCGCCGGCATCGCCGTCACGCTGAGGCCCAGGTACTGACCGGACAGGAGGCGCTGCGCGCCAGCTACGAGCGGATCCGCGACCTCGGCGGCCGCCTGCTCAAGGCCCAGGATTCCGAACGTGCCCGCCTCGCGCGGGAGCTCCACGACGATGTCAGCCAGCAGCTCGCGCTGCTCGAAATCGACCTCGAGCAACTCGGACGCAGTCCCGACAACACGGCGCTGACCGGCGAGGCGCTCGACCGCGCGCGATCGGTCGCGCGAAGCGTGCACGATCTGTCTCATCGGCTGCACCCGGCCAGGCTGCGCCTGATCGGCCTCGTCGCCGCGCTCAAAGGGCTGCAGCGTGAGGTGTCGCAAGCCGGCATTCCGGTGACATTCACGCACGGCAACGTGCCCGCCGCCCTGCCGCCCGAGCTGACACTCTGCCTGTTCCGAGTCGCGCAGGAAGCGCTTCAGAACGCGCTCAAGCACAGCGGCGCCGAGAACGTCGCGATGCACCTTGGCGCGACCTCCGATCGCATCACGCTGTCGATTCTCGACGACGGCACAGGTTTCGACGTCCGCGCGTCGTCGGGGCGCGGGCTCGGCCTGCTCAGCATGGAGGAACGGGTCGAAGCGGCAGGCGGCCGCGTCGAGCTGTCCTCGAGCGAGGAAATGGGTACGCGGGTGGCCGTGAGCGTTCCGATCGTGCCGAATCTGCATAGCAGCCCCGTGCCCGCAGGCCTATCTTGAGATGGGGACCATGAGGATGCCTCGGGTACTCCTGGCCGACGACCACGCCCTAGTGTTGGGCGCGTTCGAAAAGCTGCTGGCCGGCGAGTTCGAGATCGTGGGCCAGGTGTCGGATGGACGGGCGCTCGTCGCCGCAGTGGAGCGGCTGAGGCCCGACGTCGTCGTGCTCGATATCGCGATGCCGGAGTTGAACGGGCTCGAAGCGGGCCGCCAGATCAAGAACCGATGGCCAGATACACGGCTGATTTTTCTGACGATGAACGAGGACCCGGACCTGGCGGCCGAGGCGTTCCGAAGTGGAGCCTCGGGCTATCTCCTGAAGCGATCGGCCGCATCGGAGCTCGCCACCGCGATTCGTGAGGCCATTCTGGGACGCTCGTACGTGACGCCGCTCGTGACCGGCGGAATGGTCGAGGCGCTGATGAGGCCAGACCAGCAGGGGCCGGCTCACGAACTGACACCGCGCCAGCGCGAGGTGCTGCAACTGCTCGCCGAAGGTCACTCGATGAAGGAAGTGGCCGGCGTGCTGAACGTGACCCCGCGCACGGTCGCGTTTCACAAGTATCAAATGATGGAACAGCTCAACCTGAAGTCGACTGCGGAACTGATTCAGTATGCCGTCCGGCACCACATCGTCTGAGCTCGTGCGCGTTCTCCTCGCCGACGACAACGAGGCGATGCTGGCGCGCGCCGCGGCCGCCCTCGGCACCGAATGCGTCGTGGTTGGGAAGGCGACGGACGGGCAGGCTGCCCTGCGCGCCGCCGAGGTGCTCCAGCCGGATGTCGTCGTCCTCGACATCTCGATGCCCGGGATGAGCGGCCTCGACGTGGCCTCGCGGCTGCACGAGCTCGGCTCGACGAGCGTTGTCGTCTTTCTCACGGTGCACGACGAGGAGGAGTTCGTCCAGGCGGCCCGATCGGCCGGCGGCCTCGGGTATGTCGTCAAGCCCAGGCTTTCGTCCGACCTGAGAGTGGCCGTTCGCGAGGCTCGCGCCGGCCGCGAGTTCGTGTCGCCACTGGGGCGACCCTAGCGTCGCCGGGTTCGATACATGCGCCGCGCCCGCGCCCCGCGGGTGTCGATCACTGCCTGATCGGCTGGTAGGCGATGATCTTCCAGGCGCCGTTCACACGGCTCCACAGCAGCCCCAGCGTGCCGCCGCCCTCGATGCGGAACGTGAACACGACGCCGACATACTCGCTGCCGGCGGGTGGGCTGGCGACCCCGCTGCACAAGTACTTCTGCGCGTCGGCCTCCGGGAGCCGGACCATGAGGAACTGGTTCCTGAACGGGTGGTCCACGACGCGCTCGGGCTTCGGCGCGGGCACGCTCTCGATGGTATTGGCGAGATCACCGCGCACGCCGAGGCGGTTGATCGCGTACTCCATCAGCCGGCGAAGCTCGCGGTGCGCGCCGGCGGCGTCTAGTGTCTCCTGTCTGGCATCGTCGCTGCGATTGACGCAGGCGTAGGCTTGTGGCGAGAGGAACTCCAGGGCCTGGTCGTACTGCCGGCGCACCAGCCAGTCGGTGAGGAACTCCTGGGCTGCGTCTTCGACATGGTCCGGCGCCGCGCCGGATGGGCGGTCGGGGGGAAGCGGTGCGGATGCGACCTCGGGCCGCTCGATGTTCAACAGGTCGGACGACTTTGGCGCCGACTCCGCGAGGCGGCCGAACGCGCCCTGCCACCAGGTGACCAGCCCCTGCCACCGTCCGTTGTGCACCTTCGGATTCTCACCCGCCCGGATGTCGGAGTTCGACGCCGTGAGGTGCCCGTTGAAGAGGGCCTGCGGGCTGCGGCTCGAGCGGTAGTCCACGTCGATGTCGGCGTGGGCCCCGTCCTCGGCGATCGAGAACTGGAGGTTGGGCGGCTTGCCACCCTGCCGGTACAACCGCGGGTAGCCGGCGTGGTAAACGGTGTTCTCGGAATCGAGGAAGAACTCGCCGCTCCGCTCCAGGACCGCTTCTGTGTCGGGCTTCAGCGTGACGAACATCCGGAACTGCCCATCTCCGCCGCGGCCCGCATACTGGCCTGCGATCCGATCGACCCCCGCCACCAGGTCCAGGGCCGGCCCCAGTGAAGCACCGCCCTTGTCGCGGAGGTTCGTGTGGAGCAACGCGTGCGTGACGCCGTAGAACGTGGTCTGCTCGGAGATGGTCAGACGGCCGAAGATTTCCTCCGCCGTGAACTGGGTGCCGCGCGGCGTGTTGTAGGCTGGAACGTAGGTTTCGAACAACGCGCGCTGTTGGGGGGCGAGGTCTTCGTAGACACGCCGATCGGCGCGAACCGGCGCCACGGGAGGTGCGATCACCTTGCCGGGCCATCCCCGCTCGAGGCCGACCAGTTCGAGCCCATCGGCCCGCTTCCGCAGGTACGCCACCACGTGCATCGCGGGGTCGCCGGCATGAATGCGGGCCGCGACGTATTCGCCCGAGTTGAGGGCCTGCGCCGCCTGCGGAACCTGTACGCCGGAGCCGAGGCTGGCGAGAACGATCCCCTTCGCGTTGTCGAAGCCCAACCACTCGACCGTGTAGGTGCGAGGACCGGAGAAGCCACGCGTGACGCCGAGATCGTCGAACGCCAGCGAGCCGTTCTCCACGCGGATGCGGTCGAGCGGCAGCACCCGCGAGAAGTAGGTGCGGCCGATCCGGTTGCGCCGCTCGATCAACGTCGCCGTGATCCAGTCCTCGGCGGCCTTCGAATATTGACCGGTCTGGACGATCGCCCGGATGTCCTCGTCGGTGAAGGCCATTACCTGGCGCGCGGCCCAGAACGTATCGTCGGGCAATCGGTTGGCGAAGGGGGGCACCGCGTGCACGGCGGCCCACGTGTCGGGCTCGAAGGTGTCGCTCGTGAACGTGCCCACCTCGCGCAGGCCCGGCGGCTTGGCTCGCATCCACGCCGGTGTGTAGATTCCGAGGCCTAGGATGTTCCGGCCGATGGTCCCGAAGTCGGGAATGAACGCCTCGTTGCCGGCCCAGGCGGTCTTCGGTCCGTCGGCGCCGCTGCCAAGGGCGCCGGTCAGGCCGACCAGCAGGTGCCGAATCCGGCTCGGGCCGTTCGTGATGGTGAGCACATCCTGGGTGCCGACGGCGCGGGCGTTGGCGTTGTTCAACCAGGCCGAGAAGACGAACAGGCCGCGGAGCTCACGATGATGTTCGTGCGGGACCGTGTCGTTCGGGTCGTCGCTGCGCGTGCCCCACATCTGGAAGGGACCGAGCAATGTCTGCCGCGGGCCGGGCAAGCGTGTGGCCACCGCGCGGTAGGTACCGCCGGCACCGCGCGTCACGTCCGTGAGAAATGCGGCGATGTCGTCGGGCTCCAGCTTCCGGCTCCGGCCGCTGCTCGCCACCGTCTGCCCCGACTCGTGCACTTCGAGCTGCGCGCGTGAGAAGCGAACCAGGTAGTCCTCTGTCACGTGATAGCCGGCGGCGTAGAGCAGACGCGACGCCACCATTTGCGCGCCGGTGGCGAGCCCCTCGTAGCCGTAAAGATCGAACCGGAGCAAATAGAGGTCGTTCTTGGCGTCCGAGACGATGAGCCCGGGATTGACGCCGAAGCGCTTGACCACCAGGACGCGCCACGGTGCGCCCACTCTCGGCGGCCGGTCGTTGCCGGGACCACGCTGCAGTTCGTCCGGGGTCATGCGCTGGCGCGCGTGACGGTTCACGTACCAGTCGCCGTCCATCACCTCGCCGAGCGTGTTGACATCGGCGGCGGGGATGACGCCATCCGCCGGCTGGCGCTGGCCGGCCGGCGAGAACGCGTTGTCGAAGAGCTCCAGCACCGAACTCAGCGCACGCGGCTCCGCGCTGCCGACAGGGATCGGCGCGGGTTCGGCCGCCAGCGGGTCGTCCGGGTAGAAGCGGGGCGCCTGTGCGATGGTGACGGCCTGCCCGAGGATGATGGACAGAAGAGCGGCCGCCGCGGATCGTTGAAGCGTCGGCATCGCTCTACCACCTGGGGAGGAACGCATCGCCGAAGGTCCCGATGAACCGGAAGCCCTCGGCAGACCTCGCAAGATCCACCCGGCCGACGACCGCCGAGCCAATCCGGAAGCGGAAGCCGAGGCCGCCGCTGTACCGAAGATCGCTCAGGTTGAGGTCCTGCTTGCGTGCCGCCACCTTGCCCGCGTCGGCGAAGAGCGCCATGTCGAGGAGGCTGAGCACATGCCACCTGTGCTCCACCGTGAGCGCGAGCGCATGGTTGTCGCGAAACCGGTACGGCACGTAGCCGCGGAGCTCGTCGCTCCCGCCGAGGGTCGGCTGCAGGTAGAACGGCAGCACATCGCCTCCCTTCGGGAACGACAGCACGACGGCACCGCGCAGGGCCAGCACCCGGCTCCGGTTGAAGTAGGGCAGGTATTGCTGAAACTCCCACTCCGTCTGTCGGAAGGCGTAGCTCCTGCGGTCCACGTCCCAGTACTCGCGGTACCTGACCCCGTAGACGCCGCCGCTGCGAGGCCCGGTGAGCGAGTCGCGCGAGTCGGCGAAGGCGAACACGCCGATGCGCGTGTAATGCGTGTCCTGCTGGAACCCCGGCAGAGTACCTGGCGGGAACAGCTCGCTCACCGGTGGAAGCCCCTCGTCGCTCTCGCCGGTGTGCCCGTGGTAGTAGCCTGCGGTCGCGCCGATGTGCAGGAACCGCACCGGCTGGTAGGACGCGTCGAAGTCGCTCGACCCGTCGTTGTAGAGGAAGCTGGTGTGGCGGTCTTCGGTGGAGTCGCTTCCGCTCCCGAAGTAGTCGATGGCGGGAGAATGCTCGTACTTCGAGTACCACCTGAGGCGCGTGCGTTGGGTGCGCAGGCCCTGGAAGTCGACATTGAAATCGACCATGTAGGCGCCGTAAATGGTGCCGCGCACGGTGCCGCGATACCCCAGGCGTTCCTGGAACAAATCCGATCGCCGGTAGCCGAGGCCGGCGGCCAGCCCCTGCGCCGCCCGCATGTCGCCAAGGACCACCTGGAGGCCGTTGGCTCCGCGTCCCGTATCGAGCCCTTCTTTGAGCCCGCGTTCGAGCCAGCCGTTGGCGATGTTCACCGCCGGACTCTGTCGCTCGGGCCAGAGCTCGATCAGCTTCTCGGCGCGCTCCTGGGCGATGGCATCGGCGCGCGTCGCCGGCGGAGCGGTCGTGGGCTCCTGCGCAACCACCCGAGCTCCCGTCACGAACACTACGACGGCGAATCGGAGTGCGGCGATGAATAGGGGGTCGATGGTGCGTGCCGTCATGTCTCTGGTCCCCTCGGAGCGACGACCGAACCCATCCTTCCGCGGGGAACATAGCACACTGCTAGCGGCCTGACGCTTGACGCGGACGTTCGTTCGCCGCTGGCATAAGGAGGGGCACGAGGCCATTCGTCGCAACCGCGGCGAGCGCAATTGCACAGAGCCTGGTGGCGCGTGGGCGATCTTCGAGCCGCCAAGATAGCGAGCCCAAATCGGCCTATGGTATGGTCCCGCGAGCCGCGATCGCGATCGTCGCTCGTGAGCGAGAGCTGCAAGGATTCACCTGGGTCTGACCCAGAAGGAGATCGCTGTGGTATCCAAGCTGTCTGCGGAGCTTATAGGTACGTTCTGGCTGGTTCTCGGAGGGTGCGGTAGTGCGGTGCTCGCCGCCGGCTTCCCCGATGTAGGAATCGGACTGCTCGGCGTCTCCCTGGCTTTCGGTCTCACGGTGGTCACCGGGGCGTACGCGCTCGGCCCGATCTCGGGTGGTCATTTCAACCCCGCGGTCTCCGTCGGCTTGTGGGTGGGAGGACGCTTTCCGAGCAGCTCGCTGCTGCCGTACATCGTGGCGCAGGTGATCGGCGGCGCCCTCGGCGCCGGCGTGCTGTACCTGATCGCGAGCGGCCAGGCGGGCTTCAGCCTCGCCGGCGGATTTGCCTCCAACGGCTACGACATGCACTCACCAGGCAAGTATTCGATGATGGCTGGGCTCGTGAGCGAAGTCGTGATGACGTTCATGTTCCTGATCATCATCCTCGGCACCACGCACAAGCGCGCGCCGGTCGGATTCGCCGGTCTCGCCATCGGGCTCGGACTCACGCTGATCCACCTCATCAGCATCCCGGTGACGAACACTTCGGTCAATCCCGCGCGCAGCACCGCGACCGCGCTGTTCGTGGGGGGCTGGGCCCTCCAGCAGCTCTGGCTGTTCTGGATTGCGCCGATCATCGGCGCCGCCCTGGCGGGCGCCGTTTACAAGGCGGTTCTGGAAGGTCCGGCCGAGGAACCTCCAGTCACCGGACGCACCCGCGCCTAGTCGCTTTTCATCCGGCGCGAGGCCGTGGACCGGCGCGACATCCTCCTCGCGCCGTGGACATCGGTCCGCCAGCGGTCCTTGGTCTGATCATGCATGTCGGCCTGAGGGCGCTTCGGAATCGAGGCGCCCCACAACTCTGCCCGCAAGAACGCGAGGAGGAATCTATGCAGCACGGGGCTTGGCGATGGACGGTCAAACGCAGCCGGCGGCTTGTCACAGCTGCGTTCGTGGCTGCAGTGGTCATGGCTCGGGTCGATGCGGGGGCGCAGCCGGCGCCGGCCCCTGCCGCTTCGGCGCCGACCAGCATCGAATGCGGCGCGGCCGCGGGCGATCGGGAGACCTGCGCGGCCGATACGTCTCAAGGGGTCGTCCTCGTCCACCAGGCGGGTGCTGGCAACTGCGTGCTCGGCCGGACCTGGGGCTTCGACGCGACGGGCGTCTGGGTCGCCGACGGCTGTCGCGCCACTTTCGCGTTTACGGACAATCGGGTCACCGTGCCCTGCGCGGCCGCTGCCGGCGCTCGAGAGGTCTGTAAGGCGGATACCGCTGCCGGCGTGGCGATCGTCGGTGAATCGCCTGGGTGCATGCTGGGTCGGACCTGGGGCTACGACCGTGCGGGCATCTGGGTGTCGGACGGGTGCAAGGGGACGTTCGTCCTCACCACCCGCGGCGCAGTGGCGTGCGGGTCGGATGGGCCGCGACAGCACTGCACCGCCGATACGTCCGCAGGCGTCGTGGTTGCGCGCTCGACCGCTGCCGCCACCGGCGCGTGTGTGCTGGGTGATTCCTGGGGTTACGACGCGACTGGCGTCTGGGTGGACAAGGGCTGTCGGGGCGAATTCGTGCTGGGCAATCCAAATCCAGGCGGGCCGGAGAACACGGATCTCGATGCCTTCTTTGGGATGTTCGAGCCGTACGGCCGTTTGCGCGGCCACGTCGCCGTTTTCAACGACGAAGTCGAGGTGCAGGACGACGCGTCGTTCCTCGGCCTGAACTTCTCGACACGTGGCAAGGTCAAGTTCTTCGCGACGACGGAGTGGGGCGTCAGCCTCGTGCGCGGAGGACAGGTATTCAATCCAGGCGCGAGCACCAGCGGCGGTGGCTTCCCCAACCTGGACGATCCGCAGGCGGGCCAGGTGTTCGGTAACCGGCTCGGCAACGTCGGCGTCGACTTCGGGCCATTCGGCCGCATCGCTGTCGGCAAGCAGTACTCCGTTCACAGCGACGTCACCTTGTACGTCACCGACCAGTTCGTGGTGTTCGGCAGCCAGGCGAGCGCCACCTACACGGCGGGGACCGACGGCGGCTTCCTGGGCAACGGCCGTGCCGACCAGGCACTGAGCTATCGTGCCACGGTCGCCAAGGTGCTCCGGCTCGGCGGCCAGCTGCAGTTCCGGACCGCAGCCAACAGCGAGACCATCGACGGGGCCGGCGTGTCAGCGCAGCTGACGATCCTGCCCGGTGTCCGCGTCGGTGGGGCGTACACGAAGACCTTTTACGACCCCGAGCAGACCGGTTCCATTCGTGGCCTCGACGGCGATGCCGAGTTCGCCGCCGTCGGCGCCCGCATCAACTGGAAGGTGTTCGAAGCTGCCTTCGTGTACGCCAAGCAGTACAACGGCGATCTCGCGCGCGTGCTGCTACCGGGCGACATCGAACAAGCCATTGCCTTCGACGCGGACGGCGCCGAAGCTCTGATCCGATTCAACGCCCCGCGATTCTCCGTCTACGGCGGGTTCAATTACTACCGGCCCGACTCGAACGATCCGCTGCTCGATCCGGACTTCAGCAAGAAATATGGCATCGCCGGAGTGACGGTAGGGATCATCCCCAACATGTTCGCCTATGCGGAGGCGCGCATCTTCGATGAGAGCGTCGGCCCGCAGGGCGAGGAGGGGTACAACGTGCTCGCCATCGGCGTGCATTACGGCTTCAGCTTCAGAGAATTCCATCGCCGGTAACCAGCGACCGGCATCTTGGAAGGCGGTGGGCGATGGCCGCCGGCGAAGGCGCTCCGGAGCAGGAGCGCGCCTCGCCGGCGATCGACGCTGCACGTCGCGCAGGTCCGAATCGTGTGATCAGAAGCGGATGCGCGCGCCGACCAGAATCGGGAGCGACCAGCGCGAGCTCTCGCTGTTGACGTCTCGCAGGCCTTCTTCGACCAGCCAGTCGACGTCCGACAGCCCGCCCATGAAACGGATCTGCGTCTCGGCCATCACCTCGAAGGGACCGATGCCGATGAGCACGCCACCGGTCGGACCCAGGCTGAGCGCCCACGACTTTTCGAAGAACTTGCCGTCCTGGGCGGCGAGCCCTGGCGTGAGATTGGCGGGCACGTTGACGAACGTCCCGCGGATGTCCTGGTGCCGGTTGATGCCCACCAGGTAGCCGACGAAGGGCGTGAAGCGCGTGCGGGCGAAGAACCACCGCTGGCCGCCCTCGATGCCCCAGTACTTATACGTCGTGAAGTTCACGTTGAGTGGCACCGACGGGCTTCCCGCAGTGCCGATCGGGGTGGCTTCGTCGTTTGCATCGCTGCTGGACCAGACGAAGTTGAAGACGGCCTCGGTGCGCGGAGTGGTCCGATAGCCGGCGCCGACCTTGAACATCCCAATCCTGCCGTACACCTCGTCGTAGGTCGTCTCGTCGAGGTTGATCGGCGCCCCTCCCGTGGTCTGACCAGTGGCTTCCTTGATCATCTTGCCGCTGAACTGGTTGTCCCACCCGAACAGCACCGAGACCGTGAGGCGATTCCGCAAAGTGTCGGGGGCAGCCGTTTGCCCCGCGCGCTCGACTGCGAGGCGAACCGCTTCGGTCCGCGTCACGTCCACGCGATCGCCAACCTTGAGCCCAGTCATGAGGTTCGCGTCGGTCGTCTCCACCAGATGGCGCGAGTAGGCCGTACCCGATGGCACTGTGAACGTCACCACGCGCGTTGCAGGGTCCCAGCCGGTAATCGTCACCGTCGTCACGCGCCGCTGCGCGACGGTGCCGCCGGGCAGGGCGCCGGGCGTCGAGGTCGCGACCGGAGGCTCGAGCCGGTCGTTGTCGGGCGCGCCGGCCGGGTGCGCGGTGACGCTCACCTGGTCGTAGTACACCGCGCTCACGACGTCGCCGACTTTGACCTCATTGAGGCGCTGGACCGACTGCGGGACGTCGAGCGTGACGTCGTTTCCCGCTTCCCCGCGGATTGTGATCGTCCGGGCAGTGGCGTCGACGGCCTGCACCGTTCCGCGCATCGTGATCTGCTCGCGATTCGGTGTGGCCTGCGCGCTCGCAAAAGTCGCGGACAGAATCAGCGACAAGAGCATCCACAGCGTAGATTGCATGTTGTTCAACACGGCAAGACCCCATATCGCGCCCCCTCACCAAGGCCCGGCTCGATGGGCGCATCAGGTCGAGCCGGTTGTAGAAGAGCCAGAATTGGTAACGACGTTCGACGATTTGCCCCTGCGCGGAACCGCGTACTCAGAAGCGGATGCGCGCGCCGACCAGGATCGGAAGTGACCAGCGCGAGCTCTCGCTGTTGACATCCCGCAGGCCTTCTTCTACGAGCCAGTCGACGTCCGACAACCCGCCCATGAAACGGATCTGCGTCTCGGCCATCACCTCGAAGGGACCGATGCCGATCAGCACGCCACCGGTCGGACCCAGGCTGAACGCCCACGACTTCTCAAACATCTTGCCGTCCTGCGCGGCGAGCCCGGGCAGGAGGTTGGCAGGCACGTTGACGAACGTGGCCCGGATGTCCTGAAGCCGGTTGATGCCCACGAGGTAACCGACGAAGGGCGTGAAGCGCGTGCGGGCGAAGAACCACCGCTGGCCGCCCTCGAGGCCCCAGTACCTGGTACTCGGTGAAGATGACGTTGAGCGGGACCAGGCTCGTGCCCACCGTGCCGATCGGAGTCGCGTCCTCCGACGCGTCACTGCTCGAATACACGAAGTTGAAGACGCCTTCGGTGCGCGGAGTAGTCCGGTAGCCGACGCCGAGCTTGAACATCCCGATCCGGCCATACACCTCGTCGTAGGTGGTCTCGTCCAGCCTGATTGGCGCTCCTCCCGCGGTTCGGCCATCGGCTTCCTTGATCAGCTTTCCACTGAACTGGTTGTCCAATCCGAACAGGACCGAAACCGTGAGGCGATTCCGCAAGGTGTCGGTGGGGGTCGCAGCCGGGTTGACCTGGACGGTCACTGCTTCCGTCCTGGTGACGTCCACTTTATCGCCCACCCTCAGTCCCTCGATGATCTTGGCGTCGGTGGTGTCCAGCAATCCGCGCGTGTAGGCGGTGCCGTTCGGTGTCGTGAAGCTGACGACTCTGTTCGCCGGATCCCAACCCGTGATGGTCACGGTCGTAATCCGTTGCCTGGTGCGGGTCGCGCCCGGCAATGCACCCGGTGTTCCCACCGTTGTCGGTTCCATCGTCCGGTCCACGGGCGGTTCGCCGGCGGGCTTCGGACGCAGGCTGACGCGATCGTAGTAGGTGGCCGTCACCGTATCGCCAACCTTGACCTGATCGAATCGGACGGCTTCGGGCGGTACATCGAGGGTGACCAGCCCGCCTTTGACTCCGCGGATGGTCACGGTGCGGGCCTTGTAGTCGACCGCCTCGACAGTGCCCTGGACGCTTGTCTGGCTCTCCGCCTCCCGGGGCTGGCCCGCGGAAATGGCCGGCATGGACATCAGTGCCAGGACGCACGTTGAATATGCGAGAAATTGTTGCACCACGGCAATAAACCTTTCGGTGGCGCCGGACTTCCGATCACACCGGGGCGCCGCAAACCGGAGGAATCCGTGCAAGCGTCACCTCACAAGGCGTGGCGCCCACGAAACTGCACTGGCAGCAACAATCTGGCCGCGTCGTAACTGGCAGGAACGGACAACTAAAGTGGCTTACAGTCCGTTGGTAACGACGCCATCCGGGTGTTAGACCTCCGGAATAACGGGACGTGCCCCGATATACCGACTACCTGCGTCGCATGGCGGCCACGAGGTCCCTCGACCCCGATCCCCAGCGTGAGATCGACTTGATGGCATCGCTGAACGGGATGTCGACAATGTGCACGCGCTCGGGGGCGAGGATGTACACCGCCCCGGCCAGCGGGGTGGGAATCGACGGCACGAAAACGGTGAGGCGCCCGTCGTCGAGCGCTTCGATGATGAACGCCGGGACGAGTGCGTCCTCCAACTCGACGAGAGCCGGTTGCCAGGCGTTCTCGTTGCTGTTTCCGGCCAGCCGCTGGGTCAGGCTGCGCAGCAGACCGTATCCGGGAAGCCGTTCGAAGAACACGACTTCCAGGCGCTCGCGGGCCCTGCGCCCGGCGCGGGTGCGAATGGCGGCGCCGACGAGGAAGCAGACGAACAGGACCAGAAGCAGCGACAAAAGGGTTTCCGCGGGCACCGTATCCGGCACCAGCGCGGCCACCGGGCGCACCAGGCTCGCGACCGATTGCATCCCTTTGAGCAGCAGCAGGACCGCCAGGTAGACCGGCACCACGACGAATATGCCGCCCACGACGGCATTGATCACGAAGTCGCGAGCGAGCTTCATATGCGAGGTCCTCCCTGAGAGACGTCACGAACCCTGTCGCATCACACGCGTAAGGCAGTCGGAGGCAAGGCGCCCCAGCAACCGGCCGGCGGCTACGCTCAGGTCGCCGGGCAGCTCGGCACTGATCGCTTCCTCCGCGGCCACGATTTCCGAATAGACCGCCCGATCGGGGGTCGTCACCTCGACTTCAACCGCCCCGACCAGCCGCGGGCTCGGCGACGACTCCAGCTGCCACGTCACGAGCGTGACGGCCAACGAACGGCCGCCGCGGACGTCGACGAGGCGGATGTCCGGATTCGACGCGATCGCGAGCCGCAGCGCCGAATCCAGATAGCGATCGGGCGTGGACGTCCAGAGCCAGACCGGATCCTCGGTCACTTCGCCATCGGGACGCTGGTGCAGCAGGCGGCGGCCGATGTGGCTTCGCCCCTGGGTCTCGAGCAGTCGGAAGGTCGTGGCGTTCGGAGCATCGGCGACCGCACCGGCCGGCGCCACGAGTCGCGGCTCGATCATCCGTGCGGGTTCGGTCTCCGGGCGTTCGAGGCGGACTCGGCACGCCGCCCCCAGGCTGGCCATTGCCAGCAGGAGCAGCAAGCCCGATCGTGAGCGCGAAATCATTTCGGTTTCGCTCCTGTGGGTCGTGGGCCGTAAACGACCGCCTCGGGCTGTTGTTGCAGCTGGCGCGCGACCTCGCGGAGCTGCTCGAGCGACTCGCGCATGGCGGGCAGCGAGCGCCGCAGGTCTTCGGCCGCGAGGCTGGTCTGGTCCATCGCGTCGCGCGTTGCCCGGCCGGAGGCGGGAAGGTCCGCTGCCTCGATGGCGCCGCGCGCCTCCGATGCGAACTTCGAGAGTGTGCCATCTTCGCCGACCAGCCCGTCCAGGTTCGACGCGATCGCGTCGATCTGCGCGCTCGTCGTCGAGAAGAACTTTCTCGAGTCGGCGCTGAGGGCAGGCAGCTCGCTCTCACGGACGATGCGCTCGATGTTGTTGAAGAACCGATCGGCGTGGTCGAGGCTGTCCGGCATTCGCGCGACGATCTCCTGAAGGACCAGCATCGTCGACTCGACGCGCTCCAACACTTCGGGCAGGCGGTCGCGGATCTCCGACATCGGCGTCGCCATCGACGGGATGTACGGTTTTTTCGGCGTGAAGCCGAGCGCCATCGGCGGCGGCGGGTTGTCGGTCAGGTCGATAAAGAGGTATGCCTCGCCGGTCACCGGATTGCCCACCACCTGGGCGCGCATTTTCTCGAGCAGGCCCGACCTCGCCACCTCCTGGAAGCGGGTGACATTGGCGCCGACAGTGGCGAGCCGATCGGTGAACATCTCGAAGTCGATCTCGATGGTGCGGCCGCCGGGCTCCACCTGCAGGTTCGAGACGCGCCCGACGACGACGCCGCGGTAGCGCACCGCGCTCGAGATATCGAGCCCGGCGACGTTCTCCTGTGTGTAGGTGACGAGCTCGATGACCTCGCGGCTCCGCATCCGCTGGATGAAGAGCAGCCCGGTCGCGAGGATGACGACGATTGCGATGACGAGGAACAGCCCGAGGCGCGCGTAGCTCTTGTCTACAGCCATGGCTCACCTTTTTCCGGTCGCGGACGCGCCTGGCGAGGACCGCGTGAAGAAGTTGTGCACGAAGGGAATATCCGATTCGTCCCGGAGCCGGCGAGGGTCGCCCCGTGCCACGATCCCCTTCGCCTGCTTGTCGAGGACGATGCAGTTGTGGGCCACGAGGAAGATGCTGGGCAGCTCGTGCGTCACGATGACGATGGTGATCCCGAGATCCCGGCTGAGCGTGTTGATCAGTTGATCGAGCTCGACCGCGCTGATCGGGTCGAGGCCGGCCGACGGCTCGTCGAAGAACAGCAGCTCGGGCTCGAGCATCATCGCGCGGGCGATGCCGGCCCGCTTCTTCATGCCGCCGGAGATCTCACCGGGCAGGTGCTCCGCGAACGGGCCGAGCCCGACGAGCTCGAGCTTGGCCTGCACGAGATCCTGCACGAGAGGCCCGCGGATGCTCGTCCAGGTGGTCAGCGGCAGCGCGAGGTTCTCCGCCAGGGTCAGCGAGCTGAAGAGCGCGCCCGACTGGAAGAGGACGCCGAACGGCGGCACGCCCTCGTAGCGGTGGGGTTCGCCGACACCGTCGATGTCGATGCGGCCCGACATCGGCCGCTCGAGGCCGATCAGGTACCGGAGCAGCGTGCTCTTGCCGCTGCCCGATCCGCCGAGAATCGCCAGGGTGGTGCCGCGATCGACATCGAACGAGACACGCTCCATCAGCACGCGCGTCCCCCAGCCGATCCGGAGGTCCTCGACGACGATGTGCGGTCGCGAGGCGGGCATGAATCAGATCCCCAGGAGCGTGAAGAAGAGCGTGAAGAGCGCGCTGATGACGATTACGCCGAAGATGGCCAGCACGACGGCGGCCGTGGTGCGGGCGCCGACGGCCGATGCCCCGCCGCGCGCGGCCAGTCCTTGTCCGCAGGCGATGAGCCCGATGACGAGCGCCAGGAACGGGGTCTTGACCAGTCCGGTGAGGAAGTGGCTGCCCGTGATCGCCTCGGAGGTGCCGAGGATGTAGGCGCGAGGCGTCATGTCCGTGATGGCGGCAGTGGCGAGGAGCCCGCCGCCGAGCGCCAGCACGTCCCCAATCCACGTGAGAATGGGCAACGTGAGGATCAGTGCGAGACAGCGCGGCACGACGAGCCAGCGCACGGGGTCGAACCCCATGGAATGCAGCGCATCGATCTCTTCCGAGACGCGCATCGTGGCCAGTTCGGAGGCCAGGCCCGCGCCCGAACGCCCGGCGACCACGATAGCCGTTACCAGCGGGCCGAGCTCGCGGAACTGTGCGATGACGACGAGCTCGGGGACGTACACCACCGCACCGAACCGCCCGAGCTGCGACACGCCGAGAAATCCGATGATGAGCCCGATCAGCAGGTTCGCCGCGCTCGTCACCGGCAAGGCGTCGGCGCCGATCGCCTGCATCAGCCTGGGGAGCGACTTCCAGTCGACCGAGCGCGGCGAAGCGATGGCACCCGGAAGCGCGGCCGCGGAATGGCCGACGAAATCGAACGCGCTCGCGGCGGTTGCCGGCACTCCGGCGGCGGCAGCGCCCAGGCGGGCGAACAGGCCCATCGTCTGCGTCCCTTCGGCCAGCACCTCGGTCCCGCGGCCCCGATAGAGCGCGATCAGCCGGGCGGCGTGCGGGTTGTGGGCCTCGACGCAGCGTGTGGGGAGTCCGCGCGCCTCGAGCCGATCGATGAGACCCGCCAGCAGCACGGCGCCCGAGCCGTCGATTCCCTCGAGCGAGGACAAGTCGAGGACCACGTCGCGGCAGCCGTCCAGGTCGCGCTCGGCCCCCGCCAACGCCCGTGCGATGTCGGCGGCGTGCGCGAGCTCGAACGAACCGGTCGGGGTCAAGCGGGCATGCTCGCCCTCGACATCCACGCGGATGACCACGCTCAAGAGGTCGGAGTATGCCACGGTGTGAGGATGCCTGGCGATCGGGCGAGCACAACTGGTGCCACCCCTCGGGTTGAGGAGCCGTCATCGCGACCGGATGGCATCTCAAAGCCGACTGCGGAAGACGGGCGGCTGTCCACCGCCGTCCCCGCACCCAGGTCGATCCTTCGAGGCTTGCGGATCCGGCGCCGGGCCAGGTAAGGGCGCGCGCGCGCTCGGATTGCCAGCCGCTCTCCGGGGCCGCCCCCGGAATACCGGACCTGCGTCCGCCGCTTTTTCGCAATCCCTCGGGCTGTCGTGCCGCAAATCGTCCGAATCGGGTTGGCAAGGTTACTGCACTCGGCCACGCGGCTCCGTGCACCGTGTGAGGTGACGCGGCACTCCGGTGGTGCATGTGACACGCAGAATCGCTCCGTTCGTTTTCGTCGTCTTGCTGGCGGCCGCGGGTGCATCGGCACAAACCGCGCCTGCACCGTTTCAGCCGGCTCCGCCGGCACCCGACGCGTTCGACTGGATTCAACTCAAGTCGGGTGAGTGGCTGAAGGGCGAGCTCATCGCGCTCTATGACGGAAAGCTCGAGTTCGACAGCGACGAGCTCGATAACCTGACGCTCGACTGGGATGATGTAACCCAGGTGAGGACCGCTCGGATCGTCCAGGTCAGGTTCCGCGATCGCGGCGCCGTCACCGGCAAGCTGCTCGTCGAGGGCGAGGCGGTCCGCGTGCTCGGGGACACCGAGCAGCAGTTCACACGGGCCGGGCTGATGTCGATCACGCCAGGGGAGCCGAGAGAAGGCAATTACTGGTCCGGTAATGCGACCTTTGGTTTCAATCTCCGCGAGGGTAACTCCGAGCAGGTCGAAACCAACAGCGTCGTGAGTGTGAAACGCCGCACGGTCGGCACTCGCGTCGCCATCGACTACTTCGGCAACTACAACGTCACCGACGATCGCACAGTGACGAACAACCAGCGGCTCAACGTCGGGGTCGACTGGTTCGTGACCACCCGGCTGTTCGTGCGGCCGGTCGTCTTCGAGTACTACCACGATCCCTTTCAGAACTTCGCTCATCGCTACACCATCGGTGCCGCGATTGGCTACCAGTTGGTCGATACGCCGCGGGTCAGCTGGGAAGTCAACGCCGGCCCCGCCTACCAGCACACCACCTTCGACAGCGTGGCGGCCGGGGAGTCGGATGTGGAAAGCTCGCCGGCGCTGGCGGCGGGGACGACGTATACTAATGAGCTCACCAAGGACATCGACTACTCGCTCGATTACCGGTTCCTGCTGGTGAAGCCAGAATCCGGCAAGTACACGCATCACTTCATCACCGGCCTGTCCTTCGACGCGTTGGGACCGCTTGACTTCGACGTATCGTTCGTGTGGGATCGCGTGCAGCAGCCGCGCCCTGGATCATCCGGCCTGATTCCGAAGAAGGACGACTACCGGCTGATTCTGGGACTGGGGTTCGATTTCTAGGTGCCGGGAGGGGCTCTATGGCGCACCGGCGGTCCGGACTCTGGTGGTTGTTTGCGGAGGGATTCCTCTGGACCCTCGCCTTGACGTTGCTGTCCACATGGGCGGCGTTTCGTCTGGCGGGGGCCGCGGAGGCCCGCCACGAGCTTGCCCGCTTTGCCGTGCTCGAGGCCTCGTCCCAGCTCGAGACCGCCATGCCGGACCAGAGCCTCTGGTCGCCGGCCCGCGTCAAGGCCTGGCAGAGCGCCGTGAACGATCCGGCCCCCGCGCCGCTCGGCGTGCTGCGCATCCCGCGCCTGAAGATCGAGGCCCCCGTGCTCGCGGGTACCGACGACGCGACGCTCAATCGCGGCGTCGGTCTGATCGAAGAAACCGCACAACCGGGTACGGACGGCAATGCTGGTATCGCCGGGCATCGCGACGGGTTCTTTCGCGGGCTGAAGGACATCAAGGAGGGGGACGCCATTGAGCTCCAGACCCTCGGTGGCAGGGAAGCCTATCGGGTCGAGCGCGTCTGGATCGTCGAGCCCGACGACGTCTCGGTGCTCGACCCGACGCCCTCGCGGTCGCTGACTCTCGTCACTTGCTATCCGTTCTACTTCGTCGGTTCCGCGCCGCAGCGGTTCATCGTTCGAGCCGTGAGCGTGCGCAGCGCCCAATAGGGAAGGAGGGGCAACCCATCCAGACGAACGCGGCTCCGAGCCTTCGCTCGTGGCCCTTGAACTACACGCAAACGGGGGAGGAATTCATGTCATCGACGATTCGCCGCACGCTGCTCTCGGTCGCCGCACTCGCGTGCCTGATCGGGATCGCGTCGGCCCAGACCACCACGACCAAGTCCGAAACCAGGAAGTTCGAGATCATCGCCGTCGACGGCAACCAGCTCGTCGTGAGGGGGCCCGACGGGACCAGGGAGATCACGGTTCCCGCCGATTTCCGCTTCACCGTGGATGGCAAGCCGCTGACCGTACAGCAGCTGAAACCCGGCATGGCCGGGACCGCCACCATCAGCACCACGACCACCGTGACGCCCGTGACGGTCACCGAAGTGAAGAACGGGACGGTCATGCAAGCCAGCGGCAACAGCATCATCGTGCGTACCGATGAGGGCTTCAAGGCGTTCACCCAGGGTGACATCGACAAGCGCGGCATCAAGATCATGCGCGCCGGCAAGCCGGCGGGCGTGTCGGACTTCCGCGCCGGTGACAAGCTGAGCGCCGTGATCATCACCTCGATGCCACCGAAGGTGGTGACCGAGCAGGAAGTGAACGCGACGCTTGCGGCGTCCGGCGGAGCCGGGGCCGGAAGCGCTGCGGGCGGAGCTGCCGCGGCGTCCCGTTCGGGGGCCCCATCCTCGGGGGCTTCCACTGCGGGAGCGGGAGCGTGCGCCCGCCAGCGCGGCGCGGGGCACCACCGGGAGCGGCGGCACGGCGTCCGGCAAGCGCTCACTGCCGAAGACCGCCAGCCCGCTGCCCGTGATGGGACTGCTGGGCGGGCTGTCGCTCATCGCGGCCGGCGGCCTCACGATGCGGCGCCGTCGCCTGAATCGCGGGTAAACTCTCTCCCACCGGCCGCGTCCCGCACACGATGGGGCGCGGCCTGGTGACCGGCTTGCCCGACCTCCACGGGTTCTGTCCATGCGCACTTCTGTCCGGCACGGCGTGCGGATCGTCACCGTAGTGCTGGCCCTCTTTCCGGAGCTGGCCATCGCGCAGGAGCGCACCCAGCAGCCAAGCACCTTCGGCGCCACCTACGAACAGTTGAGCCCGGAGCAGCGGGCGCTCCTGGACGGTTTCTTCCGCCGGGCCGGGGCCGTGCTCGGCGTGACGCTCGATCCGCGCGAGCGTTACGACGCCGCCCCGCTCTCGTCGCGAACGACGTTCGACGCGGTGACGCACGCCCTGCTCCGCTCGACGCTCACCGACCGCCAGTCGGGACAACCGCTCGGCCGGACCATCGACATCATCGGCTTTGTCGAGGGCGTACGCGGTCAGGTCAAGGGTGCGTCGGGCGACCAGCAGTTCCGCATCTACGTCACGCTCGGCGCCGGTGCCCGCGAACGGATCGACAAGGCGAAGGAGTTCCGGCGGACCGCCGACAACGCGTTCTTTCATCAGGGCTACCCGATTTCCTACCGGCAGGAAGGCTATCCATCCGTCCAGGTCTCGATGACCCAGGACGGCTCGAGGGCGGACATCGACGTCGATTACCGCTCGTCGCGGTTCCCGGTCGCTCTCGTCAACGGCCACCTCTCGGCCGCGAACTCCGACGTACGCGCCAATTTCGATCGGCACACCGGGAAGTGGTCGGGCCTGGTCAACTGGTGGGACGGCTTTCTCGGATCGATGTTCGCGCCCGACATCGAGGTCCCCGAGGACGCGCCTCGGACCTTCCCGACCACCCCGCGAGCGGCGGCGAAGACGATCGACGTTGCGGTCGACGATTTTCTTCGATCGTGGCTCGTAGAGGGCAAGCCGAACCTGGCCGTGGCCTACGTCGATGCCGCCGCCTTCGACTGCCTGGCGAGGCGGCTCGATCGGGAGGGGCAGGCACTCGATCGCGGGCTGGCGCCGCTGCAGCTGTTTGTGCGGATGAGCAAGGTCGGCGACGCGCTCGGTCCGCGGCAATCCCTTGCCGGCACCACACGACCCGTTCGCCTGCCCGACCCGGCCCTCAGGGTTGTCGATCACAAGCGGCAGGATCAGTACGCCATTTACGGAGTGCCGCGGGCCATGGCCGAGCAGATGTCATGCGCCAGCGAAGCTGCGTTCGGCCGTTTGCCTCCGACCGCGAACACGCGGGGATCGCGCGAGGTCTACGAGAACTTCTACTCGACGGTCGCGTTTGACCGAGCCGATAGGGCCGGAGCCGCGCTCGGACTGCTGTGGCAGCGCCGCGACGGACTCTGGAAGATCGTCTCGTATCAGATGGTGTGGGAGGACGCGCCCACGGCCGCTGCCATGCCCGATCTCCGCAGTCCGCTCGCACCCACCCCGCTACCGAGGATGACGGCCGATCCCGTGCTTCTGCAGGCGAGCGAACGCTTCCTCGACGCATGGCTGGTTCGCAAGAACTACGATGACGCGTCGGCGCTGATCTCGCCGCAGGCGTACGCGTGCGTGAATCTCTACCTCGACCCGGGAGAGCCGCCAAAGTCGACGGCGGCCGAGCAGTTAGCGCGGCTGCGGGCTGGACTGGAACGGGTGAGTGTGCAAGCAGGCCCGGACAAGCCGCTGGAGCAGATCATCGAGCCCGTCGAACCGTCCGATGCACGGATGGGCGTGGTCGACCATCCCCGCCGAACAGCGTTCACGCTGGTAGCGGAACCGGACTGGATGGGCCCATCGCAGGCCTGCGAGGTTCGCCTCCAACGAGGCGACGTGGCGGCGACCGAGGAGGGTGCGGAACGCGGGTATGGCAAGTATTACCTTGCCGCGATGCGATTTGCGACCACGGACGCGGCCGGGGCGGTGCTCGTGCTGGGATGGACGCGCGACGCCGACGCCTGGCGCATCGTCTCGTTCAAGATCATCGAGCCGTGACCCTCGAGAGCCTGGTTCTCGAGAGACGTGAGGTCGCTCACTCCTTCAGCTCCAACACGGTTGCCCCGCCGCCGCCCCGGTTCTCCGCTGCAGGCGCGAACTTCAGCACGAGCGGGTGGACGCGCCGATATTTCGGCGCGTAGTTCTGCGGATCGAATGCGAAGCCGGCCACGGTCACGCCCTCGGTCGCAGTTCCCCACGTCTTCACCGCATCGACGTATGTCGTCGCGATCAGGTGCGCGCCGCGCTGCGTGACGTGGTTGGCGACCGCGGGCGCGAGCGCGCCGCCTTCGTTCGGGTCCGTGCCGGTGCCAACCTCGTCGAGCAGCACCAGCGACGGCAACTGCAGCGCGCGATCTATGGCCACCAGGTTGGTGATGTGTTCCCGAGAACGTGCTCAGGCTCGCGGCAATCGACTGTTCGTCGTCGATGTCGGCGAACACCGAACGGAAGGCGGGTAGGCGCCCCACCGTCGCGGGCACATGCAGGCCCGATGATCGCCTGACGAAGTTCGACGACACGCGCGTCGAGCGCGAACTGCGGAAGCGCCTCCGCGAACGTGACGTCCCGCCTTGTAGCGGAGGGCCGATGTAAACGAAGCCAGGCAGAGACCGCGTTCGGTCGGCGTATGAATTCATCAAGGCGCAATCGAGACCGGTACAAGACCTGCAGCAAGCACCGTCCGCAAGTCGCGGCAGCCTTCATCCAGGCCAGCATGACCTGGCCCGCCAATCTGGCGGGACTCTGGCGGCGAAGGACACTTACGAAAAAACCCGCGTCCCAGATACTTGGATCCGGGCCTTTCCCCTAGCTCTCAAGTTTGCTAACGAGGCTCACAAGCTTTTCGCGCACCACGGGTGCGTATCGTCGGGTGGTCGTGATGTTCCGGTGTTCGAGCAGTTCTTGCACGTCAGCGAGGTCGGCACCTCGCTCGCGCAAGCGGGTAGCAAAGCGGTGCCGAAGGTCGTACGGGCGATGCGCCTCCGGGTTCACGCCTGCCTTCCCGCAGGCCGAGACGTGAGTGGTTGCGTAGCGATGCCGTCCACCCTTGCCCGACTTGACGAACACGTGCCGCTGCTGGCCGTCAGCCACCACGACGTCCTCTCTCGACTGCACGTGGATAGCGGACGTCGAGGAGGCCAGCGTTGAAGCTCTCTGAGGCGCAGCGCCTAGCCGTCAGCCTGATGCGCGAGCACGGGCTGGCGCAGATGGGCTGGACCTTTGGATGGGACAGGGCGCGGCGCAGGCTCGGTGCCTGCCACCACGACAAACGGCTCATCAGTCTGTCGGTGCCTCTTACCATCCACGACACCGACGACGCCCGGGTGCGGAACACGATCCTCCATGAGATCGCGCACGCCCTCGTCGGTGCAGAGCACGGCCACGACTACGTCTGGCGGTGCAAGGCTCGAGAGATCGGCTGCAATGCCGAGAGCTGCGGCAATGGTGGCACCAGGCTTCCGTTTCGCTACATCGGTCGGTGCCCGACCTGTGGCTATGAGGCTCACAGAGACCGCCGCGCCGCTAAGAGGCTGTTTCACCTTCCCTGTATGAAGACGCTCGGCGAAGTGGACGCCGTGGTCATACAGTGGAGGCGAGCCTGAACCTGACAGAGAATCAGCGGGCTATCGTGGTTCGCGCCCTGAAAGCTTGGCCAGCGCTCGCGAGGAAGCCGCGCATTTAGGGATCTTCGCCATTACACCCAACGCGAAAGCTATCGTGTTCGACCGCTCCCGAGAGAACTCGGATGTCGTCTTGATCGATTTGCCGAGATAGAGCGCCGGGTTCGCTTGAGATGTCGTTACTGGAACATGTAACCAGCAGCTCAGCATCATGACGCAGACGTCGCTCGTGGAACGTCGTCGGTTTGCAGGCATTGGGTTGATGCTGGCTCGGTGCGGTGCGATGGGCAGCCGGGGCGGAGACGGTGGATCAGTTCGCCCGCATCCAGTTGCATACATAACGATCAGTCGCGTAGGGCGAACCCAGCATCCGCCCTGCGGTCCTTTGCGTCACGGCCCATTTGGTTCGAGGCCCAGGCGGTCATTCACCGCACATCGAAGCCTCTGCTTTGCACCCGAGGTACCGTTCCGTCGTCTGGATCGAGACGTGCCCGAGCAGGAACTGAATCTGGTCCAGTTCTCCGCCGGCGAGGTGGCAGAGCCGGGCGCAGGTTCGCCGAAGATCGTGCAGGGCCAGCCTCTCGATACCAGCACTGGCGGCGGCTGTGCGGACGACATCCCACAGGACCTTCGCGGTCATCCCCTGTCCCCAGACCTGACCGACCTTGTTGATGGCACGGAACACCGTGCCGTCCCAAATTCCAGCCGCGCTCGCTCCTGCGGCGTGTACGAGGACTAATCGGTTGGAACACGAAGCTCAGAGTCCGGCGTAACGTCTGCGCTTCAGCCGCGGCGCCTGACGATTACACATGGCGCCGACGGCTGCAAGCGCTGTTGGGCGGCTCGTCGTCTTCCTTACGTCACGGTCAGGGCGAGGCCCGACAAGCCATTGTGGCCTCTGCTGGGATCATCGCTTGGACTCAAGCCGCGCTGCGATGCGTTCGCTCGCGACTCGTAATACCTGCTTCACATCCTCAAACCGTGTCTCCGACAGATTGTTGAAGTCCATGAGCCGGTGCGGCACACTGAATCGCCGGAGCGCGCGAATCACCATCTCGGTTTGCCGATCGCGCGTGGCATCTTGAATCACGAACCGCACTTCCTGGAGGGCGACGTTCCGATGCTGGTACTCGCCGAGAATCTCCCGATCGGCCTTCTGCAACGCGCAGAACAGGCTCCGTTTGCCGCTGGCCTCGTCATCGTCACAGACCCGATCGTCATGGCGATTCCACACGGAAGCGTCTCCAAGAAGCGCATCGGCCCGCCGGAGAATGCGGAGATCGTCTGCCGTCGCGGGCTGGTCGCGCGATTCAATCGCCATTTGCTGACGCGCCCAAATGCCAACGACCGCCGCCGTTAGAAGCGCCAGCGTCCAAACAATCGAGCGCCGTTTCATGGCATTGTCAGCTTAGAGCAACTTCATACGGTCACAGGCACTTATTGGACGAACCAGTCGCCCGTGAGACCTCAATAGGCCGACCTGCATAACACCCCGCCAGGTCGCAGCATATCGCGGCTGAACGGATTGGTCCTGAGAAGTCGCGTAGTGTTGACCGGCCGAACGGCACTGGACGATGTTATCCGTGCCCGCCCAGCCGGTGATTCCTAACCGGTACGGATTCGTCGCGAACGGTAACGCCAATTTCGGCCTGAATTTCGCGGGAACCGTGCGCCTCGTCGCGTAGCGGAATTTTCCCGGACCTGATGATCACGCGGCACGGGCTGTCCGAGCGGCTGACCCGCCCGCCCGCCTTTGCTCTACGTAGCGCTCGCCCCCGAGGTGCAGGAAGGTCGAATCGTTTCCCCGTGTTCTTCTTGGTTCCTACATCTTCGGCTCAAGTCCGATCACTAGCCGCGTATCCTCTCGAATCGCAAATTGACTACACTGCCAACGCACTTATGGAGCAGAGCGTTGCATGAGCGATCAGATAACACCGGCCGGGAATCGAGAGTGGCCACGGGCAGTCAAGAACCTCGCGGCGAGCATACTGCTCACGTCTGGGTTGGTGTTTGGCTTCGTGGGGCTGCTCTATGCAACCGGGTTTCTGGGCGCAGTTCTAGGTGTGGGCGCTCGTGACGCCACGGCACTAACTCAACCGTTAAACTTTGCAGGCTTGGCGCTTTTCGCCGCAGGGCTGGGATCCTGGCGGCGCTGCGGCGGCTGCTGAAGGTGACGCCGGCAAACACCGTGACGATGCGCCGCCGGTGGCGGATGTCACGCTGGCAGGGGGCGGCTACCTCTTCGCGTAGCAGCTTTGCTGGAAGAGCCAGCAGCGTGAAGGGACTGGGCAAAGGTCGTCTTCCACGGATTTGCGAGCCGACAATGCTCAAACAACGGCGATACAATCCGCGGCGTGCGCGTGACCATTGCCTGCCTGGCGACGTGCGCAATCTCGGCCGCGCTCTCCGCGCAGGCGCCGCCGAGGTCCACCCTCCGTAGCGGCGAGGAGGCCACGCTCATTCGTCTCCTGGATGATGCCACCGGACGGAAGCGGTCGTCGGACAGACGGCTGCATTGGGAGCCGCACTTCCTCAAGGGGCCACGCGGCCGCACCTACGTGCCGTTCACCGTCCGCCTCGATGACGCTGGCGAGTCGTTCCGCAATGTCGCGGTCGGAGTGCGGGTGATCGGCCCGACGCTTCACAGCGGGTGGAACGACGAGTTCGGCATCGAGACGACGGCGAGCGGTGATGGCCGGGTCTTCCGCGCGTCGTTTCTGGTGAATCCCGGACCCTATCGCGTCATCATCGCCGTGCTGGACCGCGACACTCCGCGGCGCGGAGCGCACGGCGCGGCGGTCGAACAACGGGTCGAGATTCCCGATCTCTCGAAGAAAGGGCTGCACATCAGCAGCATCGTGCTCGCCGACCGGATTGACCAGCTGCCCGAGACGATCTCCGATCGCGAGCGTGTAATCCATCCGTACCTGTTCGGCACGACGAACGTCGTGCCCGCTCGTCCCGGTCCGTTCAGGCGCGACGATCGCCTCATGGTGATCTTCCAGATCTACAACGCCGCGACGTTCGAGGACGGAAAGCCCGACGTCGAAGTCCACTACCAGGTGTTTCACGACGGAAACGAAGACAAGCCGGTTGGCAGCACCGGGCCGCAGTTGTTCAATCAGGAATCGCTGCCCGAAGAGTTCAGCTTGAAGGAGGGATTCCAGCTTACGCCGATTCAGACGCTGCCGCTGTCGCAATTCGAGCCCGGCGCCTATAAGCTGCGCGTGGAAGTTCAGGACGTACTCGGCAACGCGTGGGTCCGCGTCGACGTTCCCTTCACGGTTCAGCCCTAGCCGGTCGTCACCGCGCTGGTTGGCACCCATCCACCGTTCGGGCGCTTCTATACAACGACGTGTACCGAGGGGTGCACGTCTGGGGAAGACGCCAGCAGGCGGACAAGTGGGGCCAGCGGACATGCGAACCACCGACGGGAAGCTCTGGGGCCGCTTGCCAGCGCACCTTGAAGGCCGGTACCTGCTCTCGGGGTACCTCAGATTGCGCCTGCTGTGGAGCCTCGCTCATCGTCCACACGACGAGCAAGCGCCGACAGTCGTCCTACACGTGGCGAGCTACCACGAGCGCGGCCGGACGATCTACGCCAACAACCTCCGTCTTCCCGTTCACTTGGCCGACGACGCCGGGCTCTCGCGACTGGCCGATGTGGTGCTGGACCCTGCCATTGTCCGTGGCGCGATCGGGCCGAACGGCTGACGACGTTCGATGCGTCCCGTGTCGATCGCGAGCTACGAAAGCGTCTGGCCGACTGGCGCGGCCTTCTCCGTCGGCAGACGCCGATTGCCCGGCAGCTGCTGGGCAAGCTGCTCGACGGGAAGGTGACGTTCACGCCCAGATCGACGGTGCGAACGTATGACTTTAGCGGACGTGCGAATTTCGGGAGGGTTCTCGCGGGGCTCGTCGGGATCGACGACGTTACCGAAGGACTGGTACCGGTACAGGGGATTCGAACCCCGGTTTGATGGCTGAGAACCACCCGTCCTGACCCCTAGACGATACCGGCACTTGGGGTGACGAACTATTGATGTTAGCGGCCGCACCCCGGCCTGGTCAAGAGTGTGCTGGTGCCATAATGAGCGGATGCGCCGCCTCCGTTCCGCCCTCACGCTGGCCTCGATGGTCGCGGCGGCGGCATGCGGAGGGCCGGCGACTTCGCCTCCAGCAGCGTCGGGCCCCGCAGCCTCGCCGGTCGATGCCGCTACTGCCGGCCGCATCGCCGGGCGGGTGCGATTCGAAGGCGCCGCGCCGGCGGCGGAGGTCGTTCGGATCAGCGGCGACAAGAACTGCGTGGCGCTGAGCGGCGCCGACGAACAGCCGGCTGATGCAATCGCCGTCGGCCAGGACAACGCACTGCGGAATGTGTTCGTCTACGTCAGGACCGGACTGGAGAAGGTCACCTTCCCGGTCCCCAACGAACCGGTCGTCATCGATCAGCAGAAGTGTCGCTACGTGCCGCGGGTGCTCGGCGTGCGGGTCGGGCAGCCGCTCCAGGTGAAGAACGGCGATCCGCTGCTCCACAACGTTCGATCGGATCCCGAGGTGAATCAGCCGTTCAACCAGGGCCAGCCGGTCCAGGGCATGGCCTACACCCACACCTTCACGACGCGCGAGGTAATGGTCCCGATCAAGTGCGACGTGCATCCGTGGATGCGCGCCTACGTCGGCGCGCTCGAACATCCGTATTTCGCCGTGACCGGCGACGATGGTTCGTTCGCGCTGCCCGGCCTGCCGCCGGGCACCTACACGGTGGAGGCCTGGCACGAACGGCTCGGCACGAAGGAGCAGCAGGTAACGCTCGGCGCGAAAGACTCGAAGGATGTCGACTTCACCTTCGCACGCTGACACGCCGCTCGATGCCGTCCGCGCCCGTGCGACCACACGGTCGCGTGGCTCCGACTTTCTCGCGCTGACCAAGCCGCGCCTGAACTTCCTGGTGCTGCTGACCACGGCCGCGGCGTACCGGTTGGGCGTCGACGCGCCCTCCTCGCCGCTGACGCTGCTTCACACGCTCGTCGGCACCGGCCTGGTGGCCGGCGGCGCCTCCGCGCTCAACCAGGTGTGGGAGCGGGAAAGCGACAAGCTGATGCGGCGAACCAGGATGCGGCCACTGCCCGACGCGCGGCTCGAGCCGGCGCACGCGACGATCTTCGGCTGGGTGCTTTGCATCGCCGGCCTCGCCGAGCTTGCCCTCTTCGTCAACCCGCTCGCCGCCGGCGTCGCCCTGGCCACGCTGGCGAGCTACGTCTGGTTCTACACACCGCTCAAGTTCGTCACCTCGCTCTCGACCATCGCCGGCGCACTCCCGGGAGCGCTGCCCGCGATGATCGGCTGGAGCGCCGCCACGAACACGCTCTCCACAGAGGGGTGGGTGCTCTTCGGGATCGTGTTCATGTGGCAGATGCCGCACTTCCTCGCCATCGCCTGGATGTATCGCGACGATTACGCGAGGGCCGGGATGCCGTTGCTGCCGGTGATTCAGCCGGACGGGCGTTCCACGGGCCGGCAGGCTGTGCTCTACACGGCGGCGCTCGTGCCGTTGACGCTGCTGCCGACGCTGATCGGCCTGGCGTCGCCGCACTACCTCGCGGGCGCGGTCGTCCTGGGGGCAATCCTCATGGTGCTGGCCCTCGAGTTCGCGCACACCCGGAGCGTTGACGCAGCCCGGCGGCTGTTCCTGGGCTCCATCCTGTATCTGCCGACTCTCTGGGGGATCCTCGTCTGGGATCACGTGGTTCGCTGACCGACGCACGCTTCCACGACTTCAAGACCCGGACAGACCAGGACCTCAGACTCCAAGACCTCAAGACCTCCGTGACCGTCCAGGACCTCCCCGCACTGAACGCGACGCTCAACGCGATCGCCACCGTCCTGCTGACTTCAGGCTGGATCCTGATCAAGCAGAAGAAGCGAGGCGCGCACCGGCTGTGCATGCTCACCGCCTTCGCCGTGTCCTCGGCGTTCCTGACCTCGTATCTCATCTACCACTTCAACGTCGGGTCCGTCCCATTCCAGAAGCCGGGCCCGATCAAGGTGGTCTATCTGACGATCCTCTTCACGCACATCGTCCTCGCCGCGGCGATCGTGCCGATGATCCTGTTGTCGCTCTCGCGCGCGCTCCGAGGCCGGTACGACAAGCACCGCAAGATCGCCCGCTGGACGATGCCCCTGTGGCTCTACGTCTCGGTGACCGGCGTCGTGATTTACGTGATGCTGTATCGCTTATAGAGAAGAGACCACGAAGACACGAAGAACACGAAGGACGCACGAAGAACTTCGTGGGGGAAGCACGCGTGACACCCCAACGATGTCTTCGTGGCCTTCGTGGTCCTCTTCGTGCCTTCGTGGTTTCTTTTGACAGCGTAGCTATTTGTAGAGCAGGTACTTCGCGCGGGTCTGCCGCCAGCGTGCTTCGCCGGCCGCCCACGACGCGGCGACGACGGCGGGATCCTCGCCCCTGAGCACGCGCTCGAGGCTGTCACGCGAGCCGAGCAGCCGATCGGTGTTCTCGATCTTGTACGCATCGCCAAAGAGTCGCGCCAGCGCGCCCGCGATCTCGAGACCGACGCGAACCGGCTGGAGCGCCGCGTGGTCGGTCACGATCATGAACACGCCCTGGCAGGATTGGTTTTCGTACTTACTCGAGGCCGGCGTGAACCTCACAGGGTAGAACCGGATGCCTGGCAACTTCCGCCCATTCAGCGCCTCGGCCAGGCGCGCGCCGTCGATCCACGGCGCACCGATCTGTTCGAAGGGCTGGTCGGTGCCGCGGCCAACCGAAATGTTCGAGTACTCGATCGCGCCGACCCCCGGATACAGCGTGGCCTGGTTCAGGTTCCGCATGTTCGGCGAGAGGTTCACCCACGGCAGCCCGGTCTGATCGAACCACGCGTCGCGCACCCAGCCCTCGGCCGCGATCACGGTGAGGTCCACGCCCATCATCCGCTCGCCGTTGAACAGCCGCGCGAGCTCGCCCATGGTCAAACCGTGTCGAACCGGCATCGGGTGATAGCCCAGGAAGTCGGTCGATGCCGGCGGCACCGGTCCTTCGATTTGCCAGCCGTTGATCGGGTTCGGACGGTCGAGCACCATCACGGCGATCTTGCGTGCCGCCGCCTCTTCCATCACCCACGCCATCGTCAGGTAGTAGGTATAAAAGCGGGCGCCGACGTCGGCCAGGTCCACGACTATCGTATCGATGCCGCGCAGCATGTCGTCTGTAGGACGACGATGCTCGCCGTAGAGGGAGTGGATGATGAGACCCGTCGTCGCGTCCTTATCGGACTCGACGTGCTCGTCGTCGCGGGTGCCGCGGATGCCGTGCTCGGGACTGAACAACGCCACGAGGCCGGCTCCGAGGCCCTTGCGCAGCACATCAATCGTGCTCGTCCCCTGGCGATCGATGCCTGTGTGATTGGTGAGGAGCCCGACCTTGCGACCCTTGAGCGGCGCGAACTGGTCGCGTTCGAGCACGTCGATACCGGTCAGGATCGGTGCCGCCGGTGCCGGCGCGGACACGGTGCCCGTAGTCAGCACCGGCGTCGCCGGCCGCGGCGCGGAGGACAGGTCGGTCATCGCCGCCGCGGCGATCGTGGCGACGCGGGCCCGGAGCGGCGTCATGTCGCCTCCACCATCCGGGTAGAGACGACTGGCCATGATGATGACGTATCCGCTCGAGGCCGGATCGATCCAGATGCTCGTGCCGGTGAAGCCGGTATGGCCGAACGAGCCAACCGGAAACAGCTCGCCGCGCAGTGACGAGTACGACGTGTCGATGTCCCAGCCCAGGCCGCGCACGTCCTTCATCGCGGGCGGGGTGGCGCGCGAGGTCATCCGGGCGACAGTGGCCGGGGCAAGAACCCGGACGCCGTCGAGAATGCCGCCTCCGATCAACATCCGCGCGAATCGCGCGATGTCCTGCGCGGTCCCGAACAAGCCGGCGTGACCCGCGACGCCACCCATCCTGCGGGCGGTCGGATCGTGGACGACGCCACGAAGCGGCGCGGCGTCCGGCCGCTTGCAGGGCCAGGCGTCCATCTCTTGGCACCGTTCGGTCGGTGCGATCCGGGAGCGCAGCGACTCGGCCGGCAGGAAGCCGGTGTCGCGCATGCCGAGTGGAGCGAACACGACGCTGCGAGCGTACACGTCGAGACGCTCGCCGCTCACCACGCGGACGATTTCCCCAAGCAGCAAGAAATTGATGTCGCTGTAAACGAACCGATCGCCCGGCGGCGAAGTGAGGACCTCGTCGCGCGCGAGCTCAATGGCGGTGTCGTAGCCGCGCCACGGCTCGGCGAGATCCAGGTCGGGCCGGAGGCCTGAGATATGCGCCATCAGGTGGCCGACGGTGACGCCGCCCTTGCCGTAGCGTTCGAACCCGGGCACATAGGTGGACACCGGATCGTTCAGGCGGACCCGGCCCTGCTCCACCAGGGTCATCACCGACGTCGTGGTCGCAATCACCTTCGTCAACGACGCAAGATCGAAAACCGTGTCGCGCGTCATCGCCTCGCGCGCGGGAACGCTGGCTTTCACGCCGTAGGCCTGAAAGTGGAGGACCCGGTCGCCCTGGCCGACCAGGACCACCGCGCCGGGGGTTTGACTGGCTTTGATGGCGGCGTCCACGGCGCCGTCGATGCCCGGAATCCGGGCATCCGCCGCCGGCGCGCGAGAGTTCTGGGCGAAAATTGCTGGGCTGGCCGCTGCCAGCAGGCCGGCAATTCCGGCGAGGACTCCTAACCAGCGCGAATCACGCCGGTCGCGGCGGAAGACCATCGCGGATAACATATACTTGTCCGGTTCCGGCCGTCGCGAATGACGGCGCAATGGGAGAACTCGCAATGCGTGACCTGAAGACCGTGTTCGGCGCCGCTGTCGTGGCGCTTGTGATGACCGCGCTGCCCGCGGCCGCGCAGACCGGCCGTATCGGCGGCACCGTGAAGGACACCAACGGCCAGCCCATCAAGGGGGCCACGGTGGTCGCCGAGAACCCTGCCTCGGCGCCTTCGTCGTTCACGGCCACCACTGACGATCGGGGCCGCTACTCGATGATCGGCCTCAAGGCCGGTTCGTGGAAGGTGACGGCCTCCGCTCCGGGCTTTGCCGCCTCGTCCGGGACCGTCCCGATGAAGACCATCGGCGCGCCGATGCCGCCGGTGGACTTCACGCTGGCACCCGGGGCCAGCGGACCGGCGGGTGCGCTCGCCGGGGTGAACACCAAGGAGCTCCAGGGCGAGCTCGCCAAGGCCGACTCGATGGTCGCGGCCAAGGACTACGCCGGCGCGATTGGCGTCTATGAGGGAATGGTCGCGAAGGTGCCGGCCCTCACCGCGCTCTACCTCCAGATTGGCGGCCTCTATCGCACGCAGAAGCAGTACGACAAGGCGATCGAGGCGTACAAGAAAGTGCCGGCCGGCGACACAAATTCCGACAAGGCGCAGATCGAGGTGGGCATGACCCTCCTCGAGAAGAACGACCTGGCGGGTGCCGAGGCGGCGCTGATGCCGATGGCGACTTCGACCAACGCGACCAAGGAAGTGTTCTACAACCTCGGCGAGGTGAAGTTCGCGAAGGGCGAGACCGACGAGGCGGTGAAGTACTACACACGCGCCTCGGAAATGGACCCGAACTGGGGCAAGCCGCTCTTCAAGCTCGGTCTCGCGAAGCTGCAGAAGGGTGACACCGCCGGCACGCTCGAGATCATGAACAAGCTGGTCCAGGTCGACCCGAACTCGCCCGAAGCGGTCCAGGCAAAGGGCTTGATCGAACAGTTGAAGAAGTAATGGGTCGGGACCCTGATCGGGATCGCCCCACGCCCCAAGCCCCGAAGGGCCGGCCGCCTAGCGCGCGCCGGCCTTTCGTTTTTCCGCCTCGGCAATCAGCGCGTCGATGCGCGGATAACCGGGCTCGAGTGACCGGGCCTTCTTCCACAGATCGACGGCTTCCTGGAAGCGGCCAGCCCGCGCGGCGAGCACGCCCTTTACCACGTACGGCCGGGCGAAGTTCGGGTCCAC
This sequence comes from uncultured Acidobacteriota bacterium, assembly GCA_963709325.1. Taxonomy (GTDB): domain Bacteria; phylum Acidobacteriota; class Vicinamibacteria; order Vicinamibacterales; family UBA2999; genus VFZN01. The sequence goes on along the minus strand of CAVPVV010000003.1, from coordinate 3,633,116 downwards.
CTGAAGCGCCTCGTCGAGCGCTTTCTGGGCCTCGTCTACCCTGCCCCTTTCCGACTCGAGCCACGCCCGCGAGGCATGGTTCGCGGCGACGTCGGGGAAAGCCTCCAGCGACGCGGCGTACTCGTCCTGCGCCTTGACGAGGGCCGCGCCGGCAGCGCCGGGCAGTACGCCAAATCCCAACGTCAGCAGCGCTTCGGCGGCGCGGACCCGGACCACGCGCGCGGAATCGATGAGTCGTGCGGTGAGCGGCGGCATCACCCGTTCAGCCTGCCCGGTGGCGGCCAGCGCCCGGATCGCCGACGCGCGCACGATCGCCTCCGGATCGGCTGCGGCCGCAATCAGCATGTTCACGACCTCGGGAGTTACCGCGCCGGGCGGTACCTCGCGCCGGGCCGCGGCCTGGCCCTTGCCGCTCACGTAGGCGGTCTGACTCTGGCCCAAGCCGTGTCCTTCGACGTAGTTGCCCAGCAGCATGCGCGCGATGTAGTCGGCCGCGCTGGCGCGAATCAGCGAGCCCTGGGTCCGATCGATCGACAGCCGGCCAAGCTCCGGCAACACCGCGACGTCGCCCGAGCCGGCGCGATACATCACGTCGGCCATCGCCACGGCCTTCTGGCGCCGCGCGCCATCGCCCCACCACGCGTCCATCTGCCGGGCGGCCCATTCCGGAGACTTGTCGTCGTGGCACGTGGTGCACGCGTTCGGAATGCCGTAGCGCGCGGTCATTTCCGGATTCGGGGCGCGAAACGTGTGGTCGCGCCGCCGGACAAGCATGCGCCAGTTGACGTCGCTCATATGGCAGCCGATGCAGCGGCTCCCTTCGCTCTCCGGCGCGTGGAACGTGTGCGCCTTCAGCCCCTCAGCGGTCGTGAAGGATCGGGTGGGATCCGCCTCGGCGCCCTGCACTTCCGAAGGGGCGCCAGCCCCCTCCTGGCTTCCCGAAAGGCGAAGCGCTCCCGGCGTGCTCTTCTGTTCCTGATGGCACTGCGTACACAGCGTGTCGCCGTAGCGCCCCTCGTAGATGTTCACCTTCAGCGAGTGCTCGTAGCGCGACCCGTGCGCGACATGGCAATTGGTGCAGGTGATCGCGCCGGCCATGAAGCAACCGCTCTGCATCAGGGCCTGCGGCCGGTTGAAGCGGTTCGGCCGCCCGTCCGGCCAGAACTCACCTTGCAGATCGTTGGTGGGGATCTCGTCGCTCAGCAGGAATGGCAGCGCGTAGTCTTCGTAGCGATCGCCGGCCTTGAATCCGACGAATACGTTCGTCTTGTTGCCGTGACAGTAGGCGCAGGTGTCGAAGGTGCGGCGCGGCGGCGCGGTGCGCGTTGACAGCGTCTTCAACCGATCGGTGAGCGCCGGATCGGTGCTCGACGCGATGTCCGCCGGCTTCGACGCGGGATTCTTCTCCCACCCTTCGGCGATCGCGAGGTGTTCGCGGCCCGGCCCGTGGCATGCCTCACAGCCGATGCCCATCTCGGTCCACGTCGTGCGGTACTGCTTCGCCTGGATGTCGTAGCCCTGCGCGAGATTCGTGGCGTGGCAGTTGAAACAGTTGGCATTCCAGATCTGCCGCAGATCGTGGGCGCCGTCTGGCACCGGCGTGATCTCCTTCCAGTCGATCCAGCGCCGGGTCTCGACCTGCCAGAACGCCGGCAGGACGTACATGCGTCCGTCAGGCAGTTTCGACAGATATCCCTGATAGCGCTTCGCACCCAGGGTGTAGTCGACGGTGAAGGTCTCGGGCGCCCGGCCACCGAAGGCAATGCGTATCACCGGTGCGCCGTTCGGTCGCGAGAACTCGTACGAACGCCCCGACTCCGAGAGCCGCGTCCCCTCGGTGAAGTCGCCGAGGATCTTGGCCTCGGCGATCGGCTTCGTCATCTGGATGTGGAGCGATCGCTGCCACTGGCCGTGCTCGACCTCGTGGCATCGCTTGCAGGCGGCGGAGCCGACGTAATCACCCGATGGCCCGCCGGCAGCGCCGGCATCCGAAGGTGTTGGTGGCTGGGATTGCGGCGCGACCGCCGCTGATGAGAGCGACGACTCGCGTGGCGCGGCCGGCGACTGCGGCCTGGCGGCGACGGTGGCCACCAGTGCACTCCAGACGAGCGCCGTCGCGACGAGCAGGCTGGGGCCGAGCCGCATACGCGCTTTCGACGATAGCAAAAAAAAAGGGCCCATCAACATGGGCCCGGTGGAGCCAGTGGCCTAGTCAGCCTGGCTCAAACTGGCTGTGCTCCTGTGGGGGTGCCCAGCCGTTTCAATCGCCACGAACCCGAGTAGCAAGCGATGTGCCGATGTGTGCCGAATCCCAATCCCCCGATTTGTTGATGATTTCGGCCCAATTTCTAGAGACCGGACCGCTCGGACCGGGATCAATCCAAACGCTTGAAAACCTGTCTTTCGGCGGACTGGATCGAGAAACAGAACAGCTGTTCGTTTGTCACGCCACGGCCGGGCACGTTCACGCGTCGAAAAAGGGACGGGAGCAGCCGGCGCGTATGGCTGCCCCCGTCGTGGACTCCACCATGGAGCCCCTCTGTGGATCGAGCCGTTGGCAGCCGGCGCGAGCACAGAAGCTGTGGCTGCCAGGCGGCAGCCGTGAACTGGAGGCGTGAGTTCGGGTGAACAGCGACGAGCGGGCCTCAGGCCTGCTGTCGCTGTCGCTGGATGCTGCCGGCCTGCTGCCGCTGTCGATTAATGCGACACGGGCAGGCGGACGCCGTCTCGGGCGGCGGGCTGGAAATGATGTGTCCCGAGCGGTTGATCACAGTGAGAAGACGATACCGCCGCGGCGCGGTCGTGACCAGCACAGATGTCTGATGTATTGAATGCGCGGCCACTATATCGCCGGTGCGAGCGAGGCATGCGCCGGCGTGCATAATCGGGAGATGACCGATCCAGCAGTCACCTACGGCAACTATCTCGCGATCGACGAGCTGCTCTCGCTGCAGCGGCCGCGTTCCGAGGGCCCGGAACACGACGAGATGCTCTTCATCGTGATCCACCAGGTCTACGAGCTGTGGTTCAAGGAGATCCTGCACGAGCTCGATCAGGTGATGCGCCGGCTCGACGAAGGTGACGCGATCCGGGCCCAGCACACGATGAAGCGCATCCTGACGATCCTGAAGGTGCTGGTCGCGCAGCTCGATATTCTCGAGACGATGACGCCGCTCGAGTTCCAGTCGTTCCGGGCGCGGCTCGAGGCGGCCAGCGGCTTCCAGTCGGATCAGTTCCGGCAACTCGAGTTTGCGCTCGGGCACAAGGCGCCTGGCGCGATCGCCCGTTTTGCCGAGGACAGCCGGGCCCACGCGGCGCTCAGCACCCGCTTCGCGGCGCGGACGTTGTGGGACGCAGTCGTCCACTACCTCGCGCGTGAAGGCTACGCCGTGCCGCGCGACGTGCTCGAGCGCGACGTGACGAAACCGATCACCGCGCACGAGGGAATGCAGGACGCGCTCATCGGGGTCTATCGCTCAGACGCCAAGAACGCCGAGCTTTGCGAGCGGCTCGTGGACCTCGACGAGGGACTCCAGGAGTGGCGCTATCGTCACGTCAAGATGGTGCAGCGCACCATCGGCACGCTCGCCGGCACCGGCGGTTCGAGCGGCGCGAAATATCTCTCGACCACGCTGATGCTGCCGCTCTTTCCCGACCTATGGGCAATCCGGGCGCGGTTGTGATGGAACGTACGTAAAAAGGGCGAGAGGGGCCGGCGCAGCGCCCTCTCGCCAACTGACTCCCCCACAGGAGCCGAGTTTGGGGTTCGCGGGGGCCTGCCCCGAAAACCGCACCTAACTGTTTACCACAAGAACCGGAAACCGAGGCGGGTCGAGCCAAATGAAGGGCGGAAATGCAAATTGACGAGGCTGAACAACTGTTCAACACATTCAGATGGCCGTTCGTCCTGCTTGAACCTACGTACGGCGCGTGATGAACAGCCCGGTGAAGATGGCCAGCGATCCAAGAACCTGGTTCGCACCGACCGGTTCGTCGATCCACAGGGCGGCAATCGCGGTCGCGAACACCGGCGTGACATTGCTCCACGCCGCTGTGCGGGTGGTGCCGGCCCGCTGCACGCTGGTGTACCAGATGAGATATCCGAAGGCGAGGGCGAACACCGCCGACGAGAGCGTCAGCGCCCAGGTGTACCCCGAGATGCGCGACCACTCCAGGGTGGCGATCGAGGGTATCGCGATCATCGTGTAGAGCACCGCGCCGATCCCCATCGAATAGCCGGTGACGAGCAGCGGCGACCGGGTCTTGAGCAGCGGCACCGAACCAACCGAATACGTCGCCCAGCACACAGTGCCGAGGAAGAACAGCAGGTCACCGAGATGGCTGGTCGCGTGCCAGTCCACCTTCTTGCCGACGACGATCGCGAGACCGATGAAGGAGATGGTGGCGCCAACCCAGCGCATCGGCGGCACGCGCTCGTGGCCCGTCCATGCGGTCATCAACGCAACGAGAATCGGCGTCGTGCCGAGAATCAGCGAGCCGTTCCCGACGCTGGTGCGCTGCAGGCCGGCGAGATACAGCAGCTGGTAGCAGAGGTGCCCGATTACGCCAAGGACGGCGAGCCGGATCCAGTCATTCCGCGAGAGCGGAGCTGGACCTGGTCCTGATTCCTCGCGACGCTGCCACCACAACACGGCCAGGCAGATCGCCGAACCGATCACCAGCCGCAACGCGTTGAAAGGAAGCTCGGGGAACTCGCGGAGCGCGACCTTGATCAGCGAATAGTTGGCGCCCCAGATGGCAACCATCGCGAGGAGGAGAAGATCGAGGCGGGTCACTGCGGCAGTTGAAAGGCAGGCAGTTTAGAGTTGCCAGTTCAAGTTCACAGTTCAAGTTCACAGTTTCAGTGACAGTTCGCAATGACAGGTTCAATTGTGCCCAGAAACAAATCGAGTGCGGCCCAGGGATTCCTGAACCGCACTCGCTTCGTTTCGCCCAGTTTCAATTCCTGTCGGCTCTTAAATGCCGTTGCCGCTGTAACTGAAACTAAGAATTGTAACTGGCAACTTTACCGGGCACTCCAAGCTGCCCAACTGTCGACTGCTCGCCTGTCCGCCGAATCTACCCGCCAAACGGCTTGATGAAGAACAGGATCAGCGACACCAGCAGCACGTAGATGACCAGCGACTCGATCAGCACCAGACCAAGGATGAGGGCGCCGCGAATTTCGCCGGACGCGCCGGGATTGCGAGCGATGGCTTCGGCGGCAGACGCGACGGCGCGGCCCTGACCGAGCGCGGCGCCCGCGGCGGCGATGGCCAGCGCGAAGCCCGCGGTGATGACCGACCACTGAACCAGGGCCGAGTTGGCGGCATCCCCGGCAGCCCCCTGTGCGTAGGCCGGCGACACCAGGCCGAGGACCAAGAACCCGAACATCAACAGCACTGATCGTCGTGTGCTCACAGCGAACGCCTCCCTCACCATCGGAACCGTGGATTACCCAATCCGTTGAAACCGTCGCAGCGCAGCGACACCGGCGGCGATGAACAGGGAGGACACACCCACAAGCATCGCGACCGGGTCGAGGTGCAAACGCGCCATCATACCGTAGGCGGCAAGCGCGAGTATACCATGTCTTGTGAAGAATTTCACTAGCAGCCCGGAGGGGGCCGGCCCGGCCCGGCTGAGGAAGCCATTCACCATCCCTCGAATCGCCCACGCCGAAAGCGCGACCAGCGCCCCGCCGCCGAGCACACCACCCGCGATCTGCCATCGCCAGGGCCGGATCGCTGCCGCCGCGACCGCCAACGTCACGCAGACGATCGCGGTGTCGCGCGCGATGCGATCGCGGTGATCGCCACTCACCCGGCAGGCGTCCCGGGACCGCGGCCGCCCGTGCCGGTGGTCGGGCCCGTCTGGCTGGTTGCCTTCAGCACCCGGTAAACGTTCAGCACTCCGGCACCGAGCCCGAGAAAGAACCCGAGAAACGACATCCACGGCCGCGTACCGAGCCAGCCGTCGAGCCAGTACCCGCCGCCGAATCCCATGACCAGCGCGAGCACGAACGACATCCCCACCGTGCTCAGCTGGCCCAGCGTCCTTAGCGTGCTCGGCGAGTCCGGCATCCGCCGAGTGTAACGCGTCGGGCCGAGTGCGCGAGAAGCCTCGCGCGGCGGGAACGAACGACGCGTGATCCTGAGCGTTGCGCACTCGGGAAAGGACTGGCGCCGGTCGGGCCGTCTGCCATCTGCAGGAACTGTCCAGGTGCAAGGCATTCCCGAAAAATGAGGAGCGACCGCCCTGCGGTCGCGGCCTCGGCCCCGGACATCGTTATTTCCATCCCGATCAGGCGGCGCCCTCGATCCAGCGCCGCTCGCTCCCGGCTAGGTTCTATACTGCCCCTAGCTGCCCGGCGCGCCCCGGACCAGCCAGGTCGCCATGCCGCACATCGTCCCCAAACGCATCCTGGTCGCAGGTCTGGGCGCCGTCGCCCTGTCGTCGGCTCTCCTTGCCCAGTCGCATGAGCGAGTGCTCTACGCAACGGCGCTCGACGCAAAGTCCAAGGCCCCGCTCGAGTCGCTGTCGCCATCGGACCTGCGGATTACAGAGGACGATCGCGGCCGCGAGATTCTTCGAGTCACGCCGGCGACGACGCCGATGTCGATCGCGGTGGTCGTGGACAACCAGCAGGCGGCGCAGTCGACGATCACTGACCTTCGTCGGGCCCTGTCCGGCTTCGTCACGGACGTCGCCTCGCTCGGACCGGTCGCGATCGTCACCACCGCGGACCGCCCGACGATCGTCCAGGAGTACACCACCGACACCGGCAAGCTCACGCAGGCCGCCAATCGGCTTTTCGCGCAGCCCGGTTCTGGCGCCACGCTCCTCGACGCCATCGTCGAAATCTCGCGCGGCATCAAGCGGCGTGAAGAGGACCGGTCGGCGATCGTGCTGGTCTCGACCGAGCTCACCGAGTTCAGCAACCTCCACTACTCGCAGGTGCTCGACGCGCTGCGCGACTCCGGCGCGATGATGAGCGGCGTGGTGCTCACGAATCAGCGCGGTTCGAACCAGACCGACCCGGCGCGCAACCGGTCGGTTGTGCTCGACCGCGGCATCACCGACACGGGCGGCACTCGCGTGGACGTGCTCACCAGCATCAGCTACAACACCGCGCTGTCGCAGATCGCCGGCGCCCTCAAGCATCAATACCGGGTCGTCTACGCCCGCCCGGAACAGCTCATCCCCCCGGAGCGCATCGAGGCCAGCCCGGTCAAGGACGGCGTGATCATCTCCGCCGCTCCGGCCCGCGGCCAGAAGGAGCGCTGACGTGGATCGCCGCCAACTCCTGAGCGCCCTGCTCTCCACCATGGGCGCCGGCGTACTCGTCTCCGCGCGGCAGCAGCCGGCTGGAGCCCCGCCGCAGGTCTTCAAATCGGGCGTCGACGTCGTCTCGCTGAGCGTCACGGTCACCGACGGGCAGCATCGCTATGTCACCGATCTCGAGGAATCGGACCTCACCGTCCTCGAAGACGGCGTCAGGCAGGATCTGCTGTACTTCAGCAGGTCGAACCTGCCGATCGCGTTGTCGCTGCTGATCGACACGAGCGCGAGCATGGAGGAGCGGCTGCTGGTCGCGCAGAACGCCGCGGTCGGCTTCGCCCAGCGCATTCGCGAGCAGGATCTCGCGCAGGTCGTGGACTTCGACAGCCGCGTCGAGATCGTCCAGAAGTTCACCAACGACAAGGCCGCGCTCGAAGCGGCGATCCGGGCAACCTCGCCGGGAGGCTCCACGTCGCTCTACAACGCGATCTACATCGCCTTGCGCGAGTCGACGAAGGTGCGGGCGAAGAGCTCCGAGGAGGTCCGGCGCGAGGCGATTATCGTCCTCTCCGACGGCGAGGACACGACCAGCCTGGTGAACTTCGAGGAAGTGATGGAGCTGGCCAAGCGCTCCGAGACCAGCATCTACACCATCGGCCTGCAGCCGCGGGACGCGACCTTCCAGAAGGGGTTCCGCGAAGCCGAGTTCGTCCTTCGCCAGTTCGCCCAGGAAACCGGGGGGCGTTCGTTCTTCGTGCAGAAGGCGGAGGAGCTGTCAGGCGTCTACGGGCAGATCGCGGACGAACTGTCGAGCCAGTATTCCGTCGGCTACGCCTCGAAGAACGGCAAACGCGACGGTGCGTGGCGCAAGATCAACGTCCAGGTGTCGCGCTCCAACGTGACGACCCGAACCCGGCGCGGCTATTACGCTCCGTCGCGCTAGAATCGGCGCGTGCGTCCTCTCGTCTACATCATCGGCGCCGGCCCCGGCGCCCCGGACCTGATCAGCGTGCGCGGGCTACGCGCGCTCCAGTCGGCCCAGGTGGTTATCCACGACTCGCGGGTCAACCCTCGGCTGCTCGAAATGGCGCCGGCCGCAGCCGAGCGCATCGATGTCGGCAGCGCGTCGCCGCAGCCCGACGAACAGGACGCGATCAATTTCCTGATCGCGGAGAAGGCCCGAGAGGGACGGGTGGTCGCCCGGCTGAAATGGGGCGACCCGTTCGTGTTCGACCGCGGCGGCTCGGAAGCGCTGTTCCTGCACGAGCAGGGTGTTCCCTTCGAGGTGGTGCCTGGTGTGCCGGTGCTGATCGCGGCACCCGCGTTCGCCGGCATCCCGATCACCTATCCGGGCGCCGGCGACACCGTCACGTTCATCCGCGGCTTCGAGGACGAGGGGCGGACGCCGCCAGTTACCGACTGGGCGAGCCTCGCCCGGCTCGGGGGCACGATTGCCTGTTACACCGGGCCGCGGCAGATGTCGCACATCGTCGGATCGCTCTTGAGCCACGGTCGCAACCCCGGAGAGGCGACGGCGTTCGTGCAGCACGGGACGATGTCGTCGCAGCGGACGGTCACAGCGCCGCTCGGTGAGATCGTCGGTCGCGTCCAGCAGACCGACAGCCCCGCGCCCGGCGTGCTCGTCATCGGGTCGGTGGCGGGGTTCCGCGAGCACCTGCAGTGGTTCGACAATCGCCCGCTGTTCGGTCGCCGCGTGCTCGTTACCCGTTCCCGGAACCAGGCGCCGGATCTGGTCGAACTGCTCGAGTTGAACGGGGCAGAGGCGGTGGAGGCACCCGTGCTGCGAATCGGCCCGCCTGAGGATTCGGGTCCGCTCGAACGGGCTGCGGCAGGAGTTCGTTCGTTCGACTGGATCGTCTTCACCAGCACGAATGCGGTTGCGGCGCTCGTCGGCCAGGTGCTTGCCGATGCCCACGACGTGCGCGCGCTCGCCGGCCCGCGAGTCTGCGCAGTGGGGCCAGGCACTGCCACGCGCCTGCTTCGCTTCGGAGTCAGCCCCGACCTCGAGCCCGCGGATCACCGCATTGGCGGAATCGTCGCGGCGATGTCCGACACCGGTTCGCTGAAAGGATCGCGGTTGTTGTTACCGGTCGCCGAAGCGACGCAGGAAACGCTCGGCGAGGCGTTGCGGTCGACGGGAGCCGAGGTCACCGAAGTTGCCGCGTATCGCGCGACCACGGTGGAAAGCGATGCGCACCTGGATCTCTATCGGCAGCTGCTCGATCGCCGGATCGACGCGGTCACCTTCACCAGCGCCAACACGGTGCGTGCGTTCGTCGAGATTTACGGGGCGGAACAGTCGCCGGATCTGCTCACCGGCACAGTGGTGGCCACCATCGGACCGGGCGCCGCCGACGCCGCGAGCCGGGCCGGCATACGCGTAGACGTGCCGGCTGAAGGCGCGACGATCGCGGCCCTTGTGGACGGGCTAATCAGTTACTTCACGCCGTTTCTCGGGTGACACGGGTAGCAAGGCACAAGGCAGAAGGCACAAAGCAGAAGCACGCAGGGCAGCGTTCTGTTTTTGCCTTCCGTTCTTGTGCCTTCTGCCTTGACGTTCTTCACCTCCAGGGCATCAGTCTTTCGATCCAGGCGATTCGGGTGAGGTCGTTGTAGATCACCGTCACCATCAATGCCATCAACGCGACGAACCCGGCGAAGAGCATCTTCTCCTTGACGGCGAGGCTGAAGTCACGGCGTACCAGGGTCTCGATGCCCATGATGAAGATGTGACCGCCGTCGAGCACCGGAATTGGCAGCAGGTTCAGTAGTCCAAGGTTGAGGCTGAGCGACGCCATCAGCTCGAAGAGCGCGATCCAGCCGGCCTGGGCCGATTCGCCGGACAGCTGCGCAATGCCCACCGGCCCCATCAGCTGACGCGGCGAGGCCTCTCCGCTGAACAGATCGCCGAGCGTCCGGAAGATCATCCTCGCCATTTCGACATTGCGCCGGACGCTCATCCCGACAGCCTGCAGCGGCGACGGTGTGAACGATTCGACTGCATCGGTCAGGTTGACGCCGATCCGGCCGACCTCGCCCTGGCGCGCGGGCGTGATGGTGAAAGTCTGTTCCGCGCCCTCGCGCTGAATCGCGATCTGAATCGGCTCGTCCGGATGCTTCGAGATCGCTTCCGAGACCTGGGACGCGAACACCATGCGCTGTCCGTCGATGGACAGGATGACGTCACCCGCCTTCAGGCCGGCCTGCTCCGCCGGCTGCCCTGCGAGGAGTGCTCGAATGTGCGGATTGACGTCGGGCAGGACGCCAATGGTGCCGATTTCGAAGCGGGCGTCGGACCGGGTCCGCAGCTCCGTGGTCTCGGGCCGGATCGTGAGCCGTTGCTCCCGCCCATCCCGGATCACGACCATCTGGAGTTCGCGCTCGGGACGGGCCGCGACCGCCACTTCCAGCTGTTCCCAGGTTGCCGTCTCGGCCGATCCGAGCCGGGTGACGACGTCGCCGGGACGCACGCCGGCTTTCTCCGCGGGGGAACCCGGCTGCACGACGCCGATCGTCGCCGGCTTGCTCATATAGGCCGGCGCGTTGGCGCCCTGCATCAGCACTGCGGCAAGAACGATCACCGCGAGGATCAGGTTCATGACAGGGCCCATGATCAGGATCTGGAACCGCTGCCACTTGTTCTTGGAAAGGAACTCGTCGGGCTGTCCGGAGCGGGGATCTTCGGGGTTCTCGCCCGCCATCTTGACGTAGCCGCCCAGCGGAATCGCGCTCACGCAGTACTCGGTGTCACCGCGGCGGAACTTCAGGAGCTTGGGCCCGAAGCCGACCGAGAAGGTGAGCACGCGCACGCCGTTCCAGCGCGCCGCCAGAAAATGGCCGAGCTCGTGTACGAACACCAACACGCCAAGCACGAACGCAAAAGCGAGAAGCGTGGTCACGCTCAAAAGTCCTCTATGTCGATTGTAACTCTCGCACTGCCTCGTCCGCGTGGGCCCGGGCCCACGTGTCGATCCGCCGGACGTCCCGAAGCGCTTCCGCGGGGCCGGCATGGTGCGCATCCATCGTCCGGACAATGACTTCAGGAATCGCCGTAAACCGCAGACGACCCTCCAGGAACGACGCGACCGCCACCTCGTTCGCCGCGTTCAGGACGATCGGCAGGCTTCGAGCGGCCTCGAGTGCCCGGTACGCGAGATCGAGGCAGGGGAAGTCCGCCCGCGCCGGCTCCTCGAACGTGAGCGCCCCCATCCGCGCGAGGTCCAGGAACGGCACCGGCGCGTCCCATCGATCGGGAAACGAGAACGCGTACTGAATCGGCAGCCGCATGTCGGTGATGCCGAGTTGGGCGATCACCGACCCGTCCAGGAACTCGACCATCGAGTGGACGACCGACTGCGGGTGGACGACGACGTCGATCTGCGAGGCCGGCACGCCGAAGAGCCAGTGGGCCTCGATCACTTCGAGCCCCTTGTTCATCAGAGTCGCTGAATCGATCGTGATTTTCTGCCCCATCTGCCAGGTCGGGTGCTTCAGCGCATCGGCCGCGGTCACCTCCGACAGGCTGTCGCGCGATCGGCCGCGGAACGGTCCGCCGGATGCGGTGAGGATCAATCGGCGCACGTCGCGCGCCGCGCGGCCGTGCAGGCACTGATGGATGGCGTTGTGCTCGCTGTCAACGGGCAGCACCGGGACGCCGCGGCCGCGGGCGGCTTCCATCACCAGGCCGCCGGCCATGACCAGCACTTCCTTGTTCGCGAGCGCAATCGTCTTTCCACACTCGATCGCCGCGAGCACCGCTTCGAGCGCGGCCGTACCGGACGATGCGCAAAGCAGGATGTCCACGTCGGGATGCGTGGCAACGGCGATGAGACCGTCGGCGCCGCTGGCGGCAGTTGGGGGAAGGTCGATCAATCCGCGCAGCGCCGTCAGGCCGCGTTCGGAGGCGAGCGCGACCGCCCGCGGCGCATACTTGCGCACCTGTTCGGCAAACACCGGGACGTTGTTGCCCGCCGCCAGGCCGACGACCTGCAGGCGGTCCCGGTGCGTATCGACGACCGACAGCGCGCTGGTGCCGATCGAGCCCGTCGCCCCGAGAATCGCAATGCGCCTGATCGCCATCAGCGGATGAAGAAATAGAAGATGGGCGCGGCGAACAGCAGGGCGTCGATCCGGTCCAGGACGCCGCCGTGTCCCGGGATCAGATGGCTGCTGTCCTTCACGTCGGCGGCGCGCTTCAGCATCGACTCGAAGAGATCGCCGATGATACCGGCGACGACGAGCAGCAGCCCCAGAATCGCGAGGCGGCCTGGAGCAAGCCCGGGCAACCACATCTTCCCCGCCGCGACGAGCACGACAGGCGCGATGACCAGACCGCCGACAGCGCCCTCGACGGTCTTTTTCGGGCTCCGCCGCGGCGCGAGCGGACGGCGGCCGAACGCCCGGCCCGTGTCAGTACTGCGCGGTGTCGCTAATCGCCACCGTCCCGATCAGGACGAGCACGGCCTCGCGCCCGGCCACCGCGGTCACCCCGACGAGCGCACCCAGCGGCAGCCCGATGTAGACGGGCGCCAGCACCGACGCAGCCGTGTCGGCCAGTGTCGGTGCTCCGATCCGGGTCGAGATCAACACGTTGGCCGCCGACGTGATCAGCGCGAGAACGATGACCAGCACCGGGTCGATCCATGGGAACGGCACCATCGCGCAGGCAAGGAGCGTGAGCAGCAGCGTGGTCCACCACGGGATGTCGGCGCCGATCGCTGACACGATTCGCGCGTACTCCGCGAACGCGAGCGCCGCCACGACGAGCGCGACAGTGAGCAACGCGACCGGCGTCAGGAACCAGATGGCAGCCAGGGCCGCCGCTGCCAGCGACACGCCGCTCAGGATGCGCGTCATTCAGCAGGCGAGGCTATTCGACGCCAGCGGCAACCGGCGCGGCAATGCCGCCGTAACGACGATCGCGCTTCTGGTACGCGGCGATCGCTTCGAGCAGGTCCCGGCGGCGGAAATCGGGCCAGTAGGTCTCGGTGACGTAGATCTCGGCGTAGGCGATCTGCCACAGGAGGAAGTTGCTGATCCGCATCTCGCCGCTCGTGCGGATCAGCAAGTCGGGGTCGGGTTGATCTTTCGTGTAGAGGAACTCGGCAAAGCGCGACTCGGTGAGCTGGTCTGGCGACAGCCCGGCTGCAATCGCGGCACGGGCCGCATCCACGATCTCGGCGCGGCCGCCGTAATTGAGCGCGATGTTGAAGAGGAGGCCGGTGTTCGACGCCGTGCGCCGCTCCGCATCCCGCAGCTCGGCTTGAATCTCCGGCGCCAGGCCGTCGAGCCGGCCGATCACGTTGAAGCGGATGTTGTTCTCGAGAAGGGTGGACAGCTCCGATCGCAGGTAGCGGCGAAGCAGCATCATCAGCGTGCTGACCTCGGCCGCGGGGCGCTTCCAGTTCTCCACCGAGAAGGCGTAGAGCGTGAGCACGCGCAGTCCCAGTCGTGCCGAAGTCTCGAGGACGTCGCGGACCGACTCGATGCCCGCCCGATGGCCTTCCACGCGCGGCAGGTGGCGCCGGCCGGCCCAGCGCCCGTTGCCGTCCATGATGATTGCGACGTGTTGGGGCAGGCGATCCGGCTGAATCTGGCGCGCGAGCTCGACATCCGCAGAACCGGGCGGAATCCACGCCAGAAGCTGTTCAAGCGACATGGGCTAAGTGCTCATTCTACGTCGGTTCTCGGGGTTCTCGGGGTTCTCGAGGTTCTCGAGGTTCTCGAGGTTCGGCGGTTCTGCCTTTTGCCTATTGCCTTGACCCCCTTCACCGTCAGGTACAGGACCTTGACGAGGACCAGTCCTTGGGAAGGCGCCGTGCTGCCGGCGCGCTGCCGTGACCGGGAGGCGACGATGGCGGCGATTTCCTCCGGTGGCCAGCGGTTTTTCCCGATATCGACCAGCGTTCCGACGATGTTCCTGACCATGTGCCGGAGGAAGCCCGAGCCGGTGACCTGATACCTGAGGTAGTGGGGCGTGCCGGGCTCGTCGATAAGGACCGACTCCGACAGGCGCCGCACTGAACTTCTGACGTCGCCCCCAGCCGCCTGGAAGGCCGCGAAATCGTGCTCGCCAATGAGCGCGGCGGCGGCCTCGTGCATGGCGGCGAGATTCAGCCGTTGCGGGATGTGCCACACCACGCGCCGGACGAACGGCCCAGGATCGGCGCCAAGCGCCATCGTGTAGCGATAGACCTTGGCCCGCGCGTCTCGGCGGGCGTCGAAGCCGCTCGGTGCGTCTGTGGCGGACAGCACGCGCACGTCCGCCGGCAACCGCACGTTGATGGCGCGGATGAGGACATCGGGCGGAAGGTGGTTGCGGACTTCGGCGCTGACCACTTGACCGAGGGCGTGAACACCGGCGTCGGTCCGGCCGGCGGCAATCGCCGTCACCGGCCGCTCGTCGATGACGGCCAGGACCTCCTCGACGACGGCCTGCACGGTCCTCTCACCAGCCTGCCGCTGCCAGCCTGCAAACCCAGTCCCCTCGTAAGACAGCGTCAGCGCGATGGTGCGCGCTGGTGCGGTCACGATTTCGCGGTCGCCGCGGCGCCGGGTCGAGAGCCGGGCTTGACCAGCTCCGCGCCCTGCGCGCAGAGCGGGCAGCTCTCGGGCGCGTACGCCGGCACGGTCATCGGCAGCAGCGCGCGGTACGGCACGTCCAGCCCCGGGTTGCCTCCGCTCCGGTCCACGATCGAGCAGGCGGCAACGACGGTGGCGCCCGCGGCGCGGGCGACAGCCATGGTCTCGCGAGTCGAGCCACCGGTGGTGACGACGTCCTCGACTATCAGCACGCGGTCGGCGGGGTCGATCGAGAAGCCCCGCCGGAGGGTCAGCGCGCCGTCCGCCCGCTCGGCAAACGGCGCCGGAACGTCGAGGGCACGTGCCACCTCCTGGCCGATTACGATCCCGCCCATCGCAGGCGACAGCACCAGGGTGGCGCCAAACTCTCGAACGGCGGCGCCGAGCGCGGCGCCGAGCGCCTCGGCGTCCCGGGGGTGCATCAGGACGCGGGCGCACTGCAGGTAACCGGAGCTGTGGAGGCCGGACGACAGCTTGAAGTGGCCCTCGAGCAGGGCGCCCGAGCGGCGGAACATCGCGAGAACTTCGGCTTCAGTCATCGACCGGTAGTATAGCGACCGGTCGTCCCGACCCGGAGTGGCCGAGGGGCTGAACCCTGGCCCCGATACCGACGTCTATACGCACAGGGTCCGCGCGGCAGCGATCGGCACTGTTCTTGCTGTCGTCGGGCTGGACAACCCCCGACAACCTGGCGGGTTTTTTCACGGAGTTTCGATGGTCATGCGTGTTGTGAGCGCTTTTCGTGCGCGGACGGTCTGGACGGCCCTCGCTGCCGCGGCGTGCCTGTCCGTTTTCGGAGTGTCGCCTGTCCGGGCGCAGACACCCGCCCCGGCTGCGCAAGCCGACCTTCGCCGCATCGGCATTGACGAAGCCGTCGCGCTGGCTTTGGAAAACAACCTCGACCTGCAGGTCGAGCGCGTCAACCCGCAAATCCAGGACCTGACCGTCGCCCAGGTCCGCACCGGTTGGACGCCTGTGTTTCAGAGCTTTGTCAACTGGAACGATCAGACCCAGCCGCCGGCCTCGCTCCTCGCCGGCAACGCCAGTCAGATCGTCGGCAACAACGCCAACTACAACTTCGGCTTCGGCGCGCTGAACAAGTGGGGCGGCAACTACAGCGTCGGGTGGAACAACGCGCGCGCCACCACCAACAACATCTTCACGAACTTCAACCCGCAGTTCGCGAGCAACGTCAGCGCCAGCTACTCGCAGCCGCTGCTCCGCAACTTCAAGATCGACGGTACTCGGCAGCAGCTGCTGGTGTCGCAGAAGAACCGCGAAATCTCCGACGTCCAGCTCCGTCAGAACATTGCGCTGACGACCCGCAACGTGCGCAACGCCTACTACGACCTGATGTACGCGATCGGCAACCTGAACGTCCAGCGGCAGTCGCTGGAACTGGCCGAGCAGTCGCTCAAGGACAACCGCGCCCGCGTCGAGATCGGCACGATGGCGCCGATCGACATCGTCCAGGCCGAGGCCGAAGTGGCGCAGCGCGAGGAGAGCGTGATTCTCGGAGAGGCGGCCATCTCGCGCGCCGAGGATCGCCTGCGGGCGCTGGTCTTCGATCCAGGTTCGCCCGACTTCTGGCGGCTGCGCATCGAGCCGACCGAATCGGTGCAGTTCCAGCCGCACCCGGTCGATGCGGAAGGCGCGGTTGCCAACGCGCTCAAGAACCGCACCGACCTGGGTCAGACGCGCAAGCAGCTCGAGGCCAACGACGTCAACATCCGCTACTTCAAGAACCAGTCGCTGCCCGACATCAATGCCGGCGTCACTTACTTCTCGCAGGCGATCGGCGGCACGTCGTTCGTACGCGACCCCACTACCGGCTTCCCCGGCGAGATCGTCGGGCAGCTCCAAAAAAGCTACGGCAGCACGCTCGGCACGATGTTCTCTGGCGACTTCCCGACGTGGACGGTGCAAATGCAGATCAGCTATCCGATCGGGCAGGCCAGTGCCGAAGCGGGGCTCGCCCGTGCCCGGCTGCAGGATCAGCAGGGACGCAAGCAGCTCCAGAGCCAGGAGCTGCAGGTCGCGACCCAGATCCGCGAGTTCGCCCGCCAGGTGCAGACCAACACCAAGCGCGTGGAAGCGACGCGCGCCTCTCGGGTACTCGCCGAGCGGCGGCTCGAGGCCGAGGAGAAGAAGTTCCAGGCTGGCATGACCACCAGCTTCCTCGTGTTCCAGGCGCAGCGCGACCTGAACCAGGCGCGCAACAACGAACTGCAGGCGCTGGTTGATTACGTCAAGTCCACCGTCGACTTCGATGCGGCCCAGGAGACCCCGCTCCAGACCACCGGCGGCCTGACTGCCGTAACCACCGGAGGCTTCTCCACCGGCGGCCTGACCAACGGCGCGAACGCAACCGGCACGCAAAGGCAGCAATAGGCTTTTGAAGCCTCGAGCCGGCAGCGAGTGCCGGCGCTCGCTGCTACACTCTGTGCCGTGACGCCGGTCACGGCCATCGTCATCACCCGCAATGAGGCCGCCAACATCGAGGCGGCCCTCACCTCGCTCGCATTCGCCAGCGAGATCATCGTCGTCGACAGCGAGAGCACGGACGATACGGTCGCAATCGCGCAGCGTTTCACCGATAAGGTGATCGTCCGGCCGTGGCCAGGCTACATCGCGCAGAAGAACTTCGCCGCCGAGCAGGCCAGCCACGACTGGGTGTTTTCGCTCGACGCAGACGAGCGGGTCTCGGCGCCGCTGGCCGATGAGATTCGTGCCTGGGCGAACGGGAATGCGCCCGGCTACGCTGAAGTTGCCGGCTTCCGCATCCCGCGCGTGACCTTTCATCTCGGGCGCTGGCTGCGCTCCACCGACTGGTATCCAGATTACCAGCTGCGGCTCTACGACCGGCGACAGGCGCGCTGGAGCGGTCGCCACGTCCACGAGTCGGTCCGCGCGGACGGCCCGGTGGCGCGGATGCGCGGCGAGCTCCTGCATTACGCTTACCGCGATCTGTCGCATCACCTCGTCACGATGGACCGTTACACCACGCTGGCCGCCCGGCAGATGTTCGAGGACGGCCGCCGCGCCGGCTGGTGGGATCTGGCGCTGCACCCGCCGGCCGCGTTCGTGCGCAACTACCTGCTCCGAGGCGGCTTTCGGGACGGGGTGCCGGGGCTCATCGTCTCGGCGATGAACGCACGCTACGTGGGCATCAAGCTGGCGAAGCTCTGGGAACTGTGCTCAGCCTCCACATCGACACGGCCAGCACCTGGCGCGGCGGACAGCAGCAGACGCTCCTGACGGTGCTGGGGCTGCGCGAGCGCGGCCATCGCGCCGTCCTCGTCGCCCACCCGCAGGGCGAGCTGCACACGCGCGCGTCTGAAGGCCTCGACCTCGTCGGCCTGGCTCCTCGGAACGAGATCGATCTCAGCGCGGCCTGGAAGCTGTCCCGAGTCATCCGTCAGTACCAGCCGGCGATAGTCCACGCGCACGACCCGCACGCGGTCGCAATGGCCGGCACCGCCCTGTCGTTCGGCGCAACGACTCCGACGCCGCCGCTCGTGGCGTCTCGCCGGGTCGATTTCCGCCTCGCCGGCAATTCGTTCTCCCGCTGGAAGTACCGGCAGGTGACGCGCTTCATCGCCGCCTCGGGAGCGATTCGCGACATCCTCGTAGAGGACGGGATCCCGCCCGACGACGTGACGGTGGTCCACGACGGGATCGATGTGGCGAAGGTGCAGGGCCTGCCGCGCCTCGATGCGCACGTCGAGTTCTGGCTGCCGCACGGTGTGCCGCTGGTGACGAACGTCGGCGCCCTGGTCGGTCACAAGGGCCAGACCCACCTGATCGATGCGATGCCGCTGGTCATGCGCGAAGTACCCGACGCGCACCTGGTGATTCTCGGCGAGGGCGAGCTCCGCACGCCGCTCGAACGGCAGCTGAAGGATCTGCACCTCGAGCGCGTCGTGAGGATGCCCGGCTTCCGGGAAGACGTGCTCTCGCTGATGAAGTCGGCCGACCTCTTCGTGATGAGCTCGGTCACCGAAGGCCTCGGCTCCGCTGTCCTCGACGCGATGGCCATGGGCCTCGCCGTCGTCGGAACGCGCGCCGGCGGCATCCCCGAAGTTGTCGTACACGGCGAGACCGGCCTGCTCGTCGCACCCGGCGAGCCGAAGCCGCTGGCGGCGGCAATCGTGCGCCTGCTGAAGGACCCGGAGCTTCGCTCTCAGTACGGCAGCGCCGGCCGAGCGCGCGTGGAGAAGCACTTCGGCGTGGACGCGCTGGTTGAGGGCACGCTCGCCGTGTATCGAGAGCTTGCGCCTGACAGGCTCTAGGCTTCAGGCTCTAGGCCAGCACGCGGGTCACGCTGCATTCCTGGCGCGCGAAGTTCGTGGGACACGCGTGACAGGCCTAAAGCCTAGAGCCTGAAGCCTGGAGCCTACTTCGCGCCGCTCTGCAACACGCGGCGCGCCGTCTCGAGCGTGAACGTAAGCGATTCGCGCGGGATGCTGGTGACGAACGGGCCGACGATCCAGTGCAGGCCGAACGGGATGTCGCGCGACAGGCTGATCGATTCGCACTGCACGTAGACGCCGCCGTCGCGCTCGAGGAACCGCCAGTAGCTGTTGATGCGCCAGAGGTAGCCGCCGTCGTTGCCGATCGGCAGCTGGTGCTCCTGCGGCGTCCCGGCGTGCTCGACCTCCTGCACACGGGTGCTGACCACCCGGCTGTAGGCGCGCGACGGGCTCGCGCGGGTGAAGCGGGCCTCGTGCTCGCTGTCGATCGTAACGCTGACGACCTTCTTCATGAAGAAGCGCGTGAACACCCGATAACGATCGCCTTCGTGCTCGAGCACCCGTGAGCGCTCGATCGCCGGTTTGAAGATGTCGGCATGCCGGTTGTAGTCCTGGAGCAGCGACACCGCGGCGGCCGCGGTGCCGCGTGGAACGAAGATCACACCGACCCAATGGTGAATGAGGCCGTCCGGTACGTCGATCTCCTTGCCGTTCTCACGCGATTGGAGCCGCTCGATCACCAGCCTGCCGGCGGCGAGCTCCGCGGCATGGTGCCGACGCTCAGCCTCGGGGAGGCCATCAACGTGCAGGAACCGCGATTCGTCCTGCAACTCGGGGCTCATCCGCGCCTCGGTGGCCCGGACGTAGCGGTCGAAAGCGGCCACGGTAGCCGATTTCAGCTCGGCGGCGGCCAGGAGAGAAGCGGCGGCGACAACCATTGCGACCGCGATCGCACCCACTCGAACGACCGATCGTGTCATGGCTCCAGGTGTCGATGCATCACGTAGGCGTCAACCAGGCCGTGGCTCGGATGCCTGAACGCCCGCGGCAGCGTGCCGACAATCTCGAACCCGCAGCGTTTCCACAGGCTGACCGCACGTGCGTTGGTCGAGACCACGAAGTTGAACTGCATGGCGAGGAAGCCCAGGCGCCGCGCCTCGACGAGCGAGTGGCGGCACATCGCCTCCCCAACGCCGCGCCCGGACGCCTCCGGCGCCACCATGTATCCGCAGTTCGCGACGTGGCCGCCCTGCCCCGGCTGGTTCGGCTTCATCACGTAGGTGCCGACGATGCGATCGTCGATCAGCGCCACGAACGTCCAGCCGCCCGCTGGGAACCACCACGCGAGCGCTTGCTCGCGCGGCGTGTCGGCCGGATAGGCGTAGGTGTCGGCCGTGGCCACGACCGCGTGAAAGATCTCCCAGATCGGGTCCGCGTCGGCGTTGCCAGCTGGCCGGATTGTCAGAACCATCCGGCCTTCCTGAAACGGTACACGAGGTACAAATCTATCAGCGCCATCGACCCGAGCGCGACTGGATAACCCCACCGCCACTCGAGCTCCGGCATGTTCGCGAAGTTCATTCCGTACACGCCGGCGATCATCGTCGGTACCGCGACCAGCGCAGCGTAGGAGGCCAGCCGCTTGGTGACCTCGTTCTCGTTGATCGTGATCAGCGAGAGGTTGACCGACATCACCGTCGCGGCCATTTCGCGGAGGTTCTCCACCTGCTGCTTGAGACGGATCAGGTGGTCGTAGACATCGCGGAAGTAGTCGTGAAGGCCCGCGCAAATCGGCGGGACCCGCCCGCCGTGCAGCTTGCCAGCCACCTCGAGAAGCGGCCCCGTCGCACGGTCGAGAATCAGCAGCTTGCGCCGCAGCCCGTAGAGCGCCTCGATCTGGGCGCGCGTGTTCTGGCCGCTGAAGATTCGCTCTTCGATGTTCTCGGCCTCTTCACCGATGTTGTCGATGATTGGAAAGTAGCGATCGACGACCGCATCCATCAGCGCATAGAGCACGTAGGCGGGGCCATGCCGAAGCAGCTCCGGCTCCTGCTCGCACCGGTGGCGAACATCCTTGAATCCCATTCCGGTGTTGCGGCGAACCGACACGATGTAACCGGGCCCGACGAAGATCGATACTTCGCCCTGGATCAACTCGTCGCCGCTTCGTTCGACGACGTGCAGGACTACGAACAGCGAGGACCCGTATTCCTCCAGCTTTGGCCGCTGATGGCCATGGCTGGCGTCCTCGACGGCCAGCTCGTGCAGGCTGAACTTCTCTTCGACAAGGTGCAGCTCTCGTTCGTCGGGATCCTTCAGCGCCACCCACACGAAGGAGCCGGGGCCTTTCAGGTAGCCGCGGATGTCCTCGAGCGGGAGATCCGCGACCTTCTCCCCGTTCTCGTAGGCAACACAGTTGACCAGCATGGCGGCGTCGGTCTCAGCGTGGCGAGATCTTGAGGCTGTTGCTGGGCACGATCCGGCTCAGCTGAAAGCCGTCTTCCCCGAGCACGGTGATCGTGCTGTAGCCGCGCTCGTCGAGCGGATCAGCAGCCTCGACGACGACCGCAATGGCGCGTTGCTCGTTGCCGATCTTCCCGAGGCCGACGACCGCCGCCCACCCTTTGGCGACATGCAGCGTGCCCGGCTCGGTCAGTTCGAAGGTCGTCTTCGATGTTCGGTCCAGCATCTTGAAGCGACCGCGCGGGGCGCGCTGCCCGGGCGCCTGCTCGACGTTCAGGTTCACGTCGATCTCGGAACCGCCGGCCTTGCCGGAAACCTTGCGCGCGAGGGTCGCGCTCATCGGCCGGCTCGGCTCGTGCGGCCCGCGAAGCAGCACGGCGCCGGCCCGCTCGCCGGTTACAGCGCCGTCCTTGAACGCGAGCTTGCCGTTCACGAGCACGTGCCGCATGCCGACCGGCATCTCGGTCGGCGCGTCGAACGTCGCGCGGTCGAGGATCGCAGCCGAGTCGAAGATTGCGATATCGGCTGCCATGCCAGGCGCGATGAAGCCGCGATTGATCATCCCCACCGTCGCCGCCGGCAGGCCGGTCATCTTGCGGATCGCGTCTTCCCACGTGAGCGCCTGCTGCTCTCGCACGTAGCGCCCAAGCACGCGGGGGAAAGTGCCGTAGTAGCGGGGATGGGCTGCGTCGCCGGTGATGGCGCCGCAATCGCAGGCAACCGAGGCGCTCGGGTGCTTGAGGATGGCGACCAGGTCGCTTTCGACGCCGAAACGCAGTATGGCTCCGCCGTCGGACTGCTCCAGCAGCCGGACCAGCGCCTCGCCCGGCGAGGTGACGCCGAGCTCCTTCATCGCGTCAACAAGCTCTTTCCTGTGACCGGTCGCGTAGACGCCCTGTGGGCCTCCGAAGCGCGCCTGCATCGCCTCCTCGGCTTCCTTGACGATGCGGGCGCGATCCTGCGGGTTCGCGAAGCGCGTGAGCATCGCCTCGCGACCGCCGTCGAGCGCCCAGCCTGGAATGATGAGCGCTGCCAGGCCGCTCTGGCCGGCCAGGTACGGGTAGACATCGGCAGCGACGTAGGTGCCCTTCGCCGAGGCCTCATCCATCATTTTGAGCAGCGCCGTCGCCGTGCCCTGCTCGCGCCCCTGGGCCTTCATGTGCGTGACCACGGGCACGAGCCCGGACCGGCCGGCGATCGCGATCGTCTCGGCCACCCCAACTCGTGAGCTGTAGCCGGACTCCGGCGTCAGGCGATCGTGATTCGGAAAGATCGTTCGCCACGGGCGCGCGACCTCCACGACGCGGCCGACTTCCTCGGCCGTCGCGTAATAGCCCGGCTTGTAGTCGAGTCCGGCCGATACGCCGTAGGCGCCCTGCTCGAGGCCACGGCGGACCAACTCGCGCATCTTGTCGACGTCGGCCGTCGATGGCCGCTTGTCAGCCGGTCCCATTACCTCGGCCCAGATCGCGTTGAAACCAATGTTCGCGCCGACGTTGACGGCCAGCCCGGCGATCCGCAGTCGATGGAGTTGCGGATCGAGCTCGGTCGGCCCGCCACCGTCGGCGTTGATGATCTCGGTGGTGACGCCTTGGGCCAGCATGTTCTCCGCGCGCTGGAGCCCCTCGGGTGTCGCGTGCGAGTGAATGTTGATGAAACCCGGCACCACATACAGCCCGGTCGCGTCGATGACCGTCGGCGCGGTCTGGTTCGCGAGCGGGCCGACCTTCGCGATCGACCCACGGATGATTCCCACGTCGGCGGCGTAGCGGGGCTGACCAGTGCCGTCGATGACGGTCCCGCCGCGGATGATCACGTCGTACGCGGGGGGCGTAGTCTGGGCATCGGCAAGTGCCGTGGCGACCGCCGCCGCGCCAATCAGGATCGGCGTCCACGCGAGACGACGAGGCATAGGATGAGCAGGCTCCCGACCGAGGATACACCGCGACTCGCCGCCGCGCATCGATGCGGTCGCACGAGCGGGATGAAACGACCGAATTCCGTGCCTACGCTCGGTTCAGGTCTGCAGCGGTCATCCCGTAGAAGAGCGTGTCCAGTCCGCCATGACTTGCCCGGCGCTCGAACCGCAGGCCCAGCGAGAGCAGGGTCCTGGCCGAGGGCTCGTTCGCTGCGTCTGTCGCCGCAATCACCCGGGTGAGACGCAGCGTTTCGAACGCGTAGACGAGGACGGCCCGAGCGGCCTCGCGCGCCAGCCCGCGGCCCCAGCACGCCGGAAGCAGGCCGAAGAGCAGCTCTGGTTCGTCGCCGATGCCGCCGGTTCGCAGGCCGCAGAATCCGGCCAGCCGCCCCGCGTCGCCAGTGATCACGCTCCACAACCCGAACCGATGGCGGTCGAAGTCCCGGGCGCTCGCCTGGGTCACCTCAGCCGCCGTCTCGACTGGAATCACCCGGTCATCCCAGAGGAAGCGGCGGACGTCGGGATCGACCCAGATTGCGTGCAGCGCCTTTGTGACTCGAGGCAGGACCGGCTCGAGACGAAGCCGCGGCGTTTCCAGCACGAGCGGATGCGGCCCTAACTGTGCGTCCAACGCGGGCAGGGCCGCTTCCGCTGCGACTGGCAACACGACATCGACGCCACCCGAAGCAGGCGTGCAGTCGGGATTGATCTCAACCGCGAGGGCGCCAGCGCGACGAGCGTGATCGATGAGGCCGGCGGCCGGGTACACCACCGCGGAGGTGCCGATGGTGAAGAAGACGTCGCACGCGGTGGCATCAACGCTGGCGTTCACGGTCTCCGGGTCGAGCGATTCACCGAACCACACTACTCCGGGTCGAAGCGGCCCGCCGCAATGCGGACACGGCGGGGGCCACGTCGCGAACGGGACCGTGTCGTCCCGCCATCGATGAGGCGCGGCGGCGCACTCGCGCCAGCAGCCAACGTCCCAGATGGAGCCGTGGAGGCGGCGCACGCCCGCGCTGCCGGCGCGCTCGTGCAGGCCATCGACGTTCTGGGTGATCAGCGTGAAGTCCTTGAAGCGCAGACTCCACTCGGCCAGCACGTGGTGGGCTGGGTTGGGTTCGCAGGCGGCGATCAACTGACGCCTCCAGTCGTACCACTCCCAGACCAGGCGGGGATCGCGAGCGAACGCTTCGGGAGTCGCGAGCTCTTCGACGCGGAACCGCCTCCACAGCCCATCGCCGCCGCGAAAGGTCGGAACCCCGCTCGCCGCCGACACGCCCGCACCGGTGAGAACGGTGACGCGAGCGTCAGGCGCCAGCGCCCGCGCGACTTGCTCGAGAGACGCGCTCACGGTTCCGTCAAGGCCGGGCGCGGCCCATCCGGCGCTGCTCCATCAATTCGAGGTACTTCGCCCGAGGCTCACCCGTCCAGCCGTTTATCCCATGCTTCGGCAGCCAGACGAGGTGCGCATAGACGGCGCCGATCAGCGGCACGGCCAGAAACGCATAGGCCCACGTCCGCCCCACCGTCTCGGCGATTGCCAGCGTTACCCCCAGGACGATTGCCACCTTCAGGACACGTCGCCCTCGCGGCTTGTGCTCCTCGAACCGCCCGAACAGGATGCTGCCGATCGCGAACATGCTCATGACGAGGGCGACGTCGAACCAGCGGGTGTCGAGATTCCACATGGCCGGCCTCACCGCGCAAGCAGCACGGACTTGCGAACTTTCGCGACGACCGTGAAATTCGGATCGACGACATTGGCTACTTCGAATTCGAGCGCCTGGCCCATGAACGCCTGTGCGCCACGCTCGGAGAAGCCGTAGTCGTCGACAAGCCAGCGTGCCATCTCCGTCGTCGCGTGCTGCAGCGCCTCGAGCAGCGGGCGTGCGCTGCCGAGCACCATGACGTGCGTCGGGCTCTCGAGGCGTGGCCACCCCGCGGCCTTCTTCTTGACGAGATCGACGCGGAACTCCACGTCCATCGATGTCTCGAGCCCGGTGCCGACGACCTCGCCTTCCCCCTGCCTCGCGTGCCCGTCGCCGATGAACAGGAGCGCTCCAGGCTCGTTCACCTGCAGCATGACTTTGACTCCGGCGACCATGCCCGCATAGTCCATGTTGCCGCCGAAGGCGCCAGGCGTACTGGTTGCGATTGCCTCCTTGCGAGCCGGAGCCACGCCGACGCAGCCCAGCATCGGCTGGAACGGCAGTTCGATGGCCGGCGTGATGCCAGGTCCACTCAGCCTCGCCAGGCCTCGGGCGCGATCGAGCTGCCAGGTCACTCGCCGAGGCTCGCGGTCGACCCGCGCCGCAATCGCCGCGGGGTCGACCGCGTACGGCGCCAGCAGGCTGCTCGAATAGGCATCGTCGCGATTGAGGGCAATCTTTTCGAAGGTGACGACCAGCAGATCGCCGGGCTCGGCACCCTCGACGAAGAACGGTCCGGTTTGCGGGTTCGGTCCCTGGGCCACGCTGCGGCCGTTCCAGTCGACCCCGCCCGCGTCGATCGTCTTGGTGACCACGCGGTCTCCCGGCTTGATGCGCAGTGCCGGCGGGTGGGCGAACGAGAAGGTGTTGTAGAAGCGCTCAGGTACGAACTGGTGCGTCCCCGCCGCCTGCGCCGCCACAATCGCCGGCAACATCACGATCACCGCCAACGGAAGTCGTCGTCTCATCGCACTCTCCAGGGTTCGCGCCTCGACCGTCCGCAGCATAGTGCAGGTTCGTGCAACTCTGAGAATGCTTCAGCGCCGGATTGACCTGCCGGCGCCGGTGGGCTTGCACACGCCTTTCAGCGGACACTGGCTGTCCTTCTGCTTGGTTGCGAACCCGCACGCGCTCATCATCCCGAGGTGACAGAGCGAGAAGTCGTACTTGACCGGATCCCGCGGGTCGAGGGCACGTAGCGAACGGGTGATGTCTGCCGCCATCCGCCATCCTGGGCTCGTCAGCGTCGTCAGCCGCAGGCACCGGCCGACGCGGATCACATGCGTGTCAAGCGGGACGATGAGCTGCGCCGGGCGGACCCGCGACCAGAGGCCGAGATCGACGCGGTCGATGCGCGTCATCCAGCGGAGGAACAGGTTCAGGCGCTTGCAGGCGCCGCCCGATGACGGACGCGAGAAGAAGTAGGCGACGCCCGGCTTCGACGGCACGACGCCATAGGCCTCGGTGAGGTCGAGGGCCATCGCGCGCGTCGAGAACGACTCGAGCGCTGGTTCGACCGTCTCGGCATCAGACCCCAGCCCCTCGGCAAAGAACCCCTCGATCGAGCCGCCGCGTTCCAGCATCTGGCGGAGCAGCCACAGGAGCGCGACGAGATCGACGCCCCGTGTCCAGCGGTGCACGAGCGGAAACAGCGCCGCGCCGTGCACCTCCGGCTCGAAGCGCCGAACATACTCGGCCGGATGCTGGCCCATGACGGCGACGAGCGCTTCGATCGAGTTGAGGACGCTCTGGACGCGTCCGAAGGCCAGGGCCGCGGCGCAGAACGCCACGATCTCACGATCGGCCGGGTGCCGGAACCGCCGCACGATCCAGATCGGATCCGAGACGACGTGCTCCAGGTCAAACGCGGTGTAGAGGTGATCCAGGCGCTCCTTGAGGAGCTCAGGCCGACTCGCGGTAGTGGGCACGCTGCTGCTACTTCAAACCCTCGTCGAGCGCGCGGAGCGCATCGAGGATGACGTTGACGGCCTTCACAAAGAAGTCAGGGTTGATCTTGTCGGGTGTGTCGGTGGGCTGATGGTAGTCGGGATGGTCTTCCACCCCGAAATACACGAACGGCACGCCGGCCTTGTGAAACTCTCCGTGATCGGACTGCAGCGTCCAGTCGTCATCACCGCTGCCGGGAAGGTCGTGGCCGAAGCGCACGCCGATTGGCGCCCGCCCGGCGACCGGCTCGAGCAACTTTCTGAGCGCCGGCGACTGGTGCGTGCCAGCGACGTAGATCTCGCCCTTGTCGCCACGCGCGACCATGTCGAGGTTCACGTTCACGACGATTTGGTCCTTTGCCACCACTCCCGAAGCCACGAACGCGCGGGCGCCGTTCAAACCGCTTTCCTCGGCATCGAAGGCCGCCACGACGACGTCATGCCGGAAGGGCCGGGCCATGCATTGCGCGGCGAGCTCCAGGATCGCCGCGGTGCCGGAGGCGTTGTCGTCGGCGCCGGGGTACATCTTCCCGTCGCGAATACCGACGTGATCGTAATGTGCGGAGAGTACGATTGCCTTCAGACGAGGCTCGGTGCCCGGACAGCGGCCGACGACATTGATGCCCGCGATTGGTGCGGCGGCTGCAGGAGCGCCCTTGCCGCGCGGCACGAACGTGAACGACTGCTCGCGTGAGCCGCCGACCGGCTGCAGCTGCATCTCGTCGAATCGCGCCTGGATCAGCGCACGTGCCTTCGCGTTCCCCTCGGTCCCGGATGCGCGTCCCTGGAACGGCTCGGAGGCGAGCGTCCTGACCGTCGCCATCAGGCGCTCGGCGGAGATGGCTGGGACGCTCGCTGGTGGAGCCTGCTGCGCGTGGAGCGGAGCAACGGACAGCAGGCCCGCGAGGAGCGCGAGCGCGCGCCGCCCGCGTGGTTCGCGAGAGTTCATGAGACCGACTCTACCACCGTGCCCTTTTTCGCCTGGTACATCGCGCGGTCGGCAGCTTCCAATGCAACCCTGGCTGAACCGCCAGCGGGCAGATCGACGATTCCGCACGAGAACGCGATCGGCGGCTCCGGTTCGGCCGAGAGCCGGGAGCGGAGCGCGTCGACTCGGGCAACTGCCGCTGCACCCTCCATGCCCGGGGCGACGACGAGAAACTCGTCGCCTCCGTAACGCACGATCGCATCACCCGGGCGAAACGATTCGCGGATAGCCTCGGCAAACCGCACGAGGCAGGCATCGCCGACGGCGTGGCCGTAGCTGTCGTTGATCTGCTTGAACGCATCGAGATCGAAGAACAGGACCGCTGCGCCGACCGGCTGCGCGTCGCGGAACACCTCAGGCAGGGCACGACGGTTTTCGAGAGCGGTCAGCGGGTCGCGATCAGCCACCCGCCGCAGGTTCTCTTGCGCCAGGATCAGATACCGATTGGTAAGCGCCAGCTCGCGCTGCGCCCGCGCGGAGATCGAGAGCGCGCAGCCGAGCGCGAGGAACCACTCGACGCCGGCATCGAAAGACGACGCCGCCGGCAGCAGCCAGATCACCTGGTCGCGCACGGCATCCGGCACGTTGCCGTACGGGTTCAGCTCCACCCAGTAAGCCGCGGCTTCGGCAAACGCCAGCCCGCCGCGCAGGCACAGCCCGCTCGAGAGCCACGCAAGGCCGCGCCACTCCTTTCCGAGGGCGAGCGCACCGCCCAGCAGCAGTACTCCCATCGTGAAGTGCTGCACGATCCCGACCACCGTCACCGAGGGGAGGAACAAGCCGCACAGGAAGCCATAGGTAATGGCGCTGGTGATTACGGTACGCAGAGACAGCAGTTCGGTGCCGGGACGTCCCACGGTCCACGCGCCCTGGAGCAGCCACAACACGAACGCGATTTTGAAACCGCTGTAGCTGCCGAGCAGCCAGCCGAAGCCGCGCTCCGGCTGCACGAACCAGAAGTACACGGTGATCGCCAGGGCCACGGCATTGGCCAGCCAGGCCAGCACCCAGGATCGCACCTCGGATCGACGCGACGTCCGCGCCAGCACGACGAAGAACGCCGCCACCATCAGCAGCGACGTGAACTGGACGATCGTGCTCCAACGCCAAAGCAGCAGATCCATCTGGACTATGTCGCGGGCCGGGAGGGGGGCTTGGCGGCCGGATCTCTAGCGTAATTCAGTCGCGCCCGGTCGGCCAGCCGCTGCCGGCACCGACATGCACGATGCGGCCCCCGACGATGGTCGCGGCGACGCCACCGGTGAACGTCCACCCGTGATACGGCGTGTTCTTCGACTTGCTCTTGAGCGCCGCGCGATCGATCGTCACCGGCAGTTCAGGGGCGAGCACGGTGATGTCGGCGACAGCTCCGGTCGCAAGCGAGCCACCGTGGATGTTGAGAATGCGAGCCGGGTTGACCGACATGAGCTCGACCAGTCGCGGGAGCCGGATCACGCCGCAGCGGACCAGCCGATCCAGGCAGATCGGGATGGCGGTTTCAAGCCCGACGATCCCGAACGGAGCGCGATCGAACTCCACGTTCTTCTCGTCGTAATGGTGCGGCGCGTGATCGGTCGCGATGACGTCGACGCTTCCGTCCGCGATTCCCGACAGCATCGAATCGCGATCCCGCGCTTCGCGAAGCGGCGGGTTCATCTTGGTGTTGGTGTCGTAGGGCACCGGCGCCGCGAGCATGTCGTCGGTGAGCGTGAAGTGATGCGGACACACTTCCGCCGTCACCTTGATGCCGCGGCTCTTTCCCTGCCGCACCGCTTCGAGCGTGGTCCAGGCGCTCATGTGAGCGATGTGAACGTGTCCCCCGGTCATCTCGGCGAGCAGGATGTCGCGCCCGGCGGTGATCGCTTCGGCAACGCCGGGAATGCCCTTGAGGCCGAGTGAGGCGGCGACCGGCCCCTCGTGAGCGACGCCCTCGCCCTTCAGCGTCTGATCCTCGCAGTGCTCGATCACCGGCATCGCAAACATGCTGGTGTACTCGAGCGCCCGACGCGCCAGGATCGCCGTCGAGATCGGCAGCCCGTCGTCGGTCACGGCCACGCAGCCGGCCTCGCGCAGCTCGGCGATGTCGGCAAGCTCTTCGCCTTTCTGCCCTCGCGACACGGCGCCGATCGGGTAGACGCGAGCAAGGTTGGCCTCGCGAGCCTTCTGCAGGATCAGTTGCGTGACCCCGGCGTTGTCGTTGACCGGCTTCGTGTTTGGCATGCAGGCCACGGCGGTGAAACCTCCGCTGACCGCGGACAGCACACCGGTAGCCACTGTCTCCTTGTGCTCCTGCCCCGGCTCGCGGAGGTGAACGTGCATGTCGATGAACCCGGGGCACACCACGAGGCCGGCGGGAATGTCGACCACTTCTCCGCCCTCGGCCAGGGTCACCGGCAGGTCTCGGCCGATCGCCGCGATCAGTCCGCGCTCGATCAGCACGTCGAACTGGCCATCGATCCCGCCGGCCGGGTCCACGACCCGCCCACCCCTAAGCAACCGCTTCATCGTCGGCTCCGCCCGCCAGCAAATACAACACGGCCATGCGCACGGCGACGCCGTTGGCCACCTGTTCCAGAATCACCGAGTACGGCCCGTCAGCCACTTCCGACGCGATCTCGACGCCGCGATTGATCGGGCCGGGGTGCATGATGATCACGTCCGGTCGTGCGAGTCGGATTCGTTCCTCAGTCATGCCAAACGTCCTGAAGTATTCGCGCAGCGACGGGAAGAACCCGCCCTGCATCCGTTCGAGCTGAATCCGCAGCAGCATCACGACGTCGGCCCCGTCGACCGCTTCGTCGATTCGCGTGGTCACGCGAACGCCCATGCGCTCGAGACCCGGTGGAATCAGCGTCGCGGGACCGCATACCCACACCTCGGCGCCGAGCTTGCGAAGCAGGATCACGTTGGATCGGAGGACCCGGCTGTGCAGCAGATCTCCGATGATCGCCACCTTCAGGCCGGCGATCCGCTGCTTGTGCTCGCGGATCGTGAACGCGTCGAGCAGCGCCTGGGTCGGGTGCTCGTGCATGCCGTCGCCGGCGTTGATAATCGCCGCCTTGCAGATCCGCGACAGCAGGTGACAGGCGCCCGACGCGGCGTGACGGAGCACGATCATGCTCGGCGCCATGGCCTCGATGTTCAGAGCTGTATCGACGAGGGTCTCGCCTTTGACGACGCTGGAGGTGGCGATCGCCACATTGAGGGTGTCGGCGCTGAGACGCTTTTCGGCAATCTCGAACGACGTGCGGGTGCGGGTGCTCGGTTCGAAGAACAGGTTCACGACCGTCCGGCCGCGCAGTGTCGGGACCTTCTTGATGGCCCGACGCCCGACCTCTTTCATCGCCTCGGCGGTGTCGAGGATGAGGACAATCTCCTCCGGCGTGAGATCGGCGATACCGAGCAGGTTGCGGTGGCTCAGTGCGGTAGCGGCGACGGCTTCCATGGCGCTACTCCCCTGCCTCGACGCTGACCTGGTCAAGGCCGTCGAGCTCCTGAAGGCGAACCTGGACGCTCTCTTTGCGCGAGGTCGGCACGTTCTTGCCGACGTAGTCGGCCTTGATCGGCAGCTCGCGGTGACCGCGGTCCACCAGGACGACCAGCTGAATGGCTTTGGGGCGGCCGAAGTCAATCAGCGCGTCGAGCGCGGCGCGCGTCGTCCGTCCCGTGTAGAGCACGTCGTCGACCAGGACGAGGGTGCGGTTGTCGATCGAGAAGGGAATCTCGGTCTTGCGGACGAGCGGCTGCGGTCCGACCGGGTTGCGCATCAGATCGTCGCGGTAGAGCGTGATGTCGAGCGCGCCGGTCGGCACTTCCTGGCCGCCGACCTCCGTGAGCACGGCGGCGATCCTCCGCGCCAGCGGCACGCCCCGCGAGCGCACGCCGACGAGGGCGACGCCATCGATGCCGTGATTGCGTTCGAGGATTTCGTGCGCGATCCGCGTCAGCGCGCGCGAGATGCGGTCCGCGTCCATGACTACCGGCATGGCGGGACCTCCAGGCAGGTCTTAAGCATGTTCACCTCTTCGCGGACTCACCGATCCGCGTTAAAGAGCACCGACATCCTATCACGGGGGGCAGAGGGGCAAGGGTGCAGAGGTGCAAGGGTGCAGAGGTGCAAGGGTGCGGGGGTGCGGGAGTGCAGGGGTGCGGGAGTGCAGGGGGCAGAGGTGCGGAGGGCAAAGAGCCGGAGAGCAAATGCGGGTTGCGCGTCAGCGACCGTACGTCGGTATATAGCTGACCGGTCGCTCTTCGGTGAACGAGGAGCGGAACAGTTCGGTGCGCGTGAAGCCGTCCATGTCTCGACCGGCGGGCAGGCCGAAAAAGTAGAGGATGGTCGGCGTCAAATCGAGGATCGAGGCGCGGGCGAGGCGGCCGGGTTGTACCGGGCCGCCGTAGGCCAGCAGGAAACCGTCCGGCGCGCGTTCGTGGCTGCCGCTGATTGCCGCGTTCCCGACCAGCCGCTCCAGCACCCGCTTGCTCGGGCTCATCGGCTCCATGCCGAAGCCGGACACCACGAGGAACACGTCTTCAGGACCGAGACCGTTGATCAGCCGACCGACGTATGTATCGAGGAACCCGTAGTACTGCTCGAGCACGCGCCCGTAACGACGGCGCTCGTCGTCGGAGACGTCGCCGAACGGTGACGGGTTTGCGTAGCGCAGGAAGTAGTGACCGACCGCGTCGATTCCCGGAAAGCGAACCGCGACGAATCGCGGCTCGAGCGCCGCGAACGCCTCGAGCAGGGTCGCGTGAACGCGATCCGCGCTCACCGGCTCGGGATCGCTCGCGAGATCGTAGTCGCCGAGAGGCGGCTGCCCGGCCACCGACAACACGCTGACCGGATCCGGGTCGGGCGGGACCTTGAGGCTCGCTTTGGCCGCTTCGAGCGCCGATGGCGGCCAGATGGCGGAGGTGCCGTCGATGTCGATCTCCGCGCCGCCCATGCGATGAAATCGATCGCTCACCAGGTAGCCTTGCACCGGCGCCGACGGATGTGTCAGCGGCCACCCGATCACGCCGACGCTGACGGCCTGGTCGCTGAGGATCTGCCAGAGCGGCCGCGCCATCAGGTCCTCGGCGGTGTGCGGCTCCTCCCAGAGGAACCCGAACCGCACCAGCGCCTGGGCAAAGCTGTAGTCGGGCAGCAGCGAGATCGCCGGCGTCATCCCGAGGACGCGGTACGACGCGGACGAACGCACGCCCGTCTGCATCGGCGTCCGCCCGGTTGCGACCGCGCTCCACACCGGCTCGGCCTGGGTCGGCCTCAGCGTCGCAAGGTGGACCACGGCGCCGCCGTCGAGAATTCGTCCGAAGTTTGGCAGGCGACCCTCGGCGACGGCCGGCGTAATCACGTCCAACGAGGCGCCGTCGAGCATCACCATCACGAGACGGCCGCCGGCTGGGGCTTCGGCCGGCGCCGGCAGCTCGATTCGCGGCGGCACTGCCATCTGCCGGGACGGGCCGCGCAGCACGATCGGCATGAATACCGAGGTCAGCGCCGTCACCACCAGAATCGTCGCGCTCGGCCGGCCGCCGCGCCGGTTGATGTGCGCCAGCGCGATCATCAGGAATACCGCGCCAGCTGCCGTCACGACAATCGCGCCCGCCGCCATCCTGCGGGCCGTCTCGACGTCGAGCACCGGGCCGAAGCCGCGGAGGTTGAGCCACATGATCGACGCGCCGCCGGCCGACGCAATCGTGAACAGCCACGACATCAGCCGGACGCTGAGCCAGCCAGGCGACAGCACCTCCACCGCCAGAATCTGCCGCACCACGATCAGCCCATAAAAGATCGCGGTGACGTTCAGGCCATACGCCGCGCCCAGCATCAGCGCCAGCGGCGTGACCGCCGCGGCCTCGACCGGATACTGCGGGTTCAGCTGCAGCATGACCACGAGGAGATAACCGGCCGCCAGCCCGCCGGCGATCGCCGAATTGCTCAGCATCCGCAGGTACCGCACGGTGCGATCGTATAGAAACCTGTCCGCGAGCGCCGAAAAACGCCGATCGGGAGGAGATCACGTTCGGGAGCGTGCACGCAGATCGGGACTGCCGCGAGCCGGGTCGCCCCTCCGGCTGTCGTTCTCCCGATCGCCGACGGCGCTTCCCGAACACGCCGCCCTCCGCGGCGTCTTTCCCGCCCGGTATACTGATCTGATGCCGCCCATCGATCTGGACGCCACCGTGATCTCGAACCGGCGGCTGTCGCGCGACTACAACGTGTTGACGCTGGCGGCGCCCGAGGTGGGGGCGCGGACGATTGCCGGGCAGTTCGTGATGGTTCGTCCCGACCGCATGACCGAGACGCTGCTCCGCCGTCCCTATTCGGTCTTCGAGGTCATTCGCGGCGAAGGTGGCGCACCAACCGCGATCAGCATCCTGAACAAGCGGGCCGGCCGCACCACCAATCGCATTTACGAGGCGGAGCCGGGCGATCGCATCGCCTGCCTCGGCCCGCTCGGCCGCCCCTACGCCGCGGTCGCGCCGCCGCGCGAGGCGTGGATGGTGGCCGGCGGTGTCGGGCTGGCGCCGTTTGCGACCCTCGCCGAGGCGCTCGCCGCCACGCGCACGCCAACCACGCTCTTCTACGGCGCTCGTTCCGATCAAGAGCTCTTCCATCTCGACTTCTTCGAGCAGCTCGGCGTCAGGCTCGTGCTGACCACCGAAGACGGCTCGCGCGGCGAGCGCGGACGGGTGACGGCGCCTTTCGACCGGGCCCTCGCCGGCCGGGCCGCCGGTTCGGTGATGATCTACGCCTGCGGACCCGAGCCGATGCTGGCTGCCGTCGCCGTCGTCGCGGCCCGGCACGGCCAACCTTGCGAGGTGTCGGTCGAGCGGACGATGGGCTGTGGGCTGGGCGGGTGTTACAGCTGCGTGATCAAGGTGAAGCACGGCCCTGAGGCGCCGCACTTCGTGCGCTCGTGCATATCCGGACCGGTGTTCGACGGCGCCGAGATCGTCTGGGACTGATCGACATGCCACGCGACCTTTCCGTCCGAGTCGGATCGCTCCACCTTCCCAATCCGCTGATCGCGGCAAGCGGCTGCTTCGGCTACGGTCTCGAGTACGAGAACGTCGTCGACCTCTCGTCGCTCGGCGGCGTCTGCGTGAAGGGGCTTTTCATGACCGAGCGCGAAGGGCACCCCCCTCCGCGCATCATCGAGACGCCGGCCGGCATGATCAACGCCATCGGCCTGCAGGGCATCGGCGTGCACCGCTTCGTCAAGGAGAGGCTGCCGCTGCTTCGCGAGCGCGGCGCGCGGGTGTTCGTCAACGTCTGCGGTACCACGATCGACGAGTATGTCGAGGTCACGAAGGTGCTGACCGACGCCGGCGGCGTCGCCGCGATCGAGCTGAACATCTCGTGCCCGAATATCAAGGAGGGCGGCATCCAGTTCGGCTGCAGCCTGGTTGGCACCGGTGCGGTCGTCGGCGCGGTGAGGAAGGCCACTCACCTGCCGGTCATCCCGAAGCTGACGCCCAATGTCACCGACGTGGCCTCGTTCGCCCGCGCGGCCGAGGACTCCGGCGCCGACGCCGTGTCGCTGGTCAATACCTTCCTGGCGATGGCCATCGATGTCGAGACCCGGAGGCCGACAATTACCAACGTGCTGGGCGGCCTGAGCGGTCCCGCGATCCGGCCGATCGCGGTCAGGATGGTCTGGGAATGTGCCCAGGAAGTGAAGATCCCGATCATCGGGATGGGTGGCATCACCAATGCGCGCGACGCCCTCGAGTTCATGCTCGCCGGCGCCACCGCCGTCCAGATCGGCACCCAGAACTTCGTCGACCCGTTCGTCTGGACGAAGGTGCTGACCGGCCTGGAGGAGTACATGGAGCGCCACAGGGTCGAGCGGCTGTCGGACCTGATCGGCGCCTTCGATCCAACGCCACCGAAGGCGGTGCACGCGTGAACCGGATTCTGGTCGCCCTCGACGTCGATTCGGCGGCGAAGGCGCTGGCGCTCGCCGATACCCTGCGCGGTTCCGTAGCCGGATACAAGATCGGCAAGCAACTCTTCACAGCCGAGGGACCGGGCATCGTTCGCGCCCTCACCTCGAAGGGCGACCGGGTCTTTCTCGACCTGAAGTTCCACGACATTCCGAATACCGTCGCGGGCGCGATCTCGTCTGCGATCGCCACGGGCGCGTGGATGGTGAATATCCACGCCTCGGGTGGTTCCGCGATGATGCGCGCCGCTGCCGATGCCGCGCGGACCACCGCCGCAAAGACCGGGGCCGAGCGCCCGCTCGTCATCGGCGTCACCGTGCTCACCAGCATGGACGAAGCCGCGCTGGCCGAAGTCGGCACGGCGCGGCCGGTGATGGAACAGGTGGTCCATCTCGCGACCCTGGCCGAGCGAGCGGGGCTCGACGGCGTGGTCGCCTCGCCGCTGGAGATTGCGGCGATCAGGAAGGCCTGTGGTCCGCAGTTCGTTGTCGTGACGCCCGGCATCCGGCCGGCCGGCCAGGCAGGCAAGGACGATCAGGCGCGCACGCTCACGCCCAGGGAGGCGGTCGCGGCCGGGGCCACCTACCTGGTGATCGGCCGGCCGATCACCGCCGCCTCGGATCCACGCGCCGCCGCCGAAGCCATCGCCGCCGACACTGCCTGACGCAACGGACGGAATTCCGTACACGACGAAGGCCGGCCCCGATGGGCCGGCCCTATCAGTTAATGGCGGATTACGCAGCTACTTCGCGGTGAAGATGAAGTGGCCGCGGCGGTTCTGCTGCCAGCACGACTCGTTCGCCTCGCTGCAGATCGGCGCTTCCTTGCCTTTCGAGACCACGTTGACGCGATCGCCGGCGACCCCGAGGTTGACCAGATACTGCTTCACGGCATTGGCGCGCCGTTCGCCGAGTCCGAGGTTGTACTCCCCTGAGCCCCGCTCGTCGCAGTGTCCTTCGACGTTGAGGCGCGTGCTCGACCACCGTTTCAGATAGTCGGCGTTCTTCGCCAGGATCGGCCGGGCGTCGTCGCGTATCGTCGACTCGTCCAGATTGAAGTAGACGTCGCCCAGCGGCCGCTCGGCATTCAGCTGTTCCAACGTCTTGCGCGCGAAGATCTGCTCCTCGGTGAGCGGCGCGGGCGCCGGCGCCGGAGCGGGCGGCGGTGGCGGTGGCGGCGGCGGCGGCGGTGCGGGCGCGGCCGGTGGCGGCGGCGGCTGCGGCGGTGCGGTGGCGGGCGGCTTCTTGTTACATGCAGCGGCGCCGATGGACAGCACGAGCGCCAGCGACGTGATCTGCAGTGTCTTTCGAATCATGCTCACGGAGAATACGGTGTCGCTTCGCGCGGTGTCAACGCAAACCGACGCGATCGACGCGTAATTCGAACACGCGCAGCCCGAGTCGGCGTCGATCGGCGACGCCGTTCCGCTCGGCGGGCACGAACGTACGTGATGACACGATCGTGATCCGGCCCTCAGTTTTGGTCAGCGCCTCGATTGGCACTTCGAAAGTCCAGGAATCCTCGTGAAGGAACGACGACGTGGCGACGGTCGTCTCTCCGGCCAGGGCCCGCACTTCGACCGGCTCGTCGAAGTACCGGGCCGGCGGCTCGAAGCGCATCGTCATCCGGACCGGCGACGACGCGTCCACGATCCGGACCACCGAGCGATCGCTGGTCCAGCGCCAGGCGCCGACGAGCGGGCTGTACTCGCCTTCGTTCCAGCCCTCGTCGAAGGCCGACATGAGGACGTCGAGCGGTTGCAGGTCGAACTGCTCCACCGCCGAGGGCACGACCGCGGTGCCCGAGACCGGTGCCGACTGCAAGGTCAAGCGCGCGAAGCGGCCCTCTCCGGCCAGCGAGCCGGCAGGAAGATCAACGGTGCGGAGGAAGAACCCGGGCGCAACCTCCCACGACTCCCGTTCGCGTCCGTCGACGCGCATCGTGAAGCGGACCGAGGGATCGGCCGGTCCCGCCAGGTTCCGACCGCCGATCAGCACGCGGCGGGCACCGGGATCGCGGCGAACCAACGCGGCAATCTCCCCGAGGTGCGGACCCCGCCCCATGACCGCTGCCATCCCCGCGGTCTCAGGCGTGAGCGACCATCCCTCTTCCGCGAACCAGCCCGGCGCCGTGATTCGCACCCAGTCCACCGCCGCTGGCCGCATGCCGCCGAAGGTCGGGCTCTTCGACGGCCCCCAGCGGAAGGCCGTGACCTCGCAACGGCTCTGCGGATCGATCAGCGCGAGATCGGTGCGGCGGGGATCGGCCAGGAACCAGAGCGGCTCATCGTGTCCCTCGGTCCAGTACTTCGCCAGTTCGAGCCACTCCCGCCGCGGCGGCGAGGGCAGCTGCGGCTGGACGCCGACAAGCTCCGCTTCCAGGGGACGCCGAAACGTCTGGTGCATCGCCAGCGCACCCGGCTTGCCCTGGGAGATCGCGGCGTTGATCGCGGCGACGACCTGTACTGCTGGCGCCGAGGTGGCGCGATAGCCGATGAGCGTCCTGGTGCCTGCCACCACCGCCACCAGCGTCAGCACCGCGACCGCCGGGAGCGCCGCGCGCCGTGAGATGAACCCGATGCCGCTGACTGCGAGAAACGCAATCGCTGGAACCAACGGCAGCGAGTAGCGGGTGAAAGACGTGTCCTGGAACACCAGGTGGAACACGAGGTAGGGCGCGGTGATCGCGATCACAGCGGCGAGCGATCGGCGCTCCCGGAGCAGCAGCGCGACGCCACCGAGTACTGCCAGCGCCAGCACCACGACCGCAAGGCCGGTCCATTCCCACGGATCGACGAACGTATGAAGGAGAGCGAAAGCGACCAGCCGGGGCGACGGGTTGACGTACAACATGTCCCCGCTTGCGAAGTCCTCTCCTGCCTGAGTGCCCAAAGCTGCCAGGTAAGCCTGCATGCCGCCACTTGCAAGCACCAGCGGAATGGCCCAGAGCAGGCATCCGATCGTGAAGGTCATCGCCGCGCCGGCGATGGCCCCGGCAACGCCTCGGCCAATCCGGTCCACGAGGACCAGCAGCAGGAGCGGCGCGGTCAGCCACAGCGTCTGGGTGCGGAGGCCGACCGCAAGGCCGGCCAGCAGCGCACCGAGGACGATCATCCGCCCCGAGTTCGCGAGCATGTCCGGCGTCAGCCGGCGATCGCCGTCAGGGGTCGGCGCCTGCCACCACCACGCTGTGAGCAGGCACGCCTGCGCGGCCAGCGCGAGCGTCAATCCCGGCAGATCGCTCATCGGACGCACGGCCAGCGTCCAGGCCAGAGGCGACGCGATCGAGAGCGCCGTAGCCGCAAGGGCGCGGGCATCGAGCGCCGAGCCAGGCGGTGGGCCCGTCCTCGCCGGCGAGAGCGACGCGAACCCCCGATAGAGCAGGAATACCGCGGCCACCGCCGCCACCAGTGACAAGAGCGACAGCGCGCGGGCCTCGATTCGCGACGGCAGCGCCGCCCCGGGCATCGCGCTGACCACCGCCGCGGCCACCTTACCGAGGCCGATGTAGACCGGGTACCCCGGCGGGTGCGGCCGATGGTCCGCGACGTCGAAATCGCGAACGCCCAGCGCGAAGTTCACCGAGTCGATATCTTCGAGGGACGTGGCGACGAAGGGAACGTGGGCGAGGCCGACAACGAGCGCGAGCGCGGCCAGCGCGCGGGAGCGGCTCACGATACCGGTCGCAACCGGAGCGCCTCGTTGAGGCTCCCCAGCCGGTAGCCCTGCAGGTCCAGGCTGACGAACTGGTAGCCCGCGGCCTTGACGCCGGCGACGAGGCGCGCGTTGACGTCGGGCTCGAGGGCGCGCGGCATCTCGTCGCGCGCGATTTCCAGCCGCGCCAGTGTGTCGTGGTGCCGGACCCGGAAGATCCGGAAGCCGAGCGCGCGTACGGCTGCCTCGGCGCGCTCGATCTGCCGCAGCTTCTCGTCGGTGACTTCGATGCCGTATGGGATTCGCGACGACAGGCAGGCCGAGGCCGGCTCGTTCCAGGTGCTCATGCCCGACTCGCGGGCGAGCTCGCGAATTTCGTCTTTGGTCAGCTCGGCCTCGTCGAGCGGGCTGAGCACGCCGTGGTCGCGTGCGGCCTGGCGCCCAGGCCGGTAGTCGCCACGGTCGTCAGCGTTATTGCCGTCGAGCACGTGCGCGAAGCCCCGCAGGCGGGCCAATGCAGTGAGGTGGGTGAACAACTCGTCCTTGCAGAAGTAGCAGCGATTCGCCGGGTTGGCGCGATACTCCGGACGCTCGAGCTCTGCTGTTTCGATGATCTCGTGCCGGAGCCCGAACTCACGGGCGACGCGTAAGGCGAGCTGGCGGTGGGTTTGCGGGTAGCTAGGGCTGGCGGCGGTCACGGCAAGCGCCCGCGGACCGAGGACGCGAGCAGCAGTAACCGCAAGGAAAGCCGAATCGACACCGCCGCTGAACGCTATGATGACCGAGCCCAGATCGCCGAGCCGGGCCTCGAGCCGAGCCGCCTTGGAGGCAAGGACTTCAGTCCTCTTCGTCGGAGTAGCCGTCTTCGTCGTCGTCGTCGTCGTCCTCGGACTCCTCATCGTCGTCATCGACGTCGTCGTCGTCCTCGTCCTCGTCGTCCTCATCCTCCTCGTCGTCGTCGAGATCGTCGTCGTCGGCGACCTCGAACTCGATCGGCGAGTCGTTGACGATGCGCAGCAGGGAACCGCACTCCGAGCAGGTGAGCTCGTCGCCGATGTCGACATCGGCCTCGTCGATGTCGATGTCGGAATCACACTCGGGGCAAATAGCGGACATTCAAAAGGCTCCTTGCGGGCGATTAGCCTTCGGGGATTATATACTCTCGAAAACTATGGCGTCATCCACCGCGCCGGGCAAGACCGTGCTGATCGCGGACGACACGCCGTTCGTCCGCGAACGCTTCATGGCCGCGCTCGAAGGAGCCGGCCACCGCGCGACGTTCGCCCGCAGTGCGGCGGAGCTGCTGGCGCGCGTGAGGGCGGACCTCGAGGAGATCGACCTGCTGCTCGTCGATCTCAAGCTTCCGCACCAGTCCGGCGCGGAACTGATACGTGCGGTCCGCAAGCTCGATGGCGGGCGGCTGCCGATCCTCGTCTTCAGCGGCACGGTCAGCAGCGCCGAGGAAGTGCGCGATCTGGCCGCGCTCGGGGTGAGCGGCTACATCAACGAGTACAGCGCCGCCCAGCACATATTGCCGTCGCTGGCGCCGCACCTGTTTCCTGACAACTTCAACCGTCGCGGCAGCCCGCGCCTGGTGCTCGGCATTCCGATCGCATATCGCTCCGGCGGGACCATTGCCGCGGCGCTGACGCTGAACATCAACCGCGGCGGGATGGCGATCCGCACGACCAGCCCGCTCGATCGCGATACCGAGGTCAAGCTCCGCTTCCGCCTGCCCGGCTCGAAGAAGGACATCGACCTCGACGCACGGGTGTGCTGGAGCGACGCGAAGGCGGGCATGGGACTCGCGTTCACCCGGGTCGATGCAGTCGATCAAAGCGCGATCGACGACTTCGTGGACGCGCACTTCACTGACGAGAAGTCGCGCGCCGAAGCGGGAGCGCCGCCGCCACCGCCCGAATAGGTTTCAGGCGTCAGCCTCCAGGCTTCAGGAAGAACCCTCGTCCCGCCGGCCTGTCGAGGGCGGATGAGCAGGGCGATCCGAGCTGCACAGTTCGGCCAGCTTTCGCCGGGTCGGCGACCGTGTGTGCGTTTTGTCGTGCAACCGCCGCGCACGCCGCTCGTCGTCCGCATACCATAGTCGGCGTCGCGGGTTTGATCGCGGCGCCTCCCCGCGCCGCCAGCCACGGTTGGCTCCCACCCCGGGCTCCGCGACGGCTCGACACGATCCGTCCTCAAAGGAGCCGTCATGCGCTACCGCTTCGTCCCACTCGTACTCTTGCTGTCGATCTGCACTCCGGTTGCGGCCACGGCGCAATACGCATCAGCAGGCCATATCCGCACGAACACCGATCCCGTGGCAGCCGCTTACGATCCGGTCACGCACCGCGCCTACGTCGCCGGTTTCGAGTTGACCTCCGGTCGGACCGTGCTCACCGAGGTGGACGGCACCAGCCGCGCCATCAGCGCCATCACGGACATTCCGCTCTACGTCGTGGACGTCGCGGTCAACCCGGTGACGCATCTCGTGTACTTACCCGGCGCCGACAACAACGGACAGACGAATCTTGCGGTCGTCGACGCGCCGACCGGTGCGGTCGCAACGTTCCCCCTCGACACTTCGCCACGGTTCGTCGATGTGAACGCCGCCACGAACCGCGTTTATGTGGAAGGGCTCACCATCTCCGGCGTGCCGACCCTCACCGTGTTCGACGGTGCCTCGAACTCCATCGTCGCCACTCTCGAAACCGACACCGATCCTGTGGCGATGGCCGTGGATCCGGCGGCCAACCGCGTGTACGTCGCTGGATATCAGCGGATCTACGGCACTCGCTGGCTGACGATAGTGGACGGCGAGACGAACGCCGTCCTCGATCACATCGAGACCAACACCTCCAGCACCGCGATCGCTGTAGACCCGGCGACCAGCCGGGTATACATGGTCGGCTATGACGGCGATTCCGGAGCGCCTACGCTGACGGTGGTCGACGCCGCGGCGAATCTCGTCGTCGATCGTATCGCGACCGAGATTCAAGCGGCCGATGTGGCGGTCAGCCCGCTGCATGATCGGGTCTTCGTAGCGGGCGTCACGAATCCTGACAACACTCGAATTCTGGCCGTCTTTGACGGTGAGACCCGTCAGATCTGGCAGCAGATGACGGTCGACACCGACCCCTTCTTGCTGCTTGTCGACGATGCGATAGATCGGATCTACCTGGCCGGATTCCAGCAGCCGGACAACACCCGAACGTTGCTCATCGTGGAGCCGCAGAGGGACCAGGAGATCTTCCCTTTCAGCGGCTTCCTCGCGCCGGTCGACGCGACGCCGGTCATCAACAGAGCCAGGGCGGGCGCCGCGGTGCCGGTGAAGTTCTCGCTTGGTCGCGATCGCGGCCTCGCCATCTTCGCGGCGGGCTATCCGGGCTCGCAGCTGACCGCCTGCGGCGGTGCTGGCGTGGATGACGTCGAAGAGGCCGCAACGGCGGGAGGCTCAACACTTGCGTACGACGTGACTACCGACCAGTACACCTACGTCTGGAAGACGGACAAGGCGTGGGCCGGCACGTGCCGCGAGCTGTTGGTGCGATTCGTGGATGGAACGATCCACGTCGCGCGGTTTCAGTTCCGCTAAGGCTTCAGGGCTCGGGCTTCGGGCTTCAGGCTGATCACGCTGTCACGCACCTGCGACCGAGAGACAGTGAGGCGGCGCAACACGCGGGGCGAGTCTGAAGCCCGAGGCCAGGAGCCTGAAGCCTATCGAAAGCGTCGCAGCCGCAAGGCGTTCGTGAGCACGATCACCGAGGCGCCGGTGTCGGCGAGCACGGCCATCCACAGCGTGGCGACCCCCGCGGCCGCGGCGACGATGAACGCCGCCTTCAGTCCCAGCGCAATCGCCACGTTGACGCGCACGTTTCGCAGCGTCGCGCGCGACAACCGAATCGCCCAGGCCACTTTGGAGAGGTCATCAGTCATCAGGGCGACGTCGGCGGTCT
Source organism: uncultured Acidobacteriota bacterium (assembly GCA_963709325.1). Lineage (GTDB taxonomy): Bacteria > Acidobacteriota > Vicinamibacteria > Vicinamibacterales > UBA2999 > VFZN01. The sequence continues at coordinate 3,589,394 of CAVPVV010000003.1, read as the reverse complement.
CGATCGCGGCATCGCTGCCGATCGCGCCCATGACAATGCCGACGTCAGCCGCGGCCAGCGCCGGCGCGTCGTTGATCCCGTCGCCGATCATCGCCACCGCGCCCGTGCGGCGGAGCGTCGTCACGGCTTCGACCTTGTCGGCGGGCAGGAGTTCCGCGCGCACCTCGTCGACGCCGACCCGGGCGCCGACCGCTCGCGCGCTCGATGCGACGTCGCCAGTGAGCATCGTCACTTTGGTGACGCCGTGCCGCCGAAGATCCGCGACCATCTCCGCCGCGCCATCGCGCTCGCGATCCGACACCCCGATGACGCCAATCGGCTCGGCATCGCGCACGACGACGACTGGTGAGAAGCCGTTACCGATCAGGCGATTGGAGAGCGCGACGCCCGTCGCACTCAGCGGCACCCGGCCGTTGAAGTACTTCGGCGCCGCGCACAGCACGCGATGGCCGTCCACGTCGCCTTCGACGCCAAGACCGGGGAGGGCTCGGACGCCCGACGCGACGGGAAACGCGATTTCCCGCGCACGCGCCTCGGCGACGATGGCCTGCGCGATCGGGTGCTCGGACTGGTGCTCCACCGATGCCGCAAGCCGCAACAGTTCCCGCGACTCGACCCCGTCGAGCGGTTCGGCGGCGCCCACCGACACCTCGCCGCGGGTCAGCGTCCCGGTCTTGTCGATAGCGATCGTCGATACGCCAGCGAGCCGCTCGAGCGAGGCCCCGCCCTTGATGAGAACGCCTTGGCGGGCTGCACCGGCCAGCGCCGAGACCATTGACACTGGGGTAGAAATGACCAGCGCGCACGGGCAGGCGACTACGAGCACGACGAGCGCCCGGTAGATCCAGGTCTCGGCCGGCAATCCCATCAGAATCGGGACGACGCCAATTGCCGCTGCCGCCGCGACGACGGCCGGCGTGTACCACGCCGCGAAACGATCGATGAACTGCTGGATCGGCGCGCGGCGGGCCTGCGCTTCCTCCACCAGATGGATGATCCGCGCCAGCGTCGTGTCGTCACCGCGCCGAGTGACGCTCACCACGAGCGAACCATGCCCGTTGATCGTCCCGGCGAACACCTCGTCGCCGGCCACTTTCTCAACCGGGACCGACTCTCCCGTAATTGGCGCCTGATTGACGTCGGAACGGCCGCCGAGGACGGTGCCATCCAGTGCCAGGCGCTCACCGGGCCGGACCAGCATGCGTTGTCCGGGGAGAACGCGATCGATCGGCAGCATCCGCTCGCCGGTGCCGTCGTCGATGCGAGCCTCGGGAGGGGCGAGATTGAGAAGCGATCGAATCGCAGCGCGGGCGCGCTCGACGCTGCGGGACTCGAGCCACTGCGCGACGGCGAAGAGGAACACCACCATCGCCGCCTCTTCCCACTGGCCGATGAACAGAGCGCCGGTGACGGCGATGACCATCAGCGCATTGATGTCGAGTTTGCCCTTGCGCACCGATAACCATGCGCGCTGCGCGGGGAAGACACTGCCGGCAAGCACCGCGGCCAGGAAGATCGGCGACGTCCAGGCCGGAAGTTGGCCGGTGACGTCCAGCAGGCAGCCGACCCCGAGGAGACCGGCGGCAACCCCGGCCAGCGTCCCGCGGGCGCGGGCGGCCGTCGACCGTGGCGCCGGAGCCCGGGCACACGATCCGCAGCACGCGTCGGCCGCGTGCGCGTTGGCGCTCACCGGGCGCTCCTCTGGCGAGCGCCGATGCGGCTCGCAACGGGGCGGCCGACGGCCTCGCGCACGTGCTTGAGACCCTGCCCGAGGAGGTCGGTGACGTGGCGGTCGTCGAGCGCGTAGAACACCATCCGGCCTTCACGCCGCGCCCGCACGAGCCGGAGTCCGCGCAGCAGCCGCAACTGATGCGAAACCGCCGACTGCGACAACGACAGCACCGCCGCCAGGTCGCAGACGCAGAGCTCCCCGTGCGAGAGCGCATCCAGAATGCGCACGCGGGTTGGATCCCCGAGGGCGCTGAAGATGTCGGCCAGCCCGCCGACCGTGTCCGGATCCACCAGGGCGGCACGAAGCCGCCGCACCCGGTTCAGGTCGATCTGGATGACATCGCAAGCATCTGGATTCGTGTTCATATGAGCAATTGTTCATACGTTAGAACAAAAGGGGGGAAGGTGCAAGGGTGCACGGGTGCAGGGGTGCAGGGGTGCAGGGGTGCTGCGGTGCACCGGTGCCTGCCTTGGCCTTCTGCCTTTGGGCCTTCTGCCTTGTCAGGGAACGAGCAGCAGGCGATGCGCCTGGGCGGCCTGGACGGCGGTTCGGGTAAACGGCTGAGTCCGGTATTGGCCGGTACGCCAGAGCTCGTTCTGATCGAAGTAGTGCGAGCTCATCAGATGGCCGCTCTGGCCGGTCGGAAGGACCACCCGGGCCTGGTCCCATTCGCCAACGTCAAGGACCTGCCGCCATGAGGGCAGCTCCCAGCCGCGAAAGGGCCGGGAACGGCTCCAGCTCACCCGCATCACCGTCGTCCCGTCGCCGGTGATGGGCACCGGTCCCCTGCTGAACAGCCAGGAGCGCCACCACGAGCCCTGTCCCAACGGGTGCTCGAACGTGATCGCATGGACCCGATCCCAGGCACGACCGCTGCCGCGGCCGAACTCCGCCTGGACCATCTCGGCTGCGTCGCGGGCTGCGAGGATGTAAATGTCGTCGCGCGTTTCGCGCTTTTCGATGGTCGCGATGTCGTCGAACCAGCGCGATTGCCGGTCGTCGACGATCGCGTGCAGGCCAGCCGGCCGCTCGCCGCCCGCCCATTGATAGAAGACGCGGAAGAGCGGCTCGCCCATCTCGTCGATGAAGGTGCGCCGCCATACCGCGTGCTCGAACGCTTCGTACAGGGTCACCACCGGCCGGGCGTCGACCACACCATCCCAGGCGGCCAGCTCGGTCAACGTCTCGACGGCCGATGCTTCGGCGTCCTGCTTCTTCGCTGCCTCGAGCGCCGCGGCAACTCCGGCCAACACGCGCGCCGCGCCAAGGCTCTTCGTATCGGTCTGCAGGCGCGTCATGTCGTCGAGCCCGAGCGTCGTGCTCGCGGACAAGATCTCGTGAATGCGGGTCGTGCGGAATGGCGCCGCCCAATCGCGGGTAATCATTACCTCGGACCGTCGATCCACTTCGTTGTTCGACGACGTGAGATATCCGGACGGCGGGTTGAGGACGCGCGGAAGCTGCGGCGGCGGCCCGTCGATCCAGCCGAGCCCGGCCACTCCGCTCACCGGCATCGTGCCGTCACCTGACGAGCGCACCGGCAAACGGCCGTTGAGCGCGTAGCCGATGTTGCCGTCCACGTCGGCATAAACGGCGTTCTGCGACGGCGTATCGAAGCGATCGATTGCCGCAGTGAAGGTCTGCCAGTCGATCGCGCGATCGAGCAGCTCGAAGCTCGATACGGTGTCGCCGTCAACGCCCGACCAGCGGAGCGCGTAGGCCGAGACCTGCGCCGTGGGCGCCTCGCCCGCACCGGGCGACATCCATGCCGGAGGCGCCTCCCAATCCACGCCGGGCTCGGAAAAGACGATTCCGCGCGGTGTCTCCCACACGTCGAACGGCTCGGCGGCGCGGCCGCGAACCGGGATCTCGACGCGTGTCACCTTCGCCGGCTGCCACCCGCTGCTGGACATGTAGCGCTTGCGTGGGACGTCGAGCCGTTCGAGCGCGAGATCCTGGACATCGGCGCCGGAGTTCGTGAACCCCCACGCGATCCGCCGGTTGTGGCCGATGATCACGAACGGCACGCCCGGAATGGTGACGCCGATCACGTCGAGGCCGGCGGCCACCAGGTGCAGCTCGTACCAGACCGACGGAAACTCCACCTGCAGGTGCGGATCGTTGGCGAGAATCGGGCGCTTCGTGCTTGTCCTGGTGCCGGCCACGACCCAGTTGTTGCTGTTGCCGCGCTTTGCCATCGGGTCCAGCCACTCGAGCCCGGCGGGCCAGCTCTCGGAACCTGGCGCCTGCGGCTTTCCAGGCGTCTCCGGTGGTGCGGCCGGCGGCGGCGCCGCCGGTTGCGAGCGAGCGGGATCGCCGCTCTCGGATTCCGACGGGACCGAATCGGTGGCTGGTCCGAGAATCGTCGGGGCGTCCGGCGGGTAGCGACCGCTCAACTGCCGGGCGGCGTCGGGACCCAGCTTCTGGGCGACGGCGGCCCGAACCAGCTCGGATTGATGGTTTTCCGCCAGGCGCCACGCCAGCAGCCGCCCGACGGCGAGCGTATCCACCGGCGTCCAGGGCGCCGGTGTGACGCCAAGCAGCTGCATCTCGATCGGCCGCTGCCGGGACTGGAGCGCACCTGCCGCGGCATTGACCCCGGCGGCGTAGCGCTCGAGCGCGGACTTCACTTCCGGCCGGGCCCGCTGCCACTCGGCCTCCGCGGCCGCCCGCAGGTTCAGCGTCAGGAACCGCTTGTCAATTGGGAGGGTCGCCTCGCCCAGGATTTCCGAGAGCCGGCCCGAGGTGACGCGCCGATAGAGCTCCATCTGCCACAGCCGCTCGCGCGCGTGCAGCACGCCGGCCGTAAACCAGACGTCTTCCGGGTCCCGCGCGTAGACGTGGGGAACGGCGTACCCGTCGAAAAGAACTTCCACTGGATCTTTCAGGCCGCTGACCCCCAGTTGGCCGTCCAACAAGGGGAGGGGTTGGCGTGCCCACCACCATCCTCCACCCGCGAGGACCAGCACGAAGGCGGCGAGCAGGACGACTAGCAGTCGCTTCAAACGCTTTGGCTCCCAGACGGCATTTTCGACCGACAGCCCTCGCGGCTTTAGGACACATCTTGCCGCCTGCGGAGGGTTCGATTAGGATGGGGGGCTGGCGTCCCTATGTAACGCCGGGTCTAGATCTTACACCGATTTAATTTATCCGGAGCGACATTGTGATTGAGGTGGATCACCTCTCTAAACGTTACGGGCCGGTCACCGCGGTCGACGACGTGAGCTTTCGCGTCGAGTCCGGCCAGATTCTCGGCTTCCTGGGGCCCAACGGCGCCGGGAAGACCACGACGATGCGAATCCTCACCGGCTACATGCCGGCAACGAGCGGCAGGGCGACGGTCGCCGGCTACGACGTGTTCGAGCAGCCGCTCGAAGCGAAGAAGCGGACTGGTTACCTGCCGGAAACCCCGCCGCTCTATCCCGACATGACGGTCCGGGAATACCTGACGTTCGTCGCGAAGATCAAAGGGCTGCGCGCGCACATCAAGGATCGGGTTGACGCGGTCATGAAGCGGACGTGGGTCGCTGACATGGCCGACCGGCACTGCGCCAAGCTCTCGAAGGGCTACAGGCAGCGAGTCGGCCTCGCCCAGGCGATCATTCACAACCCGGATGTGCTCGTGCTCGACGAACCGACCGCTGGTCTCGACCCGAAGCAGATCATCGAGACACGGCAGCTGATTCGCGAACTCGCGGGCACCCATACGATCGTCCTGAGCACGCACATCCTTCCCGAGGTTTCACAGACCTGCCAGCGGGTCGTGATCATCAACAAGGGGCGCGTCGTCGCGGAAGACTCGCCCGAGAACCTCACGCATCGCATGCACGGCGCTGCGACGGTGATCGTCCAGACCGACGGCCCGCCGGCGGAGGCGGAAGCGGCGCTGCGTAACGTCCAGGGCGTCACCGGCGTCCGCGCCGAGCCGCAGGCCGCGGCGCTCGCCACCTTCGAGGTGGACAGCGAGAGGGGCGCCGACGTGCGCCGGGAGCTGGCGGCGGCAATAGTCACGCGCGGCTGGGGCCTGACCGAGCTGCGGCCGCTGCGGCTGAGCCTAGAGGACATCTTCCTCACCGTGACCACCGAGGAAACCGGCGAGGCCGCGGCGGCTGTCGAACAGGAGGTGGCGAATGCGTAACGTGCTGGCGATCGCTGGCAAGGAGCTGCGCGGCTATTTCGCCTCGCCGATCGGCTACGTGCTGGTCGGGTTCTACGCGCTGCTCTTCGGCTGGTTCTTCTACACGCTGGTCGCGTTCTTCGACCGGCAGAGCATGCAGATGATGGGCGGCCCGGGCGGCTCGCTCAACGTCAACCAGATGTTGATCTCGCCGCTCCTGATGAACGCGACGGTGATCATGCTGCTGGTGTTCCCGCTGATCACGATGCGGACCTACGCCGAGGAAAAGCGCTCGGGCACGATCGAGCTGCTCCTCACCTCGCCGATCACCGACTTCGAGATCATCATGGGCAAGTTTCTCGGCGCGCTCGGGCTGTTCGCGGCGATGCTGGCGGTGACGCTGATTCACATGGGCGTCCTGTTCCTGTTCGGCACGCCGGAGTGGAAACCAATTGCCACCGGCTACCTCGGCCTGCTGCTGATGGGCGGCAGCTTCCTCTCGCTCGGGCTGTTCATCTCGAGCCTGACCCGCAACCAGATCGTCGCCGGGATGATCACCTTCTCGGTGTTCCTGCTGCTGTGGGTCATCAACTGGGTGTCCACCTTCGTCGGCCCGACCGCCCAGACGATTCTCAGTTACCTGTCGATCACCGAGCACTTCGACGACTTCGCGAAGGGCATCATCGACACCAAGCACGTCGTCTACTACTTCAGCTTCATCGCCATGGGCCTGTTCCTGACGATGAAGTCGGTGGACAGCGAGCGGTGGAGGGGCTAGCCCGATGAGCACCGAAACCCTGAATAAGAACGCCGGTGGCCCGACCGTGTTCGGCGTCATCGGCTGGGTCGGAACGCTGCTGGTGTTCGCCTCGGTCGGCATCAAGTTCCTGCGGCCCGAGTGGGCGCAGTACCAGCAGTACGCGGCGTGGGCCGGTCTGGCCCTGGTGCTGGTCTACATCGCCGGCCAGTGGCGGGACATCGGCGAGTTCTACAAGGGCCGATCCGCCAAGTACGGCACGCTGGCGATGGTCAGCGTGCTGGTGTTCACCGGGATCCTGGTCGCGGTCAACTACCTCGCCTCGCGGCAGAACAAGCGCTGGGACCTCACCTCCAACCAGGTCTACAGCCTGTCGGATCAGACGATCAAGGTGCTGCAGAACCTGGACGCGCCGGTGAAGATGACGGTGTTCGATCGCGAGCTTCAGCTCGAGGGCTACCGCGATCGACTCGAGGTCTACTCCTACCACTCGTCCAAGATCTCGACGGAGTACATCGATCCCGAGAAGAACCCGATCCGCGCCAAGGCGGCGCAGATCCAGTCGCTCGGGACGATCGTGCTGGAGTACAAGGACCGCAGCGAGCGGGTGACGAGCAGTGACGAGCAGGCGATCGCCAACGCGTTGATCAAGGTCGTCACCGGCCAGACCAAGAAGGTCTACTTCACGCAGGGACATGGCGAGAAGGACACCGGCAGCTCGGACCGCACGGGGTACAGCGCGATCACCGCCGCGCTCGGCTCCGACAACTACTCGGTGGACAAGATCGTCCTTGTCCAGAAACCCGAGGTGCCGGGGGACGCTACGGTGCTGGTCGTCGCCGGGCCCCGCACCGACTTCCTGCCGCCCGAGATCGACGCGGTGAAGAAGTACGTCGCCAAGGGCGGCAAGGTGCTCGTCATGCTCGACCCGCCGGACGACCCGACCAAGGGAATGCCGGTGCTCGACGGGTTCCTGAAGGAATGGGGCTTCAACGTCGGGACCAACATCGTTGTCGACGCCAGTGGCATCGGCCAGCTGCTCGGGACCGACGCCTCGGTACCCGTGGCCGCAAGCTATCCGTCGCACGCGATCACGACGAACTTCCAGCTGATGACCGCCTATCCGCTCGCGCGGTCGGTTGACGCCGTCGAGGGCGGCGCCAACGGCCACACGCCGCAGAGCCTCGTCCAGACCAGCGCGCAGAGCTGGGCGGAAGCCGACATCGCGGGCCTGGCAAAGGGCGATGGACGGGTCGCGCTCAACCCTGAAAAGGGCGACAAGCCCGGTCCGATCTCGCTCGGCGCGGCAGTTTCCGCGCCGGCCACGGAGGCGCCGGCAAAGCCCGCCGAGGCCAAGCCGGAGCAGACCGCGAACCCGAATACGCCCGAACCGCCCAAACCCGAATCGCGGATTGTCGTCATCGGCGATTCGGACTTCGCCAGCAACGGCATCCTTGGCGTCCAGGGAAATCGCGACTTCTTCCTGAACTCGGTCAACTGGCTGGCGCAGCAGGAGAACCTGATCGCGATCCGGCCCCGCGAAGCTGAAGATCGGCGGCTGACGCTCACCGCTGACGCGCAAAGCCGCATCTTCCTGCTGTCGGTCTTCATCCTGCCGGGGTTGGTCTTCGCCGCCGGCATCTACAGCTGGTACGGGAGAAGGTAGCCGTGCGCGGGCTGTGGTCCAACCTGGCGCTCGTCCTGGTGCTGGCCGGACTGGGCGCCTACATCTACTTCTTCGATTCGAAGAAGCCGGCGTCGGGCACGACACCCAACGAGAAGGTGTTCGCGGGCGTCGAGTCCGGGCAGGTGAACGAGCTGACCATCACCGTCAACGGCCAGACCAGCTCGCTGGTCAAGAGGGACTCAGGCTGGCAGATGGCTGCGCCCGAGGCGACTGACGCCGACGTCACCGAGGCTTCGAGCCTGGCGACGAACATCACTTCGCTCGAGCAGACCCGCGTGGTCGACGAGAACGCCAGCGACCTGGCACCCTACGGCCTCGCCGAACCGAAAATCAAAATCGCCTTCAAGGCCGAGGGCGGCAAGAGCGGTGAAGTACACCTCGGCGACAAGACGCCGACCGCCGGCGACGTTTACGCGGTGATGCCCGGCTCCAAGAAGGTGTTCCTGGTCTCGTCGTACCTGGAAACGACCTTCGACAAGAAGCCGTTCGATCTGCGCGACAAGCGGGTGGTGAAGTTCGAGCGCGACAAGGTCGATGCGCTCGAATTGACCCGGGGCAAAGACAGCATCCGCATGACACGGAAGGACAGCGAGTGGAAGGTCGACAAGCCGATCGCCGGCCGCGGCGACTACTCCACGATCGAAGGGCTGCTCACGCGGCTCTCCACCGCCGGCATGTCCGAGATCGTCGACGCTAACCCTGCCGATCTCAAGAAGTACGGGCTGGATCGGCCGGGCATCACGATCGCGATCGGGAGCGGCAGCAGCCAGGCCGTCCTCGAGATCAGCAACGCCGGCGACAAGCCGTACGCGCGCGACAAGTCCCGGCCGATGGTGTTCACCCTCGACACCACGCTGGCCGACGACCTCAAGAAGCCGTTCGACCAGTACCACAAGAAGGATTTTTTCGAGGCGCGGCCCTTCTCGATGGACAAGGTGCGGGTCACGCGCACCGATGGAGGGGCGAAGACCTGGGAGTTCTCGAAGATCAAGCGCGACAATGCCGATGTCTGGCAGGTTGCGCCCGAGGGCGGGCAGGCCGTCGACGCTGACCGGCCAAAGCTGGATGATCTGCTCAACAAGCTCACCGACCTCAAGATGGGGGCGCTTGTGGATGGGACGAAGCCGACCGGGCTCAACGCGCCGATCCTGACGGTGAGCGTCAGCTACGACAACGGCAAGTTCGAGCGCGTGAAGGTGGGCCGCGCCGGCGGGCAGGCCTACGGAAATCGCGAGGGTGAGCAGGCGACTGGCGAAGTCGCCGCCGACAGCCTCAAGGCGGCACTCGACGCGATCGACGGCGCAGTCGCGCCGTCGGCCAAGCCGGCGGAGACGCCCGCCACGCCGCCGCCCGCGAAGCAGTAGCGCCGTCGGGCATGCCGGGGCCAGCGGTCCGCGCGGTTGTTCTGTTCACGACCGCGCTGGCCGTTGCTGCCTGCGGGTCGCGTTTCGTCCACGATCCGCCCTTCCCGGCGCCCATCTCCCCCGTCCCGACCGCGAGTTCGCCGGCGCTGGCTGGCGATTTACGCGCGGAGTTCTCTCCAGCGCCGCTCGAGAACGCGCACATCGGCGTCCTGGTTCGCTCCCTCCTCACCGGCGATACCATCTTCGCGCTCAACGAGCGGCGGATGATGGTGCCGGCCTCGAACCAGAAGCTGCTGACGGTGGCCGCCGCCGCGCGCAGGCTCGGCTGGGACTATCGCTACACCACTCGCGTGCTCGCCACCGGGACACTCGAGCCAGACGGTACGCTCGACGGCAACCTGATCGTGGTGGGCAGCGGCGATCCGACGATTAACCGGCGGCACCCCGATCGCTGGACCGCGCTGGACGACTGGGCCGGCCAGATCGCCGCCCGCGGCGTGCGGGCGATCGGTGGGCACTTGATCGGCGACGACAACGCGTTCGCGGAGCCGGGTTGGGGCTCGGGATGGACGTGGGACGACCTCGTGACCGACTACGCCTCTCCGATCGGCGCACTCCAGTACAACGAGAACGAGATCGAGCTGCTGATCGGGCCAGGCATCGAGGCGGGCAAGCCGGCGATCATCTCGAGCTCGCCGCTCGGCAACGGCCTGCTGGTAGACAACCAGGTGGTCACCGTTGCGGCCGATCAGCCGTCGCGGCTCTCGATCGATCGCGTACCGGGGACAATCTTCCTCAACGTGCGGGGCCAGGTGGCTGCGGACTCGGCTCCACGCACCCGGCGCGTCGCCGTGGACAATCCGACGACGCTGTTCCTGAGCGCGTTTCGCGAGGCACTGCAGCGCAAGGGGGTCTTCGTCGGCGGCTCGGCGATCGACATCGATGATCTGCGACAGCCGCCCGACCTGACCGGTGCGCAAACGTGGGTCACCGATCGCTCTGCCCCGCTCTACGAGATCGTCGATCCGCTGCTCAAGTGGAGCCGCAACGGCTACGCCGAGACGCTGCTGTGGACGATGTCCCCTCCGGGCGCGCCGGCGAGCGAAGCCGCGGGTCTGCCGGTGCTGCAGGACACGCTGACCTCGCTCGGGGTGGACCCGGCCCTCTACGCGGCGTTCGACGGATCCGGCCTCTCGCGTTACGACATGGTGTCGGCCGAGGCTCTCGTGCGACTCCTGACCGCGATGTGGAACGACCCGGCGATGATCGGTCCGTACCGCGCGGCGCTGCCGGTGTCAGGCGTGGCCGGCTCGATCGCGGACCAGATGAAGGGCACGCCTGCTGAAGGCCGCGTCTGGGCCAAGACCGGATCGATGTTCAACATCCGCTCGCTGTCCGGCTACGTGCTGACCGCCGACAACGAGCCGCTGGCGTTCTCGTTCCTGGCCAACAACTACACTGTGCCCTCGGCAGACGTCGAGGCGATGTTCGACCGGGCGCTGGCGCGGATTGCGGCGTTCCGGCGGTAAAAGAACCACGAAGGCGCGAAAACGAAGGACGCACGAATCCAAACTACCTCAACCGTCAACGTCGTTCGAGAGAGGAGCATCCCATGGTCACGACCTGCTGGAAGACCGCGTGCTCGATCACGATCGTCGGCTTCTTGAGCCTGTCAATGGCACACACGGCCGTTGCCCAGGATTCCGTTCCCGGCCTCGGCACCTGGACGCTCAACGTGGCCAAGTCCAAGTATTCCCCCGGCCCCACCCCAAAGAGCGGCACCGTGACTTTCAGCACCGTCGGCCAGACTGTCAAGGCGGTGGTCGACCTTCTCGCCCCGGATGGCTCGAAGATCCACTGGGAGTACACGGCGACTCTCGATGGCAAGCCCGCACCCGTGACCGGCAACCCGGACGGTGACATGGTCGTCGCCAAGCGTACCGGCCCGAACACGATCGAGACCTCGTACACGCTGAAGGGCAAGCCGACCACCGTCAACGCGCGCGTGATCTCGGCGGACGGCAAGACCTTGACGGTCACCTCGACCGGCACCAACGCGCAGGGACAGAAGGTCAACAACCATCAGGTGTTCGAGAAGAGCTGACGCTTCGTTTCGGTGAATCGGCTGACGGTGCCAACAGGGGCGGCGATGATCGGCCGCCGCGGGCGGGCGCTGCCCCGGTTCAGCATCAACCTGATCGCCGCCCGACAGCGCTGCCGACTTTCAGTTCCGCTCGAGGTCTCGAATCACGTTTGCCGCGGCACCGGGCGGCTTCACCTTGAGACCGGTCGGCGCCGAGGGCAGATTGGACCCTGCGCGGGGCGCGAAGTACGCGGCCAGCGCGATGTACGGGCCCTGGTAACCAATCGAGTTCTCGGTGATCTCCCAGGTTTGGGCAGAGAAGACCGTTTGGTCGGCCCAGTCGCGGTAGAAGCGGTTGAGAGCACCGGCATTTCTCGGCGGGCTGGCCGTCCCGCCGTAGCTCGCGTTCGGACCGCCGGGGACGAAGCCGGGCGGAGGACCGAGCGTCGACGTCTTGTTGTCGGAGATCCCGTGGTTGTCGGTTCCCGTGAAATACGGATAGTCCGGCTCGTTGATGTTCGCGGGCTTGCCCAGGAAGTTGGCGCGCGAGTAGGCGACCCTCGTGTCGCCAAACCATAGGTGGAAGAACTGGAACGACGAGTGCTCGCCGCCAAACGCCGCCATGTTGGTCAGGTAGACCATGTTGAGCGCGTTCTGCCCGTGGAAGAAGTGCAGCAGATCCAGCGCGTGCCGGGTGGATTCCGCCGCGGTGTGACTTCCGGTCAGTCCCAGTCGTGCGGCGGTGACCAGGAACACACCTTGCGCCGCGCGCGGCGCGTTCGAGCCCCAGTGGTAGGCCCAGTTGGGCATGCCGTTGCGATACAGGTCGTCCACGGCGAACAGGTAGTCCACCTGGCTGCCGACGCTGGCGCGCATGTTCGACACTACCGCCGGCGTCGCACCCGGAGTCCGCAGATAAGTGATCGCGGCGTGCGTGTCATAGCGCGCGGCGTTGAAGAAACGGCCGGCCCAGTTCGAGCCGTAGAACCCATCGACGTAGGCGCGGGCCGAGGTGATCGTCTGGTCGATGCGCCAGATTTCGGCCGCTGCCCAGACCTTCACCTCTCGCACATCGTCGGCCTCGCCGTCGCTTTGCGACAGCAGCCATTGCCAGGTCCTGAGCGCCGCGGCCTTGAGCGTCTGGGCGTAGGCTGCCTGTCCGGCAGCCGCGAACACCCGCGAAGCGTAGGCCAGCGTTCCGGCCAGCACCGCGCCGGACTCCATGTTGGGATTCTGATAAAAGCGGACTCCCGTGTCGGCGCTCGGCGGCGAGTTCGTGGTCGAACCGTCAGCCGTCAATCGTGAGAGGACGGCGCCGTTGGGAAGCTGCATCTTCAACAGCCAATCCAGCTCCCACTTCGCTTCGTCGAGCAGGTCGGCGAGGCCGTTGCCGGATTCAGGAATGCCGCCGTCGCCGTCGGCGAACAGGCCCGGGTTGTCCTCGTAAGCGCGCAGCATGAAGAGCATCGCGTTGGACACCGCCCGCCAGACGTACTTGTTGTAGTCGCCCGCGTCATGGTGACCGCCGCGCAGGTCCAGCGTTCCGTAATCGGTCTGACCGGGAGCGGGCCGCGCCGCCGAATCTGTCAGATGGCAGGCCTGTCCGTCGGACCAGGCGCCGGCGTGCTGCGACAGCTTCGGCGTGCTGCACCGCTGGTAGTAGAAGGTCTTCAGCGCCGCGCGCAATGGTGCGTTGTAGACATCGCCACGGACCTCGAAGTCGTAGGACTGGGCGCCCAGCGCCGGACTGTAGATGCGATACGTTCCGGGCGTGGCCAGGGCCGAGAAATCGACCCACCAGACGGTGTCGCCCGACGCCCCGTCGGGGCCCTTGGCGACGATCGATCCCCCGTCGCCCGGCACGCGCAACACGACCGCATCAGCGGACGAGCGCACCTCGACGCTGGCGCCGGGGTCCGCCGAGAACACGGCCACCTTGGCATCCGCGGGGCGGTAGCCGAAGTGGTCCACCTTGATGGCCTGATGCACCGGCGCGGCAAGCCCGGGCCCAGAGGCTGTCCAGGCTGCCAGAGCCGCCCCTCCAAACAGAACCAGCCATTTCGCAGTTGGGCTTGTTTTCATGTTTCTCACCCATCCGTTCTGCGGGCCGCGAGGGGACGAACCCGAAACTACCGCGTCAATAGTAACGGCTGACATGCCGATTTGAAGCGCAGCCATATGAAAAGCCGGCGCCCAGGGCTGAAATGAGTTGGGACCGCCCCCAACCTTGAACCTCGAGCGGCCGTCAAACGTATCGGTTACACATCGGGTCATTCACGGCGGGAGGGCGGAGCGATGTCGTTTCTGAAGAAGCTGTTCGGCAAGTCCGAGGAACCAAAGGCCAGGGTTCGGGTCTGCGTGGAGTGCGGCATGCCCGTGGCCGAGCACAAAACGTGGTGTTCCATCCTGAAGGGTGAGGCCGAGTTGAAACGACGGGCCGAAGCCCCCACCGTGCGCACCGCCTGAGAACGGCGCGCAATCCCGAAGGCAACCGAACACGGCTGGGCTAGAATCCAGCCGTGTCCAAGCCGCTCCTTGCTCTCGTCCTCCTGGCGCTGCTTTGTCCTTCCAGCGGCGCCGGTCAGAAACCCCTTTCCACGCCTCCTGCCGACGTGCTGTTGGCATCTCCCGGCAACTTCCGGCTTCTTCTCGACAACGAGCACGTGCGCGTCATCGAGTACGCCGTCCGGCCCGGGGAGCGGGACCAGTGGCATACCCATCCGACCAAGGTGTCCTATATCGCCGAGGGCGGGACGCTGCGCATCAACAGCGAGGACGGCAAGTCTGTCCTCGCGGATGAAAAGGCGGGCACTACGACGTGGGACCAGCCGGTCGGCCGCCACTTCGTGGAGAACGTCGGCAAGACGCCGGTGCGAATCATCCTGACTGAGGTGAAGGGCGTCCGCAACGGCCAGTGAGGTGAGCCGGCTCTCGGGGCCGGTTGTGACACAATCCGGCCCCGTGAGCACACCGATCTCCCGCCGCGCGACGCTCGCGACTCCCCTGCTGCTCCTGGTCCCGCACGTGACGGCCGCCCGTGCCGGCGCGATGACGCTGTGCATGCACACCAACACCTCCGCTGGCGCTGGCTATCGCGCCGCGCTCGAAGGGTGGGCGAAGGCCGGCATCAAGTACGTAGAGATCAATGCCGGTCTCGTCGACGAGTTCCTCAAGACCGACACGATCGAAGGCGCGAAGAAAGTGCTGTCCGACAACGGGCTGACGCCGGTGCACGGGACGGTCGGTCAGTTCGGACTGATCGAGCCGAATGACAAGCACGCCGCGGCCCTCGAGCAGCTGAAGAAGCGGCTCGAGATGTTCGCCGTGCTCGGCATCAGTAAGGTCTACACCACGACGATCGGCGGGCCCAAGCCGGCGCTCGAGGACTACTCGAAAATCGCCGACCAGCTGCGCGACGTCGGTGACGCAGCCAGGTCGTTCGACGCCATCTTCAGCATCGAGTGCGTACGCGCATCGAACTACATGTCCACGCTATTGACCGGACTCAGGGTCACGCGCCAAGCCGCGCACCCCAACGTCGGCGTGATGCTCGACTTCTATCACTTCTGGTCGGGCAACAATAAGCTCGAGGACATGGACCAGATCCGGTCCGGCGAGATCAACCACGTCCACTTCCAGGACGTGCCCGACATGCCGCGCGAGCTGCTCGACAACAACACCCGCGTCATCCCCGGAGACGGCGTCTCGCCGATCGTGCCGATGCTGAAGAAGCTCGCCGAGAAGGGCTACGCCGGCCCGCTGTCGGTGGAACTGTTCATGCCGAAGTTCCGCGACGGCAACCCCTACGAGGTCGCGCGCGAGATCAAGCAGAAGTGCGAGGCAGTGATGGCGAAGGCGGGAGTCGCGTAGTTAGCACGAAACGCACTTGTAGTGGTTCACCGCGCCCAGCTTCTCGAGGAGCGCGATCGTGTCCGGGAACGGCTGCGTCCGCTGGACCGGGCCGTTGGCCATGTCCACAGTCGACTGCCCGGCCCGATTCACGCGCGTGACGCTGGCGCCCTTCGAGACCAGGTAGAGGATCATCGGGTTGTCGCCGCGGGCGGCTGCGTGATGGACGGCGATGTTGCCGTCGGCGTCGACCGCGTTGACGTCGGCGCCGGTGTCCTCGACGAGGTACTTCACCGCCGGCAGCATCCCGGTCTCCGCGAAGTGGTGCGAGTTGGCGGCAAACCCGAAGCCGTAGCCGACTCCCGCTGCCGCCTGCAGCGGCGTGACGTTCGGCCCGCCGACCGGCACCGGCACGAGCCCCGATCGATCCTCGCCGCCGCCCTCGCCGGGGAACCGGCGCGCCATCGGCTTCATTGTCGAAATCGCCGGATCCGCGCCCGCGGCGACGAGCAGCTTCATCGCCTCGACGTCGGCGGCGTAGGCAGCGCGCCAGAACGGCGTGGCGCCAATCTCGTCGACGCTCGACTGGTCGAAGTTGTAGCTGGAGTACCAGACCTTCCGTTTGAGCCGCTGGTTCGGGTCGGCGCCTTTCTCGATGAGCAGCCGCATCATGTCCAGGTAGGTGCGGCTCTGCTGCAGGTGCGCGCGTGGCTGTGGATAGGCGGCAATCGGCGCCCACTGCACGTTGAGCGTGGCATAGAGCGGCGACACGCCGGCGTCGCTCACCAGATTCGCATCGGCGCCGTGGTCGAGCAGGTATGCGGCAACGTCGAAGTGGCCGTTGATGAGTGCGACGAGCAGCGGAGTCGCCTTGTCTCCGGGGCTCGGCTGATTCACCGCAACGCCGCCTTCGACGAGCGCGGCCACCGCCTGCGCAGCCCCTTGCCTTGCCGCGAAGTGCAGCGGGGCGAGGCCGCCCTGGGCGCCTATCAACTCGTTGTAGCGGTACGGCCGCGTCAAGCCAGGCACGTCCTTCGGCCGGTTCGCCGCCGCCGGGGCAGCGGCCTGCTGCTGCCCCACCTGGCCGCTCACCGGATCGAAGTCTACCGGCGCAGTGAGCGCATTCAGGTCAACGACGTTCGAGGCCACCGTCGCGTCGGCGCCGTGTGACAGCAGGTATTTCACCACCTCCGCGCGATTGAGGCCGGCAGCCACCATCAACGCGGTCTGTCCGTACGTCGCCTCAGCGGCGTTGACGTCCGCGCCGGTCTCGACAAGACGCGTCGCCGTCTCGACGCTGCCCGATCGCGCGGCCAGCATCAGGGCCGACGCGCCAGTCGTCGTCTTGACCTCGACGGCGGCACCGGCGGCAACCAGAGCCGCTACAACCTTGTCGTGCCCAGCCTGGCTGGCGAGGTGCATGGGCGTGTAGCCGCCGATCCGGGTCGTGGCTCGAACGTTGGCCCCGGCGGCCAGCAGCATGCGAACCAGCTCGTCGTCACCCTTCTGGGCGGCCCAGTGAAGGGCGGTCATTCCGTCGCCCTGCGCGGCGTTGACGTCGGCGCCACCCTTGAGCAGCGTTTTCACGGCCGTCGCGTCGCCGAGCCGGGCGGCGTCAGCCACGGTCGCGTCGGAGGCGGCGTAAGCCCCGACTGCCAGGCTCGCCGCCAGCACCACGCCGCACAACGTTCGCCGCACGCGCTCGATAGCCATGATTTACGCCGCAGTCGGCGCCGCACCGGCGCGGTTGAGATCCATCGTGCCCGCGCTGTCGCCGAAACTGTCGATCTCGACGCCAAGCCCTTGCAGCACCGGCAGCATCGCGTTGGCCATCGGCGTCCCATCGGCTCCGCGCACGTGCAGGTTCCCCTTGAGCATCCCGCCAGCGTGTCCGAGCAGGATCAACGGGCATCGCTTGTGGTTGTGTACGTTCGAGTTGCCCATCGCCGAGCCGTATATGACGAGGGTGTTGTCGAGGAGTGTCCCGCCGGCGTCGGGCGTCGCCTTCAGCTTGTCGAGCAGGTGCGGCAGCAAGCTCACGTGGTAGGTGTTTATCTTCTGGAACTCGGTGACCCGCTCGTCTCGATCGAGGTGGTGGGACGCGGTGTGGAATGCGGTGTTGCAGCCGCTCGGCTTGAAGACGCGGTTCGACACGTCTCGCGACAGCTTGAACGAGAAGATGCGGGTCACGTCCGAGGCCAGGGCCAGCGCCTGGAGATCGCACATCAGCTTGACGTGCTCCTCGAACGAGTCGGGCACGCCGACTGGCGCATCCGGCAGCTCGCGCGGATCGCCGCTGGTGTTCGAGGCCTCCACCTTCTGGATTCGCCGCTCGATCTCACGCACGTCGTCCAGGTAATCGGCCAGCCGTGCCTGATCGGCCGGCGTGAGCTTGCGCTTCAGGTCGTTCACCGATTCCGTGACCCAGTCGAGGATGCTGCGGTCGTCACGGCGACGCGCCTGCCGCGCTTCAGGCGTGGCGCCGACGCCGAACAGCTGATCGAACACCGCGCGGGGATCGCGCGTCATCGGCATCGGATCGGTCGGCGACGCCCAGCTGATGGTGTCGGTGTAGACGCAGGAGTAGTTGTAAGAGCAGCCGCCGGCCTGATCGACGTTCTCGATGCACAGCTGCATCGATGGGATCGGCGTCTCCTGCCCGAACTTCTGCGCGTAGATCTGGTCCAGCGAGGTACCGGCGAAGACGTCCGAGCCCTGGGTCTGCTTGGGCCTGGATTGGGTGAGGAACACCGCCGCTGAGCGGAAGTGGTCGGCCCCAATCTCTGGCGGCAGGAACGCTTCGGCGTTGCGGCAGTCGGTGTTGCTGACGATCGTCAGGTACTGGCGGTAATTCTCGAGCGGCTTGAGGCTGGTCGGCGACAGATCGAAATCGCTCCCGGTGCCGGCCGGCGCCCACATGTTCTTCTTGATGCCGTAAGCGGTGCTGCCGGCGGAGCCGTGGACCATCTCCATGGCAATCAACCGCACCGGCGGCTTGCGCTTCTGCGCCGACGCGCCGGCGGGGGTCATCGCGTCGAGGAACGGCAGCGCGATGGTCGCGCCCATGCCGCGGAGCACGGTGCGACGCGAGAGGTGGAAGCGGGTGAGGAACATGTGGGTTCTCGGGGTTCTCGGAGTTCTCGGGGTTCTCGGAGTTCGCGGGGTTCTCAGCGTCCCGCTACGGGCGCCAACGTCGTCGTCATTGGCACGTCCTTCGCCGCCACTCGAACCCGTTGGAAGGCGGCGCTGTCGATCACGCCTTCAATGAACGCGCTCATCCGATAGTCCCGGGCTGCCGCGTCGTGAATGATCTTGCGGACAGTCGGCATGTCGGGTGGTTCCACGCGCCGTCCCAGCGCGTAGGTCATCAGGCTCTGGGTGAAGCTGAGGAGGAACGCGTCCTTCCGGCGCAGGACCGCGTCGCGCAGTCCCGCAGGACCGTCAATCTTCGAGCCGTCGTAGAGCGTTCCGGCCGCGTCGACGGCCACGCCGCCGTCCTTGACCCGCCACTTGCCGGTCGCGTCGAAGTTGTCCAGCGCCAGGCCGAGCGGATCGATCACCCGGTGGCAGCTGTTGCAGGTCGGGTTGCTGCGGTGCTGCTCCATGCGCTCGCGCACCGAGAGCGTCCGGCCGGTGGCGTTGGTGCCTTTCGTCTCCTCGAGCGCCGGCACGTTCGGCGGCGGCGGCGGTGGAGGCGATCCGAGCAGCACCTCCATCACCCACTTGCCGCGCATGACCGGCGACGTGCGGTCCGCGATCGACGTCAACGTCAGCACGCTGCCATGCCCGAGGATGCCGCGGCGGTACTCGGGCACGGTCACGCGCTGGAAGTCCTGCCCGGTGACGTTCGGGATGCCGTAGTGCCGCGCAATGCGCTCGTTCACGAACGTGTAGTCGGCGGTCAGGAGCTCCAGCAGGCTCCGGTCCTCGCGCACCAGGCTGTCGAAGAACAGCTCGCTCTCCCTCTTCAACGCGATCGACAGCGTCTGATCCGCGTACGGGAAGAGGATCGGGTCGGGAGTCGTGTGCTCCAGATCCTGCAGGCGCAGCCACTGCGACGCGAAGCGCGTGGACAGCGCGTCGGCGCGCGGGTCTTTCAGCATCCGCTGTGCCTGCCTGGTCAGCATGCCGGGCGCCGCGAGCCGTCCCTGGCCGGCGGCTTTGAGCAGCTCCTGGTCGGGCCCGCCGCCCCAGAGGAAGAAGGACAGCCGCGAGGCCAGCTCGTAGTCACCCAGACGATAGGTGCTCCCCGCCACCCGCGCCGGCGCCTCTTCGACACGGAACAGGAACTGCGGGCTGGCGAGGATCGCTTCGAGCGCCTTATTGACGCCGTACTCGAAGTTGCGCTCGCTCCGGCCGCGCGCGTAGAACGTCATCAGCCGATCGAAGTCCTTGTCGCTGACCGGCCGGCGGAACGCCAGCGTCGCCAGCCGCCTGACAATCGCCGACGCGCACGGCTGCTCTTCGCCGGGTGCGGTCGGCCGGCACGTGAAGATCATCCGCCGGCTGACGGTGTCGGACACGCCGGTTACCCGGTGCGGCCCGACGATGCTGAGGCTGCGGAGGTGCGGGAGGGTGGTGATGCCGTAGGCGGTGCCGATCTCGGTATCCGCCATCGTGTGATCGATCGGCGCGATCAGGTCGTTGATCAGACCCTCGAACTTCTGCATGAAAGCGGCGGTCACCCGGTGAGAGCCGGCGCGGACGTGAATCGCCGGCGTCTTGACCGTCAGGCCGGTCTTCTCCTCGCTCATCCGCGGGTCGATGTCGAAGATCGCGGCGCGAGCGCCATCCACCGACACTTCCATCTGCTCGTTCGCCGCGGTGCTGCCGTAGAGCAGGCCGAGCGGCTCGGCGTAGAAGTCCATGCTGAAGACGTAATCTCCGTCGGCGATGAAGGTGTGCTCGACCGAGATGCCGCCGCGGGTGCCGAGCGGCGCGCCGTCGGCGCGTTCGAGCTGTGATGCGGTTTTCGGGAGCTTGAAGGTCGCCTGGGTCGGGCCGCTGGTCGGGTCCCCGACCGCGAGCGTGGCAATCCGGCTCGCCGCCCGCAGGTAGCCCTCCATCAGCGTCGGCGAGAACGTCTGTACGTCGGCAACATTGTCGAAGCCGTTGCTGATCGTGTCGGCGGGGAGAAACGCGGTGACGTCCACGTCGAGGCCGACCAGCTGCCTGACCGCGCGTCCGTACTCGGCCCGATTCAATCGCTGGAACGGCCGCCAGCCGGGATCCGGCGCCGGTCCGGCGAGCGCGTCCATCCGCGCCTCGAGCGCCGAGGCCAGCCGTGCGAGCTGCGCTTCGTCGGGCCGCTTCGCGCCGGCCGGCGGCATCATCCCGGCGCGCAGCTTGCGAATCATCTTTTCCGTGGTGTCGCGGTGAGCGTCCGCCGCCGCGACCGTCCAGCCCTGCAGCGACAGACTGCCAGCCTTGGCGCGATCGCTGTGGCAGGTCGCGCAATACTGCGCAACCATCTCCGCCGGGACAGCGGCGCTCGAGGCGTGGGAGGCGGCAGGGACGATCGTCGCCGGCGTAGCCTGTTCGGCTTTGATTCCGGCTCCAAGGGCGCCGGCGATGAGCAGACCGGCGGAAAAGACGCGTCTCATGGGCCTCCCTGGCGTGATCTCGAAGTATACGCGGGGATCGCCTTCGCCCGGCCGGCCCGCTACAGCGTGACGAAACGACCGAAGATGACGGCCATCACCATGCCGACCGAACCGACCACCAGCGCGCCGGCCAGCCCGACGACAAACGGCTTGAGTCCGACGCCCTTGAACACGCGAAAGCTGGTGCTGAGGCCCACCGCGGCCATGGCGGTGCCGAGCAGGTAACGCGACGCGACGGTATCGCCGATGAAGTCGGTGATTACCTTCCAGCGCGAGGCATCGAACGCTCCGTAGGCGAGCCCGCTGCTGCCGAGGGTCGCGTCCCCGATCGATCGGATCACGGCCATCGCGAGAAACCCGATCACGAAGCCAGGCACGTAGCGCGTCCACGAATCCGATGACCTCGCGCTTGCCCGCTCGTTGCGGCCGCCCGTTTCACGCACGTGCAGCCAGGTGAGCACGGGAATCACAACCGCCAGGAAGATGTTGCGCGTCAGCTTCGTGACCGTGGCCGTTCGCAGCACGACGTCATCCGCATACATCTGCTTGTAGGTGAGCGCCGCGCCGACCACCTGCGATGTGTCGTGGACGGCCGTTCCCAGAAAGAGGCCGATCGTCTCGGATCGCGAGAGGACCGCGTGCGCGAGATAGGGATAGACAAGCATCCCGAAGAGACCGAACGCCACGACGTTGGCCACCGCGTAGGCGACCTCGCGTTCATCGGCGTCGATCGCCGGGGCCGTCGAGACGATCGCCGTGACACCGCAGATGCTGGTCCCGGCGGCGACCAGGAGGCCGAGCCGCGGCGGAAGGCCAAGCCGGCGGTTGAACCAGGTCACGAACACCAGGCCGGTGGTGATCGCGGCGACCACCACCGGAAGTCCGGCGAGCCCGAGCTTGAGCACGTCGAAGACGCTGAGGCGGATGCCGACCAGAACGATGCCGGCGCGCAGAACCGCGCTGGTGGCAAACTTCAGCCCCGGCGTCAACGCGTCGGGCAGCGGCAGGAGATTGCGGAGCAGCAGGCCGAGCACGATTGCCACGGGCACGCCTGAAACGGGGCTGCTGCCGCTCAACCCCTGCGCCGCGAGGATGCCGTGGCCAATCTGGTCGGCGAGCCAGAAGCCTACCAGCATCACCGCGATCGCGGCGAGTACGCCGGGAATGTCCTTCATCGCCGCGGCCTATTGTTGAATCGCCTTCAGCTGGAAGAACTCGTCCAACGCGTGCGGTCCGATCTCGCGGCCGACGCCCGATTGCTTGTAGCCGCCGAACGGCGCCAGTGCATTGAACCGGGCGCCGTTGATGTCGACCTGCCCGGTGCGCAGCCGCCGCGCGACTTCGAGCGCGCGCTCCTTCGTCGCCGACCACACGCCGCCGGCGAGACCGTAAATCGAATCGTTCGCAATCCGCACCGCGTCGTCCTCGCTGTCGTACGGCAGCACGCTCAGCACCGGGCCGAAGATCTCTTCCTGGGCGATCGTCATGCCCGGCGCGACGTTCGCGAAGATCGTCGGTTCGACGTAATAGCCGTTCGGCAAATTCGACGGCCGCCCGCCGCCGGCGGCCAGGGCCGCGCCCTCGCGCTTTCCCTTGTCGATGTAGCCGAGGACCCGATCGCGCTGGGCCGCCGATGCGAGCGGTCCGAGGCGCGTGGCGCCGTCGAAAGGATCGCCGAGCGTGAGCTTTGCCAGCTGCGCTTTCGCGAGCTCCACCGCCTCGTCGTGGCGCGCCCGCGGCACCAGCATGCGCGTCCATGCCGAACACGTCTGCCCGGAGTTCTGCATGCAGTTGTTCACGCCGGCCGGGATCGCTTTTTCGAACGGCGCGTCGTCCAGCACGACGAACGCGGACTTGCCACCGAGCTCGAGGCAGACCCTCTTGATGCCGTCGCCGGCGACAGCCGCCACCCGCCTCCCCGCCGCCAGGGACCCGGTGAAGCTGACCATGTCCACGCCGCGGTGGGCCACGATGGCCTCGCCCACCACCTTGCCCTCGCCGAAGACGATGTTGAGGACGCCGGCGGGCAGGCCGATTTCGTGCGCCGCTTCTGCGAGCACCCCGGCGCTCAACGGCGCGAGTTCAGCCGGCTTGAGGACGACCGTGCAGCCAGCCGCCAGCGCCGGCGCGATCTTGCAGACCACCTGGTGCAGCGGGTAGTTCCACGGCGTGATACAGCCGACAACGCCGACCGGTTCCTTGACGACGAGAGAAGTGCCGAGCTCCTCCTCGAGCGCGGCGGAGTGGATGAACCGCGCGTTCATCCCGATCATCATGATCGGGAATTCGACCTGCACCTTCGTCGAGTACGAAAGCGCGGTGCCGACCTCATGCGAGATGAGCTCCGCAATCTGCGGTACGCGCGCTTTGAGGGCCGCGGCCAGTTTGTCGAGCCAATCCGCACGCTGCTCCGGCGGCACCTGGCTCCAGGTCTCAAAAGCGGCGCGGGCCGCCTTCACCGCCTGATCCACGTCGTCGGGAGTGCCGCGTGGGACGCGTCCGACGACGGCTTCGGTCGCCGACGAGAGCACGTCGATGAGGCCGGCGCCGCGGGACGCCTGCCAGGCGCCGCCATGGTAGTGCGAGTCGTAAGCGAGCATGGGAATCTGACCATTGTATTCTGCGCATATGCAGATCAATGGTCGGGCTTTCGCCGTAACCGGCGGCGCATCGGGACTGGGCCGCGCCGCGGCCGAGGCGATCGTGGCCGCCGGCGGCAAGGCCGTCCTCCTCGATGTCAACGCCGAGGCGGGCAAGGCGGCGGAGCAGGGACTCGGCAATTCGGTGCGATTCGCGCAGGCGGATGTCACGAGCGAGGACCAGGTGAAGGCGGCGCTGGACGTCGCCGTGTCGGCATTCGGCAACCTGTCGGGGGTGGTGAATGCGGCCGGCATCGGGCCGGCCGCGAAGGTGCTCGGCAAGAATGGGCCGCACCCGCTCGACCTGTTCGAGAAGACGGTGCGCATCAACCTGGTCGGCACGTTCAACGTGATCCGGCTGGCGGCCGCTGTCATGACCGGGAATCAGCCTGCCGAATCGGGCGAGCGCGGCGTCATCATCAACACCGCGTCGATCGCCGCCTACGATGGCCAGATCGGCCAGCCGGCATACGCCGCCTCGAAGGGCGGCATCGTCGGCCTGACGCTCCCGGTCGCGCGCGAGTTCGCGGCGGCAGGCATCAGGTGCGTGACGATCGCTCCGGGAATCTTTGACACGCCGCTCCTGGCCGCGCTGCCGGAAGCGGCCCGTGTGTCACTCGGTCAGCAGGTGCCGTTCCCCTCACGTCTCGGCCGTCCCGCCGAATACGGCGCACTCGTCCGTCACATCCTCGAGAACGAGATGCTCAACGGCGAAGTGATCCGCCTGGACGGCGCCCTCCGCATGGCCCCGAGATAAAAGTGAAACCACGAAGGCACGAAGGACACGAAGGAAGGTGTCTTCGTGCCTTCGTGGTCTCTTTCATGCGAGCAGCCCGCGTGCTGCGCTGACCAGCTCGTCGGAGGTTCCCGACAGCCCGCCGCCTTGCGCGAGGTCGGGTTTGCCACCGCCTTTTCCGCCGAATTTCGCGGTCAACGCCTTGATCGTCGCGCTGGCGTCCACACCGGCGCCCGGGTGACAGGCGACAACCGCGAGCGCGGGTGAGGACGCGCTGAACAACACGACGGCGGCTCCGGGTGCCGCAGCGGCCGCGGCGGCCATCGCCTTCAATGCCGATGCGTCGAGATCCGGGACGGCCTCAACCACCGCCAGCCGATCGCCGGAACGCGTGCCTCTCGCCACCAGTGCCGCTGATTCGTGCACGGCGAGTTTCTCTTGCAGGGCCCGCAACGTGCGCTGCAGCGACTTGCTTTCGCTCTGCAGCCGCTCGACCGCGGGTGCCAGCTCCTCGGGTGCCACGGACAAGAACTTCTGGGTGGCCGCGAACGCGTCCCGCCACACCTCGAAGCGTCGGCGCACGCGGACGCCGCAGAGGAACTGTACGCGGGAGCCGCCGCGAAACTTCTCCCAGCCGGGAACCGTGATGATGCCGATCCCGCCGGTGCGTGCCACGTGAGTGCCACCGCAGGCCGACAGGTCGAACGCGTCGATGTCGATCAGCCTGAGGGTGCCGCCGCGGGCCGGTTCCTTCCGCAGCGGCAATCGTGCCGCTTCGTCGGCGGTGACGAAGCGCACCTGCACCGGGTGGTCCTCCCAGATGATCCGATTGGCTTCGTCCACCGCCGCGCCGACCTCGGATGCGGTCACTTCGCGAGCGAGATCGATCGACGACGATTCGGCGCCGAGGTGAAAGCTCTCGGTGCGATTCGACAGCAGGCGATCGAAGGCCGCGGACAGCACGTGCTGTCCGGTGTGCTGCTGCATGTGATCGAACCGCCTGCGCCAGTCCACGACACCGTGAACCGCCGCCCCTTCGGCCAGAGGCACATCAGTCACGTGCGTAATGCGGCCGTCGTCTTCGTCCACGACGTCGAGGACACGCGCGCCGGTCAACGTCCCGACGTCGAACGGCTGCCCGCCGGACGTCGGATAGAACGCCGTCCGATCGAGCTCCACGCCAAACAACTCGCCGGCGTCGCTGGATGAGCGCGGCGTGCATCGAACCACGCGCGCCTCGAATGCCGTGAGATAGGCATCGGTGTAATAGAGACGCTCGGTGCTCATTTCGCGGGCAGCTCGAAGAAAAAGATGGCGCCGCCGCGAGGCGACGACCGATGGCCGATCTCCCCGTTGTGCGACGTGATGATGCCGTAGCTCACGGAGAGCCCGAGCCCGGTGCCCTCGCCGACCGGCTTGGTCGTGAAGAACGGCTGGAACAGCTTTGGTTCGTCGGCCGGAGGCACGCCGGCGCCGTCGTCTTCCACTTCGAGGCGCGCCGAGTTCCGGCCGTCGCTGGTGCGGATCAGGATGCGGCGCCGCGCCGGCTCGAGCAGCGCCACCGCCTGCTCGGCATTGATCAGGAAGTTCAGCACCACCTGCTGGAGCTCGGTGAACACTGCGGACACGATCACTTCGGACTGATCTTCTATGTCGAGCTGTATCCCCTGGGCCTCGATCTTCCGCTGTCTCAGTTCCAGCACCGAGGTGACCACGTCGGCGAGCTTGACCGGAGAGGGCTCGGTGGTCTGCCGCCCGAAGCGCTGGAGGTTGCGAATGATCGCACTGGCGCGGGTGCTTTCGCGACGAATGAGGCTCAGATCGTGCTTGACCGACTCCGGCAGGTCATCCTGTAGCTCGAGGAGCTCGGCGAAGCCCAGGATTGCCTGGAGCGGGTTGTTCAGTTCGTGGGCGACGCCCGAGACAAGCACGCCGATGGCCGCGAGGCGCTCCTGTCGTATCAGCTGGCGCTGCAGCGACTCTTTCTCTTCGCGCATGCGGCGTTCTTCGGCCATCTGGGCCGACACGGCTTCCTGGGCGGCGCGGAGGTTCGTGATCATCCCCGCCAGTCCCTGGTGGAGCTCGTTCAGCTCCACCGAGCCGAGGTTCTGGGGCGGCAGCGGTGACAGATCGCCGCCGGCAACCCGCTCGGCGGTGCGCTGCAGCTCGTTGAGCGCGCGGAGCGCGCGCTCGCTGACCAGCAGTGACAGGATCAGGACGAACGCCAGCGCGCCGAGCATGATCATCACGTTGCGAAGCTCGATCGGCGCAGTGCGCTGCCGGGCCACCTCGGTCGGGATGCCCACGCTCGCCAGCCACGGGCCGCGCGAGACGACGGCGTTGCCATAGGCCCGCTCGACGCCGTCGAGCCCGATCCGGACGTCGGTGGAAGGCACTTCGCTCGGCAACCTGGGCCGGGCGGTCTCGGCCTCGGCGAGGCGACCGACGAACCGATCGGATTCGAGGCTGCGCGCGATGACGACACTGCGCTCGTCGGTCACGGTGATGACGGAGCCCGGCGGCATCGGGATCTTGGTAAACGCGGTCTCGAACGCCTCGAGGTCCACGACCAGGGCGAGCACGCCGCTTGGCGTGCCATCCGTGTCCGCGATGCCGCGAGCCATGACGATGGCGTGACCGAGGTGTTCGGGAGCCCCGAGCACGGGGCTTATGACGCCCGTTTTGGACGCCGCGGCAGCTTTGAGCCAGTCCGTGCTGAGCCGAGCTTCCACGGTCGGCAGCGGCGGCTCGGCCCACGCAATCGGCCGGCCTGACAAGTCGGCGAGGAGGGCGTTGCGGATGGCCGGATCCGCGTTGACGAGCGATTGCAGGACGTGCACCGCAGCGACGGCCCTGAGGCGCTGCAAATCGGGATTTTGGATGGCGATCTCGGCTGCGTCTTCCGCCGTGTCGAGGTTCCGCTCGAAGTAGGAGACGACGATCGACGACATCGCCAGCGCCTCGGCCCGCAGGGTCTGCACCTGCTCCTGGTAGGTGATGCGCGATGCGTAGAGCACGGCGCTGATGACGACAATCGCGAGTATCGCCGCGATGCCGACGACTTGCTGGCGAATGGGTTGGGCCATGCTACAGCAGCGTCACCTGGCTTCGGCCACGCGGGCGGCGGGGTCAGCCACGCCCGCTGCGGCAAACCCTGCCGCACGCAGGCGGCAGCTGTCGCAGTGTCCGCAAGGCGAGCCGTCGGGCCGCGGGTCGTAGCAGCTGGTTGTGAGGCCGTAGTCGAGCCCGAGCGTCATGCCCAGGCGGATGATGTCGGCTTTCGACAGTGCGATCAACGGGGTGTGAACCTGAAACGGCCGCCCTTCGACGCCGGCCTTCGTCGCCAGCCGGGCGAGCGTCTCGAACGCGCGAATGAATTCGGGCCGGCAATCGGGATACCCCGAGTAATCGACCGCGTTCACGCCAATGAAGATATCGGCGGCGTCGAGCACTTCGGCCCAGCCCATCGCGACCGAAAGGAAGATCGTATTCCGGGCCGGCACATAGGTGGCGGGGATGTCTGCGGCATCAGGCGGCCTGTCCATCGGCACCGGAACGGCCGCGTCGGTGAGAGCGGATCCGCCGATGGCCGAGAGATCGAGATCGAGCACCAGATGGCGCGCCACACCGAGGGATCGAGCCACGCGCCCGGCGGCCTGCAGTTCCTGCGCATGACGCTGGCCGTAGCGGAACGTCAGCGCGTATAGATCGAATCCATCCCGTCGCGCGACGGCCGCCGCCGTATACGAATCGAGCCCCCCACTGAGCAGGACGACCGCGCCCGCCATGCCGGCCTAGTATTACACCCCGCGGGTCTGCGGGTCCCAGATGTATTTGTGGAGCTGGAGTTGCAGCCGAACCGGCAGGCGATCGGCGAGCAGCCATTCGGCGACCTCGCGGAGCGACAGCTCGCCGTGGACCGGCGAGAACAGCACTGTCCCGCAGCACTCGGCCAGTCGCTCGCGCTCGACGATGTCGCGTGCGTACTCGTAGTCGGCGCGATCGGCGATGACGAACTTGACCTGGTCGCGCACCGTCAGCTTCGAGAGGTTGGACCAGCAGGTTTTCTCGGCTTCGCCGGACCCGGGACACTTGATGTCCATCACCCGGACGACGCCCTCGGGCACGTTGGCGATGCTGCGATGTCCTCCGGTCTCGAGCAGGACCGTCTTCCCCGCGTCGAGCAGCCGCTGCATCAGCGGGTACACATCTGCCTGGAGCAGCGGCTCGCCGCCGGTGATCTCGACGGTCGGGCAGCCGTACTCGTCCACCCGCGCGACGACTTCGTCGATCGACATCTTCCGCCCCTCGTGGAACGCGTAGGGCGTGTCGCACCACCGGCAGCGCAGATCGCAGGCAGTCAGGCGGACGAAGACACACGGCTCGCCCACATAGGTGGACTCACCCTGAATCGAGTGGAAGATCTCGTTGACGGTCAACACGGCAGGGCTCGCAATCCATAATTGTAAATCGGCATGGAGCTCCGGATTGGGACTTCGGGGTGGCACTATCCCGGCGGTCGAGGCTCGTGGGACGGCCTGTTCTATCCCCTGCCGGAGGAACGACCGCGCGGATTCGACGAGCTGCGCTTCTACGCCGAGCGCTTCAACACCGTCGAGATCAACAGCACGTTCTACGGCCAGCCCCGGGCGGCGGTGAGCCTGGGCTGGGTCCGGCGCACACCGGGGAACTTCGAGTTCTCGGTCAAGCTCTTCCAGAAGTTCACGCACCCGGCCACCGCGCTTGATACCAGCCCGGTCAGCTCCTTCGATGTGGACGCGTTCAAGGGTGGCATCGAGCCGCTCGCGGCCGCCGGCAAGCTCGGAGCGCTGCTCGCGCAGTTCCCATCGCGCTTCCACAACACGCCGGACGCACGCGAGTACCTCGCCTGGGTCATGCGGACATTCAGGGATTACCGACTCGCGATCGAGCTGCGCCACCGCTCGTGGAGCGACGCGGACCGCGCCACCCGTGCGTTGCTGGCCGAAGGCGGCGCCGCCTGGGTGCAAATCGACGAGCCGAAGTTCCAATCCTCGATCCGGCAACGCTTGATGCCGAATCAGGCGACCATGCTCTATGTCAGGCTCCACGGCCGCAATGCGGCGGAATGGTGGGAGCACGAGCAGTCCGAAGATCGCTACGACTACATGTACACCGCGGACGAGCTCGCACCGATAATCGCGAAGCTGCGAGCGGCTCGCGATCAGGTGCGGAAGCTGTACCTCTACATGAACAACCACTTCGCGGCGCAGGCGGTCGCCAACGCCACGATGGTGCGCGAGATGCTCGACGAGCCGGTGACCGCGCCGATGCCTCCCGAGCTGATCGAGGCGTATCCTCAGCTCGAAGGCCGTGTCACGGTACTGCCGCGGGCGCGCTTGTGGTAGCGCCTACTGCCGAACCGTGACGCGGATGATCCGATCGGTCACCTGCAGCTTGGTGACGACCTCCATGCCGCTGATCACCTTGCCGAACACGGTGTACTTGCCGTCGAGCCGCGGCTGCGGGCTCAGCGTGACGTACCACTGGCTGTCGGCCTTGGTCGGATCGTCCAGGTGCGCCATCGCGACCGCGCCGCGTACGTGGGTGCGCGTCTTCGTGATCTCGGCCACGCCGATCGGCGTGCCACTCCCGTAACGTCCCCACTCAGCCTGCTTCGTCATGTCACGGGTTGTTGGATCCCCGAGCTGGACGACGAAGTTCGGAACGACACGGTGAACGCGGAGGCCGTTGTAGAACCGCTTGTTGACCAGCTCGACGATGCGGGCGACGGTCTTGGGCGCTTCGTTCGGGTAGGTCTCGAACTCGAATGTGCCCTTCACGGTCTCGACGACGATCACCGGACCAGCCCCTGGAGAGGTCGGTGCGGGCTGTCCAGCCGGAGCGACTGGCGCCGGTTGGGCCGGAGCGGCCGGCGCCGGCTTGGTTTGCGCGATGGCCGGCACCGCGGCGGCGACAGCAAGCACACAGGTGATCAGTGCAAGACGGGGTGCGGTGAAAATCATGATCGATTCGCGCGTACGCCGATCCGGGGGCAGGCGGCGGCGATCGCGCACGTGTCGCATCGAGGATACACCGGCCGGCACACGTTCTGGCCCCAGGTGACGAGGTAGAGATTGATGAGCGGCCACCAACGGGCGCCCGTGTTGCGGTAAAGCGCCTGCTCGGTCTCTTCCGGCAGGCTGGTTTCCACCCATCCGAGACGGTTCGAGATCCGGTGCACGTGCGTATCCACGCAGACGTGACGCCGGCTCTGGAAGGCGAGGATCATGACGAGCGTGCCGGTCTTGCGGCCCACGCCGGGCAACGTGACGAGCTCGTCGAGGCTGTCGGGGACTCGTCCGCCGTACTTCGACGCCACGATCGCCGCCGTCTCCTGCACGTGGACGGCCTTGTTTCGATAGAAGCTGACCGGATAGATCAGCCGCTCGATCTCCTTGACGGTCAGCCTCGCCAGGCTGCGCGGCGTGCGGGCGCGGCGGAAGAGGCGCGTGGAGGCCGCGTGCGTGGTCGCGTCCTGCGTGCGAGCCGACAGGAGCGTGGCGATCAGGATCTGGAAGGGATCATCCTGCTGGCGTTCGGAGATCTTCTCGATCGCGGGCAGCTCCATGCCGTCGATCTCCCGCGCCAGCGTCCGCATGACGCGTTCGACTGCAGCCGGCTTCGGCCGTTTCATGGCTTTGGGGCGTGGGGATTGGGGCCGCGCGGAACTTGAATCGGCTACACCGGGGTCAGCGGCGGCTTGCCGCCAAGCACGGCCAGCGCGTTCGACACGGCCAGGTCCGCCATCGCCGTTCGCGTTTCGGTCGTCGCGCTGGCCAGGTGCGGAATGAGCAGCGCGTTCTCGAGCGGCAGCAGGTCGGGGTGCACGATCGGCTCGCGTTCGTAGACGTCGAGCGCCGCCCCAGCCAGGCGGCTGTCGCGGAGCGCCCGGGCCAGGGCGGCTTCGTCCACGACCGGGCCGCGCGAGGTGTTGATCAGAAACGCGGTCCGCTTCATCCGCATCAGCGACTTCTCGTTGATCAGGTGGCGGGTCTCTTCGCTCATCGGGCAATGCAGCGACACGATGTCCGAAGTCGCCAGCAGCCGGTCGAGCGGCATGTGCTCGGCGCCAGCAAGATCGATTGGCTTCCTCGCCGTATACGCTACCTGCATCCCGAAGGCCGGCGCCTTCTCCGCGACCGCGCGGCCGATCCGGCCCATGCCGACAATGCCAAGCTGCTTGCCGCGCAGCTCCATCCCGAGCATGTAGTCGAGCGCCCAGCCGGTCCACTTGCCGGCGCGCACGACGCGTTCGCCTTCGCCGAGTCTGCGGGTCGCGGCCAGGATCAGCGCCCAGGTGAAATCGGCACAGGCGTTGGTGAGCACGTCCGGCGTGTTCGTCGCGGCGACGCCGCGGGCGCGGCAGGCAGGCACGTCGATGTTGTTGTAGCCGACCGCAACGTTGGCGACGACTCGAAGCGAAGGCCCGGCCGCGTCCAGCACGGCCGAATCGATGGTGTCGGTCAGCAGGCAGACAACCGCATCCTTCCCGCTCACGCGCGCGAGGAGCTCCTCGCGCGGAATCGCTCGCCGTTCGGTCCACAGATCGACGTTGCACGCCGCTTCGAGGCGCGCGATTACAGAGGCGGGCAGCTTTCGGGTAACGAGAACGGAATGGGACACGGGTTGGATCGCGGGCTTCAGGTCAGTGTCCGTGACACTCGCAGTAGCCGCAATGGTTGCAGCGGACGGCCGGCTCGATCAGACACATCACGTCCTCGACCGGGCGGGCAATCGGATAGCGTGCGAACGCGAGTGGGACGGGTTGCGCGGCGGGCGGCTGGCTCGCCGGCGGCACCTGCGAAGGGTTGGCGCCGCCCAGGTGCCGGGCAATTGCGCTTCTCACCAGCTGGCGGATCTCGTCGTCGGTCACTTCGAATTCCCGCGTCAGTCTTCCTGCACGTCGATGTCGTCCACGATTCCGACGATCGCCGCATCGACCGGCGCCAGCTTGCGGCCGAGCGCCTCTCCGGCCGCACGGCCCTCGAGTACGACAATCACTCGCTCGCTGACGCCGGCGCCGACCGAGTCCACGGCCAGGAGCGTGTTGCCGCGAGCCTCGCCGCCCGGCGTCTCCGGCTGCACCAGGAGCAGCTTGGCGCCCTCGAACTGGGGCCGCTTCATCGTCGAGACCACCTGGCCGACGACCCGCGCCAGGATCATCGCTCCCCCAAGGTCCAGTGGTCTACGATGCCGACGATACCCGCGTCGGCAGGGACCTCTATGGGGTGGAACGGAAAGCTCGCCTCTTTGCCGCGCACGAAGAACACGTGCTCGCCCACTCCGGCGCCGACCGAATCGACGGCAACGAGCGGCCGGCCCGCCGCTGCACCGTCGGCGGTCAGAGGCTGGACGACGAGCAGTTTGATGCCTTCGTAGCAGGGATCCTTCCGGGTGGCAACGACGTCGCCGATGACGCGGCCCAATTGCATCGCGTTACTCGCTGAGATCGACGTGATCGATGATGCCGACTATCGCCGCGTCCACGGGACAGTCCTTCATGCCGGCAGCCATTCGAGCCGAGCTGCCGCTGACGACGAGGACGGTCTCGCCAACGCCGGCGTCGACCGTATCGACCGCGACGAGGTAGTTGCCTTCCACCTTGCCCTGCGGATCCACGGGCCGCGCCAGGAGCAGCTTGTTGCTGACCAGGCGCGGATCCTTGCGGGTGGCAACGACGGTGCCGACAATGCGGGCGAGAAGCATGCGCAGCCCCTCAGGCCACTGGCGTGGCCGGCGGGGTTATCCCTTGGCGATGGCCTTGCCGATCGGCAGGACGTCTTCGAGGTTCGCGTGCGGGCGCGGAATGACGTGCACCGACACCAGCTCGCCGACGCGGCGTGCGGCGGCGGCGCCGGCGTCGGTCGCTGCCTTCACAGCCGCGACGTCGCCGCGCACGATCGCCGTCACGTATCCGGCGCCGATCTTCTCCCAGCCGACCAGCGTGACCTTGGCGGCCTTGACCATGGCGTCGGCCGCTTCGATCATCGCGACCAGCCCCTTGGTTTCGACCATGCCGAGTGCTTCACCCATTTAGTGCCTCCACGAAGGCTTCAGGCCTCAGGCTCCAGGCTTCAGGCCAGCCGTCGTCCGTTGTGTCGCGCCACGATCGCCTAGGACCTGGAGCCCAGGGCCTTCACGGCGTCTTCGATGAGCGCGGTGAGCTCACGGTATGTTAGCCGAATCTCCCCGTCTTTCGGCGCGCTGCCTGCGGCAGCGACACCTGGCGTGTCGGCGACGAGGCGGGCCGCCGACTGCGGCGCCTGCAGCACCTGGCAGGCCAGCTGGCCATCGGACACCGGCGGCTGGGCGTCGACGGCGCAAATCGGCGCCGGTGAGGCGATGCCGTAGGTGCCGCGCAGACCTTGCAGGCGCTCGACCTCGGTGCGGGAAATCAGGTGCTCGCGCCCGAGCATCCTTGCCACCAGGCTGATGGTGGCAAAGTGCTCGATCGTTTCCATCCGGTAGTAGGCGGCGTACACGTCAGGGCCGACCGCGAGAGCGCCGTGATTGGCGAGCAGCAGGCCGTCGTGCGCCTTGACGTACTTGCGGACCGCCGCCGGCAGTTCCTCGGTCGACGGCGTGGCGTACTCCGCGATGGGTATGCTGCCGAGCGTCGTAATCACCTCGGCGAGCACGGCGCGGTCCAGCGGGATGCCGGCCACCGCGAAGCCGGTTGCCGTCGGAGGGTGGGCATGGACGACGGCGCGAACATCAGGGCGGTGCCGGTACACCTCGAGGTGCATCTTGAGCTCGGACGAGGCGTTCCGCTCGCCGGCGAGCTTCTTCCCTTCGAGGTCGGTGATGACCATCATGTCCGGGGTCATGAACCCCTTCGACACGGCGGTCGGCGTGGTGATCAGCCGCGACTCGTCGAGCCGGACGCTGATGTTGCCGTCGTTGGACGCGACGAAGCCGCGATGCCACAGGCGCCGCCCGCATTCGACGATGTCGGCTCGGATCTGCTCGTCGGTACGCACGCGGGGACCGGTTCAGGCCACGTGCCTGGCGCGGCACGCCTCTGAACAGAAGTAGACCACCTGGCCTCGGGCGACGCCGCTCAGCGCCTTGCCGGGGACGACGTAGGTGCCGCAGACCGGGCACTGCGCCATTTTCACGGCCGTCGGCGGCCCGCTCGGCCGCCTCGGGCCCGGCGCTCCTCCACCCATCGCGCCCCGAGCGACGCCTTCGATGAGGCGCCAGGCTGCGCGCGCCAGGAAGACGAAGAACAGGAAAAGGAGGAGCGCGCGGAGCAGCACGGCTTACTGGGCTCCGGTGGTTCCGGGCGGGTGCGCGTTGCGAAGGCCCTCGAGTCCTTTCTTCGCGGCCTGGCCTTCCTGGCTGTTGGGAGCGATCGCGACGACCTCTTCCCACGCCTTGGCCGCGCCCTCGAGATCCTGCTTCCCGAATGCGCGCACGATGCCCATGTTGAGGAGCGTCTTCAGGTGCTTCGGATCGATCGACAACGAGTGCTCGAACTGCTTGATCGCGCGGTCCGGCTGGTTGGTGTAGTAATACGCGACTCCGAGATCAGTCGACACGTTCGCGTCGCGATTGTTCAGCGCGTACGCCTGCTCGTACCAGTTGATGGCCTGCGGATATTGTTCGGCGTCGAAGTAGAGGTTGCCAAGCTGGACGCGAGGCTGGACATCCTTCGGGTTCTGCTGCGCGACCGACTCGAGCGCCTTGGCCCGCTCCGGGTCCACCGGCACGGCGCGGCTTCCAGTCTGCGCGGTCTGACCGGCAGGCTGGCTCTGGGCCGGAGGGACGGCGGTCGCCACTCGTCCGCCGCGCGGCTGCTGACTGCCCAGCACCCAGCCGACGATCACGCCGAACAGGACGCCGGCAATGCCAAACACGATGGAATCTGCGCGCATCAACGTAACCGTCAGGATAACAACCTCTGGCGCAGCCAGTCCACCAGCCCGCTGGCGAAGCTCGCGTCGGCGGCGAGCAGGTTCGTACCGTGGGCAACGGTCGGGGTCTGGTACTGCTCGCGCCGGCCCCCGCCATCGACGGTGAGCTCGTGGAGCGTGCGAGCGGCGTACGGATCCTCGGAACTGGCGCCGAGCCACACGCGTTTGTCGCCCAGCTTGCGCATCAGCTCCGGACCGACCCGGACACCGCGGTAATCGAGACTCGGGGACACGGCGGCAACGACTCTGACCAGCGGCTGATCGGCGGCGACGATCAATGCCAGGTTCGCGCCCAGCGACGCACCGGCGACGCCAATGGCGTCCGGCCTGACACCAGGGCGGCCGGATAGCCACTGCACCGCGGCGCGCACGTCCTGGGCCATTGCCTGCAGACTCGTCGCCGATCCGCCCGAGCCCCCGTGTCCCCGCAGGTCGATCGCCAGCGAGGTGATCCCCACGTCTTCCAGCTTCTGCGCGAACTCGTCCCAGTCCGCCTTCGAGCGGGCGAGCATGTGCACCAGCACGACACCCGGCGCGGGGCGAGCGGAGGCCTCGTAGAGCTGGGCGCTGAGGGTCACGCCGTCGAGCGATGCAAACGTGACTGGGCGGCCGCCCGCCTCCGAGTCTGCCGCCCGCGGCAGCAGCACCGCGACGAGCAGGATCGCGCGGCGAACGCGGTTCCTCACCCGTGCCGTCCTTCGAGCGCGGCCAGGTAGTCACCGACTGACTTGTGCAATCCGACGTACAGCGCGTGCGCGATCAGCGCGTGGCCAATCGACACTTCGTCGAGATGCGGCAGCGCATGGAACAGGGTCAGGTTCCGCAGGTCGAGATCGTGTCCGGCGTTGATGCCCAGGCTCTCTTCGTGCGCGATTCGAGCAGCCTCCACGTACTTCTCGTATGCCGCGGCAGCCGCTGCAGGTCCGCGCTCGAACGCCCTCGCGAACGGTTCCGTGTAGAGCTCTATTCGATCGGCGCCGAGCCAGCGCGCCCAGCGAATCGGTTCCGGTTCGGGATCCACGAACACGCTGACCCGCACGCCCGCCTGTTTCAGACTCGAGACGATACGCTCGAGATCCGGCGAAGCTGCTGCTGGCGACCATCCTGCCTGGCTCGTGATCTCTCCGGGCATGACGGGCACCAGCGTGCACTGATCAGGCTTCACCGCCAGCACCATCTCCACCAGGTCGGCGCGGGGATCCCCTTCGATGTTGAACTCCACTCGCCCGCGCAGCGGCGCGAGCTCGTCGGCAATCTCGAACACGTCGCGACGCCGGATGTGCCGCTCATCGGCACGCGGGTGAACGGTGATGCCCGGCGCTCCGGCGTCGACGCACACTCGGACCGCCTCGATCACCGACGGCATGTGCCCGCCGCGAGAGTTGCGCAGGGTCGCTACCTTGTTCACATTGACCGACAGCTTCGCGGGCATCGCTTCTGCCTTGTGCCTTCTGCCTTCTGCCTTCTGCCTTGTGCCTTGTGCCTTGTCAGGCCAGGTTGGCCCGGACAGCCTCGGCGATCTCACCGGCCCAGGCCGCGATCTCGTTCTGATCCTTCCCCTCGATCATGATTCGCAGCAGCGGTTCGGTGCCCGAGTAGCGAATCAGGACGCGCCCCTGTCCGTTGACGCGCTGTTCGACCGCCGCAATCGCATTCGCGATCGCCGGGACCTGCAGGTAGTCGGCACGCTCGCGCACGCGCACGTTGACCAGAATTTGCGGGTAGGTCACGAGCGCCGCGGCGAGGGCCGAGAGTTCCCGACGCGTGACCGCCATGACGCGCAGCACCTGCAAGGCAGTGCCGATGCCGTCTCCGGTCATCAGGTGGTCGGCAAAGATGACGTGCCCCGACTGCTCGCCTCCGAGGGTGATGCGCCGCCGCTGCATCTCCTCCACGACGTACTTGTCTCCGACCTGGCATCGGACCATCGTGATGCCACGCTGGCGGAGGGCAATCTCCAGCCCGATGTTACTCATCACGGTGGCCACGATCGCGTCGCCGGCCAGGCGGCTCTCCTGTTTCAGCTGATCGGCAGCCATCAGCAGCACCGCGTCGCCATCGACCACGTTGCCCGCGTGATCGACAAAGAGCGCGCGGTCGCCGTCACCATCGAACGCGATCCCCAGCTGAGCGCTGGTTTCGACAACCCGGGCCCGAAGCGCGTCGAGGTGGGTCGAGCCGCATGCCAGGTTGATGTTGCGGCCGTCCGGGTTGACGCCAATCGGATCGACCCTGAACCCGAGAGAGTGGAAGAACGGAGGCGCCAGCGACGCCGTCGCCCCGTTGGCGCAATCGAGCACGATTCGGGAGCCATTGAGAACTCCCGCGTCACCCAGGATCTGGCGCGCGTGATCCAGGTACGCCCCCGACAGGTCTTCGGCGATGAATCGCGGCTGCGCTGCGGGATCGACCTGCCACGAGCGGTCGTGGACGATCCGCTCGATGTCCCGCTCGGTCGATTCGCCCAGCTTTTCACCCGGCGATCCGAAAATCTTGATGCCGTTGTCCTCGAACGGGTTGTGAGACGCCGAGATCACGATTCCAGCGTCGAACCTCCGATGCTTCGTGAGGTAGGCAACCGCGGGCGTCGGCAAGACGCCGGCGCTCGTCACCTCGGCACCCTCTCCGGCCAGGCCCCGTGCCAGCTCCTGCTCGATCCACACGCCCGACTCGCGCGTGTCGCGGCCGACGAGGACGCGCATCGCTCGGTCCCGAGGGCCGCAGGCGCGCACGAGGGCCGCGCCAACTCGCGCCACCGTATCGCGATCGAGCGGCGCCTCGCCCGCCGTTCCGCGAATTCCATCCGTTCCGAACAGTTTCATCGCCTCACCGTTTTGTCGCTGCAATCGTCACCGTCACCGTGGTCGTCTGCGGCGCGCGCACCCGGACGGTCGGGTCGGCCACACCGACAGTGACCACTTCGCGAACCGTGTCGGTCCGATCCGTCACCGCGATCGGTTCGGTGATGGCTTCCCGCAACTGCCTGAGCGCGCTCTCCGGCCCGGCGACTTCGACGGTTTCCGGTTCCGAGCGGATGCCGACGATCTCATAACCGACCGCCGGCTTGCCATCGATGGTCGGTTGCACGCGCACGATCCGCACGCCCGTCGTCTCGAACTCCATCGTCAATGTGGCCGGCGACACCTGGACGGTTTCCAGGCCGTACGGCGCGCTCACCATTGCCGGGGTCAGATGGAACAGCCGCCGTCCGGTCCGGGCGGTGCGCAGGTCGATCACCGCGGCGATCTGCCCAGGCCCCAGCCGGCCGAGCGCGCCGGACGACCCGCGGATCCGTACTTCGACCGTGTCCGGCGGGTTGCTGACGACCTCGAGATCTCCCGGGAGGTTCTGGAGCTCCACCGGTACCCGGAGAACGCGCTCTGCAACATGCTCGCCCGCCACCACCAGCCAGAGCAGCGCCGCGATGCAGATCGAGAGCAGCTTGAGGCCGAGATTTCTAAACGATAGCCAAGCCATGGCTCAGGCTGCCCCCACGCGGCGGCCGGTCAGCGTCCGCCTCAAGGTGACGAGGGACTTGAGACGGGCCCGCAGCCGATCGGCGTCGAGGTTGCGCTCGATGGCGCCATCGATGACGAGCGAGATACCGCCGGTCTCTTCCGACACGACCACGGCAATCGAGTCGTTCTCTTCCGTTACGCCGAGCGCGGCGCGATGGCGGGAGCCGAGATCGCGGCTGAGCCGCGGATTGACCGTCAGCGGCAGGAAGCACGCCGCGGCGGCAACCCGGTCGCCCTGGACGATGACCGCGCCGTCGTGCAGCGGCGAGGTCGGCTGGAATATGGCGACCAGCAGGTCGTAGGTGAGCGTCGCCTCGATCGGGATTCCGCTCTCGATGAAGTTGCGCAACCCGATCCGTCGTTCGACGACGATGATCGCGCCAGTCCGGCGGGAAGCCAAGGTACTCGACGCCACGACCAGCTCTTCGATGGTGTCGTCGTCGCTCTCGCTCCGCTCGAACCGGCGGAAGACCGGAGCCCGTCCGAGATGCATCAGCGCCCGTCGAATGTCGGCCTGGAGCAGAACGATCGCGGCAAAGACCACGTAGCCGACGACGTTTCGGATCAGCCAGTTCAGCGTTTCGAGCTGCAGGCCCAGCGAAATGTAGAAGAGGGCCACGATGACCGCGATGCCGATCGCCATCTGCACCGCGCGCGTGCCGCGGATCAGCTTCAGCAGCTCGTACACCACGACCGAAACGATCAGGATGTCGAGCAGGTCCCACCAGTCGAAATCTGGGCGCTGCAGCAGATTGGCGAGCCAGGGCATGGGTGCAATCAGGCCTCCGGGAAGGCCTGCAGGAGGCCGGTCGCGACGCTGCCGGTGGGCCCGAAGAGACGATCCTAACTCAGCTCACCCCCGCGGGTGCGGCAGGTGTGACACGTGCCCGTATAGGCCGGAGGCGTGCGAATGGACCTGCTCTTGAAGCTCGGGTTACCTCACCAGCCCCACAAGCCCTCGGAAAGCGTCGCCGGCAATCGTGGCGTGGGTGCTGGGCGGCGCGGTGGCCAATGGCCGCGGGACGACGCGGACCCTTGGCATACCAAACCGCCGAGACGGCGAAGCCATCGGGTGGGCTCGCGCCGCTTTTTGAAAGGCATCACGACCATGTTTGTGTGAGCGACCATTCCTGAACTGGAGGTGCGGGAGGGATTTGAACCCTCGGATAGCGGTTTTGCAGACCGCCGCGTTTGCCTCTTCGCCACCGCACCTCGTAAACCGCCGCTTAGCGCGTCACCCGCAGCGTCCACGCTGCCGTCGCACGTGCGGGTGGAAAACACACCGATTCGTTGCAGGCCTGATACCGCAGGACGATCGGGACGCTCCGCTGTCCCTCGGCAATGCCCTCGCCAATCAGCAGTCGTACGCTGATGTCGAAGCGCGGTCCGAGCACCAGCAGCGGCCGGTCACGCGCCGCCTGCGCGAACTCCACGGGCTGTGGATAGGTCACCGTTTCGACGGTGATGCCTTCAGGGAGGTCGATTGTCAGCTCCGTGGGAATCAGCAGCGGGTCGTCGGGACGATGCGCCTGGACATGAACCTCGTCCGGCATCGTTACGCCGACGACCACGGACACGGCGCTTCCGGGCGAGGCGGCGACCTCGGTTTGAGGGACTTCGAGCGACGCTCGAGGCCGCTGGGTCTGCGCCGCTGCAGCCGTCGCCGAAATCGTGACGAGAAGCGCTGCCCGGAAAACGTGCACCATTCTCACTGCCGCGACTCTTTCTCGGCCAGCAGCCGCTCGACCAACTCGGTCACCTCGTGCTCGGCCCGCGCATAGTATTCGCCGCTGCCCGGGCTCGGGAACCCGGCGTGCACAGCCCGGACCCGGCCATCGCGGCCGACGATGAAGGTCGTCGGGAAGGCGTTGAGATTCTCCGCCTGGGGAACCTTTTCGTTCAACTGGTCGGGTTCGCCCGGCAGCAGCACGGTGTGCTCGATGCCGTAGGTGGCATTGAAGGCCCGCAACCGGACGGGATTGGTCAGTTGATCGCCTTCTTCGAACGACAGCGTCACGATCTCGAGTCCCCGGCCGCGGTATTGCCGGTACAGCGCGGCGAGGAACGGGGCCTCATCGTGGCAGTTGGGGCACCAGCTGCCGCTGATATTCACGAGCAGGACCTTGCCGCGGAACTTCTCGTCGGTGTTGCTCACCACACGACCGTCGAGATCCGGGAAGCTGAACCGGAAGGGTTCGGACGGATCTTTCATCCGGGTGTGCGCGGCCGGGTCGGTTGGTGT
The DNA here is from genome assembly GCA_963709325.1 of uncultured Acidobacteriota bacterium. Classification (GTDB taxonomy): domain Bacteria; phylum Acidobacteriota; class Vicinamibacteria; order Vicinamibacterales; family UBA2999; genus VFZN01. Next base: position 3,548,109 of record CAVPVV010000003.1, on the reverse strand, counting down.
CCCGATCGTGGCTACCCGGGCCGTGTCGGCTCGCGCCGCGACGAGGGCCGCCTGACCGTTCTGCGACAGGAGCAGCGTCCCGTCGGCCTGCGGCGTCACCTCGAGGCGGAGCGGACGTGCACCCGAGAAGTGCCCGAGCACGAACCGGCCGTCCTGCCAGCCGCCGCTCAATGTCCCCGTATCGCCGTCCACGCGCAGGATTGTCGCTTCCACACGCGGTCCGGTCTGGTGCGCGATGAATCGCCAGGCGGTCTCGCCTTTCGAGCTCTTGGCCTGGACTACCCAGGTTCCGTCGATCGACGGCGCGTTCCCCGAGTTGATGGCTTCAGTCAACGCCGCCCTTGTCGCTGTCACCGGCAGCGGCTCACCTCGAGCGCGGTAGTACTTACCGGCGAGCGACTCGCCGTTGATGCGAAGCTCGAGGCGCGAGGCGTATTGGCCGAAGCGAAACACCACGGTGTCCGCATTGGCTTCCGCATCCGTAGACTCGATCCGTCGCTCGCCGTTGAGAAACCATCCGTGCAAGGAAGTACCCGCACCGGCGATCTCGAACGGGAACGGCACTTCCACGCCGTTGGTCACGACGATCGCATCCCAGCGTCCTGCGAGCGCCGGCGCCTGCTGCGCGCCGGTCGTCGCGACGATGAAGGCGGCGACGCCGAGACCGAGCACCCATCGATTGTCTCGTTCAGACCACATGCTCCTGCTCCTTGTGCTTGCCTCAGAAAACGACCAGAAAAACGAAAAAGCCCGGAAAGCTGTGAAGCCTTCCGGGCCGGGACTGCGAAAAAGGTGTCGTGCGAGTACGACTAGGCGTGCACGATCCGTGAATACACAGCGCGGCTGTCGGAGGCCTTTTCTCCGTAGCAACAACACGCGCAGGTCTGGACCGTGAGCACGATTTGACGGTTATCCCACGCCGGTCGGGATGGTGTCAAGCGGGCGCCGCCGCACGGATGGCGTCGGCGACGCGCACCACCTGGACCATCTCCCGGACCCGGTGGACGCGGACGATGTGGGCGCCGCCGAGCACCGCGGCGGTTACCGCGGCGGCAGCCGGCCAGTCGCGCTCGTCCGCCGGCAGCGGCCCCGTAGCGGCAGTCAGGAACGACTTCCGGGACGGACCGACCAGCAGTGGCCGGCCCAGGGCCGACAGCGCAGCGAAATCGCCAAGGAGCGCCAGGCTGTGCTCGGCCCGCTTTGCGAAGCCGATACCGGGGTCCAGCAGCAGGCGGTCCCATGCGATACCGTAGCCGACCGCTCGTTCGACCCGCCGCTGCAGCTCCCGCGCGACCTCGGCTGCCACGTCGCCATAGTTTGCGTGCGCATACATGTCGTCCGGCCGGCCGCGCATATGCATCAGCACGGCGGCGACGCCGCGAGCGGCAATCAGAGGGCCCATCTCCGGGTCGTACTGCAGGCCGCTGATGTCGTTGACCAGCGACACTCCCTCATCGAGCGCGAAGTTAGCGACCTCCGCCTTGGTGGTGTCGATCGAGAGCGGCACCCGGGTTCGGCCGGCGACGGCCCGCAGCACGGGGTGGAGCCGCGCGAGCTCTTCCGCGGCGCTGATCGGCGCCGCGCCCGGCCGCGTGGACTCCGCGCCGATGTCGATGAGGTCCGCGCCTGCGTCCTCGATCTCGCGCACGCGAGCGATCGCCGTCGCCGGATCGCCGGCGAGGCCATCGGCAGAAAACGAATTGTCGGTGAGATTGAGGATCCCCATCACCAGGGCCCGTCCGCCGAGCTCGAGCGGCGGACGGCCTGGGAGCGGGATTCGGAACGTCCTGCGCGGCCCGATCACTCCTGCGTGAGCGGGTTCGGCAGCGGCGACGGAACCAGCGGCGTGCGCTCCTTCTCGCGCGAGCGGTCGCGCAGGCCCTCGACCGGCGGCTGCGTGGCGCTCGGCGCCGGCTCGTCGAGCGGCTGGCCGTAAGCGAGACGCCGCACCTGATCTGCGTCGAGCACCTCGCGAGCGAGCAGCGCGTCGGCGATATCGATCAGCCGCTGCTTGTGTTCGGTGAGGATTTTGGTCGCGCGCTCGTAGTTGTTGGTCACGATGCGCTTGACCTCGGCGTCGATCTTGAGCGCCGTGTCCTCGCTGTAGTCCTGGTGCTGCGCGATCTCGCGGCCGAGGAAGATCTGCTCTTCCTTCTTGCCGAAGGTGAGCGGCCCCATCGACTCGCTCATGCCCCACTCGCAGACCATGCGGCGGGCCATGTCGGTGGCGCGCTCGAGATCGTTGCCGGCGCCGGTGGTGACATCGCCGGTCGTCAGCTCCTCGGCGATACGGCCGCCGAGCAGCAGTGCGATCTGGTCCATCAGGTAGTCGCGCGAGTAGTTGTGCTTCTCGTCGATCGGCAGCTGCTGGGTCAGGCCGAGGGCCATCCCGCGCGGGATGATCGTGACCTTGTGAATCGGGTCGGCCTGCGGCAGCAGGATACCGAGCAACGCGTGACCCGCCTCGTGAATGGCGGTGATCCTCTTCTCCTCGTCGGTGACGATCATCGAGCGCCGCTCGGCGCCCATCAGCACCTTGTCCTTCGCGAATTCGAAGTCGTACATCGTCACGAGCTTCTTGTTCGCGCGCGCGGCCTGGAGCGCCGCCTCGTTGACGAGGTTCGCGAGATCGGCGCCGGTGAAGCCGACCGTTCCACGCGCCAGCACCCTGATGTCGACGTCGTCGGCCATCGGGATCTTGCGGGTGTGAACGGCCAGAATCCCCTCGCGGCCCTTGACATCGGGACGGTTGACGATGACGCGGCGATCGAAACGGCCCGGGCGCAGCAGCGCTGGATCGAGCACGTCGGGGCGATTGGTGGCCGCCATCAGGATGACGCCTTCGTTCGACTCGAAGCCGTCCATCTCGACGAGCAGTTGGTTCAGGGTCTGCTCGCGTTCGTCGTGACCACCGCCGAGGCCGGCGCCGCGGTGACGGCCGACCGCATCGATCTCGTCGATGAAGACGATGCAAGGCGCGTTCTTCTTGCCCTGCTCGAACAGGTCGCGAACGCGCGATGCGCCCACGCCGACGAACATCTCGACGAAGTCGGAGCCGCTGATCGAGAAGAAGGGCACGTTGGCCTCGCCGGCCACGGCCCGCGCCAGCAGCGTCTTACCAGTCCCTGGCGGCCCCATCAGCAGCACGCCCTTGGGAATGCGGCCACCGAGCTTCTGGAACTTCTGAGGCTCCTTCAGGAACTCGATGATCTCCTGCAACTCTTCCTTGGCCTCGTCGGCACCAGCCACGTCCCGGAAGGTCACCTTCTTTTGCGCGGACGAAGAGAGCTTCGCCTTGCTCTTGCCGAACGAAAGTGCCTTGTTGCCGCCGCTCTGCACCTGGCGCATGAAGAAGATCCAGAAACCGATCACGAGCAGAATCGGCGCCCAGGACAGTAGCAGCGCCGCCCAGGGCGAGGCGGTCGGCTCCTTGGCGTTGACGATGACGCGCTTTTCGATCAGGCGGTTTGCGAGGCCTTCGTACTGAATCGGGGCAAAGCTGCGGAAGAACTCCTTGGCCTTGGTGGTTCCGGTAATCTCGTTGCCGGTAATGGTGACCGCGTCGACCTGCCCGGCGTCGACCCATGAGATGAACTCGCTGAAGCTGACGAGGCTCTCCTTTCGCTGGAAGTTCGACGAGAAGTTCCAGACCAGGGCCACGACAACGACGAGAACAAACCAGAAAACGAGGCTCTTCAGGGTCGAGTTCAACGTTGCCTCCGGACGCTGTCAGCGTCTTAGGGACAAGACTACCACGGCCTCCGAGTGGGGGGTCACCCGGAACGGCTCACCTAATACGTGCCCGGCTACCCAGACAATCCGCCCATCCGCCGCCACCACGACCGGTACCTCGCCGCGCTCGCCAACCGGCACTTTCCTGTCGACGAACACATCCTGCAGTTTCTTCCGGCCGCCCAAGCCCAACGGTTCCACCCTGTCGCCCGGCTCCCAACTCCTGATCGTGAGATGCCGGCCCACGGCCGCTGCGTCCACGACGACCCGTTCCGCTGCTTTTGTCGGGGGAGTGCCGTCTTCCAGGGGGAGAAACGCCTCGGTCCGGGGTAGCGGTCCTCGGGCGTCCACGGTCCACCACCCGTCCGGGTGGGCTGCCGAACCCGGGATGGTGAGAGCGACCGCGAGCGCCGGGGCGGGAGCGCGCCGATCGCGTACCCGCACCCTATTTGATAAGACAGCCAAATCGCCGAATAGTTCCAAACTAACCGGCCCAAGGTCGAGACGCCGGCTACGACACGCCAACACGGCCTCTGTCGCGTCCCACCCCGGGGTTCGCCCCGGGTCCACCTGAAGCAGCGCGACCCGCACCACTCGACGGGCAAGAGCCTCGTGCAGGTTCCGGAGAGCGGACATCGAGAACCTGATGGTCCCGTCGGCCTTCTGGAGCAGCCGGGCCGCTTCACCCTCCGCCAGGCGATCGAGCAGGCCTCCGTCGAGCCGCTGAATCCGGGCCGCCCGTGCCAGAGCGGCTTCGGCGCCCGGGTTCAGCTCGGCCAGCCGCGGCAGGATTTCGATTCTCACCAGGTTCCGCCCGATCCTCTTATCGGCATTCGACGCGTCTTCACGCCAGGTCTCCCCTCGTTCCTCGAGCCAGGCTCGAAGGGTTTGGCGGCTTTCCTCCAGGAGCGGTCGGACCCGGTGGCCGGTCAGAGGCGCCATCCCGGCAAGCCCGCGCGGCCCGGCACCTCGGGCAAGACGGAGAAGCACCGTCTCGGCCTGGTCCGTGCGGGTGTGGGCCAGCGCAACCCGAAGCGCGCCTGAGCCCGCTGAAAGGCGTTCGAAGAAGTCGAGCCGCGCGTGTCGTGCGGCTACCTCGATCGATTGTTGGTGCCGCCGAGCACGAGCCGGCACGTCTTCCAGGTGACAGGAGCAGGGCAACCTCAGCCGTTCGGCCAGTCCCTGAACGAAACCCTCGTCGGCATCCGCCTCGGCGCCCCGGATTCGGTGATTGAGATGGGCGACACCAGTCAGCCGTAGCTGCCCGTTTCCAGCGAGCGCGTGCAGGATGAACAGGAGCGCAACCGAGTCCGCGCCGCCAGACACCGCCGCGATCACCGGCGTCTCAGCGGTCCAGAGCTGGTGCTGCTGTGCGAACGCCTGCACGCGGCCTGGCAGATCCATGGATGGCTGGCGATCGGGCTGCGAAGCAGCCTGGTGCCGGAGGGCGGACTCGAACCGCCGACCTAGCGCTTATGAGACGCTCGCTCTAACCGGCTGAGCTACTCCGGCAGGAATTTTCGATTATACCGGACGGCGGGCCCGACAGTAGAGCAGGTTGCCGGGAAACCACCGCCGCGCCGCGAACTCGAGCCCCTCCGCACCGAGCGCCGCGCGCTCCGACAGCGGCGCAAGGAAGGGCGCCAGTCCGTTGAAGGCGCCCAGCTCCTCCACCTGCCAGCCAGCTCGTTGCGCAGCAGTCGCGCAGCAGGCCGCGGCTGAAAAGCGTGAGGTGCTGGGCGTCCTCGAGTGTCGGCACCAGCCCCGAGCGATCCAGCAGCCACTCGATGGCCGGCCAGCTGCTGCGGACATTTGGCGTGGTGATGGCGAGCGTGGCTCCCGGCGCTGCCGCCCGCGCGAACACGGCCAGCGTGGCCTGGGCCTGCTCCAGATACAGGTGCTCCAGCACCTCGCAGCAGACGATCTGATCGAAAGGGCCTTCGTCGGGAATACGTTCGAACGGGCCGAGCACGAATCGAAGGTTGGAGCGCGGATAGGCACGGCGGGCGAACTCGATCGCCCTCGGATTCGAATCGAAACCGACGACCGTGCCGGCGGTGCGCGCCAGGTGATCGGCCATCACGCCCGAGCCGCAGCCGGCGTCAGCGACCCGCGCGTTCGCCCGGCCCGGCGCAATGCGATCGAGCAGGCGGATCTTCGCCGCGTGCCAGAATCGCTGAGCGGCCCACGACGACTCGAGGGCGCGAGCCTGGTAATCGCCGCGAATCTCGACCGCGTCAGCCTCTCGACGACGGCCCTGGCTCGTCACCTGGTCGATCCCGTGTGCCCGGCGAGCGACTCGATCACTCGACGCGTTTCCATGTATCGCGCACCACGTAGCGCGGCCGGCCTTTGACCTCCTCGTAGATACGAGCGATGTAGGTGCCGATGATCCCGAGGCTGACCATCAGGAAGCCGCCGATGATCAACTGCAGCAGGATCACGGTGGTGAATCCCGGCAACGCCAGCCCTTCCAACCAGAGTCGTAATGCCTGGGCGCCGATCACCAGCGCGACGAGCAGCATCAGCAGCCCGAACACGGTTACGAGCTGGAGTGGAAGGGCGCTGAAAGAGGTGATCGCATGAACCGCCAGTCCTCCGAGCGCCGCGACCGACCAGCGCGAGGTGCCGCTATGGCGCGGCGGGACTTCGAACGGAACCTGGGTTCGTGAAAAACCCATCCACGCGACGAGACCGCGGAAGAACGTAGCCCGCTCGCCCAGCCGCCGCCACTCGTTCATCACGCGGCGATCGATCAGCTTGAAGTCGGAAGCGTCCTGCAGGTCGTAGCCGGTGAGCCAGCCGGCAGCGCGGTAGAAGGCCCTGCGCCGTGACGCGATGGACTAATGATTCGCGTCCTCGGCTCGTCTTCACCGCCTCGACGACATCCCATTTGCCGTCGCGCCAGCGCCGCACCAGTTCGGGTATGAGCGATGGAGGGTGCTGTAGATCCGCGTCCATGACGATGCAGGCGTCGCCGCGCACGAGATCGAGGCCCGCGGCGATCGCGGCTTCCTTGCCGAAGTTGCGCGAGAGCCTGACGCCGGTCACTTCCACGACCCCCGATCCGACGGTCACGATTGCGTCCCAGGTCGTGTCATTCGAGCCATCGTCTACGACGATCAGCTCGAAGGGCAGCTCGGTTTCCGTGGCAGCGTCGGCAATCGCGCGCAGCGCCTGGGCAAGCGCAGCTCCTTCCTGATACGCGGGCACGACGATCGACAGCACGGGTGCGGCAGGCATTCAATCGAGGGGCGCGAGCTCGCGCCATCGCTGATACGAAGGCGCCGTCACGCAGACCGAGACGCGATCGATTGCGCCACAGACTGCAGATGGTTGCGCCGCGGCTCGGATCGCGGGCACCTCACCTGGCGCCACGATGTAAATCTCGTCGTCTGCGAGACGGCCGGCTTTCATTTGATCGCCAAGGTCGTGACAATAGCGCAGCCGCGCCGCTTCGTCGGGCCTGGCCACCCCTCCGGCGTTAATCGTCAGGCCGTGCAGTCCGGCGAGGTAGGCCGGCGCCTCGTAACCGACCGGGTGAGCGCCGCACTGAGGCGGCGGATACATCACCACGTGCTTGTACTGCGGGAGGATCTGATGCCACCCGGCTGACGGCATCGGCGTCGCCCATTCGTAGAAGCCGGGATCGCGCGCACCCTGACGCCGCGATGTGTGCGCGCCGTGCAGGTCGAGAGCCTGAACGGTCACCACTGCGAGCAGTATCGTGAGTGCCAGGCGCGGCGTCAATCGGGTGCATAGCGTCGCAATTGCCCACGCGAGGAGCAGGTAAGACAGCGGCCAGAAGAAGCGGCCGGTAGCACGGAAGACGGCGAAGCGGCCCGCCCAGGAACCACTGAGATCGAGTACCAGGTGATTCGCGAACGTGATCCGCGGGCTGAGAGCGAAGGCGGCCATTGCCAGCGCGGCCAGGCACACCAGTGGGCCGAAGCCGCGCCACCGCCGACTGCGGACGCCTACCGCGTCCGGTGGCCGCACACGGACGGCGACCAGCGCGCTCGTCGCCAGCAGCAACAGCACGCCCAGTCCGAGGTACTGAAAGCCCTCGAAATCCTGCCCGGCCGTGGCGCGCGGCAGGTCGGGCAGGAACTCCGACCAGCCGGTCTGCGTAATTGGCGCCAGCAGGTTCATCGAATAGTGCCCGAGTCCCTCCGTCGAGAGCGACTCCGCTCCCGACACGCTGAAGAGACCCGCCATCCACCATCCGGCAACGATCATGACGAGCGCTGCTGTCAGCGCCCGCGCTCGAACCGCAATCGGCACATCGCTTGAGCCAACCGCGACCGCGCCCAACAGCGCCAGAACCATCACGGCAAGATATGGGTGCAACAGGCCGGCAACGATTCCGATTGCCGCAAACTCGGCGAGACGCGTTCGCGCCGCCCCGTCGCGCGACGCGACGACCAGCGCCCACAGCAGCAGCCAATGCGAGCACAACGCCGGGTGGCCGATCCGAATCAGCAGCGCCGGTGTCATCACGAACAGGGCCGCCGCCGCGGCCTGAACGTCGGCACGAGCGCTCCAGCGCGACACCAGCCACGCCGCGAACAGTCCCTGCAGCGTGAAACAGATCAACAGCCACGGCCCGATGTACTGAAACGTGCCGGGCAGCCAGGCGCTGAGCGGCTTCAGCGCGAACGCCGCGAGCGGAATCGAATCGGTGAACCCGATCGAGGTGCCGAGCGGCGCGTAATACGAGGTGATGATTCCCGGAGGCCAGTGCCAGGGCTCGTGGCGGAAGAAGTGCCAGCCGAAAAAATGAATTGGCCAGTCGTAGCGCATCAACCAGCCGATTTCGCCGGGGTCGAGGGCCCGGGTGCCGGCGATCCAGACGAAGAACAGCGCGCCGATGAGCGCGCCGGCAGCTCGACCCATCTACGGGACAAGTCCTTCCACGATCGCCGCTGCCAGCAACGGGATGAGCAGCTCGTGATGTCCGGTGAGATGGTAGCCGTGACCAACGCCGGATGTGGGCCTGGTCACCACGTTGAGTTGGGGCCGATAGTGCCTGATGAAATCGATGTTGACGGTGGTCAGCCCGTCGAGCGAACGGCCGGCGTTCCGCGCAAGCGCGACCGCCTTGAGGAACACTTCGGGCAGGACGACCGCCGAACCGCAGTTGAGATACACACCGCCCGCAAGAGCCGCGACGGCCGAGGCGAAGAAGCGGAAGTCGCGGAGGCTGCCCTCGCCAATCGCGGCGCCCGACGCCTCGGGATGCATGTGGATGATGTCGGTACCGACGGCAACGTGCACCGTCACCGGAACGTCAAGCGACGCCGCGGTCGCGACGAGCGAGTCGGCGAGGTGCGGCGGCTTCCGCTCGAGGAGATAGGCACCGACCGACTGGCCAAGGCCAAGCCCGCGATGAACGCCGTCGGTGATCGCACGATTGAGCTCGGTGCCGGTCTCGTGCGCCATTCCAAACTGCCCAGGTCCGAGCGTAGCCTCCACGTCCTCGGAGGTGGACCCGGCGAGGGCAATCTCGAAATCGTGAATGAGCCCGGCGCCGTTGGTGGCGAGCGCCGAGACCAGCCCTCGCCGCATCAGGTCGATCAGGATGGGCGTCATCCCGGTCTTGATCACGTGGGCGCCAATGCCCCAGATGATCGGCCGAAAGCCACGGTGCGCTGCCAGAACCGCCTCGATCACTGCGCGAAAGTCCGCGCCGGCGAGCTGCCGTGGCAGGCGCGAGACAAAACCCTGGATCCCGTCACCGGCGCGGTGAGGCTGCGCGAAATCAGCGAGCGTCACCTTGCTCGCCCGCGACGCGAGCGGATAGGTCCGCACACCAGACAAGTCGAACTCTTCGTAGGGCAGCTTCATCTCAACAGCAGGAGACAGGAGGCATGAGGCATGAGGCAGGAGTTAGGAGGGAGCAGGTGGATCCACCTGCTACGGCCATCTCCTGCTCGTTTGCTTACCTTTCTCCTCTCTCCTGTCTCCTCTCTCCTGTCCTGTAGAGCCTACAGGATCAGCATGGCGTCGCCGTAGCTGTAGAAGCGGTATCCCCGATCGATGGCTTCGCGGTACGCGGCAAGGACCTGCTCGCGCCCGGCAAATGCCGAGACCAGCATCAGCAGCGAGGATCTGGGGAGGTGGAAGTTGGTCACGAGGCCCCGCACGACCTTGAACCGATGCCCCGGATGGATGAACAACGCGGTCTCGCCTCGCTGCGGACGGACCGTCCCGTCGGCTTCGACACTGAGCGATTCGAGGGTGCGGGTCGTGGTGGTCCCGACCGAGACGACGCGCCGTCCTGCTTGCAGCGCGCGCGAGAGCGCTGCGGCAGCCGCCTCGCCGACCTCGTAGGCCTCGGCCTCCATCCGGTGCGATTCCACGTCTTCCCCACGAATCGGCTGGAATGTGCCGTACCCGACGTGGAGGGTGATGCTGGCGCGTTCGATGCCGGCGTGGCCGAGCGCGTCAAGAATCTCCGGCGTGAAGTGGAGGCCCGCGGTCGGGGCGGCGATCGAGCCTTCGCGGCGCCCATAGACCGTCTGGTAACGCTCGCGATCGGCCGCCGTGTCATCACGTTTCACGTACGGCGGCAGCGGAACGTGCCCGATGGCGTGGATCAGGTCGCTGATCGGCGCACCGGACGGCGCGCGCAGGCGAATCAGCCGGCGGCCGTGGAAATGCCGGCTGATCACCTCCGCTTCGAGCCGCTGACCGTTTCGCTCGAACACCATCCGCGATCCGGGCTTGAGGCGCTGTCCGGGGTGGACGAGCGCAGTCCAGGTGTCAGGCTCTTCGCCTGGTGCCACCAGGAGACATTCCGCGGCGCCTCCCCCAGGCAGCCGATAGCCGATGAGGCGTGCCGGAAAGACACGCGTGTCGTTGACGACAATCAGATCACCCGCGGCAAGTAGCGCCGGGAGCTCGGCGAAACGATGATGGCGGATGCGGCCGTCGTCTCGATCGAGGCACAGCAGCCGCGACGTTCCTCGTTCGGGGGGTGGCTCCTGCGCGATGAGCCCCGGCGGGAGATCGAAATCGAAGTCGGCGACGCGCACCGACCAAGTGTACGGGGCTGACGCGAACGGTTTCTAGTGAATGCGGAGCCGGTGCAGGTTGCGCTTGCGCTGCCATTCCTCGGCGAGCATCGACCAGAGCACCTGATCGTGATACTGGCCGTGGCGCAGGAACGATCGGCGCAGCAATCCTTCCTGGACCGCGCCGACCTTGCGCAGCGCGCCGTTGCCGCGGCCGTTCACGACGGTGGCGCGGGCTTCCAGCCGCAGCACGCCAACCGTCTCGAAGGCGAAGTCGAGGATGTGCGCCGCTCCGGCGACGAACAGGCCGCTGCCCCAGTAGGCGGCGCCCAGCGCGAAGCCCCATTCGGCCCGGAGAAATCCGGTCTCGAGGCTCCGCAGCTGGAACAGGCCGATGGCGCGGCTCTCGCCCGCCGGAACGACGCCGAAGCAGCACGAGTGCCCGGCCTCGCGGTGACGGCGGCTCCAGTCGATGAAGCGCTCGAATTGTTCGACGGTGACGGGCGGCGGCGAGATGAACCTCGACACCTCGTCGGTGGAGATGTGCGCGAGCAGCGACGATGCGTCCCCGGCCTCGAGCTCGCGCAGCGTAAAGCCAGCGTCAACGAAAGTCGGCAGCGCCTCGCGCCACGCCGCGTGGTGGGCGCGTGAGGCGTCGGAGACAGCAGTCGCAACAGGTCGAATCACAGGGGCCATCCTGGTCGGGTTAGTGGACGATCAGGCGAGACCAGAGCACCCGGCTCTGCCGCCATTCGTCGGCCAGAATCGTCCACAGTGCCGCATCGAGGAGGCGGTCGTCCTTGCGGAACGCGCGGCGCAGCACGCCTTCCCGAACCGCGCCGATCTTGCGCAGGGCGCCGTTGCCGCGCCCGTTCTCGATCGCCGACCTGGCCTCGAGGCGCTGCACGCCGACCACGTCAACCGCGAAGTCGACAACCAGGCGCGCCGCATCGGAGAAATAGCCGGCGCCCCAGAACCCCGCGCCGAGAGCGAAGCCCCATTCCGCGGTGCTGAAGCCGGACTCGAGCTGCCGCAGCTGAAACACGCCGACCGGCTCGGTCATCCCGTGCGGCACGACGCCGTAGCACGCGTAGCGGCCGCGCGAGCGCTCGCACTGCGCCCACATGATGAAGTTCTCGAACGCCTCGATGGTGTCTGGCGGCCGGGCGATGAAGCGCTGGACCTCGCGATTGCCCAGGTGTGCCATCAGCGCCGCGGCGTCATCGACGGCCAGCTCGCGCAGCGAGGCGCGAACACCAACCAACGTCGGGAGCTGATGACACCACTCGGAGATCTCGGGCGCAAGAACGGCGCCCTGCCCTGTAAATGGGTTGAGATGAGGCGACGATGCGAAACCGGGGCGGGAAATCATATGGCGAATGCTCTCGCTGCTCCGTCCTAGCAAGGTGTTCGCCAGCTCCCGGGGAGCGCCGACGCGCGTGCAAAATGCGGCAGATACTGCACTCGAGCGGCCAGCTCGGCATTGAAATACTACACGAGCCTGTGCTGCCCTAGGACATTCCGAGACCGGTCACACGCCCGGTATAACCACTCAAATAATTGATTCTAAAAGACTTGGTGTCAGGCCTGCGAGGCAGGAAGGGTAATGTGGGTAACCGTCTCACTTGTAAACAATCCTGTAAACTAACTGAAATCAAACACTTAGCAGCTATTCAAGCCGAAATTAGCCGCGCTTGTGACTAAATTCGGAACAGATCGCTTGAGCAGCCGCACAAATCCGTGCGACGCGTCAGATGCCCCAGCGCACCAGAACTGAGCCGACGGTGAAGCCGGCGCCTACTGACGCCAGCAGGATGAGATCGCCGCGGCGAAGCCGGCCGCTCAGGACCGCATCGTTCAGCGCCAGGGGGATGGTCGCCGCCGTCGTGTTGCCGAAGCGGTCGATGTTGATGATGACCTTGTCCTCCGGCATCCCGATGCGCTCGGCGGCCGACATGATGATGCGGCGGTTCGCCTGATGCGAAACGAAGAGGTCCAGATCCTGGGCCGTCACGCCGTTGCGCTGCAGCAGCCGCTCGCAGATCTCACCGGTGTTGCGGACGGCGAACTTGAACACCGCGTGGCCTTCCTGCTTGACGTAATGAAGCCGGTGATCGACTGTCTCCCTGGTCGCGGGCTGGCGGCTGCCGCCGGCCGGCATGCAGAGCGCCGGGCCGCCGCTGCCGTCCACCTTGTGCTCAAAGTCGAGAATCCCGATCGACGGATCCTCCGACACGCCGAGCACCACCGCGCCGGCCCCGTCGCCGAAGAGGACGCAGGTCGCGCGATCCGTGTAGTCGATGATGCTCGACATCACGTCGGCGCCGATCACCAGCACGTGGTTGGCGGCGCCGGCCGAGATTAACTGGCTGCCGACCGTCAACGCGTAGGTGAACGCGGAACATGCGGCAGACAAGTCGAAGCCCCAGGCCTTGTTAGCGCCGATCTTGTCCTGCACCAGGCACGCGGTGCTCGGAAACAGCATGTCCGGAGTCACCGTCCCGACGATGATCAGGTCGATGTCGGCCGGGGTCAGGCCGGCGCGCCGAATCGCCTCCTCCGCCGCCTCCTTCGCGAGGTCGCTGGTCGCGACGCCGGGATCGACGATGTGCCGCTCGCGGATCCCGGTCCGCTGCAGGATCCACTCGTCGCTGGTCTCGACCATCTTCTCGAGATCCGCGTTCGTCAACACGCGGGGTGGGACGTAGGTAGCCAGGCTCTTGATGGTGGCGCGCCGAACCGGCACGACTCCCGCCATTTGGGATCGGAGCATCTCGGTCAAAACAGTCCCCTTCCGGGCATGGTCCGCCCGAAGTAGCCGTACGCGCGCGCCGTTGCGAGACGGCCGCGCGGCGTGCGTTCGATGAAGCCGAGCTGAATCAGAAACGGCTCGTGCATGTCTTCGATGGCGTCAGGCTCTTCGCTCGTCGCAGCCGCCAGGGTGTTCAGCCCCACCGGACCGCCGCCGAACTTGTCGATGATCGTCAGCATCAGGCGCCGATCGACCTCGTCGAGCCCGAGCGTGTCCACTTCGAGCATCGCGAGCCCCGCCTGCGCGACCTCGCGCGTGATCCGGCCGTCAGCCCGCACCTGAGCGTAGTCGCGCACTCGACGCAGCAGCCGGTTGGCCACGCGTGGCGTGCCCCGCGACCGGCTCGCCAGCTCACGGGCCGCGTCGTCGACCATTGGCACGCCGAGGATCCGGGCCGAGCGGCGGACGATCTCCTCGATGTCGGCAGCCGTGTAGAAGTCGAGGCGGTGGACGATGCCGAAGCGGGCTCGCAGCGGCGCGGTGAGGAGCCCGGCCCGCGTCGTGGCGCCAACCAGCGTGAACTTCTCCACCGGCACCTTGACGGACCTCGCCCCGGGCCCCTGCCCGATCACGATGTCGAGCTCGAAGTCCTCCATAGCCGGATAAAGGATCTCTTCGATCGCGGGCGCCATTCGATGGATCTCGTCGATGAACAGCACTTCGCGCGGCTGCAGGTTCGAGAGAATGCCGGCGAGATCGCCGGGCTTCTCGATCACCGGTCCCGCCGTCGTGCGGACCGGCACGCCGAGCTCGTTCGCGATCACGTAGGCGAGCGTTGTCTTGCCAAGCCCCGGCGGGCCGTAGAGCAGCACATGGTCGAGCGCCTCCCCGCGCTGGACTGCCGCGGCGATCGACACGTGCAGGTTCTCGCGCACGCGGTCCTGCCCGATGTAGTCGGCGAGCCTGCGCGGCCGCAGTCCCGCTTCGTACTGCGCGTCCTCATCGGCGCGGGCGGCAGAGACCAGTCGGGGATCAGTCATGCGGCGCTATTCACCCGCGGGACAGCGCTTTCAGGGCCGCCCGCAGGTGCTGCTCGAATGCGGCGTCGGGCTGGCTGTCCATCACCGCGTCCAGGACCTTGTCGATGGCGCGACGATCGTAGCCGAGATTCCCCAGTGCGGAGGTCAAATCGTCACGCCTGACGTCTGTTGGCGCGGCGGCGGCGCTCTGATCGGCCATGCCGGCCAACGCCTTCGGCAGCCGATCCCGCAGCTCGACGACGATGCGCTCGGCGGTTTTCTTGCCGACGCCGGGAATCCGCGTGAGGCGGGCCAGGTCGCCGCGCTCGATCGCAGCGGTGAGTTCGCGAGGCTCCATGCCGGAGAGCACTGCGAGCGCCAGACGGGGGCCGATTCCGCTGACGCCAATCAACCGCTCGAATACCGCCAGCTCCAGGCCCGTCGCGAAGCCGTAAAGCGCGAGCTGATCCTCGCGCACGTGAGTGTGAATCCGGAGAGTGATCTCGGCGCCGGGCTCGCCCGCGGTGTAGAAGGTGGAGAGCGGCACGGACACGTCGTAGCCGACGCCCGATACGTCGACAATTACGCGGCTCGGCTGCTTTTCGAGGACGCGGCCGCGCAGGTACGCGATCATCGCGGCGGCGGCCGGTACTGCCGCCAGGACTTCGGCGCGGGCGCAGCGCCGCCGCTGTCACGCAACCGCTCGCGCACCATCGCCCCCGTGACTTTCCCCGAGTTGTGCACGTGGCAGATCGCCACCGCCAGCGCATCGGCGGCGTCGTGCGGGCTGGGCACGCGGTCGAGGCCGAGGAGCAGCTTCACCATCTGCTGGACCTGGCCCTTCTCGGCGCGGCCGTACCCGACCACCGCCCTCTTTATTTCCGCAGGCGTGTACTCGAGGACCGGCAGGCCGTGCTCGACGGCCGCGAGCATGGCGACGCCGCGAGCGTGGCCAAGCTTCAACGCGCTCCGCACGTTGGTGGCGTAGAACAGATTCTCGATCGCGACGCAGTCGGGACGGCACGCGTCGAGCTCGTGCACGAGCGCCCGGTAGATGGTCCCGAGCCGGTCCGCGAACGCGGCGTTCGATCCCGCGGTGATGGCGCCGCACCGCAGAAGGCGGTGCCGGCGGCCATCGCTGTCCACGCAGCCGAAGCCGGTGCGCTCCGAGCCGGGATCGATGCCGAACACCTTCACGCGAGCGAGGCCTCGATCTCCTTCTCCTCGATGTCGAAGTTCGACCAGACCTGCTTCACGTCGTCGTGCTCGTCGAGGACGTCCATCAGCTTCACCATCTGGGACGCCTCCTTGCCCTGGAGCTTGACGTAGTTCTGCGGCAGCATCGCGACCTGGGCGCTGGCCGGCTCGACGCCCAACCCCTTCACCGCGTCGCGCACGGCCTCGAAGACCGATGGGTCGCTCAGCACTTCCCAGCTGTCGCCGTCGTCGCGCATGTCGTCGGCTCCGGCGTCGAGCGCGGTGTTGAGGAGCTTCTCTTCGTCGGCCGCAGCCTTGTCGACGACGATGTAGCCCTTCTTCTCGAACATCCAGGCGACCGAGTTGGCCGAGCCGAGGTTGCCGTTGTATTTCTCGAGCAGGTGCCGAATCTCGCCGACGGTGCGGTTCTTGTTGTCGGTGAGGGTCTCGACGATGAGCGCCGCGCCGCCGGGGCCATAGCCCTCGTAGGTGATTTCCTCGTAGCTCACGCCGGGCAGCTCACCGGTGCCGCGCTGAATCGCCTTCTTGATGTTGTCCGCAGGCATGTTCACCGACTTGGCGTCGGCGATGATCGTGCGCAGCCGCGGATTGGTGGCGGCGTCGCCGCCGCCATTGCGGGCCGCGACCGTGAGTTCCTTGATGATGCGCGTGAAGATCTTGCCGCGCTTGGCGTCAGCAGCGCCCTTCTTGTGCTTGATTGTGTGCCATTTGGAATGGCCGGACATGGCGGTCGCTCCAGGGTCTAGAAAGTGAGAAGACTCTGTAGTTTATCAGGAGGGCAGCATCACCTCAAGGCCTCTTCGTCGCGAGCAGGATCCACACTTCGGCCCGGGGATCCCACGGACCGCCACGGTAATCGCCAAGCGCGGCCGTCACCTCGAATCCGGCTTTTTCGAGGCGGCGGGCCATCTGCGGGACCGAGACGGTGCGGAAGGTCAGGGTGAATCGCCGGCGAAGGGCCGCCTTGCCCCGTCCCTCGACGAATTCCTGATCGAAACACGTCAGGCCGCGCTCGGGGTCCTGTCGAACCGACTCCAAGAGGGTAATCGGGCGGCCGGCATGTCCGCGATGGCCCTTGAGCGTGACGCGCTGCCGGTACTCCTTCCATTTTGGAAGGTCTGCGACCAGTTCCAGGCCAAACACGCCTCCCGTTGCGAGTACACCGGCCACGGCCGAGAGCGTCGCCGCGAGATCGCGCTCGCGCAACAGCGATTGCAGGATGCCGTAGGGTGCAATCACCGTGTCGAACGCACCGGTCCGGAATGGCAGGTGACGAATGTCGGCGCGAAGCAGTGAAACACCATCGACGCGTGCCCGCCGCACGCGGCTTCGACCCCGTCCCAGCATGGCCGCGGAGCGATCGACGCCGACAACGGTCGCGGCCCCGGTTTTCGCGAGCGGTACGGTTACGCGACCCGTTCCGCAGCCGAGCTCGAGGACGCGGCCGCCGCGTGCGGTCACCAGCTGCTGCCAGAACGGTATGTCGCGCCGCCCAAACGTCCGCGCGTTCTCCCAGTCGTAGAACTGCGCGTAATCGTCCCACCCTTCGTGACCCTCTTGATCGCTTGCCGGTGCCCCGATCCGCGACAGTCCTTCTCGCGTCTCCTCTCCCGATTCCGGTGACGCCGCCTTTCCCGCTCGGCGCGAAGCGCCTCCTCCCGATCTCGTCTTCACGCGCCTACGTCCACGGCAGTTCGACCTCGCCGCGTGCCTGCCTGGTCGCGAGGTCCGGAAGCCCCGAAAGGACCTGGACGACGTCGTGCGGGAGGTCGCGCGGCTGGAAGGTATCCACCGACACGCAGGCAACGCGAACAAAGCCTTCGGCAAGGAGCTGGTCGGAGTTGTCGTCGCGAATCTCGAACTGGTGTCGCAGGCGGCGTGGGTTCTCGACAGTCGTTTCGATCCCGACCCGAACCAGCTGGCCGGCCCGGGCCGGCCCGCGGAATCGCGCCGTCACTTCGACTCGCGGCATGCTGAACCCATGGCGGTCCATCAGCGCCTGCCGCGCCTGACCGAGGGAAGCGAACAGCTCTTCTTCGGCGTCCTCGAACCAGCCGAGGAAGTTCGGAAACCACGCAACGCCAGCAGCATCGGTGTCCGACCAGTGGACCTTCTTGCGAATCTGGAAGTAAGGCATCTCGGGGTTCTCGGGGTTCTCGGGGTTCGCGGGGTTCGCGGGGTTCTCGGGGTTCGCGTCAGTCTGATATCGCCCACTCGCCCGGAACGATCGGGCGGGTTCGGGGCAGCAGTCCCAGCCGTGCCATCCAGCCGACGACAGCGAGGATACCGACAAAGACAATCAGCTTCACTATGTCGGCCGGGCGGCTGTGCGGCAGCAGCTTCCACATCATCCAGAGGATCGGCTGAGCGGTGGCGACGGCCCACACCGAGCCGTAGAAATACCGCCGCTCGTGACCTTCCCCTGCCGTTGACCGCTTCACACGCGGCAACTGACCCAGCGCGCCCAGCAGCCACACCGTCCCGGCGATCGGAAAATAGGCTTGCTCATACATCTGCTTGAGACGCCACTCGCCCGTAAAGATGGCGTACACCAGCCCAGCGATGTTGAGCGTCGCAAACGCCACCACCTCGCCCCACGCGGTTGTGTAGCAGATACGCCGGTAGAGCGGGTTTGGCCGATCCTCGGTGAAGCGAATGATGTACGGCGCGGGCTCGCAACCCGGGAGCTGGCCCATCAGGCCGGCGACGGCAGTGCCGGCCAGCACGGCGCTCAACCAGGCGACCATCCGGATATCGAAGCCGTGCTCGAAGAGATCGAAGGTCAGGGGACCTGGCGCGATGAAGAACACGAAAATCCAGATTGGCCAGTGATTGAACCGGTAATGGAGCTTGTTCCGGGTCCGCAGCTTGCGTTCGGTGTCGAGCTCGACGCGGATGGCCGCGGAGCCGATGTTGGCGCCGGTCGGCGCCAGGGTTCGTTGTGTATCAGACATCCAGCGTTATATTCTCGCGCATGATCCGGCTGCGCGTGGCCTTGATGCTCGCCCTGGCGGTGATCGCCGCCTGCGGCCGGGCCCCGGCGCCGGATCCGCCCGCGCCGATCCCGGCGACGCTCGACGAGTTCAAAGCTGCGGCAGAGGCCATCGTCAGCGACAGCGGCGTGCCTGGTGCCGCGATTGCCCTCGTGCGGCCCAACGGGGTCGAGTGGGCCGGCGGCTTTGGCGTCGCCGACCGCGAGCGCAAGGCGCCGATAACCGCCGAGACGCACTTTCGCGTCGGCTCGATCAGCAAGACCTTCGTCGCCATTGCCCTGGTGCAGCAGTATCTCGACGACAAGCTGGACATCGACGCGCCGGTGTCAGAGCTCGCACCCGACGTCGCCATCGACAATCCGTTCAGCTCGCCAGTCACGCTCATCGAGCTCCTGCAACACACGGCGGGGTTCGACGACATGCACTTCAACGAGATGTACAACCTCCACGACCCGCCAGATCTGCCGCTGGCGCGGGTGCTCGCACGCAACCCGGCGTCGCGCCGCGTCCGCTGGCGTCCCGGGACGCGGATGTCGTACTCGAACCCGGGCTATGCGGTTGCAGCCCACGTGCTGGAGCGTGTAACGGGTCGCGCCTACGAGGACGTGATCCGCGATCGCATCTTCATGCCGATCGGGATGACGACCAGCAGCTTCCGGCTCGAGGACTCGGATCTTCCGTTGCTGGCCCGCGGCTACGACAGCCGGCGCGGGCCGCCGGTGCCCTTCTCCCAGATCTATCTGCGTCCCGCCGGCAACCTGCACACGTCGGCCCGAGAGCTGGGAACGTTCGTCCAGCTCCTGCTCAACTGGGGGGAGACCGAAAAAGACCTGGTGATCGATCCCGAATACCTGAGCAACATGGAGCGACCCAGGACATCGCTCTCCGCGAGGGCCGGGTTGATTTACGGCTACGGCTCGGGCATTGCCTCCAGATCGGTGGCCGGCTTCCCCGTGCTCGGTCACGGCGGCGGCATCGACGGATTCGTCTCGTCCTACGGCTACTCGGCCGCCCGGGATGCGGGATGGGTCGTGCTCGTCAACGCAGACTATTCCCAGTCGGCGGTTGACCGCCTCTCCGAACTGGCAGTGGGGTACCTCAAACGCGACGTCGAACCGCCGGCGAAGCCGGAGTTCCACGCAAACCCGAATTTCCTGCGGAGCTATGCGGGCTACTACCAGCCGGCGGGAAGCCGGAACGAAGTCCTGGCCGGGCTCGAATGGCTGATGAGCGGTGACACGCTCAGGGCGGACGGCAATTCTCTCACCGACAGCCCGCTGCTTGGCCCCGTGAGGCGGCTGGTACCAACCTCGGACACCTTGTTCCGGCACGAACAGGACGTGACGCCGAGCCTGGTGTTCACGACCGACGAGGACGGCCGGCGGCTGCTGCTTGGCGATGGCTATTACGGCGTGCAAACGCCCCGCTGGCGGGTGGAGAGTGTCCGTGTCCCGGTCGTCGCATCGTTGCTCTCCGTCGCAACGATACCCGTCGCGATCTTCGTCTGGCTCATCGGGCCCGCGATCGCCAGGCGTCTTGGCCGGCATACGCAGCCCGGAACACAGAACTCATTTGCCGCGCTCAAAGTCACGCTGGCGCTGCTGCCGCTGGCGTGCGTGAGCCTCGGAGCTTTCGCCCTCGCGCCGATCAGGGAATGGGGTGAGCCAAACGCCTGGACACGCCTGACCTTCCTGGCATCGTGGGCGGTGCCGCTGCTGTCGGTAATGGCTCTGGTGCTCGTGGTCAGCGCCGCCCTGCGCGGCATGGGCCGCTGGTCAGTGGCTTATGGCGCGATCGTGGCACTGAGCGGGGTCTGCCTTTCCATCTATATGGCCGCGTCCGGATGGGTCGGGCTGCGGCTCTGGGCGTTCTGACCGGGAAGGCCGCAACAGTGTCCCGCGAGTGGAATGCCGCCTCGTATCACAAGGTTTCCGCACCCCAGACGAGCTGGGGCCAAAGGGTGCTCGCCCGGCTGTCGCTGCGCGGTGACGAGCGGATGATCGATGCGGGCTGCGGCAGCGGACGGCTCACGGCCGACCTGCTCGATCGCCTGCCGCGCGGCGAAGTCGTGGCTATCGATCGCTCTTGGAACATGCTCCAGACCGCGCGGGCCAACCTGCGACCGGCTTACGGCGCGAGGGTCCGCTTCGTGCAAGTCTCACTGCCACAGATGCCATTTCGGGAGAGTGCGGACGTGGTGTTCAGTACCGCCACGTTTCACTGGGTCCTCGATCACGCCTCGCTCTTCGCGAACGTCTTCACCGCTCTGCGCCCCGGTGGTCGCCTGCACGCTCAGTGCGGTGGCGGCCCTAACCTCGCTGGGACCCTGGCGGTCGCGGATGAGGTGATGGCGGCTGAGCCGTTCGCTGGGTATTTCGAAGACTGGCGACCCGACTGGCAGTTTGCCACCGACACCGAAACGCTCGACCGGCTCGAAGACGCCGGGTTCGTGAACGTGGCCACCAGCCTCGAGCCGGCGCCTGCCAGCTTGGCGAGCGAGGACGACTACCGGGAATTCGTGACCACCGTCATATTCCATCCCCATCTCGCCCGCCTGCCCGCGACACTCAGGCCGGAATTTATTGACGCCGTGACGGCGCGAGCGTCGGCGCAGCCGCAGCCGTTCACACTGGACTACTGGCGCCTCAACATGGAGGCCACGAAACCATGACCCATCCGTCGGTCATCAAGCCCGAAGACCACGCCGCCTATTCGCCCGCCAGGATGGGCAAGTCGACGCTCTTCAGTTCCACAAACCTCCTGGTCGGATTGAACGCGTTTGAACCCGGCCAGGAACACCGGCTTCACGCCCACGCCGGGCAGGACAAGGCGTATCTGGTCCTTCGCGGCGCCGGCCTGTTCCTGCTCGAAGGCCGTGAGCTGCCAATGTCGGCGGGCGATCTTCTTGTCGCTCCCGCCGACGTCCCGCACGGCGTGCGAAACAACGGCGCCGAGCGGCTGCTCGTCCTCGCCGTGCTCGCACCCGCGCCGGCCCGTTTGGTTTAACATCAGTCCGACATGGGCAGGAATCCCCGCCTGCGCGTCGTCGCATCGGGACGACGTACGCCTGGCAATTCGACCGCCGCGACACCGCAGATCACGCTGGCCGCGACAACGACACAGCGAATCTCGCACACAGACACCGGGTTGATCACCGGGGCGGACGGCCGCGTGCGCTGCTGGTGGCCGGGAACCGATCCGCTCTACGTGCGCTATCACGACGAAGAATGGGGCCGGCCGGTCCGCAACGACCATCGCCTGTTCGAGAAGATCTGCCTCGAGGGCTTCCAGTCGGGACTGAGCTGGATCACGATCCTCCGCAAGCGCGAAAACTTCCGTGAAGCCTTCGACGGCTTCGATCCGGAGCGCGTGGCCCGCTACAACTCACGCGACGTGGCGCGCCTGCTCAAGAACGCCGGGATCGTCCGGCACCGCGGTAAGATCGAGTCGACGATCAACAACGCCAGGCGCGCCCTGGACCTGATCGGCAAGCGAGGTTCGCTGGCGAAATACTTCTGGGGCTGGGAGCCGCCCGCCAACGAGCGTCCGGCAGTCTGCTCCTACGACGCGTTGCGCGCCAACAGCACGACCGCCGCCTCTGAGCGTTTGTCCCGAGATCTCAAGGCGCGCGGCTGGACGTTCGTCGGACCGACCACCATCTACGCGTTCATGCAGGCGATGGGGCTCGTCAACGATCACATCGAGGGCTGCCACTGCCGGGCGGAAGTGGCGAAAATGCGCCGCCGCTGAGGTTACTGCTGCACGACGGTATGGCGCCGGGCCCGCAGCAGATCGACGACGCTCTTCGGCCCGGCGAGGTGGGCAGCGCCAACCACGACGAAACAGTGGGCGTCCTCGGAGAGGCACCGCTCGATTGGCGCCACCCAGTTGCGATTGCGCTCGAACAGGAGCCGCTCCGCAATCTCGGGCGCGTCGGTGAACCCCTCCATCAGCAACCCCTCAACGGTCTTCGCGTCTCCGGCACGCCACGCCGTTGCCAGCTTCTCGATGTTGTTCGCCTGCGCGTCGATGTCGGCCAGCATCGCCGACAGGGCCGCCTCCTGGAGCGAGTCGGACAGGCCGTCGAGTCGATCGAATTGATACGCGGCCGTCTCCAGGGCCCGCAGCGGCATTCCTGTCTTCTTCGCGCGGTCGAAGAAGTGCCGGTCGATGCCGAGAGCAGGATCGAACCCTGCCTTGGTGATCTCGGCGGCGGTGAGCATGACCGCGACAATCCAGGGCTTCATGCGCTGCAACATCTGAACCGGCAGCCCGTTGGCCTCGGCACGTTTCTGTATCGCGGCATACGTCTCCCTCGACACGACCTGGTCCAGGGTCTGGCCGGCCGGCAGCATCGCCTTCCCCATCAGCCCCGCCATCGTCCCTGGATCGTTCATCTCGTCGAGATCGATTTCCTCGACGAGAGTTTTCGACGCGGCAAACGCCTGGTCGATCACCGGACTGAGCGGGTAGAAACCCTTCGACAGGACGTGCACCGAGCCCAGCAGGTAGGCCTCGTGGCCGTCCGGCGACGTAACCTTCCACAGAAAGTGTTTGCCGGGCGCCTGCGCGGCAGGAGCGGCGTAACCTGCAATCGCCAGCAACGAGGCGCAGACCCAGGCCAGTCGCCCTTTGCTCAGCCGCATCGATCCTCCTCTGGAACCTGACGCACGGTCTCTCGAAAGTATCATCGACTGATGCCGCCGTTTCTCCAGAGCCTGCCGGGCGCGCTGGTGATGGGACCGATGACCAAAGGCTCGAACCTTCCCTACCGGCGGCTCTGTGTTGACCTGGGAGCACGAGTCACCGCCAGCGAGATGACCGTCGCGCGGAGGCTCAAGCAGAAGCGCAAGAGCGAGTTCGCCCTGATCAGGCGGTTCGATGACGAACCGTGCTTCGGCGTGCAGCTGGCCGGAACCAACCCCGAGGAGCTGTCCTGGGCCGCGGCACTGGTCGAGTCACGGGGCGCCGCCTTCGTCGATCTGAACTGCGGCTGCCCGATCGATCACTTCACCCACAAGGGCATCGGCGCGTCGCTCGGGCGGCAGCCGAGCCGGCAGCGAAGGCTGATCGAGGCAATGAAGCGGTCGGTGAGCGTGCCGGTGACGGGGAAGATTCGCCTCGGCTGGAACGAGGACAGCCGCAACGGGCTGGAGCAGGCGCGGGCGCTGGTCGATGGCGGCGCGGACGCGATCACCGTGCACGGACGCACCCGCAACGCCCGCTACCGGACCGCGGCCGACTGGGCCGCGATTGCCGAGATCGCCGGGGCGATCCCGGTTCCGGTGATCGGCAACGGGGACCTTTTGTACGGTCAGGACGCGGAGCCGTGGCGAGCACGTTCGGGCTGCGCGGCGGTGATGACGGCCCGAGCGGCGCTGATCCGCCCGTGGATCTTCCGCGAGACGTCCGATGGCTATCGCGATCTCCAGGCGGAAGAGCGCGTTGCCATCTACCGCCGCTACGTCACGCTCGCGCGCGCACACTGGGGAGATGACGACCACGGTCTGCTGCGGGTGCGACAGTTTACGCGCTGGCATCTCGACTTCTGGTGCCGCGACGTGCCACAACGCGTCGACGGCAGCTTTCCGTCCATGCAGGTCCGCGAAGCCGCAACTCATCCGCGAACGACACTCGAGGCACTGTTGTTGCGGTCGGACATTGCGGCGCTCGAGTATCTGGCTGACTGCCTGGCCTTCGAGCGGGAGATCGAACCTCGCGACGCGCCGGCGCCAGGAGCCGTAACGGCAGACGTGCTGGTCGAAGCGGAGGGGTAGCGAGAATTACCGCTTCAGGCGGCGTTCCATCTCGTCGAGCGTGCGCGGCCAGTCGTCCTTGAGGAGCCGCGACAGTCCGCGATCGGCGAGCAGGCGGCCGCCCGTCTGGCACGTCGGACAGTAGTTGGCCTCGTTACTGGCGTACTTGATCCGCTGAATCGGGGTGCCGCACACCGGGCACGGTTTGCCGAAGCGGCCATGTGCGGCCATGCCCTCGCGGAACGCAGTCACCTTCTCGGGAAAATCCTCGCCGGTCTCCTCGATGAGCCGCGCCTTCCAATCGCGCAGCACGGTGCGGGTTGCTTCGAACAGCCGCTCGGTCTCCTGGGTCGTCAGGCGGCTGGTGAGCTGCATCGGAGACAGCTTCGCGGCCAGGAGGATCTCGTCGGAATAGGCGTTGCCGATCCCGGAAAACAGCCGAGGGTCGGTGAGCGCCCGCTTGAGCGTATGGTTCTCGCTGCGGAGCTGCGCGTCGAATGCCGCCGCATCGAGCGAGAAGACGTCGACGCCGCCGGGGTCGTGCGCCGCGAGCGCCTCCGGGCCGCGCACGGCATACAGCGACGCCTGGCGCTGCGAGCCAGCCTCGGTCAGGAGCAGGGTACCGTGAGCGAAGTCGAAGGCGGCCAACCCTACCTTGCCCGGTATTTTGGCGCCGGGCTCACGCCAGCGGAAGCGCCCGGCGATCATCAAATGGACGACCAGGAAGTATTCGTCCTCCAGCTCGAAGACGATTCTCTTGCCGAGACGCCGCAGCCCGACGACGCGGCGGCCGACGCACGCGTTGATCGGCGGCTCGACGGAGCGGACGAGGAACGGGTTGACAAGGCGAATCGCCGTCAACAGGTGCCCGACCGCGCGCGGCTCGAGCGCGTGAAGGTACAGCTCGACGTCGGGATATTCCGGCACTCCCTCTCAGGCTACTTCGCCTCGGCGCCGCGAGCGATGTAGATGTCGCGTGCTTCCTTGAACTGGCCGAGCACGTGCGCTCTCTCCTTGTCGCTGCGCCAGCCCGGGTGCTTCTCGGCCATCCCGGTGAGCACGTCAATCCATCGGACGAAGTAGTCTGCCGATGCCTTGTCGCGGATCGGCTGTCCGGCGGCGATGACGTAGACGGGATTGGTCACCGCCAGCGGCCGCGTGTTCTCCACCGGGAACGTGCCGGCCGCGCCGGCCGCGCGCAGCGAGAACCAGGCCGACTTCGTCACCTGGGCGGTGTGGCTGAACGTGATTGACGACTGGCCCGCCGGCACGTCGATGCCGTGCACGACCACGCCGTTCGAAACCAGCTCGACGCGGGTCAGCGGCGCGAGCGACGTCACGGTCGCCTGGAACGTCACGGAGCCGCCGCCAGCAGGCAGAGCAATCTCCTCGCCGGGCATCACCTTACCGTTGGCCGTGAGTTCGATGAGCGGCCCGTTGGTGACGAACCCACGGCCGGCAAGCATCGCCTTCATCCAGTTCGGCCAGGTCAGGGGCGCCGCGCCGAGATTGAAATAGCCGCGGACAGATGCGACGAGCTCGACGCGGTGGAGGCTGGAGATCGAGTCCTCGCCGCCAGTTACGGGCACACGGAAGCCGTTGTTCAAGATTTTGTACCAGACGTCGAGTGGGGCGTTACCGGCGCTCTGCGACCAGAGCTCGTGATAACTCACCGCGCCGAGAGCAACGTCCACGGGGAACGTCTTGGCTGTCCCGAGACCGGCGCTAATCGGGTCCGCGTCGCCGTAGTACGGGTGAACGTAGGCGCCGATGCCGCCCTGCTCCTTGGCGTAGCGGAAGATGTCGGTGTTCGATGGATAGAGGCTCTCGACACCGGTGCCTTCGTAGCCGGTCACGAACGGCGAAATCAGGTGCTCCTTGAGATTGAACAGCGACACGTGCCCGTAGAACGGCGGGCGATACTCCTGGCCGACGTGCATGACCCGTGTCTTCGTGGACAGCGGATGCTGCTCCTGCCCCGGCGTGTAGTGCTGGTAGTCCAGCACCCGGTTGTCCTTATTCGCGATCTGGAGGCTGATCATGTCCGCATCCTCCGCCGCGTTCATCATCATCACGTTCTCGGGCGTGTTGTGGAGATTGCCGGCGTAGTTCATGTGCACGTGGTTGCTGCCCGAGTACCAGCCTTTCGCCTTCAAATTGACCAGCCGCTTCAACTGCACGGTCACACTCGTCGTCTGGCCGGCCTTGATGTCCACATCCTGGCGCGTGACCGCGTACTCGAAGCCCTTCGTCACCTCGATGCGGAACGGTCCCGGCGGGGCTTCGGTCGTGTACTTCCCGCGGGTGTGAAACAGGTGGCGCTCGAGCGCCGACAGGCGCTCATAGGCGTCGGCCGGCGTATACGGTTTGCCATCTGACGCGGTGTGGTAGACGCGGGCCTCAGTTTCCCGCCCGCGTTCGTCGAGAATTCGGACGTCGACCCGGCCCATCGGCGTCTTCCACTTCTTCTGAGCCACGAGCACCACATGAGCTTCACCACCCCATGACTTGATGAACTTCAGCTGCGGAAGCCCGCGCTCGTTCGAGACCGCGACAATCCACTCGCCATCCGGCGACCACCGCGGCAGGAACGTGTCGTACTCGCCGAAGGTCATCTTGTACGGCTCGCCACCCACCGTCGGCAGCACGAACAGGTTCGTGAACTGGCCGCCCAGATGTGACGCGTAGATGAAGCGCTTGCCGTCGGGCGACCACTGCGGGCGCGTCCGGAACAGCGTTTCCTCCTTGTGAATCAGCTTCGCGCGGTCGGTGTTCATGACGTCGCGCTCGACCGGCACGCGCCACACGCCACCCGAGCCGAGCGGGATCCCTCGGTCGGAGACGAGCAGCAGCTCGCGGCCGTCCGGCGACCACGAGGGTGAAATGTGCACGTCTTCGTCGCTGAAGTACAGGCGCGGCGCCCCGTACGTATGATCGACGGTCACCGCCATCGGCTGCCCGGCGCGGCCGTCGATGATGTCCACGACGACAATGTTGAAGAAGCCGTTCGGCGCGGTGGTCACGTAGGCGAGCCGCTTGCCGTCCGGCGACCAGGCCGGTTCGATGTTCACGAACGCCCCGGTTGTGACCGCCGTGACCACCCCGCTCTCGAGGTTCAGCACCCGGACGTTGATGCTCTTGCCGTCTTCATCTGCGGTATAGGCAAGATAGCGTCCGTCCGGCGACCACTCCGGCGATGAGAGATACTCCTTCTCCCGCAGAATCTCCTCGGCCACGCCGTCGCCCTTTCCGCGGGCGACCTTCATGCGCCAGAGCGATCCGTCCATCGCGAATGCGACCGTCTGGCCGTCTGGCGACCAGGTGGGCCACCACGGCGAGCTGCTCGCCGCCGGCGGCAGCAGGTAGTTGTGCATGTAGTTGCCGCCGGTCTTCGCATTCGGATAGGCCTGGGCCCAGGCCGTCGAAGCGACACACGACAACAACAGCGCAGCGATCGGGATCGCGCGCCAGAGCGGGGGCTGCATCATGGCGTTCCTCCGCGCGACACCGTCGCGCTCAGCCGGGAAAGATTGTGAGACGCTAACCCGGCGGCAGCCGGAACTCAAGCCTGACTGCGGCGAATTGCACAGGAAGCGACCCTGCGCCGCGATCATCGAGCGTTGACGAGAGACTGCCAGCCTTCGGCTCGCCTGTCGACGGTGATCTTGGCGCGGCGAGCCCGAGCGGCCTCAGGCGGCGCGCTGCAGGCGTCATGGGAGGCGTAGTAGAGCGCCTCGGCGAGTGACGCTTCCTGCGGATCGCCGAGCTCGCGATCGATGCCGTCGCCGACCGTGCAGGTCGGAGCGAACCCCTCGTAGTAGTCGGCCTCGCCGTTCGCGTTCTTCACCGAGAACGAGACCGGCGCCAGGACCTTGTCGCAGAACTCGATGAGATACTGGCCGACCGGCTTGCCGTAGGTCGCGTCGCCAATCAGCACCACGGGCATGAACGGGCGAAGGCCGTTGATGACCAGCTCGCTCGCCGACGCCGACGCCCGCGACGTGATCACGATGAGACGCGAAAGCGTCGGCGCGGGCGACGCCGGATCCTCGAAGCGCAGGGTCTCGTTCCGGTAGGCATTCCGGGCGTTGTGCGAGAAGGTGGCGAAGGGCTGACCGACCGTCACCACCCCGCCGATCAGACTTGCCAGGTGCGTCGCAACGTCCACGAGCCCGCCGCCGTTGTAGCGGAGATCCAGCACCAGCTCGCTGACGCCGAGTTCCTGCAACGACGCGAAGGCATCGTCGAGCGCTCCAACCGACGGGCGGACGAAGTTGCGGAAGAACACGTACCCCACCCGGCGGCCGTCCACGTCGTAGGCCCGGGTCAAGGACACGGTCGGGATCGTCACTGCCCGTTTGGTCATGCGCTCCCGCCGTTCGACGCCGGCAACCGAGCGGAACAGGATTTCGGACGACACGCCGATGTCGCTTGCTCCAAACGCCGAGCCGATCTGGCCCGACTCGATCAATTCCGGTACGGAGCGGCCGTCGACCTCCAGGATCGAGTCGCCTCGGGCCAGCCCCGCCTCGAACGCCGGGCTGTCCGGGAAGACCTGCAGGACGCGCAGCTCCTCGCCGAGGACGCTATTCGAGAAGCCGTAGCCGATGAACTCGCTGTCGCTGTAGAAGGCGTTGGAAGCGGCGGCGCCGGTGATGTAGCTGAAGTGGGTGTCGAGCGGACGGTAGCGGACCGCTTCGAGGTACGCCTCGGGCGAGGGATACGAGGTGGGGTTCAGGTTGGGCAGGTAGGTGTTCCACAAGTAGAGATCGCGCATCACGTCGCGGACGTAGAGATTCTGCCCGCTCACCGAGCACGACGCCGGACCGCTTTGCGCGTCAGCACGGCCAGCCCCCGCGAAGACGAGCACCGCGGCGAGCACCGTGACCACGATCCGCTGCATATCACTCGATTCTGCCTTCGCTGGCCCCTCGCTGCCAAGGGTGGTCGTGTCGGCGCTGTGCCGTCATCTGCAAAACTGACGAGGTACACTCGGTTCGTGTCATTCCTCAAGCGCTGGGCGACTCGACTCGGATTGGCGGTGGCGCTCGTCCTCGGCACGCTCATCATCGGCGGGGCGCTCGATGCCCGCCGTCGCCATCCGGACCTGAAACCCTGGCATCGGCTCGTGCCGCATGACTTACACGCCCCAGAACTGGACGATGGCTTCACGCTCGAGCGGTGGTTGCGCCGTGAGGCCGAGGTGTTCGGTGAAGTAGCGGCGATGGAAGACCGGCTCGCTCCGGTGGACCGCACGCCGGTCAATCGCTACTTCCCGAGTAGCCGCACGCATTACTCGCGTCTTGGCCGCGATTGGAATCGCACGTTCGAGCTGGAACCGGCAGAACTGCGCGGCGGCGCGGTCCTGGTCCACGGCCTCACCGACTCGCCGTATTCGATGCGGGCAATCGCGGAGCTGCTGCGCGAGCAGGGATTCTACACGCTTGCGCTGCGGATGCCCGGGCACGGGACGGTCCCGGCCGGCTTGATCGACGTGGATTGGCAGGACTGGCTGGCGGCGCTTCGCATGGGCATGCGCCACACCCGCGGGAAAATTGGCGCCGACAGGCCGCTGTTGCTGGTCGGGTACTCGAACGGCGGCGCCCTCGCCGCGAAGTACTCGATGGAGGCGCTGGACAGGCCTCAGGATCCGGCGCCGAATCGCGTGCTGCTGATTTCCCCGATGATTGGCGTGACGCCGGCGGCGCGCCTGGCCCGCTGGATCAGCCTGCTCGGCGTGGTGCCCTACTTCGAAAAGGCCCGCTGGCTCGACGTCCTGCCGGAGTACAACCCGATCAAGTACAACTCCTTCCCGGCCAACGCCGGCTTGCAGACGGCGCTTCTCACTTCCGCGCTTCAGTCCGACCTTTCCCGCCTCGCGTCCGCCGGCCGGTTGCAGTCGCTGCCGCCGATGCTGGCGTTTCAGTCGGCGGTGGACGCCACGGTGAGCACGCCGGCGGTGGTTCGTTCGCTGTACGACCTGCTACCGGCCAACGGCAGCGAGCTCGTGCTCTTCGACGTCAACCACCAGTCGGGGATCGACGCCTTCGTACGCCCCGAAGATCTTTCCGCGATCGACGGTCTGTTCGATCGCGCGCCTCGGTTCTACCGCCGCACGCTGGTCACCAACCGCGCTCCCGAAACAACCGAGATCGTCGCTCGAACCGTCGAGGCGGGCCAGTCAGAGGCGGCGACGCAGGAGCTGGGGATGGCGTGGCCGCCAGGGGTGTTCTCGCTGACGCACGTGGCGCTGCCGTTTCCGCCGGACGATCCGTTGTACGGGTCCGACCCGATTGAGGATGGCAGCGGCTTGCTGCGGCTCGGCCGGCTCAGCCCGCGCGGTGAACGGGCGGTGCTCATCGCCGGCGCCGATACGTTCATGCGGCTGTCGTCGAATCCGTTCTTTGCGTATCTGGCCGAGCGGGTGCGGGCCTGGGCGAAGCCTTGAGGAGAGCGCCTGAACGATCGGGCGTACAAAGGAAAAGGCCCGAAGGGTTGACCCTCGAGCCTTTGGTAAAACAATCCCGGCAGCGACCTACTCTCCCACGCACCTTCGCACGCAGTACCATCGGCGGTAGCAGGCTTAACTTCCGTGTTCGGAATGGGAACGGGTGTGACCCTGCTCCTATGACCACCGGGAAACTTGGTGTCTGGGGTGCTCCTCGGCGCTCATGCGAGCGGGTTTGGAGCTCGTCCCAGAACATATCGATGTCAAAGAACGGGTTGTCTTCGACAACTGAATACCTGCAATCGATAGTTATCTGACCACACACCCGCAGAGCGGGAAATGAATGGTCAAGCCTCACGACTGATTAGTATCGGTTAGCTGAACGTGTTGCCACGCTTGCACACCCGACCTATCGACCAAGTGGTCTACTTGGAGTCTTCAGGGACTTTCGTCCAGGGAGATCTCATCTCGAGGTGGGTTTCACGCTTAGATGCATTCAGCGTTTCTCCCTTCCGGACTTAGCTACTCAGCGCTGCCACTGGCGTGACAACTGATACACTAGCGGTCCGTCCAACCCGGTCCTCTCGTACTAAGGTCAGATCCTCTCAAATCTCCTGCGCCCACCGTAGATAGAGACCGAACTGTCTCGCGACGTTCTAAACCCAGCTCACGTACCGCTTTAACCGGCGAACAGCCGGACCCTTGGAACCTGCTACAGCTCCAGGATGCGATGAGCCGACATCGAGGTGCCAAACCTGGGCGTCGATGTGAACTCTTGGCCCAGATCAGCCTGTTATCCCCGGCGTACCTTTTATCCGTTGAGCGATGGCCCTTCCATGCGGGACCACCGGATCACTAAGACCTGCTTTCGCATCTGCTCGACTTGTTTGTCTCGCAGTTAAGCTCGCTTATGCCTTTGCACTCTAGGGCTGATTTCCAAACAGCCTGAGCGAACCTTCGTGCGCCTCCGTTACCGTTTAGGAGGCGACCGCCCCAGTCAAACTACCCGCCTAGCAGTGTCCCGAACCCGGATGACGGGTTGCGGTTAGAACGTCCGAGTCGTAAGGGTAGTATCTCACCGTTGACTCCCCCAAGCCCGAGAGCCTGGGATCATAGTCTCCTACCTATCCTGCGCATACGGCGCAGACATTCACTACTAAGGTGCAGTAAAGGTGCACGGGGTCTTTTCGTCTTACGGCGGGCAACCGGCGTCTTCACCGGTACCACAAATTCGCAGCGCTCCACGTTGAGACAGCGGTCAAATCGTTACGCCATTCGTGCAGGTCGGAACTTACCCGACAAGGAATTTCGCTACCTTAGGACCGTTATAGTTACGGCCGCCGTTTACCGGGGCTTCAATTCAAAGCTTCACCTTGCGGCTGACCTCTCCTTTTAACCTTCCGGCACCGGGCAGGCGTCAGACCCTATACGTCGTTTTCGACTTAGCAGAGCCCTGTGTTTTTAGTAAACAGTCGCTTGACCCTCTTTATTGCAACTCCTTCATGCTTCGTGGCGCGAGGCCACTAACAATAACGGAGCACCCCTTCTCCCGAAGTTACGGGGTAATTTTGCCTAGTTCCTAAACGTGGATTCTCACTTGCGCCTGAGGATTTTCTCCTCGCCTACCTGTGTCGGTTTGCGGTACGGGTACCAAACGATCTCCTTAGAGGCTTTTCTCGGCAGCGTGGCGTCACCAGCTTTATCGCCTTGCGGCGTCGCTTCGACCCCTCAGGGAATGTGAACCAACGGATTTTCCTGCTGGTTCCCCCTACAGGCCTCAACCCGGACATCCAAACCCGGGCCTGGTTAGCCTCCTGCGTCCCCCCATCGTGATAACGATCGTCTGGTAGTTCCGGAATATTAACCGGATGTGCATCCGCTACGCCTTTCGGCCTCGCGTTAGCTCCCGACTAACCCTGAGCGGACGAACCTACCTCAGGAATCCTTAGGCTTACGGCGGGGAAGATTCTCACTTCCCTTCTCGCTACTTATGCCGGCAGGGTCACTTCTCTCCGCTCCACCAGTCCTCACGGTCTGACTTCGCGGCGAAGAGAACGCTCCTCTACCAATTGCGGACCTCGCAAGATCCGCTATTCATCGACTTCGGTCCTATGCTTGAGCCCCGTTACATTGTCGGCCCAGAGCCACTTGACCAGTGAGCTATTACGCTTTCTT
>CAVPVV010000003.1:0-3510000 GCA_963709325.1 uncultured Acidobacteriota bacterium | reverse complement strand
GTTCAGCATCGTCAGCAGCGAGCCGACATGCAGGCTGGCGGCGGTGGGATCGAAGCCGATATACGCGGTCACGCGTTCGCGGGCCAGCGTTTCGCGCAGCCCCTCGGTCTGCTCCGACACGAGCCCACGCCACATCAACTCGTCGATGAGCTGCATTCTGGTTAACTATACTGCCCTCAATGGACATCTCGCGGCGCAGCGCGCTGAGAGCGATGGTCGCGAGCGGTGTCGGGCTCGGCGCCGGGACAGTGTCCTATGGCGTCGCGTACGAGCGCCACCAGATCCGTCTCGTCGAGAACGACGTCGAGGTGATCGGTCTTCCACCCGCGATGGAGGGACTGCGGATCGGGTTGATCACCGACGTGCACCACAGTGACAGCGTCCCAACCGATCACGTGGCCCGCGCGGTCGAGATGCTCCGCCAGAGCCGGTCCGATCTGATCGTTCTCGGCGGTGACTACGTCTCGTTCCTCGAGCGTGAGTTCATGGAGCCGGTTGCCGAGTTGCTCGCGCCACTTGCCAATGCTCGGTTTGGTTCGTTCGCCGTGCTCGGCAATCACGACGATGATCGCGACATGCCGGCGGCGCTCGAGCAGAAGGGCTTCACCGTGCTGAAGGACCAGCGCACCAGGGTGATGATCAAGGGCGAACCGCTCGAGATCGCCGGAGTGCGATTCTGGACGCGCCGCCCCTCGGAGCTTGCCCGCGTCCTGAACGGCACCTCTGGAACCACGCTCCTGCTCGCGCACG
This sequence comes from uncultured Acidobacteriota bacterium, assembly GCA_963709325.1. Classification (GTDB taxonomy): domain Bacteria; phylum Acidobacteriota; class Vicinamibacteria; order Vicinamibacterales; family UBA2999; genus VFZN01. Next base: position 3,509,250 of record CAVPVV010000003.1, on the reverse strand, counting down.
ATCCTCGGCGCCTGATTGAAGCGGCGGCCTTCGACGTGCAGCTGGTTCTCTCCGGCCACACCCACGGGGGACAGGTGCTGCTGCCCGGAGTCGGGGCCATTGCCGGGCGGAAGTTTCCGGTGCTCGCCGGTACTGGACGCGAAGGCAACGCCACCGTCTACGTCAGCCGGGGCGTGGGCACCGTCTATGTGCCCGTCCGCATCAACTGTCCACCCGATGTTTCGGTGCTCACGCTCCGAATGAAGACGTGAGGTCGACGAAGCGGCGCCCGTCTATCCGCCATCGGCCGGAAAGCACGATCGCAATCGCGCGCGGGTAGAGGCGATGCTCCTCCACCAGAATGCGCGCTGCCAACGACTCGGCGGTGTCCTCGGGCAGCACGGCGACCGCTGTCTGCAGCACGATCGGTCCAGCATCGAGCTCCTCGTTCACGAAGTGAACGGTGCAGCCGGCCACCTTTACGCCGTGCTCGAACGCCTGACGTTGCGGGTCGAGCCCCGGGAAAGCCGGCAGCAACGAAGGGTGCACGTTGAGGATGGCGTCCGGGAAGGCTTGCACGAACGCCGGCCCAAGCAGGCGCATGAACCCCGCCAGGCACACCAGCCCGACATCGTGAGCGCGGAGCCTTTCGACCATCGCCGCGTCGTAGTCATCACGCGTCCGGAACTGCCGGTGATCCAACACTTCGGTCGCAGTCCCGGCCGCCCGTGCATATGACAACCCTGGTGCGTCAGCCCTGTTGGAAACCACAATCCCGACCTCGGCATCGAGATCGCCGCGGTCGATTGCCGCCAGGATCGCCTGAAGGTTCGACCCGCGCCCGGAAATGAGCACCCCGAGCCGGCGGGTCACACGTAATGCACTCCGTCGCCACCAACCTCGATGGTTCCGATCACGACCGCATTTGCTTCGCCGGCGTTCAGAAGCGCCGATTGCGTCGCGTCGACGTCCGCGGCCGCCACGACGAGGATCAGGCCGATCCCCATGTTCAACGAGCGGCGTAGATCCATCTCAGGCACCGAGCCGGCTTCGCCGAGCCAGCGGAACAGCGTCGGTGTCCGCCAGGCGCGGCGGTCGATGCGGGCGCAGGTGCCATCTGGCAGCACTCGCGGCAAGTTGTCGGTAATGCCGCCGCCGGTGATGTGAGCCATGCCCTTGATCGATCCGCGTCCGAGGAGCGGCGCGATCACCTGCAGATAGCTGCGATGCGGACGGAGAAAAGCATCTCCAACCGTCTCGCCGAGGTCGGGAACGTGGCTGTCAACCGTGAGACCGAGCTTATCGAACGCAATCTTGCGGGCGAGCGAGTATCCGTTCGTGTGCAGCCCCGATGAGGGAACCCCGAGCAGCACATCGCCCGGAGCGATGGTCTTCCCCGTGATCAGCTGGTCGCGTTCCACGGCCCCGACAATGAACCCGGCAACGTCGTATTCTCCGTCCGCGTAGAACCCCGGCATCTCCGCGGTCTCGCCACCCAGCAGCGCGCAGCCGTTGTCCTGGCACCCTCTCGCCAGTCCCTTGACGATCTGCTCAGCAACATCTGGCGACAACTTGCCAGTGGCCAGGTAGTCGAGGAAAAAAAGCGGAACCGCGCCCTGGACGAGGATGTCGTTGACGCAGTGATTCACGAGGTCGATGCCGATCGTGTCGTGCCGCCCGGTCATGAACGCGATCTTGAGCTTCGTCCCGACGCCGTCGGCGCTCGACACGAGCACCGGGTCGCGCCACGACGTTCCCATGGTGAACAGGCCGCCGAACGATCCGATCTCGCTCAACACCCCTGGCGTGAACGTCGCTCGCGCCAGGCTCTTGATCCGCCGCACGGTCTCATTGCCGGCATCGATGTCAACGCCCGAAGACTTGTAGTCCATCATCACGCCACAGCAGGAGTTAGGAGTTAGGAGACAGGAGATAGGAAGTACCCAGCAGCCGGGACCCAGAAGAGCATTGCCTTGCGTTCCTGTCTCCTCCCTCCTCCCTCCTGCCTCCTCCCTCCTGGTTAGAAGTCCAGCTTCGCGATCAGATACTCGCACAAGGCGCGAGTCGGCGACTTGTCCGGGGCGGCCCAGTAGGTGCGGCGCACCAGGGCGAAGAAGCGCTCTTCCTCGAGATCTTCCTCGAGCATGTCGAAGCCCTCGGCGAGCAGCGACACGGCCTGATCTCGGTCTTTCCGCGCTTCAAGCACCTTCAAGAGCGCCGGGGAGTTCCGCAGTGCGATCTGGCCGAGCGCCAGAGCCACCGGCGCGCGGAGCGGATCCTCTGACGGCACACCGATGTCGAGCAGAATCGTCACCGCCTCGCCATTGCCACCGGCGCCGATCGCGGCCAACCCCGCCGCGGAGCTGCGAATCAGGTCCTGGTAGCCGGGAAAGTCCTCGGCGAAGCCGAGCGTCTTCTGGATGAACTCGAGATGCGACGAGCAGTTCTGGCCAAGCGTGCAAATGGCCGCCGCCACCGACGGCTGGAGCACCTGCGAGCCGGTCCGCTGCAACTCCGCGAGCGTGCCGAGCGCGGCCTTGTCACCCAGCTTGCCGAGCGCGAGCACCGCATCGTCCTGTAGCGGTCCCTCGACCTTTGCAATCTCGAGCAGGCGCGGCAGCGCGGTGGCGATCTTGTAGTCGCCGAGTGCTTCGATCACCGAGCTCCGGAAGTAATCCTGGCCGCGCATCGCGTCGCGAATCAGCGCGTCGCGAACCTGCGGGTTCGTCGGCGCCATCGCAGCGAGCGCTCGGACCAGCGACGGCCGCACGAACTCGCCCGTCTCCTTGTCAAGCGCCGTGAGCAGTCGCGGCGCCAGCCGGGGCGCCGGCTCGTGCTCGAAGAAGCCATAAGCCACTTCGCGCAGCCGATCGTTCGGCGAACCGAGCGACTCCTCCATCGCGTCGAGCGTGCGCGGATCGGCGAAACCGACGAGCAGGACCAATGCCTTGAACCGGATGTAGCCGTCGGCGTGTTCGCGAGCCGCCTGGAGCAGGACTGGAACCGCCGCGGCGCCCGGCGCACGCCGAATCACCCGCCCCGCCTTCACCCGCGTGGCGTAGTCGATATCCCCGAGCTTGCCCACGGCCGCCTGTAGATCCTGCGGCGACGCCGGCGTCGGCCCGCGCTCCTGTGCACCGGCGGTTGCGACGATCGAGGCGGTCGCGAGCAGCAGGGCCAGCGCGGCGGTCCGCGTTCTCCTTCTCACTTCACACCTCTCACTGTTTCTGCCTCTTGGGTTGTGCTTAGTGCCTTCTGCTTTCAGGCGGCGTCTTTCAGCCGCCGGCTCATGCCACCGGCTCCGTCTCTTCCTGCGGCAGCGGCGCCGGCTGTTCATTGAGCTTGAGGGTGAGCTGCAGATACGCGCTCTGGTCCTGCGGGAAGGCCACGGGATACTTGCCCGTATAGCAGGACGTGCAGTAGGAGCGATCGCCGCCGCGGACCGACTCGACCAAACCTTCGAGACTGAGGTATCCGAGCGAATCGGCGGCCAGATATCGCCGAATCTCCTCGAGCGAGTGCGTCGCCGCGATCAGCTCGCTTCGGCGCGGTGTGTCCACGCCGTAGAAGCACGGCGAGATCGTCGGCGGACAGCTGATACGAACGTGGACTTCGCGCGCGCCCGCCGCTCGGACCATCTTGACGATCTTGCGGCTGGTGGTGCCGCGCACGATCGAGTCGTCGATCAGCACGACCCGCTGCCCCTTCAGGATGCTCTTGACCGGGTTCAGCTTCACCTTGACGCCGAAGTGCCGGATCGCCTGTGCCGGCTCGATGAACGTCCGGCCGACGTAGTGGTTGCGAATCAGGCCGAAGCGCATCGGCACGCCGGTTTCTTCTGCGTAACCGGTCGCCGCGCACACTCCCGAGTCTGGCACCGGCACGACGACATCGGCCGGTACCGCTGTCTCGCGCGCCAACCGGCGGCCAAGTTGGGTGCGGACTTCGTTGACGCTCTGGCCGAACACCTCGCTGTCCGGCCGCGCGAAGTAGACATGCTCGAAGATGCAATGCGACAGGCGAGACGGCGGAAAGGGCCGGATCGAGCGCATACCTTCCGCGCCAACGACGATCATTTCGCCAGGCTCGACGTCTCGCACGTAGGTTGCGCCGATCAAATCCAGCGCGCAGGTCTCGGAGCAGACAACCCACGTGTCGCCAAGCCGGCCGAGGGCCAGCGGCCGGAACCCGTGCGGATCGCGCACCGCGATCAGGTGGTCGCGGGTGATCAGTGCGAGCGAGAACGCTCCCGTCAGCTGCGTCACCGACTCGACGATCGCGTCCTCGAAGGTCCCCGCCTGGGAGCGCGCGTAGAGGTGCAACACCACCTCCGTGTCGCTGTTGCTCTGGAAGATGGAACCGGCGCGCACGAGCCGCTCGCGGATCTCGTTGGCATTCACGATGTTGCCGTTGTGGCAGACGCCGATCTGCCCGTGCACGCAATCGATGAGAATCGGCTGCGCGTTGCCCAACTTGCTCTCGCCGGCGGTCGAATAGCGCGTGTGGCCGATCGCGACGTAACCGGGCAGCTCCGCCAGGGTGGGCTCGTCGAAGATGTCGGCGACGTGACCCATCTTACGAATGGTACGAACCCGGGCCCCGTCAGACGAGGCGATTCCTGCACTCTCCTGCCCCCGGTGTTGCAGCGCGTAGAGCCCGAGATACGTCAGCTTGGAGGCTTCGGGGTGCCCATAGATCCCGAACACGCCGCAGGCTTCATGAAGTTTGTCGAACATCAGCAACTCCGGACGGGTCGCGGCCCGTCACACGCCCCGACTCGAGCGGGGACCGAAGCCTACTAACCGCCGTCTCTCTCACGAGGATAGCGAGGATCGATAGAACCACAAACCCAGCAGCAGATCGACCACCGCTAACCCGCCCAGCACCGACGCCATCACGTCCTTGAACTCGGCCAACGACGATAAATCCGGCGTAGATCACGAAAGCCATGACCAGCATGAACCCTGCGCTCCCCAGCGAGCGCCATGCCAATGGTCCGGCGGCTGCGAGCGGGCAGGTCAGGCACCGACGGCCCCCGCCACCGCTGCTGGCCCGGCCGGCATCGTCACCAGCTGCCGTTGAAGACGCGATTGAAGATCGCATCCACGTTCCGCAGCTGCTCGTCCAGGTCGAACGCCTTGTCGATGTCCGCCTCGGCCAGCACGCCCGTGACGTCCGGATCGGCCTTGACCAATGGCTTGAAGTCGCGCTGCTCGTGAAATGCGCGCATTGCATTCCGCTGGACCCATTCGTAAGCCTGCTCGCGCGAGATGCCGCGGCGGGCAAGCTCCAGCAGCACCTGCCCCGAGAACACCACCCCACGCGAACGATTGAGGTTCTCGAGCATGCGATCGGGATACACCACCATCCCGGCGACGATGCGCGTGAACCGGCGCAGCATGTGATCCAGTGCAATGAAACTGTCCGGCAGGATCACGCGTTCGACCGACGAGTGCGAGATATCGCGCTCGTGCCACAGGGCGACGTTCTCGAGCGCCGCCATCGCGTTGGCGCGAATCAAGCGGGCCAGCCCGACCACCTGCTCGCAGCCGATCGGGTTCCGCTTGTGGGGCATCGCCGACGAGCCCTTCTGCCCTTTGCCGAACGGCTCTTCGACCTCGCCGATCTCCGTCTTCTGCAAACCGCGGATCTCGAGCGCGAACTTCTCGAGCGACGCAGCAGTGATCGCCAGCGCACCGAGAAGCTCCGCGTGGCGATCGCGCTGGATCACCTGCGAGGAGATCGGTGCCGGCTCCAGTCCAAGTCTGCGGCAGACGTCGACTTCGATCGCCGGATCCAAGTGCGCGAAGGTCCCGACCGCGCCGGAGATCTTGCCGACCCGAATGGTCTCGCGGGCCCGCTCGACACGCGCGATGTCGCGCTGGATCTCCGCGTACCACATCGCCATCTTCAGGCCGAACGTCATCGGCTCGGCGTGCACGCCGTGGGTGCGCCCGATCATCGGTGTGGTTCGATGCTCGACGGCCCGGACCTTGACGGCGTCGGCCAGCCCGCGCAGGTTGACGAGCGTCAGGTCGCAGGCCGGCACCATCTGCAGCGCCTGAGCAGTGTCGACGACGTCGGACGAAGTCAGGCCGAAGTGCAGCCAGCGCGCCGCGGGCCCGACCTTCTCGGCAACCGACGTGGTGAAGGCAATCACGTCGTGCTGCGTCGTCTTTTCGATTTCCTCGATCCGTGCGATGTCGAAAGTGGCCTTGGCCCGAAGCTCGCGGGCGGCATCCTCGGGCACCAGTCCGGCAGCGGCCATCGCGTCGGCGGCCGCCAGTTCGACCTGGAGCCAACTCTCATATCGCCGCTCGTCGCTCCAGATCGCGCCCATTTCAGGGTGTGTGTAACGAGGAATCATCGAATCTGGCGCTCTACTCCTTCGATGCCGATCAGACGGCCAGCTGCTCGCGCGTCACTTCGAGGCCGTTCACGTTGCCAAGCACTGTCACCCCGAGGGTGCCCCTGGCGAAGAACAGCTCTGACAGCCGGTGCACGTCGTCAACCGTCACCCGCTCGATCGCCGCCAGCATCTCGTCGAGCGTATCGGTGCGATCCCGATAGATCTCCTGCCGCGCCAGGTGCGACATGCGGCTCGAGGTGCTCTCGAGATTGAGCATCAGCGAGCCCTTCAGGTGATCTTTCGCGCGCCGCAGCTCGACGTCGCCGACCCGTTCGTCGCGCATCTGCCGGAGCTCGCCGACGACCACGTCGATCAGCTCGGACACCGCATCGTTGGCGCAGCCGGCGTAGATGCTCAGCGCCCCGGAGTCGGTGTAGGCCGAGAGCCCGGAAAACACCGCGTAGGCGAGGCCGCGCTTCTCCCTGACATTCTGGAACAGTCGCGAGCTCATCGACCCGCCAAGCACGGTATTCAGCGCGTAACTGACGTAGCGATCGGGATCGCTCTGGGCCAGGGCCGGCATGCCGAGGCAGATGTGACTCTGCTCGAGCTCCTTGCGTCGGACCAGCGTGTTCTGGGCAACCGTCGGAGGCCGCACGTCCACCGGCTGGCCGCGAAGCGGCACGTCGGCGAGCGCGGTTTCCATCAACCGCTTCACCGCCCCGTGTTCGAGGTTGCCGACCGCGACCACCGACATGTTCGGTGCGGCATAGGTATCGGCGAAGTAGGCCCGAAGAGCGTCCTTGTCGAGCGCCGACACCGACGACGGGATCCCGAGGATCGGCCGCCCCAGCGGGTGATCCGGCCAGAACCCTTCGGCGAACAGCTCGTGGACCAGATCGTCGGGGGTGTCCTCGACCATCTTGATCTCCTCAAGCACGACCTTCTGTTCCTTCTCGATCTCGACGGCGTCAAAGGTTGGATGCGAGACGAGATCGGCGAGAACGTCCACCGCCACCGGCAGGTGCTCGTCGAGCACCTTCATGTAATAGCCGGCATACTCCTTCGAGGTGAAGGCATCGAGTTGCCCGCCTATCGAGTCCACCTCCTGGGCGATGCTTTCGGCGGTCCGCCGATCGGTGCCCTTGAACAGCATGTGCTCGACGAAGTGCGCGATGCCGGCGTGTGTGGCGGGTTCGTGGCGCGACCCTCGCGACAACCACACGCCGATGCTCACTGAGCGGACATGTGGCATACGCTCGGTGACGAAGCGCACACCATTGACCAGGACGTCGCGGCAGATGCTGGGATCGGACACCGTGGTGATGTGCTGCTAAGTGATTGCAGCACAAGGGAATGATTATAGCACGCGAACCGACGTTAGACTGAGGCGTGGCCGACGTCCCTTTCCTCGATCTCGCCAATGTCGAGCTGGCGGCTCTCGAGGACTTCCTCGTGGCCCGTGGGCATCCACGGTTTCACGCGCGGCAGATCTACCGCTGGATCTGGCGCAAGGGGGTGACCGATGTCGCCGCAATGACCGATCTTTCCCGGTCGCTGCGCGACGATCTGGCGTCCGGGACCACGATCGGCACCCCCCAGATCGCGCACCAGGCGCTATCGGAGGACGGGACCCGGAAGTTCGTGCTCCATCTCGGAGATGGCCGCCAGATCGAGTCGGTGTTCATTCCTGATACGCCGGCGCAAACCTTCTGCGTCTCCACCCAGGTGGGGTGCGCCATGGGGTGCGCGTTCTGCCTGACCGGCAAGATGGGGCTGGTTCGCCACCTGACCGCTGGAGAAATCGCCGGACAGGTCCGCGTGCTCGCCAGGGCTCTCGACATGCTCGACAAGTCCTTCAACATCGTTCTGATGGGGATGGGCGAGCCGCTCCACAATTACGACGAAACGATGAAGTCACTGCGGCTGCTGGCGAACCAACACGGCCTGGCGGTCAATCCGAGACGCGTAACGCTATCCACGGTCGGGCTGGTGCCGATGATCGACCGGCTGGCCAGCGAGCCGATCATGCCCAACCTCGCGATTTCGCTGCACGCGACCAGCGAGGAGCAGCGAACCGCGCTCGTGCCGCCGACGAAAAAATACTCCCTCGAAGACGTGCTCGAGGCATGCCAGCGCTTTCCAGTGTCGAAGCGAGGCCGGATCACCTTTGAATATGTCCTCCTCGCGGGCGTCAACGACTCGCCGGACGACGCGCGCCGGCTCGTACGGCTGCTCGCAGGGATAAAGGGGAAGGTAAACCTCATTCCGCTCAATGCCGCCGCCGGCATCCCCTTCGAACGGCCTGCCGACAGCGCGGTCGATCGCTTTGCGCGGATTCTCGCGGATCGCGGCGTGCCCGTGTCGGTTCGTAAGAGCCGGGGCCGCGACATTCGCGCCGCCTGCGGTCAGCTGATCGTCGAAGGCCAGGGCAGGAAGTCCCCCGCGCAGCGCCTTTCGGAGGCACTGGGGGCGTGAGGCTGCGGGTATCGACGGCAGGCCTGCTCGGCGTCATCGCCCTGGCGGGAGGGTTGTTCACTGCGTGCCGTCCGTCAGAGCCGCGGACGCTGAAGGAGTTGCTGAGTCAGGCCGCGTCGCTCGATGCCACGCGGCGGGGCCCGGCGATCGAACACTTCATCGCGGCCCATGGCGGGACACCCATCATCGAGCACCAGTCAAAGGCCGTGTTCCTGGTCCAGGATCGCGGCGGCGCCACCCCGCGCATTGTCGGCGACTTCAACAACTGGGCAGCGGCGGCAAACGGGCTTGATCCGTCCGTAGGCGTGCCCACGCGCATCGAGGGCACGGATTGGTCGTATCTCGAAGCGTCGATCTATACGAACGCGCGAGTCGAGTACGTGTTGCTATTCGAGACCGAAGCGATTCCGGATCCGAAGAACCCACGCATGGTGAGCGCGTTTGCCGGTCCGCGGTCCGAATTGCGAATGCCTCAGTGGATTGCGCAGCCCGAGATCGACGACACGGCGGAGGTGCCGGCCGGAACGGTGACCGGCGAAGCGGTCCCTTCGAAGTGGCTGGGCAGCCCGCGTCGCGTGTGGTTCTACACTCCGCCCGGCTACGACTCGAGCAAGGACTGGTATCCGGTTCTTTACGTGCTGGACGGCGCCAACTACGTGGAGCGGATGCGGACGCCGACGATTCTCGATCGGCTGATCGCGCGCAAATCGATTCCCCCGATCGTCGCGGTGTTCGTCGAGCCCGCCGAACGGCAGGAAGAATACACACGCAACCCGCGCTGGCGCGCCTTCATGGCGACCGAGCTGGTGCCGCTCGTGGACAAGCGCTTCCGCACGTTCCCGGCGCCAGAAAAACGAGTGGTGCTCGGCAGCTCGCTGTCGGCCTACGGCGCGGTCGATCTGGTCGTAGAATACCCCGCGGTGTTCGGTCTCTGCGCGGCCCTTGCCCCTCCGGAGCAGACGCCGACCATCATCACCAACCAGGCCAAGGGGCAGCAGGCGATTCGCGCGGTCCGGTTTTTCGTCCTGGCCGGTACCTACGATTCGATGGCCATCGGCGGCCGCAAGCTCAGCACCGCTCTCGACATCGGAACCGGGGCGGTCACCTACGTCGAAGTGCCCGAGGGGCATTCCACCGAAACGTTCCGCGGCCACATCGACGACGCGCTCAAAGCGCTCCTGCCTGGCGAGTGAGCGCCTTGCGGCCGATGTCTCGCCGGTATTGCATCCCGTCGAACCGAACGACCGACGCCGCCTCGTAGGCGCGGCGGATTGCGGCTTCGTAGGTGGCCGCGCGCGCGACCACCGTCATCACGCGCCCGCCCGCGGTGGTCAGGTGATCGCTATCGCCCTTCACACCGCCATAAAAAGGGAGTACATCTGGGAACTCGGCGGTTAGTCGATCGAGTCCCTTAATGCGCTGGCCAGTTTCGACTTCCCCCGGGTAGCCGCGCGCGGCGAGCACCACTCCAACCGCCACGCCGGTGGCGCGCGTTCGGCCAGCCTCCCAACCTTGATCGCCGAGCCGGCCTTCCGCCGCGGCCAGCAGCCGCGCTGCGAGCGGCTCGTCGAGCAGCGGCAGGACCACCTGCGCTTCCGGATCGCCAAACCGCACGTTGAACTCAATCACCTTGGGACCGTCGGCGGTCAACATCAGGCCGCAGTACAGGAACCCTCGGAACGGGTTGCCCTCGCTCGCCATGCCGCGGAGGACGGGCTCGACAATCTCGCGCCTGATCCTCGACTCGAGCCGCGAATCGGCCAGCGGGCTCGGCGCGAAGGCGCCCATGCCGCCGGTATTTGGTCCTTCGTCGCCGTCGAAGATGCGCTTGTGATCCTGAGCCGACACCAGCGGCTGGCAACCTTCTCCGTCGGCGAGAACGAAAAAAGACACCTCCGGTCCTCGCAATCGTTCTTCGAGGACGACGCGCGCTCCGGCATCGCCGAACGCGCGATCCACCATCGTCGAGCGGACCGCCTCCTCCGCTATCCGCGAATTCTCGGCGACGACAACGCCCTTGCCGGCGGCAAGCCCGTCCGCCTTCACGACGACCGCCGACCCGAGCGCCTCGGAGCGGACGAGATCGAGCGCCTCGTCAGCGGAATGACACACCCGATACCGCGCCGTGGGCACGCCGTGGCGGGCCATGAAGTCCTTGGCGAACGCCTTACTCGTCTCGAGCTGCGCCGCCTCGCGCGTCGGGCCGAACAACGGCCGATTCGCGTCCGCAAACCGATTGGCGACTCCCGCGGCCAGCGGCGCCTCCGGCCCGACGACAGTGAGATCGATGCCGAGGCGCTCGCTCAGGCCCAGTCACGGCATCGGGATCCGACAGCGCAAGCGGTTCGGTCGGGAAGGTTCTTGCGATACCGGCATTGCCGGGCGCGCACCAGACGCGCTCGACTCCCGGATCCAGGGCAAGCCGCCAGCAGAGGGCGTGCTCGCGCGCGCCGGAACCGATTACTAGGATACGCATTGGACAGGAGATAGAAGATAGGAGTTAGGAGCTAGAGGTCAGAGGCGGATCGGAGGAGAAGCGGGACTCGCGCGCAATGCCGTCTGCATGTTGTAACTAATTGCTAACAAATGACTTGCGGCTTGTCCATGGCTTCAATTCCTACCTCCTCTCTCCTGTCTCCTCGCCTCCGATGTGGTAGCCTAGCATGCTTGACCGTAGCGTCCCGGAGCGGGTACGCCGGTCGCCTGCCGGTTTCGACCGGCAAATCCCAGCCAGAAAGGGGGTGAGTGCTATGGCCGAAGTCAAGATTCAGGAAGGTGAGTCCATCGAGAGTGCCCTGCGGCGCTTCAAGCGGAAGGTGCAGCAGGAGGACATCATCAAGGACATCAAGAAGCACTCCTTCTATCTGAAGCCGGGTGACAAGCGCCGCGCCAAGCAGGCGCTGGCGCGGAAGCGGAACCGGAAGAAGATGCGCCGGGAAACCGATTAGCGTGTGGTAAGATTCGGCACCTTTTACGGGCCATAAGAGCCCGGTTTTCAAGGGTTTCAACCAGAGTCAGGGGACACGGGGCATGGAAATCGCCGAGCGCACGCTGAATGACGTCACCATTCTCGACCTGAAGGGCAAGATGACCCTCGGCGAGGGCGACGAGTTGCTGAAGGACAAGATCAACAGCCTGCTGGCGGGCGGCAAGAAGAAGCTGTTGCTCAATCTCGAGGGTGTGCCGTACATCGACTGCGCGGGTCTCGGCGAAGTCGTCCGCACCTACACCACGGTGAGCCGGCAGGGAGGCAGCCTCAAGCTGCTCAACCTGACCAAGCGTATCGAGGATCTGCTGTCGATCACGAAGCTGTTGACGGTATTCGAGACTTACGACTCGGAGTCCGAAGCCGTCTCGAGCTACAAGTAAAGTGGAGCGCCGGTCCGGGGCGCCGAGCGTGCTCGTTGCGCTCCGGCCCGAACAGTGGACCAAGAACTTCATTGTCTTTGCGGCGCTGATCTTCGCGCGCCGATTGCTCGACCCGGCCGCCGTCGCGCTTGCGTTGGCGGCCTTTTTGATTTTCTGCGGGCTGTCCGGAGCGGTCTATCTCGTCAACGACGTTTCGGACCGCGAGGCCGATCGGCAGCATCCGATCAAGTCGCGGCGGCCGATTGCGTCGGGGGCGCTCCCGGTCGCGACGGCGCTCGTGCTCGCGATCGTGCTGATCGCGGCCGGCGTCGGCGCGGCATTCTGGCTGCGAGCCCGCGTTCGGGTGGTGTGCGCTTGCGTACGTCGTCCTGCAGGCGGCGTACAGCCGCTGGCTGAAGCACGTCGTCATCCTCGACCTGATGACGATTGCCGCGGGGTTTGTGCTCCGCGCCGTGGCCGGCGGCCTGGTGATCTCGGTGCCGATCAGCGAGTGGTTGCTGGTCTGCACGATCCTGCTGGCGTTGTTCCTGGGCCTCAGCAAGCGGCGGCACGAATTCACGCTGCTCGCTGGCGGGGCCCGCGACCATCGCCGCATTCTGGAGGATTACGATCCGTATCTGCTCGATCAGATGATTGCGGTGGTCGCCGCGTCCACGCTGGTGGCCTACATCATCTACTGCCTGGACCCCGAACACCGAGGCCCGCTTCGGGACGCATTGGCTCGTGCTGACGGTGCCGTTCCCGATCTACGGCACTCTTCCGATACCTCTACATCGTGCATCGCAAGGACGGCGGCGGGAACCCGTCGGACGATGCTGCTGACCGATCGTCCGCTGCTCGCCTGCGTCGCGTTATGGGGCCTGGCAGTCGTCGCCATCATCTATCGGCCGTTCGGATCATGACCGGCCCATGGCACGCTCCACAGTCGCGATCCTGAGGACGTCGCCCGCGACGGTCCTTCGGGACTATCACACGCTGATGAACCTGGCGCGGCTACCAGGACGTTGTCGCCACGGACGCCGAGACCGCGCTCAAGGTCAACATCTCGTGGCATTTCTTCTTCCCGGGCTCCTCCACCACTCCGTGGCAGCTCGACGGCGTGATCCGGGCGATGCTCGCCGACGGCTATGCGCCGCGAGCGGATTCACGCCTGCCACAACCGCACCGTCGTCATCGACGCCCACCTTGGCGAGCGCGAGAACAAGCAGCTGCCGGTCGTCGAAGCCCACGGTCTGCGAAACGTTCACCTCTACGAGGGCGACGAGCCGTGGATCAACGTCCGTGACGCAGTCGGCGACCTCGCGAAGCGGTTCCTCTGCCTGAACGAGGTCTATCCCGACGGATTCATGATTCCGCGCCGGTTCATCGGCGAGAACATCATTCACCTGCCGACCGTGAAGACCCACGTCTTCACGACCACGACCGGCGCGATGAAGAACGCCTTCGGCGGCCTGCTCAACGAGCATCGTCACTGGACCCACCCGGTGATCCACGAGACGCTGGTCGATCTGCTGATGATCCAGCAGAAGATTCACCGTGGCGTGTTCGCCGTGATGGACGGGACGTTCGCCGGCGACGGGCCGGGCCCCCGCTGCATGATGCCACACGTCAAGAACGTGATTCTGGCCAGCGCGCGATCAGGTCGCGATCGACGCGGTCGCGGCCCGGCTCATGGGTTTCGATCCGCTGTCGATCAAGTACATCCGGCTGGCCCACGACGCCGGACTGGGCTGCGGCGATCCCCGCGAGATCGAGATCGTCGGCGACACCTCAGCCGCCAACGAATCGTGGAACTTCGTCGGGCCGTTCCGCAAGATGACCTTCCCGGCCCGGATGCAACACAAGATCTACTGGGGACCGCTGCGCACGCCGATCGAGTGGTCGCTGAAAACCGTGCTGGCGCCGTGGGCCTATCTCGCCAGCGTCCTCTATCACGACAGCTTCTGGTACCCGCTGCTCGCGGAGCGCCAGATGAAGCCCGTCCTGGGCAGTCCCTGGGGACGGCTGTTCGAGAACTGGGAACAGCTGACCCCCGATGCGAACGGCTTTGCGCAGGTCGGCGACGAGCCGGCCGCAGTCACGCGCACCGGATGGCGGGCATTCGGCCTGTCGCTCGGCATCCTGGGCACCTGCCTGAAGGAAGCACCCGAATTTGCCAGCCGCCGGCGGCACGAGCCGCCGCGCTCGGCGGCGTGAGGAGTTCCATGGCCGATTTCAACATCCGATCCGAATCGGTGGACGTCGAGCAGATCATGAAGCAGATCCGCGGGCGCATCGCCGAGAAGCGCGGAGTGGACTACACCGAAGAACAGATCCGCGAGCTGGCCAACGTCCGCCTCGAGAAGTTCCTGGATCCGAAGAACCTCCGCTCCGACCTGCTGGAGCAGTTCCGCCGGAGCCGCCCTGCGATCAACGTGGAGCCGGACGCGTTCCAGGCGCCCTACACGTTCGACGATCAGACGCTCTTTGCCTCTCACAGGGCGCCGCTGCGCTTCATCCGCCGGCTGCTCATGCCGATCCTGAAGCTGTTCTTCAATCCGAACACGCTGAACCAGATCCTGCACACCCAGGCGCAGTTCAACGTCGACCTCCTGAAGCGCGATGCGACCCGCCGCGTCGAGCGTGCCGAGTGGAACGCGCTCTACTACGAGGTCCTGCACAACCTCGTGCTCGAGACGACGCGCATGAGCATCGAGGTGAAGAACCTGCGGATGCGGGTCGAGTCGCTCTCGAGCCGGCTCGACTTCAGCGAACGGCGGGTCCGCGCCCTCGAAGGTGTCGTTCAGTACCGTCCTGAGGCGATGCGGCCTCGCGAGCGCCGCGAAGCGCTCCCCGAGGTAGCGGCGGGCGCGGCGACCGAAGGGGTGGTCGCCGACGGTTCCGAGGGCGCCATCGAACCGCAGACCGGCGCGGTCCGGTCCGACGCCGAGGGCAGCGCAAGGAGACGCCGCCGGCGCCGCCGCGGGCGCCGCGGCAACCGCGAGGGCGGTACCGCCGGCGCGGGGTCGGAGTCCAACGCGTCCGACCAGCAGGCCGACGAAGGCGGCAGCGATGCCGCCGACATCAGCAGCTTCGACGATGGCGGCGACGGCGGCGAGACGCCTTCGTCCCCTGACGAGCAGTGAAAGTCGCCATCGTCGTCCAACGCTACGGCGCCGACATCAACGGCGGCGCCGAGCTGCACGCCCGCTATGTCGCCGAACATCTCGCCCGTCACGTCGAGGTCGAGGTGTTGACGACCTGCGCGACCGACTACATCACCTGGCGCAACGAACGCCCCCAAGGCGTCGAGACCGTCCACGGGGTCCCGGTGCGCCGGTTCCCGGTCCGGCGGGAGCGTGAGCCGGAAGAGTTCGCGAGCTGGTCCACACGCGTCTTCGGCACGACCCATTCCTTGAAGGACGAGCTCTCGTGGCTCGACGCCGAGGGCCCAACCAGCCCCGCGCTCGTGGATTACATTCGCCAGAGCGCAAACATCTACGACTTTTTCATCTTCTTCAGCTTCCGCTACTACCACTCGTACCACGGCCCGCGCGCCGTGCCGGGCAAATCTATCCTCGTCCCGACCGCCGAACGCGATAGCGCGCTGGGACTGGCGTTGTTCCATCCCGTGTTCCGCGGCGTACGAGCGCTCATGTACAACTCGTACGAAGAGCGGGTCCTCATTCACGGGATAACCGGCAACCATGAGGTGCCGGGCGTCGTGGTCGGAATCGGCTCGGACATTCCCGAGAACCCCAGTGCAGCCCGCTTCCGGCAGAAGTTCGGTCTCCGGGAACGCTTCGCCATCTACGTCGGCCGAATCGACGAGAACAAGGGCTGCAAGGAGCTGTTCGAGTTCTTCGAGCTCTACTCGTCGTCGCTGGTGGACGGCGTGCACCTGGTGCTGATCGGCAACCCGGTAATTCCCGTTCCCAAGCATCCCAAGATTCACCACCTGGGCTTCGTGACCGACCAGGACAAGTTCGACGCGATGGCGGCCTCGGAACTGCTGATCATGCCGTCGTACTTCGAGAGCCTGTCGATGGTCGCGCTCGAGGCGTGGGCGCTCGGCCGGCCGGTGCTCGCCAACGCCGCGTGCGACGTGCTGCAGGGACAGTGCCTGCGAAGCAACGCCGGGCTGTTCTATTCGGGGTTCCGCGAGTTCTTCGAGACGCTGCGCACGCTCGACGGCACGCCCAGCCTTGCGGGCACGCTCGGCCAGAACGGGCGGCAGTACTTCGAACGGCATTACAGCTGGCCGGTGATCGAGCGGAAGTACATCGACATGCTCGAGCGGCTGAGCCGAGAGCCGGTCGCTCGAACGATGGAGCCGATGCCCGGATGGTGGGCCGCGCGGCGGCGGACGCTGGAGCCCGCTGATGCCATTGTCGGGCGGCTTCCGCGCGGAGCCGCGCCGGATGCCAGCGATCAGCCCGCTCCGCAGCCGCCGCGCAACGTCCCGTCGGAGCCGCGGATCGCGGCCGCGATATCAGCGCCACGGGCGGTAACGGCGAGGACATCCGTCGAGCGGCGCGGACCCTCCGATCAGCCGCGTCAGGACCGGCCGCGGCTTGACGGCCAGCGGCCGCAACACGGGGCTGGCGAACGGCGCGGACGTGACCGGAGAGGGTTTCGCGGCCGCCGCCGCACCCCCGGGGGCCGCTGACGTGAAGCCCGCTGTCCACCAGGTGCTCGCCACGCTCGGGTACGGCGATGCGATCGGCAACGAGGTGTTGGGCATCCAGCGGGTCCTTCGCGGTGCCGGCTACGACTCGGAGATATTCGTCGAGACCGCTGACCTGCGGCTCGAGGATCTCACGCTGGATTACCGCGACCTGCCGGAAGCCAGTCACCCGGACAACATCCTGCTGCACCATTTCTCGCTCGGATCGCGCGCTTCCCGGATGGCCTACGCGCTGCCCGATCGGATGGCGCTCATCTACCACAACATCACGCCACCCCAGTACTTCGTGGACGTGCACCCGCGCCTGGTACAGCTCTGCTATCTCGGCCGGCGGGAGCTGGGACTCTACGCCACGCGCTGTGAGCTCGGGCTCGGTGACTCCGAATACAACCGCCAGGAGCTCGAAGCGATCGGCTTCCCGCGAACCGACGTCCTCCCAGTGGTCCCGGACTTCTCGCATCTTGCCGGGCCAGCCAACTACATGCAGGCCGGGCTCTTCGACGACGCGTGGGTCAACGTGATGTTCGTGGGGCGGATCATTCCGAACAAGAAGATCGAGGACGTCATCCGCTTTTTCCACGCCTACAACCGCTGGTTCAACCCGCGGTCTCGGCTCCTCCTCGTCGGCGCTCACAGCGGCTTCGAGCGCTACGTCGCGATGCTGCAGAACCTGATCGACAGGCTCGGCGTGCCCGACGTGCACTTCCTCGGCCACGTCAGCAACGCCGAACTGACCGCGTACTACGAGCTGGCGGACGTGTTCCTGTGCGCGAGCGAGCACGAGGGATTCTGCGTGCCGCTGGTGGAATCGTTCCACATGGGCGTACCCGTCCTCGCTTTCGCTGCGACCGCCGTTCCTTCGACGATGGACGGCGGCGGCATCATGTACGACGACAAGGACCCGATTCGGGTCGCCGCGCTGATCGATCAAGTGGTGACCGACCGGGACCTTTCCGGTCGCATCATCGACTCGCAGGACGCCGCGCTGGATCGCCTGATTGGGAAGGATTTCGGCGGCACGCTGCTGCGTTTCGTCGAACAGATCCAACACGCGCCGCGGCGCGAGCATCCCCCGGTGGCGTTCGACTTCTGGGACCAGGTCCACGAGTCCGAGTCGCTCGACGAGCTGCGTCCGTTCCGCCCCGGCGCGTTCATGGCGCTGCCGAAAGAGAGTGCGCCTGCACCCACGAACCCGGCGACCCTCGAGAACCCCGAGAACCGGGAGAACCCGGCGAACCTCGCGAACCTCGCGAACCCCGAGAACCGCGAGGACCCATGATCGTCAACCAGTGGGTGCCGGCGGCCCACCGGGGCGATGCCATCGGCGATTCCGCGCGCAGGGTGCGTGACCTGCTGCGCGGGATGGGCCACCGGTCCGACATCTTCGCGATGACCATCGACGAGGACCTGCGCGGCGACGTTCGTCCGTTCGCCGAACCGGCGTCCCGCCAGGGCGACCTGACGATCTTCCATTTCGCGCTCGTCTCGGCGATGACGGCCGAGTTCGCACAACTGCCGCACGGGCGCGTGCTGCAGTACCACAATGTCACGCCCGCGCATTTCTTCGCGCCCTACGACCCGGGGGTGTTCCGGTTGGCGACGCTCGGCCGCGAGGACCTCCTCACGCTCGTGGGCCACACCGAGCTCGCGCTCGGCGATTCGGAATACAACCGGCGCGAGCTCGAGGCGATGGGGTTCGCCAATACCGGCGTCTTCCCGATTGCCATCGACACCGCCCGTATCACTGGCGCACCGCCGCGGCCGGCGCTCACCGCGATGCTCGACGATGGCCTCCACAACTTCCTGTTCGTCGGCCGGATCGCGCCGAACAAGAAGATCGAGGATCACATCCGGCTGGCCGAGTTCTACAAGCGCTACGTGGACGAGAAGTATCGGTTCATCTTCGTCGGACGGACCGATGTGCTGCCGCGCTACTACAGCATGGTCCTGGCCCTGATCGCCGAGTTTCAGATGCCGGCGGATCGGTTCGTGTTCACCGGCCCGGTACCTGACGAGGACCTGGCGACGTATTACCGGGCAGCCAGCGTCTACATCTCGCTGTCGGAGCACGAAGGTTTCTGCGTGCCGCTGCTCGAGGCGATGGCCGCCGACCTGCCGGTGCTGGCCTACGCCTCGTCGGCGGTTCCCGACACGCTCAACGGGGCCGGGGTGATGTTCGAGCCCAAGGATCTCGAGTTCGCCGCCGAACTGCTCGGCGAGCTCGCCTACAACGAAGGCCTCCGGGCCCGCGTCATTGCCGGGCAACGCCGCAGGCTCCGCGACTTCGGTGACGATCGCATCATGCGCGAGCTCGACCGCGTGCTGGCTCTCGGCGGCCGGCGAGCCGCGTTGGAGAACCGACTGTGAAGATCGCATTCATCGTCCAGCGCTACGGCGCGGAGATTCTCGGCGGGTCGGAGTATCACTGCCGCCTGATCGCCGAGCGCATGGCCGCCAAGCATGACGTCGACGTTCTGACCACCTGCGCGCGGGACTACATCACCTGGAAGAACGAGTATCCCGAAGGTGCCGATCGGATCCGCGGGGTGACGGTGCGCCGGTTCGCCAATTCACGAACGCGCGACATCAAGAGCTTCAACCAGTATTCCGACTGGATCTTCCACAACGAACACAGTCGGGACGACGAGATGCGCTGGCTCGAGGAGCAGGGGCCGTGGTCGCCGGCGCTGATGGACTACCTGTCGCGTCATCACAAGACATACGACGCGCTGATCTTCTTCACTTACCTCTACTCACCGACGGTGCTGGGTCTCGGTCTCGACCCGGCGCGCAGCATCCTGGTGCCGACCGCGCACGACGAGCCGGCGATTCACCTCGGCGTCTACCGCGAGATGTTCGCGCAGGCCACCGCGGTGGCGTTCAACACCGAGGTCGAGAAGCATTTCCTGAAGACGACGTTCGACATGCGGCTGATTGCCGAGGAGACGGTCGGGTGCGGCGTCGATCTGCTCCAGGACGAGCCGCTGCAGCCGCACGAGGAGCCGGAAGACGAAGAAGAGGCGCACAGAGCGCTGCCGCCCCACCTCCGCGCCAGGGGCACGCAGTTCCGGCGCCGGCACCGGCTGCAGGGCCAGTTCCTGCTCTACGGCGGCCGAATCGACGCCGGCAAGGGGTGCGAGGAGCTGATCGAGTACTTCACCAGCTACAAGGAGCAGGGCGGCGACGCGACCCTGGCGCTGATGGGCGTCAAGCTGATGCAGCTGCCCGAGGTGCCGTGGGTGAAGTTCGCCGGCCTTCTCTCCGAGCGTGAGCGCCTTCAGGCGCTCGAAGCGGCCACGATCGTGGTCGTGCCGTCGCCCTTCGAGAGCCTCTCGCTGCTCGCGCTCGAGGCGATGGCGGTCGGCACGCCGGTGCTGTGCAACGCCCGCGCTGAGGTGCTGGTCGATCACTGCCACAAGAGCAACGCCGGCCTCTACTACGCCGATCGCGAGGAGTTCGTCGAGTGCACGAAGCTGCTCCTGGCCGACGAGCGGCTCCGCGATCGGATGGGCCGGAACGGCAAGGAGTACATCCGCCGCAATTACCGGTGGGACGTGATCATGAGCAAGTACGACAGGCTGATCGCCGCGCTCAAACGTTGATACTGCTGGAGACCAGGCCATGACCGCCTCTTCGACGAGTTCGGCTCCCTCGCTGCGGCTGGAGAACGTTCACACCGGCGAGATCCTCGAGCTCCGCCGCCGTCGGCGGGGGAACGAAACCTGGCTGGAACTGAGCGGCTCGCTGCCACCCAGGCGCGAGGGTCCACCGATGCACATCCATTACGCAGAGGACGAGGTCGGCGAGGTCACCGCCGGAACGCTGACCGCCGACGTCGGCGGCAAGCAGATTGAAATCGGCACCGGCGGCACGGCGCGGCTGCCGATGGGCATCGCTCATCGCTGGTGGAACGGAGGCGACCAGCCGCTGGTTTTCAACGGAACCGTGCGGCCGATCGTCGATCTCGACCGCTACCTGCAGGCCGTGTTCGAGGTGCTGAACGCCGGACCGGCCGGGCGGCCGCCGCTGTTCTTCATGGCGCACGTCGCCCTCCGGCACCGCCAGACGCAACACGTGATCGTGATGCCGGCGCCGCTTCAGGCCGTGCTGTTTCGGGCCGTTGTCGCCATCGGCACCGTGCTCGGCAAGTATCGCGGAACCGATTGGCCAGGCTGCCCGGCGCGATGCGGAGGGGCTCCTGAAGTGAGCGACGCCAAGGCCTGAGCCCGAGCGAGGGCGGCGCTATTCGACGTCCGAGCCGACCGGCTCGAGCTCGTCACCGTTCTCTTCGGTGGCGGCCGGAGCCTCTGCGGTCGCGGCGCTGGACGAGGCCTTCTTGCGCCTCGGCCGGATGTCGTAGCGCTTGATCATCTCGTTGAGGGTCGTCGGCTTGATCTTCAGCAGCTCGGCGGCCCGCTTCTGAACCCCACCTGCCGCCTCGAGCGCCGATTCAATCCACTGCCGCTCGTAAGCGGCCGTGACCTCCTTCAGCGACACGCCCTCGGCCGGCATCACGATGTGCGGCAGCTGGAAGCGCGGCGCCTTGCGGACGTGCTCCGGGACGCGATCCGCGCCGATGTGGGTGCCGCTGCTCAGCACGACCGCGCGCTCAATCACGTTCTCGAGCTCGCGAACGTTGCCGGGCCAGTCGTATTCCATCAGCAGGTCGAGTGCCTCGGGCGCGAGCTCGAGCGGTGGCCGGCCGTTCTCCTCCGCGTACTTCTCCAGGAAGTGCTGGACCAGCAGCGGCACGTCGTCTCGGCGATCGCGCAGCGCGGGCAGCTCGATGCTGATCACGTGGAGCCGGTAGAACAGGTCCTCGCGGAACCGCCCGTCCTCCATCTCCCGCTTCAGGTCGACGTTAGTGGCGGCGATGATCCGCACGTCCACCTTGATCGTCTCCATCCCGCCCAGGCGCATGAACTCCCGCTCCTGCATGACGCGCAGCAGCTTGGCCTGGGTTTCCATCGGGATGTTGCCGATCTCGTCGAAAAAGATGCTGCCCTTGTCGGCGAGGTCGAAGAGCCCCTTCTTCGGATACACCGCCCCCGTGAACGCACCCTTGACGTGGCCGAAGAGCGTCGATTCCAGCAGGTCGGGCGGCAGGTTGCCCGAGTTCACGGTCACGAACGACTTGTCGGAGCGCGACGAGTTGACGTGGATGGCGCGGGCAACGAGCTCCTTCCCGGTCCCGCTCTCGCCGGTGATGAGAATCGTCGAGCGGCTGGGCGCCGCCTGGACGATCAGCTCGAAGACCTGGGTCATCTTCGGGCTGCTGCCGATGATCCCCGAGAACTTGTGGTGGCGGCGGGCAGCGTCGCTCTTGAGGTGGGCGTTTTCGTCGCGGAGCCGGCGGTGTTCGATCGCGTTCTGGAGAACGACCAGCACCTCGTCGTTCTTGAACGGCTTGGTGATGTAGTCGAACGCCCCGGCTTTCATCGCCTTGATGGCCGTATCCATCGAGGCATAGGCGGTGATCATCAGCACCGGCAGACCGTCGTCGTGCTTCTTGAGCTCCTCGAGCACCTGGAGCCCGTCGAGCCCGGGCATCATCACATCGACGATCACTGCGTCGAACGGCAGCGCGCGGGCGAGATCCAGGCCTTCCTGGCCCGCCGAGGCAACCCGTACGGCGTACCCCTCCCGCTCGAGGAGGGTCTGCAGGATCTCCCGCATGATCTCTTCGTCGTCGATGACGAGGACTGATCCGTTGCGCCGCATAACGCGTGCTCCGGCGCCGCCCGGGGCGCCTTCCTACATCACCGCGAGGTGCGCGTCGGGCTGCGCCAGCCTGAAGCGCAGCGTGAAGCGCGTGCCCTGACCAGGGGCGCTCTCGCAGAGGATCGAGGCCTCGTGCTCGCGCACGATGCCATAGGTAATCGAAAGGCCCAGGCCGGTACCGTGGCCGATGGGTTTGGTCGTGAAGAACGGGTCGTAAATCCGATCCAGGTGCTCGGGGGGGATCCCGCCGCCAGTGTCCGAGACTTCCGCAATCGCTTCGTCACCCTCGACGCGGGTGGCAATCGTCAGCCAGCCGCCGCTCGGCATCGCATCGCGGGCATTGAGGAACAGGTTCAGGAAGACCTGCTGCAACTTGAACTCGAATCCGACCACGGACACCGGGCCGTCCGCCAGCTCGCGCCGGATCTTGACGCTGCCCTTCTGGAACTGGTGCTCAAGCAGCGAGATCACATCTCCTACGACGGCATTCAGGTCCACCCGGGTCCGTTCCGAGGCGTCCCCGGCGTTGCTGCGCGAGAGGTGCAGCAACCCGTTGACGATCCGGGCAGCGCGGAAGGTTTGCTTCTCGATCTTCTCGAGCACCGCGGTCCGCGGATCCTGCGGGTCCGACTGCTCGAGCAGCATCTGGGTGTAGCTCGAAATGCCGGTCAGCGGCGTGTTCACCTCGTGCGCGACACCCGCGGCCAGCAGGCCGAGCGAGGCCATCTTCTCCGAGATGCGCAGCTGCTCCTCGAGCTGGGTCCGCTCGGTGATGTCCTCGAAGATTACGATGCTGCCGGAGGCCGGCAGTGTCTGTCCCATCGGCTGCAGCGGAACCGTGGTGATGTTCACCAGGAGTCGGTCACCAACACGCGCGTCGCGCCCCGTCAGCGGCACCCGGAACGCGGCGGCGCCGTCGGGGTGATCTCGCTGCTGGTCACGAAGGACGTCCACGACAGCCGGGTCGAATAACTGATCGAGGGACCGGCCGAGCGCTGACGCCCGCTGCACGCCGTAGAGCCCGGCCAGCGCCTGGTTCCAGCGAATCACCCGGCCATCCAGTCCGACCACCATCAGGCCGTCGTCGAGCGACTCGAGGATGTTCTCGTTGAAGGCGCTGAGGCGATCGAGCTCGGAGGCCTTCAGGTGCAGCTGGCGGTAGAGCCGCCCGTTCTCGATCGCCACGCCGGCCTGGCTGGCGACGGCGGTGACCAGGCTCAGGTCCTCGCTTGTCAGCGGCTCGCCGCTTTCGCGACGGCCGAGGACGAGCACCGCGACGGCGGCGCCTTTCGAGACACACGGCACGAAGTAGTAGATTCCGGTATCCCGCCAGAACTCGATCTCCTCGGCGGTGAAGCGCGTAGCCGCCATCGGATCATCAAGTCGGACCGAATCCCCCGAGCTGACGCGGCCGCCGATGCCCGAGGCGCCGAGCAGGCGCGGCATGCCGGCATCGAGCCCGTAGACGTGCAGCGGCTCGAAGTCGCCGCGCTCGTTGGCGAGGAGAAACGCCATCGCGTCGAGCTCGATGGTCTCGCCGACCCGCGTGACGAGCCGCTCGGCCAGCCGGTCGAGCACGAGATCCGAGCTGAGGTCGCGAGCGAACTCGACGAGCGCCTGCCGGTAGTCGTAGCGATCGCGATAGAAGGCGCGGTCGATCGCCCGCTGCAGCCCGTCCTTCACCGGGCGCGCCAGGAGAATCACGACAATCGTGGCAAGGAACGCAATCACCCAGCGCTGTTCGGACTGGCCCTGGATGAACGACCCGCCCGAGGTCTTCAGGATGACGACGTAGATCCCGACGCTGGCGGCGACCGCCGAGGTGTAGACCAGCAGGCGCTTGAGGATGATCTCGACGTCCATCAGCCGGTAGCGGACGATCGCCGAGGCAAACGCCACCGGAATGAAGCCGAGCGGGACGGCGGAGAGTTCCATCGGCAAGGACGGCTGGACCCCGAACGCGAACGGAACGGCGTAGCCAAGCGCAAAGGGCATCGCGCCGAGCGCCGTGCCCCAGACGATCCAGCGCAGCTGCCGCTTGACCGTGACGGAGCGGGCCCGGATCAACGCGCGCACCAGCACGACGAGACCCGCTGTGAGGAAGCCAGCGAGATAGAGAAGCTCCAGGCGATCGAGCAGGCCGACCAGCCGCACGAAATACTCGGGGTCGATGGCCGCCCGCGCCAGCGCGATCACGCGTGCGAGCCCGAGCACGCCGGCCGGCAGGTAGATGGCCGGTAACCACCGTGACAGGTGCGTGGCGAATCCTGGATGGTGCGGCCGCTCGGGGAACACGAGCGCGAAATGCAGGAACAGCGGCGGCAGTACCAGGAGCGCAACGACGTCGGCCCAGTAGAAGAACCAGTCCACCTTGTCGAGGCGGCCGCTGAATGAAAACGCCAGGACGCCGAAAAAGGCGACCGATAACCAGAAGAAGTGAAGCGTCGCCTGATCGGAGGGCCGGCGGGCGCGCACCGCAGCGCCGACGAGAAGGGTGAACACGCCGACGGCGGCGAGGAGGTAATAAAGGAGCCCCGCGCCGTCGGGCAGCGGCGCCAGTTGCACCTGGGCGACCTCGCGTGAACCGAGCCGCAGCAGCGTATAGACGTGCCGTTCGTCGGGCTCAGCGCGCTGCTGAACGGCCAACACCTGGGTGCGTTCCTCGACCGGCTGCCCGTCGATGGCGAGCAGGATGTCGCCGGGGCGAACGCCGGCGCGGTCGGCTGCCGAGGGAGCCGCAACCTCCGCCGCAACGACGCCCGCGGACCGGTCTACCCACAGGACGCCGTCTTCGACTTCGTGCGACATCGCGCGAGTGACGACGTTCGCGAGCCCGAACCCGAGCAGGCAGATCGTGACCGCGACGGGCAGCGCCGTGTGTCGCCAGTCGGCGCTTGGGGACGGGCCAACCGGGGGCATCGCGTAGGAATACCGTGGCTCGGAGTTCAAGACAGTTCGATCCGGGCCTTCTGGCAGCAAACCGTATACCACAGACGCAACCGGGCTCGCGCCCCTAAATCCTTTACTGATCAACAGTTTGCCGCAATTGAGCCCGGTTCGTCCAGCAGCCGATTCAATCTTTCGTCGCTACTGATCCAATCGAACGAAGGCTGCGGCGATGGCCGCCGTGGCGTGGGGACCGTCAGAAGCGGACGGTCACGCCGCCGACAATCCGCTTGGGCGGGCGAACGACGAGAATCTCGTCGTAAATCGAGGCGCCTGGCGTGTTCTCGTAGAAGAGGTTGCGGACGGCTACCAGCATTTCCCACTGCGAGCGCATGAAGTTCATGAACGGCAGCGACTGGTTGACCTGCAACTCGAAGCGCCCGTCGAATCCACTCTCGTCGGTCGCGGTGGTGACGAACGCGTTGTTGATCCGATAGAACAGGAACACGCGCGTGGCCGACTGGGGAACCTCAGCTTCGATCGAGGTGGTGACGTCGTGAATCTGCTGCCGTTCGGTACCCGAGAGAAGGGCAGGCGTCGCGCGGGCGAGCCGGACAAGATCGGCGGAAGATGGTCCGTCTACCCACTGGGCGGAAGCGAAGGCGTACTCGATCGAGCCGCGGACGTTGCTCGAGATGGCATGCGACATCGAGACGCCGACGCCGTCGATGTTGGCGTCGCCCATCGTACCGACGTAGTAATGGCCGAGCGCGGCGGCTGGCGCGTCCGGACGGCGCAGCCCGAACAGGGTGACCATCTGGTCGTCAACCCGCTGATGGAACGCGCGCACGCCGATCGTCGCCCCGCGCAGCAGTCGATCTGCTCCGGCCTCGTAGTGTTCGAGCCGCTCGGTGCGGAATCCATCGCGGGATAGCGCCGAGAAGGTTCGCTGCGGCGGCAGCCACGACGCCCGCGTCGGCGGCAGGAACTCCTGGGCGCCGGGGGCGGTCCGCTGCACCGACGCGAGACCGCGGAGGCGCCACGCAGGCGCGATCATGTAGGCGACCGAGACGCGCGGGCTCAACAGCGACGACTCGTTCAGGTAGTTGTAGTAGGCGAAGTTCGCGCCATACCCCAGCGACAAACGGTCGGTGGCGGCCCATTCGTCGTACCCGAAGACGGAGCCGACGTTGCGCCGGGCGTCGGGCATTGCCGTCAGGGTCGCGGCGTTGGCGCTCTGGTAGCCCTGGAAACTGAACGACGAGCCGGCCTGGTAGCGGTGCGCCACCCCGGCGCGCGTCTGGTAGCTGCCGGCGACCATCCACGAGTCGAGATCGCTCTGGTTCATCGCCGCGCGCACGGCCCAGGCACCGTGCTCGCCCACGTTGGAGCCAACCGAGAAGAACGCCACGCCGCGCGTCCGATCCATCTGCAGCAGCTCGTTCGGGCTGTCGAACGCTCCGGTTGTCAGCAGATCAACCTGGCCGTCGAGATGGATGTCGGCGAAGAGCGCCGTGGCCGCGCGGGCGGACTGCTCCATCGCGCGCCCGAGGAAATCAATCGGGTCACCGAACGACGATTCGTTGTCCTTGGGGAGCGCGGCCATCGTGTCCGCGTCGCGCAGGATGCTTCGCTTCAGGCGGCGGAGCCGCCAGGCAACGCTCGTCTCGCTGCGATCGCCGGAGTCGGTGTCGGCGCCGGGAGCCGCACCGATGCTGGTGCCGCCCATGCCCGCCGCCGCGACTGTCGGCGTGGACGCCGGACCCTCGCGGTGCAACGTGAAAGAGGACGGAGTCCGCGACGAGGGCCGGACTTCGACGATGGTGCCGCGGACGGAGAGGAAGCCTTCGCGGTGGGCGCGCAGCAGGTAGGGCCCGGGCGGCAATTGCCGCAGCGAGAACTGGCCCATCTTGTCGGAGACGGCGAACGCGTTCGACGAACCGAGGGCCGAGATGACGACGCCCTCGATCGGCTGACCGGCCTCGTCGACCACCTGGCCGACGATCTGGCCGGTGCTGATCGTGGCAATGTCGGTGATGCGCTCAGTCTGTCGGACCGGGGGCTGGGCCAGGGCAGGACCCACTCCTGCTGCCAGCATGCAGACGGTCAACGCCGGGAGGATCAGGCGACCGTGATAGCCCATAAATTTTGCCAAGGACCGCCCCCCGGCGCTGTCGGGGGCGGTCCAGGAGACTGCTACAGTTTACGACGCCTTCACCGTGAAGTTCACGTCACGCGTCAAAACCTTGCCGGAAACCTTGTCCGTCACCTTGATGGCCAGGCGGTACTGCCCTTCGGCGAAGCTCGCCAGCGGCACCGTGATGCCCCCCGGGACCGGGAACTTGGCCGGGTCGAACTGGGGTGGCAGGTTGGTGGCGTTGATCGTCTGAGGGTTCGTCTTGTTGAAGAACTTCTCGCCGTCGCCTTCCTTCTTGTTGAACTCGTATTCCATGACGATGTTCGGCTTGCCCGCCTGGTCGAGACCTGGATTGTAGACCTGGAAGAAGATCGACAGCTCCTCGGCCTTCGTGAAGTCCATGTCCGAGGCGGGGATCAGCTCCTGGGCGCCGAACACGAACGGCCGCTCGCGGGACTCGTCGGCGCTGATCGGGGCGGTCAGCTGGTTCACCTTGTCGGCGATGAGCAGCGAGCTGGTGTTCATCTCGCCGTTCTGGAAGTCGGGAACGGTTACCGACTGCTTCAGCACGCCCATCTTGGCGGCCTGGGTCTTGGGGGCCTTTTCCGCCAGCCGCTCCTTGATGCCGAGGTACAGGTCGTAGGTGCCCGGCGCGGCCATGAACACGCGGTTCAGCCGGCCGCTGGCGAGCTGCGCGGCGGAGACGAAATGGATGTCGTCCCACGGGTATTCTTTCTTGCTGGCTTTGGGGTCGGGCTTGGCGTCGGGGCTCACGACCCGCACGTAGAGGGCAGCGTCGGCCTGGGGAGGGTTCTTGATCTCGATCACGAACGGCACGAACGTGCGGGCTTCCTGCGACTTGAGGAAATACGGCGTGATTGTCATCTGGATATCGGTCGGCGCCGGCTGGCCGGCCATTGCGCCGTCCACGACCTTCACGATCGCCTCGATCTCCTGCTGCTCCTGCTTGCTCCGCTTCTTGTTATCGGGCTTCGCCGACTGGGCGAGCGCGAACGACCCCGACAGCGCCACCGCCACGGCGATTGCGACAACACGACGAATGACCATCATCTGTTCCCCCTGAACAACCCTGACAGCTCCATACCCTGAACGGTCAATCATAGGTGTCGGCTGCAACCCAAGTCAAACCCGGCAAGGCGTTGTGATTGTTGAGGTTTCGGGCCGCCAGGCACCGCGCCATATAATCAGACGCGATGCGTCCGGACGACGTGCTGGTCATCGTGCTCGCGGGCGGCGTGGGTGAGCGCCTGGCGCCACTGACGCGCGACCGAGCCAAGCCGGCCGTCTACTTCGGCGGCCCCTACCGGATCATCGATTTCGCCCTCAGCAATTGCATCAATTCAGGCCTGCGCCGCATCTTCATCGCCACGCAGTACAAATCGCTGTCGCTCAACCGCCACGTGCGCCAGGGCTGGAACATCGTGTCGGAAGAGCTCGGCGAGTTCATCGAGATCCTGCCGCCGCAAAAGCGGGTCGGCGAGCAGTGGTATCAGGGCACCGCCGACGCGGTGTACCAGAACCTCTACTCCATCGTGCGCGAGGAATCGCGCTACGTCGTGGTCCTCGCGGGCGACCACGTCTACAAGATGGATTACATGAAAATGCTGCGCTTTCACCAGGAGAAGGACGCCACGGTCACGCTCGCCGCCATCGAGGTGCCGATCGAGGACGGCCGCCGCTTTGGCATCGTCGCCGTTGATGACGCCGATCGCGTGACCGGCTTTCTCGAGAAGCCGGCCAACCCTCCGGCGATCCTCGGTCAGCCCGACATGGCGCTGGCCTCGATGGGCATTTACGTCTTCAACAGCGACGTCCTCGTGAGCGCGCTCGAAGCCGACGCGGCCGATCCCGACAGCCAGCACGACTTCGGCAAGAACATCATCCCGTCGCTGATTCCCGATGGCCGGATGTTCGCCTACCCCTTCTACGACGAGAACAAGAAAGCCGCGAAATACTGGCGCGATATCGGCACGCTCGACGCCTATTTCGAGGCGAACATGGATCTCTGCCACGTCAACCCGGACTTCAACCTCTACGACCCTGAATGGCCGATGCGGACCTACATGCCGCAGGCGCCGCCCGCCAAGTTCGTTTTCGCAGAGGACTGGCGCCGCGGCCAGGCTCACGATTCCCTGATCTCACCGGGCTGCATCGTGTCGGGGAGCCACATCTCCGGGAGCATCCTCTGCCCCAACGTACGGGTGCACAGCTTTTGCGACATTGACACATCGATTCTCATGCCCGGCGTGCGCGTCGGCCGGCACGCGCGGATCCGCCGCGCGATCATCGATCGCGACGTGCACATTCCGCGCGGCGCGAACATTGGATACGATCTCGAGGAAGATCGCCGCCGGCACACGGTCACGGAAGGCGGCGTGGTCGTTGTCGCCGCCGGCGAAGAGCCGCTCATTGGCACGATCGACGACAACGCACTGAGGCTGGAAGCCGAAGCCGACCGGCGCGGATAACCCGAAGGACACGAAGCACACGAAGGCCACGAAGGCAAACAGGAGTCAGGAGGGCCAGAACCCGGGAGCCGGGAGATCACGTAGGCAATCAGGGAAATCTATGGCTCTTGCCGCCTGGTTTCTCCCCCTTCGTGCTCTTCGTGTTCATCGTGCCCTTCGGGTTTCCAGGCTGACGGAGTCAGATGTGAAGATCACCGAGGTACGGGGGCGGGAAGTGCTCGATTCGCGGGGTAACCCGACGGTCGAAGTCGACGTGACGCTCGACGGCGGCGCGCGGGGGCGCGCGGCCGTTCCGTCGGGGGCTTCGACCGGCGAACGCGAGGCGCTGGAACTGCGTGACGGCGACAAGTCGCGGTATCTCGGGAAGGGCGTCCTGAACGCGGTATCCCACGTCAACGGCGAGATCGCCCGGGCCGTCACCGGCACTTACTTCGATTCGCTCCGGGCCCTCGACGAGACGATGATCTCGCTCGACGGGACGCCGACCAAGGGCCGGCTTGGCGCCAACGCGCTCCTCGGCGTGTCGATGGCGGCGCTCAAGGCGGAAGCTGCCGAGGCCGGCCGCCCGCTCTACGCGCACGTCGCCCACCTGGCCGGCAACACCGGCGGCTACTCGCTGCCGGTCCCGATGATGAACATCCTCAACGGCGGGGCGCACGCCGACTCGAACGTGGACTTCCAGGAGTTCATGGTGATGCCGGTCGGATTCGGCTCGTTCCGCGAAGGGCTCCGGGCCGGTGTCGAGATCTTCCACGCGCTCCGCTCGATTTTGAAGGGGCGCGGCCTCTCCACCGGCGTCGGCGACGAGGGCGGCTTTGCGCCGAACCTCAAGTCGAACCGCGAAGCGGTGGAAGTGGTCCTCGAGGCGGTCGGCAAGGCCGGCGCGAAGGCCGGCGAGAACGTCTTCGTCGCGCTCGACGTGGCCTCGAGCGAGTTCTGGGCGAGCCGGAACGCCCGCTACGAGTTCCACAAGTCCGGCGAGCCGCCGCGCGACTCGGAAGGCATGGTCGCGCTCTTCGCCGACTGGTGTCGCCAGTACCCGATCATCTCCATCGAGGACGGCTGCGCGGAACAGGACTGGCGCGGCTGGGCGATGCTGACGAAAGAGCTCGGCGGCAAGGTACAGCTGGTGGGCGACGACGTGTTCGTGACGAATCCGTCGATTCTGCGCAAGGGCATCGACGAGGGGATCGGCAACGCGCTGCTCGTGAAGCTGAATCAGATCGGCACCGTCACCGAGACGCTCGACGCTATCGCGATGGCGAGCGCCGCCGGCTACCGCAGCGTGATCTCCCACCGATCCGGCGAAACCGAGGACTCGACGATCGCCGACCTCGCCGTGGGTACCGCCGCCGGCCAGATCAAGACTGGGTCGGCGTCCCGGAGCGACCGCGTGGCGAAGTACAACCAGCTGCTCCGCATCGAAGAGGAGCTTGGAGCAGCCGCGAAGTACGCGGGCCGCGCCGCGATCAAACAGCTGCAGTGACGGGGAACACGAAACACGCGAAGGGCACGAAGATCACGAAGCGATCGGAATCGCAAGACAGGGTGGACTGAGGCAGGGCCTCCTGCCGGATCCGGTGTAATCGCCTCTTCCTCGTGCACCTCGTGTTCTTCGTGTCCTTCGTGTTTCCCGGTTTTCGCGTTCGAGGACACCATGTACAAGGTCGTTTTGCTTCGCCACGGCGAATCCACCTGGAATAAGGAGAATCGCTTCACCGGCTGGACCGACGTCGATCTGAGCGACAAGGGACGTGAAGAGGCGCAGGCCGCGGGCCGGTTGCTCAAGCAGCAGGGATTCTCGTTCGATCTCGCCTTCACCAGCGTGTTGACGCGCGCGATCCGGACCTGCTGGATGACCCTCGACGAGCTCGGCGAGCTGTGGATTCCGGTGCAGCGCAGCTGGCGCCTCAACGAGAGGCATTACGGCGCGCTGCAGGGGCTGAACAAAGCCGAGACCGCCGCCCAGCACGGCGATGCGCAGGTGAAGATCTGGCGCCGGGCGTATGACATCCCGCCGCCCCCGCTCTCCCCCGACGATCCCCGGCACCCGTCACACGACCGGCGCTACGCGAGTCTGTCCCCGTCCGAACTGCCGCTGACCGAATCGCTGAAGGACACCGTCGCGCGGTTCCTGCCCTACTGGCACGAGACCATCGCGCCGGCGATCACGAATGGACAACGGGTGCTGATCGCCGCGCACGGGAATTCGCTGCGGGCACTGGTCAAATACCTCGACGACATCTCCAACACCGACATCGTCGAGCTGAACATCCCGACCGGCATCCCGCTCGTCTACGAGCTGGACACCAGGCTCCGGCCGATTCGCAGCTCCTATCTCGGCGACCAGGAGGCGGCGAAAAAGGCTGCCGCCGCAGTGGCCAGCCAGGCGACGAAGGGCTGACCCGGCTGGTTTCCGCACCCGCTCCGAGCGAATGGTGTTCCGCTGAAGGTGGCGCCTAGTTGGCTTCCTCCACCTTCGCCTCTTCGGCGGCAATGCGCAGTGATCGGAGGAAGCGTCGGTCGTTGACCGTCATGTCGTACGGTTTGCGCGGAATCAGCGCTTTCGCCGTGGCGCCGACCCGAGCTGGAACCGCCGATCCGTCTTGCGGCTGCGGACGGTTCACGAAGCCCACGACCGCCTCGAGGTTCACCTTCATTTCGTAGCCTGCGGCGCGAGCCCGCTCGCGGCACGCCTCGACGTCCGGGTTGTTCGAGACGGCTGCGGCAATCGCGTCGGCCAGCTCGCGGGCAAACCGGTTCACCATGTCATCCATGAACTAGCCCCTCCTCACCCTGGCGCGGCCGGTGGGACCCGGCGTGCGCGTGCCGACAGCTCCCCACCGGGGCGGCGGGTCGAATTCGGCGCGAAGTCGTCATGTTGGGGCGGGACGAAAATGCGGGGTTTCGTGCACATTTTAGGGACGCGACTTGTGTGTGTCAAGAGAGAACACACAATAAGTTGTGGCTTTTCTGTAACTTGGCGCCCGGCATTACAATGCGCCACATGTCTTCCTCGGAGGTCCGCCGGTTCTATGCGGTGGAGGCCGACCTGGCGGGCTTCGATCCGGAACGGGACCTCGGCTACCCCGGCCGTTTCCCGTTCACGCGCGGCATCCAGCCGACCATGTACCGCGGCCGGCTCTGGACCATGCGCCAGTACGCCGGGTTCGGGACAGCAGCCGAATCGAATCGGCGCTACCGGTATCTCCTCGCGCAGGGTGTGAGCGGCCTCAGCGTCGCCTTCGACCTGCCTACGCAAATCGGCTACGACTCGGACGCGGCCCTGGCTGCCGGTGAGGTCGGGCGTGTCGGCGTCGCGATCGACTCGATCGAGGACATGGCGACGCTCTTCGACGGCATTCCGCTGGACGGTGTGTCCACGTCGATGACGATCAACGCCACTGCCATCATTCTCCTGGCGCTGTACGTCGCGGTCGGCAAGCGCCAGGGGCTGCAGCCGAAGCAGCTTTCAGGAACGGTGCAGAACGACGTTCTCAAGGAGTACATCGCCCGCGGGACCTACATCTACCCGCCGGCGCACTCGCTGCGGATCATCACTGACATCTTCGCGTTCTGCGAGCGCGAGGTGCCGCAGTGGAACGCGATCTCGATCAGCGGGTATCACATTCGCGAGGCCGGCTCGACGGCGGTCCAGGAGGTGGCGTTCACCTTCGCCAACGCGATCACCTACGTCCAGGCCGCTATCGACGCCGGCCTCGACGTGAACGCGCTCGGCCAGCGGCTCTCCTTCTTCTTCAACTCCCACAACGATTTCCTCGAAGAGGTCGCGAAGTTTCGCGCCGCGCGGCGGCTGTGGGCGCGGCTCATGCGGGAGCGCTTCGGAGCCACGAATCCGCGAGCGCTCCAGCTGCGCTTCCACACCCAGACCGCCGGCTCGACGCTCACCGCCCAACAGCCCGACAACAACATCGTCCGGGTAGCGGTGCAGGCGCTTGCCGCGGTGCTCGGGGGCACGCAGTCGCTGCACACCAACGGCCGCGACGAGGCGCTGGCGCTGCCGACCGAGGATTCCGCGCGGATCGCGCTCAGGACGCAGCAAATCATCGCCCAGGAAACCGGCGTCACGAACACGATCGACCCGTTTGCTGGCGCCTACGAAATCGAGCGGCGCACCGATGAGATCGAGGCCGGCGCCCGCGACCTGCTGACGCGGATCGATGCGCTCGGCGGAACGCTAGCCGCGATCGAAACCGGCTACATCCAGAGGCAGATTCAGGACTCCGCCTACAAGGCGCAGGTGGCCGTGGACGACGGCACGTCGGTGGTGGTCGGCGTCAATCGGTATCAGAGCGACGAGGCGTCGACGGTTGACGTGTTCCAGCTCGATTCGGAGATCGAGCGGCAGCAGGTGGCGCGGGTGCGCGCCGTGCGCCAGGCGCGAGACGGGTCGTCGTGGCGGGCGGCGCTCGACGCCGTCGGCGCCGCAGCCCGCGGCCGCGACAACCTCGTCCCGCCGATCGTTACCGCCGTCGAGGCCTCCGCAACGATCGGCGAGATCGCCGATACGCTGCGGGCCGAGTTCGGCGAGTATCGCGACCAGGGCCTGGATGTCTGATCCGCTGCTGTCGGTCGAGGGGTTGACGACGATCTTTCCCACCGCGGCCGGGCCGCTCGCCGCCGCCCGGGAGGTCTCGTTCTCGATCGGCCGGGGTGAGACGCTGGGCCTCGTCGGCGAGTCGGGGAGCGGCAAGTCCGTCACCGCGTTCTCGATCATCAGGCTGGTGCCGCCACCGGGACGAATCACCGCCGGCCGAATCGAGTTCGAGGGACGCGACCTCCTGTCGCTGCGCGACGACGAGATCCGGCAGGTGCGAGGCGCAGGAATCGGGTTCGTGTTCCAGGAGCCGATGGCGGCGCTCAATCCGGTGATGCGGGTCGGGGCCCACATCGCCGAGGCGCTCAGGGCGCACGGGCTCGCCTCCCGCGCCGACGCGCGCGGCCGAGCCATCGATCTGCTGCGGGCCGTCCGTATCGCCGATGCGGAGCGGCGCGTGGACGACTATCCCCATCAGCTGTCCGGCGGCATGCGGCAGCGGGTGATGATCGCCATCGCACTCGCCTGCCGACCGCATCTGGTGATCGCTGACGAGCCGACGACCGCGCTCGACGTCACGGTGCAGGCGCAGATTCTCGACCTGCTGCGCGACATGAAGCGCGAGTTCGGGATCAGCCTGCTCCTCATCACCCACGACCTCGGCGTCATCGCCGAGACCGCCGATCGCGTCGCCATCATGTACGCCGGCCGCATCGTCGAACAGGGGCCGGTCCGGGACATCTTCCGATCCCCGGCGCACCCGTACACGAGAGGGCTGCTCGCGTCGATTCCCGGTGGGGCCGCTGGCTCGCGCCTGAAGGCCATCGAGGGGGCCGTGCCGAACCTGGCCGCGCTGCCGCCTGGGTGCTCGTTCGCGCCGCGCTGCAGCGCGCGCATGCCGCATTGCACGGACGCGTTTCCCGAAGAGACATGGGTTGGCCCCGGTCACACGGTGCGTTGTTACCTGCATAGCCCGGCGTCGGCCCGCACTGCTCCGACCGGCGATTCCCGACTTCCGCCTCCCGGTGAGGCTCGGCCCTGATGGCCCTCGTCGAGGTCCGCGGCCTGGTCAAGCACTTCATCCGCGGAGGAGGCCTGTTCCGCGAGAAATCGGTGGTCAAGGCCGTTGACGACGTGAGCTTCACGATCGAGGAGGGCGAAACCTTCGCGCTCGTCGGCGAATCCGGCAGCGGGAAGAGCACGACGGGGCGATGCATGCTCCGGCTCGTCGAACCGACAGCCGGCGAAGTGTTCTTCAGGGGCGAGAACGTGTTTCAGTTCTCGAGCGCCCGGATGCGCGCGGCCCGTCGCGACATGCAGATGGTCTTCCAGGACCCCTATTCGTCGCTGAACCCGCGGATGCGTGCGTTCTCGATTGTCGAGGAGCCGCTGGCGATTCATCGGATTGGCTCACGAGCCGAGCGGCGCGACCGGATCGCGGAGCTCTTCCGCCTCGTCGGCCTCGATCCCGCGCACCTGGATCGTTATCCGCACGAGTTCAGCGGCGGTCAGCGGCAGCGGATCGGCCTGGCCCGCGCGCTCGCGCTCAACCCGTCGTTCGTCATCGCCGACGAACCGGTCTCGGCGCTCGACGTCTCGATCCAGGCGCAGGTAATCAACCTGTTGATGGATCTCCAGCAGCGGCTGAAGCTCACCTACCTGTTCGTCGCGCACGATCTCCGCCTGGTCCGGCACATCTCGAGCCGCGTGGCTGTGATGTACCTGGGAAAGATCGTCGAGATGGGCGATACGGCGCGGATCTTCGACGATCCGCGGCATCCCTATACCCAGGCACTGCTCTCGGCGGTGCCGGTGACCGATCCGGATGCACCGAAGGCACGGATCGAGCTCGATCCCGCGCGCGTCGATCGCGAAGCACCGTTGCGGGAGGTGGGGGTGGGGCACGTGGCCGCTGTGTAGTGCGGCAGGTGGAAGATTGCCAATCGAGTTGGCGGTCGGCCGCGCGCGTGGGGTATAACGCGACATGCTGCGGAGCGTTCTGGCTGCGGCGGCGGTAATGGCCGTGCTCTCGCCACCTGCGTCAACGCAGAGCCGGCAGGACGAACCGGCTGCTGCTGTCGCCGATCGGCTTCGATCGTATTTGCTCGAGCTCGAGCCCAGGTTGAGCGCCCTGGTCGCCGAGGAGCGCTTCGAGCAGGCCATCACCGCGGTCAGTGAAGGCGGCACCACTGAGCTCCCGGTCCGGCGCGTGCTGGTGTCGGAGATAGGATTCGTTCGCGTCGCTGACGATCACGCCTGGCTCGGCCACCGCCGCGTACAGAGCATCGATGGTCGTCCGGTGCGCACCGCCGCACCGGGCCTGGGTGACCTCTTCACGCGAACCGGGGCCGAGCAACTGGTCGTGGCGAGAAAGATCTCCGAGGAGAACTCCCGCCACAACCTGGGGCACCCACGGAGCACCAACGTACCGACGCTGCCGCTCGACCTGTTGCACCCCCGCCACGCATCGGCCTTCGCTGTCTCCGGCGGCAACCGTGAAACACGCGACGGCGTGCGGGTTGCGCGCCTCGACTTCGCGGAAGGCCCCAAGGGTGCAGTCGTCGCCTACGACTCGCGCAGCTTAGTCCGCACGACCGTGCGGGCCTGGGTCGAAGTCGAGACCGGGGCCCTGCAGCGCGCTGAGGTCACCCTCATTCCGCCTCTGACAGCGAAGGAGAACCACGTCGTCCGGGTCGATTACGAGATGAACGACCAGTTCGGCCTGCGCGTGCCGGTTCGCTTGTCGGAGCGGTTCTGGGCGAGCGGTACGGGCGAGGGCAAAGCCACGTACCGCAACTATCGCCGCTTCGAAACCGCGGCGCGCGTCGTCCCGCCATAGCGGTGAGCGTGTTATGAGCCCGCGCATGCGGCATCGGCTGGCAGCAACCATTGGCGTGCTGGCTCTTGCCGGCAGACTTGCGGCCGCGAGCCAGGATCAGCCGACCGCCGAGCAGCTGCTGGCCAGGCTTGATGCTTACTTCGAGACCTATCACGACGCGCTGGGGCGGCTCCTTGCGGACGAGCGGCTCGTGCAGGAGGTCGGCGGGCCAGCGACTGCCGAGAGCGCGCGCGGACACTCTTCGGGCGTGAATGCGATCAAGATGACGCGCGACATCCGATCGGATGTCGCGTTCATCGACCTGCCCGGCGGCAACGGCTGGCTCGGCTTCCGGGATGTGCGAACGGTGAACGGCCGGCAGGTGCGCGCGCCCGGTCCGTCGCTGGCGGAGTTGCTGCTCAAGGGCAACGCGGACAATTACCAGCAGGCGCGGGCGCTGCTGCTCGCGAGCGCACGGCACAATCTCGGCGACCCGCGAACCACGAACCTGCCAACGCTTCCGCTCGAGTTGATGCACCACCGGCATCGCTGGCGGTACGACGTACGGATCGAGGGCAGCGACCGCGTCGAGGGGCGCCGCACGACAATGGTCGTGCTCTCCGAACGCTCGACGCCGTCGCTCATTCGCCGCGGCGACGGCGGGGACCTGATGACTCGCGTCGTTGGCTGGATCGAACCGGACAGCGGCCGACTCTGGCGAGCGGAAGTCCGGCTCGAGGATCCTCGGATCATCTTCGCGGAGCGCCACGCCGCGCCGACGCTGCGCGTCCACTTCGGCCTGCACAAGCCGCTGGGCGTGATCGTGCCCATGCGGATGGAAGAGCAGTTCTACGACAGCGTCCAGAGAAACGGCGTCGGCAACGCGCGATACGAGAACTTCCGCCGGTTCGAGACCGACGCTCGCCTCGTTCCGCCGCCGAATTGAGCGGCGGACACCGGGCCCGTCAACTTCTTGCTTCAGCCGCCGCTGCCTGGGTCGGGCCGTGCGGCTCCTGACGGTAGTCCTTCTCCACCTGCCCGTCGCGGATCGAAACGACCCGATGTGCGTAGCCGGCGATGTCCGGCTCGTGGGTGACGACGATGATGGTGTTGCCGGTCGTATGCAGGCGAGCGAAGAGCCCCATGATCTCCACGCCGGTCTTCGAGTCCAGGTTACCGGTCGGCTCGTCAGCGAGGAGGATGGAGGGGTTGTTGACCAGGGCGCGGGCAATCGCGACGCGCTGCCGCTGACCGCCCGACAGCTCGTTGGGACGGTGGTTCATCCGTGGGGTCAGCTCCACCTTGTCGAGCGCTGACTTGGCGCGCTCGAGCCGATCCTTCTTCGCCACGCCTGCGTAGACCAGCGGCAGCTCCACGTTGTGCAGCGCCGACGCGCGCGGCAGCAGGTTGAAGGTCTGGAAGACGAAGCCAATCTCCTCGTTCCGGATCCGGGCCAGCTCGTTGTCGTTCATCATGCTGACCTCCTTGCCGTTGAGGAGGTAGGTGCCCTTCGACGGCGTGTCGAGGCAGCCGATCAGGTTCATCAGCGTCGACTTGCCCGAGCCCGAGGGGCCCATGATCGCGACGTACTCGCCCCGCTCGATGACGATCGAGACCCCCTTCAGCGCGTGGATCTCCTCGTCACCCATGACATAGGTCTTCCACAGGTCGCGGGTCTCGATGAGCGGCATGCCGACAGTGTACATGGACGGCGTGGCGCTGCTATCCCTCTTCCTGGTACTGCTCGCGGAGCCGCGCCACGACCGAGGGATCGGCCAGCGTCGTGGTGTCGCCGAGCGTCTTGCCCTCGGCGATGTCGCGCAGCAGGCGGCGCATGATCTTTCCCGATCGCGTCTTGGGCAGATCCGCCGCGAAGATGATGTCGTCGGGCCGGGCAATCGCGCCGATCTTGTGGGCGACGTGGCTCTTCAGCTCGTCGGCGAGCGCCTCGGAGTGGTGCACGCCTTCCTTGACCGTGACGAAGGCGCAGAGCGCCTGCCCCTTGATCTGATGCGGCCGGCCGACGACCGCAGCCTCCGCCACCTTCGGGTGATCGACGAGCGCGCTCTCCACTTCCATCGTGCCGATCCGATGGCCGGCGCACGTTGAGCACATCGTCGACGCGACCGAGCAGCCAGTAGTAGCCGTCGTCGTCAAGCTTGGCGCCGTCGCCGGTGAAGTAGATGTCGTTCGACCAGCGGCTCCAGTACCTGCTGCACGTAGCGATCCGGGTCACCGTAGATGCCGCGGAGCATCGACGGCCACGGCCGGGTGAGGGCGAGCAGGCCGCCGCCGACCGCCACGTTGCCGCCCTTGTGATCGAGCATCTGCGCGCTGATCCCTGGAAACGGCTGCGTCGCCGAGCCTGGCTTGGTGCGCGTGATGCCGGGCAGCGGCGTGATCATGATCGCGCCGGTTTCGGTCTGCCACCACGTGTCGACGACCGGGCAGCGTTCACCGCCGATGTGAAGGTGATACCAGACCCACGCCTCCGGATTGATCGGCTCGCCGACCGATCCGAGCAGCCGCAGCGAGCGCAGGTCGTGTCTGGCGGGCCAGTCGGTGCCCCACTGCATGAAGGCGCGGATGGCCGTCGGCGCGGTGTAGAAGATCGTGACGCCGTAGCGCTCGATGATCTCCCAGAACCGATCCTTCCGCGGCCAGTCGGGCGCGCCTTCGTACATCACCACCGTTGCGCCGTTGGCGAGCGGACCGTAGACGACGTAGCTGTGGCCGGTCACCCAACCGATGTCGGCGGTGCACCAGTAGACGTCGTCTTCCTTGAGATCGAACACCCACTTGGTCGTCGCGTAGGTGCCGAGCAGATAACCGGCGGTGGTGTGGACGATGCCCTTCGGCTTGCCGGTGGTGCCGGACGTGTAGAGGATGTAGAGCATGTCCTCCGAGTCCATCGGCCTCGGCGGGACAGTCGCAGCGGCGCGTCATCCATCAGCTCGTGATACCAGTGATCGCGGCCCTCGCGCATGTGGACCGGGATGTCGGCATAGCCGCGCCGCACGACGACGACGTGTTCGATGCTCGGGGTTTCCTGCAGCGCGTCGTCGGCCATCTGCTTGAGCGGAACGATTCCGCCGCGCCGGTAGCCGCCGTCGGCGGTGACGAGCAGCTTTGCCTGCGCGTCGTTGATCCGATCGCGCAGCGACTCGGCCGAGAAGCCGCCGAACACGACCGAGTGCACCGCGCCGATGCGGGCGCACGCGAGCATCGCGATGGCGAGCTCGGGGATGAGCGGCATGTAGAGCGCCACGCGATCGCCCTTGCCGACGCCGAGCGCCTTCAGCACGTTCGCGAACTGGCAGACCTGCCGGTAGAGATCGAAGTAGGTCAGCGTCCGGCGATCGCCGGGCTCGCCTTCCCAGATGAACGCCGCCTTGTTGCGGCGCCAGGTGCGGACGTGGCGATCCAGGCAGTTGGCGCTGACGTTCAGCTTGCCGCCGACGAACCACTTCGCATGCGGCGGATTCCAGTCGAGGACCTCGGTCCACGGCTGGATCCACTCGAGCTCACGCGCGAACTCGGCCCAGAACGCCTCGGGATCCTTCGCCGCCCGCGCGTAGACCTCGGGGTCCGACACGTGGGCCGCGGCGCGGAACTCGGCCGGGGATTCGAACGAACGATCCTCGTGCAGCAGCGCGTCGATTTCTGACATATCGCCCAGATTATAGATAGCTTGCGCTGTCTCAACCTTCGGGTCCCGGAGGTGGCGGCGGCACGATCGGTGGAACGATCGGCGGTGGCCCGAACGATGGCGGCGGCTCGAACGATGGCGCAAACGGCGACGGCACCGGGGGTGGTGGCGGCGGTGGCGGCTCGTTCTTGCGGAAGATCAGCGCGCCGAACAGGCCGCCCAGCATGCCGAACAGCTGCAGACGCACACGGTAACGAAGAAACCGATCACCGCGGCCAGGCCGCGAACCGGGCCGCTCCGCAGGCTCTCGAGAAACGAGCGCGACTCGGGCGGCATTTCGGTGGCGTTCGAGAGCACCCTGTCGAGCATGCCGCTCTCGAAACGGCGCATCATCATCGCGCTGATCGGGATCGACACGACAGCCAGACGAACGGCGCCGACGATGCCGGCCAGCAGCCCGACGATCGCGCCGTCGCCGATCGAGATCGGCTCCGGCTGCTTCTGCTGCATCAGGTAGGCGGCAAGCGCCGCCGCCGAACAGAATCCACGCGCAGCAGCAGTTGGCCGAGGTTGATGACCGGCAGCGCGGACAGCACGCCGATCGCCACCCCGCCGAGCAGGGCCGGTTGGAGCATCAGCGGATGCATAGGCCTGACGGCTGGCAATCTGTCGACCTTGGCGCGCCGAGGGCTCAGTCGTAATACTCGCGCCCGAGGTGCGTGATCAACTCTTCGCCCTTCATGTAGCGAAGCGTGTTCTTCAGCTTCATCAGCTGGATGAACAGATCGTGCTCGGGATAGAGCTCCTTCGCGTGCATCGGCGCCTTGAAATAGAACGACAGCCACTCCTGGATGCCGGACATCCCGGCGCGCTTGGCGAGGTCGAGGAACAGCGCCGAGTCGAGCACGATCGGCGCGGCCAGAATCGAGTCGCGGCACAGGAAGTTGATCTTGAGCTGCATCGGGTAGCCGAGCCAGCCGACGATGTCGATGTTGTCCCAGCCTTCCTTGTTGTCGCCGCGCGGCGGGTAGTAGTTGATGCGGACGACGTGCGAGAGGTCCTTGTAGAGCTCGGGATAGAGATGCGGCTGGAAGATGTAGTCGAGCGCCGACTTCTTGCTCTCTTCCTTCGTCTTGAACGACTCCGGATCGTCGAGCACCTCGCCGTCGCGGTTGCCGAGGATGTTGGTCGAGTACCAGCCGCGCACGCCGATCAGGCGCGCCTTGAGGCCCGGGCGCGATGATCGTCTTGATCAGCGTCTGCCCGGTCTTCATGTCGTTGCCGGCGAGCGGCGCCTTGGTCTGCGCGGCGAGCTCGAGCATCGCCGGAATGTCGGCGGTGAGGTTCGGCGCGG
The DNA here is from genome assembly GCA_963709325.1 of uncultured Acidobacteriota bacterium. Taxonomy (GTDB): domain Bacteria; phylum Acidobacteriota; class Vicinamibacteria; order Vicinamibacterales; family UBA2999; genus VFZN01. Next base: position 3,466,797 of record CAVPVV010000003.1, on the reverse strand, counting down.
CGTTCGCGAACGGCAGGCCTTCCTTCAACGCCGCGTAGGCGTAGACCATGCTCGACGGAATCGCGTCGTCGCTCAGCTCGAGGCCCTTCTCGAAGGCGGCCAGCGACTGGTGCACCGGGCCTTCCTTCATGAAGACCTCGGTGCTGCCGCACCACACCATCACCAGCCGCGACGCAGTTGTGCTTCTCCTTGAAGTTGCGGATGTCGGCGATCAGCTGATCGGCGAGATCCTTCTTGTTCTTGCCCTTCTTGACGTTCGGGCCCGACAGGCGCTTGACGTAGCGCTGATCGAACACCGCCGGCATCGGCTTGATGGCTTCGAGCTCGGCGCGGATCGATCGAGCAGCGAGCGCTCGAGCACGCCGGCCGTGCAGGCCGCGGCGTAGCAGTCCTCTTCGAAGATGTCCCAGCCGCCGAAGACGATGTCGTCGAGGCTGGCGAGCGGCACGAACTCGTTGATCTTCGGGGACCGGTTCGTCGGTGCGCTTGCCGAGGCGGATGGTGCCCATCTGCGTGAGCGATCCGATGGGCTGCGCGAGGCCTTTGCGGATGGCGATGACGCCGGCGATGGTGGTGGTGCTGACGGCGCCGAGCCCGACCAGGAGAATGCCCAGCTTCCCCTGTGCAGGGGCGATGTTTACTGGCGTCTTCACAATCGAACGATCCTATCATGGGCCATGATTGGCCAGTTCCTGCGCACGGTGCGCCGGCAGCGGAGATGGACCCGCTGCACGTGTCGATGACCGGCGTGCGGATGGGCGAGCGCTTCCTGCAGATCGGATGCGACGACTCGTCGCTTGCTCGGCGGACTGGCCGCAAAAGTCGGATTGAGCGGCGCGTGCGCGGTCGTGACCTTCGACGAGCAGTCGGCGGAACGCGCCCGCAGCGTCGGCACCCACGTCGGGGCGCTGATCGACGTCCGCGTCGTCGACACCAGGCGACTTCGGCGCCGAGGCAGCCAGCGTGGACATGGTGGTCGTGGACGACACCCGCGGCGGGTTCGCGCGGATGCGCGACGCGGATCAATCCGCGGTCCTGGCCGAGAGCCGGCGCGTGCTCCGGGCCGGCGGCCGCGTCGAGGTTGTCGAGCGCGTCGTCCTCAAAGGTCTCCTCGGCGGGCACGTCACGCGGCCCGAGGGCTACAGCGTCGAGGCCAGCCTCGCCGCCGCCGGTTTCAAGCCGGTCCGGATGCTGGCGGAGAAGGACGGCGTGCGCTTCGTCGAGGGCTTGAACGCGGCTCCGGACCGGTAACGCCGCCCCCCCGAACAGCCAGAACCGGTTGCGTCCTTTCGACGTGCGGGTTCCCCGGCCGATTCTCGGGTTCTTTCCAGGCTAGGCCCATTGGGTGATTTCGGCTCGGCCAGTTGTAAGATGAGCCGTCAGTCGGGAGGGCTCCGCATGACCAGCGACGAGATCCGCTCCTTTCTCGATCGGTTCGTCCGGGCTTGGGAGAAACAGGATGTACCCGCGCTTGGCGCGTGCTACGCCGACGACTGCACGGTGGTGAGCCCGATCTTCCACACGCTCCGTGGGCGCGCGCAGGTTGAACGCTCGTATCGCGATCTGTTTCGCGCGTTCGCAAGCCCGTCGGTCCATGTCGACGACACCGTGATCAGCACCGGCGACCCGCCTCGCGCGGTGATCGTCTGGACGGTGCAGTCGATTCACGCCGGAGAGATCTTTGGCGTGCCGGGCTCGGGCCGCCGGATCGAGCGGACCAGCGCCTACATCATGACCTTTCGCGGCGGCCTGATTGCCAGCGAGCGGCGCGTCTACGACTTCACCAACATGCTGATGCAGCTCGGCGTGCTGAAGGCCAGGCCGGCCTGACACCGCTGCGGCCGAGGAGCCCCCCAATGCGCTGTTCCGCCGTCGTTATCGTGGCCGCAATACTGCTCTCAACTCCGGCGCGCGCGCAGGCACCCACCGGGCCGCGCCCGGTCGAACCGCCGTTTGCCCTGATGGAATCCACGATCCGGGAGGCCAAGCCGGGACAGCAGGCGGCGATCGAAGACTTCTACCTGAAGCTGCGCGCGGCGGAAGCCAAGCTGAACGTGCCGGGTCTCACCGATATCTACGTCCTCGAGCACGGCGGCGCCGGGCTCCGCTATCGCTCGTTCCGCTCGCTCCGCTCGTGGGCCGACCTCGACAAGCGGCTGCAGGACGTCACCCTCGACACCCTGACCAGGGCCTACGGCGAGGCCGACGCGCAGCACCTCGTCGGAGCGCTGCAGGCTGCGACCGAATCGGTGACGACCGAGATCCTGCAGGTCATTCCCGGCCGCAGCACGTGGCGCGACAACAACGGCCAGGCGTGGCCGTATATCGAAGTGCGGCGCACCCGGGTCAGACCTGACCGCGTCGCGCAGCACGACGAGTTCCAAGAGCGGATCCGCGCGGTGCGAGCCAACGCCGGCACTGCTCCCGAAGTGCGCTTCCAGGTGGCGCTCGGCGAAGGCTTCGTCTTCGTCACCTCGCGCTATTTCAAGACGTACGCTGAGCGCGATACGTGGCAGGACGAGCTCGCCAAGGCCTACGGCCAGCCGGAAGCCGATCGCCTCGTCAACCAGTGGCGGCAGACGCTCATCGACACCGAAGCCCACGTGCTGCGTCACCGCCCTGACTTGAGCCGGCGGCGGTGAGCGCGTCCATTGACGATTGGTGATTGGCGATTGGTGATTCATTGACGATTGGCGATTGGGGATTGCGGCATTCGATTGATGATTGTGGCATCGCGTCATTGAGGAATCAGGTCAATGGCGATTGAATCGTGATTCCCACAATCGCCCGATTCGCCGATGCGGCAATCGCCAATTGACTGGCGCAATGACCCAATCCCCGGATCGTCAATAAATCGGCAATCCTCAATCCCCCAATCGCCAATGGACAGCGTCAGCGCACGAGCGGCTTATCGAGCATGTCCCAGCGATCGGCGGCGGCGACGCGCTCGAGCACTTCGTTGATCGCCTGCCCGCCGCTGTCCCCGTTGGTCATGATGGCGACGCCATAGCCCTTGCGCAGGTGCGCGAACAGCAGGCAGCGGAACCCCCAGTTCGAGCCGCCGTGCGAGAAGTACCAGCCCTCGCCGCGCTTCTCGAGCGAGAGGCCGACACCGTACGGCCCAACTCCCACAGGCGTCGTCATCTCGCGCGCGGAGGCCTGGGTGAGGACCTCGCCGCGCCGCCCGCCAAGCGCGCGCTGCACTTCGATCGCGAACTTCGCCAGGTCCGTCGGCGTCGTCCACAGCCCTGCCGCGGCCTGCTCTGGATAGACATGCCACGGCGCTTCTTGTGGTCTGCCGTCGCGATCGTAGGCATGCGCCGCCTGCGGCGCGCGCGCCGTGGGCAGCGGCTGCTCGAACGTGCTGTCGGTCATTTGCAGCGGCGTGAGGACCATCTCCTGCATCAGCGTTGGAAACGCCTTGCCGGTGACGTCGGTGAGGAGCAGCTGCATCAGCGTCACGCTGCCCCCTGAGTACTTGTAGGCCTGGTACGGCGGGCGCGTGAACAGCACCGGACCGACGTTCGACGGGGCCTGTCCGTTGAGGATCTGGACCAGGGTCGGCCGCGGCGCCGACGGATCGTAGCCGGGGAACCCGAAGCCGTCATCGGCGCCGGCGGTGTGACTGGAGAGGCCGCGCGGCGTAACCGGCTGACCCGACGTATCGGGCGAGGCCGGTACCTTCCACGACTTCAGCAGTGTGTTGACGTCGGCGTCGAGCGAGAAGCGTCCCTCCTGCGCCAGTCGGACGGTGGCCATCGCGGTCACCGGTTTGCTGATCGACGCGGCCTGGAACATCGTGTCCGGCCGCACCGGGCGATTCGCCGCGACGTCGGCGAGGCCGTACCCCTTCGCGAAGTGGATCCGGCCGTCCTTGATCACCGCCACGCTCAGGCCCGGCACCTTCACTCGTTCGAGCACTTGTGTCATCGTCAGCGCGCCAAGCTCTCGAGGGGACCCGGACTGCGCCGCCTCGATGCGCTCCGCGTAACGATCGGGTGATTCCTGGCCGGCAACCGCGCTCGTCCACGCGGCCGCGATCGCAACGGCCAGGATCAACCACCGCCGCACGCGCAGCTCAGTCACGCTATTGTCCTTTCGCGAACTTGCGGACGATGTTGCCACCGGGGAGCCCGGTAAGCGTTTCACCAGGAACGGTCTCGCCGACGTAGATGTTGCCCGCCGAATCGACGGCGACCGACTCGGCCACGGCGTCGTCGAGTTTCTGCCTGACCGCGCCGGTCTCGGCGCTGGCGATGAAGATCCCCTTGCGGTCGTTGTAGTCCACCACGTAAAGCGTATCGTCGGCTGAGATGAACATGCCGCTCGGCGAGCCCAGGTGCGTCCACTCGGTGAGATAGCGGCCATCCTGGTCGAAGATCTCGATGCGCTTGTTGGAGCGGTCGCCGACCAGCAGCCGTCCCCGCTTGTCGATCACCAGCGTGTGCGGCACGTCGAATTCTCCCGGGCCGCTGCCCTTCCGGCCCCAGGCCTTGATGAACGCGCCGTCCTTCGAGAACTTGACGATGCGCGCGTTCCAGTGCCCGTCGGCGACGAAGATGTCGCCGTTCTCGGCAACCGCGACGTCGCACGGTCCGTTGAAAATGTCGGGCCCTTCCCCGGCCACGCCCTTTGTGCCGAGCGTCATCACCAGCCGCCCGTCGCGCGTGTATTTGAAGACCTGCTGTCCCCGCCCATCGCGATTCCTGCCGTCGGTGATCCAGAGAAAGCCGTCGCGATCGACGCGGATGCCATGCGGCCACACGAACGTGCCGCCACCCCACGTCTTGAGCACCTTGCCGTCGGCGTCGAGCTCGACGATGGGCGGTTCGGCGCGACGGAACACGAACAGGCGGCCGGCCGCGTCGATCGTCATTCCGGGCACCTGGCCCCACTCGGTGCCGCCAGGCGGCGGCGCCCAGCCCACGACGCGCGTGTATTGGCCCGACGGCGTCTGACCCGCACCGACGCCGGCGCCGACCAGCCCGCAGATGAGGCACGTCGAGAGGATCAGGCGCGTCGCCAACCTGGAAGAGCCTTTCACTTCTCACCTCTCACTTCCCACCTCGCACTTCTCAGTTCTCACTTCACTTCCTGCGACTCCTAGGGGCTGAGATCGGAACGATACTCGTCGATGAACTCCATGATCGAAGTCGCCTCGACCATGTCCTTCGCGCGGTAGCGCACCGCGTGCGATCCGTTGCGCTCGAAGAGCGGCAGGTAGGAGAGGACTTCAGCCGGGAGATAGTGCTTGAACGAGACGTCGACGATGATCGGACCCGACGGCTTGTAGGGCTTGAGCTCGCCGCGGCGTGCCAGTCCTTTCTTGACGTGGTCGGCAATCAGCGTCAGCGCCGCCTGCGGCGTCATCGTTTGTGCGGAGTGGAAGCCGAGCGACGTCTTGACCTCAGCCCCCTCGATCGGACCGATCACCTTCCGCACCTCGGCGACCGCGGCATCGTCTCCGGAGACCATCACGACCGGCACGTTGAAGTGGCCGGCAATTGCCGCGTTCCAGGCGCCTTCGGTCATGTCCACGCCGTTCAGCGCGACCCGTGTCAGCGTCGCGCTCGAGTTGGTGTGGGCGCGCACGCCCATCGGGTTCGTCGTCGAGGCGTGATAACCGATGAAGATGGCGGCGTCGAACGATTCGTCGATGCCAGCCATCATCGCCAGCTTGCGCGGCCACGACCGGACGATGCGGATGTCCGGCGGGAACTGCTCGATCAGCAGGTTCTCGCCGTTGCCATGCGAGTCGGCGACGACGATGTCCGTCGCCCCGGCCTCGCGGGCAGCGGTGACCGCGGCAAGCGCCTCCTTGGTCATGAACTCGCGGAAGCGGCCATACTCGAAGCCACTCGGTCCGAGCTGGTCGCCGGTGACAACGCCGGCGATGCCTTCCATGTCGACGGAGATGTGGACCTTCAGCTTGCGCGGCTGGGTGCCGACCGGCACCGTCAGGAGGACCACGCAGAGCGCGAGGGCGAGGGGTCTGAGCATGAGGCGGTGATTTAGCAGGAAACCGGGAAGGGCACAAGCGTTGTGGCTGCGAGTGGACGCTCGGTGTCGCCTTCCGAAGCCAACCATTCGGGAGCTCCCGTCGCCTTTTGCCCATCGTGTGCGATAAACCGTCAAAACAGGCGATATTTGGTGAGGAGCGCTGGTTGGCTCGATCCCACCACGACGGCAAGGCTTTTGCGATGAGGAGGGCCGGACCCATGCCGCCTGACGTCTACACCGCCCAGGACATCGCCGCGGCCGCTCGCGTGCCGGAGCGCCTGGTCATCAGCCTGCTGGCCCGCGGCGAGATTCGATCGGTGGCGGCGTTCGCCCCGGCTGGGGTGCTTGTCGATCAGGCGTTCTATGGGTATGTGCCGCAGCCGGAAGCGGTCCGGGCCGTCCGGGCGCTCAAGGCGGGACTGCCGGTCGCCCGGCCGGCCGCGGCCGGCGAACTGGGGCGGGAGCTGTTCGGCCCCAACCCGGAAACCGGCCGCCCGGCCACGATGCCGCTGGCGCTCTCGACCAGCCTCCACGGCGCGATCGCCGCAACGATCCTCCTGGTCGCGAGCCTGAGTGCCACGGCCACGCCGACGCCGACCGAAGCTCTCAAGGATCCCGATCCGGTGCGCCTCGTCTTCCTCACCACGCCAGGACCTGGCGGCGGAGGCGGAGGTGGCGGCCTGCGCATGAAAGCGCCTCCGCCGAAAGCAGAGCGCAAAGGCGAGTCGAAGATTAGCAGCCCTCTTCCGGTCCGCAAGCTCCCCCCGCCGCTCGAGGTGAAACCAAAGGTGGTCGAGCCTCCACCCGCGCCGCTCGACGCGAAGACGTTGCCGCCCGTGATGGCGCCGATTGCGACCAAGCCGGCCGATCAGCAGGATCGTGAAGGCCTGATGGTGAAGAGCGAGCAGCCGAAGCCGAGCTCCGGGCCGGGTGTTGGAGGCGGAGTGGGAAGCGGCCAGGGAACGGGCCTGGGGCCGGGTGACGGCTCCGGCATCGGCGATGGATCCGGCGGTGGCACCGGCGGCGGGCCGTATCGACCCGGCAGCGGCGTGGCGCCGCCCGCGGCTGCTCAAGGAGGTTCGAGCGCTCTACTCGGATCAGGCGCGCCGGGCCAACCTTGAAGGCGAAGTGGAGCTCGAGATCGTGATTCGCCGGGACGGCAGCGTCGGGGACGTGAAGGTGATGCGCGGCCTCGGCCTGGGGTTGAACGAGCAGGCGATTCAGGCGGTCAGGCAATGGCGGTTCGCGCCAGCCACGCTGAAGGGCACCCCGGTGGACGTGATCGTGGAAGTGTCGGTCGAGTTCCGGCTGCGGTGAGGACGGTATGGAGATGCTACTGATAGCGGTCACGCTCGTCTCGCTGGTCCTCGCACTCGTGATGAGCGTGGTGGCGTGGCGAGCGACGCACGGCGAGAAGCTGCGCGCGGCGGCGCGGGTGGCGGCGCTGGCAGCTGCCGCCGACGAATCGTTCCGTCCGACGAGGCCGACGTGTTCGGGCCGGAACCGCGGCCGGCTGCATCGACCGCGCCGTGGCGCGGACCCGCCACATCCGTCACCGAACTGCCGCGGGTCGAGATCGCTTCGCCATCGCTCTCCGAGACCGTCGTGGCACCAGCGCCGGGGACCGTGTCGGTGCAGGCCAGCTTCCTGGGATCCGAGTCGCCGATTCGCGAAAGCCAACAGCACCAGCACTGGCTGCGACTCGCCGCCGCGGTAATCGCCATCGTGCTCGGCAGGCGTCGTGTTGGTGCGGATGAGCCACCGCGGCGACGCTCGGACGACGGCCCACGCCCAGGCGGCGCCGGCGCCGCTCGAGTTGCTGTCGCTGCGGCACGAGCGGCAGGGCGTCAACCTGTCGGTGGCCGGCCTGGTGCGAAACCCGCCGGCCGGGGTGGCGCTCGAACGGGTCACGGCGGTGGTCTACCTGTTCGATCAGCAGGGCGCGTTCGTCACCAGCGCGAAGGCGCCGATCGACTTCCTGAAGCTGACCGGCGGAGACGAATCGCCATTCGTCGTGAAGATCGCGGCGCCGACCGTCGGTCGCCCGCTATCGTGTGAGCTTCCGGACCGAGGACGGGACGCTGGCGCACGTGGATCGGCGCGGCGAGCCTCCGGCGACGGCGCCGGTTGCGCTGACGCGAAGTGAAAAGTAGGTTAGGAGTCAGAAGCAAGTTCGGGGTGCAGCCATGCGTCACCTGATTCGGCGTCCGACCGCAGCAATTCTCGGACTCGTGATCCTGGCCGGCCTGTCGGCCACCGCGCCGCTGTCAGGTCAGGAGGGGTTCCGCTTCAAGAGCGGAGTCGAGCTCATCAACGTCACCGCGACGGTCACGGACCGCACCGGGCGATTCCTCAGCGGGCTGACCAAGGACGACTTCGTCGTCTACGAGGACAACCAGCCGGTCGAGATCACGAACTTCTCCGCCGACCGCACGCCGGTCAGCCTCGGCATCGTGCTCGACACGAGCGGCAGCATGCAGGGCCAGAAGTGGCACGCCGCCCGCGATGCGATCGACCGGTTCCTGCAGCAGCTGAACGACGAGCAGGACGAGTTCTTCCTGTATCGCTTCAGCGGCGGAGCCGACCTGGTGCAGGACTGGACCGACCGATCGCCGCGCAGTCAGCTGGAGCCTCGGCCGCGTCAACCCGAACGGAGGGACCGCGATGTACGACGCGGTGGCCGAGGCGGTTCCGATGGCGCACGCGCGGCGAAACCGCAAGAAGGCGATCGTCATCATCTCCGACGGGAACGACACCAGCAGCCGCGTCGGCGTCGGCGAGGTGCGGCAGGTCGTGCGCGAGAGCGAAGTGCTCGTCTACGCAGTCGGCATCGATGGCGAGGGCGTGCCGACGATCATGAGCCGGCCGCGGCCGCCGGTCGGCGGCGGGCCGCGCTTCCCGATTCCCGTTCCCGATCCCGGGCGGCGGCGGCCGCGGTGGGAGCGGCGGCGGGTATCCGTTCCCGGGCGGCGGCGGTGGCGGCGTCTACCAGCGCGGCGGTGCCGACGATCGCGTCAACGCCGCGGCGCTGCGGCAGATTACCGACGACAGCGGCGGCCGCACCGAGATCGTCGCCGATCCGCGCGACCTGGATCCCGCGACCGCGACAATTGCCGACGAGCTGAGCAAGCAGTACTACATCGGCTATCCGAGCCCAGGGTCACAAGGACGGGCGCTGGCACAGCATCCGCGTCGAAGTCAAAGACCCCTCCCTGCGCGTCAGGGCCCGCCGCGGCTACATCGCGACGCCCTGACGCCAGTGTCGGCGTCCATTGGCGATTGGGGCGATTGGCGATTGACGATTTATTGATGATCGGGGGATTCCGGGATTGCGGCATTCGATTGAGGATTGCCTCATCGGGCCTTTGAGCGATTGAGGGAATCACCATTTGGCGATTCGGTGCCGCATGAGATGAGAGTGCGGCGAGGGCCACCAAATTACCAATCGCAATTCGCCGGATTCCTCGATCGCCAATGCCCCAATCGCCAATCGAGTGGCGCAATCCCCAATCCCCGGATCGTCAATGAGTCGTCAATCGCCAATCCCAAATCGTCATTGGACGCGGGACACCCGCCAGCGTCAGCCGTACAGGACACATTCGCTGGTACACACTTCGCAGTAGCAGTGACCGAGAGGTCACCCTTCATGAAAGCCACCATATCCACTCTGCTCCTGGCCATCGGCCTGTTCGTCGTGCCTTCGGTTGCATCGGCGCAGATACCGGTGCGGGACGGGCGGTGCTCGAGAAGATCTCCGACCAGGTCAATCGCTACACGCAGTACACGATCTTCGACAGCATCTCGGCCGGCGGTCGAAGACGGGCGCGTCACGCTCACGCGGCTGGGTGACGATGCCCTACAAGCGGGACGATCTCGAGCGGCGGGTGCGGTCCGTGGACGGCGTCGTCTCGATCGAGAACGGCATCGAGGTGCTGCCCGTCTCGACGTTCGACGACGAGCTGCGGTTCCGAATCGCGCGCGCCATCTACGGCAACTCGTCGTTCTGGCAGTACGCATCGCATGGTCAACCCGCCGATCCACGTCGATCGTCCGCAACGGCCGCGTCACGCTGGAGGGCGTGGTCAACAGCAACGTCGAGCGGATGCTGGCGCGGTCGCTCGCGACCGGCTTCGGCGCCTTCGAGGTGACCAACGCCCTGCGCACCGACCGACGAGGTCCGCGAGGGGCTCGCCTCGGATCGTTAGAAAGCCGCGTCAAGGCAGAAGGACAACCGTCACACTCCTCAGCCTTCTCACTTCTCACTTCGGAATCGCTGCCTCGGCTCCTGATGAACCAGATGAAGGCCACGAAGGTGATCGCGACCAGCACGATCATCCCGCCGAACAGGACCAGCGTGTTGGCGAGAATCGAGTCGCTGTCCATCTTCACGTCGATCGACAGCGGCGTGCCCTTCCGACGATCGGTCGAGCGGCTGCTCCCAGACGATGATGTTGCCGCGGAGGACCTCCTTCGACGGTGAGTTGTGGAAAGTGACGCGGCTCGGCAGGTGCAGCCTGAATCGCGACCAGCTCGCGTCCCGACCAGCCCACATCGCCGACGTCCCTGCCAGCGGCGCCGTCGACGGTCTGGCTGTACTCCGGCGGTCTCACTCGAGACGTCGAATCGGTAGCGGGACCAGGCGAACATCGGCGCCTCGCTCAGGCGGCGGATGTCGTCGACGTCGAGCCGCACATGGACGTAGCGGCGACCGTCGCGGCGCGACGTGCTGACGTTGGCCACCCTGGCCACCGGCGCTTCGAAGAGCGCTCGCACCTCCTGCCGATCGAGACGGGCCGTGGGATCGAGCGGTAAGTCGGCGCCGCGCAACGCGACGAGCGCCGGCACCGCCGCGTTCACGTATACGGTAGCCGAGCCGTCGAGATTGACGTACACCTCTTCTTCGTACTCGGTACTTACGCGACAGCGGATTGCTGGCGCAGGCCGCCGTCAGCACCACGGCACAGCACACGGTCCACGCCCGGCCCACGACAGACGATCATATCGCGCCGATTCTGCGTTCGTGCCTTTTGCCTTCTGCCTTTGCCTCTGTGCCTTGCTCTGGTGATACCTTGAAGGGTCCATGGCCGCACGCACCCTGTTCCTGATCGACGGCAGCAATCAGATGTACCGGGCGTATCACGCCATCAGGGGGCTGACCGGGCCGACCGGCAAGTCCACCAACGCGGTCTACGGCTTCGTCACGATGCTGCGGAAGCTGCTTGCCGATCACCGGCCGGAGTACATCGCCGCGTCGTTCGACCTGCCGACCGAGACGTTTCGCGCAAAGCTCGCGGCCGACTACAAGGCGAATCGCTCGGCGATGCCCGACGACCTGCGCGAGCAGATACCGTGGGTGCACGAAGCGTGCGAGGCCATGGGCGTGCCCATCTTCACCGCCGAGGGCTTCGAGGCCGACGACGTGATCGGGCACGCTGGCCAGGAAGGCGGCTGAGGCCGGATTCGAGGTGGCCATCGTCACCGGCGACAAGGACTTCTTTCAGCTCGTCGGCGACGGCATCCGCGTCTACAACCCGCGCGACGAGGGAACCTGGTACGACGCCGCCGGCGTTCAGGAGAAGTTCGGCGTGGCGCCGTCCCAGGTCGTGGACGTGCTCGCGCTGATGGGCGACACGATCGACAACGTCAAGGGCGTACCGGGCATCGGCGAGAAAGGCGCGCGCGATCTGATCGCGAACTACGGCTCGCTCGACTCGCTGCTGGCCCGCGCCGACGAGGTGTCGCAGAAGAAGTACCGCGAGGGGCTGAAGACCCACGCCGACGAGGCGCGGCAGAGCCGCGAGCTGGTGCGGATCCACACCGACGTCGGCGTCGAGTTCGATCCCGATCGCTTCCAGTTTCGCGGCGCCACCCGCGAACGCTGCTACGCCCTGTTCTCGGAACTGGGCTTTCGCACCCTCGTCATGGAGTTCGCACCGACGGCAGAGACGGTGGCGCGCGACTACAAGGTGGTGGCCTCGATCGAGGAGCTCGAGACGTTCGTTGCGGGGATCGCAACTGCCCCTCACCTGGCACTGCGGCTCGTGACCGATGGGACGGCGCCGGTGCGAGCCACGCTCGTCGGCATCGCGCTGTCGATCGCGTCGCGCCAGGCCCGCTACATCCCGCTCGGGCATCAGGGGTTCATGGGCGAGGGATCGCTCGATCGCACACAGCGTGCTGGCGTTGCTGGCGCCCGTCCTGCAGGACCCGGCCGTGCGCAAGGTCGGGCACGATCTCAAGGCTGACCTCATCGTCCTCGATCGGCACGGTGTCCGGCTCGCCGGCCTCGACGTGGACACGATGCTCGCGGCCTACCTGCTCGACGCGAACCGATCGAACCAGGCGCTGGAGCCGTTGGCGCTCGAGCAGGTCGGCTACAAGGCGCTCGACGACGAGGCGGTGCGCGGAAAGGGCACCAAGGCCCGCCCGTTCGCCGAACTGCCGCCGGATGCGCTGCTCGATTACGCGGGCGAACGCACGGATCTGGCGCTGCAGCTGGCAGAGGCGTTCGTCCCGGCGCTCGCGCGCGAATCACTGGACAGCGTGTATCGCGACCTGGAGCTGCCGCTGGTTCCGATCCTCGCCAGGCTCGAGCAGACCGGCGTTCGCGTCGACGTGCCGGCGCTCACCGCCCAGGCGGCGCGGGTCGAGCACGAGCTCGGCGCGCTCGCCGCGGAGATCTACCGGCTGGCCGGCGAGACGTTCAACATCGGCTCCCCGAAGCAGCTCGCCGAAGTGCTGTTCGACAAGCTGAAGCTGCCGGTGCTGAAGCGCACCGGCACCACCCGCACCGCGTCGACCGCGGTCGAGGTCCTGGAGGAGCTCGCGCAGACCCACGATCTGCCGCGGATGATCCTGGACTGGCGCGGGCTGTCGAAGCTGAAGGGCACCTACATCGACGCGCTGCCGTCTCTCGTCAACCCCGAGACCGGCCGAGTCCACACGCAGTTCAACCAGGCGGTCGCCGCGACCGGGCGTCTCAGCAGCAGCGATCCCAACCTGCAGAACATCCCGATCCGAACCGAGCTCGGTCGCGAGATCCGCCGCGCCTTCATCGCCGAACCGGGCTCGGTGCTGATCTCCGCCGACTACTCGCAGATCGAGCTGCGTGTGCTCGCGCACCTGTCGGGCGACGAGACGCTGATTGCCGCCTTCGAGCGCGGTGACGACATTCACGACCAGACCGCGCTCAAGGTGTTCGGCCCCGACTCGGCCCTGTCGCCGCACGAGCTGCGCCGCCGCGCGAAAATCATCAACTACGCGCTCCTCTACGGGAAGACGGCGTTCACGCTCGCCAAGGACATCGGCGTGCCGCAGTCTGCGGCGCAGCAGTTCATCGACGCGTACTTCGAGGGCTTCCCGCGGGTGCGCCACTTCATCGACCAGATCCTCGAGGACGCTCGCCGGACCGGCGTGGTCAAGACGATGTTCGGGCGGCGGCGCCTCGTGCCCGAGGTGACGAGCCGCAACGGGCAGATTCGCGCCGGCGCCGAGCGCATCGCCGTCAACATGCCGATTCAGGGCACCGCCGCCGACGTCCTGAAACGCGCGATGATCGACGTCGACGCGTCGCTCCTGAGAGATCACCCCCGCGCGCGCATGATTCTCACGGTCCACGACGAACTGCTGTTCGAGGCGCCGGAGGGCGAGGCCGACGAGGTCGCGTCACTGGTCCGCAAGACGATGGCCGGCGCGGTCACTCTTCGCGTGCCGCTCGACGTCGACGTTGGCATGGGACACAACTGGAAAGAAGCAAAGTCGTGAAAAGCGCTTGTCATCTGGAGATCTCGTGAGCTGGTGATCTCGCGAAACAGCGCGACAGGTCTAGAGCCCGGAGCCTAAAGCCTAGAGCCTGCTGTTACCGCCAACGTTCTTTGATCAGTTCCCAGTCGGCCCTGAGTTGCGATTCCGCGGCGGCGCGGTCGGGGCGGGGCATCGGGCGAACGCGGTCCGGGATGATTCCCTCGAGCACGAGTTTGTCGAGGTCGGCGCGCAGGGTCGCGGAGCGGGCTCCGGCGAGCCGCGCTCGGACCCAGCCGGCCGTCGCCGCGTGCCAGGCGTTCACCGGATCGCCGGCGCCGCGCAGTCCGGCCGCAAGCCAGTAGGCCGCAGCCGCGCTCTCGGGGTTGTCGGACTGCTCCTCTCGCATCGCGTCCGCGAGCGTGTGGAAGAGGACCCGCCGCTCGTCGGGCGTCAACAAATCAGCCTGGCGTTCGGTGGCGCTCCCCCACCAGTCCACGAGCGCCTCGGCGAGCGACAGGTCCATGGCCCGGGCCGGCGACACCGCGCTGGAGAATAGCTCCGCGGCGGCCCCGAATTCGTCCTCGAGGAACAGGGCCTGGCCCAGGGCGAGCAGGTATTCCAGACGCACCCGCGGCTCGAGCGCGGCGGAGCGGACCGCGCCGAGGGCCTCGCGGGCGGCGCTCAGGTCCGAGGGATCCACCCCCTCGCGATACCGCTCCAGATGCGCCCGCGCCAGCACCACCGCGGCGGCGTCCTGGGTCTCCGCCGTCTTGCGGGCGGCGGTAGCGGCTTCGATGGCCTGGTCGAATCGCCGCTGGTTGTACAGGGCCAGCGCCCGCGCCAGATCGGCGCGGGAGGCGAAGGCCGAGCCGGCCATGCAGGCCACCAGCAGCATCGAAAGCGCGGCCCGGAAGACGAAGCGGGACGAGATTCCGGCTCGCTCCGGCGAGTTGGGGTGTTTCATGAGCGGCGAGGGGTTCGGCGCGGCCAAGGGCATCGTAGCACGCGGTACAATGCCGGTTTGCATGGCCGACCCGGTGATCGTGCCCCGCGCGGAACACACGATTTCGCGCAGGGACATCGACCCTGATGCGCTCAAGGTGCTCTACCGGTTGCGCGATTTCAACTACACCGCCTACCTCGTGGGAGGCGGCGTGCGAGACCTGCTGCTCGGCCGGGCGCCCAAGGACTTCGACGTCGGCACCGATGCGCACCCGTACCAGATCAAGAAGCTGTTCCGGAACTGCTGGATCATAGGGCGGCGGTTTCGCCTCGCCCATGTCCGCTTTGGCGCCAAGACGATTGAGGTCGCCACCTTTCGCCGCCACGTTCCCGCCGCTGAAGCTGCGGATACCGACGTGGACGAGGCTGGATTCGATCGCGAGCCGGTTGCGCCACCTGCGGATCTCCGAGAGGCCCACCGGGCCGGCCGCGACCGCGAGCCGGTGAGGACGCCTCTCACCGCCAGCACCACCATCACGACAACACGTTCGGCACTCCCGAGGAGGATGCGTTCCGGCGCGACTTCACCATCAACGCGCTGTTCTACGACATCGCGAACTTCTCGCTCATCGATTACGTCGGCGGACTGGAGGACCTGCGCCGGCGCGTCATCCGCTCGATCGGCGATCCGCTGCAGCGCTTCGAGGAGGACCCGGTTCGCATGCTGCGGGCGATCGTCTTCGCCGCACGGCTCGACTTCACGCTCGACACGCCGATCGTGGAGGCAATCCAGGCCCGCCGGGACCTGATGGCGACGGCATCACCGGCGCGGCTGATCGAGGAGTACTACAAGATTCTCCGGTCCGGGTCGGCCGAGCGGACGTTCCGGATGCTGGCCGAGCACGGGCTGCTCGAACCGGTGACGCCGGAACTGCAGCGCCGCGCCGCGCACGAACCGCTCTGGGACAGCCTTCGTGCGCTCGACGCCTACCGGCGGCGCTACGTGGACATGCCCCCGCAGCTGACCAACCCGGTCCTGCTCGGTTCGCTGCTCTTGCCGATCGGGATGATGCCGCGCTTCCACCACGCCGACGAGGCAGCCGACCAGACGGCGATTGAAGCCGCCCACGACGAAGTAGTGGAGGGTCAGGGAACGGATGGCGAGGCTCGCCGCCGGCCGCGCGGCCGGGTGTGGTCCACCGACCGCCGCGATCGGCGCCCGAAGCCGCCGGTCCTGAAGATCGGCGTGCTGCCGATTGCCCGACGTGATAGCGAACGCCTGCGCCAGCTGCTTGCCGTCCAGAATCGGTTGCGCGACCTGGAGTCGTCGGCGCGCGCCAAGCGGGCGCTCCTGCACCGCGGGCCGTTCGAGGACGCGCTCACCTGGCTCGAGGTGCACGGCCAGGCACCGGAGATCGTGGAGCACTGGCGTGGCTTCATCGAGGCGTTGGGAGCGGCTGCGGCCGCCCCGACGGAGGAAGGTGGTGAGGCGCCGCCTGGTGATGCGCCGCGACGACGGAGGCGGCGCGGCGGGCGCAGGAGGGGGTTCAGGCGGCGCCGAGAGAGCTAGCGGCGCGCTAGCCGTTAGCGCGTTCGAACTCGCGCATGAACTCGACGAGCGCCTCCACGCCGGCTTCGGGGAACGCGTTGTAGATGGACGCGCGGATCCCGCCGACCGAGCGGTGCCCCTTCAGCCCGTCGAGACCGGCCGCCGGTGGCCTCCTTCACGAACTTCTTCTCGAGCTCCTCGCTCGGCAGCCGGAAGGTGACGTTCATCTGCGAGCGGCTGTCCTTCGCGGCAGTGCCACGGTAGAAGCCGGTGCGATCGATTTCCGCGTAGAGCTTGCCGGCCTTGCGCGTATTGAGCGCGGCCATCGCGTCGAGCCCGCCTTCGGCCAGCGCCCACTTCATGACCAGGCCCATCAGGTAGATGCCGAAGCACGGCGGCGTGTTGTACATCGACCCGCTCTCGGCGTGCACCGCGTAGCTGAGCATCGTGTGCAGCGACTTCGCCGAGCGGGCCAGCAGGTCCTCGCGGACGATCACCAGCGTCACGCCGGACGGGCCCAGGTTCTTCTGGGCGCCGGCATAGATCAAGCCGTGCTTCGCCACGTTGATCGGGCGGCTGAAGATGTCCGATGAGGCGTCGGAGACGAGCGGGACGTTGCCGACCTCGGGCTCGGCCTGCCACTGAGTGCCGACCAGCGTGTTGTTCGACGTCATGTGCACGTAGGAAGCATTCGGATCGAGCGTCAACTCGTCCTGGCGCGGGATCCGCGAGAACTTCTCGCTCTCGGTCGTGCCCGCGATCTGCACCGTCCCGACGCGCTTTGCCTCCTTGACGGCCTTCTGCGACCACCCGTCGGTGACGATGTAGTCGGCGGGCCGGCCTTCGAGCATCAGGTTGAGCGGCACCATCGAGAACTGGAGCGAGGCGCCGCCCTGCAGGAACAGGATCTTGTAGTTGGCGGGCACGCCGGCGAGGGCGCGGATGTCGGCGTCCGTGCGCGCGAGGATCGCCTCGAACGTCTTGGAGCGGTGGCTGATTTCGAGCACCGACATTCCGACGCCTGGCAGTGCAACGAGATCGCGCTGCGCCTCTTCGAGAACGGGGAGCGGCAGAACGGCGGGACCGGCGGAGAAGTTGAATACGCGCTGGAGGGTAGTATGCATAACTAGACGATTCTAATTCGATAAGTAGAACAGATGCCACCGCCTGCGCGGCCGGTGCGCTAGCTGATTACGTGAGAGAGAAGCCCGTCGCGCAGTTTGGGCTCGAACCAGGTGGATTTCGGGGGCATGATGCCGCCGGCGTCGGCAATCCGCATCAGGTCCTCGACCGAAACCGGGTACATCGAAAAAGCGACGGCGAAGCCGGCCTGATCGACAAGCCGTTCCAGCTCGGCTGTTCCGCGGATGCCGCCGACGAACTCGATCCGCTTGTCGGTCCGGACGTCGGTGATGCCAAGAATCGGCGCCAGCACCTCGCACTCCAGAACGTTCACGTCGAGCGCGTCGCTCGGCGGAAATTCGAGCGTGTACCAGGCTCCGCCCAACCGCATCGCCACCTGGCCGCGCCGCGCCGGCCGGGCCGCCCCTCCTTCGCGAATCTGCCCGCGCTTTCTCAACGCGTCCAGGAACGCCTGCTGGTCCAGCCCGTCGAGGTCGCGCACCACGCGGTGGTACGGCAGCACCTGCATCTGATCGTCGGGGAACGCGACCGCCAGCACCCGATCCCACTCACCCTCGCCCCGCTTGCGGAGCGCCTCGCGAGACCGGGCCGCGCTGGCGGCGCGATGGTGCCCGTCGGCGATGTATAGGACGGGCACCGCCGCGAACCCGTCGGCAATCGCCTGCGCGTCCCCTGCCTCAACCCGCCACACCTCGTGACGAACGCCGTCCGCAGCCGTCACGTCGAACAGCGGCGAGCCGGAAACGGCCAGCGCCACGGCGTCGTCGATGGCCGGGGACGCCTTGTAGGTGAGGAAGACCGGACCCGTCTGGGCGCCGATCGCCAGCATGTGACGGGTTCGATCGTCTTCCTTCTCCGGCCGCGTCTTCTCGTGCTTGCGGATCAGATCGCGGTCGTACTCGTCGATGGAGAAGCACGCGGCCACGCCTGTTTGCGTGTGCTGCCCCATCGTGAGGCGGTAGACGTAGATCGCCGGCGCATCTTCCACGACCAGCGGCGCGGCCCGCTTGAGCGCCGCGAAGTTCTCGGCCGCCTTCGCATACACCGCGTCGCCGTGCGGGTCGGTGCCGTGCGGCAGGTCTATCTCGGGCCGCGAGACGTGGAGAAAGCTGAGCGCGTTGCCCGCGGCCAGCGCTCGCGCCTCGTCGGTATTGACGACATCGTATGGGACGGATGCGACCTGGGCCGCGGCTGTGGGAACTGGCCGGAGCGCCCGGAATGGGTATATCGCGGACATGTAGCTTTTCAGTATAGCTGCGCGTCCGCGTCACCTCTCAGCGGAAGGTATAGCCGACACCGAACTTCAAGTCCGGCGAGTCGATGACGCCCACCTTCAACTCGAAGAACAGTCCATTCCGCTGCTCGGCTCCAATGAGGAAGTTGAATCCGCCCTCGGTCTCGGAGTTGTCGTTGTCGAACGAGTAGAAGTTGACGGCCGGCCCACCGCCCGCGTACAGCCGCCATGGCGATCGGCTCGGGAACTTGTAGACGAACTCGAAATTGATCGCCGTCGTCACCACGTCGTCGCCGATGCCGACTTCGAGGTTCGGACGGAAGTGCAGCCGATCGACGAGCGCCGGCGTTTCGTAATGCCCGCCGAAATAGAACTGATCCGGGTCGATCGAGATGCCGCCTCGCACGCCAGGGCCCTGCGCCCGGGCCTGGGCGGATGTCGCGAGGACGGCCAACAGAACAGTGAGTAAGACCTTCACGCGTGAACTCAGCCAGTACGCTAACGGCGCCATAGGCACGCCTCCTGGCCAAGCGCGTAGCAGAAGTTGTGCCGGACGCGCCGCGAACGAGCACGAAACGTGTCGAACTGTGCGATTAGTTGGCGTTGCGGAGCGCGAGCGACTTGAACATCCCGACCAACCGTGCCCGCACAGCCGCGTATGCGGGCAGCTCGTCGGCGGGAATCGGCTCGCCGGGCGGCATGTTGCGGTGCTCAACGATCGGATTCACGTAGCCGCCGTTGCGGCGCAGGCCGTAATGCAGGTGCGGCCCGGTGGCCAGCCCGGTCGCGCCAACCTTGCCGACGACCTCACCCTGCGAGACGTGCTGGCCGGCGCGAACGTCGATGGCCGAGAGGTGCAGGTACTCGCTTTCGTAGCCGTTACTGTGACGGACCCGCACCGTCCGCCCCCCGCCCGCCGTCCATCCCGCGAAAGTCACGCTGCCCGGCGCCACGGTCGCGACCGGCGCGCCGGTGGGCGCGGCGTAATCCACGCCATTGTGCGCTCGCGTGTAGCCGAGAATCGGATGCTTGCGCGAGGAGTTGAAGCTCGACGTGATCCGCGGTTCGAACTTCAGTGGCGACTTGAGGAAGAAGCGCTTCAGCGACCGCCCCTGCTCGTCGTAGTAGGCTGGCTTCGCCTCTGCGGCGGCGTAGCGGAAGGCGCGCAGCGAACGGCCGCTGGCCACGAACTCGGCGGCCAGGATGGCGCCGTAGCCGACGAACTGCCCTGCGCGGGTCTGTCGCTCGACGACAAGGCGGAAATGATCCCCCGGCTGCAGTTCCGACGTGAAATCGAGCTCGCCCGAGAAAATATCGGCCATCTGCAGCGCCAGCTCGATTCGCTCGCCGGAATTGTCGAGCGCCTGCACCAGCGACGGCGTGCTCTTGGAAATCTGGCCCTCGACGGCGTCGATGGTGATCTCTTTGGCAATCGGCTCGACCGCCGCGGCGTAGCCGGTTGACGAATCTGGCTCCACGCGAACGCGCCGATCGCCGTCGATCTCGTACTCGAAGCTGCGGACCCTCCCGTTCAGCAGGCGATCGAGCCGGAACGGCTGGCCGACGCGAAGCCGCCGCACGTCGAAGACCCGCTGCACCGCTTGCACGAGCGCGAGCCGATCCGGCTCATGGAGCTCGAACGCGGCAAGCATCGCGCTCAGGGTCCGGCCCGATGGCACCGTCCCGGCAATCATCATCGAGTCGGCGGCCAGGGCGATGTCGGCCAGGCGCCGTTGCACGGCGGGATCACGCCGCGGCGCCTCCACCGGCGACCATTGGCAGCCGATGGCGCCGGCGGCAACCACACCGAGCACAAAGCCTGGGAACGTCCGTCTCATCTCGTGGAAGAGGGAGGAAGAGGGAGAATGCTACCAGATTCCTAGCGGCGTTTGACCGGCGCGCGGCGCCGTTCGACCGGCGGCGGCACCGGCACCGCTTCCTGTAACTCCACGTACTGCGCCGTCTGCACGTTGGCGCGGATGACGAGCGGAATCACGCGAGGCTCGCTGGTTCCAGCCCGGACTTCCACGACGTGCGGACCGGCCGACAGGGTCACGGTCAGCGGCGTCTCGCCGTGCTCCGATCCGTCCACGATGACCTTTGCCGCCGCCGGCCGCGAGGTGACGACGAGCTCGCCTTCGCCTTCGACCGGACCCGGGGCCGGCCGCGACCAGTACCAGCCGATCACGCTCGCCTGCAGCAGCAGCACGCCAATGACGATGGCGGCCCATCGCGGGCGCATCCCCAAAAATCGCGAGGCGGCAGGCGCTTCGGCAGGTTCGACCGGCGAGGCATCCACCGCGCTGGCCGCCGGCGCGGCACTCTCCGCAGAAGCCGCAGCCGCCACCACCGGATGCGCAAATGCGGGCAGCGGCACTGTTGCCGTGTGGCTGTCGGCCCACGCTTCGAGCGCGTCGGTACCGGTCACATAGCGCCGGTTGCTCGCGAGCACCTCTTCGAAGGCAATCTGCGCCGCCTGCGGCGAGTCGAAGCCATCCTCGTCGAGTTGCAGGGCCCGCCGCAGCCAGCGTGCGAACACGCTCGACAGCGGGTGGTCCTCGGCACTGTGCCGCTCGCGCGCCGATGAGAGAAGGGCCGGAAGCGCGTCAGGAAACTCGGCGGCCGTCAACCGGCGGCCGAGCAGCATCGACAGAGCCACCACTCCGAGCGCCGTCGCGTCGCCGCGGGCGGTGCTGGTGATCGGTCCATCGGAGGGCGGCATTGCCAGCTGATAGCGCTGCCACGCGTCCGCCCGCGACAGCTGCAGTTGATCGATGGCCGTGCCGAACGCAGCCTCGCCGATCACCACCCGCGCCGGCGGAACGACGAAGAGCCGCTCCGGTCCGAGCGTGCCGAGGGCCTGCTGTCGCTTGTTACGCGAGAACAACGCCGCCGCCGGCAACAGCTGCCGCATCAGCGCGACGACCGCTTCGATGTCGGGCCGGACGCCGGCCGATTCGGAGGCGTCGAGCAGGTCCGAGAGCCGCCGGCCGGGCGTGGCGCTGGAAACAACGACGAGGCGATCGATCTCGGGGCGATCGACGCGTCGAACCTGGACGTACGAGGCGTGGCGCACCGCCGACAGGCGGGTCACACGCTCGGCGAGCGCAGTGGCAAACGCCGTGTGCAGCACGAGCTCGGTCGCGAGCTCGAGGTGCTCAACGGGTTCACCGGTCGCCGGATCGGTCGCCGCGATCCGGCGCCCAAGACCGTCAGTCATGGGGAACGAAGCCCGGGGGAGGCCCACCTATTCTATCGGCCGGCCCGGGCACCGCAGGCGGGCGAGCCTGCACACACCTGCATTACACTGCGTCGAGATTGTGATGACCACCACGCTCGCGCTGACCGCCATTGTCTGCCTGGCTCTCGGCGGATTGATAGGCTGGCTGGTCGCGCGCGCCCAGGCCGCGGAATCGGCGGCGGCGCTTCGCGCCGACCACGCCCGGCTGGCGGCCGCGCTCGAACATCGCGACCGCACCATCCCGGAAAAGATCGCGCTCGTCGAGGGGATGCATCAGCAGCTGCGGGATTCGTTTGAGGCGCTTGCCGCGTCGGCCCTCGCCACCAGCACGAAACAGTTCCTCACGCTCGCCGATCAGAAGATTGGCAACGTCCATCGCACCGCTGCCGCCGACCTGACGGCGCGCCAGCAGGCGCTCGACGCGCTGGTCGCCCCGATTCGCGACACCCTCGGGCAAGTGGCCGCGACGCTGGCCGAGACCGACCGTCATCGGGTGCACGATGCGGCCAGCCTCAGGACCCTGCTGAGCGCCGTCGGCCAGACCCAGCGGCAGCTCCAGCAGGAAACGCAGACGCTGGTCCGCGCGCTGCGGTCGCCCGGCGTCCGCGGCCAATGGGGCGAAGTGCAGCTCCGCAAGGTCGTGGAACTGGCCGGGATGCTCGAACACTGCGACTTCGACCAGCAGCCAACCACCGTCAGCGACGCCGGCCGGCTCCGGCCCGACCTCGTCGTCCACCTTCCCGGCCAGCACTCGATCGTCGTCGATGCCAAGGTGCCGCTAGAGGCGTTCCTCGACGCACAGATGGCTGGCGACGAAGGCGTGCGATCGGGCAAGCTTGCCGACCACCTGCGGCAAGTGAAGGACCACGTCACCAAGCTGGGCGCCAAAGGTTACTGGGACCAGTTCCCGTCCTCGCCCGATTTCGTCGTGCTGTTCCTGCCGGCGGAAGCCATCTTCATGGCGGCGCTCGAAAAGGACGCGCACCTGATCGACTACGGCGTGAAGCAGCGGGTGCTGATCGCGAGCCCGCTGACGCTGATCGCGCTGCTCAGGACCGCGGCGGCCGGCTGGCGCCAGGAGCGGCTGACGATCAACGCCGAGGAGATCAGCCGGCTGGGACGTGAGCTGTACGATCGCGCGCGCACCTTTACCGAGCGGCTCGAGGCGGTCGGGAGCCGGCTCGAGTCAACCGTCCGTGCCTACAACGAGGCGGTCGGCACCTACGACACGCGCGTGATGGTCTCGATGCGCAAATTCAAGGAGCTCGGCGCCGCGACCGGTGATGCCATCGAACCGGTGGCACCGGTCGAAACGACAGCGCGCCCGCTCGAGAGTGCGGTACAGCGCGATCTGCTGGAATCGACGGAAACGGTTGAAGGGTAACGATGGTGCAGGTGCACAGGTGCAAGGGTGCAGGCTCAAGGAGATGAGATGAGTCGAGTCGTGGCGGTGTGGGTATTTGTGGCAGCCGCGTGCATGGGCGTGGCGCCGCTCGCGCAGACTGGGAAGCCGGAAGCAACCTCGCTTGCCGGCACACCGCTCTACCCGCCGAAGACGATTCCAGATCAGGCCAAGCTCGAGAAGAATCTACAGGACGCGCAGTCGGCGCCGGATCAGACCAGCGCCGACGCGATGATCTGGGTCGGCCGGCGCTTGGGCTACCTGTGGCGGTACCAGGACGCGATCGCACAGTTCTCAAAGGGGATCGAACGTTACCCCAACGACCCGCGTTTCTATCGGCATCGCGGCCACCGTTATATCACCGTCAGGCAGTTCGACAAGGCGGTCGCCGACTTCGACAAGGCGGTCGCGCTCATCAAGGGAAAACCCGACGAGATTGAGCCCGATGGCGCGCCCAATCCCACCGGTGTGCCGCGCAGCACGTTGCAGTTCAATATCTGGTACCACCTCGCGCTCGCCCATTACCTGCAGGGCCATTACGACCAGGCCTACAACGCATGGGTCGAGTGTATGAAGGTGTCCAACAACGACGACTCGGTGACCGCTACTTCCGACTGGATGTGGATGACGCTGATGCGGCTTGGCCGCAAGGCCGAAGCAGCAAAGGTGTTGGAGCGGATTACGCCGAAAATGGACATCCTTGAAAACCAGTCGTACCACCGGCGGCTGCTCATGTACAAGGGCCTGGAGAAGCCGGAGACACTGCTCGACACCGCCAAGGCTGATGACACCACCATCGCCACCCAGGGCTACGGCGTCGGCAACTACTACTTCGTCAACGGCGACACCGCGAAGGCGAAGGAGGTGTTCCGGAAGGTGACCTCCGGCGCGGGCTGGAACGCGTTCGGCTACATCGCCGCCGAAGCCGATCTCCAGCGAATGAAGTAGATCGCGCGGGTGCAGAGGGCAAGGGCCAGGGTGCAGAGGTGCTGAAGGTTAGCTGGAACCTCGTTTTCCTTGCGCTGGTGCTGGGAGTGGCGTGGGCCGGCGCGGCGCAGACTGAGCGCTTCGATGTCGTGATCGCCGGCGGGCAGGTGGTCGACGGCAGCGGCTCCCCCTGGCTCCGTGCCGACGTCGGGATCGCTAACGGCCGGATCAGTCGAATCGGGAAGCTGGCCGACGCGGCGGCTACGAGCCGCATCGATGCCACCGGCCTGATCGTCTCGCCGGGATTCATCGATCCGCATGCGCATGCGCGCGAGCGGCTCTTCGATCTCCCCACCGCCGACGGCTACATCTTCCAGGGCATCACGACGGTCGTCGACGGAAACGACGGGAGCTCGCCGTTGCCGCTCGCACCGTTCATGGCCAAGGCCGAAGCCGGCCACTTCTCCATCAACCTGGCGATGTTCGTCGGCCACGGGACCGTCCGCGAGCAGGTAATGGGCACGGCCAACCGCAAGGCCACGCCAGCTGAGCTCGACCGGATGCGGGCGCTCGTCGCCGAGGCGATGGGCGACGGTGCGCTCGGCCTCTCCACCGGCCTCGCCTACATCCCTGGCAACTACGCGCCCACCGAGGAGCTCGTCGCGCTCTCGGTCACAGCGCGTGAGCACGGCGGCATCTACGTCTCACACATGCGCGACGAGGGTGGCCTCGTCCTCGACTCGGTGAAGGAGACGATCCGGATCGGCGAGGAGGCCCGGATTCCGGTCCAGATCAGCCATCACAAGGTCGGCGGCCGCCGCCAGTGGGGACAGAGCAAGGATTCGCTGGCGCTGATCGCCGCGGCCCGCGGCCGCGGCGTGGACGTAACCTTCGACCAGTATCCGTACACGGCGTCGCAGACCGGGCTGAGCCTGATCTTCCCGCGCTGGTCGCTGGCAGACGATGGGCTGAACGAGCGGCTGAAAAACCCGAAGACTCGCGGTGAAGTGAAGAACGGCATGCTCGACTTCATCGACGAGCGGTTCGGCGACGACCCATCTCGCATCCAGCTCGTGCGCTGCGGCTTCGATCCTGGCCTCTCAGGCAGGACCATCGCCGACATCCTGAACAGCACGGGCCAGCCGCTCACGCAATCAGCCACCGCCGATGCGGTGATCGATCTGCAGTTGAAGGGCGGATGCAGCGCCATCTTCCACGCCTACGACGAACCGGACGTCGAGCGGCTGATGCAGTCACCCTTCGGGATGATCGGTTCGGACGGCAGCCTTACGAGACTGGGCGACGGCGCGCCGCACCCGCGGGCGTTCGGCACGTATCCGAGGGTGCTGGGACGGTACGTGCGCGAGCGAAAGATCCTCACGCTCGAAGAGGCCATTCGCAAGATGACGTCATTCCCCGCGACTCGGCTGGGGCTCGAGGACCGGGGCCTGCTCCGCCCCGGGATGGCTGCCGACATCACCGTGTTCGACCCCAACACGGTGGCCGACAAGTCCACCTTCACCGATCCGCATCACTACTCCGAAGGCGTCCGCTTCGTCCTCATCAACGGCGTGATCGTCATGGACAAGGGGACGCTCACAGGGGCGCGCCCTGGCGCGGTATTGCGGAGGCAATGACAGCTGGCCGCGCCAAAGCAACCCGGCGACACCACCGCGGGGAGACCGGCTATGCGACGCCGACGATGACGGCGAACAGACCGCGGCGCCAGGTCACCTCCGGCGACAGGCCGGCAGCTCGCATCAGCCCGAGTTCCGCCTCGAGCGGCGTGTAGAAGTCCTCGTGCGACCAGGCGCGGAGAAACCCTTCCGCCTTGCGGCGGCCGTAAGTAGCGGCGAGGTGGTCCCGCCAGGCCGAGCGTCCAGCTGCCGCAAGCGGCGCGTGCGTGGGCGGATGGCAATCGGCGGTCACCATCACGCCGCCGCGCCCGAGCGCCTGTTTGATCCGGCGGTACAGCGCCTTTTTGGTCCGCGGCAGTTCGATGTGGTGCAGGGCAATGGACGCAGTCACCGCGTCGGTGCGGGGCAGCGGAGCGGAGACGAAGTTGTCGTGGACGAGCGTCGCGCGGCCGCGGGGCAAGCGCCGCCCGGCGATCGTCAGCATTCCCTCGTCCTCGTCGATGCCGATGACTCGGGCTTTCTTGCGAAGGCTGGCGACTCGCCCGGCCAGGGCCCCGGTGCCGATGCCGAGATCCACGACGGTGCCGATTGGACGGCCCGCGGCCGCCGCGAGCGAGGCCGCCGCCGTGTCGAGCATCTCTTCGTAGTATGGAATGAACGTGCGTATCCGCGCGTCGTACTCGCTGAGGTCGATCTGGAGATGAGTGGAGACCGCCATGCTGAGGCATGCTAACCGAACGGCATGAGAGTTCGCAGGGCAACCATCGACGACGTGGCGACGCTCAGCGGCTTCGGAAGACGGGTGTTCGCAGCGACGTTCGGAGCCGACAACACGCCGGCCGATCTCGAGGCTTATCTCGAGCAGACCTACGTCGAGCCGCGTCAACGCGAGGAGATTGCCGACCCCGGCATCGAGACCCTGCTCGCCGAAGCTGACGGCGCTCTGGTCGGCTTCGCGCAGTTGCGCGACGGGCCCCGCGGAAACGGCGTCATCGGCACCGAGCCGATCGAGCTGTGGCGGTTCTATGTCGATCCGTCCTGGCATGGACGCGGACTTGCCCGGACGCTGATGGGTGCGGCCGAAGACGCGGCCAGGGCACGCGGCGCGCGCACGATGTGGCTGGGCGTGTGGGAGCGCAACCTGCGTGCGCAGGCCTTCTATCACAAGCAAGGCTTCACCGTCGTCGGTACTCAGGTCTTTCAGCTCGGCTCGGATCCGCAGCAGGACTTGATCATGGCCAAGGCGATCTAGGTTCGCGAGGTTCGCGCCGGGTCCCAAGCGCGAGCGAGGGCGGAGCCTGCCGCGCCGTAGCTCGTCGTAGCAATGGCGAGCGAAGGCGGGTAAGCTTCGGCCACGATGCCGCGCCATCTCATCTTCGGCTCGCTCTGGCTGTGTGCCGCAGCCGCGGCGATGCCCGACGCCGCGCAGATGCCGCCGGCCGTCGCGCTGCCGCGGCCGACCGGCCCCTTCACCGTCGGCACCACCGCGTTCAGCCTTGTCGACGAAGCGAGAACCGATCCGCTTGCCGACAAACCTGAACCGCGGCAGGTGCGGGTCGTCGCGTGGTATCCGGCCGTCAACGGCGCCACCGGCGATGCCGCACCGTACCTTCGCGAGGGGATCGCCGAGGCGCGCAGCTTCGCGACCCTGCTGCGGCAACCGGACACCGCGCTCGATTACCTCGGCACAACCCGCACGCACGGCATCGTCGACGCGCCGCCCCGCACTGGCGACCCGCTGCCGGTGCTGATCTTCTCGCACGGCTACACCGCGATCGCCTCCTCGTACACGGCGCTGCTCGAGGACCTCGCGAGCCATGGCTACGCCGTCCTGAGCGTGGTCCATCCGTACGAGGCAATGGCGGCGACCTTGTCCGACGGCCGCGTGGTGACGATGCTCGACGGGCAAAAGCAGATGCGCAAATCGATCCGCGACGTCCTCGGCGAGTGGGGAAAAGAAGACGAGACGATGGCCGCGGTGACCACTGCCCGGGATGAGGCCGACGCGCTTCGGCTGATGCGCGGATACCTCGACGCGATCCCGATTACGACCCGCGCGTTGCAGCGTTGGGTGGACGACACCGTGCTGGTCACCGACCGTCTCGTGGCGTTGCCGGCCGGGCCGGCCGGGCGGCTGGCCTCGCGGCTCGAGCTGAAGGGGATTGGCGCGTTCGGCCACTCGATGGGCGGCGTCACGTCGGCAGCGTTCTGTGCCGTCGATCGGCACTGCCAGGCGGCGCTCAACCTCGATGGGATCCCGCAATACGGCACGCTGATCGACTCGCCGATGAACCGGCCGTTCATGATGGTCTACTCCGGCCGAACCGGGCGGCTCGGGGCGAGCGATGTGATCTATCGTCGCGCCGCCAAGCCGTATCAGCGGGTCGATGTCGCCGACACGCTCCACGCCGATTTTTCGGACATGGGACTCTGGGGCGGCCCGCTGGCGGGCCGGCCGATGTTCGGCAAGCTGCCCGCGGAACGCGCGGTCGCCGTCACGCGGCAAATTGTGCGCGAATACTTCGACGAACGGTTGCGGGGACGGCGATCCGGCCTCCTTTCGGGACGAGAGCCGATCGCGGGCGTCCGCGTCCACCCACCCGTCGGCGGCCTGTGACAGGGGGACGTCCCTGTTCAGCTGGTCGCAAGCGGTGCGGAACTGGCGACGATGGGGCGGACGCTGATGCGATACCCGGTCCAGGTCAGCAATAACCCGATCAGCTCGCTGACGTAGAGGACTTCGGTGTACCCGAACCGGGTGGCGGAGCCCCCGATACCGGGCAGGATCGCGCCGATCGCGATGAGGATGTTCGCGAACATCCGGTGCTTCGTGGCCGGGTCGCGGCTGTAGCGGATCGCCGAGAGGATCGCCCCGCCAATCAGGAACACCACCGCATACAGATTGACCACCGGGCTGAAGAGCCGCACCCAGGACCACGCAAACACGCGGCCGGTCAGGCGATGGGCCTCGACGAGCGAATAATCGATCGGAGCGAGGCTGACGCAAATCGCCGCGATCGCAACGTAGAGGATCAGCATGGCCGTGAGCCCATCCGCGGCCTTCCGCTTCAGCATCAGGTACACGGTGCCCTGCGCGAGCGGCGCGCCGCCGAGCAGCGCGCCGGTGATGTACCACGCCTTGAAGGTCACCACGTTCCATCCGAACAGCGTCGTGAACGCCTCGGTGAAGGTGCCAGCGCCATATGTCGCCACGCCGATCGCCCACCACAACAGGTGCAGCCGCTC
This sequence comes from uncultured Acidobacteriota bacterium, assembly GCA_963709325.1. GTDB lineage: Bacteria > Acidobacteriota > Vicinamibacteria > Vicinamibacterales > UBA2999 > VFZN01. The sequence goes on along the minus strand of CAVPVV010000003.1, from coordinate 3,437,733 downwards.
CGGGAACGCCCGCCAACGGCGGAAGATCTCGAGCGCGAACGGGATCGCCAGCAGCGTCGTCAGGATCGGGATGTAGTGGACAAGGGTGGGCTGCATCTCAGAACGCGCCGACGTTCAGTCCGATCGTGAAGCTTCTCCCGCGCGCCGGTGCGAACTGGAAGTGCTCGCGGTAATACCGGTCGGTGAGGTTCTCGACCGCAAACGTCAGCCCCAGCCGATCGCGCCCGCGGGTCAGGTTGATGCCCCAGCCGATTCGCTGCACCGCAAAGCTGTCGAGCGAATAAAGGTCCTGGGCGATGAGGAACGGCGAATCGAGCAGCGTCTCGGCCACCCGCTCGACCTCGCCCTGGGCGCGGATCCCGTACTCCAGCCACCAGCGGCCGCTCGGCTCCGTGTAGCGCGCCGCGGCAATGATCTTCGACGGCGTGATGTTGTCGGCCGGCGTGCCGTCCAGCGCCGCGCCGTCCAGCGGGTTGACGCCGTCGGTGACGGTCCCGCGCGTGAACGCGCCCGACGAGCTCAACGTCAGCACGCCGCGCCCGAGCACGATCGGCGCATCGATGTTGAACTCCACACCGGTGATCCGGACGTCCGCGTAGTTGGTCGTCTGGGCCAGCGGACCGCTCGGCGTCGTCGCCACGACCAGGTCCTGCGCGATGAAGTCGTAGTACTGGTTGACGAAGAAGTAGGCGCCGCCCGTAATCCGGCCCGCCGCGAACTTCGCGCCGGTGTCGAAGTTGTTGCCGGTCTCCGGCTTCACGGTAACGTTCGGGACGATGCTGCCGACGGTGGCGGGACCGGCGAAGAACATCTCCTCGAGGTTGGGATGCCGGTAGCTGCGGCCGAACCTGATGAACGGGCTGAACCTGCCGTTCTGGTTCGCGACCAGCCCGATGTCGCCGGTGAGCGACTGCCGGGTGTAGGTATCGCCGTTTGGGTTCGGAAGGGTCGACGGGTCGATCGGCGGCTGCGCACCGGCGATGACCGACGCCACGTCATAGCCAGGCGTCGCCTTCGAGGTTACGTTCCAGAAGTCGCCGCGGAGGCCGGCAATGATCGAAACGTTCGACCGCAACCGCCACTCGTCCTGGGCGAAGAACGCGGTATCGCGGAGGCTGGCGTCCGGGACGCGGACCGGATTGGCGGCAACCGGCGCGCCGAGCGGCACCAGCGATGGGAAGACCACCGGCTGCGGACCACGGGCGCCGAGCACCACCTGCCCGACCAGGTTCGTCTGGGTCAGGGTCGAGCGCGAGTCCTGGCTGTTGTCCTGATACAGGGTGAACCCGGTGGTGAGCAGGTGATTCGACGCCGGCACGATCACCGCCTGGACGTCCACGCCTGGTGAGTCCACCTTCTGCTCCGTGTCCGACCTCACATCGAGACGGAACACGCTGATCGGAAAGAACGCTGTCGGCGTCGGCGCCGGGAACTGCACCGGCAGGCGATTGCGAAGCAGCCGCTCAGTTCGCTGATAGTGGGCCGTCGCCGAGAGGTTGGCCAGCCACGACGTCACCGCCTGCGCCTCGTAGCGTGCCGAAACCCGATCGAGATTGCTGTACGGCAGCTCCGTCTGGTTGAAGAAGTACGGCTCGGCGAAGTCAGGGAAGCCGATGTCCTCCATCCGCCGCCGCTGGTAGCGGACCCGCACCGATCGACGATCGCCGACTCTGATAAGGCTCGAGGCGTTGATGTAGTTGCCGCGGGCCTGAGAGTTGGGGACCCCGCTGTCGGTGCGGACGTACGGAGCGTTGAACGGATCCGGGAACGCGCCGAAGTTGAAGCCGAAGTTGTCGTCGATCGTATCGGCCTGGTGAAGAATCCCGGCGTCGTGCAGCGACTGCGTGTTCTCGGGCTGATCGAGATGGCCGGCCTTGTAGTCGTCGAAGTCCTCGGCGCCAGCCTGCAGCCGCACGGTGACTCGCGGTGAGGTGAAGCCGACCGTTCCGGTGCCGCGCAGGCCGTTCTCGTTCGAACTGTAGAACCCGTTGAACCCGTAAAGGAACTGGTTGGTCGGCGTGAAACTGGACTCATTGGTGATGATGTTGATGGTGCCGGCGAGTGCGTCCGAACCGTACATCAGCGTGCCCGCGCCGTTCACCACCTCCATGCGCGTGATCGCATCGGGTGACACGAGCCCGACCTCGGCACCGGTGCGCTCGGTGGCCTGGCGGGCGGTGTTGAGGCGTTCACCATCCACGAGAACGAGCAGCCGCGTCGAATCGAGCCCGCGCAGCCGCGGCCTCACGCCAAACGGCCCGTTCCCGACCGGCGTGATGTTGGCGGCCATTGTCAGAGCGTCGCCGGTTGAGGTCTGGTTGGTGCGCTCGACGGCAGCCTTGGTCAGGGTATCGACGTGGAGCGGTATCTGCTTGGTGTCGCGCTCGGCGCGAGCGGAAGTGACGACGATCGCGGAAGTGACCGCGCCGACCTCGAGCGTGAGCGGTACATCCAGCGATTGATCGGAGCTCTCGACGACAACGGTCCGCGCGGCTTCGGAAAATCCTTCACGGGTGACGCTCACCAGGTAGGTTCCGATCGCCGGGATCGGCGCCTCGTAGACGCCGTCGGCGCCGGTCTCGACCACGATCTCCTGGCGCGTCGCCACGTCGCGCAGGACCACCCGCGTCCCCGCCACCGGGGCGCCGCTCCCATCCGTAATTCGGCCGCGGATCGTCGCGCCCTGCGCCGCCGCGGCAGAGAGGCACAACGACATCGCCATCAAACAGAACGACAAACGCTTCGCCATGATCTCCGTTCCCTGCCCGCGCCGCCGGCACGTGCCGGCAGACTCGCGAGCGCGCGTTACGGGCGCGCCATCCCGATGCCTGTTGACCAGGCAGATCAGATCGGGCCACGCGAGACGCGGGCCCTCTGTGTCGGTCAGGCGCCGAACGGCGGCGGACGCGGAGCGACGTGTGGGACCGTCGGCCGATCGCCGAGGCCATCGGTGAGAACGGGAAGCGCTCGCAGGGACGAGCGATGCGCGGCGAACACGTGCGCGGCCAGAGCCGCCAGCACCGCGAGGCCAAGTCCCACCATCGCCGAGGCGGCGGCGATCTGAACGACGGCAGTCACCGCTTCCGGCAGCGCCGGCGACTCGAATCGCCCGGCGCCGGCGGCCATGGTCGGGCCGTGCAGGAGCGCGGCAAGCAGCCAGATTGAAACCGCCTTGCGGCCCCACCAGATTGGCGCTCCTGTGCGCCGCAATCCGATCAGCGCGCCGACGAGGCCCGCCGCGATCATCCATCGCAGGACGAGACCGGGGTCGGCGAGCCGGCCATCCCACAATTGACTGCCCAGCAGCCAGACATGGAACAACGCGAGCAGGCCGGCCGCGCTGGCAATAGTGCGCCGAAACATCTGGGACAACAGCCGATTCTACTGCAGCGTCCCGACTTATAAACCGCGGCGCATGAGGAGATCGCGAGTTACCACGGTCCGCGCGACCGCTGTCCTGTCGCGCACGGGCCAGTCGTCAGGCTGCTATTTCCGCACGGTGTAAGATCGGCTGATGGCCGTGGCCACCGCACCTGGCCCACGCTTCGTCCTCCCCTGGTCGGCGCTTCGTCGCATGCGCCGCGACCCGCTCGAGTTCCTGACCGAAGTGGCCGCCTACGGGCCGGTTGCGCACTTCCGCATCGGAAGTCAGGAGGTTTTCCTCCTGAGCGACCCGGATGCGATCGAGGACGTGCTCGTCACGCGCGCCGGCCAGTTTGCCAAGGGGCGTGCGCTGGAGCGGGCCAAGCGAACGCTCGGCGAGGGGCTGTTGACGAGCGAAGGCGCCGTCCACCTCCGCCAGCGGCGACTGATGCAGCCGGCCTTCCACAAGGCGCGGATCGCCGCCTACGGCGAGTCGATGGCGCGAGCCGCGGCCGCAGCCCGCGATCGCTGGCAGCCAGGCGTGCCGCTGGATCTGTCGCGCGAGATGAACCGCCTCACGCTGGCGATTGTGTCCGACACGCTCTTCGGCGCCGAGGTCGGCAGCGACAGCGACACCGCACGCGTCCAGCAGGCGATCACCGACGTGATGGAGATGTTCGATCTCGTCATGGTGCCATTCGCCGACTGGCTGGTCCACCTGCCGCTGCCGCGCATGCGGCGGTACCGCGAAGCGCAGGAAACGCTCGACCGCACCATCTACGGCATCATCGCTGCACGCCGGAAGGCGAACGAGGATCGCGGCGACTTGCTCTCGATGCTGCTGCACGCGCAGGATCCGGAGGGCGCCGGCGGCGGGATGACCGACCGCCAGCTTCGCGACGAGGTCATCACGCTCTTCCTCGCCGGTCACGAGACAACGGCCAACGCGCTCACCTGGACTTGGGTGCTGCTCGGCTGCAATCCCGCCGCCGAGCAGCATCTCCACGCCGAGCTCGACTGCGTGCTGGCGGGTCGCACGCCCACGACCGACGATCTTTCGCGCCTGTCCTACACACGGGCCGTCGTCACGGAGTCGATGCGGCTCTATCCGCCGGCGTGGACGATGGGCCGGCGGGCTTTGAAGGATTACCACTGGGCCGGCTACGACATTCCTGCCGGCGCCTTGATCCTGATGAGCCAATGGGTGATGCAGCGCGATCCGCGCTTCTGGCCGGATCCCGAAAGGTTCGATCCGACCCGGTGGCTCGTGGAGCGGCGCGATCGTCCGCGCTTCGCGTACTTTCCGTTCGGCGCCGGCAACCGCGTGTGCATCGGCGAGGGCTTTGCCTGGACCGAAGCGATGCTGCTCCTCGCCACGATCGCGCAGAAGTGGCAGCTCGTGATCGACCCCGCGCATCCGGTGGAACCACTCCCGCTGATCACGCTCCGCACGAAATACGGCGTTCGCGCCACCCCGGAAAACCGGCTTCAGGCTTCAGGCTCCGAGCTTCAGGCCGAGGGCTTGGGACTTGGAACCTGAGGTCTTGGGGTCCTGGGTATTAGGGTCTTCGTTTTGATTCCTATCTCCTAGTTCCTAGTTCCTCTCTCCTACGTCCTGCCAGTGAGGTAGCTCCACGCGCTCGGCGGCTGCAGTCCTCCCAATTCGAGCGTCTTCACTTCGCCGGAGGCGATCTCGATCGTCCGGATCGCATGGTTGTTCGTGTCGGCCACGAAGAGCCGACCGCCGGCTGCCGAAATGCCGCCGGGCTCGGCGAAACGCGCGCGGGTTGCACGGCCGTCGGCGGCACCTGAGAGGCCATCGCCAGCCAGCGTCCTGACCCGGCGCGTTCGCGGATCGAGGACACGAACCTTGTGGTTGTAGGTATCGGCGACGTAGACGAGCCCGTCATGAACGGCAACGCCGAGCGGATGCTGGAAGCGCGCGCGGTCTCCCGCTTCGTCCACGTCCCCGAACTCGAACAGGTCTCCGCCGGCTACCGTCGTCACCAGGTTGACCGGTGGCAGTTCCACGGCGCGAATCACATTGGACTCGGCGTCGGCGACGAACAGGGTGCCGCCATCGAGCGCGAGGCCTGACGGCTGAGCGAACGCTGCGTCGGCCACAGCTCCATCCTGCCGCGCCTCGTGGCCCGACCCGGCGTAGGGATACGCCTGGCCGTTGACGAGATCGATCACCCAGAGCTGGTGCGGACCTGCCATCGCGACGATCAGAATTCCCGGCCTGAGGGCGAGGTCCCATGGCGAATTGAGATCCACTTCGCAGGCCTCGCCGCCCTCGCTGCTCCCGATCGCCTGCCTGCCGGTGCCGGCGACAGTCTCGACGATCCGGGAGTCGAGATTGACAGCGCGAATCTGGTGGTTCTCGGTGTCGGCCACGTACAAGGTGGAGCGATCGAGCGCGAGGCCCTGCGGCCGGTGGAAACGCGCCTGCGAGAAGATGCCGTCGGCGTCGCCGATCAGCCCCGAACCGATCGTCTCGATCAGTTCCCCTTGCTGTGTCGCGATGACGATCCGGTTGTGGTTCGAGTCGCTGATGTAGAGACGATCCGAGGCGGGGTCGGCCAGCACCTTGGCGGGAAACAGGAGGGGTGAGTCGGCCAGGCGATCGCGTTCGAGCGTGATTGGCAAGGACCCTCGGTCCATCTCGCCGCGTTCGTCGAAGACGCGAACGACGGTGGCAATGGCCTGGACGAATCCGGGCAGGTTTCCCTCGCCCTGCGCGGTGCCGACCAGCTGCCCGGCCGGATCGACGATCACCCGCGTCGGCCACGATTGCGCGCTGTAGGCGCGCCAGATCCGCAGCTCGGCGTCGTTCACCACCGGGTGCTCGATCTGGTAACGCACCAGGATGCGGCGCAGGTTCTCGGTGTGGCGCTCGTTCGTGAACTTCGGCGAGTGCACGCCGATGACCACCAACTCTCGCGCGAACCGCTCCTCGAGCGCGCGCAGGTCGGGCAGGAGGTGCATGCAGTTGATGCAGCCGTAGGTCCAGAAATCGAGCAGGACGACCTTCCCGCGCAGGTCCGGCCAGGTGAGCGGCCTGGCGACGTTCAGCCAGGCCGTGCCGCCCTCGAGCGGCGGCGCGGAGATCGGGTTGTCTGCGGAGGGAGCAGCGGACGAATCAGAGGACACTGTCGTAAGGTACTTGAACATGACCCTTGCGTTCATCGGTTCCGGGAACGTCGGCGCCCCGCTCGCGGACAAGCTGCAGCGCGCTGGACACACGGTGGTGCTCGGCGCGCGCGATCCGCAGTCAGATAGCGTGCGAGCTCTATTGGAGAGAAATCCGGCGCTCCGGGTGGCCCCGCCGGAGCGCGCGATCGCCGCCGCCGAGGTCGTGTTCCTGGCCACACCGTTCGCCGCCAACGATAGCGTCGTTCCGCCGCTTGCGAGCGCACTGGCTGGCAAGGTTCTCGTGGACTGCACGAACCCGGTCGGGCCGGGGCTGTCGCACGGCTTGAAAAACGAGCAATCCGGATCCGCGCGGCTGCAGACGCTGGCGCCCGACGCGAAAGTGGTGAAGGCGTTTTCGATCTACGGCTACGAAAACTTCGAGGACAACTCGTTTCCGGTGGCCAACGTGAAGCCGGCAATGTTCTTCTGCGGCAAGGACACCGATGCGAAGCGCTGCGTCGGCGAGCTCATCGCCGCGCTCGGGTGGGAGCCGCTCGACGTCGGCGGGCTCGAGCAGGCGCTGCACCTCGAACACATGACGCTGCTGTGGGTGCGAATGGTGCGGCTCGGCAAGCGATCGCCGCACCTTGTCTGGGCGGCGCTGCAGAAGTGACGCCGCGCGTCACGACCGGCGCGCCGCGGCGGTCACCTCTTTCAGCCACCGCTGGCGCTCGCGGGCGTCGGGCCAGTCTGCCCACTCGTCAACCGGACGGGGTACGCGCCAGGTCCAGTTCGTCTCTCCGACCGCGCTCGGGGTGTTGATACGGTCCTTCCAGGCGAATACGTCCTGCAGCGGAACGAGCGACAGGTTCGAGCCGGAGCCGATCAACGACTCGACCTCGATCCTGACCTTGCCGGGGTCGAGCGTGGCGGCCAGCGGATCGAGGTCGTGGGTGCCGGTGGTGGCCACCGACAGCGGCGGAAACGTCCGCGGATCAATCAGCGGCTCACCCGGTTGGTCCCAGTGACGCTCCCACTGCAATACCTTGAAGCCGGGAATGCCAAGCGCGGTGATCGACTTGCGCACGAAGGGCGGCACGGTGCCAAGGTCCTCCGCGATCAGCTCCGCTCCCGCGTTCTTGAACAGGCGGAGCAATTCCTCGCCGCGAGCGACCTGCTCGCGTTCCTCCACGGGATCGAAGAACGGGGGCTGAGCCTCGTACACGGGCCAGAGCCAGGTCCGGTAGAGCCCGACCAGGTGATCGATGCGATAGCCGTCGAAGAGCGCCGCGTTCCGGCGGGCACGGGCGCGGAACCAGCCGTAGCCGCGCTGCCGCATCACCCGCCACCGCCACGGCGGCAGGCCCCAGTCCTGGCCCTCGGCGGAGAATGCGTCGGGCGGCGCGCCTACGGTGGCATCGAGCCGGAACTCAGCCTGTCGAAGCCAGACGTCAGGGCTGTTGCCGCCGATCGTGAACGGCAGGTCGCCGAACACCAGCACCGGCGCCAGCTGGCGACGCACGTCCCTCCACTGCTGGTCGGCAATCCATTGGACGTACTTGCGGTAGCCGATCGCCTCGTCGAGCTCTCGTCGGATCTGAGAGAGCGCGTCGGGCCGGCCATGCCGCAATGGCGCCGGCCATTCCCACCAGGCGCGCTGCTCGTGTCGATCGAGCAGCGTCCGGAACAGCGAGTACTCGTCGAGCCACCAGGCCTCGCGGGCGCAGAACGCCTCGAAGGCCCGGGCGCGATCGGAGCCGTTCGCAATTTCGGTCGTCGAGAAATGAGACCACGCACGCTCGAGGCAACGCTGCTTGAGCGCCCGAACCCTCGCATAGTCGACGCGGGCCTTCGATCGCAGCTCCCGGATTTCGTCCTGCAACGACGCGGGCATCTGGCCAGTGCCGCTGTAGTCGGCCACGCGCGGGACGGCGATATAGATCGGATCGAGCGCGAACGACGTGAGCGCTGAGTAGGGCGATCGCTCGCTCGCAGGCAGCTCCATCACCGGCAGGATCTGCAGGACCGACTGCCCGGCTCCCCCGGCCCATCGCGCGAAGTCCACCAGGTCGTAGAACTCGCCGATGCCCCAGCTCCTCGTCGTCGGAATCGAGAAGAGCGGTACGTTGATGCCGCCGGCGCGCCTCACCGTCCGCTCCCGCAGGCGCGGGCCAGCACCTTCGCGACGCCTGCATCGAACCGATCCGGCGCGATCAGCAGGCTAATCACGACGTAGGCTTCCCGGGGGAAGTCGAAAAAGTATCCGGGGTGGACCAGCACCCCGTCTTCGCTGATCAACGTCAACACCAGATCCTCTTCGGATCGAATCGCCGGGACCTGCACCACCGCCGACCATCCGCCTTCGGCCCGGAGCACTACGGCCGCGGGCTGCGCCGCGCAGGCGGCGCGGAGCGCCTGCAGGTTGCGCGCGACCCGCGCCTGGATCTGCGCACGGATCGTGCCGCCGCGTTCGAGGATCGTCGCGGCCGCGATCTGCACCGGCGTGGACACGGAGAGATAACTGTCGGCGACGATCTCGTACGCGGACAACGCCCGCGCGACCAACGGAGCCGGACCGCTCCAGGCAATCCACCCGAGCTTGACCTGCGGCAGACCGCAGGATTTCGACAGGCCCCCAAGCGCGCACGTCACCACCCCGTCCTGGTCGAGCACGCTCGCTTTCTCGGGAGCGGGGTCCAGCGGGTAATCGAAGAACACTTCGTCGCCGATCAGGGCCAGCTGGTGACGGCGACACAGTTCCGCAAGAAGGTGGAGATCTTCCCGATGGAGGAATGAACCGGTCGGGTTGTTCGGTGAGACGACGAGAAGGGCACGCGTCCGGCCCACGATCGCACGCGCCACTGATTCGACATCCACACGCCAGGCGCCGTGATACTCGAGGTGGTAGGCAACCGGCACGACCGCTTCGAGCTTCGTGAGGTGGTCGAACAGCGGGTAGCTCGGCTGCGGCACCAGCACCTCGTCGCCGGGATCGCAGAACAGCTTGAACAGCAGCGCGTAGGCCTCACTCGTGCTCGCCGTGAGCGCGATGCGATCGGCGGCCACGCTGCGGCCGTGTCGAGCGAACTCCCGCCCTACCGCTTCCCGGGCAGCAGTCAGTCCGAGCGGCTGAGGCTCGTAATGGAGCGCTTCAACCGACGCCAGCGGCGCGAGAAGATCGGGCGGATAGAGGAATCCGGCCGCCGTGGGATTCGACTCGGTGAGATCGATGAGATGAGCGCCAGACGCCCGGCGCGCCTCGACGGCGCGCGAGACCGCGTTCGCGGCCAGATTAGGCGGCAGCCTCGAGGAAAGCATGCGCTGGCACGCGGCTGACAAGACTGGTCAGCCTAGGGTCCAACCACCTCGACCCGCTCGATCACGTCGCCCTCGAGGACACCGTCCACCACGTCCATGCCCGACACCACCGTGCCGAACACCGTGTACAGGTGATCCAGCCGCGGCGAGTCCACGAGATTGACGAACAGCTGCGCGTCGCCGGTATCGCGCCCCCGAGTGGAGATGCCGACGGTGCCGCGCCGGTGGATGCCGACCTCGTCGCGCATGTAGAGCGGGTCGCCGACGTACTCGTTCGCGCCCGGACTGCCGCCCTGGATGACGAAGTTCGGCACGACGCGGTGGAACGTGAGGCCGTCGTAATAGCCCTCACCGGCGCGCCGGGCGACCCGCACGGCAGTGAGCGGCGCAAAGTCCACGTCGAGCGCGATCTCGAAACTGCCGCGGCCGGCCATCGTCACGCGCAGCCGCTTGCTGCGCAGCTGCTGCACGGCTGCCAGGGTTATTCCGGGCGCAGGCAGCGGCTCGGGCGCCGGCGTGCGCGGCGTCCCGGTCCACGCCTCCAGAATCTCGCCTGCCTTGAGCGCGACGCGCACGTCGAAGTCCTTCAGGTACGCCTCGAGCGCAGGCGCCTGTGATTTGTCGCCGAACATCTGCAATTTCTCGAGGATCGCCATGCGCGGATCGCGCGACGTGTCCTTGTGCTCTTTCGTGATGCGGGCAAGTGCGTTGACGAGCGCCGGGACGGCACGCGCCGGCTCGGTCGTGGTGGAAAAGGCGCGAGTGGCGGTGAGGACCAGTTGATAGTCCGGGCGGGCCAACGCTCCGAGTGCCACGCCGATCGCTTCGGACCGTTTTGCCTCGATCAGCGCAGACAGCGCCGCTTCGCGAACGTTGTCGTGCGGGTCCGCGCCGCCCAGCGTGAGGAGCACGCCGGTCGCGCCCAACACGCCGGCCGCGCGTGCGGCGTACATTCGGACCTGCCACGTCTGGTGGGCCGCGAACCGCGGCAGCAGCTTCGTCGCCGCGGCCGGATCGTGATGCGCAAGCGACACCAGCGCGTGAGCCGGCGCATGCCACTGACGGGGACGGTCCGACAACGTCTCGGCGAGGGCAGCCAGTTCCGCAGACGACGACTCGGCCGGCGGGCAGTCGCCGACGAGCAGGTCGATGGCCTGGAGCATCACGTGCGGACTGGCGTCCTTGAGCGCGGCCCGAATCGGCGCGCAGGCCGTCGGCTGGACGCGACGTCCCCACGATCGGAGCGCCTCGTAGCGGACCTGCGCATCGGCATCCTTGAGCGCGAGTTCGAGCAGGCGGGGGCGTTCCGGCATCGTGCCCTCGACGCCAGCTGCTTGCGCCCCGAGCCGCCGCACCTCGGCGTCTCGATCGGCAAGCGTCCGCTCGATGACCGAGGGGGTCGCCTCATTGCCGCTGATGAGCGCCGCCATCGCGAGACGGCGGATCCACGCCGACCTCGGGTCGGCCGGTGGACGCTGCGCCGTCGCCGACCAGCGCAGGCGCTCCCAGGTCCGCGGCTGGAGCGGCGAGACCTTGCGGCTGACCCGCGCCAGCGCCTCCAGGCCTCGAACCGCGCCGGCAATCGCGGCGGTCTCCGGCTCCGCAAACGATTCAGGCGAGGGCAGGTGCTCGATGAGCAGCGACTCGGTGCGCGCGACCTGCTCGGCGGTCGTGTATGGCAGCCGTCCGAGGGCAGCTGCCAGCTCGCCCCACACCTCCCACAGTCCGGCGCCGGCATCCTGCTCCGCTCGTTCGATCAGCAGGGACTGCACCTGGGCGACGGCTTCCGGGGTGCGCGCGAGCTGCGCCAGCGCCCACGCGGCCTCGGCACGAATTCCGACTCCGTCGCCGAGCGCGGGCGCCACCCAGCGAATCAGCTCCGGCTGCTCGAGCCGGCCCAGCGCGCGGATGCCGGCCCGCCGCTGGGCGCCGCCGGACATCGCCTCGCGGATGAGGTCCGGGTCGCGCTTGTCCTCGCCGATGATGATTTTTTCGAGCGCAACGGCATTGGCCTCGCGCGAAGCGGCGGGCTGGGCCAGCGCCAGCCGCGGTGCCGCCGGCGCGAGCGCCAGCAGGAGCAGAATCAGCGTCGCCCTAACCCCACCGCTCACTTGAATTGCGCAGGCCATCGGCTCGAACTCCCTCGGATCATGCCGGTTCCGGTCGGATCAGCGAGCTGATCGATGCTCCATTCGAGCGAATTGAGAGGTTAAGTGTTGTGCTGCGAGTCACGGGCTGCCTCCGAATACTCCAGCATCTGCGTGGTCAGGTCACAAGGGTACGAGATCCGGATGTCGGCAATGGTGCCGTCCGGACCGTGAACCGGTTCGAGTTTCGGCATCACGAAGCCGGTGTAGGAAGGCAGCCGCAGCCGATCCACGCGATTCACCACCTCGTCCCGCAACGCCGGATCGAAGTGTATCCCGTAGGTCTCGAACAGCGCTTTCGCCGCCGCGTAATCCCCTTCCGACTTGATCCGCTGGACCTCGGCCAGCAGCCGGGCCACGCCATCGCGGAACGTTCCGGTGTCGGTCACGACGTAAAAGGTCTTTCCGTCGCGACGCCGGGCCTCGATCGCGCTCGTGTTTGCCATCAGCCAGTACACGATCGCCTGGCGATTGCGCATGTGATCCTCTTCGAGGGAGGTTCCCTCGCGGACGCGCCGCAGCTGCACCAGCGCGTTGCGGGCGTAGGCCTCGTACTCGGCCCGGACGATCGCCGGCTGGTCGGCACCGGGGAGCAGGCCGAGCGCGGCCAGGTGCGGATCGGCCACGAAGTAGAGCGCGACCAGGTCGGCTCTCGATTCCTCGAGCGCGGAATACTGCTCCTTGAGCAGCTCGTGCGGCTGCGCCGTCACGCCCTCCGCCATTCGTCCCGAGCCATGTCCCAGCACTTCATGGATCTCGGTGGTCAGTTCGCTGGCAAACGCCGCCCATTCCCGCGCCCGTTCCGCTTCAGCCTGGTCCCACGCGAACTCGTGACGGAAGCTCTCGGGTTGTGACTTCTCGTAGGCCTCCAGCACGTTCGCGAGCGACACGGATTTACTGCCGTACTCCTCGCGAATCCGCTGGTCGTTCGGAAGGTTGACCCCGATCGGCGTCACCGGCCCGGAGTCGCCGGTTTCGATCACGACCTCGATCGCCATCGCCGATACGCCCTGGACGACCGGCTTGCGGTAGCGCGGATCGATCGGCATGTGATCCTCGAACCACTGCGCGTTGGCGGCAAGGGTCCGGATCTTCCCGGTCTTCTCCGGGTTGCTGTAATACACGACGCCTTCCCACGCACCCTTGACGCCGCGGGCATCCATGTAGACCTCGATGAACCCGTTCATCGTGTCCACGCTGGTGTCGTGATTCTGCACCCAGGCGATGTCGAACGCTTCGCGATCGCGATCGTTGCCCGTCTCGTAGAACCGGACCAGCGCCTCGAGTGCGGCACGCAGGCCGGCAGGGGCGACCTCCGCAGCGTCGCGAAGATGCGCGATCACACGGATGATCGCGTCATGGTAGCGGCCGCCGACGCGGTACACCTCCTCGACGATCGCCCCATCGCGCTTGACCAGGCGGGAATTGACCGGGTGCTGCTCCTTGTACCCCTCGAGGTCCGCCATCGTGACGCCCTCGTAGAGGTTGTTGGAGCTGGCCTCGAGGATGTCGCGACCGCCGCCGGGCGTCTTGTTCGTCACCATCGGCTCGAACCCCGCATCGAAGAACATCGGAGCGAATCGACGAACGAGGTCGGCTGGCGTCTCACCGGGCTCGAGCGGCAGTGTCGCGCCTGCACTCGCGGCGTGGGCCACTGCCGACGCAAACGCGTCCTCGGACACGTTCAGCACGAACTTGCGGGCGGTGAGGTTGTTGTAGGGTCCGCTGTTAATCCAGAACAGCTTGGTGTAGCGAGTGATCTCGGCCAGGACCGCGTCCGGAACACCATGCGGCTGGCGTACCACCGCCTCGAGCATCGCGCGCATCGGCAGGTTGTGACGGTAACGCTGGTCGTAATAGATGTCACGACCGGCGATCGCGGCGCGGTAGAGATGCCAGACGAGCACCTTGTCCGACAGCGGCAGCGCCTCGAAACCGTCGGCATACAGCTGCACAACGGCCGCATCGTCTATCTGTTCCAGCAGGTAGGGCCTTGTCTCGGTCGGAGTCAGCACATCAGGCACGGCGCTTCTCTGTAACCGTCACTGTGACCGTCACTTTAGCTGTCACTGTTAACTGCCGCTAGTGAACTTCAACTGTGAGCTGTGAACTGCCTCATATGCCGACCACAGCTTTCTCCCCGTACTCCGGAATATGCACGTTCCAGCCCAGTTCGCGCTCGATCCTCGCCTTGAGCGCCACCTGTGCCGGCGGCTCGCCGTGAACCAGATAGGTGATGCCCGGCGCCTTCGGAAACGTCCGCAACCACCGCAGGATCTCGTTGGCATCGGCGTGCGCCGACATGGCATCCAGTCTTTCGATGCGCGCTTGAACCGGGACGTATTGTCCGAACATCTTTACCTGCGGGGCACCTTCAATCAGCTGACGCCCGCGTGTGCCTGCCGCCTGGAAGCCGACAAACAGGACCGTGTTGCGCGGATCGGGAAGTCCGGCCGCGAGGTGGTTCAGCACGCGGCCGCCGGTGGCCATGCCGCTGGCCGAGATGACGATGGCCGGCCCGCGGCGGTCGATAACCTCCTGGGACTCACGATTCGACTCGACGGGCTCGAAGCGCGCCGTGCAGAACGCGCACACCTGTCCGCGCGCAGGCCCCATGTCGGGGTCGAGCTCGGCGGCATGATCGTGGTAATACTGCATCGCCCGCAGGGCCATCGGACTGTCCACGTAGACCGGCAACACCGGCACGCGACCATCGTCTTCCAGCTTCTTGAGCCAATAGAGAACTTCTTCGACACGCCCGATGGCGAATGCCGGAACGATCAGCTTCCCCTTGCGCTCGGCGGTCTGGTTGACGATGCGCGCCAGCTCCGCGCCGCCATCGTCGGGCGCATGGGCGCGATCGCCGTACGTTGATTCGAGGAGCAGGACGTCACACTCGACGCCAGGACGTGGATCGGGAAGGATCGGCCGATCGTAGCGGCCAAGGTCACCGCCGAAGAGGACCGTCGCGCCCGAGCCGTCGCGCCGGTGCAGCTTCGCGTAGGCGGAGCCGAGCAGGTGACCGGCGTTGATGAACTCGGCCTCGAGGTCCGATGATACCGGCATCGCCCGATTGAAGCCGAACGGCTGCAGCCGGTTGAGAGCGGCGATCGCGTCGTTTTCGGTGAACAGCGGCAGCGCCGGCGTGTGCTTCGAGTAGCGGCCGCGGTTGGCGCGACGGGCATCCTCCTCCTGCAATCGAGCCGCATCGGGCAGGACCAGCGAACACAGGTCTTTCGTCCCCGCGGTGCAGAAGATTCGCCCGCCGAAGCCGTTGGCGACCAGCCGCGGCAGGAGTCCCGAATGATCGATGTGCGCGTGTGTGAGGACGACTGACGTGACCGAGGCAGGGTGGACGGGCAGGCGCGCCCAATTCCGAACGCGCAGCGACTTCAGGCCCTGGAACATCCCGCAGTCGACGAGCAGGCGGTGCCGATCGGACTCGAGAAGGTATTGCGAACCGGTGACCGTGCCGGCGGCACCCAGGAACGTCAACGAACCCACTGACACGCAATGTACTCGACTTCCTCGTTTTACCTTGACGTTTCTGCGTCTTTCTGCGACCTCTGTCCCCATGGTGCGCTTCGCCCTCGTTCTCGTTCTCGCCGCAGCCGCGCCGGCTTGGGCGCAGTCGCAGTCGCCCTCGTTGGCAACGTTCAGCACGGAGCTGCAGGCGCTGGTCGAGCGCGTCGGGCCGAGCGTCGTCCAGATCAACGTGTCGGGGTACGCGGTGGCGGAGACGGCCGGGTCGGGAACCGCGGACACCCTGCTCGAGCGGCAGCGCAGCACCGGCAGTGGAGTCATCGTCGACGCGTCCGGGTTCGTGATCACGAACTATCACGTCGTGTCCGGCGCCCGTCGGGTCCAGGTGGTCCTCGCCCCGGCTCGCGGAGACTTGGGCGGGTCGATCGTGCGGCCGCGCGGGCGCACGCTGACGGCGTCGATCGTCGGCGTGGACGAGGAGACGGATCTGGCAGTGCTCAAGGTGAATGCGACCGGCCTGCCGGCGATCTCGTTTGGTGATTCGGATGAGTTGAGGGCGGGACAGATCGTCTGCGCGTTCGGCAGCCCGCTGGGTCTCGAGAACTCGATGACCCTCGGCGTCGTCAGCGCGGTGGGACGCCAGCTCACCGCCGACGATTCGATGGTCTACATCCAGACCGACGCGCCGATCAATCCGGGGAACAGCGGCGGCGCGCTGGTGGACATCCAGGGCCGGGTGGTGGGGATCAACACCCTCATCCTCTCGCAGGGCGGCGGCAACGAAGGACTTGGCTTCGCGGCGCCGAGCAACATCGTGCGGACCGTATTCGAGCAGGTCAGGAAGTGGGGCCGGGTCAAGCGAGGCACCATCGGCGTGTCGGCACAGACCATCACCCCGACCCTGGCCGAGGCGTTGAAGCTGCAGCGCGACAGCGGCGTGATTCTCGCCGACGTCTTTCCGCGGGCGCCGGGCGCCTCGGCCGGTTTGCAGATCGGCGACATCGTCCTGTCGCTCAACGGCAAGGCGATGGAGAACGGGCGGCAGTTCGACGTCAATCTCTATCGTCTCGCCGCCGGCGACATCGCGACCCTGGACCTGCTGAGGGGCAGCTCGCGCGTCAAGGTGGACGTCGCGATCGCCGAGCGTGAAGGAGATCCGACCCGCTTCTCGGACATGGTCACGCCGGAGCGCAATCTCGTCGAGCGGCTCGGAATTCTCGGGCTCGACATCAACCCGACCCTGGCCTCGGCGGTAGGCGGCCTCCGCGGCCCGGGCGGCGTCCTGGTTGCGGCGCGAGCGCTCAATACCGGCGCCGAGTACGGCCTCGAGGTTGCCGACGTCGTCCTCTCGCTCAATGGCACGACGGTGAAGTCGCTCGCGGAGCTGCGGAGCACGATTGGCCGGCTGCCCGACAACGCCCCCGTCGCGCTGCAGATCCAGCGCGACGGCCAGCTGATGTTCTTGTCGTTCGAGATCGAGTGAGGACCACGGCGCCGGGCAACCCGCCCGGCGCCGCGATCACTCACAGAGCCGCTGCTACGGCGTGAACGTAAACGGCGTGACGTCCACGCTCCCGATGACGTTCATGGTGCCCGCCTGGGTGAGGAACGTGCGCAGCTGGTAGGCGCCGGGCGGAATTCCCACCAGCGTCACGTTGAGCGCCACTCCGCTGAAGGCGAAGGGCACGAACGGCCCGGCGATCTTCACCTGGCCTGGAACGAGCACGCTGGCGCCAATCGGCAGCTGCAGCGAGTAGCTGCCGAGACCACCCGGCAGGTCGAACACCACGTACGCATCCACCGGTCCAGGGCCGGCGATCGCCGGATCCAACGTCAGAGTCAGGGTCAGGACCTGGCCTGTGGTGTACGCGCTCCGGTTGAGCGTGCCCTGCAACGGCTCCGGTGGACGCGGGGCCGTGACGAACTGAGCCGCGACCAGTTTGGAAGCGTTCATCGTCACCGTACAGCTTGCGCCGGCTGGCGCATCGCACCCGATCCAGTCGCTGAAGTTGAATCCGGGAGCGGCTGTCGCGGTCAGCGTGACCGAGGTGCCGGAGGGGAACAACTCCTCGCAGTCGCCGGGGCACGCGATGCCGGTGCCGGTGACGCTGCCGCTGCCGACCACCTCGGTGGTCAGCCGGAGGGCCGGCGAGGCGCACGTCCGCCCGAAGAAGTCGAGGACCTCCCGGTTCGGGTTGGGCTGCCCAGCGGGCGTCGATGCGGCGCCATCGTTTCCTTCGCTGCGCAGGTCGAAGTCGTTGGCGTTGAACAACTCGAAGATCGCGGTCTCTGCGACACGACCCGCGCCGACGATTGCGTTTCGCCCAAGCTCGCTCAGGTTCACTTCGGCGATCGAGCCGGCCGGCTGGCTCCCGATCGAGTAGCCGGTCAGGGCGGCACTGACGGCCGGGCTGAACGCGGCCGGGTCGTCCATCCAACCGTAGTCGAAGGTGAACGGCGCCACACCGTCGGGCCGAAGCAACGCGGCCACGGCGCCGTTCGGACCGGCGAGGAACCGGTTGTCGGTGGGGCCTTCGACCGTGCCCGCCGCGGCGTTCTCGTCCTGACCTATGCCGTCGTCGAACATCGCCACCGAGAAGGTGTTCCGGGATGGTGCGCCGACGGCAGCGTCGAAGCGCACCGCGTTGATCCAGCGGACCTTGAACTCGTTGACGCCCGCGAACCCGAGCGCCTGGATCGGGAACGCGCTGAGCCGCGTGGGCCGCACCGCCAAATTGAAGTCTCGCCACGCAGGGGCAATGCGGGGGACGCCGGTGAGCATCTCAGCCGCGGTCGGAGAGAAGTCGGTGTCTCCTGCGCCGAACGTGATGTTGCCGTTGGAGTTGAGGAAGAACGCGTTCCACGGCGCGACGCACGCGCCGCCCGTCCCCATATTGAACTCGAACCCGCCGCTTGCAGGGTTCGCGACCGGCGGCACCCCGCCGGTGGCTGCGTCGTCGCCCGTCGACGGAAGGCGAAAATCGTCGCCGCCGCCGGCCTGGAATCCCGGATCGAGGCCCCCGAAGAAGATCGGACCGGCCGTGGAATCGTCCGTCTGTACTGGCACGGTCTGTCCGAGGGTCACACCTGGGCTGATCGCGTTCGGCGCGAGGCGGTTGGTGTAGCGCAGGAAGCCGGTCGACAGACCGGCGAGGCCGGCTGGCGTCAGCGATACTGCGTCGAGCGGCGCCATTGCGAAGATGTGATCGAACCGGTCCGAATCTCCGTCGCCGGTGGTGCCGCCGTTGCCCGGCGGGTCCGGCAGGCCATCGCCGCGGAGATCGACGTAATCGGCGCGCCGATCGGCCGGCGCCCGGTCGGTGAAGACCTGGATCTCACCGGTCGTGGGCGACGGATTGCGACCCACGCCCGCCGGGGTGCCGCCCGAGATGAGGAACACGTCACGCGCTTCGTTGACGGCCAGGCCGGAGTAGATGGTGAAGTCCACCTGGAAGTCGAGCTTGAGCGTATCCGCGATCGTCCCGAACACCGGTGCGTTCGCGCCGCGACGGTCCGGTCCGGAACCCTGGGCGAAGACCCGGAAGTTGTTCACGCCGGGTGTGGCAGGCCCCGCGCCGGCCACCGCGTCGGCGATGCCGTCCTGCAATACAACCTCCGGACTGGCGACCAACGTCCCGACCGTATCGGCGAAGCTGATGATCATCGATGGCGTCGGCCCGAGCGCCGGGCTGTTGTCGAACAGGCCGGTCGAGGCCGAGCCGGGGCTCGCCGACTGCGCGACCGCCGCATAGAGCGTGTTGTTCGGCCCCGCGGCGAGGGCCGCGATGTTCCCCCACGTCGTGGACGTCCCGGAGTAGTTGGTGAAACGATTGCTGAACTCCGCCGGCCCCGTCACGGTGCCGTAAACCCCGTTTGCCGGGTTCAAAGTGGTGATGATCTGGAACGGGCTGGTCGCCAGCGCCCGATCTTGGTTCGTCCCGGTGCGCGCGATCTTGACAATGTTCGCGCCGGTGAACTGCTGCAGGTCCACCTGCTGAAAGTACACGCTGCCGTCGTCGTCCACTGCACAACCAGCCACGTTCGCGAAGGGCGAAAAGGCGATGCCAAATCCGCCGCCGAACGTGATCGGAAAGCCCACCGGTGTCTGAATCCCGGGCGGCGCGGCCGCTGGGCTGACGACGTCCGCCATCGGATACGCAAGAACGCCGCTTCGCACCAGCTGGTTGCTGCCAGTGATGCGAAGTCCACCACCGAAATCGGTGAAGGTGACGATCAGCTGTTCACCGACCCGCGTGTTGAAGAATGCGAAGGCGCCGTTGACGGCGGCGTAGGCCGAAAGCTCGGAAACAGGGTTGACGCAGAGGCCGGTCACGACCACCTGGCTGTCGCTGCTGAGCGTGCCAAACGCGTTCAGCATCGTCGGCAGGCTCAGGTTCAGCCGATTGTCGATGGTTCCGTTGCCGCCCTGGTCCACGACCACGCTCAGGCCGCCGGCGGAATCGCCGTAGTAGTACACGTTCTCGTTGAAACCGTTCGCGACGGTGTGCTCGGAGATCGCGGCCCGCGTCAGTACGGGCTTGCCGGCCGCGGGGGGGTTGGCGAGCTGGTCGTCGATTCGCCGGCTGCGATCCGCGGTAAGGTCCTCGCGGCCGTCCCAGTCGGCCAGCAGCGACACGGCACCGAACGCCGGACCCGCGACAGAGGTGGCAATTGCCGCCGAAAGGGCCGAACTGGGCGCGAGGACCTCGGGTTGTCCGGCCAGGCTCGCCGGTCCGGCGCCGCCGCCACTCAAGGGCTTGCCGACGGAAGCGACGCCGATGATCTGCCGGATCGCTGCGGCGTCCGGCGCGGCCTGGCTGGCGGCCTGGAGCCGGACCATCTGGTAGTCGGATAAGACAAAGCTGACGAGGTAAGCCGCGATGGTGCTCTTCGCGGCCAATTCCCTGAAGCGCATAGGCCCCCCTTATCGCCGCGTAGCGCGGCAGCGGAAGCATACGCCGCAAGCGGCGGTTGCGCACGAGCTTCGACGCCAGCCCGGCCATTGCCGATACGACCGCGGACCGATCACATGGCTTCGAAGTAGCCGGTCTTCGTGTTCTTGCGAACCTGGTCCCACGCGAACGCGGTGCCGTTCATCGCCACGTAGATGCCTGGCGGCAGGACCTGGGCGAAGGACAGCGCGCTTCCGAGGTTGAACAGGCCGTCGGAGCTGCCGAAGGCGTAGGGGATCATCGCGCCGGTGAGCACGATGGTCTTCTCCAGCCCGGCACGGGCCAGCGCCGCAGCGGTCTCGACCATCGTGTCGGTGCCGTGGGTGATGACGATGCGCGGCTCACCGCATTGCCGGCAGTTGGAGACGATGAGATCGCGGTCGGCGTCGGTCATGTCGAGGCTGTCGATCATCATCAGCGTCCGGACGCTGACCTCGACGCGGGAACGCCCGAGCGTCAGCATCTCTCCAATGTGCGTGTCCTTGAAGAACAGCCGGCCGTGGAGCTCGTCATACTCCTTGTCGAACGTGCCGCCGGTGACGAAAATACGAATCGCCATGTATGGAATCGCCATTGTCCGCTATCGCCGCCCGATCGAGGAGGTGCTCGCCGTTCAGGAGGCCCACCGCGCCTACCAGCGCGAGCTGAAGGCGGCCGGCACCCTGCTCGCAGCCGGACCGCACGACCCTCGCTTCGGCGGCATGTTCCTGCTCCGCCTGCCCGACGACGACCCGCACAAGGCGCTCGACGCCATCCGCGACTCCGACCCCTACTACCTTGCCGGGGTGGCTCAATACGAGTTGCTAGTGTGGAACGTGGTGATCGGCAAGGAGGAGCTCGACCGCCTCTGAGTCGGTGGCCGTGTCCAATGACGATTGAGGATTGGCGATTGACGATTTATTGACGATCCGGAGATTGGCGATTGCGCTATTCAATTGGCGAATGGGGCAATGAGAAATTGACGATTGCGGGAATCACGATTGGAGATTCGGCCGAGCCGCCACAATCCTCAATCGTCATTCATCAAATCCCGAAATCGCCAACGCCGCAATCGTCAATCGAATGGCGCAATCCCCAAGTCTTCAATCATCAACAAATCATCAATCGTCAATCACCAATCGCCAATGGACGCGGCGTCGGCCCTCAGCGGCGGCGCTGGCGCAACAATTCGCCGAGGAGCCACGAGACGACCAGGACGCCAATGACGCCGAGGATGACGGGCAGCAGTATGCGTCCCATCGTCAGCTGCGGGCTGGCGCCTCAGGCCGGCCGCCTGTCAGGGCACTGACGATGATGCCGACGGTGACGACGACGGCGGCGCCAATCAGGTTGTGCCAGAGGAAGGCGATCTTCGTGAAGGTCGCGATCGACAGGATGGTCACCATCCCGACCAGCACGCCGACGAACGCGCCGGTGCTGTTGGCCCGCTTGACGCCAATCGCCAGCAGGAACACCCCGAGAATCGAGCCGTAGAAGAGCGACCCGAAGCGGTTGACGACCTCGATGAGCGATCCCAGCTCCACCGCCCACATCGGCGACGATCGACGCGAACAGTCCCCAGAAGCCGGTCGCCAGCCGCGATGCCCTCAGCAGGTGCTGCTCGTCGGCCTGCGACGGCCCGAACCGCTGGTAGAAGTCGATGACGCTGGCCGTCGACAACGCGCGTCAGCTCGGCCGACGAGGCCGACATCGCGGCAACGAGGATGGCCGACGACGATCAGGCCGACGAGGCCCGATCGGCAGCGTCGTCGTCACGAAGGTCGGGAACACGTAGTTCACGTCGTTGTACGACGCGGTCGCCGGAGACGTCGCGAACGAGCGCCGACCGCTTCGGCGCGGACGCCCTTGACCTCGTTCGTCGGCAGCCTGGAAACGCGGCTTCGACATCGCGCGAGCCGCCGCGTCACCGCCGCGCCGCATCGACGCCGCTGCTTCCGCCGCCTTCCGCCGCGCGTCGATCGCGGCCTCGAACCGCTGCTCCAGCGCCGCGATACTCCGCCGGCCCGCGCGCTGGCTCGCACCGCCGGTTCGTGGACCGGGTTGAAGAGCATCGGCGGCTGCATGAACAGGTAGAACGTGAACATCAGCACGCCGACGATCAGCACCAGCGACTGGAGCGGGATCTTCCAGTAGGCGCTCATCAACAGCGACGAGCGCGCTTCGTCGACCGACTTCGCCGCCAGGTAGCGCTGCACCTGGCTCTGGTCGGTGCCGAAGTACGACAGGAACAGGAAGAACGCGGCGATGGTGCCCGGACCAGAACGTGTACTGCTCGGTCAGGTCGAAGCCGGAAGTCGAACATCTGCAGCCGGCCGGTCGTACCGGCGACGTGCAGCGCGTCCCGAACCCGACGTCGTGCGGCAGCCCCAGGACCAGCATCGCGACCGCCGATCAGCAGGCTGAGCACGACGACGACCATCTGCTTGACATCGGTGTAGGCCACCGCGCGGACGCCGCCGAACATCGTGAAGATCGTGGTCGGGATGCCGATCAGCAGGCACGTGAACGTCACGTTCAGCCCGAGAATCACCGACATCACGACCGCCGGCGCCGAGATCACGACGCTGCACGACAGGCGCGCGAGAACAGGAACAGCAGCGCGGTGAAGGTCCGGGTCTTCGCGTCGAAACGCGTCTCCAGGTACTGATACGCGGTGAAGACGTTGGCCCGGTGGAAGAACGGCACCAGCGTCACCGACAGGATGATCATCGCCATCGGCAGCGCGTAGTAGTTCTGCAGGAAGCGCATGCCGTTGGCGTAGGCCTGGCCGGTCGTGCCGATCATCGTGATCGCCGACAGCTGCGTGGCCATCACCGACAGCCCGACCAGCCACCACGGCAGGCTGCGGCCGGCGACCAGGTAACCCTCGAGCTCTTTCGATTTCCGGGCCTGCCGAAGGCCGTCCCAGATCACCCACGTCAGGTAGGCGATCACCACCAGCCAGTCGATGCGGCTCATCGCGATTCGGCGTCAGCTGGTGAAGTAACGCTGGACGAGTAGAGCGCGGCGAGCGTCACGACCCAGACGATCGAGCACGCGGAGGTAGTGTGCGCTGCATCTGCATCTACAGCGCCTTGACGCGGGCTCGCGAGCTGGCGCTCCGCGCGCGCCGAGGTGCTCCCGCCGTGCCTGCCAGCGCTTCGCGATCGCGGTCGAGCGACTCCTGCTGCGACTCGCCAAGGCGCGGCAGCGTCTCGTCCGGCGCCGGACCGCCGTAGGTCGTGCGGACCTGCGACGAAGTGCGCGGGGCTCATGATGCGTCTGCAGCTCGGCCTCGCGTATAGGCGAGCGGCCTGCCGAGAATCGCCGGCGACGCCGTCGAGCCAGCGCGTCGGACAGCGGACGCCTCGCGGATCCTCGGTTCGCGCCTTCAGCAGCATCGCGGCAATCGCATGCGCCGAGCGGAACGGCAGACCGTGGTCGCGCACCAGCGTGTCGGCCAGTTCGGTGAGCGTGGTGCCGCCCTCGCCCGCGCGCGACGCCAGCTTTGCGACGTCGAAATCGGCGCCGCGCATCGCCGCCGCCGACCAGCGTGACCATGCGCGTCGCATCGCGGAACATCGACGCGACGAGCGGCTGCAGGTCGTCTTCGGTGTCGACGATGTCGCCGAACGGCGTGTTGTGGACGGCGGTGGCAATCGCCTGCGCCTGGCCGACGGCCTTGCTGCCGATCGCGCGGGCGTGCTCGAGCGCCACCGGATTGCGCTTCTGCGGCATGATGCTGCTGCCCTGCACGAAGCCGTCGCTGAGCCGCAGGTAGCCGAACTCCATCGTGCACCACAGCAGCAGGTCCTGGACGACGCGGCCGAGGCCGATCGAGCAGCACGCTGGTCGCCGACACGCTCTCGAGCAGGTAGTCGACCGTCGCGATGCTGCCGTAGGTGTTGCAGGTCGGCGCCGAGAAGCCGAGCAGCTCGCTGGTGCGGTTCGCGATCGATTGGAAACCCGGTGCCGGTGATCGCGCAGGCGCCGAGCGGATTGCGGTTCGTGGACTCGTAGCGCCGCCGCGAGCCGCGCCGTATCGCGCTCGAGCTGCTCGATGATCGCCAGCAGGTAATGCGCGATGGTCGTCGGCTGCGCCGGCTGCGTGTGCGTGTGCGCGCCGTAGATGGTGTCGGTGATGCCGCGCCGGCCAGCGTCGATGAGCGCCGCGCGCAGTTCAATCGCGCCCGCGCGACCGCCGCGATGAACTCCCGCTGCCAGCATCCGGTACATCGTCATCGCGATGTCGTTGCGGCTGCGCGCCGTGTGCAGACGGCCGGCGATGTCCTCGCCGGCCGCCTTGTCGATCAGCCGCTCGATGTAGAAGAACAGGTCCTCGTAGGTGCCGTCGTAGGTGACCTCGCGGACGCTGTCGAGCGAGATGCCGTCGAGCGCGTCGCGCAGCGCCCGCGCGTCCTCGCGCGACATGATGCCCTGCTCGGCCAGCATCACCAGGTGGGCGTAATTGATCGCCATCAGCGGCGAGAGCAGCAGCTCCTTGGCGTCTTCGAAGTTCTCGTTGAGGACGATGGAGATGTATTCGGGGGCGAAACGCATGCGAAAACCCGAGTATAGCGGGACTTGGCGCCTGGGACTTGGGACTTGAGGCAGGAGACCGGAAGCCTTAGGCTTCCACGTCAGGATCGGATTTCAGTTCCAGGCGTGAGGCCTGACGCCCGAAGCCTGAAGCCTCGACAAGGAGCAGCTGTGAAGCCCTACGCCGCACTCGTGACCCTCGTCGTGCTGTCCGGACCGGTGGCACTTGCCGGCTCGGAGCAGTCGGCCCCGCAAACGCTTTCGGTCGCCGGCGTGACTCAGCCGGTCGAGATCCGCCGCGACCGCTGGGGCATCAACCACATCTACGCCCAGAACGAGCAGGACCTGTTCTTCGCGCAAGGCTATGCGGCGGCCAGGGACCGCCTGTTCCAGTTCGAGCTGTGGCGGCGCCAGGCGACCGGCACGCTGGCCGAGGTCGTCGGCCAGCGCGAGCTCGAGCGCGATCGCGGCGCGCGGCTCCACATGTACCGCGGCGACCTCGACGCCGAGCTGAATCACTACCACCCGCACGGCAAGGCGATCATCGAGTCGTTCGTCCGCGGCGTGAACGCCTACATCGCGGAAGTCGAGCGTAACCCGTCGCTGCTGCCGATCGAGCTCAAGATGCTCGGCATGACGCCCGGCCGCTGGACACCGGCGGTCGTGATCTCGCGGCATCAGAGCCTGACCGCGAACGTCACCGAAGAAGCGCGCCTGATGCGGGCGCTGAAGCACATGCCCGCCGACCAGCTGAAAGACCTGATCTACTGCCAGGGCGGCAACCCGGAGTTCGGACCCGACCCGGCCCTCGATCCGAAGATCTTCCCCGACGACGTGCTGTCGCTGTACAACGCGTTCCGCGAGGCGGTGGAGTTCAAGCCGGAGGACGTGCTTCCCGAGTATCGAGGCTCGACACAGAGGGCGAGCGCTCTTCCGACTCCCGCTTCCCGACTCCCGACTCCCGACGAGGATCTGATCAACCCGCGCGACATCGGCTCCAACAACTGGGTCGTCAGCGGCTCGAAGACCCAGAGCACGCTATCCGATCCTCGCCAACGATCCGCACCGCGTGCAGGGCGCACCGTCGCTGCGCTACTGGGTGCACCTCGTGGCGCCGGGCTGGAACGTGATCGGCGGCGGCGAGCCGGTGCTGCCCGGCGATCTCGATCGGCCACAACGAGTACGGCGCCTGGGGCCTGACCATCTTCGGCAACGACAGCGAAGACCTCTACGTCTACGACGTGAACCCGGCCAACCCCAACGAGTATCGCTACCGGGGGCAGTGGGAGCCGATGCGGATCGTCAACGACACGATTCCGGTCAAGGGCGAGCAGCCGGCCGCGGTCGAGTTCAAGTACACGCGGCACGGCCCGGTGATCTACGAGGACCGCGCCAATCGCAAGGCCTACGCGCTGCGGGCGGCGTGGATGGAGACTGGCTCGTCGCCGTATCTGGCCAGCCTGCGGATGAACCAGGCGAAGACGTGGGAGGAGTTCCGCGACGCGTGCGGGTACAGCCGCATGCCGTCGGAGAACATGGTTTGGGTCGACCGGACCGGCACCATCGGCTGGCAGTCCGCCGGCATCCAGCCGCTGCGCCGCAACTGGAGCGGGATGCTGCCGGTGCCCGGGCGACGGCCGCTACGAGTGGGACGGCTACCTGCCGATCACCGCGCTGCCGCACGAGGTGAATCCGGCGCGCGGCTTCGTC
The DNA here is from genome assembly GCA_963709325.1 of uncultured Acidobacteriota bacterium. Classification (GTDB taxonomy): domain Bacteria; phylum Acidobacteriota; class Vicinamibacteria; order Vicinamibacterales; family UBA2999; genus VFZN01. The sequence goes on along the minus strand of CAVPVV010000003.1, from coordinate 3,411,107 downwards.
GCTACCGCCAACCACTACCTGTTCCCGAACGACTACCCGTATCCGGAAGCGATGCACTACACCTGGGCCGATCCGTACCGCGCCTCGCGCATCGCTGAAGTGCTCGGCTCCGGCCGGCTGTTCAGCGTCGCCGAGATGGCGCGGCTGCAGAACGACGACCTGTCGATCCCGGCGCGCGCGCTGGTGCCGCTGCTGCGCGACCTGCACGCTGAACAACGCGACCTCGGCGAAAGCGCGCGAGATGCTGCTCGGGTGGGACTTCGTGATCGACAAGGACTCCGTGCCGGCCGGCATCTTCGGCATGTTCCAGCGGCGACTGCTCGCCAACGTCCGCGACGTGATGATTCCCGGCTGCCGCGCGCCAGGCGCTCGGCGCGAACTTCGTCTCGACCGAAGCGCATCATCGACTGGCTCTACGCGCCCGACGGCCGCTTCGGCGCCGACCCGACCGCCGCGCGTGACGCGCTCGTGACCAGGAGCCTCGACGAAGCGGTCGCCGAGCTGACCAAGCGCTTCGGGCCGGACATGGCGAAGTGGCAGTGGGGCCAGGACAACTACCACCACGCGTTGATCCGGCACCCGCTGTCCGCCGCCGTCAACGACGCGACGCGGGCGAAGCTGAACGTCGGCCCGCTGCCCCGCGGCGGCGACGGCGACACGGTCAGCGCGACCGGCGGCGGCGACAACCAGACCTCGGGCGGTTCGCTCAAGATCATCGCCGACACCGAGAACTGGGACAACTCGATCGGCCTCAACAACCCGGGCCAGTCTGGCAATCCCGACAGCCCCGAGTACCGCAATCTGTTCGAGCTCTGGGCCCGCGGCCGCTACTTCCCGGTCGCCTACTCGCGCGGCAAGGTCGAATCGGTCACGCAGAGCGTGACGCAGTTGAACCCGGCAGCTACCAGTACCCAGCAGCGATAAGAAGAAACCACGAAGCGTTGTTTCGTTTTACGCGGCGACTCCGTAGCGTTCGTGCAGGATTCCGAGGTGGTGCTGGCAGTGGCCCGCCATGATCCAGCAGATCGCGCGCGCGGAGACCGGGTTGTTGTTGGCGACGGTCTGGCGCGCGAGGGCGTCGGCGTCCAGCGACCGAATCAGAGCGAGCGTCGCCTCGCGCACGGCGATCAGCTCCTTGACGATGTCGGCGATCGGCCGCTGGTGATGCGGCGCAACCTGGGCCCACGCGTTCTCGTCGAAGCCGGCCAGCGGCGTGCTGTCGCCGCGGCGATGCGGAGTCAGTCGGTAGCCGAACACGCGCTCGGCGTCGGCGACATGGCCGAGCAGTTCCTTGACGCTCCACTTGCCGTCGGCGTAGCGGTGCGTCGGCCTTGTCGTCCGGCAGCGTGGCCAGCGCCTCGAGCGACCGATCGCTGCGCTTCCAGCGGCTGGCCAGCGGCCGCGGTGCGGGCACCTTGCCGATGTAGCCGGCATAGAAGGGCGCGAACTCGTCGGCGGTCGGGCTTGGTGATCATGTCGGTCCTTTCCCGGCGGCCTGCGGAAACAGGGCCGCGGCAATCGTCTCGAGCGTCTTGACGCCGTGAACGTCCGGGCGAGCTGCGGCACGCGCAGCGCGGCACGGCGGCGAAGCGGCGATCGATCTCGTCGAGGTAGACCTGTTCCTGTTCGTGACGCGCCACGCAGGAACGGATCCGGGCTGGTCTCCGGCAGCACGCGATTGACGACCAGCCCGCCGATCGTGACGCCGGCCTCCTCGAGCTGCGCGATGGCGCGCGCGGTCTCCTCGATCGGCAGCCGCTCGGCGACGAGCACCAGCACGAACGCGGTGACGCGCGGGCTGAGCAGCCGGGCGCGGAACTCGCGCAGTCGCTCGAGGCGCTCGGCCAGCGACAGCATCACCGGATCGGTCGCGATCGTCCTGCTCGATGCCGAGCATCGCCCGCCGCGAGCGCGACAGGGCGCGAATCCACGCCTCCATCAGCTCCGGCATCCGGATCAGCCGCAGCGTGTGGCCGGTCGGCGCGGTGTCGAACACGAGCAGGTCGAAGCGATCGTCCTCGCCGCGGATCAGCGCCCCGATGCGATCGAACAGCGCCATCTCCTCGGCGCCGGGCATGCTGGCGGCGAGATCGATCTGGCGGTTCGCTTCCTTCAGGATGTGAGTGGCCGAACAGGCCGCTGATCTGCTCCTTCACCTCGTCGACGTAGCGCGCCGACTCGAATGCGCCGTCGATCTCGAGGCCGTGCAGGTTCGGCAGCAGACTTCGACGGCTCGGGACCGATCGGCCGCTCGAACATGTCGGAGGTGGAGTGCGCCGGATCGGTCGAGACGAGCAGCACGCGCTTGCCGGCCTGGCTGGCCGCGAGCGCCATCGCCGACGCGCACGTCGTCTTGCCGACGCCGCCCTTGCCGCCGAAGAACAGAATCTTCCGATCGAGCAGCTGCGTGATCGTCGCGCATCAGCAGCAGGGCAGGTTGCCGAGCGGCGAGCGATCCATGCCCATGCGCCGGTGCCAGAGGTGGAACTGCTCGAGCAGGTAGGGATAGACGTCGAGCAGGTACAGCGTCGCCGGGTTCGGCAGGCCGACGATCTCCATGTAGCAGAGCAGGAGGAAGAGGTCGTTCAGCTCGGCCGCCTGCCGGCGCAGCTCACGCTCGTACTGGCCGTAGGCGACGCCGTGGAAGAAGTCGCGGATGTTGTGCCCGAGCGACATCGGCTGATCATAGTGCAGACAGGAGGCAGGAGGTAGGAACGACTCCGATTCTCCTGTCTCCTCCCTGCCTCTCTCCTCCCTCCTCACATGTTCAACCAGTAGCTGAACTTCACCAGGAAGACGTTGTGCGAGGCCGAGCCGAAAACAGGCCGCCGAAGTCGCGGTCGAAGTGGAAATCGCCGTAGTCGTAGTCGTCCGAGCTTGCCCTGCTGCCACACCACGAACAGCTGCGAGCCGGGCTTGTATTCCCAGCGCAGCACGTTGGTGGTGCGGAACGAGCGGATGTTGAAGTCGGCGTTGCCGGTGTAGGCGTACGGCGCGTAGCGATCGGCGTAGGCCGCGGCCCGGCCGTCGACGAGCTCCTTGTAGTTCGAGTAGTCGCCGGCCGAGACGAACGGCTCGGCGTAGACCTGCAGCGACAGGTTCGGCGTCATCGTGTAGTTGAAGCGCGTCGTGATCGACACCGTCTTCTGATCGATGCGCCCGAACACGTAGCGCGTCGTCGCCGTCTCGAGCTCGTCGTTGGTCACCCACTGCGAATCGTCGTGGTTGATCTCGTAGCGGAAGCCGGCCGATGAGCGACATCGACGAGGTCGCGCGCCAGTTCACGCCGGGATTGATGTCGTGGCGCGCGGCTGTTGGCGTGTCGGCCCAGTGGCTGCCGTTGTAGTAGAACGACAGCGCCTTGCGGTTGTCGGTGTTGGCGTAGTACCAGATGTTCCTGGCTCGGGTTGCCGAGCACGCCAGGGCCGCCGCGCGTCACGCGATCGCGGAACGGCGCGGCGTCGAGGTTGAAGCCGACGCCGATGCTGTAGTAGTTCGTGAAGGTCCAGTGCGAGTTGATGTTGCCGCCCGAATAGAGGCGGTCGCCGCCGAAGTTCCAGCCCGCGTACTGGTTGATGTTGAAGTTGCGCGTGCGGACGAAGCGTGCCGGGCTTGAAATTGCGCCACTGGAACCAGTTGTCGACTGGTTCGTTCGTCGGCGCGGCGCATGAAGCCGAGATCGTTGATGTCGAAGCCCGGCGTCTTGTAGCCGACGTAAGCTGCTGAAGCGCGTGCTCTCGCCGGAGATCTTGCCGAACGACACCGAACCGGCGTGGCCGCTGCATCGTCGTCGCGACTCGGTCGACGCTCGAGTAGTCCGCGTCGGGACGCTGGAAACGGTGGACGGTGTTTTCCTGCAGGCGAGTGATCGCCTCGGTGTTGCCCTCGATGTGGCTGCCGGCCAAATAGCCGCTGATGCTGTACATCTGCGACAGCCGCCAGTCGTAATCGACGCCGCCCGGTGTACGCGTTGTCGGCGAGGAAGCTGACAGCTCTCGTCGATCTGCCGGTTGGTCGACGTCGTCATGAACCCGAGCGACGACTGGTTCTGCGAATTCCCTGCGCGCGCGCAGCACGCGTGTAGCCGGTCAGCGGCTCGACCGTCTGCTGCGGTAATCGAGCCGTCGACAGCCGGCGATCTCGGCGTCCTCGCGAGCGGTGACCGCGGTCAGCGCGCCGATCGAGAACTGTCCGACACGCCCGGTCAGCTTGGCGGCGCCGATGATCGTCGCCGCGTCGGGCTGCTTGGAGATACTCGTCCTCGGCGACATCGATCGACCCTTGCGGCGCGCGGCCGATCCGGCGCGAATAGAACAGGCCCGTGCAGTTGCCGTCGTTGCAGTCCATGTTGAAGCGGAACGTGCCCGAGCCTTCGACGAAGAACGGACGGCGCTCGGGAAAGAACGTTTCGAACGCGTCGAGGTTGACGACGGCCGGATCGGCTTCGACCTGGCCGAAGTCCGGATTCGCCGTCGCGGTCAGCGTCAGGCCGGGCGTCACGGCGTACTTCAGGTCGAGGCCGACCGAGCCGCCCGGATCGGGCGAATTGGTCAGCGGATGTTGCCCTCGTCAACCGGGTGCGTGTCGACCTGTCCGAGCGGTGTACGGCATCAGCTCGAAGCGCTTCGGCGCGCGCCGACATCTTCAGGCCGCGCAGCTCGCCGAACTGCGACACGAATCCGTTGGCATTGCGCGACAGCAGCGGCCAGGTCGACGTCTCGGCGAGGCGGCCGACCTCGCGAATGATCGCGAAGCCCACCGGGCCCCCATCGGTGTTGTTGAAGCGCAGCTGCGAGAACGGAATGCGGAACTCGGCGCGCCAGCCGTCGGCGTCGCGTCTCGACCTGGACGTCCCACACCGCATCCCAGCTGTCGTCGCTCTGACCGTCGTTGAAGTAGTAGCGATCGGTCTTCACGCCGACCGGATTGACGCCGAACTCGTATGCCGATCGGTGGTCGAAGTACGAGTCGACGACGACTGCGACCCAGTCGGAGGGCGAACGCTGATCGCGCCGCGTCAGGATGCCGACGATGCCGTCCGGTTCGGTGTCGAAGGCGCGCACCGCCACGTAGAGCGCGTCCGAGTCGTACGCGATCCGCGCTTCGGTGCGCTCGCTGGGCGCCTGCCCCTCGTCCGGATCGCGCTGGACGAAATCGACGATCGACCGGCGCCTGTTGCCAGATCTCTTCGTTGAGCTTGCCGTCGAGCACGATCGGGCTGCGTCGCGAGGACGGCAATCGGGTCCGGCGCCGTGGCGGCCGCGGTCCGCTCGCTGGTCGCGCGTGCCGGGGTCCACGCCAGAGTGGCGGCGAGCGCCACGACCAGCGCGGAGCGGAGGAGACCCGGCATGCCTGCAGTAGACGGACGATGCGGCCCGAAAGTTGGCGCCTAGGGACGGACTGCGACAATTTGTGACAGGGGACTGTCCCCTTATTGTCCCAGCCACGCCGCGATGTGCGATTTCTGCTCGATCGGTGGCGTCGGGGCGCAGTTCGAGCCGCCACGGGCGTCCCGGCTCGGCGCCGAGCGTGACATCGATCTTCATCAGCCGATCGCGACGCGCCACCAGCACCTGCATCTTGTCGCCCGGCTTGTACTGATCGAGCCGGTCGTCGAGGCCATCGGCCCGGACGCGCACATCGTCGATCGCGACGATCTCGTCGTCCACGTTGAGGCCGGCGTCGAACGCCGGGGTGCCGCGGCGCACGCGTGACGATCAGCCGGCCGGTGTCGTTCGCGTGCCGCCGCCGATGTAGGCGCGCGCATTGCGCGGGTCCACCGGGCGGAAGCGCAAGCCGTAGTAATCGAGCGCCTCGGTGTAATCGAGCTCGTCGGTCGATTCCACCGTCTTCGCGAACCAGCCCTTGAGATCGGTGCCGGCCGCCTCGCTCATCACCGCGTAGAACTGCTCCGGCGTGTAGCCCTTGTCGCCCGAGTAGCGCTGCATCGCCCACTGCATCCCGGTGTCGAGCGACTGCGCGCCGTTGGTCGCCTTGCGAATCTTCGCGTCGAGCAGGAACGCGATCACCGCGCCCTTCGGGTAGTAGTTGATGCGGTGTTCGGCGTGTTCTCGTCGGGCCGGTACTGCTTGATCCACGTGTCGTACGACGCCATGTTCACCGGAGTCACGAGGCGGCCAGGCCGCGTCTGCACCGCTTCGATCTGTCCCGACAGGCCGTCGAGGAACTCGTCGTGTTCGACAATCCGGCGCGCTTCAGCAGCACGTCGGCGTAGTAGTCGGTGAAGCCCTCGGCGACCCACAGCGTCTTCACGTAGTTCTCGTTCTCGTAGTCGAACGGCCCGAGCTCGACCGGGCGCAGGCGCTTGACGTTCCAGTTGTGGAAGTACTCGTGCGCGATCAGGCCGAGCCAGTTCGGTAGCTGCGATCGGTGCGCGTCGTAAACCGGCCAGACATGTCAGAAAGCTGTTCTTGTGCTCGAGGCCGCCGCCGGTGTCCATCACCATGTTGAAGAAGTGATAGTGCGGATACAGGAGCGGGCCCATCACCTTCCGCGCCGCCTCGACGATCTTCTGCACGTCCGCGGCGGCCTGGTCGGCGTCGAACAGCGACGGATCGCCTTCGAACACGAGGACGTGGCGCTTGCCGTCGACGGTGAAGTCCGCGTCACCGGATTGCCGATGATGATCGGGCTGTCGACGAGCGTGTCGAAATCAGCGGCGCGAAAGGTGTTTGGCGTGCCGCTGATTGGAGCGAGGGCAGTCTCGATTCCCTTCCACGCGGCCGGCAGTTCGATTCTGCACCTCGTGCGGCCGTGCGGCCCGTCTCGACCAGCGTGATGAAGGTCGGCGCGCCGTTCAGCATCGCGAACCCGGCCTCGACCCAGTTGTTGCGCACGGTCATCTCGCGGCTGTAGACCTTGTAGCGGAGCGTCACCGAGGCCGCGCCGCCGGTCGTGATCTTCCAGCGGTTCTTCGTGACTTCTGCGACGACCGCCGGTTTGCCGGCGGCTACGGCCGTGACTGCTTCGACGTTGCGCTCGTACTCGCGAATCAGATACGAGCCCGGCGTCCACGTCGCCATGTAGATCTCGATCGAGGCCTGGCGTGCCGTCGGATCGACCGCCTCCACCTCGACGTAGTGGGTGTGCGGCGCCGGGAAGCGCAGCGTGTAGCGAATCGGATCGGCAGCCTGGGCGTCGAGGATGGTGGTTGTCGGCATCGCGAGGAGCGCCGCCATGAACAGCGCGGCGAGGGTCGAGCGGGTCATGCGCGTTATTGTAATGGGCGTGACGGACCACAAGACGGTCGGCCTGCAGTACGCCGTCACCTCTTCGATCTTCCTCGCCGTCGGGTTCCTGCTGATGATCCTGATGCGATGGCAGCTGGCGTGGCCCGGCCAGCCGCTGCCGGCGTGGATCGTTCCGCTGCTCGGCGACGCGAACGCTCCGGGCGGCATCATGCTGCCCGAGTTCTACAACCAGCTGGTGGCGATGCACGGCACCGTCATGATCTTCCTCGCCGTCGTGCCGCTCGCGACGGGCGGATTCGGCACCCTGCTCGTCCCGCGGATGATCGGCGCGCCTGGCCTGACGTTGCCGCGGACCAACGCGCTCGCGTTCTGGCTGTACGCCGTGGGCGGCGTGCTGATGGTCGCCAGCTTCTTCGCGAAGGCGGCGCCGCGAATTCCGGGTGGACGTCGTATCCGCCGCTCGCCGTGCTGGCGACGAGCGGACAGACCTTGTGGCTGATCGCGATGATCTTCGTCAGCGGGTCGTCGACGCTGTGCTCGATTGCGATGATCGTCACGATCGTGCAGGGCCGCGCGCCGGAGATGACGCTGCGCCGGCTTCCCTTCTTCGTCTGGTCGCAGCTCGTGACCGCGTTGTTGCTGCTGCTCGCCTTCCCCGCGCTGCAGGCGGCCGCGATCTTCCAGCTGATGGACCGGGTCGCCGGCACGAGCTTCTTCATGCCGAGCGGCCTGGTCGTCGGCGGCATCCCGCTCGGCACCTACGCGGGCGGCGGCAACCCGATGCTGTGGCAGCACCTGTTCTGGTTCCTCGCCCATCCGGAGGTCTACGTCCTGATTCTTCCGGCGATGGGCATCGTCGCCGAAGTGATCATCGCCCACACGCGACGCCCGCTGTGGGGCTACAGCCTGATGGTGAGCGCGGTGCTGGTCATCGGCGGCATGTCGATGCTGGTCTGGGCCCATCACATGTTCCTCACCGGCATGGGCACGACGCTGAGCGCGTTCTTCCAGGTGACGACGATCATGATCTCGATCCCGTCGGTTATCCTCGTGACCTCGCTGGTGATGTCGCTGTGGGGCGGCTCGATTCGCTTCACCACCGCGATGCTCTTCGCGCTCGCGTTCCTGCCGATGTTCGGACTCGGCGGGTTGACCGGCCTCCCGCTCGGACTGGCGGCCAGCGACGTCACGCTTCACGACACCTACTACGTGGTCGCGCACTTCCACTACCTGGTGGCGCCGGGCACGATGTTCGCGCTGTTTGCCGGCATCTATCACTGGTTTCCGGCCGTTACCGGCCGCGCGCTCAACGAGCGGCTCGGTAAGTGGCACTTCTGGCGGTCGTTCTGGATGATGAACAACGTCTTCATGCCGATGTTCTTCGTCGGGTTGGCCGGCGTGAACCGGCGGATGTACGACGCCGGCCTGCAGTTCGCGCTCGCCCAGCCCTACCAGGGGCTGCAGCGGCACATGACGATCTCGGCGGTCGCCCTCGGCCTGTCGCAGATCCCGTTCCTAATCGCGCTCGTGCAGGCGTGGCGGCAACCGGCGCCCGAGCCAGTGCCGATGCGGATGTCACTGGTGCAGGTGAATCACGACGACGACGCCGCTGCCCGCGTGGCTGCTGGCGGCCTGGATGGTGATGTTCTTCGGCTCGCTGCTGTCGGGATATGTCCTGCTGCGCGCTGGCAGTACGACGTGGGGTGCGAGCGCAGGCAGCTGGACGCTCACTCTAGGTGGTGGCGCGATCCTCGTCGCCGCGGCAGTGGCGGTTCGCCGCCGCACGTGGCTCGGGCCGGCGGCGGCCGGCGGCCTCGGCGCAGTCCTCGTCATCTGGCTGTCCACGATCCACTCGCGCGCGTTCGAGTCCGGGCACACGCCCGCCTCTCATCTCGAGTTCGGGTCGTGGTTTGCGATCAGCGGCTGCCTGTTGACGGTCGTCGCGGCGGTGTCGGTCGCGTCCATCCAGGCGTGGCGATCACCCTGGATCGATCGTCCGGCGTCACTTGGGATCATCTGGAGCTGTCTGGCACTGATATGGCTCGTCGTGTTGTCGGCGTTCTCCATCGCGTAGCGCTCGCCTGCCCGATCTGCGCGGTGCCCGAAGGCACGCAGATGACGGCCGGGATTCGCGCGGGGGCGATCGTGCTCATCGCGGTGACGGCCGCGGTGCTGGTGCCGCTGGCGGCATTCGCGGTGCGGCTCTGGCGAGCGGAGCGAGACGGCCGGTGATCGAACGATTCCTGCCCGAAGCCGCGTCCGCCGAAGCGGCGATGCTGGACACCGTGCTGGTGGACGTGCACTGGCACATGCTGGCGGTGTTCGGAGTCTGGCTGGTGATCTTCGGCGTCGCGCTGGTGAGGTTCCGGGCCGGCCGGAATCCCGAGCCACGAGCCGGCGGTCCACGGCTGCTGTGGCCGGCGATTGCGATCGGCCTGGTCGTACTAGGTGATGTCGCGCTCCTCGCCACGCGTGCGCTCCCCGCATGGCGCGCCCGCACGACGCCGCCTCCCGCGACCGCGGAGCCGCCGCTCGAGATTCACGTCGCCTCCGAGCAGTTCGCCTGGCAGATCCACTACCCGGGGCCCGACGGTGAATTCGGGCGCACCGACGCGGCCCTCATCACGCCCGCCAATCCGGTTGGCGTCGACCGCGCCTCGCCGCACGCTGCGGATGACATCGGGCTGACGAACGTCCTCGTGCTTCCGATCAACCGGACCATCGTCGTCCAACTCACCAGCCGTGATGTGATTCACACCTTCACGCTGCCGCAGATGCGCGTGAAGCAGGACGCGACGCCCGGCTTCGTGGCCCGCACCTGGTTCACGCCGATCAAGGAAGGCGCGTGGGAGATCCAGTGCTCACAGCTATGCGGGCTGGGGCACTATCGGATGCGAGGGGAATACCGCGTCGTGTCGCGAGCCGCCTGGGAGAACTGGCTCGCCGAAGAGACAGCGCGGCTCGCGCCGTGACAGCTCAACTCCCGCCGAATCCCGCTATCGCCGTCTTGTGCCTCGGCTGGTACAGCTGGACCTTGCAATCCCCCGGCAGGTTCATCATCACGCTGATACCCCATCCATGATCCTGCGGCTCGCCGTCGATCCTCACGCCGCGCGCGCGCAGGTCGGCAACCGTGGCCCGAATGTCGTCGCACATGAACGACACCTGGTGGGCGGCGTGAGACGGCCCTTCGGCCGGGTGGACGCCAACCTCCGCCGGCGGGACGGCGAAAATCAGCCAGCCCTGGCCGGCATCGACGGATGAAAACTTGAAGACGTCGCGAAGCAGGGCGCGAAGCGCGTCCGGCTCGGACGTATAGAGCAGCAGGTGCGTGCCGACAATCGCCATCGATTCCTCCGGTGCGCATTATGGGTGAGAACGACACCCGGCCCACCCGGGCCAGCTGAACCGAGCCAACTCTGTACACCCATCGACAGACTTGAAATCAGGTCCCTCTAGCGTCGAGTTTCGATGGTGCAACCCCATGCATAATCGGTTACACTCTCGGCAGAATTCACGGCGCCCTGCGTGGCGCGATCGTTGCTTTATGGCCAGGAGAGGTCGAAAACAGGTGCACAGCAAGGTCCAGCTCGAGCGTCTGATCGTCGATGTGGTTCACACATTGCGCGATGCCCATATGCAGGACGCGTTGCGCGCGTTCAACGAGCGTGTGCTGTCACTCGAGCCCGAATACCTCTTCGACGCTCCTGAAGGCGCCGAGCCGCACTTCAAGCCGATGTTCGAATTGCTCTTACGCGAGCTGACCGCCCTCGGCACGGACACGACGCTGCCGCTCCACGATCGCGAGATCCGCGCCACCGAAGCGATGCACCTCGCCGGCTTCTGAGCCGCCGTTTCCGATCGACCCACACCGCCCCGACTTTCGACGCTCGCCCGCAGCGTCCGCACGACTCGGAACCTACCCCTGGTTATTCCCTGCGGATGAGATTGCTTTGCGATCGCGCGGGCGTATAGTGGGGCGCTCACCCTCAACACCACAGAAACGACCCCCCCTCGGTCGTCACTACCTCTGGAGCCGCGTGTTCCGCGATCTTGTTCTCCCAGGATCGCGAACCCGCCGGATTGCGTCGACCAGGAGGTGTCCCAATGAAGCGAAGCAACGACGGCCCCACCAGCCGCAAGGCCGGCGAGCGCGCCGCCGCCGGATCGGAACGTCACGAACCAGAACCATCGGAGGGAATCATGGCCATGACGCCTCAGCAGAGTTCGAGCGCATCGAGCAGCGGCATGCCCGGTGGAGCCATGGGTGGACCCTCGACACGCGCGCAGATGCCGTCAGGCGCAATGGAGCCGAGCGGCGGCTCGCACGCCAATGACATGCCCGCCGGCGCGATGGAAGCCGGCGATCTCGGATCACCTCGGTTCGCGTCGGGCGATCATCCGCCCTCGGGCCAGGACAGCGGCGGCGGACGCTGGGAGCCCGGCGTCGTCGAAGTGGAGTTCCGCGACGATGTCGCGGCGGAAGTGACGCGTCCGACCACCGCAGCCGCAGCGGAGATTCGCAGCCCCGCGGGACGGGACCTCAGCACGCTCAACCAGTTGCTGCAACGCCACGGCGTCATGACGATGGAACCGACGTTCCTTCGCAGCCGTGAAGAGGCCGCAAGCGCGGTGATCGAGGCGCGGCAGGCCGGCCATGACGTGCCCAACCTCGCGAACTTCGTGACGATGCATTTCGCTGCAGACGCGGATGTGCGTCGGGTTGCGGCGGAGCTCGAACAGCTGCCGGAAGTCCGCCGCGCGGTGCCGGTGCCGATCGCCATACCTCCCGACGTCGCGCCCGCAACCGCCAAAGTCACCGAGGACCTCGCGGCAGAAGCCTCACGCGTCGAGGCCCGCGCGCGACAGCTCGTCGCCAGCGCGGCTGCGCCCGGCGAAGAGGAAGCGCCGCCGGGAACGCCGCTCAACGAACCGCTCGTCGGCAATTCGGCGCAGGTGGTCACGAGTCCGGTCACCGGTCTCGACAACCAGTGGTACATCTTCCGCTGCAACGTGCCGCCGGCCTGGAACGTCGTGTCCGGGGCCAACGTGGTGATTGCCGACGTCGACTGGGGGTTCCGCACCACGCACGAGGAGCTGGCACCGCGCCTGAATCTGGCCCGCGCGTTCAACGCCTTCGACGGCGGCACCAACGTGTCGCACGGCACCAGCATCAGCCACGGCACCGCGGTCATGGGACTGACCGGCGCCGCCGACAACGATCTCGGGATGGCCGGCATTGCATTCGGCGCGCAGCTCTGGCCAATCCAGGCCAACAGCGGGCCCGGTCCGGCGCTCGGCGGCAACTCGTGGGCGCGCGGCATCGACTGGGTGCGCACTGCCGACAGCGGCGGACGACGCAAGGTGATCATCCTCGAGGTGCAGACCGGCGCTTTCGGAAACTACGAGCAGGTGCCGTCGGTGAACGCCGCGATCCAGACGGCGATCGCCGCGGGCGTGGCGGTGTGCGTTGCCGCTGGCAATGGCAATCGCGACGCAGGCATCGACGACTCGGGCAATCCGATTCCGGACACCGGCTCGATTCTCGTCGGGGCGACCGAGTACGACGCGGTCCAGAACCGCCGCGCCGGCTTCAGCAACTTCAACGCCCGCGTGACGGTGTGCGCGCCAGGCGACCCGACGCACGATCTGACGATCAACAGCACCGGCGATTCCGATTATCGCAATGGCTTCGGCGGCACGTCCGGCGCCACTCCAAAGGTGGCAGCGGCCGCGGCGCTGATGCTGGAGCGCAACCCGGCGCTGACGCATGCGCAGGTTCGAACGCTCCTCCGCAATACCGGCACGCCGGCGGTGACCGATCCAGGCAAGCCGGTCGGCACGTTCCTCAACGTCGGCGCCGCGGTGCAGGCGGCACGGGCCGCAACCTGGGGGCCATTCGCCAGCCTCGGGGGCATATGCCTCTACGGAAGCGCGCTGGCGTCGTGGGGCGTCAACCGGCTCGACGCGTTCGTCGCAGGCACCGACGGCGCGCTGTACCAGAAGTTCTGGAACGGCGACACCTGGAGCGGCTTCGTGAACCTTGGCGGTATCCTCGTCGCTGCGCCCGCCGCGGTGTCGCGGGCTGCAAACCGCATCGACGTCGTCGTCGTCGGCACCGACAGTCAGCTCTTCCACCGCGCCTGGAACGGCGCGGCGTGGCTGCCATACCTGCCGCTCGGCGGGATCGTGCTGCACGGTCCGGCGATCGCGGCGCCCGGTCCGAACCGGCTCGATGCGTTCGTCATCGGCACCGACAATGCCCTCTACCAGAAGACGTGGAACGGAGCGGCGTGGGGACCGTATGTCAACCTCGGCGGGATCTGCATCGCCAGCCCTGCGGCTGTATCGGCGGCGCCGAACCAGCTCGACGTGTTCGTCGTCGGCACCAACAACGCCGTCTTCCACCGTCATTTCGACGGCGCGGCGTGGTCCCCGTTTGTCAGCCTCGGCGGCGTGGCCAAGTACGGCGTCGCGGCCTCGGCGTCGGCGCCCAACAACCTGTCGGTCTACACGATCGGCACCGACAACGCGCTGTATCAGAAGACGTGGAACGGCGCCGCGTGGAGCGCGTGGCAGAGCCTCGGCGGCATCTGCACCGCCGCCCCCGCGGCAGTGGCGTCACCGAGCCGAGTCGACGTCACGGTGATCGGCACGAACAGCCAGCTGTTCGTCAAGACGTTCAGCTGAGCTCGATCGGCCGGCGGGCTGCCGACAAGCCCGCCGGCCCCGTGTTCATTCCCGCCTCGATCAGCCTGCGGTAGCATGCCTCGTACATCGGCAGAATCCTCTCCTCGCAGTATTTCTCGTGCACTCGGCTGGTGGCTTCCCTCCCCATCGCCTTCCGCCGGGCTTCGTCGGTGAGAAGGCCGACGGCGCTGTCTGCCATCTCGTCGAGCGCTTCGGGCGGGTGCAGGTAGCCGGTCAGGCCGTGGTCGATCACCTCGGGCAAGCCGCCGACGCGTGACGCCACGACCGGTACACCGCAGGCCATCGCCTCGAGCGCGGCGAGGCCGAAGCTCTCCTGCGCCGACGGCAGCAGGAACACATCGCTGATCGAGAGCAGCGGCAGCACGTCTTCCTGCGCGCCGGCCGCATGAACGAAGTCGCCGATGCCGGCGTCGCGGGCCAGGCGCATCGCCAGCGGCAGGTCCGGTCCGTCCCCGACGAGGAGCAAGCGGGCCGGCACGCGGCGCTGAATGCTCTCGAAGATCGCGATCAGCGCCTCGATCCGCTTCACCGGACGGAAGTTCGAGACGTGCACGACGATCCGCACGTCGGGATCGCCGCCGGTGAAGCGGTCGCGAAGACCGGGCACGTCGCGCCGCCGGTGAATGGCGCAGTCGAGAAAGTTCGGAATCACCTCCACCTCGCGCCGGATCTTCAGCTCGGAGTAAGTGGACGCGCGCAGGCTCTCGGATACCGCCGTGACGTGATCGGACTGCTCGATCGAGAAGGCCACGATCTCCGAGTAGGACGGATCGTTGCCGACCAGCGTGATATCGGTACCGTGCAGCGTCGTCACCACGCGCGGCGCCGAACCGCCGCGGGTCGCCGACAGGACCTGCTTGGCGAGGAACGCCGCGGTGGCATGAGGCACGGCGTAGTGTGCGTGCACGATGTCGAGGCCGACTTCGCGCGACACCTCGACGATCTTGTTGGCCAGGGACAACAGGTATTGCGGCTCGCGGAACAGCGGGTAGGTCGGGGTGTGCACGCGGTGGAACGTGAGTCCAGCCTGGAACTCACCGAGCCGAAATGGCGTTTCCGTGCTGATGAAGTGCACGGCGTGGCCGCGGCGAGCCAGCCCCTTGCCGAGCTCGGTGGCGACGATGCCGCTGCCGCCGACCGAGGCGTAGCAGACGATTCCAATCTTCACTCGTTCCCCGCTTCCGGCAGCAGGTGCGGCCTGGTGAGCAGCCGTGTCACGACAAATCCTTCGGCGAAAGCAACGCCGATCTGGGCACCGAACTGCGCGTCGCGGCTCTCGATCAGCTGCTGGAACCGCGCCGAGGTGAGGCGCGTCCGAGCTGCGTCGGGAGATTGTGGCGCGAACTGGCTGACGTGGCAGGCCAGCGCGCGGCGCTTGGTCTCGTAATGATCGCTGACGTCCACGACGAACGACGGCGCCACGTGATCATTGATGAAATAAAAGCACGTGGAAGCCGGCTTCCAGGCCTCGCCGTCCGCCGGAAAGCGCCTCAGGCCGGCGCTGAAGACGGCCTCGTTCGCGAGCGCACTGGCGGCCACGTGATCGGGATGGCGGTCGGACCAGTACGGCAGCGCGACCGTGCGCGGCCGGGTTCGCCGGACGACAGACGCGATCCGCTTCACGTGATCGGTTGTGCAGTGGAGACCGCGATCGGGCAAGCCCAGGTTCACCCGCCAGCTCACGCCGAGCAGCTCCGCAGCCGCGTCGGCCTCGGCAAGCCGCTCCTCGACGGTGCCGTTGCTGCCCATCTCGCCGGCGGTCAGATCGCACAGCCCGACACGATGACCGAGCGCGACATGCCTCGCCACTGTGCCGCCCATTCCGATTTCAATGTCGTCGGGATGCGGCCCGAAGACGAGCAGATCCACTGGTTCGATCGTCAACTCATTCACCGCCTCTCCAGCTGATCAGCGCCGCTCCGCTGTAGTCTCCCGCGTGAGCGAAGCCGCCGAGCGCCAGAAGAGCGCCGCGGGCGAGCCGTCCTCGCGCGATCGCGTCTTCAAGCGAGATCGGAATTCCTGCGCCAAACAGGTTCCCATAAACGTCGTAGGTGTCGTGGTGCCTGGACGGCGGCAGCTCCAACGCCTCGCGCCAGTTGCGCAGGAAGATCGGATTGGGCTGATTCGTGATCAGGAGATCGATGTCGCGAACCACTTTCCCAGCCAGCGCGCACACCTGCCGGACCCGGTCGGGCACGAGTTGATTTCCGCGCGCGATGATCGACGCGACACGCGTCTCGGTGAACGCCACCCGGATCGGCGTCGGCCCCGGTTCCCAGTACCTGCCGGCCGTCGTCGGCGGCGACGGTCATGTCCCGTGCGTACTCCCCGTGCAGCTCGACGACGGTGGCGAGCACGGGCGAGATCTCGCTGGCCGCAACATACGCGACGCCACACCCGTCGCCCGGGACCGGCGCCTGCCGCGTGGTGCGCACGGCGGGGTGCCGGAACACGCGGCCCGCGGCGTTCTGGACGTTGCAGAGCAGCGCGCCTTTGCCGCCGCCGCCGGCCATCAGCTCGCGCGCCAGCTGCAGCATGTAGACGAACGACACGCAGCCCGTGTTGTGCAGGTCCACCACCGCGCGTGGCTGGCAACCAAGCCGGAACGCGATTTCAGCGCCAACGCCGGTGAACGGCTGATCGGGAATCGTCACGTTCGTGAAGAGGACATCGATGTCGCGTGACGGCGTCAGGTTCAACCCCTCGATGAGACGCGCCGCCGCTCGCTCGATCATGTCGGCGGCGGTCTGCTCTCTCGACACGTGGCGCCGTGTCGTCGGCGGCGTGAACATGCCCCGCCGCTCGGCAACGCCTGGACCGAAGAACTCGTTGGTGACGATCTCGTCCGGCAGGTAGCTGGCCACCCCGAGCAGGCTGATCGGCGACATCGCTCTTTTGACCCCTCAGTTCACTTGGGTGCTGTATCGATCGGCACGCTGATCCGACCGGAACTGGCACGAGCGCGGGGAGTTCGAGCAGATGGCATGCGCACCTCAAGTGAGCTGTAAGGTTAGTCGCGCAGGATTGGTCCGGCCGGCAGTCCAAGCCGATACCGGTGCTCGAGGATCAGCTTCAGGTTGCGCAGCTCGATGGTGTGGCCGGCGTAGAACAGCGGCCACAGCTCGCCTACCCACATGCGTTTACCCCGAGGCTCGCGCTCGGGAAACGGGTTGGCGCGATAGTACGGATGCCGGCAGTTCGTCCAGATCACGACCGAGCCGGTGCGCTTCAGGACGACGTCGGCCGGGATGATGCGATTGAGGTAGATCATCCACAGCTCGTCGCCCTGGTCCCAGGCGCAGTGATAGTCGACCGTCATCGCCTCGCGATGGCTGATCGTGCGGCAGTACAGGGGCGTGCTGGCCGCATCCTCGCCGACGAGAAGGCCACCGCCGCCGGCCGGCCTCAACTTCCGGACGCTGTAGGTCCACTCGAGCAGGCTGTATGGGTTCGCCATGTACTCGAACACCCGCTCGGGCGGGCACTCGATGTGCGCATGAACCGTGCAGTATTCGCCGAAGACCTGCTCGTGCGGATAGACCGTGTGGGTCAGCTCGGTGAGCTGTTCACCCATCGAGTCGCGATCGTATTCCTCGCAGCGGACCAGCCCGGCGATCCCGGACAACCCGGAGGGATCCACGTTGCGCTCGCTCACCGCCGCTCTCCTTGCGCCGATGCCGCGGCGATCCGGAAGGCGGCGAACGGCGGCGTTTCGACCTCGTCCAGCTCCACGCACACGACGGCCGGACCGTCCACGCCGGACAAACGCTGCAGCGCCTCCGAGAGCTGCTCGCCGGTTCCGCAATCGGCTCCCGGTAAAGCGGGAAACATCGCGTGCAAACCGCGTCCGATCGACGCGGGACCGAACTCGTTGTAGCCGGCGACAGAACCCAGTAGCAACCGCTCGCGCACCAGGCACATCCCGTGCGCCCGGTTGTTGAAGATCACGTAAGTGATCGGCAGGTGATGTTGAACGGCGGTGTGGATATCGAGGCCGTGCATGTAGAACGCGCCGTCGCCAGCGAACACGAAACAGCGTCGGCCGGTCGCGCACGCGGCGCCGACCGCTGCGCCGAACGTGTAGCCCATGCCCGCCATTCCCATTGCGACGAGCCAGCGCCCGTCGCGCGGAGCCGCGAGGTGATGGACGGTTTGCGCGCCAGTGTTGCCGGCATCAATCAACACCACCGCGTCGTCCGGGATGACACGCTGCACCAGCCCGAGCGCGGCGGCCGAAGTAAGTGGGCCGTTCGTGACCTCGAGCCGCGCCGGACCTGCCCGCGGCGGTTGCGCGCGTCGAGTGACGACAGCCGGGTCGATCCCCGCTGTCAGCGCGCGCAGATTCTGCCGGAGGCTGCCGCCGACATGCAGCGTCCTCGCGCCGGATACGAACGGCGCGTCGCTCGACAGAGCGAGCAGCGCCTTGCCGGCGAGGAGCGATTCGTGACCGGTGCGGGAGAGGAGCGGCAGGCGGGTGCCCACGAGCACCCAGACCGCGCTCTCCGCCAGGGCCGTCGCCGCCGCATCGTGTCCCATGGCACCGGCCACGCCGACGAAGCTGGAATCGGCGTTGTCGAATGCGTCGCGCGCGTCCGGAGTGACCGCAACCGGCGCGCCGAGCGCTCGAGCAAACGCAGTCAGCTCGGCCCGGGCGTCCGCCCGGGCGACTTCGTCACCGGCAATGATTACGCTCGCTCCGGTCCGCAGCAACTCCAGCCCGCGATCGATTCCCGCCGCATCGCGCTCGTGGTCGGTTGATCCGTCACGCACCCCAGCGGTTATTGCCGACTCCGCTGTCGTGGCCTGTTGAACGTCCTTGGCCACCAGTAGCACCGCCGGGGCCTGCCGCTGCCACGCCGCTCGAGCGGCGGCCGCAAGTGTAACCGGTAGATCGTCGGCCCGGCGGACTCGCTCGCACCAGACCGACAAGGCGCCGAACGCGACTCGCACGTCCACTGCGCCGTTGACGCCGGAGGTGTCCTGAAACGCGCCGCGGCCCTGGAGCGCTGTCGGCGGCTCTCCGACAATCGCCAGCACCGGCACGCGCGACGCCATGGCCTCGCCGAGCGCGGCGACCAGATTGAGGGCGCCGCCGCCCGAAGTCACCATGACCACGCCAATGGAGCGGCCAAGACGGGCGTAGGCGTCGGCGGCGGTGCCGGCCGCGTGTTCGTGTTTGGCCAGAATCGCCGTGAGGCGCGGACGGCGCTGTTGAACCGCGAGGAACAGGTCCTCGATATTGGCCCCGCCGACGCCGAACACGTGTTCGACGCCCAGAGATTCGATGAACGAGGCGATGACCTGGGCGCCGGTGGCTGTCACTGCAACGTTGCTCGCCGATGAGGGCTGTCGCGTAAAGTATTCCACGCCTTGGCTGCCTCACCCAGACGTTTCCCGACGGCGAGAAGCAGCATGATCATGTGGTCTGTCTGCCTGCTGACAGCATGCGCCGTTGCGGTCGCTTCCCACCATGACATCGACGAAGGCCAGGACGCTCCGGTCCCGCATCGCTATATCCACGGAATAATTTCCGACGATGCGAAGTTCCAGCTTGCCCTGCCCAATGCGTGGAACGGCAAACTCGCAGTGTTTTCTCGTGGTTTCTCCGGCACAGAGTTGACGACCGGCGCATTCAAACCAGCCGCTCTCGCGAAGGGATACGCGTTTGCCGCGAGCGACGAGGGATGGAATCGGTTGACAATCGCGCGCGAACCCGAGGATTCGTACTACGAATCACGTCGGCGTCTGCGCGAGCTGACCGTTTACGCGAAGCAGATCGTCACGGATCACTATGGTCGACCGCCGGCGAGAACGCTCATCTTGGGCGGATCGAACGGCGGTCACCACACGAAGTGGATGCTCGAAAGCTATCCGGAGCTGTACGACGGCGGGATCGCGGGATACGGTTTCAACTCGCAGGTCAGCCAGTGGGGCTCAATCGCCACGGTGCTGAAGCACTACACGGTCATCGCGCCGCGGCTGGACGACATCGTCGCGCGCAGGGGTGTTCAGCCGTCGTGGGATCCGAGTCGGGAGCCGCTCGATCCGCCGTTGACGCCTGTCGAGCTCGACAGCCTGAGGCACATCTACTCGATACCCGCGACGCTGGGCGGCGGATTTTCGTATGACGTCGGTCGGTGGCCGGGATCGGAGACTCGCTGGAAGTCCGAGCGCAACGCCCTGCTCGGATATCTTCGCGATTCAATGCCGCGGTTCGATCCCACGTTCAACCCTGACGGGGGCGACATAACCGACGACGAACTTCCCCAGTGGGACCCCAACCGGAGCCCGGCATCGGTGCTGCGCGAGCTGCGAAGGCTCGATCTCACCGGTCGGTTGACGCGCCCGCTGATCGTGATGCACGGCACCCACGATGTGATCGTGTCCCCGGGAGAGGCCGCTGGTTATCTCTCCCTCGTGTCCCGGCGGCTCGGCCAAGCGCAGACCGATCGCGTGCTCGCGGTGTATTTCATCCCCGGGATGGGACACGGAGGGCCGGAGTTCGACGCCCTCATCGGCGCTCAGCTCGACGCGCTCGAGTCGTGGATCGAGTTCAACCAGAGCGTGGGCTTGCGTGGCTCACTGCCGCCATCCACGCTCGGAGGCTACCGCCGTGAACCTGCCGGGCAAGTCGACGAGTCTTTGCGTTCTTCCCGTGGACGGTGATCACGCCGCGGCGGCGCCGCGACTACAATCTGCCCCAACCGATCACCGTCGTCCTCAACTGGCAGTCGCTGTTGCGACCGTCGTCGACCCGATGAGGGACCACATGGCCACCACACGCCGACAGCTCCTGAAGACCGCACTCGCCACCGGCGGCGCGGCCCTGGTCCATCGAGATACGGCGCTCGGCGCACAGGCGCCGAACGTCTTCGACTACAAACGCAACTGGGGCCGTTGGGGGAAAGGACGACGAGAAGGGCGCGATCAATCTGATCACTCCGGCGAAACGGGCCGCCGCCGCCCGCCTGGTGCGCAGCGGCCGCATCGTGCCACTGAGCCGGGAGTTCTCACCGTCACAACACTACCTGCGAACGAACTCGGATCGTGGCTCGTTTGTCGACTACTACGGCTTCGAGTACCACGGCGTCACCATCACCCACGTCGATGCGCTGAGCCACATGTGGGATCGGAACGGAATGTGGAACGGGCGGGATCCGTCGAAGGAACTCGACAGCTTCGGCGCAAGGTTCGGCGCGATCACGGCTTTCGGCGACGGCATCGTGACTCGCGGCGTCCTGCTCGACATACCCCATCTCCGCGGCACGCCGTTCGTCACCACCGATCGGCCCGTCACGGGCGCCGAACTGGAGGCGGCCGCCAAGGCGCAAGCAGTGACGATCGAGCCCGGTGATGCCCTGCTGGTGCACTGCGGACGGGAGGCATTCGTGCGCGCCGGCCATGCCTACGGCTCAGCCACCGACGCGCCCCGGCCTGCATAACTCCTGCGGCCGCTTCCTTCGCGACAAGGACGTCGCGTTGCTCGCATGGGACATGCACGACGCGCTCCCCGATCCTGACGGTCACCGCTGGCCCGCGCACGGCGTGCTCTACACCTACGGCGTGGCGCTCGTTGACAACTCGCTGCTCGAGCCGCTCGCGCAGGCCTGTGCCGAGGAACGTCGCTACGAGTTCATGTTCGTGGCGCTTCCGCTCAGAATCAACAGGGGAACGGGCAGTCCCGCGAACCCGATCGCGCTCTTCTAAACGCCGGCGCACGGCTCAATCGCCCACTGGGCTCGCGCGGCGGGAACCAATCGCCCGTCGCGCTCCGAGCAGCAGCGGCAGCAGCAACCAGACCGCCGTCAGCGGGTAGACCACGTCGAACCAGTACGGACCCGAGACGATGCTCAGTACCGCGATGCCGACGGTGACGGCCGTCGCCCCCATGCACAGCAGGACGAGACCTGCCGCGCTTCCTCCTCGAGCGCTCCAGATCGTCATCGCGTAACAGAACACCAGCGTGATCGCGAAGCCGAGCCACCACGAGAGACGCCGGATGTCGTGGCCCTCGATCAGCGAATGCGCGACGTAGGCATGAATGACGATGCCTGGCTGACGGCCGAAGGGGGTGTCGAACGAGTCCTGCTCCGCTTCGCCAGCCATCACGAATCGGCCGCGCAGGAGGTCGGGATCGCGGGTCCTGGACTGCAGATCTTCGAGCCGCACCACCAACGGTCCGTCTTCGGGCGCCACGAAGCGCAACAGGCCGTCCCCGGGCAGGTTGAGCGGCACGCTCGCGGCGTGAGCGCCGGCAGCCCGCGACCTCACTGCCGACGCCACCGCCAAGCCGAGTGCCGGACGGGCCCGATCGCCCCTGAAGAACAGCGGCGTCACCCGGCTGACGAGATCGAAGTCGAGGACACCGGCAAGGTGCGCGAGCCGCTCCCGCGGCAGGCACGATTCCAGCGTCCGGGGAACGCCGGCCTCCACCACACGCCCCTGCTCCATCGAGAATCCGTAGCCGGCGAAGATCGGCATCGATTTGGCCGCAGCGTCAATCGCCTGGCAGAGCAGCGGGTCGATCGGCGACGGATCGCGGAAGTAGACGTCGAGCGCGACGCCCGAAGCCTGCCGCTGCGCCGCCAGCGCGACGAGGTCCACGACTTCCTTTCTCGCTTCGATCGCCGCCCGGCCGGTGCCTGGCCTGAGGAGCACGACGATCAGCTGATCGCGATCCGGCTTGCGCGGCACCAGGCGGTAGCGCCAGTCACCCCACGACACCGGCGTCATGCTCCGGCGCGAGGCCGGCGCGCCGAACGCCGTGAGCTCGCGGCTCACGTCGAGCACCCTCGACTGAGAGGCCACGGTAAAGAACAGGATGTAGACGCCCAGGAAGAGGAGCGCTGGCCACTCGGGCCGCAAGGCGTACTGCCGCGTGGCGCGATGCCGGAGGAGCGCGACGGCGATGGCGATCGGAACGAGGAAAAACAGCGCCTGCCACGGCTGCCCGAACAGGCGAGCGCTGATCTGATCGTAGACCTTGGCCACGAGTGCGAGCGGCACGGTGAGGACAACCGCCTTGAGCAGTTCCTCCCTGTAGTCGCTCAGGCGCTTCTTCCATTTCCGGAACACGTCGGATGGACCTCGCGCCACGCGTTGTCGTCGCCGTTATCAGCGGATCTTCACGCCGACCGTCGTCTTCTGAGGTGGGAGACCGGCGCCGCTCACTTCGACCGCGATCCGGTAAGCCGCCGCGCAGGGCTGGCAGCGCCACTCGGCGCGGAACACGCCATCCGGACTGGAGACGCCTTCGGCAAGACTGGGCTGCTTCGCACCGCTGAAGCTCCCGCCGTCAGCCGACAGGACGACTCGTGCGCCGCCGACCGGCTGGCCTGCCGCATTCCTCACCGTGACGGCGATCGTCGTGGCCTCGCCGGCGGAGACGATCGGCGGGGTGGCAGCGGCGGTGAGAGCTGCTCCACGCGGGTCGTTCGAACCGCCGGCTCTCGATTCGATCTCCTGCAGCCGCTTGTAGCGTTCCGGGTCGAGCGTGCGAAGCTTCTCGGCCTCGCGGGCGGCGTCGTTGTCGCGACGGTCCTGCTTGTAGATCACCCAGCGTGTCGCGGCGATCGACGCGGCGTGCTCGGACGCCGGTGGAGTCTGCCGCTCGGCCACGGTCAGCTGATAGAGCGCCTGCGCGCTGAGGCGAACCCGCGCCTGCAGCGTCGCCAGGTCGATGCGGGCGGCCGCATCCTGCGGCGCCTTGAGGACCGTCAGGTGACGGGTCTCGAGCTCGCGCTGCAGTGCCGCCAGATTGGCGATCGTTGCGTCTCGCGCGCGCGCCCGCGCTGTCTCTGCGCGAGCGTACAAACGCGCGGTGTCCGCCAGCTCTGCACCGGTCAATGGAGTGCCATATTGCTGGAGGGCTCCGCCCTTCCAGCTCGCCGACATCAGCTGACCGAGCGGACGCACCGCGCCGGTGGCCAGGTTGTGGACCTCGACATCGCCCTCGAACACCACGCAGGCAACGGTGGCGTCGGCGCCGACGCGCATGCCGTAGGTTGTCCGCTTCGAGCCCATCAGCGTCGTGCCCGCGCTCAGCTGTGTCGGGTTGTCGGTCTGCACGTCGGCACTGCCCGCCAGCAGGCTGATGGCGCAATCCTGGCCAGCTGCGCCCGGAAGGATGACGCTTCGGAATCGGCCGTGCAGGTTCACGGACGAGCGTTTCGGACACGTCAGCGCCACGACGGCGTTCTGATCCGGGCTGGCGATCTCGTCGCCAGGATCCAGCGCCTGCCCGACGCGGAGCGCTTCCCGATCGACGCCGCCGATGGCGGTGAGCGTGACGCCGCGGCCGTCGATCGCACACACGCACGCCTTGGTCTCGTGCGTGCAGTCGGCGTTGCACTGCCCGGCGGCGTGAGCGGCTACCGGCAGCAGCACTACCAGCGCAAGAAGGTTCAGCTGCGTAACAAGTCGCACGGATTGCTTTTCGCGCCGGCCTCAACCGCGCGCGTGCGGGCACGTTACACCGTCGGGCCCACAAACCTCAAGCGGCAGCGGCGAGGGACCGCGCCGTCACTGCGCGTTGAGCCACGCCTCGCGGAAGCGCTTCTGATCGCCCGTCAAGGTGCCGCCCGCCGACTCGAGCGGCACGACCTTCACCCGCGGATCTTCGTCCAGCGTGATCGTGCCGTCGACTCGCTCGCCCGATCGGCGAACGAAGCGGAGCGACATCGTGTCACCCGGCTTGTGCCGGGCCAGAATCGTGTCGAGCGCGGACGCCTGGGCGAGGTCGACGCCGTCGACGCTGACGATCACGTCGTCCTGATCCGCGCCTGCTTTGTATAGGGGCGAATCGAACAGCACCTGGCTGGCTACCTTGCCGCCGCCGGCACCCACCTGCAGGCGAACGTCGCCGATCCAGGGCTTGCCGGGCGCCTCCTTCCGCACTATCAGTCCAGCCCGAAGGAACAACTTCTGGTAGTCCACGAGCTCGCGTCCCTGCACGTAGCGGGCGAAGAACTCCTTCGCGAACGCCGCATCGCCCGAGAGCTCGGCAAGCGTGCTCTCGAGATCCGGAATCGTGTAGGTGGCCGGCACCATGCCGGGGGTGGGGTTCGAGGAGCGACCGAACTTCCTCCACAAGGCCCGCATGTAACTGTCGAGCGTGAGCTTGCCGTCGCTGCGATCGCGAAGGCTCAGATCCAGCCCCATCGCGATCGCGGATCCGTAGGTGTAGTAGGAGATGAACAGGTTGTTCCAGGCCGTCCGGTCGATCGACACCGCGGCGTCGGTGAACGGCGCGAGCCGGCTCATCTCCACCGCCGATCGGAACTGGCGCCCCGGGCTGAGCGTCATGGCGTTGATGATTCCCGCGAACTTGTCGAACACCGCCTCGCCGCTCAAGACCTGTGCCCGTCCGAGGATCAACCCGTCGAAGTAGTTCGTGAACCCCTCCCCGAACCAGAGCGCGTCGGAGACGTCCGCCTCCTCGTAATCGAACGGCTCGATCTGTTTGGAGCGGAGCCGCTCCATGTTCCAGGAGTGAAAGAACTCGTGGGACATGGTGCTCATGATGCGCTCGCGCTGGACCGGGTTGCGCAGCGCGCCGCGAAGCGACACCACCGTGCTGTTCCTGTGCTCCATCCCGTCTCCGTCCACCCACGGCAGGTAGTCGGCGAGGAACGTGTACGTGCCCCAGTCGAACTTCGGCAGCTCGCCGAAGATCTTCATGCCTTCGCGGATGGTCTTCTCGACGTCCCGGATGTAGGCATCCGCGTCGGCGTCGCTGCCGTCGTGGTGAATCGCCGCGCGAATCGTCTGCGGACCGTTGACCCCATCGTCAATCGTGAAGCTGCGGAGCGTGAAGTCGCTGAGCTCGGCGGGACTGTCCATCAGGTAGTGGATGTTCGGCGCGGTGAAGACGCGCGGATCCGTCGTCGGGAACAGCTGCGTCGCGATGCGCCATTTGCTGGCGGCAGGCGGCACGAAGGTCACGCGCGCCGGCCGGGCCAGCTGGCCGCGCACGTACATGACCGTGGCCGGCATGTTCATGTGGGCATGCGCGGGATCGACGCTCAGGTAGGTGCCGTCAGTTCTGTCCCCGAACACCTTGTAAGTGACGACGACGGTACCGTCCGCGCTCGTCACGTTCCACTGATGGAGATTGGGTCGCTCGGGTTGAAGCTCCTGCCCGTTCCCGCTCGCGATTCTCACGTCGAACACGTTCTTGGCGAACTCGTGAAGCGCGTAGCGCCCAGGCGACGTGCGGCTCATCCGGATTTCCACGGTGCCGGGCTGAAGTCCGGCGAAGCGGGCTTCGACCTGCATCCAGTGATGCTCGGGCGAGGGGAACGACAGACGGTACTCGAAGGGCGAACCGGTCTGCGAATAGGCCGACGAAGCCGCAAGCACCGAGAAGACGAAGAAGGCGAGCGAACGGGCCATCCGACAATCTTCCGTCAGGCTCGCCCGATTTGCGCAGTTCCCGGCCGATCTTCGAGGATTTCACGAATCTTCCGTGCAAGCTGCACGGGTGTGAACGGCTTCCGCAGGAAGGGTTTTCCTTCATCCAGCACCCCGGTCCGGACGATCGCATCGTCGGTGTGTCCGGAGACGTACAGCACGCGGGTGGCCGGGCGGAGGGCCACCAGCGCCTCCGCCACCGACGGGCCGCTCATGTCGCCGAGAATCACGTCGCAGATCAACAGGTCGAAGTGGCGGGTGTCGTCGCTGCCGAGCGCGATGCCGGCCCGGCCGGACGCAGCTTCGGTCACGCTGTAGCCCAGGCGCGACAGCAGGTCCTTCCCCAGCCGGCGGACCGAGGCGTCGTCCTCGATCAGCAGGATGTGCTCGGCGCCGCCGGGCAACTTCTGGGCGGCAGGATCGTTGTCCTCGGCGGGGACGCCGGCGGCGATGGGCAACAGGACGCGGAACGTGCTTCCCTGACCGACCTCGCTGCTCACCGTGATGTGCCCGTCGCTCTGGCGGGTGATGCCGTAGACGGTGGAGAGACCGAGGCCGGTTCCGCGCCCGGCGGCCTTGGTGGTGAAATACGGTTCAAAAAGCCGGCTGCGGACCGACGCCGACATACCCACACCGGTGTCGGTGACCGACAGCATCACGTGCGGGCCGGGCCGAGCCTCGTGGTTGTCGGCGGCAACGTCGTCGTCTATGTAGGTGTCGGATGTCTCGACCACGAGACGGCCGCCGTCGGGCATCGCGTCCCGGGCGTTGACCGCGAGGTTCATGATCACCTGCTCCATCTGTCCGGCGTCGGCACGGACCAGGGAGCCGGCCGCCTTCGGCACAATTGACAACCTGACGTCTTCGCCGATGACGCGGCGCAGCATCGGCTCGACCTTGGCCAGGACGCGGTTCAGGTCGATGACCCCGGCCTGCTGCGATTCGCGGCGGCTGAATGCCAGCATCTGGCGCGTGAGCTCGGCGGCGCGGTTGGCGGCGCGCTCGATTTGCTCGGCGTCGGCGCGGCGCGGATCGTTGGCGCTCATCCCGTGGACGACGATGTCGGTGTAACCGAGGATCGCGGTGAGCAGGTTGTTGAAGTCGTGAGCGATGCCGCCGGCCAGGCGTCCCATGGCTTCCATCTTCTGCGAATGGCGGAGCAGCTCCTCCAGCTGAACGCGCTTGCGCAATGCATCGTCGCGCTCGGCGCCCATGGCCGCGAGGACCTGGCCACACACGGTGATGACGAGCAGGAAGAAGAACGTCGTGGCCTGAGCGGTCGCGGGCGGCAGGCGAGCGACGGGGCCGATGCCCAGCACGCCGGCGAGGATCGCCATGGCCGTGAGCCAGCCGGTGATCAGGCTGGCGCCGCGGGCGCCGAACCGCATCCCGGCCCACGCGACGACGGGGAGGACGAGCGGCGTCACCGGCATGGCGACCATCGGGTCGGACCAGCCCCAGAGAATGGCCAGCGACATGACGACGGTTGCCGTCACGAGGAGAAGCGCCTCGACGGTCCGGCCTCCGCCGAGCGGTATCGGTCGCGAATGCAGCAGCGCGAGCGCCAGCGGCGCGGTGGTCGCGATACCGAGCCAGGCACGCATGAACCATATCGTCCAGAACCCGGCCGCTTCACCGGGACCCACAATTCCGGACAGCGAGGCAACCAGCGTTCCCAGCGTCGCGGAGCAGACGGCGCCGGCCGGAGCCGCAGCGAGCACGAGCGTGAGGGGATCGCGGACGCGCTCGAGCCGCTCGTCGAAGTCGAGACGCTCGAGGAACTGCACCGCGACCCAGGCCTGGGCGACCGGCGCGAGGAACCCCATCAGCGCCATCGCGATGGGAACCTGCTGCAGCATGACGAACGCGGCAGCGACACCGACGCCTGGGAGTACCCGAGGTCCGAGGAGCCAGACCGCGGCCAGAACGAAGCCGTTGGCCGGCCACACCGGGGCGGCCCGAAGGCCAGCGACGACCTGTGGGGCGAGGACGAGCTCGGCCAGCAGGAAATAGCCGAGAGCGACGCCGGCGTTCTGGGCGAGGAGGGCTGCGGGGGAGCTGGCGTTGGCCCAGCTTTTGACGAAAGAAAGCGCGGTTGGTCGCGAGTGCACGGAACCGACAGAAAGGGTACTGGCGCGGGAAGCTCGGCGCAAGCCGGTTGACTACTTGCGATGCGCGGTCCACGGGGTCCGCGCTCCCATCTCGTTCGAGAACTCGCCGTTGATGTCGTTCCCGGCGACCGTGCCTTCGTATTTCGCGTAGCAGTCGTTGATTTCGATGATCACGGCTGCACCGTTCTGCCGCCAATGCGCAGCGGTCTGGCGCTCGCGGCCGCGATCCTGGTAGGCGGCCTGGTGTTCGGCCATGAACTCGAACACCGTGGTCTTGACCGGCTCTGGGCCATTCCGGACCGCGATCGTTCCCTCCCAGGTCGTGCCGGTGAGGCTCTGCGTCAATTCCGGCGGCGAGGCCGTTTCCTTGCCAGCCGCCAGCCACTTCTCGTCACGCGCGCAGCCCTTCCGCTCGATCCAGACGTGGATGTGATCGGCCCGTGCCTCGTGATCGCGATAGACGTAGCCCACGTTGAGCCGCTGGCCTGGCGTCAGCCAGGCGGCGTCGGCCACGCCTTCAACGAGCGGAGAACCCGGCCCCCAGAAGTCGAACTTCGTCTCCGGCCCAAAGCGAATTGGCTCAACCGTGCCATCGCCGAATCGCACGTCCACGCGATCGGGCGTGGCTGAGACCACTTCGCCGTCGTTCGAGTAGGACGTGTTTGCCGGCGTGTTGCCGGTGAACTTCTCCTGGAGAACAGGAATCATTCCAGACACCAGGGGGAACACAAGCAGAAGCGCACATGTCACGCCGATAACCTTGGCTGCCGTGCGCGGCCCTGATTCGGCGGGACGGGCGTTGATCCGGCCCTCGAGGCGCACGAATCCGGCGAGGGCGAGCGCCAGCGGATAGAGCATGAACGGCGCGAGGTAGACCATCGCGTCGTCGCGGAGCGGGCGAACCGAGTCGACCGCCGCGATCAGGCCGACGAACACGACAAACCAGACCGGCACCGCGACCAGCGCGGCGCGCCACCAGGACTTGGCGCCGAGCGTTCGCGGAGCGTCCAGCAGGGGGTAGATGAGGAGCGCCGCCAGGACGATCAGCGCGGCGACGTCCGGCAGCAGGAAGATCAGTGGGAGCGTGATCGCGGCGATGACGATGCCGGTGCCGCCGGGCTTGCGAACCAGGCTGCGCAGGAGCCGGCCGACTGACGCCAATGGCGGCGCGTTCATGGCGGCGGTTGGGCCTAGTATCGCCCAGACAGGCCCGGAGGAGTAGGCCGCATTCGACCGCCGCGTGGGTAACGCAGAACGCGTGATTCGACAGAAGGATTCGCCATGCCCTTGAAAGTCATCGTATCCGGCGCAGGCATTGCAGGGCTCGCGGTCGCCCACTGGTTGGATCGCGTCGGTGCCTCGACCATCGTGATCGAGCGCCAGCCGGCATTTCATGCGCTCGGCCACTACATCTCGCTCAAAGGCAACGGCGTCGAGATGGTCCGAAGAATGGGCATCATCGACGCGTGCCAGGAACGCGCCGCCCCAATCGAAGAGACGCGGATGTACACCTCGTCGGGACGCTTCCTGCGATCCGAGCGCACGACGGCGCTGGCCAGCACGCTGGGAGGCTACATCCTCCTGCGGCGCGCTGACCTGCAGGCAGCCCTTTACGAACTCGCGCACGAACGCGCCGACATCCGTTTCGGGGTCGAAATCACGGAGGCGCGTTGCGACCAGGATGGCGTCGACATCATCCTGAGCGACGGCCGAAGAGAGCGCGCAGATCTCCTGGTCGGCGCCGACGGCATCCACTCGCGTGTGCGCGACCTCGTGTTCGGTCACGGCTTTGACCGGCCGCTCGGTGGCCACTACATCGCCGTCACCCAGGCGCTGCGCCATGACCTGCCGCTGTCGACGCACGCGTATATGGGCGAGGGTCGGATGGTGAGCCTCTTTCCCGTCGCATCCGGTTCCGTGTCCGCCGTGGTGTACGTGGGTGAGGGCGCGGGACGGCCACCTCGGCACGACGCCCTCGCGATGCGGGAGTATCTTCTGCAGACCTGCGCGGGATTCCCGGACGTGGTGCGCCGGGTCTTTCACGCGATCAACGCGGGCGACTTCGTGTTCACTGACGTCATCGCGCAGATCGAGATGCCGCGTATCACGAACGGGCGCTGCGCCTTGCTCGGCGACGCCGCGCACTGCCCGACGTTCCTCTCGGGGATGGGCAGTTCGCTCGCCCTACAGGACGCGCACGTCTTCGCCGGCTGCCTGGCCCGCAGTCGGAGCGATGTGCCCGCCGCACTGCGGAGTTACGAGGACATCGTGACGCCGATCGCCAGCCGCTACCGCAAGAGCGCGCTCACCGCGCGTGGCGCCATTCTGGGTCGCGGCCGGGCCAGGGCAGGTCTTCGTAATCTCATCGTGCGTCTGATGCCGGAGCGTCTTCTCGAGCGGGGTATCCGTCGTTTCATCGACGCCGAGCGCCCGCTGGCCGACATCGCCTGGTAGCTGAGTGAGCCGGGCGCACCTCGCTGCCTGAGTGAATGTCGTAAGGACAGGCTCAGAATGGCTAAGTACGTCTGAGGGACGCTCTCCTTCACTGCAATCCAGCGAATTCGGCTTTGGCGTCCTTCAAAATCGGGATCTCGACGTCCGCGTCTTTCCAGAGCGTGAGGAAATCGTTGTAGGCGCTCTTCGCTTTGGACCGAGCTCCCGCGAGCGCGAATGCTCTCCCGAGTTGAAGGTGTGCCAGTGCTCCAATCGGATCGGTCACGACGATCCCGCGGTGGTCGAGAATCTTTTGGAATTCTCGGGCCGCGTCCGCGCCCTGGTGGGCGGCGAGGTAGGCGAGTCCGCGCACGTAGACTGGGTAGAGCGGTCCGCTGAATCCAACCGATGCGGCGGAGTGATCACCCAGTTCGTATGGGCCGGCGATTTCGAGCAGGTCGATTGCCTTCGCGGGCTCGCGGCGGTTGAGTGCGAGCAGCGCCCGAAGCACCGGCAGATAACTGACTCTTACTAGGGTGTCTTGGGGAAACCGGGTTGCCAGGTCGTCGGCGAGTGTTTGCCCTCGGGACGAATCCCCAGCAAGCACGAGTGCGACGGCAGCGCCATATTGGGTGATCTGACCATTGGAAAGATTGCGCACGTCCGCGGCGATCTGCCGCGCCTCGGATGGATATCCGAAGAGCGCCTCGCGCACCGCTGCCGAGGCTTCGTGCTGAGCCGCGCCATCCCTGCGCCCTGCCTGCTTCGCCAGGTCCACGGCCTGTCGCGACTTCTTCCTCGCCTGTTGCAGACGACCGGAAACCGCGAGAACAGCGCCCTCCTGATCGAACACCCATGCCGGGATCCAGTCCTGCGCCCCGGATCGTTCTCTTCCCACGGCAGCCAATGCTTCCAGCTCCGCAGCATCGTTTTCGAGAACCGCGATCTGGAATCGCGCGTAGAGCAGTTCGGGTATGTCGATCTTGCGCTCTGAGGCGCTTTGCAGCGTACTGCGCGCTTCCGCGAGGCGGTCGCGGTCGATGTAGCTCGCGGCAAGGTTGAAGTATGGAAAGGAGTGATCGGGATCGAGCGTCATGGCTTTGCTGGCTGCTTGCTCCGCCGCTTCAAATCTGCCGACGGCGGCGTTGATCATCCCGCCCAGAAAGGAGTGGGGCTGCATGTCGCGAGGGTAGGTTTGCGCCCATACCTCGCAGACCTGCCGCGCCTTCTCCAGGTCTCCCGTGACCGTACGGTGGTAGGCGAAATCGATGAAAAACTTCTCCCGGTCACTGGCGCGATCTCGCAACTGATAAGCCTTCGTCGTGCTCTCGATTGATGAGACGAACTCGCCGATGGCGCTGTCGAGCATTCCAAGGTTCGCGAAGGCCATCGCAAAATTCGCGTCGATCTCGGTGGCGCGCTTGAAGTGCGGCAGCGCCGCGGGAGGTCCGCTCGAATCGAGAACCTTCAACCCGGTGCTGTAGGCCTTCAATGCCTCGAGCGACGGCGTGGTGGCGTCGGGAAGTGGTACCGAGTGCTTTTCAAGGGTCGTCAGCGACTCGCCGACACGCGCTCTGAACTTCGTGGCAATCTCACTAAGGGCAGTCAGAGCGTCTTCCTTTCGCGCGGCCTGCGCCTGTTCCTCGTCAAGGACGTCCCCGGTATCGCATCGCTTGGCGCGCAGCCCGAGAACGTACTGGCTTCCGAGACTGCCAATCGATCCTTCCAGGACCGCTGCGCTCCCGGTCCGTTCGCAGACGCCGGCGGCGAGCTCCGGCGTGAGTCGCACGTCTGGTGCCTGGCCCATCAGTCGAAGCGTCTTGTGAATGCGCTCGTCGGAAATCAGGCTGAGGAACGGGGACTGTGCGAGCTGCACGGCGAGCCCCTGCCGAAGCGTATCGTCGAACAGCGGGTCTCCGGTCGTGTTGGTGAAGTCGGCCAGGACGATCGTGTCCGTGTCCGCGAGCTTTGGCGCGAGAGCCGTGTTGCCAGTCGATTTCGCGAAGCGGTAGGCGTATTGTGCGCCGGCGATCGACACGAGCACAGCGACGGCACCGATGACTGCGGTCCATCGCCATCGTCGAGCAGGAGGTGCCGCGTCTGCGGCTGCCGTACGCGGCGTCACACGCGCGGAGTCCAGATCGCGCTTCAGCCGCTGGAGATCGGTCCGAATTTCGGATGCGTGCTGATACCGAAGGTCGCGATCCTTCTCGAGACACTTCTCGATGATCCGTTCCACCTCCATCGGCACGTCGGGATTGAGGCGCACCGCCGGTGCTGGCGTGCGATTGAGAATGCCGTCTGCAATGACGCCGGGACTGTCGCCGCGGAATGGCAGTGTCCCGGTTGCCATCTCGTAGAGCACGACACCGAACGAGAACACATCGGTGCGCCCGTCCACGTTCTCTGCGCGTACCTGTTCCGGCGACATGTAGGCCACCGTGCCGAGGGCGCTGCCAGGACTGGTCAGCGCGTCGCGAGCGGTGAACGTCGGTTCGCCGTCGGACGTTCGGGCGGGCTGCACCTTGGCGAGCCCGAAATCGAGAACCTTCGCGTGCCCGCGAGTCGTCACGAAGAGGTTCGCGGGCTTGATGTCGCGATGGACGATCCCTGCGGCGTGTGCGGCCGCCAGCGCGTCGACGATCTCGATCGCAAGGAGCAGCAACACGTCGATGGCGATCGGGCTGCCGGCGATTCGATGCTTCAGCGTCATGCCCTCGAGAAACTCCATGACGATGAAGGCGTGTCCGTCCTGCTCGCCGATGTCGTAAATCGTGCAGATGTTGGGATGATTCAGTGCGGACGCGGCCCGCCCTTCTCGCCGGAACCGCATCAACGCGTCCGGATCGGTCGCGAGTTCGGGTGAGACGAACTTGAGGGCGACGAAGCGCTGGAGCCGCGTGTCCTCGGACTTGTAGACGACGCCCATGCCGCCGCCGCCGAGCTTTTCGAGGATGCGGTAATGCGTGAGAACCGCGCCGATGCGGAGATCAACGGGCGCATGATCTTCGCGCACGTCCTCGCCCACGACTCGCGCCGCCAGTTCGATTGCCGGCTTCTCGAGGAAGGTCTCGACCTGCGGTTCCACACTCAGAAGCGACCGCGCTTCACGCGCCAGCGCGTCGTCACCGCCGCAGGCCTGCCCGAGAAAGGCATCGCGCTCTTCGGGCGAGCGGTCGAGCGCGTCGTGCAGCAGCTTATTGAGCCGGCCCCACCGTTCCGAGTCCATGGTTGGCCCCTCCGCAAAGTTCTCGGTACAGCCAGAGCTTGGCGATGCTCCAGTCGCGCCTCACCGTTGCGGGCGAGACGTCGAGCGCTTCGGCGGTCTCCTCCACGCTGAGTCCGCCGAAGAAGCGCATTTCGATGATTTGGCCCTTGCGCGGATCGAGGCTCGCCAGTGTCGTCATCGCGTCGTCGAGCGCCACCAGATCCGAGGTTCGATCGCGAGCGGCGACAGTGGCCTCGTCCATATCGACATGTTGGACACCTCCGCCGCGCTTGACGTTATGGCGACGAGCATGATCGACGAGGATGCGCCGCATCACCTGTGCCGATACGGCGAAGAAATGGGCACGATCCTGCCAGCGCATGCGGTTGTATCGCACCAGGCGCAAGTAGGCCTCGTTCACGAGGGCGGTCGTCTGGAGCGTGTGGCCGCGGCGCTCGCCGTCCATGTAGCGGTGAGCCAGGCGGCGGAGTTCCTCGTACACGATCGGGGTCAGGCCGTCGAGCGCGCGCTGGTCGCCATCGGTCCAGGCTCGCAGAAGCGCGCTGATGTCCTTTGTGCTCAATGTCTTAGCTCAATCCGCCGGGCGATTGATTATACCGCCGGCCACCCATCGTGAAATCTCCGCAGCGTCGTTAGCACATTCGCGCGGATTCTCCGCCTATTAGAGGTGGAGGGACACATGAAACGAAGAATGCGTTCAATCATTGTCGCGGGCACGATTCTGACTGCGCTTGTCGGCGCACACGCGCAGGATTCGATCGTGGCCGACTACGGATCGCGTGTTTTCGTCGAGCCGCCGCTGAGGCACGGTTTGGTGGCTCGAATAGCCGACCGTGCGCCGGCCGGCCGCAGTGGCCTGGTATATGTCATTGCTGGTCGGACCCTTCAATTCGGCGCGCTGGATCTGAGCAACGGAATGTTTCTCCCGATCGGGCACGGTTTGCCGCCCGATGCTGGAGGTGGATTGGTCCAAGGACTCGGCACGTCGCTGCTGACCCTCACTTTCAGAGGCTATCTGGACGCCATTGATCCATTCACCGGTTCGTGGTCGGAGGTTGGCAAGACCGGATTGGGCGATTGTTCGGCGCCAGGTTCTTACGATCCGAACTGCGCCAATGTGATGGGCCGGCTCGGCGGCAAATTCTACGCCACTGATTTCGCCAACAATCTCTACTCCGTGGATCCCGCCACCGGGGCCGCGACCCTGATCGGACCGACCGGAATGCCGGAGGTGACGGTTGCTCCTTTCAGCCGGAACCCCGACGGCACGTTCAATTTCTTCAGTGAGAATTTCGTCAGTGCCCACGGCAGGCTCTATGCGAATTTCGCCACCGGTACGACTGATTTTGTGACGGTCACAGACGTGATCCCGGGCGGTCTCTACCAGATCGACCCCTCGACAGGACGAGCGACGTGGATTGCACCGACAGATACAAACATCACGGCGATGGTCAATGTGAACGACACGGTTTACGCATTCGACGTCTACACGAATCAAGTGCTCACGCTCGATCTGACGACTGGCCTGACTACAGGTGAGCCCGTCATCCACGTCGATCCAGCCGTGATGTCTCTGATTGCCGGTGCGGCGCCGGCCCGACCATCTCCCGCGGCTGGTCGTGGAAAGGACCGCTGACGGTCGCCGAAGGGCTGCGGCTATGGGACAGATCGCGTCGCTCGGAACCGCGAATTGAAGCAGCCGATGACCACCACTCGCCCTGCGCAGTCACCAGGTCGCGGTGCCCCTTTCTCAGTGACCTTCCTTCCCGAGAAGACGGCAGAAATGGCCGGCAATTC
The DNA here is from genome assembly GCA_963709325.1 of uncultured Acidobacteriota bacterium. Taxonomy (GTDB): domain Bacteria; phylum Acidobacteriota; class Vicinamibacteria; order Vicinamibacterales; family UBA2999; genus VFZN01. The sequence goes on along the minus strand of CAVPVV010000003.1, from coordinate 3,375,204 downwards.
ACCCCGGTGGCGGAGTAATCGCTCGAAGCGCTAAGCCGAGTTCCCCGAGAGTTGTTGCCTCATCACGCGGCGGGCAGAGTCACGACGATCGACGTTTCTCGCTTTGAGGCGACGGTCAAAGAAACCGTCGCCTTCTCGCTGTTTCCTTTTGCACAGGCGGAGCGAAATACGCGCCGTGTGCGCCCAGGAATGTGTCCAGACGGCTGTGCCCAAACCAATGGTCAGCCGAGGACACAAAGCACTCGTGTGGTTACATTTACCCCCAAAGGCGACGGTTTGGACCGGGTCGCCTTCACCGCTGCGCGATGAGCGTTTCAGTGTAAGTGTCCTTGTCACGTATACTTGCAGACGCGCGGTGAGGTGGCCGAGAGGCTGAAGGCGGCGGTTTGCTAAACCGTTGTAGGGCCTTAAAGTCCTACCCAGGGTTCGAATCCCTGCCTCACCGCCAGCACAATCTGGCGCGTTGCCGGCTCGCGAGGCCTCAGGCGCGCCGGCCTCCGGTCCGCGCGAGCGGACACGATTTCCCAGTCACTCCAAGTTCGGCACGTTGGCGGCGCGTGAGGTATTCAGGCTCGCCGCGTCAGCGCGCGGCCGCCCGGGCGGGCGTCGCCAGTCAGCGAAGGATGGGCATCCGGAGCACGTACTTCACCGGATTTCCGTCCTTCAGCGCCGGCTCGAACTGCCACGCCTTCGCCGCCGACACGATCATCCGATCGTTCAGCGAGAGGTTGCTCGAGTGCAGGCGGACTTGCGCGACCTGGCCACGCTCGTCGACGAGGACTTCGATCCAGGAATCGCCGGTCACCTCGCCGGGCTTGGGCTCCGATGGCATCTGCAACCGACGCATGCTCGGCGGCGCGACGTTCTCGTCGGTGGCCGAGTAGATGCGCCGATCGACAGGCGCGGCAGCCGCGGGCCGGCCTGCGGACATGGACGGTGTTGCCGAAGGGAACTGGCTGCTGGCGCGGACCGCTGGTGCCGGGGTAGGCGCCAGTGGCGGCGCTGGCGGCGCGGCGGCAGTCGACGCGATCGCCAACGAAGCCGGAGACTCGACTGGCGCGGACTCGCTTCGATATCCGTTCCACTGCAACCCGTTGAACAAGAGCGCAATGCTCGTGTCTGGAGCGCCAGGCGCAGATGCCGGCGACGACCCGACGGTCGCCACGACGTCACGATCGCGCGACGATGGAGCGGCGACAGCAGCCGCCGCCGGCGTCACGCGGCGGGTCAGCGCCAGATAGGCAGACGGCGTGATGTTGGCAACCGGTACCGCGAAGTTGACCACGGCGGATCCGACCAGGACCGGGCCCCGTGCGGCGATCGTCGGCACTTCCGCTCGCGCGGGCAACCACGCCCATGCCGTTACCACCATGAGCAACGTGGCCGCTCCCGCCGCCGTGACCACTCCGGTCACGCCGTCAGGCAGGTTCTCGCGCAGCCGGACGACGGTCGAAACCTTCTCGCGCAGGACCGGCAGCTGGCTCAGTTTGTTCCGCAGCTGCTCGAGCAGCGAGTTGGCGGTCGGGGCCAGTGCCGTCTGCAGCGACGCCACGCCTTTTACGAGCGGAGATCGCGACGCCTTTGCTGCGGGCGGAGCGGGTGCCGCCTTCGGCACGAGCGGAGCCGGTGGCGCTGTCACCGGCTCAGCGCGCGGCGCCTCCGATACAGGTGGCGAGGATGGAGGGGGCGGTGCGGACCACTCAGGCTGCCGCGGCTTCGGCGCGAATGCCGGCGATGGCAGCGCGAACGCTCCCGGCGGCCAGTAGTCCGCGACCGGCGTCGGCAGAACCGTCGTCGATACCTCCGCGGCCGGGACCGAATCGGTAGTCGCGGTCGCGGTATAGGCTGCGATCCCGCGCGCCGCCAAGCGTCCGATCAAGCTTGCGCCATCCGGCCGCGAGAACCAGTCGAGCGTGACGCTCTTCTTCGGGCTCTCGCCCTCTGACGGAAAACTCGACAATGCATCGGCATCCGAGCCGATGAGAGACCGCAATTCCGGCGGCATCGAGACGCCGTCGAGGAGCCGGTCAAGGAGCCGCAACGGGGAGAGCCAGACGTCGTGTGCGGGCCCCGGCGGGGCCAGTATCACGGTCCCGTCGGTGGAGATGAGCGCGTCTTCGAGCGTGATCAGCGTTCCCTGCGCGAGCGAGGCGCCCTCGAGCGCGCGAACGATTTCCACCGCCTCTTGCCAGACGATCGGAACTTTCAGTTCCACAACGCGTGCGAGGGAAATCGTGGTCTGGGCCATTACAGCTGGCGCAACGCCGGGTGCGTTTCTCAGGAGTCTACTCCAGCCTTAACGGGCGAGAACAGCCCCAGCCGGATCGGCGACTTTAGTCGCCAAAATGGGTGCCGATTCCGTCACGTTCCAGAGCGCCGCTCGCCGCCAGCCGGCCTTGTGAGGGCAGGGACCGCCTTCCACTGGCCGGGAAGCTCATCCTTGAACGTTCCAGTTCTCTACGCAAGACGATGCTGCCAATGCACGCGCAGTTCATCCCCTGATGGCCTCGGCCTCGAAGAAGTCGGTCGCGTCGCGATACGGCATTCCCAGTCGCCGCGCCAAGCCGGGGTCCTGCGGGCCGTCACCAACGTAGAGGCACTGCGCGGGCTCAAGCTTGTAGCGGTGAATGAAGAGGACGCCGAGGCCCGGCAAGGGCTTTCGGCACCAGCAGCGCGGCGGGCCGGCCGCATGCGGGCAGATCTTCAACCTCGATCGACAGTCCCATCCGTTCGTTGAACGCGGCGAAGACAGCGGCGACGCGGGCGCGCGAGTGGATGCCGTCGGCCATCTCCGGCTGCCACGACAGTCCGAGGATTGCGTACCCGTCCGCCTGGTATCGGCGCAACGCCTCGGCGCGAGCCGGGACGACTTCGAGATCGTCTGGCGTCGCGGGCACGCGCCGCCCCGACCGGCTGCGCATCAGCACACCGTCGCACCACACGAGAACCGCACGATTCACGAATCCGGGATCGAACTTTCGCTCGAATGGGATCTTGTCGACGCGCGAGAATCCTTCCGACGGATCGGGCGGTTCAAATTCGCGTTGGTAGCGGAACTGCGCTGACGGCAGAAACGCATTCGCGTCCTGCTTGCGAAGCCGCTTCAACTCGGCCTCGTCCGGCAACCGACCATAGCGCTCGACGAGGCGCCAGGCAGCGTTGAACTGGGCGTCCTCGACCGCGGTCGCGAGCCAGACGCATCTCACCCCTACACCACGGGCAGCGGCCGCTTCGATGACTTCGGCGCGCGACTTGCGCGAGGCGTAGGTGTTGTCCAGGACAACACGAGTGGCGCCTGACGCGATCGCGCCGTCGAGATTCGGGATCAAACCGCGAAGCGAGCCTCCCGCTTCGTCGCGATTGAGGCGAACGAACCCGTCCGCCTCGAGCCTCCGGGCCAACGTCGTCTTACCCGCACCGGGCAAGCCCATCACGATCGCGACCTCGGCGTCCTCGCGCAGCGGCGGACCCGCGGCCGCCGCTCTTCCCCGGCGCAGGATCCGTCCCGCCGGGAATCGAGCATCGAGCGCGTCCCGGTCCTGCCCGGTCAACTCGATCGTCCGCGCCCGCGCCGCCGACCGAGCAGTCTCCACTCGCGTGGCTCCGGGCAGTGGCACGATCACGCCGGCCAGATCGATCAGCCAGGCGAGCGCCACCTCGAACGGCGTCGCATCATGGCGCGACGCGACCGCCCTCAGAACAGGGTCCGACGCGGTTCGGGACCGCGAACGTCGCCCGCCCAGAGGACGATGGGCCAGCAGAGTCAGACCGTGCGCGACGCAGTACTCTGCAACACCGCTCAGGAGATGTTCGTCGTGCCACACGCTGAGCTCGACCTGGATCGCTTTGATCTCGGAAATACGCCTTGCCTCTTCGATCTGCGAGACCGTCACGTTGCTGAGGCCGATCGCCTCGATCAGCCCGTCGCGTTGCAGCGCGGCCAGCGCGCGGACGCTGGTGGCGAATGGGGTGCGCGGATCGACGGCGTGCAGTTGGTAGAGAGCGATGCGATCGACGCCGAGCGCCCGGCAGCTCCGCTCGCACGCTGCCCGCAGGTGCGCCGCCCGCCCGTCGAGCTCCCAACGCCCGTCAGGACGCGTCATGCCGCCCTTGGTTGCCACCGTGATCGAGGTGCGATCGCCCTGCCACGTCGACAGCGCGCGAGCGATCAGCCGCTCGTTGTGTCCGGTCTCGCGATCTTCCAGGCAGTAGGCGTCGGCGGTGTCGACGAGCGTGATGCCGGCGTCGAACGCCGCGTGGAGTACGTCGATGGACCGCTCGTCGTTTCGATCGGCCTCGGTCGAAAGGCGCATGCACCCGAGGCCGATGCTCATGACGGTGCCTCGAGCGGCGCTACTACCTGGCTGCCGTCGAGGTCGCCGCCGGCTGGAGATACTTGTTGAACCAGTTCAGGTACCGCTGCAGCCGATCGCGCTCGTAGCTCGGCATCGTCAGGCCGTGGAACTGGCCCGGGATAGATCACCAGCTGCGTGTCGACGCCCAGGCTCTTGAGCGCCTGGTACATCTGCTCGCCGCCGGCGATCGGCACGTTGAAGTCCTTCTCGCCGCCCATGAACAGCGTCGGCGTCTTGATCTTGTCGGCGTTGAAGAACGGCGTACGACATCTTCATCCACGTGTCCTTCGTTCTTCCACGGCTGGCCGAGCTCCTGGTCGTACTGGATCGATGTACTGGTCGACGCCGTACATCGCGACACTGCATGAGCGCTACGCCGGCGCCGCTGATCGCGGCCTTGAAGCGCGTGTCGCTCGCGATCGTCGTAGTCGGTCGAGATGCCGCCGTAGCTCCAGCCGCCGATGCCGAGTCGATTCGGATCGGCAATGCCCTGCTTGCACCGCCTCGTCCACCGCGCCGAGCAGATCCATCACTTCGAGATTGCCCCAGTCGGCGTGGATCGCCTTCTGATACGCGTTGCCGCGGCCGGCGCTGCCGCGATAGTTCATCGGCGAGCACGACGTAGCCGTTGGCGGCGAGGAATTCGCGATCGAACGAGAAGGCATGCTGATCCTGGCCGTTCGGGCCGCCGTGAATGATCAGCAGCGTCGGATACTTCGTGCCGGCCTTGTAGTCCGGCCGGCTTGACGATCAGCCCGTGAACCTCGGTGCCGTCCTTGCTCTTCGACTGGAAGTCCTCGGTCGTCGCCAGCTGCAGCTCGGCGAGCAGCTTGTCGTTGTGCTTCGTGAGCTGGCGCAGGTTCGATCCTTCGAGCGCGTAGACCTCGGTGAACTTGCGTCGGCGTCCGTCGCCAGCACCGCGAAGTTGCCGTCCTTGCCGGGGCTCGAGCGCAGCTGATCACGCGGCGGCCACTCGTCTTGCGCTGGACGTCGCCGTTGGGATTCTCGGCCGGCACTGTCGGCGACGTGATTGGTGCGATCGTCCTGCAGCAGGAACGAGATGTTCTGCCCGTCGGCCGACCACGCGATGTTCGACACCGCGCGATCGAGCGACGGCATGTAAATCGTCGGCTTCGTGCGTCGGGCCGATCTGCTGCCGGCGGATTCGCCGGGCACGACGACCAGCTTGTTCATGCCGTAGGCGGTGTTCTGATCGTTGTCGCCGATGCAGCACGCGCGATGCGGCTGCCGTCCGGGCTCCAGGCCGGCCGGCCGCCCTCGCCTTCGGGCGTCTTCGTGATCTGGCGCGGCTCGGCGCCTTCGCGCGCCTCGACGACCCAGAGATCCTCGTTCGACGTGCGATCCGGATCGGCGTGACCGCGCTTGCTCAGGAACGCGATCTGCTTGCCGTCCGGCGACCACGACGGGCTGCGATCGTCGGTGTTGCCCTTGGTGATCATCTTCGCGGTCTTGGTCGCCAGGTCGAAGATGCCGATGTGGCTGTAGAGCTGCTTGAGATAGCCGGTGCGATCTTCCTTGAAGTGATAGCGATCGATCACGATCGGCGGCGCGGTCTTGCGCTTCCAGCCGTCCATCTTCTCCGGCTCGTCGGCCGGATCCTCATCGTCGGCGGTGAACGCGATGCGCGTGCTGTCGGGCGACCACTGGATGTCGCCGACGCCGCCCTTGACGTCGCTGACCCGCTGCGCTTCGCCGCCGGCGCGGTTCAGCAGCCAGATCTGTCCGCCCTTCTTCTTCTCCTCGTCGGTGCCGCGCGAGGCGACGAACGCGAGGTACTTGTTGTCGGGGCTCCAGCGCGGAGACGACTCGTTGTCGGGCGACGAGGTGAGCTGCAGCTGCTCGCTGCCGTCCCACTTCACCATCCAGACGTCGGTGTTGCGGCGATCCTTCTCCGCGTCGATGGTCGTGACCGTGTAGGCCACCCACACGCCGTCGGGCGAGCGCTGCGGATCGCCGACGGCGAGGATCCGCGAGTGATCGTCGAGGGTCAGGGACCGTTTGGTTTGCGCCTGCGGCATCGCCGGGATGAGCAGTGCGGCAGCAAGGACCAGCGCCGGGAGTCTCGTAGGCATGTCGCACAATATAGACGGATCGGCCGGCGCGGGACACCCGCCACGCTGACCCGTAAGCAGCTGTGCCACACTCAGGCTGTATGGCCGCGGCGCCGTTCGCGTTCGTCGGGATCGGCGTGGAGGTAGTGCAGGAACCGGTGCATTACCGGCGCGAAGGTGACCCCGGCGATGGCAATCACGGCCAGCCCGCTGTAGAGCGCGTAGAGGCCAGCGAAGAGCTTGGCCCCGAACGTCTGCGGCGCCGCGAGCGGACCCATGCCGGAGAGGATCATTGCCGCGTTCACGAAGGCGTCGATCCACGACAGCGACATCAGGCTTCGATAGCCCAGCATGCCGATCGCGAGAGAGATGCCGACCATGAGCAGCCCGACCGCGAAACTTCCGGCCAGCCGCCACAGGAACTGCGGCCAGGGCAGGAGCGGTTCACGGTGGTGCTCGAAGCGCATAGGAGTGTCTCCCTAGCCACGCTGGTGCTGGCGAGTGCGAGTGTATGCCTGCTGACGGCGGCGTGTGCCGCGACGACCCCGGGCCCGGCCGAATCGCCGACGACGGTACACGAATCCTCGGCGACCGTGACACTGCACGGCAGACCGCTCGAGCTTCACCTCGCGCGGCCGACGCCGCTTCGCCATCCAGACGTCCTCGTCATCTACGCCAGCGGCGACGGCGGCTGGTTCGGCGCCGCCATCGACCAGTGGCGGCAGGTCGCGCGTGATGGCTACGCCGTAGCCGGCTTCAGCGCGCGGGCGCTCCTTCGCATCGAGCGCCCGGCCGGATCGGCGCTGAACCCGGCGCAGCTGGCCCGCGAGTACGGCGCGATGAGCGACACCGCAATCCGCACGCTCGGTCTCGCTCCCGCTGTCCCGCTCCTGCTCACCGGGTGGTCCCGCGGTGCGGCCTTCGCCATCCTCGCCGCCGGCGAGCCGGCTTTCGCGCCGCGCGTGCGTGGCGTCGTCGCGCTGGGCCTCGCCAACGGCGAAAACCTCCTGGTCGGCGAGGAAGACGATGACGATGACGGAGCGGCGGCCTCGGGCACGCAAACGTTCCCGTTCGAGACCTATGGCGCCATCGCGCAGCTGCCGGCCCGCTGCGCGGTGATCCAGTCGACACACGACAACTACCTGCCCGCCGCCGACGCACAGCGGCTGTTCGGCGCGGACTCCTCCACCCGCCGCTTCTACGCCGTCGAGGCGAAGAACCACCGGTTCTCCGGCGGCAAGGCGGGCTTCGCCGAGGCCTTGCGCGAGGCGCTGGGCTGGACCTCGGACGGCGACGCGCAGTGATGAAGCAGGCGCTCGCGCGGGTGGGCCGGGCGGCCCCGCTGCTGATCGCGCTGGGGCTGTTCGTGGTGGCGCTCGAGGTCCTGCGCATCGAGCTTCGGACGGTCACATGGCGCGAGCTGTCGACCGATATCTGGGCCACGCCGGTGGCGCACCTCAGCGCCGCGCTCGGCCTGACCGCGCTCAACTACATCGCGCTCACCGGCTACGACCTGCTCGCGTTCGCCTACGTTGGCAACCCGCTGCCGCGCGCGCGTGTTGCGGCTGCGTCGTTGCTGGCCTACGCCATCGCCAACAACGTCGGGTTCGCGATGCTGTCCGGCGCCTCGGTCCGCTACCGCTTCTACACCCGCTGGGGCGTGAACGCCGAGGAGTTGTCGCGGATCGTGTTCTCCTACTCGGTGACGTTCTGGCTGGGACTGTTCGCGCTCGGCGGCCTCAGCCTCGCGACCGCGCCGCTGCCCGAGGGAAGCGGCTTGCCAAGACGCGCTATCGTCGCGCCGATCGGCTGGCTGCTGATGCTGGTGCCGCCTGCTTATCTCGCGCTGACGGTAAGGCGAACGGCCCCGCTCCGAATCCGCCGATTCGAACTGCCGCTGCCGACGCCGACAATCGCCGCACTGCAGATCCTGATCTCGGCGGTGGACTGGGCGCTCGCCGGTGCCGTGCTCTACGTGCTGCTGCCGCCGCAAGCGCCGCCGTTCCTCACCTTTCTTGGCACGTTCCTGATCGCCATCCTGTTCGGGATGATCAGCCATGTCCCCGGAGGCGTCGGCGTGTTCGAGGGACTGATGGTGCTGCTGCTCAGCCCGTACCTGACGTCGGGCGAGCTGCTCCCATCGCTCGTGGTGTTCAGGGCCGTCTACTACCTGCTCCCGCTTGTCGTCGCCCTGGTCGGATTGGTCGTTGACGAAGCGTGGCAGCGACGCGGGCCGATGGCGAGAGCGTCGGCGACGCTGGGGCGCCTCGCCGAGGAGTGGACGCCTCGTGCGATGGCCACGCTCGCGTTTGTCGCCGGCCTTGTCTTGCTGCTGTCCGGCGCAACCCCCGCCGCGGAAGGCCGCCTCGCGCTGCTCGATCGCTTCGTGCCGCTGGGCGTGATCGAGACCTCGCACTTCATCGGCAGCATCGCCGGCGCGGCGCTGCTGGTACTGTCGCAAGGGCTGGCGCGACGTCTCGATGCCGCGTGGTTGGTCACCGCGTTGACGCTCATCGTCGGCATCGCCGCGTCCCTGTTGAAAGGCTTCGACTACGAGGAAGCCGGGCTGCTGTTGGCCGTGCTGTTGATCCTGTGGCGGGCGCATCCGGCGTTCGATCGCCGCGCCGCGTTCTTCGAGACGCGATTCGACGCGACCTGGCTCGCGGCATTCGCCGGAGCATCGATTGCGTCGGTGTGGCTCGGCATGTTCGCGTTCAAGCACGTGGACTACGCGAACGAGCTCTGGTGGCAGTTCGCGTTGCGCGGCGAGGCTTCGCGGTTCCTCCGCGCCACGGTCGGCGTCGCGGTTCTGTTCCTGGTCGTTGCCCTCCGCCGGCTCATGGGCGTCGCGCCCCACGAGGCGCCTACCGCCACGGCAGCCGAGCTCGACGATGCGGCGCGGGTGATCGCCGCCCAGTCCGCGACGTTCCCCTTCCTGGTCCACCTCGCTGACAAGGCGATCCTCTTCGACGAGGACCGGACCGCCTTCATCATGTACGGCGTCCAGGGGCACACGTGGGTGGCGCTCGGGGATCCGGTGGGCCCGGTCGAGCGCCTGCCCGGGCTGGTGCGAGCCTTCCTCGAGCGCTGCGACGACTTCGGCGGAGTGCCGGTGTTCTACGAGATAGGACCGGCCCACATGCACATCTACGCCGACGTCGGCCTCACGTTCGTCAAGCTGGGCGAAGAAGCGCGCGTGGACCTGACCCGGTTCACGATGCAGGGCGGCCAGTCGTCGAAGCACCGGCAAGCGTTCCGCCGCCTCGAGAAGGAAGGCGCAACGTTCCGGGTCGTGGATGCGGCCGAGGTCCCGGCGATCCTCGGCGAGCTTCGCGAGGTCTCCGACGAATGGCTCGCCGAAAAGGCCAGTGCCGAGAAGGGATTCTCGCTTGGCTTCTTCGACGAGCACTACCTGGCGCGGTTCCCGATCGCGGTCATCGAGCGAAACGGCCGCGTCGAGGCGTTCGCCAACCTGTGGCTCGGCGCCAATCAACAGGAGATGTCGGTGGACCTGATGCGCCACCGCCGCGACGCGTTCAAAGGGGTGATGGAGTCGCTCTTCGTGCACCTGCTCCAGTGGGGACAGGACGCCGGCTATCGCTGGTTCGTACTCGGGATGGCGCCCCTGAGCGGGTTCGAATCCTCGCCGCTCGCTTCCCTCTGGAACCGCATGGGCGCTTTCCTCTACGAGCACGCCGAGTCGGTCTACAACTTCCAGGGACTGCGCGCCTACAAGGAAAAGTTCAATCCGGTGTGGCTGCCGCACTACCTGGCGTATCCAGGCGGTCTCCGTCTCCCCCGCATCATGGCTGACGTGTCGGCGCTGGTCGCTGGCGGCTACCGGCAGATCTTCCGGAAGTAGCCGTGGCGCGGAGCCGAGGCGCCCGTGCAATAAAGTGTTGTGCCATGCAGCAAGCGTTCTGGCGCCGATGGCACCGCTGGGTGGGATTCGTAGGCGCCCTTTTCCTGATCTTCGCGGCAGTGACCGGCGTCCTGGTGGCAATCTCCGAGTTTTTCGGTGAAGAAGAAGCGTTGCGCGAGGCGACGCGCGATCTGGTCAGCAGGGTGACCACCACATCGGCGGCGGATGGCTGGGACGCGCCCTTGCGTCTCGCGATGGCGAGCGCCGCCCGGGAAGCGCCCGGCGCCCCGATCGACAAGGTGGTGCTGCAGTTCAAGGGTGACGCCCCCACGGTGGACGTCTTCATCGGAAAACCGACCGGCGGCGAAGATCGCCGCATGGTCTTCTCCGCGAGGACCGGTTCGCTGCTCAGAGCCGAGGCGTACGCCGACAAGCCGCTGCTCCATCGGGTTCACAGCGGCGAAGCGTTTGGTGACGGCGGCCTGGTGTTTGCCATGTTCTGGGGCGCCGGCCTCGCTTTCCTCGGCGTGTCCGGCATCATCATCTACTTCGCGATGCGGCGCCGGAACCCGGTCGGCTGGCAGAAGGTGTTCTGGTAAGCCGACGCTTTCTTGATCCAGATCAATGGCAGCCGGCTGGCCGGTCCCTATCGTAGGGACATGAACGCCGCACCCTGGTTTGCCGCCTGGTTCGATTCACCCGAGTACCACCGGCTGTATGCCGGCCGCGACCTGGCCGAAGCCGAGCGTTTCGTGGACGGGCTGGTCCGGCGGCTCCGGCCGGCGCCGTCGGCCCGGATCCTCGACCTCGGCTGCGGCGCCGGACGACATGCGCGGCGCGTCGCCGCGCACGGCTTCGACGTGACCGGCCTTGACCTGTCGGCCAACAGCATCGCGCAGGCTCGCGCGCACGCCACCCGGCGCCTCCGCTTCCGCCGTCACGACATGCGCCGATCCTTCGGGACCGGACGCTACGAGATCGTCCTGAACCTGTTCACCAGCTTCGGCTACTTCGACAGCGAGCGCGAGCATGTCCGGGTCTTGAACAACATCGCACGAGCCCTGACGCCGGGCGGGACGCTGGTGCTCGATTACCTCAATGCCGTTTACGCCGACGCGCATCGCATCGGCGACGAGACGCGGACCATGGACTCGGCGCGCTTCCGCATCGCGCGATGGACGACAGGCACGCACCTCTTCAAGCGCATCACCGTGGAGCATGTCGAACCCGGGGATGCGCACACGTGGGTCGAACGGGTGGCCCGCTTCTCGGCCGCGGACTTCCGCCGGATGCTGGGCGGGGCCGACCTGATGGTCGAACACGTCTATGGCGACTACGCGCTCGGCCGCTTCGACCCGAGCTCTTCTCCCCGCCTGATCCTGGTCGCGCGCAAGCCGCCGCTGATCGCCGACCGCTCGCTGGCCATCCGCGTGGTGTCAGCGCGCGCGGGCGCGCCGGGAAAGGCTCTTGCGGATCCGGCTGAGGGTCTCGGGCGACAGTCCGAGGTAGGACGCGATCATCCACTGCGGCACGCGCTGGACGATCGACGGATACTTGGCGACGAAGGCGGTGTAGCGCTCCTCGGCCGTCGCGCTGAGGGCGCTGACGATCCGCTGGTCCTTGGCGGCGTTGTGACGCTGAACACCGGCCGTGAAAGCAGCGGCGAACGGCGGGAGTTCCTTCAGCAGCCGGCGGTGCGACGGCAGGTCGGTCAGCAGCAGCTCGGTGGGCTCGATGGCCTGGGCGAAATACTGAGACGGCGATCCGCTCATGATGCTGGCGGCATCGGACCACCACCAATCCTCGGGCACGAACTGGACGATGTGCTCGCGGCCGTTGAGGTCGATGGTGTAGACGCGGAGGACCCCGCTGACGACGAAGACGGCGTGAGTTGCCAGCTCGCCGGATCGCTGCAGGAACCCGTCGGTAGGAAGGCTTGCCGGCGTGAATGTGCTCCGCAGGATCGCGAACTCTTCGTCGGTGAAGACGGAGCCCTTCGAGGCAAAGTAGCCCCTGAGCCGGTCGAATGCGGCACTCATGGTGTTCTTCCTGGAGTCGGACGATGAGCAGTCTATCGATTCGCCGCGTCGCGGTCATCGCTCTCGCGGCCGCCGGAATTGTGGCAGTGGCGGGGCTCGCGGTGCTGGAATGGCGATGGCGGCGGCGCTTCGAGGTGCCCTACCCCTCCGTCGTGACGTCGACCGACCCCGGCCTCGTCGCGCGCGGCGCGTATCTCGTTTACAACGCGGCAGCGTGCGCCTACTGTCACGTCCCGCGCGAGCGCTGGCCCGAGCTCGATCGAGGCGAGCGGTTGCCGCTCACCGGGCATCACCTCTTCCGGCTGCCGTTCGGCGACATCTACTCCGCCAACCTCACGCCGGACGGCGAGACCGGCATTGGGCATCACAGCGACGCGGCGATCGCGCGGATGCTCACCCGTGGGGTTCGCGCCGACGGCAGGGCTGCGTTTCCGATCATGGAGATCCACCTCGCTGACGACGATCTCGTCGCAGTCACGGCCTATCTCCGCTCGCGCGAAGCCGTGTCACATCGGGTCCCCGAGCACCGCTTCACGTTGCTCGGCAAGGCTTTGATGGGCTTTGCAATCGGGCCGGCCGACGACGCTCCGGGCCGCCCAACGACGAGCCCGGCCGGAGCGACCCTCGAACGCGGCAGCTACCTGGCCAACCACGTGTCGTCGTGCGTTGCGTGCCACACCGATCGCGGCGAGGACGGCAAGTTCGCCGGCCCGCCGTTCGCAGGGGGCCAGCGGATGGACGTGGCCGCCGACGCCTCGCGCGTTTACGTGACACCGAACCTCACGCCCGATCCTGAGACGAGCCCGATCGGCCAATGGAGCGAGGGCGCATTCGTGGCCAGGTTCCGCGCCGGGCCAGCTCTCGAGGGAACCCCGATGCCGTGGGGGGCCTTTGCGCGGATGAGTGACGAGGATTTGCGGGCAATCTATCTCTACCTGCGGACGCTGCCGCCGTCGCGCCACCAGGTCGGGCCAGCGATTCAGCCGAAGGAGCGCACGGCGACCGCGGGGCTGTAGCACCGATGATCGGGGTGACATCGGCGGCCGGACGTTGGACAATCCGCCTGTCCACGTCTTCCTGGGAGGTCCTCCATGGCCGCCGAATCCGGCTCGCAGAACTACGGCTCGCATCGCCAGTACGTCTTCGGGTTCCACGTCGTTCTCTTCGCTCTGCTGGTCGTGACGTTCATCGGCTCGTGCGTGAACCTGTACGAGTCGCTGGGCGATCGCCAGCGCCTCTACAGCGCGTCGCTGCTGGTGGCGCTGAGCTTCGCGACGATCATGACCGCGCTCTACGGCCGGCTATTCGCGCTCAAGGCTCAGGACCGCGCGATCCGCGCCGAAGAGCAGTTGCGGCATTTCGTTCTCAACCGTGCGCTGCTCGATCCGCGGCTGACGGTCCGGCAGATCGTCGGGCTCCGCTTCGCGTGCGACGAGGAGTTCACGGCGCTGGCCCGCCGAGCTGCCGAGCAAGGCATGACCGAGGACGCGATCAAGCGCGAGATCAAGGTGTGGCGGGCCGATACGTATAGGGCCTGACGCTACGGCCGGGCTGGAATAGGCGAGCTTGTTGCAGGCAGACGAATCCATGACAGCTCGTGCATTCCCTCTGCTCGGCACGCTGCTTCTCACCTCGTCCGTCGGGTGCGCCACGTTGGGTTCGCCGTTTGCCGGCGGCCCGCCGGCGGAGTTGCGCCGGGCGATGATCGCGCGCGCGACGGTGTGGACCGAGTCGAACATCGCGACCAAGGACCTCAAGGCCGGCCCCCGACGGGAAGGTGCCTTTCCATTCCGCGACACCGTCCGATGCGAGTACGTAGAGAAGACGCTCGAAGGGAACTCGCCGAAGTTCGCCTGCCGGATCGGCGACACCGATGAGGTGAAGGTGAAATACGGCGGCGCCAACGGCGAGGTCTACGGCGAGGTCCTTTCCACTCGTCTCCTCTGGGCGCTGGGGTTTGGCGCCGATGCGATGTACCCGGTCAACGTCATCTGCCACGGCTGTCCCGACCGCCTCGGCGGCACGATCCTGGCCAATGGGGACAGCCGCTTCGATCCGGCGATCATCGAGCGGAAATTCCCAGCCGGCGAATGGCCCAAGCACGGGCCCGCTGGCTGGTCGTGGCGGGAGCTCGACGAGATCTTGCCCGACGCGCGCGGCGCGACGCGGGCGCAGCGCGACGCGCTGAAGCTCGTCGCGGTGTTGTTCCAGCACACCGACAGCAAGCCTCAACAGCAGCGCATTCTGTGCCTCGACGAACCGGTCAAGGGGCGGCACGACGACGAGAGCTGCGAGCACCCCTTCCTGCTGATCAACGACCTCGGCCTGACGTTCGGGCGGGCGACGCAAACCAACGCGAACGATCGAAGCAGCGTCAACCTGGCGGCCTGGCGCAAGACGCCGGTCTGGAAGGAGGGCGGCGCGGCCTGCGTCGGCAACCTGCCCCGGTCGATCACCGGCACGTTGAGCGATCCGCGCGTGAGCGAGGACGGCCGCGCGTTCCTCGCCGGCCTGCTCTCACAGCTTACCGATCGGCAGCTTCACGATCTCTTCGAAGCCGCCCGAGTCGAGCTGCGCCTTCGCGCGCCGGAGGACGTCTCCTCGGGCTTCCCGACGATCGACGAGTGGGTCGCGGCGTTCGTGGACAAGCGGCGGCAGATCACCGAGCGGCGATGCTCCTGAAGAGAAGTGAGAGGTGAGAAGCTCGAAGGAGCCGCCTCCTGCTTCTCACTTCTCACGGTCCGCTGTCACCCTACGAGGGCAGCGGATTGCTTGGGGACGGAGCCGTCTCGTTGCTGTAGGTCGCCGGCGGCCACGACGTTGCCGGCTCGTAGGTCTCTGACGTTCGTCGGTTCTCCCACCGCTCGCCGGAGCGCATCCAGTTCGCGACCAGCAGGCTCACGCCGACCATTGCCATGCCGGTGATCACGGGGTGCATCGAGGCGCGGGTGTAGAGGCTGTCGCGGACCATGCCCTCGTAGTCGCCGCGCTCGCGCAGCCCGCCGCCAGGCTGGTGCAGCGCCTCTTCGTAGCGCCGCGGCTTGCCGCTGTGCGTGCTCGACATCACGGCCTTGCCGAACAACCGATTGCTCAGCTGCGGCGCCACGCGGTGCATCGTCGACGCGAACTTGGCTCCGCCGCCGACGAACATCTCGCGCACTGGGGTCGTGGCGGCGTGGAGAATCGCCCGGGCGACCGATTCGGGCTTGTAGACCGGCGGCGCGTGGGTCGGTTCATCTTCCAGGTAGTTGCCGGCGTGGTGCGGGTACGGCGTGTCGATCGGGCCGGGCTTGATGAGCGTCACCGAAATCGGCGCGCCCTCGGAGTCGAGCTCCATGCGCAACCCGTCGGTCCACGCCTTCACAGCGTGCTTCGACGCCGAGTACGCCACCTGCAGCGGGATCGGCTGGTCCGACACCTCGCTGCCGACGTTGATGAGGGCGCCGCCGTGCCGGCGCAGTTCGTCGCAGGCGACGCGCGAGCCGTAGACCACGCCCCAGACGTTGGTGTCGAACAGCCGGCGCATGTCGTCGACCGACACTTCGAGCGCGCGGCCGTAGACCGAGGCCCCGGCATTGTTCACCCAGGTGTCGAAGCCCCCGAAGGCGCGGCGCGCCTCCGCGGCAATGCGGCGGACGTCCTCTTCGCGCGCCACGTCAGCCGTCACGGCTAGGGCCTGGCCGCCGCGTGACTGGATTTCAGACACGAGCTGGTCAAGATCTTCCCCGCTGCGCGCGGCGAGAACGAGCGTGGCGCCTTGATGGGCCGCCATCCGGGCGGTAGTGAGGCCGATGCCGCTGCTGGCGCCGGTAATGACAATCACTTGATCGCGCAGTTTCTTCAGACGAATGGCCATGCGTGCTCCTTGCGAATGATGGTGAATCGGATCACAGGAATGCCTGCAAAACCCTCACCGGGTGCCCTCATCGGGCACGGCTCAGACGGACGTTTCCTCCCACCCTCGCACCGAGTAGAGGAGCGGCTTGGTCCAGAGGCTCTCCAGCCCTTCCAGGATCTCCGAGGCCCAATTGAAGACGTTGCGTCCGGCGACGACCTTGCGCATCGCCCGCATCCGGCGCGCCTGCTCGTCGGCGGGCATGTCGATGGCCTGAGCCAGCGCGCCGGCGAAGGCATCCGCATCGTAGGGGTTGATGATGACAGCGTCCTCGAGCTCCTGGGCCGCGCCGGCGAGCGCGCTGAGCACGAGCACACCCCGCTCGTCGTCTCGCGCGGCGACGAACTCCTTGGCGACCAGGTTCATGCCGTCGTGCAGCGAGCTGACGATGCAGAAGTGCGCCAGCCGGTACAGCGCGGCGAGGCTGAACGCGCCAAGCGCCTGGGTGTGATACGCAACAACGGGCGCGCCGCCACGGATCGCGTGACGCGCGTTCAACTGCCTGACGCGGCGATCGATCTCGGCCTCGATTGCCGAGTAGCTCTCGAGATCCGATCGGGAGGGCACGCCGATCTGCACGAACGTCATTCGCCCCCGCAGCTCGGGCCGGCGGGTCATCAGCATGTCGAGAGCGTCGAGCCGTTCCGGAATCCCCTTGGTGTAGTCGAGGCGGTCCACGCCAAGCCCGACGATGTCGGCGCGGAGATTGAGTCGCTCGCGAAGGCGCTGTTGCTCGTCGACGAGCGAGGGATCGGCGGCAAACCCCTGGATGCGATCGAAATCGACGCCGATCGGCACTGAAACCACGGTCGTCGCGTGGCCTTCGATCCGCACGCGTGACGCCTCGGCCTCGATCTCGGCGCCAAGCTCTTCTTCGGCGGCCATCAGGAAATTGCGGCGATCGCGTTCCACCTGGAAGGCAATCAGGTCATTGGCCAGCAGGCCGTTCACGATCTCGCCGCGCCACGGGCAGATGCGCAGACGATCCGGGTTCGGCCACGGAATGTGCCAGAAGAGCGCTGTCCGCGTGTCGGGCCGCAGCGCCCGGAGCGCCGGTGCGACCAGCGCGAGGTGATAGTCCTGGATGAAAACGGGCGCGTCGGCCGCGCCAATCTCCTGGTGGATGGCGGTCGCGAAGCGCGTGTTGACGTCCTGGTAGGCCAGCCAGTCCTCGGTCCGGAACTTCGGCCGCACGTCCACGACGTGGCAGAGCGGCCACAACCCTTCATTGGCGAACCCGCCGTAGTAAGCGGAGAAGGTCGGCTCCTCGATCCACAAGCGCCTGAGCGCGTAGGCCGGGCTCTCGGGAGGCACCCGGACTTTGTCGTGCGCATCGACCACCGTCCGATCGGCGGTGCCGGCGCCGTGCGCGATCCACACGCCGCCGCGCTCGCGCATCAGCGCGTCGAGCGCGACCGCGACACCGCCGGTGGCGGGTTTCACCTCGATGCCGCCGCGCCCGTTGTCGTTGTGGAGGTACGGCTCGCGGTTCGAGACGACGACCAGCGGGCGAGCGGGACGCACATCGAGCTCGCCGGCCTGGGCCAGGCCGCGGCGGAACCATGCTGGCCCGACCAGCTCGTGGATCGCGATCAGCGACACGATCAGCAGTTGTACCTGGTTGCCCCAGCCGGGAAACTCGGCCGCCACGATCGACGCGAAACCGAGGGTAATCCCTGCCTGCGACACCAGGCCGGTCCAGGCCAGCGCGCCAATCGGCTCCGGCAGTCCGGCCAATTGCACCCCGGCGCGCAGGCCCATGCGGATGAAGACGAGCCGCGCGACGGCCAGCGCGAGCGCGGCGAGCCCGATCACTGCAAGCGCGTCGATGCGAAGCGAAGCGCCGACTGCGGCGAAGAACACGACGAGCACCGGCGGCGCGCCTCGCCTCACGGCGGCACGGAGCGCGTCGCCCTGTGCGACCGCGAGGTTCTCGATCACCATCCCGGCAGCCAGCGCCGCCAGCAGCGGCTGAAGCTGCTGCGTGCTGCCGACCTGGGTGAGGAGCGCACAGACGAACAGCAGCACCAGCGCGATCTCTCGTCCGATGTATCGAAGGTAGAGCGCGAACAGCACGCCGATCAGCACGCCGAACGCCACGGCGCCGCCAATCTCCCAGGTGAGAAGGGCGAGCGCTTCAACCCCTTGACTGGCGCCGGTCCCGAGCACGACCCGCGCCACCTGCATGGACACGGAGAACAGCACCAGCGCGACGAGATCGGCGAGGACCACCATCGCGAGCACCGTGTCGCTCAGGCGGCCGCGCGCGCCCGAATCCGCCACCACCGCGGCGGTCATCGTCGGCGAGAACGACACGATCATCACCGTGAGCAGGCCCATCATCACGAGCCGCTCGGTGCCGCTGGCCTCGGGCGCAATCGGAAGCCACGGCCAGAACAGCCACAGCGTCAAGGCAATGCAGAACATCGCCACGACCAGCGTCACCAGCGTCATCCTGGTGATGCCGGCCAGCCGCGATCCGAGCCGTTCGACGCTCAGCGTCAAGCCGGCGATGAAGGCGATCAGCGTCGTCGCGATCCCGGTGACGACTTGCAGCTGGGCCGCCATCGATTCGGTGATGAGATTCGCGACGTGCGGACCGACGATGACCCCGAAGAGCAGATAGCCGGTGAGTCGCGGCAGGTGGAACTGGCGCAGCGCATCACCGGTGACCGACGCGCCGAGCAGCGCGAAGCCGAGTGCCAGCGCCGCGACCGATGCCGCAGACACCGCAGGCACCTCGAGATCGCGGACCCAGGCCATCGCTCCGACTGCGAACGCCAGCGCCAGAAGCCGCCTCATGACGCCGCCCGCCGCGGCGCGAGCAACTGCGCGACGATGTCCGAAGCGATCGTGCCGATGACGACAGCCGAAAGCAGGAACGCGGCGCTGTCGCCGATGCTGTTGATGACGTTGAGTGCAAACGCGACGCCGAATACCCCGGGTGGAAGGAGGAGCATGCCGACGTCCCGCGGCGCCAGCTCCGGCATCGCCCGCCATGCTACGGTGCCACCGAGCAGCTTGCCGAGCGTGCGCAGCGCCACGTACGCCGCGCCAGCCGCTGCCGCGGCCCACGAGAGCTCGGCCCGCGCGCCGGCGACGAGCAGCACCAGCACGATCAGCGGATGCTGGACGAAGAGCATGTCACGCGTGACCGTCTCGCGCGGCCGGCTGCCGGCGTAGCGCCAGAAGAGACCGGCGGCGAGACCGGTGAAGAGCGCGGACATCGACAACGCATCGGCCACACCGCCGACGAGCAGCAGCGCCGATACGGCGAAGACACGCTCCTCGGTTTCCGACGACGCCTGGGTCAGCAGCAACCAGCCGGCGGCGGCCAGGAGCAGGGTAATGAGCGTCGCATGGCCGAGCAGCGCCACCGCCCGGGTTGCCGGCCCGTCGTGCATCGCCGCGATCAGCAGGGCGCCGGTGACGATCGGCAACACGACGCCAAGCTCCCTGATTCGGCCCGGGACTGATGGAGGCTCGAGCGACCGTCCGGAGGGCAGTGTCAACGACGTCGCCGCGCAGATGCCGCTCGCCGCCACCAGCATCCAGGAAGGGCCACCGGCGGCGCCCCACGCCGTCCAGGCGATCGGCGTCATCCCGAACGACACGACGATCGCGGTCAGTGAACACTCCAGCAGCGCGGCCAGGAACACCTCCCGCTCGTGGGGGCGGTGCTCGCCGAGCCCGAGGCCAACGAGGACGCCGAGCGCGCCCAGCGCCACGGGGATGACAGGGCTCATCAGCGACAGCGCTGAAGCGGTCAACAGGTTGATCCCGCGCGGGCCGAGGCCGATGCCAACCGCGAGCAGCAACGCGACGGGAGCGGAAGTGGCGGACCAGCCGAGCGTCATCCACCACCCTCGCGGCGGCCGCTTCTGGACGGGCGGCGGCTCCAGCACCAGCGCGTCCTGGCGCGGATCGAGCAGCTGCAGTTCGTCGTCTTGTGAGACGTTCATCGCTCCACCGTCGCGATGCGGTGGGTGTCGTCACGCGTGAGCGCCACCATGAGGTGTCCACCGGGCTGCAGCGCGGCAAAGGCGCGCGTCACCTGCACCGGCGTAGGCGCGTCGATGTTCGCGGTCCACGTGATCACGTCGCCGGGCGCGAGGCCGGCGGCCTCGGCTGCCGAACGAGGCTCGACCGATACGACCTCGACGCCGAGTCCGCGTCGTGGCCGAAGCGCGAGACCGAGCGGGCGCTCGCGCGGCGCTTCGTGCGCGACCGCTGCAGCGGTGATCGTCTTCTCGAGCACGTCCGCGCGTCGCCGGATGCGCAGCGTGACCGTCGCGTCGGCGCGCAGCCTGGCCGACCACACCTCCCACTGCTTGCGTGAGATCAGCGGCTGACCGTCAACCGCTTCGACGACATCACCGATACGAACGTCGGCGCCGGGGCCGGCGCGATCGACCCACGTGACGATGACGCCGTTTGACGCGCCGGTTACCGCGCTGAGAGCCGGCGTCAGCTCCTGCGCCGCGAGGCCGATCGTTCCCCGCTCCGCCGGCGAGCGATCGAGCAGCCGGGACGCTTCCTCGAAGAGCGTCTGGGCTGGAACGATCAACGGTCCGCCGTCCGAGTTGACGACCAGGCCGACGAGCTCGGCGCTGCTGGTAAACACGAACGAGCCGGCGCCCAGATCGACGCGACCCGGTACCCGCCAGACCGGCTGAGACCATAACGGCGTGTCCACGGCTACGAGCCCGCCGACGAACACCGGCCGGAGAACCGGCCGCTCGAACCCTGCTTCCGCCACTGCGAAGAATCGGGGCTGCTGCGGCCGCCGCGCCGCCCAGGGCGTCAGCGGCGTTACGGCGGAATCGGCTTGTACTTTGAAGACCGCAATTCCGGAGGCCGGATCGCGTGCGGAAACGTTGTCGGCTTCCGGCACATGTTTGGCCGCCAGCCCGATCGCCAAATCGTCTCGCCACTTGATGGCGAGAACTCCGGGGCTGTCCAGAGCGCCGGCAGCGGGCCGGATCATCACCAGCAGCGGGTCGAGCGTGGACTGCAGCTGCGCGAGGTCCGAGGCGAGCTCATCGAAATGCGGACCGTTTCCGAGCTGACTGAGGACAGCTGGCACCGGGTTGGGCGTGATCGGGCGATCCTGGAACCGGATGCGGGCGAGCAGCCAGAGCACCGCCAGGGCAGCGATGCCAGCAGTGAGCAACAGCCGCGTTTCGCGCGACACGCGAGGGCGATAAGGGCTGCTGGGTTCCATGACGTCTCACAGCGGCCCGTGCGGCCACACGCCGATTCTAGGCGGATCGGCGCGGCGTACCGATCCGACTCGACTGTTCCGGTGATGACGTCCGCGTCAGTTGAGGTGGTTGAACATGACGGCGGCGCCGCCCGGAACCAGCGTCGGCGCCAGCGCAAACCGGCCGCCGCCGTGACCGACGGTGACGGTCCGTCCCGCCACCACCCCGAGCGCGGCGCCGAAGATGATGTCGCTCGCGAAGTGGCGGTTCTCGGTCATGCGTGACGCGCCCACGTACAGCGCGACCGCATAGGCCGGCGCGCCGACCTTCCACCCGAGCTGGCGCTGCAACACTGTCGCGGACGCAAACGTCGACGAGGTGTGACCTGAGGGGAACGAGTATTTCCCCTGATCGGGCCGGGTGCGATCGACCGCGACCTTCAGGCCGGTGGTCATCACGGTATTCAGGACCTGCGCCTGCACGAGATCGGCGCCGACTTCGGTCATCCGCCCGTATTTGCCGATCCGGCCCACCGCGTATACAGCCACCGCGCCACCGACCTGGAACCATCCGCTGCCGGTCTTTGCGCCCGCGTCGAACACCTCGTCCAGCGGCTCAGACGCGTGGGCCCGCCTCGTGAGGCTCGCATCTTCCTCGTGCACCGCAATCGAGAGCGCGCCACCGGCCGCGAGCGTCAGGGCGTTGCCGGTGGAGGGCAGCCGCGTCAGATCGTGCCCGAGGCCTGTGAAGAGCTCGAGGAGCGTGACTGTCTGGTCGCCGGCAGCGGACGCGGCCTCGGTCTGTTGAGCGGGACTTGGGGGAGCGGCCGGCTGCGCGGCCGCGATGTGCGCCGAAAACAGGATGCCAATGAGACAAACGACCGTCCGCACGTCACCCTCCCCTTCAATCTCAGTCCCCGGCGCCTAGGACGAGCACCTTCAACGATCCAGGCACCACCGACGGACGGCCATTCGCGCCCGGCGCCTGCGTGCCAGCTGGCACGTAGACGCGATGCGAGGTCGGGTCCAGCCACATCGTCCGGCCCGACGGCCGGGTCGCGAGTGTCTGCACCACCGTGAACGCCCGCGGTGAATCCTGGTGGGCAATTGTGAGCACACCCCGGCCGCTCGACGCAAATGCCATCCTGGTTATCGGGTCGAAGCCGTTGCCATCCACACCTTCGGCGATCGGAAACCGCGTCACAACTGTCCCGCTGCGGCTGTCCACAACGGCCATGCTTCCCTGGCAGGCACTGAGCAGCAGGTGGTTCTGTTCGTCGAACGCGAGGCCGGTCGGCTCCTCGCACTTCGGGATGGGCCACGTCGCGACCAGCGCATGCTGCTTCGTATCCACCACGCCGATGACGGCCTTGTCTTCGACGTTCACGTACACCCGCTCCGCGGCTGCGTCTTCGACGGCTTCCTCGAGCGCGCCGCCGACGAGGATGGTCGCGACGACCTTGCCGTCGTTCGCGGTAAACGCGGTGATGCTGCCGTCGCTGTGGTTGAAGGTCCAGACCTCGCCTCGATCTTCGAGGTACCTGATGCTGTCGGGGTTGGCGCCGGTCGGCACAGTGCCGAGCGGCTGCAGCGTCTTCAAATCGACGATCGTCGATGAGTTCGCGCGGCCGTTGCTGGTGAAGCCGCGCCCCAGCCGCGGCGCCAGCGCGATGCCGTGGACCCCGGGCAGGTCAGGAATGCGGCCGACGATGTCGCCAGAGGTCATGTCCGCGACGACGATCTGGGTCGCGTGGGACACGTAGAGGCGATGTGCCGACGGGTCACCGATGATGTAGTCCCACCCGCCTTCACCGCCGATTGAGATCTCGTTGAGCAGCCGATGCTCGGCGTCGCGCGCAGAGACACCGCCGAGAGCGGCCGTAGCGAAGGCCAGGGCACACGCGGGCAACAGGGCTCGGTTCATGTGATCCTCCGAAATGCGGCGTACAACCCAGGAACGACGAGCAGGGTCACGGGCGTCGAGAGCGCGAGGCCGCCGATCACCGCCAGCGCGAGCGGCTTCTGCAGCTCCGCGCCGGCGCCGACACCGAACGCCAGCGGCAGAAGACCGAACAGCGTGCAGAAAGTGGTCATCAGGATCGGCCGCAGCCGAATCCTGCCCGCATGCGCGATCGCCGACTCGAGCGGCTCGCCCGCCTCCTGCAGCTTCTCGGATGCATCGAGCAGCATCACGCCGTTCTTCACGACGAGGCCGACGAGGAGAATCAACCCCATTGCCGAGGAGATGTTGAGGTCGGTGTCCGTCGCCCACAGCAGGAGCAGCGCACCACCGAGCGAGAGCGGCGCGGCGACGAGGATGAGCAGCGCCGGAAGCCAGGCTCGGAACTGCACGACCAGCACCAGGAAGACCAGCAGGACGGCGAGGCCGAAGACCATCAGCAGCTCTCGAAACGCCTGGGCCTGGGCTTGATATTGGCCGCCGATCTCGTAGGTGTAGCCGATTGGCAGGGCGAGCTTGTCGAGGCCGGAGCGAATTCGGGCCACGGCGGTCCCGAGATCGGCGCCTTCGAGACGTCCGCTCACGACTGCCATCGGGCGCAGGTTTTCGCGGCGCAACTCCCCCTGCCCGTTCTCGCGGGTCATCCTCGCCAGCGCCGACACGGGAATCGGCGCGCCATTGGCCGGGCGGATGAGCGTGTCCGGCAAACGGTCGGGGTCGAAGCGAACGGCATCAGGCAGCCGGACGCGCACCGGCACCGTGCGATCCGGAAGCCGGAGATTGGTCGCCACCTCGCCAAGCCAGTTGCCGGCCATCTGGTCGGACACCTGTTCGACCGTCAGTCCATATCGGCCGGCGGCAACCGGATCGATGTTCCAGGTGACTTCAGGATTTCCGCGCTGCACGCCGACGACGTCCAC
Source organism: uncultured Acidobacteriota bacterium (assembly GCA_963709325.1). Classification (GTDB taxonomy): domain Bacteria; phylum Acidobacteriota; class Vicinamibacteria; order Vicinamibacterales; family UBA2999; genus VFZN01. The sequence goes on along the minus strand of CAVPVV010000003.1, from coordinate 3,350,898 downwards.
GACGCCATCAATCGACTGCAGCATCTCCTCGACCGGCTCGGCAAGCTCCGCGAGGCGGTCCGGATCGTCACCGAAGATCTTCACCTCGATCGGCTCGGCGTTGCCTTCGAGATCGCCGAGCATGTCCTGGAGCAGCTGAATGAACTCCAGTTCGACGAGCGGCGCCGCCGCGTGGGCGCGCTCGCGTACGTCGGCGATGATCTCCTCGGACGACCGCTCGCGTTCGCTCCGCGGCTTCAGGCGCACGAGGATATCGCCGGTGTTCTGCGCCGTCGCGAACAACCCGAGTTCGGATCCGGTGCGGCGCGAATAGGAGCGGACTTCGGGTGTGTCGGCGATCACCCTTTCGATGGCGCGGACCTGACGATCCGTTTCCCCCAGTGCGCTGCCGGCGGGCGTCAGGTAGTCGAGCACGAACCCGCCCTCGTCAGCGGCCGGAAAGAACCCGGTGCCGATCTGCATGAACAGCAGCCCGGTGACGAGTGCGAGGACCACCGCCGCGCCGACCGCTACCGCGGGCCGCCTGAGCATCACACCCTGAATCCGCTCGTAGGCACGATCGAGCCGTGCGTGGCGCTCGCCGATCGGACGGTGCCGGGCCAACGCGCTCCGCGCCATCAGCGGAACGACGGCAACCGCCAGCGCCAGCGATACGAGCACTGCGACCGACAGGCTGAGCGAGAGCGCGCGGAAGAACTGGCCGGGTACGCCGGACAGCAGCCCGAGCGGCATGAAGACGACAACCGTGGTGAGCGTGGAGCTGACGAGCGGCGCCATCAATTGCTCGACCGCCTCGGCGATGCCGCGGCCGCCGACGCCCGCCACCCGATGAATGTTCTCGACGACGACCACCGCGTCGTCGATCACAAGTCCGATCGCGACCGCCAACCCGCCCATCGACATCAGGTTGATCGTCCCGCCAAACAGCCACATCGCGAGGAAGGTCGGCAGGACCGCCATCGGGAGTGTCGCAGCGGCAACCGCGGTCAGCCGCCAGTCGCGGAGGAACGCGATCAGGACCAGCACCGCCAGCACGCCGCCGATGAGAATCGCGTCGCGGACGCTGCCGATCGATTCCTCGACGAACTCGGCGAGGTCGTAGACGCGGCTGATCTTGATGCCGGCTGGTAGCGTGCGCGTCAGCCTGGCCAGGGCCGCGTCCACGCCGGCCTTCAGATCAAGGATGTTGGAGCCGATCTGCTGGCTGATGCTCATCGAGACCGCATCGCGGCCGTTGCCGGTGACCAGCAGGGTCCGATCGGGTGCACCGCGTGTGACGGTGCCGATGTCGGCAACGCGAACCGTGGTGCCGTTGGTGATCTTCACCGGCGCGTCGGCGATCTGCGATGGATCGGTCCAGAGACCGTTGGCCAGGGTCAGGTGCTGCAGCCCGCCCTCCTGGAAGCGGCCGACCGGCAGCATCGCGTTCTGGGCCTTCAGCGCGTCGGAGACGTCGACCACGGTCAGCCCGGTCGCAGCGAGCCGCCCCGGATCGAGGATCACTTCGATCTCCCTCGTGTCGCTGGCCTGGACGTCGATGAGCCCGGCGCCCGGGACGCGAGCGATCTCCGGTTTCGCGACGTAGTTGGCGTAGTCGTAGAGATCCGCTGTCGGCAGCGTTCCGGTCAGGCTCAGGATGAACACGGGAAAGATCGCGGGCGTCATCCGTTCGATCTGGAGCTGGGTGTCGGCGGGCAGCTCACCGCCGAGCTCCGCAATCCGGTTCTGGACCATCTGCAGCGCAACCACCATGTCGGTGCCGGGCGCGAACTGGGCCGAGATCTCCGCGGCGCCACGGATGCTCCGCGAGCGCACGCGCCGGACGCCGGGCACTGCCATCACCACCTGCTCGATCGGCCTGGTGACGATGAGCGACATCGATCGCGGCGGCAAGGTGCCCGTATGCGCGACGATGACGATGCGCGGGAACTCCAGCGGTGGATAGATTCCGCTGGGCAGCGAGAACGCGGCGATGGCGCCGCCCACGACCAGCAGCGCAGTGACGAGAGCGATCGCTCGCGACTGGTGCAGGACGCCGGCGACCAGACTCATCACCGGCTCCCTTTGACGCGGTCTCGATCCGCCGGCTCGCGCGGTTCGGGCTCGCCGGCTGCGGTCGCATGGATCGTCGCATCGTCGGGCAGCCCGGCCTGGCCGTCGACGATGACGGCGTCGCCAGCCGAGATCCCCTTGACGATTTCGACACGCTCGGCGTCGCTCAGACCGACGGTCACCGGCTGCCGGTGGGCCTTGTCGTCGCGCGCCACGAACACGGCGGTGTCGTCGCCATCGCGAACGATGGCGGCGCGCGGGACAAGTACGACGTGCGTGTGATGCTCGGCGTCGATCCCTACTTGCACTGGCGTACCGACCGGCCAGGGGATCTCCTTCGCCGCGCGCAGCCTGAAGGGTACGGTGGCGGTGCCGGTCTCGACCGCGGGCGGCGTCGCCACGACGGACAGCTCAAGTTCGCCAGCCGGCGCCGCCGCTCCGTCCAGGTGCGCCGGCGCTCCCACCGCGATGCGCGTGGTGTCGGCCAGCGGCACCGCGGCGACGATCTCGAGACGGCGAACGTCGATCACGCGAAGCACGAGGTCGGACGCCGAGGGTTCCACGAGATCGCCGGGGTTGTGCTGCCGCTTCGCGACCACGCCGTTGAACGTCGCGCGCACCTCGGCGCGGGCGGCCACTGCCTCAGCCGCGGAGAGCGCCGCGCGCGCTTCGGCAAGGGCCGCTTCCGCATCGGCAACGGCTCGCGATCCTTCTTCGACTTCCTTGCGCGCCGCCACCCCACGCTCGAACAGCTCTGTTGCGCGTGTTTCCGCCGCCCGGGTTGTCCGGACGGCTGCCTCGGTCCGAACCACTTCCGCCTGCTGCTTCTGGACTTCCGCGCGCGTTCCCGGGATGTCGAACCGAACCAGCAAGTCACCGGTCCTGACCGCCTCTCCGACGGCATGCGGGATCTCGGCGATGCGCGCCGGCTCTGGCGCCACGACCACCAGGTCAGCCCCAGGGGCTGGAGCGACGACCCCGGTCGCCCGGACCACGGCGGTGATGTCGCCGAGCGTGGCGGCCGTGGTCCGCACCTCCACGATCGATTCGCTTTCGACTTCTTCTTCGGGCGCCTTTCCGCACGCGGCTGCGAGCACGCCGCACACGGCGATGACAACCGCTCGCCAGGTCCAATCGCCGATCGTCATGGCAGCGGCGCTCCGATGGCGCGTTCGAGGTCGGCGACCGCGCCGCGAAACTGCGCGGCCGCGTCGATCGAGCGCAGCCGAAGATCGCGTGCCGCCTGCAGCGACTGCAGCAGGGCCGCGATGCCGGTTTGTCCGAGGCGATAAGAGTCTTGCGCGAGTTGCTCGACCTGCTCGGCCTGCGGCAGGATCGCGTCGCGGTAGCGGATGTAGGCGGCTCGCCCGGCGTCCGCGGCGACAGCCGCCGCCGTGACGTCTCCGGCAATGCGCGTGTCGACCGCCTGCCGGGTCGCGGTGAGCTCGTCGAGCGTCGCCTGCTCCACTCGAACGCCGGCCTTGTGCGTGCTGAGCACGGGCAGGACGATCGCAACTCCGGCCCGCCACCCGTAGTCGAACTCGGGCTGCGAGTCGTGCGTCAGGCTGGCCGAGGGCACGACGTCGGGTGTCCGGAGCGCGTTGGCGAGCTCGAGTCTCGCCCGCTGCTCCTCGATCCGCCGATCGAGCAGCCGCAGTTCGCTGCTGCTGGAACGTGCCAGGTCGAGGGCCGCGCCGGCGGGCATCGTCGCGTCGGTGAAGAGCGGATCGGCAAGCCGCAGATCCGCGTCGAGCGGCTCGCCGAGCAGTGCGTTGAGCCGCGTCCGCGCCGCTCTGGCTGCTCCCTCGGTCGCCGCTGCCTCGTTCTCGGTCGCGCCGACGGCGAGGTCAGCCTGGAGCACTTCGAGCCGGGGCGCGTCACCGGCGTCGAATCGGGCCTGTGCGGTGTCGCGCGCCCGCCTGGAGAGGTCCTGTAATTCCAGCAGCACGGCGAGCCGGGCCGCGGTCACGAGCACGTCGGAGTACGCGCGCCGGACGTCGGAACGAATCTCCGCGATTGTCACGGTCAACTCGGCCTCGCCGGATCGGATCGTGGCCTCGCCCACCGCGACGCGCTTGCTTCGCTTGCCGCCGAGTTCGAGGGGCCAGGCAACGCCAACCGCCTGGCGCGGCGTTTCGCGCGTGAGCTCGAGTGTCGTTTCAGGATTGGGACGCTCACGCAGCACGTCGAGACCTGCTACCGTCACGGCGCGGTGCAGCCGGGCCGCGGCGATGGTCGGATTCTTCGCCAATGCTTGATCGAGGGCACGTTGCAGCGTCAGCGCATCGCTGAGGCCAAGCTGCGCTGCAGCCGGCGCTCCCCGCAGCAGCGCGAGCGCAACAGCCACCATCATCAGCCGATGCCGCACGGATTCAGTCAAGCATTCCAATCTGAAGATTGCCTGAAAGCAAGGTCTCCCCGCCGAAAACTGAGTGAGAATGCTGTCGAGATGCACCTCCTCCTCGTGGAGGACGATCCGCGAATGTCGGCGCTGCTGCAGCGCGGGCTGACCGAGGAAGGCCACGTCGTGGACCGCGCCTCGACTGGACAGAAGGCGCTCGAGATCAGCGGCGCGTCGGAGTTCGACGCGATCGTGCTCGACGTGATGCTTCCGGACGTGGATGGGTTTGCGGTGGTACGGCGGCTGCGCGCCGCCGGCATTCGTACGCCAGTGCTGCTCCTGACCGCCCGCGACGCCAGCGCGGACGTCGTCCAGGGACTCAACGCCGGCGCCGACGACTATCTCACCAAGCCGTTCGCCTTCGACATCCTGCTCGCGCGGCTGCGAGCGCTGGCGCGCCGCGGGCCGTCGGTACACGGCGTCGCGCTGAGGGTCGCGGACCTGACCCTGGATCCGGCGACGCACCAGGCCGCACGCTCAGGCACCGCTCTGGCGCTCACGCGCACGGAATTCAGCCTGCTCGAGTACCTGATGCGACGCGCCGGCCGCGTGGTGACACGCCAGGCCTTGATCGAGGGGGTCTGGGGACCGCAACGCGACGTCGAGGAGAACACCCTCGACGCATTCGTCCGGCTGGTCCGGCTCAAGGTGGACGGCCCGGACCACGCGCCGCTCATCCACACCGTTCGCGGAGTCGGCTACTGCATTCGGAGCGACGCATGACGACCGCCTCGATTGGCGTGCGGCTCACGGCGTGGTACCTCAGCGTGCTCGGCGTCGCGATGGTGCTCTTCGCCGGCGGCAGCTGGTGGCTGTCCACGCAGAGCATGATTCACGCGGCCGATGCCAATCTCGAAGCCCGTATCGAAGGCGTGCGGGCGTTTCTCGAGAATCCAGACACGCACCTTACGGTTGACGACCTGCGCGAAGAGTTCGGCGAGTACGCCGAGCTCACGCAGGGCGAAGCCTTGCTCGAGGTCACCGATGGCGGGGGCAACGTGTTGTGCCGGCCGCTGATTCCCGGCTGGTCCGAGCTGCCGCGAGTGACCAACGGCAATAGAGGGCCGGCCGACCGCATGATCGGGGGATTTCCCTTTCGGGTAGCCGCAGCCACACTCGAGACCCACGGCCAGCGCTACGACGTGACCGTCGCCGCGCCGATGGGCCCGGCCTACGCCGCGCTCAACCGCTTCCACGAGTGGCTCGTGCTGCTCCTCGCCCTCGCCATCGCGCTCGCCGGAGCCGGTGGCTACTGGGTCAGTCGCCGGGCCCTTGCGCCGGTGGATCAGATCACCACTGCGGTCCGTGAGATCACCGTGCGGAGCCTCGATCGACGGCTCGCGCTCCCGCGCGCCGACGACGAGCTGCGGCGGCTCGCAGGCACGTTCAACGACGTGCTCGCGCGGCTCGAGGCAGCGGTTGGCGACATCGTGCGTTTCACCGCAGAGGCTTCTCACGAGCTGCGGACGCCGGTGTCGCTGATGCGAACGACCGCCGAGGTCACGCTCCGCCACGAACGGCGGCCGGACGAGTACCGGGCCGCGCTCGCCGACGTCGCCAGCCAGGCCCAGCACTTCTCCTCGCTGATCGACGATTTGCTGGTACTGGCGCGAATCGATGCCGGCCTCGAGCCGGCCAGCTCACCGGCAACCTTCGACGTCCGCGATCGCATCTGCAAAGCGATCGCCGAGTTGACGCCGGCCGCCCAGGCGCGCGCGGTTTCGGTGTGCACGCGGCTGCCGGCCGCGCCGGTGCCCGTCTCCGGTGACGCCGTCTCGCTACAGCGGGCGCTGGTGATCCTGCTGGACAACGCGATCAAGTACTCGCACACCGGCGGTGACGTCCTGATCTCCCTTGACGGTGGTGAGCGGGCGCCAGGCCTCGAGCCGCGCGCCGTCGTGAAGATCGTCGACCACGGGATCGGATTGGACGACGTCGAGCCAGCCCGCCTCTTCGAGCGGTTCTATCGTGGCGGGCGCGCCCGCACCCACGCGCCGGAGGGCACCGGGCTCGGGCTCGCCATCGCGCGCACGATGGTCGAGCGGCAGGGCGGCTCGCTCGCGCTCGCTGCGGGACCGCGTGGGCGCGGCTGCGAAGCGTCCGTGTCGATGCCGGCGGCAATGCCGCCGAGCGCGTAACCGGGCCGCAAGCTCACCGGCCGGCAGCACCTGGCGAGGTGATTGTTCCCTCGAACGATCCGGGGGCCGTCCGCGCGACCGGGTGAGATGGCGGAGGCGGGGAGGTCCTCGCGATGCTGGACGACCTCGCGCGGCTGAGATCAGAGGCGTCAGCCGAGCGCGTAGTTGCGCTGCATCCAGTCGAGATACATCGCGAGGGCGTTGGCCAGCTCCTTTTCGATGCGGCTGCGGAGAACCCGGGCGGCGACACCAGCCAGCCGTCCGCTGCGCGCCCGCACGCCGACCACCAGGTCGAAACCGCCGCCCGGCACCGGCGTGGCCTGCCCGACGAGCAGCGCCGCATCGAAATCCCGGCTCGCGTAGAACTGTTTGTCGGCCAGCCGCAGGCTCTTGTCGGCGAGGCGCTGAAGCACGACGTGGTGGAGCGTGGTGATCGGCTGACGCCCGCCGCTTTCGAGCGTCCAGTAGAAGCGCTCCTCGAGGTCGGGCGGACGTTCCCGCGGAAACGTTTCGAGGTACTTCGCGAACGGATACGCCAGGTTCCAGAGCGTCGTGGCGCGGCGCAGCATGTCCTGGAACTCCGCCTGGAACGGCTGCGACGGTTGCGACTCGTGGCAGGCGCCCAGCGAGGCGTCCCCCCCGGACTGGTAGGCGGCCGCGCACGCGGCGAGCCGGCTTTGCGCGTCCGGGTCGATGATTGCGCCTCGCCCGAAGTCCGATGCCGCCGGCGGCCGGCCGATCGCGCCGATGTTCTCGGTGCCGAGCGCCTTGCGGAAATCCTCGATGTCCTTCAGCCATACCACCAGCCGCTCGAGATCGCCCTTGATCCTGATCGCGCCGGCCGCCACCACCTCCGTCGCCGCGTTGGCCGGAAGCGAACGGACGACGGCCTGACCGGCCCGCGCGCGGCCCGCTTCGTCGGCGGTGAGGCCGACCCTCACGAGCAAGTCGGCCGCCGCCGGCTGGTCGTCGGCGGACAGGATGACGAAGGCGCCGGCTGCGAACGGCAGACAAAGGATGGCGCCGACCCGAAGACGCGCGATGGTGGCGAGGAGCATGCCCCATGATCGCTCACCCGACGCACGTTTCTGCACGTCCGAGAAAGGGACAGCTGTCCAGCCTGCCGCCTCAGGATGAAACATCGGGCCGACGCATCTGCACGTCGTCGCCTTCGGCGGCGCGGGAATCGTCCTTGCAAAATTCGCCGCGCGATGACGAATGCGATCGGGGCCGTCGAACGGCGACCGCTAATGTGGCCCTACGTGTGGGTCGTCGACGCGGCCGGCATCGCGGTTCTTCTCTACTCGATCGCGCGCGTGTTCACAATCGCGCTCCATCCAATGGCGATCGTGCTGGCGCTGCTCGCCACGTTCAGCGGCCTGATGGTGCTGCGACTGCGATCGATCTCGGCAAGCTTCTCACTCGGGGACGCATTCACGCTGTCGGCCCTCTTTCTGTACGGCCCTGAGTTCGCCGCGTTGACTGTCGCACTCGACACGATCGCGATCTCGTTTCGACTGGGCGGGGCGCCGCACCGCGTCGTCTTCAACACCGCGGCGCTGTCGCTGGCGATGTGGGCGGCTGGCGAGATCGCGTTCGGGCTGCTTGGATTGCCGCTGCCGGCGCTGGCACCGGACATTCCGACCATGGTGCTGTCGAGCGTCGTCGGCGTGCTGCTGTTCTTCCTGCTCAACAGCGGCCTGGTTGCCGGCGCGGTTGCGCTCGAGCAGGGCTCGTCGGTCGTGGCGGTCTGGCGCGAACACTTCGCCGGTCTGTGGGTGAGCCCCGCGGCCGGTGGCTATGTCGGACTGTTGGTGGCGCTGCTGACCGGCACGGCCGGGTCGCTGGCGATGCTCACCGTGTTGCCGCTGCCGGTCATCGTCTACCACATGTTTCGCACGTCGCTGGCCCGCTCCGATGACCAACTGCGTCACCTGGAGGAGATGAACCGCACCTACGCGTCGACGATCGAAGCGTTCGCGGCGGCCGTGGACGCCAAAGACCAGGTCACGCACGGCCATCTGCGTCGTGTCCAGGTGTACGTGCTCGGTGTCGCGCGCGAGCTGGGCCTGACGGATCCGGGACTGCTCCGGTCGCTCGAAGCCGCCGCGCTGCTGCACGACGTCGGCAAGATCGGAGTGCCCGAGCACATCCTCAACAAGCCCGGAAAGCTGACGCCGGCCGAGTTCGACGAGATGAAGAAGCACGTGACCATTGGCGTGGAGATTCTCTCAACCGTCGAGTTCCCGTTCCCGGTGGTTCCGATCGTGCGGCACCACCACGAGAACTGGGACGGCACCGGCTATCCCGACGGCATCAGCGGCGAGGACATTCCGATTGGCGCGCGCATCCTCATGGTCGTGGACTGCTTCGACGCGCTGACCTCGGACCGGCCGTACCGCGCCGCGATGTCCCGCGACGAGGCGTTCGCGATTCTGCGAGAGCGCCGCGGTCGCATGTACGACGCGGCGATCGTCGATTTGTTCATCGCCATCCAGGACAAGCTCGCCGCCGCCGCCGGACTCGAGACCGCCGGGGACAGCCGCGCGCCGGTCGTGGCCGCGACCGCCAGCGGGATCCGGCGTCGCGTCGAGCCGATGGCCCAGGTGTCGGCCGGGGAGCCGCTGGCCCGATTGCTTGGCGATCTGCTCGGCGGCTGCCTGTCGGTGATCTACGAGCTCGAGGGAAATGGGTCGACCCTCGTTGCGCGGGTCGCGCGCGGTCCCTTCGCCAAGGAGGTGATCGGCCATCGGCTGGAGATCGGGCGGGGCGTCAGCGGATGGGCCTGCGCGCACTGCACGGCGGTGGACGACACCGATGCGGTGCTCGATCTCGGATTCGTCCTCCCTGCCGATTCCATCGCCGGTTTGAGCTGCACGAGCGTGCCGGTCAAGGTCGGCGGGCGTCCGGCGGTGATCGCCGTCTACGGACCTCGATCCGAGGCGGCCCAGCGAGTCGCGGTAGTGCGCAGTGTCAGCCGCTACCTGCAGGGCGCCGCCGCGGGCGCGGCGCCGGCGTCGTCAGTGGCGATGGCCTCGTCATCGTGAACGGCTCGGGATCGGTTTGGCGTCGAGAGGTCGAACGGGTGGCGGTGTCAGGTATCGGAGAGCAGGTATGACGAAGCGTCTAGAACGGTTTCTGAGCGTCGGCGTCCTCGTTGGGGCGGCACTGTCGCTGACGGTATCGAGCACGCCAGCGGCGAAAGGCGGACGACCCGACGCCGCTCCAGCCAAGCTCGATCGGGCGCTGGCCCGCCTCGCCGCGCGGGCCTCGGGTTCGACGGTCAAGGTCATCGTCACCCCAACCCAGGGACATCGCGACGAGGTCAGGAACGAGCTCGGCCGGCACGCGCACAGCGACGTCGCGGATCAGCCCCTGATCGACACGCTGGTCGCCGACGTACCCGACTCGGCCCTGAACGAGATTGCCGCGGACGCGCGGGTCGCGCACGTCTCGCTCGACGCGCCGGTGCGCGAGCTTCCAGGCGACGGTCGAGACGATTCCGATGCTCAACGACAACAAGCTGTTGGCGACGCTGGGGCTGCCGGCCAACGGCTTCACCGGCGCCGGCGTCGGCGTCGCCGTCCTCGACTCGGGCATCGTCGCCAACCCGGAACTGCCGCTCGCCGCGTTCTACGACTTCGTTGACAAGGGTGGAGCTTCGGCGAAGGCGGTGGACCCGTTCGGGCACGGCACCCACGTCGCCGGCATGATCATGGATCTGCAGGACAAGAGCGACGCGCGCTATCGCAGCATCGCCAAGGGCGCGAGGCTCATCGGCATGCGGGTCCTCGACAAGGACGGTACCGGCAACACCAGCACCGTGATCCAGGCTCTGGATTTTGCGGTCCGCAACAAGCAACAGCTCGGCATCGACGTCATCAATCTGTCGCTGGGCCATGTCATCCTCGAGCCTGCCGCGACCGATCCGCTGGTCCAGGCTGTGGAGCGGGCGGTCCGCGCCGGCATCGTGGTCGTGATCGCCGCCGGCAACAACGGCACTAACCCGGCGACCGGTCAGACCGGCTATGCCGGCATCACCTCTCCCGCCAACGCGCCGTCGGCGATCACGGTGGGCGCGGTGGACACCCGCAATACGGTGACACGCACCGACGATCAGGTCGCCCCGTTCAGCTCGCGGGGGCCGACCTGGTACGACGGGTATGCGAAGCCGGACCTGGTGGCCCCCGGCCGCCGCATCGTCTCGTTCATGGCCAAGAAGAGCGACCTCTACCAGGCCTTTCCGGCGTATCGGGTCGACGTCGCGACCCGGACCTACATGACGCTCAGCGGCACGAGCATGGCGGCGTCGGTGACGAGCGGCGTCGTGGCCCTGATGATCGAGGCGAGCCGCTCGACCAATGGCAGCCGTATTTCGCTCAGTCCGAACGCCCTCAAGGCGATCCTCCAGTACACGGCGGCCCCGCTCGACGGCGTGGATCAGCTCACCCAGGGCGCGGGATCGCTGAACGCCGCCGGAGCGATCGCGCTGGCCAGGTCAATCGATCCGACCCGCGCACGTAACTCGTGGTGGCTGCGGTCCGGAGTCTCGGCGACCACCGGCCTCTCCGGTGGTGAGACGCTCTCGTGGTCGCAGCGCGTTCTCTGGGGTGAAACCGAGCTCGAGGGCGATCTCGTCTACGTCAACGAACCGGCCTGGGCGCAGGCGATCGTCTGGGGTAACACGATCGTCTGGGGCAACGCGATTGTCTCGGGCAACGCGATCGTGTGGGGCAACACCATCGTCTGGGGCAACGCGATCGTTTGGGGCAACTCGGTCCTCGGCCTCAGCTCGGGCGGCGGCGTGCTCTACGGCAATGAGGCCGACTGGTACTCGGTGGCGCCGGACGCCATTGTCTGGGGCAATCTCACCGGCACGGTCAGCGGGATGTCGGCGGAACCGGTAACGACCTGGTCACCGGTCTTCTGAGGCGAGGACCTGCCACAGGTACATCGCAGCGTAGGCGCGGAACGGACGCCAGGCGTTAGCTCGCGCGACGAGCGCCCTGACGTTCGCCGCGCCAGCACTGCGCCGCAGCCACAGATCGGACGCGGGGAACGCATCGGGATCGCCGCACGCGCGCATCAAGACGTATTGCACCGTCCAGTCGCCGAAACCGGGAAGCGCGAGCAGCGCTTCTGGCAGGTCCGGCCGATCCGCCGACACCGCTCCCGACGCGCACGCCGCCGCAAACGCGCGGAGCGACTCACGGCGGCGGGTCGGCACACCCAGCGCAGAAAGGTCGGCGGCGGCGACATCGGCGGCGCGCGGAAACACGTGCGACAACCCCGCGTCTTCGATCGCGATCCTTCGGCCGCACAGCGAGACGAGCCGACCTGCGAGCGTCGACGCGCCTTTCACTGTCACCTGCTGCCCGAGTATCGCCCGGATGCCGAGCTCGAACAGGTCCCACGCGCCCGGCACCCGAAGGCCGGGCAGATGTCGCGTGCGCGGACCGAGCAGCGGATCCGTCGCGAAGTGCGCGGCAATCGCCGCGGGATCGGCGCTGACGTCGAAGATGCGATCGATTCGCTCGATGGCACCCGCGGGCAGCTTCATTCCACGGGGCAGCCAGAGATCCACGTCGATCCGGCACCGCTCGGGAGACTGCCGCGCCTCGAACCACCCCGGCGTACCGCCGACGTCGAGCGTCCGCCTGTAGCTCTCGTCCGATACGCATTCGACGCCGGGGATCGCACGCGCCGCCAGGAACCGGACGAGCTGCGTCCAGGGATAGGGCGGCCGGTACGACACACGGTGGGCAACCCGGACCAGACCGAGCCGCGAACGTTGGCGCAAGCGGGCGCGAGTGTCGGAGCGAAACATCCCGTGAAAGATTCTTATATCGCGGCTCTCCCGACGCCTGCCCCGGCCCTCGAGTACGCGCGGATCAGGCCGGTTTCAACGCACCACCCAAACGCCGGCGATCGGCACGGCGGATGCACCCTCGACGCTGAGCCGACCAGTGTCGGCGCGGAGGCTTGCGCGTCTGGTGCGAACGGAGTCGTGGCGACGATGGGTGGTGGGGCTGATCATGGCGACCGCACCGCTGGAAGTATTCGCACAGGCCACCCCCCCGGCGATGACGCGGGCCGCAGCAGTGCCCCCCGGGCCCGCGCCCATCGCCGACCTCCTTCGGGAGCCGGCGGCGCTCGCCAACTGGCTCGCCGCCCACAGCCTTGACGCCGGTGCCGCCGCCGCGCGGGTCGCCCAGGCGCAAGCGCTCGTCGGCACCGCCGGGCTCCGGCCCAACCTGCAGGTTGGCGTCGGTCTCGGCGGCCTGCCGATCGCCGACACCAACCCGCCCGGCATCGGCACCGAGAACTCGCTGAACTACGGGCTCAACATCGCCCAGCAATTCGAAATCGGCAAGCGATCGCTGCGCATCACGGCGGCGGATCTTCGCTTGTCGTCGCAACGGCACGCGCTCACCGATGCCCTTGGCGGTTCGCTCGCCGATGCCCGTGAAGCGATCGGACGGGTCCTGTACCTGAAGAGCCGGCAAGCGGCGTTGCAGGAGGGCCTCGATACCGCGCGGCAGATTCTCGATCTGCAGCGCACTCGTTTCGAGCGCGGCGACTTGAGCGGCAACGATCTCGATCGCTTGCAGCTCGACACGCAGGTGCTCGAAGCCGATCGTGCGCAAAGCCGCGCCGATTACGCTGACAGCCTTGCCGCGTGTGCCAGCGTGCTGTTCGCGCCGTGCGATCCCGGCAGCGCCGATCTCGCGGCGCTGGCGGCGGCCGCGCCGCCGGCCGAGGCACTGGCCGCTTCCGACCTGGACGCACGGCTCGCCGATCGGCCGGACGTCCTGGCGCTGCAGACGCTGGCCCGGGCGAGCGAACAGGACGAGGCACTTGCCAACAAGCGCAAGGTTCCCGATCCGATCGTCGGCGCCGGGTACACTGCGCGATCGGTTCGTCGTCTCCGGCAACAACCCGCGCACCTTCGGCGTCACGGTCACGTTGCCGCTGGCGACCTCGGACCACGGTCAGTACGACGCCGCGCGGGCCAGAGCCGAGCGCACCGAGCTGCAGGCAACGTCGGACGCGGTACTGGCCCGCGGCCGGAACGATGCCACTGCATTGCGGGCGCGGCATGCGACGCTCTCCGCCGCGCTCGACACGCTCCGCACCGACGCGCTGGCGCGGGCCGATGCGATCCTTCAGTCCACATCCGACGCGGTCGAACCAGGGCGAGTTGAGCACCACCGATCTGCTGCTCGCCCGCCGCGCCCGCACCGAGGTCGCTCTGAAGGCAATGGACCTCGAATTCCAGATTTTCCTGACCGAGAACCAGCTTCGCCAGGTGCTGGGACTCGACGTCCCGCTGCTCCGCAGCGTGCAGGATGCGACATGGCCCTCCAAGTAGATGAAATGCCGATGGCCGTTCACCACGAACCGGCCGGTCCGCGCCGGCTCATACCGAACCGGGGCAGGGGAAGCGCTGGATGTGGATCCCCGCGGCGATTGCCGGCGTGGCGCTGATTGGCGCCGGTGCTGCCGTGCAAAGAGTCGGAGCCGCCGCCCGATCGACCGTCCGCGGACATGACGGTGGACCACGACACCTCGATCGCCGTGAAGCAGGGCGCGCCGCAGTGGAAGTTCATCAGGCTGGCCACGGTTGGCGCGGTCGGCACGCACATGACCGACACGGTGCCGGCCCGCATCTCCATCGACGAGACCCTCGCGTCGAAGATCGGCGTCCCCGTGGCTGGGCGAGTCACCAGCGTGATGGTGGAACTCGGCGACATCGTCCGCGCCGGCCAGCCGCTCTTCTCGCTGGCCAGTCCGGAGATCGCGCAGCTGCGCGCCGAGCGTGAGCAGGCGCTGGTCGAGCTCGAGGCAGCCAAGACGACGACCGCGCGGGTCGAGGCGACCGTCGCGTCGCGGGCGCTACCGATGAAAGACCTGGTTGCCGCAAAACAGCACCAGCGCGAGGCCGAGCTCGCCGTGCAGCTGGCCGATCAGAAGCTCGCCTCGGTGCGCGTCGCGCCGGGCGCCAATCACGAAGTGGTCGTCACCGCGCCGCGGGCTGGCGTGGTCGTCGAGAAGAACGTCCTGGTCAACCAGCAGGTCGGTTCCGATGCCGCCGGCCGCGCTGATGACCGTCGCCGACCTCTCGCTCGGTGTGGGCCATCGCCGACGTCTTCGAAGGCCAGACCCTCGACATCCGCGCCGGCGGCAGCGCCGCAGGTGACCACGCCGTCACTGCCCGGCTTGACGCTGTCAGGGCAAGCGTGCTGATGGTGTCGTCGATCGGTGATCCCGAGCGCCACACCCTGCCGGTGCGCGTCAAGCTCGCCAATCCCGACTTCCGGCTCCGGCCCAACGTCTACGCGCGGGTCCGCTTCATCGTCCAGCACCAGGACGCGACGCTCGAGATCCCGGCGACCGCGCTCGTCTCCGACGGCGAGAAGCAGTACGTCTACGTGCAGGACAGCGCCCGGCCACTTCTCGCGTCGCGACATCGTCGCCGGATCGGTGCACGAAGGGCGGCTGCCGGTGCTGTCCGGGCTCAGCGGATGGCGAGACGATCGTCGAGCAGGGCGCCATTCTCCTCGACAACCAGATCGCGATCGTCACCCAGTAGCCAGATCGCCGACCGATCGCCATGCTCGACGCGCTGCTCCACCACTCGCTCCGGAACAAGATCGCGCCGTTCGTCCTGGCCGCGATCATCGCCGGCTGGGGCTACTACGCGTTCACGAACCTCACGGTCGAGGCGTTCCCCGATCCGACCGACACGCAGGTGCAGGTCATCACGCTCTTCCCCGGGCAGCCGACCGAGGAGGTCGAGCGGCGCGTCTCGCTGCCGCTCGAGCGCGCGCTCAACGGCACGCCGGGCCTGTTCCGGCTGCGCAGCATCTCGCTGTTCGGGCTGTCGTTCGTCACGCTCACCTTCGACGACGGCGTCGACCCGCTGCTGCGCGCGGCAGCAGGTGCTCGGAGCGCATCGTCGCAGGCGGAGCTGCCCGAAGGCGTGCAGCCGACGCTCGGTCCGATGGCGACGCCGATCGGCGAGGTCTATCGCTACACGCTGGACAGCCAGAACACCGATCCGATGACGCTGCGCACGCTGCAGGACTGGGTGGTGCGGCCGCGGCTCCTGCAGGTGCCCGGCGTCGCCGACGTCGTCTCCTACGGCGGCCTGGTCAAGGAGATCCACGTCGAGCCCGACCCGACGCAAGATGGCCGCGCTCGGCGTCGGGCTCGACGACCTCTTCGCCGCGCTGAAGAAGGCCAGCGACAACGCCACCGGCGGCTACGTCGAGCGCGGCGCGGAGATGTTCGTCATCCGCAGCCTCGGCATCTTCACCAGACCTGCCGGACATCGAGCAGGTGCGCGTCGGCTCACCACGGCGGCGTGCCGGTCCTGGTCAAGGACGTCGCCACGGTGCCGAGCGGCTACGCGCCGCGCCAGGGCATCGTCACGCCGCGGCGACGACGAGGACGCGGTCGAGGGCATCGTGCTGATGCGCCGCGGCGAGAACCCGTCGGTCGTGCTCGACAGCGCTGCGCGAAGCGATCGCGAGCTGTCAACGGCGGCGTGCTGCCGCCAGGGCGTCACGCTGACGCCGTTCTACGACCGCACCGAGCTCGTCGACACGACGCTCAAGCACCGTGTTCCACAACCTGGCCGAGGGCGCGGTGCTCGTCATCGCTGCGTGCTCTTCATCTTCCTGCTGTCGCTGCGCGCCTCGCTCATCGTGGCGCGTCGTCATCCCGCTCTCGCTCGCGGCGTCGTTCCTCTACCTCTACGTGCGCGGCATGTCGGCCAACCTGCTCTCGATGGGCGCGGTCGACTTCGGCATCATCGTCGACGGCGCGGTCATCCTCGTCGAGCACCTGTTCCACAAGCTGTCGCGACGGCGAGGGACCATCCGCCGAGACGCTGCATCGCAGCGCATCCTCGCGGCGGCCAGCGAGGTCGCGCGGCCGACGCTGTTCTCGCTGCTCATCATCATCGCCGCCTACCTGCCGATCTTCTCGCTGCAGCGCGTCGAGGGCCGCATCTTCGCGCCGATGGCCAACACCGTGGTCAGCGCGCTGGTCGGCGCGCTGCTCGTCAGCTTCACGCTGGTGCCGGTGCTCTGCTCGGCGGCGCTGCGCAGGTCCACGAAGCCGCTCCGCGACTCGCCGGTGCTCGCGCTGGGCGCGGCGCGCCTACGACCCGATGCTGGACGTCTCGCATGGCGCAACCCCGGCCCGGTGCTCGATCGTCGCGGTCGTGCGCGCTCGTCGCCGTCGGTCGATGCTGCTGCCGCGACTCGGCTCCGAGTTCCTGCCCGAGCTGAACGAGGGCGTCGCTCTACGTCACCTTCACGCTGCCCGGCAACATCTCGCTCACCGAAGGGCCGCAAGCTCGACGCCGCGCGATCACGCGAGCTGCTGCGGCGCACGCCCGAAGTCGTCGAGCGTGCTGTCGCAGCTCGGCCGGCCCGAGGACGGCACCGATCCGACGCTGCCGAACAACCTCGAGGTCTTCGTCAAGCTGCAGGCCGCTCGACGAGTGGCGGCCGGACATCCACACGCTCGACGACCTCGTCGCCGAGATGGACGACGAACCTCAAGGAGATCCCCGGCCTCGAGTACAACTTCTCGCAGCCGATCCGCGACAACGTCGCCGAGAACATCTCCGGCCAGTTCGGCCAGATCGCGCTCAAGATCTACGGCGACGATCTCGACAAGCTGCAGCGACGCCGCCGAGCAGGCCGACGGCGCGTCATCGCCGAGGTGCCCGGCGCCGCCGACGTCGGGCATCGTCAAGTCGGGCGAGACGCCGCAGCTCGGCGGTCGACCTCGATCGCGTCGCGCTCGCGCGCTACGACCTCGATCTCGGCGACGTGCAGGACTACATCGAGACGGCGATGGGCGGCCACGTCGCCAGCGAGCTCTGGGAGGGCGAGAAGCGCTTCGACGTCACCGTGCGCCTGCCGCGCGTCGACGCGCGAGGACGTCGGGGCGATCCGCAACCTGATGCTGCCGCTCAAGGACGGCGCGCTCGTCCCGCTCTCGGCGGTCGCCGACGTCAGCATGGGCACCGGCCGCGCGGCGATCACCCGCGAGAACGGCCGCCGCTACGTCGGCGTGCGCATGAACGTCCGCAACCGCGACCTCGGCTCGTTCGTGGCCGAGGCGCAGCAGAAGGTCGGCGAGCGCGGTGCAGCTGCCGCGCCGGCTACGAGATGATCTGGGGCGGCGAGTTCGAGAACCAGCAGCGCGCGATGGAGCGGCTCACGGTCGTCATCCCGCTCGCGCTGTCCTGATCCGTTCCTCCTGCTCTTCTCGGCTTCGGATCGCTCTTCGACGCCGTCGTGATCCTGCTCAACATGCCCTTCGCGCTGATCGGCGGCGTCGCTCGGGCTGGCGGTTGCCGGCATGACGCTGTCGGTGTCGGCCGCGGTCGGCTTCATCGCGCTGCTCGGCCAGGCGGTGCTGAACGGCGTGCTCGTCGTGGCGGCGATCCGCGCCGCGAAGCGCCGGCGAAGCCCTCTTCGAAGCGGTCTACGGCGGCGCCAGCGACCGGCTGCGCGCCGTGCTGATGACCGGCCTGCTCGCCTCGCTCGGGCTCCTGCCGGCGGCGCTGTCGCACGCCATCGGCAGCGAAACCCAGCGCCCGATCGCGGTGGTCGTTGTCGGCGGCACGATCTCGGCCGCGGCGCTCACGCTCATCGTGCTGCCCGTCACGTACTACTGGGGCCGGCGTCTCGGCGGCTGGCTGCGGCCCGTCTCGGGGCCGGCGGAGCTGCCGGTCTGAGCCGCCCAATCCTGAGCTGAGCATCCCGTGCGCGTCGCCCTTCTCGCCCGGCAGTTGCTATTCTCAGGGACAGTGACAGCGCCTGGTCAGAGCGGCGACCACGATTTCCGCGCGATCCACGCCCGGTTCGCGCGCTACGTGATCGGGATCTATGCGGCCGCGGCCGCCGTCGCAATCGCGGCGCTGCTCGCGGCGCTGATCTCGGACCTGCAGTATCAGCGGCGCGCAGCGCGGCAGTCGGTCGAACTCGAAACCCAGCTTCGCGCTCAATACCTCGGGCGCCACCTGGCGCTGCTCGCCGAAGAGGTGCACCGGCTTGGCGACCGGCCGGAGATCGACCTGCTCGACCAGGAGTTCGGTCCCGAAGAGCGGCTGCTCCTCGACTCGCACGACAACAGCACGATCTTCAACCGCGGCGTCGCCCTGCTCGACGGCCGGGGGGCGCGCATCTGGGCCGCGCCCTCCGACTTCCTCGAGGACAACCCACACCCGGTTCCCGAACCGCTGCTCGCGGCGATGACAACCGGCGACGAAGTCCAGATCCTGCCGAGCGGCACGGGCAGCCCGCAGGAATCCGTCTTGTACGTCGCCTCGCCGGTCCGTCGCAATCACGTGCTCACCGGCGTGCTCCTCGGCGCGATCGACCTGGTCGCCGCCCGAGCCGTGGACACCGGCTTCGGCCGCCGCACCGGAGGCGACGTCCTGCTCGTGACGCGGGGCGGGCGCCTGCTCTTTCCACCGTCCGCACCCGCGGCCGAGCGCATCAGCGCGATCGTGCCGCTCCAGGCCGGCAACGACACGTTCCTGACCGAGGCCGACTTCGGCACTCCACTGGTGGTCGCCGGCGCGCCGGTGCCCAACACCGCCTTTCTCCTGCTCTCGGCCCTGCAGCGTCAGGCGCTGGACGGGCCGGCCTGGAGCCGGCTCACCGAGCGTCTCTTCATCGGCATCGGCCTTGCCGCGCTCCCCCTGGTTGGCCTGAGCCTGCTGCTCCGCGGATCGCTGCGCGCCTTTCGCGTCGCCGAGGAAGAAGCGATCAGCGCCGAGCGGATGCAGTCGCTCGGAGAGGCCGCCTCGCTCATCGCCCACGAGGTACGCAACGCGCTCAACGGACTACGTCTCGGCCTTGACGTCGTCCTCGGCGGCGACGGCAGCGACAAGTCGGGCCGCCGCGCCGATATCCTGACCAGTCTGCGGGGTGAGATGCAGCGTCTCTCCAACTTCACGACCGAGCTGCTCACGTTCTCACGCGGCGTCGTACCCAACATGCGTTCGCTCGAGCTCGGCGGCTTCGTCGAGAAAGTCGTGGCGGCGCTCGGTCCGCAGGCCGACGATCGCGGCGTGCGCCTGACCACCGCCGTCGAGGGCGCGCCGCTCCTCGTCCGCGCCGATCCAACATTGATCCACGTCGTGATCTCGAACCTGATCGGCAACGCGATTCACTTCGCCGGCCACGAGGCCCCGCCCTACGTCCGGGTCGAAGCCGCGCGCGCCGATCGTACCTGCGTCGTCCGGGTCATCGACAACGGCCCCGGCGTCGCCGCCAACGTCCGCCGCCGCCTCTTCGAACCGTTCGTCACCGGGCGGAGCAACGGCGTCGGCATCGGCCTCGCGCTCGCCCGGCGCATCGCGCGAGCCCACGGCGGCGAGCTTCGCGAAGTCACGCGTCCGGGCGGGACCTGCTTCGAGCTCACCTTACCGTCGGAGACATCATGAGCACGAGCATCCTCGTTGTAGACGATGAGGCGACGTTCAGGCTGCTGGCGGAGGAAGCGCTGACCTCCGAGGGGTTCGACGTGATCACCGCGGCCCGGCTCAGCGAAGCGCGGCGCATCCTCGAAGCCTCGATGCCCGATGTAGTCGTGCTCGACCGGCGCCTGCCCGACGGCGACGGCTTGTCGCTGCTCGACGCGCTGCCGCCGCCGCCCGAACGCTCGACGGTAGTCATCGTTGTCACCGCCTACGGCGATGTCGAGAACGCGGTGGCCGCGCTCAAGGCCGGGGCCGCGGACTACCTGACCAAGCCGGTGCAGCTCACCGATCTTGTCGTCAAGCTGCGCAAGGTACTCGAGGCCCGCGGCCTGCGCGATCAGCTGCGCCTCGCGCGCACCCAGGCCTCAGGCGCGCCGACGGTGGATCCGCACAACGCCTCGATGCGGGCGGTGATCGCGCGGCTCGGTCAAGTGGCGCGAAGCCCGTCCACGCCCGTCTTCCTTCGCGGCCCGTCCGGCGTCGGCAAGCAGCGCGCCGCGGAGCTGCTGCACGCCGTCACGTACGGTCCCGACTCGACGGCGCCCTTCGTCGATCTCAACTGCGCTGCGCTGCCCGAGGATCTGGTCGAGAGCGAGCTCTTCGGCCACGAGAAAGGCGCCTTCACCGACGCGCGCACCGCGCGGCGTGGGCTGATCGAGATGGCCGACGGCGGAACCCTGTTCCTCGACGAGGTCGCCGAGCTGCCGCTCCGCTCGCAGGCCAAGCTGCTCAAGTTTCTCGACGCGATGCGCTTCCGCCGCCTCGGAGGACAGCGGGAGCTGGCCGTTCAGCTCCGCATCGTCGCCGCGACCAATCAGGACGCGGAAGCGATGGTGCAGGCCGGCCGGCTTCGCGACGATCTCTACCACCGGCTGTCGGTGTTCGTCGTGGACATCCCGCCGCTCCGCGATCGGCGCGACGACATCCCGGGACTCGCCCGTGCATTCGTGCGCTTCTTCGGCGAGCGGGTCAAGAAGCGCGATCTCGTGCTCACCGACGGCGCGCTCGACGCGCTGATGCGCTACGACTACCCGGGCAACGTCCGCGAGCTGCGCAACATCGTCGAGCGGGCGGTGATCCTGGCGCGGAGCCGCGAGATTGGGGCGGCGGACGTGGTGCTCCCCGACCGATCGGATGCCCGCGCCCTGAAGATGATGGGCGGTCCGTTTTTCACCACGGGCCTGGCCAGCAACGGCGCGCCGCGATCGCTCGAGGAAGTGGAGCGTGAATACGTCGCCCGAGTGCTCGCGCACTGCGATGGACACCGGACGGCGGCGGCCAGCACGCTCGGCATCTCCTACCCGACGTTCCTCAAGCGCCTCCGCGAACTGGGCCTGGACTGATCAAGGGGACAGTCCCCTGAGTCGATCCGGATCAGGGGACTGTCCCCTGATCCGACCCGCTGCAGGGGACAGGCCCGTGAGTCGAGTCGACGCAGGGGACTGTCCCCTGTGTCGATCCGAAGCAGGGGACTGTCCCCCTTTCCGCTGAGCAGTCAGGCGAGCGGAACCAGGTCGCCGGCGAACAGGACGGACGCGGGGCGCGCGAGTGACGACAGGTCCTCGCGCGGGTCGGTGGCGAAGGTGACGACATCGGCCGGCTCGCCTGCCTCGGGCGGCGGGAAGCCGAGCCACCCGCGCGCCGACGTCGAGATCGCAGCTATCGCCTGGGTGTTCGTCAGGCCGAGCCGGGACAGGCTCTCGGCCTCCCGAGCGAGGGCGCCCACCCCGATTTCGTCGGTCCCGGCGATGAGCGGCACGCCGCGCTGGCTAGCACGCGCCAGCAACCTGCGGACGTGATCGAGGCGGCCGCGAACGTACGCGCCGACGGGGCCATCCTGCGTGGCCAGCGGTCCGACATGTTTCTCGGCCGTCGCCAGCGTCAACGACCACGCAATCCCGCGGTCCGCCATCGCGTCCACGAGACCTTCGGACATGGCCATCCCGTGCTCGATCGAATCTACGCCGGCCCAGACGAGGTCAGCGGCCCCCAGGCCGGTGGGTGTGCGCCATCACGCGCGCACCAGCGGCGTGCGGCTCACGAACGAGAGTCGCCAGCACGTCCCGCGAATAGTTTGCCGGTGCCGCAAACCAGTTGCCATCCGGTCCGGGAAAATCCGCCAGCACCTTCACCCACTGCGCCCCCTCGGCAACATCCTCGAGCGCAATTTCGACCAGGCGATCAGCCGCCGCCGAGCGGCATACGTTGGGATAACCGCGCCCTGGCGGCGCCAGGATGGCGCCGGCACGCTGCAGCCGCGGCCCCTCGAACGACTGTCGAGGCACGCCTCCCCACGCGTAACCAGCATCACGGACCGCCAGTACGCCGGCACGGCGCAGCGCTCCCTGGTTGGCAGCCACCAGCGCGTCGCTCCCATCCGCGTGCGGCATCACGCGGCCAAAGTTCATCGTGAGGTGGACATGCGCGTCGACCAACCCGCCCGGCACTACCCAGCCGCCAGGCAACTCGCGCGCGCCAGGGACGACTTCGTCGCGCCAACGACCGTCGGCAATCCACCAGTCGCGAACTGCGCCACCCTCGGGCAGCGCGACCCCGCGTAAATGCCAGCAACCTCGACCGGACATCGGTCTACCCTAGCAGTTGTCGGTGTCGTTGTACTCGGGACGGTCGCATCGCAGGGAAGGAGCCACAAGCCGTGATTGAACTTCTCACCTGGACGGCAACAGGGCTGGTCGTCGGTTGGTTGGTCCGGAAGCTGATGCGAAGCCGTCGCGACTTCGGCCTCGTGGGCGACTTGGTCACCGGCTGGCTGGGCGGCGTGGTGGGCGGCTGGATCTTCAGGCGCCTCGACTTCATCGCGCCGGACAACGCCACGGGACACATCACGATCGCGTTCGTCGGCGCCGTGGTTCTCTTCTCCGCGCTCCGCGGCCTGCGCGAGGCGATGACTGCCGCCGGCGTCACATCGGTCGCCGCCGGTCCGTCGGTCGGCATCGAAGAGAGCCTCAAGCGGCTGGGCAAGATCGAGTCGACGATCGTCAAGGCGCTGCTGGCGCGAGAGCACTGGTCACGAGATCCCAACCTGGCTTTCGACGCCCAGGCGACCTTCGGAGAGCGGATCGCCGACCGCGTGGCCACGTTCGGCGGCAGCTGGACCTTCATCGGGCTGTTCGGCATCGTCATCATCTCGTGGATGGCGCTCAACCAGGAGATGCGGCAGCCCTTCGATCCTTTCCCGTACATCCTCCTCAACCTGGTGCTCTCGTGCCTGGCGGCTCTGCAGGCGCCGGTCATCATGATGAGCCAGAACCGTCAATCGGCGAAGGATCGCTCGGACGCTCGAAACGACTACGAGGTGAACCTCCGCGCCGAGATGGAGATCGGCGCCGTTCACGCGAAGCTCGACCGGCTGCGTGAGCAGGAATGGGCCCTGCTGGTCCGCGCGCTCGACGAGCAGCAGCGCGCGCTCCAGGGCATCCAGCTTCGGCTCGACACCTTGTCACCGAGCAACGCCGACATCCGGCACGATTCATGAAGACTCGCGGCAGAGGAGTGTCCAATGAACTCTGCCCCGCTGATTCACGTTCGTTTCATTCTCCTCCTTGTCCTCGTCGCGCTCGCGAGCAGTGGCTGCGAGCTCGCTGGTGACATCTTCAAGGCCGGGATGTGGGTCGGCGTCCTGGCGGTCGTGGTGGTCGTCGGCCTCGTGTTCTTCCTCGTGTCGCGACTGCGAGCCTGACGATCAGCGCTTGCGCGCGCGCCGATCGCCCGAACCGTTCGTCACAGGCGGATGCGCACCGCCCACGAGAGCGTCATCGCGACGTCGAGCGCCTGATCGAACGCCGGATGGTCCGGCATCCTGACGAACCGGAGTCCGAGCGCGCCGCCGCTTGCGAAACGGCGCTGAATGCACTCCTGAGCAAGGGTCAGCTGATACCCCACGCGTGTCGAGCCGGACAGGTCTGCCGCTTCTAGCGATATGTCGTAGATGCCAGGCCCAAAGCCCAGTACCGTGAACATCGAGCAGCCGTACAACGTTCCGGTCGGCTTCCGCACGAGCAGGTCCGCCGAAAACTGCCGCAGGCTCAGACCGCCGTACCCCTCAACGGAGCTCCAGAGGCGCTCGGCAGAGAAGCGCACGCTGTTGAGCGACGTCAGCGGAACATCGAACGTGGCCGCGAGCAGTCCGTGAGTGCCCTCCGCCGGTGTGTTGCCAAGTACGCCGCCCAGTCCTGCGCCAATACCAACCCACGGCCGATGCACCGACACTGGGCGGCCTTGCGGTCGCGCTGCTTGTGGCGCTTGCGCCGCTACGGCACTCGGGCTGCCGGTAGCGACGACCACCACTATCCAGCCCGCCGCCTGGCGCACCAGACCGTCGATGCTCACCGCGGATCCTCAACGGCGACCAGACCATCGCCGCCACCAGTGACGAAGAGACGATCGCCACCAGACGCAGGCGGCCAGAGAAAGGCGGAGGCGTAGGTGCCAAGCCGCCAGCGCTCCTGCCCCGACGCGGAATCCAGCGAGACGAGCAACCCATTGAGAAACGGTACGTAGACGCGGCCGTTCTCGGCGGAAATACGAAAGGCGGCAGAGCCGAGCCCCGTCCCCACATACCGCCAGCGTTCCTCGCGCGTCGTAGCGTCGTAAGCAACCACAACGCCGGTTGAAGAGCTCGAGACAAGCAGGTCACCATCAACGGCCAGCGCCCGGAAGTCGTGGTCCGCGGCGATCGGAAACAGGAGCTGCCCGTCGAGCTTGGGAATCGTCCATCGAATATCTCCGGTTTCGAGATCGAATCCGCGGATGTTCCCGTCGCCGCTGGACACCACCACCACGTCGCCGAGAAATACCGGGCCGCCCGCCCAATTGGAGCTGAGCAAGCCATCGTCTGGGAGTGGGAAGGCGCGCTTCCACAGCAATCGGCCGGAGGGGGCGTCGAGCAGCGCCACTCCGCCTCGAGGCGGCGCCGTGAACACGGTGTAGGCTGCGGCCACGAACGAGCCGTGCGCGGCCGGCGCATAAACGGTGGTCCGGCCGTCCTCTGCAATCGACGTGGACCAGCGAAGCGCGCCGTGTTCGGTGTCAACCGCATAGACGTGGCCGGTTGCCGACCCCGCCACGGCTGCTCCGTCGGCGATGGCGCCGAGATAGATCCCAGGCGCGAACCCGTCGGCCGGAATGAAGCGCCACAGGAGACTGCCCGTGTCGCGGTCGAACGCGAGCAGGTTGTAGTCCCCAACCACCAGGTTCGACGCCGCTGATCAGCACCGCGGCGCCCGAGAGCAGCTCCCCGCTCTCGTAGGTCTTGCGCCGCCACCGCACGTTCCCTGTGTTGCGTTCGACAGAGAGGACCTCGTGCCGAGCAGTCAGAAAGTAAGCCGCGCCATCGTCTATCGCCGGGCCGCCGCGAGCCGGTTCCGCCACCTGCCAGAGGCGTGCTGGGGTGGGGGACGGCGGTTGAACCGCAGGTGGACCGGTACGCTGCCAGCCGGCCACGCAGACGCCCGCCGCGCACACGGCGGCGAGCGTCTGCAATCCGAACCGGACGTGGATCATTGGCGCCACCACAGCGGATAGCCGTACGGGTCGTAGATCACCAGGTTCCCGTCGCTTTGCACCGCCAATCGCGCTCCTTCGTGTCCGGCCGTACCTGACCACCACTGCGGCTGCCATGACGAGCTATAGACGACGAAGTTGCCGTCGCCTTGCATGGCGGCTTCGCCAGCGGGACCAGGGGTGGAGGTGTACCAGAGCGGCCGGCCGTCGCTGTTCCGATAGAGCACAAGGTTTCCGTCGCCTTGGTACCAGAGCGAGAACTCCCCGTTGCTCGAGGTGCGCCCCTGGTTCGGCTGTAACGACTCTCCAGGCCCGAGTTCGTCCGACTGCGCGGTGCCGCCACCACCACCGCCGCCCCCGCCGCCACCACCACCGGTGCTCCTCGTGGACACCTGCATGTAGGTAGACAGCGCGTACTGAATTGCGCCGTCACTGGCGTTCGCCTCCTGGAGGTGCGATGGGCCGTGGATGTAGAGGTTGTTCGCGCCCGGATACACCTGCTTGGTCACCGGGACGATGCCATCGTGCGGCGTGTTACAGGTCACATCGTCTGTGACCGCCCAGCACCAGAGGGGATCGACTTGACGGAGACCGGAGGCGACGCGGAAGAGCTCGCTGGCGATCCACTGAGCCTGGAAGTTGCCGGGGTACGCGAACGTGATGTAGCTCCCCACGGCTTCGAGTGCGGCGATGGCATTCCAGATGCGGGGGTACCACTGGTCGGCTTCGGTGGGGTCGAAGAGACGTATTACGCCTGCCTGCCAGTAGCGATCGAGCGAGTAGACAAGGCCGGCGCGCCCCGCAACAGTAGCGGCTTCCCGCGCCAGATTCGCCGGCGAGTTGAGCGACGCCATGAACGGGGATCCGACCGCCATCTGCGGAATCACAGGGTGACCGGCGAGCAGGCCGAGACCGAGGATCTGGTAGTAGGCGCGCCAGCTCCATTGTTGCGTCAAGGCCAGCGCCAGCTCGACGTACGCATAGAAGCTCCACCACTGATTCGGCTGCATCCCGAAGGCGCCGAACGCCGCACTCGCGGCGCCGTAGAGCTGCTCGTGGAAGTTGAGTGCGGTGAGTGCCTTGTTGACGATCGGTGCACCCTGCTGGGGTGAACCCACGGTGAGCACCCCGCTAAGGGGATGCTGCACGCTCCAGGCGCGCGACACGATGCCGCCATTGCTGTGCCCGATGGCGATGGTGTTCGCGGGAAGCATTCCCAGCTGAGCCTGCAGGCTTCCCGCCTGGGTCTCGAAGTGATCGGCCCAGGGAACCGCCGGGACATACGGGCTGATGTTGAGCACGGACCCGAGGCGATCCGCCGCCGGCCGCCATGTGCCCGGACTGCCGTTGAGCCCGTGTACGAATACGGCAGGCCGATCCTGCGCCAGGACCGGTACTGCGAGCGTGAACGCCAGGGTCAGTGCGACGAAGCCGCGAAGAGAGGCGCACATGGCTCACCATCCCGCCGCGTGGACATTCGAAAACTGCATTGCCACGATCGCCCGCCGGCCCCTGGCATCGATAAGGCGCTCGCTGCGAACCGCCCGCCGCACCAGGTTGCCTGACGGAGTCGGGCCGTACTCGAAGGTGACGCGGCCTTCGAACGCGTCCTGACGGGTCCGTGTCACTTCCACAGGCACACCCCACGCGGGATCAACGAGAACGTCCTCGGTGACGCCGTCGCGCGTCTGGCGGTAGCGTTGGAGCCTTCCCGCGTCGGCGACTGCCCGGCCGTACGCCCGCTCCACTTCAAGACGACGAGCCGGTGTCCCTGCAGCGGTGAAAACGAGTTCGTCAAGCCACGCGCCGGGAGACCCCATTGACGCGCCTGACGCCTCGGTGGAGAGCCGCGGATTGCGGCGAGTGCCACCTCGATCGAAAACGGAAAGCGCGCCGGACGACTCGTACTCCACTCGCGCGCCATCCAGCGGGTGCGACACGGCCGGTGTACGCCCCGCGGCGCTGGCAGCCCGATACGTCAGGACCACTTTCGTCGATCCGTTCGAGGTACGCAGTTTCTGCAACGTGAAAGCTGTCGGTGGCGGCGCGGGCCAGGGTTCTGACCCGTCCGCGTCGATTACCCGCTGCACGATCTCGACATCCACCGCCGCCAGGATGCGATCCGCCGGCGCGACGGAATGGGCGCTGACCTTCCCCGTCACGACGCCGCCGAGGATCGCGGCGGCGACCCAGGCCCTGCTCCAAGTGCCGATCACCATTACTCCGTCCTTCCTGCCGAGGGGCGTCGCAGGTGCACGCCCACTCGGCGGAGGCGCGCCATGCCCATATGGACGCGGCGGAACGACAAAACCTTACGCAGCGAACGCTGGGGAAGGGTGGACTGGTGCAGGGGTGCAGGGGTGCACGGGTGCAAGGGTGCACGGGTGCAGGGGTGCACGGTGCACGGTGCACGGGTGCAGGCATGCGACATGCTGCGTAAACGCGTCGAGGAGGCGACGTGGAACGACGACTGGGGCTCATCGACGAGCACGGCGCGCTGGTGGACCCGCGCGTGGAAGGAGCGTTGCTGCAGATGAAGGGAAAGCTGCGCCGGCGGTTCCCCGCCTGCCGTGACGACCTCACCGCCGCGGAGGTGTTCGAAGAAGCCGCGCGTCGGCTGGCCCGCCGCGAGCGGCGCGCCGGACGGATCGACAACCTCCCCGCCTACGCGTGGGTCACGCTTCGCAGCGTGATGAGCTCACGCCTGCGGCGCGGAGCCGCGCGGCTCGAGGAGCGCACGATTCGTTCTCACAGCGCGGAGCGGTTACTGGCGTCGCGGCTCGCGACGCGGCATACCGCCCGAGAGGTCGAACACCGCGTGCTCCTCGGGGAGCTGCTCGCGGCGCTCACCCGCGACGAGCGGCGCGTCTGCGCGATGAAAGCCGAGGGCTTCTCCGCCGGCGAGATCGCGAGCGAGATGGGTCGCTCGCCGGGGTCCATCGACACGCTCTACTCCCGTGCCAAGGCACGGGCGCGGCGGCTGACCGGCCGCGGGAAGCCGAGTCGTCAATCGCAAATATTGCGAACCCGCCCGGGTTGACGAGTGGCACAACCTGCCACGCGTGCCAGGTAGACGACCCGTCTGTTCGCTTCGGGCCGAAACTCCAATCAGCCGCGTGAGAAGGCAGGCTGGCGACGCCCGCCTCGACTCTCGCGGTGGAAGCGTCCAGGTCGACCGCGGTCGAACGACGGGCGCTGGCGATGGTCGCGGCGCACCGGCGCGGCCGGAGGCTCGAAACCGGGCACCGTCACCGGCTCGAGCCGCGACGGCAGCAGCCGCTGGATATCGCGGAGCATCGGCCGCTCCGCGCTGGTGACGAGCGACACTGCTCGTCCTGGATTGCCGGCGCGGCCGGTCCGGCCGACGCGGTGGACGTAGTCCTCCGCGACCATCGGCAGGTCGTAGTTCACCACCAGCGGCAGCTGCACGATGTCGAGCCCGCGCGCCGCCACGTCGGTGGCCACGAGCACGCCGATCCGGCCGGCGCGAAAGTCCGCGAGCGCCCGATGCCGCTGCCCCTGTGCTTTGCCCCCATGAATGACCGCGACCCGCAGTCCGGACGCGGCTAGATGATCGCCGAGCGCGTCGGAGCCGTGCTTCGTCTTGCAGAACACGAGCGTCTGATCGTGCGGCGTCTGCGAGAGCACGTGGACCAGCAGCTCGCGCTTGCGCTCTCCAGCAACGGGATGCACGTGATGCGACACCGTCGCCGCCACGACCTCATCCTTCGCGACGTCGACTGTTTGCGGTTCGCGAGTGAACCGGCCTGCCAGCCGCGCGATTGGCGCCGACAGCGTGGCGGAAAAGAGCAGCGTCTGCCGCCCCGCAGGTATCGCGGGCAGGATCTGCTCGAGCGCCGGCAGGAACCCCATGTCGAGCATTCGATCCGCTTCGTCGAGCACGAGCATCTCGATCGCCGACAGGTCGATGGTTCGACGCTCGAGATGATCGATCAGGCGTCCCGGCGTCGCGACGACGATGTCGGTGCCGCGGCGGAGCTCCTGGATCTGCCGGCCCATGTGCGCCCCGCCGAAGATCGAGAGGGCGCGCAGCTGCACCGGCGTACCGTAAGCGAGAAGCGACCGGTGCACCTGCTCCGCCAGCTCGCGGGTCGGCACCAGCACCAGCCCGCGCGGCGATCGCCGGGCGGTGCGCCGCCCGCGAACGAGCAGGCGTTCGACCATCGGCAGGCCGAACGCGGCCGTCTTACCGGTTCCGGTCTGGGCCCGCGCCAGCAGATCGCGTCCCTCGAGCACGACCGGGATCGCGGCCGACTGGACGGGGGTGGGCTCGGTGTAGCCCTTTCGCACCAGAGGTGCGCACAACGAGGGCGAGAGCCCGAGGTTCGAGAAGGACATGGTTTTCAGTTACTCCAGCAACGAGCCGAATTCGGATATCGACACCTGCGGCGTACGGCAGCGCACACGGTGCGGCGGAGCCGGCCCTATCGGGGCTCCGGTCGGAATTCGTCTCGAGTCTGAGCTGACTGAAAGAGAAGCGCGCCCGAAGACGCGTCGCTACACAGAGGCAGATCGCGGTGGGAAGTCCGGACTCCAGTCTACCACAGAGCCCGGGTCCCAATGCCCTCGCGGCTAGCGCTTCATCAGCAGGACCGCGCCGACCACGAGCAGCACGCCGCCGGCGATCGGCGGAATCGGCAGGCTCTCGTGTTTGTCGGCCGTGATCTCGATCGGTCCCGCGTCCACGACCTTGTCCTTGCGGGTCCAGGTGAGGCCGCCGTACAACAAGCCAATCACGCCGAGCACGATCAGGACGATGCCAATGGCTCTCATGACCCGGGACATCAGCAAGAGCTTGGCCAGGCCGAATCACCGATGGGCGGCGCCCGGTGGGTAATCCGCTACCACAACGAGGCAGAGTACGGCCCAGGTAAGCACCCACGAAACCGCCGCGTCAGGAGCGCTTCCGTGTGCGTGTCGTGGCGTTGGTCCCGACGAGCTTCCAGAACTGCGCCTCGCTGAGGAGCGTGATTCGTACGCCCTTCTCCTTGAGGCGCTTGATCTCCAACAGCTTGCGTCCGCCGTCGCGGCCGGCGGCCTGCAGCGGATTCGGGCGGCCGCGCACCAGCACCGTGGTCTCGGTCGACAGCCCGCCGTGCACGACCGCGCCGGCCCGGCGCGCCGCCTTCTGCGCATCGATACGCGGGACGCTCAAGATGCCGGTGAACGCGAGGTGCACGCCGCGCAGCGACTTCACCGCGCCGACGCGCATCGGCGCCGGCACCTGCTGCAGCGCCTCGATCAGATCGTCCGCGCTCTCGTAGCGCTTGCGGCGTTCGCCGATGCACCGATAGACGATCTCCTTCAACTGATCGCTGCACGCGAGCCGCCGCACCTCGCTGGTGCGCACGCGCCGGCTGGCGTCTCCCTTCATCAGCATCCCGATCAGCTGCCCCATCTGATACACATCGTCTCGCGCCTGCCACTTCGGTGCCGCGCCGTCGAAGATGTCGCTTGGCGCCATCAGCGGGTTCAGCGTGCGCGCGGTGATGCCGCGCTGATCGCTCTGCTGGCGGACGATGCCGAAGTCACCGAGCTTGAGGCGATGGCCGTCACAGACGAAGACATTGAGCGGTGTCAGGTCCCGGTGCAGGAGCTGCCCGCGATGGAGCTTGCCGAGCACGAGGAGGATGCCCGCGATCTCGCGCCGGGCCGCGCGCTCGGCGAAGTGCGTCGGATGACGGGCAAGGAACGCGCTCAGATCACCGTGACAGGCGTACTCGATGGCCAGGCAGTAGAGCAGGCGGCGATCGTCGGCGAGCGGAAACGCGTCGTAGACGCGCACCGCGCGCGGGTGGTCCTGCAGCAGCTGGCCGAAATAGGCCTCGCGCAGCCAGCCGTCCTGGCGCGTGCTCACCTTGATGCACACCGTTTCGGGGACCGTGTCTGACGATCCCTGCCTGATCGCGAGGAACACCTGTCCGAACCCGCCGATTCCAAGCAGCCGGCCGATGCGGTACGACAGGCCCGACTCCACGCTGCGCACGATCTGCCCGTTGTACAGCAGCCGCTCGGCGGGCGGGAGGTGATGGCCGGAGCCGGCGCGCGTGGTGGCGCTCGTCTCCGGCCCGCGAAGTTCCTGACCTGTAGCCGGCCGCGTCATGGCGCGGAGATGAACCTACTTGCCGCTCAGCTCGTCGTAGATGGCCTGCACGGCGGCCTTCAGGCGAGTCGACTCGTAGCCGGGATACTTGCTCAACCAGCCGGTGTTCGCGGCTGCGTCGTCCACGCTCTTCCCCGCCTTCTGCGCCGCCTCGGTCTGCGACCACAGCTCCGCGGTGAACTGCTGGAAGGTCGCGAGGTCCTTCCAGGTGGCGACCGGCTGGTGCCCGCCGATGACGCTCTGGACGTTCTTGACGGTGTCGAGCGCCTTCTTGAGCGAGAGCGGCCACTGCCGTCCGCTGCCGCCGTTGCTCCGGTCGATGAACGGCGCATCCTTCCACGGGAACATGTCGCCCGCGTGCATGACCCCGAGCGCCCGATAGACGACGAACGTGTCGCCGTTGGTGTGGCCGGGGCCGAAGTAGTAGAGATCGATCTGGTCCTTACCAGCACCGATCGTCAACGTGTCCTTGTAGGTCCGCTTCGGCAGGAACTGCGCCTTGTCGCCCTTGAAAGCGTCCATGCGCGTCATGTTCGCCTTCGTGTTCTCCTGGACGATGCTCTCCACCGAGGCGCCGAAGAACTCGTTGCTGCCGGTGTGATCCCCGTGCGTGTGGGTGTTGATGATCGTCGTCACCGGCTTGTCGGTGACGCTCTTGATCCGCTCGAGGATCGTGGGTCCCCAGCCGGCCAGCTTCGTGTCCACGACGACGACGCCCTTGTCGGTGACGAAGACGCCGGTGTTGCCGCCGCTGAATGTCTCGCGCGGGGTCGGGCTCGAGCCGGTGATGACGTAGAGATTGTCCTTGACCTTCTCTATCTTCGTGACCGCCAGCGCCGCCTGACTCGGGCCCGCTGGGGCCTGAGCGGCGGCGACGGCAATGGTCAGGGTGCCGAGTGTGGCGATGACGCCGAGGGCGAGGGCTCGATGCATGGGTGGATTCTATCCCTGCATCGGAAAGTCGGCGCTTCCCCCGTAGAGGGCTGGCACCTTGCCGCCCATGGCGCGCAGGTGCGTGGCCAGCTGGCCGCGGTGATGGATCGAGTGATTGTTGCCAAAACCGAGGTACGACACCGCAGGCCACTTGAACAGCCCGAAGAAGTCCACCACGCGCAGCATGTCTGCATCCGGCATCGCCCGCACCGCGTTGAGCTTTGCTGGAAACTCCCGCTCGTACCACTGCGCGACATCGGCGACCGTCGGATGCGCGGCCGCGAACTTCTTCTCGGCCTCGGGGTCCCATCCGAACGATCCGGTGCGGATCGCGTCGAGGAACCAGATGTCGGACATTGCCAGGTGCACGGTCAGGTCCC
The DNA here is from genome assembly GCA_963709325.1 of uncultured Acidobacteriota bacterium. Lineage (GTDB taxonomy): Bacteria > Acidobacteriota > Vicinamibacteria > Vicinamibacterales > UBA2999 > VFZN01. The sequence continues at coordinate 3,317,834 of CAVPVV010000003.1, read as the reverse complement.
AGGCACTCCGCGACTTGTCATCGGGCTTGTAGTCCCGCCGCGCTTCGGGAACGGCAGCGAGCACCTTGCACGTGGCGGGGAACTCCCCTTCCCATAGCTGAGTCATGAACTGCACGAGGAACTTCGCCTGCTGAGCATCCATCGCTGACCTCCTGTTTGTCCCTCAAGCCGTCGGGCCGAAGGCGAAACTATAGCGAAACACTGCCCCTGGCTGTCAAGGGACTAACGTGAAGGACATGGCGGAGATGCTCGCTGGCCAGGTCACCGCGTTCTTCCTCTTCGACGTGGCGGAGGGCGTGCAGTTGTCCGCCCTGCGCAGCATCCTCGGGGCGTCCGCCGAGAGCCCGCGCCTCGCGGTGAAGCCGGCGGTCCCCGCCTACGTCCAGTATCAGGAGCCGCCGGTGCAGGTCGACGCCGACGCGCTCGGCCTCGCGGTCGGCGATGGCGCGCAGGCGCGTTTCAAGGTGTACGACTACGGCGTCATCTCGGTGGCGCTGACGCGCGCGTTTCGCGGCAGCTGGTCCGAGCTGCATTCGGTGGCGCAGGCGACCGCTTCCGCGACCCTCGAGAGCGAAGCCGAACGCCTGTGCCGCCAGGTGGCCGAACGCTTCCACGCGGCGCTCCAGGCGCCGCGCGAACGGTACCTGTCCGAGGACTATTTCGTCTACGCGATCACCAGCGCCGAAGGCGCTCCGTCCGGCGACGCGCTCCTCGCCGCTCACGGAGACGAGATTGCCCGGCTGCTGCGTGGTGAAACCGAGCCGCTCGGCACGCAGGAGCGTGACGAGGTGCTGCGTCACCGTCTCTCGTATCTCGCATCCGATCTCGTCGTCCCGTCGTGGAATGCGGCGTTCGTCTACGATTCGGAGGCCGGTGTTCCTGGCGCGCTCGAGATCCTCGAGTTCGCCAATTCGCAGCTGCTGCAGTTCCGCTATTACGACCAGCGGCTGGATCGCGAGCTGACCCGCATCTACGCGCGGCTCCAGCAGGTGCGCTGGTACGAGCCGTGGATCGGCCGGCGCTACACGAACGCGGCGCGCGAGCTGCACGCGGTGTTCATCGACGTCAACGAGCTGACGGATCGCACCGAGAATGCGCTGAAGCTCGTCGGCGACGTCTATGCGGCACGCCTGCTTGGCCTGGCCGCGGCGCGGCTCGGCCTCGGCGCCTGGAAGGACGCGGTTCGCGACAAGCTCAAGACCCTCGACGACATCTACCGCTTCGCCGTCGATCAGACCGCGATGGACCGCGGCGAGCTCCTCGAGCTGGCGATCGTGTTCATCCTCGTGCTGGAGCTCGTCCTCTTCTTCATGGGGATCATGAAATAGCAGAAGAGCAAGGCAGAAGGCAGAAGGCACAAGGCAAGAGGCGGACACTGACATCTTCGTTTTGCCTTGTGCCTTGTGCCTTATGCCTTCAACGGGGGCCGAAGGCCCACGTAAAGGGCGCGCATCCGAAGCTCGCTGCGATCGGCGTACTCCTCGATGGTGTGGGCGAGCCAGCCGGCGAGGCGGCCGACGACGAAGAGCGCTTCGCCGCCGCCCGAGGCGAGGCCGAGGGCGCGGGCCAGCACGGCCAGACCGAAATCGACATTGGCCGGCGGCAGCCCTTGATCCGCGGCCACTTTCAGGAGCGCATCGGCCTCAGTGGTCGGACCGAAGCGGCGCGCGATGACACCGAGCACCGGCATCCGCGGATCGCCGTCCGGATAGAGTGACTGGCCGAAGCCAGGCACGTGACGATCGCGGGCGAGCGCGCGACCGAGGACGTCGGCGGCCCGCTGTCCTCGTGCGACGCCGCCGAGCATGGTCTCGACGCCGAGACTGGCCGCCCCGTGCCAGGCGCCGGATACTGCGCCCAGTCCCGTGGACACCGCGGCGTAGGGATCGGCCTTGAACGACGCGGCAACCCGCACCGCAAGCGTGGACGCGGCCAGCTCGTGATCAGCCATTACGATCAGCGCCGCGTTCACGGCATCGACGACGGCCGCGGAACGCGAACGCCCGAGCCACCCGACGACCGCATCGGCGATGGTCGCCTTCCCCCGCCCCGGCAGCGCGAGCGCCGTCGTCGCAAGCAGGCGCCGCGCGGTGGAGACGGCGCCCTCGGGCCGCAGATCGAAGCGAAGCGGATCGGACGCGCCGAGGACGGCGACGATCACGCGCAGCCTGTCTACCGGCGAAGTGCCGCGCGGCAAGGCGTCCTGGGCGGTGCGGGCGCGCGCGGCAGCGTCCTGATCCGGGCCCCAGTTCGCGGGCGCGTGCGGATCGCGGCCGCTCCACAGGAGCTCGGCGACCGATTCGAAACCGCAGGTGGCGGCCAGCAGGCCGGGATCGTGACCGCGGTACCAGTAGCGGCCGCTCTCGATCAGCGTCACCGCCGATCGCATGCGCAAGTCCGGCCGCCGCTCGGACGGCGCGCGCGCCTTGCGAACCAGCCCGTCGATCTCGACCGGATCGAACCAGCTGCCGCGGTGCCCGGTCCGGCGGTGAGCGTGGAGGCGTCCGCGGCTGACGTAGGCGTAGAGCGTGTCGCGGGCGACGCCAAGCCGCGCGGCGGCCGCGGTGGTCGACAGAAAGCGCTCGGACATATTGACTGGCGATCAAGATTGATCAAGTTGGTCAATGTCAGCAAGATGCTCGTATGCCGATGCTGATCGATGCGCCTCCCGGCCTGGAAGGGATCGTCGCCGCCGAGACCGCGATCGGCGACGTCCGCGGCGAGGAGGGATACTTTCACTACCGTGGTCATGCCGCGCCAGCCCTGGCGGCGACCCGTTCGCTCGAGTGGGTCTGGTATCTACTGCACGTTGGGCGGGTCCCGGATGCAGGCGAACTCCGGCGCTTCACCGCCGAAACCGGCGCGCTCCGCGCGCTCGCCGTTGACGTTCGCGCCGGGCTCCCGGCGATTGCCGCAGCCGGGTCTCCAATGGCGGCGCTCAGGACCCTGACCTCGCTCGCGGGCCAGCAGGCACGGTCGTGGCTGGATCTCGATCCAGCGGCCCGGGCGGCCGAGGCACTGAAGCTGGTCGCAACCATGCCGACCGCAGCAGCCGGCGTGTGGCGCTCGAAGCAGGGACTGCCGCTCGTCGAGCCGGACCCGGCCCGCCGCCTGGCCGAGGACTACCTCCGAATGATCACCGGATCCGTGCCTCCCGAACGCCACGTTCGGGCGCTGGAGCGGTATCTGATTCTCACCATCGATCACGGATTCAACGCCTCCACCTTCACCGCTCGCGTCGTCACCTCGACCGGAGCCGACCTGCCGGCGGCGATTGTCGCCGCGATGGCGGCGCTATCGGGGCCGCTGCACGGCGGCGCGCCGGCGCTGGTGATCGACATGCTGGAAGAGATCGGCGACGCCGCCCGGGCCCGGGCCTGGGCCGAAGAGGCGCTCGCGTCCGGGAGGCGAATCATGGGATTCGGACACCGCGTCTACCGCACGGAGGATCCGCGATCGGCGCTCCTCAAGCAGACCGCGCTCGAGCTCGGCGGGCCGATCGTGGCGCTCGCGGTGGAAGTGGAGCGCGTCGTACTCGATCTGCTCGAACGGCGCTATCCCGAGCGCCGGCTGCGCACCAACGTGGAGTTCTACGCGGGCGTCGTGCTTCACCAGATCGGCCTGCCGGCGCCGCTGTTCACGTCAACCTTCGCGGTCAGCCGCACCATCGGCTGGACCGCTCATGCCCTCGAGCAGATGATCGGCAATCGCATCATCCGCCCGTCCTCGCGCTATGTTGGCGCGCCGCCAGAGGGCTGATCCAGACCGAGCGCCGATCGAGGCTAGGAGGCGCGCGCACCGCCTCTTGGTATCCTGAAGCGCTCCCATGACGCCTCGGCTCCGCTTCGCGCCCTCGCCGACCGGCTACCTGCACGTCGGCGGTGCCCGCACCGCCTTGTTCAACTGGCTTTACGCCCGCCGCCACGACGGGACCTTCATCCTTCGCATCGAGGACACCGACACCCAGCGCTCGTCGTGGGAGATGGTGAGCGGCATCCTCGACGGGCTCAGCTGGCTGGGGATCGACTGGGACGAGGGACCGCAGACCGGCGGCCCGCACGCGCCTTATTTCCAGTCCGAGCGGCTGGAGCGTTACCGGGCAGCCGCCCACGACCTGTTGCAGAAAGGCAAGGCCTTCGAGGACGAAGGCGCAATCCGCTTCTCGGTGCCACCCGGTAGGACGTCGTTCGTGGACAGCGTCCACGGGCCGATCGAGTTCGATAACGAGCATATCGAGAGCTTCGTGATCCTTCGCTCCGACTCGCACCCGACGTATCACCTGTCGGTGGTGGTGGACGACATCGACATGGAGGTGACGCACGTCATCCGGGGCGACGATCACATCTCGAACACGCCGAAGCAGGTGCTGCTCTACCAGGCATTCGGGGCGGCGACGCCGGCGTTCGCGCACGTGCCGCTCATCATGGGACCGGACAAGAAGCGTCTCAGCAAACGTCACGGCGCGACATCGGTGATGGAGTACGAGAAACAGGGCTACCTGCCGGAAGCGATGTTCAACTTCCTCGCCCTGCTCGGCTGGGGAACCGGCAGCGACGAGGAGATGTTTACCCGCCAGGACCTGATCGAGCGGTTCACCCTCGAGGGGATCTCCGGCGGCAACGCCGTCTTCAACACCGAGAAGCTGGACTGGTTCAATCACCAGCACCTGCTCCGGCTCGGAGACGACGAGTTGATCGCGCGGCTTCACCCGCGCTTGTCCGAGGCCGGCTACTGGCGCGACGCGCTGTTCGGCGAAGACCGCGACTGGTTCGTCAGGGTGCTCGGGCTCCTGAAGCCGCGGGCCAAGCGGCTCAACGAGTTCATCGAGCAGCTCGCACCGTTCTTCGTGGACCCGGCCTCGTACGACGAAGACGGGGTCGGGAAGCACCTCGGTGCGCCGGATGCCGGCGCGCACGTGCGCGCGCTGCGGGACGCCTATGCCGCCGTCGCCGTCTGGGACGAGGCCACGCTCGAGCGCGAGCTGCGGACGCTGGCAGAGGCGCGCGGAGTCAAGGCGGGGATGCTGATCCACGGTACTCGCCTGGCCATGACGGGACGCATGGTCAGCCCCGGACTGTTCGAGATGCTGGTGCTGCTTGGCCGCGATCGGGTGCTGGGCCGCCTCGATCGCTTCATCACGGCACTTGGGGCCGGTGCATGAGCGAGCCGGGTACGCGAGGTGATCGGCTGTGATTCGGCGGCGCGAGTTCCTGAAGGCGGCGGGCCTGGCGCCGCTCGCCGCGCGCCGCGCGGCGGTTCACGCCCAGACTCGCGCCGAAGCCGATTACGTCATCGTCGGGGCGGGCTCGGCCGGCTGCGTGCTGGCCTACCGCCTGACCTCGAACCCGTCGATACGCGTCACCCTGATCGAGGCCGGCGCGTCCGGTGAGTCGGTCGAAGCGGTAACGACGCCAGGCCGATGGGTATCCTTGTTGGGCTCGTCGTACGACTGGGGCTACCGCACCGATCCGTCGCCGGCGATGGACAATCGCTCGATTGCCTTCCCCCGCGGCAGGGTGCAGGGCGGCTGCAGCGCGATCAACGCGATGGCGTTCGTCCGGGGCGACAGCCGATGCTTCGATCGCTGGCGAGAGCTGGGCAATCCGGGCTGGGGTTACGACGAGGTCCTGCCGCTCTTCAAGCGGCTGGAGAAGAACGAGACCGGCGCGAGCGAGTACCGCGGCGGTGACGGGCCGCTGGCCGTGTCGGGCTGCTACGATCCGCACGCGGCGCACCGGGCGTTCCTGAGCGCTGCCTACCCCAGCGGCTACAAGTCCGATGCGCGATTCGACTTCAACGGGCCGCTGCCGCAGGGCGTCGCCGGTTATCTGCAGAAGAACATCCTCGACGGCAAGCGCCACAGCGCCGCGGCGGCGTTCCTGGTGCCGGCGCTGTCGCGGCCGAATCTCGTGGTGCAGTCAGGGGCGACGGCGACCCGGGTGATCGTCGAGCGTGGCCGCGCGGTGGGGGTGGAGTTCGTGCGCAACGGACAGCGCGAAACAATTCGAGCGGCGCGCGAAGTTGTTCTGTGCGGCGGCGTGATCAACTCACCGCAGCTGCTGATGCTCTCGGGAATCGGTCCGGCCGACCACCTTCGCGCCCTCGGTGTGAACGTGGCGGCAGACGTCGCCGGGGTCGGCGGCAACCTGCAGGATCACCTCAGGCTCTCGGTCCGCTGGCAGGGCAAGACGGAGCTGCCGGGATCGACGGTCACCGCCGGGCTCTTCACCCACTCGAACCCGCTGGACGCGGCCCGGGTGCCGGCCGACCTGCAGTTCTACATCGGGCGCGGCCTCGAGACGCCGGACCGTTTCGTCACGATCACGGCGTCGCTCACTCGCCCGCGATCGCGCGGTGAAGTCCGGCTGCGCTCGTCGGATCCGCTGGCAGCGCCGATCATCCGGCCGAACTACCTGCAGGAGGAAGCCGACCTGCGGGCGCTGATGCGCGGCGTGCATCTGGCCCGGTTCTTTGCCGATCAGGCCGTGTACGAGCCGCTCCGCGGCGACGAGATCGAACCGGGCGCGGCGGCGAAGAGCGATGCGGATCTCGCGGCGTTCGTCCGGCGGGCTGCCGACACCATTTACCATCCAGCCGGTACCTGCCGCATGGGGCCAGCTTCCGATTCCGCCGCCGTCGTCGATCCCGAGCTGCGGGTGCGTGGCGTGCAGGGGCTGCGCGTCGCGGACGCGTCGGTGATGCCAGAGGTGGTGAACGCCACCACGCACGCGGCCTGCGTCATGATTGGGGAGAAGGCCTCGGATCTTCTTACGCAGTAGGTGCAAAGGGACACGGGTGCAGGGGTGCAAAGGTGCAGGGGGGCAAGTCGTGAGCGTGCGCGCTGATTGCCTCGCTCGAATTCTCGCCGTCGTTGTCTGCGCCCTGGCTGTCGCGTGCAGTGAGAATGGGCCGACGGCGCCGACGCCGGTTGACGTGCAGTTCACGCTTTCGCCCGGCGAGACGGCGGCAATTGAAGGGACGGCGGTTGGCCTGCGCTTCGATCGCGTGACTGGCGACTCGCGGTGCCCGATCGACGGAGTTTGCGTCCAGGGCGGCGACGCGATCGTTCATATCAGCATCGTCGCCCCTGCCTCGTCCACTGCCTACGAGCTCCACACCGGCGACATGCGTCCGGTGCGCCATGGCGACCTCACAATTGCCCTGGTCGAGTTGCAGCCGTACCCGTTCAGCGCTCGTCCCACCGAGCCCGCCGAGTACCGCCCCACGTTCCACGTCACACGATAGCCGTAGCGGACAGACGAGTTCGCAGACAAAGTATTGCAGGCGGGACGAAGGAATGCGAGCGGCCGCTAAGGCCGTCGCGGCTACACTGTGAATTGGGGGATGTTGGGGGAACCGGAGCGCCTGGCGGGCGCCCCGGTCTTTGGGCGTTCGCGCTTAGGACTTGTCCTTCTCGACAACGATCTCAGTCGCGACGCGGGCGATGTCCGGTCCGGAGAACTTCACGGTCACCTTCGTGCTGCTCTGGTTGGCGAGGCCGGCGATGCCGCTCTCGGCGCCGGTCACCAGAGTCGCGTCGTTGTAGGCAACCATTTCGGTCTTGCCTTCGGCGGTCTTGATGGTGAGCATCTTGAGGGCCGTGTCCACCTTGATCAGCTCGCCCTTGATCGTCGCGTCGGCCTTCGGCTTATCGGGCTCGGTGCGCACCTGGGGTGCGGGCCTCGGGTCTGGGCTTGGATTCGGACTCGGCTGCGGCTGCTGCGCCGCCACCGAGGCACCGAGTAACGCTGTCAGCGCCACCGCGGTGGTGGTCGTGAGTCGCTGGAGTTTGTTCATGCTCGAATTTCCTCCTGTCAGTGCAGGGGAGCGAAGTCCATGCCAACGATATGGCGACGTCTGCGAGTGAAAAACACCGACCAACCGTCGTCGAGCTTCGCGCTCGAGCTGAAAAAGGGTGAGAGTAAATTGTTCCGATCGCTGAAAGCTTTCCGTGCGCCGCGGTCGCGCTGGTTCTTCGCGCTCTGCGTGATCGCGCCGGCACTGGTGGCCTCGACAGCGTTCGCCGCCTCCTCGACCGTGGCGAGCGATAGGCGTGCGCGGCAATTACAGCGCATGCTGGATCGCGTCAAACAACGGCTTGGGCTCGAATATCCGGTGACGCTCGAGCTCGTGGCGAAGAACCAGCACCTCATCTCGGTCGAAACGGTGTCCGGGCCGGAGCGCAAGTTCCTCGTCAAGGTCGAGGCGCGCATGCTGGAACTGCTCGGCGCCGAGGAGCTCGAGGCCGCGCTGGCACACGAGCTCGGCCACGTATGGGTCTTCACTCATCACCCGTACCTGCAGACCGAGCAGCTGGCCAACGACGTCGCGATGCGCGTGGTCACACGCGATGCGCTGATGCGGGTCTACGACAAGGTGTGGAAGGCGGGAGCCGAGAAGGGCGATCTCGCCACGTTCCTCGGACCGGAGTCCGCTGTGGCTGGAAACGCCGGGACGGGGAAGGACGGGTCCGGGAAGCAGCAGGAGTAAGTTCGCGGGGTTCGCGAGGTTCGCGAGGTTCTCGCGGTTCGCGGGGTTTGCGGCGACCGCGCCGAGGCGACCGGTTCCCCGGCCGCGAAGGCTGGTGCTTGCCAGCCCGTCGGCGGCCTCGATATACTTTGAGGTTCCTGCACCTACTGGGAGGTCGTTCAACGGTAGGACACCGCGCTCTGGACGCGGTTATCGGGGTTCGAATCCCTGCCTCCCAGCCACGAAATTTGTCCTGTGTTTTCAACAACTTACAGCACAGGGTGATTTCACTCTAGAACTTTTCGACCGAGCGACGCTCGTCACGTGCCGGGACCCGCACTATCGCTCGGCGCCACGATGCGGTTGCACGAGCGTTTTGGTAGCCGGTCCGCTCGTCCGACGCGCTCGCACTCGCGAAATGCTCAGAACTCGATCATCACTTTGATGGCTTCGCGTTCGTTCATCGCACGATAGCCATCGGGGACGCCGTCGATATTTGTGGTGCGGTCGAACACGAGGCCGGGCTCGATTCGACCTTCCAGTACGTCGGGCATGAGCTCGTGCATGTAAGCACGAACCGGCGCTGGGCCGCCGGCGACGGTGATGTTGGCGTAGAACGTCGGCTGCGCATTCGGGATCGTCGTTTCTTGAGGAACCCCAACGCGGCCGACAGCGCCGCCCGCGCGTGCAATGCTCACGGCCGTTCGCATCGACTCTCCGTGCCCAACGCACTCGAGGACGGAATGGGCGCCGAGCCCGCCGGTCAGCTCGCGGACCAGCTCGATCGCGGCGTCCCCTCGCTCGCTGACGACGTCCGTCGCCCCGAACTTGCGAGCCAGGGCAATGCGATCGGCGTGGCGGCCGAGCATGATGATCTGCTCGGCACCGAGACGACGGGCGGCGATGACCCCGCAAAGACCCACGGCACCATCACCAACGACGGCGGCGATTCTGCCCGGTCGCACATTCGCCCGCAGCGCCGCGTGATGGCCGGTGCCCATCACGTCGGAGAGGGTGAGGAGCGACGGCATGAGGGCGTGGTCGGGGCCGACCGGAAGCGCCACTAGGGTTCCGTCCGCCAGCGGTACGCGAACGGCCTCGCCTTGCCCGCCGTCGAGCTCCGTGCCGCCCCACCATCCGCCGTGCAGGCAAGACGTCTGCAATCCCTGCTGACAGAACTCGCAGGTGCCATCTGACCAGGCGAATGGCGCGACGACCAAATCGCCCTTCCTCACCGTTCGCACATCGGCGCCGACGGACTCGACGACGCCGATGAATTCATGGCCCATCCGGTTCCCGGTCTCGCTTGGCGGCATCGAGTTATACGGCCAGAGATCACTGCCGCAGATACACGCTCGTGTTACCCGAACCAGCGCATCAGTCGGCTCGATGACTCTGGCGTCGGGAACGGTCTCGACGCGCACATCGTGTACACCGTACATCACAGTTGCTCGCATTTGATTCCTTCAGTCCTCGGCCACTTGCCGGTTATCTGGCGTACGGCTCGTCGGTGACGTGTTCCATCCACTCGACGACTTTGCCGTCGAGCATCTCCGAGATCGCATGTGCGTCATCGCCTCGGTTCCTTGTTTACCAGCCTGAGTCTCAATCAAACGCGAGCGATGTCGACAGGTCGCGGTTCGCCTCGATCTGGGCCTTCAAGTCCGCGATCTTCTGTTCGGCTCCGGCGATGGCATCGGCTCCGGCGATGGCATCGGCTCCGGCGATGAATCGGCGCGGCGGTGGGCTCGGCATAGCTCGTCGATTGCTCTGTAAGGAGTTCGGTGCGAAAGAATCCTGGATTAACGATCGTCGTGGCGATGCCGAACGGCGCTACCTCCACCTGCAGGGATTCCATCCAGCCCTCGAGGCCAAACTTCGATGAAGCGTAGGCCGTCACGAACTCGAACCCGGCGGCGATGCCGGCGGACGAGGAGATCGAAATGATGTGGCCCGACCGCTGCTTGCGCATCACCGGCAGGACTGCGCGTGTCACGTTCATCGGGCCGATGAGGCTGGCTGCCAACTGCTGATCTATCTGCCTTTGCGTCAGCTCCTCGAAGTAGCCGGCGTAGAAGCTCGCAGCGTTATTGACCAGCACGTCGATTCGACCAAAGCGCTCGACGGCGGCCCGTACCGCAGCCTCGGCGTCAGCGGTGTTCGTGACGTCGAGCACTACCGCGAGCAGGTCGCTCGATGTTCCGAAGACCCTCGACACTCGCTCGCGGTCACGACCGGACGCCACAACCGAGTAGCCGGAGGCCAACGCGGCCCTCACGAATTCGACGCCCATGCCCCGGCCGGCACCCGTAATCAACCACACTTTCTTGCTCATCACATCCTCGAGGTCTGCACGCGCTATTTGCCGAACCGCTCAATCCGGTACGCGAGTTCAGGACCCTCGTCACCCTCGTACGCGAGCTGTGCGATCGCGAGAGTGAATGGCTCCAGGTACCGCGCGATTTGTAGTGGCCCGGCGTCGACCGGCTCAAAGCCGACATCGCGAATCAGCTGCGCCACAACGTTCTTCGCCTCGTCGTTGTTGCCGCAGTAGAGAAGGCTTGGTCGCCGACGCGCGCGACGTTTTGACTCAAAGACATCGAACAAAACCTCGCTGGGAACGGTGCCGAAGGCCGACACGACCTTGGCCCGCTTAGCCTTCTTCGCTAACGCCTCAGCACCAGATGACGTGTGCGCGATCATCAGCGCGGTATCACTGGCGTTCATCGGCATCGAACAGGTGATGAGCACCTTCCCCGCGAGATCCCCAGCCTGCTTCAATACGTCATTGACGCGTGACCAGTGGACCGCCAGGAGCAGTACGTCGGCATCTTCCGCGGCCTCGCGCGGCGTGCCGGCCGTGGCGCTGCTGCCGGCTTCTCGGGCGAGCCGGTTCAACTTCCGACGACTACGCGCGTAACTAAAGACGACATCGTGTCCCGCTTTCGCGAAGATCGTGCCGAGCTTTCCGCCCATCAAGCCCGAACCGAGAATTCCGATCCGCATGTTGCCGCCTTCGATGTCGAAGCCGAACTTCGTCGCAATCCCGGACGCTGTCGCGAACCGGCGCGAGCGCTTCGCCGACAAGCTCCTCGGTCGTGTACGGCCCGTTCCGCATCACGATCGAGGACCCGCAAGCTCGTAGGCGGCTTTGAGCCACGAGGTGAGTTGTCGATCGATGTGCGCAGGCGTCTCGAGGCGTACCTCGAGGTGCCAACGGTTGGCGGACGCCTGCTCCCGCTTCTCAATGCGCGGGCTCCGGATGTCGGTAGCGGATTTCAGCGTGAGGATGAGTGACGAACGCCGCGTCGCGACGCCGGCAAATGCGGTGTGGCGTACCAGATGTATCGAGGTCTTCTTGGCCTCTTCCGTCACCGGTCCCAGCGCGCGCGCGATGTCGATGAGCCGCTCGTAGGTCGCTCGGACCGTCGGATCCTTCCCGGCAAAATGCGATGCGACGCTCATTCGAGCGGATTCTAGCTGAATGACCTCTGCCGCAGAAAGAACTCGCGAAGGAAGGCGCACTCGCAAGATCGCGGCGATCGCCAGCGCGGGTCGACTCAGGCGGCTGCCGATAGCCGTCCGAAATGTGTAGACAGATTTCGGACAGGCAGGCGAGGAGGCGCCGGGCTGAGTCGGCGCGAACCTGTGCACCGGCCGCGACTTGCATGGCCCCGCCCATTAGGCAGCGGTGATCGGCCAGTTGCGGAAATCGTCCCGGACACCCAGCCAGCCTTCGCTTGCCCTTCGGGTGAGCTACGGCTAGGCAGGCTCTTTACCATCTAGCTTGAGCGAACGAACAGCAGGCGAAGGCTGTCTCGACGAAGCCGCGAAGTCGGACCACTCGCAAATATCGCTACCAATCGGACGTTCGCGATCGAGAGATCCGCGTACTCGTCCGACTGGCCTCGGGATTTCCCGCCAGATTCTTCGTGGCCCGAAGCATGCCTCGGACATGCCATGCAATGGCATAACCACGGTCCGTGTGGGCACACGAGTTTCATCGACCCTGCACCACTTCTCCACGTCCGCTCCCTGGAGCGTTCTTCTAATCGTCGGGGGACCGGAATCCGCGAATCAGCGTGGTGAGCGCTCGTCGCCATGCCTGCTTCTCCTTGCCAGGAGAAAGAATCGGCAGCGTGGCGCCACGCAGTTCGGCGTTGGCGAGTCCCTCCATCATGGCTTCGATCGCGACCGTGGCGTCGTGGAGAGAGACACGCCCCAAGTGTCCGCCTCGCTCCAGCCTCCGGATCTTGTGCTGCAGTTGTGCGAACGCACGCTGACGTGCCGCTGTCACGTCGGGCCCGGCGCGTAGTGCGGGCGCGACCCGCTGGAACGCGACCCGATAGAGCACCGGGTGTTCGAGCGCGAGCCGCCGGAATGCGTTGGTCGCCATGTCGACGAGGTCGCGGATCGGATCGGTCGTTTCCGGCAGCTTCTCGATTTCCGTATAGAGAAACTCGAACGCCGTCTGTGCGAGCGCGTCCACCAACCCGTCCTTCGATCCGAACGTGCTGTAAACAGCACGAGTCGTGGTTCGCGCGGCGTCGGCAACCGCGCGCACCGATAGCGCCCCCAGCCCCTCATCAGCGACGATGCGCTCCGCGGCCGCGCGGAGCAGCCTACGGGTCGCCTCGTCATGTTCTCTCGGCCGCCCCATGCTTGACAGTTTATCGCAACAATGTTACGTTACGGTGTAACAAAACGCCGGATGCCCATCCGGCCAGCCCAGGAGGTGCGGAGATGTATGTCGTGGTGCAACATCGGATCAACAACCCGCAGATCGCCTTCTCGCGTGGCGAGAGACTCGTCAAGAACGAAGGCGCACCAATCGGTGTGCGCGGGCTCCAGTTCTACCCGAGCCGCGATGGCTCGGCTGTGACGTGTCTCTGGGAGGCACCCTCGGTGGAGGTCGTTCAGCGCTACGTGGACTCGACGCTGGGAGACTCGAGCGAAAACTCCTGCTACGAGGTGGCCACCGAGAAGGCGTTTGCCGCACGCCCGTCCGGTATGAATGAATACGCGGCGATCGGAAAGGCCAACCCGGCGTAGAACTCGGCACGCCGCGCAAGTGGCTGGGTGAAAGGTTTCGAGTTACGCGGCTAGGGTGAACCAGTTGCGGAAATCGTCCCTGACACCCAGCCACGAGTTTTCACCCCGTTCTGCTGCAACTCGGCGGTCACGTCGAATACGGGCCAAGCCATCGTCGCTGGACGGTCGCCGGCTTTGCCCGAAACCTCACCAACACGAACTACCTCGTGGCAACCTTCGGGACGGCGCCCACTGCCTTTGGCGGTCGTCCTGGACCATCGCGTCAGTTCGCGGTTGAGTTCACCGCCCGGCGGTAGGATCCAAGGTCCGAAACTTGTATACATTTTTCGGACAGTCCCACCGACTGCGGACCTGGCGTGAGGATGAAGGCCGAGGCGCAGAATGACTTGCGCGGCCGCATCGCTCTTACGCGGCAGTGATCAGCCAGTTGCGAATCGGAGCGCAACGCGCCACTCATGGGACACCCGAGCAAGCGCAGCAGAGCATGCAGGAATCCGGTCGAGAGTTGCTATTGATACATCTCACGCTTCCTGCGTTGCGCCAGCCAGTCCTCGAGCTTCGCTTCGAATGCGGCTTCGTTCGCCAGTGCCTTCTCGAGCATCGGGGCAACGGCCGAAGGCACCGTCTCGGGGACACGCGCATGGACGAACAGGTTCTCGCCGCGCAGGGCCGCGGAGGATCAGGTCCGTAGCCCCCTCGATCCACCATGCCTCGACTGCTCGACCGTGCTCCGCCGTGGCCCTCGCCGGAGACGAGAGATAACCCAGCCAACCGGGTGTCGTCGCTATTTCGCGCAGTTCCTCCAGAGAACGTCCCGCTCGACTGGGGAGCGCTTTGTAGTTGGCACGAACCAAATCGGGCCGGACCGCGAGCATGCCAGATGTTTCGCCGACACCGGCATGAACATCCATGCCAAAGGAGGAGAGCTCTGCGGCCGAAAAATACTTGTCGTTGATCCTCGCTCCCTTCGATTGAATCGCCGTATCGGCCCGAAACAGGCCCGTGAGGTGCAGCATTGTCACGCGAAACGTTTCACTGACGAAGTCGCACGCCTCGTTGATGGCGATGTTGTGCGTGGGTGCGCCGTGGCCGTTCATGACGAAAATCCATTTGAAGCCGTTCTGGGCGATCTGTCCGCCAACATCAGCCACCAGTGATCTCAACGTCGACTGTCGAATGGCGTACGTGCCCGGATGGACGGGCATGTCGCCAAGCTGATTGGCTCCGCTGTGCCCGTAGTTGATTGGCGGCATCATCACGACACTCCAATCCGGCAGCGCTCGGCTCACACGCCTCGAGGCGCCGTTGGCTTCGTACGTGACGCCAAACGTGTCGGCCCCCACAGGCAGATGGGGGCCGTGTTCCTCAAGCATTCCCACCGGCAGGATGAATAGCGTCCGCTCACGATTGAGTGCATCAATCTGCGACCAGGTGAGCTCTTCCAGCCTGTAGATCTTCGAACGAGCGGAATCAGAGCTGCCGCGTGGTGGCCCCTGAGCGCGAGCCGGTGCGGCAGACGCACTTATGACACACACGATCAACACCATGAGCGCTTGATTCATACGTTGTCGTCCTCCTGGATGGAACGTCCGGCGTGGTGCAGACGCGCGCCGTGCGGGTCTCCCCAGAAGCATGGCTTGAATGGCGCTCATCGTGGCATCGAATGCGTTCTGGCGCACGCCGGTCCCGTGAACGAACATTAATGTGCTCATTGCTTCGTCTGACTGCAGTTCCCGCGGCGCATTCTATCTAACGCGCCCGCCGGTGCGAGCGTCTGTCAGGTCGGGTCGGAGGCAGAAACGATCATCCCGAAGAGGAGGTCGACGGCGGACAACTCGAACAAATGTGACTCTGAGTTCAGGAGAGACAACCGGTCGAAATCGTCCTGACACCCAGCCAAGCTCATCCACTATCCCAGCGCACGAGTCAGCTCTAATACGCGCTTGTTCGGTGCGCTTTATGATGGGCAGGAATCGAGCACGCGTTGCCGATGCGACGACCCCCATCGAGTAATCACTCGGTGACCCTCACATGACGTTGGGTGTAACGCCAGAGCCACGAGCCGGCCAATGATCGCGCGGTACATAGCGAGGCAGTTCAGCCGGCCCACTGGCCTGCTCGGTCGGGTGATCGGCCGTGGAATGGCGCGTCATAACGACCGGGAAGCGCGCTGGACCGTCGATCTGCTCGCCATCGAGCCGGACGCGCGTGTGCTCGAAATTGGCTTCGGGCCGGGCGTCGCGATTCAATATGCCGCCGAGCGGACAACGCGTGGTCACGTGTCGGGAATCGATTGCTCCGAGGCCATGGTGCAGATGGCTCGGAAACGTAATGCGTCTCGGCTCGCGAATGGCTTGGTAGACCTCACGAAGGCTGACGTCCAGTCACTGCCTTACCCGGATGATTCGTTGGATCGCGCATTCGCCATTCACTGCATCTATTTCTGGCGAGACCCGGCGGCGTGCCTGGGCGAAATCAGACGCGTGTTGCGGCCGGACGGCCTCGTCGCAATTACGATCCGCCCGGTGCACCAATGGCAAGGGCGCAAACCGCCAGCTGACGTGTTTCACCTCTACCGCGGAGATGAGGTTGCGAAGCTGCTCTCCGATTCCGGCTTCCGGCGCCCGCGCGTCGAACCCTACCCAGAACCTGAGAAGCCTGGTGAGTGCATTCTCGCTCTGAAATGAGAGAGCGCGGGCCCGGCAGGATCAACAGATCCGCGCGGTGAGGGCCGGCCTGACGGATGAAGTCCGGGACATTCGCTTCGAAGCAAGTGGCGGCGGCCATCCGTCCGGTCTCAGTCGATACGACCGGGATCCCATCGAACCCGCGTCGCATGATGCTCGCCTCCCAGCACGGAACCGCGGATTTCTGTCCTGTCGAAGCCGCGGCTCCAGGCTAATTCGAATGTCGACGGAAACCAGGCGACGACGACGCCGGAATTCGGCCACAGATTCTTTTCGGTGTCAGCCCGTAAAGGTCGATATTTGTCGGCAGTTTTGGCGCCACCTTACAAAGCTTCTACACACTTCTCATACGCACTTGCGCCGACATGTCTCGCGTTCGTCGGTACGCTTCGTCACGTGGATTGATTTCGACTGGATCTGGGTTCCTTTAGACAGATGCTCATGCCGCCTGGTGATGTGCCGGTCTTCAAGCCACCAATCTGTGAAGAAGACTGCCCCGACGATCGTCGGCGGCCCTCCTCACTGTCCGCCGAACGCATTACACGACACGTTGGTATTCCAGTTCACGAACGTGCCTGTGGGGCTGTCCTTCCACGCCCACACGTGCAGCGTGTAGAAGGCCGGAAGCCCGAAACGGTTCGGTGCCTCGAACAGGTGAAACAGTTGTCCCATCAGCTCCGGCGCCGATGAGTGAGTCGCATTCCACTGGTCCGCGAGCACGAGGTAATCCGCGCCGATGAGTGTCAGGCTGCCGTTCGGCTGCGGCTCGTAAATAACGATCTCCGGCTTGGCGGCATCGATGACGCCATCACCAACCAACGCGGCGTTGACGAAATGCATACCCATCGCTCCGGCGTCCGGTCCGCTGACGCAGCCGAACTGCAGGTGATAGCCCTCGGCCTCGGCCACGTTGACGTCCTTGAAGCGCTCGGTCGCGTCGCGAACCGTTCTGACGAGAGCTCCACCCTTGCTCTTCTGATCCTGGAGCAGTTCCTGGCCTGGTCCTGCATGCGAGTGCAGACCTTGCGCCGGCGCGCCCGACGACGCGGCTACCATCAGAGCTGCGATCGCGAGCGTCGAGTACCAATTCATCGCGAGTCCTTCCATCTTCATACAACCTCCAGAGCAACACACACCGCATACGCGCACATGGGTGAGAAATCCCAATCACCGGCGAAAGCCGACAGGGAGTCTGACGACCTGCTCGTCGAGCAGGACGTCATCGCCAACGCGGATCGTTCCGCCGCGCACCACGTCGGCGTCGAGCGCAAGCTGGCCGCCACATCGGCGGCCGATATCCTTGACCACCTCCCGATCACGCTCGAAGGTGTCTGAATCAACGGTTACCATCGTGAAGCGGCCACGCAGGGCGTCCAGCCGCACCAGCGTGTCCCCAGTCGCAACTGCGCGGCTTCCCAGAGCGTTTCACGGGTAGCGCCACAGTCCGGCCACATGCATGTCATCTGCACCCTTCAACCAAGCTTCAGACGTGAGATGCCGGCCTGGTGCTGAGTGTGACAGCCCGTGATTCGTAGGCCAGCCGCTTCACTCGCCGTCACAGACCTCGCCAACCGGCATCACAAGAACTGAAGCCGGGTCATCCGGTCGGGAGGAGCATTGGAATGCAGAAGAGGATCGCTTGCGACGATGTCGTACCTGGGTGTACGTTCACCGCCACGGCAGCCACTGAAGAAGAGTTGTTGAAGAAGGTCGTGGCACACGCGGCGCAGGCCCACGGTGTGACCGACGTGACGTCGGAGCTCGCTGCCAAGGTCAAGTCGGCGATCAGAGACCTGCGTTCCGGTGAAGTAGACTCACGCTATGGCTGTCCGGGAGCAAGCAACGGACGAGGCGCTCGCTTCACGCGCCGCTCTCGGCGACAACCATGCGTTCGACGAGATCACGATCCGGTACCAGGCGCGCGTCTATCGCCTCGCGTGCCGCCTGGTCGGCCACGACGATGCGCCGGACGTCGTGCAGGAGGCGTTTCTGTCCGTGTATCGGAACCTCGCCTCGTTCCGGCAGGAGTCGCGGTTCGGCACCTGGCTCTATCGCATCGTCATCAACGCAGCGCTCATGCACCGCCGGGCTCTGACGCGCCGGCCGGTCGAATCGCTGGAAGCGTTTCTGCCCGAGTTCGATGCGACAGGCCGCCATTGCCGCACGCCAGCGGAACTGCAGGTCGCCGCGCATGCCGACGAGCTGCTCGACCGTCGCGTCCTGGCGGAAGAAGCGACGGCTGCCCTCGATCGCCTTCCCGACCTCTATCGCAGCGCGTTTGTGCTGCGTGACCTGGAAGAGCTCACCACCGCTGAAGTCGCAGACGTCCTCGGCGTAGAGCCGGCGACGGTACGCCAACGGGTCCACCGTGCCCGCCTGATGTTGCGCGGCTACCTGGGCGCCCTCGTCGCTGGAGTGAGGCCATGAGAGACGTCTCGTGCGAGACCGGCGTCGAGCTTCTGATGGACTACCTCGAAGGGGTGGTGCCCGACGACGTGCGCACGATTCTCGAATCGCACGTAGCGGGATGCCCAAAATGCGCCGCCTTTGTCGCCTCGTACCTGGCAACGCCTCGCATCCTGCGTGAGGCAACGGCGGCGGCCATGCCTCCGGAACTTCAGCGATCGCTCCTCGCATTCCTGCGTGGGCAGTGCGACGAGGGACCACCTCAGAAGGACTGACGGTGCCGTCAAAGTAGCATGTGCGCAGGTGTCCGAAGTCTGTATACATATTTCGGACAGGTCCGCGGGCGTTGGCAACGGCAACAGGTGTGTCGGCTGTGACTTGCAGGCGGCACAGCCTTACGCTGCTGTGACCAGCCAGTTGCGAATTCCGTCCCTAACGCCCAGCCAGCCTTCGCTTGCCCTTCGGGTGAGCTACGGCTAGGCAGGCTCTCTACCATCTAGCTTGAGCGAACGAACAGCAGGCGAAGGCTGTCTCGACAAACCCGCGAAGCGGACCACCTCGCAAATATCGCTACCAATCGGACGTTCGCGATCGAGAGATCCGCGTACTCGTCCGATTGGCCTCGGGATTTCCCGCCAGATTCTTCGTGGCCGACGCATGCCTCGGACATGACATGCAATGGCATAACCACGGTCCGTGTGGGCATACGCAGTTTCATCGACCCTGCACCACTTCTCCACGCCCGCTCCCTGGAGCGTTCTTCTAATCGTCGGGGGACCGGAACCCGCGAATCAGCGTGGTCAGCGCTCGTCGCCATGCCTGCTTCTCCTTGCCAGGAGAAAGAATCGGCAGCACGACTGGCAGATCATCGCGCGTACTCGACTCCCATCGGGAAGAAGTTCGATCGGTCGCCAGCCGCGCGGCACGAGTAAGAGTCCACCGAGGTGGACCAGCCTCAGAAGCTCGCGCGCACCCAAGTAGTTGCGCCGGCGCTGGCTCCGTGAAACGATGGCGGCCGCTGCGATGGCGAGGAGGCAACCCCCAATGGCTCTGTCGTGTCGACGGTGCTACGGTCGCCGCATCGGTGCGGCGCTGCTGCTGGTCACGGGACTCGCGGGAATCGCCGGCGCGCAGGCGATCGGAGACCCGATAGCACCCACGGATCTCGTGATCGCTGGGCCGCCGCTCCCCTGGCTCGAGCTCACCGTCACACCGACGGCCGCCAACGCCGCCCACAACCTCGGGGGTGTCACGTTTTTCGCGGCGTCGGTCCCGGGCGGGTCCATCCTCGCGCGCGTGGCGCTCAGCAGCCGGCCCTCCGGACCATCCGGTGGTTGGCCGGATTTCGAGTTCGCGGGCATTCCTCCGGGCACCTACTACGTCGTGCTGATCTACGGGATCGTCGGCGCTCCCTCGGTGCCAGCAGCCGCCTGGCACCCGCTGACCTTCGGGACCTCGTGCGCCGGTCCGCCGGGCATGTCGATGCTGACGCCGACGGTCAACGGCACGACGGTGACGCTCGCGCTCTCTACGGCGTCGGGCGCCGCCAACAGCTGTCCTCCCGATTACCAGCAAGTGGAAGTCGGCAGTGCCCCTGGACTCACCGACATTCTGACGTTCGCCTCGCCGTCGGCGGTGTTCAACAGCCAGAACGCGCCCCCTGGCGACTACTATCTGCGCTCGTACGCCGTGAACCGCTTCGGTCGCGGGCCGACGTCCCTCGAAATGCCCATCCGCGTGCCGGGAGGGACCTGCGCGCCTCCACCGGCCCCGGTGAACGTGACGGCCACTCGCAGCGGAGGCGTCGTCACGGTCTCGTGGACCACGCCAGCGCCCACCGGGCCGGCAATCACGTTCCACGAGATCCAGGTCTACCGGGGCTCGCCCAACGGTGGATCTCTCCCGCTCGGCCCACCCATCCGGCTGTCTGCGGCAACATCGGTCAGCGGCTCGGTGGGCCCAGGGGAGTACTCGTTGTTCGTGCGAGCGGCGAGCCCGTGCGGCAAGTCCGCCTATTCTGCCGCGGCGACGATAACCGTCCCCTGAGGCAACAACCTCGGCAGCGGCTGGAATCAGGTGCGAGCTGTAACGGAACCCTCTCCTCGGGACACATGGGGATAGCGCGCGCGATCACGCGCCGCCGCCCCAGAGGAGAAGCGACCGTGATCACACAGAACCGCCAGCCCTATCTCAAGACCCGCCACGATGTCGATTTCCAGTTCTTCGGCTCGCCGACCGTGCTGCACGCGGCCGGCGAGACGACCGACGGCCGCTTCTGCCTGATGGAGCACGCGACGATGCCGCCCGGGCTGGCGTCGCCGTATCACCGCCATCACAACGAGGACGAAGCGTTCTACGTGCTCGAGGGGCACGTGCGGTTCGTCTGCGACGGAAGGTGGCTGGACGCCGGGCCGGGGACGTGGGTGTACGGTCCGCGCGAGATTCCCCATGGCTTCAAGGTCGTCGGCCCAGGGCCCGCTCGCATGTTGCTGATGTGCGCGCCCGCAGGCTTC
Source organism: uncultured Acidobacteriota bacterium (assembly GCA_963709325.1). GTDB lineage: Bacteria > Acidobacteriota > Vicinamibacteria > Vicinamibacterales > UBA2999 > VFZN01. The sequence goes on along the minus strand of CAVPVV010000003.1, from coordinate 3,296,707 downwards.
GAGAAGTTCGCCCTGGAGCTCTGCGCGCCGCTGGACGCCGTTCCGGCCCCACCGGAGATGTCCAGGCTGATGCACCTGGAACGCGACCTTCATACCCACGAATGGTTTGCCGGCCATTCCCGCGGGTGGAACCTATCTCACCGTCTCTGCGCGGCTCGCGGATGGCAGCGTGCGGATCGCCCGCGACACGTTCAACGGCCTGCCCGCCTAGCCTGGGCACCCCAGGACGTGGAGCACACGATGAGCGAACAGTCGCGGGGATCCCACGACGCATGTCGTGGCCTGCGCCGCGTTCCTGCTGATCCCGCTGGGGCCGTTATGATGCCTGCGATTACCGCCGCGTGCGTGGAGCCAATCGCGGCGCTGCGCCTCGACTGACGCTCCCATCGACACGCCGCTGATGCGCTGGTAGGGCGACTCCTCGATGATGACTCGCATCACTTCGGGCGTCATCTGGCACGCGATCTACCCTGGCGAGTTGATACGCTCACCATGTACCGTTAGCCATGCTCCTCCGCGATCTGGCCTTTGCCGCCCGCACTCTGCGCCGGAGTCCCGTCTTCACCCTCGCGGCCTCGCTGACGATCGCGCTGGGGATTGGCGCCAGCACGACGATCTTCACCGTGACCAACGGCGTCCTGCTGCGTGCGTTGCCATACAAGGACCCCGATCGCCTCGTGGTCGATGTACATGGACCTGCGCGCGCGCAATAGTCTGGGGATGCCGCTGTCGAACGAGAACTTCGTCGACATTCGTGAGGCATCGAGGGGCTCGTTCGAAGACATGGCGGCGCTTCGGACCGGCCGGCAGGTGCTGCCCGGCTTCGATGGCACGCCCGAACAGGTGCGCTTCGCGGTGGTCACCGTCAACTTCTTCCGTGTAATGGGCGCGTCGATCGCGCTCGGCCGCGACTTCGAAGAGGCAGACGGCGTACCGCAGCCGGCGCCGCAGAATCCTCGAGCAGGCGGCGCACCCGCCGCGCCAGGGCCGCCGCCGCTGCCGGTCGTGGCCATCGTGAGCCATGAATACTGGCAGCGGCGCTACGGCGGGGATCCAGCGGTACTCGGTCAGCGTATTCCCGGCGGCCCGCGCCCGGAGATCGTGGGCGTCCTCGCGCCCGGGTTCGAATTGCTCTTCCCACCCGGCACCAGCGTTGAGCAGCGGCCGGACTTCTGGATCGCCAACCGTCTCGACTACGACAACGCCAACAGGAACACCTTCGGTCTGCGGCCCGTCGGCCGGTTGAAGCCCGGCATCGCCGTCAGGCGCGCCCAGGAGGAGGCCGACGCGGTCTCGGCCCGTATTCGCGAGCAGTTTCCGGTGTCCAAGGGCGCCGGCTTCCACGCCCGGCTCGAGCCGATGCACAAGACTCTCGTCGATGAGGTGCGGCCGGCAATCCTGGCGCTGATGGGCGCGGTCATCTTCCTGTTGCTGATCGCGTGCGCAAACGTGGCCAACCTGCTCCTCGTGCGCTCGTCGCTCAGGCAGCCCGAGCTCGCGGTACGCTTGGCGCTCGGCGCCGGCCGCGGACGCGTCATTCGCCAGATGCTGGCAGAGGCCGTTGTGCTCACCGCGCTCGGCGCCGCCGGCGGCGTCGCCCTCGCATGGATCGGCATTCGAGAGCTCTTGGCGATTGCTCCCGTGAACCTTCCGCGGCTCGAGACGATACGCATCGATCCCATCGTGGTGGTGTTCACGCTGGCCATCGCCCTCGCGGCCGCGTTTCTGTTCGGGATGGTGCCGGCCTGGAGCGCATTCCGGATCGATCTGGTGAACGCCCTCGGTGGCGCTGCCCGCACGTCGGGATTGCGCGGCGGCGGCCGCCTGTTCAGAAACGCCGTTGTCGTCATCGAGGTCGCGCTCTGTTTCGTGCTTCTTGTCGGATCGGGTTTGATGATTCGCAGCTTTCTCGAGCTGCAGCGGATCGACCCCGGCTACGATCCGCGCGGCCTGCTGACCTTTCAACTGCTCGGCGGCGGTCCAGCGACGGACGAGCAAGTCGCGGCAAGGGGCCGCCAACTCGAGGAGCGGCTGCACGCGATTCCGGGTGTGCAGAGCGTCACTGCGTCGTTCCCGTTTCCGCTCGGCGGTGACTTCAGCACCATCAGGTGGGGACTGGAAGACGCGCTGGCCGACCCCTCGAAGTTTCAGGCCGTGGACTGGCAGGTCGTTCGCCCGGGCTACTTCGACACGATGCGCACGCCGCTGGTGGCGGGGAGGACATTCACCGAAGCCGACAACAATCCGACACGCAACCTCGTGGTGATCGACACCGAGCTGGCCGCGAAGGCGTTTCCGAATGAGCCGTCCGTCGGCAAGCGCATTCTGATTCGCATTCGCACGCCCGAGCCCGAGTGGGTCGAGATCATCGGGGTCGTCCGGCATCAGCGTGTGACGTCGCTCGCCGATCCGGGACGCGAGCAGATCTATTTCGCTGACGGCTTCCTCGGGTTCGGTGCCAACCGCTGGGCCGTCCGCACGGACGGCGATCCCGCGCCGATCGCGGGAGCGGTTCGCGCGGCGGTCGCGGCGGTCAATCCGCAGTACCTGGTCACGGATCTGCGGCCGATGGACGCGCTCGTCCTGCAGGCACAGGCCAGCACCAAATTCTCGCTCATGCTCATCGGCGTGTTCGCGGTGATGGCGGCGCTGCTGGTGGCGGTGGGGCTGTACGGCGTCCTCTCGACAGTCGTGCGCCAGCGCACGGCGGAGATCGGCGTACGCATGGCGGTTGGTGCGGCGCCCGGCCAGATTCTTCGCCTCGTGGTCGGCCACGGCTTGCGGTTGAGCGCGGCGGGCGTGCTTCTGGGCCTTGTCGCCGCGGTCGCCCTCACCCGTGGGATGACGACAATGCTGGTCGGTGTCAGGCCCACCGACCCGCTGACGTTCGCTGCGATGGTCGTGCTGTTCTTCATCATTGCCATCGTGTCGTCCTGGCTGCCGGCGCGGCGCGCGGCGGGACTGAATCCCACGACGGCCCTGAGGGAGGGGTGATGCACACACGACACTGACAGTGCATCACTGTTGGCGTCGCTCAATCTCTCACCGACGCGCGAGGCTGAGATCGTCGATGAGCTGTCGCCGCATCCGGACGACCGCTATCGCAAACCGATCGCGGCGGCGCTGCGAGACGGCACACCATCTTCGGCGTATAACCAGGTGCACGACTCGACATCTGCGGGCTCATCCTTGGCCTCAGCGCGGGGAACTGGCTCCGTCGTCTCCGACGTTCGTGTTCGGCATCACGGCCGGGGATCCCGCGACGTATGTCGTGCCAGGATGCTGCCGCGTCTCACGCCGCCGTCATGACTTCGTTGCGAATTCCGTCCCACACACAGCCAACTGCACCCAAGAGCCAACTCGCAGTGTTGGCAACGGCTTGCGGCCGATTTCGAACTGGCCTCCGATGGCGCCGACGCGACGCATCGGTCAAGGTCCATCGCTAACCTGCAGTCCTTGAGTGCGTTGGCGGGAATCTGCAAGGTTCGAATCCCTGACAGCCGTTCGTGGGCTCGCGCCAGCCGGTCGACATCGAACGGGACTGTATGGGCCCCGTTCAACGCCACGGTCAACTCACCGCGGTGGACGAGCACCGGGCAGTATGTTTCTGAGCAATACGACGTCCGCATCGATTTCGGCAACCGCCGCATAGATGAAGCGGCTGTCACGCGACCATGACACGCGGCGGGCGATCACCACCGCGCGATCGCCGAAGTCGGTGATGCGATGCATCGAGCCATCGGCGGCGCTAATCAGCCACAGATTCGTGGAGGCGCCATCGATGAGCGGCTGGGCAAGCCATTTCTCGTCGGGCGACAACGTCGGATTGAACGCCGACATCCGGACGGGAATTCGCGTTCCGCTCACTTTGACAAGATCGATCGCGGCAGCCGTTTCAGGCCGCGCCTTCCGCAGGTTCCATTCCCAGGGGCTGTTGGTGCGGCGGGTCGGAGAGGCAAAAAACAGCGTGCCGTCCCGGCCCACGATCGGGGAGACGACGTCGTCGGTTCTGACGGTGATCGATTCGCCACCGTCAGCTGACGTCTTCTGAAGGATATACGTATTCTCGCGCGCCACAACATGATGCAGCCAGCGGCCATCAGGGGACCAGTGCGGCCACAGTCCATCGACGAACTGCCGTAAGCCGCTGCCGTCAGAATGGATCAACCACAGTGTCGACCGCCCCGCACGAGATTTGATGAAAGCGATTGTGCCACTCGTCGGCGACCAGACGGGTACTCCGATCGACACATTCGCGTCGTCTTCAAATGTCAGTTGGCGGAGCTCTGATCCGTCGGTCGCCGCCATCCACAGATTGCCGTGACCGCCATTGTCGGAGAGATACACGATCTGGCTTTCATCTGGGCTCAGAGACGGCACCTGGGCCGCCGCAGTCTGCCGCGTGATTCTCTTCGCCGTGCGCGCGTTGTCGTCAGGTTTCCCTGTCACCCCGATCTTCCAGAGATCCGACGACACGCTTTTCACTCGGCTTGCGGTCAGCGCGCCCGTCGCATCAATGTCGGGCTGGACAAATGACTGATCGCCGAATGTCAGCTGTCGCTCGCCGCCGCCATTCAGTGGCGCGAGCCGTAAATTCATCGTTGGGGGGTAGAGTACCGTGCTGCCTTGGGAGGAGCTGTAGACAACGCCTGAACCATCCGGAGTCCATGCCAGGCCATTCAATGCGTCGCTTCGCGCGATGTCCCGGGGGTCTCCCCCGCTCGAGGGAATCACAGCGACATAGTGATTGAACGCAGCAGGATCGGATCTCTGAAATGCGATCCATCGATCGTCCGGGGACCACCTGGGGTTGAGGTAAATGAAACTCAGTGGCAGCGTGGTCCGCTGGCTCTCCGAAGAGCCATCCCGCGTCCGGATGCTCAGCACCGTGCGCTCGGCATCGAGTTGGAAGACAGCGAGTCGTTTGCCGTCGTGACTCACGTCTCCGCCACTGGTTGCGGACACGATGCGGCGCGGGGCTCCACCAAGCGCCGGAACTTCCCATAGCGTTCCTTCTCCGTCGCCGGCATCGCCTGTGAAATACACGATCGCGGCTGAATCCAGCGTCCACCGCGGCTGCAGATGCTCGCTCGCATCGCGCGTCAGTTGCAGCGAGGCCCCGCCCGCGAGGAGCCGTACCCAAATCTGCCGATGCCCGTTGGCTGGCGCCACGAACGCGATCGATCGCCCATCTGCCGAGAACGATGGAGATTCTTCAAGGCCCACGGACGCGGTGATTGTCTGCAGCTCGACGCTTTTTTCGGGAGGGTGCTGACTTCTTTCCAGTTGCTGCCGCATGCTCAGCAAGATGAAAGAGGCGACCAGGCCGCCGGCGGCAAACCACAACCAGCGGCTCGCGCGAGAAGGCCCGTCCGGCACCGTTACTGGAGCATCGGCGATCGGTTCCTCGATCTCCACTCGCGCGTCGCCGATATCACGTAATCGCCGCCGCGGATCCTTCTGCAGGCAACGAACGAGGAGCGTTCGGATATGAGCTGGTGTCTCGGAAGGGAGCGCCGACCAATCCGGCTCGTTTTTGATTACCGCGGCCATGATGTCGGTGACCGTTTCTCCAGCGAAGGCGCGTCTGCCGGTAAGCGCCTCGTAGAGCACGCAGCCAAACGCCCAGATATCCGAGCGCTTGTCGACGGTCTTGCCGCGGGCCTGTTCGGGCGACATGTAGGCGACTGTACCGACGACCATGCCCATCTCAGTGGCCTGGGCGGCGAGTGTGGGCGTGTCGTCCACCGACGCGCTGCCAGTTTCGGTGTTCAACGTCTTGGCGAGACCGAAGTCCAGCACCTTCGCCCTGCCGTCGGGGCGGATTTTGATGTTCGCGGGCTTAAGGTCGCGATGGATGATGCCCTTGTCGTGCGCGGCTTCGAGCGCCTCGGCGATCTGCTTCGCGATCGGTACCGTCTCGTCAATCGGAATCGCGCCGCGTGCGATCCGCCGCGACAAGTCCTCGCCGTCGACCATCTCCATCACGAGCGCCGTGAGACCCCCGCTCTCCTCGACGCCGTAGATTGCGGCGATGTTGGGATGATTCAGCGAGGCCAGGGCTTTGGCTTCGCGCTGGAAGCGCGCGAGCCGATCGGGCTCATGGGCAAACGCTTCGGGCAGGATTTTGATTGCGACGTCGCGATCCAGCTTTGTGTCACGCGCCCGGAATACCTGACCCATCCCGCCTTCGCCGATCGGCGCGGTGATGTCGTAGACGCCGAGACGCGTACCGGGGATGAGAGCCAATGTCGGCCGGATTATACCGGCCGCAGCGGCGAACGGGATTACTGCTGATCAGCTGCGCACGGTGGGCAATGACCGCATGCCGACCGACGCTTCCTACCAGCGAGATCGAAGCACGCGCAAGCACGTCGAGTACTTTGTCACGCGACGCGATGTCGCACCGAGGCGGTCGTGTCGAGCGCTACGGCAGGCGCAATACCTGGCCGGGTTTGATCTTGTCTGGATCCGTCAGCTGCTCCTTGTTGAGCTCGAAGATCTTCATGTACGCCCCGGCATCTCCGAGGTGTTGTTTGGCGATCTTGCTCAACGTATCACCGGCCTGGACCGTGTACGTCTTGGCTGAGGCTGGCGCGGCCCGCGCTCCTCGGCGTTGCCGTGGAACTTGCCCTTCGCGGTCTGAATGGCGTATGCGTACGTGTCTCTCAAACCCATGCCTCACCTCCACTGCGGGACGACGGTGCTATTCGTCGAGGACGAACGTGACCATCATGTTGACTTGATAGTCGAGAATCTTATCGTTGTCGCAGCGCACGTGCTGCTCCTTGATCCAGGCGCCGCGGATATTACGAAGCGTCTTCGAGGCCCGCTTAAGGCCCTGTTGGATGGCATCCTCGAAACTCTTCGATGACGTGGCACTGATCTCGGACACCTTGGCGACAGACATCGCATCCTCCTTTCGTGAATCCTCGGGCTAGCGGCAGGAGCGACCTGCGCACGCAGGGCCACCGCCTGAGCCGTGTACGGCGACCAGCCCACTCTTTGAGTGTAATAGGTTCGACGGCACGAGCGGCTGGAGCGACCGAGCGATTTCAACATTCGACACAAGTAATCGCACGCCACGCCGAGGCCCGTGAGCTGGCGGTTGCGTCTGTTCCTGTGCCGATACGCTTCTGTCGGGCACAATGCTAGACTCGCGTCGTACGGCGCGGCGGAGCACTGAGCCGCGCAACCTGACCCCAGGGGCCAGCGTGACGGACCAACGCCAACCCTCCATGATCGGCACGCCAAAGGATTCGAGCGACGTTCTCGAGCGTGTGAGTGACGGCGTGGTCGCGCTTGACCGGAACTGGCGCTACACCTATGTGAACTCGCGAGCGGCGATGCTGTTCGGCCGTCGGCCGGACGAGCTGGTCGGCCGACATATCTGGACCGAGTTCCCGGAAGGTGTCGGGCAGCCATTCCAGCTGGCGTACCAGAAGGCCATGGACGAACAGATCTTCATCGAGATGGAGAACTACTACGAGCCCTGGGACCGCTGGTTCGAGAACCGCATCTATCCATCGCCCGACGGCGTGTCGATCTTCTTTCACGAGATTACGCAACGCAAGCACGCCGAGCAGGCGGCTCGTGACAATGCGGCGCTGTTGCGGGGCCACAACCAGGTGCTGGAGATCATCGCGCGGGGCGAGCCCCTCGAGCACACGCTCGATGCGCTGCTGCGGCTGATCGAAGCGCAGTGTCCGGGCATACTGTGTTCAATTCTGCTGCTCGATTCAGACGGTATTCATATTCGCCACGGGGCGGCGCCTAGCCTGCCAACGGCGTTCGTGCGCGCCGTGGATGGCCAGCCGATTGGTCCACGCGCCGGCTCGTGCGGTACGGCCGCCTACCGACGCGAACCGGTCATCGTGGCCGACATCGCCACCGATCCCCTGTGGGACGACTATCGAGAGTTGGCGCTCGCACACGGGTTACGTGCCTGTTGGTCGACGCCGATTATCGACGAGGGACATCGTGTCCTGGGGACCTTTGCGCTCTACTTTCGTACACCAGGGCACCCGACCGACCAGCATCGGCGGCTCATCGAACTGTCCACATCCACCGCTGCCATCGCGATTGCGAAACACCTGGAGACGCACGCGCTGCGCGCCAGCGAGGAGCGTCTGCGCCTGGCCGTGACCCGCGGCAACATTGGCATCTGGGAGTGGACCATCGACACGAACCGCCTTGAGCTGAGCGACGAATTGAAGGCCATACTCGGCTGGGTGCCGGACGTTCCACTCACGCAGGCGATGTTTGTCGATGCGATCCATGCCGACGATCGCGCTGAGGTCGTGGCCGCCCTCGATCGCTCACTCGCCGAGCGCAGCCGGTTCGATGCCGAGTTCCGCGTGCCGCGCGCCGCGTCGCCGCGCTGGATCGCCGTCACCGGGCGTGCCGAATACGATGCGGCCGGCCGGCCCATTCGGATGCTGGGTGTCGGGCGGGATATCACCAACCGCAAGCGCGCCCAAGAGGAGACTTCCCGGCGAGAAGCGCAGCTTGCCGAGGCACAGCGACTGGCTGCGCTCGGCAGCTACGAATGGGACGTCCGGACCAACACGGTCGATCGCTCAGAGGAACTGTGCAGGATTTTCGGCATCGCCTGCGACACATTCGAGCCCACGTTCGAGGCGTATCTCGCGCGCGTGCATCCGGAGGATCGAGACACCACCAGACGCATCATCGAAGAATCCTTCCGCGACGGTACGCCGTTCGAATTCGAGGAGCGCATCATCCGGCCCGATGGCGTCATTCGACTACTGCATAGTCAGGGCCACTGGATCATCGACAACGACCGGCAGCCGCTGAAGCTGGTGGGCATCTGCCAGGACACGACCGAACGACGTCGCGCGGAGGACGAACTGCGACGGAGCGAGCAGCGTTTCCAGATTGTCGCGCGCGCGACCAACGACGCTATCTGGGACTGGGATCTCGAAACCAATCGCCTGTGGTGGAACCAGGGCATCACGACCTTGTTTGGGTACGCCGCCGCCGACGTCGACGCCGCAATCGACTGGAAATCGTCACGTCTCCATCCGGACGACTTACCTGACGTGCTTTCAGGCATCCGGGCTCTGATGGAAGCGGGCGCCCAGTTCTGGTCTGGTGAGTATCGCTTTCGGCGTGCCGACGGCTCCTATGCCGATGTCTTCGACCGCGCGTTCGTGATGTATGACGAGACCGGCCGGCCGTGTCGCATGATCGGAGCGATCGGGGACATCACCGAGCGAAAGCGGGCGCTGGACATCCTGGAGCAGCGAGTGGCGACCCGCACCGCGGAACTCCAGGTGAAAAATCGTGAGCTCGAGGACGAGGTGATTCAGCGCCAGCGGATCGCGGAGCTCTTGCGAGAGCGGAACGAAGAGCTGAAGGCGTTCGCTTATACCGTGTCACACGACCTCAAGGCGCCGCTGCGGGGCATTGCCGGTTACGCCCAGGAGCTCAGGCGCCGGCATCGGGCGGGGCTCGCGGATCGGGCCGTGTTGTGTATCGACCAGATCGTGACCGCGACCCACAACCTTGACCGTCTCATCGAGGACCTGCTGAAGTACTCCCGACTCGACGCCGAGACGCCGACGAGTACGATGGTCGACCTGACGGATATGGTCGATACGATTCTGGCCGATCGAAAGGCGGTGATGCTCGAGCAGTCGGTGGCGATGGAGGTCGTCCTCAGTGCCACAACCATGCGGGCATGGGAGCGTGGCCTGTTTCAGGTCCTGGCGAATCTCATCGACAACGCCCTCAAGTACAGCAGAGATGCGACCCCACCTCGGGTTCGGGTCGCAAGCCATACGCACGCCGGCGTCGTCCGCATGGTCGTGACCGATAACGGGATTGGTTTCGACATGAAATACCACGATCGAATTTTCGGGCTCTTCAACCGCCTCGTGAGGCAGGAGGAGTTCGACGGCACCGGTGCCGGATTGGCCATCGTGAAGAAGATCGTCGACAAGGTTGGCGGCAAGATCTGGGCGGAGTCGAGCCCGGGCGCGGGCGCGAGCTTCTTCGTCGACTGGCCAGAGGGCAGTTCTCCCACTGGCGATGCGACTCGATGAATACTCTGGTCCGCCCGATCCTGCTTGTCGAAGACAATCCGATGGATGTCGATCTGACGCTGCAGGCGTTCACCGAGCACGGCGTCGCCAACGCGATAGTCGTCTGCCGGGACGGGGAAGAGGCGGTGCGTTATATGGAAGCGCACGCCGTGGGCACCGACCCGCAGCTGCCCATTCTCGTGCTGCTCGACTTGCGGTTGCCGAAACTCGACGGGATCGAGGTCCTGCGATGGGCCCGACAGCACCAGGTGTGGCGGCAGGTGCCGGTCATCGTATTGACGACGTCACGCGAGAACACCGACATCGAGTCGGCCTACCGTCTGGGGGTCAATTCCTACATCGTCAAACCCGTGGATTTCCCGGCCTTTGCCGCGGTTGCAGCGACGATCAAGATCTACTGGTTGCTCACCAACGTACCTCCGTTTCCGGACAGCCGCGGGCTCTGAGCCATGGCCGAGAACCTGCGCGTCCTCTACGCGGAAGACAACGCGTTCGATGCCGAGCAGCTGACTGACTACGTGGCGCAACACGCGTCGGACATCGCGGTCGAGGTCGTTCCTACGGGTGAGCGATGCCTCGCTCGCCTCACAGCCGGCGTTTACGATGCGCTGCTTTTGGATAACCACCTGCCCGACATGGACGGGATCGATGTCCTGCGGCACCTGGCCATCCGCGGCCAGTTCCTGCCGATCGTCGTCGTGACCGGTGTCGGTGATGAGCAACTGGTGGTGCAAGCGCTTCGACTTGGCGCTGTCGATTATGTGCCGAAGCAGGGCAACTATCTCGACGGCCTGCCTGCGGTGCTGAGGAGCGCGGTTACTCTGTACCGAAACCGGCCGGGGCGCGATGCGATCGGCCGCCCACGCGCGTGCCGCGTCCTGTACGTGGAACGTCACGCGCACGACATCGACCTGACGCTGAGGCATTTTGCTGATGCCGCGCCGCATCTGACGACGGAGATCGTGCGGTCCGCCACCGACGCACTGGCCCGCCTGCAGGAGGCCACGTTCGATCTCGTGCTCGCCGATCTCCGAATGCCCGACCTCAGCGCGTTGTATCTGCTCAGAGCCACGCGGGCGCGTGAGATCGATGTGCCGTTCATAGTGATCACCGGACAGGGCGACGAATCAGCTGCGGTTGCGGCGTTGAAGCTGGGCGCCTATGACTACATTGTGAAGCGCGACAATTACCTCACTCAGCTGCCGTACGCGATCGATCACGCCATTGCACGATTCGAGCTCGAACAGCTCAATCGACGTCTGGAAACAGAGCTCGGCGAGCGCAAGAAAATGGAAGCGGACCTGCGCGAGCAGGCCATGGCGCTGGCCGACTCGGCGCGACAGAGGGAAGAGTTTCTCGCCATGCTCGGCCATGAGCTGCGCAATCCACTCGCGCCGATTCGCACCGCGCTCGAATTGCTCCGACCCTTCACCGCCGACGATTCCATTGCGGTGAATGCGTATCAGGTCATGGACCGTCAGATCGTCCATATGGTTCGGCTGCTCGATGATGTACTCGATGTGGCACGCATCACGAGCGGACGGATCAAGCTCGATCTTCGCCACGTCGATTTACGAGTCGTTGTCGCAGAGGCGGTCGAGAGCACCCGTCCGCTCATCGAGGGGCGCAAGCATCAGCTGCGGACGTCGCTGCCGGACATGCCGCTGATCGTGCGCGGCGATCTCACGCGGCTTGTCCAAGTCCTGGTCAACCTGCTGAACAACGCCGCCAAATACACCGAGCAGGGCGGCACAATCGAGGTCAGCGCCGCTCGAGCCAATCAAGACGCCGTGTTGCAGGTCAGAGACACCGGGGCCGGCATATCAGCGCAACTGCTGCCGAAAATCTTCGACCTGTTCACGCAGGACGACCGGACACTCGACCGTGCGCAAGGAGGCCTCGGCCTGGGGCTGACGCTCGTGCGACGAATCACCGAGCTTCATGGTGGCCTCGTGGACGCACGAAGCGAGGGGCCGGGACGGGGCAGTACCTTCTCGGTCACGCTGCCAGCGCTCGTGCTCGAGGAGCCCGTGGATGTGCGGCGCCCGAGGGGCGCACCGCCCTTGCCCGCGGGTCCGCTCCGGTGCCTCATCGTGGAGGACAACATTGATGCCGCGGAGATGTTGCAACTCGCGCTCGAATTGGAAGGTAACACCGTACGCCTGGCGTTGGACGGAGAGGAGGCGGTGGCCGGTGCCGCCGCATTCCAGCCCGATATTATCCTGCTCGACATCGGATTGCCTCGCATGAACGGGTACGAAGTCGCCCAGGCGGTCCGTCAGATTCCCGGGCTCCACGACGTTGTCATCATTGCCGCGACCGGATACGGCCAGGACGCCGACCGCCACAGGAGCCAGTCCGCAGGCATCAATCAGCATCTGGTCAAGCCGGTCGAGCTCGAGGCGTTGTTGCGTGCATTCGCCGTCGAACGGGCGCGATTGTCCAGACGACCGTCGCCGCCGCGGGATCTGACGACGTAATCCGCAAGCCGGTCTTGGACCGGGCGTGAGTGCCACCGTAGTTCGGCGTGAACAGCTCCACGTTACCTGCTGCAAGGACGTCCGGCGCAGCCGCATCCTGCCCAGCTGCAGCAGAAAGACGACGACGGCTGGACGTGGAGCGTGGCTCCCGGCGTTCTTAGGCGGGTTACGGCGGTTGCGAGCGCCTCAGCGCTGCCACCTCCTTCAGCGCGCGGTCACGAGAGCCCCGCACCGTACCTGGAAAGGCATGCCACCTGCTGGCGGTCACTCCGGCGCGCTGTAGGCGTCTCTCCAGCTCTTCCCGGCAGCCATTGCCTCGCGCAGACCGCCCTGTCGTGGGTGTCGAGTGCTGAGCGCTCCTGCCGAATGTCGGTCGCAGCTGAGGTCACTCTCTTTGCATCAGCGATCGGCGCGGGAACCTTCGCTTCGGGTGCACGGGAGGATCTGATGAAGCGCACTGCTCTGTTATGGGTGGCGGTCACTACCGTCATCATCGTCATCGGTGGCTGCTCGAACACCGAAGTGACGAAGAGGCCAGGGTCCGAACCGCCCGCAGAACGCGGGGCTGCGGTCGGCACGGGCGGGGCCGGTGCGAACGTGAAGAGCGACGGCGAGTTCGTCCATGACGTGGCTAGCAAGATCATGGCGGAGATCGAGCTCAGCCGCATGGCTCTCGCCAAGTCGACGAGCCCTGAGGTCAAAGCCTTTACTCAGATGATGATCGACGACAATAGCGCGGCCGACAATAAGTTGAAGAGCGCCGTCTCAGGCGATGCGATCGACTGGCCGGCCCAGCTTGACGGCAAGCACAGGGACACCGCCGACGATCTGGCGAAACAACAGGCTCCGGATTTCGATCGCGCCTATGTCAAGGCAATGGTCGAGGTGCAACAGGATCTTGCCGCCAAGCTGGAATCCCGGCTCGACGTGCAGTCGCTCGCGGAATGGAAGACCAGCGCCGCGGGCCGGGCGCAACAGAAGGCGCTGCCCGAGCCCACAGTCGAGATGGCCGACGTGCCAGTCCGCCCCAACAAGAGCGGCAACGAGATCACGATGAAGATCAATCAATGGGCGGCCGACACGTATCCCGTCGCGCAAAAGCACCTCGACACTGCCAGGACGTTCGCGCTCGCCCTGTCGAGGGGTCGATCTGGTAAAGAGCCCCGGAATCACCGGTAAAGATTGTTGGCAAGATCCGTGGCGTAGAGACTGCCACCGAGGCGGCCAATCACATTGGCGCAGTTCGGATCGCAAGAACCTGGTACTGAACAATCGCGCAATCCGGTAGCGCGAACGAGCCAGGCAAGCCGGATCCGATCGGGAGAAACTTGAGCGTCACGAAATGCCTGTGCTAGCATCTCGCGGCTCACGCGTCAGCGAAGCGCGTCACGAGGAGGTCGGACTATGCCATCGCTCGAAACGATCAAGGCCGCGTACGCGGCGTTCGGCAGGAACGACCCCTCCGTGCTGTTCGCGGCCATGGATTCATCCATCAGTTGGAACGAAGCAGAGGGCACGAAGCTTGCGGACCGCAATCCCTATGTTGGCCCGCAGGCTGGTACCTAGCACGTTCATTGACGGTGGCGACGACATCGTGGTGCTCGGTCGATATGGCGGCACGATGAAGAACGGCGGCGCGACGCTCGATTCCTGCCACGTGTACCGGTTTCACGGCGGCAAGGTCGTGATGTTTCAGCAGTACACCGACACCGCACAGTGGGCGCGGTTGATGACATAGCGGAGAGCGAACCGCTGCGCCGTCGGAGTGTCACGCCCTGGTCCTTACCGCCGCCGATGCTATATCGGCAGGTGCTAATTGGTACGAATCGCGCGCACCGGATCGACACGAGCCGCGCGGCGCGCTGGAATTGCGCTGGCGGCACACGCGACCAGGCTCAGCGCCACTGCGACCGTGATGAACGTGACCGGATCGCGCGGGTCCACGTCGCTGAGAAATGTCGACAGTAAACGCGTCGATGCCAGCGCGCCGGTGATGCCGAGGGCGAGCCCGACGGCGACCAGCACGAACGCCTGGCGCATGAACAGCATGATCACCTGCTCCGCCCTCGCGCCAAGCGCCATGCGCACGCCGATCTCGGCGGTCCGCTGGCCGACCCCGTGCGCGGTGAGCGCATACAGACCGACGCACGCGAGCACGACCGCGATCAACGCGAGAGTCTGGAACCACGATCCGACCATCCGGGCGCCCGACCGCGTCAGCGCCAGCATTTCGTCGAGCGATTGGACCGCGTGCACCGGCAGATCGGGGTCGAGTTTGCGGACTTCGTTCCTGAGCGCGGCTGCGGCCGCCGCCTTCGATGTCGAACGCGCGATCACCGAAATGCCGCGCGGTTGAGACGGATCGCTCGGCAGCGGCGCGTAGACCGCCATGTCGTCCGGCTGGTTGGGCAGATAATCCGGGAGCGTCGGCGCGATGCCGACGATCGTCCTCACCAGCGGCGGCGCCTGAGCCCCGAGCGTGGTCAGCGTGATCCGCCGGCCGACTGGGTCCTCGTCGCCGAACAGCACCGCCGCCGCGCGCTCGTTGATGACGACGCCAGGCGATCCGGCCGCGCTGTCGTCTGCGTTCAGAGCCCGACCGCGGACGATGGGAAATCGCAGCGCCTCGAAGAACCGCTGGCCGGCGAGAAGATACGTGACGCGCGGGAGCTGTTCGTCGGGACCGACTGCGCGCCCGGCGACCGCGACGAGCCTCGTCGCCGCGGTCAACGGCTGAATCGGCACCTCGCTGGCGATGGTCGACTCGGAAAACACGCCGCTGGCGTCGATGCGCTCCTCGAGAAGCCGGAAGAACTCCCGCCGTTGTTCCGGCGTCGAATATTTGCTGGGTGACAGCGTGAGCCGCATCGCGACCAGATCCCGGGTGTCGATTACCGGGCTGGTCTGGTAGAGCGCAAGGAAGCTTCGCGCGAACAAGCCGCCCGGGACGAGCAGCATCACGGCAACGGCGATTTGCCCGATCATCAGCGCGGCCGCCCACCGCCGCGATGACCGCGTCGCCGCGCCGAGACGGCCATCCTTCAGTATGTCGTTCGTGCCTGCCTTCGACAGGTGCAGCGCGGGAACCAATCCGGCGGCGAGGCTTGCGAACAGAAACGCCGCACCGCCGAAGAGCCAGACTGCGCCGTCGGCATCGGGATTGAACCAGTAGACCTTGCGCGGCCGATCCGGAGCACCAATCTCGACAACGTTAAAGGCTGCGGACATCGCGCTGAAACCAAACCACGACAGATACGATCCGAGCACGCTGCCGGCCACGCCGATCAACGCGCATTCGATCAGCACCTGGCGGACCACCCGCCATCGGGTGGCGCCGAGCGCCAGTCTCACGGCGATCTCGCGCGATCGACGCCACGATCGCGCCAGCAGCAGGTTCGCGACATTCGCGCTCGCCACGAACAGCACGACGACTGAGGCGCCGAGCAAGGCCATCATCAACGAGAGGGCGTCAGGGGCCAGCGTGCCTTCCTTGAGCGGCAGCACGACAACCCTGCGGTCCCTGGTCAGTTCCCGATGCTCGCGCGCGAGGCGGGTGGAAATCGCTGCAAGCTCGGCTCGGGCCTGGGCGATCTCGGCGCCAGGCTTCAGTCGGCCAGCAATGCCGAACGACGTGGAAGTCCAGGTGAACGATCGAAGGTTCGGCGCGAGGTGCATCGGCATCCAGAGATCGGTCACGAGCGGATACGCGAACCGCTCCGGCATCACGCCGATCACCGTCGAGGGCTGTTCGTTGACGCGGATGACGCGCCCGATCACGGACGGGTCACCGCCGTAGCGCGTGCGCCACATGCCGTAGCTGATGATCGTGACCGGCACGGCGCCGTCGTCGTCGTCGCTGTCCGTGAAATCCCGTCCGAGCGCCGCGGCTACGCCGAGGGTCCGGAACGTCGTCGCGCTGATGAACGCGCCGCTGAGGCGCTCGGCGGCGTGCGCGGCATCGCTGACACTCACGGACTGATTGAGATCTGCAGAAAAGGATTCGAAGACCGTCGATTCGCGACACCACTCCTGGAACTCCAGCCAGGAGACGCCACTGTTGAAGCCGCGCGGATCGATGGTGCGGACGGTCAGCAATCGATGCGGATCCTCGAAGGGCAGGTCGTGAAGGACGGTCGCGTTCACAAGCGCGAACACGGCCTGACTGACCGCCATTCCGAGGGCCAGCGTGACGATCGCGGTGATAGCAAAACGGCGATCCTTGGCCAGCACACGGAGGCCGTACTCGATGTCCTGCGAGACGTCGCGCAGCGCCGGCGACACCCACACGTCTAGGGCGCGTTCGCGCGCGAGCAGGTCGTTCCCCATCGCCTGCTGAGTCGCCGACGGAATCTCGGTCTCCGGAATGCCCTTCGCGCGCAGCTCGTCCTGCTTCATCAGGCGGTGGAACTCGAGCTCGCTCTCGAGACCGTCATCCCGCCTCAGCAGGAACGCGAGACGACGAAGGAGACGTCGCATGTTAGGTGGCCGCCTTCAGCACCTTGTGAATCGCGAGAATCATGCGGTCGAACTCGTCGACTTCGACCGTCAGGCGCTTCTTGCCGGCGGCGGTGAGCGTGTAATACCTGGCCTTGCGATTGTTCTCGGAGACACCCCACTCGCCCCTGACCCAGCCGTTCAGGAGGAGGCGTTGCAGGGCCGGGTACAAGGAGCTCTCGCCGACCTGCAGCACATCGTCGGACTGAGCCCGCAGGTGCTCGGCAATCCCGTAGCCGTGCTTGGCCCCCCCGCGCAAGGCGCGAAGAATCAACAGGTCCAGCGTGCCTGGAAGAAGATCCGGCGTGTCGCTTCCCATCGATTATCGATGGGAACTATAGATCGACTCCCATCGTTTGTCGATGGGAGTGACCGGGCGAGGCTCGCGCGTGCGAACCTGGGCGGTGGGAAGGGAAGGGGTGACGGACGCCAGCCCCACTATTAGTATCTCCTGCACGCCGCCTCTCTTCAAGACTGTTTGTTGGCGGACAGCACGGGTATCATCGCCGGCCCATGTCGAGAACCACGAACCGCGAATCGGCGCCCCGCGCTGGGGGTCCGGTGGATCATCGGCTCGCGCGCCTCCTGGACGCGCCATTCCTGGCGCGCGTCGTACCGCACCTCGCGCCGGAGACGCTGCATCAGCTCATTCAGTACCGCGGACTCGACGCGTGCGGTGAGCTCGTCGCGTCTGCGACGCCGGCCCAGCTCACCTCCCTGCTCGACCTCGATCTCTGGAGCCATCCGCGGCCGGGACGCGACGAGCAGTTCGATGTCGATCGGTTCGGCGAATGGCTCGAAGTGCTGGTGGACACCGGAGACTCAGTCGCCGCACGCGCCGTCGCCGCCCTCGACACAAATCTGGTCGTCGCTGGTCTGTCCCGCTACGTGCGCGTGTTCGACCCAGGCATTTTTGAACCGACCGCTCAGAGCGACGACGAATCGATCGACCGCCACGAGGCAATGCGCGAAGGGGACCGCCACGCCCCGATGCGCGATCCAGATGACGATGGGCTCGAATGTGAAGTGGGCGGCTACCTTGTCCGGGCGCGGAGAACCGATGCGTGGGATGCGACCGTCACGCTCCTCGTCGCCCTCGAGGTCGAGCACCACGACTGCTTTCTCGCGGTCATGCAGGGATGCCGAAACCTGTCCAACTCGAGGCCTGAGATCGACGGGCTCGACGATGTACTGAGGGCACCCGAGCAGCACCTCCACGACCTGGCAGTCGAACGGGAGCAACGGTGCTCGCGACGGGGCTATGCAACCCCGGCCGACGCGCGAGCCTTCCTTCAGATGGCACGACACACGCTACGCACGCCAGGTGCAGCGGCGTCGATCGCAATCAACTCCATCGCCATTGCCTACTTTCGTTCGGCCGATGAGGAAGAGGACACCGCAGCCGAAGGCACGCCTCAGGAAACGCGTGAGAGTGCGCCACGCCGCGACGCGACGGACGGTTCCGCGGGCGTCGACAACGACATCCTGGCATCGGTCGACGCCGTCATCGAATTACTGGCCGAGGCCGGCGTGATGCCGGAACGGCCGCGGGCGCTGCTCGGAGCCGCACACGAGGACCCGCGAGCCGTGAGACTCCCTCTCCTGAGGCGGCTGATGGAGTTCTTGCTCCACCATGACGAGATTGCGCACCTCACGCGCAGTCGCGAGCTTGCGTTTCTCGCGAACACGTTGCACGCGGGATCCTCGGTTCAATCGAGGCCATTCACGCGCCAGGAAGCCTCGGACGCGGCTGCGTGCATCTGCAACCTGGGACTCGAATGCTGCGGAACGGCCACACTTACCGACACGTTGCTCGTGGATCACGACCTCGTGTCGGCGTTCGAAAGAGGCTGGTCGGTGCTGTACGCGGATGTGGGCCTGTTCGTGGCCGATCAGCTGATTTCGATCCTGGCCGATCTCCATTGCGTCGACGCCGACATCGACCTTGAGCTCCGGGCGCTGCAGCGCACGCTCGTGAAGCAGCGCGACGCCGGCACGCCGTGGCTCGCCCGCGACGCCGCCGACGTGCTCGCCACGCTCGACACGACCGCCTGGATCAGCGTGCTCGGACTGCTGGACGAGTGTCCCATCCTCCCGGAGACGCTGACTGCGATTCTGGAGCGCCGCACGGCGCCAGTCAGCCCAACTGCGTTCCAGTTCATCTCGACAACCGCTCAGATCGGTGACATTCGCGTCTTCATGAGGACGCTGTCCGGCATGTTGTCTCGCTGAGCCAGACTTCGCTCGACCGAGGCGAGCCTCATCCAGGCAGTCTCACGCTACTGGCAACGGAAATTCCTCGCATCGTCCGTGCTGCCGCTGCCGATGTAGTGGGCCGTCGCCGGATACGCGCACAGCGGCCGCGTGCGGTCGACGACGCCGTTGGTCAGGTGCGAGGCTTCGATCGACTGCGGCTTCTGGCCGGTTTCGACCCAGCGATCGAGCGCACCCACTTTGTCGAAGACGTCAGTGCCGGGGCCGCCCTGGCAATGTCCCATCCCCGGCACCATGAACAGCGCGACCGCATTCGAGCCCGTCGATCCGACGGCCTTCGAGATCCGCTCGTACATGATCAGGCTGGTGTCGGGCGAGACGAGCGGATCGGCCCAGCCGTGATACATCAGCAGCTTGCCGCCGCGTTTGAAGAAGGGCGAGAGGTCGGGATCGCCACCGTACAGCAGTCCCTGGTCGGCTTTCACCGCGCGCTCCACGTCCTCTGGCACCTTGATCGTGTGATAGTCCCAGCTGGGTGTGAAGACGATCTTTCGCATCCCTTCGTGAGACTCACCTGACGGGACGGGTCCCCCTACGCCGCCCCAGCCGAGCTCGGATCCAGGATAGTAGCGGCCCGGATGCAGAACCGCGCCGCTCTTCGGATCGCGAATCGGACGGATCATGGCGTTCGCCGTCTCGACCTGATCCTTCGTCAGGCAATCAGCACGATCCTCGCCGCTGCACGTCAGCGTCGCGAAGTCGAAAGAGCACTTTGACGGATCCTCGATGATTCCGTCCTTCACGCCGTCCAGGGCATCGCACCGGTTGAGGACGGCGTTGTGCATCATCGAATACTGGCCCGGGGGAATCACCGCCGCCGGCGTGCGGTTGACGTAAGTGCTCAACCACACACGCGCGGCGTACAGGCGCATCTGATCCCACGACGGATCGCCGGCAGCGATGCCATCGAAATCGTCGGGATACCGCTGCGCCTCGATCAGGGCCTGCCGTCCGCCGGTCGAGCAGGAGTTGAAATACGAGCGCGCCGGCGGCGCGTCGTAATGCGCGGCGACGACCGCCTTCGCGGTCACCGTCATCTCGTGAATCGCGCGATGTGCGAAGTCCACGAGCTTCTCGGGATGTCCAGGGACGAAGTCGGCATTGCCACCCACGTGACCGCCATCAGTTCCGGCGGCCGCATATCCAGCTTTGACCGACGCCGCCATCGCCGGATACGGAATCTCTCCACCCAAGCCGCCGTTTCCCGACGCCTGCAGCTTGCGATTCCACCCGGACTGCGGCAGCCACACTTCGACGCGGATGTCGGAGTCGGCGGACGGAGCCAGCTTCAGCGTCACGCGACAGAACGCCGGCAGCGTGTTGAATACCGCGGTCGCGGCCGCATTGGCCGCCGTTGGCGGCGCGAACGCGCCGGCCTGCACGGGCTCAGCCGCCAGCACCTGTCCGTTCGTCACCGCCACCTGTGCGAGCGCCTCGCACGCAATCGGCGCCAGCGTTGGAGCATTCAACGCATCGACTGTTGCCGCACCGAACACGGCGATCAGGACCGCGATTCTCATGCGTGGAAGTTTAGACCCGAACCCGGGCCTCGGCGCAGACGTGCGACACTTCTCCCGGAGGTGCCTCGTGAAGACACTGCTCGTTGCCGCGCTCAGCGTCGGCTTGCTCGCCGCCCATGGCACAGAGGCGCAATCGACGCCCCAGTCGATTCAAGGCGTGTGGCGGATCGTCGAAGCGACCACGACCGGCCCCGGCGCCCGTACGATCCCGTTCGCCGGGCGACCCAACCTGACCATCATCACCGGCAAGCACTACAGCCGAGTCGAAATCCAGGCCGAGGGGTCACGGCCGGTCCTGGCGGATGCGGCAAAGGCGAGCGCCGACGAGTTGCGAGCGGTATGGGGGCCCGTCGTCTGCGAAGCCGGGACGTATGAGGTGACAGAGGACGGCCTGATCACGATGCGGCCGATTGCCTCGAAGAACCCCGCGGTAATGGGCCAGGGCGTGTTCATCGCGTACGCCTACAAACTGGAAGGGGACACGCTGTCATTGACGCAACAGCGCAACCAGAACGGGCCGTTCGCCAATCCGTTCTCGCTCAAGTTCGTGCGGGCCGAATGACCGGCCGGCGAGGCCGCGATTGCACTGGCAAAGTTGGTGCTCGCCGGTCGTTCACGAGAATCGGACGGCCGATTCTCAATGCGTTGCTCTAGATTGAGTGCGGCAGGGTCTCGGTCTGGCTCGTCGGCGACGTAATCCGAAACGTCAGAACGGCCGCGCCGAGACGAATCTGATCGCCATCGGCCAGGCGTCGGGTCGTGACCAGCTCTCCGTTCACATAGCTGCCGTTCTTGCTGCCGAGGTCTTCCAACGTCGCGTTGTCGTGCACCACGAGGATGCGAACGTGGTATCTGGAAACCCCCGGAGTATCGATCTGGATCGCCGCGTCGGCGGCGCGGCCGACGATATTCGCTCCGTCCAGCAGGGGTATG
Source organism: uncultured Acidobacteriota bacterium (assembly GCA_963709325.1). GTDB lineage: Bacteria > Acidobacteriota > Vicinamibacteria > Vicinamibacterales > UBA2999 > VFZN01. The sequence goes on along the minus strand of CAVPVV010000003.1, from coordinate 3,274,939 downwards.
GCGCGGCGTTCCACAATCAGCCACGGCCGTCCGCGAGACGGTTGTGAGCGAACCGCAGCGACCTCCACGGCCGATTCACCGACGAAGCGGTAGCCGAATCCGTAGATCGTCCGGATAAACCTCGGGTTGGCGGCCGAGTCGGCGAGCGCACGGCGGATCTCGGCGACCAGAGTGGCGAGGTTGGTTTCCTCGACGAACGTCGATGGCCACAACCGCTGCTGCAGTTCCCCCTTGGAGACGGCACGAGCCCGGTTCGCGACGAGCAGCGTCAACAGATCGAGGGCCTTCGGAGACAGGTGCACCTCGCCGCCATTCAGCAGCAGCTGCCGGGTGTCCGGGTCGAGGGTGAAATCCTCGAAGCGATAGGCCACCGCCTGCTCCCACCCGCGCTCACCTCTGGCCTCGATCGTTTCTTCAGAGCGCTCTCAGAAAGGCCACGAGATCGGACTTGTCACGGGCACTGAGGCCGATGTTGAATCGGCCATTGTAGAACTCGACGACGTCGGCCAGCGTCGGCGTCAACCCATTGTGGAAGTACGGCGCGCGGGCCGCCAGGCCCCGCAGGATCGGCCCTTTGAACAGCGACATGTCCTTCCACCTTCCGGTGATCAGCGCCCGGCCGGGATCGGTGGTCTGCACGACCTCGCCGGTCGTCTTGTTCCGCAACGTATACAGCGGCATGTCGGCCGAGCGAAGCGCGGCAGTCGTCAAACCGAGGTCGAGCGGCAGCGACGTCGAGTGATTGCCGACGTTCGGCGTGTCGTGACAGGTCGTGCAGGTTCCGGGGAGTGCCGCCACCCCGAGGGTGTCGTTCACGCCTCTGACTCCGGCGATCGTGAAGGAGCGCGTATTGAAGACCTCCTGGCCCCGCGCCACTGCCTCGCGAGCATCGGCGTAGGCGCTGCGTTCGGAGCTGGGCAGGTTTTGCCAGGGATCGAACAGGGTGAACGCGCGTGGATTGAACCCGGGACTCAATACGTCATTGATCCCGATGTGGAACGGCTGCTGCGACAGGGCCATGGGGCCGCCAGCGGCGCGCTGCGCATTCAACACGCTCGCGGCGTTGTCGGTGGCCTGAGCCGTGAACACGCCGGTCTCGAATCTGACGATCTCATCGCGTTGATCCTGGGTCAGCGGGTTGATTGCCGCCGCATGGCCGAGCGTCGCGCCGTTGGCTTGATCGCTCAGGTCGAAGTGAATCGATTGATCGGGGAACGTTTCCCGGCCGTCCCACATGACGGCAGCGAGAAACTTCAGGTTCGTCGACGGCAATGGCCGGCGGAACAGTGACAGCTCGGCGGCTGACGCATAGCCGTAGGGATCGTCGGCGGCAACCAGCTCGAACTCGGCGTTCGGAGGCACCCCGATGCCGACGCGGATCAGCCCCTTGGTCAGCAGCATGCTGTAGGCTGATCGTCTCGCGTCGACGCTCGACACGTCGGCGATGGGTGAGTTCGATCCGTCATTGGTCCGGAAGATCGGATCCTCGCCGTCCGTCGCTTCGAACCGCGCCTGGAGGTGCGACGGGACGACCGACCAGCCGTCGGCGGCGGCATGACACGACGCGCACGAGCGCCCGTTCGTGCCGAGCGACTGAAAGAAGAGGTTATCGAAGTCGATCGAACCGTTGACCTTGAACGTCCGAACGATGCCGGTTGGATTCACGAAGCCGAACAGGTTCGGCCCGTTGCCGTCGGCCCGGGCTTGCCGGGCGATCTCCAGCGTCGCGACGAGGGCGCAGAAGAAGAATAAGGCGCGGATGAGTGGTCGTGGCTGCATACGAACCCCCTAATTGCTCGGGTGATTCCCGGGCGAACGCTCAGCCAAGTGGAAGAAGTGCGGCGTCCTGGACCTGGACACCACCGATCCCTCGATTGGCCCGAACAGATGACCGGTCACAAAACGGGCGACTTTGCGACCGAGGTGTGCCCCTTCCTGATCCGAGTTGCGGAAGTGGAATCCAGCCAGCACGCGAGCTTCGTTCACATCTTTCACAACATCGTGGAAGCGGCTGTACCGGCGTACGGTGCCCGTGACGCGGCTATCGAGGGAGAGGGTGACCTTATCGGTGCCGAAGAATGCCTTCAGCGCTTCCGCGACCGCGCCAGTGTGACACGCATGGGCTGACGGGTACTCAGGAAAATTCGGTGTCGCGCCGAGCGGCCGCCAGGCGGTGTCAGGCACTGTCGAGGTGTTTCCATCGGTATCCGCACGCGGAATCGCCTGGTACGGCCTCCAGAACCAGTACGCATACTTCGCATCAAAGCACCCGATCATGGCGTCGGCGCCGCTGACGTGCGCCATCGCCAGCATGCGCGCCGTCTGCACGAGGTCGAGCCGCCGCGCGCTGGCCAGTCTGAGCATGGCCTCGTTCCACTGCCGCAAGTCGTGGTCGGTCCAGAAGAGCGCCTGGGTGGTCTGCTCCGGCGTGCGGGCGACGCCGTCCCCACGGCCGAGCTTCTTCACCTCGTTGAAGTCTTCGGCGTACTCTTCGCTGGTCAGCGGATTCGGCCCGTCCGGACGAAACTGCGAGGCCCGCTCGAGTGCAAGCGGCCTGATCCCCGGCAGGCGGAGACCGAGCACCGGCGGTAGAGGAGTGCCGGGATTTCGCTCCCAGACGCCCGGGCCCAGGGGCGGCGGGTCGAGGTCGGCGAGCATCGGGTTCGGCTCGCGGCCATCGTTGTCGCGCAGCGTCGTGATCGCAATCGCGACCTGCTCGCCGATCCCGATGCCATTGCTCTTCGATGGCCCGTCGGGAATCGTGCCGATATAGCCGTCGTAGTCGGCGTCGAGCATCGCTTGCTGCGCCGCCGTCAGTCCGAGTGCCGGTTGTAGACCTTGCAGACCCAGGTCGGTCGAGCCGACCAGCGTGTGGTGCACAGCCGTCGCAACCGCAGCGGCCGACGATGCGCCGGGTCGCGTCTCGATGGCAATCGTGTACGGTTCGTACCCGCCCTCGATCGCCAGCGCCGCGTCATAGATCGCGGCGTGGACGATTCCCATGTAGAGCGCGGCCTCGCCGGGAAACTTGTTTCCGTAATTTTCAGCGCCGAAGATGTTCCCCAGACCCGCTGGGACGACGGCGCGCTGGGCTTCGAGGCTCCAGAAGATGACCGGCGCCGGCGACAGCTCGGCCCGAAGCTCGACCGCTCGATTGCCCGCCGTCGCGCCGGCCGCCAGCGCCATGACAACTCCGACGCGCGTAGCGACTCTCATAGCCCCCTCCTCGTGATCCGAACCGGCATAGAATGCGCGCTGCGTGGCCGGCACATCCTGAGGAACTCATTGGGGTGTCATGGAAATCCAATTGGAAGATGGCAGCGCCTGGCCCGGGCCTGCCATGCGTCTGGCGGTCGGAGATCGAATCGGACGGTTCGAAATCCTGGGCCCCCTCGGCTGCGGTGGGACGGGCGACGTCTTCCGTGCCCGGGACCCGCAGCTGCTGCGCGAGGTCGCGATCAAGGTGCTCCGGACACCCTTCCGCGACGATCCAGCTCGCCAGCGGCGTTTCGAACAGGAAGCCCGCGCCGCAGCGAGCCTGAACCATCCCAACGTCGTCGCGATCCATGACGTTGGTGTGCACAACGGGACGGCTTTCATCGTCACGGAGCTCCTCGAGGGTGGCACGCTGCGGGCACGCATCAACGGCCGGCCGTTGGCGCCGCGAAAAGCCGTCGACTACGCGATCCAGGTTGCGAATGGGCTGGCCGCCGGGCACGAGCGCGGGCTCGTCCATCGCGATGTCAAGCCGGACAACCTGTTCGTGACGAGAGACGGCCGCGTCAAGATCCTCGACTTCGGCCTCGCGAAGATAATCGACCCTGCTGGGTCCGACAACGCGACCGCGACGGTCACCATCGACGGCATGCAGATCGGCCCGGTGATTGGCACGGCCGCCTACATGTCCCCAGAACAGGCACGCGGCCTGCGCATCGATCATCGATCCGACATTTTCAGCGCCGGAGCGGTTCTCTACGAAATGCTGGCGGGATTCGCGCCGTTCCGCCGCAGCACGACGGCGGAGACACTCAGTGCGGTCCTTCACGACGAGCCGCCGGAGCTGGGCCGCGCCCTCTCGATTGCGCCTCCGCTCGAGCGCATCGTGCGCCACTGCCTGGAGAAGGCGCCAGAGGAGCGTTTTCAGAATGCGCGCGACCTCGTCTACGACCTGACGTCCCTGCCAACGGTCGTCGGAACGGGCCAGCCGAGGCGAGCGCGACGGTGGGGCCCAACCAGAAGTCTCCTGACCGCGGTCGCAGCCCTCGCCCTCCCGATCGCGGCGTTTCTCGCTGGGAAATGGACAGGGCCGCCCGCCCAGCCAGCGGTTGTCCACCGCGTGCTTCCGCTGACCGACTTTGCCGGCCTAGAGGAGTTTCCGTCCATCTCACCGGACGGCAGATCGGTGGCGTTTACGGCCAGTGTCAACGGACACCGCCAGATCTTCATCCGTCTGCTCGGCCGCGGATCGCCGGTGCGGATCACCGATGATGCGGCCGATCACCAGTCTCCCCGGTGGTCGCCGGACGGAAATTCAATCGTCTACTTTTCCCCAGCGGCGCCCGGCGATGCGCAAGGGGCGATCTGGAGCATCCCGGCATTAGGCGGCTCGCCACGTCGGGTCATCACCAGCGTCGGCGACGCCGACGTGAGCCGGACCGGGCAGTTGGCCTGCTTCAGGGCCGCGGACGATGGAATCGAGCTCGTCACGGCATCGCTCGATGGACGCAACGTGCGGCTGATCGCGCAATCGGCCCCCGGCTATCATCGCCATCCGCGCTGGTCTCCCGACGAGCAGTGGATTGCTTTTCAGCGCGGGGATGGTCTCCGGTTCGACATCTTCGCGACTTCGCCCTCCACTGGTGAGATGCGCCAGCTGACACAAGACAGGAACATCATCGACGGACTGGCGTGGCTTCCCGACGGCGCTCGAATCATCTATGGCTCGAGCCGCGGAAGCACGATTCCGTACTTGCCGAGCCTGAGCTTGTGGGATGTGCGGATCGATACCGGGGTTCCCCGCCAGATCACCGCGGCCGACGCATGGTACGACCAACCTGACGTGCACGCCAGCGGACTGGTCGCCGCGGTCCGGTGGCGAATCAACTTCGATATCTGGAGATACCCGTTCGGGAACGACCCCACGGACAACGTCCGCCGTGCCGTTCCGCTGACACGCCAGACGGGCCACGTCTTGACGCCGACCGCGGCCCCTGACGGAGGTGAGATCGCGTTCCTGTCAGACACTGGAGGACATGGCAACCTCTGGGTGGAGTCGACCCGAACCGGCGACCTTCGACAAGTCACGTTCGAGGACGATCCGAATGTCACGGTCGGCGTACCGGTGTGGTCACCGGACGGACGGTCGATAGCGTTCGTGTCATCGAAAGGCCGCACCGGCTTCGACTTCGGCATCTGGCTCGTCAATCCCGATGGAACGGATGAGCGCAACATCGCAAAGCAGGGCCTCGGCCAGGCGTGGTCTTCTGACGGGCAATGGCTGTACTACGCCGAGACGTCGGCGGGAATGCTGTACAAGGTCTCCTCGCGCGGCGGGGCGGCAATCCCGGTCCGATCCGATCCGACGCGGAACGTGATCGGCCTGCACGATGCGACGCTGTACTACGTGGTCGAACGGCCGCTCCTCGATGGGCGGCCCGAATTCGAAATCCTGGCGGCCACTCCGGAAGATGGTCCATCACGCGCGCTTACGCGCATTCCTGCTTCGCGCGTCCCAAGCTGGCAGATCGTCAATCCCGCCCTCTCGCCAGACGGAGAGTGGCTGGCGATGCCGCTCACCGACGGCGACACCACGAACATCTGGGCCCTCTCCACGCGCACGAGTGCGTGGCGGCAGGTCACGGATTTCGGCGACCGCGCCACGTTCATCGTCCGCCGGGTATCGTGGTCGCCGGACGGCAAGTCCATTCTTGCCGCCGTCGGCGACGGTGACGCGGATATCGTGCTGCTGGATGGTCTCGTGACGCGACGCTGAGCGGGTAGTGAAGCCGATGCCGCGACCCGCAAGGGGCTGCTACGCCCGGGGACCCTTTCAGGGTTGGCCGACGGCGTCGAGAACCGCGTGCACGTCGCTCGCGGCGATGACCAGACGATTGCCGGTCGCCATGTAGCTGTAGCGCACGTCGATGTGCGCATCGGCGATGCGCTGAAACACATGGGCGGCGGCGCCGGCCTCGTTCTCGACGGGAACGACCACGACGTCCTGCTCCTGGATCTCGCGAAACCCCGCCGCGGTCAGGCACTGCCGCGCCGCGGCGAGCTCGGTCGTCAGCACGTGGACGACGCCGTTCATCTCGGCATAGCCGTCGATGTTGATGCCGGCTCCGGCAATCGTGCCAATCGCCTTGGCGAGCGCGCCGGGCCGATTCTCTGCCAGTATCACCGCAAGGTCTGCTGCGACGTGCGTAGTCATGGGCCGCTCCTGAAGCGGCGCGATGCTATCACGGTGTCGATCGGCACGGTCAGCCGCGCCGCGCCGCTTCGATGGTGGCAACGTCGATCTTCTTCATCGGCATCATCGCCTCGAAGGCGCGCTTGGCCTCGGCGCCACCGGCCGCAAGCGCATCGGTCAGCGCACGCGGCGTGATCTGCCAGGAGAGGCCCCAACGGTCCTTGCACCACCCGCACGCACTTTCCTTACCGCCGTTGCCGACAATCGCATTCCAGTAGCGGTCGGTTTCTTTCTGATTGTCCGTGGCGACCTGGAATGAGAAGGCCTCGTTGTGCTTGAACTCGGGGCCGCCGTTGAGGCCGAGACAGGGGACGCCCAGAACGGTGAACTCCACCGTCAGGACGTCGCCCTGCTTGCCGCCCGGGTAATCGCTGGGCGCCTTGTGAACGCCGGTCACCTCGCTATCCGGAAAAGTGGCGGCGTAGAAGCGAGCCGCCTCGAGCGCGTCTCTGTCGAACCAGAGGCAGATGGTGTTCTTTGGTTTCATGACTCCGGTATGAAACTACCGTTGGAGCCCACGGCTCAAGTGGCTCGCAGTGACGGGACGCCTGAGGTAATTAGGCCGCCTTGGGCAGCTTGGCGCCGAGCACCTCGACGCGCTCGATAACCGGCGGCGACGCCAGCAGGTCCGGCGCCTGCGCCATCAGCGCCTGCGCAATCGGTCCATTGAGATGGGCCTGCCGGCCGGCCTCATCGGCGAACGCGTCGAACACCCCGAAGGTTGAGGGCCCGAGCCGCAACGCAAACCAGACCGGCGTCGTCGGCTCCTGTCGCGCGAGCTGGAGGCCCTGCGCGAGAAATGCGGCAACCGCTGCTTCCTTCCCCGGCTTTGCTTCCAGACGAACGAACAAGCTCAGTTTTGGCACTGTCGAATACCTCCTGGCCGCGGCACCACGCCGCAGCCGGATCCGACATTACCGAGTCGCCTGACAATGGCACGAGTGGCAAGATTGTCACTTTTGGTAGTGATACTGCCAACTGACTGACGCGGTCTTGACCGGCCAGCACTGTCCACATACTATCTGCTCATGTCAGGTATCAACGCCCGCGCCCTCGACCGAGAGCTCAAACGCGGATCCGCCGAGTTGCTGATCCTCTCGCTGCTGGACGCCCGGCCTCGGCACGGCTACGACCTGAGCAAGCTGATCGAAACGCGATCCGGCGGGCAGCTGAAGTTCCACATCGACTCCCTTTATCCGTTGCTGTATCGCCTCGAGGAGCGCGGCTGGATCAAGGGCACCTGGGTCGAGAAGCCCGACGAGCGGCGCCGGCGCTTCTACAAGGTGACGGCGGAGGGGCGCCTGGTGCTCGCGGAGCAGCGACGCACCTGGGAAGCGTTCGTCGAAGCCGTGCGTCGCGTGACCGGAGACGACCATGCCTGACTGGAAGGCCGAGGTGCGGGCGCGGCTGTCGCCGCTCCAGCTGTCGCCGGCGCACGAAGCAGACATTGTCGAGGAGCTGTCGCAGCACCTGGACGATCGATACCGTGAGTCCCTTGCAGGTGGCGCGTCACCAGAAGAGGCGACCCGCCACGCTCTTGCCGGCTTCGAGGGCGGTGACGCGCTGTCGCGGCATATCGCGGCTCTCCGTCACACGAACGCCCCGCCTCCGGTCACACCGGCGGCGCCCACCGGCCGGGCCTTCGGCGATGTCGGGCAGGACCTCCGCTATGCGCTGCGCATCCTCAAACGCCAGCCGGGATTTGCCGCGACCGCGATTCTGACGCTGGGGCTCGGCATCGGCGCGACCACGGCGATCTTCAGCGTGGTCTACGGTGTCCTGCTGAAGCCGCTGCCCTTTCGTGACCCGGACACGCTCGTCACCCTGCTCCATCGGGGGCCGGGCGTGAACCTGGAGACGATGAACCAGGGCCCGGCGACGTATCTCACGTATCGCGACAACCAGCGGGCCTTCGAGGCGACCGGCGCCTGGGACATCAATCAGGTGTCGGTAACCGGACGAGGCGATCCGGAGCAGGTCGAGGCGCTGTCAGTCACCGACACCACACTGCCTCTTCTCGGCGTGCAGCCGCACCTCGGCCGCCTGTTCGACGCCGAGGACACCGCGCCGGGTCGGCCGCTGCGGACGATCCTCAGCTACGGCTACTGGCAGCGTCGGTTCGGTGGTGACGACAACGTGATTGGGCAACCGCTCACCATCGACGGCGCGGCGACGGTCATCGTCGCCGTGCTGCCTCCGTCGTTCAGATTCCTGCGAACCGACGCCGCTCTGGTGCTGCCGATGCAGCTGGACGCCGCGACTGCGTTCCGCGGCGTCAACTTCGATCGCCAGGCGCTGGCGCGATTGAAGCCGGGCGTCAGCCTCGAACAGGCCAACGCCGACATCGCGCGCATGATCCCGCTGCTGCCGGAGTCCTACGGCGTGCTGAAGCTGGAGCCGAAGGTTCGTCCCCTTGTCGAGGAAGTTGTCGGCGACATCGGACGCATGCTCTGGATTCTGCTGGCCGCCGTTGGTGGCGTGTTGCTGATTGCCTGCGGAAACGTCGCGAACCTGTTCCTCATCCGCGCCGAGGGGCGGCAGCAGGAGCTCGCGATGCGAGCGGCGCTCGGGGCCAGCCGGGGGCGTCTCGCGCGGGCGTTGCTGTCCGAAAGCGGGTTGTTGGCGCTCGCAGGTGGCGCCGTCGGCCTGGTGCTCGCCGAAGCCGCACTCGGGGTGCTGAGAGCCGTGGCTCCGGCCGAGCTTCCTCGCGTTGGCGAGATCGATATCGACGTCACCGTACTGTTCTTTACCGTCCTCATCTCCGTGCTGAGTGGCGCGATATTCGGCATGATCGCGGTCCTGAAATTCCGGGCGCCGCAGGCGACAACGCTCAAGGAGGGCGGGCGCTCGAGCAGCGACGGGCCGGCCCGGCACCGCACCCGGCACATCCTGGCGGTGTCTGAAGTGGCGCTGGCCTTGACGCTGCTCGTCGTGTCCGGGCTGATGATCCGCACGTTCGTCGCGATGCGACAGATCGATCCGGGCTTCACACGGCCGAAGACCGTCCAGACGTTCCGCATTGCCATCCCGCGGCGTCTGATCACCGACACGGAGCAAGTGGCGCGAGCACACCAGAACATCGCCGAACGGCTGGCGCAAGTGCCCGGTGTCACCTCTGTCGGTCTCGCGTCTTCGATCACCATGGACGGGGAAGACAACGCGAACCCTCTCTTCGTCGAAGATGCCGCTCCGACGGAAGGGACGCTCCCGCCGCTCCGGCGCTACAAGAGCGTTGGGCCCGGCTTTTTCGAAACCATGGGCAACCGTATCCTCTCCGGCCGCGCGATCACGTGGACCGACGTGTACGCGCGGCGGCCGGTGGTGGTCATCAGCAGCACGCTCGCGCGTGAGTACTGGCACGAACCTTCGCGCGCGCTCGCGAGGCGGGTGCGCGGCGGCGGGTCAGATGAATGGCATGAGATCGTCGGCGTGGTTGGCGACGAGCGCGACGATGGACTGAATCATCCGGCCACGGCCGTTGTCTACTGGCCGATGGGGAGCAGCAACTACCCCACGCGAACGATGGCTTATGCGGTGCGTTCGGACCGCCTCGGCGCCGCCGGCTTCATGCGCGAGGTTCAGCAGGCCGTCTGGTCGGTCAATCCGGACCTGCCGGTCGCGGCGGTGCTGAGGCTCGACGAGATCCAGGCCCGCTCCATGGCCCAGACATCGTTTGCGATGGCGATGCTCGGCATTGCCGCCCTCGTCGCCGTGTGCCTTGGCCTGGTCGGGATCTACAGCGTGATCGCCTACATGGCGGCGCTGCGGACGCGGGAGATCGGCATCCGGATGGCGCTCGGGGCGCGGGTCCGGGACGTGCGGACGCTCTTCCTCCGGCAGGGCCTCCGCATGATCGTCATGGGGATCGCCCTCGGCGTCGTGGTTTCGCTGGTGCTCACACGAGTGATGGCGGCGTTGCTGTTCGGCGTCGGCCCGATGGATCCGGCGACCTATGCCGCGATGTCGGTGGTCCTGTCAGCCGTGGGCCTGCTTGCGTCCTATCTTCCGGCACGGCGTGCGTCCCGCGTCGACCCGGTCACGGCACTCCGCGCCGACGTCTAGCGCCGGCCCTGGCGAAGCCGGGACAGCGGGTGTAACGAAAACCGCTCCTGGTGACACATACGGGGTAAGAGCGCGGATTCCATAACGGTCCGCGACAGGAGGCCCCCGTGATCACACAGAACCGCCGGCACTATCTCAAGACGAGCCAGGACGTCGCGTTCCAGTTCTTCGGCTCGCCGACTGTGCTGCACGCGACCAGTGAGCAGACAGACGGCAGATTCTGCCTGATGGAACAGCTCACTATGCCTCCTGGGCTCACCTCCCCGTATCACAGGCATCACAACGAGGACGAGGCGTTCTACGTGCTCGAAGGCCAGATGCGATTCGTGTGCGACGGCGAGTGGATGAATGCCGGTCCTGGAACCTGGGTGTACGGCCCGCGCGACATTCCCCACGGCTTCAAGGTCGTCGGTACCGAGCCCGCGCGGATGCTGCTGCTGTGTGCGCCAGCCGGCTTCGAGAAGTTCGTGGTGGACCTGAGCGCACCGCTCGACGCGGCGCCCGCGCCGCCCGACATGGCCAGGCTGGCCGACGCAGCTGCCAGGTTCAACATCGACCTGCTCGGTCCGCTACCGGACGACCAGGGCATGAAGGAGTGACCGTTCCCCTAAAATGATGGCCGATGACGAGTAGGCTGAGCGACGCCGATCTGGCGTTGCGCGTCGGCCAGGGCGATCTGGAGGCCGAGGCCGAAGTGTGCCGGCGGATGGCGCCGCGCATTCACCTCTATGGCCTTCGCCACTTGCGATCCGCGCCAGCGGTTGACGATCTCGTTCAGCAGGTGCTGCTGGCGATGCTGGAAGCGCTGCGAGCCGGGCGGGTGCGCGATCCGAACAAGCTCCCTCACTTCGTGCTGGGGACATGCCGGATGACGGTAGTCGGCCTGCGTCGCAGCGCGCACCGGCAGGAGCGGCTACTGGCCGAGTTCGGGGCGGCCCTGGTGCCGGACCAGCCGACAGCGCCTCCCCTCGATGACGATCAGCTGGCGCGCTGCGTCCAGGCCCTCAGCGAACGCGAACGCTCCGTGGTGGTTCTGACCTTCTACGACGAGCAGACGGCCGCCGAGACGGCTGCGTTGCTGGGAACGTCGGAGTCCAACGTCCGAGTCATCCGTCACCGCGCGGTCAGGCAGTTACGGATCTGCATGGAGGCCACATCGTGAGCGCGGAAGGGTCGGAACGCATCGGCTGTTCGAATCCGATCGACGCGGCGATCCTCCTGGACTACTGGCTGGCAATCCTGGCGTCGGCGGACGAGGAGGCTCTCGAAGAGCACCTGCTGACGTGCGACGCCTGCGGTGACCACTTGCGCGCCACGATTGCGCTCGCCGACGGCCTGAAGAAACTGGCGCGATCCGGTTCCCTGCACGTCGTCGTCAGCGATGAGTACCTGAAGCGTGCCGCCAACACCGGCCAGCGGGTGCGAGAGTACGCGGCGCCACCCGGAGCCAGCGTGCAGTGCACCGTCACACTGGACGATGACCTGCTGGTGGCCCGTCTCGCCGCCGACCTGAGTGGCGCCGCTCGCGTCGATCTCAGCTGGTGCGATGCGCACGGCGTCGAACTCATACGCATGGCGGACATCCCAGTCCGGACCGACGCCGGCACGGTGATCTGCCAGCAGTCCATCCTCATGGCCAAGGCGTCGCCGTCGAACACGATGATTGCGCGCCTCCTCGCGGTCGATCCAGACGCGAGCGAGCGACTGCTCGGAGAGTACGCGTTCCATCACACGCGGACGATTCCGGGTCCGGGCAGTTGGCCGTTCTGAGGCAACGGATCCGCTCCAGCAGATCCAAACACCGCATGGATGAGTCGGCACGGAAGTCATACGGACCCGTAACTCCGTTTGCTATACTGCGCCGCCAACGGCGATCCGCTCCGAGGAGCGCGCGCCTCCAGCATTCAATCGAATTCCAAGACAAGGAGCGCTCCGTGCTATTCCACATCACGCAAGTGCACACTCCGGAAACGTGTCCCCGCGATGAGGGTGGCTCGAACACGCTCTACGACCCGAATGTTCCTGGCGTGAAGCTGATCGGACGATACGGCGCGAACTCGCAGCACGTCCTCTTCTATATCGTCGAAGCCGACGACGCGATGGCGATCCAGCGGTTCCTCTGGCCCGGCTTCAAGCGCTGCACCGCCACGGTCACGCCGGTGATCGAGGTGCCTGTCTCGAAGAAATGACCGGCACGAAGGGGCCGGCGGCACTCACTCTCGCGACGGCAGGTCCATCATCCAGATGTCGCCGCGATAGTTCCCGAGCAGGAACACGATCTGATCGCCAGCAACGATCGGCGCGGCCGACGCCACCATGGCCGGCACAATGGTTTCCGAGAGGCTGAGCACGTCAATCTGCTCCGAACCGACGCGTCCGTCTTGCGGATCGAACGCCCGGGCGACCACGCGGTTTCGAATATCCACCGTCGGGGTCGTCGGCAGGTAATAGAGCAAGCGTCCGTCCCTCGACCAGAACGGGTGGCTCGCCGCCGCCTCGATGAGGATCCACGCCGGCTCGTCTGCCGTGTGACCGTCGTCGAGCCGCGCGACGAACACCGAGGGCGTTCCGCTTAGCGGCGTCGCGTCGAAAGCCAGCCACCGGGCGTCGGGTGAAAGACGCGGATTCGAAAGGCGTCGATCGGATGACACCAGGAGCGGGCGCTGGGCTCCGCTGCGCGTGTCCAGAATGTCAAACCGCGTCGAGCCCGCGGCGAACATCTCGGCGAGCAGCAGGTCCTCGTCGAGCCAGAGCCGCGGCCGCCCGCCGCAGTCATCGGAGATCTGCCGCGACTCTCCATCCGCGAGCGTCGCGACAAAAACGGGACGGCGGAGCGGCGGCCCGGGCACCATCATCCCGAACGCGAGCCGTGTCCCGTCGAGCGAGATCACCGGAAACCCGCGATCGCCGCGGGTGTCGGCGTCGAGCGGCGTGTCCGTGCCGGCCCGAACATCTCGGATGCGCAGCGCCGCGCCGCCCGGTCCTGCCGCGAAGTACGCCAGCCTGTGACCGTCGCGAGACACGGAGAAATGGCTGACGAAGGCAGCGCCGCGAGTCAGGCGTCGAGGCGCACCCTCGGCCCTGCCGGTTCGCGGGTCGATCCCGACCGACCACAAGTTCGTGTCGGTATGCACGCCGACAAATGCCAGGCGTTGGCGAGCCCCGGTCGGGAAGAACGCCGACTCGGTGCCCGGCGTCATCAACTCAGGTGGACCAATAGCCTCGAAGGTCCTCGGCGAGATGCGCTGCCGCCACAGATGGATGCCCGGCCGACCGGCCGCGGTGAAGAAGATCGAATCGCCCATCCAGGCGATCGCCATCGAGATGACGATCAGTTCCCGGCGCCGCGCCTGGCCGAGGGCGCCGGTATCGACGGGCGCGCCGCCGTCCACCGGCACGATCCAGCAATCGCGCTCCGCCGAGGAGTCCCGATGCCCGACGACGAGCAGATGGCGGGAATCGTCCGACCAGGTGACGGACATGACATCTTCGAGACCCGTAGCCGGCACGCGTTCTTCGCCGTCGCTCGATGCGAGTCGAACCTCGCCCGAATCAATCGCGAGATACGCGAGCCACCTGCCGTCAGGTGAGAACCGGCCATTTCGCGCGGCGCGCTTCAGCACGCGCGGCTGCCCGCCCAGCGCCGGAATCTCGTAGATGTGCCGCGTGGAGTCGGCTGCGGCGTTGAAGATCACGCGCGTGTCGTCGGCTGAAAATGCCGGTTCCGCGCACTCCCGCATGCCGGTCGTGAGCTGCACGGCGGCACCGCCCACCTGCTGCAGCCACAGCTGCGGCATCGTGCCATCCTGCCCCGCATCCGACACGTAGACGACCATCCGGCCGTCAGAAGAGAGCGAGGGCCAGAACGTGGCGGCGCTCGTCGAGGTAACGCGCTGCAAGCGAGCTCTGGCGATATCCCCGCCAGGCGCCATCGATCGCGCGGGCGGCGCGATCTGGCGGCTCTTCCACCACGCGGTGAGCTCTGCCGGATCAGCGAACACGCTGCCGCGCTCGGCGTGGGCGAGGCGATGCACAGGTAGCCCTTCGTCGCGTTCCCAGCGCTGGACCGTGCGAATGCCCCGGCCGAGAAACGCCGCGATCTCCTTCCATGAATCGAGCCGGCCGCGCTCACCCGCACTGCCTGGCGGCGGACCGCCCGAGGCGTCGCTCATGGCAGCGACAGGATAGCGCAGCGGCGCGCCATTAGACGCCACTCCCGACCCGGCGCTTGATGTCGCTTGAGCTGCATCGAGGTGCAGCAGAGACTCGAACCCACGCGTGGATTATCGAACCCGTCCATTCGCGTGAAACCAAGGAGTCTCCAATGTCGATGCATTCGAGCGTTCTCGTGGTCCTGTCGGGGCTCGGCGCGGCACTGCTGGTGGCGACAGTGGTGTCGGCGCGCACCACCGACTCTCGAGCGGCATTCCAGGGCGTATGGCAAACGGTCGAGGTTGTGGTCCCGGGGCCGACGCCCCAAAGGTTCACACCAGGCGCCACGCTGGCGATCTTCCATGGCACTCACTACAGCCGCGTCGAGGTACACGCGGATGGCGCGCGGCCTGTGCTGGACAACCCGGCATCGGCTTCGGCAGACGAGCTGCGCGCGGTGTGGGGGCCGTTTTTCGGCGAGGCCGGCACGTTCGACGTGAGCGGCGACAACCGCGTCACGATGCACGCATCAGTGGCGAAGAGTCCAGCGGCGATGTCGAACGGGGCCGCGAGCGTCTATACCTACGAGCGGAACGCCGACACCCTGACGCTGACCCAGGTCCGCACGCCTTCAGCCGCGAGCGCCCCTGCTGTCAGGGTCACGCTGAAGCGTGTGGAATGAATCTTCGCGCATCGGACTGGGCCGTTCGAGGGCTTCGTCGCCCCCGTTGCAGATTTGACCGTGTGGCTCCGATATAAGGACAGGCCCTCTACCCGCCGGCGAGCCGCGGTGACGTTGTCAGGGGCTGGAGTGTCCCATGCCGCCCGTCCGCACGCGTCAGATTCACGCCACAATCGCGCTGGCCGCCTTCGGCTGTCTGGTGGCTCAGGCCGCACCCGCGTTCGCCCAGGGCTTCGGGATCGGGCCGCGGATCGCCTGGGTCACCCCGAATTCGGACGCCAACATCGATGTTGATGTCGACACGATGCGTTACTTCGGAGGTCAGATCCGCATGCTCTCGTCGCGGTTCGGCTTCGAGGTGTCGCTGGATCGGCACTCGGAATCGCTCGAGGTCATCAACCAGAAGATCACGGAGACACCGATCCAGACCTCGCTCCTCCTCCGGCTTGCCACCGGCCGCGTGTCTCCGTTCCTCCTCGGCGGGCCCGGCTGGTACAAGCGCTCCGTAGAGCCGCTCGATGGCGCCGGGGATAGCGTCAGCACGACGGAGTTCGGCTGGCACGCCGGCATCGGCCTGGAAGTCCTGGCGAACCGGCACTTCGGAGTTCACGGGGACTACCGCTACACGTTTCTCGACTTCGGCCACGACGACAACGAGGACCGGGGCCTCATCGGCGGGCTTCTGCCCGGCCACCGGGGATCGATGTGGACGCTGGGATTTACTGTGTACTTCTAATCGGACGTCACCCGACTCCGAGTGGCCCATTCACCGCGGCTAGCGGTCCCCGTGACGTCAGTAGATCGATCCCCCCGGCTGCGTCGACGTGACGACGCCATTGACGACGTCGAGCGAGTACGTCGTGCCGTTGTGGCCTGACCAGCTCGGGATGTCGAACCGGCTGCCCGGCTGCGCCCGGAATACCTGAAGGTTGCGATACGTGAGCGGCGTCTTGGGCTGGCAGACTTCCGGCCTGCCGCCGCGGATGAAGTATGCGTACGGTGTCGCGTGGTCCGCGTTCGCCACGATCGTGGCGTCGCCCCGGCCGTCGACCAGCACCGCCGTCTCGCGATCGATGGCGATGCTGCGGCTCTCGGCCTGCCATCCGTCCTGGACGATGCGGGCCATGAAGGCCAGCGTTCGTCCAAGCCGGTCGCGCTCGATCAGGTGCTGGTCGGAGATCAAGCCGCTCATGTTCGGCAGGTCCAGGAAGCCGCGGTCGAGGGTGATGTCGTTGTTGAACGGATCGGCCAGCGACTTGCTCGAGACCGCAGACTGGCGCTGGGCCGCGTAGACGAACTCGGTCAGGATGGCCGTGCCGGCGCTGGTGCCCGCAATCGGAATCTCCCTCTTGGCCAGCTCGTGGATGGCATCCTCGACCGGCGTACCCTTCCAGAAGTTGACGTAGTCGGACTGATCGCCGCCAGCAATGAACAGCGCCTCGGCGTTGCTTATCGTCTGGAGGACGAACTGGTCATAGGAGGCCTCGCGGTTCTTCAGCACCAGCGTCTCGACCGAGTCGAAGTCGCCGAGGTCGTAGACGTACTGGTTGTAGCCGTCGGCGCCCGAGGCGCGAATGACGACGAAGTCGCCGCCGCCGGCGCGATCGCTCATCCAGGTGAAGAGCGCATCGACGTCGGTCCCACCGCCCATCAGGCCGATACCGAGGGTCGTGTCGCCAGTGGCGTCGGCGTCGTTCCCGGTGAGGTAATAGTCGTACTTTGCCTGCGGCGCACCGCTGACGAGCGGGCTGAGCGCGCAGACGACCATGGCGGTCAGGATGAAGCGTCGGTTGATCATGATCCTCACTTCACAGCGTGGCCGCGCCGCGGTGTATCCGCGAACGCGCCGGCGAGAGGCGGCATTGTAACGCGTCCGCGGGCTCGTTCAACGGTCGAGCTCGTGTCATAGAATCAGCGCATGCTCCGCCCCCTCTGCGCCGCCCTGTTGGTCTCCGCCGCGCTCGCCGCCCAATTACCGGCGGAGCAGATCTACCTCACGCGCGTGTTTCCGGCGCCAGGCCAGCTTGGGCTCTTCGTCGCCAACGCCGACGGGACTGATGAGCGTCCGCTGCTTGCGGACCGCGGCCTCGACTACGACGCGACCTGGTCGCGCGACGGCGCCTGGATCGCGTTCACGTCGGAGCGGAACGGATCGGCCGACCTGTTTCGCGTCCATCCGGACGGCAGCGGTCTCGAGCACCTGACCGACAGTCCCGCCTACGACGACCAGGCCGCGTTCTCTCCAGACGGGCGACGACTGGTGTTCGTGAGCACGCGCGGGGATGGTACGGCCGACCTGTGGACCTTGGAGATCGGGTCGCGGGAAGCACATTCGCTCACCTCGGGCTCGGGCGGTGATTTCCGGCCGTCGTGGTCGCCCGATGCCCAGTGGATCGCCTTCTCGTCCGATCGCGGCAACGGCTTGCCGTTCTCGCATGGCCGATGGGAAGCGCTCCACGTGGTCGACATCTACGTGATTCACCCGGACGGAAGCGGTCTGAAACGCCTGAGCACCGGCGGCGGCTTCTGCGGCAGCCCGAAGTGGTCGGCGGACAGCCGGCGCGTCATCGCGTACTGCATGTCGGCCCAGGACACGATCGATTTCCGCTGGACCGCCGTGACCGGCGACGGTACGACGCGGTTGATGACCTTCGACCTCGACGGCGGCTCGTCGGAGGCGGCTACCGGCCCCGGAGTGAAGATCGCACCGTCCTTTGTTTCCGCCGGCGACATCGGCTTCATCCGCAAGGACCGAGCCGCGAACGGCATTCACTACGCCAGCGGCAAGACCGGGCCCAGGGGCCCGATTCAATACGCGGCGTGGTCTCCGGACGGTTCACGAGTTGTCTTCCACAAGGTCATTCCGCCTCCCGGTAGTTCCCTGGGATCGCCGATCTGGAGCCGTCAACCGCATTACCAGCTTCGCCTCGGCGAAGTCCAGCCATCGTTCAACCGGACCGGCGACAAGTTCGTGATGGCCAACTACGTGCCGACGCCGGACGGGAACAACCTGCTGGTGGTGGACGCGGCAACCAATACGCGCACCGTGCTGTTTCAC
This sequence comes from uncultured Acidobacteriota bacterium, assembly GCA_963709325.1. GTDB lineage: Bacteria > Acidobacteriota > Vicinamibacteria > Vicinamibacterales > UBA2999 > VFZN01. The sequence continues at coordinate 3,256,516 of CAVPVV010000003.1, read as the reverse complement.
GACAAGACCCTCAGCGTGCTCGGGCCGCAGTGGACACCGAACGGCAACACCATCCTGTTCGGGGTCGGGCACTTCGGCCTGTTCTTCAACATGTTTCACGATCTTTTCCTCAGCAAGCCCGATCGCGTCGATGGCGGGGCGCAGGTCGCGATGATCAACCCGGATGGCAGCGGCTATCAGGAATTGACAACGGGTCCCAACAACAACGGCTTCCCGTCGCCCTCACCCGACGGAACCGAGTTCGTCTACCGGACCTTCGGCCCGCAAGGCGACGGGCTGCGGATCATGAACGTCCAGAGCAGGGCGGTTCGCACGCTCACCGAGGGCTACGATAACTTTCCGCTGTGGTCTCCCCGCGGCGACCTGATCATGTTCTCGCGCGTCGTCGACAACGACTACGAGATCTTCTCAATCGCGCCCGACGGATCCGGCCTCAAGCGGCTGACGACGACCCCGGGCAACGACGCGCATCAGGGCTGGTCGCCCGATGGCAGCCGGATTGTGTTCGCCAGCGCGCGCTACGGGTTCAAGGACGAAGCGATCTACACCAACGCGCCGCAGCCCTATGGCGACATCTTCGTGATGCGCGCCGACGGCACCGACGTGCAGCAGCTCACCGACAACCAATGGGAAGAGGGCACGCCGGCATGGCGGCCTAGACGCTGAACCTGGACGCCGAGCGCGGCCGCGAGCGTGCCTGGGGCGACCCTGGCCGTCGCCTTCCCGGATCGGTGGCCCAGGGCCGTGTCGCGAATTTGATCGACTCAGCCACGCGGACCGCGATCGCATACGATGGACGAGGTTCGCGATAACGGCGTGCGCGTGTCTGCCTGGTAACGGCTCCTCCTGCCCCCCCACCGGCCCACGTCTGCTCGCGTGCCGCCAGGAGGGCTCATGGCGGACCGGTCCGTCGGCGACCGGCAACGGCAATCGCAGGTGCAAGCGGCCGAAACCCGCCTGCTCTACGAGAATGCCAACACCGGGACGGTCGTCTCCATCGTCATCGCCTCGCTTCTCGCCTACGCGCACTGGGATCTGCGCCCTCGCGTCGCGATTCTGACGTGGCTGGTGTACGCGCTGCTGGTCTCGGCGGCGAGGCTGGTGCTGGTGAACCTGTATCGGCGGGCCACACCCGCCGACGCCACGATCGGCCGATGGAATGCGGCGTTCGTGGCCTTCGCCGGGATGGCGGCGGTCGGCTGGGGAACCGGCGCGTTCGTGCTCTACCGGCCCGGCGAGTCGGCGAGCGAGCTGCTGGCCGTCTTCGCCATCGGCGGCGTGATGCTCGGCGGAGCCTCGCTGCTCGCGGCCCGTCCCGAAGCGTTCCTCACGTTCCTGCTGCCGACCGGATTTCTCACCGCGGTGCGCCTGGCGCTCGAAGGCGACCGAGGCCACCTGATGATGGCCTTCCTCGCCGCGCTCTTCACCGTGGCCACGGTCCTGACGACGTGGCGATTCCATCTGGCGATGGAGACCTCGTTCCGCCTGCGATTTGCCAACGAGGATCTCATCGAGAGTCTTCAGCGGGCCAAGAGCGACGCCGACGCGCTCAATCGGGAACTGGAGCTGAGGGTCCGCGACCGGACCGCCAAGCTGACCGAAGCCGATCAACGCAAGGACGAGTTCCTCGCGACGCTCGCGCACGAGCTCCGCAATCCGCTCGCCCCGATTCGTTTCGCGCTGGAGGCACTGAAGATGGACGCCCAGCCGGCCACCGCGGCGCGGGCGCGTGACGTGATCGAGCGCCAGGTCGGACAGCTCGTGCGGCTCGTCGACGACCTGTTGGACGTGTCCCGGATCACCGCCAACAAGATTCAGCTGCGCCGCGAGCCGCTCGATGTCGCCCGCCTGATGGCGCTGGCCGTCGAGTCGATCGCACCGCTGGCGACCGCGGCCGATCAGACCTTGCACTTCCAGCCGCCGTCCGCCGCGATTTTCGTCAACGGCGACAGCGCCCGCCTGGTGCAGGTTTTCACCAACGTGCTGCAGAACGCGGTGAAGTTCACGCCACGCGGCGGCCAGATCTGGTTCACTGCCGATCAGCAGGCCGATGAAGTTGTCGTGCGTATCCGCGACACGGGCGTCGGCATCGCTCCCGAGGTCCTGCCGAGTGTGTTCGACATGTTCCACCAGGTGGAGCCGGTGCTCGACCGGACGACCAGCGGCCTGGGGATCGGACTGACGCTGGCACGACGGCTGGTGAAGATGCACTCCGGCCGGATCGGCATTCGCAGCCCGGGTCCAAACCAGGGAACCGAAGTGGAGATCCGCCTGCCGACCACGGTGGCAATCGCGGCGGCATTGCCGGCCGAACGGCCGCCGATCGCCGCCGGTCGCGCCCTGCGGGTGTTGATCGTCGAGGACAACCTCGATGCCGCGGAAATGCTGGAGCTCGCGGTGTCGCGCCTCGGCCACGACACGCGGTTGTCGCACGACGGCGCCACCGCGATTGAGGTCGCGAGCCAGTTCGGCCCTGACGTGGTATTCCTCGACATCGGCCTACCGGTGATGAGCGGGTACGAGGTGGCCCGGCGACTGCGCGAGATGCCCGAGTTGAAAGGTCTCCACATCGCGGCCCTGACCGGATGGGGACAGGACGAAGATCGCCGCAAGGCTCGCGACGCCGGGTGCGACAGTCACCTGACGAAGCCGCTGTCGCCAGCGGCGCTCGAAGAGCTGCTGGCGGCGATCGCCCAGCGTCCGCTCGAGCAGCGAGCGGACGCCAGCGCGCCGCGGGCACGGCACGCCGATGCTGCGCCATCAGCCTGAGAGGGTGGCGTGTAACACCCGGCCGGGTCGTGACACTTCCACTCAGACGCACGAACCGAACCCGCGTCAGGAGGTAACCATGGCCCGGATCGACGAGATCGCCCCCGATTTGTATCGAGTCTCTGTTTACGCGCCGCAGTTCGACCTGCAATTCAACCATTTCCTGATCAGGGACGACGAGCCGCTCCTGTTCCACACCGGGATGCGCCGGATGTTCCCCGAATTGCGCGACGCAGTCGCGCAGATCATCGACCCGGCCACGCTGCGCTGGATCAGCTGGAGCCATTTCGAGGTCGACGAGTGCGGCGCCCTGAACCAGTGGCTCGCCGTCGCTCCCAAGGCCCAGCCCGTGTGCAGCAAGGTCGGCGCCGCCGTCAACCTGGACGACTTCGCCGATCGCCCTGCGCGCGGCCTCGGGAAGGACGAGGTGATCGAGACCGGGCAGCACCGCTATCGCTTCGTGCCGACGCCGCACCTGCCGCATGGGTGGGACGCCGGAGTGCTGTTCGAAGAAACGACGGGCGTGCTCCTCTGCTCCGACCTCTTTCATCAACTCGGCGACGTCGAGCCGGTGACCTCGCACGATGTGCTGGGCCGATGGGACGCGGCGGTGGCGGCGTACCAGAAACATCCAGTGCTCATGGATTACGTGCCGCTGACACCGGCGACCCGGCGGCGGCTGAACGAGCTTGCGGACCTGCAGCCGCGCGTGCTCGCCGCGATGCACGGATCCACGTTCGTCGGCGACGCCGCGGCCGCGCTGCGCGACGCTGCCGACATGCTCCAGAATCGCCTCGGAGCGTCGGTGGTGGACCTGGCGGGCGCGAAGGCGTGACGGTGCGCGGTCACTTTTCACTTTCAGGTTGCCGGGTTTTCCTGCAACCTGATGGCGATGCCGGAGACCGACACCACGCTCGACTCGGTCAGCGACGAAGCGCTCGCCCGCCGGATTGCCAGCCGGCTGCCGGGATCGACCGACGCCGAGGAAGCCGAGTTGTACCGCCGCTTCGCGCCCCGCGTGCGGTTGTATGGACGCCGGCACCTAGGCGACGAAGCGGCGGCCGAGGATCTCGCGCAAGAGGTGCTGCTGCTGACGATCGAACGCTTGCACGCGGGTGAAGTGCAGAAGCCGGAGCAGATTGGATCGTTCATCCTGGGAGCCAGCCGGATGATGGCCCACGGCGAACGCCGGGTGGCGCGGCGGCGGGAAGCGCTTGCTGCTCGCTTCATGCCGACTGCGGCGGAAGCAGCGCCGATGTCTCTCGCCTCGCTCGACGCGCCGCGCCTGGCCGCTTGCCTGCGGGAGCTCGCCGAGCGCGACCGGCTGGTGTTGCTGCTCACCTTCTACGCCGAACGGGAAGCGCCGCGCATCGCGGAGGATCTCGGCGTCTCGCCGGGCGCGGTCCGCGCCATCCGCCATCGGGCGATGGCCCGGCTTCGCGACTGCGTGCTCGGGGAGGGACGATCATGAACGCCTCGAGATGCGAGCGAATCGCCCTCGCCGATCTGACCGATTACGCCGCAGGCGAGCTGTCCGCGTCCGAAGCGGCCGCCATCGAGGATCACCTCTTCTCCTGCGCCGACTGCGGCGCCAGTGCGGCGGAGTTCGACGCGCTTCTGCGCGCGATTCGACCCGCGGTTCGATCCGCGGAAGTCGGCGGCTTCGTCACCGACGACGTCCTGAACCGGTTGGCGCGCGAGGGTGTGCGGGTTCGATCGTTCGTGGTGTCGCCGGGCGCTATGGTTCCGTGCGCGGTATGGGACGGCGACGAACTGCTGGCGCTGCGGCTCCGCGCCGACTTTGGCGGCGCCGGCGAAGTCACCATGTCGCAGCGGGTCGCCGGCGCGGAGGTGGTCCGCGCCACGGCACCGGTTGCCGGCGGCCCGCACGGTGAGCTGATCTACGCGCTGCCGGCAAGCTGGGTCCGGCAGCTCCCCGTCGTTGAGGTCGAAGTGTTCCTCACCGCACACGAAGGCGGCGAAGACCATCCGATCGCCAGCTACACACTCTTCCACGGCGGATCGCTCCAGCGATAACGGCCGCCGCTGGTCGCCCCTTTCTTGGCTCGCGGCGGAGCCGCTCGTTCCCTAAGCCTGCTTGCGTTTGTATACTAAACGATATATATACTGGCCAATCACATGGCCGACAGACAGCGAAGCGTCGATCACCTCCTGCCGTTGAAGCCCAAGGTCCTCCATGTCCTGCTGGCCCTCGCCGATGGCCCGCGCCACGGATACGGCATCATGCAGGAGGTCGCGACGCGCACGGAGGGACAGGTGCGCCTCTGGCCGGCGGCCTTGTACGGAACCCTCCGCGAGCTCGAAGATCTCGACTGGATCGCCGAGGCCTCCGAGCGGCCCGCCGATGACGACGAGCGGCGCCGCTATTTCGCGCTGACGCCCCTCGGCAAGCGCGTGCTGAGCGCCGAGGTCCGCCGCCTCGAAGCCATTGTCGATCTCGCGCGCGCCAGCCGCGCCTTGCGCAAGGAAGGCCGCGCATGACGTTCTACACCCGGCTCCTTCGGCTGCTGCATGGCCGGGATGCCGACGAGCGGCGCACCATCCAGGACGATGCGGAGCGGTTGCTCGACGCCGCGCGTGTGGGGGGAGGCGGAGCGGTAACCGCGACCTGGCTCGCCCTGATCTGGGATCTCGTGGTCGGTGCCACCCACGATCTGGCCCGAGCGGTCCGATCGCTGATCCGAGCGCCTGGCTTCACGGTGACAGTGTCACTGCTGCTCGGCCTGGGTGTCGCGGCCACGACAACGCTGTTCGCCCTGATCAACGCGGTCATCCTGAAGCCGCTCCCCTATGCCGACCCGCAACAGCTGGTCGTGTTCTGGGAGTGGAACGCCACGCAGAATCGTGTCGAGGGACCCTCGCCCGGCAACCTGGACGACTGGGTTGCTCAGAGCGATGCCTTCGAGGCGATCACCGCGTGGTGGACGGCATCGGCGACGCTTCGCGGGCGGGACGGCAGCGCGCCAGTCACCGGTGTCCAGGTGACGAAGGGCTTCTTCGCTGTCTTCCGCCGCGCGCCGCTCCTGGGCCGGACCTTTGCCGACGTCGAGTATGTGGGTACGCCGTCGATCGCGTCAGGCAGGACCGGCGGTCGGGAACCGGTGCTGGTGCTCAGTCATCGACTGTGGCAGAACCTCGGCGCGAATCCGGCGCTGGTTGGCGACACCGTCTATGTCGAAGGCCGGAATTGGCGCGTCCTCGGCGTCATGCCTCCCGATTTCGCGGTACCCGACGTGGGCGCTGGCTTCTGGACACCGTGGGACGTTCGCGAGGCGTATCGCGGCGCCCGCTTTCCGGACGGCCCCCCGCGCGACTTCCGGTTCCTGAGCGTGGTCGGTCGCGTGACGGCCGGCCTCTCGCGCGAGGCTGCGACCGAGAGGATGGAGGTGCTCGCGGCCCGCCTCGCCGTGGATCATCCGCGCACGAATGCCGGCTGGAGCGTTCAGCTGGTGCCGCTGAACGAACAGCTCGTACGTTCGAGCCGCACCGAGCTGCTGCTCGTCTTCGGCGCGGTGTTCTGTCTTCTCTTGCTTGTCTGCGCCAACGTGGCAAGCCTGGCGATCGCCCGCGGCGCTGCGCGGGCGCGTGAGATTGCGATCTGCCTGGCGCTCGGCGCCGGCCGGAGCCGCATCGTCAAGGAACACCTCGCGGAAAGCGCGCTCGCGGCGGCGCTCACGGCCCTCGTGGCAATCGTGCTCACGATCGGATCGCTGAGCGGCACCGTCGCGTTCGCTCCGTCGGACATCCCCCGCTTGCACGAGGTCGAGGTGAACGCGCAGGTCGTCGCGTTCGCCGTCGCCATCTCGCTCTTCGTTACTCTCGCCGGCGTCGTACTCCCGGGCCTCCGAGGCAGTGTCCCCGCGATCGCGGCGGCGCTGAAGGAAGGCGCGCCGATTTCGGGGCGGCGCGGCAGCCAGGTGCGGCGCGCGCTCGTGGTCGCCGAGATCAGCGTCACGGTCGTGCTCCTCGTCGGCGCCGGCCTTCTGGTCCGCAGTTTCGCGAGGCTGCAGCGTGTAGACCCGGGCTTCGACGTCCGGAACCTGCTGGTGCTGCGAATCTCGCCCGATGTAACCAGATACCAGGGCGCGCGCGTGACCGACTACTACGGCCGCGTCCTCGATTCGATTCGCGAGTTGCCAGGGGTCGCGGCGGCGGCGGCGGTCACCGTCCTGCCGATGAGCACGATCGGCTCGGATTTCTATCGGCCGTACTGGCTCGACGGCGCGCCGCCCAGCGAGAATACCGCCACCGTGGCAAACGTCCGGATGGCAACGCCGGGATATTTCAACACGCTTGGACTGCCGCTCGTCGCGGGCCGTGAGTTCTCCGCCAACGACACTTTGGAGGCACCGCGCGTCATCATCATCAACGAGAGCCTGGCTCGGAGCGCGTGGCAGGGTCAGGATCCCGTCGGCCGCGAGCTCATCCTGGACTACCAGGGCGGCGCGACGCCGCGCCGTGTCGTCGGCGTCGTCCGCGGCGCCAGATACGACGGCCCTCGCAGCGAGCCGGCGCCCGAGATCTTCATCCCGCACGCGCAGAATCCGTATCTCGTCATGAACCTCGTGGTTCGGACGACGATCGACCCCGAGGCGTTGGCCCGATCCGCACGCGCCCGGGCGTTGGCCGTGGACCCCGACCAGCCGGTTCACTCCGTCACCACCATGGACCGTCTCCTCGACGACACCATGCAGCAGGATCGGTTCGCGATGCTGTTCGTGGGCTTGTTCGCCGCCGCGGGCCTGGTGACCGCCGCCACTGGTGTGTACGCCTTGCTCGCCTACACGGTCGCGCAGCGCCAACGCGAGATCGCGGTTCGGATGGCGATCGGCGCATCTTCGTACTCGGTCGCGCGTCTGGTCGTGATGGAGTCGTTGATGCTCGCGCTCGCCGGCTGCATCACCGGCGCGCTCGGCGTCGCGGCGGTCAGCCGTCTCGGACGATCGATCCTGTTCGGCATTGCCCCGCAGGACCCGCTCACGCTGGCGGCAACCGCCGCCGTGCTGCTCGTGACGGTGCTGGCGGCGAGCTGGATGCCGGCGCGGCGGGCCACGAGAATCAATCCAGTCTCGGCGATGCGAGTCTGAACTGCTCGCTCACGATTCGAATCGTTCGAAACGGTAGGCCGGCTCCGGTCGTCACCGCGACTGCCTTTCATCGATGCAGCTGAACGATACGAAGCACGAACGTCGCGGCCAGTGCCACCACGCACAACCACGCGAACGCGTCTCCGATCTTTGCATACAGGGTGGGCACGCGTTCGACCGGGAGGTCCGCCGTCATCGTCCGGTCGCCGGCCGTGAAGTAGTCAGAGATGTTGAGGACCCGGCCGCGAGAGTCCACGGCGGCAGAGATCCCGGAAGCGGCCGCGCGCACCAGTGAAACACCGTTCTCGATCGCGCGAAACACGTGCATCTGCAGGTGGAGATGCTTGATGGCCTGCCAATCGTTAGCAGACACGATCAACACATCGGCGGCCTGCTTGCCGGCAGGCCTGATGAACTCGGGAAAGTCGGCCTCGAAGCAGATCGCGCCGGCCATGCGGCCTCCATCTGTCGGCACAACCAGGATCCCGTCACGGCCGCGTCGCATAATGCTCGCTTCCCAGCCCGCCACCGGCCGGTTCTTGAGATGCGAGGCAGCAATCGCTCCGGACGGATCGATCAGCACCAGCTTGTTCTCGAACGGTAGGGGCTCTCCGAGATGAATCGTGCCCATGCCGATCGCCAGATAGACACGCGCGTCGGCGGCTACCTTCCGCGCACGCGCCAGGAACGCCGGTTCGTCCTCGGCAAAGACCAGGAGGTTCTGCTCCGGCCAAACGATCAGGCGGGCCCCGGCCTGCGCCGCCCGGCGAGTCTCGCCGAGGAACCAGTCGTGCAGTTTCTCGAGCCTGGCCCGCTCGACATCGCGCTCCGACGCCGCGACCCGTCCCTCGGATACCCTCGTCATCTCACCAGGAACGAGGAGATCGATGGGCCGGTTGACGGTCGCGATCGGAATCGACGCGCGAGCCGCGGGTGCAATCGCGAGCCGCACTCCGCCTCCCAGCAGCGCCGCGACGACGGTGATGGCGCATGGCAGCCAGGCGCCGCGGACGGACGCATCGAAGCCGAAACGCCAGGCCAGCTCGAAAGCAGACGCCGACCAGGAAATCAGGAACGTGATGCCCCAGATGCCAGTGAAGGCAGCAACCTGCATGATCGGCGGAAACCCGTACTGCGAGTAGGCAATCGAGCCCCAGCTGGCCGCCGGCGTCAGGCGCGAGCGGAGGAACTCGGCGGCGACCATCGCCGCCGGGAACACGAGCGTGCCGGCGGCGCCGCCAATCGTCGGCGCGAGCAGCCGATCCAATACGAACGGCAGGGTGACGACCGCGGCTTCGACCGCCATGATCGGCAGGGTCACGAAGATCGGAACGGGCATCGTGTCACGCCTGGCGACGGTCATTGACAGGGCCAACAGCGACCACAGCCAGGCAAAGCCCGGCGCGACGCGCATCGAGCGCGATGCGTGAAGGAGGGCCGTCAAGCCGAGCCACGCGGCCGGCGGAATGGCCGTGCGGGTCGCTATGCCGTACAGGCCGGCACCGGCGACCAGTGAGAGGAGCAAACCAGGGTGCGCCATCACTTCCTCCATTGATCTCGGGGATGGCACAATGGTGCACATCGGTCCAAGGACAGGCGATGACCGCGGGCGCCAAACCATTGACCAGGCACGTCACCGAGCGCGCCGCCAGCGGGCCGCTGACGCTGCCCGCACACGATCTGCGGGTCATCGTGGATGCACTTGCCCGTCTCGGCCACGACGGCAATGTCTTGCTGCTCGCCGCCGGGCTCGAGCACGTGCGCTTCGAGGATCCCGATGCGCGCGTCCCGTGCGCGGCGTACGGCGAGGTGCTGGCATGCGCCCAGCAGCGGCGTTTCACGCCGAACCTCGCGCTCGAGTTGGCCCGGGTCATCCCGGTCGGCGCCTGGCCCTTGATCGACTACCTGGTCGTGACGTCCGACTCGGTCGGGGCCGGAGTTCAACAGCTCGCCCGTTACCTGCGGATAACCGGCGCCCCGATTGACTTACGCGTCCGCGACGAAACGGCGCCGGTTCGCGTCGAGATGGAGAACGCCGCGGATTCGTTCGTGATCGAGTTCGAAGCCGCGCTGATGATCCTGCGCCTGCGAAACGAGGCCGACGGTCCATTCGCGCCGGCGATCAGCTTCGCGCACGCACCCGACGATCCGGCTGCGTTCGGGCGCGGGGTCGGTTGCTCCCTGACGACCAACGCGTCGTGGAACGGCTTGAGCGTCCCGGTCGACATGTGGCGGCTGAGGCTGCGGCGGCGTGACCCGGTCCTTCGACGGATGCTCGAGGGATTCGCCGACGAGACCGCGGCGGCGCTCCCGGCGCACACCGGGCTTGCCGACGAGGTTCAGCGCGCGCTGGTGTCGCGGCTTTCAGGCGGCGACATTCGTTTGGCATCGATCGGTCGCGAGTTCGCGCTGTCGGCGCGCTCGCTGCAACGCCGGCTGGCGTCCGAGGGCGTCTCGTATCAGCAGTTACTCGAGGCAGCCCGCAAGGCGGCAGCCGAGCGGTATGTCACCGCGTCCGAGCTGGCGATCGGTGAAATCGCGTTCCTGCTCGGCTATTCGGAGCCGGCGCCCTTCCATCGGGCTTTCAAGCGGTGGTTTGGCAAGACGCCGGAGGCGGTCCGGAAGCGTTGACGGCGCCCGACACCTTCGACGCCGCCGCGCATCGAATCCGTCAGTGGTGTATAGTTCATAGATGAATAAACCGCTGCAGGCTACGGATCTCGGGGGCCTGCTCCATGCGGCTGCGGCCGCCCAGGACGAGGTCGAAGCCAAGCTAGGGGAGATCGGTCTGTCGCTGGCCAAGCTAGCCGCGTTGAAGGTCCTCTCGGACGCGGGCGAGTCGCTGCCGCTGACCCAGCTCGCCGACCGGCTGTCCTGCGTGAAATCAAACATCACGCAGCTCGTCGATCGTCTCGAAGCGGATGGACTGGTCGAGCGGCAGCCGGCTCCCAACGACCGCCGGACGCGGCTCGCGACGCTGACGGCTACCGGCCGGAAGGCCTGTCGCGACGGGTCGCGGATCCAGGACGGTGCCGAGAAGCACGTGCTGCGGAAACTGACCGCAGCTGAATCACGACAGCTCGCGGAGCTCCTGGCGAAGATCACCGGCGGGTAATTTGTTTCGATTGTAGTTCATTAATGAACAGTCTATCGGTAAACAGGAGGATGTGATGGATCTCGGAATTCTGATGTTGCGACTGACAATCGGGCTGGCGATGGCCGGGCACGGCAGCCAGAAGCTGTTCGGGTGGTTTGGCGGCTACGGTCCCGACGGTACCGGCCAGTTCATGGAGGGGCTCGGGTTTCGTCCCGGCCGGCGGCACGCGCTGGCTGCCGGCACGGTTGAAGTCGTCGGCGGACTGCTGCTCGCGTTCGGCCTCCTGACGCCGCTGGGCTCGGCGCTCATCGCCTCGGTCATGATGGTGGCCGCGGCTACGGTCCATGGCAAGAACGGCTTCTTCATAACCAGCGGCGGCTACGAGTTCAACCTGGTGCTGGGCGTCGCCGCGCTCGCTGTCGCGTTCACCGGTCCCGGGGCGCTGTCTCTCGACGCGCTGGCCGGCTTCGTTCCTTCCGGCATCACGTGGGGCGCCGGCGCCACCATCGTGGCGATTGGCGGAGCGATTGGGCAGCTCGCGCAGCGGCGCATCGTGGCCGAAGCGGGCGATCCGGCAACCGCTGCCTGATGCGGGTCGCGAATCGTCTCGAGCAATCGAGCTGACACAGGAGGTGCGACATGTCGGGACAGCACGCAGCTGAATTCGAGAAGGCGGCGGAACGAGGGCTCGCGCGAGTGGTGAGGCTTCCGCCCCCCGCGCCCGGATTCATCGGCCCGGGACACACAGCGGTCCATGCCATCGACGCGCGGGAGTTCGCGCTGAACGACCCGTTCATCATTCTGGCCGACGATCTCGTGGACCTGCCGCGGGGCCGGCGGGCCGGCGGCGCGCATCCGCACGCCGGCTTCGAGATCGTGACCTTCGGGGTCGAGGGCGAAGCGCGAGACCGTGACGAGGGCGTGCTTCGCGCCGGCGATGCGCTCTTCATGACCGCGGGCTCTGGCGTGGTCCACAACGAGGACTTCGAACCGCTCGGCAAGGTGCGGATCCTGCAGCTGTGGATGACGCTGCCCAGCGCGTCGCGCTGGGCGGAGCCGCGTTTCGAGCACGTCCCTCGCGATGGCGCGCCGCTCCGTCAGGAGCCCGGGTTCGACGCACGGGTCTACAGCGGAACGTCCGGCTCCATCAGCGCGCCGTCGCGCAGCCATCTGCCGTTGACCATGTTGGACATCCGGCTCCAACCGCAGGCTGTCTTCGAACAGGCGCTCCCCGCCTCATATAACGGGTTTCTCTACCCGCTCGAGGGCGATCTCCAGGTCGGTGGAGCGTCGCCGCAGCGGCTTGCGATCGGGCAGATCGGATGGCTCGACACGCGGGACGGCGCGGTGTCCACGAACCTGCGTCTCACCGGCGGCGAAGCGGGCGCTCGCGTCGTGCTGTATGCCGGCGAGCGTCAGGGCGTGCAGATCGTGACCCACGGGCCGTTCGTGGGCGAGACGCGGGCCGACCTGATGCGGGTGTCGCAGGCGTATCTGGACGGGCGGATGCCGGCGGTCAGTGAACTGAGCCGGCGGTAGCAGCCGCCGGCTCGACGCGCGCTTGCCAGATTCGCTCCCGGCTGAGGTATTCTCACCGCTCGCACCAAACACCTGCCCGCGCTGGCTCACCGGGCGGATATCAGCGAGGAGATGCTCATGCCGCGACCGCGTTCGATCGTTCGCGCCTTCTGCGTTGCCGCTTTCGCGGCGCTCGTCTTCTGGCCGGGCGAATCCCTGGCCCAGCGCACCAACGTCGCCCGCGACTATCCGATCTACAACAACGGCGGCAAGCCGGATCTTGCGGTCGATCCGCAGCGGTTCGTCTCGCAGATGGAGATCGTGGACCGGGTCTTCGCGCCCGACGACTGCGCGATCGCGGAGGGCGTGGTCGGCGGATCCGGCGTCCGGCGCCTGCTGCGCTTCGACACCGTGCTGATGAACCGTGGCGACGGCGACCTCGTGGTCGGCGACCGCAGCGATCCCAACAACCCCTACGCGCCGTACTTCGTCTATCACCAGTGCCACGGGCACTACCACATTCGCTACTTCTCGATTTACGAGCTGCTGACGCCGAACGGCCAGCTCGTCGTCGCCGGAACCAAGCAGGGATTCTGCTTCGAGGATTCGTTCAAGTACGAAGACGGCGGGAAGAGCCACGGCTACGAGTGCGTCGATCAGGGTATCTCATCGGGGTGGGGCGACTGGTATTACAAGCAGCTGGTCGGCCAATGGATCGACATCACCGGCGTCCCCGAGGGCGAATACATCGTCCGGGTGTCGATCAATACCGGGCTGTACTCGCCGATATTCGACGAGGGCGACAATCGCTATTCCAACGTCGTCGAGGCTCGGATCACGATTCCGAGCCCAAGGAAGAAGGTCCCCACGGTCGAATGAGGGTCAGGGCACTATCGCCAGGAAGAGGAACGCCGCGAAGATCACAAGGTGGACGGCGCCCTGCATCATGTGGGTTCGGCCGCTGCCCAGAGTGAACGCGCTGACTACGAACGTGAGGGCGAGCAGCACCAGCTCTTTCGGCTCGAGCCCGAGCACGAGCGGCAGATCGAAGGTGACCCCCGCCAGGACGACGACCGGAATCGTCAGGCCGATGCTGGCCAGGGCCGATCCGACCGCGAGATTGATGCTGGTCTGAAGTCGATCGGCGCGGGCGGCGCGCGCCGCGGCGACGGTCTCGGGCAGCAGCACCAGCAGGGCAATCGCGATGCCGACCACGGCCTTCGGCGCTCCCGCCGACTCCACCATCCGCTCGATCGTCGGCGACAGCATCTTGGCGAGGCCGACGACCGCCACCAGTGACACGAGCAGCAGGCCGAAACTGATCCAAGCCTCGCGAGCGGGCGGCGGCGGAGCATGCTCCTCCGGATTGGCGGCGCCGACGGCCGGCAGAAAGTAATCGCGGTGCCTGACGGTCTGGATGAAGACGAAGATCGCCCATAGGAGCGCCGAAGCCGCCGCTACGAAGAGCAGTTGGGCGGTGGTGTAGGTGCCGCCCGCGGAGCTGGTCGTGAAGGCCGGAATCGCCAGCGTCAGTGCCGACATCACCACCAGCGCCGCCATGCCCACTCCTGCGCCTTCGACGCGGAAGCTCTGCTCGCGATGCGCGAGGCCGCCAAGCAGCAGGCACAACCCGACGACGCCGTTGCAGATGATCATCACCGCCGCGTAGATCGTGTCGCGCGGCAGTTCCGCCATCTCGCCGCCCCCGGCGACCATCATCGACAGGATCAGCGAGGCCTCGATGACCGTGACGGCGAGCGCGAGCACCAGCGTACCGAAGGGCTCACCAACGCAATGCGCGATCACCTCCGCGTGATGAACAGCGGCGATCACCGCGGCGCCAAGCCCGATCCCGCACAACGCCGCGAGCCCGGGGCCAATGGTACCGAACGTGGCTGCGACCGCTAGAAGGACCAATGACGCCGCGGGCGCCAGCCACGTCCATTTGCTGTTGATCATCATCGACCTCTAGTGGACGGCTGCCGTCGCGACATGTTGCAGTAAAGGCTACCGACACTCCTCCAGCTGGACCACTCGCAAAGTTCACCGCACCCGTCGTCTTGCGTGCTACGTTCGACAACCTGCCGGGCCGACCAGGCGCCCTCCTGAACGGAAGGAAACACTATGAGCACGGTGACGACGAGTGACGGGACAACTATTTTTTACAAGGACTGGGGACCGAAGACCGCGCAGCCAATCGTATTCCATCACGGCTGGCCGCTCAGCGCCGACGACTGGGATGCCCAGATGCTCTTCTTCCTGGCAGAGGGATATCGCGTCATCGCGCACGATCGCCGCGGCCATGGCCGGTCGAGCCAGGTGTGGGATGGGCACGACATGGATCACTACGCCGAGGACGCCGCCGCTGTCGTCTCCGCGCTCGACCTCCGCAACGCGATACACGTCGGCCATTCGACGGGCGGCGGCGAAGCTGCGCACTACGCCGCGCGCCACGGCAAGGATCGGGTCGCGAAGGTTGTGCTGATCGGCGCGGTGCCGCCGATCATGGTGAAGACGGCCGAGAATCCAGGTGGCCTGCCAATCGAAGTGTTCGACGGCTTCCGGCAGCAGCTCGCCGCCAACCGTGCTCAGTTCTATCGCGACGTCGCGAGCGGTCCGTTCTACGGCTTCAATCGCCCCGGGGCGCAGGTCTCCGAAGCGGTCATCGACAACTGGTGGCGGCAAGGCATGATGGGCGGCGCCAAGGCGCACTACGATGGCATCAAGGCGTTCTCCGAAACCGACTTCACCGGCGATCTGAAGGCGATCGGCGTGCCGACCCTCGTCATGCACGGCGACGACGACCAGATCGTGCCAATCGCGGATTCCGCCCTCCTCTCGGCAAAGCTCCTCCGGAGCGGGACCCTGAAGGTCTACGAGAAGTTCTCGCACGGCATGTGTACGATCAGCGCCGACGTCATCAACCAGGATCTGCTCGCGTTCGTCCGGAGCTGACCTTCGTGTTGACGTGGCGCGCATGGTAGCGTCTGTGCGATGCCTGACCGACGGAACCGTTCCATGGACCCGGCGCCGGGTGCGTCGTGGCCCGTGGCGGCAACCGTCGTCATCGTCATCGGCGCGTTCCTTCGGCTCGCACGCCTGGACCTGATCGAGTTCAAGAGCGACGAACAGGAAGCGCTCAACCTCGGCATCCGGCTGGTCGAGAACCCGCCCTGGACGGCGGCGGGCGGGCTCCCGCAGCACGGCATGCCCAGCTCACAGGGAATCGCCAACGCGCCCTTCTTCAACTGGATCATGGCGGCTGCGTGGGCGCTCACCGGTCATCCGATCGGCGCCACCGCGCTGATCGGTGCGGCGAATGCGGCGGCACTATATCCGCTGTGGCGGTGGGCACTGAGACACATGGACCGCGAACGGGCGCTCTTGCTTCTGGCGACAGTTGCCGTTTCCCCTTTCTCGGTCCTCCTCAGTCGAAAGTTGTGGGCGCAGGATCTCCTCTTTCCAGCGCTCGTCTGCCTGCTGTGGGCAATCGAGTACTGGCAGAGCCAACGATTGTTTCGAGCGATCGCGTGCTTCGCGGTGGCGGCGCTGCCGATCGGCCAGCTCCATCAGTCCGGGCCGATCGCGCTGGCGGTGTTCCCGGTCGCAGTTGCAGTCAGTGCGCTCGGCGACCGCCAGGGTTTCCGCGATCGCCTTCGAGGCCTTACCAGCTTCACGGCACCCCAATATGCGCTGCTTCTCTGCCTGGTCATCCTGCATGCGGTGTTCTGGATTCCATATCTCCAGTACCTGTGGACACTGCCGAGTAGCGTGTTCGCGAACCGGCTGCGGCTGGAGAGTTTCGAGCCGGCACTCTTGCGGATGGTCGGCCAGCAGGTGGCGCCGCTCGACCTCTTCTACTTCTTCGCACCGGATCGCGCGGACTTCCTCGCCAGCAGTTGGCGGCGGTTCGCCTATTACCTTTCGCTGGCCTTCGGGACGCCGCTGCTGATCGTCGGCCTCGTCGGCTGGATCCGGTCCCCTGGCCGGCTTCCGATTGCCGGCGTCTGGTGGTGGCTGGTGATCGCGACGTTCACGCTGGCTCGGATTCCTGCCTACCCTTTCTACGCCCTCATCCTGTCGCCGCTGCCGGCCGCACTCGCGGCCGGAGCGTTCGATGGGCGATTGCCGGCAGTTCTGACGCGCACTTTGCTTCTTGTCCGCTGGACGTACGTGGTGGCGCTCTTGGTCGTGACAGTAACAGCGGGAGCCTGGCTGTCCGAGCGCGGCGGTGCCAGGGGTGACTACGGCGTCGTCTATGGAGTCCGCGAGCAGCAGGCTCGGGCCCTGGCTGGAACCTCAGTGCAGGCTGCCGATACAGCCGGACTGCGTTGCCACGAACCGCCGGGCGAGGTGCTCTGGATCATGGAGCGGGTTCACCACGAGCCGGCGGCAGTGACACTGGCTGTGTGCGATGGCTGGGTGAGCGACGGGCGTGACGATCGATATCGGTGGTCTGTGCGCCCTTAGCCGATTCAGGGAAGCCTCGAACGTACTTCATCGCCGCCGAGCGCATCCCGTAGCGAACGCTCCTGGCGTCAGGCGCCCGGCAGCTGCTGAGACGACGTCATGCGCAGCATTCGGGATGAGCCAGGTGCGGCCGCCGCGGCTCTGGTGATCTGCAAGTCCGGCATCGGCTGACCGGCAAACAGCCGCCGGCACGGAATCGCCATCAGCCGCGCCCATCGGGCCGAGCGGTTGACGCGGGCGCTGTCGGTGGCAATCCCGGTGTTGGCGTACATCTGGCGATAGATCTTCGAGATGAGGACGAACGCCAAACGCCCCTTCAGCGACGACACGGCACCGCGCGACCGCGCCCAGATGCTCGGCAGCGAATAGAACCGATCCCAGACCGACTGGGTGCGCTCGCGGATCTCGTCCGGCGACATCACCGGATGATCCATGTAGACCTTGGGCCGCTGAGCCTGGGGAATCAGCCAGTGACGCGAGATGGGCACGCCGCCGACGCTCGGCGGATCGTCGCCGAGGCCCTTCTCCCAGGCCGCGAAATCGAGCGTCCCGGGGAACGGGGTGAGCATCACGAACTGAGCAAAGGTCACGCCCGCCTGCTGCGCGACCGAGAGCGATGCGTCGAACGTGCCTGGACGATCGCTCGGCAAGCCGAAGATGAACGAGCCGAGGACGTGAAGCCCATGGTTCCGGAACGCCTGGAGCCGGGTCACGAGCGCGTCGCCGCTCTCGTTGAAGTCCTTGTAGACGTCCTTGAGGCCCTCGGGGGTGACTGCCTCGACGCCGACCAGGGCGCCCTTGATGTGCGCTCGCCGCATCGCCTCGAGGAACTCGGGATCCTCCGCAGCCTCCATCGTGATCTGGGTGAAGAACACGGTGTCTCCGGGCAGCGCCGCCAGGGCCTCCATCAGCTCAAACCGCTCGGCGCGGATCGCCTGGAGGCGCTCCAGCTGAGAGGGGTCCTTGCGCCTCGCGGCCATGCGGAGGTCGGTGAGCGTCACCGGGTAGAAGTTGTCGTCTGCGAGCGCGATGAATCGGAATCCCCGCCGCCGCAGGTCGACGATCTCGTCGAGCACCTGATCGACGTGGCGGGCACGGGGGCGCTGTCCGTCGGTACGCCACACCGAGCAGAACGAGCAGTGCTTCGGGCAGCCGCGGACGGTCTGCACCGATCCCCACATGTAGCGGCCTTCCGGCAGCAGACTCCATCGGCCGGGCAGGAAGACGTCGGCTTCGATTCGGCCGCCGTCGTACTGAGGTCGCGGGACGCCCGCGGCGCAGTCACGAAGGACCTCCGGCCAGGCGCGCTCGCCGTCGCCGGTGACGACCGCGTGCGCGCCGCCGAGATCGCGGGCTTCCTCAGGAAAGAGCGACGCATGAATGCCGCCATACACGACATGCGCGCCGGCTGCCCGGGCCGCGACGCCGAGCTCGTAACCGCGAAGCGCGTTGCCAGTATGAATGCCGATGCCGACGACGTCGCCGGCCGCGATGGCTTTCGAATCGAAACTCTCGAGCGTCTCGTCGATCAGGCGTGGCTCGCCGAACGAAGCTGGCGTCGCCGCAGCCAGCACGTAGAGCCAGCGCGGCGTAATGACGCCGATCCCGAACGACACATGACTCGGATTGATGAGGTAAACGGTCATCCCAGACACACGATGACCGCGCCTTCGCGACCTTTCATGGATTCCTCCAGTGCCATGAGGAACCCGTCAGTGAACGGGGCGCTCAGGACAGACTGCGCGTACTGTATATCAAGGACGGCCAGGAATGACAGGACATGGCGTCAGACGACGCCTTGGACGCCGGTCATCACACGAGCTCCGACGGGCAGATCAGCGATTGATGAGCCGCTGCAAGTGCTCGGGGTAGCGGGCGCCCTGCACATTGATTTTCGCGGCTGCACGATCGATATCGCGAAGGTCCGCGGGGGTCAGCTGGACCCCGACGGCGCCGAGATTCTCCTCCAGCCGGTGGCGCTTCGTCGTTCCAGGAATGGGAACGATCCACGGCTTTTGCGCCAATAGCCAAGCCAGTGCGATCTGGGCCGGCGTCGCCCGCTTGCGCGCGGCGAAGTCCGTGACCCAGCTGACGAATGCCTGGTTCGCCTTCCGATTCTCGGGCGTGAAGCGCGGCACGACGTTCCGGAAATCGCTGCTGTCGAATGTTGTCGTCTCGTCGATGGTGCCGGTGAGAAATCCCTTGCCGAGCGGGCTGAACGGCACGAACCCGATGCCGAGCTCATCGAGGACAGGCAGAATCTCCGCCTCCGGCTCGCGCCACCAGAGCGAATACTCACTCTGGAGCGCCGCCACCGGCTGGACTGCATGGGCCCGGCGGATCACCGCGACGCCGGCTTCCGAAAGGCCGAAGTGCCTGACCTTGCCTTCACCAATCAGGTCCTTGACCGTGCCGGCCACGTCCTCGATCGGGACACCAGGGTCCACACGATGCTGGTACAGAAGGTCGATTCGATCGGTGTTGAGCCGCTTCAACGACGCCTCGGCGACATCGCGGATGTGGGCGGGCCGGCTGTCCACGCCCACTGACTTGCCGTTCTCGAGCTTGAAACCGAACTTGGTCGCGATCACCACCCGATCGCGTACCGGGCCGAGCGCTTCACCGACCAGTTCCTCATTGGCAAACGGCCCGTAGGCTTCGGCGGTGTCGAACAACGTCACGCCGCCGTCGACTGCCGCGCGAATGAGCCCGATGCCCTCCTCGCGGCTGGTCGCCGGACCGAGTCCGAAGCTGATACCCATGCAACCGAGGCCGAGGGCTGAAACCTCGAGCCCATTTCTTCCCAGCATTCGTTTCTGCATTGCCTGGTCCTCTTATCCGTATTCGCTATCCGCGCGCCGTCAACGCGATGAGTACTGTTGGTCAGTGACCTTCTCCATCCAGTCCACGGCCTTGCCGTCGAGCATCTCCTGAATGGCGATGTGCGACATTGCCGTGGTCGGCGAGGCGCCGTGCCAGTGCTTCTCGCCGGGCGCGAACCAGACGATGTCGCCGGCACGTAGCTCCTCGATCGGTCCGCCGTCGCGCTGCGCCAGCCCGAACCCGGAGATGACAATCAGCGTCTGGCCCAGCGGGTGGGTGTGCCACGCGGTCCGGGCGCCAGGCTCGAACGTCACGGTGGCGCCCGCCACCCGCGCCGGAGCATCTCTCTGGAAGCGGGAGTCGATGCGCACCAAGCCGGTGAACCAGTCTTCAGGACCCTTGGCCGAAGGCTGGGTGCCGCTTCTGCTGATCTCCATGTGACGGTCTCCTGTCGGGTACTTTTACCAGCGTATCGATGTAGATTCCCGATCGCCAGTGATCCACCACATCAGGCCAGAAACGCCGGCCGACGTTGCCGGCATCCGAGCCGTGCTTCGGAGCGCGTTCGAGACCGGGCTCGAAGCGGACCTCGTGGACGCGCTGCGCGAGCAGGCTCGTCCGCTGGTCTCGCTGGTTGCGGTCGTCGATGACGCTGTGGTTGGGCACATTATGTTCTCGCCGGTGAAACTGTCGCCAGACGCTCAGGTTGCATTGATGGGACTGGCGCCGATGGCCGTGACCCCTGAACGGCAACGGCAGGGGATCGGAACGGCGCTCGTGCCCGCCGGCCTCGACGCCTGCCGCCGCCTTGGGACGGCCGGCGTCGTCGTGCTCGGCCACCCCGAGTACTACCCGAAGTTCGGTTTCGTGCGCGCCTCGACGCTCGGCTGGCGCTCCGAGTACGAGGTCCCGGACGAGGCTTTCATGGCCATCGAGCTGAGACCGGGGACTCTTGGCGGAAAGCCAGGGACGATTCGGTACCACGCGGCATTTGCGGGGGTGTAGCATCGTGCCGCGGCTGGACGGCTGAATTCGGCGAACGAGTGGGCCATGCTGTTCCGCCAGGACCTCCTCGAAGGAATTGCCGCGGGCCGCGTGACGCTCGCGTTCAGGCGCTGGCGGCGTGCGGCGCCGGCCGACGGCTCCACACTGCTGACGGCAGTGGGTGTGCTCCGCCTGGACCGCGTAACGGTCATCGACGAAGGCGACATCACCGCAGACGACGTCCAGCGCACCGGTATGAGCATCGCCGAGCTGCGCGCGTCGATCGCGGGAGAAGGCACGCTCCTGCGCATCGAGCTCCACCGCGACGGGGACGACCCGCGCGTCGCGCTTCGCCAGAGAGTGCCCAGTGCCGCCGAGCTCGAAGCGGTCATCGGGAGGCTGGCAGGAATCGACGGCGCGGCGAACGCGCCGTGGACGACGCTCTACCTGCGGCTGATTGCCAATCAGCCGGCGATCGTCTCGCATGTGCTCGCCAAACACGCAGCGATGGACCTGGCCACGTTCAAGCGCCGGGTCCGGCGGCTGAAGGAACTCGGCCTCACCGAGAGCCTCGAGGTCGGCTATCGCCTTTCGCCGCGTGGTGTGGCCGTGCTACAGCGCCTTTCGGCGCGAAGCTGAGACGCCTCGCCCTTCCATTGTCTACCGCGCCTGTTTTCTCGTGAACTCGGCCTCGATCGCGAACACGCGATCGATCTGATCGAACTCCTGCGAGTGATTCAGTCCGTCGATCACCTCGAGCGTGACGGGAGTTCCGCCGAGCCGCGATTTGTAGGCTTCCGCACTCTTGAAGGCGTTCTCGTTCTTCGTGCCGACCACCCACAAGGTCGGACACCTCATGTCGCCTGGCTCGACCGGCGGATAGCCGATCAGGGCCAACAGCCATGCCGGCCGCTGCGGCAGCTTGTTGATGTAGGCCATGAACGTATCGTCGACGGCCGGGCCGAAATTGATGCCGATATAAACCATCGCCGCCACGCGATCGGAACGCGAGGCGAGATAGCGTCCGACGTTGGCGCCGTACGAGAAGCCCCACAGCCCGAAGTGCCGGGCGCCTACAGCATCGGCGACAGCAAGCACGTCCTCGTTGAGACGCTCGAACGCATAGGCCGCCTCGCTCGTGGGTTTGTCGCTGTCTCCGTTGCCGCGGATGTCGATCGTGACGACGGTGAACTCCTGCGCCAGTCTCGACACGTAACCGGCGGTGTGCCACGAACGGCGGTTCATCCCTCCGCCGTGCAGCAGAATCAGCACCGGACCTGTCCCGGTTACGTCAAACGCGATCTTCGTCCCATCGGTGGAAGTCACCCACCGGGTTTCCGCATCGGGCGATCCGGTCATGTTCATCGCCATGAGCACAGGCAGCAGCAATGCAGTCATAGTGCGGCAGTCGAGGTGGGATCGTAGATCAACTGGAATGGAGTCCGCCTGGTCAGTTCAGCGGGACCGGCCGACCTTGCTCCGGCGCGAATCGGATGCCACGATGGCCGAACGGCTCAACACCATGAGGACGCATCCATGCCCAATAATCCCGTCAACTGGTTCGAGATTTACGTGAACGACATGCCGCGGGCGAAGAAATTCTACGAGACCGTGCTCGCCGTCCGGCTCGAGAAACTCGAGGGGCCCGCGGACATCGAGATGTGGACCTTTCCGATGGAGCAGGAGGGCCGCGGCGCCGGCGGCGCCCTCGCCAAGATGGCGGGCGCACCAGTCGGCGGCGGCGGGACAATGGTCTACTTCCGATCCGACGACTGCGCCACGGAGGCCGCCCGGGTGAAGACCAACGGCGGCAAGATCATCAAGGACAAGGTCTCGATTGGCCAGTACGGCTTCATGGCCCTGGCCTCGGATCCCGACGGCAACATCTTCGGCATCCATTCGATGAAATGACGTGCCCAGAAGGGACAAGGCACGCCCCCCACGGTCTTGTCCCTTCTGCCTTCTGCCTCTCTGCCTTCTGCCTTCTGCCTTTCCTCCAATCCCCCTCGCGCCGCCACTCGGATGGCTGAGGTTCGAGGGACGTTCATCTCGCTTGACACACCGTGATCGCAGGTCCATCATCCCGCCTGCACAGGAGGCTGTCATGCGCGAACCACGAGGCCCTCGGGATCCCGATCATCGTCAAGAACAACTACGACACGTTTGACCTGCCGACGACGAACGGCAGCTTCACGTTCGCCGGCTTCCAGCCGGCCAGGGACGCCTTCCAGGTGGCCCGCCTGCGCGAAGCCGGCGCGGTGATCCTCGGCAAGGGCGGGCTCGAGGAGTACGCCACCTTCGGTCACTGGTCGAACGATGCCTGGGGACAGGTGTGGAGCGTGTTCAACCCGTCTCGCTCACCGCTCGCGTCGAGCGGCGGCTCGGCCAGCGCTGTCGCCGGCAGCTTCGCGGCCGCGGCGATGGGCTCGCAGACCGGCGACTCGCTCTACGGTCCGGCGAGCGCGCAGAGCCTGGTTACGCTGCGCGGCACCGACGGGCTCGAGAGCGGCACCGGCATTCAGCCGCTGGTCTGGATGACCGACTTCGGCGGCGCGATTACCCGCTCGGTGTCGGATCTCGCCGACATGTTGAACGTGGTGACCGGCGTGGACCCGGAGGATCCGGCCACGTTGCGGAGACCGCCGGGCGCGGTGCCCGCCGACTGGCGCTCGGTGCTGGACACCGGAGCGCTCAGGGGCAAGCGGATTGGTTATGTCGACGCGGCATGGGCCGACGTCTTCGGTCCGACTGCGCCGCCGTTCGGCACCAACGGCACGATCGACGCGATGCGGAACTCGCTGCAATACCTGGTACAGGCGGGCGCCACGATCGCCCGGATGGGCCAGCTCGCCACGCCGCCGACGGCCGATGCGCCGCCGGCGCCGCCGCAGCCGATCCCCGGCAACCGGATTCAAGCCTAAGGGTGGCGGCAGTACATCGACAGCCATCCCGAGCTCGCCGAGCAGGGCTTCAACATTACGACCGAGGTGGACGTGGATTGCTCGCAGCGGAAGGTGCTGTACGTCAGGGCCAATCCGACCACCTGCGTCGCGCCCCAGCCCAGGCTGACACCGGCCGAGATCCAGACACATCGCGACTATCGGCAGATCACCAGGCCGGCCGGCGTGAAGGACTGGAGGGACGCTTCCAACGTCGATGCCGTGATCTATCCTGGGCTGCTGAGCGACACGAGCCTCAACGATGGCGGCGGCGGTGGTTCGGGCAAGGCCGCGTTCGGCCGCCGCGACACTCCAAGCGCGGCCAACGGTGTGCCGACGCTTGCGGTGCCGGCCGGCATGAACGATCGCGGGCAGCCGGTGAACATCCAGTTCATGGGGCGTGCGTGGGATGACGCCAGACTCGTTGGGTTTGCCTACGCCTTCGAGTACTACGCCACGCTCGCCGGCAATGGACACCAGCGGCAGACGACCGCACCGCCGCTGCCGCACAACGGAAAGAAATAAAGCGCGCGTCCCATTGACGATTGGGGAATGACGAGTGAGGATTTATCGACGAGCCGGTGATTGAGGGATTGCGCCATTCAAATGTCGATTGCCGCATTGAGCCAATGACGATTGGATCAATGACGATTTGCTGAATGGTGCGTGGCTGAATCCTCATTCGCCATTCCCTCAATCCCGCAATCGGCAATGCCCCAATCGCCAATCGAATGCCGCGATCGTCAATCACTCAATCACCAATGAATCGTCACTCGTCAATCCTCAATCGGCAATGGACAGTACGCGCCGCGGCGGCGCCGGCCGTCGTCACGGTGGCGCTAGGTGTCGCCGCGACAACCCTTTTGTTCGCGGTGGTCAAGGCGGTGCTGCTCAATCCGCTGCCGTATCCCGAGCCAGACCGTCTCGCCTGGATAGCATCGGTCGCCGGCAACGAGCAGAGCCGGACGTCGATGCCGGACTTCGACGACTGGCAGCGGGCCAGCCGCAGCTTCACCGCGATGGCGCTTTACAGCGACGCGCCGCTCATCGCCGGCGGCGGCGACACGCCGCAGCACGTGTCCGGTACCCTCGTATCCGAGTCGTTCTTCGACGTGCTCGGGGTCAGGCCCGCGGTCGGACGCGGCTTTCTGCCGGAGGAGCACCGCGGCAGCGCAATGCTCGGCAACGTGATTCTCAGCCACGGCTTGTGGCAGCGAGCATTCGGCGGCGACCCGGGCATTGTCGGCCGGCGAATCACGCTGCTCGGGTTTTCGTCTACGGTGGTCGGCGTCATGCCGCAGGGATTCGCCTACCCCACCGGCAGCGACTTGTGGGTGTCAGCGCGCGCCGTGCCCGACGGCGACGCTCGCACCGCCCATAACTACTTCGTGATCGGCCGGCTGCAGCCTGGCGTCACCATCGAAGGAGGTCGCGCTGACATCCGTTCCGTCGTGCGGGACTTGAAACGGCAGTTTCCCGGTCCGTACCAGACCGAGGACGCAGTTGTCGAGCGGCTGGATCGCCACCTGGTCGGGAGCGCCCGTTCCACGCTGCTGCTGCTGCTGGCTGCCGTCGGCCTCCTGCTGCTTCTCGTCGCCGTGAACGTCGCCAATCTCCTGCTGGTGCAAGCAGCGATGCGGGCGCGCGAGCTGGCAATCCGGAGCGCGCTTGGCGCCGATCGGCGCGACCTCTTCCAGTCGCTGCTGGCCGAGAGCCTGCTGCTGGCCGGAGCCGGTGGCGCCGCTGGCCTGCTGCTAGCCTACTGGTCCATTGATCTCCTTCGCGCGCTGTTGCCCGCGACTCTGCTGCGTGGCACCGAGACAGCCATCGATGCGGGCGTTGTTGCCTTCGGCGTCGGCGTGTCGCTCGCGACCGGCCTTCTGTTCGGATGGCTGCCCGCATGGCGCGCCTCGCGTCCGGACGTCAACGACCTCGTCAAGTCCACTGCGCGATCGAGCCTGACGCGGCAGGCGCAGCAAATGCAGAGCCTGCTCATCGTTTCGCAGGTCGCCCTCTCGCTGGTGCTCGTCGCCGGCGCGGGCCTGCTGCTCGATAGCTTCGTTCGGCTGCGAGCCGTCGATGCCGGCTTCACCTCGCGCGGGGTGCTTGCCGCCAGCCTGTCGTTCCCGATGCGGAGCGGTGAGGCGGCGCGGCTCGCGGGCTACTATCGCGACCTGCTGGATCGCGTTCGCGCGCTTCCGGGCGTGGAGCAGGCCGGAATCATCAAGGACCTGCCGCTCGATCCGATTCAGCGGTCCGGCAATTTCATCATCGAGGGACGCGGGCGGGACACCTCATTCGAGGCGGGCTATCTCGTCGCAACCCCAGGGATGATGGACGCGCTCGGCATTCCGATTCTCAGTGGTCGCGCGATCACGGATGGCGACACAGCCTCGGCACCCGCAGCCGTCGTGATCAACCAGGCCATGGCCCGGCGGTTCTGGCCGGATCGGGATCCGATTGGCCAGCGCGTCTGGTTCAACAGCTTCGAGCCAAAGGAACGATGGCTGACCATCGTCGGCGTCGCGGGCGACGTTCGGCAGCGCGGCCTCACTGATCCGGCGCCGCCGCTGACCTACGTGCCCTACGAGCAAGTCCAGCTGCAGGCGCAACTCGGTTCCGGCGGCCTGGTCGTGCGCACGAGCGGCGATCCGCGGACGCTCGCGAACGCGATCAGGGAAGCCTTGCGAGGCGTCAACCCCGAGGCGGCGGCCGCGTTCCGCACGCTCGACGACGTGATGGCGGCAGCCACGTCGAAGCAGCGATTCCAGATGCAGGTCCTCGCGGCGTTCGCCGCGCTCGCACTGGTGCTCGCCTCGGTCGGGCTCTACGGGGTGCTGGCCTATACCGTCGCCAGCGGACGCACGGCGATCGGCATTCGAATGGCGCTCGGCGCAACGCCGGCCCGCGTTGCAAGGATGATCGTCGCGCGGGCAGCAGCGCTCACCACCGCCGGCGCGGCGATCGGCGGGGCGGGCTGGCTGGCCGTGCAGCCGGCGCTAGGCAGCGTCGTATTCGGCGTCAGCCCTGGTGATTCGCGCGTCCTGTCGGCGGCGATCGCGGTGATGTTCGTGGCCGCCCTCGCCGGGTGCTGGTTCCCCGCGCGCCGGGCCATGCTGACCGACCCAATCGCCGCGCTCCGACAGGACTAGCGGGGGTCGGCGCCAGGTCAGGGCGCCGCAGAGCCGGCCATCTTCTTGAACATGGCCTCGGCGCGCGCACGAATTTCTTCCGTCTTCAAGTCTTCCTTGCGGGTGGCGATCCACCAGCTGAATCCGGCCGGGTCGCCGAGCGCGCCGGCCCGGTCGCCCCAGAACTGATCGCCCATCGGCACCTGCTCGGTGGCGCCAGCTTCGATCGCGCGCTTGAACAGCGCCTCGCTGTCCTCGACATACAGCCAGAACGACGCCGGCGAGCCGCCGTACCCTTTCGGTCCCTTCATGCCCATCATGGCGTCGTTGAGCATGATGTGCGAGTCGCCGATCGTGATATCGGCGTGCATGATCTTGCCGTCGGGGCCGAGGCTGCGGTTCACCTCCTGCGCGCCAAACGCCCGCTTGTACCACTCGATCGCAGCGGCCGCGTCGTCCAGCGTCAGCTGAGCGGTCACGGTTCGGAAGCCCTCGGGAATCGGTCTCTTGGCGGGTGCCATGCGGAACCTCCTGTCGATGCGGTCCGGTGCAAACCGTCACTATCGTGCCGTTTGCCGTCGAACCGCAAGCTGAAGAGAATGAGCCGCGAGGCCCCCGACACGCGCCCATGAGATTCGTACGGCATCACGTGCCGGGCCTGTTGGCCTCAGCCCTCGCCGCAGTCCTGGCAACGGCCGGAGGAGCGCGCGCGCAGTCGGCGCCGGGAGCCCTCGTGCCGGCAAACATACCGGTGGCGGCGCTGGTCAGCCGGGCGGCGCCCGACGATGTGACGGTGCGGGCTGTCAGGCTCGAGGTGCCGCTGGTCCTCGACGGCCGGCTCGACGAACCGTCGTACACCTCGGTGCTGCCCCTGACCGACTTCATTCAGCAGGAACCACAGGAAGGCCAGCCCGCGACCGAGAAGACCGAGGCCTGGATCTTCTTCGACGACACGACGCTCTATGTCGCGGCGCGGCTGTGGGACAGCCATCCCGAGCGCGAGGTCGCCAACGAGCTGCGGCGCGACAACGGCAACATCCTCGGCAACGAGAACCTGACGTTCGTGATCGACACGCTCCACGATCGCCGCAACGGCTACCTGTTCCAGACCAATCCGCTCGGCGCGCTGCGCGACATGACGGTGACCGACGACCTCCAGAACTCGGCGTGGAACGGCATCTGGTACGTCAAGACCGGCCGGTTCGACCAGGGTTGGACCGTGGAGGCGGCGATCCCCTTCAAGACGCTTCGCTACCGGGCGAGCGGATCGCAGACGTGGGGCATCAACCTGCGCCGGCTCGTGAAGTGGAAGAACGAGTTCTCGTACCTCTCGCTCGTCCCGGCGGCGCTGGGCGTCGGCGGGGTCAGCCGGATGGCCTCGACGGCGACGCTGGTCGGCATCCAGACACCCCAGGAATCGAAAAACATCGAGCTGAAGCCGTATGCCGTGTCGTCGGTCTCGACGAATCACGCCACCGCGGCCCCGTTCAACGACCGGTTCGACGCCAACGCCGGCATCGATTTCAAGTACGGCCTGACCCGCAGCCTCATCGCCGACGCGACCTGGCGTACGGATTTCGCCCAGGTGGAGGAAGACGTGCAGCAGGTCAACCTGACCCGCTTCAGCCTGTTCTTCCCCGAGAAGCGCGATTTCTTCATCGAGGGACAGGGCATCTTCGACTTCGGGGGCGTCCAGGCCGGTAGCAGCCCGGGCGACGTGCCGCTGCTGTTCTACAGCCGTCAGATCGGTCTGTACGATGGACAGCCCGTGCCCGTGGTCGGCGGCGCCAGGCTCACCGGGCGCGCCGGTGCTTACAGCCTCGGCGCGCTGAACATCCAGACCGACGACAAACCCGAGGCCGGCGCCGTGTCCACAAACTTCTCGGCGCTGCGGCTCAAGCGAAACGTGCTCCGGCGCAGCAACATCGGCATGATGGCGACACGCCGCGGCCCCGGAGCCGGGGTCGCCGGCGCACGGACGGGAGAAGCGAGCTTCACCGGCGGCGTGGACGCCACGATGCTGTTCCTCACGAGCCTCAATTTGACCGGATATTACGCGCGGACGCAGTCACCTTCGCCGTCCGGCGCCGCCGTGGACGGAACGAGCTATCGCGGTCGCTTCGATTACACCACCGATCGCTACGGCGCGGCCGCGGAGCACATGCTGATCGATCAGAGTTTCAACCCCGAGGTCGGTTTCGTGCGGCGCCGCGACGTCAGGCGAAGCTTCGGGCAGCTCCGTTTCAGCCCGCGCCCGGCGCGGAACGACGTCGTGCGCAAGCTGACCTGGCAGGCGAGCCTGGATTACGTCACCGACGCCCGCGGCTTTGCGGTGCAGAGTCGCGACGCCACCGGCCTCTTCCGCATCGATTTTCAGTCGAGCGATCAGGCATCGCTCGAGTACTCGCGCGAGTACGAGCTGCTGCCCGCGCCGTTCGCTATCTCTCCCGGTGTAGTGGTCCCCGCGGGCGGCTACACCTACCAGACCACGACCGCAGCGTATACGCTCGGCCAGCAGCGCCCGTTGTCCGGCCGGTTGTCCGCGTCGGCCGGCACCTTGTACGGCGGCGCGAGGCAGGACGCGGGCTTCAGCGGCCGATGGGGGGTGACGCCGCGGTTGTCGATCGAGCCGGCGGTGACGCTCAACTGGGTGCAGCTGCCGTACGGCGAGTTCACGGCGCACCTGGCCAGCACCCGCGTCACCGTGACGCCGAGCGCGCGGATGCTGATCAGCAGCCTGATTCAGTGGAACCCGGCCGCCGGGACGCTCACCTCGAGCGCGCGGCTGCGATGGGAGTACACCGGCGGTTCCGAGCTCTTCGTTGTCTACAGCGATGGCCGCGACACCCGGACGGCCGCCGTCTCACCACTGCTGAACCAGGCGATCGCGATCAAGGTCACGCGACTCATTCGGTTCTGACGCGCGGCTCGGCCCATCACGCACGGGCCGATTGCCGGGCCCGCGCAAGCCGAGGAGAATGACGCTGCGAGGTAACTCATGCGCGCCCACCGCGCCTTCCTGCTTATCGCCACCGTTCTCGGTGGCACCGTTCTCGATGGCACCGTTCTCGATGGCACTGTGGCATGGCCTGGCGCCGCGCCCGAGTTGGTCCAGGCACAGGCGACCCCGATCACGATCGACGACCTGATGGCGCTGTCGACGATCAACGACGTCGAGATCGCCCCGGACGGCAACCGCGTCGCCTATACCGTCTCCACTCCGTCAGTGGAGAACAACACCCACGAGACCGCGCTGTTCGTGCTGCCGGTGGCCGGTGGAAGGCCGACGCGGCTCGCCGCCGAGGCGCGCGTGTTCGTGCCGGCGCTGCCGGCGCCGCGGCTTCGATGGTCACCGGACGGAACGCGGATCTCGTTCCTCGCCATCGCCGGGGGACGGCCGCAGGTCTTCGCCGTGTCAGCGTCGGGAGGAGCTGCCAGTGCGCTGACCGACGCGGCCGAAGGGGTCAGCGGCTACGAGTGGTCGCCCGATGGCAAACAACTCGCCTTTCTCACCAGGGATCCAGCACCGCCACCGCCGGTCGCCAATCGCGCCGGCACGCTGCCGCCGGCTACGCGCCTGTGGCTCCAGCCCGTCGAGGACCCGAAATCCGCTCGCGCGCTGACGCCGCCCGACCGCTTCGTGGACAGTTTTGCCTGGGCGCCACGCGGCGACGAGATCGCGATTGCCTCGTCCGCGACGGCGGGCTTCATGGCGCCGTACGGCACGCGGATCGACGCGGCGAGGCTCGACGGGACACTCCGGCCGATCGTCGATCGCGCCGGCATGAACCTCCAGCCCCAGTACTCACCGGATGGCCGTTGGATCGCGTTCGTCTCGACCGGGGGGCGCCGGGAGCTACTCGCGCCTCGCGGGCTGGCGATCATACCCGCCGAGGGCGGCGACGTCTCGCGCGTTCGCAGCATCCCGATGAACGGCGCGTGGGTCAGCGAGATCGTGTGGGCCGCCGACAGCCGTTCGCTCCTGGTCACGATGAACGAAGGCACGTTCGCGACCGGGGCGCAGATGTTCGAGATGCCGGTGGTGCGCGTGCCGCTCGAGTCGGGCCGCGCCGAGCGGCTCTCGAACCGACCAACGGTGGACTACAACCTGAGCCTGAGCCGCGACGGCCGCACCCTTGCCTATCGCTCGGTCGAAGCCCGAACCATGGGCGAGCTCGTGGTCAGGGACCTCGGCCGCGGCACGCTGCGGACGGTAACGGACGTCAACCCGCAGCTGAAGGCCCACGCGCTCGGCCGTCTCGAGCCGGTGAGCTGGCGATCGTTCGACGGCATGGAAATCTGGGGCCTGCTGCTGACGCCGCCGGGTTACGACGGCGCGAGGCGCATTCCACTGCTGGTGTACTGCCACGGCGGCCCGGTCGGCGGCGTGACGCTGGGTATCTTCCCGCAGTTCATGCACGTGCCCGGCCAGATCGACCCGTATCCAACGGAGGCCTTTGCGAGCGCCGGCTACGCCGTGCTGTTCCCGATGCCGCGCGGCGGATCGGGCTACGGCGAGGCGGGACACCGGATGATCATCAACGACTGGGGCGGGCCCGACTACAAGGACATCATGGCCGGTGTCGATCACCTGGTCGCGCGCGGGATCGCCGACCCGGACCGGCTCGGCGTGATGGGCGCCTCGTACGGCGGGTTCATGACCAACTGGATCGTGACGCAGACCGCGCGGTTCAAGGCTGCGTCCGCGGGCGCGAGCATCGCCGATCTCGCCGACGTCTACTACCTGACCGATAGCGGCGAGGTGATGGCGGAATATTTCAAGCGGCCGTGGGAGAACCCCGACGGCTATCGCGAGCACTCACCCATCACCTACGCAACCCGCGTCACGACGCCGCTCCTCATCCAGCACGGCGACCGCGACCCGCGCGTGCCGCTCGCCACGGCGCAGAAGTTCCATCGCGCGCTGGCCGCGCTCGGCAAGACGGTAGAGTTCGACGTCTACCCACGCGGCGGGCACGTCTTCTACGAGCCCGTGCAGGAGCGCGCCGTGATGCAGCGCAACTTCGAGTGGTTCGCGCGCTGGCTAGGGGTGGGCGCGCGCGTCCACTGACCTGCTGGCGCTCGCGCGCGCGTCAGGCCCCGAAGGTGCCTTCTTTCGGCCCCCTCGCGCGCGGCACTATCTGGCGGATGGCGCCGAGGTGATAGGCGAGGTGCGCGATGCTGCCGATCATGCCGCACAGCTCGACCTCGGTGGCCGCGCGGCGGGTAGCAAGCGCGCCCAGCCAGCGCTCCGCTTCTTGACGCAGGCCGCTGCGGATTTCCTCCCATCGCCGACCATCGACGGCCGACAACTTCCACGCAGCATCCCACCGCGCGTCGGCGAACGGGTTGCCGCCCTTCCTGGCCCACTCGTTCATCAGTAACAGGCCGTAGCGCACGTGCTCGGCATGAGCCGCGATGGTCGCGCCGCCGCTCACGGCACGCGATGCCTCCTCGGCGGTCAACGCGTCGAGCGATGCCAGCATCCCCGCGTCGCCGGAATTGAGCATGAAGGCGCCGCCGCCGGCTGGGGCGCCGTTGACGAGCTCGGTAAAGAGCTGGGGCAGGATACGTTCGAGTTCCATCCCTCAGATCTTATCGAACGCCGCAGACTCGACCGCAGACTCGTCATCGCGCGACGAGGCGATCGATGGCGTGCGCCAGCCGGGCCGCACCGCTGCGGATCTCGCGTTCGTCAATCGCCGCGAAGCCGAGCAGCAGGCTGTCGGTCTCGATGAACCGCCGTGCGTAGCGCGAGAGCGGCGTGAGGAGCACTCCGTTTGTCGCCGCCGCGGCCGCCACGGCCTGGCTGTCGAGCGGAACGAGCAGCCGACCCGGCACTTGCAGCCCTGCCTCGCTGTCCGATAGCTCGAGGATGCCGCGAAGCCGCGAATCGACGGCATCGACCAGCGCGGCGCGGCGGGCCGCGTACACGCGCCGCATCCGGCGCACGTGCCGGAATAGATGCCCACCGGTGATGAAGTCGCAGAGAACCGCCTGATCCAGGGCCGGGGCGTGAACGCCCATCGCGCTTCGCAGCGCGACGAGCGGATCGACGAGCGATGGGGGGACGACGAGATAGCCGAGCCTGAGCGACGGGAAGAGCAGCTTGTTGAAGCTGCCGGTGAAGATCACGCAATCGTGGGCGTCGAGACCCTGGAGGGCAGGCAGCGGCTGGCCGCCATATCGATACTCGCTGTCGTAATCATCCTCGACGATGAACGCCGACGTCGCGCGGGCCCACTCGAGGAGACCGAGCCGCCGCTCGTAGGTCAGCGTCACGCCCAGCGGGAACTGGTGCGCCGGGGTGACGTAGACGATCCGTGGCGCGTCGGTCCGCCGCGGAATGGTCATGCCGTCGCTATCCACCGGGACAGACCCGACCCGTGCCCCCGCGGCCGCGAACGCGCGGAGCGCGCCGGTGTAGCCGGGATCCTCCATGAGCACGCGCTCTCCCGGATTCACCAGCAGACGGGCAATCGTCGCCAGCGCCTCCTGGACTCCCGACACGATCACCACCTGCTCGGTCACGCAGTTCACGCCGCGCGAGCGCCGGAGGTAGTCGGCCACGGCCTCGCGTAGCGGCCGATACCCGGACACGTCGCAGCCCGCCAGATCGCGCATCGACGAACGCCGTACACGACGCGCCGTCACGCGGCTCCAGATCGCCGTGGGAAACAAGTCCAGCGCGGGAAGGTTCGTCACGAACGGCTGCGGCGACGCGGTGAAGCGGATGAACGGTTCGAGCTCGCTCACACTCGACGAGACGCGCGCGCGAGCCTTGGCTGCGCCAACAGGCCTCGCTGGCCGGGTCGCCGATCTTCGGGCGACGAAAGTGCCGGATCGGCGCCGCGTGAACAGATATCCCTCGGACTGCAGCTGCTCGAGCGCGGCGACGACCGTCCCCCGTGCCGTCCTCGCGAGCGCGGCCAGACCACGGCTCGAGGGCATGCGAACGCCTGGACCGAGCCGGCCGGCCAGAATATCGGCGCGGAGGCGCGCGCACAACCAGCGGCCCGCGGGCTCTCCCGCCGGTCGCGGCGGCAGCACATACCCATCGTCTTGAACGCGCGGCATCGGTTGATCTGGACCAGCCGATTGTATCGAGCCTGGCTCTTCCGATGAACCAGATCCGGGCATATCGTCGCATACGTGACCGACCGCGCGGCAGACGACCGGTTGGCGCGTATTGCGCCGGTACTCGCGGCGCTTGGATATCCGGCGCTCGTCTGGGCCGGGCCGGCGATCTCGCCGTTTCTCCTCGCGTCGGCCCTGATCGTGCCGGCGGTGGGGATCGTCGCCGTTTACCGGGCCTCACCATCCTGGCCGCTCGCGCGCAGCGCCGCTCTGCTCACCGTTGCGGCACCCCCGCTGGTACTCGTGGCTCGGCGGCCTTCTGGACTTCCAGAAGACGATTCAGATCGGCAGCTTCGGCGTCTGGTACGTGCTGTGGACCGTGCTTCTTCTGCTCGCCTGGGGCGAACGTGCGCGACCACAAACGAGCCCGAAGCCGCGGCCCTCGCGCCTGGCATTCGCTCACGGCTGCTCGGCGGCCGTCATCTCGCTCTTTGCAATCGCGCATCTGGTGAATCACGTGTCGGCGGCGTGGGGTGGCGGGGACGGCCACATCGCGATGATGACCGTGCTTCGAACCGCGTACCGAGCCGCGCCCGCGGAGGCCGTACTGCTCGCGTCCGTTGCATTTCAGGCGGTGAGCGGGCTGTTCCTGCTTCGGCCGCATGCCGAACGCGAACGCTCGTGGTGGACCGCCGCTCAGCTGTCGTCGGGCGCGTACCTCGCGGTTTTCTTCCTCTCGCACCTGACCGCGGTGCTCCGCGCGCGATGGCTGCGCGGCGTCGACACGAACTGGCGATGGCTGACCGCCGACAGCATGTTGACCGACCCGTGGAGCGCGCGGCTGGCGCCCTACTATTTCCTGGCGGTGGTGGCCTTCGGCGTCCACGCCGGGCTCGGGCTGCGCTACGTGCTCCGCGCGCGAGGGTGGCCGCCGGCCCACGCGAACCTGGCCGGACTCGTGCCTCCAGCCGTCGCCACGGTCACATCGTTCGTGATCATGGCCGCGCTCTTCTGGGCCTGACGCGCTCAGCGCCCGTGGGCGTACTAGGTCACAATGACCGTGACCCGATGGAGCCGCGTGAAACGGTGCGGGGCGGACGCACCCTCGACCGTGGCGGCAGGCGCCGCGCCGTCCTCGCACCACAGACCGGCGGCCGCCGCACGTCGCTACCCGCAGACGTCGTCGCCGATGCCTCCCGCCGCCTGCGTGCGGTAGCGCTTCTCTACGCGGCCGTCTTCTCGATCGTCGGGCCGGTGACGGCGCTGTCCTCGGCGCCGCCGGAACGGCACGCGTTCTTCACCAATGCGTTGCGCGTCGGCCCGTCGCTTCTATCGATCGCCGCCGCGCTGACCGTCGCCGCGGCTACGCATCCGCGCGCCAGGCTCTCGTCCCGGACCGTGCTCGCCATCGGCTTGATGTTCGAGGTCGTCGGCAGCTACGGCATCGCCGCGGCGCGCTATCTCGATCCGGCGCAGCCGACCGTTGCGCCTCCCGGCGTGTCGTGGGTCGCGGTGTGGATCCTGCTCTTCGCCACCGCAATTCCCACGCCGCCAAGACAGGCACTGGCTGCGGCGATCGCGTCAGCCACCGCGGTGCCGGTGATCACCGTTCTTTCGGCGGTGCTCCGCGACGCTGTACCGGAGTCGGGCCTGTGGCTGTTCGGGCTGCAGCTGTTCCTGCCGTACCTGCTCGTGGCGATCGTCGCCTACGTCGCGTCGAGGGTGCTGTATCGCCTCGGCACCGAGCTCGGTCACGCGCGGGAGCTCGGGAGCTACCGGCTGGTCGAGCCGCTTGGGCAGGGAGGCATGGGCGAAGTGTGGCGCGCCGAACATCACCTGCTCGCCCGGCCTGCCGCCATCAAGCTGATTCGCGGCGCGGCCAGCGATCCCGAGGCCGCCGAGCTCGTTGTGCGCTTCGAGCGCGAAGCCCAGGTCACTTCCAGCCTGCGTTCGCCGCACACCATTCAGCTCTACGACTTCGGCGTCGCCGACGATGGCGCGTTCTATTACGTGATGGAGCTGCTGGACGGCTTCGACCTGCACGCGCTGGTCGAGCGATTCGGCCCGCTGCCGATCGAGCGGGCCGTTCACCTGCTGATCCAGGTCTGCGACTCGCTGGCCGAGGCCCACGAGCGCGGGCTCGTCCACCGCGACATCAAGCCCGCGAACGTCTACGTCTGCCGCTACGGGCGGGCCGTCGATTTCATCAAGGTGCTGGATTTCGGGCTGGTGAAGCCGGTCGAGAGCTCGCACGATGCGACCCTGGAGGACATCACCGCAGTGCACGCGGCGCGGGGAACGCCGGCCTTCATGGCCCCCGAGCAGGCGCTCGGCAACCGCCCGCTCGACGCCCGGACCGATCTCTATGCCGTGGGCTGTCTCGCCTACTGGCTGGTGACCGGCAGGCCGGTCTTCACCGGCGAGTCACCCATCGACACCATCGTCAAGCACGTGCACGCCGCACCCGATCCGCCGTCGCGGCACGCCGACGTCCCCGCGGAGTTCGACGAGATCGTCGCCGCCTGCCTTGCCAAGGATCCGGCCGAGCGGCCGCCGAATGCCGACACCCTGGCGACCCGGCTTCGCCGCTCGTGGCCAAGCCAGGGCTGGACGGACGAGCGCGCGCGTGAGTGGTGGAGCACGCACCTGCCTGCTCGCTGAGCGCCACCTTACTTGGTGACGGCAATCTCGAGATCGCCGTCACGCCGCATCACCGTCAGGCCGACATCGGCGCCGTGCCGCGTGAGCAGCAGATCGACAGCCGCTTTGCCCACCGTGAGGCGCCGCAGTTGAAGCCAGTCGATGTCCTCGGGCAGCACCGTATGCGCGAAGGTGACGCGATGGCCGACGCCGTCTACCTGGAGCCCGAGGCACGCCTGCAGCAGCATCGAGACCGCGCCCGCCGCCCACGCCTGCGGCGCGCACGCCACCGGGTACAGCGTTGGTGCGTCGCCGCTGCGGCGGTGGAAGCCGCAAATCAACTCGGGCAGGCGCTGCAGATCGACCGCCTGGCTGAGATCGAACATCGCGCGGAGGATCTGCAGCGCGGCGCCGGTCATGCCGTAGCGGGCCAGGCCGGCCGCGACGATCGCGTTGTCGTGCGGCCAGATCGATCCGTTGTGATAGGACATCGGGTTGTAGCGGGCGGCGCCGGCCGCGACCGTCCTGACTCCCCACCCGCCGAACGACGAGTCGGCCATGATCGTCGCGGCGACACGCCGGGCCCGATCGCGGTCTGCGATGCCGGCGAACAGGCAGTGCCCGGCGTTGGACGTGCGGACGCGGCAGGGCTGCTTGTCGCCGTCGAGGGCCAGCGCGTAGGTGCCGAGGTCCTCGAGCCAGAAGGCCCGTTCGAAGGCGTGCTGCAGCGTGGAGGCACGCTGACGCCAGCGCTCGGCCTGCTGCGTGTCGCCGCGGGCCGCGGCGAGCGCGGCGGCCCCGGTCCACGCGGCGTAGGCGTAGGCCTGGACCTCGCAGAGCGCGATTGGCGGCCGCGCGAGCGCGCCGTCCTCGTGGAAGACCGAATCCCACGAGTCCTTCCAGCCCTGCTGGGCGAGCCCGGCGTCGCTCTGCCGCGCGTACTCGATGAAGCCGTCGCCATCGACGTCACCGAATGCGTCCATCCAGTCCAGCGCCGCCAGGAGATTCGGCCACAGCTGGTCGATCGACGCGAGATCCGCCGTGCGCTCGTAGTAGGCGTGGGCGAGCATGACGAAGAGCGGGGTCGCATCGGCCGAACCGTAGTAGCGCCCGAATGGCACCTCGCCGAGCGCGGCCATCTCGCCGTCGCGCATCTCGTGGACGATCTTTCCGGGCTGCGCGTCCCGCGCGTCGTCGCGCGCGACCGCCTGGGTCGCGGCCAGAAAGGCGAGCACCCCGCGGGCGATCTCTGGCGCGGCCCACAGCAGCTGCATCGCGGTGATCAAGCCGTCGCGGCCGAATGGCGTGCTGTACCAGGGGATGCCGGCGTAGGGATAGCGGCCGTGCGCGGTGGCGGTGACCATCATCCGCAGGTCGGCGATCGAACGCTGGACCCAGCGGTTGAATCCGTAGTTCGAGGTGACGACCGAGACGGCGTCTTCAGCGCCAGTGGTCTGCCTGCGGGCCTCGACCGCTTCGATGAATGGCGGCGCGGTGCTCGATTGCCGATCGAGCTCACAGGCAACGGTGAGCTCGATCTCGGCCGACGCGCGCGGTTCAACCGTCACCCGGAACGACAGGGTGAGATCCTCGGCGCGATCGGGCCTAGGAGTGGATCGCACGCGGGCGCGGCGCTCGACTCCGTCCAGGCCGCGGTAACTCAGAACCGCGCCGTCGCGAGACATCGAGGTCGAAAGTTGGCCGCGTTCGTGTCGCCTGGTTCCGCGGACCTCGAACACGTCCGCAAAGTCGGCCGCCAGCCGCACGCTGAGCGGGATCTCGAGCCGGGCGTACCCATGATTGGTCACGCGGACCCGCTCGACGAGCGTCGGCCCCTGAAGGACGCGCGCCCGCAGCAGGTGGACGGTGCCGCGGCCGAGCACGACATGGGAGTCCCTGACCACGTCAGGGTTGGTCAGATCGGCGCTGAATACGACG
Organism: uncultured Acidobacteriota bacterium; assembly: GCA_963709325.1. Taxonomy (GTDB): domain Bacteria; phylum Acidobacteriota; class Vicinamibacteria; order Vicinamibacterales; family UBA2999; genus VFZN01. Next base: position 3,218,022 of record CAVPVV010000003.1, on the reverse strand, counting down.
TTGTCGTCGCTGACGGTGGAGCTCAAGAGCAGCGGTTGGCGCCCCGCCAGCAGCAGCTCGAAACCAGCGAGAAATCGAGTGCCGGAGAAATAGAGGCCGTGCTGCAGGCCCGGGCCAGGGACGATGTCGCCATGGATGTCGAACACCGCGAACGTGTCATCGTCTTTCAGGACCCGGACCGGCGCGGGCGAGCGTTCGGCCCCGGTGAGAATCGCAAACGGATCGTCGAGAACCGGGACGTCCGCCATCACGCAGCCCCGGAGGCCAATCGGCGGCGGGCGAGGAGCTCCTCGTACAGGCGCAGGTAGTCCGCGGCCATCCGGCCGACTTCGAACCGGCGCTCGAAAGCGGCCCGGCATCGGCGGCGGTCCAGCGTCGGCACACGGCGCGTGGCAGCGATCGCGTCCTCCAGCGACTCCACAATGAAGCCCGTGACGCCATCATCGATCACTTCGGGCACCGATCCGTGCCTGAACGCGACGACCGGCACGCCGCAGGCGAGCGCCTCGATCATCACCATGCCGAACGGCTCGGGCCAGTCGATCGGGAAGAGCAGCGCCGACGCGTGGCCGAGGAACTCCTCCTTTTGCGGGTCAGCGATCTCGCCGGTGAACTCGATCAGCGGGTGATCGAGCAGCGAACGAATCTCCCGCTCGAAATAGGCGCGGTCGGCACGATCGACCTTGGCCGCAATCCGCAGCCGCTGCCCGCAGGCGATGGCAATCGCGATCGCGCGATCGACGCGCTTCTCCGGCGAGATCCGCCCGAGAAAGGCGAGATAGCCGCCGGGTTCGGGATGGAAGTCGAGCAGACCTCGCGGCAGGCCGTGGTGGACCGTGCCGATCCAGCCGGCCCGCGGCAGCGGCGTGCGCTGGGCGTCCGAGATCGAGACCAGCGGCATGTCGGAGAACATCTCGTAGAGCGGCACGAGCTCGGGGATGTCGAGGCGTCCGTGGAGCGTGGTCAGGTGGACGGCGTCCAGCCGTTGCACCATCGGGAAATGGAGGTGCGCGAGGTGGAAATGGACGACATCGAACTCGTCGGCGCGTGCGGCCAGCTCCTCGAGCATCATGATGTGCGGCGCGAGGTCGTCATATCCGCTCCCGCTGAATCGAAGCGCCTCGGGCCAGGCGGCAACCAGCCGTGCCGATGTGATCGAGTCCCCGGTGGCGAAGAGCGTAACCTGGTGGCCCTGGCGCACGAGCTCATCGGTGAGGTAGGCCACCACTCGCTCGGTACCGCCGTAAAGACGGGGCGGTACGCTTTCCACAAGTGGCGCGACTTGCGCGATTCTCAGCACGACATGCCCGAGCAAATACGGCCCAAGCACCACTGCCCGGGCGATGCCGGACAGTGGTTGCAAAAGCGATGCGAGTGGCCGCGGGACGTGCGGATGCCCCACAGCCCAGGTGAAGCGAGAGATTAACCCTGGCGTGGCTGCTCTGCGAGCTGAACGATTCGAAGATGATTGCCGAACGGATCGCGGATCCCGATGTCGGTGCCGTAGAAGTGCGTCACCGGCTCCTGTGTGATCTCGACGCCCTTGGCCTTGAGTTCCTCGTACACCTTCTGGCAATTGCTGGTCGTGAACCCGGCGGTGAATCCCGATGCGCCCTTGGCAATCAGCTCGCGCAGCTTCGCGGCCGCGTCCGGATCGAGCGACGGCGGGCCGATCTTCTCGAGGAAGATGTCGCGCCCGGGCTGGCCAGGCACGCGGACGGTCAGCCACCGCATGTTGCCGAGATCCATGTCCCCGCTGACCTCGAGGTCACGCCAGCGGCGTGGGTTCGCGCCCGGTTTCGACGTCCTCCTGGTGCTTGACGCAGTACGCCGCCCAGGGCACCGCCTCGAGCCGGGCTTCACCGATCGGTTCTCCGTCCACCAGGCACTGGCCGTAGGTGCCATCCGCGATTCGCGCCAGCGCCGCGCGGACCTGCCCGAGCATGCCGGAGTCGCTCTCGGCCCGGGCCAGATACTGAGCGCGCAGCTCGTCAGCGACGCTCTGGTCGACGGCGTCGTTGGTATCCTCGCCCGGCTCGCGGGACACCTCGACCTCGCGGCCGAGCCGCCGAAGCAGGTCCTGCTCGAGCGCTCGAAGGCGAGTCTGGTACTTCTCCACGTCCATGCTTTCGATCACACACCATCGATAGCCGGCAGGCGAGGGAAATCGAACGCTACCTGAACCCTCGGGAGCGCGGCTCAGCAGGCGGCGTGCGTGGACGGGTAGAATGCGACCTGGCCGGGGGGGACCCATGACGCGAACGGCATCAGGCATCGGCGTCTGCATCCTCGCGATTCTGCTGGGAGGCACGATGACGGTGAGTGGACAGACGAAGGCCAGCGGGACCTTCGACGTGAAGATCGTGCCGCAGCCGGCGGACGATCATTCAGACGGCGGCGCGCTCGGGCGCATGGTGGTCGACAAGACTTATCACGGCGATTTCGAGGGCACGGCGGTCGGGACGATGCTCACCGGCATGAGCCCGACGGAGAAGACGTCAGGCGTCTATGTCGCCGTCGAGCGGGTCACCGGAACGCTCGCCGGCCGCAAGGGCTCCTTCATCCTGCACCACACCGGCGTGATGGATCGCGGCGCCCAGAACCTGAAGGTGACCATCGTCCCGGATTCGGGAACGGATCAACTCACCGGAATTACTGGGACGATGGCGATCGACATTCGCGACGGAAAGCACTTCTATACGTTCGACTACACCCTGCCGGCGCGATAACGTCCGCAAGACGGCTGCGGCTGGAGAGCGTCCGGCCTGCTGTTCACCTTCCGGCGTTGGCGCGTTGTCCATCATATGAACGTTCGGTTCGATATCCGAAGGAGCGTCATATGGTCACGACTCTGCTATCACCGAGAACCCTTGTGCCGGCGCTCACAGCGATCGCCCTGCTGATCGGTGTCTCACGATCGGCGCCGCTGGCGGCGGCGGGCTCAGACCTCGAGCTCATGCTCGTCAATCTGCAGACGGCCAAGTGCCTGACCATTGCCGGCGGAGTCAGCTCCGAGAACAACGTCGAGGCGTTGCAGTTCGACTGCGACAACCATCAGTCACGCAGCTGGACGTTGAGCAGCGAGGGCGGCGACATCTATCAGGTCAGGAACGTGCAGACCGGTAAGTGCTTGACGATTGCGGGCGGCATGAGCACCGAGAACAACGTGACGGCGCTGCAGTTCGACTGCGACAGTCACCCGTCGCGCCGATGGACGCTGCGCGCCAAGCTGTAGGCCGGTGCCCGCCTCGCGGAGTCCCGCGCCATCATGGTGTCGGGTCGGTTGCGCCGACCGGCGGGCGGCCGATCGGCCGAAGGCGCTCGATCGCGGCGGCGACCGTCAACGCCACCTCGTCACGGTACGGCGGCGCGATGACCTGCAGCCCGACCGGAAGCCCGCGCGCATCGAGCCCCGCGGGCACGGCCGCAACGGTCAAGCCGGTCATGCTCCAGACGAAGGTCGGCGCGATCCAATCAACGTAGGTAGCCATCGGCTTGCCAGCGACGGTGTCCGGATAGTTCTGCTCGACCGGAAACGGCGGTACGGCCATGCACGGCGTGACGATGCAGTCCACGCGCTCGAAGAGCTCGCGGCAGAGCGTCCACAACCGGCCGCGGGCCTGCTCCGCCGCCGCGAGTTGTTCGACGGTGGTCGCCAGACCGGCTTTCACGTTGTTGGCAACATTCGGACCGAACTGGTCGCGGTCTGGCAGCAACGCGTGGAGGTGGGTGACGAACCACAGCCCGCGCAGGGCGAGGAACGCCGGGCGCACGAATGCGAGATCGAGGGCGATCTCCTCCACCTTCGCGTCCGCTGAGGCGAGCGCCATTGCGCCGTCGCGGCAGATTGCCTCGATGTCGGCGTCGATGCCGATGCCGGAGGGATCGCTGCAGTAACCGACGCGGAGACCCGCAGGGGGCTTGCCTGCGGCGGCGACGAAGTCCCGGCCACTCGTGGACTGACCCAGCGGCGCCTCGGACCCGGCGCCGGCCATCGCCTGCAGCATCAGCGCGACGTCACGCACCGTGCGGCCCATCGGGCCGCTCACCTGCAGCGTGTCCCATGCCCACCCGGTCGGGGATGTGGGCACCATGCCTATCGAGGGCCGGATGCCGGCGACGCCGCAGAACGATGCCGGAATGCGAAGCGACCCGCCGAGATCGGTGCCCTCGGCGAGAGCGATCATCCCGGTTGCGAGCGCCGCTGCGCCACCGCCGGTGGATCCGCCCGCGCTCTTCGATGTGTCCCAGGGATTCAGCGTCCGGCCGAAGACGGCGTTGAACGTGTTGGCACCGGCGGCGAACTCCGGGCAGTTGGTCTTGCCGGCGATCACCGCGCCGGCGGCGCGGAGCCGCTCGACGACAGTCGCGTCGCGGGCCGGCACGTGGTCCTTGAAGAGCGTCGAACCGAACGTGGTCCGGACCGCCGCGACCGGCGTCACGTCCTTGATGCCAACGGGTAGTCCTGCGAGCGAGCCCGGATCGTCACCGCGCGCGAGCGCCTCGTCCACCGCCCGCGCCTCGTCCTCCGCGTGCGGGTTCATCGTGACGATCGCGTTCAGCTTCGGGTTGACCTGCTCGATTCGCGCGAGCGTGGCCGCCAGCAGCTCCCGCGCGGAGATCTGCCTCGAGCGGACGAGATCGCGCAGTTCATGCGCCGGCTTGTCGACGATGGACACGCTAACAACCCCCTCGGCGAAGTCAAAAAAGACCACGAAGGCACGACGAAATACGAAGGACGCACGAAGACCAATTTGCGGCTGTCACGCGGGCCCTGGTGGTGGCTGTTCGATATCTGCCTTCCCAATAAAAGCCTTCGTGCCGTCCTTCGTGTTCTTCGTGCCTTCGTGGTTTCTGTTTCACGCGATCCACTCACCACTGAATGCCACGGCGCGGGCGAAGGCGGCTTCGCCGCCACGGAACTTCCACGGGAAGATGCCGAGGATCAGCCGGTGGTTCTGCAGCTCCGGCACGTTGATGTCCCCGCCGAGGTTCTCGATGTGCATGCAGTTGTGCGGGAAGAGCGCGTTGTGCGTGAGCTGGTAGGCCGAGTCGGGGAAGAGCCTGGCTACGCCTTCCGAGCCGCCGAACTTCGCCTCGCACTGCGCCCGCACTCGGTCGCAGTGGCCGTGCGCGCCCTTGCCGAGGAAGCGCCCGATCGGCAGGTTCATCGGGTGGTCGGTTGAAATGCAGTCCACGCCCCAGATGTGGATGCCTTTCTCCAGCAGCCACGGCACGAGATCCGGATGGGCGCCCGGGTGACGATGGATGTAGCGCTCCTCGTCGGGGGTCGCACCGAACTGCGCGAACCGCTCCCAGCCGGTGTGGAGGAACAGGAGATCGCCCTTCCTCACCTCGACACGCTCCTCGATCATCTGCGGCGTGTAGAGATCGAGATCGTCGAGCGCGTCGGAAAGATTGACGATGACCCCGGGCCCGCACAGCCACTCGACGGGAATCTCGTCGATCGTCATCCCCGCGGTGACGAAGTGACGGGGCGCATCCAGATGCGTGCCCATGTGGTTCGACGTCATGATGTACTGCGCGTTGACGCCGTGCTCGGCCTTCCGCTTGATGTACTTGACCTCGAACGGCGGATAGAACGGCCAGAACGAGCATTCCTGATTGAGCGGCTGCGACAGGTCGTAGACCTTCATGCTGCGGCCTCCTGGGCGGCGTCGGAGCCCCGGCCCGGGCCGCGCCGCATGAGCAGGTAATACACCAGACCGGAGACGATCGCCGCCGAGAACCACGCGCCGTCGAAGAGGAACCGGAGCGCGGGTACCAGCAGGCCGAGGCCGGCAACCGCGACACCAGCACCAAGCGCCCACAGGGCCGCGTGGTTCACCCCACCGCGATACGTGTAGCGTCCGGCTCTCGCATAGAGATCGGCGGCCACTAGCCTGCCGCCCCTGAGCACCACGTAGTCGCACATCAGCACGCCGCCGACCGCGCCGAGCAGCCCGGAGTAGGTCAAGAGCCATGCCTGATACCGATCGAGCAGCGCCCACGGCACGATGAGGATGCCGACCAGCCCGGCGATCAGGCCGCCCATTCGGAAGCTGATCTTTGCCGGCGCCAGGTTCGCGATGCTGTTGGCCGGCGCCACGACGTTGGCGGCGATGTTCGTCGTCAAGGTGGCGATGAGAATCGCGATCAGGGCGGCGGCGCCAATCACCGGGTTGTGGGACTCGCGGGTCAGGCGTTCCAGCAGATCAACCGGATTCCAGACGGCCTGGCCGTACCGCACCACCGTTGCGCCGGTCACCAGCACCCCGACGCTGGCGATAAACGGCATGGTCGTGAGCAGCCCGAGAGCCTGGCCGATTGCCTGGTCGCGCTGGCTGCGCGCGAACCGGGTGAAGTCCGGGATGTTGAGCGAGAGCGTCGCCCAGTAGCCGACCATCGCGGTGATCCACGAGATCAGAGTCAGCCACGTGCCGCGGCCCGCGCTCCGTGCGTCGAGCCGTTCGGCGCCGCCGAGCATGCCGTCGATCCCGCCGGCGACGGACGCGCCCCACGCGACCAGCGCGAGACAGAGGCCGATCAGCACCGGGGCCGACACGGTCTCGAGCCACTTGATGCTCTCGGTCCCCGCCCAGACGAAGTAGAGATTCATCAACCAGAACACGCCGAAGCTGAGGAACTCCGCCAGCGGATGGCCCATGAGACGCCAGTCGCCGCCGAGGCCATCGATTCCCGACCACGCAATCCGGACGAGGGCGAGCATCGCCAGGCCGCCAACCCACGTCTGGATGCCGAACCAGCCGCACGCCACCACCGCGCGCAGCATCGACGGCAGATGCGTGCCGCTGACGCCGAACGCCGCTCGCGCGAAGACCGGGAAGGGGATGCCGTAGCGGGCACCGGCGTGTCCGTGAATCAGCATCGGGATGAGGACGATGAGCGTTGCCGAGCAGGACCGCGGCAAGGCTGGCGCGCCAGCCGATGCCGGCGTCGATCATCGCTCCGGCCAGCATGTAGCTCGGAATGCACACGCTCATGCCGACCCAGAGCGAAGCAATGTGCCAGAGCGTCCACGTGCGCTGGCTGGGCGCCGTGGGCGCGAGATCGGCGTTCGTGAGCGTGGCGGACATGGCGCTACTCGGCGCCGCGGGCGCGCGCGACGGCCCGTATGAGGACACGCCTCACCAGCACGCGTGTCAGATGCCGGCGAAAAGCGCTCGAGGCGTGAACATCCGAGGCGGGATCGGCATCTTGAGACGCCGCCGCATCGGCCGCGGCCTCGATCGCGTCCGCCGTCGGCACCTGGCCGGCAATCGCTTTCGTGGCGGCATCGGCCAGGACTGCGCGCTCGTGCACGCCGAACAGGGCAATGCGCGCGTCGGCGACCGCGCCCGTGGTCTCGAGCCTCACGACCGAGGCGACGCCGGCGAGCGCGAAATCGCCGTGCCGCCGTGCGACTTCATCCACGGCCCAGGCCGCCGCGTTTCGCCTCGGGATCGTGACCGCGGTGATCAACTCGTCCGGCGCGAGCGCGGTGGCATAGAGGCCGGTGAAGAACTCGCCGGCGCGGGATGGTCCTCCGGCCCGATTGAGAGCGCACCTCGATGGCTGCGTCGAGCGCCAGCATCACCGCGGGCAGTTCGGCCGCCGGATCCGCGTGTGCCAGGCTCCCGCCGAGCGTGCCGCGGGTGCGGATTGGCACGTGCGCGACCAGCGGCATGGTGTCCGCAACAAGTGGCGCCGCCTCTCGAACGTCGGCGCTTCGCTCGAGCGTGCGATGGCGCGTCAGCGCGCCGACGCGCAACCCGCCGGTGGTCGCCTCGATGCCGCCGAGGCCCGAGATCCCGTTCAAGTCGACGAGCACGGCAGGTTGCGCGATCCGGAAGTTCATCGCCGGCACCAGGCTCTGCCCGCCGGCCAGCGCCTTCGCCTCGCCGGCATGCGCCGCCATCGTCGCGAGCGCTTCATCGAGCGACGAAGGGCGGAAGTACTCGAACGGCGCCGGCTTCACGAGCTCGTGCTCCCTGCGCTCGGCGCCAGGCGATCGTCGATCGCCTGCTGCAGCGCCTGCAGCCCGCGGGCCGTCATTGCTTTTGCCGCCGACTCCACGACACGCTGTCCGACACTCGCGATGCGACCTCCGATCTGCAGCTCCGACGTGTAGTGCATGGCCGTCCGGTCGGGGCCCTGCTCGTCGAGGGCGACATTGGCCGTGCCGCGCGCAAAGCCCAGCGTGCCTTTGCCGTCGATGACCATCGTGAAGCGTTCGGGCGGCGCCAGGTCTCCGAGCGTCACATCCAGCGCGAATTCGGCCGCGGTGACCGGCCCCAGGCCGACCTTCATCACGCCCTGATAGCGGCCGTCCGCGACGCGCGAGAGCCGTTGCGCGCCCGGCATCACCTTGACCAGCACCTCGGGATCCTGGAGCAGCTGCCAGACCAGCGCGCGCGGGCCGCGAAACGTGAAAGTGCCTGACAAGGTCATGACGCCTCCGGTGCCGGAGGGGCGGCCTGCAGCAGCTCGAACAGGCGATTCGGGCTGAGCGGGATCTCGCGAATCTCGACGGCGCCGCCGAAGGCGTCCTCGATTGCCTGCGCAAACGCCGCTCCGGTCGCGATGCACCCCGCTTCGCCCACGCCCTTCAGTCCTGCGGGGTTGCCTGGCGCCGGCGTCTCGCGGTGCTCGATTTCGACGTCGGGCACGTCGGTGGCGACCGGAAGCAGGTAGTCCATCAGCGAGGCAGTGAGCAGCTGGCCCTGTTCGTCGAAGACGAGCTGCTCGTAGAACGCGTTGCCGATGCCGTGGGCGACGCCGCCCTGGATCTGTCCCTCGACGATCGTCGGATTGACGAGGCGGCCGCAGTCGTGGACGACCACGTAACGGGCGATCCGTGCGAGTAGCGTGTCGCGATCCACCTCGACGATCATCGCGTGGACGCCGTTGGCGGTGCTGCCGCGGTCCGGGCCGAAGTACGCGGTTGCCTCGAGGCCAGGCTCGACGCCGGCCGTCACCGCGCCTCTCAGCGGATTTGCGTACACGGCGAGCTCACCGTACGGCACGCCAGGATCGCCAGCCCGTCCCGTGACAAACACCCGGCCGTTGGCGAGCTCCAGCGCGTCGGCCGCGACGTTGAGGCGTCGAGTCCCCGCGTCCAGGATCTTCTGACGCACGGCGAGGGCAGCGGCACGGCACGCGGTGCCTGCGACAACCGCGCCGCGGCTGGCAAAGGTGCCGGTCCCCCAATGAAACTCGCGCGTGTCTCCCGTCACGACCCGTACCGCGGCGACCTCCACCGCGAGCACGTCGGCGACGATCTGCGCGAAAGCCGTGAAGTGACCCTGCCCCTGCGTGCCGACACCGGTCGCAACCCGGACGAGGCCGCTCGGCTCGACAGTCACGCGCGCCCCCTCGTAGGGGCCGATGCCGGTGCCTTCCACGTAGTTGACGATGCCGAGACCGACGTGCTTTCCCTCGGCGCGAAGCCGCGGCTGCTCCTCGCGGACGAACTGCTCGTAGCCGATCAACTCCGCCGCGCGCTCGAGCGCAGGCGCGTAGTCGCCGCTGTCGTAGGTGAGCGAGGTGAAGTCCTGGAAGATGATCCCTTGATCGTACGGAAACGCGTCCGGCGGGATCAGGTTTCGCCGCCGGATCTCCACGCGATCGAGCCCGAGCTCGCGCGCGGCGAGGTCGAGCAGCCGCTCCATCACGAAGACGCCGTGCTGCCGGCCGGCTCCGCGCACCGGCGTGACGATCGGTTTGGTGGTGAACACCGCGGTAAAGGTGCTGTCGTAGGCGGGAACCTTGTAGACGCCGAGCAGCGTGCACTGCGAGTTGATCGGCACCGTGAGCCCGTACGGATCGTAGGCCCCAGTGTCGTGCAGGAACACGTCGCAGACGCCGAGGATGCGGCCGTCCCGCGTCACCGCGATCTCGGCATCGTGAAGCTGCCCGCGTTCCTGGGTTGTCGCGACGAAGTTCTCGTGCCGGTCTTCAGTCCACTTCACCGCGCCGCCGAGCCGCCGCGCGGCCCATGGGACCAGCAGCTCCTCGGGATAGAACATCATGATCTTCGGGCCGAAGCCGCCGCCGACGAATGGCGCGATGACCTGCACCTGCGACTCGGCGAGGCCGAGCATCCGCGCCAGTCCGTTCCGGATCGGAATCGGCGCCTGGGTCGTGTCCCAGATGGTCAGCTGTTCGGCACGCGGATCCCACGATGCCACCACCGCGCGGTTCTCGATCGCCGCCGAAGCGCCGCGGTCGTACCAGAAGCGACGGGCAATAACGACGTCGGCGGCTGCGCGCGCGGCAGCGTAATCGCCCCGCTGCTGATGAACCCGGGCCGCGACGTTCGAGTCCAGGTGCTCGTGCACACGTGGCGCGCCGGGCGCGAGCGCGCGCTCGAGGTTCACCACCGCGTCGAGCGGATCGATGTCGACCACGATGTCTGCCAGAGCGTCCTCGGCGACGTAGCGGTTCTCCGCGACAACCATCGCGATCGGCTCGCCGACGTGCCGCACTTTGTCTCGAGCCAGCGGGACCTGCGTGCACTGGTTGAAGACCATCCCCGGCACCGGCGGCGGCGGGACCAGCAGCGGCGCCGGCCTCCAGTAATCTCCCAGGTCATCGGCGGTGAACACGGCCACGACTCCCGGCCGGCCACGCGCGGCACTCACATCCACGGCCCGCAACCGGCCGTGCGCGTGGTCGCTCCTCAGGAACGCCGCATGCAGCATCCCCGGCACCTGCACATCGTCCACGAACAGCGCGCGGCCGGTCAGGAGCCGCGCGTCTTCGTTGCGCGGAACGCGCTTACCGACCCAGGCGGTCATGCGCGGCCTTCACGGCGCGGACGATGTTGGTATAGCCAGTGCACCGGCAGAGGTGACCGGTCAGCGCTTCGCGGATGTCGGCATCTGTGGCATCGGGACAGTCGCGCAGGAACGCGGTCATCGACATCAGGATGCCTGGCGTGCAGAAGCCGCATTGCAATCCGTGCTCGGCGCGGAATGCGTCCTGGAGAGGATTGAGAGCGGCCTCGCCGCCTGGCGAAAGACCCTCGACGGTGGTAATCGCCGCGCCGTCGGCCTGCACCGCGAACATCAGGCACGAGCGGACCGGCTCTTCGTTCACCAGCACCGTGCAGGCGCCGCACACGCCGTGCTCGCAGCCGACGTGGGTCCCGGTGAGCCCCAGCTCGCCGCGCAGGACGTCGCTCAGCAGCCACCGCGGTTCGACGTCGCACGTGCGCGTGACGCCATTGACGACGAGTCGAAGGGGGAGGCGGATTGGCACCGGCACACTACAGCAAAGCCGGACGGCGAGGTCAAGGCAACCTATCGTCGACCGGGGTCCCGAGGAATACATCCCCATCATCCAGTCCGGGCGGTCCGAGCGTCGGTCTAGGCGAGCGTGAAATCCAGGCGGTCGCGCGGTAAATCGCAGCCCGCGGTTGGACGACTGTCGTTGACGCTGCGTCTGCCGGAGTGCTAGCTTACGCCGCCGGCGGACCCTCCGATTCTCGAGACGTCGGCTACTGAGGAGCGGCCATGAACGCTCGTGTCGGATCCCTCGCGGCGCTGGCCCTTCTGGCCGTCGCCCTTCACTCCACGTTTGGTCCTCTGGGAGCTCAGAGCGCGGCGGCCGTCGCACTGGGCGGCACGGTCTCGTCGGCCGCCGAAGCCGCGATGAGCGGAGTGCTTGTCAGCGCGAAGTTGAACGGCTCGACATTCACGACGACCGTCGTCACCGACGCTACCGGCAAGTACGCGTTCCCGCGGGCGCGACTGCAGGCGGGAACCTACGCGATCGGGATTCGGGCGATCGGCTACGACCTTGAAGCGCCGGTGAGCGCGACGGTCCGGGCGAGCGGTGCGGCCACGGCCGATCTCAGGTTGCAGAAGACGCGCGATCTCGCGTCACAACTCTCGAACGCCGAATGGCTCTCCAGCATGCCAGGCACTGACGCGCAAAAGGCCGAGATCCGCGGCTGCGCGCACTGTCACATGCTGAACCTGATCACCCGCTCGCACCACGACGCGCCGGAATTCGTGCGGGTCCTCGAGCGGATGGCCGGGTATCCGCCGCTCTCGTTTCCACTGATGGTCCAGCGCACGCCGGCGCCGCGCATCGGCGGTGGCGACGTATCCAGGGAGCGACAGCTTCAGACGTGGACACGGCAAGCCGAGTATCTGGCCACGCTCAATCTGAGCGCGAGTCCCGAGCTTGGATATTCGCTGAAGACATTGCCCCGACCTTCGGCCGACGCCACCCGGGTCATCTACACGGAATACGATCTGCCGAAGCGCACCCGCCAACCTCACGACGTGATCGTCGATTCGACCGGCATGGTGTGGTACGCGAGCTTCGGCGAGCAGATTCTCGGCAAGCTCGATCCACGCACCGGCAAGGTCACCGAGTACGAGATTCCGATCCTGAAGCCCGACGCGCCGACCGGCATTCTCGGCATGCGCTTCGATCGCGACGAGAATCCGTGGCTCGCAATGCAGTTTCAGGGCGGCCTCGCGAAGTTCGACCGGAAGACGGAGACCTTTCAGACGTGGAGTCTGCCGCCGGAGCTGAACGGCAAGCACGTCCAGGTCAACCAGGTCAGCCCCGAGCGCGCGTACATCGACGGTAAGGTCTGGCTGCAGGATGCAGGCACATACACCGTGATGCGTCTCGACATCGCGACCGGGTCGTTCGAGAAGTTCGAGCCGTACCCGATTCCGCGCCCGAACGTGTACGACGTCATTCCCGATTCGCAGAACAACGGCTACTTCCTCGTCATGGGTGCCGAAGAAGTCGGTCGGATCGACGCGAAGACCGGTGCGATCGAGATCTTCAAGACGCCGACCAGAGGGTCGGGACCGCGCCGCGGCATGATGGACCGCCAGGATCGCCTCTGGTTCGGCGAGAACCGGGCGGACAAGATCGGCATGTTCGACACCAGGTCGAAGACATTTCAGGAGTGGTCGCCGGCGACGCCTGGCAACTGGCCGTACGACGTCACCGTCGATCGCAATGGCGACATCTGGACTGGCGGCGAGTACAACGACCGCATCGTTCGTGTGAATCCGAAGACGGGGCGCACGGTCGAATACCTCATGCCCGGACACACGAACGTCCGTCGGGTCTGGGTGGACAACTCGACGAACCCGGTCACGTTCTGGGTCGGCAGCAACCACGCGGCGTCGATCGTGAAGCTCGAGCCAATCGAGACGGCGGAGATGCCGCCGACCCGCCGCTGAGCGGCTCACTCCCTGGAAGACCGCCACATGACGGACGTCGATCGGCGCCACTTCATCACCGCGGCACTTGCGTCACTCGGAGTCGCGAGTGTCGGCGAGTCCGTTTCGGCCGGGTTCAGGCAAGCGGAAGCGCCGTCGATTCGCGCGATTGACGTCCATCACCATTTCGCGCCACCGGCCTGGGTGACGGCCGTGCGTGGCCGGCCGCTTCTTCAGCCGGCCAACACGACGTGGACGCCCGAGAAGTCCATCGAGGATCTGGATCGCGCCGGCGCTGCGGCGGCTGTCGTCTCGATTACGAATCCGGGCCTGTGGTTTGGTGATATCGCGGCGACGCGCAGGCTCGCACGGGCGTGCAATGACTATGGGGCGCGGCTGGTTCAGGATCACCCGACACGCTTCGGACTGTTCGCGGCGGTGCCGCTCCCGGACGTCGATGCGACGCTGGCCGAGATCGCATACGCCTATGACGTGTTGAAGGTGGACGGCGTCGGCCTCCTGACCAGTTACGGCGACCTGTGGCTCGGCAGTCCCATGTTCCGTCCCGTGATGGAGGAGCTCGAGCGCCGCCGCGCCGTTGTCCATGTCCATCCCACCGCGGCGAACTGCTGCAGAAATCTCGACTACGCGCAGGGCGTCGGACCAGGCAGCCTCGAATACGGAACCGACACGACGCGCGCCATCATGGGCGTGGCCTTCAGCGGCGACACCACGCGCTTTCCGAACATCCGTTTCATCTGGTCGCACGGCGGCGGGACGGTTCCGTTTCTTGCCGGCCGCATCGACGGTGCGTCGAACGGCGCCAGGGACCGTCTGCCCAACGGGTTCATGTCCGAGCTGAAACGCTTCTTCTACGACACGGCCGGCGCCGCCAACAAAGGTGCGATGGCCTCCCTCCTTCAGCTCGTGCCCTCGTCTCAGATCCTCTTCGGCACCGATTTTCCGCCCGGCGGGAGCAACCCGGAGATCCTCAAGACGCTGGCGGGACTTGGATTCTTCACCGCCGCCGACTTGCGGGCCATCGAGCGCGACAACGCCGCGGGGCTCCTGCCGCGACTCCGAGGATGATGCGACTAACCCCTCAATTCACTTGAGTTAAGGATCCATCAGCTCGCTGATTCGCCGGGAACCGGCACAAAGTCAGGCTGTGGAGCAGATAGAGTGCTCAACACAAGTGAGCTGAGGGGTAGGATGTCGAACGTCCTGTCGCAGTTCCAGGGGCGCACCTCGCCCAGCGACCCGCGTAGAATCACCCTCGTGACTTCAGGCATCGCCGCCTCGGTTCTCCATTCCATCGGCAAGACGCCAGCCGTTCGACTCACATCCGTGGTCCCGGCGGGCGCAGCGGACGTTCTCGTCAAACTCGAGTTCTTCAATCCGACGGGTTCCTACAAGGACCGGATGGCGCTCGCGATGATCGAGGGCGCCGAACGACGCGGCCAACTCAAGACCGGCATGCGCGTGGTCGAATTCACTGGCGGCAGCACCGGGTCGTCGCTCGCCATGGTCTGCGCCGCCAAGAAGTACCGCTGTGTGCTGCTCTCATCGGACGCCTTCGCGGAAGAAAAGCTGCGGACGATGCGTGCGTTCGGGGCGGAGCTGAGGATTGTGGAGAGCGATGGCGGCAAGGTGACACCTGCGCTCTTCGAGCGTTTCAGGAAAGAGATTGCCGTGCTGTCCGCCGAGCCGGACACGTACTGGACCGATCAGTTCAACAACGTCGATGCGATCGACGGCTATGCCGGGATCGGCAGGGAGCTACTCGAACAGGCAGGACCGATTGATGCGTTCTGTGGCGCCGTGGGTACCGGCGGGATGTTGAGCGGCGTGATTCGCGCGCTGCGTGAAGGTGGGAGCCGGGCGCGGATCGTCGCGCTCGAGCCGGCATCGTCTCCGGCGATGACCCAGGGACGCGGCGGGCCGCACCGCGTCGAGGGCATCGCGACGGGACACATCCCGCCGCACATGGCCGGTCATCCGTACGACGAGGCGCGGGCGATTCGGGAGGATGACGCGCGCGCCCTCGCCCGCCGGCTGGCACGTGAGGAAGGACTGCTAGTCGGCACCTCGAGTGCGCTGAACATCGCCGCGGCGCTGGATGTCGCGCGGGAGCTCGGCCCGGGCAAGGTCGTGGCGACGGTCGCCGTGGATACGGGGCTGAAGTATCTGGCCGGTAATCTGTTCGCTGAATCGTAGCGCGGGCGGAATCGCGGAAGTCACAATTCCCTCGGACGCCATACCCGAACCAGCGTGCCGCGGGTACGAGGTCCGATCTCCGACCATCGATCGATCGGCAGTGCGAGTTGCGCAAGGGCGGCGGTCGGGAGGTCCTCCCTGGCGCCGGTGAGCGCCGACACGAGATCCTCGAGCCCCGGATTGTGTCCGACGATCATCACCGTGTCGACGTCCGGCTCGACGACATCACGGAGCACGGCGAGTATGACCGCCGCCTCCGCGGCATAGAGACGATGCTCCAGGAGGATCGTTCCTGAATAACCGGCGGCTTCGGCCATCGCTTCGGCGGTCTGGCGCGCGCGGACCGCATCGGAGCAGACGACGAGATCGGGAGACAGTTGCTCGTCCCGGACCAGCCGCCCCATCCGCGGTGCGTCCCGCTCTCCGCGGGCGGTGAGCGGCCGGTCGCGATCGTCGAGCGCCGGATCATCCCGACTCGACTTGGCGTGGCGGAGAACCAGCAGAGTCTTCATCATCCGCCTCATTCCGCTGTCAGGCCGGTGTACTCCGGTCCACGCCTGGGCGTGCTCCGGCGAGACCGGCAGCATCCGCCACACCGGATCCAGCGCTGGTGACCCGCGTTGCATGCACCCTCACGTGCGTGCGCGTGATCGCCGCCAGGTTCGGCGTGCCGCAACAGCCCATCACGCGACCCAGCTCGGTCTGCAGCATCTCCAGCACGGCTTGCACGCCGTCGGCGCCATACGCCGCCAGTCCCCACATCACCGGCCGCCCGATCAGCACAGCGCGCGCGCCGAGCGCCAGCGCTTTCATGATGTCGGTGCCGCGCCTGAACCCGCCATCCACCAGGACGTTCGCGCGGCCGTCCACCGCATCGGCGACGTCCGCGAGTACGTCGAGCGGCGCAGGGCGGCCCTGGGCTCCGCCGTATCCGTAAGTGGACACGACGATGGCCTGCGCACCGGCCTTGATCGCCGTCCTCGCATCGTCCGGTGTCGTGATGCCCTTCACGACGAGCGGAACCGTAACTCCGCGCCGAATCGCGTCGATGGCCTGCCAGTCCGAGCGAGCCAGCGGACGTGCCGGCTTCTCGGTCGAGCCCGCGGTCACGACAATGGCCGTGCAGCCGACGTGAACCGCGGCCTGGGCCCTGGCAGCCGAGCGTGCCGAATCGTCGGCAGCGAACACCTGATACATCAGCGGTGTCGCCGCCTCTTTCGCCAGCAACTGGAACGGCAGCGACGATCTGGCGCTCACGATGACGGCGGCCTTCGCAGCCGACGCGCCGCGAATTGTCGCCAGCTCGCCATCGGCATGGAACTGACGCTGGTCGGCGATGGGCGCCACGATGATTGGCGCGAAGAGTTTCTGTCCCGCAACCTCTGTCGTGAGATCGAGGTTCACGCAATTCACCATCAGCCGCGGTCGGAAGGTGATGCGCTCGAACGGCGCGCGATCGCTGCCGGAGATGCTGCGGAATGCGTCAGTGGCGAGGCTGCGCTCGGCTTCCGCCGCGAACTCCAGCGTGTTGACGAGCTCGTCAAGCGGTGTCAGCCGGGGGCGGGCGGGCGATGGCTGCTGCGTCTTCACGAGAACCTCGCTCGAACCGCCGAGCCGTCAAGGTCCTCGAGCGAGGCCCGGCCTGACGCGGCCATTGCGGCTACGAGCTCCGCCTGGAGCATCTCCAGCACTCGCTGCACGCCGGGTGTGCCGAACGCGCCAAGCGCCCAGCGCGTGGCCCGCCCGAAGCAGACGGCGTCGGCGCCGAGCGCCAATGCCTTGAGGACGTCCGTGCCGCGACGGAAGCCGCTGTCGATGAGCAACGGGATGCGACCGTTCACGACGGCGACGATTTCGGGCAGCACCTCGAGGGTTGAGGGGCCGTAATCGAGCGATCGCCCCCCGTGGTTGGAGACGATGATGCCGTCGAGGCCGCGCTCCACCGAGAGCTGCGCGTCCTCGGCGGTGACCACGCCTTTGATCAGCATCGGCACCTTGATGAACGGCCGGATCCGATCGAGATACGACCACTCGTACCAGAGCCGCCGGTCGGGCACGCGGTACGGGTTCTTCATCCCCGAGGGCCGCGGCGCCGTCTCGCGAGGCGCACCGCCGACGTTGCGGAGCCGCTGTGTGCGTTCGTAAAAGGTCGCTTGCTGGTCGACGGTGACCACGACCGCCAGGCAGCCCGCGGCCTGGGCCTGCTCGAGCACCTTGCGGCTCTCGTCGAGGCTCTCGCGCGGGTAGAACTGGAACCAGGTCGGTCCGGCCGCGGCGGCGACGATCTTCTCCACCGGGTGGCTGGAGACGTTGCTGATGATCATTGGCGTCTTCGCGGCGGTGGCGGCCACGTGCATGCCGGATTCGCCATCGGGATGGAGCGCGACCTGCCCGGCGCTCGGCGCGATGAAGATCGGATAGTCGAGGTTGAGCCCGAGGACTCTCGTCCGCGTCATCACCCGAGCGCGATCGATCGGCGGACGCGCGACGATCTCCACCCAATCGAACGCGTCGCGATTGCGCTGGATGGTCCACTCCGAGTCGGCGCCGTGGGCCGTGTAGTCGTACACGAACCGCGGGACGTTGGCGAAGAACACCGGCTCGAAGTCGAAGACCGACTCCATCTCGGCGAAGCCGGGCACACGTTGATGATCTTTGAGCGGCCGCGGATCCCGCTGCGCGGCCAGCAGCGGTGATCCGGCGACGAGCGTGGCGAGGGTCGCCAGCGCTTCCCGCCGGGTCAGACTCACGCGCCAGCGCCGTTCAAGCGGTCCCACGGCCCACTCCTTTCCGCTACCGAAGCGAGCGGATTATGCCAAAACCCTACTGGCTGGACGTCGTTCGTCCGACCCACTTCATCAGGTCGGCCGGCGTCACCATCCTGTTGTCGGCCGGGTAGTGGACCGGGATGATTCGCGCGACGTCAAGCTTCAGACGCTGCACGTTGTCGACGAGGCTTGTCGTGAACGGGCTTGGCGGATTCGGCGCTGCGGCAGTCGCCGTCGGTGCTGGATTCCACGCGTCTGCCTCGAAAAGCACCTTCTCCTTCGGTAAGTAGGCCATCAGCATGCCGTCGTGATGCCCGAAGTTCTGCATGTGATGCAGCTCGACGACGTGATTGCCGTCGGTCAGCACGCGCTTTTCACCAACGGCCTCGACAATCGGCTTCTTTCCTGCCTGCTGCGCCTTGTCGGGATTCAGCGTATGGGGAGTGCTCAGCACCCTTTCGAGGTACGCCTTGTTCAACTGGTACGTGAGGATCGTCGTTCCCTCCGCGACGAAGGGACGCAGGCCGCTCGAGTGATCGACGTGGCTGTGGGTGTTCACGAGGTACTTGATCGGCTTTCCGGGAATCAGCCGCTTTGCCTCGGCAATCACGGCCAGGCCGCGCGCTTCGCTCTGCCCGCCTTCCAGAATCAGGATGTGATCCTTGAAGTCCACGGCGATGGCGCTGTAGCCGCCTGTAATCAGGTACACACCGTCGCCGAGCTTCTCCGACTGCGCTGCTGGCGTCGCGCCGCCGCCGGCGGCCCCACCGGTGCCCTGCGGCGCGTCGATCTTCACCGCTGCGTTTGGTTTTACGTCAGTCACATTCAGGTCGAACACCGGATAGCCGCCCTGCCTGACGACGATGTGCATCGGGAACTGCGCGCCGCCGACGTCCTTGTAGTCGCTGTAGGCGGCGTCGAACGGCATGTCGCCGAAGAAGGGGTTGTCGATCAGGGTCTCGACGCGCTCGACCTGATTCTGGGCGTTGATGAAGCCGCTGACCTTGGCCTTATTGTCGCCTGTGAAGCTGACCACGCTGTACTTCTTGCCGCCGACGGTCTTTTCTTCGAGCGCGGCATTCCTCTTTGCCGCGGCGCGCAGGAAGCCGTGGGGCATCATCCAGATGTCGAGCTGCTGCACCCACGGCGTGTCGGCGGTCACGACGATTGTCTGGCTCTGAGGCTGTTCTCCGACGATGGGCTGCTGGCCTCCCCCGTGAGGCGGGTTCTCGCCTTGCATGCGCACGCGGTCGACTTTCGAGGCCGGAGTGTCGAAGTTGATGACTCGCGTGTAGCTCTTGTTGATGAACTTCGGCCAGGGCGAGTTTGGATTCGGTGCCTGGCCGAGCGCGAAGTCCAGGCCCGTGGCCGAGTACTGCACGGTTTTCAAGCTGTCGACGCCAATCGCCTTTGATGCGTTGGCGATGACGGTGCTCGCATTCTGGGCTGACGCGCTCAAAACGGCGAGCGCTGCCAGGGCGGTTCCGATCAGCCATTTCTGCAGCATGGTGGCACCTCGCTCTTGTGTCCGACGTTGTTCTCCAGCCGGGCAATGTAGCACGCGGCAGCCAAGGTCACCGCGCGCCATGGTCACCTCGTCGCCACGAGCGCGTTCTCGACAAGCGCCTGAGGTGGAGATTCTGGTAGCCTTCGTCTCGATCGGCCGCATGATCACTCTAGGCCTCATCGGGTGCCTCGTCGCCGTGGGTCTGGTGCTGACTCAACTGGCCTTCCCGCGGCGGTTCACTTTTGCGGCGAGGTACCGGCGCGTTGCCTGGCTTCCCGTGACAGCGCTGCTCATCGAGGGGGTGCTCTGGCAACCTGTACCTCACGAAGCTGAGCTATTTTGCCGTCATCCCACTGCTGCTCAACTCCGTCGCGAGCCTGGTTCTCGCCGCCGTCGGGGCAACGCTGGTCGTGAATGCCCGCGAGCGAGATGAGGATGCGACGGCGCTGCTGGGCGCGACGGCGATAGCGGCGATCCCAGGGTTGCTCTTGCTGGCGTTGATGGTCTACGGCTTTATCAATGCCGTGATCTAGGAATGGGCGCGCCCACAACTGGACCATTCGAAAATGTTCACAGAGTCTGCGGAGTTTTACGACGCGATCTACAGTTTCAAGGACTACGCCGCGGAAGCGGCGCAGATCGCGGCCTTGGTGCGCGCCTCGCGCCCCCAGGCCCGAAGCATCCTGGACGTCGCGTGTGGCACCGGAGAACATGCGCACCGCCTGGTCGCCAGCCACGGGTTCGACGTCGACGGTCTCGACCTCGATGCGGGGTTGCTCCGTGTGGCGCGTGAGAAGCATCCATCCGGGCAATTCTTCGTGGCTGACATGAGCGACTTCGCGTTGCCGAAGCGTTACGACGTCGTCTTGTGTCTGTTCAGCTCCATCGGCTACCTCGTCACCCTGGAACGAACCGAGCGCGCCCTGGCCTGCTTCCGGCGACATCTGCGGCCGAACGGTGTGCTGCTCGTGGAGCCGTGGTTGCCTCCCGGCAGCCTCGACGAGGGCCGAGTCGTCCGGCAGACCGGAACGCATAACGGCAGGATGGTCGAGCGCGTCAGTCGATACGAGATCGACGGTCGGATTTCACGGCTTCTGTTCGAGTATCGCATCGAGACGGCGGACGGCACGCGCCACGCGACGGAGATCCATCAACTTGGGCTGTTCACCGTGGAGGAGATGGCCGCGGCATTCAAAAGAGCCGGCTTTCGCGCTGAATTCGACGGCAACGGCTTGACCGGACGCGGGTTGTGGCTGGCTCGATCCGCGGCCTGACCGGCGAGTGACGTTTGACAGCGATCTGACCTCGGCAGGCAAGGAGAAGCTGGCATGTCCTTCTACGAAAGGGGCCCCGTTCGCATCCACTACGAGGAGACCGGCAGCGGCTTCCCGTTGCTGCTGATCGCCGGCGGAGGACTGAACTCGACGATTGCGGCCCTGTCCAATCCCTTCAACGCGATCGAGGAGTTCACAGGGGAGTACCGCTGCATCGCGTCGGACCTGCGTAACGCCAACGGCGGACAGTCCTCCGGACCGCTCGAGATCGACCGGCCGTGGGAAGGCTTCACCGATGACCATCTCGGTCTGATGGATCACCTGCAGATCGAGAAGTTCATGGTCATGGGCTTCTGCATCGGCGGCCCCTTCATCTGGAACCTCCTGAAGCGGGCGCCGAATCGGGTCGTCGCGGCCGTGTTGGCGCAGCCCAGCGGCTCACGTCCAGAGATGCGCGACCTTTTCTACGACACCAATATGAAGGGCTGGGGTCCCGAACTGGTCAAGCGCCGGCCCGAGATCACGATGGAGATGGTCGACCGGTTTCTGACCAGGATGTACCGCACCGACCCCGACTTCGTCTTCACCGTGACGCGCGATTTCGTGCGCACGTGCCAGACGCCGATCCTCATCCTGCCGGACGACATCCCGGCACACCCGTACGCGGTGGCGATGGAAGCCGCGATGCTGGCGCCGAACGCCGAGGTGAGCATGTTCCCGTGGAAGGAGCCCAAGGAGCGGATTCCGCTGGCGGTGCGCCAGATCCGGTCCTTCCTTCGCGCCCATCGGCCGACGTGACCGTGGGCTTCGTCGCGAGAGGGCAGGACGGCGTTCGGCGCCGGGCGAACGTGCCCCGATGCCGTCGCGAGCTGCGCCCCGCCCCGTCGGCCTCGCTCGGAGGCGCCGCCGCTCCTCGATGAGCGCTCGTGCATCACGAAATCGGTCGAGCCGTCGTCGTGCGGCGTGAGCAGGAATGTCCGGACGCCCTTGAAGATGGCTGCAGTCGCGCCTGCCCCGCTCATGCAGCAGCGCTAACGAGCGTTCTCTACCGAGCTCTTCGTCACCCGTGTGCTATAAGTCTGCTGGTCGCGAGCAAGAAACAATCGGCTTGGCATCTCACTCTCTCCGAGGTGATGCAATGCGGATGAAACGCAGGGACTTTCTGGCAGCCGGTCTCGCGCTGAACATCAGTCCGGCGGCGAACGGATTGGCGCCGAAATGGGATGCGACCCAGAATGGCGAGCGTCGCGGCGATATTCCGAGGCGGCGGGCGACGACCACAACGATGTTCAGATCGCCGGAGATGTATCCCAACGCGCTCGCAGTGATGACTGACGAACCCGGAGGGCTATGGATTGGGCAGCAGAAAGTCACGCCGCAGAATGCTCCGGTGTATCACCTGCCGCTCGACCCGAATCGAGATGAGCTCGCCTGGCTTGTGGACTGGAACGGCAAGCTGCTCAGGACGGTGAATACCCATTCACGCAACACCTCGGGAATGGCCTACGGAAACGGCTGTGTCTGGATGGGCGCGAACGCCGACCCTTACGGCATCTTTCAGGTCGATCTGAGCTCCACGCAAATCAGCCACCGTCAAATTCCCCTCAGCATCGACGACAGCGGCGGTGGATGCCACGGTGTGAAGTGGCACAACGGCAAGTTGTGGATTGCCGCGTTGCGTCTGGGTGGAATTCTGCGTGTCGATCCAACGACATGGAATCCCGAGGTCCTGATCCGCGTCGGTTCGGACGAGAGACCGCGCCTCCACGACGTGGCGTTCGACAACGATGGTCACATCTGGGTCGTGACTGGCAACAACAGCGCCAGCTTCAGCGGAGGGAGGGCCGGCCTGAACAAGTATGACGGCAAGACCGGCCAGCTGCTGATGACTGTCGAGTTCGAACCCGGATCGTGCGACCCGCACGGGCTCGTGTGGCACGATGGACGTCTGATCAGCTGCGATGCCGGCATCCACCCGGGATGGAAGGGCATGGAGAGTCCGCACAGCGGCTATATCTTCAGCATCGAAATCGTCTAACCCGACAACCGAATCGAAACGACGGGTTCGCGGAGTCGCTATGAAGCACGGTGGGCGTTCACTCCTCCTCGGGTCGGGTGTGTTCGTCGGCTTGACGATCGCGTCCGTCGGCGGTCAACAGGTTCCTGCTGGAACGGGCGCCTACACCCCGGCGCAGGCCGAGGCCGGACGCGCTGCGTACCTGCAGCAATGTGCGGGATGCCACCAGCCCGACTTGCGCGGGTCGGGTGATGCCCCGGCTCTCACCGGGCCGGACTTCAGAGCCAAATGGGGGCCGCAGGCCGTCAACGACCTGTTCACCCACATCGTTCAGACGATGCCGCCGACCAATCCAGGGTCGCTCGGTGAACGGGGCACGCTGGAGGTGACGGCGTACCTGCTGCAGATCAACGGCGCGCCCGCCGGGCAGCAGCCCCTGACGGCCACGGTGTCGACGGCCATGAACGCCGTGCTCACCGAACAGCCTCGGACACCCGGAGCCGCAACCGCCGCAGATCGTGCCGACAGCGCCAGCACGACGCTGCCGATCCTTGGCGCCGGCACCGGCGCTGGCCAGGGC
The DNA here is from genome assembly GCA_963709325.1 of uncultured Acidobacteriota bacterium. Classification (GTDB taxonomy): domain Bacteria; phylum Acidobacteriota; class Vicinamibacteria; order Vicinamibacterales; family UBA2999; genus VFZN01. The sequence goes on along the minus strand of CAVPVV010000003.1, from coordinate 3,194,463 downwards.
CGCGGTGGCGCATCGACGAATCGCGGCGTTACCGTTCGCGGCGAAGTGAAGAACTACGTCCCGGTGACCCCGGAGATGCTGAAGAATCCGCCGGCCGGCGACTGGCTCGTGTTCCGCGGCAACTACTATGGCCACAGCTACAGCCCGCTGAATCAGATCACGCCCGCCAACGTGAAGAACCTGCAACTGCAATGGGTCTGGGCCATCAACGACTCGGGCGCCAACCAGACGACGCCGATCGTTCACAACGGCGTCATCTACCTGGCCAGTCCCAGCAACTTCGTGCAGGCGCTCGATGGAAAGACGGGTGACTTGATCTGGGAAACGCGCGTGGGTCCGGATCAAGCGGCGGGCTATGGCGGCATTCGCAGCATCGCGATTGCCGACGACAAGATCTTCCTGCCTGCGAGCAATGCCCACATGGTGGCGCTCGATGCGCGGACTGGGGAGATCCTCTGGGACACGCCGGCTGCGCCGGACGGCAGCCGGGTGAACACCAGCGGCGCGATCGTGATCGGCGACAAGGTCTTGCAAGGGCTCACCGGGTGCCAACGATTCGACGGGTTGGGCTGTTACATCAGCGCGTACGACACCAAGACTGGCAAGCAGGTGTGGCGGTTCTACACGGTGCCGCGCCAGGGCGAGCCCGGCAGTGACACCTGGGGAGCCCTGCCCATGACCTTCCGCGCCGGCGCGGAGACGTGGGTGGCGGGCAGTTACGACCCGGATCTCAATCTCACCTACTGGGGGGTCGCGCAATCCAAGCCGTGGAACTTCCTGAGCCGCAAGCTCACGCTGCGGGACAACACGCTCTATGCGAACTCCACCGTGGCCCTCGACCCCAACACCGGTAAGCTCGCGTGGTATTTCCAGCACGTGCCTGCCGAGTCGTTCGACCTCGACGAGGTGTTCGAGCGCGTCCTGGTCGACATCGGCGATCAGAAGGTGTCGTTCAATGCCGGAAAGGCCGGCGTGCTCTGGAAACTCGATCGACGCACCGGAAAGTTCCTCGGCTTCAAGGAAATGGTGGCGCAGAACATCTGGGACCGCATCGATCCGAAGACGGGCGAGCCGCAATACCGGCCTGACATCTACGAGATGCGGCTCGACAAGCCGATCTTCATCTGCCCGAGCACGGAAGGCGGCAAGAACTGGCAGGCGATGAGCTACAACGCGCCGGCCGGACTCCTGATCGCGCCGCTCAGCCAGTCGTGCATGGACTTCACGGCGCGGGACGTCGCCCAGAAAGAAGGCGGAGGCAGCAACGGCGGCGATCGGGTGTTCAAGCACATGCCGGGCAGCAACGACAACGTCGGCAAGCTGGCCGCCTACGACGTGCGGACGATGCAGGAAGTCTGGAAACGCGAGCAGCGGGCTCCGTACCTGACGGCGGTCCTATCGACGGCAAGCGGCCTGGCGTTCGTGGGCGACATCAATCGCTACGTGCGCGCGCACGACGTGAAGACCGGCCAGGTCCTGTGGGAAGCGCGGATCGGGACGTCGGCTCAGGGATTCCCGGTGAGCTTTGCCATCGACGGCCGGCAATATATCGGCGTGATGTCGGGGCTTGGCGGCGGCAGCCCCCGCAACGTCCCGGCCGCGATCGTGCCGGACATCAAGATTCCACAGAGCGGACAGGCCCTTTACGTGTTCGCGTTGCCGGAAGGTAAATAGGCGCCATGAACGACGAACGCGAAGCGAATGTGACATCTGCTGTCGACCGGCGTGAGTTCATCCGGACGGGCGGGCTCGCCGGCGCCGCGGTGGCCGCCACGGCGCCCGGCCCCGCACAGACGGGCCCGGCCTCACCAACGCGATCGTCAGGGGCGCGCTCGGACCTGCAAGCCGCCTATCGCGACAACATCTACACGCGCCTGCTCGGCGTCAGGCCTCATCTGCCGGCGCACGAGCACATCTCGCGCCTGAGCGGATCGCGCATGCCGCGCGAGGTGGTCGAGGCCATGGCCGAGGCCAACGACTTCTTCGTGGACCTGGGCGATCTGCTCGCGGCCGCCAACGCGCGGGTCGCCTCTCTTCTCGGCGCCGAGGCCGCCCTCATCACCTCTGGAGGCTTCTCGGCGATGATGCTCGCAGCCGCGGGCTGCCTGACCGGCACCGATTCCGCCAAAGTGGAGGCGCTGCCTCACCCGACCTGGCCGCGCCGCGAGTGCCTCATCCAGACGATCCACCGCTTCGACTACGACCGGGCCTACCGCGCCGCAGGCATGACGATCGTCGAAGCCAGGACGCGCGACGAGTTCCTGAAAAGCATCAGCGAGCGCACGGCGATGATTGCCGCGATCTCGGCGGTGGAGCACCAGGTGGAGTTCGGTCCGCCGATGCCGAAGAAGCGGGCGCACGGCCCGGGGGCCGATGTGATGCTGCCGGCCGAGCTGATCGAGGTGGGCAGGAAGGCGGGCGTGCCGGTCCTGGTGGATCCCGCATCGGACATTCCGCCGACCGAGAACCTGACGAAGTTCTTCAAGCTGGGCGCCGACCTGGTGGTCCTGAGCGGCGGCAAGGCGATTCTCGGCCCTCAATCGACCGGCATCCTCGCCGGACGCCGCGATCTCATCGAGGCCGCCGCGCTGAATGCGTTCCCCAATTCCAACATCGGCCGCGGCATGAAGGTGGGCAAAGAAGAGATCGTCGGGCTGGTCGTCGCGCTCGAGCGATACCTGAAACTGGATTACAGCCAGGTGATGCGCGGCTGGGAGACAAAGGCCCGATACATTGCGGATCAGTTGAGGGGCATCCCAGGCGTGACCGCGGAGGTAGCCGTCAACACCGCCGGTTATGCGGACGTCGACCTGAGCTGGGATGAGCGCGTCATCCCGATCACGCCTCAGGAGCTCAAGAATCGCTTGAAGCAGGGAGAACCGCCGCTGGTCTACGACGGGTCCACGGTCCGCACGCGTTGCCTCAATGACGGCGAGGAGCGTCTGGTGGCGGATCGCCTGCGAAGGTTCTTCACCAGCGAGGCGCCGCGCAGGCCCTAGGGACAAGGCAGAAGGCAAAGGCAGAAGGCAGAAGGCAGAACCTCGATGACGCGCGAGTTGATGACATTCGACGAGGCAGCCGGGCGCGTCGTCGAAGTGGGACGGCGCTTCGACAGCCGCGGCTGGGTCCTCGGCACCAGCTTGAACTTCAGCGTCGTCGTGTCGGCCGAGCCACTGCGGCTCGCGAAGACACCGAGCGGCGCGTTCAAGGGCGCTTGACCTCCGGCGGAATCGCCGAAGTCGATGGAGATGGGAAGCCGGCCGTGCTCCATACCCACTCCATCTGGAGTACCGTGCTTTCCGATCGGCACGTCTCGTCACAGGGCCTGGAGTCCCCCGAACCGGATCTGTCAATCGACGATGAATGCGCGGGCGCCGACCACCGTGCTCGACCGATGCGGCACGTCGCCGTCGGCCACCTGATAGCTCATCCCGGGGCCCAGCACGAAGCTTCGCCCATCGCGAATCTCGGTGACCAGTTCGCCCTCCAGACAGAACACGACATGTCCCTTGGCGCACCAATGATCGGCGACATAGCCGGGCCCGTACTCGACGATTCGCAGCCGGAGCTCGCCGCGCTGGAGCGTCCGCCACGTCGCCGTCCCGCACTCGCCCCGGTGCTCCGAACCAGTCACCCGGGCCCAGTCGGTCGTCTCGAACGGAATATTCGTCAACGTCACCGTCTCACCTCGTCTCACAAGTACAGGTGAAGCTGCGCGAGCAGTGTGGACGTGGTGACAGCAGACGAGCGGTCGCGGTAGTAGGACACGTTCACGTTCCAATGGGTGCGGGGCAACAGGTCCGCCGCGAACACCATACGCCGCAGGTCCGAGGAGCCGGGTGCCTCGCCAGCAGTCCGGAACTGTGGCGAGAGCTTCAGCCAGATGCCGCGCCACACTTCGACCGACGTTTCGTTGACGACCAGCCATGAGACGCCGCCCGCGAGCTCGGTTTTCAGGTCGGCATCCACTTCCGTCCACAGCGTCACGCGCGATGACGGCGCGAATCCGATGGCACCACCTGCCGCGCCCGACCGCGGATCAACATCGGTCGAATTGCGGTACAAGGCCGAGCCGACGATCGTCGCCCGCGGCGCGAGGTCTGCCTGCCAGCGGCCGGCGGCGAAAAACCCGCGATGCGTGCGGTCGTGCAGGATGGCCTCGGCCTTGCCGGGACTGACCATGATCTGGACCAGCGAGGAGCCGATCGTGTCGCTCAACTCGAGGCCGTACACCTGATCGTTGTGATCCAGATCGAGGAACGCGCGAGTGTACGAGGTGTGATCGGCAAACCGAACACCGTAGGCTGGGAGGAACCGGCCGGCGCGAATCCGAAAGCCCCTGTCTGCTTGAAACGAAATCCAGTGTTCGTAGGAGACGAACGCGGCGTCCGGCAGGCTGCGGCCGTCCCGCACGGCGGAATTCGGCGGCTCGCGACCGATGCTGCCGTATGCGGTCCACCCGTTCTTCTCAACCGCCCCGATGAGATCGAGATTCATCAGGAGATCCATCTCCTGGTGGCCGCCGGGGAACCCGATACCCAAGTGCGAGGGACGCGCCTCGAGCCCGAGGTGAACGCTCCCCGGCGCGTTTCCGAGCACGCCGTACAGGAAGGCCTGTTCGCCACGACGATCCTCGTCGTCGTCGCCCGAAGGCGGAGCGGCATCGGTGGGGCCGGTGGTCGACAGCTCTCGATGGGAGAGGAGCCGCCCGTACGGGGTCAGCAGGCCCCCACCGGTGGGCGAGTAATGACACGCCGTGCAGCGTGTGTACTGTTTGGCGAGGAACATCGGCTCGGCCGACGCCCATGACGCCAGGACGGTGGCGGCGAGCAGGAAGAAGAACGTTCTCATGACTCCAGCTCAGTGCGAAACGTCGAACGCGACTTCGACGTGGACGGTGTCCTTCACTCCAACACCCAGATGACGCGGCTGGCGAATCTGATAGTCCGGCAGTTGGACCGGGAAGGTGGCCTTCACGCGAAGACCACCGCCATTTCGCCGGATGTCTACCGGGCCGGTGACGGTCCTCGTCAGGCCGTGCAGCGTCAGCGATCCTGTGAAGGATCCCTTGCCCTCGAGAGCATCCGGATTGAGGCCCTGCACGTCGATCCCGGACAGGGTGGCCATTTCGAACCCGGGCCCGTTGTCCACCTCGAGGTAGTTCGTGCGGAGATGCTCGTTGCGCAGGCCGATGCCGGTGTCGAGGGTTCGCAGATTCACCGCAAGGGTTCCCTCGAATGTCCCGGGACCGCTCGCGCTTCTCGTGACCGACCCTTCGAGGGCCATCGTCTTCGCCTCGAAGCTGCCGCCGATCGTCATCGGGCAGATCACGCGCACGTCGCCTTGCGCGACCTGCCAGGAATTCTGCGCCGCGAGGCTCATCCACGCGAGCGTCAGAGCGGCGATTGCGTATTTCATAAGAATGCCTTTCGAGAACCGGATTGCAGACTCGCCGCCGAACATAGCGCGCGACGATTCCCATCGGCATTAACCCGTTACGCACGCGGACTATTCCCCCTGCCGACGACTTCCGCACCGGACCCTGCGATGACGGTACCGGCGGGTACAGAATCACGGCTTCAAAGAAGGCCGGCCCTCCGGGGTCGTTCGGCACCAGGCCGAGGGCTTTCGCGAAGCTGCGGGCGACACACAAGAAGGGCTGCGACGATCGCGAGCCTTCATGGGTGGCGCGAATCCTGGGCACCCGACACGGCATCAGCGAGCGTACCGGCGTCACGCGCCGCGGCGGCCGGAATAACTGTCGGGAGTCGGCGGTTTGGTGAGGTGCGGGCCTGCGAGCGCTGGCCGGCAAGGCCGCGGGTGAACGGCTTCAGACTCTCAGACTCTCAGTCTTTCGAAGGTGTCGCGATGGGCGGAGTGGGTCTTCCTCGGGTGGTCGTCCTCGGCGCCGTCTTGTGCGGCTATTCCGGTTCCGCCGAACCACCGGGACGGTTGTGGCACCTGCAACCCGGCGTCGAGGTGTCACGCCAGTCTGGCGGTCGGGAGCCGGCTGCGTCGTCCGGGACCAACCTGAGGGAGCGCTTCCGGGATCTCGACGATGATGAGGTCCTGTCGAAGATCGCACGGATGCCCATCCGCGAGTGGAGCGTCACGGGACAAGACCCGGCGGTCCGGCACCTCGGGCCAGCGGCGGAGGACTTTCATCTCGCTTTTGGCCTGGGTGATAACCCGGAGCGGGTCGATCCCGCCGATGCGGACGGCGTCGCCTTGCGGTCCGTTCAGGCGCTCGAGGCGCGCACTCGCACCGAGCACGAGAATATGCTTCACGATACACAGGCACTCGCCGATGAGAGCGAAAGCCTGGTGGGGCTGAATGCCGAGCGCGCAGCCGAGATCGCCACCTTGAAAGCCGAACTGGCCTCGCTCCGCGCCGAGGTGACTGCGCTGCGACGCGGGCGCCGATGAGATCGTCGCCGTCGGCACGCCGGGGCAGTGCCGATCCGCGGGCGCAGTACAGGCCCGCGCGCCGGCGTTCGGGACCGACACCGGCTTCGATTCAGGTCGTCGTCGATCAGTTCTGGGCCGACTCCGGGCACCGCACCGGTCACTTGCCTGCCGGTCAGTTGTCGGCTGGCCCTCATCGCTCGGTTGGAACGACGCTACCTCTCGCGGCCCTGAAAACCACCTCAGAACCTGATTGTCAGGCGCACCGTGACACCGCGTTGGCTTCGGGCCGCGTCGATGGCCAGGCCGGCGCCGGCGCCAATCGCGCCTCCGATGACCCCGAAGCGAACCGCGTCTGGCATGCAGCTGGCGCCGCCTTCGTCTTGATACGCGTGACACAGAACCGCAGCGAGGACGCCGAGCGTCGCCGCGCCGATCGCGGCACCAACAATTGCGCCGTTCGCGAGCGAATCGCCTGACCCGGCGCGCTGCCCGACGGAGGTGCCATTCGGCACCCTCGCCAGTCCGGCACCTCGGATGGGAGATCCGGGCACCGCCTGCGCCACTGCGGAGGTCGGGGCGGTGAGGTTCACAGTGAGGCACAGGGCGATGACCCAGCATCGTTGCCGAGAAGATTGAGACCAGCCTGAGGTGAGCTTCATGAACCCGCCTTCATTGAATGCGATGCGGCCAGCCACACCCGGCCGCATCCATTCGTTGCGCGCACCAAGCCCGCCGGCTTCAGTCAGCCACTGTGACTGTCCCAGTCATCCCCGGATGGAAGGAACAGTGATACCGGAACTCCCCCGCACTCTGAAAGGTGAACGAGAACTGCCGGCCGGGCGAGATCGTGCCGGAGTTCCATCCGGCCGCGTCCGAAGTGGTGGTGTGAGAGTCCCGATCGCTATTCGTCCACGTCACCGTCGTCCCCGTCTTGACGTTTAGATCGGGCGGCGCGTACGCCCTGTTACCGAGGAACTCCGCACCCATGGGGATGACGATCGATGACACGTCCCCTCCTGGCGTGGACACTGGCGGTGATGGTGATGTCGGCGACGGCGACGTGGGCTGTGACGAGCTGCCGCCGCTGCACGCGGCCGCAGACACGAGAAACGCTGATATGACGGCGAGACGTAGTGAAGACATGGTTCCTCCCGGGCGTGGAATGAGAACGCCCACTTCAACTAATCGCCGTCGCTGTGGATTATTCCCGTTTATCCTCGCTCGTGAGGACGGGGTGTACGATTACGCGGCCACCGCCGGTGTCCCGACATGCGAATCACGATTCTCGACGACTACTTCGATACCCTGCGGACGCTGCCCTGCTTCCGGAAACTGGATGGGCATCAGGTCGACATCTGGAACGATCATGTTCAGGAGGTTGACGCGCTCGCCGAGCGCCTGAAAGACACCGAGGTCCTGGTTCTGATCCGCGAGCGGACCGAGATCCGTGCGCCGCTGCTCGAGCGTCTGGACACGCTCAGGCTGATCAGCCAGCGCAGCGTGTACCCGCACATCGACCTCGACGCGTGCACGCGCCGGGGCGTGATCGTCTCCTCGGATCAGCATCCGGGCAGCCCCTCGTACGCTGCCGCGGAACTGACTTGGGGGCTGATCCTCGCCGCCATGCGGCAGATTCCGCAGCAGGTCCGCTCGCTGCAGGCCGGCACCTGGCAGATCGGGGTCGGGAACACGCTTCGCGGCAGGACACTCGGCATCCACGGCTACGGACGTATCGGCAGCGCGGTCGCCGGCTTTGGCAAGGCATTCGGTATGCAGGTTCTCGTCTGGGCGCGCGAAGCATCGCGGCAGCGTGCCCGGGCCGACGGCTACGCCGTCGCGTCGAGCCAGGCCGCGCTCTACGAACAGTCCGACATCGTCTCCCTGCACATGCGGCTGGTCGACGAGACGCGGGGCATCGTCGCCGCGTCGCACCTGGCGCGCATGAGCCCCTCGGCGCTCCTGGTCAACACCAGCCGCGCTCAACTCATCGAGCCGGGCGCGCTCGTCGGCGCGCTGCGGGCGGGTCGCCCGGGCATGGCGGCCATCGATGTCTTCGAGCAGGAGCCGCTGCGCGACCCGAACCATCCGCTCCTGACGATGGACAACGTCGTCTGCACGCCGCACATCGGCTATGTCACGAGAGACGAGTTCGAGATCCAGTTCTCCGATGTGTTCGATCAGATCCTGGCCTACGCGCAGGGGTGCCCGATCAACGTGGTCAACCCTACCGTACTCACGCGACTGAAGGGCTCGCGGAGGGTCGCGGAATAGGACTGCCGCCGACCGTGTCCTCGGCAAGGAGTGATGCCGACGGACACGTTCGACGATACGATCCTGCCTCACCTCGACGCAGCGTCCAACTACGCCCGATGGCTCAGCAGGAATGCCGCCGAAGCGGACGACCTCGTGCAGGACTTCGCGAGGGGCGTTGCGCGTTGCGCCGGCGTCATTTCTTGTAGAAGAAGTAATCGGCCGTGTACGGCATGAACGCTCTCTTGCCGACGTCCGGCAGCTGGTCACAGCCGGTCGATGGCGCGAGGCCTCCGCGCGTGTTCACCCGCTGGACGAACGTCGTGTCGGAGAGCGTCTTGCCGCCGGTCGGTCCCACCCGCGATCCGACTCTTACCAACTTCACCCAGGGAATCGCGTTCGGGTCGACCGTAGCGCTGGCGACTGCGCGCGCCCAGACCATGCTCGTATCCGCTGAGTCCTGCCACGTGGCGCGTACGACGCGGGCCTCGTCAGGATTGGGACTGTTGAAGTGCGCGATGATCTGCTCGTTCTGATCGTTGAACAACGTGGCCTGCGGCGTAAAGAGCATCCAGTCGACGCGCCCAAGAGAATCGACGGGCTGGCATTCGTAGTTCTGAAAACCGGTGGCGTGGCCGAGCAGGAACGCCTGGTCTGGTGCGTCCACCTCGAGACCCGGGGGCACAATCGGCGGGGTGACGGTCTGGGCCTGTGCGGCCTGCGGCAGCGCGCAGAGCAGGCTCAAGCCGAGTAAAGCGATGCAATTCTTCATGTCGTTCTCCTTGTGATCCGGCCTGCGAAACTGCAGGCGCGTGCACACACGCACCTAACTTCACGACGTGTTCGAATATTCCGCGGCGAGACTCGCGTTCGCCTCGCTGTCGAGTGCATCGCGCAGGGCTTGACGGGCGCGCGACAGCCTCGACATGACGGTTCCGATGGGGATCTCCAACGCGTTCGCCAGCTCGCGATAGGACAGACCCTCGAATTCGCGGAGCACGAGCAGTCGTTGAAAACGATCCGGCAAATTGCGCATCGCGCGCGCGATCACCGTCGCGTGGGCTGTTTGAAGCAGGAGGGTTTCAGGATCGGATGCGGGCCGAACGCTGCTGTGTTGCTCTTCATCGAACGTGTCGGTTACGACGTGGCTGCCGTGACCGCGCCAGCCGTAACACGTGTTACGAACGATTCTGAAGAACCAGGCACGGCCGCTTCCGCCAGTAAATGTTCCGAAGTATCGAAACGCCCGCAGCGACGCTTCCTGCACGACGTCCTTCGCATCCTCGTCATTCCGCGTCAGCCAGCGCGCCAGCCGGTAGGCGGCGTCGAGGTGGGGGAGGACGACTTCATCAAAACTGGCACCGCGTGCGTGTGTCGCGACGGGCTGTGGAACTTCGTCATTCATTGAGCGCTCCGAGGACTTGCCGGAGTCCGAATGGGAGAGTTGGAAATAAGGAATGCAACAAGATCCCGGGTAGCTGGGTGTTAGAAACTCGTTGCCGCCGCGGCGCCTGTCATGCAGCCAGTGTGGAGGACGGGCGACGTGGCGACCACCCACAGCAGTCGCACAGGACTCGTACGAAGCCCGTACCCGCGGCGGTAGAATGACGAGTCATGAAAGCCGGCGCCTCGCGGTCATTTGGCGCGCAGCTCAAAGCGCTCCGCGAGGCGGCGGGTTTCACCCAGGAAGAGCTCGCGACGATTTCGGGCCTGTCGGTTCATGCGGTGAGCGCGCTGGAGCGTGGGCAACGCCGTCGACCGCATGTCGAGACCGTGCGGGCGCTGTCGGCGGCACTCGACCTGACCGGTCCGACCCGTGACGCTCTCGTTGCGAGCGCGCGCGCACCTGATCACCACGCGGCGGTCGACGAACTGCGCGGCGTGTCGCTGCCCCTGGCTCTCACGGCGTTTCTGGGCCGCGACAGTGAAATGCAGACGCTGCGACCGTGGCTCGCGGATCCCGCTGCACGTCTCATCACGCTCACCGGGCCAGGAGGAGCCGGCAAGACGCGTCTGGCGCTGGAACTCGGCGCGCGCGATCGCGGCCGAGGGCGAAGTTCGTGTGTTGTTCGTCGGGCTGGCCGCCGTTCGGAATCCCGCGTTCGTGGCGCCCGCGATTGCCGAGGCTCTCGGCGTCGTGGACGCCACCGCGCTCGACCTGCCGAAGCGCGTGCGGGCTGCGTGCGACGGTACACCCACGTTGCTGGTGCTCGACAATTTCGAGCAGGTCCTGGACGCGGCACCGCTGGTCGCCGATCTTCTGGCGGCAGTCGCCGCGCTTCGGGTGCTGGTCACCAGCCGCGCGCCGCTTCGCGTACGAGGAGAACGGGAGTACGCCGTGGGACCACTCGCACTGGAGCCCGACACCGCGTCACCCGCGGATCTGGCGCGCTCTCCCGCGGTACGCCTGTTCGTGGAACGCGTGCGGGACGTGCAGCCCGACTTTCGGCTCACGTCCGCGAACGGTCCCACCGTCAGGGAGATCTGTCAGCGACTGGATGCGCTGCCGCTCGCCCTCGAGCTGGCGGCCCCGTGGATCAAAGTGCTCACGCCTGAGGATTTACTCCGTGGACTCAAGCACGACGTCCTGCTTTCGACTGTCGTGCCGCGCGACCTCCCGGAGCGCCAACAGACGATGAATGCGACGGTCGCCTGGAGTTATCAACTGCTTGGCCCGAACGAGCAACGCGTGTTCCGCCGTCTCGGCGTGTTGGCGGGGCGGTTTCCGATCGAAGCCGCCGCCGCCGTCGTCGCGGGTCGTGAGGTACCTCGGCGAGGAACGACGAAGCACTCGGCGCGGCAGCGGCGCCTGATCGACAAGAGCCTTCTGCTGCGAGCCGAGAGCGCGGTGTCGACTCGCCCGCTGTACCAGATGCTCGAAACCGTGCGGGCGTACGCGGCGCTCGAACTCATCGCCGCGGGTGAACGCGACGACGCCCTGGAGGGGCTCGCGCACTATTGCGTGGCGGAAGCGTCCCTGGCCGCGAACGGGCTGATCGGAGCTGCGCAGGTCGAATGGCTCAATCGCGTGCGTCAGGATCTCGAGAGCTATCGCGCCGCCCTGACGTGGCTCATCGATCGCGACCGCCCGACCGAAGCATCCGACATCGCGTGGAGTCTGTTCTTCTTCTGGGCCATCCGTGGGCATGCGGCCGAGGGGCTCCGCTGGTATGAACAGATCCTGAGCCGACCGTCCATTCCGCCGGTTGTCGAAACGAGAGCGCTGCTCGGCGCGGGAGCGATGCGCTACACGCAAGGCGAACTCGCGCCCGCACGCGCCGCGGTCACGCGCGCCCTCGCGCTCGCCCACGAGACCAGCGACATCGTGATGGTCGCCCGTGCCGAGAACCTGTTGGGAGACATTGAACACTCCGTCGGCAATGGCGACGCGGCCCTCGAGCACTTCGCTCGTGGCGTCGAGGGATTCCGCGCGCTGGCGCTCCCCTGGGGACTCGGGAATTCGCTGACCGGGATTGGCGACGGTCGTCCTTGCGAGCGGCGACGCCGCGCATGCGGAGCGCCTGCTCGATGAGGCCACCTCGGTGCTTCGTCACGCTGCGCCGTGGTTCTTGTCGTGGACGCTGTATCTTCGCGCCTTCCTGGCGGTGGGCCTCGGGAATCCCGACGAAGCGATCGCATTCGTGCGGGAAAGCCTCACCTACATCCGGCAGCTCCACGACACGTTCGCGTTCGTGTACGCGCTGGTCCCTCTCGCCGCGGCAGTGGTGCTCAAAGGCGACGACGAGTGGGCAGCACGGATCCTGGGCGCGCGGGACGCCGTCGCCGAACGCACTGGTGCGACGGTTGTCGACAAATCGGTGGCCGATCTCAAGGATCGGGCGGAACGAGAGGCGCGTGCTCACCTCGGTCCCGATCGGTGGGCCCGGTCGTACGCAGCAGGACGGGGCATCTCAATCGATTCGCTGCTGAAGGACATTGACCGCGTCGTCGCGCATGCTTAGACGCGCTGCGTCCGGCCGACGACTGTGGGTCGATATCCGCGCTGTGGCGTGGGGCGGGCGGGACGGCGGGGCGAGGGGCTGATCACGGGCGTTCCGTTCACCTCTCCGCGATTATCCCAACGCGCGCGGTGAGCCAATCGTGAGTCAGGCCAGCAAGCTCCACCACGCCGGACGGCACAAGGCAGAAGGCAGAACCTCGAAATGATGCGCGAACCGATGACGTTCGACGAGGCAGCCCGGCGTCTCGTCGAAGTGGGAAGACGCTTCGACGGCCGCGGCTGGGTCCTTGGCACCAGCGGCAACTTCAGCGTGGTCGTGTCGGAGGAGCCACTGCGGCTCGTCATGACACCCAGCGGCGCGTTCAAGGGCGAGCTGACCGCCGGCGAAATCGTCGAGGTCGACGGAGCGGGGACGCTGGTCGCGGGTGCGCCCGCCCGGCCGTCCGCCGAGGCGAAGCTGCACCTCGAGATCGCCCGGATCAGGGGCGCGGGCGCGGTGCTCCACACCCACTCGGTCTGGAGTACCGTGGTCTCCGATCGGCACTCCGCCGCGGGCGGGCTGGCGATCGAAGGCTACGAGATGCTGAAGGGGCTCGCGGGCGTGTCCACGCATACACACCGCGAATGGGTGCCGATTCTCGAGAACGATCAGGACATGGGGCGGCTGGCGGCGGAAGTCGGAGACACGCTCAACCGCCATCCAGCCGCACACGCCTTCCTGCTTCGCCGCCACGGGATGTACACGTGGGGCGATACACTGCGGGAGGCGATTCGGCACGTCGAAATCATGGAGTTTCTCCTCGAAGTGGCCGCGAGGGACCATCGCGGCGCGTGAGCAGGAGGCGTTATGGCCGTCGTCAGGATTCCCTCGCACGAGACCGTGTTGACCGGGCAGCAGGAGGTCACCGCCTTCCTCGGCCGGTACGGCATTGAATACGAGCGCTGGACCGCGGATCGGCCGGTCGGCGCCGAAGCCAGTAACGACGATCTATTGCTGGCCTATCGTCACGAGATCGACGCGCTGAAAGCGCGCGGCGGCTATCGCGCCGTCGACGTGATCGACGTCCGGCCCGATACGCCGAACCTCGACGCGATGCTCGCGAAGTTCAGCCGTGAGCACTGGCACGACGAGGACGAAGTGCGCTTCATCGTCGAAGGGCGGGGGCTGTTCCACATCCACCAGGAGGGCGCGCCGGTGTTTGCACTGGAGGTCGTCGCCGGCGACTTGATTCGCGTGCCGCAGGGGACGCGGCACTGGTTCGATCTGTGCGCCGAGCGGCGCATCCGCGCCATTCGACTCTTCCAGGATTCGTCGGGCTGGACGCCTCACTATACGGACTCGGGAGTCGACGCCGGCTTCCAGCCGGTGTGCTTCGGGCCCTCGTACCTGTCGATGAGGTCATGACGCCGGCCGGCGGCGCGAGCCGGGCGGTGCTCCTCGACATCGAAGGCACGACCACACCTATTGCGTTCGTCACGGAGATCCTGTTTCCGTACGCCCGCCGCCACCTCCGCCGCTATCTGGAACAACACCTCGGCTCCCCCGCCCACGAAGCCTTGTGGGCCGCGCTGCGCGCGGAGCACGAGACAGACCGCCGATTGGCCGCGCGCGTGCCGGAGTGGTCGGGATCTCCGCAATCCTCCGCCGAGGCCATCGCGGCCTACGTCGCGTGGCTCATGGATCGCGATCGCAAGTCCACGGGACTCAAGGAACTGCAGGGGCGGATCTGGGAAGAGGGGTACGTGCGAGGCGATCTGGTCGGCGAGGTTTTCCCCGACGTGCCGGTGGCCCTGTCGCGCTGGCACGCCGAACAACGTCCCGTTTGCATCTTTTCGTCGGGCTCGACGCACGCCCAGCAGCTGCTCTTCCGGCATTCTTCGGCAGGCGATCTCACGCCGTTCTTGACGGCGTACTTCGACACCACCACGGGGCCGAAAGCCGAGCCCGCCAGCTACACGCGGATCGCGGAGAGCCTGCGCATCGCACCGGACGCCGTTGTGTTCGTGTCGGATGTGACGGGCGAGCTCAACGCGGCCCGCGCCGCCGGTATGCGCACGCGTCTGGCGGTGAGGCCGGGCAATCCGCCAGCGCCGGAAAGCAGCCACGAACGGATCCTGTCCCTCGACGAGATTGCATAGAAGGCTGGAAAGGCGAAAGGCACAAAGGCAGAAGGCAGAAGGCAGAAGGCAGAAGGCAGAAGTGTAAGTCACAGGCAGCGGCGACGAGCCTCTCGCTCGCAGTGCCTCAGGAACAAGTGTGCGGGTACGCGCAGTCGATAACGCGCGTTGGAGCGGATGTCGTCGATGGGGACGATCGGCAATGCCTGGCAGCGGCGACCAACGACGCGGCGTCGTACATGAAGAAGGAGTAGCCCGGCTGGGCGTGGCGGGGAGAGCCGCCGCCACCGCCCGATTCACCACGCCAGAGACGCTGGTCTGGTCCAAATGAGTCGGCTGTGTTCACTCCGATCGCGTAGGATGTCAGCCTTCAGCGAAACATCTACCGCACGGGGAACATGCGAACGCTCATATCGGGAAAGGGTCGCACTTGGCTCGCACGAGCAGGTGAGTTGTGGACGGCTCTGAACGGCCGGGTCGCCTCGCACTTCGGCTCCACTTCGAGTAACCAGCATCGGCGCCTTACAGCGCATGCCTTCGCGGCAAGTGTTGTTGCGGGCGCCTTTCTCCTGCAGCAGACTCTGGGCCTGGCGGCCGGCGAGCCGCAGTTCTGGCTCTTCCACGTCGCGATTGTGCTGACTGCTGCGCACGGGGGAGCCGCCGCAACGCTCGTCGCCACACTCCTCTCGGTGCTGTTGGCTCGGCTCTCGTCGGCGGTTCCGATGTCAACGGCATTGCTGTTTGGCGTCGAGGGGCTGCTGATCGGACTCGTCGTCCTTCGTATGACAAAGGTGATCCAGGACTTGCGGCGGAGTCTGGAGGGGTTGGTTCCCGAGCTCGAATCAGCCGAGCGTCAAGGTACCCGCCTGGACCGTGCGCTGAGCCGTCTCGACCAGGCGTCGGACGACATGGCGGTGATCCTCCTCGACCGGGCTGGCTACGTCAGCGATTGGCGCACCGGTGCGACACGCCTGTACGGTTTCGACAGCCGCGAGATGGTGAGCACAGGAGCGGGCGCTTTGTTTGACGAGTCTGGCCGGCGGGATTTTTCCCGGCTGCTCACCGAGGCCCGAGGAGCCACAACTCGCCGCAGCTGCAGGCAGGTGCGGGCTGACGGGACAACGTTCGAGGCGGAGATCGAAGTCAGCCCCCTCGCGCCGGATGGACTCGATGGATTCACGATGATTGTGCGCGATCTGACACACCAGCAGGCGCGAGCCGCGGCTGACTGCTCGACGGCCGAGACACAGGCGCAGCTTCGCGGCGAGGTAGAGCTGGCGCAGCGGCAGTTGTTGACGCTCCAGGATCTGACGGATCCCGCTCTCAATTCGCTCCGTGCCGCTCAGTTCGTCTCCGAGCTCCTGGATCGCCTGCACTCGGCGATCCACGCAGAAGGAACTGCGTTGGTTCACTTCGGTCGACACCCACGTCATCTGTTCTGTGCGAGCGAGGGGCTTCAGTGTCAACGGGTACATCAGCGGCCAGGTGCTGCCGTGGCCACCGACAGGGCTCGGACAGTGATGATCCACAACGACCCCGCCGCTGTGGCCGAGGTGAGCGCGGCCGTGTGGCCGGACGACGTGTCGTCGCTGATCGGCGTTCCCTTGGTGCGTGCAGGGTCGACCACGGCCGTCTTGGAAGCGGTGAATCGAACCGGACGTCGCGCCACCGAATGGGAGATCGCCCTCGTACAGGTGGTCGCGGCCAGAATCGCCGGCTTCGTCGAAGACGAATCCTATGTGGACGCTGCCGCAGGAGAGTGGACCGCTACGGGTTCATCCTCGGACTCACACTTCCTCTCAGAATCGGATCTGCGACTCACCCTCGACGAACGTGTCTCCGACGATCGCCAGTCCGCCCGCGGGCTGTAAGGGTGATCAACGGCCCAGGCGGGCTGGTCTTCGCGGTCCATAGTTCCGAGTGAATTGTCGAAGGACGGCCGCCGCTGGTCTCGGAGTTCACCGGGGGTCATGGGCTGACTGATGCCACCCTAACCGCCGGGGCGCATCGCATTCAACCGTGAGCAGCTGCCTGCGTGGCCGAGTCTACACGCGCGCTCGGCCGCGGTCGCTGTCGGCCTTCGTCGCGACGTCACGGCGCGGCGCAGATTGCGAACCCGAAAATAGTGCGGTTCTGGGCGGTCGTGTTGTCGAACGTCGCGAACCAGCCCGTCGGCGTCTCGCCGTCAGTGAGCTGAGGGAACGGGCCGCTTTGTGTGAGATGCAACCCCTGAATGCCACCGGTGAAGCCACCACCACCGGTCGCACGCTCACCGTCGGCGCACGCCACCACCACAGTGCCCCCGAGGAACGCCTGGCCCAGGGCCGACTGCGTCCGGATGCGGACGTTCGTCGCGCCGGCGGGACCGCGCGGTCCTGCGGCGCCCGCGGGCCCCGGAGGACCAGCGCCTCCGGCAGGTCCCTGCGGCCCCGGAGGCCCCACAGAACCTGGGAGCGCGAGTACCAGGTCACCGTTTCGAACCGGACGCGACGGTGACTGGCGCAGCGGCACGAAGTCTGGCTCGTTCGCTGTCACCGCCTGCAGGTAATAGCGATCGAGGACGGTGCCGCCGAACGGTGGCGTCACGAGTACCTGAGCCTGGCCGTCGGCATTCAGCACGCCTCGGGCCAGGACGACGAGGTCGGGGCCGACGCCGAGCGCGACACCGGCATGGCTGAAGCCGCCGTTGACGCTGCTCCCGAGCAGCGCGAAAAACGCTCCCGGATCGCCGGTGACGGTCGCGGTCAGGCGTTCGCCGGGCGAGACGATGGTCGTGGACAGCGAGATCTGCGGTTGCGCGAATGCCGTCGTGGCGAGCATCGCACTGGCGGCGAATGCAACGGTGAATGAACGTATGATCACAGGGTTCTCCTCGAGCATTGCTCTCTATCGAGAAGATCGAAAACGATGGGGGAAGCCCGCCACCCGTGAGAACCGGAGTCCGATGACGCGGAACATGCCTGTTGGCATGATTGTGGTGGCGGCTGCATCGGCCGCGAGCCGGAAACAGCGCCGCGGCACGGCGAGGCAGCCTCACAAGCGCAGAGCCTCACGCAGAAGCGCGCCGGCCACGCGCAGTCGATATCGCGCGGTGGAGCGGATGTCGTCGATGGGGGCGATCTCCCCTTCCAGTGCGGCTTCTGCGGCGGTGATGGTGGCATCGGTCAGTCCATGACCCCGCAACGCGGCTTCGGCAGCGCGCACGCACCACCATGGGCGCCACGCTGCCCAGCGCGATGCGGATGTCGTCGATCAGGCCATCGGCGGTGATGTCGCACGCCACCGCCATGCACACTTTGGAAACCGCCTGCGCGCGGCGCGTCCCCACCTTTCTGTAGTACTGACGCCAGCTCCCGGGGCGTCTTGGCAGATGAATACGGGCAATCAGCTCATCGGCGCCGCGTTTCCCAGCCGTCGCTCATGTCCTTCGCGCAGCCCGGCATGATCATGTTGCCCGGAGCGCCGTAGTGGACGTCGTTCGCGCCAAGCACCAGACCGCCGTTCAGGATTGACGCCAGATCGATCGCGCGTCTGGCGCGCGCGACCCGGGCCCAGTCGATCGAGGCAGCGCCGTAGACTCGCAGCCGCGCCACGCCGCCGTCCGGAAAAATGTTGAGCCGAACGTGCGTCCACGATCGCGCGCTGTCAATGGCGATCGGATTGCTCTGATCGCCGTTGAGGACCGTCCGGCCGAGGATGTTGACCCACGGGCTACTCGTGTCCACGTTCACACCCCGACATCGGTGCAAAGAGATCGTCGCTTGTGGCCACGGCGCGGCCGCCGACGCGGGCGGACGCAAGGTCGGCCAGTGCGGTGAAACTCTGCGTGCTAAGATCGGCGGCCTCGGTCATGTTGGTCCAGTCAGCCTACGGCAAGTCGCGCGTGCGCGTCATGCAGGTGGCGCGTCACGGCGACCGTCATGATGTCTCGGATCTGATTGTTGCCGTCAGGTTTCAGGGCGCGTACGACGAGTCCTATACCGCAGGGGACAATCGCGAGGTCCTGCCGACCGACACCATCAAGAACACCGTGTATGCGCTGGCTGCGGGCACCGGCATCGTCGAACCCGAAACGCTGGGGCTGGTACTTGCGCGCCACTTCCTCGAAGGCAATCCGCGGCTGGACGAAGTCCGGATCGACCTCACAGCCCGGCAGTGGGCCCGGCTCCGCGGGGACGGCGACACGGACGATGGCTACTCGTTCATGGGTCGCGGGCCCGACCTGCGCTCGGCCACGGTGGTGGCCACACGCACCGGCATCACGCTCTCTGCCGGCGTCGTCGACCTGCTGATTCTGAAGACGTCCCGGTCGGCGTTCACCGGGTTCATGAGGGACGCCTTCACGACGCTTCCGGAGACGGACGATCGCCTGCTCGCCACCTCCCTCACCGCAAACTGGCGGTACGCGACCCCGGACGTCGAATTCGGCCCCGTGTGGCGGCGTGTGCGCCAAACCATGCTCCAGGCGTTTGCCGCGCACGAGAGCGCGTCCGTCCAGCACACGATCCATGCCATGGGCGAAGCGGTGATCGCGGCCGCGCCGGATGTGCAGTCAATCCATCTCGCCATGCCGAACAAGCATCACTTGCCGGTGGATCTGTCGCGCTTCGGCCTGGCGAATCGTAACGAAGTCTTCGTCCCCACCGATGAGCCTGTACGGACTGATCGAGGCGACGATCGCTCGCTGAATGAGTCCGAGGCAGGATGACCATTCTTCGCGGCCGGCGAGTCGTCCTGCCCGACGGCGTGCGGGCCGTGGACATCGAGATCCGCGACGGGCGGATCACGGCAATCACTGACAGCGGACACGCGCCGCACGTCATCAGCGGCGTCATCGACGCGGGCGACCTGGTGGTCCTGCCCGGTCTCGTCGATTCCCACGTGCACGTGAACGAGCCCGGCCGCACCGAGTGGGAAGGTTTTGTGCACGCGACGCGAGCGGCCGCGGCAGGCGGCGTCACGACGATCGTGGACATGCCACTCAACAGCATTCCCGCGACGGCGTCCGTTGAGGCGCTCGACACGAAGCGCCGCGCCGCCGCGCGCGAGTGTCATGTGGACGTGGCGTTCTGGGGCGGGGTGGTGCCGGGCAATGTGGATCATCTCGAGCCGCTCGCAGCTGCCGGTGTGCTCGGCTTCAAATGTTTTCTCTGTCCGTCGGGAGTGGACGAATTCCCGCATGTCAGCGAGAAGGATCTCGATGAGGTTATGCCCGTGCTGGCTGGGCTCGGCCTGCCGCTCCTCGTGCACGCCGAATGGCCCGGCGCGCTGCGTGAGCCCACAGGCGACGGCCGCAGCCATGCGACGTGGCTCGAGAGCCGGCCGGCGGCTGCCGAGCAACAGGCCATCGATCGTCTCGTGCGCCTGGCCGGCGAGCACGGGGCGTGGATTCACATCGTCCACCTTGCATCGCCGGCGGCCCTCGAGACGATCACCGCTGCCCGTGCGCGCGGCGTTGCCATCACGGTGGAAACCTGTCCGCACTACCTGACGTTTGCGGCAGAGTCGATCCGGGAGGGGGCGACGACGTTCAAGTGCGCGCCGCCGATCAGGAGCGCTGAGGATCGCGATGGTCTGTGGCGCGGACTCATGGATGGCCAGATCGATCTCGTCGCGTCGGACCACTCTCCGTCGCCTCCGGCACTGAAGTGCATCGACACCGGCGACTTCGTACGGGCGTGGGGCGGCATCGCGTCGCTGCAGCTGTCTCTGTCGGCGGTGTGGACGGGCGCCAAAAAGCGGGGCCTCGGCGTGGAGTGCCTGGCGGAGTGGATGGCCGCGGCGCCGGCACGACTCGCAGGCATCGACAGCGTCAAGGGACGCATCGCGGTGGGGTGCGACGCGGACTTCGTGCTGTTCGACCCCGCCGCAATCGGGACCGTGGATCCGCACCAGCTTTACCATCGCCACGCACTGACTCCGTACGAGGGCATGACGCTGACCGGCCAGGTGCGCACCACGTTTCTGCGAGGGCAAATCGTGTACGACGCGCGCGCCGGCACCGGCGCTCCGCGCGGCAAGCTGCTTACCGGACCGCGCGCTCGCGTCGAGTAAGATGCCGGGGTCCGTGCGCATTACCTCTCACGTCCTCGACGTCAAAGGAGTACAAAGTCCCGGAATCGTACCAATTCAACGTCAAGGGCAGGCCTGCGACGGTCAGGGAACTTCGCAAGGGATGAAAGTCTCGGCCACCAAGATTGTGGAGGAGCCGCGCACCGAGATCTCGAGCGCGACCCAGATTACCGGGAAGGCACCCAAGTAAATGTCTTCGTCGGCAGCCTTATGGCCGGCCGGATCGCCAGCACGGGTCATCTCGAGCGCATCGTGTTCAACGAGAAGACCGAGGAGCTGCGCCGCGAATCGCTGCTCAACGCGCTGCGGCAGCGCATTCGCGAGGTCCGACAGGGGCCGGACGGGTTGCTCTACCTGTTGACGGACGAGGAAGACGGAGCGCTGCTGCGGATCGAACCTGTCCCGTGACGCAGGCGACCAGCGGTCGCGGGCTCAGCGGTGGTCATCGCTCCACAGTCCGGCGAGGTCGGCCGGTCAACCGCCTTCGCCAAGGCTACGCCGCTCCGCCCAAGCTTCAGCGACGGCGGAACGGCAGCTGCGGGGGGGGCCGCACCACGCTCAGCGGCTCGTCCACGTAGGCGCGGTCGGACGCGATGAAGCGGCAGTAGTGGACGCCCGCGACGAGACCGAGCGTTGAACCGGAGACGAAGATCGCGTCGCGTCGGGTCATGGCCATGGTGCACCTCGGAGATTGACGCACCGTCAGCCGCTGTCGACCTGTGATTCCAATAGCAGCGCCTGCACCTCGCGACGCGTCGCTATCGCGATCGCATCAGCCAGATGTCGGCCTGCTGCACCTCGCGGACGAAATAGATCGTGCGGTTATCTCGGGTGATGGACCAACGTGAGTCCATCGTGTCCGGCGCAATCGACAGCAATTCACGAACCGCCTGGGTCCGGCTGTCGATCGAGAGCAGCCTCGATTTCTCTTGAAACAGCAGCGTCCGACCGTCGTTCAACCAGAGCGGAGAAGTGGCAGCGCCGGATTCATACAACGGTGTGAAACCGCCCGTTGTCAGTGAGTAGATCACCAGGGCTCCGGCGGACCCACGAGGCGACGGCAGGGCCGTTCCAGCGAGCTCTTGACCATCGGCGGACCAGGACCACGGGCCGAACTCGATGCCTGGCTCGACATCGAGCGGAATGGGCGTCGGCGTCTGAGCCTTGAATTCCACTCGCGGGTCGAACACAAACTGCTGATCGACGAGGCCGATCACCGTGAATGTCATCTTCGATCCATCGTCGGACAGCACGCCGAAGGTCTGCGCTCCTCCTTCAGCAGAGGTGAGACGGCGCAGTCCGCTACCGTCCGACCTGATCGACCAGATCTGTTGCCTGCCGTCCCGGTTGGACATGAACGCAATCTGCCCGCCGTCCGCGAGCCAGACTGGATTGCGGTCGTTCGCGCCATCATTCGTCAATTGGCGAACTCCTGTGCCGTCCGCCCGGCTGACGAAGATATCCAGCGGAGGCGCAACGCTGAAGAACGTGAGCCACTGGCCGTCAGGCGACGGTCGTGGTCCGCCGAACGAGCGCGACCCTCCCACGACAGTCACGGGTGTGCCACGGATCGAGCCCGTCGCCGGGTCGAACGAGGCACGTTGAATCGTCTGGCTGCTGGTCAACGACGTGTACGCGATCAATCGTCCGTCCGCTGACATGCTCATGTGCGCCGCCGACGAGGTCGGTGCGTTCAGCGCTTGCGGGGATGCCAAGGGTTGCCCGGTTCGCTCGTCGATGGCGACGCGCCATAAGTTCATCGGTCCACCGCGATCGCTGGCGAAGAAAAGGAAGCGCCCATCGGGTGACCAGATTGGATTCCAGTCAACCGAGGGATCCGACGTGACGAACACCGGTGTACCGCCGTCGGCCGGGATCGTTGCGATATCCCGCTGGCCCGTTCGCTCCCCGAAAGTCTGCCAGAATGCGATTCGCAGACCGTTCGGCGACCAACTCGGTTGAACGGCATCGCCTTCGAAAATTCGTCGCCGTTCGCCGGTTGCGACTACGACCGTCCACAGCTCGCTCACATATCCCCGCTCCATGACGGCGGCATCATCGGTCGCGTAGACAATCTGCGTTCCGTCGGGCGACCACGCCGGAGTGTATCCGTCGTGGGTCAGTCGGCGCACGGACTCGCCGGTGCGTCCCATCACGAAGATCCCGCCGTCCTGACGGGACGATCGAAATGCAATCGAATCTCCATCGGGTGAGAATGCGGGTTCGGTCTCGTCATCGGGTGAATCAGCGGTCAGGTTGATCGGATTCTGACCACCGACGCTCCGCAGGTAGATGTCGGCGTTACCCGTCTGATTGCCCTCGTACACGACCCACTTGCCGTCGGGCGACAGGCTCGGATCGCGCTCGACTCCGGCCTGTGTCGTCAGCTGCTCGAACGTCACGTCGACGAACGCCTCAGGCCGATTCGCCGAGGACTTCGACCGGAACACGAGGTACCCGCCCATGACAGCCGCGGCGACCGCGATGGCGGTGGCCAGGCCCGCAACCTGCCGGCTGGTCCACCCGGCTTGCGACCTGGGGAGCGCCGCCTGCAGGCTGCCAGAGCTCAAATCCTGCTGCAGCTCCGCCAGCTCGTTTCGCAGATCGATCACGGTTTGGTAGCGTTGCGCCGGATCCTTGGCCAGGCAGTGCCGGATGATACGGCCCAACTCACGGGGCAGGTCCGCAGTGATGTCGGACACCATCGGCGGCGTGTCTTTCAGGATCGCTGACATCAGCAGCGCATTCGTGTCGCCCTTGAATGGCCGCTGTCCTGTCGTCAACTCGTAGAGAATCACGCCCAACGAGAAAATGTCGCTCCGCGGATCGACAGCCCTCCCCTGCACCTGCTCCGGCGACATGTACGGCAGCGTCCCGACGATCAATCCAGGGTCGGTCAGCGTTGCAGTGGCGAGGGCGGTCTCGCCATGACCGTCTGGTTGAATGATCAGCCGCTTCGCGAGGCCGAAGTCGAGCACCTTGACGCGGTCATCGGGCGTGATCATCACGTTCGACGGCTTGAGGTCCCGATGCACGATCCCGCGACTGTGGGCGGCGCTCATCGCATCGCCGAGCGCGATCGCAATTTTCAGCACGCGGTCCAGCGGCACCCTGGCGCGCGCGATCAGGCGCGCCAGGGGAACGCCCTCGACGAGCTCCATCACCAGCGCCATTCGCTGACCGGCTTGCTCGAGCCCGTAGATCTGCGCGATGTTCGGATGGTTCAATTGCGCCAGCACTTCCGCCTCGCGCTGGAGCCTGGTCAACCGCTCGGGATCGTCAGCGAATGAGTCCGGCAGGACTTTGATCGCCACCTGCCGCTTCAGCGTGGTGTCCGTCGCCCGATACACCTCACCCATCCCGCCGGCGCCGATCTGGGCGGTGACTTCGTACGGGCCAAAGCGGGTGCCGGGCGCTAGGGGCATCGGTGCCGGCCAGCAGGCGCGTCATTATAGGGCGACCCCGGCTCCAGGCGGGCGAGCGCGGAGGCGCCAGGGTGAGCCCGGCTGCTGAGGCCGGCTCTCACGCCTCCCGGCTCGACGTCGTGGGTGCGCCCGCCTTGAGGTACCGGTCGAAGAACTCCTCCGCCCGCCGCCACGCGTCACGGACATCAAGGCGCTCATCGCGGCGGTTTCTGCGGAAGCGTGAGTCGCCAGCCTTCGACGATGCGTACGTACAGCACCGCTGACCGTCAGGCCGAGAATGCGCACGCAATGCTGCCACTGATCGTCGGCACTCGCCGAATACCAGGCCGAGATCTACACCCTGGGGCACCGCAACACGCTCGGCCTGATGGTGCATCCCGTGACGGGCGCCCTGTGGAACAACGAGAACGGACCCAACGGCGGCGACGAGATCAATGTCATCCTGCCGGATCGAACCTGTCCCGTGACGCAGGCGACCAGCGGTCGCGGGCTCAGCGGTGGTCATCGCTCCACAGTCCGGCGAGGTCGGCCGGTCAACCGCAGTTGCGGGCGTTCACAAGCACTTGGGCAACTCGCGGGCCGGGCCTCCTTGCGAGCGACAAGTTGGGGGGCAGTACGAGCCCGCTAGAAGTCATCTCACTAATCCGCAGCAAATCGTGTACGACGCGCGCGCCGGCACCGCCGCTCCGCGCGGCAAGCTGCTTACCGGACCGCGCGCTCGCGTCGAGTAAGATGCCGGGGTCCGTGCGCATTACCTCTCACGTCATCGACGTCAGTCGCGGCGCCCCCGCCGCCGGCATCGCGGTGCGGCTCGAGCATCGTGCCGGGGAAGAGGAAGATTGGCGGCTGGTCGGCACGAGCCGGACCAAGGCCGACGGACGCGTCACCGACTTGAGTCCGGCCAGCGCGCCGGCGACAGCCGGCCAGTACCGGCTCACGTTCGAGACCCGCGCGTATTTCGCCGGCCAGGCGGTCGCCACGCTCTATCCGGCCGTCGTCATCGTCATCGACACTGCTGCTGGTGAGTCGCACTACCATCTGCCTCTGCTTCTAAGTCCCTTCGGATACACGACGTACCGTGGCTCGTAAGCCTCGCGCGAACCCGTACCAAGACTTCCGGCTGGAGGCTTGCGAGGACGCGCTCCGGCAATCGGCCTGACCTTAGAGCGGACACGCGGTGTCCGGATGCGGATTGGGTGATTTGATTGGGTGATTGGGTGATTAGAGATCGTGAAGCCCGACACTGAACGCGGAGTCTGGCCGCGGGACGACCAATCGCGCGCCGAATGATCACCCAATCAACCGATGATCACCAATCAACCCAATCACTGCATAACTCAATCACGATCTTCAATCATCAATCTTCAATAGACAGGGCAATGCGTGCCCCTACTTGGGTGCCTTCCCCGTAATCTGGGTCGCGCTCGAGATCTCGGTGCGCGGCTCCTCCACAATCTTGGTGGCCGAGACTTTCATCCCTTCGCGAAGTTCCCTGACCGTCGCAGGCTTGCCCTTGACGTTGAATTGGTACGATTCCGGGACTTTGTACTCCTTGACCTCTCCGCTATCGAGCCGCAGCACCACGTAATTGTTCTGCGCCCACAACACGGTTCCTTCGAGCGTGCTCGTCGTGCGCATTGTGACCGGGGTCGTGCTCGTCACGATCGTCCCGGTGAGGACGGTGCCGGGCTTGAGATCGCCGATGTGCCTGGTCTGACCATCGATGATGAACTCGCGGCCAGGCTGCACGTCGAACAAGGTGTAGTTCCCCAAGGGCTGCATCTTGCACAGAAGCCAGTTGCCGCTGACGAATACCACCTCACCGGTCATCGTGACGGTCTCGACCTTGGCTGCGCCTGGGACCTTTTCGGTCTTCGGGGGCGTCGCCTGGGCATGAGCGGCGACGGTCACGACCAGCATGGCCACACCGGTTAGGATCGCTTGTGTTGCCTTCATGGTTTCGGTCTCCTTCCGAGTTACCCAGTTACCGGACAACCGACCGAGGCTCGGGGACATATTCGACGCGCCAGGCCAGGTCGACGTGGGGCATCATACGCCAGCCGAGCGAGCGATCCCATCGATCGTCGATCTTCGAGTGCGCGCATTCAGTGCATGCGCCGCACTACCGCCTGCGTGGTGAAGTGGATCGAGTCCGGAGCGATCACCTCGCCTTGGCGTTCTGGGGGGGCGGGGATTCGACGTCGCACCCAGCTCGGCCGCAGGGCACTCCGACCGCCGCGTCGCATGCTGACTGCCTCTTACCTGGCCCGTCGCCGGAGAGAGATCGATACGCCACCACGACGGCGGTCGCCAGGGCCGAGCCGGCGAGTGCATCGAGGACGTAGTGGAAGCGGCCGTAGACGGTGGCGATCATCACGCTCCCGGTGAACGGGATGAGCAGGTATGCGAGCCGACGCTGATGCCGCCACGCGACCAGGCTCACGACAACTGTACCCGACACGTGCGCACTCGGAAACGCGCCGCCGCGCGCGCCGCCGCGCGCCGACATCTGATGAACGAGATCGAAGAAGAAGTGGCCGGAGAGCGGTGGGCCCAGTCGCTGCGACAGATAATATGGGCTGTCCACCGGCAGCAGGATGAAGAACAGGTAGCTCCCGAGCAGCACCGTCGAGAGCATCAGCAGCAGCTCGCCGAAGGCCGCCCGCCGTCCGCTGACGTACCAATAGGCGGCCACCGCGGGAATGACGATCACCTGGGACAGGTAGCAGAAATGCAGGTACTCGGACAGCGGCACGAACGCCAGCCGTTCGCTCAGATACAGGCTCGGCTGCCCGGCGAACAGGGCCGACTCCCAGGCCGGAATCGCCGTGGTCAACCGCCAGTCGCCAATGGCTGCCGCCAGCAGCTCGACTTCCTTGTAGAGGAGCGGAAACAGCATCAATGGATGCCAGTCGCGAACCACGCCAAG
Source organism: uncultured Acidobacteriota bacterium (assembly GCA_963709325.1). GTDB lineage: Bacteria > Acidobacteriota > Vicinamibacteria > Vicinamibacterales > UBA2999 > VFZN01. The sequence goes on along the minus strand of CAVPVV010000003.1, from coordinate 3,167,300 downwards.
GATCCCCGCCGGCCTGGCGCGGTTCAGGATCAGCAACGAACCGGAAAGCGTGAGATGGACCGCGACCAGCCAGATCCGGGCGGGAACGGCATTCCCGAGGATCGCGATCAACCCGGCAACGATCGCCAGATACGACGCCGTCAGCCTCGTCGTCCAGCGCGCACAATCAACCGGCGGCATCCGGCATTATGATCCCAGTATGCTGCGGTCGCCGCGCAGGCTCCGAGCCCTCGACCGCAAGTGGAGAGAGGCCAGAATGGTGGCGCGGGGCTTCCAGTCCGCGAGTCATCCGATCCTCGCGCAGATCGTTCCGATCCGCCGCTGCAACCTGGCGTGCACCTACTGCAACGAGTACGACAAGCACTCTCCGCCGGTGGCGCTGGCGACCATGCGCGAGCGCATCGACCACCTGGCTCGGCTGCGCACGGCGAATATCGAGATCAGCGGCGGCGAGCCGCTGCTGCACCCCGACCTCGACGAGCTCATCCGGCACATCCGCGGAACCGGCGCGCTGGCTGGACTGATCACCAACGGCTACCTCCTCAACGAGAAGCGTATCGAGGACTTCAACCGCGCCGGGCTGGATCACCTGCAGATCAGCATCGACAACGTGAAGCCTGACGACATCTCGAAGAAGAGCCTGAAGGTGCTCGACGCGAAGCTGCAGATGCTGGCCAAGCACGCGGCGTTCAGTGTCAACATCAATTCAGTGCTCGGCGGCGGCTTGAGCAACCCCGAGGACGCACTGACGATCGCGACACGAGCGATCGAACTGGGTCTCACCGCGACGGTCGGCCTGATCCACAACGGCTACGGGCGCCTGATGCCGCTGACGCCGGAGCAATTACGCGTCTACCGTGAGATCACCTCGCTGACCGCGCCGTTCTACACGGTCCAGAACCAGAACGACTTTCAGCGAAACCTCGCGCTCGGGCGCCCGAACGACTGGCAGTGCGGCGCCGGCGGGCGCTATCTGTACATCTGCGAGGATGGCCTCGTGCACTGGTGCTCACAGCAGCGTGGGTACCCGGGCATTTCGTTGGCCGAGTACACCACCGAGGACGTGCAGCGCGAGAGCACCAGCGAGAAGAGCTGTGCGCCATTCTGCACCGTGTCGTGCGTGCACCGCGTGGCGCTGCTGGACCGCATCCGCACGCAGCCGATCAAGACGCTCGACGAGATGATGCCGGCCGGCGCCAGCGGACCAACCAGCGTGCGCGCGCTCCGTTGGATGTTCGTGACCGGCCCGTATCAGAGCCGCCTCCGCGCCGTCGCCGCGCGCCTGCTCGGCTCGCGCTCGTAGTGCGCGCCAACGGTGCAGAGCTAGGTGGCGTCGCGCGGGTGCAGCTGCGAAAGATCGGGCAACGTCTGGCTCAGCAAGATCAGCTCGTCGCCTTCGCGCAACGGTCCCGCTTCCCCGTCAACCGGGTTGAGCATCATCTTGTCGCCGCGATACAGCCCGATGAGAAGGCACGCCTTCATAGCCGTGCGATCGGGCAGGAACACGTTTGCCGCGGCGACGAAATCCATCCCGACAAGTTGAGCCGGCACCGGTACCAGGTACATCTCGTTGGCGTCGCGCCGGACCGATAGCAGCTCCTGATACACGCGCGTCATGCCATGGAAGAGCGAGGCACGTGCCATCAGCCGCAGTCCGAAGTCGGCGGCCGAAATGACTTCATCGGCACCCGCCTTGCGCATGTGCGCCCGGTATTTCGGATCCTGGCACTCAGCCACGATGTTCGGCTGGCGCTCTTGCACGCACACGTTCTTGACGGCAATGCAGCAGACGATGGTCTTTCCGTCGGCGTGCTGGTCCTGGCGGTCATCCGACAGGATGACGACGGAATGCGCGTGCGCCACGTTGGCCCGGCGGAGGATCACATCGCTGGCCGGGTCGCCTTTGACGATATAGACGTCGTTGAAGGCGGCATCATCCTGTATATCGGGCAGCGCGACTTCGTCGGGGGTGTCGTGAACGATTACGACCGGCCTCTTGTCGGTGACGATACCGCTGTGCACTTCGCGTATCCAGTCCAGTGCTCGCGGCGACCAGTTGCACAGCACCAGATGGTCGGACATTTCAAGATTAGACACCTCACGACTCCTTAGTGAGCGTTCGATCAGGATTGACGCCACGCTGGCCGTGAACAATCCGGCCAGGGCGACACCGACGACAAGCACGCCCGACACCACCAGCCGCCCAACCGGAGAGTTGGGCGCGTTGTTGAGCCCGCTGAAGAGGGTGACCCAGACGTTCCAGAGGGACTCGCCCAACGTCGCGTACTCTGGATTCGTGCCACGCTCCGCGAGGTGGAGTGCGGTGCCGCTGACGATCCAGATTCCGACGATAGCGGTCAGGACTTTCCAGACCTGGTGGCGGTTCCACGCCCTGAGCACGCTCAGCAAGGTGTCGCGCCACGACGCCTTGTTCCGATCCCGGCCGGGCTCGCTCAAAGCCGAGCCTCTGCGGCGGAGCGATAACTCATGTCATTTTCCGTGTGCGAGGCGTCACGATAGGGCGAGCCGCCACGCTCATATTTGGTCAGGTCCCGCGTTCGTTGCAAGCCATGCCAGGCAACCAGGAAGCGCGACCGATTGAATCGTGCAACCGTCCGGTCGTTCGCTGACACCGTGAACTCGCCATTATTCCCCGGAGACGACGATGCGGACGGGCAGGAATGGCCGAGTTGGCACGATCTATGGATTGGAGTCGAAGGGCCGCGCGCTCGTCCTGGAGCTGGTGAACGGACACCTAGCGTCTCCGCCGCGATTCGTTCCAGAACTGCCGCAGCAGATTTGCCGCGACCTGACGACGATACTCGGCCGTGGATCGGAGGTCGTCGATTGGCGCGATCTCGCGCTGCAGGATCTCTTGCGCCTCCGCGATCGACGCTCCTCTGCCGAGCGTCTGTTCCGTGTGTGAGAGCCGCAGCGGCGTCGGCGCCACGCTACCCATCGCCAGACGGAGTTGCGTGTCCCACACTCCGGCGACAACAACTTTCGCGATCGCTTGGGCCGCACGCGTGCCGACTTTGCGGAACCACTGCCGGCCCTTCACGGCGGGGATCTCGAAGCTCACGATCAGCTCGTCGGGACGCGCGACAGTCTGACGATAGCCGGTGTAGAACGTCGTCATCGGGACGCGCCGTGTGCCGGCGGCGCTGCGCAGCACCACCGCCGCGTCAACGGCGAGCAGCACCGGCAGGGCGTCGCCAGCCGGCGACGCGTTCGCCACGTTGCCGCCGAGCGTGCCGCGATTCTGTATCTGCACGCCGCCGATCTCGCGCGCCGCGGCGGCGAGCATCGGCAGTCGGCGACGGATCACGCTCGATCTGATGATCTCCGTAAAGGTCGTGAGCGCACCGATGCGGAGGGTCGTGCCGCGCGCCCCGATGCCGCGCAGCGCGTCGAGATTCCACAGGTTCAGAAACCGCGCCGGCCCGAGCGTTCCGAAGTTGAGCGCGACATACAGGTCGGTGCACCCGGCCATCGGCACGAGCGGTCCTTCGTCCCTGAGCATTTTCACCGCGTCGGCAAGCGAACGCGGCTCGAGCAAATCGCGACCGGCAACTGTGCCTCGCATCAGCGTTTGCCCGCGCGTTGAACGGAACGGTAGATGGCCGAGTAACCTGTGCACCGGCACAGGTTGCCGGCCAGGCCGATGCGAACCTCATCGAGGCTCGGGCGAGGGCCGAGCGCCGCTGCCGCCATGATCATCCCCGGTGTGCAGATGCCGCACTGCGCGCCGCCGTGCTCGACGAACGCCCGCTGAAGGGGATGCGTCCCACCCAGGCCCTCAATCGTCGTGATGCGTGTACCCTGGACTTGCGCGACTGGCACCAGACACGAGTTGACGGGGTCGCCGTCGATGAGCACCGTGCACGCGCCGCACTCGCCCTCGCCACACCCTTCTTTCGTGCCCGTCAGGCCGCACTCCTCACGAAGCACATCCAGCAGCCGGGTCAGCGGGTGGGCGTTGACTGTGACGGTCTTCCGATTGATGGTCAGACGCATGGCACTCCCGTAGTGTCGGGCCTCCCGCCTACGCCGAAGGCTCCGGCGAGGACCTCCGCAGCGCTGCGTTCATGATTTTCTCGGGCGTGGCCGGAATCTCGGAAACCACGAAACCGGCATGCCGGAGCGCGTTGACGACCGCGGGCGCCGGTCCGTCGATCGGCATCTCCCCGACGCCCTTGGCGCCGAACGGTCCGTGCGCGTACGGATTCTCGAGAATCTCGACCGTCATCGGCGGTGTATCGAGCGTCGTCGGGATGATGTAGTTGGTCAGCTGGGCATTGGCCATCTTCCCGCCGCGCATGACGACCTCTTCGAGGAGCGCGTAGCCGAGCCCCTGCGACGATCCGCCTTCGATCTGTCCCGTCGCCAGCAGAGGGTGAATGGCGCGGCCGATCTCATGGACCGTGGTGAACGCCACCGGCGTGACCTGATACGTCACCGGGTCGACCTCCACCTCGACGACGTCGCAGGCCCATCCGTAGCTGCCGTAGGCATCTCCGCGATAGGTCTCGTCATCCCATTTGAGGCCCGGCGGCTTCTCGTACTGCCTGGTGACGACAAACCCGCCGTGCTTCTTCCAGTAGGCAGCAGGCCTGAGTCGTCCGAGCCGCGCTCGCATGTCCTCGGCGCAGCGCTGCAGCAGCCGGCCGACAATCATGCACGTGCGCGAAGCCACCGTCGGACCGCTGTCAGGCACGGTTGCCGTATCGGCTACGCTCACGCCGACCTCATCGTAGGGAATGCCCAGCGTGTCGGCGACGATCTGCGCGTGCATCGTCCTGGTGCCCTGGCCGATCTCGGTACTGCCGACGCGGATCTGCACGCCGCGCTCGGTGAGGGCCAGCGACGCCCTCGACGCCAGCTTCACCTCCCCACCGCCAGTGAAGCCCGAGCCATGAAAGAAGAGCGACAGTCCAATGCCACGGTTCGAACCTCTGATTGTCTTTCGCTTCTTCGAGAACGCCGTACGGCGTCCTGCTTCGCGCAGCACCTGCAGCGCACTGCAGTCCTTGCCGACCTTCTGCCCGGTCGCGGTCGTGTCGCCCGGCCGGAGGGCATTTCGTTCGCGCAGCCGAAGCGGATCGAAGCCAAGGCGTTCGGCAATGAGATCGATATGGGCTTCGATCGCGAACTGGGTCTGCGGCGCGCCGAAGCCGCGGAACGCCCCATTCGGGGGAGTATTCGTCATCGTCGCCCGGCCGCGAGCCCGGATGTGGTCGCAGCGATACGGCCCGCTGGCGTGGATCATGCCGCGCGACAGCACCACGGCGCTCAACGTCGCGTAGGCGCCGCCGTCGAGCACGACGTCGATGTCCATCGCAGTAAGCCGACCGTCCTTCTTCACGCCGGTGCGATGGCGCACGATCGCGGGATGGCGCTTCGTGGTCGCCAGCATGTCCTCGACGCGGTCGTAGATCAGCCTGGCCGGCCGGCCCGACCTCATGGCTACGAGCGCCGCGTGGCCGGCAATCATCGACGGATACTCCTCTTTGCCGCCGAAGCCGCCGCCGGTTTCCGTCTGGACGACGCGCACCTTCTCCGGTGGCAGACCGAGCAGCACCATGAGCGCGCGGTGCACGAAGTAGGGACACTGCAGCGACCCGAAGAGGGTGATGCCGCCATCTTCCGGCACGGCGACGACGCCGTTCGGCTCGATGTAGAGCTGTTCCTGGTGACCGGTCCGGTATTCGCCCTCGACGATGACGTCCGCCTCGGCCATTCCGCGGTCGAGCTGCCCCTTATCGATCGCGATCGACTTGAAGGACCAGTCGGAGCGCTCGGGATCGAAGTTCGGTTGCGTCTCCTTGTAGGTGATCGCAACCTCCGCGGCCGCGAGCCGCGTCCGGTCGGAGTGTGCCAGCAACAGAATCGGTTCGGCCACGTGCCGGACGCGTGTCGCTGCCAGCGACGGCTGATCCTCGTCGATCAGCGCAACGATGTTTCGTCCTGGTATGTCCCGGTAATCAACGATCGTGAAACCGTCACGGTCGAAGTTGCAGCGGATGTCCGCGATGTCGCCGGCCGGCACGGTCGACCGAATCGTCCGAACGTGAAGGACGTTGTCGAACCGGATGTCGTCGATATATCGCGCCAAGCCGGTGACTTTGTCGTGACCCTCCTTGCGGAGGACATTCCGACCGACGGCACGACGCCTCATCACACTGGCCACTCGACAACCTCGCAACTGGCTGCGATTGTAGTGCAATGCGCGCTATGCGCTACCGTTGTCGAGCGCCTGGGCCGCTGGTCGGACGGCACCACATGCATGACACTCGATGAGTTGAACGCCAGCGATCGTGGCCGCTTTGTGGCCGCGTTCGGATCGATTTTCGAGGATTCGCCCTGGGCAGCCGAGCGCGCCTGGGCGCATCGTCCATTTGCGTCGCTGGAGGCGCTGCATCGGGCGATGACCGCTGCCGTGTCGGCGTCCTCTCGCGACGAGCAACTCGCCCTGCTCCGCGCCCATCCCGATCTCGGCACCCGAGCACGCATCACCAAGGCCTCCGCGGACGAACAGGCCGGGGCCGGTCTCGATCGCCTCACGCCCGACGAGTTCGATCGACTGCGACAGCTCAATACGGCGTATCGTGACAAATTCGGGTTCCCGTTTCTGTTCGCGGTCAAGGGCAGCACGAAGCACGACGTCCTCGCCGCGCTGGCGGCGAGGCTTCCGGCGACGCCGGAGGAGGAATTTGCAGAGGCGATGCGGCAGGTGTTCCGCATCGCCTGGTTCCGTCTGCAGGATGCGGTGACCGTACCGGGCCGCTGAAATATGTCAGCCTGAAGGCAGAAGGCAAAAGGGGACGATTTGCCAGCGGCTGGAAACGGCACTACTACGGCAAGGGTGACGTGATCGTCAATCGCCTGGCATTCAACGACGGCCGGGTGTTCTCGCAGGTGCGCAATCTGGTGCGCGATGTCTACGAGTTCACGTTCCACGCACGCGAGTATCTCGCCGGCTCGGGAGCCGTGTTGACCGACCCGCCATTTCTCGCTGACATCGTCATTCGCCTCGGCATCGCCGATTCGACCGGCCACTATCATTTGCTGCTGCTATCTCCATACGGCTGCAGCGTGTATCGGGGATCGTGATGCCCGCCGCCAAAGCACGGGAGGTCATCGACGGCTGCCGCCTCCTGGCTGGCTTTTCCGAAGAAACCGGACGCACGACGCGCACCTTCCTCTCACCACCGATGCGCGACGTGCACGCGCATCTCGGCGCGTGGATGGAGCGCGCGGGCATGTCGGTGCGCGTGGACGATGCGGGCAATTTGCGTGGTCTCTATCCAGCGTCGTCGCCGGGTAGGCCGCGATTGTTCATCGGCTCGCATCTGGATACGGTCCCCAACGCCGGCGCTTTCGATGGCGTCCTCGGCGTTGTCCTGGCGATCGCACTCGTGGATCTGCTCGAACGGCAACCGCTTTCCTTTGCGATCGAAGTGGTTGGCTTCTCCGAGGAGGAGGGCGTGCGTTTCGGCGCTCCGTTTATCGGCAGCCGCGCACTGGCCGGAACCATCGATGTCGATCTGCTGGGACATGTCGATGTGAACGGCCGATCTGTCGCCGACGCGATCCGCGACTACGGCCTCGAGCCCTCGTGCCTACCCAATGCCCGAGCCGACGATGACGCCCTCGGCTATCTCGAGTTCCACATCGAACAGGGACCCGTGCTCGATGACCTCGCGATTCCCCTCGGCATCGTCAACACCATCGTCGGACAGAGTCGCGTGACCGCGACATTCACCGGGTCAACGAATCATGCGGGCACGACGCCGATGCACGCCCGGCACGACGCCGTGGCAGGTGCGGCCGAGTGGATCACCGCAGTCGAGGCGCTCGCGCAACGCACACCCGGTCTGGTCGCGACGGTCGGACGCGTGCTCGCGCGGCCCGGCGCCACCAACGTCGTTGCCGGTGTGTGTGAAGCCAGTCTCGATGTCCGCCATGCGTCGGATGACGCTCGAGCGACTGCGGTGTGGACGCTTCGGGACACGGCGCAGCGGATTGCATCACGCCGGCAGTTGAGCGTGCACTGGGAGACGCGTCTCGATCAGCGATCCGTGGCGATGAACCCTGCGCTCGTGGCTCGGATCGAACGCGCTGTAGCGGCGCAAGGTGTTCCCGTCCATCGCATCGAGAGCGGAGCGGGACACGACGCGATGATCATGGCCACTCGAATGCCCGTCGCAATGCTCTTCTTGCGCAGCCCGCGCGGCATCAGCCACCATCCTGATGAAACCGTGATCGAGGGTGACGTCACCGCCGCGCTCGCGGCCGGACTGACGTTCCTCGAAGACCTCGCGGGGAGCCACGCGTGATCGACGTTGTGGTACGCGGAGGAACGCTGGTCACTCCGAGCCGGCCACAGGATGCCGATCTGGCGCTCGTCGATCTGAATTGGGGCGTGACGCTGGCAGCGGGCGACCTGCACCAGCGTCATCCCCTGACTTGACGAACCACACAAGCGTTAGAACACGAACTTCACCGACAGTTGCACCTGACGTGGATCGCCCACGCCGAGCCGCAGGAACCCATCGAAGTTGACCAACGCCGGCGTCACCAGCGGATTGATGTTGTTCGTGTTGTTGAACGTGTTGAACATCTCGAGTGTCGGAATCACCTCGTAGCGGTTGCCGAACCTGAACGGCCGCATGATCCGCCAGTCGAAGGTGAAGAACTCGTTGTCCTTTCGCGTGCTGTTGCGCTCGTCGGGACCGCCCCCGGTCGGCGTGATCGGCTGTGCCGATCGTGCCTGGATGCGAGCGTTCCCCGTCATCCCGGCGGGCAGGTTGCCATAAGTCACCAGGTTGAACTTGTGGCGACTGTCGCGATCGGACGGCGCGTAGAGCCGATCCAGCTGGTCCAGCGGAAGATCGAAGCTTCGATCGGTAAAGGGATCGCGCTCGCTGGAGTCGGTGTCCATGTCCTTTGAGAGCACGTAGTTCGCCTCGAGTTGGTATCCGTGCGAAAAGCGCTTGCGGATGGCGAACGTCGCGCCGCGGTAGAGGGAATGTGCGAGGCTCGTGTGGACAAAGACGTCACCGAGCTGCGGGCTGAAAGGCGCTCCTCGGCCGAAGCTATTGATGTTCAGGAACTGGCTCAAGTCCACACCCTTCGACCAGGTGAAGTCGAGATACAACGACACGTCGGGCGCCAACGCCTGCTCGAGCGCGACGTTCACCGCCCCGATTCTCGGATTGTGGTAATCCGACGCCGTCACGCGTACGTTCGTGAACACCGGGAACTGGCCGGGCGGAAGCGCTGGAATCTCGAGGATCCCCGGCCAGGTGGGCATCGGAACCACCCCCGGCACGAGACCAGTGAGGGTCCCGCGAGCAGCTCCCTGGTTCTGAAGCCCGTTGGCGGTCACTGAGCCCGCCTGGCTCAACATGTTGTTGCGCGCGTAATAGAGGCCAGCGTTCGCGCGGATGACCGTTTCACTGTTCGACCTGACGTCCCAGGAAATACCGAACCGCGGCTGCAACTGTGCCAATTGGTCCGGAATGGTGCCCTCCGAGAGAAAGGCCGGGTTGTTCACGAGGGATGCATACGCGGTGGTCGCCGGATCGACCGTCTCGGCCATCAACTGCGCGTCCCAGCGCAATCCGTAGTTGATGGTGAGATTCGGGCGGACCTGCCACTGGTCTTGCGCGAAGAGCGCCAGATCTTCGTTGACGAGCAACGAGTAGCCGGGCGGATCGACGCCGGGATAGCCGCTGCCTGTCTCCTGGAGGTAGAGGAGGAGTGGTGTTCCAGTGAGCGTTGCGCCGGCCGGGCACGGTGTCGGATGCGTGACCCATGTGCCGTCCGAACAGCCCACCGCGTTCGGACCAAACCCTCCCGGCCCAGCGGGTGAGGCGTAGCGCAGGAATCCGCTCACCGTCGGAAACAGGTAGCGGCCGTTGAAGAACCCACGGAAGACCTGATCGTTGACGGTGTGGAGCCACTCGCCGCCGACCTTGAACGTGTGGCGTCCCGCCACGATCGACAAGTTGTCCTTGATCTGCGTCCGCCAGAGCAACTCATCGAGGCTGGGGTGCAGGAAGTAGGGATTGCCAAAGCGAAATGCGGGATCGCCCATGCCCGTGTCGGGCGGGACATTCGATTCAACGGCGTTGCGCGGGCGCAATTCCCGCGCGTAGGTCACGTGAAACTCATTGAACTTCGACGCCGACAGCGTCGTGAAAAAATTCAGGTTCAAGACGCCGATCTTCGATGGCCCCTCGATGCCGTTGGCGGAATTTCCGTAGGTGGCCACGTCGAAGGTCTGGTTGTCGTTCTTGGAGTAGTCGAAGTTGTAAGACGCGCTCAGGTTATTGGAAGGGTTGATCACCGCATCCACCTTCCCCAGGATGGCGGTGTTGTCGATCATGTGATCGACCGGGTTCCCTTCCTCCTGGCCGCGAGTAGTGCGGAAGAAATTGAGCAGCGCCAGGCGCTGGCATTCGGTGCTGCCATTGATCAACGCCTCGTCCGCGGGGTTGGTAATAACGGGCGCAGCGACGCCGCACGTGCCAAGCGACCGACTAAGATTGGCGCGCTGGAGGTTCTCGTTGATGTGCTCGAGCGCGACGAAATAGAACAGTCTGTCGCGCTTGATCGGACCACCCAGCGTTCCCCCGAATTGCTCGCGATGGAAGTCGGTCGGCGGCGTCCCGTCCGACGCGTCCGCGGTCAAGCCTTCAAGGCGCTGGAAGTGGAAGAGACTCCCGCCGACCTCATTCGTGCCCGATTTCGTGATGACGTTGACCACGCCGCTCGCCGTGCGGCCGAACTCGGCGTTGGCTCCGCTTGCAATCACCTGGAATTCCTTCACCGCCTCCAATGTGATGTCGATGGCCGCGCGCTGGCCGCCCAGCTGCTCGCCGAAGAACCCGTTGTTGTAGTCGCCGCCATCGAGGCTGACGTTGTTGTACATGCCCCGTTGCCCGCTGAACGTGATCTCGTCGCCATCTGGACCCTGGACGATGCTCACTCCGGGAGTGAGCGTCAGCAGATCCTCGAACTTGCGGCCGAGGATGGGAGTGGTGCTGACAATGGTCTCGTCGAGGGTGTTGCTCACCTCGGTCCGCGTGACGTCGATGAGTGACGATCCGGTGACGGTGATGGTCTCGGCTGTTCCAGACACCTTCAACACAGGGTTCAAGGTGATCGATTGTCCAACGGTGACGGTCACGTCCTCCTGGACATGCGTGGCGAACCCAACGAGGGTTACCGTCAGCGTATGGCGGCCGGGGCGGAGCTGCAGAAACACGAAGCGGCCATCGGCCAAGGTGGTCTGCGCGCGGGCCGAATTGGTGTCGACATTCCTGACCTCGACGAGGGCCCCTGGGACCGGCGCGCCGCTCTGATCGGACACCGTGCCTTGAATGACGCCGGTCGTAATCTGCGTCTGGCCCCACGCCGGCACGGCGACAGCCAGGACAAGACCGGCGATGATTGCGATGCGTCGCGACATTGGCGCCTCCAATTTGGCCGTCGGATCGAAACCGCACAGCCCGACTCGAGTGTCAGTGTGTTGTTCTTATACGCGCGACCGGGGCAAGGACGCAAGCGACTGCCTGCCGAGGCGTAGAATCGGCGCCATGACAGTTATGGTCTTGCTCGTCACGCTGGCGTTGGCGGGTCAGTCCGGGTCCGCGCAGCCGGTTGCACCCGCGTCGGCTGCCGAGACGGAGGCAATGGTGCGAGCCTGGTTCGATCGGTGGAACCAGTTGAGCGACGGCCAGGCATCGGTGGACGCCTGGATCCAGTTGTACGAGCCCGACGCGCTGCACACCACCGGACCGGCAAGCCACCAAAAGGGCACGGTCACCTTCAAGGGTCACGAAGGCCTGCGAGCGCTGGCCGCGATGACCGTCTCGACGACCGAACGGCCGGCATACCGCCTGGAGATCGAGACCGCGCGCGAACAGGCGGCGGTGCTGTTCCACACCGCCGCCGGTCCCTGGGGCGGGCCCTCCGTGGCGGTCCAGTTCGCCGCCGTCTACACGGAGAAGGCGACCGGCAGACGCTACGTCACGCCAGGCGCGGCGTTCTTCCAGGTGCAGGCCGGCAAGATACGTCGTGCGCGGATCTACCTGGCCTCCGACGAGCGCGCGGAGGTCGAGCCACAGGGGAAGAAGAAGCCGCCCGAGTAAGGCAGAAGGCAGAAGGCAAAAGGCAGAAGGAAAGGCAGCAAACTTCTGCCTTTTGCCTTGTGCCTTGTCTCCTGCTAGAGTGCCCGTTGCAGCAAGCCCTCGCACCCCAGTCGGAGGTTGCATGAGCTCAGCGACGGGAATCGGCGTTCGTGCTCCGCTGGTGGCCGTCGCCGCCGCCGGCTGGACCCTCACCGTGTGGGCCCAGGCGGGCACTCCACCTCAGGCTCCCGACGCGTCTGCCACGGCAGTGCAGCGCCAGCGCATCGAACAGGCTCACGACGACGTGCGCCGCGTCACCGAATCGACGGCGCGTGATGCCGCGCGGCTGAGCCATGAGCTGGCCGCCGCCATCGAGGCTGACGCGTCGAATCGCCCGGCTCCGCGGCAGACCTTCATCGATCGGCTCGTCTTCGATCGCATGGATCGCGACGCCGTGCCGCACGCCGGGCTGGCCTCCGACGAGGAGTTCGTCCGGCGGGTATTCCTCGACGCGATTGGCCTGCCGCCGACGCCGGCCGAAGTACGCGCGTTCCTGTCGGACTCGACCGCCGACAAGCGGGCTCGTCTGATTGACTCGCTGCTCGCGCGCGACGAGTTCACCGAGCAGTGGGCCTGGTTCTTCGGCGATCTGTTGCGCTCGTCCGGTGAGTCGGGCCCGGGTGCGCAGGCGTTCCATTTCTGGCTGCGCGAACAGCTCGCCGTGGACCGGCCCTACGACCGCTTCGTCTCCGACCTGCTCACCCCTTCCGCGAAGGTCCACGCCACCCTGCCCTCGCTCGCGCTGATCGGCCGCAACAACCAGCTGAAGAGCCGCATGGTGGACGGCCCCGACGACTACCGGATCCACAACCGGCTGGATGCCATCGACTCGCTGACCATCGACATCGGCCGCGTCTTCCTCGGCCTCAACATCTCCTGCATCTCGTGCCACAACGGTGCCCGGCACCTCGAGCAAGTCAACACCTGGCTCGCGGCGCGGACCCGCAAGGAGTTCTTCGAGCAGGCGGCGTTCTTCGGGACGACGCGGATGATCGGTAACTGGAACGACCAGATCAAGAACGTGGATCGCGATCTCCAGGTGGACGACCTCTGGAAGGGCTACGACACCGGAGACGATGCGCCATTCAGCACGCTTGCGGAGTCGCAGTTCCCTCGCCCGAAGGGCGTTTTCGAGCCGGCGTTCATGCTGACCGGCGAGCGCCCGGCGGCCGGCGCGAACCCGCGCGCCGAGCTGGCACGGATGCTTACTTCGCATCCCCAGTTCGCGCGCGCGACGGTCAACCTGGTATGGGGGCGGCTGATGACGGTGGGCTTCGTCGAGCCGTACGACGGGTTCGATCTCAACCGCCTGTCCGGCCCTGACGCGCAGCCGACCAACCCGGAGTTGCTCGAAGCGATGGCCGCGGACTTCCGCGCCAGCGGCTTCCACCTGAAGCAGCTGATTCGCACGATCATGACGTCGAGCGTTTACCAGCTGTCGTCCCGCTTCCCTGGCGCGTGGGACGATCGTTACATCAACTATTACCCGCGCAAATACGTGCGCGTAATGAGCGGGCCCGAGGTCGTGGACGCGGTGGCCGAGGCGACCGGCGTGCCGATGCACTTCACGCTCACCGGCGAGCCGGCACGCCGGGTGAAGCAGCTCACCGCCCCACAAGATGTCGGCCGGCGAGGCGAAGGACAGGCGGTCGATTCCCTGATGCAGAGCTTCTTCCAGAGCAACCGCCGAACGCCGGCGCCCTCCGCAAACAAGCCGTCGACTTTGCAGGCGCTGCTGATGATGCGCTCGACCGTGGTCAACGATCGTGTCGAGGCGAAGGCACGCGGACGCGCCGGGGAACTCGTCGAGTCGTCCGCGACGCCTGCGCAGATTGTCGACGAGCTGTTCCTGGCCACGCTGGCGCGCGCGCCGCGGCCGGAGGAAGCTCGCGCGGCGGTCGCCGCCGTCGAGGCGGATCGCCAACGCGGCACCGAGAACCTGCTCTGGGCGCTGCTCAACACGGCGGAGTTTCTGGTGAATCACTGAGGGTTCGCGGGGTTCTCAAGGTTCGCGAGGTTCTCGAGGTTCGCGAGGTTCTCGAGGTTCGCGGGGTTCTCGAGGTTCTATGGAACGACGACTGAGCGATGTGCTACCAACCCGGCGTGAGGTGCTGCGCTACGGCGGCATTGCGCTCGCCGGGACATGGGTGGATCGGCTGGTCTGGCCGCTCGAGATCCACGCACAGGGGCGGACCAACCCTCGCGGCACCGCACGCTACTGCATCTTCATCGAGCTGGGCGGCGCCATCAGCCAGATGGACTGCTGGGACTTCAAGGAGACGAAGTGGACGCCGAAAGATCTCGACGTCACGTCGGTGGCCAACGGACTCTACATGTCCCAGACGCTGTTTCCGCAGCTGTCGAAAGAGATGTCGAAGGTCTCGATCGTGCGCTCGATGCGCGCGAACGAGTTGATTCACTTCAACGGGCAGTACCACACCCAGGCCGGGCGCACGCTCAACCCGGCCGTGGCGCGCGAGATCCCCGCGTTCGGCAGTGTGATCTCATTCGAGTTGTCATCCCAACGCCGCGAAACCGATACGTTCCCCACTTACGTCAGCACGGCGCTCACGAAAGCGCGCGCCGGCTCGATCGGGTCGGGGTTCTTCCCGACGTGGGCGACCGGCCTCGACCTGGATCCGCTGACCGTGTTCGAGGCCTTCGGCGGAAGCATGGAAGGCGCCAACGCCGTGCTCAACGAGCGCTGGCAACTGCTCACCTCGCTCTCGAAAATCAACGAGTCGCAGCGGAAGGCGCTCGGGCAACGCGCCGCGGATTACCAGACGTTCTACGACGAGGCCTACCGCATTCTCGGCGACGAGCGCTGGCCGGCAGTGTTTTCGGCGAACGACGACGATCGAGCCAGGTACGGAGACGACGAGTTCGGGCTGGGGTGCATCCTCGCCCGGAACCTCCTCACTGCGAATGCCGGCACGCGCTTCGTCTACATCTACGACGGCGACCGCTGGGATCACCACGCCGGCATCTTCGACCGCTCGCTGGAGTGGAACCACTACCGAACCTGCACGCGGCTGGATAAAGGCCTGGTCAGCCTCATGCACGACCTGGCCGCCCTGCCGGGCAGCCGGCCCGGAATTTCGTTGCTCGATGAAACGCTCGTCGTCGCGCAGAGCGAGTTCGGTCGGACCCCGGGCATGAACCCGGTGGCCGGACGCGATCATTACAAGGGCACTTACTCGGGTCTCTACGTCGGCGGCGGCGTCAAGGCCGGGCGCATCGTCGGGCGGACCGACGCGGACGGCGGCGCGTGCCTCGAGACAGGTTGGAAGTACAAGGGACAGCCGTGCATGGACAACACGGTGGCCACGATCTACTCCGCGCTCGGCATCGACTGGAAGAGGTCGGTGACCAATACTCCGTCTGGACGCGAGTACGTGTATGTGGACACCGTGGATCTGGGCGGGGCCGAGCGCATCTTCAACGACGAGATCGCGCCGCTGTTCGAGTAGCCGCATGCGGCATTTGGTGGGATCGGTGACCGCAGCCAGCCTGCTGCTGTTGGTTGCCGCGGCGCACACGCAGGCACCGGATGCGGCCTCCGCAACGGTCGCCGTGCCGGCTGGCGACTTCTGGATGGGGCGCACGCGGCTGTGGCTGATGGACGAGATCGGCTGGCAGATTCGCGATCGCCAGGACGACCGCCCGGTGCACCTCGTGTCCCTGGACGCGTTCTCAATCGATCGCCACGAGGTGACCAACGGCGAGTACGCCGCCTACGTCAAGGTCGCCGGCGCAACAGCTCCTTATCACTGGGGCGGCGCGGCGCCGGCCGCGGCGAAGGCCACCTTGCCCGTCTACAACGTGTCGTGGCACGAGGCGGCCGCCTATTGCGCCTGGCGCGGCGCACGCCTCCCGACGGAAGCCGAGTGGGAGAAAGCCGCGCGCGGCGGCGAGGCCGATCTCGACTACCCATGGGGCAACGAGTACGAGTCCGAAGAGGGCGCGAAGGCCACGCCGTCAGCTGACGAGGCCGGCGCGAATTCCGGCGCCCCCGCGGCGCGGCCCGCGCGTGTGAAGCGTGCGCAGAGCTCGTCCGCCGGCGGGCCCCGCCCGGTCGGGTCGTTCGAGCCCAACCGCTTCGGCCTTTACGACATGTCCGGCAACGTGTGGGAGTGGGTCGCCGACTGGTATGACCTCTACTACTACGGCGTCAGCCCGATTCAGAACCCGCGCGGCCCCGCGCAGGGTCGCTACAAGGTGATCCGCGGCGGGAGCTGGGCCGACACTGACCCGCGGCTCGGCGCGGTGTACTTCCGCAACTACACGTCCCCGGACGAGCGCACGCCGACGATTGGCTTCCGTTGTGCGAAATGAGAGGTGATGCTGCTCACCTCTCATTTCTCACTTCCAACTTCATCCGATCGGACCCGTGCGTGGGTTCTTCATGTCGTCCGCGCTCGACGGCCGCTCCGGGCGGTCGCTCCCGGCACCGCCCGGCTCGGTATCCTCATCGTTGACGCGCAGGTCTTCACCCTCGCCCCGGCCGCGGCGCGGAAGCTTGTCCTTCTCCTCAGTTCGATCCGGGGCCGTACCCTGGTCGCCGAATATCGTGTTGTAGCTCTGCTCTGCCATGAGTCCTCCTCTCACGTCGAATCGCAAGGTTCGTGCCGTTGGCGTAGGCTCTAGTGTGCGAGGACGCTCATGCGTATGGCGTTTGCCATCGTGTGGGTGATCTGGGCAGTGTCCGCCCCTGCCTGTTCCTCGAGTGACATCGTCCTGAAAGGAGGCGCCGCCATGTTCAGGCCCGATCGCGCAAGACGGCTGGAACTCTTGATCCTCGTCGGTTCGATCATCTTGGCGGGAGACCTGGTCTCGACGCAGAAACAGACCACACCTCCCAACGACCTCGCCAGCCCCTACGAGACCGTCCGCAACTGGGGGACCCTGCCGCCGGGGCGAACATGGGGATCGACCGGTGCGGTCGCGATCGATCGGGACGGCATCTCGGTCTGGGCGATCGAGCGGTGCGGCAGCTTCAGCTGGCAATCGAGCGGCCGCGTGTCGTGTGCCGGCTCGAACCTGGACCCGGTCCTCAAGTTCGACCCCTCAGGTAAGACGGTGACGAGCTTCGGCGGCGGCCGCTTCATCTTCCCCCATCGTCTTCATATCGACCGTGAGGGCAACGTGTGGGTGACCGACTCGCGCGCCGCGACCGCGGCCGAGCTCAAGGAGTATCCCGACGCCAGGGGCAAGGGCCACACAGTGGTCAAGTTCAGCCCCCAGGGCAAAGTCCTCATGACCCTGGGAACGCCCGGCGTCGCTGGCGACCCTCCGGAGCGGCTGAACGAGCCCTGCGACGTCATCACGATGCCCAACGGCGATGTCCTCGTGTCCGAGGGTCACAGCGGTCAGAGCAATAAGCCGGCACCCACCACCGTGTCGCGCATCTCGCAGTTCTCGAGTGACGGCAAGTTCATCAGGAGCTTCGGCCGCCTGGGCTCCGGCCCGGGCGAGTTCAAGACGCCGCACGCACTCGCGTTCGACGCGGCCGGACGCCTGTACGTCGCAGACCGGGGCAACAACCGGGTTCAGATTTTCGATCGGGACTTCAAGTTCGTTGCCGAATGGCCCCAGTTCGGCCGCCCGAGCGACGTTCAGATCGATTCCAACGGCGTGCTCTACGTCGCAGACGCGGAATCGAGCCGGCGGTACGGCACCGAGTGGAAGAGAGGTATCCGCATTGGCCGCGTTGAAGACGGCGTCGTGACATACCTGATCCCTCCACACAAGACCGATAGCCTGGAAGGCATGTCCGGAGAGGCTGTGGCCGTGGACGCTCAGGGAAACGTCTACGCTGCCGAAGTCGGGACCGACGGGGGCGAGCAGGCGGTCAGGGGACTCACCAAGCACGTGAGGAAGGCTCCGCTGTTCCGCTAGCGCTGAGCGCCTCGGCCGGCAGCCTGCTACGTCGCGGCGGTATGATCACGGTTTCAGGTTGCTTCACACTTCCGGCAGGTCATGGCGTTCTCCGGTTTTCATCCCGTCGTTCGTGAGTGGTTTGGTGCGGACATTGGCGAGCCCACCGCGGCGCAGCAGAGCGGTTGGGAGGCGATCGCCGATGGCCGGCACACCCTCATCGCCGCGCCGACCGGCTCTGGCAAGACGCTCGCTGCCTTCCTGAGCGCCATCAACGCGCTGTTCGTCGAGAGCCTGGCCGCGCCACTTCCCGGCGAGGTGCGCGTCGTCTACGTTTCACCGCTGAAGGCGCTCAGCACCGACATTCACAAGAATCTCGCCGCGCCGTGCTCCGGCATCTCGCGCGTGGCCGAGAAGGCTGGCCTGGCCGCGCCCGCGATCACCGCGGCGGTGAGGACCGGCGACACGACCGCGGCCGAGCGGGCCGCGATGCTGCGGACGCCGCCGCAAATCCTGGTGACCACGCCGGAGTCGCTCTACCTGCTCCTCACTGCCGAGCGTAGCCGCGAGATGCTTCGGACGGTCCGCACGGTAATCGTGGACGAGATCCATGCGGTGATCGGCACCCGCCGCGGCGCCCACCTGGCGCTCACACTCGAGCGGCTCGAGTCGGTAGCCGGGCGCCGGGTCCAGCGCATCGGCCTGTCGGCGACGCAGACGCCCATCGAGGAAGTGGCGCGCTTTCTCACCGCCGGCGCCACCGGCGGCTGCGCTGTCATCGACGTCGGCCACCGCCGCCACATGGAGCTGGCCGTCGAGATCCCGCGCTCGCCGCTCGACGCCGTGATGTCGCACGAAGTGTGGGCCGAGTACTACGACCGCCTGAGCGCGCTGATCGCGGAGCACCGCACGACACTGATCTTCGTGAATACACGGCGGCTTGCAGAGCGACTGGCCCGCCACCTGAGCGAGCGTCTCGGCGAAGACGCGGTCACGGCACATCACGGCAGCCTCTCGAAGGAGAAACGGCTGGATGCGGAGACGCGGCTGAAGACCGGAGGGCTGAAGGCGCTGGTCGCGACGGCTTCGCTGGAGCTCGGCATCGACATCGGCCACGTGGACCTGGTCTGCCAGATTGGCTCGCCGCACCGCATCGCCACACTGCTCCAGAGGGTCGGGCGGTCGGGCCACACGATTGCCGGCACGCCGAAGGGTCGGGTGTTCCCGGTCTCCAGCGACGATCTGATCGAGTGCGCGGCGCTGCTACGTGCTGTGCGGCGTGGCGAGCTGGACGCAATCGTGTCGTACGACGCGCCGCTCGACGTCCTCGCCCAGCAAATCGTCGCCGAGTCGGCCTGCCGTCTCTGCCCGGAAGACGAGCTCTTTGCGCTGGTGCACCGCGCGTGGCCGTACCGCCGCCTGGATCGAGCTTCGTTCGACGCCGTCGTCCAAATGCTGAGCGACGGCTTTGCGACCAGACGCGGGCGGCGCAGCGCGCTGCTGCATCGCGACGAGGTGAACGGGACGATCAGGGCCCGGCGCGGAGCGCGGCTGCTCGCCCAGACCTCGGGTGGAGCAATTCCCGAGGTCGCCGACTATCGGGTCGTCCTCGAGCCCGGCGACACGTTCATCGGGACGCTGAACGAAGACTTCGCGATCGAAAGCAACGCTGGCGACGTCTTCCAGCTCGGCAACGCGTCGTGGATGGTCCTGCGCGTCACCGGCGGCGACGTGCGTGTCGCCGACGCACAGGGCGCACCGCCGACGATCCCGTTCTGGCTCGGCGAGGCGCCCGCCCGGAGCGACGAGCTCTCGCGCGCCGTCAGCGATCTGCGCGCCGGTGTAGACGAGCAGCTCGGCAACGACACCGCGAGCGGAGCGCTGATCGACTGGCTGATGACCGAGACCGGCCTGGACAGGGATGCCGCCGATCAGGCGGTCGCGTACCTGGCCGAGGGGCGCCGCGCACTCGGGGTGATCCCCTCCCAGGAAGCGCTCGTGCTCGAACGTTTCTTCGACGAAGCCGGCGGCATGCAGCTGGTACTGCACGCGCCCTTCGGCAGCCGCATCAATCGGGCCTGGGGCCTGGCGCTTCGCAAGCGCTTCTGCCGGCAGTTCAACTTCGAGCTGCAGGCCGCGGCCACCGAAGACGCGCTGATGCTCTCGCTCGGGCCGCAGCATTCGTTCCCGCTGTCGGACGTGTTCCGCTACCTGCACCCGGCGACCACGCGCGATGTGCTGGTCCAGGCGTTCCTGGACGCGCCGGTGTTCAAGACCAGGTGGCGGTGGAACACCACGATCTCGCTGGCGGTGCCGCGCGCCCGCGGCAGCCGCAAGATCGCGCCGCAGATCCAGCGGATGCAGGCCGACGATCTGATGGCCGCTGTCTTTCCCGATGCCGCGGCGTGCCTCGAGAACATCCCCGGCGACCGCCAGATTCCCGATCATCCGCTCGTCTCTCAGACGGTCCGCGACTGCCTCGAAGAGGCGATGGACTTCGAGGGACTTCAACAGGTCCTCGATCGGATCCACCGCGGCGAGCTGCGCCTCGTCGCGCGCGACACCCCGGAGCCGTCGGCATTCGCTCACGAAATCCTCAACGCCCGCCCCTACGCCTTCCTGGACGATGCGCCGCTGGAGGAGCGGCGGAGCCACGCGGTGCAGGCGCGGCGCGCGACGGACACTGCCTCGGCGGACGACCTCGGCGCGCTCGACGCAGACGCGATCGCGCGGGTGCGCGAGGAAGCGCGACCGGATCCGCGCGATGCCGACGAGCTGCACGACGACCTGCTGACCACCGGCTTCCTGACCGTCGCCGAAGTGGAGGGACTGCCGGCGAATTGGCTCGATCAGCTGATCTCGACGGGGCGCGCCGGACGGCTCATCGCCCGTGATTCGGCCGCGATCGATCGCGAGATCGTCATCGCCGTAGAGCGGTTACCTGAGATTGGCGCGATCCACCCCGAGCTCGCGTCGACCGCCGGCCTGCACGTCCCTGCGTCGAGGCTCGCGCGCGCGTGGACACGTGAAGCGGCCCTCGCCGAAGTCCTGAAGGGGCGCCTGACGATCACCGGTCCGATCACCGCGGCAGCACTGGCCGAACCGCTCGGTCTGTCCGCTGCTGATGCCGACCAGGCGCTCCTTCAGCTCGAAAGCGAGGGCGTCGTACTACGCGGCCGCTTCACGGCGGGCGTCGCATCGCTCGAATGGTGCGACCGCAGGTTGCTGGCGCGCATTCACCGGGCGACGCTCAACCGGCTGCGCGCCGAGATCGCGCCGGTCAGCCCAGCCGACTTCATGCGGTTCCTGTTCCGGTGGCAGCATGTCGAACCCTCGTCGCGACTGACCGGAATCGACGGGCTGAGGCACGTGCTCGCCACGCTCGACGGCTACGAGCTGGCGGCCGGCGCATGGGAACGGGCGGTGCTGCCGGCACGCATCGACGGGTACGAGCCCTCGATGCTCGACATGCTGTGCTTTGCCGGCGAGACCGGCTGGGCCCGTCTGTCGCCGACAGACCGAGACGCCGTACCGCAGACCCTCATTTCCACCACGCCGATCGCGCTGTTCTTGCGGGAGCACGCGGACGCGTGGCGGAGCCTGCGAGCGGCCGGCGAAGAGCGCTCAGCCGGTGAGGCGGCCGAGCGCGTCCTCTCGATACTCCAGGCCCGCGGCGCCATGTTCTTCCGCGATCTCGCCCCGGCCTGCGGGCTCGACGCCGACGAGTTGCGTCAGGCGCTCGCCACGCTGGTCGCGGCGGGACGTGTCACGTCGGACGGGTTCTCGGGCGTGCGCGCGATCCTGCTGGCGGAGCGGGAGGGAGCGCGGGCCGGCGACCGTCACAGCAGCTTCAACGGCCGATGGGGCGCGCTCGAGATCAACGCCTCGAGCGAATCGGTGCCGCGCGAAGACGCGATCGAGCTGCAGGCGTGGACCCTGCTGCGGCGGTATGGCGTAGTGTTCCGGCGGCTGCTGACCCGTGAGACCAACGCGGCGATGTGGCGGGAGCTGGCGCGCGTCTATCGCCGCCTCGAGGCCCGCGGCGAGATCCGCGGCGGCCGCTTCGTCACCGGCATGTCTGGCGAGCAGTTCGCGCTCCCCGACGCCGTCGAGCGGCTGCGGGAGATTCGACGCACGCGGGCGGACGGGCGGCTCGTCGCGATCAGCGCCGCCGACCCGTTGAACCTCACCGGCATCGTCACCGCCGGTGAGCGCATCCGCACCGCCATTCACACCCGAATCGTCCACTGCGACGGCGTTCCGGTCGCGGTCGTCGAGGGCGATACGGTCCGTGAGCTGGCGTCGATCGCCCCGCGAACCGTGTCGGACGTGATGCGCGAGATCCAGGTCCCGCGGCGAACGTTTGCCTTCAGCTGATTGCCGGACGGATCGACGAGTCCATCGCGCTGCTGGAGGCAATCCCGGCCGCATGGGTGAGCACCCTCGAGCTAGTCACGCTTGGGTTGGCCGCGCTTCCAGGCGATTCTCCGCGAGATCGACGCAGGTCGCCAGGTGATTCAGTGATTCACCAGCTCCTTCGTCGTCCACACGACTACCGCGCGTTTGCGGTTGCTCTCATCGCCTGAACATCTCAACCGTCGACTCGTGCACGAACCCGGTGCGCTCGTTTTCGTACCACCGCATCGGCGTGCCGACCTTGCGCAGCTCCGGCGACAGCGTCACCTCGATCCACTCGCCGCGGCGGCCCACCACCGGCAGCGTCGTTCCTGCCGGCACGAGCAGCAATACGAGTGACGTCGAGTTCGGCTCCGACTTGATGTCGGTCTCGGTTTGACGCGCCGGCACGCGAACGTATTCGCGCGGCGGCTGACTCGCCGCGGGCTCGGCGATGATCGGCGGCGCCCGCGGAGGCACTCCGTTCACAACTTCGACGGTGGACTCGTGCACGAAGCCCGTTTGCTCGTTCTTGTACCACCGCATCGGAATGCCGGTGTGCCGCAATTCGGGCGACAGCGTGACCTCCAGCCACTCGCCGTCGCGCGAGACGATCGGCAGCGTTGTCCCGCTGGGAATGAGCACGAGCACGATCGAGCCCGACGAGGACTCGGCTTTGACGTCGGTGTGCGTCTGGCGGTCGGGCACCCGGATGTACTCCTGGGCGGCCGCGAGCCGCGGGAGCAGGACGATGATCGCGGTGACGATGATCCAGCGCGAGGCCATGGCCGTCACTTCCACTGGCTGCGCGCGCCGACCATCGGCTTGATCAGCTGCGCGGGATCCGCATCCTTGCGGGGCCGGAACTTCTGCGATCGATCGTTCGACACCTCGGTGACGTAGAGATTGCCGCTCCTGAATCGACGTGGATCTGGTGTACGCCGTCGAACTGGCCGGGCAGGGCGCCGTGGTCCGCCGATGTCGAGAATGTAGTGGCCGTCGAGGTCGTACTTGACGAGGCGGTCCGTGGTCCAGTCCGCGACCCACACGAAGTCGTCCTCGGTGACGATGTGCGCGAGCACCGACGAGTTGTGGCCGGTCGGCCACATCGTCGAGGAACTTGCCGTTCTCGTCGAACACCTGCATCCGGTGATGCTCGCGATCGGCGACGAAGAGGCGCCGGTCGCGGCTGATGCCGATGCTGTGCACCGACCAGAACTCGTTCGGGCCGGGGTTGTTCGGGTCGACCGGCGGCTGGCCCCAGTCCATCAGGAACTTGCCGTTCCTGGTCGAACTTCGCGACGCGCATACCGGCGTAACCGTCGGCGACGAAGAACGTGCCGTCGGGCAGCCAGGCGATGTCGGTCGGCCGGTTGAAGTTGTTCGGGCCGCGGCCCGGCACGCCTCGCTCGCCCATCGTCTTCACCAGCTTGCCGTCGTTGGTGAAGATGTTGATCTCGTGCATGTCGTCGTCGACGATCCAGATGTGCTTCTCGGGATCGTAGGGGTTCATCAGGATCTTGTGCGGTCCGCGGCCCATCTCGCCGAGGCCCGTGCCGCGCGGCGGCGCCAGGTACTTGTCGTGCTGCAGCCACTCGACGATCGTCTTGCCGTCGCGATCGACGGCGAAGACGAGGTGATGACGCCGCAGCTTGTAGCGGGATACGGCGTGCCGGAATAGTCGCGCCGGCCGGTGTTGGTGCGGCGCGGCTTCAGCAGGCACGACGCAGATCCACGGTTCGGCGCCGGGCGGCAGCTCGATCTCGCCGCGCTGCATCACCCACACCTTGTCGGGACTCTCGGCCCACACGCCGCGCCCCGGATCCCCAGGTCCAGCCGTCGTGCGAGAGGTCGGTATCGGGCAACGGCTTCGGCCAGTCGGGCACCACTTCGTAATCGCCCATCCGCCCGGAGTGTTCGCCGGTGACGAGCCGGCGGCGCTGCGCCCCGGTCCGTTCGTCGCCCAACCCGATCGACACGACGAGAGCCAGGAACACGAACCAGCTCCGTGGCCGCTTCATACGACGCCTTTCCGTCGCCCTGACCGCGACGGCAAGACTATCGCACGATTCAGGCGGCGGCCGGCGGCAGCGGATCGGCGGGATCGCCCGGAGCGAGCGCGCCGCGAAGCCGATCGATTGCGAAGCGGTTCAGCGCGAGTGTGGAATCGACGTCGCGCAGCTGTCCATCGATAGCCAGCATCGCCACTCCGTGGGTGACCGACCAGACGAACTGCGCCAGCCGGACGGGATCGTCGTCTCGCACCTCGCCGGTGCGCTGCTGGTCCACGAGCGCGGCTACGAGCGCCTCGAAGGCACCGTTGGCGTCCTCGGCGAGCCCCGGATCGCAGGCCTGCGACTCGACGAAGCGGCCGAACATCACGCGGTAGTGGGACGGGTGATCGAGCGCGAAGCGCAGGTAGGCCTCGCCCATCGCCTCGAAGCCGGCCCGGCCGCGGCCGTGACGTTCCCAGGCGTCCACCAGCGCCAGTCGAAACGTGCGGAAGCCCTCGCGGGCCACTGCCGCGACGAGCGCCTGCTTGTCGGTGAAGTGGCGGTACAGCGCCGTCCGGGATACCCCGAGGGCCTCGCCGACCCCGCGGAGAGTCAGGGCCTCCACCCCGTGGCGATCGATGGTCCGCAGCGCCTCGTCCACGAGCGCACGGCGGAGGTCGCCATGGTGATACCGATCGGCCCGCTTCTTCCGCGGCCGCCTTGGCAGGGAACCAGTCATCGAGGGCGATCGTATCGGTTAATGTTGACACCGTCAACACCTAGATGTAAGTTGATGTTGACAGTGGTCACATTAGCAAGGAGCAAGGCTCATGATCCGACGTCTATGGCAGACCAGTCCCGAGCTGGTCGGCACCGCGGCGCTGATGCTGCCGGTCCTCGCGGGAGCCGTTGCCGGGCTGGCATTCGATCCCACCGTGATCGCCGGCGCGCCGGCGTGGCTGAAGCCGGCCAAGTTCGCGGTGTCGATCGCGATCTACACGCTGACCCTGGCGTGGATCTTCACCTTCCTCCCCGATTGGCCGAGGATGCGGCGGGTAATCGGCTGGGCGACCGCCCTGACGGTAGTGCTGGAGATGGGGATCATCGGGACCCAGGCCTGGCGCGGGACGACGAGCCACTTCAACGTCAGCACGCCGGCTGATGGCATCGCCTTCGGAGTGATGGGCGCCGCGATTGTTGCCCAGACGCTGTCAACGATTGCCGTCGCCGTCGCGCTCTGGCGGACTCGGTTCGCCGACCTGTCACTGGGCTGGGCGTTGCGATTCGGCATGGCACTGACAATCGCCGGCGCACTCACCGGCGGGCTGATGACCAGGCCGACCACGGCGCAGCTCGACGCAGCGCGCGCCGGCGCGCGCATGACCACCGCCGGGGCGCACACCGTCGGCGGGCCGGACGGTGGTCCCGGGCTGCCGGGCACCGGGTGGAGTACCGAGCACGGCGACGTGCGCGTGCCGCACTTCGTGGGCCTGCACGCGCTGCAGGCGCTGGCGATCGTTGCGGTCCTGCTCGGGCGCGCCGGCCTGCGCGACAAGGTTCGCGAGCGGCTGGTGCTGGTCGCGGCAGCGAGTTACGCCGGGTTGTTCGGCATCCTGCTGATTCAAGCCCTGCGCGGCGTGCCGCTGGTCGGGCCGGATTCGGCCACTATCGTTCAACTGACGACCTGGGCCATCGCGACCGTCGCGGCCGCGAGCCTGGCCTGGTTCACCAACGTCCGCCAGCCTCGAGCGATCACAACCATTTGAGGAGCCTCGCGATGACCCCCGATCAACTCTTCACGATCGCCAACACCGTTTCACTTCTCTGCTGGATCGTGCTGGCCGCGTTGCCCACCAGGCGCTGGGTCACTCACGTCGTCACCGGCACCGCGGCACCAGCACTGTTTGCCGTCGCCTACGCCGCGATCGTGATCGCGGTGCTGCCGCGGGCCGAAGGCAGCTTCTCGACCCTGGCCGGTGTCACAGCGCTCTTCACGAACCCGTGGCTGGTCCTCGCAGGGTGGCTCCACTACCTCGCGTTCGACCTGCTGACTGGCACCTGGGAAGCGCGCGACAGCGTCAGCCGCGGAGTGCCACGGTGGCTGCTGGTGCCGTGCCTGTTCCTGACGTTGATGCTCGGTCCGATGGGTTGGGGCGCGTACATGCTGGTGCGGTTGCGGTTCGGAGGCGAGTCGTGACTGCCTGACTTAGGCGCGCGGGGCTATCCGCCCGAGCGCGGCAGCGTAGAATAGCCGGCGTCCGTGGCTGGGAGGCGTCGTGCGATTGCGATTCGGCGATCTCGGATTTGACGCGGCGTCACGTCAGTTGTGGGTGGACGACACCGAAGTGCACGTGTCGAACAAGGCGTTCGATCTCCTCGCCATGCTGATCGAACGACGGCCGGAGGCGGTTTCCAAGGCCGACCTTCATGCCCGCCTCTGGCCCGGCACTTTCGTCTCACCGAGCAGCCTGCCCTCCCTGGTCTCCGAGATCCGTGACGCCATTGCCGTCCACCGGCGAACCTGTCGGAGATGTCATGCTCGCGACAGCGCATCGACAGCCGCCCGAGCGTCTCACCGATCAGAGCGATAAGGAGAGACGAGTCATGAAGCACATGAGATACGTCCTGGCGGCGGCGCTGCTGCTCGCCGGGCCGTCGGCGTTGCCCGCCCGGGCGGCCGATACGCCGCTGGACGACATCAAGGAGGCCATCCTGCGGCTGCCGTACTACGGGCCGTTCGACGCCATCAGCGTCGACTACGACCGCGGGACGGTGACGCTGTCGGGCTTTGCCTATGCCGTCGGCCTCAAGCACGACGCCGAGCGGGCAGTAAAGCGCATCGCCGGGGTTGACGACGTCAACGATCAGATTGAGGAGCTGCCGCTCTCGCAGTTCGACGACGACCTGCGGTGGCGCGCGTTCTATGCGATCTACACGAACGCGTTCCTGTCGCGCTACGCGCCGGGCGGCGGGCTGCTGTGGGGACACCGCGACGGTCTCCGCTGGCGCCAGGTCCCGGGCCTCGAGCCGATCGGCAACTACCCGATTCACATCATCGTGAAGGGCGGCCGGATCCAGCTCCTCGGCGTCGTGGATAGCGAGGCGGACCGCACCGCCGCGAACCTGGCGGCGCGAGGCGTGTCCGGATCGTTCGGCGTGGACAACCTGATCACCGTGCACCACTCGACGACGTGATCGACGAGAACCCGTGCCGGCGGGACGTCAACGGTCGATCCGCGGTGTGCTTCACACGCGAGGCGCATGCGTGACGGTGGGCACCGCGGATCCATCGCACCTTTCCCCTTCGGCCCGGCGTTGGTAGACACACGATGTGAGTCTCGGGCCGTGAAGCATCCGGTGCTCGAGCGCGTCTGGCGGCCGGTCCGCCGGTTACTGCGGGCGGCCGGCGCGTGACGCTGGGGGCGCGGCCTGAGCCTGGGCCGTCGGCGTCGGCTCCTCCGGGCGCTGGAACATGCTCAGCGGGAGCTTGTTCACCTCGTCGATGATCTTCGCGTAGGCGCGTGCCGAGGCCTCGAGCCCCGTCCACGGCACCGTCTGCGGCGTTTCCAGGTCGGTGTGGAAGTAGTGGTGGTACTCCCCGGTGTCGATGCCGGGCAGGAACCGGAAGAACGAGCTCATGTCGCTGGCCGGCGGCGTCGGGTTGGGGTAGAGATCCATCGTCGCGCCGAACTGCTTGAAGGCGCGACGGCAATCTTCTGGAGCTCGGGCCGCGACGGACCGCCGGCGTACCACTGCTGCGGCATGTAGGTATTGCCCCACACGATCTCGTTGGCGTTGTAGTAACGCGGCCGCGACTGGGTCTGGATCGTCGAGGGATGCTCGACGTTGATCGCGAGCGCGGTCTTGGCGAACAGCTTCTGCTTGTTCTGCGATGATCCACTGATTGCCGACTGCCGAGCCCTCGCCCGAGTTGTGGTGGCCGTCGAGCGCGACGAACACCATCGTCCGCTTGCGCTGCGCCTGCGGCACCTTGCCGTAATGCTCGGCGAGGCCGATCATCGTGGCCACGCCGCCGGCGTTGTCGCCTGACGCGTCGAACCAGCCATCGCGGTGGGCCATGATGTAGATGGTCTCGTCGGTGGCGCCGGGCAGCGTGCCCCAGATGAGCGCGGTCTTCAGGTTCGGCACGCGTTGGACGTTCAGCTTCACCTTCAGCCGCGCTGACTGGCCGGCCGGCATGGCGCCGATGATCTCGCGCGCCGCATTGCCGTCGTCGTGGCCGACGGTGAAGGCCGGCCCGGTGGTCCGGGCCGGGTACGCCTGGTAGCGGGCGTTGCCCGGCAGCATGTTGACCTCGAAGATCGCTGCCGCGCCTTTCTCGCTGGCCCGCCGCACCGCGCCTTCGTTGGGCGCGCCGAGCATCGAGAACACGAACACCGCCTTACCCTTGACGTCACGGCCGCTGAAGTCGGCTTCGCTGCCAAGCCCGACGTAGACCGCCTCGAGATCCATTCCCTCCGGCGGCGTGCCAACCGTGCCGTAGTCGGGCTGCGCGCGACTCCAGCGAGATCGTCTTGCCGCCGCCGGTCAGCGTCACTTCCCAGGACTGCGGGAACCACTGCGGGACCAGATCGAGCGGCTGGCTGCGCACGTCGGTCAGGCCGGCAGCCTTGAACTTCGCCAGCATCCACTCCACGTCCTCGGCATCCGCCGAGGTGCCGATGATGCGCCCCCAGAACTTCGGATGGCCTTGATCGCGGTAGCGCCGGGCGATCTTGCGCCTGCTCGACGACGTAGCGGTGCATCTGCTTGCCGTCGAGGTCGGCGTAGGCCTCCTGCCCGGCAGGCAGCGGAAATCGGATCAGCATGTCGTCGAGCGTGGCCTGATCCAGGTTCGCCGGGGACGGGTGGCGCGGCGGCGCCGCCGGCCCCTGCTGCGGTTGCTGCGCGACGAGCGCGGCGCTGGTGAACGCGATCGCCATCAGGCTCGAGGCCGTGGCCATGGCCGGAAGCAGTCTTTTCATGTTCGTCTCCGCTAGAACTCGAACCGGACGCCGATGCGGGCGATCCGCGGGCCGCTGATCAGCGATGGACGACGGAAGTTGCTGCCGTAGCTGACCGTCATGTCCTGGACCGCGTTGGTATTGGTGATGTTGTAGACGTCGAGGAACCCGCGCAGCTTCTTGCTCTGGCCGAACCTGCACAGACTTTGGCGACCCGGATGTCGAACACCGCAACGTTGTCGTTGCGCTGTTCGCCCCGGGGCGACGCATAGATCGGCACGCTGGTGTTGTAGTTCAGCCGGGCGATGAACGTCGGCGCGTAGGGACGGCCTGCCTGCGCGCGCAGCATCGGCGTCATCTCGATGCCCTTCCACACCTGGAGGTTCGACGACAGCCGCACCTGCCACTCCGAGTACGCGTCGCGCCCGTCGGTCGTGTTGATCCACGCGTTCGGCGTCAGGCTCACGATACCCTGGCGGCTCCACATGTTCGAGAAGCTCGCCAGCAGCGACCAGCGGTTGGACTGCCGCTTTGTCGCCGTGACTTCCCAGGTGTAGAAGTCGCTGTTGGTCACGTAGCCGTTCTTGACGACCTGCACGACCGGCAGCGGCAGATACGCCGGGTCGAGGTTGTAGGCGGTAACCGGGGCGCCGTCGTCGGCGGTGAGCACCGCGCCGTCGGGTCCGGGGTTCGGGATGCTGATCGGCTGGTTGAACGCCTCGAACGGCTGGTTGGTGTTGACGATGGTGCGCGGGTTCCGCATCGCCGTTCCAGACGAAGCCGGTCCGCACGCCGAAGTTGGCGCCGATCTCACGCTCGAAGAACACCGACGAGGAATGCGTGTACTGGTTCTTCAGGTCGGGATCGTAGGTCACGGCCGGCGAGAAGTCGGCCCGCGCGCCCGAGACCGAGAGCACGCGCCCGAGCTGCTGCGGCCCTTCGTAGATCGGAAGGCCGTCCTGGTCGTAGATCGGCGTCGGGTTGATCCACTCGTACCGCGTGAAGTTGTTGTTCGGGATTCGGATTGCCCTGGTTGGCGAGCGTGAATCCCGGATTCTCCCAATACATCCCGTAGCTGGCCTTGACCAGGGTCTTCTGGTCGTCGGTCAGCGCGAACACGCCGCCGACGCGCGGCGCCGACAGGTTCCACGTCGGGCCTCGATCTGCGGGAACTCGTACCCCTGCGGGCCGACCTGCTCCGGCACGTAGTTCGTGTACTGGTCGAACCGGTAGCCCAGGTTGAACGTCAGGCGCGTAGTTGACCCTCCAGTTGTCGGTCAGATACACGCTCTTGGCGCGGCCGACCGCCCGCGTCGCATTCGGCACCAGGTAGACGTCGACCTGCGTCGGCCGATTGTTGGTCATGTAGAGGATCACGTTGCTCGGACCGAACGCCGTGGTCGAGTACCGCTGCTGCTCGTGCTGGAACTCCCCGCCGACCTTGAAGGAGTGTGTCCCGCCCCACCCGTCCTTGAAGTAGGTCAGCGAGCCGTTCACCTGCGGCCGGTCCCGCTCGTCGAAGCGGGTCGGGATGCTGCCATACAGCCGGTTCGCGCCGGCGTCGTCGTAGCGCTGGTTCGCCCCTTTGCCCTTGTAGTCGCCGAAGTCGCCCCAGTGCCCGCCGCGCACCGACAGGACCATCGTCCGGCCGAGGACCGCCTCGTAGGTGAACGACATCGTGGCGTTCGGATAGCGTCTCGTCGATCAGCGCGTCGGCGGTGACGATCCGCGCCGTCGCGCCGTCGCCGACGCCGTAGTTCTTGAAGATCTTGTTCGACCAGGTGTAGAAGCGCCGTCACCTTGTGACTCTGGTTCAGGTTGTAGGTGAGCTTCCCGGTATAGGCGGGAATCGTCGTGATCGCGATGTCGTCGATCAGCACCGGGTAGCGGCGATTGAGCTGGGTGTGGCGCACGGCGCCGAACCACCAGAGCTTGTCCTTGATGATGAACCCGCCGACGTTGGCGCTGACGTCGCGGAACAGCTGGAACTTGTTCAGGTCGTGGACGTCGACGTCGCCGCTGCTGGTCAGCCCGCGAGCGATCAGGTCGTCGTCGATGTTGGTCGTGCCGAAGCTCGTCCTGCTGGTAGTCGATGTAGGCGGAGCCGTGGTAGGCGTTGCCGCCCGCCTTCGAGACCACGTTGACGAACGTGCCCGGCACCGGCGTCTCGGCGCTGTTGCCGGTGGTGTTGATCGGCCATGTCGTCGAACGCCTCCATGTCGGAGTAGCCGAGCAGGCCACCGGAGCCGAACTGGCTGCTGTTGATGCCCTCGATCTCACCGCGGCCGCCGTCGAGGCCGTAGGCGCGGTAGGCCTGCATCGTCGTCGCGTTCGCGCCGCCGACGTCGACGCGGGTGTTCAGCACGCCCGGCACCTGCGCCATGACCGCGGCGTAGTCGCGCGAGCCGACCAGCACCGTCGAGATCTGCTCCGCGTTCAGGTGAGTGGCGACGCGCGAGGCGGTGACGTCCACGACCGGAGAGGCGCCGCTGACGATGACGGTCTCCTCGAGGCTCGCCGGACTCAGCGTCGCGTTGATGGTTGCGGTGAAGCCGACGTCGAGACGGACGCCTTCGCGCTTGAAGCTGCCGAACCCGACCAGCTCGAAGAGCAGGCTGTAGTCGCTGCCAGGCGGCAGGTTCGGCAGCCGGTAGCTGCCGTCCGGCACCCGTCACGTCGCTTCGCGTGCCCATGAGCGCCGGCCCGGTGACGGTGACCGTGACGCCGGGCAACACGCCCTGCGCTCTGATCGTTGACGGTGCCGACGATGCCGCCGCCGACTCCTTGCGCCGAGCTGTTCGCGGCCGAGCACGAGGACCGCGAGCAGCAGAATGCCGCACGACAACAGCCGATGGGACAACCGTCATATCGCGCCTCCTGCAGAGCATGGTTCGGCTCACGGGCTCGAGCGACTGCGTCGCCCTGGGGAACTCCTGTGGCCACCGACCGTCAACTCACGACGACTGCAGCGACCGTCCTGAGGCCTGCCAGCGTCGGTCGCACACAATCCCCGTGCTCTCGGATCTCGCGGTCGCAGCCTAGCAACCGGTGTCATGGGCTGCTAGTCACACCATGTCCCTTCGTCCCCGAGCGTCGAGACGACGGCGACGTAGGCGTGGTGACTACAGCCGGCGTAATCCCGGACTACGGGCGCGTGCCGGCGGTAATGGGAAGGAGGGTGGCCGGCAGCGCGAAGGCGGCCGGCCCAAACGGTCAGCGCTCGGCGGCGGGCGGCGTGGTCCTGGCCGGAGGCAGCGGCTCTTCGGGGCGCTGCAGATCGCCGAGCTCGAGCTTGTTCACCTCGTCGATGATCTTCGCGTAGGCGCGCGTCGTCGCCTCGAGGCCGGTCCACGGCACCGTGTCCGGGGTCTCGGCGTCGGTGTGGAAGTAGTGGTAGAACTCGCTCGTCGCGACGCCCGGCACGCCGCGGAAGAACGCGCCGAGATCGCCGGCCGGCGGCCGCGGGTTCGGATCGAGATACATGCTCGCGCCGAACTGGCGGAACGCGTTGACCGCAATCGTCTCGAGCTTGCGGCGCGACGGCCCGCCGGCGTACCACTGCTGCGGCATGTGGGTGTTGCTCCAGGCGATCGCGTTCTCGGCGGCCGTAGCGCGGCCGGACGGTCGTCTGGATCGTGGACGGATGCTCGGCGTTGATCATCAGCGCCGTCTTCGGGAACAGCGTCTGCCGGTTGTCCCACATCCAGCGGCGGCCGACGCCGGCCCCGGGGCCGGAGTTGTGATGGCCGTCGAGACCGACGAACACGATGCGTCCGGCGGCGCTGGGCCTGCGGCACCTTCGCGTAGAACTCGGCCAGGCCGATGATCGACGCCACGCCGCCGGCGTTGTCACCGGCAGCGTCGAACCACCCGTCGCGATGGGCGACGAGGTAGATCGTCTCGTCGGTCGCGCCCTTGCAGCGTGCCCCAGACCAGCGCCGTCTTGAGGTTCGGCACTCATCTGCATCTCGAACGAGGCCTTGACGCGCGCCGCCTGCCCGGCCGGAAGCGACGCGATCAGGTCGCGGACCGCGTAGCCGTCGTCGCTGCCGACCTCGAAGGCCGGCGCCTTGGTGCCTGACGGATACGCCTGGTAGCGCATGTTGCCCGGCAGCATGTCGACTTCGAAGATCGACCGACGCGCCTTTGCTCGTCGGCCCGGCGCACCGCGCCTTCGTTGCGCAGTCCGGTCTGGTTGAAGACGAACACGGCCTTGCCGCGCACGTCCTTGCCGGCGAAGTCGGCCTCGCTTCCCAGGCCGGCGTACACGGCCTCGACGTCGATCCCGCCGGCGGGCAGGCCGGCCGCGCCGTAGTGCGGCTGGGCCGACTCGACGCGGATCGTCTTGCCGCCGCCGGTCACCGACGATGTCCCACGTCTGCGGCATCCACTGCGGTTCGAGATCGAGCGGCTGAATGCGGACGTCGGTCAGGCCGGCCGCCTTGAACTTCGCCGGCCAGCCACTCGGCGCTCTCCGCGTCCGACGAGGTCCCGGTGATCCGGCCCCAGAACTTCGGATGCCCCTGATCGCGATAGCGGCGCGAGATCGCCGCCTGCTCGACGACATCCTTGTGCATGCGCTTGCCGTCGATCGGCGCGTAGCGTTCCTCGCCTGTCGGCAGCGGCCAGCGCAGCAGCGCGTTCTCGAGCGTGTACAGCTCGGCCCGAGGCGTCACCGCCCCGGGCACCGGCGCGCCGGCCGTCTGTTCGCCCCGGCCGAGCTGCCCCGCCGCGAGGACCGCCACTGCTGCCGCCGCTGTTCCCATCCACAGGCTGGTTACTCGCCGCATTGTGTGCCTGCCTTTTGGCCTTTGCCTTCTGCCTTCTGCCTTCTGCCTTTTGCCTTGTCATTCGGCGCCGACGCCCAGATAGACACGCAGCTTCTCGGTATCGAAGAGCGATTCGGCTCGCGCCTCCCGGGTCGCCATCGAGCCGACGGCGCCGGCGATGAATGCGGCCGTCATCGAGATGATCGCCGGGTTGCGAAGCGGGCTGATCGCCGCAGCGTTCTTGAGGATATCCACCCAGACCGTCGGGCTCAGGACGATGAGCGTGACCGACAGTCAGCGCGCCGGTGACGATCGCAGCAGACGGCCCCGGTGGTATTGAAGCGCCGCCACACGATCGACAGCAGCAGCGGCGGGAAGTTCGCGCTCGCCGCGACCGCGAACGTCAGGCCGACCATGAAGGCCACGTTCTGGCCCTTGAACGCGATGCCGAGCAGGACGGCAACGGCGCCGAACACGACGGTCGCAGCGCGCGCGACGCGAACCTGCTCGTACTCGGTCGCCTTCCCGTTTCGCACGACGTGCAGGAAGATGTCGTGGGACAAGGCGCTGGCGCCGGCCAGGGTGAGCCCGGCGACCACTGCGAGGATCGTCGCGAAGGCCACGGCGGCGATGAACCCCAGGAATGGCGTTCCGCCGAGCAGCTCGGCCACCATCGGCGCGGCCATGTTGCCGCCGGCATCCATCCGCCGGATCTCGTCGCTGCCCAGCAGCGCCGAGGCGCCGAATCCGACGATCGGGATGATCAGGTAGAAGTAGCCGATGAAGCCGGTGGCGTAGAGCACCGATTTGCGGGCCGCCTTGGCATCCGGCACGGTGTAGAAGCGCATCAGGATGTGCGGCAGTCCGAGCAGGCCGAACATCAAGGCGAGGCCGAGGGATACCGCGTCGACCGGGTCGGTGACGAGACCGCCGGGCTCGAGCGCGCGCTGGCCGTAACGCTGCGCCACCGCCGCGTACAGCGACGTCACCGAGAACTCGAACTCGCGCGAGCACGAGCACCGTCAGCACGGTGACGCCGCCGAGCAGCAGGATCGCCTTGATGATCTGCACCCACGTGGTCGCGATCATCCCGCCGAACAGCACGTAGAGCAGCATGACCACGCCGACGATGACGACCGCGGACTCGTACGAGATGCCGAACATCAGCGTCACCAGATTGCCGGCGCCGACCATCTGCGCAATCGTGTAGAAGAGCAGCGTCAGTATGCCGCCGAACGCAGCCGCGATCCGGACCGGCCGCTGCTGCAACCGGAACGCAACGACATCGGCGAACGTGAACTTGCCGAGATTCCGCAGCGGCTCGGCGATGAAGAACATCAGCGCCGGCCAGCCGACGATCCAGCCGGTGGCGTAGATCATCCCGTCGTAGCCGCTCAGCGCGACCAGCCCGGCGATGCCGAGAAACGAGGCTGCGCTCATGTAGTCGCCGGCCAGGGCGAACCCGTTCTGCAGCGGGCTGACCGACCGGCCGGCGGCGTAGAAGTCCGCGGTCGATCGGGTCCGTCGCGCCGCCCAGTAGGTGATCGCCAGCGTGAGCGCGACGATCAGCAGGAAGAATGCGATTGCCGACGCGGTCGGGTGTTCCAATGGCCGTCGACGTCATCGGACGATCTCAGCGCCGCCCTGGTCGGCGTGCAGCCGCGCGCGCAGCCGGTCAACCTCGGGATCGTAGTGGCGATTTGCCCACACGACGTAGGCCGCCGTCAGCAGCCACGAGAAGAACGAGCACCGCCACGCCGATCACAATCCCGAGCGTGGTCGACGTCGCCGACGCGCGTCGCCAGCATCGCCCGGTTGGTGGCAACGAGAATGATGAACCCGTAGTAGACGAACGAACAGGGCGGCGGTGAGTGTCAACGACACCCGCCACCGCCGCGTCACGAGATGCCTGAACTCACCGGATGTCAGCAGTTCGTGCGAGGTCACGCCCGGTCACTCAGCTCATCACCGGCATCTTGAACTCGGCGCCCTTGCGAATGCCGGTCGGCCATCGCGCTCGTGATCGTCTTGAGCCGCGTGTAGAAGCGCACGCCTTCGGGACCGTGCACGTAGTGGTCGCCGAACAGGATCGCTTCCAGCCGCCGAAAGAGTGGAACGCCATCGGCACGGGAATCGGCACGTTGACGCCGACCATCCCGGCCTTCACCTTGCTGCTGAACACGCGGGCGACGTCGCCGTCGCGGGTGAAGATGGCGGTGCCGTTGCCGTACTCGTGATCGTTGACCAGCTGCAGCGCGGCGTCGAAGTCGGGCACGCGCACGACCGACAGCACCGGACCGAAGATCTCCTCCTGGTAGATGCGCATCGACGGCGTCACCCGATCGAACAGCGTCGCGCCCAGGAAGAACCCGTCCGAATGCAAGCGGCGCGGGCCGGCCGTCGGTGACCAGCTCCGCGCCCTCCTCGACGCCGAGGTCGATGTAGCCGCGCACCCGCTTGCAGGTGGGCATCGGTCACCAGCGGGCCCATCTCGGCGCCGGGCTCATCGCCGGGCGCGACCTTCAGTGTCGTCAGTCGATCCTTGACACGCGACGACCAGCTCGTCGGCCAGCGGCTCGCCAACGGCGACCGCGACCGAGATCGCCATGCAGCGCTCGCCCGCCGAGCCGTAGGCAGCGCCGACGAGCGCATCGGTTGCCTGGTCGAGATCGGCGTCCGGCATCACGACCATGTGGTTCTTGGCGCCGCCGAGCGCCTGCACGCGCTTGCCGGTCGCGGTGCCCGTGCGAGTAGATGTACTCGGCGATCGGTGTCGATCCGACGAAGCTGATCGCCTCGATCGCCGGGGTGTTCGAGCAGCGCGTCGACGGCTTCCTTGTCGCCGTTGACGACGTTGAAGACACCGTCGGGCAGACCGGCTTCCTTCAGCAGCTTGCGCCAGCTCGATCGACAGCGACGGATCCTTCTCGCTTGGCTTCAGGATGAAGGTGTTGCCGCACGCGAGCGCGACCGGGAACATCCACAGCGGCACCATCGCCGGGAAGTTGAACGGCGTGATGCCGGCAACCACGCCGAGCGGCTGGCGGATCGAGTGGCTGTCGACGCCCGTGCCGACTTCCTCGGTGAACTCGCCCTTGAGCAGCTGCGGGATACCGGTGGCGAACTCGACCACCTCGATGCCGCGCTGCATCTCGCCGGCGGCGTCGGAAGCGACCTTGCCGTGCTCGGCGGTGATGACCGCGGCGAGCCGAGTCTGGTCGCGCTCGAGCAGCTCGCGGAACCGGTTGAGGATGCGGGCGCGCCGGAGCGGTGGCGCCGCCGCCCAAGCAGGAAAGCGCCGCGGTCGCGGCCGCGACCGCGCGGTCGACATCGGCCTTGCGTGGCAAACGCGACGCGGCCGGTGAGCCTGCCGGTCGCCGGGTTGTAGACGTCACCCGACCGCCCGGAGCTGCCGGCAACCGCCTGGCCGTCCGATGAAGTGGGGTATGTCGGAAACCGCCGCGCCGGCGGCCCGATCTTCGATTGCAGAGCTCTCGCTTCTCGACTTCTCACCTCTCACTCTTCACGTCAGGCTGCGCCGTTCAGCAGCCGGCTAAGCCCAGACCTGCCGATAGAGCTGTTGGATCTCGTCGGCGGTCGGAATGCGCGGATTGTTCTGGGGCGAGCCCGAGGCCAGAGCCTGGGCCGCCATCACTGGAATCGCTTCGAAGTACTTCTCCTCGGAAATCCCGTACTGCTTCGGCGACGGGACCTGCAGCTCCTGGTTCCGTCTGTACAGCGCCTCGACCAGCTTCCGGACAGCGGACGGCGTCGGCTCGGACGCCTCGGCAATGCCCATCGCCCGGGCGCAATCAGCATAGCGCTCCGCTGCGGCATCGGCGGAGAAACGCTGTCACGGCCGGCAACAGCATCGCATTCGACAGCCCGTGCGGCACGTGGAAGAAGGCGCCGATCGGCCGGCTCATGCCATGGACCAGCGCCACGCTGGCGTTCGAGAACGCAATCCCGGCCATCGTCGCGGCCACCATCATCGCCTCGCGTGCCTTGCGGTTGGAGGGTTCGTTGAAGGCGATCGGCAGCTCGTCCCAGATGGTCTTCATCGCGGCCAGCGCGACGCCGTCGGTGAAGGCGATTCGCCTTGCGGCTGACGTAGGCCTCGATGGCGTGGGTGAGCGAATCGGTGCCGGTGTCCGCGGTCAGGCGCGGCGGCATGGTCATCGACAGCTCGTAGTCGACCACGGCCGCCGTCGGCAGCAGCGCGCCGCCGGCAATCAGCATCTTCTCGTTGCGTTCCGAGTCGATGATGACGGTGAAGCGCGTCACCTCCGATCCGGTCCCGGCCGTGGTCGGAATCGCGATATGCGGCGGACAGGACTTCGGGATCGGGTTCGGCACCTTGTAGTCGCGCGGGTGGCCGCCGTTGGCGGCGATCATCGCGATGCGCCTTGGCGGTGTCGATCGGGCTGCCGCCGCCGATGCTGATGAGCGCAGTCGTGTCCGCCGGCACTGGTAGGCCGCGACGCCGGCGGCAATCGACATCGCTGGTCGGGTCGGGCACCGTGTCCGCGAAGATCGCGCAGTCGATGCCCGGCCTGCCGCAGGGCGTCGGCGAGGAGCCCGGGCGGGCCCTGCTCGACCATGAAACGATCGGTGACGATCAGCGGGCGCGTGCACTTCAGCCGGATGGCAATCGCCGGCACTTCCGGCAGCAGCCCGCAGCCGAACTTGATGATGGGTGGAATCTGGATTTCTGCAGCCACGCGACCTCCTAACGGAGCGTCTCAACTGAGTCGTGTGTCCGCCGATCACTCGGACCACTCCCGGCGTCACCTCCATCAACGATTCGAATACGCGGCCGGGCGCTTCTCGACGAACGCGGTCATGCCTTCCTTCTGCCCTTCGGTCGCGAACGAGGCATGGAACATGCGGCGCTCGAACCGGATGCCTTCCGCCAGGCTGGTCTCGTAGGCGCGATTCACGCATTCCTTGGCGAGGAGCACCGCCGGACGCGACAGCGACGCGATGTGCTGCGGCAGTGGCGACCGCCTCGTCGAGCAGCTTCTCCGCCGGAATGACCCGGGCGACGAGGCCCATCCGCTCCGCCTCGTCGGCGTCGATCATCCGGCCGGTGAGGATCATGTCCATCGCCTTCGACTTGCCGATGAACCGCGGCAGCCGCTGCGTCGCGCCGGCGCCCGGCAGGATGCCGATCGTGATCTCCGGCTGACCGAAACGGGCCGTCTCGGCGGCGAGGATGAAGTCGCACATCAACGCCAGCTCGCAGCCGCCGCCGAGCGCGTAGCCGGCGACGGCAGCGATGATCGGCTTGCGGCACCGCGTGATCCGCTCCCACGACGTGGTGATGAAGTCCGAGAGATAGACGTCGACGAACGAACGGCTCTTCATCTCCTTGATGTCGGCGCCGGCAGCGAATGCCTTCTCGTTGCCGGTCAGCACGATCGCGCCGACGGCGTCGTTCGACCTCGAGCACGATCGAGAGCGGCTGTCAACTGGTTGGTGAGCGCGTCGCACAGCGCGTTGAACACCCGCGGCCGATTCAAGGTGATCAGACCGACGTTGCCGCGAACCTCCACCAGAACGAGGGTTTCGGCGCCTGTCGGTAACCGCTTCGACTGTCTGCATCTCGACTTCCCCCTTCATCGCAACGCCTGTGCCGGCCGCGCTCACCGGACCCGCGCCGCTTCGAATCGGAGCTGATCGCGGAACTGCGGCGCGGCAATCGAGATCAGCGCCGCGGCGCGCTCCGCTTCGGACTTTCCCTTGAGACACACCGCGCCGTGCTCGGTGACCACCCAGTGCACGTCCATCCGCGACGTGGTCACCGGCCCGTGCAGCCGCGGCACGATCCGCGACACCGCGCCGTCGGCTGCCGTGGAGCTGCAGCACCATGAACGACTTGCCGCCGCGCGACGCGTAGGCGCCGCGCACGAAGTCCACCTGTCCACCGGCACCGCTGTACTGGTAGCCGTTCAGGAACTCGGAGTTGCACTGTCCGGTCAGGTCGATCTCCAGCGTCGAGTTGATCGACACGAACCGATCCTGCTGCGCGATCACCTTGGGATCGTTGACGTAGGAGACCGGGACGGCCCTCGATGGCGGGATGCCCGTTCATGTAGTCGTAGAGACGGCGATCGCCGAGCGCGAAGGTGAAGATCGTCTTGCCGGTGTCGAGCTTCTTGCACCGGTTGGTGACGATCCCCTGCTCCATCAGCTTCGCCATCGGCGGGGTCAGCAGCTCGGTGTGGATGCCGAGGTCGTTGTGGCGATCGAGCACGCGGCAGACGACGCTGGGCAGGCTGCCAATTCCCATCTGCAGCGTGGCGCCGTCGGGAATCAGCTCGACGACATTGCGCGCGACGATCGGGTCCAGCTCCTTCGGCGGCGGCGACCGGAAACTCCTCGAGCGGCGTGTCGTTCTCGACGATCGCCGCGACCTCGGAGACGTGAATCTGCGCCGGCACCGCGCACCGCCGGCATGTGCCGGTTGACCTCGACGACGATGCGCGTGGCACTGGCGGCGACATGACGCACGAGTAGTCGCTGTTGGTGCCGAGGCTGAAGTAGCCGTCGTCGTCCATCGGCGACACGGTGGTGATGAAGGTGTCGACTGTGCGATGCTCGGGAATCGACGCGATCGAGCTCGAAGAAGAAGTTGGGGACGAAGTTGACGATCTTGCCGCGTCCCTCGGCGCGGGCGCGAGTCGCCAGCTCACGCTCGGTGGCGCCGAAGAACAGGCAGTACGGTTCGAAACGGCGGAGGTGCTCGAACCGAAGGATCGTGTTGCGGAGGTGACGTCCCGAGACCGAGTAGTAGACCTTGACGCCGCTCGATGTTCCTGGCCTTGGCGCGATCCGCGAGGGCCCGAAGCAGCGCCGGCGGCTGGCACGGCGACAGGCCCATCGCCAGCGTGCTGCCGTTGGCGACGTGTGACATCGCCTCGGCCGCCGTTGTCAGCTTTGCGTGGTAGTCGGCCGAGAACGCGTCGGTACTTCGTG
Organism: uncultured Acidobacteriota bacterium; assembly: GCA_963709325.1. Lineage (GTDB taxonomy): Bacteria > Acidobacteriota > Vicinamibacteria > Vicinamibacterales > UBA2999 > VFZN01. Next base: position 3,126,123 of record CAVPVV010000003.1, on the reverse strand, counting down.
TTCCCGCCCGCAGCGGTCGTGAGGTTGTCGTCTCCGCAGACATATGCCAGCCTCCCGCACGCCGACAGCCGAAACGCGCGATCGTGGCCCCGGCATCCGAGGACTGCGGCATCCTAACGACCCGCGCCGGCCGGTGGTAGTCACAGGACGACCAGCAACGCTGTAGCTCTCACGGCCCCGGCGGGTAGGCATTTTGACGACACGCCTTCTGCCTTCTGCCTTTTGCCTTGTTGCCTTTTGCCTCCTTTGTCCTTTTAGGACTCCGGTGGCCGCTGCAGTTTGTCGAGGGTGAGCTTGTTCACCTCGTCGATGATCCGGGCATAGGCGCGGGTCGTCGCCTCGAGACCGGTCCAGGGCACCGTGGCCGGCGTCTCCTGGTCGGTGTGGAAGTAGTGATTGAAGTCGCTCGTCGCCACTCCCGGCGTGAAGCGGAAGACACGGCCGAGGTCACCGAGGGGCGGCCGGACGTTCGGCATCCTTGAGAAGCGGCACGCCGAAGTCGCCGAACGCCTTCACCGCAATCGCCTGCAGCTCGGGCCGCGACGCGCCCCCGGCATACCACTGTTGCGCGGTGTAAGTATTGGACCAGGCGATGTCGCGGTTCTCTTCGTAGCGCGGCCGAACATAGGTCTGGATGGTCGCGGGATGCTCGCAATTGATGACGAGCGCTGTCTTCGCGAACAGCTTGTCGCGGTTGTCGGCGAGCCATTTCCCGCCGACGGCCGATCCCTCGCCCGAGTTGTGATGACCGTCGAGCCCGATGAAAACCATCGTCCGGCGCCGCTGGGCCTGAGGGATCTTCGCGTAGTACTCGGCGAGCCCGAGCATCGAGGCGACGCCGCCCGCATTGTCGCCGGCGGCGTCGAACCACCCGTCGCGGTGGGCCATGACGTAGATCGTTTCGTCCGATGCGCCGGGCAGCGTTCCCCAGACGAGCGCGGTCTTCTGGTTCGGCACCATCGCGACGTCGAGCGACAGCTTGACGCGCAGTGCCTGGTTCGGCGACGCGGCGACGAGATCGCGGACCGCGAACCCGTCCCCGCTGCCGATCGTGAACGACGGCGTCTTGGTGTTCGCCGGGTAGCCCTCGTAGCGCATGTTTCCCGGCAGCATGTCTACTTCGAAGATACGCGGCCGCGCCTTTCGACTCGGCCCGCTTCGCGAGCGCCGTCCAGTCCTGCCCCAACTGGAGGCCGACCTGGGTGTAGACGAAGACGGCCTTGCCGCGAACGTTCTTGCCGGCGTAATCAGCGTCGCTGCCGAGGCCGACGTACACACCCTCGAGGTCGAGCCCGTCCTTGGGCGTGCCCGCCGAAGCGTAATTGGGCTGGGCCGAGTCGAGCGTCAGCGTCTTGCCGGCGCCGCTCACCGACACGTTCCACGCATTCGGCGTCCACTGCGGCGCCAGGTCGAACGGCTGGATGCGCACGTCGGTCAGGCCGATGCTCTTGAAGCGCCCGGCCAGCCACTCCGCGCTCTCGGCGTCGGAGGACGTCCCGATGATGCGGCCCCAGAACTTCGGGTGGCCGGCGTCGCGATACCGGCGCGAGATCTGGGATTGGGCCACCACGTCCTGGTGCATGCGGCGCCCGTCGATCGCCGCGAATGCTTCGGCGCCGGGCGGCAACGGCCAATGCAGCAATCCATCCTCGGCCGCCGACGCATTGGCGGTGGGACCGACTCCGGCAAACGGCTGGCTGGGCGGCAACCGGCTGGCGAGTAGAACAACCACGGCGAACACGGCACCCGCGCCGACGGCAAGTGCGAGCAGTTTCCGCATGTCTGGTTTCTCCCGCGACGAAGATAGGGACACCGCAGCCGGCCGGCAAGTGGCAGGATGCCGGTGGCAGCTGTAGGCAGTTTGACGACGACGGTCGTGGTCAGTGGTCGGCGACGTCGGAGATCAGCTTGCGATCGAGCACGTAGAAGATGATCTCCGCGGTGCTCTTCAGGTTCATCTTCTCCATGATCCGGGCGCGGTAGGTCCGCACCGTCTTCGGGCTCAGGTTGAGCAGCGACGCGATCTCGTGAACACCCTTTCCCGCACCGAGCTGGAGCAGCGTCTGGTACTCGCGGTTCGACAGCGCTTCGTGCGCGTCGTGGGTTTTCCGCCCGCGGGCAAGGTCGAGGGCCAGTTCCTGGGCGAGCGACGGGGTGAGATATTTCCGTCCGAGATGAACCTGGTGCACCGCCGACGCAAGCTCGCGCGACGAATGGTTCTTGGTGAGGTAGCCGTCCGCCCCGGCCGCCAGGACGCGCCGCGCATACTGTTCCTCGGGGTGGACGCTGAGCACGAGAATTTTCAGATCCGGCCGGATCGACTTGACCGTCTTGATCGTGTCGAGCACCCCGGGGCCTGGCATCGATACGTCGAGCAGCAGCACGTCGGCGGACGTGGTGCGGCACAGCCGGAGGGTGGACTCCGCGTCGTCGGCCTCGCCGACGACCGAGATATCGCGCGACAGCGAGACGACATACTTCAGACCTTCGCGCAGGATCTCGTGGTCATCCGCGATAAGCAGCCGAATCATGCTCCAACACCTCCTTGCCCGGCTCGGCCAGGACGAGGCGCAAGCGTGACTTTCGTTCCCCGACCCGGCGTCACGCTGATCTGCAACTCGCCGCCCAGCCCCTCGGCGCGCTCGGCCATTCCGGTCAGCCCGTAGGAATGCTGGCCGACCAGCTTCGCCTGTGGGATGCCGACGCCATCGTCCTCGATTTCGAGCACGAACTCGCCGTCGACACTCTCGGCGCGAACCTTGACGACCTCGGCGCGCGCGTGCCGGGCGACGTTGGTGAGCGCCTCCTGGAGGATGCGGAAGATCGCGATGTCGCGATCCCGGTCTCGCGGGATCGACCCGATCCGCAGCTGCAGCTGGCAACGGCAGCCGCTCCATTCGGCGAACTCCTGTACGTGCCATTCGATCGCTGCTTCGAGACCGAGGTCGTCGAGAATCGGCGGCCGAAGCTGCGACGAAATCTGCTGCACGGTGCGGATCGTCCGATCGACGAGCGGCGCCATCTGCTCCACGCGACGCGAGCGAAGGCGGACCGGCAGCTGCTGCGAAAGCCAGGTCACGTCGATATTCAGGCGAGTCAATGCCTGACCCAGTTCGTCGTGCAGCTCGCGGGCAATCGCCGAACGCTCCTGCTCGCGAATCGCCAGCAGCCGCGCCGCCAGGTTACGCGTGCGCTCGTGCGAGACCTTGACGAGCTCCTGGTTTCGACGCAGCTCCGACACGTCGCGATGGATGGCAATCAGGCCGACCGGGCTGCCGTCCGCGTTCAGCACTGGCGCGAGGGTGACGTCAGCCCAGAAGGTTGCCTCGTTGCGCCGGCAGGGCACCATGCGGCCGGTCCACGATCCGGTCCGGAGCACCTCGCAGCGAATTCGCCTCAACTCCTCGCCCGGATCCGGATGCTCCGGGAACATCAAGGGCGCCAGCGGCCGGCCGAGCATTGCGTCGGCGGTGACGCCGAACAGCGCCTCGGCGCCCTTGGCCCAGAACGTGATCCGGTCCTCGAGATCGGTTGCAACGACCGATTCCACGACGCTGTCGAGCAGCTGTGCCTGGAAGCGCAGCCGCTCCTCGACCTTGCGCTGCTCGGTGACGTCGCGGTGAATGCCCAGGAATCCGGCCGGCTGCCCGGCCGCGTCGGTGACGATCGACACGTCCACGTCGGTCCAGATGATCGAGCCGTCCTTCCGGCGCCGCATCACCTGTGAGTTCCAGGTCCCGTGTTTCCGGAGCGACGCTCGTCTTGCCGGCAGCGACGAAGTCCACGCCATCGGGAACGATCAGCGAGGCGACGTGCTTGCCCAGCGCCTCCTCGGCCGAGTATCCGAACAGTTGCTCCGCACCCCGGTTCCAGAACGTGACGTTGTTGCGAACGTCGGTGCTGAGCACCGATTCGCGGACGCTGTTGAGCAGCACCGACTGGACGCGGAGCCGGTCCGAGGCCTTGAGGCGTGCGGCAATGTCCTCGATGGCGGCCCGGAGCAGGTCGCCGTCCTGCCGGTGCAGGCCGCGGAGTCGGGCCAGCTTCTTCGAGCGATCGACGACGAACAGGAAGCCGTCGTTGTCGACGTACCCGATATCGCAGGTTCGCAGCCAGCCGTCCCGGTCGATGATGTCGCCGGTGATCTCCGAGTTGTTGTGATACCCCTTCATCACCTGAGGGCCACGGACCCAGACCTCGCCCAGCTCTCCGGTGCTGACGTCGTCACGTGACACGACGTCGACAATGCGGCATTCCGTGTCGGGCACGGCAACGCCCAGCGACGCCGAGCTTGACCGAGTGCCGCGGCGTGAAATGGGTCAGCGCCACCGCTTCGGTCAGGCCGTACGCCTGACTGACACTGCACCGCAAGCGCTCGGCGCTCGCCCGTGCGACGGACTCGGGCAGCGGCGCCGTCATCGACGTAATCCTCTTCAGCGCCGACAGATCGAAGCGGCTGACCGTCGCGTGTTTAGCCAGCGTCCGGATGACCGGCGGAACGAGATACGCGCTGGTAACCCGGTGCTTCTCCATCGCGGTCAACAGCCACTCGAGGTTGAAGTGCGGGAAGGTCACGACCGTTGCGCCGGCCCGCAGTCCCATGTTGACGGCGACCATCCCGTACAACTGGCAGAAGGGCATCAAGCCGACGACGACCTCATCTGAGGTGATCGGATCGACCGCCTGGCTCTGGAGGAGGTTGGCGACGAGGTTCCGGTGCGTCACCATGACCCCCATCGGCACGTCGCTGGGCGCGTTCGTGTAGGTGATGGAGGCGACCGCAGTTGCGTCGCCGCCACTCTCTGAGGCCGACGCTGCGCCATCGGCCCCCGCGGCCCTGACTTCGTCGAGACGAATGACCCGGGTGATCCTGGCTTTGCGGCAGGCGGCGACCAGCGCCGGAGTGGGGTCGCACGCGAGCAGCAGCACCTGCGCGCCGGAGTCGATGAGCTGATACGACAACTCGGCCACGTTGTGAATCACGTTCAGGCTGGTGATCACGGCGCCGGCGGCGGTGACGCCGTAGAACGTCGCAACGTAGGCGGGAGAGCTGGGGCCGAACACCGCGACGACGTCGCCCCGGTTCACGCCCAGGCGCAGCAGCCCACCGGCGATTCGTCGCACCTCGTCGCGCAGTTCGGCATAGGTGATGACGCGCTCGGTCGAGCCGTCGATCAGCGCCGGCTTGGCCGATTCCGCGTCGTGGCTCCCCAGCACGAACTGCGAGATGGCGAGGTCTGGAATCGTGATGCTCGGATACGTGCTGCGTGTCACCATGTCGGCACCGGTCTCGCGAACTGCGGTTGGAAAAAGACGCCGCCAATCATACGCCTACCGCTCCTTGCCGCCCGCCGCCATCTCCAGCCAGTCGAGCTCCTCTTCGATCTGGTGAAACGCATCGTCGCCGATCTCGCCATCATCGCGCATGGTGAGAACCGCACGACGGGCGGCGTCAAGGGCCCGCTGGTGCAGGTCGATGTGCGCGGCATGCAGACCGTCGCCGCCGTCGGCTGCCGAGCCGCCGACCACCAGGTGCGCGGTGAACTCCTGCCGCACCGCCCGCGCGAGCGGCGACCGATCGCCGTCGAGCGCGGCCAGCCCGGTGCGGAGCGCCCGCTCGCGTGCCGCGTCGGCTTCGCGGCTCACCGGATCGCCGTCGTGCAGGTTCAGCGCGCGCATCAGCGGCTTGAGCGTCAGGCCCTGGACGACGAGCGTGCCCACGACTACCGCAAACGCGGTGAGCACGATGAGATCGCGGTAGGGAAACGCCGGCGGCAGCGCCAGCGCCGCCGCCAGCGAGACGATGCCGCGCATGCCGGCCCAGGAGATCACCAGCCCGCTACCCACCGTCGGCCGCAACATCGGACGCGGCGGGTGAAATCCGAACCGGCGATCCCGCCATCGGATGACGGCGTTGAACGACATGTACCAGGCAATCCGCACGACGATGACCGTGACCACAACCGCCGCGGCCACGCTGGCGTGTCGCCCGAGATCCTCGCCGGCCGGGCTTTCGAGAATCGGCCGGATCTGCAAGCCGATGAAGATGAAGGCGAGGATGTTGAGCGCGAAGATAGCCGTCTCCCACACCGCGTAGGTCGGGATCCGGGTCCGCGCCGGGATCCGCTCCGGCGCGCTGCGCGCCACCGTGATCGCGTAGCACACCATGGTCAGCACGCCGGAGAGGTGGAGCCGTTCGGCGAGGATCCACACACCGAAGGTGCTGACGAACTGAAGGATGATCGCGGTCGGCACGTGCTGCACGGGCGCGAGGAAGCGGATCGCGACCCAGCCCAGCGCCGGCCCCGCCACGAGGCTGCCCGCCACCGCGAGGAGGAACGTCGGAGCCACGTCGGCCAGCGCGAACGTGCCGGCCGCGGCGGCGCCGACCGCCAGGCGGTAGATCAGGAGCGCACTGGCGTCGTTCAATAAGCTCTCGCCTTCGAGAATGGTCAGGAGGCGATGCGGCGGGTTCAACGGCCGCAGCACCGCCGTCGCCGCGGCGGCGTCAGGCGGCGCAACCACAGCGCCGAGCACGACCGCGGGCGCCCACGGCATGTCGGGCACGAGGGCGCGTGCGACGACGGCAACGGCCACAGTCGTCAGTCCGACTGCGAACACGACAAGGCTGCCGACCGGAAGCCAGTTGTCCTTGAGATCGCGCGGCGAGGCGTCGTAGGCGGCATCGAGCAGGACCGGGGCGACGAACAGCGCCAGGGCGAGCTCCGGCGGCAACGTGAACCGCGGGCCTCCTGGCACCAGGGCCAGCATCGCGCCGCCCAGCGCGAGAAAGGCGGGATAGGGCGCGCCGGCGCGCCGCGCGGCCGCGGCCAGCGCCACCGCGGCAAGGAACAAGACGAGGAGCCTTTCGAGTCCGCTCATCTCTCGTCCTCAGAAGATATTCAGGTTGGGGCCCTGCGCGAAGCAGAACCGGTGTGCCGACCAGCTCGGCAGGATGGATCGCCGGCTGGTAACCCGTCGCGCCGCGTGCCGCTGGACGAGACGATTGCGGCGCGGACCTTTAAACGAAGGTCCGGCCGCGCTGGTCCTTTTCTCAGAAGTGGTAACGGAGCCCGACAATGACCGGGAACGTCAACCGGCCGCTATCGTTGTTGATGTCCTCGAGGCCGGTTCCGGCGAACTGATCGACTTCCGACAACCCGCTGACGTGGCGCAGACCAACCTGCGCATTCAAATCGATGTGTTCGGCGATGGTGAACAGGATGCCCGCGCCAAAGCTCCAGGTGAACGCCGACGTCTGATCGTAGAAGTCCGTCGAATCGAAGACCACATTCGCCTGCGGCGCTGCGAGCTGGACGTCGATGGCATCGATGAACCCGAGGCCGATGGTCGCCTCTCCGTAGACGCGGATGTCGCGGCGGTCGAGCGGCATGTAGCGGCGGTATCCGACATCGAGCCCGAACGCCTGGTAATCCGAATACTGCCCGTACAGGCTGGACGGCCCGATGTCCCCGAGCCGCACCAGGTCGGCGTCGGCCGATTGGAACGTGAAGACGCCACGCACCTCCGAGACCGGGTTGAGCGCGTAGGCCCCGCCCAACCGGAGCTGGATGCCCGCGCCGTAGACGTCGCCATAGCTCTGGGGCAGGAACGCGGTCGCCAGGCCATTCAAGCGTCCAATCGCGCCCGAGTTCACATTGCCGTTGACGCCGAAATCTATTCCGACACCCACGTCGACCGCCCACTTCGACTCATCGGCCGCCTGCCCTTGTGCCCGTGCGACGCCCGTCGCCGTCAGCAGGCACACCATCACCGTCACACTCGCTATCATGAAGCGCAGATACTGCATATACAGACCCTCCGAATTCCTCTTTCCGATTTACGCGGCTTGTTGTCCGTCGCGCGCCGTGGTGACGGACGCGCCACCGTCGCGACTACAGTGGTCCCGAATCAGGCCTTGCTGTTGGGGAGGCGGCGCCGCTGATTGGTATGCATCAACAGGGCCAGTTCCAACCCTGCGTTCGCCGCTGGTACCAATGGAACGGTGATCGTGGAGGGCGGTTGAGCCGGATGGCCGGTTCCGTCAGGCTGGGAATCGGGCCGGACCGGCCGTCACTTTGACGCAACGAAAGCCGAGATGATTCGTACCCGTATCCACATCACCCTTGCCGCGCGTACCGACCATGTAGCGCGAGCAGGTACTGATCCGTGCACAGGAACGACCCGCCTCGATGCACGCGTTTCGCAACCCCGGGTTCCGATGGATCGAACGAGCTGTCGGGCCCTTGCGGGTTGCGGACCACGCCTCCGCTGGCGGCGAGTTGTGAGTAATAGTCCGGACGATACCAGTCGCTGGTCCATTCCCACACATTGCCGGCGACATCGAAGAGGCCGTAGCCGTTCTTCGGAAACTGCGCGACCGGCGCGATTCCGACGAAGTGATCCTCGCCCGCATCACGATCCGGGAAGTGGCCCTGGTGGGTGTTCGCGCTCCAGACACCTTCGCTGGTGAACGTGTCGCCCCACGGGTAGAGCTTGCCGCTCAAGCCGCCGCGCGCCGCAAATTCCCACTCGGCTTCGGTCGGGAGGCGCTTGCCCGCCCATTTCGCGTAGGCCTGCGCGTCCTCGTAGGCGACATGGACCACCGGATATCGCTCCTTGCCCTCGATCGAGCTTCCGGGCCCCTGCGGGTGACGCCAACTCGCGCCCTTCATGTACGACCACCATTGAAAATGGTCGTTGAGCGGAACTGGATGATCGGGCGGCGCGAAGACGATCGAGCCGGCAACGAGATTCTCGGGCGGCGCACCGGGAAAGTCCTCCGCTCGCGGCGTCTGCTCGGCAATCGTGACGTAACCCGTGGCTGCGACGAACTCGGCAAACTGCGCGTTCGTGACCTCGGTCGCGTCCATCCAGAACCCGTCCACGTAGACGCGGTGAATCGGACGCGAATCGGTGGTCGCCTGCATGCCGACGACGTTGGCGTCGGCGCCGGTCGGGTCGGCCGCGCCCATCGAGAACTCCCCGCCGGGAATCCAGACCATACCCTCGGCCGCAGCGCCCGACGAAACGGACGCGTTCTGCCGTGTCGTCTCGAACGCGGCCGTCGTCGCGAGTGGCGGCGAAGGCGGCTCGCTCGGACGTGAGACAACCCACCACGCACCAGCTGCGACCGCCGCGACTGCGAGCAGCCACGTATTGAGGCCGCGACGCGGTGACGTTACTGGCTTCCGGCCTCGCGCACGCTTCGTCATCGAGACTCCTGCCGATCGAGTATGAAGCCCGCTGCCACAACCGGGTTCAACGGAGGCAGGTGACCCGCATGCCCGGCGCCGGCACCCGAGCCGACGCGACGGAGCCTGGCAGCGGCGTCCAACAGTTTCGCACCGTTCCAGCGTTCCGGAACACCCCTCGCACCCCCGAACAGCAGTTGCTCCAGGTTCGCGAACACCGGGCCTTCCTGGAACCGGAAGGCGCCGCTTCCAGAGGCCGCGTCGTACACATCCGACCCGGTGAGATCCGCGGGCCGCAGGTCGGGCGTGAACTGTATCCGCGACAGCTTCGCGTCGAGGTGACGGGCCAGCGCCTTGATCGCGCGGGTCTTAGGCGAGGCCCGGCAGGCCTTCGACGAGCAGGTGGCCGTCGGCCAGGAGGCCGAGCAGCAACCGCTCGATCATCTGCTCCTGGCCGATGATCGACTCGGCCATCCGAACCTTCAAGCCGAGTACCGCATCGAGCGCTGATGTGGTCAGTCCGGGCATGCATCACCTCTGGCCGGCGCACCCTCGGATGAGGCTCGAAGGTCCCTGGAGCAGAGAAAAATTCCGGCGAGGCGACGCGAACGCCGCTCCGCCGGCGGCCAGCGCACATGCCCCCCCAGACACGATGGCGCTGGCACACTCATGATCGTTGACGCGCTGTCGCCATCCACTCGCGGACGACCGCGTCGAACTCGTCGATGGTCATACCGGTGTGCGTGGAGAGCAGCATCTGCACGATGCCCTTCTCGCCGGCAGCCATGACGCCCTTCATGTCCCCCGCAATCGCCGATTTGAAGGGCTCACGCGTCTTCCACTCCGGGTGGTCGGCGGCCATCCCCCGGACCCGGTCCACTACGAACAGGAACTGGAAGTACATCGGCTGCTCGGACCAGAGCGTGCCGTCGTTGTCGAAGGTGGCAATGCGCTGCGGCACCGGGACGAAGTCGGCGCTGCCTTTGGTGGTGACGGCGCGCACGAAGTCGAGGATCGCCGTGCGGGCCGGTCCATCGTTCCACGACGGAAGTGGGTTCGCGCGGACCGGAACCGACGCGGCGGGCTTCGCGGACGAAGGTGTGGCGTCGGGGCTGCACGCGAGCACGACGAGTGACAGAACGGCCCAACTGGCGCGCCGCGCCAGACAGATGAAGGACATGCCGTCGACAGGCTACGTGCAGTCGTTTCGAGCGGCCACCGGGAAACTACGTTGCCAGGACGCGAAAACTACGGCTTCAGGTCGGGAAATCTACGCCTGTTCTCTCACGCTCAGGATCCACACGCCCGCCGGCGGCGTTGTGACGGGACATGGCGAGGCGTCAGATTCCGGCGACGACAAGCCCGAGAGCAAGCAGCAGGAGGCGAGGTACTACGGGAGGTCGAAGCAGAGAACTACGCGCGCCCGTCGGAGAAATTACGGTCTGCACCCGGCCGCGCAGGCACCGTCACCTCGATGTCACTCCCTCGCCCGGGCCGCGAGCTGACGTGGAACTGACCCCTGATGAGCCGGGCCCGCTCCTCCATGCTGACCAGTCCGAGTCCCCCGCCGCGACGGGCGACATCGACGTCGAACCCGACGCCATCGTCACGCACGCTCAGGGCAACGTGGCCGTTCTCGCGCGCCAGCGTGATCATGACCCGCCGGGCCCGGCCGTGGACGCACGCATTGCGAATGGCTTCCTGGCCGATCCGGAAGAGCGCGAGCCGCACTCCGCCGCTGACCGGCTCGATGTCGGGGCCGATTCGCAGATCCAGATCGACGTTGTGGACCCTCCCGACCTCGAGCCGATGCGATTCGAAGGCTGCGCCAAGGCCAACCTGATGGAGCACTGCGGGGTGAAGATCGTGGGACAGCAGCCGGACACTCTCTGCCAGCCGGGCGGCGCGATACTGCATCGACGCCAGCGCGCCATGCACTTCGGGCTGTGCGGCGACCGAGCGATCGCTCTTGAGACGGCTCAGCTCGACGCTCAGGCCGGCAATCTCCTGGCACGCATCGTCGTGGAGATCGCGGGCGAGACGGGTGCGCTCCGCTTCCTGCGCAGCAATGAGCCGGCCGGCCAGCTCCCTCGATCGCTCGTGGCTCGCCCGCAGCGCGGCTTGGCCGGCGCGAAGGACGCGCTCCGTTTTGCGCCGCGACGTTCGCTGGGCGAGCAATCCGGCGATCAGCGCGAACTGAAGGAGCACGAGCACAGCGCCGCCGACGATGTAGACGCGAAATGCCTCCCACACTCCCGGCTGTCGATAGACCACGTCGCTGCCCGCTGGCAGGGCCGACTCGAGGACACCCCACCGGCGCAGCTGCCGCCAGTCGTATCGCGTGACGTACGGCTCGATTTCGACCGGCGCGATATCGCCAGGTGATTCGCCGTCCAGAATGCGCAGCGCCAGCTCCGCGGTGCGAGTCGCGACGATCCGGGAGCTGAAGAGCCGACCGCCGATCACGCCGTGTCCCACCTGGACTTCATGGACGCCGATGAAGGGAACATGCGAGTTGGCCGCGAGCTGCTCCATCAACTCGTTGCTCACGAAACGCTGGCCGGTGCTGTCCTCGGTGAACGACATCCACAGGACCATTGCGCTGGCTGGCAGGCTGCGGATCGCTGCCTCGACACCCGACACCGGCAAATCGGTGAGCCACGTGATCGTGGTCGGCGGGCCGATCGACGCGAACTGTTGCCGCACCAGCTGGAGGTAACCGCGATCGAACGGCGCGGATCCGCCGACGACCGCCACCCGTGTCCGGTCTGGAAGCACGTGCCGCGCCTCGTCCAACGTGGATGCAAAGTCGAGCCGGGATACCACGCCAGTGGTCCGGGCGTCGCCGGTCAGGCCGGTGCCGCCATGGAACACGACCGCGGCGCCGCCGAACACGCCGTCGGCCGTTCGCACGAGCTCGAGCGTCGCGGTGGTCGTCGCGATGACAACGTCGATGCGCAGTGGCTCGTATCGCGCGCGCAGGTACTCGATCGCCGAGTCGCGGTAGGCGGCATCGGTGAACCGCGCGGTATCGAGGTATTCGCTGTAGTAATCGAGTCGACTGCCCAGCACGCTGCCGAGCATCTGGCGGTAGACGTCCTCCATCTCGGATGCCAACGGCGTGTCGCGGCGGAACTCCTGCAGCACGAGCACGCGCTTCTGCGGGTGCGCGCCGTCAGGCACGGGCGGGAAAGCACCCCCCAGCGCCGAAAGCATTATTCCGATGAGAACCGCCGACCTCATCGCACCGACCGCAGCGTCGAGCCTACGCTCGTTTGCGCCGCAAGTCGAGGCGAACGCGGCCAACTCAACCGGACTGTTCAGCCATCCGACGCCGGGACAGTGCGGTCCCGGTCAGTGCCCGCCTTGTATCGAGATCCGCTGGTCAAACGGCAACTCGCTGACGAACGTGTCGCCGGCAACCACGGCACGCAACGCAGTCACGAGGTCCTCACCGGCCAGCGCCTTGAGGACGTAGCCGGCGGCGCCGGTCTGCAGGCTGCGCTGCACGAGCACGGGATCGGCGTGCACCGTCACGAACACGACGCGGGTCCACGGCGCGTCGCCGAGGATGCGTTCGGCGGCAGACAGCCCGTCCAGCATCGGCATCGTGATGTCGGTGATGACGACGTCGGGGCGGAGCCTTCGTGAGGCCTCGACCAGGCTGAGACCATCGGCCACCGCGCCGACGACTTCGAACTCGGGCTCGAGGAGCGCGCTCCACTGCCCGAGCGCAAACGAGTGGTTGTCCGCGATCAGCACCCGCGTCCGGCCCATGATTTGACCTGTGGCGTCTTGCGACGCCCTGCATGCTAGAGACCGCTGGCGCGCTCGGGAAGCGGAGGGGTACGGCCGACGCGCGGAAAAAGTACGGCCGCAGCCGAGGAAAATTACGTGCGCGGCGCGAGGAGCAGCCCGGCCCCTCCGGTCCACCACGGTCAACTTCCCGGTGGAGCGGCGAAGTCGACCTGGACGAGGCGGCGCTGGATCGCGAAGCGCACGAGTTCCGCGGTCGAATGCACGCCGAGCAGCCGCATCAACTCGTACTTCACGGTCTCGACGGTGCGCGGCGAGAGCGCGAGCACGCTCGCGATTTCCTTCATCCGCCGCCCTTCGACGACCAGGCTCAAGACCTGGCGTTGCCGATCGGTCAGCGAAACCGGCTCCGGCGTGGACGGCTCGGCCATCAGCGCGAACACGTCGCCCATGAGGCGGGGCGTCAGGTAAGTGTGCCCCTGCATGACCTCTTGAATGGCGGCGACCAGCTCGTCACCCGAGGACTGCTTGAGCACAAACCCCGCGGCGCCGGCTTTCAGGCACTCCGCGGCCAGCCGCGGATCGGCGTGCATGGTCAGGATGATCACTTTCGCGGGATGACGTGCCGCCTTCAACGATCGCAACGCTTCGAGACCGCCGATTCCCGGCATCGACAGATCGAGCAGAATCACGTCCGGGTGGACGCGGCCGGACTCGCCTTCGAGATCGTCGGCACGGTCGAGGCGACCGACGACCTCGGCGTGTCCCGACAGAAGGCGCTGGAGCCCTTCCGCGAAGATCCCATGATCGTCAGCGAGCAGCACGCGTGGCAGCATCATGACAATCTTCCGAACTCGGAGGCTCGCGTCACTGAGTCCGGCCGATTGTCGGTCCGGATGTGCTCGAGAGTCAATCGCCGGCACCTGCAGTCCGAGCCCGTGCGACGCACGAGCTTGCCCCCTCCGACCGCCCGCGGTACCGGCGATTGACAGCTGCGTAACAGCGACCCGGCTGGATTACTTCAACGCGCCGGCCAGCAGCGTCCCACACTACCCAACCGTCGCCGGGCGTGGAAGCGGAAGAGTACGGGCTTCGCACCGTAGAAATACGTGCCGCAGAGCGAAAAAGTACGGGACCGCTGTCATCATCCGAGCCAGCTCGAGCGCACAGTACCGCCCGTCCCGAATTTCGACCCTACTGCCGGGACAGGGGCACAATGAGCGCAACCATCATCAGCGGAGGCCAGAATGGGTTCCGAGATCCGTTACGCGGTCCGACAGCTGCTCCGATCTCCCGGGTTCACGCTCGTGGCCGTACTCGGGCTCGCGCTCGGAATCGGCGCCAACGTCGCGCTGTTCAGCGTCATCAACTCCGTGTTCCTGCGGCCGCTTCCTTATCGCAACCCGGAGCAGCTGGTGCGCCTGAGCTCGACGAGCGAGGCCCAGAGCATCACCCGCGCGGGATTCTCGTACCCGCGCTTTCTCGAGGTGCAGCAGCATCAGCAGGTGTTCAGCGACCTCGCGCTCTCGGTCGGGAACGCCTTCACCTGGACCGGCCGCGGCGACCCTGAACAGCTGATCGGGCTCCAGGCATCGGCGGCGATGATGCCGGCACTTGGCCTGCAGCCGCTCCTCGGCCGGAATTTCTCGGCGAACGAAGACCGCCCCGGCGGCGAGCACGTCGTGCTGATCGACCACGCGTTGTGGCAGCTTCGGTTCAACAGCGATCCGGGCGTGCTCGGACAGGCGCTCACCCTCGACGGCGCCCCGTACACGATCATCGGGGTGCTGCCCGAAGCGGCGTCGGCGTTTCCGCTGAACCCGTTCCGGATCTGGGTTCCGCGGCCGGCCGAAGTGGCATTCCTCGCGCCTTCGCAACTGAACAACGGCGGCTACTTCTTCCAGGCCATTGCCCGGCTGCGGCCCGGCGTCTCGGTGCAGCAGGCGCAGCGAAGCGATCAACGTCATCGCCGCCGGATACCGCCAGGCCAACCCGGCCAACGTCGATGCGCCGTCGCAGGCCGAGGTCGTGCCACTCCTCGACGATGCGGTGGGGGCGCAGCGGCAGAGTTACCTGCTGCTCTTCGCCGCAGTCGCTTGTGTGCTGCTGATTGCGTGCGCGAACATCGCCAACCTGCTGCTGGCGCGATTCGCCGCTCGCCGCAAGGAGATCGCGGCGCGCTTCGCGCTCGGCGCCGGCCGCGTGGACGTCCTGCGCCAGTTGGTGACGGAGAGCGTCGTGCTCGCGATGCTCGGCGGCGTGTCCGGCGTGCTGCTCGCGCGATGGGGGCTGCAGGCGCTGGTGGCGTTCGGCGCGGATCTGATTCCGCGCGTTCTCGAGATCCGGCTCGATCCCATGGCTCTCGGGTTCGCGCTGATCGTGACGCTCGTCACCGGCGTGGCGATCGGGCTGCTGCCGGCGCTCCAGGCCGCCGCGGTCAACGTCCAGGAGACGCTGAAGGACGCGAGCCGCGGATCGACAGGCGGCGGGCAGCGGCTGCGCGCCGGGCTGTTGGTCGCCGAAGTGTCTTTGTCGCTCGTCCTCTTGATCGCAGCGGGCCTGCTGCTCACCAGCTTCGCGCGCCTCCAGCGCGTCCAGCCGGGGTTCCAGCCCGAAGGCGTGTTCACCGCGCAGCTCGCGCTGCCGCCGCAACGCTATTCGGACGACAAGCTGGTCGCGTTCTACGAGCAGTTCTATCAGCGCCTCTCGGCGCTTCCGGGCAGCACGTCCGCGGCGCTCACCGACCGGGTCCCATTGACCGGCAACCAGACGCCGGCGCCGGTCGCCGTGCTCGGACGGCCGGTGCCGCCGATGAGCGAGCGGGCGCAGGCGAATCGTCACCTGGTATCGCCGCGATACTTCAGCACGCTCGGGATTCCGATTCGCTCCGGCCGCGACTTCGACGAGCGCGACAGCGCGCGCGTGCCGCACGTGGTGATCGTCAACGAGACTTTCGCGCGGAAACACTTCCCGGGCGAGGATCCGGTCGGGCGCTCGCTGATCACCGGGATGGGTCAGCGCGAGTCACAGATCGTCGGCGTCGTCGCCGACGTTCGCAGCACCGGGCTGAACACGCCGCCCGAGGCCGACTATTTCCTTCCGGCGCTGCAGCGGCCGGAGACGTTCACGAACATCCTCGTGCGCTCGGGCATGGGACCGGCGGCGATGGCGCCGCTGGTGCGCGAAGCCCTGCGGACCGTCGATCCGGATCTCCCGCTGCTCGAACCGCAGGCGCTCGACACGCGCATCGCGCAGACGGTCGCCAACCGCAAGCTCGCGCTCGTGCTGCTCGCCGCCTTCGCGGGGCTGGCGCTGGTCCTCGCCAGCCTCGGCGTCTACAGCGTGATGGCCCACCTCGTCGCGTTCCGGACCAGCGAGATCGGCATACGCATGGCCCTTGGCGCGTCGCCCGGAGCGGTGATGCGGATGGTGCTCGGGCATGGGCGGCGACTCACCCTGCTCGGCATCGCGCTGGGCGTCGGCGGCGCACTCGTGGTCACGCGGCTGATGCAGCAGGCGCTGTTCGAAGTGGACGCAGCCGATCCGCTCGTCTACATCGCGCTGTCCGTGATGCTGCTGCTCGTCGCGGAGTGCGCCTCGTGGTTCCCGGCGCGCCGCGCGACCCGCATCGACCCGGTGATCGCGCTGCGGGGCGAGTGAGCGGGCAAGGGCCGTCGCACTGATCGCACCCGCTTCTCACCTCTGACTTCAGGCGGCGTTCTTCAGCCGCCCGATGGAGTAGACTCGGCGCTCTGCGCCGGAAAAAGGAGGAGCCGTGGAGTTCAGTGCGCGTTCCATCGGGGCGCTCAAGGAGCAGTTCAGCGGCGAGATCGTCACCGCCGCCGACCCGGCCTATGAGGCGGCCCGCCGCGTCTGGAACCTGATGATCGATCGCCGGCCGGCGCTCGTGGTCCGGCCGCGCGGCGTGCCCGACGTGCAGGCGGCGGTGGCTTTCGCCCGCGATCATCGGCTTCCGCTCGCGGTTCGCGGCGGCGCGCACGGCATAGCCGGTACCGGTACGTGCGATTCCGGCGTGGTGATCGACTTCTCGCTGATGAAAGCGATCTCCGTCGATCCCGGCGCGCGCACGGCCCGCGCCGAGCCAGGCGTGAAGTGGGTGGAGTTCGATCAGGCCACGCAGGCGCACAACCTGGCGACCACCGGCGGCACGGTCGGCGACACCGGCATTGCCGGCCTGACCCTCGGCGGCGGCTTCGGGTGGCTCGAGGGCGCCTGCGGGATGACGGTGGACAACCTGCTCGCCGCCGATGTGGTACTCGCTGACGGCCGGCTGGTTCGCGCCAGCCCGGACCAGAACCCCGATCTCTTCTGGGCGCTGCGCGGCGGCGGCGGCAACTTCGGGGTCGTCACCGCGTTCGAGTATCGACTGCACCCGATCGGTCCGACGATCGCCGGCGGGCTCGTGGTCCATCCCTACCCGGCCGCCCGCGATCTGTTGCGATTCTTTCGGACGCTGGTCCAGGCGGCGCCCGATCCGCTGACCGTAGCCGCCGCGATCCTCACCGGACCGGACGGCAACAAGGCGTGCGCGATTGCCTGCGCCTACGCCGGCCCGGTCGAGGAAGGGCTGAAGGCCGTTGCCTCGATCAAGGCCTTCGGCACGCCGGCGATGGACGCGATCGGACCCCTCCCCTACGTCGCGCAGCAGGGACTCCTCGAACAGGCGTCGCCTCCAGGGTTGCGCAACTACTGGAAGGCCGAGTTCATCGAGACGCTGAGCGATGCGTTCATCGACACGTGGGTGGACGCGTACGCCGGCGTGCCATCACCGACGTCCTTCCAGCTGCTCTTCCCGATTCACGGTGTTGCCTCGCGCGTGGCGCCGGATGCGACCGCGTATCCCCATCGGCACGGGCTCCACATGGGCGTCTATGGGCAATGGAAACCCGCCGACCCCGACGCGCCCAACGTCCAATGGGTGCGCGACACGTGGCAGCGCGCGCGGGCGTTTGCCGCCGGCGGCTTGTACGTGAACGAGATCGGCGCTGACGAAGGCGGCGATCGCGTCAAGCAGGCCTACGGGCCCAACTACGATCGCCTGTCGCGCATCAAGGCTATCTACGACCCCGCGAACCTGTTCCGGCTGAACGCGAACATCCAGCCGGCGCGGTAGGCGCGTACCGATCGGCGGCGTCGCTCTTGCGCGATCACTCCTGACGCAATACGGCGAGCGGATCGACGCCGAGCGCTCTCCTGACCGGCGCCAGCGACGCCAGCAGCGCCACCGCCGTGAGCACGCCGGCAATGGCCAGCAGGACGATCGGGTCGGCGAGGCGCGCGCCCGGCAGAGTGGTCTGGCTGCGCGCCGAGACGCCAAAGGCCGCGTCCCATGCGATGGCCGCGGCAATGCCGGCCACCGCTCCATATGCGACGTACATCGCCGTGTTGCCGACGACCAGGCGGGCGACGTCGGATGCCGAGGCGCCCAGCGCCAGGCGCACGCCGAACTCGCGCCGCCGGCCGGTCACCATCCGGTTGATCACCGCGAACAGCCCCGCCGCGGCGAGCCCGACGGCGATCAACGTAAGCGCCAGCAATAGTGAGTGCGACAGTCGCGCGTTCCACTCGGCGCGCGCGACCGCCTCACCGAGCGCGGCGACGTCGTAGAGCGGCACCGCGGGATCGATCCGGCGCAGGGCCTCGCGCGCCGCCGGCGCGATCTGCGCGGCGGGCAGATCGCCGGCGACGAGGATCGCGGCCGCGGCGGGCGGCGCGAGTCGCAGCGGCATGTAGAGGATGGGCTCCGGTTCGGCCTGGGGCCGCTGGCGGATGATCGGCGCGACACCAACGACCGTGCGCCATTCGAGTGCTCCGGTCTCCTGCGGCGGCACCAGAGCGATGCGGCCCCCGACCGGGTTGCCGTCCGGGAACAGCCGGGCCGCGAGATGCGCGTTGATGAGGACGCTGTCACTGCCCGGGGTGCCGTCTTCAGTGGTGAACATGCGGCCCCGCTCGACGCCGAGGCCCAGCACCTCGAAGTACTCCTCACCGATCGCGACCTGCCGTACGGATGCCGCGTCGCGACGCTCCTGGCCTTCCGCGACGACCTTGCGCTCCGGCACGGGGAAGACCGGCAAGGCGCTGGCCATCGCGACGGCGCGAACGCCAGGCAATCGGGCGAGCTGCTCCTTTGCGGCGTCCTGAAACGCGAGCCGCGACTGCGGGCCGGGGTAACGATCGGCTGGAAGGCTCACCAACCCGGTGAGCACCGTCTCAGTGGTCAGCGCCGCATCCGACGGCACGCTCGCCGAGCTCACGCGCATCGAGAGCGCCACGTTCGCCAGCATCACTACGCCGAGCGCGAGCTCGACGACCAGCAGGGCCCCCGACCATCTCCGGCCGACGCGGCTGTCCGTCACCCGCGCGCCTCCGTTTCTCAACGTGTCGTTGACGTCGGCGCGACACGCCTGCAGCGCGGGTACGGTGCCGGCGAGCACCGCGGTGATTGCCGACACGCCGACGAGCGCCGACAGGACTCGGGCGTCAATGGCGTAGTCGATCCAGTACGGCAGGATGCCGGCCGGGATGCCCTGCTTGAAGAGGCGAACGCCGGCAACGGCGAACCCAAGCCCCATCGCGCCTCCAACGGCAGCGAGCAGGGATGACTCGAGCAGCAACTGCCTGAAGATCCGCCAGCGCGAGGCGCCTAGCGACGCGCGAATGGCCACTTCGCGAGCCCGTTGCAGTCCGCGGGCAATCATCAGGTGGGCCGCATTCGCCGCCGCGATGAGCAACACGAGAAAGCCGACGGCCATGAACGCGGCCCAGGCAGGATCAGACGCACGCCCCAGGAATCGCTCGTTGATGGTGACGACGCGGGTGTGGATGCCGCGGTTCGCCTCGGGATGGTCAGCGCTCAGGCGATCGCCAACCGTGCGAATCTCGGCCATCGCCTCGTCCATACGATGGTTCTCGCGGACCCGGCCGACGACCCGAAGCACGCGCGCCGCGCGGTCGTCCCGATCGAGACTCTTCGAACTGGCGAGCGGCTGCCACAAGTTCGAGCTCGCGGGAAAGCCGGAGCGGTCTGCGATGACCCCGACAATCGTCGCCGGCGATCCGTCGATTGACACTTCGTGCCCAAGATCAGATCGGTCGCCGCCGAGCGACGCCTGCCAGACGCTCTCGCTGACCACGGCCACCGGTGGGGCACCCGGGCGATCGTCCTCGACCGTGAGGACGCGGCCGATGATCGGCGCGATCCGGAGCACGTCGAACAGCTGGCCGGTGACGTGACTGCGCTCGACACGCTCGGGTGCGCGGTCGGCCTCGGCCAAAGCCGCGGGGCCGGTGGTGAACGCCGCGAGATCGGTGCCGCCGACACCCTGGCGCGCCTCGTCGAACTCGAGCCACGACAACCCCCGGTCCGTGTTGCGCTCGTCGCGCGTTGACACGAACACGACGCGATCGGCCCCCTGAACAGGAAGGCTGCGTAACGTATGCGTATAGAGGATCGTGAACATCATGTTGTTCACGCCGATGCCGAGCGCGAGCACGAGCGCGGTGGTGACCGCAAAGCCACGGTCCCGGATCAGTGTGCGGACGGCGAAACGGGCGTCCTGCGCGATCGACTCGACGAACGGCAGGCCCCGCTGATCGCGGTAGCGCATCGCGACTTGATCCGCGCCGCCGAAGGCACGGCGGGCGGCGGATCGCGCCTCCTCGGGCGACAGGCCCTTCGCCTCGAACTCCTCGGCCAGCAGATCGAGATGAAGCCGCACCTCGTCGTCCAGCCGTCGATCGCGGCGTGCGCGGAACAGCGGATCGAGAAGCCGCGACAGCAGCACGCGTGGGCTCACGGCTCGTTCTCGAGTAGCCGGTTGACCATCGACACGGTGCGGGCCCAGCTCTCGGCCGCGGCGGCGAGTTGCTTCCGTCCGGCAGTGGTGATGCGATAGAAGCGGGCCCGGCGGTTGTTCTCGCTCGTCCCCCACTCGCTGGCGATCCACCGCTTCTGCTCGAGCCGGAGTAGCGCCGGATAGATCGTGCCCTGGTTGAGCGCCAGCGACCCCTGCGCGACCTGCTCGATGCGACGCGCGACGCCGAAGCCGTGGAGCGGCCCGAGGCCGTCGAGCGTCTTGAGCACCATGAGATCGAGCGTGCCGTAGGGCACTTCGTCGGCCATCGCGTCCCTCCTGTTGGCAGACAACAGAGAGTCGCACCGTTCGTGTTGACTGTCAACATGAGATCGCGGAGCGGCGCGTGACGAAGCTGCGAGCGCGGATCGACAATGGGCGCGATGCCCCGGACGCCGATCGATCCTGCCGACGATACGGACACCGTCCTCAACCCCGCCGTCCCGATACGCTCCTCGGCCGAGCTGCTGCCGCAGGCGCCTGCTGGACGCTCCCAGCTCACCTCGCTGCCTCGCGACCTCGAGACCGACGGCGCCCGCCGCCTGCGAGTGGTCGTGGCCCTCTACGCGTTTGCCTTCTTGGTCAGCGGGCCGATCACGGCGCTGCTCTCTCCCGATGAACGGGTCACGTTCTTCGGCAGCGCGCTGCGATGGCTGCCGTCACTGCTCTCGCTGGCCGCGGCGCTGGCGGTGACGGCATTCACCTGGAACCCGCGCGTGCCCACCTCTACGCTGCTTGGCCTCGGTCTCATTTTTGAGGTCGCGGGCAGCTATGGCATCGCCGCCGCGCAGTACCTCAACGTCGAGCGCTGGACGGTGATGCCGCCATGGGGCGGGTTGTCGTGGGTCGCGGTGTGGATGCTCGGTTTCGCGATGATGGTCCCGAGCCCGCCGCGGCTGGCGCTGCTCGCCGCGCTCGGCTCGGCGACCGCGGTGCCCGCGATCGTCGCGCTCGCGGTGGCCATCGCTCCCGAGCCGACCGCGATCACCGCGAGCCGTTACTTCCTGCAGGTGCTCGTGCCGTATCTCATCGTGGTGATCATTGCCGACGTCGGGGCCCGCGTCATCTACAGGCTCGGCACCGAGCTGAAGCGGGCTCGCGAGCTGGGCGCCTACCACCTTGTCGAGCGGCTCGGGTCGGGTGGGATGGGAGATGTCTGGCGAGCCGAGCACCGCCTTCTGGCGCGGCCCGCGGCAGTGAAGGTGATCCGTGCCGACGCCGCGCAGACCAGCCCTTCCGAGATCGCCGAGCTGGAGGCGCGCTTCGAGCGCGAGGCGCAGGCCATCGCGTCGCTCCGGTCGCCGCATACCATCCAGCTCTACGACTTCGGCGTTGCCGCCGACGGCACGTTCTACTACGTGATGGAGCTGCTGGAGGGATTGGACCTGCAAGTGCTGGTTCAGCGCTACGGACCGACGCCGGTGCCGCGCGCCGTCCACCTGCTGAAGCAGGTGTGCCACTCGCTGGCCGAGGCGCACGGCGCCGGGTTGGTCCATCGCGACATCAAGCCCGCCAACGTCTTCGTGTGCCGCTACGGCGGAGACCTGGACTTCGTGAAGGTGCTCGATTTCGGCCTCGTGAAGCCGGTGGCCAGGCCCGTCCAGACAACCGCCCTTTCGGGTGTGCACAGCCTGCGCGGAACGCCGGCCTTCATGGCGCCCGAGCAGGTGCTCGGCGTTCACGCCGTCGACGCCCGCACCGACGTATATGCCGTGGGCTGCCTCGCCTACTGGCTGATCAGCGGCGAGATGGTCTTCACCGGCCGGACCGCGATGGAAACCATCACCATGCACGCGCACGAGCTACCATTGTCGCTCTCGCGCCGGACCTCACAACCGGTGCCCGACGCGCTCGACCGGCTGCTGCTCGCGTGCCTCGACAAGGACCCGGCCCGTCGTCCTGCCAACGGCGCCGAGCTCGGCGAACAGCTGGCGGCGCTCATGCTGGCGGAGCGGTGGACCAAGCCGCTCGCCCGTGAGTGGTGGGAGGCTTCCGAAGTGAGAAGTGAGAGCCGAAGCTAGTTTTCGAGTGACGTCTTCGGGTCTACCCGCGTCGCGCGGAGCGCGGGGTGCAGCGCGGCGCCGAGCGCAGAGGCAGCGAGCAGCCCGGCGCAAGTGAGCACCGTAGCCACCACCGGTGCCTCGGGTGAGACGACGAGCGTGCGCAGCATCGCCGCGGACGCGAGGCCGCCGGCAATGCCCAGAAAGATTCCGCTGCCGATCGGAAGTCCGGCGCGAACAAGGACCAGCCTCAGAATGCTCCCCTTCGACGCGCCCAGCGCGATGCGGACTCCCATCTCGCGCGTGCGGCGGCCGACGACGAACGCAGTCATCGCGTAGATGCCCGCGAGCGCGAGCAGCGCCGACGACACTGCCAGCGCGCCGATGACCAGCGCGCTCAGCTCGAGCGGCGCCCGTTCGTCCTCGAGATAAGAATTCAGCGTGCGAATGTCCTGCACCGGCTGATCCGGATCGATCCGCGCGACGACATGCCGAATCTCGCCGCCGAGGCGTTCGACGCCCGGCCCGCGCAACACCACGCCCATCCAGTTCACGAAGTCGAAGGTCTTCTGCGAGTACGGCACGTACACCACCGGCCCCTCGTCGGAGTGAAGTCCTTCGTGCCGGATATCGCCGACGATTCCGACGATGGTTCGCGGTGGCTCGCCGGCAATGCGCAGCTGCCCGCCGGGGCGAGCTGCCGCGTCCAACCTGTCGGCCGCGGCGCGATTGAGGGCGGCCACCAGCGGCGCCCGCGCGCTGTCGGTTTCGGCAAAGGCGCGTCCCTCGATCAGCGGGACTCGCAAGGTTCTGAAGTAACCCGGGTCTGCCGGACGCACCGTCATCTGCTGCTCGCCAGCCGCCGGCAGTCCCTGGAGCGTCACGGCAAAGTGCAGCGCGTTGCCGACCAACGGCAGATCGGACACGAGGCCGACGCCGGTCACACCAGGAAGTTCGGACAGAGCGGCGCTGAAGCGAGATGCAAATGTGGCGTGCGCGCCGGAATCCGGATATCGATCCCTCGGCAGGGTCAGCTGCATCGTGAGGGTGTCGGCGGTGTCGAAGCCTGGATCGATCCGCGTCGTGGCCACATACCCGCCGACCACGAAGGCCGTGGCGCTCAGCAGCGTGACCGCAAAGGCCACCTGGACGGCCAACAGCGAGGTCCCTTCGTCCCGGCCGACGACTCGCGCACCCGATCCGGGTAGCCCGTCGAACGCGGTGCGGAGGACGAACCGTTGGGCAAGCGCTGTTACGGTGACCGAGAGGGCCATCGAACCCAATGCCGCGATCGCGAGCGGCACGGGATCCGGGGCCAGCTGTTCGAGTCGCGGAATTCTCCCGTCGCCCAGCGCGGTAAACACTCGCAGGAACGCGACGGCGACGCCGGCACCAAGAAGCCCTCCGGCCGCGGTGAGCAGTGCACTATCCACCAGCAGCTGACGGCGGAGTCGCGACGGCCCGGCCCCGAGGCTGGCCCGAATCGCCATCTCCTGGCGGCGTCCCGCGGCTCGCACCACCATCAGATGGCTGGCGTTCCCACAACTGGTGAGAAGCACCAGCAGCGCAGCGAACGCCCCGAGCCAGATTCCGCGGCGGGCATCGCCTACCACCTGTGCGGCTAGCGCCCGGACGATCAGCCGATCGCCGGCGTTCGTGTCGGCATAGCTTTCGGCCAGCGCGGTCGCCGTCGCGCCGAGCGAGGCCTGGGCGCGGTTGGCATCGACGCCGGGCTCGAGCCGTGCGAGCAGCGAGACCCACTCACTGCGCCGGTCCTGCAGCACCGCGGAGGGAAGCGCGAACGGCATCCACAGATCGACGTCCCGCTCCGGCAGCTCGAAATCAGCCGGCATGACTCCGATCACCGTCGCCGGCCGGCCGTTGACGGTGATGTCGGCGCCGACGATGGAGGCAACAGCACCGAAGCGGCGGCGCCAGAGCCGATCGCTGAGCACTGCAACCCGTGGCGCACCGGGGTCGTCGTCTGCGTCGCCGATCGTGCGCCCGAGGCTGGCGTCGCCTCCGGCGACTCGAAAGAAGTTGCCCGACACGATGACCGAGCGCAATCGCTCCGGACTGCCAGAGCCGGTGAGGTTCATCGGCCACGACGCGGACGCGGCGAGCTCGGCTACTTCGCGGTTCTGCTCCTGGTAATCGCGCCAGTCGGCGGTGGCGAAGGCTCGTCCCTCGCCCGTGCTGGTCACATGTCTCACCACTACCAGCCGCTCCGGATGCGGATACGGCAACGGTCGCAGCACGACGGCGTCGAGCACCATGTAGGCGGCGGTCGCGGTGCCGATACCGAGCGCGAGAATCGCGGCTACCGCGATGGAGAACGGAAGCTGGTGGCGCACGCGCCGCCACGCGTCGCGAAAGTCCACGTCGATGCCGCTGAGCGATGAACCCCTGTCGGGCAGAGCCGGCGGCCGATCCCGCGGCGGCGGAGCGGTGGCGCGCCGGCACGCGGAGAGATCGGAGTAGTCGGCTCGGGCGAGCACCTGCTGTACCGCGTCGAGCGCTTCCTCTTCGGACCGGCCGCGTTCGCGCGCGTCGGCGTACACGTCCTGGACGTACTCCGCGAGCTCGGCCACGACTGCCTGCGACAGCGTGTAGCCGGCCGCGGCGCTGTGCTCGCCGACGAGAGCAACCCAGCGGTCGTGGGCATCAGGCATACGACAACCCCGCCAGGTCGCGGATCAACGTGAAGAATTGCGTCCACTCCTGCCGCTGTGCGGCAAGAACCTCGCGGCCGGACGCGGTGATCCGGTAATAGCGCCGCCGCCTTTGCCCGGCCCGTTCCACCCAGCGGCCGCGGATGAGCCCGCGCTCCTCGAGCCGGTACAGCGTGGCGTAGAGCGACGCGAAGTTGAAAGTCAGCGCGCCGCCGGACCGGTCGTCGATCCGCCGTACCAGCTCGTAACCGTGAAGATCCTCACCTTCGAGCAGCGACAGGACGACGATCTCGGCCGCGCCCTTCTTCACCTCGCGCATCAGACCGGTTTCGGACACGCCGAAGATCTATATTCTGGAGTCCGATATATGTCAACGGTCTCGTCCGTGAGCGAGCCCCGAGCGGGGGATTACATCTCTTTCTCCTCGACCTCGAAGAACAGCGCCTCGAGCGCCATCTTGCGGACCTCCCAGCCGGGGTACTCGGCTTCGCCGACGAAGTAGCCGCACTCGCCGGCGTTGTTGAGGCCGACGACGATGGTGAAGTCCAGGTCGACGCCGTCGCCCGAGACGTTGATGCGCGGCCCAACCCGCTCGAAGTTGACGACGGCCGAGCGTGCGGTTGAGAAACGGGCGCCGGTCCGGCTCACCTCGAACCGATCCTCGTCCTCGCCGTGAAGCTCGAAGCGCCAGTGCTGGACCGCGTCGGCGAGCGCGTTCCGCCGCTCCACGTCCTCTGCCACCGTCTCCTGCAGGCGCGCGAACAGCAGCGCGGCGGAGCAGTTGGACTGGGCCGTTACCCAGTCGAAATCGTCGGTCGGTTGGTTGGCCATGGCGCACCAGATTACGCCAGCCGCGCGGTATCATCCGCGGCGGAGGCCGGGGATGATACGCATCAGCTTCGTGTTGTTCGTGCTCCTCGTCTCGGTGGCCTCGCCGGCCAAATCGCAGCAGCACGTTCACCCGCAGTCCGAAAGGCTCGGCACCGTGCACTTCGCCACGTCGTGCACTGAGACCGCCCAGCCGCAGTTCGATCGCGCGGTGGCGCTCCTGCACTCGTTCGAGTTCGGCGCGGCGATCAAGGCGTTCGAGGACACGCTCACCGCCGATCCGTCGTGCGCGATGACCCAGTGGGGCATTGCCTTGAGCCGCTGGGGCAACCCGTTCGCGGTCGGAGTTCGTCCCGCCGCGCAGCTTCAGCAAGGGCGGGCCGCGGTGGAACAGGCCCGCTCGATTGGCGCGAAGTCCGAGCGCGAGCGCGCCTATATCGAAGCGATCGCCCAGCTCTACGATCAACCGGACCGCCCGCAGCCGGCCAGGGTCGAGGGCTATCGCGACGCGATGGGCCAGCTGAGCCAGCGCTATCGCGATGACACCGAAGCGGCGATCTTCTTCGCCCTGTCGCTGACCGCGGCCGAGGACCTGAACGACAAGACCTACGCCAGCCGGCTGCGCGCCGTCGCCATACTGGAGCCGCTGTTCCAGCAGCAGCCGGAGCATCCAGGGCTGGCGCACTACATCATCCACAGCTACGACGTGCCGCCGCTCGCGCCCCGTGCGCTCGACGCGGCCCAACGCTACGCGCAGATCGCGCCGTCCGCTCCGCATGCCCTGCATATGCCCTCGCACACGTTCACGCGAGTCGGATTGTGGCAGCAATCCATCGACACGAACATCCAGTCGGCAGCGGTCGCGAAGGAACAGAAAGCGACCGGCGAAGAGCTGCACGCATCCGACTACCAGATGTATGCCTTCCTGCAGACGGCGCAGGACACGGCGGCAAAGCGGCTGCTCGAGTCGCTGCCCGAGATCTCAGCGCGCTTCGACCCGCGCGCGATCTCCTCGGCCGCCCCGCCCTCGGCTGGCTACTATGCGATGGCGGCGATTCCCGCGCGCTTCGCGCTGGAACGCGGCGCGTGGGCCGAAGCGGCGCGGCTCGAGGTTCGGCCGAGCGTGGTTCCTTACGCCGACGCGTTGACGGAGTTCGCGCGGGTCCTGGGCGCGGCACGCTCCGGCGACATCGCCGCGGCCCGCGCCGGCGTGGAACGGCTCGAGGCGCTGCGGGTTCTCGAAGCGGCACTGAACGAACCGTACTGGACCGAGCAGATCCGCATCGAGCGCGAGAGCGCGGCGGCGTGGGTCGCATTCGCCGAAGGGCGACGCGACGAAGCGCTCGCTCAGTTGCGCGCCGCCGCCGACGCCGAAGACCGCACCGAGAAGGCCGCGGTGACGCCCGGGCCGCTGGCACCGGCCCGCGAACAGCTCGGCGAAATGCTGCTGGAGTTCGGGGATAACCGCGGCGCGCTTGCCGCGTTCGAGACCACGCTGACCAGGGAACCAAATCGGTTCCGGGCAACGTACGGGGCGGCCCGGGCTGCCGCACGTGCCGGCGACAGCGCCGCGGCGCGGAAGCACTTCGCCGAGCTGATCCGTGTCTGCGCGCGGGCCGACGAGCCGGGACGACCGGCGTTGCAGGAGGCGCGAAACTCGGTTACGCCGTAAGCGAATCCCGCCCCGTTTGAGCGCCACCCCCGTAACTGCAGAGCGCCAAGCTCTACAGCCTACGAACGGTCGTCCCCGCAACCGACCCAGGATTGCAGAAAGTGTGACTGCTGCGGCCAGGCCAGCGTCCGGTTGGCGCCGGCGGTCACCTGTCGCCCGGACGCCGATTGCTATTCTCGACGCGTCCGATGACTGCAGGCTTCCATCGCGAGACGCGCGTCGCCGGTGAACGCCCCGATAGCCGCGCTGCGGCCTTCGGCTACGTCGTGGCCGGCGTCGCGGCGGCAGCAGCTGTCGCATTGCGCATTGCGCTCGACCTGCCGCTCGAAGCGAGTTCCTTGACGTTCGCCGCATTCGGCGTCGTCGCCGGCGCGTCCGCCTTCGCCGGTTTCACGGCGAGACGGAGTTACGCTCAGGTACGCGCCGCGGCTCGTAACAGCGAGCAGCGATACACGGCCGTGTTCGAATCGTCGCCGTTCGCGCTGGCGCTGATGCGAATGCCCAGGGGCAGCGTGGTCGAGGCCAATGACGCGCTGCTCCGGCTGTTCGGATATCGGCGTGACGAAGTCGTGGGACGAACGACCGTCGAGCTCGGCATCACGCCCTCGCCGGCCTACGCGGCGATGACGTGGGAACTGCACCGCGGCGGCTCGGTTCGCGATTTCGAGTGCGTGCGGCGGATCACTGGCGGCGTGCAGACACTCGCGATCTCCATGGACCACGTGACGCTGTCAAGCGAACGCTATGCGATGCTGGCCGTGCGGGACATCACCGACCAGCGACGTCTCGAAGACGCGCTCCGGGAATCCGAGCAGCGGCTCGCCCACGCGGGACTTGTCGAGAACTGACGCGAGGGTTCCTTTTCGTACCAGTCCCGGTCCCCACCTTCGTGCGCCGCTCGCGCCCGGTCAAGGGCGGGCCCTGCTACGCTTCGCGGCGTGCGATTAGTGCCACTCTTCCTCGCCCTCACGCTGACACAGGCCGCGGCCCCGGCGCCGCCCGAGGCGCGCGAGATCGCGCCAGACACCTACCTGCTGCCAGGCTCGTGGCTTTCCGATCGCGGCCCCGACGGCAACACCGTCATGATGGCCGGACCGGCCGGACTGATTGCGATCGACACCGGCCGGCATGTCTGGCAGAGCGACGGCATCCTCGCGTTCGCGAAGGCCCGCAAGCAGCCAATCACCGTCATCGTCAATACCCACTGGCACCTCGATCACTCGAGCGGGAACCGGCGCGTGAAGGCGGTGTATCCTGATGCGAAGGTCTACACGACCCCGGCGATCGATCGCGCACTTGGCCCCGACGGGTTCCTGACTCGAAACCTCACCGCCGCGCGCGCCAAGCCGCTCCCGGCCGATGCCCCGGCGGTGAGGCGGGAAGAAACCGAGCTCTTCTTGGCGACGATGGAGGCGTCGGCTGCGCTGCGGCCGGACGTGCCCGTCACGGCGTCCGGAGCGCTGACGCTCGCGGGACGACCGCTCGCCGCTCACGTCACCGCCGGCGCGGTGACCGACGCCGACCTCTGGCTCTTTGACGAGAAGACCGGCGTTGCGGTGATTGGCGATCTCGTGACCCTGCCCGCGCCGTTCTTCGAGACCGCGTGCCCGGCGCGCTGGCAGGCCGCGCTCGACGAGGTGTGGAGCGCGAAGTTCCGGGTGGCGGTGCCTGGGCACGGAGCGCCGATGACGCGCGAGGCGTTCGACACTTACCGGAAGGCGTTCGCGGCGTTCCTCACCTGCGTGGCGGGCGATAGCGCGCCGGCCGCCTGCGCGAGCGGTTGGGCGCGCGGCGTCGACTCGCTCCTCGAGAGCGATGCCGATCGCAAACAGGCCGCGGAGTTCGGGGCGTATTACGTCGAGTTCCTGCGCAAGGGCGGCGGCGCCAGCGCCGATTGCACCGCGAAGTAGGGAGGCAGGGACTGATGGTGGGTTCAAGGAGCCGCATTGAACTCGACCGGCGAGTTGCGCCTGAAGTAGTCGGTGAGCGCTTCGATGTCTGTGGCGATCACCATGCGGTCGCTGCTCTGGCCGAGGACGCTCATTCCGTCGCCGCCGCCCAGCAGGAAGTCGGTTGTGACCATGCGCACGGAGTCGGTTGGCGACACGAGGTGGCCGTCGATCCGAATCGACTGGGGATCCACGCGCTGGCCGGCCGGGGCTGACCGGTCCGCCCGGTAGCTGAAGCCCCTCGACGCATAGAGCACACGGCGCTGCCCTGGCCGCGGGTTGTCGAACTGCTGCTCGAGCAGTTGCCTGAGCACGTCGCCGGTGATCGTGAAGGCCATGATCGTGTTGCCGAACGGCTGCACGGCGAACAGGTCCGCAAATGTCACCGCCCCCGGCCCCGCTCCCTCGGCCTTGCTGATATCGGCGCGCACCCCGCCGGCGTTCATGAACGCCACCGCCGCCGTGTCGCCGGCCCGGTGCGCCGCAGCGAGCTGCGCGTCGGCGATGATAGTGCCGAGCTCGGAGCGCCCGTCCGGACCCGGCGCTTCACGGAGATCGTGCGACACCGAGCCGACCACTTCCCCGGCTTTGCCCTTCACCAGTGCGGTGTATTTCTCGGCGATTCGCGCCACGCCCGGATCGGGCGTCACCTCGCGCGTCACGATCTGATTGTCGGCATCGGCCTGGACAAGGCGAGCGCGGCTTGCGTCCACCGTCAGCCGGATGCGGGTCACGACCCGCCCGTACGATCCGGCGCTGGTGACCAGGCGATCCCCGATGCGGCAGATGTAGGCCGCATGCGTGTGCCCGGAGACCACCACGTCCACATCGGTGGTCAGCCGCTCGGCGAGCCCGACGATGCTGCCTGCGAACTCGCGGCAGGCGCTAGGGTCTGACGCACTCTCATCGCCCGCCTGTCGTCCGCCTTCGTGGACGAGCACGACGACCACGTTGACGCCCCGGCGCTTCAGCTCGGCAGCGTAGCGGTTGATTAGAGGTGCTTCGTCCATGAACACGACCTCCCGGTTCACCTCAGGCGGCACGATCTGCCGCGTCTCCTGGTAGGTCAGGCCAATGAAGCCCACCGTGACACCGCCGATTCTGCGGACGGCCGTCGGTGGAAAGATCGGCGCCGCCGTCTGCGAACGCACGACATTCGCCGCCAGGTACTGAAACCGAGCGCCGGTGAACTCGTCGCCGTCCTGGCACCCGTCCTTCGGATGGCACCCTCCCCTGGCCAGCCGCAGCAGTTCGGCGATCCCCTCGTCGAACTCGTGATTCCCGACCGCGGTCACCGACAGGTCCATCGCGTTCAGCGCCTCGATGATCGGCTCGTCGTGGAACATCCCCGAGACGAGCGGCGAGGCCCCGACGAGATCGCCGGCGGCGACGACAAGCGTCGGCAGTCCGTCTGCAAGCCGTGACAGGTGCGCGGCCAGATACGCGGCGCCCCCGGCCGGGATAGAGCCGACCCGCCCGTTGCTGCCCCCAGGCGCACCGAGATGGCCGTGCAGGTCGTTGATTGCAAGCAACTGAATGACAATCGGGACGGGCGGGCGGGCCGCGGCCGCAACGAGCGCGGTCACCACGACACCAAGCATCGCCGGAACGACAATCGCCGGGAACCGTCTCACGTACGGATGTTAACCCTCCGCTGCCGCTGGCTGCAGGCTGGCGTGCGCCGTCGAAACCGATTGTCAGATGGCGGGTGACCGCTCCAAGATGACGCAGTCACGATCGACTGGCGCGAGCACGCGGACCGCTGACGGGGAGGCTGCATGGACGTCGACACGATCACGCAGAGTGCAATCGCGACCCTCATAGCGGTCGCGTGGAAGGTTGCCGGAGCGTTCGTCCTCTGGCTGGTGGGCCGCTGGCTGATCGGCGTCGCAAACAGGCTGCTCGGACGCGCGCTCAATCGCCAGCAGTTCGATGTCACCCTCACCCGCTACCTGCAGACTGGGCTCACCATCGTCCTGAACGTCGCGCTGATCGTCGCGATCCTCGGCTTCTTCGGCGTCGAAACCACCACCTTCGCGGCGCTGGTTGCAGCCGGCGGCGTGGCGATCGGAGTGGCGTGGGGCGGCCTGCTCGCCAACTTCGCCGCTGGCGCGTTCCTGGTGTTCCTCAGGCCCTTCAAGGTCGGCGATGCCGTCACCGCCGCCGGGGTCACCGGCACCGTGGATTCGATCGGGCTGTTCGGCACCACCATCAATACGCCCGACAACGTGCGGACGATCGTCGGCAACAACAAGGTGTTCTCCGACACCATCTCGAACTACTCGGCCAACCCGTATCGCCGGGTCGATCTCACGACCACGATCAGCAACGACGTCGATCACCACCGCGCGATCAACTGCTCGAGGAGCGGCTGGCGCGCATCCCGAACGTGCTCGCCAGCCCGGTGCCGGACGTCGACGTGCTCCAGTTCACGCCGGCCGGCCCGTTGCTGTGCGTGAGGCCCTACTGCAAGAACGACGACTACTGGCAGGTGTACTTCGACGCGAACCGTCTCATTCGCGAGACCTTCGGCGAAGCCGGCTTCCCCGCGCCGATGCCGTCGTACTCGGTCAAGGGCGGCTCGACGGCACCCCTGGAATAGCAGGCTGGCTGAAGAACACCGCTGCCAGAAGGCAAAAGGCCAGAAGGCAAAAGGCACGAACGCGTGAACCAGCTCCGGTCGCACCATTACCCCGCTGGACGTCTCCCGTGTGCTGCACAATTCCCGAGCCGGGCTGAGACGAGGCAACGACTCAACCCCGGCGCGACAGCTCGGCATGAGCCCGCGCGCGCTCGCGATCGATCTGCTCGGGCGTCGCGCCGAGCGAATCGAGGATGTCCTCGATGAAGGCAAGCGCCACTTCGCCTTCCCCGGAGTAGACGCGGGTCGCGCCGGCCTCGTGCAGGTCAGCCACGTCGCGCAAGTAGGTGGCGCGGGCGAGCACGCGGATCTTCGGGTTCAGCGTCCGCGCCACTCGAATCACATCGGCGCTGTTCGCCATTCCCGCCGAACCGAGCACGAGGCTTCCGGCGCGCGCGACGCCGGCGGCCTCGAGTACGTCCGGCCGTGTCGCGTCTCCGTAGATGGCCTCGACGCCGTTGTCGCGGAGGGCCCGAACGGCGTCCATGTTGAGCTCGATGACCGTCGGCATGATGCCGTTGTCCTGCAGCAGCCGCACGATCGTCCGGCCGGTCGGCCCATAGCCGATGACTACGGAGCGATGCGCCTGATCGGCCGGGCGCGGCCGTTTCGGCGCCTCAGTCCCCGGCAGGGCTGGGGCCTGCCGGTTGAGAAGCGGCCACAGGCGCGGGCGCTCGCGCGCCCACCGTTCGATCGGCCTGACCGTTCGATACGCCGCCGGGTTCAGCACGATCGACACGATTGACGTCGCGACCAGGATGTTGGTGGCCTCGCCGGGCAGGACACCGAACTGCCGGCCGAGCGTTGCGAGGATGAACGAGAACTCGCCGATCTGGGCGAGCGCGATTGCGACGGTGAGCGAGGTCCGCAACGGATAGCGGCGCGCCCAGACGAACAGCATCGCGACCAGGGGCTTACCGACCAGGACGATCATCAGCGCGCCAATCACCAGGCCGGGCGAGTGCAGCAGCGCCGCGGGATCGAGCAGCATGCCGACCGAAACGAAGAAGAGCACAGCGAAGGCGTCGCGCATCGGCAGCGCCTCGGACGCCGCTCGCAGGCTGTAGTCAGAACGGCCGACCACCAGTCCGGCAACGAACGCACCGAGCGCCATCGACACGCTGAAGACGAGCGCCGACCCGACCGCAATGCCCAGCGCGATGACGAGCACGGTCAGGACGAACAGCTCGCGCGACCTCGTCTCTGCGATGTAGTCGAGGACGCGGGGAATGACCCGCGTCCCGACGATTGCCGCAAATGCGACCAGGCCTGAAACCTTCAGCGCCGTCCAGCCCAGCGCGATCCAGAGCGGTTGATCGCGCGCGGCGTCGCCGACGATGGCCGGCAGCAGCACGAGCGCCAGCACGGTCAGGACGTCTTCGACCACCAGCCAGCCGACCGCGATGTGGCCGGCCTGAGTGTGGAGATCGTTGTTGTCGGCGAGCACCCGCACGAGCACCACCGTGCTGGCGACGGCCAGCGCCATGCCGAAGAGCAGGCTGGCCGACCAGTCCCACCCGAAGGCGCGCGCCAGCACGACGCCAAGCACCGTGGCAACGCCGCTCTGCGCGATCGCCCCGGGAATGGCCACGCCCCTGACCGCGAGCAGCTCCTCGATGTGGAACTGCAGCCCGACGCCGAACATCAGGAGAATGACGCCGATCTCGGCCAGCTGTTCGGCGAGGTTCGCGTCGGCGACAAAGCCTGGCGTGTTCGGGCCGACGAGCGTACCGGCAAGCAGATAGCCGGCGATTGGCGAGAGGCCGAGTCGATGGGTGAAATAGCCGAGCACGAGGGCGGCGCCGAGCCCGCCCGTGAGGGTAAGAATCAGATCGTACTCGTGCATGCACCCGCCCGCGTCATGCCGTCGAGTGTATTACGCGGTCGAGGTCACAAGCCGGCAAGGGCATCGAACGACCTGCGCGCCACCTTCTGCCGCGTCGTCCAGTACCCCGCCCATGGATCGGTGCGTCGTCGCTGCAGCCGCCGCGACACCGTCGGCAAAGTCCATTCAGCAGGATCGTGACGGAGATCCGCCGACGTCACTGGCAGCGACACCGGCGCGTCGGGACGGGCTCTCGGCGAGTAGGCGAAGATCGACGTGTTAGTACGGTTGTTCCGCAGGTGGTCGATGAGTATCTGGCGCTCCCGGCCGGCTTTGCGGAACGCCAGCGTGAACCTGGACGGGTCGGTGCGGACGATCGCGTCACCGACCGCGCGCGAGAATTCGAGGCATCCGCTCCAGTCCAGCGACGGCTGGAGCGGCGCCACGACGTGGATTCCGCGACCGCCGGTCGTCTTCACCCACGCCTTGAGGCTCAACGTCCCTTCACGTGCGGCAGGATCCAGCGCGCGATCCCATCGAAAGTACTCGGCGAGATCGCGTTTCGAGATGCCGAGATCCGGGTAGACGATCCGGTCCGGATGCGAGAGCCGGACCCCGGCGACAACGGGAGCAGTGGCAGTCGCGGGTACCATAACGGCAGCAATGCAACTCGCTCACCAACCACGTTGACTTGATACCGTCGAGGCGCTACGGTTCCGCCCCATGGCATCCCCGACCCTCAATCGTCGCGAACTGCTCGCCGGCGCCGGCGCCACCGCCGCGGCCCTCGCCTTCGACACCAACATCGGCCAGGCGCAGGCAACCCAAGCTCGACCCGTCGTCTTCACCAACACCACTGTCGTTACAGTTGACGAAGTCAGGAACGGCGTCGCGCTTGCCGTCCAGGGCGGCCGCATCGCGGCGATCGGGCCGAACGACGAGGTGATGAAGCAGTACCAGCAGGCCGAGATATACGACGGTCGCGGCAAGGCCCTGTTCCCCGGATTGATCAACTGCCACGCACACCTCGCCCAGACGCTCGCGCGCGGGTTCAACGAGGATTTCGGGTTTCCCAACAGCTACAAGCTCGCTGTTCAGCCGAGCAGCCTGATCTCGAAAGAAGAAGCCACGCTGATGGCGGTGGTCGGTGCGCTCGAGGCGATCCGCACCGGAAGCACGACCGTCGTCGAGAATGTCGGCGGCACCGCCGCGACGGCGTCGGCGCTCGCCCAGACCGGCCTGCGGTGGGTCTTCGCGGAATCGGCAACGGATCGCGAAGGCGGGTCGCCGATGTCGCCCGAGGTCCTCGCGCGCGGCGAAGCGCCGCGCTTCTCGCAGAAGATGCGGGAGGAGGGGCTTGCGCGAATCACCGCGCTGCACAGCGCGTGGCACGGCAAGGAACAGGGCCGGATCTCGGTCTTTCCCGCCGCCGGCCTGGCCGAGAACTCCTCTCCGGAACTGCTCGCGGCAGTCCGCGGATTCGCCGAGAAGAACGATCTCGGCTACACGATTCATCTTTCCCAGAGCCAGGCCGAGGTGGACTACGTCCGGAAACACCACGGCGTCAGCCCGGTCGGGTTCCTCGACCGTCACGGCTTCCTCAGCCCGCGGCTGTTCGCAGCCCACTGCCGCTACGTGGACGACGCCGACATCGCTGCTGCTGGCGAAATCGGGCACCATCGTGTCGCACCAGGCGGCAATGGCCGGCAATCGCGGTGTCATCCCGCCGATCCCTGCGATGCGCGCGGCCGGCGTGCCGATTGCGATGGGCACCGACAACAACACCACCGATCTGTTCGAGGTGATGCGGGTTGCGATGATCACCGAGCGGGTGAAACGGAACGACACCTTCCCCGGCATGCTGCCGCAGCCGGAGGACGTGCTCGCCGACGCGACGCTGGGCAGCGCCCGTGCGGTGCGGCAGACGGCGACGATCGGATCGCTCGACGTCGGAAAGAAAGCCGACATCCTGGTCCTCGACACCCAGCGAATCCACATCGTGCCGGCGGTGCGCATCGTGTCGGCGTGGATTCACAACGGACAGCCGTCCGACATCGAGTCGGTGATGATCGACGGCCGGTTCGTCATGCGCGACCGGAAGATCCTCACGGTTGACGAGCCGCGCATCATCGCCGACGCCAGCCGCGTCGGCCAGCGGGTGTGGAGCGAGGTGCAGAAGGCCGGTCCGATCAAGGTGCCGCGCCTGCCACGGCTGCAGTAGGGCTTGGGGCCTGGGACTTGGGGCTTGTTTCTGCCTTTTGCCTTCTGCCTTCTGCCTTCTGCCTTGACGCGGCGCGATCTTTGTATCTCTGGGCCGCATGGTCGAACCGGTTCCAGACGACGAGCTTCAGGGCGGGCTGACTGAGCAGGAAAAGCGCGCCAACGTCATTCGCCTCGCCTTTGCCGACGACGAGGGAGCGTTCGAGCAGTTCTGCCGGACTGTCCAGGAATTCGTGCCCGCCGGCATTCGCGGCATCCTGCGGGGTAGCGCCGTCACCGGCCGGCGCTGGAGGGACGAAGCGCCCTTCGACGCCGATGGCCCCGGGACCAGCGATCTCGACCTCACGCTGGTCGGCGACGCCGGTCTTGCCTACTTCATCGCTGCGGGTTTCTTCGTGCCCGGCGTCCACTCGCGGCCGCTCAGTGAGCACGATCCGGACATCGCGCCGGACCTGGTGCCGCTTCGCCGCCAACTCATGGAGATGGTCAAGCGGCCGGTCAACATCCAGGCCTCCCGCGACATCGTCACGCGGTTTCGAGGCGATATGCTCGGGCAACCGTACTTGACGCTCTTCGAGAAGCCGGAGAGCGCGCCCCTCGGCATCGCGGCCGGCAGGTGATGTTCCGGCTCCTCACCTACAACATCATGCACGGCGGCGGCGGGCGCCTCGACGCGCTCGCGGCGGTGATCGACGGCTGTCAGCCCGATCTCGTGCTGCTGCAGGAAGCGACCGATCCGGCCAACGTCCAACGGCTCGCGGAGGTGACCGGGATGGCGGAGTGGCGCGCCTTCCGGGCGCAGTCATTAGGCTTCTTGAGCAGGCACCGCGTTACCGGATCGGAGTGGGTCCGGCCGCGCGATCTCGCGGCACGCGTTCGTCGAAGTGGTGCCAGTGCCCGGCCTCCGGATCTTCGGCGTCCACCTGAGCGCGGTCCACGCCGCATGGACCGAGCGACGGCGCGTGCTCGAACTGCGTGCGCTGCTCAAGACGGTCGCCCGGCACCAGGACGGGTTTCACGTCCTTGCCGGGGATTTCAACACCGTCGCGCCGGGCGACGTGTTCGAGGCCTCGAAGCTCCCGTTGCGGGTGCGGCCGTTCGTGTGGCTGAGCGGCGGCCGCATCAGGTGGCGCACGATCCAGACCGTGCTCGACGCCGGGTACGTGGACGCATTCCGGACGCTGCACCCCAGCGATCCCGGACTGACGCTGCCGACGCCTACGCCGCACGTCCGGCTGGATTACGTGTTCGTGCCGCGAGCGCATGCCGCTCGCGTGGCACGGTGCGACGTGGTCCGCGCTGGCGCCACGGCCGGCGCGTCCGATCATTTCCCGATCGTCGCCGATCTGCACATTGTCTGAAGCACGCGCTCCGAGCCTTGACCGGTGACCGCCACTGACCCACAATGTGCGTCCAATGTCGCATTCTCCGCGTCTCCCTCACGCGGCAGCGTCGTTCGGCCACGTGCATTCTGGCCGGCTGCCTCGCGCTCCTCCTCGTATCGACGACGCCTTCCGCCGCGCAAGGCGGCGACCCGCCGTTGGTCGTCTTCGGTGACAGCCTCTCGGACTCGGGAAACGCTTTTGCGTTCGTCCATGCCAACGCCACGCCCCCCGATTTCGGCCTCAACGAGTTCCTGGTGCCCTCCCTGCCGTACGCGATCGGCGGACATCATTTCAGCAACGGTGACACCTGGATCGAGCAGCTGGCAGCCCGCTTCCACATCGGCCGCTACGCGCAGCCGGCATTCGCGAGCCAGAACCCGCATGCCATGAACTTTGCCGTTGCGACCGCGAGGGCACGTGACGATGGAACCTGTGGCGCGAACCCCACGCCCGAATGCCATCCGAGCCTCGCGCTGCTGATCGCATCGTTCCTCCAGAAGACGGGCGGCGTCGCGTCCACCCAGACCCTTTATGTCATCCAAATCGGCGGCAACGACCTGCGCGACGCGCTCGCGGTTGCGTTCGGCCAGCCTCAGGACCCGGACGGCGCCGCGCTCATCCTCCAGCAGGCGGCCCAGGCAATCGCCGAAGGCATCGGCACCCTGTACGCGGCAGGCGCGCGGCATTTCCTGGTCTGGAACGTGCCGACCCAGGCGCTGACGCCGGCAGCCCGCCTGATCGACGCCGCGATTCCAGGCTTCCAAGGAGGGGCTGCGTTCGCGACCGGCCTGTTCAATCACACCCTGTCCCACCAACCCGCGCCCCCCATCGACCCAAGCGTCGGGGTGCTGCAGGCATTGAGGGTTACCCTTCCGCTCATCGACATTCGCCTGTTCGACGCCGACGCGCTGCTGTCGGCGATCTTCTTGTCCCCCGGCGCGTTTGGCTTCACCAACGTCACCAATGCCTGCGTTATGCCAAACACCCCGCCGTTCACATGCGGCAGGCCCGACCAGTATCTGTTCTGGGACGGCATTCACCCGACCACGGCGGCACACGGCACGATCGCCCAGGCAGTCGCGAAACTCTTCGGCTATTAGCGGGTGTAGAGGTGCACCAATTTGATCGCTCTATTGGGTGATCAACCCGCGAATGGTTCGTAGCAACGCCGTCCCGTCAATCGGCTTCGCGCAGTAGGCCGAATAACCGGCGGCGAACGCCTGCCGTCGATCGTCGGGGCGCGCGTAGGCGGTGAACGCGATCGCCGGCAGCGTGAAGCCCCGCGCGCGGACGTCGCGGATCAGCCGATAGCCGTCGATATCCGGCATGGCAATGTCGGCGATGAGCAGATCGAAGCCGCCGGACTGCAATCGGGCCAGGGCATGCGCGGCGGAGTCGCAGGCCACGACCGCCGCGCCGTGGCGCTCCAGCAGCATCGCCACGAGCTCGCACGAGTCCCGCTGATCGTCGACCACCAGCGCGCGCAACCCGTCGAGCCGGACGTCGGTGCCGGCGGCGGCCGGCGCCACGATTGCCGTCTGCATCGCACTCGCGACCAGCGGCAGCGCGATCGTCACCGTCGCCCCGTGCCCCAAGCCCGCGCTCTCGGCCTGGATCGAGCCGCCGTGCAGCTCCACGAGATGCCGCGCGATGGCCAGCCCGAGCCCCAGGCCCCCGTACTTCCGGGTCGAGCGGCTGTCGGCCTGCCGGAACCGCTCGAAGATGTGCGGCAGGAACTCGGGCGCGATTCCGACGCCTTCGTCACGCACCTGGATTGCGATGCGATGATCGTCCGTCTCGCTGCGGACCGTGATCCGGCCGCGCTCGTGGCTGAACTTCACGGCGTTGGCGAGCACGTTGTTGAGGACCTGGTGGAGGCGCTTCGGGTCGCCTTCGACGAATGGCACCGAGGTAGAGAGTCGCGTGTCGAAGGCGATCCGCCGGGCGTCCGCGGCCGGCTGCACCGCGGCGACCGCGGTCTCAACGAGCTGGGCGAGCGGGACGTTACGGCGATCGAGCTCCAGCTTGCCGGTAATGATTCGCGACACGTCGAGGATGTCCTCGATCAGCTGCGCCTGGAGCCGCGCGTTGCGGCTGATCACATCGATGGCGTGATGGATCCGCTCCGCCGGCATCTCGCCGGAGCCAAGCAACTCGGTCCAGCCGAGGATCGCGTTGAGCGGCGTGCGGAGTTCGTGGGACAGCGTCGCGAGGAACTCGTCCTTCAGGCGGCTGGCCTCCTCGGCAGCCGCCAGCCGCGCCAGCTCCGCCTCCTTGCGCCGGGTCACCATCATGCAGATGCCGCTCATCGCGACCGGCTGTCCGTCCGCGTACTCGACGCGTCCCTTCCCTTCGCACCACCGCACCGTGCCGTCCGGCGCGACGATCCGATACTCCACGTCGTGGGGCACGCCTTCGCTCAACGCGCGCTGCACCGAGGCGAACACCTTCTCGCGATCCTCGTGGTGGATCTCGCGCTCGTAGCTCGCGAACGTGCCGTCGAAGACGCCGTCGGGCAGGCCGTGAATCCGCTGGAGGTTGTCCGACCACTGCACCTCGTTGGTGCGCAGATCCCAGTCCCACGTGCCCATCGACGCCGCGTCGAGCGCGAAGCGAAGCCGCGCCTCGCTGCGGCGCGCCTGATCTTCAGCCTTCGTCCGCTCGACGGCAAAGGCCACCTGCGCGGCGATCACCGCGGCCAGCTGCAGATCGTCGACGTCCGGCGCGTGCGGCGCGTCGAAGTAGAGCATGAACTTGCCGATCACCCGGTCCTGGCTCACCAGCGGGATGAACGCCATCGCGGCGATGTGCTCGGCGAGGATCGTCGGCAGAAAGGCGGTGAGCGACGCGTCCGCGGTCACGTCGCGGACCACGATCGGTTCCGGGTCCACGGCGTCCGGCGTCCACGGCGTGTGTCCCTCGACCGCGCGCCGGTAATCGTCCGAAATACCGCGGGCGGCTTTGAATCGCATCACGCCGTCGGCGTCGAACAGCAGAATCGACGAGCGCTCCACACCGAGCCCGTAAGCCAGCGCATCGAGGGCCGCCGCGTAGATCTCGTCGAGTGTGCGGGTCTTGTCAATTGCCCGCGTGAGCGACAGGCATACGGCTGTGGGTGACTTCAGCAGGCTGGGCATCGGGGGGCGTCCGTGAGGATTGTAAGCGGAGACGCGCCACGACCACCTCGACCGACGCTACAGCGGCGCGCGGCTGTGCAGGCTTCAGGCTTCAGGCCTGTCGCGACAGCCCCCCAAAAGCCTTCGTGCCGTCCGTGCTCTTCGTGTCTTCGTGGTTTCTTTCCACTGAAATGCAGCGCGACAGCTCCACAGGCCTGAAGCCTGAAGCCGCGAGCCTGAAGCCTTTTGTGGAACTTGCCGTAGACCGTCTACGTCTCTAGCCGTAGAACGTCTACACCCATGGCCAAGACGCCCGACGACCAGCGCCTCGAGCTTCTTCAGGGGACCCTCGACATGCTCATCCTGCGCACCCTCCAGTGGGGTCCGCGCCACGGGCACGGCATCGGCCAGGCCATCCGCGCCCAGTCGGACGACCTGCTCAAGGTCGAAACCGGGTCGCTCTACCCCGCTCTCCACCGGCTGGAGAAACGCGGCTGGCTGAAAGCGGATTGGGGCGTCAGCGAAGCGAACCAGCGGGCCAAGTTCTACCGCCTCACCGCCCCCGGCAAAGCCCAGCTCTCGCGCGAGCGCGACCGCTGGAGCCAGCTGGTCACCGCCATCGGGCGAATCATGAACCCGTCCCCGACCGAGGAATGACGCAATGCGGCCCGACGAGCAGGAGATCGACGAAGAGCTCCGCGGCCACCTGGCAATCGAGATTCAGGAACGGGTCGAACGCGGCGAGGACCCGGCCCGGGCCCGCCGCGCGGCGCTGGCCGAGCTCGGCTACGTGCCGCGGGTCCGCGACTCGATTCGAGCGGTGTGGTACACGGCGTGGTTCGACGCCGCGATGGATCTCGGCCGGGACCTTCGCGTCGGACTCCGCTCGCTGATTCGGGCCCGCGCGCTCTCGGCCGCCGTCATCCTGACGCTGGCGCTCGGCATCGGCGCCAACGCCGCGATTTTCAGCGTCGTCCGCGGCGTGCTGCTGCGCCCGCTCGTCAATCGCGCCGAGGATCGCCTGGTCTACATCCGCCAGAGCGCGCCCGGGATCGGCGCGACGAACATGACCTTCTCGGTGCCGGAGATCGACGACCTCAAGTCGCGCACCACCACCATCGAGGCGTTTGGCGACTTTTCGACGATCGATTTCACGCTCGTCGGCATCGGCGAGCCGCGCGTGGTCCGCGCCGGCGTCGTGAGCGGCGCGTTCTTCGACGTGATGGGGCTGCAGCCGCTGCTCGGCCGCCTCGTGTCGGCGGAAGATGATGGGCCGAAGGCCGCACCCGTGGCGGTGCTGACCTACCGATTCTGGACCACCACGCTCGGCAGCGACCCATCCGTGATCGGCCGCAATATCCGGCTCGGCTCCCGCGCCGCGACGATCGTCGGCGTGCTCGAACCGTCGATCCCCTACCCGGTGGACACCGAAATCATCGCCAACGTCGTCACCAGCCCGCATCACATGGACGCGCTGATGGTGACCGGGCGCACCCACCGGATGACCGAGGTCTTCGGGCGGCTTGCGCCCGGCGTCACCGTGGAACAGGCTCGCGCCGAGCTGATCACCGCCCACGCTGCGTCGATGCAGGAACACCCCGATGCCTACCCGGCCCGGAACGACGTGCGAATGACCGTGACGCCATTCCGCGAAGCGGTTACCTCGCAGGCACGCCCGATCCTGATGGTGCTGCT
Source organism: uncultured Acidobacteriota bacterium (assembly GCA_963709325.1). Lineage (GTDB taxonomy): Bacteria > Acidobacteriota > Vicinamibacteria > Vicinamibacterales > UBA2999 > VFZN01. The sequence goes on along the minus strand of CAVPVV010000003.1, from coordinate 3,083,293 downwards.
GGCTGCCACCGGCGTGGTGTTCATCATCGCCTGTGCGAACGTCGCGAACCTGATCCTCGCCCGATCGGTGCGCCGCGAAGGGGAGCTTGCCGTCCGGGCCGCGCTCGGCGCCAGCCGCGGCGCATTGCGGCGGACGCTGATGGCTGAGAGCCTGGTGCTGTGCACGGCCGGCGCGGCGCTTGGCGTGGTGCTGGCCGGGCCGCTGGTGCAGGTGGTGGCCCGCTACGCCTCCCGTTTCTCGGCGCGCGCTCTCGATGTCACGGTGGACGGCAGCCTCCTGTGGGTCGGCGCCGGATTGGCGATCGCCGCCGCCGTGATTCTCGCCTACGCGCCGAAGCTTCCCGGCTCGACGACCACGTCTGCCGGCTCGCTCACGACGAGCGGCCTGCGGTTGACGCCACAGCTCCATCGACGGCTGAAAGCGTTCGCCACCGCGCAGGTTGCGTGTTCGTTCGTCATGCTGGCCGCCGCCGGCACTCTCGTGGCAGCGCTCGTGGCGCTGCAGCGCGGCAAGGACGGCGCCGATCTCGCGCACGTGCTCGCGATCGACATTCCGCTGCCGATCGAGGCGTTCGGGCCGAAGGCCATCGCTTTCAACGGCGAGGTGATGCGCCGCGTAGCGGAGCTGCCGGGCGTCGAGCACGTCTCGGTCGGCAATGTCGTGCCCTGGCGCGACCTCGGCACCTTCCCGCCGACGCCGTTTGCGGCAGAGGGATACACGCCGGCTGACGGCGAAGAGCCGCCGCACGCGCGGATTCGGATCGTCTCGCCGGGATTCTTCAACACGCTCGGCGTGCCGCTGGTGGCCGGACGCGACTTCTCCGACGACGACCGCCGCGGCGGCGAGCTGGTGGCGATCGTCAGCCAGAGCGTCGCGCAGCGGCTGTTCCCGAGCGGCGACGCGATCAACCGGCAGATCTGGTGGACGGATCGGACATTTGGCGGGGCGCACCGCCGCATCGTCGGCGTGGCCGCGGACGTCAACGACCAGCAGGCCGACGGCGGTCCGTCGTTGACGATCTATCACCCGTTCCAGCAGGTGCCGTTCGCCGGCCGGCTCTTCGTCCGCACCGCCGGCGATCCGTACGCGTTCGTGCCGGTCATCAGCCGGATGATCCGCGAGATGGCGCCGGATCAACCGGTGGAGCGCGCCGCGACGCTGGCCGACATCCGCTCCGAAATGCTGTCGCCGGATCGCGTCAACGCGTTCATCGTCGGCGGCTTCGCGACGGTGGCGCTGCTCATCGCGGCGGTTGGGATTGCCGGTGTGCTCGCGTTCTCGGTGAACGCGCGCATTCGCGAGTTCGGCGTGCGGCTGGCCGTCGGCTCGACGCCGCGTCACCTGCTGCTCGGCGTGCTTGGCGAAGGCACGGGCATCGTTCTCGTCGGCATCCTCGCCGGGGCCGCCGGTGGCTACGTGCTTGCGGAGCTCGCCGGGCGCTACCTCGAGTCGCTGCAGCTGCCAGGCGCGCTGCCGGTCGGCGCGGCCGCGGCAGTGCTGTTTGGCGCCGCGATCGCGGCGTCCCTGATTCCCGCGGCGCGTGCCTCGCGCGTGGACGTGCAACAGGCTCTCCGGTCGGAATAAGCAAGGCAGAAGCGAAGGCAGAGGCACAAGGCAAAAGGCAGAACATGCAACCCCATCCCGATCGAGTCATGGAGCAGAGTCGCGTGCGGGTGTGGCCCGGCGTCGCTCTCGCCGTGCTGCTGGTGATGCTCCGGCTCGTGATGCCGGCGGTCGCGCCGGACGCCGCAATCCTGGGAGTACCGGTGCCGATGATCGGCATTCTCGGCGGCGCGATCTGCGCCGTAGCGATCGTGATCTGGTGGCTGTTCTTCAGCCGGGTCCGATGGACCGACCGCTTGCTGATCCTGGCGGTCAGTGCGGCTGCGTTCGGGGCAGTGTGGCTCGTCGTGGACCGCTCGGTCTCGAACGGGATGATGGGGATGATGTACGTGGTGTTCGCGCTGCCGCTCGCCGCGATCGGTTTGGCGGCCGGGGCGGCGGCGGCACGAAATGCCACCGGGGGGCGACGCCGGATCATCGTCCCGGCTGCCGTCCTGATCGCCTGCAGCCTGATGGCGGTGGTCCGCACCGGCGGCATCAGCGGCGACGGGATCTCGGACCTCCACTGGCGCTGGACCCCCACGCCAGAGCAGCGACTCCTCGCCGCAGCGCCGGCTCCGCTCGAACCGCTCGAGACATCGGGTGCCAAGTCCACCGCACTGCCTGCGCCGGTCGCATCAGCGGCACCTGTCACACCTGCCGCACCCGCACCTGTTGCACCCGTACCAGCCGCACCAGCCGCACCAGCCGCTCAGCCGCACCCGCCGCACCCGCACCTGTTGCACCCGTGGCACCTGCCGCACCTGTCGCACCCGCTCCTGGGTGGCCTGGCTTCAGGGGCTCGCATCGCGACAGCGTCGTGAGCGGTGTGCAGATCGACACCGATTGGTCGACGCGTCCGCCGCTGGAGATCTGGCGCCGGCCAATCGGGCCGGGGTGGTCGTCGTTCGCGGTGAACGGTGACTTGATCTACACGCAGGAGCAACGCGGCGACGACGAGATGGTGTCGTGCTACCGGTTGTCCACAGGCCAGCCAGTCTGGCAGCACAAGGACAACCTCCGCTTCTGGGAATCGAACGGCGGCGCGGGCCCGCGCGCGACGCCGACGCTGCACGGCGGCCGTGCCTACTCGATGGGCGCGACCGGTCTCCTCAACGCGCTCGACGCGAAGAACGGACGGCTGGTCTGGTCACGCGACACGATTGCCGACACCGGCAAGGAGATTCCGGGCTGGGGCATCGCCAGCTCGCCGCTCGTCATCGACGATCTCGTCATCGTGGCGGTCGCGGGCCAGCTTGCCGCATACGACGCGGCCACCGGCGAGCCGCGCTGGACCGGCGAACCAGGTGGCGGCGGCTACAGCTCGCCCCATTACGCCGTCATCGACGGCGTCCCCCAGGTGGTCCTGCTGCGCGGCGCGCGCACCATCAGCGTTGCGCCGGCGTCAGGCGCGCTGCTCTGGGAGCACCGCTGGCAGCCCTCGGTCAGCATCGTCCAGCCAGCCGTGAGCGCGGACGGAAGTGTGCTGATCGCGTCGGGAGATGCGATGGGCGGCATGGGCATTCGGCTGGTCACCGTCTCGCACACGGAATCGGATTGGACGGTGCAGGAGCGCTGGACATCGCGCGCCTTGAAGCCGTATTTCAACGATCTCGTCATTCACCGCGGTCACGCCTACGGATTCGACGGCGGCATCCTCGCGTGCCTCAACCTCGAGGACGGTGAGCGGTGCTGGAAGGGCGGCCGATACGGGCACGGGCAGATGATGCTGCTGCCAGATGAGGACCTGCTGCTCGTTCTGTCGGAGGATGGCGAGCTCGCGCTCGTGCGTGCGACCGCCGATCGCTTCGAGGAGCTCGCGCGCGTCCCGGCGCTCAATGGCAAGACGTGGAATCATCCAGTGCTGGTCGGCGACGTGCTGCTGGTTCGCAACGGTGAAGAGATGGCGGCGTTTCGTCTCACCCGCACCGAAGCCGAACACGTCACGCCTGCGACGAAAACCGAGGCCGCGCGCCGCTGATGTATCGTGCTTCCGCAGCAACATCTCCGCCGATACAAGCAGCGCTGGCGAGTACACTGGCCGCTTCTGTGGGTGGCAGGAACTCCCGGCTCGTCTACTCCACCGCGACTGACGGCACGTGTCCGGCCTGCGGCTGGCCGCTACGGAACTGCCAGTGCAGCCAGCGGCTCAGCGCCGGCAGGGCCGCGCTGCCCGATCGTATCGTCGCCAAGCTGCGGGTGGAGAAAAAGGGACGCGGCGGAAAGACGGTGACCGTCGTCTACGATCTCCCGAAGAACGACGCGTTCCTCAAGGACCTCGGCCAGAAGCTGAAGCGGACCTGCGGCACGGGCGGCGCCGCCGCGGACGGCGCTATCGAGCTGCAGGGTGATCTCCGCGATCGTGTGCGCCCATTCCTCCAGGGCCTCGGCTACATCGTGAAAGGTTGATCGATGGTGACGCCAAGAACGCTCGGGAGCGCCGGGCCGACCGTGTTCCCACTCGCGCTCGGCTGCATGGGGATGTCGGGCGCGTACGGCCGTGCCGACGAGGCCGAGAGCATTGCCACGATCCATGCGGCCCTCGACGCCGGGATTACCCTGCTCGACACCGGCGACTATTACAGCGCCGGTCACAACGAACTGCTGATCGGGCGCGCCCTCGGCGATCGTCGCGACCGGGCCCTGGTGTCGGTGAAGTTCGGCGCGCTACGCGGGCCGGACGGCGCCTGGCTCGGCTTCGACACGCGGCCCGCGGCAATCAGGAACTTCATCGGCTACACGCTGACCAGGCTCGGGCTCGATCACGTGGACATCTACCGTCCCGGGCGGCTCGATCCGAACGTGCCGATCGAGGACACGATCGGCGCCGTCGCGGACCTGGTGAAGGCCGGCTACGTTCGCGCGATCGGCCTGTCCGAGGTCGGCGCCGACACGATCCGCCGGGCGCAGTCCGTGCACCCGATCTGCGATTTGCAGATCGAGTACTCGCTGGTGAGCCGTAGTCCGGAGCAGCGAATCTTCCCGACGGTGCAGGAGCTGGGCATCGGCGTCACGGCGTACGGCGTGCTGTCACGGGGACTGCTGAGCGGATCGAAACCGGCGCCACGCGGCGACTTTCGAGTCCACCTGCCGCGATTCACGGGCGAGAACGCCGCCCGGAACGTGGCGCTCGTGGATACCCTCGCGGCGCTGGCACGCGAGCGTGGCGTTACCGCATCGCAGTTGGCGATTGCCTGGGTGCTGACGAAGGGCTCGTTCATCGTTCCGCTGATAGGCGCCCGGACGCGGGCGCAACTGCGCGAATCGCTCGGCGCGCTCGACGTGCAGCTCTCGCCGGAGGATGTCGTGAGGATCGAGGCGGCGATTCCGCCCGATGCGGTGGCAGGCACCCGATACGACGCGGGCCAGATGCAGATCCTCGACAGCGAGCGCTAACTTCTGTCGCCCGCGTCGATCTGCTCGAGCAGCGTGGCGAAGTCCACCGGCTTGGTGCAGTGCCGATCGAAACCGGCCCGCTCGGCGGCCTGCGTGTCGGACGGTTGCCCATAGCCGGTGACCGCAATCAGGTGAATCAACGGGTGCGACTGGCGCAGCCGTCGTGCGAGCTCGTATCCGTCCATCCCGGGCAGGCCGATGTCCAGGATGCCCACCTGGGGGTCGAACGTGGACGACGCACGCAACGCCGACGGTCCGTCGAGGGCAATCGACACGTAGTGGCCGGCTCGCTCGATCAACGCGCGAAGCATGTCGCACGCGTCGGCGTTGTCGTCGACGACCAGGACGCGGCGGCCGCTGCCTTTGGCGTGAACTCCCACCGGGGTGGATTCCGCGGCCGGGACGGGCTCGCCGGTCGCGAGTGGCATCCGGACGACGAAACGGCTGCCATGCCCGGAAGCGGGCGTTTCAAGCTCGATGGTACCGCCGTGCAGCGTCGTCAGCGTGCGTGCCAGCGCCAGGCCCAGGCCGAGTCCGCCCTGGGCGCGATCGAGCGTTCGCGGCCCCTGCGCAAAGGGAGCGAAGAGCGTCGCCCGCACCTCGTCGGGAATTCCCGGTCCATCGTCTTCACAGGCAATCACTGCCGTACCGCTCTCTACGATCGCGCTCAGGGTGATCTGTCCCCGTTCGGGCGTGTACTTGGCGGCGTTGGTCAACAGGTTCGCCAGTACCTGGACGATGCGATCTTCGTCACCGTCGATTGGCATGCCGCTGAGAGGCACGCCGACGCGGAGACCGTGGTGCTGACGGTCGAGCAGCGGACGGGCCATGTCCACCGCGCGATCGACGGCTTCGCGCAGCTCGAACCGTCGCTTGCTGAGCGCCACTTTGCCGCGCTCGAGGCTGGCCACATCAAGCAGGTCGTCAACGAGCCGGACCATGTGGCCGACCTGTCGTTCGAGCACCTGGCGCTCGCGCTCGAAGACCTCCGGCTCGCGGAGCTTCATCAACTCGAGCGCGGTCATGGCCGGTGCCAGCGGGTTGCGCAGCTCGTGCCCGAGCACGGCGAGGAACTGATCCTTCGTCTGGTTGGCGTGCTCGGCCTCGCGACGCGCCGCCTGGGCGCGTTCCACTTCCTGGTCGCGCTCGTGTTGCCGCCGCTCGAGCAGTCGCGCCGCGGCCCGCAACGACTCCTGCAATCGCGACGTCTCGGCGACATGCGCGGGGGCCTCGGCGATCGGGTGGCCCTCGGCAACGGCCTCCGCCGTCGAGGCGACCGCGACCAGGTCGCGCGACAGGCGCCGGGATACGAGCAGCAGCGCGGCCAGCGTGCCGATCATCAGGAACGCGCCGCCCACGATCAAGGCGAATCCGGAGCCGCGCAGCGGCGCGTCGAGCACAGGCCGCGGGACGACGATCGTCGCGATCCAGCCGTACTTGCCGCGCCCGATTGTGGCGTACACGGGCGTGCCGTTCAACGACGTCTCGGGGAACACGCCGGTGGTTCCGGACGTGATCCGTTCCCGAAAGCGGTCGCTGGCCGGCTGGCCAACGAAGCGCTCCGGATCGCGTGAACGGGCAACCACTGTCGCCGACGAGTCGAGCAGCGCTCGCGTCCACTCCTCCACGACCGGAAGGCTGCTGCTGACGACCTGCTGAAGCGAGCTCGCCTCGATGACCGCCGAGAGCACGTAGCGGGCTTCGCCATCGCGCATCACCGGGACTCGCACGGCGAAGCGGCGTCCGAGCCCCGAAGGCGGCCCCGTCGCGAGCACGCCCACCGTCGCGGTCTTGCGGCGCACGGTTTCGAGCACGCTGGCCGGTTCGAATGGGGCCGGCAGCGGTGCGCCCCACGGCAGTCGCGTGCTCATGAGCTGCTTCCCCTCCGTCGAGAGCAGCAGCACTGTGTACCAACCCGGGTAGCCGCGCTGCAGCCGGGCGGCCTCGTCGTGGAACGCCCTCAAGTTGTCGGCGGCCAGCGCGGGCGCGGTGGCAAGTACCTGCAGCGCGACGATTGCCGCGTCAAGCTCGCGATCGACGGCGGCCGCGTCGACGCGCGCGGCGTCCATCAGGCGGCGCTCGATTACGGCGCGGTTTCCCGCGAAGGTCTGCGCGACCAGGATGGCCGTCAGCACGGCGCCGGGCAGCATCGCACCCAGCACCAGCAGCAGCAGGTAGACACGAAGCGGAATGGGAGTTCGGAGCATCAGCCGATCGGCTGAGTCGGAGTTTATACGAATGCAAGAAGAGCCGGCTCAACTGTAAGCCGTGTGCGCAGGAGGTGCCGGGCGGGGTGCGAAGTGGCGCGTGCGGTGCAGTAATCTCACGCCGTGGTGTCAAGCCGCGTTCTGTTGCTGGCCGCTTTCGGACTGGCGCTGATCGGCGTTTCCGCCGATGCGCAGGAGATCGCGCGCGGTGTCGTCATCGACGCCGTGACCGCGGCCGACGACCCGACGCAAAGCTACGCGCTCTACCTTCCTTCCGATTACACGCCCGATCGCGCTTGGAACCTGCTCCTTGCCTTTCATCCCGGCGCGAGGGGCGTCGCGTTTGTCGAGAAATACCGGGCTGCCGCCGAGCGCTACGGCTACATCGTGGCCGGCTCGAACAACTCGCGAAACGGCTCGTGGGAGACGATCACGCGTGCCGTGCGCGCCGTGTCCCGCGATGTCGGGAGGCGTTTCGCCGTGGACGCCGAACGCGTGTATCTCACCGGGCATTCGGGCGGCGCGCGGGTCGCGATGGAGGTCGCGCTCGGGCCCAATAGCATCGCCGGCGTGATCGCCTCGAGCGCCGGGTTCCCGGACGCGAAGCCGCGAAAGTCCGTCAAGTTCCCGATCTTCGCCACCGCCGGCGTCGACGACTTCAACTACCTCGAGCTCAAGCGCCTCGACGCCGCGCTCACCTCGCCGCACCGCCTCGCCGTGTTCGACGGCGGCCACGTCCTGCCGCCGGATTGGGTCGCCCGCGAAGCGATTGAATGGCTCGAACTGCAGGCGATGCGCGACGGACGACGGGCTCGCGACCAGGCGCTAGCCGACGCGCTGTTTGCCGCGCGGCGGCAGCGAGCCATGGACGAACGCGATCCGGCGGCGCGGCTGACGGCGCTTCGATCCCTCGGCAGTGATTTCAAGGGGTTGTGCGACGTCAGCGCCGTCGAGGCAGCAGCCGCAGCCCTGGAGCGCGATCCGGAGACCAGACAGGCAGCCGCGCGCGACCGGGCCGCACTCGACGCCGAGGCCCGCCAGTTGGACGAGGCGCTCGCCGCCGAAGCACGCTTGAAAGACTCGGGCGGGCGCACCGCCGCGCTCGCGACGCTGCGCGGCCTGTTCGAAGGATGGTCGCGGTCGGCCCAGGCCGAGGAGCCGTCGCCCGCCCGGAGCCAGGCCCGCCGTCTCCTTGGCGCGGTCGCGGCCGGGGCCAGCGAGCGGGTCAAGGACGAGGAATACCGCTCGCTCGTACAGCAGTACCGCTGGCGCTGAACGTTCAGCGCGGCCCGCGTCGTGTCTTCTTCGCTGACTTTCGAGCCGCCGGTGCCTTTGCCCGACCCGCTCGCGCGGCTTTCGTCTTGCCGGCGGAAGCTTTGGCTGCCTTTCCTTTCGCACGCTTCGCGACCTTCGTGACCTTCGGTCATTCGTGCCCTTCGTGTTCACTTTTTGCGGATCGGCCGCGAATTCGTACGCCTCGCGCAGCCACGTGCTAATCGGCGCTTCCACCTCGTCGCGATGGCGGATCTGCAGCACATGCACCGTCTTCGCCGCAGAGCTGCGGACAGCCTTCTTGATCTGCGGCGCCTGGATGGCGCGGCCGAGAAACACGTTCACTTCGAGAAAGCTGCGTTTCGGGCGGACGAAGAAATAGCACGACTGCCGCGAGAACATGATCGACTTGTGCGAAGCGTAGATTCGCTGCTCGCCGAACTCAGCGGCCGTCTCCCGCAGCCGTTCCCACGCGTCGCGCAGCTCGTCGTCGAGCTCGGCGGTGAGCGCGGCCGCGGTCGTCGTCCAGCAGTCGTGCGCCTCGCCGGCCTCGACCCACTGCTTGCAGTGATAACAGGTGTGGCCGTCCATGATTGACTCGGAGATGATGGTGGGCCGCCCCGAGGAGGTCAAGACGTGCGACAGCTCCGTTATTCAGTAGCCGCGAGCCTGGACGGGTTCATCGCCGGGCCGAACGGCGAGTTCGACTGGATTCCGATGGACCCCGAGATCGATTTCGTCGCGCTGTATGCCAGCTTCTCGGCGCTGGTCATGGGCCGGCGATCCTACGAAGTCTTCGCGCAGACCGGCGGCTCGCCGGGTCCGTCGCTGCCGACCTACGTCTATTCGCGCGGATTGCCCGAAGGCACGCGCGACGGTGTCACGTTCGTACGCGATGGCGCGGCGCACGTGCGCCAGCTGAAACAGCAGGAGGGCAAGCCAATCTGGCTATGGGGCGGCGGCGCGCTGTTCGGCGACCTCTCTGATGCCGGGCTCGTCGACGGTGTCGACATCGCCGTCATTCCGATCCTGCTCGGCGGCGGCATCCCGCTGCGGCCGCCAGGCGGCGCGCGCATTCCGCTTCGGCTGCGCCGCCATCGTCTCTATCCGTCGAGCGGCATCGTGTGCGTCGAGTACGACCGCAGCGACGCGGACGCCGGGCAGTACCGGGCCCGCCCGGGCGGGTGACGCTATCTGCGGATGACGATCTCGTTGGAGGGCAGGCCGATGCCGCTGGCGGTGACGGCGCGCACCCGGATGAAATAGGTGCCCCGCGGCACTCGAGAAGTAGCCTCGGTGACACTGCCGAGTAGCACTCTGCCAAGGTCCGAGTGATACGGATCGCTGCCTGCTTCAACGAGGTACGCGAGGATCTGCGGCGCGCCGGATGGCGCGTTCCACGACAGTCTGACGTGTGCGCCGTTACCGCTGGCGTTCAGTCCGATCGGCGCCGCCGCCGTTCCAGGCGCGGCGACGACGATCTCGCGGCTCGGGTTCGAGTCGCCCCTGGAGTTCACCGCTCGAACGCGCACGAAATAGGCGCCGCTGGTGACGTTGACCGAGAACGTGGTCGCCGATCCCATGGGAACCCTGGCGACATCGGCCATCCCGGGAGCGCTGCCGGCTTCGAGGACGTATTCGGACGGTTCCGCTGAAGAAGAATCCGCGGCCGCCGCGCCCCACCGCAGCGTCGCCTCGCTGCCGCTCCAATCCGCGACCAGGTTGCCTGGCGGTGCGATCTCGCTGCCCACCCTGAAGAACACCTGTTCGCCGCTATCGGCCACGGCTACTGGGTTGGCCGCTCGCACGCGGGCGTAGTAGCTCCCGCGCGGCACGTCGGCGCTGACGCTGAGCAGGTTGCCCACCGGCTGATTGCGGACCAGATCCTCGCCCCAGGTGTAACTACCTACGCTGACGAGGTAGTCGGTTGGCGCGCTGCCTTGGGGGTTGCGTTGCCACGACAGCGTGACGCGGGACCCGGAGACCTCGGCCCTCGTGTTGATCACAGGCTGGGGCTCGGGGCTGGCGTCGAGCACCACCGTGGCGCTGGCGGTTGCCGTCTGGCCCGCGGCGTTCGCGGCCGTGATCGTGAACGTGGTCGTCTCGCTGATCGGCACCGTCGTCGATCCGGTGAGCGGCACGGGCGTGCCATTGATCGACGCGGAGCTGGCGTTGGCCGTCTGCCAGGAGACGAGCGCGGCGTTTGGCGCCTGCAGCGACGCCTGAATCGCCGCGGCCGGAACCGGACTGCTGGCGCCGACGGTGAAGCTCACCTGGTTCGACGCCGCCCCATACTGGCTCGCGGTGTTGTAGGCACGGACGACGCAGTAGTACGTGCCGGCCGGCAGGTTGAGCGGCGTGCTCACCTGGTTGCCCACGTCCTGACTCCACTGATACGAGCCCGACGCGCTCCCGAGGTACACGCGGTAGCCGGCGGTAGCGGCATCGCCGTTCCGATCCCAGGCGGCGGTGACTGCGTACTGCGCGTCAGCGACGGTGACCGCTGTCAGAACGAGGACCGTCGCAGCGATCGACCGGGCCACGGAGGCACCGGTTGCCGCTGCAATGGTGTGTAAATACGTCATCGGACGAGAAATTTTGGGCACCTCTGCGAGTTTCGGGCCAACGTCGAACGTGTAGCCCGAGGCGCCGCGGTGTCGTCTCTTGTCCGTTCACGACCGTTCGCAGGAGCCTGATTGGCGCCGCTCGCGGGCGGGCCACCGTGTAAGGACTGCCTGGTTTGCGTAGAATTTCTCGGCGCCAGACCGAGCGGGGAATACGATGGCGGCGCACGAGGGGGCCTTGCGGCCAGACCTGGAGCGCCGCCGGCGGCCCGCGACGGCGCGTGATATAGCTGAACCCGGAGGATATCTGGCTAACGGTCCTCACCACCGGGGTGGCGCGGCAGTCGTCCTCGCCACCCTCGGCGTCGTCTACGGCGACATCGGCACCAGCCCACTCTACGCTCTCCGCGAGTGCTTCTACGGCTCGCACTCGGTGACACCGACGCACGACAACGTGCTCGGCGTGCTGTCGCTCATCATCTACTCGCTGGTCCTCGTCATCTCGATCAAGTACATCGCGCTCGTGCTCCGGGCCGACAACCACGGCGAAGGCGGGATCCTGGCGCTGACCGCGCTCATTCCGGCGCGGCCCGAGTCGTCGGCGCGCATCCCGACCCTGGTGCTGCTCGGCCTGTTCGGCGCGGCGCTGCTCTACGGAGACGGGATGATCACGCCCGCGATCACCGTCCTCGGCGCGATCGAAGGGTTGAACGTAGCGACGCCGGTCTTCGAGCCCTACGTCGTACCGATCACCGTCGCGATCATCATCGGGGTCTTCGCCATCCAGCAGCACGGCACGGCCCGCGTCGGCGGCCTCTTCGGACCGGTCATGGTCGTGTGGTTCGTCACCATCGCCGCCCTCGGCATCAGGTCGCTCGTCACCCAACCGGAGGTGCTCGGCGCCGTCAATCCCAGGCACGCGGTGCTCTTCTTCTCCGAGCACGGCCGCCACGGCGTCGCGGTCCTGGGAGCGGTCTTTCTCGTGGTCACCGGCGGCGAAGCGTTGTACGCGGACATGGGGCATTTCGGGACGCGCACGATCCGGCAGGCCTGGTTCGGCCTCGTCCTGCCGGCGCTGCTCTTGAACTACTTCGGTCAGGGCGCGTTGCTGCTGAACGAACCGGACGCCGCGACCAATCCCTTCTTCCGGCTGGCGCCGGCATGGGCCACGCTGCCGCTCGTCGCGCTTGCCGCGGCGGCGGCAATCATCGCGTCGCAGGCGCTCATCTCCGGCGTCTTCTCGTTGACGCGGCAGGCGATTCAGCTCGGCTTCTGTCCGCGCCTCGACATCGAGCACACCTCGTCGCGCGAGATCGGCCAGGTCTACGTGCCGCAGGCCAACTGGGGGCTGATGCTGTGCACGCTGGGCATCGTGATCGGCTTCAAGACGTCGGCAGCGCTCGCCGCCGCGTACGGGATAGCGGTCACGCTGACCATGACGATCACAGTGCTGCTCCTGGCAGTCGTGGCGCGTGAACGGTGGAACTGGCCGGCATGGGTGGTCGGACTGGTGATGGGCGTGTTCCTGATCATCGACCTGGCGTTCGTCTCCGCCAACGTCCTGAAGATCACGCAAGGCGGCTGGCTGCCGCTGGCGATTGGCGCGAGCATCTTCACGCTGATGACGACATGGAAGTCGGGACGGCGGATCCTGGCGGACCGGTTGACATCTCGCTCGGTGCCGCTCGAGCAGTTCGTCGCTTCCCTGCCCAACCTCAACATCGCCCGCGTGCCTGGAACGGCTATCTACATGACCGCCCAGCCCCGCGGCACGCCGCCGGCGCTCGCGCACAACCTTCGTCACAACAAGGTGCTGCACGATCAGGTGATCACGCTCGTCGTCTCGACGATGCCGGTGCCGTACGTCGCCGAGGAGGAGCGGCTCTGGGTCCGTCCGATGGGCCACGGCATCTATGACGTCGCGATTCGCGTCGGATTCATGGAGGATGTCGACATCCCGCAGATCCTGCGCCAGGCCTCGCACTTCGGGCTGCACGTGAGCGACGACCCGACCTACTTCCTCGGCCGCGAGACGCTGCTGGTTACGCCCGCGCCGGGCATGGCCCGCTGGCGCGAGAACCTGTTCGTCTTCATGTCCCGCAACGCCGGCCGAGCCGCCGGCTTCTTCCGCCTGCCCAGCGACCGAGTCGTGGAGCTGGGCGTGCAGGTGGAACTGTAAAAGGCTTCAGGCTCCAGGCTCCAGACTTCAGCAAGAACGCTTGTCACACTGCCGCGTCAACCCGACTGACAAGTGACCAGAGTCTTGCTTGAAGCCTGAAGCCTGAGGCCTGAAGCCTTCCTACGGCACGACCACAGTGGCGCTCGCCGTCGCCGTCTGGCCGGCATTGTTTCTGGTCACGATCCTGTAAGTCGTCGTGCCGTGGATTGGAATCTTCACCGAGCCGACCAGTGCGACCTGCGATCCGTTGATCTCGGCATAGGTGGCATAGGTCGACGACCATGCCACGAAGGCGGTGGTCGGTGAATCGAGCGAGGCACCGATCCAGGCGGTCGGCGGTGGCGTCGTGCCACTCCCCGTAGCCCCGACCGTGACATTCGCCGTCGCCGTCTGGCCGGCAGTGTTGCGCGCCACGATCGTAAACGTCGTGGCACCCGAGACTGCCATCCCCGCCGATCCGCTCGGACCTACCGCATTGCCGTTGATGGTCGCCGAGGTTGCGTTGGTCGTCGACCAGGTGACTTTCGCCCAGGTTGGCGACTCCAGCGTCGCGTGGATCGTTGCGGTCGGGGCCGTCGTGGAACCGCCCCCGCCGCTGCCGCCGACCGTGACGTTCGCCGTCGCCGTCTGGCCGGCAGTGTTGCGCGCCACGATCGTAAACGTCGTGGCACCCGAGACTGCCATCCCCGCCGATCCGCTCGGACCTACCGCATTGCCGTTGATGGTCGCCGAGGTTGCGTTGGTCGTCGACCAGGTGACTTTCGCCCAGGTTGGCGACTCCAGCGTCGCGTGGATCGTCGCGGTCGGGGCCGTCGTGGAACCGCCCCCGCCGCTGCCGCCGACCGTCACGTTCGCCGTCGCCGTCTGGCCGGCAGTGTTGCGCGCCACGATCGTAAACGTCGTGGCACCCGAGACTGCCATCCCCGCCGATCCGCTCGGACCTACCGCATTGCCGTTGATGGTCGCCGAGGTTGCGTTGGTCGTCGACCAGGTGACTTTCGCCCAGGTTGGCGACTCCAGCGTCGCGTGGATCGTCGCGGTCGGGGCCGTCGTGGAACCGCCCCCGCCGCTGCCGCCGACCGTCACGTTCGCCGTCGCCGTCTGGCCGGCAGTGTTGCGCGCCACGATCGTAAACGTCGTGGCACCCGAGACTGCCATCCCCGCCGATCCGCTCGGACCTACCGCATTGCCGTTGATGGTCGCCGAGGTTGCGTTGGTCGTCGACCAGGTGACTCTCGCCCAGGTTGGCGACTCCAGCGTCGCGTGGATCGTCGCGGTCGGGGCCGTCGTGGAACCGCCCCCGCCGCTGCCGCCGACCGTGACGTTCGCCGTCGCCGTCTGGCCGGCAGTGTTGCGCGCCACGATCGTAAACGTCGTGGCACCCGAGACTGCCATCCCCGCCGATCCGCTCGGACCTACCGCATTGCCGTTGATGGTCGCCGAGGTTGCGTTGGTCGTCGACCAGGTGACTCTCGCCCAGGTTGGCGACTCCAGCGTCGCGTGGATCGTCGCGGTCGGGGCTGGCGGGGCCGGCGTGGAACTGCCGCCGACCGTGACCGTCGCCTCCGACGAGTGCGGCCCGTATTGGTACGACGCGTTGTAGGCGCGAACTGCAAAAAAGTAATTCCCAGGGGAAAGGTTCAACGGTGCCGACGTCTGATTGCCGACATCCAAACTCCACTGATACGTGCCAGACGTCGTGCCGTAGTAGACCCGATAGCCCGCGGTATAGGAATCGCTGTTGCGGTTCCAGGATGCTGTAACCGTGTACTGGGCGGAAGCGTGAGTGGCAGCGATCAGAACGAAGGCGATGGGAAGCAACGTGGACAGCGTGCGTTGCAGGCGGCACGCAAAGTTACAGTGTTCGAAATTCCGCACAGACGTCACCTTGCCCCCGCGTTGCGCGAGGGGTCGAACCGTTGTTGATTGTTGCGCCAGGGGTTAGGCAGCGATTGGCGCGCGGAACGCGCCGGGCCGCCGTTGTGCTAGATCCGGGCCAAGCGCGAAGGTGCCGAGTCGTGTGCGCTCGTGTGCTTTCAGATCAGCTAGAGTTCGCGCAATCTCAGCTTTGCGCCCATCCCGAAAAAACACAATTGTGTAAGTCTTACCGCCTCCTCTGTAGGAAGCACACCGTGCTGTAGGAAAGCACACCGTGCGCGCGCGTCCTTCAGCGTCCGAACGCGGTTTCGGCGTCGAGCACTTCGAGCGTGTGCTCGTAGAGCGCGTCGGCTTCCGCCGGCGTGTTGCCGATGGCCGTCACGCCCAACTTCCCGAACTCCGAGACGGCGCCAATCAGGTGGAAGAGAACGCCGCTCTCCGTGCGGTGGTTGTAGTGCAGGCGGTGGTCGGTGACGATGTCGATCACGTCCTCGGGGACGAGGGACCGATACCGATCGGAGCGCAGATTGTCGGTGGCACGGTAGTACTTCGGGCGATCGCCCTGCGACATGAAATGGCCGGTCTTTTCGTCCAGCTTGCCGCCGGTGAGAAAGCTCAACGCCAGGAACGGGTGCGTGGTGCCGAGGAACCGCAGGTTGATCTCGAGCGCCTGCAGGATCCACGGATCCTCGCTGCCGCATCGGCTCGCCAGGAAATCGACGCCAAACCTCGACACGACGCCCTTCTTCGCCAGCACCTCGCCGATGCGATGCGCCATGAGGCTCATCGACAGGCGGTAGTCGTCGCACGACGGGAAGCGGCAACCGAGATACGTCTGCCCCTGGGGACCGCCGAGGATCTGATCGTGAGTCGAGATTGCCACCACTTCCCCGCGCGGACCGGTGCGCAGCTGTACCGACGGTGAATGCTTATCAGGCGCCTCGACGTATTCCTCCACGACGCCGCCCATCCGCCGGAACTCGTCGAAGAACCGCGTCCGATCGGTGGCCTCGGTGGGCAGCGTCACCTGGGTGAGCGCGGCCGTAATCTCGTCGCCGGTCGGGTAGTTGAATACGGCGTTGCCTTCGCCCGAGAAACTGTCGTTCAGTTTCACCATCGCGCGGCGCAGCCCCGGACGCCGCTGACGGAGCTCGGTCAACGCCCGGACGATGTCCCCCTCCTCGTGCAGGTCCTCGTAGCCGTCGGGACACGGCACGCCGGCCTCGCGGAACACCCGCCGGCTGCCGGACTTCGTACCGTAGTACTGCAAGTCGGGGTCGAGCCCGTTCAGCGGGATACCGATCAGCACTGACAGCTTGCGCTCGAGCGGCGTCGAGTTGAAGACGGTCAGATAGGCGCGCTGCTTGTCGGGAATGGCCTCGCGGATCCGCTGCACCAGTCGCGGCCGCTCGATGATCTTCTGGGTGAGCGGGCGCGGCGATCCGTCGTGGCAGCACAGCATCGTCAGGCGCGCCCGGGCGTGCGCCGCCGGTACGCCGGCGAGCAGGTTCAGGTAATAGTCGAGGATCATCGGGTGCACGGGCTGGGACGTCACGTACACGACGTGGGCGCGGGGATTGCGGAGGCGAATGAGCAGGAACAGCAGCCGCTCTTCGTAGTAGGCGACGCCGGCGAGCTTGCTGAGCTCGCCCTGGTCGAGGGTCAGCGATGGAACGACGACAGAGGTGATATGGCTGTCGTCGGCGGCGGTCAGCGCGTCCCAGACCTGGGTCAATCGCGGCTTGAGCGCGCGGAACGCCTCCAGTTCCTGTTCGAGCGTCAGGCTGGCGGCAAACGGAGGCTGCGGAACCATGCCACGTGTCGCGCCAGATCAGAAGGGGCGCACCGCCGCGTGTTCGACACTGTAGACGAGCGGAAGGTCGCGCTCGTCGAAACCCGGATCGACGCCGAGCTCTTCGCCGCGGAGCCGTACCTCGCGGTAGAGCGCGGCGCGCAACGGCCCCATCAGGGTATAGCTGGACGTCAGGTGCAGCACGCTGTCGTCCGGCTCGTCGTCCACCGGCTGCGTGAGCGCGGCCCACCGTTCGGCGAACCACTCCTCGTTGATTCCGCCGCGGGCCCGCTTCTTCTCGAGCAGAGCGAGCTGCCGCTGGCGATTGACGATCTCGGGATGGTGGTTGACGCCGAGGATGCGGGGCACGCCGCCGCGCGAGTCGTCCTCGACATCGACCATCGTCACCGCGTCGCCGGGGTGTCCATCCTCGTCGCACTCCACGGCCAGCACGCGCACATCCGACGGCGCGCCGCCGGTGGGCAGCAAGTCGTACAGCCGATTGTCGAGCACCGGGAATCGCTCCCCGTCACGCAGGCCTTGCGCGAAGCGGGCGAACCAGGGATGACGACGGCCCTCGGCGCTGAGCTGGTTGTGCCGAATGCCGGAGCTCTTGCCCCCCTTCTCCGGTCCGCGGCGCACCGCATCGGCGATGCCCAACCAGCGGCACATCACGCCGAAGCTGTGGCAGATGGCGAACAGCGACGCGCGGCGATCCTCGCGAATGGCGTCGAACAGCCCGAAGAGCGGCTCTTCCCACGCCGGGTTCTCGACGATGCCCTGCGAGCCGTCGCGGCCGTCGTTGCAGCGCGGGTCGAGGTGGCCCGGGCCGCCGGTGCCGACGTAGATGGTGTGACGTCCGCCGGGCGGCTCCGGCAAGGCGTGTCCCCGGCGCACGTCGTAGGAGATCGCGCGGACGCTGAGCCCGGCGCGAGCGAGCGGCTCGCGCAGGTCGCACACCGCGCTCTGGATCACGTCGGCAATCGCCTCGTGGCCGAGGTTCGGCCAGCCGTGGTGCATGTCGAGGAGCGCGACGTCCACGATTCGAGGATCGGCGGGCGGCAGATCGCCCTCTCGCTCCACGCGCGCGAAGCGGAACCCGCCGGTCTCCGCCCGAGTCGGGCAGGCGGCGAGGCAGACGGCAGAGCCGTACTCGGCGCGATGGGTACAGTCGAACGGCACTGAGCCTATTATCGCCAAGAACTGTTCGGTGCAGGTGCAAGGGGTGCACTTTGCAGCTTTGCACCCCTCCGCTATGCTGCGCGCTATGCGTCAAATCTTCCTTGTGGTTGCGATCTGCGCTGGTGGGCTGGCGGCTCAGCCTTCACCTCGCGCCCAGGGCGGCCTGTCGATTGAGACGTTGATGTCCGCGCCGTTTCCGACCGAGCTGGCCGCTTCGCCGGCGGGCGGGCGGTTCGCCTGGATCTCGAGCGCCAGCGGCGTGCAGAACCTCTGGGTTGCCGAGCCGCCGGGCTATGCCGGCCGCGCCGTCACGACCTACACGGCTGACGATGGCCAGTGGCTGTCGCAGCCGGCGTGGCTGGCTGACGGTACGACGCTGGTCTACACCCGCGGCGACGGGCCGAACCGGCAGGGCGATTCGCCCAATCCCGGCGCAGCTGTCGGACGGCGCCGAGCAGGCCGTCTGGGCGGTGAGCCTCTCGGGCGGCGCCCCGCGCCGGCTCGGTCCGGGCAACGCGCCGACGCCGGCGCCGAAGGAATCGGTCGTCGCATGGATCAGCCGCGGGCAGATCTTCACGAGCGACCTGGCCGCCGGCGACGCCAAGCCGACGCGCCTGGTCGCTGCGCGCGGCACCGCGTCGAGCCTGCGCTGGTCGCCGGACGGCGCGGCGCTGGCGTTCGTCAGCAACCGCGGCACGCACAGCTTCCTCGGGCTCGTCACGCTTGCCTCGCGCGAGCTCCGCTATCTCGATCCGTCGCTCGATCGCGACAGCAACCCGGCCTGGTCTCCGGACGGTACCCGGCTGGCCTACACACGCGAGCTTGCCGCGCCGCGTCCGCAGATGTTCGCGCCCCGGCGAACAGCCGACGAGCCGTGGACCATTCGCGTCGTCGACGTCAAGACCGGCGGCGCGCGAGAAGTCTGGAAGGCCGACCCCGGCTACGGCAGCGTGCTGCAGCCGATCGATGCGGAGAACCAGATCCTGTGGGCCGCCGGGCGATCGGCTCGTGTTCCCGTGGGAGAAGTACGGCTGGCTGCACCTCTACAGCGTGCCGGCGGCGGGCGGAGAGGCGGCGCCGCTTTCGCCCGGCGACGGTGAGGTCGAGTACGCAACCCTCACCCCGGATCGCACGCGCGTCCTCTATCACTCGAACCACGGGACATCGATCGCAAGCACGCCTGGCTGGCGCGAGTTGACGGCGCTGGCGTGCCCTCGGCAGTGACGACTGGTTCCGGCATCGAGTGGAGCCCGGTGATGGCCGAGACGGGGACGGTCACGGCTTTCTTCCGTTCCGACGCGCGCACGCCGCCGCACGTCGAGATGCAGATCCGGCGAAGCGACGCCGCGGCCGGTCGAGGGCACACTGCCGACGGGCTTCCCTGCTTCACAGCTCGTCGAGCCGCAGCCGGTGATCGTCACCGCGACCGACGGTCATGCCGATTCACGCGCAGCTGTTCCTGCCGAAGGACCTCAAGCCGGGCGAGCGGCGGCCGGCGCTGATCTTCTCGCACGGCGGCTCACGCCGTCAGATGCTGCTCGGCTGGCACCACATGTACTACTACCGGAACGCCTACGCGATGAATCAGTGGCTCGCCAGCCGCGGCTACATCGTGCTCTCGGTGAACTATCGCAGCGGGATCGGGTACGGGCTGGAGTTCCGCGAAGCGCTGAACTTCGGCGCGACCGGCGGCAGCGAGTTCCAGGACATCATGGGCGCCGGCCTCTATCTGAAGTCGCGGCCGGATGTCGATCCCGCGCGGATCGGGTTGTGGGGCGGGTCGTACGGCGGCTACCTCACGGCGATGGGCCTGTCGCAGGGCCTCGAACCTGTTCGCGGCCGGCGTGGACTTCCACGGCGTGCACGACTGGAACCAGGGCATCCGCACCTTCCGGCCCGACTACAACACCCTCGAGGATCCCGACTTCGCGCGCAAGGCGTTCGCGGCCTCGCCGCTCGCGTCGGTGGACACCTGGAAGTCGCCGGTGCTGCTGATTCACGGAGACGACGACCGCAACGTGTCGTTCATCGAGTCGATCAACCTGATCACCGCGCTCCGCAAACGCGGCGTCGACGTGGAACAACTCGTGTTCCCCGACGAGGTGCACGACTTCCTGCGGCACGCGAGCTGGGTGCGCGCATATCAGGCGACGGCGGACTTCTTCGATCGCAAGCTGAAGGCCAAGGCTGTATCCAGCCAGCAGTAGGCTTCAGGCTCCGGGGCGCCAGGCTTCAGGGAAGACAGATCACGCTGTAGGATGACCGCCACCATGAACAGACGACACTTTCTCGCCACGACGACAACCGCCGCCGCCGCGCTCGCGTTCCGCCGGTCTGCGGCCGGGCAAGCCGCGCCGGCGCAGCCGGCCGCCGCCGCGCCGCTGGTCACGAAGTTCGAAGAGGTGCGCCGCGGCATCGGCATCTTCATCGGCAATGGCGGCACCATCGGCTACCTGATTAACGGCGACGGCGCGATGGCCGTCGACAGCCAGTTCCTCGACGGCGGCACGGCGTGCGTCGCGGGCCTCAAGCAGCGGTCGCCGAAAGGGCCGCAGCTGCTGTTCAACTCCCACCAGCATCCCGACCACACCAAGGGCAACTTCGCCTTCCGGCCGCTGGTCAAGAAGATCGTCGCCCACCAGACCTGCGCCGAGTGGCACAGGAAGATCGCCGAGCAGGAGAAGACGACCGCGCAGGAAGCGTTCGCCGACACGACCTTCACCGATGCCCACACCGAGAAGTTCGGCGACGAGACCATCGAGTCGCGCTACTTCGGCGCCGGCCACACCGGCGGGGACGCGGTCATCACCTTCGAGCAGGCGAACATCGTCCACATGGGCGACCTGCTGGCGATCAAGGCGCACCCGAACATCGACCGCCCGGTTGGCGCAAGCGTGCGGAGCTGGATCTCGGTGCTCGAGAAAGTCACCAGCCGCGCCTCGAACGACACGGTGTTCATCGCCGGTCACGGCAAGGACGGCGTGGTGCTGGCGAAGAAGGCCGACGTGCTCGGGTTCCGGAACTACTTCACCACCGTGCTGGACCACGTGCAGAAGGGCATCCAGGCCGGCCAGTCGAAGGAGGAAATTCAGAAGCTGCAGGCGGTCAAGGGCTTCGAGGACTACATCGTCCGCAACCCGCGCTTCTCGCTCGCCTTCGTGCTCGGCGTCTGCTACGACGAGCTGAAGGCGTAGGCGCGGCGGGGATTGCCGGCGGCCGCCCACCTCCGAAGGCACGGTGGGCGCTCACGTCGATAGACCGAAGATTCCCGCGCGCCGAAGGCGCGCCTGATGGGCGAAGCCCGGCCTGACGCGGTTGCTGCTAACGCGAGGGCCTGACGCACCGTCCAATGACCATCAGAGCACTGCTTCAACGACGGTGGGCGCCGCGCGCACACATGTATCCGTTGAAACTATATCCGTCATGGACTATGTTGACCCGGCGAGGGCATAGACGATGCTGCTGCAGGACCTGCGCTACACCTTGCGTGCGCTCGGCAGGGCGCCGGCATTCGCGGTGACAGCCGTGCTGGTGACGGCGCTCGGCGTCGGCGCCACCACCGCCGCGTTCTCGGTCGCCGACTTCGTGCTCCTCCGCCCACTGGCGTTCCCCGATCCCGAGCGCCTGGTCCGGCTCTGCGAGGGCCCGCGAAACGGCGGCGGCTGGGGCTGCATGAACCAGCTGTCGCCGGCCAACTACGTGGACTTCAAGGCGATGAGCGGATCGTTCGACGCGCTGGGCGCGTTCGCGTCGGATGCGGTGAACCTCGTCGGCGTCGGCCAGCCGCGGCGGATCGAGATCACGCCGCTGACGCCGGAAGTGCTCCCGCTCCTCGGCGTCCAGCCGGTGCTCGGACGCTGGTTCGAACCGGGAGAGTCGGACCGCAACGCGGCGGTCCTGGCCTTCGGACTGTGGCAATCGCAGTTCGGGGGCGATCCGTCGGTGCTCGGACGCACGATTCTTCTCAACGGCGCCCCGCATACGGTCATCGCCGTGATGCCGCGCGGGTTCTTCTTCCCCAATCGCGACATCGAGATCTGGACCGCGCTGAACTTCAACGAGGCAGCGCTCGCCGACCGCTCCAACAGTTACATCGAGGGCGTCGGCCGGTTGAGGCCGGCCGTGACGTTCGAAACTGCGCGAGCCGAGCTCGAATCGATCGCCGACCGCCTCTCCGCTGACTATCCGCAGACGAATGCCGAGACCGGCATCAGCTTCTACCGGATGCGCGACGCCATGTCGCCTCGCTTCCGTCAGATGCTGATCGGGCTCGGCGGCGCGACGCTGTGCCTGCTGCTGCTCACCTGCGCCAGCCTTACCAACCTGCTGCTGGCCCGGGCCGCGGCCAGGGAACCGGAGCTGGCCGTGCGCACGGCACTTGGCGCTGGCACGGATCGACTGGTCCGGCAGCTCCTCACCGAGAACATCGCGCTGACGTTGGCCGGCGGCATCGCCGGCATCGTCGTCGCGGCGTGGAGCGTTCCGTTGTTCGCGAGCCTGGTGCCGCCCACGCTCCCGATCGATCGTCAGCCGGCTCTGGACTGGAGGGTGCTGGCGGTGGCCTCGCTCGTCACCGCCCTTGCCTGCGTTGGCGTCGGCATCTTTCCGGCGGTCCGCTTCGGCCGTCACACGCGGTTCGATGCCTTGCGGGAAGCCGGCCGTGGCGGTTCGGGCCGCCGGCAGCGCCTCCGCTCCGCGCTCGTAACACTCGAAGTCGCGCTGTCGGTTCTCCTGCTCATCACATCCGGCCTGCTGATCCGCGCGGTCTGGCGGGTCCAGGGCGTGGACCCGGGGTTCTCGAGCGAAAACGTCATGACGATGAGAACCGCATTACCACGGCCGCGCTACGACAGTCCGCGGCGTCGCACCGAGTTCTACGACCGGGTGCTCGCCGACGTTCGCGCTCTGCCCGGCGTCAGGAGCGCCGCCTTCATCACCGGACTCCCGATGGCGATGACCGGCTTCATCACCGCGGTGGACGTTCCCGGGCGGGTCACGGCAGATTACCGGACGGCAGGCGTGAGCCATCGCTGGGTGACGCCGCAGTACTTCACGACGATGGGCATTCCGCTCTTGAGCGGCCGCGACGTCGCCGATCGCGATCGCGGCGACCAGGTATGGGTCGCGGTGGTCAGCGCGTCGTTTGGCGAGCGGTACTGGCCGGGACAGGATCCCATCGGCAGGTCCTTCACGCATCGTGGCCGCGTCCGCACCATCGTCGGCGTGGTCGGCGACGTCAGGGTTCGGGGGCTCGAGCGGACCAGCGAGCCGCAGATCTACCTGCCGGCGGCGCAGGCGCCAGAACCGTTTCCTGCGACTGCCGATCCGAAAGACCTCGTCATTCGACACGCTGGTCAGGCCGGAACGCTGGTATCCGCGGTTCGTGAGATCGTCAGCGCCGTCGATGCCGAGCAGCCGATCTCGAACCTGCGAACGATGGACGAGGTGCTGGCGGGCGAGACGGCGTCGCGGCGCGGGCAGCTGCAGGTGCTGGGTCTGCTCGCCGCCGTCGCGGCCGTTCTGTCGGGCATTGGGATCTACGGGCTGCTGGCGTTCACCGTGTCGCAGCGATCGCCGGAGATCGCCGTCCGCCTCGCGCTTGGCGCGAACCCGGCAGCGGTGGGGCGCATGATCTTCGCCGACGGCATGCGGCTGGCGCTCGCGGGCATCGTTCCCGGCGTCATCGGCGCCTACGCCGCCGGCAGCGCCATGCGCGCGCTGCTGTTCGGCATCGGGCCCGCCGACCCCGCTACCTTCGCGACCGCCGTTGCGCTGGCGCTGCTCATGGCGGCGGCCGGCGCCCTGGTGCCGGCGCTGCGCGCCGTGCGGGTCGCGCCGGTGTCTCTGCTGCGCAGTGTCTGAGCTGCGCACCGCCGGGGTTCATTGACGATTGGGTATTGACGATTGATGATTTATTGGGCGATTGAAGGGGGTTGAGGGATTGCGCCATTCGATTGTCGATCGCGGCATTGGCGATTGGAGGATCCGGGGGAATGACGATTGATGATTGGCGGCCACCCGAGCGGACTTGAAACCGCCGTGCCTCTCCATCGTCAATCGTGATTCCGAAAATGCCCGCAATCGACAATGCCCCATTCGTCAACCGAATGGTGCAATCCAGCAATCGTTCCTCGTCAATAAATCATCCGTCGCCAATCCTCAATCGTCAGTGGACGCGGCGCGCCCAGACGGCGTAAGCGGGCGGCGCGCTCAGCCAGCCGCCGAGCGCGCGCACTTCCGTTTCGAGTGCGTCGGCGCTCGGCAGCGGCGCGCCGGCCGCGAGCATGGAGCGCGCGCTTTCGACGGCGAAGCGGAAGATGGGTGAACCGGGCTTCCCTGACACGTAACGGTCCACCTCCAGCGCCGGCGCGGTGAGGCCAGCCGCTTCGAAGCACGCAACCAGCCGCGGCCCCATGTCGAGGTGTGCGCCGGCCGCAGCAATCGCGTGCTGCCAGACCCTGACGATGCCGTCGTACGAGGACGAATGCGGCTGCGAGTGCGCGCCAGGCTGACACGCGGCGATGTCCGATTCGACGAAGGCCACGACACCGCCCGGGCGCACCCAGCCACGGACGCGCGCGAGGAGCGCCACCGGGTCACGCTGGTGCATCAGTACGAATCGCCCGATTACCGCGTCAACGGCAACGGCGGGCGCCCAGGTCTCCAGTTCGCCGGGGACGAAGCGGACGTGCGGCATGCCGGCCGCGCGGGCCCGGGCCTCGGCCGCGTCCAGCGACTCGCGGGATCGGTCCACACCCTCGACCGATCCGGTCGGGCCAACCTGCTCTCCGGCGAGCAGCGAGACGTCGCCGCCGCCGCACCCGACGTCAACGACGCGATGGCCGGGACCGATGCCGGCGCGCGCCAGCAGCCGACGAGTCACCGGCTCGTAAATGCGCGCTTGAAGCGCGAGCCGATCGATCTCGCGCCGGTCGTAACCGCAGACGTAGCGGGATTGGCCGGCGCCGGGATCGCGCGGCGCTTCGCTCACAGCGTCAGCTCCCACGTTTCGAACACCAGGTCCTTCCCGAAGCGGCGCTCGGCCGCGCCGCGCTCCACCATCCGGTAGCCGGCGTGCTCGTAGAGATGACGGGCGGCGTCGAGGATGCTGTTGGTCCACAGCGTCACCGTCCGATAGCCGGCCTGGCGGGCGAAGCGCGTGCACTCCTCGACCAGCCGCGCACCAATCCCGAGCCCGCGCGCCGACGGGTCGACGATCAGCAGGCGCAGCTTGGCCACGGTCGCGGTCTTCTTCACGAGGAAGACCGACCCCACCTGGCGACCGTCGCGCTCGGCAATCCAGCACCGCTCGCGCGCCGGATCGAAGTGCTCGATGAAGTGCTGGACGATGCCCGCTACGTGGGCTTCGAAGGTCTGGTCCCATCCGTACTCGTCGGCGTAGAGACGTCCGTGGGCCGAGACCACCCAGCCCAGGTCGCCCGGCTGGTGGAACCGCAGCAGATAGGGGAGGGCTGGCGCGCGTTCGCCGGTCAGCACCCGCTCGATGGTTGCCATCGCGCCGAGCAACTCGGCCTGGCCGGCAGCCGGGAGAGGCTGCAGCAGCGCGGCGGCATCGGCGCGGGATCGATCCTGTAGCGTGTCGATGAGTCTCCGCCCCTTGGGAGAGAGCGAGAGCCGGCGGCTCCGCCCGTCGCTCGCCGATGGTGTCCGCCGGACGAGTCCATCCCGGCCGAGCCGCTTGAGAATCCGGCTCAGGTACGCCGGATCCAGGTCGAGCTCGCGGCAGAGCTCTGCGGCCGCCGGCGGCCGCTCGCGATGGATCTCGTAGAGCACCCGGACTTGCGGAAGCGTCAGCGGGCTGTGCAGGTAGCCCTCGTGCAGCACGCCAATCCGCTGCGTGTAGAGCCGGTTGAAACGGCGGACGGCATCGAGGCGCGGATCGGGCCGGGCTGGCTTCGACATGCGCGGCTGCTCCTTTGATGGACGATAGTCCACTAACTAATTGACTATTGTCAACTAATTCACCGGCACCTCCAGGGGCCGGCCTCGCCACCCGCGCGGGAACGAGGCCGATGGACGCGGCCGGCGGCGGCGCGGATAATGCGCCCATGTCGCGGACCTTCCCCCGATGCGCACTCCTCCTCGCTACCTTCGCCGGCCTGCTCGGGCCCGGCCTCGCCAGCGCCGAAGTCGTCCGGCTGGAGATCACGCGGCGCGAAGTGCTGCTCAACGGACAGCCGTTCGGCGCCGCCGGTCCTTACGAAAAGCTGGTCGGCACCGTCCATTTCGCGCTGCAGCCGAAGGCCCACGCCAACGGCGGGATCGTGGACCTCGACCTGGCCCCACGCAACGCCCGCGGACTGGTCGAGTTCACGGCCGACTTCTACCTGCTGAAACCGGTCGATCCGTCGAAGGGCAACGGGCGGCTGTTCTACGAGGCCGGGAACCGCGGCACCAAGCGAATCCTGCCCGTCTTCCAGGGGGCGGCCGGGTCGGCGGACCCGGCAACCGCCGCCGAGATCGGCAACGGCGCCCTCATGAACCAGGGTTACACCCTCTTGTGGCTGGGATGGCAGTGGGATGTCCCTCCCGGCCGCATGCGGATGGACATTCCAATCGCCACCGATCACGGGCAGCCGATCACCGGACTGGTGCGCGGCAACTTCATCCCCGGACCGAACGCGACTACCGCGCTCATCGCCGATCGCGGCCACCTCCCCTACCCTGTGGTCGATCCGCTCAGTCGCGAGCACGTCCTCTACGTGAGGACGCTTCCCTCGGATCCGCCGGAGATGATCTCGCGCGAGCGATGGCACTTCGCGACCGATCCGAATGGCTCCGCAAAGACGGGCCCGGACAAGATCGCGCTCCTCGGCGGCTTCGAGGCAGGACGCATCTACGACGTCGTCTACCGCGCCCGCGACCCGCGCGTCATCGGCGTCGGACTCGCCGGCACCCGCGACATCGTCAGCTTCTTCAAGCACGCCACGGCGGCCGAGGGAAACCCGAGCCCGGGCCTGCGGTTGGCGATCGGCTGGGGCATCTCGCAAACCGGGCGCTTCCTCCGTCACTTTGTCTACGAAGGCTTCAACGCCGACGAGCAGGGACGCATCGTCTTCGACGGCGTATTCGACCAGGTCGGCGGCGCCGGCCGCGGCTCGTTCAACCACCGCTTCGGCCAGCAGTCGCGCGACCAGCTGCAGCACTTCAACATCCAGTATCCGGTGGACATGTTCCCGTTCAGCGACGAGACCCAGACCGATCCGGTGACCGGCGCGCGCGACGGCCTGCTCGAGCGTGCCCGCCGCAGCGGAACGGTGCCGAAGTTCTTCCACCTCTTGACCAACTCGGAGTACTTCAACCGCGCCGGCTCGCTGACCCACACCGATGTGACGGGCGCGCGCGACGTCGAACCGCCCGCGACCAGCCGCATCTACCAGATCGCCTCTGCGCCGCACATCGTCGGGCCGTTTCCGCCGGCGCCCTACACCGATCCGGATTTCGTCGGGCAGGCCGACATGAACCCGCTCGACTACAACGCCGTCGTCCGCGCGCTCTTCCGCGGGCTCGACGAGTGGGTGGCGAACGGCGCCGAGCCGCCGGCGAGTCGGTACCCGCGACTCGACAACGGCACGCTGACGACGCCGGAGGCGGCCGGCTGGCCAGCTATTCCGGGCTTTGCGATCCCGAAGGCGCCAATGACGACGTACCGGCTGGACTTCGGGCCCGCGTGGCCCAAGCGCGTGACGATCGAGCCGCCGAAGCTCGGCGCGCCGTTCGTCAGCCGGGTCCCGGCTGTGGACGAGGCCGGCAACGATCGCGGCGGCATTCGGCTGCCGCAGATTGCAGTACCGCTTGCAACGCACACAGGGTGGAACTACCGGCGCCCCTCGATCGGCGCGCCCGATCGGCTCGCGAGCGAAATCGGCTCGTATCTTCCGCTACCGAAGACCCGGGCGGAGCGCGAGCGCACCGGCGACGCTCGTCAGTCCATCGAGGAGCGCTACCCCAACAGGCAGGCGTACCTCGATCGGATCGCGGCTGCCGCGCGCGAGCTCGTCGAACAACGTTACCTGCTTGCCGACGATGTGCCCGAGCTGATCGCTCGCGCGCAGGCGCACTTCGACTGGGCAGCCGCACGGTAGTTCAAATCACGGGGGTTCGGGCACGCGGATGTAGAATCCTCTGCATGATGAGCGTGAAGACCGGGGCGCTCGTGCGCTGCCACCCCGCGATGGCGCTCGTCGCCGCCGCAGTCCTGTGCAGCGCCTGCGTCTCGACATCGACGACCCCCAAGACCACCGAAAAGCCGACCGCCCCGCCCGCGACGTCGACGCAGAAGCCCGCGGCGCCGGCTCGTGGCGGGACCACTCCGGCGGCAGGCGCCGAGGCAGCCGCCGCGAAAGTTCCGACCATTACTGCAGCCGACGGTACCAAGATCGCGTACGAAGTGAGCGGAACCGGCCCGGCGCTCCTGATGCTGCACGGCGGCGGCCAGAGCCGCAAGTCGTGGGCCGAGCGCGGCTACGTGGATCGCCTCGCGAAGAAGTTCACGGTCATCCGGCTGGACCTGCGCGGCAGCGGCGACAGCGGCAGGCCCGACACGCCGGAAGCCTACGCACTCGACAAGGTCGTCGCCGACATCCTGGCGGTTGCCGACGCGGCCGGCGCGAAGCGCTTCCATCTCTATGGGTTCGGTCACGGCGCGACCATCGGCCGCTACCTCGCCGCCCAATCGGATCGCGTGATCTCGGCGGTCCTCGTCGGCATGGACATGGGCCCGGCGATCTCAGGCCCCGTCAAGGAAGCGCTCACCTCGATGCGTGCCAAGTGGCAACCGATGCTCGAGGCGCAGAAGGCCGGCACCCTCGACATCAAGAAGCTGTCGCCCGGCGATCGCGACGCCTGGGAGCACGGCGTCGCGTTGTCGGCCATCGCGCTCGGTGCGCTGCTCGATTACCCGCCGGTCCAACCAGCCGACATCAAGGCGCCGACGCTGTGGCTGGTCGGAGCCGCGGACGCGAGCGGGCTGGAGAACGTCAAGCAGTTCGAAGGCAAGCTGGCTGGCACCAAGGTCACGTTCAAGCCGCTCGCCGGTCTCAGCTACACCGACAGCTTCGCACGCATCGATCCGGTGCTGGCCGAAGTCGAGCCGTTTCTGGCAAGCACCGCGCAGCCCGCGTCCTAGCCGATCGCGGCGGCCGACCTGATTGCCCATGCAGACGGCGGCCGCCGCTTCGTCGCGCGCCCTCAACTCGCCGCGGCAGATCCTGATCGCCAGCCTGATCGGCACGGCGATCGAGTTCTTCGACTTCTACATTTACGCGACGGCGGCGGTACTCGTCTTCCCGTCGCAGTTCTTCCCGGCGTCAGATCCAGCCTCGGCCACGCTCGCTTCGCTGGCGACGTTCGCGATCGCCTTCGTCGCCCGGCCGGTCGGCTCTGCCGTGTTCGGCCATTTTGGCGACCGGATCGGAAGAAAGGCCACGCTCGTCGCGGCGCTACTGACCATGGGTCTCTCGACGGTGGCCATCGGGCTGCTGCCGACGTATCAGCAAATCGGCATCGCCGCGCCGGCGCTGCTCGCGCTGTGCCGGTTCGGCCAGGGCCTCGGACTCGGCGGTGAGTGGGGGGGCGCGATGCTCCTCGCCACCGAGAACGCGCCGCCGGGCAAGCGCGCCTGGTACGGCATGTTCCCGCAGCTGGGCGCGCCCGTCGGCTATTTTTGCTCGGGCGCGATCTTTCTCCTGCTGTCGCACACGCTCGACGATGGGCAGTTCCTGGCGTGGGGATGGCGGGTGCCGTTCCTGTCGAGCGCCGCGTTGGTCGTACTCGGCCTCTACGTGCGGCTGTCGGTCACCGAAACACCGGTATTCCAGCGGGCGGTCGAGCGCCACGAGCGGGCGCGCGTGCCGCTCTTCGAGGTGGCGACCGCGCATCCGCAGCCGCTAATCATCGGAACGCTGATCTCGCTCTCGGTGTTCGTCATCTTCTACCTGACCACGGTGTTCACGCTCTCGTGGGGTACCACGGCACTTGGATTCACCCGCGAGCGGTTCCTGCTGATTCAACTGTTCGGCGTGATTTTCTTCGGTCTGACGGTGCCGTGGTCGGCTCGCCTCGCCGATACCGGGCGGCGCCGGATGCTGATCGGGGTCAACGTCGCGATGCTGGCCTTCGGCCTGCTGTTCGCGCCGCTGTTCGAGGCAGGAACCATTGGCGCGACGGTGGCGATGGCAATTGGCATGTCGCTGATGGGGCTCGCCTACGGCCCGCTCGGGACGGTCCTGGCGGAGCTCTTCCCCACCCGCGTCCGCTACACCGGCAGCTCGCTCACCTACAACCTCGCCGGCATCTTCGGCGCCTCGCTCGCGCCGTCGATCGCGATGTGGCTCGCCACGTCGTTCGGCCTCGCCTACGTCGGCTACTACCTGTCGCTGGCGACGCTGGTGTCGATCGTCGGCCTCTGGCTCACGCGGGAGACGAAAGACGACGCGCTGTAGAAGCGGAGCCGCAACCTCCGAGCGGCCCTGAAACGGGCGAGGACTGCTCCTTCGGCCCCGCAGTTATAGCGCTAAGCTGTCGCCCGAGAGGGGACGCGATGCGGCAGGCAACGACACTCGCACTCGTGACGTTCGGGATCATCGCGGCGCTGAGCGGCGCTGGGGCGGCGCAGTCCGACACCTCGATTCGCCCGTTCCGAATCGATGTGCCCGACGCGGTGCTGGCCGATCTCAAGGCGCGGCTGAAGAGTCCGCGGATCCCGGAACCGCTGAAGGGCGAGGGGTGGGACCTCGGCACCGACACGGCTTACCTCCGCGACCTCGTCGCCTACTGGCGCGATCGCTTCGACTGGCGCGCCGCCGAACGGCGGCTGAACGCGATGGAGCAGTTCACGACGACCATCGACGGCCTTCGGATCCACTTCGTCCATCGCAAGTCGAAGCATCCGAACGCGTTTCCGCTGCTCGTCACCCACGGCTGGCCCGGATCGATCGCCGAGTTCACGAAGATCATCGGCCCGCTCACCGATCCGACCGCGCACGGCGGCCAGGCCGCTGACGCCTTCGACGTGGTGATGCCGTCGATACCCGGCTTCGGCTTCTCCGACAAGCCGCGCGAGCCCGGCTGGGATCCGGCGCGCATCGCCGCGCTCGAGGCGAAACTGATGGAGCGCCTCGGCTACACCCGCTACGGCGCGCAGGGCGGCGACTGGGGCTCGATCATCAGCACGCAGGTGGCCCTGGCCGATCCGGCGCACGTCGCCGGCCTTCACCTCAACATGTGCCTCGGCGGCGCGCCCGCCGGAAGCGATCCGAACGTGGGGCTGACCGACGCCGAAGTCGCGCGGCTCAAGGTTCGACAGGCCTTCCAGGCGGAGGAGACCGGCTACCAGCAGATCCAGGGCACGAAGCCGCAGACCATCGGGATCGCGCTCAACGACTCGCCGGTCGGGCTCGCCGCATGGATTGTCGAGAAGTTCCGCACCTGGTGCGACTGCGGCGGCAACCCCGAGTCGGTGTTCACGCGCGACGAGCTGCTCACCAATGTCACGCTCTACTGGGTGACCCAGACCGCCGCGTCCTCGGCTCGCATCTACTACGAGCAGCGGCACCCGCTCGCTCCGCCAACCGCGCGGCGGATCGAGACGCCGACCGCGTGCGCCGACTTCCCGAAAGAGATCATCTGGTCGCCGCGCCGCTGGCTCGAGTCGCGCTACAACATCACGCGCTGGACCGAGATGCCGCGCGGCGGGCACTTCGCGGCGATGGAGCAGCCGGAGCTGCTCGTCGACGATGTACGCGCATTCTTCCGCGACATCCGCCGTTAGCGCGGCACGTCGCTGGAGTAGCGCGCGCCGGCATGATCGGCCGGGCGATCGGTCGGGTCCAACAGCCAGATCGGCGATCTCGACGGGCAGCAGCGCCGATGATACGGCATCGCGAGCGACCTTGTGTGTTATAAGACCGCCACGTATGTGGCAGCACAACTATGAACCCATCGCCGGCAGCCTGGCGCTATCGGCACCAGTCGCGGCCCTTCCGATCGTCGTGCTGTTCCTCATGCTCGGCGTCGTCCGCTCGCCGGCCTGGAAGGCGGCGGCCTCGGCGCTGTTCACCGCGCTGATCGTCTCGATCGCCGTCTACGGCATGCCGGTGGAGCTGGCGATCATCTCCACGCTCTACGGCGCCGCCTACGGCATCTTCCCGATCGCCTGGATCGTCTTCGCGTCGATCATGCTCTATCGGCTCGCGGTCGACACCGGCAAGTTCGAGATCATCAAGGACTCGGTCGGCAGCCTCACCGACGATCGGCGGCTGCAGGCGATGTTCATCGCCTTCTCGTTCGGCGCGTTCATCGAGGGCGCGGCCGGGTTCGGCGCGCCGGTGGCGGTCTCGGGCGCGATGCTCGCCGGCCTCGGCTTCAACCCGTTCTACGCCGCCGGCATCTGCCTGCTGGCCAACACCGCGCCGGTCGCGTTCGGCTCGATCGGCATCCCGGTGACGACGCTGGCCGCCGTCACCGGCCTGCCGGTGCTGCCGCTGTCGGCGCATGGTCGGCCGTATGTGCGCGATGATCTCGATCATCATCCCCGGCTACCTGATCGTCGTGATGGCCGGCCGCAAGCGGGCGATGGAGGTGCTGCCGGCGATCATCGCCTGCGGCGTGTCGTTCGCCGGCATGCAGTTCTACGTCTCGAACTACGTCGGCCCCGAACTGACCGACATCGCTCAGCTCGCTGACCTGCATCGTCGTGATGGTGGCGGTGCTGAAGCTGTGGAAGCCGCGGAACATCATGCGGCTCGAGGGCGACCAGCCGGTCACGTCGATCACCATGTCGCGGCACTCCGGCGGCGAGATCTTCATGGCCTGGTGCCGTACCTGCTGCTCGTGATCTTCGTCCTGCTCTGGGGCGAGGCCAGCATCAAGCCGCGCATCAACGCGATCGGCGACGCGCTGCTGCCGGCCGCGTTGCCGACGGTCCCGGCGAGCGGGCTGGTCGCGGCGCGGCTGATGGTGCCGGGCCTGCACAACATGATCGAGCGGATCCCGCCGGTCGTCGCCGCAGCCGGCGCCGTACGCGGCGCTCTTCGAGCTGAACTGGCTGAGCGCCTCGGGCACGGCCTGCCTGTTCGCGATCATCGCCACCGCGCTCGTCCTGCGCGTGTCGCCGTCGCGGCGTGGCCAAATCTACGTCGACACGTTCAAGCAGCTGAAGTTCGCGCTGCTGACCATTGCCTGCATGCTCGGGCTCGCCTACCTGATGAACTACTCGGGCATGACCTCGACGCTCGGGCCTTGCGCTGGCCGCCACCGGCGTCGCCTTCCCGTTCTTCAGCGCCGTCGTCGGCTGGCTCGGCGTGTTCCTCACCGGCAGCGACACCTCGGCCAATGCGCTCTTCGGCAACCTGCAGGTGGTGACGGCGAACGCGCTCGGGCTGAACCCGATGCTGACGGCCTCGGTGAACTCGGCGGCCGGCGTGATGGGCAAGATGATCTCGGTGCAGAGCATCGCCGTGGCGGTCGCCGCCACCGGCATGACGGCCGCCGACGAGAGCCGCCTGTTCCGCTTCACCATCAAGCACAGCGTGCTGCTGATGATGGTGATGGGAATCATCTCGATGCTCTTCGCCTACGTGTTCCCCGGCGCGGTCCCGGTCGTGCCGGCGAAGTAGCCTATCGCTGTCTTTTCACTACATCGACGCGCAGTTCGGCGTAGCCGGTGAGTTCGTAGTACCTCGACGCGCAGCTTGTGCTTGCCGCGCGCGATCGGGGCGCGGTCGATCGCCGATTCGTGCGCGGTCCAGTTGTCGATCACCAGCCTGTCATCGACCCAGATCCGTACGCCCTCGTCGGAGATGACGAACAGTTCGTGATCGCCCGGCGGTACGTCCACTTCGCCTTCGCCCGAGAGCGCGACGTAGTTGTTGGGCAGCCCCGCGGCGAGCGCCTGCGCCGGTGAGGTAGTCCAGGCGCCGCAAGCGAGCGGTGATCTCCGTCGGCTGCGCGAGAAGCTGGCCGAAGCTGATCGGGCGACTCGGGCAGCTTCGGGTTTCGGGTGAACTCGTGGAACAGCACACGCCAGCTGATTGGCACGAAGAATCGCTCGTACTCGAACGGCTTCCCCTTGTCGTCGCGCAGCCGGACGGCGAAGTCGATCGTGTCGGTGATGGTCTTCGCCGGCGTGACGACAACTTCACCCGGGATGCTGCCCTCGGTCACTGAGAGAGTTGCGCCGCGCGCCGCTTCCAGTTTCCAGTGCCCTTCGGGACCGAGCACGCGCAGCCGGAGCGGCGTTTCGTCGCTTCTGCCAACGGGCCAGAGCTTGGGTGACTGCCAGTCGTACGGGCCCCACTCGTCCACGATGATGTACTGACGGCCGCGCCGCGAACCGGCCGGGATCATCGCGTCGATGCCATCCGCCATCGGCGGCGGCGCCGCGATATTGGCGACCGAGTCCGGCACCACGTCCTCCCGCCGGACATTCCGCGTGCCGGTGATGTCGCTCGGTGTCTTCACCCCCGTGAACACGTTGCCGGCCAGCAGGTAGTCGCGGCTGTCGGTGTCGTGGAGCTTCGGATAGCCCCAGTTCGGATCCTGCGTCGGATTCCACCAGAGATGGATCGCGGTCGTGTCGTTGGTGAACGTGTTGCCGGCGACGACGTTGTCCTGGCCGTGCTCGATGGCGATGGCCTCGTCGTTTTTCGCGAACGTGTTCCGGAGGATCAGCGACTCGTAGCTATAGCCGCCCCAGACGCCGTGCCAGTTCTCCTCGACCCGGTTGGCGACGAAACGGTTGCGGCTGAACGTTGCCTCGATACCGTTGGTCGGCGCGTGACTGAAGTCGTTGGCGTAGAACAGATTGTCGTTGGAGCCGCCCTTGCCGGTGTCCATCGTGCTCTGGCCCGCCCACAGGAAAAGCCCGTCGCCGCCGTGGGTCACCGAGTTGTAGGCCACCACGTTGCGGCTGCTCTGCTCGTACATCAGGAGGCCGGCCGAATCCTGGCCGCGGTTGTAGAAGCCGTGGCTGTAGCCGCGCACGCACCAGTCGATCCGGTTGTGCATGATGGTGCTGCCGGTGGTGCGATAGAGGCCGAGGCCGACGCCGGAGAGGAACGAGAAGTCGTTGTTCCAGATCCGCAGGTCGCGCGATCCGGTGATCAGCAGGCCGTTCTGGCCCTGCCGCACGCGATTGCCCCGGAACTCTCCGCCGGCAATCGCCGACAGGTAGATGCCGGCGCCGTAGCGCAGCCACTCGTCTTTCTCGTTCTGGTGATAGGACAGCCAGTCCACGAGGCTTTCCTGTTCGACCCGGCTGTAGAGCCGCTGCTTCCAGTTGCCGCTGGCATCGTTGTCGATCAGGGTCAGAGCGGTGACGTTGCGGGCAAGGATGCCCACCTTGTAACCACGAATCCGCGCGCCCTTGACCGTGATGCGTTCTCCCCCGTCGATCAGGATCGCGAGCCCTGCGAAGCGATCCGGATCTGCGCCATCGGGCGACCCGACGAGCTCGGCGCCGGTGAGGTCCACCGTGATGTCGCGGCCGCGAATGGTCATGACCGGCGCGTCCAGATCGGCGCTCGCCAGGCGGTAGGTGCCGCGGCGAATGGTGGTGGTGCTGGTGATGACGATTCCGGGCTTCGAAGGGGTGAGGCCGGGTGGCAGCGTGCCTGGCGTCTGGGCGCTTGGGGCGACCCGCCAGACCGACGCGGCGGCGATGCCCGCGATTAGCAGCCGCTGAATGCGCACGGTTCCATTGTAGGGGCCGGTGGCCTGGGGTTTGGGGCGGCCTGCCTCGCCGTAGCCGCTACCGGTCGGAGCGGCGAAGGCGGGAACAAAATCGACAGTACTACTGTATTATATGTGTAGCACAGTTGAGGGCCGCCATGGATGTCGCACTGCTGTCCCGCCCGAACCCTTCGTCCGGCACGCCGATCTACCTGCAGCTCGTGGACCAGGTGAAGCGCGGGCTCGAAACCGGCGCGCTCAGGCCGGGCGACGAACTGCCGGCCATCCCGCCGGTGGCCGAGGCGCTCGTCGTGCCGCCGGCGGCCGTGGCGCGCGCCTATCGCGAACTCGAGGTCCGGCGCCTCGCGGTCCGGACCGGCGGCGTGCTCTATGCCAGCGCGGCGGCGCCCCGCCCGGAGCACACCCGGTCGACGGTCGCCGTGTCCGCGCTCGGCGCCCGCGAGCTCGAACGCGCGGAGGAGGTGCAGCGATGCCTCCTGCCGCGTACCGATGCGCCCATGGAGGGGCTGGACTACGCCGGCCTCTCGAGGGCGGCGCTCGGAGTCGGCGGAGACTACTACGACTTCGTTCCGCTCCCGAATCGCCGCATTGCCATCGCGCTCGGTGACGTGTGCGGCAAGGGCGTCCCGGCGGCCATTCTGATGGCGGCGCTCCGCGGATATCTCCACGGCGTCACGAAGGAACGGCAGGGCGATGCGCGGGCGCTCGTCGACGCGCTCAACCGCCATCTCCACGCCAGCGTTCCCGCCAGCCGCTTCGCGACGCTGTTCTACGGCGTCTACGACCTGTCCACCCGCACCCTGGACTACGTGAACGCAGGCCACCTCCCGCCGGTGCTCCTGCGGCACGACGCCTCCGGCGTCCGCCGTTATCGTCTCGACACCGGCGGCCCCGCGCTCGGGATGATGCCCGAGGCGGAGTACATGTCAGCGAGGGTCGCGCTCGAGCCCGGCGATCTGCTGGTGACCGTCACCGACGGTGTCACCGAGGCGCAGAACGCCGCTGGCGACGAGTGGGGCGACGAGCAGCTGTGCCGCGGGCTGGAGGCCATCGGCGCGGGCAGCGCCTGTGAGATTGCGGATCGTGTCCTTGCCGCGGCGTGCCGCTTCGCCGGCGACGTGCCGCAGTTCGACGACATGACGGTTGCCGTCGTTCGCCTGCTCTGAGCAGCCATGTTGCTTCGCCCCAATCCTTCGTCCGGCGTTCCCATCTATCTCCAGTTGATGGAGCAGGTGAAGCATGGCATCGAGACCGGCGCGCTCAGGCCGGGCGACCAGCTGCCTGCCATCCGTCCACTGGCCGAGGAACTCGTGGTGAATCCCAATACCGTCGCCAAGGCATACCGGGAACTGGAACACGAGGGTGTGATCGAGCTCCGTCACGGAGCCGGCGCGTTCGTCGCCTCCTCCACGCGCGCCATCCCCGCCGACGCGATGCGCGCCGCCCGCGGCATCGTCGCCGGGGCCATCGACAAGCTGCGCCAGCGTGGGATCAGCAACGAGGAGATTCGGCGCATGGTGGAGGCGCAACTCGCCGGCCTCACGGGAACAGGAGCACACCGTGGCTGATCCATTGGTAATCGAGTGCGCCGGCCTCGCCAAGCACTACGGCTCGACCCGAGCTCTTGACGGACTCGACCTGCAGGTGCCGCGGGGATCGATCTTCGGCTTCCTCGGGCGCAACGGCGCCGGCAAGACCACCACGATCAAGATCCTGCTCGGCATGGTGCACCCGACGAGCGGACAAGTGCGCGTGTTCGACCTGCCGGCCGACGAACGCGAAGCGAGCGTGGCCGTCAGGCGGCGTTGCGGCTTCGTCAGCGAGGAGAAGGATCTCTACAACGGCATGACCGTCGGTGAGATCGTCGCCTTCACCGCCTCGTTCTATCCGCGGTGGCGCGCCGACCTCCAGGAGCGGTACCTCCGATCGTTCGAGTTGTCCGCCGACGCGAGCGTGAAGACGCTCTCACGCGGCACCCGCACCAAGCTCGCGCTGCTGCTCGCGTTCTGCCGCGGCGCCGAGCTGCTGATCCTCGATGAACCGACCTCGGGACTGGATCCCGCGGTGGCCGAAGAGGTCCTCCAGCTGCTCGTCAGCCACGTCGCGCGCGAGGAGACGACCATCTTCCTCTCCTCGCATCACCTCGCCGAAATCGATCAGATTGCCGATCGGGTCGGCATCGTCCACCGTGGCCGGATGGTCTTGTCAGGCGTCCTGGACGACCTGCGGCAGGACTTTCGGCGCGTGCAGGCGGTGTTCGACGGCGATGCGCCGGGGGCGGCGTTCACCACACCGGGCGTGGTTCGAGTCCGCCGCAAGGGACGCACGCTCGACGTCACGGCGCACGGCCGTGTGGACGATGTGGTTGCCGAGGCACGCGCCCTGGGCGCGGTGGCAGTGGACGTCTCGGCAGTGCCGCTCAAGGAAATGTTCCTCGAACTCGTGGCCACGGAGGATTGAGACAATGCTCTGGCACAAGGCGTGGATCGATACGCGGTGGCGCTGCCTGATCGGACTCGCCGTGCTCCTGCTCTCGGCGATGGGCACGGTGTTCGGCTACCAACTCGTGTCGTCGAAGGCACTGGACATCACCGCGCCTCAAGGGAGCGGGATGGTGGCCGCCGCGATTCGCGAGGCGCTCGAGCTCTCTCGCACCTTCAAGGGTTATGTGTGGCTGAACGCGTTCAGCCAGAACCTCTCGCAGCTCGCGACGCTGTTCGCCATCCTGCTCGGCGGCGGCGCCCTGCGGAGTGAGGCGCCGGGTACGCTGTACACGCTCTCGCTCCCCTTCTCGCGTCGCGCGTTGATGACCACGCGCGCGGCTACCGGACTGGCAGAGCTCCTGGCGATGACGATGGTTCCGGCCCTGGCGATTGCGGTACTGGCGCCGGCGGTTGGCGAGCGGTATTCGATCCTCGACGCGCTGGTCCACGGCGTCTGCCTGTTCGCCGGTACGGCAGTGTTCTTCAGCCTGACGTTCCTGCTC
This sequence comes from uncultured Acidobacteriota bacterium, assembly GCA_963709325.1. GTDB lineage: Bacteria > Acidobacteriota > Vicinamibacteria > Vicinamibacterales > UBA2999 > VFZN01. The sequence goes on along the minus strand of CAVPVV010000003.1, from coordinate 3,044,522 downwards.
TCGACGTCATTCCCGGATCCGTGGCGTCCGCCAATCATCGCCTGTGGCATCGCGGTCGTCATCGCGATGTTCGAAACCTTCTTCGGCCGGGTCGCGCCGGTTGGCATCTTCCACGTGATCCACGGCGAGAGCTACTTCCGCGGCGATGGCGTCCCCTGGCTCGGCCTCGCAGTGGTGGCGGCTCTATCCGTCGTGCTGCTGCGCCTGGCGATTGGCGCGATCGAGCGACAAGACTTCTGAGCCGCGTCGTTCCGCGACCCGCAGGCGTTCATTTCTTCCAGCCGGCCGGGCCACTCGCGCCCATCACGCTGCTCGTCCCAGCAATGCGGAGCCGGGAACACTTCTCCACTTGACAGCAGCCCGCGCCGCGACGTAGTTTACCAAAAGGTTAATTAACTGAATGGTTCAGTAGCCGCCGGGAGACGTTCCATGCTCGCCAGCCAGACACCCAATCGCGACACCTTCGACGTCAGCACCCCCTCCGACCAGGAGATCCGGTTGACCCGCCGCTTCAACGCGCCGCGCCGGCTGGTCTTCGAAGCCATGACCCGCCCCGAGCACATCGTGCGGTGGTGGGGCTGCCTGGGAGACGGATATTCGGTGCCGGTCTGCGAAGTCGATCTTCGGGTCGGCGGGCGGTGGCGGTTCGTCAACCGCCATCCCAAGGGCGAAGCGGCATTTCACGGCGAATATCTCGAGATCGATGCGCCTCGGCGCGTCGTCTTCACCGAGATCTATGAAGCCTTCCCGGACACGGTATCTGTAGTCACCTCCGAGCTCATTGAAGAGGGCACCGGGACCCGCCTCGTCGCGACCGTCCGCTACCCGTCGTTGGAAGTTCGCGACGCAGTCATTGCCTCCGGAATGTCGCGCGGCGCGGGCATCAGCTACGACCGGCTCGAGGATCTCGTCGCCGAGCTGCAGGCGGGCGCGTAGATACGACCATGGTCCAGGCTGCCGACAGCGATCCGCTGAGCGCGACGTTCGCGGCGCTCGCCGACCCGACCCGTCGCGCGATCCTCGCGCGGCTGGCGTCGGGCGAGGCGAGCGTCACCGAGCTCGCCGAGCCGTTCGACATGAGCCTTCCCGCCGTCTCGAAGCACTTGAAGGTGCTCGAGCGCGCCGGCCTGATTGGCCGCAATCGCGAGGCGCAGTGGCGGCGCTGCCGGCTCGAGGCTTCTCCGCTCCGGGATGTGTCGCAGTGGATCGACCAGTATCGCGAGTTCTGGGAGGAGCGCCTTGATCGCCTCGAGGCCTACCTTGCCGAGCTCCAGGCAGAAGCTGGGAAAACGAAGAAGAAAGGATCGTTCCGTGGCCGCACCCGGTAGCGCACCGTCACGTCCCATCGCCGCGCCTCCCGACCTGATCGTCAGCCGCCAGCTCCGCGCGCCCCGCGAGCTGGTCTGGCAGGTTTGGACCGACCCCGCGCACATCGTCAAGTGGTGGGGCCCACACCGGTTCACGTGCCCGCACGCCGAGATCGATTTGCGCACCGGCGGCGCGCTGCGCTTCGATATGCAGGCCCCGGACGGCACCGTCTTCCCGGCGATTGGCACGGTGGAAGAAGTGGTCGCGCCGGAACGGCTGGTCGTCACCACCCGCCTGGCGCACGAGGGCGTGACGATTGCGGAGGTGCAGCAGACCGTGGTGCTCGAGGCACGCGGTGACGAAACGCGCCTCACACTCCGGGCCCACGTACGTTACGCGACCGAAGCGAGTGCCGCGGCGCTCGCCGGCATGGAGGAAGGCTGGAACCAGGCGCTCGACAAGATGGCCAGTTACTCGGCGACCACGGCTGCGCCGCACGAGATCGTCATCACGCGGCGGTATCGCGCGCCAATCGAAACGGTGTGGGAGGCCTGGACCTCACCCGAGCGCCTGGCGGCCTGGTGGGGCCCGACCGGCTTCACGACCACGACCACGCACTTCGAGCTGACGCCAGGAGGCCAGTGGATCCACACGATGCACGGGCCCGATGGCGTTGACTACCCAAACGTCATAACCTATCGCGATATCGTCCCGGGGCGGCGGCTGGTGTACGAACAGACCGGAGGACGCGCGGGTGAAGCGCCAATCGATTTCCGCTCGACCGTCGTCTTCGAGCGGGACGAGGCCGGCACGCGGCTGACGCTGCGCATGCAGGTGGCCACGGCAGAACTGCGGCGCAGGGCGATCGAGGAGTTCGGCGCCTACGAGGGCGGAATCGAAACCCTGGATCGGCTGGCCGATTATCTGCGCGTCGCGTGATAGGAACCAGGAACTAGGAACAAGGAATCAGGAATCAGGAGTCCCCATGTCGTTTCTGAGCGATATCCGGTTCGCCCTGCGGTCTCTGGCTCGTGCGCGCGGGCTCGTGATCACCGTCGTGCTCACCCTCGCGCTCGGCATCGGCGCCAACGCCGCCATTTTCACGGTGGTTCAAGGTGTGCTGCTCAGGCCGCTGGCCAATCGCGACGAGCAGAGCCTCGTCTACATCCGCCAGAGCGCGCCTGGCGCCCACGTCGAGAACGCGGCGTTCTCGATCCCGGAGCTCAGGGATCTCCAGGCGAGCGTGAAGACGATCAGCGCATTCGGCGACTTCTCGACCATCGAGTTCACGATGGTCGGCCTTGGCGATCCGCGCGTGGTCCGCGCCGGCGTCGTCGGCGGCAGCTACTTCGAGGTGATGGGGCTGCGGCCGGTGGTCGGGCGGTTGATCGATGCGACCGACGATGGGCCGCAGGCGGCGGGCGTGGTGGTGCTGACGCACCGATTCTGGAGCACCTCGCTTGCCAGCGATGAGTCCGTCGTCGGCAAGACCGTCCGGCTGGGCGATCGCGCCGCGACGATCATCGGCGTCCTCCAGCCGTCGGTTCCGTATCCGTCGGATACCGAAATCATCGCCAACGTCGTTACCAGCCCTCATCACCTGGACGCGACGATGGTGGATGGCCGCGTGCATCGGATGACGGAGCTCTTCGGGCGGCTCGCGCCGGGTGCGGACGTCGAAACCGCACGAGCCGAGCTTCGCGCCGTGCACGCGGCGATGAAGACCGCGCACCCGGAGTCGTATCTCGCGAGCGATCAGTATGCGATCGACGCGGTTCGGCTGCGCGATCAGATCACCTCGTCGGCCCGGACCGTGCTGCTCGTGCTGCTGGCCGCGGCCGGCCTCGTCTTCGTCATTGCCTGCGCGAACGTCGCCAACCTGATCCTGGCCCGCTCGGTCCGCCGCGAGGGCGAACTCGCCGTGCGAGCCGCGCTCGGGGCAGGCGCGGCGGCGCTGCGCCGGACGCTCCTGGCCGAGAGTCTCGTGCTCTGCGGCGCCGGTGCGCTGCTCGGCGTGCTGATCGCCGGGCCGATGGTCTCGGTGCTGGCTCGCTACGCCTCCCGGTTCTCGGTGCGGGCGCTCGACTTGTCGGTGGACGCGTCGCTGCTCTACGTCGGCGCCGGCCTGGCGCTGATTGCGGCGGTACTGCTCGCCTTCGTGCCGCGGCTGCCTTCGGCCGACGCCGCCAATGGCCTCGGCGTCGCCGGCGGCAGCGTCCGGATCACGACCGGCACGAACCGCCGTCTGCGTCTCTTCGCCGTTACCCAGATCGCCGCGTGTTTCGTCCTCCTCGCCGGCGCCGCAATGCTGACCACGACGCTGCTCAAGCTTCAGGCGACCAACACCGGCTTCAACATGCGCCAGGTGCTGGCAATGCACGTGCCGGTGTCGTTCGAGCGTCCCCGCAAGCAGACCGCTGACTTCTATCGCGAGATCATTCGCCGTGTGGAGCAGTTGCCGGGCGTGGAGCGAGTCGTGATCGGCACGGTCGTGCCGTGGCGCGATGCCAACACGTTCGGCCCGGGCTTCCAGTTCACGGCCGAGGGCTACGCCAAGGCAAACGGCGAAGAGGATCCGCGGGCGCGGTTCCGCACGGTGTCGCCTGGGTTCTTCGCCGCGCTCGGCGTCCCGATCATCGCCGGCCGCGACTTCAACGAAGGCGATCGCGAAGGCAGCGAGCCGGTGGTGATCATCAGCCAGAGCGTCGCCCAGCGTATGTTCTCTGGCATGGAGGCGGTGAACCGGAACCTGATGTGGACCGACCCGGTGACGAAGTTCGTCGGCATCAGCACCGGCGGCCGCCGCATCATCGGCATTGCCGCCGACGTGGACGACGAGAACGTGGTGCCGGGACCGGCGATGACGGTCTACCACCCGCTCGGCCAGGAGTTCGGCGGCGGCCGGCTGTTCGTGCACACGAAGGGCGACCCCTACGCGCTGGTCGCGCCGGTGACCAAGCTGATTCGCGATCTCGCGCCGGATCAACCAGTCGAACGCGCCGCGACGCTTGAAGACGTGCGCGCCGAAGTGCTCGCGCCGGATCGACTCAACGCGCTCGTCTTCGGCGGCTTCGCCGGCGTGGCGCTGATGATCGCGGTGGTCGGCGTGGCCGGCGTGCTCGCGTTCTCGGTGAGCGCCCGCACGCGCGAGTTCGGCGTGAGACTCGCGATCGGCTCCGAGCCGCGCCAGCTGCTGCAGGGCGTGCTCGGGGAAGGAACGGTGATCGCCGGTGCGGGCATTATCGCCGGCGCGCTGGGCGGCCTGCTGCTTGCCTGGGCTGCAGGCGGCTACTTCGCGTCGGTGAAACTGCCCGAGGCGCTGCCGCTCGGCCTGGCCGCCGTCGTGCTCGTGGGCGCGGCGATCATGGCGTCGCTGGTGCCAGCCGCGCGCGCGGCGAGGATTGATGTGATGCAGGCGCTGAGGGACGAGTAGATCGCGTGAAAGTTAACTGTCAAGTTTCAGAGCTTCCCACTCCAGGTGGTAGACGATCTCCCCCTGCGGCCTTCCCATGTATCTCCTCACCTCCACGCCGCTGAACATCCTCCCATCGCCTGAAAAGTAGCCGGTGAGCGTGGTCGGGGCGCCGTTGGGTTCGAGGGCGGCGCCGCTGCAGGGCAGGCCTTCGTAGGCGAGACCGGCCCCCTCGAAGCTCTGTTCCAGCGTCCACCCGCTCACCGCCGCCGCGTCGGCGAAGTCGGGCTGCGGCTGGGAGTAGCGCATTGCCACGGTGCCGTTGTCGGCGAACTCCACGCGGAGATCGACGCGTCGCGTGGCGTCGAGCGGCGCGTCGCAGTCGGTGCCCAGCACTTCACGGATTTTCAGGGTCAGGCTCCAGCGCTCGGTTCGGACTGGGCCTGCTGCCGAGCTGGAGATGGTGGAAGACGGAGCCGTGGGCCAGCTCGACTGGTCGGTGCCGGAGCAGCCCACCGCCAGGACGGCAACGAGCGCGGCCCACGGCGTTATTGGCATACCCACTCTCATTGGTGAAACGTTCCTGGGGCCCGTTGCGAACATGCGGCGTCCGCATCTCGGCTTGTGCGGGATCGGGGCGTGCGATAACGTGAACCTGCTCGACAGACCAGGGCCCTCGACCGAGGGCCTTTTTCCGTTTCCGGAGCCGTCATGGGTGAAAACTCGCGCGAGGATTTCGCGAAACGCCGCGTCGTGTACAGGCTGGCCGCAGAGGAGCTCGTGACGGTGGACCGTGACCGTCGATACACGTCGTCGAGCGGCGACGAACTGCCCTTCGATGTGTACCGACCGGCAGGTGACGAAGGCGCGCCGCCACGTCCAGCCGTACTGCTGGTCTCCGGCTTCAACGACGAGGGCATGCGCCGCTTTGCCGGGTGCGCTGCCAAGAACCTCGGTGCATTCGAGTCGTGGGCGCGGCTCATTGCCGCGTCGGGGTTGACCGCAATCACCTACGAGTGCCGCGAGCCCGGCGCTGATGCGCGAGCCATCCTGGCTCACGTCCGCGCCTCGACGGCGACGCTCGGCATCGATTCGATTCGACTCGGTCTATGGGCCTGCTCGGGCCATGTGCCGACCGCGCTCGCGACCGCGATACAGGAGCCCGATCTCGGGTGCGCTGCGTTCCTCTACGGCTACACGATCGATATCGATGGTCATCGTGAGGTGGCGGACGCCGCGGCAATGTTTCGCTTTGCCGTTCCCGCGAGCGGACGGCCGCTGACGGATCTGACCGGGACGCTGCCGATGCTGCTGGTGCGCGGCGGAGCCGATCAGATGCCGGGCCTGAACGCGGCGATGGACCGCTTCGTGATCGCGCTGCTGGCGCGGAACGCGCCGGTGGCGCTCGTCAATCACGCCAGCGGGCCGCACGCCTTCGAGCTCGAAGACGACGGGCCGGGGACGCGGGCGGCAATCCGGCAGGTGCTGACGTTCCTGGCGGCGCATCTTCGGCCCTGACGCTCTGGCGCGTGTATCCTCCGGCTGCGGATGGCTGGGCGGACAATCATCGTCGGCGCAGGTCCCGCTGGCCTGGCGGCAGCCGCTTGCCTGTGGCGCGCCGGACTTCGTGCCACGGTACTCGAGCGCGCGCCGGCAATCGGCGCAGCGTGGCGATCTCACTACGACCGCCTGCACCTGCACACGCCGAAGGAAGGCTCGGCACTGCCCGGACTCGCATTTCCGGACGAGGTGCCGCGCTACCCTTCCCGCGCGCAGGTGATCGAATACCTGGAGCGGTACGCGTCAATGCTCCCGGACGCGCCTCGAACGAACGAAAACGTCGTCGGTGTACGCCGCCACGATGGGCGATGGCTGGTGCGCACCACACGGGCGGAGCACGACGCCGACCATCTGGTGATTGCGACCGGCTACAACTGCGTGCCACACCTGCCGTCCTGGCCGGATCAGGAACGCTTTGAAGGCGAGGTGCGTCACAGCTCTGCCTACTGCAATGGCGCCTCGTACCGCGGCCGGGACGTGCTGGTCATCGGCTTCGGCAACTCGGGCGGCGAGATCGCGATCGACCTGGTCGAGCACGGGGCGCGCGTGGCACTGGCGGTCCGCAGCCCGGTGAACATCGTGCCGCGCGACATCCTCGGCATCCCGGCGCAGAAGTTCTCGATCGCGGAGCGACGGTTGCCGCCGTGGCTGGTCGATAAGATGAACGGGGCGATCCTCAGGTTTGTCCGTAGCGATCTGTCCGCCTACGGCCTGACGCGCGCGACGATCGGCCCGGCTACCCAGATCGCAACGCGCGGCCGCATTCCGCTGATCGACATCGGCACAGTCGATCTGATCAAAGAGGGGCGGATCGACGTGTATCCCGGCGTGGCGCGATTCACGCGCGACGCAGTCCTGTTCACCAACGGCTCGACCCGGCGTTTCGATGCCGTGGTGCTCGCCACCGGTTACCGTCCGGGCCTCGATGCGTTCATCGAGAACGCGGCCAGCGTCTGCGACGATCGCGGCGTCCCGCTCGCGAGCGGGAACCGGACCGCGCTGCCCGGGTTGTATTTCTGCGGATTCCGCGTCACCGCGACTGGATTGCTGCGTGAGATCGGACTGGAGGCCCGGCGGATCGCGGAGGTCTTGCTCGCCGCGCCCTAGCGCGGAGTCTTGGGCCTTGGAGCTTGGGGAACGAGGCGGCGGTTGCCTCGCTCCCCAGAGAACGCGCCCGATCAGAATTTCTCAGGGACGTACTTGAACGGATACTTTGGATCCTTGTAGTCACCCGCCTTCTGGCGCTTCGGCAGCTTGACCTTCTCGCGCGGCGCTTTCTCGTACGGGATCAGCTGGAGCAGGTGGGTGATGAGGTTGAGCCTCGCGCGCTTCTTGTCGTCGGATTTGACGACGTACCACGGCGCGTAGCCGGTGTCGGTGGCGGCGAACATCTCGTCGCGGGCCCGTGAGTAGTCGAACCACCGGCTGTACGACTTGAGGTCCATCGGCGACAACTTCCAGATCTTCCGCCCGTCCTCGATTCGCTGGGTGAGCCGTTTGGTCTGCTCCTCGGGGTTCACCTCCAGCCAGTACTTGATCAGAATGACGCCCGAGTCCACGATCGCTTTCTCTATCAAGGGCACGCCGCCGAGAAACTTCTTGACCGTGTCTTCCGGCGTGAAGCCCATCACCCGCTCGACGCCGGCGCGGTTGTACCAGCTGCGATCGAAGATGACGATCTCGCCGGCCGCGGGCAGGTGGGTCACGTACCGCTGCAGGTACATCTGGCTCTTCTCGCGTTCGGTTGGCGCGGGCAGCGCCACCACCCTGAAGACGCGCGGGCTGACGCGCTCGGTGATCGCCTTGATCGTGCCGCCCTTGCCGGCCCCGTCACGCCCCTCGAAGATGATGCAGACCTTGAGGCCTTTGTATTTCACCCATTCCTGGAGCGAGACCAGCTCGGAGTGGAGCTTTTCCAGTTCCTTTGCGTAGGTCTTGCCCGTGAGCTTCTGCGGGCCGGCTTCGGCAGCCGCGGTCGCGCCGGCATCGTTCCCGGCCGCGTCCTGCGGGTTCGCCTTCTGGCTTCGGTCTTCCGCCTTCACGAGCTTCTTGTCCTTCTTCCGCTTCTCGTCCTTGTTCTTCTTGTCCTTCTTGCTCACGGCTGCCCCCGCAGGTTGATGGTTCGATTGAGTAATAGTCTCACTGAAACTGCGCTTCGAATTCCCGGACCGCCGCATCGAGGTTCGCGAACATGCGCCGATCGCCGAGCCGCTCGCCCAACGGTGAGCGCCGCACCACCCGGAGCACCTCGCGGTTGAGGCCAGCTACCCAGAGGGCGACGCCTTCGGCCGCGAGCTTCTCGTCAGTCTGGGCCAGCACCTTGAGCGCGGTGTATTCGATGTCGAACACCGCGCGGCAATCCAGGAGCAGCACGCGCGGGGGGCGTTCGTCGAGGTGCGCCGTGATCCGGTCGGCCACCCGCTCAGCGTTGGCGAAGAAAAGCCGACCCTCGGTGCGCAGGATCAACAGCGCAGGCCAGGTCTCGTCGGCGGGGTGCTCCTCGCTCAGCGGCCGGAACACGGTGGTGCCGCGCTTACGTCCGAGCGCATAGACCGGCGGGTTGTAGGCCTGCTGGGCCAGCGAGAGGAGCGAGACGATGACCGCGACGAGGATCCCCTTCAGGGTCCCGAGGAACACGACGCCCGCGAACGCGCTTGCGGCCCACACCAGCTCGGTGCGGCGGACCCGCTGAATTGCGGTGAACTCGGACGGCTTGATCAGCTCGAGCGAGTAGAAGATGACAACCGCGGCGAGCGCTGCCTGCGGCATGAGCGCGATGACCGGACCGAGCAGCAGCAGCGTCGCCAACGCCGCAACCGCCGTGACGAACTCCGCCACTTGCGTGCGCGCGCCCGCCAGGCGGTTCACCGCAGTCTGCGACGTGCCGCCGCCGGCCGGCATGGCGCTGAACAGGCCGCCGATCGCATTGGCCGCGCCCAGCGCCAGCAGCTCCTGATTCGCGTCCGGCCGCGGCTCGTCGGCCGCGCCGAACGCACGCGCGGCAGCAATGGTTTCGGTGAAACTCATGAGCGCGATCCCGGCCGCGGCTGGCCACATCGATGCCGCCAGTGCCAGTTGCGGCAGCAGGAACGGCGGCAACCCGCCGGCGACACGACCGACGGTGGCCACACCGATGTCGTCCAGATTGAAGAGCGCCGTTGCAGCGATGGCCAGACCAATGGCCAGCAGCGGAGCCGGGAGGCGCGGAGCGAAGTGCTCGAGCCCGAAGAGGATGGCGAACAGCGCGAGCCCGAGCAGCAGCGTGGGTAACGACGTCTCGGGCAGCTGGTGAACCAGTGCCCACAGATCGCGCAGGAAGCCGGTCTTCTCGAAGTGCACTCCGAGCATCTTCGGCAGCTGATCGACGACGATCACGAGGCCAATGCCCGACTTGAAACCGGTGAGCACCGGATCGGAGATGAAGTTCGCGATGAAACCGACGCGGAGCAGCGATGCCAGCACCAGCAGGATACCGACGAGCACTGCCAGCGTCGCCGCAACCGCAATCAGGTTCGTCTCATCCGCGCCGGCAGCGACCCGCCCGATCTGAGCCGCCGTCAGTATCGCGATGGTGGTGGTGGTGCTGACGCTGAGCGGGCGCGACGTGCCCAGCAACGCGTAGACGACCATCGGTATGACGGCCGTGTAGAGACCGACCTGCAGCGGCAGCCCGGCGATGGTCGCATACGCCATCGCCTTCGGCACCACGACAGCCGCCGTCGTCAACCCGGCAAGGAGGTCGAGCCGCAGCCACGCCGGCTTATATGCCCGCAGCCATGCGACCGAGGGAACCAGGGAGGCGCCAACCATAGAGTTGAGCCGGCAAGGATACCTGACGGGGAGAAAAAAAGTGCAAGGGTGCAGGGTGCACAGGTGCTGCGGTGCACGTGCTGTCACTGTTTTGGTCAAACACCGCGCCTCGGAGCACGAGGCAGACTCAGAAGTGCCAGAACGCGCCGGGCGCAGCTTGCCCCCCGGATCGGGTGGGAACCTCTTCCATTTCCGCCAACCGCCGGGTTAGTTTTTCACACAGAATGTGACTTGATCCACTACGCTTCGTGCATCTTGCCGCCGAAACATGGGAATATCTACACAGGACGTGAGATAAATTTACACACGAGGGCTGGTTTCTAGGCTGAAAGCCCAGCTGCCCGTGCTACATTTCAGTTGCTTTTCCTCCCCCGGAAAGACACTAAGGAAAGACTTTGCAGCTGCGTCGCACTCTTCTCCACGGTGCCATCGGCGCGGGCCTCGCCGTCAGCGCTTTCGGTCTGGGCAATTGGTCGGCGCAGCGCGCGATGGCGCGCCAGAACGCCGAGAACGACGCGCGGTTCACGGCGCTGCGAGAGGAGCTCGCCCGCAGCATCGACGAAGTGCGCGCGCCGGCGTTTGTTTCGGCGATGGGTGCTTCGCAGAGCGCGATGATCAGCGAGGTCAAGCGACAGCTGCAGAGCGAGATGGGGCTGATGCCGCTCAAGCTGCTGCGCGAGCGGCGCGCCAGCTTCGTCGAGCTCAACACCGTGGACAGTCTGGGCAAGTCCGGCTACGGCACCGCGGGGTACGTCGGTGACGGCTACTTCATCACCGTCAAGCACGCCGTTGTCGCGCTCGACGATGACGACGGGGCCCGGAAGATCACGAGCGTGACGCTGCGCTACAAGGGCCAGGACATCGCCGCTGACGTCGTGGACGCAGGCGATGCGACCGTCGAAGTCCATTCCGGCGACTGGGCCCTGCTCAAAGTGAAAGACGAAATCGACCTCCCCGCGCTCCGCGTCGATACCGAGTTCGCGTACGACTTCGCGGACCCGATCTTCCGGCTCGGTAACGATTACTCGAAAGGGATCAGCGTCAGCACCGGTTACGTGGGGCAGCACACGCCCAACGGCCTGGTCACCGCGCTCACCGACGGCCATCCCGGCGTCTCGGGGGGCGGCGTGCTGAACCAGAACGGCGACCTGGTGGGCATCCCGATCGGCCGCATGCGCGAGGACTACCGCTTCTCGTTCATTCTCCCGGTGCGCGCCGAGATGTTCCGCAAGATGGAGCCAATCGGCGCGATCGGGCCAGCGCCACCGCGGACCGAGGCGATCGTCGCAAAGCCGGTGACGGAAGACTGAGGCGCCGCACCACCCCCCTCTCCCGTGCTAGTGCAGTTCTTGTAACCAACTAATCACGGCAGCCTGCAGCGCGATGCGTCGATCCGACCACGAGTGATCGGTGGCCTCGTGCCGCGCGGTGATTCGGGTGTTCCCCCTGGCCCGGACTTTCGCGACCAGGGCGTCGGCCTGCGGCGCCAGTCCATCGTCCGAGGTGAGCACCAGCAGCGGCAGCCGTGCCAGTCCGTCGGCCGTACCGTCGAAGCGCCACCGCGCGCCGTTGGCGATCACTTCGTCGGCCATCCGCTCCGCGGTCACGCCAGCCAGGGATTCCATGTTGTCAGCCATCTCGGCGACAACCTTCTCTCGTGGCAGCCCGGCGATGAGGCCCATGTCCGCCGCCGAAATGAGAATCGCGCCAGCCAGTGCGGTGTCGCGACTCGCGACGAGCGCGGTCACCCATCCGCCCATGCTGTGGCCCGCGATCACGATGCGGGCCGGGTCGATTCCGAGCTTCGCTGCCTGTGTTGAATCGCGAAGGAATGCGAGCACCGCGACCGCGTCCTCGAGATTGTTGGCGAAGCCGAACGTGCCGGGGCTCCCCCACGAGCCGCGGTAATTGAAGGTAATCGCGTTCCAGCCTGCGCGCCGCACGGCCTGCGCGAGATCCAGATTCTTCTCGTTGCCAGGGAGTCCGTGCAGCAGTAGCAAGGTCGGGTGCGGCCCAGCGCCCGAAGCAAGATACGCGACACCGTTGATCGCCATGCCACCGGACGGTATGTGCAGCACCTCCATGCGAGCCGGGTGGTCCTTGTCGGGCGCGGGATCCGTACCGATCGCGCCAGGAAGCTGGCCCGCCTGCGCTGGTTGACCGATGCCGAACGCGACACCGATCGCGGCGGCGGCAAGCAGCGGCATGGAGACAGAGAGCGCTGGACGTCGACTCATGCTCGCAGGTTATAACACCAGGGCCCAGCCCACTCCTTCACCTGGACTCGGCCTCGAACAGCGCGTGCCCGCTCATGAGTTCGTCGTAGACCCTACGCAGGTCGGATCGCGGCTGGACCGGTCCCGCGGAGGCGACGCGGACGAACGGAGAGACGATATCGACCCAGCTCACACGCCGGCCGGATTGGGATTCGATCGCATGCCAGGCACGAAGGGCCGCCCCCAGTGACGCGGCATTCGATGACTCCAGCGGCAAGACGGGAACACCTGCCACGTCCGCCAGCACCTGCAGGATCTCCCGGTTGACCGCAGCGCCGCCGGTGACGTGCAGCACGGAGGTTGGGACCTTCATCCAGCGTGAGTGCCGCCAGATCGTCATCATCTGGGCCTCGACGACCGCGCGGACGTTCGACCCCGCATCATCCGGGTCGAGCCCCGAGCGCTGGATGCCCGGCGTCGCAACGGCTGGCGTGATCTCCGGCTCGAACCACGGCAGCATTAGTGCGCCGTTGTTTCCAGGTGAGGTGCCTCGCAACGCGTTCGAGAACCCGCTCCAGTCCAGTCCGTAGGCGTCCCTGATTCGCTCGCGCGCGAGCGACCCGTTGGCGAAGCACGTGAGGCCCATGAACTCGCCGGTTGGCGCGCCGAACACGTGCGCGGTGCCGGAAGGATCCACGCGCGGCGTCGGCATCGCGCCGAACACCGTGTCGCTGGTGCCGAGCGATACGCCGAGGTGTCCTTCACCGGCGAGGCCGAGACCGATCAGGCTGGATGGGTTGTCTCCCGTCCACGCGACCACACGAGCTGCCGGAAAGCCGTAGCGCTCGCGCCAGTAGCCCGCCAGCGTGCCGACGATCGTGCCCGACGGCACGATCGGCGGGAGCTTCGCCTCGAGATCGGGTGCCGTGGCGGCGAGGAGGTCCGGCGCCCACTCGCGCGATCCCAGCTCCATCAGGTTCATCCCCGATGCATCGCCGGGCTCGACCGGCGCATGGCCGCCGATCAGGAGCGACGCCATGAACGAGCTCACGAGGTGTACTCGTCCGGTCGCGGCATACGCCTCGGGCTGCTCGCGGGCGAAGGCGTGAACCTGCGGACCCGTGAACCGCTCGAAGGCGCGCGAGCCGGTCCGCCGGGCCAGGGTCGCCGCGCCGCCGGCCGCAGCAGTGATCACCGCGCACGAGGCTGACGTGCTCGAGTCCAGCCATACTGGCGCGGTCGGACGCGACCAGATGTCGCGCAACTGCAACGCCAGCGGCTGCGTCGGCCCCAGTGACGCCAGCCTCGACTCCGCACCCGGCGCGAGGTACACGCTGCCGTGCTGCTGCGCGGCGCCGCTGATGGCGGCGACGTCCTTCAGCTGAAGGCCGCTGCGCGCAACACGCGCCATCATCAGGTCCAGCGCTTCGGCCCACATCAGCGGTGGTGCGTGGACCACTCGAGGATTCGCGCGCGGCAGGACACCGTTGCGCGTGCCATATTGCGGCAGCGCCTCGTCGAAGTTCAGGGACTGCTCGAACAGCACGTCGTGCCGCCCGCGGTTCACGGCGATAGCCGTGACCGTCAGCCCCTGCGTGCTCGAGTCGAACCCGAGGTACACAGCCATGCCGGCGAGTCTCCGCCCTGGAGCGACAAGCATGCGTCAAAAGTGGCTCCGACTCGCCAGGCTCAGCGTCTTTCTGCCCGCCTCCGGCGGGCGGCCCTAACCGACGAAATACAAGTATGCGCCGAGGATCATCGCCAGGACGACAGCGGAGGCAACGACGTCCCACTGGTTCCAGGTCTTCCGGTTCTCCGCACGATCCGCGGCTGACATCGTGCCTCGGGTCAGGCCGGCAATGCGCGCCATGTCCGGCGGCGCGGTCGCGTAGCTCACGCCAATCAACACAGCGCACGATGCGGCAAAGATCAGCAGGCTGTAGTACTGGAAGTAGATGTTGTTGACGATCCACAACAACGACCCGGCCGTATAGCCCTGCTCGAAGCCCGGCAGGCCGAGCGTGACCGGCGTGTCCACGAGCAGTCGGAACATGCCGAGGGCAAAGCCGACGAGGAGCGCCGCCAGGCAGCCCGCTGCGTTCAGCCGTTTGTTGAACACGCCGAGGAAGAACACCGCGGCAATCGGCGGCGCGAGGTATCCCTGCACACCCTGGAGATACTCGTAGAGCCCGCGCGCACCCTGGATCACCGGGATCCACAACAGCCCGACCAGCACCATCATCGTCGTCGCCACACGCCCCACCCACACCAGGTGCGCTTGCGAGGCCTTCGGATGCAGCTTCTGGTAGAAGTCGATCGTGAAGAGCGTCGAGCTGGCGTTGAAGGCGCCGGCGAGCGAGCTCATGAGCGCGGCGAGCAGTCCCGCGGCCACCAGCCCGCGGAGGCCCGTCGGCATCAGGTGCTGGACGAGCATTGGGAAGACGGCCTGACTCGCGTCCGGCAGCGTCCTGCCATCCGAACCGAGAATCTGTTGAAGCGCGGCGACCCGTCCGGTCCGCGCCAACGCCAGCGCGATCATGCCGGGAACGATGAAGATGAACACCGGCAGCAACTTGAGGTAGGCGGCGAAGATCGTGCCGCGCCTGGCCTCGGTGACGGTCGGCGCGGCGAGCGTCCGCTGCACGATGTACTGGTCCGTGCACCAGTACCACAGGCCGATGATCGGCGCGCAGAGGAGCATGCCGGGCCACGGATAGGCCTGGTTGAAGTACCACGCCATCCGCCCCGGCTCTTTCACCGGCGCCCACGTCCCGGCCACGCCGTCGGGCAGCACTGGCTTCCAGAGATTGAACATGTCGGGTTCGAGCGCGGCTCGCAGCTCGCCCCACCCGCCGAGCGCGACGAGCCCGAACACGGTGAGCAGCAGCGATCCGACCACGAGGATCAGTGTTTGGACGGCTTCCGTGTATGCCACCGCACGCATTCCGCCAATCACCGTATAGAGGCCGGTGAGGATCACCACGCTGACCGATCCAATCCAGAATGCGTTGACCGGCATGCCGCCAAGACGGAAGCCGAGATCCGGCATGAGCGCGGAAAAGACCACGCCACCGGCAAAGATGCCGACCGCCATCTTGGTCAGCACATAGGCCACGAGCGAGATCAGCGACAGGACCCAGCGGGCCGTGGGCGAAAAGCGCCGTTCGAGGAACTCCGGCATCGTGTAGACACCAGAACGCAGGTAGATCGGGACGAGGAGCCAACCCAGGACCAGCAGGCACCACGCGTGCAGCTCGTAGTGCGCGTAGGTGACACCGTTGGTCGCGCCGGAGCCGGCAAGGCCGACCAGGTGCTCCGACCCGATGTTCGACGCGAAAATCGAGGCGCCGACCACCAGCCAGCCGACGTTCCGGCCGGCGAGGAAATAATCGTCCGCGGTCTCGCGATTGGTGCGCACGGCCCAGGTGGTGATGGCGAGGAGCAGCGCGAAATAGGCGGCGATCACGACCCAGTCCAGCGAGGTCATCGACGCGCTCCGAGCAGGATCTCCACGGTCAGTTGATCGAGCCGCTCGCAGGCGAGACCGGCGGCGCCGATGGCCTCGCGTGGAAACGCCTGCGCCTTGAGCAGCTCCGCCGCCTCCCGCGAGTAGCGCGGTACCGGCGTCTCCGCTCCCGCAGCCGCAAGCAGCTCCTGCACTTCGGCGTCGGCGTTCCACTGCCTGGCGCGCGCCTGAAGGATCTTGTAGGTCCGTATGCAGCCGCGCGCGAACGCTTTGACGCCCTCAACGTCCTCGGTGCGGTAGGCATGCGCGTCGAAGTGCCGACTCCCCTCGTAGCCGACATCCTCGAGGAACTTCACCAGGAAGAACGCCGACTTGAGATTGTGAGACCCGAAGCGGAAATCCTGGTCGTAGCGGCCGAAGGCCTGATCGTTGAGATCGATGTGAAACAGCTTGCCGCGATCCCAGGCCTGCGCCACCGCGTGCAGGAAGTTGAGCCCGGCCATGTGCTCGTGCGCGACCTCGGGGTTGACGCCAACCATCGCCGCGTCGTCGAGCGTTTCGATGAAGGCCAGCATCGCCCCGGTGGTTGGCAGGTAGATGTCACCCCGTGGCTCGTTGGGCTTGGCCTCGAGCGCGAACACTAGGTCGTAACGCTGGTCCCTGGCATACGCGGTCAGGAAGTTCAGCGCGTCACGAAAGCGCTTGATCGCGTCGAGCGGATTCCGGCCCGCATCCGTCTCCGTTCCTTCCCGTCCGCCCCAGAACACGTAGACACGGGCGCCGAGCTCGACGCCAAGATCGATCGCGCGCATCGTCTTCTGCAGCGCGTAGGCGCGGACCCGCGAATCGTTCGAGGTGAATGCGCCGTCCTTGAAGATAGGATCCGTGAACAGGTTCGTCGTCGCCATCGGGACCTGCAGTCCGGTCGCGGCGAGCGCGCGCTTGAAATCGCGGACGATCACGTCACGCTGAGCAGGCGCGGCGTCGGTCGGCAGCAGGTCGTTGTCGTGAAGGTTGACGCCCATGGCGCCGACCTCGGCGAGGAGGTGGACGATCTCGACAGGCGTCAGCCGCGGCCGCACCGGCTCGCCGAACGGATCGCGTCCAGGGTTGCCGACGGTCCACAGGCCGAACGTGAACCGATCAGCGGGTGTGGGGTCGAACCCGTCCGCTGCAGCCATCCGCAACCTCGCCTCCCTTCGGGCAGCGTCGTACGTGAAGTTGCGGAATCTTACTTCGCTCGGTGCCCGGACCGCGACGGCGGCAGCGGTGCCGACCCCGTCGCTCCGCTACAATCGCCACCGTGAATCGCTCGTCCCTTGTTCTTGCCGTCATCTGCGCGGCGCTCGCCGTCTCCGCCGTGGCGGGTCAATCCGCCGCTTCGTATGACCTGCTAATCAGGAACGGCCGCGTACTCGACGGCAGCGGCAACCCCTGGTTCCCCGCCGACGTCGCCGTCAAAGATGGCCGCATCGTCGCAGTCGGCCGCCTCGAGGGCCGAGCGGCGACGACCCTGATCGACGCAACCGGCAAGTACGTCACGCCTGGCTTCATCGACATCCACTCTCATGCCGACGACGGGTCGAGCCCGGACGGCGGGCTGCGCGACCCGATCCGGGCCCGGCGTGCCGCGCCGAACCTCGTCTCCCAGGGCATCACCACCGTTGTCGTCAACCAGGACGGACGCTCGCCCTGGCCGATTCGCGATCAGAAGAGCCTGCTCGAGAAGCAGGGCATCGGCATCAACGCCCTGCTGCTTGTCGGCCATGGCACCGTCCGGCGCATGGTCATGAAAGACGACGTGAAGCGGCCTTCAACAGCAGCCGAACAGGCGCGCATGCGCGAGCTGCTGCGGCAGGGACTGCAGGAGGGTGCCGTCGGCCTCTCCGCTGGCCTCGAATACGAGCCCGGGCGCTGGAGTACCACCGACGAAATCGTCGAGATGGCTCGCGAGCTGCCCGCGGCAGACGGTATCTACATCTCGCACGAGCGCAGCGAGGGCAGCGATCCGTTGTGGTACGTGCCAAGCCAGGACGGGCCCGGCCCGCCGACGCTGCTCGACGCCGTGCGCGAGACCATCGAGATCGGCGAGAAGACCGGCGCCCGGGTCGTCGCCTCGCACCTCAAGGCCAAAGGCGAGAACTATTGGGGATCGAGCGCTGCCGCGGTCGGCCTCATCCAGCGCGCCCGCGAGCGCGGCGTGGACATCTGGAGCGATCAGTACCCGTATCCAACCAGCGGAACCGATGGATCCACGGTGCTGATTCCTGCGTGGGCAACCCGCGCGCCCGGCGGAGCTGGCGCGCCCCCGGCGGGATCACGGGCGCAGGTGCTCAAGCGTGTTCTTGGGGATCCGTCCACCGAGAAGCAGGCCCGCTCCGACATCGCCCACGAGATCCGCCGCCGCGGCGGCGCCCACAACATCGTCGTCTACGACTACTCGGACAAGTCGCTTTACGGAAAGCCGCTGAGCGAGATCGCGGCCGGATGGAAACTCGATCCGGTCGATGCCGCGATCCGCATCCAGATGGAGGGCCTCGATCGGCCCGGCGGCGCGCGGATGCGCGGCTTCTCGATGGCCGAGTGGGACATGGAGCACATCGCCAGGCAGGAGTGGGTGGCCACGTCCACCGACGGCGGCATCGCGCTGCCCGAAGACGGCCCGTCCACTCACGCCCGGTTCTACGGCAGCTTCACACGCAAAATCAGCTACTACGCGATCGAGCGCGGCGTCATCACGCTGGAGCACGCGGTCCGGGCCGCGACCACGCTGCCGGCGCAGATCATGCGGCTGAAGGACCGCGGCGCAATTCGCGAGGGCATGGCCGCCGACATCGTCGTCTTCGACGCGCAGCGGATTCGCGACAAGGCGACGTTCTTCGATCCGCACCAGCACTCGGAAGGGATCGAGCAGGTCTTCGTCAACGGCGTGGCGCGAGTTCGCGACGGTCGCCTCGTCGACGCGCTGCCTGGCCGCGTGCTGACCCGCACAGCTCGGTGACCTCGTGCTAGCATCGCCCCCTAATCGACCAGGGCCCCTGCTTGGCTCAGTTCCGGAGTATCCCATGCACCTCGATCGTCGCGCCTTTCTCGGCTCCTCCGCAGCCGCCGCACTTGGCACCGCCGCGTGTTCGCCGGCGCAATCCACCGCAACAGCCGCGCAACGAGGCCCGGCGGCGCCGTCAGGCGTGCCCGCGTCCATCCAGGCTTTGAAGCCGATGACCGACGGCATCAAGCCGATCACCGCCGCCGAGCGCGCAACGCGCGTCGAGAAGGCGCGCAAGCTGATGGTGGACAACAAGCTCGACGCCATCTTTCTCGAGGGCGGCTCGAGCCTGTTCTATTTCACCGGCGTTCGCTGGGGTCTCAGCGAGCGGCCGTTCGTCTGCGTCATTCCCGCCAAAGGCGAGATCGGCTGGGTGAGTCCGGGCTTCGAAGAGGCACGGGCTCGGGAGCTGGTCGGCGGCGAGTCGGACGTGCGGGTGTGGGAAGAAGACGAGAGCCCGTACCGGCAGATCGTGAACATCATCAAGGATCGCGGCCTCAACACCCGCCGCGTTGGCGTCGAAGAACGCCTGCGGTTCTTCATCTACAGCGGAGTGAAGAAGGAAGCGCCGGGTGTCGACTTCACCGATGCGGAAGTCGTCACCGCCGGCTGCCGGATGTTCAAGTCTCCTGCCGAAATCGCGTTGATGCAGCGGGCCATGGACATCACCCTCGCCGCCTTCAAGGCCGCCTTCGACACCTTCCGCGAAGGGATGACGCAGGACGAGCTCCGCGGCAACATCGCCGCGGCCCACCGCGCCCTCGGAGCGCCCGGTGGCGGAGCGTCGGTAAGCTTCGGCCAGTTCACGGCGTTCCCGCACGGCAGCATCGAGCCGCAGCGCCTCAAGCAAGGTGACGTCATCCAGGTGGACGGCGGCTGTAAGGTCGAGGGCTACGAGTCGGATATCACGCGGACGACGGTGTTCGGGAAGGCGTCGCAGCGGCAGATCGACGTCTGGAACCTCGAAAAGCAGGCTCAGGCCGCTGCTTTCGCGGCGGCGAAGATCGGCGCGCCGTGTGAGGTCGTTGACGCTGCGGCCCGGAAGGTGATCACCGATGCCGGCTTCGGTCCCGACTACAAAGTCCCCGGGCTTCCTCACCGCACTGGTCACGGCATCGGGCTCGACGGGCACGAGTGGACAAACTTCGTCCGAGGCAACAAGACGCCGCTGGCAGCCGGCATGTGCTTCAGCGACGAGCCGATGATTGCGATCTATGGCGAGTTCGGCATCCGGCTCGAAGACTGCATCTACATGACCGACGCCGGCCCGAAGTGGTTCACGCAGCCGAGCCCATCGATTGACAAGCCGTTCGCATGAACGACGTGGACTACTCGTTTCGTAGCGCGGTCATCGGATCGACGTGCGCCGCGCGCCACGCGGGCGCAGCGCCGGCCACCGCACCAACGGTGAGCAGTACCACCACGGCGGAGACCAGCGTCCACGGGTGGGCAGGGCTCACTTCATAGAGGAGCGCGCTGGCCAGCCGTGACGCTCCGAGCGCCAGCGGCACGCCAAGGACGAGTCCGGCGAGCACCAGCCCCAACGACTCGCGCACCACCGCCAGGAGCACGGCTGGCCGCGACGCGCCCAGCGCGAACCGGATACCGAGCTCGGCGGTGCGTTGCCGCACGCGATACGAGAGGATGCCGTAAAGGCCCAGGCAGGCAAGGGCGAGTGCCATGCCGCCTAGGATCGCCGTCAGTCGTGCGATAAGACGATCCTGGCGGAGTGTTGTATCCGCCTGATCGGCCAGGATGCTCACTCGATCGACGGGAAGCCGTGGCTCGGTTCGGGAAATCGTCTTGCGTATCGCGGCCACGACCGCGCGCGGATCGCCAGCGGTACGCAGCTCCAGTGTCCCGGCGACGATCGCCGGCTCGATCGGGTAGAACGCCATTGGCGCCGCGGCTTCGCGCACGGTGTTCACCCGCGCGTCCCGGACGACGCCGACGATTTCCACGGTCGGCCGGTCCTCGCCGTAGCGTTGACCGATTGGCGAACGGTTCGCGAAGTAACGGCGCGCGGCCGCCTCGTTGATGATGGCCACCGACTCCGGGTGGGTGCGATCTCGCTCGGTGAATCTCCGTCCCTCGACGAGCGTCATGCCGACGGTGTCGAAGTACTTCGGACCGACGTAGTTCTCCTGCAGCGTGACTTCCTCGCCGGGCTGACTTTGGTAGCCGCTGATCGTCAGGCCGCCGACCGATGACCGGCAGTTGGCCATCAGCCCGCACATCGCGATGCTGGCCGAGCGTACGCCGGGGAGCTGCTCGGCAGCGTCGACGAGGCGTTCGTAGAGCGGCATCCACTCCTCGGGCTGGTAGCCACCCAGCACCGGGTTGATCGACGCGGAGACCACGTGCGTTGTCTCCAGGCCCAGCGGCGCCGCTTGCAGGTTCTGCAGGCTGCGCAGGAACAGCCCGGCGGCGACGACGAGAAGCAGCGACAACGCCACCTGCAGCACGACGAGCGCACGGGACAGACGGCCGCGGCCGCCGCGTGGAACGTTGCGGGCACTGGCCCTGAGCGCGTCAGCCAGCGTCACGTCGGTGGCGTGCCACGCCGGCGCCACGCCGAAGAGGGCGCTCGTGGCGAGCGACACCAATGCGGTGTAGACGAGCACGCGCCAGTCGACGGCCACCGAGAACGGCAGCGGGCCCGACTGCACGCCAACGGTCATGCGGACCAGCAGCTCGCTCGCGATCGGCGCGACGACGAGGCCGAGGACGGCCGCCAGCGTTCCGAGAATCAGGCTTTCCGTGAGCAGCTGCCGCACCACGCGCCCACGGCTGGCCCCGAGCGAGAGGCGCATCGCCATCTCGCGCTGCCGGCTGCTGGCGCGTGCCAGCAGCAGGTTGGCGGTATTCGCACACGCGATGGAGAGGAGTACCAAGGTCATCGCCATCACGGCGAACATCGGCGCCCGGAAGCGCTCGCGCAGATTGGAGGCGCCATGCGCGAACGGCTGAAGCGCGAGGCGGCGGTCGATGGCGAGGCGTCGCTCGGTCTCGTCCTCGATGCGCGTCGCCGCTTCCAGCACGTGAGGCCGGAACGCCGCATTCAGGGCCGCTGCGTCCCGGCCTGCCGGGCTCGCGGTGCGAACCACGATGTCGAGCCACTGGATGCCGGCTTGCGGGGTCCACGGCCGGTTGGGCTCCGCGTCGGCATCGGCGCTGAAGTTCTGCGCGTAGTGCAGGTCGGCCTGCATCGTTGTAGGCACCCACGCGTCAACCGGCGACTCGAGCCAGGCGCCGGCAAACCCTTCAGCCGCGACCCCGACGACAGTCAATCGCACGCCATTGACGACCAGCTCGCGACCCACGACGTCAGGCTGGCTGGCGAGGCGGCGCCGCCAGAACGCGTGACTGATCACCGCCACCGGCGCCTCACCGATCGCGCTGGCGTCATCCGGAGTCAGGAGCCGGCCGGTCGACGCTGACACCCCGAAGACGTGGAAGTAGTCGGCGGAAACGAGTTGCACGGCCGCTGCTTCGGGCTCACCGCCGTCGAGCTGCAACCGCGCGCGCGTCACCCGGCTCATCGCCGCGAGCACGTGCGGATCCGGAAGGCCTCGACGCAGGTCGTCGACCAGCGGCGCGGAAAAGCGCTGCGGTACCGGCAGGCGTGAGTCGATCCGGACCAGGTGGAGCTCTTCGGGCGAAGCGACCGGGAGCGCTCGCCACACGAGCGCGTTGGCCACGGCAAACATCGCGCTGTTGGCGCCAATGCCCAATCCGAGCGAGAGAACGGCCACCAGCGTGAAGCCCGGATTGGCAGCAAGGAGGCGGACCGCATAGCGCACGTCCTTTATGACCGTTTCGAACTCAGCGCCGGCCCGGACGTCGCGGACCCGTTCCTTGACCGGCTCGACGCCGGCGAGCGCAAGCCGCGCAAGCCGAACCGCCTCGTCCGGAGGCACGCCAGCCTGCCGATGCTCGTCGACGAGGAGCGCCTCGATCGCGCGCATTTCATCGTCGAGCTCACGCTCGACGCGGTCGCGATGAACCAGGTTCCGCCACAGTCGCGTGAGCCGGCCGAACATCGGTAAGTCTCCCTAGGCGTCGAGCGCACGCGACATGGCGAGCGCGATCCGCTGCCATTGAGCGGTCTCCTCGCCCAACTGCTTCCGCCCGGCTCGCGTGAGCGCGTAGTACTTGGCCCGGCGGTTGTTCTCCGAGGCGTCCCACCGCGAGCTGAGCCAACCCGCCTCCTCGAGACGATGCAGCGCCGGGAAGAGCGAACCGGGCTGGACGGTAAAGGCGCCGTGCGTCATCTGCTCGATCCGGCGCGACACGCCGAGACCGTGCCGCTCTTGCGTAGCGAGCGCCTTGAGAATCAGCAGGTCGAGCGTGCCCTGGAGCAGCGTGGCGCGGTGACGAGGCATCCGGTCTCCTATCGACGATCGATACGAGTGGAGTGTCACGCACGTTCCTATCGAATGTCAATAGGAGGCGTTATTGACGAGTACCGCCGCTGCGGACCGATTCACGCACGCTGCGCAGGTAGGCGAGCAGCTCGGCGAACGAGGCACTGCCGCGTAGCGGCTGCAGCAGTGGATCGCGCTCGAACCAGACCAGGCACGGAAAGCCGCTGTCGGCGGCGGTGCGGAGCCAGTGCACCGCCCGATCCGCGTCACCAAGCTGCGCGTAAGCGGCGCCGAGCCCATACGCGACATGGTGATCGCGATACTGCCGCGCCAGCACCTCGTCGAGGCGGCGGCGCGCGCCAGCCGCATCGCCGCGCGCGGCAAGGATGCCGGCAAGCGCCGTCCCCGCGCGTGAGGCCGTCGAGGCCGAGGGGTGCGCGGACAGCGGTTCGAGCATCTGCTCGGCGCGAGCGGCATTGCCGGAGTAGTAGTAGCCGAGGGCAAGGTAGGTATCGCCGATCGGCTGGCTGCTGCGGCGGCTCACTTCCTCGAGCTGCGCGACCGCCGGCGCGAAGCGTCCGCTGAACAGCGCCACGAGCGCCTCGATCCGGAGCGGCTCGACCACGTCCGGACCTCCGAGGCGGCGGCCTCGCTCCATCTCCAGCAGCGCCTCCTCCATGTAACCCAGGTGGTAGTAGGCGGCGGCGATGAAGAAGTGCGCCTGATCGAGCGCCGGATTGAGCACGAGTGCGCGGCGGCTGGCCGCGATCGCGGTTTCCCAGTCGAACTCGCGCTTGCGGGCGACGGCGGCGCGGGCCAGATGCGCCTCGGCGAGATCGGGATCCATGTCGAGGGCTGCGCGGGCTTCGCGCTCGGCTCGTTCGGCCCACCCCTCCGGATCGCCGGCCGGCGCGAACCGCAGATACATATCGGCGGCGGCCGCGGCCAGACCGGCGCGAGCCAGGGTGAACTCAGGGTCGCGTTCGAGCGCGCGCTCGAACGCCTCCGCGGCCCGCCGCGTGCCGTCGGGTGTGTACTGCGCCATCGCGGCGCGCCCGCGCAGGTAATCGGTATAGGCCGGGGCATTGTTCGTGTAGCGGCGCCGAAGTTGTCCCTGCTGGGCAGCGGCAACCCGGAGCCTCAGCGCCTCGGAGACGCGCTCGGCGATGACGTCTTCGACGCTGAAGAACTCCGCGGCGCGAAAGGTGAATCGCTGCGACCATGACACCGATCCCGAGGCGCGCTCGACCAGCCGAGCCGACATCGTGACCGCGTCGCCGTCCTGCGACAGCTGCCCCTCGAGACGTAGCGGAGCGTCCGCCGTTTGCCGAGGCCCCGCTACCGGCCGCACGGTCAGGCCGCGCTCGCGTCCCAACCGGTTCGTAATCTCGTGCGCGAGGCCGAGCCCGATCGCCGGGTCGGGCGAGGACTCGAACGGCACGACCTGGATCACGCGCAGGGCGTCTGCCTCTGCTCCCTCAACCGGCAGCCCCGGGTGTACTGCCAGCCACAGCACGAGGCCAATCACAGCAGCGCTGAGCGCCAGGATCGACGCGCGGACCAGGTATTGGAGCCGCCGCGCACCATCGGCGTCGGACGCTGCAGTGACTATCCGCTCGATCGGAGCGGTCACCGATCCGACATGCGACGGCTCGTCCGCTGCTCGACGAGCATCATGGATGGTGACCGGGGCAATGAACCGGTATCCGCGGCGAGGCAGCGTCTCCACGAACCGCGGCGAGTCCGCATCGTCGCCAAGCGCGCCGCGGAGCTGCTTGATGCAGTGGTTGACGCCCTGGTCGAAGTCCACGAAGGTGTCGCCGCCCCAGAGGACGTCGCGGATCTCGTCGCGCGACACCAGCTCACCGGCGCGGGAGAGGATCAGGGCAAGCAGTTTCAGCGATTGCGGCCGGACGCGGACCAGGAGCCCGCGCTTGCGCAGTTCCAGCGTGCCGGCGTCGAACTCGAACACGCCGAAGGAGTAGCGGGCGCTCATGGAGCCGCCGGCATGTCGCGGGAGCGGCAGGATAGCACGGCCAGGCCGCGCGGGCGTCCACCCCGGCGCCGAAGTCACGCTCTCTGAGTAACTTGCCCGCACAGATGGAGATCAGCCGAAAAGCACGGGTCATCCATTGCCCGCGGCGCGCCGCGGCTCGAGACTACGGGCGAAAGCGAGGTGTCCCATGACGCTCAGGTCGCTCTCCCCCGTTCGACCTCTGAGGATGCGAGTTGCCGCGTCCGCCGCCCTGGTTGCAGTGTCGCTGGCCGGCGTGTCCGCGCACGTGATCAGAGGATCTCTCCACCCGACGCTGGCCACCGGATTTGTCTCCAGCCCATCGGCAGGAACCGACGTGCCTATCGCGGTGGCCTGGGGCGCACGGACAACCGGGCTGCGGGTAGCGTGCTTCTTCGTCGCCAACACGTCGGTTCCGCGGTCCGATGCCCCGGAATGGCCGCGCGTGACAGCGGTGGGGTTCGCGCTGCCCGGCGAGGCTCGAGGCTTCGCTCTGATGTCGCCGCTCGACGCCGGTTGGGACCTGGTCGAAAACGTGCCGGTGACGATTCCCGGGGTAGGCGACACGACGGTCGACTTCGCGCTCGTCGCACCGGTCAACCCGATGGGTCACGGCCGAGCCCCGCAAGGCGGTGAATTGCTGGGCATTGCTCCCGGGCAGGTTGGCGCGCGCGGCAACGGCACGCGCTTCTGTGTGAGCGGACCGTTCCCCGACGACCCCGCGAATCCGACGCCGACACCGCTGACCATCGAGCAGATGATCAACGGCGTGGTGCTGCGCTTCCACGGCGTGGAGCCGCACGGTCCCTCGATCGAGCTTGGCATCTGGGAGAATCTGCTCCCGCGGCCGGGCACGCTCTCCCGGTGACGGCCGCCGCAACGCAACGTGCCGAGGCTCAGATCGCGAACTGAAGATCAGGCCGGCCGTTGCCGCGCAGGAAGTCGATGATGTGCGACGCGACACGCGCCGGCTGCTCCTGCTGCACCCAGTGGCCGGCGCCGTCGACCAGGTGCGTCGCCACGAACTTCGTACACGCGGTCTTCTGCATTGCTTCGTAGCTGCCGGCGCGCTGGAACACGCCCCAGTCGCTCTTGCCCGAGACGAACATGGCGGGCACGTCGATGGTGCGGCCGGCAAACAGCAGAAGCTCGGCGCCGAGCCGCGGGTCGCGGCCAACGCGATAGGACTGCAGCCCTCCTTGAAAGCCGGTCCGGCCGTATTCGGAGACGTACACCGCCAGCTCTCGATCGGGCAGCCACTGGCATTCGGCGATCTGCGCGGCCGACGGCATGTCGCTCGCCACCTGTTCAGCCATGCCCTTGTCCAGATCCATCACGTAATAACGCGGAAGCTTCGCGAACTCTTCGGGAGTGTTCGCCGCCAGCGGATGCGGCTGGTTCCCCGGCCAGTCAGCGCTCTTCGCGTGGTAGTAGGCGCGGAGCAACGCCTGCAGGCCCTGCGGCGGATGCGACATGTTGGCGTTCGCCTCGCGAGTCGTGTAGTAGGTCTGGTAGTGCTTCCGCGGTGGCGACAGCTTCGCGAGCCCCGCATCCATGTCGGGTGCCGGTGCAGGTGGCGTCGCCGGCTGGTTCGCGGTGTTGAACGGGAATCGCGGCGACCCCGCGAACGGGGCGCTCATCATCACGACCGAGCGGAACACGTCGGGGCGGGTCAGCGCACACCATGCGGCGACGGGCGATCCGAAATCGTGACCGACGACGGCGGCGAGCGAGCGGTGGCCGAGTGCCGAGGTCAGCGCCAGCAGATCGCGAACGCGGTTCAATGTCGCGAATGGCGCGAGATCGTCATCGTAGCGAACCTCGGTGCCGCCGCTGCGGCCGTAGCCACGCTGGTCCGGGGCGATCACGTGATAACCGGCGTCGGCCAGGGGCTGCATGATCTTGCGCCAGCTGTAGCCGAGCTCGGGAAAGCCGTGCACGAGGAGCACGCCGGGGCGGCCGGGCGGGTCGTAGCCGGCCTCGAGGACGTGCATCGCGATGCCGTTGATCCCGGCGATCACACGCGAGCGGATGCCGGAGGGCAGCGTGCCCGCGCCGTATGGCTCGGCGGATGACGCCTGCCGCGCGGCGACGCGGGTTTCCCTGAGCGTGCCG
This sequence comes from uncultured Acidobacteriota bacterium, assembly GCA_963709325.1. Lineage (GTDB taxonomy): Bacteria > Acidobacteriota > Vicinamibacteria > Vicinamibacterales > UBA2999 > VFZN01. The sequence continues at coordinate 3,017,208 of CAVPVV010000003.1, read as the reverse complement.
GCCGCGAGCGGGGCGACCGCGATGGCGCGAAGGCAATCCCGGCGAGTCCAGCGGGTCGTCATGGCCGGATTCTATGCCTTTGGCAGGCGGTCGCTGCGCGGCCGCAGTCCGAGCGGAGCGAGGACGTTACGGACGCGAAGCCGGCGCCTGGGGAGCGAGACTCGGCGCCTTCGACTGGCCGTCGAGAACGCGCTGCGCCGCCAGGTTCACTACCTTCACGTTGTTGCGGATGGCGCCGAGATAGGCCGCCTGCAGGAGCTGCTCCCTGCGGCTCTTCAGGTTACTGGAGATCGCCTGCTTCACTTCCGGCATGCTCGGGTCCCGCTGCCCGGCCGGCTCTCTCGCGATCAGCAGCACGATGGTGTGCACGCCGTTGACCGTGACCGCGCTCACGGTTCCAGGCTGGGCCTTGAGCACGGCGTCGCGCAGCGGCGGCGGCGCCTTCTGCAGCGCCGACATCGGCACGAAGCCGAGGTCGCCCCCGCGCTGCGCCGACTGCGGATCCTCGGAGAAGTCGGTGGCCAGCTCGCTGAACTGGGCTCCCTGCTTCAACCGCTCCATCATCGCCTGCGCCTTGGCCGCGGCCTCCTGCGGCGTCCCGGCATCGTTGCCGCTCCGGTTGACGCGCTGAGCCTCGCGCTGCGGGGTGACGACAATCTGGGCCAGCCGGAACGACTCCTCGGGGCGATTGAACTGCTGGATGTTGGCCTTGTAGAAGTCGTTCACGTCCTGATCGGTGATGTTCACCTTGGACGTGACCTCGCGCTCGATCACCTTGTCGGCGAGCAACTGGTGGCGCAGCCCCTCGCGCATGTCGGCCGGCGTCAGGCTGCGGCGCGTCAGCTCCTGCTGGAACTGGTCCTCGGGGATGTCCTTACGCGCGTCGGCGTAGGCCGTGTCGAGCTCGCTGTCAGGGATCTCGATCTTCAGGTCGCGCGCCTTCTGCAACAGGATGTCCTGGACGATCAGGTCGTTGAGGACACTCAGTTTGGCTGCCATCACCTCGTCGTCGGACGGCGTCGCGCCAATCTGCATCGTGCGGCGGTAGGCCTTGTCGACGGCATCCTGTTTGATCTCGCGGCCATCGACGGTGGCCCAGGCATCGGCTGAAGGCGGCGGGGCCGCCGCCGGCTTCGACTGGCAAGCTGCGCTCAGCATCGCAGTGGCGAAAACGACAAGAACGGGTGTATGGCGCGCCGACCAGGGTGTCTTCATCCGATCAATTGTATGCGACAGGAAGCAGGAACCAGGAAGCAGGAACTAGGAAGCAGGAACTAGGAACTAGGAACTGGGGATCAGGAAGCAGGAAATCCGTCGTTGGAACGCATTGCGGAAACTGCTCTCGGCTCGGGCGCCAAGGGGTGCAGTTTCAGCGCCCATCGCGGGCTCACCTTGCTTCTTTGCCGGGAGAACGCGACGGGCACGGTCTGTGCTCGGCGAGAGGTTCATGAGCACCGTACACTCGCATCGCGACCTGCTCGTGTGGCAGAGAGCCATGGCACTCTCAACTGATGTCTACCTGGCCGCGAGACGAATGCAGCCTGCCGACCGGTTCGTGCTGGGAACCGAACTCCAACGGACGGCGGTCTCCATTCCGTCGAACATCGCTGAGGGCTGGGCCCGCAATCAGCGCCGCGTACTGGCCGCCCATGTTCGAATTGCCGTGGGAAGCGACGCCGAGCTTGATACCCAGCTGGAATTGGCAAAGCGAGTCGACGCCCTGCGCGCCGACGTAGCCACCGATCTCCTTGTTCGATCTCAGGAAGTCGGCCGCATGCTGCATGGCCTTCTGCGGTCCGTCGAGCACCGTTTGAACCAACAGGAGTGACCCGTTCCCAGTTCCTAGTTCCTGGTTCCTGGTTCCTGGTTCCCGGTTCCCGGTTCACCGAAACAGCGCCTTTGCGAGCATCGCGTGCACCCCCTTCGTCACGTCCACGTTCTGGCTGACGCGGAGGTCCACCGCCGCTGAGCACAGAATGTACGCGTCGTCACGCGTCAACCCCTTTTCGGTGACGAGGTAGTCGATCATCTCGCGCGTCGCGATGCGTGCCGCTTCGTCGAGGTCCTCGTCGAGGCCGATCGTAATCATGTGCGTCGGCGTCTCGATGCGGGCGTAGCGGAGCGGCTTCTTCTTGCGCAGCGTGATCTGCAACGTGGTCGAGAGCGACGTCTCGATAGCGGTTCCGGTCACTTCACCGTCGCCTTGCGCGGCATGGCCGTCACCGATTGACAGCAGCGCGCCCGGCACGTGCACAGGCAGATAGACGATGCTGCCCGCGCCGACTTCCTTGATGTCCAGGTTCCCGACGTGCGGGCCCGGAGGGCCGCTCGACACCCGGCCGGACAACACCGGCGGGGCGACGCCGATCGACCCGAAGAACGGCCTGAGCGGAACCTGCACGCCGGGCGCCAGCGCCGCCGTCCGTCCGCCCGGGTCGAAGCGAACCAGCTTCAGATAGGCATATGGGAACTCGCCGGGCAGCGTGCCGCCGCCGGGCAGGAACCCGATTACGCCGTACGGGTGGAGAAACGCGATATCCCCGATCCGCACCTCCAGCGAATCTCCCGGCTCGGCGCCGGTGACAGCGATCGGCCCGGTGAGCGGATGCGCGCCGGGACCGCGGGTCTTCACCGCCGCCTCCACTGCCTTCAGCGACTCGGGGATCTCGTTCTCGGCGGCGCCGGCGAGGCGCAGCCGCTCGAGCCCGCGGGCGACCATCGTCTCCACGTGCACGCGGGCGCCCGACTCGATCGTCAGGACCGGCTTCAGCGACGCGTCGTAGTAGCCCCAGTGCACGTTGTGCGGAGCAAGCGGCAGATCGTGCGCCTGCTGCGCCTGCAGCACGAACGCTGCCGTCACCCAAATCGCGATGATCACCGAGGCTGCGGAAGCATTTGCACGGGATTGGATCATCGGCGGAGTATAGCCGCGCGTCTGGCATGACGTGCTGCGCTATCATCGCGCCGATGAGCGGCGAGCGTCGTGAGCATGCGCGAACGCCGGGCCCCTTCGAGGCGGTCTGGACCGACGCCTCCGGCCCTCACCTCTGTCAGGTCATCGGCCTCAATCCGGGCGGCTGTTTCGTGGACGACGCGCCGGCACCCGAACCGGCGACGTCGATCTCGGTCACCGTGGCGTTCGACGGACGGCGGTTCACGGTACCCGCCGAGGTCGTTTTCCGCGATACCGCGCGCGGCTTCGGCGTGCGCTTTCTTCCCTCGGATCAGCGGCGAGCGCTGGCCTATGCGATGGGCGTGACCGAGACGCCGCGCTCAGCCATCGACCCCGATTAGCCGGCGGGGCGGAGTTTCGCGAGCCCGCGCGTCAGCCCAGCGGCGGCCTCGCCAACGGCGACGGCTTCTCCTGACGCGCCGTCCGGCCAGGTCAGCGGACCCGAAACGCCGAACACGCCGCGCTCGGCGGGCTCGGGGGGCGCGGCCGGACGCCCCTTGGGCCCGAGCGCGCGATCGCGCGTGAGCAGCTCCTCCACCGCCGGAATCGGCAGCGGCTTCGAGAACAGGTACCCCTGCGCGTGAGTACACCCGAGGCGCTCGAGCTCGAGGGCCTGCACGTCGGTCTCGATACCTTCGGCCACGACGTTGGTGTTGAGCGTGTGCGCGAGCGCCAGAATGCTCTCGACGATCGCCGGCCGATCCGCCTGCAGCAGGCTCTTGACGAACGAGCGATCGATCTTCAGGGCATCCACCGGCAGGCGGTGCAGGTGGCTGAGCGACGAGTAGCCGGTACCGAAGTCGTCGAGATAGATCTTCACTCCGAAGTCACGGAGGTCGCGCAGCAGCTGCGCCGCTCCGTTCGGGTTCTCCATCAACGCGGTCTCGGTGATCTCGAGCCGGAGCTGGTTCGGCTCGAGCCGTGCGTCGGCCACGGCCTTCTCGACGACGCTGAGGAAGTTCTGGTGAACGAGCTGACGGCTCGAGACATTGACGGTGATGTAGTCGAGGCGTCCAGGAAAGCGGCGCTGCCATCGCGCGAACGTCTGGCAGGCCTCGCGGAGTACCCAGGTGCCGAGCGGCTCGATCAGGCCGAGCTCCTCGGCAAGAGGGATGAAGGTGGCCGGCGACACGGCCTCCCCGTTGCGCTGCCAGCGAATCAGCGACTCGAACCCGACGCACATACCGGTGTTGAGCAGCACGATCGGCTGGTAGTGGACCTCGAAGGCGCTGTTCGACACGGCGTGGCGCAAATCGTTCTCCAGCCCCAGCCGGTCGCGGACGCGAGCGTGCATGTCGGCATCGAACAGCTCGTGACGCGCCTTGCCGCTCGTCTTCGCGTGATACATCGCGGTGTCGGCGTCCCGCATCATCTCGTCCGGCGTCTCGTAGTGCGAGAACGACAGCGCGATGCCGATGCTCGCGGTCGTGAAGACCTCGCGCCCGCCGATCGCAAACGGCGCCTTCAGCGCCTCCTGAATGCGGAAGGCCACGGTATTGGCCTGCGCTTCGCTACCGAGGTTGCTCACCAGGACCGCGAACTCGTCGCCACCGAGCCGCGCCAGCAGGTCGGCCGGCCTCAGACATTCCTCGAGGCGCCGCGACACGCCGCACAGCAGCTCGTCGCCAACCATATGGCCAAGGCTGTCGTTGACCACCTTGAACCGATCGAGATCGAGGTAGAGCACGGCAAAGCGATCGCCGTCGGGCCGCCGCTTCAGCTCGGTGAGCCGCCGGCCGAGCCGCTCGACGAAGACGGTCCGGTTGGCCAGGCCGGTCAGCGGATCGATGAGCCCGGCGTGGGCTTCGCGGATAGGACCGTCGAGCCGATCGGTGAGGGCGCCGGCCAGTCGCGCCGGCCGGCCGCTAGGTCCGGGCGCGGCCACGCCGCGGCACGACACCCACCGGTAGCTGCCGTCCTCGTGCCGCAGCCGGTGCTCGTGCTCGAGGCTCTTCGTGTCGCCGGCGAGATGACGGCGAATAGCGTCCTTCAGCGATCGCAGATCGTCAGGGTGCACTCGGGCGAACCAATCGGTGGGGTGGCTCGCAGGGGCGTCCACACCTAATCCGACGATGGTTTTCCAGCGGCCCGAGAAGAAGCACTCCTGCGTCCGGAGGTCCCATTCCCACAGCCCGTCGTTTGCCGACTCCGCGGCCAAGGCGAGCCGCGTCCCCGCTCTTTCCGCCGCCGCATCGTCACGAGCGCTGGCGGTGACGTCGAGCCACAGCAGCGTCGCGCCGCCGTCAACCGGCAGCACGCGGACGTCGACGAGGCGGGCAGCGGACCCGACCGTGACGGTCAATCGCGAGATGATTCGCGGCGAGCCGGACGCCAGCACCTCGTCAACCGCCTGCGGCAGATCGGTCCTGGCGAGCGCCGGCATCGCTTCGGTGAACGAGCGGCCGATCGCCTGGCTGCGTACCCGTCCGACCATCCGCTCGAGCACGTCGCTCCACAACGTGACTTCGCCGCTGCTGTTGACGACGGCCATGCCCTGGACGAGCGAGTCGATGACCTCGCGGCGCCGGTGCTCCTCCTCGATCCGGTCGAGCGAACCACAGTAGGCGTGGTACGCGAAGTAGAGCGGGACGGCAATCGCCGGCAGCAGTTCCCATCGTCCGTGCGCAACTACTTCGGCAATCGCAACGCCGATGGTCGCGCCGAGCGCGTAGGCCGGCCACGCGCGGGCGGCACGGGACGACCAGTCGGCCTCGGCGCGCCTGCGGCTGACGAGCGGCACGATGAAGCGGACGACCGTGCTGCGCACGATGCAGTACGCGGCCGCGGCAGTGGCAGTGGGCAGCACATGCCAGGGCCAGGCGAGCGCCCCGGGAATCCCGCCGAAAGCCCTGAAGACGGCGCCGGCCGACTCCATCGCCATCAAGGCGGTCGCCACGTGAATGGAGGAGTCGAGAATGCGGCGGCGGCGCGGCGCCTGTGCGAGCCCGTGGGCGATCTCGCTGGCCGCCGACACGGCCAGCGCGAGCGGCAGGCCAATCATCACCAGCGCGGCGAATTCGGCCACGAACGAGGGCTGCATGATGTCACCCTCGCCGACCGAGCCGCGACGCGGCTTGTAGGCGGACAGCAGGATCGCGACGAGCAGGAGGCCGCACAACTCGAGCGTCCGATCGGCGTACCTCCAGCCGGCCAGCCCCAGTAAGAGACACGCACCGGGAACCAGCGCCGCAAACCACGCGACGGCAGAGGGACGGGCCAGCAAAGACATCGGCCCGCGACTATTGCAATGCGGGGACCAGAATTGGAATCAGCAACTAACCTGCTGTGAGGGCGACCTTTAGGCCGGAACGGAGAGGTCTCGCCGAACCGCGCGACTGTTCCAGATCGTAACAGCGGCGTGCTGCATTGAGACGCTACTGCACCGCGAAGGCGAGGAGCACGTTGCCTGGCCGTCCCCGCCATCTTCCGTATCCTGAGCCGGCGAACACCATTCCACCCACCACGACTGGTCCGCCGCCGTCGATCGATCCGCCCGAGGCGCGAACTCCGTTCACGGTCTCGAAATCGCGTGCAGTGTCGTAATCCCAGATGATGCGGCCGTCACCGGTGTCGTAGGCTCGCAGATGCCCGTCCACCGATCCCGAGAAGACGACGCCCGGAATGACGCTGACTGCGGCCGACTGAGCACCCGAACATCCGAGCGTGCCCTTGCACGAAAGCGCCGGCGCTGGCGTGTGCCAGATCCGTTCACCACTGCTCAACCCGATCGCGTGCAATCCGCCTGCCTCTTCACCGAGCACATCGGAGACCGGCACATACATGATTCGCTCGTCGGCGGCGGCGCCCCACTCGATGCCGCCGAGCGGACTGCCCTTGCCCGCGCGGTATTGCCAGAGGACGGCGCCCTTGCGATCCGGATCCATGCCGTAGGCCACTCCCGACTTCTGCCCGATGGCGATGCACGGTTCGGCCATTGGCGAGCTTCCGCAGGATTGGCGAATTGCCGAAGTCGAAGTCGGGACCGAGATCGTCGGGGCAATTGTCGTTGTCCGGCCGGCATCCGACGACGTAGGAATCCTTCGGCGTGACCTGTGAGATCCACTGGATGGCGCCGGTATCGAGCGACATCGCGATCACCGCGTCGGTAGTCGGCGCCGCCGGCTCGGTGTAGGCGTTGCCGGTGGCGACGTAGAGCACCTTGCGCGTGGCGTCGATGGTCGGCGCTGCCCAGATTGCGGCGCCGGCATGCTTCCAGAGCGGCGTGCCGGCGGCGTTCTTCCCGGCGATCTGCGGCGCATCCGGGATCGTGAACGTCTTCCAGATCTGTTTGCCGGTGGCGGCGTCGATGGCAATGACGCTGCCGCGGAACGTACAGCACTGGTAATCGGGCCGAGCCGCCGGCAGCTCCTCGAGCGACGAGACGGGAACGTAGAGCCGACCGCCGCTCAACGCCGGCGCGCCGGTGATCCGCGCCGCCGCGTGATCGTCCACTCTCAGCGACCAGATCTGCTCGCCGGTGAGCGCGTCCACGGCGTACACGTTGGCCCTGAAGTCGCCGAAGTATGCGGCGTAGCGGGCCGGCTTGTGGCCGGCCAGTGGCGCGACGGTGATCGCGCTGCGGACACCGCCGGCGGCCTTGAACTGCCAGTAAAGGCACCCGCTCGCTGCGTCGAGCGCGTAGACGGTGCCGTTCTCGCTGCCGATGAACACGCGGCCGGCATAGACCGTTGGCTGGGCGCTCACGGCGCTGGCGCCGGGAATGCCGAACGCCCATTTCAATGTGAGCTTCGGCACGTTCCGCACCGAGAGGCCGGCGAGCGCGGCCGGCTGGAATCGGGCGTTGCTGGCATCGACGCCCCACCCGTTCCAGTACGGGAGCGTCGCCGGATCGGGAAGCGACGAAGGCTGCGTCGGGCAGCGTCCCGCGTTTGGATCGACAGGCGGCTCCGCGATCGGCGACAGAAACGCGGCGAGCGAGGCTTTCTCCACTGCGGTGAGGCCGGTCGCCATCGGCGCCATCGATCCGCCGGTGGACAGCGCCGCGATGATCGACTCGCGGCTCCTGGCGCGCAGCGCCTCGCGCGAGGGCGCCCTGGTTGACTCGGGAGAACCAGGCGCGGTGTCGTGGCACGACGCGCAGTGGGTGCGGAACAACGCCTGGCCAGGACTTCCGAGCGATAGCTCCTGTTCGAACGCAGTCGCCACAGTCCACGCGCGGCCGGGCGGCGCCATCTCCGCGATTAGGATTGCGCAAACGGTAAACATCAAGCCCAGGGGGCGTGGCGTTCGCATGCGTGGCAGTATAGGACCCTCTTGCCTCACCGGGTTTGGCCATCGCCGAGCGCGTCGAGCCGCTCCTTCCATCGTGTCCGCGCTCCCACGTCGCTGGCGCGATCGGCCAGCGACACCAGGCGCTCGATGGTCCGTCGCCTCAACGCCGGATAAGGCACCTGTTGGTCATCCCCGATTTCGTCGAGAATGCCCTCACACGCCCGGCGCGCGCCCTCGCTGTCGCCACGCTCGTCGAGAAGACGCGCATAGCGTTCCCAGCTGGTTAACGTTCGTTCATGGTGACGTCCCAGAACCCTGCGGCGTCCTTCGAGCGCTTTGGCCAGGAGCGTTTCAGCGGCGCCGTAATCCTTCAGCTCTAGGAAGATCGCTCCGAGGTTGTGCGTGCCCTGAAGGGTCCGTGGATGGTCGGCACCCAGAACGTTTGTCTCCTCGGCGAGAACCTCGCGAGCGATCGGCAAGGCGGCCTCGAACCGCTTCATGCTGAAGTAGAGGCCCTGCAGGTTGTTCATCGACGACAGCGTGTCCGGGTCGGACGCGCCAAAGGCGGCGCGTTGCCGTTCGAGCGTGTCCCTGAGCAGCGATTCCGCGACGTCCAGCTTCATCATGCCTTGAAAGGCACTCGACAGGTCGTACTTGGCACGGAGCGTGGCCCGGGCGCTATCACCAGACGCTGCCCGCCTCGCATCGAACACCGCCTGGTACAGCTCAATCGAACGCTCGTAATCACGCAAATACCAGCACACGGCACCGAGTGCGTTCATGGCTGCAATGGTATCGGGGTGATCGTCACCGCCTGATGCCCTTGCCACTTCGACGGAGCGCTCGAGCAGCGGCTTCGCCGCCGCGTACAGGCCGAGATTCGTGTACACCGTCCCGATCGCGGTACCGAGACGTGCGCGGACGATTGGCTGATCGCGAAGTGTCTCGTCCAGCTGCTTCGCCCCCTTGTCCAGCACTTCCCGGGCGGTGAGCGAGTTGCCGCGCGCCTCTCCTGGATCCGACACGTTGAACAGGCTGATCAGGAACTGCGTCACCTGGGTCGCGGTGGCGGCTTCCTGGTTGGCCCGGTCGCGTTCCGCCGCGAGACGACGGGCCTGAAAGGCGAGCAGCCCGAGGAAGACGAGCAGGGCGAGAACCGCCGCGGCCGCTGAGCCCACGCCAAACCGATGGCGCCTCACGAACTTGCCCATCTTGTAGGCGGTGCCAGGCGGGCCCGCCGACACCGGCTCGCTGGCCAGGTGGCGCCGCACGTCCAGCGCCAACGCGTTGGCCGTCGGGTAACGCCGCGTCCGATCCTTCTCGAGCGCTTTCAGCGCGATCCAGTCGAGATCGCCGCGCACCGCCGCCACCAGTTTCGCCGGCGGCAGCCGGCGCTTGCCGGCCACCTCCGTCGCCACGCGATCCACGCGCGTGCTCGGCTTGCGCGGCTCCTGATCGAACAACACGCGCCTGGCGGGCGCGATACCACCGGCACGAAGCGTGTCACGGTCGTGCGGCAGTGTACCGACCAGGAGCTCGTAGAGGATCACGCCGAGGGAGTAGACATCGGTGCGGGTGTCCACGTCGATTTCGGTAGGATCCGCCTGCTCGGGGCTCATGTACTCGGGAGTGCCGATGAACCCGCCTACCTCCGTGTAGAACGGCGTGTCGGTTAGCCGCCGCGCGGTGGCCTTGGCGATGCCGAAATCAATGATCCGCGGCGTCGGGTGATCGTCTGAAACCGTCACCAGCACATTCGACGGCTTAAGGTCGCGATGAATAACGCCCTTCTGGTGCGCGTGCTGCACGCCCTCACACAGGCTCGCGAACAGCTCGAGGCGCTCCGGCAGCGGCAGCGTCATCCGATCGCAGTAGTCGGTGATCGGCTCGCCGCGCACGTACTCCATTACGAAGAACGGCTGCCCGCCTGGGGTCGTGCCGCCGTCGAAGACTTTTGCGATGGCCGGATGGTCCATCATCGCCAGCGCCTGGCGTTCGGCCTCGAACCGGCCGATCACCTGGGCGGTGTCCATGCCCGCCTTGATCACCTTGACGGCGACCTGCCGCTGGACGGGGCGCGTCTGGTCGGCGAGCCAGACCTCGCCCATGCCCCCTTCACCGACTTTGCGGAGCAATCGATAGGGACCGATCTCACGGACCGCGCGCTCGCCCTCGGAGGGAGGGCGGGTCACCTCAGGGTCGTTCGCGCGCGACGGGAGGGGGAGGTCCGAATCGGACACCGGCGCACCTGAGGCGCATCATACCCGGAAGCTCGTTCACCGGAACGCGACCGCCAGCGACACGGCGGCCGTCCGGGGGGCGCCGAAATGCGTCCCGCTGAACGGGTTCCCAAAGTTGAAGGCGTAGGCTTGATCGAACAGGTTGAGAACCGATCCGCGCAGCAGCACGCGGATCCGATCGCTGTCAGCAAGCGGGAACGCGGCAATCAGCGAAACGGGAAATCGGGGCTTGACTCGCCCGCGATCGAAATCCACGAGCTCGGCGCCGGGCCTCTCTTCCAGATCCGTGTCCTCGGTATCCCGCTGGATGGGTGTGCCGCTCTCGTAACGCGCTGCCAGCGACGCCGTGAATCCCGAGCGCGGGTGCTCCCAGGTGATGCCGCCGGCCATGGCCACGCGCTGATCGTGATCCGGCAGGAACTCCACGCCCGGACCGAGGTCGGGAATGTCGTCCTCCAGGAACAGGCCGCCGGTGACAGGCCCCGTCTGGATCACCTTGCCGATCGTGGCGCTGCCATACCCGGACCACCCGTGGCTGCGCGGCACCTCGAGCCGCACGTCAATGCCCTGCGCGCGGCCCTTGGCGACCGCGTTCGGGAAGATGACGGTGGTGCCGAAGAAGACGTTCGGATCCGCCACCTCGCGCGCATCCCTCCGCCACCAGGCCGCATCGATGCGCCATCGGCCGACGCGGTGCTCGAGGCCCGCCTCCAGGGCCCATTGCCGCTCCGGCTCGACATCGGCGCCACCGCCGGCTTCATCCGTCACAAACGGTGACAGCTCACGTGCCTGCTCGGATGACGAGAGCAGCAGATACTCAGATTGGGGCGGCTGAAAGTAGCGGTTGATCGACGCCCGCACCACCGTCGAATCGGTCACCCGAAAGGAGACGCCGGCTCGAGGGCTCCATCGCCGGCGCGTCAGCAGCAGCGTGCTGCGATCGAAGCGCACGCCCGCGGCAACGGTCAGCCGCGCGTTCGCCTGCCACGTGTCCTGCACGTACATCGACACCAGCGACGGACGCGAGCTTCCGCTCGAACCCGAACGGGTTCTGCGGTCCGTGCTCGAGTGCACCGTCGCTGAGCCCCGCCTCTTCGCCTTCCTCGGCATCGGTCACCGCGAACGTGAAATTTTCGTCGAGCAACAGGGCCTGCGCCTCGATGCCGCCTTTCACCAGATGTGCGCCACGCTGGTGCGACAGACTTGCGAGCAGCCCGGCGCGGCGCAGCGAGCGGTCCGCGGAGGCGAACAGCGGCACGTCGCGCTCGCTGCCATCGAGGGCACTGCCGCTTCGCCGCGCGTACGCCGATAGCTGGCTCGCCGTCCGATCCGACCACATCCGCTGCCACGAAGCGGTGAGCGCGTCGCTCCAGATCCGCTGCCGCTGATCCTGTTCTGCGAGCTCCTGCTCCTCGGTGTTGGGAACGTCATACTGCGCGCGGCCCACTGCCCACCCGACCGCGGCGCGGTCGCGACCGCCACGGCCGGCGTCGATCTCACCGGAAACCGACCCCTGATGGCCGGTGTTGTGCAGGTTGTCGGGGTGCAGCGGGTCCAGGAAGCGTTCGGAACCGAGCGCGGATCCGGAGATGCGCACACCGAACCCAGGGCCCAGCGGCCCTCCCGCACTTCCTCCTGCCTGTCGCGTCGAGAGCGTGCCCAGGCCGCCGTCCGCGGTTCCACGCCATCGATCAGCGGCGGGCGCGGAGCGAAGCTCGATCACGCCGCCGGCCTTGTAGCCGAACTCGGGCGCGACATACCCGGTGAGCACGGTGATCGACTCGAGCGACGGCGTGTCCGGAGCAATCCCGTTGAGCGCGTCCAGCCGCTCGTACACCGGAACGCCATCGACCACGTAGAGAAACCCATCGTCAACCCCGCGAGCGTGGAGCAGACCGTTGTCCTCGATCGCCCAGCCCGGCAAGGTCGCGACGGCGTCCTGCACCGCTCGGCCGCGGACTCGGGCCGGCACGGTGGCGAGCGATTCGCTGCCGAGCGACGATCGCGTCGATACGGCCTCGAGGCGCGCCTCGACCTGGACGATCTCTTCCACCCGCGGCGCGAGCCGGACGATGACCTCGAGCGGCAGCGCCGATTCCACCGTGACCGAGACTGACGTCACCTTGCCCGGCGCCGCGAGCGCGCGGATCGTGAAGCGGCCGGGCGCGACCTGCGGAAATACGAATCGGCCGCTCGAATCGCTCGTGGCCTGGAGAATCGTCGCGCCAAGAGGGTCCGTGAGCGCAACGGCAATCCCGCCGACAGGCGTGTCGTCGCTCTCGACAACCACACCGCGGATCTCGGCCGACTGCCGCTGCGCCATTCCGGGAAGCGCGGTAACGGTCAACAGGGCCAGCGCCGTGGAGAACACACTCCGGACGGACACGCGGCGATTCTACGTGGGTGGCGCCACCAGAAGGCCCATCATTCGCGTCCGGCAGCTCCGGGCGCACGCCGGAGATCGATCGTCACGACGGCCGAGCCGAGAAACGCGGTCCCCAACACGCCGTCGTAGTTGATGTCGGCGACGCTGACGTCGTATGACCTGGACGGACCACCACCAATGCGGATCGCGGCCGTGGCGCCAGTTGGGAACGGCAGCAAGTCCTGATCCCGTACATGCGGAGCGACGAGGGTGCCGCGGATGTTACCGGAGTCGAGCAGGAACCAGAGGTCCGGGCCTCGCGTGGCGGGCACCTGGAGGAGCGCCGTGAGGCTCGCGCCGTTGTCGCCGGTCGCGAACCGCAGTGGCACGCCGTGGTCGCGCACGGCGCGGTCGTCGCGATCATCAACCAGGCCAGGGCCGCCATCAATCGGGTTCCTTCCCCAGCGATTCGCCCACACGCCATATAATCAGCCGCCTTCCCCACGCCGGAGACCCGCATGCCGTTCCGCAGCCCCCACCCGGACGTCGTCATCCCCAACCTGCCGCTCACCGACTTCGTGCTCGGTGGCGCCAGGGCGTACGTGGATCGTCCGGCCCTCGTCGATGGTGTCACCGGCCGCACCATTTCTTACGGAGCGCTCGTCGACGGCGTTCGCCGGCTCGCTGCCGGCCTGGCGCGACGCGGACTCCGCAAGGGCGAGGTCGTCGCGATCTACGCACCAAACCTGCCCGAGTACGCCGTCGTCTTTCACGGCGTCGTCTGCATGGGCGGCATTCTCACCACTATCAACCCGACGTATACGCCGGCGGAGGTGACGTTTCAGCTGAAGGACGCTGCCGCCCGCTTCCTGGTGACGACTTCGGCGCTTCTCGATCGCGCGCGGGCGGGTGTGGAAGCGAGCGGCATGCCGGTCGAGATCATCACCATCGATCGTGTGGACAACGTGCTGTCGATCGATGACGTGTGCGTCGACGCCGAACCGCCGGCGGTGACAATCGATCCGGCCGCCGACGTGGCGGTGCTGCCGTATTCCTCCGGCACGACGGGACTGTCGAAGGGCGTGATGCTCACGCATCGCAACCTGCTCGCGAATCTCGTTCAAATCGACGCCATCGAGACCGCGGAGCTCAAGGCGATGATCGCGTGCCTGCCGTTCTTCCATATCTACGGCATGGTCGTCGTCATGAACCTCGGGCTGATGCGCGGCGCGACCTGCGTCACCCTGCAGAAGTTCGATCTCGAAGCATTCCTGCGCATCGTGCAGGACTGGCCGATCGACGTGGCGCACATTGTCCCGCCGATCGCGGTTGCGCTGGCCAAGCATCCGGTCGTGGACAACTACAACCTGTCAAACCTGCGATGGCTCTTCTCCGGCGCCGCACCGTTCGGGCCTCACCTGACCGACGCGGTGGAGGCGCGGCTTGGCGTGAAGGTCAGGCAGGGCTACGGCATGACCGAGGCGAGTCCTGCGACGCACTACACCGTGCCAGGAGCGGAACGGACCGGTAAGATCGGGCCGCTCATGCCGAGCACCGAGGGACGGATGGTCGATCCGCAGACCGGTCTCGACGTCGCGGTCGGCGAGGCCGGCGAAGTCTGGGTGCGCGGGCCGCAGGTGATGAAGGGATACCTGAACAACCCTGAGGCGACCGCGAAGACGGTCGACGGCGACGGCTGGCTGCACACCGGCGACATCGGGGTCGTTGACGCGGACGGTTATCTCGAGATCGTCGATCGCCTGAAGGAGCTGATCAAGGTGAAGGGCTTCCAGGTGGCGCCGGCCGAGCTCGAAGCGCTGCTCCTGAAGCACACCAGCATCGCCGACGCAGCGGTCATCGGCGTCATCGATGGCGAGTGCGGCGAGGTCCCGAAAGCGTTCGTCGTCGCGCGCGAACCGATCACCTCCGAGGCCGTAATGGTCTTCGTCGAGCAGCACGTCGCGCACTACAAGCGGCTGCGGCACGTCGAGTTCGTGGATGCGATTCCGAAATCTCCTTCCGGCAAGATCCTCAGGCGCGTTCTCGTGGAGAAGGAGAGAGAACGCGCGCGAATCGCGTGATCCGGCAGCGCCGCAGCAGCAGCACATAGACGGCGGCGTAGATGCCGATTACGACCAGGCCAATCCACTCGATCTTCAGCGGCGTGAACTGGAACGCCAGCACCAGCGCGTACATCACGGTCCAGTGGGTGACGACGTAGCTGGCCTCGCCCATCCGGCGGGCGGTCAGTCCGAGGTTGTCCGAGTAGAGGCGGATCAGCGAGTCGAGCGAGTTGACGACGAAGACAATCCCGACCACCACCATCGCGACTGCGAGCACGGGGTGTACTGGAACACTCGCGCGGTAGTAGAAATACAGCACTGAGAACCAGGCCGCGAGCGGGATCGACGGGATCACCAGCAGCGCCGCAGCCAGCTGCCAGGTCCGCATCCCGCCGACGAACCGCGCGACGAACTGGCCGATCATGATGCTCCACGAGAACCACCAGAACAGGTAGAACGCGTGGTAGTCCGACATCGGGAGCACGAATCGCCGCAGGTGGGTGAAGTACTCGCCGAGGTTGGCGACGCTGGCCAGGAACCCCGACACGCCCATTCCCGACGCCAGCCACATCGCCGCGACCAGCGCGCCGAACGTCCACATCGACCAGACGCTCAGCACCCGCACGTAGCGGATGTGCGTGCTGGTGAGGACCGACATCAGCACCGTGAGCGCCACCACGCCGTAGCGCGAGACCTGGCCGATATCAGGCACGTAGAACGGCAGGTTCTGCCACAGCAGGTGGGCCGTGAACGCGCTGGTCCCGATGATGACCACGTTGTTGACCAGCTTCACCTGCGGCAGCTCGAACAGCCGGACTCGTGGCTCGACGGCGACGAAGTAGAAGGTCGTCAGAAAGTAGAAGCCCCAGACCAGGAACCCCCACGAGCCGAATGCGATCGCGAGCGGGTTGGCGAAGGCGTACACCGGTTCGCGGGCGTAGACCGGGAACTCGGTGAGCGGCAGCATGATCAGCCCGACGTCGAGGCCGGCGGTGAACAGCAGCGCCATGAAGCCGAACAGCGAGAGCGGAATCGGCCCCTCGACCCGTTTCCCGCCCCATCCGAGGACGATGACGATGGAGGTCGTGAACGTGACGAGGATCGCGACGGACAGGATCGCGTTCAGCACCCGCCGGGTATGGTAGCCGAGGGCGCGTTCAGCGAGCCGGCCGGCCGGTGGTCCGCGCGAACCACACGTATACCGGCACGCCGACCAGCACGATCACGAACCCCGGCCAGGTCGTCGTCGGCCGGTAGACTGCGAGGATCAGCAGGATCGCCGCCGCAATGACGATGTACATGGCCGGAACGAGCGGGTAGCCGAACGCTTTGTAGGGGCGCGGCACGTGCGGCTGCGTCTGCCGCAAGCGGAACACGGCCGCGATCGTGAGGATGTAGAAGACCAGCGCCGCGGACACGACGTAGTCGAGGAGGCTTCCGTAAAGGTTCCCGTAGGCGCGGGTTACCGGATCGTAGGTGCGGAGCAGGACGAGCACCGCCGTCCAGATCCCCTGGATGATCAGCCCCCTGGCCGGCACCCCTGCGGCGTTGAGCTCGCCGGCGCCTCGGAAGAAGAGCCCGTCACGGGCCATCGCGTAGTAGGCGCGCGCTCCCGACAGCAGCATGCCGTTGGCGCACCCGAATGTCGAAATCATGATGCCGGCGGCGAGGAGCATCGCTCCGACTCCCGGCAGTGCCGCCTCGAGGGTGGCCGCCGCGACGCGATCGCCAGGCACCGTCTGGACCGCGGGCGTCGGCAGCGTCACGAAGTAGGTGACGTTGGCGAGCAGGTACAGCGTCATGACGATGCCGGTGCCGAGCGCGAGCGAGAGCGGCACGTCGCGGCGCGGGTTCTTCACCTCGCCAGCCGTGAACGTGATGTTGTTCCACGCGTCGGAGCTGAAGAGCGAACCGACCTGCGCGATCGCCAGCGCGACGAGCAGCCCGAAGGTGGACGTCGCGTCCAGCCCCGGCGCGAGCGGGACCGGCGAGACCCGAGTCCAGGCATTCGCGAAGTTCGCCGCGATGGTTTGGGCATTCGCGCCAAGCGCCAGTCCGATGACAATGAGCGCGGCCAGAGCTCCGGTCTTGGCGGTGGTGAAGATGTTCTGGATCAACCGGCCGTAGTCCAGCCCGCGCGTGTTGGTCCACGTGAGCAGCGCGATGATCGAGATCCCCACGAGCTGGGCGACCGACAGCGAGAGCGCGTAGCGGGTGCTGATGTGGATCGGCGGAATCAGGTAGCGGTCCTCGGCAATGCCCGGGAAAAGCACGCCGGCATAACGCGCGAAGCCGACGCTCACCGCAGCGACGGTACCGGTCTGGATGACCGCGAAGAGTGTCCAGCCGTAGAGGAACCCCCAGATTGGCGAGAACGCTTCGCGCAGGTAGACGTACTGTCCGCCGGCTCGGGGCATCATCGCCGCGAGCTCGCCGTAGGAGAGGGCCGCGGCCAGCGTGAGAACCGCCGTGAGGCCCCACGCCGCCAGCACCCACGCCGCGGACCCGAGCAGCCGCGCCATGTCGGCGCTGACCAGGAAGATCCCCGACCCGATCATCCCGCCGACGACGATCATCGTCGAATCGTAGAGCCCCAGCGATCGGCGGAAGCCGGCCTCCGGGACGGCGTCAGGCTCGGGCTCGGAGACCACTGCCTCGGCTGGCGTCATTTCAACCCTTTTGATTCGGACCGGACGAGGTCGGCGGTTTCGTCGTCAGGAACGGGAACGCGCGCCGCTCCAGTACCTCGCCGACGGCGCGGCTCGCCTCCAGGAAGGCCGCATCGGTGTGCGGGCTGGCAGCCGCATCCGAGTTGGCGATCGTGATTCGGCCGAATGGCTGCCGCGCCTTCACGCACGGGCGATCGGCGCTGGAGGTGTACACCCACTCGATCGGTTCATAGAGGCTGTTGTAGGTGTAGGCGTAGCCGTGTGGCCAGCGGTTGACGGTGATCGCGGCAATGTCGCGCGCGGGATCGAAGCCGCCGCTGCCCAGCACCCGGGCGAGCTGGTCGCGGATGCTGCGCTCGAAGTCCTCGAAGGTTGCCGCCAGGAGATCGGCGCGGCCGATGCGGTGCTGCTCCTTCCGGGGCTTGCCGGGGGCGCAGGGGTGCCGGTCCATGTGCAGGACCACGGGATCGTTCGGCGTCCGCGCGTGCTTGATGTCGCCGAGGTCCACTGCCTCGGCCAGCCCCAGTGAGTCGTGATACATCGTCGGCGTCGCGACGTTGCCGACCCCGAGCTTCTCGAACGCGGTCCACCGGTGCAGCGCGACGCTGGTGTAGACCAGCGGCCCTTTCACGCCGTAGAGCAGCGCTTCCTTTTGCGCCGGCGGCAGCTCCGGCGCGAGGTAGGGGATGAACATATTCCAGCACGCCATCACGACGTGCCGGCCGCGGACGTCATACAGCTTCCCGCCGCGACTGTAGGTGACGATCACCTCCTTGGCGCTGTCCGGGCTGCCGTCGTGACGCACGTTGACGGCGGTGCTGTTCAGGCGAATGCGGGCCGTCTGGTCGGGCCGATCGAGGATCGCGTAGTTGACGCGGGCCGCGCCCACGTCCTCCTGCGTCTTGCCGGGCACTGCCTCGGGAATCAACCAGCGCACCAGCAGGCGCGTGAGCGTCGCGTTGCCGTCCGGGAAATGAATGCTGCCGCCGCCGCCGGCCGCTTTCTGACGTCCGTGATGCCCGCCCGGCAGATCCGCCAGCACGCCGTCAGGCGTCGGCTCGAGCTTCAGTCCCTGGAAGCCGGGCACGCCCATCTCCCATCCGAACAACGCCGGGATCGCGTCGGCGCCGACGCAGAAGTTGCCGCGGCCGGTCGTGATGAAGAACCACAGGCACTGCTTGTCCACCTTGGCGACCTCGAGCAGGTAGTGCTCGAGGCTCATCTTCGCGAGCTGCGCCTTCTTCGCCGCCGAGTCGAGCCCGGCCATGTAGTCGGGCTGATTCGGATCCTGTATCCGAATCATGTCGGCCCTGGCCTTGGCCGACAGCGGCATCATGTCGAGATATTCCTGCGGGTAGCCGCCGCGCCTCCCCTGCCCCTGTGCGGCCGCCGGACGCACCGCCAATTTGTCGGCTCCCCACGTCTCCTTGTCGAAGAAGTGGCCGCCTCGGAGGTTGAGCGAGCCATAGAGGCCGGCCAGCGACTCGTTGGACTTGACGAAACGCGGGATGTCGACGCCAATCGACTCGAGCAGCTGGCGCGACGGCAGGTTGTAGCGGAGCGGCGACTCGATGTTGAGCGTGCCGCCGTTCAGCACGATCGTCTTGCCGTCGACCACGAACTCGTTGCGCTTGGCGTGACCGCCGAAGTCGTCGTGGTTGTCGAGGACCAGAACGCGGGCGGAGCGGCCGACGTTCTTGACGAAGTAGTGCGCGGCGCCGAGCCCGCTGAGCCCGCCGCCGACCACCACGAGGTCGTAGGTCTCGCCGGTATGCGTTGCCGATGCGGTATCGACCGATCGCTGGTCGCGCAGCTGGTGCGCGACCTCGAACGAGCCGGCGTGGCTGCCGCGCAGGCCGGTGAGCCGCGGCGGATAGTAGTCTGGCGACTGCTCCATCGCCGCCGCCTGCGCATCCAGCTCCATCGCCCACGCCCACTTTGGCAGCAGCGACGCGCCGACTCCAAGCCCCACCCCGTTGACGAACTGGCGCCGGTCGATCGCGCGATCCATCCCAAGGTTCTTGTCGTGACTGTTCATTGACGACCTCTCGTTCGAATCCCCTGCGCCATCCGCGTCATCGGCGTCACCAGACGAACTTCACGCCGACACGGGCAATCCGCGGCGGGGTGATCGCAACCGGCCGCAGCCACGATGAGCCTGAGGTGGTGGTGATGGCCTGCTCCGCGTTGCTGTTGAACACGTTGTAGATGTCGAAGAACCCGGTCAAGCGTCCCTGAGTGAATCGGAACGCCTTCTCCGTCCGGATGTCGAAGACGTTGATGTTGGGCGTCCGCTCCGCATTGATCGGCGCGGCGCGAACGGTGGCGTTGCCCCAGTTGAAGGTCTGGGTGAAGGTGCGCCCGAACGGTGTCCCGGCCTGAAGCCGGACCGTCGGCGTCACCCGGAAATCCCACTTGAGCTTCACGGTGCCGAGCAGCTTGGCCTGCCACGTCGTGTAGTTCAGCCGCTCGTTCTCGGTGTTGATGAACGCGTTCGGCGTATAGCCGGCGCCCGCTGTCAGCGCCGTTTCACGGGTCCAGGTATAAGCGAAACTCGCCTGCATCGACCAGAACGTCGTCTCGCGCTTGGTCCCGGTGAGCTCCCAGTTGTAGTAGTCGCTGTCGGCGCCGGGCAGGTTGGTCGTGATGTTCACGATCGGGAGCGCGAGGCCTTCAGCCGTCAAGTTGTATCCCGTCAGCACCTCGCCGTCGTCCGGGGTGTTGGCGCGGCCGTCGGGGCCGGGATCGCGGAAGGTCACCGGCACCGTGTAGACGTCGAGCGGCCGGTTGACGTTGATCTGCCCCCGCACCTGACGGCGGCCGTTCCAGACAAAGCCGGTGCGGACGCCGAAGTTGGCGCCGACTTCGCGCTCCACGTACGCCGTGGCCTGGTTCACGTAGGTGTTCTTCAGGTTGTCGTCGAAGACCTGCGACGCGGCGCCGCCCTGCACCAGCTGCAGCGCGCCCTCCTCGCCGGGGTCGTAGATCCCGTTGCCATTGCGATCCGTCCAGCCGTAGCGCTGGAACCACATCGTCGCGTTCGGGTTGAGGCCGGACGCGAGGTCGGCGCCGGGGTAGAGCCAGAACTGTCCCCAGCTGGCTTTCGCGACGGTCTTGGCGTCACCGGTCAGGTCGAAGCTGGCGCTCAGCCGCGGGCCCCAGTTGTTGAACGTGACGATGCCGTCGACGCGCGAGAACGACTGGCTGTTGGGACCGACCTGGTCGGGCAGGTAGGCCGAATGATGATCGAAGCGGATGCCGGCGTTGACCGTGAGCCGCCGATTCACCTGCCACGAGTCGTTCAAATAGATCGAGTCGGTCCAGAGGCCGTTCTTCGACTCGGATCCGGGCTGATAGACGTCCACTTGCGTCGGCAGCGTTGTTGTTGCGCACCGAGACGGTCTGGGTCGCGCCCGGGAAGCCTGGGAACGGCTGGACCAGCAGATCGCGCATCACCTCGAATCCGAGCTTGAAGTTGTGCGTCCCGGCCCAGTCGTTCTTCGCATAGGTGAGCGACGCGTTGGCCTGTGGGCGATGACGCCGCAGATCGGTTCCCCACACGCCGCCGGAGACGAAGTTGTTCCCGATGTCCTCGATGCGTGGGTCGGTGGACTTGCCGTCGCGAGCCCACACCGAGTGATACGCACCGCCTCTCGCCTCGAAGAACAGCGCCGATGACAGCACCGCGGTGTACTCCGCCTTCCAGACGTGGAGCGGAAACCGCGAGTACCAGACCGTGTCCTTCCCCATCAGCGCCGGGCTCTGGCGGCCGCCGGCAATGCGAATTGCGCCAAGGTAGTCGGGCTGCTCCTTGGTCTGAAACTGGTAGAAGCCAGTGACCTTGTGGTTCACCGCCGCGTTGAAGGTGGCCTTGACCGTGGCAACCGGGACCCACGTGTCCTGGATGTCGTCGATCAGCGTCGGGTAGCGCTGGCCGGTGTTGGTGCGGCGATAGGCGCCGTACCACCACAGCTTGTCCTTCTTGATGAACCCGCCGAGGTCGGCGTTGAAGTCGCGGAACACCTCGAGGCGGTTCGTGTCCTTCGGCGGGACCACGTCGCTGCCGATCACGCCCGCCGCAATCTGATCGTCGTCGATGTTGGTGGCCTCCATCGACTCGTTCTGGTAGTCGAAATAGACGTTGCCGTGGTACTGGTTGCCGCCGGACTTGGCGATGAGCTGACTCAGCACGCCCGGGTTCGGCATCTCGGCGCCGTTGCCGACGGCGTTGATGGCGATCTCGGCGAAGGCGCCGTAGTCGGTGTAATACATGTCGCTGCCGCCGCCGCCCGCGCCTTCGTTGACCATGATCCCTTCGACTTCGGCACGGTTCACGCCGCCGGCGCTGGTGAGGCCGTAGGCGGTGTAGGGCTGCTGGGTCAGCGCGCCGCTGCCGCCGACGTCGACCCGGCCCATCGCGACGGCCGGCGTCTGTGCCAGCACCGCCCAGTAGTCGCGCGCGCCGGGCAAGCTCGCGAGCACCTCGTCATCAAAGCGCGTGGCCTGGGTCGTACTGGTGAGGTCCACGACCGGAGACTGGCCGCTGACCGTGACGCTTTCCGCGACGCTGGCCAGGTTCATCTCGGTGTTCACCGTGGCGGTGAAGCCGACACCGACGCGTATGCCCTCGCGAATCACCGTGCCAAAGCCGGTGAGCTCGAACTTCACGGTGTACTCGCCCGGCGGCAGCGAGGGAATGCGAAAGGCCCCGTTCTCGTTGGTCGTGGTGCTGGGAGCACCCATGACCGAGCTGCCGGACACCGTCACGGCCACACCTGGCAGCATCGCCCTGGTATTGTCCGTCACGGTCCCGGCGATAACACCAGTTCCCGCCGCAGTCTGCGCTGCCGCCGCTGCCGCGGCCAGGAACAGCATGCTGGCGCCGGCCGCCGCCCGTCGAAGCCAAGTCATATCGCCGCCTCCTCGTTTCCGATCAGCTGCTGGTAAAACGCGAGACGTATTCGGCCGCTCGCGACTCAACGACTTCGCGCACCGCGCGATACGCCTGCTCGATCGCCGCGTCGGTGTGCGAGCTGCCCGCCGCATCCGCATTCGCGATCGCAATCCGGCCGAACGGCTGCCGGCCGACGACGCAGGCGCGATCTTCCGGTGTGGCCAGCGACCACGCGATCGGATCGGCGAGCGTGTTGTAGTTGTAGGTGTAGCCGTGCGGCCAGCGGTTGACGGTGATCGCGAGGATGTCTCGCGCCGGATCGAATCCGCCTCCGCCGAGCATCCGTCCAAGCTCCGATCGAATCTCCCGCTCGAAGGTCTCGAACGGCATCGACAGCAGCTCCGCCCGGCCGGCCCGGTGCTGCTCCTTGCGCGGCTTTCCGGGCGCGCAAGGTGTCCTCACGAGGTGAAGGACGATCGGCTCTTCAGGCGTGCGCGAACACTGGTACTGCCCGACGGTGACCGGCTCGGCGAGCTGCACGGTCGGATGGAATCCGCCCGGAGCAGTGATGTTGGCGACACCAAGCCTGGCGAGCGCCGTCCAGTTTCGAATGAAGACGTTGGTGTAGACGATCGGCGCCTTGATGCCATAAGCGAGCGCTTCGCGCTGTTTCGCCGGAAGCTCGGGACACAGGTACGGAATGATCGAGTTCCAGCACGCGAGCACAACGTGGGTGCCTCGAACCATACGCGCCTGGCCACCGGTGACGTAAGTGACCTCCACTTCGTGCGCCGCAGCGGGATCGCCCCTGTGCGCGACGTGGACGACCGAGCTGTTGAGGCGAATCCGGCTGCTGGCGCCGTCGCGATCGAGCTTCGCGTAGTCCACGCGAGCGGTGACGATGTCCTCCTGAGTGGAGCCCGGGACTGCGTCGGGCACGAGCGATCGCACCAGCAGGCGGGCGATCGTCGCATTGCCGTCCGGAAAGTGGACGGAACGTCCGCCTTCGTTGGCGCGGGCCTGATTCTCGCGCCCGTGCGCGCCGCCCGGCTCGTAGTAGAGGACCTCGCGTGGCGTCGGCTCGAGCTTCATCCCCTGGAACCCGGGATAGCCCGAGTTCCAGCCGTAGTACGCGGGCACCGCGTCGGTCATCATCAGGAACAGACCGGTCGTGCGCGCCTGGTGATACCAGGCCGCGTCCGGATGCACCTTTGCAACCTTCAGCAGGAAGTCCTGGTAGCTCATTTGCAGGAGCTGCCGTTTCTTCTCCAGGTCGGACAGGCCCGCCATGTAGTCCGGCTGGTCCTTGCTCTGGAGGCGAGCGAGGTCTCCACGAACCTCGTCGGACACCGGAGCTTTTGCGAGGAACTCGCGCCACTGCTCGGACGTGGCGTTCCCTCCGGGTGAACCCACGACGAGGCGATCCTCCCCGAACTTCTCCTTCGGGAAGAACACGGCATTCTTGAGGCCCATGCGCTGATAGGTGCCGCGATCGTGCTCGGTCTCGCGCTCGAACCGATCGATGTCGATCCCGATCCGCCGCAGCAGCCCCATCGCGATGTCGCTGTACTGCTGCGGCGACTCGATGTTGAGCGTGCCGCCGTTCAGCATCAGCATCCGGCCGTCGTGGCTGAACTCGTTGCGCTTGGCGTGGCCGCCGAAGTCGTCGTGGTTGTCGAGCATCAGCACACTCGCGTTGGGCCCGACCGCGGCACGGAAGTAATGCGCCGCCGCAAGGCCGCTGATCCCGCCACCGACCACCACGAGGTCGTAGTGCTCGCCGGTGTCGGTCGCTGCCTCTTTCCATCCGCGCGCGTCGCGGACGCGGTGCATCGCCTCGAACGACCCGGCATGGCTCCCGCGCATGCCCGTGGACGCCGGCGGGTAATAGGCAGGGTTCGCCGTCGCCGCGGTTCCGGTCTGCGCGCCGGCGGCCTGGCTCGCCGCCGCCTCGGCCAGCGACGGCGCCGCCATCGCGCCGCCGACACCGACGGCGACGCCGTTCAGGAAGTCACGGCGGGTGATGTTGCTCGTCATCCCGAGATTGGCCTCGTCGCTGGTCATGGCGGAGCTCACGACAGCCCGCGGCTGAGGAGAATCTCCTGCACGGCGCGGTGCGCTTCGTCGAACGCCTGGTTCGTGAACGCCGCCGCGCCCGCGTCGGAGTTGGCAATCGTCACCCGTCCGAAGCGCTGGCGGCCAATCACGTGCGGCCGCTGCTCGGGCGGTACGTCAGGGTCGGCGAGCGTGTCGTAGGTGTAGGCGTAGCCGTCCGGCCAGCGATTGACGGCCATGCCAACGATGTCGGCGGCGGGATCGAAGCCGGTGCCGGCCAGCATCCGCGCGAACTGGCGGCGGATGGCCAGCTCGAAGTCCTGGAACGTCATCGTCCGCAACTCCTGCTGGCCGAGGCGATTCTGCTCTTTGCGCGGCAGCCCCGGCTTGTTCGGGTTGCGGACCATGTGGACGACGATCGGTTCCTCCGGTGTGGTGACGCCCTGGTAGCCGCCAACCGTCGTGCCGGGATCGAGGCTGGCGCTCGGGTGGTACATGCCCGGCGAGCTGATGCTTGCCACGCCCAGCTGCTTGAACGCGGACCAGCGCCGGAGCAGCACGTTCGTGTAGAGCATCGGCACCTTCACCGAATAGGCGAGAGCCTGCCGCTGCGTGTCCGGCAGTTCCGGCATCAGCTTCGGGATCATCGCGTTGTAACAGGCAAGGATCACGTTGCTGCCCCGCACTTCGTGCATCTTGCCGTCGCGCAGGTAGGCGACGCGAACGGCGGCGGCGCTGTCGGAGGCACCGTCGTGAGCGACCCGCGCCACCGTGCTGTTCAAGCGAATGCGAACCCCGGCCGACGGCTCATCGAGCTTCTCGTAGGCCACGACCGCCTTGCCGACAGTGTTCACGTCGAGCGGCCCTGGTATTGCCTTCGGCACGAGGCGCGAGACCAGGATCCGGGCAATCGACGCGTTACCGTCCGGGAAGTGGAACGTGTAGCTGCCTTGCCGGAACTGCTCTTCCTTCGGGAGGCCGAGCCCGTCGAAGCCGACCGAGCCGCGCCGCGCGGCTTCGAGCGCCGGGGTCGTGTCCACGCGTTTGTTATTGCGGCCGCCCTGTCCGAGAAAATACGGCAGCGCGTCGGGGCTCATCTTCGCGTGCTTGAGCAGAAAGTCCTGGTAGCTCATTCTTTCGAGCTTGGCCATCTTCTGCTCGACCGTCATCCCGGCCAAGTAGTCCGGGTTCTCGCCGTGCAGGCGAATCAGATCCTTGCGCGCCTGGTCGGAGACCGGAGCCTTCGCGAAGAACTGATCCCACGGGAGGCGCCCGGTGCCGACGACCAGCCGATCCTCGCCGAAATGCTCCTTGTCGAAGAACGTGCTCGGACCAAGGTTGTGGGTCTCGAACAGCACGCGATTGGTGACGGTGCCGTTCTTCGTGACGTCGATGCCGAGATCCTCTACCAGCCGCTTCGCCATGTAGCTGTACGGATACGGCGTGGCAATGCTCATCGTGCCGCCGAACGACAGGTAGGTGCGACCGTTGTAGACGAACTCGTTGCGCTTGGCATGGCCGCCGAAGTCGTCGTGGTTATCGAGAATCAGCACCTTCTGGTTGGCGCCGAGCGCGCGCTGCCAGAAATACGCCGCCGAGAGCCCGGACAGACCGCCCCCGACAATGACCAGGTCGTAGGTCTCTTTCGTGTCGACGTCGATGCCGGGGTACTGGCTGTACTTGCCCGAGTCGATGGCGCCGAAATGCTGAATCGCCTCGGGATACTGCCCCCGCAGCCCGATTCGCCGCGGCGGGTATGCGTCTGCGGCGGCAGCCTGCGACGTTTCTGCGGCCTCGACTGACGCGACCTGCCGCGCCGCATACAGGCTGCCGACGCCGACGGCGACGCCGTTCAGGAAATCGCGGCGGTCGATCCGCCGGTCCATGCCGAGATCGCGGAATTCGTTGTGCTCGCTCATCGTGGGCCTCTCGTGTCCGGACCGCGCCGCGGTCAGTCGTTGCAGGTGACGAGCTTGGTCGTGGCGTGCCCGGCGTAGGAGACGACCTTCCAGCCGTCCTTGTCCTTGCCGAACAGGTAGGTGATGCCGCTCTCGGAGATGACGCTGCCGTCCTTGCGATAGCGCTTGAACGTGCCGCTCGCGATCGCCGCGCCCGGGTTGAGCACGCAGACCACCGGGTTGGCGAACTCGGACTTCGCCCATCCCTGCTCGAGCAGCCGCTTCAGCGACGCGTCGAACCGCTTCGTCACGTCGGCCGGCGTCTGGTCTACCTCGATGCCGCTGGCGCCCAGCTGCATCCAGGGCGTGTGGTAGACCTGGGTCCCGAGCGCGGTCATGTTGTGCTCGGTAAACAGCCGGTAATAGGTGTGCACCGCCTCGGTGACTTCTTTTTTCACCTTCGCGATATCTGCGGAGGTCATCGCGCCCTGCTGAGCCACCGCGGGAGCGGCGAGCAGGCAGAAGGAGAGGGCAAGTGCGGGCATCCGGCGCGACATGTCGATCCTCCAGGGAAAACCGCAAATGGGGTCCTATCCTCAAATGCGGTCAGACGTGAACAATCGGCCGGACAATCGCATAGCCTGATCGTCGAAGTCAAACGCCGAATCGCGGAATGTTCGCGGCTCAGCGGCACAGATTGGAGTCGGGCATGGGGACACGGCGTGTCGATCGGCGGACCTTCCTCTCGACGGTGACGGCCGGGGGCGCGATTGCCCTGCCTCGGCTCGGATCTGCAGCCGGCGCGCGGGCAGTGGCGGTTCCCGGCCTCGCTTACAACCCCAAGGCAACCTTCGAGATCGATGTCCGCGACGTCGAGTTCCGTCGCACCAGGGCGGGCCGACAGCTGATGGCGCGTGTCTACCAGCCCAAGGGACCAGGACCGTTCCCTGTCGTGCTGGATCTCCACGGCGGGGCCTGGAACGCCAAGGATCGGTTCGCCGAAGAACCCATGGACCGCGCCCTGGCGCAGAGCGGCCTGCTGGTCGTCGCGATCGACATGACGCTGGCCGGCGAGGCGCCCTATCAACGGGCTGTTCCGCCCCCCGTTGCTATCGCTCGAGGTGGACGAGGCGCACGCGTTCGCGATCGAGCTTCTCGGCACGAAGGCGAGCGAGAGGATTTGCGCGCACAAGAACGCCGACCTCGCGCCGTTGATGCGCCTGCGCGAGGACCCTCCGCCGGAGAAGAGGGTTCACTACCGCGCGTTCCTGCACGCGACCAACCGCGAGCGCCCGGCCGCGGCGCGCGCCGCCACCCCGAAGCCACTGCCGGTCGCCGTGCCCGCGCCATTGGTCACTCCGCCATCGTCGGCCGCGCCGCCACGTTCGAAGCCGCCAACTGCTCCGCCACCCGTCGACGAAAGCCAGCGGGCGTCGTGGGATCGCGATCTCGCGGGCACGTCGATCGTGCTCGGCAGGCAGAACTCACCTCCTGATTACTCAGGGAGCACTTACTGGAGCACCGAGTCGTTTCTCCATCTCCTTCCCAACCATCGGTTTCGGAAGGAGGTCAAGGGGAAGATGCGCGTGAGCTACGCGGGGTTGCACGCTGAAACACCGACCCATCGCGAGACCAGCGGCACGTGGGAGGTAAGTGCGGCCGGATGGCGGCTCTACGTGGTGCTGAAAGAGGACAGCGGCAAGATGGAATCGCTGCGGATTGAGAAAGCGCCTGGCGGCATGCTGAAGGTCGACGGCGACCTTCGTGTTTGGATTACGCGTTGATCGGGACCGGAGGATCGGCTTAGCCGACGGATCTTCCATCGGGCGCGGGACGACCGAGGAACGCCGTCTCCCCTTCGACATCGCCCGATTGTGCCGGGGTCAGGCGATCGACTCCGGCTCCATCACCCGCTCGGTTACCTTGCCATCGACGAGGCTCACGTAATAGCACTTCGAGCCGGCCTTGGTTGAGACGACGCGCTTTACCTCGTTGTCCTCGAAGTAGATGCCGGCGTCGTTGTCGCACGCGTACCCAGGCTTCATCTGCCCGGCGGCAATCAGGCGCTGGTAGGTGGGACGGCGATCCTTCTCCGCGTCGTAGTGCGGCGAGTGGCTGCCCTTCAGGAACCCCAGGCAGTCCACCTTGCTGAGCTCCTTCGGGCGCGAGTCGGTAGTCCCCTCCTCGAACCAGCAGAGCGAGCCGGCGCTGGCGCCGCCCAGCACGATGCCGCGATCCCACGCCTGCCGGAGGATGACGTCGATCCCCTGCGCCTTCCAGATCGCTTGCTGATTGAGCGTGTTGCCGCCGGAGCAAACGATGCCGTCGACGCTGAGGAATACGTCTTCCCAGCTGCGATTCTGGCGGGTGCTGGCGATGAAGCTGATCTGGTGCGAGGCTTCGACCTCTAGCGGCGCGCAGGTCTGGTACCACGAAATGATCCCCTGCGG
This sequence comes from uncultured Acidobacteriota bacterium, assembly GCA_963709325.1. GTDB lineage: Bacteria > Acidobacteriota > Vicinamibacteria > Vicinamibacterales > UBA2999 > VFZN01. Next base: position 2,988,389 of record CAVPVV010000003.1, on the reverse strand, counting down.
GGAATCGGCGGAGGCAGTGGGCAGGTACAGCAGCTTCGGCCGCGGCTTGCCGGTGAGCTGGGCCATGTAGCGGACGAACAGCGTGTTGTAGTTGCCGCCGGCGATCAGAACCTTGCGCGTCCCGGCGCCGGTTCGCGGCTGCGACGTCGCGCCGCGCGGCGCAGCCCCGAGCGCCGGCCGGCCGATCGCGCTGCCGGCCGCACCCAGAGCGGAGGTAACGAGAAACTCTCTGCGCTTCATGCGCGCGATTCTAACCCCACGGCTCGGTTCGGTCGCTCCTTCCACCGGCGGTTCGTTCCCTCGTCTAGGCTGCCGGCGTGAGCCCGTGCCGGCGCATCAGGTCCGCCATCCTGGCCCGGTCCGGCGGACCGCCGGCCGCCGCGCCCAGGATCTCGGCCGCCTCGCGGAAATACTCTGGCCCGATGGCGGCCGGCGAGATGACGCAGAGCGCCTTGACGTCCAGCGTACCGGTGTTGTCGAACCGATGTACCGCGCCGCGCGGGATGCAGAGCGCCTGGCCGGGTCCGACCTCGATCGGCTGTCCGTCGACCGTCCAGGTGAGGACGCCGTCGATCCCGTAGATCGTCTCCTCGTAGTGATCGTGGCTGTGAGCGGGCGCCATCAGGCGCTGAGCGGCAGGAACGGTGAGCTCGAACACGGCGACGCTGCCGGCCGCGTCCTCGCCGGTGATCAGGAAGCGGACCGCGAGCGGGCCGAGACGGATGGTCTCGTCGGAGGGATTGACGTGGACGGGGGCGGTCTGTGGTGCCATCAACGGGCTCCTTGGGTAAATGCAGTTTACCTAGGGCTGAGTGTAAACTCGCTTTACTCAGATGTCAACGCCATCGCTTCCCTTCGCCACCCGGGTCGCTCCGAAAGACATGCTGATCGGCGCGCTGCTGCGAGTCCCGGCCCAGGCCATCCAGCGCCGGATCATCCGCGAGCTGAACGCCTCCGGCTTCGACGAGCTGCGGCAACCGCACATGGCGGTGCTGCAGTTCCCCGGCCCGGAGGGGGTCCGTCCGGGGCTGCTGGCCGAGCGCGCCGGGATGAGCAAGCAGGCGATGAATCAGCTGCTCCGCAGCCTCGAGGACCTCGGCTATCTCGTTCGATCGGATCTGCCCGATACCAGCCGGGCCCGCGTCATCCGCCTCACACGGCGCGGGCGCGCCGTCTACGCCCGGGTGCAGGTGATCCTCGAGGAGATCGAGCGCGAGTGGAGCGCCGAGCTCGGCCCGGCGCGCTTCACTCAGCTCAAGGAGCTCCTGCTGGTCGTCTGGCAGAGCCCGCTGGCAGGCTCCGAGAAGCCGCGGCCTGAAGCGCGCCCTCGCCGCTCAGCATCCGCCGGAGGTAGTCGATCTGCCCGAGGTGGTAGCTGAGGTGCCCGAACAGGTGAATCACGAACTGCCGGTTCGTGAGCGGCTCGCCGAGCACGTTTTCCGGGAACATTTCGTCCCACCTGTGCTCCTCGACGCGTCCGATGACGGCCGGGATCAGCTCGGCCAGCTCGGCGAGCGCACCTGCGATTTCCGCGCGCGGCACGTCCTTCGCCGCGAATTCCCGCGGCCGGTCGCGCTGATATGGCACGCCGCCAATCTGGCGGCCGATGTACTCGCGCAGGTTGCCGTTCAGGTGCAGCAGCAGGTTGCCAGCGGAGTTCGTCACTCCCGGGCCAACCCGCCACAGGTGAGCGTCATCGATCGCGTCGAGCTGGCGCCCGACGCGAGCGAGGTCGCGGGCGAACAGCGATGCAAGCTCCGAAGACGTGGGGGACATGGCGTCGGACCTGAGGCGAAAGGGCACGCCTGCCGGCTTCAGTCGCCGCGAGCTTCGAGCTCGGCGATCCGCTCGATTGCCTTCTGCCGGAGTGCCGCGGCGTCACGGGCGATATCGACTTCGCTGTCGTGATCCAGGTGCCACCTGCGCTTGTCGATGGCCCTCACGAGCTCCCGCAGGTTCTCGATCATCTCGTCGCGATCCGACCCCTTGGCGGCGCGGTTCTTCTGTGCCATGACCGTATTTCCTCAGCAGCTTTTCAGCATACGGGATGGAGAAGGAGAGGACAATGGGGCGAATATGACCCTGCTGGCCCACGCGCCGCGATTGACGCTGCGGGACGCCGAGCACCTGGCGCGGAGCCTGTTCGGACTCGAGACAACGGCATCGCCGCTGCCGAGCGAGCGGGATCAGAACTTCCTGCTGCGTGGGCCCGGAGACGCCGGTTACGTGCTGAAGGTGGCCAACGCAACCGAGCGCCGCGAGATGCTCGAGGCCGAGAACGCGGTGATGTCGCGCCTCGCGTCTACCCGGCTGACGCCGCAGCTGATCCCGGCGCGGGATGGAAGCGTCATCGCGGAGTACGGGACCCATTTCGTCCGGCTGATCACCGCGCTCGACGGGCAGCCGCTGGGCGACGCCCGGAGGCACTCGGACGCGCTCCTTCGCGATCTCGGCCGGGCCGTGGCGACGATCGATCGGACGCTGGATGGTTTCGATCATCCCGCGCTCCAGCGCCGATTCCACTGGGACCTGGCGATCGCGCCGGCCACGATTGCCGAGCGGCTTCCCCTCGTCGCGGATTCCAGCGCCCGCGCCTGGATCGCCGCGGCGCTCGCCGTTCACCGCGACCACGTCGGACCACGGCTGAGCGGGCTCCGCCGCGGCGCGATTCACGGCGACGCCAACGACTACAACGTGCTGGTTGACGTCCGCTCCGAGCGGATCACTGGAATCGTTGATTTCGGCGACATGGTGGAAAGCCACCTCGTCAACGACCTCGCGATCGCGATGGCCTACGCGGCGCTTGGCAAACCCGATCCGCTTGGCGCCGCCGCGCAGGTGGCGGCCGGATATCACGCAGTACTCGCGCTGAGCGATCACGAGATCGCGGCGCTGTACGGGTTGATGCTGCTCCGGCTGGCGCTCAGCGTCGCCGTCGCAGCCGTGCAGCAGGCCGAGAAACCCGACCAGCAGTATCTCGGGATCAGCCAGGGACCAATCCTGAGCACGTTACCCGCCCTGCTCGATGTTCACCCCCGACTAGCTCTCTACCGATTGCGCGATGCCCTCGGGCTGCCGCCGGTGCCGCAGTCTCCGCGTCTCATCGCGTGGCTCCGCGACCACGGTCACCGGGCCGCGCCCATCGTCGGGCACGACCTGCGTGCAGGGTCCGTGCTCGGCCTCGACTTCAGCGCCGGCAATCCCCTGATCTCGAGCAACCCTGCGGAGAATGCCGCCGAGCCGCTCACCCGCCGCGTATTCGCGTTGCTGGCGGAGGCCGGTGCGGCGATCGGCGCCGGCGGATACGACGAGGCCCGCGTCATCTACGCCGCGCCGGCGTTCGGTGAAGGACGGCCGACCGACGAGCGTCGGACCGTTCACATCGGAATCGACCTCACGATGCCGGCGGGCTCGCCGCTCTACGCACCGTTTGACGGTGTCGTGCACGGCTATGAGAACGCCTCGACGCGGCTGGATTACGGGCCGGTGATCGTTCTCCGCCACGAGACGACTGAGAACGAGCCGCTCACCTTCTTCACCCTTTACGGACACCTGACGCGGGAGAGCCTGGAAGGCCTGCAGGTCGGCAAGGCCATCAAGGCCGGCGAACGCTTCGCGACCATCGGCGCCGCTCCTGAGAACGGTGACTGGTGGCCGCACGTGCACGTCCAGGTGATCGCCGACATGCTCGACGTGCCCTGCAATTTCAACGGCGTGGCTCCGGCCAGTCAGCGCCGCACCTGGCTCTCGCTCTGTCCCGATCCCAACCTGATGCTCGGCATCCCCGCCGATCGATTCACGCGCCACGAGTCCACGCCGGACCTGCTCGAGCGGCGACGACGCCGCTTCGGCGGCAACGTCCGGTTGTCGTACGCGAGGCAGCCGCTGCAGATCGTGCGCGGCTGGATGCAGTATCTGTTCGACGAGACCGGCCGCACCTACATCGACGCCTACAACAACGTGCCGCATGTCGGGCACGCGCACCCGGTAGTGACCGAGGCCGTCGCCGCGCAGCTCGGGACGCTGAATACCAACACCCGTTATCTGCACGAGCTGGCGGTGCAGTACGCCGACGAGCTCGCCGCCACCTTCCCGGCGCCGCTCGACGTCTGCTACTTCACCGCGTCTGGGAGCGAAGCCAACGAGCTCGCGTTACGTCTGGCCCGTGCCTGGACCGGGGCCCGCGATCTCATCGTGATGGGCGCGGCGTATCACGGTCACACCACCACGCTCATCGACATCAGTCCGTACAAGCACGACGGGCCGGGCGGCAGTGGGCGCGCCCGACTGGGTCCACACCTCGCCCATTCCAGACGTTTACCGAGGCCGCTATCGAGCTGGCGATCCGCAAGCCGGCCCCAGCTATCGCGCGTGAGGTCGGCGCCGTGATCGATCGAATCCGCGATCGCGGCCGATCGCTGTGCGGCTACATCGCCGAGACGTGCCCGAGCGTCGGCGGACAGATCCTGTTACCGGACGGGTTCCTTGCCGACGTCTACCGGCTGGTGCGCGACGGCCGGCGGCGTCTGCATCGCCGACGAAGTGCAGACCGGCTTCGGACGCATCGGCACGCACTTCTGGGCTTTCCAGGCCCACGGCGTCGTGCCGGACGTCGTCGTGCTCGGCAAACCGATCGCGAACGGTTACCCGATGGGCGCGGTGGTGACCTCGCGGGCGATTGCCGAGTGCTTCGACAACGGCATGGAGTTCTTCAGCACGTTCGGCGGCAGCACCGCTGCCTGCGCCGCCGGCCTGGCGACGCTCCGCGTGACGCAGCAGGACCAGCTGCAGGCGCACGCGCTGGCAGGTCGGTGGTCACATGCTCGATGGCTTGTGCGAGGCGCAGGCCCGGCACGAGATTGTCGGTGACGTCCGCGGGTCCGGACTGTTCCTCGGTGTCGAGCTCGTCAACGACCGCGAGACGCGAGAGCCGGCCGCCGACGAGGCGTCCGAGGTGGTCCTGCGGATGCGAGAGCGTCGGCGTGCTGGCCGGGACCGACGGTCCGCATCACAACGTGATCAAGCTCCGCGGCCCGATGCCTCTATCCGAACGGGACGCCGACTGCGTCGTCGACGCGCTGAATCGCGCGCTACGCGAGCTCTGAAACGGCCCCAGCGCCGGACGTGCCGATCAACCCATCCTCGAACGTGTAATCGAGAGCCCGCCGCGGCTGGGTTTGATACCAGGCGTAACCTTGCCGCAACGCCTGCTCGAGTGGCGTCGGGGTTATGCCGAGCACCCGCGACGCCTTGTCAACGACCGCCGAGAACGGCGCGAGATCGAGGTAATCGCCGTAATACACTCGCGGGCCGATCAGCTGTCCGCCGGCGGCGCGGATCCTCTCGCGCGAAACCGGCACCAACCGGGGCGTGATTCCGGCGACGCGCGCGAGCGCCTCCACGAACGTCCGCTGGGTCAACGGCTCCACGTGCCCGACGCCGAAGGCGTGTCCCGCGGCTTCGGGGACGTCTATGGCGCGCACGCACGCCCGGGCGATGTCTTCCACGAACACCCACTGGGTCGGCGTGTCGCCGCCATCCGGCAGGACGATCGGCCGCCCGTCGAGCAGGCGATCCCAGAAGAACTGCTCGCGATAGAAAGGCTGCCGCGGGCCGTGCACGAACGGCGGGCGAAACGTCACGGCCGGGAAGCCGGATTCGCGGTGCATCGCGAACAGCAGCCGCTCTGCCGATGCCTTGTGCACCGCGTAGGGGTTCGGCTCGTCGTCGCTGACGAGCGGGCTCTCTTCGTTCAGGCTGAGACCCGGCACATAGACGGCCGCGCTCGACATGAAGACATATCGGTGCAGGCCGGACCCCGCACTACGAGCCGCAGCCTCCACGTGACTGGCGGGGGTACCGTGTTGCCAGTCGTACGCGGTGTCCACGACGACGTCGAACCGCCCGGCCTCGAGTGCCCGGGCAACGGTTTGCAGATCGCGGCGATCGGCCTGCAGGTTTCGAACCTTCGGCCCCAGATCGTGCGACCCGCGCCGGTGCATCACCGTCACCTCGTCGCCACGCTCCGCCAGGAGCTCGACGATTCGCCGCCCCATGAACTGCATGCCCCCGATGACGAGTGTGCGCATCATGGAATCTCAACGCCGACGCAGACGTTCGGCTCTCCGGCTATTGCGAGTGATATGAGAACGCGAGCGCCGCGATCCTGAACTGTCCCTGCGACTCGATCAGCAGCAGCATCAGCTGTCCGCGCCTCGAGCTGCCGTTGCTGGTGAACTCGAAGCCGGCGAACGCGTGCGCCAGATGGCCCTCCCGGGTGATTCGCACGTCGAGCAGGGTTTCGCTCATCGGACCGCGGGCAAAGCCGGCCCGCTGGCTCTCGTAGAACTCCTCGAGGGTCCGCGTGCTCACCGTTCCATCGGCGTTCGTGAAGGAGGCCGTGAACGACGGCAGGAACAGCTGCTTCCAGTCCGGCAGGCGATCGCGCGTGTAGAGGCCGATGTATTGGTCCACGACTCGGCGGACAGGCGTCGGGTCCGAAGCGGAGGTCGCAGGTGGCGCCCCGCCCTGCCAGCCGAGGCCGGCGGCCGCCAGCATTGCCCACAGCGCGAAAGCCACGACGGTCATGCCGGGCCGGCAGCGTTCGCGGTCCGCTACTGCGGGCGCCGGAAGAGCCCCACGTACACCGCTTTGGCGAGAATGTGCCCTTCCATCGCCTTCCACACCGCGGTGCGCGTCACCCACGCGTCGGCGCCGGCCTGCACGTCCAGCTTCGTGTCGAGCGCGTAGAGCTCGAACGTGTAGTGATGCTGCGGCCCGTTGGCCGGCGCGCCCGGGCCGCGATAGACCGGGCCGCTGGCGCTGATCTGATGGCTGCCATCCGGCTGGTCCGCACCCTTCGGCACGTTCTCGGGCAGCCCGGTGGCCGTGCCGGGGATGTTCCAGACCAGCCAGTGCACCTGATCCTCGGTGCCCTTGTTGCGGGCGACGTCGGGGTCGCGCATGTGCAGAACGAAGCTCTGCGTCCCGGGCGGTACGTTGGTCCAGTTGAGTGCTGGCGAGATCTGGTCGCCGGCCTGCGTGTGCTTGGCCGGAATCGGATCGCCGTCGGGGAACGCGGGAGTGGTCAGCGCCATGGCCGGTTGGCGCATGTCGCCGCCGACGCCCGGCGCCGGGGCCTGGGCAGAGGCACCCGCGAATGCGAGCGCCGCAAGGCCGAACGTCGAAGTAAGAAGATGGTTGCGCATAACCGGGAAGCATACGGCAAAGCAGGTTCGCGAGGTTCGCGAGGTTCGCGAGGTTCGCCGGGTTCGCGGGGGCCAAGGCCACGTAGAATGCCCCCTTACGTCCCCATGGCCGACATCGAACAATCCCTCCGGAGCCTGACGCTCGCGCCTTACATGGTGAAGGCGATGGCCCTCATCGGCGTCAAGCGGCGCGGCGGGAGCAACATGTTCCGGCACCAGCTGAGCACGTTCGCGATCCTGCTCGATTACAAGGTGCTCGACCCGATTCTGCTGAAGGCCGCGGTCATCCACGATCTCTTCGAGGACGCGCCGACGATGCCTGGCGTCACGCGCGGCGAGATCGAGCAGATCGACGGCGACGGGCCGGCCGTCTACGACCTCGTGATGGAGGTGACGATCCGCACGGTGAACAGCGTGCGCGAACCCAAGTCCGAGTACCTGCTCCGGATCATGCAGCACGGCAGCAACCGGGCGCGGCTGCTGAAGCTCGCGGATCGGATCAGCAACCTCACTGCGCTCGGCTTCGTCCACGACGCGGCGTTCGTCCGCAAGTACATCGACGAAACGCGCGCTTACGTGCTCCCCTACGCGCAGGCGGTCAACCCGGACATGTACCGCGAGCTCTCCGACCTGGCCGACAACCGCGAGCGCTCCCTGACTCCCGCGCCGTTACGCGACCTCTCGGGCATCGATTGAGTCCGGCGCTCCGGACAGCTCACGTTTGAGCGCGGCCATGTCCAGCTCGTTCTCCCACCGCGAGACGACCACTGCCGCCACGCCGTTGCCGATGAAGTTCGTGAGCGAGCGCGCCTCGGACATGAAGCGATCGATGCCGAGGATCAAGGCCAGGCCCGCCACCGGGATCGATGGCACGACCGCCAGCGTCGCCGCCAGCGTGATGAAACCCGCGCCGGTGACACCGGACGCGCCTTTCGAGGTCAGCATCGCGACCCCGAGAATCGTCAGCTCGTCCCGCAGCGTAAGATCGATATTGAGCGCCTGCGCGACGAACAGCGTGGCCATCGTCAGATAGATGTTCGTGCCATCGAGGTTGAACGAGTAGCCGGAGGGCACGACCAGCCCGACCACCGACTTGGAGCAGCCGAGCCGCTCCAGCTTCTGCATCAGCGGCACCAGCGCCGATTCCGACGACGACGTGCCGAGAACGGTGAGCAGTTCCTCCTTGATGTAGAGAATGAACCGGACGATGCTGAAACCGGTATACGCGGCGATGCTGCCGAGCACGACCAGCACGAATACCAGGCAGGTGAGATAGAAGCTGCCCATGAGGAGCGCCAGCGGCTTGAGCGCGTCGACGCCGTAACGCCCGATCGTGAACGCCATCGCCCCGCCGGCGCCGAGCGGCGCCAGCTTCATCAGCGCGTTCATCATCCGGAAGAACACGTGAGAGCTGGTCGCGATCACCTGGTGGACGATCGCGCTCTCCTTCCCGATGTGGGTCATGGCATAGCCGAAGAGCACGGCCACGAACAGCACCTGCAGCAGATCACCCGAGCCGGTGAACGCGTCGAAGAACGTGCGCGGGATGATGTGCATCACGAAATCGACGGTGCTCTGGCCGGCTGCGACCTTTGCGTAGTCGGCGACCGCCCGCGCGTCGAGGGAAGCGACGTCGGCGTTGAAGCCGGCTCCCGGCTTGATCGTCCGGCCGATGATCAGGCCGATAGCGAGCGCAAACGTCGACACGACCTCGAAATAGAGCAGCGCCTTGCCGCCCACCCGCCCGACCTTCTTCATGTCGCCAGCCCCGGCGATGCCGAGCACGACGGTGCAGAAGATGATCGGGGCGATCAGCATCTTGACGAGCGCGATGAAGCCGTCGCCGAGCGGCTTGAGCGCAACGCCGGTGGAGGGGCTCAGGTAGCCGATCGTGCCCCCGGCCAGGATCGCCAGGAGGACCCAGAAGTACAGGTGGTGCGTCAGCCGTCTCATGCGGCGCCTATCCTACCCCTTAGTTCGCTGCGGTAGGCTCTTCCAGGCGCGCATGAGAATCCAGGTCGAGTGCTACGCCGGTTATCGGGGCGACGAGGAGCCGCGCGCGTTCACGCTGGGCGAGCGCCGCCTCGACGTCCGTGAGGTGCAGGATCGCTGGGCCGGTCCCGATTACCGTTACTTCAGGGTGGCGGCGAGCGACGGCGACCTCTACGTCCTCCGCCACGACCGGAACACCGGCGAGTGGACGCTTGGCGCGTTTCGCAAGGGCTGAGCCCGATGATGACGATCTTCGGCGCGGCCCCTGGTCCACTCTTCGCCGCGCTACGCTAGAATTTTCTGATGATTACCCGTTGGTCCTCAGTCTTCTCCGCCGCACTCGCGGCTATGTCCATAACCGTTCTCACGGCTGCATGCGGCGGCAGCCAGCCGGCTGCTCCCGCAGCGAGCCCGGCCGCGGCGCCGGCCGCTGGCACCGCCGCTCCGGCCTCGGCGCCAGGTGTCGTCGCGATCATCGAGCCCGGCGAAGGATCTTCGTCCGGCCACATCGACTTGTTCCGCTGGTCGCCGGTCGAAGGCGCCACGGGTTACAGGATGCACCTCGCTGCGGCCACTGACGGGCGCACCATCTGGGACAGCCCGGTCCTGGCCTCGACCGAGGCGCACCTCCCCAATACGATCGCGCTCGAGCCCGAAGCCCACGTGTGGACGGTCACCGCGCTCAAAGGCGACGCGGTCATCGCCGAATCGGGAACGCATCGCTTCCTCGTCACGCCCTAGCGGCTGGCTGCGCCCGGTAGGATGCGGGAGAAGCCCTGGCCGCCGCGCTACGCCAGCGAGCGGCGGCGGAGATGTGCCAGGCAAACGAAGAGCGCGAGCGCGCCGACCGAGACGATGTTGATCGACATCAGCCGCGAGTAGAGGGACCGTCCGAGCAGGTCGTAGATCGTGAAGCTGGTGACAGCCATTGCCAGCGCGGTCACGACACGCCAACCCGTGGACGTGAGGTCGAACCGATCCACCAGGCACACGACCGCTGGCGTCGCAAGCAGCAGCACGTAGTCCCACCCCTGCGGCGAGATCAGCGGCACGAGCAGCATCAGGAGCCCGAACTCGAGGTAGGCCGGGGCTGCCACCTGCCGCCTGCGCCACGTGGCCCACGCCACCACCGCTAGACCGGCAAGTATCGTGGCCACCGCCAGCCCGGTCGCGAGCGGGCCGACGCCGATCCATTTCGCCCACATCGTGGCCAGCGACACGTTCTCGGGGAGCAGCAGGTTCGGCGCGGTGGTGTCGGTCACCGTGTGATACCAGCCGAGCAGCTGATCGAGGTTTCCCTGCCAGCCGTAGACCACCGCGGGCAGCAGCAGGCCGATGCCGATCACCGCTGCGGCGGCGATCAGGCCCGACAGGCCTGCTCCTGGCAGCAGCCATGGCAGCAGGATCGCCGCGTACGGTTTCACGAACACCCCAATACCCACAAGTGCGCCAGCCAGGGACGGCCGGCCGCGCTGCAGCGCCAGCACCGCCGAGACGAGAATCACGCCGAGCAGAATGTTGGTCTGCCCGAGGTTCAACTCGTGAGCGTAGAACTTCGCCATCAGGAGGATGGTGAGCCACGCAAGAACCGTGGTCGAGCGCCGCCGCGACGGCAGCCCTTCGATCGACCACGAGACGAAGAGCCACAGCAGCGCGACCGAAAGCCCATACCAGAGCGGCTTGGCGACCTGCGAGCTGAGCCCGGCGAAGGGCGCCATCGCCAGCGCGAACGCCGGCAGGTACTTGAACTGGTAGTGACCGTCGTCGGCTCGGTACAACGGCTCGGCATCGACCGCGCGAATTGCGGCGGTGTGATAGACCTCGAAGTCCACCATCTCCGTGCGCACCCGCGCGACGTACATGACCAGCGCGATCACCGCGACCACGAGCGGCCACATCCACGGACGCGAGCGCTTCAGCATCGAGTACCGCCCCATTGTGCCCCCATCGTCTACCATTTGCCCATGACCGAATCCGCTGCGTGGGCGGCCTACGAGCCGCTCGGCCTGAATCGATACCGTGAGCGTTTCGGCCTGTGGTTCGACCAGTTCCGCGCCGGGCAGCGCTTTCAGCACCGCCCCGGCCAGACCCTGTCGCAGCAGGACAACCGCGACGAGTGCCTCGACACCCTGAACCAGCAGATGCTGCACTTCGACGCGCGCTTCGCGGCAGCGACGGAGTGGGGCCGCTGCCTGATGGACTCCACGCTCACCACCAAGGTCGTCATGGGCATGACGTGGAAGACCTTCGCGCAGAAGACGCAGCTGATTGGGTTCGACGAGATCGCCTTGATCGGGCCGGTGTTCGGCGGTGACACCGCTCTATGCCGAGTCCGAGATCGTCGCCTGCGAGCCGTCCGAAGGCGGCGGCCGGCTCCGCGTTCGCACCATGGGCCGTAACCAGGACAACGCCATTGTCGGCACGTTCGCGTACGATCTGTTCGTGCCGGCGCGGAGTGCCGCCGCGGATACCGCCGAAGAGGTGCCTTCGCGTCACCGCTCGCATGTCGCCGTCGATGCCGACACGTTTCGGGAGCGCATGGGCCTCTTCTTCGACGATGTGGTGGCCGGCGAGATCTACGAGCACCGGCCCGGGCGGCGGTTCACGGCCGACGAGAGCGGTCGCGACACGCTGCGCGCGCTCGAGCACACCGGCTATTTCACCGGATGGCAGCCCCAAGCGGCCGACCAGGCGGCCGAGATCAATCCGCTGCACGTCCTCGCCGTCGTCACGGGCATGCAGACCAAGACGTTCTCGCGCGTGGTCGCGAACCTTGCGTGGCAGCACGTGCGATTCCCCGCCCCGGTACACGACGGTGAGACCGTCTACGCTGAGACGACCGTTGTCGACGCGCGACCCTCACGCTCGCGGCAGGGGCAGGGCATCGTGCATCTCGAGGTGCGAGCGGCAACCGAGGACGGCAGACCGGTTTGCACCTTCGAGCGCAAGGTGCTGATCTACGCCCGCGGGCAGGGACCGTACGACAAGGCGGGATACTGAGGTTCGCGAGGTTCGCGAGGTTCGCGGGGTTCGCGAGGTTCGCGAGGTTCGCGGTTCACGGTGTGGGGAAGGAATCGGAGAAAGCGATGACTGGAGACGAATTCCGCGAGATCGCCCTCGCGCAACCTGGCGCCGAGGAGCGGTCGCACATGGGCCACCCGGACTTTCGGGCCAACGGGCGCATCTTCGCCACCCTCCAGGCCGACGAACGCACCGGCATGGTCAAGGTCGCGCCTGCGGAACAGGAGGTCCTGCTCCGCGATTACCCGGCCATCTTCACGCCGGCGGCCGGCGCCTGGGGACGCCAGGGGTGCACGCTGGTGCAACTGACTAACGCGACGCCTCGAGCGGTCCGACCGGCGATGCAGTTGGCCCATGAGGCCGTCGCAAGCAAGCCGGCCCCGGGGAAGAAGCGGCGACCACGTCAGAGCAGGTAATCAGCCGTTCGTTTTCTCTCCGTCGTGCGTTGATTCGTGTAATCTGCTGGCGCCTTGCTTCTCGGGCCGTTGGCAATGCTTTTCCACTACCCAGTAATACCCCTCTGGAGGCCGTGGATGCTGCGCCTGCTGTTGCTCACCATCGCCGTCTTCGCCGTGATCGGCGACGCGCAGGCCGACGTGGTCCCGCAGCGGAAGTGGCTGCAGGTGCGGTCGCCGCACTTCACCGTCATGGGCGAAGCGTCCGCCCGGGATCTGCGGAACGTCGCCACGCGCATGGAGCAGCTCCACGCGGTGCTCGGCCAGGTCGCTCGGACGGATGTCGAAACCAGCGACGTCACGGTCATCGTGTTCAAGACCGAGCGCAGTTATCAGCCGTTTCAGCCGCGGTGGAACGGCAAGACAACGGCGGTGGCCGGCTACTTCCTGTCCGGCCCGATGAATTACATCACCATCCTCGCCGATCGCGATTACGACTACTCGGACGTCATCTACCACGAGTACGTGCACCTGGCGGCGAGCCGCTCGCTTGGCGAGCTGCCTCTCTGGATGGGTGAAGGGCTGGCCGACTTCTACAGTTCATTCGAAGCCATCGATGCCAAGAAGGTCCGGATTGGCACCGTGCACCAGCGGCACCTGGAGCGACTGCAGCGCGAGTTCATGCCGCTGGCGACGCTGACCGCCGTGGATCACCAGTCGCCGTATTACAACGAACGGGACAAGACCTCGATCTTTTATGCCGAATCGTGGGCGCTGCTGCATTTCCTGCGGGTCGCCGAGAACGGGAAGTACGCGCCTCACCTGGGCCCATTCCTGGACGCGATGCTCGATGGCATGCCGTTCGATCGCGCTTGCACCGAACGACTCGGTGTTACTCCGCAGGCGCTCGAATCCCAGCTTCGGCAGTACATCGGCAGGCTGTTTTTCCAGCACCTCGAGGTCACGCTCCCTGAATCGCTCGGCCGGATTGAACGCCTCGACGCCACGCCTGTTTCCGAGGGCGAAGCCCACGCCCACCTGGCCCATCTGCTGCTCGCCTTCAAGGCGGAAGACGAGGCCAGGGCGCATCTCGATCACGCGGTTGGCGTCGATCCGAGGCAGCCGCTCGCGCTGGCGCGGCTTGCAGATCTGGCCGCAGCGGCCAACAACCGCGAGCAGGCGCTCTCGCTGGCACAGCGCGCCGGCGAGGCGCCCTCACCCACGTATCTCTCAGCGTATTTCAGGGCCTCGGCGATCGAACGGGTGAATCGAGAGGCCGACCCCGACCCTCCGGCGGTCGTGGCGGCCTGGCGAACCGTGACCGAGCTCAACCCGCTGCTCGCCGACGCCCACGCCAGGCTCGCGCAGGCCCAGGCTGACACGCGGGAGGATCTCGAGCAGGCGAAGCTCGGACAGCAGCGGGCGATTCGGCTGGCGCCGGCGCGCGAGGAGTATCGGCTCGGAATGGCGCGCATCCTGATCCTGATGGGAGATACCAAGACCGCGCGCGGCGTCCTCGGACCGCTGGTCGCACGGGGCAGCAGTCCCGAGATCACCGCCACCGCGCGGCGATACCTCGGCGTCGCCGCCCAGGTCGAGCTGTCCGCCGCGGCGGGAACCGAGGCGCCGGTGCCCGAGCGTCCTCCGGAGACTGACGACGAGCCGATCGCTCCGCTGCCGCCCACGGCTCCCCCGCCCGATATGCTCATCACGGGACCTGCCAACGCCGCCACCAACTTCGAGCGCGTCGTGCTGCGCCACGTGCTCGACGGCGAGACTCGGATCTTCGGCGTGATGAAGGCGATCGAATGCACGAACGACGCCGCCCGAGTGTTAATTGAGACCGCCGGCGGGCCGATTCGCGTCCGCGGCGGATCGCTCGACACCATGGACTTCGTCAGCTACAGGGACGACATCAGGGGCGGTATCAACTGCGGTCCACAGGCGCAGGGCCTGCCGGTCCTGGTCACGTATCACCCCGAACCCGAAGACGGCACGGCCGGGCAGGTCATCATCGTCGAGGTGGTTCCGGTCGGCTACAAGCCTCCGGGCCAGTGAACGGCTGGCCGCGAAGTCCTCCCAAAATCCGCGGATCCGTAGACCTCCCGGGCAGTTGCCAACGATCGGATGGCGGAATCCGTCCAAGTCCCCATGACGTTGGCGACCTATGACATCCGTGTGGCCCTGCGCGGGCTGCGTCGCAGTCCGCTCTTCGCTATCGTCGCGATCCTGTCGCTCGCCCTCGGCATCGGCGCCAATACTGCCATCTTCACGCTGATCGACCAGATCCTCCTGCGCAAGCTCCCGGTGAAGGACCCCGATACGGTGGTCATGCTCTACCAGCAGGGCCCCCATAGCGGCAGCAACATGGGCATGCGGATGCACTCCTATCCGATCTACCAGGAGTACCAGAAGCGCGCCGAGCCACTGGCCGAGGTCATCGCCCGCCGTCTGGTGGACACTTCGATCAGCGTCGACAACCAGACCGAGCGCGTCAGCGCGGAAATGGTATCGGGCAACTTCTTCACGACGCTCGGCGTGCCGCCGGCGGCGGGGCGCGTCTTCAACACCGCCGAGGACGACCAGGTGTACAGCGGGCATCCCGCGGTCGTGCTCAGCGACGAGTACTGGGAACGCCGCTTCGCGCGCGATCCGGCCGTCGTCGGCAAGAAGATTCTCGTCAACAACTACCCGATGACCATTGTCGGCGTCTCGGCACGAGGATTCGTGGGACTCGATCCGGCCCGCAGTCCGGCGATCCGGGTTCCGATCCTGATGAAGCCAGTCGTCGTTCCCGAGTGGGAGTGGGTTCACATGGACGACCCGCGCACCCGGTGGGTCCAGGTGTTCGCCCGGCTGAAGCCCGGTTACACGGTCGAATCGGCGCAGGCGCCGCTGCAGGGGCTGTTCCTCCAACTGCGCCAGCACGAGATGACGCTCGAAGGTGCGAAGGACTGGACGCCGTACATCCGCGAGCAGTTCATGAAGGGACAGCTGAAGGTCGAGACGGCGGCAATCGGATACTCGCCGCTCCGGAACGACTTTTCGACGCCGCTCATCGTGCTGATGTGCATGGTCGGCCTCGTGCTGTTGATTGCGTGCGCGAACGTCGCCAACCTGCTGATCGCGCGCGCCTTCGCGCGTCAGCGCGAGATCGCGGTCCGGCTGTCGATTGGCGCCTCACGCTGGCAGCTGGTGCGCCAACTGCTGATCGAGAGCCTGCTCCTCTCGTTCGCAGGCGGCGCGCTCGGCCTGGTGCTTGCCATCTGGATGACCCGCGGTCTGATTGGGCTGATGCCGTCTACCGGCAATCCGCTGCTGATTCGGGCCGAGCCTGATTGGCGGATTCTCGCGTTCACCTTCACGCTTACGCTCATCACCGGCGTCGTGTTCGGTCTGCTCCCGGCGATGCGGGCCTCGCGTCCGGACACGTGGGGAACCCTCAAGGACACGGTGGGGGCGGTCGCCGGCGCCGGCGGCACGCTGTTCCTGCGCAAGGGCCTCGTCGCCGCGCAGGTCGCGCTCAGCTTCCTTCTCCTGTTCGGTGCCGGCCTGTTCGTCCGCAGCCTCGACAACCTGCGCACCACCGCGACGGGGGTGGAGCTGGACAACCTGGTGACCTTCCGGCTCGCGCCGGCGCTGAGTGGTTACGACGACCAGCAGAGCGTGAATTTCTACAACCAGGTGCTCGACCGATTGCGCGGCGGGCCCGGTGTGAAGTCGGCGGCCTATTCCAGCGTGGCGATTCTGGCCGGCGACGAGTGGGACAGCACGATGGGCGTCGAGGGCCACCAGGCAAAGGACGGCGAGGACATGCAGGCGTTCATGAACGCGCTGTCGCCGGGCTACTTCGAGACGATGGGGATCCGGCTTCTCGAGGGACGGGACTTCAGGCCCACGGACGCGAAGAAGGGAGACTCGGTGGCCATCGTCAATCGCCAGTTCGCCGAGCACTTCTTTCCGGGACAGAGCGCGGTCGGCCGCCACATCGGCTTCGGCACCGGCCCGAAGTCGAAGCTCAACATCGAAATCGTCGGGGTGGCCGAGAACTCGCTTTACGAAGGGCCGCGCGAAGGCGTGCACCGCCAGGTGTTCGTCCCGAACTGGGGCCGCATTAGCGCCACGTTCTACCTGCGCACGACCAGCGCGTCGTCGAGCGCGTTCAACCTGATTCGCAACGAGGTGCGCGGACTGTCGAACGCGATGCCGGTGTACGAGCTCAAGACGCTCGAGTCGCAGCTCGACGAGACGCTCCTCACCGACCGCTTGATCGCCATGCTGTCCGCCGGCTTCGGGCTGCTCGCGACGGTTCTCGCGTCGATCGGGCTCTACGGCGTGATGGCGTTCGTGGTGACGCGCCGGAGCAAGGAGCTCGGCCTGCGCATGGCGCTGGGCGCCGAGCCGGGCGGCGTGATCTGGCTGGTGATGAAGGAGGTGCTCGTGCTGCTCGGCATCGGCCTGGCGATCGGCTTGCCGGCAGCGATCGGGCTCGGGACTTACGTCGCCTCGCAGCTGTATGGCATCCAGGCGCACGATCCGTTCATGGCGGTCGCCACGATCGTGACGCTGTCGCTCGTGTCCGCGGCCGCCGGGCTGATTCCCGCGCGCCGCGCGAGCCGAATCGATCCGATTCTCGCGCTGCGCTACGAATAGCGTTACTCGGTTCGCGTGACCGTGAAGTTGCGCTGGCCCACCAGCTTGCCGTCGATGAATGCTTCGACGCTGTACTTGCCTTCGGGGAATCCGCCGGAGTTCTGGATGTGGAACTCGGTCGCGGCGGCGCCCCTGTAGGAGACCTCCTTCGACGGTTCGCTGATCAGCCGTTCGCCGTAGGTCCAGCGCACGCCGACCGTGCCGGATCCGGTGTCCTTCGTCAGCACCGAGACGTAGATTGTGTCGTCCGGGTGGAACGTGACCGTGTGCTGGCCGATCCGGTTGTCGGAGCTGATCGCGCGCCCGACCTGAATCGGTGGGTTGTCGGGCACCAGCGGCTCGTTCGAGCGACAGCCGGCGGCAAGCAGCATCGCAACCAGAACCACCCCAACCGTACGCAGGATTTGCATCACGCTCCGATTGTAAGGGGGACAGTCCCCTGATCCGGATCGACTAAGGGGACTGTCCCCTGACAAATCGTGTCAGCGCGGCAGGTGCTCGAGCAGCAGCTCGGTGATGGCGTCCGGACGTTCGGCGTGAATCCAGTGGCCGCCTTCGAGCTCGTGCAGGTGAACGTGCGATCCGGCAGCGCGCTTGATGCGCTCCAGGGCGTCGGGAGCGATCGCGTTCGATTTCGTCGCCTTGACGATGTGGATGTCGTGCTGCGGATCGGGTGACTCGAGCGCCGGCCAGACGCTGGTGGCAAAGAAGTCGTGCAGCAGCCGCTCCATGGCCGCGAAATCGAGGTGCCAGCGGAACGCTTCTCCGTCACGCACCAGGTTTGTCGTCATCCACTGCGCGACCGGCAGATCGTAGCCATGTGCCTGCAGGCCGGCCTGCGCCTCTTCACGCGAGGCGAACCGCTCCGGCAGGGCGCGGACCGCCTGGAGCATCTGCCACGCGCTGCCGGACGGCGCTTTCACGTCGGGTGTCGAGTCGATCACCCACACCTGGAGCGGCACGCCGGGAAGCCGCTCGGCCATCGCCAGCGCCACTTTCCCGCCGTAGGAGTGCCCGAGCACGACCCGCAGCGAAACGTGATTCACCGCGGCCCAATCGAGCACGTCCTGGGCCAAGCCGTGGACGGTGTCGCCGTGACGTCCGGGCCCCGAGTTTCCGTGATGCGGCAGGTCCACGAGCCAGCACCCGACCTCGGAACGCGCCGCCACAATCGCGCGCGCCACGGCCTGCCAGTTGCGCCCTCGCCCGTAGATGCCGTGCAGCATCACCAGATCCAGCGTCGTTGCACTGCCTGCCGCCAGCCGGTTCGCTGCCAGCCCCCTCGTCTCCGCGTTCATCCATTCATTGTGACGCAGCGCACGCGGCGGATATGCTCGAACGGGCCCGTGATGTTCGCGCCGTCCTCGAAGGATCGCCTGACCGAATACGACCTCGGCCGCTTCCCCGGCGACTCGTTGTTCGATCGGATCGGCCGGGCCTTGTGCGCGGCACGGTGCCTGCCCCGCAAGGAGCTGTACGAAGCGTGGGAGGTGGCGCGGCGAACGCGCCGCCGGTTCCGCGGCGGTCGCGTCGTCGACGCCGGCGGCGGCCACGGCCTGCTCGCGCACCTGATGCTGCTCCTCGATGACACGTCGCCGCGCGCCCTTGTCGTCGACCCCGGCGTGCCTCGATCAGCAGCCCGCGTGCAGGAAGTAATCTCCAGGCAGTGGCCCCGCGCCGCTGGCCGCGTCAGCTTCGTGACCGCGACGATCGACGAATTCCAGATCGAGAGCGGCGACGTGATCGTGTCGTGTCACGCGTGCGGCGCGCTCACCGATCGGGTGCTGGCGCGAGCGGCCGGTGCACGGGCGCGCGTTGCTGTGCTGCCCTGCTGCCACGACGTGGACACGTGCGAGGTTGGACCGTACGGTGGATGGGTGGATCCGGCGCTCGCCATCGACATCGGACGAGCGGCGAGGCTCGACGGCGAACGGTACCGGGTCTGGACGCAGACAATCCCGTCGTCGATCACGCCGAAGAATCGCCTGCTCCTGGCCTCTCCGCGCGAACGCGACGCTGCGGCTCGGAAGCCCGACGAGGCACTACCCGTCGTTCAATCGCGATCCGCGTCTCCCGGACCGGGACGATGATCCCAGTCGTAGAAGTTGAACGCCAGCGACGCCAGCCGCTCTGCGGGCCGCAGGAACCGATCCGCGGCCAGCATCTGCTCGACGTAGTCGAAGATCCACCGGACTTCGTCGGCGCCGTTCACCGAGTGGAACCACGCCGCTCGGCCATCGAACACCACGTTGGCCACGTTGGCCAGTTCGCACGGTCCCAGGCACGCGGCCTTCGTCAAGTGCACCAGCTTGCGCAGTCTCCGGTTGATCCACTCTTCCTTGAATGCGGTCGCGGGTACCGGCGCGTAGCCGCGCTCTGTCTTCCCGCAGCAGCAACCCGTGAAGCAGTACGAGATGTGCGCGCGGCGCTGCAGCACGTCGATCACGCGGCCGTCAGAGCGCGTCACGCTTTGCCGGTGCCCGGTCGTTGCCAGCGGCCCTGGTGCGCCGGCTGGCTCACTCATGACCGTGGGAGCGGGCCGCTGTCCGCCGTAACTCCACCGGCTTGCCGTGCGGCGTATGCCGATAGGCGTCCGCCCAGTCGTCCCGGCGCTCGGTCAGCTCGGGGAAGGACGTGAGCCCCTTCGCGGTGGCGAGCCGCTCGAGAACCGCGAGCCAGTGTTCGTAATAGCGTGACCCATCGTCGGGCTCGCCACGATCGGCGGCGGCCTTGAGCTCCGCGGCCAGCTCGGCGGCCCATTCCTTCCAGGTGAAATGCCCCTCTTCCGACAGCTTCACGGCCAGTGCGAACGCCTGAGCCTGCCAGGGCTCGGCGAACACCGGGCCGCCTTCGTCTCGCGGCAATCGGGGCAAATCGGAGAGCCGATCGGGATCCGCCATGTCACCCTCGATCGAGGTAGTCGTCGAACAGATCGAGATGGACCGAATCGCGCGCCGAGGCGGCATCGCCCCAGAGCTCGCGGGCCGTGAAGCGGACGGCGTACACGTGTTGCCGATTCTCACCTTTCCCGTGAGCGCTGGTGTCAGGGAACACGTAAACGCCGTGGTCCATCACGATCGTGCCGGCCTTTCCGCGCGCGTAGCGCGGCAATCGCGTGTGCCCGGTAGGGTGCATGTTGCGTGCACGCACACGATCACCGATTGCGAATCGCGGCCGCACCCCCGGCTCGACACTCGATGCGAGGCCGCGATTCAGCCAGCGATCCGCGGTGGCGAGCGTGAAGCGGGGCGCTTCCTGTGTCGATCCGGCCGCGGCGCGCCCGCTGCGCGCTTCCTCCGCCGTCACCAACCCGAACTGCACCACTGCGCGCTCGAGCCGGTAGAGCCAACGTTCGTAATAGCTCATGCGCAGGTACTCGGCCGGCGGAATCACTTCGATGCCGTAGCGATCGGCGTCGAGTGTCCATCGGCGCCAGGCCCGCATCGCGCGCGTCAACGCGTAGACCCGCCCTTCCCACGGCTCGTGGAAGACCGGCTCGTCTCTCTCGTATTGCACGGGCCCCATGCCGTGCTGCCCACCCATGTCGTGGACGCCGTTCATGGGTTGTCTCCCGATCGCGTCGCCGTCACCTTGCGCACGCCGACCATCGCATCGCGGGTTACGAGCGCGGCGAGATCGTCTTCGGAAAGGCCGTCCGTGCCGGCGGGCCGCTCGGGCAGCACCAGATAGCGCAACTCCGCAGTGCTGTCCCACACCCGGACTTCGACGTCCTCGGCGAGCTCGGTGCCGAACTCCTTCAGGATGCCGCGGGGATCGATAACCGCGCGGGATCGATAAGGCGCGGACTTGTACCAGACCGGAGGCAGTCCAAGCACCGGCCACGGATAGCAGGAGCACAGCGTGCAGACGATCAGGTTGTGGACCTTCGGGCCGTTCTCCACGACGATCATGTGATCGCCCTGCCCGCTGCTGTATCCCAGTTCCGCGATAGCGGCAGGCGCGTTGTCGAGGAGCCGCTGCCGGTAGGCCGGGTCGACCCAGGCGCGGGCGACGACTCGCGCGCCGTTTCTGGGCCCGACCTTGTGCTCCATCGTGTCGATCAGCGCGTCGAGGGCGGCCCGATCGACCAGACCTTTCTCGACGAGCAACGACTCGAGGGCCTTGGTTCTGAGCGTCAAGTCGGAAGGGACATCCTGGTGATCGTGATCGTGATGGTGGCCGTCCGCGCTGGCACCGCCCGAAGACGCGGCGCCGGCCGCGCCAGCGGCCGCGGTCACGATGAACGCTCGACGGTCAACCGAAGTGTCTTCGGGCCTGGCCATAGGCCTCCTCCTCTACGACGCACCCGGTGAGGTGCGACACGCTACCACAGGCACGGATATCGATCAGCCGTAACGCTCTTGCCGAGTTAGACCGCCAGCTCCGAGCCTTCTCGAGGCTGGCGGCCCACCGCGTCTCTTCTAGTGGCTCGGCCTGAGGAAATGGGCGAACGCCCAGTTTGCGATGTGCTTGCCGCCACTGCGTGCATCCTCGTCGGCTGAACGGAAATGAATGCCCTGCGTAGATCCGCGCGTCCACGACGTCGTCGGCCGCATCCGAGAATCTGGAATAGACGCGGGGATTCTGCGGTGTCTGGCCGGTCGTCGGATGCACGAACGTGCTCGTGATCGTGAACGTGTATTTGTCCGTCCCGAAGAAGTTCCCCAGCATGGTCGTCGCGGACCCCGAGAGACTGTTCGCGCCCGAGACGTACTCCGGGTAATTGGGCGTGGCGATGAAGGGCGTCCAGGTCGCCTCGCCAACGGTCCGGTCGTTGCCGTCGCTGTCGCCAAGGCGAATCGCCGTGATCGGCCGCCAGAGATTGAAATACACCTTGCTGTCCCAGGCCACGATCACCGCGTCGGCCATCGCCATGTTGACGAGCGCGAACATCCGCGCGATGTCGCCGCTGTCTCTGAGATCGAGGGCAATCGAGCGCAAGGTTCTATTCCAGGTACTGGACCGCGTTGTCGGCAAAGAAGAGCGCCATGTCGGTCTGCGACGGCCTGCGTGAGCTGCCCGTGAGCGAGCCGAGGGCCTTGACCTCGTTGTAGTCATCAACATATTTGCCGCTGGCCAGATGCGGCGGGGGTTCCTGCCGGAACTGCGAGGCGCTCGTCAGTGTGAACGGCCGGATGCTGCGGATGTAGGCGCCGGTCATCGGGAGGGGCTGACCGGTGGCCGAGAACGACGTCGGACGCCATTCACCAGCACCGGTTCCGCCGAAGAACTGTTCTGCGTTGGCAGGCACCCCACCATCGTTATTGGCGCGGAGAGCGAGGAGCTGGGCCGCCGCCTGCTGGCCGACCGCCAACCCGGGATCGTTCTGGAGGCCGCGCGCGGCGAGATAATTCATGTACAACGTGTCGACGCTTCCGCCCGGCGTCGTCGTGAGACCGACGCCAATCAACACATCACGTGAGGCTCTCGCCACGGCAGCAACCGGCGAACCGGATGCACTGTCGATCGGAGCGCCGTACGAGTCGAAGCGTTTCTGGAAGGCTTGCATGGCGTCGTGCACCGCCAGCTGCACGATCGCGATGTCGATGAGCCCTGCCGGTCCCTGACGCGACACCGTGGCTGCGGCCACAGCCTGTGTCGTGATGAGATTCCAATCGACGACGACGGCGGCGGCGGCGGGGGCTTGCCCAAACGAGCAGCCCGCACACCAGCCATCCCACACCTCTGTAGGCGCTACGCATCACACACTCTCCTTGTGAGAAACGCGTTCCCGCTAGCGCGACAGCCCGAGTCTTCGTGCGTTTTTATCGTGGAAAAGCGAACTAGAGCAGAGCCTGAGGCTCCTGGCAAGACCCAAAAGTGAAATCGTGGCCTCTCAGATATCGATCCAGCAATTCGAGACATTTCAAGAGACGTCTCCCGCCCCGCCCCCCGGGGTCGGACACAAGTCAACGGCGCGCAAGCCAGCTCGGCGCGGGTACAATCTGATCGGATGTCCCTCCTGCACCTCCGCGGGGGCCTCGCGCTCTCCGCGTTCCGAGTCGAAAAGCTGAATCGCGAGCTCGAAACCCGTTCCACTGCCGTTCGTGTCGCAGCCACGTGCTTCTGGCACCTCGTGGAAGCCGCGCGGCCGCTGACGCCCGCTGAACGGTCGGATCTCGAGCGGCTGCTCGAGCACGGCCCGCCTGCGGCGCCTGAGCCTTCGGGCACGCGCCTGGTCGTGGTCGCCCCCCGCTTCGGCACGATCTCGCCCTGGTCGTCGAAGGCCACCGACATCGTCCGCCGCTGCGGCATGGAGGCTGTGTCACGCGTCGAGCGCGCGACGGCCTACTACCTGTCCGGCGCCGGGAACCCGGCCGACGTCCTTCGGCTGCTTCACGACCGCATGACCGAAACGGTCGTGACTTCGTTGGACGAGACGGCGCCGCTGTTCCGGCACGTCGATCCGAAGCCGATGACCTGCATCGACGTGCTCGCCCGGGGGCGGGTCGCGATCGAAGAGGCCAACCGGCGTTTCGGTCTCGCGCTCGCGCCGGACGAGATCGATTACCTCGTCGAGTACTTCGTCCGCGAGCAGCGCAATCCCACCGACGTCGAGCTGACGATGTTCGCGCAGGCGAACTCGGAGCACTGCCGGCACAAGATCTTCAACGCCTCGTGGATCGTGGATGGGCAGCCGCAGCCGCTGTCGCTGTTCGGGATGATCCGCGAGACGCACACGGCGAACCCGCAGGGAACCATTTCCGCGTACTCGGACAACGCGGCGGTGATGGAAGGACGCGTCGTGCCGCGGTTCTTTCCGGAACCGGAAACCAACCGCTACGCCTTCACTGACGATCTCACGCACACGTTGATGAAGGTCGAGACGCACAACCATCCGACTGCGATCTCGCCGTTTCCCGGCGCGGCGACTGGATCGGGCGGCGAAATCCGCGACGAAGGCGCGACCGGGCGGGGCGCCAAGCCGAAAGCCGGGCTGTGCGGCTTCTCGGTCTCGCACCTGCGCATCCCCGGGTACGAGCGGCCCTGGGAAGGTCCCGCGGCGCGGCCGGACCGCATCGCCTCGCCGCTCTCGATCATGATCGACGGGCCGATCGGCGCGGCTTCGTTCAACAACGAGTTCGGTCGGCCGAACCTTGGAGGCTACTTCCGCACTTACGAGCAGGAAGTTGGCGGCGCGGTGCGCGGTTACCACAAGCCGATCATGATCGCCGGCGGCGTCGGCGCGGTTCGCGACCAACACGCGAACAAAGCCGATATTCCCTCGGGGGCGCTGCTCATCCAGCTTGGCGGTCCCGGCATGTTGATCGGCATGGGCGGCGGCTCGGCCTCGTCGATGGCGACCGGCGCCAACACGGCGGACCTGGATTTCGACTCGGTGCAGCGCGGCAACGCCGAAATCCAGCGACGCGCGCAGGAGGTGATCGACCGCTGCTGGGGCCTCGGCGATCGGAATCCGATCCTCTCGATTCACGACGTTGGCGCCGGCGGTCTGTCCAACGCGCTTCCCGAGCTCGCGCATGGCGCCGGCCGCGGCGAGCGGATCGATCTGCGCGCCGCGCCGAACGAAGAGCCGGGCATGTCACCGCGCGAGGTGTGGTCGAACGAGGCCCAGGAGCGCTACGTGCTCGCCGTCGCGCCGGATCAGCTCGACGGCTTCACGGCGATCTGTGAGCGTGAGCGCTGCCCGTTCGCCGTCGTCGGCGTGGCCACCGACGATCACCGGATCCAGGTGCGCGACTCGCTGTTCGGCAACCTGCCGGTGGACATGGACCTGCCAGCCGTCCTCGGCAAGCCGCCGCGCATGACCCGCGATGTGCAGCGTGTGAGCCGCCCACTCGCGCCGGTCGGTCTCGGTGGCATCACGATCGACGAGGCGGTTGGGCGCGTACTGCGGCATCCCGCGGTTGCGGACAAGACGTTCCTGATCTCGATCGGCGACCGCACGGTTGGCGGGCTCTGCTCGCGCGACCAGATGGTCGGGCCGTGGCAGGTGCCGGTCGCCGACTGCGCCGCCACGCTGATGTCGTTCGAACGCTACGCCGGCGAGGCCTTCGCGATGGGCGAGCGGACGCCGATCGCGGTCATCGACGCTCCCGCGTCTGGCCGGATGGCCGTAGCCGAAGCGCTCACCAACCTGGCGGCGGCGCCGGTCGACGCGCTCAATCGCGTGAAGCTCTCCGCGAACTGGATGGCCGCGGCAGGCGCGCCAGGCGAGGATGCGGCGCTCTTCGAGACGGTGAAGTCGGTCGCGCTCGAGCTGTGTCCCGCGCTCGGCGTGGCGATTCCCGTGGGCAAGGACTCGATGTCGATGCGGACGCGCTGGGACGAGAACGGCCGCTCCGGCGACGTGATCGGCCCGCTCTCGCTCATCGTGTCGGCCTTCGCGCCGTGCGCCGACGTCCGCGGTACCTGGACACCGCAGCTTCGTACCGATCTCGGGCCGACGTCGCTGCTGCTCGTCGACCTTGCCGACGGCAGGACCCGGCTCGGCGCTTCGATTCTCGCCCAGGTCTTCGAGCAGACCGGTGACGAGGTCCCCGACGTGGACGACGCCGCGCCGCTTCGCGCGCTTTACGGCGCGCTCGATGAGTTGCGTGCCGCCGGGCTCGTGCTCGCCTATCACGATCGCTCCGACGGCGGCCTCTTCGTCACCCTGGCGGAGATGGCCTTTGCCGGGCACACGGGTCTGGCGATCGACGCCTCGACTGCGTCGGCGGGCGAAGCGGGAGTCCTCGCCTGGCTTTTCGCAGAGGAGTTGGGCGTCGTCCTGCAGGTCCGCGAGGCGGACCGGATGCGCGCGGAAGCGATCCTCGCGCGGCACGCGCTGGCGGGCATCGCCGTGGGCAGCCCCACAACCGACGACTACATCACCATTCACCGCCAGGGCGCTCCGGTGTTCCGGGCCAGCCGCGTGGACCTGCACCGGGCGTGGAGCGAAACCACGTGGCAGATGCAGCTCCTTCGCGACCACCCGATGCTCGCGCAGCAGGAATATGACCGCATCCTCGACGCCTCGGACCCGGGCATCTCGCCGGTGGTGAGCTTTGATCCCACCGAGGACATCGCCGCGCCGTTCATCGCCAGCGGCGCGCGACCGAGGGTCGCCATCCTCCGCGAGCAGGGCGTCAACGGCCAGGTGGAGATGGCCGCGGCGTTCACGCGTGCCGGGTTCGACGCCTACGACGTCCACATGAGCGACCTTGCCGACGGCCGCACCTCGCTCGACGGCTATGCCGGATACGCGGCTTGTGGAGGCTTCTCCTACGGCGACGTGCTCGGCGGTGGTGGCGGCTGGGCCAAATCCGTGCTCTTCAACCCCCGGGTCCGTGACGAATTCGAGCGCTTCTTCGCGCGCCCAGACAGCTTCGCCCTCGGTGTCTGCAACGGCTGCCAGATGATGGCCGAGCTGAAGTCGATGATTCCCGGAGCGGCGCACTGGCCGCGGTTCCTGAAGAACGCCTCCGAGCAGTTCGAGGCGCGCTTCGTGACCGCGGAGATTCTCGAGAGCCCGTCACTCTTCTTCGGCGGCATGGCCGGCAGTCGGATTCCGGTCGCGACCGCGCACGGCGAAGGCCAGGCGACCTTCGACGATCCCGCCGATCGCGCTCGCATCATCGTCGCAGCCCGCTACGTGGACAACTACGGGCGACCCGCCGAGACGTATCCGCTCAACCCCAACGGCTCGCCCGAGGCGCTCACCGCGCTCACCACCGCGGACGGACGGTTCACGGTCCTGATGCCGCACCCCGAGCGCGTGTTCCGCACGGTGCAGATGTCGTGGCATCCCGACGGATGGGGTGAGGACAGCCCGTGGATGCGGATCTTCCGCAACGCGCGAGTGGCGATCGGCTAGTCACCAAGCGTCGCTGTCGCGGCCGGCCGATGCTG
Source organism: uncultured Acidobacteriota bacterium (assembly GCA_963709325.1). Taxonomy (GTDB): domain Bacteria; phylum Acidobacteriota; class Vicinamibacteria; order Vicinamibacterales; family UBA2999; genus VFZN01. Next base: position 2,961,268 of record CAVPVV010000003.1, on the reverse strand, counting down.
CGATGATGGGGGCGAGGTCTGCCACTCATGAACGCGGCCCAGCTGAACGAGGTTCGCATCGGCACCAGCGGCTGGAACTATCCGTCCGGGGGTTACGGCCCCTGGACCGGTGTGTTTTATCCCCTCAAGCAGGGCCAGGCCGTTCCCGGAGAAAAGCGAAAGTTCGACGAGCTCGAGTACTACGCGGAGCGATTCAATACCGTCGAAATCAACAACACGTTCTACCGGCCCCCTGCCGCAAAGACGTCTCAATCGTGGGCCACGCGTACGCCGGAGGGCTTCGAGTTCAGCCTGAAGCTGTTCCAGCAGTTCACGCACAAGCGAGACGTGACGCAGACCGATGTCGATGGCTTCAAGCGTGGGCTCGAGCCGCTCGCCGAGGCCGGAAAGCTCGGCGCCCTGCTGTGCCAGTTTCCGGCCAGCTTCAAGCGTGTTGACGAGTCGGTGGCCTATCTCACCTGGCTGCTGAAGACCTTCGTGGACTATCGCCTCGCCGTGGAGCTCCGGCATCGCTCCTGGTCCGACCGTTTCGGCGAGACAATCACGCTGCTGAACGAGCATGACGCCGCTTTTGTCCACATCGACGAGCCCAAGTTCCGGACCTCCATCCGCCAGAACCAGCTGCCGAACATCACGACCTTCTACTACCTGCGCGCTCACGGCCGGAACGCGAAGAAGTGGTGGCATCACGAACACAAGGACGAGCGTTACGATTACCTCTACTCGGCCGCCGAGATGGCCGAGTTCGGCGAGACGCTGAAGGCCGTCCGGCAGATCGTGCCGAAAACATACGCCTATATGAACAATCACGCCGATGCCAAGTCGGTGGCCAACGCCGTCGAGCTCAAGCACTTCCTCGATGAACCGATCGAGGGGACCTACCCCGACGAGTTCATTGCGCGATATCCGGACGTAAAGGCGATGGTCAGCAGGGCAACTGCGAAGGATGTGCAGGTGTCCGTTCGGAAAGGGTGAGGAGACTCGTGTGACGCACACAACAATCGCCACCGCGTTGTCCGTGTTCTTCCTGTCGATGGCTGCAAGTGCCAGCGCCGCGCCGTGCATCACGGCAACGGCCGCCTGCACCGAGTGGGTGACCGCGGGGTCGGCCCCGGTGCGGACGCTGGTGTACCGCAGCTTTCCGCTCGATGCCAGAAATGCCGACATCACGCGAGCGGTGGTAATGGTCCACGGCGCCGGACGCGACGCCGACAACTACTTCCTTCACACCCTTGCCGCCGCCTTCCTTGGCGCCGCGCTCGACGATACGGTCGTCATCTCGCCCCGGTTCGCGTCGAACAACGGCGGGTGCGCTGATGCGCTCGCCGACCGCGAGACCAACTGGGAGTGCGGCGGGCCGGCACGCTGGACAGCCGGTGGCGAAGCGAAAGGCGCCAAGGTGACCTCGTTCGACGTGATCGACGAGATCCTCCGCCGGCTGGCGCGGCGCGATTCGTTCCCCAACCTGCGGACCATCATCGTCGCCGGGCACTCGGCCGGCGGGCAATTCGTGTCGCGCTACCAGATGTCGAACCAGGTTCACGAGACGCTCTCGATACCGGTCAGTTACATCGTGGCCAATCCCTCGTCCTACGCGTACCTGGATCCGATGAGACCGACGGCAACCGCCTTTGCCGAGCATCTGTCGGCGCTCGCGCCGGGCTACGTTTCGGCCCTGCCCGCGAAGCCGGTGCCGCCCTTTGCCGCTTTCGGCGATGACGATGGCTGCACCGCGTACGACAACTGGCCGTACGGCCTGCAGCATCGCGTCGGGTATACCACGCGTCTCGCCGACGATCAGCTTCGCAAGCAGCTGGCCTCGCGGCCGGCGACATACCTGCTCGGCGGCCTGGACATCCTGCCGCTATTCGGCTTCGACGATTCCTGCGCGGCCATGGCCCAGGGACCGACGCGGATGGCCCGCGGGTTTGCCTATGCGCAGTACGTGAACCAGCGTTTCGGCGCGAAGCACGAGGTCAAGCAAGTGCCCGCGTGCGGACACAACGCGCGTTGCATGTTCACGGATGCCGCGGCGCTGGCGCTCCTCTTCCCGAAGCGGTAGCGGCGTTACTCGCCTTCCCGGCCTGCCGTCCCGATCGAAACGTCGGCAAGCCCGGAACGGACCATGTACCCGTAGAGGAAGACGCCGGGCAGCGCAATCAGCGTCGTCAGCAGGTAGAAGTTGACGTAGCCCATCGCCTCGATGAGCGAGCCCGCCGTGGTGCCGGTCAGGAACCGGCCCGCGATGCTGGCCAGCGCGGAGAGCAGCGCGTACTGCGTTGCGGTGAAGCGCAGGTTGCACAGCGCCGACAGGTAGGCGACCACCGCGACACCGCCGATGCCGCTCGCGAAGTTCTCGAAGCCGATCGCCCCAGCCATGCCGATGTTGCTGTGGCCGTAAGCGGCCAGCGCCGCAAAGCTGAAATTGGACACTGCCATCAGCACCAGGCTGACGAACACCGACCGCTTCATGCCCATCGCCGCGTACATCACGCCGCCGACGAACACGCCAGCCAGCAGCGCGGCGAAGCCGACGCCGACGTCGTAGAACGCAATCTCGTCGTTACTGAACCCGAGGTCCTGAAAGAGGAGCCGCAGGGTGAGGTTCGCGAGCGTGTCGCCGATCTTGTGGATCAGCACGAACACGAGCACGACGATCGCCCCGCGGCGTTGCAGGAACTCGACGAGCGGGCTGAAGTAGGCGACGACCGCCTGCACCACTCCGGCCGTCGGGGCCGGCGGCCGGCGCCGTTCCGGCTCCCCCATCACCACGCCGGTCAGCATCGCCGGCAGCGCAAAGAGCGCGCACACGGCGTAGGCGGCGGCCCACCCGAATCGCGCCGCGATGACCAGGGCGACCGCGCCCGAGCTGGCGGCGCCGATGCGCCAGCCATACTGCGACATTCCGGATCCGACGCCGAGCTGACGCGGTTCCAGCAGCTCGATGCGGTAGGCATCGATCACGATGTCGAAGGTCGCGCCGGCGACGCCGACCAGAATCGCGGCGGTCGCTACGGTCGGCAGCGCCGCCGTCGGATCGACGCTGCCCAGGAAGACCACCGCCGCCATCACCATCGCGCCGACGAACCAGAGCCACGACCGTCGCTGCCCGAAGCGGCCAAGCACCGGCAGACGAACGTTGTCGACCAGCGGGGCCCACAGGAACTTGAAGTTGTAGGCGAGAAACGTCAGCGCGAATGCCGTGACGGCGCTCTTCCGGATTCCGTACTGCGCGAGTCGCGTGGTCAGGGTGGCGCCGATCATGGCGAAGGCAAAGCCTGAGGAGACGCCGAGGAAGGCAGCGGCCAGCGGGGCCGCTTCCACGTACGGGCGCACGCCTGCCGGCAGCCGGCTGCGCCACCCAAGCGGCGCTGCCGCGCCGGTCGAGATCATGGCCTCTACTCTACACGGCAGTGATGGCGCTCTCCGACGGCCAGCCTCTCGCCGGCCGGCGAGGTCGCGTATGCTGCGTGGAGCGCTCGGGCCGTGCTCCGCAGCCTGACGACGAGAGGAGTGGCGATCGTGCTGGAATTGTTGGACGACCTGCCCGCCGGCGTGACCGGCATCCGCGCAACCGGCGCGGTAACCAGGGAAGACTACGATCGCGTCTTCAGGCCGGTGATGGAAGCCGCCCATCGCGAGGGCCGTCGGGTCCGTCTGCTCTACGAGCTGCCGGTGGCGTTCGAGCGGTTCACGGCGGGCGCGGGCCTCGAAGACATGCGGTTGGGCATGAAGTACCTGCGGCTCTTCGAGCGCTGCGCCGTGGTCACCGATGTCGCGTGGCTGCGTGAAGCCACCAGGTTCTTCGCCGCGATGATGCCCTGCCCTGTCAACGTCTTCCCCAACGCCGACCGCGCGCAGGCGATCGACTGGCTTGCCGCCCCGGCCCGCGAGACCGTGGCGCATCGGCTCCTGACCGAGAGCGGTGTCCTGGTGGTCGAACCCGAAGAGCCGCTGGCCACCGAGGACTTCGACGCGATCGCGGCGACCGTGGACCCGTGGATCGAACGGGCCGGGCGCCTCCAGGGCATCGTGGTTCACGCCAGGAGCTTTCCGGGCTGGCAGAATGTCGGCGCGCTGCTCCGCCATCTCCGCTTCATTCGCGACCATCACCGTCAGGTCGCGCGCATCGCGGTTGCGGCCGACGGGATCCTGGCTGACGCCGGCCCGGCGCTGGCCGACTATTTCGTCGAAGCCGAACTCAAGCACTTCGGGTTCGACCGGCTCGATGAGGCGATCCGCTGGGCCGCCTCAGCCCCGGAACCGCCGTCCTGATTGCGATAGTCTGGCGGCGCAGGAGACTGGACCATGAATCGACGACGGTTCGCGCAGCAACTCGCAGCCTTTGCCGGGGCGATGTCGGTCGGCGGCACGGCGCGAAGCGAAGGAGCGGCGCGACATGATGGGGCTGCGCCCCCGCTCCGGGTAGACGGCGAGCGGGTCAACCGGCACCTGCTCGAACTGTCGCAGTTCGGGAAGAATCCGTATGGCGGCGTGAGCCGCGTCGCCTACTCCGAGTTCGACAAGCAGGGCCGCGAGTGGGCGATGAAGGTGATGCGCGAGGCCAACCTCTCGGTCAGCATCGATGCCGCCGGAAACATCTTCGGCCGCCGGCCGGGGAGCGTGGCTGCGCTCAAGCCGCTCGTCTTCGGGTCTCACATCGACTCGGTACCCGACGGCGGCAACTACGACGGCGACGTCGGGTCACTCAGCGCGATTGAGGTCGCGCGGACGCTGGCGGCGAACAACGTGGTGACGCGGCATCCGCTGGAAGTGGTCATCTTCCAGAACGAGGAAGGCGGCACGGTGGGCAGCCGCGCGCTCGTCGGCGAGCTGACCGCGGAGGACCTGCTCCTGAAGACCCACAGCGGCAAGACGATCGGCGATGGGATCACGTTCCTGGGCGGCGATCCGTCGAAGCTGGTGCCGTTGAAACGAGCCGCTGGTGACGTGGCGGCCTACGTCGAACTGCACATCGAGCAGGGCGGCAACCTCGATCGTGAGAAACTCGACATCGGCGTCGTCGAAGGCATCGTCGGCATCGGGCAATGGGAGGTAACTGCCGAAGGCATCGCCAACCACGCTGGCACCACCGCGATGAGCGACCGGCACGACAGCTTGCTCGCGACGGCCCGCTACATCGACATGGTCAACCGCGTGATCACGAGCACGCCGGGCCGCCAGGTCGCCACCGTCGGCCGAGTGCAGGCGTTTCCGGGCGCGCCCAACGTCATCCCCGGCAAGGTGATCTTCACGCTCGAAATCCGCGACCTCGACGAGGCCAAGGTGGACGCACTATCCGCCCGGGTGCGCGCCGAAGGCGACGCGATCGGAAGAGACATCGGTTGCACCTTCACCTACTCGCCACTCCACCACAGCCGCCCTGCCGTCTGCGACGATCGGGTCAAGGACGCGATCGAGGCTTCGGCGCGCGGTCTTGGCCTGTCCACGAAGCATCTGCCGAGCGGCGCCGGTCACGACGCCCAGCACATGGCGCGCCTCGGCCCGACGGGCATGATCTTCGTGCCGTCTGTCGGCGGCATCTCGCACGCGCCAAAGGAGTTCACGAAACCGCAAGACGTCGTCAACGGCGCCAACGTGCTGCTGCAGACGATCCTTGCGCTCGACAACGCCGCGTGGACCTGAAGCGAGCCGTGTCGCCGATGCAGGAGGGCCCATGTCAGATGTCGTAGTCAGCCTTGGCCCGTACCGCCTGGAAGCCAGCTTCGAGTCGGACGCCGCGCCGCTGACATGCGCGGCCTTCCGCGGCCTGCTGCCGTTCACGAGCCAGGTGATTCACGTTCGCTGGAGCGGCGAAGCGGTGTGGGCGCCGCTTGGCGACCTCTCGATCGGCGTCGCGCCTGAGAACGCCACGACCTATCCGCATCCCGGCGAAGTGCTGTGGTATCCAGGGGGCGTGAGCGAGACGGAGCTGCTGATCGCCTACGGCCGGACCCACTTCGCCAGCAAGGCCGGATCGCTGGCCGGCAACCACTTCCTGACGATCACCTCCGGCCTGGAACACCTGCCCGAGATCGGCCGGCTCGTGCTCTGGCAGGGAGCGCAGCCGCTGCGGATCGAACGCGCCTGATTTCGAAGGCGCGGCGGATTACCGGTCCGATGACGCTCCGGCGCGTCGCGCGTGGATGCGGACCGCGTATTGGTTCTCGGCGTTCAGGTTGATCAGCGCCACGAACGTCCGGCCGTTGTATTTGCCGATCGTGCCGGACTGCGACACCGCCGACACCTCATATCCTTCGGGCAGCAGAATGGTGTTGCGCAGCCCCTTCAGCGTGCGCGCGAACACGAGCTCGCCGCGCTCGAGGGTGTAGGCGGGATCGACCAGCGTCCCGGTGAGGCGGAGGTGCACACTCTGCTTCTCGTTCTCGATCGGAACCTCCAGGGCAATGTTGGTGGCGTTGCCGCTCTTGGCGGGTGGCAGCGTCTTCGCGGTGTCGAGGTCGGTGACCTTCAGATCGCGAAGCGGCAGGTAGGACAGCGTGTCGAGCGACGCACGACCGCCTTTCCGGTAGTCGCTATAGCTCTGGTCGACGGCGATCGTGTGTGTCTCCGGCGCACCCAGGTCGTAGAGCGTCTTCACGTCATCGAAAAACACGTCGTCGCCCGGAGTAGGCGGAAAGGCTATCGTCGTGCGGCGGGCGTGGATGGTCACAGGGTTGCTCTGACCGCTCGGGTTGGCAAACGCCAGCTTCAGCCGGCCGTCGCTCGTCGTCGAGAGCTGCGCGGCAACGTTCGAGGACAGGAAGGTAAAGCCCTTCGGCAGGAGGACACCGAGGCGGTAACCGCTCAGGCTTCGCACCCAGACAATGTCCTCTCCGTGCATCGTGTAGGTGCGCGGGTCCTTGTAGGTTTTGTAGATCAGAACCCGTCCAATGCCGCCGGCCGGAACCGGAATCGGCAGCTTCGCGTGTATCGCGTGGGTCTCGGGATCCTTCGGATCTTGCTCGTAGGTGAACGGGAGGGCCTTGCCGGTGCGCGGGTCGTAGACCTCGATCCCCGAGCCTTCGCTGCCGCCGCGCGTCGCGTTGACCAGCTCAGTGGCGCCGGCGCGCGTTTCCTCGGGCAGGAAGCGGATCCTGAACGACTCGCTGCCGGGCTCGAGAATCGCGTATTCCGTGTAGGCATCCTGCGTGAAGAGTCGGTTGAGCGGCGGCGTCGGCCGTAGCGAACCGTCGGGGTTGGTGCCGCCCGGAAACGGATTGTCGGGCCGCTGCTGGGCCATCGTCGCGACAAGGCCGAACGTGATTACCGCCAGCGCTGCCGTCAGGGTGCGACGAAGCGGGATTCGCATGCGGCCGAGTGTACTCGATGGGATCCTTCGCTCGAGGGCAGAATGAACGAGTGGAGAGGCCGCACCCTGGCGGGATCACCTGGACGATTACCGGCGAGCGCATCGCGCTGCTGGCCTGGCCGCGCGCCATCCTGCTGCAGTTCGCGCACCCGCTCGTCGCCGCGGGCGTGGCCGCGCACAGCAACTTCCGCGGCTCTCCGATCGCGCCGCTGGCGCGCCTGCACGCCACCGTCAGCGCCATGCGGCGACTGACCTTCGGGACCGACCCGGAGGCGGACGCCGTGCTCCGCGCGATTCTCAGCGTTCACGATCGGGTCAACGGCGCGCTGCCGCGTGCCACCGGCGGATATCGCGCCGGCACCCGCTATTCGGCACACGATCCGGCGCTGCTGTTGTGGGTCCAGGCCACGCTCGTGGACTCGCACATCCGCGTCCTGGAGCACGTGCTGCCGCCGTTTTCCCCGGAAGATCGAGATCGGTATTGCCGCGAGACGGCCTCGTTTGCGGTGGCCCTCGGCGCGAGGGAGAGCGACATCCCTCTTACCTGGCAGCACCTGCAGGACTACATGCGATCGGAAATCGGGTGCGGCCGCATCGTCGTCGGCGCCGAGGCACGGGCCCTGGCGCCAGCGGTCCTCCGCCCTGCGTTCGGCCGCCTGATATGGCCGTTTCAGTACGCGGGCGAGCTGGTCACGGTCGGCTCGCTTCCGCCCGGCATCCGCGAAGGCTACGGGTTCCCGTGGGACGCAAGCCGCGAGCGACGCAGGCGGCGCGTGCTCGCGGCACTGCGCGGCCTGCGCCGGTTCACGCCCGATGTCATCGCCCGCTGGCCGGAGGCGCGTCGCGCGAGCCGGTGAAGCGGGCGGTGTCAGAATCGAAACACGAGCCCGCCCGACACACGGGCGAAGTCCAGCTTCTGCGTGTTGTTTCCGATGCCAAGGATATCCAGCGCGTCGAACGTGTAGAAGTAGCGCACGTCACCGCGAATCCCGACGTGCTGTGAGAAGTGAATCATCAACCCGCCTCCGGCGTCCGAACCGAACTCGTTGGAAGACTCGTTGACGCCGCCGATCTGCGAGAGATCGTTCGTCGTCCTGATGATCCCCAGGCCGAACAGGCCGTAGGGCTGGATCGGTCCGAACCGCGGCGAGAAGAGGAAGTTGCCCATGAAGGTGAGAACGCTGACGTCGTAGGAGTTCGCCTCGCCGAAGAAATGGCTGGTATAGCCGGCATCGAGCTCGAAGCCGACGACCGCATTGGTCGCCCCTAGTGACGCGCCCCAGTTCAGGTTCTTGTTCTCGCACTGGGTAATCTGCGGGCACCCGGCGTCGCCGCTGAAGTTGTAGCCGAGGAACGGGCTGATGTACGCCTGTGCCGCTGCCTGCCTGGGGAACGCGCACGCCAGCGACGTGGCGAAGAGGATAACGAAGAGCCGACTGAACGGATGAGATGAACGTGGCATTTTGCACACCCTCATTCGCAACCTATCACCACTCACCGGCAGGGCCACTTTCACGCGTGTAATCTCGTGAGCAGCTCGGCTAGGCTTGTGAACGGAGGTGGCGATGGGTGGCCGCACCTGGGAAGAGTGGATCCGGCAGTACTCGGAGAGCCATCAGCATCCGGTGAACCGGGCCTGCCACACGGTGGGCATTCCGCTGATCGTGATCTCGATCCCGCTTGCGCTTGCCGGCCTCTGGTTCTCTCCCCTGGCGATCGCGGCCGCTGTGCTGTTCGTGTCCGGCTGGATCTTCCAGTTCGTCGGTCACGCCGTCGAGCACAAGCCGCCGGAGTTCTTCACGGACTGGCGGTTCCTGCTCGTCGGGCTGCGCTGGTGGATCGCCAAGATGTCGGGCCGCGCCTGAGCGTGTCAGGGACGGCGGACCGGTGAACAACGGGGAAATGCCGCGACACGTTACGATGGCATGTGTCCCAACGGTCCTCCGGCTCGCATCGCTCCCGGCTTCAGCACATCGCGCACCGCGTCATGCTGGAGCGCGGGCTGCTCCCAGACTTCTCTTCAACGGCCATCGCCGAGGTCAACGCCCTCCGTGCCGGTCAACCGCATCCAGACGATGGCGATCGCGATGGAATCCGCGATCTGACCGCGCTGCCGTGGTGCTCGATCGACAATGACGACTCGCGAGACCTCGATCAGCTGACGGTCGCGTCAGATCAGCAGGCCGACACGGCCACCGTGCTGGTGGCGATCGCCGACGTGGACGTGCTCGTCAAGCCGGCAACCGCACTGGACGAGCACGCGGGCCATAACACGACGTCCGTCTACACGACGGCGCAGATCTTTCCGATGCTGCCGCCGCCGCTCTCGACCGATCTGACGTCTCTCAACGACGACCAGATTCGTCAAGCGGTCGTAGTCTCGCTGACGGTTGGACGTGACGGGGTCGTCTCGGCGTCTTCGGTGCTGCGGGCGCGCGTCCGTAACCAGGCCAAGCTCGCCTACAGCAGCGTCGGCGCCTGGCTCGAGGGACAGGCACCGCCGCCACGGTCGATCGCCGCAGTGCCCGGCCTCGACGAGAACCTCCGCGCTCAGGACGCCGTGGCTCAGCGGCTTCGCGCCGAGCGCCACCGCCTCGGTGCCCTCGATCTCGAAACGACGCAGACCCGTCCGGTATTCGACGGCGACGACATCCGCGATCTGCAGGCGGAAGGCCGCAACCGTGCCAAGGAGCTGATCGAGGACTTCATGATCGCCGCCAACGGCGTCACGGCACGGTTCCTCGCCGAGCACGGGTTCCCATCGATTCGCCGCGTGGTGCGTTCACCGAAGCGATGGGACCGGATCGAAGCGTTGGCCCGCGAGTCCGGTGACACGCTGCCGGCCGAGCCTGATCCGGCAGCGCTCGATGCCTTCCTGCAGCGCCGCCGCGCCGCGGATCCCGAGCGCTACCAGGACCTGTCCCTGACGGTCGTCAAACTGCTCGGTTCGGGGGAGTACGTGGCCGAGCCTCCCGGCGCCGCGGCGCCTGGCCACTTCGGCCTGGCGGTGAAGGACTACGCCCATTCAACCGCGCCAAACCGGCGTTACGGCGACCTGGTGACCCAGCGCCTGCTGAAAGCCGCGATCGACCGCGCCTCAGCGCCCTACCGATTCGACGAGCTCGACGCGATCGCCACCCACCTGACGAAGCAGGAAGACGCCGCGAACAAGGTCGAGCGGCAGGTCGCCAAGTCGGCGGCGGCAATGCTGCTGCAGGATCACATCGGCGAGCGCTTCGAGGCTATCGTCACCGGCGCCTCGAGCAAGGGCACGTGGGTGCGGCTCGCCCGGCGGCCGGTCGAGGGACGGCTGGTGTCCGGCTTCGCAGGTGTGGATGTCGGCGATCGGCTTCAGGTTCGGCTGGTATCAGTGGACGTCGACCGCGGCTTCATCGACTTCGCGCGTTGATCGATGACGGTCGGCGAAGCTGCGGATTTGATTGGCCCGGCGCGACGCTCCGGAACACGGCCCGAAACGTGGGCGGACCTTGGCTGCGGCGACGGCACGTTCACCGTCGCCCTGGCCACCTTGCTGCCGGCTGGCAGCGTGATTCACGCCGTTGATCGCGACGCCGCGGCCCTTGGTGCGATTCCCCGGCAGCATGGCAGCGTGGCGATCGCCACGCACGCCGCCGATTTCACGCGTCTTCCCTGGCCATTCGACGCGCCCGACGGCGTGATGCTGGCCAACGCGCTGCACTACGTCGCCGGCCAGCCGGCGTTCATCCGACGGGCCGCCGCGGCGATGACGCAGCCACGCTTCATCATTGTCGAGTACGACACGGACGCCGGCAATCCGTGGATTCCCTATCCGCTGAGTCGCCGCAGCCTCACGCGTCTGTTCAACGACGCCGGCCTCGACGCCGTACGGCTGCTCGGCACCCGGCGATCGCGGTATCGGCGCGAGCCGATGTACGTGGTTGAAATCACTGCGTCGACCGAGACACCTGGTTAGCGCTTCAGCGAGGCGCGCCAGACATCGCCCGCTGCACGCCCTGCCGGGCCACCGCGGAGCTTGGGTTCAGCCAGAGGGCTTCGGCGAAGTAGTTGCGCGCCGCCGGCAAGTTCCCCTCCTCGAACGCCAGCACGCCGAGATTCTCGTAGGCAGTGCTGTCGTGCGCGTCGAAGCGCAGTGACTGGTCGAAGGCCCAGCGGGCGCGAAACACCTGCCCGAGCTTCGTGTAGGTCGCGCCGGCAAGGTCGTAGAGCGCCGCGTAGTCGGGATGAAAACCGATGCCGCGCTCGGCCAGGACCATTGCCTGCGGCAGGTTGCCGTGGAGCAGCTGCGCCGCGGCCGCGTAATACAACGTGGCTGCGGCATCCTCGCCGGCGGTCGATTGCAGCGTGCGGACAGCCTGATCGAGCCGCACTGTATCGCCGGCATCCGCATACAGCGACGCGAGTTGTTCGTGCCCGGCCGGATCGGACGGCGCCAGGTCCGCCGCCCGCTGCGCGGTGGTCAGCGCATCGTCGCGCGCGCCTGAGCTCGCCTGCAGTTTCGAGAGCGCGACGAGCGTGCGCGGACGATCTGCGGCAGCTGCGCCGAGACGCTCCCGCAGTTTCGCGATCGCCTCGGCCGCCCGGCCGGTGACGAGCGCCGTGCGAACGAAACCGTCCAGCGCCTCGCGGTCAGAAGGATCCTGGCCGACGGCGGTGAGGAAGTCGTCGTTGGCGCGGCCGAACACGTCGGCCTTGGAGAACATCGCACCCCGATTGCGCCACTCGGTCGCGCCCGCGTGCGCACGAACGCCGGCAACGGCACGCGGCGCCGCTGTGGCTTCGCCGGCAGCGACCAAAGCGGCGACATTGTCTCCCGCCCGCCGGTTATGGAGCTCTCGCGGCGCCGAAAACTCGAGCCGCATGGTGTCGTCGGTGAGGAGCGGCACGCCGTGCAGGTACGACGCGAGCGCGGCCGGACCGGCGGCGAAGAGCGAGAGGATCGAGAACGCATCGCGCACCTCGACCAACGCGAGATCGGAGCGGACGCCGGGCTGATCGAGGTGCTCGGCCAGCCGCGACAGCCGATCGTCGAGCGGCCCGTCTGAACCGAGCATCAGGACATCGTCATTGCCGACGAGCCAGACCGTGCCGTCCGGGAAGACCGACTGGAACGTTGCCACAATCGAGCGCAGGTCGGGCTCGCTGATGTTGTAAGCGTTCGCCCAATGGCACAGCACGCCGCCAGGGGCGAGCCGGTCCCGCGCTGCGGCGAAGAACTCGCGCGTGAAGAGCGCCGCGACACCTGCAATCCACGGGTTCGATGGCTCGGACACGATGACGTCGTACCGCTCGCGGGACAGCTGCAGGTGCGAGCGGCCGTCGCCGACGATCAGGTGAAGACGCGGATCCTTGAGTGCGCCGCGGTTCTCGTCGGTGAAGAACGCCGAGGCATCCACCACCTCCGGCGAGATCTCGAGCACGTCAGCCCGCTCGATCGGGTGGGTGAGCGCCGCGCCGGCGGTGACGCCGCTGCCGAGACCGACAATGGCGACTCGCCGCGGAGCGTCGTGGACGAGCAACGGCAGGTGCGCGATGAGTTTCTGGGTCAGCATGTCGCCTCGGTTCGAGGCGTCCACTTTTCCGTCAACCGCGAGCGTCGTGGTACCGGTGAGACGCTTCACCGACACCGTCGCCGACGCGCCCTCGCGGTAGTAAAGCAGTCTGCCGGCCTTGAGTTGGGTTGTGAGATCGAGATCGCCAGGCACGAACGGCGCGTACATGTAGGGCCCGCTCGCGAGCAGCTCGCGATCCCATGGGGCGCTAAAGACGAGGAGGAGCACTGCGGCCGCCGACGCGGCCAGGCCGGCGACACGGTGAGACCAGCGCGGCTCACCGCCAGCAACAATCGCGAGTGCAGCGGCGACCAGCGCGCCGCTCGCCACCTGAAGTGTGCCCTGAAGTCCCAGCCGCGGGATGAGGACGAAGCCAGCCGCAAGAGAGCCCATGACCGCGCCGATCGTGTTGACCGCATAGACGACGCCGAAGCGTCGCGTGGCATCGGCCCCGTCGCCGGCCATTGCCAGCGCGAGCGGAAATGCGCTGCCGAGGCAGGCAGCGGTAGGAACGATCAAGGCGGCGGTGAGGAGCAGCCCCTGCCGCAGGAGTTCGTTGAACGGTTCCTCCGCTCCGGCCATCTGCTCGGCGACCAGCCGCGGAAATCTCTCACCGGCCAGCGAGTAGGTGTAGCTGACGGTCACCGCGCCGGCGGCCAGCACCGCGGCCAGCCAGGCGCCGTAGTGGCGCGTGCGGCCGACGAGCCACGATCCCGCGGCCGAGCCGAGCGCGACACCGGAGATCACCGCGGCCAGCGTTGCGGCAAACGCGTATGTCGTCGGGCCGAGGACGAGGGCAAGAATTCGCGTCCAGGCAATCTCGTGCGCGAGCGACGCGAAGCCCGACACGCCCAATACGATCGCCGCAAGCCACCGGTAGTCGGCGCCGTCAGTCGCGTTCGCCGCGGAGGGCACCTCGGCGGAGTCACGTCCAGATCTGCTTCGACGTGCGGCGGGCTGGAATCCGGCGACTGGCTGCCAGCGTTCGACATTCGCCGCGCTGCGCTGCACGACCCACACCGCGGTAGCCGCCAGTAGCGAACCCGTCACGCCGACGAGCGTCGTGCCTGAAAGACCAATCGTGGGAATCAGCACGAAACCAGCCAGCATCGCGCCGACCGCTGCCCCCGCCGTGTTCAGCGCGTAAAGGGCGCCGCTCAGCCGCGCGGCGCGGCCGCTCTCACTCGCAAACCAGCGGATTGCCATTGGGAACGTCGCGCCGAGCGCCGCCGCGGGAACCAGCACCACGAGCAGGCACACGAGCAGACGAACGGCGGGAAACAGCCCGCTGCCGTCGCTGCCGTATGCCCACGCCAACAGCGGCGTGAGCGTGCGGACCGCCAGCGGCAGCGCCAGCGCGGCCACGGCGACGAACAGTTCCAGTGCGACGTAAGCGCGGGCGGCGCGTTGCCGCGTCCAGCCGGCCGCGAAGTCGCCGCCGGCGGCGGCGCCGATTGCCAGCCCGCCGAGGAACGCCGCAACGACTGCGGAAGCGGCCGCGGTGCTGTGGCCGATGTAGAGCGTGAGCAGCCGCGTCCAGGTGACTTCGTAGACGAGACCGGCCAACCCGGAACAGGTGTAGGCCAGGAGAAACAACCAGGGCACGACTACAGAAGTCTAGCTCGTGAAGTTTCATTCCGTTGGCCGGTCCGCTAATCCTCCAGTGCCGGGAACTCGTGGCGGCCGTCGGCGTTGAGCGGCAGTGGCTTTATCCACAGCACGGCGCTCAGCGGAAGCGGTGCGTACAGGTGCGGGAACAGTGCGCCGCCGCGCGAAGGTTCCCAACGGAGCGCGTCGCCCAGTTGCTCCGCCAATACCGCGACCAACAGCAGGCCGCGCTGCGACGCGAAATGGCGCGCTGCCGTTTCGGCGACCTGGCCGGCCGTCGAAAAATGGATGAACCCATCCGCGACGTCGACCGGCGCGCCGCTGAACGCTCCACGCTCCTCGGCCTCGCGCCACGATGACTCGGACACGATTTTGTAGACGACGGCCATTGGCGGTGCTGATTACACCACCGAACCGCTCCCTCCGCCCCGCGCTTCATGGTTTCCCCAGCTACCCAGTGTGTGAACCGGCCTTCCAACTGCGATCGCGTCGTGGACACGAAACCACGGTTCGCGTGGCACGCCGGTTGCTAATGACCGAGGCAACGCTCGGGCAATCGGGCTCGGAGCGCGTGGAGGACGCGATGGCTCAGGAAATCGGACGCGTGACGGAGCGGTGGGCCCGGGTAATGAGCGCTGCCCGCCAGCGGTGGGACAAATTGACCGACGCCGACGTGCAGAGCGTGCGCGGCAACGCCGAGCGGCTGGTGAGCGTGCTGCAGGCCCGTTACGGTTTCGCGCGCGCCGAGGCCCTCAGGGAGCTCGGGGCGTGGCGCCAGACGCTCGCCGAGGCCCGCTGAGCCGTCGCGTCCCCGTTCATTCGAGAGAGGAGCCGCCATGACGTTCGAAGCATTGCTGCTCGACGCGCATCTCGACGACGTGCAGGACGCGGCGGAAGCCGTTCGTCTTTGGCACGCGCAGCGGATTCTCGACGAAAGCGCAGAGATTGAGGCGAGCGCCCCGATCGAAGCCGACGATCTCGACGGCGTCCTCGCGAGCGTCGACGAACACGGCTCGGCGAGCCACCTTCGCGACGCGTGAGCGCGCGGCCGGCGACGTCCGGGCCTGCTCAGTGAGTCATGGCGTAGAGCAGGACGTCGATGCCGACCGCGTACGCATCCGGCGAGAACCGGTAGAAGTACTCGGGGTTCTCGCCTTCGCGCTCCCACGCGTCCGGGATGTCGCTGTTGTGGACCATCACCACCATCAACCGGCCGTGCGAGTCGGCGATTCCCCGGGCGTCGGGTGGCGACCCGTCTTCGTTCCAACGTTCGATCGTGCCACCGCCGGTACGCCGCCACGTCTGAATCGACGCCAGCTGAATGATGTGGGTCACCGGAAAGAACGTGTTCCAGATCGCGTGAGTGGGCGGAGTGAGATCGATGATCGGATACTCGCCGTGCGGCAGGGCCCGCCCGATCTCCTCGTCGAACTGCGCTTTTGCCCAGCTGCCGTGATAGTCGGACACGAACAGGAAACCGCCCTTCAACAGGTACTCGCGGAGCCGCTTCACCTCGACGTCGCTGAAGTGCGCCGTCCCGGCGTCTTCCATCAGCGCAAACGGGCATTGGAACAAGGCGTCGTCGGTCACCCTGACGACGACCGCATCCGGCACCTCGCCTTCACCCGCTTCGTCGACGAACTTGACGCGGACCTTGGTCAGCTCCGATAGACGGACGCTGAAGTTGATGTCGGCGCCGGGATAGTCTGTGTCCCAGCCCTGCTTCTCGCGGCGATTGCTCGTGAACAGGACGCGGCAGAAGTGGAAAGAGCCCTCGAACGTGGCGGCAGTGGGAAACTTCGGCGGGGTGCGTCCGTAGAACCCGCCCCAGATCCGCTGGGCGTATGCCGCCGTAGCGCCGGCGCCGACCACGGCAACGAAGCCCGCCAGGGCCCAGACCATCCGCCTGCCGCCCGTCTTCATGCTCCTAGCCTAGATCCATTTTCCGCGCCCGGATGCACCGACGCTGTACCCAGCTCATGCCTTCCATTCCGGCACCAGTCTGGTAACGTGTCCGGGCCATGCGAATAGCGCTCCGCCTTCTGCTCCTCCCCCTGATTGCCGCGCTCGTCTTGACGCAGGCGCCCGCGGGCGCGGCCCGGTCCGTGGACCTGGATCAGGCCACGATTGCGGACCTGAATGCCGCCTTCAATGGCGGCACGCTCACCTCTGAACAGCTCGTGCAGCGCTTCCTCGCCCGCATCGAGGCCTACGACCGCAAGGGGCCGTCGATCCACGCGATCCTGACGCTCAACCCGAAGGCGCTCGAGACCGCCCGCGCCCTCGACGCCGAGCGCAAGGCCAAGGGACCGCGCTCTCCGCTGCACGGCATCCCGCTCGTGCTCAAGGACAATTTCGACACCGCCGACATGCCGACCACCGGCGGCTCCGTGCTGCTCGAAGGCTCGATTCCGCCCGACGATGCATTCGTGGTGAAAAAGCTCCGTGCGGCCGGCGCGATCGTGCTGGCCAAGGTGAACATGTCCGAGTTCGCCTCCGGAGCGGCGCTCAGCTCGCTTGGCGGCCAGACGCTCAACCCGCACGACCTGGCGCGCTCGCCGTCGGGCTCGTCCGGTGGAACCGGGGCGTCGATAGCGGCCGGGTTCGCGGTGTTCGGCATGGGCACCGACACCGGCGGCTCGGTGCGCGGTCCCTCGAGCGCCAACGGCATCGTCGGGCTGAAGCCGACGCTGGGGCTGCTCAGCCGTGACGGCATCATCCCGCTGGCGCTCAGCTTCGACACCGGCGGCCCGATGGCTCGCAGTGTCTACGACGTCGCCGCCGCGCTGGGCGCGATGACCGGCGTGGATGCGGCCGATCCCGCCACTGCGGCGAGCCAGGGGCGGGCTGAGACCGACTACGTGAAGTTCCTGAAGCCGGATGCGCTCAAAGGCGCGCGTATCGGCGTCGCCCGCGACTTCTTCGGCGCGGACGAAGACGTGGACTGGGTGATGGACTCGGCGCTGGACGCGATGCGCAAGGCGGGCGCGACCACGATCGATGTGCGATATCCGAAATGGCTGCTCGATGCCAAGGGCGACTTCTATACCGCGGTGCGCTGGCCCGAGTTCGCGCCGCAGATCGCGGCCTACCTGAAGACCCTCGGTCCGAAGTACCCGAAGACGCTGGACGAGATGATCGCCAGGTCGAAGCAGTTCCTGGGCACCCGTCCGGATGGCGCGATGCCGAACCCGCCGCGCTGGGCGCTCTTCAACCGCGAGGCCGGCGCGGGAACGCTGACCGACGCCCGCTACGTCGCGGTGCATGACCACGTGCTGCCGGCAGTGCGTGTCGTGGTGGATGGACTGCTGCAGACCAACACGCTCGACGCGATCGTTTACCCGACCTCGTCACGCCGCCCGAGCCTGATCGCCGGTTCTGGTGACCCGTCGGGCACGCCGTCGGCGACGAACATCGCGAACCTGACCGGTTATCCCGACCTGATTGTGCCGGCCGGCTTCACCAGCGACCGGCTGCCGGTCACCATCTCGTTTTTCGGCCCTGCTTACAGCGAGTCGAAGCTGCTCGCACTCGGGTACTCGTTCGAGCAGGCTTCGAAGGCGCGGCGTCTGCCTCGCAACACGCCTGCGCTTCCTGGCGAAGCTTTGACCGTTCCCTGAGGCGCGGCCGGCCTATTTCGGCGGTCGAACGCCCTCGAGCGGCCGCCACTCCGCGGCGCGCCGCATCGCCTTCCTGGCGTCCATGTCGAAGCGGTCGCCCGCGCCCATGAAGAAGAACCGGCCGCTGGCTCCGGCGACCGGCCGGTTGCTGTAGATCACCGCGTAGCTCTTCCCGATCACGTCGAACTGATCGCCCTGCACGACGATCGCCGTGTCCTCGTCGAGGCCGATGCCGAGCAGTTGCGGATGCGCGTCGATCACTTCGAGCATGTCGAACTGCCGGTTGCGGCGCAGCAGGTGCTGATCGACGGCGGCGTTCTTCAGGAACCCGAGCCCGACGGTGTGATCGCCGATCATCTTGTCGTTGCCCTTGGTGTCGCCGCGAACCATGAACGAGGCGAGGATTGAGGCGCCGGCCGACGAGCCGCCGATGACCCCTCCGCGGCTAAGCAGGGCGGACAGTTCGCGGTGCGTGACGGTGTCGAGATAGGAATCGGCCAGCCGCCACTGGCGGCCGCCGGTGAAGAACACCCCGCGCGCGGTGCGAATCGGCCTGGCAAACGCCTCGGTGTCAGCCACCTTGCGATCGCGGGTGTGCAGGACGCTCAGGTTCTTCGCCCCGTTCTCCCGCCACTGCTTCAAGCCCGACCAGTTCTGATCGTACGGATCGCGCTCGTCGTCTTCACCGGCCGTGGGAATGATGACGATTGGCTGATCCGGACCGCCGGCAAGGTCGATGAATCGCTTGACGATGGCCGGATCCTGCATGTTGCCGCCAACGATGACGAGGGTGCCCTTGTCGGGACCGTGCTCGGAGGCGGCGAGCGAGACGCCGAGCAGGAGCGTGAGTGCGAGGGTTCTGATCATGGGTCGGCTCCGGGAGTCGAATTATGGCCGGAAAAGACCGGGCAGCTAGAATGTCGCGCGAAGGAGAAGCAATGCTGAAACAGAGTGTCCTGGCACTTGGAGTCCTGCTGCTTGCCGGCGCGGCGCAACCGACCGCGCAGCAGCCGGCGGCAGCCGGCGGCGGTCCGCGCGCCGGCGGACCGGTCCCCTCGATCGACGATCGCGTCAACGGGCTGCGCAAGATCGACGGCTACTTTCCGCTCTACTGGGACGAGCGCGCGGGCGCGCTGCTGCTCGAGATCCCGCGTTTCGATACCGAGTTCCTGTTCTCGACCGGCCTCTCGGCCGGCCTCGGCTCGAACGACATCGGTCTCGACCGCGGCCAGGGCGGCCA
The DNA here is from genome assembly GCA_963709325.1 of uncultured Acidobacteriota bacterium. Taxonomy (GTDB): domain Bacteria; phylum Acidobacteriota; class Vicinamibacteria; order Vicinamibacterales; family UBA2999; genus VFZN01. Next base: position 2,941,936 of record CAVPVV010000003.1, on the reverse strand, counting down.
GGGCCGTGTCGTCACGTTCCAGCGGATGGGCCCGCGAGTGATGCTCGTGCAGGGGAACCAGACGTTCCGCTCGAGCGCCAAGAATCCGCTCGAACGCAAGGCGGTCGAGGACTCGTTCGCCAAGTCGGTATTGTGGGGCTTCGCCGTTGCGGCCGAGTCGAATGGACGCGTCGTGGTGGACGCCACCGATTTCCTGATGCGCGACGTGCACGGCGCGGGCGCGGCGCTACGGCCCGGCAACTATCGCGTGGAGCGCACCCGCAGCGCGGTCTACCTGCCGAACACGAAGAACTTCCCCAAGAACACCGAGATCGATCTCCTGCTCACGTTCGTGAACGAGGCGGGTGGCGGCGGCCGCGGCGGCGCCGGTGGACCGCAGCAGGGCCCGGCGCCGATTGCGGCGCCGGAAGTAGCCGGCAACTTCGGACGCCAGGGGATATTCTCCGGCACGGTCGCCAGCGTCACGCCGACGCCAGACTCGGTGACGATGCGGGAGCACGTCTCGTTCGTCGAGCTGCCCGATGGCAACTACAAGCCGCGCATCGACGACCCGCGTGCCGGATACGGCGGCATTTCGTTTGTCGATTTCAGCCAGCCGATCGCCGAGTCAATCCAGTTCCGCTACATCCGCCGCCACCGGCTGGTGAAGAAGGACCCGGCGGCGGCGATGAGCGAGCCGGTGACGCCAATCCAGTACTGGGTGGACTCGGGCGCGCCGGAAGACGTCAAGAAGGCGCTCGTCGAAGGCGCCAGCTGGTGGAACCAGGCGTTCGAGGCGGCCGGTTTCCGCAACGCGTTCAAGGTCGACGTGCTCCCCGACGGCGCGGATCCGATGGACATCCGCTACAACATGATCAACTGGGTCCACCGCTCGACGCGCGGCTGGAGCTCGGGCGGCTCCGTCACCGATCCGCGCACCGGCGAGATCATCAAGGCGACGGTCACGCTTGGCTCGCTGCGCGACCGGCAGGACTACCTGATTTTCGAGGGCCTCTTGTCGCCGTACGCGACCGGCACCGAGCGGCCGCCGATTCTGTACGAGACGGCGCTGAAGCGCATCCGCCAGTTGTCGGCCCATGAGGTCGGGCATACCCTCGGTCTCGGCCACAACTACTACGACAGCACCAAGGGCTGGATCTCGGTGATGGACTACCCGCATCCGCTCGAGGAGCTGAAGGCGGACGGCACCATCGACATCGCGAACGCCTACCCGCAGCGGATCGGCGACTGGGACAAGGTCACCATCAACTACGGCTACCGGGAGTTCCCGGCCGGCGCCAACGAGCAGCAGGCGCTCGCGAAGATTCTCGACGAGGCCTGGGACCAGGACCTGCGCTACTTCACGAACCAGGACACCGACATCCACCCGCGCACCGAGCAATGGTCGAACGGGGTGAACCAGGCGGACGAGCTCGATCGGCTGATGAAGGTCCGCCGGGCGGCACTTGGCCGGATCGGCGAGCACACGATCCGGCTCGGCGCCCCGATGACGACCATCGAGGAGCCGCTGGTGCCGATCTGGATGTATCACCGCTACGCGGTCGAGGGCGCGGCCTCGATGCTGGGCGGGCAGGATTTCATCTACGCGATGCGCGGCGACGGCCGGACGCCGATGAAGTGGGAGTCGGCGGACAATCAGCGCAAGGCCCTCGAATCGCTCTCGGCGACGCTCAAGCCGTCGGAGTTGACCGTGCCGAAGAAGATCCTCGACAGCATCCCGCCCCGGCCCCCTGCCTGGGGCATCCACCGCGAGCTCTTCCCGCGGACGACCGGCGAGGGCTTCGACCCGCTCAGCCCGGCGACCATCGCCTCCGACGTGACAATCGGCTTCATCCTTCAGCCCGATCGCGCTGCGCGGCTGGTGGCCCAGCACGCCGTCGATCCTGCGCTGCCTGGCCTGGAGGAAGTCGTGGACCGGCTCGTCAAAGCGACCTTCGATGCGACAACGGCCACGCCGTACGAAGCCGAAGTGCGCCGTGCCACTCAGCGCGTGCTGGTCGATCGGCTCTCGGGCCTGGCGGCAGCGGCGCAGAACGGCCAGGTCCGAGCTCTTGCCTCGCTGAAGCTGCAGCGTTTGGCCACGCGGCTGCGCGTGAATGGGACCAAGACCGACGCCGACGTCGCGCAAGACACGCTGCTCGCCGCCGATATCAAGCGCTTTCTCGAGCGGCCTGGCGATGCAGCCAAGCAGCTTCCGGCCGCGCCCGCTCCGCCGGGCGCGCCAATTGGTGAGGCGCCACAGGACTGGCTGGCGCGACCGCCTGTCCGTTGAGGATTGAGGATTGACTGATGATTTACTGACGATTGGTGGTTGGTGATTGGGCAATTCGCTCCATCGCCCAATCCCCCGATGGGCGCCGATCGCCAATCGCCAGTCAACCAATCGCCAGAGGACACGATCATGACACTCGGCCACATCCTGAGCCCGTTCGATTTCTCGGACGTTTCGGAACACGCACTCGAGCAGGCGGGCGTCCTGGCCCGGGCGACCGGTGCGCGGCTCACGGTGCTGCACGTCTTCCTCTCGGTGATGCCGACGGCCGGCATGAGCGCGCTCGACCCCGCCACCGCGAAGATCGTCGAACCCGAGGATCTCGAGGAACTGCGCGCCAGGGTGACCGCGGCCTGCCGCTCGGCCGTCGACGCCGCCGCGAAGCTCAGCATCATCATCGTTGGCGGAGCGCCGGCGCCGACGATTCTCGAGCACGCGGCGTCGAACGACGTGGACCTGATCGTCATGGGCACGCACGGGACAAGCGGTTTCCAGCACCTGATCCTCGGCTCCGTCACCGAGAAAGTGCTTCGCAAGGCCGCTTGCCCGGTATTGACTGTACCGCCGCGTGCCGCCGGCGCTCCCGCTGCGTCCTTCGGCCGCGTGATCGTCGCCGTCGACTTCTCCGACTGGTCGCGGCTGGCCGTGAAGGCCGCGGCAGCCATGACCGACGGCTCCGGCGCGGCGGTGACGCTCGTTCACGTGCTCGAGTGGCCGTGGCACGAGCCGCCGGTGCCGGGAATGGACGGCCTGCCAGCGGCGCAGGCGGAAGCGCTCCTGGACACCCGACGCTACCTCGAGACGGGCGCCGCCGACGGCCTGAAGAATCTTGCGGCCTCACTGCTCCCGGGCCGCGACGTGGCGATCGAAGTCCGATTCGGAAAGGCCTACACCGAGCTGGTCGCATCCGCCCGCGAGCGCGAGGCCGACCTCATCGTCATGGGCGTCGGCGGCAGGAGCTCGATCGACATCGGCTTCTTCGGCTCCACCGCGAACCACGTCGTTCGCGCCGCCACCTGCCCGGTGCTCACAGTGAGGGGTTAAGGCGTGGGCTATGGGGCCTAGGGGTGTGAGGCTCTAGAGGTCGATTCACCTCGGGCAATCGGCCGCCAAGGCGCGGAAGCCTTCCACGTCCAGGATGACCTGCTCGTAGCTGGGGTTGCTGCCCACGCTGGTGTTTCCTGACATCGGCCCCGGGGTGATCTTCACGCGGCCGCCAGTGGGGTCCTGCTGGCCCTTCTTGATGATCCCGGTGATTTCGATCATCTGCCCCTCGGCCTTCTTGATGTCGGCGAGCACGTCCTTCTTGCCGGCGAGCCGGAAGCGGCGTCCCGGAGCGACGGAGGATCGCGACTCGTGCTCGGGGCTTTCCATCACCGTGAAGGCCGTGCCCTTGGAGCAGCCCGGAATCGTGATCCGGATCGAGTCCTTGGGCACCGGCTTTTCCTGTTGCGGCTGCTGCGCGGCCGCGCTCACCGCCACACCTGCCGCCGCCGCGCATGCCAGAAGTGCTCGCATGGCGCCAGTCTACGCCAATCCGAGGGTCCCGCCGGCCGGTTACGTGATTCTCGGTAATGGTTACGTATAATGCCGTAATGGCGCAGGACAACCCGTTCGTCTACGGCGAGATCGTCTCGGCCGGCGCGTTCGCCGATCGCGAGCAGGAGCGGGCCCGGCTCTCCCAGGATCTCGCCGAAGGTCAGAAAGTATTCCTGATCTCGCCGCGCCGTTACGGCAAGTCATCACTGGTCCGGGACGTGCTCCGCGGCCTGGCCCGGCAGCGGGTTCTCACCGTCGAGGTGACGGTGGCGGCTTCCAGCTCCTACGTCGGCTTCCTGGAGTCCTACGCCCGCGCGCTTCTCACCGCCGAGACGCCGGTCGGCCGGATCCGGCGCTGGGCCCAGGACCTGCTCGACGCGGTCCGGCCGGAAGTCCGGATCGACGGCCCCTCGATGACCGGCGGCGGCTCCTCGTCGTCGGGCCGCGTCACCGTCGCCTTTCCGACGGTCCGCTCAGCCCGCGATACCGCGCGGCTGGCCGGCGAGGTGTTCGCGCTGCCCGCCCGGATTGCCGCCGCCCGCAAGCAGCGGCTGGCGATCGCGCTCGACGAGTTCCAGGCGGTCGCCTCGTTCGACGGCGGCAACGTCGAGCACGCGCTTCGCGCCGCCGTCCAGGATCAACGAAGCGTCGGCTACGTTTTCGCCGGTTCCGAGCCGTCGCTGATGGAGCGCATGCTCGAGTCGAAGCGGCCGTTCTACAAGGCGGGCCCGGTGATGCGCCTCGAGAAGATCGACCCCGATGTCTTCGCCGAGTTCATCGAAACGCGATTCACCGACTCGGGCCTGAAGCCCGAGCCCGGGCTCGGCGCCGCCATCGTCGATCTCGCTGCCAACGTGCCCTACGACGTGCAGCGTCTGGCGCACGAGACCTGGGACGACGCTCGGGTGGCCGGCCGGCGAAGCGCCACCGTTGAGGACCTTCACGCGACGCTGACGCGGCTGCTCGGCGAGCACCAGACCGCCTTCGAGGAACAGTGGCAACGTCTCACCCTGACCCAGCGGGCGGTGCTGCGTGCGCTGGTCCTCCAGGACGGCAAAGAGTTGATGTCGGCAGACGTGCGTGCGCGCCATCGCCTCCCGGTCGCGTCGAGCGTGCAGTCGGCGCTCGCCGCCCTCACGAAACAGGACGTAGTCATGAAGGACGGCACTCGTTACGTCGCTTCCGACTCCCTGTATCGGGAATGGGTGGCCCGGAAGACGTTTTGAGGCAAGACAAAAGGCAGAAGGCAAAAGGGCTAAGCCACCCTTCAGCGTGGGATTTCTGCCTTCTGCCTTCTGCCTTGTGCCTTCTGCCTTGTCACCGACTCAGATCCAGGGGGACCTCCGAGTCGAAGCGCACGCGCAGCACCGTTCCCGACTGCAAATCCACGTCCTTGCCCTCGGTAGCGACGAGTACGCCACCGCCGCCGACCAGGATGCCGGCAATGGCTCCCTTGGCGCCGCCGAGGATTCCACCGATGATCGCGCCGACCGCCGAGCCCGCGCCGATCTTCCCGATCTCTCCCTTGACGCCCTCACTCTCGATCGCCTGGGTCACGGAGACGCGAACGTCATACGAACGCTGGTTGACGGTCAGCCGCGTGAACTGCAGCGACAGCTTCCCCTTGCGATCGGTTCGCGTCGCGGGCTCGACCGAGGCGACATAACCGACGAGCAGGGAACCGGCCGGGACAATCAGGTCATCCTCACGATACAGGTTGACCATCGTCGTCGCCTCGACCCGCTGCTCGACCTGCGCGGTGCCGGAGTTGAGCGGCGTCTGCAGCCGCACGTCGAGCTCGGTGTTGATCGGAATCACCCGTCCTCGAGACGGGCCGCTGGTGCCGGGGCTCGTGCTGCTGTTGTAGTTGCGATCGTTGGTCCGCTGCACGAACCGATCGATCCGCTCACCGAGGTCGCGGGTCTCGCGATCGTCGATGCGCTCGCCCTTGCGGCTCTTGACTCGCAGATAGGCGACTTCGTCCTCGAGATTCCGGAGCTCTCGCTCGAGGCTCGAGCGATCGACGGCAGTCAGTCCCGCGGCCCGATCCAGCGCGGCGTGAGCATCGGTCAATCGTTGATCCAGACCCGACAGTTGCGCCGAGTCGCTCTGCGCCAGCGTGACCACTCCCGCCAGTAAGAGTGTCCCCACGAGTGTCCATACACGCGCCATCTCGTCCCCCTGCCTTCTTTACCCAGCAAGGCGTGTACCCGACATCCACAAGGCCGCGCTGGCACGACGGTACGAATGCTGCAGCGAAGTCCGCTAACGCTGGGGGACTAGAGCCATGAGTGGACGATCGCCTCAACCGAACCGATGGGCTGGCTTGCGGCCGCTCGTCGTGCTCGCGCTGTGCACGACCGTCGTCAGCGCGCAGACGACTATCACGCCGCCGAAGAACAAGTATTCGCCCGCTGACGATGTGAAGCTGGGCGAGGAAGCGGCGGCCGAAGTGCGCCGCGAATATCCGATCATCAGGGACGAGCGCATCGGCTCGTACCTCGACGAGCTCGGGCGACGGCTCGTCGCGGTCGCGCCTCCCGAGCTCAATCGACCGGAGTTCCGCTACTCGTTCACGCCGGTGAACCTGAAGGACATCAACGCGTTCGCGCTTCCGGGCGGGCCGATGTTCGTCAACCGCGGAATGTTCGATGCCGCCAGGACCGAGGGCGAGGTGGTCGGCGTCATGGCGCACGAGCTCTCGCACGTGCTGCTGCGTCACGGCACCGCGAACGCGACCAAGGCGGAAGGCTTTCAGCTCGGCGCGCTGGCCGGCGCGATTGCCGGCGCGGTGATCGGCGGCGGCTGGGGCCAGGCGATCTCACAGGGCTCGCAGTTCGGGCTCGGCACGTGGCTGCTGAAGTACAGCCGCGAGTATGAGAAGCAGGCCGATCTGCTCGGCGCACAGCTGATGGCCCGCGCCGGATACGATCCACGAGACCTGGCGCACATGTTCGAGACAATTCAACGCCAGGGCAACGGCGCGCCGCCGCAGTGGCTGAGCAGCCACCCCGATCCAGGCAATCGCACTCAGTACATCACCCAGGAAGCCAGCCAGCTTCAGATCGCGCGCCGGGCCGACGACAGCGGTTTCGAGAACGCCAAGAGCCGGTTCTCGTCGCTGCCGCCGGCGAAATCAATGGCCGATCTCTCGAGATCGGGAGGCGGGCGGAGCCGCGGCGAGGAATCTACGTCGGTCGGAACGGTCGGAGAGCCCGTGCCCACGCCATCGTCGCAATACCGCACCGTGCAGGGGGGCCGCCTGTTCCAGGCATCAGTACCAAATAACTGGACGCCAGTCGCATCAACCAATGCGGTGAAGTACGTGCCGGAGAACGGGTATGGCGATTTCCGCGGGCAGACGGTGCTGACGCACGGCGTCGAGATCGGCGTCGCGCGAGCCTCGTCGCGTGACCTCGGCGAGGCCACGGATACCTTGATTCAATCGTTTCTGCAGGGCAATCCGGGAATGCGCGTGGCCGGTAATTCGACCACGGTCCGGCTCTCGGGACGCACCGGACTGGGGACGCCCCTCATCGGGCGGTCGGCGCTCGGGGGCGACGAGCGCGTCGGCGTTTACACGACGTTGCTCGCCGACGGAAGCCTGTTCTATTACGCCACCGTCGTTCCGGACCGAGAGGCTCAGCGCTACGGCCAGACGTTTGACCGCATCGGCCAGTCGATCCGGTTGAACGATCGCTAGTCGCGCAAATCCAGCGCGCGGACGAGACGCGCACGCGTCTCGTCCGGCACGTCGACGAACTTGACCGCGAAGCCGAAGCCGGGACGGCGATACAGGGTCTCGGCCTTGACCTCCACCCACTGCTCGCCCGGCAAGTGAATCTTCAGCATCACTACCACGCCGGGATCCTGCTCGTGCATCGCGTGCACGAAGCAGCCGCCGAGGCTGATGTCGTAGATTCGTACCGGCGTCTCGAGCATTCCGATACGCCAGGCATCGAACGGACCGGGCACCCGTTCACTCGATCGCCGGTCGGCCGTCGCGACGCTCACGTTGATGCGCGCTTCAAGCGCGGGCTGTTCGTTAATCATCGCCGTCTTCCGGGGGATGGCGATGATGATACCGAACAGTCCCGTTCAGGTCAATAGTGTCTTATAAAGTTCTTTGAAATGCGCTCTATTCTGCCCGCTGCTGCCTATTTCTTCGTCGCCGTGAACGCTCCGCCGCTGGTCGCGTTGCCCTTGATCGTGTTCCCGGACACGGTTCCCGTGAACTTCACGCCGCCGGCGCTGAACTCGATTTGATCGCCGCGCATGCGCGCATCGGAGATCGTCGCGCCGCCGAGCGTGCCTGAGAGCATCTGGAACTGCTGGGTCAGCGTCAGCACGCCCTGTGGCATCGCCCACGTGCCCTGGACCTTTGCCGGAATGATCCAGAGGAGCGCCGTGCACCAGCTCGTGCAGTTCTCGGTGACGTTCGCCTGCTCGTCCGCGACCCAGTCTTCCATCGTGAACGAGTTCGACACGATCCGGGTCCCCGGCTTCAGCTCGAGCAGCTTGGGCCGCAGCTTCATGTTGATCGACGGCAACAGGAACATCGTGATCACCTGCGCCTTGGAGAGATCCGCTTCGAACAGGTCGCCCTTCTCGAACGTGGCCCGATCGGTCACCCCGGCGGCGGTGGCGTTCTTGCGCGAGAGCTCGACCATGTCGGGGTTGAACTCGATCCCGAGCGAGCGTGCGCCGCGCTTCGCGGCGGTGATGACCGTGCGTCCGTCACCCGAGCCGAGATCCATCAGGAAGTCCTGCGGCGTGAGCTTGGCGAGGTCGAGCATCTTGTCCACGAGCGCCTGCGGCGTGGGCACCCACACGACGTCCTTGCCCGCCTGGCCCACGGTAGGCTCGAACGGTTTGGTCTGCGTCTGCGCGGACGCCGTAGCGGCGGCCAGCAGGCACGCGACGATCAACAACGTACGAAGCGCCGGGTATCGCGTCATCGGGATTCTCCAGGTTCACTGCGGCTCTGCCGCGACCAGTTCGAGCGCACTGCCGCTCGGCATGATAACTGTCGCCCGGCATGATAATCGACTCGCCGTGTAGATAAAATGCGCCCCGCGGAGAGCCCATGAATCGTTGTGTTCAGAGCCTGCCCGTCATCTTTTTGCTGGGGTGCGCCGCCATGGCGGCCCAGGACAAACCGGTGCCAACCGCGGTGTGGGTGCCCAAACCGGTGACACTGCCGGGCTACACCCCGCCCGAGCGGCCGTGGGTGAAACTCGCCGACCTCAAGGCCGCGCACCGCACCGAGTCGAGCTGGACCGAACGACTCGTCGACGACGGCCGGCTGACCGCGGAGTACGTGGCCGCGGCCCCGGGCTCGATCGTGGCGAAGCGGTTTCACCCCGACACGCGCGAGTGGTTTGCGGTGGTCGAGGGACAGGTGCGCGTCGAGATCGAGGGTCAGGCGCCAATCGTTGCGGCCCGCGGCTCGCTCGTGAACGTTCCGCGCCTCACCATCTACTCGATCGAGACCATCGGGACGACACCGAGCCTGCGTTTCGTCGTAAACGTCGCCGGTGCCAAGACCGCGTTCGTCGCCGACGCCGCAGCGCCGCCAGCGCCGCCACCCGGCATGCAGTGGGTGGAATCGACGATCAATCGCACCCCGGGCCGCTACGACGAGTTCAACAAGCCGCACCTGAACATTCACGAGGAAGCGGCTCGGAACCCGAGCTACTCGGGCGGACGCTTCATTCGCGACGACAAGTCGGAGATGCTCGTGCTCTACGGACACGAGAAGAACCTGCCACCGCTCGATCCGTCGGACAAAGGACACTTCCACGCCGAGAGCGCGGAATTCTGGCTGGTGTTCGCCGGGAAGATTCGCTACGCGTTCGAAGGGCAGGAGCCGTTCATCGCCAGCGAAGGCGACGTCGTGTACGTGCCGGCGGGCACCTGGCACGCCACGAGATACACCGGACCGGATCCGGCATGCCGCCTGTCGATCACGGAGTATGTCGGGAACACCCTCGTGCTCCCGCGTCGCACACCGTGATCCTGCCTGGTTGCTGTCGCGCGGTCAGTCTCGAATCGTAACGGCGATCTCGTTCGAAGCTTCGCTGCGGCCACCCGCGCTCGTCGCGCGGACTCGGAGGTAATAGGTTCCCGGAGGAGCCACGGCGCTGTACGAGGTCTGCGCCGACACGCGCAGCACCGCCAGATCCGCCAGTCCGGGCTGACTGCCAGCCTCGATCACGTAGCCGGCTGGCTCGGGCCCTGACGCGGGCGGCGACCAACTCAGGGTGACCGATGTCGACGACTGCGTGAAGCTCAAATTGGCGGGCGGCATCGGCGCCCCCGGTCCGCGCACGATGATTTCGCGCGATGGAGCCGAGACGCCGGCGGCGTTGACCGCTCTGACCCGGACGTAGAAAGTTCCCGGCGGCACATTGACGACGAGCCCGTTCGTCGCGGCGACAACCCGCGCGAGATCGGCGGCGCCGGGCCGGCTCCCGGCCTCGACGACGTAGGAGGTCGCGTTCGGCACCCGGTTCCAAGCCAGCGTGAGCACGCTGCCGTGCCACGTTTGATCCAGTCCCTGAGGGCTGCCGGGCGCCTCCATCGGCCCGACGTCGACCACGACCTCGGATGACAGAGGACCAGCGCCGAACCGGTTCGCGGCCTGGACGCGAACGTAGTAACGGCCTCGTGGGAGGTCTCCGGTCACACTGAGCTGATTGCCAACCGGATACGCGCTGGCGATGTTCGCAGTGTTGGGCTGCGTCCCGACGTAGAGCAGGTAGTGCGTGGCGGGAACCAGACCCGGAGCGCTTCCCCATCGCAGCGCGACTCGCGAACCGATCGCGGAAGCCGCCAACGCCGGCGGCGCCCCGGGAGGGCCGACGTCGAATGTGACCTCAATCGAGGGATCGGACATCCCGCCAAAGTGATCGTAGGCGCGAACGGCGAAGTAGTAAGTCCCTGGGTCGTTGAGCTCCGGAATGCGCACGGCCGTGACGTTGCCGACGTCAGCGTTCCACCGATAGACGCCTGAACGCGTTCCGGCAAAGACGCGATATCCGGTCGTGAGCGGGTCGATATTTGCGCGCCACGACAGCGAGTAAGTCTGCGCGGACGCGGGCACCGCCGGTAAGAGGAAGAGTGCGACGACGACCAGACGAGCGAGACGCCCGGAAATGACCTTGCCACGGCAGGGCCTGTCGACAGCGAAGCGCGTGAGGTTGAGCATCAGGGACACCAGGCTCGATCGATTTGGTGTGCCCTGGGGGGATCTTGGTGGGCTACCGCCGATCACTTAATGTATCGGCGGTACCCGGTCGGATCTACACGGGGTGTGACTTCATCACCCCCGATGATCATCGTTGAACGACAACCTCGTTAGAGGGAGCACTCGTGCCCCGATCGTTGACGGCCCTGACACGGACGTAATACACACCCGGCGGCGCCGTCGTGGTGAAGCTGGTGACGTTACCCACGTTGAGGCTCGCGAGGTCGGCCAGGCCCGGGGCGCTCCCCGCCTCGATCACATAACCAGCTGGCGGGGGGCCGCCGTTCGGCGCGCTCCACGAGAGATTGACATCCCCGCTGGACCCCCTCGACACCAGACTGGCGGGTGCGTGAGGCGCGCCCGGCGCGCGGACCTCGACATCGTCGGACGCATCCGACTCGCCGTAGTCGTTCAGCGCCCGGACGCGCACGTAGTACGTGCCGGACGGAACGTCGGCGCGGATCGTGGTCGTGTTCCCCACGTTCACGGTGCCGACATTGCTCGAACCGGGGGACGTGCCGGCCTCGACGACGTAGCTGGTCGCGACCTCGTCGACTCCGTCAGCGGCGGGCGCCGTCCACGAGAGCGTCGCCGTCGTGCCGGTCCAGTTCACCGCCAGGCTGCCCGGTGTCCGCAACTTCTTTCCGACCGAGAACCGCACTTCGTTGGAGCTGGCCGACACGCCGGCGGCGTTCGCGGCCCTGACGCGCGCGTAATAGGTTCCCTTCCCGAGGTCGCCGGCGACGCTGAGGACATTACCCACGTTGTAGCCCTGGGCGATGTTCGAGGCGCCCGACGTCGTGCTGACGTCGATGATGTAGGACGTCGGTGCAGCCCCCGTCGTCGACGGCCGCCAGCTGAGAGTCACGCGCGAGCCGGCCACCGAGGCCGCCATGCTCGTCGGAGCTCCCGGCGTTGGCGAAGTCGCCGTGACCGTGGCACTGGCGGTCGCCGTCTGGCCGGCGGCATTTCGTGCCACGAGCGTGAATGTTGTTTGACCGCTCACGGTAGTTGTGGTCGTACCCGACAGGGCGACGCCGGCGCCGTTGATGGTGGCGGAGGTGGCGTTCGTGGTCCGCCACGTCACGGTCGCGACGTTGTTCGCCCCCAGGGTTGCCGTGATCTGCGCGGTCGGTGCCGAGGGTGCCGATGGTGTCACCGTGGCACTCGCCGTTGCCGTCTGACCGGCGGCATTTCGTGCCACGAGCGTGAATGTTGTTTGACCGCTCACGGTAGTTGTGGTCGTACCCGACAGGGCGACGCCGGCGCCGTTGATGGTGGCGGAGGTGGCGTTCGTGGTCCGCCACGTCACGGTCGCGACGTTGTTCGCCCCCAGGGTTGCCGTGATCTGCGCGGTCGGCGCCGAGGGTGCCGATGGTGTCACGGTGGCACTCGCCGTTGCCGTCTGACCGGCGGCATTTCGTGCCACGAGCGTGAATGTTGTTTGACCGCTCACGGTAGTTGTGGTCGTACCCGACAGGGCGACGCCGGCGCCGTTGATGGTGGCGGAGGTGGCGTTCGTGGTCCGCCACGTCACGGTCGCGACGTTGTTCGCCCCCAGGGTTGCCGTGATCTGCGCGGTCGGTGCCGAGGGTGCCGATGGTGTCACGGTGGCACTCGCCGTTGCCGTCTGACCGGCGGCATTTCGTGCCACGAGCGTGAATGTTGTTTGACCGCTCACGGTAGTTGTGGTCGTACCCGACAGGGCGACGCCGGCGCCGTTGATGGTGGCGGAGGTGGCGTTCGTGGTCCGCCACGTCACGGTCGCGACGTTGTTCGCCCCCAGGGTTGCCGTGATCTGCGCGGTCGGTGCCGAGGGTGCCGATGGTGTCACCGTGGCACTCGCCGTTGCCGTCTGACCGGCGGCATTTCGTGCCACGAGCGTGAATGTTGTTTGACCGCTCACGGTAGTTGTGGTCGTACCCGACAGGGCGACGCCGGCGCCGTTGATGGTGGCGGAGGTGGCGTTCGTGGTCCGCCACGTCACGGTCGCGACGTTGTTCGCCCCCAGGGTCGCCGTGATCTGCGCGGTCGGCGCCGAGGGTGCTGCCGGGCTGACGATCGTCGTGGCCGTCCCGGTCTGGCCCGCGGCATTTCGCGCGACCAGCGTGAAGCTCGTCTCCACGTTGACGGTTATCGTCGTCGTGCCGGACAGCGCCACGGCACCGCCGTTGATGGTGGCCGAGGTGGCGTTGGTGGTCCGCCATGTCAGGGTGGCCTGGTTGTTGGCGCCGAGCGTGGAGGTGATTTGTGCGGTCGGCGGAGTCGAGCGCAGATCGACGGTGGTTTCATTGGACGCCGCACCGTAGGCGTACTGCGCGTTGTAGGCGCGAACCACGAAGTAGTAAACGTTGCCGGGGGAGAGGTTGACCGGCGCGCTGACTTGGTTACCGGCGTCGAGGCTCCACTGATAAGTCCCCGACGCCGTGCCGTAATACAGCCGGTACCCCGCCGTATAGGAATCGGCGTTGCGGTCCCACGAAGCCGTCACCGTTTGCGCCGACGCAGTCGCCGCTGCACAGACCAGAAGTAGAAGTGCTGCCGCCAGCGCGGTCAACACCTTCGAACGGAACAAGGAAATCCCCACGGTAGTCACCCATGGCCCGCGTTCACACGGCCGCCTTACGTCAAGAACTGCGCTGCACTTAGGGGGTTAGGCGCGAGCGCCTGGGTGGACGCGGGGGAACGTCCGTGCACGAATCACCGACGGCGTCCGCCGGAAGTCGGTGAGGGGGGCTACCTGATGACCGTTGGGGGAGCCTCCGGGGCGGTTGCCCCAGACGAATTTGGCGCGTATGACCGGCGTTGATTTCGAGAGGCTGCGGCGCATCAGTCCGGATCGGAACCGGCGCCCGCCTTGCTAAAACAGGGCCAGTTTCCTGGCTGAACTCTCGAGGGCGCTCGTGTCGCTTGGGGGGTCTTCGAGCCCTACTCGTCGCGTGTAAGCAGACTGAGCAGAACTTACACGGCGTGTAGGTCTTACAGCGAAGAACGCGGTGAGGGCGTCTGCGAAAACCCGCCCTCACCGAATCCAGTGCGCTCACGGCCTGATCACGACTTCGTTCGAGGGAAGGCTGTTGCCCTTCTCGTTGTAGGCCCGCACCCGCACGTAATACACCCCCGGAGGCGCGGTGGTCGTGAAGCGGGTTACGTTGCCAACCCGCAGGCTCGCCAGGTCGGAGCGGCCCGGAGCGCTTCCTGCTTCGATCACGTACCCGGCCGGCGCGTAGCCACCCGCGGACGCGGTCCATCGCAGATCGACGCGCCCGCCCGACCCGACCGAGATCAGCGCAGTCGGTGCCTGTGGCGTGCCTGGCGCGCGAATCTCGAGCTCCTCGGACGGATCCGATTCACCGAGCGAGTTCTGGGCCTTCACCCGCACGAAGTAGTTGCCCGACGAAACCTCGGTTCGGAACGTCGTGGTGTTCCCGACGTTGACGGTCGCGACATTGCTCGCACCCGGAGCCGTGCCCGCTTCGAGCACGTAGTTGGTCGGCTCTTCGTCGACTCCGTCGGCGGCCGAGGCCGTCCAGGACAGCGTGGCAGTCGTCCCCGTCCACGACACCCTGAAGCCGGTCGGCGTCCGCAGCTTCTTGCCAATCGAGAATCGCACCTCGTTCGAGAAGAGCGAAACGCCCGTGCCATTGGCCGCTCTCACGCGAGCGTAGTAGGTGCCGCGCGGCAGGTCGCCGTAGACGCCGAGAGTGTTGCCGACGTTGTAACTGGCGGCGACATTCGACGTGCCAGACGCCGTGCCGACGTCGAGGAGGTAGCTGCTCGGCGAGCTGCCACTGGTCGGAGCTCGCCAGCCGAGGGTGGCGCGCGAACCGGACACCGACGCGGTCATGCTGGAGGGCGCCCCAGGTGCGGTCTGCGTCGGCACCGTTACCGTGGCGCTGGCGGTCGCGGTGCGACCGTCAGCCGCGGTCCCGACCAGCGTGAACGTGGTGGTCGCACTCACGGCGACGCTCGACGAACCGGACAGCGCCACCGAGGTGCCATTGATCGCTGCCGACGCGGCGTTGGTCGTCTGCCAACTCACCAGCGCGGTGTTGTTCGTCTGCAGGGTGGCGGTGATCTGCGCAGTCGGCGCCGGTGCGGCGGTCGGGGTGACCGTCGCGCTGGCGGTGGCCGTCTGGCCCGCGGCGTTGCGCGAAACCAGGGTGAAGGTCGTCGGCGCCGTCACTGGCGTGGTGGTACTGCCCGACAACCCGACCGCCGTGCCATTAATGGTGGCGGAGGTGGCGTTGGTCGTCTGCCACGTCACCGTCGCGACATTGTTGGCGCCCAATGTCGCCGTGATTTGCGCGGTCGGCGCTCCCGCGGTCGGGGTGACGACCGTCACGGCCGTCGCCGTCTGGCCCGCGGCATTCGTCGCGACGATCGTGAAGCTCGTCTGCACGTTCACGGTTATCGTCGCCGTTCCTGACAGCGCCGCGGGACCGCCATTGATCGTGACGGACGTGGCGTTGGTGGTCTGCCACGTCAGGGTGGCCAGGTTGTTGGCACCGAGCGTGGAGCTGATTTGTGCGGTCGGCGACGGAATCGTCGACACGGTGGCGCTCGCCGTCGCGGTCTGGCCGGTGGCGTTGCGTGCGGTGAGCGTGAACGTCGTCTGGGCGCTGATCGTCACCGTCGTCGAACCGGACAACGCCACCGCGGTGCCGTTGATCGACGCGGATGTCGCGTTGCCGCCGGCCTGCCAGCTGACGGTCGCCACGTTGTTGGCGCCGACCGTGGCGGTGATCTGTGCCGTCGGCGGGCGAAGGTCGAGCGCCGCTTCGGAGGACGCCGGACCGTATTCCGTGAGCGAGTTGTAGGCGCGAACAGCAAAGTAATACATGCTGCCAGGGGACACGTTGATCGGAGCGCTCAGCTGGCTGCCCGCGTCGACGCTCCACTGATAGGAGCCCGAAGAGGTGCCGTAGTAGACGCGGTAGCCCGCGGTGTACGCGTCCGAGTTCGGGTCCCACGTGGCGGTGACAGTGGTTTGCGCCTGCGCAGACGCCACACTCAGAACCAGCAGCATCAGGCCTGCCGTCAACACGGCAGGCACGGTCGAACGAAACGAAATACTACGCACAGCAGTCACCCAAGGCCCTGCGCTGGACAGAGCCGCGAAGCACGACGTGTTGTCAGTTACGCCCCACAAAGGGCGAACACAGGCAGGGGGGCCTGGCGGAACGTTGGGGCACGAATCGATGCGCTGCGGCCTCATTCGGGCGAGGCAGGCTGAAAAAAGCAGGCCAGCCCGGCCACGGATGTCACGACGTCACGCGCTGGCGCTCGACTGCACGCGCCTTCGCGGCCGCTCGGCGCGAAGCACAACTCATGCAGATCGCGTTTTTGTGCTGCAGCAGCACAGATTTGAGGCTGGCCTGTGAAGGCGGAGCAGGCCGCGGCGTGCTCGATCGAGCAGCGCCCGCGTGGCGTACGATGGCCGCGATATGGCCCGTGCGGACCCGCAACCGGGCCAGGCGGCGTGCACGTGTTTACGCCAGACGGAACACGCCTCGGCCGCATCGTCGTCGGCGTGCCGCTCGGCAACGTCGCGTGGGGGTTACGGCACACTCTTCATTGCCGCCAACCATTGGCTGGTCCGGGTGCGGACGCTGACCGGCGCGTAGCGAGCGGTGGCATCATGGTGGCCAGGACTCTCTCCGTGGTGCCTTTCTCGGTGCTCGATCTCTCGCCTGTCGTCAAGGGCAGCACGCCAGCGCAAGCGTTCCGAAATACGCTCGACCTCGCGCGGCACGTCGAACGCCTCGGGTTCAACCGCTACTGGATGGCCGAGCACCACAACATGCCGGGCATTGCGAGCTCTGCAACGGCGGTCCTCATCGGCCACGTTGCCGCCGGCACCAGCCGGATCCGCGTCGGCTCGGGCGGCATCATGCTGCCGAACCACCCGCCGCTCATCGTCGCCGAGCAGTTCGGTACGCTCGAGAGCCTGTACCCGGGCCGCATCGATCTCGGCCTCGGCCGGGCGCCCGGCACCGACGCGATCACGACGCGAGCGTTGCGACGAGACCCGTTCGCTGGCGCGGAACAGTTCCCAGACGATGTGCAGGAGCTGCTCGGCTATTTCGCGCCCACCTCGCCCGGGCAACGGGTCCGGGCGGTACCCGGCGCCGGGCTCGAAGTGCCGGTGTGGCTGCTCGGTTCGAGCATGTACAGCGCGGAGCTCGCCGCGCGCATGGGGCTGCCGTTCGCTTTCGCCTCGCACTTCGCGCCCGACTACCTGCTGGCGGCGCTGGACGCCTACCGCCGCTACTTCCAGCCCTCGGCACGGCTCGAGCAGCCGTACGCCATGGCAGCGATCAACGTCGTGGCGGCGCCCACTGACGAGGAGGCGCGGCGGCTGTTCTCGTCGGTGCAGCAGCAGTTCATCAACCTGCGCCGCGGCGTGCCCGGCCGGCTGCAGGATCCGACGGAGATCGACACCTCGCTCTGGACCGCCGAGGATCACCAGACCGTCGCGCACGTGCTGCACTACGCGGTCGTCGGCGGACCCGAAGCCGTCCGAGCCGGCCTCGAGCAGTTCCTCCAGCTCACCGGCGTGAACGAGGTCATGGTGACCGCCCACGTCTTCGACCACGAAGCGCGGAAGCGATCGTTCGAGATCGTGGCGGACGTCCGCGCCCTCACAGCCGCGGCATAAGCGGTCGGACCCGAGGCTCCTGGCTGTCGAACCCGTCGCTCCTGTCGGACCGGGTGCATGGCATCTATGTAGATAGATTTGTTGCTTTGTGGTATAGGCTTGGGCGTCGGACCCTTCGCTCATGCCCGTTCCCACCCTTGCCGCCCTCGCGCCACGGCCACTCCGGGTGCATCGGCCATCGCTCACCGTCGAAGGACAGCTGCTCGACGATGTGGTGCTCGGCGGTTGGGTGTACGGACCGGAGCTCGGGACGGCGCCGGTCGCAGTGATCGTCGGCGGGATCACCGCCTCGCCGTTTCCATTTGGCGACGGCCGTCCGGCGCAGGAAGGCGGGGTAGACCCGTGGTGGCCGTCGATGGCGGGCGCCGGGCTCATCGATCCCGCGACCACGACGGTCCTCTGTCCGTGCTGGCCGGGCAATGGCTCGACCTGGCACGGCTTCGATAACCCTGAGGCTACGACGACAATCTCGGTCCTCGGCCTCGCCGATCTGGTTGCCACCTGGCTCGAAGGCTGCGGATGTACGACGCCGGTGACGTTCGTCGGCGCGAGCCTCGGCGGCATGGTCGGCGTCGCGTTCGCGGTGCGCCACTCGGCGCGCTGCCGGCGCCTCGTCACGATCTCGGCGGGCCTGCGGCCCGACGGCTGGGGCACGGCGACGCGCCACCTGCAGCGGGAGCTGGTGCGTGACGGTTGGCGCAACGGCGACGTCACGACCGGGATGAGCCGGGCCCGGCAGCTGGGCATGCTGACATATCGCGGCCGCGTCGAGCTGGATGTGCGATTCGGCCGTCTCGTGCCAGGACTCGAGCGTCCACCCGTCGCCGAGTATCTCGACCATCACGGCCGCCGCTTCGCTGAACAGTTCCCGATGAGAACGTTCCTGCTCCTCAGCGAGGCCATCGATCGCGGGTCGATCGCCGATTCGCCGGCTGCACTCCGCGCGGCGCTGGAGCGGGTCACCGCGGACACGATCATCGTCGGCGTCCCCGGCGACATGCTCTTTCCGTGGGCGCTCCAGGAAGAACTGCATCGGGAATTGCAGGCCGCCGGGGCGCAGTCCTCGCTCTGGAAGCTCGATTCAGATTTCGGCCACGACGCGTTCCTCGCGGACCAGGAGCGGCTCGCGGATTTGCTGCGTGGCGCCAGTACGTTCGGCGGCGACACGCTCCCCGCAACGCGGGCCCGCTTTTCCGGTGTCGGCGAGCAGCCGGTCCGCGATATTCGAATCGGCCTGATCGGGTGCGGCACCGTCGGGCGCGGACTGCTCGAGATGATCGTCCGTGAGCGGGGGCCGGTGCGCGAGCGTTACGGCGTTCGCTTTCAGGTCACGCGGATTGCCGTGCGCAACCTGTCGAAGGAACGCGGCCCGCTGGCCCAGGGCATTCCGATCGGTAGCGACGCGCTGTCACTGGTCTCGGACCCAGAGGTGGACGTCGTCGTCGAGGTCGCGGGTGGCACCGCGGTCGAGCCCGCGTTGCGCGCGGCGCTTGCAGCCGGCAAGCCGGTGGTCACCGCGAACACGATGCTCCTCGCCGACCGGCTCGACGAGTTGGCCGTCCTGGCGCAGCGGACCGCCACGCCGCTTTACTGCGAAGCGGCCGCCGCGGCCGCGCTCCCGATCCTGCGTCACCTGAGCCACCGGGCCGACGAAGTGGAGAGCTTCGCCGGCATCCTCAATGGCACGTGCAACTTCGTGATGACGCGAATGGAACAGGAAGAGTTGCCGGTCGAGGCTGCGGTCGCCGAGGCGCAGGCTCTCGGGTTCGCCGAGGCCGACCCGCGCGCGGATCTCGAAGGCGGCGACGCCGCCGCCAAGCTGTCGATTCTCACCTATCGCGCATTCGGCGCCTGGATGCGGCCGGGTGCGTTCGGCGTGCGCGGCATCACCGGGCTTGGCCCGCACGACTGCGATCTGGCCGAGACGCTCGGCGGCCGGATCCGGCTCATTGCCCGCGCCGCTCGTGTCGAGGGCGCGCTCGACGTGGCGGTCGAACCGCTCTTGCTGCCGGCATGGCACCTGCTGGCCTCGGTCGAAGAGGAATACAACGCGGTGTACCTGAAGTGCGCTGCGTCTGGCGACCTCAGTCTCTTCGGCAAAGGCGCCGGCGCGCTGCCGACGGCGACTGCGGTGCTCGGCGACCTGATCGATCTCGCGCAGAACAATACCGTCCGCTGGCCGGCGCCGCAGCAGCTGCCGCTAGCCGACCCTAGTTCCGTCCGCCTCACCCGCCGTCATTACCTGCGCGTCACGGGCGAGCCGCATCCCGGCCTCGACCGGAGGGTCGAGAGTCTCGTCCGCCGCGCCGGCCTGGTGGTTCAGAACCGCGCGACCCGAGCGGAAGATGCTCGCGTGCACCTGGGATTCACGATCTCCGCCAGCACCGATACGGCTGTCGCGCAGGTCTGCGACGCTGTCGCGCGGCTGGCGCGGGTTGACGACTGCCTGTGGCTCGGGGTGATGGAATGAGCGGCGTTGGAGCCTGGCTGGATCCACGGCAGTGCCCGCCGGAGCGCCCTTCGCTCGACGCGATGGGCCGCGCCACTCGCGATCTCCACAACGCTCTGGACGCGCATGCCCGCCGTTCGGGAACGCCATACTTGCACCCCTCGGATCCTACGGTGCAGCTCGACGTGTTCGGATCGACGCGGGTCATCGCCTGGCAGCAGGGGAAGGCGGCCAGCGTGTTCCTCGGCGAGCATTGCTGGTCGGCGCTCCCGCAGCTCTACGCGCGATACGGTACCGGCCCCACTGCTGATTTGCTGGCTCGGTTGCGCTCGCTCGAAAACGCGCGCGGGGCGCTCGCGTGCGATTCGGGCATGCAGGCCACGGCGCTCGTGTTCGACGAGCTGATGACGCGCGATCGTCACGCCGTGCTGATGCGGCAGGTCTACAACAAAACGCGCACCTACCTCGAATCGCTGGCCGGCCGGGTCGGCGGCAGCGTGACGATCGTGGACGACGGCGACTGGTCGGCGCTCGAGGAGGCAATCCGTCCGGAGACCGCGTTGGTCTTCGCCGAGACCTTCACGAACCCGCTGGTGAGGGCGCAGGACATCACCAGGCTGCGCTCGACGATCGCTGAGGCGCGTCGAGGCGCACCGGACCTGCGGCTGATTGTCGATTCGACCATCGCGACACCGTGGGCGTTCAGCCGGCCGCTCCTCGACCAGGGCGTGGACGTCGTGATCGGCAGCGGTACGAAAGCGCTCGGCGGTACCGATCGAGACCTCTGGGGATACATCGCCACCAACGACCTCGCGCTTGGCAACGGGGTGATGGATTTGCTCGCGATGCGCGGCGGCATCCTCGACTGGCGGCGCGCAACCGCCATCCTCGAGAGCTGGGACGGCGCACGCGATGCGCACTCCCGGCGTTCGGCCACTGCCTCGCGCGTGGCCGCGTTTCTGGCCGCGCACCCGCGCGTGTCGGAAGTGTTTCACCCGTCGCTGCCCTCGCACCCGGACGCGGCGATCATCCGAGATCAATACGTGCGGCACGGATCGCTGCTGTCGTTCCGGGTGGCCGGCGCCGACGAAGCGCAGACCCGGCATATCGCCGACGTCCTCGCGACCACCGTCGTCGTCCGCTACGCACTGTCATTCGACGGGCTGGCAACGAAGGTGAACCACCACCAGACAGTGTCCGAGTACTTCACGGCGCCGGCGCAACTCAAGCGCAACGGATTCGATCGGCTGATTCGCCTCGGAGTGGGTCTCGAGGAGGCCGACGATCTGATCGCGTCGCTGAACTGGACGCTGCACTACGCCGATACGATCTCGCCCGACGATGTGGCGGCATGGCAGCGGGAACGAATCGCCGAGCTCGGTGTGCAATGAACGCCCGAGGGAACACGAAGCCCACAAAGGACACGAAGATCACGAAGGTCTTCGAGCACGTAGTTCACGCCTTCCCACAAACCCGCCACAGTCCAACAGTGTCCTCCTTGATCACTCAAACCTTTCGTGTCCTTCGTGCTCTTCGTGGCCTTCGTGTTCCCGTCCGTGACAGGAGCGCAGCGTGACAGCGGCAACGGCCCGAAAGCCGGCACTGGAAGTCTGGAAATTCGGCGGCGCGTCGCTCGCCGACGGCGAGGCGATCACTCGCGCCGCGGCGCGCATCGCCGCGCATGGCGGGCCGCTGGTCATCGTCGCCTCGGCGCTGGGCGGCATGACCGATCTGCTGATCGCCGCCGCCGGGCATGCGGTCGATGGGCGGATGGTCGAGGCCGAGCTCGCCGCCGAGACGTTCCAGTCGCGACACCACGCCGCGGCCAGGACCGCGGTGAAGGATCGCGCGGCGCTCGCCGACGTGATTGCCGAAATCGATCGCTCGGCGACCGAGTTTCGCGAGCTGTGTCGGGCGGTGAGCGTGCTGCGGCACCTCGAGGCACGCACTCGCGACGCAATGGTTTGCAGAGGTGAGCAGCTCTCTGCACGGCTCCTGGCTGCAGCGATCGGGTCGTCGCGATTCGTCGATGCCCTCGACGTCGTCCGCACCGACGACGACCATGGCGGCGCCGCACCCTTGATTTCCGAGACTGGCGTGCTCGCGAAGGAGCTGATCAAGCCGTCCCTGTCGCGCGGCATCGTCCCGGTCGTGACCGGCTACATCGGGCGGGCCCGCGACGGCAGCATCACGACGCTGGGGCGCGGCGGATCCGATCTGACGGCGACACTCCTCGGTCGCGTGCTGGGGGCGCGCCGGGTGGTGCTGTGGAAGGACGTGCCAGGGATTCTGACTGCGGATCCACGGCTCGTCCCCGACGCGCGGCTCATTCCCGAACTACACCACCAGGAGGCAGCAGAGGTCGCGCATTACGGCGCCAAGGTCCTGCACCCGCGGGCCCTGATTCCGATTTCCGGCACGCGGATCGCGCTGCACGTCCGCTCGTTCATCAATCCCGACATCCCCGGAACCGAGGTCACGGCTCGCCACGTCGAGCCCGGATTCCCGGTGAAGGCGCTCGCCATCCTGCCGGGACAGGCGGTGGTGACGGTCGCCGGCAAGGGCATGGTCGGTGTGCACGGCATCGCCGCGCGCACGTTTGCCGCCGTCGACGGCGAGCGGCTGTCGGTCTCGACGATCTTCCAGGGCTCGTCGGAGAGCTCAATCGGGTTCACGGTGGCGGAAAGCGAGGCCGACCGCGCCGTCGCCAGCGTGAGCAAGGCGTTCCGTCACGAAATCGAAACCGGGCTCATCGACGGGGTCTCCGCGCGAAAGGGTATGGCGGTGATTGCGGTGGTCGGCGAGGGCATGGCCGGGACGCCCGGCATCGCTGCGCGCGTGTTCTCGGCGCTCGAGGCTGGCGGTCTCAACGTCGTCGCAATCGCGCAGGGCTCGTCGGAACGGAACATCTCGTTCGTCGTCGTGGCCAAGGAAGCACCCGACGCGGCCAGGCGCGTTCACGCGGCCTTCCAGCTGTCGAAGATCGGCGGCGGCCGGGCCCGTACTGCGCATCAGACTGACGTCGTGCTGCTTGGCTTCGGCCGGGTCGGACGTGCCCTTGCCGACCAGGTTGCCGCGCTCGACACCAGGCGCCAGGTGCGAATGGTGGGCCTCCTGGATCGTTCCGGCTTCGTCTTCGACGCGTCGGGGCTGTCGCGCGCACGGCTGCTGCGGCTCGCGAAACAGAAGGATGCCGGGCGCCTGCTCGCGGACCTGGGCGGCACTCGGGCTGGCGCCGAAGCGGCGCTCGCGTGGATGGCCGAGCACGCGGTGTCCCGGCCGGTCGTCGTCGACGTCACGGGCGAAGAAACCGGTGATCTTCTGCTGCTGGCGGCCCGCGCCGGCTTTCATGTCGTGCTCGCGAACAAGAAGCCGCTGGCCGGTCCCTCCGAGAGTTACTCGAAATTGTTCGACGCGGCCCGGACCACGGGCCGCAACGTGCGCTTCGAGGCCACCGTGGGCGCGGGCCTGCCGATCATCGATACTTTCAACAAGCTGGAAGAAACCGGCGATCGCGTCAGGCGAATCGACGGCTGCGTGAGCGGCACCTTGATGTTCGTGCTGTCGGAGATCTCGGCAGGCCGCCCGTTCTCGGCCGCGGTCCGCGAAGCCGTCGAGCGCGGTTACGCAGAGCCCGATCCACGCGAGGACCTCTCGGGCCAGGACGCCGGTCGCAAGGGCCTCATCCTCGCGCGAATGATGGGCTACCACGGACCCGCCGCGGCCCCGGACGATCTGGTCCCGCCGAAGTTGCGGAAGCTGCCGCTCGCGGCGTTCATGGACTGCCTGCCGACGCTCGACGATGAATGGCGGACGAAGGTGGAGACGGAGAACGCGCGCGGACGGGTGCTTCGTTACGTGGTCAGCGCCACTCCCAGGACGGTTTCCGCACGCCTCGTGGCTGTGCCGATCGAGAGCCCGATGGGCGCGGCCACGGGTACGCGCAACATCATCAGCTTCACTTCGGATCGCTACCGGAACGAGCCCCTAGTGATAAGCGGCCCCGGCGCCGGCCCGGCTGTCACCGCGGCCGGGATCCTGAACGACATCTGCGCCCTGTCAACGAGGTGAGACGCCTCATCGGGCCAGCCGCTGCACCTGTCCGAGATTGCGGCGCGCGTTGACGTGGGCGGGATCGAGGCGAAGGGCCGTGTTAAATTCCGCGATCGCTTCCTGAAGACGGCCCGACTGCGCCAGCGCGATGCCGCGGTTGTTGTGCGGGTCGGCCGCGTCGGGATCTAGGGCGATGGCGACTTCGATGGTGCGAAGCGCGTCAGGCAGCCGGCGGGCGCCAATCAACGCGCTGCCAAGGTTCGAATAGGCATCCGCGTTGTCGGGATCGGCTTGAATCGCCCGCTCGAGCGTCCGAATCGCCTCGGCACCCTGACCGTGTCGATCGAGCAGGACGCCCAGATTGTTCAACGCGCGAGAGTGAAAAGGATCGATTGCCAGAGCCTTTTCGTAGTGTGCCCGGGCCTCATCCGAACGCCCGAGCCGATCGACGACCGTGCCGAGGTTGTACTCGGCGGCCGCGTCACGCACCCGGGCGGCGCGCCGAAGAACGACCTCCGCCTCCTCGAGCCGGCCCAGGTCCGCGAGGCAGCGGCCCTGCTCCACCAGCGTGTGGTGATCCCCAGGCACGAACTGCTCGTGCTGCCGCAGGACCTCGAGAGCCTCGGTCGCTCGGTTCGTCGCCTGGAGCATCGCCGCGAGTTCCATCAGCACGTTCGGGTCTCGCGGATTGAGTTCGGCGGCACGGCGGACGAGGAACTCGCGCCACTCGCGATCGCCGCCGCGCGCCGCGACTGCCGCGTGCTTGAGGAGCAGGTCGCGCATGGCTGACATCGCCACGATCGAGTCGACCTCTGGATCGTTGGGCGGCACGTAGGCGCGGCTCGATGCCGGCGCCACCGCCGTACTTGCATCGAAGCTGGCTCGCAGCGATCGCGCGGGGCCGAACGTCGGCTGCGAAGCGAGAATCGCGTCGATCATCGCGGCGGCCTGCGACGTTTGCCGCCGATCCAGGGCGATGCGGGCCAGGCCGAGTTGCGCGTAGGTATTCATCGGGAGGACGCGCCGGGACGTGACGCCGCCCGGGCGAAACGGGTCCGCGGGTGGCATGTCCGCAGCGCGCCGATACGCAGCCTCGGCGTCATCGAGCCGTCCCTGCTTGAAGGCAATCTCGGCGAGCCGGAACCACGCCAGCCCCGGCGCCCCGTTTCTGTCAATCGCGGATTGAAGGGCCGTGCGCGCGTCGTCGAGGCGGCTGCGTTCCTCGAGCAGCACCGCACGGAGGTAGGGCCATCGCCAGGATGCGTCATCGATCTGTTCTGCTCTGGCGTAGGCGGCGATGGCGGCGTCGCTCAACAGGCTGGCGTGGAGCGCCCGGCCAAGCTCGCCGGCGGCGTCGCCCGACTCGGGAGAGCCTTGGACGCGGGCAGCAGCCGCCTGCACCTGCGCGCGAGCTGGTTCCGGCAACGCCGCGAGACTGCCAGGCACAGGCAAAGCCGCGCCGGCCTTCGCGCGATGTGCCAGGCGATCCGCGCCGATCCACGCCGCCGCGATTACCAGAACCGCGACGACGATTGGCACCGCCGGAGGTTGCCAGTTCGAGCCCCGCGGGTTCCCGCTCTCGGTACGGGCCGGCGAGGGCGCGGCGGGATTGGCGGGCGCGGCTCCTCCGCGCCGACGCTTGGCGGGCGGCACCCTCGAATTCTACGGTGTCACACGCGACACCTTGCTGATCCGGATCGGCGGCGTCAGCTTCTGCGCCTCGGTGTTGCTGGTGCGATCCGACGAGGACGGCGCCTGCTGGATCCGGCGGACCACGTCCATCCCGGATACCACGCGGCCGAACGCAGCAAAGCCCTGGCCGTCCGGATTGCGCGCGCCGCCGAAATCGAGCGACGGCTGATCGTTGATGCAGATGAACCAGCCTGACGTTGCCGAGTCCGGGGCGCCGCGGGCCATCGATACCGCGCCGTCCTTGTGCGCGAGGCCGGTGGCCGAGGTGCGCTCCAGCGGAATCGCCGCAAATCCCTGCTTGGCGCGATCGGGATTGACGCCGGCCTGGATCACCTCGATCTTCACCGTGCTTTCCGGCTGGTTGTCCGGCTTCACGGTGCGATGGAACGTCCCCCCATCGTAGTGACCGGCGTCGACATAGCGCAGGAAGTTCGCGGTGGTGCCCGGCGCCCGGTTCGGATCGAGCTCGAGGACGATGTCCCCGAGCTCGGTCTGGACGCGAACGCGAACGCGCGCCGCCAGACGTGGTCTGCCCGCGAACGAGGGCCGTGGAACCCGCTCCAACAGCGGCAGCGCCGGCGACCATTCCGACGAACTGCCGCCGTGTCACGCGCTCACTCGTCATCGACAACTCCTGTTGCACCCGTCGCAACCCTCGCACCTAGAAGCGATAGGTGGCCGCGAACTGGAACTGTCTGCCCGGCCAGACGGCGCTACCTCCTGTGTGCTGGCCGAAGTTCGCCGCGGTGACCACGTTCACGTAGCCGTCGGCGATCACGTTCCAGTTGTTGAACGCGTTGAAGATGTCAGCCCTGAACTCGATGCGGTCCTGCCCGACCCTGAAAATGCGCGCGAGTGTGAAGTCGGTGAAGTTGATGTGATCGCCGCGTTCGGTATTGCGTGCGCCGGGCCGGGCCGCCTGGCACCCACGGGTGCTGCACTGCGTCAGCTGCGTGCCGGTCGGGTCGCCGGCGTAGCGCAGCGAGTACGGCGTCCCGCTCATCGAGCGCGAAACGCCGCTCAACCGCCAGTCCCGGGTGATGATGTTCTCGCCACCCGGCACGTTCCAGGTGAAGCTGCCTACGAAGTTGTGCGGCGTATCGGCGCCGGTGCGGCCCCGATCGAGCTCGGGATCGTTACTGTCTTCGGGAGCGAACCAGTGGTTCAGCCGGTCCTCGGCCTTCGAGTAGGTGTAGGACACCGATAGCGTGAGCGGCTCGGTGCGGTGGGTTCCGGAGAAGCGAATGCCCTGATACCAGAAGCGACCCTCGTTGGTGAGAATCTCGACGCGCCGGAAGCCGTTCGGCACCGGCAGCGTCGGCCGCGTCAAGTCGGCCTGCGCCACGGTCCGCACAGTCGCACCGTTCGCGGCGTTCAGGACCTCCTTGGGCACCGACGCTGGGGCGTTCTCGTCGAGGAAGCCGTGCTTCTGGCCGCGGTTGATGTTGGCATCGATCGCCACGCTGCTGCGGGCGCCGATCTGGCGCTGCACCCCGAACGAGGCGGTCCAGGCGCGCTCGTTCTCGAGTGTCGGCGAGATCTCCTGGATCGACCGGATCGGCAGCACCGTGTCCGACGGCAGCGACGGAATCGCGTTCGGGTAGGTCGGGAACAGCGGGCTGGTCGGCGTCAGGTTCAGCGTCACCAGGCCGTTCCGGCCGCCGACGCCGCCCTTCACGATCGTGAAGATCGGGTGCTGCTGAGTGAACCAGCCGGTGCCGCCGCGAATCGCCCACTTCTGTTCGCCAGTCGGATCCCACGCAAAACCGAGCCGCGGATCGAAGTTGTTCTTGTCGGCCGGGGCCGGGTAGTCGGGCACGTTCTTGATGAACTCGATGTCATAGCGCGCACCGAGGTTCAACGTCAGATTGTTTCTGATGCGCCAGTCGTCCTGGATGAAGCTGGTGACGACGTAGGCCTTCGGGTACATCAGGCGAGCTTCGGGGACGAGTGCGAATGCCTGGTCGTACTGGAACGGCGTCGGCGCCACGCTCGGCGATCCCGCGAACCGGTAGACGCCGTTCTGCAGCGGTGCGAACAGCTGCGTGGTCACGTCATAGGTGAGCGAGCCGCCGGTCTTGATCGTGTGAGCGCCCATCCACAACGACACGGTGTCGGCCACGTCGTAGGTGTCCTCAGGTATCACACCCCACGTGCCCTGGTCGTAGCAGCCGCTGGTCGAGTAGGCGGTGCGCACGATCGCCACGCCTTCGCACTTGGCCTGGCGCGAATCGGTGTAACGCGAGAACTGGCCGCGCACCTCGTTCAGGAACCGCTCCGAGCGGATGCTCGTGAGCGAGCCGTGCACCGTGTCGACGTTGTTGTCCCACAGGAAGCCGGTGCCGGGCAGGTTGAGGCCGCCGCTCTCGTTGTCCTTGTGCCAGCGCACCATGTTGTAGCGGACCGCCAGCGAGGTCTTGTCGGTGAAGCGCAGGTCGGCCCGGAACTGGGCCTGGTGTTCGTCGGCCGGCGTCTTCACGACCGGATCGGTCGCCTCGGGCGAGGTCAGTGCTACCTCGCTGCGCTCGCGCCGGTACTCGTAGCTGCCGAAGTAGAAGGCGCGATCCTTGATCAAGGGCCCGCCCGCGGTGCCGCCGAGCTGCTGCTGGTTGTAGGGGGCCTTCGTCGAGGCCAGCGGCGGCCGCGCGTCCCAGTCACCCGGGCGGATCATCACGAACGCGGACCCCGCCAGCGAATTGGTGCCGCTCTTGGTGATCATGCTGGACACGCCCGCGGCATGACCGCCGAACTCGGCCGAGAACTGGTTCGTGATGATCTGCATTTCCTTGACGGTTTCGAGGGCGAACCCGCCGGAGCCCAGCTGCGGCGCGCGCTGGAGCGTCAGCCACTTGGAGAAGTTGTTCGTGCCGTCGACGTAGGTGCCGAAGTTCCAGACTTCGCCGCCGCCGACGTTGACGGCGTTGGTGCCGGGGCGGCTCTGCACGACGTTGGAGTCGAGCGTCAGCAGCCGCATGTAATTGCGCTCCTTCACCGGGAGCGTCTCGAACTGCTGCCGATCGATCGTGGTCGAGACCTCAGCGGAGGTCGCCTGGACGATCGGGTTGTCGCCCGACACCGTCACCGTTTCCTGGACGGTCGACAGTTGCAGCTGGATGTTGAGCACCACGCGCTGGCCGGCGTTGAACACGAGATTCTGCCGAAGGTGCGTGGCGAAGCCGGACAGCTCCGCCTGCAACTCGTAGCGTCCCTCGGGCGGCAGGTTGGTGAAGACGTAGCGGCCGTCGTTGTCGGTGGTCGCCGAGCGCACGAGACCGGTGGCGACGTTGCGCATGCGTCACAGTGACGCCGGGTAGCACCGCCTGCTGCGCATCGGAGACGACGCCCTCGACGTTGAAAGTGGGCGTCTGCGCCGCGACCTTGACCGGAGTCGCGAGGTACAGCACGACCGAGAGGAGTGCACACAGGGCCCGCATTTGCACCTCCGAGGAATGTGAGCCGACCTGACGCGGGGGCGTTGTTTGCCGCGGATAGTAACACGGCCGCGCGAGTGGTCCGCGGATGACCGTCCAGCGAACAACCGGCTGTAAAACGCAATCTAAAGTGACCCGTGAGTGGGGGTTTATCGATGCATCCAGACCGTGACGCGCGACATGCGGTCGTAGGGGTAACTCATGTGCATGCCGCCGGTCACGAGATCGGGAAGCCGATCCCCGTTCATGTCGGCCACCGCCAGCGTAATCAGGTGAGTCGGCGTGCCGGTGACCGGCCGAAGCGTGAAGTTCATGTTCCCGTCGTTCTCGAACCACGCCAGGCTGAGCGCGTCGGGACGATCCCAGTTGTTGTAGGCGCTGACCAGTGCCACGTCGATGTCGCCGTCACCATCCATGTCGACGGCCTGGGGGCTCGACGCGCCGGAGAAATCGCCGATACGATGATAGCGGAAGGTCAGGCCGCCGCGGTTCTCGAGCCACTGCAGCCCGTTCCAGCCGCGCCCCGTCGGCGGCGCGTAGTCGAACGCGTCCCCGTTGCTGTAGACGATGTCGACGTCGCCGTCCTTGTCGAGATCCGACAGGCTGATCCAGCTCGAACCGAAGTCTTCGTTGCTCGCGCCGAAGACCCGTCGCGGCGTGAACCCGCCGTGCCCGTCGTTCTCGAAGACGTAGATCTCTTCCCACTCCTGGCTCACGAGCGAAATGATGTCGAGATCGCCATCGCCATCCGCATCCGCGATTTCGGCGTTGATGGGCCCGGAAAGGCTTTGCAGAAGATGGCTCTCGAAGCGCCACTGTCCGCGGTTCTCCAGCCACCGCGTCTCGCCCTGGTCGTAGCCGAACTGCGCCACCGCAAGATCCAGGTCGCCGTCACCATCGAGATCCCCAGCCCGCACGTCGGAGACCCGGGCCAACTTGTCGATCAAGACGTGTTTGGTGAACGACTGGCGTCCGTCGTTCTCGAGCACGATCACCGCGCCGATCGGCGCGTTGTTCGGGAACAGCACGCCAAGGCTCGCGACGATCAGATCGAGGTGGCCGTCCTTGTCGAGATCCACCGCCTGCGCGTGGGCCGGACCAGCCACTTCAGCCAGCGGCGTCTCGGTAAACGTGCCAGCGGGCGACTGGCGGATCCAGCTGACGCGATTGGCGGCGGCGTCGCAGACGATGATGTCAGCGAGCCCGTCGCGATCGAGATCGGCCACGCTGACCTGGGCAATCAGCGGCCGATCGTCCGGACCAACCGGCAAGCCGACCGGCTGGGGCGTGAGGAATTCGGTCCTGGCGCCCACGCGTGCGGCAGCCCGCTGGGCTTCGATCGCGCCGGCAACCGTGGTCGGCGCCCCCGAGAGCATCTCGCCGATCGTCAGGCCCGATCGCCGCACCTGGATGAAGAAGATCGCCACGACCGCGAGGACGGTGACCAGCACCAGTGCCCAGACGCGCGCCACCTGAGGATTGTACCGACTGCAGAGTCGCCGGAGTGGGCGGGAAGCGTGCCGCGAAGGGCCTCGCCCACACAGTGTCCTCGTCGCGGGCCTGCCTTGGGAGGTGAGGGGTAGGGAACGCAGTGCCCGCGGTAAGCTACCATCCTGAACTGGTCGGTGGGTTGAGGCTCGATCCGCGTCCGTATGGGTCGGGCCCCGTTTGGGTGGCCTCAGGGCGCTTTGATGAGTTCGTTTACCCAGCGATGAAAAAGTCGGCCGGATTGGCGACTTTAGTTGCGAGAGGACCCTTTCCGGATCTTCTCGAAACACCTGAGAAGATGCGCTCTCCGGCTGTAAGTTCTCTATTATGAAATGTTTACGCCCCAACATGGGGCTTGTCAAGGCGCGGGTGCTCCATTTGCACAGCCTTGGTGGCAGCCCGCTTCGACCATGACCACTAGCGATCCGCGAAATGCACCGGAAGCGCAACCAACCAACCGCGCCCAGGCTGACGCGCCCCGCCGTTCGGATCTCCGGGTCACGACGCCTGGCTGGCCACGTGAGCCTTGGGATGAAGGCGGTTTAGTCGGCGTACGCCAACCTCTCTATGGCGGGTTCTATGGCCTTGCAGAATCGCCATTCGATCTCACCCCGAATCCGCGATTCTTGTTCCTGTCGGAGCGTCAGCGCGAGGCCCTCAGCAATCTGCGGTATGCGCTCGCGACATCCAGGGGATTCACCCTGATACTTGGGGAGGCCGGAACAGGGAAAACGACGCTGGTTCGGACCGCCTTGGCGGAACTCGGCGGAAGCGCGAGTCGGTACGTGATGGTCAACAATCCGACCCTTACTCGCGCCGAGTTTTGCGAGCATCTGGCGCGAGAATTTGGTCTGGGCGAAGAAGCTGCCGTGTCGAAACCCCGTTTCCTTTCTGCGTTAAAGCGGGATGTCGAGGCGCGATTCGCAGCCGGGGGACTGTCGGGCCTGATCATCGATGAGGCACAGAGTCTGCCTCACGAGTTGCTGGAGGAAATCCGGCTCCTCGGCAATATTGAGACGGCCACGGCGAAGCTGCTCAACATCGTCTTGTCAGGCCAACCCGAGCTGGCAGACCGGTTGAACGACACCGGGTTACGGCAGCTCAAGCAACGGATCGCGCTGCGTTGTCAGCTCGGAGCTCTCAACCTCCAGGAAACCGCGGCGTATATTTCTGGGCGACTCCGCATCGCTGGGGGATCGCCCAGCCAGATCTTCACGCGCGAGACGGTCGTCGCCATCTTCGAAACGTCCTCAGGTATCCCGCGAACGATCAACGTGCTCTGCGAGAACGCGCTTCTGGGCGGCTTCGCGTCGCAAGTCAAACCGATTCCTGTGGATGTGATCAAGGAGGTCTGTCGGGACTTCGACCTGCCTGCGGGGAATACAGCTCCACCCGTGAAGCCGAACGAACGACTGGCCGCACCAAACCAGATTCCGCCTCGCGCTCCCGCGACCGCCGACGGCGAGGAGGGACTGATGTTCAGCTCCTTGAAACCCAAGAAAGGCCGGTTCTCCTTCTTCTCTTAAATGTCATGAACCTACCATTCTGCGCAATTGTGCTCACACTGGCGCTTGCGGTCTGCGGCTCGACGCGGGCGGCCCAGGCCGATGCCGAGCGACCACTCGCGACGCAACCGGCGGCGGAGAGTCGACAGGTACCGACAGGAGTCGAGCTTCCACCGGACTATGTCATCGGACCGGAAGACGTCCTCGGGGTGGTGTTCTGGCGCGAGCCGGACCTGAGCGGAGACGTGACTGTCCGACCTGACGGTCGAATCAGTCTTCCGGTCATTGGCGAAATCGAGGCTGCAGGCCTCCGTCCCGAGGCGTTGAAGGCGCGAATCCTGACCGCGGCCGGCAAATACGTCAGCGACGCGAACGTGGCGGTTGTCGTCCGGACGATTAACAGCAGAAAGGTGTTCATCACCGGCCGTGTGACAACTCCCGGAACGTATCCGCTGACGGGACCTCGGACCGTCCTCCAGTTGATTGCGCTCGCAGGTGGTCTCACCGAGTATGCCGACGCCAAGAGCATCACGGTAGTACGCGAGGAGAACGGCGCCACGAAGAGCTTGAAAGTCAACTATAAGGAGATTTCCAAGGGCAGAAGTCTGGAGCAGAACATCCAACTCAAACCCGGGGACACCGTCGTCGTTCCGTAGCCTCGATGGTACTGGTATGAAGTCCTCGCTCTCCCAATTTGTCGTGTCGCTGCTGCTGACGACTACCGCGTCGCCGGCGTTCGCGCAGGTGGTCGATCGGCCACCGCGCGAGCTCGGCGGGCTGTTTGGGGGGCACGTTCGCGATCCAAACCGGACCTCACAGGAATTCACTGTCACGTTCAACCTCGGCAGCGGCTACGATACGACTGTCGGGTCGGATGGGCGTCCGATCGGCACGGTCAACCCCTTGGAGAACGGATTTGCAACCACCGGGGAGGTAGCGGCGGATTTCTGGCGTGGGCGAACCGGCCATTCCTTCGAGATGTCGGGCGGCGGCTTCGTCAATCAACTGTACGCCACCGACACACGCCTTAGCGGTGGAAACACGCATGTACGCGGCGAAACGCAACTCGGTCGCCGCGCCGGGATCACGTTCGATGGGGGAGCTGCCTACGAACCCAGCGTATTGTTCAGCGCGCTCGGACCGCTCGTCGGACCGAATGCCCAGAGCGTGATGCCCGACGGCACTGCGCCACAGGGCGTCGTCGAACAGCAGTGGCTGGCGGGACGGGGTTCTGTAGACGTTTACCGACATTGGACGCCGCGGCAACGCATGGACCTCCTCTATGCGGCGGCGGTGAGGGACCCGAGGACAGGCCCTGGCACCCGCAGTCGGACACAGGCCGCCTCGGTCCGACATCGATGGAACCCGCACCCCAACGGCGGATTCCAATTCTCCTATCGCTACAACGAAAGCCAGCAGACCGATCAGACTCTGATTCTTCAGCCGGTTCAGACCCACACGGCCGATACCGGTGTGCAGATCGAACGACGGATCTCGCCTACGCGAGGCGCCACTTTCACTTTCGGCGGCGGGGCTTCCTACGCCCGCGTGAGACCGGCCGCGGCACCGGGGGCCGACGCGGAACGTGAGGCCCTCCAAACGTATTGGGTTCCGATTGCCGCCGCCACGGCTCGCCTCGACCTGGCTCGTTACTGGAACGTCTCAGCGGGATTTGATCGGACGGTGACGGTGCTCGAAGGCTTGTCACCGGAGCCCTTCGCGACCAATGTCGGGTCTTTGCAAATCGCGGGGGTTATGGCCGAGCGGGTCAGTGTCGGGGTGTCCGGCGCAATCTCCAGAGGTGCCGGACTCGCGACCGACACGGGATCCTTCGAGGCCACGGGTGCCACGGCTCAGGTGCAGTACGCGATGGCGCGATGGTGCGGCCTGTTCGTTGGCTACAACTTCTACAGACATCGGTTGTTGGAAATCTCGAGTACCCCGACCGGATATCCCGCTCGCTACGACCGTCATTCGGTGCGGGTCGGACTCTCCTTCTGGTTGCCACTCTACGGCATCGTCTAGCGGAGCGCGTATGTTGCCTGGAAAAACGTTCACGCCGGTTGACGTGTTGCAGATGGCGAGACGACGGTGATGGCTGATCGTGCTTCCGCCGATCGTCACCTTGTTCGCCGCGCTGCTCTGGTCGTCGCGGGTGCCGAACCTGTACGAGTCCGACATGCTGATTGCGATCGACCCGCAACGAGTCCCGGACAATTTCGTGCGATCCACCGTGACGCTCGGGACCGAACTGCGAATGGATGCCATCTCCGTCCAGGTGATGAGCCGAACCTCCC
Organism: uncultured Acidobacteriota bacterium; assembly: GCA_963709325.1. Lineage (GTDB taxonomy): Bacteria > Acidobacteriota > Vicinamibacteria > Vicinamibacterales > UBA2999 > VFZN01. The sequence continues at coordinate 2,907,300 of CAVPVV010000003.1, read as the reverse complement.
TCGAACGAATCATCGAGAAGCCGTCGATCTCTATCCTGAACAGCGTCAGGTTCTGCCGATCGAGGACGTCGTCGGCGCTGATGAGGAAGAACATCTTCGTGGAGCTGGAGCGGAGCCAAGGACGTGAAGGAGGGCCTCACGCGTTTCACGTGCGCTTTACCCACCCGGATCCGCGGATCGCCGCGGAGGTGACCCAGCAGCTCGGATCGCTGTACGTGGCACAGAACGTCCAGGACCGTAGCGCGCGTGCCGAGTCCACCAATCGCTTCCTCGAGACGCAGCTCGCCGACGCGCGTCAGCGCCTCGAAATTCAGGAAAGCCGGCTCGAGGCGTTTCGTCAACGCCATGGCAAGGAACTGCCGACGCAGATGCAGACCAATATGCAGGCGAACATGAATGCGCAGATGCAACTGCAGTCGATGAACGAATCGCTCGCACGCGATCGCGATCGCAAGCAGATGCTCGAGCGCTTGTACAACGATGCGGTTGAAACGCCATTGCCAGCCGCCCCGATGCCGGCTGGCCAACCCCCGCGGCGCGAGCGGGACCGTGGTTGCAGAGGCGTCCACTTCGCAGCAGCTGGCAACCGCGCGCGCGACACTCGCGAACCTCGAACTCCGCTACAAACCCGATCATCCGGACATTCGGCGAACCAAGCGTCTGATTGCGACTCTCGAAGCACAGGTCGCCGCGGAAGCCGCGGGCGCCACACCGGAAGTTCCGGCGTGGCGCATCCGACGCCGAAATCCGACGGCGCGAACGGCTGGGGCAGATGACGGCCGAGATCGAGAGCCTGTCTCGGCAAATCGCGTTCAAGGAATCGGAGGAACGTCGAGTGCGTGATGAGATCGGCGAATACCAGCGCCGCATCGAAGCCGTGCCCGGCCTGGAATCCGAATGGGCGGCGCTGACCCGGGACTACGAAACACAGCAACTGGCGTACAAGGACCTGCTCTCGAAGAGCGAGGCGTCAAAAGTTGCCGTCGATCTCGAGCAGCAACAGATCGGCGAGCACTTCCGCATCGTCGATCCGGCGGGGGTGCCGGTCCACCCGCGACCATCGATTCGCCGCAAGATCAACGCCGGCGGGCTCGCGCTCGGACTCTTACTCGGACTCGGCATCGCTGCGCTACTCGAGGTACAGGGACGAGTCTTTTCGCACCAACGCCGAGATCGTCGATTTGCTGGGCTTGCCGGTACTGGCCAGTGTGCCCTATATCGCAACGACTGCCGTCCGTGCCCAGCGCAGGCGCCGAACTCTGTGGCTCTCCGTCGCAGGAGCGGTCTGCCTCTTCGGGGTCTGCTACGTCACGTGGACTCTGAAGCTTTGGAACAGCCTGACATGATGGAGAACGTGTGAGTCGAATCCACGAAGCGCTACGACGCGTCGACGAGGTCGGCCGGAAGGCGGGAGAATCCAGCCCGGACGGGCAGCGGCACTTTACGTCGGCATGGCCCGAGAACGGGCCGGACCGGCCAGAGGAGGAGCCCGCACCATCCGCCGCTCGAAAACTCGCACTGCTACCGGACGCCGGTCCGATGGTGGCTAGTGCCGGCGTGCAGGGTTTTTCCTCCAAGTGGCGGGAGTGTCTGGCGAGCGGCTCGGAGGGGGACCCGGCGTTGGTCGAACAGTTCCGCCGACTGGCCGGTGTGCTCCATCATGCCCAAGCCGCGAACGGGTTACGCAGTGTGATGGTGACCAGCGCGATGCCTGGCGACGGCAAGACCCTCACCGCCATCAACGTCGCCTTCGTGCTGGCTGAATCGTATCGCGCCCGCGTGCTGCTCGTGGATGCTGATCTTCGACGTCCGTCCATCCCCGAGTGTCATCGATCCGACTGCGGGCTGCGGGCTCAGTGACGCGCTTGTGGCTACGACGGAACAGAGGCTCGCGCTCATCAATCTCTCGCCCCGTCTGACGTTGCTGCCGGCCGGGCAGCCGATCGCCAATTCACTCGAGGCCCTGTACGTCTCCGCGCATGCGGCAGATTCTGAGCGAGGCCATCACTCGGTTCGATTGGGTGATCCTCGACTCCCCTCCTGTAGGAGCCACCGCCGATGCCGCACCTGCTCACGGAGATGGTCGGCGGCACGCTGTTCGTCGTTCACGCCGGGAAAACACAATTCAGCGCCGTCCAGAGGGCAATCGACGGCCTCGGGCGAGATCGGATCCTCGGGCGTGGTGCTCAACGGCGTCGCTCGCGAAGACGAAATCGCATATTACGGCTATTACGGCAGTCCCCGACCCGAAGAGCAAGAGGCTCTGATGCAAGGGCCGTTGGCTGGCAACCTCAACGGACGGTGGATTGCCCTGGTGCTCGTCGAGCACGGGTTGATCGTCGTGGCCGTGCTCGGCGCGGCCGTGGTCAGCCTCAGCATGCCGCGACACGCCAGCAGTGGCCGTGACCGAGCTGGTCGGGCGCGCCATGTTGGTCGCGGTGGTGCTGCAGGTCTGCCTACATTATTGCGATCTCTACGACCTGCGTGCGCTGTCCGAGCGCCGCGACCTCTTCACTGGGCTGCTGCGGGCACTTGGGGCAGCATCGGTGATTTTAGCCCTTCTGTATTATCTGATCCCGGCCCTTGTCATCGGCCGCGGGGTTGTCGCCATCGCATCCCTTCCGATCATCGGTCTCATTGCCGGATGGCGGTTGACGTTCGAGTGGTGGTCCATTCGCGGTCGGCCCGACGAGAGCGCCTTCTGATCGTCGGAACCGGTCAGGCGGCGGTGAGCGCTGGCCCGGGAAATCTTCGAACGCCGCAGCGGAGCTCGGTGCCGAGATCGTCGGGTTCGTCGATGCCGACCCCGCCCTGGTCGGCACTCCGGTGATCAATCCCCGGCGTGATCGGTACCATCAGCGACATTCCGGGCATCGTCCGTCACCGGCGGGTCGATCGCGTCGTCGTGAGCCTTGCCGATGCGCGGGGCAAACTGAACATGGACGAGCTGCTCGACATGAGGCTGAATCAGGGTGTGCGGTTCGACCATCTTGCCTCCGTTTATGAGCAGTACACCGGGAAGATCGCCGTCGAGAACCTGCGACCGAGCTGGATGATTTTTTCAGAAGGATTCCGCAAGAGCGCGACGCAGGCAGGCGGTCAAGCGCGCTTTCGACGTCGTGCTGGCCTCGATCGGCTTGATCCTCGCCGCCCCGGTCATGGTGGCTCGTGGCTCGTGGCACTTCGAGCCACCTCACCAGGTCCGATCCTCTACAGCCAGCGCCGGGTCGGCAAGGACGGCGACGACCTTCACCATTCACAAGTTTCGATCGATGCGGGTGGACGCCGAGGCTGTCAGTGGCGCCGTCTGGGCGACCGCAGACGACCCGCGCGTGACGCAGGTCGGACGGTTCTTGCGCCGGACCCGGCTCGACGAGATTCCGCAGTTGTGGAACGTCCTGATTGGTGAGATGAGCTTCGTCGGGCCACGCCCGGAGCGACCCGAGTTCGTGGCCGGATCTGAGCACGCAGATCCCGTTTTACGGACAGCGCCACGTCGTCCGGCCCGGCGTCACCGGGTGGGCACAGGTCCGGCATTGCTACGGTTCGTCGGTGGACGATGCTCTTCAGAAGCTGCAGTATGACCTCTACTACATCAAGCACCAGTCGATCGCGTTCGACCTGTTCATCGTGATCGAGACCGTCAAGACAGTGCTCGTGCGAAGCGGGTCGTAGTGATGACCCACGATCCTGAACGCCCTTACCGTCGACGTGGAAGACTACTTTCAGGTATCGGCGTTCGCCAGGTTGTGTACGTCGGTCCGAGTGGGAGTCGATGGAGAGCCGGGTCTGCCAGAACACCGACAGGCTGCTTGGCATCTTCGAGCACGCCGGCGTCCATGCCACGTTTTTCGTCTTGGGATGGGTCGCGGAACGATTTCCCGAACTCGTGCAGCGCATTCACCGCGCCGGTCATGAACTGGCGTCGCACAGCCACGAGCACGGCCTCGTGTACGACAGCACGCCGGAGGCATTCCGCGCTCGATTTGTGGCGCGCCAGGTCGGCCATCGAAAACGCGGCCGGCGATCGCGCATCTACGGGTATCAGAGCACCGAGCTTCTCGATTACCGAGCGATCGCTCTGGGCGCTTCGACGTGCTCGTGAGCGAGGGCTACAGGTACGATTGCAGCATCTATCCGATCCGCCACGATCGATACGGGATTCCCGCCTGGTCCAGGCACATCGAATGCGTCGAACGGGTGGACGGCAGCATCTGGGAACTTCCGGGGTCCACGATTCGACGGGCGGGTGTCAATCTGCCGTTCGGCGGCGGCGGTTACTTTCGGTTGCTGCCCTACGACTGGACGAGGCAGGCGGGATGAAGGCTCTGAATGACGCCGAGCAATGCCCGGCAATCTTCTATCTTCATCCGTGGGAGATTGACCCGCACCAGCCACGAATCCGCGTTGGCGCTGCGTCGCGCCTACGGCATTACTACAATCTGAACAAGACCGAGGCGCGGCTACGCCGGCTGCTGCGCGAGTTTCGGTTCGGCACGGTCACGCGAGGTGCTCGGGACGGCGCGGCTGTCGCGCTCTCGCGCGACCTCGCCTCTCCGGTGTCTCCTCGATATGCACAACGGTATCCCCCAGCTACACGACTACCTGATTCACTCGGCGGAGCGCCTGCCGAACAAGGTGGCCCTGGTCTGTCAGGGTCAGCGTCTCACCTACGCCGAGCTGAATCACCAATCGAATGCCCTGGCCCACGCGCTGGTGCGACGCGGCGTGCGGCGCGGCGACCGCGTCGTCGTCTTTGCCGACAACACGGTTGCAGCCGTCGTCTCGTTCTGGGCAGTGCTGAAGGCCAATGCGGTCGTGTCGATGGTCAATCCACAGACCAAGGAGGACAAGCTGGCCTATCTGCTCAACGACTGCAGGGCCCGGGCGATCATCAGCGACGCGCACCTGGCTTCGACGCTGGTCCCCGCCGTCGCAGAAGGCAGAACATCTCGTCGGCGGCGGTCGTGTCCGGTCCGATGGAGCTGGTCGCGGCTCGGCGCGGTAGCGGAGGTCGTCGGTTGGGAAGCTGCGCTCGGCGAGGGCCCTGTTGCAGCGCCGCCGCCGCGACGAAGCATCGACATCGATCTGGCGTCGATCATCTACACGTCGGGCAGCACGGGCGATCCCAAGGGCGTCATGCTGACGCATCGCAACATGCTGACCGCGGCCACGTCGGTAAGCACCTACCTCGAGAACGTAGAGGACGACGTGATCGTCGGCCTGCTGCCGCTCTCGTTCGACTACGGGCTGTATCAGATGATCATGGCCTTCCGGGTCGGTGCACGGCTCGTCCTGGAGCGCTCGTTCACCTATCCGGCCGAAGTCCTGAAGGCGTGTTGTCGACGAAGGGGTCACCGGGTTTCCGGGCGTTCCGACGATCTTCGCGATTCTCGGCGGCCTTCGAAATATCGAACAGTACGACTTTTCGAAGATTCGCTACGTCTCGAACACCGCGGCGGCGCTGTCGACCAAGCACATCGACATGCTTCGCCGGATGTTTCCCAAGCGCCAAGGTCTTTTCGATGTATGGGCTGACGGAGTGCAAGCGTTGCACCTATCTGCCTCCCGAAGACATCGACCGCAAGCCGCTCTCGGTCGGAGTGCCGATTCCCAACACGGAGCTCTGGATCGTCAACGAGCAGAGACGAGCGCGTCGGTCCAGGAGAAGTCGGGCAGCTCGTGATCCGAGGCGCCACCGTGATGCGCGGCTACTGGGAGAAGCCCGAAGAAACGGCCAGGAAACTGCGTCCCGGGCCGCTGCCGGGCGAGATGGTGCTATACACCGGTGACTACTGCAAGCTCGACGAAGAAGGCTACCTGTATTTCGTCGGACGGATGGACGACATCATCAAGTCGCGTGGCGAGAAGGTCGCGCCGAAAGAAGTGGAGAGCGTCATCGTCAACATCACCGGGCGTCAGGGAAGTCGCGGTGATCGGTGTCCCGGACGATATCCTCGGACAGGCGGTGAAGGCACTGGTCGTGCTCGATGCCGGCTCGACCGTGACGGAACGCGACATTCTCGGTGAATGTGCGCAAGCGGCTCGAGAATTTCATGGTGCCGAAGTTCGTCGAGATCATCGCCGAGCTGCCGAAGACCACGACCGGAAAGATCAAGAAGACCGGCCTGTCATGAGTCTCCCTCCGCAAGGCCCCGTGGACGAATCGTGCGGCTCCTTGCCGCCGCCGGAATGGCCGGACCCGACCGACGAAGCGATACGCCTCCTGGAAGCCGCCATTCGCCAGGTCGGTGCCGGAGGCCTCTGCCTCACGGGCTCTCGAGTTGGCTGCCGAACGCGTCGCCGGGACGCCCGCTCGCCTATCTCACCGGAAGGACCGCGGTTCATGGGTGTGGACCTCATCGTGGCGCCGGGCGCCCTCGTTCCGCGGGAAGAGACGGAGCTACTGGCGCGCACCTCGCTCGAGTTGCTGAACTCCTGCGACTCCTCGACCCGCCTGCGCGCCATCGATATGTGCTGTGGATCCGGAAATCTCGCCTGTGCGCTGGCGGCAAATCATCCAACGCTTCAGGTGTGGGCATCGGACCTTACCGACGGTGCGGTTGAGGTAGCGCGCGCCAACGTCGAACACCTTCGGCTTGGCGGACGAGTCACCGTATTGCAAGGAGATTTGTTCGAGCCACTCGGCGAGCGAGGGCTCGAGGGTACGATCGATATCGTGGTCTGCAATCCCCCGTACATCTCGACCGGCAAACTATCGAACGCACGCGCCGAGCTGTTGGTGCACGAGCCACGCGAGGCGTTCGACGGAGGGCCCTACGGCGTCTCGATTTTCCAACGCGTCTTGCGCGACGCCGTGCCGTTCCTCAAGCCTGGCGGACATCTACTGTTCGAGATTGGTGCCGGCCAGGACCGCCAAGTGACACTTCTTTTTGGGCGCGCCCGCCACTACGACGCGCCGGTCGTGGCGATGTACGATGCCGCCGGTACCGCTAGGGTGATCGTAGGACGAAAGCGCCTCACCGAACACCCTGTCTCCGACTCCGGAGCATGAGCGAGCCCGCCCCGACACCGCCGTACCGGGTTCGCCACCCCCGAATCGCGAGCCGAGGTCTCGGCCCCGAGGTCCGACTCGAGCAAGTTGGGGAGCACGATCTCACGCGGCCCGTCCAGGAACGCCTCCTCGAGCGCGGTGAGCAGCGTGCGCATATCTTGACGCGGCGCGAAACGACGCCACAACAGCCGCGAGCACCCGAGCACGACCAGCAGCGCGTAGCGCGGCCTCGCGCCAGGCGCTGTTGCTCTTACCGAGCTCGAGGTAATGCCTGAGTAGCATCCGCGTCTCCGTTCGAACATCGCGCTTCCGCTTGTGGGGAACGCATCCTGGTGGAATCACCGGCCAGGAGCTCGCAGCCGGCAGCCTGACCGCGCTGCCGGCTATCAGATTTTCACCGACAACTGTCAGTTTTAGAGCCGCTCAACAGCGTGGGCCTGTCGGCAGCGAGAGCGTCGTCGAACCGGTCGAAGCAGAAACCTGAATAGTGATCAAGACTCAGTGACGGTGCGAACGGTACGATCATGGTCTTGCCGAGATTTCTCCATTGATCGCGCATTCGATAGCCCTGCGCTTCTATCGAGGTCACGAACGGGGCTCGAGCTTGTACCCGGTACGCGCAATACGCCGTGCCGATGCTGTTCAGCGTGAAAAAGCTGTCAGTCGGATGAATCGGGACGGTATTGACAATCAACCGTCGCGGTTTCTGTTTCAGACGCGCCAGGATATCTGACAACGACGTAGGAAGGTACTGCAACGAACCTGACGCGAAGAGCACGTCTGAGCCATCGGCGGCGTCGGTGTCGGTCGAGAATTGCAGCACACTGGCAGTCGCGCTTTCAGCAGCGAGCCGGCGACCGCGATCGGCGACCGCCGGTACCTCTGATGACACGCCACGCGATGTCCTCTGGGAATCTTGTGATCCGTCGGAACGCCAAGTATTTGATTCCCACTGAACCTCCGAGATCCGCTATCCTCCTCATCCCGTTCGTGATCCCGTCCGCAAGCCAGAAGATGGAGGGGTAATCGTAATCGTCCACCCACAGCCGATTAAGATACAGGTCAGCCGATTCAGGATTGTCGTAACCGAGGGGACGCGTTGTCGGTGCTGAAGCCAACGCTGCGGTAAACGACTCGTACACGCCTCGGAACAGATTCTGGTTTGTGTTGTTTTCGAAGCGGCGCTCGACGGCTGCTCGGCGACGGCTGCGGATTACCGGTATTCGCTCGAGCTTGTCGACTATGCTCCGAATCCTTGAATACCTCATCCTGGTTCTGCCCCCGCCGGATGACCGACTCGAGCGCGCTGACTGGCGAATCAGAAACTGGCGTTCGGCTGATGGCCGCGCAGCCGTCTTCGGCCCCAGATCGTCGCGAGGCCGAGCGGATATTTGACACGATCGAGCCATTGCGAACGGCCGGGTTCTCGGGGTGACAGTCGAGCCTTCCGCAACACGCGATTGAATGCATGCACGTAGGCGTCGCGCCGAGTTGCGGAAGTGTAGAACACAACTCCCATTGAGATTGAAACCCCGTTTCCTGGGGTCACCCAGTCACTGTTGCTGCGGGTCATGTGCGGTGACGTGCTCGGGAAATAAACCCCGTCTCCGGGACCTGCGTCAAACTCCTGGCTGCGTGATCGGTGGTCGGCGTCGAGTCTGACACCAGCGAGAGATCCGGACAGGATGAACTCCTCGACGTCACCTCCGCTCACCACGTCTCGGTCGCAGTGATCCCAGACGTTGATGGTCTTCCGGCCGGCGATCTGAAGCCAGAAATTGTTTTCACGATCGATGTGAAACGGTGTCACGGACGGCGGCGCCGAGATGAAGATGAATCCGCCGACTTTGGTTATCCCGGGCTGCTCTGAGGTGACTAGAAGACTCACCTCACGAATCACGTTATCCAACAGAACCTTGTAGTCCGGGTGAGTCTCCACATTATAGAGAGCCACCCAAGATCCAGGCTCCTCGATTCGGTTGAAGACATCGTCGATCGATTTACCGTCGAAGCTGTGGTCAGCATGGCTGAAAGGAGAGCCCTGGGTTGTCCCAGGTGACATGAATCGACACTGGCGCGTCGGATACAAGGCCCTGGCGAGGTTCGCGAGTGGTGAGAGTTGCAGCAACGGGTGCCGATGAAACGTATGCTCGAGCGCGCCGATTCGGCGCGTGGAGAAGGGGCGCTCTCCTGCCGGCGAGATTGTGCAGCAGTCTCGCGTCGGGTACGCGGCCCCGAACGCTGATCCTTCGTGTGCCGCTTTGACCGGTGCCACTTCTCCAGAACCCATTGTGACCTCGCGCTACGGGAAGGGTGGATGCACTTGCTGTGCAAGATTCGAACCGATCGAGTCTGCGAAACGACTCGGACTGTCGCTTGAATAGTCCGCAATTCTGACTATTGGTGCCAGATTATCTGCGAATTTGACGACCAGAAGTCGCCGGATCAATTGCCTTTTCCGAGGCGAAGCTCATTTTGGCCGGCAGTTTCGGGTGCGGACTTTGCTTGGTATCAGTGTCGAGTTGTCGATCGTACGGTCCGATGGAGCACAGCCCTGCAGACACGGTTTTGAGGAAAAACCATGCCGTCATGGAACCAGGCCGACGTTACTGGCACGGATTGACTTCTCTCCCGCGGGTCCTCGCGCTGGTCATCGGCAGCTGGGGGTTGGCCATGTTCGGGGAGTCGTGCAGCAGGTCACCGGCCGTTTCCTCCAGCATCGTCAAGTTCGGAGTACTTGGCGACTCCGACTCTCACTCCTTCCACGACTCAGTCCTGCTCCCGGAGCCGGAACTTCGCGGTGGGGCATTCCGATCGGTCAGCTACCAGTGGACGGAGATCATCCAGCGCTTCAACGCCCATCAAATCGACATGGGCGCATGGGGCGTCTGGGGGAATCGCGGAACAGTCGCTGAACTTCTGACCTGGGTTGGCCTTGAAGGGCGGGCCCCTCGCAAACAAGACTTTCGGTACAACTTTGCCGTCTCGGGCGCCGGTTGTCACAACCTATTGGATGGCATGTCACGTCAGGCCCAACGATTGGTGTACTTCATGGATGGAGACCCTGAGGCCTGGCAGAACGGAATCGTGTTGATCCGTATCGGGATCAACGACCTGGGAAAAGAAGTGGTCCTCGACCGGTTTGCCAACGGCGGTCTTACGCCCGATGCGCGGCAACTGGCAATCGACTGTGCGAACTACGTTGAGCGTACAGTTACCGAAATTCGGCGGCATCACAGTACCACCCGGATCGTCCTGGTCGGCGTCCTCAATAACGCCGATCTGGTTCCGTGGCTGGAAAAGTGGCGGTCCCGACGCGAGCTCGACAACATCTCGGCGGTGTTGGATGTCTACGATGAGCGGCTTCGAGAAATGTCGGGGCAGGATGGAAACGTCCTTTTCTGGGACGACCGGGCGTGGTTCAAACACGTCTGGGGCGCCCGCGATGAACAAGGCCGTCCGGCGTATCGAAGCTTGTCGCTGGGCGGTCCCATTGCCATCGAGTACACCAGAGGTGACGATCCGCGAAACGCGATTCTCGCCGACAACCACGCAGGGACTGTCTGGAACGGTTTGTGGGCGCGCGACTTGTTAACCGCGTTGAACGTACGCTTCGGGTTTCATTTCGATATAGTCCCGGCCTCGGCTATCGGGCGCCTGGCCGACCCTTCCGGCACCGTCGGTTTAGTCGGGAGTGTGCAGGCCGACGCGGAGACAATCCGACGTCCGTTTTGATGTGTGAAGTGAGTTGAAATTGTTCGCTCAGGTAACTATGACAAACGTGAGTCCTGACAGAGGCCGCTCACGTTGGCCTGACCTCCAACCGTTGAAGAGACTAACGATGAACCGCCGCGAATCAAATGTCCGCTTCCAAGGTTCCTAATCGCGTGCACGCCAGGGATACCACGTCGCTCCCTGGCGGTAAGGGGGGAATGATCCACGAGATCTTTCGGCGTGTCGCTGCCGAGGGTCCGCAGCGAGTGGCGCTCGTTCACCGTGCACACGAATGGACCTACGGCGATCTGGATGCGCGATCGGATCGCGTCGCGGCGGCCCTGCTGCATCTCGGGGTCCGACCCGGATCCACTGTCGCGATCGCAGTCCCTCGCTCGTTCGAAGCCGTCACTTGCATTTTGGGGACTTTGAAAGCCGGCGCCGCATATATGCCACTTGAACTGGCATTCCCGACCGACCGCTTGGCATTGATGATCAACGACGCGCACACCGCGGCGGTCGTCACGACCGCAGCCCAGCGAGAGCGTTTTCCATCGCATCTGCCGACCCTGCTGCTCGAGCAGGCGGACAGCGCACCCGCGCCGCAACTCTGCGACCCCGGCGATGGTGCATCGCTTGCCTATGTGATGTATACATCAGGCTCGACCGGCGTCCCCAAAGGCATCGAGATCTGCCATGACTCCGTTCTCCGGCTTGTCATCGATGCGAAGTATGTGAGCCTGGGACCGGACTGCGTCGTGATGCAAGCAGCACCACTGGGGTTTGATGCCTCGTCCTTCGAACTCTGGGCTCCACTCTTGAACGGTGGTGTATGCGTCATTCACGACGAGGATCTCCCGACCGCTGCCGGGCTCAGGAGCACGATCGAGAAACATCGCGTCACGACGGCCTGGCTCACGGCAGCGCTGTTCAATGCGGTCGTGGACGACGATCCGACGCATTTGGCGGCCTTGAAGGAACTTCTCATTGGCGGCGAGGCTTTATCGGTGCCGCACGTGCGGCGGTTCCTCGCGGCGGCACCGGCCGTCATGTTGATCAATGGGTACGGGCCCACGGAATGCACTACCTTCGCGACGACATTTCGCATTCCCGCTGATTTGCCGGCGGAGGCTCGAGCTGTGCCAATCGGTCGTCCTATTACCGATACGGAGGCGTACATCCTCGGCCCTTCGATGGAGCTCCTCGAGCCTGGGCAGGTAGGCGAACTCTATTTGGGTGGACGTGGCCTCGCTCGCGGGTACCTCGGGCAACCCGAGCTGACGAATGAGCGGTTCGTCGCCAATCCCTTTGATCAGCGTGGGGAGCGGCTGTACCGCACCGGCGATCTTGCCAGTTGCACCGCGGATGGGATCATCGAGTTCGTTGGCCGTTTGGACGATCAAGTGAAGATCCGTGGGTTCCGCATCGAGCCGGCTGAGATTGAGGCGCAACTCGCCGCCCATGCCGGCATCAAAGCATGCGCTGTGGTGCCAGAGAAGCTCGCGAATGGGACGCATCGTCTCATTGCGTATGCGATCGCCAGGGACCAGCCGGTCCCCTTGGAACAGATGCGCGCGCATCTGGCCGCGCGTCTGCCCGATTTCATGGTGCCAGCGACTTATGTGTGGTTAGATGCGCTACCCCGGACGGTCAACGGGAAGGTCGATCGACGCGCGCTGCCACCGCCGCCGATTGAGAGGCCTGATCTCATCCAGCCGTACACGGAACCGGTTGGCGAGATCGAGGCCCGGGTCTGCGCGGCATTCGCCACCGAGCTTGGCATCGAGCGCGTGGGCCGCTTCGACAACTTCTTCGACCTCGGGGGTGACTCCTTACTGGTGTTGAAGGTTCTCGGACGGCTACCGGACCCGGACCGGAGCGGCCTGTCCACGAATCTTTTCTTCCGCGAACCGACTCCCGAGGCTATTGCTCGTGCAATCGTCGATCGGACCGAGTCGGTCGTCGAATCCCGGCGCCTGGCGAGGAGTCGAAAGGGGCCCGCGCCATCCGACGAGCCGGTCGCCATCATCGCGATGGCCGGCCGGTTCCCAGGCGCGACCACTGTGGAGGAGTTCTGGCGCAACCTGCGTGACGGACGCGAGACGATCACATCCTTTGAGGACAGTGAACTTGATCCCTCGTTGCCGCCAGCGCTCACGGCGGATCCGGCGTACGTTAAGCGGCGTGGTGTAATTGCTGACGTCGAGAGGTTTGATTCGACGTTCTTTGGCATCTCGGCTCGTGAGGCGGAAGTTATGGACCCGCAGCACCGAGTCTTCCTCGAGCTCTGCTGGGAATGCTTGGAGCGCGGCGGACATGCACCGGACCGAGCACGCATGCCGATTGGCATCTTCGCGGGGATGTACAACGCGACCTACTACCAGAAGCACGTTCTCTATCATCCCGATCGAATCGAGAAGCTCGGTGAATTTCAGGTAATGTTGGCCAATGAGAAGGACTATATCGCGACCCGCGTCGCAAGCCGACTGAACCTGACCGGGCCCGCCGTCAGCGTGCATACCGCTTGCTCCACGTCCCTAGTTGCGATCGCGCAGGCGTTCGCGGCGCTCAGATCGCATCAATGCGACATGGCGCTTGCCGGAGGGGTTGCGATCACCTGCCCGCCGCGGAGCGGCTATCTATACCAGGAAGGCGCGATGCTGTCCCCCGATGGACGGACACGACCCTTCGATGCAGCCGCCCAGGGTACGGTGTTCAGCGACGGCGCCGCCGTGGTGCTGCTCAAGCGGTTGGGCGACGCCGTCGCCGACGGTGACATGGTGTACGCGGTCATTCGGGGCCTGGCTGTCAACAACGACGGCCGTGACAAGGCTAGTTTCACGGCGCCGAGCATAAGCGGACAGGCCGCGGGGATCGCGGCCGCCTACGAGGCTGCAGGCATCAATCCGCGCACTGTGTCCTATATCGAGGCTCATGGCACGGCCACGCCGCTCGGTGACCCGGTTGAGATCGAGGCGCTCACCCGGGCTTTTCGCCGGACGACGCCGGATCGGGGATTTTGCCGGATCGGGTCCGTCAAGAGCAACGTCGGCCACCTGGTCACCGCCGCCGGCGCGGCCGGAGTGATCAAGACAGCCCTGGCTCTTTCCCATGAGATGCTGCCGCCCAGCGTGAATTTCGAGAAGCCAAATCAGGCAATCGACTTTGCGACCAGTCCGTTCCTCGTCAATACGGCTTTGACTCCGTGGCCGCGAGCGAAGGAGCCTCGGCGTGCCGGTGTAAGCTCCTTCGGGGTCGGCGGCACTAACGTCCACCTCGTCCTAGAAGAAGGTCCTCATCGACCCGAGGTCGGCCCTTCAACCAGTCCCGAGTTGTTGTTGTTGTCGGCCAGAACTCCCTCTGCGCTCGGGACGATGGCGGCGCAATTGGCCGAACACTTGAAGGCTCATCCGAATACCAATCTCGCTGATGTCGCCTACACACTGAGAGAAGGACGAAGCCGATTTCCCGAGCGGTTGGCCCTTGTCGCTGGTTCGGTCGACGCTGCGATCGACGTCTTGAGCGAGCCGACGCACCGGCATCGCGTCTCCCGGTCCTTGGGCGCGACAATACCGCCCCTAATCTGGCTGTTTCCGGGCCAAGGTGCCCAGTACGCGGGGATGGGGCGCGGGTTGCACGACGGTGATCGAACCTTTCGCGACGCGTTGGACGAGGCTGCCGAGAGTGCGTCGAAGCACGCGGGCTTCGATCTCTTGGCGAGGATGTTTTCAGGCGACGCCAACGCCTTGACGGGAACGGCGACGACACAGCCAGCCACCTTTTGCCTCGAATATGCGCTCGCTCGAACCCTGGAGGCGCGTGACGTCCGCCCCGCCGCGCTGATTGGCCATAGTGTTGGCGAGTTCGTCGCCGCCGTCGTGGCCGGTGTCATGTCGTTGCAAGATGCTGCACGGCTAGTGGCGTTCCGAGGCCGGCTTATGCAGGATTTGCCCGCGGGAAGCATGCTCTCCGTGCGACTGCCGGCTGATCCTCTGTCATCCCGCCTTCCCGCCCGCCTTTGCGTTGCCGCTGAAAACGGCCCGAGCGCCTCCGTCGTGTCCGGACCGACCGTTGACGTCAACGCATTCAGGGACGTGCTCGAGGCTGAAGGCGTCATGACTCGCCTGCTACAGACCTCTCACGCGTTCCATTCCTCGATGATGGACGGGGCTGTGGCACCGTTCAACTGCGAGGTGGAGACGGCACACCTGAGGGCCCCTCAGGTGCCGATCATCTCAACGTTGACCGGAACCTGGCTCACGGCGAGTGATGCGATCGACCCAGGCTATTGGGGGCGTCACCTCAGGGAACCTGTTCGCTTTTCCGGGGCGGTCCGGAATTGCATCGCTCGACATGAAGACGCGGCCTTCGTCGAACTCGGCCCCCGCGACACGCTCTCGACCCTCGTTCGCCAGCACGGTGGCCGCCGACCGGGTTCGATCGCGGTTCCGTGTATGGCCGACTCGCCAGAACTGGAGACGTCGCAATTGCTGTTGGCCTTGGGCGAACTCTGGACGGCCGGCATTGAAGCATCGGAACCTGCCACGTCAGCCTCAAATTTGAGACACCGGATAGTCTTGCCGACCTATCCGTTCGAGCGCCAGAGACTCTGGCTGGATCCTCCGTCGGCGAAGTCGGCAATACCCCATGTGTCGGATGCAATGGTCTCGATTTCCGCGTCTATCGGAAACCCCGTTGTCCCAACGGCTGATCCGGACGGCTCGGCTCGATTAGGCCAAGAGAGGACCGTGAGCGAACCCACTAAGGCCCCTTCTGCATTACCAATACCGGGCCTGATCGCCGAGCTGCGCGGATTCTTCGAAGACATTTCAGGACTGGACCTTTCCGAAGCGGACGAGTCCGTGAGTTTCATCGAATTGGGTCTCGATTCACTCGTCCTCACCCAAGCCGCTGCCATGCTCAAGAAGCGGTTCAAGGTTCCAATCACATTTCGAGAGCTGATGGAGCAGTATCGAAATCTCCGAGACTTGGCCGGGCACCTAAACCGGCTGATGCCGATGGAGCCGGTAACCGCCGTGGCCGCCGTGGCAGCTTCACAGGGGCCCGAACCCGGCTCGTCGGAAGCGCTATCTGCGGGTCCCGCCGCCGCACAATTCGCGAACGACCAGGGCGAGTCGCCCATTCAGCAGGTCATTCGCCAACAAATGGAGTTGATGTCCCAACAGCTAGCCCTGCTCGCCAGCGTCAGTTTAGACAGGCCCAGCCAGATCGGCAGTGGCACGGGGCGCCCATCCCTGGCCGCCGCCGGCTCCGAGGCCCAGCCCGCGGCTACCGTTCCTCACTCAATGCGAACTGCCGACGATCTCCGCCAGGTACGATACGACGTCAAGAAGGCATTCGGCGCGATCGCACGCATTCACACGGAGGCGAACGCCCTCACCGACCGCCAGAAGGCCCGGTTCGATGCGTTTGTCAAGCGCTACGTAGCTAAGACTGTCCAAAGCAAGGCGTACGCCTCAGAGCATCGTGGTCATCTGGCAGACCCTCGCACCGTCAATGGATTTCGCCCGATAACGAAGGAAATTACATATCAGATCGTGATGGAGCGCTCGCAGGGCGCCCGCATGTGGGACGTCGATGGAAACGAGTATGTCGACGCGCTGAACGGCTTCGGCGTGAACCTTTTTGGGTGGCGACCCGACTTCGTGACCGATGCGATTCGAAGCCAGCTGGACACGGGTTACGATATCGGCCCCCAGCACCCACTGGCGGGTGAAGTCGCAAGATTGGTCTGCGAGATGACCGGGTTCGACCGCGCCGCGCTGTGCAATACGGGTTCGGAGGCCGTGATGGCCGCGATTCGCATCGCCCGCACGGTGACCGGTCGCAGTACAGTTGTGTTGTTCGCTGGGTCGTATCACGGAACCTTCGACGAGGTCGTCGTGCGCGGTGGCAGAGGCGGAAAGGCCATTCCCGGAGCCCCTGGCATCATGGCGGGAATGTTCGGTGACGTGCGCGTGCTCGAGTACGGTTCCCCTGAGGCATTGGAATACATTCACGCCCATGCTGACGATTTGGCGGCGGTGCTCGTCGAGCCGGTGCAAAGCCGTCGGCCCGAGTTCCAGCCGGTCGAGTTTCTGAAGCAGCTCCGCGCGGCCACCCAACGCTGCGGCGTTTGCCTGATCTTCGATGAAGTGATCACCGGATTTCGTCTGCATCAGGGCGGCGTCCAGGCGATGTTCGGTGTAAACGCGGATTTGGCGAGCTACGGTAAAGTCATCGGCGGGGGGATGCCGATCGGGGTGGTGGCAGGCAGGCGCGACTTCATGGACGCACTGGACGGAGGGTCGTGGCAGTTCGGCGACGACTCGATTCCGACGGTCGGAGTGACCTACTTCGCGGGGACGTTTGTGCGGCATCCACTCGCGTTGGCCGCGGCCAAGGCGACGCTGGTCCATCTGAAGGCGGCGGGCGGCACTCTCCAGACGACCTTGAACCGGACGACGGAGACGATGGTGCGCGAGTTGAACGCGTTCTGTAAACGGGTGGGCGCCCCGATTTCGGTTAGCCACTGTGGATCACTGTGGCGGGTTGCGTGGCTCGAAGATCATCCGTTTCAAGACCTGCTCTTTGCGATGATGCGTAGTCGCGGAGTTCACATTCTCGACAACTTTCCGTGTTTCATGACAACCGCACATGGGGCAGGGGAGGTTGACGTGATGGTCTCCGCCTTCAAGAACTCGATTGCCGAACTGCAGGAGGGCGGGTTTCTGCCGACGCGGGTCGAACCGACCGAAGCCATGGACAGATCGCGTCCGCCAGTCGCCGACGCACGACTTTGTCGTGATAACGAGGGCAAGCCGGCATGGTTCGTTCCCGATGGCAAGGCGCCAAGTAAATACTCGAAATATGACCCGGCGAAGGTTGCCGCCAAGGCATGAGCTCACCACACCAGGAACCTGCCGCCACGGATTCGGGCCCGGGATGGTTTCTCGAGGAAGTCGTTCCTCTGAGCCCGGCGCAGGTAGAAGTGTGGCTCGCGAGCCGGCTCGGGCGGTACGCTTCGCTAGCCTTCAATGAGTCGGTTGAGTTTCGCCTCCGGGGCCCGCTCGACATCGCCGCCCTGGCGGCGGGGATCAATCAATTGGTCGCTCGCCACCAATCGTTGCGATCGACCGTCGATCCTGACGGGGCCGAGCTGCTGATCGCGGCGCCAGGTTCGTTCATTCTGCCGATAGTCGATCTGAGCGGCCAAACCAGCGTTCAGCGCGCGACCACCTTGTCACAGGAAAGAGCCGCCGCGGCGTCGGAACCGTTTGATCTGAGTCAAGGTCCCCTGTTTCGAGCGGTCTGCTACTGCCTCGGTGCCGATGATCATCTGCTCCTGATGACCGCGCACCATGTCGTGTGCGACGGGTGGTCGTGGGGTGTCATTACCCGGGATCTCGCGGCGCTGTACCGTGAGCGTCTGGGCGACGGCGCCGCCCCGGCGAGCGCGGCGCGCTACTCCGACTACGTGAGGTGGGCGTCCGAACAAGCAGCCAATCCTGAAATGGCGGACCACGAGCGATTCTGGCTTCAGTCGTTGGCGGGTTCGGCATCCGTGGCGCTCGAACTTCCCTCGGACAGGGCCCGTCCACCTCGGCGCACGTTCGATTCGCGTCGGGTTGACCGCCATATCCGGGCCGACGTCGTGAGCGCGGTTCGCAGATTGGGCGCTCAGGCCCGATCCAGCCTATTTGCGACGCTGTTTGCCGCATTCGCCGCACTTGTCCACCGACTGACTGATCAGGAGGACCTGGTTATCGGCGTTCCGGCGGCGGGGCAGGCGGCCAGCGGTATGACCGAGCTCGTCGGGCACTGCGTCAACCTGTTGCCAATACGGCTCAGGGCGGAGCGGGACACGCCATTCACCGACTTCCTGCAATCCGTGTCGACCACCGTGCTCGACGCATTCGAACATCAGGCGCTCACCTATGGGACGTTGCTGAAGAAGCTGCCGCTCGGAAGGGATCCGAGCCGACTGCCATTGGTCAGCGCGATGTTCAATCTTGATCCGGGTATTCGTCCCGGCTCGAACTTATTTCCAGGTCTCACCGTGGAATGTTCGGCCACTCCACGTCTGTTCGAAAACTTCGAGATCTCCTTGAACGCCGTGCACGTGGACGACGGGATCCGGCTCGAATGTCAATACAATACCGGCCTCTTCGATGAACGTTCCGTCGAGCGGTGGCTCGACGCGTACGAGTCGCTGCTCGAGTCAGTGGCGGCGGATCCTTCACTACCTTTGGGAGCCTTGCCATGGCTATCGGCGGGGCTGCGCCGGGAAGTGGAAGCTTTACAGCCGCTCCCGACTGATTTCCCAAGAAGCGATTTGATGTACTCGGCATTCGTACGGCAAGCCGCATCGACACCGGATCGGGTAGCGGTTTCGTGCGACGGACGCTGCCTGACTTACGCCGATCTCGACCGCCGTTCCAATCAGTTGGCTCGTTATCTGCGCGCTCGCGGCCTGACGCCTGGTGATCGGGTGGGGCTGTGCATGACGCGCGGCCTCGACACGATCACGGCGCTGATCGGGGTACTCAGGGCAGGTGGCGCCTACGTCCCACTCGACCCGGGGTTTCCACCGGCCCGACTGGCCTACTACGCTGCGGACGCGAACCTGGCATTCCTCATAACCGAATCGCATCAGAAAGCGGCGCCGCGAGCGTGGCGAGCCGATGTCGCAGGCAGGGTCATCAACCTCGATGTCAACACGGCATGGCTGGAACAGCCGATGACCGTGCATCCCGAGAGTCCGAACGATTGCGACCCCGAGACTCCTGCCTACGTCATCTACACCTCCGGCTCGACCGGTGCTCCGAAGGGTGTCGTCGTTCCGCACCGCGCCGTGGTCAACTTCCTATGCGCGATGGCGCGTGAGCCGGGAATCAATATCAACGACCGTCTCGCAGCGGTTACGACGTTGTCATTTGACATCTCCGTGCTCGAGCTCATGCTCCCGTTGACGGTCGGAGCTGAGGCAATCATCGTCCCTCGTGAGACCGCAATGGATGGCCGCGAGCTGGGCCTGTTGCTCGAGCGGACTGGCGCAACGATCATGCAGGCGACGCCCGGAATGTGGCGCAGTGTGATCGACGCCGGCTGGCCGGGCGGCGCCTTCAAGGCCCTGGTCGGCGGCGAAACCTTGCCCCCGGATCTCGCTAGAGTGCTTCTCGAGCGAAGCAGCGAGGTCTGGAACATGTATGGTCCTACTGAAACGACCGTGTGGTCGGCAGTCTGGAAAGTGGACGCCGCGGTCGTGAACGAGAGCGGTGTCGCGATCGGCCGTCCGATCGCGAACACATCGATTTGGGTCCTCGGTCCGGGTGGTCAGCCCTGCCCGATAGGCGTGCCCGGCGAAATTTGCATTGGCGGTGAGGGCGTGACTTCCGGTTACTTCGAACGTCCAGACCTGACCAGCAAACGCTTTGCGATTGATCCGTTCGCGGCTCACAGTTCGAGCCGACTCTATCGTACCGGCGATCGCGGAAAATGGCGCAACGACCAACTGCTCGAGCATCAAGGCCGGCTCGATTTTCAGATCAAGGTTCGCGGCTACCGTATCGAACCCGGTGAGATCGAAGCCTGTCTCGCGGAGCACTCCTCGATTCAAGGTGCTGTCGTGGAGACTCACGAAGCCGCTCCTGGGGACGTCCGACTCGTTGCCTACATCGTCCCTCGGCAGGCTGTCCCCGAACCGGCCACTCTTCGCTCTCACCTCCGCGAACGGTTGCCCGATTACATGATTCCGCAGCACTTCGTCGAAATTGCGACGCTTCCCCTGCTGCCAAACGGAAAGGTCGACCGGCGGTCCCTTCCGAGCCCCTGGGTGGCGGTCAGCCACTCGACTCCGAATCGCGTCGCTCCACGAAACGAACTCGAGCAAGTAGCGCTCGAGGCGCTGGAGTCTGCGCTGAACCTGGCAGAGTTGGGGATCGACGACAATTTCTTTACCCTAGGGGGACACTCGCTGTTGGCGGCGCGGCTGAGTACCAGCCTGGAACGGGCCCTTCACCGTCCAGTTCCGATGCAAGCACTGTTCGAGGCCCCGACGGCTCGCCAGCTGGCCGAATGGCTCAGCAGTCACTCAGAACGCTCCGAGGGCGGCGGCAAGATCAGTCGGGCAGCCGATCAATCGGAGGCGCCCACATCGTTGATGCAGCAGCGCCTCTGGTTTCTCGAACAGCTGGAACCGGGCCGAGTCACCTACAATACCCCGTCCGCCCACCGTTTGCGTGGGCCTCTGGATCTCGATTGTCTCGAACGGGCCTTCAACGAGATCATTCGCCGCCAGTCGATTCTTCGCACTTACATTGCGGCGCGAGACGGCCGCCCAGTGCAGCGCATTTGCTCCGAACTCCGTGCAACAATGCGCCCTGTCGAAGACTTGTCTGCAGTACCGCCTGCCGAGCGCGACGCCGAATTGATGCGACGACTGGACAAGCTCGTCGACCATCGCTTTGCTCTTGATCAGCCGCCGTTGTTCCAGGTCGCGCTGTTCCGGCTCACGGAAACGGAACACGTGCTGTTCTTCATGCCGCACCACATCATCTGGGACGGCTGGTCGTTCGACCTCTTCCATCGGGAGATGGCGGCATTATACGAGTCTTATGTGAGCGAACAGCCGTTGGCACTCGGCGAGCCAGTGATCACGTACGGCGATTTCGCTCGCTGGCAGGCGAGCTGGCTCCAGACCCCGGCAGTGCGAGAGCAGCTCGACTACTGGAAGGCGGTGCTGACCCCGCTGCCGGAGGCCTTGAAGTTGCCGAGTGATCGGCCGCGGCCCGCTCGGATGAGCGGCGGTGGAGCCACAATCTGGCTGCACATCGGGTCGTCTGTAGCAGGAGCGGTCCGGAATTATGGCCAGAAACATGACGCTACGGTGTTCATGGTGCTGCTTGCCACTTACGTCGCCATGCTGCATCGACTGACCGGCCAACCCGAAGTAATCGTCGGCACTCCGTGGCGGGGGCGCCAAATGCCGGAAGCCGATGACGTAATGGGGCCTTTCGTCAACGTCCTTCCCCTTCGGCTAAAGGTCCATTCGAGTGATACTTTCACCGATGTCCTTCAGCGTACCCGACGGATGGTACTCGACGCGTTCGCGAACCCCGATGTCCCGCTCGAGCGGTTAATCCGTGACCTGAAGATGCCGAGGGACGAGAGTCGTGCGGCCGTATATCAGACCTTCTTCTCTTTTCAAGACGCGCGCGAGCGCATTCGCCACTGGGGTCCGTTGGAACAGGAACAGGTATACGTCTTCCAGCGAGGGACGGCCGAGGATCTGGGTCTCTGGTTCCTCCAGCACAATGCCGGTCTCTCGGGAGGACTTACGTTCAATACCGACATCATCGGGCATCAGACAGCGATACAATGGGCGCAGATGTTTGAGGCTGTTCTAGAAACGATGGTGACCTCGCCGGATGCCTTGGTAAACCTCGCTCCCACGGCCGTGACCCTGAAGCCAGGAGGATCGCGGCCAGGCAGTGGCACGCCTTCGGACGGATTACTGCGCGGTGTGGGTCAACGACCACTGCTGACGGCTCGCACCTCGACGGAAAGGGCGGTTACCGAGGTGTGGAACGAGCTGCTTGGCGTCAGCGACATCGATGTCAGTGATAATTTCTTTGACATCGGCGGACACTCGTTGCTCGCGATGCAGGCTGTTGACAGAATCGAGCGGCGCCTTGGCCGTCGCCTGCACGTCCGCCATCTCATTTTCGAGACGCTGGAGCAGGTGGCGGCGAGGCTCGATCGGGCTGAGGGCGATTCGGAACAGGGACGTGATGTCGCCGAAGCCCCGGCTCGGAAAACACCGGGCTGGTTGGACCGAGTCGCCTTGCGGCTGGGCTTGAAAGATAACTGAGGTCGCACTCTGCGGCTGTTGGCGCGGTCGGTATCATGGCCGCTGGGTTTGCCGCTGACACCTTTTTATTTTGGTTCCAACGGCCGTTCATTGTTCGGGATACTTCACCCCGGCGGCGGTAGCTGTGCTGCAAACACAGCGGTTCTATTAATCAACCCATTTGGTCAGGAAGCGATCCGAGTTCATCGTCTGTACCGAGTATTGGCCGAGAGGCTCTCGCGAGTGGGTGTACCCGTCCTCCGATTTGATCTGTTTGGTGCTGGTGACTCGGGTGGCGAGGACCAAGACGGCGAGCTGGAAGGATGGCGTCAGGACGTACTGGATGCCCACGCCGAACTGATGCGCCTGTCCGGGGTGAATCGTGCAATCTGGCTCGGCTCGCGTCTTGGAGCGGCCCTAGCGCTGCTCTCCGCCGCGTCTGCAGATGAACGGCTGAATGGTGTGTTGCTTTGGGATCCGGTGGTAAACGGAGCTGCCTACGTCGACGAGATTCGCCGGAAGCACCTCGAGGCCTTGGACACGTCCTACGGTGTCATCGGTTACGATTGGCGCGGTCAGATGACTCTCAGCGCCGACAACATCTCGCCGTTGGAAGCGATTGGGTTCGCGGTTTCAAAGCGGTTGCAGGAGCAGATGACGCGCTTCGTGGCCGATCTCTCCGCAGTTCCGGAACGGATCGACGTCAGAGTTGTCGGCAAACCGACGGACCGCGTGCTCGCCGCGTGGATGGACCAGCAAGGGAGAAGCGGTCGATCGGTCCAGTTTCAAGCGATGACGCATGATTTCGAATGGACAACCGAAGAGGCGCTGAACCGGGCACTCGTTCCGATGGACGTACTGCAGCGTTTAGTGGACCTCCTCTCCGCCGGGGGCTGAAGGATGGACGAATTCCCAGTCTGCCTCGGACCCGACCAGCGGCTCGTCGGTGTCGTTTGCGAGCCGGACGCCAAAGGCTCGCAAATCGGCTGCCTACTGATGAATGCCGGCGTCATTCATCGCATCGGACCCCACCGGCTCAACGTACGAATCGCGCGGGCCCTCGCCTCGATCGGCATTGAAAGCGTGCGGGTGGATCTGTCGGGGCTGGGCGATACTCCGCACGCCAGAGACGGGATGGGCTTTCGCGAAAGAGGCATCGCCGACCTGAAGATCGTGATGGATTACCTCGAACGGGATCGCGGAATCCGGCGGTTCATCGTGGTCGGCATTTGCTCCGGCGCCGTCCACGGTTACTGGCTCACGCTCAACGATCCTCGGGTATGTGGCCTCTTGATGTTCGACGGGTTCGCGTACCCGACGCTCAAGACCGCTCTCGTCCGTCGATCGCGTCGATTGAGTCGTATGACCTGGCCGGAGCTCCGTGCCTATTCAGTGAAGACCCTGTCGAGCCTGGTGAATCGATCGCCGCGTCAGGCCAGAAATGGAGTGGGGATTGACCATCCCTCATCGAGTGAGTTCCGGGTCGCGATGGACCATCTCACCGACCGTGGTGTCGGGATCTACCTGCTCTTCACACATTCAATCGAGCAATACAACTACGAGCGACAACTCCACGATGGCTTTCGCGGGGCTCGTTTCCTGTCTCGTATTCAGTACGCCTATATCCCGCACATCGACCATGCGGTGACTCCCCTTGCCGCCCAAAAGGAGTTCGTGGACAGGGTGTGCTCCTGGGCGTCGACTCTCTCGGCCTCCGGAGATGACTTTCGCGAGCGAAAACACGGTAGCTCGACGACGAAAGCCTAGGTGGAGAAAAGTCTTCAAAGCAGGTGATTTTGCCGACTGACGCGGCTGAGCAGCGGGGATTGAGAAACCAAGCTATCTGGTGCAAACAAAGGCGTTGTTCGCAATCTTGGCTACTTAGATCGATGGAGAAGTCTTTGCTCAGATAGTATCCACCACCCGCCAATCGCTCGGCTCGACATTGTCAGCCGGGTGAGCTGTGACTGAGAGGGCGAAGCTTTGTTCGCCCTCGGACTCCGCTGGAATCGGACGTTTCGAGCTCACACGCCGCCATGCTCGCCAGCTTGCTTGCAAACCGCCCGGTCCAGGTCGTCGACGTCGGCGCCCGCGACGGCGTTCACCCCCGATGGAACAGGTTCAGGCGGGTGGTGGAGGCGATCGGCTTCGAAGCCGACGAGCAGGAATGCCACAGACTCAATGCCGAGCGGGGGACTGACGGCACCAACCTTCGGTTCCTGCCCTTTGCCTTGGCCTCAACTGAGACCGTACGGTCGTTCAACCAGTGCCGGGCACCCGGCTACTCCGGATTGTACGAACCGAACTACGAGTTCACCGCACCGTTCGCGTCGGAGATTCAGGAGGCGATGCAGGTCGTCAACACGGCCACAGTTCGTACGACTACGCTGGATGCGGTGGCCGCCAGCGAACGGCTTCATCCAGACGTCTTGAAGATTGACGTGCAAGGAGCCGAACTCGAGATTCTGCTCGGCGGTCGAGCCGTTCTTAGCGACGTGAAGCTGGTGGAGCTCGAGGTCGAGTTCAACCCGCAATACCGCAATCAACCTCTGTTCGCTGATGTCGATGTGTTCATGCGCGAACAAGGCTTCGCGTTGCTCGGATTACGTCGAACGTTCTGGCGTCGGAATTCGGGGATGATCGAGATTAGCGCGTCCGGCGGACAGATCGTCCACGGAGATGTGCTGTACTACAATCGACGGCTCCTCGACGATGGTCACGATGCCCGTCCGCACCGCGACTTGGCTGCTTGGGTTCTGAGCTTGAGCGTGTATCGTCAGGACGACTTCGCCGCTCACTTGCTGGCGAACGCCGCCGGGCTGGACTCTCGAGACATCGCAGCTATCGCTGGGGAATTGCACGCCAGACCGCGGTTAACGCCTCGCCTTCTGGGCGGAGTCTTACGACTGCTCGTGAATCGGCTTGGTCATAGACGCGCCCGCGCGTTGGTCGACGAATGCCGGCGGCGGCCCGCCATTGATTGGCACGATCCGGACTTCTTCTGAGTCTCGCGGAAAGTGACAATCGAACGCCCAACAGCCGCCCTGTCCATCGCTCACCTGCTTTCCGGGGATCAGTGGGCCGGGGCCGAAGTGATGGTGTGGCATCTGCTTTGCCAGCTGCGCGACCCTCGTTTCCAATGCGATGTCGTTGCCATCTGCCTTAACGAAGGAGCGCTCGTGGAGCGGCTCGCGGCTGCCGGGGTGGAAGTGCATGTCGTCCCAGAAACCTCGACCTCGTGTATCGGCATTTTGCGGAAGGCTGCCGATCTGTTGCGCTCGCGTCGGGTTGACGTACTGCACTCGCATCGATACAAGGAACACTATCTCGCCGCTGCCCTGGCACCGTGGCTAAGAGCGCGTTTGATCGCCACCGTACATGGGCTCCCGGAACCCTCGCGGAATTTGCGTCCCTGGTACGCTGTCCAATCGCGAACGACGTTCGGTCTGCTGCGTCACCGATTCGACACCGTTGTGGCCGTCTCGTCTAACCTTCGTGACGCGCTGATCGAGGATTACGAATTCCCCGCCAGGACGGTCTGCGCCATTCCGAACGGCATTCGGATATCTGAGGAGACGACCGAACGCGTCAAATCGCCGATCGTACACATCGGCTCAGTTGGACGCTTGGTGCCAGTCAAAGGCTTCGAGCTATTCCTGGAGATGGCGGCAATTCTGCGCGCGACGTTTGCTCAGTCTCGATTCTCGATTCTTGGTTCAGGACCAGACCGCAGTCTTCTCCTTTCCCGAGCCACCAGCCTTGGCCTCGGCGATTGTTTCGCGATCGCAGAGCCCACTTTGGAGCCTGCGTCGTTCTATCGGTCGCTGGATATCTATGTCAACACATCGGCTTCAGAAGGGCTGCCACTGAGCGTTCTCGAAGCCATGGCGGTTGGTACGCCCGTGGTCGCCGCGGCGGTAGGAGGAATACCTGAATTGGTCCAAGATGGCGTGAACGGCTCACTGATTCAATCGAGGCAGCCGGCTGATTTCGCGAGCGCGTGTGCTGACCTTATTGCCGACGACGGGCTCTGGGAGCGACGGTCCACCGCGGCTCGTTCGCGGGTCGCGACAGGATTCTCGGCGGCTGACATGGCCACCCGCTACGCGGCGCTGTATCGGAGTCGGACTCGTTCCGCCACCCGTGACGAGTGAGGGGCCTCGAGTGGACCGCCTCAGGCTGTCGAGCAACGCCACCCGGACACGAAGATCGGGTGACAGTCGCGTTCATGTGATGCAAGTGACGTTCGGCACCGTTATTGGCGGCCTGGAGCGAGTCGTGATGGAGCTCTGCCGCCATATCGATCCTACGCGGTATCGCTTATCCCTTTGCTGCACGGGTGAACGTGGGTTGCTGGCCGACATCCTCGAGGCCGAAGGCGTGCGGGTTCTCGTCTGTTCCAAGCAGTCGAAAGCAGGGAAATATCTACGCGGCCTCGAACTGGCGCGCATTTTCAGACAAGAGGGGGTTGACCTCGTTCACACACACCACACTCCCGCCTTTGTCGACGCAACGATCGGAACACGCTTGGTTCCGGTTCCACTTGTGAACACTGATCATTGCAAGGCATATCCGACGTCTCGGCGGTGGCGATGGCTTGAAAGGACCGCATCCCGCTTCGCCGGTGCATTCGTGGCCGTCTCTGAAGACTCGCGCTCCGACCTTATACGCCATCAAGGAATCTCGGAGCGGAAACTCACCACCATTTACAACGGGTTGGCTCGCCGGCAGACATCCGGCGATATCTTTGCCTCTCTTCGCTGTGACCTCGGGATTGGTGCGGACGAACTCATCGTCGGAACGGTGGCACGCTTAGAAACCCAGAAGGGCCTTGACCTCTTACTCGATGCCGCCCCGGCGGTGCTTGACGCGGTCCCAAACGCCAGGTTCGTCATCGTCGGGAGTGGATCGGAGGATGCTGCGCTGCGTCATCACGCTCAGCAACGGGGCATTGACGCGCGGGTGCTCTTTACCGGCTTTCGGTTGGACGCCGCTGACCTTATCGGAACGTTCGATTGCTTTGTTCAGACGTCCTATTGGGAAGGGATGCCAATGACTCTGCTCGAGGCGATGGCCCTGCAGAAGCCCATTGTCGCCACCGCTGTCGGCGGCGTACCTGAGGTGGTCGAGGATGGCGTCACCGGCGTTCTGCTGCCTGAACGGGATTGCTCATTGCTCTCGAAACTGCTCATCGACGTCTTGTCAAACCCGACGGTCGCCAGAGAAATGGGCCGCGCTGGTTATGAGAGATTTCTCGCCAGGTTCACGGCCGAACAGATGGCCTCGCGCTACGAAGCCCTCTATGAGGACGTCCTGAACCAATGGCACGGCGACGGGTCTCAATGAGTCGGAAACGGATCTTATTCGTCGAGCAGAACCGAGACGGAACCATTGGCGGATCCCATCATTCCCTTCTGTTGTTGGTGAAGCACCTCGACCGTGCACGGTTCGAACCGGTCGTTGGTTTCTATCAAAATCACCCACTCATTGACGAATTCAAGAAACACGCGTCCTTGATTGATCTCCAAGCGCGGCAGCCTCATGGGCCCGGCCACTCTCTTCACAATGCCGCGCCGGCCCGGCTCGTCGCCCTGGCCGTCAGAAAGGCGAGAAATCTGATTCAGGCTCGCACCGACGAACTGAGCCGTATCGCAGTAACCGTGGCCCACGTTCGTCCCGATGTGATCCATTTAAACAACTCCGTAGAGTCTGCTGGTCTCGAGTGGCTGCTCGCCGCACGACTCACCGGTGCGAAATGGATCACGCATCAGCGCGGTTATTCGGGACCGACACACGCCGCAAAACGCCTCGACCACATCGTTTGCATTTCGCGCAGTGTCGAAGCTGATCTTGTCGCTCGCGCTCCATATCTGGCGAGCCGAATTGTCCAGATCTATAACGGAATCGACATTGACACCTTTGCCCGCATGGCGCGAGCGACTGATCCAGCACAAGTTCGATCGGAGTTGGGCATTGCGCCAGACGAGTTGCTGATTGGACTGGTCGGCAACTTTCAATCGTGGAAGGGCCAGGACGTGCTGCTCAGAGCTCTCCCGGAGCTTGACCGCGGCCTGCGATGGCGAGTGTTACTGGTTGGTGCGACACCAACCGACGCGTCCAGTCAACAATATTACTCACAGGTGCTGGAGTCGATTGCGGCGTTGGGCCTCAAGGATCGCGTGATCTTGACAGGCTATCGCTCCGACGTTCCGGCGATCCTGAACACCGTGGACGTCGTCGTTCACACCTCCGTACTGCCGGAACCAATGGGGCGCGTCCTGCTGGAGGGGATGGCACTCGGAAAGACCGTGATTGCTACCGATCATGGCGGACCACGGGAAGTGTTGGAGTCTGGGCGGTCCGGGCTGCTGTTGCCACCGGGTGATCACAAAGCACTCGCCGCTTGTCTGAACCGAGTGTTGACACTCCCGCTGATGCGCCAGACCGTGGGAGCTTGCGCAAGAGAGAGGGTCGCGACCACGTTCTCGGCCGCCGAATGCGCGAGGCGGGTGCAGGAACTCTATGGATAAGCGGCCGGCTGTGCTCGACCAATCACGAACGCGGCTCGCCACGCGCACACCGGTGGCCTCCCTCGCGTGTATTTTGAGATCCTTGGTTATGATTCCCACACCTCGCTGTAGCTGACAGTAGTCATGGTTAGACTGTGCACTGACGCGGATGACGCGGAATGGGATGGGTTCGTCAACCAGTGTCCCGCCGCTCACGTCTACCACCTGACCGCGTGGCGACGGATCATCGAGCGTGTGTTTGGGCATCGCGCGTACTACCTCGCGAGCAGTGACCCGTTAGGGCAGCTTGATGGAGTGTTGCCGATTGTGCGGCTCAAAAGCCGCCTTTTCGGTGATTTCATGGTTTCGATGCCGTATGTGAACTATGGTGGCCCCTGTTCAGTCAGCGACGACTCGTGGCGACCGCTTACCGACGAGGCTGTTCGCCTTGCGGCGGAGAATCGGGTTGCTCACCTCGAGCTTCGATTGACGACACCCGTCGCGCTCGGTCTTCGCACCAGAGTGTCGAAGGTTGCAATGCGGCTGAACCTGCCATCCAGTTCCGATGCGCTTTGGAAAGCCTTTCCGGCGAAACTCCGGACTCAAATCAAGCGCGCCCAGCAGGAGGACACGTCGATTCGGATCGGCCGTCACGAGGAGCTCGACTCGTTCTACGAGGTCTTCACCACCAACATGCGCGACCTTGGAACGCCGGTGTATGGCAAGCGCTTCTTCGACGCCATCCTCGGCGAATTACCACAGGCGCGGATCTGCTCGGTCTATTTGCGGGGAGAACCGGTTGCAGCGGGGTTTCTGATCGGATTTCGTGAAGTGCTCGAGATCCCCTGGGCGTCATCGCTACGTCGTGTGAGTCGCCTTAGCCCCAATATGCTGTTGTACTGGAATGTCTTGAAGTATGGGTGCGACGCTGGTTATACGACTTTCGATTTCGGCCGGTCGAGTCCCGATAGCGGCCCGTACCGGTTTAAGCAGCAATGGGGGGCGCTCCCGTTGCCGCTGAACTGGCAGTATTGGGTGCCTGCCGGCGGGCGTCTCCCCGATTTGTCGCCGAGCAGCCCACGATACAGAGTTGCGGTAAACATCTGGCGTCGTTTGCCGGTGGGGCTGACGCGGTTTCTCGGCCCGCCCATTGTCAGTGGTCTCCCGTGACGTTTCGTCGGCTCGCCCCGGCCGCCGCCCCGTTTTCATTCAGCGATTTGGGATTGGGATTGTCTGCTCTTTGGCGGGTTGGCGAGACTTCCGCTTTGCAGCGGGATCTGGCCTCGGCGCTCGGGATTCAACACGTCTTTCTCACGTCGAGTGGTCGCGCGGCTTTGACCTTGGTATTGCGCGCCCTGCAGCGGCTATCGACGAGGCGTACGGTTATCCTGCCCGCATATACATGTTTTTCGGTGCCAGCCGCGGTGGCAAGAGCGGGGCTGGAGCCAGCACTGTGCGATGTCGAGGTTGAAACGCTCGACTATCAGTTCGAGCAACTCGAGGCGCTCGTCGCGGAAACCAGGCCGCTAGCGGTGGTGTCGTCGCATCTGTTCGGATTAGTCGCGGATATCGGGCGCACAAAGACACTGTGCCGCCGTCATGGCGCCTTCGTGATAGATGATGCCGCTCAGGCGTTTGGCTGCCGGACCGCGTCCGGCAATCTGGGCACTCTCGGTGACGTAGGGTTGTTCAGCTTCGGCCGGGGAAAGACAGTCACCAGCGTCCACGGTGGGATGATTCTTACCGCATCGGACGACATTGCCCGTGAGAATCAGAGTTGAACTGGATGCACGACGACCTGCTGGGGTGAAGCACAACGTATCTGTGCTACTGCAAGCAGTCGCGCTTTATGTCTTCCTGCGTCCGAACCTCTATTGGATTCCCGCATCATTGCCCTTTCTTCGACTCGGTGAGACTCTTTACTCTACAGAGTTCTCAGTCGGCCCGATGGGTGCGGTTCAGGCCGCCCTCCTTGTCCGCTGGAAGGAGCGATTGCTCACCTCCCAAGCGGCGAGGGCAGACCGCATCGCCGAAATCCTGGACACTCTCACGGCGCGTCACCTCCGACCCGCCGTGCCAGCCATTCGGCTTCCGATTCTGTGTGAATCGCGCGCGGCGCGCGACAGGCTGCTTGACGAATCGGAGCATCATGGACTTGGTTTCGGCGCGGTGTATCCAACCGACCTGAGCGAAATTCCCGCTCTGCGGGGCTACTGTGACGGGCGGACGTTCCCGAATGCGGCGCGGCTGGCGGGCTGCCTGCTAACCGTACCGGTTCATCCATTCGTGACCGACGACGATGCGAGGCAGATTTGCTCGCTCCTCGGATCCGTGCTAAACGCAGGAGCTGCCTCGTGATCATCCTGGTATTCTCGATCTGCGCTGCCTTCGTGGTGTATACGTACGTGGGGTATCCGCTCGCGCTCATTGCGATACGGCAAGTGCGAAATCGCCCAGTCCATGGTCTGGATATCTCGCCAACGATCTCGTTCATTATCGCGGCGCACAATGAGGAGCGGCGAATCGGCGCGAAGCTGGCGGACACCCTACAACTGGACTACCCGCCGAATCTTCTCGAGATCATTGTCGCGTCCGACTGCTCGACCGATGGTACGCATGCCATCGTGGAGGGTTTGCGCTCGGATCGCGTGCGGCTCGTCGTTTCGCCGGAGCGTCGCGGTAAAGAGGCGGCTCAGAAGCTCGCCATTTCGGTCTCGTCCGGTCAGATTCTTGTCTTCTCGGATGTCTCCACCCGGGTCGATCGGCACGCGCTGCGCCAGGTCGTCCGCAACTTTGCAAGCTCGGATGTGGGATGTGTCAGCAGCGTTGATCGCCTCACCGACGCGGCCGGACAGATTAGCGGCGAGGGCTTGTACGTCCGCTACGAAATGATGCTGAGAACGCTGGAATCGTCCATTGGCAGCGTTGTCGGGCTGAGCGGTTCATTCTTCGCCGCGCGACGTGAAGTGTGCGCCAACTGGGCCGTCGACGTGCCCAGTGATTTCGCGGCCCTGTTGAGCTCGGTTCGACTCGGGCTGCGAGGGGTTTCGGATCCCGAGGTCGTAGGCTACTATCAGGATCTGGCTGACAATGCCAGGGAGTACGATCGTAAGGTTCGAACGATTACCCGGGGAATCGTCGCCCTCTCACGCAACGCCGATGTGATGAATCCCTTACGATACGGTTTGGCGTCCTGGCAGATCTTCAGCCACAAGCTGTGCCGCTGGACCGTTCCGTTCGCCCTGGCCGCGATTCTGATTGCTAGCGTTCTGTTGATCCCGGCCTCTCGCTTGTTCGCAGCGGCTGCCGCCGCTCAACTGGTGATTTACGGAATGGCCATCGTGGCTCGTAACCCGCCTCGGTTGATGTTCCTGAGGGCCGTGATGTTCTTCGTCAACGCGAACGTTGCGATTCTGCACGCTTGGATCAATGTGGTCCGCGGTCGGCGGTTCGTGGTCTGGGAGCCCTCTCGGCGTCCGGATATCGTCGAGCGGTGATGCCGTATGAATGCGACGCACTTCACCTTGGTTGTTGCCCTTCTCTTCAGTGGAATGACAAATACCGGATGCAACAGTGTTGGCGCACGAACCGTGCCTGACCCGGTATCTGTCGATGCACGAGCGTTAACGCCTCTGGCCTCGGCCCGGATCTTCTTCGCCCACCAATCGGTGGGCTGGAACATCCTTTCCGGAATCGAACAACTGGAGAGAGCCCGGTCCATACCCACACTCAATGTCTTCGACCTCTCAACAGGCCCACCGAGCCGAGGTGCCGCGTTGATGCACATCGAAATTGGTCAGAACGGCGACCCTCTTTCGAAGATACGTGCGTTCAAGGCGACCCTCGAGGGTGGCTTGGGTTCAACCGTGGACGTGGCGCTTCTGAAGTTTTGCTTTTGGGACGTTCGCAAGGACACCGACGTCCGGGATGTTTTTTCGGCCTACACGTCCGCGATCGATGCACTCGCGGTTGAATATCCGTCAATCAGATTTGTTCACGCGACCGTTCCGCTGATGGCGAGGGATGGCGATTGGCGGGCCGTTATACGCGAGTGGCTTCGGCTTCCAGTTCCGACCACACTGGACAATCAGCGGCGACATGAGCTGAGCGAGCTCATTCGAAGCCGCTATCCTGCGGAATCCATCTTCGACATCGAGTCGCTCGAATCCGACGCCCCACCTGGCGACCGAACTCCGCACCTGTCGACGGCGATGACCACGGACGGTGGACATTTGAACGCCGAGGGTCAGCGCCGTGCAGCACAGGTGTTTATGAAAGTTCTGTCCGACGCTGTCAGCCGCGGCGGTAACGCAGCCTCCGCGACGAGTCGATAGTGTTTCGCCGGCTCTTCAGAGACGTCACGGAAAAGCCTCTTTCGTTCGATACGCGGAACGGCCGCGTCCACGGCATGCTGTACTCGCCGGCGGTCCGGCCGACGATGGCGATCCTAATGGTCCCGGCTGACGGCGAAGAGCAGTTGTACGCCCTCCGACCTTTGGTGACAGCGGCGCGTGCACTAGCGGCGCGAGGGGCCGCGGTCATGCGGTTCGACTATCTCGGCCAAGGTGAAAGCGATGGAGATTTCGAATCGACAACTATCCGATCGCGGGTCGAGAACGCGCTTTTGGCGTGGCGGTTCCTGGCGGACTGCTCCGGTTTCAGCCCTGCGATGATCGGCGTTCGCCTGGGCGGCCTGATCGCGTTGGCGGCGGCCCTGCAACTGGCTGTGGATCTCGATGTGGTTCTCTGGGACCCAGTGATCGATCCGATGGCCTATCTCAACGATTTGCTGCGAGTCAACTTGGCAGGTCAGATGGTCGCATTCGGTAAGATGGTCCGTGACCGCAACCAGCTGATCGCTGATGCTCGCGCTGGCAATTCGGTCAGCGTGAATGGCTACGCGTTGGCCGACGATTTCATCACCGAACTCGCATCGTTTGACGCGCGTGCGGCGATGAAGCGTTGGGGCCACCGAGGATTGATCCTGACAAGTCGGTCTCTCGATCCTCAGGTCGGCGCCCTTCCAGCGTGGACTTCAAAGAGGGTTCAATCGGCAGCTTTTTGGAAAGAGCCCAAGCATTATTCGACAGCACCGCTGCCGCACCTCGATCCGACGATGGAGTGGCTCGCGATGCGTGGCAGCAATCGGACCCAAGGCTAGCATGACGACAGCCGAAATGGGACGGCTCGTTTCATTTGACTGCGATGGTTACCGCCTCTATGGAAACCTCCTGGCAGATGACTCCCAGCGTCCATCGTCGATCGGCGTGATTATCCTTAACCAGGGGCCACTCGATCGCTCGGGCGCCCACCGAATCTCCTCCAAGATCGCCCGCCGTTTGGAACCCCTCGGAGTGCCCACGTTCCGATTCGATGCCCGTGGCGTCGGAGAAAGCGAGGGCGATTGGGTGACGCCGCCAGACGGCGAACCGATTCACGCGCTCTACCGAAGGATTGTGGAAGGAGCGTGGATCCCCGACACACTCTCGGCAATAGATTTCCTGCTGTCAGAAACTCGGGTCAGCAGAGTACTACTGATCGGGCTCTGCGGGGGAGCTTCAACCGCACTCCACGTGGCCGACCTTCATCCAGCTATCGCCGGCGTCGCCATGGTCGGCATGCCGGTGCGGGTGCAGTCATCTTCTGAGGACGTCAGCAGCCGCGTCGACAGCTTTATCAAGGCCGAGATGCACAGGTACATTCGGAAGACCGCCTCAGCCGCAGCCTGGAAACGCTTGATCACGCTGCAGACCGACTACCGAACGTTCCTTGCTGTATTGGTGAGCCGCGCGAAGGCACTAATGCGACGGCAACGAGGTGTCAACCCAGATGTAAATGCGATCGTCCTGCAGGCTTTTCGCCGCGCACTAAGTCCCCATCGTCGCCTTCTTTTCGTATACGGCGAGAACGACTATCTCTGGACTGAATTTCGTGAGCTCTTTCTCGCGACATTCCCCCTCGAGGAGAGCGGCTTCGAACTCACGACCATACAGCGTGCCAATCACACCTTCACTGACGAGGAGTCGCAGGAAGCATTGTTTGCGAGGCTGGTCAGCTGGGTCGGCGGTGCGATCAGGACCGCGTAGAAACGTAGCGTCTCTCATGCTCGCAAAACCCCTGCCTGCCTTATGGGTGTCATGGGAGCGCCAGCGGCGAAACCGTGGAATTGCTGAGGCACTGCACATCCCCTTGGCCGAGATCGACGCATCGCCGTATGGCCCGCTTAGATACCTCGCTGCGCTCACCTTCACCCTCCGGCGGATCTTGGCCGAGCGGCCACGGATCTTGTTCGTGCAAAACCCCTCGGTGGTTCTCGCGGCAGCGGCGGTTCTCAGTGCGGGCCTGCTTGGCCTGACTGTCATCGTCGACGCTCACAACGCGGCAATAATCCCGCTCGCGTCAACGAATCTGTCGCGACTTCGGTGGCTGTACCGGTGGGTGGTTCGGCACGCGTTTCTCACCATTGTTTCGAACACCAACCTGGCTGAGGTGGTAGCGGCCGCGGGCGGACGGCCCTTCGTGCTCCCCGACCCGATACCCAATCTCCCATCGCGGAAAATGCAGAGCGTGGCAGCTCGTCAGTCCACGGTGCTCTTCATTTGTACGTTTGCAGCCGACGAGCCCTACCGGGAACTGATCCACGCCGCTTCGCGTCTGGCTCCAGATATTATCGTTTATATTACGGGCAACCCTGGCCGCCAACGAGCCGCGTTAAAGGCCTCGGCCCCGCCCAATGTCGTCTTCACGGGGTTTCTACCGGAGGCCGACTACGTCGAGCTTCTCCACAGCGTCGATATTGTCGTCGATTTGACCACCCGAGCAAATTGCCTTGTGTGCGGGGCATACGAGGGAGTGGCTGCGGGGAAACCTCTAATCTTGTCCGACTCCGATGTGACCCGGGCGCATTTCAGCCAGGGGGTTCGTTACACCGACAACTCTGCCGATGACTTGGTAACGGCAATCGGCGATACTCTACGTGAATCATCGAAATTGAGTTCGGAAATTCGGCTTCTCGGCGAGCGGCTCAGACAGCACTGGAAATCACAGCTTCAATGCCTCCTTGAAGTGCTTCCGCGGCAAGCTCGCAGCCAGAGTGAAATGCGATGAGCGTCATGGGCTCGTCAGTCGTTAATCGACCCGTGGACGAGGTTATGGCGGACCGTCGTCGCGGCGACGCCGACAGCCCGATCGCGATTGTCGGCTGGCGCCTATTGTTGGCGGCCTGGTTTTTGAGGCTGTTCCGGCCCGAATGGGTGCTGTCCTACTACATTCCGCCGCTGACGATTTTCCGTGTCATACCCACCGTCTTGCTGCTCGCCCTCGTTTGCTGCTTGGTCGGCTCCCAGCGCCGCCAGGCGGGCGGCCTGAGGACCGTCGCCCTCTATGCTGGCTTCCTCGTCGCCTGTTCACCCTTCGTGGACAATATCGGCCGCAGCTTTACGATCGTTCGCTTCATGGTCGAGTTGTTACTCTTGGCTGTTGCGACCGTATCATTTGCGGACTCGCTCGATCGAGTTAAGACATTGGCAGGTTTGTTCGCTGCACAGTTTCTCTATATGGCCCTGTGGGGCATTGCCGGCGGCGGCTTGGTCAGATGGGACAACGTGCTCAATGAAGAGGACTCCTTTGGCCCATTGATGTGCATTGGTGTCGCATATTGTTCGCAATACATCGGTTCTGCAGTTACGATACGAGCCAGAATCGCGGCCTCGCTCGCTATCGGGCTGAGCCTCTGCGGGGTGGTGGCGTCTTTTGCGCGGGGCGCATTCATATCGCTGCTGATCATTCTGCTTCTCAGAATGCTTATTGGTAGGCGCATCCTCGCCAACATGGCCGGTACTCTGGCGGCCGGCGCCTTGATCTACGGTGCCGCGATTGTTCTGTTTCCATCTGGGCCCAACGGCGAGGCCAACCCCTTCTGGCAAGAGATGGGCACGATCAGCCAAGGCACTTCGGAGGGTACCGGCTTCGATCGCAAGGTTCTCTGGGGTGTTGCCTGGGAGGAGTTCAAGGACAACCCCATCATCGGCGTCGGCCCGCTCAACTTCGGGGTGCGTGCTCCCGACTACGTCGAGAGGATTCCCGACCGCGGCGATCGCTATCTCGACCCTGCCAGCATCTGGGGTCGGGCCCTACACAATGGGTATTTTCAGATTCTTTCCGAGGGCGGTTTGGTCGGCGTCGCCGCCTATCTCCTCGTCGTGATCGAGTTCTGGCGGCAGAATCGTCGAACGTCGCGATCAGGTCGTCACCTTCCCGACCGGTCAGCCGAGATAAGCGCATTGACGCGTGGCTTTGGTTTGGCTCTCACCGCGTTTCTCCTGAACATGGCGTTTTACGACATCATCTATTACAACTGGTTTTGGGACCTTGTTGTCCTGAATGCCGTCCTGGCACAGCGTGTGATCGCGCTGAAGTCGCCTGTCGCGATCAAATCGCACACGCCGAGGGCGGCGCAAAACATCGCGCGGCTGCCTCACGAAGCTCATTGGCCGGTGCGCCCATTGAACATCCGGTCCAGGTAATCGATGTCTACGCTCCGTGACTAGCAGAGCGAACATGAGCGCGCTCATCTCAACCCAGCCGCAGAGGTCTGGCCTTCGACAAGATCGCGACACCTACATCGATTTCCTTCGCGGCGCCGTCATAGTCGATATGTTCTTGATCCACTACGCACGGTTTTTCTGGCCTCCAATCGGCCTCTTACTCAATTATCTTGATATAGCGATGGATGGATTCTTGCTATTATCTGGCTTTGTCACCGCTCAGCACTTCGTCAGCCGGTTTGCCCGCGAGCCGTCCGAGACCACAAACCGTCTGTTGGGTCGGGCTTGCAAGCTACTCATTGTCCAGTACATCCTCGTCCTGCTGGTTAGTTATCCTCATTTCCTTCTCGTCACGTCTCACTCCGACGATCCGGCAGGCCTGTTATTTCTTCGTCAATCCTTTCTGTTCGAGAATCAGGTCGGTCTGCTTCACATACTGCCGCTGTTCGTTCTAACGTCTGCAATGAGTCCCGCTCTCCTGTGGATGGCACGACGACGTTGGGAATCTTACGCCCTGATCGCGAGCGCAGCGGCGTTCTGGATTGCTCAGCTGAGTCCGGGCTTGCGCGGTGACGCGGTCTTTCCGTTTCTCTTGTGGCAGATATATTTCGTTTTGGGGTTCTGGTGCGGCGCGCTGTATTCCAGGAATGACCACTCGCTTCCAATCAGCCTCAAGGCCTTCCACATCACTGCCTGGTCGTTACTCGGTCTGGCCGTCGTCCTCAAGCACAGCAGGCACGCAGGACTCTTCATCCAAGAGGTCGCTCCGTTCCTCGATGTCAATCGCTTCCCGCTATCGGTGGGTGGGCTCATCAATGGTCTGGCGCTCGTTTCGATTGCGCTTTCTCTGACCGCAGCGTCGTGGACATACTTAGCTTCGACACGCTTGGTGTCGACGTTGAGCGCCTTCGGCCGGAATAGCCTCCTGCTCTTTGCAATCCACGTTTGCTTCGCGAAGGCTGCCGACGTCATCTTCCTGAGGCTCAACGCGTCTGTGTTGCTCGTCTACGCGCTGATCGTTGTCAACTTCATCGTGTCCTATCGAGTCGCCTGTCACTTCGACCGTCAGCAGACGTTGTCAACACGCCCATTGAAGGCCCTCCACTTACTGTTCAGGTGATCGATGCCAATAGCTACCATCACCAGACTGGCCACCAGGAAGGCAGCAGCGTGGTTCCTTAGGAACGTCTATTTTCGCATCGCAGACCTCAAGGGGACGTGCATCGTCCTTATGTTTCATCGTGTATTGCCGCTTGATGAGATCTCGCCATGGAACGATCGGCTGGCAATTTCGGTGGAGCGCTTCGAGCATCTGTTGCGTACGCTGCAGGCCCAATGGTCCTATGTCGACCTCTTTCAATGGATTCGCGCGCCGCGCCGTGATCGCGCGTCCTTTGCGATAACGTTTGATGACGGATGGCGGGACAATTGCGAGTACGCGCTGCCGTTGCTCCGTCGGTTGAGCGCTCCGGCGACGGTATTCGTCACAGCCGGCATGGTCGGTACGGACCGCGCCTTTTGGTTCGACCGCCTTGCGACCGTCGTGCAAACGGCCAACCCTGGTGAACTAATCAGGTACGTCGCGTCGACCGGAGGCCTGCCGATGCCTCCGACCACTCGTTCATGGAGTTCGTTCCCTCCTACAGCACCGCTCCGCGAGCGCATCGCGCTTTATGAGTCTCTTTTGGCCGAACTCAAGAAGCTGCCGCTGTCGCGGATCGAAGGCATTCTCGATCAGCTCGAGGATCATTTCGCCATCGCGCCACGATCCGACCGTTCGGTCATGAGCTGGGACGAGGTCGAGCAGATGGCCGCGGCAGGCATCTCGATTGGTTCGCATGGTCTGAACCACGCGATCTTTACGCCTCTCTCCCGTTCCGCGAAGTGCGTCGAAGTCGCTGAATCCATTGCCTTGATTCGCAGGAATGGGTTGGCGGTCGTGCCAATCTTCAGCTTCCCGAATGGAACCTACGACCAAGAAGCGATTGACGTCTG
Source organism: uncultured Acidobacteriota bacterium (assembly GCA_963709325.1). Classification (GTDB taxonomy): domain Bacteria; phylum Acidobacteriota; class Vicinamibacteria; order Vicinamibacterales; family UBA2999; genus VFZN01. The sequence continues at coordinate 2,867,670 of CAVPVV010000003.1, read as the reverse complement.
TCTGGAAGCCGGTTATGAGGTCATGGCGACGGCTAGTATTAACGCCTGCGGCACTGGCACAGGTGGTGTCCTGGTGCACCGAATTGGGGTCACCGAACGGACGGACCTCGACGCGTTGTTCATAATGATTTTCAAGGCTCACCGCCGCGGAAAGCTGCTTACCGAAGCGGCGTTGGCTCGGCCGCGCGTGCCGCGCGCCAGCGCCGGTCGAAGCGATAACGGGGCCGCCGGAGACCCGGCTTGCGTTCCCGACCCGCTGACCGATCGCCGCGACTACACATCATAATTTCCTGGGAGCCACGAGCCGGCGCGGCGTATCAAAGAATCGGCTGCGATGCGCTGTCGATTGGCTCACCATGGCCCTAATTGACGTGGCCTCTGGTCTGAGTGGGATGAGACCGCCGGCATGACGAAACTGATCAACTTATGGTGCGAGGCAATCGCTGGTCCTCAACGCCGGTTGAAGGAAGTGTTGCTTGCCTCTCTGCCGGCTATGATTCTACTGGTCACGTGGTTCGCCATCTCAGGTCTGGAGAACGCGGCCGTCCTGGGCGCGCTGATGTATTTGGCGGTCGTCCTTATTCTGGTCGTGTTGCTGCAGCTGCGAGCCAGTGCGAAACTGAATGACTTGCATTATGAAATGAATCTGTATGCCAACCTTTATTCCAACGGGCATCGGCTTGATGATTTCTACTTGGACGGAGCCGCCGCGAATCCGTCGTTAATGCTTCTGCTCTGGAAGTATCTGCGGATCCGCCGTCCTCAATCCATCCTCGAGCTGGGCTCAGGTCAGACCACGAAGCTCCTGAGCCTCTACTTCGAAGCCAACCCGAGTGCCTACATCCTGACACTGGAACACAACGAAGAGTGGACCCGCCTGTTGAGACCCTACGTCTTGCGGAACGGCCAAGGCCACGATTTTCGGTACGCCCCGTTGGTCAAGCGGCAGTTCAAATGTCGCGGCACTGATGTGCTCGTCGAAACCGACTGGTACAAGACCGATGCCGATCTGGCCGGCAAACAGTTCGATCTGGTACTCGTGGATGGTCCTGGCGGTACGCCGCTCTGGTCAAGAGCAGGTTGGTTGGAGTTTGTTCCTGATATTCTCAATAAGTCGTTCATCGTCCTCTTTGACGATGCTGACCGCTATGGCGAGATCACGACCATTCGGCTCTTTATTGACATCTTAAAAGCCACCGCCGTGCCTCATCAGGTCTTCGAAGTCACTGGCGTAAAAAGGCAGGTCGTCATCTTCTCGCCCGACCTGGAATTTCTCAGGTACTCGGTAGCCGGGCGCTGCTGGGAGGGGTTTCAGATCAACCAGGGCAGGCACCACCAACGGTCCGAAAGATGGCGGTGTACTCACGGGGCGCAATTCGGTCTTCGTCGAAAGGGAACGCGTACGCAGACAGGTAACTCGCGAAAGGGCCCTTTTGCCGGGTGGTTTGGGACGCGGACCTTTGCTCTTGTTGGTGGGATCTGCCTATTGAATCTTGCCGTCCTGGGTGCCCTTGCGGCCGCACAAGCGCCGATCGCCGGCACTCGATTCGTTGCACCCGCAAGGTTACTGGTGCTCGCGCCCCATCAGGACGACTGTGTCATCACGGCCGGCGGCGCTGCGATCCAGAATGCCAAACTGGGCGGCGCTACCACCATTGTCTACCTGACCAGGGATGCAAACCCAAACCTCGCTGAAATCCGGATTCGGGAGGCGAAATCAGCGTGGCGTCTGCTTGCACCCGCGCCGGTCGACCTGGTCTTCCTCGATTTCATTTCCGATCGCGAAGGCTGGAATGCGGAGCGGGTTACGAGCGCCCGGACCCGCCTTCGCGAATTGATTGCCGCGATTCGGCCGGACCGCATCATCGCACCCCTGGTGGAGGGTGGACACTCGGAGCATGATCTGGTGGGACGCTTGGCGATCGAACTGGTCGGTGCGAGTCCAGAGATCGACCTTCTTCTGGCATCTGAGTACAACCCTTACTTGGTTGCTGAGCGGACGCCCGGCAAATTGCTACGGTTCATCATCAGGCTGTTGCCATTCATCCCCTACGATTCGCCGACCTACGGCTTGACGCCGTCGAGACAACGCCTACTACTAATGCACGATGATGAGCTTGGCTTGAAGATTCGAATGCTGAAAGCTTTCGAATCGCAGGCCGATACCATCCCGATCAGCCAGTTTGGTTACCCAGATCTTTATGAAGCGCCAGGCCCGCTGCCAAGCTTTGCGGTCGACATCGTCCGGCAGCACCTGTCATGGTGGAGCGTAATAACTCTCTCTCTGATAATGCTTGCCGCTTGCGCGGCTGGTCTGGCCTGCTCCCAAACGGTTGGGATGGCCATCGTGGTCTTGTGCCTGGCGGCCTTCGTCTATGGTTGGCTGAATACCCCCGGGACCTTGAGGAATTATCTATCCGAAGAGTGGTTGTTCGTCCTGCCACTCCTTGGCGCCCTTGCCGCCCGAACTGTGGCATTTGGCGCCCGCCGGCGACGCGCGTGAACGTCGGTCCCACGACGCATCAGACGAAGCAGATGGCTATGGAAAAGCGGCTTCTCTTTCTCTCGCTGGGCCCATTTTACTATCCTGACCAGATCCCCCTGAAAGACAAGTTTGCTCTGCTTTCGACTCTGTACTCGGGCGATATCTTCGCGGTCTTGAATAATCGCGAGTTCAATCGCGCTCGGTTATCTCGCTTTGAGCTTCATGGTCTTTATTTACCAACTAAAATCCGCCGGACCACGGTCGTTCGGAACGCGGCATTTGCGGTGTTTGCGCTGGTAACAGGGGCTTATCGGCATTGGTTCAGGAAGAAGTATGACGTCATCCTTGCTCCCGATCCACTGGTCTCTGGTTTGATCGCGATAGCGTTGCGGTATCTGACCGGTGCCCGAGTAATCGTCGAGATTAGAGGACAGTTCGAATCGGCATTTAGATTTGAGGGCAACCAACGCGGATTCAAGGCTCGGCTTCGGTGGCTGTACGTCTCGCACGTATTGCCCTACGTTGTCTCGAAAGCAGATGGCGTGAAGCTACTCTACGCCGAACAGCTCCGAGCGTTCGAGGCAATGGTGCACCCTCGCTCGGTGCACTCGTTTGCTGATTACGTGCCGGTTCGCCGTTTTCGCGGAGTGAAGGCAGCGGAGAAATACGCTCTGTTCATCGGATATCCCTGGAAGCTCAAGGGGGTCGATGTTCTGATCAAGGCATTCAACGGATTGCGGGATGAGTTTCCGGAATGGTCGCTCAAGATCTTCGGTTTCTGCCCCGACCGGGCCCCTTTCGAGTCGTTAGCGAGCGGCAACGATCGCGTCCATTTCGGAGATCCGGTTGAGTACCCGGAAGTGATCAAGCTCATGTCCGAGTGTTCACTCTTCGTTCTCCCGTCGCGCACCGAGGCCATGGGTCGGGTCATCCTTGAAGCGATGGCTTCCGAAAAGCCGGTCATCGGTTCCGCGGTGGATGGCATTCCGTTCGTGATCAGCCATGGGGATAACGGGCTCCTGTTCCGGTCAGACGATGTAGCGGATCTCACCGCCAAGATGCGGCAGGTCATGGGTGACCCTGATTATGCGGCTCGATTAGCCAGGAATGGGCTTGGCTACGTCAACCAGCACCTTTCCGAATCTGGTTATCTGGACAGATTCAGGGATATGCTCGAAACCGTCACAGACCGGAAGCCAGCGGCCCCCGCATCCTGACCGGAAATGTAGAGCTGGATCCAACGCGTTCCAGCACGGTTTCGGCAGTCCGGACGCAGGTAGCCGGTGTCACAAGGTCTGTTCGGCCCTCGACACGGATTCGGGACCGAGCGTGACAGGGACGGGTAGAAACTTCACAATCCGGAAGAAATTGCACGAATCCGTTGTTTGCGGCCCATCGGATCCGGAAAGGAGACCGCTTGTTAGGCTGGCTGCGCGTCATTCGTAGGCGCCGATACGTTTCTCGTCTCGTGCGCAGTGGACTGCGATTGGGCACAGGGGTCTATCTGAATGATGGTTTCTTCTTGGACCCTTCACACTGCCACCTGATTTCGATCGAGGACGGCGCTGTTTTCGGGCCAAATGTCACGATTCTCGCTCACGACGCGAGCACGCTGAAGGTGATTGGCAAGACGAAGATTCAGGCTGTTCGCGTCGGGAAGAATGCGTTCGTGGGGGCCGGGAGCATTCTCTTGCCCGGGTCAGAGTTGGGTGATGGCAGCATCCTTGGGGCCGGCTCGGTCCTAGTCGCACGAGTGCCGGCTGGCGAACTCTGGGCTGGGAACCCGGCTCGAAAGATTTCGTCAGTGGAGGCTTACGAAGGGAGACTGCGCGCGTTGCCAGGACGTGACTTCCCAGAATCTCAATACGACATAAACGTCCTCGATGATGCAACACGAGAGGAGATGGTCAAGCAGGTCAGCGTCGAGAAGCCGGCATTCATGGTCGCAGTTGAACAAACCCTCCCCCTCGGTCCGTCGCGACGGTGACTTTTCGATTTCGTCAGTGAGGCACGCTTTTTCGACGCCTGTGGGCGGGCGAGGCGCGAGAGCTCCTCAACTTTTGGCGGCCTCCACTCAGAACGCAGATGGCCCGATGTTTGCTTCATGGATGGGCTCGGCCTGCATCCCGGATCGTTCGGAAGGATTTGAAGGAATACAAGGAATATGTCGTCACGTCGCCATTGGCGTTTGCTCGCAGTGTTCGCTTCGACAGCGGTGATGGTGGTGGCCTCCTCGCCCACGTCGCCGACCCTTGCGGTTGAGCCGACTTGCCCTGGAGGCTCGGCTCCGGATTCGGGTGTGATTTGGTGTGATGATTTCGAGGACGGAACGCCGCTCGGGACGAAGTATTACGATTACGATTCCAATGGCGGGGAGTTCGTGCCGGTTGCAGGCGTGGGGTTCGGTAACTCTACTGGCTTGCAAGTGGTGTGGCAGACAGGTGAGGAGCAGGCGGGCGGATTCAAGCGGATGTTCGGCCGAAACCCGATTCGATCGCAGAGTCACGGAACGCAGAACTTCAGGGAAATTTATTGGCGCCAGTATCTCAAGATGGCGCCAGGCTGGTCTGGCAATCCCTATAAGCTCTCGCGAGCGACCATCTTCGCGTCGTCGTCTTGGGCGCAGGCGATGATTGCCCACGTCTGGGGAGACGGCAATGGCGACATCCTGCTCATCGACCCCGCCTCAGGCATTGATGCCAACAACAATTTGGTTACCACGCGGTACAACGACTTCGACAACCTGCGTTGGCTCGGCTGGTCCAGGGGAACCACGGAGGTGTTCGCGGCCGCCAACGCCGATCGATGGTACTGCATCGAATCGCATGCCAAGCTCAATACTCCCGGTCTTTCCGACGGGCTCTTTGAACTGCGTATCGATGGAAGGGTCGAGGCTGCCAAGTCCGGCCTCAACTGGGTGGGGTCCTGGCAAGATTACGGAATCAATGCCGTTGCCTTCGAGAACTTCTGGAACCGTGGTGCGCCCGGCCCGCGCGTCAGGTTCATCGACAACATCGTAATTTCGACCCGACCGATTGGCTGCCTCTCGGCGAGCAACATGCCCGGTCGACCAACGAATCTTCGAATTACTGTTGGCGCTGATTGACAGCGTCGATGTCAACCACGTCTACCGGAGCAACGGTTTCTGCAGCGTTCGCCCTGCTCCTCGACGTTGTGTTTGAGACGTGAGCGCGGTGCACGGGGCTGGCGATTCATCAAGCGCTCAGCTGCCGATTTCGCAATTCGGTATCGCAAGCAAGTGAAGGACGGGTGATTGTGATGAGAGTTCGCACAATAGCAGCGATCGTCGCGCTGATGGTCGCCTCGAGCGCCAACAAATCGTTCATCTCGGCGCAAGGTACTACCTACTACGTGTCGACAAGCGGCAATGACGCGAACCCCGGATCTATCACCGCCCCGTGGCGAACGGTCCAAAAAGCAGCGTCCACGCTGCAGGCTGGACAGACAGCCCTCGTTCGTGGTGGCACCTATACCGAAAGCCTGATCCGGTTTGCAACCTCGGGGACCGCGGGCAATCCGATCACTATCAAGGGTTACCCGGGGGAAACGGCGGTGGTCGACGGTGGGTATACCCGCTCGTCCGGACGCAAACCCATCTTCTGGATCGATGGGCGGAACTACATCACACTGGATACCCTATCTATTCGTCGCGGATCGATGTCCAACGTGCATGTGGCCTACGACGTCGCGAGTCATGACATCACGGTACAGAACTGTATCATCACGGATGTCGTCACCGAGGACAATGTTGGGGCCGTCTATCTCGATGCATCCGGCGCGAGCAACGTCTTGATTCAGAACAACATCATCTCGGGGCGCATCCTCGGTGGACTCTCGGAGGACCAAGGCACCGGGATCAAAATCTTCCGGGCTGGCAACATCGTCTTGAGAAACAACGAAATCTCGAACCTCGTTGACGGCATCTTCTACAAGCACAACAACCCCGGCACCATGACATCGCGCGTCGAGAACAACAAAATCCATCACGTCAGCAAGAATGGTATTCAATGGGTGATGCATGACTCCGTGATCCAGAACAATCTGGTGTACAACTCGGGCGGCGGTATCAAAGTTTTCGAGGAGGGTGGCACCTGCGATGCGATCAACAGCGACAGGAATCGCCTGCTGCACAACACGCTAGTTGACAATGGATTCGGGGTGCGATTGGAGACTGCGACATGTCAGGGTCCTGTCGACACGCTCGTCAAAGACAATCTCATTTTTAATTTCACCGGGAGCGAGTTCCGCGGCGTCGCCATCTATCCGTACGTAGCGACCGTCGATGCAAGCCGGACCGTTCTGGACCACAATTTGATTTACTCGTCCCAGTTTCCGGCGCCAATCCGCGTATTGGGGGCGTTTTTCAGCACATCGGCAACGCCTTCGAGCGTGAGAAATACGGTCACCCTGTCTAGCACTCCGAACTTCAGGAACTATTCCGGTCGCGATTTCACGCTTCTGGACGGACCAGGTAAGAATGGCGCGTCTGATGGCACCGATCTGGGAGCCCGTATCTGCTCCGTGGGACTCAATGCATCCTGTACCGCTACAGTGCCGACATTGCCATCGGCGCCAACCAACCTCCGTATCGTCGGGCATTGAGTTTTTCGCCGCGTTAGCCCTTGAACGACTGCTTCCGCCGCGGGGGTCACCAGAGATCGTCGATCCACTGTCGAACCAGCTCGGCGGGCTCGGCTTGCGCGGTCATGTATCGCAGTTCTGGAACGTTGATCTTCACCTTGAGATTGACCGGCGACGGCCATCCGAGTTGAGCTTGGATGGCGCGTTCCAGTTTGGTGGTGGAAACTTCCGGGGAGATGTGTTCAAGAGCCCATTTCCTCGGCTCGAACCGCTTTGCATGACCGGTGTTTAGTGACCCGGCCAGCACGGCGGCCATCTGATCCTCTGGCACTACCAACCCGGCTTCGGCTGGTATGTGTTCACGGCATACGCCGACGTTCTCAGCGATAAGCGCCACCGGAGTATCTGCGAACATCGATTCAAAGAGGGTCTTATTGCTCCCTTCCTTTCTGGACATCAGAAGTGTAAACCTGGATCTGTTCAACACGTGATTGAGAGCATCGGCCGGCAAGTCGGCAAATAGCTCAATTTCGCTACTGACACCGTAGGCCGCTGCTAGTTCCTGCGCCTCAGTCAAGTCTGTTCCCCAAGCACTGCAAACCATTGCCCCCCGCGCTCTACCCAATTGTTTGCGCAAATCGTGCACAAGCCGCATAAACGCATGCATGCGCTTGTAATAGTTGGAGTTTGCAACGTAAACCACGTCGAAATCTTTACGGGTGTCTGCGAGGGGCCTGAAAACGCGGTGGTCGACCCAACAGCCAGAACCCAAAGGTAGTGGGACAAGGTTGCAGCCGAGACCGGCCAGCAGTCTTGAGTCACCCCTATCAGCAGACTCGACAAACACTGGATCGGGCCGCTTCGTGAATTGCAGAATGTCCGCGTCCGCGTAACCTGCCCAACTCGGTTCCAGCACGACGACAAACCTGTCCATGAACCGGTTCAGGAACCCGCGACGCAATGGAAACGAGAACGTGTTCGTGAACTTAAGGAGCAGAACCCCCTTCCGGACTCCCGAGGGTTCTAGGAGCACGATGGAGCGCTTCATGAAATCGACCTCGCCGCATGAGGGCGACACCAATACTGAGGAGTACCGTTGAATAAGCGGTAACGCATGCCGAACGCGCTCATCCAGCGCAGCCACGCCCAGCTTCCGGTGACCGCTCAATAGCCAGCGGCAACTCGTTGCCGGGGCCATATATCGAATGGCGATGGACCCGGCCACAAGAATGCGCCCCAGGACCTTGGGGGCGACGCGGAAGAGGAAGTCGAGCGACGCCCAACGCAGTCGGACCAGCGTGTGACGCAGCCTATGCGACAGCATCGCTATTCTACAGCCTGTTCCCCACCACACTAAGTCTAGCTCCGCCGAAGACTCCAGAGTTCTCGCAATGCGAGCCGTTCACGCATCCATAGATACGCACCGTAACAGATTGCGGCACCCAAGATCTCCTGCATCAGCACGCCGGCGTCACCGACACGCATGCGCGTCGTGCTTATTGCCAACATAACCAGTAATCGAACGCCTGCCACGATCAGCAGGGAGACAACGACGTGAATGACAGCGTTGTGAACATAGCGCGTCGGTGAGATGCCGAGCCGCCTGATCGTGAGCAGCGTCCACATCACACAGGCAATCGGATACAGTGTGACCCAGGGGAGCACCACCGTGTGGAGTCCATAGTGCGCCGCGACATATATTGACGTCGGCATCACGGCGACCGATGCTAGGTAAAAGCGCAAGACGTAGTTCGCTCGACCCTGTGCCGTCTGAACCGCGTCATTGATGGTGATCATGGAAACGAAGAGCTGGGAGACGCAGAGGGCCCTGAACAGGAACACGACCGGCATCCATCTGGGTCCGAGAATCGCACCGATGATCTCGTCCCCCCAAATTGCGCCCGCCAAAAACATTGGCGAGACGATCATCGCCAGGTATTTCGTCGTTCGAAGATACAGCTCCCGGATCTTGTTCGGGTTGTCCTGGAGACGCGCAAACATCGGGAAAGAGACCTGGTTCGCGAGCGAGACAATCTTGTCAGTTGGCATGCTGGCAAGCTGCATCGCAAACGAGTACAGACCAACAGCTTCCGTTACCAGAACGTGACCGATGGCAAAGACATCTGCCTTCTGGAAGATGTAGAACAGCGATCTTGTGCCGGCCACATTCACTCCAAATCGGAGAAAGCTTCTGACCTCGTCAAAGCGGAAGTGGAAACTCGGTTTCCAGCCTGCCACGGCGAACACGAGTAGGACCGAGGCCGTTCGCTGAATCGCGGTGCCAAGAATTAACGTCCACACACCGAAGCCGCTGTAAGCCATCCACAGCATCGCCAGACTGGACGTTGCGACGGCGCATAGTTGGATCGCTCCAATGGTCTTGAATCTGAAATCGCGATTCAGGATGTTGAATGGCACAATCATGAGCGAACTGATTACGAAGAGCACGGCGATCAACTGAGTAATGGGGATCACTCGTGGTTCATTGACCAGCCATGCGGTTGGGTATGCCAGCCCAAAGGCGCCAAGGGCAAACCCACAGCCGAGCATAAGAGAGAACCAGAAATTGCTGGAGTTATCGCTGTCTGTAATGGTGGGTCGTTGGACTATCGCCGCGCCCAGGCCCAGCTCGCTGAAGATTCCGATATAGCCGGTCAGGATGCTAGCCAGGGACATCAGGCCATAATCGTCCGGTGAAAGTAACCTCGCGACGGCGATCGTAATCAACCAAGATATTAGCTGCGTGACCGCCCTGAATGCCGCCAACCAGATTCCACTGGTTGCAGCGCGCCTTAGTACGCTCAATGCGGTCTCTCCACCGACGCAATCTGTAATTGGAGTCGCGAAGAGGGAGGCGCGTCGACGTGCTTCAGTGACGGGAGCGACATTGGGTCGTCAGCAGTGGCCCGGTACCACAACTGCCAGCAGCGGGCGTAGAAAGGTCTGACATATAGGGCAGTTGCGGCCACGCCTGAAAGGACCAGCGCCAGTCGTTGTCACGGGCAATATTCAGCTGCCGCGGGAACCGGGGCGCCATCAGACAATTCTCGCGACTTCGGGCGTCATATGCCGCCGGCAGCTAGACCACATGAAGTCGGCTCGGAGTTCTGGTCAATCCGCTACAGCCAGCCGTTCCACCAATAGTAGGCCAAGCCAATCCACTCATGGGCGGTCGCCTCGAGCTGCAACAGCCGGTATGCGCCCGGCTGCGTTCTGAGCGCTAATCGGACATCGGCACCGGCCCGCACGTCCAGCGCTTCGTGCCGAAACGTCGCCAGCGTTCGTCGCATATGGGCCGCATCGCTCACGACAGTCACGGTGTTCCATCCTCGAGCCCTTGCAATCCGAGCGACGTTGACGGCTGATTCGTGAGTATTGGTGGACTCCGTCTCCAATATCATCGCGTCACCCTGCACGCCGAGGCTGATGAGCAGGTCTGCCATCAGTCGAGCAGTCGGGCCCGATTCTGGCGAGCGATTGCGGCCGCTAATTACGACTGTCTCTGCGACACGTTGCTGGAACAGCTTGGCCGCTTCAATTGTTCGCCGAACGCTCTGGTCGTTCAACACTCCGTCTCCGCTGGACCAGGCCGTCAGCAAGACGATGGCATCGCTCTTCGTGTAATCCGATGGGACCACGAGCGGTTCAACCAGCCAGTCTCCAATCGGTGTATAGAGGCCGGCCAAGAGCGTCGCGCCGCATAGCGCGAGGATCTGACAGGTCATTCGAATCCATTGGCGCCAGGCGAGCAGACGTCCAGCCGATACCGTCGCTCGCTTGTATCCTGGCGACGGAGTCATGCAGTTCACTCGCAGCCCGGTCGCTGTGACCCGCTATTCTGAGCCACCAAGGCTGACGCTCTCGATCAAGAGCGGCCGTTCGTGCAGATACCGTGTTGCAGCGCGTTTCGCCTCTATGTCTCGATAGACCCAGGCCACCTGCTCGGAAGGAATTTCAGCAACCGTCGCTACCGACTCGATCGCCATTCCATGGTTGTAACCGAATAGGCACACATCGAGCTTGTCGTATGGAAGAGCGAAGTAAAATTCCTCCTGCGACTGGGCGAGCGAGTAGGTATCTGTCGTCGGTGGGCGACTACGTATCGACTCCTCAACGCCCAAATATTCTGCGAGCCGATAGACCTGTGTCTTATACAAGTGGGCGATCGGCTTTAGATCCGCCGCGCCGTCTCCATTCTTCACGAAGAACCCTTGGTCGAACTCGAGTCGATTCGGTGTTCCTAACACTGCGTAATGAAAGCGGTCGGCGTAGTAATACTCGATCATTTTCCGCGTACGCTGCTTGAAGTTCGTCGCGGCGACAACCGTCAGATAGCTGTCCGCGTCTAATCTGGCTTGGCGCTGAACGCCCGATGGTGACTCGACAACGACCGACGAGATGCTGTAACGCCCTTGGCCCGCAGCTGGAAGGACCACTTTGCTCTTATACCCTTCTGCAAATTCTGGAATGATCTTTTTGATCGCCTGGTCGCGCCGCTGGTAGCAGCCCGTCGCTTCCAGGATCGGGCCTATGTCCTCGACAATCGACCGGATGCCCAACCAATCTGCGACTGACTGACCCAGGGTCAGGCTCTCGGGCGACGAGTCTCGCTCTGGCATCAGCAATCCGACCACCCGCTCCGCACCAACCGCTCTTACTGCGAGCGCCGCGCAAACCGTGCTGTCGATTCCTCCAGAAAGGCCCAACACCAGACCTCGCCGTCTGAGATTGCGGCCTAGTTGGCGACGAATCGTATCGCAGATCCGATCGCTTTCTGTTTCAGGATCGAGATGGAGCCACTCGGACGCTGACTTGATCGAGAAATCACTCATTGCGGTCGCACTCCTTGCTGGCGCCGCTTCCGCTCGACAAACGTCGCGACCCGGTCCACTGAGTCGAGATTTTCCGGCAGCAGCTCGGCGTCTGCAATGGAGATGCTGTATCGCGATTCCAAGAACGCGATCAGTTCCAGTACTCCTGTCGAGTCGATGATGCCGTTTTCGAGGAGCGATTCACTATTGGCGAATGCTCGATCCTGCCCGAACAGAAAGTTGTCGATGACGAACTGGCGAATCTCGATTTGCATCACATCCATTTATCGAATTCCTGATGAAGCGATTAATTAGAATCTGGGTTGACAGAATTCCGACGATACCCATGTTGTCCTTGACTCCCAGGTCTCGCCCGGACCGTGCCTTGGTGATCAGATGGCCAACCGCAGCGGCATCGAACAGCCCGTCGTCGTGCAGCCGTGCTGATGACAGCAACTCTGTGACAAACTCAGGCTCGCGTTCGTTAGCGGGAAAGAAACACACTGCATCTGGCGCACGATAAGGCTGCTTCGTTCGGGAGCGAACCTGTTCGGGTATCAGTCCTCGGTACCTGCCCGCTTCAGCAGCATCTTTTCGTTTAGTACCTTCATCTTCATTCGCGGCGGCAGGCGGTTGCCGAACTCGACCACTCGGTGATCAAGAAATGGAAATCTACCCTCGACCGAATGCCCCATCGACATACGGTCGCCCTGCGATGACAGGATGTATGACGGAAGAAGATGTGACGTCTCGAGGTACTGCGCTTGGACGAACGGGTCCCAGGCGGCAAACCCGAGCGGCAAGTGCTGGCGCATCTCGTCGACCGCGTCATACGATCCCAATTGCGTTTTGAGATCGCTCGAATAGAGTCTCTTCAGCTGCGATGTGAGAGACCAGCGCGGCAGATGCGAGAAGAACGGATCACCCAAATCGGCCGGAGAGGTTCTGAAGAATGCTCGCAAGTACACCTCCGGCTGGGCCTGCAGGTTCTTCATGTATGGGTAGAGACGGCGAAGCAGTCGGGGGCGTATCTTCGATTGAGGAGCGCGGGCCCAGAAGAGCCGGATCTTAGATTCCTTGAAGATGTCGTAACCGCCGAAGACCTCGTCCGCACCTTCACCGGTGAGTCCAGACTTTGAGGCTCGCATCGCGAACCCGCCGGGACAGCAGGAACATCGGGGCAGGTGCGGTTCTCAGGAGCGGTTTCTCGGCATGCCAAACGACATCGGGGAACACAGTTCCGATGTCCTTCGAGGTGCAACGAACCTCGTCGTGCTGCGTGTCTAGATGCTGCGCGGCAATGCGTTGATACGAACTTTCGTCATAGTCTTGGTGGTCGAAGCCAATCGAGAACGTCCGAAGCGGCAGAGAGACCACGCGCTTTATCAAGGCGGTAATAATCGTTGAATCCAGTCCTCCGCTCAAATACGCCCCAATGGGCACGTCGGCCCGGAGGCGCAGCTTCGTCGCGTCCGACAACAGGCTCAAGAGTTCGTCCGCGTAGTCGCTTTCCGTTCGCTGCGTTTCGTGCCATTCGTTACTGCGGCTGCCAGTATCGTGTGACGTGAACTCGACCGCGTTCAACCATCATCGAATGGCCTGGAGGTAATTCGCATACGCCTCTGAACATCGTTCTCGGTGGCACCGGCGCCCAAAACGTAAACACCTGATCGAGTGCTTCGACATCGAGCCTGCGGTCGACGTGCGGATGAGCGAACAGAGCCTTGATTTCAGAGGCAAACAGAAAAGTTTCAGCTGTCTGGGAGTAGTACAGCGGACGCACGCCCATCCTATCTCTCGACAGAAAAAGACGCCGTTCTCGGCTATCCCAGACGGCAAATGCCCACTGACCGTTCAACTGATGAACACAGTCAGGGCCGTACTCTTGATACAAATGAAGCAGGACTTCGGTATCCGATCTCGTTCGGAAACTATGGCCTCGCCTCATGAGCATCTGGCGGAGTTCGACGTGATTGAAGATCTCGCCATTGAAAGTGATCGAGAGGAAATCGTCCCAGGTCGACATCGGCTGTTGACCGTTGGACACGTCGACAATACTGAGGCGGGTGTGACCCAGTGCCATCTCGCCGTCAATAACTACGCTCGAGTCGTCGGGGCCGCGGTGCCCCAGAGCCCGAACCATCCGGTCGATATAATCGGGATTCGCGACCTCACCCGACGTCAGGATGCCGACGATCCCACACATCGATTCGTTCCTCCTTTAGGCGAGAATGGCGACCGGCAGCGGTGCCCGATCGTCCAATCCCCCGACCAACCGAACGCCATTCCTTCCCTCGACCGACGCGCCGAGACGCGCGGCGTCGCCGGAAGGGCTCGTTCGCGACTATGGGAAACCCAGAGTGCGACTGCAAATCTTGGGCCTCTTCCGATGACATGGAATTCGGCGGTTTCTTGAACAGGACGAAGCGAATCGTGGCGAAGTCCATTCGCGGGAAGACATATTTCAGGTGCGCAGCCTGACGCGTCGGCTAAACATCGCATGTATGGAAGCTGTCGTGACCCATTCGCGGCCCTCCCGTATCGAAATCCAGCCCGGCTTGTGCAAGCTAAATACGGGAATCACGCTATAGCTCGGGGAGCGCCCGACCGAGATAGGAGAATCAGACTGAAAGGGGCATTCCCAGACCCATGCGCGTTGTCGTACTCACTCTCGCTCTTCTGACGGTTCTCGAGAACAGCATTGCCTACGCCCAAACGCCTGTCCTGACGCCCGCTGCGGACACCGTCGCACCCGGCGCGAGCGTCGTCGTGGACATCATTGGGCCTCCGGGGCATTTCTTCGCAGTGATAGGCAGTTCCACCAACGCGGGCTTCAGCTATGGTGGTATACCCCTTGCCGTCGGACCCGACGTTGTAATTCTGGCACAAGGAACCTTGGACGGCGCAGGTGTCAGCCGCGTCGCGCTCACTCCGCCCTTCCTCGGTACGACGCTAGACCGTTATTACATCCAACTCGCGACGTCCACGAGCCAAAGCTTCGTTCCGTTGCAGGCTTCAACTGGACGGGTCCTACGAAACGCAGATCTGGTGAGCGGTTTGGCAGGCCCTCCTGGACCGATCGGTCCTCAAGGCCCCGCTGGCCAGGCCGGACCACCTGGGGGTCAGGGCCCTCCAGGCGTTCAGGGACCAGCTGGGCAGCAAGGCGCAGCGGGGCCTCCCGGTCTTCCTGGAACGGCGCTTACCCTCGCGGCCATCGTAAACGCGGACGGCTCGACCCTGTGGAAATCGAGCGATGTGACCATCACACGGATCGGAATTGGAGTGTACGCGTTTTCAGTCACCTCCGGGATTTTCACCGCCAATGCCGTTCCCATGTTCATGCCGATCGATGCCCAATTCGTCGACGTCGCATCAGACTGGCTGACGAATGGAACGGTCACGTTTTCAACTGACACCCGCTTTCATTTCGTTATGGTTCAGGCGCGGCCATAATCACGTCGGAGCGCTTGGGCGGGTGCAAGGCGTTCTCGAACTGAGAAACGTGGGCAATGATCGAAATGGGCGTGCCCGCGCGAACCAGGTGCCTGGGCTGACAACCAGTTTGTGCACCGCACGCTGGAAAGCTGTGTCAGGCTCGCTATGGAATCGGCGTGAGGCAGGATCCGGTCGGCGATGAGCCTTGGTCCTGAGGGCGAACTGAGGTCGCGGCCGGAGCACAGGACCCGACGGAATTTGGGGGCCGTTCCGCAGTCCAATCAGGACGCAGGCCACCGGCTACGCGTTCATGCCGTTGCTCGGCACGGACCCCTGCCTCTGGCTCTCGCCCAGGAGCGGTTCTGGTTTCTTCATCAACTAGATCCTCAGTCACCGGCCGACAACGTCGCAGTCGCGTTGCGGTTCGAAGGTCCCCTGAACGAATCCGCCTACAGGGAAGCTTGGGGTGTCATTCTTGGACGCCACGAGATTCTTCGCACACGGTTTGATGCACAAGACGGGATTCCTTACCAGGTAATCGAGCCGCCGTCGCCTGCCGCTGTGGAAGTCGTCGACCTGCGGCATCTGCCGCCCGGCGGGCGCCAGGCGAATGCCATCGCGCAGGCGTCGGAGGAGTCGGATCGACCGTTCGATCTGAAAACTGGCCCGGTCTACCGTCTATGCCTGTATCGGATCGGGGACCAGTCCTGGATGGCGCTGGTGATCTTTCACCATATTGTCTGCGACTTATGGTCGCTCGGCGTCCTGTCGCTCGAACTCTCCGAGGCGTACGATGCGCTGGTCCATGGGCGCCGTCCCAACCTACGGCCGTTGCCCTTTCAATATGCTGACTTTGCTGTGTGCCACCGTGGTTGGGCCGACGGTCCGGCTCTGGGATCGCAGCTCGAATACTGGCGAACACAACTCGCTGCCGTGCAGACTCACGAGTTGCCGTCGGACCGGCCACCCGGTCTGAAGCGGGGCCCTGGCGTCACGGGCGTCGTGGATATCTGCCCCGAACTCTTAACTGGCATTCGTGGGCTCGCCAGTCGAACTGGCACAACGCCGTTCATGGTGCTCGTCGCCACATTCGCCATCCTCGTTTCGCGCTATACCGGACATCCTGAGGTCCTGGTTGGAACGCCCATCGCCAACCGTACGCGGCTTGAGCTCAAGCCGTTGGTTGGGACGTTCGTAAACACTCTCGTGCTGCGTATCAATAGCAATTCCGGCGTGACATTCAACGACCTGCTTCAGCATGTCAGACAGGTGGCGCTCGAGGCGTTTGCCCATCAAGATGTTTCGTTCCACCGGTTGGTGAGCGATCTCAAGCCCGAGCGCCCGACGGGCCGAGGCCTCTTTTTCCAGACACTCTTCAACGTGCAAAACGTCCCAATGCGAGTGCCGCGGCTTCGCGGTCTCGCGATTGAACCGGTCACCCTTGCTCGGCGGGCTGCGCAGTTCGATCTCAGTGTATGGGTGGACACGGATGTCCTCCGGCAGGTTGGATTCGCGTACGACGCAAGCCTGTTCAATTCGACCACCATAGATCGCTTCATCGCTCATTATCTGGCGCTGCTTGGTCGGTTCGTTGAGAACCCGACCGAAGAACTTCACGTGGTTGATGCGTTGCTTCCGAACGAACGCGAGCTCGTCCTGACTATCTGGAACGAAACGGCGCGTGATATTCCGAAAGGTACGATTGTAGGTTTGTTCGAGGCGCAGGCAGCGCGTACACCCGCGTCGGCTGCCGTCGCCTGTCACGACCGGACCCTGTCCTATGGCGACCTCGACGAGCGGTCGACAGCCGTCGCGCTCGCTTTGGCGTCGCGTGGCGTCGGCCGCGGAAGCCTGGTTGGAGTGTGCTTGCCGCGCACTGAAGACTTGCTTGTCGTCCTGCTTGGGGTTCTCAAGTCCGGTGCCGCATACCTGCCATTGGACCCGACCTTTCCCGTCAGCCGTCTGAGCTACATTCTCAGCGATAGCGAGGCGGATCTGGTGATCGTGGACGATCACACCGCGAGCCTGTTCGCCACGAGGCAGGCTGTGGTGCACCGGGCAGGACTGCGAGTCACAACCCAAGCCGACATGAGGTCAACGGCCTCAGCCGGCGGTGAAGACCTTGCTTACGTGATTTACACGTCAGGGTCAACAGGCCGCCCAAAAGGTGTCGAAATTGAGCACCGTAGTCTCGTCAACTTCCTCACGTCGATGCAAGACGCGGTTGGCCTGAGCGCCAATGACCGCTTGCTGGCAGTGACAACCCTGTCATTCGATATCGCCGCACTCGAACTATTCCTCCCACTGGTTGTCGGAGCAACTACGGCGATCGCCAACAGGGATGATGCATTTGACCCGAACCGTCTAGCCGAGCTTATCGATCGGCATCGGATCACGGTCATGCAGGCAACACCGACCACATGGCGAATGCTTGTGGACTCTGGATGGGGTGGTTCCCCACGCCTCACGATCCTCAGTGGCGGCGAGAGCCTTTCACGAGAGCTGGCCGATCGACTTTTGTGCCGAGGGAGAGCGGTTTGGAACCTTTACGGGCCCACCGAAACGACAATCTGGTCGACAGTGGAGCGCATCCAGCCGGGGGACGATGTCGTCTCCGTGGGTCGCCCCATCGCCAACACTCAGTTGTTCGTCCTCGATCAAGCGAGGCGACCGGTGCCGATCGGTGCGTTCGGTGAGCTGTATATCGGTGGTGCGGGTGTCGCGCGGGGGTATCGGGGACGAGCCGAACTCACCACCCAACGATTCGTGCGCAACCCCTTCTCTGGAGCCGAGAACGGAAGACTGTATCAAACCGGCGACAGGGCTCGCTTTCTGTCGGATGGACGGCTCGAGGTTCGCGGGCGATGTGATGACCAAGTGAAAATTAGGGGTTTCCGCGTCGAGTTGGGCGAAGTCGAGTCTTGCCTGAGCTCGATACCTGGAGTAAAGCAGGCGGTCGCGGTCGCTCGAGCCGATGGCCCCGATCAGATAAAGCTGGTCGCATTCGTTGTTCCCGATGGATCTATGCCCATATCGCCGGGCATCGTCCGGGAACGTCTCGTATTGGATCTCCCCCATTACATGGTGCCGTCGCGTATCGCCCTTCTGCCGACGCTGCCTAGGACCATGAATGGGAAGATCGACCGCGGCGCTTTGCCCGACTTGCCAGCCGAACATGAGGTGCAAAGGTCGGATGAGCGGCCAGCCACCGATGTCGAGCGACGGTTGGCAGCGATTTGGGAGGACGAACTCGACGTGCGGTCGGTCGGCGTGCTCGAGGACTTCTTTGATCTGGGCGGTCACTCGCTGTTGGCCGTCCGTGTGGCATCGCGGATCGAGGAGTGCTTCGGTTCTCCCGTAAATGTGGCAACCGTCTTGACGGCGCGGACCGTCCGACAACTCGCCTATGAAATCGAACACCGGCGATCGCCAAGAAAGTATTGATGAGTCCTGTCGCTAGTGGTTCGCGGCGAGAGGAATGATTGCTCTCTTAGCTCCAGACGCTTAAAGGCCCTAGTCGCCTGACACGCAGGCTCGGCTTCAAGCGGCGCCGCCCGATTTCGGGTTCCGATAGCCGCTGTCCAACCAGCAATCCAGAGATGTACCACTCCAACTCGTCGACGGTCGGGTAGTCGAACGCAACCGTGGGACCCAGGTGCACGTCGAAAATAACCGCAAGGTGGCCAGCAATTTCCGTCGCTAAGACTGAATCCATGCCGAGTTCAGTGAAGGAGCAGGTACTCCACGTCGCGTCCAAACGTGCATGCAGCACGTCAGCGATGAGCCGCTCTATCTGCTGTCGAACAGCGGGTAGCGTATCCTTGTCTGGACGTTGGCTAGGCACGATGATGGAGTTTGCCAGTCGTTCGAGCGCTACCCGTTTCGGACGGACAACTCGCCGGCCACAGCTGGCGCCATTAGACGAGGGGCAGCAGCCCTCGTAGGAGCTGCCACGAGACGCGCCCCACCCGGATTTGAGGAGCGTTGACGGGCGCTGGTCCGAATCGTGATGCTGAGCGAAATAAAAGCCATTCCGAGAATCGCCAAGATCAATGGTTCAGACAATCCCGATGCGTGTTCGAAAATCCACACGACCATTCCGCCAACCTGGGTGTTCATAGCCGGGCCTTCATGGAGCAGCTTAGCAATCTATGTTCCACAGCTAACGTCTAGCAATTTGTGAAATTCGCCTCAGAACTCAAGCGATCCGCCCCGCCACCCGAAATTGAGTCGCGTTCTCCACATGGAAGTTCACTTGGCCGAAGACTTTTGTCACACCAGATCGCGAAGCGGCGATTTTGGTCGCCTTCACCCCTCTGCACAGTCATATTTGCGTAGGAATCGCTCAAGTTTCCCCCGGTCCGAAAGTGGGATATTGAGGGTCCGCACCAGCTCATCCATGTTGCCTTTCGTAGCGTGTGCGGCGCACCGCATGAGGGCGCGTAAGTCTGCCCGCGTGATTTCCCGACTCATAAATAAGGGGTACACCGTAGACCAGAAGCTGTCCCGCGAAGTCCGCAGCCGAGCAAAGAGTTCGACGCCGAGGCTCGCGTCAGGCTCAGATTTCCTGCGACTTGGAACTGGCCGCGGTCGAATGCCGACGGGAAGCGCGGTGGCGGGAATTTCGCCCTCGTGTCCCGCAGCCGACGCGATTCGCTCGACGACGCTCCGCAGCTGCGCGACGTTGCCCGGCCACGAGTAGCGCGCGAGGGCCCGCAATGCCTCGGAGGAGAACACCGCCCGCGATCGCAGCGGGCTCGCGGCGGCGGCAAAGAAGTCGGTAAGGACCGGGATGTCCGATTCCCGTTCCCGAAGGTTCGGGACGCGCACCGTCGTGGCGATCAGCTGTTCACGCAGATCCGGATGCCAGTCGACCTCCGAGTCGAACGGCTCTAGCTTCGAGATCGTGCCGATGACGCGGGCGCAAACCGGAAGATCGCGCCGGCAGGCGTCCGCCGTCCTGAGCAGGCTGCTGCTCAGCACTCGACTGAGCACACCTTGAGTGCGCACGTCCATCTGGTCGATGTTCTCGAGGATCACCGTGCCGTTCGCTGCCGCCTCCAGCGCGCCGGACCGGGCCGTGGTCGCGCCACTGATGCCATCCGCCGAGCCGAATAGCTCGAGCTCGAGCAAGGCCTGCGGGACGGCGTGGCACCCCATCACCACGATCGGGCCGGCTGCACGCGGGCCGTAGTTGTGCAGCGCTCGAGCCACGAGCGACTTGCCGCTGCCCGGCTCTCCCGTCACGAGCACGGGCGCGTCGAACGCGGCGACTTGGAGAACCGTCTCCCGGAGTCCGGCCATCAGGACGCTGGAGCCGATGAGTAGCGTCGGACCGGCATCGACCATCGCCGCTGGGACGGCGGTCTCTGCTGCGGCAGTGCGGAAATGTGTCATGCGCGGCAGTTACGACGTGCTGCAAACGGATCGCCAGCGCGACAAATCTGCATCATGTCTGCCGTAAGTAGCTGTGCGGGAAGGAATTATGCCGTGCGCCAGAATCCCGAGCCGCCCCAAGTGCGTCTCACTGTTCCCCGACGCGGATCAACAAAGTCCCCCTCACGGCTGACTTCGCTGGACGCGCTACTTCTTGAGGGTGGTGCCGGCAAGCTCCGCGACCGCGCCGCCGGTCGTTTGTCCCGCATTCAGCCCCAGCCGAAAATCCTTGTCGCTGAAGGTCGCGAAGACGTCGATGGGCTGATGCCACGTCGGGTTCCAACCCGACCCCGTATGCACTCCGCGTTCGTTCTCACGGAGACTGATCGCAGGCACCAGGTCCATGAACGGTGTCGAGTCGGTATTGGTCATGTGCGGCCCGACCTGGGCCGGGTAGTCGGTCGCGTAGAGCTCGTTGGCGCGATGGAAGACGAACGCCATCTTCATCGCTTGTTCGGCGAACTTCGCGGTCGACTGAAACTCGATGTTGACGTCAGCCTCCGGGCGCTGCTCGGGCTTCAGGGTGCCGTCCGGGTTCGGCATGCCGTGGTCCCACATCATCATGTCGTGCTGGACCATGCCGAGCCACTTCGGCTCGGGATACTTGCCGGACCCGGGCGGATCTTCCTTGCCCTGGAGGGTCTGGCGCTGCTCGACGTAGGCCCGTGCCCCGTTCAAGCCGGTCTCCTCGTTGTTCCACAGCGCGAAGCGGATGGTGCGCTCGGTGACCACGTCCGGCATGCTGAAGATCCGGGCCAGTTCCATCACCAGGGCCGTTCCCGATCCGTTGTCGTTGGCCGCTTCTCCCCAGCCGTGGCCGTCCATGTGGGCGCCAACGATGTACATCTCGTTCGGGAACTTGCTCCCGACCTTCGTGCAGAACACCTCTTCGCGTTCGCCGTCCTTGGCCGGCTCGCTGTTGAGGGCACGCAACTTCTCGTCGGGCTGCTTCATCGGATCCGTATTGACGCCGGTCCGGGCCCGGTTGCCGCGCGGCCGGCCTCCGCCCTGCGTCCGTTCGACGGAGTTGGGATCCCGCTGCGGCTGGGCGGGACGAACTGGCTTGCGGATTGGGAGGCGGTGCGGTGTAGGTGTACTTGATCCGCTCGGTCGGACAGCCGTAGCTCTTGAGTTGCGCCTCGATCCAATCCACCGCCTTGCGGTTGCGCTCGGTGCCCTGGCGCCGATCGCCAAAGGCGGTCAGCCCTTTGATCGTTGCCTTATAGCGATCGAGGCTCAGGCGCGAGATGAGCGCGGTGACGTCAGGCTGCGGATTCGGCGGCGCCACGGTTGGTCCGGATTGCGCCCACGCCACTCCCGTTCCGATCAGGACCACCACACCCGACAGCCATGCTCGCATTCGACGCCTCCGGCGCGGATCTTAACCCCTCAACCCGCTCGTGGAGCATCCATCAGCCCGCTGAACCGGCGGAAACCGGCACGGACTGGGACCATTGGAGCAGATGGACGCTTCGATTCAAAGGTGCCTGTGGGGTTATCGCAGCGCGCCAATCGCTTCCTGCGCGCCGACCGCGACGAAGAGCGCGAGAATTCCGACCAGGAGCAGGTTCGTGGTCCAGTGGTTGTGCGGCACAGGCTCCTGCCACTTCACCCGGTTGTTCAGGTACAAGAGCGTGCCGGCAAGGAAGGGCACGAACAGGCTGCCGACGATCGTGTAGGTGACGATGATCGCAATCGGCCGGCCCATGAAGGCAAACGGCAGCGGAACGAGCGTGATGTAGACGAGTGCCAGACGGTAGGGCGTGCTCGTCACGCGTGTCGCCGCTTCGCGAGCCTCGGCCGGGAGCCTCTTGAAGATCCCGTAGAGATCCGCGTAGAGATACGGCACGCTCTGCCACACACCGAAAAGCGCCGCGGACACCGCGGCCCAGAAGCCCAGCGAGTAGGCATAGACGCCGAAGGGCCCGAGAATCGAGCCGAGCATCTCCGCCATCTTGGGAACGGCCTGCGCGTCGGTGATGGTGACGCCCGCAAGGAAGAACGCGCGGTTGGCGATCAGCATGATCGATAGGCCGAACAAGGCCGTGAACACGTAGGCCACGGCGACGTCGCCGCGAACGTAGGTGAGATACTGCGCGCCCTCGATCTTCTCTTCGCGCATCCAGTAGTTGTAGGACAGCATCGTGATCGAGCCGCCGATGCCGCCGATCAGCGAGAGCACGTAGCGTCCACCGTCGGGCGGAATCGTCGGAACGAACAGGCCCCGCAGCGCCGGACCGGGATTGGTCATCGTCAGCACCGCGCAGACGAGGATGCTGAAGCCCATCAGGCCGACCAGGAACTTCATCAGCTTCTCGAACCGGTTGTAGCCGCCGAACCAGACGAGCACGAACCCGATCAGGCTGTGAAGCACCGCTCCCCAAGACTGCGACACCAGGCCACCGGTGAGATTGGCGATTCCAAGGCCGGTCGCGTTGGTGAGCGCGGCGCTCACCGCGACGGTCCAGAGGATCAGGTACACCGCGAAGTACACCTTCACCCAGGCCGGCAGGTACGAGGCCCATCCTTCGACAACCGTCTGGCCGGTCGCGAGCTGCCAGCGTCCGATGCCCTCGCTCAGCACGAACTTGAAGAACGCGCCAACGGCAATCGCCCATAGCAGCATGACGCCATAACGTGCCCCGCCCACCGTAGCCGAGACGACGTCACCCGAGCCGATCCCGGTAGCGGCTACCACCAGGCCCGGGCCCGCCATTTTCAGGAAGCTCAATGACGCGGGACTCTTCTGATCGGACAACCGGCGACCTCCGCGCGGGAGGGTATCATGCCCCGATGAACGCCCGACGCTTCCCATCGATCGTCATCGCCGTGATCGCCATCGCCGCGCCGCTCGTCGGCGCACAACCGCCGCAGCCTCCGGCCGCGACCGAGACGACCGCCGCTGCAATCGCCGGCGTCATCGCCGCCGGCACGAAGATCGAGGTCATCAAGTCCGGCTTCACCGGCACCGAAGGACCGATTGGGCTGCCCGACGGAAGCGTGATCTTCACCGAGACCCAGGCGAATCGGATCACCAAGATCGACAAGGACACCAACCAGACGTCGACGTTCCTCGAGAACACCAACGGCTCGAACGGGCTGGCCTGGGATGCCAAGGGACGGCTCCTCTCGGTGCAGACGACGCCGGGTGCGGCCAGAATCGGTGTGATCTATCCGAAAGGGAGTGAGACGACGATCGCCGACGCGTTCGAAGGCAAGCCGTACGGCCGCCCGAACGACCTGGTCGTCTCGAAGACCGGTCACATCTACTTCACCGAGCCCGGCCCGAACGCTACCCCCGGACAGCCGTCGCCGAAACCGCCGCTGGCGCCAGCGGTGTATCACGTCGATCCCGCCGGGAAGGTCTCGAAGGTCGCCGAGGGCATCGCGCGCCCGAACGGCATCATGCTGAGCCCCGACGAGAAGACGCTGTACGTGAACGACACGAGCGGCGAGAACATGCTCGCGTTCGACGTCGCCGCGAACGGCGCGACCAGCAACCGGAGGAACTTCGCGAAGTACCCCAACGTGACGAAAGGCGCTGACGGCACCCCGAACAGCGGCGCCGACGGGCTGGCTGTGGACTCGGAGGGCCGTCTCTACTGCGCGGCGCTCGGCGGCGTGCAGGTTTTCAGTCCGAAGGGCGAGCACCTTGGCACCATCCCGGTGTCACTGCAGCCGCAGAACCTTGCCTTCGCCGGTCCCGACAAGAAGACCCTCTACATCGTGGGTCGCGGTTCGGCGTTCAAGGTCCGGGTTCTGACCGCCGGCTTCGCCGGGCGAGGGAAGTAATAACGGTGCACGGGTGCATGAGTGCACGGGTGCACCTCTGCACCTGTGCACCCCTGCACCCGTCTTTCGAGCTGTCGATAAGCTGATTCGGTGAGGTTTCTTCGTCCACTACCGCGGCAACTGACCCGGCCGCTTTCCTGGCTTTTCGTGTTCGGCTGGGTCGTTTCGATGGTGGTGCTCGTGCACCGCTCCTATTTCCAGGTCTCGGCCGCCAACCTTGCGACCGACCTCGCGCACTACGGCTCGGCCGCGCACTGGCGCGGCGTGTACTACCGCGGCGAGAAGATCGGCTTCACGGTCGGCCAGACCGTCCCGACCGATGCTGGCTTCGAGCTGCAGGAAGACGGCCGCCTCCAGATGTCGCTGCTCGGCGCGACCACGCCCGCCAGCATCCACACCACCGCGCGAGTCGATCGCACGTTCGCGCTGCAGTCGTTCGACTTCTCGCTCGATCCCGGCACCGGCCCGGTTCGGGTCGCCGGCCGCGTCCACGGCCTCGAACTGACGCTCGACATCACCAGCGGCGGACAGACGCGTACGGAGGTCCGCACGCTGGACGAGCCGCCGGCCTTGATGCTCAGCCTCGCTCGACGACTGGCCGGCAACGGGCTCCGCGAAGGCGTGCGTTACCGGTGGACGATGTTCGATCCGGCAACGATGAGGAACGCACCCGTCGAGGTGGTGGTCGGCCGGCGCGAACTGGTGCGTGCCAACGATTGGCCGCTCCCGGCGTTCCGCGTCGAGTTGTCGTTCGCCGGACTGCAGACCACCTCGTGGGTGACCGACACCGGCGAAGTGATTCGCGAAGAGAGCCCGATGGGCCTGCTCACCGTCGCCGAAACCGAGGAGCGTGCGATGAGCATGGCGGTGCCGCGGCAGGTTCAGCTCGACCTGCTCGAAGCCGCCGCCATCGTGCCGCAGTCGCGGCATCGCATCGACAACCCTCGTGACGTGCAGCGGCTCCGCCTGAGGCTCGAAGGCGCGGACCTCTCGAGCCCTGATCTACAGGGGAGCGGCCAGACCGTGGACGGCAACGTCATCGAGATCGCTGACGCACGAACCCTCCGTCCGGAACCGACTGCGGCTGCGGATGCGGCGGCATATCTCGGGCCCGAGCCGTTCATCGAAAGCGACGCTGCTGAGATTCGTGAGGAAGCTGTCAAGGCGCTCGGGAGCATCCAAGGGGCGCGGGCTCGCGCCGAGCGCCTGACCCGCTATGTCAACGCGCTGCTCGACAAGAAGCCCACCGTCAGCCTGCCATCCGCGCTCGAAGTGCTGCGGACTCGCGTCGGCGACTGCAACGAGCACACCGCGCTCTACGTTGCGCTGGCTCGCGCCTCGGGCATCCCCGCGCGCATCAGCGTCGGGCTTGCCTCGGTGCGGAACGCGTTCTACTACCATGCGTGGCCGGAAGTGTTCGTGGACGAAGGACATGGTACGGGCCTCTGGCTGCCGGTCGATCCGACCTTCAACCAGTTCCCTGCCGACGCGACTCACATCCGGCTCGCTCGCGGCGGGCTGGACAAGCAGGCGGCGATCGTGCCGCTCATCGGCCGGGTGAAGATCACCATCCTGGACCTCGACCTCGCGCCGGACAGCGCCCCAGCCCTGGTGGGCCGGCCATGATTGCGGTCACGGATCTCGTGAAGCAGTACGGCAGCCTCACCGCGGTTGACCGCGTGACGCTCGACGTGCAGCCGGGGCAGATTCATGGTTTCCTCGGGCCCAACGGCGCCGGCAAGACGACGACTATCCGGATGATCGCCGGCCTGCTGAAGCCCACCGCCGGCCGCATCCTCGTCAACGGGCACGATCTCGCCACTGAGCCGGACCTTGCCAAGGCGTCGCTCGGCTTCATCCCCGATCGCCCGTTCGTCTACGAGAAGCTGACTGCGGGAGAGTTCCTGCGCTTCCATGGTGGTCTCTACGGGCTCGAGTCGGCGGCGGTGGACGAGCGCATCACGGAGATGCTGGAACTCTTCGAGCTGACACGCTGGCGTGACGAGCTCGTCGAAAGCTTCTCTCACGGCATGAAGCAGCGGCTGGTGATGGGCTCGGCCTTCATGCACCGGCCGCGAGCGGTCCTGGTGGACGAGCCGATGGTCGGGCTCGACCCGCGCGGCGCGCGCCTCATCAAGGACGTGTTCCGGCGGATGGCCGAGCGCGGCGTCGCGATCCTGATGAGCACGCACACGCTGGAAGTCGCCCAGGAAATGTGCGATCGGGTGAGCATCATCCTCAAGGGACGCATCATCGCGAGCGGCACGGTGGACGACGTGCGGCGGATGTCCGGCAACAGCGACGAGCAGTTGACCGCCGTGTTCCTGAAGCTCACCGGCGGCAGCGGACTGCAGGAGATCGACGAGGTCTTGTGATGGGGGAGGAGGGGGGTCGAGAGGTTCGCGAGGTTCTCGGGGTTCGCGAGGTTCGCGGGGTTCGCGGGGTTCTCGCCGGTCGCGAGGTTCGGCCGTTCCCTTACCTGATGCTGCCCTCCCTCTGGGCCTCGCGCAATCGCATTACGCGACGGGAGCGAGGCGACCTGACGCGGGCGATGTTGTTCGGCAGCATCGGCCTCACTGTGATCGGCGTCATCGGATGGGGCGCGTACTGGGTGACGTCGCAGCTCGAGTTCTACGCGGAGCTTGGTGACTATCTGATCCGGCTTGGACTCTCCTGGCTGTTCCTCACCTTCCTCTCATTCCTGGCGTTCAGCAGCATCGTCACCTCGCTCTCGACGTTCTTTCTGTCCGACGACCTGCGGTTGCTGCTCGTCGCGCCGATCGACAAGCGCCGGTTATTCCACGCGCGCTTTGCCAGGACGCTCGGCCAGGCCGGCTGGATGGTGGTGGTATTCCTCACTCCGGTGCTGGCGGGTATCGGCATCGCCCGCTCGGCGCCGCTCGTCTTCTATGTTGCCGCGGTGATGGCCGTGGTTCCGTTCGTGATGATCCCGGTCGCGATCGGATCCCTCATCACGCTCGGCCTCGTCAACGTGTTCCCCGCGAGGCGGGCCCGCGAAGTGCTCATGCTGATGGGGCTCGTGTTCGCGACCAGCCTGGTGCTGCTGCTGCGATTCATCCAGCCCGAACGGCTGTTGCGGGTCGAGTCGATGCCCGAGGTCACCGCGTTCTTCTCGACGCTGCAATCACCGGTTACGCCGCTCCTGCCGTCGTTCTGGGCCGGCGAAACGCTGTTCGCCAGCCTCCAGGGCGGCTGGGATCCGCTGCACGCACTCGCGCTATGGACCACGGCGCTCGCCGCCGTCGCGATTGCGGCGGCCCTGTTCGAGCAGTGGCATTTCGCCGGCTTCAGCAAGTCCCAGGAAGCGCGCAAGGTCCGCTTCGCGCGCTGGTCGTGGATCGATTGGGCGGTGACGCGCCTTCCGCTCGGGCCGGTGCGGCGTCAGCTGCTGGTCAAGGACCTGAAAGTGTTCCTTCGCGACGTGAGCCAGTGGTCGCAACTCCTGCTCCTGCTGGCACTGGTGTTGGTCTATCTCTACAACTTCCGCGTGCTCGACCTCGAACGGATCCCGGGCATGGGCCGCGTGCTCAAGAACCTCTACGCGTTCCTCAACCTGGGAATGGCGGGATTCGTGATGGCGACGGTGGCCGTCCGGTTCGTCTTCCCGCTCGTGTCTTCGGAGGGAGCCGCGTTCTGGATCATCCGCACCGCGCCGATCAAAATGCGCGATTTTCTGTGGTCGAAGTTCTGGACCGGTCTCGTCCCGCTGCTTCTCCTCAGTGAATGCCTCACCATCATCGGCAACGAGTTCCTCGGCGTGGATCCGTTCCTGAAGCAGGTGGCCGCCGTCACCATCGTCTTCATGACCTTCGCGCTGGTTGGCCTTGCTACCGGCCTTGGCGCGCGCTATCCGCGCTTTGCCGCCGAGAACGCCACCCAGGTGGCCGGCTCCTATGGCGGCGTCGCGTTCATGATTCTGGCTGTGCTGTTCGTGATCGTGACGATCGCGCTCGTCGGCTGGCCGTCGTCCGTGTACCTCGCGCAGCAGTTCCGCGTGGCGCCGATGAGCACATCGCGCGCCGTGATGATGTACACCTGCTTTGGCACCGCCGCGATTCTCAGTACCGCGACGTTCTGGCTGGGTATGCGATCCGGCGTCCGGGCCCTCGAAGAGATGGACCGCGCCCCGTCCTAGCCGGCGGCCTCAGGGCCGGCCGCGCCGCTGCTGGGCCTCGGCGAGCCGCTCCAGAAGCGGCTCGGTCTGCTCGAGCGACAGACAGGAATCGGTGATGCTCTGGCCGTAGCACGGCGTGGTTCCCGGGACGAGATCCTGCCGTCCCTCGACCAGGTGACTCTCGATCATCACGCCCAACACGTGCCACGAGCCCGACGACACCTGATCTGCAACCGATCCGGCCACGTCCACCTGCCGCCGGTGGTCCTTGAGGCTGTTGCCGTGTGAGCAGTCGATCATCACCGACGATCGCAGCCCGGTGGCCTCGAGCCGGGTACACGTATCGGTGACGTGCGCCGCGTCGAAGTTCGGCCCGGTCTTGGACCCGCCCCTGAGAATCACGTGGCAGGTGTCGTTCCCGGCGGTGTGGAAGATCGCGGAAACGCCCTGCTTGGTCACGCTCGGGAACCAATGCTCGGTCGCCGCCACCTTCAGGGCATCGATTGCGGTCTGCACGTTTCCGTCGGTGCTGTTCTTGAATCCGACGGGCATCGAAAGCCCGGACGCGAGCTCCCGGTGTACCTGGCTCTCCGTGGTTCTCGCGCCGATTGCGGCCCACGACGTCAGAGTGTCGATGTATTGCGGGATCTGCGTATCCAGGAATTCCGACGCTGTCGGCAACCCCATCTCGTTCACGTCCAGGAGCAGCTTCCGGGCGAGCCGCAGGCCCTTGTTCACATGGAAGCTGCCATCAAGGTCCGGATCGTTGATGAGGCCCTTCCACCCGACCGTCGTGCGCGGTTTCTCGAAATAGCACCGCAGGATGACAATCAGCTCACCCGCATAGCGGTCAGCAAGAGCCTTGAGGCGGCCTGCATAGTCGAGCGCGGCCGCGGGATCGTGGATCGAACACGGGCCGACGATCGCTACCAGCCGTGAGTCGCGGCCCTCGAGGACGCCGACGATCGCCTCACGGGTGTTGGCGACGAACTCCGAAGCGCGCTCGCTGACCGGAATCTCTTCGATCAGGATCGCCGGCGGAATGAGGGGCCTCATTCCGGTGATTCGGAGGTCTTCGATCTGTCGGCGCATGACGATCACCGATAATGCCACTGCCGGCCTAAATACATCAGCGGCAATAGTTTACAAGGCACGCCCGATTTCTGCATATTCACGCCAGTCAAGACCGTTCCCTGATTTGAACCTGTGCGGAACCGTTCCGATTTACTCACCGTAGATACATGCACAGTGGATATATTTGAGAGATGTCGAGTCGCCCTGACGCCGCTGGCCTGCTGCCCCTGTCTCCCGCCGTCTTCCACATCCTCGTCTCGCTCGCGGACGGCGACCGGCACGGGTACGCCATCATCCAGGACGTCACGGCGCGCACCAGCGGCGAGGTCCGGCTCGGACCGGGCACGCTCTACCGCTCGATTCAGCGCATGATCGAACAGGACCTGATCATCGAGACCGATACCCGGCCGGCGCCGGAAGCCGACGATGAGCGGCGGCGCTATTACCGGATCACGGCGCTCGGGCGCGCGGCGGCCCGGGCCGAAGCCGAGCGGCTGTCCGGGCTCGTCAAGCTCGCCCGCGCCAGCGGCCTGCTCCCCAGGAAGGCGTGAGCGATGCGGTGGTATCGCCTCATCCTGCGCCTCTACCCGCGCTCGTTCCGCGAGTCGTACGGCGATGAGCTCGAAGCCGTCGCGCGCAGCCGCGTCCGTGAAACGCACGGCTTCCTCGCCACGATGCTCTTCGTCATCGAAGTGACCGCAGACACGCTCGTCAGCGCTGCCGGGTCTCACGCGGACCTCGTTCGCGCGGATCTCCGCAGCGCTTTCCGCACCCTGCGGCGTTCGCCGGCATTCGCCGTGACTGTCATGTCGGTTGCCGCCCTCGGGATTGGCGCCACGGTGGTGGCGTTCGCGCTCACGGACCACGTCCTGCTGCGGCCGCTGCCCTTCCCGGAGGCCGATCGGCTCCTCAAGCTTTACCAGGACCAGTCGTTCCGCGGGTATTCCCGGATGGAGCTGTCGCCGCCGAACTTCCTGGACTGGCAGCGCGAAAGCCGGACCGTGGAAGCAATGGGCGCGTACACCGACTGGTCGGCAAACGTGCTCGGTGCCGGGGAACCAATCCGGCTCGAGGGTGCGCTGGTGACCGGGACGGTGTTCAGCGTTCTCGGCGTGCAGCCCGAGTTGGGACGAGCGCTCACTTCGATTGACGATCGTCTGGACGCGCCGCGTGCGCTGGTGATCAGCCACGGCCTGTGGACCTCGCGCTTCGGCGGACGGCCCGATGCACTCGGACAGTCGGTGTTGATTGACGACCAGCCGCACACGATCGTCGGCGTCATGCCGGCGTCGTTCACGTTCCCGTCACGCGAGTCCACGTTCTGGGCGCCGCTGCGCTTCGAAGGCGAGCTGCTGAGCGATCGGAGCAACTACTATCTCGACGCGATCGCCCGTCGGCGCGCCGGCTGTGTCGATCGACGAAGTGCGGGCAGAGATGAACGGCATCGCCGCGCAGCTCGCGAAGGCCTACCCGGACACGAACGCGCGAAACGGCGCCACGGTCATCCAGCTGCGCGACCAGGTGACTCGCCAGGCCCGCCTCACGCTGTGGGCCTTGACCGGTGCCTCGCTGTGCATGCTGCTGATCGCCTGCACCAACCTGGCGAGCCTGCTGCTGGCGCGGGCGCTGGATCATCATCGCGAGCTCTCGGTGCGGGCGGCGCTCGGGGCCGGACGCGAGCGCCTCGTCCGCCAGCTGCTGACCGAGAACGTGCTGCTCACCGCCATCGGGGGGCTGGCCGGCGGGCTGCTCGGGGCCGGCCTGGTGCCGTTCGTCACGCGGCTGGTGCCTACGTCGCTGCCGATTCCCGAGTCGCCAGGCGTGGATTTTCGACTGCTCGGCATCACGGCGCTCGCCACCGTGGCCGCCGCCGTCATCGCCGGTCTCATCCCGTCCACCCGATTGACGCGGCCGCAGGCGCTGCAGGACGGGCTGCGCGAAGGCGCGCGCACGGGCATCAGCCGATCGACGGAGCGGCTGCGTTCGTCGCTGGTCGTCGCCCAGGTCACGGCGTCGATGGTGCTCGTCATCTGTGCGGGGCTGCTGCTCGAGGCGCTGTGGCGGGTGCAGGGCGTCGATCCGGGCTTCGTGTCCGACCAGGTGCTCACCGTCGGCACGTCGCTGCCGATGCCGAAGTATGCGGTCACCGGCGTGCGGGAGCGCTTTTACGATCAGGTGATTTCGCAGCTGCGGGCGACGCCTGGTGTCGAGAACGCCGCGTACATCAGCTTTCTGCCAATGGTGATGCGCGGCGGGATCTGGCCGGTCACGGTGGACGGCGCCCCAGCCGACCCGGAGAACCTCCACATGGCCAGCTTGCGGCTGATTACGCCGGGGTTCTTCGACACGCTTCGCGTCCCGCTTGCTGGCCGGCCGCGACATCCGCGCCGACGATCGGCAGGGAACACTTCGCGTCGCAATCGTGAGCGAGTCATTCGTGAAGCGCCACTGGCCGGGGCTCGACGCGCTCGGCCGCCGCCTGGCATTCCCCTTTGGCGAGGTGAACGTTGCCGGCGTGGTACACGATATCAAGGTGCGCGGGCTCGAACGCGAGAGCGAGCCGCAGGTCTACCTCGCCTCGGCCCAGGTGCCCGACAACGAAATCATTTACTACGGCCCGAGGAACCTTGTCGTCCGTACGAAGGGCGACTTACCGGCGCTCGTTCCGGCGCTGCGGCGCATCGTGGCGACGGCGGATCCCCAGGTGCCGCTGTCCGACATCCGCCCGCTGTCCGATATCGTCGCCGCCGACATGGAGGCGCGGGTGGTGCAGTTGCGCGTGCTCTGGGCGTTCGCCGGCCTCGCGGTGCTGCTGGCGGCGTTCGGGGTGCACGGCGTTCTGGCGTGCAGCGTGGCTTCTCGCGTGCGGGAGATTGGCGTGCGGTTCGCTCTCGGGGCGACACCGGGAGGCGTCCTGCGGCTCGTCCTGGGCCGCGGGCTCTGGCTGGCCGCGGCCGGGGTCGCCTTAGGGGTCGTGACCGCCGCCTGGGCCGCGTCGATGCTCCAGTCGCTGCTCTTCGGCGTGGACCCGCGGAGCGCGCCGGTCTACGGGATCGCCGCGCTCGTCTGCCTGGCGATGGCGGCGGCGGGGAGCCTGCTCCCCGCCCTGCGGGCGATGCGCGTCAACCCGGTCGAAGCGATGCGGGCAGAATAGCGGACGCTGTCGACGGCTACTGCGGAACGCCTTCGAGCATCTTGTGGCACGTCTCGCAGTCTGACGGGATGCTGGTTCCGCTCTTCGTCGTGAGGCTGCCGTCGTGACAGCGGAAGCAACCCGGCGATGAGGTGTGGCCGAGGTTGTTGGGATAGGTGCCGAACGTCACGTTCATCACTGGAAACACATTCCGTTGATACACGGTCTTGAGCGCGGTCACCGCGCGTTCCAGGGCCGCGGCATCGACCTGTCCGGACTGGGCCTTGTAGAACCCGCGAAGTCCCTGGTCGATCGCCGATAGCGCGGCGTCGGTCGTGTCGTACTTCGCCTGCACCAGCTTGACGGCCTCGCGACGCACGTACGGCAGCGACGTCGAGACCGAGCCCGAGGCAATCGCGCGATCGACCGCGTTCTCCGCCGATGCCTCGATCCGATGGGCCACCACGTTGTGGCAGTCTATGCAGTCCATCCGGCGCTGGGTACCGGCCGGGGCCTGGCCGCGAGTCACGCCTTCGGCGACGAACTCCTCGGACGATCCATCCGGCCGGGTCACGTGCACCCACGGAATCTTCTGGCGCTCCTCGTCCGTGTAGACGTACTCGATCCGCAGATCGGGATTCGCGTGCCAGTGAATGCCTCGGCCACCCGGCGTGTTGGGACCGCCGAGGTGCAGCGTCAGAGCCGTCGCACTCTCGGTGTTCGCCTCGTCGTCGCCGTACGAGCGCAGCACGTGCACCCGGTCGCCGATTGAGCGTCCGGGCCAGTGGCATTTCCCGCAGGTTTCAAATGCGAGGCGCATGTCCGCGACGCCGGGAATCGGCCGCGGAACCGAGTTGGTCACGACGTGATACAGCTGGCGCACGCCCGCCATCTTGTACTTGAGGAACGCCCGGCCGCCCTCGCCGATGTGGCAGTCCACGCAGTGGATGTTGGAATGCGGGGCATCATCCCACGCGGTGTACTGCGGATGCATCGGCTCGTGACAGACGGCGCCGCAGAATTCCGGCGACTCCATCCACTTCAGCGACCCATAGCCCGCGACGAGCACGATGATGACGTTGATGGCGGTCAGCGACAGGACCACCAGCGACATGCGCCTGGTGTGGGGCTGGCGAAAGTCGAAGACTGGCCAGTCTTCCAACGCGCGGCCTTCGGCAAGCGCCTTGCGCTGCAGCCGCATGCCGATCGGGATGAGCAGCAGGCCCGCGACGAAGATGCCCGGCAGCCCGATGAACACCACCAGGCCGGCGTAGGGGTTGTCGAGCAGGTCCAGGAACATCGCCGCTGCGAGGGCGATGAACAGGACGGCGGCAACGGTCGTGAGGGTTATCCCCGCCACCGCGAGCGGATGGCGGAGGAGGAATGCACGATCGCGCGTCACGGAATCCTCCCTTCGAAGGGTGGGGCGCAAAGTGTTCGATCAGGCGAGGCCGGTGAACGGCCGGCCATCGCCGAATCGAGGCGTCTCGGGGCCCCGACGATGGGTCCGGGGCGCAGGCGCTACTTCAGGGTCTGGAGATACGCAACAAGCGCGTCCACGTCGGCTGGGGGCAGCTTGGCGAAGGTCTTCGGCATCGCCGGCTTCTTCGTGGAGCTGTGCTTCTTGGCGGCCGCGTCGGGATCGACGATCCACTCCTTGATGTCTGCCGCTGACAGCGTCTTGCCGACGCCGTCGAGAGGGCTCAACTTGTTGCCCTTGCCGGCGATCTGGTGGCACATCGAGCACTTCTGGGCGGCGTAGACCTGCTCGCCTTTCGCGGCGTCCTGGGCCGCGGCGAAGGATGGAACCATCGCAAGCAGCGCCACCACCGTCATGCTCATAACACGTCGCATAAGTCCTCCCTCCGTACTTCTACTGACTGTGATTCTATAGCAGTCGTGGTAACCGCACGGCAACTTGGTGCCGTCGTCCTATGTGGCGGCCAGTCGAGACGAATGGGACGCGAGAAGGGCGCGCTTCCCTTCGGCCCCGAGACGATGCTGGAGCGCGTGCTCCGGCTGGTGGCCGAAGCCACGGACTCGGTTGTCGTGTCCGCCGCCGCACGGCAGCGTGTTCCCGATCGGTTTCCCGTTACGCGCGATCTCACCGAAGACGACGGGCCCCTGCCTGGGCTCCTCCGCGCCGCCGCGCAGCTGGACACGGAGCTCGTCTTCGCCGTGGCGTGCGACACCCCTCTCCTGCAGCCGGCACTGATTCCCCTTCTTTCCTCGCTTGCCGCTGGATGGGACGGCGCGGTGCCGGTAATCGACGGCCAGCGGGCCACCGTGTGCGCGGTGTACCGGAGAACGGCGCTGCTCGCCGCGAGCGAGGGCTTCGGCGACGCTCGGGGGCAGAGCCTCCACGGCTACGTGTCGAGGCTTCGGGTTCGCGAAGTGGAAGAATCGATTCTCCGTCGTGCCGATCCCGAGCTCCGCAGTTTCCTGCCGTGTAACACACCCGACGAATACCGGCGCGCCTTGCGGCTGGCTGGCCTGCCGGTCAACGACCGGACTCCACCAGCCGTATGATCCGCACATGACCCGCCGGGCCATCATGCTGCCGCTGCTGTTCTGGCTGGCTGTGGTTTCCCTTTCCGAATCGGTGGCCGATCCCGGCGCGTGGGCCCAGTGGCGTGGACCACTGGCAACCGGCGTCGCGCCCAATGCCGACCCGCCGCTCGTGTGGAGCGAGACGAAGAACGTGCGCTGGAAGGTCGAAGTGCCGGGCCGGGGTTCGGGAACGCCGATCGTGTGGGGCGACCGGGTGTTCCTGCTGACCGCCATCCCGTCGGGAACATCGGGTGCGGCCTCGCACGAACCACGGGGCGGCAGGTCGCCGCGCGAGCCGCATCAGTTCAAGCTGCTCGCCTACGACCGGAAGACGGGCAGGCTCGCGTGGGAGCGGACCGCGCGCGAGGAGACGCCGCACGAAGCGTCGCACCAGGACAACGGCACGTGGGCCTCGAGCTCGGCGATTACCGACGGCGAGCACGTGATCGCCTATTTCGAATCGCGCGGCGTGCATGTCTACGACATGAACGGAACCAAGGTCTGGGAAAAGGACCTCGGCAAAAAAGGGATGCGAAACGAGTTCGGCGAAGGCTCCACGCCCGCGCTCTTCGGCAACACCCTCGTCATCGTCTGGGACCACATCAAGGGGCCGTCGTACCTCCTCGCTCTCGACAAGCGGACCGGCAAGGAACTGTGGCGCACCAGCCGCGACGAGATCGACACCTGGGCAACGCCCCTGGTCGTGCCCGTCGACGGGCGCCACCAGGTGATCGTGCCGGCAATGAACAAGGTCCGCGGCTACGACCTCGAGTCCGGGGCTGTGGTCTGGGAGGCGCCCGGCACCACGATGAACGCGATCCCTTCGCCCGTGTACGAGAACGGAGTCGTCTTCCTGATGAGCGGCTTCCGCGGCAACAACTTGAAGGCCATTCGCTTGTCCGGCGCGAAGGGAGACCTCACCGGGTCGAACCACATCGTGTGGGAGCTGAACCGGGACACGCCCTACGTCCCCTCGCCGCTCCTCTACGACGGCATCCTCTATTTCCTCAAGACCAACAACGGACTGCTTTCCGCGTTCGATGCCGCGTCCGGCAAGCCGCACTATCAGCTGCAACGGCTCGACAAGGTACCGAACGTGTTCTCCTCGCCGGTCGGCGCGAAGGGGCGAGTCTACATCGCGGGACGGGAGGGAACGACGCTCGTTTTCCGTCACGGACCGAAGTTCGAGGTCCTGGCCGCGAACGTGCTCGACGACGGGTTCGACGCCTCGCCGGCGCTCGTCGATCGGGAGATCTTCCTGCGCGGCTATTCGAATCTGTACTGCATCGCAGAATAGGCCTTAGGCGCTAGAGCCTTTTCATGATTTCTAACCTCCTGGATGCCGATGGCCTGACGCGCGACGGATACGACGAACAAGGCTGGTTCCGATTCGTCGAGAAGGTGATGGAGACGCTCGACGTCGGGCCGGGGACCAAGGTGTGGGACGCCGGCTGTGGCGCCGGGTCGTTTCTCTATCCCTTGAACCTGAACAACTACGTCGTGGGCGGCGTTGATCCCGCGGCCGAACGCATCGCGCTGGCGCGGGAGGCCATGCCGCAGGGACGCTTTGAGGTCGGATCGTCGCTCGAGTTCAATCCCGCCGAACCGTGGGAAGTGGTCGTGGCGAGCCGCGGTCTCGCCGACTGCCGCGACGTCGAGGATCTCCGAGGACTGCTGGCGCGGATGTCGGCGAAAGCGACTCACTCAATCGCGCTGCTGCGGGTGGACGAGGACAATGCGCCGAAGGTCGGGCGAGCGGGACTGCTGCGGCTGCTCAACGAGGTCGGCGTCTCGGCCGTGCAGTTCGAAGAGGCGCGCGACCGCCTCTCGGTCTTCGCGCGGGTCAAGGCTCTGGGCTTCAGGCTCTAGCGAGCCTTGACGCCAAGCGGCCAAGTCCACCGGACGCTATGTTAACCTCGGCGCTAACGTGGACCGTCGTCCCCGGAGCACGCAGGAATCGACGCTAGGTTCCCAGCGGACTCGGGTCCTCGGGAACTCAACCGCCAGAACCCACTCTTGCCCTGCGCGCGAGGAGGATGTGCGATGTTCCGTCACCCCGACCCTGAGGTCCTCGTCGTCGGCGCCGGTCCGGTCGGTCTCGTTGCCGCGCTGTTCCTCCATCAGCACGGAGTCCGTGTGGAGGTCGTCGACATGCACCAGCGGACGACCCAACACAGCTACGCGCTCGCGATTCATCCCCGCACGCTCGGGGTGCTCGACGAAGCGGGCCTCTCCCAAGGGCTGATCGGCGCCGGCCGAAAGCTGACGACGGTCGCGTTCTACGAGGGCCGGGATCGGCGCGCCGAGATCGACTATTCGGTCCTCGATTCCAGTCATCCGTATCTCCTCGTCCTCCGGCAAAGCCTCCTGGAGCGGGCCGCCGAAGAGGCGCTCCGCCAGAAGAACCTCAAGGTCCTCTGGGGGCATCGTCTCCAATCCCTTCACGCGGACGGCACCGCCCCTCGAGCGGAGGTGGCGAAGCTCGATCCCGTGGCGACCGGCTATCCGATCGCGCGAACCGAGTGGATGGTCGTCAGAAGCGAGACGATCCGGCCGGCCTTCGTCCTCGGCGCCGACGGCTACGACTCGGCGGTACGGCGAATGGCCGGCATCGAGATGGACGAGCACGGCGCGGGCCAGATTTTTTCCGTCTACGAAATCGAGGCGACGGGGGAACTTCCTACCGAAGTGCGCGTGATTCTGGATCCCGACCTGACGACCGTTTACTGGCCGCTCGAAGAGGGACGATGCCGTTGGGGATTCCAGATTCACGACGCCTCTGGACACGACGCGTCGATGAAACGGCTCGAGCAGCTGATCGCCGCAAGGGCTCCCTGGTGCACGGCGCGGCCGACGCAGATCTACTGGTCGACGCTCGGCCTGTTCGCGAGCCGGGTCGCGCGAAGCTTTGGCAACGGAGGCGTCTGGCTGGCCGGGGACGCCGCACACCAGGCGACACCAGTCGGCGTGCACAGCATGAATTCGGGCCTGGTGGAGGCACGTGAGCTGGCAGCGGGCATGTCACGGATCCTGCGCGGGGGCGGGTCGGCACCGGCGCTGGAGGAGTTCGCGACCCGGACCCACGAGGTGTGGCAAGGGCTCCTCGGCGCCTCCCCGACCGGCCGCGAGGTCCGCGCGTTACCCGGGGCCGACCCGTGGGTCCGACAAACCGCGGCACGAATTCGCGCCTGCGTTCCGGCTTCAGGAGACGATCTCGAACCGCTGCTCAGGCAAATCGGGCTCACGGTCGGCCTTCGTTCATAGCGCGACGTACCGCAACCTTGACTCGCGCGGTGCGCGATGATACAAAACGGCGACTTTTCAGAAACTTAGAGCGGGGGACGGCTTGGCCCAGACGGAAGCAGAGCTGCTAGACAACCCTGTCGCGGGCCATCCCACGCTGATCCTGCGCTCACCGGACTTCCGCTCGATCACCGACGCCGTTGCGGAGCCGGCCGAGCGGGGGACACCGATCGGCTGGTGGCTCTTCTTCATCCCTTCCCTCGCGCTCCTCGGCCTTCTCGGCGTGGCGGTCGGATGGCTGTTCTGGGAGGGAATCGGCATCTGGGGCCTCAACGTCCCCGTCGGGTGGGCGTGGGACATCACGAACTTCGTGTTCTGGGTCGGAATAGGGCACGCCGGAACGCTCATCTCGGCGATCCTCTTTCTCTTCCGCCAGACATGGCGCACCTCGATCAACCGTTCGGCCGAGGCGATGACCATCTTCGCGGTCATGTGCGCCCTGACGTTCCCGGGGATCCACGTGGGACGCGTCTGGGTCGCCTACTGGATGTTCCCGCTCCCGAACCAGATGGGCGTTTGGCCCAATTTCAGGAGCCCTCTCCTCTGGGACGTCTTCGCGGTCAGCATCTACGGAACCGTCTCGGTCCTCTTCTGGTACGTCGGCCTGATCCCGGACCTGGCGACAATGCGCGATCGGGCGAAAACCCACACCCGGCAGTTCGTCTACGGGATCTTCGCCCTTGGATGGCGGGGCTCCCAGCGGCAATGGCATCACTACGAAACCGCCTACCTGATTCTCGCGGCCCTCGCGACGCCACTCGTCCTCTCGGTCCATTCGATCGTCTCGATGGATTTCGCCGTCTCGCTGCTCCCCGGATGGCATACGACGGTCTTCCCGCCCTACTTCGTCGCGGGCGCGATCTTCTCCGGGTTCGCCATGGTGCTGACGCTGATGGTGATTTGCCGCTGGGCGTTCGGCCTCGAGCACATCGTCACCCTCCGGCACTTCGACTACATGGCGAAGATCATGCTCGTGACCGGGACGATGGTCGGCTACGCCTATGCCACGGAGTTCTTCACCGCGTGGTACAGCGGGAATCCCTACGAGCTCTACGCGTTCCTGAACCGCGCGCTTGGACCGTACGCGTGGGCCTACTGGATCATGGTCACCTGCAACGTGATCAGCCCCCAGCTCTTCTGGTTCAAGAAGGCGCGGACGAGCATCCCGATCTTGTTCGCGCTGTCGATCGTGATCAACATCGGCATGTGGTTCGAGCGGTTCGTGATCATCGTGACGTCGCTGCACCGTGACTTCCTTCCCTCATCCTGGGGCTACTTCAGTCCCACGGTCTGGGACGTGTCGTGCCTGCTCGGAAGCTTCGGGCTCTTCTTCACGATGTTCTGCTTGTTCGTGCGCTTCCTTCCGATGGTGGCCACCGCAGAAGTCAAGACAGTCCTGCCGCAGGCCAATCCGCATTGGCAGGCCGGGCCGGAACGCGAGATTGCCGAACGCGACATCACACCGCACCAGGCGGTCGCCGCGGCCCCTGAGGCCGCCGCAGGCCGCTCCAGATGGAGCTTCCAGATGCCGCTGCTCGCGCGGCTCCCGAAGGGGCCGTACTACGGAATCCTCGCCGAATTCGCGACCCCGGCTGACCTCTATCACGCGTGCGAGCGGGTGCGTGACGCGGGCTTCACCCGGTGGGACGCCCACAGCCCGTTCCCCGTCCACGGCCTCGGGGGAGCGATGGGGCTGCGACGCTCCCAGCTTCCCTGGATCGTCCTCGTCATGGCTCTGACCGGGGCCGCGCTCGGGTTCATCCTGCAGTGGTGGGTCCACACCAGCGCCTACCCGCTCGTGATCAGCGGCAAGCCGTTTTTCACCTGGCCGGCCTTCATTCCGGTCACCTTTGAGGTTTCCGTGCTCTTCGGCGCGCTCGGCGCCGTCTTCGGGATGCTGGGCCTGAACCGGCTCCCGATGCACCACCATCCGCTCTTCAAATCCAAGGTCTTCGAGCGGGCGTCCGACGACGCGTTCTTCATCTCGATTGAATCGTGGGATCCCCGGTTCGATCCGTCCGGCACCGCGACACTGCTGAAGTCGCTGGGCGCGCGAAGCGTCGAGCCCCTGGAGACTGAATGATCCCCGAACGCGATCGCGTCGCGCTGCGGCACGAGCAAGTCACGATCCCGCCCGGGCACCCGTGGAACCGCATTCCGCTCATTGGCGGCGCCTTGGCTCTGCTGGGGGCGGTGGCCTGCGCGATTCTAGGGGCGGCCAATCCGAAGCAATTCTTCTTCTCCTGGCTCGTGTCGTTCCTGTTCTTTCTGAGCCTGGCCCTCGGCGCGCTCTTTTTCGTGCTGATCCAGTACGCGGCCCAGGGAGGATGGGGGATCGTGCTGCGACGGATCGGGGAGACGACCTTCGCAACGATCCCGGCAATGGCGGTCCTCTTCCTCCCGTTGCTCCTTGGCCTGAGCGATCTGTACGAGTGGGCCGTCCCCGGCGCAGCCGAGCACGATGCGCTGCTTCAGTGGAAGGCGCCATACCTCAACGTGCCGTTCTTCCTGATCCGGGCTGCGCTCTTCTTTGGCATCTGGTCCTTCATCGCCCTCCTCTACTACCGCGGCTCGCGCGGTCAGGACGCGACCGGGGATCCCGGGGTGTCGGCCCGCCTGCGCCGGTTCGCCGGGCCCGCCATCATCGTCCTCGCGCTGACCCAGAGCTTCGCCTCGATCGACTGGATCATGTCGCTCACTCCGCACTGGTACTCGACCATGTTCGGGGTCTATTTCTTCGCGGGCTCCTGGGTGGGGTTCATCGCGCTCCTCTCGGTCGTCGTGGTGGCAATGCGCGGAGCCGGGTTGCTGGACACGGTCATCAGCCCCGAGCACCTGCACGATATCGGAAAGTTTCTGTTCGCATTCACGGCGTTCTGGGCCTATATCTCCTTCTCCCAGTTCTTCCTCATGTGGTACGGGAACATGCCGGAAGAGACGATCTGGTACAAGACCCGGATGGAGGGGTCCTGGCTGACGGTCTCAGTCGTCCTCCTGTTTGGACATTTCGTCGCTCCGTTCTTCTATCTGATGGGACGGAGCGTCAAGCGGAACGGAGTGACCCTGGCCGTGGGCGGCGCGTGGCTCCTCTTCATGCACTTCGTGGACCTCTACTGGCAGGTGATGCCGACGCTGCACCCCGAGGGGTTCAGTCCGTCGCTGCTCGACGTCGCTGCGCTGGTGGCAGTCGGCGGATGTTTTGTGGCGTCAGCCAGTTGGCTGATGCGACGGCAGGCGCTCGTACCCCTGCGCGACCCGCGGCTCGCGGAATCGCTGGCCTTCGAGAACGTCTGAGAGCGAATCGGGCGCCGGGTGTTTGCAGCCGCCGGGCAGGGTGGGGGGTTGCACCGGTCGCGGAGCCCGGTATAGAGTCGGCCCGTTCGAAGCGGGCAAGAGGCATTATCGTCGTGACGTGGAAGATCCGGTTGCGTTAACCAAGGAGTTCAGCATGCGCGGGACACCGAAGAGGTTGTGGCTGGCGGCAGGTGTGGTCACGATATTGGGTTGGCCAGGTATCGCCCTGGCCGCGTCGACGATCACCGGGACCATCACCTTTGCCGGGACCCCGCCCGCGCTGAAGCCGCTCGCCATGGACGCCGAGCCGGTGTGCAACAAGAAGCACGGGGACAAGCCAGCCCCGAACGAGGCGCTGGTCCTCGGCCCCGGCAACGCCATGGGGAACATCATCGTCTGGATCTCGAAGGGTCTGCCGGCCGGGAAGACCTACCCCGCTCCCAGCACTCCGCTGGTCCTCGATCAGGACGGCTGTGCCTACAAGCCGCACGTGATGGGAATCATGGTCGGGCAGACCTACCGGATCCTCAACTCCGACGGCATCCTCCACAACATCCACACGCTTCCCAAGCTCAACACCTCGTTCAATCGGGGACAGCCGGCGACCGTCAAGGAAATGACGACGACCTTCCCCAAGCCGGAGAACATGTTCCAGATCAAGTGCGACGTCCATCCCTGGATGAGCGCCTACATCGGCGTCTTTACGCATCCCTTCTTTTCGGTGACCAAGCCGGACGGGAAGTTCTCGATCGCAGGTCTCGACGCGGGGACTTACGAGATCACCGCCTGGCACGAGAGGCTGGGAACGCAGACGGC
This sequence comes from uncultured Acidobacteriota bacterium, assembly GCA_963709325.1. Classification (GTDB taxonomy): domain Bacteria; phylum Acidobacteriota; class Vicinamibacteria; order Vicinamibacterales; family UBA2999; genus VFZN01. The sequence continues at coordinate 2,824,804 of CAVPVV010000003.1, read as the reverse complement.
CTCGATCACGGTAACCGGCAGCGACACGAAGACCCAGGACTTCAAGTTCGCGGTCCCCGGCGCGAAGTAGTCGCCGGAAAGGGGTCTCATGAGTGATCACGCAGACGTCGCAACCACGCCGCACGTCGCGCACGAAGTCCATCACGAAGAGCTCGGCTTCTGGCGCAAGTATGTCTTCTCGACCGATCACAAGGTGATCGGCATTCAGTACTCCGTCACCGGGCTCCTGTTCCTGCTCTTCGGCTTCTCGCTGATGATGCTGATGCGCTGGAGCCTCGCCTACCCTGGCACCCCGCTGCCGCTGATCGGAAACCTCTTGGGCGACGCGCGCATGCCGGGCGGGACGATGCTGCCCGAGTTCTACAACGAGCTCGGGGCGATGCACGGCACCATCATGGTGTTCCTCGGCGTGGTCCCGCTGGCCGTCGGAGGATTCGGGAATTTCGTGGTCCCGCTCCAGATTGGCGCCCCGGACATGGCCTTCCCGAGGCTCAACATGCTGAGCTACTGGTGCCTGTTCCTCGGCGGCATCACGATGCTCGGCAGCTTTCTCGTTCCCGGCGGGGCCGCCCAGTCCGGATGGACGTCCTACGCACCGCTCTCCGTCATCGCCGGCACGGGTCAGACCTGGTGGCTCATCGGGATGATTTTCCTGATCACCTCGTCGCTGCTCGGAGCGCTCAACTTCATCACGACGATCATCCAGCTGCGCGCCAAGGGGCTCACCTTCATGCGGTTCCCCTTCTTCGTGTGGGCCCAGCTGGTCACAGCGTTTCTGCTGCTGCTGGCCTTTCCGCCGCTCGAGGCGGCGGGGATCCTGCAGCTGATGGATCGTGTCGCCGGCACGAACTTCTTCATGCCGAGCGGGCTCGTCGTCAGCGGCCAGGCCCTGACCAACGTCGGTGGCGGCAACCCGCTCCTCTGGCAGCACCTGTTCTGGTTCCTGGCGCACCCGGAAGTGTACGTCCTGATCCTTCCCGGGATGGGCATCGTCGCCGAGATCATCGCGAACAACACGCGGAAGCCGCTGTGGGGCTATCGTTCGATGGTCTACTCGCTGGTCTTCCTCGGCTTCATGTCGTTCATCGTCTGGGCCCACCACATGTTCATGACCGGCATGGGGACAACGATGGCGGCGTTCTTCCAGACGACGACGATGATCATCTCGATCCCGTCGGTCGTGATCCTCACGGCCCTGATCATCTCGCTGTGGGGCGGATCGATTCGCTTCAATACGCCGATGCTCTTCGCGGTTGCCTTCCTCCCGATGTTCGGCATCGGCGGGCTCACCGGCCTTCCGCTCGGCCTGAACATCTCGGACATCCCGCTACACGACACCTATTACGTGATCGCCCACTTCCACTACGTCGTCGCTCCGGGAACGATCTTCGCCCTCATGGCGGGGATCTACTACTGGTATCCGAAGGCCACCGGGCGAAAGATGAACGAGACGCTCGGGAAGATCCACTTCGTCGGCTCGCTCGTCTGCATGAACGTCATCTTCATGCCGATGTTCATCATCGGGTTGGCCGGCGTTTCACGGCGCCTGTTCGACGCCGGGACGGCCTACGCCTTCGCGCAGCCGACCATGCACTGGAACGTCGTCTCGTCGTGGGGCGCGTGGATCATGGCGCTCTTCCAACTCCCCTTCATCTTCAATTTCTTCTGGAGCATCCGGAACGGGGAGAAGGTTGGGGACAACCCGTGGCAGGCCACGACGATTGAGTGGTCAGCGCCTTCGCCTCCGCCGCATGGCAATTTCGTCCATGCCCCGCAAGCCTACCGCGGACCCTACGAATCCAGCGTTCCCGGCGCGGGCAAGGACTTCGTGCCGCAATTCGAGGCCTGATCGATGGACGTCCCTTACACTGTCGAGGCTCGACGCGACACCGGCCTGACCAACGGCAAGATCGGCATCTGGCTGTTCCTTGCCTCGGAAGTCATGCTGTTTGGAGCCCTGTTTGCGAGCTACATCCTGATCCGGACCGGAGCGCCGAGCTGGCCGCGGGGCGACACGGTTCTGGACGTCCCGCTGGCCACCTTCAACACGATCGTCCTGATCTCGTCCTCGGTCACGATGGTCATGGCCTGGGCATCGCTGATGCGCCGCCGCTTCGGTACGTTCCGGATCTACATGGGCGCGACGATCCTGCTCGGGCTCGTCTTCCTCGTGGTCAAGTACTTCGAATACAGCCACCATTTCCACCTGGGAGAGTTTCCCAGCCACAGCAATTTCCTCGCGCTCTACTTCACCATGACCGGCCTGCACATGCTCCACGTGTTCGGCGGCATGGTGGTGAACGCCTATTTCTGGGGCCCCGGCGCCAAGCTCTGGGAGACCAATCCGGTATGGTTCACCAACCGGGTCGAGCACTCGGGCCTCTTCTGGCACTTCGTGGATCTCGTCTGGATCTTCCTCTTCCCGACTCTCTACCTTCTCTAGGCAGGCATCAATGACCGACGACCACGCGGCGGCATCCATGGCGGGCGATCACGCAGTCGACATCGACAAGCACGTCCGGATCTACATCACAGTGTTCGTCGCGCTCATGGTCCTGACGATCGTCACCGTCGCGGTGTCTCGCTTCCATCTTCCGGTGGCGATCGCGGTCACCGTGGCGCTGATCGTCGCTACGATCAAGGGATCGCTCGTGGCGTGCTACTTCATGCACTTGATCTCCGAGAAGAAGCTGATCTACGCGGTCCTCGCGCTGACCGTCGTGTTCTTCATCGTGCTGATGGCCCTTCCCGCTTTCACGGTCGCCGACGGCTACTGGATCCACTAATGAACCTCAGGTCGGTCCACGCGCTGCTGATTCTGCTGTCCGCCCTGCTCGCGGTGCTGTTCGGCCTCTGGTGCCTGGATCTGTACCGGCGGCAGGACGCGATCACGGCTCTGGTCGCGGCCATTTCGTCGTTCGGCGCGTCGTTCGGACTGGTCATCTACGACTCGTGGTTCTTACGCAAGACAAGGACGCTCCGATGAAGACGTCGATCCGCCTCGGAATGACGCGGGCCTGCACGATGGCGGCGGCAATCGCGATCGGCAGCAGCTCGAGCGTGTTCGCCTGCCCAGTCTGCTTCGGGGCGGAAGAAACCTCGATGATCGACGGGGCGAAGCTGGGCATCCTCGTGCTGCTGGCCGTCACGCTCGCGGTGCAGGGCGGGTTCGTGGGCTTCTTTTTCTATCTCCGCAAGCGCGCCAAGCGCATCGCGGATATCGACCTCGATACTGAGTGGTCGCAGCTCCAGGGAGGAGCGTCGAGATCATGACCGAATGGCTAGGGCTCCCGCCGCTCGCCTCTGCTCACGGCGGACAAATCGACAGCCTGATCGGCTGGATCCACATCTTCATGCTCATCCTGTTCGTGGGCTGGGGTGGGTTCTTCCTCTACGTCCTCGCGCGCTTCCGCCAGTCGCGAAATCCGGTCGCGGACTACAGGGGTGTCACGTCGCACCGGTCGACGTATCTCGAGGTCGGCGTCGCCGTGGTCGAAGCGGTGCTCCTGATCGGATTCGCAATCCCGCTGTGGGCCACGAGGGTCGAAGCCATGCCCCCGGAGAGCGAAGCGCTGGTGGTTCAGGTGACCGGCGAGCAGTTCGCCTGGAACATCCACTATCCTGGCCCCGATCGAAAATTCGGCCGCACCGACATCAAGCTGATCGACCTCCAGTCGAACCCCCTGGGACTCGATCGGTCCGATCCAGCCGCAGAGGACGACGTCACGGCCGTCAATCAGCTCTACCTGCCTGTGAACAAGCCGGTCATCGTGAGGCTCAGGACCAAGGAAGTGATCCACAGCTTCGGCGTGCCCGAGTTTCGCGTGAAGCAGGACGCCATCCCCGGGTTGACCATCCCAATCTGGTTCGTCCCGACGGTCACGACCGCGGAAATGCGGACCCGAACGGGGAATCCCGAGTTCCAGTACGAGATTGCCTGCGCGCAGCTCTGCGGACTGGGCCACGCCCGGATGCGTGGCTTCGTCACAGTCCAGACCGCCGAGGAGTTCCAGAAGTGGCTCGAGAACGCGGTCGCGGAGGCCAAAGCCGCCGCCTCTGATCCTTTCCGGTAGCCCGCGTCGCGAGCAGCCCGTCACGGCGGGCGGCTACCGGAAGAACTTCGGCGTCGGCATCCGGGCGCGGATCCGTTCGAGTTCCTCGACGGTCACGCGATCGAGGCCGCTCTTGCGGCACGATTCCTCTACCGCCCTGATGACCATTCCCCGGACAAAAGCCGGGATCTTCTTCATGCGTGCGGCGGCCGCCTCGTCCCATTCGATGGTCGCCGATGATTCGGGGCCGTACTCGATCGCGGGAGTGCCCTGCTCCCCCTCGGTGAACGCGCGACCTCGTATCGCCCCGCCTTCGCCAGGACTACGACTAACACGCAGGAGCGGGGATCCCACCAACGTCCCCGGAGTGTGGGTGCAGAGCGGGTCCTCGGCCATCACATCGCCGGTCATCCCGTAAGCCCTTGCGCGGCAGCCCCCGCACTGGCCGTTCATCTCGCACGCCCCGCATCGCCCGCCGAGCGACGTGCGACGGCGGATGTCGGCGAACAGCGCCGATGACGTCCAGAGGTCCGCCAGACTCGAGCTGCGCAGGGTCCCCGCGAAGACCGGGAGGTAGGGACATGGGGTGACGTCCCCGTTCGGCCGGATCCCCATGTAGTGGGTCCCAGCCGGGCACCCGCCGGCTCCTCCGGAGTAGGTCCTGATCTGGGACAGCCCGGGCTCAGACCCATTCTCCAGAACGGTCTTGATGTAGTGCGGAGCGCACTTCGCGTTCACGAGCATCCGGCGGTCGTACTTCCTCTGGATCCGGTAGAGCGAGGCAAGGACCTCGTCGTACTGCGTGGGGCTGATGTCCGATACGAACTGCCCGCGCCCGGTGGGCACCAGAAAGTAGAGGTTCCAGACCTTGGCGGCAAGGCGATCATGGGCGAAGTCGGCGATCGCCTCGAGCTCGCCGAGATTGTGCGCGCCGGCGGTCGTCTGCACGATGAAGGGGAGCCCGGTCCGGTTCAGGATCTCCGCGCCCTCCACCGTGTTTCGCCAGGCCCCCCGTACCTTCCTGAAACGGTCGTGACGATCGGGATCGAGCGCATCGAGAGAGAGCGAGAGCCCCCTCGCTCCGGCCTCCGCGAGCCGCCTGGCCACGTTCTCGGTAATTCGTACACCGTTGGTGCCGACGACGACCCAGAGTTCGCGCTCCGATGCTCTCCGGACGATCTCGAGGATGTCGCGCCGCAGCAGCGGCTCGCCGCCGGTCAGGATCGTCACGCACTCAGGCGCGAAGCCGGCAATCTCGTCGATGACCCTGAAGCACTCCTCGGTGCCGAGCTCGCTTCGATCCGCGAAATTCTCCGTGCCGATCAGGGGCGTGCCGCCGGCGTCGAGATAGCAGTGCTCGCAGGCGAGGTTACAGCGGTAGGTGAGGTTCCAGGAAACGACGTAGGGCCGAGCGAACCCTTCGCCTCGCGTGACGCCGCCGCGCTCGCTCGGGGCGGGTCCTTCGACTCGCATGTCACCTCACATCCCGAAGAAGTCCCGGGCCGCGTCGAGGATGCTCTCGTCCACTTCGAGGGCCCCTCTCTCCCGCGCGAACCGTTCGATGCCAGTCTTCGCCATGGGGCGTACCGAATTCGGGAATGTTCGCAAGCCGGGCTTCCGCCGCGGCTGTCCATCGGACCGGAGTCGGCTCGACGGCCCCGGCCCCAGGTCGAGACTCTCCCATCCCCGGAATCATCCCGGTGAACGGGCAGCCGGAGCCCGACGTACTCACCGTTTTGCCGTCGCTCTCGGGGCCGATCTTCACGCCAAGGGATTGGACGACCTGCGTTTCGTACGCGTTGGTGAGCATCGCCATCTCGTAGCCGCACTCGGGACACGCGTAGACGACCGACAGGGAGCCCCGTTCGGGTGGACCGACGGACTGGAGCTTCATCGGGCTGTCGCAGGGTACGCAGAGAAACTTCATCGGGGTTGCTCCGTCGATTCGAGGTTGTCCAGAAGTTGCTGCGCAACGTCGTCGAGAACCCGGCCAACGGGTGATTCAGGGAGTTCCCCGAGAGGGATCCCCCGATCGCAGCTCCGCGCCAGCTCGGGATCGAAGGGGACCGTCCCGAGGCAGGGGATCTCCAGACCCGATGGCCCGGCTGAGACAAAGAGCGGCTTGATGGCGTCGCAGTCGCGGCAATAGTAGCCGCTCATGTTCTCGACGTAACCGAGGATGCGATTTGGTCCTCTCGACAGCGCGGCTATCGAGCGCGCGACCACGCCGCGTGCTACCTCGGAGGGGATCGTCACGAGCAGGAACGAGGTCCGCGGCCCGAGGAAATCGGCGTACTGGACGGTCCGCTCGGCACCGGGCGGCAGGTCGAACATCAACAGATCGAGCGCTCCCCACTCGAACGACCCGAGCACCTCTCCGAGCAGTGCGAACTCCTTAGTGGCGCGCCACGTATGCGACTCTCCACGCGCCGCGCTCTCGAACTCGAGCGCCTCCGACTCCGGGATCAGCGAGCCCATCGAAAAGACCCCGATGCCGTTGCGGGTCCGCGGGAGCGCGACCTTGCGGCTGCCGGGCACGAACAGCGCCCCCTGTACGCCCGCCATCCGGGCCTGTGAGGGGCCGTTGAAGTCCGCGTCCAGGATTGCGATTCGGAGACCCCGGGCGCGCAGCGCCCCGGCGAGATGCAGCGTCAAGGTGCTCTTGCCGACTCCGCCTTTCCCCGAGCCCACGGCAACGAGATGGCGCACCCCGGCCAGCCCGTCGGTGATGCGGGCACGCTGCTCCGCAACCTGTTCGAGAATTCTGGAGCCACCGTCGCCGACAATGTCGTGGTAGCGCTTCATTGACGCAAGGGCTGATAGCTTACAACGTCGACGTCGGCACGGACGAGCTCTCCTCCGAGGACCGAGCCTTGCATAGGAATCTCAAGAGCGAAAGGAGCTTAGGCATGGAGATTTCGACTGCCGTCGTGCTCGCGATTGTGCTCTTGATCGGACTCTGGGTTCCGTACTACGTCTGGTACATCCGCAGCGGAAGAGCTCACGGACACACCTGGTTCACATGGTGGAAGCCCCGGGGTCATTCCGATATTGGCCCGGATGTGGGGGGAGTCCGTCAGACTCGACCCGGCGCAGACGATGGGCGTGGGGCGCATTACTGAGATCGTGCCGTTGCGGCATAGAGCAAGTAGTCGCCGGCGCGGCTGAAACCGAGCGTCTCGAGGCATCCCGTCGCTATCTCGGCTGCGCCGACCTTCGGGAACCGCACGGTCTTCATGCCTCCGGCGCGGAGTCGAGACAGCAGTTCCGCCAGACGGGCCGCGCCATCCTCGACGAGGGAGCGGAGCGCGACAATCTCCGTTTCCCCCGCGCCGCGCTCGAAATACAGCAGGTAGGCCTCGATTCGTTCGTCTGAAGCGACGGCGAGCCCCGCGATTTCGTCCTTCCTCGCGCGCAGCGTCTCGACCGAACGCTGCCAGCAAACCGCCACGCCGGCCGCAGGGTCCGCGTCTTCGAGAAGACCGTTGGCGGCGAGATCGTCCACCGTGATTGGAATCACGAATCCCTCGACTCGCGGTGGGGCGATGGGCTCGCTCGGGACAGGCCCCTCGACTCCCGTGGGGTTCGCGGGCTTGCTGACGGTGCGGCCGTCCTCGTCCCACGACAGAACGTAGTCCGTCAATACCGCTTCCTGCACATACCCGGACGCCGTGAAGAGCCCGCAGGCCGGCGTGAGATCCGCGGGGACCTCGGAAACGATTCGCGGAGGGCCGAGAATCGCGAGCTTCGAGCCGAGCGAGGCAAGCAGGTGACGGCCATGACCCTGCCGGCAATGATCCGGATGGACGGCAATCGTGCGGATCAGCGTCGCGGACGGCCGCTTGGCGCCGATCAGAACGCCGATCGGTTCGGCACCAGAGAAAGCGACCATGCAGCTGCTGCACCAGACCTGAAGGTCGCGGATCGACCGCTTGAACGCCGCCGGCGTCATCAGCGGCTCGCCGGGAACGTACGGAGACCAGCAGCGATTCAACGCGTCGACGAGCAGCGCGATGTCGTCCGTGCGGCAGAAGCGGTACGCCGACATCCTGTCCGCCTGCGTTGGCGCGGAATCGCTGCCAGGAAATGCGCGGACTCAGTTCTCGTGAGAACTCGACGGGACGGCTCTCACCTCGTTGAGGTAATCGCCTCCTGCCGCCGCGTCCTGAGGGGCGCCGGCAGCCGGGGGCGAAGACTGGGCCGCGGTCCTCGCCGCGGCGGGATTGGCGTTGTACGCCGCGATCGTCTCCGCCATGATCCGCTTGCCGACCTCGATCGCCTCTTCGACGAGCCCAAGCTCGATCGTCGTAGCGGCTTGCTCGCGGGCCAGCGCCTCGACCCGCTCCTGTGTCTTGTTCCGCATGAACCCGGCCGGAACCCGCAGAATCCGCTGCGCGGCGTCGTTGGTCCACTCGAAGGTCGAGATCAACGGGTTCTTCTTGTCGTCACGAGCAATGAGCTTGGCCTCGCCGGCTGCGCCGGCGCCGCCATTGGTGGATTCAGCCGCGCGCGGATCCGCCGCCGAGTCGGTGGAGGGGGCCTTGATATCGAGCGGTGTTCCCGTCTCCTCCTCGATGACCTGTCGGGCGAAGTCGAGCGTAATCGTGTCGAGCCTCTTCATTCGCGCGCTTTTCTCCACGCGCGCCTTGACGCGGCGGCGCTGATACGCGTTCTTCATGGTCCAGAGGCCCTTCCGGGCGTCCTCGGTCCAGCGCAGCTTGCGTCCGTCGTAGGTCGTCTCCTCCTCGAGGCCACCTTCCACCGCCGCGATCTTCTCGATCATCTCGGGCGAGATCACATCGAAATCGGTGGATCCACAGACGGTGCATTTGACGGCGCCGCTCTGCGTCGCGGCGACGCCGCACGACCGGCACATCGACACGGGGCCGGACTTCGCCCGCTCGAGCGCCACCGCCTCGGCGAGCGCCTTGGTCGCGGCCGACGCGCTCTTTGGCATGAACCGATCCATCGCTTGGTCGATGACCGCGCTCGTGATCACCGAATGCCCCTTCTCGAGCGCCAGGCGAAGGACGCCGGTTCGCGCGATGCCCTTGACCTGCTCCGGCACGTTCTTCATCCGCGCCTCGGCTTCCGGTGTCCATCGGACGGTCTCCTCGGCACGAACGTCGAGCCGCGGCACTTCGAGGCGCGTGGAGAGGAGCACGTCGCAGGCCGCACCGCGGAGTATGTTCTCCACGTTGCTGCCCAGCGCCGTCTCGTCTTTCGAGCTGTGGACGCCGATCCGCCCCAGCACCAGGAGCCAGGGATTGGTCTTGCGGGCGTGGTCGAGAATCTTCTGGAACGGCTTGCCGTCGAGCAGCGTCTTCTTGACCGTCACGCCCGCCTCGCTCGCCATCCGCTCACCCACTTCGAGGTGCGATTGGTAGATCTGCGCCAGCCCGGTGTCGATGATCTCCTCGTGCAGCTGGTTCTGCTCCTCGAAGCGGAAGACCTTCGCCGCCTGCTCGGTGAGGACGTTGACGATGCCGTTGAAGACGGAGTAGTGCAGGTAGGGATCGTAGACGGAGATGGTCTCGATCTTCTTGCCAAACGCGCGGGCCAGGTCGATGGCGGTCATCAGCCCGCCGAACGACTGGGGACTGCCGTCGATTCCCACGAGGATCGTGTCCCGGTCCGGCTCGCCTGGCTCGGGCACGTGCTTGACCACCCAGACGTCACGGTCGCATTGGCGCGCGACCCGCTCGCAGACCGAACCGATCACACTGTCCCGGGCGCGCCCGATCCCGAGGGCGCCGATCACGACGAGATCGTGCGTTGAGCCGGCGAGATCCTTGAGGATCTCGGCGTGATGCTTTCCGTCCATCATCCGCGGCTCGAAGTCCAGGCTCGACTCGCTGCACTGGCGGGACATGCCATCGAGATAGCTGTCGGAGATGAGCTTGAGCCCCATCGTGATGAGGCTGTCGTGGATCTTCCGCTGGCGCTCCAGTTCCACCTCGTCGATGTACTCCTCGGGCAGGGTGTACTCCATCTGCCTGAAGCGATAGTCGTGCAGCTTGGCCGCGTAGACATGACAACCGACCAGCTTCGCGGAGAACGCCTTGCCCAGCGCGAGGCTGCAGGCGACCGCGCGGTTTGAGTGATCTGAGTTGTCGACGGGAACGTAGATGCTCTTGTACATCGAATCCTCCGAAGAGCCCGCAACCGCTCACGCGCGGGTGGCTGCCGTGTGACTCGCTTCACCGCCGAGAGCGCCGCGAGCGCGCGCGCCGTAACGGACCCAGCCGATCACGGCCAGCTCGAAGGCGAGAATCAGCAGCGCTGTCCTGATCATCGGGCCGGCGGCGGACGGGACCACCTCCGGCTCGAGGTAAATCGATTGCCAGGCCGTCAGACCACGCCGGTTGCCACGCTCGCGCGAAAACCCGTCCCAGACCGAGACGGCGATCGGCAGAAACTCCCCGGGCACGAACGGGGCGCCCGCGCTGGCACGAAGGGGCCGCTTGAAGATGACCGACCATTCTCCCTGGTCGTAGCTCGCGACCCCGGTGAGATCTCCTGTGTCGTTGGCGGCGATAGCCGCGCTTCCCCGGCCGGTGTACTGAAGGGGATCGGGGCGGGCCAGGTCGAAGTACCAGAGATCCACCGAATTCTGGGCGTCGCCGAAGATGAAATAGGGCTTGCGCGCGCCGGCCGGCACCTGCGAGGGCACCTGGATCGCGACCGCGTCGGAGAACTCCGACGCCTGCGCGGCGGCTTCGGCGGACTGATCCGCGAAGGGGTCCGCGGCCGGCTTCTGTTGCGCGGGTGCCGCCACATCGCCAAAGGGGTTTGCTTCGGTCGGCTGAGCTGGTCCCGACGACGATTCCTCCTCCTCCTTCGGCACTGCAAGCGACGGGTCGTTCTTCCCCGCTTTCTCCGCGCTCATGTCGTGCCAACGAACCAGGACGGCGAGCGACTCGGCGTCATAGATCGCCTGAACGGTCACGGCAGTGGCGGGAGGATGGAACGAGCGCCCGGGCTCCATGATCTGCCCGACGATCGGAAACCGCGCCACCGCTGCAGGTTCGAAGCTCGCCGTTCCGTTCTTCAGGTCGATCGGGTCCTCGACGTGCTTGGCGACGACGAGGTTGGTGTAGCCAGGCCCGCCGCTCCGCGACAGAGAGAGGATGAAGTCGGTGATCGCCCACCGCTGTTCGGTCGAGAGACTGTCGGCAAACGACGGCATCGGCGTGCCGTTGAGCCCCGTGCTCATCGTCCGGAAGATGTCCTCGCGGGACGGCCCTCCGCGAAAAGTCCAGGGCTGCGTGAGGTTTGCCGCGCGGATCGGGTGTTGCAATTCGTCCACCAGGGTGGGCGCCGACGGTCCGTCGCCCCGACCGAGGTTGCCGTGGCACTTCAGGCAGCCGGTCTCCGCGTAGGCCTTCTTCCCGGCCTCAATGGACTCCTGGGAGGCGGCCGGCCCGCTCGGGAACTGCATCGGCTGCGGAACCAGTTCGCGGTTCGAGAAATCAGGAGAGAAGGTCGTAATGTAATAGGCAAGATCCGACACTTGGGCGTCGGTGAGGGTTGGCCAAGCGGGCATCGAGGTGTACGGCATCCCGCGTCTGATGATGTTGGCGAGGTCCTGATGGGTCGGGAGCGCTCCATTGGGAGTCGTCCTGACCTTGAACTTTCCAGAGGTGAAGTTCCGGGGCCTGGGGGACAAGTGCGAGGTGGCATAGCCTTCGCCGTCTCCCTTCTCGCCGTGGCACTGCGCACAGTATTTGACGTACAGGTTCTTGCCCGACTCCCGCTGTGCGTCGGTGCCGACTTCCTGAGCGGCGACACGGTCCGAGCCGAACGGCTCGCCGTACAGCAAGCCGATCAGGACAGCGATCGCCGCACGCGATATCAGGCGGCCGCTCATTTGGCTGCAGCCTCCTCCCTGGCACGCGGCTTCAGCCCGTTGAAATCGTAGAGAAAGAGGATCGCTTCCCAGATCTCGTCTTCCTGCAGGAAGTTCTCCCAGGCCGGCATCGCGGTGTCCCAGGGACCTCCTTCCTCGGGAAGACCAGGGCCTCCCTTGGAGATCCGCCAGAAGAGATACGTGTCGCGCAGCAGCGGGATTGTTTCGGGAAGGTTGGTCGGGATCGGGTCCAGCCCGTGCACGAACATTCCGGTACCGGCGGTGTTATCGCCATGACAGAAGACGCAGTTCCGATAGTAGACCTGCTTGCCATTGGCGAGGTGTTTGCGGAACTCTTCCGGATTCGACGTCTCGAGATGCAAGAAGGGGTTCTCTCCCCCGTCGAGATCGATTCTCTTGTCGTGAACCGTGATCTGAGTCGGCGATGCCGGATGGACCGTTCGCGAGAACAGCGGGGGCTGCAGCGGAGCGCTCATCTGGACGTAGACGTTCGCAGCCGCAAGCGCCGGGAGCGCGATCACCGTGGCAATGAGGAACGCTGTATAGCGCGGGTCGGTGATGAATCGGACGAGCGGGCGGGAAATCTCATCACGGCGCGCCTGGCTGGATGACATGTACGCCAGGATCGCAATCGAGCTGATTCCCATGTAGATCGAGATGACGGACGATGGAATCGGGGCCCTGAATCCGAATCGCAGGACGATGTAGATCCCGACCCAGCAGGCAATCGCCCAGGTCAGCAGATTGGTCCGGCGGAAGCGCAGGAATCCGAACACGACCGCCACGGCGAGGACGACCAGGATGTTCATCGTGTCACTCCTTCGGCGGTGGAGGAGCCGGCTTCACATTCGCGGGTGGCGCTGGTGGCTGTGTCCCGGCTGGCGCTGCGCCTGGAGCCGCGGCTGGGGCTGCGCCCGGGGCCGCGCCTGGTGCCGGAGGAGCTCCGGGAGCCTCGGCCCCGCCTGCTGTGGCCGGAGCTGTGTAGTAGTGATGACTCGTCTGCAGGGTGACCGAGGGCGTCCCGCCAAGCGTCTGGAGATACGCGATCACGCAGAGGATCTCCTGATCGGTAAGGCCGATCGGAGGCTTGTTGATGACGGGCATGCCCGGATTGAATCCCGGCACGATGAAACTCGCTGGTTCGTACAGCGATTGGGCAAAGTACTCGATATCGCTCAGGCCAGCGACTCGGCTCTGGGCGCGGACATCGACGCCGTCGAGGTCGGGGAACCGAAGCGCCCCCGACTTGCCGATCGTATGGCAGGTGAAGCAGAGACCCTTGCCATCCATGATTTCGCGGCCGACCTTGACCATGTCAGCGGTGGTCAGGTCGGCTCTGATCAGCGTTTCCTGGGGAGGCTGCACTTCCTTCTGCGGCACCATCTGGCCGACGTAGGTATAGAACGACGTCGCCGCGATGACGAGCACGCCGACTCGGATCGGGTGTGGGATCGTCATGAGGCCCGCCCATGTTCGCCTGGAGCCTCCACGGCGAACTCCGGCGAACCCTCGCCGGCGTGTGGGCGGCGGGGCTTTTCCTGCCGCACGAAATCGGGCTTGTCGTGCAGGCTGGTGATCCAGAACACGAAGCCGATCAGGAGGAAGAACAGGAGCACCGTCGCCGAGACCACCCGCGTCGCAAAGCCAAGCGTGGGTGTAAACGCGTCGGCCGAGGTGTCCCGGATGACACCGTAGACGTGCCAGTGTTGACGGAGCCCGGACCGCACGTAGCCCATGAGCCCCATCAGCCAGGTGAAGGTGACCGCGATGAAGATCAGCACATACTGCGAGATCACGGGCATCTTTCCCCACCGGACCTCACTAGTCATTTTTGCCCCGCGGAAGAGGAAGAGGTCGATCGCCGTGATCGACACCATCGCGGCAAGCACCGAGCTGACTTGCGGCACCGACAAACCGATCCGGACCGTCGCCTCGACGAAGTACCCGTAGACGCCGAGGAAGATGACGATGGTCGCAGCGGCGGCGAAAATCGTGAGCTGCGCAGCATGTCCCATCTTCGCCCACGGCACCGTTGCGACCTTGCCGGTGCGGCGATACAGCAGGAAGCTCATGAACGTCGTCAGGATGAGGATGTTCACGGCGGTGTTCTTGGCCGACATGACACCGAGATAGCCGAGAATCGGGTGGGTCGATCCTCCCATCGCCCTGAGCTCGGAGACGGTCGCGATGATCGACCGCGGCGTCGCCCAGACCCCGAAGCAGATCGCGATCCCGATGAGCAGATACTTGATGAACCTCTGAAGCGGCTGAATCCCCTCGACGCGTCCCATTCCGAGCCAAAGATAGTAGTTGGCGGCGAGGAACAGGTTCCCGATCAGCACCGCCTGGATGATGAAGAGCCACGAGAACGCCCCGCCCATCATCGTGAGCCCGAGCGTCTGCGAGAACGCGTAAATCTCCTTGGCTAGCCAGTAGCCGGCGAACGGCAGCGGGAGAAAGGCGCTGATCGCGACGAAGTTGCCGATATATCCCATCCAGTCGTAGTGGGCGCGCTCCTCGTCGGTGTCCGCCTGCAGGAACTTGAATGCGGCATACGCGGCCGCAACCGATCCGCCGAACGCCACGTTGGCGATGATGCGATGGACGTTGATTGGCATCCACGTGTAGTTGTAGACGGCGTCCCAGACGGAGAGCACCGCTCCGGTGTCCGAGACGCCGTTCGGTGACATCATGAACGTGAGCCAGGAATTGGCGATCAACATGATCGCCGTTCCCACGAGGTTGAGACCCAGCCCAAGGCCGATGTGTACCAGGGGATGGAACTTCCCCCACCCGTAATAGTAGGTGTAGAGGAAGAAGGCCTCGGCGAAGAACAGCAGCACGTATGGAAGAAAGGTCGGGGAAAACACGCTCATCAGGTAGTTCGTGAACTTCGGATACAGCGCGATGAGCATGAACGTCAGGAACGCCCCGAACGTCGCGGTCAGCGAGAACGAAGTGGAAAGCAGCTTCGTGAACTCGTAGGCGAGCCGGTCGTACCGTACGTCCCCGGTCTTGTAGCCGATCACCTCGATGATGATCGCGAAGATCGGGACGGCAAGGACAAAGGCAGCAAAAAGCAGGTGGAGCTGCGCGACCGCCCAGATGGCCACGCGGCTCCCGACGATCGGAAAGGTCCGGTACTCGGCCTCGGCGTACGGCATGGCCTTGGCCGCCGCCTCCGCTGCGGCTCTCTCGGCGGCCATTCCTTCCACTCGCGGCGTCGGGTCGACGACCGCTGCCGGAGCGCGGTACGGCTCCTTGTATTCCCGGTTAGTCAGGAACGTGGCGACGATCAAGACCGCGCCGAACATCACCAGCCCGGTGACCGGACCGAGCACGAACAGCAGTTTGCGGTTCCAAGTGCCGGTCATCACGCCGTTGGTCACGGTTTCCCCCTCACTTGGTGGCGGCGGGCTTGTCCGCCGGAGCTGGAGTGGAGGCGGACGCGCCGGCGACGCTCGGGGTCCCGCTGGCCAGCCGCTTGCGCTGAAGCTCTCGCACATAAGCAACGATCGCCCACCGGTCGCCGGGGGGGATCGGCCAGCGATATCCGGACATCAGCCCTGTCCCATTCGTGATCACGTCGAAGATCTGCCCGTCGGGGTACTTGAGGATCTTCTCCTGGTGGTAGGTGGCGGTCGGGACGTTGCCTCGCTGGAACAGGATCCCCTTGCCGTCTCCTCGAGCGTCGTGGCACGGCTGGCAGTAGATCACGTAGCGCTGGCGGCCGCGCTCGAGCAGCGCCTCGTCCACGGCCACTGGGATGGTCGCGACGAATTGCTGGTCGGGTCCCTTTCCCGTGAAAAAAGCGCCGTCCTCCTGCAACCCGCCGATCGGGATCGTTCCGGGAACGGGCTGACGCATCGACGCGCCGTCGTAGAAGAACGCGCTGGGCGTCTGGGCCCGCACCTTCGGCTGGTCGTCCATGCTCGGATTGAGATGGATGGGAGGGCGGCTCGACGTGCAGCCGCGCGCGCACCCGCTGAGGGCGACGACGGAGATGAGCACGAGCGCACTTAGCACGTGCCGCCGGCCGGCGCTCATGCCGGGGGCCCCTCCTTCTTCCCGGCGGCCGACGGTGCGGTCGACGTCGCGCCTTCGAGGTCCGGATTCGGATTGCGCACCTTGGCCAAGTAGGTCGTCCGGGGCTTGGTGTTCAACTCCTCGAGGAGAGCATAGTTCCGCGGGTCGGCTTTCGCCGTCGAGACCCGGCTCGATCGGTCCCGGATGTCTCCGAACTCGATGGCCGAGGCCGGGCAGGCCTGCTGGCAGGCCGTCTTGACGTCACCGTCACGAAGCTCGCGCCCCTCGAGCTTCACATCGATCTTCGCCCGATTGATCCGCTGGGTGCAGTACGAGCACTTCTCCATCACGCCCCGCGCCCGCACTGTGACGTCGGGGTTCATGGCGAGCTTGAGAATCTCGGGCGTGTCCTTGGTGAAGTTGAAGAAATTGAAGTGACGCACCTTGTAGGGACAGTTGTTCGAGCAGTAGCGGGTTCCGATACACCGGTTGTAGGCCATCACGTTGAGGCCTTCCCGGTCGTGAACGGTCGCCGCCACGGGGCAGACCTGCTCGCAGGGGGCGTCCTCGCAATGCATGCAGGGAACCGGTTGGAAGACGACCTCCGGGCTGCCGTCGGGCTCGCCGGCGAAGTACCGGTCGACCCGGAGCCAATGCATTTCTCGCCCCTTCGCGACCTGGACCTTGCCGACGACCGGCACGTTGTTCTCGCTCTGACAGGCGACCACGCAGGCGTTGCACCCGATGCACGAGTTCAGATCGATTGTCATCCCCCACTGGTGGCCCTGATCGTAGGAATGCTCCTTCCAAAGTGAGAAGTGAGGTGGTTCCTCTTCGAAGACGCCGAGGGCGCCGGGGGTCCCTCCCTCCTTCGCGGCTCGGGGGGAATCCTCCGCATGCGGGTTCTCGGCTGGCTCCGCCCCGGGACCCGGTTTCGATCGAAGCGCGGTCAGCGTCGACTCGCGCACGACCGGGCGTCCCTCCATGCTGCCGTGCTCTTGCGTGACCGAGAGCGGGTACCGGCGCGCCAGCTTTGTGACGCTGACCCCGCGATCGAAGCCAGGGGCGGTCGAGCTCCGGACCTTGAACGGGTCGAACCCGACCCCCGAACCAATTCGACCGGCGTGCGAACGGCCGTAGCCGAGCGTCAAGGCGACAACGCCGTCGGCCATGCCAGGGAGGAGCCAGACCGCGAGCTCGAGCGAACGGCCGTCATATTCGATGCGGACCCAGTCCTCGTTGGAGAGACCGAGCGATTCGGCTGTTTTCGGGCTGACGAGCGCGGGGTTGTCCCAGGTCAGCTTGGTGAGTGGATCGGGCAGCTCCTGCAGCCACCCATTGTTGGCGAACCGGCCGTCGTGAAGCGCGGGCGACGGGAGGAAGACGACTTCCAGACCAATCGCCGACCCCGCCGCACGGGCGAGCCCTGCAACCGCCTCCCCTTTAACAGCGGGAACGACTTCGGGGAGCTCGCTTCCGGCAAGCAGCCCGTCATGCAGGACGCGGTTCCACTTCTTGTCGAGGTCAGTCTCGCCGAGGATCGATTTCCAGGTGTCGCGTACGATGTCGTAACCAGGACGATCCTTGTCCCCGACCATCACGCCCAGCACTTCAACCGGCGAGTGTCCGTCGAACAGAGGCAGAATCAGCGGCTGCACGATGCTCAGCGTGCCTCCCACCGCGCGCGCGTCCCCCCAGGACTCGAGGTAGTGAGCCCGGGGGATGTGCCACTCTGCGGTCGTCGACGTCTCGTCAACCGCGTGCCCGAGCGCGATGGTGTGAGGGACCTTCGCCATTGCCGAGGCGAAGTCGAGATCGACAGGCGCGTCGAAAACGGGATTCCCGCCCAGGATGACCAGGGTCTGGACGGCGCCGCCCTTCATCGCCGACACGAGCGAGGTCAACGAGCTCACGCTCGGAAGTGCCGCGTCCCTGGTCTCGTAATAGCTGACGGTCTTGCCGGTGTTGTCGAGATGGGAGTTGAGCGCAGCGACCGCGGCATGGACACCCGCTGGCTGGCGCTCACCGGCGATGATCAAGCCCTTGCCGCGGTTCGCCTGTAGGTCCTTCGCCACCGCGTCGATCCAGCGGCTGTCGACACCGGGGATGTCCGCTCCGGTCTGGCTGGCGGCCCCGGGCGCACCGAGGCGCGCCGCGAGCGCGGCGAGAAACGCGGCAATCTGCCGGCTCTCGAGACGCAGCCGATGGTCCGCCATCGTTCCCGTCAGCGAGTAGACGCCCTCGACGGCGTAGAGGCGGTTCATCTCGCCGCCGGAGGCGCCGGCACGCCGTCCCGCCGCGAAACCGCGAGCGTGACGGATCATCTCCGGGTCGGTCAGGAACGGGTCGGCGTCGAGGGCGACAATGACCGCCGCTCGATCGAGCCGGAGCATGAGGTCGAGGTCACGCCCCGAGGCGGACTTGAGGCCGGCGAGCCGGGTTTCGTCGCTGACGGCGTCGTAGGTCGCCCACTGCAGCTTGGGGAAGCGGGTTCGCAGCTCGGAAGCCAGGCGTGCCAGCGTCGGCGAAGAGAAAGACTCGGACAGGACCGCCAGGCTGGCGCCGCCATCCGCGGCGTGCGCCTTCGACAGTTCCGCCCAGGCGGTCACGAAATCGTTCCACGACTTTCGCTCGCCCTTCAGCCTGATGATTTGCGAGCGATCGGGATCGTAGAGGCTGAGCACCGACGCCTGGACGCGCGCGCTCGAGGCGCCGAGGGTCGAGGGGTGCGCCGGGTTGCCTTCGATCTTGGTCGGCCGCCCTTCGTGGCTCTCGACGATCAGGCCATAGGCGCTCCGCCGGAACGGCATCGTCGTGGCGTAGTAGCGTGGAATCCCGGGAACGGTCTCCTCGGGAGCGGTGACGTAGGGAACGATCTGTTCGACAGGACGCCGGCACGCCGCGAGTCCCGCCAGCGAGAGCGAGGCGCCCACGAGCATCATCATGTCCCGCCGGGTGATCCCGTCGAGCTCCGATGCGCCCTCCGGGAACTCGCGCTCGAGAGCAGCACGATATTCCGGAAGATCCTCGAGCTGCCCGAGGCTTCGCCAGTACGTACCGGCTCACCGGTGGCATCCCGAACAGTCAGTCGGCGGATTGACAGGTCGATCGCGGTCGAGCTGCGCCGCGAGCAGCCCGACATCCCGAGGCGGGGTCCACTTCATGTTGGTGACTTCCGAGACCGGTCGCCGGTTCGGACCGGGGTTGCGGTGGCAATCGAGGCACCAGCTCATACTGAGGGGCATCATCTGCGTGACCGTTTCCATCTCGTCGATGCGGCCGTGGCACGTGACGCAGCCGACTCCTGCCGCCACGTGCGCGCGGTGCGTGAAATACGCGTAGTCGGGCAGCTTGTGGACCCGAATCCAGTGCATCGGCCGGCCGCTCTGGAAGCTGTCCCGAATCGGTGCCAGGACCGCGCTGTCCCGTTTCACGGTCTGATGGCAGTTCATGCAGGTCCGGGTGGGAGGGACGTTGGCGACGTTGGAGATCTCGACCGAGGCGTGACAGTAGCGGCAATCGAGACCAAGCTCGCCGACATGAAGCCGGTGGCTGTAGGGGACGGGCTGAACCGGACGGTAGCCCACGTCCGTGTACCATGGGGAAAAGTAGTACCAGACGCCCGCAATCGCGAGCACCGGACCGAGGCTCCCGACGAGGGCAGCGACGATCGGGAGCTTGTTGAACCAAGGAGGGAAGATCTGTCCCAACGCTCAGGCCTCCCGCACGCAGGGAGATATTTGCCCGAGCCGCAACTCCGCGATGGAACGGTGACGCCACATCTTCGCGCCCCCACAGGTGCGTAAGAATGAAGACCGAATATCCCGTCGACTGCGGGCGCATCTAACCACGAACGCGAACGAGGGTCAAGCATCCCGCCGAGCGATTGAAACGGTGCATAGGCGCCGCAGGAAGCTAGACTCCGAATATGGCTCCGGTCGTCGTCCGCCCCGCTCCCGCCCCGACGGTTGCCGACAGCGTGCCTGTCTCGCGACCCGCCGGCCTCTGGCTCCTCACCATCGGCCTGTTGGTCAGTCCGATCGTCCACCTGATGGCTCTCTGGCTCGATCGGCAGTGGCTCAACTTCGGCAGTCATCGAGCGTGGGACGCGTTCGTCTATCTGCTGATTGCGCCGATCGTCGGGACGCTCATGCTGCGCCGCCACGAACGCGCGCGGTTTTCCGTCTACGTCTTCCTGTCCTGCGAAATCCTGCGCGCCGTGCGCATCCAATCGCTTCCGCTCGGCCTGCTCGCGCTGGCATCGATTCTCTACCTCCAGCTGCCCGCGGCAAGGCGCTTCCACCCGTCGGTTGACCCACAACGCGTACTCGAGCGGATTCGGCTGCGGCGAAGAGGGCGCGCGGGCTGACGGCGAAGACGAGGCAGGTCCGCGATGGCGGCGGCGGAAGATAGCAGGATTCAGGCGCGTCGAAATCGTGCCGGCGCGAACGCGCGTCGGGGTGGCAGGCGCCGGCCGACCGCGCCGGTCACGCCCCGGACATCGCCTCGCCAGCGCGCGTGCCGCCAGGGCTGTAGACTTGATGGCTTCGCAGGTACAGCTGCCGGAGTCCCTTGAACTTGCGGCGGAACTCGGCAGGATCCTGCGCCAGCGTCTGATTGGTCATGCGCGGCAGGAACTCGTTCAACAGGCCTTCGAGCCGGACCGGCTCCACCCAATCGTGGAGCACGTACTGCAGCGCCGCCATGTAATCGGGCTCGTCACCGCGGGCGATCAGCCGCAGCACCACGCTGTAGGGATCGAAGTGCCGGACGTCGAGGGCGGTCCCGGCATCCGCCTGTCCGATCGTTACTGGCCGCGACCGCTCCTCCGACCCCACCGGCAGCGGGATCACGTCGGCCGGAGACTCCCACACCACGTGGACCCCCAGCGCCCGGCCCGCCTCGCGGACCGTCTCGCCCAGCGCCGCGCTGCCTGCATCCGCCGCCAGCTCCAACGCGGGCACCCGATCACACCAGCCTTCGGCCAGGTGCGAGGTCCGGGAGACCAGGTACAGTCTGGCGGGCAGAGTGACCGACTGCCGCACCACGCCGATCAGCCTACCAAGCTCGGCGCGTCCCGCTTCCTTCACTTGTAGCGCCTCTTCGGCGTCTTGTCGTGTGCGCCGATCACCCAGAAGGTATAGGCATAGGGGAAGATCGTCTGCACGACGTGGAACGGCTCGTATTCGAAGAGCCGGCGCATCGCCCACGAGAACCGGTAGCGCGGATCCTCCTGCGGGATGATCTCGACTGCGCAGTCCACCTGGAAGCTGACGAACACCGGCGAATCGCCGGTCCACAACACCGAAGCGACCGGCCGCTTGGTCAGGTTCCGGTAGGTCTCGCCTTCGAAGATTTCCAGCAGGCCGAGGCGGCGCCAGTCGATATGCTCCGGATGCTTGTAGAACTCGCGGGCGGTCGCGATCCGCAGGGCCCGGGTCTCGTCGACGGCATGGGGCGGCAGCTTGACGATCTGATCGACGGCGTCTTCGACCAGCTTCACGTAGTACTCGATGTACTCGTCCTTCGGCGTGAAGCCGACGCCCTTGTTCGCCAGGTTGGGGATGAGGCCTTCGTCGTTCATCGTGGCGACGACCGGCAGGTGCCCGGCATTGAAGGCGATGTATTCGTCCTTCTCGATCGCGTCGTAGACGCGTCGCTTGTAGTCGAGTTGCCACTGGATGAAGGTTTGCGGCAACTCCTGGATCGCAAGCTCGCGAACGACGTCACCGTTCTCGACCAGGCGCGCCACTTCACCCACGATCTCCATCCGCTGTCCGACCCGCACATCTACATCGGCCATGCCAGCTCCTCAAGGGCGCGCCGGCCTGGCCGGCCTGCCGCCGTATGAATGGCCCGACCAGCGCCCAGGCGCCGGCCGGGAAACCGAGCGCCGATTATGACATCGGCGAGCGGCTCGTCAAGCGCGAAGGATCTCGAGCGGTGCGTGGCAGGGCGCCACGTCACGTCCTGCTGGACCGTGGAGGCCCGGAGGATATTGCCCTACTGCAGCGGCGGCAGCATCGGCATCATCCCGCGCGACGCGTAGTCCATGAAGGTCTCGCCGAGCAGGATGACCAGGAAGAACAGGCTCGTCACCACGACCAGCTTGGTGAGCCGGCTGCTGTACTTCACGTGCATGAAGAACAGGATCACGAGGGTGGACTTGATGACCGCAATCGCAAGCGCGACCGGAAAGTTGAACACGCCCAGGTTCACGAAGGCCGCGAACACGGTCAGGGCGGTCAGGACCATCAAGGCCAAGAAGATTGCGTAGTAGACGCTCTTGGGCGAAACGTGTCCAGACATGACTAACCCCTCAGCTCACGTGGGTGCTGCATCCAGCTGCTCGCTGATGCGATCGCTCGGGAAAAACGAACGGGGTAGTGGGCTGATGGCATCTCAGGCAAAGTGCGTTGTGGGGTCAATTGTGGCGCTCGACGAGATACAGCAGCGGGAACAGGAAGATCCAGACGAGGTCGACGAAGTGCCAGTAGAGTCCCGCGATCTCGACCGGCGTGTAGTAGCTCTCGCTGAACGTCCCCTTGGCCGCCATCCAGGTGATGACCAGCATGATGCCGATGCCGACGATCATGTGCAGGGCGTGCAGCCCGGTCATGGTGAAGTAAAGGCTGAAGTAAATCTGGGTCAGCCGTTGGAGGTCGGCGCTGCTATGGGTCGTGCTGGCGTGAGCCGGCGCCGCCGGGGTCGCCTCGGCCGCGGCGTGCTCGCCGGCTGCGGCTCCGCCGGGTGCCGCATGCTCGCTTTCCCAGATGTAGTGTGCTCCCGGGACGTGGTGATGCTCGAACTTGTCGGCGTACTCGATGACCTTCACGCCGAGGAAGACCCCGCCGAGGATCATCGTCGCGATGAGCCAGCGGACGACCGCTTTGCTCTCGTTGGTCTGCGCCGCCCGGACCGCGAGCGCCATCGTCAACGAGCTGCCGATCAGGACGGCGGTGTTGAGCGCGCCCAAGGTGATGTCCAGGGTCCGGCTGGCCTCGGCGAACGCGTCGAAGTACCAGGTCCGGTAGAGAAAGTAGGCGAAGAACAACCCGCCGAAGAAGAGCACTTCCGTCAGCAGGAAGACCCACATCCCCAGCGTTGAGGCCTCCTTCTGCTGCGCCATCGTGTCGAAATGGTGCTGCAGCCGGGGGTGGTGCACGGCGTGGCCGTGCGGCTCGGCGTGAACCTCGCCGTGCGCGACAGCTTCAGACAAGGTTCGCCTCCCGGGCAACATGCGGCGTGTATTCGTACGGCTCGCCGTGCACGTGCGGCGGTTCCGTGAAGTTCTCGGTCGGCGGCGGCGAGGCCGTCTGCCACTCGAGGCCCGACGCAACCCACGGGTTCGGGCCCGCCACCTTCCCGTACCAGAGCGACCAGACGAAGTAGACGACCGGCAGGGCGTACCCGGCCGCCAGGACCGTCGCGCCTGCCGACGACATCACGTTCAGCACCTGGAACTCGTCCGGATACGCGTGATACCGCCGCGGCATGCCGAGGTAGCCCAGGACGAACTGCGGTAGGAACGTGATGTTGAAGCCGATGAAGACCGTGATGGCCGACACCCGGGAGAGGAACTCGGAATACATCCGGCCGGTCATCTTCGGCCACCAGAAGTGCAGGCCGCCCAGGTAGCCCATGATCGCGCCGCCGACCATGATGAAGTGAAAGTGCGCGACCACGAAATAGGTGTCGTGCAGGTGGATGTCGGTGCCCAGCGTCGCCAGAAACAGGCCGGTCAGGCCGCCGATCGCGAACAGCCCCATGAAGCCGTAGGCGTAGAGCATCGGCGTCTCGAACGAGATGGCGCCCTTGTAGAGCGTGGCTGTCCAGTTGAACATCTTGACGGCGGAGGGGATGGCGACCGAGAAGCTGAGGAACGAAAACACCATCGCCGAGTACGTCGAGATGCCGGCCACGAACATGTGGTGCGCCCAGACGATGAACCCGAACATCGCGATGGCCAGCGACGAGAACGCGACGAAGCTGTAGCCGAAGATGATCTTGCGGGAGAATGTCGAGATCAGCTCGCTCTGCACGCCGAGCGCGGGCAGGATCATGATGTAGACGGCCGGGTGCGAGTAGAACCAGAACAGGTGCTGGAAGAGCACCGGGTCGCCGCCGCGGGTCGGGTCGAAGATCCCGAAGCCGAAGGCGCGCTCGACGAACACCATGACCAGCGTGATCGCCACAACCGGCGTGCCGAGCACCTGAATCAGGCTCGTCGCGTAGTGCGCCCACACGAACAGCGGCAGCCGGAACCAGGTCAGCCCCGGCGCGCGCATCCGGTGAATCGTGACGATGAAGTTGAGCCCGGTCAGAATCGACGAGAAGCCGGCGATGAAGGCCCCGAGCGCCGTCGGGATCACGTTGCTGTTCGAGGAGAACGAGCTGAACGGTGTGTAGAAGGTCCAGCCGGTGTCGACGCCGCCGGAGAACAGCGCGTAGAAGAAAAAGATCGCACCGAGCCAGAAGATGTAGAGGCTGAGTAGGTTGATGCGCGGGAACGCCAGGTCCTTGGCCCCAATCATCAGGGGGATCAGGAAGTTGCCGAGCACTGCCGGCGTCGACGGGATGAGGAAGAAGAACACCATCACCACGCCGTGCATCGTGAAGAGCTTGTTGTAGGTGTCGGCGGTGACGAAGTCGCCCTGCGGCGTCGCCAGCTCGAGCCGGACACCGACGGCGAAGAGGCCGCCGAGGAAGAACATCACCGAGATCGAGATCAGGTACATGACCGCGATCCGCTTGTGGTCCTTCGTCAGCAGCCACGACTTGAGGCCGTGGCCGTTGTTGACGTAGTGGTGTTCGGGCAGTTTGAGCTTGTCGAGCATGGGTTACTTCTTCTCACCCGACGGGGGTGGATTCATGGGCGCGGAAGGCGCCGCCGGAGCCGCCGTGGTGGTCGTGGCCGCCGGCGAGAGTGACTTCACGTACTCGACCAGCGCCACCAGGTTGTCCTCGTTGACCAGCCCCTGGAAGGCCGGCATCAGGGGCTGGAAGCCCTTCACGATCTTCGCCTGCGAGTTGATGATCGACTCGCGCAGGTAGCCTTCGTCGACCCTCACGACCGATCCGTCGCTCAGCTCCACGGACTTCCCGACGATGTTCTGCAGTGACGGGCCGCGGCCCTTGCCGCTGTCGAGATGGCAGCTGACGCAGGCGAGATCGGTGAAGAGCCGCTCACCGCGCTGGGCCAGCGTTCCCTCGGTCGCGGCGCCGGCCAGCCAGGCCTGGTAGGCGGCCGGTTCCATGACCACGACCTGGCCGATCATGCCCGAGTGTTTGGTGCCGCAGTACTCGGCGCAGAAGATGTGAAACGTCCCCGTCTGCGTCGCCTCGAACCACAACTGGGTATAGCGCCCGGGGATCGCGTCGATCTTGGTGCGGAACGACGGGAAGTAGAGGCTGTGAATCACGTCCTCTGAGGTGATCGTCACCCGGATTGGCCGCCCGAGCGGAACGTGCAGCTCGTTGATCTCGCGCTGTCCCTCGAGGTGCTGGAACTTCCACATCCACTGCTTGCCGACGGCGTAGAGCTGCATCGCCTCCTCGGGTGGCGTCCGCATCTGGAAGAATGCGGTTGCGCCCCAGCCGAACATCACCATGGCGATCATCGTCGGGATGATGCTCCACAGCAGCTCGAGCGGCAGATTGCCCTCGATGCGGGCGCCGACCTGGCCATCGTGCCGGCGGCGGTAGAGGACGCCGAACACGATGACCGCGAGGCAGACGGCGAGCGCGAAGAAGGAGCTGGTCGCGACGATGAAGATGTAGAGGGCATCGACGTTCGCGGCGAACGTCGAGGCCTGCGCAGGAAAGAAGAATGAACCCATATGCTCAGTGCGCGGTGCGCTGCTCGCGAACCAGTGCCACGGCCACGAACCCGATCAACGCCAGCAGGGTCAGCGCCCCGCCCAGCTGGATGGCCTTCATCGCCACAAAGGAGTACGACCCGGACTTCGGATCGTAGTGATAGCAGTAGAGCAGGACCTGATCGACGATGCTGCCGATCCGGCCCGCCGACGACTCGATCAACGCAAACCTCAGGTCGCGCGGCGCGTACTCGATGCCGAAGAAGTAGCGCGACAGCCGGCCCTGCGGCGTCGCGACGACGAACCCGGACGCGTGCGCGAACTGCTGCGTCTGCTCGTCCCAGGCGTACTTGAACCCGGCCGCCTCGGTCAGCGCCTTCACCGAGGCCTCGCTGCCGGTCAGGAAGTGGAAGCCGCGCTCGGCGCCGGCGCGCTGGTAGCGATCGACGTAGGACTTCTTCTTCGCGGCGGCCGCGATCGGGGTGTCTCGCGGATCGAAGCTGACCGCCACCAGCTCGAAGTCGCGCCCGGCCGTCTCGTTGAGCGGCACCAGCGCGCTCGTCACGCCATTGAGGACCTGCGAGCACAGCATCGGGCACTCGTAGTAGACGAAGACGACGACGACCGGCTTCCGCGAGAAGTACTGCCCGAGCCGGACCTGTTGGCCGTCTTCGTCGACGAACGTGAGGTCGAGCGGCAGCTGATTGTCGAGCCGCTGCGCGAACTCGACGTTCTGCAGCTCCCCGGGCATCTGGTTCGACGGCACGCCAGGCTGCGGCCGGTAGCCGCTCTCCCCCTGAGCCGACACCACGGCCGACACGAGTGCCATCGCGCTGGCCAGCACCACCGATCTGCCGTTCATCAGATAGCTCACAACATCACCAGATGAATCACACTCAATCAGCCAATCGCCACTCACCGATCAATCGTCAATCCTCAATCATCGATGGACGCGCGGCCGGGTCAGCGCACCGCGGTTGTCCGGCCGCTGGAGCTGTCCTCGACGATCGTCGACGGGGCCGGCTTGCCGTCCGGCCGCGACGGCGCGTGCGTCTCCCACGTCAGCTCCATCGCCCGCTCGATCGGGATGTGGACGATGCCGTTGGGCCGGTCCGCCCAGCCGTAGGTGCTCAGCCGCTGGTTCTGCCCCTGCTTCAGCAGATAGACGTCCTTGAACGGCTGGGTCTGCAGCCGTGGCGACGGCGGTTCCCTGTCCTGGCCGACAGCCAGCGGGAACTGCTGCGCGGCCACGTCTTCATCGTGCTTCTGCCGTTCGAAGAGATAGAAGACACCGTAGACCAGGCCGAGCGACAACAACATCGCGACGAACAACCAGATCGCGAAGTGGTAGCCGATGGCGACGTCGACGTCGGTGTGCTCGTGCTGCGCACCGGGAGGCGTCGGTCCGTATTCGAGATCGTGCTCAGTGGACATGGTGCGTCAGCGCTTTCTCGAGGCCCGCGTCCTGGACGGGCAGCAACGGCATGCTCTTCAGCCGCATGGCGTAGAGCGTGAAGAAGATTCCGCCCAGAGCAATGGGCAGTCCGACGTCGACGACCGAGAGGCTCAGCGTCTGGTTGAACTCCGGCGCCACCTGCCAGTAGTAATCGACGAGCCGCATCAGGATCAGCCAGGCGGCGATGGTGCGGAGCCGGGTGATCCCGCGCTTGACGTCGCGAGAGAGCAGGAGCGAGTAGGGCACGATGAAGTGCAGGACGATCAGCACGATGGTGATGTACTGATAGCCGCCCTGCGACCGCGCGATGTAGTGCGGAATCTCCTCTGACAGGTTCGCGGAGTAGACGATCAGGAACTGCGAGAACGACAGATACGCCCACAGCATCAGGAACGCGAAGAGCAGCTTCCCGAGGTCGTGGAAATGGTTGGCGGTGAGCACGCGATCCATCGGCGCCGAGCCCATCAGGAACACGAGCACGTTGATCGTCACCGCCAGGGCCGCCAGCGCCTGCCCAACCATGAACAGCGGTCCCCACATCGTCGAGAACCAGTGCGGGTTGGTGGACATCAGCCAGTCGGTGATGGAGAAATTCACGGTCAAGGCATACGCGACCAGCCCGCCGCCGGACAGCATCGACAACTTGCGGGTGAGCGTCGGGTCGCCGGTCTGATCCTGCTCCTTCGACCACTTGAGGAGCAACTGGCTGAGGGTGATCCAGATCGCGAAGTAGAACACCGTGCGCGCCAGGAAGAAGGTCGTGTTCAGGTACGGCGCCTTGGCGGCGATCACCGGATCGTTGAGCGCGCCTTCGTGGGTCCATTCATAGAGGCTGTGCATCCCGAACGCGATCGGCACGAACAACACCGCCATCGCCGGAATCGTGCTCGTCGCGGCCTCGAGCGGCCGGCGGATGACGATGCCCCAGGCGCCGCCGGACAGGTGCTGGACCATCAGCAGCGCCATGCTGCCGAGCGCGACTCCGAGCCAGAACGTGTAGGCGATCAGGTACGCCTGGAAGAAGCGTTCGAGCCCCGACAGGGCGAACCCGGCGCCGGTCAGCACCAGGCCCACGACCGCGGCAATCGTCGCCGTTCTCTTCAGGCCCGACACGCGCTCCGGCGGTTGAAAGGTTTCCGTCCTCATCCCGTTTTGCCTTTTTGCCTTCTGCCTTCTGCCTTCTGCCTGTGCCTTCAGCCTTGACTCAGCGCCTCTCGGCCGGCGGTACACCAGCGGCCGGAGGGGCATTAGCACCTTCCGGCGCGTTCATCAGCGCCGGCTGCTCCTCGCGCGGCACTTCCGCCATGGTCGCGTGCTGGCTGAGTTGCAGCGCCCGCACGTAGGCGACGATCAGCCAGCGGTCGCGGACCGGAACCTGCTCGGCGTAGC
Organism: uncultured Acidobacteriota bacterium; assembly: GCA_963709325.1. Classification (GTDB taxonomy): domain Bacteria; phylum Acidobacteriota; class Vicinamibacteria; order Vicinamibacterales; family UBA2999; genus VFZN01. The sequence goes on along the minus strand of CAVPVV010000003.1, from coordinate 2,796,193 downwards.
CCTGCATGGCGCCGAACCCGTTGGTGATGACGTCGTAGAAGTAGCCGACCCTTTCGTCGCGGAGGCGGTCCTGGTGATACGAGGCGGCGCGCCGCAGACCACGCTGCACGACCATGCCTTGCCCGTCGCCGAGCACGCCATGGCAGGGTGAGCAGTAGATGTTGTAGCGCTCCCGGCCGCGAACCATGTCCTGGGCGCTGATCGGGAACGGGAATTCGCCGACCAGCTCGCCGTTCGAGCGACCGGTATAGAGCGCCTCGTCCTGGCGCTGCCAGCCGCGGGCAACGGTACCAGTCGGCGGCGTCCGCGAGCCGCGGCCGTCGGCGAAGAACGCGTTCGCCTCGTAGGCGTCGATGCGAGGGGCGTCGTGCATGTCCTGGCGGCAGCCGGCCACAGCCGCCGCGGCGAACACCATCGCCAGCAAATCACGCCGCAACGTCATACACTCCCTTCGCGCCCTGCTCCTGCAGGAACCGGGTCGTCCCGAGGTGATCGAACTTCGGATCGTGGGCCTCGATGACGAGGAAGAACTTGTCGGAGCTGGCCATCGAGAACCGCTCGACGTTGAACACCGGGTGATACGGCTGCGGCAGCCCGTTCAGCGCGAACATCCCGATCGCCGCGGTCAGCGACGCGAAGAGGATGGTCAACTCGTAGCTGGGCACGACGAACGCCGTCCAGGTCGCGTAGGGACGACCGCCGATGTTCATCGGGTACTCGAGCGCCGCGGCCCAGTACCTGGAGCGCGAACCCGGTCGCCATCCCCGAGAGCCCGCCCATCAGGACGAGCTGGCTCAACTTGGTCCGCTCCTCGTGGATGATGTCGTTCAGCTCCTCGATCGGGAACGGCGTGTAGGCCTCGAGCTTCGTGAAGCCGGCCGACACCGCGCGCTTCGACGCATCGACCAGCGCCTGCACCGAGTCGAACTCGGCCATCACTCCGTAAAGCGGGCTCTCGTGTTCAGCAGCGTGTGCCATATCAGTGACCGTGCTCGGACTTGACCTTGGCCTGCGGCAGCAGCGTCCGGACCTCGAACATCGAAATCATCGGCACGAAGCGCATGAACAGGAAGAACAGGGTCAGGAACAGCCCGATGGTGCCGAAGAAGGTCAGGAAGTCCCACCGCGTCGGGTAATACATGCCCCAGCTCGAGGGCAGGAAGTCGCGGTGGAGCGAGGTGACGATGATCACGAACCGCTCGAGCCACATCCCGACGCTGACGAACAGGGACAGCACGAAAAGCAGCTTGGTGTTGTGGCGCACCGACTGGAACCAGAGCAGCTGAATCATGCCGACGTTGATGCCGATCAGCATCCAGTACGACCACGCGTAGGGGCCGGTCATCCGGTTCCAGATCATGAAGCGTTCGTACTGGTTGGCGCTGTACCAGCCGAAGAACGCCTCCATCGTGTAGCCGTAGGCGACCATCAGCCCCGTCGCCAGCATGACCTTGGCCATGTTGTCGATGTGCCGCATGGTGATGAAGTCCTCGAGCTTGTAGGCGACCCGGAGCGGGATGGCCAGCGACAGCACCATCGCGAAGCCGGCGTAGATGGCGCCGGCGACGAAGTAGGGCGGGAAGATCGTGGCGTGCCAGCCGGGCAGCACCGACACTGCGAAGTCGAAGCTCACGACGCTGTGCACCGACAGGACGAGGGGCGTCGAGAGGCCCGAGAGGAGGAGCGTGGCCACCTCGTAGCGGTGCCAGTGGCGCGACGAGCCGCGCCAGCCCAGAGCCAGGAAACCGAAGACCTTCTGCTTGACGCCCGAGACCGCGCGATCGCGCAAGGTGGCCAGATCGGGCACGAGGCCGACGTACCAGAACACGACCGAGACCGTCGCGTAGGTCGACACCGCGAACACGTCCCAGATCAGCGGGCTGCGGAACTGCGGCCACAGGCCCATCGTGTTCGGATAGGGGAACAGCCAGTAGGCCGCCAGCCAGGGGCGGCCAGTGTGGAACAGCGGGAAGATCGCCGCGCAGGCCACCGCGAAGAGCGTCATGGCCTCGGCGAAACGGCTGATCGACATCCGCCACTGCTGCCTGAAGAGCAGCAGGATCGCCGAGATCAGCGTGCCGGCGTGGCCGATGCCGATCCACCAGACGAAGTTGATGATGTCGAAGGCCCAGCCGACCGGGACGTTGTTGCCCCAGATGCCGACTCCGATCAGCACCAGCTTGCCGAGGGCCAGCTGCAGACCCATCAGCACCGCGAACGCGATCAGGAACCCGAACACCCAGCCGAGCGGCGTCCGCTTGGCGAGCGGGATCTGGGCAACCGCTTCGGTGACCGTCTCGAAATCGTGCCCCGGCGCGACGACCGGTTCGATGACGGCCGTGGCCGTCGACTGCGCGTGGACGTTGTTCGCCATCAGTGTTCGCTCGCCGTTTCGTGCTCAGTCGTCGCGTGATGCCCGCCGACCGTCGGGTTCGACGGCAGCGCCGCGTTCGGGTTGCGGACCACCGCGAGGTAGGTCGTGCGCGGGTTGGTGTTCAGGTCGGCCAGCACCGAGTAGTTCAGCGGGCTCTGCTTCAGCGTCGCGACCCTGCTGTTCGGATCGTTGAGATCGCCGAAGACGATCGCCTCGGCCGGGCACACGGCCTGGCAGGCGGTCAGGATCTCGCCGTCGCTGATCCGGCGCTCCTCACGCTTGGCCTGGATGCGCGCCGCGTTGATCCGCTGCACGCAGTAGGTGCACTTCTCCATGACGCCGCGGCTGCGGACCGTCACGTCGGGGTTGCGCTGCAGCTTGAACTGCGGCGTGTTCCAGTCCTGGTAGAGGAGGAAGTTGAAGCGCCGCACCTTGTAGGGGCAGTTGTTCGAGCAGTAGCGGGTCCCGACGCAGCGGTTGTAGACCATGTCGTTCAGGCCTTCGTCGCTGTGCGTCGTCGCCGCCACCGGGCACACCACCTCGCAGGGCGCGTTCTCGCACTGCTGGCACGGCATCGGCTGGAAGTAGGTGTCGGGGTTGTCGAGATCGCCGGCGTAGTAGCGATCGACCCGCAGCCAGTGCATCTCGCGGTTGCGCGAGACCTGCTCCTTGCCGACGACCGGGATGTTGTTCTCGGCGACACAGGCGACCACGCAGGCGCCGCAACCGGTGCAGGCGTTCATGTCGATCGCCATGCCCCACTTGTAGCCGTTGTACTCGTAGGCGGGCATCAGCGTGATGCCCTTGTCGAGCTTGAGGTGCTCCATCCCGTGCGCGAACGCCGGGTTCTTGCGGAACTCCTCCAGCGGCGCGGAGCGCACCGCGTTGCGATCCTCGATCGACCAGTGATCCTGGGTGCTCACCAGCTGGTACGTCGTCGCCGGTCGAAGATGTCTCGGCGGCGCCGAAATGCGGCGCGGTGGAGCTGCGCACCTGATACCCGTCGAAGCCAGTGCCGTTGCCCAGACGGCCGGCCCGCTTCCGGCCGTAGCCGACCGGAATCGTCACCGAATCGGCCGCGTGGCCGGGTGAGATCCACGCCGGAATGCGCAGCGAAAGGGTCCCCTGCTGGACCCTCAGGATGTCACCGTTGCGGACCCCCAGCTTCTCCGCCGTCTTCGGGGCGATCAGCGCCGCGTTGTCCCACGTCAGCTTCGTCGTCGGCTTCGGCATTTCCTGCAGCCAGCCGTTGTTGGCAAAGCGTCCGTCGTAGATCGTGGCGTCGCGACGGAAATTCACTTCCATCGCCGCAGCCGCAGCCGGCGCGCCGAGCTTCCCCGCGAGATCGCCCGCCAGGGTGAGCGCGGCCGGGCGGAACGCCGTTCCGGGAACGACGCCGTCGTGCAGCCAGCCGCGCCAGGCTCGTTCGAACGCGGCCGGATCAGTGCTGCCCTGCGGCTGCCGCATCCAGAACTCGCGGACGGTGTCGTAACCGGCCTTGTCGGGTGTTTCCGACAGCGTCGCCACCACCTCGTGCGGCGACTTGCCGGAGTACATCGGCTGAATGAGCGGCTGGACGATCGAAACGGTTCCGTCGATGGTCCGTGCGTCGCTCCAGTGCTCCAGGTAGTGCGTGCCCGGCACGTGCCAGTGGCAGAGGGTCGCCGTCTCGTCGAGGAACAGCCCGGTGTGGGCCCGCATCGTGACCTTGGCCATCGCATCGGCGAACTTGAAGTCGGCCGGCGCGGTGAAGACCGGGTTCGATTCGCCGATGATGAGCAGCATCTGGACGCGGCCGGCGTCCATGTCGGACACGAGCGCTTTGAGGTCGGTCGAGCTGGTCGCCGACCACGACTTCGGGTGTCGGCGTGTAGGTGACCGTCTGCCCGCTGTTGCCGAGCGCCTCGTTCATGGCGTGGGCCAGCGCGTGCACGCTCGCGGGCTGCGCGTCGCCGGCGATCACGATCGAGCGGCCGCGCGCCGCCGCCAGATCTTTGGCGATCGCATCGACGGCCGCGCTGGTCTCGCCCGGGGCGTTTCCGTTGACCCCGCTGACCCCGACCCGCGAGGCCAGCGCCCGCGCGAACGCGTCGATCTCACCCGCCTTCAGCGGCAGGCGATGATCGGCCTTGCCGCCGGTGAGCGAATGCACCGTCTCGACGACGTAGAGGCGATTCAGTGTCGGTTCGGTCTGGGACGCAATCCGGCGGCGCGATGTGAACTGGCGAATCGCGCGCAGGTTTGCCGGTCCCTCCGATGACAGGAAGTCGGCGTCGAGCGAGACAACGATGTCGGCCCTCGTAAAGTCGTACTGCGGCTCGACGTTACGGCCGAACGCCAGCCGAGCGCCGGCCCGGGCGTTATCGCGCGGCAGCGCTTCCCACTGGATCCACTTCGCTTCCGGGTACGCCGCCAGCGTCTGCTGGATCTGCGCCGCGAGGGTCGGTGACGCCACCGTTTCGGTCACGATCCGCAGGCCCGCGCCCTTCGACGCTCCCTGGCCCTGCAGCGCCGATTTCATCGCGGTGACGAAGGCGCTCCACGGCCGGATCTCGCCGAGCTGGACGATCGACTGCGAGCGATCGGGATCGTAAAGGGTCAGGATCGAGCCCTGCGCGAACAGGTCGGTGGCGCCGAGGCTGCCGGGATGATCCGGATTGCCTTCGATCTTCGTCGGTCGCCCTTCGTGGCTCTCGACCAGCAGGCCGGTGGCCACGCCGCCGAGCGTCATCGCCGTGGCGAAGAACAGCGGCTTGCCGGGAATCTCTTCTTCGGGCTGGCGGACGTAGGGAACGATGAGCTCGGTGGGCTGCACCGTGCAGGCGCTCACCCCGGCGAGCGCCATCGACGCGCTCATCAGCTTGAGGAACGAACGCCGTCCGACCGGATCGGTCCACTCCGAGGCGTTGGCCGGGAACTCGCGGTGCAGGAACTCCTGGAACTCGGGAGTTTCGGCGACCGATTCAAGGCTCCGCCAGTACTGCGGTCCGCCGGCTTGCTGCAGCCGCTCGCGGATCGCCTTGATGTCCAGAGACTCTTCGCTCATGTCGTCTTCTGTGCTCTTTGCCCGGGTACCCATCAGCGGTGACACACCGAGCAGCTGGTCATGTGCTCGACGCTGCCGATGGTGATCGTGTCGTTGCCGACGTGGTAGACGCGCGAACCGTCAGCCGCCACGGTCGGTGGCGGCGTCGCCGCGCCGGGCGCGTATCCCATCATCGTGACCTGGTCGCGCGGGCGGAGGTTCTGCGACGGATCGCGATGGCAGCCGAGGCACCACTCCATCTGCAGCGACGACTTCTGCAGCATCAAGGGCATGCGATCGACGCGCCCGTGGCACGTCTCACAGCCGACGCCCTGCGTCACGTGGATGCTGTGGTTGAAGTAGACGAAGTCCGGCAGGTCGTGGACCCGAATCCACTGGAGCGGCCGGTCCTCGCGGAAGCTGGCCCGGACCGGCTCCAGATAAGGGCTGGTCGACCAGATCTGCGAGTGGCAGTTGATGCACGTCTTGGTCGGCGGGATGCCGGCTGAAGGTGAGACCTCAACCGACGTGTGGCAGTAGCGACAGTCGATCCCGATGCCGCCGGCATGGTGCTGGTGGCTGAACTGCACCGGCTGCTCGATGAACTGGTTCGCGGTGGTCACGAAATCGGACCGCTGCAGCGTGAGGATCATCCAGCCCAGCCCGAATACGAGGAACAGGAGCGCGAAGATGCTGCCGCGGGACCAGTAGTTTGCGCTTTTCGGGAATACCTGCATGTCCCCTACACACCCCCGGGGTCAGGAATCCGCGGCACGATTGCCTGCCGCGTCACAAAACCGCAGCAATGTATCTCGGTTTCCTGCTCTGGGGGCAATTTGTGAAAACTTTCGCAAGCGAGTTTTATCACAGAGCCGGCGGGCGTTCAAGGAACGGGACCGCCGGCATTTACGTCTCATTCTGGTTCCCCTGAGCAGCGTCACGAGCACCTCGTAGAAGCGCAACGATATGTGTGGTTTGGCAAATACCCAAACATCTAATGATTGGGGTTAGAGGTGGTGATGGGTTCGCGGGCAACGTAGAAGTGCGCGGGGACGTTGGTCCGGAGCGCTCGATACATCTCGATCGACTGCCGCATCGGAACCCGCGGATCCTGCTCGCCGACCAGGAACAGCGTCGGCGTTTTCACCTGTGAGACGAACGTGAGCGGCGAGTGATCCCAGAAGAGATCGATCGGCGCGCTGCTCGCCGCCTTGAAGCGATCGGTGAAGGTGATGATCTTGTTCGTCATGTGCCCGCCCGGCGTAGACCTGCGCGTCGTGGCTGAATCCGAACTTGTCCGACGCGGCGGGCCCGCCGTGCGTCGCGACGATCAGCGGATAGCGCTCGCCCTGCCGGTAAAGACCTCGTCGTGCACGCCCATGTTGGCGACGAAGTAAATGGCCGATCCGTCCGACCCTCCTCCGCGGATGGCAACCGGAGCGTCGATGGTAGGCCAGCGGGCTTGACAACGGTATCCTCCTGGCGCATAAGAGGAATGCCGCACGCGCATGCGAACGGTGCCGGGCGCTTCCCCTCGTTGTCGCTCGGGTTCCCGGACCATGGGTCCTGGGTCGCTGGACCCGGGATCCGGGTCTGGGGTTCGAGCTTCGGTTCAGGTTGGCGGCTTCCGGCTCTGGTTCCTGCTTCGAGTTCCCGGCATCCGGCTCCTCTTCTTTTGCTAGAGTCTCCGGCTAAGCGGATCTCTCGAAGTTCCTCTCACGACGCGCCCCGAACGCGATCAGGAACATCCAGATCAACGGCATCGTCGTCCGCCGAACGGACGGTCTACCCGAAAGGTGAAGCCTAGTGAGCGATCGCAAGTACCGACAACGCGGTTACCAGGATGACGGCCGGGAACGAGGCCCGCGTCCGGCTCTACCCAGCCAGAGGCCCGAGCGTGAGCCCGGCGCGCCGGCCGGCGCGCGGCGCATCTCATCGGAAGGCGCGAAGAACCCACGGATGATGGGCTACCGCGAGCTGGCCCGCTGCGCGCGTTGCGGCACGATCGTCGACGCCCAGATCCTGTCGCTCAGTGCCTGCCCCAAGTGCCAGCAGCAGCTGCGATCCTGCGTGCAGTGCACGCACTTCGATCCGTCGGCGCGCTTCGAGTGCGCACGGCCGGTGCCGGCGCGGCTGTCGCCGAAAGACGCCGCAAATGAGTGCACGCTGTTCGAGGCCCGCACGAGTTTGGAGCGTGAAACCACCGCAGCCGCACCACCGTCAGCCGCCGGCTCCAGCCAGCCATCCAGCGCCTCGTCCTCGAGCGCACGAAAAGCGTTCGACGACCTGTTCAAGATCTAGGGTTCGCGGGGTTCGCGAGGTTCGACGAACCTATAATTGGCGAATGGGCCTTCTGTCCGCCTCGGATGAGGCTGTCCTCCGGCAGCATCTCGCCGCCATCGATACTCCCGTTTCGCTGCTCCTGTTCACCCAGACCATTGGCGGTTCCGAGAGCGGTCCAGTTGCCAAGCAAATCCTCGCCGAGATCGCCGCGCTGAACGACAAGATCACCATCGTCGAGAAGAACTTCGTGCTCGATACCGAGGATCGTGCCGCGTACGGGGTCGAGCGCGAGCCGGCGATCGTTGTATTGCGCAACGGCGAGGACACCCGGATGCGCTTCCTCGGCGCTCCGACGGGCTACGAGTTCGTGCCGCTCGTCGAGGCCGTCCTCCTCGCTGGCACCGGCAAGGTGGACCTCGAGCCCGAGTCGGAGCAGAAGCTCGCGGCGGTCACGACACCCACCAACATCAAGGTCTTCTCGACGCCGACTTGACCGCACTGTCCGAGGGCGGTCGTCCTCGCGCACAAGATGGCGTTCAGCAACCCGAACATCACCGCCACGTCGATCGAAGCCACCGAGTTCATGGACCTGTCGCGTAAGTTCCGGGTGACCGGCGTTCCGAAAACGGTTGTCAACGACAGCATCGAGATCGTCGGCGCGCTGCCCGAGCCTGACTTCATCGAGATGGCGTTGCAGTCGCCCGCAGAATAGGGCACTTACTTCTTCTGCTTTTCTGAAGAAGGCGCTAGGCTCTCGCGTTATGCGAACGCCGAGCTCCCTGCTTTCCCTCGTGCTCTTCGTGCTCTTCGTGTCCTTCGTGTGTCCCGTGACGGCAGGGGCACAGACCAAGAAAGTCTACATCTCCGTCGATCTCGAAGGGATCTCCGGCGTCAACGGTGATGACCAGACAAGCGCCGGTGGTGCGGAGTACGGACGCGCGAGAAAGCTGATGGCGGAGGATGCGAACGCCGCCATTCGCGGTGCGTTCGCAGGCGGTGCGGCCGATGTCCTGGTGAACGACGCTCATGGTGGACAGCGCAACCTTCTGCCCGAGGATCTGGATCCTCGCGCCCGCCTCATCAGCCACAGTTTCAAGCGTTACGGGATGATGGAGGGGCTGGACGAAACCTTCGACGCGATCGTCTTCGTCGGCTACCACTCCAAGGCGGATTCACCGCGCGGCCTGTTCGCCCACACCGGGTCCGGCGTCGTCCGCGATCTGCAGGTCAACGGCCGATCGGTCGGTGAAGGCGGAATGAACGCGGCCCTCGCTGCCTGGTACGGCGTGCCGGTCGTCGCCGTGAGCGGAGATGACACCGCCGTCGAGGAAGTGAAAGGTGTCGTGCCTGGGATCCGCGGGATCGTCGTGAAGCGTGCGATCAACGTGCGCGCGGTCGAACTCCGGCCCCTGGGTGAGGCGAGGCGCGACATCGAAGCCGGCGTCAGGGAAGCCGTCCAAGCCGCGAAGAAGCCAGCGCCGCAGCGAGGCGGCAGCTACCAGGTCCGGATGCAGTTCCGCAATTTCACCATTCCTGAGGTCGCTTCGGCATTCAGCGAGATGACCCAAGTCGCGCCGGACACGGTGCAATTCAGCCGGGCGACGATGCCCGAAGCGTACCGGCTGATTCGCGTGCTCTATCGGTTCATCAATACCGACTGACTCACTCTCGGAACCGGGCTTCGCGGATCGGTTCGAGGATCGCTGGATCGATCAGCGCATCGGCTCGCGTCACGGTGCCTACATCCGTTGCACCGACCGAGACTCGGACGACTACGTCCACCGCCGATCCGGTTCCGCGCAGCTGCCCTGAAAGCCAGAGTGGCACGACGCAGGCTTCGGCCTGGCCGGTGTCTTCGACTTCGCCAATCACCACCCGCACATCGGGAATCGCGTGCTGGAGTGCCTTGATGGCGAAACGGTAACCAGCGGGCCCGCGGGCGATCATCAGGACCAGCGGATCCGAAGGTGATCGTCCCAGCATCGCTTCAAACGGGGTGCCGTTCAGGAGAAATTGCGTTTGACGGTCGAACAGCCCTTCCGGCAGGTCGAGGCTCTTGCGATTAAACAGGGCCACCAGCTCGGTGACGCGAGCTATCAGGGTCGCATTGGCAACCATCCGCGGCCCTCCTCCAGCAGGAACCGGGTCTCCTCCGGGACATCCCAACCCTGAATCGCCGGGAACGTGGGATCGCCGGGCAAGGTGAGCAGGCGACTCGATCCGTCGTTGATCAGAATCGGTTCGATCCGCACGATCGGCGTCGTGCCGGCCCAGTCGAGCGTGGCGGGAATCGTTGCATGCTGTTCGAGACGCCGCAGCGTCGTCCAGGTGGGTGGCGGCAGCATGATCTCGCGGCGCCGGCATCGATCGATCGCCGCGGACGGATGCAGCCACGCGAGCTCCGTCATCTCGCCTTCATCGTGCCGAGCCTCCTGACCTTCCGGCATCACCGTCAGGAAGAAGCGGGTGTCGTAGCGGCGAGTCTCGTTCGACGGCGTCACCCAGTGCGCAAACGGAACGAGCGCGTCCATACCGACCGTTACGGCAGCTTCCTCCGACAGCTCGCGGACAGCTGCCTGCCGATAGGGAATCTCCGCCTCCGCACTCAGGTCTGGGAATCGGGAGGGCTGCTCGAGAAACGCAAGGTGGGAACCAGCGATGTGATCCGCCGGATCCACGCGACCGCCTGGAAACACGAAGGCACCGGCCATGAAGGCCACCCGATCGTTGCGGCGAACGAGCAGCACCTCGTAGCTGCTGGCAGCCGGCCGGAGCACGACGACGGTGGAGGCGGGACGCGGAACGGATGGAGTGCTCATACAGCTCGCGGTGATTGGCGTTCGAACAGTGCGACCGCCTCGATGTGCTCGGTGTGCGGAAACATGTCCACGCCGCGGATTCCCGCCAGCCGGAATCCACCCTGGCGGAAGCGCCGCTGCTCGGTCGCGAGCTTCTCCGGGTTGCAGGACACGTAGACGATCCGTCCCGTGCCGAGCGCGCAGACCCGATCGATGACGGTATCCGGACAGCCCTGCCGAGGCGGATCGAGGACGACGACATCGAATTGCTCGCGGCCTATGCGGGACAGCGCGTCTTCGACGCGACGCGGAACGAGCCTGACCTGTTCCGTTGGAATCCTGTTGAGCCGCAGGTTGGCGGCGGCGTCCTTCATCGCCTGATGATTGTCCTCGATCGCGGTGACGCGCGCGCCAGCGCGGGCCAGGGGCAGCGCGAACAGCCCGCTCCCGCTATAGAGATCGAGCACCCGAGACGCGCCCGACGCGTGGCCGAGCACGAGTTCCAGGAGCGATCGGGCGGCCCGGACGTTGGTCTGGAAGAAGGCCGTCGGTGAGATCAGGAAACTCGTTCCTGCCATCTCTTCGCGGACGTGGCTGCGGCCGGACAGGCGAATCGTCTCCCGTCCCACCATGTAGGGATCGTCTCGATCGTGAAGGTTGAGGAAGAACCCGTCCGGCGGCTCTGGCCCATCGAGAAACGCCCGCACTGGCGTCCTCAATACCTTGTGATTGGCAGCGACCACGAGCATCACCACGGCTTCCCGCTCGTCATCAGTCGTGCGGATGAGGACGTGCTTCAGTACGCCTGGCGGGATGCGCGTCGCGGCAAGGCGATCGCGCAGCGCGAACGCCAGCCGGTTGCCGCGGTCGGAGTGAACCGGGCACTCCTCGACCGGAATCACCTGTCGCGATGCGGACCGGTAGTGGCCCATCACCAGCCCGCCGCGGCCGCTCGCGAAGACAAACGCCACCTTGTGGCGGAACCGGCTTTGGAGTGGCGACGCGACGATCGGCGCCGTCGCTGCGCCGGGAAACCACGCCTCGAGCTGTGACTGCTTGCGTTTCAGCTGTTCCGCGTAAGGCACGCCCGGCAGGCTGCAACCGCCGCACACGCCGAAGTGGCGGCAGATCATGGGAAGGCTTCAGGCTGCGAGGTTCAGGCTCCGGGCCCGACTCGCGTCAGCGGACATCGAGCAGTTCGACCTCGAACAGCAGCGTCGCGTTTGGCGGGATGACCCCGCCAGCGCCGCGCGCGCCGTAGCCCATCTCGGGCGGAATGGTCAGCGTGCGCTTGCCGCCGACTTTCATCCCTTTCACGCCTTCGTCCCAGCCGCGAATCACTTCGCCGGCGCCGAGCGCGAACTCGAACGGCTCGTTGCGGTCGCGCGAGCTGTCGAACTTCGTGCCTTTGTGATCGGCGGCGTTGGCGTCGTAGAGCCAGCCGGTGTAGTGCACCGTCACCCGTCGTCCGGCCGCGGCCTCGGCGCCGCTGCCAGTGGTCGTGTCGGTCGTCTGTAATGATTGGCTTGCCATGGGTGCATTGCCTCCGCACGCCGCAAGCAGGATTGTCAGGAGCGCGCTGGTGAGAAGTTTCATGTCGGCGAATCTGATGATCTGTTGATGTGGTGATCTGGTGATCGATCTGGTGATGTAGGGATCTGGAGATCTATCTTGCGATCTTTGCTGTCACGTTGAGGAATTCGTGCCGAGAGCGCCGCGCCGGCGAGGCGCTCGAAGCCTGAGAACGTCTCCCTCGAGCCACTCGCGCAAAGCGCGAGTGGCGGAGGGAGAGGGATTCGAACCCCCGGTACGGTTTCCCGCACTGTGGTTTTCAAGACCACCGCCATCGACCGCTCGGCCATCCCTCCGCAGACAGCAGTTTACAGGTGTCAGTTCCCTGAGGCTTCTGACCTCTCTCTTCTCTGTTCTCACTTCGGCTCGATCACCTCGCGGCCGCCCATGAGCGGGCGCAAGGCTTCCGGAATCACCACCGAGCCGTCCTTCTGCTGGTAATTCTCGAGCACCGCGATCAAGGTTCGCCCGACCGCCAGGCCCGATCCGTTCAGCGTGTGGACGAACTCCGCCTTCCCCGTTCCATTCGGCCGGAACTTGATGTTGGCTCGCCGCGCCTGGAAGCCTTCGCAGTTCGAGCACGAGGAGATCTCGCGATACGTGGCCTGGCTCGGCAGCCAGACCTCGATGTCGTAGGTCTTCGCCGACGAGAACCCCATGTCGCCGGTGCACAGCACTACCGTGCGATACGGCAAGCCGAGCGTCTGCAGCACCTGCTCCGCGTCGGCGGTGAGCGCCTCGAGCTCGTCGTACGACTGCTCAGGCGCCGCGAACTTCACGAGCTCGACCTTGTCGAACTGGTGCTGGCGGATCAGGCCGCGCACATCGGCGCCGTGCGAGCCGGCTTCGCTTCGAAAGCACGGCGTGTAGGCGGCGTACTTCAGCGGCAGGAGCCGTCCGTCCAGGATCTCGCCGCGATACAGATTCGTTACCGGGACCTCGGCTGTGGGGATCAGGTAGAGATCCCACTCGCCTCCGATCTTGAACAGGTCCGACTCGAACTTCGGCAGCTGACCTGTTCCGTACAGCGTCGAGCCCGACACGAGGAACGGCGGCTGCACTTCCGTGTAGCCGTGCCTGCTGGTGTGCAGGTGCAGCATGTAGTTGATGAGCGCGCGCTCCAGTTGCGCGCCGGCTCCCATCAGCACCGCGAACCGCGCGCCCGAGATCTTCGTCGCCCGCTCGAAATCGATGATGCCGAGCTGGGGCCCGAGATCCCAGTGCGCCAGTGGCTCGAAGTCGAACGCGCGCGGCTCGCCCCAGGTCCGGACGACCTGGTTGTCGGCCGAGGACTTTCCTACCGGCACGCTCTGGTGCGGAAGGTTCGGTAACACCTCGAGCAGTTTCATGCGCTGCCGCTCGGTGCCATCGAGCTCCACTTCGAGCTGCTTGATCTTCTGCGACCGCTGTTTGTTCGCCTCGAAGATGTGCGACGCGTCTTCGCCGCGCCGCTTGACCCGCGCGACCTCGTCGCTGGCGGTGTTCTGCTCGCGCTTGAGCCCTTCGAGCTGCGGAATCACGCGACGGCGATGCGCTTCGAGCGTGGCCAGTTGTTCCAGCTCCGCCGAGGCGTCGAGTCCCCTTGACAGCAGACCCTGCCGAACTTCGTCGAGCCGTTCGCGTACGAATGCTGGATCAAGCATGTTGGCCGTGGATTATTCTAGTGTGGATGCCTGCCCCGGTTCGTAAGGCCGTGTTTCCAGCAGCCGGCCTCGGCACCCGCTTCCTGCCCGCGACCAAGGCCCTACCCAAGGAGATGCTTCCGCTCGTCGACAAGCCGACAATTCAGTACGGCGTCGAGGAGGCTGTCGCGGCCGGCATCTCGAACATCATTCTCGTCACCGGTCGCGGCAAGAACGCGATCGAGGATCATTTCGACGTGTCCGCCGAGCTCGAGGCCTTTCTCGAAAGCCGAGGCAAGCTCGAGCAGCTCGAGGAGGTCCGCAGCATCTCGCGGATGATCAGCGTGTCGTACGTTCGCCAGGGCGAGCCGCTCGGACTCGGTCATGCCGTCCTCGTCACCGAGAACGTCGTCGCCGGCGAACCGTTCGCGGTGGTCCTGGCCGACGACGTGATCGATGCCGAGCCCGGCGGATTGCAGCAGATGATCGCCGTTTACGAGCGGACCGACTCGCCGGTGATTGCGGTCGAACGCGTGCCCGACGAGCAGGTGTCGAGCTACGGGATCCTCGACGTCGAGCCGGCCCCTGAGGTCGGGCCGCGCGCCTACCGCATCAGGGACATGGTGGAGAAACCGCCACGCGCCGAGGCGCCATCCAATCTCGCGATCATCGGTCGCTACATCCTCACGCCCGATATCTTCCCCGCGCTTCGCGAGACCGAGCGCGACAAGTCCGGCGAAATTCAGCTGACCAACGGCATGAAGCGGCTGCTCCGGCAGCGCCCGATGTACGCCTACGAGATCGATGGCGTGCGCCACGACACCGGCAACAAGCTCGGCTTCCTGAAAGCGGTCGTCTATTTCGGGCTCAAGCGGCCGGATCTCGCGGGTCCGTTCCGCGAGTACCTCGAATCGCTCAATCTGAATTTGATGACCCGGTAGTCTTCGGCTCCGGCTTGGACTCGGTTTTTGCCGGGCTGGCCTCGCTCGACGAAGTGCTGGACTCGCTCTTGCTCGTACTCGCACCGGCATTCGCCGAGTCGGTCTTTCCAGACCGCGCGTAATCGGTGACGTACCAGCCCGATCCCTTGAACTGAATTGCCGGCGAGGACAGGAGCTTCGCTACCGCTCCACCGCACTTTGGACAGACCTCGATTGGCGCATCCGAGAACTTCTGGATGACTTCGAAGCGGTGGCCGCACGCGTCGCACTGGTATTCGTAGAGGGGCATTCTCGCTTTACTCCAGGACGTCGCCCGTGACGTGGTCGAGCATCAGCCGGCGCAGCGATGCGAACGGCGCCGACCCGTGCGACAGGAACGCGTCGTGGAAAGCCCGCAGGTTAGGCTTGCCGCGCTGCTCTTCCTGCCAGTCGCGCCGCAGCTTGAGCAGCATCAGCTTGCCGGCCGAGTAGACCAGATATGTCGGGTCGAACGTGCCGCGCTCGGCTTCTCGGCGCGCGCTCGCTTCCTCGAGGAACGCTTCCTCGCGGAAGAAGCGGACGCCCTGCTCCACCGACCAGTCGTCGGTATGTAGCCGGATGCCGACCACGAAACGCGCAAGCCGCACCAACGCCTCACCGAGCTGACCGAGCTTCAAAGCCTTGTCACCGCGGCCGAAGCCGGCCTCGAGCATCATCTGTTCGCAGTAGTGGGCCCAGCCTTCGACATACGACGCCGGGGCGAACAGCGTCGAGCGCCGCACCTTCGAGGCCACCTTCCGCAGGTGCTGGTAGTGGAGGTAGTGGCCGGGATACACCTCGTGCATCGAGATGGTCCAGAGCGTCGGCGTGTTGAAGTCCCGCAGGTGCTCGATCTGGCGTTGCGCCGGCCAGGACGGGTCCGCGTCGGTCAGGTAGTACATCGCGCGCGACGCGCGAGTCTCGAACGGACCGGGCGTCCACATGCTCGCGAACGACCAGCGGAAGAACTCCGGCGTGGTCCCGACGCTCACTTCGTCGCCCTCGGGGAACCCGACGACTGCAGTCCGGGTCAGGAACGTCCGCAGCTCGTCCAGTTGTTCGCGCGCGGTGGCGATCAGCGTGCCGGGCGCCGGGTGCTTCTCTTTCGTCTTCCGCCACGCCTCGATCGGATCGCCACCGTTCAGCCGTCCCGCAACGCTGCGAAACTCCTCCTGCGTCGCATGGAGCTCGCGCATCGCGATCGACAGGAGCCGGTCCACCGGCAGTTGAATCCCCTCCTCCAGCCGCAGCTTCTGCTCGAAGCGATCGAGGCCGACTCGGAATGACCCCTTCGCACGCGGGCGGAGGTCGTTCTCCAGGTAGTCGACGTAGGACTCCGCGGCGTGGACGGCCTCGGTCGAAGCATCGGCAAGGTCAGCCAGGAGGTGCAGGTCGTCAACCGAAGAGAACGCCCGCGGCAGGTCGGTGTCGATGAAGGAGCGGACCCCCCGCCAGGTGTCCAGTCCCACCTTGACGAAGATCGCCGGCGGCTCCTTGACGTTCTCGCGGGCGGCCTGAATCAGGCGCGGCACCTGCCGGAGCTTCGAGAGGACGCGGCGGACGCGCTCTTCTTCCGGGGCATAGGTGAAGATGGCCTGGGCCGCCAGGCTGGACGCGAGAATCTCGCCATACAAGTGGGGGCTGCGTTCCCAGGTCCGGGTCTCTTCGAGCTCGAACACGCGGGCCCGGATGTTCGACCCGACGATGGCGTGATCGACCTGCTCGTGAATGGGAAGCAGGTTCACCGGGATGGCATCCAGCCGTCGGGCAAAGCCCGCCAGCGCGCCGAGATGAGTGTCGATGGACGCGCGCCGGTAGTCCTCGAGCAGGTCATCGTGAAGATGAACGCCGTCGAGGGTGGCGTTGGTCGGACAAGCCTCGTACAGGTAGCCGAGATAGTCGTCGACGAAATGGCTCAGCGGTTCCGCGGCGTGCATGTGGGCGATCCCGGCCGCGCCCTCCCCCGAGCGGCCATCTCTCAAGGTTACAATAAAATATGGCCGGTACGCTGTTCGTCGTGGCCACTCCTATCGGGCATCTCGAGGACATCAGCGCCCGCGCCCTGCGCGTGCTCCGAGAAGTGAGCGTCGTCGCTGCCGAGGACACCCGGCGGACGGGTCAGCTGCTGCGCCACTTCGGCATTCCCACCCGCCTCATCAGTTTCCACGAACACAACGAGCGGACGCGGGGGAGTCAGCTGGTGAATCAGCTGGCGCGCGGCGCAATCGGTAGCGGTGGTGTCGGACGCCGGCACGCCCGGCATCTCAGATCCTGGGGCGGAACTGGTGCGGCTGGTCAGGGCGCGTGGTCTCCGGGTGGAGGCCATTCCCGGGTCCCAGCGCGGTCGCCGCGGCAGTGTCGGTCGCCGGCCTTGAAGATGGGGGTTTCGCATTTCTGGGATTCCCACCTGTTAGGTCGAAAGACAGAAATTTATGGTTTCAGCGGGCTGGGCGCTTGCACCAAGATGTCGCGCTGGTGTTCTTCGAAGCGCCGCATCGGATCCGCCGCACACTCGAAGACCTGGCATTCTTGGACGGTCAGTCAATTATCCTGTTCCGAGAACTGACAAAGCTGCACGAAGAGACGTTGACTGGCCCTCCGGCCGTCCTCGCTGCCAGCATGGAAGCGCCGCGTGGTGAATTCACGATCATCGTGCCTCGCGCAGAAGCCGTTCAAAATCAACAGCTTGCTCCAACGGCTTCCGAAATAACCGAGTTAATTGGTCAAATAACAGAATCTAACGCGCTGACTAAACGCGCGGCTGCCCGTGAACTCGGCAGGAAGTTTGGATTGTCCACGCGGCAGGTGTACGAGCTGGCAAGAAAGCCATCAGCGTGACTCCCAACGTGACCGACATTACTGGCGATCAACCCGTCCACATCGTCGTGCTGGCGGCCGGCAAGGGCACCCGGATGCGATCCGCCGTCCCCAAGGTTCTGCACCACCTCGGCGGGCTTCCGATGATCGACCACGTCCTCCGCGCGGCCGACACACTCGCGCCGAAGACCGTCACCGTCGTGGTCGGGCACGAGGCCGATCAGGTCACGACGCACCTGCGGCGCCGGCCTGAGGTCAGGGCCGTCCTGCAGGAGCCCCAACTCGGCACCGGACACGCCCTCCTGACCACGGAATCGGTCCTCGGCCGCGAGAGCGGCACGGTCGTGCTGCTCTCGGGCGACGTCCCGTTGCTGACGCCGGCCAGCCTGGCATCGCTGCTCGCTCGCCATCGCGACGCCGGAGCGGCGGCGACGGTGGTCACGGCGATGGCCGACCGTCCGTTCGGCTACGGGCGGATCGTTCGCAGCGGCGGCGAGATCACCAGGATCGTCGAGGAGCGCGACGCAACGCCGGAGGAGCGGGAGATCAAGGAGATCAACGCTGGAATCTACGCCTTCGAGCTGGCGTCGCTGTTCGACGCGCTCCGCAGCGTCGGCGACGACAATTCCCAGCGCGAGTACTACCTGCCGGACCTCGTCACCGTCTATCGGCGGCAGAGGAAAGTCGTCTCCACCTGGACGGTCGGCAATCCCGCGGAGATTCGCGGCATCAACAGCCGCAGCGAACTGGCCGGGGTCGCGCTCGTCATGCGGCAGCGCAAACACGAGGAAATGATGGCGGCCGGCGTCACCTTGATGGATCCGGCCACGACCTACATCGACGTCGACGTGCAGGTGGGACAGGACACCGTCCTTTACCCCGGCGTGCACCTCGAGGGCACCACGCGGATCGGCTCCTCGTGCCACGTCCATGCCGGCAGCCGCCTCGTCAACGCCGAGCTCGGCGATCACGTCATCGTCCTCAATCACTGCATCATCACCGACACCCGGATCGCGAGCCATTGTCACCTCGGCCCGTTCGCGCACCTGAGGCCGGACTCGGTTCTCGAAGAAGGATCGCGGGTGGGAAACTTCGTCGAGCTGAAGAAGACGACGCTCGGCGCCGGTTCGAAGGCAAATCACCTTGCGTACCTCGGCGACTCAACGATTGGCCACGACACGAACATCGGCGCCGGCACGATCACGTGCAACTACGACGGCATGACCAAGCACCCGACTCTCATTGGCAGTAACGCGTTCGTCGGCAGCAACTCCACGCTCGTCGCGCCGGTCACGATCGGCGACGGTGCCTACGTCGCGGCCGGTTCGGCCATCACCGAGGACGTTCCGAGCGACGCGCTGGGCATCGGGCGAAGCCGCCAGGAGAACAAGCCGGAGTGGGCATCCAAGCGCCGTGCGGCCCGAAAGCCACGCGAGGACCACTCCTAGTTCCTGGTTCCTAGTTCCTAGTTCCTGACTCCTACCTCCTGTCTCCTGATTCCTCTCTACTATGTGCGGCATCATCGGCTACATCGGACCCAAGCCTGTCGTTCCCGTCATCCTGGATGGCCTCAAGCGGCTTGAATACCGCGGCTACGACTCTGCCGGTATCGCCGTCGTCAACTGCGGCGAGATGGACGTCCGCCGCAGCGCCGGCAAGCTGGCGAACCTGGAGCTGGCGATCGCCAAGACGCCGCTCGACGGCCAGTACGGCCTCGGACACACCCGCTGGGCAACGCATGGACGGCCTACCGAGGAGAACGCGCACCCCCACCGTGACGGCACCGGCCGCATCGTGGTCGTGCACAACGGCATCATCGAGAACTATCTCGATCTCAAGCGCGAGCTCCTGACCAAGGGCCACGTCTTCCAGTCCGAAACGGACACCGAAGTGGTGGCGCACCTGGTTCAGGAAGAGTGGAAGAACGACGGGCTCGAGAACGCCGTGCTCCGCGCGATGAAGCGCGTCCGCGGACTCTTTGCGCTCGTGCTGCTGTCGGCGGACGATCCCGAGAAGCTCGTCGCGGTCCGCAACGGCCCGCCAATCGTCGTCGGTCTCGGCGAAGGCGAGTACTTCGTGGCGAGCGACGTGCCCGCCATCCTCGGCCACACGCGCAACGTCGTGTTCATGGACGATCGCGAGCTGGTCGTCGTCACCCGCGAGGGGGCGCGATTCACCTCGCTCGATGGCACTCCACGCCGCCACGAACCGACGCGCGTGACGTGGGATCCGGTCATGGCCGAGAAGGCGGGATTCAAGCACTTCATGCTGAAGGAAATCGTCGAGCAGCCGCACGCGCTGCGCGAGACGATCCTCGGCCGCGTCTCGGTCGATTCGGCACAGACCTTCCTCGACGAGATTGGCATCAACCCCGGCGATCTCGCCGCGATCGACAAGGTGACGATGGTGGCGTGCGGCACGTCGTGGCACGCCGCGCTGGTCGGAAAGTTCATGATCGAGGAACTGGCCCGGATCCCGGTCGAAGTGGACTACGGCTCGGAGTTCAGGTATCGCAACCCGATCGTCGGCAGCCGTTCGCTCGCTGTGGCGATCACACAATCGGGAGAGACCGCCGATACCCTGGCCGCGTTGCGCGAGGCCAAGGCGAAGGGCGCCCGCAGCCTGGCGATCTGCAACGTCGTCGGCAGCATGGCGACGCGCGAGGCCGAAGGGACCGTCTATACCCATGCCGGGCCTGAAATAGGCGTGGCTTCGACGAAAGCGTTTACCACCCAGCTGGTCGCGCTGTACCTGCTCGCGTTGCGCCTGGCCGAAGTCCGGAACACGGTCCCGGAAGCGGAGCGCCGTGCGCATATCGAAGCATTGATGAACCTCCCGCAAGTCATAGAGGGGTCCCTCAAGGCGTCGAAGGCCACCGAAGAGATCGCCGCGCGGCTCTACAACCGTGCCGACTTCCTCTACCTGGGGCGTGGCGTCAACTATCCAATCGCGCTCGAAGGGGCGCTCAAGCTGAAAGAGATTTCGTACATCCACGCCGAGGGCTACCCAGCCGGCGAGATGAAGCACGGACCCATCGCCCTCATCGACGAGGCGATGCCAGTCGTGGCGCTTGCGCCGCAGGACGCCGTGTTCGAGAAGATGCTCGGCAACATCCAGGAGGCCAAGGCTCGTGGCGGTTCGGTGATCGCAGTGACGGATCACGGCGACTCGCCGCTCCACGAACTGCTGGATCCGAAGAACGATTCGCTGATCGCAATTCCTGCCACTACACCATTGCTGACCCCGGTGGCGATGACGATTCCGATGCAGCTGCTCGCGTATCACATCGCGGTTCGTCGCGGCTGTGACGTCGATCAACCGAGGAATCTCGCGAAGAGCGTCACGGTAGAATAGGGAGGTTGGACCTCCTTTCCTCGCTCAATCCAGAGCAGCAGCAAGCCGTGCAGCACCGCGAAGGGCCGCTGCTGATTCTCGCCGGCGCGGGGTCGGGGAAGACGCGCGTCATCGCGCATCGGATCGCGTATCTCGTCTCGGAAGAGATCGTGCATCCCGACGAGATCATGGCGGTGACCTTCACGAACAAAGCCGCCGCCGAGATGCGCGAGCGGGTCGAAGCGCTGCTCGGCGTCGATTGCCGGGCGATGTGGATTTCGACGTTTCACGCGCTCTGCGCCCGCATCCTGCGGCGCGAGGCGCCGCACATCAGCCTCAGCCGCGACTTCACCATCTACGACTCGGCGCGACCAGCAGTCTGTGGTCAAACAGCTGATCAAGGAGTACGGCCTCGACGATGCAACCTACCAGGCGAGGATGGTGCTCGGCCGGATCAGCCACGCCAAGAACCGGATGGAAGGTCCGGAGACCTTCGAGGCGACGTGGAACCCACGCGATCGCGAGATCGCGCGGCTGTACCGCGGCTACCAGAAGGCGCTGACCGAGGCGAGCGCGCTCGACTTCGACGATCTTCTTTTGAAGTCGGTCGAGCTCTTCGATCGCGTCTCGGCGGTCCGCGATCGGTATGCCCGCCGGTTCCGGTTCGTCATGGTGGACGAATACCAGGACACGAACCGGCCGCAGTACATGCTCATCAAGCAGCTCGCTGGCGTGCATCGCAACCTGTGCGTGGTCGGCGATCCGGACCAGTCGATCTACAAGTGGCGGGGCGCGGACCTGCGCAACATCATGGACTTCGAGGAGGACTTCCCCGAGGCCGAGGTCGTCCGTGCTGGAGCGCAACTATCGCTCGACGCAGGTGATCCTCGACGCGGCGTCAGCCGTGATTGCCAACAACCGGAACCGCAAAGAGAAGATTCTCTGGACCGACCGGAAGGGCGGCGCGAAGATCACGTACTTCCGCGGATCCGATGAGCTCGAAGAGGCCGAGTTCATCTCGCGGGTCGCCCGCGAGTCGATTCACGACGACGCCAAGGCAATCACCGCGGTGCTGTACCGGACCAACGCGCAGTCGCGATCGGTCGAGGATGCGCTGCGGTCGGCCGGAATTCCCTACATGGTCCTCGGCGGCGTCGGCTTCTACGAGCGAAAGGAAATCAAGGACGCGCTCAGCTACCTGAAGTTGATCCTGAACCCGCACGACGATGTCGCATTCCGCCGGGTCGTCAATACACCGCCGCGCGGCATCGGCAGGGGCGTCATGGACGCGCTCGAGCAGGTGGACGCGGGCCAGGTCCCGGACGACCTGCCGCCGCTTGCTGGCCGGTCTTCAGCCGACAGTGGCGTCCAACTCGCTGTGGTCGAAACTCGTGACCGCCGTAGATCAGCGCCTGCTCTCATCGCGGCAGGCGGCCTCCCTGGCTGCCTTCCGCGATCTGATCACCGGTCTTGCCGACCTGGCCCGCCGCGAGAGCCTGTCAATCGCTCTCGGCAAAGTTCTCGATCAGTCCGGCTACCTCCGCGATCTGCGGGAGGATCGCAGCGAGGAGTCGGAGGCACGCATCGAGAACCTGATGGAGTTGGTGTCGGCGTCCCGGGAATACGAGATGCGGGAGATCGAGCCCTCGCTCGCCGGGTTCGTGGACCGGCTCTCCCTGCTGTCGGATGTAGACAAGGAACAGGGCGGACGTGACGCCCGCGTCCTGATGATGACGCTGCACTCGGCCAAGGGCCTGGAGTTTCCAGTCGTCGTGATGTCGGGGCTCGAGGAGGGCCTGTTCCCGCATTCCCGCGCCCGCGAGGACGAAGCGGAGCTCGAGGAAGAGCGCCGGCTCTGTTACGTCGGCATCACCCGGGCGCGAAAGCGCCTGGTGCTGACGAGCGCCGCCAGGCGCCGGGTCTTTGGGGAGTATCAGGCGACCGATCCGTCGCGCTTCATCGAGGAGATCCCGCCCGATCTGATCGAGCAGGAGTATTCGTCTTATTCATCTGGCTTCCGCGCAGCTCGCGCCGGCGCCTGGGAGTATCGCGCCAATCCGTACGGACGGCACGCGCCGCGACGCCCCGACCGTGCCCGCGAAGAAACGCCTCCGTTCATGTACGAGAACGAGGACCAGTCGAGCGCGGGGGGGTCTACGACCCGGGCTTCGCGTCAAGCACGGACAGTTTGGCTACGGCACGGTGGTGAGCGTGGAAGAACTGGAGGACGACCAGAAACTGGTCGTCCGGTTCAGCTCGGTGGGACAGAAAACCCTTCGCGCGAAGTTCGCGAAGCTGGAGCTCGCCTGAGGCTCGGGGCTTGAGAAGTCTTTCTACTTCCCGCCTCCTCACTCCTGGCTCCTGCCTCCTAGCTCCTGGTCAGAGGCCCGCGATCTTCGTGACGATCCACTTGCCGTCGCGCGGCGCTCCGGCCTGGGTCCCAACGACTTTCGACATCGTCAGCGTCAGGTCCTTTTGAGACGTCTGACCCTGCGGGGTCTTCACGTCCGCCTTGATCGCGACGTCCTTGCTCACCACGTCGCCCTGGAATGTCTTGGTGTCGAACTTGGGCTGCCCCGGCTGCAACAGTGACGCCTCCGGCAACGCCGTTGCGGTGCTCACCGCGGTCTGCGCGGCACTCAGGTTCTTGACGTAGGTGGCGGTTTCGGCGCGCCAGTTGTCCCACTCGGGCTTGACCTTGGCCTGCGCCGGCGTGAACTTCACGTTCGGCTGGTTCTCGATCTTGAGGATCTCTTCGATGGTCTTGAGGTTCGCGTCGGAATATTCCTTCTTTCGACGCTGGAAGTCCTGTTCCTCCTGCCGGGCCTTCTCGGCGGCTTCCATCAACGCCTTGTAGGGCAGCGGTTCGCGGCGCTCGGGTCCAACCGAGGTGATCGAGAAGCTTTCGATCGAGCCCTGCGTCCGCGGATCCAGGCTGACCGTGGACATCAACGCAGCGGTCGTGTTGTCGCGGTTCTTCGCGGCTCGAAAGAACTGGCTGAGCATCTGCTGCTCGGGCGGCCGCGAGCACGCAATCTCGAACAGGGCAATCGGCAGCAACAGCAGCGAGCACCTCAACGCGGCACGAAGCATCATGGCCTCCGCTATTCTTCGGTGGTCGGACCCGGCTCGCCCTCGGGCGGTTCGGTCGTACCGGTCTCGTCAGTGGCCGCCGGTTCGACGGCATCTTCTTCGGTCTTCGGCACCAGCGCGATCGACACGACGCGATCACCGTCCTCCAAGTCCATCAGGCGCACACCTTGCGTCGCCCGGCCGGCGGTTCGGATGTCGTTGCCCGGCGTCCGCAGGATTTTGCCCTGCTCCGTAATCACGAGCAACTCGTCTTCGTCGTGCACCTGCGCGATGTTGACCACTGGGCCGTTCTTGTCCGTGATCTCGACGTTCTTCACGCCCAGGCCGCCGCGGCCGGTGACGCGATACTCGCCCAGCTCGGTCTGCTTGGCGTATCCGCGCTCGGTGACCGTGAGCAGTCGTCCGCCCGGCTGGGCCACCTGCATCGCGACCACTTCGTCGCCCTCGCGGAGCTGGATGCCGCGAACGCCGAAGGCGGTGCGGCCCATCGGCCGGACGTCCTCCTCCGGGAATCGGATCGCCTTACCTTCACGCGTCCCGATGAAGATCTCGCTTGCGCCGTCGGAGAGCTGGACAGCCATCACCGCATCGCCCTCGTCGATGCCCATGGCGATGATGCCGCCGGCCCTCGGGTTGCTGAATGCCGAGAGCTCGGTTTTCTTGATGGTGCCCTTGCGGGTTCCCATTACGACGAAGTGCTGATCGTCGAATTCGCGGACCGGCAGCATGTCGGCGATCTTCTCGCCCGGCTCCATCTGCACGAGGTTTGCGATCGACTTGCCGCGGCCGTCGGCGCCAACGTCTGGAATCTCGTGGACCTTGAGCCAGTAGGCGCGGCCGCGATCCGAGAACACCATCAGGTACGAGTGCGTCGAGGCGACGAAGAGGTGATTGACCACGTCCTCCTCGCGCGGGCGCATGCCGATCCGCCCCTTGCCGCCACGCCGCTGCGCCCGGTAGGTGGTGATCGGAGTGCGCTTGATGTATCCGGTGTCGGTGACGGTGATCGCGACGTCCTCATCCGCGATCAGGTCCTCGATGCTGAACTCACCGTCCTGGTCGATGATTTCCGTCCGCCGCCCCTCGGCGAACCTGGCCCGTATTGCCTTCAGCTCGTCGACGACGATTTGAAGCAGCAGGTGCTGGTTGGCGAGGATCGCGCGCAGCCGCTCGATCAGCTTCATCAACTCGGCGAGCTCGTCCAGGATCTTCTGACGCTCCAGGCCGGTCAGCCGCTGGAGCTGCATGTCGAGGATGGCCTGGGCCTGGATGTCGCTCAGGCCGAACTGCGTGATCAACCCGACCTTTGCTTCCGCTGGACTCTTCGAGTTCCTGATCAGCGTGATCACCGCGTCGAGGTGATCGAGCGCGATTCGCAGGCCTTCGAGAATGTGCGCGCGGGCTTCCGCTTTGCGCAGCTCGAACTCGATGCGCCGCCGGACAACCTCACGCCGGAACTCGACGAAGTGCTCGATGATCTCGAGCAGGTTCAGGACCCGGGGCCGGCCGCCGACAATGGCCAGCAGGATGATGCCGAACGTCTGCTGGAGCTGCGTGTACTTGTAAAGGTTGTTGAGGACGACTTCGCCAACCTCACCGCGCTTCAGCTCGATGACGACCCGCAAACCGTCGCGATCCGACTCGTCGCGGATGTCCGAGATTCCCTCGAGCGTCTTCTCGCGGACCTGATCCGCCATGCGCTCGAGCAGGTTCTTCTTGTTGACCTGGTAGGGGATCTCGGTGACGACGATCTGGGCGCGATCGCCCTTTTTGGTCTCGATTTCCGCTCGGGCACGCACCTGGATGCCGCCGCGACCGGTGACGTAGGCCTCCTGCACGCCGCGACGGCCGACGATGATGCCGCCGGTCGGGAAATCCGGACCAGGCACGAGCCCGATCACTTCCTTGAGCTTCTGTTCTCTCGTCAGGCGCGGCGCGTCGGCGGGCGCCATCAGGGTCTTCTCGATCAGCCAGATGACCGCGTCGATGACCTCCCGCATGTTGTGAGGCGGGATGTTGGTCGCCATGCCGACCGCGATGCCGGTCGAACCGTTGACGAGCAGGTTGGGGAACGCTGTCGGGAGGACCGTCGGCTCCTCGGTGGTCTCGTCGAAATTCGGGACGAAGTCCACCGTGTCCTTCTCGAGGTCCTCCATCATCGCCTCGGCCAGCGACTCGAGCCGGGCTTCGGTGTAGCGGTAGGCCGCAGGCGGGTCGCCGTCGACCGAGCCGAAGTTGCCCTGGCCGTCGACCAGGGGGTAGCGCATGTTGAAATCCTGCGCGAGACGGACCAGCGTGTCGTAGGCCGGAACGTCACCGTGCGGATGGTAATTGCCGATGACCTCGCCGACGATCTTGGCGCACTTGCGGTAGGCGCGATTGCTCGCCAGCCCCATTTGGCGCATCGCGTAGAGCACGCGCCGGTGTGCCGGCTTGAGCCCGTCACGGACGTCGGGCAGCGCTCGCCCGATGATCACGCTCATCGCGTAATCCAGGTACGAGCGCTTCATCTCGTCTTCGATGTTGACGGGAATTCGCGAATCAGTCGTGGGCATCAGACAGGAATCGGGAGACAGGAGCTAGGAGTCAGGGCCAGGAACTAGATGTCCAGATTGCGCACGTCGAGCGCGTTGTCTTCGATGAATTTCCGGCGCGGCTCGACCTGGTCGCCCATCAGCGTCGTGAACATCTGGTCGGCCTCGGTATGGTCTTCCGCCTTCACTTGCAAGAGCGTCCTCGTATCCGGGTTCATCGTCGTCGCCCAGAGCGTGTCCGGATTCATCTCGCCGAGGCCCTTGTAGCGGTTGATCGCGATGCCCTTACGGCCAAGAGCCAGGAAGTGCTCCACCATTTCGTCGAGCGTCGCGATGAACGCCGGCCCGGCGTCTTTTCGCACCGGCGCGGCCGGCGTGACCACGGCTTCGACTGGCTCCGACGGCTCGATCACGTCACCGGTCGTCTCGTCGATGACCTCTTCGACAACCGCGGTCGCAGCGCCGAGCACCCGGACCTCGATCGGCGCCTTGCGGAACGTCCTGACGACGTCCTTGATGTCCGCGTAGCTGGCGATCAAGGTGCGGTATTCGCCCGACAGCACGAATTCGATCCCGACGGTGTTGACACGCGAATAGCCCACCGAGCGATCGTCCACACGGAGCGCGTGCGTGTTGTGCTCCTCGTCGCGGATCAGCGGTGACCTCCCGCTGGGCCGTGGTCAGCGCGCTCGCCAGGCCCTCGACCTGCTCGGCTGAATCGAAGAAGCTCCGATCCCGCACGTCGCGGTCGAGCAGCGCTTCGACGACGTCGCGGGCATGGCCGCGCCGCTGCACCACCTGCAGCACCTTCTGATACGCGATGATCCCGTGCAGCGCCTTTTCGAGCGCTTCGCCGAACAACTCGCTGCCGTCGGCGAGCTTGACGACGCGGCTTTCGACCGCACGATGAACCAGGAAATTCTCGAGCGCCCGCTCGTCCTTGATGTAGGTCTCGATCCGGCCGCGCTTGGCCCTGAAGAGCGGCGGTTGGGCGATGTAGATGTGCCCCCGCTCGACCAGTTGGCCCATCTGCCGATAGAAGAACGTCAGCAGCAGCGTCCTGATATGCGAGCCGTCCACATCCGCGTCGGTCATGATGATGATGCGGTGGTAGCGGAGTTTGTCGATGTCGAAGTCTTCGGTGCCAATCCCGCACCCGAGCGCCGCGATCATCGTCTTGATCTCGTCGGAGCTGAGCATCCGATCGAGCCGGGCCCGCTCGACGTTCAGGATCTTGCCCTTGATCGGCAGGATCGCCTGGAAGCGGCGATCCCGTCCCTGTTTGGCCGATCCGCCTGCTGACTCGCCCTCGACTATGTAGATTTCCGAGCGCGCCGGATCTCGCTCCTGGCAGTCTGCCAGCTTGCCGGGCAGCGACCCTCCGTCGAGCGCACCCTTCCGTCGAACCAGGTCGCGAGCCTTGCGCGCGGCCTCGCGGGCGCGAGCCGCGTCAGCAGCTTTCGACACGACCCGCTTGGCGACCGCCGGGGTTTCTTCGAGATACGCGCCGAGCTTGTCGTTGACAATTGCCTCGACGATGCCCTTGACCTCGGTGTTGCCGAGCTTGGTCTTGGTCTGGCCCTCGAACTGCGGCCGCGGGATCTTGACGCTGATCACCGCGGTCATCCCCTCGCGGATGTCGTCGCCGCTGATCGTCGCGTCCTTCAGATCCTTGGTCAGGTTGTTACGGGCCGCGTAGACGTTGATCGTCCGGGTGAGCGCGGCGCGAAACCCTGACAAGTGCGTGCCGCCCTCGTGGGTGTTGATGTTGTTCGCGAACGAGAACTCCTGCGGGTTGTAGCCGTCGTTCCACTGGAGCGCGATCTCGGCGTCGATGCCGTCGCGCTCGGCGTGCATGTAGATGGCCTTCTCGTTGACGATTCCCTTGTTCTTGTTCAGGTGCTCGACGAACGAGACGATGCCGCCCTCGTAATGGAAGCGATGCGCCTTGCCGTCGCGCTCGTCGTCGAGCGTGATGACCAGGCCGGCATTCAGGAACGCAAGCTCGCGCAGGCGCTGGGCCAGCGTGTCGAAGCTGAAATCGCTGGTCTCGAAAATCTGCTCGTCCGGTTTGAACGTGATCTTGGTGCCACGCCGCTTGGTCGTTCCGGTGATCGTCAGGCCGTTCTGCGGGTTTCCGCGCTCGTAGGTCTGCTGATAGACCTGGTCGTTGCGCCAGATTTCCAGCTCGAGCCGTTCGGAGAGGGCATTGACCACCGACGACCCAACGCCGTGCAAGCCGCCCGAAACCTTGTAGCTGTTGTTGTCGAACTTGCCGCCGGCATGCAGCACGGTGAGAACGACTTCGGCCGCAGGCCGGCCGCTCTCGTGCATGTCCACGGGAATGCCGCGGCCATTGTCGACCACCGTGACCGACGTGTCCAGGTGCAGCGTGACGTTGATCTCGGTGCAGTACCCGGCGAGGGCCTCGTCTATGGAGTTGTCGACGATTTCATAGACCAGGTGATGCAGGCCGGTGGCCCCGGTCGAGCCGATGTACATGGCCGGCCGCTTGCGGACGGCCTCGAGACCCTCGAGTACCTTGATGCTCTCCGCGCCGTAATCCTGTCCGGCCGTGCCTGGTGTGACTGTCTGTTCGCTCTCTGACACGCGTGCTTCTTCCGTTGCTTCGTCGTGAGGTTGGTGTGGCGCCTGGCTCACACGCGCATCGGCATGATGACGTAGGTATAGTCGTAGCCGTCCACACCCACCGGTTTCATGACCGCCTGCGAGACATCGTCCTTGAGATCGAGGGCGACGATTTCAGACTCGGCGGCGTTGAGGAAGTCGAGAACGTACTGCGCGTTGAAGCAGATGGTCAGGCCGGGGCCGTCGTACTCGACCGCAATTGGCTCGCGTGCTTCACCGAATTCGGGGCTGCTCGAGGTGACCTCGACCTTACCCTTCTCGACGACAAACTTCACCGCCCGCGAGCGCTCGTTCGAGAGCAGCGCGACGCGGCGGACCGCATTCACTAAACGATCCCGCTCGAACTCGACGTGCTTGTCGTTGTTCTTCGGGACCACCTTCTCGTAGGCCGGAAACTGCCCGTCGATCATTCGTGACATGAGCAGCCGCGGACCGAGCTCGAAGAACAAATGGTTTTCTCCGCGCTCGTAGGTCACATCGCCCTGCGTGTCGGCCAGGAGACGGCCCAACTCCGCCAGGGCCTTTCGCGGCAGGATGGCTCGCACTTCGTCGCCCTTGCCAGTCGGGTCGCGATCGGCGTGCACCAGGGCCAACCGGTGGCCGTCGGTGGCGACAAACGTCATCTGCTCGGGCTTGAGCACGAACAGCGCGCCATTGAGGTAATACCGGGTGTCCTCGCCAGTGATCGCAAACTGCGTCTTCGCAATCATCTGCGCGAGCGCCGAACCCTTGATGACCGCCTTCGCGGCGCCCGGTGGTTCGGTGATGGTCGGAAAATCTTCGCGAGGCAGCGTCGGCATCCGTGAACTGAACTGACCTCCCGATACCTTGACGCCCGAACCACCCTTCTCGGTCTCGATGTTGACGTCGCCGTCGGGCAGGGCGCGCACCACCTCGTAAAACTTCTTCGCCGGCAGCGTCACTGCACCGTGGCGCGAAACCGCCGCCTCAGCGCGGCTTCGCAAGGTGACTTCCAGGTCAGTGGCGAGCAGCGTGATTTCGTTGCCGGTTGCCTCGATCAGCACGTTTGCGAGGATGGGGATCGTGTTCTTGCGCTCGACGATCTGCTGAAAGAATTGCAGTTCACGCACAAGATCGGCTTTCCGGGCGACCAGTTCCATGCGGTGCTAGACCTCTGGGAGAAGGGGAAAGGGCGAAGACAATAAATTATACAGGAAGAGGGTGCTGTGAAGGAAATTTGTTGTGCTAACAAGTCCTTCACAATCAACCATTTAACCTGTGCATTTTTCTGCGGTTCAAGTGTGGACCGAACCGCGGCCACCGAGGGGTCTTTCGCCCTATGCACAGGCATCCACATTACGCCCACGGCTGGGCTGTGGAACTACTTGAACGACTCGACGAAGTTACCGACCAGGGTATTGAATTCGGTGTTGGTTCTGCGCAGCTCCTCCACTTTCTTGATCGAGTGGATCACTGTGGAGTGATGCTTGCCGCCAAAGCTCCGGCCGATCTCCGGCAATGATGCATGCGTCAGCATCTTGCAGAGATACATCGCAATCTGACGCGGCTTGGCCACCGACTTCGAGTTGTTGCGCGACTTCAGATCGGCCAGCTTCAACTGGTAGTACTCGGCGACGAACTTCTGAATCTGCTCGATCGTGACCGCCCGCTCGTCGTGATCGAGCACGTTGCGCAGCACGTCCTGCGCGAGCTCGATCGTGAGCGGCCGGCCGGTGAGCGACGCGTAGGCCAGCAGCCGAATCAGCGATCCTTCCAACTCGCGGACGTTCGACTTGATCCGGCTCGCGATGTACATCGCCACGTTGTCGGGCAGCGGAACCGCCTCGGTCTCGGCTTTCTTCTTGAGAATCGCCGTCTTGGTCTCGAGATCGGGAGGCTGGATGTCCGCGATCAGGCCCCACTCGAACCGGGAGCGGAGCCGCTCCTCGAGCGCGGTGATTTCGTGCGGAGGGCGATCGCTGCTGATCACGATCTGCTTCTGGGCATCGTGCAGCGCGTTGAAGGTGTGAAAGAACTCGGTCTGCGTGCCTTCCTTGCCGGACACGAACTGAATGTCATCCACGAGCAGGACGTCGACGGTGCGGTATCGCGACCTGAATTCCAGCACGCGATCGAATCGCACGGCGTTGATCATCTCGTTCATGAAGCGTTCCGACGAGATGTAGGTGAGCGCCAGGCCGGGGTTGTGCTGGAGGACGTAGTGCCCGATCGCGTGCATCAGGTGCGTCTTGCCGAGCCCGACGCCACCGTAGATGAACAGCGGATTGTAGGACCGCGACGGGGCTTCGGCCACGGCGCGGCATGCGGCATGGGCGAACTGGTTCGATGGACCGACGATGAAGGTGTCGAAGGTGTAGCGGGGATTGAGGCCGCCGGGAATCCCGGCGACGGGAGTCGTCGCGAACTCGTCGGCGTCACCGTGGTGGACGTGCGCGGCCGGCTGGCTGTGTCGCTGCCGGTGAATCTGGAGGCGCGGTGTGGCCGCCCTGGGTGCCCTGGTACTTCGAAGATGAGCTGGACATAACCGCGACCGACCTCTGCCAGTGCTTCAGCCAGCACGACCGAATAATGCCGAGGTAGCCATTCAGCGTACAGGGTCGCGGGGACTTGAATAACCAGGGCGGCGCCCTGATCCACTTTGAGCGAGGTTGGCTTGAACCAGGTCGAGAAACTGTGGGGGCCGACCTTCCCCTCGATCAAGGTCAGAACCTGATCCCAGATGGTCGCGGCGGGCATAAGCTGGGCCAGATCCTTCGTCTTTTCCACAAGTTTTTCCACAGGTGTGGAAAACTCGCCGGCTTGCGCCGGCTCAACCTCAGCGGAACCGGTAGTCCTGGCGGCGCGCGGTGAACGCACACTCTAGCACGCCGTAACACACCCCAGAGGGCCCTTTACAGGCCCAGTTGGCGGCGCATACAATCAGAGGTTCGTTCCGAGGGAAAACATGGCGAGATCGAAGAAGGGCAAGCGTACGTTTCAGCCGAATAACCGCCGTCGGGTCAAGAAGCATGGCTTCCTGGTCCGGATGGCCACCCAGGACGGCCGGCAGGTGATCAAGCGCCGGCGCGCCAAGGGCCGGAAGCGCCTCACTGTCTCCGACGAGGGCTAGGCCGTGGCGGGCTTCCGCGCGCCCGAACACATCCGCGCGCGGGGGGATTTCGAACGGATCTACGACACCGGGCGGCGTCTTTCGGGCCGCCTGATGACCCTCTTCATCGGGACGAACGGAACGAGTCACCCTCGTCTGGGGATCGCGGCGACCAGGAAGCTTGGGTCGGCCGTGGTCAGGAATCGCGCCAAGCGGCTCGCCCGCGAGTTGTTTCGTCACCACAAACCGCCGGGTGGGCTCGACATCGTGGTCATCCCCCGCCGAGAGATGCTCGATGCGTCCTATATCACCCTCGAGGCCGAATTCCGGGCCCTCCTCGACCGACGAGACGAGCCGGTCCGGGCTCGCCCTGTCCGGTCCGGCCCGGGTCGGTCTCGCCCTCATTCGCGCGTATAAGCTCGTCCTGTCGCCCTGGTTTGCCGGGAGCTGCCGGTACGTCCCCGGGTGTGCGGATTACACGTCCGAGGCCATCGCGCGACACGGCCTGCTCCGCGGCGGCATTCTGGGACTCCGGCGTCTCGCCCGGTGTCACCCGTTCGGCGGTCATGGGTACGACCCAGTCCCGCACCGGCACCCCCACTGTTAGTCAATTGACCGAAAGTTACGCGCTCAATGGAACGCCGCGTTCTCATCGCCATCTCGTTGTCATTCCTGGTGTTGTTTATCTACCAGTCGTACTTCGCTCCGCAGCCCAAGCCGGCGTCGATGCCGGTCACCACTCCGGCTGCTCCGAGCGAGGCCGGCCAGCAATCCCCGGTATCTCCCGTCGCCAGCGCGACTCCAGCAGCGGTTGCACCGCCTGCCGCGCCTGCTCCAGCGTCGTCCCCTGTCGCTGTCGAAGACGGCGAATCGGCAGAACGCGACATCACCGTTGACACGGCAACCGTTCAGGCCGTCTTCACGAATCGCGGCGCTCGTCTGAAGCACTGGATCCTGAAGCAGTACCGGAATGACGCTGGTCAGCCGCTGGATCTCGTTCCGTCGGCCGAGAACGTCAACAACGCCTACACACCGTTCTCGCTCGCCGTAGAGGACCCGGCCCTCACCTCGACCTTGAACGGTGCGCTGTATCGCAGCGAGGCGCCCGAGAAGATCGATGCGAGCGGCGGACCCGTGACGCTCACCTTCACGTGGAAAGGGGCTGGCGGCGTCCGGGTGAGCAAGGCGTTCACCCTCGAGCCGAAGGGCTACATCATCGGGTTCACCGCCGACGTGCAACGTGACGGGCAGTCGGTCACTCCGACCATTCAATGGGGCCCCGGCCTCGGCGACGACAACGCGCACGCGGCCGCAGGCAAGTTCCTCGCCCCGAGCTATTCCACCCCGGCGCAGGCCGTGGCTCACGTCGATCGATCCGTGAAGCGATTCCCGCCCGCCACCCAGGGCAGCGAGGATGGACCGTTCCTCTACGCTGGCATCGACGACCACTATTTCACCGCGCTGGCCTTGAACGACTCGGCCTCGCCGCAGTCGTGGAAGTTCGAGCACACCTCGTTCGTCGTGCCGCCGAAGAGCGAAGGCGCGGCACCGGGCCGCTATGCGGCGTTCGCGATTCGATACCCGCAGCCGCCTGCCGGGCAGCGCTTCTTCGTCGGGCCGAAGGGCTTTGACGAGCTCCGGGCAATCGACACCGAGCTGGTGCGGGTGATCAACTTCGGCATGTTCTCGTGGCTGGCGGTGCCGCTGCTGAACGCGCTGAAGTGGGTGCACCAGTACGTCGGCAACTGGGGGTGGGCGATCGTCGTGCTCACCGTTCTGATCAACCTGGCAATGTTCCCGTTGCGGCAGAAGTCGGTGACCTCCATGCGCAAGATGCAGGAGATCCAGCCGCAGATGAAGCTGATCCAGGATCGCTACGCGAAGTACAAGATCACCGATCCGGAGCGCCAGAAGATGAACGACGAGGTGATGGCGCTCTACAAGGCGAAGGGTGTCAATCCGGCGAGCGGCTGCGTTCCGATGCTGCTTACCTTCCCGTTCCTGTTTGCGTTCTACGCGATGCTCTCCCAGTCGATCGAGATTCGCGGTGCGGACTTCGTCGGCTGGATCACTGATTTGTCACGGCCCGATCCGCTCTACATCACGCCGCTGCTGATGGGCGCGACGATGTTCTGGCAGCAGCGAATCGCGCCGACCTCGGCAGACCCGGTGCAGCAGCGGGTGATGATGATCATGCCGCTGATGTTCACGTTCATGTTCCTCTCGTACCCGAGCGGCTTGGTGATTTACTGGACAATCAGTAATCTGTGGGCCATCGGACAGCAGTATCTGACGACCGGCCTGGTCGCGCCCGCCAGGACCAAGAGCTGACAACACCATGGCCAAGACTTCCGAGATCACCGAGTTCGTGCAGAGTGTCGCCCAGAAGATGGGCCTGAACCTGAAAGCCGCCGCCGAAGAGATGCCCGACGGGCTGCGCGTCAATCTCGAAGGCGAAGACGGCTCGATGCTGATCCGCCGCCAGGGCGAAGCGCTCGCCGCCCTGCAGCACCTCGTATCTGCGGTCTACCGTCACGAGACGACGGAAGGACGCAGGCTGGTCGTCGATTGCCAGGGCTACCGCAAGGGCAAGGACGCGGAGCTTCGGCAGATGGCGTTGTTCCTCGGCGAGAAGGCGAAGAGCACGGGTCTCGCGCAGGAGATTGGGCCGCTCAACCCCTACGAGCGCCGGATCGTGCACCTGGCGGTGTCGGAGATCGAAGGCATCTCGTCGGAGAGCATCGGCGACGCCTTCGAGAAGACGGTCATCATTTCCACCTCATAACGGCACGCGCTGCGTGCCGGCCCTGCAGCATGTTCTCGACCGCCGACACCATCGTCGCGATCGCGACGCCGCCGGGTCGTGGCGCGCTCGGGATTGTTCGCCTGAGCGGTCCGGGCGCACAACGGATTGCCGCTGAACTCACCGGCCGCGACGCGCCCCTGGCGCCGCGGCTCGCGACCTTTGCACGGCTTCGCGTGGCCAACGGCGGAGGCGTCGGTGACGAGGTCGTGCTGACCGCGTTTCCCTCACCGCGGTCATCAACCGGCGAAGACTGCGTCGAGATCTGCGCCCACGGCAGTCCGGTCGTGCTCGCGGCAATCCTGCGCGGCGCGGTCGCGGCCGGTGCGCGGCTGGCCGAGCCCGGGGAGTTCTCGCTGCGCGCCTTGCTGAATGGCAAGCGCGACCTGGTGCAGGCCGAAGCAGTAGCCGATCTGATCGAGGCGGTGACGCCGCTGCAAGCGCGAGCGGCGTTCGATCAGCTACAGGGAACCCTGACCGGTGCGATCGCCGCCATTGAATCCGATCTCTTCGATCTCGTGGCGCGGCTCGAGGCGTCGCTGGACTTCCCCGAAGAGGGATATCACTTCATCAGCGGCGATGAAGCAGCCGCGTCGCTCGACGGCGTGCTGCAGCGTGTCGAGCGGCTGCTCGCAGACTCCGCCCGCGGCAGGCTGATACGAGAAGGCGCGCTGGTGACGCTCGCGGGCGCACCGAACGTGGGCAAGTCGAGCCTGTTCAACGCGCTCCTCGCCGCGAACCGGGCGATCGTGACGCCGCTGCCAGGCACGACGCGGGATCTATTGACGGAACGCGTTGACATCGGCGGCCTCTCACTGGCGCTGGTCGATACCGCGGGGCTGCGACCAACACAGGATGCAGTGGAAGAAGAAGGCGTGCGGCGAGCCGAAGGATCGCTTGCCGTTTCGGATCTGGTGCTGGCGGTACTCGATCGCTCGCGTCCGCTTCAAGACGACGATCGCCGGATGATCGACGCGACCTCCTCACGCGCGAGATTGATCGTCGTCAACAAGATCGACCTGCCACCCGCCTGGATCGATCTTCCAGACGACATCGCCGGCGATCGAGTCGAGATCTCGGTGCGAACGGAAGAGGGACTCGACGAGCTGAGGCGCCAGATCAGCGCCTCGCTTGCGGATGGTACTGAGTTGAAGGACGAGCCGCTGGTGACCAACGTTCGTCATGCATCGCTGCTGGAGGCCGCTCGCGCCGCTCTCAAACGCGGCCGCCAGGCGCTGATCGATTCGCGCGGCACAGTGCCGGAGGAGTTCGTCCTCGCCGATCTGCAGGAAGGAACGGATTGCCTGCAGGAGATCACCGGCCGGCGTACGACCGACGATTTACTCCGCCACATCTTCGAGAGATTCTGCGTCGGGAAGTAATCGCCGCTCATCCCGCAAGCGTCGGCACGTGAGGTGCGGCCCTCGCGCTGCGCGCCTGTGGGTTTTTTGGTAGCGTGAGGCGGGCGCTGGCGCATTCATTCTAGAGATTGACAGGCATTAATCAATGCCATATTTCGATGTAATCGTTGTCGGAGCTGGTCATGCCGGTGTCGAGGCTGCCTGGGCTGCTGGCCAGGCGGGATGCAACGTCGGCCTGTGCACGCTATCGCTCGACACCGTCGCGTTGATGCCTTGCAACCCGGCGGTGGGAGGAACAGCAAAGGGGCACCTGGTCCGTGAGATCGACGCGCTCGGCGGGTTGATGGCGAGAGGCATCGACTCTACGGGGATTCAATTCAAGCTATTGAACCGCAGCCGCGGACCGGCGGTGTGGTCGCCGCGGGCGCAGGCCGATAAGTCCCTTTATGCACAATGGTTTAGCGATAAACTCAGCTCGCATCCCCGCATTTCATGGGTGCTGGGTCGCGCGGGCTCCATTCTGACTGACGCCGGCGCAGTCAGCGGTTTGGCGCTCGAGGACGGTCGCATCCTGAGGTGCCGCGCGCTGGTTGTGACGACGGGTACATTTTTGAACGGCTTGATCCACGTCGGTCCCGAGCAGCGGCCAGCCGGCCGTGCCGGAGAGCCCCCGACTACGGATCTCGCTGCGAGCCTGAAGAAGGTGGGCTTCCGGTGGGGTCGCCTCAAGACCGGTACGCCGCCGCGATTGAATCGCGGTTCGATCGATTTTGAAGGCGCGGCGCTCGCGGGTTTGTTCCACGTGGAACACGGAGACGACGAGCCGCTCCCCTTTTCTCTGTACTCTGCCTCAGTACAAAACCTGGTCGTCTGTTGGCTCGTTCACACGAACGCAGCTGTTC
Organism: uncultured Acidobacteriota bacterium; assembly: GCA_963709325.1. GTDB lineage: Bacteria > Acidobacteriota > Vicinamibacteria > Vicinamibacterales > UBA2999 > VFZN01. Next base: position 2,758,998 of record CAVPVV010000003.1, on the reverse strand, counting down.
ACGAGCTCGTCCGGTCAAACATCGGCCTCTCGCCGCTGTATAACGGCCAGATTCAGGGCGTGGGACCTCGATATTGCCCCTCCCTTGAAGACAAAGTGATGCGCTTCCCGGATCGGGAGCGGCACCAACTGTTCCTGGAGCCTGAGGGCGTGGATAGCCGGGAGATATACGTCAACGGATTGTCCATGAGCCTGCCGACGGAGGTCCAGGAGCAGATCGTTCACGCGGTGCCCGGCCTAGAGTCGGCCGTGATGATCAAGCCCGGCTACGCCATCGAATATGACTTCATCCAGCCGACTGAGCTGAAGTCGACGCTGGAGACCCACCGGCTGCCTGGTCTTTTCCTCGCGGGACAAATCAATGGTACGTCCGGCTACGAAGAGGCTGCTGGCCAAGGCTGGCTGGCTGGCGCCAACGCTGCGAAGCGAGCTAAACGGCAGCCTCCGATCACGCTAGGCCGTGACCAGGCCTATATTGGCATCATGGTTGACGACCTCGTCACCAAGGGGTGCCTCGAGCCCTACCGCATGTTCACGTCGCGAGCGGAGTTCAGGCTCTCGCTTCGGATCGACAATGCTGACTTGCGGCTCACAGCGCTTGGACGTGGGGCCGGTGTCGTCGCGGACGACCAGTGGAACCGCTTCGAGGAACGGTGCGGACGGCACCAGCGTGCGCTCGCGACGATCAAAGAGAGCCGCGTCCGGACCACGTCCGGGGCGCTGCTTTCGGCGGCCCAGGCGATCCGGCAGCCGGAAAATTCTCTCCGGTCGCTCTGCGATAGCGGCGACCTCGTCCTCGAGGAGGATCTGCTCCGCCGGCCCCTGGAATTGGCCTCCGCTGAAACTGAATTCAAGTTCGCAGGCTACCTGCGTCGGCAGCACGAGGCCGTCGATCGCGCCAGGCGTCACGAATCCAGACGCATTCCGGTTCGATTTCCCTACCATCAGGTGCCTGGCCTCTCCGCCGAGATGGTCCAGCGCTTCGAGGAGGTCCAACCCGAGACACTCGGTCAGGCGTTGCGGATTCCCGGCTCTACACCCGCGGCGGTAGCGGTGCTCGGCGCCTACGTCAACCGCGTATTGGCATGAGCACTCGCGAGCTCAGGGAACGAATTCGGCGCCGCGCCCGCCACGCCAACCTCAGCGTGGCCGACGAAGTCGTTGCCGGCCTCGAGCGGTATTACCTGCTGCTCGCGAAGTGGAACTCAAAGGTGAACTTGACGGCATTCCGCCTGAGCTCAACCGGAGATGACGAGGCCGTAGACCGGCTGCTCATTGAGCCGCTCGCGGCAGCCCGGCACGTGCCGGCAGACGCGAAATCGCTCCTAGACGCTGGATCTGGCGGCGGCTCCCCCGCCATTCCTCTCAAGCTTGCGCTACCGCGATCGAGTCTTCGGATGGTGGAGGTGAAAACGAGGAAGGCCGTGTTTCTGCGAGAGGCCGTCCGTGAGCTTGGGCTTCAAGATACGGAAGTCGAAACGTCACGTTTCGAAGAACTCCTCGCTCGACCTGAGCTCCACGAGTCCGCGAACATAGTCTCCATCCGCGCAGTCCGAGTCGAACCCAGGGTTCTGACGACCCTACAGGCGTTTCTCAAACCAGGCGGCATGCTGTTCCTCTTCCGCGGACCCGCGGGTTCGCAAACTGTGGAGGCCGTCACGCCTCCGCTACTGTGGAAGGCGACATTTCCTCTGGTTGACTCGCTTCGCAGCCGCCTTGTGGTGCTCGAAAAAGCTCGGATTGGGCCACAATAGACGAGTGTTCCACGTGGAACCACGCATTTTGGCATTTAGCCAAACATGATTATTGCCGTCACAAATCAGAAGGGCGGCGTCGGCAAGACCACGACCGCCATCAACTTGGCCGCTTCGTTGGCTGTCGTCGGCCAGCGCGTGCTGCTCGTGGACCTCGATCCGCAGGCCAATGCCACCAGCGGGGTTGGATCAAAGGGCGTCCGCGCCGAGCTGGGAACGATCTACGACGCGCTCACTTCCACCGAATCGAGTGAGCCCGCGGGCTTCGTCGTCGAAACCTCGACCCAGGGGCTGTCGATTATCCCCGCATCGCGCGAACTTGCCGGCGCCGAGATCGAGCTCATTTCGATGACCGAGCGGGAGCATCGCCTGCGCAACCTGCTCGGCCCGCTCCGAGAACGATTCGACACGATCCTGATCGACACGCCGCCGTCGCTCGGACTCCTGACGCTCAACGCCTTGGTCGCTGCCGATCGCGTCCTGATTCCGTTGCACTGCGAATACTTCGCGCTCGAAGGTCTCGCCGATCTCGTCGGCACGATGCGCCGCGTACGTGCCGGCCTCAACCCGTCGCTCGACATCGAAGGTGTGTTGCTGACGATGAACGACGAGCGGACGAACCTGGGCCAGCAGGTCGCGCGCGACGTGCGCGAGTTCTTCAAGGAAAAGGTCTACGTCACCGTGATTCCGCGCAACGTGCGCCTCGCTGAAGCGCCCAGCCACGGTTTGCCGGTGATTGCCTACGACGCGCGCTCCCGGGGCGCCGAGGCGTACACGGTGTTCGCCAGGGAATTCCAACAGCGCCAGCAGGCGGAGTGAACGTGGAGAAAAAACCAGCTCTCGGCAAAGGCTTGAGCGCGCTGATTCCGGACGCCACGAGCACGCTCGATCAGCCCCGCACGTCCCTCGATGTCGATATCGATCTCCTCGAAGCCAATCGATATCAACCTCGGAGTCAGTACGACGCGCAACGACTCGACGAGCTCGCGCAGTCGATTGCCACCAACGGCGTGATTCAACCGATCGTCGTGCGCCGCCTGCCGAGTGAAGGGCTCGCCCGGCAGCGATATCAGATCATCGCCGGCGAACGCCGCTGGCGTGCCGCCCAGAGCGCCGGATTGCAGCGGGTTCCCGTCGTGATCAAGGACGTTGCCGATGGCGATCATCGGCAACAGCTCGAGATGGCGCTCATCGAGAACATCCAGCGTGAGAACCTCAATCCGATCGAGGAAGCGAAGGCGTATCAGCGTCTCGTTGACGAGTTTCAGCTCCGACAGGAAGACATCGCGACACGCGTCGGCAAGGATCGCGCGACGGTCGCCAACGTATTGCGGCTGCTGAAACTGCCGGAGGAAGTGCGCGGCAACATCGCCTCTGGAGAATTGGCGATGGGCCACGCGCGCGCGATTCTCGGGATCAACGGCGAGGCCGAGCAGCGCCAGATGGCGCGCGAGGTGATTTCGCGCGCCCTGTCGGTGCGCGAGACCGAAGCGCTCGTCAAGCGGGCAGCGGCAGCGCCGCCCGCAGCTGCCCCCCCGCCGAAACCGCAGAAGGACATCCACACCCGTGCGGCCGAAGAACAACTCCGCCTCGCTCTCGGAACCGATGTGACGATCAACCGAAAGCGCAAGGGCGGAATGGTGGAGATCAGCTTCAGCAACGAGGACGAACTGCAGCGAATCTACGAGTACCTGACCGAGCGGAAGTAACAAACGAAACCACGAAGGCTCGAAGGACTTCGCGCGGCCTTCGTGGTCTTCGTCGGTTTCTTTTTCAGGAGTCGACGATGAACGTGTTCGGGAAGAGGCGGCTGACCGAGATGGTCAGCTGCGCCGGTTGAGCCAGTAAACTCGCCGCCGGCGAGCTCGCTCAGGTCTTGAGCGATATCCCTCCTTCGTCAGACCCCCGTGTCCTGGTCGACTTCAGGACGGCGGACGATGCGGGTGTGTACCTGTGGGAGGGCGGACCGGCGCTGGTGCAAACCGTGGACTTCTTCACGCCGATCGTCGACGACCCGTATCTGTACGGGCAGATCGCGGCTGCCAATTCGTTGAGCGACGTCTACGCCATGGGCGGACGGCCGATGACGGCACTCGCCATCGCCGCGTTTCCGAAAGATGGTCTGGATGCCGCGGAGATCGCCGCAATCTTTCGCGGCGGGTACGACAAGCTCGCCGAAGCTGGCACGGCGCTTCTTGGTGGGCACACCGTGCAGGACACTGAGATCAAGTTCGGTTACGCCATTACTGGTGCGGTCGACCCGAGCCGAATCCTGACGAATGCCGGCGCGCTGGCCGGCGACGCGCTGCTGCTCACCAAACCGATCGGGACCGGCGTTGTCGGAACGGCGATCAAGTCGGGACAGGCGGCGGACGACCTGGTCGAGCGGACGTCGACGTGGATGAGAGCCCTGAACCGCGCCGCATCCGAAGCGGTGAGCACGGTCGCCGGTGTCCACGCCTGCACGGACATCACCGGGTTCGGCTTGATCGGTCACGCAATGGAAGTTGCCCTCGCAAGCGGCGTCTCTATTCAGCTCCTGGCCGAGGCCGTGCCCCAGATCGAGGGCGTCCTCGCGCTCGTGTCACGCCACCGTTCGGGCGGGATGTCATCGAACCGGGCGCATTTCGGTGGCCGGGTGGCGATGCGTTCAGGTATCTCCCGCGACCTCGATGACCTTCTCTACGATCCACAGACATCGGGCGGGTTGCTGATTTCGGTGTCCGCAGATGATCGCGTCAACCTGGAGCGCGCTCTGGCGGCCTCCAATGTTCCGTTCTGGCACATCGGTGAGGTCCTGGCGCGAGGCAAACAGCCCATCATCGTTGTTTGATTGCCGGCACTGGTCGCGCCTGTCCGCACCCGCCCGTCGCACCCGAGTGAGCCGTGCTATCCTTAGTCGTTTGCCATGTCTCTGGATATCTCGACCCTTGGGGTCGTTTTTTTCCTGCTGCTCTGCGTCTTCATTGTCAACACGCTGATCTTCCAGCCGATCCTCCGGATCATCGATCAGCGCGGCAATGCCGTGCGCGGCGCGCGGGAACTGGCGGCATCCGCCTCGACCAAGGCCGCGGCGGCCGCTGCTGAGTACGACAGCAAACTGAACGCGGCGCGCGCCGAGGTGTACGCACAAATCGACGAGACGCGCCACGCCGCGCTCGACAAGCGCGCCCAACTGCTTGCCGAGACCCGGCAGATCGTCGAACGCGACATCCAGTCGGCGACGGCTCGGGTCGCGCAGGAATCCGCGGTGGCCCGCGCCTCGCTCGATCGCGAGTCCACGGATCTGGCCAATGCCATCGTTGCGCGCGTGCTCGATCGCGCGTCCTGACCTGAGCGCCTGGAGAGGACTTGTGCCCTCACGCCGCCCCGCTGCTTGTGAATTAATGCACAGAGTTCGTGCCGTCGCCCGACTGGCGATCGCGCTCGTCTTCGTCGTCTCGGTCTCGCTCACCGCGGCCGCGGCGCAACCGGCCGAGCGCGCCCAGCCGGCTGCCGAGCATGCCGCCCAGGGCGAACACGCTGCCGGCGGGCACCAGGCCAGCATCACCGACCTGTTCTGGCCGGTCGTCAACTTCGCCATCCTCTGCTGGATCCTCTATTACTTCCTGCGCGCGCCGCTCTCGTCGTATCTCAAGGATCGCGACGAAACGATTCGCAAAGATCTCGTCGACGCAGCGGCGATCAAGTCCGCCGCGACGGCCCAGCTCGAGGAGATCGATCGTAAGCTCAAGGCCCTGCCCGGAGAAATCGAAGCCGCGCGCGCACGAGGCCAGGCAGAGATCGCCGCGGAACAGCAAAGGATCTCGCAACAGGCGGCCGGCGAGCGCGATCGGCTGCTGGAACAGTCGCGCCGCGATATCGATCTCCAGGTCCGCCTGGCAAAGCGCGAGCTGACGGAACACGCTGCCGACCTCGCGTTGCAGCTCGCCGGTGATCGGATCGGGAAGGAAACTACGCCGGCCGACCACGCGCGTCTAGTTGACCGCTACCTCGAGCAGGTGAAGCGCTGATGTCCACCCGCACGTCCGCCACCCGTTACGCGCGCGCGCTGTTCGAGGTCGCGCAAAAAGAAGCCGACCCCACCGCGGTCGGGGAGAACCTGAACGCGGTCGCTGCCGCCTTGCGCGAGAGCAAGGAGCTCACGGCGCTCCTCGGCAACCGCTCGACTCCCGACGCCGTCCGACGGAACGTCGTGCTCGCCGTCGCCGAGAAGCTGGGCGTCGCCGCACCGGTTGCCAAGCTGTTCGGGCTCCTCGCCGATCGCCGGCGGATCGAGCTCGTGCCCGAGATCGCCGAGGTCTACGCGGCGCGTCTCCTCGAGCACCAGAACATTGTCCAGGCGGACGTCACGACGGCGGTGCCGCTGCCGGCCGACGCGCTGTCGCGCCTCGAGGCCCGGCTGCGAGCGGCGACGGGCAAGCAGATCACGATGAAGGTCTCGGTCGATCCGGCGCTGCTTGGCGGCGTGGTCGCCCGCGTGGGGAGCACGGTCTACGACGGCAGCATCCGGACGCAGTTGAAGAAGATGCGCGACCAGCTGGTCGCCCAGGGCTGAACCACCATGAGCATTCGATCCGACGAGATTTCCAAGATCATCAAGGACCAGATCGGCAGCTTCGCCGTTGACGTCGACATCGCCGAAGTCGGCACGGTCACGTCGCTCGGCGACGGCATCGCCCGCCTGCACGGCTGCGAGCGGGCGATGGCCGGCGAGATGCTCGAGTTCCCGCACGGGGTGATTGGCATCGCACTCAACCTCGAAGAGGACAGCATCGGCACGGTGCTCCTCGGCGAGTACCGCGAGATCAAGGAAGGCGATCCGGTCAAGCGGACCGGCCGCATCATTTCCGTGCCGGTCGGCGAGGAAATGCTCGGCCGCGTCGTCAACGCGCTCGGCCAGCCCCTCGACGGCAAGGGCCCGATCCTGTCGCAGCAATTTGCGCCGATCGAGCGACTGGCGCCCGGGGTCGTGGATCGTCAGCCGGTGCGCGAACCGATGCAGACCGGCCTCAAGGCCATCGACAGCATGGTGCCGATCGGCCGCGGCCAGCGCGAGCTGATCATCGGCGACCGCCAGACCGGCAAGACTGCGGTCGCGCTCGACACGATCCTCAACCAGAAGGACACGGGCGTCGTCTGCATCTACAACGCGATCGGCCAGAAGCAGTCGACGATCGCCCAGCTGGTCCGGACCCTCGAGGAGTACGAAGCGATGCGCTACAGCATCGTCGTCGCAGCCGCGGCGTCGGATCCGGCGCCGATGCTCTATATCAGCCCCTACGCCGCGACCACGATGGGCGAGTACTTCCGCGACTCGGGCCGCCACGCGCTGCTGATCTACGACGATTTGTCGAAGCACGCCCAGGCCTACCGCGAAATCTCGCTGCTGCTCCGCCGTCCGCCGGGCCGCGAGGCCTATCCCGGCGACGTGTTCTACCTGCACTCGCGGCTGCTGGAACGCGCCGCCAAGCTGAACGACGCGCACGGCGGCGGGTCGCTCACTGCGCTTCCAATCATCGAGACCCAGGCCGGCGACCTCTCGGCCTACATCCCGACCAACGTGATCTCGATCACCGACGGGCAGATCTTCCTGGAGTCGGATCTCTTCAACCAGGGCGTCCGCCCCGCGATCAACGTCGGCAACTCGGTGTCACGCGTCGGCGGCTCGGCCCAGATCAAGGCGATGCGGCAGGTTGCCGGTACCCTGCGCCTCGACCTCGCGCAGTATCGCGAGCTGGCGGCGTTCGCCCAGTTCGGGAGCAGTGATCTCGACAAGGCCACGCAGCAGCAGCTGAATCGCGGCGCCCGCCTCGTCGAGCTGCTCAAGCAGCCGCAATACAAGCCGCTCCCGGTCGAGCAGCAGGTGGTTGCCGTCTACGCCGGCACCAACGGCTTTTTCGACATCATCCCGGTGCCCGAGATCCGCCGCGCCGAAGAGGAGCTGCACCGGTTCATGACCTCGCGGTTCGGCATGCTCCTTGGCACGATTCGCGACAAGAAGATCATGGACGACGCGACCAAGGAACAGCTGAACGCGGCGCTGAAGGAGTTCACGGGGCAGTTCGCCACCTCGGTCGTGGCAAAGGCCTAGCATGCCCTCTTTGATCGACATCCGGCGGCGGATCCGGTCGACCAAGTCGACGCAGCAGATCACGAAGGCCATGAAGATGGTCTCGTCGTCGAAGCTGCGCCGGGCCCAGGAGCGCATTGTCAACAGCCGCCCCTATGCCCACGAGATGCTGCGGATCTTCAACAACCTGGCGACCCGGGTCGATCCGTCCACCCACCCGCTCCTGAGCGACGATCCGACGCCTGGCCGGACGCTGCTGATCGTGATCACGGCCGATCGCGGCCTGTGCGGCGGCTTCAACGCCAACGTGATCAAGACGGCGGCGCACTTTCTGGCCGACCGCCAGGCCGGCACGGCAGCGAACCAGGAGCGCTACGCGAATCGCGAGGTGGCGCTGGCGCTGGTCGGCCGCAAGGGGCGCGACTTCTTCATGCGGCGAGGCTTCGACGTCCGCTACGAGGAAATCAACCTGTTCACCAACCTCCAGTGGTCGCACGCCCAGGCGATTGCCAAGACCGCAATCGAAGAGTTCCTGAGCCCCGACGTCAGTAGCGTCTATCTCGTCTACAACGAGTTCCGCTCGGTGATCACGCAGCGGGTCGTGATCGAGCGCCTGCTGCCGATTCCCAAGCTCGAGCCCGACTCGGCGGCGATCAACACGGTGGACTACCTGTTCGAGCCGTCGCCGCAGGAGCTGCTTTCGATCCTGCTCCCGTACCACGTCTCCGTCCAAGTCGCGCGAGCGCTGCTCGAATCATCGGCCGCGGAACATGCCGCGCGGATGACGGCGATGGACGCGGCGACGCGCAACGCCAAGGACATGGTGGATCGGCTGACGCTCTACATGAACAAGGTGCGGCAGGCCTCGATCACCCGCGAGATCATCGAAATCGTCGCCGGCGCCCAATCGGTGTAAGCACAACGGAAAAGCTTATGAGCACAGCAGCAGCAACTGAGCAGAACGTCGGCAAGGTCATCCAGGTGATTGGTCCCGTCGTGGACGTGGAGTTCCCGGAAGGACACCTCCCAGCAATCTACAACGCGTTGCGGATCTCGGCCGACGCCGGCGGAACCGGCGAAGCCATCGACGTCGTCATTGAGGTGCAGCAGCACCTCGGCGAAAACCGGGTCCGCGCGGTCGCGATGAAGCCGACCGACGGCATGCAGCGCGGTATGCTGGCCTCCGACACCGGCGCGCCGATCTCGGTGCCGGTCGGCCCCGCCACCCTCGGCCGGGTCCTGAACGTGCTCGGCGAGCCGGTGGACTTCCCGGATCGGCCGGTCGAATCGAAGGAACGCTGGCCGATTCACCGCCCGCCACCGACGCTCCAGCAGCAGTCGACCGAGCTGAAGATGTTCGAGACCGGCATCAAGGTCATCGACCTGCTCGAGCCGTATCTGCAGGGCGGCAAGATCGGCCTGTTCGGGGGCGCCGGCGTCGGAAAGACCGTCATCATCATGGAGCTCATCAACAACATCGCCATGAAGCACGGCGGTGTGTCGGTGTTCGGCGGGGTCGGCGAACGGACCCGCGAGGGCAACGACCTGTGGCTCGAGTTCCAGGAGTCGGGCGTGATCGACATGAAGGACCTGTCGAAGTCGCGGGCGGCGCTGGTCTACGGACAGATGACCGAGCCGCCAGGCGCCCGCCAGCGCGTCGGCCTTTCGGCCCTCACGGTCGCGGAGTACTTCCGCGACGCCGAGGGCAAGGACGTGCTGCTCTTCATCGACAACATCTTTCGCTTCACGCAGGCAGGCTCGGAGGTGTCGGCGCTGCTCGGCCGCATGCCGTCGGCCGTGGGCTACCAGCCGACGCTGCTCACCGAGATGGGCGAGCTGCAGGAGCGCATCACCTCAACGCGCAAGGGCTCGATCACGTCGGTGCAGGCCATCTACGTGCCCGCTGACGACTACACCGACCCGGCGCCGGCGACCACCTTCGCGCACCTCGACGCGACGACCAATCTCTCGCGCCAGATCGCGGAGCTGGGCATCTACCCGGCCGTCGATCCGCTGGCCTCGAGCTCGCGCATCCTCGACCCGCGCATCATCGGCGAGGAGCACTACGACGTCGCGCGCCAGGTCAAGCAGGTGCTGCAGCGCTACAAGGACCTGCAGGACATCATCGCGATCCTCGGCATCGACGAGCTCTCGGAAGAGGACCGGCTGACGGTGTCGCGCGCCCGAAAGGTGCAGCGCTTCCTCTCGCAGCCGTTCTTCGTCGCCGCGCAGTTCACCGGCCGCGAGGGCAAGTACGTGTCGATCGGCGACACGATCAAGGGCTTCAAGGAGATCGTCGACGGCAAGCACGACGGAGTGCCGGAGCAGGCGTTCTACCTGCAGGGCACGATTGAGGACGTGCTCGAGAACGCGAAGAAACTGAAACAGTAGCCATGGCGCTCCCGACCAAGTTGACGCTCAAGATCGTCACGCCCGACCACTCGTTCACCCACGACGTGGACGAGGTGTCGCTGCCCGGATCGGAAGGCGATTTCGGCGTCCGGCCGGGACACACTCCATTCTTCGCGGCGCTCCGGACCGGACCGATGTCGTACCGGCAAGGGGCAACCACGCACAATCTCGTGGTTGGAATCGGCTTCGCCGAGGTGCTGCCCGACAAGGTGACGGTGCTGGCGCAGATCGCCGAGACGGCCGAAGCGCTCGACGAAACGCGGGCCCAGGCCGGGATGAAGCGGGCCGAGGAGATGCTGGCGGCGGTGCCTCACGAGATCGACTTCGAGCGCGCCCGCCTGGCGCTCCTCCGGGCGCTCCAGCAACTGCAGTCCGACTCTCGCCGGGGGCGGTAAGGGACCGGGGCTTGAGGCCCGGGACCTGGGGCCTGGGACCAACGTTCCAGCTCCGGTGTTTAGCCCGAGCCAAGCCCCAAGCCCCAAGCCCCAAGTCCATGTTCCGTAACCTCGCAGTGCTGTTTCGCTACCGCGGGCTCATCCAGACGCTCGTGGTCCGCGACCTCAAGGCGCGCTATCGCGGCTCGGTGCTGGGGTTCTTCTGGTCCTTCATCAACCCGCTCCTGCTGCTCCTGATCTACTCGTTCGTCTTCACCACCGTCCTTCCCGGCATTCATCCTCCGGAGATGGAGCCCTATGCGCTCTTCATGTTCTGCGGCATCCTGCCGTGGACGTGGTTCTCCTCGTCGCTGCTCGAGTCGTCGGGCACGCTCATCGCCGGCGGAAACCTGATCAAGAAGGTGCTCTTCCCGGCCGAGGTGCTGCCGATCGTCACCGTGCTGGCGAACATGGTGCACTTCTTCCTCGGCCTCCCGATCCTGGCGATCTTCCTCATCTACTATCGCCACCCGCCGGACTTTTCGGACCTGTTCTGGTTTCCGATCATCGTGCTGGTGCAGCTGGTCCTGACGCTCGGCTTGTCCCTGCTGGTGTCCTCGTTGACGGTGCACTTCCGCGATCTGAAGGACCTGCTCGGCAACCTGCTGACACTCTGGTTCTTCGCGACCCCGATCATCTACCCGATGCAGCAGGCACCGGAGAACCTGCGGTGGGCGCTCAACCTGAACCCGATGACGCATCTCTCTATTTCCTATCAGGAGGTGCTGTTCTACGTCGGGCCGCACGGGCACTGGCGATGGCTAGTCGCCCTGGCCGTGATGTCGATCGTCGTTTTTCTCGCCGGCTACTTCGTTTTCGATCGCCTGCGCGATTCGTTCGCGGAGGAGGTGTGAGATGACGCCGGCCATCGACGTCGTCAACGTTTCCAAGGTCTACCGGCGCTTCGCGCGCAAGAAGCAGTTCGCGACGTTGAAGTCGGCGCTGCTGTCGGGTAGCTTGATACGCGATCTGCAGCCGGACGAGACGTTCCCGGCGCTGCGCGGGGTGTCGTTCCAGGTCCCCAAGGGCTGCACCTACGGCGTCATCGGCCGGAACGGGTCCGGCAAGTCGACGCTGCTCAAATGCGTCGCCGGCATCAGCCGGCCGAACAGCGGCACGATTTCGGTGGACGGCCGCATCTCGGCGCTGATCGAGCTGGGGGCCGGCTTCCATCCGGAGATTTCCGGCCGCGAGAACATCTTCATCAACGGCATCATGCTGGGGCTGACCAAGAAAGAGGTGCAGCGGCGGTTCGACGAGATCGTCGAGTTCGCCGAGCTCCAGGACTTCATCGACGCGCCGGTGAAGACCTACTCCTCGGGGATGTACATGCGGCTCGGGTTTGCCGTTGCCATCCACGTGGACCCCGAGGTGCTGCTCGTCGACGAAGTGCTCGCCGTCGGCGACCAGGGTTTCACCCTCAAGTGCCTCGACAAGTTCGCGGAGTTCAGGCGCCGCAACAAGTCGATCCTGCTCGTCACGCACTCACTCGATCTGGTCGAGAAGTTCTGCGACCAGGCGTTGTGGCTCGACAAGGGACAGACGAAAGCCGAAGGCGAGCCGAAGCGTGTCGTCGCCTCGTACATCATCGACGTCGAACAGACCGAGGAACAGGAGCTCGCGAAGGCGGAGTCGGCGCGGCTGGCGGCCTCCGCATCGGCCGGGGCGAGTGTGACGCCGGACAGGCTGCCTGACAACCCCGTGGAAACCGGTGAAGCGCCAGCAGACATGTTCAAGGCCACCGAAGGCCGCTGGGGAACGCGCGAAGTCGAGATCACCGGCGTCACGTTGATTGGCGAGGACGGGCAGCCGGGGCACGTGTTCCAGTACGGCGAGCGCGTCGCGGTGCGGATGTCGGTACGTGCGCATCGCCCAACCAAGGACTTCGTCTTCGGGTTTGGCATCTTCAACGCCGACGGCGTGTGCTGCTACGGGACGAACACCAACCTCGAGGAGCTGCAGCCGGACGAGTTCTCAGGAGAAGGCCAGGTGAACTTCGAGATCACCAGCCTCAAGCTGGTGGAAGGCACGTATCGACTGGATCTGGCCGCGCACAAGCTCGATGGCTACCCCTACGACTACCATCGCCTGCTCTACTCGTTCCGCGTGAAATCGCGGACGAAGGACGTTGGTATCTACCGGCCCGATCACCGGTGGACGTTCAGCCCGAACATCCGCTTCAAGGCGGGCGACGGGCACCGACGCGACTGACGCTGCACGATGGGCCTCATCCTCACGCGTGACGAGGCAGTGCGGTTCGTTGGCGAGCAACGCGCTGCTGGCCGCCGCATCGTGTTCACGAACGGCGTCTTCGACATCCTCCACCCCGGCCACGTCCGCTACCTCGCCGAAGCGAAAGCACACGGCGATGTCCTGATCGTCGGAGTCAACAGCGACGCATCGGTCCGGCGGCTGGAGAAGGGACCGGACCGTCCGCTCAATCCGGAGCTGGAGCGAGCCGAGGTCCTCGCGGCGCTGAGGGTGGTCGAAGCGGTGGTGGTGTTCGACGAGGACACCCCGCACGAGATCGTGTCCGCCCTCCAGCCCGATATCCTGGCCAAAGGCGCCGACTGGGCCGCCGACGCCATCGTCGGGCGCGATCTGGTCGAAGCCCGTGGAGGGACGGTGGTCCGAATCGAGCTCAGCGCCGGCTACTCCACCTCGGCCATCATCGAGCGCCTGCGCTCCCGCTGAGCGCGGGAGAAGTTTTACAAGCGTGAGAAAATAGAAGTTTCGGCACCGCACCCGGGCTCGCAGAAGCGAGTCGCGGGACCGGTGTCTGTACGGCATGTCCACGACCACCTCCCTCGCCCTCCAATCGGTCCTGCTGGACGCGGTCTCCCGGTCCGGCCTGTCCCGCGCCGCCCGACGTGTCACCGGGCTGGGCGGCAGCGCGCGTGCGCTGGCCGCGGCGGCCACCGCCCATCGGCAGAAGAGCACGCCGGTGCTGTTCGTGCACGCGACCGACCAGGGTATCGACGACGCGGTTGACGACACCCGATTCTTTCTGCAGGCCCTCGAAGGGTTGACCGATGCCGAAGCCGAGCGGGTGGTGCTGCCTTTCCCGTCGCTGCAGGTAGACCCGTACCGTGGCCTGGCGCCCCACTTCCGCGCCACTTCGGCGCGCGCGCAGGCGCTCTATGCAGTGTCGAGCGGGCAGGCGCGGGTTGTCGTCGCTTCAGCGGCGGCGCTGATGCCGCGACTGGAACCGCCGGCCGCGGTTCGCGCGCTCTCGCTGCAGATTCGTACCGGTCAGGACGTTCCGCCGGAGCTGCTCGTCGAGCTTCTGGCCGATGGCGGCTTCGAGCGGCAGGACCCCGTGGACGTCCATGGCGAGTTCTGCCTGCGCGGCGGAATTCTGGACGTCTATCCCGCCGGCGAGGTGATGCCGCTCAGGATCGAGTTCGTCGGCGACACCGTCGAGTCGATTCGACGATTCGATCCCGGCTCACAGCGATCGGTCGATTCGGTGGACCAGGTGCTGGTGGTTCCGGTGCGCGATTTTTCGGTGACCGCAGGCGCCGCTCCATCCGACTCCGCATCGATCGCGGATTACCTTTCGAAAGCGAACGCCTTCATCGTCGAACCTGAGGATGTGCGCACTCAGATCGCGCAGACGTTCACGCAAGTGCAGGCGTCCTTCGAAGAACGATCGGGCACACCCGAGGCATCCGAATGGGCGCCGCCCGAGCGGCTGCTCCTCGGCTGGGAGGGGCTGGCGCCGCTCCTCAACCGCGCCACCGCTCTCGAAGAATTGAGCCTGGAAGTGACCGCTTCGGACGAAGTGCCGATCGCGTATCAACCGCCGCAGGAGTTCAAGGGCCGGCTACCGGATTGGGTAGCGGACGTCCGCCAGGCGCTCGCGCGCCAGGACACGGTATTGTTCGTAGCCGGGTCGCGCGGCCGCGCCGAGCGAACCGTCGAACTGCTCCGCGACTACGACGTGCGCGCGTCGTGGGCCGGCCTGGGCAGCGACCAGCCCGCCGGCGCGGTCCTCGTCGCGGATGGCCAGCTCTCGCGCGGGTTCCGTCTGCCCGGTGCGGCCCTGATGGTCTACGCCGGGCCGGACGTCTTCGAAGAAGAGCGTCGTCGCGGCGTGCCGCGGCAGGGCAAGCGGTCCGCAGCGGCGGCGTTCCTGTCCGATCTGCGCGATCTCAGAGTGGGCGACCTGATCGTTCACGTCGATCACGGCATCGGGCAGTTTGTCGGCCTCAAGCAGATCACGGTCGGCGAGGAGGTAAAGGAATTTCTCGAGCTCCGCTATCACGGCGAGGACAAGCTGTTTGTCCCGGTCGAGCGCCTCGACCTGATTCAGAAGTACAGCGGCGCTACCCGCCCGCCTCTCGACCGTCTGGGCGGCACGACCTGGGAGCGCGCCAAGACCAAGGTGAAGAAGGCCATGCGCGACATGGCCGAAGAGCTGCTGAAGCTCTACGCGGCCCGCCGTGCGGTTGCCGGCCATGCCTTCAGCGCCGACACTCACTGGCAGGAGGAATTCGAGCAGGCATTCCCCTACGAGCTGACGGTGGATCAGGCCAACGCGATCGGAGACATCAAGAAGGACATGGAGTCGTCGACGCCGATGGATCGCCTGCTGTGCGGCGACGTCGGCTACGGAAAGACCGAGGTCGCCATGCGCGCGGCCTTCAAAGCGGTGATGGACGGCAAACAGGTCGCCGTCCTCGCGCCGACGACGGTCCTCGCGTTCCAGCACCTGAAGACCTTGAATGAGCGTTTTTCGGCGTTCCCGACGCGAATCGACATGGTGAGCCGCTTCCGCACGAAGCAGGAGATCGCCGAGTCGCTCGAGGGGCTGCGCGCCGGGCGCGTCGACGTCATCGTCGGAACGCACCGGCTGCTGTCGAAGGACGTGCAGTTCCGCGACCTCGGGTTGCTGGTCGTCGACGAGGAGCAGCGGTTCGGCGTCGCGCACAAGGAGCGCATCAAGCAGATGCGCAAGAAGGTGGACGTGCTGACGATGACCGCGACGCCCATCCCGCGCACGCTCAACATGTCGCTGGTCGGGATCCGCGACATGTCGGTGATCGAGACGCCGCCGCGCGACCGCCTGGCGATCCAGACCAACGTGGTGAAGTTCGATGCCGACGTCATCAGCCGGGCGATTCGCACCGAGATTGCCCGCGGCGGGCAGATCTACTTCGTCCACAACCGGGTCGAGTCCATCTTCTCGATGGCCAACCTCCTGCAGCGCCTCGTGCCCGAGGCGCGCGTGGTGATCGGGCACGGCCAGATGCCGGAGGACATGCTCGAGCGCGCGATGCTGGACTTCATGGCGCACAGGTACGACGTGCTGCTCGCAACCACCATCGTCGAGAACGGGCTCGACATTCCGAATGCGAACACGATCGTCATCAACCGCGCCGACCGTTACGGACTGTCCCAGCTCTATCAGCTGCGCGGCAGGGTCGGCCGGAGCGACCGGCCGGCCTATGCGTACCTGCTGATTCCGCCAGAGCAGTCGCTCTCGCCGGTCGCCCGTAAGCGGCTGGCGGCGATCAAGGAGTTCAGCGACCTCGGCAGCGGATTCCGGGTCGCGGCGCTGGACCTCGAGATCCGCGGCGCCGGAAACCTGCTGGGCGGGCAGCAGAGCGGTCACATCGACGCGGTCGGCTTCGAGATGTACATGAAGCTGCTCGAAGAAACCATCCGCGAGCTCAAGGGCGAGGACCTGGAAGACGACGTTCGGGCGGTCGTGAACCTGAAGGTCGATTTCCGTCTCGACGAGTCGTACGTCCCGGACATGAACCAGCGCCTGACAATCTACAGGCGGGTCGCGGCCGCGCGGTCCGAAGACGAGATCGCCACGGCCGTGGACGAGGTTCGCGACCGCTACGGCGCTCCGCCGACCGCGCTCCTCAACCTGGCCGACTACGCCCGCATCCGGGTTCTGGCCGATCGGCTCGCGATCGAGACCCTCGACCGGGAAGGCTCCGCCGTCGTCTTGAAGTTCAGGGAGAAGAAGACGACGGTTGATCCCGTGAAGCTGATCAAGCTGGTCCGCGAGCGCGACGACCTGCAGATCTTCCCGCCTGCCACGCTGAAGCTCAACATGGCAGCCACGGGTCGGGAGCCGGGAACCGCGAAGGGAGAGTCGGGCCGGGAGTGGGCTGGTAGACGCCGTCCGGTGCGGAAACCGGCCTGGTGGGCCGCACGCGCTACCGCCGGCGCAGTGATGCCCGGGTTCTCGAAGGCGGAAATACTGAAGGCGCCCCCTGAGGATCCGCGAGCGCCGGACGGGGTGCTCGACCAGGTGACCGGTTTGTTGCTGGCGCTCCTCGACGAGCAGTAAACTTAAGGATTGCGGGGATTTACCCAAATGTTCAAACAGACGCTGGCGGCTTCGGCGATGGTGGTTGTGGTCGCGATGGCCGCGCCTCGCGCCGACATCCTCGAACAGGTCCTGGTCAAGGTGAACGGCGACATCATCACCAAGACCGAGCTCGAGCAGCGGCAGATTGTCGCGCTTCGCCAGAAGAACCCGAACCTGCGTCCGACCGACGACGCGGCGCTGCGAAAAGCCCTCTCCGAGGTCACCCCTGAAGTAATCGTGGAAGCCGTGGACGAGCTCCTCATCATGCAGCGCGGCAAGGAGCTCGGCTACACGATGTCCACCGAGCAGTTCAACGGGATCGTCGAGAACATCAAGAAGGAAAACAAGCTCGAAGACGAGGCCCAGTTCCAGGCGGCCCTGAAGCAGGAAGGGATGACGATGGCCGACCTGCGCAAGCAGCTGGAACGGACGATGATCATCCAGCGCGTGCAGCAGACCGAGGTGATGGGCAAGTTCCAGGTCACCGACTCCGAGCTGAAGACCTACTACGAAAGCCACAAGGACGGCTTCACCACCAAACCCCAGCTCACGCTGCGCGAGCTGCTGGTTACGGTGCCAACGAGCGACCGCGGCGTCAACGTCGGTCTCGAAGAGGAAGCCAAGGCGAAGATCGAGGGCATTCGCAAGCGGGCGGTGGCGGGCGAGCCGTTCGCGCGGCTGGCAGCGGACTTGTCGGACTCGCCCACGAAAGCCAACGGCGGGCTGGTCGGCCCCTATACGCCCGACGTCCTGGCGCCTGAGCTTCAGAAGGCGATCGCCGGTCTCAAGCCGGGTGATGTCACCGAGGTGATCCGAACTTCGCGCGGCTTCCAGTTGATCAGGATCGAGACGCTGGATCCCGGAACCATCAAGTCCTTCGAGGATTCGCGCAACGACATCGCGGATCGTATCGCCGGCGAGAAGCGGCGCGGAGAGTATACGAAGTTCCTCGAGCGGCTTCGCGGGCAGGCGATCATCGACTGGAAGAACGACGAGGTCAAAAAGGCCTACGACGTCGGCCTGCAGCAGGCCACCCAGGCGACGCCAGAGGCTCCGTGAGCGCGGGCGTCGCGGCTCCCGACGTCCAGTGGTACGCGCTCTGGACGCGCTCGAGGCACGAGAAGAGGGTCAGGGATCAGCTCGACGGAAAGTCGATCGAGGTGTTCCTGCCGACAATCACGAAGTGGAGCCGCTGGAAGGATCGCAAGAAGCAGATCGAGTGGCCGCTCTTCCCCGGTTATTGCTTTGCGCGGTTCGACCCCCATAATCGAATGCCGGTGCTCGCCTGCGACGGCGTCGTGCAGATCGTCGGTATAGAGGGCGTGCCATCACCCATTCCAGCTTACGAGGTTGAGGGCATTCGACAGCTGGTGGAGAGCGAGCTGTCATATGATCCCTGCCCGCTCGTAAAAGAAGGCGAGATGGTCAAGGTGGTGTCCGGCCCACTGAAGGGCGTCGTCGGCCGGTTGATGCGCAAGGGCGCTCACGCCCGGCTGATGCTCTCGGTCGATCTGATTGGCCAGGCTGTGAGCGTCGAGGTGGACGCCGCCGACGTGCGTCCCTACTGAAGCCATGAAAATCGGATCTGTCACACTGCCCTCGCCCTTCGTCGTGTCGCCGATGGCCGGCATGACCGACACCGCGTTCCGCCGCCTGGTCAAGCGGCACGGCGGCTGCGGCCTGGTCGTGTCCGAGATGGTGAGCAGCGAAGGGCTGGTGCGCGGAATCGATCGCACGCTCGAGTACGCCGAGTACACCGAAGAGGAGCGCCCGGTCTCGATCCAGATCTTCGGCGGCGATCCCAAGCGAATGGCCGAAGCCGCTCGCGTCGTCGAAGCGATGGGCGCCGACATCGTGGACGTGAACATGGGCTGCCCGGTGCCGAAGATTGCGAAGCATCAGGCTGGCTGCAGCCTGATGCGCGATCCCGCTCACGCCGGGAAGATCGTCGAGGCGATGACCCAGGCGGTCCGGATTCCGGTTACCGTCAAGATGCGCAAGGGTTGGGACGACACCGACCTGAGCGCGCCCGACGTGGCCCGGCGGGTCGAGGACGCCGGAGCGTCCGCGATCGCGATTCACGGCCGCACCGCAAAGCAGTCCTACGCCGGTCATGCGGACTGGGATTTCGTCGCCGAGGTGGCGCGGGCGGTGCGCATTCCCGTGTTCGGCTCCGGGGACTGCATCGAGCCGGAGCAGGTCGTCGCCAAACTGGAGTCGCGCGTCAGCGGTGTGTTCGTAGGCCGCGGCGTGCTTCGCAACCCGTGGATCCTCGCCCAGGCGCGAGACCTGATTGAGGGCCGGGCACCGCGGGCGGTGTCGCTCGAGGAGCGGGGACAGTTCCTGCTCGATTACGTTCAGCTGCTGCTCGACGACCCCGGCCAGGAGCGTGAAGGGTTCCGCCACGTCGCGCCGGGCACGGTACCGGAGAGCCCGGTGCCGGCCCGCGGTCGCGAACGGTGGGTGATCAACAAGGTACGCGCGCTCTGCTCGTGGTATTCGAAAGGTCTCGACAACGGCTCGCACCTCCGGATCGCCATCAACAACGCTGAGTCGATCCCTCACCTTCGCGAAATCGTCTCGACCTTCTTCTTCGCTCCGGCGACGGCCGGCGTGGTGCGGTAGCCTTCCGCTGATGCCGACTCGCGGCCTCCGCGTGGCCTTCGACATGGACGGGACCGTGGCGGACATGCACGCTGTCCTCACCCGCGAAGCGGCTCGCCTGTTCGGGCCGGCGCCGGCCCATTCCGCGCCGACCGAGGTTCCTCCTGATGTCCCGGTGGTCGTCGCGCGCGATCCGCTCGATCTCGATCGCGAGCAGTTGCGCGAGCTGTGGGCGCACGTTGAACAGACCGAGAACTTCTGGACGCTCCTGCCGGAAATCGAGCCGGGCATCGTCTCGCGTATCGCCGCCATTGCGACGGCACGGCAGTGGGACATTCTGTTCATCACCACGCGGCCGCGAACCGCCGGCGCGCCGGTGCAGGTGCAGACCCAGCGATGGCTGCGGGCTCACGGCTTCGAATATCCGTCGGTGTGTGTGCTGGAGCGGTCGCGCGGGAGGCTCGCCGACGTCCTGCAGCTCGATGCCGTCGTCGACGACCGACCTGAGAACTGCACCGACGTGGCGATGGACAGCAAGGCCAAGCCGCTTCTAATTTGGCCGCCCGATGCGGGGATTCCTCCGGCCGGCTCGGATCGGTTAGGCATCCATCCCGTCACCTCGATCAGCGAAGCGCTGGCCTGGCTCGAGACCCACGACGATCGACGCTCGCAGCCATCGGTGGCGCAATCAGTACGACGGTTCTTTGGCCGGGACTGATTTGACGTCCGCAGGGTCAGCGGTTCATTGCTGCGTGTAATCGGCGACCAACGGAGCCAGCCCCGCCGCATCAACGATCTCGAAATCATGGGCCAGCGCCACGTCGGCACCGACGTGGAACCAGCGGCCCAGCGCGGTGTGCGACGGGTGTTGCAGGTAGCGGTGAAGGTCCTCGCGCGAGTCGAATTCAAGGATCGCCGCGAACTCGAATTGAGCGGGCCCCATCTCCTCGTAGCCGTAGCCGAGCCGTTGGCGGCGGCCGATCCGCGCGCGCCGAATCTGTGGAATGTCGCGGCAGGCGTGGTCGAGATTCGCGACGAGCTCACGTCGCTCGGCGACCGACAGCGATGCCTTCGGCGTGAACAGCACGATGTGCGCGATCACTCCTTCTCGTCCTTTCGGCGTCGCCTGGTCTGAGGCACCGGCGGTTTGCCTGGCGGCCGCGGCCGCTCTCCGCTGCGAATCCGCTCCTTGAAGCGCGTCCATTTCGCCTTCCGTGCGTCTTTGTATTTCTGGCGCGGGTCACGGTGAACGCCGCCTGGCCGCCACTTGCGATCGCGGGGTGGCTCCTGTGCCGCGCGCTTCTTCCGAGCCTCTTCCCTTCGTGCCGCGACGAACGCTTCCTGCGCCTCGGTTCGGGAGCGCCAGAGCTTGCCCGCCTGGAACCACATCATTACCGCGCTCGGGTGCTTTTCCTTGAGCCGGTTGAGCGTCGGCAGCAGCTCGTCAGGCTCCTTGGCGCGAAATGCCGTCGGCTGGTCGTCCACCAAAATCGTCCAATATGCAAAACGCGGCGGCATGCGAGGGTATCCTATCCGAGATGGAACTGGTCGTCGCCAACCTCGACGATCTCCGCGCCGAGATCACTCACGCCTTCGAACGCCGTGCCGCCGCCGGCCCGATCAACTGCGGGCTTGCCGGAGGTCCGACGGCACTCATCTACCTGGCCGCCTTGCGTGAAGCGCAGGTGGACTGGTCACAGGTGACGTTCTTCATGGCCGACGAGCGCACCGGACTCTCCGAATCCGGCGAGTCCCACGCCGACGTGGCCCGCCGAATGCTCGGCCCGGTACGTGAAGGGCGCGGTCCGCGACTCTTCGCGATGAACGGGTCGTGGACCGATATGGTGGCCGCTGCCGCCGAGTACCGATTACGTGCTCGGGCGCGAACTTCACGATGAACCTCTCGACCTCGCGATTCTCGGCGTCGGAGAAGATGGCCACGTTGCCGGACTCTTCGCCGGTCATCCGGCCCTCGAAGAGCTCACCCGCGTGGCTGCAATCGACAACGCGCCGCGGGCGCCCTTCCGCCGGCTGACGATGACGATGTCGTTCTTGATCAGCACGCCGGAGATCTGGATCGTGGCGCTCGGGGAAAGGAAGCGTGCGATCGTCCAGGCCGCGGCGACGCGCACCACGGCCAATTCGCCGTTCGACATGCTGCTCCGACATGCTGGCAACGTGACAATCTTCACCGACCAGCTGGTGCAGCGATCCAACCCGGCGCGCGCCCGTTAGCGCGCCGTCTACTCGCCCGCGGCCAACGCCACCTCGGGATCCGCCGCCGACAGACGCCGCAGTTTCTCGACGAGCGTCGTCCGCTTGAGGCCGAGGAGGCGCGCAGCGGCGCCGCGATTGCCTTCGGTTCGCATCAGTGCCTGATCGATCAGATGGCGCTCGAAGCCGAGAACGAGTGCCGGCAGATCGACGCCCGACTCGGGAAGGCCCGGCGTCAGCGTCGGCGCCGCCTCCTCGCCACGGATGTCGGCGGGCAGGTCGTCGACATCGATGCGGCGTCGGCCGCCACCGAGCGCGAGCGCCCGTTCGATGATGTTTTCGAGCTGGCGAACGTTGCCGGGCCACTTGTGCGCCATCAGCCGGCGCATCGCGTTCTGCGAGACGACGATTGACTCGCGCCCTTCTCCCGCCGGCTGCAGTTTCTCGATGAAGCGCGCGACCAGCAGCGGAATGTCTTCGAGCCGCTCTCGAAGCGGCGGGAGCTGCACAGCGACCACATTCAAGCGGTAGAAGAGATCCTCACGGAAGGTTGCTTCGCGGACCATCTTGCCAAGGTCGGCGTTGGTGGCCGCGATCACCCGCACGTCCACCTTGACCGAGCGGGGATCGCCAATGCGCTCGAACTCGCGCTCCTGCAGCACACGCAACAGCTTCATCTGCAGCGAGGACGGCATGTTGCCGACCTCGTCGAGAAACAGCGTCCCGCGATCCGCCTGTTCGATCCGGCCGAGGCGGTTACCGACCGCACCCGTGAACGCGCCTCGCACGTGCCCGAACAGCTCGGCCTCGAGCAGAGACTCGGGAATCGCTCCGCAGTTGAGCGCGACGAAGCGTTGCTGACGGCGCAGCGAGCTCTGGTGAATCGCGCGGGCAACCATTTCCTTGCCGGTGCCCGTTTCGCCCGTGATGAGGACGGTTGCGTTGCTGCTCGCCACCGTCTCGATGAGCTGGTAGAGGCCGAGCATGGCCGGGCTCTTCCCGACCATCGCGCCGAGCCCGAAGCGCTGCGCGAGCTGCTCGCGCAGATACGCGTTTTCGTCCTTGAGTCGCTGCTGCTCGCGAGCGCTGTTGATGACGTGCAGCAACTCATCGAACTGGAATGGCTTGGCGACGAAGTCGGCCGCGCCGCGCTTGATCACGTCCACCGCGTCCTTGACGGTCGCGTAGCCGGTGACCACGATGGCGAGAATGCCGGGGTAGCGCTCCAGCGCCGCGTCGATGACCTGGCGGCCGTCGATGCCTGGCAGCCGAAGGTCGGAGATTACGATGTCGAATGCGAAGCGCTGCAGTTGGTCGAGCGCCGCCTCGCCCGAGGGCGCCTCGACAACGGTGAATCCTTCCTCCTCGAGCCGTTCCGCCACCACTCCCCTCAGCGCATCCTCGTCGTCGACCAAGAGGATATTTGGCTTGGAATCAGGCATTTAGAGGAATTGTCAAAGAATTGACGAGTCTTGTCAAGGCTGCACATCTAATCCCAGCGTGGCAGGGGCCGATAGTGGTGTTTGTAGCCCGGCCAGCATGCCGCTGACGGGCGCACGGTAAGGTCAGGCCGACGAGGAGGCAGGGCAGTGGAACGTCAAACGGTGAGCATCATGAAAGCGTGCGAGCTCGTAGGCGTGAGCCGGCGCACCATTTATAACTGGATTGCGGCTGGGAAAGTCGAATACGTCCGAACGGCAGGCGGAAGTATCCGGATCTTCACCGACACGCTGTGGCGCCAGCCCGATGGCTCGGCCCCGGCGTCGCCGACGGCTACGGCCTGACTTCCATGCAACACGATTGGCGCGACGCCGAGCTGGCGCCGCCCTGTGCGACGTCAGAGCCGGGTGAGGACCAGCTTCGGACCCTCATTCATCGGCTCAACAACCAGCTCGGGGTAATTCTCGCGCACGCGGAATTACTCGAGGCAAAGGCGCCGGATGCCGGCCAGCGTGCCCGCGCCATGCAAGTCGTGTCCGCGGCGCTCCAGGCCATGAGCTTGGCCCGCGAGATCCGTTCGTCGATGGCCGAGTCCAACTAGCCTGAGCTCTGCTCCACGTCCCCCGGATGCGGGGCGGTTCTCCGTCCCGCACCAGTCCTTCCCTCGCCAGTCCGCCGCTGTCCCACGTCCTCGCTGGACGGCGCACAACTTCACTTACAGTTCTGAAATCGGATGGTCTGTTTACGCAATGTGTCTTTCTGGCGCAGGTCACAAACTTGACGCCCCACGCGGTCTAAGCGTCAACAAAATGACGATCTGTGCCGAACCACGCGGCATCTGGTAAAGGGCGTCCAACCGAGTAAGTCTTTGAATGTCATAGACTTACAAAATTCGGCCGCCAAATGGCCCAGTCCTCCACGCCGGTGCACAAAGCTGGCATCGGGGTTGCCTCTACAGCAGGCGAACCTGACCCTGGGTTCGGAGGATGTGCGAACGAATGAGTGAGGCGACCGCAGAAACCAACCGCGTAGAGACTGGGCTACCCTTCGTCGAAGCATTGGCTCGACGCATGGCGGCGACGATGCCACATTCGATTGATCTGGGCGATCTGGTGCAGGACGGCGTGATCGGTCTGATCGACGCTGCTCACCGGTTCGACGACAGTCGCGGCATCAAGTTCGAAACCTTTGCGGAACGCCGCATTCGAGGAGCGATGATCGACGCGCTCCGGAAAGACGCCTGGCCGCGTGGTGTGCGCCGCGTGCGCCGCGAACTCGAGGCCGCCCGCGAGAGGCTCCGCGCCGAGCTCGGACACGAGCCCTCGCTGGCCGACCTCGCCGCCGCCGTCGGCTCCGACGAGAAACGCCTCGGCAAGACGATCGTCCGCATCAACACCATCGAGTCCACGTCGCCGTATTCGTCGAGCGACCAGGTGGACGATCAGCAGTTGCCGGCCGTCCTGATGCCAGCCGAGCCCGAGCGGCCGGATACCATTTACGAGCGCACCGAAGTCCGCGACCGCGTGCGCGGCGCGCTGGCCAGCCTTCCTGCCCGCGAGCAGCGAGTCATCAGCCTCTATTACTACGGCGAAGTGACGATGAAGGAGATCGGGCAGGAGCTGGGCGTGAACGAGTCACGCGTCTCGCAGCTTCACGCTCGCGCGCTGCGGCGGCTGCGCGACGCGCTTGGCGCCGACCAGACTCCCGCGGCCGCGGCCCGGGCGCTTCGTTCGGCAATCCTCGCCTTCCAGGTCAAGCCGGTCATGGCCAAGGCATCGCTGCCGGTGTCGGACACGCGGGTACCCGCCGCCGCCGAGCGTCGTGCCGCCGGCGCGGTGGTCGTCCCCTACGAAAGGGTGTCGCGCGCCGCGCGCAGCAACTCGCCGAGTCTGAAGGGCTTCGACAACCACCGGCAGCCGGTTTCCTCGAGGAACCGCTCCGCGTCGGTGCCGGCTACGTCGCCGGTGACGAAGATCACGCGCCGCGCGAGCGCCGGCGTGGCCGCCGCCATCGCACGATAGAACTGCATCCCGTCGATCCGCGGCATCTTCAGGTCGCAGACGATCAATTCGTAGGACTGCTCGGCGAGGCGGGTCAATCCCTCCTCGCCGTCTCCGGCCCGATCCACGACGAACCCGGCGTCCACGAGCGCTTCCGACACGGCCATCGCCAGCGCCGGTTCGTCCTCCACCACCAGTACACGGGTTCCCTTGTATCCTTCGAGCGACACCGACGCCGACTGGGTCGATGCCGGCGCAGCGTCGCCGGCGCGCACCGTGACCGGCAGCTCTACATAGAACGACGTCCCGCTCGCCTCGGACCGCAGCCAGATCCGGCCGGCGTGTTCCTTGACCAGCGCGTAGGCCACGCTCAATCCCAGCCCCGTCCCCTTGCCGACCTCCTTGGTCGTGAAGAACGGGTCGAAGATGCGCGACTGCACCTCCAGCGGCACGCCTGGGCCATCGTCGTTGATCTCGATCAGCACGCACCCTTTCTCCTGGTCGTGCCAGGTGCGGATCACGAGCGTGCCGCGGCCGTGCGAGGTCAACATCGCCTGTTCGGCGTTGATCATCAGGTTGAGGAGCACCTGTTTGATCTGATGGCCGTCGGCGAATACCGGCGGCAGCCCCGACGCGAGCGCCTCGATTGAGGTGATATTCGAAACCCGCTGCTCGTACGCCCGCAGCGCCATCGTCTCGCGGACGACCTGGTTGACATCGACGAGCGCGCGGGTGCTCTGGCGCTTGCGTGCGAAGGTCAGAAGGTTGCGGACGATCCGCGCCGCTCGCTCGGATTCGCCGAGGATGACCGCCAGCCCCCGACGTGTCTTTTCGTCGAGGGGCTGCGCCGACAGCCGCTCGGCCCATGACAAAATTGTCGCCAGCGGATTGTTCAGCTCGTGCGCGACGCCGGAGATCGTGTGGCCAAGCGCCGCCATCTTCTCCGCCTGCAGCAGCTCGCTCTGGATGTCGCGCGACTGGTTGTCCAGCCGGCGCCGCTCGCCGACGTCGCGGACAACGGCCTCGACGTGCAGCGGGCCGGCGTCGGTCGGTTCCGCCATGGCCGTCACTTCCACCCAGGCGGTGGACTGGTCCACGCGGCGGAGGCGCAGCAGCAGATCAGCGACGCCGCCGTCCTTCTGGAGCCGGCTGAGGAACGCGGATCGCGCCTCGGGATCGACGAACTTGTCGGGATCGAAGGGCAGCACGAGCCATTCCGGCGTCTCGTGCGGGTAACCCAGCACCAGCTTCAAGTGGGAGTTCGCGGCGATGGTCGTGGAGCCGCCCGCGTCCATGGTGCCGATGTAAAACCCCTCGTGCGCAGCCTCGAAGAAGCGGGTAAACGGTGTGGGCATCTTCGGTTTGACACCATCCGGGGGTGCAGCTAGGCTCAACCTTCAGATGAAGACACCTGGCCGTCACGACCTGCTGCCCCTGGTGGGTCTCGCGGTGGCCATGATAGTCCTGTTCTCGCCGCCTCTCACTCGCGTGTTCTCGTCGGCACGAGCGTTCGAAGAGCGGATCGGTCTGGCGATCGTGCCCGCGATTGGCGTCCTGATCGCGAGCTTCGCGTATTTCCTGATCAATCGGCGCCACCTCGCGACGATGTCCGAGGCGGCCTCCGTGATTCGCAGGGGCGAGCACGACGTGCGGGCCGAAGAATTGGAACGGCTCGTCGCCTACGGCCAGGCTCTCGGCCGGACCGGGGATCTCGAATCGATCCGCGTCACGATCGCGCAGTACCTGCCGACGATTGCCGGCAGCGATCGCGTCTGGGTGCTGATCCGCGAAGGCACGCAGTGGGAAGCGCTCGCCGGCGACACGCGCGGCAGCGACGAAATGTTTCGCTGGGGCGACCTCGCCGAGCAACTGCTGACCGGGCAGACACGCGAAGGACACGGCGAGCGCGCGATCGGGTTTCCCCTGGTAGTGGCCTCGACCGCGATCGGCGTGATCGGCGTTCGCACCCCGGACGGCGCCATCAGCAACGAACGTCGCCGCGCCATCGAAGCGTCGGCGCCGCTTCTCGCGCTCGCCATTCGCCACGCGCGACAGGCCCGCGAGCTGCGCGAGAACAGCGTTCGCGACGCGCTGACCGGGTGCTTCACCCGCAGTCATGCGATCGAGGTAATTGACGCCGAGCTGCGCCGCGCGCGCCGCAGCCAGGCGCCGGTGTCGGTCGTGATGTTCGACATCGATCGCCTGAAGGACGTCAACGATCGCCACGGCCACCTCGGCGGCGACGCCGTCCTCGCTGTCATCGGCAAGCGAATGCGCGAGGTGTTGCGCGGCTCGGATCTGAAGTGCCGCTACGCCGGCGAGCAGTTCCTGGTGCTGCTGCCCGAGACACCGCTGGCCGGGGCCAAGCGGGTGGCCGAAACGATCCGCCGCGAGGTGGCCGATCGGCCCGTGGCCTGGGCGGGTGAGAACCTGAGGGTGACCGCCAGCTTCGGAATCGCGCAGGCGCTCCCCAGCGAGGTCAACGTGCAGGCGCTGGTCGGCCGTGCGGATCACGCGCTGTATCGTGCGAAGGAGGAAGGCGGCAACTGCGTGCGGATCGCTGACGCCGCGCTGTCGCAGCCGGCTGGCGATCAGCCGTGAGCGCACCTCGGCTCGCCTGGCTGGCCTGGATCACCGTCTGCGTGATCTGGGGCACCACATACCTGGCCATTCGCGTCGCCCTGGAAACGGTACCGGTCGCCCTCGTGGCCGGGCTCCGTTGGACGACTGCCGGTCTCATCCTCGGCGCCTTCTGTGTCGCGCGCGGCCGCGCTTTGCCGGGCGTCGCGTGGTGGCCGAGCCTCGCGTTGCTCGGTTTCCTGATGAACGTGATGGGGAACGGGCTCGTGGTGTGGGCCGAGCAGTACGTGGCGAGCGGATTGACGGCTGTATTGATTGCCTCGGTGCCGTTCTGGTCTGCCGGCATCGAAGCGCTCCTGCCCGGCGGCGAACGCGTTCGTTTGACGACGGTGGCCGGACTGGCGGTCGGCTTTTCGGGCATCGTCGTGCTCGTCTGGCCGGAGTTGACCTCGGGCGGAGCAGCCGGGCGTCAGTTCATCGCCGGCGTCATCGCGCTCCAACTAGCGTGCCTGGGGTGGGCGCTGGGCACGTCTTACTCGAAACGCCGCCCGTCGTCGGCCGACCCGTTGGCCGTGTCCACCGTCCAGATGTTGTTCGGCGGCGCCATGCTCTTGGCCGCGGCAACAGCCGCCGGTGAGTGGGGCCAGTTGCACTTCAGCGCGCGGACTCTTGCCGCGATGGTCTACCTCACGATCGTCGGATCGATGGTCGCCTACACCGCCTACATGTACGCGATTCAGCACCTCCCGATCTCCATCGTTTCACTCTACGCGTACGTCAATCCGTTGATTGCCGTCGTTCTCGGCACGCTGCTGCTCGGTGAGCCATTCTCACTGCGGATTCTCTTCGCCGGCGCGCTCGTGCTGGCCGGAACCGCCGTGGTCCGGGGAGTACAATCGCCGGGTGTCTCGCCTGCCGCGACTCGCCGCGATCACCGCTGATACCGCTGGCTGGGGCTTCTTTCTCTGCACCGCCAAGGAGCTGCGCGCCTCGCGCAGCGGCTCGGAGTTCCTGATCTTCACCCTGCAGGACGTCTCCGCGCAGATCACCGCAAAGCTGTTCGACGAGGTGACCCGTTTCCAGGGAGAGTTCGAAGCGGGCGAGTTCGTGCGCGCTGAAGGAGCGGCGACGGTCTACAACGGCGAGCTGCAGCTCGTCGTCTCGTCAATCCGCCGCGTCAACCCGGAGCAGGATCGGCTCGAAGGCTTCCGCGAGGAGGACTGCGTGCTGAGCGCGCCGCGTCCGATCGCCGAGATGTGGACGGAGCTCACCGATCGCGTCCGTGCGGTCGCGGACAATTACCTTCGCGTGCTGCTGTTCCGGATCCTTGCCGATCACGAGGCGCAGCTCCGCGAGTGGCCGGCCGCGCAGATCATTCACCACGCCTATCGAGGCGGCTTCCTGGAGCACATCGTCAAGATGGCCGAGGTCGGGGCGTCGGTGGCGAAGGCGTACGGCGCGAACGCCGACCTCATGCTGGCCGGCGTGATTCTTCACGACATCGGCAAGCTCCAGGAACTGTGGTACGAAGGCGGCGCGATTGGCTACACGCGGGAAGGGAACCTCGTGGGGCACATCGCGCTCGGGCTCCTGGTGGTGCGCGAAACGGCGTCGAGCGTGTCGGGCTTTCCGCTCGAACTGCGCACCCAGCTCGAGCATCTCGTGTTGTCCCACCATGGATCGCGCGAGCATGGCTCGCCGGTTGAACCGAAGACCATCGAGGCGTTCATTCTCGCGGCTGTGGACGAGCTCGACGCGCGCCTGAATCAGGTGCGCCGCGCCATTCGCGAGGACGCGGCCGAGGGTGAGTTCACGAACTGGAACCGGCGGCTCGGGAGGGTGCTCTACAAGGGAACGTGAGGAGGTGTTGAGGTCCTGAGGTCTTGGCAGCGCCCAAGGCTGCTAAGCGCCGCCGCTGTCCTTGGTCCCGAGCGCAAACGTCATCGAACCGTTGGCGACGATCCGTTTGCCGACGCGCGCGCGGCCGTCGAGCACACCCATCCGGTTGCGCAGGCGCTTCACACGGGCCTCGACTTCGAGCACGTCGCCCGCGAACACCTGGCCGCGATAGCGGACCCGTTCAATTCCGCGAAAGAAGATCAGCAGATCACGGTATTCGGGCTTGGCCAGTATCAGGATGGCGCCGACCTGGGCGACGACCTCGGTGAGGATGGTTGGAGGCAGCGCCGGACGGTCGCCGCCGAACGTCGTGGACAGGTGGCGCTCGTTGATGGACACGTTCTTGATGCCCACGATTCGCTGGTCGGGCTCGAACTCGGTGATGCGATCCACGAGCAAAAACGGATAGCGATGGGGCAGGATCCGTTCGATGGCGGAGTAGTCGAACGGCAGCGTGAGTTCTTCGTGCGGCATCGGGGCAGCCCTCAGTATACTTCCCGCTCTGGAGGCCGCAGATGGCGCAGATGGCGCGACTCGCACGCATTCAGGTTCTGACCGCGGCGCTGGTTCTGGGGGTTATCCCGATCGTGGCCGCCCAGCCGCGCCCGGTCACCGTCGACGACATCCTCGATCTGAAGGGAGTCGCGTCGCCGATGGTCTCGCCGGACGGGACGCGGGTTCTCTACACGGTCCGCAGTTGGGAAGCCCCTTCGGACAAGGAGCCCGATCAGCGCGAGTCGCGGACTCGCATCTGGATGGTGCCTGCCTCCGGCGGCGGCGCCGCCCGCCAGATCACGTTCGGACCGCGGGGCGATTCGCAGCCGCAGTGGTCACCGGACGGCCGCTACATCAGCTTCGTCTCGGCACGCGGCAACGGCGCGGGTGAGGACGGACCCAAGCCGCAGGTCTTCGTGATGCGCGCCGACGGCGGTGAAGCGCGCCGCGTGACCGATGCCAAGGAAGGCGTCGTCGCGTACTCGTGGGCGCCCGACAGCCGTCGTCTGGCCTTCGTCGCCACCGATCCGCGCTCGAATGAAGAGACCGCGCAGATCAAGAAGAAAGACGATGAGCGCGTGTTCGAAGGCGATTTCCGCTACCGGCACCTGTGGGTTGTGGAGATTGCAGACGGTGCGACAGCGACGCGCGTCACCGAAGGGCGCGACTTCACGCTCGCGGGTGACCCGCCGTCGTGGTCTCCAGAAGGTTCGCGCCTGGTGTTCAGCGCGAACGTGACCACGATGCTCCGCGATGAGCGGCAGGACGTCTACATCGCCGACATCGCGTCGCGGCAGATCACAAAGATCAGCACGAACTTCGGGCGCGACAGCCGTCCGCAGTGGTCGCCTGACGGTGCACGCATCGCATGGGTCATGGATCCGAACACGGCGAAGCCGAACGGCGACGGCACGCCCGCCGGTGTCGTGGCCCAGTCGCATCTCGCGATCTACGACGTCAGCGCACGCAGCCTGAAGGACGCGGCATCGCCCGAGTTCGATCTCGAAGCTGGGGCGCCGCAGTGGACTCCGAACAGCGATCGGATCATCTTCTCGACCGGCCAGCGCGCCGACGCGACCGTATTCGCCTACGACGTGCAGAGCGGCCGCTACACTGCGCTGACCGACAAGCGGACGCTGCAACTCGGCTCGCAAAGCCGCGATGGGTCGGTGATCGCCGTCACCCAGGACTCACCCGCGTCGCCGATGGAGGTCTACGTCACCGGAGCGGACTTCCGCACGCTGACCAGGCTGACCGACACCAATCCCCAGTCCTCGCAGTTTGCGCTCGGTGCCACCGAGGTCGTCACCTGGAAGGGCAGCGACGGCATGGCGATCGAAGGCGTGCTGCTGAAGCCGGTCGGTTACGAAGCCGGGCGTCGCTACCCGATGCTGACGGTGGCTCACGGCGGCCCCGCAGGCGCGTTCATCAACAACTACCGGGTCGGCGGGCTCGAGGGCGGCCAGCTCTGGGCCGGCCAGGGTTGGCTCGTGTTCTATCCCAACCCGCGCGGCAGCTCGAACTACGGCGAGAAGTTCCTGCGCGCCAACATCAACGACTGGGGCGGCGGCGATTACCGCGACATCATGACCGGCGTCGACGCGCTCGTCGCCAGGGGCATCGCTGACCCCGACAAGCTCGCGTTGATCGGCTGGAGCTACGGTGGCTACATGACCGCCTGGTCGATCACCCAGACCACCCGGTTCAAGGCCGCGATGGTCGGTGCGGGCCTCACCAATCTCTGGAGCATGTACGGCACCAACGACATCCCGAACGTCCTGATCGGGTACTTCGGCGGCCAGGCCGGTCCGGAGCGGCTGCCGCTCTACATGGAGCGATCGGCAATGACCCGCATCGACAAAGTCGTGACTCCGACGCTGATCCTTCACGGCGGCAGTGACGAGCGCGTGCCGATCGGCCAGGCCCAGGAGCTCTTCCGCGGCCTCAAGGATCGCGGCAAGGCAACCGAGCTGGTGTTCTATCCCCGCGAGGGACACGGCTTCACCGAGTACTATCATCAGAAGGACCGTCTCACCCGCATCCAGGAGTGGATCACCCGCTACACGCTGGGCGAGGCCAAGAAGACCACCAGTCAATGACCGATCGCCACGATTCCTCCGCGGGCATGCCCGCCATCCGGGATGCCGCGGAGCTCGCGGTTCTCACCGAGCTCGGACGCGAGGTCACCTCGGTGCTCGACCTCGACGAGCTGCTCGAGAAGATCCCGCAGCTCATCTCCCGGCTCACGTCGTTCACCGTGTTCTCGGTGTACCTGCTCGACGAGCGGCGGCAGGACCTGCACATCGCCTACGCGGTGGGCTACCCGGAAGAGGTCGTTCGCACGTTCCGCCTTCAGGTCGGGCAGGGCATCGTCGGCTCCGCCGTGGCGGAGCGCCGGCCGATCCTGCTCGACGATGTCGATGCCGATCCGCGCTACTTGAAGACGGTGCCTGGGGTGCGGTCGCAGCTGGCGGTGCCGCTGCGGCACAAGGGCAAGGTCATCGGCGCGTTGAACCTGCTGAGCGATCGACGCGCCGCGTTCACCGAACGCGACGAGCTGATCCTGCGGCAGTTCGCCGCCCACGTGGCCCAGGCGATCGTCAACGCCAGGCTGTTCGAGTCGGAACGCGAATACGCAGAGACGCTCGAGACCCTCGCCGAGATCGGCCGCGAAATGAGCGCGATCCTCGACCTCGAGGAGCTGCTGACGCGGCTCGCGCACCTCGTCAAGCGCATCATCAACTACCGCATCTTCGGCATTGCCCTCCTCGACGACGATGGCGAGACGTTGGAGATGAAGCTTGCCATCAAGTACGGCGACAATCCCCGCCTGCTGGAGCCGGTGAAACTCGGCGAGGGGCTGGTCGGTTATGCAGCGCTCCACAAGGAGCCGGTACTCGTAGACGACGTGACGCAGGATCCGCGCTACATCGAGGCGGTGGAGGACGTCCGGTCGGAGCTGGTGATCCCGCTGCTGCTGAAGGATCGTTGCCTTGGCGTCTTCGATCTCGAGAGCCCGGAGCTGGGCGCCTTCACGAAGAAGCACGTCGAGCTGCTGACGCTGCTGGCTTCGCAGGCGGCTGTCGCAATCGAGAACGCGCGTCTCTACGAGGAGATTCGGACCAACGAGCTCCGGCTCGAGAAGGAGCTGCGGTTCGCCCAGCGCGTCCAGATGGCGCTGCTGCCGCAGGAGCTGCCCAAGCGGCTGAAAGGCGTCGACGTCGCGTGGCACTTCGACGCGGCCCGCGAGCTTGGGGGAGACATCTACGACTTCCTCTCGCCAGAGCCTCACACACTGGTGGTCTCGGTCGGTGACGTGTCGGGGAAGGGCGTACCGGCCGCGCTCTACAGCGCGTTCGTCGGTGAGCTGGTTCGAGGGCGGACGTTCCGGCGCCGCCTCGAGACGCGCCGCAGCACGCCCGGTGTCGTGCTCAACGCGATGAACCGGATCCTGCACGAGCGCCAGCTGGAGGAGTACTACTGCACGCTCTGCTACGCGATGTTCGACCTTCGCCGGCGCCAGGTGACGTTCGCGAATTCAGGGTTACCGTTTCCGGTGCGCTACAGCGGCGGCAAGGCAGCGCAGCTGCCGATGCCGGGTGTACCGCTCGGATCGTTTGCCGGCTCGACCTACGACGAGATCACAATCGAGCTGCAGACCGGCGACGTCTTCGTCTTCTGCTCCGACGGCATCTTCGAAGCGTTCAACGAGGCAGGCGAGGAGTTCGGCGCGGATCGTATCGGCGCAGTCGTCGAGCAGACTCACGACGCCACAGCGAAGGATATTGTGTCGGCGATTTTTTCCGCCATGCAGTTGTTCCGGGGCGAAGCCGAGCAGACCGACGACCAGACCGTCGTCGTCGTAAAGGTGACGGTCTGACTGAAGAACCTCGCGAACCTCGCGAACCCCGAGAACCCCGAGAACGGCGAAGCTAACGCTGGCAGCGCGGGCAGTAGAACGTCGAGCGGCCGGCTTGCGTACGCTGCCGGATGGCGCCGCCGCAGCCTCGTCTCGGACACGGCTGGCCGGTGCGGTCGTAGACCCGGAAACGGGAGGACCGCGCGTGCCGCGTCTCTGCGTCGACGGCGCGAGCCAGGACCTGCTTGATCGCACGCGCGAGCCGATGGGCCGTCTCCCGCGGCGCGCCGGCCGGTGTTGCAATGGTCCGCGCCTGCCGGAACGGCGAGAGCCGCGCCACGTGCAGTGCCTCGCACGCATAGATGTTGCCGATTCCGGCCGCGACACGCTGGTCGAGCAGCGCCACCTTCAGCGGAATCTTCTTCCCCTGGCACGCGCGCGCGAGCGCCACGGCGTCGAACTCGTTCGAGAGCGGTTCGCGGCCGAGCTTGCTCAGTACCGGATGCGCCGTCAGCTCCGCCTCGGACAGCAGATCCATCAACCCGAAACGCCTGGGATCGTTGAAGGTAACGACGTCGCCCGAGTGCAGGTGAAAGATGACGTGATCGTGAGGATCGGCGCCAAGCACTTGGCGATCGCCTTCGGCGCGCACGCCTGCTGCGCTCTCGACCCGGAACGATCCCGACATCCCGAGGTGCATGACGAGCGTCTCGCCGGAGGACAACGTCGCAAGCAGGTACTTCGCCCGTCGCAGCAGCGAGACGACGGTCGCGCCCGTCAGGCGTGATTCGAATCCGGCGGGAAACGGCGCGCGGAGGTCGGCGCGGCGCAGCTCGACGCGCGTGATGCGCGCGTTCGAGAAATGGGGTTCGAGCAACCTGCGGACGGCTTCGACTTCGGGGAGCTCAGGCAAGAAGTCCCTCGCGCGCGAGGTAGAGGTGTCGCGTGGCTTCGGCGTTGCCCTTCACCGCGGCGCGGGCTTCCAACATTCTCGCCGGTGGCGGCTCGAATCGAGCGGCGCTGAGGTTCTGCCAGTACTCGTCGCGACCGAGCGCGTTGCGCTGCT
The DNA here is from genome assembly GCA_963709325.1 of uncultured Acidobacteriota bacterium. Lineage (GTDB taxonomy): Bacteria > Acidobacteriota > Vicinamibacteria > Vicinamibacterales > UBA2999 > VFZN01. The sequence goes on along the minus strand of CAVPVV010000003.1, from coordinate 2,723,838 downwards.
GCTCGTAATCAGCCAGCGCCGTGTCCCACGCCGCACGGCCCGACAGGGCGGCGTCGAGCGCATCCGCGAGCAGATCGACGTCGCGGAAGGCGTCGCAAATGCCCAGCGCGAAGCACGGATCCTTGTGACATCCGGCGTCACCGACCAGCGCCCAGCCCGGCCCGTACGGCTTGCGGAAGAAGTTCGGCAGATCGGTTGCGCCCTGATAGCGTTCCTCGCGCCGGCCGTTGCGCACGCGTTGGCCGAACTCGGGAATGGCATCAACTGCCGACATGAACCCGCGATCGAGGTCCGAGCGGAGCGCAGCGAGGTCCTGGGCCGTCGACGACAGGAAGATGCCGAAGAGGTCATCACCTGTCGGGAACGCGAAGATCATCCGGTCCTTGCGCACGTAAATCTCGAGCCCTTGGCTCGGAACACCGCTCCAGTAGGAGAAGTACCAGCACGTGACGGCGGGCACCGCGTCGTATGCCGGTGCCTCGACCGCCGCGGCAAGCCGCGAGTTTCGACCATCGGCGCCGATCGTCACCGTCGCCCGCTCCTCGACAGCCTCGCCGGTGGCGGCCAGCCGGCCGCGGATGCCAGCGACGCGTCCATCTTCCCAGAGCGGCGCCTCGAACACGACGCGTTCGCGCAGTTCGGCCCCGGCCGCAACCGCGGCATCCACCAGAACTTTGTCCAGCGCCGTGCGCCGCGGAGCGTAACCGAACGCGACGCCGTCGATCACCATGTCACGGCCGGTCAGCGGAAAATCGCCGACATCCATCGTGAACGCAGTGATCGGCGGGCAGCACGTCGAGAGCTGGTCGAGCACGCCCCATCGGGCGAGACTCCGCGGCCCACCCTTGTGGATAAAGTGGCCGTGCGGAATGTCGGACGGGAAACTCCCGCGATCGACGAGCAGGACGCGCCAGCCCTTTCGCGCAAGTTGCATCGCGGTCGGCGCCCCGGCGCAGCGAGCACCGAGCACGATGGCATCGTAGCGGTTGGCTGACACGATTCGGGCCTGCACTGTCGCAACAAACCGGGCCGTTCCGCCAGCCCAAGGCGCGGTCGAGCTAGGCGTGCGCCTGCAGAGCCGGATGTTACTCTCTACAGCGGGATGATGGAGCGAACCGGTGCAGCGGTCCTGCCCTCCAACGAGCTGGACGATCGATCATTCGAGGAGGTTCTCCGAGGTTTCCGCTGGGCTGGGGCTGCCACCGTTACCGGCGAGATCGAGGTCTCCGTCGATGACCGCACACTCGCGCGGGTGAACACGTTCACGAACGAGTTCTGGACCGCGAAACAGCGCGCCGCGAACAGCCTCCATGAGGTCTCCTACCGCGCCTGCTTCAAGCCGCAGCTGCCGCGCTTCTTCATCGAGCGGCTGACCAGTCCCGGGGACATCGTCTATGACCCGTTCATGGGCCGCGGTACGACACTGATCGAAGCGGCGTTGCTCGGCCGGCAACCCTACGGGTGCGATGTAAACCCGCTCAGCGCGGTTCTCTGTGAATCGAGGTTGTCCCCACCGACGATGACCGACGTGCAGCGCGGCCTGGACGCAGTGGACTTTACTGACGCGGGCGAAATGCCGGAGGACCTGCTGGTCTTCTACCACCCGGCCACCCTGCGTCAGATCTCGGCGCTGCGGAAGCACCTGCTCGATCGACAGGCCGGCGGCACGTTGACCGACGTGGACCGCTGGATCCGCATGGTGGCAGTGAATCGCCTCACCGGGCACTCCACAGGCTTCTTCTCGGTTTACACGCTGCCGCCCAACCAGGCGGTCTCTGCCCGGGCGCAGGCGAAGATCAACGCGCGGCTCGAGCAGCAGCCCGGGGCGAAGGATGTTCCCCGCATCATCCTGTCGAAGACCCGATCGCTGCTGCGCGGCGTCACCCCCGCGATCCGGCAGCAGCTTTATGGCGTGACCGGGCACGCGCGCTTGTTGACGGGATCGTCCTCGGACACGCCGACGATTGCGAACGACTCGGTCGCACTGGTCGTAACCTCGCCGCCGTTCCTCGACGTCGTCGACTACAAGGGCGACAACTGGCTGCGGTGCTGGTTCAGCGGCATCGACGCCGCCGCGGTGCCGGTCACGCTTGCGAAACAGATCGACGCGTGGAAGGCGTTCGTGACCAGCACGCTCGCCGAAGTGCGGCGCGTCCTGCGCCCGGGCGGTCACGTCGCCTTCGAAGTGGGCGAGGTCAGGGGCGGCGCCGTCCGGCTCGAAGAGGTCGTCGTCCCGGCTGGAATCGCCGCGGGCCTCGAGCCGATGCTGGTCCTGGTCAACGCGCAGGTCTTCACCAAGACCGCAAACTGCTGGGGCGTGACCAACAACCGCAAGGGCACGAACACCAATCGCATCGTCCTGTTCCGCAAGCGCCGTTAGCCGGCGTCCGGCAACCGGCACGAGGTCCTTTCCGATGCTGATTTCAGTGGTGAATCACACCAACGGCAAGCTGACCGACGAGCAGATACAAGCCGGCATCCGCGCGGTCAATCGCCAGATTGCCCACGATTTCAGCCCGCACTGGCACATCGGCGCAGAGCTGCGGCTCGAGGGCAGCATCGGGAAACGTCCCGACCGGAGCCGCCTTCCCGAGTTGCGGGGCGACGCCATCGTCTATCTCTGGGATAGCGTCAGAAGCGTGGACGACGCCGTCGGCTTCCACGAATCCAATGCCGCCGGCATCCCGTTCGGGGTTGTCTTCACGGAGCTCGTGAAAGAGATGGACGAGCCATGGACGGCGACGCTGTCCCACGAGGCGCTCGAGCTGATTGGTGATCCGGAGGTGAACCTGCTGGTCTCAGGGCCGCACCCCGCCGATCCGGACAAGGAGGTCTTCCACTGGTACGAGATGTGTGACGCCGTCCAGGACGAGATCTACAAAATTGACGGCCAGTGGGTATCGAACTTCGTGCTGCCGTTGTATTTCACGGTGGGTGCCGAGGCGGGCGGCCGTAACGACTTCCTGGGGCGCCGCAACAAGGGACGCGCGCTGCGCTCGTTCGGCATCAACCCGGGCGGATATATCGGCTTCTACAACCCGAAGACCGGCGACGACGAAACGGTGTCGCTGGACGGCGATCGCCGGGCGGCGAAGCGGCTGAAGGTGAAGAGCAAGGCGCAGATCACCCGCCGCTCGATGCGCTACAAGCTGGGAATCAAATATCAGGACCGAGTCGCCGAGATCGCGTCGGCGGCGCTCGCGCGCGGCGCCGTCGAGGGTGCGGCTGCCGTTCGGGTGGTCGAACCAGTCGAAAGGCTGGAGCCGCTAGCGGTCCAGACGCTGGACGTTTCCACCGCGCGCCGGGCGCGGAATGGGTAGCCAATGACCATCAATCGTCGCGCCTTTCTCCAATCGGCTGCGGCGCTCTCGCTCGCTGCGCCCACCTTCAGCGCCGCTCAACCGCCGCGAGTGCGGCTCCGTCTCCTTCGCCACGCGACGCTGATCGTCCAGTACGCTGGCAAGACGCTACTGGTGGACCCGCTGTTCGCCGACGCCGAGACCCTGCCGCCAATCAGCCGCACCGCCAATCAGCGCCGGAACCCGCTGGTTTCCCTGCCGACCCCGGCATCGTCATTGATTGCGGGAATCGACGCCGTGCTCGTCAGTCACACGCACAGCGATCACTGGGACGGCGCCGCCGCAAAGCAGCTGCCGCCGGCGACCCTGCTGTTCGGACAGCCGGAAGACGCGAAGAAGTTCGGCGAGCAGGGATTCTCGAACGTGAAGCCGATCGAAACGGCGGCCACGCTCCAGGCAATCAGCATCACGCGATGCGGCGGCGAACATGGGCGCGGCGAGGTCGGGAAGCGGATGGCGCCTGTTTCTGGTTTCGTGCTGACGGCCTCGGGATGGCCGACGGTTTACATTGCCGGCGATACCGTCTGGTGCCCTGAAGTGGCGCGCGTCATCAAGACCCACCAGCCGAGCGTCGTCGTAGTGAACAGCGGCGCCGCTCAATTCCTCGAAGGCGGGCCGATCACCATGGACGTTCCCGATGTGCTGCAGGTGTGCGAGGCGGCCTCAGCGGCTACGATCGTTGCGGTCCACATGGAGGCAATCAATCACTGCCTGCTGACCCGCGCCGGCCTCGCGCAAGCTCTGGCCGGATCGCGTCACCAGCCGCGGGTCAGGATTCCCGCCGACGGCGAGACGGTGGAACTGGACTCAGCCTGATTAGTGGTGTTCGTCGACCGCGACGGCCGCGCTCAGGTAGATCGCGCCGAGCGTCAGGAAGATGAACGCCTGCAGCGTGCCAACCACTAGGCCGAGGAACTGAATCGGCAGCGGCATCAGGAACGGGATGATGCTCGCGATGATCAGCACGACCAGGTGCTCGCCGAAGATGTTGCCGAACAGGCGCAGGGTCAGTGACAGCACGCGGGACAGGTGGCTGATGATCTCGATGACGAAGATCACCGGCGACATCAGGAGCGGCACGCCGGGCATCACTGCAAAGTGCTTGATGTAGGAGATCGGCCCCTGGGTCTTGATTCCCTGGAAGTGATAGTAGAGCCAGAGCGTGATCGCGCAGCCGAAGGGCACGTTGAGGTTGCTGGTCGGCGCGCCGAGTCCCGGGATCTGGCCCATCATGTTGCCGATCCAGATAAAGACGAACAGCCCGCCGAGCAGCGGCAGGAACTGGCGGCCCTTCGGTCCAATCACGCCCTCGATCTGCGAGGTGAAGAAGCTGACGATGTCCTCGAGGATGATCTGAAGCTTGCCGGGATTCTCGACGCTCAGCTTCGAGCGGATGGCCAGGCCGAGCACCAGGACGATCAGGCAGATCAGCGCGCAGAAGACGATATGGTCCGGCGCATGGATGCCCAGAGGGGCGAGCAGCGCGTTGATCAGTGCGACCAGCGGTGAGGGATGTTCAAGGGCTTCCACGACCCTCAATTGTAATTGAATTTCACAAGGCCCACCCACGTGGGGCGGGAGCGAGTTGCCGCGGGTGCGGCCAGTGCGGCGGCCGCCGGACGTAGGCCGGCGACCGCGCGGCTGACTGAAGCCTAAATCCTGAGGCGTGAAGCCTTTACAGTACTTTCAGGCTCTTCTCTTTGAGGTGGAGACCCACCGACTTTCCGCCGAAGGTCGCGAATTCCTGGACCTCGCCGCGCACCCGGACCCGCGCGCCGCGGTTCGGGGTGCGATTGCCATTCGAGAGCACCAGAATCTCCGAATTGCCGTCGCTGACCCGGTACATCTTGTACGGCACCAGCGGAACGCCCCAGGCCGTCGTCACGGTGCCGTTCAGCGTGACGGTGCGGTTGGCGTAGCGCCCGGGGTTCGACTGCACCTGTTCGATGGACGGCGATCCGATCGACGCACAGGCTCCCAGCGTCAGGATGAGCGGGAGCGCGACTAGCACCGACACTCGACGATGAAGCTGGGCCATCTCATACCTCCGAGACAGATCAGCCGCGGACGGATCGTGAATGGTACGACCGGAGTGCGTCAATGCCAGCGCCTGCCTGATTAAGGCACCCCGGTGATCCGCCGCGGCTGCCGACCGAATATTCAACGGCCGTGCCACTCCCGAAGCGTGCGAGTTTTCGAGGAAATCAGGGACTCTGGCGCGCGACGCGACAGAACGAGGCGTCCTGTCGCGTGGACGCCTGTCCACCGCGGAGCGTATTCCCAAGGACGCGATTTGCAGCGCGACAGCCGGTCAGGCCAGGCCTGGAGCCTAATAGACCCCGAGATAGCGCTCCATCTCCCACGGCGAGACGTGGCTGATGTAGTCGGCCCACTCTTCCCGCTTGGCTTCAAGGAAGTGCTGGAAGATGTGCTCGCCGAGCGTGTCGCGCACCAGATCGTCCTTCTCGAATTCGTCGAGCGCTTCGCTCAGGTTTGCCGGCAGGTCGTCGATACGGAGGTGCCGCCGCTCGCGGTGGCTCATCTTGTAGATGTTCTTGTTCACAGGTGGTCCCGGATCGATTTGCTGGTCGATCCCCTCGAGCCCGGCACGAAGCATCACGGCCAGCGCCAGGTACGGATTGCAGGCCGGGTCGGGCATGCGGCACTCGATTCGGGTGGCTTTTCCACGGGACGCCGGGACGCGCACGAGTGGACTTCGGTTCTTCTCGGACCACGCTATTGCCGTCGGCGCTTCGTAGCCGGGCACGAGCCGCTTGTACGAGTTCACCAGAGGGTTGGTGATCGCGCAGTAACCCTTGGCGTGGCGCAGGAGCCCACCGATGTAGTGAAGGCAGGTGCGGCTCAATTGCCACTCCGCGCCCTCGTCGAAGAACGCGTTGCGGTCGCCCTCGAAGAGCGACTGGTGAGTGTGCATGCCGGAGCCGTTCACGCCGAAGATCGGTTTCGGCATGAAGGTCGCGTGCAGGTTGTTGCGCAGCGCCACGTTCTTGACGATGAATCGGCAGGTGCTGACGTTGTCGGCCGTGGCGAGAACGTCGTCGTAGTGGAAATCGATCTCGTGCTGGCCAGGCGCAACTTCGTGATGCGCGGCCTCCACGAGCATGCCCATCTGCTCGAGCGCGAGGACGATCTCCCGGCGGACGTCCTCGCCGAGATCGATCGGCGCAAGGTCGAAGTAGCTGGCGGCGTCGTGGGTATCGGTTGTGGGCCGGCCGTCGCGGCGCAGGAACAGGAAGAACTCGGTCTCCGGACCCGCCTTCATCGTCAGCCCGCGATCGGCGGCCAGCGCAATCACCCGCTTGAGGGTCGTCCGCGGACAACCCGCGAACGGCGTTCCGTCGGGATTCGCGATGTCGCAGATGAGCCGGCCGACGCGCGCGCCGCTCGGATCGGTCCACGGGAAGACCTGGAAGGTCGAGAGGTCGGGCCTGAGGTACATGTCCGACTCCTCGATGCGCACGAATCCTTCGATGGACGAACCGTCGAACATCAGCTGCCCGTCGAGCGCTTCCTGGAACTGCCGGTCCGGCACCTCGACGTTCTTGATGACGCCCAGGATGTCCGTGAACTGGAGGCGCAGGAACTTGACCCGCTGCGCCTCTGCGCGCTCGAGAATGGACCGCCGCAGGTCCGCGGTGGAGGAACCGGCCTTTGCCATAGGTTTCAGATTCTATCTGCCGCGTCGCCCGCCGGCGTCCCTTCCCCCTTCCCAACCATCCATGGCGCCCCTTCGTCTCAACGCCACAGGGGGTGCAACATGTCAGCGAAGGTGCGCTATTGGTCGTTTGCCGGGTTGCTCGCGGCCGGCGTCGCCGCCGCCGTCTCCGTGGCCGTCGCTCAAGGGCCGGCGCCGCGGCCCAGCGACACGCCGGAGCGCGGCGCCCGCCGCTCGATGATGATGCTCGACGGACGCGGCAGCCGGCTAGGTGTGATGGTGCAGGACCTCGACTCCGCCGACAAGGCCAGCGGCGTCCGCATCGACTCGGTGGATCCGGGAAGCGCCGCCGAGAAGGCCGGCATCAAGGCCGGCGACATCGTCGTCGAGTACGACGGTGAGCGCGTGCGCAGCACGCGGCAGTTCACGCGACTGGTCCAGGAGACTGCAGACGGACGGCAGGTCGCGATGGCCGTCATGCGAGACGGGAAACGGCAGACGCTCACTGCCACGCCGGAGGCGCCAGCGACGACGTGGAACATGTCGATCGACAGCGACCGCATCCGCCGCGACGTCGAGAGAAGCCTCGAGGGGCTGAGCGACTTCCGCATGGACATGCCGGCCATGCGCTTCCACTTCGAGAACGACTTCATGCCGTCGAGCCGTCGCCGGCTCGGCGTGTCGGTGGACTCGTTGAGCGATCAGCTCGCGCAGTACTTCGGCGCAGGCGACGGCGGCGCGCTCGTCACGTCGGTAGAACCGGATTCGGCGGCTGCCAAAGCGGGGTTGAAAGCCGGCGACGTCATCACGTCGATCAATGGCAGCCGCGTCCACGACGCGGACCAGCTGCGCAGCTCGATCCGCGATGCGAAGGAGAGCGAAGTCAGCATCGACTACCTGCGCGACAAGAAGGCGGGAACGACGAAGGCCACACTCCCGGCGCCGGCGGACCGTCCGCAGGAGCGCCGGCCCGAGGAGCGCCGACCGGTGAGGCCCGCGGCGTATCGGCCGGCGTAAGAGAAGTGAGAAGTGAGAAGAAAGGCTACTTCTCGCTTCCGACTTCCAGCTTCGGAACCACCTCTTCTTCTTCGATCGCAAATCGACCCGCGAGCTGGGCGGCGATGAGGGTGGCCAGGGCTTCGGACTGAGGCAGATCAGTTCCCTCAGGGACCTCGGCGGCGAGGACACCGCTCGGGCCAGAGGCCGAGAGAATCGGGACCGCCACCGCGCCGGGGAACTGTGCGTCGGCGCTGGCATGGGTCGGGTGGCCGGTCCGGAACGCGGCGGCCGTCAAGTTGTCGTCACCGATGCCGATCGATCCGATCCGCGCGAGCTGGTTCTCGTCGTAGCCATGTGCCATGGCCGGGGCGAGGTGCTGACCGTCCGGTGAGACCAGCCACACTACCACGCCGCGAGCCTGCAGCACACCAGCCGCGCGGTCCAGCAGCGGCCCGAGCTCGCCGAGATTCGCGACCCGCGCAAGGTCGGTGCAGAGCTCCGCGATCGAGTCGAGGACGCGAGCCGTCAGTTCAGGAGCGACGACAGGCGCGCCGGGCTGTGACTGGTCGTGATCACTCACCGCCGGGGCCGGTGCGACAGGCTCGTCAGGCGGCGGTTCCCCGTGAGCATTGGGAGTTGCGGCACGCATGGGGAGCCGCAACTCCTCGCGATCGGGGGCCCGGTCCGCTGGCTTGTCACGCGGCAGCTCCTTTGGTTCGGATGGAGCGGCCTCGGCGGGCTTGGCCGCCGGTATCGGGACCAGGACGATCAACGCGAAGATCCACACCGCCATCAGGCCGCCGGCGAGGAGCGACTGCTCGTTGGCCATGCCGGCCTCTCGCGCCGATTCGGCCCGGGACATGGCCTGCCGCGCGTCGGCCAGGTCGCGCGCGGCCGCGTCGATCTGGTCGCGCGCATCGTCAAAGACGATGTCGCCCGCCACCAGCGGCTGGCTGTTGCGCATGGCGCTGCGGGCCCGCTTCTCGGAGTCAGCGAGACCGTCGAGGCTGCTGAGTGCTGTGCTCAGCGAGTGATTGGCGGCTGCTGCGGCGGGCTCGAGGTCACGCAGCCGGGAGCCAAGGCTATCGAGCTGCGCCCCGGCTCGCTTGGACCAGAAGTCGATGCCTTGTCCGGGCGCGACGTAGGCGTGGAGGCTGGAACGGAGATCGGCGAGCTCGTAGACAGCGTCGGCGGCCGCCGCATCGTTCTGCTGCGCTGCCATGCGCATCCGGCCGCGCGCCTGCTCGTTGATTGTTGCCTTCCAGACCACGCCGGCCGTGACCGCGACGGTCAGCAGCAGGATGAGGATCCGAATGGGGCGGCGCATCATGGCGCGCTCAGGATACCTCCCCGTCACGGACAGCTACGAAGCATTTCAATAGCGTCAGTCCGACGAGCGCGAGATCTCCTCGGTGACCACTCGCAGCGGAATCGTCGTCGGCTGGGGCGCGCGCTCCATCTGGACGTTGTGACCCTTCACAGGCGGCAGGTCCTGGAACATGTCGTTCCACTTCATCCGCTCCATGGGGTTGCTCGCCTGAAGCCAGTGCGCCGCTGCCACCGGCCGATTGAAGGTCTGAGCGCCGAGCTCGGCGTAGGCTGGATTCACTCCGGGCGCCTGAGCAATGTCGGCGCGCACCTGCTGCGACGTCGTGTAGGTGTAGGGCAATCCGAGCGCGGCTGCGACGCTGGTGAGAATCTGCCAGTCCTCGACAGCCTCTCCCGGCGGGTTGATCGCGCGGGATGCGGCCTGCACGAGCCCCTGATCGTTCGTGTAGGTGGCGTCCTTCTCCACCCACGCGGCGCCCGGCAGGACGACGTCGGCGACCTTGGCGAGCGCGGTGAGGAGCACGCCCTGATAGATTAGGACTGGCAGGCGCCCGCTCTTGCGCGCGTCCACGAGCCACTGCAGATCCCCCATCGCACCGTCGGGACCTGGATCGGCAACGTAGAGCACGCCGACGCGCCCCTGTTCGACGGCCGACCGCAGGCCGGCGATGTCCGCGTCGGCCTGGAGACCGGCGCCGACCGTCAAACCGAGCGCTGCGGCGCCCGACACGTTCGGCGCGTCGGTGGCCGGCACGTGGAACTTCGTTCCGGCGGGCTGCTGCTTCTCGCTGCGCTTCCACGCCACGTGGACGTGAGAGACGCCATCGTCACCCTTCATGTCGAGTGCGAGGCGCTTCAGCAGATACATCTCTTCGAGCGAGGCGTGCGCCGAGACCAGCATCCGGACCGAGGCCGGATCCTTGCGGCCGGCCGTGTTCAGCAGGTCGCGAACCTTGAGGAGTGCGTCCTTCCAGGTCACCGCCTGAGCGGCGCCGTCCTTGGCCATCACCAGCGGCCGGCGGAGTCGCTGCTCGCTTTCGACCCAGAGGTACTGGAAGCGGCCGATGTCGCACATCCAGTAATCGTTCACGGCTGGGTTGTATCGCGGCGTGATTCGGATCAGCCGCGATCCGCGGGCCCACTCCGGCTTGGCCTTGAGCCACGCCGTGGTGCTGCAGCCTTTCGAGCAGAGCGTGCAGGTGGTGTCGACGGCATGCGGGTTGTCCCAGGGCCGCGAGCGGAACCTGTACTGCCTGGTCGTGATGGCCCCGACCGGGCAGACGTCCATCAGGTTTCCGGACAGGATCGAGTGGATGCCGGCTTCGTTGAACGTCGCGATTTCAGTGCCGTTGCCGCGGTTGATGATGCCGATCTGGGCGTCGCCGTCCACCTCGCGCATGAAGCGCTCGCACCGGGTGCACATGATGCAGCGGTTGCGGTTGAGCATCAGGGTCGGGCCGAAATCGACGTCGGCCTTCACGCCCTCGCCGTCGAACGTGCGGCGGGGGAAGTCCATCCGGCTCTCGGCGTTGCCGAACTTGTAAGAGAAATCCTGGAGCGGGCACTCGCCGCCCTTGTCGCACACCGGGCAGTCGAGCGGGTGGTTGATGAGCAGGAACTCGAAGACTCCGGCCCGACCGTCGATGGCCTCGGGGTCCTTCGTGTGCACCACCATGCCCTCGGCGACCGGCGTCGAGCACGACGTCTGAAGCTTCGGCATCTTTTCGATCTTGACCAGGCAGACGCGGCAGGACGCGTCGATGCCCAATCCCGGGTGGTAGCAGTAGTAAGGAACCTGAATTCCGGCTTCGATGGCCGCCTGCAGGACGGTAATGCCCTTCGGCACCGACACCTGCTGCCCATCGATGGTCAACGTGACTTTTTCCACGTAGAAATGATACTTCACCTACCGGGGGTGCCCCGGATGCGATCCCTCGGCGAATGGGTGCTGGCACTCGGCGTGCTCTGGCTGGCCGTCTGGGTGAGCTGGCCGCTCCTCACCGGGCTCGCTCCGTCTCCGCTGGGCACCTTCGCGCTGGTCGAATCGGCGCTGCCGGCGCCGCCCGACGGCGTTCCAGCCGGCGCCGAGAACGTCCCGTTCTTCATGCTCGAATCCGGCGCGGCGGTAAAGCGCGGCATGCCGGAAACCGAGCTCCACGGCTCCGCGCTCGCGGCCTACTCCGCTGGGCCCCCGGTCTCCGAACGAGGCGTGCTCGGCGAACGGACCGTGATGCCGTTCAAGTCCGGGCCCTCGAATTTCTGGGTGGTCGTCGATCGGACAGAGGTCGGCCGCGAACGCGAGGTAACGGCCATCTACGTGAAGTAGGCGGCGAGCGCTCCGCCGCGAGAATCCGCCAGGCGAGATCGGCTACTTCGCTCGTTCGAACGTGGCGAGCGTCGCGTGGTCCTGGTTCAGCTCTACCGACTTCACGGGACCGTTGACTTGGATGTGTGCGTCGAGGGACGGCTCCGACAACAGGACCACCTCTTCCTGGACCCTGCCGTCGGTGTATTGCACCGTCACCGTGATTGGTAGATCGTAGCCGTCGCCGAACTGCTCCAGCCGTATTGTCACGCTGTCGGCGCTGGTCACCGTCGAGTAGCGGACGCGGGGAATGCCCGAGTCGAACACCCAGCGCTCGAAGAAACGCGACAGGTCGCGGCCGCTTTCCGCTTCCATCGCGGCGCGGAGGTCGTCGGTGCCGGCCTTCTTGAACCGCCGAGCCGCATAGTACCGGCGAAGCCCGGCGAAGAACGCTTCGTCGCCGACGAAGCGCCGCAGCATGTGCAGCACCATCGCGCCCTTGTTGTAAACCAGCGCTCGGAAAATGCGGCTCTGGCTCTTGAGGTGTCCCAGACGGTATCCGAGATAGATCGGTCCCTCGGCCGACTGATCGATGCTCCATCGCCGGAGCTGCTTCAGGACGTCACGGAACGCGCCCTCGCCGCGGCGCTCGCGCGCGAAGAGCGCGGCCATGTACTGCGCGAACCCCTCGCTGAGCCACTGCTCGTGGTAGTTCTTCCAGCCGACGGCCTGCCCGAACCATTGGTGCGCAAGCTCGTGGGCCAGGAAGAACTCGGGGAAGTTGCCGAAGTTCGCCGGATCGTTGCGCCACGTGAACGGGGTTGTCGGCAGCGGGTTGTTAATCACGGCGGCGTACCCGGGTGCGTGCCCGCCCGGGAGGTTCGCCTCGACCATCGCCACGTTCAACGCGTCGTAGGGCACGTCGCCGATGACTGACGCATAAAGCCGGATGATGTCGGCAATCACCGGCACCGCTTCGCGGCCGCGGCCCTCCTGCCGGCGATTCGAGTCCACCGTCAGCGCCACGGTGTTGCGGCCGCCCACCGGCGGCACGGCTAGCGCCTTCATCTGCGACTTGAGATCGCCATTCTCCGACTGGATTTTGACCGTGTCGGGCACCGCGATGTCCACGACCACCGTCGCGGCGTCCACTCGCTCCATCCGGCTCACCACCATGCTCAGATAACGGAGCGGTTGCGGGGCGGTGAAGGTGAATAGTGCGCGGCCCTGCTGCCCCTGCGCCTGCATCCCGACCAGCACCGGTGATCCGCTCGCCTGCACGCCGCTGGCGACGACGCAGTAGCCCTCGGGGACGGTGATGCGGAGGACCGCGGTTGCGTAGTCGGTGACCTGACCCTGCGGATACCACTGCGCCCGATTGCTGAACAGCCAGTAGTCTTCCGGCGGGACGAGCGGCATCTCGCTCGGCTGGTCGATGCCGCGTGTCGATCCGCTGCTGCCCTGGCTCTGGCCGCCTTGCGCGTCGGCGTCGATACCGATCGAGTCGTCGTTGATGGACTGATCCTCGAGACGTCCCTGATAGCTGACGTGCAGGTTCAGCTCGACGCCGCGGCTCAGCGGCTGCGGGAGGTTGACCACGAAGGCGTTCTGGTTCGTGACCCGCAGGAACAGCAGGCGCCCGAACTCCTCGCTGACCACCGAGTTGACGGTCAGCGAATCGGCCAGCTTCAGCGTGAGGGCCCCGAGCGCGAACGAGCGGATCCGCAGCTTGATCCGGGTACGGCCCTCCATCCACTGCCGGCCCGGCGAGAACGCCGCGTCGACCGAGTAGTCGAGCACGTCGTAATCGACCAGATCGTCCTCGTCGTAGAACTGGCCGCGGCTCGCCAGCTTCGGCTCCGACGCATACAGCGCGATGTTCTTCTTGCGGGCACGCTGGAAGAGCGACACGTCCTCGGGCTCCGACGAGGAACGCGCGTAGGTGAGTCGATCGTAGCGCTTGGTGCGGACCTCGGCCACGAAATCGCCCGGTTGCGGCAGGAGCGACCACGTGTCGCGGCTCAAGTCGCTCAGGTCCAGACTGAAAGAGTTCCTGATGTCCTCGTCGAAGATCTGCTGCGCCCGGCGGAGCGCGCGCGGGTCCACGGCCGGCTCGGGCTGGAGCATCGTGTCGGTACCGAGCTGCGAGAAGACGAACGGATTGATGCGGACGAACACCCCGTTGAAGCTCGCGTCGAGCGTTTCCGCGCCGGCGAAAATGCGCACCTGACCGCGCTCCTCCTTCGGCTTCGGCGAGAACACCATGTTGCCATCGCCGAGCAGCACGAGCGCGGTGACCCCGTCCCCGGTTTCGGCGACGAACACCTGCCCGGTCGGCAGGCGCACTTCCACGTCCACCGATCGCAGCACCAGGTTGTGAGCAGTGAACTGCTTGCGAGGATCCAGCCCGAGGCGGTGAAGCCCTTCAACAGACGTCAGCAGGTCGATCGCCGAGATCCGCCATGGCTGCGGATCCGTCGTTTCGCCGGGCGGCTTGCGGATGTCGAGGTTCCACGTCGCAATCCGGCCGCGCGCTCCGGTCTCGATGAAGATCTCGACGAGCAACTGATAGCCATTGCCCGGCAGCGTCCCGGCGAGCTGCGAGCGGTCGCGTTCCTTGAGCACCGCGCGGGTCACGCCCTCGGGGACGCTTGTCTCGAAGAACTCCAGCGCCTGGGCGCGGTCGGCGTTCGCCGAGATCAGCTCCGCCCACTGCTGCTTGTTCATCGTCGAGATCGAGCTTTCGACGGCCTGGAGGAGAGCCTGGATAGACACGTCCTCGGCGCTCGGCGCAGCCGGCTGCGCGGCCGCCGTGACCGTCGACACCACGAGGGCCAGGGCGATCCACGCTCCCCGCATGTAACGGATTATCTCCTCAAGACGGTGGCCGAATCGAGGCGCGCGCCGCGCTGCCCGGGCAGTGCGGCGCGCGGAGTCAGGCAGCGGGGACAGGTGGAGGGACGACCGGCGCCGCGGCGCGCGTCACGACGAGCACGGTGAGATCGTCCGACAGACGCTGGTCACGGCGATGACGCTCTACCGCAGAGAAGACCGCCTTTCCCAGCTCAGCGGCAGCAGAGGTGCCGTAGGCGCCGATGTGAAGGGCCAGCGTGCGCTCAAGCCCCGCTTCGTCGAACGGCGTCCCGTCGGGGCTCTCCGCTTCGGTGATGCCGTCGCTGTACATCACGAGCGCGTCACCCGGCCCGAGGTGGATGTGTCCCTGTTCGTAGGTCGAGCCCTCGAACAAGCCGAGCGCGACCCCGCCGGTGTTGAGCCGGATGACGGTTCCGTCCGGCTTCCGCAGCAGCGGCGGCGTCTGGCCGGCGTTGACGAACGTCAGTTCTCCGGTCTCCGGACTGAAGGATGCCAGGAACAGCGTGATGAAGCGCGACGCCGGGGCGTGGCGGCCGACCTGCAGGTTGAGCCGTTGCACTAGAGCCGGCAGCGGCAGGTTCTCGTCCACGAGCGTGCGGAGGATGGCGAGCAGCAGTGCCATCAGCAGCGCGGCGGGGCTCGCCTTGCCGGCGACGTCGCCGAGCGCCAGCAGGACGGTGCCATCGGGCTGCGGCAGGATGTCGTAGAAGTCGCCGCCGACGGTGTTGGCCGGCTGCGTCAATCCGAACGCCTGGACGCCGGCGCCCGACCAGGTGCCCTCAGGCAGCATCGCGCTCTGGATTTCGCGCGCGACCTCGAGGTCACGCTTGAGCGAGAGGCGATCCGCCACCTCGAGGAGCACGAGGAGGTTGAGCAGCAGGAAGCCGGTCAGCAGCCACAGCGTGCCGTTGGCGAAAAGCGGCCCGGGCACGCCGAAGCGCACCATGAACAATGCGATCGGCAGGCGAAACGAGACGATGCCGACGCCGTCGAACAGCTTGACGAGACCGATGACGGCCGCGACCAGGGCGATACCGTACATCGCGCGCCGCGCCGGCGAAAGCCGCATCGTGAAGGCGAGGAAGAACGCCTGGAGGTACTTGACGGCGCGCCGATGCCAGGGGAGCCCTTCGAGCTCGGCGGTGTTCACCCCGCGAGCGAAGAAGCGATAGGCCTCGGGCGTCTCGCGCGTGAAGAGCTTGCCGAGATCCTCTGCGTTCAGGTCCTGGGTGTAGGTGTTGAAGAACTCCCGGGCCTTCGAGCCGGGCGGCATACAGACATACTACGCTTGCGCGGAGGCCGCCGTTCCGGCGGCCCGGCCGCTCGCGCAGCGCCGCCCACGCCTCGGAGCGGCGCCTATCGAGCCTGGTGCGGCCAGGCGGCGCCGTCGCCGCGCGTCGGCGAGGCTTCGCGGTGCGCAGCGTCAGTGGGGCACCGCGAACAGCGCGTCGCCTTCAGGGTAGCTCGACACCAGCCGGGCTCCGTGAGCCTGCAGCCAGACGATCACGCCACGGCCGATGTTCGGGTTGCCGAAGGCGGGCGTGTGCACCACCACGTGCGTGGTACCGGCATCCATCAAGGCCCGCCAGGCACCGTCAGGGTCCACGTCGAGGCGGCGCAACTGCGCCACCCGCCGCATGTAGCCCGGCGGAAACGCGCCGCTGTAGCCGTTGACCACCGGCTTGCCGTGCACGCCGGCATAGTAGACGGCGCGGATCTCCCATGCCGGATCGCCGAACGGAAACTCCGCAACGACGGTGCCGGTTGGCATCGCGCGGAGTTCACGGTAGACGCTCGGCGCTTCTGAGGCCGGGTAGATCCGCGCCGGCGGTGTCGCTTCGCTGGTGCCCCACGTGTGGTTCATCACCAGCGGCATCGCGGCGCCGTCGGCGACCACCAGCACGCCGAGCGCGACGAGCGCGGCGGTTCCCCACGCGCGCCGGCCGAGCCACGCCGCGCCGTAAGCGGCGGTGACAGCCAGGAACATGCCGGCGACCATGGCGTAGCGGGCCGGCACGCGCACGCCGGTGAAGCCGGGCACATAGCTGTAGAGCAGTCCGTAGAGCCCAAAGCCCGAGACCCTCGAATCACCCGCCGACGGTGCCGGGCCAAGCGACAGCCACACGGCCAGCAGCAGCAGACCGGCCATCCCCGTCGCCGGGTTCGCGAGCCATCGTCGCGTGGCGTGACGCCAGCGTGGCGACAGAACCAGGAGAACTCCGAGCGCCATCAGCGTCTGGACCAGCAGACGGAGCGGCGTCGAAGCGCGGATTGTGATCGCGGCCAGGCGGATGTTGAAGCCGCCGCCGATCATCGTGCTCAGCCACGCGCTGCCCTGCACCAGCAGCAACAGCTCGAAGAGGAGCACAAACCACCGGCGCCAGCCGGTAGCGGCAGGCGCCTGCCGCGCCGAAGTGCGCGCCTCGAGGATCGCGACCGTCGCGGCAAGCAGCGTCAACAGGACCGCGGCGGTGCCGAGGAAGGTTTCGCCTTCGCCGTGCGGATACAGCCTCAGCACGCTGCCCCACAGGTGAATGGCCTCAGCGGCCGTCGCGTACGACCACACGTTCGCGGAAAACGCGAGCACCTCACCGTACGGGCGCTCGAACGCGTACAGCCGCTGCACCTCGAGGTACGGCAGCAGGAATGGCAGCGTCGCCACGAGCGTCGCGACCGCTGCGGTGGCCAGGCCGACCCATGCTCCGCGATCCGCGATCCGTTCGGCGCGCCACATTTCGAGAATCGCGAACAGCCCGACGAATGGCGCGAAGTAGAGCACGTAGTAGCCGCACGACCAGTTCTGCAGCACCAGGGCGACGGTGCCGCCGAGCAACGCCCCGATCGAACGGGTCCTGATGAAGCGGTGAACGCCCCATAAGGCAAACGGCATCCACTGCGAGCTCATGACCTGCACATGCGGCAGCTGCGAGATTCGGTAAGGAAGAAAGCCGAACACCAGTCCGGCAATCACCCCGGCGCGCCAGTCGCCGGTCAGGTCGCGAGCCAGCAGATACGCGCCGATCGCGGAGAGCACGAATGTCGAGAGGAACAGCAGGTTGTAGCAGAGGATGATGTTGCCGGTGATCGCGTGAAGCGGCGCGATCTGCAGCGCCTGCGCGAACATGTGCTCCGACAGCGCAAGGCTGTACGGTTCGGGATGGAAGATGTTGCCGTTCCAGTAGGCAGCCCACGTGGTCGCGCCCGTCAGCAGACGCGGAATCTGGTCCGCGCCCCAGGCGAGGATCCACATGTTGAGTAGC
Organism: uncultured Acidobacteriota bacterium; assembly: GCA_963709325.1. Classification (GTDB taxonomy): domain Bacteria; phylum Acidobacteriota; class Vicinamibacteria; order Vicinamibacterales; family UBA2999; genus VFZN01. Next base: position 2,706,036 of record CAVPVV010000003.1, on the reverse strand, counting down.
GAGTCGCCGAGATCTCCCGGGACGTCACTTGCCAGGCCGAGCACCAGCGGCCATGTCAGGACGATCGCAAGGCCGAAGTAGCCCAGCGCGACCCACGGCAGCCGCGCGTCTCGCCCCGCCAACGCGTTCACGCGAACGTGTAGGAGGCCATGTCGTCGTAGATGGCGCTCAGTTCGGCGGGTGGCGCGAGGAAGACCACGCGGAAAAACCCGTCGGCTGGATCGGTGCCGAAGCCCGAGCCGTAGACGACAAGGATGCCTGTCGCGCGGAGCAGCCCCATGACGTAGTCCTGGTCGGTCTTCCCTGGCGGCAGCGTCATCCTCGGCATCGCGTAGAACGCCCCTCTTGGAGCGACGCACGACATCCCGGGAATCGCCTTGAGCCGCGCGGTCGTGAGCTCGGCCCGCTCGCGGAGCTCGCCGCGGAAGCGGTCCTGGTGCGAGCGGTCGCCGTTGAGCGCCGCCGCCACCGCGTACTGCATTGGACCGGGACTGCACAACCGGCCATCGGCGAGCTTCTTGATCGCGGCGAGTACGCCGTCGAGCCGAGGCGACCGGCCGACCGCCATCCACCCCGCGCGCCAGCCGGGCGCAAGGTATGCCTTCGACAAGCTCGAGTAGGAGATGATCGGTGCGTCCGGCTCGAGCCGCGCCATCGGCGGAATCGGCCCGTCGTAGGCGAGATCGCCGTACACCTCGTCGGCCAGAATCACCAGGCCGCGCTGCTCGGCGATGTCGATCAGCGCCCGCCGGATCGAATCGGGATAGATGGCGCCGGTCGGGTTGTTCGGATCGATCACCACGAGCGCCCTGGTCTGCGGCGTGATCGCGCGTCGGATGTGATCGAGATCGGGCAGCCAGCCGTTGGTGTGATCGGTGCCGTAATAGGCCGGGACCGCGCCGATCTTGGCGAGCACCGCCGTATAGAGCGGATAGGTCGGCGACGGTACCAGCACCTCATCGCCCTCGTCGACAATCGCGGTCAGCGCCAGTTCGATCCCTTCGGAGGTGCCGGAGGTGATCAGCACGCGATCGGGATTGGTCTCGACGCCGCGCGCACTGAAATCCGCGGCCACTGCCTCGCGCGCCTCGACGATGCCCGGGGATGCGGTGTAGCCGTTGTGCCCGTCCCGCATCGCCTTGGCCACCGCTTCGATCAGGTGCGGCGGCGTCACGAACCCGAACTGGTTAGGATCGCCGATGTTCAGGTATCGCACCTTCTTCCCCGTCGCTTCCACTTTGCGCGCCTCGGCAACGATGTTGCGAATGGCGTAAGTGAAGCGATCGACGCGCCTCGCGGTACGGATGCTGGACGTGACGCTGCTCACGGGCAGACATGGTAGCAGCCGCGTCAGGCCCGGGGTGGGAAAGCCGGACAGGTTCTGCCGTATTGTGCAGAACAGCCCGGCTGCAGCCGAAATAAGGGGCATGGGAACCCGCGAACCCAGGCAGAGGCCGGCAACGTCATGTAAAAGCTACATCTTTACATGGTCCCAGCCCGGCGATGCACCGCTCCGAAACACGCAAATGTCGGTAAATAAATGACTTACTCGATTGGCAAGAAACTTGGTTATGGGAGGGGCATGCAGCGGCGCCTCCTCGCCGGCAGCATGGTGGTTCTGTCGTTGTTTACAACAACGGGCCCCATGATGGCACGGGGACAAGAAGCAGGAGGTGGCCAGGCGGTTTTCAAGGCGGGCGTCGATCTCGTAACCGTGAGTGCGACGGTCCGCGATAGAAAGGGGCGACTCGTGACTGGCCTGGAGGCCCGGGACTTCGAGGTGATGGACGGCGGCGAACGACGCGCCATCAGCCAGTTCCGCACGGATCGCGCTCCGTTGAGCCTGGCAATTCTGTTCGATGTGAGCGGCAGCATGGATGTTGCCGAGCGCATGACCGCTGCAAAGTTTGCGGCCCACCACCTGCTGTCATGGCTGGAAGAGGGTCGCGACGAGGCCGCGCTGTTCGCGTTTGACAGCCGGCTGCACGAGGTGGCCCCGTTTACGGTCGATACGCGTGCTTTGAACGGCGCGCTGGGGGAGGTCGATCCGTTCGGGGCCACCTCACTGCACGATGCGATTGCGGAGGCCGCCAACCGAGTGGCCGTTCGCACCTACCCACGACGAGCGGTCGTGGTCCTCACCGATGGCATTGATACGGCGAGCACAAAGAGCCCAGTGGAAGTGTCCGCGCTTGCTGCCGCCATCGACGTCCCGGTCTACGTGATTGCGACGGTGCTGCCGATCGACGACCCGAACTCGGATCGTCGGACACCCCAGGCGGGGATGCGGGCCCCGGCGCAGATCGGAACCGTGGAAGATCTGGCCCGATGGACCGGCGGCTCGTTCTACTACGCGAGCAGCCCCTCGTCGGCCAGCAAGGCGGCGAAGGACGTCGTCGACGAGCTTCGCAACCTGTATTTGATTGGTTTCGAGCCGGGCACCTCGAATGGGTGGCACCCGATCGAAATCAGGACCCGAGATGCGGATCACACCGTCCGCGCGCGCGGCGGGTACAGCGTGAATTCGCGTCCGTAACTGAAGTTCGTAGGACGGTAGAACCGAAGAGTGGCTCAGGAGGCCTTTATGCGTAAACAGATGATGGTGTTCGCAATCTCCGCTGCGACGCTGGCCGCCGCCCCGGCTTGCGCCACCAAGGGATTCGTTCGCGAATCGGTCGGCGAGGTCAACGAGAAGGTCGGCACGCTCGGCAAGTCGCTCGAGGAAACTCAGGAGCGGGTCCGCCAGAACGAGCAGAAGATCGGTGAAGTCGATCAGCGGGCCGCCGCGGCCAACACCGCCGCCGGCGAGGCGCAGAAGTCGGCCGACAGCGCCAACAACAACGCCAACCAGGCGGCCGAAGTCGGCAAACGCGCCGACTCGCGGACTGCGTCGCTCGAGACCGAAACCCGTAAGCTGATCTTCGAGACCGTCATCAGCGAGGACTCGGGCAAGTTCAAGTTCGGCGCTGCCGAACTGCCTGACGAGGCCAAGGCCGCCATCGACCAGATGGTCTCCCAGCTGAAGGACCAGAAGAAGAACGTGTTCATCGAGATCGAAGGCCACACCGACAACGTCGGCAATCCGGCCTACAACGAGAAACTCGGCCTGGAGCGCGCCGAGGCGGTGAAGCGATATCTCTACGAGCAGCACCAGGTGCCGCTCCACAAGATGAACACCATCAGCTACGGCGAAGCCAAGCCGGCGTCCGACAACAAGTCCCGCGACGGCCGCGCCCAGAACCGCCGCGTCGTCATCAAGGTCCTCGCGTAATTCAGCGCGGGCCACTCAGGGTTCGAGCAGAAGCCCTCGGCGGGTATACCGTCGAGGGCTTTCGCTTGTACGCGTGCCAACCGGCGATGTGTAGTGACGCTCACCAGGTTCCCACTCGCTGCCGGCGCGCCGGCAGGGGCTCTTCCAGGTAGAGCGCGCGGCCATTCACCAGGCCCGAGACGATGAACGCGGCGACCAGGCCCGCGACCGCAACGACGCCCCCAACGTCGAAGAGCGGGAACGTGCCAAGTCCCGGAACCGTCACCTGCGGGTCCCGCATCAGCGCAAGCGCACCAACGCCGAGCACCACACGAAGTTCGGTCGGACCGAAGCCGGCAAAGGACATCCGGAACGCGCCGCGTGCGGCGGTGGCGAGAAACACTTCGGCCGTGACCGCGAAGTACGCCGCAATCAGCATCATGCCGATTGCCGGCGTGATGTGCCCGCCAAGCGTCAGCCCGCCGAAGAGGACCGCCGTCCCCAGCAGATCCAGGACGTGGTCCACGTAGTAGCCGTAGCGTGGTCGTTGCTGATTGCGGACCCGGGCCAGCGTTCCGTCGAGGCTGTCGCCGAACCAGTTGATCGCGAGAGCCGGACAGACCAGCGGGAGGGCCCACGAATAAGTGCCCCCCACAGCGAAGGCCGTGCCGACACCGACCATTCCAGCCAGTCCAAGTGCGGAAAGGTGATCGGAGTGCACCCAGGAGGGCAGCCGATGCGCAATCCACGCGAGCGTGCGCTTCTCGAGATCCGCGAGCAGACCCGTGTTGATCCGTGTGTGCCGTGCCGCGGCCAGCGCGGCCGATGTCGTATCCATGAGCTCTGTCCTCCAATCTGTGATGTGACGTCCGCGCCCGAACCGGCTCGGCCCGGCTAGAATCGGAACAGGAGTGGGATGGATCCTGAGCGATGGCGACGTGTTCGCGCGGTCGTCGAAGAGGCAGTGGAGCTCCAACGCTCCCAGCGTCAGGCCTTTCTCGAACGGGCCTGCCCGGATCTGCTTGACCGGCGTGAGGTCGAATCGCTCCTCGCCGAGCACGATCGGGATCCGGACTTCCTCGAAAGCGGTGCGGCCGGTCAGGCGTCGTTCCTGCTCCAACCACGCGCCGTGCTGACGACGGGACGGGTGATCGGGTCCTACACAATCGTGAGGGAGCTCGGTCATGGCGGGATGGGCCAGGTCTACCTCGCCCACGATTCGAAGCTCGGAAGAGACGTGGCGCTGAAGGTGCTCTGGGAAGAAGGCAGCCCGGTCCAGCCGCGGCGAGAACGCCTGCGTCGTGAAGCGCGAGCCGCCGCCGCGGTGTCGCACCCCGGAATCGCCCAGGTCTACGCCCTCGAGGAAGGGGCCGACGGCCTCGCCTACATCGTCACCGAACACGTGGACGGGAAGACGCTGCGCGAGGAGGTCGGCGCCGGCCCCTTGCCGGTCGCGCTCGCGCTCGACACAGCGCTGCAGATCGCGAGGGCGCTTGCCGCGGCCCACGCCCGCGGCGTAGTCCATCGCGACCTGAAGCCCGAGAACGTGATGCGGAGCCGCGACGGCGTCGTGAAGGTGCTCGACTTCGGACTCGCGTACCTGCAGCAGGAATCGGGCGAGACGCGGCTGACGCGCACCGGCACTTTGCTGGGCACGCCCGGCTACATGTCGCCGGAGCAGCTGCGCGGCGAGGAGGCCGGTCCGGCCGCCGATACCTATGCCCTGGGTTTGGTCCTGCACGAGATGCTGGCCGGTCAACACGCATTTTCGGCATCCAACAACAGCGCAACGGCGCTGATCGCGCGCGTGCTCGACGGGGTCCGGAATCCGCTGCCGGCGAGTGTCGTCGCCGGGCGCCCGGGGATCGACGATCTCGTGGAGAGCTGCCTGGCTCGTCGGCCTGAAGACCGGATCCGCTCGATGGCTGCGGTTGCCGACAGGCTCGAGCGGCTCGTGCGATCGTCGGCGGCGCAACCACTGCCATTCACGCCGACGCGGCCGGATCTGTCGCGGGTGCCCGATTCGCGGTGGTGGCGGCTGCACCAGCTCGTGGTCACCGCGCTCTATATAGCGATGATCGCGCCCGTCTGGCTCAATCGCGGCGAGCCGCTGCCGTCGTGGGCTCACACCAGCATGGTCCTCGGCGTCATCGTCTCGGCGGCGCTTGCCGCGACCCTTCGCCTGCACCTCGTGTTCACCGCGAGGGTGCAGCCGGCGCAACTTGCCAGGATCCGGCGTCACTCGCACGCGTGGATTCGAGGCGCCGATGTACTCATGCTGTTGACGCTGCTGCTCGACGCTGGCGCGGCGCTCTACCGGGATCGCGTATGGTTTGCGGCGCTGTTCTTCGCGGTCGGGGTCAGCAGCACGATTGCCGCCCTGCGGATCGAGCCGGCGACAGACGAAGCGACATTCGGCGAGGAGCGTTGACGAACGTGTCAGCGGATTCAACGGAACAGGTGAAGCGGCTGCTCGCCGAAGCGTCGGCCGGCAAGCGAGAAGCGCTCGAAGCGCTGCTCCCGCTCGTCTACGACGAACTCCGGCGGCGGGCAGCGGCCTACATGAAGCACGAGCGGCCGGGCCAGACGCTCCAGGCCACCGCGCTCGTGCACGAAGCGTACCTGCGGCTCATGAAAGAGCCGAACACGCGCTGGCTGAACCGGGCCCACTTCTGCGCGATTGCCGCGAATTCGATGCGCCAGATCCTTGTCGAGCGGGCGCGGGCTCGCGGGCGATTGAAGCGTGCCGGCAATCAGCAGCGGATCACGCTGTCCGACACGTTGGCGCCGCCGGAGCCACCCGATGCGGTGAACGTGGAGGAGCTCGATGCCGCGCTGACGCGGCTGGCGCAGCTCGACGCCGAACTGGCTCGTCTCGTCGAACTGCGGTTCTTCGGCGGACTCTCGATCGAGGAGACCGCTGAGGTGCTCGGCGTCTCAGCGGCCACCGTGAAACGCCGCTGGGCGACCGCGCGTGCGTGGCTCAAGCGAGAGATGCGCGGCGCTCAGGGCGCTGGCGGCAGCGAGTAGACCACCGCGCCATCGAACGCCGCTTCGCTGCGCGCACCCCGCGAGGTGAGCCACTTATCGAGCTCCTGCACGTAAGCCGTGTCCCATGCACCGCTGTGAACGACGACGTGCGTCGTTTCGCCGGATCGAAGGGCTTGCCACGCTTCGTCGGGTGTGCGCACCGGGTTGACCAGCCAACGGACGCGCTCCACGAAAGCAGGGGGAAAGAAGGACGTGAACCCGTTCACCAACGGCTTCCAGTGATACGTGGAGAAGAGAAGGTATCGGGTGTTGTACCAGAGCTCTGTGAACGGCAGCTCCGCAACCACCGTGCCTTCGGGCAGTGAACGCAGATATCGGTAGACGGCCGGCACCGGCCCGCCGGGAGTCAGGTACGCAGCAGGCGGCTTGACCTCCATCGGGGGATCCTGGTGGTCGAGCGGGAACGGGCGCGGCGCGCTCAGCAGGATTGCTGACGCAGCGAGTCCGATCACGATGAGCGGACCGACGACCCGCACCCGCGCCAGGAGCGCCGCGCCGTGACCGGCGAGCATGCACAAGAAGACGAGGAACACGACCGCGAACCGCGAGGTGACGCGTATCGCGCCCATGCCCGGCACGGATTGCTGGATGACGTTGTAGAGACCAAGCGCCGGATAGGTCTCGGCACCCCAGCGCGGCAGCGGCCCGAGCGACAGCCACAACGCAAGCAGCGCGGCAACGGTCGCGAATCCAATCAACGGCGCGCGATCGCGGTCCGATCGCAGAGCGCTGGCGATCGAGCCGGCAAGGGCCACCGCCGCACACGCGTACGCTCCGAACAGCCGCCGTGACGCGTCGACGTAGCCGTCCATGGTCGCGGCCATGGTGGTGGTTTCCTGCACGGATCGGGTCATGTTGAAGCGCTGCCGGGCCTGCAGATACGGCCACACGAATGGTGCTGATGCGGCGGCGACGGCCAGCGCCGCCAGACCGAGATGCGTCCAGGTCCGGGGATCGCGCCAGCGCCGCCGAACCGTCATTTCCCAGCCCGCGTAGAGAGCCAGGAACGGTGGAAACATCACCATGTAATAGCCTGACGACAGGACGAGCAGTACCACGCTCGCGGCTGCGAGAGCCAGTCCGCGGCGCTCGTCGTGCGCAAAGTAACGCCGGAGCCCGTAGATGGCGAGCGGCATCCACTGAGCGGACAACACCTGCAGGTGTGACAGCTCGTAGACGGTGAAGAACTCGTTGAAGGCGAACACCGCGCCGGCTAGCACGCCGGCGACGCTCGATCCGGTGAGCTCGCGGACGAGCAGCCACATGAAGAAGCCGCACAGCCAGAAGGCAACGATGTAGGCGAGACCAAGCGTGAGGACCGCGTTCCCGGTGAGCCAGTAGACGGGCGCGAGCGGCAGCGCCTGACCGACGAAGTGATCGGACAGCGCCAGCGCCGCGGGTTCAGGATGCAGCTGGTTTGCGTCGAAGAAGTGGGTGAGCGCCTGGAAATCGCCGCGCGCGATGCGTCCGATCTGATGGCTCACCCAGGCAATGGCCCACGCCGCGTAGAGCGGATCGCCGTAGTCGGACGGAATTGCGCGCCCCAAACCTGGCGCCAGCGGCCAGGTCACCGCGAGGGTAAGCGCCAGGAAGAAGAGGGCGCCTGTCCATTGACGATTGAAGACTGACGATTGGCGACTCACTGACGATTGAGCGATTGTCGGCTATGGCCGCAATGCCGCAATCCTCAATTGAATGGCGCAATCCCCGAATCGTCAATCATCAATAAATCATCAATCGTCAATCCTCAATCGCCAATGGACAGCGTGGCACCGCGTCAGGGCACGGGCACGACCTGGCCGCGAATTTCCCCGCCAGGGTTCACCTGACTGTGGACGTTCACGTAGATCTGTCCCAGCGTGAGGGCCTGGATGAAGTCGTCCCAGGAGCCGATCCCCTGTGCCTGGCGGGGCTGGAGATCCGCTGCCGACGCGGTGCCGGAAATGGAGAAATCGTTGGAGAGGTTCGCCTGCACGGTGAAGCCCACGACGATCGGGCCGGCGACTCCGGGACCGCTGGCGTGGAAGTGCGAGGCGACTACTCCCGACGGCAGGTTGTAGACGTCAACGCGGTAGGTGACGGTCTGGGTCGCGGTGTTCAGCGTAATGGTGGCCACCCCGCCGGCCCCCGTGACCACGCCGGGCGTCTCGTTGCCGCCAGACAATTGTGCGGTGAAGTTCCTGATCTGGGCCTCCGCCGAGGCCACTCCCACCAACGAAACGAGGGCCATCGCCCCCATCAAAAACAGGACACGTCGCATTGTGAGTCTCCTTCCCGCCGCTGACACCTTGGGCGCGGGCGCGGAGGTATCACGAATCGCGCCATCGGCCGGCCCGAGCATTTTCGCGCGAAATGCTGCACGTCCGAGCGGGAACACGGGCGACCTTACGCGCCGGGAAAGGCCCGCTTACGCAGGGAGTAAGGCGCAGCAAAGATCCAGGCGCGCAATGGCACAGTTGGCGGTGTATGCTGAGGAGACTTCACGTCCCCGTGCGCGAGCTGCTCGTTGGCCCCTCGTTTCCCTGGAAAGAACTCGCGCTCAGCCCCTCGGACTGGCGCGATTGCCGGGTCACGGAAATCGATCACGAGGGTGCGGCCCTGGTCCACCTCGCGACCCGCGCCGTTGATGTCGTGCTCCTCAGTCCGAAAATCGCATCGGCTGACGCGCTGCGGCTGGCGGCCGAAGCGACGCGGCTGCAGCCGGGCGTCCGGGTTGTGGTGCTCGCCGAGGCGCTGACGCCGGGCGACGTCATCGCCGCGCTCCGCACCGAAGTCTTCAGCTGTTTCACCGTGCCCGGCGAGCCGGCGGAGCTGCGGGAAGGGATTGCCGAGGCGCTGGACGCGGAAGGTTGGGAGAACGGCATTCGCGTCGACTCGGCCGTACCCCACTGGATTGCGCTTCGCGTGTCGTGCCGCCGCGTGACCGCCGAGCGGCTCACCCATTTCATGGACGAACTCGCCGGCGACCTGCCCGACAGCGATCGGTTCCAGCTGATTGCCGCGTTCCGCGAGGTGCTCCTGAACGCAATGGAGCACGGCGCCGGCTTCGACCCCGACAAGGTCGTGGACGTTCACGCAGTGCGGACCAAGCGCACGGTCGTTTACTACTTCAAGGATCCCGGCCCTGGCTTCAACGTGCACGCGCCGGAAAGAGTGGCGTCAGAGCACGATCCGCTGACTCACCTCGAAGCCCGCGAGGCCAACGGGCAACGAGCCGGCGGTTTCGGACTGTTGCTGGCCGGCAAGCTGGTTGACGAGCTCTACTTCAACGAGCGTGGCAACGAGGTGATCCTCGTCAAGCACCTCGACGAAGGCCAGGAACCAGGAACCAGGAACTATTCCTAGTTCCTGTCCAGCAAGTACGGCTGGTCGCGCAGCTCGCGACTGAGGCGTTCGTGACGCTGGCGCCAGGGTTCGAAGTGCTCGGCCATCGCCCACATCACGTGAGCGGTCTTCGGGGAGCGGGCGCAATCGGCGGCCCGGCGGTAGAAACCGGCTCCGAGCCCGGCATACCAGCGGACGTTGTGCCTCACGCGCATTTGGTCGGCGAAGAACCCGGCGAGGAGCAGGCACTGGGCGCCGGCGCTCTCCATCATTTCCGCGTCATCGGCGAGCGACTGGTCGAGGACGTACTGATCGAAGATCCGCCCGAGCGAGCTCGGCGTCGGCAGATCACCGGTCGCGCACGTCGAAACTTGCGCGTAGTGGGCCAGGACGCTGGCGTTGTAGAGCAGCTCCTGCCGATCGACTGGCGCTTCGACGACGTCCTGCAGATGCACGAAGAAGAACTCGAGCGTCTGGCGATGGTCGCTCGCCAGCAGGCTCCGCAACTCCTCCATAGCCGTCCTCCGCTCGCCGACGCCAGGCAGTTCGCCGGCCTTACAGACCGATACAGCAAGCGTTGTACCGCGCCCCGCAGTACCGGATCAGAGCAGTTCCGGAATGGCCGAGGAACGCGCAGACGACACTACACTGCGGCCGGCGATTACGGGGAAGATTGCGCAGATTTCGAGGAAAACCTCGGGGTTCGCGGCGACTTTGGCCATCAGCAGCGCGCCTTCGAACAAGGCGAAAAGCTGCCTGGCCCGGATGCGGTTGTCCCCTGCCAGAATCTGGCGGCTGCGCTCGGCTTCGTCCAGCCAGCTGTGCAGGAAATGGCAGTGGCTGTCGAAAATTGTCAGGACAGCAGCTCGGATTCGGGGGTCGCGGTGTGCGAGCTCCTGTCCGAGGCTCGCGAAGGGGCAGCCGAGAAACACAAGCTTCTCGCGGAGAACGCGACGCTGGATGTCATCGGTCCGTTCCAGTAGTTTCGTCAGCCGCTCCAATCCAGGAGCCGCCGTTTGTATGACCGGCTCGAATACCTCGCGCCGGGCCGTTTCCCACTGAAACTCAATTGCTGCAATGGCCAGATCGGCCTTGGCAGGGAAGAAGTGATAGAAGCTGCCCTTTCGCGCATTGGCCGCCCGGCAGAGATCGTCTACGCCGGCGGAGCCGTAATTGCGCTCCCACAACAGGTCTGCAGCCGATTCGACCAGCCGCTTCCGGGTGGCTGGATTCTCGCGAGGTGCCACGTGTTGGGGAGGTTACGTTGTCCGCGTCGAGTAATCAAGCCTATATTAAACCGACCGGTCTGTTATACATCAATAGACAGACCGGTCTAGTCATAACCGTTATTCGATATGGCGGCCGCCGTCCACGCGGATTGTCTCTCCAGTCACGAAGTCGCTCTCGACGAGGAACAAAGCCGCCTTTGCAATTTCGTCTTCCCCGCCCCACCGCTTGAGTGGGGTGGCCTTCTCCACCGCCCTGATCTCCTCTTCGCTCGTGCCCGGCGGCGCGACGATCGGCCCGGGCGCGATGCAGTTGACCAGGATCTGCTCGGAGGCGAGCTCGAGGGCGAGAGCCTCCGTCAACGCGATGACGCCGCGTTTAGCCACGTAGTACGGCAGGAAGCCCAGGTACCGTGGGCGGCCGCTGGCGGCAATCCAATCTGCGAAGTTGATGATGCGGCCGCCTGACTGCTTCCGCATGTGGGGCACGGCAGCTTGCGCACAGAGGTAGCCGGCGCGCAAATCGACGTTCAGCTGCCGATCCCAGTCGGTCGCCGTCTGCTCTTCGAAGGGACGGGCCCGGTAGACCGACGCCATGTTCACCAGAATGTCCAGCCGCCCGAGCGTCTCCGCCGTTGCGTTCACCACCCGGGCGCACTCGGGTGGAACCGAAACATCCGCTTCAAACGCCTCAGCTCGGCGGCCGAGCGCGCGAACGGCGTCTACCGTCGCCGCCGCCTCGTCTCGCGATCGGTTGTAGACGAGCGCTACGTCGGCGCCGGCCTCCGCGAAACGTCGTGCGATGACGGAGCCGATGCGCTTGCCGCCGGTGATAAGGGCCACCCGATTGGCCAGGGTCATGGGGGGATTGTACGGGTTCTGCTACCATCCGCCCCGAGGAGCCTCCGTCATGACGCGGCTGCGTACGATCTGCCTGCTCATCCTGCTCACTGCTCTTGCGCTTCCCCTCGGCAGAAGCCTGAACGCCCAGGTGCCGATTCAGGATCGGCAACCCGCCGGATCGGCACTGCGTCCCGCAGTCGCCGGTCCAAGCGGCGGTGTCTCGGCCGGACATCCGCTGACGGCCGCGGCGGCGTTTGCGACGCTGCTGAAAGGCGGCAACGCGTTCGACGCCGGCGTCACCGCGCTCCTCGTTGGCGGCGTCGTCGAGCAGGATCTCTACAGCCTCGGTGGCGAAGCGCTGGTTCTGGTCTATCCGCAGAAGGACAAGAAGGTCACCTCGATCGTCGGGCAGGGCTGGGCGCCGAAGGCAGTGGACGTCAACTGGTATCTCTCTCGCGGCAAGACGCTCGAAGGATCCGGTCTCGACCCGGCAGTCACCCCTGGCGCGCTGCACGCAGCCCTCACCGTCCTCGAGAAGTGGGGGACGATGAGTCTCGAGCAGGTCGCGGCGCCGGCCATCGAATACGCCGAGAAGGGATTCCCGCTGCGGACCAGCACTCAGCGGTCGATCGTCAACCAGAAGAAGCTGTTCGACCAGTGGCCCGACAACCAGAAGTACTGGTACAAGGCCGACGGCTCGTACCTACAAGCCCGGCGAGACCATCAAGCTGCCGACGCTCGCGCGTACGCTGACTCGCATGGTGGAGGCCGAGCGAGCCGCCAAGCAGAAGGGGCGGGCCGCCGGAATCGCCGCCGCGCGCGATCGCTTCTACAAGGGCGACATCGCGCGCGAGATGGTCGCGTTCCTGCAGAAGCGCGGCGCGCCCTTCGACCTCTCCGACTTCGCCGACTTCTACGCGCGCATCGAGGAGCCGGCCCAAACGACCTATCGCGGCTACACGGTCTACAAGCACGGCTTCGGCAGCCAGGGACCGATGCTGCTGCAGACGCTGAACATCCTCGAGAACTTCGATCTGCGGAAGATGGGGTACGCCAGCGCCGACTACCTCCACACCGTGACTGAGGCGATGAAGCTGGCCTACGCCGATCGGGACACCTACTACGCCGACCCGGCGTTCGTGCAGGTGCCGGCTGAGGGGCTCCTCTCGAAGGCTTACGCGAAGCAACGGGCAGCGCTGATCGATCCCGCGCATGCCTCCAAGTCCTTCATTGCCGGTGATCCGCTGAAGTACGACTCGAAGGTGAAGCAGTGGACGTTCTGGAAAGCGGACGTCAAGGACGGCACCGCCGCGACGGCTGCCGGACAGGAGGCGTCGCTCGCGTCGCAGTACGCCTCACGCGGCCTCGACTCCGCCGGGGTCAGCAAGGACACGACCCACATCGCGATCGTCGACAAGGACGGCAACGTCTTCGACTCGACGCCGAGCGGCGGCTGGGTGAACGGCGCGGTGATCCTCGGCGACACCGGCATCGGGATGAGCGTACGCGGCGAGCAGTTCTTCCTCGACGTGACCCGAGCGAACCAGATCCGGCCGCGGGCCCGCCCGCGTTACACGCTGACGCCGTCGATGGTGTTCAAGGACGGCGTACCGCTTATGGCGCTCGGTACCCCGGGTGGGGACAACCAGGATCAGACGATCCTGCAGGCGTTCCTCAGCACGGTTGACTTCTGGGATGCCTGGTACCCGAACCTCCACGCGGCGCTCGAACGGCCGCGGGTGCAGACGCTGCACTTCCTCGGCTCGTTCTGGCCGCACGACGGCGGCTTCAACAAGCTGAACGTCGAGGCCGCGGTGCCCGACGATGTGTTCAACGCGCTGAAGGCGAGAGGACACGACGTCAGCCGGATCCGAACGTTCGGCATGTCGGGCTGCGCGACCGCGGTGCTCATCGATCCCGCGAGCGGCAACCGCATCGCCGGCGCCGACCCGAGACGCGACTGCTACGCTATCGCTTACTGAGCTCGCGACCTGTCGACGTCATTGGACGCTGCCGCCGGCAGCGCGCCACGGTGCTTTGATCAGCAGCTTCGGATCGGCGCCGTCGTTTGCGACGAACTTCTGGGTGCGCCCGTACTGGTTGTCGCCGCCGTACAAGTTGCCTTCGGTGTCGACTGAGAACGTGTGCACCTCCAGATAACCGTCTGGCAGCTCACTGGGCACCATCCACTCATAGAGATGTGTTCCCTTGAAGTCAAGCTTCACGAAGCGCAGCGGCTTCAGGTCGGTCATCCACACCGCATCGTCGTTGACGATCAGATCGAGCGGCAGCGAGAACCCGCTCCATGACTCGACGAACGCAACTTTCTTCGGATCGGCAGTCGTCCTGAACACGTTGATTCGCCCGCCGGAGCGATCGAGCGCGAAGATGCGGCCGTCGGGTCCGATTGCCACGGCGTGAACGCCCTGGAATTGGCCGGCGGCCTTGCCGCTGCCGCCGAACTCGCCGAGGTAGTCGAGGTTCTTGTCCAGGATCATCACGCGGTGATTGTCGAGCCCGTCCGCGATGAGCACCCGCCCGTCCGGCAGGAACGCGACATCCTGTGGCCTGGCGAAGTGGGTGCCGTCACTTCCCGGGATGTTCTTCTCGCCAAGCGTCTTCAGCAGCCGCTTGCCGTCGTTCGAGAACACGTAGATCTGGTGGAAGGTCTCGTTGACGACCCAGACGCGGCGCTCCCGATCGTATGGACTGATACGGAGGCGATGAGGCCCGGGACCAGACGACCCCTCGCAGAGCTTGTCCCACTGCGTCCATCGCTCCTTGACGCTGCCGTTGCGGTCGAGAGTGTAGAGGCAGTTCTGCCAGACGCGGCGATCGACGGCGGTGAGGACGTTGAGCCCGATCGAGCCGGCGAAGCCGGCGAACCCTTGGGGGAGCGGATCCGGCAGGCGGAACTCGCCGCGCTGGGCGACGAAGATGCGATCGGGTGATTCGGCGAACACGCCCGAATTTCCACCGAAGGCGAATCCCGGCGCGGCAAACGGCTTGTGCCAACCGCGAACAACCGTGTACGGGCTGGGGCCAACCGGCCCTTGCGGGACCGCTGGTGTCTGCGCACCCGTGCCGGATGCCATCGCCACCGCGCCGAGTGCAGCAGCCGCCAGTAGTGTCCGCATCATGGCAGGGAGTATAGGAGATAGGAGCCAGGAGATAGGAGCCAGGAGATATCGACGAAAACCTCAAGCTCCAGCCCCCGGCGCAGGCCTACCTCCGGCTGCGCCGACGACCTATCATGCGGGTATGGCAACGATGTGGGATCCGTCGACGCGTCAGCACTTCCAGGACCGGGTCGACCACCTGACCCCGTCTGTCACGCCCCGGTGGGGAAAAATGAATCCGGCCGGCATGCTCGCGCACTTGAACGACAGCTACCGGATGGCCACCGGGGAACTGTCGGTGAAAGGCAAGTGGCTGCCGTTCCGCTACCCGCCGTTCCGGCAATTCGTCGTCTACACGATGCCGATTCCGAAAGGCGCTCCGACGGCCCCCGAGCTGATCGCGCGCTGCGGCACCGCTGAATTCGAACCGGAGCGCCACGCGTTTCACACCTGGATGGAGCGGCTGGGTCACATCACGTCAGACAGCCAGCTCGTGTCCCATCCCGCGTTCGGCAACCTGTCGCACAAGGAGTACGGCGTCCTCATGGCGAGGCACGCGGACCATCACCTGCGGCAGTTCGGCGTCTAGGCGTTAGTGCGATTGAGCGATCGGGGGATCGTCCTATCCCCCGATCTCAATCAAGCGGAGACCCGGCGCTCAGACCCTGGCGCCCGCGAACAGCGCCTTCATCGACGCAAGCGCGCCCTGCAGCTCCTCGCGTGAGCGGCAGGTGCAGAAGCGCAGGTACCCCTCTGTCGCGGCGCCGAAATCCACGCCGGGCACGCACCCGATGCGCGCGCCTTTGATGAGGTGCTCGGCCATCGCCCAGGACAGCGATTCGCCGGTAACTCCCGCTTCCTTCGCCCACGCCGGGTTGATCTTCAGGAAGGCGTAGAACGCGCCCGCCGGCGGATTGCCGGACAGGATGCCGGGCGCGGCGTCCTTGATCCCGTCGTAGAACATGTCGCGGCGGATCTTCAGCTCCTGCCGGTAGTCCTCGATGCACTGCTGCGAGCCCTCGAGCGCGCCGATCGCGCCGTACTGCGCCGGCGAGCTGACGTTGCTCGTGGTGTAGAGCACCACCTTCAGCGCCCTGGCCCGCATCACCGGATCTTTGATCGCGTAGTAGCCGACCCGGACACCAGTGACCGCGTAGGTCTTGCTGAACGTGTAGAGCGGAATGGTGCGGTCGTACATGCCCGGCAGCGACGCGATGCTGACATGCTCGCCGTCGTAGACCATGTCCTCGTATGCCTCGTCCGAGAACACCCACAGGTTTCGCTCGCGGGCGATGGCGGCGAGCCGCTCGAGGTCGGCGCGGGTGAGGATCCCGCCCGCCGGATTGTTCGGCGAGTTGATATAGAGCGCCTTGGTCTTCGGCGTGATCGCGCGCTCGACTTCGTCGATATTCCACCGCCAGCCGAGCTCCTCGTGGAGCGGCACCGGGGCCGCCACGCCGCGCGCCGCCGTGATGATCGCCATCGTCGGCGGCCATTCCGGGTCGGGCACGATGACCTCGTCGCCCGGCTCGACCACGGCGTGCATCGCCGCGTAGATCGCGTGCGTGCCGCCATTGGTCACCTGCACCTCGTCCGCCGAGCCGATCGGGATGCCGTTCTTCCTCTGCATCTTCTCGGTCAGCAGTTGGCGGAGGCGCGGAAGACCGGCTGTCGGCAGGTAGTGCGTGTGGTTGTCGTCGAGCGCCTTGTGGACCGCGTTCTTGAACGTGTCCGGCGCGTCGAACGACACGTCACCCTGATCCAGGCGGAACGGATTCTTGACGGTGTACATCATGTCGCGGATCTTGACGATGCCGGACAGCGGAACCGAGTCGAGGAAAATACCCATCTGATGATCTCGTGATGTGGTGAACTGGTGATCTGATCGGGTGATGTTGGGATCTAGTGATCTATCTCGTGATCGAGTGACCTATCTGGTGATCGCGTAATCGGACGAGTCTGAACTGGTGATTTTCCACCCGCTGGGCCGTTTTGTCGAGTCAGGACAGCTTCACCACGTAGCGGCCCCTCACCTGCCCCTTGAGCAGTGCGTCGAAGGCAGCCGGCAATCCGTCCAGCGGGATCTCACGCGCGACGTCGCCGAGGCGCGCCGGCCAGAGGTCGGTTGCGAGCCGCCGCCAGACCTCGACGCGAGTCGGCATCGGACACATCACCGAATCGATTCCGAGCAGCTTCACGGCCCGCAGGATGAACGGCAGTACGGTGGTGTTGAGGTCGGTCCCGCCGGTCAGCCCCGAGCTGGCGATGCATCCGCCGTAGTTCATCGTGCGCGTCAGCCAGGCGAGGGTGGCGCCGCCCACGGCATCCACCGCCCCTGCCCAGGTGGATTTCTCCAGAGGCCGGGTCCCCTGCGGAATCTCGCGTCGATCGAGGATCAGGCTCGCGCCAAGCGAACGCAGGTAATCTTCCTCCTGCGGCTTGCCGGTGACCGCGGTTACCTCGTAGCCGCGGGCGGCGAGGCATTGGATGGCGATGCTGCCGACCCCGCCTGTGGCGCCGGTCACGACCACCGGGCCGTTGCCGGGTGCCAGCCCGTTCCGCTCCATCTCGACCAGCGACAACGCGGCGGTGAATCCCGCCGTACCGATCGCCATCGCGTCGAACAGTGATAATCCCTGCGGCACGGGCACGACCCAGTCCGCGGGAACCCGGACGTAGCCGGCATAGCCGCCATCATGGGCGACGCCGAGCTCGTAGCCGTGGACGAGCACCTGGTCGCCTGCCTTGAAGCGGGGATCGGCGGACGATTCGACGCTTCCTGCTACGTCGATACCGCCAACCAGCGGGAAGCGGCGCATGATCTTGCCGGCGCCAGTGCCCGCGAGCGCGTCCTTGTAGTTGACGCTCGAGAACGCGGCCTTGATCACCAGTGTGCCGGCGCTCAAGTCGTCCAGCGACAACTGCACGAGCCGCCCCGAAATCTTGCCGTCCCCGTCGAAGACCCTGAATGCGTTAAACATGTCGACTCTTCACTTCGGCTTTCATCTGGACACAGGCCTGGCGGGCTTCATCCACGGACCCTTCGTCCTCGATGGTGGTGATGTCGCCGGGATCCCGGTCGAGGATCACGGCCTTGAGCACGCGCCTCATCAACTTGCCGCTTCGCGTCTTCGGCAGCATGCCGACGAAGTTCAGCTCCCCGATGACCGCCACCGGGCCGAGCTCGCGCCGGACCGTGTCGATGATCGCCGTGCGCAGCTCGCCGGATGGGTCGTGGCCGTGCTTGAGCAGGACGAACGCCGAAATCACTTCGCCGCGGACCTCGTCGGGGCGGCCGATCACAGCGCATTCGGCGACCGCCGGATGTTTCAGGCAGACGCTCTCGACCTCGATGGTCCCGATGCGGTGACCGGCGATCTTGATGATCTCGTCGGCGCGTCCGCTGAACCAGACGTAGCCGTCCTCGTCCACGTGCGCGGAGTCTCCGGTGTAGTAGACGCCCGGTATGCGCTCCCAATAGTCCTTGCCGTATCGTTCCGGCTCGGCCCACAGGCTGGCGATGAGGCCGGGAAACGGACGCCTGAGCGCCATGATTCCCTTCTCGCCGGTCGGGCTCGGCGAGCCGTCCTGCGTCAGCACCACCGCGTCGATGCCCGGCAGCGGGATCGTGGCCGACCCGGGCTTGATCGGCAGCATGCCGAGGCCGTACGGATTGCCGAACACCGGGCCGCCCGTCTCGGTCTGCCACATGTGATCGATGACCGGCACGCGTCCGCCCAGGACGGTGTTCTGGAGCCAGTCCCACGCCGGAGCGTTCAGCACCTCTCCGGCGCAAACAACCCGCTCGAGGCGCGAGTGATCGATCGAGAGCAGTGGTTCGTTGCCGTAGCGCATCAGCATCCGCACCGCGGTCGGTGACGTGAAGATGCCGCTGACACCGAACTCCTCGACCGCCGCCCGCCAGTTGCCGTCAGGCCGCGGGTAGTCCAGCGCGCCTTCGAAGGCGATCGTGGTGCAGCCGATCAGCAGCGGCGCGTACACCATGTAGCTGTGTCCGACGATCCAGCCGATGTCGGACGTAGCCCACCACACGTCGCTCGGACGGAGGCCGAAACACCATTTGCCCATCGTGACGACGTGCACCTGGTAGCCGCCGTGTGTGTGGACGGCGAGCTTCGGCTTGGCCGTCGTGCCCGACGTGGCGAGGATGAACGCCGGCTCGTTCGACTCCATGACCGCGTGCGTGGAGTCGTGTCCCTCGGCGCCGCGGAGGAACTCCTCCCACGAGGTATGGGCTCCGCCGCGCGTGCCGCCGTCGCGTTCGAGCACCACGACACGCGCGCTCGGGTTGCCGGCCAGCTTCAAGGCCTCGTCGACGATGGAGAGGAGCGGGACGTTCTGCCCCTTCCGGTAAACGACGTCGGTCGCGAACACGACGCGGGAGCCGCTGGCAGCAATGCGGTCGCCCAGCGCCTGCGCGCCGAAGCCCGCGAACACGACCGAATGAATGGCGCCGATCCGCACCGTCGCCAGCATCAGCGCGATCGATTCTGGGCAAGGTGGCATGTAAATCGTGAGCCGGTCGCCCTTGCCGATCGCCAGCGCCCGGAGCGCCGCGGACACGCGCTTCACCTCGTGGAGCAGCTGCGCGTAGGTCTGCACGACGCGGTCCCCGCGCTCGTTGATGTAAACCAGCGCGGCGCGGCCGCCGTTGCCTTCGAGGACGTGACGATCGACGGCGTTGTATCCAAGATTCGTCTTGCCGCCCACGAACCAGCGGAATGTCGGCGGATCCCACTCGAACACTCGGTCCCACGTCCGGAACCATGGCAGATCGCCGGCCGCCCGCGCCCACAGTCCGTCCGGATCGCGACGGCCTTCGTCGATCAGGCGCTGAATGGTCGGCGTGATGAGGGTCATGGGCGCACGGGCCGCGTCGGCAGCCTGAGTAGTGTACCCCCGGCTCCGGCAGGAAGTGGGGTAGTGTTCCACCTCATGCTGATTGTCGAGTCGTACGCCGTGGCGGTCGCGCTGTGCGTCGTGACGATGCTCTGCTGGGGATCCTGGGCAAACACCCAGAAGCTCGCCGGCCACGGATGGCCGTTTCAGCTCTTTTACTGGGACTACGCCATTGGCGTCCTGTTCTTCGCCCTGATCCTGGCGTTCACGGCCGGTAGCATGGGGAACGCCGGGCGCCCGTTCCTCGCCGACCTCGTCCAGGCCGAGAGCGGTCCGTTGTGGTCAGCGTTTCTTGGCGGCATCATCTTCAACCTGTCGAACATCCTGCTCGTGGCTGCCATCGACATCGCCGGCATGGCGGTCGCGTTCCCGGTGGGCGTCGGCCTGGCACTCGCTCTCGGTGTGGTCACCAATTATCTGGCAACGCCGGTCGGCAATCCCGTGCTGCTGTTCACCGGAGTCGCCGGCGTAGTCGTGGCGATTCTGCTGTCTGCGGCGGCCTATCGCCGCCTGCCGACGCGCGACGGCGGCACGAGCGGGAAGGGCCTGGCCTTGTCGATCGTGGCCGGTCTGTTGATGGGGTATTTCTACCGCTTCGTGGCGGCGTCCATGTCCACTGATTTCGCCGCGCTCGAACCCGGCAAGCTCGGTCCGTACACGGCAATCGTCGTGTTCTCCGCCGGGCTGCTGGCGTCGAACCTGCTGTGGAACTCGATCGTGATGGCGCGCCCGTTCGTCGGCCCGCCCGTGCCGTACGGCGACTACCTGTCGAAAGGATCGGCGCGGACGCACCTGGTCGGCATTCTCGGCGGGATGATCTGGAATACCGGCATGGCGCTCTCGATCATCGCGTCCGGGGCGGCGGGGTTCGCGATCTCGTACGGCCTCGGTCAGGGCGCGACGCTGGTCGCGGCACTCTGGGGCGTGTTCATCTGGAAGGAATTCCGGGATGCGCCGGCCGGTACGAGCCGGCTGCTCGGGCTGATGTTCGCCTCGTTCGTCGTCGGCCTCGGGCTGATTGTCGCCGCCCGCGTCGTGTGAGCCTCGCCATGCGCGCGTCGATCATCGTCGTCGGCAGCCTCAACATGGATTTCGTCGCGCAGGTCGTCACCCTGCCGCTGCCGGGACAGACCGTGCTCGGAAGCGGATTCCGCACCATTCCTGGCGGGAAGGGCGCCAATCAGGCGTGCGCGGCAGGCAAGCTCGGCGGACAGGTGCGGATGGTCGGCCGTGTCGGAGACGACGTATTTGGCCGGCAGTTGCGCGACGAGCTCGAGTCCGTCGGCGTCGATGTCAGCGGCGTCAGCGTGACGCCGCAAACCGCGAGCGGCGTCGCCTTGATCGTCGTGCAGGCGCGCGGCCAGAACCAGATCGTCGTGGCTCCCGGAGCGAACGCGACGCTCGCGGTGAGCGACGTCGAGACGGCAATCGGTTCAGCCAGCGGCGGGTATCTGCTTCTGCAGCTCGAAACTCCGCTCGACACGGTTCAGGCTGCCGCCGCCAAGGCGCGCCAGCACGGCGCAACCGTCGTGCTCGATCCGGCTCCGGCCCAGGCACTCTCGCCGGCACTGCTCGCGAACGTGGACATCCTCACACCCAACGAGACGGAAGCCAACGTGCTATTGGGTCGAGCCGAGGTAAGCGTATCGCTCGAGGATGCGCCCGAAGTGGCCCGCGCGCTCCTCGCGCTCGGTACGGGAAGGGTCGTATTGAAGCTCGGCGAGAACGGCGCGATGGTTGCCGATCGTGACGGGGTCGCCCACTCTCCGGCGCCGCGAGTGGACGCCGTGGACGCGACTGCCGCGGGTGACACATTCAACGGCGCGCTGGCGGTGGCACTCTCGGAAGGCCGCACGTTGCGCGATGCGGTGGTGTTCGCCAACGCCGCGGCAGCGCTGTCGGTCACGCGCCTCGGCGCTCAGTCGTCGATTCCGCGGCGAGACGAAGTGGAAGCGAGGCTGACCGGTTCCTGAACTGGCCAGTAATGTGCGAGGGCGAGGCTACCTGGTGGCCTTGATCGGCGCGCCGACACGGCTGACGAACAGGCGGATGAAGCGCTCCCAGTCCACGTCGTGCTGTACCGCCATCTTCTCGGCACCCTCGGCGCCCGGCCAGATGGATCGGCCGCCTACCGACACGCCGTAGTTGATGCCGGGCGTGGCATCCACGTCCACGACGAGCGTCTGTGTCTTCACCAGCGTCGCATCGATCACGCTGGCGACTGTGACCTCGTCGTACATCAGGTATCTGCGCTCCTGCGTCTTCGCGAAGACCGGTCCCATCTGCGCCCGGATCAGCCGCGTAATCGGGGTGTCGTTGGCCACCAGCTGCTCGTACCACTGCCGTGTGAGCGAGGTCTTGCGAGACACGTTGAGGGGCGACAGCTCGATCGCGATCCCCGAGCGCAGCACGAACTTCGCCGCCTCGGGGTCCACCCAGAAGTTGAACTCCGCGTTCGGAGTCTGGTTGCCAGCCCCGTCCGGAAGGGCGGCAATCGCGCCGCCCATGATGAACAGCCGCTTCACCGCCTTCGCGAAGCCGGGCTGACGCTGGATCGCGTGCGCCAGGTTTGTGAGCGGGCCGAGCGCGATGATCTCGATCTCGCCCGGCGAAGCCATCACGAGGCGCACCAGCGCGTCGGCGGCGGCCTCGCGTTCGAGCGGCTTGCTCGCAAAGCCACCGAACGGCGGAGGGGCGGGCTCGTCCGACCACCAGCTGCCGTGATTGGAAGCCGCGAAGTCGTCCTTGACGTGAACGAGCGGCCGCTTCGCGCCGGCAAACACCGGAATCTCGGTGCGGCCGGCCATCTCGAGCATCCGCAGCACGTCCACGTTGGCCCGATCCAGGTTGAAGTTTCCAGCGACCGTCGTGATCGCGACGATCTCGAGCTCCGGCGAGTTCAACGCGAGCGCCAGCGCCAACCCATCGTCCTGCGGCGGCATCGCGAAGTCGGTGTCGATGATCACGCGATGCGCCGCCGCGTGAGACGCGGAGGATGACCAGAGCGCCAGGGCGAGGCCGAGGAGCACGCAGGCGTTGGACATGGCCGAAGAGTCTATCAGCGGTGTTGACGAACGGTTTGGGCGGGCGGGAAGAACGTCTCCGAGCCCTTCATTTCAGCTGATAGCCGCGTCGAGCCCGGCAATCAGCCGGTCGATTTCCTCGAGTGTGTTGTAGTGCACCATTGACACGCGGACGACACCGCCCGCCGGCTGGAGGCCCAGGTGGTCGACGAGGCGGCGCGAGTGGAAATCGCCGGAGCGAATGCCGATCTGCAGCGGGTCGATCTGACGGACGACCTCCGGCGAGGCCATGCCGTCGACGATGAAGCTGATGGTCGGCACGCGAACGGAGCGGTCCGCAGCGGTCTCACCGATGACCCGCACGCGTGGCTTGGTGGCGAGGTAATCCAGCAGCCGCCGGGCGAGCGCCTCCTCGTGATCGGCAATCGAGGCAAACGCCGCCTGCATCAGTGCCCGCGGCGCCTGGTCGGGCGGCTCGGCGCGCGCGCCGAGCTCCTCGACGTAGTCCACGATGCCGACGGACCCCCACGACAGCTCGTAGTTCGGGTTGCCGGGCTGCAGCTTGTAAGGGATGCGGTCCTTCGGGATGAAGTAGTGGTACAGGTTCGCCAGCTCCAGCAGGTGCTCGTGCTTGCCGTAGAGCAGCGCGTGGTGCGGACCGTAGACCTTGTAGAGGCTGAGAACGTAGTAGTCCACGTCCCAGGCGACCACGTCCACGAGCCGATGCGGGGCGTAGGCGACGCCGTCGACGCAGACCTTGGCGCCGCGATCGTGGACGAACCTCGTGATCTCCGCTACCGGGTGGATGGTGCCGAAGATGTTCGAGGCGTGGGTGAAGGCGACGAGCTTCGTGCGCGGCGACATCACGCGCTCGAGGCTGTCGAGCTCCAGCCGCTGCGAGCGCCGGTCGAGCTCCCATAGCCGGGGCACCACGCCGATTGATTCGAGCCCGACCCACGCGCCGATGTTCGACTCGTGGTCGGCGCGGGAGATGACCAGCTCGTCGCCGGGCGCGAACTGGTGGCCCATCGCCCGCGCCAGCAGTTGGACGAGCAGCGTGGAGGTCGGGCCCATGACGACTTCTTCTGGACGTCCAGCGTTGATGAACGCCGCCATCCGGCGCTGCGCCTCCTGCATCCGCTCGCCGGCGCGTTCCGAAATGGCGTAGCTCGCGCCGAGCTGGACGTTGGTGGTCCGCAGGTAGTCCGCGATGCGGTCGATCACCCGGCCGAGCGCCTGCGAGCCGCCGGCGTTGTCCAGGAACACAGAGTCGCCATCGAGCGAGGGGAATTGGCGGCGCACGAAGGCGATGTCGAGCGGCGCGGAGGCGGACACGATGGGCATGGCCGGTCAGGATAGCAGTCGGTGATAGTGTAGGCGCGGATGAGCTGGCTGGCTCCGCTGATCGCGACCAAGTCGATCGAAGCGCTGAAGGCGGAGTCCGGCGATGCCGGCGGCCACGCGCTGAAGCGGGTGCTCGGCCCGGCCGCGCTTGTCATGCTCGGCATCGGCGACATCATCGGCGCCGGCATCTTCGTACTGGCAGGCGTGGCCGCCGCGCAGTACGGCGGCCCGGCCATCGTCCTGTCGTTCCTGCTGGCGGCGGTGGCCTGCAGCTTCGCGGCCCTCTGCTACTCCGAGTTCGCGGCGATGCTGCCCGTTTCGGGCTCCGCCTATACCTACGCCTACGCCACGCTCGGCGAGCTGGCGGCGTGGATCATCGGCTGCGCGCTGACGCTGGAGTTCGCGGTCGGCCCCGCGGCGGTGGCGGTCGGTTGGGCGGGCTACGTGACGAGCCTGCTCCGGGACGTCGGGATCGCGGTGCCGCCGGCCTTCATCTCGCCGCCCGGTACGGTGCTGGTGGAAACCAGTCC
Source organism: uncultured Acidobacteriota bacterium (assembly GCA_963709325.1). Classification (GTDB taxonomy): domain Bacteria; phylum Acidobacteriota; class Vicinamibacteria; order Vicinamibacterales; family UBA2999; genus VFZN01. The sequence continues at coordinate 2,681,406 of CAVPVV010000003.1, read as the reverse complement.
GCATCGCTGGGAGGCACTGGCGAGCGTCGCGAGCGGCCTCGTCGCACAGGGCATCGATCCGTCGACGCTGCCGCACCAGACGGCCGCGTTCAACGGCCTTGCCGCGATCGTCGTGCTCGTGATGACCGGTGTGCTGCTCGCCGGCATCCAGGAATCGGCCCGGGTCAACGCCGCGATCGTGATCGTCAAGGTCTCGGTGATCGTCGTCTTCATCGCCGCGTGCGCGGCGTTCGTGCGCCCAGCCAACTGGGTGCCGTTCCTGCCGCCGAACACGGGTGAGTTCGGGCACTTCGGCTACTCGGGCATACTTCGCGGGGCGGCGGTGGTGTTCTTCGCCTTCATGGGCTTCGACTCGGTGACCGCGGCGGCCCAGGAAGCCCGCAACCCGCAGCGTGATCTCCCCATCGGCATCATGGGCTCACTTGCCGGCTGCACGGTGCTCTACATCCTTGTCGCAGTGGTGCTGACCGGCGTGGTGCCGTACAGCCGACTCAACGTGCCCGACCCGATCGCGGTAGGCGTGGACGCCACCGGGCTGCGGTGGCTTTCGCCGGTGGTCAAGCTCGGCGCGATCTGCGGCCTCAGCACGGTCGTGCTGGTCGGGATGCTGGCTCAGACGCGGATCTTCTTCACGATGGCCAACGACGGGTTGTTGCCGCCGTGGGTGGGCCGCATCCACCCTCGACTTCGGACGCCGCACCTCACGACCCTCGTCACCGGTATCGCGGTTGCGGTGATGGCGGCAATCACGCCGATCGCTGTGCTGGGCGAGCTGGTGAGCATGGGCACGCTGCTGATCTTCGTGATCGTCTGCGCCGGGATTCCGATCCTGCGCCGGACGCGGCCGGACCTGCCGCGTCCGTTCCGCACGCCGGCCTCGCCGGTGGTGCCGCTGCTGGGTGTGGCGACCTGCGCCTATCTGATGTCGGGTCTCCCGCCCGACACGTGGCTGCGGCTGCTCGTCTGGATGGGCGCCGGGCTGGTGGTCTACGCCGCCTACGGGCGCAGGCACAGCCGGGTGCGGGCCGCCCGCGGGCCGGAGTGAGCCCTGCCGCCAGGTCAGTGGCCCTCGAGGAACCGCTTCTCCATGAACACGGTGTGATTGGCGATGGTGCGGTATCCCATCCGCTCGTACACCGGCCTGCCCGCCTCGGTGGCATGGAGCGCCGTCGGTTTCTCACCGTGGACCACCGCCGCGTCGGCCAGCGCGCGCCGCATTGCCGCCTCGGCGTAGCCACGCCGCTGATGAGCGGGTTCGGTGGCGACGAGCGCCACGTATCGGTGCCCGTCCACTATCATCACCGCCGCGCACGATGCTGGCGATCCGGAGGCGATCGCCACTACCGGAAACTGATCGCGCCAGAACGCACCGCGCCCGATCACCGGGTTCGCTCCATCGAGCTCCATCCCGTAGGCTTTGGAATTGATCGCGGTGATCACCTCGCAGCTCGCGTCATCGCCGGGTGTCGTGAACTGCAGCCCGTCGGGAAGCTGTGCGCCCGGCACGAGGCTCGGCGCTCTCATGCCGGTAAGCGGCATGATCGGCGCCAATCCCAACGCGTCGAGCGTAGAGGCTGCATCCACTCCGGAGTCGAGCCCTTCGCGGGTCGTGACGAATAGCCAGGGGACCTCTTGCGTGCCGGCCCACTCGCAGGCAGCGCCTGCCGCGGTCGCGAGCCGATCGGCAGTCACGCCGCGGCCGGTGACAACCCCGACATTGAAGAAACCGACAGGCAACCCGCTGAACACAAGGGCGAGGTCGTCGGCCGAGGACGAAGCGTATCGCGGGCTTGCTCCGCACATCAGGCGCCATGCGCTGATGAACTGCTCGATGCTGAGCTGAACGGAATCGGTCATGGTGGCTCCGGGTGCGGGCGGGTGCGAAGAGCTGGTGCAGCCGCGCTTCACTATACGTCCTCGGGCGTATACTCGGGCCGAGCAAGGGGAGGCCTCCATGTCCGTGACGGCCCATCGATGGATCGCGGTGCTCGCCTTCAGCCTGCTGATGCTCTCTCCTGTGTTCACGCAGGACGCGGGATTCGAAGTCCTTATTCGAGGCGGCCAGGTGATCGATGGCACGGGCGCTTCGGGGGTACGGGCCGACGTTGGCATCACGGGAGACCGCATTGCCGCGGTCGGCCAGTTGTCCGGCCAGCGTGCCCGCCGCGTGATTGACGCCTCCGGCCTCGTGGTCGCGCCCGGCTTCATCGACCTCCACACCCACTCCGAGATGCCGCTCGTGGCCGACGGCACCGCGCAGAGCAAGATCCGGCAAGGCGTGACGGTCGACATCACCGGTGAAAGCACCTCGCCAGCGCCGCGCGACGGACTGCCGCCCGAGCGCGGGGACGGGCCGCCGCCGGACTGGACCACGTTCACCGGCTATTTCGAGCGGCTGGAGCGGCAGGGCATCTCGATGAACACGATCGCGCACGTCGCCAGCGAGCAGGTGCGGCGGGTCGTGATGGGCTACGACTCACGCGACGCCACGCCCGAAGAGCTCAAGCGCATGACCGACCTGGTCGCCCGCTCGATGCAGGAGGGTGCCTGGGGCCTGGTCACGCGGTTCGAGAGCGGCGGTCCGGAGCACCCGGAGGAGATCATCGCCATGGCGAAGACCGTGGCGTCCTATGGCGGCAACTACACGTCGCACATCGGCAGCGAGGGCTTCGAGCAGTCGAAGGAGATCGCGTTCGCCGTCCGCGTCGCGGAGGAGGCGAAGCTTCCGGTCCACATCTTCCACTTCAAGATTCGCGGCAAGGAAAACGAAGGCACGATCGGGCGCTACATCCAGCAAGTCGAGGATGCGCGCCAGCGCGGCTTGAACATCACCGCGAACCAGTATCCCTACACCGCGATGTTCCACGGCTGGAGCGCCTTCTACCCGCTATGGATTCGCGAGGGCGGGCCGCAGAAATTCGCGGAGCGGCTCAAGGATCCGGCGTCGCGGGCGCGTCTCAAGCAGGACAAGGAGTTCGTCACCTGGGCCAAGGAGCACGGCTGGTGGGACGGCATCGTCATGGCCCGAGCCCGCACCGACAAGAACCGGCAGTACGAGGGCAAGACCATCGCCCAGATCGCCCGGATGCGAGGCGAGGAAGACCCGATGGACACCTGCATTTCGCTGATGGCTGAAGAAGGCGGCGGCATCAGCGGGATCTTCCACACGATGGGCGAGCAGGACGTCAGAACGGTGATGAAGCTCCCCTGGGTGAGCATCGCGAGCGATGGCTCGGCGATCAATCTCGACGCGCCCGGCGTGCCGCACCCGCGCAACTACTCGACGAACGTCCGGGTCCTCGGCCACTACGTCCGTGAGACGAAAGTCCTCACGCTGCCCGATGCAGTTCGGAAGATGACCAGCCTGCCGGCCTCGATCCTCGGATTGAAGGATCGCGGTCAGGTGAAGGAGGGCTTTGCCGCCGACATCGCGGTGTTCGATCCGGGAAAGGTCGCGGAAACGAACTCCTTCGAGAAGCCGAAGTCCTATGCGACCGGGGTGCCCTACGTACTCGTGAACGGCGTCCTCGTCATCGACAAGGGCCAGCACACAGGGGCGCGGCCGGGTCGGGTGCTCCGCGGTCCGGGCACGGCGAAGCCGTCGCAAAGCGCCGGCCGTCAGTGAGGCGGGACCACCCAGAGCAGGATTTCAGCTTCGTCGACGATCTGCCGCCGGTCTGGCGTCCAGCTGGCGAACGGAAATTCGTGCGAGACGATCCGGGTGCCTGGCTTCAACGCCCGCAGTCCCGGTTCAATCCGTTTCAGGATGTTGGGTGACAGGTACAGGGTGACGACTGTCGCATCAGTCAGGTCGGCGGCGAAGAGATCACCGAGGATGAATGTGACCCGGTCCGACACGCCCGCGTCGCGCGCGTTCTCCCGCGCCCGGGCCACCAGCGACGGGTCGATCTCGATCCCGACGCCGCGCGCGCCGTATTTCTGGGCCGCGATGATCGGAATACGGCCGTCCCCCGATCCCAGGTCGTAGACGACGTCGGCGGGTCCGACGCCGGCGAGCTGGAGCATCGCGTCCGCGATGGCGTGCCGCGTGGGGGTGTAGTGAACGTCCGGTACCCGTGCCGGCGCCTGCGCCAGGGCCGACACGCTGCCGATTGCCGCCGCGAGTAGTGCCGCCGCCGCGGACCGGGTCACCGGGCTAGGGTAGCACCCGCCGGTGCGCCGGTCTGGCCACCTCGTCGGGGCGCAGCCGGCCGCCGGGTTGCCAATTCGCGTAAACTGTCGTAACGTCGGCAGGGCCCTTTTAAGTCTGTGTGCCTGTTGTAGTTAACGTGACGGCGCGGGCCTGACGCCGATTCGGCAATTATGAAGATTCACCTGATCAACCCGGCAATGCCCCTCAGCTTCCTGTCGAACGAGTACGGGGCGCCGATGGTGTTGCGCAAGTACTCGACCCCGCCCCTGGGGTTGCTGACCGCGGCCGGGATGATCCCCACCCATCACCAGGTGACGCTTTGCGACGAGAACACGTCGGCGATCGACTGGAACGTCGATTGCGACGTGGTCGGCATAACCGGCATGCACCTGCAGGAGCCGCGGATTCGCGAGATCGCGGCCCGCTTCCGGGAGCGCGGCAAGATCGTGGTGGTCGGGGGCCCGTCGGTGATGTCGCTGCCGGAACGGTACCGTGACGTTGCCGACATTCGCATTGTGGGAGAGGCCGAGACGATCTGGCCCGAGTGCGTGGCCGACCTCGAGCGTGGCAGCCACCGGGATGCCTACTTCGCGAGTGAGACCGTCGATCTCAGCTCGTCTCCGATTCCGCGGTTCGATCTCATCTCGCCGAAGGACTACCTGAGCGTCAGCCTCCAGACCACGCGCGGCTGCCCATTCCGCTGTGAATTCTGCGACATCATCACGCTCTACGGCCGCAAGGTCCGGGTGAAACCGGTCGAGCAGGTGCTGCGGGAAGTGCAGCGCGTGCTGGATCTCGGCTGGGAGCGCATGGTCTTCGTCGACGACAACATGATCGGCGACCCGCGCTACGGCACCGAGCTGATGCAGGCGCTCGCGGACATGCGCAAGCGGATCGCGAAGCCTTTCTATTTCACCACCCAGGTCACCATCAACCTGGCCCAGAACACCAAGATGATGGAGCTGATGTACGAGGCGGGCGGCCGCAGCGTCTTCATCGGCATCGAGACGCCGCGGACCTCGTCGCTCCAGGAGACGCTCAAGTTCCAGAACGTGCGTCTGGATCTCCTCGGCGAGGTGGAACGCATCCAGCGCCACGGCATCGCTGTCTACTCGGGACTGATCGTCGGGTTCGATCACGATGATCTCGACATCTTCCGCGAGCAGATCGCGTTCATCACCGACGCCAAGATCCCGATTCCGCTGCCGTCGATCCTCGGCGCCCTGCCCGGCACCCCGCTCTACAAGCGGATGGAAGACGAAGGCCGCCTGATTCCAGCCAAGGAGTTCCAGGCCAACGCCTACTTCACCAACATCATCCCGAAGGCGATGACCATCCACGAGCTCGAACACGGCTATCGCGAGATGGTGTTCACGCTCTACGAGCCGGTGCGCTTCGCCGATCGGGTGATCGGCGAGATCGAGCGGCTCGGAGATGCCGAGGGCCAGGTGAGCAACTACCGGATGCCGATGGTGCTGGCGGCATTCGTGTGGGTATTCCTCTGGTACTTGTGCGATCCGAATCGCGGCAAGCTGCTGACGGCCTTCGCCCGGATCGCACCCGCGGTGCTGACGCGGTTCCCGCGAATGGGAGACGCCGCGCTCCAGCGCCTCGTCATCTACCGTCATATCTGCCGGTTCGTGTCGATGCTGGAGAAGCGGCACGCGGCAAGCCCGATGGAGCCGGTTCCTGCCGCCGCGTTCGAGGCTGCCGGCGCGTCGAACCCGGCATAGCTGCGTTTCCGCCTTCTGCCTTCCGCCTTCTGCCTTCTGCCTTCAGGCGGCGAAGTTCAGCCGCCTGTTATGCTGGCCGCCGTCAGGAGGTCAGCCATCGATGCGTTCCTTCCTTCGCGCTTCGTGCGTGTGGGGTCTGCTGGCAGCGTGTGTCTTCTCGCCCGTCGCGCTCGCCCGACAGGCCTCGCCCGCTCAACCCTCGCAGGACAAGCCGGCCCCGGGCACCGGAGGCGTCTCGCTGCCAAACGCGGATCCGTTTCCGAGCACCTATACGCGCCGTCCTGCGCCCCCGCTCGTGATTCGCAACGTCACCATCATGACCGCGGCCGGGCCGACCATCCCGAGCGGCTCGGTGCTGGTTCGTGACGGGAAGATCGCCGCGGTCGGCGCCTCGGTGAACGCGCCCTCCGACGCCACGGCGATCGACGGGAAAGGCAAGGTTCTCACCCCCGGCATCATCGACACGCATTCGCACATCGGCGTCTACGCCGCGCCGGGCGGCGCCGCGCTCAGCGACGGCAATGAAATGACCAATCCGGTGACCGCGAATGTCTGGGCCGAGCACTCGGTCTGGCCGCAGGATCCGCAGTTCCCGCGCGATCTCGCGGGTGGCGTGACGACGATGCAGGTGCTGCCCGGCTCGGCCAACCTGATTGGCGGCCGCGGCGTGACCCTCAAGGTCGTGCCGTCCACCACCGTGCAGGGAATGAAGTTTCCAGGCGCCAAGTACGGATTGAAGATGGCCTGCGGCGAGAACCCGAAACGCGTCTACGAGACGCGCGGCCCGTCAACGCGGATGGGGAATGTCGCCGGCTATCGTGCCGCCTGGATCGAAGCGGAGCGCTACCGGCGCCGCTGGGATGCCTGGAACGCGAACCACGCGGGCGATCCGCCCGAGCGCAACCTCGGGCTGGAAACGCTCGCCGAGGTTCTGCGGGGCAATATTCTCGTCCACAACCACTGTTATCGAGCCGACGAGATGGCTCAGATGATCGACATCGCGAAGGAGTTCGGTTACCAGATCCGCTCGTTCCACCACGGTGTCGAGGCCTACAAGATCGCGCCGCTGCTCGCGAAGGAAGGTATCTCGGGGTCACTCTGGGCCGACTGGGGCGGCTTCAAGATGGAGGCGATCGACGGCATCAAGACCAACCTGGCGATCGTCCACGCGGCCGGCGCCCGCGCAATCGTCCACTCCGACGATCCCTCGGGATCGCAGCGGCTCAACCAGGAGGCGGCCAAGGGAATGGCGGCCGGCAACGCCGCCGGCATTCCAGTCACCAAGGACGATGCGATCAAGTGGATCACGGTGAACGCGGCGTGGGCGCTCGGCCTCGACGATCGGATTGGCACGATCGAGGTCGGAAAGAACGCCGACCTCGTGCTCTGGTCGGCGGATCCGTTCTCCGTCTACTCGCGCGCCGAGCGGGTCTGGATCGATGGGGCGCAGATGTTCGATCGCAACGATCCGGCCAGCCGGTGGCGCACCGACTTCGAGCTGGGATTCGTGCCGACGACCACGAACGGAGGCGGGCGATGAGCGGCCGGCGCACAATCGGTGCAGCAGCGTTCGCGGCTGCGGCCGTCCTGGGTTTCGCGGCGTCCGCGCTGGCCCAACCCGTTGCGATCGTTGGCGGCAAGGTCTACCCCGTATCGGGGCCGCCGATCGAGAACGCGACCGTCCTGATCGACAACGGCGCAATCAAGGAGGTGGGCGCCAATGTCTCCATCCCAGCCGGCGCGACGCGCATCGACGCGAAGGGCAAGTGGGTGACGCCCGGCCTCATCTACGCGGCCAGCGGCCTCGGCGTCGTCGAGATCGGCGCGGTGCCTGAAGCCAACGACGCCAGCGCCAAGGGCGATCGTTCGGTGGCCGCCTCGTTCCGCGTCTGGGAAGGCCTCAACCCCTCGACCGTCCTGTGGGAACCGGCGCGCAATGAGGGTGTGACCAGCGTCGTCGTCGCGCCGGGCGGGCGCAACCTGATAAGCGGCCAGGCCGCCATCGTCGATCTCTCGGACGGCTCACGTAGTGACATCGTCCGCCGCGCACCGGTGGCGATGTTCGGCCAGCTCGGATCGGCAGCGGGCGCCGGCGCGTCGGCGCGTGGCGAGCTGGTGCAGCGCTTCCGCGAGTTGATCGGCGACGTTCGCGCGTTTGCATCGCGCCGCGACGCCTACGAAGCCGGCAACTCGCGCGATCTCTCGGCCCGGCGCGCCGACCTCGAGGCGATGATCCCGGTGGCCGAAGGCCGGCTGCCGCTGGTCGTCGCCGTGGACCGCGCCGCCGACATCGAGATGGCGCTCGATCTCGCGCGCGAGCTCAATCTCAAGATCATGATCCTGGGCGGCGCGGAGGCGTGGAAGGTGTCCAGCCGACTGGCATCGGAGAAGGTCGCGGTGCTCACCGGCGGGCTCGACAACATCCCATCGAGCTTCGCGAGCCTCGGCCAGCGGCAGGAGAACGCCGGACTGCTGGCCAAAGCCGGCGTGCCCCTCGCGATTCTTGGTTCTCCTGGAGAAGCGTTCAACGTGCGGAACATCCGGCAGGAGGCCGGAAGCGCCGTTGCCTACGGATTGGGCTGGGACGCGGCGCTCAGGGCCGTAACGCTCACCGTTGCCGAGCAGTTCGGCGTTGCCGATCGCGTCGGCTCGCTGCAACCGGGCCGGGACGCGAATGTGGTGGTGTGGAGCGGCGACCCGTTCGAGTTCGCGACCGTCGCCGAACACGTGTTCGTCAAGGGACGCCCGGTGAAGCGTCCCTCGAGACAGGACGAACTGACGGAAAAGTACAAGCGGCTCCTGAAGCCGCAATAGGTCAAGGCAGAAGGCAGAAGGCAAAGCAGAAAACGCAAGGCCGCAAGGTCTTGCCTTTTGCCTTCAGGCCGCGTTGTTCAGCGGCCTGTCAGGGCGCGAAGCTCGCCAACTCAGTGACCTTCCCTGCGTCGAGGCGGGTGAGAACCTGGACGAGCAGATCGACGGCGCGATCGAAGTCGGTGCGCTGGATGATGCCGGTGTGCGAGTGGAGATACCGCGTCGGCACTGTCATGTTCACGACCGGACGGCCGCTCTCGTAGCGCTGGATCTCCGCGCCGTCCTCGCCGTAGCCGGTGAGCACGTTCGGCTGCAGCGGAATCTTCGATTGCTGCGCGACGTCGAAGAAGAAGTCGCGCAGCTTGCGGTTCGGGATCATCGTGCTGTCGAGGAGGAAGAGCCCGGGACCGGCGCCCAGCTTCTCCTGTGCCTGCGTCGGGGTGATGGCCGGGTAGTCCGCGGATACGCCGGCCTCGATCGAAATCCCCAGGTCCGGGCGGGCTTTCTGTACGGCCGTTTGCGCGCCGCGCAGGCCAATCTCCTCCTGCGTTGTCGCGACCCAGACGATCGGCGTCCGCAGCGCGATGTTGTCCGCGCGAATCCGGCGCGAGGCAGCAATCATCACGCCGAGACCGACGCGATCGTCCCAGGCCTTGCCGGCGTAGCGGCCGTTCGGCAGAGCGAGGAAACTGCTCATCGGCGCGATGCCGTCGCCCGGCCGGATTCCCATTTTCTCGACCTCCTCGCGCGAACCGGCCCCCACATCGAGAAACGTTTCTTCGAGCGGCCAGACCACACCGCGCTGCGATGCAGGAAGGACGTGGGTGGTGCGCAACCCGCTGATTGCCGGCACCGGGCCGTTCCTGCCGAGAATCGTCCAGCGCTGATCCGGCAACCCCTGTTCGAGGACGCCGCCGAGCGTCTTCACTCGGAGAAAGCCCTCGGGCGTGATGTGCTGCACCATCAGCCCGACTTCGTCGAGATGCGCCGTCACCATCACTCGCGGTCCGCTCGCGGCGCCGCCCGGCAATGTCGCCAGCACCGAGCCGAGTCCGTCGTACTCGACCTTCGCGCCAAGGGCGGAGAACTCGCCGACGACGATCTTGCGGACCTCTTCTTCGAATCCTGATGGGCCGGGAGCCTCGGAGAGCGACTTGAGCAGGCGCGCCGTGTCGTCGAGCGCCGGGCTCGCGGGGGTCGCCTGCGCGGACCACGCCCCGAGGGCCGGCAAGGGCGTGCTGGCGCCGACCGTGACCGCGCCGGCTGCGGTCAGGAAGCTGCGCCTGGTGGGCTGCCGAATGGGTTTCATACGACCCTACGCTTGGTACGAAATCGACCCGCCGACGACCGTGCGAACGATTTGTATGTCCTTGATCTTCTCGGGATCGATCGTGTGCGGATCGTCGGCGAGAACCACGTAGTCGGCGAGCTTGCCGGTCGTGATCGATCCCTTGAGCGACTCCTCGCCTGAGGCCCACGCGCCGTTGAAGGTGTTGATCGCGATCGCTTCGCTGACGCTGACCTTCTGGTTCGCGCCCCAGATCTTGCCGTCCCAGCCCTTGCGCGTGACCATGCCCTGGATGCCCATGAGCGGCGCGAAGGGGCCCGGGCTGAAGTCGGAGCCGGCCGCGGCGTGGATTCCCGCGTCGAGCAGCGAGCGGAACGCCATGCAGTTCTTCATCATCTCTTCGCCGTAGTACACGAACTTGTCGGGGTTGTAGAACGCGTAGGTGGTGAAGAGTGCGGGCACCGCCTCGATCGCTTTGATGCGGCGAATCAGATCGGCATTGACCAACGTGCAGTGCGTGATCTTCGGGCGTGCGTTCGGGCGCGGCACCGCCTTCAGCGCGCGCTCGGCGGCGGTGAGATACATGTCGATCGCCACGTCGCCGTTGGCGTGACAGTTCACCTGGATTCCGGCTCGATGGACCCGCTCGACCCACTCGTCGAGCGTCTTTTGAGTCTCGGTGACATTCCCCTTGTAGGGTGGCGTCACGTTCGGATACGGCGTGCTAATCGCCATCGTCCGCTCGGAGAACGAGCCGTCAACCGTGTGTTCGGAGGTCGCGCCGAACTTGATCCAGTCGTCGCCAAAGCCGGTTTGTATGCCGGCGGTGATCATCGCCTCCAGGACACGTCCGCTCGTCTCGAAGCTGATGCGGTGCTTGAGATCGCCGCGGGCGCGGACGTCCTGCATCGCCTGCAGGTTTCCGCCTTCATGGTGGACGGTGGTCAGGCCGTAGCGCGTGAACTGCTTCGAGATGTGCGCGATGCCGTCCCGGGCCCGCTGCTCGGTCTCGGTCGCGCTGTAGGTGCGCCGGTCCCCCACCTTGTTGAACGGCGCCGACGCGAGATCGGTCACGCGTCCGTTCAGCTCGCCCTTCTCGTCCTTGTCGTAGGTGCCGCCCATCGGATTCGGCGTGCCCTTCGTGATGCCGGCCATCTCGAAGGCCTTGCTGTTGTAGAAGTAGGTGTGCCCGCCGCGATGCCGGACGATCACCGGATGGTCCTTCGAGACCTCGTCGAGATCGTGGATGTTGAGGGCCCGCTTGTCGGTCAGCTTGGTGTCGTCGAAGAAGAAACCCTCGACCCAGGTTCCCGGCGGCAGCTGCAAGGCGCGCTCCCGCAGCTTGCCGATGATGCTGCGGATGCTGACGAACTCCACCTCGAACGGGTTGCCGACCAGCACTTCGTTCAGCAGCACTTCGCCGCCGGCGTGGTTGTGGGTGTCGATGAAGCCGGGTACGACCGTCATGCCCTTGGCATCGAAGGTCTGCGTGTTCTTCCCGGCGAGGCCCTTGATGTCGCTGGTCGATCCGACCGCCGTGAAGCGGCCCCCGGTGACCGCAAACGCCTCGGCGCGCGGCGCCTGCGGATCCATCGTGTAGACCTTCGCGTTGACGACGATGAGATCCGGGTCGCGGCCTCCCGCGCCGCCGGGCGCTTGCTGGGCGGCCTCCACGTGAGCGGCCAGCTCCGGCGCGCCAGCGATGGCGGCAAGCGAGGCGCTGGTTGCGGTCAGGAAGGAGCGGCGGCTATGGCGGTCCTGCGTCATGCCGCACATCCTACACTCTCGGGCGCCGGATGGGCGCCCGGGCGCTCGCCTCTTACCAGATCTTGACTCGCGCTTCCGGTGGGCGGTACATGCCGTCGCCCGGCTTCACGTCCCACGCATCGTAGAACGCCTGCATGTTCGTGAGCGGCACGAACGCCCGGTACTGGCCAGGCGAGTGAGGATTGGTCAGGAGTTGCTGTCGCAGCGCGTCGTCGCGCATCCGTGTCCGCCACACTTGCGCCCAGCCGAGGAAGAAGCGCTGATTGCCGGTAAACCCCTCGATCACGGGGGCCGGCGCGCCGCCGAGCGACATCTGGTACGCGCGCAGGGCAACCGCCAGGCCGCTGAGATCGCCGATGTTCTCGCCGAGTGTCAACCGGCCGTTGATGTGAAGATCATCGATCGGGTTGTAGGCGGCGTACTGCTCGGCGAGCTTGCCGGTGCGCTCCTGGAAGGCCTTGAGGTCGGCGGGCGTGAACCAGTTACGGAGGTTGCCGTCGCCGTCCGACTTGCTGCCTTGATCGTCGAAGCCGTGGCTGATCTCATGCCCGATCACGGCGCCGATCGCCCCGTAGTTCACCGCGTCGTCAGCCATGACATTGAAGAACGGCGGTTGGAGGATGGCGGCGGGGAACACGATCTCGTTGTTGGTGGAGTTGTAGTAGGCGTTGACGGTCTGGGGAGTCATGCCCCATCGCGCGCGATCCGCCGGTTTGCCGAGCCGTCCCGTCATGTCGTCGTATTCGAACTGAATCGCCCGCATGGCGTTTCCGAGCAGGTCGTCCTTCTTGACGGTGAGCCCCGTGTAATCGCGCCACTTGTCCGGATACCCGATCTTGACGGTGAACTTCGCAAGTTTGGCATGGGCCTGCGCCTTGGTCTCAGCGCCCATCCAGTCCAGATCGTCGATGCCTTTGCCGAACGCGGCGAGCAGGTTCTTGACGAGCCGATCCATTCGCGCCTTCGCGTCCGGCGCGAAGTACTTCTCGACATAAAGTCGGCCCAGCGCCTCGCCGAGCGCCGCTTCGACTTCCGAGATGCCACGCTTCCAGCGCGGCCGCATCTCCTGCTGGCCACTCAGCGCCTTGCCTCGAAACTCGAACTGCGCGTCTCCGAAGGCCGCGGGCAGTTCGTCGGCATAGGTGGAGAGCAGCCGGAAGGTCAGGGCTTCCTTCCAGGTTGCGATTGGCGTCTCGCGGACGATCACGTCCAGCGCCGAGAAGTAGTCCGGCTGTCTGACCACGACGTTGCTGGCTTCGAGGCCGGCCGCCCTGAAGTAGGTGGTCCACTGGAAGCCGGGCGTCAACCCGGTCAGGCCGATGACGTCCATCTTGTTGTAGGTGGCGTCGCGATCTCGGGTTCGCGCGCGATCCCACTGCCGCTCGGCCAGGCGCGTCTCAAGCGCCACGATTCGCTGTGCTGATCCCGATGGATCCGGCTGCTTGGCGAGCGCGAGGAGCGTCGTGATGTAGGTCCCGTAGGCCGCGCGGGTGGCCGCGGACTTCGCGTCGTTGCGAAGGTAATAGTCGCGATCGGGCATCCCGAGGCCGCCCTGGCTCACGAGCGTGATGTAGGTGTCCGACTGCTTCTGGTCCTGGCCGACGCCCGCCACGAACGGGCCTGACACGCCGATGTGAGCCAGGTGTCCGAACAGGGCCGGCAGGTCCGCCGTCGCCGAGACGGCCGCGATGCGCTTCAGTTCGGGGCCGAGCGGCTCGATGCCCAACGACTCGATACCCGCCGTGTCCATGAAGCTCGAGTAGAAATCGGCCACTTGCTGGCGTTCGCTTCCGGCGGTCGCCGGGGTCTTCACGGCGGTGTCGACGATCTCCTTGAGCGCTGCCTCGCTCTTCTCACTCAACTCGGGGAACGAGCCCCACGTCGAGCGATCCGGCGGGATCTCGGTCTTCCGCATCCACGTTCCGTTGACGAAGCCGTTGAAGTCGTCCTGCGGCCGGATCGATCGATCGAAACCCGAGCTGTCCACTCCAAGCGTCCGCGGCGCCTGGGCAACGAGAACGATTGACGCCAGCGCCGGCGCGGCGAGCAGCGCGGCAAGGCGACGAGAGTGACGGCGGCCTTGACCGAGTGGGGCGTTCATTGCGACTGGCCTCCCGTCGGAGTCGATGCAACGCTCTTGTAGACCCGACCGCCTCTCACGACCGTTTCGACGTGAGCGAGCGCGGTGATGTCGTACAGGGGATTGCCGTCCACGACGATGATGTCGGCCAGCTTGCCGGGTTCGATCGTGCCGAGGTCGCGCTGTTTGCCGAGAATGTTGGCGCCGATCCTCGTCAACGAGGAAATCACCTTGATCGCCGGCATCCCCATGTCGACGTGGACCTTTGCCTCGCGCCAGAGCGCCTCGGTGTGAAAGTTCATCGGCGTGCCGGAGTCGGTGCCCATACCGAGCACCGTGCCAGACTCGGTGAACTGCTTCACGCCGCGTTCGCGGAACACCATCTCGCGATCGGTGCGACCGAAATAGGGGAGCGCTCGCCAGTTCTTGAGCGAGTCCTGGACTTCGGCGTACACCGCCGGCGGGAAGTCCTTCTTCAGCTTCGGATCCTGCAGCCGCTCAGGGAAGACGGCGGTGTCGGGATAGACCCACGCGCGATGCGCCGCGGTGATCACCACCGGACGGCCGGCGTTGACGATGTCGGTAATCAGCTGCTGGCTGTAGGGCGGCGCGGTGCCGGCCGAGCCGGCATGGCTCAGCACGTCGATGCCGGTTTCGAGCGCGTTGCGAACGTCCTCTTCGGCGTAGACGTGGGCGTGGACGCGGATGTTGTGCTTGTGCGCGGTGTCGGCAATCGCCTTGTAGTCGTCGCGGGTCAGCCCGGAATGCGCCTTGATGACGTCCACGCCGGCCTGCGCGAGCTTCTCGACCTCGGCCGCCGCCTGGGCGCTGCTCGTCACGGCAATCCCTCCGAACTGGTCGGTCATGCCGCCGCCCTGCCGCGTGATCCACGGGCCGCTCATCGACATCCGCGGTCCCGGGATCTCGCCCTTATTGATGCGATCCCGAATCGCGAGGCTTTCCTTGAGCGGCGCGCCGAGGTCTACCGCTGAAGTGATTCCCGCCATCAGCAGCTGTTTCGCGGAGATCTCCATCACTTTGCCGAGCATGTCGGGTCCCTGCTTCGCGACCCAGGGAAACCAGACGTTGTAGTTGCCGTGGCCGAGGATGATCAGGTGCGCGTGCAGCTCGATCATCCCCGGCATCATCGTCCGGCCGCTCGTATCGATGACCTGATACTCGGGCGGGATGGTAACCTGCGCGGCCGGCGCGACGCGGACGATGCGATCGCCGTCGATCAGGATGGCGGCGTTGTGGATCGGAGGCGCTTCGTAGCCATCGAGCACCATGCCGCCGACGAGAGCCAGCTTGGCTGGCTTGGCGGCGGGTTGCCGCGCGGACGGAGCAGCCAGCGCGAGACCGACGAGTACAAGGGCGATCAGGAGTCGACGTGCAGCGGTGTGCGTCATGAGGTCCTGCCGAAACGGCGCGAGTATACAGCGGCCTCCGCGCCGCCCGGATCGCACCCCGCAGCCCGAGGCGTTATCCTGAACGGATGACCCAGCAGCACTTCATCGCCAATGCCTGGACGCCGGCGAGCCAGGGCGGTGCCATCCCGGCGATCGATCCGAGCACGGCCGAACCGTTCGGCGAGATCGCCCGCGGCACCGACGCCGACATCGCTCGGGCCGTCGCCGCGGCCCGGTCGGCGGTCGGCGACGTGTTCGACGGCCCGTGGGGACGGCTGTCGGCTGCCCAACGTGGACGGCTGATGCTCAAGCTGTCGGCGGCGGTGACCGAAGGGGCCGAGGAGCTCGCCGAGCTCGAGGCCCGCGACACCGGCAAGTCGATGAAGACGGCCCGCGTCGATGCCGCCGCGCTCGCCCGCTACTTCGAGTACTACGGCGGCGCCGCCGACAAGCTGCACGGCGAGACCTTGCCCTACGAGACCGGCTACACCGTCCTGACGATCCGCGAGCCGCACGGCGTTACCGGCCACATCATCCCGTGGAACTACCCGATGCAGATTTTCGGGCGCACCGTGGGTGCGGCGCTGGCCGCGGGGAACGCGTGCGTGGTGAAGCCGGCGGAGGACGCCAGCTTGTCGATCCTTCGCCTCGCGGAACTGGCCGCCGAGATCGGCTTCCCGGCCGGCTCTCTCAACGTCGTCACCGGTTACGGTCACGAAGCTGGCGCGGCGCTCACGGCGCATCCCGGAGTCGATCACATCTCGTTCACCGGATCGACGGTGACCGGACGACTGGTGGCGGAGGCCGCAGCGAAACGGCACTGCCCGGTCACGCTGGAGCTGGGCGGCAAGTCGCCGCAGATCGTCTTCGAGGATGCCGACCTCGACGCGGCGCTGCCGGTGATCGTGAACGCGATCGTCCAGAACGCGGGGCAGACGTGTTCGGCAGGCAGCCGGCTGCTCGTGCAGCGGAGCATTTACGAGACCGTGCTCGATCGGCTGGCCACGACGTTCAGCGGCCTGCGGGCCGGCCCGCCGCGCCTCGAGCTGGAGATGGGTCCGCTCGTCAACCGCAAACAGTTCGACGTCGTCAGACGTTTTCTGCGCCAGGCGGAGGACGAGCGCATTCCGGTCGCCGCCACCGGCGTGCTCCACGCCGAGGCGTCCAGCGCCGGCTATTACCAGGCGGCGGTGCTCCTGCGCGACGTGCCGCACACGAGCGACCTCGCCCAGCGTGAAATCTTCGGGCCGGTGCTGGCCGCGATGGCGTTCGACGACGAGGCGGAGGCGGTGCGGCTGGCGAACGGGACCGATTACGGGCTGGTGGCGGGTGTCTGGACCCGCGACGGCGGCCGGCAGATGCGGATGGCGCGCCAGCTGCGCTGCGGCCAGGTGTTCATCAACAACTACGGCGCGGGCGGCGGTGTGGAGCTGCCGTTTGGGGGTGTGAAATCAAGCGGTCACGGGCGTGAGAAGGGGTTCGAAGCGCTGATGTCGTTTACCGTGCTCAAGACGATCGCGATTAAGCACGGCTGATCTGATCTCAGCAGCTGACGCAGCGATTGTTGTTCACGGCGCCGAGGCTCTCGAGCAGCTTGATCGTTTCCGGATACGGCTGGATGCGCTGCACCGGGCCGTTCGCCATGTCCGCTGTCGTCTGCCCGCTGCGGGCGACGGCCTTGGGATCCGCGCCCTTCGAGACGAGATAGCGAATCAGGTCGTTGTCGCCGCGGGCCGCGGCGTGGTGCAGCGGCGTGTAGCCGTTGTGATCGCGGGCGTTGACGTCGGCGCCGAGCTCTTCGACCAGGAACTTCACGGCCGGCACCCAGCCATCGGGCACGTGTCGGTGCGTGTTGCCGGCGAAACCGAGACCGTAGCCGACGCCCGACGCGGCGTGAATCGGCGCGACGGCAGGTCCGCCCCACGGTACCGGCGGCAGTCCCGAGCGATCGGGAGCATTCGGATCCGGGCCGCCTTCCTCGTAACGTTCCGGCACTTTCGCGGTGCGGATGTTCGGGTCTGCCCCGTAGCGGAGCAGCAGCTTCATCGCCGGGATATCGAGCGTGTAAGCGGCCAGCCAGAACGCGGTCGCGCCGGTGCGATCGACGCCAAGGAGATCGCGGTTGTAGGTGGTGTACCAGAGCGACTTGGTGAGCCGGGCGTTGACGTCGGCGCCTTTCTCGAGAATCGCCTCCATCAGCTCGAGATAGCCGATCTGCTGCTGCATGTAGTCGGCCGGCTGCGGATGCCGCGCCTTCGGGGCCCACTGCATGTTGAGCACGCCATAGAGCGGCGCCGCGCCGCCGTCGCTGATCAGCCGCACGTCCGCGCCGCGATCGAGCAGCTGCTTCGCGAGATCGAAGTGGCCGTTGATGGTTGCCATCAGGATCGGGCTCGTGTGATCCCCGGCGCTCACCTGGTTGATCTTCGCGCCGGCGTCGATCAATGCGAGCGCCGTCTCGGCATGGCCGTCCCGTGCCGCGAGGAGGAGCGCCGTGAGACCGCCGTGGACGCCGACCAGTTCGGCGTAGCCGAGCGGCTCTGGCTCGTTGCCCGAGTCGTCGTTGCCGGCACGTGCTCCGCGCTGGGCGCCGCTGATCGGCTGCAGCCCGGCGGCGGCGCGTTCGGCGGCGCGCTGCTTCTGGATGGCGGCAATGCGGGCGTTGCGGGCCCGGCTCTCGGCTGAGTCCTCGCGGTTGCGCTCGCTGATGTCTACGACCTTCGCGGCGGCGGACAGGTCCGCGCCGCCGGTCGCGAGCCGCTTCACCGCCTCGGTCCGCCCGGCCGCAGCGGCGAACATCAGCGGCGTCTGGCCCCATTGCGGCTCCTTCGCGTTCGGGTCCGCGCCCTTGTCGAGCAGCGCCGAGATGACGTCCACGTTTCCAGCTGCGGCCGCGAAGTGGAGCGGCACCACGCCGGTCGTCGTGACCACGCCGGCCTCGGCGCCCTTCGCCAGCAGCGCGCGGACGATCGCGCCGTGTCCTTCCTGGGCTGCGAGGTGGAGCGGCGTATAGCCGCCAAGCCGGGTCGCGGCCTTGACGTTGGCGCCGCCCTCGAGCAGCGCGGTGACGACACCCGCCTGGCCGCCTCGCGCCGCCCAGTGCAGCGCGGTCATGCCATCACCCTGCGCATGGTTGACGTCGGCTCGCTGGGCGATCAGCGCCTTTACCTTGGCGGCGTCGCCGCGCATTGCGGCATCGGCAATTGGCGAGGCTGGCACTCCCTGAGCCACTAGTGAACCCGCACCGGCAGCCAGAAAAGCGACCAGCCCTGCGCCAATCATCCGTTGAATCGCTCTCATCCCAGCACCCCGTCGAGAACCCTGCGAACCTCGAGAACCACGCGAACCCCGAGAACCTCGAGAACCCCGAGAACCCCGCGAACCTACAGCGCCAGCGTCCCCGTCGAGTCGCCGAACTGCGTGATGTCGTCGAGCCCGATCATGTGCATCGCCGAGAGCATCGCGTTGGCCATCGAGGTGCCCGCTTCGGCGCGGTGATGAACGTTGCCCTTCAACTTGCCCTGCGCGCCGCCGAGCAGGACCAGCGGGCAGCGCTTGTGGTTGTGCACGTTGCCGTCGCCCATCGGCGAGCCGTAGATGATCAGGCTCTTGTCGAGCAGCGACTGGCCGCCCTCGTCCATGGACTGGAGTTTGGCCATGAAGTACGGCAGCAGGCTGGCGTGGTACCTGTTGATCTGGAAGAACTCGGTGACGTTCGCCGGCTTGTTGCCGTGGTGCGACGCCGGGTGGAACCCCTTGGTCACGCCGCTTTCCGGATAGACGCGGCTCGACGCGTCACGGCCCATCTTGAACGAGAACACGCGGGTGACGTCGGCCTGGAAGGCGAGCGCCTGCAGGTCGAACATCAACTTGACGTGCTCGTCGAATGAATCGGGTACGCCGGCCGGCGCGCCGGGCAGCTCGCGCGCTTCGCCAGACTGGTTGCGCGTTTCGACCAGCTGGATGCGCCGCTCGATCTCGCGGACATCGCTAAGGTACCGATCCATGCGCTGGCGGTCGCTCGGATCGAGCTTCTTGTTCAGATCGGCAACCTGGTTGGTGATGAAGTCCAGGACGCTGCCGGTGGAACGGCGGCGCGAGGCGCGTTCGGTGGCGGATCCGCCGGCGCCGAACAGCTGATCGAACGCCATCCGCGGGTCCCGAATCATCGGGAGCGGCTCGGTCGGCGACGACCAGCTGATCATGTCGGTGTAGACGCAGGAGTAGCCGTAGGCACAGCCGCCAGCCTGGTCCACGTTCTCGATGCACAGCTGCATCGACGGGATCGGCGTGTCCTGGCCGTAGCGCTGCGCGTAAATCTGGTCGAGCGACACACCGGCGCGGACGTCCGAGCTCTCGGTCTGCTTTGGATGCGTCTGGGTGAGGAACACCGCGCTCGAGCGGAAGTGGTCGCCGCCGATCTCGGGCGGCGTGATCGCCTCCGCGCCGCGGACGTCGGTGTCGCTGACGATGGTCAGGTATTTGCGGAAGCCTTCGACCGGGGCCAGCGCGGTGGG
This sequence comes from uncultured Acidobacteriota bacterium, assembly GCA_963709325.1. Lineage (GTDB taxonomy): Bacteria > Acidobacteriota > Vicinamibacteria > Vicinamibacterales > UBA2999 > VFZN01. Next base: position 2,661,648 of record CAVPVV010000003.1, on the reverse strand, counting down.
CGAGAGGTCGAAGGCGTTCCCCGCCGCGATCGGCGACCACATGTGCTGCGACGCGCCCCACTCGCAGGCACCGGCCGCGCCGTGGACCATCTCGATGCACACCAGCCGCGTCCGATCGACTCCGGCAGCGCGTGCCACCGTCTCCCATCGCGCCCGTGCCGGGACCATCGCATCGAGGAACGGCAAGGCCAACGTGGCCCCGAGCCCCCGCAACATCGTCCGTCGTGGAACGTGCTTGGCCTCGATAACGCTCATGGATGACTCCTGCTTCCCGGCTTCCTAGTTCCTGGTTCCTAGTTCCTGGTTCCTGGTTCTAGTTCCTGCCCGCGACTGCGGTCGTTGACGGCTCGTCGGCACCCTTCTCGCGGAACGCCGACGTCTTCACGATTCCCGTGACGAAGGCCGACAGCTTGTTATCCTGCGCGGCCGCCTGGCGGACCAGGGCGCGCACGGCCGGCATATCGGCCGCCGACAACCGCCGCCCCAGCGCATAGGTCATCAGGTTCTCCGCGAAGGTCTGGACCAGCACGTCGGTCCGAGAGAGCAGCGCCCTGCGAAGATCGGCGGGACCGCCGAGCGGCGTGCCGTCGTAGAACGTGCTCGCCGCATCCACCGGCATGCCGTTGTCGCGAATCCGCCAGGCGCCGGTCACGTCGAAGTTGTCGAGCGACAGCCCGATCGGGTCGATCATCCGGTGGCACGAGTTGCAGGCCGGGTTCGCGCGGTGCGCCTCCATCCGCTCGCGCACGGTCCGCATCCGGCCGTCTTCGGCGTCCGGGGTCGCGTCGAGATCGGGCACGTTCGGCGGCGGCGCCGGCGGCGGCGTGCCGAGCAGCACCTCCATCACCCACTTGCCGCGGAGCACCGGCGACGTGCGATCGGCATGCGAGGTCAGGGTCAGCACGCTGCCGTGGCCGAGAATGCCGCGGCGGCGTTCGTCGGGGTAGCTCACCTTCCGGAAGTCGCTGCCGACAACGCCGGGCATGTGATAGTGCGTGGCGAGCCGCTCGTTGACGAACGTGTAGTCGGCGGTGAAGAGGTCGAGCACCGGCCGATCCTCGCGAACCAGGTTCGTGAAGAACAACTCGGTCTCGCGCCGCATCGCCTGCTTCAACTGCTCGTCGAAGTCCGGGTAGTAGCGGACGTCGGGGTTCAGCTTGTCGAGATCCTGCAGCCGCAGCCACTGCGCGGCAAAGCGCGACGACAGCACCTCGGCCCGCGGGTCGGCGAGCATCCGCTTCACCTGCTGCTCGAGCACGCCCGGCGCGGACAGGCGGTTACCGGCGGCCAGCTTGCGCAGCGTGTCGTCGGGTCCGCTCGCCCAGAGGAAGAACGAGAGCCGCGAGGCGAGGTCGAAGTCGGAAAGAACGTAAGTCTGCCCGGCGCGCGCGGTGGCCGGCCGCTCCTCGAACCGGAACACGAACCGCGGGCTGGCAAGGATGCCTTCAATCGCCTGGCGGATCCCGGCCTCGAAACCGCTGTCGGCCGCCCCCTTCTGGTACAGCGCCATCAGCGCTCCCGAGTCGCGCTCGGTGACAGGGCGTCGATAGGCCTGAGTGGCAAGCCGGTCGATGATCTCCTTGGCGCACGTCGCCTGCTGCGGCGCGGTCTTCGGATGGCACGTGAAGATGGTCGTGCGGCTCGGCGTCTCGGAGACGCCGCTGATCGAGAACGGCCCGGTGATCGCCATGTCGCGCAGGTGCGGCAGGGTCGTAAACCCGTAGGCGTCGGCGATGCTGGTGCTGGCAATCGACCAGTCGAGCGGCGAGATGAGGTCCTGCACGGGCCCTTCGAACCGCTTGAGGAACGCCGCCGCGATCCGGTGCGGGCCGGCGGTGATGCGGATCGGCTCGGTGGCGAGGTTGAGGCCGTCCGGATCGGAGGAGTTCATCCAGCGGTCGATGTCGAGCAGCGCCGCCCGGACGCCGTCGATCGAAATTTCGATCTGCTCCGGCTTCTCAGCGGTGTGCAGCGCGGCCCGGCCGTTGCCGTAGAGCGCGCCGGTGGTTTCGTAATAGAACGAGACGCGGAAGCGGTAATCGCCGTCAGCGGGGAACGTGTGCTCGACGGCGAGTCCGCCGCGGGTGCCGAACGGGGCGCCTTCCACCTGCTCGCGCTGGGAGGTCCAGCGCGGCACGTTGAAGGTCACTTCCTTGGCCGTCGCGCGCGGGTCGCCGACCGCGAGGCGGCTGATCTCCGCCGCCGCGGTCAGATACGACTGCATCAGCGTCGGCGAGAGCAGCTGCGCGTCGGCGATGTTGTCGAAGTTCGCGCTCTTCGGATCGAGCGGGAGGTAGTGGCCGGCGTCGATGTCGAGGGCGAGCAGGTCCTTCACCGACTGCGCGTATTCGGCGCGATTCAGACGCTGGAACGTGCGACGTCCCGGCGGCACCGTTTCCGCTTTGTCCATCTGCGCTTCCAGCGCGTGTGCGAGGCCGGCAAGGACAGCCGGCTCTGGACGGCGAGCGCCGGGCGGCGGCATCTGCCCTGCGCGCAGCTTGCGGATCATTTTCTCCGCCGTGTCGCGGTCCGCGGCCGCGTTGTCCACCGCGAAGCTTTCGAGCGACAGGTTCCCGGCCTTCGCGCGGTTGCTGTGGCAGCCGACGCACGTCCGCGCCACAACATCCTGTGGCGCCTGCGCCGCGGCGGCGGGCGAGGTGGGGACAGTCCCCTGATCCGGATCGACTAAGGGGACTGTCCCCCTTTCCGCGGTGGCCGCGAGGCCGATCGAGGCGAGGAGCAGGGCGCCCGACAAAGAGAGAAATCGCCAGTGTCGCATGCCGTTCGCGCATGATAGCCGAACGAACCCGGCCATCCCCATTACATCCCGGTGACAGGGGACAGTCCCCTGTCAAAAAGTGTCAGGGGACTGTCCCCAGCCGTTCGGTCGCCTGAGCAACGCTTTCGGCAATGTCCAGCCGGGCGCCGGCCCCAGAGACCTCGAACGAGACCCTGACCGGCTCCTGCAACCCGCAGACCACGACCCTCCCGCCCGCGGCTCGGGCTCGCTCCGCGGCCCGCTCGAGCACATGCAGGCCGGCGCTACTGACGTAGTCCACACCGGACAGATCGACTAATACCCGCGAATTCGCGCCGAAACCCGGCCGATCCAGGACATCTCGGAGCGCCTCAGCGGTGGTCGATCCGAGCCGCCCGGTCAAGGTCAGCAGGTGAACGCCCGAACGCTCGGAGGTGGCAATCTGGAGCGACCATCGGAGGCGGGGCTTCATACGGTCCGGACGTGGTGCGGGCCCGGACTATAGCACCCGTTTCGCGTGCTATAACCGTCCCGCCCCCATGCCTTCCGTCCCGGGCTTCGCTCGTGGGCCCAGCCAACTTTTCTGGCCGTCCCGTGTATTTGAAGTCAGATGAGGATGATGCCGCCGCCATCCGCCGCTGTCTGGACGGGGACACGGCGGCATTCGAGCTGCTGATCGCGCATCACGAGCGTGTGCTTTACCGCGTCGCGCTCCGCATGTTGGGCAACCCCGAGGATGCCCGCGACGCCACGCAAACCGCGTTCGTGAAGGCCTACGAGCAGCTCCATCGGTTCGATCCTGCGCACCGGTTTTTCAGCTGGATCTACCGCATCCTCTCGAACGAGTGCCTGAACCAGCGGCGGGCGCGCCGGCCGCACGTGGAAGTGGACGCGGCGCTCCCGGCAACAGGCGGGCCGTTCGAGGCGCTCCAGGCCGGCGAACGGACGCGGCGAGTCCAGGCGGCGCTGCTGGAACTGGCGCCGGCATATCGGGAAGTGGTGGTTCTAAGACATTTCGCCGAGCTCAGTTACGAGGAAGTAGCGGCGGTGCTGGGCATTCCGGTGAAGACAGTGAAATCGAGGCTTCATACCGCGCGCCAGCAGCTCGGCGCCCGGTTATTCGGATGGGACGGTTAGCGATGTTCTCACAAGACGATGGCCGGCTCGATGCGGCGCTCGACGAATTGAAGCAGGATGCAGCCGAACCGCCGGCCCAGATGCGGCCGGCGATCATGGACACCGTTCGGCGCGAGCCGGCCGGAACCGGGGCGCGACGCGCGGATGGAGGAACCATGACCAGGAAGATGATGATCGGGCTTGCCGCGGCCGCGGGATTCGTGATGGCCGTACTGATGGTCACCGGCTTCCCGCCCGACCTCGGCGGGGTCCAGGGCACCGTCGGTCAGGCGAAGCGGTACACGGCGCCGCAAATGGCCGCCGGCGACGCCGCCGTCGGCGATCCCGCCGTCCAGCAGTTCATCCAGAGCGAAACGTTTGCCGCGCTCCTCAAGGATCGCGAGGCGATGAAGCTGCTGGCCGATCCCCAGCTGCGAATCCAGCTGAGTGCGGAAGGACTGGCTGCCGAGTTGAGCCGCCCCGAGCTGGCCGACGCGCTTGCAGCGATGCAGGCCAGCGGCGCGCTCCGTCAACTGCTCGACAACGCCGAGCTGCGCGCCGACCTCCAGGACGCGTCACTCCGCACCTGGCTTGCCGACGCCGACCTCGTCGCCCGTCTCCGGACCGCCGAAGTGCGCGCCGGCCTCGCTGCCAACGCCAACCTCGCGGCCCTGGTCGCCAATGCCGATTTCGCCGCGTATCTGAGCAGCCACTCGGCACTGCGCAGCGCGCTGGCCAACGAGTCGATGCTGCGGGCCCTCACCAGCCCCGATCTGGTGCATGCGCTGCGCCTGCCGGTGTTCGCCAACGCGCTCAACAACGCGTCGTTCGTCCATGCGCTGCAAAACGGGAACCTGGCACAGGCGCTGCACAGCGACGCCCTCGTCCGGGCGCTGGCGGATCCCGGCTTCGCCAACTCGGTTGCAAGTCCCGGCTTCGCGCAGGCGATTGCCGCCGCCGATCTGCGTCAATAGGCTCCCCAGGTCGATCCGCCTCCTCCGGCGATCACCAGGGCCCGGCAGCACACAACCTGCCGGGCCCTGCGTGTGTACGGTGCGATAACATCACGCCGCGCCCCCAACGATGGTCTTCAGGCTCTCGCACTGTCTGTCCGCGCTGCTGCTGTTATCCGCGCTGGCGCCTCGAGCGGCCGCGCAGCTTGCGACCACGGAGACCGAGGGTGTGCGCTTCGTGTACCTGCCGGGCACGCAGGACTACCTGGTGCCGCATGCCGCGCGCACCTTCCTCAACGCCTTTGATTTCCACAAGAAGCTGTTTGGCTTCGAGCCATCGGAGGAGGTGACCGTCCTGATGCTCGATCTCGAGGATGCCGGTAATGCGTCGGCCACCTCGGTCCCGCGCGACATGCTGACGGTGCAGATCGCCCCGCTGAACTTCGCGTTCGAGACCATCGCCGGCAACGACCGGATGAACATCATCATGAACCACGAGCTGCTGCATGTCGTGGCGATGGATCAGGCGACACGCGGCGACAAGCGGTTCCGTCGCCTGTTCGGGGGCAAGGTGGCGCCCGTGCCGGCGCAGCCCGAATCAATCCTGTATTTTTTTCTGACCACACCGCGCGTTGCGGCGCCGCGCTGGTTCCACGAAGGCGCGGCCACGTTCTTCGACACCTGGATGGCCGGCGGCCTCGGCCGGGCCCAGAGCGGCTACGACGAGATGGTGTTCCGGTCGATGGTCAAGGACGGCACGCCGCTCTACGATCCGCTCGGCCTGGTCTCCGAAGGCGTCAAGGTGGACTTCCAGCTGCAAATCAACTCCTACCTGTACGGGACGCGCTTCATGGTCTGGCTCGCGCGCAGCTACGGGCCCGAGAAGATCGTCGACTGGGTCGGGCGCAAGGAGGGAAGCCGCGCCTACTATGCGGCGCAGTTCGAGGTCGTCTTCGGCACGACGATCGAGAAAGCGTGGGCCCGCTGGATCGCGGACGAGACCGCGTTCCAGCAAGAGAACCTCTCGGCGATTCGCGAGCATCCGGTGACGCCGGCGGCGGATCTGACGACCCGCGCGCTCGGCTCCGTCTCCCGTGCCTACTACGACGCGGCGACGAAGACGCTCTTCGCGGGCGTCAACTATCCGGGCATCGTGTCGCATCTTGCCGCGATCGACACCGCGACGGGCGGAGTGACGCGGCTCGTGAACGTCAAGGGGCCGACCGTGTTCACCGTCACCTCGCTCGCGCGCCATCCGACCACCGGCACGCTGTTCTACACCACCGACAACGGCGCGTGGCGCGATCTCGTTTCGCTCGACCCGGTTTCGCATCGGGCCACGCGGCTGCAGAAGGACGCCCGGGTCGGCGACCTCGCCTTCGATCGCGCATCCGGGGTGTTGTGGGGCATCCGGCAGCGCGACGGCCTCGACACCATCGTCCGCATTCCGGCGCCGTATACAGAGTGGAAGCAGGTGCACACGTTCCCGTACGGCACCGTCGTCTACGATCTGGACGTGTCGCCGGACGGGACGCAGATTGCGGCGTCGTTTGGCGAGATCACCGGCAAGCAGAGCGTCAAGGTGCTCTCGGTCGCCGCCCTCGACCGCGGCGACCTGACGCCGATTGCCGAGTTCGACTTCGGGACCGCCGTCCCGAACCACTTCGTGTTCTCGCCCGACGGCCGTTATCTGTACGGCAGCTCTTACTACACAGGCGTCTCGAACATCTTCCGCTACGAGATCGCGACCCGGCAGCTCGAGGCGGTGAGCAACGCCGATACCGGTTTCTTCAGGCCGATTCCTCTCGGCGACGACCAGCTGATCGTCTTTCGCTATACCGGTGCGGGTTTCGTGCCGGCGCGGATCCGTGCCGCGCCCTTGCAGGACGTGAGCGCCATCACATTTGCGGCGGAGCGGCTCGCCGCCGAACACGCCGAGGTGACACGCTGGAATGTCGGCTCGCCGATGGACATTCCGTTCGACAGCATGCCGCAGCGACAGGGGCAGTATCGGCTGGCGGGCGGGCTCCGGCGCGAATCGTTCTACCCTATCCTGCAAGGCTACAAGGACAGCGCCGCGATCGGGATGCGGGTCAACCTTTCCGACCCGCTACAGTTCAATCGACTCTCGATGTCGGCGACGTTCGCGCCGGCCACTGGCCTGCCGGCCGACGAGCGCGTGCACCTCGATGCGCGCTACGACCGGTTCGACTGGCGCGCTCACGCCTCGCTCAATCGCGCCGACTTCTACGATCTGTTCGGGCCGACGAAGCTGGGGCGCAAGGGCTATGAGTTCCTGCTCGGCCGCAAGACCAACCTGATCTTCGACGAGCCGCGCCGCCTGGATCTGGACATCAGCGGCACTGCCGCCGGCAATCTCGATCGACTGCCGGACTTTCAGAACGTGCCGGTTGACGTCGATCGGCTCTACACCGTCAACGCCGGGCTCATCTTCACCGACGTGCGCAACTCGCTCGGGTCGGTGGACGACGAGACCGGAACGAAGTCGGCAGCGCAGTTCGAGGGTCAGGTTGCCGACGGCGCGTTCGTCCCGAAGCTGCTTGCGACCTACGACCGCGGCTTCGGCCTTCGGCTGCGTCATTCGTCCGTGTGGTTGCGCACCGCGGCCGGCTTCTCGCCGACCGATCGCACGAACCCGTTCGCCAATTTCTTCTTCGGCGGCTTCGGGAACAATTACGTCGACGTTCGCGACGAGAAGCGGTATCGGGAGTACTACGCGCTGCCGGGCGCCGAGCTGAACGAGATTGGCGGCCGCAACTTTGCGAAGGGGATGGTCGAGTGGACGCTGCCGCCGTGGCGATTCCGCCATCTCGGGACGCCGGGCTTCTACGCGACGTGGCTGCGTCCGGCGATCTTCGTCACCGGGCTGACCACGGACATCGACGTCAGCCCTCGTCGAGGCCTCCTCAGCGCCGGCGGCCAGTTGGACGTGCGCTTCAGCGTGCTGTCCGCGCTCGACCTGACGCTCTCCGGCGGCGCCGGCGTCACGGCCGAAGAGGGCGCGGCGCCTCGTCGCGAAGTCATGATTTCGCTCAAGGTCCTCAGGTGACTCGGCGATGAACCTCGTCCTGGCCTTCGTGCCGGTCCTGCTGTTCGTGATCGGGTTGCACGTGATGGACAGTTTCAAGCTGGTCCACCGATCCGCGGTGCTCGCCGCTCTCGCTGCCGGCGCCGGGGTGGCCCTCGTCTGCGTCGCGCTGCACGCGTGGCTCGACCCGGCGCTGGCGGTGAGCGCCACCACCTTCAGCCGATACGTAGCGCCGATCACCGAGGAGACTCTGAAGGCCGCGTTCATCGGCCTGCTGATCGCGCGGCGTCGGGTCGGCTTCCTCGTGGATGCGGCGGTGCAGGGCTTCGCAGTTGGCGCCGGGTTCGCCCTGGTGGAGAACGTCACCTACCTGAACGCGCTCGGCGGCGCGCCGCTCGTGCTGTGGATCGTGCGCGGGCTCGGCACCGCGATGCTGCACGGCGCGACGACGACGATCTTCGCCATCGTGGCAAAGACGTTCGCCGATCGACATCCCGATCGCGTGGTGGTGTCGTTCGCGCCGGGCCTGGCCGCGGCAATCGCCGTTCACTCCGCCTTCAATCACGTTCCGTTGCCGCCGGTCGCCATGACGCTGCTCCTGCTGATTGCGCTGCCGGTGCTGGTACTCGCCGTGTTTCAGCGCAGCGACGCGGCGACGCGGGAATGGGTGGTTGCCGGCCTCGATCTCGACGTGGAGCTCCTCCAGCTGGTCGCGTCGGACGCCTTCGGGTTCACCCGGTTCGGCCAATACCTGCGGCGGCTGCGCGAGCAGTTCGCGCCCGCGGTGGTCATGGACATGTTCTGCCTGCTGCGGCTCCAGCTGGAGCTGTCGGTACAGGCCAAGGCCATGCTGATGGCGCGGGAGGCGGGGCTCGACGTACCGGTCGATGCCGATCTGCCGTCGGCGCTCGCTGAGCTCGCGTATCTGGAACATGCGATCGGCAGGACTGGACTGCTCGCGCTGAAGCCGCTCCAGGTGACGAGCCACCGTGACGACTGGCACAAATTCCTGCTGACCCAGGCCGGCACCGCGCGCTAGCCGGCCGGAGCCATTTATTGACGTCCGGAGACAAACGCATATAATCCGCCCAAACCCCCCACTTGCCTTCGCCTCTGCTCAGAGGAGGTTCCATGAGGACGCTTCGACTGCTGCTCGTTTCGGTCGCACTCGTGGGTTCCGCGGCGCTTACAACCCACGCCCAAGGTCTCGGAGGGCTTCGCGGAATTGCGCTCGACGCGCAGGGCGGCGCCCTGCCGGGGGTGACGATTACGGCCACGTCGCCCGAAATGCTCGGTCCGCAGACGGCTGTCACCAACGAACGTGGCGAATACCGGCTGATCAACCTGCCGCCCGGCACCTTCACCGTCACCGCCGAGCTCACCGGATTCGCGGCCACCAAGCGTGAAGGCATCCTCCTTCGCGCCGGCGCCACCTTCCAGGTCGACTTCACGATGCAGCTCAGCACCCTGCAGGAGACCGTCACCGTCACCGGCGACTCGCCGATGATCGAGGTCAACAAGGCGAGCAACGTCCTCAACATCGACGGCGAGTTCCAGCGGGTGATGCCGATCCAGGCACGCCGCAACTACAGCGACTTCCTCGAGCTCACGCCGGGGGTGATCTCGCGCGGCTTCGACGATGGGAGCGGCCGGCAGGTCTACTTCGGCCACGCGACCGAGCACTTCGCGCACGTGCTGCAGCTCGAAGGCACCATTGCCAGCAACTACCACGACGCGCAGCTCACCTACGTGTCGATGGGCGCCGACATGGTCGCCGACACCCAGGTGAAGACCGGCGGCGTGGACGCGGCCGAGCCGATGGGTACCGGCCTGGTGATGAACATCATCACCAAGAGCGGCGGCAACACGTTCCGCGGCAGCGCGGCGTACGCCTACCAGCCCTACGATTGGAACGGCAATAACGTGGACAACTGCTCGGCCGCGCCGGGATGCAAGCCGGGGAGCGGGGGCACGCCGACAACGGCGTATGTCCGCCAGTTCGACGGCTCATTCGGCGGGCCGATCAAGCGCGACCAGGTGTGGTTCTTCGGCGCCCTGCGCCGCGCGCTTTCCTCGAGCGGCATCAGCCGCACCTCCGCGGAGGTGGCGCGGATCGAAGCCTACAAGCCCGGGGCGGAGCTCTTCGACAACGACAGCGAGAGCTGGCAGCCATTCTTCAAGGTGACCAGCCGGGTCGGCCGGCACGACGTCCAGGGCTTCTACCAGCGCGATCGGCTGCTGCTGACCGGCGACCGCGAATACAACTACGAACCGATCATGGCGCAGTCCACCGGCGGCTCGCTCTACAGCGGGAAGATCACGTCGGTGTGGGGCCAGAGCGTGACGACTACGTTCACCGGGTCGTACAACAACAAGGGCGGCAACGACGTGAACACCTTCGAGGCGCTGGGGCTGAGCGGCCCGCAGATCGTCATTCACGACAGCGCCACGCCATCGGGCGCGACGCTCCAGGGGACGGGGCGCATTCTCGAAGGCGGCAACCAGCAGTCCTACTCCTATCAGCCGGCATCGCAGATCATCATCCGCGGCGATCTCACCTGGTTCAAGGACGGCTGGGCCGGCAACCACCAGTTCCAGACCGGCCTCTTCGCGGCGCCACGCAACACCTACGACCAGGTGACCCAATACGTCAACGACGGCTTCGTGCTCGAAGAGCAGCGCCTCCGCGTCTCCGGGGACGTGGGCAGCGGCACGATTCCATTCCACCGCCGCTACCAGTCGCCGGTGAACCTGACGACGCGCGAGGCTCGGGATCGGGACATCGGCATCTACGTCCAGGACACGTGGCACCCGAACGCGCGGCTCACGATCAACGGCGGCGTCCGCGCCGACTTCGTCCGGCGCTATGACAAGGTGTTCGACATCACCCGCCAGTCCAGCACCGAGGTCGCGCCGCGGTTCGGCTTCTCCTACCAGCTGACGAAGGATGCGCGCACCATCCTCAGGGGCAGCGCCGTCCGCGTCCACGAGCAGGTGATGGGCCGCGACGCGATCACACTGTTCGGCGCCAACGAGGCGGCCGGGCAGTTCGATACCTACGATTTCGACGGCGACGGAATCTTCGAGAGCAGCGTCGACACGGCCGCGCGGTCGGCGTCAATCGCCGACTACGAGTTCGCCGACGGCCTCCACCAGCCCTACGTCGACGAGTACATCATCGGCGTCCGGCGGCAGTTCGGCGGGCAGTTCAGCCTCGACGTGGCCGGCATCTGGCGCACGTACAACGACAACTGGGCGCGGGTCGACGTCAACGGCATCTACCCGTCGGGACCGAACCAGCCGTTCGGCGGCTTCGGCGCTGTCGATCCGAACCGCGGCATCGTCTTCCAGCAACAGAACAACTCGTGGAGCACGCTCGACTACCGCGCGATCGAGGTCACCTTCGCGAAGAACATGTCGCACCGGTTCCAGTTCCTTGGTGGATTCAATCGGCAGTGGCAAGAGTTCGGCGGGACGTGGAACCCGACCGATCCGGCGCGATTCATCCAGCCGAACGCCTTCCCGAGTGACCGGCTGCTCTACATGCCTCGCGGCAACAACGAGGAGAACAGCCTGCCGATCACGACCGGCACCACGGTGCACACCTACGGTCCGACGTGGCAGAAGTACTCGGCGCGATTCGGGGGCACCTACCTGCTGCCATGGAACATGACGCTGGGCGGCAGCTATACCATCCTCGCCGGACCTTGGTCTGGTCCGATCGTCGATCAGTTGCCGGTTGGCGATCCGCAGCTCGCGGTGTTCGGGCCCACGTCGATCCGGCTGGCCAACGGGACGACGCAGAGCAACCCGCTCTCCACGCGCATGCGGTTCGTCTACCCGACCCGCGGCGAGGGGCAGGTCCAGGCGCCGGCGATCCAGACGCTGGGGGTGACGCTGAACAAGTCGTTCCGATTCGCCCAGCAGCGCGAGTTCGTCGCCGGCGTGTCGGTGTTCAACCTGATGAACGCGGGCAACTACTCGCAGTACAACTACAACGGCGCGAACGAAGTGTTCAACACCGCGAACTACCTGCAGTTGCGCAACCAGCAGGCGGCGCGAGCGGCGCAACTGACGTTGCTGATGAGGTTTTAAGGCAAAAGGCAAAAGGCAGAAGCGCCCTCTGCCTTACGTCCCGCAGAACGTGCGATAGGGGAGACCGGTTGGCATCGGCTCGGTGAAGCCGTCCGGCTCGCGCTCGTAGTCGTAAGGGCGCGCCAGCACGTCGAGCAGGCGGTGCATGGCCGAATAGTCATGCGCCGCCGTTGCCGCGGCGAGCGCCTCTTCCACCTTGTGGTTGCGCGGAATCACCGCCGGATTGTGACCGCGCATCAACGCTTCGGAACTGGCGAGCGGCTGTGGTTGCCGCGAGCGGCGCGCCGTCCACCGCTCATGCCAGCCCTCGAACTCGGGATCAGGCGAGGTACATGAGTCAGGACGTCCGCCCCGGGTCAACGCACGGAACGTGTTGGTGAAATCGGCCCGTCTGAGCTGCATCCACTCCAGGAGATCGCCGGCCAACATGCGATCGTCGGCTTCCGCCCCGAACAGCCCCAGCTTGCCGCGCATGCCCGCCAGCCAGTGTCGCTCGAAGGAATCGGCAAAACGCGCCAGCACCTCGTTGGCGCGTTCGACAGCACGATCGCTGTCGGCATCGAGCAGCGGGAGCATCGCCTCGGCCAGCCGGGCGAGGTTCCACTGCGCAATGGCGGGCTGGTTGCCGTAAGCGTAGCGGCCGCCGGTGTCGATCGAGCTGAACACCGTTGCCGGATCGTAGGAGTCCATGAACGCGCAGGGTCCGTAGTCGATGGTCTCACCGGCCAGCGACATGTTGTCGGTGTTCATCACGCCATGAATGAATCCCACCGCTTGCCACCGCGCGATGAGGCTCGCCTGCCGCTCGACGACAGCGTTGAAGAGTGCAGCATTGGAGTCATCTGGGTCGGCGATATCGGGGTAATGACGGCGGCGCGTGTAGTCGGCGAGCGCCCGCATCGCCGCCTCGTCGCGATGGGCTGCCGCCCATTCCATCGTGCCGACCCGAATGTGGCTCGCAGCGACGCGGGTCAGCACCGCCCCTTCCAGCACGTCCTCGCGATAGACCGGCTCGCCGGTCGTCACCACTGCCAGGCTGCGCGTCGTCGGAATGCCCAGGGCGTGCATCGCCTCGCTGACGATGTACTCGCGCAGCATCGGCCCGAGCGCGGCGCGTCCGTCGCCGCGCCGCGAGTAGCGCGTCTGTCCGGCGCCCTTCAGCTGGATGTCGAGCCGTGTTCCGTCCGATGTGACCTGCTCCCCAAGCAGGATCGCCCGGCCGTCGCCGAGCGCGGTGAAGTGTCCGAACTGATGGCCGGCATACGCCTCGGCAATCGGCCGCGCGCCATCGGGAAGTGCGTTGCCGGCGAAAATCGCCGCGCCGCTGCTCGTCTCGAGCGCCTCGACGTCGAGGCCGAGCGCTGCCGCGAGCGGCGTGTTGAAGACGACGAGCCGCGGCTCCCGGACCGGTGTCGGGACCGCGCGTGAGTGGAAAAGCTGCGGCAGCTCCGCGTAGGTGTGCTCGAGGCGCCAGCCGGCCATGGGGCGATCTTAGCGAGAAGTGAGAGGCTAGACGACCGCGTGCGCAAACAGGTCGTCGAACGGGACCACGTCGAGCGCGTGCTCGGCAGTGGCTTGCAGCACCACCGGCGGCGCGGAGCCGGCCTCGAAGGCGTCCGCCCAGCGGCTCGCGCACAGGCACCAGCGGTCGCCCGGCTTCAGGCCGGGGAAGCCGAACGCCGGCTGCGGCGTGGACAGATCGTTGCCGTGTGTACGGCTGAACTCGAGGAACTCGGCAGTCATCACCGCGCAGACGGTGTGACGGCCAGGATCCTCGTCGCCGGTGCGGCAGAAGCCATCACGATAGAACCCGGTCACAGGATCGGAGCAACAGGCATGGAGCGGCTGTCCCAGTACGTTCTTCGCCACGGCCGCCATGATGACAGAGCGTTGTCAGACTGGCGTGACCGGGTCGGGGGCCGGCAGCTTCGAGCGCAGCCAGCCGACGCTTCTTCGAAGAATGCTCCGTGGCTCGGCCTCGTCGAACAGCGAATACGCCACTGGAGTCACGAGCAGCGTAACCAGCAGCACGAGCGTCTGGCCGCCGATCACCGCCCACCCAATCGCGTGATTGGTTGCCGCGCCTGCTCCTCGCGACATCACCAGAGGAATCATCCCCGCCACGAAGGCGATCGTGGTCATCAGGATCGGCCGCAGACGGTCGCGGCTGGCCTGGATGACGGCGTCGTGGGTGTTCAGCCCCGTCTCGCGCAGCTGGTTGGCGTGATCGATCTGCAGGATCGAATTCTTTTTCACGACGCCGAAGAGGACCAGGAGTCCCAGCCCCGAGAAGATGTTGAGTGACTGTTGGAAAACGATGATCGACACCAGCGCGAAGGGCAGCGTCAGGGGCAGCGACAGCAGAATCGTCACCGGGTGCAGCCACGATTCGAACTGGGCCGCCAGGATCAGGTACATGAACGCCAGCGACAGCAAGATGGCGGTGAGAAACGCGCTGGCGGTCCGGTTCAACTCGCGGGAGCGCCCCGCGAAGTCGGCACGATACTCCGGCGGCATGCCCAGCCCGCGGGCAGCCTCGGCAATCTGCTGCTGCACCACGGCCTGAGACGTGCCAGGCACCATGTTCGCGGTGAGCGTCACCTGCCTTTGCCTGGCGTTCCGGCTGATCGTGGCCGGCGCATCGCCGGGCGCGAGCCGCGCGATGTTGTCGAGCGTCACGATCCCGAGGCGTGTGGACGGGACTGGCAGCGCCATGATCGCCGCTTCCGATCCGCGGTTCCGGTCCTCGGCGCGCAGGTGCACCTCGTACTGCTCGCCGCCCTCGTTGTAAGTGGTCACCTGATCGCCGCCGACGAGCAACCGAAGCGCCTCAGCCGCGTCGGTGATCGGCACGCCGAGATCGGCCGCCTTCGGCCTGTCGAGATACACCGACAACTCTGGCTTGCCGGCATTCAAGGTGGTGTCGACGTCAACGAGGCCGGGAATCCGCTTGACCGTGGTTCGCAGCGCCTCGCTGTAACGCTCGAGTGCCTTCAGATCCGGCCCCTGGAGGAGGAACTGGATGTCGCCCCCGCCTCCGCCCGGTCCGCCCGTGAACTGCACGGCCACCCTGACGTTCTCGGGAAGCGTTGCCGGCAGGATCCTGGTCCGCACGTCGGCCATCACCGCGAACTGGTTGCGCGACCGGTCGGCGATCTCCTTGAGTCGTACGAACACCGTCGCGATGTTGAGCGTGCCGGCGGTGTCTCCGGCGACCGTGACCAGGGTGAAGTCCACCTCGGGGAGCGTCCGTACCGCGGTCGCGACCCGGTTGGCGAGGACGTCGGTGGCGGCCAGGCTGGTTCCCTCGGGCGCGCGCAGCGTGATGTCGAACTGCGAGGTGTCGTCCTGCGGCGTGAAGGTCACCGCCGTGACGCGGAACAGCGGGACGCTGGACAGGAGCACCAGGATCGCGCCCAGCGCGACGATGCCGCGATGGGCCATGCACCAGTGGAGCATCCGGGTATAGACGCGGTCGAGGGGGCCGAACACGACACTGTGCTTCGAATCGTGACCACCGTCCCGCTTCGGCGGTGCCTTCAGCCAATGGGCGGACATCATCGGCGTCAGCGTGAAGCTCACGAACAGCGACACCAGCACCGCGAACGCCATCGTCAACCCGAAGCTCGCCATGAAGCGGCCGACGATCCCGCTCATGAAGCCGACCGGCGCAAAGATGGCGACCAGCGACAGGGTCGTCGCCGTCACCGCGAGACCGATCTCGCGCGTGGCGTCGATTGCCGCCTCCATCGGCGACATTCCTTTTTCCTCGATGAAGCGGTAGATGTTCTCCAGCACGACAATCGCGTCGTCGATGACGATGCCGACCGAGAGCGTCAGGGCCAGCATCGTGAGCATGTTGAGCGTGAAGCCCATGTACCAGATGAGCGCAAAGGTGGCGATGATGGAGGTGGGAATCGCGATCGCCGCGATCACCGTCGAGCGGAGGTTGCCGAGGAACAAGAGGACGACGGCGGCGGCGAGAATCGAGCCGACCACGAGGTGTTCCTCGACGGCGGCGATCGAGGCCTCGATGAACTGGGCCTCGTCGCGGACGATGCGCAGCTCGTAGCCTTGCGGGAGCGAGGCGCGGATGGCGACGAGGCGCTGCTTGATGCTGTTGGCGACGGCCACCGTATTGGTGCCGGACTGCTTGCGAATCTGCAGCAGCACGGTCGAGACGCCGTTGACGCTGGCCTGCGTCATCGCTTCGGCCATGCCGTCCTCGATCCGCGCGACGTCGTGCAGCTGCACCGGGTGGCCGCCGACCTCGCGCAGGACGATGTCGCCGAAGGCGGCAACCGATTCGACGCGGCCGCGAGTGCGCAGCGTAACCGACTGCGCGCCGCGATCGATGCGGCCCCCGGGAATGTCGGCGTTCTGGGCCTGCAGTGCGCGCGCCGCGTCGTTCACTGACATGCCCTGCGCGCTCAATTGCTCGGCGTCGAGCCAGACATTGATCTGGCGCTTCCGCCCTCCGATGACCAGCACCTGGCCGACGCCGTCCACGCTTTCCAGCCAGCGCCGCAGCCCCTTGTCCGCGTACTCGGTGATGTCGCGGAGCGGCTTGTTCGCGGTGATCGCCACCGTGATCACGGGTGAGGCGGTTGGATCGAGTTTTTCCACCATCGGCTGGGTGACCGTCCGGGGGAGGAGCGGCAACGCCCGGTTGACGCGATCGCGCACTTCCTGCGCGGCGACGTCGGTGTTCTTTTCGAGCTTGAAGGAGACGACTACCTGCGAGATGCCCTCGGAGGAGGTGGAGGTGAGCTGATCGATACCGCTGATGGTATTGACCGATTCCTCGATCTTGTCGGTGATCTCGGTCTCGACCTGTTCGGGCGCGGCGCCCGGCAGGCGGGTCGTGACGATCACCGACGGGATGTCGACGTTGGGGAAGCGATCGACGCCGAGCTGACCGAACGCGTAGAGGCCGACAACGGTCAGGGACAGAACCAGCACCCACGCGAACACGGGGCGCTTGACGCAGATCTCGGCCAACCACTGCATCGCGGTTACCTCGCCACCGAGATCGGGATGCCGTCGACGACGTTCTCGAGGCCGCCGGCGACGATCGTCTCGCCCGCCTTGACCCCACTCGTCACTTCAGTCCTGTCCCCTTCAACCTGTCCCGTGGCGATGACGCGCTCCTCGGCCCGGCGATGCTCGCCTTCGCCGGTGACGACGAACACTCGCGGCGTGCCGGCAACGGTGCGGATCGCCGCGGACGGGACCATGATCGCGTTCTGGTGCATGGCCTGATCGATGTGGGCGGTGGCGAAGAAGCCCGGCTTCAACCGGCCGTCGCGGTTGGCGATTTCGGCCTCAACGACGAGCGCGCGGGATTCGGCGTCGAGCGCCGGAGACACGAAGCGAACCTGGCCGGTGAAGTGCTCGCCGGGGTAGGCGTCCACTTCCAGGGTCACCGGGCGTCCTTCGGCGACCTCCGAGACGAAGAACGCGGGGACCGTCAGCTTCACGCGCAGCGGATCGACGCGCAACACGGTGGCCACTTTGGCACCCTTGGTGACGTAATCGCCGATCGAGACGAGCCGCTCGGCGACGACGCCGGCAAACGGCGCGCGCACCACCGAGTCGGCGACGGCCTTCCTCGCGAGCGTGGCCCTGGCCTTGGCGGCGACCAGCGACTGGTATTGCTGGAGAGCGGAGTTCCTGGCCATGTCGTATTGACGGGCCGCAGCCTCGGCCTGTGCCGCTCGCTGATCGAAATCGGACGCCGAGAGCAGCTTCTGGTCGGAGAGCTGCCGGGCCCGGGCGAGCTCGGAGACCGCGAGCTGGTGTGCAGCCTTGGCGTTGGCGACTTCGGGCACGCGCTCCACCTCGAACGCGGACCCGTCCGCGATACCCAGGCGCGCCTCGATCTGGGCGACGTTGGCCTGGGCCTCGTCGGCCTGCGCCGAGACTTCGACGGCGGAGACGCGAATCAGTTCGGCGCCCTCGGCGACGTGGCTGCCGCGCTCGATCGGCGTGGCAACGACCCGCCCGGGAACCTCGGCCGAGACCTCCGCCTCTTCCCGCGCGACGAGCGTGCCGCTGACCCGAATGAGGCGGGTAATCGGCTCCTCGGTTACGGTGAGACCAGTGACCGAGACCGCGGTGGCCCCGTCCTCGCGGGCGAGCACGTCAGTTTGCGAGCGGCCGCAGGCGAGCGCGCTGACGCTGACGGCGAGGACGAGGATGGAGGACGTTCTGACAGCTGACACGGGACGGGCTCCTTGAGGTTCACGTACGTGCACGGACGGATCGGCGTCGCGCCTTCGGCGCGCGCCGCTTCCGCGCGGTTCGGGTAGGGGCGCCGCGGCCGGTCGGCTGAGTGGCCGAGGCCGCGCCGCGAAGGAACTGCTCGACGTGCTGTTGGACGAACTGCTGGGGGTTGCGGACCATCGGCAGCCCTGGATCGTGGGCTAGCAAGTGGCGCCAGACGAGCAGCGGACCGGCGAACGAGATCGCCAGGATTTCGGGGTCGGCCCGACGCAGCCAGCCACGTTCGATGAAGGCCTGCATCGCGTCGCGGATTCGGGCGCGGCCGCTGCCGATCCGATCGACGAGGTTCAGCCGCCCGGCCCGGGCGAGCCGCAGGCCATCGGACATCAGGATTCGGAACAGCTGCTGCTGCCGCGGGATGGCGAAGTCGTCGAGGATGAGGCCGGCGAGCCGCTCGAGAACGATGCGCGGGTCGTCCGACGGGTCGTCGAGCGCTGCGGACACGCGTTCGCGCCGTGCGTCGTGATCGAGCGCGATCAGCGCCTCGAAGAGCGACGCCTTGCTCGGAAAGTAGTTGTAGATGGCGCTGTCACGGATGCCGACGCGCTCGGCAACGTCGCGCAGGCTGGTGCCGAAGAAGCCGCGGTCGCCGAACAGGTCGAGCGCCGCATCGAGGATGGCCTGGCGGGTGCGTTGTCCGTCAGCGTTTCTTGGGCGGGCCACAGAAAATTAATGATTGCTCATTTAGTTCGTGTTGTCAAACCTCGACCGTGCCCGTGCCGGCGTCCACTACACTGGCCGGCGGAACTCCCCATGATCATTCGCGCGCACCGCATTGCCGTCGTCGTTACCGTGGTTGTCCTCCAGGCGATCGCCGCCAGAGCCCAGGGGCCGGCGGCGTCAACCCCACCCCAGGCTCAAGCCCCGGCGCCGCAATTCGACAGCGCCTCTCTCTCCGCCCTCAGCTGGCGCAATATCGGCCCGTTCCGCGGCGGCCGCGCGGTAGCCGCGACGGGCGTCCCGCAGCAGCCCCGCACGTTCTACTTCGGCGGTGTTGGCGGCGGCGTCTGGAAGACGACCGACGGCGGTGAGAACTGGTCGAACATCACCGACGGTCAGCTCAACACCTCGTCGGTCGGCGCGATTGCCGTGGCGGCGTCGGACCCGAACGTGATCTACGTCGGGATGGGCGAGCACGCCGTCCGTGGCGTCATGACCTCGCACGGCGACGGCGTTTACAAGTCCACCGACGCCGGTCGGACCTGGACCCACCTCGGACTCGACCGCACCCGCCACATCTCCCGAATCCGGGTCCACCCGACCGATCCCGACACGGTGCTCGTCGCCGCTCAAGGTGCGGCCTACGGGCCCTCGAAGGACCGCGGGGTGTATCGATCCACCAACGGCGGAAAGACCTGGGAGCAGGTCCTGTTCGTCAACGAAACCACCGGCCCCTCGGAGCTGGCCATGGACCCGACGAATCCGCGCATCCTTTACGCTGCGATGTGGGATCACCTGCGCCGGCCATGGGAGGTGCGCAGCGGCGGGCCCGGCAGCGGCATCCACAAATCCACCGACGGCGGCACGACCTGGCAGAAGGCAATGACCGGCCTGCCCTCGCCGGTTGGCAAGATCGGCATCGATGTGTCGGCCAACCCGGATCGGATCTACGCGATCGTCGAAGCCGACCCGAAGGGCGGGCTCTACCGCTCCGAGGACGGCGCGAAGTCGTGGCAGCTGGTGAACGAGGCCTGGAACCTCCACACCCGCGCCTGGTACTACATGAAGGTCTTCGCCGATCCGAAGAACCCGGACGTCGTCTGGGTGCTCAATGCCGACGTGAGCCGCTCGATCGACGGCGGGCGCACCTTCACCAACGTCCGGGTGCCGCACGGCGACAATCACAGCCTCTGGATCAACCCGAACGATCCCGAGACGCTGATCGAGAGCAACGACGGCGGCGCCAACGTGTCGTTCAACGGCGGCCGCACCTGGTCCACGCAGGCGAACCAGCCGACGGCGCAGTTCTATCGCGTCAACGCGGACAATCTGTTTCCCTACCATCTGTACGGCGGTCAGCAGGACAACACGTCGATCAAGATCGCGAGCTCCGCGCCGGGCGGCGTCAACGACAAGGACTGGTACGACGTCGGCGGCTGCGAGAGCGCCGTGCCCGCGTTCGATCCGAACAAGCCGCGCTATGTCTACGCCGGCTGCTACATGGGGATCATCAGCGAGTACGACGACGAGGCCCGGAGCGCGCGCGACATCATGGCGTGGCCGCAGATGCCAGCCGCGGTGCCGCCGCGGGATCAGAAGTACCGGTTCAACTGGAGCGCTCCGATCGTCGTTTCCCGCTTCAACTCCTCGGTCATCTACCACGGCGGCAACGTGCTGCTGCGTTCGGACAACCGCGGCAAGACCTGGCGCGAGATCAGCCCGGACCTGACGCGAAACGACAAGAGCAAGCAAGGCCCTGGAGGCGCGCCCATCACCAACGAGGGCGCCGGCGGCGAGACCTATGGAGTGATCGACGACGTCGCCGAGTCGCCGCACGATGCCGGCACCATCTGGGTGGGCACCGACGACGGGCTGGTGCAGCTCACGCGCGATGGCGGCAAGACATGGAGCAACGTCACGCCGCCCGACGTCGGCGAGGCGATGGTGAACATCATCGAGGTGTCGCCGCACAGCGCGGCGACGGCGTACGTCACGGTGTCGAAGTACAAGTTCAACGACTTCACCCCGCTCCTGTTCAAGACTACCGATTACGGCAAGTCCTGGACGAAGATCGTCGAAGGGATTGCGTCCGAGGCATGGGCCCACGTCGTGCGCGAAGACCCGGTCAGAAAGGACCTGCTCTATCTCGGCACCGAGACCGGCTTCTACATCTCATTCAACGGCGGCCAGCGCTGGACGAAGCTCCAGCTCAATCTGCCGGTGACGCCGATCACCGATCTCAGGGTCCACCAGAACGATCTGGTGGCGTCGACGGCCGGCCGCGCATTCTGGATCCTCGACGACCTCTCGCCGCTCCAGCAGTGGACCGACGCCACGGCGGCAACCGACGTGCGGCTGTTCAAGCCCCGAGCGGCGTATCGCACCCAGGCGTTTGCCGGCGGATTCGGTGGCCCCGACCCCCGGGCCGGCCGCAACGCGCCGAACGGCGCGGTGATTGACTTCTGGCTCGCGAAGGTGCCGGACGGCGACGTGAAGCTGGATGTCCTCGACAAGGCCGGTAAGGTCGTCCGGCAGTACACCACGTTCAAGCCCGACCCATCGGCGCCGCCCTCGACGGAGGCGCCGCCGAGCGCGCTCACCGCGAAGGCCGGCCTCAATCGGGTGGTGTGGAACGTGCGCCACGATCAGGCCGTCCCGGTCCCGGGACTCTACGTGTTCGGCACGTTGCAGGGCCGGCAGGCGTTGCCCGGCGACTACCAGGTGCGGCTCGCCGCCGCAGGCAAGACGCTCACCGAGACCGTAACGGTGAAGATGGATCCGCGCGTGACCACCCCTCTGACCGAGCTCCAGGCACAGGACGATCTCGTGACGCGGGTGGACGATCGGCTGAACGAGATTCATCGTGCGGTGATCCGGCTTCGTGATGTGCGCGGCCAGATCGAGGACGTGATCAAGCGCACGAAGGGAACTGCCGGGGCCGATGCCATCGAAAAGAGCGGGAAGGCGCTGGTCGACAAACTCAACGCGCTCGAGGAGGCGCTCGTCCAGAAGCGCGTGGTCGACGGCCAGACCGTCATCAACTTCCCGATGCGTCTCAACCAGTTCTTCATCTACCTGCGCACGGCCATCGACGGCAGCGATGCGGGCCCGACAGACGGCCAGCGCGACCGCCTCGGCGACTTGTCGGAGCAATGGGCACAGCAGCAGCGGATCGCGGCGGCGCTCTTTGGCGACGACTTGAATGCGTTCAACCGGCTGATGCGCGATCGCAACGTGCCGGCCGTGGTGGTGAAGTGAGCGCGGCGGCGAGCATGCCGTCGCGCTGGCACGAGCTGCATCGGACCATCGTGATGCCGGCGCACTGCGACGCCTACGGGCACATGAACGTCCGCTACTACGCGGCGATGTTCGACGAGGCCGGCTGGCACATCCTGGCTCGCGCCGGCGTGTCGCTCGGCGATCTCCGTGGGCGCGGGCTCGGCAGCGTCGTCGCCAGCCTCACCATAGATTTCCATCACGAGCTCACCGCCGGGCAGCTGGTCGTGGTGACGGGCGGGTTCACGCGGGTCGGCGGCAAGTCGTTCGCCTACGAAATGCGCCTCTACGAAGCCAATTCCATGACCCACTGCGCGACCCAGAAGACCGTGGAGGTCTGTTTCGATACCGCCAGGCGCGCCTCGGTGCCGCTGCCGGACGACATGCGCCAGGCGATTGCGCGTCAGGTCGAGTGACCGCGATTCACCCGACCGTCGGCACGTAGGTTGGCGGCTGCCGGCGCTTCGTCGCCTGCTCGTAGGCGTAGGCAATCCTGAGGAGCGTGGGCTCGCTCCACGCGCGGCCGAAGAAGGACACGCCAACCGGAAGGCCGGCGACGAAGCCCATCGGTACAGTGATGTCGGGGTAACCGGCGATGGCCGCCGTCCCCGCGCTGTCCCCTCCGTCGAAGCGATCGCCGCGGACGTGATCGATCAGCCATCCCGGCGCGGCGGTCGGCGCGACCAGCGCATCGAGGCGGAACCGGGCCATCATCGCGTCGATGCCGTCAGCACGGCTCATCCGCTGGATCGTCTCGGCTGCCTTGCGGTATCCGGATCGTCGAGCGAGCCGGTCGCCTCGGACATGATCAGCCGCTCCTGCCCGAAGAATGGCATCTCCCGGTCACGATGCTCTTCGTTGAAGCGGATCAGATCCGCGAGCGTCTTGATCTTCGCGTCGGGCCCAAGGCTCTGGAAGTAGCGGTTGATGTTTGCCTTGAACTCGTAGTTCAACACGACGATCGGCAGGTCCTGGAAAACGCTCCCCGCCTCCATGTGCGGCAGGTTCGCGGGATCGACGACGTCGGCGCCGGCGGATTTCATCGCCGCAATCGCCTCGTCGAACAGCCTGACGACGCGTTCATCGAAGCCCGGGATGTTTCGCACGATGCCCAGGCGCGCACCCTTCAGGCCGGCAGGATCCAGGAACGTGGTGTAGTCGGCGTGGAAGCGCCCCTGGCTTCGCGCCGTGGCCGGATCACGGGCGTCCACGCCGCAAGCAATACCGAGGAGAATCGCCGCGTCGCGGACGGTGCGCGTCATCGGTCCGGCTGAATCCTGCGAGTGCGAGATCGGGATGATGCCAGCGCGGCTCCATAGCCCGACCGTCGGCTTCACGCCCACGACCCCGGTGATCGAGGAGGGACACATGATCGAGCCGCCGGTTTCGGTGCCGACTGTCACCGCGGCGAGGTTCGCGGCCGCCGCGACACCCGATCCGGAGCTCGACCCGCACGGCGTGCGATCGAGCGCGTACGGGTTGCGGCACTGGCCTCCGCGCGCGCTCCAGCCGCTCGACGCGTTCAGGCCGCGCCAGTAAGCCCACTCGCTCATGTTCGCCTTGGCGATGAGCACGGCGCCCGCCTCGCGCATCTTCCCTGCGATGAAAGAATCCTGAGGCGGGATCGATCCTTCAAGCGCCAGTGAGCCGGCAGTCGTCGTCATCCGGTCGTGCGTGTCGATGTTGTCCTTGAGCGCCACCGGGATGCCGTGGAGCGGTCCGCGGACCTTGCCCGCCTTGCGCTCGGCATCGAGCTGCTGGGCGACGTCGAGCGCCTCCGGGTTCGTCTCGATGATCGCCCGCAGCTCCGGGCCGCGCTGGTTGAGAGCTTCGATGCGCTGCAGGTAGAGCTCGGTAATGCGCCGCGCTGTGAGCTGCCCGGTGCGCATCGCCTCCTGCAGCGATTCGATCGTCGCCTCGTGCAGCTCGAACGGCTCCGTGCCGCTCAACCGTTCCGCCAGCTTCGCGGCTGGCGGCTGCGACGGCGTTGGCGTGCATGCCGGCGTTCCGGCCAGTGCACCGGCGCCAGCCACGGCCGAACCTCGAATGAACGTTCTCCGATCCATGTCGACACCTCGGGGGCTGCCTCGTCAGTGGCAGGCCCCGGATCGTGGCTCAGCCGCAAGCGCCCGTCAACCGCGGCGGCCCTGAGGGACTGTCTTTGCTTGCCCACATGTGGTCGCCCGGCGCGCCAATGGTGAACCGTTCAGTCATCCGTCTCCGCCAACACGAGCACCGCGGCTGGCCGAATCCTTGCTCTCTCCAGCGCCGAAAGACTCGGCTTCATTGTTTCGCAACATGTTTGCGTGCGCCGAGAAGGAGGACAGATGACGTCGATTCGAACAGTCGCCCTCGCGTGTATGACCACCGCGATGATGGCGCTGCCGCTCGCGGCGAGCGCGCAGACCGGCCCGCGCAACCAGGACACCTACTTCACATTCAGCCAGCCGGTCGAACTGCCAAACGCAACGTTGCCCGCGGGCACTTACCTGTTCCAGCTCGTCGACAGTGCGAGCAACCGTCATGTCGTCCGAATCATGACCAAGGACCGTCAGAAGGTCTACGCGACACTGATGGCGATCCCGGCTTACTCGACGAACCGTCCGCCCGACAAGCCGGAGGTTCGCTTCATGGAAAGCCCTGCATCGCAGGCCAACGCAATCAAGATATGGTTCTATCCCGGCAACCCCACCGGGCACGAGTTCGTCTACCCGCGCAACCAGGCGCTCAAGCTGGCGAAGGCATCCGGTGAATCTGTGTTGACGACGAAGTCCGACAAGGACGTAACCTCGAACGTTGCCGAGAACGATCTGACACGGGTCAACCCCCAGGGCGAGGACGTTGACGCCAACATGAGCCGGCAGCGCGCGTCGGAGAACGCCCGCTCGGAGATCGGCTCCATGCAGGCTGAGACCGCAACGCAGTCAGCCTCGGCCCAGTCCTCGGCAACGTCTCAGCAGCCGAACACGCCTCCGCCCCCGGCCACGTCCGCTTCGAGACGCGGGACCGGCACGCCTGGCGCGACGGGGACCAGCGGCACCGCGACCACCGCGGCGCGGACGCGGCGGGCGCTCCCGCGCACGGCTGGCGTGCTCCCGCTCATCGGCCTGATCGGCCTCGGTTCGCTCGCCGGCAGCCGCATCGTCCGGCGCGCGCGCAGGGCGTAGAAGATGAGGCTGGCTGAAATCAGACCAGCCTGAAGGCAAAAGGCAGAAGGCAAAAGGCAGAAGGCAGAAGGCAGACGCGTGCTACGACCACTGCTGGGGACGCTCGCCGGCGCGATCATCGCGGCCGCCATGCCGGCGGCAACTCCCCGGCAGTCGGAACAGCCCGTGTTCCGGTCGCAATCCGAGCTGGTGGTGATGCACGTGTCGGTGCGGGACCGCCGCGGGCGCTATGTCATGGGGCTGGGCCAGGACGCGTTCACCGTCATCGACGACGGCCAGGCGCAGACGCTCGCGATGTTCTCCGCCGACGAAGTGCCGGCCTCGATTGCGTTCCTGATCGACAACAGCAACAGCATGCGGCCGAACCGGGAGCGGGTGATTGCCGCGGCGATCGCGTTCGCCGCCAACAGTCACCCCAGGGATGAGATCTCGGTCCTGACCTTCAACGAAAACGTCACGCCGGCATTCGGTCCGGCGTTGATCCAGGACATTCCCGAAGGGTCGCTTCGCGCCGCCATGGATCGCGCCATCATCGCGCGGGGAATGACTGCCCTCTACGACGGGGTACTGGCCGGCCTGCGGCGGGTGTCGGGCGGCGCGCACACGCGCCAGGTCCTGATCCTCGTGAGCGACGGCGGCGACAACGCCAGCAGCACGACGATGGACGCGGCGATCAAGCAGGTCCGCGATTCTGACGCCACGATGTACACGGTGACGCTCACCGATACCCTGGTACGCGAGGGCAATCCCGGCCTGATGCGGCAGCTTGCGCGCGAGACCGGGGGTGAGGCGTTCCACCCCAGGAACGTCGAGGACATTCCAGAGGTGTTCGAGCGTATCGCGCGCGACATCCGCAGCACCTATACCCTGGCGTATGCACCGGCCCATCGCGGCGAAGGCGAGGATCGCCGCCGGGCGGTGCGGGTCTACGTCCGATCGAGCGACGGGCGGCCGCTCTCGGTCCGCGCCCGCGAAGGCTACGTGGAGCGTCACCCGGAGGCGGAGCCGCGATGAACCGGCATCTATCGGCGTGGATCGAGCGCCTCCTCTTCATCATCGGCGTAGCCTGCCTGGGCGCCTACGCGTTCGCGACACTCGACGCGCGCCGCTACCAGGCGGAGCAGACGGCAGCGTTCGCGGCAAGAGACGCCGCTGAGAAGGCGCCGGCCGCTCGCCCGCGCCCTGAGGAGAAGCGAAGCCCGTCGGCCTCAGCCGCGATGCCATCAACAGAGCTGGTGGAAACCGGCACGCTGCTGGGCATGCTCGATATTCCGCGACTGAAGTTGTCCACACCCGTGGTGCAGGGAGACGACGATTCGACGCTGAGCAAGGCGGTCGGGCATCTGCCGGACACCCCGCTCCCGTGGCACGAGGGAAACAGCGCCGTAGCCGCGCACCGCGACACGCTCTTTCGCCCGCTCAAGGACATTGCGGTCGGCGACGAGATCCTGTTCCGGGCGCCGACGGGCGACCTCCGCTACCGCGTGACGCGCACCTCGATCGTGAATCCCGATGACGTGTCGGTGCTGGATCCGGGATCGCGCAACATGATCACGCTGATCACCTGTTACCCCTTCTATTACGTCGGCCACGCACCAAAGCGATTCATCGTCCACGCCGAGCGCGAGTAGCAACCGCGTTTGACAGGTCCTGCCGTCCAGCGTAACCTGCCCTTCCTCTAAAACAACTTCCTTTCCCCCCGGAGGATGCGGTGACTCATCTGCGCTTTCAGGCCTTTGCCGTTGCATTGGTCGTGGTCGTGGTTTCATTCCTTGCCCAACTTGCGAACGTGCGTGAAGCACCGCGCAACCGCACGCGGGAAGAGCACGCGTTCTCCAAGGCCGGCGAGCCGGGCGATGAGAGCTCCGAGGCGCTCAGCCGGGATACCGAATACGCGCAGGCACGGCAGGCGCCGGGGCTCGTGCTGCCGGGGGCGTATGCACAGGCCTTCTCCGCGCTGACGTCACTGCCGGTCGCTGCTGGCACCTGGGCCGAGGTCACCAGCCGCCCATACGATGCGGACGATCCCCGCTATCGCGATCCGGAGTTCTCCAACTCGAGCGGCGGCGCCGGTCTGGTTTCGGGCCGTGTGACCGGCCTTGCTGTTATCGGCACGACGCTGTTCGCAGGCGGCGCGGATGGCGGCGTCTTCCGCTCGATCGACAACGGCGGTACGTGGACGCCGATCGCCGATGGTCTGCCAACCCTGTCGGTCGGCGATCTCCGCGCCACGCCGGACGGTGCGCTGTGGCTGGCAACCGGCGAGGGGAATACCGGTGCCACCTCCTACGTCGGTTCCGGAGTCTATCGGCTCGTCAGCGCCGCAACCGGCGTGTTCGCCCAGAGCCATCGCGTCGGCGGAAGCGAGCTCGAGAGCACGTTCATCCACCGCCTCAAGTCCGACGGGGCCGGCAGCGTCTACGCGGCGACTTCCCGCGGCGTATGGAAGCATGGCGCCGGCAGCAGCAGCGGTGCGTGGACACGCGTGCTCTATCCGGTTGCCGATCCGATCGTGGACGGCGCCAGCCGACCGGATCTTCAATCGCCGTACAACAACATCTGCAACGACGTTGCAATCCAGCCGAACACCGGCGGGCAGGTGGTCATCGCCAATTGCGCGTGGCGCGGTGGGGCCGCGTACAACGGCTTCTATCTCTCGACCGACGGGGGCCAGACGTTTGCGAAAGTGAACCCCCAGGGTGGTCTCAACCCGCAGGACGTCGGCCGATCGCAGTTTGCCTACTCGAGCGACGGCACGCAGCTCTATGCGACCGTCGAATCGATCGTCCACTACACCAACACGCTGAACACGAACCTTTCCGGAATATTCCGCTCTTCGGGCTCGGTGATCGGGCCGTGGAACAAGATCGGCGATTCGCAGAAGCTCGCCGGGTCCGGGTCGGCGCTGAAGCTGTCTCGCGGCTACCGGCCGGGCGTGCAGGCCTGGTACAACCAGGTCATTGCCGTCGACCCCGGCGACGCTTTGCACGTGTACGTCGGCCTCGAGGAAGTCTTCGAGACACGCAACGGCGGCACGAGCTGGCAGGCGACCGGGCCGTACTGGAACTTCGACTTCCCCTGCTGGTCGATCTCGGATGCCAGTAACTCGTGCAGCCAGACCGTGCACGCGGACCAGCATTCGATCGCATTCGGGAACGGTCAGGTCTATGTCGGCGACGACGGCGGTGTCTACACACGGCCCATCAACGGGCAGACCGACGCCCTGGGCCACGCCACCGACTGGAGGAGCCTCAACGCGAACCTGCGGACGCTGCAGTACCTACTCGGTCGGCGTCGGCCGGGTTCCGGGCGGTGTCGCGGTGGCGGGCGGCCTCCAGGACAATGGCGGCTCGCTGTTGCTGCCCGAGGACGGGACCGGCAACGGCAAGATGGGATCGCCGTTCGGCGGTGATGGCGGCGACATCATCGTGGACCCGGACGACGGCTGCAAGATCCTCGACGAGTACGTCTACCTCGAGCTGTGGCTGACCGAGACCTGCGGGCGATCGAATGGCACGCCCGGCGCGATTCGCGACGTGTCGATCACCGATCCAAGTCCGCGGTTCACGGCTCCGTTCCGCGCCGACAGCCTCAACAAGAGGTTCTGGATCGCCGGCGGTCGCTACTTGTGGAAGAACGACGTCGGGTTCGCCATCCAGTCGGGCGACCAGTGGCAGAAGGTATTCGACAACGGTCTCGGTACCTCGACGACGGCGATTTCGGTGCAGAACGGAATTGTCTACTCGGCGTGGTGCGGCCCGTGTAACAACGACGGCTTCGCGCGCGGTGTGTCGACCAATGCCGGCGGCACATACCACCTGCTCACGCTTCCCGCGAACGTGCCAAACCGCTACATCTCGGCGATCGCCATCGATCCGGCCGACGCCAGCGGGAACACCGCATACCTTGGATTCAACGGGTTCTCGCGGCGGTGGACCGAGGGACCCGGTGTGGGGCTTGGTCACCTGTGGAAGACGACCGATGGCGGTGCGACGTGGACGGACATCAGCGGTAATCTGCCGGACATCCCGGTAAACGACATCGTGATCAGCGGCGGCCGCATGTTCGTTGGTACCGACCTCGGCACCGTCGTCGCGAGCCTCGGCAGCGGCAGCTGGTCGCGGCTGGGATCGAACCTCCCGTTCACAACGGTAATGGACCTCCATCTCGGCCCGGACCGCCTGCTCTATGCGGCAACCCACGGGCGCGGGATCTGGTCGATTGCGGCGGGCGATTCGAGCTCGCGGGGCCGCAAGTAATCGCTGGCTACTGAGCCGCCCAGACAATCGCCTTGTCGACGAGGCGAAGGTAGGCGTCGATCGTCTGCGCGAGGTATGGCTCCGGCGTGTCCTCCTCCTTGCAGTGAGAGAGGCCACGCGAGGAGTAGGCGAACATCATCACCGCCGGCATGACGCGGCTCATCTCGACCGCGTCGTGGAGCGGGCCAGACGGCAGGCGCGGCGCGTCGCCGGTGACCTCGCGGGCCGCTTCAGCGCAGAGCTCGATCAGGTGCGGATCGAACCGGCTCGGGGCGATCCGCCAGACGTGCCGCCACTCGACGGTGACGCCGTTGTTGCGGGCCGCGAGTTCGGCAGCCTCGCGTGCGTCGGCCAGCGCGTTCGCGAGTGTGTTGGCCTCGAGTGCGCGCTGATCGAGCGAGATCTCGCACACGCCGGGCACCGCGGTCACGATGCCGGGCTCGACCGACACCTGGCCGACCGTGCAGACCATGCCGGCTTCTGCCGTCGAGTATCGGCGCGCGATTTCGCGAAAGGCGAGTGACGCCTCGGCCGCGGCCAGAAACGCATCGTGCCGCATCGCGATCGGGGTGGATCCGGAGTGCGCCGCCTGGCCGACGAAGCGCAGCACGTGCCGCTCCACGCCGTAGGCGCCAATCACCACGCCGGTCGGCTTCTGCATCGATTCGAGCACCGGTCCCTGCTCGATGTGAAGCTCGAGGTAGGCGCGCGGATCGCGAGCGAGCAGGGCATCGCGGGCGGTGATCATACCGTCCAGCTCGACACCGTTCTCGGCGAGCGCGTCCGGCAGCGACACGCCCTGCTTGTCCACGAGGTGCCGCGCTGAATCCGGCACGAGGCTGCCGCTGGCACCCGACGAGCCGAGCAGGCTGCGGGAGAAACGCGCGCCCTCCTCGTCGGCGAAGTCCACGACGGCAAGCGTGACCGGCCGTGGGCGTTGCTGGTAGAGACGCAGTGCCTCGAGTCCGGCCAGCACCCCGAGCGGCCCGTCGAGCCATCCGCCATTGGGGACCGAGTCCAGATGGCCGCCGATGATCACCGTTCGCGTCGAATCGCCGGGCAGCGCGATCCACTTGTTGCCGGCAGCGTCGATCTCCGACGCGAGCCCAAGGTCGGCCACCTTGCCGTCGAGCCAGTGCCGCGCCTTGCGCCAGATCGGTCCCCACGCGACACGCTGCGCCCCGTGCGCGTCGCTCGTACGCGCGGCGAGCTCCCGAAGATTGACGATCACATCGCGTGCACTCATGGCCTCGTTCTGCCTTCTGCCTTCTGCCTTTGCTTCTTGCCTTCTGCCTTGTCAGGTCTTCTCCAGGATCTGTTTGAGCACCCCGGCCGTGCCCCGGTGGGGCAGGTTGCTGAGATAGAAGTGCCGCACCCCGAGGCTCCGGAGCTCGCGAATCGTCCTGGCACAGATTTCGACCGGAGTGTCACCGGCGGCGAACTCGGCGAGCAGCGGCTCGACGGGGACCGGCAGGAACTGACTCAGCATGCGAAGCGTCTTCTCGTTCGCGCTGCGGTAGTAGAAGACGCCAAACACGCCGGGCATGCGCAGCCCGAGCTCTTCGCCTTCGGCGAGAAACGCGGCCACGGCGTCGCGCTGGTGGTGCGAGACGATCTGCGTCAGGTAGAAGTCGGCGTTGAAGTTCCCATCGAGCAGGAAGCGCATCTGTGCCGCGGGCCCCGCGACCGGATTGGCCCAGCCGCCCAGCTCCAGGTCCGGGTGCCGCTCGCGAATCGTTTTGCGCAGTTGCCACGCATGCTCCACGACCCTCGGGCGCCCGACGTGCTTGTCGCCGCCGAGCACGACCAGTGACGGGAAGCCGTGCTGCACCGACTGGTCGGCGTAGGCGACGCAGAATTCGAGCGAGTGCTTCGACGTCAGGAACGGCACGATACGGTCGCGCGGCACCGCCTCGCCGAGGTTCGTGACGAGGTGACGCAGATTGTTCTCCTCCTGCGCGCCGACGGCGCTGTCGGTGAGCATGACCCGGATGTCCTGCCGGGACAGCGTTCGAATCGAATGGTAGAGGTCAATCCAGGCGTCGATGCCGGCGACGGCCTCGAGCTCGGCCCGGGGTGGGCGCAACTCGACGGAGATCACCGACTCGCGGGTGCGAAGATCCTGAACGAAGCTCACGGACGGTTGGCCCCAGAGAGTATATCGATGAGCAGGCGACGGCGTATCGCCGGTCTTGGCGGCTGCTTTGCACGTCCCGCGACGTCTCGATGGACGAGCCGACGTTGACGGCCTAGGTCGTTACGGACACGAATGGGTTCCGGCTGGGGAAATCGGTGCGGCGCAACGTCGAGTACTACCCAAGACGTTTGTTTCAGCGGCACACGTGCGCCTTCGCCCGAGCCGGCACCGCGTCGCCGCGCGCCTCCACTACGTTGCGAAAAGGGGAACGGGCCCAAGCCAACAATGAGAAGTGCGTCTTTCCCTTTCTTCTCGCCTCTGACTTCCTACTTCTCTTCCGTGCCTCTCGGCTTCGCGTTCTTGGCCCACTGATCGGCCCAGTTCAGCATCTCGGCCACCGTGTGCAGGATCGACTCGCGCGCCTGGTAGCCGTGCGCTTCGTACGGCAGCGTGACGTAGCGGACGGTCGCGCCGTGCCCCTTCAGGGCCACGTAGAACCGCTCCGATTGAATCGGGAACGTGCCCGAGTTGTCGTCGGCCTCGCCGTGAATCAACAGGATCGGCTCTTTGATCTTGTGGGCGAACGCGAACGGCGACATCCGCATGTAGACCTCCGGCACCTCCCAGAACGTGCGCTGCTCGTTCTGGAAGCCGAACGGCGTCAGAGTGCGGTTGTAGGCGCCGCTTCGTGCGATGCCGGCACGGAAGATGTCCGAGTGCGCCAGCAGGTTCGCGGTCATGAACGCGCCGTAGCTGTGCCCGCCGACGACGACACGATCCGGATCGACGATGCCCATCGCGGCGGCTTTGTCCACGGCGGCCTGGGCGCTGGCAACGAGCTGATCGATATACGTGTCGTTCGCCGTCTCCCCCGACCCGACGATCGGCATCGTGGCATCGTCGATCACCGCGTATCCCTGCAGCAGGAACAACAGGTGCAGCGTGCTCCACCCAGGGGTGATGAAGCGGAACGGTGAACCGGTCACCTGGCTCGCGGTCTTCGGATCGGTGAACTCGCGTGGGTAAGCCCACAGCAGGGCCGGCAGCTTCCCTTGCGCCGGCGTCCAGCCCGGTGGCGTGTAGATGGTAGCGCGCAGCTGCACGCCGTCTTTCCGCTGATACGTCACCATCTCGGCCTTCGCGCCCTTGAGCGGCGGCGCCGGGTCTGGATAACTGGTGATCGCAACGCGCTCGTTGGCCTTGAGGTCGCGCGTGTAGGCGTTGGGCGGATCGGTACGGGTTTCGCGCCGTGTCACCACGCGCGCGGCATCCGCCGTGATCACGCCAACGACGGTTTCATACGACTGGTCCTCGCTCTGGAACAGCCGCTGCTTCTGCCCGCTCTTGAGGTCGAGGCGATCGAGGAACGGACGATCGCCGCCGGGAGTGGACCCGACGCCGGCGAGGTAGACGGCGTCGCCAACCTGGCGGACTGAGTCGTTCGAGGATCCGAGCGCCCGCTTCAAGGGTGTACCAGGGTTCCCGTACCGAATCCTCCTGGCTGCGCTCGAACAGCTTGCGCGGCGCGGCGCCGGGCTGATCCACGACCCAGGTCCGGGTCATGCGCGTCTTGCGGTCGTTCTCGGTGAGCATCAGCACGCCGGCTTCGGTCCACGTCGGCTGCGAGGCCCGCCACTCGGTGCGGGCGACTTCAACCGGCGCCGCCGAAAATGGCGCGGCCAGCGTCATCACCTTGTCGCGATTGGGCACGGTGGCTTTCGGATCGCCGCCGTCCAATGCCTCCACCCAGGCGACGGTCGCCGGCTGGGTCGGCTGCCAGCGCCAGGACCGAGGCCCGGGGAGGACGCCGCCGTTCGGAACGGTGTCAGCCACCGGCAGATCGGCAACCTGCTTCACCAGCGTGCCCTTGCGATCCCACACTTCCACGCTGGTCGGGAAGTCCTCGTACGGCACGAGCCACGAGAACGGACGCTTCACGCGCGCGACCAGCACGAAGTTGCCGTCGGGCGACGCGGCGAAGGTCTCGAAGATCCCTGGGCGGCCCACCGGCGTGCGAGCGCCAGTCGCGGCGTCAACCAGCGCGAGCTGGCTGGTCGCGTAGTACTCGAAGAGCGCTTCGTCGTACGAGGAGGTGAGGAGATCTTCGTAGGTTCGAACCGGCGCCGGAGCACCGCGGCTCTCCTGAATGTTCGGGCCGGAGGGCACCGTTGGCGGCGCGGGCGCCGCGCCGCGTCCGGTTGCCGCAAACGAGCACAGGAGCGCCGTCCCCTGGCTCACCCACTTGCACGCTGCCGGCGTTTGCGTCGATCCGAGCGCGTTGTTCAACTGCGCTGGCGTGATGGCCTTGGCCGCGCCGGTCGCGGTCTCGCCCACCCACAACTCGATGCCGGTGTCTCGAGTGTTCGTAAAAGCAAAGCGGGTGCTGTCCGGCGAAAAGCCGATCCACCCGATCGCCGGAGCGGTTGGCAGCGTCACTTTGCGCTCGGTGCCATCGGCCGGGTTCTTGAGCGTCAGGCTTCGGTAGCGGACCGCGCGATGCAGCCCGTTCGTCTTGGGATTGATGCGAACGCCGGCAAGGCGCAGCATCGGTTGCGCGAGCTCGGCGATGGTCGGCATGCTGGCCCGTTCGAGCACCGCCATGGCCGTGCCCGATCCGCTCAGTTCAACGGTCGGCGGCGGCGGGGCGTCGAGAATGTCCACGATCGCCTTCGGAGGGGTGAGATAGCCCGAGGCGGCAGGCGCCGACGACTGAGCGAAGAGCGCCGTGGACAGCGAGCCGAGCGCGACGAACACGAGGACCTTGCGCATAGCACCGACCTCCGTTCGCGCGATTGTAATGGCAATGGCCGTGACGCGCCGGTCTACGGCACCTCGACCACAATCTCCTCGGAGGCGACGCTCGAGCCGTAGGTGTTGACGGCGCGAACGCGCACGAAATACCGGCCGGGCGATGCCTCGACGGTCACGAACGGCTCGGGCCCCGCGGTCGGCAAGAGGCCGATATCGGCGCTGCCGGCGGCGGAACCGCCTTCGACAACGTATTGCATCGGAACCCCGCCACCCCACGACGGTTGCCAGGAGAGCGTAACCCGGTGGTCGGCCGCTACCGCTGCAGTCACGTGAGTCGGCGGGGCGGGCACCGGCGGACCGACGACCACAGCAAGCTCGGTCGACGGCACGCCGATTCCGCAGCCGTTTGCTCCTGCAACGCGCACGAAGTACACGCCTGGTGCAGCAGGTATCGTGATCGTCGGCGTCGTGGAGGTCGTCTGCAGTATGCCGAGGTCCGTGGCCTCCGGCCGAGTGCCAACGAGCAGCGCGTAATTCTCCACCGGGCCGCCTCCGCTTGGCGCGACCCACGTGAGCGTGACGTTGTTGCCGTTGATCCGGGGCAGCAGCAGATCAGGAGGCGCAGCCGGCGCGACACAGCGCCCGAGATCGGTCATCACCAGATGCACCGCGGGCGACGGTTCGCCTGGCCCCGACTGGTTGAAGGCGCGCACACGAATGAAATAGTTCCCGGCCGCCACCACCGGCTGGACGAAGGACGTGACTGTCGCGTCGTTCACGACGAGCGCCGCGAGGTCGCTGAAGCCTTCAGCCGATCCGACCTCGAGAGAGTAGCCCGACGCTGTTCCTTGATCCGGGGGCAGCCACGAGAGCCTCACGCTCCTCCCTTGCGATTCGAGGGAGACCGATCGTGGAGCGCCGAGCCGCTCCGATGGAGGCCGTGCCGGCATGAACCTGGAGACGGTCGGCCCGGTCTGCGTGATCGACAGCGCGTTGTCGTGCTGCTCCGGTGTTCCGGTGGCATCGCCGCCATAGGCCACCGCCGGATTCGAGAAGTGCAGGATGCGCGGGCACCCGCCCGGGCAGTCGTAGGCCATGATCGTGCGGAACTGACGCGCTGGATCTTTGTATCCGTACGAATACGGGAACACCGGCGGCGCGTTGGGATCGTCGGGCGCGTGCGCGGAGCCCATGTTGTGCGCCAGCTCGTGGGCGAACGTGTAGTTCGGCGAGATGCACGGGTAGGCGACGACGCTGAACGCGTATGGCGCGAAACTGGTCGACAGGTTCTGCATCACCCAGGCGACGCCACAGCTGCCTCCCGTTATCGATCCGACGATCAGGGTGACGAGGTCCGCGCCGACCGCCGCGCGCCGCGCCTGCGCGATATCGATGAAGCCATCGCTCGGCGAGGTCAAGCGTTGCAGATCGTCTCCCAGGTCGGCGGCTTCGACGTAGCCGACCAGTTCGGTGCCTGCCAGCTGCAGGCGGTGAGGCACGCCGCTGTTCGCGTACGCGAGGTTCGTCTCCGCTACGCCAAGCGCGATGCGTGCCTTGACCGCCGCATCGTCACCCCCCGCCTCGCGGCGAGCGGCTTCGGTGTAGAGCACCAGCACGTCGAAGACGTCGGATTCATCGACCCTTTCGTCGGGCTGACGAAACGATTCAATGCGCGAGGGTGGCGGTGGCGGGACGAGCGGCGGCAGCTCGGGAAGCGAGGCACTCGGATTCAGTTGCCGGATCAGGTAATCGGGGCCGCCGGCGATGGGCTCGACCGAGAACACTCCCCGGGCGGTGCGAATCGAGCCCTGCAGGATGCCCTCGACGCGAACCAACGTCACGGCGCTCAGCGGTTCGCCGTCCACCTGGCCGAACCACGTATTGTCGCCTTCCACGCCAGCGACCTTCGTCCGGCGCGCCTCCACGACGATGTCGTCGAACAGGTTCAAGGTCATCGTGTCTTCGCTCATCAGCGCCGACACGATGCGCGCCCTTCGGAACCGCGCAACGGTTCCGGTCGATGGCACTGCCTGTTGCGAAGGTCCGGGGCCTGCCGGCGAGAAGAGCTCCTTCCCGCGGCGAACGGGCTGCGCCCGGCCGACCAGGCCGCCCGCGGCTGCGAGAAGCACCACACACGCGAGTATCAGGCGTCGATTCACGAACCTCTAACCCCTCAGCTCACTTCGGTCTGGCGTCCAGCCGCCCAGACTCCCGCTCACTCGCGCCCATTCCGGCGGATCGACATCCATCACCCTTCTTGATCCAAGGAGAATCGCGGGCGCAATGCGGGAGGTCGAGCCGACTGCTGCTCAACACTGGAGGACTGAGGGATTAGTCCGTGCCCCGGCCTGAGGCCAGACCACCAGCATACCCCAGACACCCACCTGGCCGGCGGGATTCAGGGGACGTCGACGACGACTTCGTTCGAGGCGGGCCCAGGCCCTCCGGCGGTCAGCGCGCGGACGCGGACGTAGTAGCGTCCTGGCTGTGCCGTTGCGGAAAAAGTGGTCGCCGTCGATCCGGTCGCGAGCGTGGCGAGGTCGGACATGCCGAGTGCGCTTCCGGCTTCGAGCAGATAACCACTTGGCGACACACCCGATGCTGGCGGCGACCAGGTGAGTGAGACGAAGCCGTTCGAGCCGACGGTAGCCGCGAGGTCGATCGGCGCTTCAGGAATCGCCGAGCCGATCGAGAAGGTCACTTCGTTGGACACCGGGCCGGTTCCACACGCGTTCGACGCGGCCACTCGCACATAGTACGCGCCGGCCGGTGCCGACGCGGCGAATGAAGTTGCAGCGTTGCCGGTATTGACCACCGCGAGGTTCGACAGTCCTGGCGCCGAGCCGGCCAACAGCACGTACTGCATCACGCGCCCGCCGAATGACGGCGTGTTCCAGTTCAGCGAGACGTTGAATCCGTCGATGACAGGCGTGAGGAGCACCGGCGATCCGGGCAGACCGGCGCAGCCGCTCGTCGTGCTCATCACGATCGCGACGTCCTGCGAGGGCGCGCCTGTCCCGGCGTCGTTCGATCCACGTACCCGCACCCAATACGTTCCCGGCGGCACGTTCGGGACGCTGAAGGTGGTGGCCGGCGTGCCGGTGGCCAGGCGCGCGAGATCGGACAAGCCGGGCGCGCTGCCCGCCTCGATCGTGTAGCTCGTTGCGGCCATGCCGGCCGTGGACGCCGTCCACAAAAACGACACGTTCCGGCCCGACACCGTAGCCGAGAAGTTGCCCGGAGGTCCCGGAATCGGAGTCGGCACATCCACGACGATCGTCGCCTCGGGCGAGGGTGTGCTCGACCCGATCCCGTTCACGGCGCGGACGCGCGCGTGATACGTGCCGCCTGGCAGCGGCAGCGTCAGCCGGGTCGTGGGCCAGGGGACCGACTGCGTCGGCAGCGTCGTCGTCCCGGCGGCCGTGCCGATCTCGAGCGTGAAACTGGTGGGAACCGTGCCGGTGAGGGCAGGTGCCCACGAGAAGGTGACATCCGTTCCGTTCGCCGTCGCCGACAGCGCCGTTGGCGGATCCGGGGCCGAGGCGACGGTAGTTACGCTGAAGCTGACCGGCGCCGTCCTGTTCGCCAGGCCGTCACTGGCCGTGAAGGTCAGCAGGCTCGTGCCGGTCTGCCCCAGCGCCGGCGTCAGCGTCACCTGGAACGTCCGCGAAGACGCAGTCGACGACACTGGCACGACGAGAACTCCGGACTGCGGCAATACAACCGGGTTGTTGCTCGCGACGCCGAGCGCGATCGCCGATCCGCTGGTGTCGGGATCGGTCAGCGTGACGGTCAAGGTCGCGGGCTGTCCGGCGGTGGTCGAGACAAGCGGCGGCAACGAGACAAACGCGGGGGCATCGTTCACCGGCGTCACCGTCACCGTGAACGTGCGCTGCGCGCTCGCCGTACCGTCGCTCACCGTCACCGTCAGCGTCGCCAGGCCCGATTCGTTGGCGACCGGTGTCAGCGTGAGGACGCGCGACTGGCCGCTGCCGCCGAGCGCGATGCCGCTCGCGTCGATCAGCGCTGTATTCGCCGACGACGCCTGGACGACAAGGGCGCTGGCCGGGTTGTCCACGTCGGTCACCGTGAATGGAATCGAGAGCGACTCGTCCTCGTTCATCGTCTGCGCACCGATGGCCGACATCACCGGCGGATCGTTCTCACTCGTCACCGTGAGCACGAACGTCGAGGTCGCGCTGAGCGAGCCGTCGCTGACGGTCACGCCGATCGTCGAGTAGCCGTTGGCGTCGGGCTGGGGCGTCACGACGAGCGTCCGCGCGCTGGTCGTACCGCCAAGGGCGAGGCCCGCGGCCGTGTTGGCTACCACCGCGGGGTTGGACGACATTGCGGTCACCACCAGGCTCCCGGACGCGGTCTGTGCGTCGCCGATGGTGAAGGGTATCGTCCCCGTCGACGTGTCCTCGGGTATCGTCCGGTTGGCGATCGCGGTAATCGTCGGCGCCGTGTTGACGGCAACTGCCTGCCGGAAGTTGGCGACCGTCGTCCGCGCGTTGTTGATCGACAGCGCGTTGTTGTGTTGCGGGACCGTCCCGGTCGGCGAGCCGTTGTAGAGCACCGAGGGGTTCGAGAAGTACAGGATGCGAGGGCAGCCGCTGCCGCCGCAGTTGTAGGCCATCACCGTCCTGAACAGGTTCGAGGGGTGCTTGTACCCGAATGAGTAGGGATACAACGGCGTGTTGTTCACCCCATCGTCGGGCGCGTGGTTCGACCCCATGTTGTGACCCAGCTCGTGGCCGAACGTGTAGTTCGGGCTGATGCACGGGTAGGCGCTGACGCTGAAGGCGTAGGTGGCGAAGCTCGTGGTGAGCGTGTTCATCAGCCACGCCACGCCGCAGGCGCCGCCCGCGGTGTCACCGACCACCAGCTTGACGAGGTCGGCGCCGAGTGCGTCGCGGCGGGCGTGCACGGCATCCATGAAACCGTCGCTGGGGTTGGTCAGGGCGTCCAGATCGAGGCTGAGATCGCCGCGCTCCGTGTAGCTCACCAGCTCGGCGCCGACGAGACGCAGGCGCGGAACGATGCCGCTGTTCGCGTAGGCCGT
Source organism: uncultured Acidobacteriota bacterium (assembly GCA_963709325.1). GTDB lineage: Bacteria > Acidobacteriota > Vicinamibacteria > Vicinamibacterales > UBA2999 > VFZN01. The sequence continues at coordinate 2,622,077 of CAVPVV010000003.1, read as the reverse complement.
GTTCGTCTCGGTGACGCCCAGGTTGATCCGCGACTGAATGGCGCCATCCGTACCACCAGCGGCTGTGCGCGCGGCCGGCGTATACAAGACGAGCAGGTCGAAAATGGCGCCGTCGTCGGCTTCGCGCTGCGGCTCGTCCAATGCCGCCGGCAGCGCGGGCGGCACTCTCGAAGGCAGCTCGGGCCCAAGTTGAGCGAGATCGAGCTCGCGAATCGCGTGCAGCCCGGTGCCGCCGATTGGCTCGATTGAGTAGGCGGCGTCGAGCGTGCGTATCGAGCCTTGAAGGATCGCGCCTGCCCGAACGAACGTCGCGGCGCTGAGCGGCGCGTCGGCGACCTGACCCGACCAGGCTTCGCCTCCGCCCGGCAGTGCGGTCCTTTGCGCCAAGACCGCCCGCACGGTGCGGCCCGGCGATACGGCAATGTCAACGGCGTCGGCGTTCAGCGCGGCAAGGTTGACCACGACTGCGCGCGATTGCACCGTTTCCGGCGCGGCGGCGATAGCCGCGAGCGCGCGTCCGGCTGGCGCGGCGTCAGCCGCTTCGAGAACCAGGCTGAGTGCGCCGGGCTGCACGGCGCCGCCGGTCAAGGACGCTCCGGCGGTGATTACGGCAAACAGCGCGACGAACAGGAAGCGGGGTGTCATCCGGGGCACAGGTCACTCGCGATGATCAGTTATGCAGCCCGCGCGACGAAATTGTCGTTCGCACGTCGGTCAAGACGGGTGGCCCCGGGGGTCGAGCAAAGTCAAGGCCAAAGGCAGGCAAAGGCAAAAGGCAGAAGGCAGAAGGCAGAAGGCAGAAGGTAGAAAGCCGCCAGAGTCAAGGATTACAGGCGAGAGCCGCGGCCAGACCCGCTGAACGCCCGGTCGCCCACGCCCAGACAAAGTTGTGACCGCCGATCGGGCCGAACGCGTCGAGCACCTCACCACAGAAATACAGGCCAGGCACGTGTCGGCTCTCCAGCGTGCGCGGGTCCACTTCGTCGAGCGCCACGCCGCCGCCGGTGACTTCGGCCTTGCGATACCCCTCGTGGCCCGTCCACTCGAGTTCGCACGCCGTGACATTGGCGACGACCGCGACACGCTCGGCACGGGTCAGCGCGGACGTGCGCCGATCGGGAGGCACGTCGCTGATGGCAAGCAGCGCCTGGGCCAGCCGTTCCGGCATCTCCTGCGAGAGCAGCGTGACGACTTGCCGATCTCCAGTCTGCAGACGTGCCTCCCATTCGGCCGGAGGGATGAGGCTCCAGGCAACGCGAACACGCGCCCGCTCGGCGACGAGACTCCTGACGCACACGTGTGAAACGTCGAGTATTGCCGGACCGCTGTAGCCGCGGTGCGTGAACAGAAACCCGCCGGTCGCCTCTGTGGTCCGCTCGCCGCCCCTTGCCCGTATTCTCGCGCGCTGCGACACGCCGGCAAGAAGTGCGGGGTGCAGGGTGCGAGGTGCGGCGGGCGACGCTCGTGGTCCGGTCGTCGGCGCGAAGGTCAACGGCGTCAATGCCGGATAGGTGTCGTGCAGACGGTGGCCGAACGCACGGGCGATCGTGAAGCCGGTGCCGTCGCTTCCGGTCGTGGGCACCGACAAGCCGCCGCTGGCAACGATCACGCGTCCCGCGGCAATCCGACCATTCGACGTATCAACGGTCCACCCGTCCGCGGTTGGCGTCACGCCGTCAACCCGCGTGTTGAACTGCAGCCGGACGCCGCGTCGGCTGGCCAGCGAGACGAGTCCATCGCGTACGTCGCGGGCCCGGTTCGAGCGAGGGAACAGTTTGCCGCTCTCGGCCTCGAGTGCCAGTGGAATACCGGCATCTTCCTCGAAAAAGCGCACCATCTGCGCAAGCGGCCAGGCGCGAAGCATCCCGCGCAGCAGGCGAGGCGGCGAATCGGTGACGAAGCGCTCGGGAGCGAGCGTGGACGGCAGCACGTTGCACCGGCCGCCGCCACTGATCAGGATCTTGCGGCCGCCATCAGCGGTCCGCTCGAGCAGGAACACCGGGGCCGGCCCGCCGGCCGCGGCGATTGCCGCCATCAGGCCGGCTGCACCGGCACCGATTACGACGATTGGTGCTATTTGAAGAACTCCTCGATCGGTACCACGCGAATCGGACCGAGGTTGAGTGCCTTGATGCCCGGCTCAATCGCCTTCAAATCACCGACGACGACGATGGCCAGCTTGTCGGCCTGGATGTAGCGGGCGGCGGCCTTCTGGACCTCGGCGAGGGTGACCTTTTGGACCGCGCCGAAGAAGGACTGGTAAGTGTCGTCGGGCAGGTTGTAGACGATCAGCTCCTCGAGCTTCTGTGCGAGCGCGCGCGTGGTCTCGAACTCCGCCGGGAAACCGAGTGCGACGTAGTTCTTCGCCTTCTCGACCTCAGCTGCCGGAATCGGCTTCTGGATGCCCTCGAGCTCGACGAAGAACTCGTGCAGCGCCGGGGCCGTCTTGTCGGTCTGCACGCCGGCAGTGGCAAGGAACGGGCCGGCGGACGACCGCATGTCGAACATCGACGCCGCACCGTAGGTGTAGCCGTGTTCCTCGCGCAGGTTCTGGTTGAGCCGTGATCCGAACGACCCGCCAAGCAGCGAGTTCAACACCTGCAGCGTGGCGTAATCGGCCGTCGAGCGGGGCACGCCGACCCACCCGATGCGGATCTGCGACTGTGCCGCTCCCGGGCTTGTCCACCAGCACGATCTCGCGCTTGGTCAACTGGGGCGCAACCGGCAGCGCTGCGGTCGTCCCGCGCGCGCCGCTCGACGGCCAGCCGGTGAACGCCTTGTCGAGTTCCGCCTTCACGCTCGCCAGTGTCACGTCACCGGTGACGACGATCGTCGCGTTGCCGGAGGTGTAGTGCTCCTTGTAGAACGCGCGGACCTCGTCGGCGGTGATCGCCTCGATCACCGGACCCAGCCCGGAGGCCGGCGTGCCATAGCGATAGGTCGGCCCGAACACCACACGCGGAAACGCGTATCCGATGATCTGGGCCGGGTTGTCCCGCGCCTGGACGAGCGCAGAGAGCCGCTCTTTCTTCAAGCGCTCAAGCTCGTTTGCGGGGAAGGTGGGGCGAAGTACGACGTCGGCGAGGAGCCCCAGCGCGGGCGCCAGGTTCTTGACCGGCACCGAGAGCCGCACGGCGCTAGTAGTCGAAGGTGCTGCTGGTCGAGAGATCCGCGCCCAGCAAATCCACCGCGTCAGCAAGATCGAGAGCGGAGCGCGCTCCGGCGCCTTCATCGAGCATCGCCGCGACGAGACTGGCCATGCCGTAACGCCCGCTTCGGTCGAGGCTGCTGCCACCGCGCATGATCACGTTGACCTGTGCCAGCGGCACTCGATGCTGCTCGATGACCCACACAGGAACGCCGTTCGAGAGCGTCCCTTTCTCGACTGACGGCAGCCTCAGCGCCGGCGCCGGGCCGATCGCAGGCGGCTTCGATCGATCGGGCTGCTGCGCGGGCGCCGGACCCGCGATCAGCGTGATGCCCAGGACGAGCACCAGACAAGCGCTCTTCCGACTCCCGGTTCCCGACTCCCGACTCCCGATCATTTCGCCTCTCCCGTCACGATCAACTCGACGCGTCGATCCTTCGGCAGGTAGAAGCGTGCCGCCGACTGGATGTCGTTCGGCGAGATGGCCCGATATCTTGCCAGATCCTCTTCAAAGTAGTCCGGCATTCCGGTCGCGACGTAGTAGGCGTTCAGCTGATCGGCCTTTCCGCCGAAGCTGCCGGTGCGCTCCATGCGCCGGTAGAACGACGCCTCGATCTGATTCAGGGCGCGAGTCATCTCGCGTTCCTCGGGCTGGCCCAGTTTCAGCTTCTCGATCTCCTCGTCGATCACCGCTTGGATCTTCTCGAGCGACTGGCCGGGCCGAGCAGTGGCAATGACGACGAAGTTGCTGCCGAGGGCCTGCGACTGCTGGGCGGCCGTGATGTCCTGCGCGATCTGCATCTCGTAGACCAGCCGGCGGTAGAGTCGCGAGTTCTTCCCTCCGGTCAGCAGGCTGGAGATCAGGTCCATGGCCGCGTCGCCCGGCGCGTAGAACGCCGGCGTGGGCCACGCCATGTAGAGTCGCGGCAGTTGCACGCGGTCGGTGATCGTCTTGCGCTTGACCTCGGATAAGGTCGCGGGCGGAATCACCAGCGGCGGCACCTCGGCGCCGCGCGGAATTGCACCGAACCATTTCTCGACCAGCTGCTTCGTCGGCTCGATCTCGATGTCGCCGGCGATGACCAGGCTCGCGTTGTTGGGCGTGTAGTAGGTCTTGAAGAACTCGACGACGTCGGAGAGGCTGGCGGCGGTGAGGTCCTCCATCGAGCCGATCACCGGCCAGCTGTAGGGATGCCCCTTTGGATAAAGCATCGCGTTCAGCTCGATGAACGCCTGGCCGTACGGCTGGTTGTCGACGCTCTGACGCTTCTCGTTCTTGACGACGTCACGCTGCCCGTCGAGCTTGCCCTGCGTCAGCGTCGGCACGAGAAAGCCCATCCGGTCCGACTCGAGGTAGAGCGCCAGCTCCAGCGCGTTGGACGGCACGTCGATCACGTAGTTGGTCCGATCCTCGGTGGTGGAACCGTTGTTGTCGCCGCCCGCCGATTCGAGCAGGTTGTCGAAAGCACCCTCGGGCACGTGCTCCGAGCCCTCGAACATGACGTGCTCGAAGAGATGCGCGAAGCCGGTTCGTCCCGGCTTCTCCCGCCCCGACCCGACGTGATACCAGACGTTGATCGACGCGACGGGGATCGTCTTGTCCTGATGGAGGATCACGTGGAGCCCGTTGGCGAGCGTGAACTCGGTGTAGGGGACGTTCAGCGGAGCCGAGGCGGCGGCGTCGCTGGTCGCGGGCGACTGGGCCCCGACGAGCGCGGGATGGAGTGCCGCGGCGAGGACCGCCAGCGAGAGGAGGAGCCGCACAGTCATCCCCGCATTCTCGCCCGGTTTGGCGCGACTTCGAAAAATAGACACCGTTCGCATCAAACATTCTAATTGTTGGAATCGTCAGCCGGTCCCATACTGGCTCCACTCAACCACGCGATTCCGCCATGCGAGCGAACACCTTCAAGACGTTCCTGCTCCTGGGAGTGCTGTCGGCGATTCTGATTGGCGCCGGCGGTGCCGTCGCCCCGGGGGCGTTGCCGCTCTTGCTCGGCCTGGCGGCGGCCATGAATCTGGCGGCGTGGTTCTACTCCGATCGGCTGGTCCTGCGGATCAACCAGGCGCGGCCGCTCGACGAGGGAGCGGCCGCGGCGCTCCGCGACACGGTGGCCGAGCTCGCGGCGCGCGCCGGCATCCCGACGCCGCGCCTCTATCTCATCGACGATCCGCAGCCTAACGCTTTTGCCACCGGCCGCAATCCCGAGCACGGCGTGGTAGCCGTGACCACGGGGCTCCTCAGGCTGTTGCCGGCCGCCGAGGTCCGCGGCGTCATCGCCCACGAGATTGCGCACATCAAGAACCGCGACATCCTGGTCGCCTCCATCGCCGCGATGCTGGCTGGCGCGGTGTCGTTCATCGGTCAGGCGCTGCAGTTCGGCGTGCTGTTCGGCGCCGGCCGCTCGGATGAAGACGAGGGCTCCCCGCTCGGCGCGCTGGCGATGGCCATCGTCGCCCCGATCGCGGCGACCCTCGTGCAGTTGGGTATCTCGCGCTCGCGCGAGTACATGGCGGATGAGCTCGGCGCTCGTCTCGCAGGAGATCCCGAATCGCTGGCGCGTGCCCTGGAGCGACTGCATCAGGGCGCAGCGGTCATACCAACGGAGGCGGCGCAACCAGCGACGGCCAGCCTCTTCATCGTGAACCCCTTCTCGGGTGCAAGCGGGTTCACGCAGCTGTTCTCAACGCACCCGCCGATCGAGGCACGCGTGGCACGGCTCCGGGCGCTCACCCGGGCACCACGTCACCTCGCGGCCTGACCCAAGACCGGGACCACGGGGTCGGCCTGCCGGACGCGCCTCTCGAATGTGGAGGACGAAGGCGAGCCGCCCTCGCGGCCCCGGGCCCGCCTGCAATCGTCAATTGTCAACCGACGCCGCGGCCGCCTTCTTGCGCGCGGTGCGCGGCTTGGGCGGCAGCAGCAATTCGGTCGCGGCGTTCGAAATCGCGAGCACGGCTGGATGTTTCAGCCGGCGCTCCACCGAGATCGCGTAGTAGCGCTCGCGGACTTCGTTGATGCGGCCGATCAGGCCGACGCCGTACAGCCGCACCGCTTCCGGCTCGACCGCGGTCGGGACCGCGAACAGTCCGGCGCCGGCCTGCCCGAACGTCGTCAGCAGCGCGCTGTCGTCGAGCTCGGCGACGATGCGCGGGCGGACGCCCTGCTGCTCGAACCACTGATCGAGCGTGCGCCGCAGCGTCTTCTGCTCGGTCGGCAGCAGAAACGGCGCGCCGTCGAGCGACTGCGGGAAGCGCTCTTGCGACGTGGCGCAGCCAGCTTCGGCGGCGCCGAAGACCGTGACCGGCGTGTCGCCGAGCGCGTGGCTGAAGGCCTTGACCTTGATCGTCGGCGAGATCGGCGTGTCGGCGATCACCAGGTCGAGCGCGTGCGTCGCGAGATCGGTGAGCAGTCGCTCGAGCGGCGCCGTCGCGGCAGACGATCTGCACCGGCTGTCGGCAGGCGCATCGCCGGCTCGAGCAGGCGATACGCGATGCATCTTGGTGACCTCGTCGGCGACGCCGACCTGGAAGCGCATCGGCCGGCCGGTCGGCCGATCCTTCAGCGTGTCCATCAGCTCGCGGCCGAGCGCTGAAGATGTCGTCGGCGTAGCGATAGACGACGCGGCCCATGTCGGTCAGGACGAGGTTGCGTCCCGATCGCTGGAACAGCTTCTCGCCGAGCTGATCCTCGAGCACGCGGATCTGGCCGCTGATCGTCGGCTGCGCGAGCCGCAGCTCCTCGCTGGCGCGCGCGATGCGTGCCCTCGCGCGCGACCGTCCAGAAGTAGAGCAGGTGGTGGTAGTTGAGCCATTCCATATCGAGTCCAGTGTGCCGAGTGCAGGCGCACGGGTGCAGAGGCGCAGGGTGCGGCACCGGTACACGAGCGCACTGACACGGTGCCGGTGCAATATACTCTGCGAACGATGCCGTCTCCTAGCCCGCTCGTGGCCGTCATCATGGGCTCCACGTCCGACTGGGACACGATGTGTCACACGCCGTGGAGGTGCTCGAGCGATTCAACGTGCCCGTTCGAAAAGGCAGTCGTCTCCGCGCATCGCACGCCGGTGTGGATGGCGGAATTCGCGCAGAGCGCGGAGGCGCGCGGCATCCAGGTGATCATCGCCGGCGCCGGCGGCGCCGCGCACCTGCCCGGCATGGTCGCCGTCGCACACCGTGCTGCCGGTGCTCGGCGTGCCGGTGCAGAGCGCGGCGCTGCAGGGCCTCGACTCGCTGCTGTCGATCGTGCAGATGCCGGGCGGCGTGCCGGTCGGCACGCTGGCCATCGGCAAGGCCGGCGCGACCAACGCCGGGCTGCTGGCGGTGTCGCATCCTCGCGACGACGCGCCCGGAACTCCGCGAGCAGCTCCGCGCCTTCCGCGCCGAGCAGACGGCGAAGGTGCGCGCAGGACACGCTCCCGTGAATCGCATCGTGCTGCCGGGCGCCACCATCGGCGTGCTGGGCAGCGGACAGCTTGGGCCGCATGCTGGCGCTCGAAGCGCGCCGCATGGGCTACCGCGTCCACACCCTGTCGCCCGGCGTCGATACGCCGACCGGCCAGGTCGCCGATCTCGAGGTCAGCGCCGAGTACGACGACATCGACGCGATCCGCACCTTCGCGCGCGGCGTCGACGTGATGACGTTCGAGTTCGAGAACGTCTCGACGGACGCGGCCGATGCGGCGGCGGAGATCGTTCCGGTCCGGCCGAGCGGATCGGCGCTGCACATCACGCAGCAGCGCGCGCGCGAGAAGGCGTTCCTCGCCGATCGCGGCTATCCCGGTGCACGCCGTTCGCGAAGGCGCAGTCGGTCGACGAGCTGGCCGTCGGCGCTCGGCGTCGATCGGGCTGCCGGCGATCGTCAAGACCGCGGCGTTCGGCTACGACGGCAAGGGGCAGCATCGCATCGATCGCATCGAAGACGGCGAGCGCATCGTGGGGGCTGGTCGGCCACCAGGAAGCGATCATCGAGCAGCGTCGTCGACTTCGCGCACGAGATCTCGGTCGTCGCGGCGCGCGGCCTCGACGGCGCGATTCGTCGCACTACGGCGCGATCGAGAACATCCACCACAATCACATCCTCGATCTGTCGGTCGCGCCGGCGCGCGTGCCCGACCGGCGATGGCCAGCGAGGCCGTGCACCTGGCGCATCGCGTGCTCGACGACCTCGGCTACGTCGGCGTGCTGTGCGTGGAGTTCTTCGTCACGACGCGACGGCACGGGTGCTGGTCAACGAGATCGCGCCGCGGCCGCACAACTCGGGGCACTTCACGATCGATGCGTGCGTCACGTCGCAGTTCGAGCAGCAGGTGCGCGCGGTGTGCGGGCTGTCGCTCGGACGACCGCGCAGATCGAGGCCGGCGGCGATGGTCAACCTGCTCGGCGACCTGTGGATCGACGGCGAGCCCGACTGGGACGCGGCGCTGTCGATCCCCGGCGTCGCACTTCACCTCTACGGCAAGGGCGAGCCGCGTGTCGGCCGGAAGATGGGCCACATCACCGTCGTGGCCGGAACCGCCGGGGAAGCCGCCGAACGTGCGCTCGAGGCGCGCGCTGTGCTCTAGCGGACTGCAGGAAGAGGCAGTCTGCGGCCCGAGATGAGAAAGGAGAGGTGAAAGGTGAGAAGCAGACCCACCGATTTCCTCGCGCCTCTTGCTTCTCACTTCTCACTTCTCACTTCTCACTTCCGTTAGGCCATGGTTCGCTTCGGGCCGTTTGCCGTTGACATCCGGACGTGGACGCTGTCCCGCGACGGCGACCCGATCGAACTGTCGCCGCGGCTGGTCGAGATCCTCGTTTACCTGGTCGAGCGCAACGGCGCGATCGCTACGAAAGAGGAGCTGCTCGATCGCTTCTGGCCCGACGTGCACGTCACCGAGAACACGCTGGCGCGGGCGATCGCCGACATCCGGAAGGCGCTCGGCGATCCCGCCGACCAGCCGCGGGTGATCCAGACGCTGGCGAGGCGCGGCTACCGGTTCATCGGGGTGTCGGCCACTGAGGCCGCGAGCGGTGATCCGTTCCGGCTCTGGGTGGAGGGCCGCCTTGCCCTCGAGTCGCTCGATCCAACCCGCCTCGTTGAGGCCCGCGCGGCGATGGAGGCGGCCGCGACGGCAATGCCCGACTACGCGCCGGCTCACGCCGGCGTCGCCAACGCGTGCGTTGTCGGGTTCGAAGCCACGCGATTGACGAACCGTCCGGACATGGCGCTCGTGCAGGCGGCGCTCGCCGCGGCGCGGCGAGCTGCCGAGATCGACCCGCGCCTCGGCGAGGCTTGGGCGGTGATGGCACACGCGCAGGCGCTGGCTGGCCGGCGTGACGATGCGCAGGCAGCGGCGCGGCGGGCGGTGGCGCTGGAGCCGGACAGCTGGCGCCACCAATTTCGACTGGCGCTGGCGTGCTGGGGCGAGGACCGTCTGCGGGCGGCCGATCGTGCGCTGGCCTTGTCGCCGTCGTGCGCCGCGGCCCACCTGCTGTCGGCGATGGTGTTCGTCGCCCGCGGCGCGTGGGATCGGGCTGGCGCCGAAGCCGACGCCGGCGCGCGCATCCAGGACGCGCAGCCCGGGACAGCAGTGCTGCCGGTGGCGGGCCTGCACTGGATGCGAGGTTTAGTGGCGACCGCCACCGATCGAATGGACGAGGCGGTCGCCGCGTTTGCAGCCGAGACGGAGCAGAGCCCGTCAGGGCTGTTCGCGCGCGAGTTCCAGTGGCTGGCGGCGACCTCGGCCGGCTTCCATCATGTCCGGCTCGGCCAGCGTCAGGAAGCTGCGACCGCGTTCGAGCTGGCAGAGTCGCTGAATCCCGGCGCGGCCCGCGGCGCCCTCGGCCTGCATCTGGCAAGTGGGGACAGTCCCCTTGCGAAAAGGGTAAGGGGACTGTCCCCTGGTTCTCGCGCAGCGGCCGTCGAACGCGCCCTGGGTGAGATGTCGTCCGGCCCGAAGACGTCGGACGCCACGCTCATCCGCGCGGCGCTGCTGGCGTGGACCGACCGGCCGGCGGAAGCGTGCGACGCGCTGGATACGCTGATGAGGGACGCTCCCGCTGGGCCGACCGCGTGGAGCCTGGCCGCGGATCCGATGTTCCTGCCGCTTCACGGCCACGAACGGCTGCGCCCGCTTCTGGTCGCGATCGCGTCGCGAGCGGCGTGAACGATTCTTCATCCTTTCTCAGGCCGCTCTCAGGACTTGCGTCTACCGCGGGGGCTACCGTGGCCCTGGCTCGCGAATTCGAGCCTGGAGGACGCCATGGGATACCTGATCATGCCGCTCATATTCGGGATCATGTCGGTTCCCGATCCAACGCTCACGCCGGCACGGCTGGCGGATTTTGCCCGTCTGCAGAAAGCGCTGGGGCAGGAGGTCTACGTCACCGATGCGAATGGACAAGAGCGCCGCCTGAACCTGGTGGACGCCGACGACCTTGAAGTGACGTTCAGCACCGGCGCGCAGTCCATCGTCATGCAGCGCGACGCCGTGTTTACAGTCGATCGCGTGCGAGACTCGACGCTGGACGGGACGCTGAAGGGGGCGGCCATCGGCCTGATCATGGGCCTGCTCGTTGCCTCGGAGCTGCCCGAGTCGCAGGGAACCCTCGTAGCGAGCGCCGTCATCTCGTACGGCACGGTCGGTTACTTGCTCGATCGCGCAAACACATCGCGTCAGCCTCTCTATCGCGTCCGCCCGGCGCCACCCGGCGGCACGAGTCCACCACCCTCTCCTGTCCGCCCCTTGCTCCGCATCCGCTGGTGACGGCGACCCGCAACTGGGGACAGTCCCCCTAGTTGGGTCGCATAGGGGGACAGTCCCCTGAGTCGTGTCGTATAAGGCCATTGAGTCGGATCGAATAGGGGGACTGTCCCCCCTACGGAACGAAGGTCAGCGTATGAACAGCAGGGCCGGGGAGGAACGGCACTGGCGACCCGTCGACCCAGGCCTTGTGCATGGCGCCGAAGTACGGCGATAGCGGGTGGCCGCTCTGGCCGGTCGGCATGTGCAGGATGCCGTGCGCTTCGTCGCCAGGTGAGACGGCCATGCGCTCGGACGGACCGGTGCGCGGCGCGTGCGCGCGCGGCGTGTAGGCGTCGCCGGGCAACGGGTCCTGCGGCATGTTCAGCCAGCGCCCGAGCTGTGGAACGGCGCTGGACAGCGGATGCTGGATCAGCGCGCGGTTGAACTCGCCCCAGGTACGGCCCGCGAGGGGCTTTCCTCCTTCGGTGAGCTCGTCGATCGCCGCGTCTACCGCCGCCAGCAGCAGCTCGTCCCAGTTCCTGAACTGCGGATCCAGCAGGTGCATCGGGCGCTCGGACACGAGCGTCCAGACCGGGCCCTCGGTGCGCATCGCGCGCGTGTAGTCGAACGACGAGTCCTTTGCCGCGGCCGCTGCGGTCACGAACGTGAGGACGCGTTTCACGACCTGCAGGCGGAAAGTACGCACGAGGCGATAGGCTTCGGATTCAGGTGACGCGTGACCGGTCCACGTGGTCTCGACGAGCCGCTTGAACTCACGCCGCGCCGCCGCGCGATCCGCTGGCGAGGCAGCCGCACCCACGGCCAGCACGTCGAGCGCGACACGGCGCCACCGTTCGAGAAAGAGCGCGGTGTTGTCGAGCTGTACGCCTAGCATCTGCTCGGGCGTCGCTTTCGGAATCTCCAACAGCCGATCGCGGATGATGCGCGCGCGGATGCCGTCCGCATAGCCGCCATCTCCAATCGCCGCGAGTCCTGGACCGTCCACCACCGGCGCATTTGCCGTCCAGAGCCGGCCCGCCTTCGGATCGCTGAGCCGTGGGTAGTCGCCGGCTTCGAGGAAGCCGTCCCACCCGCGCGATCCGTCGGCCCACGACTCGGGCGTGAATCCGTCGAAGCCGCGACGCTTCGGAATCGCGCCTCCAACCGTCCAGGCAATTCGTCCGCTCAAGTCCCCCGCGGTCACGTTTTGATTCGGCAGTCCCAGGCCCACCAAGGCAACCACCATCTCGTCCACGGTTCGCGTCCGCTCCGGCCGATCGAGATCGGTGGCGAGGAGCGCCAGATCGTGCGCGATCCATCGCTGCGCGTACTCTCGCCCCTCGGCGTCCTTCCAGACGATCGGCCCCCAGATGGTGCCGCGCACCGCGATCGTGGTCGGAGCCCCGCCCTTGACCGCAATCTGCTCGTCGCCAAGGTCGAACAACATCGGTCCGGTGGGCGTGAGATAGCGCGACGGATCGCGTGGGTCCGGCTCGATGCGTACCAGATCGCTCCAGTCGCCGCCGGTGTTGGTGAAGCCCCAGGCGACATGTCCATTGCTGCCGACCACGGTGACCGGGAGCCCTGGAAGCGTGACCCCGCCGAGGCGCAGCGTGGCGAGTGGCTCCGCCGGATCCGGCCAGGCCATTGACGCGCGATACCAGATGTTCGGCACGCCGATCGACAGGTGCATGTCGTTGGCGACAATCGCGCGGCCGGTGGCGCTGTGCGCTCCGTCAACGGCCCAGTTGTTCGAGCCGATCAGCGCGGCCTGCTCGTCGAACGTCCCGGCCGCAGCGACACTTGCATCCTTGTGTGCGACCGCTCTGATTGCCGGTGAGTTGCCGCGCAGATCCGCAATCTCCGGTCCGGGGACGGCCGGCCGCGATGCGAGGTGACCGACTGAAGGCGCGTCCCAGTCCGACCCGACGACGGCCAGGAACCGGAAGAGCGGCTCGGGAAGCGCGTCGCGCAGTTGCTGGTTGGTTTCCTCGAACGCCGCCTGGCGTCCCTGCAGCGTCCAGAACATTGCCAGCACGGTGAGGATCGAATCCTCGGGCTTCCACGGCTCGGGCGTCGCCTGGAGCAGGAGGTATTCGAACGGCGGCGCGGACAAGGAGTGCAGGCCTGCGTTCACGCCGGCAGCGTACGCCTCGAGCAACGCCTTCCATTCGGGACTGGCCTTGGCCAGGGCCTCCTGGGCGACGTGTCGAAAGCGGTGGACGCGCACCTCCGCGTCGACCGGGACCGCGCGCGCTCCGACGAGCGCGGCCAGCTCGCCGGCCGGTTGACGGCGCTGCAGGTCCATCTGGAAGAAGCGATCCTGGGCGTGAAGGAAGCCCAGCGCCCGTGCGACGTCAGCGTGCGTCGCGCCGGCGATCGACGGGACCCCGAGCGCATCGCGGGTCACCGTGACCTTCGCCGACAAGCCGTTCATCGTGATGTTGCCGTCCAGCACCGGCAGGCTGCCGCGCAGTTGGGCGCGCGTGTAACAGCCGCCGGCGACGATCACACCAGCCATGAGGACGAGAAGGGCCAACAGAATTCGGCCGAGCGTCCGCATGCGCTCATTATCGCGCGTCAGCGTGCGTCACACGGAGCGGCGCTGAGACCGAGCGACTCGTCTTCGGGCTCGAGTCGTAGATCCGGACCGGCCGAGAGCCGCGAGGCCAGGAACGCGCGCGTGAGCCGCCGGATCGCCGTGAATTTCTCGATCACACGAGCGCGACGCGGACTTGCGTTCGGATCGACCGGTCGAAGAAGCGCGAATGTCAGGAAATCGGAATGTCCCACGTCCGGCACCTGGATCGTCAGGCAGCGTCCGGGCCACCTCCGCAACTCGGCGAAGTCGAGAAAGGAATTGTCCGGCGCGTAGAGGTGCAGAAGCGGCGGCACAGTCGCCGGCGCGGTCGCCGGCGCCAGCTCCGGCAGCACCCGCGCCGCGGCGCGCTCCCCGACCGTGCCGTCCAGGCTGACGATGGCGTCGATCGGGATTAGGTTGGCGAGCCCGACCGCCGCGAACGCACCGTTGCTCATGCCGATTGCGCCGACATGCGATGCGTCCACGAACGGCAGGCCACCGACGCGCTCGAGCGCAAACCGCAAGTCAGCGGTCATGGCCTGGACGTCGGCGACGCTCAACCGGTACGGTCCGCGCTCGGCGCCGCGCGAGATGACGCCCGCGACGACGAAGCCATGTCCCGCCAGGTCTTCGGCCATCGCCGACATGCCGAGCGGCGTGCTGTGCGCGAAGAGCACGAGCGGATGCCGCCCTGCCGATGGTTGGGCATCGCGCACGCTGCGCAGCACCCGCGCCGATGCGCCGGGTGTGGCGCCTTCGAAGGCCGCCGCCGCCGCTGCATCGAAGGCTGTCTCGGGCGGGCGGCGGAACCGATTGTAGGCGTCCAGGCGCGCGAGCGTCTCGAGAGAGGCGGGCGGATCGCTGCTGGCTGCGGCCGGGTAGAAGACCGTGATCCCGACCGGCCGCGGGCCGAGTCCTGTCGGATCGCCGGAGTCGGGCTCGTACCGGCGCGACGAATCGGACGCCAGGTCGAATCGCCAGCCGACGGGCGAGCCTGGTTGCTGGATGCCGGCCAGCGTCAGTACGCCGAAGGTGAGGGCGAGGAGTGCCCGCATGACCGGCAGTCTAGCCACGCCGCCACGGCCGGGACGAAGGTTGTGACAGCCGGCCCTTCGATGTCCGCGCAAGCTGCGGATCGCACCACCCGTGAGCGCTGGCCTATCGTGGCGGACATGATGCAGCATGAATCGATTGCCATGAGCGCTCCCACCGGCCTCGACCTGCGTTGGAAGGCGCTGGCCGCCCGCGATCCCGCCGCCGACGGCACGTTCGTCTACGGTGTCACCTCGACCGGCGTCTACTGCCGGCCGAGCTGCCCGAGCCGGCGGCCGCGTGCCGATCGGGTGAAGTTCTTCGATACCGGCACCTCCGCGCGTCAGGCCGGCTTCCGGCCCTGCAAACGCTGCAAGCCCGATCAAATCGATGTCGGGGTCCCCGGCATGGAAGCGGTCCGTCGGGTATCGGCGTACCTGGCGGCAAACGCCGACCAGCCGGTGACACTTGCCCGGCTGGGCCGGATCGCCTCGATGAGCCCGCACCACCTGCAGCGGCGATTCAAGGCGCTGGTTGGCGTGTCCCCGCGCGAATACCAGGCGGCGTGCAGGGAAGACCGCCTGCGTGCGAGCCTGCGACGCGGCAACGACGTGACCACGGCCATCTACGAGGCAGGGTACGGGTCGCCCAGCCGGCTCTACGAGAGCGGCGCCTCGCGCGGGATGAGCCCCTCCGCGTACCGCAAGCACGGAGCCGGTATGCAGATCGCCTATTCCATAGTTCCCAGCCCGTTCGGACGGCTCCTCGTCGGCACGACCGCGAACGGCGTCTGCGCGGTGAAACTCGGGGACTCGGACGAGGCGCTTGCCAAGGGCCTTCGCGACGAATATCGCGCCGCGGAGATCCGTGAGGGCGAGCCGGCCAGGGCCGAGTGGGTCCGGGCCATCGTCGATCACCTGAAGGGCGAAGCACCCGCACTGGACCTGCCGGTCGACGTGCAGGCCACGGCGTTCCAGTGGAAGGTGTGGCGTGCGCTGCAGGCGATCCCGTATGGGCAGACGCGTCCCTACGCCGAAGTGGCGCGCAGCATCGGCCAGCCTCGCGCCGTCCGCGCCGTGGCCGGCGCCTGTGCCGCGAACCCGGTCGCCATCGTCGTCCCCTGCCATCGCGTGGTGCAGACCGGGGGCGGGCTCGGCGGGTACCGGTGGGGCGTGGAGCGGAAAAAGCGGTTGCTCGCGCAAGAACACGAGCGCGCTCGCTGAGCGGGAGGCTTGCTGATCCGTGCCGGGAACGGCTTCCCTTGGGCGGGAGGGGACTTCGCTGATCGGGAGCGACGAAGGGCGAACGGGATAGTCCGGACCGGGTCGCTCCCAGTCGCATGGCCACGGTGCGGACCATCCCTCCGGCGAGACCCTCCCGATCAGCCGCGCCTCGTGGTTCACGGCGCGGTCTGCTCCCGTTCCGGCCGCGGCTGCGGCAGCACCAGGCGGCTCTCTCCCAGTGCTTTGCAAGTAAGATTCCTTCGTGCCAACCCGTTACGGGGCGTCCCCGTGGATTGACGCAATTCCCCAGAAAAAGCGCCCGTCCTACCCGATGTTCCGCGGCGAGCTCGAGGCGCCGCTGGTCATCATCGGCGGTGGGCTGAGCGGTGTGATGACGGCGTATGGCGCGGCTGCGGCGGGCATGAAGGTGCTGCTGCTCGAGGCCGATCGCCTCGGCCACGGCGGCAGCGGGCGGAGCGCGGGGATTTGTGCCGGCGAAGCGTCATCCTCGTTCCTCGCGCTCCAGGATGCGTCGGGCCGGCGCGTTGCTCGGGCGCAGTTCGAGCAGTTGCGGAGAGGCGTGCGCGACCTGGGTGCGACCGTTCGGCGGCTGGACATCAAGTGCGGATTCGAGGCGCTCGACGCGATCCGGTTCGTCGCCAGCGGTAGCAACACGGCCGCGCTCAAGAAGGAGTTGACCGCGCGCCGCGACGCTTCCATCGAGACGTCCTGGCTCAAGTCACTCGCGCTGCGTAAGGCGTCGGGCGCGGAAGCGACCGAAGGCGCCCGGCTGTCGCCCTGGGCCACCTGCGATCCCTACCGCCTGCTCCTCGGGTTCACCCGGGCCGCGGCGGCGCGCGGGGCCCGTATTTTCGAGCGAACCCCGGTCACGAAGATCACCTTCGATCGCGTGAAAGCCACCGTCGTCACGGCGCATGGCCGCATCGTCTCGCCACGCGTGGTGCACTGCACCGGCGAGCCGACCGCTCTGGTGCGCGGACTGAAGCGCCACTTCCGCTGGGAGTCCCGCGGGATGGTCGTCACCGAGCCCTTGCCTCAGAACGTCCGCAGTGCGATCGGTCCGCATGCCCACGTCGCCTATGACACGGACGTGCCGCCTCACGCGATCCGCTGGACGGCCGATCACCGAGTTGCCGTCACCGGCCGCGATGCGGCGCGCCCGAAGCCGGCGCAGGCCCGTCGCCTGGACGTGCAGCGGACCGGCGAGCTCATGTACGAGCTCACGCGCCTCTATCCGGATATTTCAGGCGTGATGCCCGCCTATGGGTGGTCGCTGGACCTGGCCCACAGCGTGGACGGTGGGTTGGACGCCGGTCCGCACCGCAACTTCCCGCACCAGCTGTTTGCGTTCGGCACCGCCCACGATCCGGCACGCGCGTTTGTTGCCAGCCGGATCCTGTTGCGGCATCTTCAGGGCTCGACGACGACGGAGGACGAGCTTTTCGGCTTCGCGAGAATTCTTTGAAGCAGTCGAGCGCCGACGCGCCGAGCACGTGACATCCAGCAACACCTCCGCACAACGCACCGGGCACCTTGCACTCGCTGCGACCGCTTTGGTTGCAGCAGTCGGATTACGTTCCTTTTTCTTCATCCACTACAGCGAGAGCTACTTCGACTCGGACCAGGCGATTGTCGGTTTGATGGCCAAGCACCTCGTCGAGGGACGAGCCAGGCCGCTGTTCTTCTACGGGCAGGAATACATGCTCGCGGTCGAGGCGTGGGTGATGGCGCCCGTCTTCGCGCTGCTTGGGCCGACGGTGTTCGCGCTGCGCCTGACGATGATCCTCCTGAACATCGCGGCCGCGCTGCTCCTCTGGTGGCTGTTGATCCGCGAGGCGAAGCTGGCGCCGTGGTTGGCCGCCCTGGCGGCCGCGCCATTCGCGATGGCGCCGTTTATCACGGCCGCGCACCTCGTCGAAGCACAGGGCGGCAACGTCGAGCCGTTCCTCTGGGTGCTCCTGATCTGGGTGCTCCGTGACCGGCCGCCCTGGCTCGGGATCGTTCTCGGGATCGCGTTCCTGAACCGCGAGTTCACCATCTATGCCGTGCCGGCGTTGCTGGCCGTGCAGATGGTGCAGGCGCGCGGACGAGTCCTGTCCCTGGTCAGGCCCTGGCTGACTACCGCCGCTTTCTTCGCAATCGTGCTCGTGGTGGTGAGCGTGCTGAAGCCGCATGCCGACCTGCTCGGCCCGGGAACGGCGGGCATTCGTCCCCCCACGGCTGTGGCGAACAACGTGTCGCAAGTGCTCGGACGCGTACGCTTCGAGCCAGTGGAACTGCCGCACCGGTTCCGCGCGATGGTCACCGAGCACCTGCCCCAACTCCTGGGTCTCTTTGGCTTCCGGCCTTCGCTGATCAACATCGGGTCGTCCATTCACGTTGGCTGGCCCGATCTGCTGCCGCTTGTCACCCTGATTGGCGGTGCTGTGCTCTTATGGCTGGCGGTGGATCTCGTTCGGTGCCGATCGCTGGAGGCAACGGCGTTTCCGATCTACCTGTGCCTCATCGGTTTGGAGGCCGTAATCGTTTACCCGCTGTCGCGGAACCTGACGATGTTTACGTTCCGGTATGGGTTACTGGCGTTGTTCCTTCCCATCTCGATCGGCGCGCTGGCGCTGCAGGACCGGCGGCCGGCGGCGCTGCGCGCCATGGGCGCGATGGGACTGGCGCTCCTGGCGTCGGCCGCCTGCCTCGACCACATCAGCGTGCTGCAATACGCCCGCCGTGAACCGCCGCCGCCGCATCTCGTCCCGCTGGCCGCCCACCTCGAGGCAATCGGAGTGACCGCCGCTCGGGCCGGGTACTGGCGCGCCTACGAGCTGTCGTTCGTCACCCGCGAGCGGGTGAAGGTCGCCTCTACCGACATGGAGCGGATTCGCGAGTACAGGGAGCACGCCGACGCGGCGGGGCCGGCAACCGTGATCATCGAGACGCAACCATGTGAAGGGCGCCAGGAGCTCGAAGCATTCGAGGGCTGGCATCTCTGCAAGTAGGTGCGACGGGTGCGCTAGGTGCGAAAAGGGCGACCCGGCGGCCGCCCTCGGGCATCGGAAACACTAGCGATATACTGCGGGTTTGCACCTTTTCTGGAGGCGTCCCTCATGCTCCGCCTAGTCCTCGCACTCTTGCTTGCGTTCGCGTCGGCGCTCCCCAGCGCCGCTCAGACCACGGCCATCAACGGCACCATCGAAGGCACGGTCACCGACGACCAGGGGGCGGTCCTGCCCGGGGTCGTCGTCACCGTGCGCAATGTCGAAACCGGTGATACGAGGTCGGTGATTACCAACGAGAGCGGCGTGTATCGCGCGCTGCTGCTGCCGCTCGGCGACTATCGCGTCGCCGCCGAGCTGCAAGGCTTCAAGAAGTACGAGCAGAGCGGCATCTCGCTTCGCGCCGGGCAGATCGCCGTGGTCGACGTCAAGCTGTCGGTCGGCGCGGTCACCGAGACGGTCTCGGTCACCGCCGATTCCCCGCTCGTCGACCTCGGCAAGATCGAGCAGGGGCGGACGTTGACGAGCGCCGAGATCAAGACGCTGCCGCTCACCTCGAGGAACCCGTACAACTTCGCGCTGCTCCAGCCCGGCGTCGTCGGCTTCGAGACGCAAGAGTTCGGCGTCCCGCGCCTCACCGCCAACGGCGCGCTGCTGCGCGTGAACTATCAGATCGACGGCAACGACAACACCGCAGAAGGATCGCGCCGGCCTGCGGCAGATGCCGATGTCCGAGGTGATGATCCGCGAGGTCAAGGTCGTCACCACCGGCTACGCGCCCGAGTTCGGTCAGACGATGGGGCTGGTCTACAACGCGATCACCCCGTCGGGCACCAATCGACCTGCCACGGGCAGGCGAGCTATCGCTTCCAGCGGAAGCCGATGGTGGAGCTGCCGTTCTTCGCGACCGACCGCGTCAAGCCGCCGACCAAGGTGAACATCTTCACCGCCGACAACGGCGGGCCGATCATCAAGAACAAGACCCATTCTACTTCGGCGGACTCGAGCACACCGAGCGCGACCTGTCGGGCGCGCGCGTCGTGACGATCACGCCGGCCAATGCCGCGCGGCCTGGGGCTCTCCGAGCCGCAGCCTACATTCCCGCCGAGGCGAAGACGAGTTCGCGATCGGCAAGATCGATCACAACGTCTCGACCAACAACCGGCTCATCGGTCCGCTACATCTTCTTCGACAATTTCATTCCCAACAACATCGGCAGCACGACGTCCGGCGTTCCGAACTCGGTGCAGCAGGGGACCGACTTCACCGACCGTCAGCACTCCACCGGCGGGCAGCTGGTCTCGACGATCGGCACGGGCTCCTGAACGAGTTCCGTGTGCAGTATGCGACGCGCACGCAGTCGAGGGCTGCCGGGCTCGCAGGCGGGGACCGGACCGGCGTCCGCATCAACGGCGTGGCCAACTTCGGCGGTCCGGTTCGCGGCAACGCCGATTCCGGGCTTCGGGTTCACCGAGGGCGATTTTTCAAGTCCTCGACAACTCTGACCTACATCCGCGGCAATCACGCCTACAAGTTCGGCTTCAACCGCAGGCGGTCAGCGACTCGCGCACGCAGACGCTGATCCAGCTCTACACGTTCGCGAACGTCGACGCGTTTCTGGCGGCGCGCAGCGGGGCCAATCCGTTCGGCTACACCTCGTTCCAGCAATTCGTCGGCAATCCGACCTACGAGTACAACACGCGGATGTACGGCTTCTTCGTGCAGGACGACTGGCGTCTCACCCCGACGCTTAAGCTCCTCTACGGTCGTGCGCTACGACACCTACACGCCGCCGGAGGGCGTCCCGAACCGCCGTGCTCGACGCCTCGCACGAGTTTCCCACCGACAAGAACAACGTCGCGCCGCGGGTCGGCTTCGTGTGGGCGCTCGGTGGGGACCAGCGCACCGGTCTGCGCGGCAACAGCGGCCTGATGTACGACCAGCCGATCAACGCGATCTACGAGCAGGCGATCGCAACGACGGCACCACGCGCGCGCGTGGCTTTCGCTGCAGGCGACGCAGGTCGGTGCGCCGGCTTTCCCAACGTCCTCGCTCCGGCAGCGGGAACGCCGCGGCCGAACAATCCGTGGATTGTCGATCCGGACTTCCAGATTGCCAGGATGTGGCAGAACAACGTCCAGCTCGAACGACGCCCTGAACGACCGCTACTCGGTCGGTGTCGGCGCTGCGTTACCTGAAGCGGCTACAACCTGCCGGTCGTGACCGAACATCAACCTGCTCGGCCCGATCGGCGAGCTCGCCGACGGCCTCCCGATCTTCAACACCGCCATCAACGCCGCGACCCGCGTCGATCCGCGCTTCAACGTGGTCTTCTCGTCGCAGTCGATTGGCGAGTCGTCTTACAAGAACCTGACGCTGCAGTTCACCCGCCGCATTACCACGACATCGGGTGCGACCTGGCCTACACCCTGGCGAAGAGCGAAGACAACGCGCCGATCACGAGCACGCTGTCCGTGCAGGGCGACACCGGCGCGCAGCGATCCCGCCAACCTCGACCCGACATGGGCCCGAACATCCTCGACCAGCGCCATACCTTCGTCGGCAGCATCGTGGCGCAGCCGCGCTTCGACAGGCGGGTGTCGCCGGCGCGATCCTGAACAACAACCTGTTCGGCATCGCGCTGCAGTTCGCGAGCGGCATCCCGGTCACGCTGCGCAGCAACCGCGAACTGAACAACGACGCGATCGGTGCGGACCGCCCGGCCGGCGTGACACGCAACTCGATCAACCTGCCGGCCCGCTACAACGTCGACTTCCGCTATTCACGGCGGATCCGGTTTGCCCACAACACCGCTGCCGAGGTGATCGCCGAGGTCAAGAACCTCTTCAACACCGAACAGTGGGCTGGCGTGAACTCGACCATCACCACCGATGCCAACGGCAGCCCGGTGGCGCCGCTGCCGACGTCGGCTAACCAGCTGACGCCGAACAGCGGGTACGAGCAGAGGCAGCTGCAGATTGGGTTCAAGTTCACGTTCTGAGCCGCCGTTGCCGCGTCCATTGACGAATGGCCGATTGACGATTGACGATCGATTGATGCTTGGCAATTTGGGATTGCGGCATTCGATTGTCGATTGCTGCACTGGGGCACTGGCGATTTGGCGAATGACGATTGGCGATTGGCGATTTGATTGGCAATTTGGCCGAACCAGCGCCTCAGTTGATGCCCCGTGTTCGCACCGTTCTCTCGCCGGGCCAAGCGCGATCTCGGTCTCGGCCGCGGCTTGTCGTCCAATCCCAATCACCAATCAGCATTCGTCAATGATCCAATCGCCACTCCCTCAATCACCAATCGAATGCCGCAATTTCCCAATCGCGAATCATCAATGAATCGTCAATCGGCAATCACCAATCGTCATTGGACGCGGCGCCTCGCGCAGCGCCTGGCTATAGCCACTCTGGGGGTCGCGGCGCTGATTGAGGCGCCCACCGCGCAGCACCAGTTGCAGCCGGTGGCGGCGCTGCGCGGAGTACCGGCTGTCGAACTGGCGCTGCGGAAGCTGGACACGGTCGGGACTCTCATGATGACGACGGCGCATCCCGACGATGAGAACAACGCCATGCTGGCCTATTACGGCCACGGCAAGGGGATGCGGACTACCCTGGTGACGGCGACCCGCGGAGAGGGCGGACAGAACGAGATCGGCCCGGAGCTCTTCGAGGCGCTTGCGGTGCTGCGGACCGAGGAGCTGCTGGCGGCCCACCGCTATGATGGCGCCGAGCAGTACTTCACGCGCGCGGTCGATTTCGGCTTTTCGTTCAGCGTCGAGGAGACGCTGGAAAAGTGGGGCCACCAGGAGATCCTCGGCGACTACGTGCGCATGATCCGCACGATCCGCCCCCAGGTCATCGTCGGCTTCGTGTTCGACGGTGAGGGCGGCGGACAGCATCACCAGACCTCCTCGCGGCTCACCGCCGAAGCGTTTCGCGCGGCCGCGGATCCGAATCAGTTCCCCGAGCAGATCAAGGACGGGCTCCGCCCCTGGCAGGCGACCAAGTTCTACTACACCGCGGGCTTCGGTCCGGGCGGCGGACGCGGTGGCCCTCAGCAGTTCAGCGGCCCCGGTGCGTCGAAGCCGCTGATGTTCACTGGCGGCGCGGATTACGACCACGTCCTCGGCCGCACCTACAACGAGCTGCAGGGTGAAGCCCGCAGCATGCACAAGTGCCAGGGCATGTCGCAGCTCCTGCCCTTGCCGGGAGAGGGCGGGTTCATGTCCGGTCCGCGCTCCTACCGGCTGCGCGACACCGTCCTGCCTGACGGCGTTGATCGCGCCGAGAAAGAGCCGTTCGACGGTATCGACGTCAGCCTCGGATCGCTGGCTGCCTACGCTGGCACCAATCCGCCCGCCGCGCTGACCCAATCGCTCGCGACGATTGCCGGTCACGTCGAAGCCGCACGGCGCGCACTCGGCGCCGAAACCAGCGCCGCCACCGTTGCTCCGCTGGCCGCCGGGCTGACCGCGGTGCGCACGCTCCGTCAGAGCCTGGCCGGCATGGGGCTGTCCGACAGCGGCACGTTCGAGATCGACTTCCGCCTGGCGCAGAAGGAATCGCAGTTCATCAACGCGATTGTCGCCGCCACCGACATGCGCATCGACGCAGTCGCCGACGACGGCGTGGTGACGCCGGGCCAGCAGGTGGGCGTGCAATTGATCGCCGCGGCTCGCGGGACCACGCCCGTGGAAGTGAAGTCGCGGACGTTGAACGGCTTCGATCAGCCAACGGAGAAGGGCGGCGTCATCCCTGCCGCCGCGCGTCCGACAGCCGCACATTTCAAGTACGCGAAAGACGCGGCGCGCTTCATCCTCGATCCGGACGTGCCGTTCGGGTTGCCATTCCGCCCGACGCCCTTCACCGCGACGTTCACCTTCGCGGTCGCCGGCGTGGAATTCCCGGTGACGATCCCGGTGCAGGCGCGTTCCGAAGGCAACCTGTTCAGCGGCGAGAAGCGGGCCGAGCTGCACGTCGTGCCCGCCTTCGCGGTGACGGCCAGCCCCGACACGTTGATCGTGCCAAGCCGCGCGACGCCGGCCAACGCCCGCGGCACGCGCAAGGACGTGCGCGTCACCGTGCTGAACCACGCGAGGGGCGCCGCCAGGGGTGAGGTCGCTCTCGAGCTGCCGCAGGGCTGGCGCGCGACGCCGGCGAGCCAGCCGGTGTCGTTCTCGCGTGAGGACGAGGCGATGACCGTGCGCTTCTTCGTCGACGCCCCGCCGTCGCCGATGCTGGCGTCCGCGGCGGCGAAGCCAGGCGGCAGCCAGTTCTCGATCAAGGCGGTCGTTCGCGACGGCGGTGCCACCTACGCGCAGGGCTATCAACTCGTCGAATACCCGCACACCACGCGGCGGCACGTGCTGGTTGCACCCGAGGTGACGGCGAAGGCCGTGGACGTCGCGGTCAAGCCGAACCTGAAGATCGGCTACGTGATGGGCGTCGGCGATCAGATTCCCGAAGCGCTCGAACAGCTCGGCGTGTCGGTGTCGATGATTGGGCCCGAGGAGCTGGCCTGGGGCGACCTGACGAAATACGACGTGGTGATGACCGGCGTCCGTGCCTACGAGCGGCGCCTCGATCTGCGTGCCTACAACCAGCGGCTGCTCGACTACGCGGCCGCCGGCGGCACCGTGATCGTCAACTACAACAAGTTCGAGTTCAACGATGCCCAGTACGCCCCTTACCCGGGTAAGGTCGGCCGCGAGCGTGTGACCGACGAGAACGCCGAAGTGCGTCTGCTCGAACCGAAGAATCCGGTGTTCAACACACCAAACCAGATCGGGCGAGCGGACTGGACCGGCTGGGTCCAGGAACGCGGGCTCTACTTCTTCGACGCCCAGGATCGCGATCCGCACATCAAGGACCTGCTCGAGTTCGAGGAGCCGTTCGCGTACAACCAAGGAACCAAGCGCGGCGCGCTGGTCGAAGCGGAAGTCGGCAAGGGACGCTGGATCTACATCGGCCTGGGCCTGTGGCGTCAGCTGCCGGCCGGCACCGATGGCGCGTTCCGGTTGATGGCGAATCTCCTGAGCCTCGGACAGGCCCCCGCCTCCGCGCCCGGGTCGCCGAAATAGCCGCTGCCGCCTGCCACGTAACCACTGGGCGCGGCGCAGGTCTAAATCCAAAACCGGGTGCGAGGGTGGCCGTTTGCCGCGCCTCGCGCCTGACGTAGGATTGGCACCTCCCGTCGATGGCTTCGATCCAGGAGCACGTCCTTCGGCGCATGGGCTTCGGCGCCAGCCCCGACGATCTCGCCTATTACGGCGATCTTTCGCCGCTGGCGCTGGCGCAGACGCTGCTCACCTACGACCGCGTCGACGACGATGTCGACGCGAGTATCGGCCGGCCGGAGTACGCTGGCGTCACCACGCGCGGGATGTTCGCGCCCGACACCGCCATCAACGACGCCCGCCAGCGGTGGATTTTCCGGATGGTCCATTCCCGCCGGCCGCTGCAGGAGAAGATGGCGCTTTTCTGGCACAACCACTTCGCCACCGCCTACAGCAAGATCAACGGGACGTTCGGGTCCGTTCACGCGACCAAGATGATGGACGCGAAGGGCGCCAACTTCGGCGGTGCGTTTCGCGGCCAGGTCCAACTGTTCCGGGACATGGCGCTCGGCAGCTTCCGCGATCTGCTCGTCGAGGTGGCGAAGGACCCGGCGATGCTGGTGTGGCTCGATGGCCGCACCAACGTCCGCACCCGGCCGCAGGAGAACTTCGGTCGCGAGCTCATGGAGCTCTTCACCATGGGCATCGGCAATTACGTCGAAGCTGACGTCTACGCCGCGGCGCGGGTCTTTACCGGGTGGAACCTCGAACTCGCCGGCGACCGTACCAACGAGGTCACCAGCTATTACCGCTTCGTCTACAACGCCGCGCAGCACGACCCGACTGCCAAGGAATTCACGTTCGAGATCTACCCGGGCGGTGGGCGGGTGATTCCGGCCCGGGCAGCGGGCCAGGGCATGCAAGACGGCCTCGATCTGATCGAGGCGCTGGCGCGGCATCCTTCGACTGCGACGCGGCTGGCGACCCGTCTCTATCAGTACTTTGTCAACGACGTGGACGCTCCCGATCAGGCGCTGATTCGCGAGGCGGCCCAGGCCTACTTGGTAGGGAACTACAGCATCAAGGCGATGCTGCAGCGAATGCTGCCTGTCCGAGCAGTTCCTGAACGGCGCGAACGCGTTCCGGCACTACTCATGGCCGGCCGAGTTTGCGGTTCGCGCAATCAAAGAGACCGGCTGGCCCGGGCTGTCGGTGGATTCGGCGATTACGCCGCTCCTCAACATGGGGCAGCAGCTCTACGAGCCGCCCGATGTCAACGGCTGGGCGCTCGGCGCGGAGTGGATCTCCACGGCGTCGATGCTGGCGCGCATGAACTACGCGTCGACGCTCGCGGCCAACCAGAAGTTCAACCTCGCGCGCGACGCCGCGCCGTACAGCCAGACGCCGGACCGCGCACTCGACTACCTGCTGACGCGGTTCTCGAACGCCGGCTTCAGCGGCGACGGCCGGGCGGCGCTCATCGAGTACCTGCAGGCGGGAATTTCCTGGAACGGCAGCGCGGCGCAACTGAATGCCAAGATCGCGGGCGCGGCACATCTCATCGTCGGCGCCGGCGAGTATCAGTTCAACTGATCATGACCACAGTCGGGAGGCGAACCTTCGTCCGGGGCGGCGTCACCGCGTTCACCTTTGGTTTCGCGGCCCCGAAGGTGCTGTGCGACATCGCGCTCGCGCAGGGCGTGCCGTCCCGCAACCTGGCGGTCGTCTACCTTGCCGGCGGGAACGACGCGCTCAGCACGGTGGTGCCGTATCGAGATCAGAACTACTACTCGCGCCGGCCGACGATCGCCGTGCCGGCCGGGAGCGTGCTCCAGATCGGGCGCGACCGCAGCGGCATTGAAGTCGGTCTCCACCCCCGTTTGATCGGCCTCAAGAGCATCTTCGACGGCGGACGCCTGGCGATCGTGCAGCGGACCGGGTACGAGAACTCCAGCCGTTCGCATTTCACCGGCTTCGACATCTGGGGCACCGCGAACCCCGCGAATTCGCAGGGCACCGGCTGGCTCGGGCGTTATCTCGACTCGCTCCAGCAGCCCGTGGATCCGCTCATCGCGTGGAACACGCAGCGCGAGACGCCGCGGCCGCTGATGGGCAGGCTGGTCGGCGTTCCGTCGATTACCAGCCCCGCCGCCTACGCGTTCGCCAGCCCGAACGGAGGAACCGAGGCCATTTACGAGCGTACTGCGCAGGCGCGCATCTCATCGCACCTGCCCGTAGATCGGCCGCATCTTGCGTTCGTCAACTCGACGACCCAAGCCGCGCTCGGCACGCTCGATCGCGTGGCAACGGTCGCCACCTATCGGCCGGCCGTGACCTATCCGAACAACGGCTTCGCCCAGGCCCTGCAGGCGGTGGCCGGCGCGATGAACAAGGGAATTGGCACCAAGGTGTTCTGGGTGCAGACCGGCGGCTACGACACCCACGCCGGCCAGGGTGTCAACCAGGGCGCGTATTTCACGCTGATGGCCACCCTCAACGACGGCCTCAAGGCGTTCTACGACGATCTGCTGTCGCAGGGGCTGCTCAACTCGACGCTGGTCATGGTCTACACGGAGTTCGGCCGGCGCATTTCGGAGAACGGCAGTCAGGGAACCGATCACGGCGCCGGCGGCGTCATGATGCTGATGGGCGGCCTGGTGCGAGGCGGCGTGTACGGCACCGCCCCCAACCTGCTGCTGGATCCGCAGAATCCGACGCTCGAGAACAGCGGCGGCGACGTCCGTTACGAGACCGACTTCCGCTCGGTGTACGCCACGGTCGTCGACAACTGGCTCGGCGCCAACTCCGTCGAGATCCTCGGCGCGGATTACCGGCCCGGTGCGCCTGCGGTTCTCTAACCACTATTGCGCGGGCTGGCACTCCGCTTCGCGGACCTGCTACCGTAGCTCATGCGAATTGCAACGGCCGCGCTTTCTGCACTCGCCCTTTTCCTGATCACCGTTCCGTTTGCTGCGCAAGGCAGCAGTCAGGAAGCCCAACGCCTGACCGAGTCGGTTCGCGTTCTCCAGGAAATCATGGACGCCGGTGACCAGTCGGTGCCGCGGAGCATCATGCAGAAGGCGGAAGGGATTGCCATTTTCCCCTCCCTGCTCAAGGGGGGCTTCATCGTCGGCGGGCAGCATGGCCGGGGCGTGATCAGCGCGAAGGATTCGAAGACCGGCGCCTGGTCGTCACCCGCGTTCCTGACCATCACCGGGGGCAGCATCGGCGCGCAGATCGGCGGCCAGGCGGTGGACCTCCTGCTGATCGTGCAGAACCGGCGCGGGCTCGAACAGCTCGTCAGCAACCAGTTCAAGATCGGCGCGGACGCGTCGGTGGCGGCCGGTCCGGTCGGCCGTGACGCCAGCGCATCGACTGACATCCAGATGCGCGCCCAGATCCTGAGCTACTCGCGGACGCGCGGGCTGTTCGCCGGGGTGACACTCAACGGATCGACGATCCGACAGGACCGCGACGCCAACGACCGCTTCTACGGCATGGGCTATCGCACCGGGCAGATCGTATTCGACGGGCTCGGTGGCACCCCGAAGCCCGTGGACGAGTGGAAGGGCATGCTCGATCGCTACAGCCGTTAGTCGGTAAGAACGTCGCTGAACCGCCCGCGCAGGGTGGAGAGGTCGATCTGCGCATGGTCTGACGGTAGCGAACGGTAATACTCGAGGAGCGGGCGATCGTCGGTCAGGAGCGGGCCCTGCCCCACGAACGCACGCATCTCGCGCGGTCCGGCCGTGTACCACTGATCGAGCGCGTCGAACGAGTCGAGACCGATCGTTCGCAGCAGCTCGCCGCTCGCCGGCGCCGCCAGCGCACGCTCGACAGTCTCGCGGCGCACTTGCAGCGGCTCGACGCTGCCGACCATCAACTCGCCGTCGAGCCAGAGCGTGGCGTTGGGGAACACGTCTAGAAAGGTCCGCATGATCAGCTCGTAGTGGACCTTCTCGCGTCGGCCGATCCATTGCAGCGCCAGGCCGCCGGGCTTGAGCGCGCCGCGCACCAGCTCGAAGTACTCGCGGGAGTAGAGGTGGCCCGCGCCTGCGTGAACCGGCTGGATGATGTCGGCGGTGATCACATCGAATCGCTCCCCGGACAGCGCCAGGAAGTTGCGCCCATCGTCCACGCGTACGCGGACGTTCGGCTGCTGGAGCACGTCGTAGGTGACGTGCGCGAAGTACGGTGCGGCCAGGCGCACGCTCTCGGAGAGTTCGACGATCTGGACCGCGATCCCGGGAAGCGGCCGGCGCGCCGCCGCCAAGCCCGATGACGAGCGCCGATTCCGGAGACGGGTGGAGCGCCATCGGCAGCGCTCCGATCCGGCGGTGCAGGAGCACCATCGATTGTGAGTCGTTGGCCTGATGGAGCCCGCCGACGTTCAAGGTGCGCTGGGACGCGCTCTCGTACACCGACACCGGCGTCTGCACGCCGTCATCCCGAAAGATCTCGACCGAGCCCGGCGGGGCGCGGCGCCTCGTGGCGGTGACAAACGGATCCGGCAGTATCGAGGCCAGGCACACGAACGCGATCGCGCCCGCCGCCACCCCACCAAGGGCCCGCCCGCGTTGCCGGTGGCCGAGCGCGAGCAGCAGCGCGGCGGCGAGGTAGACCGTCGCCAGAAGCACGGCTGCCATCCAGGTACCGAGTACCGGAACGATCAGGAAGCCGCCGGCAATCGACCCGGCAATCGCGCCGAGGACGTTGACGCTGTAGAAGCGGCCCACGAGGCGCCCTCGGGCTTCGGCGTCGCCGGCGACCGGCACGCCAAGCCGGAGGAGCATCGGAAACGAGATTCCCATCAGCAGTGACGGCAGGAGGACGAGTGCGACGACGCGGAGCGCCCCTCGCAATGGCGGAAGCCCGAGCGGGTTTTCCCAGGTGAGGATGCCGACGCCGAGCAGGACCGCACACGCCGTGGTCGCCTGGAGCATGGTCAACCAGCCGAGCCAGTCCGCGTCGCGCGCCAGCAGCCGTGCGCTGATCGCGCCGCCGACTGCGATGCCGATCAATACCGACGCGAGCGTCACGGTGACGGCGTATGTTGTCCCGTCGAGCGCCTGAATCATCAAGCGGAACCAGACGATCTCGAGCGCGAGCGAAGCGAAACCGGACGCGGCCATCACCCACCAGACGGCGATGGGCCCGCGCGGAGACGACGCGCCAGTGGATTGCGGCGCTGCCGGTTCAGCCGTGGGCTGGCCGACGCGATCCAGAAGCAACGCGCCGAGGCCGGCCAGGGCGTTGCACGCGGCCGCGACGAGGAACGTCCGGCTGACGCCAATCGATCCGATCAGCACGAAGCCGGTGGCGAGCGCACCGGCGACCGCGCCGGATGTGTTCACGGCGTAGAGCGTGCTGACGTGCGACGCGAAACGACCGGTGCGCACGGCAGGTGAGGCGCTGAGCAGCGGCAGCGTCATGCCCATGAGCCCGGTCGGCACGAGCAGCACGATGAACGCGCAGGCGAATCGCGCGAGCGTCTGCACGAGGAACGATTCCGGTGCGGCGTCATACAGCGCGCGATACAGCATCGAGGCGAGATCCAGCGCGGCTGGCGTGGCCAGTGCGGATGCGCCGATGAGCAGTTCCACCGCACCGAATGCGGAAAGGGGCCGCTTGATTCGCGCCAGCACTGGCCCAGCCAGCCAGCTGCCGAGCGCGAGTCCGGCCATGAACGCGGCGAGCACCGTTCCCGCCGCATACGCAGTGACACCGAAGACGAAGGACAGCTGGCGGATCCAGAGAACCTGGTAGGCAAGCCCGGCCGCGCCGGAGAAGAAGAACAGGAAGAAAACCAGCGGCATCCGGCCTCGAATTCTACCGAGGCGGCCCTTGCGTGTGCTACGCGCGTGTTGCGGGATTCAGCAGATCGTGGAGTGCCGGCTCGAGCGTGGGGTGACTGAACTGGAATCCGGAACGCTCGGCGCGTGCCGGCAGCACGCGCGCACCGGTCGTCAGGAACGCGGCGAACTCGCCAAGCACCATGCGCAGAGCGAACTCCGGGACCGGTATGAGCGCGGGACGGTGAAGGACTCGCGCAAGAACCGATGAGAACTCGGCGTTGGTCACCGGCGCGGGTGACGTGGCGTTCCATGCGGAGACCCCGTCAGCGACAGCCGGGGCCAACCCGGCCAGCCACGATACCAGGCGGCCCCAGTCGTCGAGGTGGATCCACGACCAGTACTGACGGCCGCTTCCAAGGCGGCCTCCGATCCCGAGTCGAAATGGCAGGAGCATCGGCTCGAGGGCCCCGCCGTCCGGATGGAGGACGAGGCCGCTGCGAACGAGCGCGACGCGGGTGCTGCTCGACGCCGCAGCGGCGGCTTCGCGTTCCCAGTCCACGCAGAGCCGCGCGAGGAAATCGGCGCCGGGCGGCGCGTCTTCGGTGATCGGTTCATCACCGTGCGCGCCGTAATAGCCAATCGCGGAGCTGGTGATCACGATGCGCGGTCGAGCGGGAACCTCGGCGAGCGCGCGAGCGATGCTGCGGGCGGGCAGAATCCGGCTGCTGCGAATCATCTCTTTGCGCGCGGCCGTCCATCGCTTGCCGGCGAGGCTCTCGCCGGAGAGGTTGATGATGACGTTGGCGTCGACGAGGGCTGCCGCCCAGGGACCGGAGGTGCCGTCGGGCACCCACTGCACGTAGCCTGGCGTCGCTGCAGCGCGCCGCGACAGTATGCGAATAGCGTGTCCGGCCCGGCTGAAGTGACGATGCAGAGCGCGGCCGAGGAAGCCAGAGCCGCCGGCGAGGACGATGGTCATCGCGTTTCCCCGGCTGGCGGAATCACCTCCCAGATCTGCACGTTGCGAACCTGTGCGCCGGGCAAAAGCCGGACACCCATGCCATCGGCCCCGCCCGCCAGGACTGGCGCAAATCGATCTCGAAACGCGGCCTGCTCGTTCCCCTCCAGCACCGCAAATACCGCCCGGCCCCGCTCCCGCGCGCCACGGACGACTGGTTCCAGGTCCTTCGGATCGAGCAGATCCCATCGGAGCGTAGTCCGGCCCGCGTAATGCCGGACCGACCCGCTGTGCTGTCCCGCGATGACCAGCGCCGTCGCCGGCGTGTATTGGTCGATCCAGTCCGCGGTCAGGGTGTAGCGCCGCTCCTGATCCATGAGGAGTGGGACGCCCTGGCGCTGCAGAAAGGTGCCGGCGTGAATCGCGACGAACGCCGCCAGCGCGATCGTGCCAGCCACCCGGACGACGGGCGTGACGCGTTCCAGCAGCGCAGCGGCGCCGGCTGCCGCCGCGATGTCGAGGACGATGACCGCTGGAAGGATGAACCGGAGTGTCTCCCAGTGATCGAAGCGAAAGTACAGCAGGTACGGAGTGATGCTCGCCGCGATGAGGACCAGGCTCCACAGCGCAAATCGCCGGATCTGTTTCTCGATGAACGCGGACAGCACCAGGAGCAGCCAGACCGGGACGTGCGTCAGCAGCAACGCCTGGCCGTAGATGCGCGCGTTGTCGGCCAGCGACTGGCCGGCGTACAACTCCTCGAGCGGGCCATATCCGGTCCGGAGCGGACTGCCGAACAAGTGCCATTGCAGGAGCGCCTGGAACGCGATCGCTGGCATGACGCCAAGCGCAAAGAGGACGCCGGCGCGCATCTGTTCGCCGAAACGCCGCGGCGGTTCGGCTGTGGCGGCTCGGGGATTCGGCAAGATTGCCAGCAGTCCGAGTGCGGCGATCGCGCCGAGGCCTCCTGGCCGTATGACGAAGGCCGCGCCCGCGGCGAGACCAGCCGCGAACGGCGCCGGGCGCTCGCGAAGCAGACACCAGAGTGCCAGCAGGAAGAACACCGCCGCGGGAAGGTCGCTCATCGGTTGCTTGGCGTAGGTCATCACCAGCGGATCCCAGGCAACCAGCGCCACGGCGAGCCATGCCGTAGCGCGCTGGGCGGTGACGCGGCTCGTGATCAGGTAAGTCAGCAGAAGCGCGGCCACGTCGCAGATCGGCGTGACGAGGTACGGCGCGATGCTCGTCGGCAAAACGAGCGAGGCGATGGCGATGAGGGCCGGGAAGCCGAGCGGGTAGTGGGGAACGATGGTCCCGTCGAGTGGGCGCGGGGCATAGCCGAGCGGGGTCAGGACTGACAGCGCGTTCGACGCTGGCAGCCACGAGAGATCCGGCTGCGGGACGCTCAGCGTGCCGTGACGAATCAGCAGCGCCGCGCTTACGTACCCGTAACTGTCAGCGCCGCCGCAATTCGTCGTGAGGTAGACGATCGAGTAGCCGACGGCGGCGGCGCTCAGCGCGAGAAGCGGCAGATCGGGCCAGGTTTCGCGACGGGCAATCCGGTGCCGAGCGCCAAGCACGTAGCGCGCCGCGATCAGACCGAGGAGGATCACCGCGGGACGCAGCGGCTGGCGGACGCTGATCGTCGCGGCTCCGATCGGCATCAGCAGGCCGCCGGTGATCCAGGTGAGGAGGAGGACGGCGCCGGTCGCGGCGATCAGGAGGTCCAGCAGCAGGGCTGGCGCCGGGTGTGGCCGGGGCGAGGGCATGGGTCGGGGCATTCTAAGCGGGGCTTGACAGCCGGCTGCCGGCGGACATTAACTAACCTGTTAGATTAACTAACCGGTTAGTAGACAGCTTGCCATGACCACTCGCCGCTCCGCCCGCCGCTCCGCCCCGCGTGACACCCGGGAGGACGTCTTCCTCGCCGCCGCGGAGCTCTTCTCCGCCCGCGGCATCGACGGCGTCGGCGTCGACGACATCGCCCACGCCGCCCGCATCAACAAGGCGATGATTTACTACCACTTCGAGGACAAGCTCGCCCTCTACCGCGAGGTCGTCCGCGACATGCTCCGCGCCGTCGGCACCCTGGTCGGCGAGATCGCCAACCGGCCCGACCCCGCCGACCAGCGGCTGTCTGCCTTCGTCGCTGGCATGGTCACGCTCGCCGACCAGCGCCCGTGGTTTCCGCCGCTCATGCTCCGTGAGATCGCCGAAGGCGCGCCTCGCCTCGACCCCGACACGATCGCGCTGATGAAGACAGTCTTCGTCGCCTTCCACCGCATCCTCGCCGAAGGTCAGCAGGCCGGCGTGTTCCGCCCCATCAACCCGGTCCTCGCCTACATGTCGATCGTCGGTCCGCTGCTCGTCAATGCAGCCAGGGAGCGCGCCGCCGCGCGCCCCGGCCGCGTCGACTTCCCCATGTTCGTGGATGTGCCGCACCCGGAACTCATCGCCCACCTGCAACAGGCCGCGCTGCGGCTGCTCGCCCCGGAGCCGATCCGCTCATGACCCGATTCCTGTCCGTCACTGCCGCTGCGGCGCTGGCCGCCGCCTGCACCGAGCCGCCGCCGTCGAACACGCTGCGGGTGTCGGGCCATGTCGAAGCCACCGAGACGCGGCTCGCGCCGGATGCGGGCGGACGGATTCTCGACTTCACGCTCGAGGAAGGCGACCACATCGAGGCCGGCACGGAGATCCTCAAGCTCGATGCGCGAGACGTCGAGCTTGCCATCGATCGCGCCCGCGCCGATCGCGCCCAGGCCGAAGCCAACCTCCGCCTGGTGATGGCCGGTGCCCGTGCCGAGGACATCCGCCAGGCCGAATCACAGGTCACCGCCGCGCAGTCCGAGGTGTCCGCGGCGCGAGCCGAGCTGGCCGCCGCCGAGCAGGATCTCGGCCGGTTCGAGGCGTTGCTCGCCAGCAACTCCGGCTCGCGCAAGCAGCGAGACGATGCGGCAACGAGACGGGACGTCGCGAAGGATCGCCTGTCGGGCGCGGAGAGCCGGGTCCGCGCCGTCCAGGAAGCGCTCGCGCGCCTCAAGGCCGGCGCCCGACGCGAGGAGATCGACGTCGCGCGCACCCGTGTGGAATCTGCCGACGCGCAGATCGCCTCGCTTCAGAAGAACCTCGCCGACACCGTCTTCCGCTCGCCGGTCAGCGGCATCGTCACCGACAAGCTCGTCGAGTCCGGTGAGGTGATCGCGCCGCGGACGCCAGTGGCCGTCGTCGCGAACCTCGATGACGCGTGGGCCGATGTGTTCGTGCCGGAACCGGCGGTGCCGCGGCTTCGAATCGGGCAACAGGCGCAGCTCTTCACCGACGCGGGCGGCGCGCCTGTTGCGGGAACCATCACTTACATCTCACCCAAGGCGGAGTTCACGCCGCGCAACGTCCAGACCGCCGACGAGCGATCGAAGCTGGTGTACCGGGTTCGCATCTCGGCCGGTAACAAATCCGGCGTGCTCAAGCAGGGCATGCCCGTCGAGGCCGAGCTCGCGCTCCAGCCGCAGGAGTGATGAATTGGCCGCCGCTCCTCCCGTCCACGCCTCGAACCTGAAGAAGCGCTACGGGTCGGTCGAGGCGCTGAAAGGCGTCTCGTTCGATATCGGCCGCGGCGAGATGTTCGGGCTCATCGGCCCCGACGGCGCCGGCAAGACCACCACCATCCGCCTGCTCTGCGGCCTGCTGCACGCCGACGAGGGAGAGATACGCATGCTCGGTCGCGACCCGGTCGCCGATCACCGGGCGATGACCGCATCAGTTGGATATCTTTCCCAGCGGTTCAGCCTCTACGGCGATCTCAGCATCGATGAGAATATCGCGTTCTTCGCGGAGATCCACGGTGTCACCGATTACGCGGCCCGGCGCGATCGGCTGCTCGACATGACGCAGCTCACGCCGTTCCGCCAGCGCCTGGCCGACAAGCTGTCCGGCGGGATGAAGCAGAAGCTGGCGCTCGCCTGCACGCTCGTCCACGAGCCCGACATCATCCTGCTCGACGAACCAACCACGGGCGTGGACCCGGTCTCACGCCGCGAGTTCTGGAAGCTGCTGTCGCAGTTCGTCGAGCAGGGCATCACGATCCTGATGTCCACGCCGTATCTCGACGAAGCTGAGCGGTGCCATCGGATCGCGATGCTGCACGAAGGCGAGGTGCTCGCGCTCGACGCGCCCGGCCGGCTTCGCGCGTCGCTACCCGGCTCGTGGTTCGAGGTGGTGATCGATCAGCCGCGGCACGTCGCCGCGCGGCTGGACGCACTCGCCGGCGGCCCGAAGACGTATGTGTTCGGCGACCGGCTGCACGTCTGGGACACGCGTGACGATGCGGAGGCGGCCCGCGCGGCACTCGATCGCAACCTGGCCGACGGCGGTCTTTCGCCGAGCGCGGTGCGGCCAATCGCGCCGTCGCTCGAGGATGTGTTCATCGCCAGGATCACCGGGAGCGCCACGTCATGACCCGCGCCGACCTGTTCGTGACACTCGTGTTCGCCGGTTCTGCGGCGGTGCTGGCGCAGGAGCCGCCGCTGCGCCTGACGGTTGGCGAGGCGGTCAGCCGCGCCTTTGAGACCAGTCATCGCCTCGCTGAAGCCGAGGCGCGGCAGGAAGGCGCGCGCGCGACCGTCGAAGTCCGGCAGTCGTCGTCGCGCCCGACCGCATCTGCGATGGCCGGTTACATGCGGACCAACCACGTGGAGCCGTTCGGGTTTCCAACCCCGGATGGCCGTCTCAACATCCTCTACCCGGACGTGCCGGACAACTTCACGTCCCGCGTTGCCGCGCAGTGGCCGATTTACACCGCCGGACGCCTCGACGCGCTCGAGCGCGCCGCTTCCGCCGAGGCCGAGGCCGCGGGAGCGGATCTCGATACCGCGCGAGCCGATCTCCGTTTCGAGGTGACGCGCGCCTACTGGGCGGTGGTCACCTCACGCGAAGCGGTCCGCGTCCTCGAGGAAGGCGTCGCCCGCGCTGACGCGCAGGTGGGTGACGCGCGGCAGCGGCTCGAGGTCGGGCTGGTTCCGCCAAGCGACGTGCTGACCTTCGAGGCCCAGCGATCGAGCGAGGAGCTGCAGCTGATCGAAGCGAACAACCTGCTCGAGTCGAACCTGATCGATCTCCGCCGCCTGATCGGCGCCCCGCCCGACGCCGTGATCGAGCTCGCCGACAGCCTCGACTCGCCAGGGGGGACAGTCCCCCGAGCCGCCGCGACTCAGGGGACAGTCCCCATGACAAATGTAAAGAGCGAGGCAGATACTGCGCCCCTCGTCGCGGAAGCCTTGAAACAGCGGCCGGAACTGCGCGCCCTGGCCTTGCGCTTCGAAGGCGCACAGGCTCGGGAAGAGGCGGCGTCGAAAGGCCGGCGGCCGAACTTCGCGCTCGGCGGCGGCTACGACTTCGCGAAGCCGAACCCGAAGATCTTCCCCCGCGAAGACATCTGGCAGACGTCGTGGGACGTGTCGCTGAGCATGTCGTGGAACATCTTCGACAGCGGCCGAACCAAGGCGGAAGTTGCTGAAGCGGCCGCCGCCGCCCGCGCCATCGACGCGCGACAGAAAGAGCTCGACACCGTCGTCTCGGCCGAGATCCGGCAGCGGCTTCTCGATCTCAGATCCAGCCAGGCCGCCGTTCGCGCCTCCGAGGCCGGCGTGCGCGCGTCTGCCGAAGCGCGTCGCGTGCTGGCCGAGCGTCTTGCCGTCGGCGTGGCGACCACGACCGACGTCCTCGTCGCGCAGGAACAGCTCCTCGGCGCCGAACTGGCGCGGGCCCGCGCGCTCGCTGGTGTCCGGCTGGCCGAAGCGCGCCTCGAGCGCGCTCTTGGACGCCCGTGACCACTCCAGCAAGCGCCATCGACGTGCGCGGCCTCACCCGCCGATTCGGCGACTTCGTCGCGGTGAACGATCTGTCCTTTTCGGTCAAGGGCGGTGAAATCTTCGGCTTTCTCGGGGCCAATGGCGCCGGCAAGTCCACCACCATCCGGATGCTGTGCGGGCTCCTCAAGCCCTCGAGCGGCACCGCGCTGGTCGGTGGTATCGACGTCGCGAAGGATCCGGAGGGCGTCAAGCGGCGGATCGGCTACATGTCGCAGCGGTTCTCGCTCTACGAGCTGCTCACGGTCGATCAGAACATCGAATTCTTCGGCGGCATCTACGGGCTGCACGGGGAGCGCTTCGCCGAGCGGCGGCGGTTCGTGCTCGAGATGGCTGGACTGCAGCGCCGCGAGAACGCGCTGACCCGCGACCTGCCCGGCGGGTGGCGCCAGCGCCTCGCCCTCGGGTGCGCCATTCTCCACGAGCCGTCGATCGTTTTTCTCGACGAGCCGACCGGCGGCGTAGACCCGGTGTCGCGCCGGCAGTTCTGGGATCTCATCGACCAGATGTCCGAAGGCGGCACGACCGTCCTCGTCACCACGCACTATCTCGACGAGGCCGAACACTGCCATCGCATTGCCATCATCCACGCCGGCAAGCTGGCCGCGCTCGGCACGACGACGGAATTGAAGCAGGTGTTCCGCGATCGGCCGATCGTCGAGGTGCAGGCGGCGCAGCCCGTAGCCGCGATGGAAGCGCTCGATCGCCAACCCGTCGTGGAGAAGACCAGCCTGTTTGGTACCGCAGTCCACGCCGTGCTGCGC
Source organism: uncultured Acidobacteriota bacterium (assembly GCA_963709325.1). Lineage (GTDB taxonomy): Bacteria > Acidobacteriota > Vicinamibacteria > Vicinamibacterales > UBA2999 > VFZN01. Next base: position 2,583,903 of record CAVPVV010000003.1, on the reverse strand, counting down.
GGCGACGCGGATCCCGAGGATGCGGTGACGCGCACTCTGGCCAGCGCCGGCATCGAGGTGCGATCCGTCAGTCGGGTCATGCCGTCGCTCGAGGACGTCTTCCTCGACGTCGTCGAGCATACGGGAGCCGCGTGAGATGCGCAGCGTCCTTGCCATCGCCACAAAGGAGCTGCACCAGATCAGCCGCGATCTGCGGACCCTGGCGATCCTCCTCCTGTTCCCAGCGTTCATCCTGCTGATCTACGGCTACGCGCTGAACTTCGACATCCGGAACGTACGGCTCGCGGTGCAGGATCGCGACCGCACCACCAACAGCCGCGCGCTCATTTCCGCCTTCGTCGACTCGGGCTATTTCGAGCTCGTCGGCTACGTCGACGGCGAGGCCGCCGTCAACCGGCTGTTCGACACCAATCAGGCGCGCGTCCTGCTCGTGATCCCGCCGAACTTCGACCGCGACGTGCGGCGCCATCAGCCGACGATCGTGCAGGCCGTGATTGACGGCGACAACGCCAACACCGCCTCCACGGTGATGGGCTACGCGCAGGCGCTCGTCGCCGAGTTTTCGACATCCGTCGCGCTCGAGGCCATCGCGGCAGGAGGCTCGCCAGCCGGCGCGCCGCCGCTGACCCTCGAGCCGCGCATCTGGTACAACCCGCAGCTGCGGAGCACGCTCTTCCTCGTTCCCGGCCTGATCGCCTTCATCGCGATGATCACGGCCGTCGTCTCCACCGCGCTCTCCGTCGTCCGCGAGAAAGAGCGCGGCACGATGGAGCAGATCCGGATGTCGCCGATCGGACCGGTGTCGTTCATCCTCGGCAAGACGCTCCCGTACCTCGCGCTGTCGTTCGCCTCGGCGCTCCTCATCCTCTTCACCGCGCGGCTGCTGTTCGACCTGCCGATGCGGGGCTCGTGGCCGCTCCTCTGCGGCTCGATCCTTCTTTTTCTCGTCGGCGCGCAGGGCCAGGGGCTGCTCATCTCGACAGTTGCCACGTCGCAGCAGGTCGCGTTCCAGGTCGCGCTCCTGTCGTCATTCCTCCCGACCTTCATTCTCTCGGGGTTCATCTTCCCGATTTCGAGCATGCCGGCGGCCGTGCAGGCGGTGAGCCATGTCGTCCCGGCGCGATATTTCCTGGTCGTGCTGCGCGCGATCGTCCTCAAAGGCGCGGGACTGGCGGCGTTCTGGGAACAGCTCGTCTGGCTGGCGGCGTTCTCGATCGTGGCACTGGGGCTCGCCTCACTGCGGCTGAAGCGGGAGTGGAGCTGAAACCACCATGCGACGCGTGCTGCACCTGGTGAAGAAGGAACTGCTGGAGCTCCGGCAGGATCCGCGGCTGTTCGGGATCGTCATCCTGGCACCGATCGTCCAGCTGACCGTCCTTGGCTACGCGGCGACGACCGACGTGAAGGACGTGCCGATCGTCATCGTCGATCCGGATCGATCCGCGGAGAGCCGCGCGCTCGTCGCACGCTTTCAGGCATCAGCGAACTTCAAGGTGGTCGGTATCCTCGACTCGACCGGCGAGATCGATCCGTGGCTGGATCGCGGCACGGCCTGGATGGCGCTGAGCCTGCCACCGGACTACGCCGAGAGGGTGAAGAGCCATCAGCCAGTCACGCTCCAGGTGGTGGCCGACGGCACCGACTCGAATTCGACGACCGTCGCGATGGGCTACGCGCGGGCGCTGGTTGCCGGCTTTGCCCAGGACCTGACGCCCGGTGGCGGAGCGGCGCCGCCCGTATCGCTGGAGCTCAGGGTCTGGTTCAACCCGGAGCTCGAAAGCCGCGACTTCATGATCCCGGGCATCGTCGCGCTTCTGCTCCTCGTGGTGACCACCAACCTGTCGGCAATGGCGATCGTTCGTGAGAAGGAGGTGGGCACGCTCGAGCAGCTCAACGTCACGCCGCTGGCGCGCTGGGAGTTGATCGTCGGGAAGCTTCTGCCGTACGGAATGATCGGCGTCGTAGACGTCGTGCTCGTCCTCATCGTGGCGCTTTACTGGTTCGAGGTCCCGATGCGCGGGAGCGTGGTGCTGCTCTTCGGGATGAGCCTCATCTACCTCCTCTCGACACTCGGCCTCGGCCTGTTCATTTCGAGCATCTCGAACACGCAGCAGCAGGCGATGCTCACGACCACGTTCTTCTTCATGATGCCGATGGTCTACCTGTCGGGCTTCGTGTTTCCGATCGAGAACATGCCCGCCTGGATCCAGCCGGCGACCTACCTGATTCCGCTGCGTTACTTCCTCGTGATCGTCCGCGGAATCTTTCTGAAGGGTGTCGGCCTCGAGACGCTGTGGCCGCAGGCACTGGCGCTGTTGGCCTGGGGCACGACGGTCGCTGGCCCTGGCGGCGCTCCGATCCTCGAAGCGGTTGGGCTGAGCGCTGGACCTGCGGGTTGCACGATTGCCGCCTGCGCCTGCAGTTACAGGCGTTCAGGAGGTAGTTGCATGCTCAGATCACCCGTGCGCGCGGCATTCGCCGCCGCATTGTCCTTTGCCATCGTCCTGGCAATCGCTCCCCTTGTCGCGCAGACGCCGACCATGCTGGTCGTCGCGACCGGCCTCGACAACCCCCGCGGTATCACGTTCGGTCCCGACGGCGCGCTCTACGTCGCCGAGGCAGGACGAGGCGGCACCAGTCCGCTGTGCCTGCCGGACACCGCACCACCGTTTCCGCCGACGCGATGCCTGGGGCCGACCGGTGCGATCACCCGCATCTCCGGACTGCTGGTGCAGCAACGAGTGGTCACGAACCTGCCGTCCGTCGCAGTCCCGACTGGTGCGCAGGCGGCGGGCCCCAATGACGTAGATTTCGGGTTTGGCAGCATGTGGATCACGATCGGCCTGGGCGGCGATCCCGCATCGAGGGCCGCACTCGAGGCGTCGGGGATCCGAATGGGGTGGCTGGCCCGCGCGTCGATGAACGGCGACTGGAGCTACCAACTCGATCTGTCCAGGTTCGAGGCAACGGCCAACCCCGACGGCGGGCCGGTGGACTCCAACCCGTTCAAGCTGCTGATTCAGTCCAACCGCGCGCTGTTCGCCGATGCGGGTGGGAACGCCATCAATCAAATCGGCGCGAATCTGGGGATTTCGAACTTCACCGTGCTGCCGCGGGTCAACACGCCGACCGGTGGCACGACCGATCCGGTGGCGACCAGCCTTGCCGCCGGCGCCGGACGGCAGCATCTACGTCGGCCAGTTGACCGGGTTCCCGTTTACGCCGGGCGCAGCCTCGCTGTGGCGCGTGCCGGCCACGGCGGGACGCCAGCCCAGGTCGCGACCGGTTTCACGATGATCATCGATCTCGCGATCGGCGCAGACGGCGCCGCCTACGTGCTCGAGCACGACATCGACGGCCTGCTCGGTCCCAGCCAGGACGGTCGCTTGACGCGGGTCATGCCCGACGGCTCGCGGACGGTCATCGCCAGCGCGGGTCTGACGTGGCCGGGCGGCGTGGCGATCGGTCCGGACCGGGCGGCCTACGTCACCCGGAAGAGCAGCCTGCCAGCGGTCGGGGACGTCGTCCGCATTCCGCTCCCCTAGCCGGAACTTTGATTTCCTAGACATCGTCTAGGAAATGGTGGGCGAGAGTCCCGGCGTCGGTGAATTCGAGCAGCTCGTCATGCTGGGCGTGCTCCAGTGCGGTGCGGATGCGTATGGGGTTCCTGTCTGGCGGGAGCTCGAGGCGCGCGCCGGCCGTGAGGCGTCGCTCGGAGCGGTCTACAAGACGCTGGACCGCCTCGAAGCCAAGGGTTACGTGGCCAGCAGCGTCGGCGGGCCAACCGCCGAGCGCGGCGGTCGCAGCAAGCGGGTATACCGGCTGACGGCGGGCGGACTGCGCGTATTGCGCCGTTCGCTCGCCTCAATCGCGCGCATGTCCGAGGGGCTGCGCGAGTTGCTGGAGCCGCGATGACGCCGCCGCTCCTCCCGCAGCGGCTCGTTCGGCATCTGATTGACGCGCGATTCGCCGAGGCAGCACTCGGCGACCTCTCCGAAATCTTCGCCGACGAGCTGCGCAGTGCCCCTCGTCGTGCGCGATTCCGCTATTGGCGTCGCGCGGCCGGCGTCTGCTGGCATCTTCACCGCCGCCGTCCCCGTCCAGCCCCGCATTCTTCCGGAGACAGCCTCATGCTCACCATGCTGCGAGATTTCGTGCGCGGCGTCCGCCTGTTCGTCACCCAGCCCGCGTTCTCCTGGGCCGCGGTCGTGACCCTGGCGCTGGCGATCGGCGCCAACACGCTCATCTTCAACATCGCCAACATCCTCGTGCTCAAGCCGCTGCCGTTCGACAGGCCCGATCGGCTCGGCTGGATTCTCGGGACGATGCCCGGCGCCTCTCCGGATCGGGCTGGCACGTCGCTGCCGGAGTACGCGGCGTTCCGCGACGAGGTTTCGACCTTCACGCAGCTCGCCGCGTGGCGCCGCCAGCCGGTGACGATGCGTGAGCGCGATCAGTCGGACCGCGTGCTGGCGCAGATGGTCATCGGGAATCTTCAGGGATTGTGGGGACTGAAGGCGGCGCGTGGACGGCTGCTGAGCGGGGCCGACGAGCAGCCGGGCTCGCCGCGCGTGGCCGTCCTTGCCCACCAGTTCTGGACTGCAAGATTTGGCGCCGACGAGCGGGTGATCGGCCGGAGTTTCGTGATCGACGGCGTGCCTCACACGATCGTCGGCGTGGTCGCGCCCGATATCGAGCTCGGCAACATCTCGGAGATCGATGTCTGGCTGCCCTACACCGGCGATCCGGCACTGGCGTCACGTGCTTATCGAGGATGGCGTCCAGTCGGGCGCCTGCGAGAGCACGCCACGATCGCTGACGCGCATGTGCAGGTAGCGGCAATCGTCGAGCGCTTGCGCCGCGAGCACCCTGACACGAACCGCGACTGGACGGCTCGTGTCGGTACCACCAGGCAGGCGCTCGGCGGCGCCAACACGTGGCTGGTCCTGTCGCTGCTGTCGGTCGTGGTCGGCCTGCTGCTGCTCCTCGCCTGCGCGAACGTCATGAACCTGCTGATCGCGCGGTTGATCGGCCGGCGTCAGGAGCTGGCCGTGCGGACTGCTCTCGGCGCGACGCGCGGGCGCGTGGTCAGGCAGATCATCGGCGAGAGCCTGATGCTGGGCGTGGCCGGCGGGTTGCTCGGCTTGCTGGTCGCGTGGGTAGGCCTCGCCGGCGTTCACGCCGTGTCCACCGAGCCGTTCTTCCGCCAGCTCCAGATCGACTTCGGTGTGGTGCTGTTCGCGGTGGCGCTCGCGTTCGTCACGCCGCTCGCGTTCTCCGTCATCCCGACGCTCCGCGTCCTCCGCGACGATGTGAGGGCCACGCTCTCGGAAGGATCGACGCGCACCGTCGGCAGCGCGACCGCGGCCCGCGGCCGCTCGGCACTCGTGGTACTGCAGGTCTCGCTGGCCGTGACGCTGCTGATCGTGGCCGCGCTCGTCGTCCAATCGATGCAGGCGATCGTGGTGGCCGACCTTGGCTACGACCCGTCCCCGCTCGTGAGCGCGCAGATTGACGTCGCCAGATGGAAAACCGAGGACGATCAGGCGGCCCTCCGCCTGCGCCAACGCCTCCTGGCGCGGGTGCGGGACATCCCCGGCGTCGAAGCGGCGGCCCTGGCCACCGTGCTTCCGGCGCTGCAGTTTGCCGACAACGTGGCGTTCGATATCGGCGGCCGTCCACCAGCGGACGAGCGCGACCGCCCCACGGCCGGCCTCACCGTCGTGAGCGCCGACTATTTCAGGGTGGTCGGCGTACCACTTCTCGCCGGGCGCGGCTTCGAAGCGGCGGATGCCAGCAGCCCTCGCGCGGTCGTCGTGGTCTCGGCGGAAGCCGCACGCCGCTTCTGGCCTTCGTCATCCGAAGCGATCGGCTCGACCGTTCGCATCGCCGATCCGGCTGGAGTGCCACTCGAGGCCGCCGTGATTGGCGTGGCTCGCAACGTTGCGAATCCGATGATCACCGAACCGTCGATGCCGACGCTCTACCTGCTCGACGAGCATCGTCCGACGCGGACCACGAATGTCATCCTCCGTGCGGCAGCGCCCGCATCGCTGGCACGGCCGCTGCGCCAGGCGATCAGCGACGTCGATCCGGACTTGCCGGCCTACCAGTTGCGTACCGTCGCCGCGGCGATGGAGGACGAGAACTCGTCGAACTTTCTCCTGAGCGGGATGTTCGCGGCGTTTGCGACGATCGCCATCCTGCTGGCGATGGCCGGGCTGTACGGGGTGATGTCGTACGCGGTCAGCCAACGCTCGGGCGAAATCGCCGTACGCCTGGCGCTCGGTGCGCCCACCCGGGTGATCGCGCGGCAGGTGATCGGCCAGAGCGTGAAGTTGTCGATCGTCGGCATCGCCATCGGCGCCGTGTGCGCCTACGGGCTCGCCAGATCGATTGCGTCGCTGCTGTTTGGCGTTACGCCGGCCGACGTCGTTACCTACGGCGTGGCGATCGCGTTGACGCTGGTCGCGTCACTGGTCGCAACCTGGCTGCCGATGCGTCGCGCGGCCACGATCGATCCGCTCGAGAGCCTGCGGCGGACGTGACCGAAGTGAAAATGAGAGGTGAGAAGTTAGAAGCGAAGCAGGAAGAAAGAAGTGAGAGGCCAGAGAGCACTGTCCGTGCCTCTCACCTCTCACTTCTGACCTCTCACTTCAGGCGAGCGTCAGCTTGCGTGGCTGTTGCGAGTTGTCCTCGAGGAACGTCTTCTTGTTCTCGAGATCCTTCTCAGTTGGCTGGACCTGGCCGTTGGCGTCGGTGGCCCGCGAGACCAGCGTGTGCTCACCGGCGGTGCCGTTCCACGTGTAGTTGTAGAACTTCCAGCCGTACTTCGCGTTGGTCGATGGGTCCGCCGTCATCGCCTGCCACGGGCCGTCGTCGACCTTCAGCTCGACGGTCTTGAGCGGTGTGCCGTCGTTGAGCGCCACCGCCAGCACCTTGTACTGATTGCCGGCCTTCGTCACCCGGGCGACGAACGACTTGAGCTGCAGGTGGGTGATGGCCGATTCCACCCACTTCATCTCGCCGTCGATCATCTCGCCCTTCAGCGTGCGGTACCAGCGGGCCTGGAACTTGCCGAGGTACTGATCCTCCTGGGCGTGGATCTCCGACAGCCACTTGACGTTCGGCGCGCCGTACCAGCCGGGGACGATGAGGCGGAGCGGCGAGCCCTGGTGGCGGGTGAGCGGCTCTCCGTTGAGCGCGTAGGCGAGGAAGGCCTCGGTGGTGAGCGCCTTGTCGCGCGGCATGCTGCGGCCGTACTGCTGCTCGACGTTGAACTTCTGGGCCCGGAACTCGACTTCCTCCTGGCCCCGGTCGGCGCCGAAAAAGACGATCTCGCGCGCGTTCGGCTTGAGGCCGGCCTTGTCGAGCACGGTCTTCAGCGGCACGCCGGTCCACTTGCCGTTGCCGATCAGGCCCTGCAGCGGGCGGCGGTTGCCCGAGCACTCGAAGCCGAGAATCATCTCGGCATTGCCCATCTTGCGGACCTCGTCGAGCGAGAGCGACATCGACGAGTTGACCAGCCCCGAGATCTTCAGCCGATAGGTCGCCGGGTCGACCACTGGATGCCCGTAGTGCTGGGTGGTGAAGAACTGGTCTTTCGGCGTCATCGGGCCGCTGATAGTGCGGCTGTCGAACAGCCGGCGGTCGGGCGCCGGGTTCGGATCGAACTTGTCCGGCCAGTCGGCAAACGGCACCACCGTTTCGCCCTGGGCCAGCGTGGGCAGGGCCCACTCCGGCACGGCCAGCAGGCCGCGCCGCCGGCAAGGCTGGTCTTCAACATGTCCCGACGGGTGGTCTCGAACGCCATAGGTCGCTCCTTGTAGTCAGGAGCGTTTTTATCATGAGCGGGGGGGATGGAGCCAACCGGCGGACGCGGATGAGTCGTCCGTCCGCCGGCTGGTCCCACCCGGAGCGGCCCTACGGCACGACGACGGTTTGCGCCGGCGTCGCGGCGCTGGTGCCGCACGCGTTCACCGCGGCGACGCTCAGCTGATACGTGCCGGGGCCGACCGAGCCGTTCAGCGCCCGCCCGGTCGTGGCGATGCTGCCGATGAACGCGCCGCTCGCGTTCAGCACGAAGGAGGTCGGCGCCGGGCCGGTCTCGGCCGGGTCCCAGACCACGAACAGCGTTCGGAACAGGCGATACGCCAGGAACCGCGACGGCGGCAGCGGCGGGCCCGTGCACGTCGGGCTCGGGAAGCTCAAGCGTGATCGCGTTCGACGGCGGGCTGATCCCGCCCGCGTTCACGCCGCGCAGGGCCAGCGTGTAGGTGCCGCCGGGCACGCCGTTGAACTGGAAGCCGTCGGTCAGCCCCAGCGGCAGCGAGGCGGTGAGCGACCCCGACACGTCGAGGACCACGCCGCCCGGCGGCCCGCCGCTCGAACGTGTTGCGCCACGCGAGCGCGATCGAGGTGCCGTTGACCAGCCCGGTCAGGTTCGCCGGCGCCGAGGGCGCCACCGACCGGGACGTTGACGTGGATCCTGATCTCGTTCGACGCCGCCTGGTCCATCTCGTCGGGGCGCGCCGGAACATGCCCTCCGCACGCGGGTTGTCGTTCGACACCGGTAGCGCCGATCCGCCGCGCCCTCGACATCTACGCCGCGGTTCTGCCTGCCGATCATGTGAACGTCGGTATCGCCGATGCGAAGCTCGGCCGGGCGCTCCTGCGGCAGCAACGCGCCGTTGAAGCCGAGCCGGTGCTCCAGCAGGCGGAGCAGATTCTCGGTGCGCAGCCCGGACCGGAATCCACGTGGCTGAAGGCGGTCCGGGAGGATCTCGCGACAGTGCGGCAACGAGCCGCGGCTGGCCGCGAGCGCCCGCACTGACACGTTCTTCGCGGCGTCCCGGCCCTGATCATCACATCGCCGCCGCCTGCGTCGGGTCGCCCGCACCGGCGTGCGGGATCGGCAGCGATCGCACGGATCGAAATGGGTGGAACGGCACCTGGCAGTCGTGCTTGCGCAGGAATCCGAGGAACCGCTTGTAATCGGACGGCGCCATGTTGAACAGCTCTACCAGCAGGCGGTAATTGCCGCTCGTCCGCTCGAGTCCGGCGCGAATCAGATCGCGCAGCTGTTCTCGCGAGAGATCGCGATCCATGAAGGGTCTGTGCACCACCGTCCAGAACGATTCGCGCTCGTAGAGCAGGCGCCGAAGCAGAGTGTGATTTTCGGGTGCCGGGCCGGCCTCCATCGCTGACCCGTTCGGATCGAGCGCGCTCGCGTCGGCGGGAATCGGGACGCCGTGCAGGTACTCGAGCGGCAGGTGCTCGGGGCGGACCGGCTCGCCGGCTCCCCGGACCGCGAGCCGTTCGGCGAGGTTCTTCAGCTCGCGCACGTTGCCCGGCCAGCTGTAGGTCGCCAGCAGGCGCCGCGCCTCGGCGGTCAACGTGCGGACGCCGACGTGGTAGTGACGCGCGAACCCCGCGGCAAAGAACTCGAACAGATCGGCGATGTCTTCGGTCCGCTCGCGGAGCGGGGCGACGTGGATGCGGATGACGTTCAACCGGTAATAGAGGTCCCTGCGGAACAGGCCGTTCGCGATGTGCTGCGCCAGGTCGCGATTCGTCGCAGCGATGATGCGCACGTTGACGCGGCGGTTGGTCCGCTCGCAGCCGACGCGCTGCACCTCGCCGGTCTCGAGAAAGCGGAGCAGCATTCCCTGCATGCGGAGGCTCATTTCGCCGGCCTCGTCCAGGAATGCAGTGCCGCGATCCGCGGTCTCGAGCAGGCCGGCCTTGTCGCGGACGGCGCCGGTGAAGCTGCCGCGCACGTGGCCGAAGAGCTCCGACTCGAGCAGGCTATCCGGCAGCCCCGCGCAGTTGATGGTAGCCAGCGGCGCCCCTCGGCGCGCACTTCGCTGATGGAGCAGCCGCGCGACCACGTCCTTGCCCACCCCGGTCTCACCGGTGACGAGCACTTTCGCGTCCGATCGCGCGGCCACCTCGATTTCGTTGACCAGCTGCCGGCTCAGGGCGCTGGACCCGACGAAAAATGGCTCGTGACCTGTTCCGTTCGTCATGATTGCTCCGGCTGCATACCCCTAGTGTCGCCGGTCGGTCCGGCGTTTCAGCGACAGAGGTGTAACGTTCGACCCCCGTCCGACACCACACACTCAAGTGCGGCCGGTGCCGCCAGTGCGGCAGGTGCGACGAAGCCGGGTTTGCCGCCGAAGCTCCCGTGGGTTTCCAAAGGGAGTGAAGGCGGATACGATTCGGAGCTTGCGGCTCCAACGGTTTGAATTCGATCGTGAATACCTGGATCGGCTGGTCGGCGGCGATCCCGAGACCGAGCGCCATTTCGTTCGCTACTTCGGGGACCTGCTGACCTTGAAGCTCCGTTCGCGGCTGCGATCGGCCGCGCTGGTCGAGGACGCGCGCCAGGAGACGTTCCGGCGCGTGCTGACCACGCTGAAGGAGCGCGGCGGGCTGGCATCGGCCGAAAGCCTCGGCGCGTTCGTGAACAGCGTCTGCAACAACGTGCTGTTCGAGTGCTATCGCGCCGGTGCCAAGGTGCAGCAGCTGGCCGAAGGGCACGAACAGGTGGACGAGCAGCGGCCGAGCGTGGAATCGGGGCTGTTGCGGGCGGAGGAGCGGGAACAGGTTCGAGAAGCGCTGGCGGCCCTACCGGACCGCGAGCAGGAGCTGCTGCGATGGTTGTTTTTCGAGGAACGGGACAAGGACGACATCTGCCGCGCACTGAACGTGGACCGCAACTACCTGCGCGTCCTCGTCCACCGCGCCAAGGCAAAGTTTCGCGAGCGGTTCCAGGGCGGCGCCGCTGAGGGGATGGACGCGTGACACACGAGCAGGCCGTCGAGAAGCACGCCGCCGAGCGCTATCTGCTCGACGACATGCCGGAGCTCGAGCGCTTCGCGTTCGAGGAACATCTCTTCGCCTGCCCGATTTGCGCCGAGGACGTGAGGACCGGTGCCCTCATGCAGGAAGGTGTCAAGGCGGGACTTCTGCCGCAGTCGGGAGTCCAAGCCCCCAGGACGTCACGCCCCCAAGACCTCAAGACCCCGAAACCCCAGGACCTCTCCAGGCCCCAGGCCCCAAGCCTCAAGCCCCAGGTCCCACGTGCCACGCCCCAGGTGTGGCGTTCGGCGCTGCCATGGGCCGCCGCGGCGATGCTCACCCTCGTCGCCGGCTACCAGGCGCTGTGGGTGGTTCCCGCTCTTCGCGAGCAGATCATCGGTCCGACCGTGTTGTCGCCGGTCACGCTGCGAGGGGCCTCGCGCGGGACGGAGCCGACGCTGACGCGGCCAGCCGCCGGCGTCCTCGCCCTGGCCGTCGATCTCGGTGCCGTCGCCGCCGGCGCCAGCCTGACGTATGATCTCCGCGCCGCCGACGGCGTGTCGGTGGCGTCCGGAACCGCTGCGGCCCCTCCCCCCGGCACGCCGCTGCTGCTGCTGATTCCCGCATCAGCGCTGGACTCTGCCGGCCGCTACACCTTGTCCGTCGGAACCTCCGGCGCGCCCGGGTCAGCGTCGCTGGAATACAAGTTCACCGTCTCCGAAGTAAGAAGCGAGAAGTGAGAGGTGAGAAGCTAAGTAACAGGCGGTAATTCCAGCTTCGGGCTTGCTTCTCATTTCCACCGCTCACTTCTCACCTGGTCAAGGATCCACCCATGGAATTGACTCGCCGTTTCCTGTTCAACGGTAGCGCGGCTGCGTTCGGCGGCCACTTCGTGCGCCCCGATAACGTGGTGCTCGCTTCGAGCGGCGGGAGCGCGCTGTCGATCACCGGCGGCCGATCGGTCTGGCGGGAGCGCGACATCAAGCTCGGCCGCTCGTTCCGGATCCGGCAGGCGGAAACGTTCGCTGAAGGCCTCGTCGACAACATGAAGGACGCGATCCGCGTCACTCGCCGCCAGATGCCGGCGGAATCGCTCACCGCGACCACCCGCGTCAGCGCCCGCTGCCAGGGCGTCGAGATCGGCGGCGCGCCGCCGCTCAATCGCAACGACGAACCGGAGCCGACAATGCGCGTGGCCGACGTGTCGGCGGCGCTGGTGTCGCGGAGCAGCAAGCCAGGCCACGAATCGTCGGTGATCGTCGAGTCGGCCAAGGTCTCGACCGTGACGTTCGACTCACCCGTGCACGGACGCTTCAAGCTCGACGTCGTCATCGAGATCGAGCGGTTCCAGAAGGCCGATACCCGAGCCAAGCTGATCGAGAACCGCGACATCCCGCAGAAGCACGGCGATCGCGACATGGTCTTCAGCACCATCGTCACGTCGCTGGACTGGCAGAACGGGCGCGAGTATCCGCGCTCCGAGAAGATCGGCAGCAACGGCATCCGCATCCCGAATCTCGGTGAGTTCTATTTCGGCGAGCTGATCGTGCAGTCGAGCACCCGCCGGCTGGTGATGATCAGGATGGAGCTGGGATCCCCGACTGGCGGATCGGGCTCGGTCAGCGACGTCGATACGAACGGATCCTGGCCGGAGTAGCGTGCCGTGGGCGGTCGATGCGTCGCGCTGGCGGCGGTCGCGGCGATCCTGTCGATCGCGTGCGGGTCCTCGCCGTCTGCTCTCGATCGCGATTACGCGTCCGCACAGGAGCAGATGCGGCGCGGCAGGATCGACGGTGCGCTCGAGGCTGCCGCGGACGGCGCGGCGCGAGCCGAACGGGCCGGCGATGAGCTCCGAACTTGGCGATTCAGGCTGCTGGTTGCCGACGCCGAGCTCAGTCGCGGCAACCTCGCCGCGGCCAGGCGCTGGCTCGATGACACGGTTCCCCAGCGGTCCGGGCTCAACCCCGTTCGCGGGCGCCAGCTGCAACTCCAGGCCCGTTCAAAGGTCGCGCAAGGGCAGCTCGACGAGGCGCCAGCCCTGATTGCTGCTGCGAAACCACTTGCCGATGCTGATCCGGCGCTTCTCGCCGACCTCGAGCTGCTCGAAAGCCAGGTTCTTTATCGAACCGGCCGCGCGGTCCAAGCCGACACGCTTCTTGGCGCAACGCTCAAGCGCGTGTCTGCAGAGGGCGACCCGTATCGCCTCGCCCAGGTGTCCATAGCGAGCGGCATGGGGCTCGTCACGCGCGGCCGCTATGACGAAGCGCTCCCGCACTTCGAGCGTATCGTCGAGAACCCGGAGCTCGAGGGGACTACCGTCCAGGCCCAGGCGTTCAACAACGCCGGCCTCTGCCACGCGCGTCTCGGTCAGTTCGACCAGGCGATTGCCTTGCAACAACGCGCGGTCGCGAGTCAGGAATCGGGACGCAAACAGAGCCTGGCGCAGGCCCTTGGGGAATTGGGAAGCACGTATCTGCTGCGCGAGGACTACGCGCAAAGCGTGGAGTACCTACGCCGCGCTTTCGGCATTGCCGCTGACGCGGGCCTGGCGAGCGACGCCGCGCTGTTCGCGCGCAACCTGGCGGCCGCCTACGTGGCGATGGAGCAGTGGGACGATGCGGCGCATTACAACCAGGAGGCGGCGCGGCTCGCACAGTCGTCCAGCGGCGGCCCGTCGCCGTATGCGCTCGTCACCGACGGCAGGATTGCGGCGGGACGTGGTCACGGCGAAGACGCGGCCCGCCTGTTCCGACAGGCGGTCTCGGACCCGAAGGCCACGCCCGGAGTTCGATGGATGGCCTGCGAGGGGCTCGCCCGCCTGGCCACCGCGAGCGGGCAGCCGGCCGAGGCCGCGCGTCAATTCGAAGCAGCGCTGGTCATCGTCGAGCAGACGCGATCGTCGCTCCTTCGCGCCGACGACCGGATCTCTTTCACGTCGCGGCTCGTCGCGTTCTATCGCGGCTATACCGAGCTGCTGCTCTCGCAGGGCCAGGTCGAACGCGCGCTCGAGGTCGCCGACGCCAGTCGGGCTCGAGTTCTGGCCGAGCGCCAGGGAGTGGCAGCACCGGCAGTACACGCCTCGGCCGCCGCCCTGAAGCGCCTTGCCGGACGCACGAACACGGCGATGGTGTTCTACGCGCTCGGCGCCGAGCGGTCGTGGGTGTGGACGGTCACCGGGCGGGAGATCCGCGCGGTGCCCCTCGCGGGATCGAACGACATCGCGCCGCTCGTCACCGAGCACCAGGCGGCGATCCAGAACGCGCTCGTCGACCCGCTATCGGCGGCGAATCGACCCGGCGATCGGCTGTATTCAACGCTGGTCGAGCCCATTTCCGCCGCCATCGCGTCTACCGCCTCGGTGGTCATCGTTCCCGACGGAGCGCTCCATCGCCTGAACTTCGAAACGATCCCGGTGCCCGGCGCGCCGCGTCATTACTGGATCGACGACGTGACGGTTCAGATCGCACCGTCGCTGGCGATGCTCGAGGCCGGCAGCCGGCCGGTCCCGCCGCCGTCGCTTCTGCTTGTCGGCAACGCCGCGCCCCGTCCGCCCGAGTTCCCGGCGCTCAGCTATGCGCCTGCCGAAATGGACGCCGTGCGCTCGCACTTTCCTCCGGCCTCGGTAACCGTGATCGCCGGCGAGAAGGCGTCGCCTGCGGGGTTCAGGGCCGCGAAGCCGGAAGGATTCTCGATGATTCATTTCACCTCGCACGCGGTCGCGAATCTCGAAAGCCCGCTGGACTCTGCAGTGATTCTGTCTGGGCCGGATCACGGCTTCAAACTCTACGCGCGCGAGGTGGCGGCGTTGCCGCTGAGGGCGGATCTCGTCACGGTGTCGGCCTGCCGCAGCGCCGGCGAGCGTGCCTACGCTGGCGAAGGGCTGATTGGCTTCGCCTGGGCGTTCCTGCGGGCCGGTTCTCGTCGCGTCGTGGCCGGCCTGTGGGACGTGGACGACCGATCCACGGCCGCGCTGATGAACGATCTGTATGCGCGGCTGGCTGCGGGAGCGCCACCGGCGGTGGCCTTGCGCGAGGCCAAGCGCGCCCTCATTGCGAACGGCTACCCGAAGCCGTATTACTGGGCGGCGCTGCAGCTGTTTACGGTAGTGCTTTGAAGGCCGCGCGCACGCCCTCTTCTTCATCGACAAGGCTGAGAAGCCAGGCGCCGGCGACGAAGAACAGCAGGATCACGAGAACCGCAGAGCGGCTGGACCCTGTGACCGCTACGCTCACAGTGAAGACCAGCGGGCCGAGCACCGTCGCAAAGCGCTCGGCGACCGCGAAGAACCCGAAGAACTCCGACGTCTTGTTGGCCGGAATCATCCGCGAGAACAGCGCCCGGCTGAGGGCCTGCGCGCCGCCTTGAACCGTCGCGACCAGCCCGGCCAGCACGAAGAAGTGCGTCACCGTGCTCATGAAATACCCGAGCACGGTCGCGAGCGCGTAGACGGAAATCGCGATGAAGATGGCGCGCTTGGTTCCGATCCTCGTGCCGAGCGACCCGAACAGGAACGAGAACGGGATTCCGACGAACTGGACCATGACGAACGCCGCAATCTGCGCGGTCTGGTCGATGCCGATCTCCGCGCCGTAGACCGCGGCCATCCGGATGATCGTCTGGATCCCGTCCTGGTAGAGGAGCATCGACAGGAAGAAGATGAACGCCTGCCGGTAGCGCCGCATCTCCCGGAACGTGTGCCCGAGGCGCACGAACGCCGCCGTGATCGCCGATCCCTGCCGCACATCGTCCGGATCGTGTGGGCTGGGCGGCTCGGGCACGCCGCGGAAGAGCGGAATGGAGAACACGGCCCACCAGACGGCGACCGAGAAGAACGACGCTTTGACAGCCGCGGTCGTCGATCCGAAACCAAACCACTGCGGTTGCAGGATCCAGGCGAGGTTGACGAGCAGCAGTGTGCCGCCGCCGACGTACCCGATCGCGTAGCCGGCCGCGGAGACACGGTCGGTCTCCTCGGGCGCGGCGACGTGCGGCAGCAGCGAGTCGTAGAAGACCAACGACCCCGACACCCCGATGTTGCCGACGAAGAAGAGCGCGGACGCCAGTCCGACGTCGCCCTTGCCGATGAATACCATCGCCGCGCAGCTGATGACTCCGACAACCATGAACAGGCCGAGCAGCCGCTTCTTGATGCCGCTGTAGTCGGCCAGCGCGCCCAGGACCGGCGCGGTGATCGCGACAAAGGCGATCGAGATCGTCGTGATCAAGCCGTAACGGGCGGTGGCGGCGGCCGGAGCGAGCCCCGCCGCGGCGTAGGTGGCGAAGAAGCTCGGGAACACCGCCGTGATCACGGTGGTGAAGTAGGTGGAATTGGCCCAGTCGTACCAGGCCCAGGCTCGCTGTTCGGGCGTGACGAGCCCGATCCTGGCCAGCAGGCGGTTCAGCATCAACGGCGCGACGAAGGTAGCACATCGCGAGTCGGCGCCTGGAACCGTAAACTGTGACACATGCGTCGCCGCGACTTCCTTCAGCTGTCGACCACGGCCGCCGTGCTTGCCTCCACGCGAGCCGGCGCGCGGGGCCAGACTTCCGGCTCCGATTCACGCTTCGACGAGATCGCCGCGCTGGTCCAGAAGCGCATGGCCGACCACCACGTGCCGGGCGTCGCGCTCGGCCTGCTCGAGGGAGATCAGCTGCACCTGCGCGGATTTGGCGTCACACGACTCGACGATCCGCAACCGGTCACGGAAGACACGCTGTTCACCATCGCCTCCATCTCCAAGACGATGACGGCGACGGCGGTGATGAAGCTGGTCGAGGAAGGCCGGCTCGACCTGCGATCACCGGTCCGGACGTGGCTGCCCGACTTCCGCGTCCGCGACGACGTGGTGAGCCAGACCGTGACGCCCTGGCATCTCCTGACCCACACGCCTGGCTGGGAGGGTCAGCTTGGCACCGAAGATCGCGGCGTCGACGCGCTGTCGCAGTTCGTGTCCACCATCATGCCGACGCTGCCGAAGCTCGCCGATCCCGGCGAAGTGTGGAGCTACAACAACGCCGGCTTCGCACTGACGGGGCGAATCATCGAGGTCGTGACCGGACGGTCGATCCATGACGCGCTCAAGGATCTCGTGTTCACGCCGCTCGGGCTGTCGCGGACGTTCACACGGTTGACCGACGCCATGACGTGGCGGATGTCGCTCGGCCACAGGGATCGCGAAGGCCGAACGGAAGTCATTCGCCCGTTCCAGACGACGTCGAGTACGACCGCCGGCGGCGTGATGACCTCGCTGTCTGACTTGATGCGCTACGCGCGCTTTCATCTCGGCGATGGCCGGTCGCCGGGTGGTGCGGCGTATGTCTCGCGCGCCCGGCTCGAGACCATGCAGACGGCGCAATTGCGGAAGAACGGCACCGGCGACGAGATGGGCGTGGGGTGGCACCTCAGGCCCGTCGGCGATGTGATGACGTTCGCGCATGGCGGAACGCTGAACGGCCATTGCCTGCTGCTCGAGCTCGTTCCGGCGCGGAACCTCGCGTTTGCCGTGCTCACGAATCATCAGGACGGCTGGCGGCTGGTGCAGGAGGTGGAAGCCGCCCTGCTTCAACGCTGTGCCGGCGCGTCGCTCGCTCCTCGCCAGGCAATCGGCCATCGCGGCGTGAACGAGGCGATGACCTTCCACGCGACGCCGCTGCCCGCGCAGCCCCCCTTGGCCGAATACGAGGGCCGGTACGAGCGCCCGCCGGTTGGCACCATTGACGTGCGCCGGCGCGGCGATGGCCTGGCCGTGACGACCGCGGCAAACCAGCCTGAGGTCGGCATCACCTTCTACGGTCGGGACATTGCCTACGCGGTCGTCGGGTCGTACATCGGCATGCCGTTCGAGTTCATCCGCGCGATCGGCGGCAACGTCCGGTGGATCCGAGTCAACGGCCGTATCGCACGCTCAACCAAGTTGTACTGAGGCGCAAGTGAATCGGTGACAATACCGTAGTGCCGGTTCTGCGGACGATTGCCGTCACTCGCTACGTCACGCCGCTCCGCGAAGGCGGTTCGCTCCCGGCCATCGTCGAAGCCGACGACGAGGGCATGTACGTGCTGAAGTTCAGGGCCGCCGGGCACGGTGCGAAGGCGCTGGTTGCCGAGGTGATTGCCGGCGAAATCGCACGCGCGCTCGACCTGCCGGTGCCGGAGATCGTGCTGGCGACGCTCGATCGCGACCTCTCGCGAACCGAACCGGACCCGGAGATCCACGCACTCATCCACGACAGCGCCGGTCTCAACATGGCGCTCGATTACCTGCCCGGCTCGGTGACGTTCGATCCCGTGGTCCATGCCGTCGCCGAAGACTTCGCCTCGAAGGTGGTCTGGTTCGACGCGCTCGTCAGCAACGTGGATCGAACCGCGCGCAATACGAACATGCTGATGTGGCATCGCAAGCCGTGGCTGATCGACCACGGCAGCACACTCTACGTCCATCACGCGCCCGAGTGGCCGGTCAACGCTCGCGCCCGCAGCCGGTTTGCGGCGATCAAGGATCACGTGCTGCTCCGCCGCGCTCGTCACCTGCGCGACGTGGACGAAAAGATGACCGCGACGCTGACGCCGGACGTGGTCGACGCGATTCTCGAGGCGGTGCCGGGAGAGTGGCTCGAGGATGCCGCCGCCGGGCTGACCGCCGACCAGGCCCGGGACGGCTACCGGCGCTATCTGCGCGAGCGGCTGGAACCGCCGCGCGAGTTCGTGGAGGAGGCGGCGCGTGTCCGCTGAATACACCTACGACTACGCGATCGTGCGGGTCGTGCCTCGAGTCGATCGCGGCGAACGGATCAACGTCGGCGTCATCCTGTCCTGCGCCGACAGCGATTTCCTCGACGCTCGCATCGAGGTGGACGAGGCGCTGATCCGCGCCATCGATCCCGCGGTGGACATGGATGCGGTCCGCAGCAACCTGGCCGTGATTCCCGTGGTCTGCAAGGGTGGGCCGGAGGCCGGCCCAATCGGCGCCCTTCCCTTGCGCGGCCGGTTCCGCTGGCTCGTCGCCCCGCGCAGCACCATCATCCAGCCCTCCGAGGTGCACACCGGGCGCACAACCGATCCTGCCGCCTGCCTGGAGCACTTGATGGAACGTGTGGTGCGGCGCGGACGCGCTGCGTCCAATGACGAATGAGGATTGGCGATTGACGATTCATTGACGATTCACGATTTGAGGATTGCGCCATTCAATTGGTGATAGGCGCATTGGCTCAATGACGCATTGCCTCAATGGCGATTGACAGAATCGTCCATTGGATCAATGGGCGATTTGGATCAATATCGCAATCGTCAATCGAATCGCACAATCCGCCGATCACCTAATCGTCAGTAGATCGTCAATCGTCAATCCTCAATCGGCAATGGACACGCCTCAAAACTTGCGAGTCCACTCCGCGGGCCAGCGCTCGACCACCACCTTCTTATGGGTGTAGAAGTCGATCGCGTCGGACCCTTGCGCATGCAGGTCGCCGAAAAAGCTTTCCTTCCAGCCGGAGAACGGGAAGAAGGCCATCGGCGCGGCCACGCCGACGTTGATGCCGACGTTGCCGACTTCAGCCTCGTAGCGGAACCGCCGCGCGGCGTTGCCGCTCTGGGTAAATACGCACGCCATGTTGCCGTAGGCCTGGCTGTTCACGTAGGCAATCGCCTCGTCCACGGTCGCCATCGGCATTACGCTCAGCACCGGTCCGAATACCTCGGTGCGGGCCAGGTGCGAGCCGGGTTGCACGCCTTCGAGGACCGTCGGCGCGACGAAGAAGCCGTTCTCGCCGCCGCTGATCTTCGTCTGCCGTCCATCTACGATCGCGCGCGCGCCTTCGCGGAGGCCCTCGTCGATGAGACCGCTGATGCGCGTGCGGCTCTCAAGGCTGATCACCGGGCCCATCTCGATGCCCGGCTCGAGTCCGTTGCCGACCTTCCGAGCGACCGCTGCCTCGGCGATCCGGGGAATGAAGTGATCCTTCGCTTCGCCGACGGTGATCGCCACCGACGCCGCCAGGCACCGCTGGCCGGCGCAGCCGAAGGCCGAGTCGGCGGCAATCCGCGTCGTCATATCCATGTCGGCGTCGGGCAGGATGATGATCGGGTTCTTTGCGCCGCCCTGGCACTGGGCGCGCTTGCCGTTCGCGGTGGCCCGCGCGTAGACGGCTTTCGCGGCCGCAGTCGAGCCGACGAGCGACACCGCTTTGATCCCCGGGTGATCGCAAATCGCCTCCACCGTCTCGCGGCCGCCGTGAATCATGTTCACGACGCCCTTCGGCAGCTTCACGTCATCCAGAATCGGCATCACTGCGGCCATCGTCCGCGGCGTCTTCTCCGACGGCTTCAGGATCACGGTGTTGCCCGTCGCGAGCGCGTACGGCAGGAACCACAGCGGGATCATGCCGGGGAAGTTGAACGGCGTGATGATCGCGACCACACCAATCGGCTGCCGGATCATCAGCTCGTCCACGCCCGCGGCGATGTCCTCGCTGATCAGCCCCATCATCGTCGTCGGCGCAGCGGTGGCCACTTCGACGTTCTCGATGCCGCGGCGCATCTCGCCCTCGGCTTCGGCCAGCGTCTTGCCGCATTCCTCGGTGATGGTCCGCGCCAGCCCCGGCAATGCCTCTTCCAGCTTCTGCTTGAGCTTGAACAGGTACTGGATCCGCTCCGTGACCGGCACCCGTCGCCATGCCGGCCACGCCGCGGCGGCCGCGGACACCGCCGCGTCCACTTCCTCCGCCGGCGACAGCGGAACTTCGGCGAGCGCGACGCCGGTAGCAGGATTGGTGACGTGCAGGTGGTCGCGCGCGTGTGACCGCTGCCAGGTGCCGCCGACGTAGTTCAGAAGGTGTGTCTCGTGAGCCATGGGATCAATCTCGTGCCCCTCAGAATACACTGCGCCCATGTCCCAGATTCGACGCTCCGCCCTGCCGCTGCTGCTGGTCATGCTTGCTGCCGCCGCCCCTTCGGCGCAGCGCCTGGACGAGGCCGGCCTCCGGCAACTGGCCTGGCGCGCGATTGGACCGGCCGTGATGGGCGGACGTATCGACGACGTCGCCGTGGACGAACGCAATCCGTCGACGATCTACGTGGGGGCCGCGTCCGGCGGTGTCTGGAAGACGACGAACCAGGGGATTACCTGGACGCCGCTCTTCGACAAGCAGGGCGTTGCCTCGATCGGCGATGTCGCGCTGACACCGTCACAGCCGGACCTGGTTTGGGTCGGAACCGGCGAGCCGAACAACCGCCAGAGCTCCACCTTTGGCGACGGTGTCTACAAGTCCACCGACGGCGGCCGCACATGGATGCACATGGGACTGCGCGACACGCAGCACATCGGGCGTGTGCTCATCGATCCGACCAATCCAGAGACGGTGTATGTCGCAGCGCTCGGCCACCTGTGGGGCCCGAACGCCGAGCGCGGCGTATTCAAGACCACTGACGGCGGCCGCACCTGGACGAACCTCAAGTTCATCGACCAGGACACCGGCTTCGTGGACATGGTGATGGATCCGTCGAATCCGCAGACGCTGTATGCCGCGGCCTATCAGCGGCGTCGCGCGGCGTGGGGCTACAACGGCGGGGGCGCCGGCAGCGGCATCTACAAAACGACCGACGGCGGCCGCACCTGGACCCATCTGACGACCGGCCTGCCCTCGGGCACGGTCGGCCGGATCGGGCTGGCCATCTACCGGCGGGACCCCAAGGTGCTCTACGCGACCGTGGAGCATCGCCAGGAGGGCGGGACCTACCGCTCCGACGATGGCGGTGAGACGTGGCGCAAGATGAGCAACGTCAACCCGCGGCCGATGTACTACAGCAAGATTCACATCGACCCGACGACCGACCAGCGGATCTACATCCTCGGCGCGTCGTTCTTCATGTCCACCGACGGCGGCCGGACGTTCTCGGATCCGGTTACCGGCCGGGCCGGCGCCAACGACACGATGAGCTCGACGTACGACGTCGGCGTCCACGGAGATCACCACGCTCTGTGGATCGATCCCGCCAACCCGAAGCACCTGATTCTCGGAAACGACGGCGGCCTGTACTTCACGTTCGATGGCGGCATCGCGTGGGACAAGGTCAACAACTTCCCGATCGGCCAGTTCTACGGCATTAGCGTGGACAACTCGACGCCCTACAACGTATATGGCGGGCTGCAGGACACCCACTCGTTCGGCGGCCCGACCGCGACCCGCCACTTTCTCGGCATCCTCAACGACGACTGGGTGCAGATCAACACCGGCGACGGCATGTACGCGCAGGTCGATCCGAACGACCCTGACACCATCTACACGGAGTCGCAGGACGGCACCATCTCGCGTTTCCATCGTCCGACCGGCGATCGCAAACCGATCAAGCCGGCGGCGCCCGCCGGCGAACCGGCCTACCGCTTCAACTGGACGACGCCGATCGTGATTTCGCCGCATGACTCCAAGACGCTGTACCTCGGCGGCAGCCGCGTTTTCCGTTCGTCTGATCGCGGAGACACCTGGACGGCAGGGCCCGACATCACGCGCGGTGAGAACCGCGACGAGCTGACGATCATGGGCGTGAAACCGTCGCGCGACGTGCTCGCCAACAACGACGGCGTGTCGTTCTGGGGGACCATCACCACTCTCGCGGAATCAACAGTCCAGGCCGGCGTGTTGTGGGCCGGTACCGACGACGGGCTCGTGCAGCTGTCGCGCGACGGCGGAAAGACCTGGACCGACGTCAGTTCGCGCGTTCCGAACCTGGCGGCGAAGCGGGGACGCGTCAGCCGCGTCGAGCCCTCGCATCGCGACGCGGGCACCGTCTATGTCTCGGTCGAACGGCACGAGAGCGACGACTTCGCACCCTACCTGTTCGTCTCCCGCGACTTCGGCCAGACCTGGAAGACCCTCTCCGATGCGCTGCCGAAGGTTGGCTGGATCAACGTGGTGAAGGAGCACCCGAAGAACCCGAGCGTGCTGTTCGCGGGCACCGAGACCGGGCTGTTCGTGTCGCTCGATGGCGGCGCCGGCTGGACGCGCTTCACCGAAGGCTTTCCGACAGTGCCGGTGGACGATCTCGTCATTCACCCGCGCGATGGCGATCTGGTCGTCGCCACGCACGGACGCGCCATCTACGTGCTCGACGACGTTGCGCCGCTCGCCGGGATGACAAGTGAAGTGGCGGCATCGGCGCTCACCGTGTTTCAGCCTCGGCCGGTGGTGCAGTTCCAGCCGTGGAAGCACGAGAGCTACAGCGCTCAGCGCGTATTCATCGGGCCGAATCCGCCTTACGGCGCGATTCTGACCTATTACGTGAAGAGCGCGGACAAGGGCGGTGCGGCGATCACGATTCGAGATGCGTCGGGCAATGACGTCCGGAAGTTGTCGGGCGAGGCCGACGCGGGACTGAATCGTGTCGCCTGGGACCTGCGTAGTGCGGCGCCGTTCACGC
The DNA here is from genome assembly GCA_963709325.1 of uncultured Acidobacteriota bacterium. Classification (GTDB taxonomy): domain Bacteria; phylum Acidobacteriota; class Vicinamibacteria; order Vicinamibacterales; family UBA2999; genus VFZN01. The sequence goes on along the minus strand of CAVPVV010000003.1, from coordinate 2,560,691 downwards.
TGCAGAACCAGCGCGGGCCGCTGGTGGTGCCTGGCAGTTACACGGCGACCGTGAAGGTGGGCGCGCGCGAATCGAAGACGACGATTACCGTCCTGCCCGATCCGATGATCCAGGTCAGCGACGCCGAGCGGCAGCAGCGATACCGGTTCCTCACCGACGTGTTGACGGTTGGTGGCGAGCTGGCGCGATCGGGCGATGAGCTCCGCGCAGTGCGCGGGCAGCTGTCCGCGTTCCAGGAGCAGTTGAAGAACCTCCAGGGGAACCACGCCGCGGTTGCTGAACAGGTGGCGCGGCTCGACAAGACGCTGACCGACCTCCAGACCCGAATCGGCGCCGGTGGCGGTGGCGGTGGCGACGAGGGCGGAGGTGGCGGCGGTGGACTCCGGGCACGGGTGAACGGCCTGTTCAGCGAGCTCGATGGCTCGGGGATCCACCAGGGAACGTTGACCGGTCCAACCGCGAGTCAGCGCCAACGGCTCGAAGCATTGAGCAGCGACGCGACGTCACTTCGCTCTGCGGTGACGCGCGCGCTCGACGACGATCTTGGCGCGCTGAACGCCGAGATCGCGAAGCAGGGAATACCGCGGATCGTCCGGCAGCAGTGAGAAGTAAGAAGGGACGTGAGAAGTGAGAGGTGAGGCGTGAAGTCCGCGCTCAGCGGCCAAGGCGCAGGCCCTCGGCCAGCCGCTCGGCTTGTTCGCGCGTGTAGCTGCCGGTGATCACCGCCGAGTCCGCGATGACCGCGCGCAGCGTCGGCGCAAGCACGATGCGCCCGTCGATCAGGATCGCAACCGGCCGGCCGATATGGCCCGCGGTGGCGGCCTGCATCCTTGTCCGCCCTTCGGGGGTGAAGACGACTTCGACGCGCCACCGGCCGGGCGTCGTGTCCTCGGCGACGCGCGTCCCGAGGATGTGCCCGTTGGTCACGACCACCTCGTCGTGCAGATAAATCGTTCGCGCGGAGCCCTCGACCGGCGCAGGCGTCAGGCCAGCCGCCGGCGCGTCCTCGGCGAGACGCACTTCGAAGCGCACGGCTGCGACGACGGTGGCGGCGCCGGACCACATCGACACGGCCCCGGCGGCGATCGTCGCGGTTGCGACGGTGACGATGGCCAGCAGCGCCGCGCGACGGCTCCGCGCCGGGGGCTCCGCAGAGAGGCTCGACGATCGCTCGATCACCTTGCGGCGCAGCTCGGCCCGTGACGCCCCGAGCGCGCGCAAGTCGCCCGGCAGCGGGTCGGCCCGGCGAAGCTGCTCGTGCACACCATTCATTTTCGGTCCTCCATCTGATCGGTTATCACCCGGCGGAGCCGCCGCAGGCCTGCGGCGAGATGCCAGCGGACGGTGATTGCGCTCACGCCGAGCAGTGCCGCAATCTCGGGAACCGGCAACGCCTCCAGCTCACGCAGGATCACCACCGCTCGTCGTCGCGGCGGCAGCGACGCGAGCGCATGCCACACGACCGACCTGGCGACGAGCGCGGCTTCCTGTGGCGCCTCGGCCGCCGCGGGCTCGGCCAGCCTCGGTGCGAACCGCCGGCGCACGGTGGCCCGGCGCCAGGCGTCACGCTGAACGTTGACGAGCACGCGGACGAGCCACGCTTCCTCCGGTGCGGCGCCATACGGAATGGCGTGCGGGACTCGCGCCGCCCGCACGAACGTCTCCTGCACCAGGTCGAGCGCGTCGTCCACGTTGCGGGTCATGCGCCGCGCCAGGCGGTAGAGCCGTTCGTGGTGCGCATCGAACAGCGAGCCGAGCCGCTCCTCGTGCGACTCCATCCCGGCAATCGGCAGCGCCGCGGCGCTCGAGTGGCCGTCCATACCTACCTAAACGCACAAGGAGACGTCGATGTTGGTGCACCCCTGCACCCTGCACCCTTGGTTCTGTAAGATACGCCACCGGAGGATTACCGTGAGCGCAGCGATTGTCCGGCCCTTCGTGCTTGCCGTTCTCGCGGCAGCACCGCTGGTGCAGCCCTCTTCAGCGGTCGGCGGCCAGTCCGGTCCGGCGCCCTTACCGGTATGGATGACCGGTTGCTGGTCCGGCGAACGGGGCGCCGAGAAGTTTCATGAGCGATGGACGGGCGGGGACGATTCGACGCTGCTTGGCGTCGCGCACACGACCAAGGCGGGCAAGCTGACGGCGTTCGAGTTCCTGCGCGTGGTGGTGAAGGACGGACGCGCCGTCTACGTCGCCCAGCCGAACGGCGCACCGCCGACCGAGTTCGCCGCGACGACAGCGACCGCTAATCGCGTGGTGTTCGAGAACCCGGCGCACGACTTCCCGAAGCGCGTAATCTACGAGAAAAGCGGGGCAGACCGGCTCACCGCCTCGATTGACGGCGGCTCCGAAAAGGCCAATCGAATCGAATATCCGATGACGCGCGCCGCTTGCGATCGCTAGAACGCGCGGTCAGGTGCAGAGGTGCAGGGGTGCAGCCGGCACCCCTACACCGTTGTATCGGCTACTTACGAGCGAACGAAGTTGACGTTAACCGTGACCATCGTCGGGACGGCCTTGCCGCCGACGCGCTGCGGCTCGAAGTGCCACTCCTTCACCGCGTCGAGCGCGGCCTGGTTGAGGAGCGGGACCGAGCGCACGACGCTCGTACCGGTCACGTTGCCGTTGGCGTCAACCGCCGCGGCAATGGTCACCGTGCCGTCGACCCCGGCCGCCCGGGCGATCGACGGGTAGGCCGGCGCCTCACCCTTGATCTTCACCGCCGGCTGAACCTCCGCGTCGGCCTTGCGGTTCTCGCTCGTGCGCTTCGGCGCGGACGCCCGGCGCAGGACGGTGGTCTTGTCGGCTTTGTCACGGGCCGCGACTGCCTCGACCGAGGCTCGATCCGCTGCGTCCTTCGTCTCAAGCGCCAGCTCACGAGCGCGATCGTACGACTTGATCCACGCCTGCGACTGCGCCTCGATCTCGCGATCGAGCGCCGCCTTCGCCTGCTCCGCTTCGCGCAGCGAATCGCCCGCGTAGCGTTGCGCCTGGCTGCCATGAGCCCTCTCCAGGGCGGTGTTCGCCGCGTCGATCTCGGGCTGCGGCGCCTGGTAGCAACCCCACGTCACCGTCGCGACGGTCGCGAGTGCCAATCCACGTACCGAGTCGAATCGCATCATGACAGCCCTCCTTAAGGGGGCGACGAATCAATGCGATTACCAGGGGCAAGAATCGCGCCCAACCGGCGAGACGGGTAATTTCGCGTAATTTCGAGCAAATCAGCTCTGTCGGACCGCGCGCAACGGAATTAGGCTCGGGTTACGGCGTGTTTGACCGTGTAATTCTGACTCACCGGCCGAGCGGCTCACCCACGAGCTCGAGAACGTCCTGTGCGCGCGGCACCCCGTCCAGGGCGCCGGCTTTCGTGCAGCTCAGCGCCGCAGCAGCATTGGCGAAACGAAGCATCCGGCTGGTGCTCAGGCCGCGCACCAGCCCGGTAATGAACGCGCCGCGGAACACATCTCCCGACCCGGTCGTGTCGACGGCGTTCACGCCGAAGCCGTCCACGTGCACGAAGCGATCGCCGTCAAGGGCGACCGCGCCGCGCGCGCCGATGGTCACCGTCAACAGCCCGGTGTTCCAGAGCCGCATCCGTCGCAGCGCGACTTCCAGATCGGCCTCACCGGTCAGCGCGGCGGGCAGGTGTTCAGACAGGATGGGATGCGACGCCGTGCGAATGAGATCCTCGGTGAACGGTGTGACGTGATCCAGGTCCGTGGTCACGGCGACGCCCGCGGTGCGGGCAATGCGCGCAGCTGCGAGACTCGCGCGCGGATCGACATCATCTATGAGCACGACGCGTGCCGTACGCAGCAAATCGGCTGGCAGGTCCTCGTCCGCGATGAGCAGCGAATCCGGACGATCCCACAGAACGACGCGCTCTCCGGTCGCGTCGTCTACGAGGATTGCGGCGAACTGGTTGCCACCAGCACGGCGGACGAGATGTGAGAGGTCCACACCGCGGGAGGCCAGGGCGGCCTCGACCAGGCGTCCGTTCTCGTCGGTGCCGACCGCGCCCGCATACGACGCGCGCAGGCCAAGGGCAGCACACGTCGCCATCGCGGTTGCGACCTGCCCGCCGCAGAAGACCGAATGGCCGGTCAACCTGAGCTTGGATCGGATGTCGTGGAAATCCGGAGCGGCAGGAAGGCGGTAGACGTAATCGACCGAGTTGGCGCCGATGCCGACGACGTCGACCACGGATGGTATGGTAACGCGAAGAGACAAGGCAGAAGGCACAAGGCAGAAGGCAAAAAGGCACCTCGATGACGTCCCCACGTGCTGCTTGTATGAGCGCTGCTCTCGGGCTCGCGATCGCCGCGACCATCGCGGTGAACGGGCAGGACTGGCCGCAGTGGCGCGGACCGGGCCGGGACGGGGCCGTCGCGCAATTCACCGAACCGGCCAGCTGGCCGGCGGCGCTGACCAAGCGATGGCAGGTAGAAGTCGGCAGCGGCTATTCGACGCCGGTTGTCGTCGGCAACCGTGTGTATGCGTTCTCGCGCGAGCGGGAAGACGAGGTGCTTCGCGCCCTCGACATCGAGACCGGCAAGCAGTTGTGGCGCGCCGCCTATCCGGCCGCGTTCACGCTGAACCCCGCCGCGCGCGGCCATGGGCCGGGCCCGAAGTCCACGCCGACGTTCGCCGGCGGCCGGCTCTTCACCCTCGGAATGACAGGTGTGGTGATCGCCTTCGACGCCGCCGAAGGACGGGTGCTGTGGCAGTTCCCGGCGCCGCCGGAGCAGCCGATGTACCACACCGCGATGTCGCCAGTGGTGGACGGGAACCTGATGATCGTGCACGTCGGCGGCCAGGGCAAGGGTGCGCTCACCGCCTTCGATGTCGGGTCGGGCAAGGTCGTGTGGCAGTGGACCGGTGACGGCCCGGCCTACGGCTCGCCGATCGTTGCCACACTGGCCGGCACACGCCAGGTGATCACGTTCACTCAGGAAAACTTCGTCGGTGTCGATCGCGACACCGGCGCGCTGCTGTGGCGTCGTCCCTACACCACGCCGGCGACCACCACCAGCCAGACGCCGCTGATCTACAAGGACATGGTCATCGAGTCGGGCCGCGACAACGGCATCACCGCGTTCCGGCCGACGCTGACCGCGGGCACGTGGACGACGCCCAACGTCTGGCAGACGCGAGCGGCATCGGTCCACTTGAGCGACATCGTCGCCGTGGATGGCGTCGCCTACGGCCTCTCACACCTCAATCGCGGCCAGTATTTCGGACTCGATCTGGATTCCGGCAAGGTGCTCTGGACCGGAGAACCGCGCCGGGCCGAGCACGCTGCCATCGCCCGCGCCGGACGCACGCTGTTCTCGCTCGAAGACGACGGCGAGCTCGTGATCATGCACGCGAGCCGGACCGGCTTCGAGCCGGTCAAGAGCTACCAGGTCGCGTCGAGCGCCACGTGGGCGCAGCCGGCGATCAGCGGCCGGCACATCTTCGTCAAGGACATCAACACGCTGGCGCTCTGGACTATCGATTAGATCGGGAGTCGGGAAGCGGGAGTAGGGAGTCGTAAGAACACCCTTGGAACCCGACCCCAAGACCTCAAGCCCTCACGACCCAAGCCCTCAACCCCTCGGGACCCCCATGCGCCTACCTCGCCTGCTTCCGCTCGCCGTTGCCCTCACCGCCGTCGCGTCCCTGTCCGCGCAGCAGGATGCGGCCAAAGCCGTCGACGACCAGCTTGGACGGATCTTCGACGCCAACGAATACGCGGTTCCGCGATTCGGTCCGGCGCGCTGGCGTCCCGATGGCGTCAGCTACGCCAGGGTTGAGCCATCGGCCACCGCCGGCGGCGGGTTCGACATCGTCCGCTACGACGCGGCGACCGGCGCGCGCGAAGTCCTCGTCGGCGCGATCCGCCTGACCGCGCAAGGGCAGTCCGGCGCGCTCCCCATCGACGACTATGCCTGGTCGGCAGACGGTGCGAAGCTGCTCGTCTTCACCAACACGAAGAAGGTCTGGCGCGACAACACGCGCGGCGACTACTGGGTGATCGATCTCAAGGGGGGCGCGCCGAAGAAGCTGGGCGGCCAGGCCCCCGAATCCTCGCTGATGTTCGCGAAGTTCTCGCCGGATGCCACCCGGGTCGGCTACGTGCGCGCCAACAACGTTTATGTCGAGCGCATTGCCGATGGGAAGATCACCGCGCTCACGAAGGACGGTACGGAGACGACAATCAACGGGACATCCGATTGGGTGTACGAAGAGGAGCTTGGTGTTCGCGACTGCTTTCAATGGAGCCCGGACGGGAAGTCCATCGCCTACTGGCAGTTCGACAGCACCGGGGTCGGCATCTTCACGCTGGTCAACGACACCGAGACGCTCTACCCGGCGATCACCCGGATCCCGTATCCGAAAGCCGGCACCACCAATTCGGCGGCGCGCATTGGGGTTGTTTCTGCCGACGGTGGGAAGACGAAGTGGCTGGAGACGCCCGGCGACCCGCGACAGACCTACCTGGCGCGCATGGACTGGATGGACGATCGAACGCTCGCGATTCAGCAGCTGAACCGGCTCCAGAACCAGAACGACATGCTGCTCGGCGATGCTCGCACCGGGGCGGTGCGATCGGTTTTCCGTGACGAGTCGAGGACCTGGGTGGAGCTGGTCGAGGACGTCGAATGGGTGGAGAAGGGGACGGCGTTCCTGTGGTTGAGCGAGCGGGACGGCTGGCGGCACGTCTACAAAGTGCCTACGAACCCCGCGAACCCCGCGAACCGCGAGAACCCCGCGAACCCCGCGAACCGCGAGAACCCCGCGAACCCTGTCCTCGTGACACGGTTCGATGCCGACGTTGTGGATCTCGTCGGGGTGGACGAAGCCAGCGGCTGGGTCTACATCACGGCCTCTCCCGGCAATGCGACACAGCAGTACCTCTATCGCGCGAAGCTCGATGGCAGCGACACGCCGGAGCGGGTGACGCCCGCCGACCAGTCAGGTTTCCACACCTACGTACTCTCCCAGAACGCGAAGATGGCCTTTCACACCTGGTCGCGATTCGAAATGCCGCCGGTGACGGAGGTCATCGATCTGCCAGCCCACGCGAGCAAACGCGCGCTCACCGATCCAAAGCCGCTGGCCGAGAAGGTCGCGCCGCTGCTGAAGCCGGCCGCTGAGTTCTTCACCGTCGATGTCGAAGGCGCCGCGCTCGACGGCTGGATGATCAAGCCGGGCGCATTCGACCCGTCGAAGAAGTACCCGCTGATCGTGTTCGTCTACGGCGAGCCAGCCAGCCAGACGGTGCTGGATCGCTGGGGCGGCGTGACGATGCTCTTCCATCGTGCTCTCGCCGAGGCGGGTTACGTCGTCGTCAGCGTGGACAACCGCGGCACGCCCGCGCCAAAGGGCGCCGCGTGGAGGAAGGTGGTGTACGGGGCCGTTGGCGATCAGTCATCGAAAGATCAGGCGGCGGCCGTGCGGGCGCTGGCTGCCCGCCATCCGTTCATCGACGCCATGCGGGTCGGCGTGTGGGGATGGAGCGGCGGCGGTTCGAACACCTTGAACACGATGTTCCGCTTCCCTGACGTCTTCCAGGTCGGCGTCTCGGTGGCGCCGGTACCCGACCAGAAGCTGTACGACACGATCTACCAGGAGCGGTACATGGGTCTGCCGCAGGAGAACGTCGACGGCTACCGCCTCGGGTCGCCGATCAACTTCGCCGAGGGGCTCAAGGGCCAGCTCCTCATCATTCACGGCAGCGGCGACGACAACGTGCACTACCAGGGGACGGAGCGGCTGATCAATCGTCTGGTGGAGTTGCGCAAGCCGTTCGACGTCATGGTGTACCCGAACCGGACCCATGCCATCTCCGAGGGCTCGGGCACGAGCGTGCACGTCTATCGCGCAATCGCGAGGTACTTTCTCGAGCACCTGGCGCCGGGTCCACGAACGTAGGCTTCGAGCCGGCTTCTCGCGCCAGGGTTATAGCTGTCCGCCGGGTTTCCGGCGGGTCATGAGGCCGCCGCTGTCTCACTCTCGCGAAAATGGGCCATTTTCGAGCGAATCGCTGCTGGCGTCGTCCTTGCTATTCACCGGCAATCGCGTCCGACTGATAATGAGCCGACGGTGAGAGGAGCGAGACTTCGATGCGACGACCACTGATGATGCTGATCGCAGGTGCTTTGGCGGCCATGTGGGCGATGCCCGCGTCTGCGCAGGACGCCAAGGCGGCCAAGGGCGCGGCGCTGTTCGAGTCGAACAAATGCTCGATCTGTCACTCGGTGCAGGGCAAAGGGGGGAAGAAGCCGCTCGACGGCGCCGGGACGCGACTCGACGCTGCCACCGTGAAGCTGTGGCTGACCGATCCCAAAGCCGCCGAGGCCAAAACCGGCAAGAAGGCCATGCCGCCAATGAAGAACTTCTCGACGCTGCCGGCCGAAGACATCGACGCGCTCATCGCTTACGTGATGAGCCTCAAATGAGCCTTCAGGCGCGGGCCTACGCGCGCCGCTCGAGGGCGCGAATCTTCAGCTGGAGCGCGACCACGACGAGCACGATGAAGCCGAGGGAGATGGCCAGTCCGGTGCGGCGGTAGGACACTTCGCTCCGCGCCGCCGCTGCCGCCCCGTCGACCTTCGTCGTCAGGCCCATCCCTTCCGTCACGCACGGCATCCACCAGCTTCGGGTCGAACGCGTGCATCTCGGTCCGCGCTCGCGTGAGGTGATTGCCTGCCTCGCGCAGCAGCAGCGCCTGGTCGGCCATGTCGAGTCCCGCATTCTCCACCGCTCGATTTGTTCCTGTGAGTGCGCGATCGAGCGCCTTCAGCTTGTCGATTCCGCCGCGCATCGAGTCGGCGGCCTTGTAGCCATTGTCACCGTCGGAGTGACAGGTCGTGCAGAGCGCTTCCTTGGCGGTCCCGAGCATCGCGTCGCTGGGTTGCGCGATGTCGTGGTTGTTGTGGCACTCGACGCAGCCGCGGTCGAAGATCTGGCTGTGCGTACTGAGCGCGAACTTCGTCGCGAACACGGTGTGGCACGTGCCGCAGACGTTGGCGATTGCGTCCACGCCCGGGCGGCGCGGCGCCATGGTTGCCGTGGCAGTCGTTGCAGGTCGGTGCGGATAGGTCGTTGCGATCGACCATTGCCTTGTGGTGAACACTCTTCTCGTATTTCTCGCGCTGATCGGTCGGTAGCGGCGCGCCGGCGCGCTGGTAGCCCTTCATCCGCTCCGGGTCGGCGTGGCACTTCGTGCAGGTGGCCGCGACGTTGAGCGGATAGACGGGCGACTGCGCGTCGCCGACGAGGCGCACGCCGTGGGCGCCGTGGCAGCTGACGCACGTCGCGACCTTGGTGTCGCCCTTCGCGAGCTGTTGACCGTGCACGCTCGTTGCGTACTCCGTTGCCTGATCGACGCGCTGCTTCGGCGCGTACTTGCGCATCAACGCCGCGTCGCTGTGGCACCGCGAGCAGACCGCGATGATCCGCGCCGCCGGTCGGCTTGCCCCTGAAACCGGTCGATGGCGCCTTCGCGGCAGCCTTGTCCGATGGCGGCGGGATCGCCGCCGTGGCAATCCACGCAGCTGAAGCCGCGCTCGCGATGCACGTCGGTGAGTGCGAAGTCGCGGGCCGGCGTCGCCAGCGTGGCCGACTGCTGGCTGGCGTGACAGGTCTGGCAACCCGTCAGCGGCGGCCGGCTGCCGTGCCTCGGCAGCGACGGCGAAGACGGCGAGCCCGAGCGCCAGGAAAAGAACGGTGCGAACGATGACCGGCCGCATGGGAGTCCTCCGCGTCAAGCGGCCAGATAGCCGTAGATGGTGAACACGACCATGTAGGCCAGCGCCGCGACGCCGGCGACGGTTACCAGCGGGCTCGACCGCCCTTCCCCCGCGCCGCGATCGAGGAAAGGCAGGAACAGCAGCACCAGGGCGGCGAGGCTGAAGCCCGAGCACGCCCAGCATCTCGCCCTCGAGTCCCACGATGTGCGCGGGCAGCAGCTTCAGCACCTGGAACATCGCGAGGAAGTACCACTCCGGCCGGATGCCGGGTGGCACCGCCGCGAATGCGTCCGCCTTCTTGCCGAGTTCCCACGGCAGGAACAGCGCGAGCGCCGCGAGCACTGCCAGCGCCACGTACCACCACATCACGTCGTGCAGCACGTAGTGCGGCACGAACGGGATCTGCGGGATCTTCTCGCCGGCCTTCTCGCGCGCTCGACGCTGGGCGGCACGCTCATCCCCTGCCGCTGGATGAAGAGCAGGTGCAGGCCGAGGATCACCGTCATCACCGCGGGCAGCACCGCGACGTGAATGCCGTAGAAGCGGGTCAGCGTGGCGCCGGTCACGTCGTCTCCGCCGCGCAGGAAGCGCAGCAGGAAATGGCCGACGCCGGGCACCGCGCCGGCGATGCCGGTTCCGACCTTGGTCGCGAAGAAGGCCAGCTCGTTCCAGGGCAGCAGGTAGCCGCTGAAGCCGAACCCCATCATGACGAAGAGCAGCAGCACCCCCGTCACCCAGGTCAGCTCGCGCGGCTTGCGGTACGAGCGCAGGAACAGCGTGCTGAACAGGTGCACGAACGCCATGAAGATCAGCAGGTTGGCCGACCAGCTGTGCACGTTGCGGATCAACCAGCCGAACTCCACCTGCGAGACGATGAACTTGACGCTTTCGTAGGCTTCGCCGGCGCTTGGCCGGTAGTAGAGCAGCAGCAGGATTCCGGTGAACACCTGGACGCCCACCAGGAACAAGGTGATGCCGCCCATGTAGTACCAGACGCTGTGCCTGTGGACCGGCACGCTCTTCTCGGAAACGAAGTGCTGGAGGCGCGCTCAGGTCGAGCCGCTCGTCGAGCCACGCCAGGAGCTGTTGTGTCACGGTGGGCACCTCGCCGCGTCACGCCCTGGTGACGACGACGTCTTCCTGCCCGGGCTCGCCGCGCAGGTTGACGGTGAAGGCCTCGAGCGGCCGCGGCGGCGGTCCGGAGACGTTGTTGCCGCCGAGATCGTAGAGACCGTTGTGGCACGCGCACCACAGCTGCGACGTGTCGCCTTTGTACTGCACCGTGCAATCGAGGTGCGTGCACACAGCGGAGAAGGCGCGGAACTCACCTTCGCTGGTGCGGACGACGATCGCCGGCCTCGAGCCGAACTTGACGATCGTCCCTGAGCCGTTCTTGAACTCGGTCGCCTTGCCGGCGACGACGCTGTTGGTGGTCGCCTCGGCGACGGCGGGCGGGATGAGATAACGCCAGAGCGGGTAGACGAACGACAGCGCGGTCGAGACGAAGCCGACGCCGAGCAGCACGTCGAGGAACGTGCGACGCTTGATTTCCTCAGGCCTGTTCCCGTCAGGCCCCACGGGCCTGTCGTGCGCAGACATACCGATACCCCACTGCGGCAGGGGCGCCATCCGGCGCGAATGGTGGGGACCAAGGGCGGGCCGCGATCCGCCGGCCGAAGTATACGCCTACCCCGGCAGTTTGGTACGGCCACGTTGGGAGTAGAATCCGGCCGAGGCGCACTCGAGTTTGGTCCCCGGCGCCGCGGAGGGTCGTCGCATGCCGCCGATCACGACGCTCGAGGACCAGATTTCTGCGCTGAGCTCACGGCTCGAGGCCGTCGAGGTGCGCCTTGCCAGGCTCGAGGGACGCGAACCGCTCCCCGGGCCGGCTCCAGCCGCCGCGCCGCCACCGGCCGGCGCCGACGAGATGGTCGGCGCCGGGCTCGCGCATCGACGGAAGGCGACTCACCACAGCTCTAGGACGCTCCTTCATCATCCTCGGCGGCGCCTTCCTGCTTCGCGCGCTGACCGAGGCCGGCATCTGGCCGCCGGTGATCGGCGTAGCCGTCGGTCTGCTCTACGGTCTTGGCTGGATGGCGATGTCGGTGACCGCCGCGCGGGGCGTCGATCGGACGCGCGCGTTGTTCGACGGCGCCACTGCGCTCGTCATCGGCTTTCCGCTCGTTCTCGAGGCCGACGTTCAAGTTCAACCTGCTCGGCGCCCGGATCTGCGGCGGCGGCGCTGGCCCTGGTGACGGCCGGCTCGCTTTTCGCCGCGGCCATCGCGCGACTCCAGACCTGGCCTGGCTCGCGGTCGCTCGGCGGTATGTTCACCGGCCTGACCCTGATGGTGCGCCTCGGCGTGGTCGTTCCCTACGCGTTGAACTTCGTCGGGCTTGGCGTCGCCGACGCTGTGGATCGGGTACCTGCGCGAATGGAAGCTGCTGCGCTGGCCGACGGGATTGCTGGCGGCTTTCGCGGTGTTCGGGGTCACGACGCGAGCCCTCGGTGATCCGCCGCTCGATCCCCCGCTGATGGCGTGGCTGGTGCAGGCCGCGCTGGTCGTCTGCTACTTCGCCTCGATTGCGGTGCGGACGCTCGTGCGCGGGCGCCAGGTGATCGTCTTTGAAGTCGTGCAGACGGTGATCGTCCTGCTCGTCGGAGTCGGCGGCGCGCTGGCCGTCAGCCGGTCCACCGGATCCGGGTCGCTCGTTCTCGGCAGGCAGCCTCGTGGCACTCGGTGGCGTTGGCCTATCTCGTCTCGTTCGCGTTCCTGCCGCGCGACTCGGCCGCCGCCCTGAACTTCTACTTCTACAGCTCGCTCGCACTGATCTTCGTGCTCACCGGGCTCGCGGTTTCGACGGACGGTGCGGCGCAGGCGATGGCGCTGACCACGCTCGCCGCGCTGCTCGCCATCGCGTGGCGGCGCTCTGGACGGGTAACCCTCGGAGGCCATGCCGCGATGGCGTTGGTGGCCGCGTCGATCTCGGGCGGCCTGCTGACAGTCGCCGAGACTGCTTTCGTCGGCGAGCTTCCGGCGATTGCGGTGCTCGGCACTGCCGGGTTCACGCTGCTCGTCGCCCTCACGATCAGCGGCAGCCGGATGGCGGGCTGCCACCTGCCGAGGCCTTTTGCTTCTGACACGCCCGCGATCCTGATCGGCCTGCTCGCGCTTGCCGGCACGGCCGGCGCGGTGACACTGGTGATGGGGCGCGCGGCGGGATGGAGTGCCGCAGATGCCGGCCTGCTCGCGACGGCACGGACGGCGTTGCTCTCGGCCCTGGCGGTACTCGCCGCGTGGCTCCATCGTCCTGGACGTTTCTCGTCGATTGGCACCATCGCCTATCCGCTGCTGGCGGCCATCGGCATCAAGCTCGTGCTGTCGGACCTGCGCGACTCGTCGGCCGCCACTCTGTTCATCGCCCTGGCGTGCTACGGTGCGGCGCTCGTGCTCGTGCCACGGATGCATCGGGCCGGGTGAGTAGGTCCGACCCGGTACGGAAAGCGCTGCGATTACCCGCGTGCGACAATCGACCCCCCAAGCCATGCGCATCGAACCTTTTGGCGTCGAAATGTGGATGAACGAGTACGAGACCAAGTGCTGGTACAACCTGGCGGAAACGTGCGTCGAGTCGCTGACCGTCGATCAGCTCCTGGACATTACCGGCGCGAGACAGCAGGCGCTCGATGACCTCGGGCGCATGAAGCTCACCTACGGCGCGATCGCCGGCTCCGATCGGCTGCGCGCCGCGATTGCCGCGCTCTACGAGCGGCAGTCCGCTGCCAACATCCTCGTCACCCACGGAGCGATCGGCGCCAACGCGCTCGTCCACACGGCGCTCGTCGAACGCGGCGACCGCGTTGTCTCGGTCCAACCCACCTACCAGCAGCACTACTCGATTCCGGAGAGCTACGGCGCCGACGTCCAGATCCTGCGGCTACGGCGTGAGCGCGGCTTCCTGCCCGATCTCGACGAGCTCGCGTCGCTCGCCACACCCGGGACGAAGGTGATCGCCATCAACAATCCCAACAACCCGACGGGATCGCTCATCGATCGCCCGATGCTCGAGGCGATCGCCGAGATAGCGCGGCGGGCCGGCGCATGGGTGCTGTGCGACGAGGTGTACCGCGGCCTCGACCAGGACGGCAGCGGCATCACCGCGTCGATGGCCGACCTCTACGAAAAGGGGATCAGCACCGGCAGCATGTCGAAGGCGTTCTCGCTCGCCGGGTTGCGTCTCGGCTGGATTGCAGGTCCGGAGGCCCTCCTCGCGGACGCAACCGTGCATCGCGACTACAACACGATCAGCGTTGGGATGATCGACGACTACTTCGCGGCCCTGGCGCTCGAGCATGCCGACGCCGTGCTTGCCCGCAGTCGCGGGATCACGCGGACGAATCTCGCTGTCCTCGACGCGTGGATGAGCGCCGAGCCGCGACTGGATTGGGTGAAACCGCGATCGGGAACGACCGCGTTCCTGCAGCTTCGCGACGGCAGCCCGTCGCGAGCGTTTTGCGTGCGCCTGCTGGAGCACACCGGCGTCATGCTGACGCCGGGAAGCGCTATGGCCATGGAGGGATGGCTTCGCGTCGGCTACGCGAACGCCACGCCGGTGGTGCGGGATGGCCTGGCGCGGCTGTCAACGTTTCTGGGCGCCGCGTAATCCGGGATCAGGCGGCCGTTCGCCGGCGCGCCATCTCAGCCGCGCGAACCTCACGATCCGCGATGATTGCTTCATCGCGACGATTTCCTATGACCCGCGCGCGGCCGGCGGCCCCCAGCAACATCCGCTCGGTTGTCGCCGCGTGCCGATCCGCGATGACCTCGTTCCACGGACTGACGTGTCCCAGATCCGCCGACCCGAAGAGCCATTGGCCTGACATCGCTCGGTTCTCCTCTGCGCCGGATAGAACCAAGACCCATTCCAGCCCTTTCAGGGTCGCCCGACTCGATTTCAGGCCTGTTTGCGCGATTTCGGAATTGAAAGATACCCGTGCGGCAGACTTTTGACCCGTTTTAAGGGCTCGTTTGCCAGGATTTCCCGGAAATCCGCAGTTAGCGGCGTATCTCCGCCGATCCGCTGAACGTCTTGAATCGGAACAGGGCCGACCCTCCACCATTCATCTCGCCCCGGAACGTCCGCCGGCTGCTCGATTGGACCGTCACCGGCAAATCGCTCTCGAAGCGGCCGCTGAAGCTGTCGAAATTCACCGAGCCGCGCGCGTTGCCAGGTAGCCGCAAATGCACATCACCGCTGAAGCTGTCCGCATCCACGCCATCGTCTTCGTTCCACGACTCTGCTGACGAGCGTGATGTCGGCGCTGAACGTCTTGAGGCGGTGGGGCCCCTGCACGTTCCTGACTTCGATAGGCGCGCTGAACGAGTTCACGTCGAGCCGCGTGCGGGCCGGGATCTGGATGTCGAAATCGGTCTCGACGACGTTGTCGTTCTCCCGCTCGACGCGCTGGCGGTTGGCATTGACTTCGATGTCGTTGCCGCTTTGCGTCACTTCAATCTGGATGTCTCGCAGGCGGTCGGCTCGGCCCCGGCGGATGGCGTGGATCACCACCTGGTTCCCATCGGTGCCGCGAATCAGGACCCGGCCGGAGAAGGTGCGGAGCCGGAACGTGCCGCCGGCCTGCATGGTGAGGGTCCGGTCGAAGGTTTCCTCCTGCCGGGACTGCGCGGAGACCGGGACGGCGGTCGTGACGAGCGCGGCCAGCGCCGCGACGCAGAGGCTCACGCGGGTCGAAACGAAGCTCGAGCGGGTCATGATCACACCTCTTCGGCGCGGCTTCCGGCGCCTGTCGAGGGTAGTAGACGAGAATCGGCCGCGAAGGGTTTATAGACCCCGAGAACCTCGAGAACCCCGCGAACCTCGAGAACCCCGCGAACCTCGAGAACCCCGCGAACTACTCGACCCGATCGTAGCGGACGGCGATGATCTCCAACTGTTCCGGCCCTTGCGGGGTTCGCAGGGTGACGGTATCGCCGACCTTGGCCTTCAGGAGCGCCGACGCCAGCGGCGACCGCCACGAAACGCGTGTGCTGCCGCTGTCGAGCTCGTCGATGCCGACGATGGTGACCACGCGCTCTTCGCCGCTCTCGCGCTGATAGGTCACGGTTGCGCCGAAGAACACCCGCTCCTGTGCCTTGCCGGCGTTGTCCACGACGACGGCACTGTCGAGGCTCTTGGAGAGATAGCGAATTCGCCGATCGATCTCGCGCAGCCGCTTCTTGCCGTAGATGTAGTCGCCGTTCTCGGATCGGTCGCCGTTACCCGCCGCCCATGCGACGGTCGAGACCATGGCCGGCCGCTCCACTTTCCACAAGCGCGTCAGCTCCTCGGTCAGCCGCCGGTGCCCTGCCGGCGTGATGTAGTTCTTGAACCCCTCGCTCATCGTAACGACGCGGCCTGCCATGCGCCCCTTACGTCACGAGATCACGAGATCTTCAGATCACGTGAACTTCACCACCCCACAGCCTGGCCATCCTTACGGTGATCAGAACCGGCGCGATAAACCCCATTCACCGGCAGATCGCGATCGACGGCCGAGCGATCGAACGGCGGCGCCGTCATCCTCGGATCGCGCGTGAACAGGATCCCCTGATACCCGCCCACCGCTCCGCCGTCCACGCTGCGCACTTCGTGCCCCTTCGCGTGAAGCGCGGCGCCAACCAGCGAGAACAGGTTGGCCTCGAGCGACAGCATGTTGCTCGTCTGGTTGTGCGTGAACCGCGCCGCGTCGGTCGTCATCTGCACGTTCATGCCGTGGTCGATCAGGTTGACCATGTGCTGCGCGTGCGTCTCCGGCTGCACGCTCCCGCCCATGTTGCCAAACGACATCAGCGGCTGCCCGTCCTTCATCACGAAGCCGGCGATGATCGAGTGGAACGGCTGCTTGCCCGGCGCGACGATGTTCGGGGACTTCGGGTCGAGCGAGAACGCGGAGCCGCGGTTGTGGAGCACGAATCCGTAGGGGCCGACGGTGGCGCGGCTGCCGTACACGCTGAACACGCTGTGCACGAGCGAGACCATGTTGCCCCAGCGATCGGCGGCGGTCAGGTAGATCGTGCCGCCGTCGGTGCCGCCCGGCACGGCCGGCTTGGACGCGGTGTTCGGATCGATCCGCCCGCACAGGCTCGCGGCGTGTGACTTGGAGATCAGCTCCTTCACCGGCACGTTCGAGAACTTCGGGTCGCCGTTCTTCGCCTGCAGGTCGGCGTAGGCGAGCTTCTTCGCCTCGACCAGCAAGTGCCAGTTCATCGGGTTCGACGGCCCGAGCTGCGTGAGGTTGTAACCCAGTTTCGGTACGCACGCCTCGAGGATGTTCAGCATCTCGAGCGCCGCGAAACCCTGTCCCGGCGGTGGGAGCTGGTAGATGTCGTAGCCGTGATAGTTGGTGGTGATCGGCTCGACCCACTCCGGCTCGTACTTCGCCAGGTCCTCTTTGGTCATCACGCCGCCGTTCGACTGCACCTTCTGCACGATCGCATCGGCGATCGCGCCCTTGTAGAACGCGTCCTTGCCCTCGGACTGGATCAGTCGAAGCGCCTTGGCCAGGTTCGGGTTGCGGATGATCGAGTACAGCGCCGGCGCGTCGTCGCCGTTGAGGAACACCTGTTTCGAATCGGGATCGTTGCGAAGGCCGTTCAGCGCCTCGCGGATGTCACTGTGCCGCCGCTCCGCCTGGCCCCACCCTTCCTCCGCAACCCGCGCCGCTCGCTCGAAGGTCTCCTTGAAGCCCATCGTGCCGAAGCGCTTGAGCAGCGCGTCGTAGCCGGCCACCGCGCCCGGGACGGTGGCCGCGTTCACACCGCTGCCCGGCACGCGCTGCACACCGAGCTTCTTCGTGAAGAACTCCGGCGTCCACCCGGCCGGCGCCCGTCCCGCCGAATTGAGCGCGTAGAGCTTCTGTTCTTTTGCCACCCAGATGATGGCGAAGAGATCCCCGCCGATGCCTGTGTCGTTCTGGGAAGTGACGTCCAGCACTGCGCCGGTGGCCACCGCGGCATCGATCGCGTTCCCGCCCTGGCGCAGCACTTCCAGCCCCGCCTGCGAGGCGAGCGGATCGCTGGTGGCGACAATGCCGTGGCGGGCCAGCACTTCGGAACGTCCCTGCGCCAGCCACCCCTCGGCGCGCGAGCCGGGCACCGCGGTAATCCCCGCGGTCGGCGCCGGCATTCCCGGCGCGGGCACGCCGAACGGAGTCGGCGACTGGGCATCACCGGCCAGGACCAGGCTGGAAACGGAGCGCGCCCGTGATGACGAAGTTCCGCGTGATGGTTCGGCTGCGCATAGGTGCCCGGATTCTACTCCCGCAACCGTCACGGGCCGAAAGCTCAGGCGTTGCACACCGATAGAACGTACAGCACGGCTGAGTCTTCACCTCCGGCTCAGGTGGAGATAGACTGAGCCGCCGAGCTGGTTGGAGATCGCGACTTGCTCAATACACGGCTGTTCTTCGTCGTTCTCGCGGTGGCGCTGCTCGGCGCCACGCCGTCGGCTGAAACCGTGCGGACGGCCGAAGCCCGCCTCCAGGCGGACCTCGAGGTCGTCAAGGTCTTCCGCCCCTCGTACCCGTTCTGGCAGCACATCTTCACCATTCCGGATGGCCGGATCGCGTTCGGCAGTGCGACCGACGGCCACCTCGTCGCGACCTTTCCTTCGAAGGGGGACTGGAGCGGCAACAGCGTCGTCTGGGTACAGCCCGATCTGTCCAATCCGCTGGCGGGGGTGAAGTGGCCCGTGAAGCTGGACGATCGACGCGATCTGGTCGTTTCGCGGCTCGAGCCTGCAATTGGCCCGCTGGTGCACAACCCGACTCGCGGCCAGTTCCTTTTGCCGAATGTTCCGCTCTACGGGCCGTTCGTCAAGGAATGGGGCGCCATCTACGAGCGCTTCGGCGTGCCCGCCGACATCGGCCTGGCGCAGGCGGTCCTCGAATCCGGCTTCGACGGCACGGCGCGGTCGAAGGCCAATGCGCTCGGACTTTGCCAGTGGCTGCGGCGCAACTGGCAGGTGCTGGACGATCTGTCGCCCGTCAAGATCGAGGCCTACAACCAGACAACGCAGGCGCCCTACTGCGCTGCCTATCTGTCGATCCTCTCGACGATGTACGGGAGCTTCATCCCGGCGCTGTCAGAGCATCACTCTGGCGGCGTCAACGTCGGGCGCACCTTGATCAACGGCGAGCGGCTCGGCGGCGCGACGCCGCAGGAGCAGTATTTCAAGGGCTCGCAGTTCGCGCACGACCTGCGCGCCGTGGACCTGAAGCGCTACCGCGATCTCTACCGGACCTACGGCGTGCGATCGTTCCGCTATGCCGAGATGGTGTTCGGCAACATGGCCACTGTCTCGAAGATCCGCGCCGAGATCCCGCAGGATCGCATCTACGCGATGCGCACGCGCAAGACGCTGCTGATGGGCGAGATCACCAAGCGCACGAAGCTCACTGCCGCGGAAGTGCAGCGCTTCAACCCCGCGCTGCTGCGGAGCGTGCCTGCGAAATCCACTCTCTACCTTCCGGAGTACGTGCCCGAGTTTGGCGATGAGGTCGCGTTCTGGCACCGGGCGGCCCCGTCCGCGTTCGACGAGGCCCTCGACGAGTTCCTGCAGCTCGAGCCGGGGGCGGATCGGTGGCTCGACCCCGTATTCGAGTCGACGCTCCAGGCGTCCCGCCACCGCTTCGAGGCGACCGGCACCGAAGAAGGGCAGGTGATGGCGACGATGCTCACCTACGTGATTGGGGACCTGCGGACCAGCCGTCGCGCGGCAATCCTCGAGGATTTCCGGAACAGCGGAAAGATCCTCGATCTATTCCAGCGCGGTATGGCAGAGCTGGCTGCGTCCGTCGGACACCGCGAATAGGCTCAAGACCCCGAGTTGTGCGCGTCGTGCGACTCCCGCGGAGCCCGGCGCAAAGCTGAGTACACTCCGGACGTGCGCGGCGCGATTGGTGCGCGTCTTCAAATCTGGACGGTGCTCTGCGGAGTGCTCTCGCTCTGTGTGGCGCCGAACCCGCTTGACGCGCAGCCCCGCGGCTCGGACTCCACCTTCATCGAGCAGTGGGTTTCCGCGGTCGAAACCCACGTTCCCGGGACCGTAGATGCGCCGCTGGCCGGCACGGCGGCCTGGGACACCGATGATCTCCGCAAGCTCTGGCGCGACATCCACGTCCTGCTGACCCTCGTCGTCGCGCCGAGAACGACCCGCTTCTCCGTGCCGCCGTTGCTGTTCGAGACCGGGCCCCGCTCGCGGGATCGGGTCTGGTTCGGGCTGAAGAAAGAGGAGCGCGGGATCTTCGAGGAGCTGGCCACCCACGTCCGGGGGCGTGGGGTCACCAGCGTTGCGCATCGGGCCGCGATCCTCCACACCGATATCCTGACGCGCGCCAGCAGCATCGCGGCGCCGTCCGACGCTGCCGGCCCGGCGACCCGCTGGTTCATCGGCGACGGCACCGGCATCGGCAGCACCGGACAGAGTCTCCACTGGGAAATCGCGCGCCGGGTCCTTACCGCGGTTGAGCCCGACCCGCGGCGCGACGCGTTCGTACGGGACTGGTATCGCGCGACGGTCGCGACGGGCCAGGCCACCGAGTACTTCGACGCGACGCAGATGAAGCAGGGGCTCCTGCTGTTTCCAGACGACTCCGAGCTATTGCTCCTGGCTGGCGCCGAGCGCGAGGCGTTTGCCACGCCGCTGTTCCAGGCGTTCGCGAAATCGCTGGACGGCTCCGCCCGCCTCACCGGCATCGAATCGGCAGACGCCGAGCTGAACGCCGCCTCGTCGTTCTACCGGCGGGCCCTGGCTGCCCGCCCCGAGTTCCCCGAGGCCCGGGTACGTCTCGGCCGCGTGCTGACCATGCAGGCGCATTATGGCGATTCCGTCGGGCTCCTGCGGCAGGCGTTGTCGGCAGACCTCGACGCGTCGCAGAAGTACCTGGCGCTGCTGTTTCTCGGCGATGCGCTCGAAGGCGCCGGCGACCCGGCCGCGGCGCTCGAGTCGCTCGAGCAGGCCGCGGCGATCGCGCCGAGGTCGCGGGCACCGTACCTGGGGATCGCGAGGCTCTCGCGCGAGCGTGGCGACCTGAAGCGTACTGTCAGCAGCCTCGACCGCGCGCTCGCCGACACCGCCGTCGAGGATGTCGCCGAGCCGATGTGGGTCTATCGCGCCCTTCCCGGCTTGCGGCGAGCGTCGCTGATCGACGAGCTTCGCGCGCGCGCCGCCGCGGATCGGCCATGAAAGCTCCCACGCTGCCGGCGATCGCGATCCTGGTGCTGGCCGGCGGGCTCGCCTCGGCGCAATCGCCGCTCTTCAGCTCCCGCGTCGAGGGCGTGCGCGTCGACGTGCTGGCCACCCAGAACGGACGCCCGATACCGGGCCTCGGGGCTGCCGACTTCGAGGTCCGTGACAACGGAGTCGTCCAGACAATCGACCTGGTGAACGTCGGCGACGTGCCGGTCAACGCCGTGCTCACGCTCGACGTCAGCGACAGCGTGTCGGGGCCGCGGCTCGCGTCGCTGCAGCGCGCCGGCAATGCGCTGCTCGACGGGCTGACGCGCGACGACTTCGCAGCGCTGGTGACGTTCAACCAGATGGTGGTGCGGCAAGTGCCGCTGACCAGGCAGGTCGAGCCGGTCCGCGAGGCGCTTGGACAGGCCCAGGGGTTTGGCGACACGGCCCTCGTCGACGCGTCGCTGGGCGCGATGCTGCTCGGCGACACCGACGCCGGCCGGACGCTGGTCGTCGTCTTCAGCGACGGCGTGGACACCGCGAGCATCACTCGCCCCGAACTGGTCGTCGAGACAGCCAGGCGGGTCAATGCGATCGTGTACGCGGTGTCGACGAGCGAGGAGACACCGCGCTTCCTGCGCGATCTCGCCGCCGCGACCAGCGGCCGTGTCCTCGACATCGGACGGACCGGCGATCCGGGCCCGGCGTTCCTCGAGATCCTGCAGGAGTTCCGGCGCCGCTATCTGGTCACCTATACACCGGCAGGTGTCGACAAGGCCGGCTGGCACAAGCTCGAAGTCCGGGTGAAGCGCTCCGGCGCGCGCGTCCAGGCACGGACAGGATATTTCTCGTCGCAGCGGTGACGCCGCGTCGTCTCTTCATCGCCGCGCGACAGCCGCCGCGACCGCCTGCCCCAGTGACAGGCCGCCATCGTTCGGCGGCACCTGCCGATGCGTGAGCACGCGGTAACCGGCGTCCTCCAGCAGCTCCACGGTCCGCGACAGCAACAGCAGGTTCTGAAACACACCACCCGATAGCGCGACGGGGCGCTGCCCGTTCGTGCGTTGAACCCCGGTGAGAACCATTCGTGCGACGGCATCGTGAAAGCCCGCTGCGATGACCGGTTCGGGCACCCCCGCCTGACGGTCGGCCACGATCGCGCGAAGCACCGGCGCCGGCTCCAGCTCAATCAGTCCCTCGCGCTCGACGGGCTCGAACTCGTACCCGCGTTCGTCGACCTCCCGTCCGAACCCCCGTGCCCGTGCTTCCAGTTCGATTGCGGCTTGCGCCTCGTAGGCCGAGACGTGGCGGATGCCAATCAGAGATGCCACGGCATCGAACAGCCGTCCCATGCTGCTCGAAGGCACCATCGAGATACCGCGCGCGTAGCGTTGCGAGAGCAGCGTGAGCTCGCGGGCCGGGCAGGCCTGCACCGGCGGGAGCGTCTCGCCCCAGGGAATGCCTGCCGCGGCAAGGTGAGCCAGGGCCAGGCGATAGCCGTGCCGGACGTCGGTGTCGCTCGCCGGCAGCATCACGTTCTTCAATCGCGCGACGCGTCGTGGCGCCGCGTAGCCGCCGGCGAAGAACTCGCCTCCCCAGACCGCTCCGTCGAAACCGTAGCCGGTGCCGTCGAACACGGCGCTCACGACGTGTTCGCCGATGTCGAGCCCGTGCTCGGCCATGACCGCGGCGTGATGGGCCTGGTGATGCTGCACCTCGACGATCGGAATGCCCCGCGCCTCGGCCCACGTCCGGGCCCAGCGCGACGACAGATACCCGGGATGGGGATCGATCGCGACCATCGACGGCTCGATTGCGAAGAGCGATGTGAGATGAGCCACGGCGCGCTCGAACGCGGCGAGCGTCTCGGTCGTTTCCATGTCGCCGATGTGCTGACTGAGATACGCGTCATGCCCCTGCGCGAGGCAGAACGTCGCCTTCAACTCGCCGCCGACCGCGAGCAGCGGCGGCACCTCGAAGGGCAGGCGCACCGGAAACGGCGCGAAACCGCGCGATCGACGGATCGGCAGCGGCGCGCCGCGAAACACGCGGATCACCGAGTCGTCGCACACCGAGTGGATGTCGCGATCGTGCAGCAGGAACGCATCCGCGAGCGCCGCGAGGTTGACGCGGGCTTGGTCGTTTTCGCGCGCGATCGGCTCGTCGGCACGATTGCCCGAGGTCATCACCAGCGGCCGATC
This sequence comes from uncultured Acidobacteriota bacterium, assembly GCA_963709325.1. Taxonomy (GTDB): domain Bacteria; phylum Acidobacteriota; class Vicinamibacteria; order Vicinamibacterales; family UBA2999; genus VFZN01. Next base: position 2,537,516 of record CAVPVV010000003.1, on the reverse strand, counting down.
CTCGAGCAGCAGATGATGGAGAGGCGAGTAGGGCAGCATGAGCCCGAGGCAATCCTGGCCCGGTGCCACGAAACGGGAAACTGCCTCGTCGGCATCCTCCCGGCGCTTCAGCAGCACGATCGGCCGAGCCCGGCTCTGGAGCTGGATCGCCTCGTCATCGTTGATTTCGCAGAGCGCTCGCGCCTCTGCGATCGTCGGTACCATGAGCGCGAATGGTTTGTCGCCGCGCCGTTTCCGGGCTCGGAGTGCTGCGACCACGTCGTCGTTCCCCGCGTCGCAGGCGAGGTGGAATCCGCCGATTCCCTTCACCGCGACGATTCGGCCACGAGACAGCCAGTCCTGCGCCGCGCGAATGGCGTCGTCGCGATCGCATCGCTTGCCGGGCGCCTCGAACCACACGTGCGGCCCGCAGTCGGGGCACGCCGTTGGCTCGGCGTGGTAGCGGCGGTCTTCCGGATTCTCGTACTCGCGCCGGCACGCCTCGCACATCGCGAAGCGGCGCATCGTGGTCGTTGCCCGATCGTAGGGCAGCGACTCGATGATCGTGAACCGGGGACCGCAGTGCGTGCAGTTGAGGAATGGGTAGCGATAGCGACGGTCGGCGGGATCCCGCAGCTCGCGCAGGCACGCGTCGCACGTTGCCACGTCGGGCGGGATTGACGTCCGGCGCCCGGTCGCCGGCCCGCTGGTCTCGATGTGAAACGTGGCCTCACCGATCGCCGCGACATCACGCGTCGCGATCGTGTCGATGGACGAAAGCGGCGGGCGCTCGGCGACCACCGCTGCCGCGAAGCGCTCGAGGGCATCGTCGGGTCCCTCCACTTCAATCAGCACCGCGCCGCTGTCGTTGCGCACCCACCCGCCGAGAGCGAGCCGCCGCGCCAGCCCGGCGACGAACGGCCGGAAGCCGACGCTCTGGACCACCCCGCGAACCACGAGCTGAACGCGTCGCATCTCGAGAGGCCCAGCATATCCGTGCCCCGAAGGCGAATGTAGAATGACGCGACCGGCCGGCGATTACGAGCTGGACGGATCGTCGATGACATATTGCCAGCGCCCGTCAGGCTGAAGTCGGACGACCTCGACGCTTCGACCCTGGCGAGTCATCTGATTGCCATCCGCGTTCGTCGCGCGCCAGCTCCACTCGCCGTGCAGAAGCGCGAGCTCTCCAGAACGCATTGATTTCAGCGTTCGCAGCGTCAGATGAGGCTTCAGCTCGAACAGCCGGCGATAAAAATCACGAATGCCATTCGCACCCTGGACAACAGCGCCGCTGCTGAAGAGAACCGCCGTCGGCTCGTACAACGAGACGACGGCGTCCAAGTCGTGACGGTTGAAGGCCTCCTGAAACGCGGTGTGCAGCGCGTCGGGATCGGGCTGACGAGCGGGTTCAGGCGGCGGTTCTCCCATGGCAAGTGGTTACGCCGTGCTGATGCGATTTCGGCCGCCGCGTTTCGCCGCGTAGAGCGCCATGTCCGCTGCACGAAAGAGCGCTTCGCCAACCGCGTCGACGTCCGAGTCCTGCAGCACTGACACGCCGTCGAACGTGCGGCAAGCCACGCCAACGCTGATTGACAGGGCGCCGGTCGGGAACGCGACGCCCGCGAGCACCGGCGACAGGCCGTGGACCGACCGGCAGACGTGTTCGGCGACGCGAACCGCCTCCGCTTGGCCCGAGCGCGGCAGCGCGATCACGAACTCATCACCGCCGTAGCGGCAGGCAGTCGAATCCGGCGGGAGATGCGTCGACAGCAATTCGCCCACCGTCCGGACCGCTTCCGCACCGGCGAGATGTCCGTGCACGTCGTTCAACGCTTTCAAGCGGTCCACGTCGAGTACCAGCAACGACACGGGCATCGCGGCACTCGCCGCCGCGACAATCATCGTACGCAGGTGGATTTCGAACGATCGCAGGTTGTGCAAGCCGGTCAGGTCGTCGGTCATCGCCAACTGATGGAGCCGGCGGGAATCGCTCGCCAGGCGGGCCGCGACCAGCCCCACCGCGACGAACACAATCATCTGAAACGCGTCGGGCTCTTCATCATGGAGCGTGAAGGTGTGCGGATTGGCCACATGGTAAAGAGCGATCGCGACGGCGGCGGTGGCAAGACCTCCGCGGTGGCCAAACCGGATCGCCGCGAGGACAATCGGCAGGTAGTACAGGTGCTGGACCGGGGCGGCGCCGGTCAGCCGGTCAGTCGCGTAGGTGGCTGCGAGCATGACCGCAAGGGCCGCCAGGGTCCACGTGTGTGACAGCCGTGGACGCTCGAGGAAGGACAGGAAGGGTGCGTGGCGCGGACCGGTCAGACGCATTGCTGGAGCGACGGTGTCCTCCAGTATGACGCGAGACACCGGTTGCGCAATCGGGTTGTCGAACCGGCGCACTCGGAAGGCCTGCGCGAGCGCCCGCGAGCGCCTCAGAGCGGTCGTGCCAACACCACCACCGAGTGCGGCTCGGCCTTGAACCGCTTCGCGGTCACGATCGGCGCCGCGGCGAACGCGAGGGCATCGTCCGGCGCGTCGCGCGCGGTGTCGAGGCAACGGCGCCACGGGTCCTGGCCGGCAGGCACCAGGGGCAGGTCGAAGGCGAGCGGCTCCCGGTAGGCGTTGAAGATCGCGTGGAGCGCGAACCGCGCCTGCAGGCTGCGCAGCGACATGGCCAGCGAGTGGGAGCTCTCGCCCCAGTCCGGCGCGCCGAGTTTCACGCCGTGCCACTCGATGTGCACCTGGCGGAGCAGGTCGTTGAGGCTCGGAGACATGCGGCTGGTCACCACGTCGCGGTTCTGGCGGAAGCCGATTAGCTGCTTGACGAATCGATGGACGTCCCCGTGCCGCTCGAGCAGCCGCCAGTCGAACCAGCTCAGCTCGTTGTCCTGGCAATACGCGTTGTTGTTGCCCGACTGGGTGCGGCGGACCTCGTCGCCCATCAGGAGCATCGGCGCACCCGCGGCGATCAATGTGATGGCGAGAGCGTTTTTCACCTGGCGATTGCGAAGCCGCTCGATCGCCGGATCGTCGGTCGGGCCTTCGACGCCGCAGTTCCAGCTCAGGTTCTCGTTGTAGCCGTCGCGATTCTGCTCGCCGTTCGCCTCGTTGTGCTTCTCGCTGTACGACACGAGGTCGTTCAGTGTGAACCCATCGTGGCAGGTGACGAAGTTGACGCTCTGCTCGGCCTCGCGCTCCTCGTGGCCATAAAGATCGGGGCTGCCAAGCAGCCGGGTCGCGAGCCGCGACACCGTATGGTTGTCACCTCTCACGAAGCGCCGCACGTCATCGCGGAAGTGGCCGTTCCATTCCTGCCACGTCTCGCCGACGAAGCTGCCGACCTGGAACAAGCCGGCCGCGTCCCACGCCTCGGCGATCAGCTTGGTGCCGGCCAGGAACGGGTCCGACTCGATGTCGCGGAGCACCGGCGGGTTGGGATGCGGCTCTCCGTCCTCGTCGCGGGTCAGAATCGCCGCGAGATCGAAGCGGAAGCCGTCCACGTGCATCTCGGTGACCCAGTACCGCAGGCTGTCGCGAATCAGCCGGCGGACGACCGACTGGTTCGCGTTGAGCGTGTTGCCGCACCCCGAGTAGTCCGCGTAGCGCGAACGGTCCGGCAGCAGGTAGTAGTAGACGTCGTTGGCGAGGCCGCGGTAGCACTGCGTCGCGCCGTCTTCCGATCCGCCTTCCGCGGTGTGGTTGTAGACGACGTCGAGGATCACTTCGATGCCGGCGCGATGGAGCGCCTTGACCATGTCGCGGAACTCGTCGAGCACCGCGAGCGGATCGGTCCGTGAGCTGAAACCGTGATGCGGCGCGAAGAACGAGAGCGGCTGGTAGCCCCAGTAATTGGTGCCGTTTGGCGCGTGTTGCGGATCGAACTGGAACACCGGCAGCAGTTCGACGGCCGTTATCCCGAGATCCTGCAGGTAGGGAATCTTGTCGATCACGCCGGCATAGGTGCCGCGCCGGTCTGCGGCGACACCGGAGCTCGGATGCTTCGTGAACCCGCCGACGTGCATCTCGTAGATGACTGTTTCCGCGAACGGCCGCTGCAGCGGTTCGTCGCCTTCCCAGTCGTAGCCGCCCGGGCGCGTGACCACGCTCTTCATCGCGGCCGCGGCGTTGTCGCCGGCCACCATCGCAGCCTGTCGGCGATAGCCAGCCGGTACCGCCATCGCCCGGCCATAAGGATCGAAGAGCACCTTCTGGGGATCGAAGCGGAGGCCGCGGTCGGGCGCGTCAGGTCCATCTACCCGATAGGCGTAGATCTGTCCTGGCCGTATCCCAGGGACCTGGACGTGCCAGTAGTTCGATGTCCGGTGGCGCTCGGTGTCGAGATGGAGCACCCGAGCCGGCCGCGGCGCGTCCACCGAGTCGAAGAGCAGCAGGTCCACGCGCGTGGCGTGTTTGGCGAAAAGGCTGAAGTTCACGCCGCCGTCGAAGACGGTTGCGCCAAGCGGTGCGCTCGAGCCGCGCACCAGCGCCGACGGAGTGTTCGGCCGGTCCTGCAGGGTGCGTCATTATAGTGAACGGCGGTCATCCATCATGGCCGCCGCGGCGTCCTAACTGTTATGCGTCTTGGGTCCCTCTGCCTGCTCCTCTGCCTCGTCACTTCGACTGCCGCCCAGGACCGTCCGCTGCCCGATTTCAACGCCTTCATGGCCGAGGCGCGCAAGCGCCTCCAGGCCGACGATGTCCGGCAGAGCGACTACGTGTACCTGGAGACGCGCCGCGAGCAGAAGCTGGACGAAACCGGCAAGGCGACGAAGGAAACGCTGAACGTCTTCGAGAGCTATCCCGCCTTGCCTGGCGAGTTCCGGTGGCAGCGGCAGACGGTGAAGGACGGCAAGCCGGTGCCGCCCGACGAGCTTGCGAAAGCGGATCGCGACCGCCAGAAGAAGGTGATGGACTACGCGAAGCGCCTGGAGCGCGAGCCGGAGAAGGTCCGCGCCGAAGAACAGAAGAAGCGCGACGAGGAACGGCGCGACACCGACCGCGCGGTGGACGATGCGTTGCGGGTGTATGAGATCAAGATGGTGGGCCGCGAGATCGTGAACGGCTACGAGACAATTGCCTTCTCGTTCACGCCGCGGAAGGACGCAAAGCCGCAGACCCGCGAGGGCAAGATCATGCGGCACTTCGCCGGCAAGGCGTGGGTGAGCGAATCGGAGTACGAAGTGGTGCGGCTCGAGGCGGAGGCGATCGAGACCGCGTCGTTCGGCCTCGGGCTTCTCGCCCGCGTGCACAAGGGATCGAAGGCCGCGTTCGAGCGACGGAAGGTGAACGGCGAGCAGTGGCTGCCGGCGCGGGCGACTTACACGGCGAGCGCCCGCGTCATGCTCGTGCGCGTGCTGCGCATCGGCGGCACGTCCGAGTTCTCCGACTACCGGAAGTTCAGCGTCCAGACCGACACGAAAATCGGAAAGCCGCCGGGCTGAGCGGCGCGCTCATTCGGACCGAAGGGCCCGCACCGGCTGCACTTTCGCGGCCCGTCGCGCCGGCAACCAGCCGGCACCGAACGCCACCAGGGCGAGTACTGCCGACGCGAGCGTGATCATCACCGGATCGGTTGCCGAGACTCCGAACAGCTGCGCGCGGATCAGTCCGCCGAGCGCCAGGGCCGCGGGAATGCCGAGCCCGATGCCGGCCGCCGTGATGGTCGCGACTTCTCGGAGGACCAGCCACAGCACGCTGTGCCGCTCCGCGCCGAGCGCGATGCGAATGCCGATTTCGCGAGTGCGGCGTGACACGGTGTAGGCCATCACTCCGTAGAGCCCGATTGCGGCGAGAAGCGTCGCGACCAGCCCGAACGCCGTCGAGAGAAGCGCCAGCATCCGCTCGCTGAAGAGCGACGCCTGGACGGTGGTGTCTACGGCCTGCATGTTGAACGCCGGCAGGGACGGATCGGCCTGCGCCAGCGTTCGTCTCAGCTGATCCGGCAGGCCGGCCATCGCCGCCGGCGCGGTTCGTACGTACACGGTCACCTGGCCGAGGCGCTGTCCCTGCGCGAACGGCGCGTAGGCGAAGATCGGCGTTTCGTCGGGCCCGCGGGCGCCTTGCCGCACGCTCGAATAGAACGCGTCTCGAACGACGCCGACGATCTCGATAGCCGCGGGGTCCTCGATCGCGCTCCAGCCGAAACGGCGCCCGATCGGGTTCTCGTTGCCGAAAAAGCGCCGGGCGAACGCCTCGTTGACAATCGCCACCAGTGGCGCGCCGGCGGCGTCACGTTCCGTGAACTCGCGGCCCGCCACCAGCGGCAACCGCATCGTCCGGAAGTAGTCCGGCGCCACTTTGTTCGCCCAGGCGTTCATGTTCTCGCGTTCCGCCGCCGCGTAGCCCTGCACCTCGATCGTGCGCTGCGAGTTGCTGTTGGTGAGCGCCGCGACCTCGGCGAGCGATGCCGAGCTGACGCCGGGCAGGTTCCGGATCTCGGCCAGCAGCCGATCCGCAAGCTGGCGGATCCGGTCCTGGTCGTAGCCGCTCAGCGACGGGTCGATCGAGAAGCTGATTACGCCGCTCGTATCGAAGCCGCGATCGAGATGCTGGAGGTTGTAGAGGCTGCGAGCGAAGAGCCCGCCGCCTGCGACCAGCAGCATCGACAGCGCGACCTGCGCCACGACCAGCCCCTTTCGCAGCCTTGCCTGCCGCTGTCCCCCGCCCGTCCCCGCGCCCGCCTCGCGCATCGTCGTGTTCAATTCGAGCGCCGCGGCCTGAAGGGCCGGCGCGAGGCCGAATCCAACCGCAGTCAGGACCGAGACGAGCAGTGTGAACAGCCCGACGCGCAGGTTCGGGGTGGTGGAGATTGCACGCGACAACCCGTCGGGCGGCAGCATCGACAGGAGCAGGTCACCGAGCCAGATCGAGAGCAGGACGCCGACGAGGCCACCGGCGGCCGCGAGAACGAGACCCTCGACCAGCGTCTGCTGCGCCAGCCGGCCGCGCGACGCACCGAGGGCGAGACGGACCGCCATTTCCTTCTGGCGAGTTGTCGCGCGTGACAGCAGCAGGTTCGCGACGTTGGCGCAGGCGATCAGCAGTACCAGGCCCACCATTGCCATCAGCATCGTCAATGGGCCCGAAAACGCGTCGCGGGCGTCGGAGATGCCGCGCGCCGCCGGGTGCAGCAGCATCGCCTTCGCCCGAAACCGTGTGCGGAACGACTCGGTTGCATCGATGAACGTGCCCTGAAGCTCGCCCTCGTTGATCTGGCGATACAGAACATCCAGCGAAGCCTTGGCCGCGGCTGCCGTCACCCCTGGCTTGAGCCGGCCGACGATCTTGACGAAGCGCGATCGACGGTCGAGCAGATCGTCGAGCGTCGGCGTCAACTGCGTCTTCATCGTCAGCGGCACGAAGATGTCCGCGGTGGCTGCGCTCCTGATTCCCGCGAAGGCCGGAGGCGCAACGCCGACCACTGTCATTGGCGTGCTGTTGATCGTGACGGCATCGCCGACGACGGCGGGGTCGCCGGCAAACCGGCGCTGCCAGTAGCCGAACCCCAGCACGACGACGGGATGACCTCCAGGCACCCGGTCGTCGTCCTCGGTGAATGCGCGGCCGGCGATCGACGCCACACCGAGCACGTCGAACATGTTGCCCGAGACGAGCTCGGCGTTCACACGTTCACTTCGATCGCGAACCGTCAACGTTGCGGCCGTGCCGAATTGCGCGACGAGCCCGGCGAGCACGGTGTTGTGGTCGCGCAGGTCGCGATACATCGAATACGAGAAGGTCCGATCGTCGAGCGTGCGCCCGCTCCACGGCCCCGGTCCATCGAGCTGCACCAGCGTCTCCGGAGCCGCCACCGGAAGCGGTCGAAGCAGCACCTGATCCAGCAGCGAGAAAATCGCCGTGTTGGCGCCGATCCCGAGCCCCAGCGTCAGGATGACGACCGTCGCAAAGCCGCGGGCCCGAGCCAGGGTGCGGAACGCGTAGCGTAGGTCCTGGGCAAGTGCGCTCATGGCGGCTGCGATGGGCGAGAAGCATGCCAGCCGCACCCGCACCCGCTCTCGGCGATCGGCCGGAATATCAAGGGTTCCGCCGTCGCGGGCAGGCGAGGTGCCCGGAAGTGGGACGGGGCCGTTCCGCTCGCGCGTCATTGCCGGCGCTTCGAGAGCCGCACCCATCGCATTGCCGCACCCATTGCATGCGCCGCACCCGTCGCACGCCCAGTGGGTGCCCGATCGGTGATCATGTCGGCACCGTGACCGTCGCCCGCCTCTTCTACGGTCTCACCCTCCTCGTTCCGGTTGCCGCCTGGCTCGAGTGGACCGGCGCCGGGCCGGTGCCGATCTTCGTGACCTCGTGCCTCGCCATCCTGCCGCTTGCCGGACTGATGGGCGAAGCGACCGAGCAGCTGGCGCATCGATCGGGACCTGGCCTCGGCGGGCTGCTCAACGCGACATTCGGCAATGCCGCGGAGCTGATCATCGGCGTGATGGCCCTTCGCGCCGGGGAAACCGAGATCGTCAAGGCGTCGATTACCGGATCGATCCTCGGCAACCTCCTGATGGTGCTCGGCCTCGCGATGCTGGTCGGCGGCTGGACGCGGAAAGAGATGCGCTTCAACAAGCTCGCCGCCGAAACCGGCGGCGGCGTGATGCTGCTCGCGACCGTCGCGCTCGTCCTGCCGGCCATTTACGCGCGGGTCGCCACGCACCCCAGCCCGGATCACATCGAGTCGCTGAGCCTGGACATCTCGTACGTGCTGATCGCGACCTACGCGGCCAGCCTCCTGTTCCAGTTCCGCACGCATCGAAAGCTGGTCGCACCGGCAGCCGACGCGGAGCACGAGGTCGCGGCTGGCCACCGCCAATCCGACGAATCGGGGAAACCGGCGGAGGCGCCGTGGTCGCTGACGCGTATTCTCGTCACCCTGATCGCCGCGGCCGCTGCCATTGGCCTGGTCAGCGAGTTTCTCGTCGGCGCCGTGGACGAAGCCGGCCACTTGCTCGGACTCGGCAAGGTGTTCATGGGCGTGATCGTGATCGCGGTGGTCGGCAACGCTGCCGAGCACTCCACGGCGATCATCGTCGCGCGCAAAGGTCAGATGGACCTCGCGCTCGGCATCGCGATGGGCTCCGCGATGCAGATCGCGCTCTTCGTCGCACCGGTCCTGGTGATTGCCGGCCACATGATCGGGCACACGATGGGGCTGGAGTTCACCGTGCTCGAAGTGTCCGCGGTGATGCTGTCGGTGATGGCGGTGTCGTATCTCGTGCTCGACGGCCGCACGAACTGGTTCGAAGGCGTGCAGCTGCTCGCCATCTACACGATTCTCGCGATGACGTTCTACTTCCTCTGACCCGCCACTCTCGTCTCGGTTCAACCTGCCGACGGCTTCAGGCCGGTGGACGTTTCCGAGATGACCTCGAAGCACTCGCACGAATATTTGTGGAGCTTTTCCGTGCTCAGGATGGTCAGCACGCCGCGCCGATAGTCGATGGCGCCGAGGTGCCGCAGCGCTGAGGCCGACTGGCTAACCACCGGGCGAGGGGCACCGACCATCTGCGACACGAACTCGTGGGTAAGTTCGAACCTCGTGGTTTCGGACCGCTCGGCCGTGAGAAGCAGCCACCCGCCAGTCGCTGCACCGAGGTGTGAAGCGATTACACACCGCCGACTGCGCCAGCTGGTGCATGACCCGCTGCGAGTACTCCATCAGCAGCTCATGGAGCGTGCTGCTTGCGCGGCTCCCCAAGCACGGCCGTGCACGGCGGGTCAGTTCGATGACGTCGAATCAGGTATTTTTCGAACAGTTCAGGTCTAAGTGGCTCATGTCCGTGGTATTTACCAACCACGAACAGCACTCGTCCCCCGAGACTGCCACCGCGCAATGCCTCACTTATTCGACGGACAGAATTTCAGCCGCGTGCTCGAAGCCGCGGAACGCCTCGCGACCGACGCGATCGACAACGAACGGCGCCTGACCGAACTGGTAAGGCTCATGGAGGTGGAGGCCCACGCGCGCGTCAACCGCCAGCCGGCCACCGATTGGCTCGACGCGGTCCGTCACGTGTGCGTTGCCGCGTGCGAACAGCGCCACGCTGCCGAATCGATCGTCGAGGGCCTGGCGTTCGACGTGGCGCGGAACGGCAACGCCGAGCGGCCGCGGGTCCTGATCGTGGACGACTCCGAGGACAATCGCGACATCGCCGCAGTCGTGCTCGAGGCGTTTGGTTTCCGGACCGCCTCGGCCGCGAACGGCCTGGAAGGCTTGATCGTCGCGCACTATTCGAATCCGGCCGTGGTCCTTCTGGACATTGCGATGCCGATTCTCGGCGGCATCGAGGCGGCGCGGCTGCTCAAGGCCAGCTCGGTGACCCGTCACATTCCAGTCATTGCCTACACTGCTACGCCGCTGAGCGCCGACGGCTGGCTGGCTCGCCTGTTCGTCGAGGTGTTGCGCAAGCCGGTGTCGCCCGACGCGATGGTCGCCGCCGTCCGGCAGGCGACGCTGGCGGACGGGAGCCGGTCCGGCGCATCATGAGCGGCGATGCGGCCGCACATTCTGCTCCTTGCCGTGGTGATGACCATGCCCACTGACGCACTCGCTCAGGACACCGACGTTCTGTCGAAGCTGAACGCCGACTACATCGACTCGGTCCAGACGGGAAACGTCGCACGTTTCCGCGAGATTCTCGCCGACGACTTTCTCGCCTCGTTGCCCGACGGGTCGCTCGTCGACCGGGCGCAGTTCCTGGAGGCGACGGCCAAGCCGGTGACGATCAGGAATCTCGCCGTTCACGACGTGAAGATTCGCCTCATCGGCGACGTCGCCATCATCCATGGCCGGACGACGTATACGCAGGCGAACGGCGCACCGGGGAGCGGCCGGTACACGGACGTGTGGGCGAAGCGGAACGGCAAGTGGCTAGCCGTCGCCGCGCACGTCACGCGCAACTGACGCACTCGCGGTTCGGCCTTCGCGCGCCTCGTTTCGCCTGAGAAGCCCAACGCGCCCGCGCGCCGGACTTGCCCGGCTCAGGTCGGGCGTCGAGAGGTGGGCCGCGGGAACGTCTGCCGTTATCCCTGATCGCGGCGGCGTAACCACTCGGCGACTTCAGTGCGCTCGCCGTGCTCCGCCCAGCCGAGCGGCCTCCCCTGGTAGATGGTGTCGCGGATGTCGGTTCGTGCTCCGCCCTCGACAAGGACTTGCACCACATCAAGGTGACCGCCAAGCGCCGCTTGATGCAGCGGCGTCGCGTGCGCGTGAGTGCCGGGCGGGTTGTAGCGGTTCGGGTCCTCGCCGGCTTCGACGAGTCGCCGCACGATATCGGCGTGACCCAATTGCGCCGCGATCGCCAGGGCGCGGTGGCGATCGCCGGGTGTGGCCGACGGCAGCAGACGAGCGAACGCGTCGCTCTGGTTCAGCCCGGCGGCCGCGGCCAGCGTGTCGATCCGCGCGCCGCGACGGGCCAGCGCCCGGGCGGCGTCCTCGAAGCCGAACAACAGCGCCGTGAAGAGCGGGGAGGTCCAGTTGCCGCCGCCGCGAGCGTCCACGCTGGCGCCGTAATCGACGAGCGCGTCGATGAGCGCCACCTGCACTCCGGCCTGAGCCGGATGGCCACTCGACGCAAGCATGCTCATCGTCGTGCACTGACCGCCGTACATGTCCGCGAGCGCATCGGGATCGGCGCCGGCCTCGAGGAGCGCGCGCGCGATATCTACAGCGTGTGGCGGTGTCTTCTGCCGATAGTCCTCGACGCCGTTGGCGGCCACGTAGTGGAGCAGCGTGGCACGGTGAGCAGGCGGGTCGAAGCAGTTCTTGCGGGTAGACCGCGCACGTACGAGGTCACGATCCATCGCCAGCAAGTTCGAGAGCGTCGCCACGTCGCCGCCGATGACAGCTTCGACGGCGGCTTCGAACCGAGCTGCCAGCGACGAAGACTGGCCAACGGTATCGGCGTAGACCTGGAGCGAGTCCCAGTCCAGGAAGTCATACCAGCGCGCCACCGCCAGTCGCGCATCGTCACCCGTCAGCGCCGCCGCGCGGATGTCGTCGGGCGAGAGCCGCCTCGGTAGCCACTTGATCTTCTCGTCGAGAAACTGGGGATGGCGTCGATGGAACACCTCGATCGCCCACGACTCGCCGTTGCCCCACTCATCGAGAAGATGATCCGCTTGCGCCGCGTAGGCATCGATCGATGACCCGAGCGGAAGAACGCTCAATGGCATGCCCCATCGTCGCACGGCTGCGACATCCGGCCGCCGCGCGAGCCTGACTTGCCTTTCCTTATGGGATCGGCATATATATGAGTCCCATATGGCTGATCGCCAGACCGACGCTGCGCTGAAGAAAGGCACTGCCGAGCTGCTGGTCCTCGCCCAGCTCGAGGAGCGGGCCCGCCACGGCTACGAGATCGCGCAGCAGATCGCTGCCCGTGCTGACGGCGCGGTCTCGTTCCACGCCGCCTCGCTCTACCCGATTCTCTACAAGCTGGAAGGCCGCGGCCTCATCGCCGGCCGGTGGGTCGAGAAGTCCGGCCAGCAGCGCCGCCGCTACTATCGCCTGACGCCGGAAGGACGCCGCGTCCTCGCCGAGCGCCGCAAGAGCTGGAGCGCCTTCATGCAGGCCGTCAAGCAGGCCGCGGGACTAACCCCACATCTCCCTTGAGTCGCGCATGCCATCTGCTCGAACTTCCTCGGGTCGTGCCGGTTCCGGTCGCATCAGCGATCTGACGGACACTCCACTCAAGTGAATTGAGGGGTTGAACTGTGCCCGACTTCCGCACACTCGTCGCTGAACGCATCGCATCACTCGACCTCGCGCCGGAGCGGCGGCAGAAGATCGTCAACGAGTGGGGCGCGCAGCTGGCCGAGATCTACGACGGGCTTCGGGCCGACGGGTTCGCCGAAGACGAAGCCTGGCGCGAACTGCAGCGTCACGTTCCGACGCCACAGGCGCTGGCGGAAGACCTGATCGCGCGGGAGCCGCTCGCAGTGCGCCTGGCCGAGCACGCGCGTCCGCCGCTTCCTCGTCAGGGAATGAAAGGCCTCGTCAGCAGCGTCCGCCAGGCGCTCACCGCGGGACTCCTCCGCGACGTTCATGCGGGTTTGCGTCTGCTCACGCACGAGCGCGGATTTGCCGCCACTGTCATCCTCACGCTTGCCGTCTGCCTCGGTGCCAACGCCGCGATCTTCACTGTCGTCAACGCGGTGATCCTTCGCCCGCTTCCGGTGCCGGAGTCCGATCGCATCGTCGGCATTGGTGACGTCTACCCGACCATCACGCCGAACGACATCCTCGCCAACGACGCGCCGTCCTATTTCGATCGCCGCGAGGCGCTGACCGGCCTCGAGGAGATGGCGCTCTTCACCTACTGGTTCGACACGCTGGCGCTCGACGGCCTCCCGCAGGAGCTGCGCGGCATGCGCGTGACGCCGTCGCTGTTCAGGCTGCTCCGCGTTCAACCTGCGATCGGCCGGCCCTTCTCAGACGCCGACGCTGAAACCGGTGCCGAGCACGTCGTCGTCCTGACCGACGGCCTGTCGCGGACGCTCTACGGCAGCAGCGCCGCGGCGATCGGCCAGACCATCCGCCTCGGTTGGACCGGCGAACGCTATACCGTCGTCGGCGTGATGGCGCCTGGATTCTCGTTCTTCGACGCTGGCGAAGACGGGCACGCCGGACCGCGGCAGGGCGTGCAGTTCTTCATCCCGATGATCTTCACGCCCGAGCAGCGCACCGATGCGGCGCGAACGCGATACGGATTCACGCAGATCGGACGCCTGAAGCCCGGTGCGACGCTGCAGCAGGTGCGCGAGCAGGCGAACGCGCTACGCGCTGAATACGGGCGTCGCTTCCCGCAGTTCCGCTACGACGAGCTCGGCATGTACACGAGCGTGCTGCCGCTGCAGGAGGCGCTGACGAAGCGCGTTCGCAGGACGCTCTACCTGCTGTGGGGTGGCGCCGGATTCGTGCTGCTGATCGGCGCGATCAACATTGCCAACCTCTCGCTGGCACGTGCCAGCGCACGGCGCCGCGAGCTGGCGACTCGGCTTGCGCTTGGCGCCAGCCGCTTGCAGGTGACGCGTCAGCTGATGATCGAAGCACTGGTTCCGGCGGTGCTCGGCGGCGTCGCGGGTCTGGCCGTGGCCACGGCGATCCTGCGTGGCCTGGCATGGGCGGGCCTGAAAGACCTGCCGAACGCCGGCGGCGTGAGACTCGACGCTGAGACCGTCGGCGTCGTCGCCCTGACGACGATCGCCGTCGCGCTGATCATCGGAGCGATGCCGGCTTCGGTGCTTGGAGACGTGACCATCAACCGGTCGCTGGTGGATGGCAGCCGATCGGGCACGGCCGGACGCCGCACGCGCGTGCTGCGGCGCGGGCTGGCGGTCGCTCAGGTCGCGCTTTCGGTGGTGCTGCTGATTGCCGGCACGCTACTGCTCACCAGTTTCCAGCGGCTGCTGCAGGTGGATGGGGGATTCACGGCCACCGGTGTCGTCACTGCAACAGTGTTTCCGCCGCCGTCGCGTTATGCCGACCAGCATGCGCTCGCGGCGCTGCTCGACAGGATCCGAGATCGCGTTGCCATCATCCCGGGCGTCTCAGCGGTCGGGCTCACGTCGAACATCGCGCTGAGCGGCTACGAGAGCCCCTCCACCGTTTCCGCGGTGGGCCAGTCCACCGACGGCCAGGCGCCGCTCGTGCCGACGGTCATCACCATTACGCCCGGCTACTTCGAGGCCATGTCGACGCCGCTCGTCCGGGGCCGGGGGTTCGACACGCGCGATCGCGAGGACACCGGGAAGGTCGCGATCGTTGACGAAGCGCTGGCCCGGCGCTTGTGGCCAACCGGTGACCCGATCGGCCAGGCGATCATGCGCGGCGACGCGGGACCCTTCACGGTCGTAGGCGTCGTCCGCAACGTTCGCTTCGAGGGCCTGGCGGCGAACATCGACGCCATCGGCACCGCGTACTTTCCGCACCCGCAGGCGCCGCCGATGGGGCGGCTGCGCTGGCTCGCGATCCGCTCGGCGGGCGATCCCGCCGCCGTGGTACGTGCTGTGCGCTCTGCCCTGGTCGAGATCGATCCCGATCTCCCGCTCTCGGACATCCAGACGATGACCGAGCGGACGGCTCGGTCGCTGATGTCGCAGCGGCTGGCGATGAGCCTGGCGGCGATGTTCGCGGTGACGGCGCTGTTCCTGTCGATGCTCGGCCTCTACGGCGTGCTCGCGCACCTCGTCGCCCGCCGCACCCGCGAGATCGGCATCCGGATGGCGCTCGGCAGCACCGTCGGCGCGATCTTCAGGCTGGTCCTCGCCGAGGGCGCGCTGCTGATCGGCGCCGGCCTCCTGCTCGGCATCGGCGGCGCGCTGGCGACCGCGGGAGCGCTGAAGGGGCTGCTCTACGGTGTGCAGCCGACGGATCCGGTGCTCCTCGCATCAGTAGCGCTCGGCACAGGCGGCGTCGCGCTGCTCGCGTGCGTCGGGCCAGCGCGGCGAGCGGCGAGGGTGGATCCGGTGGAGGTGCTGTCCGAGCCGTGAGCGCGGGCAGCGCGTGCAATCGACAGCCGAGCCGGGCGGGCCTCATCGTGTCCGCCATTCCCCTCGGACACGGCCGCCTCAGATCACAGACAAACACGCCGGCGCGGACCACTGGGCATGTTTGAGCTAACGAATGCAGGCGAGTTGCCTCATTGCTTGTGGGGCGCAGAGGCGTGTTTGACCGGCCCTGTCCGCGGGGTGGCGGAGACGATGAGGCTCGCCCGGCCCGCACAACCAGCCGCGGGATCGCGCCGCAACCAAGCCGCTCGAGCTACTGACTAGGCGACAGCGCCTTGAGGGCTGCCTCGAACGTGCTCCACGGCACCGGCCTGCCGTGGACCGGCGCCAGCGTCGCGACATCGAGCTTCATGCGTTCCACCTGCGTCGCCATCGTCCGCATCGACGCCAGCTGCGCGGCCCGCGGCGGCTCGTGCGTGTCGAACAGGTCTGCCTCGAACGCGATCCGCTCGGCCGGCAGCCACGCCATCAGCATGCCCTCGACGTGCCGCAGCGGCTGCACGTAGTAGACGCGCAGGATGCGGCGGTTGTCGGTGATGGCGTAGCTCTCCTGCACCGCCTCGTAGTTGTAGCCCTCCGACACCTCCGTCGGCGGCCACTTCGATACGATGTCCGGCTTCATCGTGCGCGGCTCGTAGTTCAGCACGTCGCGATTCAGGAACGCGAGGTTCTTCATGTGCGTCACGATCGTCGAGCCGATGTGGAGATACGTGCGCAGGCCGCCGATGTGGTCGAAGTGCGGGTGCGACGTGATCAGCCAGCGAATCGGCTTGCCCGGCGCCAGCTTCGCGATCGCCTCGATCACCGCCAGGCTGCGCTCCTCGTTCGTTGGCGCCTCGAATACCGCGACGAAGCTCGCGAACTCCACCATGTAGCTGTTCGCCGGGCCGCCGCCCAGCAGGTAGACGCCGTCGGCCATCTTCTCCACGCCGACCGGCGGTGGATCGAACGTGGCGCTCTGCGACG
The DNA here is from genome assembly GCA_963709325.1 of uncultured Acidobacteriota bacterium. Taxonomy (GTDB): domain Bacteria; phylum Acidobacteriota; class Vicinamibacteria; order Vicinamibacterales; family UBA2999; genus VFZN01. Next base: position 2,521,046 of record CAVPVV010000003.1, on the reverse strand, counting down.
ACAGGCGGCACGGGAACTGGTTGACCGCAGTCATTGGGCCGCACGGTCGGGAACTTGCCGCCGTAACCGTTGTGTCCGGTGCTCTGGCGGTAGAACTGCCAGTTGTCGTCCCAGCCGTGGTGCGAGTGCCACGCGATCGGCCACTTCACGTTGCCGAACGGCATCTGCTCGGTCGATTCGTGCTCGATGTTGAAGTCGCCGAGCGCGGGCTCGCTCACTGTCGTCTTGATGCGCGTGATCTGGTTGTTCGAGTTGATCGTCGCGTCGACGCGGTACTTGCCGAACATCGTGATCGCCACCACGTGAACCTTCTCCGGCGAGACAACGTTGCCGTCGCGGCCCTTCTCGATCTGCTCCCAGCGCCACAAGGCGACCGGGTTCGCGCCCGGCATGCGGGCCGCTTTGAGGAAGCCGGGCGGGTTCAGCCACAAATCGAGCTGATAGAGCTCCGCGAGCTCGGGCGGCACGGCAACCGGCGCGCCATCGCCATCGATGTGCCAGGCGTTCTTGCCGTTGACGATGTGCGTCTGGCGCAGCGCCTTCTGCGTCGGCGTGCCGTCCTGCCAGCCGAGGCCGTACTTCCAGGACGCCGGATTGAGCCCGGGCTTGCGGTCGAACGTCTCGACGCTGGTGCCCGCCTCCCAGTTGATCGTCCGCGTGTAGTTGTTGAGCGCGTCGATGCGCGGCCAGTCGATGTTGACGGCGTTCTCGAACGTCTGACCGACGGCGGCGCCGTATCCGGTGCCGGAGAAGGTCACGCAGCGGAAGTTTGCCTCGCCGATCTCCTGGGCCGCCGCCGCGAGAATCGGCGCCGGATCGACGTAGCCCGGAGGGAACGCCTGCGCCGCGATGTGAATGGCCGCCAGCAGGATGATGAGCGTGGCCGCGGGGAGCGAATGCCGCATGAGGGCCTCCGATGTGGCGGCAGTGTAGTCCACGCGGGAGTTACGATCGCTCTCATGCCCCGCATCATCGTCGGCATCATGGGCCCCGGCGCGACCGCGACCGCCGAGGACTGCGCCAACGCGGAGCGGCTCGGCGAAGCGGTCGCCGAGCGTGGCTGGGTGGCGCTGACCGGCGGCCACCCGATTGGAGTGATGGAGGCGGCGCTCCGCGGTGCGCGGCAGCGCGACGGCCTCACGATTGGCGTTCTGCCAGACAGCACGCCCGACGGCGCGACACCGGACGCCGAGATCCGAATCGTCACGGGCCTCGGCGAAGCGCGGAATTTCATCAACGTGCTCACCAGCGACGTGATGTGCGTGTGCGGCATGAGCGCGGGCACCGCATCCGAGGTCGCGCTGGCACTCAAGGCCGGCCGCCCGACGATCCTGATCGCACCGGCGGCTGTCGGCGAGCAGTTCTGGCGCTCTCTCGGCGGCGACGCACTCTACGTTGCCGCGACCGTGGAGGATGCTGTCCAGATGATCGAGCGGTTCGCGCGTCGACTGTCCATTGGCGATTGATGTCTGACGATTGACGATTTATTGGGGATTTACGATTGGGGAACTGCGTCATTCGATTGATGATTGGCGCATTGAATCATTGACGATTGCGGAAATCTCGATTGGAGATTGATCGTCGCGCGTCTGCAATCGGCAATCGTCATTTGTCCAATCCCATCAATCGCCATTGCCACGATCACCAATTGAATTGCGCAATCCCTCAATCGTGAATCATCAATAAGTCGTCAATCATCACTCTTCAATCGCCAATGGGGGCGCGGTGCCTCCCCACCCACCCCCTGCGGCTCAGCTTGCAACCAATTTCGGCTTGTCGTACATCGATCAGCGCGATCCCCTCTCTCGGCCGAGCTCCTGACTAGAGGCATCTGTTAATGCGCTTCATCTCGACGCTCAAGCGTGTCCTGACCAGCCCGTCCCCGAACTCGCCGCCCTGCCCGCGTTGCCATACCGAGATGGTGCCGACTGCGAAAGCGGCACCTGTCGCCGCTCTCAAGCTCGCGACCGGCGTTGCCGTCAATCGCCGGCTCGAGCTCGCGGTCTGGTTCTGCGAGAACTGCGGCGAGCGGCGCCCGCGCTTCGGCTGATCGGCCGGATGGTCGCGCTGTATAGGCATCCCGACGTCGTCATTCTCAATATCGGCCTGCCCGGCATCGGCAGCGAAGATCACGACGGTGCCGGGTCGAACGGCTCGCCTGGGAGCAGTTACGGGTCGGCATCCTGACGTCGAATTCGAAATGCAGGAGGCGAAGATGAGCGACGTGGTGGTTGTCGGTGGGGGGCTCGCCGGCGCGGCACTCGCGACGGTCCTCGCCCGGCGCGGAATCGACGTGCTGGTGCTCGAGAAGGAGACCAGATTCAAGGACCGGGTCCGCGGCGAGAACATGCTGCCGTGGGGCGTCGCGGCGGCGCGGCGCCTCGGCCTGGTGGACACGCTGGTCGCAGCCGGCGGCCATCGCGTCCCCTACTTCAACATGTACGCGATGGGCACGCAGACCGAACATCGGCCGCTTCCCGAAACGACGCCGACGCGGGAAGCGTCGCTCAACATGTATCACCCGGACCTGCAGGAGGCACTGATCGCCGGGGCCATCAAGGCCGGCGCTACGGTGACGCGGGGCGCAACGGTCCACGGCGTAACCGAGGAGAACGGCCGGTGGACGGTCACCTATTCCGACGAAGCTGGAACCAGAACCGAGACGCCGCGGCTGGTGGTCGGCGCGGATGGCCGGTTCTCGAAGATGAGGGACTGGGCCGGCTTCACAGTCAACAAGGATCCGGAACGCCTTCGTCTCGCCGGCGCTCTCGTCGAGCGATCCTCTGTCCCCGATGACGGAACCCACATCTCGATCGGCCCTGGCATCTTGTCGTTCATGGCGCCGCTCGGCGGCGGACGGGTCCGAATGTATTTCGCCTACGTTGGGGCGATGGGCGATCGCAAGCTCAGTGGCAAGGCCAAGATCCCCGAGTTCCTGGACGCGTGCCGTGCCTCGCTGGCGCCAGCCGCCTGGTTCGAGGGCGTCGAGGTGACCGGGCCGCTCGCCGAGTTCGAGGGCGCGGATCGCTGGGTGACGTCACCGGTCAAGCCTGGCTTGGCGCTGATCGGCGATGCCGCAGCCGCGACCGATCCGAGCTGGGGGTGCGGCCTGTCGAAGACGCTGGTGGACGTCGAGCTGCTCTCGAACGCGCTTGCCGCCGGCGATGGCTGGGAACAGGCGCTGCCGACGTATGGAGCCGAGCACAACCGCCTCTACGGCCAGCTGCACGACGTGCTCTCGTGGATGACCGAGCTCGTCTGGACCGGCGGCCCAGCCGCGGACCAACGGCGTGCGCGTGTCTTCGCGGGAATAAAGGAGGACCCAACCGGGTTCCCGGATCCGTCGGGCCAGGGACCGTTCGGTCCGTGTGACGAGCAGGCGCGGCGGAAGATTCTTGGTTTGGCCTGACCGCTCGCGGACCACGAGCGTATGGCGGGCAGAAGCTCGCCAACCGCGGCCGCTCGGCGCGCCTTCGCGGTCGTCCTGAAAACGCTGTAGACGAAATGCAGCCGCCGGGCATTCGCGTTGCATCACCTGGACGGCGTCCGATTCTGGGTAACCCCTTCCCTATTCTCCGAGGAGATGAATGATGAGCAGCACCGCAGTTGCCAGCACCCAAAAGCGCATCGTCGAGCAGGCCAACGCCGCGTTCAGCAGGAACGACATGGAGGCGTTCCTGAGCCTCTGTACCGAGAACGTCGAGTGGTCGATGGTGGGTGAGTCGAACGTGAAAGGCAAGCAAGCCATTCGCGAATGGCTGAAGTCCATGGATCCGGGTACTCCGACGATCAAACTGGATCGCATCGTCGCCGACGATGACACCGCGGTGGCGTGCGGCTCGTTCGTGATGAAGAACGTCCCCTACGAGTTCTGCGACGTCTACCGCTTCGAAGGCGAGCGCATCTCGTCGCTGAAGGCGTTCGTCGTCAAGCCGGCCGGGCAGAAGTCCACATAACCAGCGCAGGCGTCGGCCTGCAGCGGCCGTCGCGCGAGCGCCGTGAGAGGCACGGCGTCAGCGCGGCGCGTCGCGGAAGAAGTCGTCGAGCGCCTTGCGCACCCCGGCCGGGCACTCCATGTACGTGAAGTGGCCGCAGTCCGGCAGCGTCACGTACCGTGCCTGCGGCATCGCCGCGACGATGTGCTTGACGATCTCACTCGGGATGAAGTCGTGGTCGCCGTAGATCACGAGTGTGGGCATCTTCAGCGCCGTCAGCTTCGGCAGCAGGTCGTAGCCCGGCGCCAGCCAGCTGTCTACCATCAGGCGGTCCTCGACGGCCCAGGCCTTGAGGATGCCTTCGCTTCCCTGGCGCACGAACCCGGCCTTCATCGTCGCCATGAGCCGCTCGTAGTCGTTCTCTCGGGCCAGCGCCCGCTTGAAGTGAATCCGGTAGCGCGCCGCGACCGTTTCGGGATCTCCCGCCTTGTACGAATCACTCGCCTGGATCGCGCGCTGCCGATCCATCTCGGGCCCCAGCGCGGCCTGCTGGAACTTCCGCAGCACCGCGACATCGCTCGCCGAGGCGGGCGCGGGGTTCATCAGGATCAATCGGGAGAGACGGTCTGGATACCGGAGGGCGTACTCGAGTGCGAGCACCGCGCCCCAGGAATGTCCGACGAGCGTCGGCGTATCCAGCTTGAAGTGCTGCCGGACCCTGTCGACGTCCTCGACGTCCGACGCCAGGCCGACGTCTTCCGGCCGCACGCCGGTTGCTGACTGCCCGCGTCCGCGCTGGTCGTAGTAGATCAGGCGATACGAATCCGCCAGGCGATCGAAATCGGGCAGCAGGTAGCCGCTATCGAAGTCGGGGCCGCCGTGAAGGACGATGATTGGCGTGCCCCGTCCGATCTCGCGCGCATAGAGCGAGGCGCCGCCGGCGTCAACGCGCTCTTCCCGCGCCGGGGCGCTCCGCCGCGCGCATTCCGGCAACGTCGCAGCGATCACGATCGCGAGGATGGCGATGATTAATCGAGCCCGCATGATAGACCTCCTCAGCGTTTTCGCGCCCGCGCCGAGGCCCGCCGAGACGTCGCCTTCTTTGCTTTCTTCTTCTTCGCCATCTTCCGCGTCGTCTGGCGACGTTTCGCGCCGGGCTTCACGCGCTCGGGCAGGTGCTTCCCGCCAGTTTCGCGGTTCCATTCCTCGAAGGTCTCGTTCGAGATCTTGCCGTCTACGAGAAGCTGGGCGAATTTGCGCCGCTGCGCCTGGCTCTTGAATGGCATCGGCTGTCTCCTGGACCGGCGTGGCGCTGCTCAGACAGCGCTACGGGGCGTGAGCCGCCGCGTCGATTCCCTGAACTCCGACGGCGTGCACTGGAACATCCGGCGGAACGCCGCGGTGAAGTGGCTGTGACTCGAGAAGCCGAGGTCGAGGGCCAGCCCCGTCAGGTCGTTGGCGTGAGGCAACTCGACCAGCGCTCGCGACAGCCGCAGCTGAACCAGGTAGCGGTGCAGCGGGATCCCTTCGTGGCGGCGGAACGCGTCGGTCAGGTACGCGGGTGATGCGCCCGCGGCCCGCGCCACCTCGTGCAGATGGACCGGCGTCGAGAGGTTCTCCTCGAGGTACGTCTTGGCTCGCGCGATGAGCCGCTGCGTCCGCGCGTGTGCCGGCCTGCCGTTCCCGTTCGCTTGAAACGCGCCTCGCAGGAGCTCGACGATCGCCTCCTCGCTTCGCAGCGGATCCGCCCCCCCGGCCTCGAGGCGGTGGAGCAGCCGCGTGCGCAGGCGCTGAAGCGACGGGTCGGCACGATGACTGCGGCGGCGGAACAGTGGATGCGACGAGAGTCGGGCTGGCGGGGTGTCGGTCACGTCGGCAAGCGTTTCCTCGCTCGGCGTGATGATCAGCTCGGCGTAGCCGCGCGGCACCGGTTGCGTGAGCCGGAACGGCTCCCCGCGCGACACGAACAGCACCTGGTTGGCGTCGCCGACGATGTCGTCGCTGCCGACGTGCCAGACGAAGAGCCCGCGGTAGGGGAGGCAGACCTGGAAGGCGGCCGAGAAACCTTCGCGCCCCTGCGTGCCTTGCCTCTCGAAGCAGAGAACGTCCTCGGCGAGCGCCACCGGGGTGTCGAGCAGCGGCTCGCGGATCGTCGGAGACTGCTGTTCTGCGACGAGAGCCGTCGAGTGCCTCATGCGCGTCGCCTTCCGCAGTATAGGACGGCGATTGTCCGGTTGCAGCCGTCGATCCGCCACCGATGAGGTCGGCGTCGAATCGAAAACCGGTGATAGCCGCCTGGCGACCGTCGCCTGCAGAATCTCTCGCGATGCGCCTGATCATCATGCTCGTGGTGATCGCGGTCGCCGCGCCGCTCGTTGCCGCGTCCGGTCGGGACGGCGCGCGTCAGGCGACGGGTGACGGCGTGCTGCTGGAGATTCGCTCGTACAACCTGAAGCCAAGCGAGCGCGAACGCTTCCACGAGCGTTTCGTGCGCGACTCGTTGCCGCTGCTCCATCGCTGGAAGGTGGATGTCGTCGCCTACGGGCCGTCACCGCATGACAGCGACACGTGGTACCTGATGCGCGCGTTCACCAGTCTCGAGGCGCGGAACCGCGACGAGGACGCGTTCTATGCCAGCCCCGAGTGGCGCGACGGCCCGCGCGAGGCGGTTCTCGCCGCCATCGAGAACTACACCACCATCCTGATTCGTGTCGATCATCCCACCCTGGAAGGACTGCGACGCACCATGACGACCACCACCTCGACACCGACCGTGGCTTCCGATCTCGAGAAGCTGACGCGCCTCAACGCGGACTACATCGACGCGGTGCGGACCTCGAACGTGACGCGCTTCGAGCAGCTGCTGGCCCGCGACTTTCTCTGTACGACGGCCGACGGGTCGCTGCTCGACCGGGCGCAGTTCCTCGAGGCCACGGCGAAGCCGTTCACCCTCCGGAACCTCGAAGCGCACGACGTCAATGTCCGCATCATCGGCGACACGGCGATCGTGCACGCGCGGACCGCTTACACGGTTCCGGGCGGGATGCCGGGGCGCGGGCGCTACACGGACGTGTGGGTGAAGCGTGACGGGCAGTGGCAGGCGGTGGCCGCGCACGTCACGCGGAACTGAGGCTGCGGTCGGGCCGCGCCCAATTACGACTCCGCCTTTACCGAACGGCCGTTCTTTGCCCAGTTCTGCACACGGTGCGAGCAAGACGGTTGGGCCGGCTCGCGTAAACCAGCCTGCGGTCGCCTGTGCACTTCAAGTAACCAGGCAACCCGCTCGTGAAAAAGCACTTGGCTCAAACAGGCCCCCTGCGTACGCGACCGCGTATTTGCCGGCAGCTTGAAACAGCGGTTTCCGAGGGATGCCGGCGGCCGCAAGGCCAGCCCGGCTCAACCGTTCCAATTCGCCTGGCGCCTCCAAACACCGCTTATAACCCCATGCGCAACAAGCACTTGACGCCAGCCGGCCGACCGGCCTACGCTCTTCAGACCATCCCGCGATGGCCGGCCGAGGTGTCGCCGCCATCCGGGCAATTCGTCGGGCCGCGTGGGCCGCCCACGCGTGAGGGATCGCATGCGTCGAGTCCTGCCGGTCTTTGTTGTCGCAGCTTTCGTCGCGCTGGGCATCAGCGCAGACGCCAGGCAAGGGCCCGCAACACCGGCGCGCCCACAAGTCGCGCCCGCACCAGCCGTTTCACACGACACAACACCCGCCTCGCCATCGCGCATGACCGCCGCAGCGCAGAACGAACTGGTCGGCAAGTACTGCACCACCTGCCACTCCGCGCGCGCCAAGGCCGGCGGCCTCGTCGCTTGCCGGCTTCGACGCCGCGAAGATCGATCGAGAACGGCGAGCTCACCGAGAAGATCATCCGCAAGCTCCGCGCCCGCATGATGCCGCCCGTCCGGCGCGCCGCGCCCGGACGATGCGACGGTGATGGCGATGGTGCACACGCTCGAGGCGGCGATGGACAAGCCGCGGCCGCCGCGACGCCGCGTCCAGGCTGGCGTCCGTTCCAGCGACTGAATCGCGCCGAGTACGCCGCCGCAGTCGAAGACCTGCATCGGCCTCGACGTCGACGTCAACGCCTGGCTGCCGCCCGACACGATCAGCGCCGGCTACGACAACGTCGCCGACGTCCAGAACTTCTCGCTCGCAGTTGATGCAGGGCTACCTGCGCGCGGCCAGCCAGATCAGCCGCCTGGCCATCGGCGACCGGAACGCCAGCGCCACCTCAGCCACCTTCAAGATCGAGCACAGCCGCAACCAGATGGTCCGCGCCGCCGGCGCGCCCGATCGGCACCCGCGGCGGCATCTCCGATCGTCCACGTCTTCCCCGCGGACGGCGAGTACGTGATCAAGGCCTCGATGATCTACGCCGCGCTCGGCGGGCTGTTCGGCCGACCGCCGCTCCTCGTCCATGGGCTTCGAGGAGCAGCTGGACGTCTCGATCAACGGCGAGCGCGTCGCGCTGCTCGACATCATGCCCGACGATGACCGAGACCGACTTCGGTCAGAACAAGGGTCAGAACGGGATGGAGGTGCGGACACCGTGCCATCCACATCAAGGCCGGCCCGCAGCGCATCTCCGCCGCGTTCATCCAGCGCCTCGAAGGGCCCGCGGACGATCTGCTCGCGCCGATCGAGAACACCGCCGAGGGCGGCGACGGCTACGGCACCATCACCCTCCCGCACATGCGCGACCTGACCATCGTCGGACCGACGAAGGTGACCGGCGTGTCGGAGAGGTGAGCCGCAAGAAGATCTTCACCTGCCGGCCGACCAAGCGCCGCGGAAGAGGAAGCGTGCGCGGCGAAGATCCTGCGCGACCTGACGACGCGCGCGTATCGCGGCAAGGGCGGCGCCACGGCCTGCAGGACGCGATGAAGTTCTACGAGGAAGGCCGCAAGACGGCGGCGACTTCGAGGGCGGCATCCGCCTCGCGCTGCAGTCCATCCTCGTCAGCCCGCGCTTCGTGTTCCGCATGGAAGGCGGCCCGGCGATCGGAGTCGGCGACGGGCACCTATCGCGTGGCCGACCTCGACCTCGCCTCGCGGCTCTCGTTCTTCATCTGGGGCAGCGGGCCGGACGCGGAGCTGATCAAGGCCGCGGAGCTCGGGCAGCTCAGCACCGTCGCCGGCATCGAGCAGCCAGGCGCGCCGCATGCTCGCCGACAAGCGCTCCGAGGCGCTGTCCACGCGCTTTGCCTCGCAGTGGCTGCGGCTGCAGGACCTCGAGATGCTGCATCCCGGAGTTCACCGAGTACCCGCTCTTCGACGAAACGCTCCGCGACGCGATGCGCCGCGAAACCGAGCTCTTCTTCGACAGCATCGTCCGCGAGGATCGCAACGTCCTCGACCTGCTGAACGCGGACTACACCTTCGTCAACGAGCGCCTGGCGCGCCACTACGGCATCGCCGGCGTCAACGGCGCAGGCCTTCCAGCGCGTCACGCTGCCGGCGTATCGCCGCGGCCTGCTCGGCCAGGCGAGCATCCTCACGCTGACCTCGGTCGCCAACCGCACCTCGCCGGTGCTGCGCGGCAAGTGGGTGATGGAGGTGCTGCTCGGCACGCCGCCGCCGCCGCCGCCGCCGAACGTGCCGGCGCTGGACGAGTCGGTCACGTCCTCCGTCGGCCGGCAAGCTCCTCTCCACGCGCCAGCGCATGGAGGAGCACCGCAAGAACCCGGCTGCACCTCGTGCCACCGGTGATCGACCCGCTCGGCCTCGCGCTCGACAACTTCGACGTCACCGGCGCCTGGCGCACCAAGGACAACGAAGTGCCGGTGGACGTCGTCGGCAACCTCTACGACGGCACGAAGATGGACGGCCCGCATCGGCCTCCGCGACGCGCTGCTGAAGCACCAGGACATGGTGCTCCGCAACCTCACCGAGAACCTGATGACCTACGCGCTCGGCCGGCGCCTCGAATACCAGGACATGCCCGCCGTGCGCGTCGATCGTCAACAGCGCCGAGGAGAAGGACAACAAGTTCTCGGCGTTCGTCGTCGGCATCGTCACGCACCCGACGTTCCGGATGAGCGAGGCGGGACCGGTCGACGCCGCGCCGCGCGACGACGACCGCGCGCAGCAGCAGCAGAAGTAAAGGCAGAAGGCAGCAAGGCAGAAGGCAGAACCCCGAGAACCTCGTGAACAGAACCTTGACGAACCCGACGAGCCCGAAGCCTCGAGACCTCGAGACCTCAGACGAACCGACAGGAGCCTCCGATGATCCTCACCGGCAAAGCCCTCCCGCGCAGAACGATGCTGAAGGGGCTGGGTGTCTCCCTGGCGCTTGCCGCTGCTGGATGCGATGACGCCGGCGGTCATCGCCGCGGGCCAGTCGGGGGCGGCCGCCGAAGAAGGTGCGGCTGGTGGCCATCGAGATGGTCCACGGCTCGGCCGGGCAGCACCGCGTTCGGCATCAAGAAGAACCTGTGGGCGCCGGCGGAGACGGGCACGCGCGTTCGACCTGAGCCCGAGCAGCCTCAAGCCGCTCGAGCCGTATCGCGACCACATCACCATCATCAGCAACACCGACGTCCGCCATGGCCGAGGCGTTCACCACGCCGGAGATCGGCGGCGACCACTTCCGCTCGAGCGCGGTGTTCCTCACCCAGTGCCACCCGAAGCAGACCCAGGGCTCGGACGTCTTCGTCGGCACCTCGCTGGACCAGATGTACGCGCAGAAGTTCGGCCAGGACACGCCGATTCCGTCGATGCAGCTGTGCATCGAGAACGTGGACCAGAGCGGCGGCTGCTCCTACGGCTACTCCTGCACCTACACCGACTCGATCAGCTGGTCGTCGCCCGACCAGCCGCTGCCGATGGTGCGCGACCCGCGCGTGGTGTTCGACACGCTGTTCGGCGTCGGCGCCACGCCCGGCGAGCGGCGCGAGCGGCGGGTCGAGGACAAGAGCCTGCTCGACTGGCTGTCCTCGTCGGTCGCTCGCTGAAGAAGGAGCTCGGCGTCCGCGACCGCGCGCGGCTGGACGACTACCTCACCGAGGTGCGCGAGGTGGAGCGCCGCATCCAGCGCGTCGAGGCCACCAACAGCAGCGGCGAGGAGCGCGAGCTGCCGGGTGCGCCGATTGGCGTGCCGGACTCGTTCTCCGAGCACGTCAAGCTGATGTTCGACCTGCAGGCGCTGGCGTTTCGCCTCGGACCTGACCCGCGTGTTCGCCTTCAAGCTCGGACGCGACGCCTCGAACCGCACCTACCCGGAGAGCGGCTTCAACGGCGCGTTCCACTCCACCTCGCATCACGGCGAGCGCGAGAACACCATCATGGAGTTCGCGCGCATCAACCACTACCACGTCAGCATGGTTCCCTACTTCCTCGAGAAGCTGAAGAACACCGCCGACGGCGACGGCAACCTGCTCGACAACTCGCTGGTCATCTACGGCTCGCCGATGGGCGACTCGCACGTGCACAACCACAAGCGCTGCCCGCTGTTCCTGGCCGGTCACGCCGGCGGCAAGCTGAAGGGCGGCCTGCACATCGCCACCGCCGACGGCACGCCGATGGCCAACGCGCATGCTGTCCGTCATGCACACGCTCGGCTTCGACGAGATGGCGAGCTTTGGCGATCAGCACGTCGGCGCTGGATCTGACGAGCGCCGGCACGACGACGGCGGCGCGGGTTAGCGCGAGACGCAAGGCTAGAAGGCGCGCCATGAGGCAGCCAAGCGCCGAGCAGGACTCCAATGCGTCGTCCAAGCCGTTGCGCGTCACTGCGCGCCTCGTCGCGCTTTGCTTCGGCGTCATCGTCGCGTCGCCGCTTGGCGCGGCGAGCTGTCGCGCGACGTGGCGGTGGCCGATGCGGCCGAACGCGGCGACGCCGCGGCGGTGATGCGCGCTGCTCAAGAAGGGCGCCGACGTGAACACCGCGCAGGGCGACGGCATGACCGCGCTCCACTGGGCGGCGATGAACGGCGACGCGCCGCTGGCACCACGCTCCTGCTGGGGGCCGGTGCCAACCCGCGCGCGACCACGCGCATCAACCGCTACACGCCGCTGATGCTGGCGGCGCGCCAGGGTCACGGCGCGGTCGTGGAGGCGCTGCTCGCCGGCGGCGCCAATCCGGAGACGACCACCGACAACGGCACCACGCCGCTGATGTTCGCGGCGGCGTCGGGTGACGTGGCCTCGGTGGAGGCGATCGCCGAAGCGCAAGGTGGACCTGAACGCGCGCGAGGTCGTGCGCGGGCTGACGGCGGCGATGTTTGCCGCGGCCGCCAATCACGCGGCGGTGATCACGGCGCTCGGCAAGGCCGGGCGCGGACCTCTCCGCCACCTCCGACCCGCTGGATCTGAAGGTCATCGATCGCAGCAAGTTCAAGGGCGTGCTGTTCGGCAACCCGACCCGCCGAAGAAGCCGGGCGACGAGGCCGGCTCGGTGGAGGGCGGCGGCGGACGCAACGGCGGCAACGTCACCGGGCGGAACAACAGCGTCTACGCGCCGCCGGCGCGGCCTCCACCAAGGTGCCGGGCGTGGACCGCGACTTCTCCGGCAACGAGCTGGTCAACACCCACGGCGGCATGACGCCGCTTCTCTTTGCCGCGCGCCAGGGCTATATCGAGACGGCCACGGCGCTGCTCGACGCCGGCGTCGACGTCAACCAGGCGAAGATCGGCGACGACACCACGCCGCTGTGATGGCCACCATCAACGGCCACTTCGACCTGGCGAAGCTGCTGCTGGATCGCGGCGCCGACCCGAACCACGCGGCCATCAACGGCATCACGCCGCTCTACGAGACCATCAACATCGAGTGGTCGCCGCGCGCCGGCGGCGCCAAGCTGCGGGCGCACAAGGACCAGAAGCTGTCGTACCTCGACATGATGACGCTGCTCCTCGACAAGGGCGCCGACCCGAACGCGCGCCTGGCGACCAAGGTGTGGTACGGCGGCAACCTCTCCGGCGTCAACGAGCAGGGCGCCACGCCGTTCTGGCGCGCCGCCTATGCCGCGACATCGTCGGCGATGAAGCTGCTGGTCGCGCGCGGCGCCGACCCGAACATCCCGACCATCAAGGGCCTCACCCGTCCGCCGACCGACGATGGCCAGCGTGATTACAAGGACGTCTCAGGCCGCCCGCCGATTCCGCATGGGCGGTCCTGGCGTCCCGCCGCTCGTCGCCGCGGCCGGCGTCGGCTACGGCGAGGGCTTTGCCGGCAACACCCACAACTTCGCGCCGACGGGGATGATGGCGGCGGTGAAGTACCTGGTCGAGGAGCTGGGCGCGGACGTCAACGCGGTCGATCACGAGGGCAACACGGCGATGCACAACGCCGCCGCGCGCGGCGACGTGGAGATGATCAACTACCTGGTCGCGAAGGGCGCGGACCCGAAGGTCGTCAACCGCGAGGGGAAGACGACGGCGGACATGGCGAATGGCCCGGTGCAGCGCATCCAGCCGTGGCCGGAGGCGTTGGCGCTGCTGGAGAAGCTGGGCGCGGTGAACAACCACAAGTGCGTGTCGTGCTGACGCGCTGACGTTCCGCAGCGATCTCACGATTTGCCGACTGAGCTCGCCTGTCGCCCGGATCCTGCCGCGGCAGGCCATGGCGGCAGCCCGTAACCACTTGCCTTCGTCCGCGCGGGCGGCACGTTGATCGCGGGGCTCGATCCCACCGCCAACGGCGGCGCGATCGCCGGCTACGCGATCAGCGGGAGGTGGAACTGCTCGTCGAAGCCGGGTTCACGCCGCTCGAGGGGCAAGCGCGCCCACATCATTGTCGTCGAGGGCGATCCCGAGCAAGAGCATCGCCGACCTCGAGCACGTGGAAGGGTCGGTGAAGGGAATGGTCGGATCGCGATGACCAGGCAACCCGCCTCGGGCGCGGCCGATTCGAGGTGCCGGTCGGCGACCGGACGCCCGCGCGAGCGGGGCGTCGATCGGTTCAGGCGCCAGGCGGTTTCTTGACTGCGTCCTTGCGCCGATCCTTGCGCCGATCCTGAGCGTGGTCGGTTCCCGGGGCATCGACAACCTTCTCCCTGTCGTCGACCTTGTCCTCGGCCTTCTCTTTCGCCTCGTCTTTCTTCTCCTCGCCTTCCTTCCTCTTTTCCTCCTTGGCCTTGTTCTTGTCCCTCTCCTGGGCCTCGAGAATCAGCGGGGCACTGATCATGGCCAGTTCGGCCACGAAGACTCGTCTGGTGATCGTGTTCGGCACAACGTACCCCTTCCCCGGCGCCGCGTGGGTCGCGGCGCATGAGGTATCAGCATAGCGCAGTCGGTCTGGACTTCCGCGTGCCTCAGCGCCGGCGCCAACCTCGATCAGTTCGGGCGGCCCGGGCCGCGGCCATCCTGCTGATGTGGGCGGCCCCGTCACTGGCGCAGAACGTGAGCCGGCGACGGTGAGTCCCGACATCCCGCAGGTGCGGCTCAGGTTCTCCACGCTTGCCGGTGGCCTGGTAGGTCCGGTGAACGGTCCGGAGCGCATGAAGGTGGACTCCGGGGCCTACGCGTCGGATCCACTGGGCCGAGCCGTAACGATGGTGGCGCTGATGCTTCACAAGCCATTCGATTCAACGATGCCAGAGATGAGCACATCGGAGCGGTGGGCAGGCTATGTTTGGCGCGGTGCTGACTCCCGCCGCCGGGATCGGCGTCGGCGCCTCGATCGGTATCATTCGCGGGCTGTCGGCAAACGTGGGATACGTCTGGGTGTGGGTGCCGACCTCGTCCAGCGGGACAGCCGCCGGAACGCCCGCGCCGGGTGGGAGTCAGCTGTCCCAGAAGGTCAATCACGGGTTGTTCATCGGCGGAGGGTACGTCTTCAAGGCCGACTGAGGCAGGCCTTCATTGACAGCTGTGTGCCGAGTTGACCGCGAACGCGCAGCGCATCCTGGACCTCCGTCGCGCCGACGCCTCCTGCTGGCGCCGATCCGAAGCGTCTCAGCCCGGCCGGACCGCCTTGGAGAGGTCCACGTGAGAGGACAGGTCAACGCCTGCGTCGTGCATGGCGTCGAGTTCGGTCGCCGAGAGCGCCTTAGTTCTGGAGGTACGCTGCTTCTTCTTCATCGCGTGCTCGTCTGACGGAGATGATTCGAACGCGGTCGCGCCGAATCGCGATGAACGCCGACCACACACGTCGCCGATTCGCCCACTGACTTGCGTCCGAGGCTCGTCGAGCGAGCGGGCCGGAATCTCGAAGCGGTCCGGGTCGCTCCGCCGAGTCGAACTCGAAGCAGCGCAGCCTACCTCATCGGCACCCGGCACGCGACCGTGTGCACGTCCCGCTGCGCCGCAGAGCTCCGCTGGCGCGAAGACCGTCTCTCCGTCAGCGGCGCGGAGCCAGATAGTGTTTCCGCGCGCGGACCGTATAGCCCTGCCGGTTCACCTTCACCGTCAGCTCGTGCAGCTTGCCATCGGCCTTCTGCGGCGCGAAACCGAGCGCGTACTGGTGGTGTAGTTCGTCGATGACGCGGTCGAACTTGCCCAGCACATCACTTGGCGAGGTCAACTCGAAGTAGCCACCGCCGGTCGCCGCCGCGATCTTCGCCATGCCTTCGTCGGGTTTCTGCATCAAGGGCTGGTTGCGCCGCTGCGGCATGATGCCGGGCCCGCCGAACCCCTGCGCCGCGGGTTGCATCGGCGACAGTCCTTCGACGCCGACCGCATAGATCATGATGTCGTCGTCCTCGGCGCGCTTCATCACGTCCTTCATCGACTTGGCGCGGCCGCTGAAGTCGACGGGCTCGTCGACGCCGTCACTCATCGCGACGACGACGCGGCGGGTCTTCTCCAGCAGCAGCTTGTCGATGGCGCGGTCGATCGCGTTCCACAGTGGGGTCGGCCCGTCGCGCTGCAAGTCGCCGTGCAGCACCTTCAACAGCGCGTCACGGTCCGACGTGAAATCGTCCGGCTCGATGACGATGTCCTGGCCGAAGTTGCCGATCCGGAGCCGATCCTCGGCGAGCATGCCGTGGACGAACGTTTCCGCGGCGCGAACCTCCAGATCCAGGTTCGGTTTCATGCTGCCGCTGCGGTCGAGCAGCATGATACCGGTGATCGGCTGGATGTCGTTCGAGAACACGGTCAGGTCCTGCTTGACGCCGTTGTCGTAGACCTCGAAGGTGTCGCGCCCGAGGTCGGTGGCAAGGCGCCCCTGCGAGTCTGTGACGGTCGCGTAGACCGCGACGGTCCGGGTGGTGGTGCCGAAGGTCGGCGGCTGCTGCTGCGCGTGCGCAACGGCGAGGGCGGACACGACGACGCAGCTGCTAGCCAGGAACCGGTTGGTCATCGAGAGCTCCATCGGTGGCGCCCTTATCGTACGCCACGGAACGTACTCTGCGCGCGATGCGCGCCAATCAGGTCAGAGCCTTGCGCATGGAGTGACTCACGGTTCAAGATGAGGCGCGCCGGACCGCGTCAGGCTGGCGTCAGGGGACCCTAGATGAAAACCGTCGTCGCTCTTGTCTTCCTCGCCGTCACGGCTAGCTCGCTGCACGCCCAGACGCTCACGCCCGCGCAACAGTACGCGCGCGATGTGTACAAGGAGATCATCGAGTACAACAGCGTCAACATCGGCGGGGGGACCACCGAGGTCGCCAACGCGGTTGCCAAACGTTTCCGGGACGCAGGCTTCGCCGATCAGGACATCTTTCTCGGCGGCGTCCAGCCGAACAAGCACAACGTTGTCGTCCGCTACCGCGGCAAGGGAGGGGCAAACGGCCCCAAGCCGCTGTTGTTGCTCGCGCATCTCGATGTGGTCGAAGCGCTCAAGGCCGATTGGTCACCTGGGCTCGACCCGTTCACCTTCCTCGAGAAAAACGGCTACTTCTACGGCCGCGGCATCATCGACGACAAGGCGCAGGTCGCCATCTTCACCGCGGTCGTGGTGCAGATGAAGAAGGACGGCTACGTTCCGGACCGCGACATTGTCGTCGCGTTCACCGCCGATGAAGAGGGTGGCTGCTGCAACGGCGCCCGCTGGCTGTTCAGCAATCACCGCGAGCTGGTCGACGCGTCGCTCGTCCTCAACGAGGGCGCGTTCGGTTTCATCAGGAACGGCAAGCCGGTGGCCAATACCATCGAGGCGACCCAGAAGGTCACTGGTGGGTTCACCGTCACGGCAAAGAACCGCGGCGGGCATTCGTCGTTGCCGAGGCCGGACAATGCCATTTACCAGCTTGCCGCCGGCTTGATGAAACTCTCGGCGTTCAAGTTCCCGGTGGAATTCAACGACGTGTCACGCGCCTACTTCGAGCAGACGGCGAAGATCGAGACGCCGAGGACCGCGGCGGCGATGCGCGCCCTGATCAAGAACCCCGCGGACAGTGAGGCGGAGGCCGTGCTGGCCAGGGATCCCCTCTACAACTCGATGCTGCGCACCACCTGTGTGGCGACGATGCTCAAGGGTGGGCATGCGTCGAACGCGCTGCCGCAAACGGCGGAAGCGGGGATCAACTGCCGGATGATGCCCGACGCGCGGATCAGCGATGTGCGCGCGACGATCGTCAAGGCGCTGGACGACCCGGAGCTGGAGGTGTCGACGCCGGCGAATCGCGAGCCCCGCGCCGCAGCGCCGGTCGTGCCTGAAGTGCTGAAGGCCGTCGAGCGCATCACGCAGGAGATGTGGGGAACCATTCCTGTGATTCAGCTCATGCAGGGTGGCGCTACCGATGCCATTCCCTGGCGCAATGCGGGGATTCCGGCCTACGGCGTTTCGGGCCTGATGGTGGACCCTGACGATTTGCGCCTGCACGGGCGCGACGAGCGCGTGCCGGTCAAGAGCTTCTTCGACGCGCAGGAGTTCACGGCCAGGTTGACGAGACTGCTGACGTCCGGGAAGACGGCGCCTTGATAACCCGATGACCGACGCGCTGTGACCGTTTCAGCCCTAAAATTTGGGCGCTCAGCACTCACTCGGAGACACGATGAGACGTCCTCATTACCGAATCGCGGTGGTCGCAACGGCAACGGTCCTCCTGACCACGGTCGTCGTTGGCGCGTCGCAACAAGAATCCCCGTCCGCTGCGTCTGGCACTCCAGCGACCATTCCGGCATCGGTCGTCGCGGCCGCGGAGAAGATCGCCAACGATCCGCAAGTCCTGGCGCTGGTCAAGGAGCAGAGCACGGATGCGGCCGCCAAGGCACGATGGAATCAGTTCCTGGAACTGGTTCGCATCCCCTCACCGCCGCGCCAGGAGCATCTGAAGGCGGCCGAGATCCATCGCCGGCTCGTGAACGAATGGGGATTCTCTCCAGAGGAAGTGATGACGCGCGCGGACGGGGTCATCGCCGCCAGCGACACCAACCTCGTCGATGGTCTTCCGGTTTACAACGCGTGCGTGGTGATCAAGGGCTCGTACTCGAGCCGCGCTGACGCCCAGCAGTACCACGGCCAGTTTCCCAAGGTGCTGGTCGAGGGGCACATCGACGTCGTCAACCCCGAAGAACTGCCGAAGTCGGGCGACCCCTCCATCCGCATCAAGCTCCAGCCGTACGCACAGCCGGTGGTCGCCACGCCCGAGGAGTTGGCCGCGATCCCCGACGAACTGTCGTTCGATGCCCGGGGCCGGGTCGTCGAGGACGACAAGTACGCCACGGCCAGTAAGGTCTTCAAGGACGCCAAAGACGCCGAAGCCAATGGCGGCGTGCGTATCTACGTCCCAGGCTACGGCGACATGATGGCGAGCACGTCCAACGCGTTCGTCCTCGCCGCCGCGATGAAGAAACACAAGATCACACCGGTCTACGACATCTGGATCTGCGGCACCGCCGGAGAGGAGGGCAAAGGCAACCTGGCCGGCGTCAAGCAGCTCTACGGCTTCGACCAGAAGGCCGGCACCGGCTCCAATCCCCTCAACATCGTCGCCAACTTCGGTCTCGAGGGCGGCGGCGTCGTCAACTTCGTCGGCAGCTACCGTTTCGAGATGAAGTTCAAGGCGCCGTTCGCGCGCGCGAACGGTCCCAGCGCCCCGGCGGCCATGGCCGCGGCGATCGCGAGGATCGCCGACCTCAAGACGCCGACGGACCTGAGCGGCGCCGGCGCGCCGAAAACCACCTACACCGTCGGCCGCGCCAGCTGCGAGCCGCCGACGGCTCCGGGCCTGGGTGTGCCGAGCTGCTCGCTCGAAGTGGACATGCGCTCGACGCGCAAGGAGACGCTCGAGGACATCCGCAATGCCATCGAGCCGACGTTCCAGGCCGGTGTGTCCGCCGAAAACGCGAGGCATGGCCTCAAGGACGGGAGCGATGAAGGTATCAGCCTCGAGCTGATGTGGTTCGGGTTGCGGCCGGCCTACGTCGCGGAGAGCGTCGACAACGCCGCGGTTCACGCCGGACTCCAGGCGGGCATCCAGCTGGGCGCGATCAAATCACCGATGGTCGGCACCGGATCGGGCAGCCTGAACGACAACGTCCCCGCGCACACCGGCGTCCCGACGTATCAGTTCACCCTGGCGTCCTCGGCGGCCGGCGCAGGCGGACATGCCTTCTGGGAATGGGGCACGCGCGGCGCGCCCGCCACCGAAGTGGCCCGCATGCATCGCGTCCTCACGGCGGCGTTGATCGTGTCGGGGTTCCACGCGGCGGACGGCACGGTCGTGCAACCATCCGTCGGCCCGATCGGCCAGCGGACACGAGAAGTCGTCCGATAACCCCGGAGCATCGGATCATGAAGCGCCTGATTTATTCGCTCGCATTCGTCCTCATCGCCGCCGGTGTGCCCGCCTTTGCCCAGCAGTCAGGAGGGGTGCGCGTCGAGTTCCAGGGACCTGGGGGCCACAGTTTCGGTGCGTATGGACGCGTCAGCGCCCTGCATGCCGCCGCCCGTGCCGTTCTCCTGATTCAAGAGGCCTTGCCCGCCGGCAGTTTCCAAATCATCAATCTGACCGGCGGCAACTCGGTCAATGCGATCGCGTCGGACGGTCTGATCGAACTGAAGCTGACCGCCGGAAGTGCCGACGCCTACGAGGCCCTCGTGACGGCGGTGACGAAGGCCGCGGCTGACGGCGCCGCCGCCGAGAATGCGTTTCGCGGCGTGAAGACCGGCGACCTGACCAGCGGCGCTCCGGCCACGGTCAGGTCCAAGGTCACACGCTTCTGAAGTCTTTTCGCTCGCCGCGGCATTGGCCGTCATCACCGCCAGGCGTCGACTCGATCTGGACCTGTTTGCGGGCGTCGGGTTGCTGGTGTAGCTTGCAGGCTTCTCGCTGGAGGTGATCGCCGATCGCCAGAAGAGCGCGTTCAACGCCAGGCCGGAGAGCAGGCTCCCGCGGCAGATGAGCGTGGGCGGACCGACGAACAGCCGTCAGTGACGCGCGGCTCGACGCTTAGACGAGAAACGCGCTGGCGTCGAATCCGTCGGGCACGCGCCCGGTCGGCGCGATGAGCGGGTACGGTTCCCGCCGCAGGAACCGGCCCGAACCGGGTGCGGCATCGACGACGCCGTCGCGCATCACGATCTCGCCGCGGCGGATGGTGATTGCCGGCCAGCCGGTGACCTGCCGCCCTTCGTACGGCGTGTAGTCGATGACGTGCTGCAGCCTGGCGTTGGTAATGGTGGTCTGCCGGGTCGGATCCCAGAGCACGAGGTCCGCGTCGGCGCCCGGCGCGATGGTCCCCTTGGCGGGGTAGAGGCCGAACAGCTTCGCGGGATTGGTCGCCGTCAGCTGGACGAACGTGTTGGCCGAGATGCGCCCGGCGGCCACGCCCTCGCTGAACAGGATCGGCAGCCGCGAGCCCAGGCCGGGCACGCCGTTGGGAATGTCCCTGAAGGGCGCGTCGACGCCGTTCACGCGCTTGCCGACCGGCGTCTCGAAGCCCCAGCCGCTGTGGTCCGACGACACCACGTCCAGCGTGCCGCGACGAACCGCGTCCCAGAGGCCCTCGCTCGCCTGACGGTCGCGCGGCGCCGGGCTGCACATGTACTTCGCGCCTTCGAAGCCGGGACGATCCATGTCCGCGGCCGACAGGACGAAATACTGCGGGCAGGTCTCGCCCCACACCTTCACGCCGCGCGCCTGGGCGCGTGCGATCTCGTCGGCGACCTCCGGACACGACACGTGGAAGATCTGAATCGGCTGATCGACGAGCTCGGCCAGCGCGATCGCACGGTAGGTGGCCTCGCGCTCGATCACCGCCGGGCGCGACCAGGCGTGGTACTTCGGTGAGGTGCGCCCGTCGGCGAGCAGCGCCGCGGTCCGCCAGCCGATGGCGTCGTAGTTCTCGCAGTGCACGGTCACGAGGGCGCCGCACCGCCTCGCCGCGGCGAGCACGCGGAGGAAGGATCGGTCGTCGAGGTGGAGCGGATCGTAGGTGAGGAACACCTTCAGGCTCCGGATGCCGGAGGAGACGATCTCCGGCACCTCCCTGAAGATCACGTCGTCGCTGGCGTCGGTGATGATCTGGTGGAAGCTGTAGTCCACCATCGCGGCTTCGGCCCGCCGCCGGTACTCGGCGAGCGCGGCGCCGAGACCGTGGCCCTTGAACTGCGCCGCGAAGGTGATGACGGTGGTGGTGCCGCCGGCGAGCGCCGAGCGGCTCCCGGTGACGAAGGTTTCCTCGTCCGCGCCGCCGCCTGGGTGGAGCTGCTCGATGTGGCAGTGCGAGTCGACGCCGCCCGGCAGGACGAGCAGGCCGCCGGCATCGAGGGTCGTGGCACCGCCGCCGAGGCCGAACCCGATGGCCGCGATGCGGCCGTCACGAACCGCGACGTCGGCGCGATACGTGTCGGCGGCGGTCACGACCGTGCCGCCGGTGATGACGAGATCGTAGTCGGCCATGGTGGAGGCCGACACTAGCACAGCTCAGTGAGCCCCGGACACGTCAGCCGCCAGCATCCGCGTCGTCTCCGGCGCCAGATCGCCGGTCAGCTCCCATCGAATCAGCGAGATCGGGATCTGTCCGACCGCGTCGAGCCCCAGGGCGGTAGACTGTCGCGGGTGTTTCATGGTGCGCCGGCCCCTGTTCCTCCTTGCGCTCTCACTCACCGTGTGCGGCACCGCCGGGCCGATCGCGGCTCGGGACACCTACCCGCGCCAGCCGATTGACGTGGAGCACTATCGGTTCGCGGTCACGCTCGGCGACGACACGGACCGCGTAGCCGGCGTGGCCACCATCCGCCTCCGCCTGCTCGCCGCGGGCGTCACTACGGCGGCGCTCGATCTGGCCGGGACCACGCCCGCCCGACAGGGGCGCGGCATGACGGTCGACGCGGTCACGAGCGGCGGTCGGGCGCTGGCCTTCACGCACGACGCCGACCGGCTCACTATCACGCTGCCCGCGCCTTCGCGCGCCGGCGATGTCATCGAACTGGCGGTCCGTTACGCCGGCAGGCCGGCCGACGGGCTGCAGATCAAGCCGAACCGCCACGGCGACCGAACCTTCTTCACCGACGACTGGCCGGACAAGGCGCACCACTGGCTGCCGACGATCGACCACATCGCCGACAAGGCGACGATGGAGATGGACGTGGTCGCGCCGGCGCGCTATCAGGTGGTCTCCAACGGCCGGCGCATCGAGACCACGGACCTGCCCGGCGGGCTGCGCCGGACGGTGTGGCGCGAGTCGGTGCCGATTGCGCCATGGCTGTATGCGCTGGGCGTCGCTCCCTTCGCCGTGCAGCACGTCGGCGAGTACCGCGGCGTGCCCATCGAAACCTGGGTTTTCGCACAGGACCGGGACGCCGGGTTCCACGACTTCGCGGTGCCCTCGCGCGACGTGCTGGCCTTCTTCAGCG
Organism: uncultured Acidobacteriota bacterium; assembly: GCA_963709325.1. GTDB lineage: Bacteria > Acidobacteriota > Vicinamibacteria > Vicinamibacterales > UBA2999 > VFZN01. The sequence goes on along the minus strand of CAVPVV010000003.1, from coordinate 2,498,414 downwards.
AATGGGTTGGCCCCTACGCCTACGAGAAGCTGGCCAACGTCCAGTCCAACTCGGTCAGCGGTGGGATGGAGGCGGCCTCCAGCATCTTCTACTCCTCCACCAGCGTTGTCGGCGATCGCAACGTCCGCTGGCGCAACGTCGTCATCCACGAGATCGCCCACCAGTGGTTCGGCAATGCCGTCACGGAGCGGGACTGGAACGACGTGTGGCTGAGTGAGGGCTTCGCCACGTATTTCACCCTGCTGTTCATCGAGCATGCCTACGGGCGGGACGAGTTCGTCGACGGGCTGCGCCGCTCGCGGGAGACCGTGCTCGACTTCTACGCGAAGACGCCGGACTACCGCGTCGTCCACGAGAACCTCGACGACATGTCGCGGGTCACGACCCGGATGACCTACGAGAAAGGCGGCTGGGTGCTGCACATGCTCCGCCAGCGGCTCGGCGACGAGCGGTTCTGGGCCGGCATTCGCACCTACTACGAGCGCTTCAGGAACGCCACGGCGTCGACCTCCGACTTTCGCGAGGCGATGGAGGCCGTATCCGGCGACGATCTGACGCCGTTTTTCCAGCAGTGGCTCTACCGCGGTGGTGTGCCGCGCCTGGCGGGCGTCTGGTCGTGGGACGGCTCGGCCCGGACCGTGACTATCGACCTCCGGCAGACGCAGCCCGGTCCGCCGTTTCGCATCCCGGTCGAGGTGGCCATTGAAACCGCGGGAGCGTCCCCTCGTGTCGAGCGGATCGAGCTGACCGGTGCCTCGGCGCACGTGGTGTTCCCGGTCGAGCGGGAGCCGTCCGGGCTCGTGATCGATCCGGCCGTGCGGCTGCTGGCGGCGGTGGACGTGACGCGGCGCTAGCCACGACGCCGCAACCCTTCCTTCCCGATCGGCGACGCATGTGTGACCCGTCTGCTCAGTCGTGCACTGGCGGCTGCCTCCGGGCGATGTCAACGTGCCCAGGCCGAAGTGAGGCGATGCGGAGTGGCGACACCCGGCATCTCCACGACAGCTCGTCGCCCGAGTCCCGCACGTCCTCGAAGCGAGCGGAGCCCGTGGACGGGGCCCTGGAGAGTCCACCGCGCGTCGTCAGCAGCGCGCATCGCCGACCTGTTCGGGACGATCGACTACGACCCGGCCTACGACTACAAGAAGCAACGCCGGCGTCGATGAGGTGCCCGCGACACCTCGGTCGGATCGCTGGCCTGCGACGGCGCACTCCCGCGCGTCGTTCGGTGACGAACTTCGCACCCTCGTCGCTCACGGCGCGCCGCTATCGTCGGTCCGATCCGCAGGAACTTCTCGCCGCATTCGCGATCCGCCGGGTTCGAACGGCTGCGCGACCACCTCCGGCATTTCCGACGGCCGATCACGTCTGCTGACTACGAACGGCACGACGAGTGCTTCGATCCTGCCGCGTCAAGGCTCAGGCTCGAACACCGATTTTCTCCTGTGCGCGGTGGCCAACCGCGTTCGATTCCGTCCCGCCGCCGATGAGGATTTCCGAGCTTGGCCAGATGCTCCGACGCGTCCACCCTTTTGGACGCGCCCGGACACGCTGCCCATCTGGCTACTACTCGCCGAACAGGCGCCGGATCGGATTACGGTCGACCGCTCGTCGGTGGCCGATACGATCGCCGCCGCGGCAAGGGCGCATCGAACCCACCGCGTGTCGGATCTTCCGACTACCGGTATCCTCCGGATGTCCAACCGGCGAAATGACCGCGGCGTTCTCAGCCAGGGAGCACCGTGACGCTCGTCCGATAGACGAACTGATGGCACGAGATTCCCGCTGAACGGTGGACACGTCGCTCGAGCGAACCAGCCAATCGACTCACCACGGTGGCGGCCGAGCCAGGTCCTCGAAGGTCGGTGCACCAGGAGCAGCGGCCTCATCGGACAACGACCGCAAGGCGGCGATCCGCTGGCGGCGAGTGATCGGAGTCGGCGCGACGAGCTTCTACGATCAAGAACGACAGAGTGGGACTTGCCACGACGGACGCGCCGAAGTACGATCGATCACGAACCGGTACGAAGTGGACACGCGTAGGCCGCGTGGACGCGGTTCCGATCTGCGCGGTCTGCCGCGGTGACGGGAGCATGCCGCAGACTCACGATGGCGAGATGCTCGTCGTTGAAGCAGATTCAACCGTCGAGCACCTCGCCAGCAATGCTGTCTACGCCTTGCCGAGCACCTTCTTGAACACCGGCACGGCCTTCTCCATGTCTTCCATGCGGCCGAGCGAGATGCGTGCCCACGTCTTTTCCATCGGCGGGAAGTCGCGGCCGACGGCGACGCCGAGTTCACGGCAGGCGTCGCGGAATCCCGCGGCGGGGCGCCCGATGTTGACGAAGATGAAGTTGGTCTGTGAATCGGCGACCTGGAAGCCCATCTTCTCGAACTCGGCGGTCGTGTAGTCGCGGACGCGCTTGTTCTCCTGCTTCTCCCACGCCATGTGCTCCTGGTCGGCGAGCGCGGCGATGCCGGCGACGGCCTGCAGTTCGTCGATGTCTCCGAGGCCCCACGCGTTGCTCAACTTCCGCAGGGTCTCGGGCTGCCCGATCGCGTATCCCATGCGCATGCCAGCCATACCGTAGGCCTTGGAGAACGTGCGCGTCACGAACACGTCCGGCAAGTCGAGTGCGGCTTTCATCACCGTTCCCACTCCGGGAGCCGTGGCGTAGTCGATGTACGCCTCGTCGATCAGGATCGCGGTGTTCGGCGACTTCTCCTTGATGCGCCGCACGGCGGCGTCGACATCCGCCTGCTTGTGGATGGTCGAGGACGGGTTGTTCGGATTGCACAGGAACACCAGTCCGGCGCCTGACGAGGCGGAGACCAGCCTGTCGAGATCGAGGAACAGCCGCCCGTCGAGCGCGATCGGCTTGATCGGATACTTCTGCCGTAGGGCGGTCTGCGCCGGTGCGCCGTATGACGGGTCGGCGGTGACGAGCGGCTTCTCAGACTGGCAGAAGGCCATCACGCCGGCAATCAACTCGGCACCCGAGCCCGTCGCCATCAACACGTTCTGAGGTTTGGCCTCCCACATGTTGGCAATGGCTTCCTGGAAATCGGCGACGTGGACCGGCGGATAGCCAAGGCCCAGATCCCTCGAGGGGGCGGCCTTGAGCGCCTCGATCACCTTGGGGCTCGGCCCGCGCAGGTTCTCGTTGCTGCTCAAGCGAATCGGGGCCGGTCCGGTCGTCGCCGGCCGCTGGCCACGCTGGGCGGCACTGCCCTGTTGGAACGCAAACGCTTCTTCTCGTCCGTAGCCAATGAGTCCGGATGACGAAGCGACGGCTGCCCCGCCCGCTCCGAGAAGACGCACGAACTCGCGCCGTGAAAATGCCATGATCGCCTCCCAGCGTTGCGGCATGGTAGCACCCTTTCAGCGCAGGATCTCGCACCCGTTGACTCCCTGCAGGAGCCACCCCGCGCACGCCGACCCTCCGTCCACGCCCGATGCGGCGCGAGCAGCAGATCGAGGTCCGAGTCTCCCTCGGCGTTCTTGAGCGCTGTGACGATGGCGACGAACTGATACCCCTGCCGCGGGACCGTCTCAACCCCACAATTCATTTGGGTTGAGGCTTCCATCTGCTCGAATGACCTCGCTTCGTGCCGGTCTACCGCGAATCGTCGAGCTGATGGAGACTCCAAATATGTGACGCAGGGGTTAATGTAGCGGCCCAGGTCGCCGGCATCGAGCCGCCGGCGAAGGTGACCGACCAATTTTCGCGCGGAGTTCGTTCTGGAGGGCCAGAGGGAAATAGACGTAGTCCGGGTCGTGGGCTGGCCTTCGATTGGCTCCGCGCAACCACCGCCGTGTCATCGACCGGTGACACGCCAGTCCCGCCACGGCGCGGTTTCAATCAGATCCGGGCCCGAGCCTACTGGCATCGTCTGTGCTGGACGTGGCGGAGCAGGAGTCACTCGTGGACCTTTCTCTCTGCCTTCGTCTCCTGACGACTGCCGCCCTCCTGGTCGCGATCGGCGGCGCCCCGACCGCCCAGGTCCCGTTCGATCGCGTCCACGATGTGCTCGGTGGGGGCGGCCAGATGCGCGGGATCGGCGGCGATGCTCCGGTCACCAGCAGCATCGATCGAGCGACGACAGAGGTGCCGTCGTTCGACGGGTTCGAGCCGGCGCGGTGGCTGCCATTGGGCGAGCAGCCGCAGGACGAGTCGGGCGTGTTTCAGCTGGGGCCCGGCAGCTACGAGTTCAAAGCTGCGAGCTACTGCCTGCACGCGGGCACGCACGGCCCCGGCGGCGGTGACGGGTATCTCTACGCGCCGCTCGAAGGTTCGCGGAGTGGCGCGATTCGAGCGATTCTGCAGGGCTCGGTCCGACGACCCGATCTTCGCCAGCAGGAGATCCAGGTTCTGCTCTGGGCGATTCTGGCCCGTACGCCCGTGGACCAGATGCCTCGACCGGCGCAGGTCGCGGCCACGAGCCTGCTGACGCCGCGGCAACTCCTCGAGCTTGGCGCCGGGTCGCTTCCCATGATGACTCCAGGCATCTGGGATGGCGGCTGGCGGGCGATTCCTCCTGCGATGGCGCGCGTGTTCCAGGCCGAAACGCGCTTGCGGCAGCTCTTCGCGCGGGCCGACACGCCGTACGCGGAGTTCGAGCGCGTGGCTGTCCTGCGGGGGGACCCGGAGCCCGACGATGGCCGACGCGACGTTCCGCGCGGCCGATGGTCGTACCACCCTGATGGCTACTTCATCCGGTTCTTCCCGAGTGGATACGACAAGACCACGATTCAGGTGCACGTGCCCGAACCGGCAACGACGGCAAGCGCTCCCGAGGCTGCCGGGGAGCCCGGATTCCGCTTCGCCTCCCGGGCGGAGGCCCGGGCGGTCTCAGCCACTTCCTCGTCCGCCGGCCGCCCGACCTACGTAAGTCCTGGCGGGCCGGTCACGGTTGACTTGTCCGAGGTCGTCGCGGTGCCCGCCGCCCGGGGACGCCAGCGCCTCGCGATGTCGGGTCGCGAGCACTGATGGAGCAACAGCAGTGCAGCAACCTGCTAGCCGATCAGGCTGTCCCCCACAATATCGAGCACCATGTGCGCTGCATAGGGTGTCCACAGGGACCGCGCCTTGCGCATCAGCCAGCTGAAATACACGCCCACCGCCATGATCAGCGCCTGCAGTGAAAGCGGGTATTGGTTGTGCGTATAGCCCCACATCGCGGAGCTGATGATCGCGGCCGGCCAGAAGCCGACCGCGGCGCCTAGAGCGACCAGCATGAAGCCGCGGTACACGAACTCCTCGTAGAAGTTCGAGAAGACGTTGCCGGCAATCTTCCACGACACCGGATCGATCCAGTGGACCGTGCCCGGCGGGAACAGGACATAGACGAAGACTACCGTTACGACGAGCGCGACGATGCCGCCTACAATTCCCGCGCCGAGCTGGCGTGCCGTCGGCGGGCCCACCTGCGGCGCCGGCAATATGCGCGCCCGCACGAACGTGAGCCAGAACAGAGCGGCAACACAAGCGGTAAGAGTCGAATAGAGGAGCAGGTGCGGAAGGAAAATGCCCTTGAAGCCGACATACTTGGGACTTCCCAAGGCGATGAGCCCCGCGCTGGTGACTTGCCTCGACGGCCAGAAGTTGACCGCATAGACTGCGGCGGCGCTGATGATCAGCAGCGCGCGTTGCATAGGCGTAAGGCTCGTCGCGCCGGTGCCCATGGGACCTCGCCTCACTGGCCCTTCGGCCGCCAGACGGCGTCGGGCTTCCACGCCGGACGCCCCGGCTGCTCAGCGGCGCGATAGCCGACCTCGAGCAGCACGGCCAGGTCCTCGACGGCGCCGCTCAGATCCCAATCCGGCTTCGGCACGTCCGTCGCCTTGTGGTAGTCGTTGCGGATGTATTCGGCGCGCTTCGTCGCGCCGAAGCCCTCCGGCTTGCCGATGTGCTCGATGCCCGGGCTCGTCTCGAGCGACGGCACGCCGACGCGGGCGAACTCGTAGTGATCCGAGCGGAAATAGAAGCCCTGTTCGGGGGCGGTGTCGCCGGTGAGCGTGCGGCCCTGGCGTGCGACGGCCTCCGCGGTGAGGTCGTCGAGCGTCGAGTTGCCCAGGCCGACGATGGAGAAGTCCCGGGTGCGGCCGAAGCCCCAGTTGCTGAAGTAATCCAGGTTGATGTTGGCGACGGTGGCCGCGAGCGGCAGGAACGGGTGGTCGACGTACCAGCGCGCGCCGAGCAGCCCCTTTTCTTCGGCCGTCGGCCAGAAGAAGACGATGGTGCGCTTCGGCGCCGGTGACAGCGTCTTGAACGCGCGGGCGAGCTCGAGCACGCCGGCGGTGCCGGCCGCGTTGTCGCTCGCGCCGTGGAAGATCTGCGCGCCGTCGGTGCCGTGGTGGTCCCAGTGGCCGCTGTAGATCACGTACTCATTCCTGAGCCGCGGGTCCGAGCCCTCGATCCTGGCGAAGACGTTCTGCGAATCGAACTGGCGCACCTGATTCGTGATCCTGAAGGACGCGCGCGCGTTGACCGCGCGCGGCGAGAAGCCCGGCGTCGCGGCCGCGGCCGCGAGTGCAGTGAGGTCGGCGCCGGCGGCGGTGAAGAGCTCGGCGGCCTTCTCGAGGGTGAGACTCGCGATCGCCTTCACCTGCTGGCGTTCGCGGCCGTCGCGCAGCGTCATGTTCTCGCGTGCGTTGTTGAGGTTGAGTGGCGCACCAGCCGCCTGCGTCGGGTTGACCTGCACGACGGCGACGGCGCCGTGCTTGAACGCCTGCTCCAACTTGGTGCCGGCGCGGCCGTGCACGGTGAGCGCCGCATCGAGGAAGCGGCCCGGTACCGGGGGATCGCCGGTGAGCACCACCACCGTCTTGCCCGTGACGTCGAGGCCAGCGTAGTCGTCCCACTGGTATTCCGGCGCGACGACGCCGTAGCCGACGAAGGCGAGGGGCGAGTCCCTCACGTCGATCTGCTGGTTGGCGAGGTTCGACCACAGGATGACGTCCTTGCCCGTCTCGGCGGCGATGGCCGTGCCGCCCGCGTGGAACTCGAGCGTGCCGGTCGAGTGGGTGCCGATGAGCGGCACCTTCTGCACCCACGAGCCGTCGGGGGCGCCGGGAGCCAGGCCGATGGCCTTGGCCTCCGCGATGATCCACGCCACCGATTTCTCCTCGCCCGCGGTGCCGGGGAGCCGGCCGCCGTAGGCATCGGAGGCGAGCTCGGTGATGGTGCGCATCAGCCCCGCGGCGGTCATGGCTGCGGCCGCCTGCTCGAGCGCGGGCAGCGTTGGGGTCTGGGCCGCGACGAGCGTCGACGTGGCGAGGAGGACGGCAAGGATGCGGGTGGTCATGGGCGGGCCGCGAGCTTACTCCAACCGGCCGGAGCTCGGTCGGCCCGGGCCAGCCTCGATGCCCCTTCAGTCGATCGCGACCGCCACGTGCCCGATCTCGTTGACCCTGGCGCGGTGCCCGGCGCGGGTCAGCACACCGGCTGCCTGCTCCGCCAGCGTGTCGCCGAGCTCGACCGCGTAGTCGCCGGCGACCAGCCACATCGCCGCCGGGTTCGCAATCGGCAGCGAGTCGCTGAAGTACCCGTCCGGCCCCCGCGGGCACAGCTCGTGGCGGGCGCGGAGCTGGTCGTTGACGTCGGCGAACTTCGCGCTGAAGCCGGCGTCGGCACGGAGGGCGCCGCACAGGCCGGCCAGCAGGTTCGCCTCGCGCTCGTCGGCCTGGAGAGTGTAGAACGTCGCGACGCCGATCGGCGTGAGGTTGTCGAGGCTGAACGCGAACTCGACCGGCACCATCGCGCCGTCCCGTTTGACGTAGGTGCTGTATCGCGCCTCCGTCGTCCACGCCCAGTCGGTGCCGCAGACCAGGCGTCCGCCCTCCCGCAACAGGGCGGCGAATCGCCCCATCGCCAGCTGCCGGAACCGGTCGTCGAAGTACATCAGCATGTTGAAGCAGCGCACGACGTCCGCGGGCTCCGTCTCGAGCGACTCGAGGTCGGAGCGGATGAACCGCAGGTTCGGCGACTCGTAGTCGTGGAGGGGGTGGACCGACAGCGTGCACCCGTCGTGCTCGACGTTCAGGAGCGCCGCGGCATCATCGCCTCTCTGGCGGAGCAGATCGGCGAGGAGCGCCTCGAATCGCCTGGCACTCGCCTCGGCGTCGCCGAGCAGGGCTTCCCAGCTCTCCGTGGTCGGGACGAACGGCTGGAAGTACAGCGGCCGGCCGCGCTCGTCGTAGAGGCAGTAGTTGCCGAGTTGATCGCGGACGAAGTACTCGGGCAGTGAGGGATCCACGCCGACGATCTCCCACCCGGGGAGCCCGGAGTGGCTGTCGATCGTCGTCAACGGCGGGAAGCCGCAGGCGATGTCCAGCAGTCGGCCGCTGTCGCCGTGCAGCCTCCGTAGCAGTTGGTCGATCCGTGCGTGCCGCCCGGCCAGGGTGATCGGCGGGACACGCCCTCCCCAGCAGCCCGGCAACAGGTGCGAAGCGACCGACGCGAAGAGCTCGGCCTGGAACGGCGAAAAATCCTCCGCGGGCATCCCGGCGCGCTGCATCAGCGCGGCCGCCCGATCGATGAAGGCGCGCGCCTCTTCACGATCCGGGAGCGCGTCCAGACGCTCGATGGCCGCCGCGGCGAGCCGGCCGTCGAAGCGCCGGCGATTCACATCCTGGACGAAGACCGTTGTCGTCATCCGCATCCCTTCGCGCTCTCGTGTCCCCACGCCAGCCGCTGGCCGTCGCAGTCCTTCACGACGAATTCACGCGAGAGTGCCAGGGCATGTGGGCGAGCGATCGATGGCGCAGACGATACCACGCTCGCATGGCGCCGGTCTGACGCGCGACGGCCGGTCTGCCGCCGAATGTCGGGTGTGGCTCATGGGGTCCGCTTGCCTGTTTCCGGCCGTGGACGTCAACAACACCCTCCTGACGGCGTGCTGGCACGAGACGTGACCCCACTTTCGCGCTGATGTCGCACCTTGAGTAGCGAGCTCGTCGAGTGCCCGAACGGCGCCCGGCATCGCCAAGGAGTGGCCAATGGATCGCCGATTCCCCTTCACCGTGATCCTCCTCGTGTCCGCCTGGTTGCTCGGCAGCGGCGTCGCCGCCGCCCAGGTCCAGAGCGAAAACCGCCTGCCGTGGACGGTAACGGGCCAGGTCTTCGACGTGGCTCGCGTCGACAATACGCTCTATGTGGCCGGCCCGGCGAACCTCGGCCTGTCAGCAGTCGACAAGGACGAGCCGTTCGCGCTGTTCGATCCGACGACTGCAGCGCGGACCCGGGCGGTCCTCGACATGTCCGTCCCGCGCAACGGTTCTGTCAGCGCCGTGATCCCGGACGGCGCGGGCGGGTGGTACGTGGCCGGCAGTTTTACCCGCATCAACAACGGCGGCGGGAGCGGATGGTCCGGACTCGCGCATCTGACGCCGAGCGGCGGCGTGGACATGGCCTTCCGGCCGACATTGAACGGCATCGCGATCGGGCTGTGGAAAGAGGGGTCCACGCTCTATGTCGTCGGCCTCTTCTCCGCCGTGAACGGAATCCCGCGCGGCAACGGCGCGGCGTTCAATCTCACCACCGGCGCCCTGCTCCCGTGGAACCCCGCGCTCAGTGGCCCGGGATATGTCCTCGCGGTGAGCGGCGGCACGGTGTTCCTGGGAGGCCCATTTGCGACCGCCTCGGGCACGGCCCGTCCCGGGTTCGCCGCCGTGGACGCGACGACGGGAGCGCTGGCCGCCTCGCCGACGACGATGCTGAACAACGGAGCGATCGTGAATGCGATGCAGCTCTCGGGTAACACGTTGTATCTGGGTGGCTTGTTCACGGCAATCGGCACCAGCGCCCGCGTCGACGTGGGGGCCATCGACATCGCGAGCGGCGCGACGCTTCCGTTTCAGACGGACACAAACGGGCAAGTGGGATCGCTGCTACCCGATGGAGCCGATCTCTACATCGGCGGAAATTTCCAGACCGTGGGCGGTCAGCCGCGGATGGGACTCGCCCGCGTGAATGCCTCGACAGGCGCCGTCGACAGCTGGTCTGCCGGCGCCAACGGCGCGGTGTTGGCCTTGTTGCGAATCGGCGAGACGCTCTACGCCGGCGGCGGATTCTCGAGGATCGGCGGCGCCCCGCGCCTGGGCGCGGCCGCCGTCTCGACGTCGACCGGCGTGGCACTGCCATGGAATCCGGGCACGGCCGGCACGAGCGTGCTGCGGGCGTCGGCCACGGGCGACATCCTCGTTGCGGGCAGCTTCACGGAAGTCGGGGCGGTGCCGCGGCCCGGCGTCGCCGCCATCGACCTCGTCACCAACGAGCCGCTGCCGTTCTCGATTACGGTGGACGGCCCGGTGCGGGGGATCACGGCTGCGGGCAACACTTTGTACCTGGCCGGCATCTTCCAGACGGTGAACGGGGCGTCGCGGCCCAATTTCGCCGCGGTCGATCGGCGGACCGGCGCGCTGCTCCCCTGGAACCCGAACGCCAGCGGTGCCATCGGCAGCAACCTCGGCGGCCGCTCCGTGGCGGTGCAGGGCTCAACGGCCTACATCGGCGGCCACTTCACGAGCGTCGGCGGCCAGCCACGATTCGGCTTCGCGCGCGTCGATGCCACGACGGGGGCCGTCCTGCCGTTCACCGCCGACACGGGCGGCGGCGGTGTCAACAAGATCGTGCTGGCCGGCCAGTCGCTGTACGTGGGGGGCGATTTCTCCATGATCGGCGGCCAGGTACGCCAGGGATTGGCCGCCTTCGATCTGGCGTCGGGCACGCCGGCGCTGACCGCGCTCAGCGTCACGCTCACGAGCGGCGCCACACCCACCATCAACACGATGAAGGTGGCGGGCTCCACGCTGTACCTGGGAGGCCTCTTTTTGTCGGTGAACGGCCAAGCCCGGCTCCGCGCCGCTGCCATCACCGTGCCCGGAGGAGCGGTCACGGCGTTCAACCCGGCGATCGATGCCCAGGTGTTCGACATCGACGTGCTGGGACCGAACGTGTATCTGGCCGGCGCATTCTCGCAAGTGAACGGCGCGTTCCGTCCGGCGTTCGCGGCCGTCGACGCAGCGACCGGTCAGGTGAACGGGCCGTTCGAGCCAGACAATCAGACCGGGACCGGCACCCGTGTGCTGGCGTATCCAGAGGGACTGGTGGCGGCGGGCAACATCTTCGGCGCCTGGCTGCAGTTCTACCCGACGACCGGGCTGGCGGGCTTGCCGGGACCTCCCACGGCGCCGAGCGCCGGCCAGATTCCGGGCCAGGGCCTCTTCCTGTTCTGGAGGCCGCCGGCCGTCGGAGGCGACGTCACGGGCTACCAGCTAGAAGTCGGCAGCTCACCCGGAAGCTCGAACATCGGGACCATCCCAATCGCGGGAAGCGACGGAGGCTTCCTCTATCAAGGGGCCGTGCCACCCGGCACGTACTACACACGGGTCCGCGCCGTGAGTGCCGCAGGCGTTGGCCCGGCGTCACCCGAATCGGCATTCACGGCGAGCGGAGGCTTCTGCTTCGGTCCCTTCGTATCCCCCTCTCCGACCGCCACGGTGAACGGCACGACCGTGACCATCGCCTGGCCGGATCCGGTTCTCGCGGCGCCGATGACCTACGCGTTGAGCGCCGGGACCGCGAGCGGCCAGGCCAACATCGGACGATTCTCGGTTGGCTCGGCGACGCAGTTCTCGGCCGACGCGCCGCCGGGCGCGTACTTCGTGACGCTCCACGGGCAGAACGCCTGTGGCATCCCGGCGCCGTCTCCAGAGCTGCTGGTGTCCGTGGGCGGTGTCTTTCCGCTCGATGCGCCGGCCGTGAACGCGCAGCTCAGCGGCGGCGTCGTGACCGTGAACTGGACGCCCGTCACGGGCGCCGCGGGCTACCTGGTCGAAGCGGGGTTCGGCCCGCTCAACGCGAGCATCGCACGCGTACCCGTGGCAGGTACGAGTCTCAGCGCCTCGCCGCCCGCCGGCACCTATTACGTCCGCGTGTACGCCGTTGGTGGACCGACGGGGATGTCCCACGCTTCGAACGAGACGGTGATCGTCGTGCCGTGACTGGTGGCGCGGCCGGGGTCGGCTACGGCGAGGGCCTTGCCGGCAACACCCACAACTTCGCGCCGACGGGGATGATGGCGGCTCCCTTCAACGCCGCCGCGCGCGGCGACGTGCGAGATGATTCTCTACCAGGTCTCGAAGGGCGCGGACCCGAAGGCCGTCAACCGCGAGGGGAAGACGACGGCGGACATGGCGAACGGGCCGGTGCAGCGGATCCAGCCGTGGCCGGAGGCGTTGGCGCTGCTGGAGAAGCGCTGAACCAGCGACCGTCGATCACAGGCCAGTCGCTTCCGCCATGGCTCCATCCCGTGTCGGCCATTCGATAAGCGCAGAGCAGTCAGATAGGACATCGTCGCGAATGCTCATTGGCCGGGCCGCATCGACCTAGCGCGTCTTGAAACAGCTCCGCTCCGAACAGCGCTGCAGTCGAGGCCCTCGATGGGCGCGTGTAGACGCGCGAGTTGCCGTCGACAGCGCCGGGCCTCCTCCCCGCCCCGGAACCGCCTCTTCCACCCGCACCGCTGACGTGATCGTGGGGCGAACTCCGGGATGACCGGCGTCGCGTCAGTCCCGTCAGCGCGTAATATCGACCTCGCAGCAGTCTTCCATCGGGGTGTGACCATGTTCCTCGAAACCTTCTGGCACGACCTCGTCTACGGCGCCCGGATGCTGTGTCAGAAGCCCGCCTACAGCGCCATCGCCATCCTCACGCTCGCCCTCGGCATCGGCGCCAACACCGCCATCTTCAGCGTCGTCAACGCCGTGCTGCTCGAGCCGCTGCCGTTCGCCGAGCCGGATCGCGTGATGGCGCTCGGCCAGCAGACCACGCAGGACCGCACCGCGCTGTCGCAATTCTCTTTCCGCAACTTCGCCGACGTGCGCGAGCGGAGCCAGGCGTTCGCGCATCTCGCCGCCTACTACAACCTGAATCTGACGCTCACCGGCGACCGCGAGGCGCAGCTGCTCCGCGGCACGGTGATCACCGCCGACCTGTTGCCGCTGCTTGGCGTGCAGCCGGGGCTCGGACGCGCATTCCTAGCCGAGGAGGATGCGGCGGGCGGCGGCCCGGCCGGACGTCCCGCAATCCTGAGCTTACGAGACATGGCAGGAGCAGTTCGGCGGCGACGCCGGTGCCATCGGACGCGGCATCGATCTCAACAACTCCCGCTTCACCATCGTCGGCGTGATGCCGGCGGGGTTCAGGTTTCCAATCCAGCCGCAGCCGCCGCAGGTGTGGATCAGCACCGCGCTCGACAACGAGCGGCCGCCGGATCCTGGCGCGATCATGGTGGCGCGCGGCTATCGCGGCTGGCGCGCCATCGGGCGGCTGAAGCCGGGCGTCACGATCGAACAGGCGCGGTCGGAGCTTGCCGTGATCGCGAGCGGGCTCGCCAGCGAATACCCCGACGCGAACAAGGAGATGACCATCGGCGTCCGCCCGCTGCTCGACAACGTGGTCGGTAATCTGCGGCCCACACTCCTGCTGCTGCTCGGCGCCGTCGCATTCGTGCTCCTGATCGCCTGCGTGAACGTGGCCAACCTGCTGCTCGAGCGCGCCATCAGCCGGCAGCGTGAGATCAAGGTGAGGCTGGCGCTCGGCGCAAGCGCCGCGCGCATCATCCGCCAGCTGCTGACCGAGAGCGTGCTGCTGGCGGGCATGGGCGGCGTGCTCGGGATGGTGCTCGCCTACTGGGGCACGGATCTGATCGTCGCGCTCAGCCCCGAGTCCCTGGCGCGTGTGGCCGAGACCGAGCTCGACCTGCGCGTGCTGGCGTTCACGGCCGCGGTGTCGCTCCTGACGGGCATCGCCTTCGGTCTGGCGCCGGCGCTGCTGATCTCGAAGACCAACCTCGCCGAGGCGCTCAGTCAGGGCCGGCGCGGCGCGACCGCCAGCGTGCAGACGACCCGCACCCGCAGCTTGTTGGTGGTGGCGGAAGTCGCTCTCGCCCTGGTGCTGCTGGTGGGCGCGGGCCTGCTGATCAACAGCTTCGTCCGTCTGCAGCAGGTGGCGCCGGGATTCGACCCGGCACAGACGCTCACCTTCAACGTCGCGCCGTCGGCGGCGCGCGCCTCGACGCCGCAGCAGATCGCCGACTTCTACCAGGAGCTGACGACGCGACTGAAGGCGCTGCCTCGCGTGGCCAGCGTCAGCGTGGTGTTCCAGCTGCCCCTCAGCGGCGCCGGCGCCACCACCAGCGTCGAGATCCAGGGACGTCCGACCAATCCAGCCGATCGGCCGTCGGTCGGTGATCCACATGGCCGGCCCAGACTATTTCAAGACGATGGGGATCGCGGTGATGCGCGGGAGGGACTTCACCGACCGCGACACGCTGAACGCGGCGCCGGTGCTGATCGTGAACGAAGCGCTGGTGCGGCAGCTGTTTCCGAACGAGGATCCGATCGGCAAGCGGGTGGCCCCCGGGTTCTCGACGATCCCCGTTCGAGACGACGAATCGGGCCTGCGCGAGATCGTCGGCGTGGTGGCCGACGTGAAGCATGGCAGCCTGCAGGGCGCGGCGCAGCCGGAGATCTATTTCCCGCAGAGTCAGATGCCGATGTCGGCGATGACCGTGGTGGTGCGCGCCGCCGGCGACCCGCGCGCGCTGCAGCGGTCGGTGCGCGGCGTGGTGCAGTCGCTGGACGCGAACGCGCCCGTCTACGCCATCCGCACGGTCGAAGAGGTGCTCAACCGCTCAGTGGCCACCCCGCGCTTCAACACGCTGCTGCTGGGGCTGTTCGCGGCGGTGGCCTTGATCCTGACCACGGTCGGCCTCTACGGCGTGATCGCGTGCTCGGTGTCGGAGAACACGCAGCAGATCGGCATCCGCGTGGCGCTGGGCGCGCAGCGGAGCGACGTGTTCCGGCTGATCGTCGGGCAGGGGGTGGTGTTGACGATGGTAGGCGTGGCGATCGGCCTGGCTGCGGCGTATGGACTGACCCGGCTGATGTCGAGCCTGCTGTTCGGCGTTGGCGCCACGGATCCGTGGACGTTCGGCGGCGCGGCGCTGCTCCTGTCGGCGTGGCGGTCCTCGCGTGTTACCTGCCCGCGCGCCGGGCGATGAACGTCGATCCGATGGTGGCGCTCAGGTACGAATAGCGCCGGGATGACTCGGCGGGGCGCGGTATCATGCCGCCGCGGCGATGATCGGCAGAACCGTCTATGCGGCGACCGGTCAAATCGATGCGGCGCTCGCCGAACTCGAGCGGCTGCTCGAAGCGCAGACGGCCTTCACGATACACGATGTGCGCGTCGATCCCGCGTGGGATCCGGTACGCTCGAATCCGCGTTATGCGGTGCTGCTGGAGCGCTACGGGCGATAACGACCGGCCGTTCCGTTGATCACGGGCACCCCTTTATCGCGACGATCGTCCTTCTGCGGCGCATCGCGAACAGCCCGCGCCGAAGCTCATCCAGTTGCGCAGCCAATCGGCGAAAGCTGTTGACACCTTACAGGCGCGTCACTAAGGTCAGCCCGATCTTACGAATGAGGACAGGCAGACGCCCACTGTGAAACACAAGGGTGTGCTCAGCGGGTTCACTCTCAGATAGACGAGGTGCCCGATGTTCCAGAAACTGACCATCCACCCCGTGCGCAGCCTCTCGATTGCGCTCCTCGCCGCCTCTCTCGGCGTGGCTCTCACCGCCCAGGCGGGCGACCCGGGCTTGAACACGATTCGGGCTGACTCCCTGAAGGGCCACATCTTCTTCCTCGCGTCCGACGAGATGGGCGGCCGCGACTCGCTCAGCCCCGAAGGCCGAATTGCCGCCGGCTACATCGCCGGCTTCTTTCATCGCGCCGGCCTCAAACCGGTCGGCGATCGCGGCACCTACTTCCAGAACTTCCCGATGTCGGCCGCTCGCATCGACCGCGACCAAACCTACCTGCGCGCCACCATCGGCAAGGACGGGAGCTCGGCCACGCGCGACTTCGTGATGGGGCCGGACTTCACGCTCGGCCGCCAGGGGAACATTGACGCCGCCGTCCGCGCGCCGCTGGTGTTCGCCGGCTACGGCATCACCGCGCCGGAGTATGGTTACGACGATTTCAAGGGGGTCGATGTCCGCGGGAAGGTGGTCATGGTCCTGACCCACGAACCGCAGGAGCACGATCCGAAGAGCCGCTTCCTCGGCCGCTACAACACCGTGCACGCGTTCAACTGGTGGAAGCCCGAGGTGATCCGCCAGCACGGCGCCGCGGCGATCCTGATCGTGCAGGAGAAGACGCCCGACCGGAAGACGTCGCGCAAGACGAGCGGGCCGACCAATGGCCAGATCCGCACCGACCGCGGCACCCATGCGCTGACCAGCCCCTTCTGGGACTTGCCGTTCTTCACGATCACCCGCCAGGTCGCCGACGACCTGCTGCGCCCGTCGGGCAAGACCATCGATCAGCTGCAGGACGAGATCGACCAGGGCGGCCAGCCGCGCTCGGCGGCGGTGCCCGACGTCACCGTCGACCTGCGCCGCGCCATCAAGGATCGGCAGGCGATCGAGACGCGCAACGTCGTCGGCGTGATCGAGGGATCGGATCCGGCGCTGAAGGACGAGTACGTGATCGTGACCGGCCACTACGACCACGTCGGCCAGTCGGGCCCCTTCATCTATCACGGCGCCGACGACAACGCGTCCGCCACCGCCGCCGTGATCGCGATCGCCGAAGCCTTCAAGGCCAATCCGACGCCGCCGAAGCGCAGCCTCATGTTCCTCGTCTTCGAGGCGGAGGAGGACGGCCTGCTCGGCGCGTTCCACTACGTCGATCACCCGATCGTTCCGCTCGACAAGACCGTCGCGGTCCTCAACTCCGACATGATCGGGCGCGACGAGGACGACCCGGAATGGAACACCACGGCCGATCAGAACCGCAACGGGGTGAACGTGATCGGCACGCTCTACAACCCGGATTTGCGCCGCGTCATCGACGCCAGGAACCAGCAGATCGGCCTCAAGCTCGATTACAAGACCGATGCAAACGACCCCGAAGGCTGGTTCTCGCGCAGCGACCATTACCCGTTCGCGGTGAAGCATGTGCCGATGGTCCTCTTCAACACCGGCGAGCACCCGGACTATCACACCGCAAACGACACCTGGGATCGGATCAACTACCCGAAGATCGAGAAGATCACGCGCTTGATTTACCTGTCGGCGCTGACGCTCGCCAATGACGCCAGCCGGCCGAAGTTCGTGACCGACGGCGCTCCGGCCGCGCCCACCAGCGCGCGGCGCTGACCGTCGTCCTGTCAGGAGGAGGAGCAGCCACATGGCCTACCACCTGTTTCGTCCCGCTATCGTCCTCACCCTTGCCGCCCTCCTTCTGCCGGCTGCGGTCCGGGCGCAAACCAGCGCCGGCAAGATCGTCGGGTCCGTTCAAGACACGTCCGGGGCCGTGCTGCCGGGCGTGGCGATCACCATCAAGAACATCGGAACCGGTCTCACGCGCGAGGCGGTGACCGACGATCGCGGGCAGTTCGAGGTCGGCAACCTGGCGCCCGGCCGCTACCAGATCGACGCGGAGCTCCAGGGATTCCGGCACTTCAGCCAGGGACCGGTAACCGTCCAGGTGAACCAGGAGACCCGCGTCAACCCGAGCATGTCGGTCGGCACCGTCCAGGAGACGGTCAATGTCACCGCCGAAGGCATCCTGGTGCAGACGACGACGTCGTCGGTCGGGAAGGTCGTGGACGAGAAGCAGATTCTCGAGCTGCCGCTGAGCGGCCGGAACTTCGCCGATCTCGGGCTGCTCACGCCCGGCGTCACGACGCGCGGTCAGACGACCAGTGCCGGCACCTCGTTCTACGTCCATGGCCAGCGCAACGACGCCAACAACTTCCTGCTCGATGGCGTGAGCGACAACTCGCTCGAAGGCAATGCGCTGCAGGCGCGCCCGAACGTCGACGCCGTGCAGGAATTCAAGATCCAGACGAGCAATTTCTCGGCCGAATTCGGGCGCAACACCGGATCGGTGGTGAATGTGGTCACGAAATCCGGCACCAACGCCTTCACCGGTTCGCTCTGGGAGTTCATGCGCAGCGACAACTTCCAATCGAAGAACTATTTCGCCACCACCGAACCGCCGCCGCTCAAGTTCAACCAGTACGGCGGCACCTTTGGCGGCCCGTTGATCCACGACAAGACCTTCTTTTTCGGGTCGTTCGAGGGCTACCGTGAAAAGCGCGGCCAGACGCGCCAGACAATCGTCGCGACGGAGCAGGAGCGGGCCGGCGACTTCAGCTTCCTGAGCCGGGCGCTCATCGATCCCGCGACCGGGTTGCCGTTCCCGGGGAACATCATCCCGCGTGACCGGTTCGACCCGGCCGCCTCCCAGCTGTTGACGCTGATGCCGCTGCCGAACATCGGCGGCGTCAATCCCCGGCAGAACAACTATGTCTCCTCGCCGGCCAGTCAGACCAATTACGACCAGTACGTGATTCGCGTGGACCACACCGTGAACCAGCGGTGGTCGGGGTTCTATCGCCACTTCCTGCAGAACAACGACATCTACAATCCGTTCCAGGGATCGAACTCGGCGAACTACGACGGATTTCCGAGCACCACTGTCAGCCGGCCGCAGCACGGTACCGGCGGATTGAACACGGTCCTCTCGGCCGCCGTCCTCAACGAATTCCGGTTCGGGTTCTCGCGCCTGACCAGCCAGAGCTCGAACCTGCCGCTGCTGAATCCTCTCGATTACGGCATCAACTACGTCCGGCCGCAGGAGGCCATTGGCGGCCTCGGCCTGCCTGACATCGGTATCAACGGCATCTCCGGCATCGGCAACACCGTGCAGGGGCCATCGATCGGCATCTACCAGGAGTACGAATTCTCCGACGTGTTCACGGCGATCAAGGGCCGGCACAACATGCGGATAGGCGGCACCTACCGGCCGGGCAGTGAAGACATCGACAACGGCTTCTTCGCGGTTGGCCGTTACGTGTTCAACGGCACCTACACCGGCGACTCGGTCGCCGACTTCCTGCTCGGGAGGGCGTCCGAATTCGATTACGGCCAGGGTCGGACGCGGATGGTAATGGTCAACAAGAACTGGGGAACGTTCTTCCAGGACGACTGGAAGGTCCGCAACAACCTGACGCTCAACCTCGGCGTCCGCTACGACTATTTCAGCCCGATCACCGACGAGCTCGGGCAGACCTCGACCTTCCTCGTCAATCAGCCGCCGACGCCAGGCGTGCCACAGAGCGGGTCGGGGGAGGTCGTGATCGCGGGCACCAATGGGCTGCCGCCAAACGGCACGTATTTCCCGGACAAGCAGGGCTTCCAGCCGCGAGCCGGCTTCTCGTGGGACGTCAGGGGCAACGGCCAGTTCGCGATTCGCGGCGGCGTAGGCGTCTTCAGGAACCAGCTCAGAAACAACCTAACGCTGCAGCAGATTCTCTCGTATCCGTTCTATCAACAGCCCGTCGTCCGCGATACCTCGCTCAGCAATCCGATCAAGCCGGTGGCGATCCCACTCGTCGGCCAGCTCTACGTGATCGACCCGAACATCACGACGCCTTACTCGATCGTCTACAACATCAACACGCAGTGGCAGTTCACGACCAACACCATCCTCGAGGTCGCCTACGTCGGGAACCGCGGCTACGACCTGCTGCAACTCGGTAACGAAGTCAACCAGCCGATCTACGTCGCCGGTCAGACGACGCAGGCGAACAAGGACTCGTTCCGGCCGTTCCCCGGATTCACGTCGGTGCTGCAGGCGTCGAATTGGGGGCGCTCCGATTACAACGGCCTGGAGACGAGCGTCACGCGCCGCTTCACCGACGGCCTCCAGTTCCAGGCCTCCTACGTGCTGGCGAAGTCGCAGGACAACTCGTCGGCGTTCCATTCGGGCGCGACGAACCGCACCTACCTGCTGGCGCCGCAGGACGCCAACGACAAGGACGCCGACTATTCACCATCGGAATTCGATGCCCGGCATCGCCTCAACATCTCGGAGATCTACGAGCTGCCGTTCGGCCACAATCAGCGGTGGCTGACGTCCGGTCCGGTCGCCGCGGTGCTCGGCAACTGGACGGTCGCGAGCATCTGGACGTTCCAGTCCGGGTTCCCGTACACCGTCTATGACGGCCGCGATCCGTGCCTTCGCGCGGGTAATTGGACACCAAGCTGCCGTCCCAACCTCGTCGGCGATCCCAACGACGGCGCCAGGACCGCGGCGCAGTGGTTCAACACGGCGGCCTTCCAGGCAGCGCCGGCCGGTCAGTCCGGCAACGCTGCCCGTAACGTCGTCCGCGGCCCCGGGATGGTGAATACCGACCTGTCGTTCATCAAGCGGGTGCCACTCGGGGCGAGCCGGTCGCTCGATGTCCGCATCGAAGGATTCAACATCTTCAACCACGTGAACCTGGGTGTACCGGTGACCGATTTATCATCGAGCTCGTTCGGCCGAATCCAGGCGACGGCGACCAACGCTCGTGAGTTCCAGTTCGGCGTGAAGTTCCGCTTCTGATGAGAACGCTTGGTAGGAAACGCACACGGCAGCAGCCGGACTGTGCGGCTGCTGCCTCGTGAACGGTCCAACCTACTGAGGCCCGTGTGCCCTGCCTGCGCCTGGATCGCCCCGAGCGCGCCCAAGGCGCGCATCGCCCGCCAACGTCAAGATGCGCGATCGCTAGTACGCTTTGGGTTCGCGGGGAGGGAAGACCTGATGACCAGGCACTGGACCGACAATCTCCTCGCCGGCAAACGCATTATTGTGACTGGCGCCGCCCATGGCCTCGGGCGTGCCATTGCCATCGCGTGCGTCGGCGCCGGCGGCCAGGTGCTGTTCACGGCCCGCGACCGCGCCGCCCTGGCCGAGGCCCTGGAGGAAAGTCAACCGGAGGCGAAGCAGGCGCTGCTCCATGTCGCCGATCTCGCGCGGCCGAGCGAGGTAGACAGCGTTCACCAGGCAGCGGTGACGGCCTTCGGCGGCGTCGATGTGCTCATCAATAACGCGGGGGTCAGTGTCGACAGTGTGCGTGGCGATTACTGGAATAACCCGGTGCGCTATTGGGAGCCGGATACCGACACCTACCGGCGTTTCTATGAGATCAACGTCCAGGCGCCCATTCATTTGACACTGCTGGTCACGCCCGAGATGCGCGCGCGTAAGTGGGGCCGCATCGTCACCACCAGCACCAGCCTGAACACCATGATCCGCGGCGGGATGGCGCCCTATGGCTCCTCCAAGGCGGCCATCGAGGCATTCACCGCGTCCGTCGCCGCCGATCTTCGTGACACCGGCGTGACCGCCAATGTCATCGCGCCGGGTGGTCCCGCCGACACACGCATGGTTGTCGCCGATATTCCGCGCGAGGATCTGATCCCTGCGGACTGTTTGGCCGACGCTGCCGTGTGGCTGTCCTCGAGCCTGTCGGATGGCGTCACGGGACGCCGTTATCTGGGCGCGAAATGGAATAGAAAGCTGGCGCCGGAAATAGCAGCCGCCGAGGCTGGCGCGCCGATCGCCTGGACCGGCTTCGGTGAGCAGTCGCAAGTTCCCAAGGGCAAAGCGCAGGTGCAGTGAGGCCAATTGAGCGCAGCCCGACCGATCGCCCTCCGCACCGGTACCGGCATGCGCCTGAGCATCGGCCACGCGCGTCGCGACCGAGGTCAGCGCGAGCCGGCGGCCAAGCGCTTCTGGAGGAAGTGGCGCCGCCCGCCAGGCGGGAAGTCCTCGAGCGTGCCCCAGATCTCGTAGCCGCAGCGCCTGTAGAAGGGCAGCGCGGCGTCTCCGAACGTGTCGAGGTGGGCGCCGACGCAGGCGTGGACCTCGGCGGCCTGATGTTCCGCGGCGGCGAGCAACTGCTCGCCGTGGCCCCGCCCGCGGTAGGCGTCGTCGACCCACAGACGTTCGACCAGCAGCCACTGCCACGCGATGTGGCCGACCAGGCCACCCACCACGCGGCCGTCGTCGTCCTCGAGATAGACAGACAGCGCGACGCCGTTGGGTGCGCCCCAGGCCGGCCGCAGGGCGGACCGCAGGCCTGCCGTCACGATCGCGTCCGCGGCGGGATCGGGTGGGGCGGCCACGCGGATCGTCGGCACGGCCGCCACTATACTCGCCGCCACCGTGCGTACCGATCCCGCGACCGCGCCGCGACCAGTTCCGCATCCGTGGCGCTACGCCGCGCTGTATTTCCCGATGGGCCTGATGATCGGCTACCCGAGCGTCGCGCTCGGCTATCTGGCCGCGCGCGCCGACCTGCCGGTGTCCACGGCTGCCTCGATCGTCGGCGTGGCCTTCTTCGCGCACGCTTTCAAGTTCCTGTGGGCGCCGCTCGCCGACTACTCGCTCTCGCGCAAGACGTGGTACCAGCTCGCCGTCGGCGTCATGGCCGCGGTGCTCGTGTCGCTCACCGCGATCCCGATGAGCGAAGCGCGCGTCCCGCTCGTCACCGGGCTGGTCCTGGCCGGCAACCTCGCCGCCACCTTCGTGGCGTTTGCCACCGAGGGCCTGCTCGCCCACAATGCCGGACCGCACGGCCGCGGTGCGGCCAGCGGCTGGTTCCAGAGCGGCAACCAGTTCGGGCAGACGGCCGGCGGCGGACTTGGCTTGTGGCTCACCGTCCACCTGCCGGCGCCGTGGATGGCGGGCGCGGTGTTGGCGGGCGTGCTCGGCGCGTGCGCGCTCGCGCTCGCCGGGCTCGAGGAGCCGCCGCCGTCCGTGGTGCACGGCGGCATTGGCGCTCGCGCTCGCGACGCGCGGCGCGAGCTGGCCGGGGTGCTGGCGACTCGCGCAGGGCGCCTCGGGCTGCTGCTCGCGGTGCTCCCGATCGGTACCGGCGCGGCGCAGTACCTCTTCGGCTCGCTCGGCCCCGAGTGGCACGTCTCGGCCGACGCGGTGGCGATCACGCTGGGTGCGCTCGGCGGCGCCGCGATTGTTGCCGGCTGCATGTGCGGTGGATGGCTGTCCTCGCGTCTGCCATCAGCGCACGCCTATGCCGTGGCCTGTGCCATCTCCGCGACGGCGGCGCTGCTGCTGCTGGCCTCGCCGCGCACGACCGCGGGCTACGTGGCGGCCACCGCCGCCTATACTTTCGCGCTCGGCCTCTGCAGCGCCACGCTCACCGGCATGGTGCTCGAGGTCATTGGCCGCGGCGCCACCGCCACCAAGATGAACGTCTTCTTCGCGATGAACACGCTCTTCGGCCTGGCGATGCTGCGCGTCGATGGCTGGGCCCACGACCGCTGGGCCACCGGCGGGATGCTGCTGCTCGAGTTCGCGGTCGGCGCGGGCTGTCTGGCGCTCTTCGTGCTCGTCGCGAGGCGGCTCGGCCGCGGTGGTGCGCACCACGCTCCAGTGAGCTACGGCCGTCCTGTCTGCTGAGACGAACAAAAAGCGAATGTGGTAGGCTGAACGCGCACCGCGGTCGTGGCACATGCGTGATTCCACAGCCACCATTCTCCACGCCGACCTCGACGCCTTCTATGCGTCGGTCGAACAGCTGCTCGACCCTCGCCTGCGCGGCAAGCCGATTGCGGTCGGCGGCAGTGTCGTGCTCGCAGCCTCCTACGAAGCGCGGGCCTTCGGCGTCCGGAGCGGCATGCCTGGACGGCGCGCGCGGCAACTCTGTTCCGGCCTCGTGTTTGTCGGCGGACATTTCGACCAATACCAACAGCTCGGCGACGCCGCCATCGGAGTCCTGAGCGATTTCACGCCTGCCATCGAGCGCATCTCCATCGACGAGGCCTTCGCCGACGTGGCAGGGTGCACGCACCTCTTTGGTTCGCCGGCGGAGATCGCCAGAACGGTTCGGGCTCGCGTCCGCGCCGAGCTGGGCTTGCCGATGTCGATCGGCGTGGCGCGCACCAAGCACCTGGCCAAGATCGCTTCGCAGGTCGCGAAGCCGGATGGATTAGTCGTCGTCGATCCAGAAACCGAACTCGAGTTCCTTCACGACCTGCCCGTCACACTGATGTGGGGCGTGGGCCCCGCCACCGAGGCGCGGCTCGCCAGGATCGGCGTCACCACCATCGGTCAATTGGCGGAGAGCTCTCCTCAGTCCGTGCAGCGATTGCTTGGGCACGCGGTGGGAAGCAAGTTGACGGCGCTAGCATGGAACCGCGATTCGAGGCACGTCCAGACGCGCGGGCGCGCGCACTCTGCCGGCGCACAATCAGCGCTCGGACGACGGCCTGCGATCGAGAGTGTCTTCAAACCGACGCTCCATCATCTCGCCGACCGCATCGGCGCCCGGCTCCGCGCCAAGTCCCTCGCGGGCCGGACGATCACGGTCCGCGTGCGCTTCGCCGACTTGCGCTCGGTCACGCGCGCACGCACGCTGTCAGCACCGATTTCTGCAACGCGGGCGCTCGCTGAGATTGCCGAGGACCTGGTGCGCGGCGTGCTTGCGGACCACCGTCAGGAGAAGACGATCTCGCTGCTGGCGGTCTCCGTCTCACATCTCGAAGCGCATCCGATCGTGCAACTGGAGCTGCCGCTCGGGCTTGCTGACGAAGGACGCCGTCCCGGGACGAAGAAAGGCCTGGCGCGATCGCGCGCAGACCGCGCCGTCGATGCCATCCGCAAGCGCTTCGGAGGAAAAGCAGTGGATTATGGGTCGGCATCGCGGGATCGGGCGCTCCGTCCCTGACGAGTTCCGACGCCTTGCCGAAAGAGAGCTGTGAATATCCTCAGCGCGCAAACAGACCGAGCTGTAGGCCATGAAACCGACCCACACGCGCCCTGCGACACTCCCCCAACTGCTGGCGCTCCTGTTTGCGCTGGTGCCTGTGATCGCCGTCGTCACCCTCGTCCTGGGTCCCGGCGGCGGACATCCGACGCTTGGTGGCGTTCTCTTTATGGGGGCGGCAGTCCCGACGCTCGCCGCGTATCTGTCGCGCGCGCTCGAGGGCTCCGACTTCCCCTCAGCGCTCTTCCTTGTTCTGGCCGCGCTCGAGTACCCGCTCGTCGGGTACGGCGTTGGATCGCTCGTCGCGCGCGTCAGGTCCTCGAGCGGCGGTCGCCTCGGGATCTTCCTGTTGGTCGCCTACATCGCGGCGCAGCTCGGGGCTCACGTTGTGCTGAATCAGCAGGCCGTCAACCTGCGCCTGCTCGCTGATCCGAATCCCGGCGTGTCCAGTGCTGCGGTCGCGCGACTTGCGGCATCTGGCGACGGCGGCGCAGTGCCAGCCCTTCAAGATCGGTTCATGCAAGCCTTCGAACGATACGGCAACGCCGATGAAGCCTTGATTCAGACGCTGACGCAGCTGGGCGGCGCAAAAGGTTGGCAAGACCTGCTCGAGAGCGGACGCCTGGGCGTTCGCGGGAACGAGGCTCGCATGTGGCGCTCCATTGTTCGCAACGTCCGCGACATGGCCGATCCGGAATATGCGGTGATGCACGGTGCCGACAAGACGGCTTACCTGGCTGATGAGGACATTGCCCGGCTGTCAGACGCGCTCGCGAGCCGCCTGGCCGAAGCGCTTCGGGTGACGCCGGACAGCGACGCGTCACTCACGTTGATCGCCGTGATGAACGGCCAGCGCGATCTGTGCGCGAAGTATTTCGTCCTCGTGCCGAATGGACTCCGCGATCACACCAACCGCGATCAAACCCACGTGGAGCTCGCGAGAGTGCTCGCGGCGATCAAACAGGGTCAATCTCCGGATACGACCGACGTATTTTTGGGGTCCCTGGCCAAGGAGGACCTCATCCGCCTGGAGCAGGAGCCGGCAGTCGTTGCCGACGAATGGGCATCGTGGGCGGCCTCCGAGGCGGCGCCGTGCCGCGTGCCGTAGGTGCTCCGCACGTGTTAGCGCCGGCAACATCCACAACTTCGCGCCGACGGGGATGATGGCGGCGGTAAAGGACCTGGTCGAGGAGCTGGGCGCGGACGTCAACGCGGTTTATCACGAGGGCAACACGGCGATGCACAACGCCGCCGCGCGCGGCGACGTGGAGATGATCCTCTGCCTGGTCTCGAAGGGTGCCGACCCGAAGGCCGTCAACCGCGAGGGGAAGACGACGGCGGACATGGCGAACGGGCCGGTGCAGCGGATCCAGCTGTGGCCGGAGGCGCTGGCGCTGCTGGAGAAGCTGGAGGCGGTGAATAGTCACCGGTGTGTGTCGTGCTGAGAGCTTGTTAAGCGGTCACACGCCGATCTCCAGCGGCTAGAGGAGCTTAGAAGTCACCGGCCCGCCCAGAGTGTGGCAGAGATATTCCTCTAGAGGCGTCGGCTCCTGATGCCTACCCATGACGCGTACATGATGTCAGGCCCGGTATCTAGATCCAGGAGCACGCGGCTTCCGGATTCGCGGAAGGCTTCCTTCGCTCGCTGTTGCCACAGCGCGTTGTCATCGGGGTCGCCCTGCGGATATGCGATGCTGAGCACGCGTCGCGCAAGCTCTTGAGCGAGATGTGATGCCTCGCACCACACTTGTGCCGACGGAATCCCCAAGCGCTCCATTCGGTTAAATGCCTGGGTGACGAGCCGCACGATGCGGTTCCGTCCGGAGTTTTCGAACAGGTTGCCGATTCCGTCTTTAGGATCCTCATTGTGTTCGCGGAAAGCCACCGAAAGGAGCGGATCGGCCCAAAACTGTGGACGAGTCCCCTTGTAAATTGCTGAAACGATTGTGCCGAGACGTTGGCCTGCACTGGGATCCGTCGACGCATCGGGGATCCAGAAAGCGCTCCCCACGCCGGTCAACCCGGTCAAATCGTTCGGGCTGTCGAAACCGAATCCACCGCAACAGATCGTACGGCTCGACGCGCTCGGCAGGATGGCCCGCGCGTCGTCCAAGGCTTCGTCGTCACCGCCAAGCACGATCGCAACGCCGCGCTGGGCCATCTCGCGCAACAGCCATCTCTCGTCGCCCGGACTCTTGCCGACGAGAGCGGCCTTGTGCACCGCTGCCACCGGCCTGGTGAGGAACTTCTCGACAGGTGCGCACACACCAAGGCGCTCGAGGCTCTCAACCCGCTCGGCAGCCCTGTAGGCGGCACCTTGCGCACCGCTTGCGCTAAACCGTCCAACGTGGCTTACACTCGCCTGCAATCCGCGTTCAACAATGACGTCGTAGAAGCCAGCGAATAGAGTGTCCACGGCCTGTTCATGGATAGGTGCGCACGCGGCAATTACCACAATCGGCAGCTCGCGCTCGAACAACCCACGAAATGCGTCGCCTGCGTAGAAGAGGTCGTTGATCAGCCTGGCACGCAGGATATTGACCCCTAGGAGCTCCCCATAGCGCGCGACGAAATACTGGACACTTGGTTCTTCCCATGCAGCATCGCCGGTCCGTCGCGTCATATCCTGCGCGAGTTGTTCAAGAGCATGCCTGTGCTGGTTGGCTGGACTGGCCTTCAGCTCGCCCACGACGAGCCGTGTTCTCACGGCGAGATCCTGTGAAACACCCCTGACTTTCTCACGCAAGCCTTCAGGTGTCTCTTTCTCGGCAAACGCGAAGTCTGTGACGACGGCATCGACGACTTCCGGCGGCTCCCGAATTTGCGTAATCGCGATTGCGGCCGCGGCACCAAGCTCTGACCGGCGAAGATCGAGATCTGACCGAAGGTCGCTCGCGAATTCGCGCAATCCCTGTAACGGGAGCTGACTGTCGGCTTGTTCGAGCTGCGACAGGATTGTTTCGGCCACTGTCCTCACGATCCAAGGTGTCGACGGCGGAAGCGGACGTCTTGCGACTCTCATCACTCACCTCGCATGACAGTATCGGCACAGCAGGATGCGAGCGCCCCTGCCGAAACCGAGCAGCTATCGTTCCAGCTGGTGTGTTCCAGGAGTCATTGGCGGAGGATCGCCGCTGCTCCCGCCGACTCGCGTGCCGGCGCGGCGTCGGACGGAGGCACTGTGGCGTGACCGGGGGTTTCACGACTCCGGATCCCTGGCCCTCGATCCGCCGCGCGCTGATTCAAGCCGCGGACTTGGTGGCTCATGCCCTTCAACCTCCAGCATTGCCCTGTGGCGCGCTCTATAATCCGACCACCGAACGACGCTGACACCCGGCGCTCGGATCGGCCCCTACGAGATCGTGTCCACCCTCGGCGCCGGCGGCATGGGCGAAGTGTTCCGCGCCCGCGATACCCGCTTCAAACGCGAGGTCGCGCTCAAGATCCTGCCCCCGACGGTCGCCAAGGACCACGACCGTATTGCCCGGTTCGAACGTGAAGAGGAAATGCCGGCCGCGCTGAATCACCCGAACATCCGGCCGCAGATCCACGGCCGGTCCCGCGTCTCGCCAGCCAGTCCAACGGTCCGAGGGGCGATGAATACGACGTTGCAGGCGTACGAAGGTGACCTGTATGCGCTCACGAGGCGGCCTGACGACCACAGCGGCGTTACTGCTGGCAGTCTCGGTCTGGCCTTCTGCGCAGGCCGAGTACCCGTTCCGAGATGCCGCGCGCCCGATCGAGGATCGGGTCACGAACATTCTGGCCCTCATGACACTCGACGAGAAGCTGGTGTGCCTCACCGCCAGTACGGCGGTGCCACGCCTTGGGATCCCCAACGCTGGTAGCTCCGAAGGGCTGCACGGGCTCGTCCGCAGGGCCACCGCGACCTCGCCCGCCATTCCCACCACATCCTTCGGCCAGGTTGTCGGAATGGGCGCCACGTGGGATAGGGAGCTCATCAGCCGCGCCGGCGCGGTGCAAGGCTATGAAGCGCGTTACATCACCCAACACGACAACGTTCCAGTGCTCGTGGTCTGGGGTCCCAATGCGGACCTGTCCCGGGATCCCCGGTGGGGACGCAACGAAGAGAGCTTCGGCGAAGACAGCTTTCTGACCGGAACACTTTCAGCGGCGTTCATTCGTGGAATGCAGGGCGACAATCCGAATTACTGGCAGGCGGCGTCGTTGATGAAGCACTTCCTCGCCAACAGCAACGAAACCACCCGCGGCTTTTCCTCGTCTGATTTCGACCAGCGGCTGTTTCGCGAGTACTACGCCGCTCCCTTCCGTCTGGGATTCCTGGCCGGCGCGCGATCCGTCATGGCCGCTTACAACGCCATGAACGGCGTGCCGATGACCGTGCACGACGTCCTCAGGGATGTCGTCGTCGGTGAATGGGGCGCGGACGGCATCATCTCCTCTGACGCCGGCGCAATTCGGCTCCTGGTCTCGGGGCATAAGTACTTCAAGACGGAAAACGAGGCCATCGGAGCCGCCATTCGGAGCGGGATCAATCAAATCCTCTGGCCGCGAACCGATGTCGTGGGCGCAGTGCGTGCGGCGTTTGAGGCGGGCGCCTTTCGTGAGTCCGACCTGGACCGGGCGCTTCGCGGCAAGTTCCGTACGGTCATTCGCCTCGGCTTGTTGGACCCTCCCAGTCAGGTGCCGTACTCCAGCATTGGCACGTCCGGTGAGCCCGCCCCTTGGAGCACGGAAGGCCACAAGGCCGTCGCGCGCGATGTGGCACATGAATCGATCGTCCTGCTCAAGAACGCAGGCGCGGCGCTGCCGCTTGACCGCGCGTCGCTGCGCAGTGTGGCGGTAATCGGCCGCTTCGCGAATCAGACGCTCGTCGATCTGTATGGCGGAGAGTTGCCATACGCAGTGCCGATCCTCGACGGCATTCGCCAAAAGCTCGGCCCTGCGGCGCGTGTGCATCTCGCACTGAACAACGACGGCAACCAGGCCGTTGAGGCCGCCAGGTCCAGCGACGTCGCCATCGTCGTCGTCGGCAACCACCCGTTCTGCGGCGACGCGCTTCAGGTGTTTCCGGTCTTGACCCCCGGCGACATCTCGACCAAACCCTGTCCGGATCCCGGCGAGGGGCGTGAAGGCCGGGATCGTGCGACGCTGGACCTCACCGAAGAAGCGCTCATCAAGGCGGTTTTCGCCGCGAATCGCCGGACCATCGTCATTCTGGTTTCCAGCTTTCCCTACGCGATCAATTGGACCGAGCAGAACGTGCCCGCCATTCTGTGGACGACCCACGCTGCACAGGAACAAGGGAACGCCATCGGTGACGTGCTCTTCGGTGACTACAACCCGGGCGGTCGTCTCACGCAGACATGGCCGAAGTCTGTCGATCAATTGCCGCCGATTGAGGACTACGACCTTCGCAAGGGCCGAACCTACATGTACGCGACGACCGAACCCCTGTATCCATTCGGTCACGGCTTGAGCTACACCACGTTCGCGTATTCGAACCTGCGATTCAGTGCGTCCACCCTGAACGAAAACGCGATGATTACCGTTGCAGTGGATGTCACGAACACCGGCTCCCAAAGCGGCAGCGAAGTCGTTCAGCTCTACATAAGCCATATCGCCTCCGTCGTTCCTAGACCACGGAAAGAGCTGAAGGGTTTCGCACGGGTCCTTCTTGGACCACGTGAAACCAGGACCGTCGAGATACCGCTTCGGTCTGAAGATCTGGCGTATTGGGACCAGCAACGCTCACGCTGGCATTTGGAGCAGGGCTCCGTGATGGTGATGGCCGGTGGGTCCTCCGCCCGGGCTGCTATCCAGCGGAGGCTCGCGCTCGGTCGGTAGTGCTCGAACGGTCGCGCGCGCAGCGTTCGATGAGGAGCAAACGATGAGAACGGCGATCGCGTTCAGCCTGATTGTGCTGTCATCGGCCTGTGGTTCCGCGTCGCAGGCGCCTGCCGCCGACCGTTCATCGGCATCGCAGGCGCCGAACCCAGCGAACGCCGCGCCGCAGTCGAACCCATCCAACGCCTCGGCGCCGTCGAACCCAGCTGGGGGGACCTGGACCGGCACACTGCGCCGTCAGGAGGAGCACACGACGCGGCAGTCCGGCGGAGGCAACGCGAGCAGGATCACGCAAACCTACGACGCAACGGTCACGATCCGGGCGACAGCCGTGGACGCAGGCCGTTGGACGCTTGCCGGGCCGGTCAACATCATCGCCACCTTCTCGAGCGACTGGGTCAGCAGGCAGACCAGTTCCCTCGGTCCCTGCAACCAGCACTACACCGACGACGCGGAGGCCAAGGGGGCCGGCGTCATCGATGGCGGCCTGGAGATCGACGACGACTTCTTCCAGCTCACCGTCCAACTGCCGGGCATCGACGGCGGCCCGATGAACTCGGTCAGGGATGACACCGGTTGCTTCGGGTCGCGAACCGCCGAATCCAATCCCTGGCGGGCGGCCGAGCAGACGTTGGGCGAGAGCGGCAAGCTCGCGGATCCCAATGTCATTTCCGTCACCAAAAGAGAGCCTGACGACACTGGCGTCGTCACCACGACCTGGAACCTGAGACGGACGCCGTAGCGTTCCGGCTGGAGGTGAGCGATGACCGCCACCGCGACGACTGCTGGATACTGCGTATTAACCCGGCGTCAGCCCTTCTTCTTGTAGCTGAACTTCTGGCCCGCGATGCTCGCCTCGTACATCAATCCGCCCTTGGCGACGCTGAAGATCGCCATGCCCTTGTAATAGGCGCCCGCCGTGGTCGCCGTGTTCTTGTTGCCGCTCGCGCCGGCAGTTGAACCACCCGTCCCAGTCGTTGCCGATGCCGCTGCGGTGATCGCGATGGCCTGGGCCTGGGCGCTGAACTCGAACTTGCCCGAGGCGAACTCGTCGAACGCGCGCTTGTCCTCGAAGAAGATGATCTCGCTGTAGGCCTCGCCGCCGAGCTGCGCGCCGACGCTGACCTGGTTCATGCTCGAGTCGCCGACGTAGGTGCCTTTCTCGTACACGCGGCCCGAGCCGTGGGCGCCGCCGACGACCAGGCCGCCCTTGCCGATCGTCGGAAACACCGCATAACCGTAGCTCTTCGCGAAGAACGCTCCGCTTTGTCCGGCGTCGCGAAAGACCTTGATGGTGTCGTCGTATTCGTCCACCGCGGCGTGGGCGAACGAGAGTGAGAGCAGAAACAACACGCAGGCCCTGGTAAGCATGGAGTCCTCCCGCGTCGAGTGTCCGACAAGTCCACCCGGCACTCTGAATCCGAGAACATACTCTACATCCTTCGAGCACGATCCTTGAGTGCGTCACGCCGACTGGCGATTCAGACCTCCGGCGCAGGTTCCAGCGGCGTCGCTTCATTCGCGAGCCGGATTGAATTGTCGAGCGAAGCCGGGTCGCACCATTCGATGTGCTCGTGGCTGCGAATGATTCCTCCGACAACGATCCTGCAATTCAGCCCCGAGCGGTTGATCAGCGGCTTGAACACCCTTTTGCCAAGCAGCGTTTCCAGGTAGACGCACGGCACGTTCATCCGACCACCGTAGAGCACGCAATCGCCAACTCGAAAATATTGCCCCACCAGATGCCCGAGCGGCACGCCCCGGGTCGTCAGGTTGCGCCGGTGCTCGTGGGGCGCCAGCGCGATGCCGCGATCGCGGGCGAGGGCTTCCAGGACCTCGACTTCAATCAGCGTCACTTGACGATCGATGTGCGGTCGCTTCGAGTACGTCCCCAGCCCTGTCGCGTAGCGGTCACCGTCGATGCCGACGCCTCCGATCAACGTCGCCTCGGGGAGCTCCTTCATCGCGGCCGAAGCCGTCGAGGCCACGTGAATGTGGAGCAACTCGCCTTGCCAGATCATCTACCGGAGCCTCGTGAGCTCGACCTCCGAGACGATGAAGCCAAACGCAGGCCAGCCGCCGGACTGAATCGAGCGTTCGAACCACTTGCGCGCCTCCGCCTTGTCTCCGCGCACCAGGTACCAATTGCCGAGACCGTAGGCGAGCGTCGCAACCTGCACGTCGTCGGTGTCCGCTGATGTGACCACCGCATCCGGACCGATCTCGCCGCGATAGAGCTGCAGCCGGCGGGTGTAGGCGTTTGTCACCGGCTTCGAGTCCGGCCGTCGATCGAGCATGGCTTTGGCTTCGGCGCTGCGGCCGGCGCGGCTGAGCGACATCCACAGCCAGTCGGTTGACCCGGCCAGCTCGCCGGCATCGGGAGCGATCGGCTGCGCCTTGGTGAACGAGGCCGCCGCGTCGGCAAAGTTCCCGCGCAGGTACTGCAGGACCCCGAGGTGGTACCAGATCCCGTAGATCGAGCTGTCGAGCGAAGCCCCCCGCGTGAGATCGGCGGACGCGCGATCGAATTCGCGCACCGAGAGCAGCCGGTGCCCGCGCCATCGAAGCAGCAGCGCGTTGTCGGGCTCGATCTCCAGGCCGCGCGTGAAGGTAGCGATCGCTTCGCGGAACTGCCGCGCCCCGGACTGGGCCACACCGAGATCGATGATGCGCGCCACGTTCTTCGGGTCGGCCTCGAGCGCGGCGCGCGCTTTCGTGACGGCCTCGGTATCGGGCTGCGAGCGATACTCCACCCCGTCGGGCGACCGGTACTCCACCGGCTGCGCGCTTGCCTGGCGAGCCTCGAGCGGAGGGCGAATGATGATCGCTGCCGCGAGAAGTAACGTCGACGACGCTCGAAGCATGCGTGTGAATGCCATCGCTTATCCAACCTTCACGCCCGCGCCGCGCGAGCGATCTGCTGCCTGTCGAGGTTGCCGGTCGCGAAGTGGTATCGCGCCAGGCGTCACCTCGGCGCCGTGATCGTGACCTGGCCACCCGCCTGCCGCGTCCACTGGTTGAACCAGCTCATCATGTAGAGCTGCGTGCGGATAAAGTTCGATGGCTTCGATCCCGTGCCGTGATATTCCTCGTTGAACTCCAGTAGCTTCACGGGAACGCCCTTCACCTTGAGCGCCGCGTAGTACTCCTCGGTCTGCGGCATCGGCGTCCGCCGATCCAGCGCGCCCGTCATCAGCAGCGTTGGCGTCGTCACCTTGCCGACGGTCATCAGCGACGAGTGCGCGAGCCAGTCGGAGGGATCCTCCCAGAACGGCTTCTTGAAGAAGCTGTACGTGAACAGCGGGATGTCGGTGTGCCCGGCCATGCTCATCCAGTCGATCACCGGGCACCGCACGGCGGCCGCGGCAAAGCGGTCGGTGTGCCCGATGACCCAGCTCGAAAGAACGCCGCCGCCGCTGCACCCCGACACGTACATGCGCGACGTGTCGACGTATCCACGACCGACGACGGTGTCGACGCCGGCCATGAGGTCGTCGTAATCGGGCCCCGGGTAGTTGTGGTCGATGCCGTTGATGAACTCGCTGCCGTAGCCGGTGCTGCCGCGCGGGTTCGTCACGAGTACGACGAACCCGTTGGCCGCGAAGTTCTGGAACATGTAGTTGAACCCGACGTTGTAGTTGCCGAAGGGCCCGCCGTGAATCTCGAGAATCAGCGGGTACTTCTTCGACGCGTCGAACGACGGCGGCTTGACGATCCAGCCCATCACCTTCGCGCTCCCGCTCGACGTGTACGTGATCTCGTCGACCGTGGCGAGCTGCTTGCCCTGCAGCACGTCGCCGTTGACGTCGGTGAGGGTCTTCACCTGGCCGGGCGTCTTCAGGCTGAACGTCACGACGTCCTGCGGGTGATCGAGGTCGGAAGAGGTGCCGGCGGCGACGAGATCCTTCGAGACCGAGTCGAACGACAGCATGCGACGGCCGGTGGTCACAGGCTTGACGCCGCCGACAATCGACGCGAACTGGACGTTCCGCGCACCGTTGACGTCGGCGTCGAAATAGAGGCCCGTGCCGTCGGGCGCCCAGCGCATGTTGATCGGATCGCGGTCGAAGTCGCCGCTGATCTTGCGCATGTCGCTCTCGCCGCCGGTGAGCGGGATGACGAAAAGATCGCTGACCGTATGCGAGCGGCCGGTCGGTGCGTGTCCGCTGAAGGCGACCGTCCGTCCGTCGGGCGACACGACCGGCCTGGTCCATTCGCCGGGCCTGGTCACGAGGTCGCGCATCGCGCCGGTTGCGGCGTCGACGACGTAGAGCTGCGACGACTCGTACACGAGGTCGCCCTGCTGCTCGCGCGTGCCGTTGACGACCAGGGCCTTGCTGTCGGGCGTCCAGTCGATGGACGCTGCGCCCCGCAGCTCACCTGCCCCGACGTTCACGTTCGGCGGTGTGAGTGCACGCTCGGTGCCGCCGTCGGCTGGCACGACGAACAGGCGCATCGCGCCGTCCTCGATGAAGCCGATCTGATCCTGACGGAAGTGCAGCGTGTCGACGATTCGCGGCGGCGCGGTCCATTTCGCGCCTTTCGGCTCGCTCGGCATGCTGATCGTCCACTTCGCTGGCTCGGCGACGAACATGGAGAACGCGATGGACTTGCCGTCGGGTGACCACTTGGCGCCGCGAGGCGTGTCGGCCAGGTGCGTGATCTGCGTCGCCGCACCGTCGATGTCCACCCAGCGGACGAAGATCTGCGTGCCCTTCGGCTCGGTCTCCGCAAGATACATGATGCGCTTGCCGTCAGGCGACCAGCGCGCCGCGGATCCTTTCACGAAGAACCGGTGCTGCGCCGCGTCCGCGTTCAGGATCCAGATTTCGGATTCCCACTTGTCGTCCTGGGTATTGACGTGCTGTCGCGTATAGACGATCCGCGAGCCGTCCGGCGAGATCTGCGCGTCGCTGACGCGCTCCCAGTCCAGATAGTGCTCGGTCGTCAGCAGCGTGGACGAGCGCGTCTCCTGCGCGCGGGCGGCGGCACCTGCCGCCGCCACTGCCATGGCGAGACCGAAAAGCAGCGGCAGAGTCCTGGTCATGACGGCCTCCGAGTTCCGGATTTGAGGAGTGAACGCGGGGTGATTGTAGATCGGGGCCGATATGGTCGGCCGGGGCCTCACATGGCGCGATGTTCATCGCCCGCGCAGGAACGCGATCCGCGCGCCGTCAGGCGACCAGACCGGGCTCCATTCGTCCTTCGTTCCGGCTGTGATGTCGTGTGGTTCGCCGCCGTTGATCGTTCGAACCACGAGGCGTGTGTTCAGGTTCGGCGCCTGCTGCGCGTAGGCGACGTACTTGCCATCGGGCGAGATGTCGGGGTCGCGCTCGTTCCCGGGCTCGTATGTGATCGGCCTCGCAGTGAACGGCCCGAACGAGGCGGGCGGGCGAGGCCGCAGGGCGAACGAGGCGGTCACGACCAGCATGGCTACGACCGCGGCGTAGGGGGCCCAGCGCGGTAGCCGCCGAGGCGCGTCCGGTGCCGTCGCTGCGGGAGCCGGCGTGGTGGCGTCGGCGCTTTCCTCGGCGACTGCGCACGGCTCTTTTGTGCGCTCCGTTCTGAATGTCCCGGCGGGGAGGTTGACCGGATGACCTCGCGGACGCCTGGCGCGGCGCGCCAACCGCGGCGGGCGCAGCCCGCCTGCAACCTTCATCCCTTGTCGCGCTATCTAATCCGATCGGCCCCAGAGAGTTTAACGATGAAAAACCACGTGCTCGCTCTCGCGGTGATCGGTCTGGTCTCGGTAGCCACGCACGCCCAAGGGCAGCAGTGGAGCGAGAAGGAACTGGCGGGCGCCGTGGACGCCCTGGCCCAGCCTGAGGCTGACGCAGGCCTGCTCAGCGGGACGCTCCTGATAGCCCAGGGCGACCGGATTCTGCTTCAGCGCACCTATGGCTTCGCCAACTGGGAGCTGCGGGTGCCGGTATCCCCGTCCAACCGCTTCGCCATTGCGTCGATCACGAAGGTGATGACCGCGGCGCTGGCCGAGAAGCTGGCCAAGGAAGGCCGGCTCGACCTGGATGCGCCAGTTCGCCGTTACCTCCCGGGATTCCCCGACGGGCCGAAGGGTGGTGCGCCGACCATCAGACAACTACTCGATCACAAGGCGGGCGTTCCCTGGCACGTCACCGAGCCCATCGACGAAACACAGCGGCTGTTGCCTGCCGACATCGTCGAACGGATCAAGAAAGGTCGGCCTGCTGTTCGAACCGGGGACGGAGGAGCTGTACAGCAGCGCCGGCTACACCGCGCTGGCGCGGGTGATCGAACTCGTCGAGCAGAAAGACTTTGCGTCCATTCTCGTCGAGCAGATCTTCAAGCCGGCCGGGATGACCAACGCGACGGACGAAACGAGCCAGCAACTGATGCCCGGCCGGGTGATGCCGTACCGGTTCAGCAACGACGGCGCGAAGCTCGTGGTCGCGAGCAACCCCTACAAGGACATGAGCTTCCTGACGGGAGCGGGGTCGGTCTATGCCACGGCGGAAGATCTGTTTCACTTTGCCGCCGCCATGCGGGGTGGCGTGCTGGGGAAGACCGCGCAGGAGCAGGTCACCGCGGCCGACGGAAGCTGGCAGGGTTTCTACGGACGGAACAACAGCGAAGCCTCGCTGGACGTCCTTCCGTCTGAGGGCATCACGCTCGTGATGCTGACCAACCTCCAGTCCGCCGCGACCTGGCAGCTGCGGGCGCAGCTGAAGAACCTCCTGCAGCGGAAACCGACGACGGCGATTCAGCGGCTCGGCCCGGTCCGCCCGCGATTCGAGCCGACGAGTTCATTTGTCGGTAAGTACGGCAAGCCGTCCGACCCGGTCGAGATCTCCGAGGTGGATGGGAAGTTGTATCGCGACGACAACGAGTTCTATCCCATCGACGGCCAGCGCTACTGCATTCCGGCGAGCGGGGCCATCTTCCGATTCCGGCGGACGGCGAGCGGCGAGGTGGACGCGATGTTGACGGTCCGTGGCGGCGGGCCGGAGACGGTCTTGCCGAGGATCGCGGGTGAAGTCGGCCGGTTGCGCTGACTGCTCCACGAACGCGATTGATGCCTGCTAACTCGGCAGCAGTGGGCGCCCAGATCGCTGAAGTTGGCGCCAGCGCTTTGACCAACCGCGGTAGCATGAGGTTCAAGCGCGAGCGTTCAAGGCTCGACCGTCACGTGCGCCATTCTGCACTACGCCAGCTCACGAAACCCTGCTAGGCTGCGAAGCGTGAAGTGTCCGCATTGCGAAGCTTCTCAGGCATTTCGATGACTGGACGAACAATCGCGTGCGTGATGGAGCAGACTCTCGGGCACCAGACGCATTACTTGAATTTGCGGCGGCAGGAAGGGGTCGTGTCGGGTTGCAAGCCGCATTGGTTGCCGGTCCAATACCGGGATGCGCGGATGCCGTGGACGGTGACGGGTAGCCTGGCGGCGCGCCGTGCGCTCAAGCGGCTACTGCCCGAGATCGATGCCATCTTCATGCATACGGCCATCCTGGCGCCGCTGACCGCCGACTATTTTCGCCGCTGTCCGGCGATCTTGTCCGCGGACGGCACGCCGCTCAACAAGCGCGCGATGCGCCACCAATACGGCTTGAAGGCGGAGCGCTACGGGTCTGGGCAGGCCAAACGCCTGCTGTATCGCGAAGTGTTCGCGCGCGCGCGTGGTTTCGTCGCCTGGTCGAACTGGGCCAAACAAAGCTTCGTCGAAGACTACGGTTGCCGTGAAGAGGACGTGGCGGTCATCTCGCCGGGCATCGACGTCGACAGATTCGCCGACGCGCAGCGCAGCAACGAGCTGCCACGGATTCTGTTCGTCGGCACCGACTTCGTGCGCAAGGGTGGCGACCTGTTGCTCGAGGTGTTTCGCGAGCGGCTGCGGGACAAAGCCGAGCTCGTGCTCGTGACGCGCGCGCACATCGCCGAGGAGCCTGGGGTACGCGTGCACGGAAGGATCGCGCCCAATTCGCAGGCTCTGCTCGACCTCTATCGCAGTGCCGACATCTTTGCCCTGCCCACCCGGGCCGACTGTTATTCGCTGGTCTGCCTGGAAGCCTTGGCGTCCGGATTGCCCGTCGTTGCTACGCGAGTAGGTGGGATTCCGGACATCCTCCGCGACGGTGTAACCGGGCACTTGATCGACGTCGACGATGCACAAGCGCTGGGCGACACTCTCGAGGCCCTCATCACCCAGCCGTCCCGCCGGCTCGAAATGGGCCGGCAAAGTAGACAGGACGCCCTCCGCCGCTTTCACTCGCGCGAGAGCGCGCGCAAGCTGTTCGAGTTCGTGTGTGCGCGTTGCTGACGCGCGGCACGCTGGTGTGTTGACCCGGCCATGTCGGTCCCCCCTCTCGTCACCGGCGTGGTTTGCACGCGTAATCGCCCGGAGCCCCTGACCAGGCTGGTTTCGACGCTGTTGGCGGGCCAGAGCGAGCCATGCGAGCTGCTGGTCGTCGATCAGAGCGACGAGCCGCTGTACCAGCGCGCGCGCGCGCTCTTGCCGCAGGACGCACGGCTGCGACACGTGCGTTCCGTCGCGCGGGGCAAGGGCAAAGCTCTGAACGAGGCACTGCGCCTGGCGCGCGGCTCGATTCTCGTCTGCACGGATGACGACTGTCAGGCGCCGCGCAACTGGATGTCAGACATGGCGCGGGCCCTGGAGTCGCAGCCCACAGCGGCAATGGCGTTCTGCCAGGTGATGGCGGTTGCGCACGACCGCGGCGCCGGCTATGTGCCCGCCTACAGTCTCGTCCAGAGCCGTCTGCTGCGCTCCATCTCCGACATCTGTGGGGGACTGGGCCTCGGGGCCGGCATGGCCTTGCGCCGTGACTTCGTGCGGTCGATCGGCGGCTTCGACGAGTCGTTCGGCCCGGGCAGCCGTTTCCCCTCGGCAGACGAGTGGGACCTGGCAATTCGCTCGCTGCTCCGTGGCTGGCATGTATTCGAGACCTCGGAGCTTACAATCGAGCACGACGGCTTCCGCACGTTCCAGGAGGGCCGGGAGCATGCCAGGCGGGATTGGATCGCGCTCGGTGCAGTGTGCGCCAAGCCGCTGCGTGCCGGCCACTGGAAGGCCGCTGTGGTCCCGGTCTGGCTGTTCTCGACCAAAGCTGTGTGGCCGCCCATCGCCGACGCCCTCGCACTGCGCAAGCCGCGCGGCGCCAATCGGATCGTCGCCTTCGTCACCGGATTCGCCCAGGGGCTTCGCAGTCGCGTCGAGGCCGAAACGCTGCGCTTTCGTTGACCCTCGAAAGGTGGAGCAATGTGGGCCCGGATTCCGGTTCTGGAGCTAGAGCTCACGCGGCCAGTCGCCGCGCCGGCTGAAGCCCTCGACCTGTGTCGGCAGGCCCACGCCTTGATGAAGTGGCGTGGCAATCCGGTCGGATGGATTCCCATTTCAATCATCGGCTCCCGCCTGGACCTCGGAACCGTGGTGGAGAGCGTGCTCGACCGTCACCTGGAGATCGTGACCCGGTGGGCGCTGTCCGACGCCCTGAAGGCTGGTTTGGCTCCCGGCGAAGAAGTGATCGACCAGGAGCCGAAGGCGGAACGCTGCGCTCGAGAGGGACTGCCACACGTGTCGGTGGTGGTCTGCACGCGAGGCCGGCCCGAAGATCTCAGGCGGTGCCTTCGCGCCCTGCGCGCCTGTCAGCCCCAGCCGTTCGAGATCATCGTCGTCGATAACGCTCCGGTCGGCGGTGAAACCAGGCAGATCGTCGGAGAGTTTCCTGACATCCGCTATCGCTGCGAGCCACGTCCGGGCCTCGATTGGGCGCGAAATCGCGGCATCCTGGATGCGCGGGGTGACGTCGTCGCGTTCGTCGATGATGACGTTGTGGTCGATGCCCGTTGGGCAGGCGCGGTGCAGCAGGCGTTCGCTCGCCACCCGGCGGTCGGCGCCGTTACCGGCTTGATTGCCCCCTACGAGCTCGAAACAGCCTCGCAGGCACACTTCGAACAGCACGGTGGCTTTGGCAGGGGCTTCGCGCCGACGTGGCAACACTATCCGAGCGGCATGCCGTGGCAGATGTTGGGCACAGGAATGCTCGGCAGCGGGGCCAACATGGCGTTTCGTCGCGGCGTGTTCGATCGAATCGGACTGTTCCTGCCCGAGCTCGACACCGGCACTCGCACCGAAGGCGGCGGCGACCTCGAGATCCTCTATCGCACTCTCAAGCACGGTTATCCGATCGCCTACGAGCCGCGCGCCCTCGCGTGGCATCGTCATCGCCGCGAGCCCGAACAGTTGGTTGCGCAGATTGGCAGCTGGAGCATCGCCACCTTCGCGATGCTCGAGAGCGTTCTCCGTCACTACCCGGACGAAGCTGCCAACGTCCGCCGCTACGGCCAGTATCTGGAAACGCAAGCTGCTGACACGCGCCGTGAGTCAGTACCTCCGCCCGCTGCGCATGCCGCGCGCCGTGCGCCTGAAAGAGCTGCAAGGCGCCTTCAAGGGCAGGCGACGCTACGGCGAGGCCCTGGCCGTTGCTCGCGCCATCGAGCGCGAGTTTGGACCGCAGGAAGGCGCTCCGCCGCGGCCGGGTGCACTGCCCGTGTCGGCGACAACTCGAGCGCTGGATCGCCAGCGCATCGCCGTGCGCAGTGTCGATCTCGCGCACGGCGCGCAGGATATCGACGACGTGATTGACTGCTGGACCACACGCGTCTTCGTCCACGTCGGCGGTCGAGTAATCGGACAACTCGATATAGAGAACAAGGGGCTGAGCATCAGCCGCGAACGCCTGGTCGACGAGATGCTCGACGATCGGGACGCCATTGAATGGCTGCGCCTTGCCGCCAGCACGTCGCGCGAAGCGATGCTGGCCAGCGTCAGAGCCCGATTGAAGAAGGTGCTGCTGCCGGCAGCGACTGAGGCAGCGGCACCCACGCCAGCGGCCTATCGCGTGTCCATCGTTCTCGCGACCTGTGACCGGCCGGGCGAGCTTCGTCGCTGCCTCCAGTCGCTCACCTCGCTCTCCACCCCGCACCAGCTCGAGATCCTGGTTGTGGACAACCGGCCGAGCTCTCCAGGGACTGGCGAGGTCGTCCGGGATTTTCCGGCCGCGCGCCTCATCCCCGAGCCGCGGCAGGGGCTGTCCTACGCCCGGAATGCCGGCTTCCTTCACGCCACCGGCGAGATCATTGTCTGCACCGACGATGACGTGGTGTTCGCTGACGATTGGTTGGACCGTTTGCTGGAGCCCTTTCGTCGCAACGACGTCGACGTCGTATGCGGAAACGTGCTGCCAATGGCGCTCGACGCACCATCACAAATCCATTTCGAGCAGTACGGGGGACTGGGCAAGGGCTACGAGGCGTTCGAGGCCGACCAGCAGTGGTTCTTTCGCGACTGGCTGCGCCCGGTGCACACCTGGTCGCTCGGGGCTACGGCCAATTGCGCGTTTCGCGCCCGGCTCTTGCGCGATGCGGACGTCGGGATGTTCGAGGAGGTCCTGGGCCCGGGCGTCCCGACTGGTGTCGGCGAGGACACATACTTCTTCTACCGTGCCTTGCTGAATGGTTATCGGGTTCGTTACGAACCGAGCTCGGTGGTGTGGCACGAGCATCGCAAGACCGGTCGTGATCTCGAGCGACAACTATCCGCCTACGGCCGAGGGCACGTCGCCTATCACCTCCACACCTTGTTGGCGGATGGCGACTTTCGGGCGCTGCCACACTTCGCGCGTGTGGCCATCTGGCAGATGAAGCGAATCGGCGCGGCGCTCCTTGGCCGGGGCCGCGGCTATCCGCTACGGCTGGTGCTGGCGGAGACTCGAGGGAACCTGGCAGGTCCGCTCGCGTTGTGGCGTTCTCATCGCGTGGTCAACAAGCTGGGGCGCAGCGCCAGGCTGCCTCCAGTCGCCGCCGAAAATCCGGCTGGACCCGAGCCGGCCTCAACTCCGCAAGCCGGCGTGGCGATCGCTTCAGATCGTGCGGCGGTTGCTGCGAAGGACTGACACGCTCCGGCGCCGCGCCTCGAAATAGTCGCCTTCGGTGACCTCGAACGGCGGCTCGGGCGATGCGTCGTAGAAGCCTTGCGGCACCGTGGCTGTCGCGCTCCTGCCGCGGATGCCATCGAGCGGCGACAAGAGCCAGCGCTTGAGTTTCTGGCGCGTGCTGCGCCGGCGCAGCCAGTGTGGATCACCGCTTACCGCGGACAACAGCGCGCGCAGACGAGAAAGCGGCGCGGCCGCGTCGCGCAGCAACTCGAAGCGGTAGAAGTCGAACGCCGCGCGCGACCAGCGGAACAGTTCGGCCGGTAGCTCCGGGTGGCGCTCGCGTGCCTCCGCCATGATGAGGTCGTAGGAACGCGTCATCTGAGGAACCTGGCGCGACATCGAGCCGGATGTCTGCCGGTAGCCAATCAGGAAGCCTGGTGCCAGCGCGAAGTCGCCAATCTCCGCAAGGCGCAAGTACAGCTGCCAGTCCTCGCAGCCCTGAGCGCCGCGAGCCCGGAGCGACCCGTCCCAGCCGCCGACGGCGATCAGCGCGTCGCGACGGACCAGCGGCACGCTCGAGTTGTCGATGAAGACCGCCAGCACCAGCGCCGCATAGACGTTCCCTTCGTAGCGGTCGAGGTCCAGACGCCTTCGGGTTATGCGCGAGTGCTCGTCGATTTCCACGGACCACGAATAGACCAGGACGGTCGTCGATGGCGCCGCTTGTGCGCAGCGGACCTGACGCGCCAGCTTGTCCGGATGCCACAGGTCATCCGCGTCGAGCGGCGCGATCCACTCGCCGCGCGACTGCGCCAGCGCGGTGTTACGTGCGGCGGCAACGCCTGCGTTCGCCTGCCGCACCAGGCGAAACCGCGCATCCCTCGCCGCGAAATCGGCGGCAATGCGAGCCGTGTCGTCGCGCGATCCATCGTCGACGACGATCGCCTCCAGGTCGTGAAAGCTCTGTTGCTGCACGGACTGGAGTGTCTGAAGCAAGGTCGCCTGCGCGTCATGAGCGGGAATCAAGACGCTCACAAGACACGGCCGCGCCGCTTCACCGGTCATGACCCCGAGTGACCTCGCGCGCGGCGAACGCGGCCTCCTAGCGCTCTGCGTGCGCGCGCCGCCGTCGTCTGTCCCACGTCAAGAGCGCGAAACAGCTGCGGGTGGGTGTACCGCCACCGTGCTCGAGACAGCGCGAACTTCACTCGGCGCGAGGACCGGGGCAGGCGCGCCAGATAGCCGGCGAACCAGTCCAGGAAGTAGCGCCTGACCTCATGGTATTGCCCGCCGCGAGTCACTTCCGC
The DNA here is from genome assembly GCA_963709325.1 of uncultured Acidobacteriota bacterium. Taxonomy (GTDB): domain Bacteria; phylum Acidobacteriota; class Vicinamibacteria; order Vicinamibacterales; family UBA2999; genus VFZN01. The sequence goes on along the minus strand of CAVPVV010000003.1, from coordinate 2,454,708 downwards.
GACGCACGAGTCGTCGTGCTGCCGATAGTTCAACCAGACCTGGCTCGAAAAGTAGACCGGCGAGGAGAGATACAGCTTGGCCAGAAACGCTTGATCTTCGTACAACTGACGGGCGCCGGTGAAATGTTCTTCGAAGCCTCCGACCGCCGCGACGGCAGCGCGCCGCACGAAAAGGTCCGACGGACAAGGGGCAGCAGCCGTCCCGAGGGGATAGAGCTTCAGGGTGGCCTCGGGCGGAGAGACGACGCGGTCCTGCACGTGACCCGACGGGATGATCACGTCGTCGCCGCCCGCCCAGGACCGCCAATAGCGAACCGCACCGCAGACCATGTGGACGTCCGGATGCGCTTCGATGATGGCCAGCTGCTCGCGCAGCTTGTGACTCGCCCAGACGTCGTCGGCGTCGAGGAAGGCCACGAACTCCCCCTTGCTGTGCGATAACCCCAGATTGCGCGAGGCGCTCATGCCGTGATTCCGGGCATCCTCGTGTTGAACGTAGCGAACAAACGGCGCGAATCGCTCCGCGTAGGACCGGGCCAGCGAAGCGCATGCCGCGGCCGAGCCGTCGTCCACCAGAATCAGCTCGAAATCGCGATAGTCCTGGGCCAGCGCGCTCTCGATCGCTTCTGCGATGAAGCGCTCGGCGTTCAAGAAGATCATGATCACCGAGACGCGTGGCCGCTCCCCCGACCACTGCGAATCGCCTTGTGCTGCCGCGTTCGCAGTCATGCGGCCCGTCCCAGGTCCGTGAGCCGTCGCATCAGCTCGCTGCCCGTCCAGTTCATCGCCTGCAGCCGCGGCAGATCGAACAGATCGCAGTCGTGACTATTGATCGCTGCTCTGTGTGTCGAGACCGCCCAGTTGTAGCCGGCCTCTTTCGTCAGGGCCCTGGCCTCGTCGTCGCGATCACCGAAGGGGTAGGCGAAGCCGGACACCGAACCCCCGGTGAGCTCCTCCAGCTCACGCTTGCACTGTTCAATCTGGTGCCGCTTGGCGTCGGCGGAGAGGGTGGTCAACGGTAGATGGGCCTGCGAATGGCCGCCGACACGAATCAAACCACCCGCCACCAGAGCCCCTACCTCTTCGCGACGCATCGGCAGGTTCGCTTCCTGTGCGGGCGGTTCACCGAAGTGCTCTGCCAGGCGCTGCATGGCAGCCTCGCGCCTGCCATCATCCAGCCGCCGTAGCACATTCCACAGCGCCAGGTAAGTCTGCTCGCGGTCGTCCGTCGGAGGATCACTCCAGAACCAGTCGCTCGAGACTGCGGCGGTTCGCGCAGGCACCGACACGTGCAGCCGCTGACCGGCGATCTCGAATTCAGCGTCGACCGCCGCCGTGCCGCCCAGGCACATGTGCGCCAGCTCGTCCCACCAGAACTCGCGCGCGGCGCCCAGGCGATCCATCGTAATGAACACGGTGGCAGGCGCCTCCGCCTGCTCCAGGATCGGTTTGGCCGAGGTGAGGTTGTCGCGGTAACCGTCGTCGAACGTGATCGCGATTTCGCGGCCGGTGAGCCCGCCGCCGCGCAAGCCCGCCACCAGGCGGTCCATGTCAATCAGCTGGCGCGATCGGGTCAGCGACTGCAGCTGGTCGGCAAAATTGGCGGGCGAGACGGCGAGCCCCCATGGATCGTAGGGTAGCTCCGCGATGCGGTGGTACATGAGGATGGTCGGCGCCGGCTTGCGCCAGACCGTCGGCACCATACGTCGGCTGGCCGCGCGCAATCGTCGAACGCCCAACATGCTCAGGCTGCACCTCGCTGCGCCCGCACCGTGATCGTCACTGGATAGGCAAGGTCGACTTCGTCGAGCTTCCGCCTGTCGACCTCCTCGAGGGCGATACCCTGCAAGAACGTGGTCGCGGCAAAGACGTTGCCGTGGCAGGATACTTCCAGTTCGTTTTCATCGAAGAGCTCCTCGAACAGGCGGCGCGCCGAGTACGGCGTGAGCGACCAACACCAGGTCTTGTTCCAGTCGCCTCGGTCGAGCTGAGAAATGCCGGGAACCGTCAGCAAGACGACTCCGCCTGGCGCCAATGCCCGATGAACCTGAGCCAACGCCGCTTTCATGTCGTAAATGAGGTGGAGAGTCTGAGTCAGCACGATGCAATCGAATGTGCCCTCGGGCAGCACCCCAGGCTCTGTCAGGTCACCGACCAACGTCGCGTCCGGCACCTTGCGCGAGACGTGCAGCACGTCCTGGTGCGTGACGTTGGCGCCGCCGAACCGCCGGCTGTAATGGGCGTCGCCAATCTCGAGCACCCGTCCTCGAATGTCAGCAGCGTGGCGCGCGAGAAATGCCTCCACATAGTAGCGATCCACCGGTGTCCCGCGGTCGAAGCCGAAATCCAGGCTGATCGGCCGGGTGGAGCCGAGGTCGCCGAAGTCCACCGCGCCGACGCGCGGAGATGATCCCGCCGGGGTCTTGCCCCAAGCCAGGAGCCGCCGTTTCAGGATGCCAGCCCCGCGGCGCAGGGTCTTGACCGGCGACAACCTCAGGGCGAACGCGAGACCCGAAAGTGTTTCCAACGGACGCCGGCCAGAGAGGGACTTCAGGGTTTCCACAGCGTAGTAATCCTTCCAGATCCTGCGTCCGTTCTGCCAGGCGGCAAGCGTCTCCGGGCGCTTTCGTGCGAAACCCGCCTGCATGTCGTGCACTTTGAGCGCCCAGCCGAGCATCTCTACGTTGTGTGCGGACACGTTGCCGCCGTGCCAGCGGTAGTCGGCGACCAGGTTCGCATGCGATGCAACAGCCCCCGTGCGCGACAGCCGCAAGTACATGTCGTAGTCTTCGCATCGCCTCAGGCTGGGATCGAAGCCGCCGGCGGCGGAAAGGGCATGCCGGTCGTACATGACCGTGGCATGCATGCCGACCAGGTTGCGACTCAAGAAGTCGACATAGGGGTCCTCGCCGATTGCCCGGTACTTGTAGTCGACGATGACATTGCCGTGCTCGTCGATGCGGCGATGTGCGCCGTAGACGAAGGCGGCATGGGGGGCGTCGGCGAAGGCCGCCAGTCCGGCTACGATGGCGTCCGGATGCAGGAGGTCGTCCGCATCCAGAAAGATCACTTTGTCAGCCGCGGTGGCGGCCAGGCCGGTGTTGCGTGCGGCGGCCAGCCCGCCGTTCTCGCGCCGCAGCAGCTTTACTTCCGAAAATCCTCGAAGCACGGATGCGGGATCGTCCTGGGAGCCGTCATCGACGACGAGGATTTCGTCGGCTGGCTGCGATTGGGCAGTGATACTGCGGATTGCCGCTGCCAGAAATCGGGCGTGGTTGTAAGTGGGAACGATGACCGCGACCGTAGGTCTCCCGCTCGACACCTGGCCCCCCGCGACTGGTAGCACCGCTACCCGGCCGGCGGCGCCACGATTCAACGATAGAGTATGCGATTGGTCCCCGATGCTGGAACCGTCTGAGCCGAACCGCGGTCCGATTCGAATGCTGCTCCGGCACGGGCTCCTGCTCGCCATGGGTTCGGCAGGGAAATTGTTTCTGCCGGTGCTCGAGCGGTACACGTGGGTCGTACCGTTGTCGGCGCTGCTCAGCTTACTTGCCAGCGTGCTCGAGGGCTTCGGCATCGGCTTGCTGATCCCTTTGCTCACGGAACTATTGGGACCGACGGCAGGCCCGGCAACCGGAGTAATGCGGTTGTTCGCTCACGTTTCTGCGTTGTTTCCCCCGGCCTGGCGTGTGGTTGGCGTGGCCGCGTGCATCTTTGCCGCGATTCTCGTCAAGGCGGCGCTCCAAACTCTTTATTGGGTGATCGTGGCGTGGGTTGACGGCAAGGCTGCTCACGACATTCGCGCTGCGCTCAGCCAGCAACTGCTGTCGCTCGGCTATTCGTTCTTCCTGCGCCATGACCCGATCCGGCTCGTAACCATCGTCGCGACGGAGTCTTGGCGGGCGTCCGACGCGATCCGCCTGGCGTTCTCGATCGCGGCGTCCGCGGGCGCCGTCGCCGCGTTCGCGGGCCTGTTGTTCGCCATGAGCTGGAAGCTAGCGCTGCTGGTCGTGGCAGGCGTCCTGTTGATTCGCCTCGCCCAGCTTCGTTTCGCTCGCAGGCTGGAGCGCTTGAGCGACCGCGTCGCCACCGTCAACCGGGAGTTGACCGCGCGGATGATGACCGTCATCGAATCGATGCGGCTCATTCGCATCTTTGGCCAGCAGGCGCGGGAGCAGGCACGCTTCACGCGGGCTTCCGACGGCGTCAGGAGGGCGCTCTGGGACGTCGAGCGCAGTGCAGCCGTGAGCGGACCGCTGTTCGAGGTACTGCACGCCGGGCTCTTCATCACGATCCTGCTGCTGGCCCAGCGCACCGGCCTGGCCATGCCGGCCATCATCACGTTTCTGGTGCTGTTGTATCGCACGCAGCCGCACCTGATGGCCCTCAGCCGAGCGCGGCTCGAGCTGGCGTCGCTGCGCGGACCGGTTCGTGAGGTGGCCTGGCTTCTCGACCCGAGCGACAAACCCCCGCCGCCGCCGGGAAAGTCGAGCTTCGCGCCGCTTTCGGCGCCGCTGATCTTCGAGCACGTCGACTATTCGTATCCCACCCGGCAGGAGGCGGGCCCGGCCCTGGTCGACCTGAACTTCACCATCCGCCCGAACCGCGCGCTCGCCATTCTGGGTCCATCTGGGGCCGGCAAGAGCACACTGGTGAACCTGATCTGCCGGCTGCTCGAGCCGAGCGCGGGCCGCATCACGCTGGACGGCCGTGACGTCGCGGACATCGATCCGCGGTCATGGCTGGCGCACCTGGCGCTGGCCGGTCAAGACATCGACCTGATCGATGCGACCATCTCGGACAACATCGCCTACGGCGTTCCCGACGCCTCGTTCGAGCGTATCCAGCAGGCCGCGCGTCTGGCGGACGCTGACGGCTTCATCCAGGCGCTGCCGGAAGGATACGAGACCACCGTCGGCAGCCGTGGACTGAGCCTCTCGGGCGGTCAGCGACAGCGCATCGGCATCGCGCGCGCGCTCCTGCGCGATCCTGATTTGCTCATCCTGGACGAAGCGACCAATGCCGTCGACGGCATCTCGGAGGCGGCGATCATGTCGCTCATCAAACGCCGTTCCGGGAACAAGCTGACCATCGTCATCAGCCACCGGCCCAGCACGATCGCCTCCTGCCAGGACGGGCTCGTGCTCGAACGGGGGCGCGTCGTGGAGGCAGGTCCACTCGCGGAGCTGTCGTTCTTCGAGAAGATGTCGAAGGCCAGCGCGTCGCCGGAAGTGAGCTGAGCCACGCTCCGGCGTAACGGCCGCGGCCGCTCGTTCCTGATCTCTCAGTGCCTCAACCCTCTGGCTCCTCCAACCGGTCTGGCGTCTGGGCGGTCGATGCGGCTAATATCCGCATCCTCGGAGGCCCCCATGATTTCGACGCGGACACTTGCCGGTGTTACGGCTGCCTTGCTTCTGTTCCCCACCTGGTCCGACGCGCAGGCGCTCGGCCAGTTCCAATGGCAGCTCGCGCCATTCTGTAATGTCGTCACGTTGAACGTAACGCAGAGCGGCACGATCTACACGCTCGATGGATTCGACAACCAGTGCGGCGGCAGTAACCCGCGCGCCCCGCTCGTCGGCGTCGCCGCGCCGAATCCGAACGGCTCGATCGGGTTCGGGTTCACCATCATCACGACCCCGAACGGGTCGGCGGTGCACGTGCGCGCCACCATCGGGTTGCCGGCCCTCAACGGAGACTGGACCGACAGCACGGGGAACAGCGGCACGTTCAGGTTCGGGACGACGACGTCGACCGTCAACCCGCGGCCGGGTGGTGTCGTGTTGCCGACGTTGTCGGTCGCGGGCTCGGCGAACTTCGGCGGCTCACTCACCGCCGGGTCGGTCTCGTCCGCTGGGTCGGGCACGTTTGGCGGGCCGCTGTCCACACCGTCTCTCGCCGTGACCGGCAGCGGTTCGTTCGGCGGAGCGGTCTCCGCAGGCCAGGTTACGGCCGCTACGGGGACGTTGGGTGCGCTGTCAGCCGGATCGGTTGTCTCGACCGGGGCCGGGACGTTTGCCGGCGCGCTCTCGGCGGCGTCCATCGCGACCACCGGCGGCGGCGATTTCGGCGGCGCCGTCTCCGGTGACTCGCTATCGGTGACGACCAACGGAACGTTTGGAGGGACGGTCACCGCCAACACCGTGAACGCCACAGGAACCGTGGGAATCCTCCGGGCCGACGGAACATCCAACAGCAGTCAGCCGATTGTTGTCTTCACCAGGGCTCGTGGCACGCCCGGAGCACCCACCGCGGTGACGAGCGGCTCCAACCTTGGGGTGATCTTTTGGGCCGGGCACGACGGCTCGACCTTTTCCAATTCGGCGGGAATCAACGCCTTCGCGAGTGAGGCTTTTACGCCGACGGCACACGGCTCGCACCTGGTGTTCGCCACGACGGCCACCGGAACCACAGGAATCACAGAGCGAATGCGGATCAGGGAGAACGGACGTGTCGGAATCGGCACGAGCAATCCTGACCAGCTCTTGACGGTCAACGGCGATGCGTCGAAGGTCGGCGGCGGCTCGTGGCAGGTCTTCTCAGACGAGCGCTTGAAAACCGTTCACGGAGCGTTCACTCGCGGCCTGGCGGACCTGCTGCGCCTGCAGCCGATTCGCTACGAGTACCGAGCGGACAACCCGCTCGGCCTGCGGGGTGCGGGTGAATACGTCGGTTTCAGCGCACAGGCCGTGCGTGACGCGATTCCGGAGGCCGTGACCGAGTCCACGACCGGGTACCTGCAGGTCAACGCCGATCCGATTCTCTGGACGATGCTGAACGCGATCAAGGAGCTGAAGGCGGCCAACGACGGCTTGACGGCGCGCAACGCGGAGATGGAACGGAGGCTTGCGGCGCTCGAGGCGGTCGCGATTCTATCGAGGCCTCAGTGGAATAAATGACAGCGTGCTCGAAGCCTTGGCCACGAGCACACCAGTTTCCGCCTTGACGTCGGCTTCGACGAAGACAATCCGCTTTCCGGCGCGGAGTGTCACGGCACGGCAGAACAGCACTGAGGCCGGCGCTGGCTGCAGGAACGAGACCTTGTTCTCAATGGTAATCACGTCGCGGCCGTCCGGGGCCATTGTCACGGCGGCGCCGCCACAGGTGTGGTCGGCTAGGGTCATGACGACTCCGGCATGAACGAATCCGTGCTGCTGGAGTTGACTGGGAACGATCTGTAGCCGCGTTTCGCACCAGCCGTCGCCGAAGGCCGTCAGCTCGATGCCGAGCGCCTGGATGAACGGCGCGTCCGCGAAAATTTGCTCGATGAGGGTACTGGCCACGAATGCCGTCCTTGTCTCTGAGGCGCGGGTGTAGCCTCGATCATGGCACGGCTGCGGTGAGACGCGGCATTGGAGTGCCCTCGCCCGATTATCCAGATCGGGCGAGAGCGCCAACCGAGACGTACGCGCGAATCGACGCACTCCGCCAACCCCCGAAAGCTTGAGAACGTAAGTGTGGTCTTATCCGGTAGCGGACCCGTGGCTGATTACACGCTCGAGAACCCCGAAAGATGCCGCGCACGCTCAGCGCTCACTGGTCACCGTGTCCGTGCCGTCGATGCTGCCGCCGGACTTGTACACGTAGAAGCGCGCAATCGGGTCGCTCCACAGTTCGGCGCGGAGGAACAGGGCCGACCACGTGGCGATGCGGTCGAGCGCCTCGGCCTGCGAGATGAGCGAGGGCGACGGATCGCCCCGGGCGGATTGTTCACGTCGGTGATGCCGTAGTGGTTGGCGCCTTCGATCTCGATGAGCGCCTTGGCTGCGCAGCTCGGCGCGAGCAGGAGCAAAAGCGGCGTTCAGATCAGAAACTGCTCTTCCATCCACAGCAACCCGGGCGCGTTCGCTCTCGTGACGATCGGGCCGTCGACGATGATGTGCTTGGGGATGTCGAGGCTGGCCTGCCGCGACGCTCGCGCAGCCGCCGCGCCGGCGACGATGGCGCCGCCGTGGATACGGCACGAAGAGTTGCGCACCGTGGCGAACATGCGGCCGTCGACCACGGCCTCGATCGCGGGTGGCATGGCGTCGACGCCGCCGATCAGGATCTCGGTCCTCCCGCGCGATTGCATCACGCTGGCGGCGGCGAGCGCCATGTCGTCGTTATGGAAGAACGCAGCGTCGATCCTCGGGAACGTGTCGAGGTAGGTCGCCCACAGCTGTGCGGCCTTCGAAACGTCCCAATCAGCCGGCTCGGTTGCAAGGACCTCGACATCGGGAAAGTTGGCGATGACCGATTCGAAGCCGCGAGCGCGGCCCTGCGCGCCCGTATGCCCGAGAGCGCCCTGCGTCATGATGATGGTTCCCTGGCCGCCGATCGCCTCCACGAGCGCCCGTGTAACCGCGGCACCCATGAACTCGTTGTCAGGCTCCAGGAACGTGAGCACGTCGATTTGATCGAGCGGTGCGATCAGCGTGTCCATGTCGATCACCGGGATCCCGGCGTCAATCATCCTGACGACCGGCGCGGTGAGCGTGTCGATATCGTTGGCCTGGATAGCAACGAAGTCCCACTTCTTCGCGGCCATCTGCTCGATGGCGGCGCGCTGTTTCTCGGCTGACAGCTCGCCGTCGAACCAGGTGACGTCGACGTTGAATAGACGCCCCCAGAACTCGGCGGCCTGCTTGCCTTGGGCGCACCAGGTCACCTGCAGTCCGAGATTGGAGAATGCGGCGCGCAGCCGCCGGTTCGAGCGGACAGGGTCTGGGCCCGGCTGCGCCGCAGCGAGGAGATCGACGCCGCCAAACATGCCCGTGGCGGCCGCGGCGGCGGCCAGACTGAAGAGCTTACGTCTGCCAGGCTGAAAACGATCCATGTCGTCCCCCAGGTTGACCATTCGGTGTCGCTTGACGCTGAATGAAGAGCGCGCTTCCACGGCAGTCTACAAGGAGAAGGCATGGGCGACTGGCTCCTCAATCTTCCGGTCGTGTGGATGACGGTGATCATCCTGGTGGTGACCTACGCGCTCACCGCCGGCGTGTACTACCTGATCACCACCCTCGCAGTTGGCGAACGTGCTCGCGCGTTCAAGGCGATCTCGCCGGGCATGCTGCCGCCGCTCTCCGTGGTGTTCGCGCTGCTCGTGGGCTTTCTGGCCGCGCAGGTCTGGAGCGATTCCGACCGCGCCCACGCCGCGGTCAACCGGGAAGCGAGCGCGCTTCGTGCCGTCGTGCTTCTCGCCAAAGGACTCCCAGGCGAGGTCGAGGTCCGCCTGCGCGAGCTCGTGCGGCGTCACATCGAAGCCGCGGTCACGGAGGAGTGGCCAGCGATGGCCAGCAGCAGTGCGACGCTCACGCTCATTCCCGCCTCGCTGCAGGAGGCCTTGGGGTTTGCGATCTCGCTCACACCGGACGGTGCGGGACAGGCCGCGGCTCAGCGCGAGATCGTATCGTCGCTGCAGACCGCGTTCGATGCGCGGCGTCAGCGCGTCATCCTCAGCCAGTCGTCGACCGGCTGGGTGAAATGGGCGGCGCTATTCGCGCAAGCCTTCCTGACGATGATCGCCATCGCCATGGTGCACAGCGACAATCGCCTGGCAAACCGAATCATCCTGACCATCTTCGCGACCGGGGCCGGCGTCGCGATCGTGCTGATCGCGGCCTACAGCCGTCCGTTCAGCGGCGATGTCTCGGTGAGTCCGGCGGTGCTGTTACAGGTCATGCCCGAAGCGGACGCGAAGTAAATGCCTCGGCCTCTCGCCAGCACAGCAGTCCCGATTCTCACGAACGAGCGTTGACAGTGAGCCGCGGCTGAATCGAGACTTACAGCCCTGCGGCCCCCAATGCTGTACCTCGCCAAGCGTCTCGGGCCCGGCCTCGGCCTGATCGGGCTGTTGTCGGCGACCCTCCTCTTCACCGACCTCGAGCGACGTTCGGGTTCGGCCCCGGCGGCGATCGCTCCGCGTCGCGGTGCTGCAGCACGCCAGCAGCGTGATCCTGGACGACGGTGTGCGCGGAACGCTGGAGGCGCTCGCCGAACGTGGGCTATCGAGACGGCGAGCGCGCTGACGATCGATCGGTTCAACGCGCAAGGCGACATGCCGACCGGCATCGCCATCGCCCGTCAGATCACGGGCGGCGAGTACGATCTCGTGATCACGTCGAGCACGCCGTCGATGCAGGCGGTGGCGAACAACAATCGCGAAGGCAAGGTCCGGCACGTCTTCACGGTCGTGGCCGATCCGTTCGTGGCGGGCATCGGCCTCGACCGCGCGGATCCGCTCAAACATCCGCCCTACCTCGTCGGACAGGGTATCTTCCCGCCGGTTGAACGGGCCTTTCAGATCGCGCGCCAGATGCTGCCCACGCTCGCAGCGCATCGGTGTGGTGTGGAATCCCGCCGAAGCGAACTCGCTGGCGTTCGTGACCGAGGCGCGCGAGGTCGCCAGCCAGATGAAGCTCACGCTGCTCGAGGCGAACGCCGACAACACCCCGGCGGTGGGCGAAGCACTCCGCTCGCTCTACTCCAGGAGTGCGCAGGCCATCTGGGTCGGGGGCGACAACACGGTCATCGCGGCAATCGGATCGGTCATCGCGGCGTCGCAGCGCAGGCGCCTCCCGGTGTTCACCATTCTTCCAGGAGCGCCAGATCGCGGCACGCTGTTCGACGTGGGCCCTGATTTCTACCAGATCGGCCGGTTGGGCGGACTCCTCGCCGCCGATGTGCTCGACGGTGCGGACATGGCCCGCATCCCGATTCGTGACGTGCTGGATGTCGTGCCGCCCTATCTCTCGGTGAACACGACACGTGCTGAAGAATCTGCGAGAGCCGTGGCGCGTCCCCGATACGGTGCTGGCAGGCGCGACGGTCGTCGTCGACGACGACCGGCGTCCACAGGAACAGCCCGACGCCCGGTCGCTGAGCAGAAGTACGCGACTCATGCAGATCACCCGCAAGCGCACAGGTGAGATTCGTCGACGTCGAGCTCATCGGCCGGCTCGACGGCTACTGGTGCGACCATCTCGACGCCGCCTTGAGCGACGTGATTCGCGAGGGCAGTCACCACATCAGGGTCGACTGCGCGCAGGTGAGCTTCTTGACCTCCGCCGGCGTCGGCGTGCTCGTCAAGTTCTACCAGCAGCTCAACCGGATCAACGGGACGTTCCAGGTCGTCAACCCGTCGCATCCGCGTCGGCAAGACTCTGCGTATCAGTCGCCTCGACCCGCTGCTGCTCGCGCCGCCCGTCGCAGGCGCGACGCCGGCGGCTCGCGAGCGGTCCCGTCAGATTGAGACCGGCGGCGTCGGAATCGAAGTGTTCGACCTCGATGCGCTCGCCACCCTGAACTGCCGGGCGATCGGGTCGCCCGCGCCGCTGGTAGCCGGAGCGTTCGCCGAAGAGCACTGCAGCAGCTTCGAATCGATCGCGCCGGCGTTCGCCGTCGGCATCGGCGCGTTCGGCGACAGTTTCTCGGACTGCCGGGCGCGGTTCGGCGAGCTGATTTCGGTGGCGGGCGCCACGGCGTATCAGCCGGGCGACGGCACCAACGTCGCGGACTACCTCGTGGCCACCGGCGCCTTGGCGGCCGACATCCGTCTGCTGTACGGCCTGGCGTGCGAGGGACGCTTCTCGCATCTGATCCGCTTCGAGGCGATGCAGCGCGGCGGCTCGGTCGGGTCTATCGCGACTGCCTCGGCGCGTGCCTGGACGTCGACGGATGCGACCGTCGCTCGGCGTCGTGATCGTGGCGGAGACCTCGGGACTGGTGGGCGCCGCGCTGCGGCGCTCGCCGACCGAGCCGCTGGACGCTGGCGGATTCTTCTCGCATCCCGGCGTGCGCACGCGACTCACGTTCACGGCCGAGCGGGCGTTTCGCGGAAGCGTGGCGCTCGTCGCCGGTGTCGTCAGCCGCGCCACGCGGCTCGGATCGGTGGGCTGCAGAGCAGCTGCGGCCGATCGCGCCGGACGTGCTCGGACACTTCCATGCCGCGGCCTTCCGCTTTCGTCCGCTTCGCAAAGGCGTTGATCGATCTCGACGAGACCGTGGCGGGCCTGTTCGAACCGGATCAGCTGCTCGGCGTGCTGCACCTGCTCAACGACGATCGCGGCGATCGCCGGCGCCGGCGAGAGCGAGTTCGTGACGCGGGGCCTGCTGGATCGGGCGGATCGCCGGCGATGAGCCGGCCGCCTAGCGCCGGCCGTGAACGGATGTCACCGTCATGCTCCTGCTGATCGGCGCCTTGACGATCGGGCTCATCCTGTCGCTGCTGGCGCTCGGCGTGTTCATCAGCTTCAGGATCTTCGACGTTCCCCGACATCACGGCCGAAGGCTCGATCACGCTCGGCGGCGCGGTCGCGGCGGTGTTGATCGTGGCCGGCGTCCACCCGCTCGCGGCCTGCGGCGCGGCGTTCGCGGCGGGAGCGCTCGCCGGGACGACCACGGGCGTCCTCCACACGAGGTTCAAGATCAACGGCCTGCTGTCCGGGCATCCTCGTGATGACGGCGCTCTACTCCGTGAACCTGCACATCATGGGGAAGAGCAACGTGCCGCTGCTCGTCGGAGCGGACGCTGGCGTCGATGGCGGAAGCCGCAGTCCAGCGGGTGCTCGGGTCGCGAGACGATCCACCTGTCTCGGCTGGGAAGTGAGCGCGCGCGACGCCGGCGTGCTCGTGCTCGCGCTCGGCGCGGCGGCCGGCGTCGGCCGGCACGCTCTATCTGTTCTTCCGGACCAACCTCGGCACGGCGATGCAGGCCGCCGGCGACAACGCGCAGATGATTCGCGCCCTCGGCGTCAACGTCGACAACATGATCGTCCTCGGCCTCGCCGTGTCGAACGGCCTGATCGCGCTGGCCGGCGGCGCTGCTCACGCAGTATCAGGGATTTGCCGACGTGCAGATGGGCATCGGCATGGTGGTGTGGGGACTCGCCAGCGTCATCATCGGCGAGGCGCTGGTCGGCGTCCGTGCGCTTGGCTTCGTCATCATCGGCGCGGTCATGGGCTCCGTGCTGTTCCGTCTGATCGTCGCGCTGGCGCTGCGCGGCGGCCTCAACCCGAACGACCTGAAGCTGATCACCGCCGTGTTCGTGTTCGTCGCGCTGGTGCTGCCGTCGCTCGTCACGCGGCTGCGGCGGCGTCCGCGGGCGGTCGAGGGCTGACGCCATGCTGGAGATTCAAGGCGTCTTCAAGACGTTCAACGCCGGCACGCCGAACGAAGTGCGCGCGCTCCGCGGCGTCGATCTCACGATCGACGAAGGCTCGTTCGTCATCGTCATCGGCACGAACGGATCGGGAAAGTCGACGCTGCTGAACGCGATCGCCGGCGGATTTCTCGCTCGACGCCGGCACGCTGACGCTCGACGGCACGGACGATCACGACGCTGGCCCGAGCACCGCCGCGCCGCGCTCATCGGCCGCGTCTTCCAGAATCCGTTCAGCGGCACGGCGCCGTCGATGTCGATCGCCGAGAACCTCGCGCTCGCCGCGCGCCGCGGCCGGCCGCGCGGACTCGGCTGGGCGTTGTCGAAGTCGATGCGTCGTGAATTCCGCGATCGCGTGCGCCGCCTGAACATGGGCCTCGAAGGAGCGCCTGGACAATCCGATCGGCACGCTGTCGGGCGGTCAGCGGCAGGCGCTGACGCTGCTGATGGCGTCGTGGCTGCAAGCCGAAGCTGCTGCTGCTCGACGAGCACACGGCGGCGCTCGATCCCAAGAGCGCCGATCAGGTCATTCGCTTGAGCGAGGAGATCGTCGCGCGCGACCAGCTGACGACGCTTGATGGTGACGCACTCGATGCAGCAGGCCGACCCACCTCGGCGATCGCCTCGTCATGATGCACCGCGGCCAGGTGATTCACGACTTCCGCGGCGCCGAGAAGCAGCGGCTGCGCGCCGGACGATCTGCTGAACCGGTTCGAAGACGTTCGCCGCGCCGAGCAGCTCGACGAATCGGCCGCCGACATGCTGCGGCGGCTCTACGTCTGAGCGCGAGTGGTCTCGGAAGAGCCGGAGGAGTCATGTTCAGCGTCGCGTTTACGCCATCGCCACCACCCTTTCCAGGCGCTCAACGAGCTGCTACGCAAGCGGGCGCGACGGACGAAACAAGCCAGCAACTGATGCCCGGCCGGGTTTTGCCGTACCGGTTCAGCAACGACGGCGCGAAGCTCGTGGTCGCGACCAACCCCGACAAGGACCTGAGCTTCCTCAGCGGCGCGGGGTCGGTCCATGCCGCAGCCGAGGATCTTCTGCACTTCGCCAACGCGATGCGGGCCGGTACGCTGGGGAAGCCCTCGCATTTCGCTCGATCGTGCGAGCCGAAGCGGCGAGAACCGCTACGAGCTCGGTGGCATGTGCAGCGGAAATGGCGTCCGCTTCACGAAGGCGTTGACCGCTTCGAGCAGGCCCTGACTCTTGTCGCGCACGACGAACACCGACTCCTCGCGCTGGCCCTCGTTCAAATCATGATGGTCGATGAGCACCATCTCCGGGCCATAGGACGGGATGATGCGCCCGTCGAGCATGAAGTACTCCGCCTGGGCGATGGCGTCGAGCCCGCCGTTGTCGAACTGCGCGTAGAGCTCGGGGAAGGTGGCTGCGGCCACCACCTGCACGCCCTCGGGTGCGCGCGCGAGCAGGTCGCGGTGCGCGGCCATCCCGGTGACGGCACCGACTCTCTTGCCGACGAAGTCGCCGATGGTCCTGTAGCGATTGCGGTCGGCGGCGCGGATCCGGAGCGCCCGCCGCTCGTACAGGAATGGCGCCGAGAAGGTGCCGCCCGGGCTGACGCGGTCGGCGAAGCTGGCCAGGTTGGTCGCGACGAGGTCGACGACGTCCTTCCCCGCCAGTTCCCACGACTTGTCGAAGGGCACAACCACCCACTCGGGCCGGAGGAGGAGCTCGGCGGCGAGGCGCTCGGCGTAGCGATACATCCAGGCCTCGGGATCGAGCTGGTCGGTGGCGGTGCCGGTGATGGCGATCTTCACGACGCCGGGCTGGAGCGTCCCTACGGTCTCGGTGCTGCCGCAGCTGACCGCGCCGATGCCGCCGCTCCCGGATGTCCCGCAGGCCGGGACGGCCAGCAGCCCGATGACGAAGCCGATGCGAACCCACGACATGATGCGTGACCAGCGCGGTGATAGGATAGCGCGCCGCGATGGACGCCAAACCGCGCGCGGGTTCGGCGGTGACGCGCCGGAGCGTTCCTGGCGGCGACCGCCGCCGCCGCAGTAACCGGCATAGCGGCGACCGGCATAGCCGCGGCCCGGGCCACGACCGTTCGTGTGCGGCTCGCGCCGGCCGAGGGCGTCTCGGGACCCACGCCTGTCACATTCGGCGTGCCGCTACCGCCCGGTCTCGTGCGCGATGCCTCGCGCGTCGTCGTCCTTGACGACCGGGGCCGCCCGCTCCCGGCCTGGATCGACGCGCTGGAGCCGTGGCGCCCAAGGGGGGCGCACCGGAGGGCGTGACGGATCGATCCGATCGCTCAGGGTGCGGCTGAGGGTGGACCCCGTCGAGCACGGGACCCTCCAGGTCCGGCTCGGTGAAGCCGGACACCCAGCGCCGGACGGTGCTCCTCCTGATGCCGAGGAAGTCCTGCTCGCGCCGGACGGCTTGCGCGGTCCGCGTGTGTTCGCCCTCCTGCCGGCCGCGTGGCTCTGCGCGTCCGGCGTCGCGGGTCCCCAGGTGCCCGCCGACCCGCACGGCCGCTTCGCCGGCTACGACGCGTTCGTCGAGCGCAGCTTCCCGGGATCGCTCGCGTATCTCGATAGCAGCGTCTACCACCACTGGCTCTTCGATCGGCCCACGTGCTGGTACACGCAGTACGCACGCACTGGCGATCGCCGCTTCCTCGAGGCCGCGTTCCATGGCGCGCACTTCATGCGCACCCACATGGCGACGGACGGTCCGGACGCGGGGTACTTCACGCTCAAGGGACCGGACGTGAAGTACGTCTACCCGCGCGCGATGCACCTGCACTACCTGCTGACCGGCGACCCGCGCGCGCGCGAGGCGGGCGTGACGATGGCGCGCTACTGCCTCACGCACTGGGACCCCGTCTACCGGCCGGAGCGCTACACGCAGCCGCCGCTCGGCACCGATCCGGAAGCCGGACGGCCGTTCTGGAGCCCCCGTCACGAGGCGTACGGTCTGCTGGGGGTGCTGCACGGGTGGGAGCTGACCGGCGACGGCGTCTACTGGGACCGCATCCGCGCGTATGTGGACGCCCTGGACCCACATCAGCGGCAGCCGCCTGACGGCCGGCCTGCCGACGGGTCGTTCCGCCAGCACTGGGCGCTCTACGACCCGAACGAGTCGCTCCTTCCAGGGGCGACCTCGG
This sequence comes from uncultured Acidobacteriota bacterium, assembly GCA_963709325.1. Taxonomy (GTDB): domain Bacteria; phylum Acidobacteriota; class Vicinamibacteria; order Vicinamibacterales; family UBA2999; genus VFZN01. Next base: position 2,438,427 of record CAVPVV010000003.1, on the reverse strand, counting down.
CGTGGATGACGGCCATCCTGATGGACGCGCTGTTCCACGCCTGGCTCGTCACCGCCGACGCGCGCATCCCGCCGATGATCGTGCGCTGGTGCGAGTTTCTCGATCGGAAGGGATTCGTGCCGGACGGATCGCGCGCCTACTACGTGATCGACTGCTTCGGCGACGCGAGCGTCGACGAGGCGCCGGACGCGCAAGCCCAGGGCATGGAGCGCCACAGCACCGAACTGGCGATGACCTTCGCGATGGGCCTCTACTTCGCGACCGACCCGGCGCTGGCGCGCCGGTTCCGGCGCCGGTTCGATCGCCTGCTGGCCACGGCGCTCACGATCGACGCGAACCGGCCGGAGCGCGCCTACAACTGGGCGTTCCAGGCCTCGAGCCGCCTGGTGTGGTTCATGACCGCGCCGCGGGCGCGAGCGAATCAGTGACCGGCGCCACGATCTCGGAGGTCGCGGGAGATCGCGCCGTCGATATCGCCTCCAGCGGAAGTCAGATCAGAACAGCCTGTCGTCCAGACCCGCGGCCTGCCGCGTTGCCCGATGGCCCAACCAGCAACGCCCCGGCCCTTGGAATTCTGTGATGGGACCCTCTATCTCGCTCCCATGGCATCCTGGATCTTCGCTGTGTCGACGTACTGCTGAAACCTGGTGACCTTGCCGTCTTTGACGTCCCACACGTGACAGACCTGGGCGTCAATGCTCTTGCCCGTCGCCTTGTACGTTCCGCTGTAGCGCGCTTCGACGATGACGCTGTCGCCGGCGCCGTGGAATGATTTTGGGTGGACAGTGAAGCCGTCCCATTCTGTACCTAGTTTCATGAAGACATTGTTCAGGACGGCGTCCGGCCCCACAAAGGCGTCGCCGCTGGGCATGTAGGGATTGCTCTCCGCCTGATGCCACCTGATGTCCGGGCTCATCGAGCCAAGAACGGTTGGGACATCGCCGTGGCCGAATGCGTCGTAGAGATTCTTCAGAAGCCTTACGTTGTCCATGCTGTCTCCTCTGATGCGACTTCCCGCGAACCTGTTACTCTGCTGCCACTGCGATCGGCAACCGTGCGCACCGCTAGTTCGCCATCTTCCGCGCGTGCGCCAGCTCCGGACGCTCGGAGCCGGCGTCCTTGCAGATGGCGACCAGCTGCTTGTAGTAGCCCTTCGCTCGCGTCGTCTGCTTCAGCGCTTCGGCCGCCTTGCCGGCGCCATAGAGCCCGAGGAAACGGTTCGGCTCCTTCTTGATGGTTGCGTCGAAGGCCACCAGCGCTTCCTTCGGTCGGCCGGCTTCGAGCAGCATGAAGCCGAGCAGCTCGCGCGCCGGCGCGAGCGGGCCGGGCGTCACCGCCGACTTGTCGGTGGCGTCCTCGGCGTCGGCGGTCGCCGCCAGCGCCTTGATGGCGTCGTCCTTTTTCCCTTCGGCGAACAGCACCCACGCTTCGGCCACGCGGCGCTGGATGTCCACCTGCTCGGCCCAGTACGCGTCCTTCATGTCGAGTTCGCGCTCGTGAATCTCGGCCAGCTTGGCGATGTCCGCTTTCGCGTCATCCGGCTTCCCCGAACGCGCGGCGCCAATCGCGCGCGCGAAATAGGTGATCGCCTCGGTGTACGGGGTGTTCGGCGCGGCCGACGGAGCCAGCGTTCGCCGCGTCCGCCCACTGCTGACGCTCCATCGCGTAGCGGGCCGGGATGGCCGCCAGCGCGAAGCTGTTGGCGCCTCCGGCCGGTGAACCGGCGGGCGGCACCTTCGACGCCACGGCCTGGGCATGATCAACGACCGCCCGTGCTTGCGTGTCCATCGCCATCTGGAGGTAGGCGTAGGTCATGTAGTCGCGGGCATGCAGTCCCTCTCCCATCCCGCCGCCAGTCTTGTCGGCTTCGTCCGCGGAACGAATGTTGGTCTCGACCGACGCCTTCCATTCGCCGACGCGGGTGAAGGTGTGCGACGGCATATGGAGCGCGTGCGGCACCGACGGGGCGATGTCGGCGTAGGCGCGCGCCGCCGGCAGCGCCTTGGCCGCCAGCGCCGGCACGTCGTAGGCGTGGATGATGTAGTGCGCCAGACCGGGATGATTCGGGTTCTTCGCGTAGAGCGGCTCCAGGATCTCGGCGGCGCGCAGGTTCTGCGCGAACGTCTTGTCGCTAGGCAGCGCCGTCTGCGCGATGGCCAGAGCCCAGAAGATCCGCGCCTCCATGTCGTTGGGGTTCTGGCTCGCGACCAGCTCGGTGGCGCCCTCATAGGCGACGACGCGCGAGCGCTGCGTGGCAACGTCGTTGTTGGAGAACAGGACCGCCACCGCGTCGATGTAGCCCTTCTCACGCGCCGTCGGGTGCCCGGTCGACTGGCCCTTGTCGATCGCGGCCTTGCCGCTGGCAATGGTCTGCTGCGAGCGCTGGCCGGCAAACGGATTGCCCCAGTGCGTCAGCGCGATGCCCCAGTAGGCGATGGCACAATCGGGATCCTTCTTCGAGGATGCCCTCGAAGAGCGCGCGCGCTTCGGGGAACCAGAAGGAGTGGAGCTCGGCGACGGCGAGGTTGAAGTCGGCCTTCACCGCCGGATTGCAGGATGTCTCGAAGTTCACGGTGCCGGCCTTGATCGCGCCGGTCTTCGCAGTGTGATCGTGCTGTTCGGTCTGCGCCCACGCCGGAATCGCCGGCGCGAGCGCCAGACACATGCAGAACACCAGATTCAGTCGGCTCATCTCGACCTCCAGCATTAGGGCCCGTCTCGCGGTTAGCATAACGCTGTTCGCTCAATCCATCGGCACGCTGCCCGTATATCGAAGGATGTAGAGCCCACCGGTGAAGCGATCGTTGGCGTAGATCAATCCCTTTTCATCCACGATCGCGTGGTTGATTTGGATCGTGCCGTTCGGATTCCTGGGCGGCGCCTCCGGGATGTAGAACCCGATCTCTTCGACGTGCGGCGGCGCGCCAGGCACACCCTTCGGTCCCTCGACGGCGCGGAAGATTCGTACACCCCCGTTGAACCAGCTGGCGACGGTGGTGTTCTCCAGTCGCTTGTAGAGCGGCCCGGGGAAGTTCGGATGCAGATTGTGCGCGCCGAAACGGCCGCCGCGCGTGCATAGTTCGCCGTCGTTGGAATGAAGCGGAGCCGTCCCGATGATGACGGGATGCGTTTCGTCCTGAATGTCGAGCAGCCACACCAGCTTGGGCGCGTCCTTGCAATTGTCCTGCACGTCCTCATCCGACGCCCACGCGAGCTTGCGCGCGAACATCGGCTGAAACGTGTGCGTCCACGCCGGGTACGGCGGATGGAAGTCGACGCGACTGATGAGGCGCGGCGTGAAGGTCTGTGCCGTGCCTGACTTCACCGCGGCGAGTCCCGAGATGTCGAAGATCATCGCGCCGCCATCGATGTAGGCGACGTACGCCCGGTCGGCGTGGTCGGGCCAGATCTCGACCTGGTGCGGCCGATACCCATCGTCGAACGGCTTGTGCCGCGCTGGGAGGCACCCGGGAAGGCATCGATCGTCCTTCCGCGTTCCAGGCAGCCACCAGCGGCCCACTTCCCGCGGCTGGCGCGGATTGCGCAGGTCCACCACTACCCAGATCTGATCGTCCTGCGGACTGGTGGGGTGGAAGTCGGGCATTCCCGTCGAGAGATGCGCGAACTCGCCGTCCACGAACCACAGGTTGTGCACGCCGCGCGAATCGGGGCCTGAGGTGTCGAAGAACGAGAGGCTCAAGTCGTCCAGGCTCTTCGCCGTCGACACCTTCTTGAAATCCGAGACGTCGAGCACCCACATGCCCGCGCGCTGGCCGCCGGCTTTGGCGGCCTGGTTCGCCACGGCGAGCACGCTGCCGGACAGGCCCAGCGAGTTGCAGCGCGTCACGCCTGGAGTCGGCGAGGGCAACTGATTCACGAGCACCGGACGTTCCGGTGTCGTGACGTCGATGACGCTGAGGCATCGCTCGGCCGCCTCGTGCGCGAGGTAGAGAATGCGCCGCCCATCAGGAAATTGCTGAAGTGCGAGCCCCTCCCCGCCATCGCCCTGGCCGTTTAAATCGTTGTGACCGACCAGCACGACGTTACGCGATTCGGCCGTGCGCTGCGCGTTGAGCGATGCCGCGCGTAACAAGACCAGGCACACCACGACGAGCGAGACGTGAAGGGGATTGCGCATCGTCGCGTATTCTACGCTTGCCCTCGCGGCCGGTTCGTTGGGCCCACCGATGAAGTCCGGCCGTCGCCTTCCGACCTCGCGGACCTTATTGCCGACTGCCGCCGGCGTCGCCTACTTGACGAGCTGTGCGAACGCGGGCTGGTCCTTGATCTTCGCGAAGACGGGATCGGCGGCGGCCTGGGCCTTCCACTGCCGCGGCTGACGCTTGATCGCAACAGCAAGCTGTTCGAGGGCGCGCGCCGTGTCGCCGGCCTGCGCGTAGCGCTGCGCCAGCGCGTAGATCAGGTTCTCGGCGCGGGGGTTGATCTCCAGCGCCTTCTTCTGCTCGGCCACGGCTTCCGCGAACTTGCCGTCCTTGGCCAGCTGCGCCGACCGCTCGGTGAGCCGCGCCGGCTCGCCCTGGGTCATCTGCAGCAGCCGGCGCAGCTCCTTGAACGGGTTCTCGCTGTCGTCGACTCGGATGTCGACAATGCGCTCGACGGTGGACTCGGAGTTGGGCGGCAGCGGCTTCACCACGAGGATGCCGGCCGACTCCATGCCGCGCGTATCGCCGCCTTTCGACTGCCCGGCGTCCAGCGCATCCATCAGCCGATCCGCCATCGATCCCTTGCCGGCCTCGTAGGCCGCGGCCATCGCCTTGACGACCTCGACGCTGGCCAGCGTGTTGCCCTGCACGGAGAAGTTCACGCCGGTCACGTGGCCCGCATAGCCGCCCAGGTGAACGAGATCGTTCGGGTCGGAATTGCGGTCGATCACGCGCTTGCCGGTGTAGACCGCCGATCGGCCCTTGGTGTCGATGACCGCCACCTGACGGGTGTCGCGGCCGGGGTCTTCGTCCGTGATGCGTTTCACCACCTCGGCGGGCGACAGCCCTTGCTGCAGCAGCGCGATTGCCTTCGGACCGTAGCTGCGATTGGCCGAGGCCTGAGTGGCGACGGCGCCGACGCCGGCCACGGCCCAGGGCACCGCGGCGCCGGCGGCGAACGCGCGCGATTGCACGCCGACGCCGAGCTCGCCCGTCGCCGGATCGAACGCGATGATCGAGAACGTCGAGAACCACGGATCGGGCGGCGGCGCGTCGGCGCGCGGCGGCTCCTGCGCGAGACAGGGAGCGGCGGCCAGCAGCAGGCACGCGAGCACGGCTTTCATGGTGTCCTCCGGGCCGCGATCGTATCGCGTCTTCGCCACCACGAGGCTGAGACGGAGGCCATAGCGTTCGCGGAGGTTCGCGGGGTTCGCGGGGTTCGCGGGGTTCGCGAGGGTTCGCGGGGTTCGCGAGGGTTCGATCGGTGATCGGCGCCGGCGGGTCCGTCTCGAGGCGATGGAGAATCCTCAGCGGCTCAGAGGATCGTCTCAGAGCGATCGAACGTAGGGCCGCACGTCACCGCGATGCGAGCCGAAGATGGAACGACGCGGTGCTATATTGCTAGCGACTCCGACACCCAGTCGGTCCCATGGCCCTCGCCGCTGGAACCCGCCTCGGACACTTCGAAGTGATCGCCCCTGTGGGATCGGGTGGGATGGGCGAGGTGTACCGCGCGCGCGACCTCGACCTCCGGCGCGACGTGGCCCTCAAAGTGTTGCCAGGTGAGTTCGCGCATGACCGCGGACGCCTGGCCGGATTCGAGCGGGAAGCCCGCGCCGCTGCCGCATTGAATCACCCGAACATCCTGGTGGTCTTTGAAGTCGGTACCAGCGGCGACACGCCGTTCGTCGCCTTCGAATTGCTGTCGGGCTGCACATTACGGGCGCTGATGGATCGACCGCTCGGCGTTCGGCGCTCGCTCGAGTACGTGACGGAGATCGCCCGAGGGCTGGCAGCGGCTCACGACAAAGGAGTGGTCCATCGCGACGTCAAGCCGGAGAACCTGTTCGTCACGACGGACGGACACGTGAAGATCCTGGATTTCGGCATCGCGACACTCGCCCGTAAAGGAGGCGATGCCGATGACCGGTCCACCGTCACGCTGCCAGGAGCGGTGATCGGCACGGCGGGATACATGGCGCCCGAACAGGTGCGAGGCGAGGAGGTCGACGCGCGCGCAGATGTCTTCGCGCTCGGCGCCGTGTTCTACGAGATGCTGGCCGGGCGACGTGCGTTTCCTGGCGCTAGCGCGACCGAGTCTCTCGCCGCGATTCTCAAGGAGGAACCTTCAGGGATCGCGATCGTCAACCCCGAAGTGCCGGCTGGCGTGGCCCGGGTCGTCCATCGCTGCCTCGCCAAGCAGCGCGACGAGCGGTTCCAGTCTGCGCGCGACATCGTCTTTGCGCTCGAGGCCGTGTCCGAACCTGTTCCACCGGCTTCGCCTGAGGTCCACTGGCAACGCCGGCGGGCCGCGCTGATCCTCGGGGCGTTGGGCGTGGCTATCCTGACGGCGGCGGCGACCTCGTGGGTGGTCCGGCGGAACGAGCCCCGTTCCGAGTTGGCGGCTGTTGCGACGCGCTTCGTCGTGCCCTCGGTTGGCCAGGCCGACGTCGTGGTGCCGGTGCTCTCGCCCGATGGCCGTCGCATGGCATACGTGGCGGCACGCCCTGATGGCCAGACCGCACTGTTCGTCCATGAATTCGACGTCGGCGAGGCGCACGCCGTGGCGGCTGCGGACGCTCTGGCGTTTCCGTTCTGGTCTCCCAACAGCCGGTCGATCGCGTTCTTCTCCAACCGGCAGCTCGTCAAAGTCGAGGCAACTGGCGGACCTGTGCAGAGGGTCTGTGAGGCAGTTGGCGGCCGCGGCGGCGCCTGGAACGCCGCGGGGGTCATTGTTTTCGCTCCGGCCTCGGAAGGCCCGCTGTGGCGGGTCGACGCGGCTGGCGGGCGGCCAATTCAGCTGACAGTGCTGGCTGCCGGCGAGCGAAGCCACCGGTTCCCGCAGTTTCTCCAGGATTCTGAGAGATTTCTGTACTCCGTGTACTACAACACCGACGGAGCGAAGCCGGCGATCGACGTTGGAGGACTTCACGGCGAGGGTCCCACACGGCTGGTGGAGAGCTCGTTTGCACGCGCCTGGGCACCGCCCGGATTCCTGAGTGTACGCGCCGGAGAACGACGGGACATATGTCGCGCAATCGCTCGATGAGGTCGGGCTGCGGCTCAGGGGCGAGGCAGTTCCGATCGCGGCTCGAGTCTCGGCCGGTGCGGTTGGGGGCGAGTTCGCGATTTCGGCATCGGCAAATGGGGTACTCGCCTTTCGGGCCGCGTCGAGGCCGCTGTTCGAGCTGACCTGGCTGGATCGCTCTGGCCGTCGTATCGGCGCTGTGGGACCGCCGGCGCCCTACCGCGACTTTGCGCTCTCTCCGGACGGCCGGCGGGTGGCGGTCATCAGGCTCGCAGAGTCGGGCTCGTTCACGGATTTGTGGGTGATCAATGCGGCCGGCGGCGGCGGATCACGCCTGACCACCGACGCAAACGCCGACGCGCCGGTCTGGGCACCCGGCGGCGACCGCGTGGCGTTTGCAAACGATATGCCTCGGACAGGCAACTCCGATGTGTGGGTGGCGGACGTGAACAGGTCGGCTGACACGGCGCAGGCCTTACATATCTCCAATACGAACAAATCTCCGACCGACTGGTCGCGTGACGGCCGGGTCTTGCTGCTCACCGCCCAGGAACCACCGGCGTTCAACTCAAACGTCGTGGCGTTGGCGCTGGGCGGCCGCGTGACACCGACGCCGCTCATTCGTGATGCGTACAACAAGAGGGGGGCTCGGTTTTCGCCGGACGGCCGTTGGGTCGCGTACGACTCCGACGAAGCAGGCGCCCAGCAGGTGTTCGTCCAATCGTTCCCAGATGGCGCAGTCAAACTATCCGCGTCGCCCGGTGGTGGGGCCCAGCCGCGGTGGCGTGCCGACGGCAAGGAGCTCTATTACCTGGCACCGGACGGGACCTTGATGGCCAGTCCGGTCGTCTACGGCCGCGTGCTCGCGGTGGGCACGGCTTCACCCCTCTTCCGACATTCGAACGCGTTCATGCCTGAACGGAGCGGTTTTGCAGACTACGACGTCGATGCAAGCGGCCGGCGATTCCTCGTGGCGTCGCTGGCCAACCCATCGTTCCGCGGGCCAGTCACCGTTGTCATGAACTGGACGGCCAAACTCAAGCCAGAACGGTGATTCCGCGTTTTGGAACCGCGTCTGAATGGTATGATATATGGTCATACCACCATGCCAAAGGCCAAGGTCGCCCTGACACTCGATGCCGCGCTGCTGGATCGCGTGGACGACCTCGTGGCCCGGCATCGGTTCAAGAATCGGAGCCAGGCGGTTGAATCGGCCCTGGCCGAGAAGCTCGCCCGATTGGCGCGGACGCGGCTGGCCGAAGAGTGCGCCAAATTGGACCCAGCCGAAGAGCGGCGCCTGGCCGATGAAGGGATGGCCGCGACGGCGGAGTCATGGCCCGAATACTGAGGGGCGAGATTCGGTGGGCCGACTTGAACCCCGTCCGGGGCCACGAGCAAGCCGGTCAGCGCCCGGTGTTGGTGTTGAGCCACGATGTTTTCAACGAGCGGTCGGGAACCGTCATCGCGGTGGCGCTGACCAGCCAGGAGCCCCGAGCCGGATATCCGTTGACCCTCGAGTTGACGATGTCGAAATTGCCGAAGCGCTCGTGGGTGAAGATCAGCCAGATCCGGACCCTCTCGACCGAATGGATCGGAAAGCGACTCGGCCGCGCGTCGGAAGAAGAGTTGTCGCGAGTGCTCGACGGCCTGCTGGAGCTGGTTGGCTAGATTGATTCGTTTGGCTAGCGTGCCGCTTCAGACGCGGCGGTCCGGCGAGTGAGCAACGCCTGGACGGCGAGGATCACGGAGAACGCACCGTTCACTCCGAGGACATAGAGAGTCCAGATGAACAGCAGGGCGCCGCTCTTCTCGAGAAATTCCGGGCGCAGTCCATTCCGCATGTGGAGGGGCAGCATCCCGGCAGCCATGATGCCGCCGAGTAGCATGATCACTGTTCCTGATCGCCGTTCCCGCAGGAACAATGCACCGCAGACCAACACGAGCAGGATCGCGACGCCGACGAGATGGTTGAGCCCCGCGCGGTCGAAGCCGAAGACGATGTCCTGCGAGATGTGCAGGGCAAGCAGAAGCACGGAGAGTATCGACGTCGCACTCAGGAGATCGTTCCGTTTCACAATGAGCGCTCCGTGGGAGTCCGATCGTATACCCGTGGAGTTCCTCGCGAGGCCGCGAGTGCCTTCTTGAGAAGAACGATCTGGCCCGCATGGTACAGGTCGTGCTGAGGCGTGCCGCAGAACTGAATGTACGCCGAGTACTCGGAACCCAGCTCCTGCGAAAGGCGCTCCGCGGGGAAGGCGCGCACGGCGCTCTGGAGCTGCTGATTCAGTTGCTCCAAAGTGTGCTGGCTCTCGCGCCAGGCCTCCGAACTGAACTCCGCCACTGGAGGCCACTCTTCCCACGGCGAGAGCTGCGCGCGTTCTCCATGAACCCGCCGAAGAACCAAGTTGTATCCACCGGTCAGGTGAAGGACGATCTCCCAAATGCTGTGAGCGCCGGCTATTGGATGAGCTGCGGCGTCTTCCGCCGAAACACCCGCCAGCACTTCGCGCACCGAAGGCCCATGCCAGGACTCGCCCCGAAAGGCTCGGTTGATCTGATCTGCGAGCATCTCCACATCGAGGGGCATTGTTTCTCCGATCCCGCAAGGTCGGCCTAACTGACAGTAGACAGTTCCGGATCGTAGCGTATCCACCGCGCTCGCAGCCTAAGTCGACCACAGTCCGAACCCGCGCTCCCGGAAGGCCCCTGGTGAGAGCCTCGCCCTGTCGCGGGTTCGAACGAGTGGAGTCGGCGCTGGCCCGGCCCCAACCGAAGCGGCACTACGGGAAGGAGACCGGTATTCCGGTCTTGGCGGCGGCCTACGCGTTCGGGCTTGTTCGCAACCATCCATATCGAGATGGCAACAAGCGCATCGGCTTCTTGGTGATGGTGACGTTCCTCGGGATCAATGAGTACACATTCAACGCTACCGATGCCGACGTCGTCACCCAGTTCGTCGCGTTGGCGGCCGGCGGACGGTTCGGATTCCGCTTCAGGTGATTACAGGCCGGCTTCACGCGCTTGCTGGACAGCCGTTTGCGGGTATACAGTACTGGAGTGACTTTCACCATCGAGCTCGAACGCGAAGCCGATGGCCGCTGGCTGGCCGAGGTGCCCACACTGCCTGGCGTGCTGTGTTATGGCCAGGACCGCGACGAAGCTGTTGCCAAGGTCCAGGCGCTGGCCCTCCGGGTCATCGCAGAACGCCCACCGGACTCCGCCTAGAAGATCTGTAGCGGCGGGTTGCTAGCCTGAGTCTGCCCAACCAATAAAAAAGAAGACACTTCGCGCACCCGTCAGGGCGCGGCGCGCGTGCGCAGCGCGCTCCAGCGCGCCATGATCTCCCGGTACTCGGCCCTGGCCGCATCGCACGCCGCCACATGCCGCTCGGTCGGCCCGAGCTCGGCTTCCTGCATGGCCATCGCCGCGCGCATCAGGCTGTCGCTCACGCCATTGAGCGTCGGCGGGCCCTCCGGCGCGGCTCCAGGGAAGAACCCGCGTGACGCAGGACGCGGCGCCGGCGCCAGCGCCTCGACCTCCGCCTTCAGGCTCGCGTCGGTGACGCGGCCGACCATCGCGCGCGCCTCGTCGTAGGCAGCATGGGCCGCAATCGCCGCGTCGTACATCTCGCGCGACAGCGTGGCCGCGTGCGCGAGCTCCGAGGCAGAAGTCTGCACCCTCGGGTCGAGACGAAGCGCGAGGGGCCGGGAGTATTCCTTCCCACTCACAGTGAGCCGGACGGTGTACGTGCCGGGCGGTGCCCACGGCGCGTCGACGTCCGGGTAGGTGTGGCCGGGCACCGCGCCAATATCGCCCCCGGCGGCACGCGGCTCGTCGCCGATCGGCTCGTAGTGCAGATCCCAGGAGAAGCGGTGCATCCCCTTCTTCGTGGACAGGACCATCTGCGGCGCCGGCCAGAACATCGGCACGCGGCAGTTGGGCGCGTCAGGATTCTCGCGGCAGATGCGATCGTACCCGGCGGGATCGAGCGCGGGGTCTGGCACCAGCACCGGATCGGCGCTCGACAGCGATCGTACGACGCTACCGCGCGCGTCGAGGATGTCCAGCGTCACCGGGCCGGCAACATCGGCGGCGAGGTAGTAGTCGATGATCCCTCCGGGAGGCGGGTTGTCCCCATGGGGCAGCTCCGGGGGCCACTCGGTGGGGTCGTTCGTGCCGTAGCGCACCCTCACAGCGGTGGCCGGCGCGAACAGGAACGCGGCGCCCGCGGCTTGCGCCTCGGCGAGCTGACGGAGCGGAGTGACGTTGTCGAGGATCCAGAAGCCCCGCCCGTGAGTGCCGGCGACGAGGTCGGAGCACAGGCACGAGCTGTCGTCCTTTACCTGGATGTCGCGCACCGACACCGCCGGCATGTTCCGCTTCAGCGACTGCCAGTGATCACCGTCGTCGATGGAGAACCACACCTCGGTCTCTGTCGCCGCGTAGAGCAGTCCCTGCTTGCGCGGATCCTCGCGAATCGAATTGGCGACAGCGCCGGGTCGAAGCCCTCCGTTGATCTCGTTCCACGTCCGGCCGCCATCGTGCGTGCGCCAGAAGTGCGGGTTCATGTCGTCAATTCGCATCGTGTTGGCGGCCGCATAGGCGGTGCCGCGATCGAAGTGGCCAGCCTCGAGATTGAAGATACGCGTCCACGGCTTGATCGCGGGCGGCGTCACGTTCGTCCAGGCGGTGCCGCCGTCCACGGTCACCTGGATGTAGCCGTCGTCGGTGCCGGCCCAGATCACGTTGACGTCGATGGGTGAGAGTGACAGAGCGGTGATGGCGCCCTGAGCACTCGCGGTCACCGAAGCGGCGTACTTCCCGGCGCTTTCGGGAACGGTCCACGTGGCCCGCGACAAGTCCGGGCTGATCCGCGTCCAGCTCTTGCCGCGGTCGCGGGTCTTCCACACAGCGTTCGACGTGTAGAAGAGCAGATCGGGGTCCAGCGGCGACCACTGGAGGGGCATGGTCCGGACGTTGCGGGTGAACGGGCCGTCCCGCGGGCCCGTGTCGGGACCGACGTTGCTGGTCTGGCCGGTACGCCGGTCGTAGCGTGTGACGTCGCGCCGGCTGCTGCCGAAGACGATGTCGGGGTCGCGCGGGTCCGGCGCGGCAAAGCCGTACTCCTGGATGTTGGCGGGATGCCAGTCGTGGAAGGTGATCATGCCGTCGTTGGAACGGCTCGAGACGCACGCCGATCCGGCATCCTGCTGGCCGCCGCACAGCCGGTAGGGGAAGGCGTTGTCGGCGGTCACGTGATACATGGCGGCGGTGGGCTGCGTGTACCAGTTGCTCCACGACACGCCGCGGTTCGCCGAGATCACGGCGCCCTGGTCCGACACCACCAGGATGATGTCGGGGTTGTTCGGGTTGATCCAGACCTTCTGGTAGTCGTCTCCGCCGTAGGCGCCTCGCAACGCCGTCCAGTGCACGCCGCCGTCGTCGCTCCTCCACAAGACAACGGTGGCGCTGTAGATGACGTTCTCGTTCTTCGGATCGACGGTGATGGTGGGCAGGTCTCCGCCTCCGATGCGCGCCAGGGGGCGCGTATCCACGTGGGCCGTGGCCGCGCCCATCGGGCCGGCGGGCACGTTCACCGGCGTCCAGTGCGCGCCAGCGTCGGTGGACTTGTAGAAGCCGACGACGCCGGTCGTGCTCGCGGCGGTCGCGCCCTTCGGCGTGCCGGCCACCATCGCGTACAGGAGGCGCGGGTTCGACGGGGCCACGGCGAGGTTGGCCTGGATGACGTTGGGCAGCCCCTCGGAGATCGGTTTCCACGAGGTCCCGCCATCGGTGGACTTGAAGATGCCGGTGCCGGCGCCGCCGAAGGCGAGCCCTTCGCGGAAGCTTTGTTGCTGGGGCCAGAGCGTGGCGTAGAGGGTGTTGGGGTCGGCGGGGTCCATCAGCAGGTCGTTGGCGCTCGTGTACTCGTCGCGGTAGAGCACCTTGTCGAACGTCCGCCCGCCGTCCAGCGATCGGAACACGCCGCGCTCGGCATTGGGACCGTAGGGGTGTCCCAGTGCGGCGACGAACAGCCGATCGGGGTTTCGCGGGTCGACCACGATGTCGGCAATCATCTGGCTGTCGCGCAGCCCGAGGTGCGTCCAGGTGGCGCCGGCATCGGTCGACTTGTAGACACCGTCGCCGGTGGCCAGGTCGGGGCGGATGATTCCGGCGCCGCTGCCGACGTAGATGATCTTCGGGTTCGACGGCGCCACCGCGATGGCGCCGATGGAGCCGGTCGCCTCGCGGTCGAAGAGCGGCTGCCAGGTGGACCCGTAGTCGGTGGTGCGCCACACGCCGCCGTTATCGAAGCCGATGTAGAAGACGTTGGGCTGACTGGGCACGCCGTCCAGGGCGCGCGTGCGCCCGGCCCGCGTCGGTCCGATGTTGCGCCAGCGCATCTCGCCGTAGAGATCCGGCGATTGGGCGCTGACGGAGGTGGCCGCGAGGAGGATGAAGGCGAGGACGAATCGGGAGGTTGTGGTCCGCACGCACTCACCGTGGCACTTCGTCCAGGAGGCGTCAAGCGGAGGGCGACGCGTCGAAGTAGCCCGCCGCGGTCGGATGCACCGCGGCCGGCGTCCGCAGTCGGGGGAGGAGGGCCTCGGCCCTTGCAGTCCCGCGGCCCCCGCCGGTCAAACCCACCTCTGCGCCCCACAAGCGCTGAGGCAACTCGCCTGGCTGGCGCTCTGGCTCAGACATGCCGATTGGTACGCGACGGTGGGTTTGTCGGAGCTCGAAACGGCCGTGTCCGAGGGACTGCGCCGGGCCGAGGCCCTCCTCCCCCGACGCGTGATCTCGCCCGAGCAGTTGTGCGCGTGTGCTTCAGGCGCTTTCGTCGCGCTGCAAACTCACGCCCGCCGCGGTTGTCGCGCCGGCGCCGAGCGGCCTCGAGGTCAGCCGAGACGTGCCGTGGCCGACAACCGAGCCGCCGGTCAGACGGCGCACGGCTCTTTTGTGCGCTCGGTTCTGAACGTCCCGGCGGGGAGGTTGACCGGCTGACCTCGCGGACGCCGGCCGCGGTGCGGCAACCGCGGCGGGCTCCGTCGTCAGCTCCACTCGCCCTCGGCGTACCTGCGGGAGCGCGTTCGAGCGAGGCTACCTCGCGAGTCCCGCCTGCAGCTTCTCCAACGACTTCATCGCGTCCTGGATCCGATCCTTCTTCACGAAGGGCGTCGTCAGGAACCGCTCGACGGTGCCGTTGAACAACTCCGGGTCGTCGAACGGCACCAGGTGCGTGCTGCCGGGGAAGATCGCCAGTTGCGCATTCGGAAGGTGGGTGTAGATCTCGACGATGTGTTCGGTGCGAATCAGGTCGTGATCGCCGGCCAGCACGAGCGTCGGCGCGCTCACCTTCGCGAGGATCCCGGGATTGATATTGGGCTCCTTCAGCATCATGCCGGTCACCTTCACAGCCCGCTTGCCTTCGGGCGTGTTCCGCTCCGCCGCGGGCATGTCGGCCAGCATCCGCCTGGCCAGCGCATCGGTCTCCTCGTAGATCGCCTTGGTGCCTGGATTCAGGTTCGCGGCCATCGAGACGAGCTTGCGGACCTTTGCGGGATGACGGACGCCAAGCAGCAGCGCCTCGATTCCGCCGTCGCTCCAGCCAATGACGTCCACCGGCCCCAGCGCGAGATGGTCGATTAGCGCCGCCAGATCGTCGGTCATCTTCTCGTAGGTAATGGGACCGTCGCTGTCCGCCGAGCGTCCATGGTCGCGGCTATCCATCGCCACGACCTTGCGGTGCGTCCTGAAGAAGTCGATCTGCGCCGCCATCGAGCCGATGCTCTGCCCGTTGCCGTGGACCAACAACAGCGGCTCGCCCTCGCCATAGGTCTCGAAGTAGAGCCTGACGCCGTCGTGCGTGAACGTGCCGCTGGCCGCGGCGTTCGCGCCATAGGGCGTCGAAGGTGCCACGGCCGCCGCGGCCGGCGGCGGCGTGCCTGCGGGGGTGGCGGGTGTAGTTGGCGAACCCGAGCAGGCCGCGACGAAGACGAGGGAAAGGATGATCGTGCTCGCCGAGAGCGGGGAAGTCATGGAGCGGTTGAGTCTATACCTGGGCTGACGATCTGCTGCACCAGGGGGCGGAGGGCCTCGCCCCTTGCAGTCCCGCGGACCCGGCCGGTCAAACCCACCTCTGCGCCCCACAGGCACTGAGGCAACTCGCCTGGCTGGCGCTCTGGTTCAGACATGCCCCGTGGTACGCGGCGGTGGGTTTGTCGGTAGTCGAAACGACCGAGTCCGATGGACTGCGCCGGGCCGAGGTCCTCCGCCCCCGACGGACCTCGCGATCGAACGACAGCCTCCGCTACGGCACCACCACCGTGATGGGCGACGATGACACCGACGACCCGCAGCTATTCCTCGATGTGACCGCAATCGTGTACGAGCCAGGCCCGACACTGCCGGACAGGCTCCGGGTGGTCGCCGGAACACTGCCCACGTAGGCGCCGGTCACGTTCACCGTGAAGCTGGTCGGCGCAGGGCCGGTGAGCGGTAGATCCCACGAGAGCGACACCAATCGCCCGGTCGCCGTCGCAGTGACGTTCCGTGGCGGACCCGGAATGCCCGTGCAGGACCCGGGCACCGAGACGACCACGCCATTCGAGTTCGGTCCGTCGCCGGCCCGATTTACGCCATGCACCCACAGCTCATACCTTCCCGGCGGTACGTTGGAGACCGTGATGCTCTCGGTCACGGGGATGGGCACGAACGTGCTCACGGCGCCGCGGACGACGATGTGCAGCTCGGTCGACGCGCCGCCGCTGGCACCGTTCCTCCACGCAAGCGAGACGGTGTTACCGTCGACCAGCGACAAGCAGATTCTCCACGGCGGCGGGCACCGCCGCGACGTTCACGAACAACCGCACTTCGTTGGAAGCGACGCTGCGTGAAGTGCCGGAGAGTGCGTGCACGCGAATGTAGAACGCGCCGGCCGGCGCCTGGAACGTGAGCGTGGATGCGCCCGCAGCAATCGGCAAACCCGCGAGCACCTGTCCTGGCATGGTGCCGCCTTCGAGGACGAAGCCCGTCGGCGTCACACCCTCCTCTGGAGGCGTGAACGACACCGTTACCGTACCGCCGAGCACCGATTGCACTCGCAGGTTCGAGGGAGGGCGGACCGTGGTCGCCGCCGTCACCAGCCGATACGCGCCGCGACCGTAGGTGAACGCGATCGTGGTGTCGGTCGTGGGATTGATCTGGATGTCGTAGATCGGCACGTTGGGGATCCCGAGCGCCAACCCCTGCTTGTTCCAGGTCGTCCCACCGTCCGTGCTCTGCCACAAGCCCGCTGTCGCTGCCCGCGTACAGCAGATTGGGATTGCGCGGGTCGATCGCGAGCACGTTGAAGGGCACGTCGGCGGCCGGGCTGATGTCCGTCCAGGTCGGCGTCGCCGACAGCGCATTGGTCGACTTGAAGACGTGTCCCGGCCTTCCCGGCGTGCCGTCGTTGAAGCTCGAGAGCGCGACATACGCGATCGCGGCGCTGGCAGGATCGAAGACGATGCTGTTGATCGGGCGGGCCGGCAGCATGTTCGTGGGATCGAGATCGGTCCACGTGACACCGCCGTCGCGCGTCAGGTAGATTTCACCGCCGCGGTTCCCGTATGCGTAGCTGTTGCAGCCGCCTTCGGCTGAGGCAAACGCGATTGCGTGGATCGTTCCGGGCGCGCCGATCTGATCCGGAAACGGAAACGGGTGAGTCGGTCCGTTAGCGGTCCACGAGGGTGACGCGGCGGAAAAGAAATTGTTGGAGCGCCACATCCGGTTCGTGCCGGTCAGGAACACATCGTCGTTGGCCGGGCACTTGCGAACTGGCGCCACGAACGCCGCGCCGGTCTTATCGATGCCGGCATCCGCCTGGATGCCGCTCGTCCCGCCGTCGGTCGTCCGTTGAATCGCGCCCCTGAGCCAGGCAAGCATCCAATCGGTCGCCGGCCGGCTCGACGACATCGCCACTTCCGCCTCGCCCCATTCCCAGGTGGTGACGAACGTCGAGGATCGACCACCGATTGTTCGGACCGGCCACGCTCGCGGAAAAATCTCGAATCCCGCCGATCATGAAATCGCGATCGGTCGGGTGCATGGCCGCGCTGAAGAACATCGCCGTGGACAAGCCGGAGTTGTGGTTCTCCCAGGTCACGCCGCCGTTGCTCGTGCTCCACACGCCTCCATCATTGCCGTCGATGAGGCGATTGCCAGCCCATGCCAGCGCGTGGTGATCAGGATGCACGTTCGAGTTCGACGTCGTATTGGTCCAGGTCGGCGTCGCGCCGCAGTTGGTACACCGCCAGAACCCGCGTTCGGCGCCGCCGGCATAGAGCGTGTTGGGATTGGCGGGATCGACGGAGATCACATGCGAGTAGCCGCACTTTCCCGGCCCGCAGTAGCCGCTCTGCCGCGGCGGCGATCGGCACTCGCACCCATGTCGGAACCGGCTCCCAGGCGTTGTCGGTGCGAAACAAGCCGTAGAGCGCGTTTGGGCCCTCCTGCAGTCCGAAGGCGGGTTCTGCATGCTGGCGTACAGCACGTTCGGTGAAGATGGCGAGATGGCGAGCTCGATCCGGCCGACGGCATTGGGGTACTGTTCGCAGCGCCCCACGGCCCGTCGACGCGCGTCCACGAGTCGCCGCCGTTCGATCGATCGATAGAGGCCATTGATGACGCTGCCCGGCTGCTCGTGGGACAGATTGCCGCGCTGGTCACCTATGGCTGCGTACTGGCGGTTGAAGTCCGTCGGATCGATTTCGAGCGCGGTGGCCTGACCGGTGAGCGTTCGGGTCCAGGTCACGCCGCCGTCGACCGACTTCTGGATGCCGAACAGCGGTGGCGCCGGAACGTCCTCCTGACTATCTCTTCCGAACCCGGCCCGCGTGGTTGCCGCGATAGCGACGCTGGGGTTGGTCGGATGCACGCGCATGCGGCGCACCGCCGCGCGGGCGAAGTTCGAGGCGCCCAGCACCGCCCAGGTCTGACCGCCATCCGTCGACTTCAAGACACCGACGCCGGTTCTCGTGAACCCGACGCCGGCCGACTCGCCGGTGCCGACATAGATGACGCGCGGGTTGCTCGGCGCGAACGCAATCGAGCCGATGGCCAGGGTCGGAGCCGAATCTGCGATCGGCAGCCACGACGAGCCGCCGTCCATGCTCTCCCAGACGCCGCCGTTGCCGACGCCGATCAGCCAGTGATACGCATTCGACGGGTCGACCGCGATGGCCGCGACGCGTCCGCTGTTGAAATTAACCGGGTCGGCAGGATTGTGGGCGTAGCTGAGCGGGGCGGGACCGATGTTGACCCAGGTGCCGACCGCTGCAGGCGCAGCGTCCGCAGTCTGGTCACCCGCTGTCGAAACCGCACGCGCGTTGACGAGCAACGCGCCGACCAGCGTCGATAGAACGACAGCCAACGAACCGACATAGCGCATTGCCGTCACCGTTGTGAATGTTGCTCGCGGATGCTAACACAACAGTAATGACGGCCTGGCTGACCTCGCGAACGTTGGCCGCGGAGCGTCAACCGCGGCGGGTCGCGTTAATCGACCGGGTAGTCCAGGTCGATCCTCTCGTTCGGCTTTCCCATGCTGCGGCACATCGCCAGCACCTGCCCCTGGTGATTGAAGATGTGCGTCACTATGCGCAGGATCACATCAGCCGGCCGGAGCAGACGTGTCTGGCCTGGATCGCTAATCATCACTCGCGCCGTATTCAACTCCGACCCACTGGCACTCCCGAGATACGACCGCGTGACAGATGCCGTCTGCTCGCGAAACGCTTCGATGGCGGCGAGATCCAGCAACGGAGGCATCGTCACCTCCTCGCTGTAGCCGCGCGTAACCACAGTCTGCCAGTACACCTCCGCGCCGATCGTGTGTTCGAGTTGCTGCAAGACCGTGGGCAAGCCGAACCCTGATAACGGCCGGTGCAAGTCTTCGGTCGTCAGCGTGCTGCAGAACGCAATCAGGCGGCGCAGGCTTTCGTGCGCGCGGCCATGGATATCCATCAGGGACTCGCTGTCGTACACGAGCCGATCCTAAAACGAGGCGGGCGTCCTCGAACGCGGCGGCGAAATGCCGATAACCCGGGAATGAGCCAGTCACCGCCTCACAGGGATCCGCGGCTCCTTGCCGTCGAATGGCGAGACCTTACCTACGCGCTTGGCATTGGCCGGAGAGCCCAGGACTGGGTCCTCGTGATCCTGAGTGTTCTCATGATCTCGAGCCTGCACGCGCTGCAGGCCACGCACATGCATCATCACAGGCATGTTCTGGAGCCCGACGACATCGAGTCGTCGACGGCTCGAATGTCATGGTGGCGGGCGCTCCTCGCCGGTCCGTGGTTCATTGTGCGGTTGCACCGCGACGGCTTTCGGCTCGCCACGCGCCGCCAGCGTGCCTGGATCTGGACCGAAGCCGCCGCGATCGGATGCTGGGTGATCGCGATTGGCACTTGGGCGCCGGTAGGTCTGCGATGGTTCGTGGCGGCCATGATCGCCGGTGAATGCTTGACCGGCTTCTTTGCGGTGTGGACGGTCCACCACGATTGCGAGCCCGAAGCGCAAGTTGCCCGGACGCAGCGGGGAGCGTGGAAGAACCTCGTTTCGGACGACATGTTCTACCACCTGGAGCATCATCTCTTTCCCGCGGTGCCAACCTCACGCTTGCCCGAGCTTGCCGCGCGTCTCGACAAGGTGATTTCGCAGGTCACCGCGAAGCAGGTGTTCTGACGGGCCGCGGCGGCGGTCAATCCGGTCGAGGCGTGGCCTCCTCGCACGGGAATCGGGATGACAGAACCTTCCCGCCCACGCCTCGACCGTCTCCGCCGGGTGAGCGCTCAGGCTGGCTTGCGAACGCCGGCTGCGCCTGGCGACTCGGCCTCACGGTTCGGCGGGCGAGAACGCCGCCGTGCCGCGATCATGATGTTGTTCTGGACGTCGGTCAGCGTTGGGATCGCCCACGCAATCTCGCCGATGTCCCGCTTGACGCGCTTGTGAGGCACCGAGCCGGTGAACGTCGCCCGGCCTCCTTCGCAGCGGACCTCGACGTCGCTGGTGCCCGGAATCAGGTCCAGCGCGTCGTCGATGAAGTCTTCGATCTCGTGATCGTTCGTCGGTCCGAACGGCTGGCCGCGTCTCATCGCGACGGTGGCGAGGAGCGCCGGCGCGGTCACCCCGACTGCAATCTCGGGGCTCGCGAACGCCGACATGCCGCCGGCGACTAAACCCGGAACCGGCGGAGCTCCCGGAGCCGCGATCGATGAAAACAGATTCGGCGAACGGCTGACCTGAGTGAGGGACGATGGCGAATAGCCAAACGCCGGCACCTGGAACGAAGGCCACTGCGACACCGATCCCATAAACGGTTCTGCCATGTGAGTCTTCTCCTTCAACAAGAAACTCATCTGCTCACATCACGTGGCTGGGCTGTGGGCCGAACACCTGGGGCGCCACTCCCCATTGCGGTGTCGTCGGCGAGAAGACACCGAACGGAGGGACCTGGCCGAAGGGCTGCTGCACCTGTGACTGCTGGCCCTGGTGGATGTGTTGCGGGACGAACTGGATCAGCTGCTGTAGCTGCTGGAGCTGTGCCGGGATGGTCTGCAGGATCTGCTGCACCTGCTGAAGCTGCTGCTGTTGCAAGTACTCCAGGTGCTGAAGCTGCTGCAACTGCTGCGGCACGATCTGCAGGATCTGGAGAACCTGCTGCAGCGGCTGCACGTACGGCTGCTGTCCGCCAAAGGGTGATGCGCCAAACGGATTAGGTTGTGACAGTTGAGTAAAAGGATTCAGTTGTGACGTGGGATACGTAAACGGCGAGCCGATTCCAAACGTGGTTCCACCCATGTTTCCTCCTCGTTGAGACGACATTCGTCGCCATGGCACCGTGGGCAAGGCGCGTACCCACGCGTGATTTGCGAAAACACACCGAGATCCGCTCGATGGCAACGATCAGCTTTGCGACGGATGTCCCATCGTGCCGCAATGCCCGGTCTTCAACCCGCGCATCTCGTTGATTCAGACAACGTTCGGGGCTCGCGTGGCGTTCGGCCACGTATGTAGCGATGCGTCACGCAAACGCACGACCTGGAAGCGCAAAGAAAAATTGTTTGCATTGACAAGTCCAGCGCGATCGGCGCAACGTCGGAAGGTTGATGTGTGATCGATCGCGACGGAGTTGTCGATGGCTTCAGGCACGATGGTTCTCGACGATGTGAGTGCGGGCTGGCAGACGACTACGCGGCCCAGACCGCACGCAGCCGAGCAGTCGTCGCAGATCCTTGCAGACTCACGGTCGATGCGTGCGGTGATGGAGCTGATCGAACGTGCAGCCCTGCACGACACGCCGGTCTTGCTCGTCGGCGAGAGCGGAACCGGGAAGGAGCTGCTCGCGCACGCGTTGCATAATCGCGGCCCGCGAGCCGCTGGTCCATTCGTCGCGGTGAACTGCTCCGCGATCCCAGAGACGCTGCTCGAGAGCGAGCTGTTCGGCTACAAGAAGGGCGCGTTCACCGACGCGCGCGACGACCAGCGCGGCCTGTTCCAGTCAGCTCAGCGCGGGACGATCTTTCTCGACGAGATCGGCGACATGGCGCCGGCGCTTCAAGGCAAGCTCCTGAGAGTTCTGCAGGAGAAGGAAGTGAGCCCTCTCGGCGCAAGCGGGCCGGTGCCGACCGACGTTCGCATCATCACCGCGACCCATCGTGAGGTGCCCGCGCTGGTCGCTGACGGACGCTTTCGCGAAGATCTGCTGTATCGCATCAACGTGATCGAAGTGCGGGTCCCGCCGCTCCGCGATCGGCCCGACGATCTCGAACCGCTGATTGGTCATCTTCTAGGCAAACACGGCGCGAGGCTTGGCCGGCCCGGCTGCTCGGTCTCACCAGAGGCGCTGGCCGTGCTGCGGAAACATCGATGGCCGGGCAACGTGCGCGAGCTCGAGAACGTGATCGAGCGTGCGCTCGTACTCGGCTCGAGCACGGTGCTCACCGTCAACGATCTGCCTGACAGTGTGCACGAGCCGACGTCCACGGCCGTCCGGACCGGCAGCCGGCGGCTCGCCGACGTCGTGCGCGAGCACATCGTCCGCACGCTTCGTGACGTGGCTGGGAACAAGGCTGCCGCCGCGAGAGTACTCGGGCTCGACAGAAAGACGCTGTACCGGAAGCTGAGCCAACACGGGATTACGGCCTCGAGGTTCAACCCTGCCGCTGACGCGCCCGCGTAGGAGAGGTTCGACAGCCCGGCTCACGTCGGGTCGCAGGGGGAGGATTGCCCGCCGACGCAGTGAGCGGCGGGATGGAGCAGATGTGTGCGGGCCGCGAGCGCAAACGCTCGCGGAGCCCGCCCACAGGGTTGTGTCTGATCGGCGCGGGAGCTCTACATCGGGCGCCGGTCGCGGACGTTCGCGGTCGCACCGACGGTTTCTTCGCCCGCCGCCGCGATGTCCTCGGCGCCAGTGCGCTTCAGGATGTCCTTGGCGCGGGTGATCTCGTCGGACGTGTCGCAGTGAACCGAGAGCAGGACGCCGCCCTCCTTCACGCGCCCTTCATAGCGCTTGGCTTCGTACTCCGGGATCCCCATGCCGACCAGGGCGCCGACGACACCGCCGACAGCTCCGCCGACCCCGAGACCCGCGAGCGCGCCCATGATCGGGCCGGCTGCGATGAGCGGTCCAACGCCAGGAATGGCGAGTGCGCCGATGCCGGCCAGCAAGCCCAGCGTGCCGCCGATCGTTCCGCCCGCGGCGACGCCCGCCGTCGTGCCTTCCGGCGCCTTCGTCTGCTTCTCGTGCGCGAAGTCCCTCGAGCCCTTCTGGTCGGCCATCAGCACCGACACATCAGCGTTCGAGAAACGTCCGTTGACGAGTGCATCGACGGCGCTCTCGGCGCGCTCGACACTCGGATACAGCCCAAACACGGCGGTCTTCTTGTCTTCGTTCATGTTGATCTCCTGACTACTTCTTGGAACTCTTGGCCGGCGCGACACTCATCTGATTGACGACGTGTCCCTCGCCCGCCACTTCGGTGGCCTTGGCCTCGACGATCTTCTTCTCTTCCTCAGTACGAACCGGTCCCTTGAGAGTGACCTGTCCGTCCTGAGCGATGACCTTCACGTTGTGCGCGTAGGTGGAAAGCGTCTTGTCGTCCACGAGGGCGCGCCGGATCTTCTGAGTGATCTCGAGATCGCTGCTGTTCTCTTTCTGCTGATCGGCGGTGGCAGCGTCTTTGGCCCGATCCTGCTTGTTGACCTTGGTGTTGTCGGCCGGCGTTTGCGCGCCTGCTGACAGCACGGGGATGAGAAGGGCGCCGGCGAGCGTGAGAGCGAAGCCGGCTCGGCGGCCGCGATGATGATGCATACAGATCTCCTGTTACAGACGATGGACGACCAACAGTGGTAACCATCGACCCTCGGAATTGAGTTGTTGGTGGTCGCCTAGGTGGGTGCAACATCACTGCCAGAGCGCGCCGGCTGGGGTGTTGCGGGCCAATTCAAGCCATCGCGACATTCGCGCGCAAAACGTCCGAACTGTGATATGCTCTCGAGTGCCTTTCTGACAGCTGCGCTCTAGACCCCTCGCATCAGATCCGAAGTTCTTCGCTCTCCTGCGTTCCGTCTTCGAGCATTCTGCTCGAGCCCGCCATCAGATCAGTTGCATCCCGGGATGCAGGAGCACGCATGAATACCAAGTTGTACGTCGGTAACCTTCCCTACCAGACCACCGAATCGGATCTCCAGACCCTCTTCGAGGCCACCGGCCAGGTGAGCTCGATCAACATCGTCCGCGACCGCACCACCGGTCAGGCCCGTGGATTCGCGTTCGTCGAGATGAGCGACGTGGCGGGCGCACAGCGCGCCATCAACGAGCTGCATCAGCGCGAGGTCGGCGGCCGCAGCCTGACCGTGAACGAAGCCAAGCCGATGGAGCCCCGCTCCGGCGGCGGCGGCTACGGCGGCGGCAGCGGCTACGGCGGCGGCCGGCAGAAGCGCGAACCGCGCTGGTAAGACGGCCGGCGGGTTCGACATTCCCAGAGGGAGCCTGGATCGTCACGGTCCGGGCTCTCTCGCTTTTCTCGCGGCGCTCCGGCGCACGCGGATTCAGCCGCTCGCTGCTTGGACGGCGCTCCTGCCAGTCAGCTTGACTTCCTCGAATTCTCGTTCGTCGCGACCTCGCGCTCGAGCTCCTCGATGCGCTTCATCGTTGCGGCCCGCAATTCGACGCTGGCTCGCGCAATCGCGACCTCGCCAATCCGTTCGATTCGCGGCACGCGGCGATCGAGTGCGGCGATCAGCTCGTGCAGCTCGCGCAGCGTCCGCTCGCGGCTGGTCTCGCGCCGCGCCTGACCGCTCATCGCCGCCACCGCGGGGCGGCGGTGCTGCTCCGCCGCGCCGGGCACCACATCTGCCCGCAGGCGAGGCACCGCCAATAGCTGTTGGTGTCGGCGCTCTTGCTAGTGGAGGTCACCGAAGGAGAGCCGCACTCGGGACACGCGGGCGCCTTCGTGTCGGCGCTTCCGGGGCGGTCTGGAGTCTCCCTGCTGACGATGTGGTGATCGGACATACGGGCCTCTGCGAATGCTTTGGAGAGGCCAAGGGCTCCATTGGCCGGGAGGCTCCAGAAAAGCAGGAAAGCACAAGTCAGTATAGACGACAAAGACTCGACCAAACCGCGGCCGCCGCACTCATCTGGACGGCTTCGTGACGACATCCATCACCCAGATGTCGCCGTCAAACTCTAGCCAGATGACATACAGATACCGAGCGTCCGCGGCAAAGTAGTATCCGAGGTCGCCACGCCGCCCCTCGAGCCTGGTAAGCGGGGAGATCGCTCCGTCAGCCAGGGACAGTCTCCAGAACCCGCGATCCTCTGGTAGACCATTGAACACGCTGTAGTAGATAGAGCGTCCGTCATGGGACACCCGAGCCAAGGTCGGCACATGACGCCCGGTGGACAGAGGCACCAGGTCCCCGCCATCCTTGGGAATGCGAAACACCTTGCCTTGCCGCAGGCCGGTGAGCCACTGCCCATCGGGTGACCAGTCGACGGCGCTCCCCATTGTCACGCGGCGTGGTTCCCCTCCCGTCGCGGCGACGATCCAGATGGCGGCCTCTCCATCGCGGTAGGATTCGAACGCAATCTCGCGGCCATCGGCCGGAGACCAGCTCGGCCACCAGTCGATGGCGGGATGATTCGTGAGCTGCCGTGCCGGGCCACCTCGTGCGGGCATCACCCAGATGTCCCGATTCCCGCTCCGATACGAGTAAAACGCGATCTGGCTTCCATCGGGCGACCATCGTGGATTCCAGTCGGGTGTCGGGTCCGTCGTCAGCGGCGTCATCTCTCCGCCGGTGGCCGGCAGCACCCAAAGGTCCTGGTTCCCGCGCCGATCCGAACTGACCGCCAGCTGTTGACCATTGGGCGATATGTCGACGAACTCAATCATCGCGCGCTCCGAGGTCACCCGTGTCGCATCCGACCAGGTCGCTGGCCGGTCCCGGAGAATCGGAAGGCGCCAGACGGTGGAGACAATTCCTCTCAGCGAATACGCCAGCTTCGATCCGTCCGGAGAAAACGCCGCGGAGCGAATGCCGAGGCCGGTTGTCACCGCCCTCGGATCGCCGGTTGGCGTGCCGTCCTGGGCCACGGCCTGCTGCCAGAGGTCCATGCCGCCGCCGCGATTGGAGGCGTAATAGATCTGGCGGCCATCGTTCGACCAGCTCGGGCTCCAGACGTTGGTCATCCCGTCGGTGAGGGGGATGGGCTGGTGACCTGATGCGTCAACCGTCCAGAGCCGGCTCAGCTCCGGGCCGCCTCCACCGGCTTCGAGATACGCAAAACGACCTCCGTCCGGACGAATGGTGACGTCCCAACGTCGCGGCGACGCATGTTCGGGAAGCGCAATGCGGGTGACCTCCAACGTGGCGAGGGCGAGGTCGATGATGATGTTCCGGTTGCCTTCGTTTGCCGCGACG
Organism: uncultured Acidobacteriota bacterium; assembly: GCA_963709325.1. Classification (GTDB taxonomy): domain Bacteria; phylum Acidobacteriota; class Vicinamibacteria; order Vicinamibacterales; family UBA2999; genus VFZN01. Next base: position 2,412,264 of record CAVPVV010000003.1, on the reverse strand, counting down.
AACAGACGGGACCCGTCCCGGGCCCACTGCGGGGCACTCCAGCTGCCCTGGTAGAATCCCGGAAGGGCGAGGACCTTTCGGGGGCTGCCGCCAATCGCGGCCACTACGAAGACTCCCCACTCCCCGTCGCGATCCGAGAAGAACGCGATCTCGCGGCCGCTCGGCGACCAGCTCGGCCTGCGATCGTTGGCGGGACTGTCCCTCGTCAGGTTCACCGGCTCTCCGCCTCCGAGCTGCGCGACCCAGATATCGTTGTTGCCAACAAGGGAAATGTTGACGTCGTTCGCCTGGTAGGCCAGACGCTCGCCGTCGGGCGACCAGGTGGGGTAGCTCTCGATATCGAGCGCCGAGGTCACCTGAACCGGGTTTCGCAACTGCGGGACGCTGGACGCGCTTGACCCATCGCGACCGGTGCGCAGCCAGAACCAACCGACTGCGACTCCCAGTGCGGCGACGGCCGCAACCGTCGCACCAAGCTTCGTGACCGAGCGCCGTGTCGTCGGCGCTGGCCGGGAAGCCGGGAACGCGTCGCCCGAATCGACGTCCTGCTTCGCTTCCTCGAGGCTGTGCCGGAGGTCGATCGCCGACTGGAATCGATCGAGGGGACTCTTCGCGAGGCAGCGCTCCACCAGCCGCGCGAGCGCACGCGGAACGTTTGGCTGCAGCTCGTTCACCGGCTGTGGCGTGTCGCGGAGGATCGCCGAGATGACCGACGCGGCGTTGGCGCCTTCGAACGGTCGCCGACCCGTCAGCATCTCGTAGAAGACGATGCCCAGCGAGAAGATGTCGGAGCGTGTGTCGACGCGTTCGCCTTGCGCCTGCTCGGGCGACATGTAGGCCGGAGTCCCCACCGTGAGGCCGGCACGCGTGGCAGATTGCGTCGGGACCTCGCCGACGTGGCCCGGCTCTCCCTCCGTCCCCTTCGCGAGACCGAAGTCCAGCACCTTGATCCGCCCATCCTCGCCAATCATGACGTTGGCCGGCTTGAGATCGCGGTGGGCGATTCCTTGCTGGTGCGCGGCCGACACCGCATCGACCAGGGGAATCGTCACCTCGAAGAACCTGCCGAGCGGAACCCCCTGTCGTGGAAGAAGGTCGGCCAGCGTCTTCCCTTTCACCAGCTCCATCGTGATGAAGTGAATGCCGCCAGACTCCTCGACCGAGTGCACCGTGACGATATTGGGGTGGTTGAGCGCGGCAACGGCCCTGGCTTCGCGCGCAAAGCGCGCGCGGCGGTCGTCGTCTTTGGCCAGCTCCGGCGGCAGGATCTTGAGCGCCACCTGGCGACCGAGCGTGGTGTCCTCAGCCTGATACACCACGCCCATTCCGCCGGCGCCGATCTCGCGCACGATTCGGTAGTGGCCGAGTGTCTGGCCGATCATCGGGGTCCTTTTGTCGGGATCATCGACCGATCCAGGCTCGGCAGGCTATTTCGTCGGAAGCGCGAAGGCGACGATTTCATCGTTGGTGACCTCCGAGCCGGTGAGTCCGCCGCCGGTGCTTACAACGGTCACGAACTGTCGTCCGTCCGCGCCCTTGTATGTGATCGGCGTCGTCTCGATCGACGACGGCATCCTGATTTCCCACAGCTTCTCGCCGGTCGCGGTGGCAAAGGCTCGGAAGCGGAAGTCATCGGTGCCCCCGACGAAGGTCAGTCCGGAAGCGGTCAGGATGACGCCTCCGGAGCTCGGGCGTCCCGTGTCCTGCATCCCCGGGGGCAGCATATCCGACACGCCGAGCGTCTTCCGGTACCTGATGTCGCCGCTATCCATGTCGACCGCAACGAGCTCGCCCCAGGGGGTCGGACCGCACAGCAGCTTGCGATCGGGATCGCCGAAGCGGCGGAGGCCTGCCAGGGGACCGGAGTTGACCCAGCTGCCGTCGGCCCGGAGGATCAGCCGCATCGGCTGGAACATGTTCGTGGTGTTCGAGATGAACAGGTGGAGCTTCGGATCGTAGGAGGCGCCCCAGAAGTTGATGCCGCCGGCCGGTCCTGGCGGCGAGATGCTGTACTGGTTGACGGCGATCGGCATGAAGGGGCCGCCAAGCTTCATGTTGTTGTCGTCCACCATGTGCTCGCAATAGGACTGGTGCTGCGGCTCGCCCTTGTAGAGCTTGTCACGCGACACCGTCATCTGCGTGAGCGGCTCCGGCTTCACGGGGAAGGGCTGCGTCGGCGAGGCCGCCTCGCGAGGCAAGTCGCTCCTCGGGACCGGCCGTTCCTCGATCGGAAAGATCGGCTTGCCCGTCACGCGGTTGAGCGTGAACAGCAGACCGGTCTTGTTGACGATGATGACGGCGGGCACGATCTGGCCGTCCCGAACGAGGTCCACCAGCAGCGGCGCCGATTGGGTGTCGTAGTCCCAGATGTCGTGATGAACGAGCTGGAAGTGCCAGAGGTAGCGGCCGGAGTTCGCATCGACCGCGACCACCGACGACGAGAACAGGTTGTCGCCTGGTCGATCGATGCCGACGCGATCGTTGTTCGGCGCGCCAAGCGGCATGTAGAGGATGCCGCGCTCCACATCGAGCGACGTATAGCCCCACACGTTCACGCCCGAGCGCTTCTCCGCGCTTCCCTCGCGCCACGTGTCGTAGCCGAACTCTCCGGGGCGCGGCACGGTGTGGAAGGTCCACACCAGCTTCCCGGTGCGCGCATCCCAGGCACGTGTGTCGCCGGCGGGGCCGGTGCCGGCATTCGATCCGCCGGCGCCTTCACCCGTGCCGGCACCGATGATGATCAGATTCTTGAAGATGGTAGGCGCCGACAGCAGCGAGTAGGTGGCGTGCATCCCGGTCTGCATCACTTCGGGCGTCTTCAGGTTGACGATCCCGTTCTCGCCGAAGCCGGTGTTGAGCGTGCCGTCCGACGCCTTGATCGAGTAGAGGCCGCCCGCCAGCCCGCCGAAGACGATCGACGGCGGCAGGCCGTCCGCTCCGGGCCAGTAGGCGATGCCGCGTTTGGCCGGGCGGTCGTTGTTGGGGAGCCTGAACGTCCACTTCTCGGTGCCGGTAGTCGCGTCGAGCGCGTGAACTGCGCCGTAGGGCGAGGACAGGTACATCGTGTTGCCGATCACGATTGGGATGGCCTCGTCTTCGCGAAGGCCTCCGGTGAAGCCGGCCGGCTTCATATGGAAGCTCCACGCCTGTTGCAGCGTCGCCACGTTCTGCGGCGTGATCTGATCGAGCGGGCTGTAGCGGTTGGCGGTGTCGTCGTAGTTGACACTGCGCCAGTCCGTGGCCGGGTTCGGACCCGCGGCGGACGCTACGAGGGCGCACAACGCCGACACGAGGAGACCAGGAGCCGAGCCCGGGACGTATCGCCGCATATTTCCGCTCCTGGCCAGCCCGCATGCGCGGGCGTGATGGGCGGATTCTAGCGTGGAACCAGCCGGCAGCTTCTTTGGTCCGCCGAACGAAGTCCTCCTCTTCCGACGGGCGATCGGGAAAGGAGTCTGGGCGCCGGTGGTAGACTGCGCGCACACTAGTCACGTCCGGGCACCTCGCTGACGGGAGTCGCGTATGCGCAACGCCCCGGTACGAACGTCGTTCCTTGCGGTGGGACTCGCAGTCGTCTACGTCACCCTTCCACTCAGGGGACAAGTCGGGCTGCAACAGGCACGGGAGGCCACGCCGCCGCCCGCAGTCGCCGATCCGAAAGCCGTCACAAACGGCGCGGTGCTGTTCCGGCAGGAGTGCGTGTTCTGTCACGGCGTAGGGGCCCGGGGCGGCATGCGCGGCCCCGATCTCACGACCGGCAACTGGAGCCACGGCGGCTCGGACGAGGACCTGACCGCGACGATCACCGACGGCGTGCCGGGCACCGCTATGCCGGCCAACAACCTGGAGAAAGCGGAGATCGCACAAATCGTCGCCTACCTGCGCTCGGTGCAGCAGCCGGCGAGCCCGTCCAAAGGCGACGCCGCGCGCGGCGAGACCGTGTTCTTCGGCAGCGGGCGCTGCGGCTCGTGTCACATGGTGAAGGGCCGCGGCGGCCGGGTCGGCCCGGAGCTCACGAAAGTGGGGTCGGCGCGATCGCGAACCTACCTTGTTGAATCCATTCGAGAGCCGGCGCGCTACCTGACCGAGAACGAGGGCACCGGCGAGGCGGGCGCACGCCGCTACGACACGGTGACCGCCGTGACGAACGACGGCAAAAAGATCGTCGGCGTCGCCATGAACGAGGACACGTTCACGGTGCAGATCATGGACACGGGCGATCGGGTCCACTCGCTCCTCAAGCGCGACTTGAAGGACTTTCGCCACGAGGACCGCTCGGTGATGCCCGCCTACGGCGAGGCGCAGCTGAATGGCGAGGCGCTGGACGACCTGGTCGCCTACCTGCAGACACTCCGTGCGCCGACGCCGGCCAAGAAAGGCGACCCGAAATGACGAACGGTACGCGTTTCTCAGCTGTCGGCGTCTCGATCGCGCTGTGCCTCGCCGGGTCGTCCCTGGTCGCGCAGCAGGTCACCAGCGATCGGCTTGCCAGCGCGTCGAAGGAGCCGCAGCAGTGGCTCACCTATTCCGGCACCTACGACGGCCAGCGGTTCTCGCCGCTCGACCAGATCACGCGTGCGAACGTCGGACGCCTGGCGCTGCAGTGGGTGTTCCAGACCCGCGTGCGAGGCTCGCACGAAACGACGCCGCTCGTCATCGACGGCATCATGTACCTCACGACGCCGCAGAACCACGCCTTCGCGATCGACGTGCGGACCGGGCGGCCGCTCTGGCACTACGAGCGCACCCTGCCGAAGGAGATGTCGCTCTGCTGCGGCCCTCAGAACCGCGGATTCGGCGCGCTCGGCGATCTCCTGTTCATGGGCACGCTCGACGCGCATGTCGTGGCGCTCGATGCGAAGACCGGCCGCGTCCGCTGGGACGTCGAGGCCGCCGAAGCCGACAAGGGCTACAGCTTCACCGGCGCGCCGCTGGTCGTCAAAGACAAGGTGATCATCGGCGCCGCCGGCGGCGAGTACGGGATTCGCGGGTTCATCGACGCCTACGAGGCCACGACCGGGAAGCGGGCGTGGCGCTTCTACACGATCCCGGGCGAAGGCGAGACGGGCAACGACACCTGGGCCGGCGATTCGTGGAAGCGCGGTGGCTCCCCGGCGTGGGTCACCGGCGCCTACGATCCAGCGCTGAACACGCTCTATTGGGGCACCGGGAACCCCGGACCGCAGATGTACGGCGCGAACCGCAAGGGCGACAACCTCTACTCGGATTCGCTCGTGGCGCTCGATCCGGACACGGGCGCGCTGAAGTGGCACTTCCAGTTCACGCCGCACGACACGCACGACTGGGACTCCACGCACACCCCGATCCTGTTCGACGACATGATCGCCGGCACACCCCGCAAGCTCGTGGCCGTGGCCAATCGCAACGGGTTCTTCTACGTGCTCGATCGCGTGACCGGCAAATACGTGCGGGCGCGGGCCTACACCAAGGTCACATGGGCGACGGGCATCGACGAAAGCGGACGGCCGGTCCTCGTGCCGGGGATGGATCCATCGGCTGAGGGCACTCGCGTCTGTCCGAGCGGAACCGGCGGGACGAACTGGCATTCGCCGGCCTACAGCCCGGCCACACGGCTGATGTATTTCTTCAGCAACGAGCGCTGCGACACGTTCATGGCCGACGATGATCTCGAGCCGCCACACCGGGCCGGCCGTCCTTACATCGGCAGCGCGTTCTTTCCCGATCCGGGTGAGTCCGAAGAAGGCGCGGTCCGCGCGGTCGATCCGAGAACCGCCACGATCAAGTGGGAGTTCAAGGAGTTCTCCGGCGCATGGGCCGGTGTCACCGCGACGGCCGGAGGCCTCGTCTTCACCGGCGACGGCCAGGGCAACTTCATCGCGCTCGACGCCGAGTCGGGGGCCGACCTGTGGCACGTGCCGCTCGGCGCGTCGATTCGCACCGCGGCAATCAGCTACGCCGTCGACAACCGGCAGTTCATCACCATCACGGCCGGCAACGCGATCTTCACGTTCGCGCTGCCGCAGGCGGCGCCAGCGGCGGGGCGGTCGCGCGCCCGCTGAGGTCGATTCACCGACACAGGGCCACCCGGCGATCTGTCGAAGCGGGGAGAGCGCCTCCTTGATCCACCAGCTCAATCGACGATTCTGTCGGCCGCCGCAACGAGCTCCGGCGGCAGGGTCAGGCCAATCGATGCCGCAGCCTTCGTGTTCAGGTGCAGCTGGTAAGGCTCCGGATATCGCACCGGGATCTCGCCGGGCTTCCTGCCTTTGAGAATCTGATCCGCAAGACGTGCACCGACGCGATACTGCTCCCGCTGGTCCGGTGCCCAGGCCATGAGTCCACCCGACTCGACGAAGAACGCCGATTGGTACACCGCCGGTATGCGCTGAGCCGTGGCGAAGTCGACGATCATCTGCCGGTTGGCCAACGACAGGCCGCCCTGGAAACTCAGTAGTCCGTCCATCCGATCGGCTCGGATCGCGTCGAGCGCGGCGCGGATTTCGGTCAACGAGCTCGCACGATAGGCCCTGACGCTGAAATCCAGATCGCGTGCGGCTCGCTCTGCGTCGGCGAGTTGCGTCTCGTGTCCACCGCGCCCCGGCGTCGTCGACAACAACGCGACGCGCGAGATCGACGGAGCCGCACGTTTCAACAGCTCCAGCCGCTTTCGCGTCACACCCGGCGGCAGCTCGTCCAGCCCGGTGTAGATGCCCCCGGGCCGCTCGAGGCTCTGCGCGAACCCGTTGCTCACCAGCCCGGGGCACGTGATGATCACCATCGGCATCCGCGGGTTTGCCTCCCGCATCGCCAGGGCCTGAGGCAACGCGGCGACGACGACGAACGTCAGATCCATGGCGCCGAGCTCGGCGGCGTGGACCGCAGAATCGTTTGTGTTCGGCCGGCCGATGCGAACTTCGACGTGGAGGTTCTTGCCCTCGACATAACCGAGCGAGCGCATCTCGTCCTCGAACGACGAAATGAGCGACGGCTCGGCGCCGCTCATGAACCCGATGCGCGGGACGCGCTGTTGCGCCATCTGCCGGGGCCACTCGACCACGGGAAGGGCCGCGGTGAACAGGCACATGTCGCCGAGGAACGTGCGGCGGCTGGCGGAATGCGTCATGGCCAGGCGACGATGCCGGCGCGAGAATCGGGCGTTCCAGCTCTATGAGCCGGCTTGCTGCTTCACGTACCGTGTGATTTCTTCGCCCGTCGCGAACCACACCCCGGGCTTTCCCTTCATGTAGCGAATCAGGCGATCCAGGTAGATGATGCGCGACCGCATGCCGACCACGTGCGGGTGGAGCGTAAGGACCATCAACGTGCCCTCTTCGTAGGCAACGTCGAACTCGTCGCGGAACTGCTCGAACACGAGCTCGGGTGAGGGCAGCAGGCCCGGTCCCGTGCGAGCCGACGTCAGGAAGCGGTAGTCGTTGATATAGGCACTGACGGGAAGCTCGACGATCCCGGATGGCTGCCCCTCGAGGAGCACTTCATACGGCTGGTCGCGCGCCTGCAGCGTGCTGTCGTAGAGGATGCTGTTGGCCTTGAGCAGCGGCATGGTGTGCAGGCTGATTACGCCCGAAGGTCCGCGCGCGCCGACCGGTGGGCGGCCAGCGGCCTTGGTGACATACGCAACGGCCTGCTTCAGGAGCCGCGCTTCTTCCGCGGCATCGTTCAGCGCCACGACGTCCTCGTCGCTCCATCCCAGCACGCCAATCTCGTGACCCTTGCGCTTGGTAATCTCCGGCAGCATCTGTGGATCGACCGATGCTGCCACTGGGGCAACGAAGAACGTCGCCGGCACCTGATGGCTGTCGAGGAGTTCCAGCACCCGCGCCAGTCCCTGCGCGGCGCCGAACTCGCCGCCCGTCATCGCCACGACGGCGGTATCACCGCGGGCGAGCTGGTTGGCCGAGTTGTTCACGTTGAACGTGACGGCGACGGCGACCCGGGCGCCGTTCGGCCACACCTTGGGATTGAGCGACCGGCCGGCGCGGACATGGCCGGAGTTCTCGCGGAGCTGCTGTTCCGTCCACTTCCGTCCGGGCTGGTTGTCCGGACGCGCAGGTGGCTGCTGGGCCGCGCTTCCCGCTATCCACAGGAGCACAATCGCGACGAGCACGACGGTCGTTCGCATGACCTCGCTCCTATTCAGGCTGGCTGGCGGTGCCGGGCAGGCCCGCCTGCTGCTTGATGTACTTCGCAATCTCTTCCGCGGTCGCGAACCACACACCGGGCTTCGATTTCATGTAGACGATGAGCTCATCGAGCTGGTGGATGCGCGACCGCTGCCCGGTGATGTGTGGATGCATCGTGAGCATGAACATCGAGCCGGCGCGGTAGGCTTCGTCGAAGTCGTCGCGGAACACGTTCGCGATCATGCGAGGAGACGGAAAGTCGCCGGCGGGCCCGTACATCGGCGAGTCGTCGATGATCCAGTTCACCGGCAGCTCGACGAGCCCGGTCGGCTGGCCGTCGAGGAGCACCTCGTGCGGCTCGTCCATCGCCTGCAGGCTGCTGTCGTAGAGCAGCCCTGCCTTCTTCAGCAGCCCGATCGTATGCGTGCTCATCGTCCACGAGGGGTTGCGGTTGCCGACCGGCCGGCGGCCCCACTGTTTCTCGAGCAGGTCGAGCGACTGCGAAATCATCCGCCACTCGTCGACCGGGTCGTCGAGCGTCATCGGGTTTTCGTGAATCCACCCGTGGATGGCCACCTCGTGGCGCGGCCGCTTGCGGATCTCCTCGATCATGCCGGGATGCAGCATCGCGGCGACGGCCGGGATGTAGAACGAGGCCGGGATGCTGTGTTTGTCGAGGAGCTTCAGCATGCGCGGCAGGCCTTCGAGCGCGCCGTACTCGCCCAGCGAAATCGGCACCGGGTTGACGTTGCCGGCGTTCAACGGGATGGTGAAGTTGTCGGGGTCGATGGAGATGCAGACCGCGACGCGGGCCCCGTTGGGCCACACCTTCGGTGTCAGCTTGCGGCCGGCGCGGACGTGGTGGGCCGCCTTCTGGATCTGTTCGTCGGACCACTTAAGCCCCGGCTGAGCCGGCGCCTGCGCCAGCGCCAGGCTGGCCGACAAGGATGAGAGCAACGCCGCGACAACCACTCCGGTGCGCATGGCCGTCCTCCTGGGCGGAGTATAGATGAATCGCGAATCTGATGATCTGTTGACGTGGTGACCTGGTGATCAATCTGTCGATCTGTCGATCTGGTGAGCTATCTGACTATCTACCCATCTTCTCGATGTCGGCAATGAAGTCGAGCATCTCCTTGACGACCTGGTCGGTGAGTCGCAAGTGCCCCTGGTCCTTGTAGTGCACGAACGTGTGCTTCACGCCTGCCTTCTTCAGCGCCGCCACCATGTCATGCGCCTGCTGCACCGGCACCGACTCATCGTCATCGGAATGAATGATGAGCATCGGTTTCGTGTTCGGCCCGATCTGATGAATCGGTGACGCGGTACGCCGCGCCTTCTCGAGATCCAATGGCGTCTTCGCGTCGAGCGGCGCCCACAGGTTGCCCCACGACAGCGTGTTGAGCTCGTAGGGGGCAGCAATGCTGATCACCGCTCGTACATCGCTGGACGCGTCCTTCCACCCACCGACCCTCTCGTACGGTCCGTTGCCGAGCGTGCCGACCAGGGACACGACGTGCCCTCCAGACGAGTTGCCGGCGATGTAAATACGGGTCGGGTCGATGCCGTACTTGTCGGCGTGCGCGTGGATCCAGCGAATCGCCGTCAGGAGATCCTGGTAGCCGGCCGGGGCAGGTGACGTGGTCGCCAGCCGGTAATCGATCGTCATCGCGAAGTAGCCGGCCTTGGCCCAGTCCTCGACGTAGAGCTGCAGCCGGCCGACTCGTTCCCCAGTGGTCCAGCGCCCGCCGTGCACGTACAGGATGGCGGGAATGCTCTTGCGACCCTCGGGATACGCGATGTCGGCAAGCACCGCCGCGCCGTCGGGCCGGCCGTAGATGACGTCGCGCTCGACGAGGATGTTGTCGGCGACGATGGGCATTCGGGATGCCTGCGCGGCGGACGCCCTGGGAGTGATCGCCAGAAGCACTCCGAGTATCAGCACCAGCGCGGGAAGAGACGTCAGGAGTTGGAGCACGACGGCGCCAACGATAACGCTGGTTAGCGGCGCCGTCTAGCGCGCACTCCGCTAGTCGTCGAGACTCCCCATGCTCAGATTCACTACCGTTCCGGTCATCGCGCTCGCACGATCGGACGCCATGAAGACCGCCGCGTTCGTCAGCTCCTCGAGCGTCGTCAAACGTCGCGTGTGGGTCCGGCTCGCGATCGTCGCGTGAAACTGCTCCGAGGTCAGGCCCAGCGCCGTGGCGCTGAGCCTGAAGACCTCCTTGATCCGAGCCGTGTCCGGCATGCCCGGCGTCCGCAGACCGACCACGCGAAGGCCGTGAGGCGCAAGTTCGGCGGATAAACCTCGCGTGAGTGCCTCCATGGCTGCCATCGCCGGTCCGGCGCCTCCCACCAGCGGGACGCCGGTGCGTGACGTGGTTGCGGTGACGGTCATGATCACGCCCGACCGGTTTGGAACCATGCGCCTGGCGGCGAGCCGGGCGGTCAGGAAGTTCGACCTCGCGTACGTCTCGATCGGCAGCAGGAACTGGTCGACATCCAGGTCGACCAGCTGCGGCCGCTGCTTTGGATTCGGGATGCCGACAGCGTTGAACGAGATGTCGATTCGGCCCGCCGCGTCGACGACGGACTGGAGATGCTGGTCAATTGCCAGCTCGTCGAGCCCGTCCACTTCGGCCGCCTCGGCCGATCCGCCGGCGCATATGACTTTCCTGGCCACGGCTTCGACAGCCGGCAGGTGCAACCCGGTCAGAAAAAGACTGGCCCCCTCCCGTGCAAACGCGTGCGCGATCGCGCGGCCAATCGCGCCGCCGGCCCCGTAAATTACCGCAACCTTATTGTCGAGCGTCATTTGGCTCCCGTTGAAAGTGTTCAACAGTGCAGACACGATGACGTCGTGGAAATGGGCGCCGCCCAGTTCGCCGCCTCGGTGGTGTCCATACTGGAGTGCGCGAGAGAATCAGTCCGGGAGGAGCGTTGACGACCGATCCGATGACCAGGGCGCGTTCCGGAGATGGCGAGGCGTTTCGAGAGCTGACCGAGCCGTATCGTCGAGAGCTGCAGCTGCACTGCTACCGGATGCTCGGATCCTTGCAGGACGCCGAGGACGTCCTGCAGGACACGCTGCTGGCCGCGTGGCAGGGGCTCGGCACGTTCGAGGAGCGCGCCTCGATCCGCACCTGGCTCTATCGGATCGCCACCAACCGGTGTCTCAACGCGCTTCGCTCGGCCAGCCGACGGCCGGCGAAGGAGTGGGACGTTCCGCAGGTGCAACCGCCTGAGCCGACCCGTCTCGGTGAGGTCGCGTGGCTGGAGCCGTATCCCGACGTCCTCCTCGAGGGTGCGATGGCGACTCGGCTGGGCCCGGAGGCACGTTACGCGCAGCTCGAAGCGATCTCGCTGGCGTTTGTGACCAGTCTGCAGCTGCTGCCCGCCCGCCAGCGCGCCGTGCTGATCCTGCGCGATGTCCTCGGATACCAGGCCAGCGAAGTGGCCGGCATGCTCGACTCGAGCATCGACTCCATCAACAGCGCCCTCAAGCGCGCCAGGGCCAGCGTGCGGCATCAGCTGCCGAATGGCGATCGTGAACCGGCTCCCGCTCGCAATTCACCCACCGAGCAGGCGGTGGCCGCAGCGTTCGTTCGCGCGTGGGAATCCGCTGATCTCGACGCGCTGGTAGCCTTGCTCACCACCGACGTCGGTGTCTCGATGCCGCCAATTCCTTTCGAGTATCACGGTCGCGAGCCTGTCGCCCGCTTCTGCGCGACGATCTTGACCCGCCGATCGCACGACCTCGTTCCGACGCGGGCGAATGGTCAGCCGGCCTTCGGCGTTTACCTTCGTGCTCCAGGCGACGGCATCCGGCACGGGTCAGGCCTGTTCGTCCTCACGCTGTCCGGCGATCGCATCTCGGCCATGACTCGCTTCGAGAGCAGCGTGCTCCCGTGGTTCGGGCTGCCTGCGTCGCTCCCCGAGTGATTGTGCAGGTCGTTGATTGCCCGTGATTTCACACGGGTCTCCCCCCTCGCAAGCCCAATTGTTGAGCTAGAATGCCACTGCGAAGCCCCCGCGCATCACTTTCCTGACTGCGCGCGTTGTCCGTGCGCGGGTGGGCAAACCATCTACACGCTCCTGATTCCCCCACGCAGAGGCGTCGTCCAATGAATAGGAAAGTGCTCTCCTTCCTGTCAGTTTCACTGCGCGTGCTCGCGCTGGTTTGCGTCCTTCCGGCCGCTCTGTCGTCGCAGGCCGTGACCGGATCCGTGACCGTGAACTTTGCGGCCGTGCAGCACGTCAACTCGGCCTCCGGCCTGCTCTATGGCACGACGACCACGACCGCCGCCGATCGCCTGGCGCCTCTGCGGCCGCGATTCTGGCGCTATTCGGACTTCCATTGGCCACAGCCGATCAGCCCGAGCACGATCTTCTACCAGCGGGCCGATCTGGCGCGTCATTTCTACTCGATCGTACCTGATGTCGAGACCCAGCTGATGCTGTCCACCTACTACGGCTTTCCGGTCGACAGCTGGCCGAACGGCGCACCCTGGCTGAACTGGACCGGATACGAGACGCACCTGCGGGGCGTCGTGCGGAGGCTCAGAGACGATCACCTGCCCGACACGTTCGAGGTCTGGAACGAGCCGGACATCCCGATGTTCTGGAACGGCACGCGAGCGCAGTTTCACGAGCTGTACCTGCGGGCGTATCGGGTCATTCGGGCAGAGATGGGGCCGGATGTCGCGATCGCTGGGCCGACCCTCGGCACCTACATTCACGCAGACGTGGAGGCGTTTCTCGAGTTCTGCCTCGCCAACGGCTGCGAGGTCAACGACCTCACCTATCACGTGGCGGACGACTCGCCACCGGGCATCGCCGCCATTGCCGCCAATGCGCGGGACGCGCGCGCCTCGTTCCTCGAGAATCCGCGTTATGCCCCGCTCAAGATCCGGCGCATCGTGACCAACGAGATGGTCGGGCCGCGCTACACACACCAGCCCGCCGGGACGCTGACGCACTACGCCGAGTTCGAAGCGGGCGGCGCCGACCTCGGCGCGCGAACCACCTGGAGCAGTCCTGAAGCTTTCGGCGGGATGCTCTCCGGGTTGCTGACCGAGGGCTCCCTGCAACCCCGCTCGGTGTGGTGGGCCCACAAGTTCTATGCAGACGGCGTCGCGACGCGCGTGGCGTCCTCGGTGAGCGGCCCTCATATCGTCGCGCTCGCCAGCAGCGCGTCGGAGACCGCGTTCCCGCAGGTGCTCGTCGGTCACGTGGATTTCGACAAGTCGTACACCAGGGAGCCGGCCTCGTTGAACGCACAACTTGCTTTGAACAGCATCACCTCGATGCCGCTGTTCAACGGGGTCCGGAGGGTGAACGTGCGCATCGAGTCGATTCCGGATACCGGCGAGGCGGCCTTGTCGGCACCCTCGCTGCTCTCGACCACAGCCGCGAACGTCTACGACGGCACGGTCCAGATCACGCTGCCGCCGATCGCGGTCGGCGCCGTGCTCAGGGTCACTCTGACCCCGCGGGACGATGGTTACCCCGATCCGCCCCAAGCCTTCCAGGCGAGCGCCATCGACAACACGGTGTCGATGCAGTGGACGAGGCCCACGATCGGTCCCGCTGCGACCGGTTATCTCCTCGAGGTGGGAGCGACGCCGAGCAGCTTCGTGCTGGCTTCGATTCCTCTCGGCGACGTGACGACGTTCGCGTCGTCCGCGCCGACGGGCACCTACTACGTGCGACTCCGCGCAACCAACGCTGCCGGGCAAAGCCTCCCGACACCGGTCATGCGCCTGGATGTCGGGTGCGTCTTGCCTCCTGCAATCCCCACCGGCTTACGCGCGTCGGTCGCCGGCGGATCGGTGACCTTGAACTGGGATCCAGCATCCGGCAACGTCGGGCGCTACATTCTCGAAGCTGGCTCCGGCCCCGGCCTCAGCAACCTCGCGACGGCAGTACTGCCGCCGGCTACGCTCTTCAGCGCAGCCGCGCCTTCGGGAACGTATTTCATCCGCGTTCGCGCTGGCAACGCCTGCGGCACGAGCGCGCCCTCCGGCGAGATCTTCGTCGTCGTGGGGTCCGCCGCGACACTGCCAGGACCACCGAGCGCACCTGTCCCGACGGTGTCCGGGACGAACGTCTCGCTCGCTTGGACTGCCCCTGCGAACGGCGACCCACCCATCGGCTATCTGCTCGAAGCGGGCACCTCGCCTGGCCTGTCGAACCTGGCGCGCGTGACGACCGGTCCGGCGACCTCGTTTGCAGCGAGTGGCGTTGGACGAGGCACGTACTATGTGCGAGGTACGCGCCGTGAATGGCGCAGGCACCGGCCCACCGTCCGCGGACGCAACCGTTGTCGTCACCGGAGCCGCCCAGGGAGGCAAATGAGAACGAGGCGGCTCGGTTCGTTCCGAACGGAACGTCAACCGCGCGCGGTTGCTCTCGAGCGCCGGCCGCGGCGTGTCCGAGTGACCCACGCGGGGCCCGATCCGTTGATACACGGCTCGCACGACTCTGTCTAGCCTGTGCTCGCTTCCTTCACGGATTTCCTGGTCGGGCGGCTTCCTGCTGGCATGGCTTCACCCTACCGGCGCGCCGCGAGCTCGTGGCGATGTTCGTGGGGCGCGGCGTAGTGCTGGCCCTGGCCGGCATCGCCTGCGGGCTCGCGGGCGCCGCGGCACTTACGCAGTTGATGAAGTCGCTGCTGTTTGGCACGAGCCCGTTCGAGCCCGCGATCTACGCGCTCGTCTCGATTGGACTCGTGGGCATTACCGCAATCGCCAGCTACATGCCGGCGCGGGTCGCCGCGCAGGTCGATCCCGTCCGGACTCTGCGCGGCGAGTAAACGGTACTAGCGACTGCCGTTGTTCAGCGGCGCGCGTACCTGGCGACGCACAGCCCGGTCGCCGCGAGTCCGACGGCAGCCAATGCCTGGGTGCGTGGCGCCCAGTTCCAAGGATTGCGGCGCGAACGCCGGGGGCCAATGGCTGCGCGGACGCGTTTGACGAGTCGAAAATCCTTGACGGCGTCGTGTTCCAGAGTCCCGCGCACGGTGTCCAGCCACTCCGACTTGCGGTTCGCCAGATCACGTGCCGTCGCGTCGAGCGCGCCCTGCGTTTGCCGGCTCGCACGAATGAACTGCTCCCGGGCCTGCGCACGCCGGCGCTGACCGCCTTGCGGGTCGGCGAAGAAGGTGGCGGCGGCTCCGATGCCCATTCCCAACATGGTGCTCAACATGTGACACCTCCGGCGCCCGGCACCGCTGCAGCTCGGGCGCGCATCTGTGGCCCGGTCACCACCTCGACATTGACGGACCGCGGCCATTGATGGGACTGCATAGAGCTCGCCAACTCACCGGCCCAGCCTTACATCAACCCTCCCGAAGGTCCCGAGCGGTCGAAAGCGAACGACAAAGTCGGGCTTTCCCTGGGCGTTGGGATGATTCCTGCATCGAGATTCAACTCGCCCAGCAGTAAGCCTGATTCGGCGGGAGGAACGCAACGCTGGAGCAGCGTTCCGACTGATTTCACGACACACAACCAGGGAGAATCGACATGCTGCGAGATACAGACGCGACCGCCATGGTTGCAGTCAAGGACCTCGGCGTGGCCTCGAAATTCTACGAAGGGACCTTGGGGCTCAGCCGAGCCGGCTCCGAGGACGGTGAGGTCATCGTCTACGAGAGCGGCGACACCACCATCAACGTCTACAAGTCCCGCTTTGCCGGCACGAACAAAGCGACGGCCCTGACCTGGACGGTGGACGACGTCGATGACGTGGTCCGGACGCTGAAGGGCAGGGGCGTCAAGTTCGAGCATTACGACTTGCCGGATACGAAGCGGGAGGGTGACGTGCACGTCGGCGGCCACATGAAGGTCGCGTGGTTCAAGGATCCGGACGGCAACATCCTCAGCGTTGCAAGTCGCTGAGGCCGGACCCTCAATGGATCGCGGGCCCTCACGCTCGCGGTCACCGCCTCGGCCTCGCGGTTGGGCGATCGCGAACGCCGCCGAGCGTCGACCCGACGCCAATCCCCTATAATCCGACCCGCCCGTGCCGTTAGCCGTCGGTTCCCGACTCGGCGCCTACGAGATCACCGGCCAGCTGGGCGCCGGCGGGATGGGACAGGTGTGGCGCGCCACCGACGCCGCACTCGGGCGCCAGGTGGCACTCAAATCACTCGACGAGGCCGCCGCTCAAGATCCCGCACGCCTGTCGCGGCTCGATCGCGAAGCGCGGGCACTTGCGGCGCTGAATCACCCGAACATCGCAGCCATATACGGGATCGAGCAGTCGGGCAGCACGCCCGCACTGGTGATGGAACTCGTCGAGGGCGTCACCCTCGCGGAGCGCATTGCGCAGGGCCCGCTGCCGCTCGATGAGGCGCTGGCGATTGCCAGGCAGATCATCGAGGCGCTCGAGGCCGCGCACGGACAGGGGATCGTCCATCGCGATCTGAAGCCGGCCAACGTCATGGTGCGGCCGGACGGTGTGGTCAAGGTGCTGGACTTCGGACTGGCCAAGAGCCTTCAGTCTTCGGAGGCGGCGGGACTGAGAGTCTCAGAAGGCGCAACGCGCAGTGCCAGTCCGACCGAGGTCGGGGTGATCCTCGGTACCGTGGCCTACATGTCGCCAGAGCAGGCCTCCGGTCGACCCGTCGACCAACGAACCGACATCTGGGCCTTCGGTTTGATCCTGTTCGAGATGGTCTCGGGACGGCGCGCGTTCGCGGCCGACAGCACCGCCGAAGTTCTCGCTGCTGTGATCCGCGCAGATCCGGATTGGGACCGACTACCGGATGTCCCGCCGCGCATCGACATGCTCATGCGCGCGTGCCTGCAGAAGGACGTCCGGAAGCGCCTCGCGCACGTGCAGGACCTCCGTCTCGCGCTCGACGGCGCGTTCGAGACAACGGTGACCGCGGCGGAATCTCCTGCGCGGCCGCGCCGCCTGGCTCTCCCCATCGCGATCGCAGTTGCCGCCGCGATCGCGGGCGGCCTGGTGACGAGGGCGCTCTGGCGGCCTACGCCAGGCGGCACAGACGCTCCAATCCGCTTCAGCCAGGTCTTGCCGCCAGGCGTGAACTTCGCCTACTCCGGCAACAATGTGTTCGCGCTTTCGCGTGATGGCCAGCGATACGCGTATCTGACCAATCGCGGCCTCTATGTGCGCGCGTTGAACGAGAGCGATGGCCGCCTTGTGCCGGGGACGGAGGACCCGCTCGTCTCGCCATTCTTCTCACCGGACGGCCAATCCGTCGGGTATTTCCAGGGCGGGCAGTTGAAGCGCCTGGCTCTCGGCGGCGGAGCTCCGGTGGTCATCGCGTCCGCACCCACCCCGTCCGGCGTGCACTGGGCTGATGATGGCTTCATCTACTACGGAGACCGTCAGGGCATCATGCGAGTGACTGCCAGTGGTGGCACACCAGCGCTCATCGTCACAGCCAACGGCGGCGAGCAGCTGGACAGTCCTCAATTGCTGCCGGACAACGACACGCTGTTGTTCAGCGCGTCGCGACCTTCGGTGTTCACACAGCGCAACCGCTGGGATACCGCCGACGTCGTGGCGCAGTCGCTCAAATCCGGCACGCGTAAGGTGCTGCTGCCGAACGGCGCCGATGCGCGATACCTGAACAGCGGACATCTCGTCTACTCGGTTGAGGATGGACTGAACGCCGTACGGTTCGATCCCCGGACACTCGAGACCAGGGGCGGCCCTGTCTCGGTGCTGGTTGGCGTCGGCCGGGGGCTGGTCACCGCCAGCGCCAATTACGGCGTGTCGGACGGAGGAACGTTGGTCTACGTCGTCGGCGCGGGCGCTTCGACGCGAAGCCCGTTGACGTGGGTCGATCGCGATGGACACACCGAGCCCATTTCCGGCATCCGGCCGAGCTTCTTCCGTACTCCGCGGCTGTCGCCCGACGATCAGCGAGTGCTCGTCGCCGCCGACCAGGACGTCCGCGTCTTCGACCTGCCGAACGGACGCGAGACGCGGCTCACCTCCGACGGCCGGTCGGGCTTCGCGGCGTGGCGCGCGGACGGCGCCGTGGCCTACACGTCGTCGAGATCCGAAAGCGAGGGCAGTTCGAACGTCTGGCTGCAGCCAGCCGACGGCAGCAGCCCCAGCCGGCTGACGACGCTCACCGGGCAGGTGGACGTGGATTCGTGGTCACCCGACGGGCGGACGCTCGCCGTTCACCATCACAAGACCGACGGTGGCACGGACATCCTCATGATCCGCGTCGAGGACGGCAAGGCGTCCGAGCCAACGCCGTTCGCGGCTGGACCGGGCGATGAGACGGGGGCGGTGTTCTCACCGGATGGACGCTACGTGGCGTATGTCTCGACCGAGACCGGTAAGGCCGAGGCGTACATCCGCCCGGTCCACGGGCCGGGACAGAAGCAGCCGCTGTCCACCGGAGGCGCCGGTGATCTGGTGTGGGGACGAAGCGGCGAAGTGTTCTATAGCCGCCGCAGCGATTTCGCCGTGATGGTCGTGCCGATCACCACGAACCCGGTGCTGGCGGTGGGCCAGGCGCGCCCGCTGTTCCACTTGGCCGGTCTCGTTTATGGAGTGTCCGCCGCACGGTACACCGTGACCAGCGACGGAAAGCGGTTCCTGATGAACGCTGGCGATCTGCGAGTGGACGATGGAGGGTCGGCGCCTCGGCCGGCGATTCAAGTCGTGCTGAACTGGCGCCAGGAGCTCGAGCGCCTGGTGCCGTAATCTGATGGGCGAGCGGATCGCCTATCTGCCGAGCCTGACACCCACCACGCCGTTGATCCTGTGATTCTCGCCGCCAAGCAACAGCAGTTCGGGACCGATGGCGATCCGCGACGAGAAGTAGGACCTGCCGGCAACGTCGTTCATGCCCTCGCTGACGATCCCGTCGTCGCCGAAGCCGACCCAGCCCGCCGATATTGTCGAGGGCGGGGGACGGGCGCTCCTGGGAGAAGGTGGCGATGGCATCAGCTACGCCGTCGATGGCCCGGCAGTGCATCACGATCACCGCCGGCGACGCCATCTTCACCTTCGCGCTGCCGCAAGCGACGGGACCGGCGCCGGCGCGACCACGCGGCCGCTGACGCCCGGGGTCAGCGGTCCCGTCACGCGCGCCACCGCCCTTGCCGTTGACCACTGTTACTGCCGTGCCGTCCTCACAAACGTCATGCGGAAACCTCGTTGCCGAGCGGTTGGGCGCCGTGTCGCGCGGTTGGTCAAACGGAACGGGCGCCGGAGGTGCTCGAATCGATGACTTCGATGCGGCCCCAGATGTTTGACGTGCAGAGCAGCCATGGCGGCATGTCGTGGATTCGTGCGCAACTCGCCCTCGCGGAGCTCTATCGCGCGCTCGGTCGCCCGACGGATGCGGCGAGCGTCGAGGACAGGTGTGGCCGCTGCTTCGCACCGCGGATCCGGACCTGCCACTCCTCCAGCGGCTCACCCGTCGTGGCCCGTAGCGTCCGCCGATCATCGCCTTCGGGAGCGGCTGGCAGCCCGAACTGCGAGCCTGGCACAGTTCGCTGCCAACGCGATCAAGACGACTCGAGGGCCTGGCAGAACTGTGTCAACTCGGTCTCGTTCAGATCCGACACCGCCCAGAAGTGCATACCGCCGCGAACCCAGTGGCGAACATGGAATCCTCGGATTGTTCCGACGGACGCTCCCGCAGGCGCCTCGTCGCGGACCGGGAAGACGAACACGTTGATGGTGTGCTGCCGCCGTTCGTATACCAGGGCCGCTACCTGCCGCCCGCCGATGTAGTCGAGCCGGCCGCCGACGAGCGGGAAGCCGATCGAGGCGAGGTCCACGACCGGCGGCGAGAAATCGAGCCTGCCCAGGAACCACGGCTTGACCGTGTGCTGATCGGTCGACCGGACATCGAACAGGTGGTCGGCCATCAGGGAGCGCACATGGCTGCTGACGGCGTCACCGGCGACCGCATCGCCTTTCGTAGCGCCCGAGCGCAGCAGGCTGGCGCCGCCGGCGACCGAGATGACGAGCACTGCGGCCGCTGCCCACGTGAGCACACGCGGCGGGACCCTGGAGCGGGCCGACTGTAACACCCGTTCGCGGAGGCGAGCAGGGGCCGAGTAGCGCGGCGCCGCCCGGACCAGCCGGCCGAGCGCTTCCCGTTCAGCCACCTGACGGCGACACGCCGCGCACTCGCCGAGGTGATCGCGGACGGCCTTCGACGCCTCCACATCGAGCTCACGATCGAGATACGCGTCCAGATCGCGTTCCACGTGGGCACAGCTCATCGAAGCACCTCCCTCGACGTCGTCAGCTTCAGCACCGCCGCCAGCCGTTCACGAGCCCGGGCGAGCCGCGACATGACGGTGCCGATCGGCACGCGCACGACCGCGGCGATTTCCTTGTAGGACAAGCCTTCGATCTCGCGCAGCACGATCACTTCACGGAAGTCCGCCGGCAGTCGCTCGAGCGCGCCGCGGACGAGCGCGATGGTGTGCTGCTGCAGCAGGTGTTCCTCCGGATCCAGCGCGTCATCCGCGCGTTCGCGCTCCACGCCGGTCTCCGCATCGAGCTCGACCAAGTGTGCCCGCCGCGCAAGGCGCGTGTACCAGGTATTCCGGACGATCGCAAACAGCCACGGGCGCGCATCGTCGTCTCGGAGCGTCGAGAAGTAGCGCATGGCCCGGATGCACGCGTCCTGGACGACGTCCTCGGCCTCCGCCTCGTTCTTCGTCAACCATCGTGCGTAATTGAAGGCCGCGTCCAGATGCGGGAGCAACGTCTCTTCGAAACCGCTCGGTGGCATCAGTCCATCTGAGAGACCGCGAGTCCTGCGACTTTATTCCCCGGGGAATAGCCCGCACCCCAGCGCGGTCTCCCTGCCAGATGACAAGCCACAGCCTGGCACGGGAGGAACGTATGGCAGGAACGGACACGAGAGATCTCGATCGGCGGAACTTCTTGAAATGCATGGCCTGGGTGGGAACTGGCGCGGTCTGGACGATGTCGGGCGGGGTCCTGAGAGGCACCGCGTTGGAACAGTTGGGAGGTGCTCCGTTGATGTCGCACGATGCGCTCCGCTTCGTGCAGATCAGCGACAGCCACATCGGATTCAACAGGCCGGCGAACACCGACGTCACCGCAACCCTGCGCGACGTGATCGCGAGGATCAAGGCTGGCGCGGAACCGCCATCATTCGTGCTGCACACGGGCGACCTGACGCACCTGGCGAAAGCAGCCGAATTCGACACGCTGCAGCAGGTGCTGTCCGAGTTATCGGTGCCGGTCTTCTACGTCCCGGGCGAACACGATGTCCTCGGGGACGAGGGGCGGAGCTACCTGGAGCGGTTTGGCAAGGGCACACAGGGAGCGGGCTGGCACAGCTTCGACCAGGGCGGTGTGCACTTCATCGGGCTCGTCAACGTCGTGAACCTGAAGGCCAATGGGCTCGGCTCGCTCGGCGACGAGCAGCTCGAGTGGCTCGAGGACGATGTCAGGCGGCTCAGCAGCAGCACCCCCCTCGTCGTCTTCGCACACATCCCGCTGTGGTCGGTGTACCCGGAGTGGGGATGGGGTACCGATGACAGCGAGCGGGCGCTCTCGTATCTGAAGCGGTTCGGATCGGTCTCGGTCCTCAATGGCCACATTCATCAGGTGATGCAGAAGGTCGAAGGCCACGTGACCTTTCACACCGCGATGTCAACGGCCTTTCCCCAGCCCGCGCCTGGCGCGGCGCCATCGCCCGGGCCGATGAAGGTGGCGGACGATCGGCTGCGCCAGGTGCTCGGGTTGTCCCGCATGTCCTTTCACGCCGTGGATCATCCAATCGCGATTACCGACGAGGCACTCGCATGACCATCATGCGCAAATTCACTCTTGCGGCCGCCGTGGCCGCGCTCACCCTCGGGGCCGCCGCGTGCGGTGGCGGCTACGGCACGTCATCGCCGACCAGTCCCAGCAACGACCCGCCTCCGGCCGGCGCGATCACCATCGACGTGGTCGGGATCAACGGCGCCCGGTCGTTCTCGCCGAATCCGGCAACGGTGCCGCCTGGGCAGACGGTCGTCTGGCACAACATCGACTCCACCACGCACCGCGTGGTGCTCAACGATGGGAGGCTGGACACGGGGAACATCCCGCCGGGAGGCTTCAGCGCGCCCATGACTCTCGTTGCGCCTGGCGGCTACCACTGCTCGATTCATCCGGAGATGATCGGGAGCATCTCCAACGCTCAGTGAGGCACGGCCGATGAAGATTCTTGGGGTGTCGCCGGTATACAGGCCAAGAGGAACTCATGATCAAGCGGTCGGCATCGGGCGAGACCCGGACAAACCGAACGCGGTGTGGCAACGGGTTCGTCAGCGCGGCGTGCGCTGAGGCGGGGTGGCGGCTTCGAGCACCCTTGTCCATGGCACCGGGTCGTAGTGCATACCGAACGCGGTGGCCACGTCGAGATGTTCACGGGTCACCGCTGCCACGGCTTCACCGACCTGCTCTGGCAGGAAGACGAACTCCTTCCGAATGGTGAAGAGATCGCTCGTGTACAACAGGCGGTGAGCGGGCCAGTAGATCATCATTTGTCGCTCACCCGTCGCGGTCCTGAATGGATAGATCTCCAAGCGGCTGGGTCCGGATCCAAGGGACGTCTTGCCCGCGACCGCGTTCAGCTTCGGCGGCCTGGGGCTCGTGGTGAGCGCATCGGGCCACGACTTGTACCGAGCAGCGATCAGGCGTGTGAGGATCGGCACGTTCAGATCGAGTGCGTAGACCGGGACACCGCGCGCGACGTACTCGCGAATCCCGCCGATGTGCGGCCATGCGTCGGACGTCGTGACGACCGCCTTGACCGGTACACCGCCGAAGCGCTTCTGAGCGGCGGCGATTGCCTGCCCCGAGTACTCGGACGACAACGGCGCGTCGATCATGACCACACCGTCGTGCTGGTTGACCATGACAATGCCGAACCGGCCCGGCACGGAGACGATGTCCGGTGCGAGCTCCCGCGGCGGCCGGTCAGCCAATCCAAACGGGAGATCGGCGACGCGTTGTCGTGCCGCGACCAACTGGCTCCGGGTTTCCTCCGGCAGCGTGAAGTCACCCTCCTCGATTGGCGGGTTGGCCCGAACTCTGGTGACGCTGACCGAGCCATCGGGTTGGCCGTTCGTGGAGAACGCCCAGAGCCTCGGGTAGCGCAGCCCATTCGGCTCGAGCGTCCAGACGCCAAAAGTCACTCGCTCGGTCACATCTCCCCAAGGCGCCAGCAACATGTCGTCCGGATGAGAGCGAGTGACCTCCACAGCCTTGGGCAGCAGCGACGGTACGTTCAGGATCAGCCGAACGTACGCGCCGGCGAACGAGAATGTCACGACGTGATGCAGGTAACCGTCGACCGTCTCGTCGGGTTCGGCACGGAGATCCGCTGCGTCGCGTGCCGCCAGGATGACGCGCTCCGGAGCGAGGCCGACCGGCAGTGCCTCGAGATCCGGCGGTGTCCCCACTGCCACCGACGGGCCGCTCCCGCGCGTCACGCCGATACCAAACGTCACGAGAACCGTGGGCGACGTCGTCCACTCGTTGCTGTCCACCCAATCGTTGGTCGAGAAGCCGCGCTCGCGTGACCGGCGCAGCACGGCGTCGGCGTGAAAAAGCCGCACGTCGGTGAAATCGGTGAAGCTGGTGAGCCAGGGCCCCTCAGGACGCTCCGACTGCTCGCGGTGATACCACACCAATACGCCGCTCGTTTCGATCGCGGCGAGCGATGTCAGCGTGGCCTCTCCGCCCATCGCTTCGACCGCGCCGGACAACCACGCGGACGCGGAGGACGCGGCACGCGGTTGTGACGCGCTGACGAGGCCACCGCCGTGAACCGCACTTGCGCACGCGGCGAGAGCGATGAGGCGGCCGGCTGCCCTGAAGACTGGGTTCATCGTCTCGATTCAGACTCTAGTTTGACGACGTGGATGCCATAGTGGCCGTCACGGACGAAGTCACGTGCCTTCCGTCCGCGTAGATTCGCCAGGCCGTTCGTTTATTCCAGCGATCCGCGCTGCCCGGCGGTGTCCATGTCACCGCAGGGAGAAGGTCATGATTTGGCCAACGCGTTCTGAAGCGCCGCGTGGATCCGTCGGGTCGCCGCTGCTCGCCCCGAACCTCGGTCGGTGTTTACTGGTCCTGATTGCTGTGGGTGCCTGGTCGCTGGGCCGGCCCCTGGCAGCCGTGGCACAACCAGGATGGTCGGGCATCATCACCGACGTGTCGCAGCTTGGCCAAGGTAGCTTCGCTCCCAGCATCGCGTTCGATTCGCAGGGCAACGCGACAGCCGTCTGGGCCCAGCATGAGGACAGGGGGGTGGTCTCTGGGAGGTTCAGGCGGCTCGGTTCACGTTGGCGACCGGCGTCTGGACCGCTCCCTCCGTCCTGTCCGCTCCCGGCGTCACGGAGGTGAGGGTGGCCACGGACGCGGCCGGGAACGCGCTGGTCGTGTGGAGGCCGATTCCGGAATATCCCTCGCCGGCCTTGGGCACTGTGGAAGCGGCGAGATACTGGGCGACGATGGTGCCGGAGAGAGCAAGAGTCACGGCGAGGACGATGAGGCGACGCATGTGAGCCTCCCGGGTAACCTGTTCGGATAAGTCGGGTCGAGACCGGCCGATTAGAGTGAGGCTCGATTGCCGTCGCCCGAGAGCTCGGCGTCGGCTTCGATTGAGCTGCATTGAAGGTTACCCGCTCCGAAGGTGGCGGAAACCCGACACCATGCCGCCGCATCAGCATGAAAACTGGCCATCACCGACCACCTGGCATAGGCAGGATTCATGCATCTGTTGGACTTTGAAGGCCGCCACCTTGGCGACGAGGGGGTATCCATGCCGGCCATCGCATCACAGCTCGTCCAGGGACACGTCAGCCCAGGCTTCGAGGTTGTCCGCGACGCGTTCGAGGCGAACTTCGCGCGCCGCCGCGAACTGGGTGGCGCCTGCTGCGCCTATCACCGCGGAGAGAAGGTCGTCGATCTCTGGGGCGGCATCCGCAACCACGCCACGGGCGAGCCGTGGGAACAGGACACGATGGTCGTCGTCCACTCGGCCACGAAAGGCCTGGCGGCGATGACGCTTGCCGTCGCCCACTCGCGCGGCTGGCTGGACTACGAAGAACGCGTGGCCGGGTACTGGCCCGAGTTCGCGCAGAACGGCAAGGAGCGGATCACCGTGCGCCAGCTCCTCGCGCACCAGGCGGGCCTGTTCGCGTTCGACGAACCGGTCGATCGCCGCGTGGTCGCGGACCCGGACCAATTGGCCGCCGTGATGGCTCGTCAGAAGCCGGCGTGGGAGCCCGGCACGCGGCAGGCGTATCACGGGCTGACCCTGGGGTTCTACGAAGGCGAGCTGCTGCGACGCGTAGACCCCAGGCATCGCACGCTGGGGCAGTTCTTCCAGGACGAGATCGCGATGCCGCTCGGAGAAGAGTTCTACATCCGGTTGCCCGAAGAGATCCCGAACGCGCGCCTTGCCACCTTGCCGTCGCCAAGCCTGACCAAAATGCTGGTCGGGTTCCGCCCCCTGCGCCTGCTGGCGGAAGGACTGAATCCCCACTCGAACATCTCCCGCGCGCTCGCCGTGAACCCGGGGACATCCGTCTACAACGACGAGTCGGGGGTTTACGCGCGCAACCTGGAGGTGCCGGCGGGTGGCGGCGTGGGCACCGCGCGCGCGATGGCCCACGCCTACGGCGTGTTTGCAAGCGGTGGGCGCGAGCTGGGGCTGCGACAAGTGACACTGGACCTGCTCGCCGCGCCGGCGACTCCTCCCACGCGCGGGTTCTACGACGAGTGCCTGAAGGGCGAGGTCCAGTTCTCGCTTGGCTTCATGAAACCGAGCGCCAACTTGCCCTTCGGCGGCGGGCCGCGCTCGTTCGGTTCGCCGGGGACCGGCGGCGCGCTGGGCTTCGCCGACCCGGATGCCGGCATCGGCTACGGGTATGTGACCAGCCGGATGGGCCTCGTCTTCACCGGCGATCCGCGTGACGTCGCGCTCCGGGACGCGCTCTACAGTGCGCTCAGGGCCCGTCCGCGTCAGCGGCTGGTGCCCGAACTGATCGCGTCATGACCGCGCTCAATCTCAGGACGTTCATCGCCAGGCATCCGGTTGCGGTCTACTTGGGTCTGACTTTCGTGATCTCTTGGGGCGGCGCCCTTCTCGCGATTGGCGGATCGGGCGGGATGCGAGGCACAACGCCGACGAGCGATCCCCGGTTCGTATATGCGCTGATTGCGATGCTCGCCGGTCCCAGCCTGACCGGCGTGCTCTTGACCGCCCTCATTTCCGGACGTGCAGGGCTTCGCGAGTGTCGATCACGTCTCCTGATCTGGCGAGTGGGCGCCACCTGGTACGCGGTCGCGTTGTTGATTACCCCGGTGGTGATGATCACGACGCTGCTCGCGCTGTCGACCGCGTCTCCGACGTATCTCCCGGGTATCTTCACCACGGCCAATCGACCGTCGCTCCTGTTCGTGGGGCTTGCCGTCGGACTGTTGGCCGGCATCTTCGAGGAGCTGGGGTGGACGGGGTTTGCAATCCCGACGCTGAGGCGACGGCACGGTGTCCTTGCAACCGGGTTGATCGTGGGCGTGTGGTGGAGCGCGTGGCACCTGTTTCCCAACGTCTGGGCGAGCCGCGCGGCAGCCGGCGAGCTGGCCATGCCGGCCTACTTCGCTGGAACCGCGGCCGGTGTGTTCGTCGGATATCTGACAGCGTTCAGGGTCCTGATGGTCTGGTGCTACGACCACACGCAGAGCCTGTTCGTGGCGATGCTCATGCACGTGAGCATCACGACCAGCCTCGTGATCCTCAACCCGATTGGCATATCCGGAGCACACCTTCAGGTGTTCTCCTTCGCGTTCGCCGCTGCCGTGTGGCTTGTCGTCGCGGTCACGGGCGGATCAGAACGTGCTCGAAGAGGACTGGCGAGCCACCATCGCCCCACTGTTTCTGCGTGATCACCTTCGTCGCCGGCGGGTTCACGCCCGAATACCAGGGAGTCTGGGGCTCCCCGCCCTGGTGCGCGGTTGTCGTGAGAAACAGATCCTGCGCCAGGCCGCCGTCGACCAGGTGCGACGCGGTATGCCGGCCGCCGACTGCCGAGATCCGCTGAATACCTTCCGCCTCGCGCAACTGTTGAATCGCCGGCCGAAGGTCGTCGGGCGTCTGCGGAATGGGACGGATCCACGGCCGCGCCGCCAACGCCGACGCATGACGGGTCATCTGTTCAGCCGCGGCTATGACGAAGACGCGTACTTCAGGGACGTTGAACAGGAGCGCGTCGAAGTTCAGCCTCCCGCGCCCGGAGACCACGATCTGAGCAGGATGACGAGGCAGGTCCAGAGACGCGCGCAGCGCGACCAGTTCCGGATGCCACACCGAGAACACGTTCTCAGCGCCGACGCTGCGTGCACCGGCAAGAACGGCATCTGCCGCCACGCGCGACAGGCCCTCGTAGATCAGATGCATGTCGGTCGCGCCGCCGCCGAGCGCGCCGGGGTCACCGCCGGTATTGCCGTCCTTCGACTGGACGAACACCAACGACATCGCGGTGGCGTCATTGCCTTGTGTGAGGAGGCCGAAGTCGCCGTCGTAGTGCATCCGGCTCCATGCGTTCCCCACACCCCAGACTCGCGCGTGATCGCTTTCGTCGAAGACCGTGGAGAGCCGTTCGATTGACGCGCGGGTCGCCTCGCGAGTCTTGCGTGACGCGAACTCTTCGAAGTCGAACCGACGGCCGCTCATTAGTTCAGAAGTTATATCCAACGGAGGCCAGCCGGAAACGACTACAATTCCGCGCACATGACTCGTCGCCTGACGGTTCACGCTGCTGTCGTCCTCGTTGCCGGCGCTGCCTGGACGCTCGGACCTGTCTCCGCGCAGCAAGCCAGGAAACCGGCTCCGCCGCCGCGACCGCCGGCTGAGCTCCTCCGCCTGTCGCTCGCGGCTGAGGGGCCAGGCCTCGCGGAGCCGTTCAAGGGCATCACGGCGAACGGATCGATTGAGCGCGGCTTGTTCGGGATCCGCTCCACCGGCGTCTCCACCGAACCGGTGCGGCGCGCCGCCGCGGCGTTTCTCGCCTCGCTCACGCCGGAGCAGCGTCGCAACACGACGTTCGACGTCGGAGACGACGAGTGGCGGAAGTGGATGAACCAGAGCTTCTACGTTCGGCAGGGCGTGAGCTTCGATCAGATGTCAACCAGCCAGCGCGAGGCGGCGTTCGGATTGCTTCGCGCATCGTTGAGCGCGCGCGGCCTGACGCAGACGCGCAACATCATGCAGCTGAACCACACGCTGGGCGAGCTGAACGACAACAACTTCGAGGAATACGGCGAGTGGAAGTATCACATCACCGTGATGGGCACGCCGTCAGCCACGGAGCCGTGGGGCTGGCAGTTCGACGGGCACCACGCCATCATCAATTACTTCGTGCTCGGCGATCAGGTGGTGATGACGCCGTACTTCGCCGGCTCCGAGCCGGTCATCGCGCGGAGCGGCAAGTTCAAGGGCACCGAGATCCTGGCCGCGGAGCAGTCAAAGGCGCTGGCGTTCGTCAACGGCCTCGACGCCGGCCAGCGCGCGAAGGCCATACTCCGCTCGTCGAAGACCAACAACGACATCCTCACCGAAGCCTGGCGCGATAACGTCGTCCTCGACTACGCGGGACTCAAGGCGTCCGAGATGTCCACCGCGCAGAAGCAGCAGTTGCTCGATCTCGCGGAGCTCTACATCGGCAACATGGACGATGGACATGCGCGGGTGAAGATGGAGGAGGTGCGCCAGCACCTTGATCGGACATGGTTCGCGTGGATGGGCGGCACGACCCAGGGCAGCGTCTTTTACTACCGCATCCACAGTCCAGTGGTACTGATCGAGTTCGATCACCAGCGCCCGGCGAACTTGCGGCACCTCAACGACCCGGAGGTGCCGAACCTGGAGCACGTCCACAGCATCGTGCGGACGCCGAACGGCAACGACTACGGCAAGGATCTGCTCCGGCTGCATTACCAGCAGCACCCTCACTAGGCAGGTTGCTGAGAGAGCCAACCTGAAGGCAGAAGGCAGAAGGCAAAAGGCAGAAGGCAGAAGGCGCAAGGGTCACCGTCCGAGCCGCACCCCGACCACTCCATTCACTCTGAGGTGTGCCTCCCAGCCCATCCGCGCATCCACGCCGACCGTTACTCGGTCGCCCACAGCCGCGCGCACGCCGCCGCCGGCCGTGTACGCGCCCTCTGTGTGCGTGACGTCATCGCCGAAGGACGATTCGTGCGTCTGAAACATCCCGCCGCCCACCACCAGGAACGGTGTGACCCTGGGCGGACGCCCAGCTGTCGGCGCGATGAAGTCGAACGTCAGATTCCCGGTCAGCTCCGTGTGGCTGTGATTCTCGCCACTGATGTAGAGCAGCTCGGGGCCGACGGCGATGCGCGGCGACAGGTAGAACCGGCCCGCGCCGCCGACCATGCCTTCGCCGACAATTCCATCGTCGGCAAAGCCGACCCAGCCTGCGGAGAAGTCGAGTGACGGGGACTGCCGGTCCTGGGCGGAGGCTACGGTCGTAGAGATTGGCGCGAGCACGAACAACGCCGTCAGGACGTTAAGGCAGGTTGAGCGGCGCGAGAGCGCACACATGACTGATCGACTCCGATTCAGCAATGTGCCGAATCAGGAACGATCGGCTCACACGAGGCGCGCGACTATCGAATCTCCGGCGTGAACGTCCAGATCGTGGCGTCCATGCCCTGCTTGAGCGCGAGGATCTGCCCATCGCGCGTCCACTGCGCCGATACCACCTCGCTGACCCCGTCACTCGGTAGTCGGGTGGTGCGCCCCGACCTTAGGTCCACGAGCCCGAGTTGGATGAACCAGGAGTCGACCGGTATCAGCGACGCCGCCAGCAGGCCGTCGGCGCGGACTCCGCCCATGGATTGGAACCGGGTGCCAGGATCCACGGCGATGGCGCGCTCGGTTCCGTGCTCCGCCGAGACCTCGAACAGGCTCACCTGCGTGCCGTCGTTCCGGGCCACCACGAGGGTGCCAGAGGGGTGCACGAGCACCCAGAGACCAGCACAGATGCGGCGCGGGTCTCCCCCCGCCGTGGCCACGGACCAGACCGAACCACTCGCCGTGAAGTACAGCGTCTCTCCATCAGCAGAGGCTGCCATCGTCTGGATGACGCCTTGCTGTGGCGTGATTCGACTCAGGATGCGGCCGGTGGCGGTGTCTGCCACGGCGATCGTCTCGCGCGGTTCCGGTCCGACGGCGAACGCAATCCTGTTGCCGGCAACCGCCGTCATCGGCGCGCCGGACTCCTCCCGGGTCTTCAGGAGCGGCTCTGGTCTCTTGCCCTGCGCCATCACCATCAGGCGCATCCGCCCGGAGACCCGCGCGTCCACCACATCGCGCCCATCCGGCAGCGCCACCGCCATCTTCGAGAGGATGGCTCGAGGAAAACGAGCGAGGCTCGTGATCTCGGCACCGCTTGGCGCGAAACGAACGACCTCCCCGGGCCGGTCGGCCACGTTCACGTCCACGGTGCCCGTAGCGGCGACGTCCAGGTCCCAGACATCGCCGGTGACCGTGAACAGATCCTCCGGCACGCGGCGGCCATTGAGCGGAATGCGCACGATGCGCGTGAGGGCGTTGGCGGGCACGGCCGCGATGGCCGACGCGCCATCGGCGGACAACGCCACGGCGCGGATCTCGGGGTTGCCTTCCACCTCGATTGGGTGGGCCGTCCCGGCCGCCACATCGACCTCGATCAGAGACCGTTTCCCGGGCGTGTCGTACATGCTGCCCAGGGCCACCACCACTCGCCGGCCGTCGGCGGACACGCGGATCCACGGTCGGAAACCCGGGTCGAAGGTCACATCCACCGGCAGCCCCTGCATCCGCCCGGTGTCCGGCCAGACGCGGGTCAACTGCGTGCGACCTTCGTCGTTTCGGCGCGCGACGAGCAGGGATCCGTCGGGGAGCGCCGCCGGATGCGCCGCGTTCTCGATCACCAGGCGTTCTTCGCCGCCGAGGAACGGCACGCTGAAGACGCCCATGGGCACATCTAGGGTCCGGTTGAAGTAGATCGTGCTGCCATCTGGTGACCAGCACAAATACTCGACGATTCCCAGATCGCGGCGACTGGTCAACACGTTCCAATTGCCGGATTCAGGATCCATCACGCCCACCTGCGTCGCCCCGTCCACCATCGCCTGGAACGCCAAGAGCCGGCCATCCGGCGAACGACGCGGGTGGAACGCGACTGCCGGCCCCCCCAGCTGTTCGGCGGACCACGTTGTGGGGGTTGGCGCGCGCGTGAGTTCCCGGGTGATGAGGGCGGTGGTGGCGATGGCGAGCAGAGCCACACCCCCCGCCAGCCACGCGCGGGTGCGCGGCGCCGGCGGAGCCGGGGACGCCACGGCTGGCGCGGAACCGCTGGAGCTGTCGCCCTGGGCCAGCGCTCGCAGCGCAAAGCCCAGGTCGCCCGCCGACTGGAACCGGTGGGCCGGATCCTTCTCGAGGCAGTGCGACACGATGTCGCGCAGGCCGCCTGGAACGGTGGGCGGCAGTTCCGGCGCCTCGGCCCGCAGGATCGCCTGCATGGTGTCCACGGCGGTCTCGCCCCGGAACGGCGGTGCGCCGCCCAGCATCTCGTGGAGCATCACGCCGAAGCTGAAGATGTCGCTGCGATGGTCGGCCTCCGCCCCCCGCACCTGCTCCGGTGACATGTATCCGACGGTGCCCATCACGGCGCCCGCCTGTGTAAGAGCCGCGGGGGCCGTCGCATCCAGGGATCCCGAGGGCGGCTGCCTGATGCGCGCCAGCCCGAAGTCGAGAATCTTCGCGCGTCCGTCGCCGCTCACCAGAACGTTGTCCGGTTTCAGGTCGCGGTGCACGATCCCCGCCGCGTGGGCCGCCGCGAGGCCGCTGGCGATCTGCGCCGCGATGTCGAGCGTCCGGCGCAGTCCGAATCGCGCACGGCCGAGCGGCTCACCCTCCACGAGCTCGCTGACGATGTAGCCGTCGCCGACGTCGTAGACCGAGACGATGTTCGGGTGGCTCAGGGCAGCGACGGCACGGGCTTCGATTTCGAAACGCTGGCGGCGTAACGGATCGGCCGCGACATCCGCGGGCAGGACCTTCAGGGCGACCTCGCGGTTCAGCCGCGAATCGCGAGCCCGATAGACCTCGCCCATGCCACCGGCCCCGAGTGCGGAGAGCACTTCGTAAGGTCCGAGGCGCGTGCCGGCGGACAGGGGCATGTGGAGCGAAATTCTAGGGTGTCGAGCTGGGCCGGGCCAAGTGGAAAGGGGCGCGCACCCATGGTCCGTTTGCTCGCGGCAGGTGTAGACTGAGCCGCCGTTTTCCCCGGAGGTGAGGTCATGACGCGAGCCGTCCTCCTGGCAGCCGTCCTCGTGCTCGGCGCCGGCCCCGCCCTTGCGCAGGATCAGTACTTCGATTCGAACGGCGTGCGCATCCGCTACATCGACCGCGGCAAGGGTGAGCCGGTCGTGCTGCTGCACGGCAACGGCGGATCGCTCCAGTCGTGGATCGATGCCGGCATCGTCGCCAGTCTCGAGCGCGACTATCGGGTGATCGCGTTCGATGCGCGCGGGCACGGAAAAAGCGGCAAGCCGCACGAGGTCGCGGCCTACGGCCAGCAGATGGGGCTCGATGCGATTCGCCTGCTGGATCATCTGGGGCTCCAGCGCGGGCACTTCGTCGGCTACTCGATGGGCGCATCGATCCTCGGGAAGCTCGTCACGACCCATCCATCGAGGTTCATCACGCTGACGATGGGCGGCTCGACGGGCCGGTTCAAGTTCACGCCGGCCGAAGCCGAACGGATCGAGCGCGAGGCGGCCGAGAAAGAGCGCGACTGCGTGAGCCGGACTCAGATGACCCGTCTGGCCGCGGTGGGCCAGCCGCCGCCGCGCGACGCCGATTTCCAGGCGGCATCCAAAGCGTGCATGGCCGATCCGAACCAGGATCGCTTCGCGCTCGCAGCGCTGCACCGCGGCTTCAAGGACCTTGCGGTCACGACCGAGCAGGTGAAGGCCATCACCGTCCCCACGGTGGCCATCGTCGGCAGCCTCGATGGTTACCTCGCGGACTTCAAGGAGATGCAGGCACTTCGGCCGAGCATGAAGCTCCTCGTGATCGACGGCGCCACGCATGGCGGGCCCAACGGCGCCATGCGCCGTCCCGAGTTCCTCGCGGCGGCCCGTGAGCTCATTGCCTCGCACCGGCTGCCGCGAACAGAGCAGCCGCCGGACGCCGGGCGGCGCCACAGTCGCCAGTAACGATCAGCGGGGATGAGCTAGTGTGACAGTCCCTCAGCTACTGCAGACCGTTGACGACCTCGTCTACCAAATCGTTGTTCTGGTAAGCCAAGTGCCCAAGACGCTGGTGCGCGTGGTTGCCGAACCGGAGTGGGCGTACCGATACGTCCGTGAGGAGCTGTCGAAGGAACTTCCGGATCGATTTGACGCCTACACCTCTCCAGCGCTTCTGTGGGCGCTGATCGGCGTCGTGCCTTACCTGTATCTCCTGCAACTCCTGGCGACACTACCGGGAAGCCGGGTCTCCAGCGAAAGCGAATGGGTGGCGCTGAGTGGTGCGGGTTGGGAGCAACGGTTTCTCGTCGTCACAGCTGTGGCTGTTGCACTGCCGTTGGGGTTCTCCTTGACTGCTCTATCGGCTTCCGCAAGCCCGGTGAAACGGACCACATTGCGGGGGCCCTTCCTGACACAGTGCTATCTCCTGACGCCCGCCTTCGTCGTGCTGCTGCCAGCCGTCACCGCTACGCTCCGATATGACGACGCTATCCCCGCTGGGACTTGGACGATAGTCACGACAGGATCCTGGCTATCTTTCTGGTTCTGGGTCGCATACGCTGAAACAAGGCTGTTTCGTGCGCAATTGACGATCAGCTGGATGGCTGCATTCACCCGGGCCGTGCGAGGCGCGATGAGGGCGCTTCTCATCTTCATCGGCCTCGAGGTGATGATCATCACGCTCTTCAACGGCCTGGAAGTCTGGTTGGCCCCATAAGCTCGTGGCAAGGAGAGGCGATGAGGCGTGCGGCAAACGCTGAGCCACGTTTCCATCCGGTTCCAGCGTCGCAAGGATTGCGCGTCGCCCCACGCTGCGAAGCTCCGTGGCAGAATCTGGCCCGATGGCGCTCGGGCCCGAGGACTGCACAGCTCCGCGGGGCGGACCAGGTCAGTCGGCCGGGCAGCCGGCGGCCGCTTGCGGCGTGCGGGTCCAGCGAGGCCGTGACGGGTCGGTGAACTGCCTGGCGCTGAGGCGTCCGCCGCGTGCGCGCAGCCAGTCGGCGACGGCGTCCACCATCTGCACCGGGGCTTCGCCGGCATGTGAGCTGTCAGACTCCGGCGCGATCGAGTTGACGGTTCGCGTAGCGAGGAAGTCGGACATGGCGACGATGAGCACGTCCTCATCGCGAATGGGTCGGCCGTCGGCTCGCTCTACTGCCACGTCGTAGCTGCTCCCGCTGCACGCGAGGCGCACGTGCAGTCCCGAAACGCCAAACGCGCGGCCGCCCCAGCGCGGGCGGCGGAGCTGCGCGGTGAGCACCTGACGAAGTTCCGCGCCGGTCAACGTCCGGCGCACCACGAGATTGTCGAACGGGAAGGTGTCGTAGAGCGCGCCAAGCGTGGCCGGTCCGGCGGGCAGATCCGTGCGAAGCCCACCGGGCCCGCTGGCCTGGCCGATGGCCACGTCCGCGGCCGGCGAAAGCTCGCGAATCGCGTCGGCAAACAGGTTGGCGAGCGCCGACTCCTCGGTGCCGCTGCCTCTCGGGAGCGGCGTCTCCAGCACCGGACCCAGACGTGTGGACTGCAGTTCGCGGACGCGCGCCAGCCCCGGCGCCATCGCGGCGTCTACCGCGGCGCTGGCGATCACCGGACGCCCTTCGTATTTCGCCTGGACACCGGCCGTCTCGCTTGCTGCGCATCCGCCCGCGACAGTCTCGTGGGCGCAAACGTCGAGCGGCGGGAAGATCCGCTCTCCAATCACGTGCGCGGCGGCGCCCCGCCCCTCGGACGCGGCAGCGCGGTTCATCGTCACGTCCACTCGACTGAACGCTCGCCCCCACGAGTACGCCTGGACGATGGCGATGCCGTTCACCTCATGCGCGATCGCCTGGTGGGTATGCCCGGCGAAGATGACGTCGACGAGTCCAGGTGGCAGCGCCCGCGCGACGTCGAAGACCTCGCTCGAGTCGTCGCACGAGCCGAGGTCGGCGGGCCGGTCGAACGCGCCGCAGTATCCACCCGCGTGCGCGGCCACGACCACGAGCGCTGCCCCGTCCGCGCGAAGCCGAGTGGCCTCGGTCCTGACGGCGTCAGCCAGCCCGGTCACCTGCAGGCCGAGGACGTTGGACGCCAGTGTCATCGAGAGCGCGTCTCGCGTCATCACGCCGATGACGCCGACCTTCACGCCCGCGGCATCGACCATCGTCGAGCGCTTGACGTTAGGCCAGTCCACCGGCCGGCCGTTCTCCAACAGGTTTGCGGCGAGCAGCGGGAAGCGGGCCTGGGCAGCGCGTTCCTTGAGCGCTCCGCGCCGGTCCGCACGCGGCTCGAACCTCTTCGCGTCCACGGCCCCGAACTCGAAGTCGTGATTGCCAATTGCCGCGGCGGTGTAACCGAGCGCGTTGTAGGCATCGACGACGATGGCGCCTTCGGAGAGGTTCGACTCGATGCCGTCGAGGAACGTGTCGCCCGAGTCGAACAGCAGGACGGCCCCCCCGTCAGCGGCGCGCGCCGCGCGGAGGTTCTCGAGATACCCGCCGAGCAGCGCCACGCCTCCGCGCCCATTCGCGGAGAAGACCTGCCCGTGCAAGTCGGTCGTGCCGACGAGGGACAGCGTGACGGTCCGATCCGATGTGCCCGTTCCTGGGCTTGCCAACCCGACGGCAATCCACAGCACTACCGGCGCCGACAGCATGAGCAAGCGGCGCTTGAAGGCCTGGCGGAGACGAGACGGGAAGCTGCGCATCGTGCGTCTGCGCCCATGATACGGCGTTGCCGAGCGCTCCCTCTGCGCCGCAGCTGATCGGTGGGATGAGTGAATCCTGAACCCGGCGGAAAGGGAGTAGGCTCACGGGCTAGTCCCCGCAATGAAGACCGTTCGGCTCCTTGCGATGCTGGGCATGCTGCTCCCCGCCCTCGCTCGCGCGCAGGGCAACACCGACTTCACAGTGGAGCGCGCCTCGCAGCCGCCACGGATCGATGGCGTCCTGGACGACGCGGTGTGGGAGCGTGCGCCGCTCGCGATTCCGCCTGACGGATGGGTGTCGTACCAGCCGGTCCGCGGCGACAGGATGCCTGCCGACTTCCGCACCGAAGTCCGCATCGCCTACGACGACCGCAACATCTACTTCGCCTTCCACTGCTTCGATCCCGAGCCGGCCCGCATCAAGACCAACGTCACCAAGCGAGACAACGCGTTCAGCGACGACTGGATCGCGATCAGCCTGGATTCGAACGGTACCGGCCAGACTGCATATCACCTGTTCTCGAATCCCAGCGCCAGCCAGATGGACGCGCTCAACACCGCCTCGTCCGGCGAGCAGTTCGACGCCGACTTCGTCTGGTACAGCGCGGCCAAGGTCACCGACGACGGTTATGTCGTGGAGGTGCAGATTCCGCTGCAGACGCTGCGTTTCTCGGGCAGCGACCGGGTGCGCATGGGCCTGGTCTTC
Source organism: uncultured Acidobacteriota bacterium (assembly GCA_963709325.1). Lineage (GTDB taxonomy): Bacteria > Acidobacteriota > Vicinamibacteria > Vicinamibacterales > UBA2999 > VFZN01. The sequence continues at coordinate 2,375,441 of CAVPVV010000003.1, read as the reverse complement.
TTCCGAAAGGTCAGCCGCGCCGGCATGTCCTACTCGTGGCCCGAGATGCTTCCCGGTCAATGGGTGTTCGACCGGCCAGCCCACCTGCTGTTCGCCAATCTCAAGCCGCGACGGTTGATGGAGCTGCTGCCGAGTCTCACCTACAGCGTGAATCAAGCCCGCGCGACCGCCGATGAGTGGGAGGGCGTGCTGGACAGGGCCAATGTCGGCATCAACGGCAAGCTCGGCGTCACGTCCAGCGTCACGCTCGACGGGACGGTCAATCCGGACTTCAGCCAGGTGGAGAGCGACGCGTACCAGGTGGAAGTCAACCAGCGCTTCCCGGTGTACTACTCGGAAAAGCGGCCGTTCTTCATGGAGGGCATGGGCCTGTTCAACATCGCCGGCACCGGTTTCGACAGCAACATGCGCACCGCCGTTCACACCCGGCGCATCGTCGATCCGAACTGGGGCAGCAAGCTGACCGGCACCGTGGGGAAGACGACGTTCGGCGTGTTGAATTCCCAGGACGATCATCCGGAGGACGTCGGCGACAGGGGAGACATCTTCTCGACCCGCGACAAGCTCTTCACCATTGGCCGCACTACCTACGCGCTGCGGCGATCGGACTATCTCGGCGCGATCTTCACGGACACGCTTCATGCCGGCCGCCACAACCAGGTCGCCGGTGGCGACGTGTCGGTGCGGCCCTCGTCCGCGCAGCTGGTGTCGGCGACGTTCCTGTCATCGCGCACGAGCGTTGACGGCGACGACGCGAGCGGCAACGCGATGCAGGCGTCGTATCGCTACGAGACCAGGCGGTTCCAGGTGTCGAGCCAGGCCGAGCACTACGATCGCGATTTCCAGATGGACACGGCGTTCTACAACCGCGCGGGTTTTTCGGCGGTGACGGTGTTCAGCGAAGTCAACTTCTATCCGGCTGCGGCCTGGCTGCAGCGCGTGCACCCGTTCGTGTTCGCGAAAGGCGGGCACGACGAGATCCAGGGAAACGGCGAGGACTTCGCGAACACCGGCATCCGCTTCAACGTCACGCGGCAGGGCTTCTTCGAGCTCGCCCATGCGCAGGGCCACGAGGCCTGGCACGGTCAACGCTACGAGGTCGGCAACCACCTCTTCTTCTTCGGCACAATGCAGATCGTTCGCTGGCTGGATGTCTACGCAGGAAACGGCCGCGGCCCGGCGATTTATTACGACGACGAGGACCCGTTCCAGGGGTGGTCGAACAGCGTGTTCGGGGGCTTCACGCTCCAGCCGAACCAGCACCTCAGCGAGAATCTGAACGTGGACACGGTGCGCTTCGACCGCCGGTCCACCGGTGCCCGCGTTTATAACGTGCAGATCATCAACTCAAAAACCACCTACCAGTTCAACAAGCACTTCCTCGCGCGCTATCAGGCGCAATACGACAGCTCGGAGCGCCGCTTTCTCAGCGACTTCCTCGCCTCGTACGAACTTGTGCCGGGCACGGTGTTTCACATCGGCTACGGCTCGTTGTCCGAGCGGCGGGCCACTGCGAACGGGCAACTCGTGCCGGTGGAGGATGGCGAGCGCTATCTGGTCGTTAATCGCGGCCTGTTCCTGAAGGTGTCGTATTTGAAGCGGTTCTAGCCAGGAGGCAGGGGGTAGGAGTCAGCCCTCACTTCATTTCTATCTCCCGTCTCCTGCCTCCCGTCTCCTAGCTCCTAGCCCCTGGCAAGTGGCTAGTGCCGCTTGAAGAACTGAACCGCGCGCTCGTGCTTCTCCGCCGCGGCCCGGCTGCTGAACGTGCCGAGGTTGCGCCTGCGGCCGGTGCGTGGATCAACCTTGCGCGAGTAGAGGCGGTACTCGCCTGACTTCAGCTTGCGAATCATCGAACGACCTCCTTGAACCGTTCGATCACCGCGGCCCGCTGCTGATTGTCAGTTCGTCCACCTGCAGCCGCCGTACCTCGAGGTTGTCGACGATCAGCGTGTGCACTCGTGCGCGTCTCATCGCAAGGGCACCGACGGCGAGGCGCCCGATGGCGATAGCGCCGATCGCCAGGCTTCCGAGCGCCAGCGCACCGACTGCAGCCGCGCCCACGGCAACGGCGCGAGTCGCGCGCACCCCCGTCGGAAGAGCGCGGGCCCGAACCCTTGTCAATTCAGTCTCAGGCGTCGCTTGCTCGCGGCTCTGCACATCGCTCATCGCGCACCTCGCTCCCTTTTGTTGGCCCCGGCCGCTCCGGTTCCTTGTCCCTGAAGCTCGAGGCCGCGATCCACGACGCTCGACCACTGGGACGATCGGGTGTCGTCGTAGGAGTCATGCCAGTTCCACCACTTGTACGGCGGCGTCTGTCGGGTACCCTTCCGGCGAGTCCTCCCACTCCTCCTGTCGTCCGAGCGCCGTGATGTCGAGATAGTTCCAGGTGCCCCCCATCTGCTCGTCGCCGCGATTGTTGACGAAGTAGGTTCGAAACGCGCGGTCGCCGTCGCGGATGAACGCGTTCGTACCGTGCCACTCGTCCACGCCGAAGTCCTTGTCGAAGCTGTCAGTGATCGTGAACCAGGGCATTGTCCAGTTCATGCGTGTCTTCAGTCGCTCGATCTCGGCCTGCGGCGCGCGTGAAGCGAACACGAGCGTGGTGTCGCGCGCGTTCAGGTGGGCCAGGTGCGCGACCTGGTCAGCCACCATCGAGCAGCCGCGGCAAGCGTGTTCGGGCCAGCCGAATACGCCTGGCTCGAAGAAGGCGCGATAGAGAATCAGCTGCCGGCGGCCATCGAAGAGATCGACCAGGCTCGCTGTTCCCTGCGGCCCGTCGAACTGGTAGGTCTTCTCCACAGCCAGCCATGGCATTTGGCGCCGCTCGGCGGCGAGCGCGTCGCGCGCGTGGCTCAGTTCCTTTTCCTTTACGAGGAGCTTGCCGCGCGCCGCTTCCCATTCCGCGGCCGAGACTACTGCAGGTTTGTGCTTCGGAAGTTGACGGTGGCCCTGATCTGTCGATGTCTTCTTGCTCATCGCAGTCTCCCGTTGGTGATTGGCGGCTCGACTCTCGAGCTCGGTTTGATGGCGATCAAAAAACCAGACTATCGCCGAATCGAGCTTCGGGCGCGGTGGATCGACGGGATGCGATGGCCGAGGCGGTTTAGCGCCGTTCAGGCCGGCTCGACGGTGTGATGGCCGCGGAAGACGTTACCAGGATCGTATTTGCGCTTGATCTGCGCCAGGCGAGTGTAGTGCTCGCCCCAATACGCGGCCTGCCAGCCCTCGTCGTAGAAGTTTGTTTCCGACATGTAGCTTCCAGCGCCCTCGGCGAGGCGGCGGAGCGGCGCCATCGCCGTTCGTACCCGGGCAGCCTCGCGTTTCCCCTTGTCGAGATCCGGCTCGTGACCCGGAATGCCCGGCCAGGCCGGCGGCGCGTCGGCGGCGCAGATCACCAGCGCAAACGCGTTCAGCACCTCTGGATTGGTGGCGGTCTCGCGACACGCGGCGATCGCCGATGGCGCGCCTCCCGCCATCCCCTTGTTCGTGTGCAACGTCACGCTCCATGAGGACGATGCGTCGATCAGCGCAGCCGCAAGATGCTGCTGCTCGGCGCCGCCAAGCAGACCGGCCGGCAGCCACATCGATTCGTAGGCATGCAGCACCTGTCCGGCCTCACCGAGGTTGGTCGTCCAGAACACGTTGCCGGCGGGGGCGCCGGGGCGATCGTCGCCAAGCACCAAGCCAGGCACTGAGCGAAGGAACGATGGGTCCCAGAATCTCCGAGCCGGAATCGCGAGAATCAAAGGATCGCTGTCGAGCCGATAGTCGTTGCCACGTTCCGCGATCCACGCGAGAAACGGCTTCCACGCGGCGAGGGCGGCATCCTGGGTCAAGCCGTGAAACACCATCGACACGCCGAGCCGCCGGCCAGGACTGAAGCGCAGCTGCTCGCCCCAGCTCGAGTTGAACAGTGTGTCGGCGTAGAACGCGGTGACTCGGCTGACGAGCGCGGACCACGCGGCATCGGTGCCGGCTGTCACCGAGAAGATCACGCCGCCGATCGTTTCGGGGAGCGGATGCGTCGCCAGCGTCAACCGCGTGGTGATGCCGAAGGTGCCGCCCCCGCCTCCGCGCAGCGCGAAGAACAGGTCCGGATCGCTCCACGCGTTGACAATGCGGGTGCGGCCGTCGGCGGTGACGATTTCTGCCTCGAGCAGGTTGGCGGCGCCGGTGCCATACGCCTTCGAGAGGCTGCCGAAGCCGCCGCCGAGGACGAACCCGGCGACGCCGACGGTGAGGCAACCGCCGCCTTGCACGTAGCGGCCGTGCGCGACCGAGACGGCCTCGTACACACGGCCCCAGATTGCGCCCGCTCCCGCCGACACTGCCTCACGTGTCGACGTGCCAGCGGGAGCACCACGTGGCACGAAGGCATCGTGCACCTCGATGCGATCCATCGCGCGCGTCCACACCAGCAGCGAGTCCGCGGCATTGGAGTTGCCGAAATAGCTGTGGCCACCGCCCTTCACGACGAGCCGCACGCCGTTCGCCCGCGCAAACCTCACCGCCGCCGCCACATCGTCCGCGGACTCGGCGCGCACCGCGAAGCGGCTGGCGCGCGATACCCAGGCCCCTGTCCAGCCGAGCGTCTGGGTCAATGCCGGTTCGTCGCCCAGGTAATAGGGGTTCTTGAGGCGAGCGAACAGCGTCTCGGCGCCGGCCCCGTTTGCGCGCGCACACGCCTCGAGCGGTGACGCGAGCGCGACGACCCGCGCTCCCAGTTGTTTCTGCAGGGCGCGCCAGCGCTCGGAACTGGTCCAGGTCGCGCCGGTCGGCGTCTGCGCGCTGGCCAGTCGCGCCGCCGGCCACAACCCGAGCAGTGACCTGAGGATTTCGCGCCGCTTCATGGGCAGAGTCTAGCTGCGATCGCGACGCCCGAGCCGTCGCGGCGCCTCTGGCGCTGGCTCCATACTTCGTTTAGCATCAAACAATGGAAGTCGCGACTGTAGACGCCGCCGTCGCCGGCATCGCGGCGGCGATTGGCGAGCCGGCGCGGGCCCGGATGCTCTACTGCCTGCTCGACCGGCGCGCCCGTACCAGCACCGAACTGGCCGCGCTCGCTGAGATCACGCCGTCAACCGCGAGCGTGCACCTCCAGCGGCTCAGGCAGAGCCGGTTGGTGCAGGTGTTCGCGCAGGGACGCCACCGTTATTACTCGCTTGATCGACCTGAAGTGGCCGCCGCCCTTGATGCGTTGAGCGCTGTCGCAGGCGCATCGAGCCGGCCGTTCGAGCCGGCGACGCCGATCGCGCTGCGCGCCGCGCGCAGCTGCTACGATCACATCGCCGGGGCGCTTGGAGTGGCGCTCTTTGATCGATGCGTCTCGCTCGGCTGGCTGTCCCCACCCGCCGCCGACCAGTCGTGCGACCTGACGCCCCTGGGGCATGCCGCGTTCGAGCGGCTCGGCATCGACATTGCGGCAGCACGGAAGTCGCACCGTCGCTTTGCGTTCGCGTGCCTGGACTGGAGCGAGCGTCGCCCGCACCTCGCCGGCGCGCTCGGCGCCGCGGTGCTGGGCGCAGCCCTGAAGAAGTCGTGGCTGCGTCGCGATCTCGACAGCCGGGTGCTTCGGCTCACCACCGTTGGCAGGCGCGAGCTCCTGGCGAAACTGGGAGTCCAACTCGCGGCCGCCTCCTGACCGTCCACATCTCGCTCGCGATCGATGGCGCGCCAACCCTTGATACAGTGCCGGCGGATGGTCAGCGCCGGCACTTCACGGGTCCATTCAATATGTAGCGTCCTGTTCGTCATGGGCCTGATCGTCGGCCTCGGCCACGCATTGCCGCCAGCGATCGCGGTCGCTGACATGCAGCCGGACCCGCCCGCCGTCCTCTTCTCGCGCCAATTGCTGGCCGCGCGCCATCTGAAAGTCGGCGACGTCATCGAGCTCTCGGGCGACCCGTCCGGCGCGAGCCGGCAGCGGTTCCGCATTGCCGGCAGCTACGAGCCGATGCCGGACCCGATCCGCGTGACCAGCGAGCGGCTCGAGGCGAGGCTCCACCTGCCCGACCTGCTGCGCCTGACCGGTGATCCCCGCAACCCGCAAAACGACGACTCCCTCTCCGCCATAAACGTCAAACTTCGTCGTCCGGAAGACGCCGAGGCGTTCGCGCGGGACTGGGCGGCTCGCGTACCGACCATCGGCGTGCGATCCAGCCGTGGCGGGGACGACTGAGCGCAATCCGTTCGAGGTCTTGAGCCGCTTCCACCTGGCCATCGCCAGCCTCACCGTGATCACCGGAGCGGTTTTCCTGCTCGCCCTGATGGTCCTGCTCGCCGACGAGCGGCGTGAAACGGTAGGAACGCTGAGGCTGATCGGGCTCACCCGGGCGCGGGTGCTCGCCCAGGTGCTGCTCGAGGGTGCGATCATCGCCGGCGCCGGCGCAATCTTCGGTGTCGCGCTCGCGGCGCTCACCGAGGGCGTCTTCAACGCCTTCTTCCAGTGGCGTTACGACACGTCGCTGATCTTCGTCCGCGTCACCCCGTCGATCGCGTGGCGATCGATAGCGGTGGCCATACCGCTCGGGATGGCAGCCAGCGTCCTGGCATCGTGGGCGCTGGTCAGGAGCAACACGCTGACGCTGGTGCGCCGATGAGGGCGCTCGCCTTTGCCTGGCGCTCGCTCCTTCGCCGCCGCGGTCGTTCAGCGCTGGGCATCCTCGGCATTGCCGCGGCCGGCGCCTTGATGTTCGACATGCTGCTGCTCTCGCGCGGGTTGCTCGTGTCGGTGCGTGAGCTGCTCGACGCGTTCGGGTTCGACGTCCGCGTCCTTGCGTCGGAAGGCATACCTCAGTCGCGGCTGCCGATCGATCGCGCGCTCGAGACGGCCAGAGCACTCTCCGCCCTGCCGGAAGTCGCCTCCGCTGTGCCGTTCCGGATTGGCGAGGCCGAGGTCGGCGCGGATTCCGAGCGGGCCGACGAAGTGGCGCTCTTCGCGGTGGGCGCGACCACTCGTCGCATCTGGACCGTCGTCGACGGTCGAGACCTCTCCGGTCGCGAAGACGACGCGCTGGACGTGGTGGTCAACCATCGGTTGGCGGAGCGCATGAAGGCAGGTCCGGGTAGGTCCATCGAGCTGCGGGGCCGCTGCGCTGCGACGCCCTCGATCCTGCCGCCGGTCACCGTTCGGATTGCCGGCATCGCGACCTTCCCGTTCGACTCCGGCGCGCAGTTGACGATGGCGTCGCGATTCGAGGTGCTGGATCGGCTGTGCGAGCGGCCGGCAGGAGAGGCCGATCTGATCATGGTGGCGTCACGGCCGGAATCAGGACCTGACGCCGCGGTAGACGCGATCCGCAAGGCCCGGCCCGACCTCTATACCTTCTCGAACGACGAGGTGATCGAGCGTTTCGAGCGCGTCGGTTTCTCGTACTTCCGGCAGATTTCCACGGCACTGGCGTTCGTGACGCTGTCGTTCGGCATCGTGCTGATCACCGTGCTGCTGACGGTATCCGTGAACCAGCGGCTCGGCGAGATCGCGGCCCTTCGCGCGATCGGCTTCTCGCGACACCGCATCGCGGCCGACGTGCTCTGGGAGTCGGCGCTGCTGGTTGGCATCGGCGGTGCTGCTGCGATTCCGCTCGGCCTGGCGCTCTCGATGTGGCTCGACGCCATCCTCCGTTCGTTGCCGGGCGTGCCGGCCACGCTGCACTTCTTCGTCTTCGAACCGCGCGTCCTGTGGCTGCATGCAGGACTCCTCACCGGAGTCGCGCTCGGGGCGGCGGTCTACCCGATGTGGCTCGTCACACGGCTTCCGATTGCCGGCACGCTCCGGCGGGAGTTCGTGTCGTGAGCCGGCAATCGCACGCCGATCGTCGAGGCCCGCGACATCTGGCGCATCTTCCCGATGCCGGCCGGCCCGGTCGCGGCGCTCCGGGAAGTGACGCTCGAAGTGAGCGAAGGAGAGTATGTGGCGATTGCCGGCCCGTCGGGGTGCGGCAAATCCACGCTGCTGCACGTGCTCGGGTGCGTGGACACGGCGACGAGCGGTGAGCTCCGGCTCGAAGGGCGCAACGTTGGCGCGCTCTCCGACGCCGAGCGCAGCCGCCTCCGCCTGACCAAGATCGGCTTCGTCTTCCAGCGCTTCTTCCTGCTGCCGATGCTGACCGCGCTCGAGAACGTCGAGTTGCCGCAGGCCGAAGCGGGCGTGCCACCAGCCGTGCGGCTCAACCGCGCGCGCCTGCTCCTCGACTACGTCGGTCTCGGCCACCGCGCCGATCACCGGCCCAGCCAGCTGTCGGGCGGCGAGATGCAGCGCGTCGCGATTGCTCGGGCCATGGCGAACCGGCCGCGACTCATCCTCGCCGACGAGCCGACCGGGGAGCTGGATCAAGCCACAGGCGAGGCCATCGCCGGCCTCTTCGATCTGCTGCACAAGGACGGGACCGCGGTTGTGGTCGTCACGCACGACCCGTCGATCGCGGAGCGGGCGCAGCGGGTCCTGCGCATGCGGGACGGTCGATTCGTGGATGGAGAGCTCGCGTGATCGTCCGGCTCGCGCTGCGGGCGCTGCTCATGCACCCGATCAGGACCGCGGTGCTGGCCGGCGGCTTCGGTCTCGGCGTAGCGGTGATGGCGAACCTGCTCGGCGTGGCCGAAGTCGTGCTCGAACAGTCGCAGTCCCCGGCCCTCGTCGGCGGCGGCGACGTCGTCGTCACGGGTGCAGCCAGCCGGCTGACGAACGGCCGCTATCTTCTTTGGGGCGGTCTCGGCGCGCCGGCATTCGCGGATCGCATTGCCGCGGCGTCGCCGACGCGGCGGGGCAGCGTCTTCCTGGTCCAGAACGGCGTCGTCACGCGGCTGCGGGCGCGGGGCGGGATACCGAGCCTCGAGCGCGCGCTCGAGGATCCTGAAACCGCCGGCGTGACCGCGTGGTTTGATGCGCCAGACGATGCCGCGTGGACCTCGCCATTGCCGGCGGATGTGCTCCGCTCGCTCGATCGCTTCCACGCCGTCCCCGACGTCTCCGCGCGAGCCGCGTCGTGGGTGGAGTGGCTCTACTTCAACGGCCAGGCAGGTTCGACGCGCTTCTACCTGACGTTCCTCGTCGGGCCGGTCCGCGAGAATGGACGACGAGTGGCCGGCGTCCGGCTGCAGCTGGACCGGGCGGGCCAGTTCGAGAATTACAGCGAGGCCGCGGAGATCGACGCGAACGACGTGCTCGACACCGCGCCGGAGATCACGGTAGGTGCGAACCGTATTCGCCTCGATGGGGACAGGTATGTGGTCGGGTTCGATTTGCACCGTGATGCGGTGGCTGGCGCGGCGCGGGCTCGAGGTGAGGTCGTGCTCACCGCTCGCCGCGGTCACTCACTGCCGCCGCTGGAGATCACCGGCGCCCGCGGCTGGGTCTCCGGCTACGTCGTTCCGGTGATGTCCGGCGCTCTCGACGGCAGCATACAAGTCGGGAGCGACACTTTACCGCTCGCCGGCGGGACGGGCTACCACGATCACAACTGGGGCTTCTGGGAAGGCGTCAGCTGGCAGTGGGGCCAGGTGCAGCACGAGGGTCTGTCGATCCTCTACGGCCGGGTGTTCCCGCCCGCTGACGCCGCGGATGCGAGCCGCGTTCCCGGGTTCATGATGGTCCTCGGCCCCGACGGCCCGCTCGGCCAGGCGACGCGCGTGACGATCGACGAGACCATCGAACCGAGCCTCGACCGGCCGGCCCGAATCGTCGTCCGCGGTGTAAGCGCGTCGCTCGATCTGCAGATGGAGATCGCCGTCGAGAGCGCCATCCGCACGCCGTGGCGCAGCGCGCCGCTTGCCGACGGCCTCGACTTCCTGCAGATGCGCGGACGCTACCGCGTGACCGGAAGAGCCGGCGACCGCGCCCTCGAGTTCACGGAGGCGGGCTCGGCCGAGACGTTCCGTGGACGATGACGCAGGCGCCCGATCGCTTGCCACTCACCGCGTCACAGCGCGGGTTTGCAGGACAACTCCATCAAACGGGCAATGGCTCTGGCTCCCGCACGCTCAAGACCACCTTCGCTCTCGACCCGTCCCGGCGCTCCGCCGCCCGGGATTCCACACCTCGCCGCAGGTGTCACACCGCCAATAGGCGTTTTCGTCAGGTTTCTGACGGGCGGTACTAATCGATTGGGACTGACAGGCGGGGCAGGCAGCGGGCGGCCGGGGGTCGGCGCTAGGAGCCGCTCGACTCCCCCGATCGTCGAACTCGTTCCATCTCATGACTGGCTCCAGGAGTCTTGCGCCCGGCGTTCGGTGCACGGGGCCCCTCACGCCAAAGGCTTTGGTGAGGGCAGGGCCGGAATGGCCGAGGGCTCAGAAAAGCAGGTGCCGCCATTATACGCGGGGAAGTCGGCCCACACGCCAGTCCGCCTCCCCTTGGTGTCTCCTCTGATCAACCTGCGCCCGCGGCAGAGGTCGATGCCATCCCTCGGGTGGAAATGTTAGGTAGCCTACATTTCGCCTGCCTCAGCCTCTGAGCGGCACGGACCCTGCAAAGAGAACCAATGCCCGACAGTCTGGTGCCACGCCAACGTGACGTTGCCTCGGCTTCCGAGCTATCAGCAGTCGACGAGCTGCGGCAAAGGAGCGTCAGGTGTCCACCCCCTTCCTATCGAGCGCCGCGCTAGCGCGACTGTGCCACGACACACGGCGGTTGTGTGTCCACGCCCGACGGCAGCACGAGCGCCTTCGCACCCTGGTCCACTCCGCTGAAGCGGCGCGCGATGAGAAAGGGAGTGTGGCGGAGACGATTGATATCGCCGTTGGCGCACGTCGAAGCGGCCACCACCTTTACGTGATGACGCGGCGGCTTTTGGCTCAGATTGAGGCGCAGGATGCCGAGACCGTGCATTCCGTGTCCACGGCCAGCCCTACCGTACTGGCCGTCGATGATTTCGAGGACTCCCGTGAGCTTCTCGCCGAGATCTTCCTTCGGGCTGGTTTTCTGGTGCGCACGGCAACCAACGGGCTGGAGGCACTGGTGACCGCCTACGAATGGCACCCGGACGTCATCATCATGGATCTCGCCATGCCGGTGCTCGACGGCATTGAGGCCACGAGACTGCTCAAGGCCGGGCAGGCCACTCGAGACGCGCGCGTCATTGCATATACCGCGTCTCCGGGCCGCGCCGAACACCAGCCGCCAGGTCTGTTTGTGGCTGTGCTGGCAAAGCCCTGCTCACCCGACGTGCTCGTCGAGGCCGTGCGGCAGGCTGTGGCGCGACCCGAAGACCCAAGCGCTGATTCGACCAGCCGATCGAACAAGGAGCCTTCATGATCAAGCGCATTCGTCCCGCAACTCCGGTGACCCCGGAGGACTGGCCAGATCTCGCCGATTCGGTCGAGGTCGAGGTCACCTCGGAGCATCCGGATTCGCCGATCGAGCACGCTCTCGTGGGCCGGGACACCAGCGGCTGGCGCGCGGGCGCCCCCGGCGTTCAGACGATCAGCCTGACGTGGCCCGAACCCAGAGCGATTACTCGAATTCGACTGGTCTGCGAGGAGCACTCAGTGGCGCGGACCCAGGAGTTTGCGCTCCGCGCATTCGGCAGCAGCGGACGGCGTGAAATCGTCCGCCAGCAGTTCACCTTCTCGCCGCCCGAAACGACTCTCGAGTCCGAAGAGTACGGCACCGGCCTCGATGCGGTATCGCGATTGGAACTTGTGATCACTCCGGCGATTGGCGGTGGCGATGCCGTTGCGACCTTGCGCGAATTGCGCGTCAAGTAACGGCAGTTGCCCCACATTTCCACCGATACCGCAATCGCCAATCCTCAATCATCAAATCGACGACGGCAGTTTGTCGGGGTTGACAGGCGAGGCCGAACAGGGCGGCCGCGCAGCGAATGGAACAGCTCGGTTGAGGGGGTGGAGTCGGTCATGAGCGGACGCGCGGGTTCGATCGTACCTTCAGCGGTGTGAAACCGGTGGGCCGCGAGGGCGACGCCACCCCAAGCGGGCGCGTCCCGACACCGGCGAGGTAGATGGCCGATTCGGATACGCCATCGATTCCCAGATCGGTTTCGATCGCGCCATCCGCCAGCGCCATCGAGCAGAACGGTGCGAGCCCGAGGTCGGTGGCCATCAGGCAGAAGGTCTGACACTGATGACCCGCCTCGATGAACACGGCTCGGTAGGCGCGAGGCTCGTCGTACTTCCACTGATACCGCTCGAACACCGCCGTGAAGATCACCAGCGCGGCGGCGCCTTCGTAGAAGAACTGGCCCGGCAGATACCGCCGGACGCGGACCGGCTGCCGATGCTGCGCAAGCCGCTCGAGCGCATGGTCGGCGGCGGCGTAGTGGTAGATGCCTGGCTCGAGACCCTCGACGCGCCGGGCGCAGACGTACAGCTCGAGCGGGTGCCGCGACCCTCCGGACGGCGAGGTCTTCATCGGCAGCTCGCCCTGGCCGCGGAGGCGAGCCCACTGCTGCACGCCGCTGGTCCAGCCAAGCAGTTCGCCGAGGACAGGAAGCGGCAGCGGTGTTCGCGCGAAGGTCCGCCATGTCCGGCGTTCGGCCAGCACGCGCTGCAGGTCGCGCTCGACGCGGAGCGGATCGAACGACAGCCGCTTCGCATCCGGATAACGCTTGACTCGCTCTGGCACTGATACCGCACGTGCCTTGCGCTGTAGCAATCGGCCGGTTTCGAGCGGGTCCAGATAGCGCTCACCGCGCGTGGCCATGTGGAAGAACCCGGCCGCGGGATTCCAGCCGGCCCACGCGTCGAGAGCAGTCGTTACCGGCGCGCGGGTCTTCGACGCACGTTCGAGCAGCGTGGCATCGACGAGCCTGGCGAACCGTTTCGGCGCCACGCCGAAGCGTGCATGAACCTCGCCTGGCGAGCGCCAGTCCTCGAAGAAATGCAGCACCGCCGCAATGGTGGGATCGATCTCGACGCGAACGCCGGTCGCATAGTTGTGGACGACCAGGTGACCGGCGTGCCAATAGCTGACGAGATGTCGGGCGCGGCGGAGGCTGCCAGGCGCCGGCGAGGGCATATCTCGCCGCCGATTACTCCAGTTCGACGAACATGCCGGTCGTCGGGCAGGGTTTGAGTTTGCGCATGATTCTGAGCTGGACGATCAGTGCGTCACGCTTGATGCTCTTCTTCTGCTTGCTCAACGCCGCGAGCGTGGCATCCATGGCGTCGTGCAGCGGCTTGAAGTCCACTCCTCGCCGCTTCGGCAGAACAGCCGCGCGCCTGCCGGAGGCCCGCTTCGCTTTCTTCGCGCTCTTCTTCGACATCGATTTCCGGGCCGCTGCTTTTTTCGCCATCGCTCGCTCTCCTGTTGACCGGTTGCCGTGACTTCACGCGGCGGTGCTATCGAGGCGCACTGTCGAGCGGCGCCATCTTACCGAATCCCAACGGTGTTGCGCTTCAATCGAGCCCGCCGATCCGCGAGAGCAGCGCCTCGAACCGGGGTTCCGAGCGGACGGAATCCACTCGGGGATCCACCCTCAGCCACAGCAACCTGGAAGACTGCTGGTTTACCGCTTCCTCGAGGAGCGTGAGTGCCTCGTCGTGGCGGCCGAGCGCAAGCAGAACGAACGCGGCATCTTCGGACTGCACGACGCCACCGGGCCCAATCGCCGCCGGCAGCGCTCCGAGAATCTCCACCGCCTCCTGTAGCCGTCCCGCCAGGGCGGAAACCCGGCCGACCTCCGCCAGAGCGGCAGGGCTGTCGGCGATCGCCCGCAACCGCTTCAGCGTATCGAGGGCTTCGTCATATCGCTTCAATTCGGCGAGCGTTCTCGCCTGGACAATCAAGGCCGCCGGATACGACGCGTTCAGCGCGAGGGTGTCGGCGGCGTGAGACAGTGCGTCCGGATAAGCACGCGCGTAATAGAGCATCAGCGCCAGCGTCTGCCGGGTGGTGATGGCCAGCGGATCGGACTCGACGCCACGCCTGGCCTGTTCGACGGCCTCGGTCGTCCGTCCAGCGGCGGACAGGAATCGCGCGAAGACGCCGCGCACCAGGCTCGAGCTGGGGCTCAATCGAACCGCTTCGGTGAAGCTTTCGTAGGCACCCTGCCAGTCGCGATCGCCAAGGAACTTCGCGTCGGCGACGATCATGTGCGCCTCGGCGAGTGTCGGATCGAGCCCGAGCGCGTGCACTGCGGTAACCCTCGCGGCGCCGTTGTTCCGTTCCAATCCCTGGACCTCGAGCCCCAGCTGGCAGCGTGCCAGGCCTGCCCACGCGACGGCATAGGCCGGATCGATCGTGGTGGCGCGCTCGAAGGTGGCGCACGCCTCCCGGAACTGTTCGCGCTTCCCGCTGTAGAGGATCGAGCGGGCCTTGAGGTTGAGATCGAACGCCTCAGGACTTGGCAGGTGCGCCTGAGCCGGGACCGGCTGGTCCCTGAGACTGAGCGCTCCGAAAATGCTGGTGGCGAGGTCGCGCGCCATCTCGGCCTGCACCTCGAATGCGTCGCGGACAAAACGTTCGTACGATTTCGACCAGAGGCGCTCGCCATCGTCAGCCCGAATCAGCGAGGCCGTCAGCCGCAAATCGGAACCGGCCACCACCAGCGAGCTCTCGAGGACCGCTTCCACGCCGAGCTCGTTCGCGATGTCGGCGAGCCGCTTGTTGCTGCCTTTGTACGACATCGCAGACGTCCGATCGGTGACCCGCAACGCGCCCAACCGAGAGAGCTCCGCGATCAGCTGATCGGTCATGCCGTCGACGAAGTACTCGCGGCTGGCGTCGCCCGAGAGGTTCGCCATCGGCATCACGGCGACGCTTCGAACCTGGGGGCTGCCGCCGAACCACCCGCGCCAGATGTCGAACGACGCGCCCAGCGCCACCGCGACCGTCAGCGCCGCCGCCATCGACGCCCACACCGCCCATCGGCGGGGAGGGTTCACCAGCGTCTGCTGCAACAGCGCTTCGGCGGCCCCGGCCGTCTGAACGCGATCCGCCGGCGACGGCGTGATGAGCATGTCTACCGATCGCACGAAGCCAGCGGGCAGATCCGGCCGCAGGTCGCGGAGCAGGGCCCGACGCCCCGACTGGTGCGCCGCGCGTACGTCCGTCCACGTCTGGCCGGAGACCGGATGCGCGCCCGTGACCAGGTAGAACAGCAACACGCCGAGGCTGTAGATGTCGGACTGCGGTGTGGCCGGTTCCCCGTTCAGCACCTCAGGGGCCATGCACACTGGTGTGCCGGCGTTGCCGCGGCGCGCGGTGATGCCGCGCACGTCCTCGCCGGCGCCGAAATCCATCAGGACGAGGCGCCCGCCGTCTGCGCGCATCACGTTCTGGGCCTTGATGTCGCGATGGACGACGCCAGCGGCGTGGACCGCAGCGAGGGCGCGCGCCACTTCGACGCCAATCAGGAGCGCTTCGTCAGAGCCGAACGGGCCGCGCTGCTCGACGATCTGTCGCAGCGTGCGGCCGTGCACGAATTCCATCCACAGGCCAAAAAAGCCGTTCTCGTAGTCGGCCCCGTGGATGGTCACCACGTTCGGGTGGCGGACGCGTGCCAGCCGGCGGCCTTCGCCGAGCACCTCGGCCTCGCGCCGGAACGAAGCGGTGGGGAGCAGCTTGAGCGCCACCACCTTGTCCAGCTTCGAATCCACAGCCCGATAGACGACCCCAAATCCGCCGCGCCCGACGACCTCGCTGATGCTCAGATGTCGCCAGCGCGACGGGCTGGCGCCAGCACCGCCTTCCATCGTGCCTGCGACATCGCCACTCGTGGTGTCTCCGGAGCCGAGGCCGACATCGCCGGACGGCGACAGCTCGCCGAGCCCTGCCCGCGCGACCATGCCCACCCTGGCGAGTAAACGGAGTTGAGCGACGATCTCGCGCTCCATCGGCGTGGACGCACTGGATTCGACCGACTCCCAATCGACGGGCGTTCCGTCGGCGATCGCCGCGGCGACGTCTGCAAGCTGTTGTGCTTCCACGATCTACCCTGGGTGTTCCATCTCGGTCATCCGTGCCGCCAGCCGCAGCACGGCTCGACGCACTGCCATTCGCGCAGCGTCGGCACTCGGCCTGCCGAGAGCCGCCGCCAGTTCCGCGTAGTCGTACCCGAGCTCGAGCCGCCCCACGATCGCCTCGCGATCGTCCTGGTCCAGTCCGGCCAACGCTTCGTCGTAGCGTTCGGCGGCCTCCCGCCCAATCGCCTCGTCGAGCGGCGACTCGTCGGGGGAAGGCGCGTCGGTGTCCAGCGGCCCGTCGATCGGCCGCCGGCCGACTCGTCGCAAACGGTCGCGAATGCCGTTGGCAACGGCCTGCCGCAGGTAGGCCTGCAGCGCCCCCTCACGCCGATATTCGAAGCGGTCTAATGTCCGTAACGTTCGAACGATGGTTTCCTGAACAAGGTCTTCGGTATCGAAGCCGTCGCGCGCGTAGCGGGGAAGCCGGCCGGAGGCCCAGCGCCTCAGCCGGGGGAGGTGCCGCTGCAGCAGCGCGTCCAAGGCGGTGGCATCGCCCGCCTTGACCCGCTCGAGGAGCTCGACAGTCGAATCCGCAGGCAGATCCGCCATGGTTGGGATGTGCGGGCGGGCTCATGATAATGCAGGTAATGGCCGTCCTCTTGTGGATCGCCGGAGTTGCGCTGGTCGTCATCGGAATAGCGGGCATCGTCTTTCCGGCGCTGCCCGGGCACGTGCTCATCTTCGCCGGCCTGCTGCTGGCGGCGCGGGCCGACGACTTCGCGCGGGTCGGGCCGTGGACGCTGGTGGTAATCGGAGTAATAGGTGCCGCCAGCTACGCGGTGGATTTCGCTGCCGCGGCTCTCGGGGCTCGCCATGTCGGCGCCAGCAAGAGCGCCGTCGTCGGCGCCGGGCTGGGGACGCTGCTCGGGATCCCGTTCGGCCTCCCCGGCGTCGTGTTCGGCCCGCTCGTCGGCGCGGTGCTGGGTGAGCTGAGCGTCAACCGTCAGCTCGGGCGCGCCGCCGGAGTGGGGATGGCTGCGTGGATCGGCTTTCTGATCGGGACCGCGGTGAAGGTAGCGCTCGCGTTCCTGATGATCGGCGTGTTCGTGATCGCGCTGCTATGGTTGTGACCGCCTGCCCGGCGGAGTGCAACCAGGGCAACCCCAAAGGCGATGACCATCTGGCGACTGACGCCGCTTACGGCACAACGACGACGCGCGGCGCAGAAGACGGGCCGGTGCCGCAGGCGTTGGTCGCAGCGACCGTTAACGCGTAGGTTCCCGTACCGACGGTTCCGCTGAGCGAGCGTCCACTCGTCGGCGCGCTGCCGATGAAAGAACCCGTCACGCTCACCACGTAGCCTGTTGGCGCCGCTCCGGCCGACGGCGGGTCCCACACCACGAAGATCGTCCGCCCCACTCGATAGGCCACAAAGTTGGCCGGCGGCAGCGGTGCACCTGAGCACGGCCCCGGGAAAGTGAGGGTCACGGGATTCGAGTTGGGACCGGCCACTCCCGCGCTGTTGACGCCGTGAACGCTGAATGTGTACGTGCCAGGTGGGACGCCGTCGTAGGCGAACGACTCCCTGAGACCGAGCGGAACCGAGGTGGAAAGGCTGCCGCTCACGTCGAGCACGACTGAGGCCGGCGCGCCTCCTTCGAACGTGTTGCGCCACGCCAACGCGAGCGTCGTGCCGTTCACCAGCCCCAGCAAATCGGCTGGAGGCGAGGGCGGCGTCGGCATGTTCACGAAGATGCGAATCTCGTTGGAAGCAGGGCTGCGTCCGCCGAGTCCGGTGGCATGGATCCGGACGTAGAACGCGCCAGTTGGTGCGGTGACCGTGAAACTCGGGTTCGGGCTGCCGCTCGGCAGGCTGGCCGCGACCTCTCCGGGACTGAAGCCGCCTTCGAGCACATAGCCGGTTGGCGTCGAACCGGCACCGGGCGGGGCCCAGCGCAGCGTCACCGCGTTCCCGACCATCGACGCCACCGTCAATCCGGTTGGCGCCTCCGGCGCCGGCGGCACCGCCCGGGGAATCACCACGTAGATCGGGTTCCCATCGGTCGCGGCATCGAACGGAATCGATCCGACGATGGCGTTGGCGCCTGTGTCGAGGACATGCACACGGCCGTCGGCGGCGACAATACCGGTCGTGTTGTCGGGCGTGAAGTCGATCGCACGCGATAACGTGATCGGGATCGTACCTACCGACGTGCCAGTGGTGGTGCTGATCGCCGTAATCCGATCCTCCGAGACCGAATAGACGCGCGATCCGTTCTGCAGCACCCGCACGTCGAGCGGCCTCGTGCCCGCGGGCACCGAGCCGAGGATGGCGCCCGTGGCGGTGTTGATAACCGAAACGACGCCGGCTTCCTGCACCGCGACATACGCGAACTGCCCATCTGGCGTGATGTCGATGGCCCGTGGCACCGAGCCAGTCGTCACCGTACCAATGACCGCATTGGTGGCCGTGTCGATGATCTTGACGTTCGAACCGTTGAGCGCCTGGTTGGTCACGAACAGGCGCCTGCCATCCGGGGAAATCGCCATTCCCGAACCGCTCTGGGGCACGTTGAGAGGGATGTTGGCGATGGTCGCACCAGAAGCCGTGTCGAGCACCTGCACCAGGTACCCCGGGTTCGGGTAGAGCACCGTATTGATGTAAAGGCGCGACCCGTCGGGGCTCGGCGCCAGCGCGCCGGGAAACGGCTGCACGGCGAAGGTCCTGATGACGCTGTTGGTTGCCGTGTCAATCACCGACACGGTATTGCTCCAGTAATTCGACACGTAGACGCGAGCACCGTCGGCCGACACCGCCGCGCGCTCGCCTACGCA
The DNA here is from genome assembly GCA_963709325.1 of uncultured Acidobacteriota bacterium. Lineage (GTDB taxonomy): Bacteria > Acidobacteriota > Vicinamibacteria > Vicinamibacterales > UBA2999 > VFZN01. The sequence goes on along the minus strand of CAVPVV010000003.1, from coordinate 2,356,745 downwards.
CAGGCAACTTTCACCGAGCGGAATGCTGGCGACCTTGGCGCGCCGCGCCACGTCGATCACGGTCAGGACCTGGGTGCCCCGGTTGTTGGCTCCGGTCCGGGCGCCCGAGACATACGCGAATGGCTGCGCGAGGGCGGAAGATGCAACCAAGAGCGCCGTTACGATCCCGCATCCGGCCTGCAGCGTTCGAATCGACGTCGTCATCGCGTCATCAGCCTCCTGGCAGTCCGCGGACGATAACCCGGAAGAGGCGGGTAATCAAGCGATCACAAACTGCCTCTGACCGCGCGGACGCGGAGAGAGCTGGACTTACCGAACGCCAGGGTGCCTGCGTAGTTCCCGTACGCGTCCAGAAAGTCCACGGCCCAGGCGTTGGATTGCGGGTAGAACGCTGCCCACGAGGTGGACGACCAATACGCGGCGTAATTCGAGCCGCCGGCAGTCGGGCCGAAGATCGGGTCGATCGACGGGTTGGACCGGCCGTAATCCACGATGCTGAGAAGCTCCTTCATATTGGGCAGCCGCCAGTCGTTGTGGCCCGCGAAGTTGCTTGCGTTCAGTGCGGCGACATAGTCCAGCGCTCCCGACCAGGTGTAGTTCGTGGCAACGTTGGCGTCGGTCTTCTTCTCCCAGGTGAGCCGGGTGCGGTTGTCGGTCACGGTACCGTTTCCGTTATCCGTGTAGCTGAGGGCACCTCCGGCCCGAACCTCGCCGTCGTCGCCCGGTGCGTAGCTGATGGTCTGGCCCGTGCCCGGAAGGCCGGACGGACCGCTGCCGCCATCCCCGCAGCCCTCGATCCGGATGTCAGTAGAGGAAACGCCGTCGGTTACCGTGCCGATGCAATCGACAGGAACAGCCGTCGTCGTAAACGAGAAGTTGCCGCCTCGGTTCGCGATCGCCACGACGGCTCCCTCCCACGAGATCGGAGCGGATCGTGCCGCCTGACCGCCTGAGACGGTGACGACTCCACCTGAAAGCGTTGCCCGTGCGCCGAGAGCGTAGGCTGGGGCGGCGCCGACGAGTAAAAGCGCCGCCGTCGTAACTATTCCGGTCAAACCCCCGATTGCAGCTCGCATGTTGTTCCTCCCATGTATGAATCGGAAAGACAGGAAGGAACGCGCCACACAAATCGCGCGTGGGCGTCGGCGAGGTCAGCCGGTCGACCTCGTCGCCGCGATGTTCAGAACAGAGCGCACAAAGAGCCGGTGCGCCATCGTCAGGGCCGCAGACTACTCGCGAACGTAGCCGTGGACCGCCGAGCGCTTGCCGCCGAGACGGTGCGCTTCGTCCGACAACGCGTGCACGCCGGTCGCGTCAATCCACCGGTTGTAGAAGTTGAACAGCGCGCAGACGGTGATCGCAAAATACAAGGCTTCGTCGGTCCAGCCCGCGGCCCGCACTGGGTCCAGATCCGCAGCGGTGATCGACTGCGAGTCGCGATTCACCCGGTCGACGAACCGGAATAGCGCCTTGTGCCGCTCGTCGAATGCGGACGACTCCAGGTCGGTCATCACCGACGTTACCAGCGCTGGGTCGCCGAGCAGTTCCGCCGCAACTGCGGCGTGGGAGTTCAGTCAAAACGGGCAGTCGTTGCGCCGCGACGTGTAGGCCGCAATCAGTTCGCGCAGGCCCGGGCTGATCGGCGCCGGTCCGCGCATGATCTCCTGCGTGAAGCGGGCGAGGTGATCGGTCGCGCGCGGCAGGTAGGCGAACAGGTGCCAGATCTGCGGATACTCCGCACCCGCCTGCTGCATCAACTCGATCTGCGCGCGATAGGGGCCTGGCTGTGGGTTCCTTTCGACGTCCGGTAGCAACATCGGGTGCATGAAGCCAGATAGTAGGCGAATCTGATGATCTGGAGATGTGGTGATCTGGTGATCTGATCTGGTGAGGTGATGAGCTGGTGAGCTAGCTCGTGAGCTGGCGATCTATCTCGGGATCTTCTGATCTATCGGTTGATCTTCTTGTTGCCCCTTCCTCCGAGTTGCCCGGACGCCGCGGCTTGGAGCAGGCGGCGGAAGGTGGGGCACTGCATGTGGCTTGGCGCGCGGCCGGCCGTCGGGGCCGAACATGCCGGCGATCTCGTCCAGCGAGAAGCCGGCGGCGCGACCGAGCGCAATCAGGCCAAGCCGCTCGAATACGTCCGGGCCGAAGACACGACGCAGGCCACGCCTCCCGATCGAGGCGATCAGGCGTTTCTCCTCGTAGAAACGCAGCGTCGATGCGGGGACGCCGGAGCGTCGAGCCACGTCGCTGATGTCCATCGCCGCTCCTCCTTGACTTCAAGTCGGCTTGAAGTGGCAGAGTACCGCTTGTGGTTGCTCGAAGCCAGAACGGAGGTCCAGCGATGAACGTCAGGCACGAAACCGCCGAGGATCAGAGCCGGCTGTGGAACGGGCCCGCGGCACGGGGGTGGGTCGAGAACCAGGACCTGCTCGACCGGGTGTTCAGGCCGCTCGAAGTGCTGCTGGTCGACTCGATTTCCGGCTCACAGACTCGGGTGCTCGACGTCGGCTGCGGCACTGGCGGCACGACGCTCGCGGCCGCGCGGCAACTCGGCGCCAACGGTGAATCGATCGGCATCGACATTTCGGAGCCGATGATCGCTCTCGCGCGAGCGCGAGCCGAACGCGAAGCGGCGCCGGCACGCTTCATCTGCGCCGACGCGCAGGAGTACGCGTTCGAGCCGTCCAGCGTCGATCTCATCATCTCGCGCTTTGGGGTGATGTTCTTCGACAACCCGGTCAGGGCGTTCGCGAATCTGCGCCGTGCCATCGTGGATGAAGGCGCCGCCCGGTTGGTTGCCTGGCGGGCTCAGACGGAGAACCCGTTCATGACGACGGCCGAGCGCGCGGCGAGGCCACTGCTGCCGAATCTCCCGGACCGCCGGTCCGATGGCCCGGGGCAGTTCGCGTTCGCAGATCCCGACCGCGTCGCAGGAATCCTGCGCGAGAGCGGCTGGACGGCGATCGAGATTCAGCCGATCGATGTGCCGTGCACGTTGCCCGAGACGGTGCTGGCGCGATACGTGACTCAGCTCGGTCCGGTCGGCCGGATCCTGGAGGAGGCCGATGAGGAGACTCGCAAGCGTGTGATCGATGCCGTGCGACCCGCCTTCGATCCTGTACGTGGAGGGCACCGAGGTGCGCTTCACAGCCGCCTGCTGGCAGATTGCCGCTTCACGATAGAGCGGCGCGGATGGTCACCGGGAAGGCACCTCAGGCGGCTGATGCGTGCTGCGGGATTCGTCCGCTATAGAGATTCGCCAGCAGCCACGGCTTCCGCCTGAGGAGCTCGACGATGGGTGGCGGCGGCAGATCGCTCGAGGCGCTGCGGGCCCGAGCCGGCGACTCCGGCCAGACGAACGGCAAGTCGACGTACGCGCCGGGCCGCATCGCGCTCGCCAGAAGCTCGAGCATCGCGCGCAGGACCGCACGCTGACCATCCGCATCGCCGGGTCGGCCGAGCGGCCGGCCCATCGGGTAGCTGATGCCCGCCAGCCGCGGCACGCCAACCGCGCGCGTCAGGTCGGGAATCATCGACAGCGAAACGGTCGGGATGCCGCTCGCCTCGAGCACGCGCTGCACCAGTCCCACGGACCGGCAGCAGTACGGTCACGCCGGCACCAGTGCGGCTGCGTCTACGCCGTCGAACCGCATTTCCTCTGCAATCGCTGGCGCCGTTTCCTCGACGAGCGCAGTCGGCTCGAGGATGTAGCCCATGATCGAGTAGTGCCTCGGTGCCGGCTGCCCGGTCAGGCCTTCCTGTGCTAACTCGGTGAGCCGCCGCATCGGCAACACCACATCGAGGTCGGCCTCGCCGAACCGCGGGTCGATGTGCAGGTGATAGAGACGAACGTCACGTTCCGTCGTGCCCAGCGGAATGACCCGGTAACTGGGATCGCCCCACCACGGATCGCGCCGCTCGCGCTCCTGATCGAAGGGGCGATCGTCCCGGCGCGCGACTCCGGCCGTCGAAACGAGCGCGATGGTGCAGGCACCGAGCGGCTTGGTCAGCGGTGTGAACGGGATCGAATCGTATGTTTGCCGGGCGGCCCAGGCTTTGATCACCTGGCGCGAGGCGAAGTCGAGGAAGCGATAGGAATCGATGCTCATCGCGTACCGAACGACGAGGCACAAACCTTGCCAGGAGAGGTGCGTGGAGTTCGGGGGACAGGACGCGCGAAGCGCAGCGTCACTGCCGGAAATCTCGCGCCCGGCGTGGGATTTCCGGCAGTGACAGGCCCGAAGCCTGGAGCCTGAGGCTGAAGCCTGCTCAGGGCTTCGGCGCCTGCATCTCGATCTTCGCGAGCGAGTCGGCCTCGCCCTTGAGCTCTTCCGATCCGGCGGGAAACTTGTTGAGGCTCAGGAAGTACGCGATCACGTCACCGTACTGCTGCGCGCTCAGGCTGCCGGGGTTGTCCTCCGGCATCGTCTGCACGGCCTTGAAGAGCTCGGCGAGCGGCTTGCCGCTCCACGCCGAAACGAACTCGGGGCCGGTGAAGCGCTCCGTGTTGTGGCAGGTGGTGCAGATCGATTGGAAGAGCGCCTGCCCGCGCCCGGCCTGGCTGGTCGAATAGACGCCGTCGTTTGTTGTCTTCGCTTCCTGGGCGCCAATCGATGTGACGCTCACGGCCCAGACGAGGCCGCACGCCGCCATCATCACGTGCATCAGCTGTCGGATACGCATGGGTTTCGCCTCTGTGTTCTCCTGCCCGCAAGGATATGCCGGATTGCGCCGAGGCGCTCGGTTTTGGCGATAATCCGGTCACGAGGAGGCGCTTGTGACCCGAGCGACGTGTTGTTTGTTGATGGTCGCGCTAATACTGGCGGGCTGCGATCGGACGCCGCTCGCCGAACGCTCGGAGGCGGCGTCTTCGCCAACGGCAACCGGCGCGTCTGCCGCGGGATCCCCGGGCCACCCGCTGGATCCCCTGACAGCGGACGAGATCACAACCGCGATCGCAGCCGCGAAGACGGATTCACGCCTGGCGACCGCGGCGTTCCCGTCGATCACGCTGCAGGAGCCCGCCAAGGCCGAGATCCTGCAGTGGCAGCGTGGCCAGGCCCTTCCGCGACAGGCGAAGCTGCAGGCGATGACGGCCGATGCGGTCTTCGAAGTAACGGCTGATGTCACGGCACACCGCCTCGTATCCGTCGTTGAACGCAAGGGCGCGGAGCCATCGATCACGGCGGGCGAGATCCAGTCCCTCCGCATGGTGGTGGACAATCCACAGTTCCGGGCCGGCCTGGAGAAGCGCGGGATTACCAACCTCGAGAAGCTGTTCTGCGCGCCGTTCTCGGCCGGCTATTACGGCACTCCAGCCGAGGCCGGCAAGCGCCTCGTCAAGGTCGCCTGTTTCGACACCCGGCGGACAACGACGAACTTGTTCGGCTGGCCGATCGAGCGTCTCTACGCACTGGTGGACCTGCGTAGGCACGAAGTGTTGAGCGTCGTCGACACCGGCGCGGTGCCGATCTCGCCGGCCGAACAGAACTACACCGAAGCCGCCGCCGGCACGCTGCGCGAGCCGCGCAAGCCGACGGTGATCGCGCAGCCCGCCGGAGCCAATTTCCACCTCGACGGCCACGAGGTCACCTGGGGTAAGTGGCGCTTCCACGCCCGGATCGACCCGCGCGTCGGCACTGTGATCTCGCTCGCGCGCTGGCAGGACGCGAACGGTCCCAGATCCGTTCTTTATCAGGGCTACATGTCCGAGATGTTCGTCCCCTATATGGACTCCGAGGAAGGCTGGCAATCGCGCACCTACTTCGATACGGGCGAATACGGCGCCGGCGCGCAGGCGACCCCGCTCGTCCACGGCGTCGATTGCCCGGGGTCAGCGGCGTTCCTGCCCGCGACCTTCGGCAACGAGAAGGGCGAGCCGTACACCACTCCCGACGCGATGTGCATCTTCGAGCGCAGCACCGGCGACCCGACCTGGCGACACAGCGAGGTGATCAATCAGACCTACGAGGGGCGCGCGAACGTCGAGCTCGTAGTGCGGATGGCCGCCACGATCGGCAATTACGACTATTTCTTCGACTGGATCTTCAGCGATGCCGCCGACATCGAGGTGCGGGTCGGCGCCACCGGGCTCGACGCGCTGAAGGGTGTCGCATCGGCCCACATGCGCGACGCCACGTCAGCGGCCGACACGCGCTACGGCACCCTGGTCGCGCCCAATCTGGTCGCCGTGCACCACGATCACTACTTCAACTTCCGGCTCGACCTCGACGTGGACGGGCCCGACAACAGCTTCAACCAGGACGTCTATCGCGCGACGACGCTGCCAAAGGAATCGGCGCGCCGCAGCATCTACGTCGTGGAGCCGAGGCTGCCCGAGACCGAGAAGGGCGCCGAGATCGACACCGGCCACGGGCCAACCCGGCTCAGGGTGACCAACGAACATCGCAGCAACGCCGTCGGCAATCCCGTCTCCTACGAAGTGCTGGTCGACAAACACGCGCAGCTGCTGCTCGATCCCGCCGACTGGCCGGCGCGACGCGCGCGCTTTCTCGAGCACGACGTCTGGGTCACGCCCTACGACCCGGCGGAACGCTACGCCGCCGGCGAGTACGTCCTCGGCAGCCGCGGCGACGACGGGCTCGCGGTCTGGGCGTCGAAGGATCGCGCCATCCGCAATCACGACATCGTCATGTGGGTGAACATCGGCATGCACCACCTGACGCGGGCCGAGGACCTGCCGGTGATGCCGACGATCTGGCACTCGTTCAAGCTGCGGCCGCACAACTTCTTCGACCGGAACCCGGCCAACGACATGAGGAACGAGAAGTTCGGGCCGGATACCGCGACGAAGTGATGGCGACCGGCCGGGCTCTCGCGTGTCTCATCGCCATCGCTGCCGCCGGCGGCGCCGTCCGCATCGAAGCCGCACCAGATGACCTCCAGGTGACGCCCGGCGAGTTCGTCATCGAGCATCCGACGCTGATCAATCTGGGCTTCGAGTGGCACATCGACGGCGACGCCAACCGCAATGCCCGCGTCGAGGTGTCGTTCCGCAAGCAGGGTGATGGGTCGTGGCGGACCGGACTGCCGCTCCTGCGCCTTCACGGCGAGCAGGTCTACTGGCGCAACATCTTCAACCTCGTGGTCCCGAACATGTTTGCCGGCAGCATCCTCGATCTCGAGCCGGATACCGCGTACGAGGCGCGGTTCGTGCTCACCGATCCCGACGGCCTCCGCGGGACGACGGCGGATGCGACGAAGGTGGTGACCGTGCGAACGCGCCCGGAGCCGATGCCGGCTCCGGGCGGCAAGGTGTATCACGTCTACCCGGTGAAGTGGCAGGGGCCGAAACAGGAGCCCGCGTTCGAGGGCATCATGTGCGCCTACAACTACTATTGCGGCGCCGGCGACACCGCGCCGGGCGGCCGGCCGCGCGTCAAGCCGGGCGACACCGTCCTGGTGCACGCCGGGCTCTATGCCTACCACTACGAGTTCTACGGGAACCAGACCACCGTCAACGCGACGACGACGTTCGAGGGGACGTATTACCTGACGGCCGACGGCACGCCGGAGAAGCCGATCGTGATCAAGGCGGCCGGCGACGGCGAAGTGATCGTCGACGGCCGCGGCAACTTCAACTTGTTCAACGTCAAGGCCGCTGATTACAACTACTTCGAAGGAATCACGTTCAGAAACACCAGCATCGCGATCTGGGCCGGGACACAGGCGATTGCCGGCGCGAAGGGCTTGACGGTGAAGCGGTGCCGGTTCGAGGACGTTGGCATGGGCGTGTTCACCAACTACTCGGGGTCGAGCGACTTCTACATCGCCGACAGCGTGTTCCTGGGCCGCAACGATCCGCGGCACCTGATCGGCTGGACGGGCCAGTTCTGGGCGCAGTTCGAACACGTCGAGGGGCAGGAGTTCCCACCGGTGATGAAGTCGTACACCGCGATTCGCCTGTATGGCACCGGCCACGTCGTTGCGCACAACTACGTCGCGCACTTTCACGACGGCATCGACACCGAGATGTACGGCCATCCCGACGGCTCGCACCCCATCGAGGGCCCGAGCTACCCGCCGCGCGAGTTCTGGGACCGCCGGCCGAACGCCATCGACGTCTACGGCAACTACATCACCAACGCCCACGACAACTCGATCGAGATGGACGGCAGCATGCACAACATCCGGGTGATGCGGAACCTGCTGATCAACTCTGCGTCACATCCGATGAGCACGCAGCCGTCCACCGGCGGGCCGATCTATTTCATTCGCAACGTGGTGTATCACGCGCCGGGAGGGTCGACGCGGCTGACCGCCGGATCGCCGGGCGTGCTCTTCTACAACAACACCATCCTGTCGGAGACGACCGGTAGCGCCGCGTCGAACGTGCACTGGCGCAACAACCTGATTCTCGGCGAGAACGCGCAGGCGGCGGTGTTCGCGGTGACGACGAACACGAACTACAGCAGTTCGGATTACAACGGCTTCCGGCCGAACGGCGGCGAGTCGTTCCAGTGGAACTCGCCGGCCGCGAACCTGGCGAGGGTTGCCGCCGACGAAGCCGGCCAGAAGCAGATCGAGCGGCGCACGTTCGCCACGCTCGAGGCCTACGCAGAGGCGACGAAGCAGGATCAGCACAGCGTCCTGCTGGACTACGACATCTTCACGAAGGTCGCACGGCTCGATGCGAAGGATCTGGCAACCGTGCAGCGTCTCTACAAGGCCGAAGACATCGACGTGAGATTGAAGCCGGGTTCCGCAGCGATAGACCGCGGCGTCGCACTGCCAAACGTCACCGACGGCTTCGCCGGGAAGGCGCCCGACCTCGGCGCCGTCGAAGTGGGCCAGCCACTGCCGATCTACGGCCCGCGCCCGCGCTGATCGCTGGCGCGCCAGGACCGCGTAGCTGGATCGTGGAGGCCACGCGTGCGCATATCGCCGACGTGGTGTCCGAGGTGGCCACCGCCGCGGCCGACCGAATTACTGGTCGCGATACCGTTTGGCCGCAGCAAGGTCCTTCCGCAGTTCGTCGGCTGTCCGACGTGGACCGTATCCCGGCGTGTCACGCTGGATGCGCCACCCTTCTTTCAGCGGCCCCGCGTCCACGGTGTCGAACCCGAATTGATCCAGCAGGCGAGTGACGGTCCCTTTCGCGTCCGCATCGTCGCCGGCAATTACCAGCGCGCGGCGATTCGGAGTGCCCGCCGGCCTCCCGTCGGTCGTGAGCTCACGGGCGTAGATGTGATTGAACGCCTTCACGACCTTCGACTTCGACAGCTGCGCCTGGAGCAACTCCGACGTTGTTGTCGACTCGTTGTCCAGCTCCGGAATCTGACCATCCCGCTGCGGATAGTAGTTGTTCGTGTCAATCACGATCTTTCCCGCGAGCGGCTCGACGGGGACGGTCCGATAGCTCTTGAGCGGAATCGTGACCACTACGATATCGCCTGCGTTCGCCGCGTCGGCAACCGTTGCGGCGCGGGCCTTTGGCCCCAGCTCGGCGACGAGCGCTGCCAGGGTCTGCGGTCCGCGTGAGTTGCTCAGAACGACGTCATGACCGCTGGCGATGGCCAGCCGCGCGACCTGGCTGCCGATGTGTCCTGCACCGATGAGTCCGATGGTGGCCATGACTGCATGATATGCCCGCCTCGGGCGGCCCGTGACGCCGATGACTCGCGCATCACGCGGCCCGCACCGCGCTGACCTTCACCATGCCGACGGACGACGCATCGCCGGCTCGCTGCCGACGGCAAACAGCTTGACAAGCGCCACCCCGGCGACGAACCCACCGACGTGTGCCATGAACGCCACTCCGCCACCCGACTGCGGACCCTGACCGATTACGCCGAACGCGCTGATGAGCTGAAACGCGAACCAGAGACCCACTGCCACATAGCCCGGGACGTCGGTCAGGAATCGGAAAAGGATGACCCTCACGCGCCGCTGCGGGTGGAGCACGAGGTATCCCCCCATGACGCCAGAGATCGCCCCCGACGCACCGAGGCTCGGGATGAAAGGGTTGTCGCCCAGCAGGAACGTGGTCACGACATGCGACAGCGACGCGATCACGCCGGTCACGAGATAGAAGACCAGGTAGCGGCCGTGAGAGAGGTCGTCTTCGACGTTGTCGCCGAAAATCCAGAGGAACCACATGTTCCCGAGCAGGTGCATCAGGCTGCCGTGCATGAACATCGCCGTGAGGAGCGTCAGATAGACGCTGATTGGCGTCGGCTGGAGAGGAATGGTGCCCCGCTCGCCGCCGAGCTCCACTGCAACATCGCCCGCAACGTCCTTGCCGGTGCGAATCTCCTGAGGGATGGTGGAAAAGGCGTACGTGAACCGCTCGTTGGAACCCACGCCCTGCAGAAACACGAAGACGAGCACGTTCAGCGCGATGAGTGCGTAGTTGACATATGGCGTCCTGACTCGTCCGGTGTTGTCGTCGCTGATTGGGAAGACCATCGGCCACGCTCCGCGCACCGGCATGTTACGTCAACACAGGCGCCGTGACCCCGAAAGAGACGAGACTCGCAGCCCGCAGCAGCGCTGATATAGGCTCCACCCATGGCTGGCATTAATCGCCGCGAGTTCGCCGGCATCCTGAGCGCGGCCGGGCTGGCGCCGGCGCTTTCCGCGGCAATCCCTTCGCGGGAGACGCGTGCGGTCGAGGCTCCGGCAAACGTCACCCGGACGCTCGCCAGCTACGTCGTCCACGCGAAACCGGACGACATTCCCGCGCCGATCGTCGCCGAGGCCCGGCGGACGCTGGTCAACTGGGTGGGCTGCGCGCTCGGCGGCGCCCGGCACGAAACGCTCGACAACGCGGTCGCGGCGCTGCAGCCGTTCTCCGGGCCGCCGCAGGCCACCGTGCTCGGCCGAGCGGAGCGGATGGACGCGCTCACCGCGTCGCTGATGAACGGCATGAGCTCGCACGTGCTCGACTTCGACGACACCCACCTCAAGACCGTCATCCACCCGGCGGGGCCGGTGGCGCCGGCAATCCTCGCCCTCGCGGAGATGCAGCCGATTTCCGGCCGCGACTTCCTGCACGCGTTAATCCTCGGCGTCGAGGTCGAGTGCCGCATCGGCAACGCGGTGTACCCGGCGCATTACGATCGCGGGTGGCACATCACCGGCACCGCGGGTGTGTTCGGCGCGGCCGCAGCGTGCGGCAAGCTGCTCGGGCTCTCCGAGACGCAGATGGTCTGGGCCCTCGGCCTCGCGGCGACGCAGCCGGTCGGTCTGCGCGAGATGTTCGGCTCGATGACGAAGAGCTTCCATCCCGGCCGGGCCGCACAGAATGGCTTCACCGCCGCCGTTTTGGCGGCGAAGAACTTCACCTCCACCGACGTCGGGCTCGAAGGCAAGAGCGGCTGGGTGCACGTGCTTTCCACCGAATCGAAGTGGGACGAGATCACCGGCCAGCTCGGCGAGCGGTTCGAACTGCGGCTCAACACCTATAAGCCGTTCGCGTGCGGAGTCGTGATGCATCCCACGATCGACGCGTGCCTCCAGCTTCGGGAGAAGCACCGGCTGACTGCCGATCAGATCGAGCGGATCGATCTGTCAGTGCATCCGCTGGTGCTCGAGCTGACTGGCAAGCGCGCGCCCCAGACCGGCCTGGAAGGCAAGTTCTCGATCTACTACGCCGCCGCCATCGCCATCGTCGCCGGCGGCGCCGGGCCGAAGCAGTTCAGCGACGCGCTGGTGCGCGACCCGGTGGTGGTGGCGCTTCGCGATCGCGTCACCGCTACAGTCACGCCTGGTATCGGTGAGGCACAGGTGAAAGCCGCGATCACCCTGAAGGACGGTCGTCGATTCGAGCAATCGATCGAGCAGGTGGTCGGCAGCGTCGAACGGCCGATGAGCGACGCGGATCTCGACAGGAAGTTCCTGGATCTGGCCGACGGTGCGATCTCGTTGCCGCAGGCCCGGAAGCTTCTCGACTTGTGCCGCACGGTCGATCGGCTCCCGAACGCCGGCGAGCTGGCGAGTGCGGGCGCCGCGACCGGGTGATGTCATGCGCGCACCGGCCGCCAGCTGAACCGTGCCGTAATCCGCCGCTGTGCGCGCGCGCCCCCAGATCGTCGTCGTGTCGCCCACCGGCTACATTGTCCGGGCGAGCGGTGCGTTCGCGGCGGCAATCCCCGTCGCCACTCGCAGCATCGGCGGCAGCGTCGGCCCCGGCACGTACGTGCTGACGGTCGCCGCGACGAATTCCTGCGGGTCGTCCGCGCCGACCGCGCCGCTGACGGTCACTGTGCCCTAGCGCTCGAGCTCCGCCTCGACTCGTGACTCGAGCGCTCGGGCCGCCTCGGTCTCGCACCGGTCCGACAGCCCTTCACGGCACGCGCCAATGCCGATGCGCCGATACAGCGCCAGCACGCCTCCAGCATCCGTCGCGCCTGGCTCGGCCAGGATCTCGAGTGCGTGCCAGATCTCGTGAGCAATGGTCGCGATCAACCGGTTGTCCGTGTTACGCGTGTTGACCTTGATGCGAATGCTACGCGTGCGATCGTCGCTCGAGACGTTCGTGACACAGGATCGAAAACGGCCGTTGGCACACATTCCGAACTGCACCGTCACGATCGCGTTGGTACGGTGCAGCGCATCGACCAACTCGCGGAACGAGGTCGATCGCCCGTAGCCCTCGCCGATCAGCCGCCGCATCTCGGGATCGGCGGGCTTGAGGCGCACCAGCGGTACCGCCGCCGCGGATCTCGGCACATCCGAAGACGATGAGGTGATACCGCCGATAGCGAGTATCGCGACCAGCAGCGTGACGACCACGGCCCGTCCCTCCCGTCGCGGCGACAAGCCGGCGACGGGAAGATGCAGGGCAACGCGAGCACCAGGCGGGCCTGGCCGGCACGAGAGTCACGGCGCGAACAAGCAAGTGCCTGCGCTGGTTCGAGATGCGGTGCTCGGACGTGAGTGGTTGCCGGTTGCTGATGCGGCGCGGTCAGGGGCGAACCGTATCCGATCGGATACGGTTGCTTATCCGATCGGATTCGCGTGATGGGCGGGGCTATAATCCGCGGACACTGCGGGGGGGCGACTCGTGACGCTCGCTGTTGGGACGAAGCTCGGGCCGCACGAAATCGTCGCCTGGATTGACCACGGCGGCATGGGCGAGGTGTACCGCGCCATCGACACCCGGCTCGGCCGTCCCGTCGCGATCAAGATCATCGCGAATCGCTGGCAGGATCGTCCAGACCTCCGCGCCCGCTTCCACGTCGAAGCCGAAGCGGTTGCCGCGCTCAACCACCCTCACATCGCCCAGCTCTTCGACATTGGCCAGCACGGGGAGTGCGACTACCTGGTCATGGAGCTCGTCGAGGGCGAGACGCTCGCCGCTCGCCTGGCTCGGGGGCGGCTGTCGATCAAGGAAGCCGTCGATCACGCGCGGTCGCTGGCCGATGCGCTCGGTCACGCGCATCGCCGCGGCATCACCCACCGCGACGTGAAGCCCGGCAACGTCGTGATCACCCGTTCCGGAACGCTGAAGCTGCTCGACTTCGGTCTTGCCAAGATCGGGGACCATCCCGGCCCCATGACCGCGGCGTCAACGGTGGCGGCGGCCGGCGGACTGCCGCTGACGCAGATCGGCGCGGCGCTCGGGACGTGGCAGTACATGGCGCCCGAGCAGGTCCGCGGCGAGCCCGCCGATGCGAGGAGCGACGTGTTCGCGCTCGGTGCGGTGATCTACGAGATGCTGAGCGGCCGACGCCCGTTCGATCGGCGCACCCAGCACGACACCATTGCCGCCGTCCTCGAAGAAGACCCCGAGCCGATCCGCTCCATCGAAACTCGGGTCCTGCCGTCCGTCGAGCGGGTGGTCCAGACGTGCCTCGCGAAGGACCCCGACGAGCGATGGCAGTCGGCGGATGAGGTTCGAAGGGCCCTTGATACGGCGCTTGCGGTTGTCGAGCCGCCGCCGGCTCGCCGGCCGAGACTCCTGGTCTACGCCGCCGCGGCCAGCGCGGCGCTGCTCGTCGCAGCGCTCGCGGCGTTTGCCTGGTTCGGGTCACCACGCCTCGATCGCTCGAGCGGACGCACGATTCGGTCGGTCATCGCCTTGCCCGAGAACGTGACCGCAACCATCGGCAGCGGCAGCATCGCGTTCGCACCCGATGGGTCGAGCATCGTCTACAAGCCGCGCGGCACCCAGACCGAGCTTCGTCGCTATCGATTGGCCGACGGCGTCGATACGACGATCGCGGGCACTGCCGGCGCCGACGAGCCCTTTTTCTCGGCGGACGGTCAATGGCTCGCCTTCTTCGCCGGCGGATTCTTGAAGAAGGTTTCCGTCAACGGCGGAACCCCGACGAACCTCTGTCCGGTTCAGTCGTCGTTTGGCGGCAGCTGGGGCGCGGACGGCTTCATCGTCTTTTCGCACATGCCCGAGACCGGGCTCTTCCGGATTCCCGATTCGGGCGGTACGCCCGAGTTGATTACGCGGTTGGCGCCCGAAGACACCGGTAACGATCACCGCTTCCCCGAGTTGTTACCCGGAGGCCGGGCCATTCTCTATTCGGTCGCAACCGGTCCCGAAGACACGGCGCGGATCGTCGTGACGAACCTGCAGACCGGGGAGCGGAAAGAGCTGATCCAGGGGGCCGCCAGCGCGCGATTCGTCCCGCCGGATCACATCGCGTACGCGCGAAACGGCGACTTGTTCGCCAGCCCGTTCAGCCTCGAACGGCTCGAGATCACGGGGCCGCCACAGCGACTTGCCTCGGGCGTTGCCGAGCTGACGAATGGGAATCCGGAATTCGCCTTCTCAGGCTCGGGTGACCTCGTCTATTTTTCCGGCGGCGCCGTGCCGGCGAATCGATTGATGCTGATTGACCTCAAGGGCGTCGGCACCCTGATTGAAGGCCCGTCTCAATGGATGGTTGGGCCGCGCATCTCTCCGGACGGCGGAATGGTGGCCTACTTCGTCGGCGCCGCGAAGAACAATGTCTGGCTGTACGACATGGAGCGCGGCACGACGACCCGGCGAACGTTCGGCCGTTTCCACGAGCCGGTCTGGCGTCCCGATGGGCGGCTCACCGTCGGCGAAGGCGGGCCGGGCTCGCAGCAGGTCGTCCTGCTGTCAAGAGACGGCAGCGGGAAAGATGAAGTGCTCGTCGAGAAAGGTCTCTCCCAGTTCCCGGAATCGTGGTCGCCGGACGGCGGCACTCTCGTCTATCGCGTGAGCCAGCCGCAGGGCCAGTGGAACCTGTGGGCACTGACGATGGCCGATCGCGGACGGCGCGCGCTGGCTCCCTCACCGTTCAACCAGATGTTTGCGCGGTTCTCACCGGATGGCCGGTGGCTCGCCTACGTTTCGGACGAAAGCGGACAAAACGAGGTGTACGTCCGCTCGGTCGACCCGGCGGGTGGCCGTTGGCAGATTTCCAGTGGTGGTGCCCGGGCGACGGCATGGGCCCCGAACAGCCGCCGGCTGTACTATCGCGACCAGGCCGATGGCATGTGGGTGGCCGACATCGCCGACACTCCACAGTTCAGGGCCACGCGTCCTCGTCTCGTGTTCCGCCTTCCCGATATGAGCGCATCGTTCGACATCACGGCCGACGGGAACCGGTTCGTCACAGTGAAGTTGGAGCGACAGCCTCTGCCGACACAACTTCACTTCGTCCTGAACCCGCTCTCGGCGACGGCCGACGCCAGCCGGCCGAGTTCGACCACGCCGTGAGCGCGTCACGATTGCTGATCGCGGTTGCCGGCCCGGCTCGCGGCCGTTCGGTACCGCTCGCCGGCGCGTTGTCGATCGGGCGCGACGAACACAGCAGCTTCTCGATTCCTGACCCGGCGTTGTCCCGTCAGCACTGTGCGGTCGAGGTATCGGAGCAGCAGGTGCTGGTCCGAGATCTCGGGAGCCGCAACGGGGTATTCGTGAACGGCTGCCCGGTGACCGAGCGCAGGCTCTTCGACGGGGATGTGATCCGCATAGGCGACTCGGCTCTGCTGGTTCTGATGCCGGAACTCCGTGCGGTGTCGATCGAGGACTCGACGGTGGAACTCGTTGATACACCCGTCGGCGCGACTTCGTCGATTGCGATGGCGAGCGCCGCCAGCCGCTACTTCGACGCGCAGGCTCGGGACGGGCGCGAGCTCGTGTCGGCCCGCCGCGATCTTCACATCCTGCTGCGCCTCAGTTCGGCGCTGCACACAGTGACGACGTCCCGGGCGCTGTACGATCTCATCCTCGCTCACGCGCTCGAAGCCACCGACGCGGAGGCCGCGGCCGTGCTCGCCAGGCGCGAGCAAGACGACGAGGTCGTGGTCATCGCCGAGAAGACGCCGGGCGGGACCACGGTCGAATTCAATCGCGGCGTTGTCACCCGCGCCTTGGGGGAGCATGTCGCGATCCTCGCGCCAGAGGCGTCGGCGCTCTGCTCGCCATTGACCAGCGGCGAACCGGCCGCTGATGGTGCGCTCTATATCACGGGGTCGAAGCCGAACGCGCGATTCACCGACGACTCGCTGCAGCTCGTCGCGGCGATCGGCACGGTCGGCGGCCTGGCCCTCGAGCGGGTCCGCCATCTCGACTCGCTGCGCGAGGAGAATGCGCGGCTGCGGACCGAGGCTGCGGTCCAGCACAACCTCGTCGGCGAGAGCGCGGCGATGCAGCGTGTCTACCGGTTCATCGGCCGGGTCGCACCGACCGATGCCACGGTGCTGCTGCGAGGCGAGAGCGGCACCGGCAAGGAGCTCGTCGCCAACGCCCTTCACTTGAACAGCGGGCGCGCGCGCGGGCCGTTCGTGCCGATCAACTGCGCAGCGCTGCCTGAGGCGTTGCTCGAAAGCGAGCTGTTCGGCCACGAACGCGGCGCCTTCACCGGCGCGGTGGCCCAGCAGCGCGGCCGCCTCGAACTCGCGCATCGCGGGACCGTGTTTCTCGACGAGGTCGGCGAGCTGGTGCCGGCTCTGCAGGCCAAGCTGCTTCGCGTGCTGCAGGATCAGGTCGTCGAGCGGCTCGGGGCCCGGCGCGGCACGCGGATCGACGTGCGGGTGATCGCAGCGACCAATCGTGATCTCGAGGCCGCCCTGAAGTCCGGCGCCTTCCGCGAGGATCTTTATTACCGGCTCAACGTGGTCTCGCTCGCGGTACCGCCCTTGCGCGAACGGCGTGACGATGTTCCGCTGCTGGCGTCGTATTTCGTCCGCCAGCATGCGACGCGGTGCAAGCGCCAGGTCAAAGGTATTTCACCCGAGGCCCGCAAGCTGCTGATGTCGTACGACTGGCCGGGCAACGTGCGCGAGCTGTCGAACGCGATCGAGCGCGCGGTCGTTCTCGGCTCGCAGGACGTGATTCTCCTCGAGGATCTGCCCGAGAACCTGCTCGAGTCGGCCCAGCCCGAAAACGAGCAGGGCTTCCACGGGCTGGTCGCAGACGGGAAGCGCGACATCATCCGCCAGGCGCTCGACAAGGCGGGCGGGAATGTCGCCCTGGCGGCCCGCGATCTGGGCCTGCAACCGACCTACCTGCACCGCTTGATCAGAAATCTCGCCATCAATCGCCCGTGACGGTCCCGGCCGGTCTCAACCGCGGCCCTTCTCCATCCACACGTCCCAGGTAACGGGCCCGATCTCCTCGTCGTCGAATGGCCGGCCGGCGATCTTGAGCGCGAGCTTGATCTGCGCGTGGTGATAGCCCTCGTGCCAGATCAGGTGCTGGAACATGAGAATCGGGTGGTCGTAGTGCACGTCCATTTCGCGCCCTGACTCGAGCCGGCCTTTCACCGCGTCGCGCACGGCGCGGGCGCTGTCATGGAACATCGCCGCCAGTCGATCGCGATTGCGCTCGGCGGCCCACTCGCTTCGCGGCATCGGCCGCGCGCACTCCGGCGCGTCCTCGGCGACGAAAACGAGCCGGCAGTAGTGCATGTGGACGTACATTTCCCCGATCGAAGGGCTGCCGGGCATCACCCGCAAATCCATCGTGCCCTCCGGTATGGCACGTAGCAGATTGACGGTGATGGTGTTGTTGCGGTCCCAGGAGTCCAGCAGAGCTTCCAGCAGGTCGGGCATGACGCGCGAGGATACACCGCGCCGCCCGCCAGTCGGCGGTCGCCACCCCAGCTACCGCGCGGGGAACACCACAACCGAGATCGGCGCGGGCAACTCACGCTGGCGAGGTCCGGCCGCATCGGCGGCCGCGGGCTTCCAGCGCTCGCCGGTCGTGAACCCACCCACGTTGTCGAACATGCCAACGGTCTCGAAGCCGGAGAACACGTACGGAATGCCTTCCGCTGCCAGCTCATTGCCGGCATCCGCGACGTGAAAGTGCAGGTGCGGGCCCGAGGAACTACTGCCGGAGTTGCCGAGCAGGCCGAGCACATCTCCGGCTTTGACGCGGTCGCCGCCCTTGACGCGGACGCTGCCGTGCTTCAGGTGCTCGTAGAACGCGTAGCGTCCGCCTCCGAGATCGAGGGCGACGTAGTTCCCGCTGACGTTTTCGAGCGGGACTGCCGCTTGAGCGGCGGTAATCGATGGTGCCTCCGGAATGTCGTCGTGAGCCTCGGCCACCGTCGCATCGGCGACCGCCAGGACCTCGGCGCCGTAGCCATGCCAATTCGCGATTGCCGTGCGATCGCCGCGCGCGTGGCTACCGTCGTTCTCGAGGCGGACGAAGTCGATCGCGAACCGCGCCGGAATACGGGCCCGTCCGTCGACCGCATAGATCGCAGTGCGATGGCCGCCGACGAGCATCGGGTCGTAGACCGCCACCCATGGTCCGCCGCGCAGCGGCGGGTTCAGGACCAGCGACCCGTCCTGCCGGACTCCGGCTTCCGCTCCTGACCAGGAAACCGACATGCGCTGCCCGTCTCGCGTGATCTCCACGTCGATGAGGTGACGCACGCGCGCAGGCACCGGTGCGCCGGGGTCGAGCGGCAGCCAGAAGTAGACGACGGCGCGAAGACCGGCGCCGATGATCCGCTTGTCGGGCAGGTCTGGTGGCGCGCCAGGGCGGCCGATGCGGCTCGCCAGCGCCGCGTCGCGGAAATCAGCGATGACGGTCTGACGCGAGATGTCACGCATCGCGACGCGGGTCAGCGTGACGTCAAGCCGTGTGAGGTTCGTGACGTGCAGCTCGTAAACCAGGTGCTGACGGCCGGAGATTCGGACGAGCGTGGGAGCTGCACCGACTTGCGCATCGACGGTCGAGACGATGGGTGAGCGCGACTGCGCGAGCGTTAGTGCAGGGGCCAGCCACAGCTGGTACACGATCCACCCAAGTCCCAGACATGCGATCGGCCTCGTCACCGGCATCCGCTCGATCGTACGCGGTTCAGCGCGTCTGATTCCAGCGATTCAACGCGCTGCGCCGTTTCCTCGCACTCGGGCCACCGCACGGCCGGCCATCTCCGACGCGTCGAGGATGTGCCGAACGCGCAGCCCGCCGGGTAGCCGGTGACGCGAGATCGCCTCGAAGCTGGCGGAGGCGATACAGCCGCAGCTCGCGCAATCCGGGTCGCCGCCGAACTGGCACGGCGTGATCCGCCGCTCGAGATCCGCCGACACGCAATCGGTCGTCCGCGCAAACGCGCACTCGGCGGGAGAAGCCGGC
Source organism: uncultured Acidobacteriota bacterium (assembly GCA_963709325.1). Classification (GTDB taxonomy): domain Bacteria; phylum Acidobacteriota; class Vicinamibacteria; order Vicinamibacterales; family UBA2999; genus VFZN01. The sequence continues at coordinate 2,337,193 of CAVPVV010000003.1, read as the reverse complement.
GGCTTGGCATAGGCCTCGAGCGCGCCGTCGAACATCTCCAGCTTCGGCGCGATCGGGCGAAGCCGGCGCAGCTCGTCGATGACCCCCTGTCGATCCGCGGCCGTGAGACGCTCCTCCGACACCTCTCCGCGCTGCGGCGTGTAGAGGCTCACCCAGATCATGCGGGTATCCGGGTTGGCCTGCCAGAAGCGCAGGAACTCTTCCAGGTATCCGGCGCGCCGAATCTGCTGCCGGGTGACGGTGCAGTGGACGGTGACGCGATGACCGGCGATGTGCTTGAGAATGCGATCGTAGGTAGCTGGGGCGCGCCGCGTGTCGTGCTCGGCGGGCAGGCCGTCAATCGACACCACGACCTGCAGCCGGTGCAAATCCCGCCATTCCACTGGTATGGGCCGGACGGCGCTGGTGACGAGTTGCACATGGATGTCCCGCGCCGCGAGCACCGGAAGGATCGTGCCGAGCTCGCGATAGCGCACCAGCGGCTCGCCGCCGACGATCGACACGTGGAGCGGCTTCCGCTCGTCGATCAGTTGCATGAAGCGACGCACCAGCTCGTCGCCCTTGTAATCGGCCAGGCCCCGCAGCGTGACGCTGCCGCCGAGGTGATTGTCACCGAAGGCGTAACAGCCGGGGCAGCGAAGCGGACATTCCCGCGTGATCTCGATCGACAAATTGGGCCGGCGCCCGGTGAGGATTCGGCCCCACGCCTGCACCACACCCCGGACGATCTGAGCTTTCGATGCCATACGGCCTCCGCGTGGCGGCGCTCTGGTGGCTGAACAGGCGGCCGGGCTGGTCGCCTGAGGGAGTGACCAGGCGTGTAACGGTCCACACCAGACGAATGTGTCGTTCGCCGGAACCGTGGCTCAAATCTATCATCACGGCCCGCGCTAAGCCGTAACCACCAGGTCCTCCTTCAAGCCGCTACCCTGCACCAGCAGGGTCCGGGTGATGTCCTGAAGCTGCCCGGTCTCGGTCGCCAAATCGAGGATACGGACGCCAACGGCGCGGACGTGGTGCGACTGGGTCCAAAGGTCGTCCATCAGCTTGAAAGCCGCCGGTATCGACCGCTTGTCCTCTTCGTCATTGGTGATATTCGACTGCAGCGCCCGTGCGCCGGTGGTGAATCGCTGGCAGATCTCGCGCGTGTTGCCGTTGATCTGCACCATGCTGGCGAACGTATCGGACTGGGTGTTGGTGCGCTCGAAGAATGCCAGCGTGCTCTCGCCCGCCTCCTTGAGGTGCTCCGAGGCGGCGCTCGCCCACTCGGATCCGGTCAGGGTCACGTCCGAAAGCGCGTGTTCCCACAGCGGCGTGTAAAGCGCCCGTCGCCGCCGCAGGTCCCGGCGAGCTTCGTGGTCGCTCCGCCACGGCATGGCGGCGGCGAGCGCCGGGGCAAATTGCTCCGGCCTGGCCGCTGCCAGCATTGGCAGGACCGATCGCAGCACGGTGTTCGGGACCGTGACCTGCACTGAGATGCTGGCGTCCTTCTTGAGCGCGGCCGCCAACGCCGCCCGCACCTCCATCGCACCATCGTCCGGCACGACCTTCCACAGCTGAGCGACGTCGACCCATTGCTCCAGCTCGTTGGCGGAGAGTGAACTCTGCTTCGACGACCACACCAGGTGCAGGCCGAAGCTGTAGCTGCTCACCTTGACCGGCTTCGCGTACCCCTTCATATCGGCGCGCAGATCGACCATCCATTCGAAGGTCTCGCCGACCCACGTGCCCTTGTAGCCGCGCATTCCGAGATAGCTGCGCTGCAACGCTCCGGCGGCATTGGTGCGCTCCACCTCGGTGACGTTGCGGAAGTCCTTCCCGCCCACGCTCACCCACTTGCCGATGCCGAGCGTGAAGCCCCAGCTGGCGTTGCGCTGAATCTCGGTCTGATTCAGGTAACTCTCCAGCGTGACGCCAGCCGTCCGCTGTTGCAGCGCGTCGAGCACCGGCAACGTGCGCCCGGCCACGAGCTCGGGGTGGAATTGAGCCAGAGCCTTGTCGGTCAGCGTGACCTGCAGCAGGTTGACGTGCGTCTGGATTCGGGTGTACTCGTACGCGAAGCTGAGCGACACCCGGGTCTGGAGGATCTCCGTGATCTTGTCCGCGGCCTTTTGTTTAAGGTCATCGATCCGCGCCTTCAGATCGTTGAGCGTGTTGATCACGCCGCCGGCGCCAAGCCGCTTGGCCACCTCGTCGAACAGCTTCTTCTCGACCGGATTGAGATCCTCGAGCGTGGCCCTGCCGAGAATCGGCTCGACCTGCGAAAGCGAGCGGCCGACCGCCGCGTCGATTACGTCCTGAATGAGCTTCTGGACCGCCTTCGGGTCCTTCAGCCTCGCGGTGATGCCGGCATCCACCGACGCGGCCACCTTGCTGCCATTGGCCTTGCGCACACCTGCCCGCCAGACCGTCTTGTCGCGCGAGATGACGATCAGGAACTCGTCGTTGACGGTGACCTCGAAACCGAATGTGGCGCCGGCTTCGAAGGCGACAACGATCGGTCCCCTCGATCCGAGGAGGCGGCCGAGCGTTCCGATCTGACCGGTGAACAAGTCGGCCGCGTTCACCGAGATGCCGGCCACGATCGAACCGCCGCGGCGGAGCACGAGCACATCGCCCTGCGCCATGCCCTTCACGTCGTCGAGGGCGGTGATGAAGCGCGGCGCGGCGATGGCCGCCACGAACGCGTCGCGAGCCTTGTCGGTCTTGACCTGCTTGCGGTAGTCGGCGATTGCGACACTGGCGTCGACGCCGGCGCTAATACCGATCAGAGCTGAGAGATCGGCCGCGATCCTGGCCCTCAGCCCGCCTTCGGCGCGAAGCTTCAGCCACGGGCCGTCCTTCAGGCGGCAGTGCGGCGGCAGCGTTCCGCCCGGCGTCTCGGCGTCGTCTTTGACGATGACCGCGTCGGCGTCCTTGTCCTGCTCATCGTTGAGCACGGCGACCGAGAGGTTGCCGGCTGGATTGAGCGTCAGCTTGGCCCCCGCGAGGTCGAACGACAGGTTCGGCGCCAACGTGAGCGCGACGGGATCGGCACCGATCTTCGAGGAATCCATCCGTTCGCCCGAGACGAGTTTTTTCGCGTCATCCAGGTTGTCGAACTTCCAGCTCGGCATGATGTGCTCCTGTTTACTGTCTGTGACGGACGCACGACGGCATATTCGTCGTCGCGATCAGACCGGGGCCCAGACCTGGGCCTCGTCTGGCTGCAGCACGAGGTCGAGCGCCGCCGCCGGGCCGCTCGTCACCTGGCTGCCGAAGAATCTCGCGTTTGCGATCTGCCGCACGGTACGGCTTGCCTGCGTCTTGCGGTTGCTGTGCGCGATCGTCATCTGCCTGGGAGTGGAGTTCAGATCCCGATCAACGATTACCGAGCCAGCGAACGGCTGGGCGCCGGTGTTCGCGACGACGAGCACCTCGCGGTCGACGAGCAGGCGCGAGAAGGCGACCACGCCGCCGACGCCGACCGAGTGCCCGAAATCGTCGCCGCCACCCGAGACTTCGCGGAAGTAGAGGCGCCCGTAGCGTAACGCCGGCTCGTTGTCACGAAGGTCCGACAGCCGCCGGATCGCCGTGAACGCCGCCGTGGAGGTATCGAAGGCGTTCGGCTTTCCCCAGAGCGCCTCGCGCGTGGACTCGTTGGCGCTCAGATCCGGGTTGCCGGCGCTGTCCACGGTTCCGCTCAGCGCCTGCTCGGTCCCGTAGAACACGGATGGAATTCCCTGGAGCGTGAACATCAGGACGAGCGCCAGCGACACCTGTTCCGGCGGAGTCGCGGGATGGCAGATACGTTCGTGCTGATCGTGGTTGTCGAGGAAGCTGACGAAGAATCGGCCCGCCTCACCGTGAGAGCTGAGCAGTTCGGCCTCTTGTCGTTTGCGATCCTGAAAGACGCGGCGGATCTCGGCGACGTCGACTCTGCGCTTGGCCACGCCCGGCAGGTTGAAGAACAGCGGGAAGTCGAGCGCGGCGTCGATCCCGAAGCCTTCGCCCGACCCGTTACGGCCGATGAAGCGCGCGACGACGTCCTCGCGGTCGTACACCTCGCCGAATGTGAAGAAGTTCCGCTTGCCGATGCTGAGCGCGAACTCGCGCATCGCGTTGCCGAAGACCTGGATGGCGCCGGCGTCCACATACTTCACGGTGTCCAGCCGGTACCCGTCCAGGTCGTACCGCGCCATGAGGTAGGAGTACGCGCGAATCAGAATGCCGAGCACCGGCGAGATGCCGTAGCGGGCGCGGAGATCTTCCTGCTCAGGCACGCTCGCGTCGTATTCCACGACGAGCTGCCGCATGTCGCCGAAATCACCACGAACGAAACCGGTCCCGGGATCGTCGGTCAGCTTCGATCCACGGCGGCGGAAGAACACGTGGTTCTGCAGATCGACCGGCCAGATCGCATCGTCCACGCTCAACTGCGATGACTCCGGCAACCGGTTCTTCCAGTCGGCGCGTGATGTGCCAAAACCGTTGAGCCATTCGATCGGCGGTTCGTTCCCCGGCGGCGCGTTGATCACCGAGGAATCGGCAAAGCTCGAAACCACGCCCTCCGGCCGGACGTAGTCGAACACCCGCGCCGCGTGGTTCAGGACGATGTCGAGGATGACGTACATGCCACGCGCATGCGCCTCGTCCACCAATGCCGCGAGCTCGCGCTCGGCCGTCTCCCGCGTGCCGTCGGACGCAAACCGTTCGTCGAGGTTCAGGAAGTCCTGGGTGCCGTAGCCGTGGTAGTTGAAATCGAAGTGCGGCTTGGCATTCTTGACGACGGGCGAAAGCCACAATGCCTTGACGCCGAGTTGATCCAGGTACCCAAGCTGCGACTGGACGCCGCGGAGCGTACCGCCCTGCCGGTTGTTGAACCGGATATTCCAGGTGCCGTTTGGGGTCCGGTCGGGGTTATTGAAACGGTCAAGCAGCAGGAAGTAGATCCACGCGTCCCGCCAGTCAGTCGGCGACGGGAAAGGAACTGGGATAGTCCTGGTCGAACCCGAAACGGAGACAGACTTGGTCCGGCGCTGACGAGCGGCCGACTGGGCGTCGGCGATCGTCTGCGCGACCGAGGAATCGAAAATCCCGGACGCCACCCAAGCCTCCTGGGTTCGTGGGGGGGTGAGAGGCGCAACTTACGCCCTGCCGAAGAGATCTGTCAACGATAAGGCAGAAGGCAGAAGGCAAAAGGCAGAAGCCTTACTCGGTTCTGAGCGCCTCCACCGGGTCCACGCGTGTGGCCTTCCAGGCCGGACCGGCGATCGCGACCAGGGCTGTCACCGCGAGCACGAGGATCACGAGCGCGAACGTGACGGGGTCGCCTGCGGCGACGCCGAACAGCATGCCGCTCATCAGCCTGCCGAGCGCGACGCCGAGGATGACACCAGCGATTGCACCGATAGCCAGCACTCGCGCGGCGCTCGTCACCACCGCGCGGACGACATCGGCCGTCGTCGCGCCCAGAGCGCGCCGGACGCCGAGCTCGCGCATTCGCCGCTGCACGGCGTAGGCCAGGATGCCGAAGAGACCCACCATCGCCAGCACCAGCGCCAACGCCGCGAACGAGCTCACCAACACCGCGCGAAAGCGGTGCCGGCCGGTCGCTTCCCACGCGACGTCCTCCAGTGTCATCACATCGCGCACGCTGACCAGCTGCCGTTTGTCCACACGGGCGATCGCGCCGCGCACCGACGGTGCCAGCACGCTGGCCCGTCCGGACTCCGGGCGGACGACGAAATACATGTCGTCCGACGGGTCTTGGGCGAGTGGCACGTAGACCTGTTCGAAGGCCTCGATCTCATCCGGTCGGCCCTTGATTTGCCGCGCGACGCCGACGATCTCGCGCACCTGCGGCTTCGACGACACGTCGGATCGAATTGCCAGCCGCACGCCGATCGGTGTGCGGCCCCGGAGATGCGCCCGCACGAAGGCCTCGTTCACGATACATATTGGCACCGCGTCCCGGATATCACGTTCGTCAAAGGGGCGCCCTTCGACGATTGGCAGATCGAGCGTGGCGAAGTAGCTGGGGCTCACGATCTGGTAGTCCGCCGTCGGGCGCTCGCTCTCGGAGACAGGCGGGTCGCCGACGATTTCGATGAACGACCGGCCCTCCGCAGAGGAACCCATGGGCAGGGTCGTGGCCCACGCCGTGTTTCGTACCCCGGGCAACGCCCGCACCTCGTGTTCGATGGCGTCGTAGAACTGCAGGAGGGAATCCGGAGTCGGGTACTCCGAGCCGAGCGGATCCACCATCATGGTGAGAGCGCTCTCGGCCCGGTAGCCGCGATCGACGGTCTGCACCGCGACGAGCGTTCGCAGCAGCAGGCCGGCGCCGGCGAGCAGGAGCACCGCGACCGCGACCTCCCCGGTGACGAGCAGGTTGCGCAGCCGTCCGCTGCCCCCGGCGGTGGTGCGGCTATCGGTGGTCAGCGCAGGCGCGGCCGGCAGCGCCGTCGCCTGCCAGGCTGGCACCAGCCCGAAGAACACGCCGACGATCAGCGCCGCTCCCGCGCAGAAACCTACGACCCGCACGTCGAGCGTGAGAGCCACAGCCGGCGGCAGCAAACCCTCGGGAATGAACGAGGGTGCGGCCTGGAGAATGACCGCCCCGATCGCCAGGCCGAGGATGCCGCCGAGCGCCGACAGGACCAGGCTTTCGGTGAGCAGCTGCCGGATCAGGCGCCCGCGGTCCGCACCAATCGCGGCGCGAATGGCCAGTTCTCGCGCTCGCGACGTGGCGCGGGCGAGCAGCAGGTTGGCGACATTCGCACAGCAGATCAGGAGGACGAACAGGACGACGCCGATGAACAGCATCGACGTCTGCTGCAGATCGGCGCCAATGACCGATGAATCCAGCCGCTCGAGCGCAACTCCGCGGCCGCTGTTCGTGTTCGGGTACTCGCGCCCCAGCGCGTCGGCGACCGACGAGAGGTCGGCGTCCGCCGAGGCGATCGTTGCGTCCTGCTTCAGCCGGCCGATGACCCGGAATATGCGTGCGCCGCGGGCCCGGGGCGGCGCGTCCTCGATGTTGATCATCGCCCACAGGTCGCTCTTGCCGATCAGCTCGACGGCGTCGGGCGCCACGCCGACAACGGTGTACGGCTCACCGTCGAGCCGGATCTCGCGAGACACGATGGCCGGATTGGAATCGAAGCGCGTACGCCAGAACGACGCGCTGAGGACCACGGCCCGGAGCCGTGTCCGATCGTCGGTGACCTGGAAATACCGGCCGGCGGCCGGGGGAAGACCGAGCGCGTCGAATACGCCGGCCGTCACCCACTGCCGCGACACCGTTTCCGCGGTGCCGTCGCGGCCGGCCATGACCATGCCCCCGACAACCGGGATGAACCCGCCGACGACCTCGAAGCTCCGGTTGCGCGCTCGAAAGTCGAGCAGGTCGTTGGGCGAGACGCGTTCGCGCGACGAGGTTGCAGTCCGCGCCGAGACGACGACGACGCGATTGGGCGAGGGCACCGGCAGCGGCCGAAGTAGCGTGGCATCGACCAGCGCGAAGATGGCGCTGTTGGCGCCGATGCCCAGCGCCAGCGTCAGGATCGCGCCGGCGGCAAACAGCGGCTGGCGGCGGAGCGCGCCGAGCGCGTAGCGCAGGTCCTGGGCGAGATCGCGGAGCAGCGATCGCCGCGGGGCACCGGGTTGCGACCGGTCCGGCGCATGCGACTGGCGGAGCGGCCGCATGCGCGCGGCGAGCGCCTCGGGCCCCAGGAGCTCCTGCATCGCGAGCCGTCGCGCGTCCTCGTCGGTCGCGCCGTCGCGGCGGAGCTCGTCGTACTCCTCCTGGAGGTGCTGGGCCAGCTCCTCGACAATCTCGGCCTCCCGCGCGGCGTCGAGCGCCAGGGACGAGAGCCGGACCCTGATTTCGCTGGTCCACGAGATCTCAGGCATGCTCCACCCCCGTGACGAGCCCCATCGCCCGGACGAAGGCCTTCCAGGTCTCACGCTGACGCACGAGGACCCGGCGGCCTTCCGGGGTCAGTGAGTAGAAGCGCCGCCGCCTGGTCCCGGCCTTTTCCACCCAGCGGCCGTGCAGCCAGCCACGCTCCTCCAAGCGGTAGAGCAGGGGATAGAGCGAGGCGATGTTGAACTTGATTTCGCCTTCGGAGCGGGCCTCGATGAGTTTGCTGATCTCGTAGCCATGACGCGGGTGCTCGTCGACGATGGACAGGATGATCAGCTCGGCGGAGCCCTTTTTCAGTTCCCGGTCGAGGATGCGGGCCTCGATATCTGGCATAGCCATAGGTGCCACAGCCAGCTTAGACGGGCCGAATCCGGGAAACGTTCACCCGGCTGTTCGACCTGAGCCGCACCAGCGTTAGGACAGGGCAGACGACTGTTTCGGAGGAGGCGCCCGTGCCCGACCCTCAGGTCATCACCGTTCAGCCCGGACCGGAAGGCTCGCCGCAGTTTGAGGCCATGCTGGTCCGCCACCTGCCTGATCTCCATCGCGCGATCCGTTCGCTGGCGCGCCGCCATCGGCTCTCGGCGGACGAGGAAGGGGACCTGCTGGGGGATGTCCTGGTGCGGCTGATGGCGCACGACTACGCGGTGCTCCGCAAGTACCGAGGACAAAGCGCCATGGTCACCTACCTCCGGGTCGTTGCCTATCGGGTACTGCTCGACGGCCGGATCCGGCGCTGGGGGAAGTGGCGGCCGTCACGCCGAGCCCTCGCGCACGGGGCCGGCGCAGTCAGGTTCGAGCGGCTGGTGGCGCGCGAAGGGCTTTCGGTCCTGGAAGCGCTGTCGGCCATGCGGGAGCCGGCGGATTCGCCGCTCGATCGGCGGCTGGCGCAATCGCTTGCCGCGCGAATCGTACACCGGCGGCGCGGCCGCGAGCTGCCGCTGGAACTCGGGGCCGAAGCCGCGGTCGAGCCCCTGCAGGAGCGCTCCCTTCACGCGCGGGATCTGACCCGATACGCAGCCCACGTCAGCGCCGCGGTCCAGCGCGCGCTCCAGAGCCTCAGCAACGAGGACTACCGCATCCTCCACAGCCGCTTCGTGGCTGGCGAATCCGTCGCCGAGCTCGCCCGCAGCAGCGGCGCGGATCAGAAAGGGCTGTACCGGCGCCAGGAACGGATTCTGCGCCGGCTTCGTGCCGATCTCGGACGCGAGCAGATCGTCCGGCAGGAAGTCGGGGTGCTCATCGGACACCCCGATGTGCAAGTGCCGGAAGTATTCGAGGAGCGGCTCTCGGCCTGAAATCTCCGCTGCAAAATCCGGCTCTCGACGCAACCCCGGGCGCGCAGTCATATGCTGCGCGCCCGGGAGCGCCTGATCGAGCGGGCGCGCGGTGCCCCCCGGAGCCGCGCGCGCACGACCCGATCACGACCACGACGATCCGCGTTGACAACCGGTTAGTGCCGGTAAGCCGAATGCCGTTACATGCGGGCGGTCACTGGCGCGCGCGCCGAGTGTCGAATGCTCAGGCGCGGCCGCCCTCGAGATTGGCCTTCACGGCCTGCATCCCCTGCGCGATGAGCGGCGTGATCGCGGGAATGACCGCGGCTGGATGCGCGTCGGTGATCCAGACAAATTGGCAGCGCTGGTCGCCGTCCTCGATGATCTGCATCGAGGCGTGGTGATACTCCGTCCCCGGCGCGTTCAGTGCCGCGTACGACACCCGCCGCCGCGCCTCGTCCACGTCGAGGATTCGCTCCTGGAGGACCATGCCGTTAGCGAAGGTGACCGTGCGGATGTCGCCGTCAATCGAGCCATCGGTCAGCACCGGGGCGAATAGAACGTGCGCCCGGCCGACGTCTCGCAGCGCCGCCCATGCGCGGTCCGCGCCGACCTCGAGCGTTACCTGTTCGGTAATCGATGCCATGCCACGCCTCCGCCTCCATGATGTGGCAGGTGGGGCGTCAGGGTTACTCGAACGTGGCGATCCTGGAGGTCGCGTCGGCCAGCGCCGCAAGCGCGTCGGCGCCGAGCAGCGAGCTCACCCGCTGCTGCGCACGGCGCCAGGCGGGACGGGCAGCGTCGAGCTGGCGAACGCCCTCAGGGGTGATCGCATAAATGCGCTGGCGGCGGTCCGCGCCCGGCTGACGAACCACCCAGCCCCGGCGGTCGAGGACACCGATCACGCGCGTCATGGTGGTGCTGTCCATGGCGAGTCCACGGGCGAGCTGGCCATGGGTTGCGTTGCCGAGGCTGTTCAGCGCGCCGAGGACCCCGAACTGCGTGACCTCGAGGTCCGATTCGCGGAGCTCGGCGTCGTAGAGCCGGGTGACGAGCCTGGACAGGCGCCGGATGTTCGCGCACGCGCAGGGCAGACGGAGGAGATCGCCTGGTGCGCCGGCCGCGGCAGGGGCCGGGCGGGTGGTTCCGGGGTGTCGTCTTGACATCGGATATAGATGCATATACATCTATCAGCTGCGGCGCGAACCGTCAACACCGTGTGGCGGGCGTCGCCGCCCGATCCCGATCGGATTCGTAGGGCGTGCCGCCGGCTCGAGCGGCGGCCGAACAGGAGGAATGTCGCGATGAGGGGAACACTACAGGCGCTGGTCGGCGCCATCTCGGTCACGCTCGCGACCAGCGGCGCCGCGTTCGCGCAGGACCACGCCGGACATGGCGCACCCCAGGACCGGCTCGGCAACGTCAGCTTCCCGACCACGTGCGCGGACGCGGTCAAGCCGCAGGTGAACCGAGGCGTGGCGCTGCTCCACTCGTTCTGGTTCGACGAAGCGATCCGGACGTTCAACGACGTCGCCGCGAAGGACGCGACGTGCGGCATCTCGCAGTGGGGCGTGGCGCTGGCGATGTGGGGCAACGTGCTCGCGACCGGCCCGCAACAGCCCGGCATCGTCCAGGCCCTGGCGGCCATCGACAAGGGCCGCCAGATGGGCACCGGCTCGCCCCGCGAGGCGGCGTATCTCGAGGCGGTCTCCGCGTTCTACGCCGGCGCGCCGGAGAAGGACGCCCGGGCCCGGAAGGTCGCTTACGAGAAGGCGATGGAACAGGTCGTCGCGAAGTATCCGGACGATACCGAAGCGAAGATCTTCTACGCGATGTCGTTGTCGGGCACGCAGCTGCCGGCCGACAAGACCTACGCGAACCTCTTGAAGGCCGCGAACCTGCTCGATCCGCTGTTCGCGAAGATGCCGGACCATCCCGGGCTCGCGCACTACATCATCCACGCCTACGACGTGCCGCCGCTCGCCCCGCGGGCGCTCGAGGCAGCCCGGGCCTACGCGAAGATCGCGCCCGACGCTCCGCACGCGCTCCACATGCCGTCGCATACGTTCACGCGTCTCGGTTTCTGGGACGAATCGATCGAGACCAATACTGCGTCGGCCGCTGCTGCGCGCAAGGCAAAGTCGCTTGGCGACGAGCTCCACGCCGACGACTACCTCGTTTACGCGTTTCTCCAGTCCGGCCGTGACGCCGAAGCGAAGACGGTGATCGAGACGGCAAACGCGATCGCGAAGAGCGCCGCGCCAACCGGCATGGGCCAGGGCAACCTCCCAGCGCCCCCGGGTGGCGGCGTGGGCGCCTACGCGCTCACGGCGATGCCGGCCCGATACGCGCTCGAGCGCGGGCAGTGGGCCGAAGCCGCGGCGCTCATCGAGATCCCCGGCGCGGCGCCCAACGTCCAGGCGATGACCTTCTTTGCCCGCGGCCTCGGCCTCGCCCGCGGTCGCGGCGACCTCGCCGCGGCACGCGCCGAGGTGGCGAAGCTTGAAACCGCGCTCAGGGCCATGACCGCGGCGAACCAGACCTACGATGCCGAGCAGATCGAGATTCAGAAGCGATCCGTCTCGGCGTGGATTGCCCTCGCCGAGGGGAAGACCGACGCCGCGTTGGCCGAAATGCACGAGGCTGCCGCGCTGCAGGACAAGACCGAAAAATCCGCCGTCTCGCCCGGGCCGATCGCGCCGGCGCGCGAGCTCTATGCCGAGATGCTGCTCGAAGCGAACAAGCTCCCGGATGCCCTCGCCGCGTTCGAAGCCTCCGCCAAGCAGGAGCCGCGGCGCTTCCGCGGCGTCTACGGCGCGGCGAAGACGGCGAAGCGGCTGAACGATCCGCGGGCCGCGACGTACTACGCGGAGCTGAAGGAGATTACGGCGAAGGCCGATGTCCCGGGCCGGCCGGAGCTGGCCGAAGCACGCGGGAGCAGCGTGGCCCGCGACTGAGCGGAGTATCCGGCCGGGCGGCTCAATCGGCCAGTTCGGCGATCAGCCGATCGACGGCGTCGTGACGATTCGTCCGTAGCCGGCGGGATCGCGCATAAACCGAACGGGCCGGGACGCGGCGATTTCCCGCCATCCCGACCCGGTTCGTGCCCGCCGTCCGGGGGACCGGACGACAGGCTGACTCACTACCTTCTCACTTCTTAGATGCCGGTCCGCTTTCCTCAGAAGGGCCAGGGGAGCCGGACGCCGCCGCCGTTCCGCGAGCCGCCGCGATACTGGTCGTACCCTTCGCGGTAGCCCTGCTCGAAGCCGTCACGGTACACCTGCTTGTAGGCGTCCTTGCTGCCGTAGCGGCTGTTGTAGCCGTGATCCGCCGAGCGGTAGCGGCCCTGACGGACCGGATCGAACGACTTGCGATCGCGCCCGTCGTCGCGGCCCTTCTCGAGACCGTCCTGATAGCCGTTCCTGAACGGGACCGAGTTGGTGGAGTAGCCGCCGTAGCCACCGTAACCGCCATATCCGCCGTTCGGATAGCGGTTCTCGTAGCGATCGTCGCGCCCGTTGCCGTTGCGATCGGGGTAGCCGGAGCGATCGTTGTAAGGCCCGTTATTGCCGTAGATCACGCGCGCGTCACGCGACCGCGACGCAACGCGCTCGGCATCGCGGCAATTCGTGGGTGCGGGCTGGCGTCCCGGAGGGACGCCGTCATACCAGACGCGGCACATGCCGGCCGGTGGCATCTGTCCCGGTGGAATGCCCTGGTTGCGCCCCCACACCTGCGCCCCGGCGGGCGCGGCCATGAGCCCGGAGAGGAGAAATACGCCGACTGCGGAGGTGATGTTCTTCATGCCGTAATTTTCAGCAAAAACCGCACCACGAACATCGTCCCCGCAATCGGACAGCTGAACGCTGCAGAGCACAGCCGTTTCGGTCTACAGCGAATTCAGAAACCTCAGCACTAACCGCTTGTCGACGTCCGACAGCGCGTCGTACGCCTGCCGCACGCTGAGAGCCTGTCCCGCGTGGCGGGCAATCGCTCCTCCCTGGTGAACGAGAGGGCCACGTGCATCCCGGGTGGCAATTGGGTGGGACGAACGGAGGCGAGGGGGGAGCCTCGCCGGCGTCATGGTGGGAACGCGAGAGTCGATGCGAACGCACTACCGGTCGCGGCGTTCGAGCCGGCGATTGCCGTAGCCGGCGCGGTAGCCGGCTTCGAAGCCGTCACGGTAGACAAGCTTGTAGTCGTCCTTCGATCCGTCCTGCCTGTCGTAACCGTGATCGGCCGATCGATAACGGGTGTGCCGAACCGGATCGAACGAGTCGCGGCCCCTGGCGTCGGCGCGACCCTTCTCGATCCCGTCTCGATAGCCGTTCTCGTAGGCGGCGCTCGTGACGCGCGTCGGGTAGCGGCTCTCATAACGCACGTCGCGGACATCGCTGATGCGCGCCCAGCCCGCTTCGCGCCTGGAGTCGCCGCTCCGTGACTCGACGCCGTAGATGACGCGTGCCTCGCGCGAACTGGTCGCGATGCGTTCGGCATCGCGGCAGCTCATCGGCGGCGGTTGTTGTCCTGGCGGCATGCCGTCATACCAAATGCGGCATGCGCCCTCCGGCGGCATCTGACCCGGGGGGATCCGATCCTGCGTGCGTGCCTTCGTCTGCGCAGCGATCGGCGCGGCCATCGTGGCTACCAGCCCGAGGGTAACGATGATGTTCCGCATAGCTGCCTCCGGGGAATTCGAAGGCAAGGACTACGCCAGCGCGGGCTTGCGCTATTCGGCGCGATCCGCAATGAATCGTCGCATCGCGCGCTACGGCCCAGTAACTTTCACACGAGCGCCTGCTTGTAGAGAACGATGAGCTTCGCCCAGGCTTTCTCCGCGTCGGCCTTGTCGTAGATCGGCTTCCCTTGCTCGGCCGGCATGTCCGGTACGCACCAGCCGTGAAGGCTGGGGTAGACCTCGACTTCTGCCGGCACTTTGGCGTCGGCGAACGCCTTCTTCAACACGTCCTTCGCGTCGGGCTGGCGCTGATCGTCGTTGGCCGCGACGGCCACGTACAGCCTCGCCTTCATCTTGGGGATCATCGTGTGCGGGCTGTCGGGCGCCTGCGTGACGAGGCCGCCACCGTGGAACGACCCGGCGGCGCCAATCCGATCCGGTACGGCGGCCGCGGTCCGGAAGGTGAGCGGACCACCCATGCAGTAGCCCTGCACGCCGATCTTCCTGCCCTTGTTCACGGACGGGTGCGAATCGAGAAACGCAACGTACGCCACAGCATCCCGCTCGGCGGCACCGGCGGCGCCGATGCCGCCCATCAGCTTGCGAAGTTCCGCCATGTTGTCGGCGTTCTGGAAACTGAAGCCTTCCATCTTGACGCCCGGTGCTTTCGTCACGCGGTAATACGGATTCGGGACGAGTACCGTGTAGCCGTCCGCGGCCAGCCGCTTCGCCATGTCCCGCATCGCCGGGCGCAGGCCGAACGCGTCGGGCCAGATGATCACGCCGGGATAAGTCCCGCTGGCTGGATGGATCAACGCGGCGTCACAGGTGCCGTCCTGCGTCTTTACCTCGACGTCGGTCTCGACGAATTTGGCTTGCGCCCCGGCCTGCGTACCCGCAGCCGCGGCCAGGCCGGCCGCGACCGAGAGCGTCACGAACTGGCGCCGCGATAGATCGTTGGAGTCGGTGGGCGGCTGCTCGTTGGCCATGGGTTCAGTCTCCTTCGCCGGGTAGTCTTCTGCGAATGATGCCCGGCTGTCCAGCGCGGTATATCCTGATGAGCCAAAACATATGACTTTGCGCCTCCCCCTCGCAGGTGTCCTGACGCTCCTCTGCTCGGCGACAATTGCCGCCGCGCAAGACGTCCCTTCGTCGGACCAGCTTCCGCCCAGCGAACAGGCTGGCGCTGCGTCGAGCGAGCAGGCTGGCGCCGCGTCGAGCGAACAGGCTGGCGCCGCCCCCACTGGCGTGGCGCCCGGGGCCGCGCCTGGAACGACCGCGCCCGCGTGGCAAATCGAAGGACGCGCGTGCGAGGGCTGCCCGAAACGGAGCGTCGGCCGCGCCCTCCTCCAGACCACCGTCGTCAACGGCTTCTACGAGCTCGCGAACCTGATTCGCGGCCAGGTTACCGCCCACATCACGCCGAAGACCTGGTGGGCGAACATGGAGCAGGGCTGGGTCTGGGACCTCGACGACTTCGCGGTGAACCAGGTCGGTCACCCCTACCAGGGCAACAACTATTTCAACACCGGCCGCGCCAACGGCCTCAGCTTCTGGGAATCGGCGGCCGTCACCGCCTTCGGCAGCGCGACGTGGGAGTATTACGGCGAGACGAACCACGCGTCGTTGAACGATCTGATCAACACCACGCTGGGCGGCATCGCGCTCGGCGAGATGTTCCACCGGGTGGGGTGGCTGATTCGCGATACCCAGGCCACCGGCCGCAGCCGGATGTGGAAGGAGATTGGCGCCACGGTCGTGGACCCGATCACCGGCGCGAACCGCTTCCTGCACGGCGACGCGTCGCGCGTCGTCGAGAAGCCGGCCGACATGGTGCCGTCGAGCCTGACCGCGGTCGCCTCGGCTGGCGTGCTGTGGCGCGGCACGGAGTCGAGCGCGTTCAACGCGAGCGGCCAGCCGTTCTTGGAGCTCGATGGCCTCTACGGCGACATTCTCGCCGGGCGCAGCCGCACTCCCTACGACGGGTTCGCGGTGCGGCTTCGCTTCGGCGGCGGAGCCGGGTTCAGCGAGGCTCGCGTGCGAGGACGGCTCGTGGGTCAGCCGCTCGGAAAGGGGACGCTGCAGTTCGAAGCGCTCCAGACCTACGATTACCAGAACAACGACGCGTATCAGACCGGATCGCAGTCCTTCGACGCTGCACTCGCGTTCGGATCGTCGCCGTCATCGCGGACTCGCCTGCAGGTCCTTGGCTGGGGAGGCCTGACGGTGCTCGGCGCGATCGATTCGCTGCCACTCGGGGTTACTGAAAGGCCGCCGGAAGAAGGACAGGGCAACGCCGGTCAGGGGGTGTCGGAGGGCCCCCGCTATTACGACTACGGCCCGGGCGGGAATTTCGGGACAACGGCAACGCTGATGCGCGACGGCAATCCGCTCGCGGTGTTCTCGTATGACGGACGACATATTTACTCGCTGGATGGCGTGCGGGCGAACCACTTCCTCCAGCGCGTCCGCCTCGACCTGCTGGTGCCGCTGCGCGGCGCGTTTGGCATCGGCGGGTCGGCCGAGTATTTCAATCGCCGCACTTACTACCAGGACGCCAACCGCACCGTGCTCGGCTATCACTACCCGCAGCTGCGCGGCTACTTTACCTGGAAGCCAACGAACATCCCCGCGGACGCCACCCCGACGGTTGCGCCACCGCCGGCACCAGAGACGAGGCCGACGAGCGCGCCGTCCGACGTCTGGTTCACCGCTGGCGGCACGTTCTCGACGCTGCGCGGCGACTGTCAGACGTGCGAGACCGACACGCCGTACCGGCACTCCGGTGGACTGACCGCGGATGTTGGATATCGGGTCAACCACCGGATGGACGTCGGGGCCGAGGTGTTCTGGATGCCGGTGGACACCGCCGACGGCAACATCCGGGTGACGCATCTCGACGCCGTGGCGCAGTTCCGCCCCTGGTCGTCGCAGGGGTTCTTCCTGAAGGGCGGCGCGGGGATGGCGCTCATTCGCAACTGGGTGGATGTTCTCGGCACCGGCGCGTTCAATTCGAAGGCGCTCTCGGTCGTCATCGGCGGCGGATGGGCGTTTCGACCGGAGGAGCGCGTCGGCTTCCAGCTGTTCGGAACCCAGCATGCCAGCGCGATCGGTGACTTTCAGACCGCGTCCGAGTTGATCCAGGACGTGGTCGGCAACTACTGGTCGCTCGGCGCGTCGATCGTGATTCGCTGAAGGCGGGCGACGCCGAACGGGGTTCGTCCCACGAACGAACAGTCCGTGGCGTTACCCCAGCGTTACTTGCAGCGCTATCCGCAAGACCAGGAATCGTTTGCGGCAATTCCAACCTTCTGGCATGTTCCTCGCTCTAAACAGGACGGAAGCTCTCATGGATCGTCCCGTCCATCACATCAAGCGTCCCTGGTTCGTCACGGTGATCACCACGGTTGGGCTGGTGTCGCTGGCGCTTGCGCCGGTGGCGGCGGTCGGGACGTGGCTGCTCGTGACCGACCCAACGATCGCCGGCGAAGTGGCTGCCGAGAACAGCCTGAGCCCCCTCGTGAACGCGATCGCCGAGACCCTGGGCCACGCGATCGTCAAGCTGCTCGTCTACCTGTAAACGTCTTGGGGACTTAGGTCCTGGGAACCCACACTCGGTCCGAGCCCCAAGCCCCGAGTCGCAAGCCCCCCAAGCCAAGCCCTCAAGGCTTGTAGTAATCGTCGAGTTCCTGCTCCAGCGCACCAGTCAGGTGCGCCTCGTCGGTCCTCGGGCTGTTCTGGACCTGCGCTCGGGTCAAGGTGACGTGCAGCAGGCTGTCCGGCCAGCTCACGTCGCGGAGAGCGCTGCGCGGCACCAGGACCGACTTCCCGCCGATCCAATTGCTGGTGTCTACCTCGATGAAGCGAACGAGCCAGCTCTTGTCGTCGAACAGCAGGTCGTCGATGTGACCGATCTCTCCGTCGCTCGCGCTGATGTGGTAGCCCTTCACCTCGCGCCAGCTCCGCACGTGTGAATCGGCCGCCGATGCCACGGGCGGATCATCCGTCGCCGGCAGGTCGTCACTGGCCGGCGCCGCGGGAAGATCCGCACCGGCGCCGGTGCTCGGCCCCACGCCCTCGACGTGTTCGATTGCGACAGCCTGGGCCCGGGCCGCTGCCATCGCCGTATCCGTCGTCACCGGTGCCACCGCCGAGCCCCACGCCGGCGGCGCGTCCCAATACGGCGGGTAGCCGAAGTGCGTGTAGAACTCAGTTTCGTAAAGCCGCGACAACGGGTGCTGAAGATCCGCGCGCGGGCTCTGCTCGACCTGGTTGCGGGTGAGTCCCACTTCGATCCGGTTGTTGTCCCAGTCGGTCGCGGTAATCGACTGCGGCGCGATCAGCACGTGCCACCCCAGCCACATTCCGGTGTCCACGACCAGGTAACGCACTGCCCACCGCTCATCATCGAAGTAGGCATCGGCGACGCGGCCGATCTCGCCGTCGGCGGCGAGAACCGAGGATTTGACGAGGCTGTTCAAGCGTCTCAACATGGCGCACCCAATAAGGAGAGAGGAGTGAGGTGGTAGGAGTTGGAAGCAGGAGACAGCATCCGGTGCGACGAAGCAGACCACTCCATACAGTTGCGCTGTCGCTGCAACTGTCGCGCCAGTTCCTGTCTGCTGGCTCCACCCTCCTGATCCTGATTCCTCGGGTCCTGACTCACGCCTCCCAGATCTCTTTGAAGACGCGGTGGAAGTTGCCGCCGATGATCTTTTCGATCACTTCGTCGGAATACTTCCGCTGGCGGAGACTGCGGACCACGCCTTCGACCCGGCGCGAGTGGTTGAGCTCGGGGATGTACAACGGGCGCTCTTCATCAGGGGCTGAGATATTCCGCGCCTTGCGGCCGTCGACGAAGCGCTTGAACTCCGCGAGGTACTCCGGCGTCTCTTCGATCGGCGCGGTGCTGAGGTCGCTGCCGATACCGATGTGATCGACGCCGCAGACTTTGATCGCGTGATCGATCTGCCGCATCAGCATGTCGACGGTGGGCGCACCGGGGCCCGGGCCGATGAACGGCATGAAGTAAATGCCGACGACGCCGCCCTTGTCGGCCATGGCCTTGAGCTCGCGGTCCTCCTTGCTGCGCGGGTGGCGGTAGACCTCGCGGCAACCGCTGTGGGTGATGAGCGGCGGCTTCTTCGACTGTGCGATGCCCTCGGCGGTCGTCCGCGTCCCGCAGTGACTGAGGTCGACGGCGACGCCAAGCGCGTTCATGCGCTCGACGACTTCGCGCCCGTAGGCGCTCAGCCCCGCGTCGCCGGGCTCGAGGCAGCCGTCGCCGATGATGTTGCGATCGTTGTAGGTGAGCTGGATGATGCGAACGCCCAGCCGATGGTAGACGTCGAGCCGTGACAGGTCCCGCTCCAGCATCTCGGTGTTCTGGAAACCGAGGATCAGGCCGAGCGTCTTCTCTTTCTTGGCGCGCGCGATGTCGTCGTGGCGCCGCACGATCGACAGCAGCGCCGGATAGCGGTCGGCCTCGCCCTGCCAGAGCGCGATGTTGCGGGTCGTCGCCTCGAAGCTGTCGGCGCTGACGGTGACGTTGATCGCGGTGATGCCCGAGGAGGCGATGGCGTCCTTTTGCTTCTGCGAGAGCGGCCCGCGCGGCGGCCACGAGACGTTCATCGAGCCGGGGTTGGCGAGTGCGTCGATGACAATGGCGCGCTCGTAGACGTTGTCGGCCTGGACTTCGCGGGCCAGCGAGGCGCGGGTCGCGGCGACGAGCATCGGCGCCGCGCCGATAGTGGTGGCGAACTGGCGCCGGGTGAGCGTGGAACCTGAGTCGAGCATGCCTGCCTCCGTGTGTACTAACGCGTCCACCGACGACTGACGATTGACGACTGACGATTCATTGACGATCCGGGGGTTGCCGCATTGCGGCATTGACGAATCGAGATCAATTCAATCGCCATTCAACCGGATCGCTCAATGTCCCAATGCGCCAATCGCCAATCGAATGGCGCAATCTCCGCAATCCCCGGATCGTCAATGAATCGTCAATCCTCAATCGTCAATCGCCAATGGACGCGGCGCGACCTCACGGCGTGCGGACGACGACGATCTGACCCGCAGGGCGGCCGGGCGTCACTTTGGCGACGCGCGTCGTCTGGCGGCGGCCGCCCAGCATGGTGGTGACTTCGATGTCCACCGGATCGACGCGGCCGAGCCCGACGTGGACCGGCGCGATGTTCTGGGAGCAGTAACCGCCGCCGCTGTCGACGAGGCCCATGCCGAGCAGCGTGCGGGTGCCCGCAGCGAAAACGCGGACCTCGGCGCCGGGCCTGGTCGCGCGGTTCTTGCCGTCAACGACACGCACCTGGACCGACCGCGCGGCCGCGTCGGCCGGCAACTGGTTGCGATAGAGCGCGTGAGTACCGTTCGGGTTGTTGTTGGCGATCGAGAAGTCCAGATCGCCGTCGCGATCGAAGTCCACCCACTGGATGCCGTGCGTCGCGCCGTGCGGCAGCTTCAGCTCGGGCAGGATGTCGATGAACTTGCCGGCCACGTTCCTGAAGAGGAAGTCGTGCTCGTTCGCCGGCTTGTCGATGTATGACGAGACGTAGAGATCGATCCAGCCGTCGTTGTCGATGTCCCCCCACCGCGAGGGCGTTGCCAGCGCGCCACCGGCGACGCCGGCCTGCGCCGCGATCTCGGTGAATTTGCCATTCCCGTCGTTGCGATACAGGAAGTTGGGGCCGTAGCTCGCGACGAACAGGTCGAGGTCGCCATCGCGATCGAAGTCCGCCGCACTCGGGCCGTTGCTGCCGGAGGTCTGCGCGCGCCCCGCCGCATCCATCCCCAGCGCTGCCGCGACATCGGTGAACTTGCCGCCGTCGTTCTGGAACAGGCCGTTCAGGTCGCCGTTCTGATTGGCGACGAAGACGTCGAGGTCACCGTCGCTGTCGACGTCGAACCACACGGCCCCGACCGTACGGCGCGGGTCGTCGATGCCGACATCCTTGCCGACGCTGACGAACCGCGCGCCGTCGTTCCGGAACAGCATGTTCGGCGCGTCGCGCACCGCGACAAAGAGGTCCAGGTCCCCGTCGCCGTCGTAGTCAACGAATGACGGCTGGCGGATCTCGCCGATCACCTCGACACCAAGCGGCGCCGCGACGTCGGTGAACGGCTGTCCGAAGCCGTTGTTGCGATAGAGCTTTGCCGGCACGTTCGAGCGGCGGGTGAAGCCGACGAAGAGGTCGGGGTCGCCGTCGCCGTCGAAGTCGCCCCACGCCGCGGCCCGGGTGTCGGTGAGGTCGGCGACACCGGCCTCGGCAGCGACATCGACGAAGGTGCCTTTGTCATTGCGATACAGCCGGTTCGGCTTGTCCTGCGCGAAACCGACGAACAGGTCGAGGTCGCCGTCGCCGTCGTAATCGGCCCAGGCATTGGGCTGCGCCCCGGCGGCGGCGAACAGTTCGGGCTGCACCTGCTCGAATCTCACGGCTGGCTGTCCCGCCAGGGCGGAGCCGCACAACAGGAGGGCGGCGGCCGTCCAATGACGATTGAGGATTGACGATTGACGATTCATTGACGACTTCGCGATTGGGCCATTGCGCCATTCGATTGAGGCATTGGGCGGATCCGCGGATCGGCCGATTGCCGGATTGCCCGATTGTCCATTCATCAATTGAATGCCACAATCCCGCATTCGGCAATCGCCAATGAATCGCCAATCGTCAACCCTCAATCGTCATTGGACAGCCGCCCTCCTGCTGCTGGCCGCGATTTCAGCAGCGGCGCAGCCGGCACGGAGCCGCGACGAGTGGGTGGCGCTCGCCAAGGGCGGCTTCGTGCTGCCGCCCGACCGGCACGCCGTCGACATGTTGATGGAGATGAACGACCTCCTGTTCTCCACCGATCCCGTGCTCCGCGACGAGGTCGCTTACAGCGCGGCGGAGCGCTGGATCCTGCGCGACAAGCGAGTCGACGCGGGCGAGCTCAGGCAGCTGCTCGAGCGCTGGTCGCGGAATCTCGAGAATGGCCTCGGCGAGGCCGGAACCGACCGCGTGTTCGGTCGATCGTTCTCGGCGCTCTGCCTGTCGCTCATCGCCGCCGCCGACCTGCAGTCGCCGTTCCTGGCTCCTGCGGAGGTCCGCTCCTTTTTCGACCGGATGCTCGACTACTTCGCGCGCGAACGCGACCTGCGCGGTTTCGACGCGATTCGCGGCTGGATGCACAGCGTCGCGCACACCTCTGACGCGCTGAAGTTCCTGGTCCGCAACCCGAAGCTCGCTCCCGGCGCCGACGCGCGGCTGCTGGCCGCCGTTCGCGCCAAGATCGAAGCCGCTGACGGCGTGTTCACCTGGGGCGAGAACGACCGGATCGCGCTTGCGCTTCACTCCGCGGTACGGCGGAACGACGCCGATGCCGCCGCGCTCGACGCCTGGGTGTCGTATTGGGTGGAGGCGCATCGCGCGATGTGGTCGAAAGGACCGCAGGTAGACCCGCGCGTGTTCGTGGAGGTCGAGAATGCCATGCAGGTAATGCGCAGTCTTCACGCCGCGCTGTCGATGGACGCGACGCCGACGCCGACGGGTGCGGCCGCAGCCAGGACGCTGGTCGTCGCACTCGCGAAGATGCGGTGACGCGAGTCGGCGCGCGCCGGCGCTTCGACCCCAATCCCGCGAGGTCCGCGGTCAGACTCCTCGCCGAGAAGTTCAGGAGCCTGACGCCTGAAGCCTATTCCCCGTCAGCGAGCTTCTCCGCGACCTGCTCTTCCTGCTTGATTTCGACTCGCTCTCGCTTGATGTCGAGCCGCAGCCTGGCGAACAGGCTCATGTAGATGTTCGCGATCCACACCGTCGCGAACCAGGCCAGCACCGTGCCCCAGAACCCCCCCACCAGCAGCCGGAGATCGGTGACGAGAACACCGCCCAGGGCGACGTAGTGGCTGAAGCAGTATTCGCACGTGAACAGGTAGAAGAACTTCCGCTCCGCCCACCTACGACCGCGTTGGCTGCGCCGCTCGCACAAGTCGCGCACGTCTGCGAACACCTCCTCGTGCGTGACCGTCCACGCGACGCACGCGACGGGAATGGCGAGCACGAATAACCAGACGAGCTGGGAGGAGACGCTCACCCCGCCTCGGGATGCAAGCCCTGCGCCGTCTCAGGGCCCAAGCCCCAAGCCCCAAGGCCTCTATGGCAGATTCAGTTGCCACGACACGCCGAATCGATCTGCCAACCAGCCGAAGCGACGGCTGAACCCGTAATTGTCGAGCGGCATCATCGCCGATCCGTCCTCGATGAGCGCCGCCCAGAGCGTGTCCTGCTGCATCTCCGACTCGCACTCCACCATGAACGAGAACGACGGCGTGAAGGTGAAGCCATGCTTCACGAAGCTGTCGGTGCACTGGACCGCCTGGCCCGCGATGGAGAAACGCGCCTGCTTGATGGTTCCCTCTTTCGCCGGACCACCAGCGCCGTAGCGCTCCACTTCCAGCACCGTGCTGCCAGGGATCAGGCTGACATACAGCGTCATCGCTTCTTCGGCCCGGCCTTCGAACATCAGGAATGGTCTCACCGCCACGCTCATCGCTCCTCCTCGACAAAGGCTTTCAGGCGGCCGATGGCCGCGTCCCAATGCGCCGAGATCCGATCGAGCTCGCGGCGCGCGATCTCCAGCCGCCGTGGCTCCAGCTCCCAGATCCGCTCGCGTCCGAGCCGCGCGTCGCGCACGAGCCCGGCGTCTGCCAGCGTCTCGAGGTGCTTGGTCACCGCCTGGCGGCTCACCGCCACGCTCTCGCTCAGCCGCGAGATCGAGAGCGGGCCGTCGGTGCACAGGCGGGCCACCACCGCCAGCCGCGTCGCGTCACCGAGCGCCGCGAACACCGGCGCGGCCTCGGTGAGCGAACGCACCGTGCGCTCAAGCTGTCGTGACATACCGCTCGATGTTCTTGACCTGGGCCGTCCACCCGCCGTCGTTCATGCGGAACGCCTCGGCCCGGCGCGCCAGCGGAACCTGGTCGAAGCCCGATTCGACGATGGTCAGGACCGTGTCCTGGCCGGAGGGCGTCAGCCGGAACTCCACCAGCGTGGTCGGTTCGCCCGAGTAGTCCACCTTCGGGTCCACCGCGTAGGGATGCCACCGGTAGGCGAAATAGTCCTGCGGCGAGATCCGCACGATCTGGAACTCCGCGTTGACGTGCTCGTAACCGGGCACGAGCACCTGCGCCTTGACCGCCTTGCCTTCGACGAAGGCCGACTCGAACCGCATCTGGAACCACGTCCCGAACTCGCCCGAGTCGCTGATCGCCCGCCACACCCGGGCCTGGGGTGCCTTGAGGACGACGCGCTTCTCGATCTTGTCCGTGCTCGATGTAACCGCCATGTGCAACCTCCACGTTGCCTATCAGCGTAGCCCAGGCCGTCGATAAAAAGCAACTGAACGGTTGCATGAAGCCGGGACCGGCGATCGGACGGGATACAATCCCCGGCACATGTCCCCGTCCGATCGCATCGGCGCCGCCGGCTGGCGGCTCGTCGTCCTCGCCAGCCTCGGGGGCGCGCTCGAGTTCTATGATTTCGTCATCTTCGGGATCTTCGCCAAGGACATCGCCGACGCGGTCTTCCCGGGCGCCGACACCCTCGCCTCGCTGATGGCCTCGTTCGGCGCGTTCGCGGCCGGGTACCTCGCCCGGCCGATCGGCGGCATCGTGCTCGCACACTACGGCGATCGATACGGCCGCCGCCGGGTGTTCATCTGGTCGGTAGCGGTGATGTCGTTGGCGACGCTCGGTATCGGCCTGGTGCCGCCGCACGCGCAGATCGGCGTCGCCGCGAGCGCGCTGATGGTGATCCTGCGCCTCATCCAGGGCTTCTGTCTCGGCGGCGAGCTGCCTGGCGCGCTCACCTATGTCGTCGAAACCGCGCCGCGGATCGCTCCTTTCGTCGCCGGCGTGGTGTTCGCCTGCGTGACGATGGGTGTGGCGGTCGCGACTGTGGTGAGCCTGTCGGTGCGGACGTTTCTCGACCCGGCGCTGGTCCCGTATTACGGGTGGCGCATTGCCTTCGTGCTCGGCGGCCTGGGCGGCGTGCTGAGCTTCTGGCTGCGACGCTCGCTGGAGGAGTCACCGGAGTTCGAGCGGATGCGCAGCCTCGCGTCGCGGCAGCCGTTCACGGAGATGCTGAAGACCCGCCCCGCGCAGGTCCTGATCGGCAGCGCGCTCCTGGCCGGGACCGGCTGCTTCAACGGGCTGTTCTTCTCGCACCTGCCCGCGTTCTTGTCGGCGGTCCTCAAGTACGACCCCCGCCAGGCTGTGTTCTCGCAGACCGTGGGCGTGCTCGCCTCGACGCTCGGCATTCTCGTCGTCGGCTGGATTGGTGACCGCATCGCGCCGCGATATCTGCTGCGGGTCGGGGTGATTCTGCTGATGGTGTTCGCGCTGCCCTTCTACAGCGCGCTCGCAGGGCACTCCGCCAACCTGACGCTCGTCTGCGTCCTCGCCGGCCTGTCCGCCGGATTCACCAACGGATCGTTCGCGGTTCTCCTGACCGATCTCTTCCCGACCCGCATCCGCTTCACCGGCGTCGCCCTGATCTTCAACGTCAGCTTCACGCTCTTCAGCGGGATGGCCCCGCTCGCGGCGACGAAGCTGATTCAGGAGACGGGCAGCCCGGTGTCCCCGGCCTACCTGATGATGGGGAGCGCTGCGCTCGCGCTCGTCGGCAGCCTGTTCGTGAAGCGCTACGGAGGGAACGTTCTCCACCCCGCCAATTAGAGCGCCGTTTCGAATGCCGACTCTGTCTATTCGGCCCGGAGCGCGTCCACGGGGTCGACCGACGCAGCCCGTCTTGCAGGCAGCACGCTGGCGGCAATCGCCGCGCTCGCAAGGACGACGAGTGCCGCCACAAAAGCTCGCGCATCCGTCGCCTCGAGGTGAAAGAGGAATGCCTTCGCTGTGGAGGTGAGTGTCCAGGCCGCGGCCGACCCGATCGCCAGGCCGAGCGCCACCAGCGAACCCGCATAGCCGAGCACCCTTCTGACCACCGAACCGCGCGTGGCTCCGAGGGCTATCCGCACACCGATCTCCCGCGTGCGTTGAGCGACGGTGTGGGAAAGGACTCCGTAGATTCCAACCGAAGAGATCACGAGTCCCAGCAGGCCGAACAGCCCGAGCAGCAGCATGCTCAACCGCCGCTGCGCCGCCCGCCTTTCCACGACCTCGTCCATCGTTCTGATGTTTCGCAGCGGCACGTCAGGGAGCACCTGAAGGGCAGCAGCCTTCACCGCCGGCAGTAGATCGTAAGGGTTGCCTTCGGTGCGTACCAGCAATTCCCCACCGCCGCGGCTGCCCTGAGCCAGCGGCACGTAGATCTCCGCCATCGGCTCCGACTCGAGGCTCACCTGATGAATGTCGCCGACGACGCCGACGACGACGGTCCGGTCGGTGTCCTGGACCTTGACGGTCCTGCCGACGGGGCTCTCGTTGGGGAAGAACGCGCGCGCCACAGCCTCGTTGATTAGCAACACGAGCGGCGCCCCGTCGGAATCGGCGCCCTCGAACAGGCGGCCCTCCTTCAGCGGGATTCGCAGCAGGCGGTGATACTCCGGCGTCACGCGACGCACGCTCACCGATACGATGCCTGTCGGCGTAACGCCCGCTACTTCGAACCTGGTGGTGCTCATGTTGTTGCCGAGCGGCATGCCGCCGGCGATGTACGCGGCACGTTCTACGCCTGGAATCGCCTGCACGCGGTCCACCAGTTCCTGATACCGGGTCCGCATGTCGGGTGGCGGCTTTCCGGGCTCGAACCGCGGAACGACCTGCGTGGTCAGGACATTCGAGGTATCAAACCCCGGCTCGATCTGGATCAGCGTGATGAAGCTGCCGATGAAGAGCGCGGCGCCGATCGTCAACACCACCGCGAGCGCGACCTCGGACACGACCAGCACGCTGCGCAGGCGGTGCCGCGCGGTGGCGGCGGTGCCGCGCGCGCCGTCCTTGAGCGCGTGGGTGAGGTCCGGCCTCGACAGCTGCAGGGCCGGCAGGATCCCGAACGCAACTCCGGTGACCACTGCGGCCATCGCCGCTGCCGCCAGGACGCGTACATCCACAGCGATGGCGCTGACGCGTGCCACACCGTCGGGCATCGCGCCCTTGAGCACCTGCACGCCCCACCCGGCGAGCAGGATGGCGAGCGCCGTGCCGGCTGAGGCGAGCAGCACGTTCTCGACCAGCAACTGGCGGATCAGCCGGCCGCGTCCGGCGCCGAGCGCCGCGCGGACGCTGATCTCGCGCTCGCGCGACGCCGCGCGGGCCAGCTGCAAGGTCGCGACGTTGACGCAGGCGATCAGGAGGACGATGCCGACTGCGCCGAGGAGCATCAGCATCCAGCTCCGGGTGCGCGATCCCACCAGGTGGTCGCGCAGCGGGCGAGTGCCGGCGAAGGTGTCTTTGTTCCACTCGGGGTGCGCCGCCTGCAGCGCCTTGCCGATTTGGTCCATGTGCGCCTCGGCCTCGCGCATGGTGATCCCCGGCTTGAGGCGTCCGACGGTTTGCAGGTAGTAGCCGTGGCGGTTCGGAATCCGCGTACGCTCGTCGGCAGGGAGGACGTACGGCAGATAGACATCGGTGTCGCGCGCCTGGCCGACGGGGTAGGTGACTGCCGGCGGCATTACGCCCACAACGTCGTAGGGCTGGCCGTCGAGCGGGATGGTCTGTCCGACGATCGCCGGATTGGCGCCGAACCTGCGGCGCCACAGCGAATCGCTGAGGACGACGACTTTATCGCGCCCGTCGACTTCGTTATCCGCGGTGAACGCGCGACCAATGCGCGGGGCAACGCGGAGAACGTCGAACAGATCAGCGGTGACGCGGAGCGCCCGCAGGTCTTCTGGCTCGGAGCCGGGCTCTACCAACGCCATGGAGTTGCCAGTGGTGGCGGCAAAGTGGTCAAACACCTGCTGCTGGGCGTCCCAGTCGAGGAAGTCCTGGGGTGCGACGCTGGACAGTTGGACCGGGTCGCGAGCGGGGTCGAACTCCGGCGGGGGCGGGCGCCGCGTGCCGACGGCGGCCAGCCGGTCATACTCGTCGAACGGCAGCGCGCGGAGGACCACCGCGTCCACGACGGAAAAAATGGCCGTGCTGGCGCCGATCCCGAGCGCGAGGACCAGCAGGGCGCCGGCGGTGAAGGCCGGCGAAGCTCGCAGCGAACGGATTGCGGCAACCAGGTCTGCACGCATGGCAGCTTTGACGTACTCCAAACTCCGGCAGTTGGGGACAGTCCCCCTTTGCGGCTTCACAGCCTACCCAATTGGTGATGTAGTGAAGCCAGAGGGAGTTATCGCATGAACTTCCGCGTCGTCTTCGTTACCGCGGTGGCGCTTGGGTTGAGCCTGCCGGCTGCCGCGGACCAGGAAAAGCCGGCTCAACAGCAGCCCCAGACCATCGAGCTGGACGCTGCCAGCATGGCCGCGCACACCCAGGCGGCGCGCAGCCTCATCCCGCTGCTCGAGCCGGTCAAAGAGAAGGCGACCCAGCGTTACCAGGTGGAGAAAGGCAGCGTTCCCGACTCGCCGTTCACCGGAACGCAGACCACCGCCGTGGCCGTGACGGTCGGAAGGAAGAACCAGCCCGTGGACCCGCAGGTCGTCAAAGCGATGGAAAAGCTCCTCGACTGGGAGCCCGGCGACCGTTCCGCGAAAGAGGAAGCGGCACTCTTCGACGCCTGGATGGCCGAGCTCTCGAAGCGCGCCTCGTCGATCGCCACCAAACGCGGCATCGTCGCCTGCGACGCCGGTTGCGTCGTCCAAACGATCACTGCGCTCGACGAAGCGTGGGGCAAGGATGCGAGAGAGCGCTCCGCTAATCGCGATCAGCTTCTATACGACACGTTCGTCGACGCCGTTAAGAAGAAGAAATAGGAGTCAGGAGTCAGGAGACTGTTTCCTGAGTCCCCGCCTCCCGGCTTCTTCCTGCCTCCCATCTCCTGTCTCCTGTCTCCTACTCCAGCGCGAGCGAGCCGGTGTAGATAGCCATCCCTACGACGGCGTCGACGCCTATGGCATGGAGCGCGCCGATCTCCTGACGCGTGGTGATCCCGCCGGCGGCGGTCACGCGGCGCGCTGTCGCGTCGCGGACGGCTCGAATCGCATCGACGTCGGTTCCCTGCATCAGCCCTTCCCTGTCGACGTGCGTGTACAGGAACTCGTCGCAATATGCCTCCAGTTCCTGCACCGCCCTGACGGGACCGATCGGCAACGACGTCTTCCACCCGTGAATGACGACCCGGCCAGCCTTCGCGTCCACGGCCGCGATCACGTGCTGCGGTCCGACGGTGGCCGCGAGGGCCCGAGCGAAGTCGTGATTGACGACTATGCTGGGGTCGGCGGCCACATCCGCTGAAGTCCATTGGCCGGGTCCGCGGAACAGGCCCGATCCGGCAATTACTGCCTGCGCGCCGGCGGCGAGTAGTTCCTCGGCCCGCGCGACGGTCCGGACGCCGCCGCCCACGCGGCACGGCAACTCGCCGGCAATCCGGCGCACGAGCTCGTCGTTGTTGCCGCGCGCCATCGCCGCGTCGAGATCGATGAGCTGCACTTTCGGGAAGCGCTTGAACTTCGAAATCCAGGCGTCGAGATCGTCGGTGGCCACCGCCAGCGTCTCGCCCTGCACGAGCTGGACGATGCGGCCTTTCTGCAAGTCGATGGATGGAATCAGCATGGTCAGGAAAGCCGGACGGGAATCTGCCGCGCGTGAAGGAAGTCCTTCAGCGCCTCGACGCTGTGCTCGTTGAAGTGAAAGATCGAGGCGGCGAGCGCCGCGTCGGCGCAGCCGTCGGTGAAGACCTCGGCGAAGTGCTCGAACGCGCCGGCCCCGCCGGACGCTATCACGGGGATGTTCACGGCCGTGGACACGGCGGCAGTCAGCTCGCAATCGAAGCCGGCCCTCGTTCCATCGCGATCGATCGAGGTCAACAGTATCTCTCCGGCGCCGCGATCGGCAGCCTCGCGGGCCCAGTCGATCGCCCCGCGCGGCGTCTCGGCCTGCCCGCTTCGCACGTAGACGGCGAATCGCCCGTCCTGGCGCTTCGCGTCGATGGCCACGACCACCGCCTGGCTGCCATATCGGCTGGCGAGCGTGGTGATGAGCATCGGGTCCAGCAGCGCCGACGTGTTCAGGCTCACCTTGTCTGCCCCAGCTTCTATTGCTGCCGCGGCGTCCTGTTCGGTGCGGATACCGCCGCCCACGCACAGCGGGAGGAAGATCTCGCGCGCCACTGCTCGTATGGTGTGGGCCCGCGCCTGCCGCGACTCGAGTGTCGCCGTAACATCGAGAATGACGATCTCGTCGATGCCTTCGACGTTGTAGCGTCGCGCCAGCTCGCCGGGATCGCCGACCTCCCGCAAACCCTCGAAGTTGATTCCCTTGACGACGCGCCCATTGCGCACGTCGAGACACGCGATTATTCGTTTCGACAGCATGCGCGCGACTTCAGGACCTCGAGACGGTCAAAAGCCAGTTTCGCAGTATCCGCAACCCGACGTCGCCTGACTTTTCCGGATGAAACTGGACGCCGGAAACGAGCCCATCCTCGACCGCTGCCGCGAACGTCACGCCATACGTCGTCGTCGCGGCCGTAGCAGTCCCGACTGGTGCTGCGAATGAATGCGTAAAGTACACCTGCCGGCCTTCTCGGATACCGTCAAACAATCGCGTAGACCTCGGGAAGGAGAGCGAATTCCAGCCGACGTGAGGAACTTTGCGAGTGGCTCGCGAGTCACCCGCGCCAAGGTGCGTGCAGGTCCCGGGCAGCAGGCCGAGACCGGCAACATCGGGCGCCTCGGTCGAGCCGTCGAACAGCCACTGCAAGCCGACGCAGATTCCCAGCAACGGCACCGAGCGCCCCAGCGCACCACGGATTCCGCCGCGCCAAGGATCGTCCAGCCTCGCTGTGCTGCTGAAATGCCCGACTCCGGGAACGATGATGCCCGCGGCGCGCTCGAGCTCCGCCGGCTCCGCAGGTGTCCAGATGGCGGCGCCGATCGCCCCGAGCGCCTTGCGCACCGACGTGAGGTTGCCGGCGCCGTAGTCCACGACCGCAATCACAGCAGCTCCTTGGTGCTCGGCAGCATCTTCGCAAGCCGCGCGTCCTTCGCGCACGCAACGCGGAGGGCACGGCCGAACGCCTTGAAGCAGGCTTCAATCTTGTGATGATTCGATCGCCCGTAGAGCACCTTGAGGTGAACGTTGGCGCGTGCGCCGGTCGCGAAGCCCTCGAAGAAGTCGTGGACGAGCTCCGCCTGCAGGTCGCCGACCAGCCGCGTCCTGACCTTCGTGTCGACGACGGTGTGCGGCCGGCCGCTCAGATCGACAGCCGCGACCGCCAACGTCTCGTCCATCGGCATCACGAAGTAGCCGGCACGATTGATACCGCGTTTGTCGCCAAGCGCTTTCGTCACCGCCTCGCCGAGGACGATGCCGACGTCTTCGACGGTGTGATGTTGATCGACATCGAGATCGCCGGTGGCCGCGACCTCGAGATCGAAGCCTCCGTGTCGGGCGACCAGATCCAGCATGTGATCCAGGAAGCGGATGCCGGTACGGTTCGAGAACAGGCCGGTGCCGTCGATGTTCAGAGCCAGGCGGATTTGCGTCTCGGTGGTGTTCCGCTCGATTACCGCCCGGCGCATGCCGCCTCCAGTGCGTCGACAGCTTTCCGCGTGTGCTCGACGACCCCCGCGGTCAGGCGGAAGCAGTTCGGGCAGGACGGGTCGGCGGTCCGGTCGCGCACGAAGACGCCGCGTCCAATCATGCTGGCAATGATCTCCTTGGCCCGGGGGCCGCCGTCGATCAGCACGAAGTTTGCCGCGCTCTTCCAGTAGCGCAGGCCCAGCCGATCGCAGGCGGCGTAGACCATCTGCTTCGACTCAAGCGCCTGATTCAGATACCAGGCTCGAAATGTCGGCTCCTCAATCGCGGCACGGAGGGCTGCCACGGCAATGACATTGAGATTGAAAAGCGGCATCGCCCGGCGGATTGGCTCGAGCACCAGCGGCGTCGCGATCAGCACTCCAACCCGGATGCCCGCGAGGCCGAAGGCCTTCGAGAACGTGCGGCCGACGATGACGTTCGGGTAGTCGTGCGCCTCGGCGAGGAAGTTCTCGGGCATGAAGTCGTGGTACGCCTCGTCGACGAACACGATGGCATGGCCGGCTTCGCGCGCGATTCGGCGGATCGCCTGCTGCGGGATCGGCTGCCCGGTCGGGTTGTTGGGGTTGTTCACGTAGACGATGCGCGTGTTCGGTGTCACGGCCCGGAGCACGGCGTCGACAGGGAAGGAATAGTCAGGCGTTGCCGGAACCGAGACGGTCCGCGCGCCCATCGACTTCGCGGCATGGAGGTAGGGATCGAACGTCGGCAGGGCCACCACGATCTCCGCGACTCCTGATGGCGCCACGTCGGGTGCGCCCAACGCAACCAGCGACGCGGGGGCGCGCGGCAGCAGGTAGGCGATCGAGGCCAGCAGAATGCCTTCGTCGAGCCCGTTCGTGAGCACGACATTGTCGGGATCTACTCCGAGGTAGGCTGCAGTCTCCGTCACCGCGGCACCAAAGTCCGGATAAAGAGCGAGCTGCTCGCCGGTGAAAGCGCGAACGGTCTCGACCACCTTCGCCGAGCAACCGCCGGTGTTCTCGTTGAGGTGCAGCCGCAGTCCGACACCGAGATCGGGAACGCCTTGGATCGTCAACGTCGCCTCCTGGAGCTTGGGGCTTGGGACTTGGGGCTTGAGGGTTGTGGTTTGGGGCGAGGGCTCTTCCGACTCCCCACTCCCGACGACCGACTCCCGACCCGGGCTCGCTCCCGACTCCCGACTCGGATCTCGATCGACCGCGCGTGGCCTTCGAGCCCCTCCGCCCTCGCCAGGGTTGTGATCGTCGGGGCGATGCGGCGAAGACCGCTCGCAGAGATCCGCTGAACCGAGATCAGCTTCACGAAGTCGGCGGCGTTCAACCCGCCTCGGACGCGGGCGGCGCCGGCGGTTGGCAGGACGTGATTGGAGCCGATCGCGTAGTCGCCGGCCACCTGCGCCGTCCAGGGACCGACGAACATCGCCCCGGCATTCGTGATCCTGGAGGCGACCGCCTCCGATTCGACGACGAGGTGCTCCGAGGCGCATTCGTTGGCGAGATCGATGGCCTCGCTGAGCGACGCGGCGACGATGATGCCGCCGTTTCTCCGCAGCGATTCGCGCGCGGGACCGGCGGCCGGTAGTTGCCCCCGCACCTCGCGCGCGATCCGTTCCGCGAGCACACGGCCGGTGGCGATGCAGACTGCGCGCGCGTCGGGATCGTGTTCGGCCTGGGCGATCAGGTCGGCAGCGACCCAGGCCGGCGGCGTCTTCGAAGCCACGACGAGTATCTCGGTCGGGCCCGCATAGAAATCGATGCCGCAGTCGGCGCTGACCAGCGACTTGGCGGCCGACACCCAGCGATTGCCGGGACCGACGATCTTGTCCACCCGCGGCACGCTCGCGGTGCCATAGGCCATCGCCGCCACCGCGTGGGCGCCGCCGACACGAAACAGCCGATCCACTCCGACCTCGAGCGCCGCGGCGAAGACGGTGGCGTCCGGGCGTGAGCAGGCGACGACGATCTCGCCGACGCCGGCGGCGCGGGCCGGGATGGCGTTCATCAGGAGCGAAGACGGCAGGGGATAGCGTCCGGCCGGCACGTAGCAGCCGACTCGTGACAACGGCA
Organism: uncultured Acidobacteriota bacterium; assembly: GCA_963709325.1. Lineage (GTDB taxonomy): Bacteria > Acidobacteriota > Vicinamibacteria > Vicinamibacterales > UBA2999 > VFZN01. Next base: position 2,303,619 of record CAVPVV010000003.1, on the reverse strand, counting down.
CCACCCGTTGTTCGACGGTGATCCCTGGCCTGACGTTCAACCGCCACCCGGCTGGCACCTGGCGTTTCGACACGCGGAGTATGGCGCGCGCGGCTTCGCGGATCGGATCGGCGCACGGGGCCGGAAACAGCGCGCGCTTCCCGTTCCCATTCCGCGCGCGGCACCTCGAGCGGACCGGACAGGGCATCGAACTTGCGCGCATACGCTCGCAGCGCACGGTCGCCACCGGCGCGGACGGCGTCGACAATCTCCTGCGCGTGCCGCTCGGTCTCACGATCGCGAACCCGCCCCGCGCCCAGCAACGCGGCGACTACCCTCCGGTTTGTTGAGGGAACAATGCGAATCATCCCATCACCTTCACTGTCCAAAGGAGACCACGAAGGCACCAAGGGCACGAAGGCCGGCACGAAGACCCCATCTTGGTTTTTGTCACGCGTGCATCCCTTTAAAGAGATTTGTGTCCTTCGTGCGTCTTTCGTGCTCTTCGTGTCTTCGTGGTTTCTTTAGACGACGATCTTGTTCAACGGGTATTCCACGATGCCCTGGCCGCCGGCGGCCTTGAGCTTCGGGATCAGGTCGCGCACGGTTCTTTCCTCGAGGATCGTGTTCACCGCCACCCACTCGGGGTCGCTGAGCGAGCTGACCGTCGGGCGCTGCAGCGCCGGCAGGATGCTCAGGACCTTGTCGAGATCGGCGCTGCGCACGTTCAGCATCAGCCCGACCCGCCCCTGCGCCTCGATCGCGGCCTTGAGCAGCAACGCGATGTTCTCGATCTTCGTCCGCTTCCACGCGTCCGCCATGGCTGCCTGGTTGGCGACGAGCTGCGTGTTCGACTCGAGAATCGTGTCGAGGATGCGGAGGCGATTGGCGCGGAGGGTCGATCCGGTCTCGGTGGCTTCGACGATCGCGTCGGCGAGCACCGGCGGCTTGACCTCGGTTGCGCCCCAGGAGAACTCGACGTCCACCGCCACGCCCTGCCGCTCGAAGTAGTCACGCGTGACCCGAACCAGCTCGGTGGCGATGCGCTTGCCGGCGAAGTCCTTCGCGGTCTGGAACGGCGAGCCCTCGGGCGCGGCCAGCACCCACCGCACCTTGCCGAAGCTCTGCTTGGCATAAACGAGATCGCAGACGCGGGTGAGCGGCGACTGCTCGGGGTGCCCGATCTCGTGCTCGCGAATCCAGTCGAGCCCGGTCAGGCCCGCGTCGATGACGCCGTCGGAGACGTAGCGGGCCATCTCCTGGGCGCGGATCAGCATGCACTCGATCTCGGGGTCGTCGATCGAGGGGTAGTACGACCGTGACGAGGTGATCAGCTGATACCCCGCGCGCTGGAACAACTGGACGGTCGCCTGCTCGAGCGAGCCCTTGGGAATGCCAAGCGTCAGCGTCATCGCGGTTCTCCCAGGCTCACCTCGGTAAAGAAGCAGGACCGTTGACCGGTGTGGCAGACCTTCCCGTCGCCCTCCCGATCCACCTTCACCAGCACCGTGTCGTCGTCGCAATCGGTGAAAATCTGCCGGACGGCGAGGCGGTTCCCGGAGGTCTCGCCCTTGGTCCACAGCGTGTTGCGGGTGCGGCTGAAGAACGTGACGTAGCCGGTGTCGAGCGTGATCTTCCATGCCTGGTCGTTCATGAATCCGACCATCAGCACTTCGCCGCTGGTGCGGTCCTGCACGACCGCAGGAATGAGCCCGTCCAGTTTCGAAAAGTCCATGACTCCCTCTATCTCAATCACTAAATGAAAAGGCCCGCCGGTTTCCCAGCGGGCCTTTGCGTGATCACGAAACCTGGTGGTGACGTTCGCCTGTTTACACGCGCAGTCCGGCCGGGCCGTTCGAGCAACGGTGGTGATGGGCCCGATCCACGTGGTGCAGCAGCGTCACGACTTCGATAGCGTAGTGCAGTTTGGATTGGCCGCGCAAGCCGCGCCTATTTCCGTGGCAGCTGCTCCGGCCAGTTCGCGGCGTACCAGGCGAACACCGCGGCCACCGCGCCCTGCTGCTTCAGGTCGTCGGGCTGCACGTGATCGAACGTGTCCATGTTCGAGTGGTGCGTCCGCGAGTTGTACTCGAGCCGCTCCTGGATGAACTGGAAACCAGGCAGCCCCGCGTTCTCGAACGACGAGTGATCCGTCGAGCCGACCGATCGCGGGCTCGTGGAGCGGAAACCCAGGTCGCTGACCGACTCGCCCCACTGCTGGAACAACTTCATCGCGCCGGCGTTCCCCTGGCCCCAGATGCCGAGGATCCGCCCGGTGCCGTTATCGAGGTTGAAATAGGCAGCGACGGTCGCGTGCTCGGCCAGCTTGTAGCCGTTGGCGTCCTGGAAATGCCGCTGGACGTATGCGCGCGAGCCGAGCAGACCCTGTTCCTCGCCGGCCCACAGCGCGACTCGAATCGTCCGCCGCGGCTTCAGGCCGAGCGTCTGAATGACGCGGACCGCCTCCATCATCGCGGCCGAACCGGTGCCGTTGTCGGTCGCGCCTCCGGCATAGGGGTAGCTGTCGAGATGCGCTCCCATCACCACCACCTCGTTCGCGAGATCGGTACCGCGAATCTCCGCGACCGTGTTGATGCCGTTGCCCTCGGGATTGGTCTCGGGGTGGAACTTCGACTGGATGTTGACCTCGACCTTCACCGGCATGCCGTGCTCGAGCAGCCGCACGATCCGGTTGTAGTGCTCGACCGCCATCGTCACCGACGGCACCTGCGCCGGGAGTTGGGGGTCGCGGCTGCCGCCGTTCCCAGGGAAGATCGTGCCGCCGTCGACGCGCTGGGTCTGCCAGCTCAGATCGCTCCCGCCTGCCGAGAGATCGCCGTCGGACCCGCGCTCGAGCAGCGCCGCCACGCCTTCATTTGCCAGGAACCGCTGGACCGCGGCCGCGAACTGGGCCGCGGCGCGCGCCCGGTCCGAAGGGCCCGCCGGCGTCTCCGCCGGAGGCAGCGCCATTGTTTCGCTCCAATCGGCTTCGGTCATTCGCAGCACCACGCGGCCATCGAGCAGCCGCACCGCGCGAACCGGCTGCATCACGACGATCTTTCCGCGAAGCTGCCCTTGGTACTTCCCGAGGTCGTCCTCGGTCGCGGCGCGCAGGTAGACCACGTCGGCCAGCACCGGTCCGCTGGTGGACGGCGAGTTCCAGCGCGGCTGGCCGATCAGCGCCTGGGTCTGCGGCTCGACCAGGTGCAGCGAGAACCGCTCGATGCTCCACCCCTGCCCGAACGGGAACCGCTCCTGGTGGACGTTGGTCAGTCCCCACTCGGTGAACTTCTTCATCGCCCACTGCGAGGCCGCTTCGAACGCGGGCGTGCCTGTCGCCCGAGGACCGTAGACCTCCGACAGCCACCAGACGTGATCGACCGCCTGCGACTTGTCGATCGCTTCGGCGCGAATCCGGGTGATGGTCGCGCGATCGAGCCCCGCGCTTGGGGCCTGACCGCCAACGGACGCAGCCGCCAGCAGGAAGCCGGTCAGGGTCAGCACGTGGCGCATTCGCATGGTTGTGCGGATCTTCGCACAGTAAGTGTCCTGTGCAGGTGGCGGAGCCGCGAGGTGCCGGAACTGCGGTGAGCGGCGATCGGCGGTATTCGTTCCAGAAACTCGCGAAGCTACGATTGGTACGCGCCCTGCACAGCGGCGTTGCGGCTGCAGACGCCTGGTGCGGCTCAGGCGAGGTGTGAATGACACCGCTCCGATGGCTTGCAGCGTTCGCATGGCTCCTGTTTGCACCCGGGATCGCCGCCGCACGACAAGGCGGCGGGCCTGCCTCCCAGCCTGCGTCGACAACCGCGACCCAGGCGGTTCAGCGGCCGTTGTTTCAGGGCGGCCTTGGTGCGATGCTCGGCGTCCCCCTCGGCGACTTCGCCGACAACGTAACCCTCGCCGGCGGTATTTCAGGGCACTTCGACTTCGCACTCGGACCAGGCCCGCTCAGCGCCGGCGCCGAGGCCACATATCTCTGGTACGGCAGCGAAACGCGTGACGTGCCGCTCAGCGGTATTCCGGATCTCACCGTTCCGGTCGAGACCTCGAACGGTATCGTCCTCTTCCACGGCCGGGTCCGCGCACAGAAGAGCGAGGGCCGGGTGCGTCCCTACGTGGACGGGCTCGTCGGGTTCAACTACCTGATCACGACCACGTCCGTCCACGCCGACACCTCGTGCTCGGGACGCAGTTGCTCGGACGAGGACACCCACTCGATTACCAACCTCGACGACCTCGTCCTCAGCGCCGGCGGTGGCGGTGGTGTGCAGATCGGGTTTGGCCGGCCGCCGTACCGCGCCAGGCTCGACCTGTCGGTGCGGTATCTCTACGGCGGCGAGGCGAAGTACCTGACCGAAGGCTGGATCCCGTGGGACAACCCGGTCAACCGGTTGGCGCGCCGCTCGCGCACCGACATGCTGCTGGTGTACGCCGGCGTCGCGTTCGGGCGCTGACCGATGCGAGCCACTGCAGAGCTTGAACGCGTCATCGCCTTGTCACACTGCGCTGGCAGTGCGCTTGCTACGCTCGATCCGTCGAACCTGTCATGGAGAGGAAGATCGCCCGCAAGCTGCGGTGGCCCCGCAAGTGGGGCCTGCGCCGGTGCGTGAGGGGAATGACACTTTCGTGCGGCTGTGTCGCAGGAGTGTACGAAACCTATGCCGGCGACGCGGTGACGGTGATAGATGTGCCCGCCCCGTCCTGTGCCGGGCGCGGCCACGACGTGAACGTCCTGGTAACTCAGGGCGACACGATCCCGTCGACCTGGCAGTAGCCGCGCCACCGCGGGCATCTTCCGCGCAGTCGCGTTCCGGGTAGCTGCGCATTCCCGAGTTCGAGCAGACCCAACGCGCAACTCAATTGAGCCTGGGGGTTAGAATGGCGGCTTCGAGGAACCACCCATGCCACGAGTTGTAACCGTCAGCGCGCTCGCCCTCCTGCTGTTCCTGGCCGTTGGAGCGGCACAAACGCCTCCGGCCACTCAGGCCCCGGCCGCCCCGGCCCAGGCCCGGCAGGGAGGACGGGGCGCCGGCGACACGCCTGCGCCGGCCCGCAAAGCCGGCGAGGGACAAGGTCCCTTCAAGAAGATGGTGATCCGTTCGGTCACCTTGATCGACGGGACCGGCGGGCCGCCGCTCAGCCCGATGGACATCGTCATCGAAGGCAACCGCATCAGCGAGGTGCGGCAGGCCGGCTGGCCGGGGCTCCCGCAACAGCAGAACCGCGAGCCGCGCGACGCGGACTTCGAAATCGACGGCCGCGGGATGTACGTGATGCCAGGCTTCGTGGACATGCACGTCCACGGATCCACGACTGGCAAGGCGCCGGATCTCGGCTACTCCTACAGACTGTGGCTGGCCCACGGCGTGACCACGGTCCGCGGCGTGTCGCTGTCGTCTCACGCGGTCACCGTGTCGGAGAAGGAGCGCTCAGCGAAGAACGAGATTGTCGCGCCGCGCATCTTCAACTACCAGACGCTCGGATCGGGCTGGACCGGCGGGCGGGTTACGACTCCCGAGAAGGCGCGGGAGTGGGTCCGCTGGGCTGCGGCCAATGGCGTGGACGGCATCAAGTTCTTCAACCGCGGCGACGAGACGCCGGAGATCGACATCGCGGCGATCGACGAGGCCCACAAGAACAAGATGGGGACCGTCGCGCACCTGTCGCAGAACAACGTCGCGATGTTCAACGCGCGCATCGCCGGCGACAACCACCTCGACACCGTGACCCACTACTACGGCCACATGGAGTCGCTGCTCAAGGACAAGACGATCCAGGACTTCCCGATCGGCTACGACTACAACAACGAGCAGGATCGCTTCGGCGACATCGCCCGGATCTGGAGCCAGACCTACGAGCCGGGCTCGAAGGAATGGGTCGAGTATCTCGAGCACCAGAAAGCCAATCACGTCACCTTCGATCCGACCTTCAACATCTACGCCGCGTCACGCGACCTGATGCGGGCCAGGAATGCCGACTGGCACCAGACCTACACCATGCCGCAGCTCTGGAACTACTTCCAGAGCACCCGCGACAACCACGGCTCGTACTTCTACGACTGGACCACCGAGAACGAATACAACTGGAAGATGTTCTATCAGCGCTACATGCGGCTGATTAACGACTACAAGAACATGGGCGGCCGCGTGACCGTCGGCACCGACTCCGGTTTCATCTGGAAGACCTACGGCTTCGCCTACATCGAGGAGCTCGAACTGCTCCGCGAGGCCGGCTTCTCGCCGCTCGAGATCATCCGCTCGGCAACGATGTGGGGCGCGAAGACGCTGTACGAGCCGAAGGGCGAAGCGCCGCAGATGGGAGTGGTCCGCACCGGCATGCTCGCCGATCTCGTGATCGTCGGCGAGAACCCGCTGTCGAACCTCAAGGTGCTCTACGGTACCGGCCACATGCGGCTGAACCCGCAGACCAACCGCCAGGAGAAGGTTGGCGGCGTGAAGTTCACCGTCAAGGACGGCATCGTTTACGATGCGCAGAAGCTGCTCGCCGAGGTCGCTGCAGACGTCGCGGCCGAGAAGCGGAAGATGAATATCTCCACGACTTCGCAGCCGCAGGTTCGCTGAGGATCGTCGCGGCCGATCGCATGGCCGCCGGGAGTGACGCGATGACGAAGCTCAGAAGCGTGGCGGGCGTTCTAGTGTTGTGCCTGGCCGTGGGCCAGGCGCCGTATTCCGGCGTGGCCGCGCAGGCCTCGAAAAGCGCCCCGGCCAAGCCTGCACCAGCCAAGAAGCTTCCCCCGGACGAAGTGGACGGGTTGATGGCGCCGGTGGCGCTGTATCCCGATCAGCTGCTCGCCCAGATGCTGCTCGCCGCCGGGACGCCGGCGCGCGTGGCGGAGCTCGACAAGTGGTTGAAGACCAACCCGCCGTCCAAGGGCACGGCGCTCCAGGATGCGGCCAAGCAGAAGGGGTTCGAGCCGCCGCTCGTGGCCCTGGTGCTGTTCCCGCAGGTCGTGGACTTCATGACCGTGAACCTGGACTGGACAACCGAGACGGGCCAGGCCTTCGCCGCCGACCGCAATGCGGTGCTCGACAGCGTGCAGCGCCTGCGCGCTGACGCGCTCAAGAACGGCAAACTCAAGTCCACCCAGCAACAATCGGTGAGCCTCAAAACGGTGGAGACCGGGCAGCAAATCATCGTCATCGAGCCCGCCAACCCGCAGGTCGTGTACGTCCCGCAATACAGCAGCCAGACCGTGTATTCACAGGCGCCGACCAGCACGACCGTCGTGATCAAGGAAGAAAGCAACGACAACAGTGCCGCGATCGCCGCCGGTGTCATCGGCTTCACCGCCGGCATCGTCATCGGCGCGGCGATGGACAACGACTACTACTACGGCCCCTATGGCTGGCACGGCAGTCCGTACATGTACGGCGGCGGGTGGGACGACTATTACGACGATCGCCAGGACGCCCGCGAGGAGTACTACGAGCACCGCGAGGACGCTCGTGAGGACTTCTACGACAACCGCGAGAACACGGCCGAGAACCGGAGCGATCGGGCTCAGAACGCTCAGGAGCAGCGCGGCGAGCGCTCCTCCACTGCCCAGCAGCAGAGCACCGAGCGGCAGCAGACCCGGCAGCAATCCGGGACCACGGCGCAGAGCGCGCGAGGCGGCAGCGCGTCGGCGAGCGGTGCCAGCGCGACGACGCAGAGCGCGGGCCGCACCGCATCGTCGCCGGCGGCCACGACATCGACGGCCTCCAGCGGTCAGGCGGGTAGCGGCGGAACCTCGAGTTACGAGGCGAAGGGACAGAACCGCGATCGATCCAGCACCGCCACGGAACGCAGCGGCACGAATTCCGATGCGTTCTCGAACTACTCCAGCGGCAAGTCCGAGCGTTCGGCGAGCGCGAGGGGACAGAGCAGCCGCTCGGGCGGCAGCAGTCGTTCCGGCGGCGGCGGTCGGTCCGGCGGCGGCGGAGGCCGGCGGCGATGAGGTGGCCGATCGCACTCGCCGCGCTGGGGGTGACACTCTCCGTGGCGGCGTGCAGCAGCAGCCGCCCGGCGGAGTCGTCACCGCGACATTTCGCCACCCCGGAAGACGCCGTTCGCGCGCTCACCGAGACCGTGAAGGGCGGGAAGCTCGACGAGCTGTTGACTTATTTCGGCCCGGAGGGCCGCGACCTGGTGGGCTCGTCGGATCCGTCCACCGGCCGGCGGAACCAGGAAGTGTTTATCGCCGCCGCGTCGGAGCAGTGGCACCTGGAGGACCTCGGCCCAACGACCAAGGAGTTGGTCGTCGGCAACGAGGACTGGCCGTTCCCGATCCCGCTCGTCAAGGAAGCCGACGGTTGGCGCTTCGACGCAGCGGCGGGGAAGGACGAGGTGCTGGCGCGGCGGATCGGCCGCAACGAGCTGGCGGTGATCGACATTTGCCGCGCCTACGTCTCGGCACAGCGTGAATACGCGCGCAGCGGTCACGATGGTAAGAAGCCCGGGATCTACGCGCGCACGTTCAATAGCGATTCCGGGAAGCAGAACGGCCTCTACTGGCCGGCGAAGCGGGGCGAGCCGCGAAGCCCGCTTGGCGATCTGGTTGCGTCGGCGGCCGCCGATGGCGACGACCTGGCGAGCCGGAAGGAAGCGGCCCCGTTCCATGGCTACCACTTCCGGATCCTGACGGCACAGGGCCCAGCCGCTCCCGGCGGCGAGATGGACTACGTGAAGAACGGCGCGATGACTGGCGGCTTCGCCCTCGTCGCGTGGCCGGCTCAGCACGACGCAACCGGCATCATGACCTTCATCGTCGCCGCAGACGGCACGGTGCTCGAGAAGGACCTCGGGCCCGACACCGCGACGGCGGTGAAAGGGCTGACCCGCTACGATCCGGATCCGAGCTGGCAGAAGGCCACCAGCAGTTGATGAGTGTCCGTCTCCGGCCAGACCAATCCCGCTGATGCACGCTGACCGGCTCGCGCCAGCGTGTTTGCGCCGCGTTTTTCTCCTCGCGGCGGCACACGCTTTGCCCCAACGTGCTGGATGGACCGCCTGCTCCAGGATCTTCGGACCGCGACCCGGGCCCTCGCTCGTCACCCCTCGTTCACGCTGGTCGCCGTCCTGACACTCGCCCTCGGTGTCGGTGCGACGACGGCCCTGTTCAGTGCCGTCTACGCGGTGCTCCTCAAGCCGCTCCCGTACGCGCGAGCTGAGGAGTTGCTGGCGATCGGCCAGGTGACGAAGCACGGCGGCCAGACTGCCGTGGATGGCTCGGTGTCGCACCTGAACTTCATCGACTGGCAGCGCGACTCGCGGACGCTGCAGTCGATGGCGCTCTGGTCGCGATCGCGGTTCATCGTGACGAACCTCGGCGACGCGGAAGTGGTCAACGCGGCGATCGCCACTCCCGACTTCTTCAAGGTGTTCGAGGCGCCGCCCGTCCTCGGCCGCAGTTTCAGCGCCGAGGAAGACCTGCCGGCCGGCCCGCCAGCAATCATCGTCAGCCACGCGTTCTGGCAGCAGCGGCTCGGCGGCCGGCCCGACGTGCTGTCGCAGGCGATTGAAATCAGCGGTCGGCCGCGGCCGATTGTCGGGGTCGCGCCTCCGGGATTCGATTTTCCGAGCGGCGCCGCACTGTGGATACCGTTCGCCGCCGACGACAAGGCCTGCGGCCGCGGCTGCGTCTACGCCAATGTCATCGCCCGGCTCGCTCCTGGCGCGCCGGTGGAGGCGGCCCGCGCCGAGCTGACGGCAATGGCGGCCTCGCTCGAGACCGCCTATCCAGACGTCAATGCCAACATCACGGTGGACGTCTCGACGCTCCGCGATCGCACCGTCGGCGACGTCAGGTTCGCGCTGCTGGTGCTGCTCGCGGCGGTGGCGATGGTGCTGCTCATCGCCTGCGCCAACGTGGCAAACCTCGTGCTGGTCCGCGGCGCGGCGCGTCAGAGTGAGCTCGCGGTGCGAACTGCGCTTGGCGCCGGGCGGCGCGGCCTCGTCTCGTACCTGCTGACCGAGAACCTCCTGCTGGCCATTGCCGGAGGCTGCGCGGGCCTGGTCGTGGCCGCCTGGGGCGTCGATGTGCTGCGTTCGCTGGCCCCGGCCGACCTGCCACGCCTCGACGAGATCCGGTTCGACGCTCCGGCGTTCGTCTTCGCGCTCGCGCTCGTTGCCCTCACCACGCTGCTCTTCGGCCTCGGACCGTCGCTGCGCCTGTCACGCGTTCCTCTGGTGCGGACCCTCGGCCAGCGCGGGACGGTCGGCCGTGACAGCGGAAGCAGCCGGATGGCGCTGCTCATCGCCGAGGTCGGACTGGCGGTGATGCTGGCGCTCGGCGCCGGACTGATGGTGCGCAGCCTGGCGGCACAGCAGCGGATCGACCCCGGGTTCCGATCGGAAGGCATCACCACGTTCCTGGTCGCGCTTCCGCCGGCGCGATACGCGGACGATCGCGTCGTCGCGACGTTCGACCGGCTCGACGCTGAGCTTTCCGGAGCGCCTGGCGTGGAAGCCGTCGCGCGCATCTCCGGCCTGCCGCTCGGGCCGAGTGAGAACGTGCAGTCCTTCACGCGCGTCGATCGGCCGGCGCCCGAGCCCGGCCAGCTGCCAACCGCACTCTATCGAGTCGTAGACGACAAGTACTTCAGGACGCTGGCGATCCCGATTGTCGACGGCCGCTCGTTCGAGGCCTCCGATCGCGAGGGCGCACTTAAGGTGGCGATCGTCAGCCGCCGGCTTGCCGACACCTTCTTCCCGGGCGAGAGTCCGGTCGGGCGTTCGATTCGGATCAGCGGTTCCGATCCGATTCAGATCGTCGGCGTCGCCGGCAACGTCCGATCGCAGCAGCTGCAGACAGACGCCGATCCCGAGATGTACGTGCCGCACGCCCAGCTGCGGACGCGAGCGATGACCTTTGTCGTCAAGAGCGAGCTGCCATCGGCGCAGATGCTGAGCGCGGCTCGGGACATCGTCCGGCGCCTGGACGCGCGGCTGCCGCTCGTGTTTCCAGGCTCGCTCCGCGCGCTCGAAGACGCGGCGCGGGCCCGGCCGCGGTTCTACCTCGCGCTACTCGCGGTGTTCGCAGGGCTCGCACTCGTCCTGGCGGCGGTCGGCATCTATGGCGTGGTCGCGTACGCGGTGACGCAGCGAACGCGTGAAATCGGTGTGCGCATGGCCCTCGGTGCGGGCCGTCGCCAGGTGCTGAGCCTGATGATGTGGTACGGGCTGCGGCCATCCGTGGTGGGCATGGCGGCTGGCCTCGGCGGTGCGCTCGCGGCGACCCGGTTGCTGCGCGGCCTGCTCTATCAAGTGGAACCGACCGATCCCCTCACGTTTGCAGCGGTGAGCGCGGGGCTGCTGGCCGTGGCCTGCGGCGCATGCGCACTGCCGGCGTGGCGCGCGAGCAGAGTTCCGCCGGCAGTGGCCCTGAGGGGGGAATAACGGTCAAGGCAAAAGGCAAAAGGCAAAAGGCAGAAGGCAGAAGGCAGAAGGCAGAAGCCTCACGCGAGCGTGACGATCTCGTAGCCGGCCAGCGACGCGCCAGCGATCTCGATCCTGGCCAGGGTCACCGGCAGCCGGAAGCGCCGCGGCCCGGCACTGCCTGGGTTCAGGTACAGCACCGGACCGCGATACTCGGCTGACGGCTTATGCGAGTGGCCGTAAATCACGGCGGCGCAGCGATCGTCGATGACCGAGGGATCGAGCTGCGGCAACTGGTGCAACACGTAGAGCCGAGCCTTGCCGGCCTGCACCCATGCGCTCTGGGGCAGCGATTTGACCCACGGTTCCTGGTCGATGTTGCCGCGGACGGCGTGAACCGGGGCGAGGTCTTTCAATGCGGAGAGGACGTCGGGCGATCCGACGTCGCCCGCGTGCACGATCAGGGCACAGCCCTCGAGCGCCTGGACCGCTTCGGGCCGGAGCAACCCGTGCGTATCCGATATGACGCCGACGAGCATGGCTCACATGTTACGTCGTTGCCGGCAGGCCGCATATGATCGTACGGGCATGACCACGCCCGCGTTCGCCTCGCCCTTCCAGCTCGCGCGCCGCGCCGCGCGCATGAATCCGTCTGTGATTCGCGAGATCCTCAAGATCACCGAGCGGCCGGGCATCATCTCGCTCGCCGGCGGGCTGCCATCGGCCGACACGTTCCCCGTCGACGCAATCCGCGAGGCGACCGCGCGCGTACTGCGCGACTCACCGCGCGAGGCAATGCAGTACGCCGCCAGCGAGGGCTACGGACCGCTGCGCGAGTGGGTGGTCGACCATCTCGGCGCGCACCAGGCGATGCGCGTCACCGCTGCGCAGGTGCTGATCACCAACGGATCGCAGCAGGGCCTGGACCTTGCCGGCAAGGCGCTCATCGACGCCGATGCCCGCGTGCTGGTTGAGACGCCGACGTATCTCGGCGCGGTGCAGGCGTTCACGCCGTACGAACCGGCGCTCGAAGGCGTCGCTTCCGACGAGGAAGGGCCAGTTCCCGACGCACTCGCCGCGGCTGCGCCTGGCGCCCGATTCGCGTACCTGCTTCCGAATTTCCAGAATCCGCGCGGTCACGTGTACAGCGAGGCCCGCCGGGCCGCGCTCGTCGACGTCGCGCGCGCCGCGGGCCTGGCGCTCGTCGAGGACAACCCCTACGGCGATCTCTGGTACGACGCGCCACCGCCGACCGGCCTCGCGTCGCGCTGGGCGGACGGCGTGCTGTATCTCGGATCGTTCTCGAAGGTGCTGGTCCCGGGCCTCAGGCTCGGCTACGTGGTGGCGCCGTCGGCTCTCTACCCGAAGCTGCTCCAGGCCAAGCAGGCGGCTGATCTTCACACGGCGATCTTCAACCAGCGGATCGTCCACGAAGTGTTGAAGAGCGGCATGCTCGATGCGCACGTGGCCTCGATCCGCGCGCGCTACCGGGCGCATCGCGACGCGATGGCCGCGTCGCTGGACCGGCACATGACGGGCCTGGCCACGTGGACGCGGCCGGTCGGCGGCATGTTCTTCTGGCTCGAGCTCAGCGGTGGCGTCGACGCGATGGCGCTGTTGCCGCAGGCGGTGGAAGCTGGCGTCGCCTACGTGCCCGGAGCGCCGTTCTACGCGCAGGGCGGACGGCCGGATACGCTGCGGCTGTCGTTCGTGACCGTGCCGCCTGAGAAAATCGAGGCCGGCGTCGCCGCGCTCGCCGGCGTGCTCCGCCGGGCCTCGGCCGGCGTCCGCTGATCGGGGGGCGGGCCTGCCTCGCCGCAGCTCTTCATAGGGAGCGAGCGGAGACGGGTATGATCGAGGTGGTCTCGTGCCGCCGCCTCACACCACCACGATTCTTGCCTCAGGCCCGTCACGATTCGCCGAGCCTGCCACCACGCGCGAGCGATGGCGGGGTGGTGTCTACCTTTCCTTCACCATCGCGATCGTCACGCTCGTCATCCTCGCGATCGTCTTCGATCAGTTCGCGGCTACCGGCGTGCTGCTGGTGGCGTTCCTGTCGTTCTTCCTCGCCTACCTTCTGGCTCCGGCGATGGAGCGCCTCCGCCACGTCGGGGCACGCGGCGGCCGGCCGCTCTCGCGCGGGCTCACCGTGCTGGTCATCTATGGCGCCATTGCCACCGCCACGTTTCCGCTCTGGGCATTTTCCGGCGAGAAGCTGAACGCCGCGATCGGCCGCATGCGCGTGCTCGTCCCTGAGCACACCGCGCGCTTCGTCAATCAGCTGCACGCCGCCGAAACCTGGCACGAGGGTATCGGCCTGCCGATGGCGTTCAATGGGCCGCTCGGCGCGGCGTCACGGAGCGTGACCGGGAACGTCGAGAACGAGGCCCGGAAGCTCGCCGGCGAGCTCGTCCACATCAAAGGACTGGTGCCGTGGCTCTCCACGGTTCCGGTCGCGGCGTTCCTGCTGCTCACCAGGTGGGGGCGCTTCCGCCAGTCCACGTCGCGCATGCTGCCGACGCCGCACCTCCGCTGGCGCGGCGACGAGTTCCTGCGCGACCTGAACGTGCTGCTCGCCGCCTACACGCGAGCGCAGACGCTGTCCGCGCTGATCGTCGGGTTCCTCTGCTGGATTGGGTTCGCGGCGTTGCGCCTGCCGTATCCCGGGACGCTGGCGCTGGCCGCGGGCTGCCTCGAGATGCTGCCGCTGGCCGGCCCGCTCATCACGGCGGTGGTCGCGACCTCGATGTCCCCGGATCGCGCGCTGTCGATTCTCGCCGTGCTCGGCGGGTTGCGGCTGCTGCAGGATTACGTAATCTACCCGCGGCTAATCAGCCAGGCACTGCATCTGCATCCGCTCGCGGTGGTCCTGGCGATCTGGGCCGGGGCGGCGATGGGCGGGCTGGTCGGCGTCTGTCTCGCGGTTCCGGTGGTTGGTACCTTGCAGGTGACCCGCCGTCACTGGCGCGAGTATCGCGACATCGAAGCGCTCGTCGCCACCGCCGGGACGAGCGACTCGCCAAACGCCTGACGGGCGGTCAGCGCAATCGGCACGCCGATGAAGAACATGTGCACGAGGACGCCCGTTATCCAGATCGCGGGCGGCGGCGACGGGAACACTCCGATGCGCGACAGCGGGATCACCACGTAGTTCATCACCAGGTAGACGAGCACGCCGTAGACCGCGCCGGTCGGGACTGGCCGGCGGCGCAGCGCGGGCCAGAGCGCGGCCGCGACGAAGAACGCGATCGTGATGAGCAGCGCGTTCAGGTAGTGGAACCCGAGTCCGGCCAACGCCATCGGAGTGCCGCCCTGGTAGGCAGCCGCGCCGAATGCGCCCGCCGCCACCGAGTGCAGGATTCGCGTCGGCGCGACGCCGCTCCGCAGGTACGAGAAGACGATTGCGTAGAGGATGTCGAGCGTGCCAGCGACGAGCCATCCGGTCAGCAGCCACCGTGCGGTTCGGGCCATGCGACGAAGGATACGCCATGCCAGCTCATTAGCGCGGATAGTCGTCCTTGCGTAGAGTGCGCTTCGGCCACGCGTCAGGGACCAGTGTCAGCGCCCCGTGACGAGTGTCGGAACGGAGCCGCACACATGGTGGTACTGCAAAGCGTTGTGACGCGAGCGCGCGTAATCGTCGTGACCGCGCTGCTTGCGCTGCCGGCGGTATCAACAGCGGCTCTCAGGCTCGAGCTGGTGGCGAGCGGCTTCACGAACGCGGTCGCATTCGTGCCCGATCCGCTCGTCTCGGGCACGTTCCTAATCGTCCAGCAGGACGGCCTGGTTCGCGCGTGGTCGGACGAAGCGATCCGGGACGAGCCATTCCTCGATCTCCGCCAGGTGGTCAGCCGCGGCGGCGAACGAGGTCTCCTTGGCTTGGTGTTCCCGCCCGATGCCGCCGAGTCCGGCCGTGTCTTCGTGAACTTCACCAACCGCGACGGCGACACGGTCGTCGCCCGCTTCGTCCGGCGCCCGGACAACCCCCTGGTCGCGAATCCGGAGTCGCGCCTGGACCTGCAGTGGCCCGACGGCCGGCGCGTCATCGAACAGCCGTACGCGAATCACAACGGCGGCAATCTCGCCTTTGGCCCGGATGGCTTTCTCTATATCGGGCTTGGCGACGGCGGCGCCGGCAACGATCCAGGCAACCGCGCCCAGTCGCCGAACACGCTGCTTGGCAAGATGCTGCGAATCGACGTGAACGTGCCGCTCGACGATGCACGCGGCTACGTCGTGCCGCAGGACAATCCATTCGCGCACCGAGACGACGTGCTGCCCGAGATCTGGGCGTTCGGATATCGCAACCCGTGGCGCTACAGCTTCGATGATCTCGGAGACGGCGCAAGCGGCGCGCTCATCGTCGGTGACGTCGGCCAGGACGCGCGCGAGGAGATCGACTACGAACCGGCGGGCGCGGCTGGACGCAATTACGGCTGGCGGCAGCGCGAGGGGACGATCGCGACTGCAGGGGTTCCGCCGGAACCGGTGATGTTTCCGCCGTTTGTCGAACCGATTCTCGATTACGGTCGTGGCCGCGGCCAGGCGGTGACCGGCGGCTATGTGTATCGCGGCACGGCGCTGCCGGCGATCTACCGCGGACGCTATTTCTTCGGGGACTACGGCAGCGGCCGGGTCTGGTCGGTCATGCTCGACGCCGATCCCGACACGCGCGAGGCTGTCGCTGCCGAGGAGCAAGAGCACACAGGCGAACTCGGTGGCTCGAGGCCGGGGTTGTCTTCCTTCGCGCGCGATCTCGCGGGCGAGCTATACCTCGTGACGCTGGGCGGCGAGATCTACCGCCTCTCTGCCGATGAACGCGAGGAGCCGGGCGGCGAGCTCGATCGTCCCAGCCGTCCGCCCGTACCGTGACGATTGTCACAATCATCGCGCGCGAACGATCTCTGACACGAAGTTCAGGCGCCGGTCAGCCGACGGACAGGTGGCCGTTCGTCCAGTACAGATAGGACGAAATTCGCCCTCCCCATCGGGAGGGTCGAGGAGGTCATCATGACATCAGTCAAAACACCGCTTCTGCTCGGTTCGCTGCTGCTGTTCGGCGCGGCGCCGGCGATGGCAGCGGGGCCGGTAGTGGTCGTCAACGTGCCGTTTCCGTTCACGGTTCACGATCAAGTGATGCCGGCCGGCCAGTATCGCGTCGAGCGTGCCGACGAAGACCCGGCCGTGCTGGTAATCAAGGGCGAACACGGCGTCCACGCGGCCGTGATCACCCGGACCATCGAGGCCAGCGGCGAGGACCCCGCGGGCGAGCAGAGCGCACTGGTCTTCACCCGCGACGAGCACGGCGGCTATCGCCTGAAGGACGTCTGGGAAGATCGGCTCGACGGCCAGGAACTGACGGGACGCTGAACACGGCGTTCAGAACACGGGGTTCAAAGCGATTACGTTCAAAGCACGTACGCCCGGACGGGCATATATAATCCGCCCGGCCGCATGGGGATCGCTGCCGGAACCCGTCTCGGAAGCTACGAGATCGTCGCGCTCATCGGCGCGGGCGGCATGGGCGAGGTCTATCGCGCTCGTGACGCTCGCCTCGAGCGCGATGTCGCGATCAAGGTGCTGCCCGCCGCCGCCGCCGACAACGCCGACCGGCTGCAGCGCTTCGCGCAGGAGGCGCGCGCCACTGCCGCGCTCAATCACCCGCACATCCTCGCCGTACACGACATCGGCGCCGAGAACGGCATCCACTACGTGGTGTCGGAGCTGCTGGAGGGCGAGACGCTGGGGTCGATCCTCGAGCGCGGTCCGTTGTCTCCCCGCCAGCCATCGAATACGCCGCGCAGGTCGCCCGCGGCCTCGCCGCGGCCCACGAGCGGCACGTCGTCCACCGCGATCTGAAACCCGACAACATCTTCATCACTCGCGACGGTCGAGCCAAGATCCTGGACTTCGGGCTCGCCCGGATCATCCACTCGGCCGAGCCTGGCGACCAGACGATGACCGCCGGCGTGACCGCGGGGACCACGCCCGGGATGGTGCTCGGGACGATGGGTTACATGTCGCCGGAGCAGGTGCGCGGCCTCAACGTCGATCACCGATCGGACATCTTCAGCTTTGGTGCCCTGCTGTACGAGATGGTATCGGGGAAGCGCGCGTTCCGCGGCGCCACGCCGGCCGACACGATGAGCGCAATCCCCGGACGACCAGATCCTTCGCTGGTCCGCGGATGGACGCGCGTTGTTCGTCTCGCGCGTGCTGTCGATGCGGCAACGCGACCTGCCGCGGCTGGACCTCTCGACCGGTCGCCGGGAGGCGATCGCGACGTTCGGTCCGACCGACGCCGCAGGCGTCCTGGCTATCGTGGCACCTGTGGTATCGGCTGACGGCCGAGTGTTCGCCTACCGCTATCAGCAGCTTCTGTCCGACCTGTTCGTCGCCACCGGTCTCAAGTAAGCCTCGACAATCAACGCAGTCGAAGGGCTGACAGCTCGTCGAGACGCCTCTCGAGAAACCGCCGCTCCGGCTCCTGCTTCGCCAGCTCCAGCGCCCGCCTGTACGACGCGCGCGCGTCGTCGATCCGTTCAAGGCGGCGGCACAGATCCGCACGCGCTGCATGCGCGAAGTGATAATCGGCGAGCTCGCCGCGGGCCAGAATCTCGTCGATGAGCGTGAGGCCCGCAGCCGGGCCGTCGCGCATGGCGACGGCCACCGCGCGATTCAGCGCCACCACCGCTGACGGATCGGCGCGCAGGAGCACGTCGTACAGCGCGACGATCTGCCGCCAATCCGTCGCTGCGCCGGTGGGCGCCTCGGCATGTACCGCGGCGATGGCGGCCTGCAGCGTGTAGGGGCCGAAGCGTCGAGAGGTGATCGCACGCTCGACCAGCGCGGCGCCTTCCGCGATCAATGCCCGATTCCAGTACGACCGGTCCTGATCGGCCAGGAGCACGATGGTTCCGTCCGGCGCCGTCCGCGCCCCGCGCCGCGATTCGTGGAGCAGCATCAGGGCCAGCAGGCCCAGCGCCTCCGGTTCCGGCAATAGCTCGACGAGGAGCCGTCCGAGCCGAATCGCTTCGCCCGAGAGCTCGCCGCGAACCAGCGAATCGCCCTCGGTGGCGGAGTAACCCTCGTTGAACACGAGATAAATCACCCGCAATACCGAGTCGAGCCGATCGATCAGATCGGAACGCGCCGGCACCTGATAGGGGATCTTCGCGTCGCGAATCTTCGCCTTCGCACGCACGATCCGCTGCGCAATGGTCGGCGCGGAGCTGAGGAACGCGCGCGCGATTTCCTCCGTAGTCAACCCGCAGACTTCGCGCAGCGTCAGCGCCACCTGCGCGTCGGCCTTCAGCGCCGGGTGGCAGCACGTGAAGATCAGGCGCAGCCGATCGTCCTCCACGTCATCGGTCTCGGTAATGGAATCGGCCGCGGCAGCATCTTCCAACTCGCGCGCCAGCGCCGCCAGGGACCGATCGAAACGGGCCCGCCGCCTGGCGGTATCGATGGCCTTGAAGCGTCCGGTGGAGACGAGCCACGCCCGCGGGTTGGCGGGCACGCCGTCGCGTGCCCACTGTTCCACCGCGGCGACAAAGGCGTCGTGCATCGCCTCCTCGGCCCGATCGAAGTCGCCGAGCAGGCGGATCAGCGTGGCCAGGACGCGGCGCGACTCGAGGCGGTAGATCTCGTCAACGGTCGCGCGCGCGTCCATGCCGGCTCAGTGATTGAACTCGACGACCGGCCGGACCTCCACGGAGCCGAACCGGGCGGAGGGGATGCGCGAGGCAATCTGAATGGCCTCGTTCAGGTCCCTCGCATTGATGAGGTAGAACCCGCCCAGATACTCCTTCGTTTCCGCGAATGGGCCGTCGGTAGTGGACAGTTTGCCGTCCCGAACCCGGACGGTGGTCGCGGTGGACACCGCCTGGAGGGCCTCCCCCGCTTGGTAGTGGCCCGAGCTCCTGATGTCCTTGGTGAAGGCGAAGTATTCGCCCATGACGGCGTCGGCTTCGGGCTTGGACATTTTTGCCCAGGTTTGCTCGTTGTCGTAAATCAGGCACATGTAACGCATCGAATCCTCCGGTTCCGGCATTTGAGTGGCGGGTCGCCCCACCGAATCAGCGTCTACAACCACTAGTCGTCGGCAGTACGGCGGATTCGACAGCCCGTTGCCGATATTCAAGATGGACGTGTCGGTTTCCAGGAACCGGCGCGTATGATGATCCCTTCGTTCTGGCGGCGAATCAGGCTGTCCTTTAATCCCGATGGTCGGACGCACCATCTCCCACTACAAGGTCCTCGCGCAGCTCGGAGCTGGCGGCATGGGGATCGTGTATCGAGGGGAGGATACCCGGCTCGGCCGTGAGGTGGCCATCAAGTTCGTCGCCGAAGACGCTTCCATGGCCGACCAGGCGGTCAACCGCCTCCGCTCCGAGGCCCGCGCCGCGTCGGCGCTGAACCACCCCAACATCTGCACCATTTACGACATCGGCGAGGACGAGGGCCACCCGTTCATCGTGATGGAGCTGATGAAGGGGCAGACGCTCCGCGAGCGCCTGGCCGCCGGTGAGCTCAAGATCCATCACCTGGTCGACATCGGCATCGAGGCCTCGGATGCGCTGCACGCGACGCACGCCGACGGCATCATCCATCGCGACATCAAGCCCGGGAACATCTTCCTGACCGAGCGCGGTCACGTGAAGATCATGGACTTCGGTCTCGCGAAGATCACGCCGCGTTTTGCGGCGGGTTCCGGCACCACCTATGCCGCCCCGGAGCAGACCGGCGCCGGGATCACCATCGGCACCGTCTCGTACATGTCGCCGGAACAGGCTGCCGGCGAAGAGCTCGACGGCCGCACCGACCTGTTCTCGCTCGGCGTCGTCCTCTACGAGTGCGCGACCGGGCGGCACCCGTTCCCCGGCAAGACGTCGGCGGTGATCCTGGCCGCTATCCTCAACCGGACGCCGGTTTCGCCGGTGACGATCAACCCGGAGCTGCCGCTTCGGCTGCAGGACATCATCAACAACTGCCTGGAGAAGGATCGGGAGTTGCGGTATCAGTCCGCGGCCGACCTGCGGGCCGACCTGAAACG
The DNA here is from genome assembly GCA_963709325.1 of uncultured Acidobacteriota bacterium. Classification (GTDB taxonomy): domain Bacteria; phylum Acidobacteriota; class Vicinamibacteria; order Vicinamibacterales; family UBA2999; genus VFZN01. Next base: position 2,283,206 of record CAVPVV010000003.1, on the reverse strand, counting down.
GCTGCGGCGCGATCTGGAATCCGGTCACTCTCGCACGCTCGAAGTGATGAGCGCCGCGCGCCTCGCAGAAGAGGGCGTGGAGCACAGCGAGTCGGTTGGGGTGCGGAAAAGCAGCGGCGTTCCTCCGGCCCCGCCGCGCTCTTCATTCCTCCCACGCGCCGTCGCCGCGGTCGTGGCGGTGGCGCTGCTGGCCGGCGCCTATGGGCTCTGGCGAAGCCGGGTTCGTCCGCCCGCGGGCGGGCAGTCGGCTCCCGCCGTCACCGCGCCGCAAGTTGCGACCAGCCTGTCCCTGGCGCGCTCGAGCCTTGAGTCGCGGAACTACCGGGCCGCGGCAACCTACGCCGACACGGTGCTCGAGGCCGAGCCCGGACACGCCGAAGCGACGCGCATCCGCGACCAAGCGCGTACGGCGCTGGCCCATTTCGACGAAGCCATCGCCGATGCCCGCAATCACCTGGCACGTGGCGACACGCAGTCGGCGGCCGCCAGCCTCGAGAGCGCGCGGGCGATCGATCCGACCGCGCCGACCGTCACCGAACTTGCGGCTCGCATCGAAGAGACCGCGCGCCAGCGCGAAGCCGCGGCCCGCGAGGCGTCGGCTCGGCAGCCGCAGCCAGCACCCACCAGCAGGGAGCGTGCGCCCAGCCGTGCTCTGCCGCCGCCACCGCCGGCCCCAGCGGCGACCACGGGCTCACCGTCGATCACTCCGCCCGCCATCGAGCCTCCGTTCACACCGCCGGCTCGAACCGAACCATCGCCCTCGACGGTGACCGCCGCGCCGCCGCCCTCACCATTGCCTCAGCCGGCCGCGCCCGAAACGCCACCGATCGCTCCTCCACCGGCGGCGCCGCGCGCCGAGCCTGCCAAACCAGAGCCGTCTCGCAGCGCCGAAACAACGCGATCGGGGCCGTCTCAGGAGGAGATCGACGATGCCGCGATCCGTCGTGTGGTCGTCACCTACGGCCGGGCGATCGAGACGAAGGACATATCGCTGTTCAAGTCGATCAAGCCGAACCTGTCGGCCGACGAGGAACGCCGCCTGCAACAGGGCTTCCGCGCCGTCAGTTCCCAGCGGGTCACGCTCACCATCGCGTCGCTCGCCCGGCAGGGCGACAGCGCCGCGGTCGTCGTGCAGCGGCGCGACGTGCTGGAAGTGGGAGGCCGCCGGCAGACGGTCGAGGCACGGCAGACCCTGACGCTCGCCCGCGCCGGCAGCGGGTGGGTCATCACCGAGATCCGTTGACGTTCCGTGGAGGGAAGGAGATGCGCATGCTCGGACGCACCACGCTTGTGATCGCGCTCATCGTCGTAATGGCGCGAACCGCTGCCGCCCAGGATCCCTACAACCTGTCGGCGCCCGTCCCGAACCTGGCGACGCTCTTCACCAACATCTTCGGCCCGAGCGGTCTTGTCGTAGACAGCCTAGCGACCCTGCCAGGCGAAGTGTCGCATTCGGCGCACTTCAACAGCGACTTCCAGTTCAACTTCAGCCAGTTCGGCACGGCGCTGGTCAGCCAGCTGGTGAGCGTGCCGCTGCCCTCCCCAGGCGGCGGCTTCACGTTCGAGTTCGATCCCTCACTCGGAGTCTTCCAGCGGACCACCCAGAGCTTCGGGCCAATCCTCGCGGAACGGGCCGAGACCATCGGTGCGCGCCGGGTTTCGGTCGGTTACGCGCTCCAGCGCTTCACCTTCGATTCGGTCGAAGGCATCTCGCTCAGCCAGGTGCCGGCGGTGTTCACGCATGACAACGCGCAGCTGCTCGGCGGACGCGAAGACGTGGTCACCACGATCAATTCGATTACCGCGGACGTCAACCAGTCCACGCTGTTCGTCACGATGGGCGTCTCCGATCACGTCGACCTCTCGCTGGCGGTTCCGGTCGTGGCGACCGAGCTCAGGGTGGTGTCGGCGGCGCGGATCCAGCGCCTCGGCACGACCAACCCGCTCACCCACTTCTACCGCCAGTCCGACGGCGAGGTCGGCACGGATCGCCTCTTCACCGCGGTGGGGAGCGCCTCCGGCCTCGGCGACCTGATGATCCGGATGAAGGCGAGCGCGTTCACCAGGGAGAAGAGCGGGCTGGCGTTCGGCGTGGACGTCAGGCTTCCGACCGGCGACGAGATGAACCTGCTCGGCAGCGGCACCACTGGAGTACAGCCGTTCGCGATCTGGTCCGGCACGTTCAAAACCGTGTCGCCACACGTGAACGCCGGCTACCGGTGGAACGGATCGAGCGTGCTGGCGGGGAATCCCGCCACCGGCCAGTCCGGCGACTTCCCCGATCAGGTGAGCTACAGCGTCGGCGCCGACGTGGCGGTGAACCCGCGCCTGACGGTTGCCTTCGACGTGCTCGGGCGCTACGTGATCGACGCCGAGCGGCTGCGGTCGGAGACCTTCCACGCGCTCGACGGGCATTCTACGTTCCCGAACATCGTCTTCGCGCGCGACTCCTACAACGCGGTGAGCGGTTCGATCGGCCTCAAGGGCAATCTCTTCGGCCGTTTCCTGATGGACGTGAACGTGCTGTTCGCGCTCGACAACAACGGGCTGCGCGACAAGGTCACGCCGCTCATCGGGCTCGAGTACAGCTTCTGATCGCCGACATGATCGTCCACGACAGCCACTGCCACTTCTTCTCGCGGCGCTTCTTCGAGGCGCTCGGCCGCGAGAAGCACGGCCTGGTCGGCGACGCCACGCCTGAATCGGTGGCCCGTGAACTGGGATGGGAGGCGCCAGGCGAGCCGCTCGCGCTCGCCCGCCGCTGGGTGGACGAACTCGACCGCCACAAGGTATCGCGCGCGGCGCTGATCGCGAGCATGCCGGGCGACGAGGGGTCAGTGGCTGAAGCGGTCGCCGCCTATCCGGATCGGTTCACGGGTTTCTTCGTCACCAACCCCGCGGCGCCGAGCGGGCTGGATCAGGCGCAACGCGGCCTTGCGCTCGGCGGGATGCGCTGTGTGTGCCTGTTTCCGGCGATGCACCGCTATCGGCTAGACGACGAGCGCGTCGTCCGGCTGTTCGAGCTGGCGGCAGAGCACGGCGCGGTGGTTTTCGCGCACTGCGGCTATTTGTCGATCGAAGCGCGGACGCGGATGGGCCTGCCGACGATGGTCGATCTCCGCTTCGGTGACCCGCTGGCGCTGGCGGTGACCGCTGGACGCTTTCCGCACGTTCCGGTGATCGTGCCGCACTTCGGCGGCGGCTTCTTCCGCGAGGCGCTGATGGCGGCGGAGGCCTGCCCGTCGATCCATTTCGACACCTCGAGCTCGAACGGCTGGATCAAGTTCGTGCCCGACCTGACGCTAACCGACGTGTTTCGCCGCGCGCTCGCCGTCCTCGGGCCGAATCGCCTCGTGTTCGGGTCCGACTCGTCGTTCTTCCCGCGGGGCTGGCGCAAGGTCGTTCACGGCGCCCAGCAGGCGATTCTCGACGAGATCGGCTGCGAAGACGACGCCTGCCGGAAGATCTTCAGCGGCAACTTCGAGCGCCTGTTCGGAGCGTGACCGGCCGAGCGGTCAACGCGTGCTGCTGCGCGCGACACTCCTCATTTCCCTGAGCGTGATCCGGAGCGACGAGGCTCGGCCGACGTCGCTGCTGAAAAAGCGCTCCTCGGTCTCGTAGCCAGCCTTGGTCACCCGGATACGCTTCGCGCCGGGCGGCAGGTAGGGGACGTCCAGCGGTGTCGTTCCGTAGCCGACGCCGTTGATCGTTACGCTGGCGCCCTCCGGCTGCGTGATGATCCTGATGCGCGAAACCGACGGCGCGTCTTCGCCGTCGCTCGATCGTTCGAGCGACGGGGCGGCCGTGTGCGATACCGGCACGACAACTGATTCGCCATGCGCGCCGATCGCGTCAGCGACCGGAGATCGAGTGGCGGCGTCATCCGCCCTCCCGTCGCCTCCGCGCTCCTGATCGAGCAATTCGTAGGTGACCGAGACGGTGCCGTTCGCGGCGCCGGCGCGCGGCGGCGCCGGTGTCCAGAGCCACAAGGTGAGGAGCGAGACGAGCGCCGAAGTCCCGGCGGCGGTGGCCATCACCGAGAAACGCGGGTCGCGTTCGCGAGGCTCATCGCGCGGCGGTTCGATTCGATTGTCCGAGCTGACGGGGGATTCCGGTGGCGTGTCCATGTGCGATCCGTCCGTCGCCGGATTGTGACGCATCCCTCGAGAAGAAGAAAGCTCAGCCGTAACGTCTCAGGCGCTGCAGAAAACGAAGGATGTGTCCGTCACTCGTAATGCCCGTTCCACCGGGCAAGGAGGCGTGCCTTGACCGAATCAGAATTAACTCTGCTGATTGGCGCGATCTCCTGGCTCGCGGCGAACGTGTTCGCCCTGGTGCGGCTGCGTCGCCGGTGACGCAGCCGCCGGTCTATCTCCTACTCGAATCGCGCGTCGTCCGCCGAGGGGCCGTATAACGACGGCACCTTGGCGCCCATCAGCCGCAGGTACACGGTCATCTGCCCGCGGTGATGCGCCCAGTGATTGATCGTGTCGCGGATCATCTCGTGCCGGGGATGCTCGGAGACGACCTTGCCGCCGGCCAGCAGCCGCCATGGGATGAGCAGGTGCGCCTCGCTGGTGTCGCGAAGCACCTGTTTCGCTTCGGCAGCCGCAGAGTCCAGCGCGGCAACGTATTCGGCGCTCGTCTTGGGGCTTGGCCACTTCTGCGACGAGCCGCCAACCGGGGCAATGTCCAGCTCGTCCTGCCGAAGCATCATGGTGATCCACATCGGCATCGTCGCCACCATGGTGGCGAGGTAGCCGAACTGCATCGATCTTTCGTGCGGTTTCCAGTCGCCCTTACCGTCAGGAACGTTTTCGAGGGCCCGGCGGCTGCGGGCGGCCTCGCGGTCGAGCTCGGAGACGAACAGGCTGTTGATCTGCATCGGGATGTTCTCGCAGAGGCCGAGGGTCAGGCGCAAGCCCATCCTTGGCAACGGGCTCAGCGGCGGCGTTCCCGCGCGATCATCACTTCGGTGGACTTGATCACCGCCAGAGCCTCGTCGCCGCGCTTCAGCTTCAGCTCCTCCACGGCATCCTGCGTGATGATCGCGGTGAGCCGCTGCTCGCCGATCCTGAGACGCACCTGCGCCAGGAGGCCGTCACCGCGGACCTCTTCGACGATGCCGCGGAGCTGATTGCGGCCGCTGATGAGGACGCTGGCCCCGGCGGCGGAATTGCGCGACGTCCCGGATTTGCGCGCTTTGGCACGTGGGCGAGTTCCGAGGGATTCCGAGAGGCGCGCGGTCGGTTCCGCCGGTGCTATTGCCGGCGCCGCGGACCCCGCCAGCAGGAGCCGCTGCACCTCGAGCTCGGTCAGGCGATGGTGGCCGCCGCGCGTGCGCACGGTGCGGACGGCGCCGTCGTAAATCCACTGCTTGAGGGTGGAGTAGCCGACGCCGAGGCGATCGGCGGCGGCGCGGACGGTGAAGAGCGTGCTCATGTAGCCGTCCGTAATCGTAACCGAATCCGACTAGAATTGGCGGAAGTCGTGATTCGATTTCTGGCCGGCCTCCTTTTCGTGTCCGTCGCGAGTGGCGGATCCGCGCTTCCGGCGCGGGCTCAGCCGCTCACCGTCAGCGCGGCGTCGAGCGTCGCCGACGTGTTGAACGACGCCGGCAAGGCCTGGTTGGCAGTCGGAGGTGCCGGTGTGCAGGTGAACGCCGGCGGCTCGAACGTGCTCGCGCGTCAGGTGGCGGCGGGAGCCCGTGTCGATGTGTTTCTCAGCGCCGATCGCGCGCAGATGGAGGTGGCGGAGCGATCCGGGCGGCTCGCCGCGGCGCCCCGCGACTTGCTGTCGAACACCCTCGTGGTTGTCGTGCCGCCTGGCGCCGCGCGCAAGGCGCTGGTGCCGCGCGATCTCGCCGGTGCCGGTGTCACCCGCATCGCGCTCGGCAATCCGGACAGCGTTCCCGCTGGGGTCTACGCGCGCCAGTGGCTGGAGCGCGCCGGCCTCTGGGACGCGGTGTCGAAGAAAGTCGTTCCCACGCTGAGCGTTCGAGCCGCCCTCGCCGCCGTCCGCAACGGGCATGCTGAGGCGGGCGTGGTGTTCGCCACCGACGCGAAGACGACGCCCGATGTGCCGGTGGCGTACTTGGTGTCGGCCGCCGAGGCTCCTCCGATCCGCTACCCGGTCGCGGTGGTGAAAGGGCCGCGCGAGGCCGACGCGGCGCGCTTCGTGGACTTCCTGTTCTCGCCGGCGGCCCGCGACATCTTTGTGCGGGCCGGCTTCGGCGTGGTCGGAGCGCGGTAGTTCGTGGAGCAGGCCACCCTCAGCATTGCGGTCTTTACCACCGTGATGGGCGTGCTCGCCACGCTGCTCGCGCTGCCAGCCGGCATCGCGGCGGCGTGGGTGCTCGCGCGGCGAACGTTTCCAGGCAAGGCAGTCGCCGAGACGCTGATGGCGCTGCCGCTGGTGCTGCCGCCGGTCGCCACCGGGTTCCTGCTGCTCCAGCTCTTTGGGCGCAACAGCTTCGTCGGCCGTGGGTTCGACAGTCTCGGGGTGCCGATCGTCTTCACCTGGAAGGCGGTGGTGATCGCCATGGCGGTGATGAGCTTTCCACTGATCGTACTGACGGTCCGCGCCGGGCTCGAGCAGGTGGATCGCCGCTACGAGCAGGTTGCCGCCACCCTTGGCGCCGGACCGTGGCGCGTGTTCCTGACCATCACATTGCCGCTCGCCGCCCGCAGCGTGGCCGCGGCGGCAATACTCGGGTTCGCCCGCGCGCTGGGCGAATTCGGCGCCACCATCGTGATTGCCGGCGGCATTCCCGGACAGACGCAGACGCTCGCCGTCGCCATCTTCAACCTGACCGAGGCCGGCCGCGATGCCGAGGCGAACCGGTTGCTGCTGGTGTCCCTGGCGCTTGCGTTTGCCGCCATGCTCGTCGCGAACGTGGTCCAGCGCCGGAGATCGATCGGGTGATCACGATTGCCTTCGACGTGAGCCTCGATCAGGGCGGGTTCCGGCTGGAGCTGGCGGACGAAGCGCAGGTGGAGGTGATGGGCCTGTTCGGCCCCTCGGGCAGTGGCAAGACCTCGCTCCTCGAGGTGATCGCCGGGCTGCGCCGGCCGTCGCGCGGCCGGGTCGTGGTCGGAGACGAGACCTTGCTCGACACCAGCCGGGGTCTCGACCGGCCTCCGCATCAGCGTCGGGTCGGCTACGTGCCGCAGGACGGCGCGCTCTTTCCGCACCTCGACGTGCGACGCAACGTCATCTACGGCGCCAGCCGATCCGACTCGCATCTCGAGTCTCCTGGCTCGCGTCTCGATCACATCACCGCGACGCTCGATATCGCTCAGTTGATGGGCCGCCACGTTCGGGAGCTGTCGGGAGGCGAGCGCCAGCGCGTGGCGATCGCGCGGGCGCTGATGTCGTCACCGCGGATCCTGCTCCTCGACGAGCCGCTCACCGCCGTGGACCGCAATCGGCGGGAGCGGATTCTCCCGTATCTGCTGCGCATCCGCCGCGACCTGCACGTGCCCCTGGTCTACGTCACGCACGACGCGCGAGAGCTCGCCGAAATTGCCGATCGCGTGTTGCGGCTCGAGGATGGCCGGCTCGTGGCGGCCGGGAGTGCTCCGTCGGTGCTTGGTTCGCAGCCCGCGTGACACGGGCCAAAAGAAACCACGAAGGCACGAAGAGCACGAAGGACGGCACGAAGACTCTCTTTGAAAGCAGACGTCGCGCTGCCTTCCGCGCAGAGCATGGGTGACCACCCTACCGATTCTTCGTGTGTTCTTCGGGTCCTTCGGTCTTCGTGGTTGCTTTCGGGGGCAGGGGCTCTATCTGGTCACGGCGACCGGCCGGGTGTCATCGGGGGCGGCCGGGCGGAAAGGCAGGCGGACGGTGAACGTCGTGCCCTGATCGGGGCCAGCGCTCGCGACGGTCACGTGCCCGCCGTGGCGCTCGGCCAGCTCCTTGACGATCGACAGGCCGAGGCCGAGCCCTCCGACAGGGCGCCACTGTCCGGCGTCGGCCTGCCGGAACCGTTCGAAGATGTGCGGCAGGAAGGCAGGCGCGATTCCCACGCCCGTGTCGCGCACCTCGATCATCAAGTCGTCTTCCGCGCGCCGGACCTCGACATCGACCGTGCCGCCCTTCGGCGTGAACTTGATCGCGTTCCCGAGCAGGTTGGTCACGATCTGCTGCGTTCGCGCCGGGTCCAGCATCACCGGCTCGTCCACCAGCACAGCATCACGGCAGGTGACCCCGCGTGCCTGGGCGGCGGGCCGGAGCGCTTCGAGCGCGTCTTCGATGATCGGCCGAAGCCGCGTCGGCTCCGGCTGGAGCCGGAGCTTGCCGGTGATAACCCGGGAGATGTCGAGCAGATCTGAGGTCAGCTGACCCTGCAGCTGCGCGCTGCGTTCGATTGCGGCCAGCGCGCGCTGTTGCTTCTCGTGCGACAGCTGACCGGAACGGAGCAGGTGAATCCAGCCGAGCAGCGCATTGAGCGGCGTCCGCAGCTCGTGCGAAAGCGTGGCGAGGAACTCGTCTTTCAGCCGGTTGGCTTCCTGGGCCGTGCGATAGAGCTGTTCGTTCTCGCTCGCGAGCCGGCGAAGGCGGTCCTCGGCGAGTTTGAGCTCGGTGATGTCGAGGAACGCCCCGACCGCGCCGCGCACCTTGCCCTCGTCATCGAACAGCGGCGCCGCGTACTGGTACAGCGTCTTGCGCGAGCCATCGGCGTGGATCACGTCGAGCTCGACGTTCTTCACTTCGACGCCCTGTCGCGCCGCCACCTGGAGAGGGAGGTCGCTGGCAGCGACCGCAGCGCCGTTGCGCTCGATGCGGAAGGACGGCCGTTCGGCGGCGGGCGCCGAGAGCGACGCGTTGCTTCGATGGTCGATCCGCAGCATCTCGGCGAAGGCGGGGTTGACCCGGATTTCGCGGCATTCGGGATCGTCGGCGACTCCTATTCCGAGCGGGGTGAGACGGAACAGCGTGTCGAATTCCCTGGCCCGGCGCTGAACGTCGGCCCGTGCGCGGGCGAGGCGATCGGCCAGGACCGCGATGCCGATGCCGATCGCGATGTAGAGGACGAGCGGATAGGCGTCGTCTTTCAGCAACGCGATAGAGAACTCGGGGCTGCCGAAGAACAGCTCGGCGGGAATCGCGCCGAGGAACGTTGCGAAAAGCGCCGGCAGGAACCCGCCGGTCAACGCGGCGACCAGGATCGGCGGCACGAACAGCAGGAACCGGATGCCGGCGCCCGGACCCAGCGGCTGCAAGGCGAAGCCGATGGCCGTGCTGACGACGAGCGCGCCAAGCGTGACGGCAAACGCCGCTCCCCGGCTCACCTCTAGGCCTCGATGAGTGCGGCCGACGCACCCACCCAGCTCAGACCCTTGTTGTGATCGACGCCCATCATCTTGCCCCGCCCCATGCGCAGCAGCGGCAGCACGGGCCGCAACTGCTCGGCCCAGACGTACATGATGCGGATCTCCACCTGGGTCGGGCCGTGTGGCGTCTCGATGAGCGGCGTGAACGCGAGCCGCTCCTGAAGGATGTAATTCATCCGCTCCTCGGCCGGAATGGCAGCGATGTCGGCGTCGGTAGGACCAAACACGATGCCGCCGCCGGCGAACGAGTAGAGCGGCTTGAGCACGTAGTTCTCGCGATCGGCCGGGAGCTCCGGGAGTTCGTGCAGGAACCAGGTTTTTGGCACCACCCGGTGCTGCAGCCACGGAATGGAGAACTTGCTGATGCGGAAGTACCACGCAGGGTGGCCGGCCCACTCGACGTCCAGGTCGTCACGATAATCGAAGGCCAGCTCGACGCCCTTGCGATCGAGCTCGTCTGGGATGACGCGGTTGTAGATGCGCCGAATCCGGGTCAAACGCCCGTCGCGATCGTAAAAGAGCTGCCGTCCCTCGCGCCTCACGGCGGCCGCGTCCACGGCCCGGACGCCCCACGCCTTCTCCGTGACCGCGAAGTCTGGCCAGGTCTTCTGCCAGCGCGGCTCGATCTCCATCAGCACGACTTCCTGCGGATCGTGCTCGCCGACGATAACGCTCCGGAGAAGGGCGTCGTAGGTGGCGGCGGTGTGACCGCCGAGGAAGATGTCCAGCGAGGCCGGAAGGCGGAACGCGGTGCGGTAGGCCTCGGCGAGAATCGGCTGAAGGCCGTAGAGCGAGGCGAAGGCCTGAAGCTCGACGAGTTTCGGCTCGATCCGGCCTTCGGGCGTGCGCACCAGGCCGAAGTCCACCTGGACGAACCGTGGGACGGGATCTTCGCCGGGGCCGGTAAAGCGCTCGGGGACGATCTGGTCGGCGGCGGCCATGGCCGCGGGATTGCCTTCGAGCTGCCGGACCAGTTGGGCTCCCGTCTGCGCGAGCCCGTCGATGAAATCGCGGGTAAAAAAGCAGGGCGTTTCAGAAATGGGGAACTGCGCGGCGCTGCCGGCGGCCTCCGTGACGATCGAGAGCAGCCGTTCGTACTGCGTCTCGTTCCACGCCTGATTGAACGCTTGCCGCCGCGCCGCGATCATCTTGTGTTCTGCCTTCTGCCTTGCGCCTTCTGCTTATAGCCCGGCCTTCGTCTCCTCAACCATATACGCAACGACCGCCCGGAGATCGTTGGTTTCCGAAAATACATGCAGTTGCCGATCGGCGCCGGTGCCATGCTCGAGCATCTTTCGGACGTAGCTCACCTCCGCCCGTGAATCGAGCTCGTCGAGCACATCGTCGACGAAGTCCAGGTACTCGAGAATCAGGTGTTTTTCTTCGACTTCCTTCTGGAGGCCGAAGTCGATCAGCTTGCCGGCGATCCCGTAGCGGGATGCGCGCCACTTGTTCTCCATCAGCAGCGAGCGGCTGTATTCCCGGTACGCCTGGTTGCGGGCGTGCAGTTTGTACAGCTTCGCGACCGTCGCCTGGATGAGCGCGGCGATGGCGAGTGTCTCGTCGACCCGCAGCGGGATGTCGCAGATGCGGATCTCGAGCGTCGAGAAGAACGGGTGCGGCCGCACGTCCCACCAGATCTTCTTCGCGTTGTCGATGCACTTGGTCCGGACCAGGAGGTTGACGAAGTTGTCGTAGTCGGCCCAGCTGGAGAACGTGTCGGGAATGTTGGTGCGCGGGAATTTGTCGAACACCTTGCAGCGGTACGATTTCAGGCCGGTGTTCATGCCGAGCCAGAATGGCGAGTTGGTGGAGATCGCGAGCAGGTGCGGGAGGAAGTAGCGCACCTGGTTCATCATCTGGATGAGGGTTTCGCGGTCTTCGATGCCGACGTGGACGTGCAAGCCGAAGATCAGGTTCGATCGGGCCACCAGCTGCATGTCCTCCACGACCTGCAGATAGCGCTCGTCGGGGGAGATGTCCTGCTCGCGCCAGTCGGCGAACGGATGCGTGGCGCCGGCGACCAGGAGCAGCCCGTTCTTGTTCGCCAGGTTGACGATCGATCGCCGGAGGTTGACAAGATCGGTGCGGGCTTCGCGAATCGAGCGGCACACGCCGGTGCCGACTTCCACTACCGCCTGGTGCATCTCGGCCTTGACCCGCTCATCGAGCTGCCGCTTCCCCTCCGCCATTATCTGGGTGTTGATGTGGGAGCGCAGATCGTAGGTGTCCGGGTCGAGCGTCTGGTACTCCTCCTCGATGCCAATCGTGAAGGTAGGTGTCATTGAAGACGCCGCTAGCCGCGCAGCATCGCGGCCCAGCGGTACTCCATTGGCGCGGGCGCCTCAGCAGCCTTCTTGACGGCAAGCTCGGCGACGGCGTTGACGATCCACTCGAAATTGGCCTGGCCCACCGAGTGCAGGTCGGCGTCCGGGGCCGGGTTCATGAAGTCGATCGCGTACGGAATGCCGTCCTCGCAGGCGAACTCCACCGTGTTCAAGTCGTAGCCGAGCGCGCGGCACAGCGTCGATGCGTCGCGCTCGACGCGATCCAGCAGCGCCTGGTCGTAGGCCGGAGGGTTCCGCACGTAGCGCTCGTGGAACGGCGACCGCGGATCGTAGGGCATGATGTGCACCTTCTCCTGCCCGACGACGTAGCAGCGGAAGTACTCCTTGAAGTTGACGCCGCGCTGCAGCGTCATGCACAGATCGCGCGTGCTGTCGTAGGCCTTGAAGAACTCCTCGGGCGTGTTCACCTTGTGCACGTCGCGCCAGCCGCCGCCGTCGAACGGCTTGAGAAAGGCGGGGAACCCGACGTAACCGAAGATGCCTTTCCAGTCGAGCGGGTAGTGCAGGTTGCGCATCGACCGGTCGGTCGTCCCCGCCGGATGCTCCTTGTGGGGAATGACCACGGTCGGCGGGATCGCCACGCCGAGCTTGGTCGCGAGCGCGTAGTTGAAGAACTTGTCGTCCGCGCTCCACCAGAACGGGTTGTTGATGATCCGCGTGCCCGAGAGCGCTGCGTTCTTCAGCCACGCCCGGTAGAAAGGAATGTCGTGCGAAATGCGGTCCACGACGACGTCGTAGCCGCACGGCTCGGCCATGCGCGCCGCGCCGGTCTGCACGAATTCCGCGGTGACCCCCGGCACCTCCATGGCGTTGATCCGCTCGACGAGCGCGCCTGGGAAGGTGTTCTCCATTCCGAAGAGGACGCCAATCTTGGGCATAGGGCAGGCTCTAGGCTTCAGGCTCTGGGCTCTAGGAAATACAGCTCAAGTCCTCATCAGCTTATTGCAGCGACCGTCTCATGCCTAGAGCCTAAAGCCCGGAGCCTGGAGCCTCCTAGGGCAGATACGCCGAGGCCATCGGGCGCCAGTCGGGCCAGTCGTGCTTCGAGTGGTTCCAGACGTGCAGGTTATGAGGGATGCCCTTGGCCGAGAGCAGCCCGGAGAAGTGCTCGTTGGCGCCGCGGCAGATGTCGTGATCGCCGGTGGCCAGCACGAACTTGTTCCGCCGGAGCTGATCGAGATAGTACGGGTCGCCGAGGCCGGGCAGGAATGCCGTCGGGTCCAGGAAGTAGCAGTCCTCGTCGAAGTAGCCGTCGAGGAACGGCCGGACCTCGAACGCGCCGCCGATCGTCACGCACCACGTGAACGTGTAGGGATGCCGCAGCGCGAACGCCATCGCGTGGTAGGCGCCGAAACTGCAGCCGGTCACGCCGATCGTGTCGCGCCAGGTCAGGTGCCGAATCAAGGGGACGACGTCGTTGAGGATGTAGTCCTCGTACTGCAGGTGCCGCAGCACCCGGTGCCGCGGGTGCGCGCGCCGGTTGTACCAACTCTCGCCATCGACCGACGAGATGCACGCGAGCCGCAGGTGCCCATCGGCGAGCTTGCCGGCGAGCGCGCCGATCATGCCGCGGTCCTCGAATTCGTAGAACGCGCCCATCGACGTCGGAAAGACGAGCATCGGCGGCCCGTCGTGGCCGAAGAAGAGCAGTTCCATCTCACGCTGCAGCGAGCGCGAGAACCAGCGATGGTATTCGCGATGCATAGCCTCGAACCCCGACCCTTCGACCAGCTCACGGTCGGCCCGAGATTCGTCGAGGACCGAGAACCCCGAGAACCTCGAGAACCTCGAGAACCTCGAGAACCCCGAGAACCCCGAGAACCCCGAGATCCTATACTGGAGCCTCGCCTCGATGACCGCGCCGGCACCCACCCTTCGACGCCACTCGCGGTTTGCCTCGGCCTTCCTCGACCTGCAGCGTGACCTCACCGTCTACCTCCCGCCCGGCTACGAGCAGGGCGCCGATCCGCTGCCGGTCCTGTACATGCACGACGGGCAGAACCTGTTCGAGCCCGACCGCGCGCACGTCCGCGGGCAGCATTGGCGGGCCGGCGAGACGCTCGACGAGCTGATCGCCGAGCGCCTGGTCCCGCCGCTGGTCATCGTCGGAATCGATAACACCGGGACGTCACGAATCCACGAGTACACGCCCACGAAAGACTCGCGCCTCGGCGGCGGCCTGGCAGGCGGCTACGGCCGCTTCATCGTCGAGGAGCTGAAGCCGTTCATCGATCGCACCTACCGCACCCGCACTGATGCCGCCGGCAGCGCGCTGGCCGGATCGTCGCTCGGCGGGCTCGTGTCGCTGTACATCGGCTTCACGCACCCGGCTGTGTTCGGGTCGGTCGCCGCGATGTCCCCCTCGGTCTGGTGGGACCGGCGCATGATTCTCTCGACCATCCGCCGTGCCCGCCCGCGTCCGCCGCTGCGCATCTGGACCGATATGGGCACGGCCGAAGGCCGACGGGCGCTGGACGATGCGCGGATGCTGAAAGCCGCGCTCGTCGGGGCGGGGTGGACGCCTGGCGCCGACCTGCACTACGCCGAATACGAAGGCGCCACTCACAGCGAGAGCGCCTGGGCAGCGCGTTTCGGCGCGGTCGTCAGGTGGCTGTTCGGCCGTGGCGCATAATGGCGCAACATGACGACCGGACGCGAAGACGGCGTGCGGCTCGCGCTGGCCGGTGCAGCCCTCGCCGGCGTCACTGTCGCGCTGCAGCTTCTTGCGGTCTCGAGCGCGTCCACGGTCTCGACCACCTACCTGCTGATCGTGCTCGTGGTGGCGACAACCTCCCGCCTGCGGGTCGCCGTCATCACATCGATCGCGGCGATGCTCTCCCTGAACTTCTTCTTCCTCCCGCCGATCGGTAATTTCACGATCTCCGACCCAGAGAACTGGGGCGCGCTGGTGGCGTTCCTGGCCGTCAGCCTCGTCGCCAGTCACTTGTCGTCGGTTGCGCGTGAGCGGACCGAGGACGCCCTCGAGCGCCGCAACGAGGTGGCGCGGCTCTTCGATCTCGGCCGCGACGTGCTGCAGATCTCCGACAGCCCAGACGCCTTGACCGTTCTGGCGAGAGCGGTGGCGCGGCGGTTCGATCTCGAGTTCGTTGCCGTGGCGCTGCCGCGCGACGGGCAGTGGGACGTGCACCCGGCCGGTCCGCTGCAGGTTCCGCTCGACACGCGTGAACTCGCGTCGGCATTCGCGTCCGCGCAGACCTCGCTCGAGTTCGACGCCTATTCCAGGACCTACACCGGCCAGCGCGTCAGCGTCGTCGACGGTCGCGAGGTCCGGCTGGTCCCGCTGCGCGCCGGCACCCGGCCGATCGGCGTGCTCGCCGCGGCCGAGCGGCCCGTCGAGCCGGGCACGCTCGACGCGCTGGCCGGCGTCGTCGCGATCGCCGTCGAGCGGGTGCGGTTTCTCGGCGAGCTCAAGGCCGGCGCGTTGGCACGACAGGAAGAGCAGTTGAAGACGGCGCTCCTGGCTTCGCTCAGCCACGATCTGCGGACGCCACTCACGGCGATCAACGTTGCGGCGAGCAATTTGAAGGCCGGAGAGCTGTCCCCGGACGAGCGCCGGGAGCAGAGCGACCTGATCCTGGCCGAGTCGGCACGACTGACGCAGCTATTCGAGAACGTGCTGGACATGGCCCGCATCGATGCGAACGCGGTGACCAGCCAAGCGCAGTGGACCCACGTATCCGAGATCGTGGCGGCGGCCCGCGATCAGATCGGGCCAGCTCTCGATCGGCACACGGTCGATGTCGTCCTCGACGGCGATTCCGTCGTCCAGCTCGATCCACGGCTGACCGCGTCGGCGCTGGCCCACCTGCTCGAGAACGCGGCGCAGTACACGCCAACGGGATCGGCAATACGGGTCTCGGCGGCGGTCGACGAACGCGGGCTCGTGCTGTCCGTGCGCGATCACGGCCCCGGCATCTCGTCCGTCGACCTGCCCCGTCTGTTCGATCGCTTCTATCGCGGGGCCGAGGGGCGGGCGCACACCTCGGGAACCGGGATGGGTCTGTGGATCGTGCGCGGTCTGCTCGCCGCCGAAGGCGGCCGGATCTGGGCCGAGAACTGCGCCGACGGCGGCGCCCAGTTCACGATGGTGATTCCGGTCGCGGTCAAGGCATTCCAAGCCGACCCCCTATCCTCATGACGGATCGACCTTCCATCCTGCTCGTAGACGATGAAGCGGCCATCCAGCGGGCAGTCGGACCGCTGCTGCGATCGCGAGGCTACGAGGTGGCGATCGCCGGTACGGGCGCCGCCGCCCTGGCCGCGTTCAGCGCCCGAACTCCGGCGCTCATCGTGCTCGACCTCGGTCTGCCCGACTTCGACGGCGTCGAGGTCTGCCGGCGGATTCGCGCGACATCGCCGGTGCCGATCATCGTCCTGTCGGCCCGCGGCGCGGAGGCCGACAAGGTCCGGGCGCTCGACAACGGCGCCGACGATTACGTCACGAAGCCGTTCGGTCCCGAGGAGCTGCTGGCGCGGATCCGCGTCGCGCTGCGGCGCGTGGCGGCCGACGAGACGGCCCAGACCGGCACGCTCACCGTCGGTGACCTCGCCGTCGACTACGACCGCCGCCTGGTGGTGCGCGGCGGCGAGGACATCCGTCTTACGCCCAAGGAGTTCGAGCTGCTCTCGCTGCTGGCCCGCAACCACGATCGGGTGCTGACGCACCGCGCGATTCTGAAGGCCATCTGGGGGCCCAACGCCGTCGAACAACCGGAGCACCTCTGGACGCTGGTGGCGCAGCTGCGCAAGAAGATCGAGCCCGATCCCGCGCGGCCCCGGTACCTGCTGAGCGATCCGTGGGTCGGATACCGGCTCGCCACCGAGCCGAATTAGTGCTTCAGGAACTTTTCAGGGACTTCTTGGCCCGATTTGAGGTGCCGGCTCCTAGTCTGTACCTATGGGCCGCCGCTTTTGGTCGTCGTTGGTCGATCGTGCAGGGGCGGCGCCCCGCGCCGCGGTGTTGGGTGGAATCGTGCTTCTGAGCGCGGCGGTCTTGTGGTTCATTACCGTCGCGCCGCTGGTCGTAAGGTCTGCCCTCACGATCGGGCTGGCGGCAGCCTGGTGCCGTTGGCTCGAGCACCATCCCGACGAGCCGCCGGCGGTGGCCGGGCGCGATCCAGCTGACGAAACTACCGCGTCGCGTTGAACGCGTGCGACTGCAGCGCCTCCTGGAGCGCGCTCAGTTCGGCCTCCGCTTCGGCAGCCGCCGAGCGTTTCCTTCCCAGCGAGAGCGCGAGGGCTCGAACGTTGCTGTTGCGCCTGGACAGGTCGAGGATCTGAGCGTGGATGCTCATGAAGCGATCGAGTGCGGCACCGGCATCCGCGAGCGGGCCGCTGCCTTGCGGGACGTACTTCGCGATTGTATCCAGCGCCGCCCTCGAGCGCGCCGCCGCCGCAGTCATCTGCGCTTCCAGGTTCGTCATCTCGGCGTCATCGGCTTCGACGATGTGCCGCGGGTAGAGCGCGCGAATCTCCAGCAGCGATGCCCATCCACGCGCGGCTTGCTCGCGGGCTGCGCAGGAGCCAGAGTCTGAAGCTCCCGCGGCCACGGCTTCGATGGCCCGGTGGAACGCCTCGGCCGCCTCGGACGACGGCCCGAACGACAGGCGCTGTGCTTTGACGTTGGTGTTCTCCAGGACCAGGGAGAGGACGTCCTCGTTCAGCCGGCGATACTCCTCGAAACGGGGCTTGAAGCCGTCCAGCCGCTTCAACTCGATCTGGTAGGTCAGCGCCTCCAAGACCTGCTGGAGCTCGGGGAGCTGCCGTTCGATGGCTGCGGCTGCATCCCGCGATTCGTTCGCGGCCTCGGCGGCAGTCTTGTCGTCGGCCGCCATCACGGCCCGGTTTCCCGCCTCGAGCGAGCGCGTGAACGTCGCGTGCAGCGCCGACGTCTTTGCCTGCGCGTCCAACAGCTGGGTCATCGCCGCCGGGTGATTGCAGGCCGTGGCGCCGCCGGCGAACGCGACGAATGCAGCGGCGCCGGCGGCGCCCATCCACGCTGGCATTCGACCGCTGCCTTTCATATCCAGGCCCTCTCGATTCAAGCTACGTCCGCCCCGCCAGAGGAAGGCCTCAGGACTTCCTGAAAAGTCCCTGAGAATGGACGCGGCGCCGACGGCTGGTTCTCAGTCCTTTCTCAGGAACATCTTTGTTGGGTCTCAGGCGGCGCTCGGTAACGTGACAAGGAGAGTGCATCGTGCTCGTGTTTCTGGTCCTCCTGCTGACATTGATCATCGCCTCGCCTGCTGCGGGGCAGACCGAGGGAAGTCCGGGCGGGGGCAACGATCCGGCCCAGACCCCGGCGCCTGCCGATCCGCCGAATCCGTGGCGGAACATCGTCTTCGGTGTCACCCTCGAGGCGTATTACGAGTACGACTGGAACCACCCGCCGACCCGCATCATTCCGCTGCGCGCCTACGACACCAGGGCGAACACGTTCGGCATCCAGCAAGCCGCGTTCGTCGTGGACGCCCCGCCCGACGTGGACGCCGGCCGCCGCTACGGCCTGCGTGCCGATCTGCAGTGGGGTCAGGCGACCGAAACAGTGCAGGGCAGCCCCGCCAACGAGCCGCGGCCCGACGTGTACCGCAACATCTGGCAGGTCTACGGTACCTATCTCTTTCCGGTCGGGCCGAAAGGGCTGCAGACCGATTTCGGCAAGTTCGCCTCGATGCTCGGCTACGAGACGAACTACGCCAAGGACAACCAGGCGTTCTCGCGCGCCTACCTGTTCAACTTTCTGCCGTTCTATCACACCGGGCTTCGCGTGACTTTCCCGGTCAACGACAAGGTCTCGGTGCTCTACATGCTCACCAACGGTGTCCAGCAGACCGAGGAGTTCAACGATTACAAGTCGAATCACTTCGCCGCGATCGTCAAGCCGGTGTCGCAGCTGACCTGGACCGTGAACTACTACGTCGGCCAGGAGCAATCCGATCAGGGAGCACCGGGTGGTCCCGACGGCTTCTTCCGCGTGTTCGACACCTATGCCACCTACACGCCGACTGCGGCGCTCAGTCTCGGACTCGACGTCAACTACGTCACCAACGAGCTGGCCACCGACGCCGAGTCGCATTCGACGGAAGGGCTTGGCGTCTACGCGCGCTTTCAGCTGAACAAGCCGGTCGGCGTCGGTATTCGATACGAGCGTCTCGACGACGAGGGGTTGTTCAGCGGGGCCGATCAGTTGCTGCAGGAGTTCACGATCACCGCCGAGTACAAGTTCGCGGACGGGTTCCTGGTTCGCGGTGAGTTTCGGCGCGACTCGTCCGACCAGCCGTTCTTCCCAGGACCGCTGGACTTCATTGACTTGCGGAATCACCAGAACACGTTGCTCATCGGCGGCATCTGGGTGATCGGCAACAAGAAAGGCACTTGGTAATCACATGTTCGACGTCATGTTCCTCGTTTCCACCGTTCTGTTCTTCCTCGCCGGCGCGGCATATGTCGCCGGCTGCCGCAAGCTGCAGTGAGGCATCCGTGACCCTCGAGTCCACTGCGAGTCTTCTGATTGCGGTGATGCTGCTCGGCTATCTCGTCTACGCGCTGCTGCGTCCGGAGAAGTTCTGACATGACTGCGAACGGCTGGCTGCAGATCCTGCTCTACCTGGCGGTCATTGCAGCCGTGACCGCGCCCCTTGGCCGCTTCATGGCGCGGGTGTTCCAGCGCGAGCGCACTTTACTCGATCCGGTACTGCGACCGATCGAGCGCGCGATCTACCGGGTGACCGGGGTCGACGACGAACACGAGATGCACTGGACCGAGTACGGCCTGACGATGCTCGCGTTCAGCCTGGTGTCGATGGTGGCGCTCTACGCGCTGATGCGGCTGCAAGCGTGGCTGCCGTTCAACCCGCAGGGCCTTCCACCGATCGCCCCCGACCTGGCCTTCAACACCGCCGCCTCGTTCACGACCAACACCAACTGGCAGTCGTACGTGCCCGAGTCGACGATGAGCTACCTGACCCAGATGGCGGGGCTCGCGTACCACAACTTCGTGTCCGCCGCCGTCGGCATCGCGCTCGCCATCGCGTTCATCAGGGGCATTGCCGGGAGTAACCGCGACACGATTGGCAATTTCTGGGTGGATCTGACGCGCGCCACCTTGTGGGTGCTGCTGCCGTTCTCGCTGGTTGGCGCATTGCTTCTGGTGTCGCAGGGTGTCGTGCAGAACCTGAAGCCGTACGATCGCGCCGAGCTCGTCGATCCGCAGACCGTTACCGCCACGGTGGATGGGAAGGACACAAAGACCATCGTCACCGAGCAGGTCATCGCACAAGGGCCGGTCGCCTCTCAGGAAATCATCAAGGAGTGGGGCACCAATGGCGGCGGGTTCTTCAATGCCAACAGCGCCCACCCCTACGAGAACCCGACACCCCTCTCGAACTTCATCGAGATGTTCGCGATCTTCGCGATCTCGTCCGGTCTCACCTACACGCTCGGTCTGATGACGAAGTCCAGAAAGCACGGATGGGCGGTCTGGGCCGCGATGGCCTTTCTGTTCCTGGCCGGCGTGACGACCGCGTACTGGGCGGAAGCGCAGGGCAACCCGATGCTCGCCGGCACCGATCAGGCACCGGGCGCGATGTGCCCTGGCGGCAACATGGAAGGCAAGGAGGCCCGCTTCGGCCTGGCCAGTTCGGTGCTCTTCGCGACGGTCACTACCGACGCCAGCTGCGGCGCCGTGAACTCGATGCACGACTCGTACACGCCGCTCGGAGGGCTGGTGCCGCTCGTCAACATCATGCTCGGCGAGGTCATCTTCGGCGGAGTCGGTGCCGGCATGTACGGCATTCTGATTTTCGTCGTCCTGTCGGTGTTCATCGCCGGGCTGATGGTCGGCCGCACACCGGAATACCTGGGCAAGAAGGTCGAGGCCTTCGACGTCCAGATGGCAATGCTGGCCGTGCTCGTCTTCCCGCTGACGATCCTGGTGCTCACCGGAATCGCGTCGGTGTCGCCGGGCTTCGGCACGTCGAGCATCGCGAACGGCGGGCCGCACGGCCTGTCCGAGATTCTCTACGCCTACACCTCGGGCACCGGCAACAACGGCTCGGCGTTCGCCGGCATCTCCGCCAACACGCTCTGGTACAACAGCAGCATCGGCGCGGCCATGCTGATCGGCCGCTTCCTCATCATCGTTCCGATGCTCGCCCTTGCCGGCAACCTGGGGCGCAAGACACAGGTGCCGCCGTCACTCGGCACCTTCCCGGTCACGACCCCGCTGTTCACCACCCTGCTGGTTGGCGTGATCGTCATCGTCGGCGTCCTGACATTCTTCCCCGTGCTCAGTCTCGGGCCGATCGTCGAGCACTTCCTGATGCAGGCCGGGACCACCTTCTGAGAGGGCGAAAGCAATCGTCATGGCACACGTCAAGAAACTGAGCATCTGGGATCCCATGCTGGTTCGCGCCGGCGTGACCGACGCGTTCCGCAAGCTGGACCCGCGGCTGATGGTCCGGAATCCGGTCATGTTCGTCGTCGAAGTCGGCGCCGTCCTCACCTCCGTCCTCCTGGTGCGCGATCTTCTTCAGGGGCACGCCGGGGTCGGGTTCGAGCTCCAGATCACGCTGTGGCTCTGGATCACGGTGCTGTTCGCGAACCTCGCCGAAGCGATGGCCGAGGGGCGGGGCAAGGCGCAGGCCGACACCCTGCGGAAGACGCGCACCGAGACCACGGCCAATCGACTGGTCAACGGGAGCGTTGAGAAGGTTCCCGCCGGAGCGCTCCGCAAGGGCGACATCGTCATGGTCCATGCCGGCGAGTTCATTCCGTCGGACGGCGAAATCCTCGAAGGTGTCGCCTCGGTGGACGAGTCGGCGATCACGGGCGAGTCGGCGCCGGTGATTCGGGAGGCAGGGGGCGACCGGTCCGCGGTCACCGGCGGCACCAAGGTCCTCTCCGACTGGATCAAGGTGCGGATCATGTCGGACCCGGGGCAGACGTTCCTGGACCGGATGATCGCGCTCGTCGAAGGCGCCGAGCGGCAGAAGACGCCCAATGAGATCGCGCTCAACATCCTGCTGGCGGGGCTGACGATCATCTTCCTGATGGCGGTCGTCACGCTGCAGCCGTTCGCCGTCTACTCGAGCGCGCCGCAGTCGGTCTTCGTGCTCGTCTCGCTGCTCGTCTGTCTGATACCGACGACGATTGGCGGTCTGCTGTCGGCGATCGGCATTGCCGGCATGGATCGCCTGGTGCAGCACAACGTGCTGGCGATGTCGGGGCGTGCGGTGGAGGCCGCGGGCGACGTCCACACGTTGCTGCTCGACAAGACGGGTACGATCACGCTCGGCAACCGCCAGGCCGCGGAGTTCCTGCCGCTGCCCGGCATCAGCGAGGCCGAGCTGGGCGACGCCGCGCAGCTCGCCTCGCTGGCGGACGAGACGCCGGAAGGGCGTTCCATCGTGGTGCTCGCCAAGCAGAAGTTCGGGCTGCGGGGCCGGGAAATGGCGCCGCAGGGGGCGACCTTCGTGCCGTTCACCGCGCAGACCCGCATGTCCGGCGTGGATCTCGGCCAGCGCCAGATTCGGAAGGGTGCCGCGGAGTCGGTGAGCGCTTACGTGCGGTCCATGGGCGGCACCATCCCATCCGAGCTCACCGACACGGTGCAGCGGATCGCCCGCGCCGGCGGTACCCCGCTCGTCGTCGCCGACCACGGTCGCGCCCTCGGCGTGATTCACTTGAAGGACGTCGTCAAGGGCGGGATGCGCGAGCGGTTCGACGCGCTCCGCGCGATGGGGATCAAGACCGTGATGATCACCGGTGACAACCCACTCACGGCGGCGGCGATCGCGAAGGAGGCTGGCGTAGACGACTTCCTCGCCGAGGCGACTCCCGAAGACAAGATGGCGCTGATCAAGCGCGAGCAGGCGGCAGGCAAGCTCGTCGCCATGACCGGCGATGGCACCAACGACGCCCCCGCCCTCGCGCAGGCGGACGTCGGCGTGGCCATGAACACCGGGACCCAGGCGGCGAAGGAGGCCGGCAACATGGTCGACCTCGACTCGAACCCGACCAAGCTGATCGAGATCGTCGAGATCGGCAAGCAGCTGCTGATGACGCGCGGAACCCTGACGACGTTCTCCATCGCGAACGACGTGGCGAAGTATTTCGCCATCATTCCCGCGATGTTCCTGGTGGCTTACCCACAGCTGCAGGCGCTCAACGTCATGCGGCTGCAAACGCCGGAGTCCGCGATCCTGTCGGCGGTGATCTTCAATGCGGTCATCATCGTGCTGCTGGTGCCGCTGGCACTGCGCGGCGTGCAGTTCCGCCCGATGAGCGCGGCCGGCGCTGCTCCGTCGCAACCTGCTCATCTACGGGCTGGGCGGCATCGTCGCGCCCTTCATCGGCATCAAGGCGATCGACGTGCTCATCACGGCGATCGGGCTTGCGTGACAAGGCAGAAGGCAGAAGGCAAAGAAGGCAGAGACCTCATGACTCGACATCTGAAGACCGCGACGTTGATGACGCTGGTCACGACCGTCCTTCTCGGGCTCGTCTACCCGCTCGTGGTGACCGGGCTCGCGCAGGTGTTGTTTCCGGACAAGGCCAACGGCCAGCTGATCGAACGGAACGGACGGGTGATCGGCTCGCGCATCATCGGGCAGCCGTTCACCTCGGCCGGCTACTTCCACTCGCGCCCGTCGGCGGCCGGCACCGGCTACGACGCGGGCGCTTCGTCGGGATCGAACCTCGGTCCGACCAACAGGAAGCTAATCGACCGCGTCGCCGCCGACGTGGCCCGGCTGCAGAAGGACAACCCGGGCGCCCCGGTGCCGATCGATTTGGTCAGCGCGTCCGGATCTGGACTGGATCCGCACATCAGCCCGGCCGCGGCGCTCTACCAGGTCTCACGCGTGGCCCGTCAGCGTGGCATGCCGGAGGCCGAGCTGCGCCAGCTCGTTGAATCGCGCATCGAGGCCAGGCAGCTGGGGTTCCTCGGCGAACCGGTCGTCAACGTGCTGCTCCTCAACCTCGCGCTCGACGAGCGCTCGCCGCTTCAGCAATAGGCCGCAATGACCGAAAGGCGCCCATCGGCAGACGCGCTGCTCGAACGGATCAAGGAGACCGAGCGGGCCCGGCTGCGGGTCTACATCGGCGCGGCGCCCGGCGTCGGCAAGACCTACGAGATGCTGCGCGACGCGCTGGCGCTCCGGGCCCGCGGACTCGACGTCGTGGTCGGCCTGGTCGAGACCTACGGCAGGAGCGACACCGAGGCGCAGCTGCAGGATCTGGAGCTGATCCCGCGCCGGCGTATCGAGTACCGCGGCGTGACGCTCGAGGAGATGGACACCGACGCGATCATCGCTCGCCGGCCGCAGCTGTGCGTCGTTGACGAGCTCGCCCACACCAACGTGCCCGGCAGCCGCCACGAGAAGCGCTACGAGGACGTCATCGAGCTCCTCGACGCGGGTATACACGTGATGACCGCCGTCAACATCCAGCATCTCGAGACGCTCAACGACGCGGTGGCCCGCGCGACCGGCGTGCGGGTGCGCGAGACGGTGCCCGACACGTTCCTCAATCGGGCTGATGAAGTCGTGAACGTCGACGTGACGGTGGAAGAGCTTCGCAATCGCCTGCGCGAAGGAAAAATCTACAAGCCGGAAAAGGTGGAGCAGGCGCTCACGAACTTCTTCCGCAAGGGAAATCTGTCCACGCTGCGCGAACTCGCCCTGCGTGCGGTGGCCGACGAGGTGGGGCAGAAGGCGGCCAGCTACCGGGCCCGGGAGGGACTGGAACCGGCGCTGATTCCCGAGCGCGTCATGGTCTGCATGAGCTCGAACGCGCAGGCGCCACGCGTGATTCGTGCCGGCTCCCGAATCGCCGGGCGGCTCGGCGCGCGATGGTACGCCGTCTTCGTGGAGACGCCGCGGGAAAAGCCGGGGCGCATCCGGCCCGGTGACGCGGAGGCGCTGCAGGAAAATATTCGCCTCGCCGAAAGTCTTGGCGCCACGGTGGTGCGGGTCAGGGCCGAACGTCCTTCCGACGGACTGATCGCGTTTGCGCAGCGTGAAGGTGTGACCCACGTCATCTTCGGGCAGACGGCGCGAACCCGGTGGGAACTGCTGTGGCGCGGCTCGACGCTGGACCGGTTCCTCGCCGCTGTCCCCGACGCTGCTGTCCAGGTTGTGCCGCTCGGCGAATGACCCGCCCGGGCGCCGGCGCCGACGGCTTCAGGCGAATCCTCGCGAGCTGTCGCATATACTTCGCGAAATCCTGCGGCGACCATGACGAACGAGCACTCGAGACTGCAGATCTCGCGACAGGAACACGGCCCCGTGGTGGTGCTGACCCTGTCCGGGGAAATGAGAATGAGTGATGGCGATCTCGCCCTCGGACGCCACATGGACGAGGTGGTTGCCGCCGGCGGCCGCAGTGTCGTGGTCGACCTCGCTAACGTCAGCTACATCGACAGTTCCGGCGTGGGCCGGCTGGTCGCCGAGGCGAAGCGGCTCCGGCAGCACGGCGGGGTCCTCCGCCTGGCCGGCCTCACCGCCCGGAGCCAGCAGTTGCTGGCGACGCTGAACCTGAAGGCGCTGTTCCAGATTTACGACGACGTCGAGACGGCGGTACGCAGCTTCGCGTGACGGGGTCATGGCTCAACCGTCGAAATTGCAAATCGCCGACCAGCCACAGGGTGAGGTGTCGGTGCTGATCCTCTCTGGCGAGCTCACCCTGGACGATGGCGACATCGCGTTCGGACGGTACGTGGACCAGATGATCGAGGCGGGCCGTCGTCAGTTTGTCATCGACCTGTCGGGTGTCAATTACATCGACAGTGCCGGGGTCGGGATGCTGGTGGCCGAGTCGAAGCGCGTCACGCAGCACGGCGGCGCAATGCGGTTGGCGCGGCTCACCGCGCGAAGCCATCACCTGCTCGCGATGCTGAAGCTCAAGTTCGTGTTCGAGGTCTACAACGACGTTGACGCCGCGGTTCGAAGCTTCGGGTGGAGGCCGCAATAGACCGGCCGCGAGCGAGCCCGCGGCTTCCGCGCGTCGTGAGTCAGCGCCTGCCAGCGTCCCGATAGAGCACGTAGCTGAATCGTCCGTGCAGCCACGCCTCGCCTGCGGCATCGTCGTGCTTGCTGTCGATTGATTCGTCGTGCACGTGCGCGTAGTCGCCGCCCAGGCGATGCACTTCCTGCTCGATGCGGGCCTGCGCCGACGCCATCAGCTCCTGATAGCACTGATCCCAGAGCTCGTCGCGGTGCGAGAGGGTGCCGGGAACGCGCCCGCTCAGCGCTTCGACGACGTGATCGGCGATGACCTCGGCGCTCACCGGCGGAAGGTCCCGATGCCAGTAGACGATCGGCTTCTGGGGTGACGGCGGCTGGTCGCTCATCGGCACGAAGCATTGTAGCGGTACGCTACGATCCGCCCATGGTTCGCTGGCTCTCCGCTTTCTTCGTGTTGGTGGCGCTGCCTGCGGCGGCCCAGCCGCAGCCGGTGGCTCAGCCGGCCATCCTGCCGACCGTCCGCATCATCGCCACCGGCGGCACTATCGCCGGCGTGCAGGACGCGCCGGGCACGCTCGGCGCCTACCGGGCCGGCACGCGCACCGTCGGCGAGATCGTCCAGAGCGTTCCCGAGCTGACAAAGTACGCCCAGGTCGAAACGGAGCAGTTTTCGAACGTCGCCAGCACCGAGATCATGCCGTCGCAGTGGGTGGCGCTCTCGAAGCGAATCAACGAGCTCCTCCAGCGCGCCGACCTCAGCGGCGTGGTCGTCACCCACGGCACCGACCGTCTCGAGGAGACGGCGTTCTTCCTGTACCTCACCGTGAAGTCGGACAAGCCGGTGGTGATCGTCGGCGCGCAGCGGCCGGCTACCGGCATCAGCCCGGATGGTCCCATCAACCTGCTGTCAGCGGTGCGCACGGCGGGGTCGGAACACGCACGCGGCATGGGCGTGCTGGTGGTGATGGACGACCGGATCATCTCGGCGCGGGAGAACCGCAAGCTCTATCCCCGCACCGGCGGTTTCAGCGGCGGCGAGATGGGGATGGTCGGCGTCGTCGCCGGAGACGGTCCGGAGTTCTTCTTCCGCCCGGTTCGCAAGCACGGCGCCGAGACCGACTTCGATATCGCGACGATTGATGTCCTGCCGAAAGTGGAGCTCGTCTACTCCTATCCGGGGGGCGAGGGCCCGCGGCTTGGCGACGGCACGCAGGGCCTGGTCGTCACGACGACGGGCTTTTCGCCGAGCGAGCGCGACGGGTTTACGGACATACGAAAAAAAGGCGTGGTGATCGCCCAGGTGTTTCCGAGTGGCGAGCACGTGCTCCAGTCGTCGCCGGGCGCAGCTGGGCCGCGACCAGCTGGCGCCGGCGGCCCGCCGCTGCCGCCGACCGTAGCGGTGCAGCATCTGACGCCGCAGAAGGCGCGCATCATGCTGATGCTGGCGCTGACGAAGACGAAAGAACCGCGCGAGGTTCAGCGTTTCTTCGACGAATACTGATCGTGTCGGGAGTCGGGAACCGGGAGTCGGGAGTCGGACTGCTATCGGCAGGAGATTGCTGGAGGGACCGCATAACTGCTGCCTGGCAGCGAGTATGCTGGCGGCGCAGCCGAGGAGGCGCGGATGAGATCTCTGGATTTCCCTGAAAGCGTTTGTGCTCTTCGTGCTTCCCTCCGTGTTCTTCGTGTTTTCGCGCTGCTCGCGTGCAGCGTGATAGCCGCTGCGGCCGCGCTCGAGGCACAGAGCGGGCCGCCGAAGGACCCGCGCGCGACCAGGCAGGCCGATCTCGTTGAACTGGTGAAGCTCGATCCGACGATCAAGCTGGATATCCGCTACGCCGGCACCAACAACTTCCTGGGCAAGCCGGTCTACCCGGAGTCGCGCGCGTTCCTGCAGCGGCCGGCAGCGGAAGCCCTGGTCGCGGCACACAAGGAACTGCGCGGCTCTGGATATGGGCTCCTCATCCACGACGGATACCGCCCGTGGGCGATCACGAAGCTGTTCTGGGACATGACCAGCGGCTACCAGCGCGAGTTCGTCGCCGACCCGGCCCAGGGCTCGAAGCACAATCGCGGCTGCGCGGTGGACCTGACGATGTACGACCTGGCGTTCGGGACCGCGGTGGAGATGCCGAGTGGCTACGACGAGATGACACCGCGCGCCTATCCCGACTACAAGGGCGGCCCGCCCGAAGCCCGCGGCAAGCGCGACCTGCTACGCCAGGTGATGGAGCACCACGGCTTCACCGTCGAGCCGAACGAGTGGTGGCACTTCAACTACAACGGCTGGGAGCAGTACCCGATCCTGGATATCCCGTTCTCCGCCGTGAAGTAAGAGAAACCACGAACTGGGTTCTTTCTCAGCGCTGGGTAGCAGTTCCCTCGCCCCAGATGTACTTGCCGAAGAACTCCCAGTTCTGTTCCATCAGCGCGCGGTTGGCCTTGGGCTTGTTGATGCCATGGCCGAAGCCCTTGAAGATCGACAGGCGGACCGGCACGTTGACGTCGCGCAGGCCCTGATACAACTGGAAGGCGTTTGGAATCGGCACGCGTAGGTCCTGATCGCCGTGCTGGATCAGCGTCGGGGTCTTTGCCTGCTTGATATACGTCATCGGCGACGTGTCGGCGTAGATCTTCGGGTCGTCCCACGGTGTCGCCTTCAGGTATTGACGCGTGAACGGGTGGATGTCGGTGTTGACGTAATAAGTCATCCAGTCGGAGATTCCTGCGCCGACCGAAATCGCGCGGAAGCGATCGGCATGGCGCGTGGTGAGGAATGCGGAGATATAGCCGCCCTGGCTCCAGCCCATACTTCCGACCCGATCGCGATCGGCGAGACCCTGTGCCACCAGGGAGTCGACGCCCGAGAGCACGTCCCACGCGTCGCCGATGCCGAGGTTGCGCACGTTCAGCGCCCGGAACCGCGCGCCATAGCCGGCGCTGCCGCGGTAGTTTGGCTCGAGCACCAGCGCGCCGCGGGCCAGGAACCCGTCGATCGGGTAGGTCCCGACGTAGTTGCTGTACGGCAGCGGGCGCGAGATGCCGGTCGGCCCGCCGTGGATCACGACCAGCAGGGGATAACGCCGGCCGGTTTCGAAGCCCGCCGGCTTGTGCAGCACGCCCTCGATCTCCGCCCCATCCTGGCTCTTCCAGCGAACCACCTCGCGCGTGTGCGCGGGCCACGCGGCAACCTGGGCGCGCGTGTCGCTGATGCGCCGCGCGGAAGCGATCGCGGCGACTTCTCCGGCGTACACGTCAG
Source organism: uncultured Acidobacteriota bacterium (assembly GCA_963709325.1). Taxonomy (GTDB): domain Bacteria; phylum Acidobacteriota; class Vicinamibacteria; order Vicinamibacterales; family UBA2999; genus VFZN01. The sequence goes on along the minus strand of CAVPVV010000003.1, from coordinate 2,254,276 downwards.
CGAACTCCTTCGGTCCGGCGCCCACGAATGCCACATGTGAACCGTCGGCCGAGACCGAGAACTGCGTGCCGATCCAAGCCTCGCCGGCCTGGTATTTGCGGATCGCATGCGACGCCGGGTCGAGCGTGAACAGGGCCGCGGCCGTCCGTTGCGCCGCCGAGAACACGATTCCTCCGGTCGTCCAGTCCACCAGCGACGGGTCTTCGTCGAACGCGTCGGTGAGGCTTGTCACTCCGGTCGTGCCCGGTGTCGTTACCGCGATGACGCTGTTCTCGTAGAAGTAGAACGGCTTGGCCATGGCCGAGACGAACGCGATCTGCGATCCGTCGGGCGACCATCGCGGATTGCTGTCGGGGCCCGGCTGAGTGATGAGCGGCGTGCGGGTGCCGGAGGCGACATCGACGATCGAGATGTCGGCGGAGCCGCCCTCGCCAGCGTCGCTCGAGATCCGGTGATCGAAGGCGATGCGCGAGCCGTCCGGCGACCAGTCGAAGCTCCCGACCACGAACGCGCCGGATGTGAGCGCGCGCGTCTTCTTCGTCGCGAGATCCAGCACGTAGAGGTGGGTGTAACGCTGATCCTCGTCCTCGATCTTCACCTCGCCCCACTGCTTGTCGCGCGATTTCATCGCGTCGGTCTGCGGATCCAGAGCCGTGAAGGCGATCGACTTGCCATCCGGCGCCCACGCGAAGCTGGTCACCCCTTCCTCGGCGCTGGTGAGCTTCTCCGCTTCACCGCCGGCCATGTCGATGCGGTAGATCTGCCGCTTGCCATCGCGATCCGAGATGAGTCCCAGCGTCCTGCTGTCGGGCGACCAGGCGGGCTGGCTGCTCGATTTGGCGGCATTGGTCAGCTGGTGCGGCTCTCCCGAGTCGGATGGCGCGACCCAGATCTCCGTTTCGTAGGCGTTGTCGTCCCAGTGCGTCTCGCGGATCGTGTAGGCGACCCACTTTGCGTCGGGCGACAGCGCCGGTGACGCCACCCGTTTGAGGTTGAGGAGCTCGTCGATCGAGGGCGAGGCGGGCATCTGGGCGCGAGCGCCAGCACCGGCAGCGAGCGCCAGCAGGGCGAGGACGACGAGCGGGAAGTGACGATGTCGCATGGGCCTTCCTTCAGTTGACGCGGATGGTCCTGACGTTGAGCCGCTTACGGCCGTCGGCTTCGGACAGCTCGCCGGTGATCGTTACGGACTTGGCGACGAAGTCGAGCAGGCGCGCGTTGCGGTTCGCGGCGAAGTCGCCGGTCAATTCGTACAACTCGTCGCTCGCGAGCACTGCAAGCGGCTCTCCTCGCCTCGCGCAGTCCAGCGCGCAGGCCGCGTGCGGGTTGCCCCGTCCGTCCTTGCTCTTGCTGATCGAGCAACCGATCTCGACCACCTCTCCTTTGACGGTGAGGTCAGCCCGAGCGTTGACCGCCGCGCCGCCGCCGGAAGCGACAGCCGCCGCGGCGAGCAGGACAAGCATCACAGGCACTCTGCGCATAGCGTCACTGTTGGGCCAGATGCACAGCGGTGTCAAGGCGCTCATGCACGCGCGTGCACCCGTGCACCTATGCCCCCTGCACCTGCAAATCTTCCCTCTGAGCCCGTTCTATCGGTACCGGTGTCAAAGCCGGTAAGAAGCGCGAGATCGGCCGATCGCCGCGAGCAGTACGTGACCGTGTCCTTCCGCAAAGGAGACAGCCATGCCTCGCGATCTGTTCGGCGATGTCCAGCAGCCTTCTGTCCGTGTCGGCTCACGGAGCCGCTTGACCGTTCCGCTTTCGCTTGCCGCTCACGCACTGGCGGTGCTCGCCGTCGTCGGCGCGACGGTTCTCGGTCCGGTCGTCTTGCCGGGACTCGCCACCGAGGACATCAGCTACTACGTGATCACGCTCCCGCCGGCGCCTCCGCCGCCGGCCCCGCCTGTGTCGGTGGCGCCAGCCAAGCCGCCGGTGAACCCGAACCTAGCCCCGATCGAGGCGCCGCCGGACATCAGGCCTGAAACACTCCGGCAATTCGAACTGCCGGACATGACTTCGTCCATGGCCGGCGTGATTCCGGGTGTCAGCTCTATTGAAACGCTGGTCGGCGAACCGCCGCCTCCGCCGCCGTCGCAGATCGAGCCGAAGCCGGTGCGTCCCGGCGGAGGCATCCGGCCGCCGGTGAAGGTGCACGACGTAGCGCCGATCTACTCGCCCGCGGCCCTGGCGGCGCGTATCCAGGGCACCGTGATCATCGAAGCCACCATCGCGGTGGACGGGCGCGTCCAGTCGGCGCGCGTCCTCCGTTCCCCACCGCTGCTCGACGAGGCGGCGCTCACCGCCGTTCGCCAGTGGGTCTACACGCCGACGCTCCTCAATGGCGTTCCAGTGCCCGTCATCATGACCGTGACGGTGATGTTTCAGCTGAACTCACCGCGATAGGAGTGAGCCATGCAGCCGACCAAGCTTCGCGCCTCGTCCGAGATGAACATTACCCCGATGATCGACGTGCTCCTGGTCCTGCTCGTCATCTTCATGGCCTCGCTGCCGCTGTCGCAGAAGGGGCTGGACGTCAATCTGCCGGCAGAGACCACCGCCGATCACGCGGTCGTCGACAAACAGATCGTGGTCGAGTATCAGGCCGATCGCCAGATCGCAATCAACAAGCAGCCGGTGACCCTCGCCACACTCGAGTCAAGTTTGCGCGAGATCTACGCGAGCCGCCGCGACAAGACCCTTTTTATCGCCGGAGCTGGCACGCTTCGCTACGGGGATATCGTGGCGGTCGTTGATGCAGGAAAGGGAGCGGGGGTCGAGAGAGTTGGAATCATCACGGAAGGGATGCGGCAGTGAAAGGTAAAGGAATTAGGAACCAGGAATCAGGAACTGGGAACCCTCCTAGTTCCTAGTTCCTAGTTCCTAGCTCCTAGCTCCTAGCTCCTGATTCCTGTCGGTTACGCCGCGGCCTTGATGGCCTTCAGCAGGGCAGTCACCTTGTCGGTGGCCTCCCAGGTCAGTTCCTTGTCGCTCTTGCCGAAGTGGCCGTAGTTGGTGGTCTTCGAGTAGATCGGGCGGCGGAGCTTCAGCTGCTCGATGATGTCGGCCGGCTGGAAGCTGAAGACGCTATTGATGGCGCGGACGATCTTCTCGTCGGACACCACGCCGGTGCCGAACGTGTCGACGTGCACGCTGACCGGATCCGGGTGGCCGATGGCGTAGGCGAACTGCACTTCGCACTTCGCGGCCAGTTTCGCGGCGACGACGTTCTTCGCCACCCAGCGGCCCATGTAGGCGGCGCTGCGATCCACCTTCGTCGGATCCTTGCCCGAGAAAGCGCCGCCGCCGTGCCGCCCCATCCCGCCGTAGCTGTCGACGATGATCTTGCGGCCGGTCAGGCCGGTGTCGCCCTGAGGACCGCCGACGACGAAGCGGCCGGTGGGATTGATCAGGAACTCGGTCTCGCTGGTGAGCATCTTCGCCGGCAGGACCTTCCGGACCACTTCCTCGATGCAGAAGCGCTCGATCTCGTCATGCGAGGCGTCGGCAGCGTGCTGGGTGGAGATGACGACGTTGGAGATGGCGACCGGCTTGTCGTTCTCGTAGACGACCGAGACCTGCGACTTGGCGTCGGGCCGGAGCCAGGAAACTTTGCCCTGCTTGCGGATCTTGGTGAGCTGGCGGCCGAGGCGGTGTGCGAACATGATCGGCGCCGGCATCAGCTCCGGCGTCTCGTCGCTGGCGTAGCCGAACATCAGGCCCTGGTCGCCGGCACCCTGCTTCGCCGTCTTCTTGCCGAGCGCCTTCTTCGCGTCCACGCCCTGAGCGATGTCGGGGGATTGCTGTGTGATCAGCAGGTTCACGAACACCCGATCGGCGTGAAAGACGTCATCGTCGTTGACGTAGCCGATCTCGCGGATGCAGTCGCGCGCGATCTTGGCGAAGTCGAGCCTGGCCTTGGTCGTGATCTCGCCGCCGACGATCACGACGTTCGACTTGACGTAGGTCTCGCAGGCGACGCGACTGTATTTGTCCTGCTCCAGGCAGGCATCGAGGACCGCATCCGAAATCGTGTCGGCGACCTTGTCGGGATGTCCCTCGCCGACCGATTCCGAAGAGAAGATGTATCGGTTGCCCATTCACACTCCAAAAAAAAAGCCCGCGTTGGTCGCGGGCCTGGCTCGCGACTTAGATTGTTGTCGAGCCCAGGCTCAGCTGGACTCGATGCGGCCCTCAAGTCGGTGAAATCGCCGCACGAACGACCCTGAAGTATCCCCCGCCAGGCCACCAGCTGTCAAACGTGCCCAAAAGAAACCACGAAGGCTCGAAGGCCACGGGGGACGACACGAAGATCTGCTTGGGATGTCACGCTGGTTTCCCAAAAGAACTCGTGCGTTCTCCCTGTTCTTCGTGCCTTCGTGGTCTCTGTCCGTGTCAGAAGCCGAACGACAGGCCAGCGGTCGCGCGCCAGAAGGAAAAGTCGCCCAGCTCCAGGTTGTAGACCAGTCCCAGGTCGTTCAACTGACGGAAGTAGCGCAGGTCGCCCTTCACGCCGAAGCCTTTCTTCGAGCCGATGCGCAGGCCGCCGCCGACGTTTACGCCAAAGCCGTTGTCGGAGAACTCGAACAAGTCCGCCGGTGAATCGATGCGCGAGCGCATCAGGCCGAGGCCGCCCGACGCGTACAGCCCGGTGGCGCCGCCGAGCACCAGATTCGCCATCAGCGTCGTCACGCTGCCCTTCGATTCGAGATCGAGGAACTCGTCTTCACCCGCCTCGAAAAACGTCGGCGAGTAGCCGAAGTCGATCTGGAACCCGAGGCCGTTGTTCGCGAGGAAGGTCAGGTCCGCGCCATAGTGCAGCTTGGTACCGAAATCGAAGTCGTCCACCGACGAGTTGAACGAGCTCCCGATGTAGGGCGTGAAGTATGTTCCCTGTGCGCGCGCGAACGACGGCGTCCCGACGAGGAGCGCCAGCGCGAGCACGACGAACAATGCACAGCGCGATCGCATAGAAGTATCCCTCCGTGCCGTGAATCCCGACAGTAGCGAAGGGGATGAGTCCCCGGACGGGAACTCAGCAGGATTGATGCCAAAAACAGGCCCAGGCTTCGGGCTTCAGGCTTCAGGAAGAGCTTCTTGTCGCGCTGTATACGCTTGTGTCAGCGGACACTCTTCTCCTTGAGCCTGGAGCCTGAAGTCTGGAGCCTGAAGCCTATTTGTGCGCGGCGATGTAATCGAGGGCGAACTTCTCGAGCGGGGGGGCCGTGAGGCCGATCGCCTTCGCTTCGGTCGTCGCGCGGTCCACGGTCCAGCCGTCCTGGAGTACGCGCTTCACCAGCCAGACCGCGCCGACCCGGTTCGCCGACGCGCAGTGAACGTACACCGGCTGGTTGGCCTTGTTCGCGATGACCGCGAGGAACTGATCGACCACCTTCGGATCCGGCGCTGCGCCCGAGAGCGGCAGGTGGAAGTAGTTGAGGCCGAGCGCCTTTGCCTTGGCCTGGTTCTCCTCGATGTTCGCGCCCTGCTCGGTGGCGAGCCGCAGGTTGACTACGGACTTGAATCCGTCCGCTTTCAGTCCGTCGAGCGCCGACGTTTCAGTGGCGCCGCCGCAGGCGACCACGGCGTCCACCTTGGTGAAATTCGTGATGCCGGCGCGAGTCTGCTTCTCCTGCGCCAGCACGAGAGCGGAAGCGGCGATGACGGCAACAGTCGTGATGGCGATACGCATCGTCTGTAATCCTCCGGAGGCGGTCATCATACCCCTACATTCGAGCACCCGCGTTCTCCCGCCATGATCCCCGGCGAGCTTCGGGGCGGCAAAAAAAATCCGCCACGACCCTCGCGAATCGTGGCGGTAACGGTGGTGGAGGAAATATCGGGGTGCTAGGGTTTGGAGGTTCGCGCGGGTCGCGCGGGTCGCGTCGTTCGCGACTACTCCTTCTGCACGGTGACCGTGACTGGCTGCTGGACGCGGACGGTGACGTTCGTGCCGGCTGGCAGCGTGGCCGCATTGCGATCGTTGGCCATCGAGGCGGCCGTGCCACCTGCGGCGCCGACGCCCGCGCCAATCGCTGCGCCGCGCCCGCCGCCCAGAATCGCGCCGAGAATCGCGCCGCCGATTGCCGCGCCGCCAACCTTGGCCGCCGTCTCGCGCGCCGGCGATTCGCCTTCCCGGATGACGGCGTCCGTGCGAAGCGCCAGCTGCGTGCCGTCGGCGAGCGTCACGGTGTGGAAGCGCACCGCGAGCCGCGCCTTGCCCTTCATCTTGCCGCCGCGATCGACCTCGGTCACCGAACCGGTGACCACCGAGCCGGCGGGAATTGCCACCCGCGAACCGACCCGCACGTCCCTGGTCACCCGAGCGCTCACCTTGTCTTCGACCTTCGCGGTGTCGCTGGTCACGGTCCGCTCCACCTGGAGGCCGAGAACGGAATCCGACGGGACTTCCAGATCGACGTATTCAGGCACCGGCGGGGCGGCTGGCGCGGGCGGCTCCTCCGCGACGGGCGGCCGCTCCGGCTCAACCGCAGGGCGGGTTTCCCACATGGTACCGAAATTACCGTTGGGCGCGTTCGATGCCGACTGCGAGCCGGGTTCGGGAGCGTTGCTGCGCGCTGATGTCGAATCGCTGCGCCGCGATTCGGCCGGCGGCGCCGTGCGACGGTTCGTGGTGCTGCGGGGACGCGGCGTCTCGACTGCCACTGAGTCGGCCGGCGGCATGCTCCGAGCAGTTGGAGGCGCCGGCTTCGACGGCGTTGCTGCCGGGGAGGCTGGTGCGGCGGGGGGGCCTGGAGCCGGCGTGATCAAACCTTCGGATTCGGTGACCGTACCGGGAGTGGCATTGGCCGGCGCCGCGGCGGGCTCAACGGCCGGCGTTGCCAGAGCCGGCGCCGGTTGCCCGGCGCGAACCGCGAGGAACCCACCGAGCCCGGCCGCTGCCAGGCACCCGATGGTCAACGCGGCGAAGACCAGCTTGCTGATACCCATGTGCTGAAACTCCTCGGATCCACCCCTGCCCTCAGCAAGGCCCGTACCCGCCTGAAGCGCCCGAAAACCAGCAGTCTACAGGGAGTAAGCACGACAAATTTGCAGGGGCGGTGTCCCCTCGAGAGGAAAGTGTCACCTCATACCCAGGTGCGGCGCACCAGTCGCAACGATTCATGCCCCTGCGGCGTGGGGCAGGGGTCCCTCGTCCTGCCAGACGACGATGTCCCGGCCGGAGCCCTTGCCGGCGTAAAGGCGGCGATCCGCGACGCGAATCAGGTCCTCGATGGAGGCGAACTCCCCGTCCTGGGGGTATGACGCGATGCCGATCGTCACGGTCAGCATCCCCCAGGGGTAGGGTGGCGTGGCGAACGCGCAGGTCTCGCGGAGCCGGACCTGGACGCGCTGTCCCAGCGCCCGCGCGGCGTCGCCGCCGGTGCGTGGCAGCGCGATGATGAACTCGTCGCCGCCGTAGCGGCAGGCGATGTCGGCGGCGCGCACCTCGGCGCGAATCGTCTCGCCAATCAGCTTCAGCACCCGATCGCCCTCCAGGTGACTGAAGCGATCGTTGACTTGCTTGAACCCGTCGCCGTCGACGATCAGCAGGCTGAGCGGCTCGTCGTAGCGGCGGGCGTGCGCCAGGGCGCGCGGAACCACCTCTTCGAAGTGCAGCCGGTTGTAGAGGCCGGTCAGCGGATCGTGAATCATCTGCTCCCGCGCCTGCTCGTAGCGCTGCCGGTAGGTCAGCATCTGGAACACGTCGCCGACGTCACCCTCAGTGCTGGGAATGTCGTGCGGTTCGATGAATCGCAAATAGGCCCACAACGCCACCGCGTAGAACACCGTAGCCCCCGCCTTACTGACCAGCCCGGCGATCATCGTCGCGAAAAAGTCCGATCGGCCGAAGCGCAGGAACCCGGCGAAGAAGAAGTTGTCGAACGCGACGACCACGAGCAGCGCGACCAGCAGGCGCACGAACACGAACCGGGTCAAGCGGCTGACGTACTCGTAGGCCAGGATGATCCCGATGACGTCCACGAACAACAGGCTGGCCCCGACGATGGCGATCTGCGCGTTGTTGATGAACTCGCGCGCGCTCATCGAGGTGGTCGTGTCGATACCGGGCAAGACGAAGTGCGCGCTGACGAGGAGCGAGACCAGCGTCAGTCCGGCGTTGGCGAGCACCAGCCCGTAGACGAGCTTGCGCGCCTCGAGCGCGTCCTCCTTCAAGTAGACCAGGAGCACGGCGAAGAGGTTGGCCGTGAACATCACGGACGATCCCGGATACACCTCGAAGCCTGGCCAGAGCGACACCTGCAGCGAGAGCGTCGCTTCCAGATACTGAAACCCGCCCATCACGATGTAGAGCGGCGAGAGGCCGAGGACGCTGCGGGCGCGGAACAGGCCGAGAATGAGACCAGCCATCGACGGCCGCTTCGAGGACGAGCAGGGCGAACTGTTCGACAAACATAGAACGGCCTCGTCCGCGGTGGCGCAGCCGCGTACTTGTGGGCGAGGCGCGATTATGCCGCAGATCGGCGGGGCCGGACGGTCCGAGGCTACTGCTGGCTGGGTGGCGAGGGCGCGCAAGGCGGCGAGCGAGAAGTCGGCGATGTGGTCGGCAACCGCCGACGTGTCCTTGACCGCTCGCGTCCACGCCGGGGGCGAACTGGGTGGCAGCGGTCGCGCAAAGACCAGAATCTGCCCCTGAATGCTCAGGACGGCACGGACGACGCGGACGTCGGTGGCCGGCAGCCGGGAAATTTCCGCAGCGAGGCCGAGGAGGTAGTGCATGCGCGGCTCGAGGACCTCTCGCATCACGATGCGCATGGCTTCACCGGGTTCGGCCACTTCGCGCGCCATCAGCTTGTGAATCCACGACAGGCGGTCCGCGCCCGTGCAGGCGCGACGAACACGCGGACGAAGCCGCGAATCTGCTCCTCGGGCGACAGTGCCGCGCCCGGCCCGATCGACAGCTCGTTGGTCTCGCGCATCACCTCGATCGCGGTCGGTCACCACCGCGCGATACAGGCCGGCCTTGTCGCCGAAGTGATAATTCACCGCGGCGACGTTGGCGCTCGACGGCGTCGCAGATCTCGCGGACCGTCGACGTTCTGAAGCCGCGTCGGCGAACAGCTTCGCCGCGACTTCGATCAGCCGGTCGACGCGTGTCGGCGCAGGTCCGGGTTCGTCTTTGGCGCCGCGTCGTCGCTTGCCGTCAGCTCGTCATCACAGAGCTCCGCCTGAAGAGCAGCGTGGCCGAGGTCATCGCCACGATCGAGAACACCGTCAGGAACGCGAGGTCGAAGGCGATCGCGCCGAAGCCGGTGTTCTTGAGCAGCAGGCTCTTGAACGCGTGCACGGCGTAGGTGAACGGATCGACCACCGCGATCACCTTCATCCAGCCCGGGAACGCCTGCTGCGGATAGACGGCGCCGCTCGGGAAGTAGAGCAGCGTGTTGAGGACGCCGAAGATCGCCCGCGGCATCAGCGGATCCGAGACCCGCACCATGATCAGGAACATCATGCTGACGAGCGCGAGCGCGGTGATCACGATCACCACGAACAGCCGCGAGCATGCGCATCGGATCGAAGGGGTCGGGCACGCCGGCGATGAGCGAGCCGATCGTCATCAGCACCAGCGCCGGCCAGCACCGCCTTGATCGTGCCGGAGAGGTTGAAGCCGGCGATCAGCTCGAGCCGCGTGATCGGCGTGACCAGGTAGCCCTCGTGCAGGCCGCGCGCCTTGTCGTCGATGAAGATGATGCCGCCGCCGATCATCACCATCATGAAGATCGACATCACGATCGATCCCGGCAGCAGGTACTGCACGTACGGCACGTAGGGATAGAGCTCGACGACGTCGAGTCGCGTCGAGCTGAACAGGCCGCTCGTCGCTCGGCGCTTCGCGTTGAGGCCGGCGACCAGCCCGCCGACCGAGCCGGCCATCGTCGCCGCGACGAAGTTGTCGGTGTTGTCCTGGATGATCGCGAGCCGCGGCTCGCGCTCGCCGACGACGCGCCGCGAATAGTCGGGCGGGATCGTCAGCACGCCGTTGACGCGGCCGGTCGCGCAGCGCGTCGAGCGCCGCGCCCTCGTCGGCGTAGGCGACAGGTGTGGAAGGTCTTCGCATTGGCCGCGACCGCGCCGGCCAGCTCGCGCACCTTGCACCGCCGGCAGCGCCGCCGTCCTGATCGACGACCGCGATGGTCAGGTTGCGCACGTTGCCGCCGAAGGCGTAGCCGAGCACGATCAGCTGCACGCAGCGGGAAGATCAGCGACATGATGATCAGCAACGGGCTGCGGCGGAAGCGCCGCAGCTCGCGCTCGATGATGGCCCAGGTGCGATGCATGAGTGCTGCCTCCTACCGCCGCATGAGAACTGCCGCGGCGCCGGATCCTGCAGCGCATCGCGCAGGTCCCGCCCGGTGTAGTGCACGAACACATCGTCGAGCGTCGTGCTCTTGACGCGCGAGCGACTGAACGTCCACGCCGGCCGCCGCCGTCTCGGCGACCAGCGCCGTCGTGGTGGCCGGCCCGTTGGTCGTCGCGATGCGGAAGATGTGGTCGTCGTTGGTCACCGACTGCACGTGCGGCAGCGCCTTCAGGCGGTCCGCCCAGCTGCGCGGGAACGGTCGAAAAGCTGACCTCGATCGCGTTCTGGCTGGGAATCGACGCCTTCAGCTTCAGCGGCGAGTCGAGCGCGACGAGCTTGCCGTGATCGACGATCGCGATGCGATCGCAGAGCCGGTCGGCTTCATCCATGTAGTGCGTCGTCAGCAGCACCGTGAGGTTCCGCTCTTCCTTCACCTTCTTGATCATCTCCCACACCGCGACGCGCGACACCGGGTCGAGACCGGTCGTCGGCTCGTCGAGGAAGAAGATGCTCGGCTCGTGGACCAGGCCGCGCGCGATCTCGACGCGGCGCCGCATGCCGCCCGAGAGATACATCACCTGCTTGTCGCGCCATTCGGTGAGGTCGACGGCGGCGAGCAGCTCGTCGATCAGCCGGCGCCGCTTGTCGCGCGGCACGCCGTAGAGCTTCGAGAAGATGATCAGGTTCTCTTCGACGCTCAGCTCGGTGTCGCTGGTCATCGCCTGCGGGATCACGCCGATCGCGCGGCGCACGCCGTCCGGCGTTGGCGCGACGTCATGCCCGCCGACGATCGCCGTGCCGCTGGTCGGCGGCAGCAGCGTCGTCAGCATCCGGATGAGCGTCGACTTGCCGGCGCCGTTCGGCCCGAGCAGGCCGAACACCTCGCCCGGCTGCACGGCGAACGACACGCCGTCGACGGCGGTGAAGTCGCCGAACTGCTTGCGGATGTCCCTGACGTCGATGGCGCTCACGGGAGCCTAAGGTCTTGGGCCTTGAGCTCTACTTGCCCTACGACCAGCAGTCCACGTACACCGTCATGCCGACCGCAAGCTTGCGATCCTTGTTGTCGACGCGCAGGCGCGTCTCGAACGTCTTGATGTCGCGCTTGGTGCGGCTGACGTCGCGTTGCGTCGCGAAGCCGGCGTCCGCGCGGCGGTAGAACACCGTGCCCTGGCGTTCTTCACCGGAGGGCAGCCGCACGGTCAGCTGTGTCGCCGATGCGAACGCGATCGATGTAGGTCTCCTCGATGTCGGCGCGGACCCACAGGTCGTCGGGATTGATCAGCGTCATGAGCGCCTGGCCGGTGGTGACCACTTCGCCGATGCGTGCCGGCTTCACGTCGACGACGCCGGCCACCGGCGCGACGAGCTGCGCGAACCCGAGGCGCACCGTCGGCCTTGTGCGCTGCGCGCCGACCGCGGCCAGCTGGGCCTGCGAGGTCTGCACCTGGCTCTGGCGCATCGCGATCTGTTCGACGTTCGCGCGGACCAGCGCCAGCGCGGCGCGCTGCGATCGACCTGCCGGGCCAGTGACTCCATGCGCGCCTGCGCCGCTGTGTACGACGTCCGCGCCTCGTCGAGCTGCTGCGCGGGCGCGAGGCCGCTCCCGGCGAGATCGCGGGTCCGATCGAAGGTGACCTTGGCGCGCTCGACGTCCGCGGCCGCCGCGGCGCGCGAGGCGATTGTCGTCGCAATCGACGCCTCGGCCTGGGCTTCCTGATCCTGCAGCTGCTTGCGCTGCAGCCGGAGTCCCGCCTCCTGTTCGCGAACCGACGACTGCAGGCTCTCGGCGCTGTGCGCGTAGTAGTCGCGGTCCGCGGCCAGCTCGCCGGTATCGATCTCGGCCAGCACCTGTCCCGCCGTGACGCTGTCGCCTTCCTTGACATCGAGCGCGACGAGGCGGCCGCCGATCTGCGGTGCGATGACGACATCGTTGGTGGTCACGATGCCGGTCAGGACGAGCGCCGCTGGGCGGGATTGGACGACGTAGTACCAGCCGCCCGCGCCGACGAGCGCCAGCACGAGGGCGAGTCGAAGGACCTTGCGCATGGTTAAACATGTGTATAAAACAGATGTTTCAATTCTGTCAACGGCTGGGCCGGTTACACTGCGCGGCGTGAGCACCCAGCCGGCCTTGGCCAGCTCCGAGATCCTCGTCTCGCCGCCGGCCCCGCGGGAGGCCGACGTCACCACTTTCACCGTGGTGCTCCGCAACACCGGCCAGGACGACGCCGGGGCGGTGGCGGTGATGGTGGAGTGGCCGCTGATGGGGTTCCTGGTCGATGCTGCCGGCTTCGATGCTCCCAGCATCGGCCACGCCGCGCGGCGCATCGAGGACACCTTGCCGCTTCCCAGTGGTGCCGAGCGCCGCTTCGATGTGCGAGTGCTGGCGCCGCGAGACTCCGGCGGCGACACGTTGACGCTTGCGGTTCGGGCCGCCCACTACACGAGCAGCACCGAGCACCGGGATCGCAAATCGATCACCGTCGGCACGCGTGCCGGACCGGGAGGCGTCGATGTCGGCGGTTATCGCGTCACAACCGCGGGCATCGCCGTGCTCGCCTGGCTGGCCGCCACAGCGCTGCTCTGGCTGGTGGTGCACGGCCTCGCATCGCGGGTCCGCCGGCCTCCAGGGCAGGATGCCGGCCTTGGCGGCGCTATCGCGTCCCGCATCGGTCCTGGCGCGGCCGTAGCCGCGGTCATGATCGCGATCGGGTTCTGGTCGATCTTCGGGCGCCATGGCGTGGCGCGACTACCACTCGCTGACGGGCTGGCCCGAGACGACGTGCACCATCCTCGGCGGGCGATTGAGCGCGCAAACGACGACGCGTACCGGCACGCGGCCCGGAAAGGACACGACGAACTATGTCCCGGTGCTCGGGTTGCGCTACATCGTGGACGGACGCGAGACGTTCTCGTCGGGCTTCGACACCGGCTCGCGCATCGGCATCGGAGGACAGGGAGGGCGCGCCGAGGAGCTGAACGCCTGGACGGTCGGCGCCGACGTGCCCTGCTGGTACGATCCCGCCGACCCGCTCGACGTCGTCGTGCTGCGCGGCTTCGGCGGCGCGTATCTGTTCGCGCTCATCCCGATTCCCGTGTTCCTGCTCGGCGTCGCCGGCCTAGGCCGGGCCGCCCGCCACTGACCTGATCTGACGCAGCCGCGTTGTATTCTCCGGCTGTGCCCGACGTCCGTGTGATCTCGTCTCCCGCGGCCGAGGTGCGCCTGCGTGCCGTGCACGACGTACTGATCGGCGCCGCGGCTGGCCAGCGGACGCTGCTCGTCGCACCGACCCGCGCCGCGGCGGACGAGTGTGCGGCCGCGGCGGCGGTCGCGCGCGGCGGGCTCTTCGGCGTCACCCGGACCAGCGTCGTCGAGCTGGTGATGCGCCTGGCGTTGCCGCGCCTCGCGCGACAGCACGTGACGCCGACCACCGCCATCGGAGCCGAGGCGGTCGTGTCGCGGGCGCGATTCGAGGCGATGGAGGCGGGATCGCTGCACTACTTCGCGCCGGTCGCGGACATGCCTGGTTTCCCACGTGCGGCCGCGCGCACGCTCAACGAGCTGCAGATGGCCGGCGTGTCCGCGGATCTCCTCGATGCGCTGGACGAGGCAGGTGCGGATCTGGCGACGCTGCTGACCCGCCTCCAGCGCGAAGAGCGGAAGGCCGGCATCGTGTCTCGTGCCGGCCTGTGGCAAGCGGCGACCACGGCGCTCGCCGAAGATCGCAGCATCGGCCGCGCGACCGCAGTCGTGCTGCTCGACGCCGCGATCGCATCGCGCGCCGAGGAGCGATTCATTGGCGCGCTGCTCGAGCACACGAGCGGCGCCATCATCACCGTTCCGTCCGGGGATCGCCGCACGCTTGCCGCGCTCGAACGCATCGGCGCGCGCGTTACTGAGACGTCGGTCTCCGCGACGTCGGCGAAAGGCGGCGCTCGAAAAACGGCGGCGCCGCGAGCACTCGCGCGGCTCCAGCAATATCTCTTTTCGCCCGACAATCCGCCCACCGGTGAGATCGACGATTCGGTCACGCTGTTTTCCGCCCCGGGCGAAGGGCGCGAAGCGGTCGAAGTGGCTCGCCGCGTCCTCGCCGAGGCGGAGCACGGCGTGTCGTTCGACGATATCGCCATCCTGCTACGCGCGCCGCAGACCTACTTCGGCCTGCTCGAACACGCGCTCGCCCGAGCCGGCGTCCCATCCTGGTTCGAGCGCGGCACGCGACGTCCCGACCCGGCCGGCCGCGCGTTCCTGGCGTTGCTCGCGTGCGCGGATGAGCAGCTCTCGGCGCGCCGATTCGCCGAATATCTCTCCCTCGCGCAAGTGCCCGCGGCGGCACTGCACGTCGCCGCGAACCTCGCGAACCCCGCGAACCCCGCGAACCCCGAGAACCCCGCGAACCCCGAGAACCCTGCGAACCTGTGGTCCCCTCCGACCGACGAGCTCGCCAGCGGGCTCATTCGCGATGACGAGCGCGCCGAGGACCCGGCCCCGGCGGCGGAGGCGCCCCGGCCGGACGAGCGCGACGGCAGCCGCATCGTTGCCGGATCGCTGCGCGCCCCGTGGCGATGGGAGGAACTGCTGGTCGAGGCCTACGTGATCCAGGGGCTCGATCGCTGGCAGCGCCGCCTGCGCGGTCTCGCCAACGAGTACGAGCTCCGCCTCCGCGAGCTGCGCGACGAGGACGAGGATTCTCCGCGCGCCGCCGCGATCGAGCGCGATCGCCAGGAGCTGCAGCACCTCGAGGACTTCGCGCTGCCGATTGTGGAAGTTCTCGACACCTGGCGAACGCCGCGCCTCTGGGGTGAGTGGCTGCAGGCTTTCGAGTCGCTGGTGCCGCGGGTCTTGCGCAAGCCGGCTCGTGTCCTGCGCGTGCTCACGGAGATGATGCCGCTCGGCGCAATTGGTCCGGTCTCGCTGGCCGAGGTCCGCGACGTCCTGTCGCCGCGCTTGTTGACGCTGAACAACGAGCCGGCACGCCGCCGGCAAGGCGCGGTGTTCATTGGCACGCCGGCCTCGGCGCGCGGCCGGGCGTTCCGCGTCGTGTTCGTGCCCGGGCTCGCCGAGCGCGTGTTCCCGCAGCGCCTGCGCGAGGATGCGCTGCTGCTCGACCGGCGGCGCCGCGCTGTAGACCCGCAACTGGCGGTGGCCGATACCCGTGCCGACGAAGAGCGGCTGCAGCTGTGCATGGCAGTCGGCGCCGCCACCGAGCGCGTCCACCTCTCCTACCCGCGCATCGAGCTCGGCGAATCCCGGCCGCGAGTGCCGTCGTTCTACGTGCTGGACGTCATGCGCGCCGTCACTGGCAGGATTCCACGCTACGCCGAGCTGGCGGAGCACGCCGCGCGCGAGGGCGGGGCGTCGCTGGCGTGGCCGGCGCCGGCGAACCCCGATCGAGCCATCGATACGTTCGAACACGATCTCGCCGTGCTGCTCCCGCTGCTGAAGGAACGGAATCGGAAGGCGGCGGAAGGTCGCGCGCGCTATCTGATCCAACTGAACGATGGGCTGCGTCGTTCGGTCACCGAGCGATGGGCGCGCTGGCAGCCGCGCTGGCACACCTCTGACGGCATCATCCGCGTGACCGCCGACACCCGGGCCGGCGCTCGACGCGCAGCGGCTGACGAAACGCCCCTACTCGCTCACCGCGCTCCAGCGGTTTGCCTCCTGCCCATATCAGTTCGTGCTCGCGGCGATCTACCGGCTCGCGCCGCTCGAGGAACCGGCACCGCTCCAGTATCTCGATCCGTTGACGAAAGGCAGCCTGTTCCACGCCATCCAGACGCAATTCCTGCGGGTCCTGCAGAAGAACGGGCAGCTGCCGCTCGACGATGCGCGTCTGCCGGCGGCGCGCGGCGAGCTGCGCTGGGCGATTGCCCGCGTCACCGACGAGGCCCGTGACAAGCTGGCGCCGGCGATCGAGCGCGTGTGGCGCGACGAGATCGAAGCGATGACGCCGCGACCTGAACCGCTGGCTCGAGCAGCTGGTCGCGGATGGCCGCACCTGGGTGCCGGAGCGGTTCGAGCTGGCATTCGGGATGGCCGCCGACAGCCAGCGCGACGCCGCGTCGACGAGCGAGCCGGCGCGGGTCAGCGACCGGCTTCCTGCTGCGCGGATCGATCGACCTCGTCGAGCGCCGGCCGCGGACGAAGATCGTGCGCGTCACCGATCACAAGACCGGCAAGAACCGCACGACACTCGCCACCATCGTGGACGGCGGCAAAGTGCTGCAGCCGGTGCTGTACGGCCTGGCGCTCGAGAGCCTGACCGGCGACACGGTCGAGGAAGGCCGGCTCTCGTTCTGCACCACCGCCGGCGGCTTCTCGCAACACCCGATTCCGCTCGACGTGCTGACCCGCCGTCGCGGTGTCGAGGTGCTGGAGATCATCGATCGTGCGATCGAGCGCGGCACCCTGGCCGCCAGGCCGGCCCGCGACGCGTGCAGGTGGTGCGACTTCAGGCCGGTGTGCGGGCCCGACGAAGAGCACCGGACTCTGCGCAAGCCGACGCAGCTGCTTGCCGATCTCGACGCGTTGAGGAAGATGCCGTGATCGCCGACGACCGCCATCTGATCAGCGAAGCGCTGGACCAGACGCTCGTCGTCGAAGCGGCCGCCGGCACCGGCAAGACCACCGAGCTCGTCAAGCGGGTCGTTCGCCTCATCGAGACCGGCCGGGCCGAGCGGATCGATCAGATTGTCGCTGTGACCTTCAGCGAGAAGGCTGCCGGCGAGCTGAAGCTGCGACTTCGCGAGGAGTTGGAGCGGGCCCGGCTGGGTGCGGCTCCGTCGAGCGAAGCTGCCGCGCGTCTCGAGCGGGCCGTCCAGCGACTTCGAAGAGGCGCACGTCAGCACCATCCACGGCTTCTGCGCCGACCTGCTCCGCGAACGTCCCGTGGAGGCGTCGGTGGATCCGACGTTCGAGGTGCTTACCGAAGGCCAGGCCGAGCGGCTCTTCGACGAGGCGTTCGCGGCCTGGATTCAGCGGCACCTCGACGACCCGTCGGAGGGCGTCCGCCGCTCGCTGCGCCGCCCCCGATCGGCATGGTCACCCGACGAAGAGGACAACGGCCCCATCGAGCGGCTGCGGCGCGCCGGCGTCGAGCTGTTGCAGTGGCGGGATCATCCGCGCCCGTGGACGAGGCCCGCCGGCTTCGCGCGCGATCGCGAAGTGGACGCGCTTGCCGATCAGCTCAAGGGGTTCGCCGGGTTGAGCGCCGGGCCG
Organism: uncultured Acidobacteriota bacterium; assembly: GCA_963709325.1. Classification (GTDB taxonomy): domain Bacteria; phylum Acidobacteriota; class Vicinamibacteria; order Vicinamibacterales; family UBA2999; genus VFZN01. Next base: position 2,236,730 of record CAVPVV010000003.1, on the reverse strand, counting down.
ATCAGCCGCGGCGATCTGCTCTACAGGAACACCGAGGATCTCCGCCGCGCCGCCGACCGAAATCGAGGCGCTGCGGTCGCGCGGCCACGACGGACTACGACGGGTGGGAGGCGCGCCTGTGCACGCTCGCCGCCCGGGCTCGCGACATCATGCAGGGCGAAGGGCAGCGGCGCGCAGTTCAGCCGGAAGGTCGGACGGCAGGCGGTACTCGACGCACGCGAGGCGCTGGTCTCCGCCCTGGTGGCGTTCCGCGATCGTGCCGACGCCGATCTGGCAGCACTGGTGCACGGCGATCTGCTCGCGTGCATCGAGGGCTACGAGGACCGCAAGCAGAAAGCCGGCGCGCTGGACTTCCTGGACCTGCTGATTCGCGCCCGCCGATCTCGTCGCGCGACAACTCCGACGTGCGTCGCGAGTTCCAGGAGCGGTTTCGCTACCTGCTCGTAGACGAGTTCCAGGACACCGATCCACTGCAGGCAGAGCTGCTGCTCGACCTCGCCAGCGACGACCGCGGCCGCATCAGGCCGGGTGCCCTCTTCATCGTCGGCGACCCGAAACAGTCGATCTACCGCTTCCGCCGCGCCGACGTCGGCGTCTATCACGAGATCTGCGAGCAGCTCGCCCGTGCCGGCGCGACCCGCGTGACGCTCCGAACCTCGTTCCGGAGCGTGCCCGCCATCCAGCGCGCGGTGAACGCGGCGTTCAGCGTGCACATGACGCGGCGACGCGGATTCGCTCCAGGCCGCCTACGTGCGAGCTGCGTCCCGACCGCCAGGATCATCCGGACCAACCGGCGGTGATTGCCTTGCCGGTTCCACGGCCCTACGGTCAACAGCGCGTAACGCTGGCGAACATCGCCGCCTCCCAGTCCGAGGCGACCGGCGAGTTCGTCCGCTGGCTGATCGCCGAGAGCGGCTGGACGATCCCGGGACCGGACGGCGCGCGGCGTCCCGTAGCTGCCGGCGACGTCTGCCTGCTGTTCCGCCGCTTCATCAGCTTCCAGGACGATGTGACGCAGCCGTACGTCGAGGCGCTCGAAGTCGCGCGGCGTGCCGCACCTGCTGGTCGGAGGCAAGGCGTTCCACGAGCGCGAGGAAGTGGACGCGCTCCGCACGGCGCTGACCGCGATCGAGTGGCCCGGCGACGCGCTGTCCGTATTCGCCACGCTCCGCGGCCCGTTCTTCGCGGTCGGCGAAGAGGAGCTGCTCGCCTATCACGCGCTGCGGTCACGGCTTCCGGCCCTACGACGTGCCAGCGGAGCTCGCCGCGACGCTGGCATCGGTCGGCGAGGCACTGAGCGTCCTCCGCGAACTGAACCGGCTCCGCAACCATCGTCCGATTGCCGACACGATCGGTCAGCTGCATCGAGGCGACGCGCGCCCACGCCGGATTCGTGCTGTGGCGCGGCGGTGAGCAGGTGCTGGCCAACGTGCTGCAGATCGCCGAGATGGCGCGGCAGTACGAGGCCGACGGCGGCCTCTCGTTCCGCGGCTTCGTCGACGATCTGCGCGCACGCTGCCGACCGCGCGCCGACGCCCGAGGCGCCAATCGTCGAGGAAGGCACCGACGGCGTGCGCCTGATGACCGTGCACAAGGCCAAGGGCCTCGAGTTCCCGGTGGTGATCCTCGCGGACTCGGCTGCAAGCTGAGTCGCGACGACGCGTCGCGATACCTCGATTCGAAGCGGGGCTGTGCGCGATCAAGCTGGGTGGATGGACGCCGGTCGACCTGCGCCGAGCACAACGCGATCGAGGCCAGACGCGATCGTGCCGAAGGCGTGCGGCTGGCGTATGTCGCCGCGACTCGAGCACGCGATTTGCTGGTGGTCCCGAACATCGGGGACGCGCCATACGAACGCAGCTGGGTGGATCCTCTCGCCGTGGGCATCTATCCCGCGCTTCGCGATCGCCAGGCTCCTGGCATCGCGCCGGGCGTGCCCGTGTTCAAAGGCAAGGACACGGTGCTCGAGCGTCCGGACATGGAAACGGCGACCGCCGCCACCGTCCGCCCCGGCGCCTTCGCGATGCACGATCCGGTCACCGACGAGCCGTTCACGGTGGTGTGGTGGGACCCGCAAGCGATCGAGGCGCGCGGCGAGGAGCGGCAGGGCCTGCGGCGCGAGTATCTGATTACGAAGGAGGCGCGGCCGGAAGACGTAGCCGCCGACCGTGCGCGCTTCGACGCGTGGCAGTCACGACGCGCGCAGACCATCGCGCTCGGCAGCCGCCCGTCGATGGCGGTGCTGACCGCCACCGAGTGGTCGAAGGCGGTGCCGGCGGTCGAAGCTGTTCCCGATGTCACCGTAGACGTCGTGCCGGCCCGACCAGGCAGACCGGGTGGACGGCGGTTCGGCACGCTCGTCCACGCGTGCTGGCGACGGTGCCGCTCGACGCTGCTGCAGAGGACGTGCGCGCGATCGCGCAGGTGCAAGCCCGGTTGCTCAGCGCACCCACGGGTGAAGCAGACGCCGCGGCAGTGCTCGTCGCTGACGTCCTCGCGCACCAGCTGCTTGCTACCGCAAGGCAGGCGAGCGAGCGTCGGATCGTGCCTCCGCGAAGTGCCGGTATCCATCGTCCGCGACGGTGTCCTCATCGACGGCCAGGCCGACCTCGCGTTCGAGGAAAGAAGCGGCTGGGTCGTCGTGGACTTCAAGACCGACGGCGAATTCGCGCTCGGCGAGGCGATCTACCGGCGGCAGGTTGCGCTCTATGCCGAAGCGATCACCCACGCCACCGGCCGCCCCGCCCGCGGCGTGCTGCTGCGCGTCTGAGGCTTCAGACTCGGGGCTTCGGGCCTGGCCAACGTCACGATGTGCTCGCACGTGCACGTGCCCTTGCACCTGCGCCTCTGCACCTTCGCACCTCTGCACCTTCGCACCTCTGCACCTTTGCACCTTTGCACCTCTGCACCATTAAGATCACGTTATGCGACGTGTTTGTGTGTTTTGTGGTTCATCAGCCGGCGCGGGTGAAGTCTATGCTGAGGCGGCGCGGAGGATGGGGCGGGCGCTCGTCGATCGCGGGATGTCGCTGGTTTACGGCGGGGGCCACGTCGGGTTGATGGGCATCCTTGCCGACGCGGTGCTCGAGGCCGGCGGCGAGGCCATCGGCGTCATCCCGCACGCCCTCAACTCGCGCGAGATCGCCCATCTGAACCTCACCTCCCTTCACGTCGTCGACTCGATGCACGAACGCAAGGCAAAGATGGCGGCGATGGCCGATGCGTTCGTCGCGATGCCGGGCGGCTTCGGCACTTACGAAGAGTTCTTCGAAGCGGTCACCTGGACTCAGCTCGGCGTCCACAAGAAGCCCTGTGGCCTCTTAAATGTTGCCGGCTTCTACGATCCAATCATCGAGTTCCTCGACCACGCGGTGCGCGAGCAATTCATCCGCCCGGCCCATCGTGAAACCGTCCTGGTGGACTCCGACCCCGATCGCCTGCTCGAGGCGCTCGAAAAGGTCGTACTTCCCGAAGTCCCCAAGTGGATCGGCCTCGCCGAAGCCTAGGGGACTTCGCTGTCACCTGATGATCTGGTGCTACACCCTTGCACCTCTGCACCCGTGCGCCCGAGCGCCTGTTCCCCCTCGGCTTGCGGGCGGACTATCATCTAAAGCTGCAATGCGTTCCGGTTCTCGCCTGCGCGTCGCTGTCCTGTTGATCGCGGCGGTTCTTGCCGCCACCTCGTCCATGGCGCAGCTGCGGCGGATTCCCGCGCAGATCACGCCATTCCTGGACGCGGATGGCGCCCGCGCGGGCAGCACTATTCGCGCTGCGCTGAGGGTGACGCTTCCCGACGGGTTTCACGTCCAGTCGAACAAGCCGCGCGATCCGTCGCTGATTCCGACCGAGCTGAACGTCGAGGCGCCGGCCGGCGTCACGGTCGAGGAAGTCGTGTTTCCGAAGGCGCACGACTTCAAGCAGGAAGGGTTGCCGGAGCCGCTGCTGGTCTTCGAGCGAGAGTTCCTGATCGGCGTACAACTCAGTCTGCTATCGAGCTTGCCGCCCGGCGATTTCATCGTCCCGGCGCGATTCCGCTACCAGGCGTGCGACGACAAGATGTGCTACGCGCCGTCGAACACGCAGGTGCAGTTGGCGCTGAAGGTGGTCGGCGCCGCTGCCACCCCGAAATCGCAGCACGTCGACGTGTTTGCGGGGATCGCGTTCGGCACCGGTGAGAAACCTGGCACCGCGGCGCCCACGGTGGCATCGGGTTCAACGCCGGCCGCGGCGGCTCGCGGCGGGCCCGACGCCGGCATCGGCAAGCTCGACAAGTTCACCGTTGTGGCCAGCACCGGCGGCTACCTTCGCACCGGCGACTTCCTCACCTTCATCAAGAATGCCGAAGCGGGCGTCGTCGAGAAGGGCCTCTTCGAGGGCCAGGGCCCGATTGCGATTCTCCTGATCGTCCTGGTCGGCGGACTCGCCCTGAACCTCACGCCGTGCGTGCTGCCGATGATTCCGATCAACCTGGCGATCATCGGCGCCGGCGCACAGGCGTCCTCGCGCAAGCGCGGCTTCCTGCTCGGCCTCACCTACGGCGGCGCGATGGCCGTCGTCTACGGCGTCCTCGGCCTCGTCGTGGTGCTCACCGCGAGCACGTTCGGCACCATCAACGCGTCGCCGTGGTTCAACCTCGGCATCGCGGTGCTGTTCGTGGCGCTCGCGCTGGCGATGTTCGACGTGTTCGAGATCGACTTCTCGAAGTACTCGGGCAACGTCGGCGGCGGAGCGGGGCGGGGCACATTCCTGCTCGCCTTCACGATGGGATCGGTCGCGGCGCTGCTCGCGGGCGCCTGCGTCGCGCCGGTCGTGATCCAGGTGGTGCTCTTCGCCAGCAACCTCTACGCGAAGGGCACGGCCATCGCACTGGCATTGCCGTTCTTCCTCGGCCTCGGCATGGCGATTCCGTGGCCCATCGCTGGCGCAGGGCTCGCGTCGCTGCCGAAGCCGGGTCCGTGGATGGTCCGCGTCAAGCAGGCGTTCGGCGTTCTGATCCTCGGCACGTCGCTGTACTACGGCTATCTTGCCTACGAGTTGTTCTCGAGCCGCTGGGTGGAGGCCGGCGCGGTTGCCTCCAGCGTCGAGGACATGGTGAAGGAAGGCTGGCACCCGACGCTCGCCGAGGGCCTCGCGGTCGCCGAGCGCGAAGGCAAGCCGGTGCTCGTCGACATGTGGGCGACGTGGTGCAAGAACTGCCTGACGATGGACAAGACCACCCTGGTCGATCCGACGGTGAAGCAGGCGCTCGAAGGCTACGTGAAGGTCAAGTTCCAGGCCGAGCAGCCCGACGAGTCGCCGGCGGTGGAGGTGATGAAGCGCTTCAACGCGGTCGGGCTCCCGGCCTACGTGATTCTGAAGCCCGGCGCTCCGCCAGCCGCCTCGACCGGCAACTGACCGTCACGATTCGAACCGACTCGGCTTCAATCATCTCCCGACGTCAACCGATACCCATCGCCGTGCGCGGTGCGAATGTAGCGGGGATGATGTGGGTCGGTTTCGATCTTGCGGCGCAGGCGGAAGATGAAGCTGTCTACGGCGCGCGTGACCGGCGCTTCCTTGTATCCCCAGACCAGCTGCAGCAGTTCCGCGCGCGTGACCAGCCGGCCTTCGCGGCCCGCGAGATAGCGGAGGATTTCAAACTCGCGATCGGTGAGGCTCAACTCGCGATGCCCGCGCCGAGCCCGCAGCCGGCGGAAATCGATCTCCACATCGCCGAGCCGCAGCACGTCGGGCAGGGGGGAGGTGCGGCGCCTGACCGCCTGGATCCGCGCCAGCAGTTCGTCGAGCGCGAAGGGCTTGACGATGTAGTCGTCGGCGCCGAGCTGCAGTCCCTTGATCCGCTCCTCCTTCTGGCCGCGCGCGGAAATGATGATGACCGCGCGTCCCTGGACGCTGCTGAACGTCCGGCACAACTCGTAGCCGTCCACGCCAGGCGGCAACATGAGATCGAGCAGGACCAGCGCCGGCGCGAACGACTGCGCCTTCTCCAGCGCCTCGGCCCCGGTTGCCGCCCATTCGACCTCGAAGCCTTCGTATTCGAGGTTGTCGCGGAGCAGCCGGGCAATCGCCCGGTCATCCTCGACGATCAGAATCCGTGTGCTCATCCGCGTGAGAGTGCCGGCAGCGAAACCCGGACGGTGGTGCCGTTGCCGGGCGAGCTCGAAATCTCGACCGCGCCTCCGTGCTGCTCGACGATTCGCCGCACGATTGACAGTCCCAGCCCGCTTCCAAACTCGCCGGCCGCCCGCCCGCGATAGAAGCGATCGAATACCCGCGGGATTTCATCCCCCGGAATCCCGCGGCCCTTGTCCGAGAACGAGACGCGCACGTATTTTCCCTCGACCGTACCCGCCACCGACAGGTGCCGCCGCTCCGGCGAATACTTGATCGCGTTGTCGATCAGGTTGCCGAACGCCTGCGCGAGGGCGACGCGATCGACCCTGACCTGCGGGAGATCGTGCGAGACGCACATCTCTTCGGAGAAGCCGAGCGCCGACAGATGCGGCCGGAACGGTTCCATCGCGTCCTCGACGATTTCGACAATGTCCACCGCTTCGGCACGCGACTTCGGATCCAGCTCGCTCAGTCGCGAGTAGGTGAGCAGGTTCTCTACGACGTGACTGAGCCGCCGCTCCTCCTGCGAGAGGATCGTCGCGTATTCACGAATGGTGTCTGGCGAGGTGTAGCGGCCTTTCTCGAGCGTGTCGCCGACCAGCTTGATCAGCGAGAGCGGCGTCTTCAACTCGTGCGTGATCGCGGCGACGAAATCGGTCTTCATCGCGGCGAGCTCGCCGCGGACCCGCACCGCGCGCACGACGAGCAGGAGCGCGACCAGCGACGCCGCAGCAGCCAGGGAGGCGATGAGCAGCAGCCGCGTTCCGAGCGCAGTTGTGGCGCTGGTGCTGGCGGCGGCCGGCTGCACCAGCGTTGTCCACATCCGAATCGGCGGATGGTCCGTGGGCAGCGACGAGACCAGCGCCGGCTCCATGAACAGCAGTGGAAAGGTGCGCCGCCGCACTGGGCTTGACGCCCGTTCCCTCATGCTGCTGGCCACCTCGTGTCCGCTCTCGTCGAGGACGGTGACTGCCATCGCGTTGGCGTTGCCGTCGATGGCCGCGACCTGCCGCAGCAGTTCCGTCAGGTATTCGCGACGAACCCAGTCGAGATTGACCGTCATCGCGACCAGCCCGGTCAGCTCAGGCGGGCCCGGCGAGGTGAACAGGTAGTGAACGATGATCTGATATGGCACGCCTTCGAACACGGTCTCGCGCAGGCCGAAGCGTTGCCCGCTCCGGGCGTCGCCGCGCAGCACCGCGACGAGCGGCTCGAGCACCTTCGGATCCTGGAGGAGGCGCACCGGATACGGCTGCGCGTCGGGCTCGGCGGTCTGCCAGGGCACGGGTCGATCCGACCGATTGAACGCGAAGGTCCGGCCTCGCGGCCCGCCGGCGGCGGTCCAGACGATGAAGGACTCCGGGTACGGGAACCGCGCGAACGCGCGGCTGCTTCGCTGCAGAAGGTCGTAGGGCGGCAATTCGGTGATGTCGCCGGCGTCGAGCGGCACCAGCATCGACAGCCACGCGCCCTTCATGTCGCGATTGAGCGCGACGCTGGTCAGGGCGACGACTTCGCTGGCGCGCTGCTCGAGCAGCAGCGCCGTGCTGTGCCGCATCTCGTTGATCGCGGTCCACGCCAGCGTCACCAGGGTCGCCGTCGCGAGCAACAGACCAGCGGCGAACACCAGGATGGTCGACGGCCATCGCGTGCCACGCTCCGGGTCCCTGGAGCGGCGAAAGCGGAACATCACTGCGTGATCTCGCGTTCGCGATAATAACGGGCCGCCCCGGGGTGGAGCGGAATCGGCGTTGCCGGTGCCTGCTCCGGATCGATCAACGCCGCGGCCGGGTTGGCCGTCACGAGCCGCGGCAACGCCTCGAAGAACGCGCGGGTGAGCTGGTAGACGAGCGCTTCGTCCAGGTCGCGCCTGCACAGGAGCAGGTTGCTGACGCCAACCGTCTCCACGGCGTCATCCTGATTCGCATAGGTGCCGGCCTTGACGATCATCGGCTCCAGGAACGGGTACTGCGCGCGCATGACCTGGACGTGATCGGGAGGAACCGGGAGCAGCCGCACCCCAGGGTCGCGCGCGAGATCGGCCATCGCGTCGGCCGGCATGCCGGCGACGACGAACCCGGCGTCGGCTTCGCCGGCGCGCATCGTCTCGACAGTACGAACGAAACTGGCGAAGTCGGGCTGCACGTCGCCGTAGCCCAAGCCGTAGGATTCGAGGACAATCCGGGCCAGGGTTTCGGTGCCGCTGCCGCGCGTGCCGACCGCGACCCGCCGCCCGCGCAAGTCGGTCACTGCCCGGAGACGGCTGGCCTGCGGGACCGCGATGTGGACGGTGTTGACCCACAACACCGCGATGCCGCGCAGCTCGCTGAACGGATGCGGCGCGTCTTCGGTGCCGCGGCGATACGCGGTGTAGGCGACGTCGGCCTGCGTGAATGCGACCTGCGCCGTTCCCTCCTCGACGCGGCGGACGTTCTGTCCCGACGTGCCCGGCTCGATGCTGGGGCGGATGCCGGCCACGCGCTCCGCATAGACGCGCGACAGCTCCTGTCCGAGCGGGTAGTACGCGCCTCCCGGGCCGCCGGTCGCAATCAGCAGCGATATTGGCGGGGCGGGCGAAGGCGGCGCCGCGCACGCCGTCAAGAGCAGGAACCAGGAGAAAGGAACCAGGAACCAGGAGAAGGGAACCAGGAACCAGGAAATTGAGGCCGGATTCATTGATTGGTGAATCTTGCTCTTTCCTGACTCCTAACTCCTAACTCCTAGTTCCTAGTTCCTAGTTCCCAGTTCCTGGTTCCTGCCCTTAGAAGATCAGTTTGAACCCCAATTGACCCTGGAACGGATCGAACGCCTGCCGCGGTTCGCCGAAGCCCGTCGGGATGCCTGTCGCGGTGAAGCCTGGTGCGGCGCTCTGGTTACCTTGATAGTTGGTGAAGTTCACCGTGTTGAACACGTTGAACATCTCCCACAGCACCTCCGCGGTGGCGCCGCGACCGAGGCCGAACTTCTTCGACAGACGCAGGTCGGTCGTGAAGAACGCGTCGCCCCGCGCCGAGTTGAAGCCGACGCCCTCCGGCCGGTCGTTGTTGACGCTGTCGCCGTTCGCGTCGGCGCCGGTGGTGATGTTGTAGGGTGGCGCCGAGTTGGCAGTGACGATGCCGCCGACCTGGATGCCCCAGATCATCTCGTAGACCGCGTTGGTCACGAAGCGGTGACGCACGTCGTTCGACGTCGGCCCCCAGTCCGCCATCAGATCGTAGTTGTCCGACGGAGTGCCGTTGTTGGCGATCGTCTTGGCGTTGCCCAGCGTGTAGCCGACCAGGAACCCGAGCTTGTCAGAGAACCGCCGCTGGACGCGGAACTGTGCCTGATGGATGCGCATCGGCGAGACCGAATCGTACAGGTTCAGCCTGGTGCCGCTCGGCAGGATGGGGAACGTCCGGTCCGGCAGCCGCGCGTTGACGTTGCGGGTGACCGGGAAGCGCTCCCCCCGCATGTAGACGTAGTCGAAGTTGAAGGCGTAGGCCGAGCCCAGCTGGCGCGTGAACCCGCCGGTCAGCTGGTGGGTGTACGGCGATCGGGCATCCGGGTTGGCGATGTTGAACGCTGAGCCCTGGGCCTCGGGGAACGTCAGGCTCGCCGGCGGCAGGTTCGGGAAGAAGCTGTTCGGGATCCGCAGGCCGGATCGCGAGTCGTTGGCAATCTGGGTCGTGATGAACCCGGGATAGCCGGCGACGACGCCGCGCATCGTCGTCGTGTTGATCTGGTCGTAATACATTCCGTAGCCGCCGCGCACCACGGTCCGGCCGTCGTCACCCGGGTTCCAGATGGCGCCGAGACGCGGCGCGAAGTTGTTCAGGTCGTTGGGCGCGGCCTTGAAGTTCTGGCCCTTGAGATCCCCCGTGACGTGGCGGACCCAGAATTCCTCGATCGGAATGTCGCTCGGGATGTCCTGGCCGTTGAGGTCTTTCTTCCAGAACTGCCAGTCGTAGCGCAGCCCCAGGTTGATCGTCAGGTTGCTGGCCGGCCGCCACTGGTCGTTGATGAACGTCGAGTAGATGTCGACGTCGCGGTTCATCGCCGCCAGCTCGCCGCGCAGCTCGATGCCCTGCGTGAAGCGGAACGGCAGCGTGTTCGGATCGTTGGGATCGACGGGCCGGTCCTGCAGGAACTCGAACAGCCCGTTGAACGACTGGTTGATCGTGCTGGTCGTCGGCACCAGGTTCATCTCGAACCCGAACTTCAGGTCGTGCGTGCCCTTGCCGACGAAGTTGTAGTTGGTGGCGTTGGTCAGGATGTAGTTGTCCTGGCTGCGCGCCTGCGGCACGTTGCTGGCCCGGCCGAACTGAACGGTAGGGAAGCGGATCTCCGGCCGCGAGACCGATCCCGACGGCAGCACGCGGTCGAGCGCCTGGTGCGACACGCTGGCCCGGAACTCGTTGACCATGTTGCTGCGCAGGACCGACGTCAGGTTGCCGACGAAGAACCAGGCGCGCCGCTGGTCGTCATAGCCGTGGTCCCCCGCGCCGTCGCCGCCGGTCTGCTGGCTGAACAGATCGCGGTGGTCGTACATATAGGTCCCGTTGAACGTGTGGGCCTGGCTGACGATGTACGTGCCCTTGGCGAACACGTTGTTCTCGCTCGTCGTGACCGGGACGTCGGTGCGGGTGTCGTAGCCGAGCGAGGCGACGTAATCGCGGATCGACACCGGGATGTTGACCTGGACCGAGCGGTTGTTGGCGCGTTTCTCCCACGAGCCGAAGTAGAACAGCTTGTTCGTGATGACCGGGCCGCCAACGGTGGCACCGTATTGCTCGATCTTGAAGGGCGGCACCTTCTCGGCGAAATAGTTCGGCTGGTCGTAGGCATCGTCGCGGCGGAAGTAGAAACCGCTGCCGTGCACCTGGTTGCCGCCGGACTTGGTCAGGATGTTGATCGCGCCCGACGCCGAGCGTCCGAACTCCGCGGAGTAGGAGTTGGCCATCACTTGGAACTCCTGGATCGCCTCCTGGGCAAGCGCGATGCGGGTCGCGGACGACAACGCGCTGCCGCCGCCGGTGACCTCGTCGTTGAAGTCCACGCCCTCCAGCCACATCGACTTGTAGTTCTCGCTCATTCCGCCGAAGGAGATCGAGTCGGTCTGCCCGCCCTGCGCCGAGCCCTGGTCGCTGACCACACCAGGTGCGAGCAGCGCGAGGTCGAGGAAGTCGCGGCTCTTCAAGGGGAGCGAGGAGATCTGCTTGGACTCCACCAGCGTTCGCACTGCCTGCGCCGTGGTGTCAACCAGCGGCGCCGAGGCCGAGACCGTGACGCTCTCCTGGACGCCGGCCATCTGCAGAGCGAGCGGTATCTCGACCTGCGAGGCGATGTTGACGCGCACGTCAGACCGCTTCAGGTTCTCGAAGCCGGCCAAAGAGATGGTGAGCGTGTAGAGCCCCGGATTGAGGGCCGTGACGCGGTAGGCGCCGAGTTCGTCGGTGACAGTCTCGCGGGTCGCCCCGTTCGACTGGTTCACCGCGGTGACCGTGACACCAGGCAGGGCGCCCCCGGTGGAATCCCTCACCGTGCCGATGATCGAACCGGTGGTCGATTGGGCGAGTGCGTGACCGGCCGTAAGCGCGAGCAGGAGCAGGCCGCAGGCCACCCCCGCCCAGGCATTCCTGTCCTGGAACATGCTGCCGTCCCTCCGGAAAGTGAGTATCGCGACGTACGGTATCGATACTGTCAAGAGACGTGATTCGCCTGAAAGGGCTTTAAAATCAACTTGTTAGCCGGCATTTGCCGATCCGGGCCGACAACAATTTGGAACAATTCCGGGGTCCCTGGCTGAGCCAGACCATTGAGCTCCCCACCCCGCAAAGCCCTGTCGGAGAACAATTTGAAACACAAATGCCGACAATTCCCGGAACGGGATTCGTATACTCGCGGGAGGCGGCCCAGGACGGGCTGGCTGGGCTGTGCCCGGCCGGCTCGGACTTCGTGTCTCTGGACGGGAGTCAACGGGATTTCCAGGCCAGCCGGCGTCAAGTGTCTGTAATCCGCCGCGTCGTTTCGGCGGCTCGAGGACGAGGATGAAGACCCTGCTCGCGAGCGTGTTCGCCACCCTGCTGACGGTCCTCGCGGTGAGCGCCGACGGCCGCCAGGCTCCGGCCTCGCCACAGGCGGCGACTCCGCCGGCCGCGCCCGCAGCTCCCGCTGCTACCGACGCGGATGCGGCGCTCGTGAAGACCTACTGTGTCGGCTGCCACAGCGATCGCGGCAAGGCGGGCGGGCTGACGCTGGCGGCGTTCGAACCTGGTAAGGCGGCCGCGTCGGCGGAAGTCTCGGAGAAGATCGTCCGCAAGCTGGCGGCCGGGATGATGCCGCCGGCTGGCGCCAAGCGTCCGGCGGCGGCGGAGTTGACCGCGCTCCAGCGGCACCTCGAAGCGCGGCTCGATCAGGCCGCGGCGGCGCGTCCGAACCCGGGATGGCGCCCGTTCCAGCGCCTGACCCGCACCGAATACGCCAATGCGGTGAAGGACCTGCTGGATCTCGACATCGATCCGACGTTGTACCTGCCGCCCGATACCAACAGCCACGGGTTCGACAACGTCGCCGACGCGCAGAGCTTCTCTCCGGCGCTGTTCGAAGGCTACCTGCGGGCCGCAAGCCAGATCAGCCGGCTGGCGATTGGCGATCGCGGCGCCGGCGCGACGTCGGTCACCTATCGCATCCCGCAGTTCGAGTCGCAGATGCGCCACGTCGAAGGGACGCCATTCGGCGCCCGCGGCGGCATGTCGGTCGTGCACACGTTCCCGGCCGACGGCACCTACATGTTCCAGGTGATCATGGTCCGGACCGTCTCGGGCGAGCTCTATGGCAACACCGCCATCGCGCTGGCCGAGAAGAACGAGCCGGTCGAGATCCTGATCAACGGCGAACACGCCGCGACCGTCGAAGTCCACGCCGGCATGAGCGACGCGGACCAGAAGGCGATGACCGTGGAAACGCCGCCGATTCAGATCAAGGCGGGGCCGCAACGGATCGCGGTGGTGTTCCCGCGCCACTACACAGGTCCCGTGGACGATCTGCTGACGCCGATCGACTCGACGCTGATCGACACGCGGATCGGCACCGGCTTCGGCGTCACCGCCCTCCCGCATATCCAGGACGTCACGATTCAGGGACCGCTCACCGTCACCGGCGTGTCCGACACGCCCAGCCGGCAGCGCATCTTCACTTGCCGCCCGACCTCGCCGGGCGAGGAAGAGAAGTGCGCGATTCAGATCGCGAAAGGGCTCACCGAGCGCGCCTTCCGCGGATCGGGCTCGCCGCAGGACCTGCAGGACGCGATGAAGTTCTACAACGATGGCCGGGCCAGCGGCAGCTTCGAGGACGGCATCAGGCTGGTGGTGCAGGGCATCATCGCGAACCCGCGCTTCGTTTTCCGCGCCGAGCGGGCCCCGGCCGGCACCGCGGCGTCTAACGTCTATCGCGTCGCCGACGTCGAGCTCGCATCGCGCCTCTCCTTCTTCCTGTGGGGCACACTGCCCGACGAGCCGCTCCGCCAGGCGGCCCTGCAGCGGACGCTCTCCACCCGCGCCGGGCTCGACCAGCAGGTGAAGCGGATGGTGTCCGATTCGCGCTCGAGCGCGCTCGCCACCCGCTTCGCCTCGCAGTGGCTGCGGCTGCAGGATGTGGACAAGATCAGGCCCGACGGCTTGTTCTACCCGTACTGGGATCGCTCGCTCTCGCAGGCGATGCGCCGCGAGACCGAAATGTTCTTCGAGTACCTCGTCCGCGAGGACCGCAGCGCCCGCGACCTGATCACCGCCGACTACTCGTTCGTCAACGAACGGATCGCGCGGCACTACGGCATTCCCAACGTCACCGGCGACGAGTTCCGCAAGGTGTCGCTGCCGTCGACGCGGCGCGGCATCCTCGGACAGGGCAGCGTGCTGCTTCTCACCTCGGTGGCCGACCGGACCTCGCCGGTGCAGCGCGGCAAGTATGTGATGCAGGTGCTGCTCGGCTCACCGCCGCCGCCGCCGCCGCCGAACGTGCCGGCGCTCGAGGAGACGAAAGACGCCGACGGCGCGCGGGTCCTCTCGGTGCGCGAGCGGATGGAGACGCACCGCAAGAACCCGGCCTGCAACTCCTGCCACCGCGTGATCGACCCGCTCGGCCTGGCGCTCGAGAACTACGACGTCACCGGCCGCTGGCGAAACTTCGATCGCGGCGTTCCCGTGGATCCGAAGGGCGAGCTCTATGACGGCACCAAGGTCGACGGGCCGGACGGCCTGCGCCAGGCGCTCCTCTCGCACGAGGAGACGCTGTGGCGGACGTTCACCGAGAACCTGATGACCTACGCGCTTGGCCGTCAGCTCGAGTACTACGACATGCCGACGGTTCGCGCGATCGTGCGCGACGCGGCGCAGCAGGACTACAAGATGTCTGCCTTCATCCAGGGCGTGGTTCGCAGCCAGGCGTTTCGCATGATGGGCGCACCGCCTGCCGAAACGAACACCGCAGTTGCAGACGCGAAACGTTAGGGGCCTGGAGCCCGAAGCCTGAAGCCTACGGAGATCAAGTGATGATCCTCACGAACAAGCATCTCGATCGGCGAACGATGTTGAAAGGGATGGGCGTGACCATGGCGCTGCCCCTGCTCGAGGCGATGGTGCCGGCGCGCGCGGCGCGGGCCCAGTCCACCGCCGGGCGCGTGCGCTTCATCGCCATCGAGGTGCCGCACGGGTCCGCGGGCAGCACCGCCTACGGGATCAAGACGAACATGTGGGCGCCGGCCGGCATCGGCCGCGACTTCGACCTGTCCCAGACGATCCTGTCGCCGCTCGAACAGTACAAGCAGGATCTGACGATCGTCTCGAATGCCGACTGCCGCAACGCCGAGGCGTTCGCGCCGCCGGAGATTGGCGGCGACCACTTCCGCTCCGCCGCGGTGTTCCTCACCCAGTCGCACCCGAAGCAGACCCAGGGCTCGGACCTCTACGCCGGCACCTCCATCGATCAGCTCTACGCGAAGCGGTTCGGCCAGGACATGGCGATCCCCTCGCTGCAGCTGTGCATCGAGAACGTGGACCAGGCCGGCGGCTGCGAATACGGCTACTCCTGCGCCTACACCGACTCGATCTCGTGGGCCTCGCCGTCCGAGCCGCTGCCGATGATCCGCGACCCGCGCTCGGTGTTCGACATGCTGTTCGGCGGCGGCGGCACGCCCGAGGAGCGAGCGGCGCGGCGTCGTGAGGACAAGAGCGTCATCGACTCGGTGATGGCCTCCGTCAAGCGGCTCCAGTCCGAGCTCGGGCCAGCCGACCGGGCCCGCCTCACCGAATATCTCGACGACGTCCGCGAGATCGAGCGGCGGATCGAGCGCGTCGAGGCCAAGAACGCCAGCGGCGAGCAGCGCGAGCTGCCTGGCGCGCCCAAGGGCGTCCCCGACTCGTTCGAAGAGCACATGAAGCTGATGTTCGACCTGCAGGCGCTGGCCTTCGCGTCGGACCTGACCCGGGTGAGCGCGTTCAAGATCTCGCGCGACGTCTCCGGACGCGTCTACCCCGAAGCCGGCGTCAGCACCGGCTTCCACAATGCGTCGCACCACAACGAGCGCGAGGATCGGATCAAGGAGTTCGCGAAGATCAACCGCTATCACGTCAGCCTGATCCCGTACTTCCTGGATCGGCTGAAGAAAACGCAGGACGGCGATCACGACCTGCTCCACAACAGCCTCATCGTCTATGGCTCGTCGATGGGGAACCCGAACGTCCACAACCACAAGCGCTGCCCGTTGTTCCTCGCCGGCCACGCCGGCGGCGCGCTCAAGGGCGGGCTGCACCTTAAAGCTGCCGATGGCACGCCGATGGCCAACGTGTTCGTCCCGCTGATGCACATGCTGGGGCTCGAGGACATCAAGACGATTGGCGATTCGAACGGCGAGTTCGACCTCAACGCCGTCAGCGGCGCAACCGTGGCTCGGTGACACCTCAGGACCTCAAGACCCAAGACCTCCAAGAGGCGAGACGATGATGCGGAACAAAACGCGGCGGTGGTTGGGCGGAGTCGCGACTGGGATCGCGGGTGCGTGGGTGCTGACGATCACGCTCGGCGCCGCGGGTAGCACGGTGCCGGACGCGGCAATGGCCGGCGACCGTGAGGCGCTCAAGCAGCTCCTCAAGCAGGGCGCTGACGTCAACGCCGTCCAGGGCGACGGCGTGACCGCACTCCACTGGGCGGCGACGCGTGGCGATGCCGAGATGGCGTCGATGCTGCTCGTTGCCGGCGCAAACCACCGCGCGGCGACGCGCTTCGGCGGCTACCAGCCGCTGCACGTCGCGGCCGAGCGCGGTTACGCACCGGTGGTGCGCGCGCTGGTCAAGGCCGGCGCCGACGCCAACGCGATGACGCTCCAGGGGACGACCCCGCTGATGCTGGCCGCGCAGGCCGGCGACACCGACACGCTCACGGCGCTGCTCGATGCCGGGGCGCAGGCGAACGCGAAGGAAACCGAGCGCGGGCACACCGCGCTGATGTTCGCTGCGGCCAACAACCGGTTGCCGGCTGTGAAGCTGCTTCTGGCGCGCGGCGCCGATCCGAAGATCGAGACGAAGATCACCGACCTCAACGCGCTCAGCCGTGACGGATCGAACCCCGAAGGGCGGACCCTGGCCAACACCAGCGCCGGCGCGTCACAGGCCACCGCGTCAGCCCGCCGCACCCCGGCCGCTCCCGCGGCGAACGCCCCGCGGCCCCGCGTCGCCGGCCTCGATCGTCAGTACTTCTTCAACGAGCTCGTGGCCGCTCAGGGCGGCATGGCACCGCTGCACTTCGCGGTTCGGAACGGCTACTCGGACGTCGCGATGGCGCTCCTCGACTCCGGCGTGGACGTCAACCTGCTCAAGGGCGGTGACCTCGTCTCTCCGCTTCTCATCGCGACGGTGAACGGACACTTCGACCTGGCGTCGCAGCTCCTCGATCGCGGCGCGAACCCGAACCTCGCGGCCGAGAACGGCGTCGCGCCGCTCTACGCCGTGCTCAACCTGCGCTGGGCCCAGGAAGCCGGCTACCCGCAGCCGTGGGCCCACCTCGATCAGAAGACGAGTCACCTCGATTACATGAAGAAGCTGCTCGACAAGGGCGCGGATCCGAACGTGCGGCTGACCAAGAAGGTGTGGTACTCGGGCTACAACTTCGATCTGTCGGGCGTCGATGAAGTCGGCGCCACGCCGTTCTGGCGCGCCGCCTACGGCGCCGACGTGGACGCGATGAAACTGCTCGTCGCCTACGGCGCCGATCCGTTGATTCCCACCGCGAAGCCGCCCGGCCGCCCGCGCACCGGCGACGCCGACATCCGTCGCAGCGTGGACGTCTCGGGCCTGCCCGAAATCCCGGTCGGCGGCCCCGGCGTTCCGCCGCTGCTGGCGGCCACGGGCGTTGGCTACAGCGAAGGGTTCGCCGCCAACTCGCATCGCTATTCACCGGGCGGGATGCTCGCGGCCGTGAAGTACATGGTCGAGGATCTCGGCCTGGACGTGAACATGCGCGACCACGAAGGCAACACCGCGCTGCACCACGCCGCCTCGCGAGGCGACAACGAGATGATCACCTACCTCGTCTCGAAGGGCGCGGATCCGAAGGCGGTCAACCGCGAGGGCCAGACGACGGTGGACATGGCCAATGGCCCGGTCCAGCGAACTCAGCCGTTCCCCGAGACGATCAAGCTGCTCGAAGGCATGGGCGCGATCAACAATCACAAATGCGTCTCTTGCTAGGCTTCAGGCCCCGGGCTTCAGGCTTCAGGCGCGAGGCCGTCACCTAAGGAGCAGCTATGCGGCACGTTCTGTCGTTCGTACTTCTCGTGTGTCTCTCGATGGCCGCGGTCGCGGCCCAATCTCCGGCCGGCTGGAAGGTGCGCGCGGACCGCAGCACCAGCGCGACGGATCCTGACGGCGCCGGCACGATCAAGTTCACGGCCGCGGGCAAGGGCTTCCATGCCGTCAACCCGCAGGCCGCGGTGTACTGGAATCCGTCCAACGCCGCGAAGGGAAACTTCACGCTCAAGGGCACGTTCACGCTCAACGAGCCGAGCGGTCACACCAACTACTACGGGCTGGTCTTCGGCGGCAGCGATCTCGACGGACCCAAGCAGGCCTACACCTATTTCCTCGTCGCGCAGGACGGCACGTTTCTCGTCAAGAAACGCATCGGCGACGACAAGACCGACAACGTCGTCGCGAAGACGCCGAACGCCGCGATCAAGAAGCCCGACGCCAGCGGCAAATCCACCAACACGCTCGAAGTTCGCGTCGCCGCCGACAAGGTCGACTACGTCGTCAACGGCACGGTCGTGGGTTCCTCACCGAAGACGGGCCTTGCGACCGACGGCGTCTGGGGCATCCGCGTCAATCACCTGCTGAATGTGAACGTCGAGGACATCGGCGTCGGGAAATAGGCTTCAGGCTTCAGGCTCCAGGCTTCAGCCCGGCAAGCGTGTCCCGCTGCATCAGGATCACGAGAAGGACGCAGTTCAGCGTGACGTCCGTGCTGGCCTGAAGTCTGAAGCCTGAAGCCTGCCGTCAAGTTCGCTGCGGCGCGAAGCGCCGTCACCCCGCGAACTTGTAGCCAAGTCCGTGCACCGTCAGGATGTATTGCGGCACGCGCGGGTTGGGTTCGAGCTTCTGCCGCAGCCAGGCGACGTGGACGTCTACGGTTCGCGTTGAGGGCATTGCCGAATAGCCCCACACGTCCTGGAGCAGCGACTCGCGCGACAGTGTCGTTCCGCGGTGCTCGATGAAATAGCGGAGCAGCTGGAACTCCTTCGCCGAGAGCTCGAGCAGCGTGCCGCCCTTCGTGACCTCGGCGCGGCGGACTTCCACGACGACATCACCGAACTGATAGCGCTCGAGCGAGATGCCCGAACTGGCCGGCGCGCGGCGGAGCAGCGCTTCGACGCGCGCGAGCAGCTCCAGCGTGTCGAACGGCTTGGTCAGGTAGTCGTCGGCGCCGAGCTTCAGCCCCACCACCCGATCGACAACCTGCGTCCGTGCCGTCAGCATCAGGATCGGCGTCATCACGCCCTGCTGGCGGAGCGTCCGCGCCACTTCGAAGCCGTTGCGCGCCGGCAGCATGACGTCGAGGACGATCAGGTCGAACGGCTCGCCGCCGCCACGGCGGATGGCCGTGTCGCCATCGCCGGCGGTCTCGACCTGATAACCCTCCGCTGCGAGCCGGTCGCTCAGCGTCAGCTGAAGACCGGGTTCGTCTTCAACGAGCAGTACGCGAGCCGTCGCCATCACTGTCCACGCCCCGTTGACATGTCATTTGACGTCGGCGCGATTGGGCACCAGCCCGAGGCCGACGTCCGCGGGTGTCGGCCGCGCGGCTGGCAGCACCAGCGTGAAGCTGGAACCCTTACCGGGCTCGCTGGTCAGCTCCACTCGGCCGCCGTGCGCGGCGGCGATTCGGACGACGAGGTTCAGGCCGAGGCCGCTGCCGGGAATCTGCTGCGAGACCGCCTCGCGTCCGCGATAGAACGGCCCGAAGATGTGGCCGCGCTCTTCCAGATCGATGCCGAGCCCCCGGTCTGACACGGTGATCGCGACGTGGGGTCCCGACGCCGGCCTGACGTCTCGTATCGTCGTAGTCGCGTGAGCAGCGGCCGGTGCGCGGCGCACTCGCGGGCCCGGCAATGCTTCGGCCGACACCCGCACCCACCGCGCGTCGCCGCCGTATTTGACGGCGTTGCTGAGCAGGTTCTGCACGGCGGACCGCAGCGCCGAGGCATCGCCTTCGACCGGCGGCAGCGCGTCGGGGAGGCTCAGCTCCAGCGTCACGCCACGGGCCTCGATCTCGGGACGGCATGCCGCCACCGACTCCTGGACGATCTCCGCCACGTTCACCGGTCCCCGGGGCCTGGCGCCAGTGCCCGCGGCAATACCGGCGAGCTGCAGCACGCGCTCCACCGTTTCGCCGAGCCGCCGAGCCTCACCCTGGATGGTCTCGCCGTACTTGCGGACTCGCGCCGGATCCGCCACCACGCCGTCGGCAAGGTTGCTGGCAGCTGTCCCGATCACCGAGACCGGCGTGCGCAGCTCGTGCGAGACGGCGGCGACGAACTCCATCTGCTGGCGCGCGAGCCTCTGCGCCCGCCGGGCCGACACGACGATCAACGCGATGGCCGCGGTGAGCAGCAGCAGGATGCCCGAGCTCAGCATCAGGTTGCGGAACCGGACCGCCCCGACCGCCGCCTCGAGCGATCCGGCGCGATGCACTGCCGTCACGCGCCATCGGCCTTCGAACGCAGCGATGCCGGCAGCTCGCGGCGATGGCGACGCGGCGGGATCACCGTCGGCGTGCGCGTTCCGGTCCTGCAGCACGGAAATGACGATGCGGTCCCGATCGGTAGGGTTCGCGCCGGGTTCTGGCGGCGCCGGCGGAGGAGGCGGGGGCCCGCCGCCGCGATTGCGCGCGATCATGAACACCTGATCCGGCCGCGCCGACATGAACGCGACGTCCACGTCCGGTGAGGTGCCCATCGCCGCCGCCGCGCCCGGCTCGGATTCCCAGATCACCCGCGCCGGCTCGCGCCGATCCGTCACCGCGATCCGGTACTCGGACGTGCCGTCCTCGCGGTGGAAGTGCCGCGCCGTGAGCGCCGGCAGCATCGTGTCCCTGATGTAGCCGGGGTCGAGGCGGATCAGCGTGAATCCGAAGACGTCGATACGCGGCGGCGATTTGTGGTCCTCCGGGAAATCGAACACCGTCACCGGCGATACGAGCGTGTAAGCGTCACCGACCGAGAACGACATCGCGGTCTCGCGGCGGAATCGCCCGTTTGCCTGGCGCATCATCTGGATCTCGCCGAGGTGCTCGGCCAGCGTGCTGCGAAATGGCGTCAGCTCCGTGCTCCATTGCTCCGGCTCGAACGAGCGCTGGTCGTTGTTCCACCGGCGCAAGCGGAGCGCCTCGGGCTTGACGGCGTGCTCCTTGTTGTCGGCGCCGCGGACGGTGTCCACGAGCAGGACCTCGCGCAGCAGGCGCGGATCCGCCGCGCGCTCGGTCCAGGCGCTGTAGCGCTGCGCGTAGGCGGTCCAGTTCTCGTCCCGGGCGATGGCGCCTTCCACCTGCAGCCCGACGACCGCCCGCGAGAGCTCGGTGTCGAAGTCGGTGGCGAACTGCGTGGCTGCAGTGCGAAGCGTGCGCTGCATCCGCTCGCGCTCCGCCTCGCTGACCTGGCCGACCCATCGGTACTGCAGCCATGCCAGCGCCGGCACGAGCAGCAGGACGACGACCACCAGTGCCGTGACCGCTCCTGGCTGGTTCCGCCGCTCCCGCAGAACCGTCCCTGCAATGCGTCCCCGCGGCGTCATGAAGGCGAGTCTAGCACGCGAAAATCGGCCTAAATGGCGTAGATCCAGCCATTTAACAACCTTAACAAACGCTTTACTCAGCCTTGACGTCTGATCGTCCGAGACCTTCGTAATATCGACAAGGCAAACGACAGAGCCGCGAGTCGGGACGCGAGAGTCGGGAATCGGTAAGGCTCTAGCCCAAGCCCAAAGCCCCAGACGAGGACCTATGAAGCCACTTGTGATCGTGATTGCGGCGGTTGTGCTCGCCAACAGCGTCGATCTGCCGAACACTCCGCTGGCGCTGCTGGTCGCGCAGGACCGGGTGGCTGACGTCGTCGGCCAGGTGAAGAAAGCGCTTGGCGGCGACAAGCTTGCTGCCGTCAAGGCGATCAGCGCGGAAGGCCCGTTCCGGCGCTCCATGGGTCAGCGCGACATGGAGGGCACCATTCTCCTGACCATCGTCCGGCCCGACAAGCTGCGGCGCAGTGAGGAGATGACGATGGGCGGCATGGTCGGCGGCCCCACCGTCGAGCGCGTGTCGGTCTTCAACGGCACCGAGGCGTGGGACGACGTGCAGAACCGCGGCGGCATGGGCGGCGGGATGCGCATGGAGATCCGGAACGGGCCCCCGCCGGGCGCAGCCGGACCCGGAGGCAGTCCCCTCACCCCGGAGCAGATCGAACAGCAGCGGCTTCGCCGCATGAAGATGGAGCTGCAGCACTGGACCGTCGCGCTGTTTGCCGACAGCGCGCAACCGTTCACCGACGCAGGGGTCGCCGAATCTCCTGACGGTAAGGCCGATGTGCTCGAGACGAAGGACGAGGCTGGCCGCGCGGTGCGGCTGTTCGTCGATCAGCAGACGCACCTCCCGCTGATGGTGCAGTACCAGGAAGTCCGGCCGCGCGTGATGATGATGGGCGGACCACGCAGAGCGGGTGCGGCGGAAAGTGCGGCGGGTGCGGAGAGCGGCACGCCGCAGCGGCCAAGTGACGAGAGAGGCGCCAGCGCATGGAAGAGATGCGCAAGCAGGGGCCGCCGCCACCATCGGCGTTCGCGATGCACCTGTCGGACTACAAGAAGGTCGACGGCGTGATGCTGCCGCACAAGATCGAGATTTCGATCGAAGGGCAGCCGAACGAGGAATGGACCGTCGAGAAGTTCAAGGTCAATCCGTCCGTGAAGGCGGAGGAGTTTACGAAGCCCAAGCAGTAGTGTCGGCGAATCTGGAGATCTGGTGATCTGGTGACGTGGCGATCAATATGGCGAGCAGGTGATCTGCTGATCTATCTGGTGATCTTGTGATCTATCTGGTGATCTCGCGATCGTTCTTCGTGCTCTTCGTGTCCTGCGTGTTGACCGTGACACCGGGCGCGGGGGCGCAGACGCCGGCAGCCGGGCCGTCCACGCTGCGCGTCGTCGTCAGGGACGCGACCGACCTGGGGCTGCCGACGGCAAGCGTGACGATCACGGACGCCCAGGGCGCAGCGCAGCGGGCGGCGGTGGATCCCCAGGGCATCGCCACCTTTGCCGGGCTGCAGCCGGGCACCTACCAGGTGAAGGTCAGTGCGGACGGGTTCCGCGAGCAGACGGTGGAGGTCAACGTCCGCCGCGGCAACAACAGCACCACCGTCACGCTGGCGGTCGCGTTCTCCGAGCAGATCACGGTGGCCGATCAAGCAGCGGACGAGCGGCGCGACAACGGGTTCGTCCAGACACTCTCTCCTGACGAGATCGACGCGCTGTCCGACGATCCCGACGAGATGGCCGATCAGCTCGAGCAGATGGCCGGACCGGGCGCGCAGATCTACGTGGATGGATTTCGCGGGGGACGGCTGCCGCCGAAAGATCAGATCCAGCAGATCCGCTTCAACAGCAACTCGTACTCCGCCGAGTATCACGACGCCGGCATGGTCCGTATCGAAGTGATCACCCGTCCCGGCATGGGCGGCTGGCGCGGACGCGCGAACGTCGGGTTCCGAGACGATGCGCTGAACGCGCGCAACGCGTTCTCGCCGGTCAAGGAGCCGACCGAGCAGCAGCGGTACAACTTCAGCTTCCAGGGACCGATCAGCAAGGGCAAGACGGGGTTCTCGATGTCGATCGACGGCAACAACGCCTTCGATTCGCGCACCATCCTTGCGCAGTCGCCGTCGGACGAAACGGTGAACGGGCTGGCCAGGAACACGACCGACGGCCTGAACGCCAGCTTCCGGATCGACCACGCGACCAGCCAGGCCAACCAGATCCGCGCCGAGTACGAGCGGCGCAGCACCGATCGCGGCGGGCTCGGTGTCGGCGACTTCGATCTTCCCGAGCGCGCCTACGACACCACCCAGGTGATCGACACCCTCCGGGTCCGCAACACCCGGGTGATCAGCAAGAAGATGTTCAGCGAAACAAAATTCGAGTTCAGCTCGACCGATTCGGAGACCCTCCCGCTGTCGCGGCTGCCGACCGTGCGGGTCAACGAGGCGTTCACCAACGGCGGCGCCGGCCAGGACGGAACGCGGACCGCCCACGAGCTCGAGCTGGCCCAGAACTTCGACTTCACGATCCGGCGCAAGCACTCGATGCGGGCCGGGCTGCTCCTCGAGGCCGGCTGGTACAACAGCACCCAGCAGCAGAACTTCAACGGCAGCTACGTGTTTCGCAGCCTCGACGCCTACAACCTGGGACTCGCCGACACCTATACCGTGCGAGTCGGCGATCCACTGGTCGAGTACTCACAGGTGCGCGCCGGGTGGTTCGCCCAGGACGACATCAAGGTCAATCGCGACCTGTCGGTCAGCCTCGGAGTCCGGCAGGAGATCCAGACCCAGGTGAGCGACAAGTGGAACGTCGCGCCGCGCGCCGCATTCACCTGGACGGCGAACCGCAAGACGACGCTCCGCGGCGGCTACGGGATCTTCTACGACTGGTACGACGCCAGCCTCTACGAGCAAACGCTGCGCGTCGACGGCGTCCATCAGTACGACGTCATCGTCGAGAACCCGAGCTTCCCGGTCATCGAGGGCGGCGGCGACCGCTTGCCGTCGAGCGTGATTCGTGCCGCGGATCTGGGTCAGCCGATCATCCAGCAGGCCTCGATCGGGCTCGAGCGGCCGATCACCAAGTGGGCGAGCCTGCGCACCGACTACATGTGGACGCGCGGCTCCAATACGCTGCGCTCGATCAACGTCAACGCACCGCTCGACGGCGTGCGCCCGGACCTTGAGCTCGGCAACATCACCGAGATCCAGTCAACCGGCCGGCGCGCCAGCGACAGGCTGACGGTCGCGGTGAACGCGCGCAACCAGCGGCTGCGGATCTTCAGCAACGTGATGTATCAGCTGGGCAGCCAGCGCAATTACGCTGATTCGGCGACTTCGCTGCCGGCCGACAGCAACAACCCGAACGCCGACTGGGGCCCGTCGACGCAGGACATCCGCCACCGGCTGTTCGTGATGTTCAACACCCCGATCTGGAAGGGCGTGCGGGCCGGCTTCAACATGCAGGTGGCGTCGAAGGCGCCGTACAACATCACGACCGGGCGCGACGACAACGGCGACACGGTGTTCAACGATCGTCCGCCGGGTGTGGACCGCAACAGCGGCCGAGGCGCCAACGCGGTCAACGCGTCGCTGCGCCTGGACAAGGCCTTTGGCTTCGGTGGTCCGGCCCGAGGCGGCCCGGTCGCGGCCCGGGCGGCATGCCGATTCCACCGCCGCCCGGCGGTGGCGGCGCGCTGAACCAGCGCGGTCCCGGCGGCGGACGCGGTCCGGGAGGCGGCGAGGGCGGTCCGCAGATGGTGGTGATGGAAGGCACCAACCAGAAGTACCGGCTCGACTTCTACGCGCAGATCAGCAACGTGTTCAACTACGTGAACTACGGCCCGTTCATCGGCAACCGGCTCTCGCCGTTCTTTGGTACTGCCACCAACGCCGGCCCGGCGCGCCGGATGGAACTCGGTTTCTCGCTCGGCTTCTAGGGCCTTCGCTGTCAGCCTTCAGGCTTCAGGCTCCAGGCTTCAGACTTGAGGAAGAGCTCTTGTCCCGCCGCAACGTCTGTGGCAGCGTGACTGGTGCCCTTCTCAGGCCTGGAGCCTGAAGCCTGGAGCCTGAAGCCTCTCATGATCTCAGCCATCGTCATCGGCGCCGGCGTCGTCGGCGCGTCCATTGCCTGGGAGCTCGCGGCGGCGGGCGTTCGCGTCACGCTTCTCGACGCGCGCACGCCCGGGGATGGTGCGACGCGTGCTTCCGCTGGCGTCCTCTGCCCCTACATCGAAGGTCATCCCGCTTCACCGCTGCGCGATCTCGGCCGCGACAGTCTCGACATGTACGACGAGTTCATCGTCCGCCTCCGTCGCGATAGCGGCCGCGATATCGTTTACGAGCGGTCCGGAACGCTGGAGATTGCCCTGACCGCCCAGGAGGCGGAACGGCTCGCCGCGTCTTCTGCCGCGCTCTGGAAAGAGGGCGTCGAGGCGCGCTGGGTTCCCGCGGCGGTGATTCCCGACCTCGAGCCGAATGTCTCCACGAGCGCCGCGGGGGGCTTGTTCATCCCGATGCACGGTTTCGTTGGCGCCACCTCGTTGACGCTGGCGGCCGTGGCGGCTGCCGAGCAACGGGGCGCGGAGGTGATCGCGGACGCCGGAGCGATCGAGGTGCGCCCGGCGCCTGAGCGTGGAGTCTCGGTCACGACGCCGACCCGGGAGTGGAACGCCGACGTCGTGGTGATGGCCGCGGGCAGCTGGTCCTCACGCGTGCGCGTGGAGGGCGCGGACCCGGTTCCGGTAAAGCCGATCCGAGGCCAGCTGCTGCAGCTTACTTCTAGGCCAGGTCTGCTGCGTCGGCCGATCTGGGGCGAGGCCGGATACCTGGTGCCGTGGCCCGACGGCTCGGTTCTGGTGGGCGCGACCGTCGAGGACGTCGGGTTCGACGAATCGAACACCGAGGACGCGCGGCACGCGCTCCTGGAGATGGCCGTCGCCCTCGTGCCGGCGTTGCAGGAGGCCGACCTCGTGGACGCACGCGCGGGGCTGCGCCCGAAAGGGCCCGACGATCTGCCGCTCGTCGGGCGGTCGCGTGCCGTACCGGGACTGATCTACGCGACGGCCCATTACCGCAACGGCGTGCTGCTGGCGCCGCTGACGGCCGATCTCGTGCGGCGGCTGGCGATCGACCCTGCCGCGACGACGATTGCGGCGCTCGAGCCGTCACGATACGGAAGGCTGTGAAGCCGTCGGATCCCTGGCCGCTACGGCTTGGCGTCGGACGCCACATCCATGATCCAGATATCGCCGACGTCCTTCCTCAGCGTGAAATAGAGATGCGTGTCGGACGCTGCCAGAGCCAGCTCCCCGAGTTCCCCTCGCGTTCTGGAAAATCGCGTCAACCGCCTCTCGCGACCGTCAGCAGGCGTCAGCATCCACAGATCGTTGCTCCCGCGATAGTTCCCCGCGAAATAGAGGCGTGTCCGGTCCGGTGACCGGCGGAAGTAAAACGCGGGCTGTTTCGTCACCTGCTCGAGCGCGCCGCCCGTGCCAGGGAGGCGGAAGAGGTGCCGTCTGCCGTCCGGACCATCCGACGCTACGAACATCCATTGTCGATCCAACCATTGCGGGAAATATTTCGACACGGGTCCGGTGGTAATCGGACGGATATCGCCTCCCTTCGACGGGACAACGAACGCGTTCACGCTGCCGTCTCGTAACGCATAGAACGCGATCGCCGTCCCATCGGGAGACCACGCCGGGAACTGCTCCCATCCTGGATCGCGGGTCAGCTGGATGGCCGGCCCACCTTCGATAGGCATGACCCAGATGTCGAGGCTGCCGCTGCGATACGAGTGAAACGCGACGGAGCGCCCGTCCGGCGACACCTGCGGAGCGCTGTCCGGCCCGCGGTCGGTGGTCAGCCGTCTCATTTCGGTCCCGTCAATCGCCCACAGGTCGAGGCTCCCGCCGCGATCCGAGCTGATGATCAGCTGTTTGCCGTCGGGACGGAGGTCGAGCGTTTCGACGTACGCCTCGTCGAAGGTGAGCTGCTCAGCGTCCTCCCACCCCGCCTCGCGAGCGCTCAGAATCGGTACGCGCCACACGTTGGCAACGGGACGTCCCTTCGAGTAGGCCAGCTTCCGCCGGTCCGGTGACAGGGCAGCCCACTGCATTCCGATGCCGACTGTAACTGCCGTTGCGCTGCCGTCCGGTACACCCTGCGACGTAAGCCGTTGCTGCCACACGTCCACGCTGCCGCCACGGTTCGAGAGGAAGTAGAGCATCGTCGCGTCAGCGGACCACATCGGGCTCCACTCGCCAGTGGTCCCGTCGGTCACCGCGAACTCCTTGCCATCAGAGGCCCCGCAGCAACCAGAGCCGGTTGACCTCCAGCTGACGATTCCCCTGGCGTACATAAGCGAAGAATCGGCCGTCTGGCGACCAGCTCATGTCGAACCGGTTGCCCTGCTCACCCGGAATCGGCAACCGTCGCGACTGCCGCGTCGCCAGCGAGACGATTTCGATCACGTTTCCAGAGGCTTCCCTCCGCATGTGGGCCAACTCGGTCCCGTCAGCCGACCACTGCGGGTTGCCCAACCCTTCCGCGGAGCCGCGCGCCGCTATCCGGAGCGGACGTCCGCCGATTGCCGGCATCACGTAGATGCCTCCCTCATCCCGATCGGACACGAACGCGATCTGGTTGCCATCCGGAGACCACGACGGCTCAGAATCGGAGCCGGGATGGTCGGCGGTGAAGTTCACTGCGCCTCCGCCGGCGGCCGGCGAGACCCAGATGTCCTCGTTGCCGCTCTGATCGGACACGTAGGCAATGCGTCCACCGTCGGGCGACCAGGTCGGATTGGTTTCGACACTCGACGTGAACGTCACCTGGCGAGGGTTGCTGAGCTGAATCACGCCGGTTCCGTTCCGCTCGGTCCGGAACCACCAATAAGCACTACCCACTACCAGGCCGGCGACAGCTGCCACCGCGGCCCACCTCGCCGCGTGCTTGCCCGCGCCGCGAGCCTCCGCGGTTTGAGGCTCGGCCTTCAGCTCTCCCGACTCGATCTCCCGCTTCAGCTCCTCGAGGTCGTTCCGGATATCGAGGGCGCTCTGTGAACGGCGGGAGGGATCCTTCACGAGGCACCGGCGCACGATCCGCGCCAGCTCGCGGGGAATGCCGGCACGAACCGTGGAGATGGCCGGCGGCGCGTCCTTGATGATCGAGGACAGCACCTCGGTCGGCGTGTCGCCCGTGAACGGGCGCCGGCCGGTGAGCATCTCGTAGAACACGACGCCAAGCGCGAAGATATCGGAGCGGGCATCGACCGGCAGCCCGCGCGCCTGCTCGGGCGACATGTAACTCGACGTGCCGACGACCATGCCGGCGCCGGTCATGCTCGCGGTCGCGGCGTCGCCTGCCGCCTTCGCGAGGGCCGACCCGTCGAGCGTCTTCGCCAGGCCGAAATCGAGGACCTTGACGCGTCCGTCGGCGGTCACCATGACGTTGCCCGGCTTGAGGTCGCGGTGCACGATCCCGTGCTGGTGGGCTGCGGCAACGGCGTCGGCGATCGGCACGGCGATATCGAAGAACCGATCGAGCGGAAGCCCGTCCCGGGGCACGAGCTCGGCGAGCGTCCTACCCTCGACCAGCTCCATGGTGATGAAGGGCGCGCCAGCCTCGCTCTCGACCGAGTAGATGGTGACGATGTTCGGGTGATTGAGGGCGGCGAGCGCTCTGGCTTCGCGTTCCAGGCGAGTGCGGCGCTCGTCGCTGTTCAGCTCCGGCGGGAGCAGCTTGAGAGCGACGCGCCGGCCGAGGGCCGCGTCCTCGGCCAGATACACCTCTCCCATCCCGCCCGAGCCGATGCGCGCCAGAATCGTGTAGTGCCCGAGTGTTTGGCCAACCACTCTGCCCTCTAGGCGTTGTGGCGGCGATTCTACGCAACGATGTGCTGGCGGCGCAACGAACGGCGCCCCGCGCTATAGTGCCAGCAGCGATGTCGGAGGCGCGCGCACGCTGGCTCGGCTGGCAACAAGCGCACCAGCGCGCGCTCGAGGCGCTGCAGGCGGCCGGACAGGAGTATCATCGCCTCGTCATCGAGCAGGCCTTCGCCGGAGACGATGAGGCGGCGCGGCTCTCGCGGCAGGATGCACTCAGCCGGCTGGAGGATTGCCGCCGGCGGCTCGACCAGCTGCGGGAGCAGCAACCGTCATGGCCCTTCTGACCGACGCCGAGATCGAGCAGCAGCTCGCCGCCTTGCCAGGCTGGTCCCGCGCCGATAAAGCGATTCGCAAGCAGTTCACGTTCCGGGACTTTCCCGAGGCGGTGCTCTTCGTCAGCGCGCTGGTCCCGGCCGCCGAGGCCGCGGATCATCATCCCGACATCGACATTCGCTACAAGCGGGTCACGCTCACCTACTCGACGCACTCGGAAGGCGGCCTGACCGCGAAGGACATAGAGGGCGCAGGTGCCGCGGACGAAGTCGCCGCACAGGTCCCGCACCTGAGCGAATTCGGCGATGGCACGTGACGTCGTCTTGAGGTCCTAAGGTCCTGGGGCCCCGCGAACCTCGCGAACCCCGCGAACCCCGCGAACCCCGCGAACCGAACCCCCTGTGAAGCTCAAGAAGCTGTATAGCTCGCGCGAGGTGGCGGCCCAGACGGGCCTTTCGGCCCGCCAGCTCCAGTGGTGGGACCGCCGGGGCATCTTCGCGCCGACCATCCCCACGCAACGCACCGAGCGCGGCGGCTTCACCGAGCGCCGCTACACGCCGATCGAGCTGCTGGAGCTGATGGTCCTGGCCGACCTGCGGCGCCGCGGCTTCTCAGTGGCGCGCCTGCGCCGGCTGATGAACGTGCTCTCGAGCCGCTTCCAGGTGAGGCTCTACGAGGCGATCGAAGGGGGCGGGCCGATCACCCTCTATATCGACGGCGCCAAAATCTACGCCCGGACCAAGGCCGGCGATCTCTTCAACGTCCTCGAGCACCCCGAGCAGGCGCTGCTCATGGTTGGCGAGGACGTCCGCTTGCGCGAGCTCACGGTTCGCGAGGGCTCAGCGCGAAAGAAGAAAAAGGCTCGGGCCACGCGCGCAGGTGCGTAGGCTCACCTCTGCACCCCTGCACCCCTGCACCCCTGCACCCCTGCACCCCTGCACCCTGCACCTCCTGCACCCGCAGGTTTCTTAAACGCCATCTCTTTGACTCCACGTCGGCCCCGACCGGCTCGGGATGTCGAGCGCGGAGAATACGCCGAGTGGAGTGACGGATAGGCACAGCTCGTTGCGCCGCGCCTCGAGCGAGGCCAATTCGTCCGAGAAGTCGGCGTGGTGCTTCTCGTACACCACCATCTCGCTCCAGTACTCGATCAGCAGGTAGCGCGTCGGCTGGACCTGGTCCCGCAGGAACGAGCTTCCCAGAAACGAGCGGCTCTGGCGGCTCAGCGCCGTCCACGGTCCGTCCGCGCCGTACAACCGCTCGAACGCGTCCCGCCCGTTCTCAGCCAGCTCGAACTGCCACGCCATTGCAATCACAAATGCCTCCGCCTCGTTGCCATCGACCGTCGAATGATGAACGTACAGGTTACTTCACGACCTGCACGTCCACTCGGGACGGAAACTTTGCGGAGTGGTAAATCCGGTGGGTCGCCTTCACGAAATCCTGATCGCGCGCCTCGAAGATGGTCTTCGTGAAGGTCTGCGGGTTCCGGTCGATCAGCGGGAACCAGCTGCTCTGGACCTGCACCATCACGCGGTGCCCCTTGAGGAACGTGTAGTTCTGGGTGTGGAGGCTGAAGGTGTACTCCTGCACCTGGCCGGCGGGAATCGGCGCCGGCTTCTCGATCCCGTTGCGATAGCGCCCGCGGAAGACTTCGTTCGAAACCATCAGCTGGTAACCAGCCAGGTTCCAGTCCTGCGGGTAATCCTCGGGATAGACGTCGATCAGCTTCACGATCCAGTCCGCGTCGGTGCCGGTCGTGGACGCGAGCAGATGAGCCATCACCTCACCGGCGATCGTCATGTCGGCTGTGAGCGGCGCGCTCTCCCAGCTCAGGACGTCGGCGCGATCATCGACAAAACGCTGATCTTCGACCAGCCACGTGGACCACTTCGATCCACCCGGGAAATAAGTCGGTTGGATCGGCCGATGCCGATACGGTACCGGATGAGCGGGGTCCGAGATGAACTCGTCGTAGTCGGCAGGCGCCCTGGCACTCGCGGCGGGCGACGCCCCTCCCGATCCCGAGTCCGCTGCCGATCCCGATCCGCCTCCCGGCACGGGCTTTCCAATCCCAAGACGTTCACCCGCGCCGAAGTACAGCGACGTCGTCGCCGGACCCTTCGGGGGCCACGCTTCCCACTTTCTCCAGCGGTTTGTTCCCGACTCGAACGTCTGTGCCTCCGGAAAGTCGCGCGTGCCTTTGTCCTTCAGGAAGTAGGCGAAGAACGGCGCCTGGATGTGGTCGCGGAAGTATTCCGCCGTGTCAGCGCCGAACTTGATCGGGCCGAGCCCATCGCCGGCGCGGGTCCAGCCGCCGTGATTCCAGGGGCCGACGACCAGGAAATTGAGATTGTCCTTGTCCACCTTCTCGAGCGTCTCGTAGATGGCGACCGGCCCGTAAAAGTCTTCCTGATCCCACCATCCCGCGACGTTCAGCGTCGGCACCTTCACGCTCTTCAGGTGCGGCACCATCGTCTGCCGCTTCCAGAAGGCGTCGTAGTCCGGGTGGGCGACGAAGTCGTTCCAGGTCGGGATCTTCTCGCGGAGGTAGCGGATGTTGGCGTTGGCGAGTGGGCCGAGGTCGAGATACCAGTCGAACGTGTCGTAGCGATCGAACTGGAACTGCTGCACGTCCTTGCCGCTCTCCATCATCGCCGCATACTCGAACGCGTAGCTCAGTCGGAACGCGCCGTTGTGGT
This sequence comes from uncultured Acidobacteriota bacterium, assembly GCA_963709325.1. Lineage (GTDB taxonomy): Bacteria > Acidobacteriota > Vicinamibacteria > Vicinamibacterales > UBA2999 > VFZN01. The sequence goes on along the minus strand of CAVPVV010000003.1, from coordinate 2,204,421 downwards.
GAAAGTCGTCGCCAATCCACATGTCGGACGGAGAGGCCTGCGGCGAAATGGCCTTGAGCGCGGGGTGCGGCTCGATCGCGCCCATGATCGTCGTCCACCCGTCGTAGGAGACGCCGAGCATGCCAACCCGTCCGTTGTGGTTCGGCACGTTCTTCAGCAGCCACTCGATGGTGTCGTAGGTGTCGGTGCCCTCGTCGAGGGCGGAGGTGTCACCGGGCGTGCGGGCCGGGCGCTGCATGACGAACTGGCCTTCGGACCCGAACTTCCCGCGGATGTCCTGGAACACGAAGATGTAGCCCTCGTCGGCCAGCGCCTTGTAGACGCGCTCGAACGCGCCACCGGCGCCCTCGATGCCGTACGGCGTGCGGCGCATCAGCATCGGCAGCGGCCCCGGCTGGTTCTTCGGCGAGAAGATCTTCGTGTGCAGCTTGACGCCGTCGCGCGCCGGAATCATCACGTCGCGTACGTCGAAGGCATCGGCCGGCGATGACGCCGTCTGTTGGCGGGCCGCCGGCCAGGCGATGGCGAGCGGCACGACCAGCGCGAGGACGGTCAGGACACGGCGGCCAGCGAGCGATGTGGTCATAGGGGTCACCCGGCGGTCAGCATACGATTCTTCCGTGAGCGACGCGAGCACCTGGGCTTCCCAGGCCAACGCCCCCTCCTCCGCGGACGTGGCGGCCACGTATCGCAAGCGTCGCGAGGCGCGTGCCGCGCGAGTGGCCGAATACGATCGCCGGCACGCGCACCTGGCGTGGTGGCGGTTCGCGATCGCGGCTGCGGCGGTCGCCGTGCTCATCTGGCTGGGCCGGCCGGGCATCCCCTGGCTGCTGCTGGCTGCTGCCGCTTTCGTTGCGGTCGCGATTCGCCATGCCTTCGTGGAGAACGCCCGCGATCGGGCCACGCGAGCGGTTGTGTTCTATGAGCGAGGTCTCCGGCGCCTTGACGGGACCTGGCAGGGCACTGGCGAGACGGGTGAGCGATTCCGCTCGGAACATCACCCCTACGCCGACGATCTGGACCTGTTCGGGCGCGGCAGCCTCTTCGAGCTCCTGTCCTCGCCGCGGACGGCCTCGGGGGAGAACACGCTGGCCTCGTGGCTGCTGCGCCCGGCGTCCGCAGAGGCCGCCAGAGAGCGACAGCAGGCCATCGACGAGCTCCGCCCGCGTCTCGACCTTCGCGAAAGCCTGTTCGTCTTCGGCCCCGACGTCCGTGCCATCGTCGATACCGACGCGCTGCGGGCCTGGGCCGAAGCGCCGGTGCGGTTGGCGGCAGTCTGGCCCGCGGCCCTGCTGCCGGCACTCGCCGTGTTGACGACGGCTCACGTGGCCTGGTGGATCTGGAGCGGGGAGCCTCCACGGTGGCTGGGCAGCCTGCTGGTCGTGCAGTCGGCGGTCGGCTGGTGGTTCCGCGCCCGCGTCCGCGAGGTCGCCGAGCACGTGGAACGGCGCGCCCAGGAGCTCGGCGTGCTGCGCGACCTGCTGCAGCTGATCGAACGGGAAGCGGCGGTGAGTCCTCTCCTGCAGCGGCTCGCCTCGGAACTGCGCGCCACCGGACAGCTCCCGTCGGCGGAAATCGCCCGGCTGGTCAAACTCGCGGATCTCTTGAACACACGCCAGAACCAGTTCTTCGTGCCCTTCGCGGCAATGCTGCTGCTCGGGACGCAGACGGCGATGGCGATCGATCGATGGCGGGCCCGCTGCGGGCGCCTGGTCGGCCGTTGGCTCGATATCGCCGGCGAGTACGAAACCCTCTCGGCGCTGGCCGGGTATGCGGCCGAGCATCCCGCCGACCCGTTTGCCGAGATCGCTGGCGACGGTCCGGTGCTCGAGGCTGTGGCCCTGTCGCATCCGCTCATCCAGGCGCAGCGTGCGGTTGCGAACGACGTGCGTCTCGGCGCCGAGGCGCCGCACGTGTGGCTGGTGAGCGGGTCGAACATGTCGGGCAAGAGCACGTGGCTGCGCACAATCGGCATCAACGTGGTGCTGGCCCAGGCCGGCGCTCCGGTGAGAGCGACGCGCCTGCGCTTGTCACCGCTGCAGGTCGGGGCCACGCTCCGCATCCAGGATTCGCTGCAGGCAGGGCAGTCCCGGTTCTTCGCCGAGATCACGCGTCTGAGCGAGATCGTGGCGATGGCGCGGCGGCATGCAGGCGCCGCCGAGGCGCCGCCGGTGCTGTTCCTGCTCGACGAAGTGCTCGCTGGAACCAACTCCCACGACAGGAGGATCGGCGCCGAGTCCATCGTCCGCGGCCTCGTCGGGCTCGGCGCGATTGGCCTGGTCACGACCCACGATCTCGCGCTGACCGGCGTCGTCGACGCGCTCGGCCCGCTCGCGGCCAACGTCCACTTCGAGGATCGCTTCGAGGACGGTGTTCTCCACTTCGATTACCGGCTCCGCGACGGCGTCGTCCGCACCAGCAATGCGCTCGCGCTGATGAGGTCGGTAGGACTCCAGGTCGAAGAAGACTGAAGCTGGGTGCAGAGGTGCAACGGTGCACAGGTGCAGCAGGTGCAGAGGTGCACAGGTGCATTCGGACCCCTGCACCCCTGCACCCTGCACCCTGCACCCCTGCACCCTTGCACCCGTTGCTCCCTATTGGTCGATGTTAGGATTTACAGCTCAGATGGCGATTTCGTACCTCGACTCCGCAGTGCCCCGTCGTCTCGACGGCTGGCACAGTCCCACGCTCGATCTACCGATGCCGATCGTTACGTATGGCGAGCGGGGCCACCCATTGCTGCTGTTCCCGACAGCAGCGGCGGATTTTCTCGAGAACGAGCGTTTCTTCCTGGTGAAGTCGATCGAGCCCGCCATCCTCGCCGGCCACGTGCGGGTGTTCTCGATCGACAGCATCAACCGCCTCGCCTGGATGGATTCGAAGATTCCGGTTCCCGAACAGGCGCGGCGGCAGAACCTCTACGCGCGCTATATCGAGGACGAGGTGGTGCCTTACGTGCGTCACATGTGCGGTGACCCTGCGGTTCGCATCGTCACGACCGGCGCCAGCTTCGGTGCGTTCCACGCCGTCAACACGCTGTTCCGTCGTCCCGACCTGTTCAACGGCGTGATCGGAATGAGCGGCTTCTACGATCTCGAGCCCGACTACCTGAAGGGCTACAGCGACGACAACGTCTACTTCAACAACCCGATGTGGTACGTCCGCCAGCTGGCGGGCCCGGCGTTGGAGACGATTCAGCAATCCTGCCGTATCGTGCTGGTCAGCGGCCGTGGCGCCTACGAGTCGCCGGCGGCCTCGCAGCGCTTCTCGGATCTGCTCAACGAGAAACGCATTCCCCACCTGATGGACTTCTGGGGCCCCGACGTCGACCACGACTGGCCGTGGTGGCGGCGCATGCTCCCGTACTACCTCGATCGGCTGTGATGCGCAGGACTGCGGGAACGACGGCCGAGCCGATACTCGAGCTCCGGCACGCCAGCGTGGTCCGGGGGCAGAGCCGCGTCCTCGATCGGTTGAACCTGATCATCCATCGCGGAGAGCACGTCGCGATCGTCGGGCCGAACGGCGCCGGCAAGTCGTCGCTGATTCGACTGCTCACGCTGGAGGACTATCCCCTCGCCAACGAGGGCGATCACCCACCGCTTCGTCTCTTCGGCCAGACGCGATGGGACGCGGCCGAGCTGCGCTCGAGAATGGGGATCGTCTCCGCTGACGTGCACGATCGCTTCACGGACGGTCCGTGGGTCGGGCAGGTGCCTGCGCTCGACGTGGTGCTGTCAGGCTTCTTTGCCAGCCGCGGCGTGTTCCAGCATCACGAGGTGACGGAGGCGATGCGCGAACAGGCTCGCGACGCGCTCATCCGCGTCGGCGCGCTGCACCTGGCGGCGGCCCGGCTCGATCGGCTCTCCACGGGCGAAGCGCGCCGCGTGCTGATCGCCCGCGCGCTGGTCCGCACCCCCGATGCTCTGGTCCTCGACGAACCGACCGCCGGCCTGGACGTGGTCGCACGCCACCGCTTCATGGAGCAGGTGCGCCACGTCGCACGCGAGCACACCACGGTCATGCTGGTCACGCAGCACATCGACGAGATTTTCCCGGAGATCCGGCGGGTCATCGTCTTGCGCGAAGGCCGCATTATTGACGATGGCGCCAAGGACCAGGTGTTGCGCGGCAGCGCGCTGCCGTTGGCATTCGGCGGGCCGATTCGCGTGACGTGCGAGGACGGCTATTACTACGCGCGTCCCGGGCCCCAGGAATCGTGATGCCGCGCACGCTGGTTCTTACGAAGCACCCTCGCGAGTACGAAACGCTCATCGAAGCCGCGAGGCTGCCCGATCTCGCGCTGGTGGCGGCGTCGGACGTGGACGACGGCCTGGCCCGCGGTGGCAACAGCGAGGTTCTGGTTGGCGACCCCGCCCGCGTTACGGCCGCGCTGCCACGGCTGCCGAACCTGCGCTGGGTGCAACTGACCTGGGCCGGCGTCGAGCGGATGCTGGATCCGGCGCTCCGCCGCGACTACGTTCTCACCAACATCCGCGGCGTGTTCGGTCCGTTGATGTCCGAGTTCGTCTTCAGCTATCTGCTCGCGCACGAGCGCAAGATCCTGCCGCGGGTCGAGGCGCAGCGGGAGGGGCGATGGGACGCGACCTTGCCGGGGACCTTGCAGGGGAAGACCATCGGGCTGGTCGGCGTCGGCTCGATCGGCGCGCACCTGGCAGCCACGGCAAAGCATTTTGGCATGACCGTCCGCGGCTACACCCGCGCGAGCGAGGAATCGTCGCACGTGGACCGCTACTTCCACGGAGACTCGCGCGTCGAGTTCGCCACCGGCCTGGACTACCTGATTGCGGTCCTCCCGAATACGCCTGGGACGCGCCGGATTGTGGATGACGAGATGCTGCGAGCCCTGCCGCCGCAAGCGATGGTGGTCAACGCGGGGCGTGGCGACACGCTCGACACAGAGGCGCTGATCCGCGCGCTCGAGGAGAAGCGACTGGCAGCCGCGGTGCTGGACGTGTTCGAAGAGGAGCCGCTGCCGCCGGCCCATCCGCTCTGGCGCACGCCGGGGGTGTTCATAACCAGCCACACCGCCGCGCCGAGCTTTCCCGCGGACATTGTCGGCGTCTTTGTCGAGAATTACCGACGCTACGTCCGCGGCGAGCCCCTTCTCTATCAAGTGGACTTCGAGCGCGGCTATTAGGCCTCGCAGGTTTACGCGCCCGCGCGGGTGCGCCTACGGTGCGGTAGCGCCGCCTGCGGCGCCGCCCACCTTTTCGGTGCGGCGGAACCGCAGCCACCAGCGTGCGGCGTCGTCTTCCGTCCAGGTGTCGCCGGTCTTCATGATGGCCAGGCGCCCGCGCAGCGTCTTCGCGCTCGACGGCCGGTCGTCGGGCGATTTGGCGAGGCACTGCAGCACGACCTGCTCGAGCTCGACGGGCAGCGGCCGCCCGAGGCGCTGCGACGGCGGCTCCGGCGCCGTGTGCAGATGGTGGGCGAGGACCTCGACCACCGACGCGGCCTGGAACACCGGCGTGCCGGTGAGCAGCAGGTACGCGACCGCGCCAAGCGCGTAGAGATCGCTGCGGGCGTCGATGTCGCCGCTCCCGGCGATGCTCTCCGGCGCCATGTAGAGCGGCGTGCCGAGGAGCGTCTGCACGGTGGTCGCCGCCATCGTCGCGTCGGTCTCGTTGTGGAGGAAACGCTTGACCAGTCCGAAGTCCACCACCTTGGCGACGTCGGGTTCACCGCCCCGCTCGCACAGGATGATGTTGCCCGGCTTGATGTCGCGATGCACCAGGCCGATGCCGTGGGCCTCGGACAGCGCGCCGCTCACCTGCTGGAGAATGCGCACGACCCGCGCCGGCGGCTGCGGGCCGTCGGCCTTGATCAGCTGATCGAGGTTGATCCCGTCCAGGTATTCCATCGCGTAGTAGAAGACGCCGTCCACCGTCCGGCCGTAGTCGAAGATGGAGACGGTGTTGGGATGGCTCAGACCGGCGGTCAGCTGGACTTCGCGTTCGAAGCGGGCGAGGTTCTCGGCGCCGGCTTTCTCGAGCGGCAGCAGCTTGACGGCGGTTGGCCGACGCAGCAGCGCGTGGTGCGCGCGATAGACCATCCCCATCCCGCCTTCGCCAATCTTCTCGTCGAGCGTGTACTGTCCGAGCCTGCGATTCGCGGCGACTTCGGCTCGCAGCCCGAAGATGACCCGTGAGGCGACGCCGACATGGCGACTCGCGGCCGACCGACCAGGGACCAACGTCGAGCCACACCAGATGGCCGGCGACCGGGCGAGGGCTGGCCGCGACGATCGGTCTCGGTGAGGCGATGACGGCAGCGCGACGGCCGATCTCCGATCACGACCGTCCGCCGGCGGTCGATGGCAGCGCGATCGCGCGGGCGAGGAGCACGTAGCTCACGGCCAGGATGCCGATGTACGCGGTGGGCGCCGGATCCGCGCCGATCGCCACGAGGCTTCGCCGCGCGTACGCCAGCGACATCAGCGCCAGCCCGCGCCGATCAGCCACGTCGCCGCCGCATCGACGGCGTGCATTGTCGCCACTGCAGGCGAATCCACGAGCCCCGGCAACCAGAGAGGTCCGCCGCCGTCGTGGACAGCGCGTGGAACACCACGCCGGCATCGACAGGCCATGCCGTAGGCGAGCCGGACCCCGGGAAGAACCGAGAAACGCGCCGGAAACGAGAAACAACCACTTGCCGTAGAGCGCGAGCCGGCTCTGATGAAAGGCGCGTCCTTCCTCGGTTCCGGCATCGCTGGTGCCCATCGCGATCGGCACCAGCGGATGTGTCGTAATGGCCACTGGCTCAACCTCTCAGCTCGGTCACGCGAGCTGTGCGACTTGTCTTCGGAGTTATCGCAAACCTGTCAGCGCAGTAATGTGCCGTGCGTGTGCCGTATTCTCCATCGGTACGACGTATCATCAAATTCATGCGGACAATCGGGCTGCGGGCGGTAGCGTTGATGCTCGCTATTGTCGGGAGCGTAGCGCAACCCGTCCTGGCCCAGACGCCGGCCTCGGACCAGGCGCTCCGCGATGCGCAGGCGGAGGTGGCGCGGCTGCAGCAGGAACTGGCCGCGATGCGCGAGCAGTACCGATTCGAGACTGAAAGCGCTCGAGGACAAACTGGCTGCGCTCGTCGCGCCGGCGCCGCCGGCCGAACCTGCTTCGCCGGTTGCACAACCGCCGGCCCCATCTCCGGTCGAACTTCCTCCCGCCCCGACTCCTGTTCCCGGCGCGACATCCTCTAACGCCAAGGTCTTCAATCCCGACATCGCCGTCATCGGCAATTTCCTCGGCGCCGCCGGCCACAATCCGAACAGCGATCAGCCGACATTCGGCCTCGACGAAGTGGAGACCTCGCTCCAGGCGATCGTCGATCCCTATGCGCGAGCCGACGTGTTCCTGTCCGCGGGCCCCGATGGCCTCGATGTCGAGGAAGGCTTCGTCACCTTCAACACGCTGCCTGGCGGACTGCTCCTGAAGGTCGGGAAGATGCGGGCCCAGTTCGGCAAGGTCAACACGATGCACACACACGTGCTGCCGTGGACCGATCGCCCGCTCGTCAGCGAGAACCTGGTCGGCGGCGACGATGGCATTTCCGAATCGGGGCTGTCGGTCTCGCGGTTGATCGAGAACCCGTTCATGTTCGTGGAGCTGACGGGCGAGACGTTCTACGGCGCCTCGTCGGTCTTCGATTCGCACAAGCGGACCGACCTGGTCTACGTCGCGAGGGCGCGAGCGTATCGCGACCTGACCGAAGGGACCAATCTCGACGTCGGCAGCTCCTTCGCCTATGGCCCGTCGGCCATTGTCCCGGACTTCCTGTCGCCCGAGCACACCTCCACGCGCCTGTTCGGCGTCGACGCGACCTTCCGCTACCGGCCGCTCCGCCGCGCCATCTACAAGCGATTCATCGCGCGCTCGGAGTTCATCTGGAGCCAGCCCCACGAGAGTGGCGTCACCCTGCCGACCGCGTTCGGTTTGTACGCGAGCGGCGATTACCAGTTCGCGCGCCGCTGGTATGCCGGCGCGCGCTACGACCGGTCGGGCCGGGCGTTCGAGGCGACCACGACCGATAACGGCGGCTCGTTCTATCTCACTTATTGGCCGAGCGAGTTCAACCAGGTCCGCGGCCAGTACCGGCGCACCAATTACGGTGACGGCGTTCACGCCAACGAGTTCCTTTTCCAGTTCCTTTTCTCGATTGGCGCACACGGCGCGCACGTTTTCTAATGTCAGGAGCCCTTATCATGTCCTTCGTGTCCCGAATAGCGGCGGCGCTCGCGGTGCTGGCGGTGCTCTCGGCGCCGGCACTGGCGGCCACGCCGAAGGTCGTGACCACTACGGAAGATCTCGCCTCGCTGGTCCGCGAAGTCGGCGGCGACAAGGTCGTGGTGGACGCGATCGCCAGGGGGTACCAGGATCCGCACTTCGTCGATCCCAAGCCGAGCTTCATCCTCAAGCTCCACGACGCCGACCTGCTCGTGGTCGTCGGTCGCGAGCTGGAGATCGGCTGGCTGCCGCCGCTCCTCACCCAGAGCCGCAACGCCAAGATCCAGCCTGGAAGTCCCGGTTACATCGATGCCTCGGCGGGCGTGCGCATCCTCGAGCTGCCGACCGGGCAGATTACCCGGGCGATGGGCGACGTCCATCCCCAGGGCAACCCGCACTACTGGCTGGACCCCGAGAACGGGCGCGTCATTGCCAGGTCGATCCTGGAGGCGCTCGATCACTTGTCGCCTGGCGACGAAGGTTACTTCAAGCAACGTTACGCGGATTTCGACAAGCGGCTCACCGACGCGCAGGCCAGATGGGCGGCAACGATGGCGCCTTACAAGGGGACGAAGATCGTGACCTATCACCGCTCCTGGCCGAACTTCACGGAGCGCTTCGGCCTCGACGTGATCGGCTACGTCGAACCCAAGCCCGGCATCCCGCCGTCTCCGTCGCACACGCTGGAGGTCATCGGGGAAATGAAGAAGCAGCAGGCAAAGGTAATCCTCGTCGAGCCGTACTTCGACACGAAGACGCCCGACTCCATTGCCCGCGAGGTTGGCGGCAAGGTCCTGGTTCTTTCCCCCTCCGTCGGCGGCGTCAAGGAAGCGTCCGATTACATCAAGCTGTTCGACTACGATGTGAGCCAGCTCGCAGCGACCTTCAAACAGGTGCTGGGCCGCTAGCCATGGACTCGGTGATGCTGCAGTTCCTGGCCGCGCCCTTTGTCGCGAGCCTGATCCTCACCGGCATTCACACCTACCTCGGCGTTCACGTCGTCGAGCGGGGCGTCATCTTCGTCGACCTGTCGCTGGCCCAGATCGCGGCGCTCGGCGCCACCGTGGCGATGCTGGTGCCGTTCTCCGGCGGCGATCCCCACAGCCCGGGCGTGTACTGGTTCAGTCTCGGGTTCACCTTCATCGGCGCGGCGGTTTTTTCGCTCGTGCACCACGGTCAGCGGTCACGAATTCCCCAGGAGGCGGTGATCGGCATCTCGTACGCGGTGGCATCCGCCGCGTCGATCCTGGCGATGAGCCAGTCCACCGCGCAAGGCGAGCACCTCAAGGACATGCTGGTCGGGAACATCCTGGCCGTCTCTTGGCCTGAGGCAGGGAAGACTGCAATCCTTTACGCGGCCGTCGGGTTGTTCCATTACATCTACCGCAGGCGCTTCCTCCTGATCTCGATGGATCCGGACAAGGCGATTGCAGAAGGCATTCCCCTGCGGCTCTGGGACTTTCTCTTCTATCTATCGTTCGGTTTCGTCGTCACCTCGTCGGTGGCGATCGCCGGCGTGCTGCTGGTCTTCTGCTACCTGATCGTGCCGTCGGTGGCGGCGATGATCTACGCCGATCGCATCGGGACCCGGCTGGCGATCGGCTGGGTGATGGGGACGGTGGTCTCACTGCTCGGGATGTACTTCTCGGTCCGCTTCGACCTGCCGACCGGCGCCACCATCGTCTGCACGTTTGGCCTGGTGCTCGTCCTGATGGCGGCGGCCAAGCCGATGATCGCGCCGCGGTGATCCTGGGTGCCCTGGCGCCGCCGGCCTAGGCCGGAATTCCGAGCAGGCGCATGAGATTGCCTCCGAGCATCGCCGCCTTATCCGTGTCTGACAAACCTGGCGTATTCAGGATGTGATCCACTGACGTGGTCGTCCATGGGAACGGGTAGTCCGTTCCCATGACAATGTGATGGGCGCCGTACTCGGCCACGAGGTGGCGCAGCCCTTCCGAAGTGAAGACCATCGAATCGAAGTAGCACTGATTCAGGTACTCACTCGGCTTCTTCTTGATCGTCCCCTTGCAGTTGGCCGGAAACGCCACACACCCCTGATCGAATCGCCCCTTGTACGACGGCAGGAATCCCCCGCCGTGCGCGCCGCAGACTCGCAGATCCGGAAACCGGTCGAGCACGCCCTCGAAGATGAGGTGGGCCAGCGCGATGGTGGTGTCGAGCGGATTGCCGATCACGTTGCCGAGAAATCCATTGCCTTGCAGGCGTCCGCTCAGTTGAGGGACGCCCTGCGGGTGAATGAAAATCAGGGCCTGGAGCGCTTCTGCCCGCTTCCAGAACGGATCGAACCGCGGGTCTGCCAGTTCCTCCTGGCCGACCACCGCACCGAGCGACACGCCGCGCATCCGATGCGTCTTGAACGCGTCGTCGAGCTGTTCCGCGGCCAGTTCGGGGTGCTGCATCGCGACGGTCGCCAGCGCGACGAAACGATCCGGCCGGGCTCCGCACAATGCCGCGAGGCCCCTGTTCTGCGCTTCGACGATGCGTGCGGCGAGCTCGCGGTCAGCGCTGTACCACCACGGATTGATGGTGAGGACTTCGACGTCGATGCCCTGCTCGTCCATGAGCCTGACCCGCTCGTCGCTCATGACCAGATTACCTGCCGCCGATGTCGTCGCCGTTCGCTCCAGGGCGGAGCCGCGGACGACGTCCACGACCGCGGGAATGAAAGTATGGGCGTGGGCATCGATGGTCTTCACCCGCCGGCCCGCAAGCCGCACCTCGCGGCGCCGGCCGCCGCCCTGCAGCGCGGGGAGTCTGGAGCCGGCAGCAGCCACACCGGCGGCCGCTGACTGGGCAAGGAATTGTCGACGGGTGGGCATCGTGCGGCTCCTTCCGAGTCCGACAGATTGTAAGGGGCATCGTTTGTCCGCCGCACAGCGGCGGCAGCAGGATGGGGCCTCGCCTTCGAAAGGAGGGGCTCCAGCACGAAGTTCAAGGGCAAGGGACTGGGGACCAGGTCGCAGACGGGCAAGCTGACGCCGAGCACCGCCACCGGAGTCGGCGATCGCGTCACCGTGGACTATCAGGACAACGCCGGCACGCTGCATGCCGCGATGGTGCAGGTGACGTCGAAGGCCCTGGCCACCAACAAGCAGTAGGTGCGGCATGCGTGCGGCTGGCTGGGCACAGCCCCACCTGACCGCGGCGGCCGATGATCGCGCCGCGGTGATCGCTCAGACGAGGCCGCGAGTCACGTCGAGGAAGCGGGCGATGTCGGCGCGCGTGTTGAAGAGCGCCGGTGACACGCGCACCTGGTCGGCGCGCACCGTCGCATCGATCGCGGCCCGCGTGAACGCTTCTGTCTGCGCCGCGGCTGGTTTCGACGTGTAGTAGGTCACAATCGACGACCGGTTGCCCTCGGGCGTGAACAACCTGTAGCCCTGCGACGCGAGGCCGGAACGCAGCTCCTGGGCCAGGGCTATCGTGTGGGCTTCGATGCGGTCCACGCCGACCCGCTCCAGGTAAGTGAGCCCCGCCCCAAGCTGGTAGACCTCGCCGAACGGCAGAGTCGAGTAATCGAAGCGACGCGCCGTCTTGTACAGATCGAAGCCGCCATCCGGACGTTCGTGCTCGACGTGCAGCGCGCCAAAGCGATCGAGCTTGATCCGATCGAGCACTTCGCGGCGCACGTAGAACGGCGCCACGCCGAAGCTGCCGAGCAGCCACTTGTAAGTGCCGGCGCACATCACGTCCACGCCCGCCGCCTTGACGTCGATCGGGAACATCCCGACCGCCTGGATGCCATCGGTGTAGAACAGCGCGCCGTTGGCGTGCGCGATCTCCGCAATCGGCTTCATGTCGTGACGGAAGCCGTTCTGGTGCGAGACCCACGCCACCGACACCAGCCGGGTTCGCCGATCGACGAATGGCTCGAGGTCCTTCGCCTCCACCCGCCCGTCGCGGTGCTTCGCCACCCGCAGCTCCACGCCGCGACTGTCCCGCAGGTGCTGATAGAGGACGAACTCCGTCTCGTAGTGCAGCTCGTCGATCACGACGTTGTCGCCCTTTTTCAGGTCGAGCGCGCCGGAAACGATGTTCTCGCCTTCGCTGGTGGAGAAGAGGAAACCGATCTCGTCGACGCCGGCGTTGATCATCCGCGCGTATTGTTCCCGCACCTCGTTGGTCTTCTTCAGCATGTCGCCGAGCAGGATCGGACGCGTCGACTTGCTCTCGACGAACGCCTGACCGGCGGCGACGACCTGGCGCGGGACCGGCGTGATGTAGGCGGAGTTCAGGTAGGTCCGCTGGCCGGCGACCGGGAAGTCGGCCCGCACCCCGAGCGGATCGTCACCAGGACCGGCCTGCGACGAGGCCTGCACTGAGTTTGCGGCGTTCGCGCGCACCGCTGTGGAGCTTATTCCGGCGGCGGCCGACGCGGTGGCGGCGATGAACAGGCGGCGTGAGAAGTCCATGGGCGGTCTCAGGCGCGAGATGGGCCGGCCGGGCGGTCCGCGGCGCGGACCGCGTGCAGGAGCGCCTCACTGCTGGCCGACAGTTCTGCGACGGCGCGATTGGCGGTCACTTCGCTGCCCAGCCCGCGAACCCGTCCGAGCGCCTCCTGAACGTGATCAGCGGCAATCCGGACCGCGCGGAGCGCCGCGTGGCGGGCCGCCGAGGCGTCACCGGTCTGCTCGACCTCGAGCTGGCGGGAGCGGACCGTCTGCATGACGCGCCGGATCTGGTCACTGGCCCGATCCAGCTGGAAGATCAGGAAACGACCCTCCGCGGTCGTGACCGCGGCGACCTTGTAATGAAACTCGGCGCCCGCTTCGTCCACCTCGGCGACAGGTCCCCACTCGTAGACTCCGGGCCGGCCCGCGAGCCAGAACCGGTTCGCCTCTTCGAGGATGTGGCCGAGGAACGGGAACGCCGGGTCGGCCACGAGCCGCGTGAACCAGGGCGGCACAGGCGCAATCGACCCGAACGAGCCATCATCCCGCCGCTCGAACGCCGCAATGTCCAGCGCCGGGATCAGCGATTTCAGCAGGTCGTCGCTCATCGTGGTGTCCCGCTTCCTCCGCGAGGTGGCTGCGTCAGGCACTAACTGCGCGCGCGAGGGCGGCGAACGTGTCCTCGACGTGCTCGCCGGATTTCGCGCTCGTCCTGACAACCGGCACGCCGAAGCGCTCGAGCGCGGTCGGATCGATCTCCCACGAATCGGCGAGGTCGACCTTGTTGACGACGAGAATGAACGGCACTTTGCCGATCGACCGGCGCGCCGCCTCGTGCAGCATCAAGGCCGTGTCGATGGAATGCCGCCTCGTGCCGTCGGCGACGAGCAAGTAGCCGGAGGCCCCTCGCAGGTACGACATGTTCACCTTCTGGAACTCGTCCTCGCCGTGGAGGTCCCAGATTATGAGCTCGACGCTCTTATCCTCGACCGTGACCGCCTTCTTCTCGATCTTCACGCCCAGCGTGGTCAGGTACTTGTCGGAGAAGATGCTGTGGACGTAGCGGGAGACGAGGCTCGTCTTGCCGACGCCGAATCCACCCAGCAGGCAGATCTTCTTCTGGATCACGGCCGGTCGCTCCCCGGGCTGGCGGCATCCGGCAGCGTGACGCGGAACGACACGCGGCGGTTGCGCTGCTTGTCGGGCTCGGTCGTCCCCGACGTGAGCGGCGACGCGCTGCCCAGGCCCCTGATAGAGACGTCCATCGCATCGAGTCTCGACGCGCCGATCATATCGCCGACCGCGCGCGCCCGCGACTCACTGAGCGGCTCGTTCGACAACTCGGTGCCGTCCGCGTCCGTGTGGCCGACGATCTCGATCCTGGCTCGCGCCCCGCCCGCGCGGACCACGTCGTTCAGTTCCCGGCACGTGGCCTCCGCCGCGCGGAGCGCGCTGTCCTGCCCGGCGGCGAAGTGCGCCTGGCCGCGCACGAACAGGATGGCGATCGATTCGAGCTGCTCTTTCAGGCGCCTTCCGGGGGCAACCCCGGTGTACACGAACTGCCGAATCCCGGCGATGGCTGGTGCGAGGCGTTCGCTGTCGACCACCCAGCGGTCGGGAGCGGGCCCGCTGGCCGTGAGGATGCCGTCGCGATATTCCAGAGAGACGTTCGGGGGAGGGCGCAACAGATCGCGGGCCCGCGTGGTAACGAATTGCGGCGCGAGGCTCTGGTAGGGCTCCCATCGCGCGTCGAACGTCGCCGGAGCGAGGTTGGCGGCAGCCGCCAGCTCCGCGGGATCGGCGGCCAGCGCATCGCGGAGTCCGGCGACGAAGAACCGGCCGCCGCGGCGGCCGCTCGACGTCACCGTGATGCCCGGCTCGTCGCCGAGCCGCGACAGGTAGGCGTCCCACGCCCGGCGCTCGCGCCATCCGAGCAGGCCCCACGCGGCCGCCGCGACGAGCACCACTGCGGCAACGACGGCCCAGCGCCGCGACGACGCCAGGGGCCGCGGCCGGAACTCGCTGAGCAGACAGGCCTCGAGCAGCGGGCGAGCCCGCTCGAGGCGCGACGCGTCTCCGGCGAACTCCTGCAGCTCGATGCCGAGCCGCCGGTGAACGCTCTCGAGCGCGACCTGGAAGCGTTCCCGAAGTCCCGGTGGTGGCGCTCCCCGCACGACTCCGGCCAGGAACGCCCGCGGGCCCTGTTCGACGATCACCGCGAGGTCGCCGACGCGCAGCGCATCCAGCGTGTCGCCGCCGCCGGCCCGGAAGGAATCGCGCACGAAGTCCTGGATCGCGGTCAGCATTGCCGAAATCTGATCGGCATCGCGCCCGGCCTCCGGGTCGGCGGTGACGTGCTGGAGCAGCAGCCCCGACTCGGCGTGGACGAGGAACACCTGCTCGACGCGGTACTGCAGCGTGTTCAGAAGGACGATTTCGGCAAATGGCTTGCCGGTCGTGAGCGCGGTCCATCGCCACCGAACGGCGCGGAGCGAGACGCTGTGCTCCACGGCCCGATTGAGCGACTCCATCATCCCGGCGAGCGCATGGGCGATCGCCTTGCGAATCGCCGGGCCCATCACGGGGAAGAGCGCCTCGGCGAGCGGCGCCGGGTCCTTGCGGACCGAGGCAGTGACCGCTTCCTCGACCGAGGGCATGAGCGCGCGGGTCAGGTCCGGGTCGGCGCCGCGCAGCGCGATTGCATCGGGCAGCACCCGGCTGACCTCCCGCGTCTGCTCCGCCGGATCGAACAGGCGGGCCTGCAGTTCCTCGAGCTCGCGCTGTTCGGGCCCGACAATCAGGGAGCGGAGTTCGGAGAAGTCGTCGCCGTCAGCGGCGTGTCCGCGCTCGGCCCCGACCACGCTCACTCCCTCGAGTCCTCACCGTCCGGCAGCTCAAAGTCACCGGTCAGGCGCAGCGCCATCTCGGTGAGCAGCGCCGCCAGGTTCGCGCGATCGGCTTTGTCGGTGCGGAGTTGCTGGGCCTCGCGGCCCAGCGCGGCCACCACTTCCTCGGTCCGCTTCCGGATCTCGTCGCTCAGCTTCTGGCCCTGCTCGAGGATCTGCTGCCTTAGCTCGCGCTGGCCCTTGGCCTGCTGATCGTCGGTGGTCGTCGCGCGGCGCTCGAAGCTCTTGGCGGTGTCCTTCAACTCCCGCGACAGGCCGGTGAGGGCCTCGACCCGGGAGTCCTTTTCGGCCTTGATCTGGTCGGCCAGCGACTCGCTCTCCTTCTTGCTGAACGCTTCGAGCGCCTCGAGCCGGGATTTGACGTGAGCCCTGAGGTCCGTGGTTTCCTTGAGAAGCCGCTCTTCGAGTCGGGTGAAGCGGCGTTCGAACTCGCGCATCTGTCCGCCGAACAGAATGTCGCGCACCTTGTCGATGCTGGCGCCGCTGGCCGGATCCACAGCCTGCCGCTCGCGCCCGTTGGGCCGACCGGCATCGGCCGTGGAGCCGTGGTCGTTCTTTGATCCGCTCATGGCACCTCTCCGTTTGCGCGCCTTGGATCGCATGGGGGTTCCCCTCCGCTCTGGCCCGGAAATGGGTGGGTGGAAGGGGTGCAAGGCTACCATGCGGACGCGGGCCCGCGCCACCCCGAGGCGCTTCCAGCTGCGGCGCTGCGCCCTCCGGCATACCACTTGCTCCGGTGCGTGCCTGGCGTGCGAATCCGTCTCATTCGGCGGACAACGCGCACGGCGGGCGGCGCCGGCGATGCCCTCGCCACAGCACACTCAGGAGCCGGTATGTCAAATGTCACAAAGTCGGCGCCGTTCGTGGCGCTGATCGCCTTCCTCTTACTCGTGCCCGCGTCGGCCCGCGCCCAGGACGAGCGGCTGCGCGTCTCGTTCGCGCCGGCGGTGGCTACCGTCTCCGGCGACGCGGAGCTCGCGCTTGGCGGGACCGTCGGCTATCGCTTCTCGGAGCACTTCTGGTTCGAGGGTGACTTCACCTGGATCGACGCCGCGGCCGGAGGGTTCCGGGACAACGTCCTCGACTTCGATCGCAGCGCGACCAGCAACACGGTCCGTGATCTCCTGACGCGCCGGTCGGTTCGATTCGGTAACGGCCGCTTCCCCGGCAACAACTTCCCGAATTTGCCCGACCTGCCCGGCCTGGGCCAGATGCGCGGGACGATCGACGGCCGGACGCTGATCGGTACGCTCGGCATCCGTTACGAGCTGCCGGTCCAGACCGCGCGGTTCCGCCCGTACCTTTCGGGCGGTCTCGGCATCAACGACACGGAGCAGGACTTCACGCTCCAACAGACCTCGCAGAGCTCGGAGAGCAACCAGTCGGTGTCGCACACCGGCTATGCCTTCAACGGCGGAGCCGGCGCCAGCGTGCGCCTCTTCAAGCAGCTGTGGGGGGATGTGGACGCGAAGTACTTCAGGCTCTCGCAGGATCGCAACATCATGCGGCTCGGCGGCGGTGTCAGCTTCAGGTTCTGAGTCGCCGCCTCGCCGATGAGGCAGTCAAGAGTTAAACTGCGTAACTCTTAACGGCCTCGAGCGCGCTCCTCACCGCCGTGCGCGCCCTGTTCACCTCTCTGACAAGTTGCGTCCGCAGGAACCCGTGCTCCGTTGTTCCGTGCAGGGGCGCGAGCACCTCGGCCTTGTTCAGCCCTGGCAGCGTAAAGCGTTTCGTCGCGCGCAGGATGGGCGACCACTCGGCGGGATCGTGGTGGAAGCGATCGCCGCGGGTGTACATCACCGGATTGAGGATCCTTCCGAGCCGCATCGCCGTGTTGTTCCAGGCGGCCACGCCCTCCGGCGTGGTTTCGCCGCGTCGCGCTTCGAAGGCTGCTAGTGCTGCGGCCAGCCGGTCGGCGTCGGCGAGCAGCGGCTCGAAGTCCACGTCTTCAGCCTTGGACTGAAATCCCCGGACGGCATCGATCAGCTCGCGCACGGTGGCGCGGTAGTCGAGCGGCAGGGCGCTCGCGTTGACGAAGCCCCACACCGCTTCGAGGCCGACCTTCGCGTCGGTCGCGAGGATCCCGACGTCGGCTTTGTCGATCGTGTCGTGCTCGGTATGCCACCACCAGGCGTTACCGCATCCGCCCGTCCACGGCCGTTTGTCGGGATGGCCGTCCACCAGGAACGGATACGCGGAAAAGGAGGGCATGCCGCTCGCGAGGAACGACTGGTCGGCAGCTCGCGCCGGCCGGAATACTGGCGCCTGCTGCTGGCCGGTAACGCTGGCGATCACCTCGCGGCAGTAGCCCTCGAGCTCCGCGCACGTGTTGCGGCAGTAGTAGGCGGTTGCGCCCTTCACGCCCGGCGAATCGATGTTGTAGTAGGCGAGCCCTCCCTCGGCGAGATCGGTGAAGTAGGTGTCGGCATACCAGGTGGAGCCGCTGTAGCGGCCGTGTGAGTGGCCCGGCCACCAGCAGAGGCGCACCGAACGCTGCAGATGGTCCCGCTCGCGCCACAGCGCTTTTGCCATCTCGATGATGCACGCGTCGCCGGTGGCGTTGTCGGTGATGCCTTCATGCCACGCGCAGTAGTGACCGCCGACCAGGATGAAGCGCTCCGGTTCGCGCGTCCCCTCGATTCGCACCTCGGGAAGCAGCGACCGGTACCAGCCTGTGTCCAGCCGGGTCATCATCGTCGCGCCGACCGGCCGGCCGCCGGCGAGCATCTTTTTCAGCGTGCGGCCTGACTCAACGTCGACCGATACCGCGGCAACGGCCGGCATGCGATCGATCTGATCGAGCTCGGGCGTGCCCCAGATCGTCGTGCCGATCATGTTGTGGATGAAGCGATCCTCGTTGGCAAAGACGACTCCGGCACACCCGGCCTGGCTGGCCTGGAGGATGGTCACCGGTGTCGCGAGCCCGTCGACGAGCGCGATTCTGCCGCGAGCCGCCCCGAACTCGCCGCCTTCGACCAGCACCAGGTCAGCGGTGATGCCGGCGGGCCCTGTCGACCGCACGAACGAGTGTGTGACGCAGCGGAACTCATGCGCCGCCGGAGAGACCGTGTGGAACGACGCTTCTCGCGGGAAGCTGAGGAACGCATCGAATTCGTGGAGGGTCACGGGCAGGCCCGCCGCTTCGAGCTCCGCGGCGATGTACGCGGCAGCGCGCGCCTCGCCCTCGCCTCCGGTGTCGCGAGGGACGTGCGAGAACCACTCGAGATGGCGGGCCAGCGTCGCCGGCTCCACCGATGTCTGCATGCGGGAAAGAGGTGTCTGCGTGCTCATGATCAATGCTCACTACTGCGTGAGAGGCGCGACCCGGCGACGAGTGCCACCATCGTCACTGGCGCTGCAATCCAGAACGGGTCGAGCCACCGCGGATCGCCAAGATTCTGCCATCCCAGGACCGCCGCCGTCCCGACGATGATCGCCGCGGCCGCTCCGGTCGCGTTGGCGCCGCGCCAGTAGAGGCCCATCAGCACGGTGATCGCCACCGGCGTGCGAATCATGAACCCGAGGCGGATGTACTCGACGATGTGCGGGGCGTTGAGGGCGAGTGCCAGGGCGACCAGCCCCAGCACCGCGCACGAGACCTGTGACAGCCGCAGGTAGAAGCGATCGGAGCGGTCCGGCACGAGCCGCTTGCAGACGTCGTTCACGAATAGCGCGGTGGCCGCGTTGACGCTGCTCTCGCCGCTGGTGACCACGGCGGCGAGGATCGCGCTCATCATCAGCGCCCGCAGCCCGACCGGCATCGCCGACATCATCGAACGCGCGAACGCCTCCTCCGGGTTCGCCAGGCCGGGCATCTGTTCCAGCGCCGCGATGCCCACGACCATGGTCAGAATTCCGAAGGGCGCTGCCATCAGCCCGCCGAGGATGAAGCCGTTCCGGGACGCCTCGGGCGACCGCGACGCGCGGATGCGCTGATACCACTCCTGGCTGCCGAAACGGGCCATCACCACCGTCACCAGCCACGCCGCGATCGTCGGCGGGTTCCATGTGCCGGTGGCGCCGCTGGTCCAGGAGACGTGCGTTGCCGGCGCGCTCGAGAGGATGTGCTGAAGGCCGCCAGCGACGCTCACGAAAATCGGCACGCCGATCAGGAACCCGCCGAGCATCAGCACCCATTGATAGACGTCGCCGTAGGTCACCGACGGCATCCCGCCCAGCGCCGAGTAGAGAATCAACGTGATGCCGACGGCGAGGAACGCGGTGGTGTAGTCCATGCCGAGGAGCGCCGTGAGCACCGAGGCGCCGCCGACGATCTGGGCCGGCAGGATTGCGAACGTTGCCAGCGCGAGCGCGACCGCGGAGATTGGGCGCAGCCACGGCTGGTACCTCGTCTCCAGGTACTCCGCCAGCGTGGTCTCTTTCAACGGGTAGATCTTGTGGACGGCAACATACGCGAAGGGAATGAACGCCAGCGCCTGCAGCGTGACGTACCACATCGCCGAGAAGCCGTCACGATAGGCCATCGCCACCGAGCCCATCGTGTTGCCGGCGCCGATGTTGGTCGCGGCCACCGCGCAGCCGACGATCCAGACGCCCCAGGTGCGGCCGCCGTCGTAGTAGTCGGAGTAGCGATGGACGCGAAAGTAGAAATAGAGGCCGAACGCCAGCATTGCCAGCGCATACGCAACGACGACCGCGAGATCGAGCCGGTGGATCACTGAACGGTGATGGTGCGCCGGCCGAGGACGACCCTGCCGCCGGGTCCCTCGAGCACGTAGCGGACCTCGTACGCCCCGCCTTGCGCCGGCGCGGTCAGCGAGCTGTTCGTGTCCTTGACCGCGTAGAAGTAGGTCAGCTCGCCCGAGGTCGCCGTGTGGCCGCCCTTCACGAGGTCGATGTAGTCGCCTTTCCGCTGCGGACCGGTCCACGCCACGGTGAAGGGCGCCGACGGCGCCACCTTCTCCGGCGCCTCGAGGGTGACGGTTGGCAGCGTCACCTCGAGCGGAGTCGTCGCGAGCACCTTTTTGCCGCCGGGCCCCTCGAGGAGGTAGCGCACTTGATACGAGCCGGCGGCGGCCGGGGCGACGATGTGAGCCGGGCTGCCTTCTTTCGCATAGACATACGTGAGCTCGCTATCGGGCGTCTTCGTCTCCGCCCGCGCGATGTCCACGTAGTCGCCCTGGCCCGAGGGGCCAGTCCAGGTGACGGTGATTGCTTCGGCCGACTCCGCTTTGGGCGGCGCGGTCACCGTCGCCGTCGCGGCCGACACGGTGACGGGCGCGACCGCCTTCACCTTTCTGCCCGACCCGAGATCGGCGACGTAGCGGACCGCGTAATCGCCAGGCGCGGTGGGGGCACGGAGCCGCGCGACCGGCATCGCGTCCTTGGTGTAGACGTAGCCACTCTCGCCGCCGGCTTCAACGCGGCTTCGGGGGACGAGGTCGATGTAGTCGGCGGTGTTGCCCGGACCGGTCCACGCGACTTCGACCTCCGCGCCCGCCGTGACCGTCGCCGGCGCCGTGACCGTGGCGTCGCCATCGATGGGCGTGCCGGTGTTGTGCCCCTGTCCCGCGGCTGCGGTCCCGGCCGGTGACGCGCTCGGCGTCGCCGGCGTGGCCGGCGGCGGAGTGGCGGGTGCGGGGCCTCCCGCTGGTGCGTCCGGCTTCTTCGAACAGGCGGCGACGACGAGCACGGTGCCGATCGCGAGCACGAGCGGTCTGCGGATAATGGAGGGCCTCCTCGGCAGTACGGTGGATTGAACCACAGCTGACCGGTCCGCGACCGGCCGCCCGATGCCGGCCGCACCGGCGGGCGCCCAGCGCTCGCGTACGCCTGAGCAGGCCCGGCCACGCTTCTGTCGTGCTGCCGAGGCGGAAATGGAGCAGAATGACGCCTCTGCCAGCCGCCCCCTGCGCCGAGGGCCGCCCATCGGCGCGCTAGGAGTGATCCGACATGAAGGTACATGCCCTCATCGGCGCAGTTACTACGGTATTCGCGGTGTCTCTCGTGATGGCTGCTCTCGGCGTCCAGCCGAAGCGCGTGTCGGCGGCCGAGCCCGACGACAGCGAGTCGAAGATCCAAGCCGGGTTCAACTACGCCCGGACTCAGGGGATTACGCTCACCCTCACCAACAAGAACCGCGCGCTGGTCGGCCTTGGCAGCTACCTCGTCAACGCCGTCGGCGGCTGCAACGACTGCCACACTGCGCCGCCTTTCACGTCGGATCCCTACGCGTATCTCGGCGCGCCCAAGCAGGTGAACGTGGCCTGCTACCTTGCCGGCGGCACACCGTTCGGCCCGCCGGGGCCGGGGACCCCAGTCTCGCGCGACATCACCCCGTGGGAGGACGGGAAGCCGGCCGGCCTCACTCTCGAGCAGTTCGTGCACGTCATTCGAACCGGTGAGGACCCGGACAATCCGGGCCATGTGCTGGAGGTGATGCCCTGGCCCGTCTACCAGAGCATGACCGACCGCGACCTGCGCGCCGTCTACGAGTACCTGACCGCGATTCCTCCGATCGACGCCAACATCTGCGGCGTGCCGAGCGAACCGTAGTCCCCGCTGCCGTCGCCGGCCCCGCGCGCATCGCCGCGGGGCCGGGGCGCGTGCATCTCGCCTACACTTCAGCATGCCGCGCAGGATCCTCATCGCCCTCTCGCTCGTGCTCGCCGTGTCCGCGTCCGCCGCCGCGCAGGCCCGCCTGCAGAGCGGTGACTTCTTCAAGGTCCGGTCGGTCGGCAACGTGCAGTGGTCCCCTGACGGATCGCGCATCGCCTACACGATCACCAGCAACGACGGTCCCGGCGGACCGTACTCGCAGCTCTGGATCCTCAACGTCGCGGCCGGGCAATCGGTGCGGGTTGGCGACGAGTCGAGCCGCGGCTCGCAGCCGGTGTGGTCGCCCGACGGACGCTCGATCGCCTACACCGGCAGCGCTGGTGGGAAGTCCGGCCTGATCATCTGCAACGCGGACGGGAGCGCTCCTATGTGGAAGGCGGAGGTGCTCGGGACCAACAGCAGCGCGCTGACCAACACGGGCCGGACCATCGCCTGGGCCCCGGACTCGAAGACGCTGGCCTACGTGCACGCGACGCCGGGGCCGGAGACCGCGGACGCCACCGGCGACCCGATGTTGATTACTCGCTTTCTCTACAAGCCGACGGCATCGGAAGGTAACACCCGGTTCAACGACAACCGCCGCCTCCACATCTTCCTGCTCGACGTGACGTCCGGGCGAAGCACGCAATTGACCGACGGGGTCTTCGACGAGCACTCGATCGACTGGGCGCCGGCAGGCGACGAGATCCTGTTCGTCTCGAACCGCGAACCGGACGCCGATCAGTTCTTCAACAACGACATCTTCGCGATTCGCGTGGGTTCGAAAGCGATCCGCCGCATCACGACGACGGAGAGCGCGGAGTACTGGCCGACGTGGTCACCAGACGGGAAGCAGATTGCCTTCGAGGCGACAAAGCGCGGGCTGACCGATCTCGAGACCCAGATGGAAGACACCCACGTCTGGACGATGGATGCCGACGGCGGACATCGCAAAGAGGTGGGAAGCGGCATCGACAACCGGCAAGGCCCGCCGCAGTGGTCCGCCGACGGGCGGGCGCTGTTCTTCACCGCCCAGGAGCGGGGCCTGGTCCGCCTCTACCGGATTGGCGCGGACGGCTCCGGCGCGCAGGCCATCGTCGCCGAGCGGGGGACCGTTGGCCAGTTCGACCTCGGGCCGGCCGACCGGGTTGCCTACACCTTCACGAGCGTCCGCGACATGTCGCAGCTGTATCAGCTGGTCGGTACCGAGCGGCGAGCGATGACGGACCTGAACAAGGACGTGCTCGCCGGGAAAGCGTTCGCCGAGGTGGAGCCGTTCACGTTCGTGAGCAACGACAACAAGTTCACCGTCGAGGCGTTTCTCACCCGGCCGCTCGGGCAGACTGCGGACTCGAAGCACCCGCTGATCGTGATGATTCACGGCGGCCCGCACGGGCAGCAGGGCCCGGCGTTCAACTTCCAGAGCCAGATTTACGCGGCGCGCGGGTGGGCGACGCTGCAGGTGAACTACCGCGGATCCACCGGCTACGGCCAGGCGTTCACCGACGGCGTGTTCCGCGACCAGAACGGCGACGAGGCCCAGGACGTGCTCTACGGCGTCAACGCGGCCATCCGTCGCAACCCGTGGATCGATCGCGAGCGGCTCGGCATCGAGGGCGGCAGTTACGGCGGCCAGCTCACCGCGTGGCTGATCACCCAGACCCACATCTTCAAGGCGGCGATCCCGAACCGCGCGATCATCAACCTGGTCAGCTACAACTACATGACCTACTACAACCAGTATGAGGAGATGGAGTTCGGCATGCGGCCGCACCAGGCCGACCTGATGGACGAGCTGTGGCGGCGCTCGGCACTGCGCTACGTCGCCCAGGTGAAGACGCCGACGCTTCTTATTCACGGCGAGAACGACAACGACGTGCCGATTGCCGAAGCGGAGCAGTTCTACATCGCGCTGAAGGATGTGGGGGTCGAGGCAGCGATGCTGCGCTACCCGCGCGAAGGGCACGGGCTGCGCGAGCCGAAACACGTGGTCGACAGCATCGACCGCTCGATCGCGTGGTACGAGCGGTTCTTTCCGAAGCGGTAACGGGTCGCGGGTTCTCGGGTTCGCGAGGTTCGCGAGGGTCGCGAGGTTCTCGGGGTTCGCGAGGTTCAGGGCTTCGGGACGATCGGAAAGACGCGTTCGAGGTCGTCAGCGGGACGCGGGATGACGTGGACGCCGATCAGCTCGCCGACCTTGCGCGCGGCCGCGGCGCCGGCGTCGGTGGCGGCTTTCACAGAGCCGACGTCGCCGCGGACGATAGCGGTGACGAGCCCGGCGTCCACCTTCTGCCAGCCGACGAAGACGACGTTGGCGGTCTTCACCATCGCGTCGGCCGCCTCGATCATCCCAATCAGCCCGCGGGTTTCGACCAGGCCGAGGGCCTCACCGGAATCGTTGTCTGCCACGGCAACATTCTACAGGCTTCAGGGGCTGGCCTTCAGCCCCGCATTATCGGTCGGGAAACCGCATCATCATCAGGTTGTCTCCAACCGCGCCATTTTCCCAGTACGACTCGACCTGCGGAAAAAGCACCAACAGCTCGTGGACCACGTCGTCCGGCGGGCGAAGCTTCTGCTTTGCGAAGATACGCCGAAGCCACGGCTTCTTCTGCGAGAACCAGCTGCCGGAGCCATGGCCGCGTTTGGGCTGGAGCCGGCCGCTCTCGCGCAGCCACCCGGCATAGACCTGCTCCACCGGGAAGTGTCCGTGCGGCGTGTCCAGGCCCTCGGCCGCGCAGGTGCCGAAGTTGATCACGAACGTCGGACCACCGTACTTCTCCCATTGGACTTCGAGGAGGTGCACCGCGTCGCCAGAGCGACGACGGAAATGGATTGTGTGCGGGGCCGCCCGGTCGTCCTGGACGAAGCCCTTTTCCCGGAGGAGCGGGAAGAAGCGCTGTTTCAGCTCGCGGCGCAGCGTCGTGGTTACGCCCATTCACAGCCCTCGAGTTGAGCGCTCAGTGTGTCGGCTGTTGGCTGCACCCGCCGATGAGGCTGCCGCCCGAAATGCGGTTTGTGGTCTGTCTAACGGAGGGCGCCTAAGCCGCGGTCTACCAGACGCCTGGAACAAGACGCTTCGTCCGATCGGCATAGGTGGCGTACTCGTCACCAAACTGCTCGACCATCATTCTCTCCTCGGCGCGGACACGGAGCGCAAAGAGGACAGAAAATGCGATCAAGTTCGCCGGACCGGCCACCCAGTTGGGGATGACGAGTGCCTGGCCAACCGAATACAGGACCAACGCCGAGTACATCGGGTGGCGGATCCGGCGATACACCCCTTGAGTGACAAGCCGATGCTGCTCCCGTACCTCCAGAGTGATCGACCAATTCGTGCCAAGGTCAGCATGCGACCGGTGGAAGAGCCAGAGGCCGATCACGAAGCACATGACACCAGCGACGAGCGGGCCCGTGTGCAACGGGTACTCAGCGAAGCCGAACACCGGCGACGCGACCCAGATCAGAGGGACGATGAATCCGACCCACGCGAGAACCAAGAGGCCGGTCTCCAGTGGCGTCTTGCGGCTCATGGCGACCTTGACGCTTCGGCTTCGGCGGCCGTGCGGAGCGCGAATGGCGATCATCACCACTGTGCCCGCCAGCACCACCGCCTTCGCGATCCACGCATTCATGGCCAGGCCTCGAGGGGCGAGGATGGGAAACTCCTGAACGATGGTCAGGCTTCATCCGTCGCCGATGCGTGCCCGAGACGACAGTCTAGTGGGGGTAGCCTTTGAGCCTTGGCGTCCTGCGGCTTCCAGTCGGGCAGGCGAGCGTAATCGTCACCGATTGGCATCTTCACCTTCGGCAGAGTCTTGGCGTCGAGGACCTCGTCCTCCCGGATGACATCGTTGATGAAGAGCAAGTACGCCGTCAGCGAGTAGACCTCATCGGCGGTCAACGTGCCCTCTCTGTTGAGAGGCATGGCGCGATTGATGTAATCCCACACCGTCGTCGCGAACGGCGCGCGAAGCGGCAGGATTCGTCCGCGTGCCCAGAGGTCGACCTCCGGGCCAGCTTTGCTCTTCAGAATGGGCGCCTTGCCGTCGATGGCCGGTCGCGCCGTGGCATCCCGCGCACCCCTTTGCGCGATACAGCTGCGCGCCTTCCCTGACGGTTCCGCGTCCCGGCGGCAGTTCCTCGCCGTGTCGGACCGATGGAGATATCCCACGCGCGGATTTCCTCTGCGGTCGGCGTGCGTCCCACGCCATAGGTAGGCGACTGCGCCAGCACTGGGGCGCCCATGAGCAACGCACACGCGAGCACTTTAAGCGAAGCCATTGGTGACGCTCCCGTCGCTGGCGATCTTCCACGGCTGAATGCTGTTGTCCAGACCCGGCACGCTGAAGGTCTCGTCGAACGGCTTGTTCCAGTACTTGGCGATCTGTGCTCGCGACGGTTGAACCTGGCCGAGTTCGTCCGTGCAGCGCGACTGGAGCTCGGTCTCTTGTCCGTCCCAATTCCACATGTAGCCGAAACCGGGCATGCGCCATGCGGTGCGGCGTTCCCTTGATCTCGGCTTTGTTCCAGCGCTTGCCGCCGTCGGTGGACACCTCCACCATCTTGATCGCGCCGCCACCGGACCAGGCCAGGCCGCTGATCTCGTAGAAGCCGCGGCCGGGCAGCTGTTGTCCGCCGGACGGGAACGTGATGACCGACTTGGGCCCGATCTGGTAGTCCAGCGCCGCAATCTTCGGATCGCGATCGAGATGCCCGTAGTCGTTGTAGTTCATGTAGTAGCGGTCCACGACCTTGATCCGCCGCAGCCACTTGGTGTGAAAGATGCCTTCGAAGCCGGGAACCATCAGCCGCACCGGAAACCCCTTGCTGCGGCCGCACCGCCTCGCCGTTCATGCCGTAGGCGACGATGCAGTCGTCCATCGCCTTGGCAATCGGCATGCTCGACGCGCCCTTCACTTCCTCCGACCCTTCGGCGACGAACCAGGTTGCCGAGCCCTTCAGGCCGCACTCCTTGAGCAGCGTCGACAGGAGCACGCCGGTCCATTCGGCGCAACTCGTCATGCCGTGCGTTTCCTGAACGTTCTTGGCCCGGCGCGACGATCGATTCCCTGCGCACTCGATGAAATGAATGCGCGTCACCGACGGGAGGCGCTTCAAGTCGTCCATGGTGAACGTCAGCGGACGGTCCACCAGGCCGTGAATCATGAGACGGTGCTCCCGGGGATCGATATCCGGGAGGAATGAGCCACGGGTCGTCCCCATGTAGTGGAGCGAGGATGGCGTGATGACCCCGACCGAATCCTGAAGCGGGGCCGCCACATGAAACGTCAGCCCCCAGTTATCGGGCGATGGCCTGCCGCCGTGGGCGATGCGCACCGAGGTGACGTGAGCGTGAGCGGTCGCCGTAGGCGATCTGATCCTTGTCGTCCTTGATCATCGGCGGCGAGTGGTGTTCCTGGCCGCCCGCGGCTGTCTGGCCGAGCGCGGGCGCTGCGCCTCCCAGGGTGAAACCGCCGGCCAACGCGGCGCCGCTTTTGAGAAATTCCCGTCGAGCCGGTCGTTTCGAGCCCATGGGTCTCTCCTTGACAGATGAGCCTACGAGGAATGGCTTCGCCGCCGCCGAGTATACGCCTCGTGAACATCAGTGCACGCAGCGCGGTCGCGTTCTACTCGCCCGGCACGTCTGGTTCCGAAGCGAGCCGCGGTGCGCTCACCTCGCCCGGCGGCCCCAGCGGCATGCCTGCCGCCCGCCATGCCCTGAGCCCGCCGACGACATCTGTCGCGCGTCGTAATCCAAGCGCTTGCAGGGCGGCGGCGGCAAGCGAGGAGGCATAGCCTTCGTCACACAGCACGATCCACTCGACGTCGGCGCTGGTTGCTTCCGGGATCCGGGCGGCACTGTCAGGATGCAGTCGCCATTCGAGGTGATTGCGCTCGACAACGATGGCGCCGGGCACTTCCCCGTCGCGCCGCCGCTGAAACTCGGGCCGAATGTCGACGAGAAACGCGCCGCGCTGGGTGGCCGCACGGGCAGCCGCGGGTTCGAGCCGCATCAACATCGAGCGAGCCGCAGCGAGATACTGGTCCAGCGCGTTCGGTCTCATTTCAAGCTCAGTCAGGTGCGCCGACGCATCGCCAGCTAGGACGCCAACCTGGGGAATCGCTTCATGCCCGGTCCATCCAACGATGGTAGAACCACCGCAGCGATGTGCCCCCCGTATCTCGCTCGAATTCGATTGGCATCTCCGAGAACTCCAGAACGAACTGCTCCGACCCTGTCGGAATCAGTTCGGCCCGGCGTACCCCGAACGCCAACTCAAACCGTACCGAGGCAGCGCGATATCCCCGCAATTTCGACCTCGAGATTCTCGAACGAATATCTCCAAGTCCAGGGCTGGTTCGCATCCCATGTCTCCGTAAACCGCGTTCGAGCAACTATTTCACCCGCTCCCGGACGTCCAAGGTGACGTTTGATGGGATACCGAAGGGGTCGCATAAGGCAATGGGTAGTCGTTACGCGGGCTCGATTGCCACCTGGCGAACGAGCGTGGAGTCGATCAGCTTCGGCTTCGTCTCGAGATGCCTGCGGAAGAAAGCGTCGACATCCTGAAACACTTTCGCTGCCGCCGCGGGCCGGGGCGTTCGAGGCCCGCTGCCATAGAAGGCAAAACAGTGTGGCTCACCGGGATAGGTGCGCACTTCCACGGACTTGCCGGCGGTGCGCAGCTCGGGGATGAGCACCGCAGCATTGAATTGGTTGAGTCGGGAAGCTGGATCCCCTTGCACAATCAGGATCGGTGACCGAATCCCTCCAATTTTCTCACGCGTCCGCTGCTGATGTTGCGGCGTGTACGCGCGTGGGTCATCCGCCACGCCGGTGCCATCCTCGGGTGCGTATCGCGCGCCCTTCTTCGGGACCTCTCGATTGAACGTGCCGGTGAACAGCATTGATGCTGGTTCTTCAGCGGCGATGGCGGCAATGTCTGTCGCGGCGGCGAGTTCAAGGGCGAGGTCACCCCCGCCGCTGCATCCAAAAATGACGATGCTTTTCGGATCAACGATCGAAAGTCGACGCACGTGATCGACGGCGGCAAGTGAATCTTCGAGAGAGACGGCCGATTGTGGATCCTCATCGCGGCTTCGATACGTGATCACAGCCACCACATATCCCGCGGCCAGGAACCGGGACGGATTGGCACCGAGCGCGTAGTCTCGGAGGTCGGCGGCCGGGCGGGTGGTCAACCCGCCGTGAATCCAGATGAGGGCAGGAAACGGTCCAGCGCCTGGCGGCCTGCGCAGCAGACCGGTCCCACGATGACCATCCTTCGCGACTGGCGCGATCGGTTCGAGCGGCGACGCGTCCTCGGAAATGACCGGACGGGTGACCGACTCGGCTGCCTGGCTCTGAGCAACCGCCTCCAGTCTCGGCAGGAGCCGCTCCGCGCAAAACGGCGCCGCGGCAAGCGCAGTCAGCAGGATCATCCGGACCAGCTGTTGTCGCATGACGGAGACCTCCTTCGGCAACCCGGACCGCGCATCGCGGGGCGAGACCCGCCGATCATAGTCCCATCACCCAGCGTGGGCAGCCAACCAGAGCGCCCAATGAAAGCACCGGTCAGTAGTTCGTCCACACGCCGGGCGTGGCCAACTCGAGCAGGTGTCCATCGGGGTCCCGGAAGTAGAGACTCCGGCCACCCAAGTCCCACGTGCGACGCTCCACGATCGGCACGCCCCGCTCCGCCAGACGACCCTCCCACGCGCCCAACTCGGACGTCGGGATGGCGAAGGCCAGGTGCAGCTGACCGTCGCCGTCGTGCGCACTGGCACCCAGTTGCGCGGAGGCCCCTTTGCGGCACAACAAGAGGACCTGGCCGGGTCCGACCGCGAGCGCGGTCAACCGCTGGCCTTCAGCGACGGGACGAAAACCAAAGAGCCCTTCATAGAACTCGCGGGATCGGCGAATGTCGTTGACGTAGACCGCGGTCTCGAGGATGCCAGTCACTGAGGGCATAGCGATGCTCCCTGAAGCGCCTCTCGCTCGTGTTCGAAGGTAATGGCCAGAGAGGATCGTAAGCGAGGAGTTCGACCGGAGCGTCAGCGCGGGTATGCCAGACAGTTGCGTACCGGGTAGCGCGGGTGTGTCACGCCGACCCCCGGAATCACGGTCGGCACCGCGAGGCTCTCACGGTCGCAAATTGTAGTCCGCATTGAGCGGGCCAGCGCCCTCCCAATGCTTGCGCGCCCGCACCAACTCCGCGACCTGGCGAATGTGCCCCAAATCGTGCATCGCCCACTCGTGGAGCATGTTCGCCAGCGTGATCTCCGTTGCCGCACCTTTATGGTAGGCGAGACGGCGTCCTGCGCTTTCAGGCAATCCGCGCAGGTACGCGATGTTGGATTGGCGCTGCTCTGCGAAATGGTCGAAGGCACTCTCCGGGTCGGTCTTGCGGTACAGCTCCAGGTGAAACGACGCTTCGTCCGGTTCCAGCTCGGGCCGCTCCTCGGACATGAACTGGTCCACTCGTGTGCGGTAGCAGTGCCACTCGCTGTGGGAGAGGTGCACCATCACTTCCCCGATGGAGAAACGATCGGGCGCCGGTTTCCAGCGGACATCATTGTCTGAGAGTCCTGCGGTCAGGCCGCGGAGAATCTGCGGGGTCGCCTCGAGCAAATCGAGACAAGGAAGTTCGGCCATGCGTCATCCTACGAGTTCCGCGTGATTTTAGTTGGCGGCGGGCCTCTGGCAGATGGTCCAGCAGCGACTCGACGTGGGTTGGCGCGGACTACGCCTTGCGTACTGGGTAGCGCAGGTGTGTCACGCCGACGCCGGGAGTCACCGTCGGGTTGCCAAGGACGGCTGGCGTGCTGGCGAGGTGGCCAAAGAGTCGAACGCCGGAGCCAAGCAGAACCGCGGCGACGTCGACATGGATTTCGTCGAGGAGGCGAGCATTCAGCAACTGCTGGATGGTGTCAGCGCCGTGGACCCCAACGGATTTCCCGGCGGCGGCGGCCTTGGCCTGGGTCGTGGCGCTCTCGATGCCGTCGGTCACGAAGTGTGCGGAATTCGACGTCCCCCGAGTGGAAGTACCAGTCGAACACTTCAGCCACGCCATCGCTGCGGTCGGCAACGTAGCCGTCGAGCGACATCGACATGATGGCGACAACCTTCGACATTGCGATGCTTCCTTTCGAGATCGGCGCGTAAGCCGCGACGATCGAATTCGCAGAATCGTGCCACAGGATCGTCGAAGCACAGCTCGAGCACGTTTCGGCTCGAGCATCACTTTACGAATCACGAAAGGCATAGACGCAACCCGAAATCGGCTAAGCATCGGCGCCTGCGCAATTGCTCGCCAACCTGCACACGGTGCACGACAGTCGCGTGGCACTCGAATCGCATTCGATCACGCGGGCGCGCCGTTCCAGCACAACAGGAGGCATCGTGGAACTACACCGAAAGGCCGTCGTGACGTTCGTCTCGGTCGTCGCGCTGGCCGCGACGCTCATCGTGGAGCTCGGAGCGGCCGAGCCGGGCAACTCGTATCGCGTTCTGAACCTCGTGTCCGACGGCAGCGTGACGACGGCAAATCCGCCCGACCCGCTGCTGGTGAATGGCTGGGGAATCGCGGCAAGTGCCACCTCGCCGTGGTGGGTCTCGGCCGCCGATAGCAACGTCTCCCTGATCTACAACGCCACGGGCGTGCGCTCTTCGCTTGTCGTCCAGGTCCCAGGTGGTCCAACTGGCATCGTCTCGTATAGTGGCAGCGGCTTCGTGGTCAGCGACGGGGCTGCCTCCGGCGCAGCCCGATTCATGTGGGCAACGGAAGAGGGGACGATCGCCGCATGGAGCCCGGCGGTGCCGCCGAACACCGTGTCGCATCAGGTTGTGCCGAACCCGCTCGCCCCCGCGCACGATGCGAGTTACAAGGGCCTGGCCCTGGCCCCGACGGCGAGCGGCGGCTTCTTGTACGCCGCCGATTTCCACAACAACCACGTCGACGTGTTCGACAGTGCGTTCCATGCCGCGACGCTTCCCGGCGGCTTCGTCGACCCGCGCCTGCCCGCGGGCTTCGCTCCGTTCGGCATTCAGCGGATCGGCACCGTCATCCTCGTCTCGTACGCCAAGCAGGACGACGAGGCCGAAGACGAGGTCGCGGGCGACGGGCTCGGCTTCGTGGACGCGTTCAATCTCGACGGCTCGTTCATTACACGCGTCGCATCGCGCGGAGCGCTCAACGCGCCGTGGGGCATGGCGCTGGCACCCTCGAATTTCGGCCGCTTCAGCGGCAATCTCCTGGTGGGCAACTTCGGAGACGGCCGGATCAACGCGTTCGATCCCGTGACGCTCGAGCCGAAGGGACACCTGAAGATGCCGAACGGCAAGGCCGTGGCGATTGACGGGTTGTGGGGAATCGGGTTCGGGAACGGCGCCAACGCCGGACCGACCAACGTGCTCTACTTTGCGGCCGGTCCCAACGACGAGCACGACGGATTGTTCGGAAGAATCGACGCGCAGTAACGAAGCGACCGGACCGCGTGCGCGCCGGCGTCATTTGGATGTCAGACAGCTTCGGCTGATGCCGTTGCCGCGTTCCCCCCGTTCACGATCGGCCGGGGATCGTAGTAGCCGCGCACGAACACGACCTGTCCGTTCACGACATGAATGTGCTCGGCGAGCGGAATGGTGCCGAAGACCGTTTCGATCTCGAGGAGCGCGACGCAGTGTTCGCCGTCGACCACCAGGCGCAGCACATCGATGCGCTTCACCATCCGCGCGAACGGCTCTAGTGCCTGCCGGAACGCCTCCGCACCGCGGTGCGTGTTCGCCGGAAACACACCGACCATATCCGGGTGCAGCGGCAGTGCGGAAGCATCGTTGCTGCGAACGGCGTTGATGTAGGTCTCGACCACCTGAACTGTGTGTTCTCGCACTATCCCTCCAATCGGGTAGGTTCATGAGCGCGCGCACGGTGACGAGTTCGTCCATCAGCAATGATTCGGCCGGTCGTTACTTTTTCATCGCCTTTCGCTTCCACAATTCCCAGGACCGATCGAGGCCCGCGTCCTCCCGTGCCATGACCTCCCTGGCCTCTTGGGGATCGAGGTAAACGATCTCGCCGCCAAGGGCCATGGCCTGCATCTGAAACCTCGCATTCAATTCCAGGTTGATGCTGCGACGGACCACCAGCGGCAATGACGGTCCGACGACGACTGTACCGTGACCGCGCATCAACACGGCGTGGTGATCCGCCAGACTCTTCGCAAGCGCGCGACCGAGGGCAGCGTCGCGAATCAGCAAGTCGGTCATGCCCGCGGCTTTGCGAGCATCAAAGACGGGGACGCCCTGCGCGATGAAGGCCGCAGATTGCGTTCCAGATACATAGGCCGGCCCGCCTCATTGACAGGCCTGCTGTCGAGGTCGAATTCCATCACATCGTCCAGAACCACGAGCTCCGCGGATCGTGATTGCGAGAGAAGGTATCGATTCGGATCGCGATCATGCCGCACGCGTGGATCGAGTGGCGTAAAGCACGCTCCCCGCGACGGTCGTTGCACAGCCGGTTACGAATTGCCGTCTGGTCGTTGCGTAGGGCCTGACGCTTCGCATTCACGCCGGTGCCCGGATCATGCCATGAGTGACCACTGCCGCTGACCCTTACGACCCGCAGCAGGTAGCTGACCAGGAACGACTTATGGCCTAGTGTGATTCTGAATTGCGAGTGAGCGCTCGACGATGGGAACAACCGTGTCGGTTCCCGGCGGGCTGCTAGAGGGAGGCGGCGTGATCCTGCAATTCGGCACGTTCGAGTTCGACGACCAATCACTGGAACTCCGCAGGGGCGGGCGACTCGTGGCACTCGAGCCCCAGCCTGCGCGGGCACTTGCGATCCTGCTGCGCCGGGCCAACGACGTTGTCTCCCGCGAGGACCTGCGCCTGGCGGTGTGGGGGCCGGAGACACACGTGGACTTCGATCGTGGGCTAGCCTACTGCCTGTCAGCCATCCGACAGGCGCTCGGCGACAAGGGCGAGAACCCGCGATTCGTGCAGACGCTGCCGAAGCGAGGCTACTGCTTCCTTGCGCCGGTCAGGGTCGGGGCCGAACAGCCGAGTGCTGAATCCGGGCGGCAGGCTGGGCAGTCGGCGTCCGAACTGAGCGTCGAGACTCCGCAACCGCCGCCGGCCCGATCGCGGCGGCACTGGCTCCACTGGGCCGGCGTCGCATTGGTGGCGCTGCTGGTCTTGACCGCGTGGGTCACCGCGCGCCGCTCAGCTGCACCGACGCCAAAGGTGCTCGCCGTGTCTGTCTTCGACAACGAAACCGGAGAGCAGAGCTACGACCGTGTGGTGTCGAACCTGACGGACAGCGTCGTGGCGCACTTGACGGCACTCGCGCCCGGCCAGATCCAGGTGATTGGCAACGCCGAGCCGCTGCGCCAGCCGCGAAATATCCGGAATCTGAAAGCGTTGGCCGCGTCCATTCGTGCGGACTACGTGCTCCTCGCGCAACTCCAGCGCGAGGATGCCGGACTCCGCATCGTCACTCACGTCATCAGACTGCCGGAAGAGACGCATCTCGGCGCCCAACTCCTTCGAGTGGGCGACGGCGACGAGGCCACGCTCGAGCGCGCCGTGGTGGGGGAGTTCGAGCGGTGCGTGCGTGCCTACATCCTGTCTCCGCAATGACGCGACCGAGTTGGCGTGTTGAGGCGAGTGGCGAATCCGCCGTTGACTGGCACCGCGAAGTGACTGAGCCGCAGGGAGTTCGGACCTAGGCTGGTCTTGTGTTGACTGGGGGGCCGCGTTGCTGGATACCTCACTCTGGAGGTTTGCTCGATGTCCCTATCCCGCCGTCACTTCATGGGGCTCACACCCGTCGCGTTCTCGCCCCTCTCGTTTGCCTTCGATACGGCCACGGCCCATGCGCAGGCCCCTCCGTCTGGCGAACCACCGCGGCCGCCGTTGTCGGACGCGTTCCCCTCACATTCGTTGCCGCTCAGCCGCGAAATGGTCATCGCGGCACACGGCAACCTGCCGCATGTGAAGGAATTGCTCTCGCGATGGCCGACGCTGGCCAAGGCGGCCATCGACTGGGGCTATGGAGACTGGGAAGACGCGCTCGGCGCCGCCTCGCACACGGGTCGTCGGGAGATTGCGGACCTGCTCATCGCCAATGGCGCGAGGCCCACCCTGTTCTCGGCCGCAATGCTGGGACAGCTCGACGTGGTCAAGGCGATGATCGCCGCCTCTCCGGGCGTGGAACGCGTGCACGGTGCGCACAGCATCACGCTGCTTCGGCATGCGATGGCCGGGGGCGCAGGCGCCCAGCCGGTGGTGGAGTATCTGAAGACGCTTCCTGGCGCCGACGCGAGGCCAACGCCCGTGCCGATCACGGAGGAGGACCTCAAGCCGCTCGCGGGCACGTACTCGTTCGGGCCCGACGCGGGTGACAAGCTCGTGGTGGAGCTGAACGGCAGCGACCTCTCGATGGCGCGATTGGGCCGCTTTGCCCGAGGGCTCACCCACCTGGGCGATCACGCGTTCTGTCCGATGGGTGCCACGCAGGTACGCATCCGCTTCGGCGAGCGCAACGGCAAACCCACGGTCTCCGTGTTCGACCCCGACCTGGTGGTAACGGCCGATCGAGTATGAACAGACGCGAGGATGGAGGCTTCTTCGATTCAAAACGGGCCGAGCGACTAGCGTGCTGTCCATCCTCCATCGATCGGCATGACGTGGCCGGTCACGTGCGAGGCCGCATCGGAGCATAGAAAGACGACGACTTCTGCAATCTCGTCGGGCTCGCACCATCGGCCCTGGGGCACCACCGACAGGATCGCCTGCTCCGCGCCCGCCGGGAGCGACTCCACCACCTGTTGAGCCAAAGGCGTCCGAACCATTCCTGGCGCGACGGCGTTGACTCTGATTCCGCGCGTGGCAAATTCGAGTGCCGCTGCCTTCGTGAGGCCAGACACACCATGCTTGCTGGCGACGCTACTGACGGCGACGGGTGAGCCGACGAGCCCGGAGACTGAGCCGTTATTCACAATGGCGCCTTTTTGGCGCTTCAACATCTCGGGAATCTCGTATTTCATGCACAGCCAGACGCTCGTCAGGTTCGTCGCCATGGCGTGTTGCCAATCTTCTTCGGTCGTGTCGACCACGCCGGCGGTCGACCCCACGAAGCCGGCGTTGTTGAACGCGTAGTCCAGGCCGCCAAAGCGATCGACGGTCGTTGCGATCATCTGTTGCACGTCAGCGGATTTCGTCACATCGACCGCCACGCTGATGGCCGTACCACCGGTCGA
Source organism: uncultured Acidobacteriota bacterium (assembly GCA_963709325.1). Classification (GTDB taxonomy): domain Bacteria; phylum Acidobacteriota; class Vicinamibacteria; order Vicinamibacterales; family UBA2999; genus VFZN01. The sequence goes on along the minus strand of CAVPVV010000003.1, from coordinate 2,168,022 downwards.
TTTGATCAACTCGACGGTTTCCACCGCTCCTCGGGCGTCGATGTCGCCGATGACGATCCTGGCGCCCTCACGCGCGAACGCAAGGGCAGTGGCACGCCCGATGCCGGACGCGCCACCCGTGATCACGACGACTTTGCCGATCATTGAGGTGTGCACTCCGCCCCTCCAATCTACGCGTTCGATGTCGCAGCTCCGTCGAGTCTGGGTACTCCAATCTTGCCGCGCAGTGCGGCGTCTTTCTGCACTAGTCCGCGGCGTTCATCGTGGTCTGCATCAGCCGCCGGAGCTCCGGCGCCGCCCTCTCGGCCAATGGTGCGACCTCTTCGGATTCCCGTAAGAGCAAGTCGACTGCGCCGCCCAGCGCTCGGAGCAGCTCCGCGGGCTCGATCGATCGAGGCAACGCACTCTCCGCAGCCTGCCGGACGTCCTGAGGCAGCAAGTCAAAGCCGCGACCATGATGGACCGGTAGACGTCGACGCCGGCAGGCCAGGCTCAAGGCGTAGTCCCGGACGCCGCTCGCCCAGTATTCCGCCTGCCAATAGCGCCCGCGTTCGATGCAGAACCTCGCCCTCAACGCATGGTGGACGGCGTATCCGAACAACTGCCGGCCCGGAGGCGGCTGCGCGTGAGCCGGATCCGCCGCGTCACCGAAGAGCAGCCTGAACTCCGGGCCAAGTGCGCGGAACTGCGAGGCAGGCGCACACGACAGGTCGAGTTGAAGGCAGCCGGGCAAGAGAAAGACGCGATACAGCGCGGCGCCGCTCGGCACATCGAACAAGTCGATCGCGGCGAAGACGGTTCCGAGATTCGTGGTGAAGTCGTCGAGGACGTCACCGATTGGAACGCCCTCAGCCACGCCAAACGTGAGGTCCAGGTCGGACCAGCGATCTCCTTCAGCTGTCGCAAGCGACCCGACCACCGCGCCGGCCACAATCCGCCCGTCTGCTCGAGCCCGCTCGAGGACGTGGTCGCGGACGCGATTGCGGTAGTCGATGCTGAACACGACGATGGACCTATGCCATGGACCTCACCGCAACCGCCTCTACCTCCACATGCCATTTGGGATCCACCAGCTGCGAGACGAACACCGCAGTGGAGGCCGGCCGGTGTGCGCCCAGGTACTTGGTGCGGGCATCTCGAACGGCCTGGAGGTCTCGGCCTGCGACGATGAACATCGTGAGCTTGACGATGGCCCTGGCATCGAGCCCGTGAGCGCTCAGCAGCGCCGTGATGTTGGCAAAGACCTGATCGGCTTGCTCGGCGACGGACTCGGGCAACGTTCCGTCCGGTCGAACACCGATCTGGCCGGACAGAAACACGAGCTCGGTTCCGCCGGGTACAACAGCGCTGTGGCTGTACGCCCCACCCGGGGTGTGAACGGTTGGTGGATTGACGAACGAGACCGTGGTCATGATGATTAGTCCTCCGCTCGAGTCGTGGCGCCCCAGGCATCCTGGTAGAGGTCACCTCTCAAGTACTTCAGCCCCGAATCACAGACGGTCGTGACGATCCGCGCGCCAGCCGCGAGATGTTTCGCGCGCTCGAGCGCCATCCAGACGTTCGCGCCCGACGAGATGCCGCCGAACAGGCCCTCCTCGCGAGCCAGGCGCCGCGCCGTAGCAAACGCGTCCGCGTCGGTCACGGCCATGACCGCGTCCGCGAGATCGGTTCGATAGATTGCCGGCACGAAGCCAGCGCCAGTGCCCTCGATGCGATGGCCGCCGGCCGGCGCATGCCCGGCGAGCACCTGGCTGTTCACCGGCTCGCCCGCCACGCACCGGACGCCGGGCACCTTCGCCTTGAAGATTTCCGCGTTGCCGGAGAACGAGCCGCCAGTGCCGACCATCATCACGTATTCGTCGAGCCGTCCGTCGAGAGCGGCCAGCGTCTCATCGGCCATCGCGTGGTAGCCGGCGCGATTGTCGGGATTATTGAACTGGTTCGTCCAGAACGTGTTCTCTTCCTTCGCGAGCTCACCGACCCGCACCAGGCAGCGCGAGATGAGATCGGGCGTCACCTTGCCGCCGTCGCTCGGGACGACCTCCAGTTGCGCGCCAAACGCACGCATCGTCTGCAGCTTCTCCTCGGAGAACGCGTCGGAGGATACGAAGTAGGCCTTGTAGCCGCGGGCCGCGCACACCATGGCGAGCGAGCTGCCGGTGCTGCCGCCGGTGTAATCCAGCACGCGGCCGCCAGGGCGGAGCTGTCCGCGCCGTTCGGCGCCGAGGACCATCGACAGCGCCATGCGGTCCTTCATGCTGCCGGTGGGGTTGGCTCCTTCCCATTTCACCCAGATTTCGACGCCGTTGGGCGGCGCCATGCGTTCGAGGCGGATGAGCGGTGTGTGTCCGACGTGCACGGCCCATTCTGGGCGATCGATCGACGTCGTGTCGACCAGCGAACGAAGCCGAGATTCAGTCGCGGAGCAAGGCTGACGAGCCCGACGGTGGAGAGCAGGAAGGCCAGTCCTGCAAAGATCGCCATGACCCACGCTACGAATCGCCACGGCGCGCGGGCCTCGGAGACGATCGCGTCGAGTGTCGCGACGCGGCTCACGATCGCTCGCGGGTCGAGCTCTCGGGCCTGCCGTTCGATCTCGGCCAGCAGCGGCAGCGGTTGGCCGGCGGTCCGCACGATCAGATCGGTCGCCGCAATTGGCGTCTGCGCCGCCGGATCGTACATGTCGAACTGCACTTCGGTCAGGGCGCGATAGCGCACGTCGCGGACCACTCCGACCACCTCGCGCCAAGCCCAACGCCCGGTCCCGCGTTCGAACGTCGACGTGCGCAGCCGGCATCACGCCGACGACGCGAGTGGGTTGATCGTCGAGCGTGATCGTGCGGCCGACGATCGACGGATCTGAGCCGAAGCGGTTGGCCCAGAGGTCGTAGTTGATCACGACCGAGGCCGGTGCCCCGGGGCGATCATCATCCGGCCCGAGCGTGCGTCCGAGCTTCGGGCGCACGCCCATCGTGCTGAAGAACGTCCCCGAGACGCCGGCCGCTGCCAGCTTGGCCGGTTCCCCGACGCCGTCCAGGATCGTCGGCCAGGCGGAGGACGAGACCGCCGCGGCGCTCGCCAGCGTGCGGCCGTCGCGGGCGAGATCGGCGATATCCAGATACGAGAGCTCGATGATGCCGGCGGTGACTGCCGGGTTCGATCCCCAGGCGACGATGATCTGCCCGGGCGCGGTCACCGGGACTCGCCGCAACAGCACCGCCTGGGTGGCGCTGGTCATCAGCGTCGCGGCGCCGATCGCCAGCGCCAGCGTCACGATCGCGGTCGCGGGCAAACCCGCGCGCACGAGCGAGTTGACCCACGGCCGCGCGAAGGTCGTTGAAAAACATCGCCCATCAGGATGCCACGACTCACCGCTCCGCACTGCCGCGGCGGCGTTAGAATGGCGCCGGAGGCAGCATGCACCTGACGCGGCGTGAGTTTCATGCGGTGACGGTGGGCGGCCTCGTGGCCATGCGCGATCGATCGCAGGCGGGCGGCTGGCAATCGCTCTTCGACGGCTCGTCGATGCAAGACGTGGCGCGGCTACAAGTCCGACGCGATGCCTGCGGGATGGCGAGTCGCGGACGGGATCCTGAGCAAGGACGGCGCCGTGCCCGACATCATCTCGCGCGACCAGTTCGGCGACTTCGAGCTGGAGGTCGAATGGCGGATCGGCGAGGCCGGCAACAGCGGCATCTTCTATCGCGGCACCGAGGAGTACGACCGGATCTACTGGACCGCGCCGGAGTATCAGCTGCTCGACGATGAGAAGGCTGAGGACAACAAGACGAGGCTGACCTGCGCGGGCGCCTCGTATGCACTCTACCCGTCGCCAGCGGGTCACCTGAAGCCGGTCGGCCAGTGGAACCAGACGCGCATCCTCGCGCGCGGCCCGCACGTGGAGCACTGGCTGAACGGCGTGAGACTGCTCGAGTTCGAGCAGGGCAGCGCCGACTGGAACGCCAAGGTGGCGGCCAGCAAGTTCAAGGACTGGCCGAACTTCGGCAAGTCGATGCGCGGGTATCTCGCCATCCAGGGCGATCATCCCGGCGCGCTGGGCTTCCGCGGCATCCGGATCCGCCAGGCATGATCAAGGCGCGGCTCGCCGCGATGATGTTCCTCCAGTACTTCATCTGGGGGGCGTGGTTCGTCACGATGGGCACCTACCTGGGGCAGACGCTGGGATTCTCCGGCGCCGAGGTCGGGCTCGCCTACGGCGCCACCGCGATCGCCGCGCTCGTCTCGCCCTTCTTCCTCGGCATCGTCGCGGATCGGTTCTTCGCGTCCGAGAAGCTGCTGGCGGTGCTGCACATCGGCGGCGGCGTGTTGATGTGGCTGGTGGCAGGCACGCGCGAGTGGAGCACGTTCTATGGGCTCCTGCTCGCTTACTCGCTTTGCTACATGCCGACGCTGTCGCTGACCAATGCGGTCGCGTTCCATCACGTGAGCGATCCGGCGCGTGAGTTCCCGGTGATTCGCGTGCTCGGGACGATCGGCTGGATCGCCGCCGGGGTGCTGGTCGGCAAGGTGCTGCGAGCCGACGCGCTGGCCGTGCCGATGCAGCTCGCCGCCGGTGCGTCAATCGTGATGGGCATCTACGCGTTGACGTTGCCCCACACCCCGCCGCGAGCGGCCGGCGCGGCGGTCTCGATGCGCGACGTTCTGGGCCTCGACGCCCTCGAACTCCTGCGCGATCCGGCGTTCGCGGTGTTCGTCGCCGGCTCGTTCCTGTTGTGCGTGCCACTGCAGTTCTATTACGCGTTCACGAACCCCTTCCTGAACGAGATCGGCGTCCCGGAGGCCGCGTTCATCCAGACCTTCGGCCAGATGAGCGAGATCGGGTTCATGCTCGTGCTCCCGGCCCTCCTGGTCAGGCTCGGGATCAAGCGGATCATGCTGCTCGGGATGGCGGCGTGGGCGCTGCGCTACGCGGCGTTCGCTTACGGCAACGCCGGCGCCGGCATGTGGATGCTCTACGCAGGAATCCTCCTGCACGGCGTCTGCTACGACTTCTTCTTCGTCGCCGGCCAGATCTACACCGACGAGCGCGCGGGTGAGCGCGTCCGGGCCGCGGCGCAGGGGCTACTGAACTTCGTTACGAACGGTGTTGGCTATTTCATTGGCGCGTTCATCTCGGGCGCCGTCGTGGATGCGTACGTGGTTCCCGGCGGGCACGACTGGCGCGGCGTGTGGCTGGTTCCGGCCGCCGGGGCAGCGCTCATCCTGGTGCTTTTCGCGTGGCGCTTCGCTCCGGGCAAGCCGAGCGAGGTTACGCGGGCGCCGGCATGATCGCCCGGTCGAGGGCGTAGAATCGGCCTGGGAGACCCTCCATGAAGTCGGCTGGAGCCGGCGGGGCTGTCTGGCGGAAGGTCAGTGTGGCCGGGCTCGTCGCGTTCGTCGCCGGGACAGTGGTCTCGACGCAGACCGACCTTGACACGGGCCTGATGCCGCGAGTGGAAGCCGCGGCGCTTCGCACTATGGTCGATCGCGTCATGTCCGGCCAACCCGCCGGAGGTGATGCCTGGCTCAAGTGGAACAACCACTTCATGAGGACGTCGGACGGGCGTGTGTACCTTCCGTTCACCTTGGTTCTGGACGATCTGAGCGGCCCGCTCGATTCGGTCGCTTTGTACGTACGTGCGGTTCCGCGCGGCGCCGGGGCCGCGCCGACCACCCGCGTGAGCGGGAGCGAGGCGGGGACACCGCTGAGCGTGCCCGAGCGCCAGTTCTCACGCGGCGCACCGACGGCAGGCGAGGCCTCTGCACGCCTCGGCCTGATGGCCAGCGAGCTGACCGGCGTGGAGGGATCCCTCGGGGCCTACTTCATCGCCCGGCTCCCGGACCGGAAGTCGCCCTCTGTAAGCCGATCGCTCGTGCTCGCGCCTGGCACCTACGACGTTTACTTCGCGATCCGCGAACGTGCGGGGAGCCGTGGCGCGCCCAGGTCGGCGGTGATGCAATCGACCGTGAGCGTTCCGGACCTCCGTGGCAACGAGCTGACAACGAGCAGCATCATCCTGGCGGATCGAATCGTCGCTCTCAACAAGGGGTTCGCTCAGGCAGAGCGGATCGACCATCCGTACGCCTTCAACAAGACCGAGGTGTTTCCGCGCTTCAACGCGGTGTTTACGTCCAACGACGTCTTGTCGATCGTGTTCTTCGTCTACAACCTGGCCACCGACCGGACCAGGCTTCCCGACGCCTCGGTTGCCCTGCGGTTTCGCCGGATGTCACAGTTCGGAAAGGTCTTCGGCGAGATGGAGCCGGCGCGATATTCGCGCGTGCACACGCAGCCAGCCTTCGATGACCGGGCTGGCCACCAGCTGGCCGTGACCCAGGCGCTGCCCCTGTCGTCGTTTCCGCCCGATTCCTACGAGCTCGAGGCCGTCGTCAGCGACAATCTCACCGGCCGGTCGATTGTCCGGTCGGCCCGGTTCGTCGTCGGCGAACGTTGAGCGGGTAGTGTGCTCACTCTGGCGGATAACTGACGCCCAGTTTCTTCAGCGCTTCGTCCGGGCAGCCCTTCCACTCCGCGACGTAGCGGTTGCCCATGTACTGCAAGTCCTCGATCCCCATCTTCGTCGTCCAGAAGCCGGTCGCGACGAGATCGCGGAAGCTGGCGAAGAACGCGCGGCCGTGCGAGAGCGCCGGCAGCCGGGGTGTCTCGTCGAATGCGTCCTCGCCGTCTTCTTCGTCGAAGCTGAGCGGCGGTGGCACCGACAGGTCATCGAGCAGCGCGATGCGCTCGGCATCGGGGCAGGCAACGAACGTCTTGTCGAAGCGGCGCTGGCACTCGAGATCGATCCACGCGAGGCCGCCGCGCATCGCGGTCTGTCGCCTCGTCTCCTCCGCCAGGCGCGGCTCGTCGATCAGGATGAAGTCGAGAAACTCCGGGACGCCGGCGTCCGTGGCGCTGCCCGAGCGTTCGTCACGCGGGATGATGACGTCTACCAGCACCCGCACGGTCTCCCACTCGTGAGGCGGTGAAGAACTTCGGGGTGAACGTCGCTGCCGTCCCGAAGCCGGCACCGCCGCTGCGGGTTGCCTGCGCGAGGTCGCTCGCCGCGCGCACCTCGTCCGCATTCCACGCGAACCCGGCGGCGACCGGCCCGGCGCCGAGCAGCTGCAGCATGCGACGGCGATCGATCGCGTCCATCAGATTGTGCCGGCCTTTCGCTGATCCGCGATGTAGGTGGCGGTTCGCATCGCCAGCGCCAGAATCGTCCAGGTGACGTTCTTGTCGGCGTTGGTGACGAACGGCCCGCCGTCGGCGACGAACAGGTTCTTGACGTCGTGCGCCTGGCACTGCGCGTTCACGACCGACGTCGTCGGTGAGTGGCCCATGCGGGTCACGCCCACCTCGTGGATGATGCGCCCGCCCGGCTCGATCCCGTAGCCCCTGGCGCGCGACGGCATCGGCGTGAGCGGCGTGCCGCCCATCTCGTCGATCAGCGCGCGGAAGGTCTGCTGCATGTGCCGCACCTGGTTGAGCTCGTAGTCGGTCCACTTGAAGTGGAATCGCAGCACCGGGATGCCCCAGCGATCGACGACGACCGGATCGATCTCGCAGTAGCTGCCCTCGTTCGGAATCATCTCGCCCCGGCCCGCGAACCCGACGCGCGCGCCGTAGAAGCGGCGGTAGTCGTCCTTGAGGGCCTTGCCGTAGCCGGCCGGGATGATGCGGCGCCCGTCGGCGTCGGTACCGGTGTGCCGGTGGATGCTGGAAAGAAATCCGGCACTCGGCATCCGGCGCCCGCCGCCGATCTCGATGTGGTAGCCGCGCGGGAAATCCAGCCTGCGGTTGTCCATCCACCACGGCATGTAGAGGTGCATTCCGCTGGCGCCGTCCTCGTTGTGCGGCACGCCGTCCATCAGCTTCGGGATGAACCCGGAGACGGCCGTGCCCGTGGTGTCGGTGAGATAGCGGCCGACGGCCCCGCTCGAGTTGGCCAGCCCCTTCGGGAAGCGTGTCGATTTCGAATTGAGCAGCAGCCGCGCCGACTCACACGCGCTCGCGGCAAGGACGACGATGCGCGCGCGGACGTGGTTCTCGCGTCCGGTGTTCGTGTCGATGTACGACACGCCGGTGGCCAGCCCGGTCTCGTCGCTCGTGACTTCACGCGCCATTGCCCGCGTGATCAGCGTCATCCGGCCCGTAGCCATCGCCGGCGGCAGCAGCACCGACGGCGACGAGAAGTTCGCATGAATCGCGCAGCCGCGGCCGCACTGCCCGCAGTAGTGGCAGGCCTTCCGCCCGTTGAGCGGCTTCGTGAGAATCGACAGGCGCGACGGGATGCAGGTGATCTTCAGCGCGTCGGCCGCCTGCTTGATGACGAGCTCGTAGCAGCGCGGTTTCGGCGGCGGCAGGAAGATGCCGTCCGGCTCGTTCGGCAATCCCTCGACGGAGCCGAACACACCGATCAGCCGATCGACCGCGTCGTAATATGGTTTCAGATCGTCGTAACTAATCGGCCAGTCGTCGCCGAGCCCGTCGAGGCTGCGGCGGCGGAAGTCGTCGGGTCCGAAGCGCAGCGAGATGCGGCCCCAGTGGTTGGTCCGGCCACCGACCATGCGGGTGCGGAACCAGTCGAACCGCGAATCCCTCCCGGTCGTGTACGGCTCGCCGTCGAGCGTCCAGCCGCCCCAGCCCGCGTCGAACTCGCCGAACTGCCTCGTGGGAATCGCCGCGCCGCGATGCGGACCGTCGTACGACCACGCGAACATCCTCGAATCGCGGGCCGGATCGAATGGCGCGCCCGCTTCAAGCATGACGACCTCGGCGCCCGCCTCGGTGAGCACCTTCGCGGCCATCCCTCCGCCGGCGCCGGAGCCGACGATGCACACGTCGTAGATCGTGCGGTTCCTGATGATCTGCATCGTCAGCGCCTGGCGGGATGCTACATCTTCGCGTAGACGATCGTGTTGTTGACGGCCCGGCCCTGGGCGTCGGTTCCGGTCTGTGTGGTGGTCCGCGTTTTCCCGTCCGGCGAGTAGACGACCTTGGCCGTGAGCGTCACCTTGCCGGCCTTCTTGGAGACGACCTGGTAGCTGTGGTCGTCAATCTTCGTGAAGGCCTGCGTGTCGGCGTTGGGGTTGCCCTTTATCGGGTAGTCCTTTCCGTCGAACATCGCCGTGATCTCGGACGTCGTCGACGGGCCGGTCAGCGGATCGGTCCTGGTGGTCTGATGGATGCCACCCTTGGCGGCAGTAATCTCGATGCGGCCGTTCTTGGGCGAGGGGCCGGGACTGTATTTCGACTTGGCGGTATTCAGCTTCCAGGTACCAATCCACGGGTCGGGCACCTGTGCCGCAGCGTGGACGGCCAGTACGGAGACAAGGAACACGGCGCCGGCGACGACGAGGGAGCGAGCTCGCATCGACTTACCTCCTTGGCGGTTGCGGACGACGCCAGAGTATACGCCTGCAGGAGCCCCCATCGCCGGTTCTGCACGACTGTCGTGATGCCTCGCACGTGAGGTGACGGGCAGCTCTATACTCCCGGTAAATCCCCCTTCCCGTGAGGCCTCCCATGCGACGCGCCAGCGCTCTCGTGCTCCTGTGTCTGTTCACCTGTTTCTCCGGCGTCGGCCGCGGACAGGACGACCGCGTTCCGGGCTTTGCCACCGCGTCGACGCGACTCCAACGCGAGTGGGAGCAGGCGTTCCGCGGCTTGCCCGATCCCAATGTGATGCGGGAGACCATGCAGCGCCTGACGGCGCGGCCTCACCACGTGGGCTCGCCCTACGGCAAGGCCAACGCGGAGTGGATGCTCGCCAGGCTCAAGGAATGGGGCCTGGACGCCCGGATCGAGCGCTTCGACGTTTTGTTTCCCACTCCGAAGGAGCGTCTCGTCGAGATGCTCGAGCCGACCAAGTTCACGTTGCGGCTCGAGGAGCCGCCGCTCGACACGGACCCGACCAGCAATCAGAAGGGCGAGCAGCTCCCCACCTACAACGCCTATTCGATCGATGGGGACGTGACCGCGCCGATCGTTTACGTCAACTACGGCCTGCCCGACGACTACGAAGAACTGGAACGGCTCGGCGTGTCGGTGAAGGGCGCGATCGCCATCGCGCGCTACGGCAATTCGTGGCGCGGCATCAAGCCGAAGGTGGCGGCCGAGCACGGCGCCGTCGGGTGCATCATCTACTCGGACCCGCGCGACGACGGCTACTTCGGCGGCGACGTCTTCCCGGCCGGCCCGATGCGGCCGAAGGACGGAGTGCAGCGCGGCAGCGTGATGGACGCGCCGCTCTATCCCGGCGATCCGCTCACGCCCGGAGTCGGCGCCACCCCTGGCGCCACGCGTCTCGATCGCAAGGACGCGGCGACGATCACCAAGATCCCGGTCCTGCCGATTTCGTACGGCGATGCCCAGCCGCTGCTTGCCGCGCTCACCGGGCCGCTGGCGCCGGCGGGATGGCGGGGCGCGTTGCCGATCACCTATCACGTCGGCCCCGGTCCTACGAAAGTGCACATGCGGCTGCAGTTCAACTGGGATCTGGTCCCGGCCTACGACGTCATCGCGCGGATTCCAGGCGCCACCCATCCCGACGAGTGGGTCATCCGCGGCAACCATCACGACGGCTGGGTCAACGGCGCCGACGACCCGGTGTCAGGCGCGGTGGCCCTGCTCGAGGAGGCCCGCGCCTTCGCGACGCTCGTCAAGCGCGGCTGGAAACCGGCGCGCACGCTCGTCTACGCGATCTGGGACGGCGAGGAGCCGATGCTGCTCGGTTCGACGGAATGGGCCGAGGCTCACGCCGACGAGCTGCGGCAGCACGCGGCCGTCTACATCAACAGCGACGGCAATGGCCGCGGCTTCCTCAGCATGGGCGGCTCGCATTCGCTCGAGCACTTCGTCAACGACGTGGCGAAGAGCATCGACGATCCCGACGCAAAGATGTCGGTCTGGAAGCGGAAGCAGCTGCAGCGCCTGTCCACCGCCCCGAACGCCGAGGCGCGAACCGAGCTCCGCGAGCGCGATGACCTGCGGATCGACGCCCTGGGCTCAGGCACCGATTACACGGCGTTCCTCGACCATCTCGGGATCGCGACGCTGGATCTCGGCTACGGCGGTGCGGACGACGGCGGGGTTTATCACTCCATCTACGACGACTTCTACTGGTACACGCACTTTGCCGACACCAACTTCGCTTACGGCGTGGCGATGTCGCAAACGATCGGCACCACCGTGATGCGGCTCGCAAGCGCCGACGTACTGCCGTTCGACTTCCGGGGAACCGCGGACGCGGTCCGGTTGTACCTCAAGGAGCTGCGCGAACTGCTGAAGGCCAGGCAGGACGCCATCGCCGAGCGGAACCGGCAGATCGAGGAAGGCGTGTTCCGGGCGACGTTCGATCCCCGCCGGCCGACCGTGGCCCCGACGACCGAGCCGGTGCCGCCACATCTCAACTTCGCACCGCTCGAGAACGCCCTCGACACGCTGACCGAGAGCGCCCGCCGTTATCACAGCGCCGTCGAGAAGTTATTGAGCGGCGACGGCCACCCAGCGCCGGAGGCGGCGCGTGCCCTCGATCGCCTGCTGATCGACAGCGAGCGCAGCCTGACCAACTCCGCCGGGTTGCCCGGGCGCCCGTGGTTCAAGCATCTGCTCTACGCGCCGGGCATCTACACCGGCTACGACGTCAAGACGATTCCCGGCGTGCGCGAGTCGATTGAGCTGAAACGTTACCAGCAGGCCGATGCGGAGATCGTGCGAGTGGCCGAGGCGCTCACCGCGCAAGCCGCGCTCGTCGATCGAGCCACGGCGATCGCCGAGCAGGCCGCCACTCGCGGCCGCTGATGAGCGCGCGACGACGAGATAGACCGAGGATCCCGAGGCGCGTTCGCCCCGGGCCCTCGACAGGGTCAGCGTTTCGGCGTGGTCGAAGCCAGGACCTCGCTTCCGCCCGACGGAGCGAAGTTGAGATCGCCGGTGTAAACCGCCGAGATCAGTCGCCCGCGTCGCGGGAGCTTCACCGTGACCACCGCGCTGTTGCCCTGAAGCGGCGCGCTCCCCACCGGGTCACCGCCATCATAGAAGCTGACCGAACCGGTTGGCGTGCCGGCCCCCGGGGCAACGACGCCCACGGTAGCGCTGAGGTCGTAATCGTTCCCCCGCTTCGAGGGGTTGACAGCAACGATCACCGACACCGTCGTATCCGCCTTGACGACGGTGACTGTGCCAGCCACGAACGTGATGGTGTAGTTGGCCGATGACAGCCCGCCCGGCGTGACCGGATACGAGCCTGGCGCGCTCGTCGACGCCGCGGCCGTGACGAACGTGAGCGTGCCGAACGAGGCCAGCGTGTCGCCATTGACCAACCCGGTTGGCGTGACGGTGAACGCCGGCAAGGCTTGTCCGTACGGCTTCGTCACGTTGTCGGCACGGACGCTGAGCGATGCTGGGCCGACGTTCAGGTTGCCCGAGCCACTCGCCGCGCTTGCGGTCGCATCGCCATCGAAGTCGACACGCACGGCGTACGGCCCGACCGTACGGCTTCCAAGTGCGAACGTCACTGTCGCCTGGCCCGACGCCGAAGTCGCCGCCGTCCCGACGCTGACGTTATCGACGAAGAAGCGCAGCAGCCTGCCGGCCAGCGGTCCGCCCGCGCTGGTCAACGTGGCACGGAGGTCGGCCGATCCGCCGAAGACACCGGCGGCCGAGGGGACAGTGACTGTCGGCGCGCTGAAATAGGTGAACGCAAGCGCAAGCCTCGTCAATTGCCCGTCGCCATTGGTTACGACAACGTCCACGTGGCCTACGCCGGGCGGCGTGACAGCGTGAATGAGGTTCGAATTCGCGACGACGACGTCCGTCGCCGGCTGGCCGCCGAACTGCACGGTTGCATCGGGCGAGAAGCCATTCCCGACGATCGTCACTGCGGTGCCGCCGGCGGGAGGGCCTTCCGCCGGATCGAGCGATACCACCTCGGGGCCGCTCGGCTGGCGGACGACGACCTGCTCGGACCCGCCGATGACGCGATACTCACGGGCTGCGCCGGTGTGATTACCCGGCAGCGTCACGTCGATCACTCCTGCGCCGGCACCTGATGTCGGCGACAACTGGAGCAAGTTGATCGGCGCGCCGAGGGTTGCGCTCCTGACTTCCCATCCGGTCGCGGCCGGAGCGTGGAGGTGGATGGCCGTCGTCTCGCCGTCGGGTCTGACGTCCAGCGTTGCCGGCGACAGGCCGAAGTCGGTGGCGACGAACACGCCGTCATTACCCGTGTGTTCCAGCAGCAGGTCGGGACCGGCCAGAAACGCGATCGCCGAACCATCGTCGCTGATCGACGGGTAATCACCGACGCGCGTGGCCCGGCTGCCGTCGGGTCGAGCGCTGACGAGGAACGATTGTCCGAGGGTTCGATCGACGGCGTAGACGTCGCGCTTCTCGACGCCTCCCGGCGCCATGTCGGAGCCGACGAAGGTCACGAAACGGCCATCGCGGCTGATCGCCGGCGAGAACGACTGGAAAAGCGTCGGCGCACCCGCGTGGGTCAAGGCGACGCGTGAACGGCCGCCGGTCAGCAGGTTGATCACGAAGACGTCGAGATCGAGGCTGGTATCGCCTGGCGCCAGGTTCGGCTCGTTGGTGACGTAGGCGAGGACGCCATCACCGAAGTCCGGCGCCGTGGCGTAGAGAGGCGCTGCCGGGGTGCTGCCCGCTGGACCGATCAGGGTCGTGACCCCGGTTGCGCGATCGTGGACGTAGAGGCGCGTGCCCAGGTACTGCCAGTCCTCGGTGTAGACCTCGGGCGTGAACGACACGTAGCGCGCGTCGTCGCTGATCGTCATCCAGCCGAGGCCGAAGAGCTGCTCGGTGCCTGACGGCGACGGGTAGGGAATCTCGGTCATCGTCTCGGTTCCGGCTTCGCCGACGATTCCGTTTCCGTCGGAATCGCGATCGCGAACCCAGACACGATTGGACGACCCGCCATCGAACAGCCCGTCCACGACCACGTAGCGTCCGTCGGCACTGATTCCCATCGCTGCGCAGCCCGTGACGCTCTCCTCGCCGGCGGGCCCGACGTTCACACGGGTCGTGGTCTGAAGTTCGCGGTCGTAGACGAAGCAGTCGGTCCAGTCGTTCTGATCTCCCGGTACCAGATCGCTCGCCACAGAGAGAAACGCGACGTAGCGCCCGTTCGATGAGAGCGTCGACGAGAAGCTCGACCCGTTGGCATCGCCGCCGAAGGGGGTGGTGCTGACGCGGGTCAACGCGCCGGTCTGGCGATCGCGCAGGTACACGTCGACGTCGCTGTTGTTGTCACCCGCGGCCAGCGCTGAAATGGATTGAAAGACCACGTAGCGACCGTCGGCGCTGAGCGCGCGCGGCCCAACATCCGTCGCGAAGGACTCGATGGCCACGGGTCCGGCCATCGGACGCGCTTCGTCGGCGGCGATGCCCGACCAGGGATTGCCCGCTTGGGCCTGAACTGAAGACGACTGGATCGAAACGAGACAGAGAAGTACGAGGACTGTCGCGATCGCACCGGGGGCTGGATGTCGATTCGGCATTTGAGGGCCTCTTGCCGCTGAATTGCGGCGAATACATATTTGGCCCTCAAGCTGACTGCAATGTACTTGCCCAGACAATTTGGTAATTCAGCGCGACGGCTCTTCTTGTGATTGCACGCGCAATTACCGTCCCCTTTTTGTTTCTGCCTTCTGCCTTCTGCCTTCTGCCTTTTGCCTTTTGCCTTGTCGGGTTCTCGTCAAGGCAGCGCGAACACCCAGATGGCGCCGCCTTCCGGCACCTCGGGATATTTCCCGCCGGTAATTGCGTTCAGGCGTCCCTGGATCAGGCGTGAATCGATGCCCCAGCCAGACTGAATCGCCACGTACTGTTTGCCATCGACCGTGAAAGTCGTCGGCGGCGCGAGCACGCCGGAGTTCGTGGGGAACTCCCACAGCAGCTTGCCGTTGTGTGCGTCGAATGCGTGCAGTTTGCGATCGTTGGTGCCGCCGCTGAATACGAGCCCGCCGCCGGTCGCGAGCATCGATCCCCACGTCGCGGACGAAGGGTACTTGTGCGTCCAGACGCGCTGGCCGGTGTCGACGTTCCAGGCCTGCACTTCGCCAACATGGTCCGCGCCGGGCGCGAGCGACAGGCCGCTCTGCGCGCCCATGTATCGCTCGCCTGCTTCGTACTCCACCTCGAGGCCGGTAATGAAGTCGCAGAGGTTATCGTTGGCGGGGATGTAGATCATCCGCGTCTTCGGGCTGAACGCGATCGGCGGCCAGTTCTTGCCGCCCCAGTGCGAGGGGCAGATGTTCTCGGCCTTCTTGCCGGTTGCCGGCTTGCGATCGGGATCGACGTCGGGACGCCCGGTCTTCGGATCCAGACCGCGGAACACGGTCTGGCGAACGTAGGGCTTGCCTTCGACGAATGAGATCGGCCCGTCGCCTCTCTGGAGGAACCAGAGATAGCCATCGCGCGCGACGTCGATCAGTCCTTTGATCGTCCGGCCGTTGCGCCGGTAGTCCACGAGAATCGGCGGCGACACCTCGTCCCAGTCCCACGAGTCATTCGGGTGGTATTGGAAGTGGCCGCGGATGCGGCCGGTCATCACGTCAAGCGCGATCGTGGATGCGGTGTAGAGGTTGTCGCCGGGCCGCTGATCGCCCATCCACGGCCCGCCGTTGCCGGTGCCCCAGTAGGCGACCTTCGACTCCGGATCGTAGTTGCCCGTGACCCACACGGGAGCGCCGCCGGTCTTCCACTGATCGCCCTTTGGCCACGTCTCGCTGCCAGGCTCACCCGGAGCGGGCACGGTAAAGGTTTTCCACGCCTCCTTGCCGGTCTCGGCGTCGTAGGCCGCGACGAACCCGCGAATGCCGAACTCGCCGCCGGACGCGCCGATGAGCACCAGGCCTTCGGCGACCATCGGCGCCAGCGTCATGTAGTAGCCCTTCTGGTTGTCGCCGACGTCAGCGGTCCACACTTCCTTGCCAGTGCGCGCGTCGAGCGCGGCGAGCGTCCCGTCGTTGGCGGCCAGATACACCTTGTCGTTGTAGAGCGCCACGCCGCGCGACGTCGGATGCATGACGACGACGTCCTCGGGGAGCGGGCGCCGGTAACGCCAGAGGAGATGGCCGGTCCTGGCTTCGACGGCGATCACCTGGTTGCCGGGCGTCGAGACGAACATCACGCCGCCGTTGATGATCGGCGGTGCCTCGTGGCCGTTGACCGCGCCGGTGGAGAAGATCCAGACAGGCTGAAGCCGCGAGACGTTGCCCGCGTTGATCTGATCGAGCGGGCTGTAGCCCCAGCCGTCGTAGGTCCGGCGGATCATCAGCCAGTCGTCGTCTTTGGGCTTGAGGAGCCGGTCCGCCGTGACGGGTGGATAGGTCTTCAGGATTGCCGGCATCGGCAGCGGCGACGCCGGTGGCGGAGGCGGCGGTGCAGGACGCTGACCGGCCAAGATTGCGCTCGCTCCCAGAACTACCGCGCCGACGATGAGTCCAAACCCCTGGCTGAAACGCATCCGCTCTCCAATCTCCTGATTCCTGATTCCTGATTCCTGGTTCCTATCTCCTGTCTCCTATCTCCTACCTGCTAGCCCTGTTCAGATCCTGGTCTCGCCGTGAACGGTCCCGCGACCTCCAGCCTGCCCTCGACGACGCGCAGCGGCAAAGCCGGCAGCGGGCGCGGTGCGGGGCCGTCCAGCACTTGCCCGCGATCGAGCGCGTTGAACTTCGACTGATGGCAGTCGCAGAACAGCGCGTGCTCGTCGCCGAGGAACGCGCCGACTTCACATCCGGTGTGCGTGCAGACCGCTGAATACCCCACGACGCCGTCGGCGGCAGCGGCCCGGGTTCGCTCGCTGAGCCCGGTGGGGTCCACGCGGACGAGGACGATCCGATTCAGCCTCGAGCCGCTGCGGACGACACGGCCGTCCGAAAACATCGGCCACGCCAGCGTCGGCGTGCCGGTAATGTCGGTGGGAGTCAGCGCGGTCGCCCCATCATCGCCAACCTTCACCAGCAGATCGCCCGCCGCGGGACGCGCCGCCTTCGCCTCCTGGGCCCCGGCGCCCACCGGCGTCATCCACGCCAGAGCCAGGCCGGCCGCACCCTTCAGCAGCGATCGACGTTCGTGCCCCTCACTTCTCACTTCCCATTTCTCACCTCGGTCACGCATGCGCCGCCCATGCCTTCTCGCCGGGCGTCATCTCCACGCACGGCTCGAACCGGCCGGGCGTCTCGATATATCGCATCGCCTGCTTGCAGCCAATCTCCGACGTGAAGTAGCCCAGCAGCGCGAGCTCCTTCATCAGGCGGAAATAATGCGGGACCGCGTCCGGATCGTCGTCGGCAGCGGGCGCGCGCGAACGCGGCGCCTCGGCGCGTTCTTCCATGACCGTTTTCTGTTCGCGATCGAGCACTTCGAGCAGCGACAGTCGCTGCGCCGGCGTGGCCTGCATGAAGCTCGCTCCATTTGTGGAGGTGCGGCAGGCCTCGTCCAGCAGCCGCATTCCGTCTCGGAAGATCTGCTGGTCGCGTGGCGTGTAGGCCTCGGTCACCATCAGCGCCATGAACGCGCCGGTCTTCGCCGCCTTCGCGCCTGGCGTGGACGTCGCCGGCAGCATCGTCTCGGCGATTTCGTCGAACAGCGCCACCTCCGCGGCGCTGAAATCGCCGACGCCCTCCGCCATCGCCTGGTCGAGGGCCGCATCGTCGAACGAAAAGGCCAGCAGGCGATCTCCGCCTGCCAGCGCGATGCCGCCCAGCATCGTCGCAACGCCCTGGATGAGCGCGCGCCGCGAGAATCCGCTGTCGGGAGCTGGCACAGACATCACAGGTTCCCCTTTTTCAACTCGTCCACCGCGAACGCCGCCGCGCGAGCTGTGAGCGC
This sequence comes from uncultured Acidobacteriota bacterium, assembly GCA_963709325.1. Lineage (GTDB taxonomy): Bacteria > Acidobacteriota > Vicinamibacteria > Vicinamibacterales > UBA2999 > VFZN01. Next base: position 2,150,159 of record CAVPVV010000003.1, on the reverse strand, counting down.
CATGTACGTGAGCGACGGGTTCTGGCAGCCGGATGACACCATGCAGGAGCCGTCGGTCACGAACACGTTGGGGCAGTCCCACACCTGGTTGTGCGCGTTGAGAACCGACGTCTTCGAATCGCGCCCCATGCGCGCGGTGCCCATCTCGTGGATACCCATGCCGGGGAAGTAGCCGTTGTCGTAAACGCGCACCTCGCGGACGCCGGCGGCCTCGAGCATCTCGGCCATGTCGTTCATCATGTCGCGCCGCATGAGCCGTTCGTTCTCGCCGGTTGCGCAATCGATGGAGAGCACGGGCAGACCCCACTTGTCGGTCTTCGTCTCGTCGACGGTGACCCGGTTGGCAGCGTTCGGCAGCATCTCCCCGAACGCCGTCGCGCCCATTCGCCAGGGACCGGGCGACGCCATCGCGTCCTTGAACGCGGCGCCGACGCCGAGCTCGGCAACGCCGCGCTGCCATCCCTGCCGGCTCGCGCTGCCCTGGTAGCCGAACCCGCGAAGGTACTCCCGCTTGTCGCCGAAGAAGTTCCTGTATCGCGGGATGTAGAAGCCGGTCGGCCGCCGCCCGTACACCGACTTGTCCTCATGCTCGTGGACGATGCCTTCAGCACCGCAGCGGAAGTGGTGATCCATCAGGTTGTGCCCAAGCGCGCCGGAGCTGCTGCCGAGGCCGTCCGGCCACACCTCGCGCGCCGATCGCATCAGGAGCCAGGTCGAGTTCAATGTCGACGCACACAGGAAGACGACCTTCGCGCGATACTCGGTGGTCGCTCCCGTCTGCGCATCGAGCACGCGCACACCAGACGCGCGCTGGCGATCGCGATCGAACACGACGTCGGTGACGATGGCGTGAACCTTCAGCGTGAGCCGCCCGGTCTCGACCGCCGCCGGCAGCGTCGACGACTGCGTGCTGAAGTAGGCGCCGTACGGACAGCCAAGCCAGCACGCGGCGCGATACTGGCACCGGCCGCGCCGGCCGAGCGGCTGGGTGAGATTGGCGACGCGGCCAGGGATGATCCGCCGGCGTCCGCCGAACTGCTTCGCGACCCGCCCGGCGACGGCCTCCTCGGCGCAGTTGAGCGGCATCGCCGGCTGAAACTGTCCATCGGGCAGCTGCGGCAGGCCTTCAACAGATCCCGCAATGCCGGCGTGCTTCTCGACGTGGTCGTACCACGGCGCGATGTCTACGTATCGGATCGGCCAGTCCACCGCGATGCCGTCCTTCGCGTTGGCCTCGAAGTCCCAGTCACTGAGGCGATAACTCTGCCGGCCCCAGGTGAGCGAGCGTCCGCCGACGTGGTACCCGCGATACCAGTCGAAGCGCCTGACCTCGGTGTAGGGGGAGTCCTTCTCGTTGACCCACCAATCGAGGTTCTTCTCGTTGAGAGGGTAGTCGCGCTTGAGCACCGGATACGCGTCGACCATTGCCTGGGTGCGCCCGCCGCGGTGCGGGTACTCCCATGGCGCCTTGCGCGAGTTGGGGTAGTCCTTCGCGTGCTCGACGTTCTTGCCGCGCTCGAGCAGCAGCACGCGCAGCCCCCGCTCGGTGAGCTCCTTGGCGGCCCACCCTCCCGAGATTCCCGACCCGACGACGATGGCATCGAACGTTTCGGTCTGGCGCATGGCGTTCTGCCTTCTGCCTTCTGCCTTCTGCCTTCTGCCTTATCACTTCTGCATCGCCGTCAGGTACGCATAACTCTTTCTCAAACTCTCAACCGGGTCGCCAGGACGTCTCGTCCTGTTCGACGAAGTAGTGCCGGACGCCGGCCTCGCTCGCGGCGGCCAGAATGGCAGGGAAGTCGAGCACGCCTACACCCACCTCCTTGAAGTCGGTGCGCGCCGCGGCGCTCTCCACCAGGCCTCCGGCCCGTCCGTCCTTGTCCTTCAGGTGCATCAGCGCGACGCGTCCCTTGTACTGCCTCAGAACCGCCACCGGATCGGCGCCGGCGAACGCCGCCCAGAACACGTCGAGCTCCAGCTGCACACCGGCGTCGGCCGTGCCGCGCATGAGGACGTCGAGCCAGCGCGTGCCGTCGCGGTCCTGACCGAACTCGAACGCGTGATTGTGGTAGCAGAGCCGCAATCCCGCTGCTGTCGCCGCCCGCGCCATCCGCGACAGGCGTGCTGCAATGGCCTCGAACCCGGCGCGATCCGTCGGACGCTCGGCAGGAGGAACGTAGGCCACGACGACATACTGCAGGCCGAGACGTTTGGCATCGGCGAGGAACGATTCGAACCCCTCGCCCTTCGCGGTCGCGTCGTCGAGGTGGACGCTGGTCAATGCGAGCCCGAGCGGCAACGCGAGGGGCGCGATTGTGGTGAGCGTCGGCTGGATCACCTCGAGCTCCTTGTAGCCGATCGCCGCGATCTGCTTGAGAGTGCCGGCGGGATCTCTGGTGATCTGCTCTCGAACCGTGTAGAGCTGAACACCCCAGCGGGTGCCTTGCGGAGTGCCACGAACTCCCGATACGGCGCCAGCCGCCAGGGTGGCGAGCACCTGACGGCGCGAAACGGTGGACCGGGCGTGCGCGCGCATCGTGTCCTCTTCGAGCCGCAGCGCGCCACTCTACCACAGGGCCGATCGGCGAAACCGGCCACCACTCTCAGCCCTCTGCCCGCTCTCAGCCCTCTGCCGCATACGTGGTCTTGCCGCCGACGACGGTACGGAGCACCTTGATGTCCTTGATCGTATTGGGATCGCCCTCGTGCGGATCGCGTTCGAGCACGACGAAGTCGGCGAGCTTGCCGGCCGTGATCGAACCCTTCGACGCCTCCTCGTACGAAGCGTAGGCGCCGTGGATCGTGGCGACCTTCAAGGCCTCGTCTACCGTAATCTTCTGGTTCGGGCCCCACTCGCGTCCCTTGTAGTCGCGACGGGTGACCATGCTTTGAATCGCCATCAGCGGCTCGAACGGGCCGGGCTGATAATCCGACGCGCCTGGCGCCTTGATGCCGTAGTCGAAGAACGATCGGTGCGCGAACATCCAACGCAGCTTGTCGTCGCCGTACTCGGTCCACTTCTCGCCGTGATAGTAGACATAGGTCCAGAACGGCGTCGGAATCGATCCGGTGGCCTTGATCCGCCGGAGCAGGTTGTCGTTGACCAGCGTGCAGTGCTCGATGCGGTGCCGGCGATCCGGGTGCGGCCACTTCTCGAGCGCGCGCTCGTAGGCCTTGAGGACGAGATCGATGGCGACGTCGCCGTTGGCGTGGATGCCGACCTGAAAGCTATGCCGGTGCGCGTTCTCGACCGCGTCGACGATCTCCTGTTCGGTCATCGTCTGGATGCCGTAATCGTTCGGGCGTCCGACGTATGGCGTGCTCATCAGCATCGTCCGCTCCGAGCACGATCCATCGGCGACGAACTTGACGCCGCCGATCCGCACCCATTCGTTGCCCAGCCCGGTATAGAGGCCGGCCGCCTTGTACGACTCGAGCAGCTCGGCGGCGATCAGGTAGTAGACGCGGTGACGCAGCTCGCCGGCGTGATACGCATCCTGGTAAGCGAGAATCTGATCGCGGCTCGCCTGTGCATCGTGGACGGTTGTCAATCCGGAGGCGGCGAACAGCCTGGACATGTGGGACATGCCTTCGAGGCCTCTTCTGCGCTGTTCGTCCTCGCTGAACGTCTCCTGCTTGCCGACCTTGTCGAACACGTTTCGCGCCAGCTCGGCGACACGTCCAGTCAGCTCGCCCTTGTCGTCCCGCAGGAACTGGCCGCCCTGGGGATCGGGGGTGTTCCGGTCGATGTGCGCCATCTCGAGCGCCTTCGAGTTGTACCAGCTCGTATGGCCGCCTCGGTGATGGACCGCGACCGGGCGGTCGGGGACGACCTCGTCGAGCTGACGGCGATTGAGCACCACGTCGAACTTCGTGTCGTCGAACATGAACGCGGTCACCCACTGTTCGGGCGATGCGGTCGCGGCCTTCCGGACCAGCGCGTCCTGCAGCTCGCGCAGGGTTCGAACGTTGCCGTTGACGCCGAACAGCTCGTCGATGCCGCTGGGGTGCGAGTGCGCGTCGATGAAGCCGGGCGCGACCGTGCGGCCGCGCGCATCGATGACCGTGGTGCGTGAGGTCACGAGATTGCGGATGTCGGCGGTGGACCCAACCGCGATGAACCGTCCGTTGCGGACGGCGAACGCTTCAGCCCGCGGCTGGGCGTCGTCGACCGTGTACACCGTGCCGTTGATAACGGCGAGCTCCGCCTCGTCCGGCCTGCCGGATTGGTGCGTCGCCTCCGCTACGCTGCCGGTGACGAGCGCCCCAGCGGTCATTCCCGCCAGTCCCAGGAACTCTCCGCGCGTGTACTTGGCCATCGACGTAACCCTCTCTTTTCGATCCAGCGCGTGCCGTCTCTTCGCGGAGTGTGCGGCGACAGGTGGCGGCCGGTCAAATCGGCAGGGACGCGGCATGATACGCTCCCCGGTCGGAGCGCAGGCGCATGGAACGGAGACTTGGGGTCGGGTTCATCGGCAGCGGCTTCATCACGAAGTTCCACATCCGCTCCTGGGAGGCGGTCCGCGAGGCCGACGTGCGCGGCGTGTGGAGCCCGAATCGCGCCAACGCCGAGGAGGCGGCCGCGCTCGCGCGCACACTCCGCGTCGGTCAGGCACAGGCCTTCGATTCAATCGAGGCGATGGTCGCCGACGAGAACATCGACGCGATCTGGATCTGCGGCCCCAACTTCGCCCGTATCGACAACATGTCGCGCATCGTCGCCGCCATGAAGAGCGGAGCGCGGCTGCGTGCGGTGGCCTGCGAGAAGCCGCTCGCGCGCAACGCCGCCGAGGCGCGGCGGATGGTGGAGCTCGTCGAGGACGCCGGCCTGCTCCACGGGTATCTCGAGAATCAACTGTTCCCGCCGGGACTCGAGCGAGGGAAGCAAATCGTGTGGGCGCGCGGCGCCGCCGCGGCCGGGCGGCCCTACCTCGCCCGCGCCGCTGAGGAGCACAGCGGGCCGCACATGCCGTGGTTCTGGCAGGGCGATCTGCAAGGCGGCGGCGTGCTGAACGACATGATGTGCCACAGCCTCGAGGTGGGCCGCTACCTGCTGACCGCGCCCGGCGCGCCGCGGAACAGCATTCGCCCGGTGAAGGTGTCGGCGCAGGTCGCCACTCTCAAGTGGTCGCGCCCGGAATACGCGGCGCTGCTCCGTGAGATGACCGGCGGCGCGGCCGACTACCGGCAGCATCCCGCCGAAGATTTCGCCCGAGCCAGCGTTACCTACGAGGACGAGACCGGCGCTCCGATCATCGTCGAAGCGACGACGTCGTGGAGCTTCGTCGGCGCCGGGCTGCGGTTGACGATGGAGCTGCTCGGCCCGGAGTATTCGATGTCGACGAGCACGCTGGAGAGCGGCACGAAGGTGTTCTTCTCTCGTCGGCTTCGCGAGCAGGCTGGCGAGGATCTGGTCGAGAAGCAGAACGCGGAGCAGGGGTTGATGCCGCTCGTCGGCAACGAGATGGCCGAATACGGATACGAGAACGAGAATCGCGCCTTTGCGCGCTGGTTTGCCGACGGCGTGCAGCCCGAGGTCAATTTTCACGCCGGCCTCGAGGTCACCGAGCTGCTGATGACCTGCTACATGAGCGCGGAGCAGGGGCGGGTCATCGACTGGAAACCGGTCGATCTCGACAGCTACGTGCCTCCAGTCGCGCGACGACCGTAGCAGCAACAGGGGACTGTCCCCTGACAGTTTTGACAGGGGCAGCCCCCAACGATTGTCGGGGACTGTTCCCACTCGCCGGAGGGCGGCGATGCCGAAGCGAGAGCTCACGAGACGCGAGGTCGTCAGCGGCGTGGCAGGGGCGACACTGACGCCATGGCTGGCGGCATCGCTTAAGGCCGGATTCGCGCAGGGTAGTAGCTATCGTCAATCGGTGTGCCGCTGGCCGTACGCCAGGATTCCAATCCGCGAGTTCTTCAAGGCCGTCGCCGACATGGGGCTGACGGCGGTGGACCTGCTGACACCCGACGAGTGGCCGATTGCCAAAGAGTTCGGGTTGACGTGCTCGATGGGCTCAGGCCTCGGCGGCACGATCGTGGACGGCGTGAACGATCCGGCGAATCACGAGGCCATCGTCAAGGGACTCAGCGAGGGGATTCCACGCGCCGCGGAGGCCGGCGTCCCGAACGTGATTACGTTCTTCGGCAACCGGCGTGGGCGCTCGGACCAGGAGGCGATCGCCAACTCGGTGGCGGCCCTCCGGCGCGTGGCGCCGCTCGCCGAGAAGTACGGCGTGACGGTGTGCGTCGAGCTCCTCAACAGCAAGGTCGATCACAAGGACTATCAGGGCGATCGCACGCCGTACGGCGTGACGGTAGTGAGCCAGGTGAGCTCGCCGCGCGTGAAGCTGCTCTACGACATCTACCACATGCAGATCATGGAAGGCGACGTCATCCGCACCGTGCGCGACAACCGGCAGTGGATCGCGCACTTTCACACGGGTGGAGTGCCAGGACGGCACGAGATCGACGACACACAGGAGCTGTATTACCCGGCGGTGTTCCGGGCGATTCGCGAGACCGGGTTCACCGGCTACGTGGCGCACGAGTTCGTGCCGACGCGCGACCCGCTCACTTCACTGCGCGAGGCGGTAAAGCTGGGCGGCGCGTGACGCAGGACATCGTATGCAGCGACGACACCTCCTCTCTCAGGCTGCCGTGGCCGGCCTTCTCATGACGAGCCCGATCCGTACGGCGGCGGCACAGGCGCCGCCATCCAAGGGACTGTCGCGGAAGCCCATTCCGAAGCCTGGTCCGATGATCCCGCCGGTGCCGGCGATCATCACCAGCGTGCACGGCAAGCCGGGCGACCCCGACGAGCTCTCCGTCCTCTGGACCTTCGTCGTCAACGGCGATCCGCCGCAGGTAGGCGTGGCCGCGGGCGACGAGCACATCGCCGGCGGGCTGATCACGCTGCACCGGGAGTTCGTGCTCAACGTCCCGGTCGCGTCGATGATCCACGCCTTCGATCGGATCGACTTCAGCTCGAGCCGCTCGGGCGACAAATACGCGATGTCGGGCCTGACGCGCGGAACAGCGACCGTCGTCAAGGCGCCGTCGGTGAACGAGGCGCCTATTCAGCTGGAGTGCCGCGTCTCGCACATCCTGCGGGTGCCCCCCGTGCGAACCGTCTTCATCGCCGATGTCGTGGCCACCACCGTCGCCGACGGCATCTGTGACGATGATGGACGGCTTCGGCCGGAGTCGGCGGCGTTCTTCGGGATGATGGCGGGCTGCGGCGAGTTCTTCACGATGGGCCGCAAGGTCGGTCACATCGGGCAGAGCGTCGGCCGTCGCGATATCCGCTATTGACGCTGCTCACTTCTCTCTCGGGACGTTGAGCCGTCCGTTCGTCACCCACAGCTGTCCGTCCATCGAGACCGTCAGGTCGGTAAAGAAGTTCCAGCGCACGTAGCCGCCGCCCACCGCGCCGCCGAGCTCGCTGTTGTCGCCGAGCGACAGCCGGACCACGCCCGCGCCGTAGCCGTAGTAGGGAATCCACGGATTGCGCTCCGGTACGGCGAGCAGCGGGTTCACACCGAGCGCGAACTCGCGAAAGCGCTTGCCGGCGTCTCCGCTCGCGTTCATCTCGCGCTCGACCGCTTCGCGGCCGGTCGTGGCCTCGATGCGATCGACCTGGCCCTTGTTGAAGTGGAGGCGGAGTCCCTCCACCGGCTGGCCATCCCACTGCGACGGCGGGAACGCGATCGTGCCCTCGACGCTGTTCTCGAGCGGAGCGACCCTCGCGACGCCGGCTGGGAGCTCGATCTCGCGATCGATCAGCACCTTGCCGCGCGCGGCACGGGCCGCCGACGCATCGCCGTTCTGCAGGTTTACCGTCCGGTCGCCGATCCGGAACCGGAGGTCGGTGCCGGCCGGGGAGGTGACGCGCACTTCGCCGGCGCGGAGCGCCCGCTCGAGGCTCTCGAGCACCTTGGTGAGCGCCGGGTAATCGGTCTGCAGCAGCGCGCGCTGATAGATCGCATCGATTGCGGCGCGGCCCGGCAGGGGCTGCCCGGGCAGCGGATACGCGCTCCCGTTCTCGACCCAGTGGAAGTGGACGGTCCGGCCGTGGCCGGCACGGAGCTGGTCCTGCAGCGCGGCGTAGGCGGGATGCGCCGGCGTCGCGCCCGGCATCATGATCGCGCCGTCCACGCCGGCGAACATGGCGCGGTAGGCCTGGCGAGCCCGTACGTTGCCGCGGCGAATCTCCTCGACGTCCCAGCCCTGCGGAACCGGCTCGGCCAGCACGTCCACGACGCCGACATCGGTCGCGCCTGCCCTGGCGATGGCGTAGCGCAGGTGCGGGATGAGGTCCTCGAAGTAGCCGGGGTGCGCAAGGATCAGGATCTTTTCGCCGGCCTGCGGCGCCAGTTGCCTGACCAGCTGCGTGGCAATCGCCGGATAGTCGAACGAGAACTGCGCCTGTGCTCCGGTCCGGCTCACGCCGGCGACGAGCAGCGTAAGGCACACCACGGCAAGCATTGTCCGCATCGGCGCATTATGATGCAGCGGCAGGAGGGGACTCATGGAAGCCGTTATCTCGACACTCATCAAGGATTTCGAAGATGGGAAGATGGACCGCCGTCAGCTCATTCAGAGCCTGGCGATGGTGGCGATCGCCGGTCCGGCGGCGGCCGCGCAGACGCCCGCCGCGGCGCCGAAAGCGCCCTGGAAGACCGTGCACCTCGATCACATCTCCTATGCGGTCTCCGACTACAAGCGAAGCGTGGCGTTCTACACGAGCCTGATGGGATGGGAAGTCGCCAACGACAATGGCAAGACCCAGGCGACGCTGAAGATCGGCGACATCGGCGAGATCATCATCCGCAATGCCCGGCGGCCCGAGGGTAATGCCGAAGCCGGAGGCGCGGCACCAGCGGCGCCGCCTGCCGGCGATCGACCGCCGATCACCGGCGTCATCAACCACGTCTCGTGGGGCATCTCTCCGTGGGACACCGACGGCGTGAAGGCGGAGCTCGAGAAGCGGGGTCTCAAGCCGCGGCCGGACATGGTCGGCAACGACTTCAAGAGCTGGCACGTGCTCGATCCCGATGGCTGGGATCTGCAGATCAGCAATCAGACGAAGTAATCGAGTTGGGGAGTCGGGGACCGGGAGTCGGTCGGAAGTCGGAATCGCCAGCCGTCTGGAGTCACTGTGATGACCGAGAAGCGACACGTCGGCCGAAGGGGATTCCTGAAGGGAGCAGCCGCAGGAGCGGCGGGATTTGTCGCCGCTCCCGCGACCGGGACGGCACAGCAGGGAGGGGTATCGGCGCCGTCGCCAGCACCCGCGCCGGCCGGAGACGAGTACCACACCGACAAGCCCGGCGCGGACTTCATGGTGGACGTGCTCAAGGCGCTCGGCTTTGAGTACGTCGCGGCCAACCCGGGCTCGTCGTTCCGCGGGCTGCACGAGTCGCTGATTAACCACGGGAGCAACCAGAAGCCGGAACTGCTGACCTGCTGCCACGAGGAGTCCTCCGTGGCGATGGCCCACGGTTACGCCAAGGTCGAGGGCAAGCCAATGCTGGTGATGGCCCACGGCACCGTGGGCTTACAGCACGCATCGATGGCCGTGTACAACGCGTTCGCCGATCGCGTGCCGATCTACATGGTCATCGGCAACACCCTCGATGCGCAGTATCGACGCAGCGACGTGGAGTGGACGCACGCGGTGCAGGACGCCACGGCGATGGTCCGGGACTACATCAAGTGGGACGACACGCCGGCGTCGCTGACCCACTTCGCCGAGTCGGCGATGCGCGGCTACAAGATCGCGATGACGCCGCCACACGGCCCGGTCGTGCTCGTCGCGGATACGGCGCTGCAGGAAGAGCCGATCCCCGCTGCGGATCGAGCGCGGCTCCGAGTACCCCGGCTGACGCCAGCCACGCCGCCGGCGGGCGACGCGGGAGCTGTCGCGGAGCTGGCGAAGATGCTGGTCGCCTCCGAGAACCCGCGCATCATCGCCGGACGGCCGGCGCGAACGCCGAAGGGCCTCGAGCTGCTCGTCGAGCTGGCCGAGCTGCTGCAGGCGCCGGTCCAGGACGCGCGCTATCCGATGCGCATGAACTTCCCCAGCCGCCACCCGCTGAAGATGGGGTCTGGCGTGCCGATCGGCGATGCGGATTTCGTGCTCGGTCTCGAACACCCCGAGCTGTTCATGAACCTGAACGCGCTGTCGCCGGTGAACCGGATCGGCATGCAATCCCGGCCCCTGTTCAAACCGGGCACCAGGATCGCCACGATCAATGCCTCGGAACTGATCACCAAGAGCAACTACCAGGACATCGGCAGATACGTCGAGGCCGATCTGGCAATCGCCGCCGATACCGAGGCGACTCTGCCGGTGCTGATCGACGCGTGCCGCCAGCTGATCACGCCCGAGCGGCGGCGGCTGTTCGACGAGCGCGGCCGGCGGCTGGCGGCGGCCAACCGCCAGGCGTTCGAACAGGGCGTCGACCAGGCGGCATGGGGCTGGGACTCGAGCCCTATTTCCACGGCCAGGCTGTCCGCCGAGCTGTGGAACCAGATCAAGGGTGAGGACTGGTCACTCGTGTCGGACGTGTCTTTCATCAGCAACTGGCCGCACCGTTTGTGGGACTTTACGAAGCACTATCAGTTCATCGGCTGGTCCGGGGCCTACGGTATCGGCTACGGCGCCCCGGCGGCAGTCGGCGCGGCGCTGGCCAACCGGAAGCACGGACGGCTCAGCGTGAACGTCCAATGCGACGGCGATCTCAACTACGCGCCAGGGGTGCTGTGGACTGCCGCCCACCACCGCATCCCGCTGCTGACCGTGATGCACAACAACCGCGCTTACCACCAGGAGCGGATGTTCATCAACGACGTCGCCGCCAAGGTGAACCGCGACGTGCGCCGTGCCGGCATCGGCAACGACCTGACCGATCCGAACATCGACTACGCGTCGCTCGCCAAGGCCTACGGCGTCCACGGCATCGGACCGATTGAGAGTCCGAACGACCTTGCCCCGGCGCTGAAGCGTGCCATCGACGTCGTCAAGCGCGGCGAGCCGGCCCTGGTCGACGTCGTCACTCAGGGACGGTGATAGGAAAGGAGATAGGAGACAGGAGATAGGAACTAGGAATTAGGAACCAGGAATTAGGAACCAGGAATCCGAAATGAGAGCCATGTTGATCGTCGCGCTGTGGCTGGTGCCCGCGTCAGTCGTCGCGCAGACTCCATCTACCGCGACACCGACACCGGCTGGCGACGCCGCAAAGGGGCGGTCGGCCTTCTTCGAGTACAACTGCTCGTGGTGTCATGGAACCGAAGGGCAGGGCGGCCTGCCGGGCAACGGACCGCGCATCGCGCGGGTGGCGCGAAGCCTGCCAAGCTTCATCGGCTACGTCCGCAAGCCGACCACCCGGATGTCGGCGTACTCCGAAGCGTCGATTTCGGACGCTGTCCTGAGCGATATCTACGCCTACCTGCGAAGCCTGCCGGACGCCAAGCCGGCCGCAGATGTGCCATTACTCGATCAGTTGCGGAAACCCGGACGATGATCCGACGATTCGTTGTCAGTGGATTCGTATTCGGTCTGAGCGCGGCTGTGCTCGCGCAATCGACGGCGCCGTTCAACGATTCGATCCGCGTCGCCGACCTTCGCGCCGACCTGTTCTTCCTTGCCGGCGACGGGTTCAGAGGCCGGCTGGTCGGCACGCCCGAGAACGCGCTCGCCGCGGACTGGGTACGCTCCCGGTTCGAGCGGGCCGGCCTCAAGCCCGGCGCCCCCGGCGGCTCGTTCGTGCAGCAGACGCAGTTGATGATCGCGACGCTTGGAGAGGGCAACCGACTCGACGTCGCGCTCGCCGACGGCACGACGCTGTCGCTTCCGAACGAGCAGGACTTCTACCCGCAGCGGTTCAGCGCCAGCAGCACGGTGAAGGCCGCCGTCGTGTACGCGGGCTTTGGCATCCACGCGCCGAAGCTCGGTTACGATGACTACGGCGACCGGGTGAAGGGTCGCATCGCGTTGATTCTCGAGCACGAGCCGGGCGAGCGCGATCCCAAGAGCCCGTTCGACGGCGTGGTCACCGCCGAACCGGCGGTGGCGATCAAGAAGGCGCTTGCCGCGCAGGACAAGGGCGCGGTCGGCGTGCTCTTCGTCACCGACATCCACAATCACCCCGGGCCCCAGAACTTCGAGGCCGCGGCGCGGGCGTTCTGGCCGCCACAGCCGCCGCGGATTGACCGCTTCACGCTGGCAAGCTGGGCCGACCGCCTGCGAATCCCGGTCGGTCAGATCTCGCCGGCGCTGGCCGAGACGCTGGTGCGCGGCACCGGGAAATCGCTGATCGAGCTATCGAAAGCGGCGGAAACGGCCAAGGGATATCAGGGCCTTCCGCTCGACGGCGTGCAGGTCACGCTCACCACCAGCGTCAACCGCCATATCGTCTCCGATCGCAACATCCTGGCGATGGTGGAGGGCTCCGATCCGGCGCTGAAGGACGAAGTCGTGATCGTCTCCGCCCACTACGACCACGAGGGCGCCGACGGCAGCGTCGTCTTCAACGGCGCCGACGATGACGGCTCCGGGACGGTGGCGCTGATCGAGATTGCCGATGCCTACGCGATGGCGGCCGCAGCCGGCCAGCGGCCGAAGCGCTCGGTGCTGTTCGCCTGCTGGGGTTCGGAGGAGCGCGGGCCGCTGCTCGGCTCGTGGGCCTACACCGAGCAGCCGACTTTTCCGCTCGCGAAGACGATCGCGGTGCTCAACATGGACATGGTCGGGCGCAACGAGGAAGTGCAGGTCGGCGGCGGCCCGCGCTTCAACGGCCTCGAGGTGCAGACCGCCGAGTCGAACCGGAACGCGGTGAACATCCTGGGCTACTCGCAGCACCCCGACTTGAGCGGCCTCGTCGAGCGGGTCAACAAGAGCGGCTACGGGCTCGAGCTGAAGCTGCGCTACGACAACAACGCCTCGAACCTGCTGCGGCGAAGCGATCAGTGGCCTTTCCTGCAGCACGGCGTGCCGGCGCTGTGGTTCCATACCGGGCTCCATCCGGATTACCACACGCAGTTCGACCGGCCCGAGAAGGTCAACTACGAGAAGATGGAGAAGATCGCGCGGCTCGTCCACCAGGCGAGCTGGGTGCTCGCGAATCAGAGCGGCGGGACAAGGTGAATGCGTCCATTGGTGACTGAGGATTGACGACTGACGAATCATTGGCGATTGGCGACTGCCGCATTACGCCATTCGATTCGCGCATTGCCGATCGACCGATCGACGGATCGACGGATCGACGGATCGGCCGATTCTTCAATCGTAAATAGAATGGCTCAATACTCCAGTCAGCCAATCGTCAATGAATCGCCAATCGCCAATCCTCAATCAACAATGGACAGGGCCGCAAGCGCCTCACGTAGCGGCCTTTCGGAAGGCTCTCGCCGACGAATGCCTCCGCTCGTTGCGCACTCAGACCGGCGCGACGTCGCCAACCGACAGCGGGCTGCTGCAGCAGGTCGTCGGCGCTGGGGGAACCGCGGCCGGGTACCTGTATGGCGGGTGGACGACCTCGGTCGGCCTGCGGGCCATCCTTCGGCTCGTCAACCACGAGCTCGGCGAGTTCGGATCGATCCTCGACTGGGGATGCGGCTCGGCCCGAACCATCCGGTGGTTCTCCGATCTGCCGGCGACCACCGCGCTGCACGGCGTTGACATCAATCCTGCGGCGATTACCTGGTGCCGCGAGCACTGCCCGATCGGCACGTTCCAGCACACGGCGCCCCTTCCGCCGCTGCCGTTCGCGACCGGCAGCTTCGATCTTGTGTATGGGATCTCGGTGCTCACCCATCTCGACGAGACGTTCCAGGATGCGTGGCTCGACGAACTGCGGCGGCTCGTCGCGCCCGGCGGGCTGGTGATGTTGAGCATCCACGGCGAGGAGATCGCCCGTCGGACGTTAAGCGGCCCGCACCTCCAGAAGTTCGACACCTACGGCTTTCTCTTCGAGCAGGCGACGGGCCCGACCGTGGAGCTGCTTCCGGACTTCTACCAGGTCGCCTACCACTCGCGCGCCTACGTCGAGGAGCGCTGGTGCCGCGGCTTCCGTCTCCTGCTTTTCGTGAATCATGGACCGCTCTATCGCCAGAGCCTCGTCGTCATGCAGCGTGACGACATGCCGGCGCCTGCGGCGCGTCCGGAACCGGTTGATCTTCCGATGGCCTCGCTGGATTTTCCCGAGGTCAGTCACTCGTGCGCTCCGGGCTCCGCCCTGGATGTGCGAGGCTGGTGCTTCGGACCGCGCCATCGAAACGTTGCCTTGCGACTGGTCCTCGACGGTGACGTCGTCGGCACGTCTGCGGCCATTGAGCCACGGCCTGACGTGGGACAGGCCTTTGCCGCATATCCGCACGCCGCGCGCTCGGGGTTCTCCAGCCGCCAGTCTACCGACACGTGGCGTCCTGGAGTGCACGTGTTCTGGATCGAGAGCGAGGCCAGCCCGATTCCTCTGGCCGCCACCTACCTGCGCGTTGACGGTTGAACGATCGCGAAGCGGCGCCTATGAGCGGCCGCGCGCGACACACACGGCGCGACGGCAGCTTCAGAGATCCAACGCGCAACCGATCCGCCGCAGTCCCTCCTCCAGCGTCGCGGTCTCCGTGCACAGCGAGATCCTCACGTAATCCGGCTGTTCGAAGAATCGGCCCGGCACCACCGACACCTCGTGCTCGCGGCGCAGTACGTCGGAGAGATGCTCTGCCTTCATACGGGTCGGCTTCACACATACCGTCGTGCCATGCGGCGCCAGCATAAACGACAGATCGTCGCGGGTGGTACTCCATGATGCGAACAATGCCCGGTTCGCGTCGAGCAGCGCCCGCGATCGGGCGCGCAGAGCCGGCAGGCGGTCGAATGCCGCCGCGGCGAGGACGTCCATCGCGAACGGCTGGACGTTGCCGTAGAGATCCTGCATCCGCCAGATGCGCCGTGCGAGCTCCTCGTCCGCGATGATCCACCCGCAGCGGAGTGCCGAAAGCCCGTAGGCCTTCGTCAGGCTCCCGGTCGCGACGAACGCCTCGCCGAGATGGACGCACGACCCGGGCGGATCCTCGAACACCGTATCGAGATAGACCTCGTCCACCAGGACTCGTGCGCCGACGCGGGCAGCGGCCTCGCCTATCTTCGCAAGGGTCGCGTTCGAGACCTGCTGGCTCGACGGGTTGTGCAGGTTCGCGATGACGATGAGCCGGGTCCGCGGTGTGACTGCTGCCGCCACCGCGCCGGCATCGATCGCGAACCCGTCAGCTGCCGGACGCTCGAATCGAATCACCTGCGCGCCGAGGTGTAATGCCGCGAGGAGCAGCGGATCGTAGGTCGGCCGCTCGATCAGCACCTCGTCTCCAGGCGCGATGAGCGCGGCGAGAGCATGGAAGTTGGCCATCGAGCAGCCGGTCGCGGTGACGATCTGCGCCGGCGAGACGCGATGGTGCCTGGCGATCCGCTCGAGCAGCGGCGCATAGCCGTACGGGTTGGCTCCGTACAGCTGGTCGGCTGCCGGCCATCCCCCGATGTCATCCACTGACAGCGGCGGCAGCCCGCTCGTCGCCAGGTTGACGCGGGCCCCCGACTCGAGCTTCGCCCACTCGATATACGGCGTCGCCATCGCACGCTGGCTGCTCATCTTTTGCCCTCGCGCCGCCAATAGAGATAGACCGGGACGCCGGCGACGAGCAGCCCCAGCCCGGCGAGCGCGTTGGCGGGGAAGCGATATACCGCGTTGAGGACGACGAGCCACGAGCCGGCCACGAAGGCCAGCGTCGTGAACGGATGGCCCGGCACACGAAACGAGCTGTCGATTCCGCCTGCGCTGTCGCGCCGCCGGAGGACGACGAGCGCGAGCGCGGTCAGCCCGAAGAACACCCAATCGATCGCGACGACGTAGCCGAGAATGCGCTCGTAGCTGCCGGTCAGTGCGAGCAGCGACGCAATCGTGCCCTGCAGCACAATCGCGACCACCGGGACACGCGTCCGCGGGTGCACCATCGCCACGCTCTTGAAGAACGTTCCGTCCGACGCCATCGCGAAGTACACGCGCGGTCCGGTCAGCAGGTTCTGACTCAGGAAACCGATGGTGGAAATGGCAATGCCGGCGGCAATCAGCGTCGCACCCAGCGGACCGAGCGCGGCGCGCATCACGTCAGACGCCGGCGTCCGGGTCGCGGCGAGTCCCGGCATCCCGAGTGCCCGGATGCACACGTAGTTCACGAGCAGGTAGAGAACGACCACGCCCGAGACGCCGATCAGCAGCCCGCGTGGCAGGTCGCGCTGCGGCGATCGCAACTCGCCGGCCATGAAGCTCGACGTCTGCCACCCGCCGTACGCGAACAGCACCGGCACGAGCGCAGCGCCGAACGCGGTGAATGGAACCGCCTGCTCCCCACCCGCTGCGGCCGTCGGCGCCGCGGCGGCCCGGAACCCCAACGCCACCAGCATCGCGATGGCGCCGATCTTCAGCACCATGAAGGTGCTCTGCAGGTTGCTGCCGGCGCGCACACCGAGGCAGTTCACCATTGTCAGCGCAGCCAGTGCGCTGACAGCGATGACGCCGTCGGCGACCGGCACCGCCGACAGCTCCCGGAAGTAGCGGGCGAAGGTCATGGCGACCGCCGCCATCCCGCCGCTTTGCGAAACCAGCAGCAGCGTCCACGCGTAGAGGAACGCCACGAGCGGATGGAACGCCTCGCGCAGGTACGCGTACTGGCCGCCGACCGCGGGCCGGCGAGCCGCCAGTTCGGCGTAGATGAACGCGCCGACCAGCGCGAACAGACCGCCGACCGCCCATGCGCCGAGCGCGGAACCCGCGGTCGTCACCTCTTGCGCGACCACCGCCGGATTCATGAAAATGCCGGCCCCGACGATGCCGCCCATGACCAGCATGGTGGCGTCGAAGAGCGTGAGGCGCCGGGCAAGTGTGATCTCTGCCATGTCGAGTATGCGACGAACCCCGCGAACCCCGCGAACTCCGCGAACCCCGCGAACCTACCAGCCCACCATCGCCTGCTCGAAGAGCATCGCGAGATCGTCCTCGCTCGCGGGTCGCGGCGAGAGCTTGGTCACGCGATGCTGCGGCAACGTCCCCCGACCAGGGCTGGAATGTCCGCCGACGTGTAGCCAACCGCCGCCAGCCCGTTCGGCACTTTGAGCTCGCGCATGAACCAGGTGATGCGATCGGCGAGAATCGCGCCCGCATCGGTCGCCGCCTTCGCCAGTCACGCTCGGCGCCAAGCGCCGCTGCTGCCTCCAGGTGCCGCTCGGGATTCGCGGATGCGGTGAAGCGGAACACGGCCGGCGCGTTCAGGATTACCGAGATGCCGTGCGGCACCAGCGGATGATCCGATGGATATCCGGGCGCTCGGTAGCTTTTCACGTTGCCCGACACGGGATACGACATGCCGTGCGGCAGGTGCACGCCGGCGTTGCCGAAGCCAACGCCCGCGTACGACGCGGCCAGCAGCATCTGCGCGCGCGCTTCGTCGTCTGCCGGGTCGGCGACGGCGCGCAGGAGGTACTTCGCAACCATCCGCAGCGCCTGCAGCGACCAGACATCGCTGATCGGGTTCGACCCCTGGTAGGCAGGGCGCATCGCCGGTCGATCCGGCCTCGGCCGCCCGGTGAACGGCATCGCGGTGAACGACTCGATCGCGTGGCTCAGGATGTCGAGCCCGCTCGAGGCGGCGACCTCCGGCGGCATCGTCCGCGTGTTCTCCGGATCGAGCAGGCCGATGGTCGGCTTCAGCCGCCGGTTCGCGATGCCGGTCTTCGCGTGCAGCTTCGTCAGGTCGAAAATGCTCACCCCGGTGGTCTCGCTTCCGGTTCCGGCGGTCGTTGGAATCGCGATGAGCGGCTTGAGAGGCCCCGGCACCGGCAGCCCCTTGCCGATCGGCGGGTTGACGTAGTCGAGGAAATCGGCCGGCGGATGCGTGGCGTAGAGGTTCACCGCCTTTGCGGTGTCGATGACCGATCCGCCGCCGACGGCAACGAAGGCGTCGAAACTCCCGGCGCGGCCAAACGCGATCGCGTCCGCGAACGATTCATCTGTGGGCTCTACTCGGACGCGGTCGTACAGCTCCCAGGACAGCCGGCTTGCGTCGAGCGAGTCGACCACCATCCGGACCGGCGGCAGCGCGGTGAGGATCGGATCGGTGACGATCAGGACCTTTCGGGAACCGAGCTCGGCAAGGTCGGCGCCGACTTCGCGAGTCACGCCAACCCCGAATCGCACGGCCGAAGCCGCCATCTCGAACGCGTAGTCGTGTTCTGTGTCAGTGGCCATGCCCGACGGATTATCGCTCACCGTCCGGATCCCTTGACAGCGCCGCGCCTGCCGTCACAATAGCGTGACCATCAAATTTCTCGCATGGCGTCCCGCGAGAACGTCCCATCGCTGTCGCTGATCCTGCCCAAGGCGTCGGTCGGAGCCTCACGGCAGTTCTCCGCTTTCACCGGCGGGCTCGACGAAAGAGGCGGCGCCATCGTGGCGGGGCGCCTTCATCACGTGAGCCTGCCCGCCGGAGGCCTGCTGTTCCGCCAAGGCGAGCCCGGTGACGCCGTCTACTTCGTGATCACCGGCCGCCTTGCAGTGCATGTGACGTGCGACGACGGGCGCGAGATCCGCGTCGCGGAGGTGAGCCCGGGCGACGTGGTGGGCGAGATGGCGCTGGTGTCCGACGAGCCGCGGCTCGCGAGCGCGCGGGCACTGCGCGACTGCGCGCTGTTGCGCCTGTCGAAAACCGCCTACGAAGCGCTCCTGACCCACGAGCCGGACGCGGTCGCCCCGTTCGCCGAGGCGATCAGTGAGCGCGTGGCGCGCACCGCGCGAACCCGGCAGGCGATCGCGGCGATCCGATCGTCGAGCCCGGTGACGCTGGAGGAGTGCGCCGTCCTGGCCTCAGCGACCGATCCAGCGGCGGTCGACGCCGGCATCCGGCAGCTCTGTCATCGTCTCGCCACCGATCTCGTCGGCGTACTCGGCGCTCAGGACGTCAACTGGTTCGCGTTTGCGAGCCGATCGTTGAGGTGCTCGGGTCTGCCAGGGCGCGACGACCTGCCGATGCTGCCGGCAGCCGCGCGAGCCGTCGGGCTCGTCCTGCCGGGTCCTCTCATCGCGCGACTCCGCGAGCGGCCTGCGATCGCAGCGGCCCGCGCGGCTTGGGAGCGCGTCAACACACGCGTCGCCGAGGGAGCGCGGCAACTCCTGAGCGACATCGCGCCGGCCTTCGTGCGGCTGATAGAGGAGTCTGCCGGCCAGGCTGCAGACCGACCCGGTCGGGGCACCGCGCGCCCACCCGCGAAGGCGATCGGGCGCGGCCAGGAATTGGTGGCGCAAGCCATTCGCCTTTATGACGAGGCTTCGGCGGAGACGGAGCCGGCGCTGCGCTCGGAATTGATCCTGCTCGGCACGACCAAGCTCGCCTGGTTCGAGCAACTGCGGCTCGAGCGCCTGGTGACCGCGGCTGTCGATGATGCGATGGCGGGGCTGGTGCGCTCCGCGATTCCCTCGCTCGTGCGCCTGCCGGGATCGCGCCGGATCGAAGATCGGCTGCAACGGTTTGTCAATCAGGCCGCACGCCGCCTCGTCTGGTCACGGCTGAATCGCGTTCGGCTCTCAGCCGAGAGCCTGAGGCGCGGCGACGATCTCCCGCCGAAGACGGCACCGCCCGGTTCCGGGCCGCTCTCAACCCTCGGGAACGTGGAGCTCGCCATGCTGCTCGCCCAGTTCGAGCGCGGCCGCGGCACTCAGCCGGTCGACTGGAGCGATCTCTCCGACCGGATGCGCTATCTCACGTCGGTCTTCCGCGCCGAGCAGCGCAACCTCGAATTGTTCGAGCCGCCGCTGCCTGAAGAGGTCCCGGCCGATTGACAGGCAGCTTCTACCTTTCCTTCTGCCTTCTGCCTTCTGCCTTTTGCCTTTTGCCTTCTGTTAGAAGTAGTCGTCGTAAGCCACCTGCTCCGCGGTCCGCTCGTCGATTGCGATCCCCAGCGTCTCGAGCTTCAGCCGGGCGACCTCATCGTCCATCTCCCTCGGAACGGCGTGGAACCGCGGTTCGAGCCGGCCGCGCATCTGAACCAGGTACCGCGGCGCCAGGAGCTGGAGCGCGAATGTCATGTCCATGATCTCGGCCGGGTGGCCCTGACCGACCGCGATGTTCACCAGCTCGCCGTTCGCGAGGAGGTAGACGCGCCGGCCATCGCCGAACATGAACTCCTCGACGTCGGGGCGAACTACCCGTGCCCGTGCCGCCTCGGCGCGCAGCGCCGGGATGTTGATCTCGCGGTTGAAGTGGCCGACGTTGGCGAGGATGCACTGGTCCTTGAGCACGGCGAAGTGCGGCGTGTCCACGACGTTCAGCCCCCCGGTCGTGGTAATCACGAAGTCGGATTCCGCGGCGGCCTCCGACATCCGCATCACGCGGAAGCCCTCCATGCGCGCGTCGAGCGCCTTGGTCGGGTCGATTTCGGTCACGATCACGTCCGCGCCAAGACCGCGCATGCGGAGCGCGACACCCTTGCCCACCCAGCCGTATCCGGCAACCGTCACGACCTTGCCGCAGACGGTGACGTTGGTGGCGGCGAGTAGTCCTTCGACGGTGCTCTGCCCGGTGCCGTAGCGATTGTCGAACAGGTGCTTCATCAGTGCGGTGTTGACCCCGATGCAGGGGAAGCGCAGGCCGTCCTTCCGTTCGATCGCCTTGATGATGCTGACGCCGCCGGTCGTTTCCTCCGAGAGGCCGATCACCCGGTCGAGCAGGTGGCGCCGCTCCTTGTGCAGCGTCGAGAGCAACTGCGCGCCGTCGTCGACGATGAGATCCGGCTCGCGGTCCAGCGTCTCGTGGAAGTGGCGTTGGTAGGCGCGTGGATCTTCACCGCGGCACCCGAAGCAGGTGAGGTGCTGCTGGAGGTACGCAACCGTGGAGTCCTGAGTCGACAGCGGGTTGCTGGGGCACATCACCACCGTCGCGCCGCCGGCCTGGATGGTGAGCCCGAGATTGGCTGTCTTGGGCTCGAGGTGGAGACAGATTGCAACCGTCAGGCCCTTGAACGGCTGCTCGCGCGCGAAGTCGGCGCGCAGCCGCTGCATGACGGGCATGTGGGCGAACACCCACTCAACGCGTTTCTCACCGAGATCGTAGTCGGTCATGGCACCAGGTTGTCGGCGCGATCATAGCGCCTGCCCGGTGCCGCGTAGGCAAGGAGCCTTCGATCTGGAAGGCCGGCGTCAACGAGCGCTCGCGCCAGAGGGCCGTTGCCGGGCCTGGAGCGCGTTGACTGTGGCGGCGGCCGCCAGCCCGCCGATGACGTAATAGGTGACCGCAAGGGCGCGGGTACGCGGCGACTCGGTTGCCCGCGGATCTTCCAGGCCGAGCGGCTGCGGCAACGTGATCGCCCCGACACCGGCGGCGAGGCCGAGCGCGAGCCCGCGTCCCCATACCTGCGCGGACGGCCCGGTGCCAACCATCGCGTAATACATCGCGTTCGCAACCAGGTCGCCCAGCAGCGCGTTCTGATGAAGCGTCGCGCGATTCGTAGTGCCGACGCCCAGTCCGGCTCTGGCCGCCGCGATCGCCCGTTCGCCGAGCACGTCCAGGCGCGGCGCATCGTCGAAGACGCGGCGCCCGGCTTCGTGTGCGAGGGTGAGAGCGGCTGCGCCAGCGGCGCCGGCGATGGTCGAGATGGTTCTGGAATCCATGCGGCCTCCAGTCGCAGCATCGGTGCAAGAACAGGACCGCCTCGACTCGACCGTAGGCGGCAGCATACAGTGTGCGCCGGAAGGGAGTTTTGCCGATGACCCGGTCCCGCTCCGCTCGCGCAATCGCCGGCACGTGCCTGGCCGCCCTCATCGTCGGTCCGACCCTTGGCGGACAGACCACGGCGCCGTCGCGCCTGCCACGCAACGCCGACGAGTTCGATGCGCTGTTCCAGCAGGTGAAGAACTGGGGACGATGGGGACCGAACGACCAGCTGGGCGCGGCGAACCTGGTCACCGAGGCGAAGCGCCGGCAGGCGGCCGGACTCGCGAGGAGCGGGTTGACCGTCTCACTGGCTCACAATCCGTTGACCGAAAGCGCGGAGGACAATGCGAGCCCGTTCGAGCACACCATGAACCGCGGGTTCACCACCGACACCTACCGCGTCTCGTATCACGGATACGCGCACAGCCACCTCGACGCGCTGTGTCACATCCTCTACAAAGATCAGACCTACAACGGTTACGCGCGCGCCGATGTGAACACCGAGAAGGGGTGCGCGAAGCTCTCGATCGACAATCTCAAGCAGGGCATCGTCACGCGCGGCGTGCTGCTGGACATCCCGCGGCTGAAGGGCGTGCCCTATCTGGAGCCTGGGACAGCGGTGTATCAGGAGGACGTCGAAGCGTGGGAGAAACAGGCCGGCGTGAAGGTGGGCGCCGGGGACGCGGTGCTGCTCCGCACGGGACGTTGGGCCCGGCGCGAGAAGACGGGACCCTGGGCGGTCGGACAAAGCGCCGCCGGTTTCCACGCGTCGATCGCCACCTGGCTGAAAGCCCGTGACGTGGCGTTCGCGGGTAGCGATGCGGCGTCCGAGGTGATGCCCTCGGGAGTCGCCGGCGTCAACCTCCCGGTTCACACGCTGATGATCACGGCGCTCGGGATCAACATCCTCGACAATCAGGATCTCGAGGGGCTCGCAGAAATTGCCGCCCGTCTGAAGCGTTGGGAGTTCGAGCTGGTGATCAACCCGGTCCCGGTCATCGGCGGCACGGGATCGCCGCTCAACACCCTGGCGATCTTCTGACACAAAGTGACAGGGGACAGTCCCCTGATCCGATCCGACTCAGGGGACTGTCCCCTGATCCGGATCGAAGCAGGGGGCTGTCCCCCGAGTCACCTCGACTCAGTTCTGGTGAACGAACGGCCCGGCCGTACTCGAGTGGCCGCCGGCATCCTTCGACGTGACGTAGTACTCGTAGGCCACGCCATTCGACCCGGTGAAGCTCATCGAGTGGCTGGTCACGAACGACGAGTTGCTGTAGGTGCCGCAGCACGTGAAGGTGACCGCCGAATCCGAGGCCACGTTCGTCGTCCAGGAGATCTGGAACTTCCCGCCCTTCAGCTTCTTCGAGCTGACGTTGTCGATGACCGGCCCCGTGCCGGTGCCACCGCCGCCGCTGCAGAGCTGATCGTTCACGCCGACCTCGTCCCATGCATTGGCGACGCTGGCCGAATTGCCGCCGGCGGCCGCCGCCGCAATCGTGGAGGCGCGCGCCGCACAGAAGTTCGCGGTCGAGGGAAGCGAGGTGAAGCCCAGGAACGCGATCTGCGCGGCGGCGGCCACTCCGATGCCCTGCACGGTAGTCCCGGTCCGGCGCGCCGGGTTGGCGTTCTGGCCACCCTGCGAGAGAAGGTAAAACCAGTGGTTGGCAATCCCGCTGTTCGTGTGCACGCCGCCGTTGTCGCTGGTGCCGGTGTAGCGGTCCGCGTAGTGGGACGGATCGCCAAACCGGTTCGGGTTGGACATGTCGCGGATGCCAGCGCCGCCGATCGTGATGTCCTCGCCAATCGTCCAGTTGCCGGTTCCGCTGGAGAACTCGATGGCCGTGCCCAGCATGTCCGAGAACGCCTCGTTCAGCGCGCCCGATTCGTTCTGGTACACCAGATTGCTGGTCGCCTCGGTGACGCCGTGGCTCAACTCGTGCCCCACCACATCGAGATCGCCGGAGAAGTTCCGGAAGGTGGTGCCGTCGCCGTCGCCATACGCCATCTGGCTGCCGTTCCAGTAGGCGTTGTTGTAATTGCGGTTGAGGTGCGCGGACGACACGATGCCCTGGCTGTAGTGACTGCTCCAGTTGAAGTTGTGCGTGCCCTGGTAGTAGTTGTCGGTGATCCGCGCGTAGAACTGCGCGTCCACCATCGCGGCCTGTCCAGGTGAGGTCCGGCCAGCGGTGTTCCACAGGTCGTCGCCGTCGGTAGCCAGCGAGCCAGGCAGCGTGCCGCGGTTCCGTGCGTCATAGGTGCGCTGCCGTCCGTCGGCTGACACCATCTGGTAGGTGCCGCTGCCGAACGTCGTGAGCCCGGTCAGGTTCTTGGTGTCGCCGAGCACCCCCACGCCGCTCCCCGTCGTGAGCCCGTCGTATTCGTTCAACACCGCGCCGTTTTCCGCGTCCACCCATGTGAACCAGCGGCTGTCGGCGCCGCGCAGCTCGACGCGATAGAAGTAGCGGGCGGTGTCGGGCAGGATCATCAGGTCGGTGTGCCACTCGCCGGCCAGGTCCGGGCGGCGCGCCGCGGCCACCGCCTGCGCCTGCGCCGGGCCCATGCGAACCGCGCCGGCTGGCCGCAAGTTCGGATAGTGCGTGCCGATCACCGCCGTCCGCACGCCGGAGTTGTCCGTGTAGATCGTGAGCTGGCCGCCCAGGACCTCGGCGTTGCCGACGAACTGACGATACCGCTCCGCCGAGACGAGCTGGCGGTCGTTGCCCGGCTCACGGGCGACCAGACGCATGTCAAACGGCACAGCGAACGCCGACGCCTCGGGCCCGGTGAGCGCGCGGAAGCCGGCGCGAGCCTGCGGCGCCTGGGCGTGCAGGAGAGTAATGCCGGCGGTCACTGCCAGGAGCAATGCCGATGCGGCCGCTCCACGCCTGAACATCTTCGTCATGAGTGCCTCGGTATGGACGGGGTTGCGGGGACGATTGTACAGGCAGGTGGGACAAACGGTGGTTCAAAAACGGACTCGAACCGCACTTTTGGTGCAAAGCGGCCACATTCGTGTGCAATTGCCGGACAGTGCAGGAATGCGGCTAGAATCCCGCGCATGACGCGCAGATTGCTGACGGGCGGCCTCGTGCTGCTCCTGGCAGTACCCCTCGTCGCCCAGGAGCCGGTGGACACGGCGATGATTGCGAAGATCAAGGCCGAAGCCGCCGAACGAGGCCAGGTCCTCGACACCTTCAACCAGCTTGCGAATGTCATCGGCCCGCGGCTCACCAACTCGCCCGCGCACAAGCGGGCGGTGCAGTGGACCAGCGAGCGCCTGAAGCAGTGGGGCCTGTCGAACGTCCACAGCGAGCCGTTTGATTTCGGCCGCGGCTGGACGCTCGAGAAGTTCTCGATCGAGATGATCGAGCCGCGATACATGCCGCTGAGCGGCTATCCGAGGGCGTGGTCGGCCTCGACGTCGGGAACGGTGACCGCGACGCCGGTCTGGATGCCGAACCCCTCGGCCGCCGATCTGCAGGGACGCGCCGGTAAGCTGGCCGGCGCCATCGTGATGACGAGCCCGATCCAGGATTACTTCATCCGGGCCGATCGTCCGCCAGCGTCCGGCGATCTGCGCACCGGCCGCCCGCCTGCGAAGCCGGCGATGCCGGCCGGCGAGCTCGCGGCCGCGCTCAAGCGCGAGAACGTGGGCGTGACCCTCGAGCCGAACATCGGCGAGCACGGGACGATCTTCGTGACCGGGCGCGACGGTGGTGCGAACGCGATTCCGGCCGTGGTGCTGGTGTCCGAGCACTACAACCTGATCGCGCGGCTCGTGCAGCAGGGCATTCCCGTCAAGCTGGCGGTGAACGTCCAGGCCGCCTTCGACGAATCCGATCGCAACACCTCGAACGTGATCGCCGAGCTTCCCGGCACCGACCCCAAAGTCGGCTCGGAGATCGTGATGGCCGGCGCGCACCTGGACTCATGGCACTCCGCGACCGGCGCCACCGACAACGCAGACGGGGTGGCGACGGTGATGGAAGCGGTGCGGATCCTGAAAGTGCTCGGAGTCCGGCCGCGGCGAACCATTCGCATCGCGCTCTGGGCCGGTGAGGAGCAGGGACTTCTCGGTTCGCGCGCGTGGGTCAAGCAGCACCTCGACGGCGAGGCGAACGCCGCCGAGCGCGACAAGCTCTCCGCGTATTTCAATTTCGACAACGGCTATCCGCCGGTCACTGGTTTCTACATGGAAGGCAACGAGCCGGCCCAGCGCATCGTCTCGGCGTGGCTGAAGCCGCTCGCCGACATGGGCGTGACCGAGACGAACGCGGGCGGAATCGGGGCCACCGATCATCTCGCCTTCACCGCGCTCAAGCTGCCAGGATTCCAGGCGGTCCAGAGCTACGTGAACTACGACGTCCGCACCCACCACACCAACGCCGATTTCGTCGAGCGGATCGAGCCTGACGCGTTGAAGCAGGCCGCGGTCGTGACGGCGACCGTGCTCTATCACGCGGCGATGAGGGCCCAGAGGATGCCGCGGCAGTAGGCCGCTCGGCGGCGCAGGCCTGCGGAAGGCGCGGCGGAATCTGGGATGCTGAAGCTGTGACACTCTCGCCGGAGGATCGCGACGCGCTTAGCCGTGCCACCAGCCTGCTCGAGCAGCCAGGGCTGGCGATCAGGCTCACGGGACTGATCGGGATGCCGGTCGAGCAGGCCATGGATCTGCTGCCAGCGCCGTGGTCCAAGGCCGTCGCCGCCGCGACCCAGAAATCGCTCGAAGCCGCGCTCAGGGCGGCGGTGAAAACGCTCGGCGACCGGCCAGGCGGCCCGCGGTCAGACTTCTTCCACAAGTTGGCGGTTGTCGCAACGGGAGCCGGCGGCGGTACATTCGGCCTCGCCGGGTTGCCGGTGGAACTGCCGGTATCCACCACGCTCATGCTGCGATCGATTGCCGACATCGCACGAAGCGAGGGCGAGACACTGGAGTCGCTCGAGTCCCGGATGGCCTGCCTCGAAGTGTTCGCGCTGGGCGGCCGGACTAGTGAAGACGATGCGAGCGAGTCGGCGTACTTCCTCGTGCGTGCGGCCCTGGGCCGGGCGTTGGCGGACGCGGCGAAGTTCATCGCGGAGAAAGGAGTGGTACAGGAAGGGGCGCCGGTGCTGGTCAGGTTGATCGCGCAGGTTGCGGCCCGTTTCGGCATCGTTGTCTCCGAGAAGGTCGCGGCGCAGGCCGTGCCGCTTCTCGGCGCGGCTGGGGGCGGGGCGATCAACGCGCTTTTCATGAACCACTTTCAGCAGGTGGCGCACGGGCACTTCATCGTCCGCCGCCTGGAGCGAGCGTACTCGCCCGAGTTCATCCGGGCCGAGTACGATCGACTGCGACAGGACGAACGCCCTTCAGCGCCATGACGACCGCTGAGGATTGGCGGGCAGGCGCGCTGGCTGCGATCGCGGTGCTCGCCGCGTTTACGCTCGCCCCCCGAGCCTGGCACATCACCCCGGCTCGATCTGCCCTCGCCGGCGACGGGTTGGTTGATCGTATCGGGAGCGTCTGGCGCCGGCGCGTCGTGCGCCGTGACGCGGGCCCACAACGTCGCGACCGGCGCCGCATTCGTGCACGATGCCTGCGCGGCTCGCGCGCACGCTGGCGAAGTGCCGCCGGCCTCGGTTCGTGACCTTCTCTCCGCGCTGCTGGCGCGCGTCGAGTCGCCCTGGATGCCGGGAGAGAAGCGAGTGATGTACACGTGGCGCTGGGTGGTTAGCGACCACGAGAGCCTTATTGGCGACCTACCCTGGCTGGATTCTTCAGGCACTGACGCGAAGGACGCGGCCGCCGGACTGCTGCGTGCCATCGAGACGAGGCTGACCGACTCCTGCGCGCCACCGCTCCCGCCGCCGAGCCTGGTGCTGGTGACCACGCTGCCGCGCATGATCAACCCGGTGAGCGCCGACGCCTCGCAGGAACTCACCGTGCGCTACTGCGCAGCCCGCGAGCGCTGGGCGCTCCTGCCCGCCTGCCCGGTTTCGCCCGCCCGTTGAACCGCCTTCGCCCAGGCTCCGGGGCGACAAACTGCCTTCTGCCTTTTGCCTTCTGCCTTGTGCCTTCTGCCTTCTGCCTTTGTGCCTTCCGCCTTCCGGCCGCTCACTTCGCGCCGAGCGGCCGGAGTTGCTTCCATCGTTCGATGAACGCGACGGCCGCGTTCACGAAGCTTTCGGTGTCCTCGCGTCCGCGATCGGCAGTGGCCGCCTTCACGTCCCGTGCGCTCCAGACCCCGGTATCGGTCATGTCTTTGGTTGAAGTCCCCTTGCCGGTCTCGGCGGCCTTCAGCGCTTCGGCCAGGAACACCCGCGATGCCGTTGCATCCCCAGCCGCCACCTCCGGCAACATCTTCTGCAGGTGCGGCGGTAGCGTCAGGGGCGCGGTCCGGGCGTCACGCATGTCCACCAGGTTGGGCGTCAGGTAGAGCGAGCTCGACGTCTCGCCGACGCCGGCATGTCGATCGAACTCGCGCGGCTCGCTTCGCGTGGATCTCGGTGCGAACGGCGCCGCCGCGTCGCCGAGCTCCACCGCGATGCCGGCCGTTTCCTGGTTGATGCGATCGACGACGTACTGGGTGATCGCCTGGTTGCCGCCATGGCTGTTGAGCAGCAGGAAACGCTTGAAGCCGTGGCGGATCAGGCTCTGCACCGCCTGGAAGTACACGAGCTGAATGGTTTCAGCCGGCAGGGTGATGGTCCCGGGAAACGCCATGTGATACGGCGAGTTGCCTGGGAACAGAATCGGCGCGACCAGCACGTCGGTTTTCTGCGCGATCAGCTTGGCGCGCTCCAGTCCGTTGAGGAAGTCCGTACCGATCGGGCCCTGGTGCCCGTGTTCCTCGAGAGAGGCGACCGGGATGATCACCATGTCGCTGCGCGTCAGCAGGTCCCGCACCTCGGGCCAGGTCATGTGCGGCAGGTAGTTCTTGACCTTCTGTTCGTGCCACAGCGGGTTGGCCGGCGCGCTGGTCTGCGCGAACGCTGCGGCCGGACCGGCCGCGCACAGCAGGAGCGTGACGGCAGTGTGGATGAGACGTCGCAACGCGGGCGAAATCGGCAGCGGCATGGTGGCCTCCTGAACGCCGCTCAGTATGGCCCGATTGGCGTCGCCGATCGTGACGCTAAGACGGCTCGAAGACGCGGACCGCGTAGCCGTCCACGAACTTGCGTGAGATCCGCAACATGAGCCGCATGTACCACGGCAGCAGTCCCAGCTCCGCTGCGCGTTGCGTAGTCGAGTACTGGCCGGTCTGGGTGTAGCCTTCCGCGGCGAAAATCTCGGCGAGGTCGCGGGCGGGCAGCTCGAACGTGGCGCCGAGCTCGACGATCTGGCGGTGAATCGGCTGGCCGAAGGCGCGGAAGAACGCCAGCGTCATCACGTCGCCGATGATCTCCCCGTGCGGATAGATCGTTCGCAGCGTCCGAAGCAGTTCCCGGATCCGCGCCTCACCGAGATAGAACAGCACGCCTTCGATGACGATAGTGACCGGATCCGGATCGGCAAAGGGCGCCAGGCGGTCCGCGAGCCGCTCTGCGGCGAAGTCCACCGCCAGCCGGGTGAGTGGGTGGGGACTCTCGGCCGCCGGCAGCCGCGGTTCCTTCCACGCAAACACCTGCGGCTCGTCCACTTCGAGCCAGCGCCCGCCGGTCAACCGGAACGCGCGCGAGTCGAAACCGGCGCCAATCAGGATGATGCGCCGCTCGCGATCGGCGGACAGCCGCTCGCGCAGCAGGTCGTCGATGATGCGATGGCGCGTCGCATTCGAGGCGTTCGGGCCGGTGAAGTGCCGGAACGGTTCGAAGGCGCGCCACGCCTCCTCGTCCATGAAACGTCCGGCGTACTGATCGCCGCAGGCAGGCTGCGGCCGCTGCGCGTCGAGGGCGCGAACTCCGGTGCAGTAGAACGCAGTCCGCGAAACCGGCTTCATGGCCGCGATACGCTACCCCAGCCGTCGCGGCAACGCAACGCGCCTCGCCGTCAACTCACGAGATGGCGCGCGCCCACGCCGGCTCTGGGCGGGAGCTCGTGCTGGCGTTTCTCCCAGGCCCGTTTCGCACGCGTGCCAATCTTCTTCTTCTCGCCGGGCACCTTCTCGCCAGGTTCCTTGCCGTACGGTGAGGCGTGCTCGATCTCCGCGTTCATCTCGGCGCCGACCAGGATCGCCAGGCTCGAGATGTAGAACCACAGCATCAGGATGATCACGCCGCCGAGCGATCCGTAGGTCGCGTTGTAATCGGTGAAGTTCGTGACGTAGAACCGGAACGCGAGAGAGGCGACCAGCCAGAGGATGGCCGCCAGGACCGAGCCCGGTGTAATCCACACCCAGTCCTGATCGGCGTCTGGCCCGTAGTAATTGATGAGCCCGATGGCGAGCGTGACAAACGCGAACGCCACCGGCCATTGAACGATCTTCCAGGTCATCGTGAACGCCGCGCCGAGGCCAACCCGTGCCGCGATCGACTCGGCCAGCTCCGGCCCGGCCACGACCAGGGTGAAGGCGGTGACCACGAACAGCGCGAGCCCGACCGTCAACCCGATCGCCGTCAGCCGCACCTTCCACCACGGCCGCGCCTCGTCGATGTCGTAGGCGCGGTTCAGCGCATCGGTCACGGCCACCATCGCCGCGGAACTGCTCCACACCGCCATCAGCAGGCCGAAGCTCAGCAGACCTCCGTCTTGACGCCGGCGAAGGCTGTCGAGCTGCTGCTGCAGGATGTCCATCATGCTGGCGGGGACGAACCCGCCCATCGCCTGCCCCATGCGCTCGATCGTATCCGCCGGGAAGAAGCTGGTGAGCGCGACGATGAAGACGATGGCTGGCACCAGGGCGAGGAGGAAGTAGTAAGCCAACTGTGCGGCGAGGCCGAGGACATTGTCGGCATTCGCTTCCTTGATCGTCCGCTTGATGAGCTCGCCCCAGGAAATCGGAATGGCAAAGGCGCTGAGCATGCCGGGACTAATGCAAGCAGCTTGCTCACTTCCGGACGTCGTCCGGTGCGGGAGCACAGCCGGCGGGCGCCGGCCGAAACCGTTCAGCGAGTGAAGGCGAGAGCGCCGCGCGGCGAGGTGAGGACCAGCAGGTTGTCCGAGGCCGCGGCGGTCGCCTCGCCGCTCAACACCTTCATGTAGGCGGCTTCAAGCGCCATCGTCGGGCAGGCGGCGCGAGTGCATGCGAGCGTCGGGCCGACTGCGATGGTATTGCCGTCGAGCACATAGGTGCCGCCGCAGCTGTTGCAGTCCGCCCGGACCGAGACGCGGCCGTCGCTGAAGGACAGCGTGTAGCGCGCGCCGCCCGGCACTGTCGCCGCCGGCTCGCCGGCGACCTGGATGGATCGCAGTGTCCAGGCGCCGGAGAGCTGGCTGGCAGTGAGCGCCAGCGAACCCGATCCGCCGGTCGGAGAGGTTGGCGTGGCGGGAGTGTCGGAGCACCCCGCGGCGACCGCCGAAAGCAGGAAGGCGACGAGACCGGAGCGGAGGTTCTTGCTCACGCCCGAATCGTACCGGTCGCGTCTCGACCGGCATGTACCCCGGCCCGCCAGGTTCACGCGATCCTGGCCGGTTCGGTCAATCAGCCGCCAGGCCCCAAGCCCTACTGCGAGCGTCCGCGGGCGGTGATCGGAATGATCTTGTCGACGCGGTCGTTCCGGATCCCGTACATCACGTCGTACAGGTTCACCACCGGATCGCAGTGCGGCACGATCATCTCGATCCGATCGCCGATCTTCCACGACTTCGCCGGCCCGCCGCTGCCGAACGTGATCACACCAAACTCGTCGGAGCCGGCGTTGTAGTCCGCGCCTGGTTCTCCGATGACGCCCGCGTGGGGAACGTTCAGCGTCAATGCCTTCGCGCCGGCGTCGGTGGTGATCCGGCCCGGGAAGCGGTTGTTGACGACCGTCCCGACCACCGTCAGCGATGATGCGAAGTCCTTGTAGACCGCATCGCCGTCCTCGCCGCCGATCGCGAGGTACTGCATGTCCATGAACAGGTAGCTGCCGACCTGCACGTCGGTGAAGCCGGGCACGTGATGCTGGATGTTGTAGGTGCCGGTGCCGCCGCCGCTGAAGATCTCGGTATTGAGGCCCGCCGTGTGCATCGCATCGCGGACCTGGAGGTTCGGGGCGATGTTCTCGAGCGTCTTCGACTTGCGGGTGGAGAACCCGGTGATGTGCTGCGCGCCGCCATCGTAGGACAGCAGCCCGCGCAATTTCAGGTTCGGCAGCCTGTCCACCAGTTTCGCCAGCGCCACCGCATCCTCTCCCGGAGGGATCCCGCTGCGGGTCCCGACCGCGACATCGATGACCACGTCGGCGGTGACGCCGGCTTCTTTCGCGGCCGCCGACAGGTCGCGCGCGTTCTGTTCATTGTCGGTCGCCTGGATGAACTGCGCCGACTGCTTGCGGAGTTGCATGGCCCGCTGGATCTTCTGCGGCGAGAGGTTGCCGGTCGTCATGCAGATGCGATCGACGCCCTTCGCCATCAGCGCTTCGGCCTCGCCGAGCTTCGCGGTGCAAATGCCGACCGCGCCTGCGGCGAGCTGCATCTTCGCGATGTCGGCGCTCTTGTGGGTCTTGGCGTGCGGCCGGGTCGCGATGCCGAACCGCTTGACCGCCGCCTGCATCGTGGCGATGTTGCGCTCCAGCCGATCGAGATCGACGCAAAGCGCCGGCGTGTCGAGGTCCCACTTCGAGGTGCCGGCGGGGGTGTCGAGCCGAGCGGTCACCTCGTCGACGCCATAGCCGTGAACGGTCCGGGGAATCCAGACATGCGCAGCCGCGAGGGCGGCGCCGGTGGAGAGGAACGTGCGACGCGACGACGAGGCAGGCTTGGCCATGGGGGAGACTCTACCAAGGTTCAGCCCGGTTCGACCAACGGCTCGGCGCTTGACACCCCTGCCACCCGCGGCGACGATACCTGCGCTCCCCGGCTGTCAATGGCAGGACCTGCAGACGACGATTTGAACCGGCGCGACTTCCTTCGCCTCGGTACCGCCGCGGTGGCGGCTGGCGCCGCAGGACTGGGCGGCGACGCCGCGCTGGCGAGTCAAGGTGGCGCAGGCTTTTACACCGCGCCGCCCATCGACCTGGTGCGCATCGGGATGGTCGGCGTTGGACTGCAGGGCGGCAGCCACGTCGAGAACTTCCTCAAGATTCCCCATTGCCGGATCACCGCGGTCTGCGACATCCGCGCCGAGCGCACCGATTGGGCCAGCAAGGCGATTACCGCCGCCGGTCACCCCGCGCCGACCGCCTACACCGGGGGTCCGCGTGACTTCGAGCGCCTCTGCGAGACTGAAGATCTCGATCTGGTGTTCACGGCCACGCCGTGGGAATGGCACGTCCCGGTGATGCTCGCAGCGATGAAGAGCGGCAAGCACGCCGCCACCGAAGTGCCTGCCGCGATGACGCTCGACGACTGCTGGGCCATCGTCGAGTCTGCCGAGAAGCACCAGCGCCACTGCGTGCTGATGGAGAACTGCAACTACGACCGTCCCGAGATGATGGTCTTCAACATCGTCCGCCAGGGACTCCTCGGCGAGATCCTGCACGCCGAGGGCGGCTATCTGCACGACCTGCGGCAGATCAAGTTCGAGAAGAAGGACGAGGGGCTGTGGCGGCGCGCCTGGTCGACGAAGATCGATGGCAACCCCTACCCGACGCACGGTCTCGGTCCGATCGCCAACTGTCTCGACGTCAACCGCGGCGATCGGTTCGATTACCTCGTGTCGATGAGCGGGCCGTCGCGCGGCCTCTACGACTGGGCGCGCGAGCACTACGAGGCCGACGCGCCCGAGCGGAAGGAACACTACGTCCTTGGCGACGTGAACACGAGCCTGATCAAGACGGCGCTCGGCAAGACGGTCCTGGTCCAGCACTGCACCAACCTGCCGCGTCCCTACAGCCGCATTCAGGTCGTGCAAGGCACCAGGGGCATCTACCAGGGCTATCCGAACCGGCTCTATATCGAAGGCCGCGGCAAGCCGCATACGTGGCTCGACGCGCTGGCCGTCCGTGACGAGTTCGATCACCCGCTCTGGGCGGAGATCGAACGCATGGCCGAGGGTGCGGGGCACGGCGGCATGGATTTCATCGAGGACTACCGCCTGATCAAGTGCCTGCGCGAAGGCAGGCCGACCGACATGAACGTCTACGACGCGGCCGCGCTCAGTGCCGTCGTCGAGCTGAGCGTCCAGTCCAACGCCAAGCGGGCGCGGACGGTAGACTTCCCGGACTTCACGCGCGGCCGCTGGCGCACCAATCCGAAGCTCGGCATCGTCACCGTGTAGCGCGTGCAGCTCAACTCCTTCGACTGGATCATCGTCGGCGTCTCGATCGCGATTTCGTTCGCGCCGGCGGTGTGGCTGGCGCGGCGCGCCGGGTCGAGCACCGCGGAGTTCTTCACCTCGGGCCGGGCCGCGCCATGGTGGCTGGTCGGCGTCTCGATGGTCGCGACCACGTTCAGCACCGATACGCCGAACCTGGTCACGAACCTGGTGCGCGAGGGCGGCGTCGCCGCCAACTGGGCGTGGTGGGCATTCCTGCTGACCGGGATGACCACCGTGTTCTTCTACGCCCGCATGTGGCGGCGGCTCGGCGTGCTGACCGATCTCGAGTTCTACGAGTTGCGCTACTCCGGTCCCGCCGCGACCTGGGTCCGCGGTTTTCGCGCGTTGTACCTCGGCATCCTGTTCAACGTGGTGATCATGGCCTCGGTGAACCTCGCCGCCGCGAAGATCGCCAACGTTCTCCTCGGCTGGTCGATCGGCCGCACGCTTCTCGTCTGCGGCGTCCTCAACGTCGCGTTCGCGGCGACCTCCGGCTTGTGGGGAGTGCTGGTCACCGACTTCATCCAGTTCGGGATCGCGATGTCGGGCTCGTTCGCTGCCGCGTACTACGCCCTGCGTCACCCGGTTGTCGGCGGGCTCGACAACCTGATCGCGCGCATCCCAGCGTCGACGCTGGCCATGGTTCCCGACCTGTCCGACTGGTCGGTCGCGTTGCCGCTCTTCATCATCCCGCTGACCGTCCAGTGGTGGTCGACGTGGTATCCCGGCTCGGAACCCGGCGGCGGCAGCTACGTCGCGCAGCGGATGCTCGCGGCCCGAACCGAGCGCGATGCGATGGCCGGGACACTGCTCTTCAACGTCGCCCATTACGCGCTCCGCCCCTGGCCGTGGGTCATCGTCGCGCTCGCCTCAATGCTCGTGTTTCCACGCGTCGAGGACATCCGCGCCGCGTTGCCCCACGTCGATCCCGCGCTCGTCGGCCACGACATGGCCTATTCGGCGATGCTGACCTTCCTGCCGCACGGCGTGCTCGGAGTGATGGTCGCGGGGCTGCTTGCCGCCTACGTCTCGACGATCTCGACGCACCTCAACTGGGGCACGTCGTATCTGGTTCACGATCTCTACCGGCGGTTCCTCAATCCCGACGCGAGCGAGCGCCACTACGTCGCGGCGGGCCGCCTGGTCACGGCGCTGCTGATGGTGGCGGCGGGAAGCCTGACCCTGGTGCTCGAATCGGCGCGCGCCACGTTCGACCTGTTGCTGTCGATCGGCGCCGGCACCGGACTGCTTTATCTCCTCCGCTGGTTCTGGTGGCGCATCAACGCGTGGAGCGAGATCGCGGCCATGGCCAGCTCGTTTCTTCTCGCCGTGGCCATGGTGCTGCTGCGGCGCAACGGGATGGCGCTGTCCCCGCAGTTCACCCTTGTCGCCACCGCCGCGGTAACGACCGCGGTGTGGCTGGCCACGACGTGGCTCACTGCGCCCGAGGATATGGAGACGCTGCGCCGGTTCTACGAGCGCGTCCGCCCGGCTGGCCCTGGTTGGGCGCCGGTGCGGGCGTTGTGCCCGGGCGTGGTGCCCGCAGACGATCTCACCGCCGCGTTCACCGGAAGCATCGCGAGTTGCGCGTTTGTCTACAGCGCTCTGTTCGGCGTAGGTCACCTGCTGATGGGCCACGTTGCCGCCGCAGCCATCGCAGCGGTCGTACTGGCAGTGAGCGCCGCGGTGACGATCCGTGCGATCGTCCGTTTGTGGTGGTGAAGAGCGGCGAGTTCCTGAGCGTCGTACTGGCCCGCGGGCTGGGGCGGCGAATGCAGGAAGGGGACGAGCGGGCTGAGCTCGATCCGGTTCAGCAGCTCGCCGCGACTGCCGGCCAGAAGGGAATGATGCCCCTGGGCGGCACTGGACGGCCGTTCCTCGACTACGTGCTGAGCGCGCTCGCCGACGCCGGATGCGGAGACGTCATACTCGTCGTCGCGCCGGACCACGAAGCGATGCGGGCCCGATACGACCCTTCCAGGCTGTCCCGGGTTCGCGTGCGGTTCGCGGTGCAGCCGAAGCCCGACGGTACTGCACGTGCGTTGCTCGCCGCTGAGCCGCTCGCAGGTGATCGTCCCTTTCTGGTGATGAACGCGGATAACCTGTACCCGGTGGAGGTCCTGCGAGTCGCTGACCGAGCTCGACGGTCCGGCCGTTCCCGCGTTCGAGCGCGCGCGGCTGGTGGAGGAGAGCGGGTTTCCCGAGTCGCGCGTGGCGCAGTTCGCGGTGCTGCACGTCGATTCGGACGGGTGGCTCCGCGGGATCGAGGAGAAGCCGGATCCGCGTGACCTCGACCTGTCGGGCCCGCGAGCCCTGATCAGCATGAACGTGTGGCGTTTCGATCGCCGCATCTTCGAATCGTGCCGCGACGTGCCGCGATCCGCGCGCGGCGAATTCGAGCTGCCGCAGGCCGTCGGCCTTGCGGTGAGGCGCGGCGTGCGCATCCGAGTCGTGCACGCGAGCGGCGCGGTACTGGACCTGTCGCGGCGCGCCGATGTCGCTCAGGTGGGCGCGCGGCTGGCGGAACGGGAGCCGCGGATGTGAGCACCGAGCACTTCCGCCGCCTCGGGATGCCGGACGAGGCCGCGGCGTCGCGGGCCGCGCTGATGACGCGGGTGTGGAGCGGCGTCCAGGCGTTCACTGGGTGCCCGGCGGAGTGGAGCTGGTTCGTGCCGGGCCGGCTCGAGGTGTTCGGCAAGCACACCGACTATGCCGGCGGGCGCTCGCTGGTTGCCGCGGTCCCGCGCGGGTTCGGCGTCGCGGCGCGGTCTCGCGATGACCACGTGGTGCGGGTGATCGATGTCCGCTACGGGTCGCGCACCGAGATCGATCCGCAGAACGACGGGCACGCGCTGACCGGATGGGCGTCGTACGTCCAGGTGGTCGCCCGCCGCCTGGCCCACAACTTTCCCGGCGCGACGCTCGGAGTGGACGTGGCAATCGCCAGCGACCTGCCGCGCGCGGCCGGGCTCTCGAGCTCGAGCGCGCTGGTCGTCGCGATCGCGACCGCGCTGACCCGCAGGGCAGAACTGCCGGCGCGCGAGGAGTGGAAGTCGGCAATCGCGAGCATCCACGACCTCGCCTGGTATCTCGGTTGCGTCGAGAACGGGCTCGACTATCGCAACCTCGCCGGCACCGCGGGAGTCGGCACGCACGGCGGCAGCGAAGATCACACGGCGATCCTGGCCAGCCGCGTCGGCTGCCTGTCGCAGTATCGGTTCATGCCGGTCGCGCACCAAGGCGATGTGGAGATGCCCCCCGACTGGGCGTTCGTGATCGCCTCGAGCGGCGTCCACGCCGACAAGGCCGGCTCGGTGCGGGAGCACTACAACCGCGCGTCGCTGGGCACGCGCGCGCTCCTGGCCTGCTGGAACGCCGTAGCCGCCGAGCAGGCGCACTCGCTGGCGGCGGCGCTCGACGGCGACGGCGCCGTCGAGACCCTGCGCGAGCTCGTCACGCGCCGGCCGCCCGAGGGGTACGACGATGCGGCGCTGGTTCGCCGGCTGTCGCACTTCATCGCCGAGGATGCGCGCGTACCGCGCGCGGCTCGCGCCTTCGCCGAATCCGATGCGGCGACGATCGCCGCGCTCGCGCGCGACTCGCAACGCGAGGCCGACGAGTGGCTCGGCAACCAGGTCGAGGAAACGCGGGTCCTGGCGGCCGCGGCAGAGGACGCCGGTGCGATTGCGGCCAGCAGCTTCGGCGCCGGGTTCGGCGGTAGCGTCTGGGCACTGGTGCACTCCGACGATGCTGAGGTGTTCGCCATGAGGTGGCTGGGGGAATACACGCGGCGCTGCCGCACGGCTCCGGCTGCTTCGCTCGAGTGGTTTGTCGCCCGGCCGGGACCGCCCCTCACGGAAGTACCTTTGGCTGGCGCCTGACAAGGCAGAAGGCAGAAGGCACAAGGCAGAAGGCACGAAGGCGGAAGGCAGAAGGCGGAAGGCGGAGGGAAAGAGCAGAAGCGGAAAGAGCAGAAGGGCAGGAACGAAGAGGCTCTTTTGCCTTGCCTTTGCCTTGTGCCTTGTGCCTTGGCTGCCTTCTGCCTTCTGCCTTCTGCCTTGACAGGTTCTTCACAGGGCCTTTGTTGACGGCCCGGCCTGACTGTGGCACGGTGGCTTGGATATGCCCTCCAGAATTTGTGTGCTCGCCACGGTGTTCTCGCTCTCCGCGTTCCTTGCGGCCTGCGGGG
Organism: uncultured Acidobacteriota bacterium; assembly: GCA_963709325.1. Classification (GTDB taxonomy): domain Bacteria; phylum Acidobacteriota; class Vicinamibacteria; order Vicinamibacterales; family UBA2999; genus VFZN01. The sequence continues at coordinate 2,111,885 of CAVPVV010000003.1, read as the reverse complement.
GCGGGGGCCAAACTGCTCCCGCGGCCGCGGACGCGAAGCCGGCAGCAGCCGCCCCCGACGAGCCGCTGCCCCAGGTGGAATCACCCTACGACGCGCTGCCAGAAGCGGCGCGTAAGGTGCTCGACCAGAACCTCACCGGCGATCTCGACCAGATGATCAAGCGCCGGGTCATCCGTGCCGGAGTGACGTTCAACCGGACTCACTATTTCATCGATCGCGGTCAGCAGCGCGGCATGGCCTACGAAGCGCTGATGAACTTCGAGGAGGCCCTGAACGCGCGGCTGAAGACGGGCAACCTGAAGGTCCACGTCGCGATCGTGCCGCTCGGGCGCGACGCGCTGCAGTCGGCGCTGCTCGACGGCAAGGTGGATCTGCTGATCGCGCAGCTCAAGGTGACGCCGGAGCGGGAAAAAATCGCCGCCTTCTCCAATCCGACCCGGACCAATATCAGCGAGATCGTCGTCACCGGCCCTGGCGCGCCGTCCATCTCGACCGTGGACGATCTCTCGGGCAAGGAAGTCGCTGTCCGCGGCGGGGGCACGTATCAGCAGAGCCTGGAGGCGCTCAACCAGCGGCTCCAGGCCGCTGGCAAGGATCCGGTCATCATCAAGCCGCTGCCGGTCAACCTCGAGGACGATGACATCCTCGAGATGGTGAATGCGGGCCTGGTGCCGATCACGGTCGTGGACGATTACCTGGCCCAGTTCTGGAAGCAGGTGTTCAAGTCGATCGAGCCGCATCCGTCAGCCGCAGTGAGCACCGGCGGAGTTCTCGCTGTGGCCTTCCGCAAGAACAACCCGAAGCTGCGTGACGCTGCGAACCAGTGGCTGAAGAAGTTCGGCGAGAACACGGCGTTTGCCAACGTGCTTCAGAAGCGCTACCTGGAGAGCACCAAGTTCGTGCAGAACGCCGCATCCGAGGCGGAGCGCCGCAAGTTCGAGACACTCGTTCAGTACTTCCGCAAGTACGGCGCGCAGTACGACGTCGATCCGATCATGATGGCGGCCCAGGGTTATCAGGAATCACGCCTCGACCAGAATGCCAAGAGCCAGGTGGGCGCGATCGGTGTGATGCAGCTGATGCCGGAGACCGGCAAGGAGCAGAAGGTCGGCGACATCACCCAGACCGAGGCGAACATCCACGCCGGCATCAAGTACATGCGCTTCATGATCAACCAGTACGACAAGGACGAGCCGATGACGGAGATGAACAAGGTCCTGATGACGTTTGCGTCCTACAACGCAGGGCCAGGGAGACTCCGTCAGCTGCGGCGCGAGACCGAGAAGCGCGGGCTCGATCCAAACGTCTGGTTCGGGAACGTCGAGCGTATCGCCTCCGAGAAGATCGGCCGCGAGACGGTGCAGTACGTCAGCAACATCTACAAGTACTACGTCGCCTACACACTCGTCCTCGAGCAGCGCCAGGCGCGCGAGGCGGCGAAGAAGGGCACGTCGTAGTCGCAGCTGGGTGCACGGGTGCACGGGTGCAGAGGTGACTGATGGGACTGCTGTCGCGGCTTCTGGGTAACGCTTCGGAGGCCGACGTTGCCGAGGTCGAGGAGTACCTGGAGAAGATCCTCGCCGAGGGCGAAAAGGTTCAGCGGGCGTTTTCGCTGGTGCGCGATCTGTTCATCTTCACGGATCGCCGCTTCATCATGGTCGACAAGCAGGGGATGACCGGAATGAAGACCGAGTACCACTCGATCCCCTATCGCGCGATTACGCACTTCTCGGTGGAGACCGCCGGTCCGACCGATCTCGACTCCGAGCTTCGGATCTGGGTGTCGAGCTCGCAGTCGCCGATTCAGAAGACCTTCCGGCGCGGGTCGGCGATCTTCGAAGTGCAGCAGGCGCTCGCCACCTACTGCAAATAACAACGCCGGTGCAGTGGTGCTACCATGCGCGCGATGCGCACCTGGTTGGCCGTTTGCTGCGTGGCGTCGCTGACGATCGCCGTGTCGCCTGGAGTGCCGGCCGCTCTCGGCACCGCCGGTGATCGCTACGAGGAGGTCAAGGACTGGCCGAAGCTGCCGGCCAGCATGCCGCTCGGCGAGTGCGCCGGCGTGGCCGTCGACAAGCAGGGCCACGTGTTGATCTTCCACCGGCCGGGCCGCGGGTTCGACCCGAGCGCGACGACCCTGCTCCCCGATCCGGCGATCCTCGAGGTCGACGCGCAGTCGGGCGCGTTGATCCGGTCCTGGGGGGCAAACAGCTTCCGTGTGCCGCACGGGATCTCCGTGGACGCGGACGACAACGTCTACCTGACCGACGTCGGCCTGCAGCAGGTGTTCAAGTTCAGCCACGACGGCAAGCCGATCCTCGCGCTCGGTACGCCCGGCATCGGCGGCTGGGACGGGACCCACTTCAACCAGCCCACCGACGTGCAGGTCCGGCCCGACGGCACCTTCTACGTGTCCGACGGCTACGTGAACAGCCGCGTGGCGCTGTTCGACACGCACGGAAAAGAAGTGCGCGAGTGGGGGAAGAAGGGGAGCGGTCCGGGCGAGTTCAGCAACCCGCACGGCCTGACGCTGCTGCCCGCGAGCACCGACATCCTCGTTGCCGACCGCGAGAACGCGCGGCTGCAGCTGTTCGACAAGGACGGCGGCTTCAAGCGCCAATGGGCCGGACAGAAGGACGCCGATACGACCGGGCGCGTGTTCGCCGTGGCCGCAGATCCGGACGGGAACCTGTTCGTCGGCATCCGACGGGAGGACTACGACACAAAGCACACCGGCGTGCTGAAGCTGGATCGCGATTACCGCATTCTCAGCGCCATCGGCTTCGGCCAGCCTGGCAACCCGGTGTTCAACGCCGTCCACGACCTTGCACTCGGCCAAGACGGGTCGATCTACGTGGCGGAAACGCGGACCAAGCGCGTCGTCAAGCTCCGCCCGGTGGGCTGAGGGGCCGATTATTCGTCTCCGCGCGGCCTGCCCCGCCCGGTCTTCACCTCGGCGCGCCTCTTCTTCGTCGTCAACCGTCGCTGCTTCGCGGCCTTCGAAACCTTGGTTGGCCGCCGGTGCGCCGGCACGATTGTCGCGCGCCGAATCAGCGCGACCAGCCGGTCACGCGCCGCCTCTCGGTTCTGCGCCTGCGTCCGGTACTCGCGGCTGTCGATCAGCAGCACGCCGTCCTTCGTCATGCGCGTGCCGGCGAGCGCCACCAGCCGCCGCTTCACGTCGGTCGGCAGCGACGAGCGTTCCACGTCGAAGCGCAGCTCCACCGCGGTGGCCACCTTGTTGACGTTCTGGCCGCCGGGGCCGGACGCGCGCACGAAGCGCTCCTCGATTTCGCTCTCGTCGATTGCCAGTGTCGGAGTGATCTGCAAGCATGGCTGCCATGGCCAGTGTCCAGCGTCTGAAGCCACGAAGCCTGGAGCCCGACTGCGGGTCTGACCAGGTCGAACTGCGGCACTGCGTTACTATGCCCCGACGATGCGCACCCGCCTGATCCTCGCGTGCCTCGCTCGTTCTCCTGCTCACTCCTGCCGCGCGGCCGCTCGCCCAGCGCGGACACCGCAGCAGCGACTGGATGCACCACGGCGGCGATGCCGGCAGCACCAAGTACGCGCCGCTCGATCAGATCACGCCGGAGAACGTCGCGTCGCTTCGTATCGCCTGGCGCCGTCCGGCCGTCGATCCCGCACTCACCGCGGCGCAACCCGAAGCTCGTCGTTCCCCGCAACTTCCGTGCGACTCCGCTCAAGGCCGAGGGGATGCTGTTCGCCTCCAACGCGCTCGGACTCGCCGAGGCGATCGAGCCCGAGAGCGGACGGACCGTGTGGACGCAGGAAGTGTCACGCGCCGATCTCGAGGGGCCGGGCGCGAGCCGGACGCTGGCCTACTGGCGCGGCGACGATGGCGCGCGCGTCTTCGCGGTCCGCGGCGGCGTTCTCTACGCGCTCGACCCGCGCAGCGGAAAGCCGATCGCCTCGTTCGGCACCAACGGCCGTGTCGATCTCGTCGCCGGCCTCGGCAACGCCGCGACGTTCCGCTGGAGCGCGCCGTCGCCGCTGGTCGTTCGCGACGTCGTGATCATCGGCGGCCAGGGCTGGACCGACGAGGGAACGCAGGAGCACATCCCGCCGGGTGACGTGCGTGCCTTCGACGCGCGGACCGGCAAACTCCGCTGGACGTTTCACGTCGTGCCCCGCCAGGACGAGTCGGGCCTCGACACCTGGGAGAAAGAGTCGTGGAAGGAGACCGGCAGCGCCAAAGCCTGGAACTTCATCAGCGCTGACGAAGAGCTCGGCCTGATTTACGTGCCGCTCAGCAGCGCCGCCAACGAGTGGTACGGCGGCGAGCGGCCGGGCGCGAACCTCTACTCCGACAGCCTCGTGTGCCTCGACGCCGCCACCGGCGCGCGCAAGTGGCATTTCCAGATGGTCCACCACGACCTGTGGGACTACGACAACCCGACCGCGCCCATCCTCGCCGACATCACCGTCAACGGACGGCGCATCAAGGCCGTCGTCCAGGTGACGAAGCAGGCGTTCACCTTCGTCTTCGATCGCGTGACCGGTGAGCCGGTGTGGCCCATCGAAGAGCGTCCGGTACCGAAGTCCAGCGTGCCCGGCGAGTGGACGTCTCCGACGCAGCCGTTCCCGACCAGGCCGGCGCCGTTCGATCGTCAGGGGCTCACAGACGATGACCTCATCGACTTCACGCCGGAGCTGAAAGCCGAGGCGCGCGAGATCGTCAAGCAGTGGACCATCGGCCCGATGTTCACCCCGCCCACGGTCGAAGGCGCGGACGGCAAGAAGGGAACGATGTATCTGCCCGGCTGGGTGGGTGGCGCCAACTGGGGCGGCGCCGCGCTCGATCCCGAGAGCGGTGTGCTCTACGTGCCGTCGGTGACCTTCCCGTGGCTTGGCGCGCTCATCCCGGGCAAGGGCCGCTTCGCCTACCAGCAGACGCGCCAGCGGCTCGATCGCGTGCCTGGCCCCGGCCCGCGCGGGCTGCCGATCACCAAGCCGCCGTACGGCCGCATCACCGCTATCGACCTCAACACCGGCGACCACCTCTGGATGGTCCCGAACGGCGACGGCCCGCGCGATCATCCGGCGTTGAAGGATCTCAACCTCCCGCCGCTCGGCCACATGGGCCGCGCCGCTCCATTGGTGACGAAGACGCTGCTGTTCGTCACCGAAGGCAGCGAGACCGGCTTGAGCATTCCGCCCGGCGGCGGCGGCAAGTGGCTCGGCGCTTATGACAAGAAGACCGGCCGGCGCGTCGCGCGGATCCCGCTGCCCGCCGGCGCCACCGGCGCGCCGATGTCCTACATGCACGCCGGCCGGCAATTCATCGTCATCGCCGTAGCGGGCGAGGACCACGACCCGGAACTGATCGCGCTGGCGCTGCCACGATAGAAACTGCGCGCGCCTCAGATCGCTTTCGCGAGCGCATCCGCTGCGATCCGCAGCACCTCCACGCGCGCGAAGTTCTTGTCGTTGGCCGGGATCAGGTGCCACGGCGCGTGCCGTGTGCTGGTCCGCGCCACCATTTCGTTTACCGCCAGCTCGTACGCGTCCCACTTCTCGCGGTTCCGCCAGTCGTCGGCGGTGAGCTTCCAACTCTTGTAGGGCGACGCCGCGCGCTCGTTGAAGCGCTTCTCCTGCTCTTCCTTCGTGATGTGCAGCCAGTATTTGACGACTGCGATCCGATGCTCGGAGAGCTGGCGCTCGAAGTCCTCGATCTCGGAGTAGGCGCGGCTCCAGTCGCGCTCGGGGGCAAGCCCCTCCACCCGTTCGACCAGCACCCGCCCATACCAGCTGCGATCGAAGATCGTGACGCGCCCGGCGCGCGACAGGTGCCTCCAGAAGCGCCACAAGTAATGGCGCGCGCGCTCCTCGTCGGTGGGTGCGGCAATCGGCACGATGCGATAGACGCGCGGGTCGAGCGCCGAGGTCACGCGACGAATCGCGCCGCCCTTGCCGGCCGCGTCCCAGCCCTCGAAGACGAGGATCAGCGAGACCTCGCGCGCCGTCGCCTTGCGCTGGCTGCGGTTGAGACGTCCCTGCTGCTCGAGAACAGCAGTCTTGGCTGCAGCGTCGGGCAACGTCCTGGTCATGTCGAGCGCGTCGAGAATGGAATGTTCCTGATCGATGCGGGTCACGACCGATGCGGGCTCCGCCGACGGTCGTGTGACGGGCGCGATTGCGCGCGGCCGCTTCCGCGACGGCTTCGGAACCGCTTCGGGTTCGAGCACGCGGTCGAGCGCGCGCTGCAGCTCGGTGCCGACGACGAGGCTGCGGTACCGCTCGTCGCTGCCATCGACGATGAACCAGGGCGCGTGCGCGACGCTGGTCATCTGGATCAGCCGCTCGGCGGCGGCCATGAAGCGATCGTAGCGGCGCCAGTTCTCCCACTGCTTCTTCGTCACCCGCCAGCTGGTCAGCGGGTCCTTCGACAGCGCGGTGAGCCGTTTCTTCTGCGCCTTCTTGTCGAGGTGCATCCAGAACTTCAGGATCACCGCCCCATCGTCGGCCAGGGTGCGCTCGAAGGTGGCAATCCGTTCGAGCTGGCTCTCGAACTCCGCGCCGGTCAGGTCGCGGTGGACGCGGTCGAGGAGCGGCTGGCTATACCAGGCACTCATGAACATGCCGATGCGGCCGTAGGGCGGTAGGGCCAGCCAATAGCGCCAGAACGGCGGCCGTTCGCGTTCGTCCTCGGATGGCACATCGAAGGCGCGATTGATCAGGTACCGCGGGTCCATCCACTCGTTGAGCAGGTGGACCGTCTCGCTCTTGCCCGCGCCATCGACGCCGCCGAAGAGCACGATCACCGGCGTCCGGCCGCCATCCAGCCGACGCTGCGCGTCGAGCAGCTCCCAGCGGAGCTTGGCGATCTCGCTTTCATAGACGTCCTTCGCTACCTTCCTGCCAATTTCTGCGACTTCGAACATTCGCGCCCCCCGCCGGCCGGTAGCATACCTGCGTGTGTGCGGGACAGACCCTGCGTCGGATCGACTCAGGGGACTGTCCCCTGCTTCGCCGCGGATCAGGGGACTGTCCCCATTTCACGGCCCGGTGCATGCATTAGGAAATGGAGGTGATCCAGCTCATCCACGAGGAGGCAAGGTCCGGCTTTCCGCATCTGGCCGGCGCGCGCGTTGCGGGCACGGTTCGTGTCAGGCAAGCAGCGCTGAACGATGCGCTCCGGCGGGTGCGGCAGGTTCCTCCAGGTCTCGCGGTCGAAGTGCGCGGCGGCAACGAGATCGGGATCCGGTACGGCGTGTTCCAGACCGCGATGGTCATCGTCGAGGACGTGGCCCTCGACGGCGGCGCGCCGCAGGTCCGTCTCGCGCTCTCGTCGGGGCTGGTCGCGTTCGGCCTGAGGGCGATACTGCGCGGCCCGGCCCTGCGCGTGAACGGGCGCTATCTCACCGTCGATCTCGGCGCACTGGATCACGTCGCCGGCATGCGCCGTTACTGGCCGCTCCTGCGGCGAGCCCGGCTGCGCACGACACCCGGACAGGTCCACATCGAATTCGAAGCCGCGGTGTAACGCGCCGCCGGCAGCAGGTCAGCGACGGAGGCAAGCATGGACGAGTGGGTAAAAGAGCAACTTGCGCGGGGATTCGCCGATTTCGAAGGCACGACGCTCACCGGCGCCATCCCGGTAAAGACTGAACTTCTCAACCAGCTGATTGCGCGCTTTCTCGCGCAGCAGGGTCAGGCGCCGTCGCCCGCTGCGGACCTGAGACCGCTGGCACGATTCGTCCGCTCCGCAACCGTAGATGCTGAGCCGGGTGTCGTTATTCTGCGTTTCGAGATTGGCGTGTAGCCGCGGGGCTATGATTGTGGGAGCACTGTAGAGATTAGGAGTGGTCCATGATCCCGCATTTACCCCGTGGCAGCGTAATCGCGCTGCTGCTCGCCGGTTGTTCGGTACTCGTCCACGGCCAAGCCCAACCGCCGCAGATCCAGATTCCAAATCCGGGCGTCCCGCAGGCGATGACCATCGAAGGGAACTTCGTCCGCGGCGCGTACAACAACGAAGCCTACGCCATCCTCGGATACAAGCTCGCCAACACATCGGTCGGCAAGGAGTGGATGCTCCTCGAGTTCGGCACCACCGTCCTCGACAAGACGCCGGATTACACGCTGAAGCGCGAACACCTCTCGCTCGAGACGCCGGATGGAAAGACACTTCCACTTCCCACCGTCGAGGAGTATCGCGCTGCGACGGAGCCCCGCGGTCTGATCAACCAGGAGAAGGTGATCCGTGATTCGATCAACTACTTCCCGCCGATGGCGAGCCAGGCCTGCCGGATCGGGTTCTTCGCCGACCTGGACCAGCGCGCGCTGCCGTGGGACCAGGTCGAGCTGAGCAACCGGCGCGCCTGTCTCGGCCGACTGTTCTTCAAGGTTCCGGGCGGCATCGCCTACGGCCAGCACTGGCTGAACGTGAAGTTCGAGAACAGCACGTTGCGCGTGCCATTCCGCATCCTGACCAAGGATGAAGAGAAGCTGCTCAGCAAGAACTTCAAGAGCATCAAGAAGCAGGTGGACGAGGCGTTCCGCCCGAAGAAGAAGTGAGACGCCTGGGCCGCCTGTGGGTGGTGCTCGTCACGCTCGCGCTGGCGGGGTGCGCGGGAGCACCGGGGACGCGCGCGCAGGGCTCGCGCGTGCCCGTGGTGGTCGTGTCGATCGACGGTCTCAAGCCGGATTACGTGCTCGACGCCGATCGCCACGGGTTGAAGGTGCCCAACCTGCGCCGGCTCGTCGCCGACGGCGCCTACGCCACCGGCGTGACCGGCGTCGCGCCGACGGTGACCTACCCAAGCCACACCACGCTCGTGACCGGTGTCTGGCCGGCCGAGCACGGCATCCTGAACAACACGCCATTTGATCCGCTGAACACGAACAACGGCGGCTGGTATTGGTATGCCGAGGACATCAAGGTCCCGACATTGTGGGACGTTGCCGGCGAGGCGGGCCTGGTCACCGCCAACGTGGATTGGCCGGTTACGGTCGGCGCGCGCATCCGTCACAGCATCGTGCAGTACTGGCGGGCGCCGGTGCCCGAGCCGCCGGGGGGCGACGAGGATCACAAGCTGCTGCGAGCGCTGTCCACTCCGGGGCTCCTCGACGAAGCGGAGCGCGATCTCGGCCGGTATCCAGCCGGCTATCGCTACACGCCGCCCGACGATGCGAAGCGCGCGAGCTTCGTGGCGTGGATGATCGAGAAGAAGCGGCCAGATTTCTTGACCGGATACTTTTCGTCGCTCGACGAGGCACAGCACGATCACGGTCCATACGACAAGACGACGTTCGCGACCATCGAGGCACTCGACGGACTGGTGGGGCAGGTGCGCGCCGCGGCGGCGCGCGCGTACGGCACGCGCTTCGTCATGGCCGTCGTGTCGGACCATGGACATATCCGCACCGATCGCGCTGTGCACGTCAACGCCGCGCTGCAGCAGGCCGGGTTGATCGACGTGGATGCCAAGGGCACGATCGCCGCGTGGCGTGCGTATGCCTGGGCCGCAGGCGGCTCGGCGGCGGTGGTCCTGAAGGAGCCCAACGACGACACCACCCGCGCAAAGGCAAAGGCCGCGCTGCAGCAGCTGGCGGCCGATCCGGCCGGGGCCATCGATCGAATCCTCGACGGCGCGGACCTGAAGGCCAGCGGCGGCTTTCCTTCGGCAGCGTTCGTGATCGGCTTGAAACCAGGGTTCCGGACCGGTCCCGCCGTGTCGGGTGCGCTAATCACGCCGGTCGCGTCACCGGGTGGCACGCACGGCTATCTGCCCGGGCCGCGCGACATGGAGTCGTCGTTCTACATCATCGGTGAAGGCATTCCGGCCGGCCGCAATCTCGGTGGCATTGACATGCGCGATATCGCGCCGACGCTGGCCGCACGGCTGGGTGTCTCGCTTTCGCGAGCCCAGGGTCGGAACCTCTTGAACTGAAGGGTTCGCGGGGTTCTCGAGGTTCTCGGGGTTCTCGAGGTTCTCGAGGTTCGCGGGGTTCTCGAGGTTCGCGGGGTTCTCACTTCAGCGTCGGGTGTTTCAGGTGATGATCCGTCGCGTTCTGGAACGCGTGCGCCAGGCGCAGGATTGTCGTGTCGCCGAGCACGTGCCCGGTGAAGTGAAGGGCGGTCGGCATCCGGCCGTGAAAGCCGCTGGGCATGCTGATCACTGGATGGCCCGTGCGATTGGTCAGCAGCTGGCGGCTACCGACGAACAGGTCGATGCCCGACATCGCCTCGGCCACCTGCTTCATCACCTGCGTGCGAAAACGATTGGCCTGGACGAACGCGACGGCCGGGGTTGCGTAAGCGCTCCGGACCTCCACGGGGCGTGCGCTCTGCTCGGGACCCTGTTCGACAGCGGTCAAGCCGCCGCTGCGGGTGACCGGATCGAAGAAGGCCGCGGTCTCGGCATAGCGGATGAAGTCCAGTGCGGGGATCGGCACGTCGGGAAGGTCGAACGCCACGACGCTGCCGACGAGACCGCGGATCACCTCCAGCGCCGCCTGGTTGTTGGCGCGGGTCGCGCGCTGGAACTCCACGGCATCGGCCGGCCCGCTCGGTAGAGCGCTCTCGAACTCCGAGCGCAGGTAGCCAACTCGTAACCCCTTCACGCCGGCGGTCGCGTCCCAGTTGAACGGCACGTCCATCACGGAGTTGTCACGGCCGTCGGGCCCATGAATCGCGTGCAGGACCAGCGCGCAGTCCTCCGCTGAACGGCACATCGGACCAGCGGTGTCCTGGGTCCACGCCAGCACCATTCCGCCGTCGCGGCTCACGCGCCCGAACGTCGGCCGGAGCCCGGTGATTCCGTTGCGGCTCGATGGAACGACGATCGAGCCGCCGGTGTCGCTCCCGATCGAGAAGCCGACCAACCCCGCGGCCGTAGCCGCGCCTGGCCCGGCCGACGATCCTTCAGCGTCGCGGCTCAGGTCCCACGGACAGCGTGTCAGCCCGCCAAACCACCGAGCGGTCACGGCCATCGCTCCCGTCGAGAGTTTGGCCACGAGGATGGCCCCGGCTTCGGTGAGCCGGGTGTAGACCGTCGCGTCCTTGTCGATGATGCGGTCGCGATACGGCGTCATCCCCCACGTCGTCCTCGTTCCGCGCACCGCGAAAAGATCCTTGAGGCCCCACGGAATGCCGTGAAGGGGACCGCGGTATCTGCCCGCGGCGATCTCCGCGTCGGCCTGGCGCGCCTGACTCAGCGCGAGCTCCTCGGTGAGGCTGACGACGCACAGCAGTTGCGGGTCGTATCGCTTGAGTCTGGCGATGTAGAGCCTGGTCAGCTCGGTTGGCGAAACCTGCCGCGTCTCGATCAGTCGGGAGAGGTCCGTGACCGGAAGGAACGCGAGGTCGTCATCGCTCGCCGGTCTCGTGACGGTCCTTGCCTGACGCACCAGCGGATGCCGCTCGCGCGAAACCGGCGTGCCCGGCAGGACCGGTTGGAAAACGAACGCTGGTTGCGCGTCACCAAGCTCCATTCGCGCCAGCGCGTCGAAGCCAGGCGCCGGCCCGAGCGGTCCGTTGAGCCGCGCGAGGATGGCTCGCTGCTCGTCGTTCGTGAACGACACGCCGGCGATACTGGCAGCCGCCGTGAGCATGTCGGCGGTAATGCGTGGCGCGTCCTGGGCGACCGCCATCAGCGCGCCGGGCATCAGCGCCAGTCCGCTGGCCGAGAAGCACTCGATGAAGCGGCGGCGATTCAGGGCAAAGCGGTCGTCGCGCATCACATCGTTCAGTTCGACTGCCCGGCGATCCCGAAGCCGATGGCGCGCAGGAGACGAATCATGGTTTAAGTCGGAGCGAGCGCATTGTAGCCCGGGCCGTCCGTGTGTAGAGTTGGGCCAGCCCAAGTCACTCGTGCATTCAGGCTGGAGACCCCATGAAGCTCACCTCGCTCGGCGGCATCGTTCTTCTCTCGGCAGCCTTCGCCTCGCCCGCCTGGATGTCCGCGCAGCCGGCGCCGGTACTCCCGGTGTCGGGTTACAACGCCGCGCACGATGTCTCCGGCGCGCACGAACTGCCGGATCCGAAAATGGATTACAAGGTGGTCTTCGCGGTCGGCAACGGCGCGAAGGAGCGGACCGAAATCAACCCGATGTTGCCGACGGTCGCGACCTACCTGAACACGCTGGCCAAACATGGCGTACCCGCGGACCATCGCCACCTCGCGGTGATGTTCCATCAGCGCAGCGACGACGTGGACATCGTGATGAGCAATGACGCCTACAGGGCGCGGTACGGCATCGACAACCCCAACATCGCGATCATCCACGCGCTGAAGCAGGCCGGCGTAGATGTTCGGGTCTGCGGGCAGGCGCTGTCGGCGCGGAAGATCGACCCCGGACAGGTGAACCCGGACATCCAGATCGACTTGTGGGCGCTCACCAGCCTGGTGAACCTGCAGATGAAGGGCTACGTGCGTGTCGGCTAGGCGGCGCGCGGTCGAACTGCGGATCGTCGCATTCCTCGGCGTAATCCTCGTCGCCGCCGCGTTGCTCGGCGCGTGCCGTGAGGCTCCGCCGCCGAGCTACGATCTCGTGATCGCGAACGGCCGCGTCATGGATCCCGCGTCGGGCCTTGACGCGGTTCGCCACGTCGGCATCCGCGGCGGCACGATCGAAATCGTGTCCGAGGCTCCGCTGCAGGGCGCCCGCGTCATCGACGCGGCCAATCACGTCGTCGCGCCCGGCTTCATCGACCTGCACGAGCACGGCCAGCAGGAGGAGTCGTACCGGATGATGGTCCGCGACGGCGTCACCTCCGCATTCGAGCTGGAAGTCGGCACGGCCGATGTCGCCGGCTGGTACAAGGCTCATGAAGGCGGCCAGATCGTGAACTACGGCGTGGCGGTCGGTCACATCCCGGCGCGCATGAAGGTGCTTGGCGATCCCGGCAAGGGCCTGCTGCCGGCCGGCATTGGCGGCACCGGCCCGGCCAACGACGCGCAGATGGCCGAGATGGAGGCGATTCTCCGCAAGGGTATCGCCGAGGGTGCCGTAGCGATGGGCTTCGGCAGCGCCTACACGCCCGGCGCACCGATGTCCGAGATCGAGCGCATGTTCCGCGTTTCCGCCGAAGGCGGTACCTCGGCGCACATCCACATGCGCGACGGGCTGACCGGTCTCGACGACACGCTCCACGCCGCGGCCAACGCCAAGACGGCGCTCCACATCGTCCACGTGAACTCAGTTGCCGGGGACGACCTCGCCGAGTTCCTCGCGAGGATTCAGCGAGCCCGCGACGCAGGGCAGGACGTCACAACCGAGGCCTATCCCTACGGTGCGGGGATGACGGAGATCCAGTCCGCGCTGTTCGACGATTGGCGTACCTGGCCCGAGGAGCGCTTCGCGCAGCACCAGTTGGTGTCCACCGGCGAGCGCCTGACGCGGCGGACGTTCGAGAAGGCGCGACAGACCGGTGGCACGGTGATCATCCACGGCCGCTCTGAGGAGCAGACCCGCGCCGCTATCGTCAGCCCGCTATCCATGATTGCCAGCGACGGCTTCATCGAGAACGGGCGCGGCCATCCGCGAACCTCGGGAACGTTCGCGAAGGTCCTTGGCCGCTACGTGCGCGACGAGCACGTCGTGCCGATGATGGACGCGCTCAGGCGGATGACGGTGGAGCCGGCGCGACGGCTCGAACGACGGACGCCGGCGATGGCTCGCAAGGGACGCCTCTCACCGGGCGCCGACGCCGACATCACCGTCTTCGATCCCGCGCGCGTCATCGATCGCGCCACTTACGAAGACGCGAGCATTCCGTCGGCGGGCATTCCCTACGTGATCGTCAACGGGCAGATGGTGGTCGAAAGAGGCGAGGTGACCGCGGCGCGCCCGGGGAAGGCCGTGCGAGCTCCTCACTGATACGCCTTCGCCTGGATTGCGTAGAGCTCGGCGTATTGTCCGCCGCGGGCCATCAGCTCCTCGTGGGTGCCGACGTCAACGAGGCGTGAGCCGTCGAGCACGACGATGAGGTCGGCCATGCGAACGGTCGAGAAGCGGTGCGACACGAGCACGGTGATCCGGCCGCTGCTGCTGTTTCGCGCCGCCGCCGCGTAGCGCGTGAAGAGCGCGTGCTCGGTCTCGGGGTCTAGTGCGGCGGTCGGTTCGTCGAGGACCAGCAGGAGCGGCGTGTCGCGCATGAAGCCGCGGGCCAGCGCCAGCTTCTGCCATTGTCCGAACGACACCTCTGATCCGCCGGGCCAGGTTGGCCCGAGTTGGGTGTCCAGGCCCGACCGCAGCTTCAGGATCACGTCCTCCGCTCCGGCCCGGCCGACCGCGGTCTCGACCGCGGCGCCGTCGTGCAATCGCGTAACGTCGCCGAGTCCGACGGTGTGACGAGCCTGGAACTCGAAGCGGTAGAAATCCTGGAAAGCGCCGGCCAGCCGGGCTCGCCACTCGGCCGCCGGCATTCGCGCGAGCGGCCGATCGTCGACCAGGATGCTGCCTGATGTCGGCTCGTACATCCGGGCGAGCAGCTTGACCAGCGTGCTCTTGCCGGCGCCGTTCTCGCCGACGATGGCGACAACCGATCCCGCGGGCAGGGTCAGGGAGACGTCGTTCAACACGATGCGCGAGGTGCCGGGATAGGCGAACGACACGCGGTCGAAACGGATGCCGCGGGTGATGGCATCGGGTACCGGAGCGTCCGCCGCGGCCTCGAGAGCTGCCGCGTAGTCTTCGAGCCACGCCAACCGGCGCGACCCGTCCATCCAGAAACCGCGAAGGAACCCGATTTCACCAACTGTCGCGCCGACGTAGGCGGAGAGCCGCGCTCCGGCCGCGAGCACCAGCAGCACGCTTTCCGCCGGGCGGCCGAGCACCGCCGATACGAACACGATCGCGCCCACATATGCGGTGCCGAAGATGGCCCAGGCGAGCGTCTGCCATCCGGCGGTGGCCCAGCGCGCCGAGGCGATCGGTGCGAAGCCCATCTCCCAGGCCGAGCGCCGCTCGGTGACCAGCTTGTCGCCGATGCCCAGGACCCGTATTTCCTTGCCGGGCGGCGCGGTGGTCGCGGTCGTGAACAGGTGACGCGCCAGACGGTTGGCCTGCGCGCCGCTCTGCAGGGCGGCACGTTCCACCGCCGGGCGCCAGGTCGAGACCCAGACGGTCGGCAGCGCGAACACCGCGAGCAGTACGAGCGCGATGTGGACCGAAGCGAGCAGTGCCAAGGTCACCGCCAGGCGAAGGATCCAGCCGACGGTGGCGAACACCGACATGTACATGTGGTCCAGGACGAACACCTGATCGCGAAGCATCGCGAGCCGGTCGAGGATCTCGGGCCGTTCGTGATGGGCGATTGTGACGATCGAGGCCTGCAGCCGCGCGACGTGCGATTCCAGCGCGATGGTGACCTTGTCGCGAAAGCGTCGCTGGACGCGCGTGCTCACCGTCTGCAGCAGCCACGTGGCGGTGGCCGACACACCGAGGCCGATGGCCGATCCGGTGACCAGCCACGGGCGGCTCTCGATGACACCTCTGCCCAGCAGCATCAGCCAGAGCGCGAGCAGCGCGTCGGGCAGCGCGGCCAGCTGCGACAGCACGAACGCCCACAACATCAACCGGGGCTCGTGCCGGTAACCGAGCCGGCACAGGCGCCACATCGACGACAGCGCCGGCGGCAGCTCGTCTAACCCCTCAATGCGCTTCGCTTCAGAGGACGTCATACGTCATGTCCTCCTCGCCTTCCGGAACCTGGAAGCGCTGCGCCTGGAGATCGAACATCGTTCGATACCGGCCGTTCTTTGCTATCAGCTCGTCGTGAGTCCCGAGCTCGATCACCCGGCCATGCTCCAGCACGCAGATTCGATCGGCGTGCCGGACGGTCGAGAACCGGTGCGAGATCAGGATCGTCGTGCAGTGACGGGTGGCTGCCAAAAGACGCTCGAAGATCTCGGATTCTCCGCGCACGTCGAGCTGGGCCGTCGGCTCGTCGAGCAGTACGACGGCTGCTCCCATCGAGACGGCACAGAGCGCACGCGCGAGCGCGATGCGTTGCCACTGGCCGCCGGACAGCTCGGTGCCGCCGTCGTAGCCGCGAGCGAGCACCGTGTCGAGATAGGCCAAACGGGCGGCGCCGGCCGCCTCGAGCGCGGCCAGCACCTTGTCGTCGGGCGCCTGCGCCGGCGCGACGTTGTCGCGCAAGGGCAGCTCGAAGCGGATGAAGTCCTGGAACACCGCGGTAATGCGCGCGCGCCAGTCGCCGAGATCGAGATCGCGCAGGTCGCGGCCGTCGATCTCGATCGCCCCGGACTGCGGATCGTAAAGGCGGCACAGCAGCTTGGCCAGCGTGGTCTTCCCCGCACCGTTCTGACCGACAATCGCGAGCGAGGAACCGGCGGGAATCGTCAGGTCGAAGTGATCGAGGACGAGCGGCCCGCCGGGGTAGCCGAACGACAGGTCCTTGAAGCGGATCTCGCGGGCCGGCAAACTGCGCGCGTTCGCGCCACCGGGCGGGAGGGCCCCGGCCGCCTTCATGGCCGGCTCGAGGCGGAGTACCGCGGACACCGGCGGCGCGGCGCCGTCGAGTGCCCAGCTGAGGCCGCCGAACGCGATCAGCGACGTGGCGACCGCGGCCTGCGCGTACATGACGGCGTCGCCGAGCGGGATTGCGCCGCTCAACGCCGCTGAGGCGAGCGCGCGGAACACGACCACGTTGGCGAGGAGCACCACGAGCAGGCTCCAGATGACCGGCTTTTCGCGGAGGCGCGTCGCTTCGTACTGAAGCGTGTGCAGCCGGGTCCGCCGATCGACGAACCGCTCGAGCGTCCAGCCGGCCAGGCCGAAGAGCCGCAGTTCCTTGGCGGGAGCGGCTTCGACGGCGAGGCGGTAGGCGTACTCAGCGTCGCGTTGTGCGCTCCGAACGACCTCGGTGTTGCGGTCGCGCCACACCGCGCTCTCGCGCAGCCACCAGTGGGTGGCGGCCCACGCGCCGCCCAGCAGGAGCGGCGCCCACCATGCGAACGCGGCGAGGACGAGCGCCGACGCGATGCCCGCAATCATCTCGACCAGTCCGCCGGCAATGAACTCCAGCGAGATCGAGAGGGGCGGCCCGGTCATCCCCAGGTCGAAGTCGCGCGCGATCGTCAGATCGCCGGCGAGCGTCGGATCCTCCAGATGGCCAATGCCGGGTGGACGGACGCACGCCCCGGTCAGCTTGTCATACAGCCAGGCGGCCATCCGGTCGCCGAGGTTCTCACTGATGGCGCGATGAAGCGGCGGCAGGACCTGGAGGAGGACGAAGATCACGCCGACCACCGCCAGCGGCTGGGTGAGGTCGTTGCCCTGTTGCACGGCGCCGACCAGGGAGCCCATGGCGATCGCAAACCCGGCGGGGAGGAGGCCCCTCAAGGTGAGAACAGCCCACCAGAGCGCCGCGAGCGGCCTGTCCGCCCGCCCGAGCGACGCGAAGAACGTCCGGTTGCGCCGCGGCGTGTCTGTGGACACCTCTCACTTCTCGCTTCTCGCTTCGGAACGCTTCCGGAGGTGGCCGTACATCAGCTCCTCCGCGAACTCGACGCACTTGTATTCCATCAGCTGCACGTTCGGCTCGCGCCGGCGGTAGAGCGGCATGCTGATCGTCCACGGCGTCGAGAAGACCTTCGGATCCTCGATCGTCGCCTCGTACTGCAGCGTGTTCGGCGTCGATCGCGGTGTAGCGCTCGGTGACCTTCAGCGCGTCGCTGTGGTGGTTGCCGGCGCGATCGAACCAGGTCTCTTCCATGTGATCGGTGACGTCGATCGACCAGCGTTTCGCCGTCCCAGCGGCCGATCGACCAGCCCATCCACGCCGGGGCCGGGCTCTTGCTCCTTGCTGTTCATGCGCACCACGCGGCTGGCGCTGGCGAACTCATAGGTCATCAGCACGTTGTCGGCGGACTGCACGATCTGGAACGGGATACGGCATGTAGGTCGCGCGCGGGATGCCGGGCATGAAGCACTTGACCTCGGGATCGAGCGTCACCCACTTCGCGCCGTTGCTCTTGCTTCTTCTCCAGCGCTTCGGGCCGATACGGAATCGCACCGTCGCCGTCCACGACGCCGATGCCGGCCGGCACGCTGAACGCGGCGCCCGAGCGCGAACACCGGCCCCTGCTTCGCGGCATGCGCCTCGAGATCCCAGTTGGCCGTGTTGTTCGCCTGCCAGATACCGCTGAAGTCCGGCGTGCCGTCAGGCGTCCGCGGCGCGCGATACGCCTGCGGCCGCGCCGGCGCGCAGGCCGTCACGACGATTGCGGCCAGCCCGCCCGCGACGACGAGCAGCGCCGCCCCCCTGTGCATCTGCGCCATCTCCGGTCATTACGGGTTCAATCGCTTGGCGGTTTCTTGACCGGCTCGTTGGGATCGCGGACCGTCGCGCGGCGCGCCCGTCCCCGACGAGCCCATGAACAGCGTCCGGCCATCGGGGAACGTGATGTCGCGGCCGTTGGCGCGGAGGGTCCCGTCCTTCGACTTGAAGCCGGCGACGACGATGACCGTGCCGATCTTGACCGAATCGCGGGTGATGCCGCGGCGCTGGAGCGTGTTGGGCGTGCCGCCCTCGACCATCCAGGTCTCGGTCTTGCCGTCGGGCCTGGTCACCTCGAGGTGAATCCAGGCGTGCGGATTGATCCACTCGACCTTCGTGACCGGCCCTTGCAGCGTGACCGGGGCGTTGGCGTCGAACTCCGACGAGAACGCATGGTGGGCCGAGCAGCGGGCCGCCGAGCGCAATCAGCCGCGGCGCCGGCCAGCCGCATGCTCCAGAATTTCCGTGCGGCATGCCGAACCTCCTCGATCTGGGGCGAGCATAGCACTGGACGGGCAACTGCCGCCGCTGTGCGAACACAGCGCGGCTACGCTGCGTGACGACGCGCCACGCGTATCACCTGATGCGGACCGCCGCGTGTCGAAGGCGCTCCTCCTCGCGGTGACCCTCATGGCCGGCTGCGCCCGCCGCCGCGGCCGCCCGACGCTCCAGCCGGCTGGAAGGTGCCGCGCACGCCGGACGGCCAGCCCGATCTGCAGGGCGTCTGGGGCAACAACAGCGTCACGCCGATGACGCGCCCGCGCAGTGGAAGGACAAGACGACGCTGACCGACGCCGAGGTCGAGGAGCTGAAGCGGACTGGTCGGCGCAGGCCGTCGATCAGGGCGGCGACGCGATCTTCGGCAACTTCGTGCAGCTAGCTGCTCGACGCGAAGGACAAGGGAAGTTCGACCAGGTCTCCTACGACCCGACCACCGGCAACTACAACCAGTTCTGGATGGCCGACCGCGAGTGGGACAACCGGACGTCGCTCATCATCGATCCGCCCGACGGCCAGTTTCCGCCGCTGACGCCGCGAGGCCGAGAGCGCGGTCGTGCCGAGCCGCGGCCGCGCGCGAAGGTCCGAGAGCGGCCGCGCGGCCCGGCCGACGGTCCCGAAGATCGTCCGCTGTCGGAGCGCTGCATCTCCTACGGCGCGCCGCGCACCGGCGCCGAACTACAACAGCTACGTCCAGATCATCCAGTCGCCCGAGACCGTCGTCGCTGCTGCAGGAGATGATTCACGACGCGCGCGTCGTGCCGATGACGGCGACAGCCGCACCTGCCGGCGGGCATCCGCCAGCTGCACGGCGACTCGCGCGGCCGGTGGGAAGGCGACACGCTGGTGGTCGAGACGACGAACTACCTCAACGGCTTCCAGGGCTCGACGCCCGACGTGAAGCTCACCGAGCGCTACACGCGCGTCAGCCCGGACTTCATCAACTGGGAGATCACCGTCGACGATCCGAAGACCTGGACCAGGCCGTGCACGTTCATGATCCGGCTGAAGAAGACCGACGGACTCATCTACGAATACGCCTGCCACGAGGGCAACTACGCGATGATCGGCATCCTGGCCGGCGCGCGGGCGGACGAAGCCAAGGCGAAGCGCGGGCGGTAGGCTTCGCCGAGCCCAGGCTCCAGGCTCTGGGCTCCAGGCTTTAGACTCGTCCGGGTGTCACGGGCGGCGTGTCAGCTGAGTGCGAACGAGCAACGTTGAAGGACGATCTTTAGACGGTGTGACAGCGTGACAGGCCTAGAGCCCAGAGCCTGAAGCCTGAAGCCTTACAGGGAGCTCTCATGTCGCAGCGACTCGTCCCGTTGTCGGTCGGCGTCGGAGTCGCTTGCGCATGGGCGGTCGCCTTCCTCGGCGCACAGAGTCGACCCGCGCCTGCGGGTCCGGGTCAGCCTGCTGTCGATTTCGCTACCGAGATCCACCCCGTTCTTCAGGCGAAGTGTCTCGGCTGCCACGGCGACAAGCTGAAGCTGTCGAAGCTCGATCTGCGCACCCGCGAGTCGGCGATCGAAGGCGGGGCGCACGGGGCCGCGCTGGTTCCCGGCAACGCTGAACGAGTCCGATGTACCGGCACGTGGCCGGACTCGCCGAGCCGGCGATGCCGATGCGCGGCGAGCCGCTCAGCCGCCGCCGAGGTCGCGGCGCTGAAGCGCTGGATCGACGAAGGCGCGCGTGTGGACGCCGCCGCGGCTGCGACGGCTGCGGCTCCCGCCGATGCGGCCGCCATGTTCGAGGACCGTCCGCTCACCGACGAGGAGCGCAGCTACTGGGCGTTCAAGCGGCCGATGCAGACGCCGCTGCCCAGCGTCCAGCGGAAGAATCTCACGAGCGCGATCGATCGGTTTCTCGAGCAGGCGCGCGCCTCGCGCGGGATGACCGCCGCACCGCGCGCCGATCGGCGCACGCTGGTCCGCCGCGCCTACCTCGACCTCGTCGGGCTGCCGCCATCGCCCGAGCAGGTCGCGCGCTTCGTCGCCGACGATCGCCCCGACGCCTGGGAGCGTCTCATCGACTCGCTGCTGGCCTCGCCGCACTACGGCGAACGCTACGGCCGTCACTGGCTCGACGTCGCCCGCTACGCCGACTCCGGCGGTTTCGAGTACGACGTGCACCGGCCCAATGCCTGGCGCTACCGCGACTACGTGATCCGTGCCTTCAACGACGACAAGCCATTCGACCAGTTCCTCGTCGAGCAGATCGCCGGTGACGAGATGGACGGCAAGATCGCTCGACAGCACTGGTCGCGACCGGCTTCCTGCGGATGGGCCCGCGCGTGCTGTTCCGTGAGAAGGACAACCCCGAGCGCCGCTTCGACTACCTCGACGACGTGCTGGCGACGATCGGCAAGGGCACGCTGGGGCTGACCATCAACTGCGCGCGCTGCCACGATCACAAGTTCGATCCGATCCGGCAGAAGGACTACTACGCGATGCAGGCGTCGATCTTCGGCTACGTCGAAACCGCCGTCCCGCTCGCGCCGCCGGCCGAGGCTGAGGCCTACCTGGCGAAGAACGAGGACATCAACGCCCGCCGCGACGCGCTGCGTGCGCGTCTCTCCGCGCTGGAGAAGCCGCATCGCGACCGGATCGAGCTGGCGATGATCAAGGCGCGCTTCTCCGACGAGATCTATCGCGCCGCGGCGAAGCCGGAAGCGGAGCGGACGCCGGGCGAGCGGCTCCTGGCCGTCCAGGTGTTCGAGGCGGTCAACGCGCCCGCTGCCGAGATCGACAAGGCGCTGTCGCCGGAGGACCTCACCACGAAGCGCGATCTGCAGGCCCAGATCGCCGCGCTCGAGAAGGAGCGTCCGCCGGCGCTGCCGATGGCGGAGATCGTCACCGACGGCGACTATCGCTTCTCGCCGCTGGGCGAGGGCGACGAGGTCGTCAGCTGCCCGAAGTGCCGGATCCCGCCGCCGTTCCCGGGCAGCTACCTGCACAAGGGGCCGGCGCGATACGAAACGCCGCCCTCGTACTTACTGGTCCGCGGTGACCCCGAGAGCCGCGGCCCGCAGATGCAGCCCGGCTTCGTGCAGGTGGCCACCTACGGCAACCCGCCGACGGTGATTCCCCGCGCCGACGGCCGGACCTCGGGCCGTCGGCTCGCGCTCGCCAAGTGGATTGCCTCGCCGGACAACCCGCTCACCGCTCGGGTCATCGTCAATCGTCTGTGGCAGAAGCATTTCGGCCGCGGCATCGTATCCACGCTCGAGAACCTTCGGGAAGATGGGGGAGCCCCCGACGCATCCCGAGCTTCTCGACTGGCTGGCGGTCGAGTTCATGAATCGGGGCTGGCGCATCAAGACGATCAACAAGCTGATGATGATGTCCGAGGCCTACCAGATGGCTTCGAGCTTCGACGATGCGGCCAGCGCCGCGGCGGATCCCCAGAATCGCTACCTGTGGCGCTTCCGGCCGCAGCGCCTGGAGGCCGAGATCGTCCGCGACAACATGCTCGCGGTCGGCGGCAACATCAACCTCGAGGTTGGCGGCGAGCCGATCTTCCCGTTCATCCCGAAGGACATCCTGACCGGGCAGTATCGCGGCAAGTGGGAGAACTCGCCGGAGGGACCGGCGGCGTGGCGCCGCGGTGTCTACGTCTACCGCCGCCGATCGCTGCCGTATCCGATGTTCGACACGTTCGATCACCCCGACATGAACGTCGTCTCGGGCGCACGCAACGTGTCCACCGTGCCGACCCAGGCGCTGACGCTCCTGAACAACCCGTTCGTGCTTGCCCAGGCCGAGCGGCTTGCCGAGCGAGTGGCCAGCCAGGCGCGCGAGCCCGAGTCGCAGGTCGATCTCGCCTATCGGATTGCCGTCGGCCGCTCGCCGACGCGCCAGGAGATGGCGATTGCGCTGGATCTCATCGCGAAGCAGTCGCTGGCCTCGTTCACCCACGTGCTGCTCAACCTCGACGAGTTCGTTTACATGAGGTGATCCGTGTCCCACCGCTGCAACCGGTATTTCTGGGATCGGCGTGAGTTCCTCTTCCGATCGGGTGGAGGCATCAGCGGTGTCGCGCTCGCCTGGCTCCTGGAACGCGAAGGACTGCTGGCGGCCGCGTCGGCGCCCCCCGGCGATGCCTGCTCCACGCCAACCACCGGCGTCAATCCGTACGCGCCGAAAGCGCCCCACTTCAAGCCGCGCGCGACCGCTGTCATCTCCCTGTTCATGGGCGGCGGCTGGAGCCAGATGGACACGTTCGACCCGAAACCGGCGCTGACGAAGTACGCCGGCCAGCCGATCGACGACAAGGTCAAGGGCGACGTCATCGTCCGTCAGGGCTCGCCCGGGCCGCTGATGCCGAGCCCTTTCAGCTTCAAGCGCTACGGTCAGAGCGGCGTCGAGGTGTCGGAGATCTTCCCGTTCCTCAGCCAGCACGTGGACGACTTCGCGTTCCTGCGCTCGGTGTACGGGCGTTCGAACGATCACGTGCAGGGCACCTACGAGATGCAGACCGGGCAGATCAATCTCGGCTTCCCGAGCGTCGGCTCCTGGGTCACTTACGGGCTCGGCTCGGAGTCCTCCAGCCTGCCTGCCTACGTCGTGATGACCGATGCGCGCGGCGGTCCGCTCGGCGGCCCGAACGACTGGAGCGCCGGCTACATGCCGGCCGCCTACCAGGGGACGCTGTTCCGCTCGAGCGGCGACCCGATCGTCGATCTCAAGCCGCCGGCTGGCGTGTCACCCGAGGATCAGCGCATGCGCCTCGACGCGCTGGCCAAGCTGAACGAGCTCGACATGCAGAAGTATCCCGGCAACACCGAGCTGGCCGCGCGCATCTCGTCGTACGAGCTCGCCTACCGCATGCAGGGCTGCGCGCCGGACGCGGTCGACGTGGCCAGTGAGTCGGAACCGACGAAGAAGCTGTACGGCCTCGACGAGAAGGCCACGGAGCCCTTCGGCCGGCAGTGCCTGATGGCGCGCCGGCTGGTGGAGCGCGGCGTCCGCTTCGTCCAGGTGTTCTCGGGCGGCGTCGGCAACCAGAACGTGGACACCTGGGACGCGCACGGTGACGTGAAGTCGAACCACACCCAGCACGCCGCGGAAGTGGACAAGCCGATTGCCGGCCTGCTGGTCGATCTGAAAGCCCGCGGACTTCTCGATTCGACGCTGGTGATTCTCCACTCCGAGTTCGGCCGGATGCCCATCTCGCAGCGCGGAGTCGGGCGCGACCACAACCCCGGCACCCAGACCGTGCTCATGGCAGGAGCGGGAATCCAGGGCGGCCAGGTCATCGGGGCGAGTGACGACTTCGGCTACAAGGCGATGGAGCAGCCGATTTCCTACCACGATCTGCACGCGACGATGCTCAACCTGCTGGGACTGGAGCACAAGAAGCTGACCTACCGCTTCAACGGCCGCGATATGCGGCTGACGGACGTCTACGGCACCCTGATTCCGCAGATCGTGTCGGAGGTGAAAACCGAGAAGTGAGGGGTGCAATCAGGTAGGAAGCGGTGCTTTGGGCGACAATAGTCTCCGCCGCCCCCTCGCGCCGCTCCCTGATGAGTCTGCCCGCGTCCGTCGTCGCTCTTCGCCACCGCAACTTCCGCCTTCTCTGGATCGGCCTGCTGCTCTCGTTCACCGGATCGATGATGCAGAACGCGGGCTTGCTGTGGCACGTGTCGCTGCTCGTGCCCGGCAACAAGGGTCTTGCCCTTGGGATGGTCGGCCTCGTGAAGGTCGTGCCGATCGTGCTGTTCTCGATGTTGAGCGGCGTGCTCGCCGATGCCTGGGATCGGCGAAGGCTCATGCTCGGGACCCAGCTCGCGTCGGTCGGGGTCGCGCTGACGCTGGCGGTGCTGGCCTGGCGCGGTGTCACGGTGGTGTGGCCGATCTACCTGCTGGCCGCGCTAGGCGCCGCGGTCGGCGCGTTCGACATGCCGGCCCGCAACGCGCTCCTCCCGTCGCTCGTGCCGCGCGAGCACCTGCCGAACGCGATCACGCTCAACACGATCATGTTCCAGGTCGCGTCGGTGGCGGGGCCGTCGATCGGCGGTATCGCGATTGCCATCGGCGGCGTCGCATGGGTCTACGTTGCCAATGCGGTGTCGTTCGGGGCGGTCGTGGTCGCACTGTTGATGATGCGTGACCTGCCGAAGCGCGAGCCGATTGATGGCACGCAGAACGACGTGTCGCTCCGGGCCGCGCTCGAGGGACTGCGGTTCGTGTTCCGTGCGCCGCTGATCCGCTCGACGATGCTCCTCGACTTCTTCGCGACGTTCTTCTCGTCGGCGACGGCGCTGCTGCCGATCTTCGCTCAGGACATCCTGCACGTCGGGGCGCGCGGCTACGGCTGGCTGTACGCGGCGCCGGCAGCGGGCGCGGTCGTGACCAGCCTGGCGATGGTGGCGGCGATGCCGCGTATTCGCCGGCGAGGACAGGTGCTGTTGTGGGCGGTCGGCGGGTACGGGCTGGCCACGGTGGTCTTCGGCCTGTCGCGATCGTTCTGGGTCACCTTCGGTTGCCTCGCGCTGACCGGCGCGACCGATACGGTGAGCATGGTGATCCGCAACGTCATCAGGCAACTCGAGACACCGGACCACCTCCGCGGGCGCATGACCGGGGTCAACATGCTGTTCTTCCAGGGCGGCCCGCAACTCGGCGAGCTCGAAGCCGGCGTCGTCGCGAACTGGGTGGGGGCGCCGATCTCGGTGGTGTCGGGCGGAATCGGATGCCTGCTGTGTACTGCGTGGCTCGGCGCCACGACGCCCGAACTACGGCACGAAGTGAGGAGTGGAAGCTGAGCTTCTCACTTTTCGCTTCGGAACCGGTAGCACCACGCCTCGCCCTCGAGCACGGTCTCGCCGTCCTGGCGCGTGACCTTGACTGCCAGGTGCGTCACCGGTTTGCTGGGGTGGACGCTCAGCACCTCGGCGTGCGCGGTGATCGTGTCGCCGATGAAGACCGGCGCCGTGAACTTCCAGTTCTGACTCAGGAACACCGAGCCCGGTCCCGGGAGATCGGTGGCGACCAGCGCGTGGAGCAGACCGGTCGTAAGGCCGCCCTGCACGACCAGCCGGCCGAAGCGGGTCGCGGCGGCGAACGACTCGTCGTAATGCAGCGGGTTGTAGTCACCTGAGATCTCGGAATACTTGCGGACGTGCTCCGCGGTCAGCGTCAGCTGCCGGGTTGCCGTCTGTCCAACCGCGACTGTCATACCGGCGTCGCCTCTCGAGTCAAGGTGATGAGGCCCGTTACCTCGTCAGCCATGGCCTTTGCGAGCTGCTTGTGCAGCACCCGGGCCTCGTCGAGCGTCCAGGCGAACGACGCGATGCGGTCGGTGATGTCGAACAGCTGCGCCGCGCGCCGATCGCGATCCTCAACATAGCCTAACAGCGCCGCGTCCGAATCCTCGGCGATCGCTCGAGCCAGGTACTCCGCGTCCATGAGCGCGTCCGTGATGCCGTGGGCGGTCAGCGGATCCTTGAAGTAGCCCGCGTCGCCGACCAGCACCCAGCCAGGGCCCGCGGATCGCCGGAAGAACCCCGGTTGCCCTGGTGCGCCCTTGAGCGGCGCGGCGAGCGTCGCAGCCCGAATCGGCGCGGCGAGATCCGGAGCGAGCTCAGCGATGACTCTCCGGTAGCCGGCCTCGAGGTCGTGACGGAAGACCGTGCCAAACTGCGCCGCAGGTACCGAGGCGAAGATGCAGGTGTGTCCGTCGTTGGTCGGGATCGCACCGGCGCTGAGGCCGGGTCGGTAGTACCAGCGATAGCCTTCGACCGGGATACCCGCCCAGTAGCCGAACACGTTGGCGGCGGCGGACGGTCCCTGCCTGGTCACCTCCGCGCCGATGAGGCGCGCGACGGCGGAGCGCCGCCCGTCGGCGCCGACGACGAGACGTGCCCGGACCTGGGTGGTGGCGCCGGATTCCTGGTGCAGCACGACGCCGCTCACCCGGCCATCGGCGGAGCGCATGAGATCGGCGAGAGTCGTTCCGTACGCCACGTGCACGCCCGCCTCTCCGGCCGCATCGACGAGCAGCCGGTCCAGCACCGTGCGGCGCGGCGCGTACAACGCGTCGATGCCATCGCGAGATTTGACCGGGACGCGAATCTCCTCGTCGGCGTAGATGAACGTCGCGGAGCGGACCGGTGGGGTGCCGGCCGCAATCACGCGCGGCAGGACGCCCCAGCGCGCGAGCTGAAGCACGCCGGCGCGCATCAGCGCGTGCGTGGAGAGCGTGTCGCTCCCGTACTGGCCGCGGTCAACCATCAGGACGCGCCGTCCCTGCCGTGCCAGGAGGCGAGCCGTCCCAGCTCCCGCCGGCCTCGCGCCAATCACCACCACGTCGTAATCGCCGCTGATCTTTGTTGCAGAAATCACGACGCCGCCCCCACGGGAACCGCCTGCAAAGGGGGACAGTCCCCTGAGTCGATCCGGATCAGGGGACTGTCCCCCTTTACAAAGGTCATGGGGACTGTCCCCTGTTGCAGGAACTGCGTCAAGTGGGCGCTCAGGGCCCGGGCGTCGGAACCGACTCCGTCGATGAAGCTGGAATTGCGCCGGCGCAGGAAGTGCAAGCCGATGACGTAGAGGCCGGACACCGGGGTGACGCCGCCCGTGTGCCGAATCTCGCCGCGCTCGTCGAGCACCGGCACGTGCAGCCACGGATAGTGGCGACGGAAACCGGTCGCCCACACCACCGTGCAGACTCCGGCCTTGCGCAGGTCCAGCTCTGTGTCAGCCTCAGCGAAGCCGAGACAGTGGGGCTCGAACTCGTCGGCGGGCGGCGCGCTGATGCCGCTCGCGCTGATGAACGCATCGACGCGCCGTAACAGGCTCGCCAGCTTTATGTCCGCCGCAGCTGTCGTCGCCACGAGGTTGTCGTCGAACCTTGCCACCGAGCGCGCGATATCGAGCAGGCGTCCGACCACGCGCACGCCGCGGGCCCGCAGCCCTCGCAGGTCGAGCGTGCGGCGATCGGGAGTGCCGATCAACTGCAGCGACGGCTGATCGCGCGAGACCTCGACGCTGTAGACGCGATCCGCCGCTTCGTCGAAGACGCCCATCCGATCCAGCCACCAGAGAATGTCGCGACCGCGATACATCCGCGGCAGCCGCGTGTGATGGCCGACGGCGATCGTCACGTCGCGGCCGGATCGGTGCAGCTCGTCGGCGATCTGAATGCCGGACGCCGAGGCGCCGACGACGAGCACGCCGCCGGGCCGCAAGTCCTCGGGACGCCGATAAGTAGTGGGTACGACCTGGGCGATGCCGGTCGGCACGCGGCCTGCCAGGCGCGGCACGTGGGGGAGATCCGAGTAGCCCGTCGCGACGACGACACTCGACGCCCGCCAGCGTACCTTTCGATGTTTCAATCTCGAAGCAGCCGTGCTCGTCACGCGTGACGCGTGTCACATCCACTCCGGAGTGCACCGGCGCCGCAAACGACGCCGCATAACGCTCGAAGAACGCCACCACCTCCGGCATCGTCATGTAGCCGTCGGGATCGGCGCCGTCGTAGCTGAAGCCAGGCAGTCGAGTCTGCCAGTTCGGGGTGAGCAAGCGCAGGGAGGCCCAGCGCTCGCTCCGCCACCGCTCGGCCACGCCCCCCCGCTCGAGGACGACGTGGCCCACGCCGCGGTCGGTGAGGCAGCGGCTCATCGCCAGGCCAGCCTGGCCCGCGCCAATCACGACACAATCGGCGTGGTACATCGGACTACCCGACGTTGATGCCGATCTCCACCGGCACCTTGTTGGTGATGATGTCGAACACCGCCGAGCGGGCCTTCGACTGCTCGACGATCTGGCGCAGCTTCTCCTCGGGCGCGTCGCCCTTGATGGTGAAGGTGGCGCGGATCTTCTCGTAACCGTTGCGCACCTCGGTGGACAGCCCGAGAATGCCGCGCAGGTCCATGTCGCCTTCGACCGAGGCCTCGACCTCGGTCAGCTTGACGCCGCGGGCCGCGGCGACGTTGGCGATGCCGCCGACGATGCAGGCGGCGAGGCCGTAGAGGACGATCTCGACGGGCAGCGGCGCGTTGTCGTCGCCGACGAGCACCGCCGGGTGATCGGCGTCGAGCGTGAACACCCGCTTGTGCGAGTGCTCGCTGCCGGCGCCATAGAAGGTCTCGACGGTGCCGCGGCTGTGCGTCCCCGACACCCAGCGGTTCGTCGCCCGGAACTGGAACTTCGCCAGCGGCGGGTTCTGTCGGACGACATCGATGGTGGCGAAGAGGTTCGGCGTGTTGACCCCGTTCAGCGGGCCGCGGGCCTTTTTGGGTTCCTGGATAGCAGTCTGTGACATCTGAATTTCTCCTCTATTGGGGGATCGACATTGAGAGGAGAAAGCCGCCAGGCGATCGCGTCAGCGGCGGGCCCGCAACAATTCGCGGGCCCGCACCGTTCCTGCGAATTCCGGTCCCCCTGCTGCCTCCAGATTCGCGAGCGCCTGCTCGAGGGCAGCGCGGGCTTCCTGGCGCCGCTCCTCGCCGTTGAGCGCTTCTCCGAGCGCGAGATAGGCTAGTCCCACGCTCGACGAGGGGCCGTCTCCGGGGCGAGCCTCGAGGGTGAGCGCGACGAGCCGCTCGGCATCCGCGCGGGCTGCGCTGAATCGCTTCAGCGCGATCAGCACCTCGGCGCGGCGACTTAGCGCCGGCACGATACTGGAGCGGTACTTCGGATCGCTCTCGACGAGCGCGACCGCGTGATCCGCGAGTTCGGCCGCACGCTCGAGCTGGCCGCGCGCCATCGCCACACGGACGCGGTCCATCGCTACGGCCGCAAACGCGGCATGTCCCGGCGCGAACATCCGCCTGAACCGAGCGTCCACATCGTCGAGCAACTGTTCACCGCGATCGACGTGGCCGGCGGCAACGTTGGCGCGCCCGGCGACGAGCTGCGCCTGATCCGCGACGACGGGATCGCCCTTCTCGCGGGCGCGCACCATCGCCCGCTCGGCGAGCGCTCGCGCCTCTTCGTAACGTCCGAGATCGAACAGTGAATACGCCAGGTTGGCCCATGAGATCGGCTCCACACGCGCATCCGAGCCGTCGCTGGTGCTGATCGCGATCGAGCGGCGCAGCATCTTCTCGGCCTCGAGCGGGCGACCCAGCCGGCCGAGCACCAGCGCCCAGTTGTTGAGCAGCGTGCCGGCCCGTTCCGTGCTCTCGCGGCCGAGCGACACGAGCTGCTCGTAGGCCTCGGCGAACGCGGCGTTGGCTTCGACGAATCGGTTCGCCATTCGGGTCGCTTCGGCGAGCTCCATCGACAGCTTCAGCGAGAACAGCGGGGACACCACGCCGGCCGCGGTCGCGGCTTCGCGCGCAGCCTTGGCGTGCCCCAGCGCGCGCTCGCCTTCGTCGGCCCAGTTCTCCGCGCCGGCGCCGGCCATGTGGCACCGCGCTCGCGCCAGCGCGAACTCGGGGCCATCCGGGATGGCCGTGAGTCCCTCGGCGATGAGCTGCCGCGCGCGTGCGATGTCGCCGGTCTTGACGATGTTGTTTCCCAGTTCGCAGGCGGCCCGTCCGCGCAACGTGGAGTCCGGCTGCGACGAGGCCGCAGTGTACGCTTCCTGCAGCAATTGCGTCGCGCGTGCGGTCTCGCCGACGTTGTCGTAGATCGCGCCGATCGAGATGAGCGAGTCGGTCCGCGTGCCGTCTGGATCCTCGTCCTGTCGCGCCACGATCCGCGCCGCCCGCTCCAGCAGGTCGCGCGCGGTGAACGTCGCGCCCATCGGTGCCGCGTCCACGATCAGGAATGCATTCAGGTCGTTGACGGCCTCGGCCCGAGCGAGCTGCCGCCTCGCGAAGTCCCGCTGTGCGGTCACTTCAGCCGCCTGTCGATCCGCACGCTCGGCCTGGGCGGTCGCGCGACGCGCCTGCGAGAGGGTCCCGGCGAGGCCGGCGACGAGCGCGAGCGCGGCAACGCTCGCCAGCGTGACCGGAACGAGGTGCCGTCGCGTGAACTTTCGCAGCCGATACCCGACCGAATCGGGTCGCGCCGCGATCGGCAGGTGGCGCAGATAACGACGGATGTCGTCCTCGAAGGCGCCGACGGTGGCGTAGCGCTCGGCCGGCGACTTCTTCAACGCCTTGGCGAGGATCGTATCGATGTCGCCGGCCAGCTGGTGGGCGAGTCGCTCGGGCGTTGTCGAGCGGGCGCGCGCGATGTCAGTGGCTGCCGCCGGCGCGGTGTCTCGAGTGAGAATCACCTCGGATGCGCGGGACGGATCGCGATGGACGACGGATTCGACGAGCGTCGCCGGGGTGACTTCGCCGGCAATCGACGGGTGATGGCCGGTCAGGAGCTGATAGAGCAAAACGCCAAGGGCGTAGACGTCGGTGGCGGTAGTGACCGGCGCGCCGGTCAACTGCTCCGGTGCCGCGAACGCCGGCGTGAGCGCACCGTCGCGCGATCCGGATTTCGTCGGGTTGCCGGCGCCGTGCAGCAGCTTCGCGATCCCGAAGTCGAGCAGCTTGACGTGACCTTCGCTGGTGACGAGCACGTTGGCTGGCTTGATGTCGCGGTGCACGACGAGGTTGGCGTGCGCGTGCGCGACCGGCGCGAGTACCTCGAGGAACAGGCGCAGGCGTGCGTTGACGCCGAAGCGCCGCTCGTCGCAGTAGCGATCGATGTGCGCGCCCTGCACGTACTCGAGGACGAGATAGGGGGCGCCAATCGCCGACATCCCGGCGTCGAGCAGCCGCGAGATGCTCGGATGGGTGAGCCGGGCGAGGATGCCTGCTTCTCGCGCGAAGCGCTCGCCACCGGCGCTATCCAGCAACGCCGCGTTGAGCATCTTGACGGCAACGCGCTGATCGAACTGGCCGTCGCGGCGCTCGGCCAGCCACACAGTGCCCATCCCGCCCTGGCCGATCGGCTCGACCAGGCGATATGCACCAACTTCGAGCCCGGCGAGCGCCGACACCGCGGGCGTCCGCGGCGTCCGGTTCTCGAGGAACGCGCCGGCTTCCATGACGTCGTACTCGAGCAGCCAGCCGGCGATCGCCTGGGCGGCGCGCGGATCGCGGCCCTGAAGCTGCTGCAGCCACGAGGTCCGGGCGGAGCGCGGCAGGTCGAGCACTTCATCGAGCCAGGGGCTGATGGAATGCCAGGTATCGGGCGAGGGTCGGGACATCGCGCGTCTCTATGTGGACCTAGCCGGCCCACACAGGCGCGGCGCATCAGTCCGTGAGCAGATCGTTTCGGACCGTGCGGTGGAGGAAGAGGCGGGCCTTCTGCCAGCTTCGTTCGACGGTGCGTTCGGACATCCGCTTCATGGCGGCGATCTCGGGCACCGTGAACCCGCAGAAGAACTTCAGGTCCACGATGTCGGCCAGCAGCGGGTCCACCGCCGCCAACTCTTCGAGCGCTGCCCCGAGCGCAGTCAACTCCGCCCCGTCGGCCACCGACTCCGCTACATCTGTACTAATCGTTGTCAGCTGGAACTGTCCGCCACGCTTCTGGGCCTGGCGGCTACGGGCGTAGTCGATGATGAGGCCGCGCATGACCCGGGCGGCGTAGCCCATGAACCGCTGCTGGTCGGGAAAGCGGTCGGGGTCGTGCTTGGAGAGGTCCAGGTAGGCTTCGTGCAGGAGGCTGGTAGCGCCGAGGCTGACGCCCCATCCGTTACGGGCCAACTCGCGCTTGGCAATCCGGTGCAATTCCGCGTACAGCGCGGTAAATAGCGACTCCGCGGCGGCCGGCTCTCCCCGCTCCGCGGCATTCATCAGAGCTGACAGCGACTGCTCCATGGACCCGGACGAATCAGTCTACTCCAGCCCATCCCCAAGCCAGCCCGGCCGGCAGGCATTTCGCCCGCACCCTGCACCCCCCTGCACCCTTGCACCCCTGCACCCTGCACCCTTGCACCCCTCTGCACCCTGTGCAGCCTTGCACCCCTGCACCCTCGCGTCCTGCGCTATCATTCGTCCCCAGGTCCGGCCTCGGGCCGGCCCAGCGGTAGCCCTACGTCTCAAGGAGCTTGGTATGACGCGCGCGCTCGCGGTTCTGGCAGGATCTTTCGTCCTCGCGCTCACCACGGTTACCGTGTCGTCGGCGCAATCGGCCGCGGCCCCGGCCGCGGCGACGGTGGTCCCGACCTTCACCAAGGATGTCGCGCCGATTCTGTTCGAGCACTGCGCAAGCTGCCATCGACCCGGCGAGATCGGGCCGATGTCGTTCCTGAGCTACGAAACGACCCGCCCGTGGGCGCGGGCGATCGAGAAGAAGGTGGTCGCGCGCGAGATGCCGCCCTGGGGCGCCGACATGGCGCACTCGCATGAAGATGCGGAACGATCGCAGCCTCACCCAGCCGGAGATCGACACGATCGTTGCCTGGGTGAAGGCGAGCGCGCCGAAGGGCGAACCCACCGACATGCCGCCGGTGCCGAAGTTCGCCAGTGGCTGGCAGCTTGGCGAGCCTGACTACATCTTCGAGATGCCCGTCGAGTGGACGATCAAGGCGGAGGGCGCGGAAGCGTATCTCTATTTCTACCAGCCGATTCCATTCACCGAAGACAAGCTGGCGCAGGCCATTGAAATCCGTCCCAGCAACTTCGCGACGGTTCACCACTCTGGTGCCTACGTCGTCGATATCCCGGATGGCTACACGGTGAAGGACGGCTATCTGTACGACGAAAAGGGCAAGCAGATCCCGCCGACCGAGCCGATGGGCAAGAAGGCGAGCTCCAGTGACGATGCGCCGCTGGCCGGCGCCGACAAGTTGATTTCGTACGTGCCCGGTCGCGGCATCGAAGCCCACCCCGAGGGCTACGCCAAGCGCATTCCGGCCGGGAAGTACATCCGCTGGGTCATGCACTACAACCCGACCGGACAAGAGGAGAAGGATCGCAGCCGCCTCGGGATCTGGTTCGCGAAGGGCACCGTCCGTCACGAAGTGCTGAACCTCCAGGCCGGCGATCCGGTCCCGGGCAGCGGCGGCAAGGGCCTCTACTTCGCGATGGGCAAGGAAGTGCTCTACGAGTCGGACGACACCACCGGCCGCCGCGGCAAGACGCCGACCATTCCGCCCTACGAGGGGAACTTCAAGATGATGGGCGTGACGCCGGTCAACGAGGCGATCACGCTCTACGCGCTCACGCCGCACATGCACCTGCGCGGGAAGAGCATGAAGTGGACTGGGTGCTACCCGACGGCCGCGAAGAGGTGATACTCGACGTGCCGAATTACGACTTCAACTGGCAGGTGCAGTACGAGCTCGACAAACCGCTGCACGTGCCGGCCGGCAGCAAGATCATCAACGTGGCGATCTACGACAACTCGCCGAAGAACAAGTGGAACCCGGCGCCGCACCTGCCGGTCTACTGGTCGGAGCAGAGCTGGGACGAGATGTACCAGCCGACGACGCAGTTCTCGGTGGACAGCCACGACCTGACGAAGATGCCGAAGGCGACCAGCGAGCCGCGGCAGCAGCAGTAGGCAGATCGTTCCGGGAACCGGGAGTCGGGAGTCGGAGTGATCTCGAAAATTGAGAAGATGATGGTGACGGCGCTCGTGGCGATCACCGCTGCGAGCGCCACGATGGTGGCTGCAGTTGCCGCCCAGGCGCCCGCCGACAAGGTCCCCATCGTCGCCGTCGCCGGCTGCCTGGATCAGCAGGCCGACAAGTGGATGCTCACGAGCGCGACAGAGCCTGAGCCGAGCATCGCGAACGGTCCGCCCGGGGGGCAGCCCTACAAGGGACCGACGGCTGGCAAGAACACCTTCCAACTGATTGGTGTGTCCGAGTACGACCTGCCATCCCACAAGGGACACACCGTGCTCATCAAGGCGCTCTTTATCAAAGCTGAGCCTGTCAGCCGCCTTAACATCACGTCGGTGACGATGCTCTCAGCGACCTGCGCCGCGAAGTAATCGCAGGTGTAATAGGTAATAGCCGACGCCTCGCCCTTTACCTCTGCCGCTTAAGCTCTTCATTAGCCACCAAATAGCTGGTCCCAAAAATCCAACATTTGGGTCGACGTTGCTCATCGCGGTGCGGAGCGCGCGATTTGCGTGACAAGTGTGCCAATTTCCGTCCCGTGACAAGTGGCACCAAACTTTCTTCCCAACTGCCTGCTCGTGCCCCCTTAATTGGCGGCTTTCAACAGGAGTTGGGTAATGACGAGGTGCAGACATATCGCGCTCGCAATACTCTGGCTGAGTTTGGCCGGAGCTGCATTCGCGCAAGAAACAACTGGGACGCTCACCGGCCGCCTCCAGGACCCGCAAGGCCTTGCGCTGCCGGGCGTAACCGTCACGGTCACCGGGGGCCAGGGCGCCAAGACAGCGGTCAGCGACGCTGATGGCTCATACCGGGTGCCGTACCTCACTCCCGGGCAATACGTGGTTCGCGCTGAGTTGCAGGGTTTCAAAACGGTCGAACAGAAAGGCGTCACCGTCAGCCTCGGCCAGACGACGACGGTGAACATGTCGCTCGAAGTCGGTGGCCTGACGGAAACCGTGCAGGTCACCGGCACGACCGCGGTCGTCGATACTACGTCGACGACGACCGGCGCGGTGCTCAGCGCCGATCTGCTGCAGCGCGTGCCAGTCGGGCGTCGCTTCACCGATGCGCTGTATCTCGCCCCCGGTGTGAGCAGCAGCGGTGCGGCCGGCACCGCCAATCCCTCGATGTCCGGTTCGAGCGGTCTCGACAACCTTTACGTCGTGGACGGCGTGAACATCACCAACACAGGGTACGGCGCGGTCGGCTCCTACTCGATCGTCTTCGGCTCGCTCGGCACCGGCACGCCGTTCGACTTCGTGCAGGAAGTGCAGGTCAAGACCGGCGGCTACGAAGCCGAGTTCGGACAGTCGATGGGCGGCGTCGTCAACGTGGTCACCAAGAGCGGGAGCAACGACCTGCGTGGATCGGTGTTCGGTTACTTCCAGCCCTCGGAGCTCGAAGGTGCCTACAAGACCTACGAGTCGCCAAACGGCACCGTGAACACCGTGGGCCAGAGCCGCACGGACACCGGCGTCGAGGGCGGTTTTCCTTTGGTCAAGAACCGGCTGTTCTTCTTCGGCGCAATCAACCCGGCGTGGGAGACCCGGACCTTCACCGCTCCGGAAGGATTCCCGCTGCGCAGCCTCGGCGACGTCGATCGCAAGCGGCGCATCACCTCCTACTCCGCGAAGGGCACCTATCAGTTGACGCCGACGCACCGCATCGACGCGTCGTTCTTCGGCGATCCCGCACATGGCGACATGGGGCCGCAGCGGACCTCGTCGTTGACTGTGGTCGATACGTCGTCGTACTCACAGCTCGACTACGGCGGCCACAACCAGACGGTGCGTTACGACGGCGTGATCAAGCCGACGTGGCTCGCCGAGCTGAGCTATGCCCGCGCCCAGAACAAGATCTCGGAGGTGCCGAGTGTTGACGAGTGGCGCGTGACCGACACCACCGTCGTGCCGCAGGTCATCACCGGCGGCATCGGGCTGTACGAGAAGGGTAACGACGGGCTCAATCAGCAGTACGCCGCGAAGACGACCTACATGCTGGGCGGGCACCAGATTCGCGGCGGGTTCCTCTACGAGGACGTGCGGTATGCCAATACCAACCAGCGGACGGGGCCGACGTTCACCGCGCCGAACGGCCAGCAGACCCTGACCGGCGCGAGCGTCAACATCATCTCCGATCCCACCTTTAACCGAATTTATCGCGTCACGCGCGCGAACTTCGTCAGCGAGCGGGTGACGACGCAGAACTACTGGTCGTTCTTCCTGCAGGACACCTGGCGGGTCGGCGAGCGGCTGACGATCAACCCGGGCATCCGCTACGAACAGCAGACGCTGGTCGGCACCTCGCAGCTGATCACGCTGCAGGGGAACACGATCGACGACTTTGCCTTGAAGGGGAACTGGGCGCCGCGCGTCGGTGCGGTCTACGACCTGCTTGGAAACGGCCGCAGCCGCTTGTACGGCAACTACGGGCGGTTCTTCGCGCGGATCCCCAACGACCTGGCGGCGCGGTCGCTGTCCGCCGATGCCGGCCTCAGCCGCGCCGATTATTTCGACGCCAACCTGACGCAGCCGGTCCCGAACGGAGTGCTGGCCGGCGGCCAGACAAACCACTACGTGCCGGCCGGTACCGACCCCAGTGAGATCGACGAGAACGCCAAGCTGTCCTACAAGGACGAGTTCGTCGCCGGCTTCGAATACGAGGCGTGGCCGAACATCAACCTCGGCGTGCGCTACATCCACCGGAACATCGGCCGGGTGATCGAGGACGTCGCCCCGATCCCGGTGGTCGCCTATGACCTGGGGCTGCCCGGGACCGAGCTCGGCGTCGCGTACATCCTCACCAACCCGGACGCGAGCTCCCCGACCAGTTATCCGCAGCTGGGCGCCAGCTTCGAGGATCCACAGCACGACTACGATGCCGTGGAGCTGACCTTCGACCGCCGCTTCTCCAATAACTGGTCGATGCTTGCCAGCTACCGCTGGTCGCGTCTCCACGGGACCTTCGAAGGATTCTTCCGCGAGGACAACGGCCAGTCGGATCCCGGGATCACCTCGCTCTACGACTTCCCGACCAACGACCCGTCGTACGCGACCATCGGACGCGACCAGTTCGGATATCAGGGTGACATCCGGTATCTCGGTTCGGCGGGCGCTGGACCGCTGCCGCTCGACCGGCCGCATCAGTTCAAAGTGTCGGGCAACCGCATGTTCGGGAATCTGTCGCTCGGCCTGGCCGTCAATATGAGCTCCGGCAAGCCGCTGACGGCTCTCGAAGGGCTGTCGCCCTATGGGAACACCGGCGAGGTGCCACTCACGCCGCGCGGTGGCGGATTCCAGACCGTGGACGGTTTCAAGACCCGGACGCCGTTCGAGTCGCAGGTGGATGTCCAGGGCTCGTACTCGATCAACATGGGCAATAACGACCGCCTGACGCTGCTGGCCGACGTGTTCAACCTGTTCAACCTGCGGCGGACGCTCGACTACAACAACAACGTGGACTTCCCGGTGTTCGGTGTCCCGAACCCGAACTACGGTACGCCGACCTCGGCGAACGTGGCGGGGCAACAGTTCCAACGGCCGTTCCAGGTGCGGCTGGGCATCCGGTACGCTTTCTAACGTCAAGGCAGAAGGCAGAAGGCAGAAGGCGGCGCGGCGGGTGGAGGCAGGCTCCGCTCGCCGCGTTGCCGTGTACCGGCTCGGTGTGAACGGGTTACGATTCCGGCGGAGGGCGCCGCGAGTGAAGGGCCTGGTTATCGTCGCGATTCTGCTTCTGCTCGGTTCGATGACGATCCGCGCGCAGCCGCCCGCGCCCCCGGCTTCGACACCGGCGGTGGAGAACGGCGATGAGACTCAGCCTGTGGCCGTGCCGGAGCCGTCGCCGCTTGCCGTGGAGTACTACCGCTCGGGCAACTGGCTGTGGGTGGGGAACCAGGTCTGGTCGATGCTGGTGCTCGTCGTCGTCCTGGCCACCGGTCTCTCCGCGCGGCTGCGCGATCTGGCGCTGCGAGTCGCGCGCAACCGCTGGTTCTTCGCGCTCGCTCTCTATTTCGTCCTGTTCACGCTGATTACGACGGTGGTCGACCTGCCGCGTGCCTACTACGAGGAGTTTTCGCGCCAGCACGCCTATGGGCTTTCCAACCAGACGCTCGGAAAATGGTGGACCGACACGCTCACGGCTCTTGTCCTCGGCTGCATCATCGGTCCGCTGGTGATCTGGGTCCCGTATCTGCTGCTCCGCAAGAGCCCACGACGGTGGTGGCTGTACAGCGGGCTGGCCTTGATTCCGTTCATCATCGCCGGCAATCTCGTCGCGCCGATCTGGATCGCGCCACTCTTCAACAGGTTTGGCCCGATGCACGACAAGGCGCTCGAGGCGCAGATTCTCGCCCTGGCCGACCGGGCCGGCATCGAGGGCAGCCGCGTGTTCGAAGTGGAGAAGAGCGTCGACACGAAAACGCTCAATGCCTACGTCGCCGGCTTGTTCAACACCAAGCGCATCGTGCTCTGGGACACGACCATCGCGCGCATGAACGAGCACGAGCTGCTCTTCGTGATGGGGCACGAGATGGGCCATTTCGTCCTCGGCCACATGTGGTATTTGGTGGCCGCGAACACGGTGCTGATCATGCTGCTGTTCTACGGCGCCTATCGCACGGCCGGCGCGGTGCTGCGGCGCTACGGCAGCCGGTTCGGTTTCTCGCGAATGGACGACATCGCCTCGCTCCCGCTGCTCCTGCTGCTGGTCAGCGTCTTCTCGCTGATCGCGGCGCCGGTTGGCAACGCCCTAACCCGCCACTTCGAGCATGAAGCCGATCGGTTCGGGCTGGAGATCACGCAGTTCAGCCACAGTGCAGGCAATGCGTTCGTCAAGCTGCAGACCGATGCGCTCGCGGTGCCCCGGCCCGGTCTGCTGAACGTGCTGTGGCGACAAAGCCACCCGCCGCTTGGTGAGCGGATCGACTTTGCCAACGCGTACCATCCGTGGCGCGACGGACAGCCGCTCGCTTATGAGCAGCTGTTCCGCCGCTGACCGCGCTCAGGTGCGCGCGAGCGACGTGTTCTTGATTGGCAGCTCGCGTACTCGAACCCCGCTCGCCGCGAATATCGCGTTGGCCACCGCCGCGGCGATCGCCGGAACGCCGGGCTCGCCGAGCCCGCCCGGCGCCTCGAGTGAGTCGATGAACGTCACGCTGATCGCCGGCGCATCGGCCAGGCGGATCATTTCGTGATCCCAGAAGTTGCTCTCGACGACCCGGCCCTTGTCGATGGTGATCGCGCCCACCAGCGCTGCCGAGAGACCGAAGCAGATCCCGCCCTCGACCTGCGCGGCGGCAGTGTCGGGGTTGACCAGCTGTCCGCAGTCCACGGCCGCGAACACCTGCTTCACCTTCAGCGTTCCGTTCGGCGACACCGCGACGTGCGCAACCTCCGCGACGATCGAGCCGAAGCACTCGGTGATGGCGATGCCCCGCCCTTCGCCGGTGAGCAGCGGCGCGCCCCATCCGGACATCGCTGCCGCCCGCTCGAGCACTGCCTTGAAGCGCGGTCGGTCGCCGATCAGCCCGCGCCGGAACTCGAACGGGTCCTTGCCGGCTGCATGGGCCATCTCGTCGATGAACGACTCCTTGAAGAAGCCGTGCTGGGAGTTGAGCACCGACCGCCACGCCCCGGTCCTGATCGGGTGCTTGGCGTCGCGCGACTTGTCGCTGCGCGTGGCGATCGTGTACGGCATGAACGTGGCCTCGCCGTCACCGCCGCCGGCGTAGTGCGATGAGACCGCGATTGGCGTGCCGCTGGCGTCGAGCGCCCCTGCAAAGCGCGACATCCCTGCCGGACGGTAGTAGCCGTGCTGCATGTCGGTTTCACGGCTCCAGATCATCTTCACCGGCGCCGGCGACATCGCCTGCGCGATGCGGGCCGCCATCCCGACGAAGTCGAGCGAGCCGGGGAGCTTGCGGCCGAACCCGCCGCCAAGCGGCAGGTTCGTAACCCGCACTCGCTCGGCGTCCATGCCGAGCGCCTTCGCCGCGGTGCTCCGGGCATTCAGGGGGTCCTGCGTCCCCGCCCAATCTCTGCGCCGTCCGCCGTGACGCGCGCGGTGCACGCCATTGGCTCCATGGTCGCGTGCGCGAGAAACGGAACCTTGTAGTCCGCAGTGATGACCTTGACCGAGCCCTTCGGCATCTCCGGCGGTGCGCCGAGCGCCGCGTCAAAAGCCTGGAAGATGCCCGCGGTCGTCACACCGCCGTGCCCCGCGTCGTCGAATTGCGGAGTCAGCTTCGACAGCGCGTTGTTCGCGCGCCACCAGCTGTCGGCGACGACGGCGACGGCTTCCTCGAGGCGGACGACGCGCTTCACTCCCGGCATCGCTTCGGCCGCGGCGGTCTCGACCGAAACCAGCTTGCCGCCGAACACCGGTGCGACGGCCGCGGCGGCGAACAGCATACCCGGCAGGGTGAAGTCGATCCCGTATACCGCGGTGCCATCGACCTTGGAGCGGATGTCGAACCGCGGCCGCGGCGTCCGCCGCAGCGTGTACGAGGCCGGATCCTTGACGGCAGGATGAGACGGGATCGACTGCCGCGCGGCAGCCTCGCCGAGCTCGCCGAACGTCGCCGACTTTCCAGTGGCGCCATGCGTGACGCGCGACAGCGACACCTGGCACTGGGACGGCCGCACGCCGAAGCGTTCCGCCGCCGCCGCCAGCACCATCTCGCGCGCGGCCGCCCCGGCGATGCGCAGGCCGTAATGGCCGGTGCTACGGACCGACAGCGAGCCGCCTGTAATCTGCGTCCCGAACCACCGGGCGAGCCGGTAGGTGCCGTAGTCGAAACCGCGCTCGAGCGGTCCGGGCACCCCGACGAAAGCGCGTCCCACGTAGGCGTTGGCATAGGCATCGAGCGCCGGCGCTTCCCTGATCCGCACCCGGCTCCAGTCTGCGTCCATCTCCTCCGCCGCCATCATCGCCAGCGCCGTCTGCGCGCCCTGTCCCATCTCGCAGTGCGGCACGAGGACCGTGACGAAGTCGTCCGGCGTGACCAGGATCCAGGCATTGAGCTGCCCGGGCTCGCCGCCATCGTCCGGCCGCACGCTGTGGCGGCTGGGCGCGAACGTGGCCCCGACGACCCCGAGGGCGAGGCCGCCGCCGACCAGCGTGCCGGTCCCGATGAACGCGCGCCGCGTCCACGTGCCCATCACAGGCCTCCCGCTTCACCGGCCACGGCGAGGATGGCCCGGCGGATCCGCGCGAACGTGCCGCAGCGGCAGATGTTCGTGATGGCCGCGTCAATCTCCTTACCGGTGGGATGCGGGGTCGTTGCGAGGAGCGCGGTGACCGCCATGATCATCCCGGACTGGCAGTAGCCGCACTGCGGCACCTGCATGTCGACCCATGCCTGCTGTACCGGGTGCAGCCGCTCGGGCGCCGCGAGGCCTTCGATTGTCGTCACCACCGCGCCGCCGGCCTCGGACACAGGCACGCTGCACGAGCGCACCGCGTCGCCGTTGAGATGTACCGTGCACGCGCCGCATGCCGCCACCCCGCATCCGTACTTCGTGCCGGTGAGGCCCAGGGTGTCACGCAGGACCCAGAGCAACGGGGTATCGGGGTCCACGTCGACCGAACGCGGCTTGTCGTTGACCGTGAGGTTGAGTTCCACGCCGCCATTGAACCCTATCTGCGCCGTCTGTGCCATCTGCGTGATATGGTGCAACCCCGGCCGCGCAACGCGGCCGCACGGCCGGTTTTCCGGTTGCGTGTGTGGGGGGAGAGATGGCGCAAATCAAGGTCACGGTCAACGGCAGGGTTCGCAGCGGTCAGGTGGAGCCGCGGACGCTCCTCGTCCACTTCCTGCGCGAACAGCTCAATTTGACGGGCACGCACGTCGGCTGCGACACCAGCCAGTGCGGCGCCTGCACGGTGCTGATCGACGGGCGCAGCGCGAAGAGCTGCACCGTCCTCGCGGTGCAGGCCGACGGCAGCGAAATCACCACGATCGAAGGGCTCGCGAAGGATGGCCAGCTCCATCCGCTGCAGCAGGGCTTCTGGGAAGAGCATGGCCTGCAGTGCGGCTACTGCACGCCCGGCATGATCATGTCGGCGGTCAACCTGCTCAATGACAACCCGCAGCCGACCGAACAGCAGATTCGCGAAGGGCTCGGCGGCAACTTCTGCCGCTGCACCGGGTACCAGCACATCGTCAACGCCATCCAGCACGCCGCCCGCACGATGGCGGCCGCGGTTCCGCAGGAAGCGAGGAAGTAAGCCATGGCCGCCAACGCTCCGGTCCTGCCCAAGCTGGTCGGCGAGCGCGTCAAGCGCCGCGAGGATCCGCGCCTGATCCAGGGTCGCGGCACCTATGTCGACGATGTGAAGATCGCCGGTA
The DNA here is from genome assembly GCA_963709325.1 of uncultured Acidobacteriota bacterium. GTDB lineage: Bacteria > Acidobacteriota > Vicinamibacteria > Vicinamibacterales > UBA2999 > VFZN01. Next base: position 2,069,295 of record CAVPVV010000003.1, on the reverse strand, counting down.
TGCAGCACCTGGCGTTCAAGCGCAGCGACATCGCGCACGGTCGCATCCGCTCGATTGATACGAGCAGCGCCGCCGCGATGCCGGGTGTCGAGGCCGTCTACACCGGCGCAGACATCGCGAAGTTCCTGAAGCCGATGCCGATCGCGACGCCGTTCCCGGCGCCCGAGCATCATGCGGTCGCAATCGACACCGTCCGCTGCGTCGGCGAACCGGTCGCGGTGGTGGTCGCGGGCGATCGCTACCTGGCCCGCGATGCCGCCGACGCGATCGTCGTCGAGTACGACCCGCTGCCGGTGGTCGTGGATCTCGAGCAGGCGATGACCGGCCAGCCGACCGTCATCCACGAGAAATTCGCGAACAACCTCGCCGTCCCCCTGGTGCCGGGCGGCACCGGCTGCAGCGCCGACGGCAAGACCGTTGACGACTCCGGGATCGACGCCGCCTTTGCCGCCGCTGACGTCGTGATCTCCCAGCGGATGATGAACCAGCGGCTCGTGCCCAATGCGATGGAGCCGCGGGGCGTCGTCGCTCACTGGGAGCCCGGCAAGGAACAGCTCACCATCTGGTCGTCCACGCAGAACCCGCACATCCTGAAAAGCCTCGTGTCCGGCATGCACGGCCTCGGCGAGCACCAGGTCCGGGCGATTGCCCCTGAGGTCGGCGGCGGTTTCGGCGCGAAGATCAACATCTACGCCGAGGAGTACGTGGCCTCCGGCGTCTCGAAGCAGCTCGGCTTGCCGGTGAAGTGGATCGAGGACCGCACCGAGGCGTTCGTCGCCACCACGCACGGCCGCGACATCCTCTGCTACATCGACCTGGCCGCGAAGAAGGACGGAACGATCCTCGGCATGAAGATGCGGCTGGTCGCCGACATCGGCGCCTACAACATGCTGCTCACCGCCGCGGTACCGACGCTGACCATGCTGATGGCGACTGCGACTTACACGATCCCCGCGGTGCGCGTGAATCTCACCGAGGTCTTCACGAACAAGACGCCGACCGACGCCTATCGCGGTGCCGGGCGTCCCGAGGCCACCTACTTCGTCGAACGCGCCATCGACATGCTGGCTCGCGAGCTGAAGATGGACCCCGCCGACGTACGGCGGAAGAACTTCATTCCGAAGGACGCTTTCCCGTTCCAGACGCCGATGGGCGCCGTCTACGACTCCGGGGACTATGAGAAGGCGCTCGACGCCGCCCTGAAGGCCTCCGACTGGGAAGGGTTGAAGAAAACACGCGACGCCGCCCGGAAGGAAGGACGTCTCGTCGGCCTCGGCCTGTCGATGTACGTCGAGGTCTGCGGGCTCGGCCCGTCATCGTCGCTGCCGACCGGCGGTTGGGAGCACGGCAGCGTCACGATCGAGCGCGATGGGCGGATCACTGCGACCACCGGCGCTTCGCCTCACGGCCAGGGCAACGAAACGACGTTCGCGCAGATGCTCGCGGACCAGTTCGGCGTGCCGTTCGAGAACGTCACGATCCTGCACGGTGACACCAGCGTCGCCAAGCAGGGCGTCGGCACCTTCGGCAGCCGCTCGCAGGCCGTGGGTGGGACCGCGATCCACATGGCCGGCAAGAAGGTGAAGGCGAAGATGGCGAGGTTCGCGGCGGCGCTGCTGGAGGCGCACGAAGAGGACCTCGTCTTCGAGAACAACACGATTCATGTCAAGGGAGCGCCGGCCGTGTCGCTGCCGTTCCAGGCGGTGTCGGCATACGCGTATGTCCCGGTGCCGCTGCCCAACGGCGTGGACGAGCCGGGGCTCAGCGCTGAGGCGTTCTTCGAGCCGACGAACAACACCTACCCGTTCGGCTGCCACATCTCGATGCTCGAAGTCGATCGCGAAACCGGCGAGCCCAAGCTGCTCAAGTTCGTTGCCGTCGACGATGCGGGCAACCTGATCAACCCGCTCATCGTCGAAGGGCAAATCCACGGCGGTCTGGCGCAGGGCGTGGGGCAGGCGATGATCGAGGAGGCCACTTACAACTCGGACGGTCAGCTCGTCACGGGATCGTTCATGGACTACGCGATGCCGCGAGCCGCGGACTTCCCGCGCTTCGAGCTCTCGGCCACGGTGACGCCGACCCCGGTGAACCCGCTCGGCGCCAAGGGCGTCGGCGAAGCCGGCACGCTCGGCTCGACCCCGTGCATCGTCGCCGCGGCCGTGGACGCGCTGAGCGAGTTTGGCGTCAAGCACATCGACATGTCGCTGCGGCCGGAAAAACTGTGGCGGATCATCCAGGGAGGCCGGGCGTGATTCCAACCGCATTCCAATACGAACGCGCGACCTCACTCGACGACGCGCTGGTCAGGCTCTGGGCGGCCGACGGCTCCGGCAAGCTTCTGGCCGGCGGCCACAGCCTGATCCCGCTGATGAAACTGCGCCTGAGCGAACCGCCCCGGCTCATCGACATCGCCAGGCTTCGCGAGTTGCGCGGCATTCGAGAGCAGGGCGGCCGTATCTCGATCGGCGCGGCCACGACGCATCACGAGGTGGCGACCTCCGACGTACTCCTTGCGCGGTGCCCGATCGTTGCCGAAACCGCGGCGACGATCGGCGATCAGCAGGTCCGCAACCGGGGGACGATCGGCGGCAGCCTCGCCCACGCGGATCCGTCGGCCGACTACCCGGCGACGATGCTCGCTCTCGACGCCGACATCGAGATCGTCGGCCGTGGCGGGTCTCGGACGGTAAAGGCGCGCGATTTCTTCCAGGGCCTGTTCACCGTCAATCTCTCGCCTGAGGAGATTATCGCGGCCGTGCACGTGACGCCGACCACGACTGCAGCCTACGCCAAGCTCTACCAGCGCGCGTCTCACTACGCCATCGTCGGCGTGGCGGCGGCGCTGGAGGTGAGCGGCGGCACGATCACCGCGGCGCGGGTCGGACTCACCGGCGCGACGCCGAGCGCGATCCGCTTGAACAACGTGGAGCAGGCACTGGTGGGGAAGCCGGCGACGAAGGAGACCGTGCAAGCCGCGGCCGCAAGCGCCGGAGTGGAGTTGAAGGATCTCAACGACGACATCCACGCGAGCACTGAGTATCGGCGGGCCATGTGCGCGGTCTTCGCGCGCCGCGCGCTGGAGGGCGCGCTGGCGCGCGCGTAACGCGCGCGCCTAAGCTCGCGCGCAGGCTTCAGGCTTCGGGCTTGAGGCCTGACGTTTGAAGCTGTCGATCAGTCCGGCGAGAATCCGCACCACTTCGCCGGCCTGATCGGGTAGCGACTTCCCAGACGCAAGGACATTTGGGTAGAGCCTACCCGCGAGATCGACGAGGTATCGCAGTTCCGCCGCCGAGCCAAGGGCGATGTTGAGGTGGTTGACGTACTCGCCTTCGCCAGTGCGCGCTGAGCCTTCGACGATGTTGGCAGAAACGGAGATCGCGGATCGCCGAATCTGCGATCTCAGACCAAATCGTTCATCCGATGGCAAGACGTCGCTCCAGCGATAGATCGCGACAACGAGCGCATCGGCCTTTCGAAACGCAGTCAACTTTCGGTAATCGCGCATGGCTGCAGGCGGCAGCAACGGCCATGCCGAGCGCGACACCGTGACCGCCCTGAAGCCTTACAGCGAGCGTGCGTCCAACTTTCCCTGCAAGCACGCGAAGAACCGATCCAGCATCATCTTCGAGACGCTGCCGATCAGCCGCTGGCCGACTCGTGCAATGGCGCCGCCGGTCTGCACGGTCGCGGTGACGTCGACGATGGTCGCGTCGGCGTCGGGCCGCAACGCGATGGATGAGCTCCCTTTCACGAAACCGGCGCGCCCCTGCCCTTCGCCCGTGAGACGATAAGAATTGCCCACTATTTTGTCCGACAGCGCGACGGTGCCGTCGTAACTGCCGGTGATCGCCGCCAACGCCACATTCAGCCGCACTCGGTACCGATCCTCGCCATCGGGCTCGAAGCGCTCACAGCCTGGGATGCACGCCGCGATCACGTCCGGATTCATCAACAGCTCCCAGACGCGATCGGACGGCGCGGCGAACGTATAGGAGCCCGTGATTTCCATGGCCGGAATCATACAGGCTGAGCCGATTTCTCGCGGTTTGGTACATTCGGTATCTTAGGCATCCATGGCGGGCGGGAAACGCATCGTGCTGACGGCGCCGCTGACCGAGTCGATCGACCACGCGGGCTACTTCATCCAGATGAGCATGGCCTCGCTGCCCATCTGGCTCGAAGGGATTCTCAATCGCAAGTATCCGAAGTGGCGCGACGTCGAGCTTGCCGCCGACGGCGCGGCCCGCTACATGCCGGCCGGGCTGCGCGTCCTCGAGGCGTCGCTCGGGCGCGAGTTCCCGGCGGACGACATCGTCGCCTGTTATCCAGCCGATCTCGACCGCTTCATCGGGCCCGAGACGCGTGTGGTTGCGGTCTCGACCCACAATCCCCTTGGCGTGACGTTCGCGGCCGGAGTCTACGCGTCGATCTTCGGCACGAATCGCCAGCCGATCAACTCGTTCTACGCCCGCGACATGTTCGCGCGCATCAAGGCCAGCCCTTATCGTGACCGTTTCAAGGTGATTGTCGGCGGCTCCGGCGGCTGGCAGATCGCGCAGACCGATGCCTTCGACGAACTGAGCGTCGACTGCATCGTCGAGGGGCGAAGCGAGTCGGAGCAGACGATCGATCTGTTCCGGCGCGCTCTCGGTGGCGAGACGCTGCCGCGGCGGGTAGACGTCGGGCACCCGAAGACGCGCGAGAGCATCCTCGTGCCCGACAAGCGGACCACGTTCGGCGTGGTCGAGATGACGACCGGCTGCGGCCGGCGCTGCCAGTTCTGCCTGCCCGATTTGAACCCGCAGCTCGACGTGCGCGCTGGTGCCGCTGATCGGGCTCGAGACGGCCTCGGTCCGCGTCGCCCGACAGATCATGCCCAGCAAGGGCGTGCCGTTCAGCATCGACGACTGGCCGAGCATCGTGATCCGCGGGCTGGAGGTGTTGAACGCCAACAACTGGTTCCCGGCGATGACGCTGATCATCGGCAGCCCGGGCGAAACTGACGAAGACGTCCGGGCGACCCTGGATTTGATCTACGAGGTGGAGCGGCGCGGGCTGTTCGCGTTCTTCATCCCGTCTGTGTTCACGCCGCTGCACGACACGCGCATGGAGCAGCAGCAGGGCGTCAGGGAAACTCGCGAGTTCACGCCGCTGCAGTGGCAGCTGATGATGAAGTGCTGGAAGATGAACCTGCGCCCGGGCCAGGCGAGCTGGTGGGGCCCGGCGGCGTGGCGCCTCGGCTCGCTCGGCCTTTGGGCGTGGAAGCTTCGCACGCTGAACGGCCCGCACTTCACGTGGCCGCTGATGATGTTCGCCAGCGCGCTGCCGGAGTCGTTCTTGGGGAAGCTGGGACGCATTCACATCGGGCGCCCGCTGGCCATCAAGACGCGAAAAGAGCTGCTTGCCACGATCAAGCCGTTGCAGCGGAAGTACCTGCGGCCTGATAGCGGCGACATGCCCGAGGCCGCCACGTTGACGGGTGTGGCCTCTTAGGAGGCCTCAGGCTTCAGGCTTCGGGCTCGAGGCCTCAACCTTGGCGAGCGGCGCCTATAGCGCGAGAGCATCGGCCGCACTTGCCGAGGCGAGCATCAGCGTGACGCCAACGACAATCGCTTTCTGCATGAGGCAGAGTCTGAAGCCTGCCCGCGCGGGCGCCTTCGACAGCCCGCGCTATGATGCTGCCCCATGTCCGCGCCATCGACCGACACCGAGGAGCTGCACGGGCAGCTTCGCCAGGGAGTACGTGAGCTCTGCCAACGGTTTCCCGACCCGTACTGGCGGGAGCTCGACGCAGCACGCGCGTATCCTGACGCCTTCGTCAAAGCGCTGACCGAGGCGGGCTACCTGGCGGCGCTCATCCCCGAAGAGTACGGCGGCTCGGGCCTTGGCGTCACCGAGGCGGCGATCATTCTCGAGGAGGTGAACCGCTCCGGCGGCAACTCGGGCGCGTGCCACGCGCAGATGTACGTGATGGGAACGCTCCTGAGGCACGGATCCGGGGCGCAGAAGCGCCGGTTCCTGCCGGCGATAGCCGACGGAACGCTCCGCCTGCAGGCCTTCGGCGTCACCGAGCCGACCACCGGCTCTGACACGACCCAAGTGAAGACGAACGCCGTCCGCAAAGGCAATCGCTACCTGGTCAACGGGCAGAAAGTGTGGATCTCGCGCGCCGAGCACTCGGACCTGATGATTCTGCTCGTCCGCACGACGCCGATCGAGCAGGTCAAGAAGCGCAGCGAAGGGCTCTCGGTGCTGCTCGTCGATCTCCGCGAGGCTATCGGCCACGGGCTGACCATCCGGCCGCTCCGGACGATGATGAACCATGCGACGACGGAGCTGTTCTTCGACGACCTTGAGGTGCCGGCGGAAAACCTGATCGGTGAGGAAGGAAAAGGGTTCACGTATCTTCTTGACGGGCTGAACGCCGAGCGGATCCTGATCGCCGCCGAGTGCGTCGGCGATGGCCGCTGGTTCATCGAGCGGTCACGGAAGTACGCCTCCGAGCGCGTCGTGTTCGGCCGTCCGATCGGCCAGAACCAGGGCATCCAGTTCCCGATCGCGCGCGCCCACGTCAATATCGAGGCCGCCGACCTGATGCGTCAGCGCGCCGCCAGCCTCTTCGACCGGCATCAGCCGTGTGGCGCGGAATCGAACATGGCCAAGCTGCTGGCCGCGGATGCATCGTGGGAGGCAGCAAATGTCGCCGTCCAAACCCACGGCGGCTTCGGCTTCGCCGAGGACTACGACATCGAGCGCAAGTTTCGCGAGACGAAGCTCTACCAGGTCGCGCCGGTGTCCACGAACCTGATCCTGGCCTTCATCGGCCAGCACGTTCTCGGCATGCCTCGATCGTATTGAGGGTTCTCGGGGTTCGCGGGGTTCGCGGGGTTCTCGGGGTTCTCGGGGTTCTTCGGGGTTCGCGGAGTTCGGAAGGCTTGCGGCGATGAGAGGCGGAACAGGTGAATGAGAGCCGTTCGGGCCGTCCTCTCGACGGCCTCTTCGTTGTCGCGCTGGAGCAGGCGGTGTCGGCGCCGTTTGCCAGCCGCCAGCTCGCCGATCTCGGCGCCCGCGTCATCAAGATCGAGCGGCCTGGCGAGGGCGATTTCGCGCGGACGTACGACACCGCCGTCGGCGGGCTCTCGAGTTATTTCGTGTGGCTGAACCGGTCGAAGGAGTCGGTGACCCTCGACGTGAAGCGTCGCGAGGGTGCGGAAATCCTCGAGCGGCTGCTGGGCCGCGCCGATGTGTTCATCCAGAACCTTGCCCCCGGAGCGGCGGAACGTCTCGGGCTCGGATGGGACGCCCTCAGCGCCCACCACCCGCGCCTGATCGCATGCGACATTTCGGGCTACGGATCCGGCGGACCAGCGACGGCGAAAAAGGCCTACGACCTGCTGATCCAGAGCGAGGCCGGCTTGCTCTCGATCACCGGCACACCTGAGACGCCGTCGAAAGTCGGCATCTCGGTGGCCGACATCGCCTCCGGGATGTACGCCTACTCCGGCGTGCTCGCCGCGCTGCTGCAACGCGCCCGCACCGGCAAAGGCTCGAGAGTCGAAGTGTCGATGCTCGAGGCGCTCGGCGAATGGATGAGCGCACCGGTTCACTTCACCCGCGACGGCGGCCGCGAGCTGCCGCGAACCGGCGCGAGTCACGCGACCATCGCACCCTACGGCCCATTCGCGTGCGGCGACGGCCAGGCGGTGTACCTCGGCATCCAGAACGAGCGCGAATGGGCGCGCTTCTGCCGGGAGGTGCTGGAGCAGCCGCATCTCGCCGCGGACGAGCGCTTCGCTTCCAACAGCGCCCGTGTCCGGCATCGTGACGCGCTTCAGGACGTGATCGGCCGGGCGTTTGCCAGCCGCTCCGCCGACGAGGTGCTGACGCGCCTGGAAGCGGCGCAGATCGCGACGGCGCGCATGAACGGCGTCGCCGGCTTCGCAGCGCATGAACAGCTCGAGGCCAGGAAGCGCTGGCGCGAGATTCCGTCGGCTGCCGGGCGGTTGCGCGTGCTGATGCCGCCAGGGGTGCCGTCGGGGGTCGATCCCAGGATGGATGCGGTGCCGACGCTCGGTGAGCACACCGACCGTGTCCTGGCGGAGCTGGGGTACGACGCAGACACAATCACGGCGTGGCGCGCCGAGGGTGTGGTCTGATCTGGCACAATGGCGCGCGTGAGACCAAGGCGAGCACGGTCAGTCGAATCCGCGCCGGACTGGCCGGCCGAGATTCACGGGATTTTCGTCGAGCAGAGGATCCGGCAAGTGGCGTACGTGCCCGATGCGGGGCACAAGGCGCTCATCACGTTGTGCCACGCTGATGAGCGCTGCCGGGCGATCTCGCTGACAACCGAGGAAGAAGGCGTGGCGCTGCTCGCCGGAGCGTGGCTCGGCGGCGACCGCGGCGTCCTGCTGATGCAGTCGAGCGGGGTTGGAAATTGCATCAACATGCTCGGTCTGACCGCCGAGTGCCGCTTTCCGCTCCTGATGCTGGTAACCATGCGCGGCGAGTGGGGCGAGACCAATCCCTGGCAGGTGCCGATGGGACAGAACACCGCCAGCGCGCTCGAGGGCGCCGGCGTGATCGTGCACCGGGTGGACGATGCCGACGAGGTCGCGCCGACCGTGGCCGCGGCCGCCGAGCTCGCGTTCCAGTCCACGCGTGCCGTTGCCGTCCTGCTCGGGCAGCGCCTCATCGGCACGAAGAGGTTCGAATGACCAGGGGTGTCAAACGCTCCGCGCGAGCGGTGCTCGACCGCCGTGACACGGTTGCTGCCGTCCTCCAGGCGCGCGGCGACGCGCTCGTCATCACCGGGCTCGGTGCGCCGACCTGGGACGCCGCAGCTGCCGGTGACCACGACGGCAACTTCTACCTCTGGGGCGGCATGGGCGGGGCCGCGATGATCGGGCTCGGCCTCGCCGTCGCGCAACAAGACCGCCGGGTGATGGTGATTACGGGCGACGGCGAGCTGCTGATGGGGCTGGGCAGCCTCGCGACGATTGCGGTCGAGGCGCCGCGGAACCTCGCGATCCTGATCGTCGACAACGAGCGCTACGGCGAAACCGGCATGCAGGCTTCGCACACGGCTCGCGGCGTCGATCTCTCCGCGATCGCCGCCGCCGCCGGATTCGCGAATGCCGAGACCATCCGGACGCGACGTGAGCTCGACGGGTGGATCCCGCGCGCGTACGAAGAGCGCGGCCCGCTCCTGGCGGTCGTCAAGGTATCGTCGGATCCCGTGCCGATCGTGGTGCCGCCCCGTGACGGGACGTTGCTCAAGCACCGGTTCCGCGCTCACCTGCTCGGCTCCGGTGCAGTGTGAAAACGATGAGCGGGCCGACCACGGAGCTGGCCGCCTTCCTGGCCGGAACGCGGTTCGAGTCGCTGCCGCAGCCTGTCGTACTGCGCGCCGAGGAGCTGTTCCTGGATTGGCTGGCGTCGGCGCTTGCCGGGCGTGGGGCGCGCCCGACCTGCATCTTCGAATCGTTCGCGAAAGCGATGGGACCGACAAGCGGTTCGGCCGAGCTGCTGACGACCCGGACCACCACGTCGCCGTTCTTCGCCGCGCTCGTCAACGGCGCCGCCTCGCACGTCGTCGAGCAGGACGATCTGCATAACAGCTCTGTGTTCCATCCCGGCACGGTCGTGTTTCCGGCGGTGCTGGCTGCGGCTCAGGACATAGGCGCCTCGGGACGAGCCCTGATTACGGCGTCTGTGGTCGGCTACGAAGCCGGTGTCCGATGCGGTGAGTTTCTTGGCCGCTCGCACTACAAGGTGTTCCACACTACCGGCACCGCCGGTACGATTGCGGCCGCGGCTGGCGTGGCGCAGCTCGTCGGGCTCGACGGGTCGAGGATGCAGCACGCGCTGGGTTCTGCCGGCTCGCAGGCCGCCGGTGTCTGGGAGTTCCTGCGCGATGCGGCCGATTCGAAGCAGCTGCATACCGGCAAAGCGGCCGCCAACGGCCTGCTCGCTGCGTACGTGGCCAGGGACGGGCTCACCGGCGCACGACGGATCTTCGAGGGGGCGCAGGGCATGGGGGCGGCGATGTCGAGCGACGCGAACGCCGATCGCCTGGTGGATGGACTCGGGCAGCGCTGGACGCTGGTCGAGACTTCGTTCAAGGTGCACGCATCGTGCCGGCATACGCACCCGGCGGCCGATGCGCTGGTCGCGCTGATGGCGGAGCATCACCTCACCGTCGGTGACATCGCGCAGGTCACGGCGTGCGTCCACCAGCCGGCGATCGACGTGCTCGGACCGGTTGTCGATCCGCGGACGATTCACCAGTCCAAGTTCTCGATGGGTTTCGTCCTGGCGCTGGTGGCCGTCCGCGGCCGCGCCGGGCTGGCCGACTTCACCGAGTCCGCGCTGACCGATCCCGCGCTGCGTGCCTTCCACAACAAGGTGACGATGGTGCTCGATCCCGAGATTGACGGCGCCTATCCCGCGCGGTGGATGGGGCGCGTGATCGTCTCGACCACGGACGGCCGTACCCTGGCGAAGACGATACCGTCGGCGCTTGGCGATCCCGAGAACACGCTCTCGCGCGCTCAGCTTGCTGACAAAGCCGCGCGCCTGGCAGCGTACGGCGGCGATGTCACGCCGGAGGAGATGGCGCGGATCACCGAGCGCGTGTGGCGGCTCCATGACGAGCCGGATGTTCGCGGGTGGCTGTCGGCCCGCTGAGGACGTGACGATGTCTGACCGTCGCTATCGCTGGGTGGTTCTTGCCGCCGGCATCGTCGCGTACGCCACGAGCCAGTTCTCGCGGCAGAACTACGCCGGCATCCAGAAGTTCATGGCCGACGAGCTCGCGCTCGACAAGGGCGCGCTCGGCCTGCTCGGGTCGGCGTTCTTCTACTCGTACGCGTTGTTCCAGATGCCGTGGGGGCTCGCCACCGACCGGTGGGGCTCTCGCTGGATCGTCACGCTGGGCATTTTCCTGACCGCGGTGGCCACCTGGGGCTTCTCGATCGGGCATTCGCTGACCGCGCTCCTCACCTGGCGGGTGATCTCCGGCATCGGCGGCGCGGCCGTCTACGGTTCGCTGGCCGGGGGCCTGGCCCGCTGGTTTCCGGCGCGGGAGCGAGGCCTCAGCCAGGCCGCTCTCGGCGGCGTCGGCGGCGCGTTGGGCGAGGCCACGGCGTTCTTCCTGCTGCCCGTGATCTCGATCTATCTCGTCTCCGGCTGGCGACAGGGAACGGTGGCGATGGCCGGCGCGACGGCGTTGATGGGCGTGCTCTGCCTCGCGCTGCTGCGCTCGGCTCCCGAAGAAACGGTCACGGACGCGCGGCCGGCAGTAGAGCCGTTCTCGTGGTCGTTGCTGAAGGACCCGCAGCTCTGGTGCTACACGTTTCTCTTCAGCGCGTTCATCGTTTCGATCCGCATCGTCCAGCCGTGGATCGCGCTCTACGCTGCTGATGTCTACATCACCGCCTACGGCCGGAGCGTCAATGCCGCGGTAGTCGGGGGTGGCACGCTGGTCATCGTGGCCTATTCGCTGCTCGGCCGCGGCGTCGGCTGCCCGATGGGAGGCCGGCTGTCGGACGCGCTCGTCAAGCGCGGCATCTCCCGCGCGACCCTGTCCATTGGCTGGCTGGCGATCGCGCTCGTCCTGTTCCAGGTGTTGTCGAGCGGCCTCACCGCGGCCTGGCTGCTGGCGGTGGTTGCCTGCCTGCTCGGGACCTCGATCAACCTCTTCACCCTGATCAGCGCGTCGATCGCGGAGACCTACGGCGCCCAGCGGACGGCATCGATTGTGTCGTTCGTCAACACGGTGGCGCAGCTTCTCGGCGCAACCGCGCTAGCGGTGAGCGGCTACGTCGGCGTGTCGTTTGGGTCGCAGGCGGGGCACGGCTTGTCCGAGTATCGCGGCGTGTGGCTTACCGCCATGGTCGGCACCGGGATGTCGGCGCTCATCGGGACTGTGATCCACATCGCGCTCGCGCGCGGACGGAGCTGGCGCGCGATTGCGGCGCCGCAGCCGCTGGAGTGAGCGGCGTTCGGTCCATGACTGTTGCCGAGTTGCTCGTTGCCGGGCTCAAGGGCGCCGGCTCGCGCGCGATCTTCGGCATGCCCGGCGGCGGCAGCAACCTCGACGTGATCGATGCGGCCAGGCGCGCGGGTCTGCGATTCGTGCTCTCGCAGACCGAAACCGGCGGGGCGCTGATGGCTGCCGCGCAGGCTGAGATCACCGGCGCGCCCGGCGCCTGCCTCTGCACTCTCGGCCCCGGTGTCAGCTCCATCGTCAACGGCGTGGCGCATGCGTTTCTCGATCGCGTGCCGCTGGTCGTGATGACTGACGCGATCGAGTCCGGACCGGCGCGCTTCGAACACCAGCGGCTGCCGCACGACGCGCTGATGGCACCCATCACCAAGGCGAGCCTGGCCTTGACCGACGCGCGGCCGGATCGCGTTCAGGCGGTAATCGAGCTGGCAAGTTGCCATCCCGCCGGCCCCGTGCACTTCGATTGCGCCGCGCCAGCGATGAGTGCGGACGTGTCTCTGACAGCGGTGGCCGACGGCTTGCGACAAAGGCTGGAGAAAGCCGTGGCGGCACGCACGGCACCGGAGCTGCCACAGCCTTCCGAGCGCGCCTGTCAATTGCTTCGCGACGCCAGGCGGCCCGTGCTGATTGCCGGCCTCGACGCGCGCGCACCAGGCTGCGTGGCGGCGCTAGGTGCGCTGTGCGGCCATCGCGCGATTCCGGTCTTCGTCACCTACAAGGCGAAGGGTGCTATCGCCGACGATCATCACTCGTACGCAGGGCTCTTCACGCTTGGAGAGATCGAATGGCCGTTCATCGAGCGCGCAGACCTGATCATCACCGCCGGCCTTGACGCGGTGGAACTGCTGCCACGGGTGGTGCGGTATCGGCAGCCGTTCATTCATTGCGCGGCGAGCTATCCCGAGGGGCAGTTTCCACCGGGTGACCACCTGTCGATGCCGCTTGCGCACGCGCTCGAAGCCATCGATGCGCACCTGAACACCGCTCTCGAGTGGAATGCGGCGGACATCGCGCAGCACCGCGACGCGCAACGTGCTGCTGTAATGATGGCAGGCGAAGGTCTGTCGCCCGGCGAGGCCGTGACGATCGTGGCCGAGGCGACCCGCGCTGCGCGGCACGTCACGGTTGACGCGGGCGCTCACATGTTTCCCGCGATGACACTGCTGCCTGCCGATCGGCCGGGACGCATCCTGATCTCCAACGGCCTTTCGACTATGGGGTTCGCGCTGCCGGCGGCGATCGGCGCCGCGTTGCTGGCGCCAGATGACCCGGTCGTCGCCATCACCGGTGACGCGGGCTTGCTGATGTGCGTTGGCGAGCTCCGCACCGCAGTCCGCGAGCAGCTCCGCGTCATCGTCGTCGTTATGGCGGACGATGAATTGAGCCTGATTCGCATCAAGCAGGACCGGCGCGGGCTGCCATCCCAGGGCGTCCGCCTCGGCGAAATGGACTGGCCGGGGCTTGCGCGGGCCATGGGATGTCCCGGCGCGAGTGCCTCCAGTCCCGACGAGCTCGCCGGCGCGATGGCGGCGGCAATGGACCACCCTGGCCCGTCCCTCGTCGAAGCGAGGATCGATCCGTCCGGCTACTCACGGATGCTCCAGGCGATTCGCGGCTGACGCGGCCCGCAGACGCCGGTCGCGCCGGCTACGGCCGCCAGTGCTGCAAAAGTGTGATCGGGCTTTTTACGTCTTCGACGACGGTGTTGATGAGGAATCGGCCATCCCTCGACACGTCGTACTGCCGGCCCTGGCCGGCGTCGATGCCGCCGCCGAGGATGCGCGTGGAAAACAGCACCATCGGCGTGCCGGGCTCCACCGTGTTGCCGTTCACGGTGATTGGGGCGGCGACCATCGCTCCGACCGGATCCACGTAATACAGCTCGCGGCCGTCCGGCCGCCACACCGGGTGAATGCCGCCGGAAGTGGAGACCTGCCACTGGACGCCGGATTGAGGAGTGCCGGGACGAGCGAACGGCCGGACGTAGATCTCGGGGCGGCCCGACTCGTTCGACATGTACGCCACCCATCGCCCATCCGGAGAGAAGGCGCCCCACACCTCGCGGGCAGGCGTTTTCAGGAAGACCGTTGCCGACGGCGGCCGCCTGGTTCCGTCTTCGCCGAGATCCGCCACCCACAGGTCGCTGCTGGTCTGCGGGTCAGTGCTGTGGAAAAGCAAGTAACGGCCGTCCGCCGACCAGCTGCTCGGCGTCTTCACCTCGGACGTGGTGACGAACTGATGCTCCACCTCCGCGCCGCTGGTCAGCTTCTCGTACAGGTCGCCGCCGCCGGTGCGTGTCGAGTCGAAGACGACGCGCAATCCGTCGGGCGACCAGACGGCGATGTCGTCGGTGGCGGCGTCGAAGGTGAATCGGTTCGCGCGGGTGCCCTCGAGGATCCACAGGTCCTGGTTGCCCTGCACCGTGCGGCCGATGATCACGCGCCGGCCGTCAGGTGACACGCGCGGGCGGCCCCAGGTCGGATCGGTGTCGCCCATGCGTCCCAACGCTTTTCCCGCCCGATCGAACCAGGCGAGCTGCCGCCGGTTCGGAGCTCCGCTCCGGTAGACCACGACACCGCTGGCCGCCGACGAAACGGCACTTCGCTCGGCGGTGTCGACTCCCGTGTTGTCCGCGATGGTCACCAGCTCCCCGGTGAGCGCACGTGCCTTGAGGTCCAGCCGTTGTGCGACAAGGGCGCCCGAGCGCACCCACATCAACCAGCCGTCCCTGTGAAAGACACCGGAGCTCTCGGCGGGCGTCAACCGCACCGGCGCCGCCGCGTCGAGTGAACCGAGGTAAATCCCGGCGACATCCGGCGGCCCGCCGGCGTAGAAGACGAACTGCTGGCCCCCGGGGACTGCGTCCGGCCAGCGATGTCCGATCTGCTGGTCGCTGAAGGCGGTCACAGGCGCCGCGGCGCCGCCGCTGGCCGGCACGCGCATCAACGCGCTGCTCGGGCTCGGTGCAAAGACGATCGAGCCATCGGCCATCCAGGTGCCGCCGGCGCCGCTGCTGGCCGGGGCGACGACCTGCGCCGTGCCTCCGCCGATCTCGATTCGCTTCAGCGCGGTATCGGTGAAGAAGCCGATCGAGCGGCTGTCCGGCGCCCAGAACGGATAGCGGCCGCCCTCCGCGCCGGGCAGCGGTTGGGCCGCGGTCGCCGCGAGCGAGCGGAGCCACAGCCGGAGGGTGCCGTCGCCCGACGCGGAGAACACGATCTGACGGCCGTCCGGCGACACCGCGAACGACGCGGGATCGTCGGTCGCGGGCGTGACGATGTCGGTGCGCAGTTCGGGCGGGGGCGGCGCCGCGCGCCACGGGCCCCACGCCGCCAGCGTGGCGATCAGCCCGGCGAGCGCGGCAACAGCGATCGTCCACGGCACGTACGTGTTTGCGCCAGGGGGAGGCGCGGGCGCCTCCACGCGCTCAGGCCGCGCCAGCGCCTCCTCGATTTCGAGGCGGATTGCCGCAGCCGAATCGAGTCTCCGCCTCGGGTCGCGTTCGAGGCACCGGTGCAGCAGCGTACGGATAATTCCCGGCGTCGGGGCCGGCAGGAGCGACCAGTCCGGATCGCGGCCGATGACCGCGGCAATCGTCTCGGCGCTGTCCTCGCCGGGAAACGCGCGTTCGCCGGTGAGCATCTCGAAGAGCACCGCGCCGAACGCCCAGATATCGGCGCGCCGATCGATCAGCCGGCCCTTGGCCTGCTCGGGCGGCATGTAGGCGGCGGTGCCCACCACCGCGCCACGCATGGTGATGCCAGGCGAGGTGATGAGGGTGGCCTCGAACGCCTCGACCTCAACCGACGCGGTTGTGTTGCCGAGCGCCTTCGCCAGCCCGAAGTCGAGCACCTTCACGACGCCGTCGGGGCGGAGCTTGATATTCGCCGGCTTCAGGTCACGGTGGATGATGTTCTGCTCGTGCGCAGCCTCGAGCGCTTCGGCAATCTGTCGGGCAATCGGCAACGCCTCGTCGAGCGGGATCGGGCCGGCGGCGATCGTCCAGGTGAGGTCTTCGCCTTCAGCCAGCTCCATCACGATGGCGGTCGTGGTTCCCGATCGCTCGAGGCCGTAGATCGACGCGATGTTCGGATGGTGCAGCGAGGCGAGCAGTTCCGCTTCGCGCTGGAAGCGGGCGAGCAGCCGCGGGTCCTCGGCGACGTCGTCGGGCAGGATTTTCAGCGCGACCGGGCGCTTCAGGTTGGTATCGGTGGCCCGATAGACCTCACCCATTCCGCCTGCGCCGAGACGGGCGACTATCTCGTACGGACCGAGACGCGTGCCGGGGCTGAGACTCAATGTGTCGCTGGATTATACCGATGTCATCATTCGAAGATGGACGCGATTCGGCTGTTGCGGCGGCACGCGCGGCAGTTCGACGGGAGGAAGGACCTTCCGCCGCAACTGCTGGACGAGATAGGCGACGCGCGTCTCGTCCTGATCGGCGAGGCGACACACGGCACCCACGAGTTCTATCGGATCCGCGCCGCGCTGACGGCGGCGCTGATCGAGAAGAAGGGATTCAACCTCGTGGCAGTCGAAGCCGACTGGCCAGACGCGTATCGCGCCAACCGGTGGGTTCAGCACACCTCCGGCGACGCGGACGCCGAACGGGCGCTCGCCGACTTCACCCGCTTCCCGCGGTGGATGTGGCGCAACCGCGACGTCGTCGACTTCCTGCATTGGCTGCGGGCCTGGAATGGCGATCGCGAGGTCGATCGTCGCGCCGGTTTCTACGGGCTGGACTTGTACAGCCTGCACGCGTCGATAGCCGCGGTGCTCGCTTACCTGCAGAAGGTCGATCCGCCCGCGGCCGAGCGCGCCCGCTCGCGCTACGCCTGCTTCGAAGACTTCGGCGAGGACTCGCAAGGCTACGGCTACGCCGCCACGCTGGGGCTGACGCGGTCGTGTGAAGACGATGTGGTCGCGCAACTGGTGGAGGTGCGGAGGCGGGCGGTAGAGTACGCGAACCGGGATGGCCAGGTCGCGGCCGACGAGTACTTCTTCGCCGAACAGAACGCGCGGCTGGTTCGAAACGCCGAGGAATACTACCGGGCGATGTTCGCCGGCCGCGACGTGACGTGGAACCTGCGAGACACGCACATGATGGAAACGCTGGAGGCTTTGCTCGACCACGCCCGGCAGCAGCGCGGCGATGCGAAGGCGATCGTGTGGGCGCACAACTCGCACCTCGGCGACGCCCGCGCGACGCAGATGGGGAAGCGCGGCGAGTTGAACGTCGGCCAGCTGGTGCGCCAGCGGTTCGGCGAGGAGTCGTATCTGATCGGCTTCACGACTCACATCGGAACCGTCACCGCGGCCTCGAACTGGGACGAGCCGTCGCATCGCAAGCGAGTGCGGCCGTCGGCGGAGGGGAGTTACGAGCGGCTGTTCCACGAGGTGGGATGGCACGATTTTCTGGTCCCGTTGCGCGAGCCTGACGTGCGGGACGTGCTCACCCCGGAGCGACTCGAGCGCGCGATCGGCGTCATCTACCGGCCCGACACCGAGCGGATGAGCCACTACTTCAAGACCCGTCTCGCCGACCAGTTCGACGTCGTCATTCACGTCGATCACAGCCACGCGCTCGTACCGCTCGAGAAGTGGGCGCACGACGAAGCCGACGCGCCGGACACGTACCCGACCGGCCTTTGATCGGGGCCGGTCGGTCGCCACGCCTACCGCGCGGCGATAAGGTCAGTGACGGCCGCCGCGACGGGTTCCGCTTTCTCATGCGGCAGGAAATGTCCGGCGCCGGCGACGATCCGCTTCGCGACCAGCTTCGGGAACGTCGTGCGCTCGGCGGCCGACACCTCGGGACCGGGGCTGCCGAAGCCGTCGTCGGCGCCGTGGAGCAGGAGTGCCGGCACCTCGATTGGCGGGCGCGCCGCCAGCTTTTTCTCGACGTCGAGGAACCGCGGTTCACCGGGCGCGTTGAAGTTGCGATGCCGGTATGAGTGGATGACGCAGTCCACGAAGTCGGGGTTTTCGAACGAGGCCGCCGTCTGCGCATACATCGCGTCGCTGAACGTCCAGGTCGGCGACCATTCGCGCCACATCAGCTCGCACAGGCCCCTGCGATTCGCGGCCAGCCCGGCTCGCCCGACCTCGGTGTTGAAGTACCACCGGTACCAGGCCCGTCGCACGCCCGCCGGGTTGGGCGGCCCGGTCGGCGGTGTCACGGTGTTCTGAATGGAGTAACCGCCGATCGGAACGATTGCGCGGACACGATCCGGGTGCAGCGCCGCCGCGACGCACGCGGCCCGACCGCCCCAGTCGTAACCGACGGCGACGAACGGCGCCAGCTTGAGCGCGTCGGCGAACTCGATGACGTCCTGCCCGATTGCGGCTTGCTCCGCCATGCGCGGCGCCGATGCGTCGAGGAAGCGAGTCGGCCCGTAACCGCGCAGGTATACGGAGAACGCCCTCAGGCCCGCCTTCGCCAGTAGCGGCAGGATGCCGTCGTACGCATGGGCGTCGTCAGGAAAGCCATGAAGCAGGACCACCGGCACGCCGGATGGATCGCCGCTCTCGTGGTACCCAATCTCCAGAACCTCGGTGCGGACCGTCTTCACGGGTGTCGACGGCGGCATCGGCTGCGCCTCTCCGGCCTCGACCCTCACCGCAGCCAGGGCCGCCATCGCGGCGACGAACCCGCGGCGATCGATGGTCGGCCTGCACCCCTGCACCTTTGCACCCTTGCACCTAAAACGTTTTTCTCGCTTCCAGATTCGCCTCGATCACCTTGCGATCCCGCCACATCGGGCGCATCTCCTTCCGCGAGAGGAGCGGGAGCTGATCGTCAACGTGCTTCGACCCCTTCTTCGACCAGTTGCCGTAGCCGAGCAGCACCTCGCCGCGCTGCGGCGTGGAGAACTCGATCACGCCGAAGAACGTGTCGCCCGAGATCGCCTCCGTCTTGCCGTTGACGAACGGCCCGACGTTGATGGTACGAATCGCGCCGAGCTGTGATGGCGCACCGTTGCCCGGCAGGTCCGAATTGCCGCGGCGGAAGCGGATCACGTCGCCCCACTTCACGTTGAGCGTGCCGTATTCCTTCTCGACGTCACCGGCCACCTTGTCGAGCATCGTCACGGCCTTCGCCGGATCCCGGAACCCGCGCGGCGTCTCGAGCGGCTTCGCGTCATCCGTCGGGACCTTGAAGCCGCCGATGTTCTCGAACGACGAACCGGCCGCGGTCATGAACTTGTAGAAGAGCAACGTCCCGACGCTGGTGTTCTCGGCCTGCCGGTCCCACGCCGCGAGCACGTCAGCGGCGTTCTTCGCGCGTTCGGTGCCCGAGGATCGCGCCGTCGAAACGATCTCGTCAACGAACTGGTCAGCCGTCTCGACGTGGGTGTCGAGCTTGCCAGCCTTGACGTCTTCGAACGAGATCTTGCCGGTCTTCGAGCTGAGGATGCGGGTGCCGCGCTGTGCGCGCTGGGTGATTCCCTGCGAGGCGGCAAAGCCGGCGGCAAAGTTCTTCGAGTCCAGCATCCGCGGATATACCGAGGTCCACGGCATGTCGTTGGAGTTCTGGACCCAGCCCGTCGGCGGGTCGATCACCTTGGGAATCCGGTCGTAGGGGACGATCTCGTTGCTGATCAGATCCGAGCGATCGCCCGCCACGACGCCCTGCCAGAAGCGGTAATCACCAGTGGCGTGGACCGGCAGCGTCGAGTTGTAGACGTAGGCGATGTGCCCGTCGCGGTCGGCATACGCTGTGTTGAAGAGCGGGAGCTGCTGCATCCGCATCCCGGCCTCCCACTCGGCGAGGTTCTTCGCCAATCCCATGCGCCAGAACTGCTCGAACAGCTTCGGCCGATCGATCGCCGCTACCTTCATCGCAATCGGCGCGCCGTTGCGCTCGGCCACAACCGGTCCGTGCACGCTGCGGCGCACAGTGAGTGGCACCTCACGCGTCTGTCCGTTGTCGCCGCGCACCTTGATGGTTTCGGTGCGCGTCTCGAACTGCTTCACCTGCCCGTCCAGCACGTAGCCGCCGTCCTTCAGCACCAGCCGATACAGGTCCGATTCAGCCGGATTGTTCGTCGTCTGCGTCCAGCCGACGTACTCGGTGAAGCACTGGCGCAGTACCGGGAAGCCGACCCAGACGGCGCCGTACGACGTGACGCCGGGGGCGGTCAGCTGCACCTCGAAATAGGTGTGGATGTCGCCCCACTGCAGGTGCGAGTTGCTGAGCAGCAGCGCGTGGCCCGAGGCGGACTTCTGCGCCGAGATGGCCCACTCGTTCGAACCGTGCGAGTCGCTGTCGGCGCGGGCCAGCCGCGACTCGAGCTTGCGGGGGTTGATGATCCAGTCGTAGTGGATGACGCGCAGGCAGTGCGCGTAGACATCTTCGACGGTCAGCGGCAGAACGCCCTGCGCCGCGGCGCTCAGCTCGCTCTTGTGTTCGGTCGCCCAGCTATTGAGGCCGCTGACGAAGGCCTCGATGAACGGCGCGAACTCCTTGCTCTGGCCGGCGGCCCACTGTTTTGCCGTCGCCGGTATGCCGTTGGTGCGCACCCACTGGTCGTCGGCGAGGTACTTCTCGCCGTAGAACTCGGCGCCGCGGCCGCGGGCCTGGGCGTAGAGGCGGAGCAGCAGCTCGGAGTGAGCCTCCATCTGCGCGTAGCCGTAGGCGTAGAACAGGCTCGGGTGATCCGGCGCGAAGATATGCGGCACGCCGTAGCGGTCCCACAGGATCTCGGTGCCCTTGGCCGGCGCCTGGGCCCGGGCGCTTACCCCGACAGCACCCGACAGCACCAGCGAGACGATGAGGGCGAACGCGAGTCGTGATGAGCGAAGCAGCCGAGCCATTGAGTCCCTCCGTTGGGCGGAGTGTATCCGCCTTCGCTCGAGCGATCCAGATCAGGCGGAACCAGGCGCGTCGCGCCGCGTGCCGTCATCGTCCCCAGTCCCGCCGAAGCCTGAGGCCTCTCAAGAGTCATAATTCCCGCGTGAACACGAGGCGACAGTTCCTGATTACCGCGCCACTCAGTTTCGCAACCGCGGCCGCTGCATGCCGGCCGGCGCCGCCTGCTCCTTCTGCATCGCCCGCGCCGTCCAGCGGCGGGCCCCCGCCGCAGACCACTCCCGGTGCTCCGGTCGCGTTCGGCACCTCGGCGGCAGCTGGTCCCGAGCTTTCGGCGGCGACATTCGTCGAAGCGGAGAAGCTCGCGCGCGTGAGCTATACCGAGGCCGATCGAGCGATGCTCGTTACCACGTGGCCGAAAACGATGGCGCCGATGTACGAGCGGCGGACGGGGCCACGGAAGATCGGGCTGCCCGACACGCTGGCTCCGGGGATGGTCTGGAACCCCGCCGCCGCGGTCGGGTTTGTGACGCCGCCCGAGAACCGCTTCACGCCGTCGAGCGACGACCCGGGTGCGCTGCCGCCGAACGACGACGATATCGCGTTCGCCCCCCTGACCTCGCTCGCGCGTTGGATCGAGCGCAAGCAGCTCACCTCGACACGCCTGACCAACATCTATCTCGCTCGCATCGCGCGGCACGACAGCCGCCTGCGGTGCGTCATCACGCTTACGCGAGAGCAGGCGCTGCAACAGGCGCAGGCCGCCGACAAGGAAATCGCTTCGGGTCGGTACCGTGGTCCGCTTCACGGTATTCCGTACGGCGTCAAGGACCTTCTCGATACCGCCGGCATTGCCACGACCTACGGCGCCGAGCCATTCCGCGATCGGGTTCCGTCGCGCGATTCAGCGGTGGTGGCGCGCCTGGCCCAGGCCGGCGCGGTCTTGATCGCGAAGCTCTCGCTTGGAGCGTTCGCGCTCAACGACATCTGGTTCGGCGGCCAGACGATGAACCCGTGGCTGCTCGAGGAGGGCGCGTCGGGATCCAGCGCCGGCCCCGGCGCGGCGACGACGGCGGGTCTTGTTGGGTTCTCGATTGGCAGCGAAACGCAGGGAAGCATCGTCAGTCCGAGCGTGCGCTGTGGCGTCACCGGGTTGCGCCCGACCTTCGGCCGTGTCCCGCGTTCCGGCGCGATGACGCTCTGCTGGTCGCTCGACAAGCTCGGGCCGATGACGCGCGGCGTCGAGGACGCGATGCTGGTGCTTCGCGCGATCAGCGGTCAGGATGCAGGCGATCCCTCGAGCGTGAAGAGCCCGCTCGCCTACGTTGCGCGTAAGCCGATCAGCGGCCTCCGTCTCGGCGTCGTCCCCGCGTGGATGAGCGCGTCGCCGGCAACTGAAGTCGATCGCGCCGCGGTCGAGCACCTGAAGCGGGCGGGCATGACCACGGTCGACATCGAGTGGCCCGACTTTCCATACATGTCGCTGATGCCGATTCTCTTCTGCGAGTCGGCGGCGTCGATGGAGGAGCTGGACCTCTCGGAGCGCTCACGGCAGCTCAAGATGCAGGTGGCCGACGCCTGGCCGAACTTCCTGAGGCTGTCGCGGTTCGTTTCCGCGGTCGATCTGGTGCAGGCCGACCGCTTGCGCCGCCGCTACGCCGAGGAGATGGCACGCATCTTCGAGCGCGTTGACGTCCTGCTGGTTCCGGCGATGCGTGATGAGTCTTTGGTCGTGTCGAACTACACTGGCCATCCGTCGCTGACGCTGCGGACCGGCTTCGTCGAAGTGCGGGAAGCGCGCAGCGACTGGGCGCCGGATCCCGCGAACCCGCTCCCGACGTTCGAGACGCCGCGCCGCGTCCCGCACGGCGTGTCGCTCATCGGCCGGCTGTTCGACGAGGGCACGATTGTAAACGTCGGCCGCTCTCTTGAACGCGCCACGAATGCCGGCATCGAGCGCCCGCCGGGCTTCTGAGGGTGCGCGAGCCGCGCACCCGTACCCTTACGCGGCATCCGCCAACGCTCGGTGTCGCGAGCGGATGGCGGTTCTCAGCAGCGATACTCCGGCGTACAGGACAACCACAACGACGAGCCACCGAATCGCGACCAGCGGCAGGCTCTTCACCACATAGGCCGCGACGAGCACGCCCGGAATGCCGCCGAGCGTAATGCCAAGCGCGGCCTGGCCGTCGAACTTGTGCGTGCGGGCGAACTTGATGCCGGCCATCGGCAGCATGTAAGCGGCGGAGCCCATCATGATCGGGAAGGCGGCGCGCGGGTCCATGCCGAGCAGGCTGAAGACGATCAGGCTGGGCGCGTAACTGCCGATGCCGAGCGCGTTCAGGCCGCCGAGCACGAAGTTGACGAGCGTCGCGAACACCAGGGTCAGCCCGGCGAACCCGATCGCCGTGCCGCCGCCGGGGATCCACTGCAGGTTCGTCATCAGCATCAGCGCCGCCCCGCTCAGCAGCGCCATTCCCATGCCCGCCTGGATCGGCCGGCGCGGCAGGCTCGACACGATCCGCGCGCCGACGTAGCCGCCGACGGCTCCAACCGGCACCAGCGTGAGTAGCGTCAGCGGATCGACGGGAATCGCAGTGACGAAGGCGAACGCCTCGACCGCGACCGGCACCGAGGTCCCGACATTGAGCGTTCCAGGGATCAGCGCGTCATCCACCATCTTCAAGAAGCGGAAGGCAGCCGTCGTCGGCGCGTAGTTGCCGATGCCCAGCGTATCGAAGAAGAGCGTCACCGCGCCGAGCGTCAGCTGCAACGGTGTTGGCCGGCCACTGAGGGTGGCCGAGTCCGTAGCTCCGCCACCATGTGTAGACGAACACCGCGATGATGACGACGATGCCGAACAGCAGCAGCGGGATCAGCATCGGCTACTGCGCGTTCCGCTTGATCGCGACACCGCCGCGGACGCCGGTCATCGTGCTGTTCTCGAGCGCCACCTGACCGTTTACGACCACCGCCGAGACGCCCACCGCATACTGATGCGGCTTCTCGAACGTCGCCGTGTCTCTCACCGTGGCCGGATCGAAGACGACAACGTCGGCTTTCATGCCTGGGCGAAGGACACCGCGATCGAGCAAGCCGAGCCGCGCGGCGGGGAAGCCGGCCATCTTGCGGACCGCATCCTCGAGCGTCAACACCTGCTTTTCGCGGACGTAGACGCCGAGCACCCGTGCAAACGTGCCGTAGGCGCGGGGGTGCGGAACGTTCTTGCCGAACGTCGGCACGCCAGGCGCCGCGTCGGACGCGATCATCGTCGATGGATGCTTCATGATGCGGATCAGGTCGTCTTCGCTGATCGCATGGTAGATGGCGCTGCAGCCGCCTTTCTCGACGATCTCCACCACCAGCTCCGCTGCGCGCTGAATCGTCACCGGCCGGCCGCGATCGCGGAGCACCTGCGCGAGGCTCTTGCCGGCCAGGCTCGGATCCCAGGCGCAGGCGGCGAGAACGACGTTCCCGGGATCACCGCCGCCGCGGTCGTTCTCGATCGAGTTGGCGATGGCCGCCAGCACCTTGCCGCGTGTGGTCTCGTCCTGCAGCCCTTTCAGCATCGCCTCGCGACCGCCGGCTTGCGCCCACTGCGGCACCAGGCCGCCCTGGATGGACGTGCTCGATGCGGTGTAGGGATACTGATCGAGCGTCGCGTCCACGCCGCGGGCCCGGGCTTCGTCGATCAGCCGCAGGGTCTCGACGCTCTTGCCCCAGTTGGCCCTGCCGATGATCTTGTGGTGGGTTACCTGCGTCGGGAGGCCGCCCTTCTCGCCGATGGCAATCGTCTCGCGGACGCTGTCGAGCACGTGCGCGCCCTCTTCCCGCATGTGCGACTGATGAATGCCGCCGAACTGCCCCGCCACTTTCGCCAGCTCGATCACTTCCTCCAGCGGCGCGTAGTTCCCCGGCACGTAGAAGAGGCCGGTGCTCAACCCGAACGCTCCCTCGCGCATCCCGGTTCGCACCAGCTCGCGCATCTTGTCGAGCTCTTCGGGCGTGGCCGGCCGGTTCGCTTGTCCGACGACGGCGCCGCGCACCGCGCCGTGACCGATGAAGCTGCCGACGTTGATCGCCGGCTTCGCGGCAGTGACCTTGGCAAGGTAGGCGCCGACCTGCACCGACCCACCCCCATCGGGCGCCCCGATCACCGTCGTCACGCCCTGCCGCACGTTATTCTCGGCGGCGGGGTTGCCGACCATGTCCTGCCCTTCATCTCCGGCCTCGACGTGGGAGTGCACGTCGATGAAGCCCGGCGAGGCGACCAGGCCGCGGGCGTCGATGACGCGGGCGCTGCCGGCGTCGAGTCGCGGCCGGACCGCAACGATGGTGTCGCCCTTTACGCCGACGTCGGCCAGGTACCACGGGCTGCCAGTACCGTCGACAATGCGGCCGTTGCGGATGACGAGGTCGAACCCGGGCGTTTGCGAGTAGGCCGTTTGAAGGAGGCCGAGGCCGACGGCCCCGGTGAGCAGGACGAGAGTGATCGATCGTGTGGGCATGCCGCGGCTCCGGAGGCGCCGATTATACGGCGCTAGGTCGGAGCGCCGGGAATCCTCGCAGCATCGACCGGGGAGGATGACGTCGATCAACTCGAGTTCAACGGCGCCGTCGCAACACTTCGTAGACGCCCAGCGCCACGCTGGTCGAGAGGTTGAGCGAGCGGACGTGCGGCGAGTGGATAGGGATGGAGACCATGCGGTCGCGATAGCGCTCCAGCAACTCCGCCGGCAGGCCGGCGGTCTCGCGTCCGAAGATCAGGACCACGTCGCTTGACGCGCGAAGAGGCGTATCCCAGAACAGGCGCGAGGCTTTGGTCGAAAAGAAGAACGGCTCGCCCAGGGACGGCAGCTCGCGCTCGAACGCGTCCCAGCTTGGCCAGACGCGCAGATCGACGTGCTTCCAGTAGTCGAGCCCCGCGCGCTTGACCTGCTTTTCGTCGAGCGAGAACCCGAGCGGCTCGACCAGATGCAGCGTGGCGCCCGCCGCCAGGCACGTCCGGCCCGCGTTGCCGGTGTTCCAGTGGATCTCGGGGTGAAGCAACACGACGTGTGTCTGCATCGCTTGAAAGTGTGAACCGGTCTCCAGGTGTCGGTGCAGTCCCGTAGCGAGGGCGTCACCGCGGCGGTTCTCTGAGGACGGCGGGACGTCTCCCTCGGGCCCCTCTCGCGGGACGAGGCGATGACGCCTCGCGGCGGAACTCTCGACTACTTGTTCGCGTCGCGGATCCGGGTTGCGAACTGCGCGACGATGTCCTGCAGCCCCTGCATCACCGACCCCGCGTGCGCGGTGGGGGCGCCGACGGCGAGGCTGCCCTTGTGCATCAGCGAGACTTCCACCAGGACCGGCGTTGGATGGTAGGACAGGCCGGCCGTCGTGTGCGAATAGACATACGCGTCATAGCGCGAGAGGCAGTTGCCATCGCCCATCGTGGCAGTCATGACGTTGACGTACAGGTAGGTGTCCTCGTCCTGGTTGACCGACACCTTGAACCCCGCGCCCGACAACTGCTTCATCATCGCGGACTCGATCGCCTCCTGGCGCAGGCCGCACTTCGTCGCCTGGCTGCCGAGCCCTTCGACGACGACGCCGAGCGCCGTCAGTCCCTTGAACTGCGCCTCGGGCTGCCGGTCGAAATTCTGCGGCGCGCCGCGATCCGTCGGTGCCTGTGACGCAGGCTGGCCTGAGGCGGGCGGCGTGGTCTGTGACGTTGCCGGCGCGGACGCAACCGGCGCGGTGTCGGTTTCGCTGGCCGGCTCGTAGACGCGCTTGACCGTGTCTCCGCCGCCGCGCTGGACGAACTGCACTTCGACAACGAGCTGCGGCGGGCTGGCGACGCGGGAGTAGGTGTAGCGGAGCTCGTGCTGCTGATCGACCTTGTATCGAACGACGAGCCGGCCGGCTTCGAGCGCGCTGGTCGTGGCTACCGTCACGCCGTCGAGCTGCACGACTTCCTCACGGCCGTTGGGATGGAAGGTGCGCGGCGATCCTTTGTCCGGTGTGATGGTGATCTCGTTAGCGGTCTCGGCAATGGTCACGCGCGCCGCCGGCTCGCGCACTTCGGCCGTCAGCAGCGTGTTGCGCATCGAGTCCTCGCGGCTGACACGGAGCACCGGGAACCCGCTGCGGTTGCTTCCTCCGCCGGACTGGCCGCCCGGCGCACCACCCCGGCCGCCGCCGCCACCTCCACCGCCGGGGGCGCCCCCACCAGCCCCGCCCGTCGTCATCCAGTCGGCACTGAACCCGACTTCTCGCGAAAGCTGGCTCAGCTCCCGGTTCAGCGCCCACTTTCCGCCGAGCGCCGCCGCCTCCTGCGCCTCCACCGCCGGGCTGAACCTTGATACGGTCCGACTAAGGGGACTGTCCCCTGTCGTGACTCGACTCAGGGGACTGTCCCCCTGTCCGAGGCCGGACCCCAGGGTCGCAACAACTGCCAAGAGCAGGCGAATCATAAAGGCCTTACCCGACGATAGTGCATCTGCCTCAATGCTGCGCGGCGGCGGCACCCTTCTCGACCTGCTCCATCACCCGCAGGATGTTGCCGCCAAGGATCTTCTCGACGTCGGCCGCGGAGTACCCCTTTTCCATCAAGGCGGTCGTCAGCTTCGGCAGCTTGGAGGCGTCCTCCATCCCGATCGGCATCGTCGCGCCGTCGAAGTCGGAGCCGAGCCCGACGTGATCGACGCCGGCAACCTTCACCGCATGATCGATGTGCTCGACGATCTTCTCCCACGACACCGGAGGCAGCGTCCCCTTGTCCATTGCCTGGCGCGTAATCCGCGCGCTTTCGAGCGTGGAGCAGGCTTCGTCGCCGCCGCACTTCTTCGACATCTGGTCGAGCGCCGCCACCACGCCGCCCGACTTCTCCGAGGCCAGGCGGTTCTCTTCTGACAGGAAGCTCACCTCGTAGTTGATCATGATCACGCCGCCGTTCTTCGCCAGCGCCCGCATCATGTCGTCGGTCATGTTGCGCGGGTGCTGGGCAATCGCCCGGCAGGAGGAATGCGACGCGATCACCGGGACAGTGCTGACCTCGAGTGCGTCGGCGAACGTCTTGTCCGACACGTGCGAGATGTCCACCATCACGCCGAGCCGGTTCAACTCGCGGACCACGTCCTTGCCGAAATCGGTGAGCCCGTTGTGCGCCGGCTTGTCGGTGGAGGAGTCGGCCCAGTTGTTGTTCTTGAAGTGGCTGAGCGTGAGATAGCGGACGCCGAGGCGCGCGTAATCGCGGAGCGTGCCGAGGTCGTCGTCGATCATGTGACCGCCTTCCATGCCCATCAGCGCCGCGATCTTCTTTTCGGCCGCGGCCCGGCGAATGTCGGCGGCGGTAGTGGCCAGGACGAGATCGTTCGGATGCGTCCGCACCGCCTCGTGGACGCGGTCGATCAGCTGCAGGGCGCGCTTGACCGCCGGCGGCCCGGTGACGTCGCTCGGCACCCAGATCGAGAAGAAGAGCGCGTCGAGCCCGCCCTCCCGCATCCGCGGGATGTCGATGTTCCCGTTCTCGTGGCGCTGCCCGATGTCGAAGCCCTTTTCGAACAGCAGCCGCTGCGTGGTGTCGTCGTGGGTGTCGATGACGATGGCCCGGGCGTGTACGTCGGCGGGCGCGCTCGAGGCCGGCGCCGCAGCGGCCGCCGACGGCGCGGCGTTGCCAGCCGGCGGCGGCGCGGGCGAACAGGCGACGGCGAAAACGAGCAGGGCGCAGAGCGAGGGGCGGTGGGGCATGCCGCGATTCTATGCGACGGCTCAAATTCCGGCTTGAGAGTCTCGCGCGACAGCGGTATACAGGCGCTGCGGCAATGCCGCTCACCCAGAGCTACACCCACGGCGCGAGCCACCAGGCCCTGCTCGGCGAGACAATCGGCGCCGCGCTGGACCGGATTGCCGACCGTCTGCCCGATTCCGAGGCGCTTGTGGTCAGGCACCAGGGCGTCCGCTGGACCTACGGTGAGCTGCGCGCGCGGGCCGACGCATTTGCGGCGGGACTCGTCGCCCTCGGGCTCGAGCGCGGCGACCGGGTCGGGATCTGGTCGCCGAACAACTCCGAGTGGGTCGTGGCGCAGTTCGCTACCGCCCGCGCCGGCATCATCCTGGTCAACATCAACCCGGCCTACCGCGTTCACGAGCTGCAGTTCGCGCTCTCCAAGGTCGGGTGCAAGGCCCTCATCACCGCGAGCTCGTTCCGCGGCGCGGACTACCTCGCGATGCTGCGAGAACTGGCGCCGGAGCTCGATCGCTCCACGCCGGGCGAGTTGCGCGCCGCGGGACTGCCCGACCTCCGCACCGTGATCCGGATGGGAGGCCGTTCTGAGGACGGCCTGCTCGCCTTCGATGACCTGCCAGCGCTCGGCGATCACGTCAGCGCCGATCGATTGCGGGCTCGATCCGCCGAGCTCCAGTTCGACGATCCAATCAACATCCAGTTCACCAGCGGCACCACCGGGATGCCGAAAGGCGCCACGCTCACGCACCACAACATCCTGAACAACGGCTACTTCGTCGGCGAGGGGCAGTGCTTCACCGAGGCGGATCGCGTGTGCATTCCAGTTCCGCTCTATCACTGCTTCGGCATGGTCCTCGGCAACATGGCCTGCCTCACGCATGGCGCCGCGATGGTCTATCCGAGCGAAGGGTTCGACGCGCGCGCGGCCCTGGAAGCAGTGGCGGTCGAGCGCTGCACAGCGCTTTACGGCGTGCCGACGATGTTCATCGCCGAGCTCGACCACCCGGAGTTCGCGAGCTTCGACCTCAGCTCGCTGCGCACCGGCATCATGGCTGGTTCGCCCTGCCCGGTCGAGGTGATGCGCCGCGTCGTGGACGCGATGCACATGCGCGAGGTGACAATCTGCTACGGCATGACCGAGACGAGCCCGGTCAGCTTCCAGACCACCGCCGACGATCCGCTGGCGCGGCGGGTGTCCACCGTCGGCCGCATCCACCCGCACGTCGAAGTGAAGATCGTGGACGAGCGCGGCAACATCGTGGCTCCCGGCGTCGCCGGCGAGCTGTGCACGCGCGGCTACTCCGTGATGCTCGGCTACTGGGACGACCCCGCGCGCACCGCGGAAGCGGTTGACGCCGCCGGCTGGATGCACACCGGCGACCTCGCCACCCTCGACGCCGACGGCTACTGCAACATCGTCGGGCGCATCAAGGACATGGTGATTCGCGGCGGCGAGAACGTCTACCCGCGCGAGATCGAGGAGTTCCTCTACCGCCATCCGAAGATCCAGGACGTGCAGGTGATCGGCGTCCCGGACCACAAGTACGGCGAGGAGATCTGCGCGTGGGTCGTGCCGAAGCCGGGCATGACGCTGACCGCGGAAGAGGTCCGCGCCTTCTGCGAGGGACAAATCGCGCGCTACAAGATTCCGCGCTACGTGAAGCTGGTGGACGCGTTCCCGCTCACCGTCACCGGCAAGGTCCAGAAGTTCCTGATGCGCGAACAGATGAAGCAGGAGCTGGGCCTGGCCGACGAGCGCACGGCCTGAGCGCCCTGCTTGCTACCGGCGCGTGCTGACGGGCGCGCGAGACCCGGCCGGCCTGTCGGCGAACAGATCCCGTCCCCGCACGATCTCCACCGCGTTCTTCACGAACCCGACGAACGGGGTGAAGTCCAGCGCCGTGTCCACGGCGCCGTTGACGACGCCCTTGCGTCGCATTGCCGCGCCGAAGGTGGCCACAGCGACGACGGCACCGAGGATAGGCATCGCACGGACCAGCTTTCTGGTCAGGCGGCGTTGGGCATACCGGGCGACGTGCGTGGCGACACTCATACTCCGACCTGAAGCAAAGGACGTGCCCGGGCCTCACTGCGTCGCCTGTCGGGCGCCGATCTGCTTCACCAGTTCGGCGACCGCGGCATCGAGCTGCGCGTCGCGACCCGTGTACGATTCGCCGACTCTGCGCTTCACCGGGATGTCCACCTGCCTGCGGACCAGCTCCATCGTCTTGCCGTCCGCGTCTTCTACCCGCATGCCGGCCAGGCGCACGACGGTGCCGTCGATCAGCGGCACGTTGGAGGTGTAGATGATCCAGCCGGCGGTCGGCTCGCCGACGACCTTGCCGGCCTTGAGCGCGCGGTAACCCTCGGTGAAGTCCTCGGCGTCCGACAGCGAGTGCTGGTTCGTCACCAGGATGGTCGGCGCGCCGAGCGCCCGCTGGCCGAGTACGCTGCGGCCCGGCGCCGGCCCCTCGCCGCGTCCAGTCATCGTCAGGTAGTTGCGTTTCGTGAAGACATCGAGCGCGTACATGTTCACGAAGCCGCCGTTGTTGTTGCGCACGTCCACGACCACGCCGTCGCGCGCGTGGTTCTCCGCGTCGAGGTCCACGTGCAGCTGGCTGAGCGCGGTGTCCGACATGTCGAACATGTGGACGTAGCCGAGGCGTCCGTTGCTGGCCTTCAGCAACGTAGGCCCGGTTCTTCTCCACCCACTGCCGGTAGGCGAGGTTCTTCTCGGTCGCCTGGTTCGTCGGCCGCACGGCCACGGTGTGCCTCCCGGTGCCGGTTGCATCGGTCGCGACCTCGAGATCGACCCGGCGGTTGATCGTGTGGCTCAGCACCTGATCGAGATTGACGCGCGCGCCAAGCGCCGCGCCGTTCACCGACAGGAGGTACTCGCCGGCACGAATCCCTGCGATGGCCGCCGGTGTCAGCGGGATCACATCGGTCACCTTGAAGCGGCCGTCCTTTCTCGTACTCCTTGCGATCGAAGCGCAGCCCCAGCTTGCCGACCACGGGCGAGCCGCCGGCCGGCGCGTTGACCCCCATGTGCGACGCGTTCAGCTCGCCGACCATCAGGTTCAGCAGCCGGCGCATTTCGTCGCGCGTCGCGGCGCCGGCAACCAGCGGTCCGTACAGCGCTCGTGTCGCCTGCCAATCCACGCCGTTCATCCTGGCGTCGAAGAAGTTGTCGCGCAGGTACGACCACGCCTGCTGGAACACCTCCATCTTCTCGGCGGCGAAGTCCACGTCCATCTCGGCGGTGACGTTCAGCCGGCGCGTGTTGCGGTTCTCGACGGTCACGATGCGTGATGCGGCCCTGCTCGAGCAGGTACACCTCCTTGCCATCGGGCGTGAACTCGGCGTCACTCTTGGCGCCTGACGTGGAGGTGAGCTGGCGAGCCACCGCCGGCTCGCGCGACAACTCGTCGATCGAGAACGTGTAGAGATTCTGCTGGCCCGCGGCCCGGCCAACGACGAGCAGCGTCTTGCCGTCCGGGCTCAGACGCTGCGCGCCGGCATCGATCCCGACCGGCAGCACCGACAAGCGCTGGCGAATGTCGTCGAAGACGATGCGCGTGCCGGATTCCGCGGGCTTCGGCGTGGCCGCGGCGTCGGCAGGCGGCGCGGTGCCGCTGCCGGTGCAGGCGCTGACGGCGGCGCCGGCTTCACCGGCTCCTCGCTGAACAGATCGCGGAACTGATCCTCGCGGAACTGCGGCGTGCGTGGCGTCAAGTCCACGCGCGCGATCTGCCGCATCTCGGTCCGCTGCCCGGTATCGAAGAACAGCGCCCGGCCGTCGGCCGACCAGGAAAGGGTGTTCGCAGACGCGTTCGCGACGAAGCTGACCGGCTGCGGAGTGCCTCCGTCGACCGCTACGGCGTAGACATTAGTGAACCCCTTCGCACCGGTTGACAGATAGGCCAGCCACCGGCTGTCCGGCGACCAGGCGATCGGCATGCCGCCGGCGAATGGCGGACGGTTGAAGATACCTTTGGCCACTACCCGCTCCCGGCTCGACGCGATGTCGAGGACGCGGAGCTCGCTGTTGCCGCGGATGAACGCGAGACTCTTGCCGTCTGCCGAGAACCGCGCGGAGTGATCCGCGTCGGGTCCGCTGGTCAGCCGTTTCTCGGCGCTGGTGGCGAAGTCGTAGAGGAACAGGTGGTCGGTCCCCTCACGGTCGGAGCTGTAAGCCAGCGTCCGGCTGTCCGGCGACCAGGTGATCTGCGACTCGGCCTGCGGAGTGCGGCTGATGCGAGCTGCGTCGCCCCCGTCCTTCGCGCTGGCGGCGAACACCTCGCCGCGCACCACGAAGGCCACCTTCTTGCCATCGGGCGAGAGGTCCAGCTCGGTGAAGTCGTCAGTGAGCGACAGGTGTTCGACGCCGGCGCCGGCCGGTGCGCCGCGCCTGGTGATCGGCACACGCGTCGCGCTGCCCGTCTGCGTATCGAGGCGTCCAGATCTCGAAGTCGTGCTCGAAGGCAATCAACCGGCCGTCGTTCGAGATTGACGGCCAGAGCACGCGCCCGCTCTTGAACGTGCTCAGCTGCTTCGGTGTCGCGCCCGCGCCAACGCCGGTCATCCACAGATTCTGCGCGCCGCTGCGATCGGACACGTAGAACACCGACTTACCGTCGGCGCTCCACATCGGCCACATCTCCTTGGCGCCGCCGCTCGTGACCGGCTCGTACGACGGCGTCTCGCCGTCGCGCGCGATCCACACCTCGGCTTCGTCGAGGTGGCTCCGTCCGTTGCGCCACCACTGCGCCGACGCGGTCGCCCGCGCGGTGATCGCGATCGCGCGTCCGTCCGGAGAGGCGTTGGCGAAGTACTCGTTGGTATAGCGATCGGCGGCCACCTCCATCGGCGTTCCGCCGGTGGCGCGCACCCGGAACACGTCGTTCATGCCGGCGATGTCGTGGCTCGTCGACGAGAAATAAATCCACTCGCCGTCTCTCGACCACCCGTCGAGCTGCTCGTTGCCATCGTCGAAGGTCAGCCGCGTCACCTCGCCGGTAGCGAAGGTCAGGATGTAGATGTCGCCACCGCCGGTGCGGTTGGACGTGAACGCGAGCCGCTTGCCATCGGGCGAGTAGAGCGGCCGCGCCTCATTAGCGGGATGCGAGAGCAGCAGCCGCGCCTCGCCACCCCCAGCGGGAACCGCCCAGATGTCGCCGCCGGAGATGAAGGCAATCTCACTCCGATCCGGCGAGATGGCCGGCTCGGTGAAATAGGCCCGAGGCGCGGGGCCGGTGCCCTGTGCCGAAACCGCCGTGAGCGCCGCGACGACGAAGAGGACGGTCCGCATGAGGCGGATTCTACCCGCCTCCGTCAAGGCTGCGGCGGACTAGCTGCGTTCTGCCTTTCGCCTTCTGCCTTGTGCCTTCTGCCTTCTGCCTTGTCACCGGAGCCGGTCCGAGCGTTTTTCAACCCGCCGTTTCGCGAGGCTCTTCCGCAGCTTGCCGCTGCCGGCGACGAGATCGAGGAGTTGGCCCTGAACCTTGTCCGATCGGACGCGTTCGAACCACTCCAGGGACCCGTTGATAGCGGCGCCCACGACAGGTCCTTTACAGATGCGCTGGCAGCGGACTTCCGAAATGTCGGCGACGGCGCTCAACCGCTCGCGCAGTTCGTCGTACCCCTTTTCGCGAGGGCAGGTGTCGCCATTGCAGAGGAAGACGGTGGGACGAATCATCCGAGATCTCGATCATACGGCGCTTCCGATGTCACGCCGACCTTCGAGCGAAAGGGCTTACCCGTCGCGTAATCCGGCCAGGCTGAGAACGTCGCCTCGTGCCCGCAATCAAGCGGAACTGCAGTGGTGTGCTTCTTGCGGTTGCCTTCGTCGAGAGGTGAGCACATGTTGACGAGCAATTGGTCCTTGCGCGCCCTCGTCGTTCTGGCACTTGCGGCGTGCGGATGCGGCGGAGGCGGATACAACAGCCCAACGACGCCGACGCCATCTACCGGCGGTACGTCATCTTCAGCAGCCATCATGATCGCGATCGTGACGACCGGAGGGGCGAACTCATTCACGCCCAATCCCGCATCGGAGATGGCCGGTTCGACGGTCGCGTGGCGGAACAACGACGGGACGACGCACCGGATCGTGGCCAACGACGGATCGTTCGACACCGGCAACATCACGCCGGGTGCGACGAGCCAGACGGTGATGGCCTCGGCCGCCGGGGTGACCTATCACTGTTCGATTCACCCGGCGATGGTTGGCGCCATCAACGCGCAATAGCATGCCAAGGCAGAAGGCATAAGGCGCAGGGCATGGAAATCCGCGTTCTGCTTCAGGCTTTTGCGTTGTTCTGCCTTGTTTGTGCCTTCTGCCTTGTGCCTTCTGCCTTGACCTTCGTGCCTCGCCCGGGGGCATACTTGCCGCATGAGGAGCGTCGCTGCAGTCGCCTTCATCTGCGCCGCGGGCCTGGTCGCGCACACCGGGGCTCAGGCCAACAAGCCGACCTCGGCGCGGCTTCGCGCGGGTGCTTCGGCGCCAGTCGCGCCGCCGCTGACGGTTGGCGGCGGCGAAGTGATTCTCGACGTGACGGTGGGCAAGGACGGCACCGTCACCAAAGTGCAGCCGGTCCGGGCCACACCGCCGTACACGCAACTGCTGACCAGTGCCGTCGGCGGCTGGGGCTTCGATCCGGCGAAGTCGCTCGTCGACGATGCGCTGCAGGCGGCTGAGAGCCACGTGCTCGTGGCTGCGGTCTACCGCCCGCCGCAGGTGTATGCGGCGCCGGCTCCCGGCGCGGAGACGAAGACCGTGGGTGAGCTGTCGGCGCAGCTGCCGTCTGCGGGTGCGCTGACGATGCCGCCGGCATATCCGCCGCGTGCGATACGCGACGGCACGGTGGTGATCGAGCTCGAGTTGGGCATAGGCGGCGTCGTCCAGGGCGCCAAGGTGATGAGCCGCCCGTCGCCGTTCGACAACGCGGCGCTCGACACCGCCCGCGGCTGGCGATTCGGCGTCCCGCGCGATCCCACCGGCGCCGAGCAGATCTTCGTCTACGCCGTCGTCGGCTTCCGCGAACCGATCACGCAGTAGCCGGTACGTCCAGCTCGCGCAGGTCCACCTCGTCGGCGTCCACGGCGGCGAGATAGCGCCGCGCCCAGCCGTCCGCCTCGTCCCACGAACCGACGATGAGGATCACGTAGCCGCCGATCATCTCTTTCGATTCGGTGAACGGCCCGTCGGTAACCGTCACGCCGTTGATGGAGTTCTTGTAGCGGCGTCCGCGTCGGCTCGGCCGGAGCGTTTCCGAGGTGATGTGAACGCCGCTCCTGCTCGTCTCCTCGACGAGGCGCGCCATCGCGGTCCGTTGCGGCGAGGACAGAGATGCGCCGGCTTCCGATGCCGGCGTGGTCTTGCGCAGCACCAGGTAACGGCGCTTCGTGATGTCGGCCGGCGGCGGCGCGAGGCCGATGTCCCAGGCTTCGGTAACCGGACGGATGTCTACCTCGCCGTCACCCAGCTCCGCTGCCTGCCGCTCGGCCCATTCCACCGCTTCGTCCACCGCGCCGGTGCGAACAATGCTGAAGCGCTCGGGCAATTCGTTTCCGCCGAGCAGCGGCCCTTTCCGCACGGTTGCGACGCCGCCGTCGAAGGTGACGCGCACGCCCTGCGAGCTGGCTCGCAGCCCCTCGGCGCCGGCGAGAATCCGGGCCCGGCTCAACTCCGCGATCAGCTCGCCGACGCGCGACACCAGTTCCGGCGTCGGTACGGCGCCGCTCTCCCAGTGGGCGTTGGTCTTGTGCATGATCATCACGCGCACGGCCTCGTCTCCTCTTACGACAGAA
Organism: uncultured Acidobacteriota bacterium; assembly: GCA_963709325.1. Lineage (GTDB taxonomy): Bacteria > Acidobacteriota > Vicinamibacteria > Vicinamibacterales > UBA2999 > VFZN01. The sequence continues at coordinate 2,032,923 of CAVPVV010000003.1, read as the reverse complement.
AGAAGTCCACCACTGCCGGTACCAGGACGGCTGGCTTGACGTTGTGTGTCTGGCCGGGGAGCGACAGGTGCCGGGCGCCGCGTACGGTGTCGGCTACTGTTCTCGTCGCGCGCTGCAGCCGGGGATCGGTCTTCGACCCGTTCGCGGCCATCACCGGAACCGTGATGGTGCGGAACCGCGCCCGCGGCACCCTGAACTCGCTCATCACCGCGGCGTCGTAGGGCAGGGTGTGCGCGACCGCTTTCGTCTGTCGCCATACGCCTGGGATGAGCCACATGATGAAGACCACCGGCGCGGGCGCCTTGACCATGTCCTTCATGAAGTAGGTGACTGCGCCGCCCCGGTCGTCGTCTCGAACCAGCTCTTGCAGCCGGGTCAGGTGCGCGCTGCCGCCGCCTTCACCGTCCTCGTCGACGTAAGGAGGCTCGTAGGCGAAGACCTTCCTCACCTCGAGTCCGCTGGCCGCCGCCTCCAGCGCCAGCGCTGCGCCAGAGGAGAGGCCGAGAAGGTAGACCGGCTCGCCGGCCTCGCGGATCAGCGCCGCGATGTCCTCGACTTCGCGCTCGCGCGCGTAAGGCTGCGTATCGCCGCTCGCACCGCGCCCTCGCCGGTCGTAACGGAAGACGGTGAAGTGAGGCGCGAGCAGCTTGGCGAGCCCGGCCGAGGGGCCGAAGGAGCGGCTGCACAGCGCGCCATCCGCGATGACGAGCGACGGCCCACGTCCCGAGCGCTCGTAGGCGATGGTCGTGCCGTCCCGGGACGTTGCTTCGATTACGGCGTCCATTGGTTCTCCAGCGCTGCCGGCATGCCCCGGCATCACCACCCGCAAACGGGGCGAGCGCAGCAGCAGGCCGCCCCACAGCAGCGACGCAAGATAGATGGGGAAGAGTACGTGAGTGAACAGCGGGTTTCCAACCCGCACGTGGGTGGCGACCGCGCCCCCGAGATAGCCGGTCAGCAGCACCGCGCCTAGCACCGAGGTCGTCGGGACGACGTAAGCGGCGGTGCAGAGGACCAGCGTCAAGCCGAGGCCGAAGATCACGCTGACGGGATAGCCGAGCGCGACGGTGCCTTCGATGACCGGCTCGACCTGGAGGAGTTTCCCGACGCTATCGAAGATGAGGAAAAGGACGGCGATACCGCTAAGCGCCCGCCCCGTCCAGAGCGCCGCTCGCGACCCGGCCTTGTGGTCCGAAACCCCTGTAATGACTTGCGTTTGCGCGGTGGTATGCATGTCGATCTCCCCGGCCGCGATGCGCGGCTCTGTAATGGCGACGACCGGGGAATGGAAGGATCGACAAATTCTTCTGGCAGCGAAGTCAGCGTGCCGAGGACGCCGCTTCCTCGAGCTGCATCTTCCAGGCGGCGTGCTGCGACTCGACGACCAGGTACGACACGCGGGGGTCGTCGGAGAAATCGGCGGTGCCGCTGCCGGCGCCGGTGTGATCTACGACCTGCTGCAGCGGGCGGCCGCTGATCGCGCTGTAGAGCCAGACCTTGAAAGCGGCGTCAGGACCGGCGCCGGTGGGGCGCGCATCCCACCGCAGGCGCAGCGCGCCGGTCGTGACGTCGAACGATTCGGTCTGGCGACTGCCATCGCCAGACCACGCGCCAACCGCGCGCCACGCGGCGGTCCGTGGCGCCTCCTCCGCGCGAGCCGGCGCCGTGCCGCAGCCCGCGCCGGTTAACACGAAGGGCACGAAGGACACGAAGATCACCCAGCGTAGGAACTTCTTCATCGTCCATTCGCCCGTTCAGCAAAGACTCGCGCGAGCCTACGTTGTCGACCCGGCGAGCGCTCCACCCCGAACCGCGCGGCGTACCAGGTTCCGCATCAGCGGCACCTTGTATGCGTTGTGCCGGAGCGGGAACGCGCCCTCAATCGCGAGCTCGCCGGCCATCTTGGCCGTCTCCTCGTTGAGCGGCTGGCCGGTGATCGCCCGTTCGACGGCTTCCAGCCGCAGCGGCCGCGCCGCCACTGCGCCGACCGCGAGTCGCGCGCCCTCGATGCGGCCTGCCGTTCATCTTGATCGCCGAGGCGACGTTCACCAGCGGGAAGTCCCACACCTCGCGGTCGCGGACCTTCTCGAAATAGAAGCGCGCGCCCGGCCCACGTCGCCGGGATGCGGATCGCCGTGAGCACTTCGCCCGGCTGCAGCACGTTCATCCTGCGTGATGTCCGTGCCCGGTCCGACGAAGTAGTCGGCCGCGTCGACCACGCGCTCGCCGCCGCGGCGCTGATCACCATCTGCGCGTCGAGCGCGATCAGCGCCGGCGCGGTGTCCGACGGGCTCACCGCCACGCAGCGATCCGCGCCGAGGATGGCGTGCTCGCGGTTGATCGCGGTCGGCGTGTCGGCGTAGCAGATGTTGCCGCCGGCGCGGTAGCAGTGCCACCCGCGGCGGTAGTACCAGCACCGCGTGTCCTGCGACACGTTGCCGCCGAGCGTTCCCTGGTTGCGGATCTGCGGCGAGGCGACGAGGCCGGCCGCCTCGGCGAGCACGGGGAACTTCGCGCGGAGTCCCGCGTGATCGGCCACCTCGGTCAGCGTGGTCGTCGCGCCGATCTCGAAGCCGCCGTTGGCGTCGCGGATGCCGTGCAGCTCGGCCACCTGGCTCAGGTCGACGACCACGCTGGTCCGCTTGGTGCGGTCCTTGAGCCAGTCGAACGAGTCCATGCCGCCGGCGAGGACCCAGGCCTCGTCGCCGCCGCTCATCGAGCAGGCTGCAGCGCATCGTCGAGCGACGAGGGCTGGAACAGCTGGAACGGGGGAATCACGTCGTGCACGATTGCCATGGCGTTCCTCCTCGTTCCTCAAATGTTCGCGGTTAGCGGATCCTGCATGGGCCGGCCGTGCTCGAGCGCCATCAGGATCGCGTCGAGGGTGACCGGCGCGCGGCGGTAGACATCGTCACCGAGCGCGTCGGAGATGGCGTTGAGAATCGCGCAGGCGCCGGCCGCCACCGGCGGCTCGCCGATGCCGCGCGCCCCGACCGGCGTCTCCGGGTCGGGGATGTTGAGCGCCTCGCCCTTCATGTTGCGCGGCACGTCGAGGATCGTCGGCGGCCGGCTCTGGTAGAAGCGCTGCGTCAGCGACGAGTCCGTAGTGCTGGTCGTAGACCGTCTTCAGCGACAGCGAGTGCGACATGCCGAGCACGCCACGCCCGAGCAGCTGCCCGACGTACGCCGTGGGATGGATGATCGTCCCCGAGTCGCCGACCGCCGCGTAGTCGATCAGGTGGTACTTGCCGGTCTCGACGTCCACTTCCACCTCGGCGAAGCCGGCGACGAACGAGAAGCTCGTGCCGTCGCGCGGATAGGTGTCGCGGGCGACGCCCATCAGCCCCTGTCCCGCCAGCGCGGTGGCCGAAGTGGCCGTCACCTTGTTGATGTTGCTCGGGCAGCTCGTGACCGTCGAACCTGCCGCCCATCGCGATCGCCTGCTTCGCGACGTCCGCGAGGCTCATGCTGCGCCCGGACCGGAGACGCGCTCGCCGGTCAACTTGTAGGCGACTCGGCGAATGCCGCCCATCTTCCTCGCGGCGATCTCCTGGGCCTTGCCAATCGCGTCTGTCGCCGCGGCGTGCGCCGCGCGGGTCATCGCGTGCGTCGTCTGGCTGCCGCCGGAGACGCAAGTCCACGGCAGGTTCTGCGAGGTGTCGCCCCAGGCGATCTGCACGTTCTCCCACGGCATGCCCATCATCTCGGCCGCGACGCGGTGCACGTCGAACACGGATTCGGTGCCGAGGTTGCCGACGCCGGACTGGACGTACATCTTGCCGTCCGGCTTGATCACGAACAGGCCGTCGAAGCCGGTGGAGCCGGCGACGAACGTGCTGACCGAGACGCCGACGCCGCGAACCTTCGATCCGACGCGCTGGCCGGAGCGCGTCTTGCGCTCGTCCCAGCCGAAGAGATCCTTGCCGCGATCGAGCGCCTCCTTGATGAACGCGCTGGTTGCGTAGCCGCGCTGCCCCTTGGCATCGGCAGGGCCCCACTTGGCCTTGCCCTCGGGCGCGTTGAGCCGGCGGATGGCCACCTGGTCGACCTTGAGCTGGCGCGCCGCCTTGGCGATCACCGGCTCGACGATCATGATCGCCTGCAGCCCGCCCGGCTGGCTCTGCGCGCGCCGCGGCGGCGTGTTGGTGAGCACCGTGATCGCGCGCGAGCGCATCGCCTCCGGCTGGTAGAGCAGCGAGACGAACCGGCCGCCGCTGGCCGCGTCGGCCTGCGCCTCGTAGGCGCTGTTCTCGCCAATCAGGAAGAGATCCATCGCGAGCAGGCGCCCCTCTTTCGACGAAGCCGGCCTTGACGCGCCCGTGCACGGCCGGGCGGATGCCGCCGATGTAGCTCTCTTCCTCGCGGGTGATGCGCATCATCACCGGCACGTCGGTCTTCTTCGAGAGCAGCGCCGGGATCATGCACTGCACCGAGCCGGTGGCTCGGCTGCCGAAGCCGCCGCCGGTGTACTCGGTGATGAGGACGACGTCTTTCGGATCGAGGCGCATCCAGCGGGCGATGGAGGCGACGGTCTGGACCGCGCTCTGCGTGCCCGGAGTGCATGTAGAGCTTGCCGTTCTGCCACCAGGCGAGCGCCGAGCGCGGCTCGAGCACGTGATGCTGGTTGTTCGACATCGCGAACGTCTCGTCGAGCACCAGCGCCGCGTTCTTGAAGCCAGCTTCGACGTCGCCGTACGACCACTCGATCTGCGGCTTGCCCATCGGCAACTTGCCCTGGTCGTACTCGGCGAAGTCCTCAGCGGTCCACTTCACCTGCTGGATGTCGAGCGGGCCGGGCGGCTGGCCGGGCTGCGCCGGCGGGCGGCCCCATGTGTTGCCCTCGACGCGCGGGTTCGGGCCGTCGGGCCGCAGCGACTTGATCGGATCGACGACGAACGGGAGCGTTCTCGAACTCGATGTGGATAGCTTCGATCGCGGCGGCGGCGGTTTCCTCGTCGACCGCGGCGACGGCGAGGATCGCTTCACCCGCGTAGACCGGTTCGTCGGTGAGCGCGCGCTCGGCTTTCGGATTGGCCTTGATCGTCTCGCCCAGGTCGGTGACGGTGTCGGCCGTCTCGGGCAGCTCGCTGGCGCGGAGGATGGCCTTGACGCCGGGCATCGCCTCGGCGGCGCGGGTGTCCACGCTCTTCACGCGACCGTGCGGGATCGGGCTGAGGAGCAGCTTGGTAAACAGCATCCCCTCGGCGCGGAAGTCCTCGGCGTATTTCGACCTGCCGGTGACCTTGGCGATCAGATCCGGCGTGGTGTAGTCACGCCCGACGAGTTTGTTGTCAGCCATTGGCCACCCCCCTCGAGAGCTCGGCGCCGCGGTGGAGCGCGGTGAGGATCTTGTCGTAGTCCTGGCAGCGACAGAGGTTGCCGGAGACGCCGTGGGCCAGCTGCTCGCGGGTCGGATTCGGGTTCTTCTTCAGGTAGCCGACGGTGGCCATGATGAAGCCCGACATGCAGAACGCGCACTGGAAGCCCTGCTCCTCGACGACGCCGCGCTGAACCGGGTGGAGCGTGCCGTCGGCGGCCTGCAGGCCCTCGATGGTCTGGATCTTCTTCGCGCGCGCACCGAATGGGTGAGCACCGAGCACGAGTAGCGCGGCACATCGTCGACGAGCACCGTGCAGGCGCCGCACTCGGCACGGTCGCAGCCGATCTTGGTGCCGGTGAGCCCCAGCTTGTAGCGGAGCGTCGTTGCCAGCGTTTCCTGCGGGGCGACGTCCACGCGGCGCTGATCTGCCGTTGACGGTGAGCGTGATCAGCCGCTCGACGCCGCCGGCTCGGGCCGCCTGGCCTGAGACGAGCGGCCCGGTCCGGAACAGGTAGGCGGCGGAGGAGACGGCCACGCCGCCGGCGACCACGCCTTTGATGAAGTTCCGACGGGAGACGCCGCTCGGCGTCTCCTGGGTTTCCTGCGCGTCGTGAGACATCGCTGCCCCCTGAAGGTCTGGCTGGACTGTAGGACGAACGAGCGTGGATCGGAGGAACTATAGCAGGCGGCGGGCGGCTGCGCACTGCCGCCGTAGGCCTACGGTCGGCAGCGGCTTTGCCGCTGTAGGCCTGCCGTAGGAAAGCGCCTCCGGCGCTGCAGGCGCGCCTGGCGGCGCGAGGGGAGGGGTCGCCGTCGCCAAGCGGCAGATCGACGGTCTATCCTCGCTTCAGACCGAGCGTGCGAATCCGCTTGTGAAGCGCCGTCCGTTCCGTGTCGAGCAGCCGAGCCGCAGCCGACACGTTCCAGTCCGTCTGGTTCAGCGCCTCCCTTATCCGTTCGCGCTCGGCCGAGTCGCGTACGTTCTGCAGGCCTGAAGCTGCGCCCGCGACCTGGCTGGACCTGATCTCCAGTGGAATCGCCTCGGCCGTGATCCGTTCGCCGAGGTTGAGGATCGCCATCCGCTCCACGACATTCCGCAACTCGCGAACGTTGCCGGGCCAGGTGTAGCGTGCGAGCAGCGAAACGGCGTCCGGATCGAGCGCGCGTGGCCGGAAGTTGTTCCTCACGCAGAATTCGGACAGGAAGTATGGCACCAGCTCGGCGATGTCTTGCAGCCGCTCACGCAGCGCTGGCACCCGGATCGGCACGACGTTCAGCCGATAGAACAAATCCGCGCGGAACCGCCCGTCGGCGACGAGATCGTCGAGGCGCCGATTGGTGGCCGAGATGACGCGGGTTGTCACCCTGATCGTCTGTTCACCGCCGACCCGCTGGAGCTCGCCATCCTGCAGCACACGAAGCAGTTTGGCCTGCGATGCTTCGTGCAGATCGCCGACTTCGTCGAGAAAAATCGTGCCGCGATCGGCCAGCTCGAACTTGCCCCGGCGGAGCGCCGCGGCACCGGTGAATGCCCCCTTCTCATGGCCGAACAGCTCGCTCTCGATCAACTCAGTCGGGATTGCGGCACAGTTGACTTTGACGAAGGGACCGGCGGCAAACGGGCTTTCACGGTGGATGTGCGCCGCCAGCAGCTCCTTGCCGGTCCCGGACTCTCCGGACAAAAGCACGGTCACATCGGATCGTGCCACCTGCGTCGCCTGCCCGACGGCGTGCTGGAACACCGGCGCCGAACCAATCATCCTCGGCGGGTCCCCGGCCAATTCCCGATACCGCTGGTTCTCGCGCTGCAGGTCGGACCACCGGAGCGCGTTCTTGACGACCAGCAGCACGCGGTCGCGCGCGAGCGGCTTCTCGAGAAAGTCGAACGCGCCGCTCCTCGTCGCCTCGACGGCGTCGGCTACTGTTCCGTGCCCCGAGATCATCACCGCGGCGCATCGCTCGTCCCACTGCCGCACCACTCTCAGTAAATCGATCCCGCTGCCGTCGGGGAGCCGCACGTCGAGCAGGTACAGGTCGGCGACCGCGCGGTTTCGTTCCGCCATGAATGCGGCGGTCGAGTCGAAGACGCTGACGAGGTAGCCCTCTCCTTCGAGGATCAGGCGAAGCGAGCGACCAATATTCGCCTCATCATCGACGACGACGATGTGCCGTTTGCGGGTCATGATGGCAGCGACACCCTGAACCCGGCGCCACCCAGCTTCCCGGGGATCGCCGTGACGTCGCCGCCCGACAAGAGCGCGTTCTTCTTGGCAATTGACAGGCCGAGGCCCATGCCGTGCTTCTTGAATGTGATCGTCGGCTCGAAAAGGGTGGCGGACACCGCGTCGCTCAGGCCTGGCCCTGAATCGTGAACGTCGATCAGCACGCGCTCACCCTCGGCTCGGGTCATGACGGCGACTGCGCCGTCGGGCCCGGCCGCTTCAGCCGCATTCTGCAGGAGGTTGGTCAGGATTCCATTTACCAGGTCCGCTGCCGCAAGCGCTCGGGGACGGCCACCATCCAGCTCGAGCTGGTATCTCACCCCGGGATGCACCGGGCGAAGCAGCGCAACGCGTTCGGCGACGAGGGCGTTGATGTCGAGCACCTCGGGACGGACCGTCGGCTCGCTGGCGAATTCGGAGAACGCTCGCACCCGCCGCTCGAGCGATTCGATTTCGCTGACGACGATCTGAGCCGCCTGTTCCATGAACGCGCGCTCGGAGCCCTGATGCCGCGCCAACATCTCCTCGACGGTCAGCCGAATCGGCGTCAACGAGTTCTTCAGCTCGTGCGCGGTCTTGCGCGCCAGCGACTGCCAGCTCGCCAGGCGAGTCAGGTGGACGAGCCGTGCGCGGTTGTCCTCGAGTTGATCGGCCATGTGGTTGAAGGCCTCGATGGCCAGCGCCACTTCGTCACGTGACGGGCCGCCGGTTGTTCCGCCGGCGTCCAGCCTTCGCGACCAATCGCCGCCGGCAAAATCGGTGAGCGCCGCGGTGAGCTGCCGCATCGGCCGGCTGACACGGTGCGCGATCAGGAGCAGCGGCAGCAGCGAAACGAGCCAGGCCGCGCCTAGGAGAAGGAGCAACGTCAGGGTGAATCCGCGCCGCAGATCCCGCGCATCGATCGACTCGACGAGCTGGCGAGTGTCTCGAACCTCGGTCGACAGCTGCTCCATGCTGACGCCGCCAAGGTCTCGGCTGTAGATCTCGACGCCGGGTCCGCCGCTCCGATCGTCCACGCGCCGCATGTAGTTCACGCGCTCGCCGCCGGTGCCAGAGACGCCGAAGCCCTCGGGCTCACCGCTCTCCCAGAAGGATCGGACGGAGTCTGGCCATCGTGAGACATCTGCTGCCGGATAGGTCGTCGGGTGGGCCCGGCCCGCGAGTGCATCCTGCTTGAGCGCGTCTCGCTCCCGCTGGTAGAACAGCTTCGCGGTGTTTTCGAGCGTCCTCGACAGTCGATCGATCTCGCCCGTGGTCGCGTACCTGAGGCTTCGGTCGAGGAGCGTGGTGGTAATCCAGACAGTCGCGCCGAGCGGCAGCAGGGTTGAGCCGACGAAGGCTGCGATCAGCCGGTTGCGGAGCGTCATCGCTTCGAAGCCGGTCCGCGCGCAGGTGTCCTGAATGGGCCAGCCTCGAGCGCGTGCGACGATGAGTCAGTCTTCCGGCGGCGGCTCAACAAGTCGATCAGCCCCTGGAGCGTGTAGCCCGGATCCGGGCTGCCCGAACCGCCGTCGCCGTCCAGAACGTTGTACTCGAGCCGGATCCAGAAGGGCGCGTCACGCCCCAGCGCGCCGATCGCACCTGAGCGGGACCACGAGCTGCTCGACGCACCACGCCTCTACGGCCGCCAGCGCCAGGTGCGAGACGGACTGGGAGCGCGCATCCAACACCGTCACGGCGAATCGCTCTTCCCACAGATCGTAGCTCAACGCGAAGACCCGCCGCGCCGCCGCCGCTGCCGGTTTCCCCGGCCCGGGAAGCACCAGCGCAGCGAGCTCCACGCGCACCGATCGGCCGTCCCTCAAACGTGTGAGCGGGTCTCCTTTCAGGAAGCTGAAGCCGGGTGCGCGGATCCGGAGCACCTCGCCGACAGCATCGACCGTCAACGCCTGTGCCGACGATCGCTCGGCCGGCCACACGAACAACGCGAGCAGCGCCACGGCGGCGCGCTTGAGCACCGGCCGAAAAGTGGAGGCAGGGCGAAGTGGCAGTCGCCCTGGCGAGGCGGAATCACACCGACGATCCGTGCCGGCCAGAGCCATGACCTCGCGAGGCATTACCACTGAATCCGAACCCCCGGAATCCGAAGACCCATCGTGAAGATGGCCCTCAGGTCGTCGGTGTTGAGTGGAAAGCCGACGACAAAGAACGCTGGGCCGGCGTAGAAGCCCACGCCCGTCGATACGCGGACGTGCCGTTCGGTTTCCGCATCCCAGACCGAACCGACGTCGAGGAAGAGCCCGATTCCGGTATATCGATACTCGACCGACGAGTGGAGCACGCGGTCGGCTCCCGCCGGCGCGATATCGTACTTGTCCCAGCCGCGCAGCGTTCTGGAGTCTCCAAGCGTGAAGCGCTCGAACAGCGGCGCGTGTCCGGTGATGCCTCCGGCCATTCCAGTCGCCTCGACGTGGTGCCGGCCGGCGTCGAATCGGTACGCGCCCTGGCCGAGGTATCGCGTATAGGCGAGATCGCTCTCCAGATCACGGGAGCCAGCGCGCACGCCGAAGCTGGCGGTTACGTGGTGGGTCGGCTCGGAACCGTCCATCCAACTCCGATCGAAATCAACCGAGGCCACCGCCGCGTTGGCCATCTGCGAGCTGGTCGCCGGGATGAGCGGTTCGAGCTCGGAAATGCTCACGCCGGCCGCCACACTGAGTTCCGGAGTGATGGCGAACTTCAGCAGTGGTGTGATCGTCGATCGCGTGTCGTAGGCAGGCGGGATGTCGGGGGTGAGCGCGAGTGCGGACAACGTGGCGGGACGCCAGTCCTGATCGAACCAGGACCACTCGAAGCTGGCGCCAAGCCTGCGGGTGCCCAGCTGCCGCGTCTCGAATCGCAGCCCGACACCGGAGTACTCCTCGACGAGATCGTCAGCATTGTCGATGGCGACCATCGGCGTGAATCGGATGGTCCGGTTGCCGATGCCGAGGTCCAGGAAACTGCCCCAACCCTGCTCCGAGTGAAACAGCGCGTTCGTCCGGAGCGACTCGAATCGAAGCCACTGAGGCAACTCCTTCTTCCGAGCCTCGTACACGAGCTTGATGCGGCCAACCTGGCTGCCACGCTGGATCCGGCGCGAGACGTCGTAGTGCGGCAGCTCCTGTTCGATACGCTGTTGGAGCCGATCGGCTGCTCCTGAATCAAGGCGTTGACCGACCATCGCATCGAGGTCGTCGCGGAGCGCCTGTGACAGCTCTTCATCGGGCACACCTCTGATGTCGGCCTGCTCGACGATGTAGCGGGCGTTGATGTTGTCGTCGCGCTCGGGCACTTCCTGCCGGCCGACGACGAAGAAGACGCGGGCCTGGCCGTCGGGGTCCATGACGGCGCGCACCGCGGCGACGTATCGCGGCCGCTCGGCTTCGATGCGCCCGGCCAGCGCGTCGAGGCGCGCCTGTGCGAGCGGGGTGCCGGCGAGGTTACGAATGTCCTCGCGCAGGCCCGGGCTCAGGCGATCGATGTCGAATCCGGTCACCGCGGCTACGGCGATGACTGTGCCTTCCGGGACGACGGCCTTCTGATCGGTCGCGGCCTGGGTACCGGTAACCAGCAGGCTGAGGAGCAAGCCAAGTGTGCGCATGCCGAGGTCGACAGCAAGGAGCGAGCCCATAGCGAAACTGTTTGTAATCAAGACGATAGCCCACCGAAGCCCGTGACTGTCGGTCACACCCGGGCGCGCCGGGCGACAGCAGGGCCGGGCGTGACGTGCCGTTCATCGCCCGCGGGAGTAGGCGTTTCTGTCACAGGCGCCGCGCCTGAGGCGTCTTAATTGATGGAGGGGAAAACCATCATGAAAGCTCGTATCGATCTCAAGCACGTCAACCCCGGCATCATGCACGCCATGCTCGGCCTTGAACGGCAGGTCCACAAGGCCGGCCTCGACAGCAAACTCGTCGACCTCGTCCGGATGCGCGCATCGCAGATCAATGGCTGCGCCTATTGCCTGGACATGCACAGCAAGGACGCGCGCGCGAACGGCGAGACCGAACAACGGCTCTACGGTCTCGAGGCGTGGCGCGAAACGCCGTATTACTCGGCCCGCGAGCGCGCCGCGCTCGAGTGGACCGAAGCGCTCACGCTGGTCTCCGAGACGCACGTGCCGGACGAGGTGTACGAGCGCGTGCGTCAGCAGTTCTCGGAGGACGAGCTCGCGCACCTGAGCCTGGCGGTCGTGGCGATCAACGGCTGGAACCGGCTGAACGTCGCGGCCCGCACGGTGCCGGGCGACTACGTGCCCGGCAGCCTGGCAACGCTGCAGGCGAGTGGAGCACACGCATAACGCGCTGCAAGGCCGGCCTTCCGCCTCCTCGCGCTCTTCCCTAGCGCGATTTGGCGGAACGGCCGTCTTCGGCTGGCGCGGAGAGCTTGCTGACCGCCGACGCCCGGTTGTCGGCGGCCCATTTCTTCAACTCTTTCGTGAGCCACCTCTTCGACGGTGCCAGGTCTCGCAGCTTGTATTGGTGATAATGCGCGCCCCTGAAGTCAGCAGGAACCCTGGCGCCAGCCTGCTTCAGCACGATGACATCCTTGCCGAGGGCGTGCGCCAGTCCGAGCTCGTAGAAAACGTTCGCGTTCAAGGCCGAGATGTCGACGATCGCGATGCCTGCCGTCAGCAGGGCGCTCCAGATGTTCGGCATCATGTCGCTCACCCGCGCGATCTTGTCGCCGCGGTGACATTCCATCCCGCTGGTCCGAACCGCTGGCTCGATCAACTCGTCATACACCCTCGCCGACCAGGTCTTGCGAAACGGCATGATCACGAAGGCCGCCGGGCGATCCACGGCGATCTCGGTGCCGGTCCATCGCCTGTTGGCGACGAGACACGACTGCAGAATCGCGCGTGCCGGCGAGGAGAGCGTGTAGACGCCGTTGGTGAAGAGCACGGCGCCACTCTGCTCCAGCGGATGCACGGTGTCCGGACCGCACGTGATGCCGACGTCGTTCAGTTGCTGGTGGTCGAGGCCGCGGTGACCCGGTGGAAGCGTGTACAGAAGGTGCAGCATCTTCCACATCGCTCTGTCACTCATGGCCGCTCCGTTTCACTCGAAGGGAAGACTGCCTTCGTGTCACCCTGGTGGCGGTCAGTCCAACGCGGCTAGCGGGGCGACCGACCATCCCGCCACGCCGGGCGAATAGAGGCCCGGCAGCGGAAACCGATTCAACGCTTTCCGTACTCAGTAAAAACGTAGTCTCTCGCCTTCGCTCTCGTGTGACACGCGAAACCGCACTTGGCGTCGTTGCCCTGGGGCGGTGTACCTGCAGTGGTGCCGGGAGTAAACGTATCGGACGCGGCGTTGTAATCGAACACGGCGTATCCCCAACCACCGCTGTCCGAGAACCTCTTGCTGTCCTTCACCACGAAGTCCACGTTCAGCAGGGCTCGCGACGTCCTTCACCTGATAGCGCACGCCGTGCACGGTCATGTCGGTGGCCGCCATTTCCTGCTGAGCCTCGCTCATGTTGACCGTTCGCGATGGATTGACCGGGCGTTACTTCCTGATCATCGAGTTGGCCAGCTTCGCCAGCGCCGCCATTTCCTTCTTGTCCACGCCGTCCATCGCGACCGAGCGTTCGGAGATCCCGTCGGTGAGGCGCTTCAGCAGATCCTTCGACCCGTCGGTCGGCGGGCCGTCGCCCATCGAGGCGAACCCGAGAAGCTGGGCCAGCTTGCTGTCGATGCCGGTCGGGTTGGCGATGAGATCCTGGTCGGCCTTCGCGCGATACTGCACCAGCCGTTCCTCGATGGTGTAGAGACGGTTGTTCAGCTCCTTCATCGCGTTGTCGAGCAGAGCCTGGGCTTCGGGGCTCCTGCCGCGGCGGCTCTCCTTGGCCTGCTTCACCAGGTTCTCGGCGTTGGCGCGCATGTCGCGAACCCGCTTGACGACGGCCATCGTCTCGGTGAGCTTGTCGCGGACGGTCATGAGGAACGCGAACTGCGCCTCGAGATCGGCATCCGTGAAGGTGAGCCGCGGATCCTTGACGATCGTCGCGGTGGTCCGCGCGGTGACACCGTTGGCAGAGAGCTCCAGCGTGTATGTGCCCGGCGGCGCGACCGGACCGACCGCGCGGCCCTGGAACACCGCGTCGGGTAACACCGTCGGCGCCGGGTAGCGCATGTCCCAGACGTAGCTGTTGCTGCCGGCCCGCGCGATCGGGCGCTGCGGACCGCTCCCGCGGGGCGTTCCGTCCGGATCGAATGTGACGGTGCGGACGAGGCCGGCGCCCGGTCCCGTTCCTTCCTTCGTGATCGTCAGGGTGACGGGTCCGGTTGGCTTGTCCTTCAGGTAGAACGGCACGACGACGCCGGCTGGCGGATTGACGCCATCGATGCCGGAGGCGGCGGCGAAGTTGCCGGCGAGCGCCGCGCCGCGGCCGAAGCGAGTCGTGGTCCGCGGCTCGAACAGCTTCACGGCATCGGTCATCGTCTGCGCTGTCACCTGGTGCAGCAGCGCGACGTTGTCGAGCACCCAGAACGATCGCCCGTGCGTGGCCGCGACGAGGTCGCCGTCCTTGACCAGCAGATCGTGGACGGGCACCACCGGCAGGTTGAGCCGCATCGACTGCCAGTGGCCGCCATCGTCGAACGAGACGTAGACGCCGGTCTCGGTGCCGGCGTAGAGCAGGCCCTTGCGCCCCGGATCCTCGCGGATTACGCGGGTGAAGTCAGTGGCGGGGATGCCATCCACGATCTTCGTCCACGTCTTGCCGTAGTCGGACGTCCTGTAGAGATACGGCTTGTTGTCCTGGAGTTTGTAGCGCGTTGCCGCGACGTAGGCGGTTGCCGCGTCGTGCGGCGACGGGTCGATGATGCTGACGAGCGCGAACTCCGGCAGATCCGGCGGCGTCACCTTCGTCCACGTCGTGCCGTTGTCGCGCGACACCTGCACGTAGCCATCGTCCGAGCCCGCCCACAGCACGCCGGCCTGCTTCGGCGATTCGGCGAACGCGAAGATGGTCGCGTACCACTCGGGACCGTAGGCCTCGCGCGTGATCGGCCCCCAGAACTCGCCGGGCGACGGGTTCAGGTACGACGGTGTCTTCTCGAGCGTCTTCGGATCCGCGCGGGTGAGATCCGGACTGATCACCTGCCAGCTCTGGCCTTCGTTACGCGTCCGGTGAACGACCTGCGACGTGACATACAGCGTCTGCGGATCGTGCGGAGACAGCATCACCGGGAACGTCCACCAGAAGCGGTAGTTGATGTCGGCCGCGCCCCAGCCGTAATGCGTCTCGGGATTCGGCGAGATGTCGCGCACCTGCTTGGTGCGCCGGTCGTAGCGGTGCAGCCAGTGGTGGTCGGCGGCGTACACGACGTTCGGGTCCGAGAGGCTGGGGGCGACGTAGCCGTCCTCGCCGCCGCCGACCGTTTCCCATTCCTCGATCGTGATGCGCCCGTGGTCCGAGCGGCTCGGCACCGAGATGGTGGTGTTGTCCTGCTGCGCCGCGTAGACGCGGTACGGCACCTGGTTGTCGGCGGCCACGTGATAGAGCTGCGCCGTCGGCTGGTTGAGAATCGTGGACCACGACTTGCCGCCGTTGAACGTGACGGTGGCGCCGCCGTCGTTCCCCTCGACGATCCGCAGCGGATCCTGCGGATCGATCCACATCGCGTGGTTGTCGCCATGCGGCACCGACGACTTCCTGGAACTTCGTGCCGCCGTCGGTCGACTTCCACAGGTCCACGTTGAGCGCCCAGAGCACGTCGGGGTTCTTCGGGTCGGCGAAGATGTGGTGGTAGTACCAGGGCCGCTGCGTGAGGTCCGCATTGTCGGTGAGATGCGTCCACGTCTCGCCGCCATCGTCGGTGCGGTAGATGCCCTGATCCGCGCCGGCGGCGTCGATGATTGCCCACACGCGGTCGGGCCGCGATGGCGCCAGAGCGATGCCGATGCGGCCTTTGTCACCCTTCGGCAGCCCGGCTTTGTTGCTCAAATCGGTCCAGGTGTCGCCGCCGTCGGTGGACTTGTAGATCGCGGTGCCCGGCCCGGCGCTGCGGAAGCCCCACGGATACCGGCGCAGCTCGAGCGTCGTGGCGTAGAGGACCTTCGGATTGCCGGGATCGAGAACGATGTCGATCGCGCCAGCGTTCTCGTTCCTGAACAGCACCCTTCTGCCAGGTCGTGCCGCCGTCACGCGTGCGATAGACGCCGCGCTCGGGATTGGGTCCCCATCCATCGCCAAGGGCGGCGACATAGGCGATGTCGGGATTCGTCGGATCGACCTGCAGCCGTCCGATCTGCCTGGTGGCCTCGAGACCGAGGTGCGTCCACGTCTTGCCGGCGTCGGTGGATTTGTAGACGCCGTCGCCGTACGACGCGTTGCCGCGGAAGCACGCCTCGCCCATGCCGACGTAGACGATGTTCGGGTTCGGACGGCGCGACGGAGATGGCGCCGACTGATCCGGTCTTGAAGAAACCGTCGGAGACGTTGGCCCAGTTGAGGCCGCCGTCGTCCGTCTTCCACACGCCGCCGCCGGTAGTGCCCTGGTAGAACGTGAACTTGTTCACCGGATCGCCGCTGACGGCGACGACGCGCCCGCCGCGCGACGGTCCGATCGAGCGCCACCGCAGCAGGTTGAGGTACGACGCGTCGATCGTCGACGGCGCCTGCGCGGCAATCGCCGTTTCTCCGGGTGGCCCTTGCGCAAGGGCCAGGGCGAGCAGGATGGCGAATGCGATACGTGAGCGGGTCATCGGCGACTCCTCGAAGGGAGTCACGATACCACGCGGTCGCGAGACGCTAGCGGCTCGCGGCTGGAGACCATGGTCGCGGCCACCATGTCACCGGTGACGTTGAGCGTCGTGGCAAAGATGTCGGGAATGGCGTCCACGGCAATCAGCAGCCCGATGCCTTCGGGCGGGACGCCCATCGTGACTACCAGAGGCGTGAGCCCCAGGAGCCAGCCGTGCGGAACGCCCGGCGTACTGAAGCTCGTCAGCACTGACGTGAGGAGGATCACGACGAGTTGGGTCGCGCTCAGCGGCACGCCGTAGAGGTGACCGAGCGACAGGGCTGCAATCGGCCACAGCACCGGCGCCGACACCTTGAACGTAGACACGGCCAGCGGCAGCACCACCGAACTGACTTGTGAGGGCAGCCGGAGCCCGCGTTCAGCGCCCTCGAGGAGCGCCGGCAGCGAGGCGAGCGACGAGCTCGACGCGATCGCGACCGCCTGCGCGGGCAGGACCGCGCGGGCAAAGCGTGGCAGTGGCACGCGGCCGGCGACGGCGGCAATCGGGTAGAGCAGCGCAATGAACAGCGACTGCGCGATCACCGTCACGACAACGTAGTAGGCGAGCGCACCCGCTGCCGCCAGGCCAGTCCGGCTCACGACCGGGACGATGAGCGCGAAGACGCCGATCGGCGCCAGCGCAATCGCCGCGCGAACGATGGCGAGCATCGTGTCGCTGATGCCGCGAAGGAGCGTCAAGACCGCTTCGCGCCGCTCGGCCGCCACCGTCAGCAGACCGAGGCCGAACGCGATCGCGAACACCACAATCGGCAGCAACAGCCCGTCGGCGGCGGCCTTGACCGGATTGGCGGGAACGATGCCGAGGATCCAGTCACGCAGGCCCGGCACGTCGGCCGGCGGAACGACGGCGCTCGCGGTGCCGCGGATCGAGGCGACCGTTGCCGCGTCCACGTGCATCCACGCGAACATCGGCGGCACGACCACCAGGCTGATGACGGCAAAGGTGATCAGCAGCGACAGGAAGGTCGCCAGCGTGCGCAGGCCCACCGCCCGAACGCTGTGGAAGTCGGTTGATGCGGCGATCCCGACGATCAGCAGCGACCCGACCAGCGGGATGACGGTCATCCGGATGACGTTGACCCACAGCGTGCCGATCGGCTCGATCAGCGACACCAGGGTGGCCAGCGGCGCTGCCGGGTAGGCACGAACGATCAGGCCGGCGACGACGCCGGCGGCGAGCGCGATCAGCACCCGCGCGGTAAGGGAGGTTGGCATCGGTCCGGACGAGATTCTACGTGGTTGCGTAGCGGCTGCCTCGCCGGCGCGCGAAGGCGCTAGACTGCGGGCGGCAGTTTTCCAGCCGCACGGAGGGATGGCGATGAACCGACGCTCGTTCGTCCACGCGATTGCAGTCTCGATGGCGGGCGGCACTCTCGCGTCGCGCCGCTCGATGGCGGCGGCACGACTCGCCCGCATTGGCCTGGAGCTCTATGCCGTCCGCGATGCGATGAAGCGGGATCCGGAGCGGACCCTTGCCCAGGTGCGGGAAATCGGCTACCGCGACGTGGAGCTGTTGTGGTCGCTCGACAACTTCGGCCGCACGCCGCAGCAGGTGCGGGCCACGCTCGACCGCGAGGGCCTGCGCGCGCCTTCGGCTCACATCGCGCCCGAGACAATCCTCGACGGGTGGGAGCGGAGCCTCGACACCGCGAAGCTGCTGGGCCACGAATATCTGATCGTGCCGACGCTTCCTCCCGATACTGTCGCGTCGCTCGAGCGCTGGCGTTACTGGGCCGACCAGTTCAATCGCGCCGGCGCGGCCGCGCGCAAAGCCGGCGTCTGGCTGGCGTTCCATAACGAGCCGGATCACCTGAAGCCGATCGAGGGCTCCATACCCTACGAGCTGTTCGTCGAGCGGACAGACCCCGCAGCGGTGCGCCATCAGCTCGATGCCGGCAATATGGCACTCGGCGGCGCGGATCCGATGCGATACCTGGAGAAATACCGCGATCGGTATTGGAGCTTCCACATCAAGGATGTCGTCTCGGATCGCTCGAGGGACGTCGAGTTGGGGAAGGGCATCGTGGACGTCCGGCGGCTGCTCGCCGGAGTCCCGGAACTCGACCGAAAGCCCGTCTACGTGGAACAGGAGGAATCGGCCGACTCACTGGCCAGCGCGCGCCTCAACTACCAGTATCTGAGCGCGCTGGATATCTGACCCTCAGTCACTGACACGATAGGCCTGCGACCCTACTTCTTTGGTTTCGCGGCGTTCAGCGCGACAGCCGCCCGGATGAGATCCTTCAACGCCGTTTCGTTGATCGTCTCGCCTTCATGAATGTCGATGGCGCGCCTGACGTTTCCCTCCAGGCTCGAGTTGAAGAGACCTGAAGGGTCTTTCAGCGCCGCGCCCTTCGCGAACGTCATCTTGACGCTGTTCTTGTACGTCTCTCCGGTGCACACGATGCCGTCGTGCGACCAGACAGGCGTGCCCGGAGACGACGCTTTCGCCCATTTCCATTCTTCGACGATGTCGGGATCGGCCGCGTGGATGATCTTGCGCACTTTCGCGAGCGTCTTCCCGCGCCAGTCGCCAAGCTCCTTGATTCGCGCGTCAATTGCCTCCGACCCTGATTCCACCGCCGCAGGCTTCTTCATGTGAGGCTCCTTACCATCGCTTCAGCTGCGTGATCTGCACGAGATTACCGCAGGTGTCGTTCACCATCGCGATCGTCGAGGCGGTGACGTCGGTCGGCGCCATCGTGAATTCCGCGCCGCGCACCTTCATCCGCTCGTAATCGCCCTTCAGATCGTCGCTGAAGAACATCGCCGCGGGCTGGCCCTGCTGGAAAAGGGCCTGCTGATAGGCCGTCGCGGCCGCGTTGCCGTTGGCGAGCGAGAGCTGCAATTCAGCCCCATCCGGGTCCTCGGCCGAGCCGACAGTCAGCCATCGATAAGCTCCATTGCGGAAGTCGGCCTTTTTCACGAAGCCCAGCACTTCCGTATAGAAGCGCAACGCCTTTTCCTGGTCGTCTACTTGCACGCTAGTCAGCTTGATCTTCATCGGGTTCCTCTCAATAAGTGGCCGTGCCGGCAGCGGGCTCAGAGCGCCGGCGAGCGAAGGCGGGGGGCTATTATCATGACGAATCGGCGCGGCCGAATGTGACGGGTGAATTCATCGCCCCGCGCGCCGCCTGACCAGATACGGCAGGGCGAACAAGTACAGGCCGGTGAGCAGGAGCAAGGCGAGCGGGAGGAGCGGCGAGTAGGTTATCCAGTTTGGCGGCTGCCCCTGCCCGAGGCCCAGGGCGACGAAATTGGCTATCACGGTCAACGTAAAGGCAATCGATACCCACCGGTGCGTCTGCCGAATCCATATGTGCACGTGTGGTCCTCCACTACCATGACGGAAGAGGTCGGAGGAATGTGACGATGCCCACGCCTGAGCAGCTGGCCGGGGAGTTCGAACAGCACCGGGCGCACCTGCGCGCGGTCGCGTACCGGATGCTCGGGTCGGCCGCCGAAGCCGACGACGCGGTCCAGGAGAGCTGGATCCGGCTTGGCCGGACTGATGTCAGCGGCGTCGAGAACCTCCGCGGCTGGCTGACGACAGTGGTGGCCCGGGTCTGCCTGGACATGCTCCGGGCGCGGACGTCGCGCCGGGAGGATCCGCTGGACACGCACGTCCCCGATCCGGTGATCGCCCGCGCCGATGACCATCCAGAGTCCCAGGCGGAACAGGCCGACTCGGTCGGGCTCGCGCTCCTCGTCGTCCTCGAGACCCTCGAGCCGGCGGAGCGGCTGGCCTTCGTGCTGCACGACGTATTCGGGATGACCTTTGACGAGATCGCTCCGGTAGTCGACCGGTCGTCCGTCGCCGCACGGCAACTCGCAAGCCGGGCCCGTCGTCGCGTTCAGGGTAGGGCGCCGAACCCCGAACCGAACCTGCGCGAGCAGCGGAAAGTCGTCGATGCGTTCCTGGCGGCCGCCCGGGAAGGGGATTTCGAGGGGCTGGTCGCCGTGCTCGACCCGGATATCGTGCTGCGGGCCGACGCCGGCGCGCTCGCCGGCATGTCACGGGTGGTCCGCGGGGCCGAGGCGGTTGCCGCGCAGGCGGCGACGTTCTCGAGAAGCGGCATCTCGAGTCGGCTGGTGCTGGTGAATGGCCAGCTCGGGTTCCTGTCGCGCCGCGCCGACGGCCGGGTCTTCTCGGTCATGGGCCTGACGATTGCCGGCGGGAGGATCGTCGAGATGAACATCCTCGCCGATCCCGAACGTCTGAGCCGACTCGATCTTTCGGCGATCGACACATGAACCGGTAGCCAATGGGAGTCGTCATGACCGCGACTGCACCTTTTCGGGCCGACCATGTCGGCAGCCTGCTGCGGCCCGAGCGCGTCCACGAGGCGCGAGTCCGGTACCATGCCGAGCGGCTCGGGCCGGGTGGATTTCATACCAGCAGCGAACTGCGCGCTGTCGAGGACCAGGCGATCCGGGAGGCGGTCCGGATGCAGGAGAGCGTCGGACTCAAGGCGGTCACCGACGGCGAATACCGTCGCTCGTTCTGGCACTACGACTTCATGGGCGCGTTGAGCGGCATGGAGCTTGAGGAGCGCCAGGCCGGCGTTCAGTTCCACGGGGTCACACTCCGGCCGATCTTCCCGACGATCAGGGCAAAGATCGATTTTCCCGGCGATCACCCGATGCTGGGCCACTTCCGCTACCTGGCCTCGATCGCGACCGTGCAGCCCAAGATTTCGATCCCGGGGCCGAGCGCGTGTCACTTCCGGACGGCGCCGGCTGACGTCCACCCGCCGGAGTACCGCGATCTCGACGTCCTGTTCGCCGACATCGCGCGGGCGTATCGCAAGGCCGTGCGCGCGTTCTACGACGCCGGCTGCCGCTACCTGCAGATGGATGACATCTTCTTCGCCTACCTGTGCGATCCGAAGCATCGCGCCGAGAAGAAGGCGCAGGGTGTCGATCCCGACTGGCTGATCGGCCAATACGCGAAGATGATGCACGACGCGATCGAGGGCCGCCCCGACGATCTCGTCATCGCAATGCATCTGTGCCGCGGCAACTACAAGTCGACGTGGGCCGCCGACGGCGCCTACGATCCGGCCGCCGACGCGGTCTTCAACCAGACCGGCGTCGACATCTACTTCATGGAATACGACACCGAGCGGGCCGGCGGGCTCGAGCCGTTGCGGCTGTTGCCGAAGGGCCGCAAGCGGGTGATGCTCGGCTTCATCACGACCAAGACGCCGGAGCTCGAGTCAATCGACGATCTCAAGCGGCGTTTCGACGAGGCATCGCGGTACGCCGACATCGACCAGCTCGGCATCGCCCCGCAGTGCGGGTTTGCGTCCACCGAGGAGGGGAACGCCCTGACGGTCGATCAACAGCTGCGCAAGCTCGAACTGGTGGTACGAACCGCTGAGTCCGTCTGGGGCGGTATCGGCGCATGAGGCAGACGTTCTCGATGCATCATGCCCGGGCGAATTTGCCGGTTTGCGTCCCCGCATCGTCGATCAGGACCGCGCCTTCCGGCGGGTTGTTGTAGTTCCGATCGGCATTGAACTTCACCGAATCGTGGACCGAGTCGTTCCAGCGCACGACCCGGAACTTGTTCTTGATGACGTCGTACCACTGTCCCTTCGAGTCCGGCGCCCCGACCTTCATCCGGCCGGCGTTCTCGGCGACCTTCGCGGCGTCGATCGGCAGCCCGCACGACGCCGCCTTGCGGAGCATCCAGTTCAGCGCGATGCTCGACAGCGCCGGGTTGTTGTTGCCGCCGCCGACATCCGAATGGACACCGCGGAACCAAACTTCGAACAGGCGCCCCTCGGCATCCGCGTCCTCGACCCGGGCATTGAACCGGTGGAGATGGAACGTGTCGCGCCGCTCGTCGAGCGCCATCGCGTGGTAGCACTTCGCGACGTTGTCCGGCAGATCCAGCTCCCACGTCGGGTCCCAGTCGATGCTCGCCGCGCCGAACGACGGCACGCAGTCCCAGACGCCGAGGAAGCGAATCGTCGGACTGCCGGGCAGGTGACTGACCCGATTCGCGAAGTCGATGGCGAGGGCCGCGCCGCGGCTGAAGCCGACGATGTCGATCGCCGCGTCGCCGGCGGCGACGTTCTCGGCGAGTTGCTGCAGCCCTTCGTGCACCCGCGTGTGGCCGCCGGCCCCGGTGATGCCGCCGATCACCTGGCCGAACGGGCCGAACCGCGTCCCGACTCCTTCGCGGTAGAAGCAGTCGCCGCTGTACGCCTGCTTGAACCACAGGACGTTCGTATCGTGCTGCGACCCCGGTTTGTCGCTGTTCCAGGTGCCGTCGAACGCGTAGAGAGCCAATGAACACCTCCTCGCTACTGACCGTTGTGAATTGAAATGAGCGCCGGCGGGTTACGAGGCGTTGTCTGACGTCACGGTCGCACCCGACGCCGGCTGCTCGCAGCTGTTGCCGAACGTGCACGGCACCGACTGTCCCCAATCCGTCGAGTCCGCCTGCACCTGGAAGTGCAGGTGCGCCCCGGAGGAGCGGCCGGTGTTGTCGGAGCGCGCGATCACCTGCCCCTGTGTCACCACGTCGCCGACGTTCACGACCACGCCGTTGGTCTGGATATGGAAATACCAGCTGGTGAACCCGCCGGCGTGCCGAATCCGCACCGCGTTGCCCCAGTTCTGCAGGCTGCCGGCCGGAAAGGGCTGGTTGCCCGGGCCGGGTGGATTGTTGGGGTTGAAGTTCGCCGTCTGGTTCTCCTGGAGCCACTCCACGGTGCCGTCGCGGGCGGCGCGGATCTCGGTGCCTGACGGCAGGCCGAAATCGAACGCCCACGCCTGGCTGCCGTTGTGCGATCCCGACGGGTTGTTGTTGCCCTGCGGTACCGAGTAGGACACACCGCCCTTCCACGGGTAGCGGTAAGCGCCAATCGGATCGTCCTGCAGCTCGAGGCACACGATCCGGAGCCCGCGCGCGAAGTAGGCGCCATCCTCGGTCTTGAAGTCCACGGCGCCGCGGCGCGTGCTCCACCACTGCTCGCCGGAGCCCGGCTGCCACACCGCCGCGTACTTGCCGGCGTCGTAGACGAGCGAAGTGATTCGCAAGCCCTGAGGGAAGTAGGTCCGATCCTGTGCGGCGAAGTCGTCGGACGACATCCCCCATCGCACCCACTGCGCGCCGCTCGCCGGACGCCAGACGGCTGCGATTCTCCCGTTCTCGATCGCCAGACACGCGATGCGCAGGCCTTGATTGAAGTAGGTGGTGTCCTGCGCCTTGAATTCGTCACCGGACATACCCCAGCGCACCCACTGGGTGCCACCACCCGGCTGCCAGACTGCCGCGATCCTGCCTCCCTCGATTTCGAGACTGGTGATCCGAAGGCCCTGGCCGAAGTAGGTGGTGTCCTGCGCCTTGAACTCGTCGCCGGACATGCCCCAGCGGATCCACTGCGTGCCGTTGCCCGGCTGCCAGACGGCGGCAAACTTGCCTTCACGAATCGCAAGCTCGCTGACGCGCAGTCCCTGGTTGAAGTAGGTGGTGTCCTGGGCCTTGAATTCGTCGCCGGACATGCCCCAACGTACCCACTGTGTCCCGGTGCCCGGGCGCCAGACTGTACCAAAGGCGATATCGCTCATCGAAGGACCCTCCGAATCAGGTCGCCGATTTGGTCGACGGTTACCCAATGGTGCGTCATGTTCCCCAGCCGTTTCACTCTCCCGCTGCGCTCCGTATCTTCCTGACGCCGATCCAGAGGCTGGCCGTTGCGTAGATCAAGAGACCATTTCGCAGGACGAGCACCGCCGTGCGCCACGGGCCGAGCCCCGTAGCGTAGTCGCGGCTCGGATAGAACACGGGCACGATGAGAGTCGCGGCCACCATGCACCAGGCCCCGCGGAGCGCCTCGCGCGGCACTCTCGCCGGTTCACCCGCAATCACCGGGCCTCGCGGCGACGTGGACAGGACGAGCGCCGCCAGCGGCAACAGCCACAGGTGAAACTGGGGACTGAGCACGGTGTTGGCGGCCACGAACCCGGCGATGGGAAGGAGCAGCACGGCTGCCATTGCTCCAAGTGGCGCCGGCGGCAATGCCACCGACGTCAGCCGCCACGCGGTC
The DNA here is from genome assembly GCA_963709325.1 of uncultured Acidobacteriota bacterium. Lineage (GTDB taxonomy): Bacteria > Acidobacteriota > Vicinamibacteria > Vicinamibacterales > UBA2999 > VFZN01. Next base: position 2,008,563 of record CAVPVV010000003.1, on the reverse strand, counting down.
CATGTGGCCGACACGAGACAGGCGAGGGTTGCCGCGCCCCACAGCAGTTGTCCAGGCCAGACCAGCGCCGCGGCCACCGGTCCGGTCACTTCCACCGACCTCCATACCAGGTCCCAGCCGGCGGGGATTCCGGCGAAGTGCAGCGCCCAGATGATCGAGGCCAGCAGCGACTCCGCCTGCAGACCGCGCTCCACGTGATACGAGGCGAAGCGCCACCACGGAATCCAGAACCCGGCGACGAGCAGCGGAGCAGCAGCCAGTGCGACACCCGAGGAGAATCGCGCACGCCCGGCACGCCCGTGAGCCATGGCGAACACGCCGAGCACGGACACCAGAAGCGCGGGGTACAGCTTGGTGCCCGCACCAACCGTCACCAGAACGCCGCCGAGCAACGGCGAACCGCCGGCCACCGCGAGCGCGGCAAAAAGCGTGAGGGCGGCCGGAATCAGATCGAAACGCTGCAGCAGCAGGTGCCCGAGGGCAGCGCTTCCGAGCGAGTACGCCAGAAACGGCGTCAAGCCGCGGATCGCACTGCGATTACGTACCCCGTGCCACAGCAGAGCCGCCTTCACGAGGGCATCGAATGCCCACATCTCCAGTCCGAACGCCAGCCGGAAGCTGCCGAGATCGTGGGATAGCGAGCGCGGCAGCACAAACCACAGGAGCGAGTACGGCGGGTATTCGAACACCACATCGCGGTATACGAGAGGGCCGTGGAGCACTGCGTCGGCGCCGTTCATGAAGACCTTGAGGTCGTCCGCCGGGCGGCCGATTGTCAGGCGGCTGAGCACCGGAAGCGCTGCCACGGCCCACAGCGCCGATGCGAGGACTGCGCGGCGTGGCGGCGTGAGCGCCAGCCACGCCCGACCGGCCCCTTCCAGCAACGAGCGCGGGCTCCGCTCACGAGCGTCGCTGGTGTCCGTATGGGCGACGACGCGGTTCAGCATCGTGTGCGGCCAGCCGGTGCGTCCGGGGAGTCACCCGGCCGGCGCCGTCCTGAGCCGCGCAATGGTAACGCACGTTGCCGGAAGCGGACCCAGGTTGGAGACAGGTGGTTGAAGCAGAGGTAAGATCGGCCTTCCTCTTGCGACTTCGTGAGCAGACGTCACGGGAAGGAGAGCGAACATGAACATCGTCAGGTCAGTTTTCATCCTTGGACTCGCCTCAGCTCTTGCAGCAGCCTGTTCGCCAGCGAGCTCGCCACCGTCCGGCTCTGCCGCACCTGCTTCGGCGCCGGCGGCTGGCGCGGCACCAGCTCCGGCCAGCGGCGCGGCACCAACCCCGGCCGCCGGTACCGCGCCTGCACCTGCACCGAGCTCTCCGGCGGCGCCGACAATTCGCGAAGTAACGATTCCCGCGGAAACGCCGATCTCGGTGACGCTCGTGACCCCGATCGCGTCGAACAAGAGCAAGGTCGAGGATCAAGTCAGGGGGACACTGGCCGAGGCGATCGTCGTGGACGGGACGACCGTTGTGCCGGCAGGCGCGGCGGTGACCGGGGCGGTCCTCGAAGCCAACCCGTCAGGACGCGTGAAGGGGCGCGCGACCATTGCCGTGCGATTCGACCGCCTCACCGTACGCGGCGAGAGCCAGAAGATCCAGACAGCGCGCATCGCGACCGAGGCTGGGTCGAGCACGAAGAGTGACGTCAAGAAGGGGGCCGTCGGTGCCGGCGCCGGCGCCATCGTCGGCGGCATCGCGGGCGGGGGATCAGGGGCAGCCATTGGCGCGGGCGTCGGCGGGGCCGCGACCGTGCTGGCGACGAAGGGCAAGGAAGTCGAGCTGGCCGCCGGCACCGCGCTCAGCACGAGGCTGCTGGAGCCGGTGAAGGTGCAGGTGCCGATCGCGCAAAAGTGAAGTCGCGAAAACGCTCCGGTGGGCGCAGCGGGTCACGAGCCGGTGACGGTCTCGTCTCCGGCCAGCGGCCCAATCCGGGTCAACCACGTTACGGGTTGTTGCCTGGCGCGCGAATCCTCGACATCCACTTGGAACTCAGCGACCCAGTCGTTCGCCATCTCCGAATCGACGAGCATCTGCTGCACGCGCCAGGTGGATTGCCCGTCCACTCCGGCAATGTAGGTGTGCCGGGCATTGCGGGCTTCGGGATCGAAGCGCACGGCGCCGTGCCCGGCGACGTAGGCCTCCTGCGTGGCCTTGACGCGCTCGGGCGTCCACAGCTCGATTGGCGGATCGATCCGGTCCGGCACGTCGAGTGCGGCGTTCATCGCCGCGGCGTCTCCGCGTGACCAGGCTTTCAGCACCTGGAAGATGCGCGCCCGGATGGCCGCGACGAACGCGCGCCGGTCGCCAGTGAAATCGTACTCCGCCGGCTCGGCGGCGCGCGGCGGTCGCGCGTCGATTCCCGCACCGGCCCGGGCGAGAGGAACGTACGAAGGATCGCGCATCCGCTCCCATTCATCCGCGAGCGACGCATCGACGCCTCGAACGAGGCTCTTGAAGTACCACTCGATTTCCAGCACCTCGTCCGTCTTCGTCGCGTCAGGCACGGTCTGACTCAGCACCTTGTAGACGGTGTTCAGGTGCCGGAGCAGCAGTCCTTCGCTCCGCTCGAGGTCGTACTCCATGACGTACTCGGCAAACGACGAGAAGGTCTCGAACATCTCGCGGGCGATCGATTTCGGGCGGATGTTCTCGTCGCCGACCCACGGGTGCTTGTCCGCGAACGCGTTGAAGGTGTCGTAGACGAAATCGCGGAGCGGTTTCGGATACTCGAGTTTCTCGAGCTCTTCCAGGCGCTGCTCGTATTCCATCCCGTCGGCTTTCATCTGCGGGATTGCGCGATCCTTGATGCGATCCAGTTGCCGCCGCAGGATCAGCTCGGGGTTCTCGAGAATCGATTCGACCAGCGTCAGCAGGTCCAGCGCGTAGGTCGGCGACTCGGGATCGAGCAGCGGAATCGTCTCCAGCAGGTAGAGCGACAGCGCCTGGTCCATCGAGAAGTCGTCCTGCAGGTCGACGTTGACCCGCAGCTTCGCGCCCTCCGCGGTCTTCGCTACGAACTCGACGATGTGCCGTGCGACGAGCCCGCGGAACAGCTGCCAGGCACGCTTCCGGTGCCCCGGCTTCGAGCCTTCGGGCTCGTGCGAGTCGCGAATCAGCGCCTGCATCGCTCGGCACCCGTCATCGCGGCGGCTGAGGACGTTGAGCAGCATCCCGTGCGAGACCTGGAAGCGCGAGACCAGCGCCTCGGGCGCCGCGTTCATCAGCCGCGTGAAGGTGTTGAGGTCCCAGTGCACGTAGTTGTGCTCGGGCGGCTTGCGTTTCACGACCTTCTTGCCGTCGCGCGCCGCCTTCTCGCTCAGGCGGAGGTTCTCGATCACGTGTTCCGGTGCCTGGACGACGACGAAGCCCTTGTCGTCAAAGCCCTTGCGGCCGGCCCGGCCGGAAATCTGGTGGAACTCGCGGGCGCTGAGGTGTGCGGTCTTCTGGCCGTCGAACTTGCACAACTTCGTGAAGAGGACTGTGCGGATCGGCACGTTGATCCCGGCGCCGAGCGTGTCGGTGCCGCAGATCACCTTCAGCAGCCCGAGCTGCGCCAGCTGCTCGACCAGGACGCGATACTTCGGGAGCAGCCCCGCGTGGTGCAGGCCGACGCCGTGTCGCAGCCACTTGCGGATGGCGCCGCCGTAGGGGCTGCTGAAGTCGAAGCTCGCGATCCGCTCCGCGATCTCCGCCTTCTGCTCCCGCGTCGCGATCTTGAGGCTGGTGAAGTCCTGGGCGCTGCCGGCCGCATCCGCCTGCGTGAAGTGGACGACGTAGGCCGGGGTCTTGCCCTCGTCGACCAGCTTCTCGATCGTGTGCGGCAGCGGGATTTCGGCATAGGCGTACTCGAGCGGCACCGGCCGCGTGGCGGACTTGACGGTGACCGTCGGCCGGCCGTTGAGCGCGGTGAGCCGCTGCTCGAACGGCGTGGTGTCGCCGAGCGTCGCCGACATCAGCAAGAACCGCGTCTTCTTCATCGTCAGGAGCGGTGTCTGCCACGCGACTCCGCGATCGCGGTCGGCGTAGTAGTGGAACTCGTCCATCACCACGTGATGGATGTCGGCGCCGGCGCCGTGGCGGAGCGCGATGTTGCCCAGGATCTCGGCGGTGCAGCAGAGGATCGGCGCGTCGCGGTTGACGGAGGCGTCGCCGGTGGCGAGCCCGATGTATTCGGGGCCGAACTCGCGACAGAGCTGCATCCACTTCTCGTTGACCAGCGCCTTGATCGGAAACGTGCAGACGGCGCGCTCGTTGCGAGCCAGGGCCGAGAAGAGCAGGGCGGTGGCGACCAGCGACTTGCCGGAACCGGTCGGCGTATTGAGGACGACGTTCTGCCCCTCGAGCAGCGCGAGGATGGCTTCCTCCTGCGCCGGGTAGAGCGTCAGCCCGCGGCTGGCGACGTAGTCGAGAAAGCGATCGAGCAGAAGGTCGTTTGTGACTTCGTTTCCGTAGGGGAGGAGATCGCTAAGAGTCGCGGGCACGCAGCTTCTCTTGTACCCGAGATCGCGTTGTGGCAGTGAAGACGATCGGTATATCCGCGTGACGGCGTGACAGGCCTAAAGCCTGGAGCCTGCCTGTCGCGAGCGCGCCTACCCGCGCGCGAGCGGTCTCGTCAGGCAGGTCGGGCCGCCGCCGCCCTTCAGGCTGATCTCTGACCCTTCGTAGGTCCAGACCTCCGCCCCCTCGGCATGGAGTCGCGCCTCGGTGATCCGGTTGCCGGTGAGCATGACCACTCGCCGGGGACCGACCGCCAGGACGTTCGTGCCCATCGAGTCGAATTCGCTGTCGGGGACTTCGACGAAGCGGATGCCGCGGTCGACCAGCCATTCGCGGAACGGCACCGGCATGAGCGGCGAGTAGACCACCGCGAGGTCCTCCGCCACCGGGCTGATGATCGACATCAGGTGGAACACGTCGGACGGGCCGCGGTAGTGCGGCAGCGGCACGGCCACCACTTCGACGTCGCCGCCGAGCAGCTCGCGGAACTGGGCGATTCCGGCATCGTTGGTTCGGTAGCCGCGCCCGACCGCGACGGTGTTCGCGTCGAACCACACGACGTCGCCGCCCTCGATTAGCCCTGGCGCCTCGATGGCGCCGGCAATCGGGACGCCGAGCTCGTCGAACCGGCGGCGCTGCGCGCCCGGCTCCTCCTGCCGCGCCGGCTTGCCCATGCGGCACAGCACCACGCCCCGCGGCGTGACGATCGATGCGTCGCGCACGTAGATGGAGTCGAGAGTCAGGCCCGGCCCGCCAAGAATCTCGACGCGGGCGCCGGCCCGCTCGAGTAGCGACGAGAACCCGCCGTACTGAGCGATCGCACCGGCCACGTCCGGGGGCGCGGTGAAGTTGAGCCCCTGCCACTCGGCGGCTACGCGGTCGGAATTGACAAAGCCGTCGCCAGCCGGCCGCACCAGCACGCGCGTCAGCGGGTCGTACTCGTTGAATGCCATCAGCTCGCTCCAGTGCCGGCTCGACGCAGCCACACGAACATCGGCAGGCCGGCCAGCAGCAGCACGAACCCGTAGAACACTGTCTCCGCTCCGGCGCCGACAATCGCCAGCATGGCGTAGAGGAACGCAAGAACGGCCACCCCTGCGGCAGCGCCGGACGGCGCGGGCCGGCCGGGCATCAGCCACACCGCCAGCGAGCAGAAGACGTAGGGCACGAGCGTGCTCAGCGTGCAGAGCAGGATGATGAAGGTGAACAACTCGACGAGGCCGCGCGAGTAGTTCATCGCCACGAGCACGGTGCTCATCACTCCGGCGATGATCATCGCGGCGATCGGCGTACCGCGCGAAGACACCGCCGCGAACGCTCTCGGAAACAGGCCGTCCGCGGCGGCAGCCATCGGCAGCTGGCCGACGATCAGCGTCCATCCGTTGAGCGCTCCGAAGCACGACACCGCCGCGCCCAGCGCCACCAGCGCCCCGCCCCATCCGCCCACCAGCCGGCTGGCCCCATCGGCGAACGGTGCCGTCGAGGAGGCAAGCGCGTCGGGCGGCACGAGGCTCATCACGCCAATGGTTGACGCGATGTAGACGATCGCGGTGAGCACGGTGCCGACGATCGTCGCCCGTGGAATCGTGCGTTCCGGCTCGCGAACGCTGGCAGCGGGAATCGTCGCGCACTCGAGGCCGAGGAAGGCCCATAAGGTCAAGGTCACAACCGCCATCAACGAATGGCCGACCGACGTCGTGGCCGTGGCGGGCATCCCAAAGGCAGCGGTGTCGATGAAGAACAGTCCACCGATCCCCACGACTACCAGCGGAAGCAGCTTGAGCGCGGTGGTAACGATCTGAACCTGGCCGGCGAGCGCAACGCCGGCAACGTTCACCGCGATAGCGATCCAGATCGTTGCAACCGCGAGCCCGGCTGCCGCCGCTGGTGTCCGCACGATTGAGGGGACGAACGGATCGAGGTAGCCGACGAGCGCGACCGCGAGCGCCGCCAGGGTGCCCACCGTCGACAGCCAGTAGCCCCACGCGACCAGGAATCCGGCCGTGTCGCCGAAGGCCGCTCGCGTGTAGGCATACAGCCCACCAGCCGCGGGAAACTGGCTGGACAGGCGTGCGAACACCAGCGCCAGCATCATCGCACCCGCGGCCGAGAGCAGCCAGCCGGCTAAGCTCAATCCACGGTAGGCAGCTAGCGACGCGGGCAGAAGGAACACGCCCGAGCCGATCATGTTCCCCATCACGATCGAGACGGCCGCCCAGAAGCCGAGCACCCGTGGTGGCGGTGCAGTGACGGCGCCGGTCGTCATGAGGCGCAGGCTCGCTGAGCGGGCATGGAAAGCCGCCGCAAGGATGCCACACACCAGCCTCACCCTGCTCGTGGCACTGCTCAACCCGCGCTGATATCGTGATCGCGCGATGACGCGCACGATTCCGGCAGCACTCCTCGCGGCGGCGGCGGCCATGCCGCTGCTTTCGTCTCAGGCGCCGCCGGTGACCTGGGAGCCGCAGACGAGCGGCGTCACGGTGCGCCTTCGCGGGGTGAGCGCGGTCTCGTCAACCGTGGCGTGGGCCAGCGGAGCAGGTGGCACGGTGCTGCGAACCACCGATGGCGGCGCCACCTGGGAGCGCCGGCCGGTGCCCGGCGCCGACTCACTCGACTTCCGCGACGTCGATGGGCTCGGCGACTCCACCGCGGTCATCCTCAGCATCGGCCCAGGAGAAGCATCGCGCATTTATCGCACCGAGGACGGCGGCGCGACGTGGGAAGAGCGGTTCCGCAACAGGGATCCGAAGGCGTTCTTCGACGCGGTGGCGTTCGGTGACGTGCAGCACGGCGTCGCGTTCAGCGACTCGATGGACGGACGGTTCGTCGTGCGCATGACGACAGACGCCGGCCGAACCTGGATTGCGGTTCCCTCAGAGCGCCTGCCGCCCGCCTTGCCCGAGGAAGGCGCGTTTGCCGCCAGCGGCACCAATGTCGCGATGCTCGGCGCCGATCGCATCTGGATCGGCACCTCGAAGTCCAGGGTCCTGCGATCCACCGACGGCGGCGAGAGCTGGTCGGTGCACGTCACACCGGTGGCGACGGGTCAGGCCACCGGCATCTTCTCGATTGCCTTCAGGGATGCGTCGAACGGCATCGTCGTTGGCGGCAACTACCAGCAGGAAGAGGAGGCGCGCGACAACGTCGCCGTCACCGATGACGGTGGGCGCACCTGGGTGCGGCCTCCGGGCACCGGCCTCTCGGGCTTCCGCTCGGTCGTGGCCTGGCTCCCCGGTCGCGGGCGGTTGGTGCTGGCCATCGGTCCGCGCGGCTCGGACTGGTCCGCTGCCGGCGGCCGCTCGTGGACGCCGGCGGGTGGCGACGGCTACGACGCCTTCAGCCTGTCGCCGCGAGGAGATGTGGGGTGGGCCACCGGCGCAGGCGGCCGGGTAGCTCGCGTGACGTTCGCGCCGTAGACGCCGAGGCGGCGCGAACCAGCGCGAGGGGTCAGGCTTCAGGCTCCAGGCTTTAGGCCTGCCACACGCGTCACTCTGCATTAATCGTCCTTCCAGTCGTCCCATCTGGATGCCGGGTAGCGTCTCACAACCGACGATCGGTACGCACGCGTGACACTTTGGAAGGCCTAAAGCCTGGAGCCTGAAGCCTAGAGCCTACGTGCGGCCGCGGCCGCTGTATGCTCTGGCACACACCGGCCGGAGATCTGATGAGACGCACCCTGCCCATCATGTTCGTACTGCTCTGTGCGGCTCTGGCGGCGCAGGACCTTCCGCCGCCATTCCCGCGCACCAACGCGACCAAGCTGCTCGAGACCGATCGCATCAACGTCTGGGACATCGTCTGGCCCAAGGGCCAGCCGACGGCGCTGCACCGCCACGTCTACGACCAGGTCGGGACCTACTACGCGCGCGGGGGGCGTCTGATCACCGCGATCGACGGAACCGAGCGTCGGGGCATGACCGAGGTCGGCAGCCTCTCTACGACCCGCAAGGGGACGACGCACGTCGAGGAAGGGACGACCGATCCGCCGCTTCGCGCGGTGTTCATCGAGCTGAAGCAGGACGGGCCCACCGGCGCGCCGGCCGCCCACGCCGGCGCACCCGCCTTTCCGCGCGATGGCGCGAAGCAGGTGCTCGACGACGACCGGGTGACCGCGTGGGATTACACGTGGACCTCGGGCGGGCAGACGCTCAGGTACCGCGCCCCCCTCGACACCGTGATTGTCTGGCTTGCCGAAGGCACCGTCCGCGCCGGGGGGAAGGGTGCCCCGACGTCCTTCGATGTCAAACCGGGGACGATGCGCTATCTCGCAAAGGGCGCCGACGAGACGCTGGAGGTCACGAGCGGCTCGCCACGCACGCTGTTTTTTCAGCTCAAATAGGCGCCTGAAGCCTGGAGCCTCTCACCCGGCCGCCGTCACGCCGTGGCGCCGGCGGCTTCTCCGCTGAATTGGCTCTGATACAAGGCCGCGTAGCGGCCGCCAGCCGCGAGCAGCGACTCGTGCGAGCCGGTCTCCACGATGCGGCCGTGCTCCATCATCAGGATGACGTCGGCGTTGCGGATCGTGGACAGCCGATGGGCGATCACGAACGCCGTCCGGCCGTGCATCAGCCGCGCCATGGCTTCCTGCACCAGCACCTCGGTGCGCGTGTCGACGCTGCTGGTGGCCTCGTCGAGGATCAGGATCGCCGGGTCCGCGAGGAACGCCCGGGCAATCGTGAGCAGCTGCTTCTGGCCCTGGGACAGGTTGGTGGCTTCCTCGTTGATCAGCGTGCCGTAGCTGTCGGGCAGCGTGCGGATGAAGTGATCGGCCTGCGCGGCTCGCGCAGCCTGCACGATCGCCTCGTCGCTCGCGCCTTCGCGCCCGTAGGCGATGTTGTCGCGAATGGTCCCGGAGAAGAGCCACGTATCCTGCAGCACCATGCCGAAGAGCCGCCGCAGATCGCCGCGCGCCAGGTCGCGGACGTCCACGCCGTCAACACGGATCGATCCGGAGCTCACGTCGTAGAACCGCATCATCAGGTTGACCAGGGTCGTCTTGCCGGCGCCGGTGTGTCCGACGATGGCGATCGTCTGGCCCGGGACAACGGTCAGGTTCATCTCCTCGATGAGCGGCACCTCTGGCTTGTAGCGGAACGCGACGTCTTGGAACCGGACCTCCCCGCGCGGCGCCGGGATCGTGGCGCGCGGCGCGTCGGAAGGCTCCTCGGCCTCGTCGAGCAGCTCGAACACGCGTTCGGCCGAAGCGATGGTGAGCTGGATGGTGTTGGCGATGCTGCTCAACTGTGAAATCGGCATCGTGAACTGGCGGCTGTACTGGATGAAGGCCTGCACGTCGCCGATCGCGATCGCCCGCCGCGTGACCAGGTATCCGCCGATCACCGCGACCGCCACGTAGCCGAGGTTGCCGACGAACATCGTGACCGGGAACATGATGCCGGTGACGAACTGCGCCCGCCAGGCGCTGTCGTAGTAATTCTCGTTGAGCTCGCCGAAGCGGGCGATGGCGCGGGCCTCGTGGCCGAAGGCCGTGACGATTGCATGGCCCGAGTACATTTCGGCGACGTGCCCGTTGAGCTCGCCGAGCGCCTGCTGCTGCCGGACGAAGAAGCCTTGCGAGCGCTTGGCGATGCGGGTCACCACGATGACGCTCAGGGGCAGCGTCAGGACCACGACCACCGTCAGCACGACGCTGATCGTCAGCATCATGATGATGATGCCGATCACGGTCAGCACCGAGGTGATCAGCTGGGTGAGGTTCTGCTGCAGCGTGCTGCTGACGTTGTCGAGGTCGTTGACGGCGCGACTGAGAATCTCGCCGTGGGTCTTGGAGTCGAAGAACCGCAGCGGCAACCGGCTGAACTTCGCCTCCACGTCCTGTCGCAGCGCGTAGACCGTGCGCTGTGCCACTCCTGACATGACGTACTGCTGCAGGTACTGGAACAGCGCGCTCGTGACGTAGAGCACGAGCAGCGTGCGTACGATTCTGCCGAGCGCGTTCCAGTCGATACCGCCGCCCAGGGGCCGCGCGAGATAGCCTTCGAAGATCGCGGTCGTGGCCATCCCGATCAGCTTCGGTCCGACGACGCTGAAGACCGTGGACAGGATGCCGGCAGCGAAGACGACAGCGATCGAGACGCGATGCGGCCCGAGGTAGCCGGCGAGCCGTCGCAGCGTACCCCTGAAGTCCCTGGCCTTCTGCACCGGCATGCCGAAGCCGCCCATCGGCCCCCGGCCGAACGGGCTGGCCGGCGGCGCCGAGCGTCGCATCGCCGCTCCTTCGGCGCTCATGCGACCTCCTCGAGCGACGCCTGCGAGGCCGCGATCTCGCGATACACCTCGCACCCGTGAATCAGTTCGGCGTGCGTGCCAACGCCGGCCACGCGCCCATCGTCGAGCACGATAATCCGGTCGGCATCCCTGACCGTGCCGATCCGCTGCGAGATGAGGAACACCGTCGCGCCCGTCGTCTCGCGGCGGAGCGCGGCGCGGAGCCGGGCATCGGTGGCGAAGTCGAGCGCCGAGAAGCTGTCGTCGAACACATAGATGCGAGCCCGGCGGGCCAGCGCCCGGGCGATGGCCAGGCGCTGCTTCTGGCCGCCGGACAGGTTGGTGCCGCCCTGCGAGACGGCAGAATCGTAGCCCTGCGGCATCGCCTCGATGAATTCGGACGCCTGGGCCACCGCGGCGGAGTGGCGGACCTCGTCGTCGCTGGCCCCATCGTTCCCGAACCGGATGTTGCTGGCGACGGTGCCTGAGAAGAGCACGGTCTTCTGCGGCACGTAGCCGATACCGGCGCGGAGCTCCTCGAGCCGCCGGTCGCGGATCTCCACGCCGTCGACGAGCACCCGGCCTGCGTCGACGTCATAGAAACGGGGAATCAGCCCCGCCAGCGCGGACTTGCCCGAACCGGTGCCGCCGATGACGGCGATCGTCTCGCCCGGGTGCGCCGTGAACGATACGCCCGACAGCGCCGGCTCCTCGGCGCCAGGAAACTTGAAGGTCACGTCCTGGAATTCGACGAGCCCTGTCTTGTGAGCGGGGGCCGAGGGCGACGCCGGATCGCTCACGTCGGGCCTGACGTCCAGCACCTCGTTGATCCGGGCAGCCGACGCCGCCGCCCGCGGCAGCATCACGAACACCGCGGTCACCATGAACACGGCGAAGAGGATCTGGATGGCGTACTGCAGCGAGGCCATCATCGCCCCGACCTGCATCTCACCGGCGTCGATGCGGCTGGCGCCCAGCCACACAATCGAAACGGCGGTGAGGTTCATGGTCAGGAACAGCGATGGCATGAGCAGCGCCACGAGCCGGTTGACCGCGATGGCGGTGGCAGTGACGTCGGCATTGGCTGCGTCGAAGCGCCGGCTCTCGTGCGCGCCGCGATCGAAGGCACGGATGACGCGGACCCCGGTGAGGCCCTCGTCGAGCACCAGGTTGAGGCGGTCGAGCTTCACCTGCATCTGCTGGAACAGGGGCACGGCGCCGCGCATGATCAGGAAGAGGACCATCGAGAGGATGGGAATCACTGCCAGCAGCACCCGCGCCAGCCGTGCGTCCTGCGACAGCGAGAGCATCACCCCGCCGATCGCCATCATCGGCGCGGGGATGGCCATGCCGAGCAGCATGATGAGCACCTGCTGCACCTGGGTGGTGTCGTTGGTGGTGCGGGTGATGAGCGAGGCGGTGCCGACGCCGTCGAACTGGTGCAGCGACAGGCGGGCAACCCGTTCGAACAGCCGGTCGCGCAGCAGCCGGCCGAACCCGGTCGCCACCCGCGAAGCGAAGTAGCTGGCGCCAACCGCGCAGGCAGTGCCAAAGACGGGGACGAGCAGCATCAGGCCGCCGATCTCCAGGATCCGGCTTGTGTCGCCGGGCACGATGCCAAGGTCGACGATGTCGGCCATCAACCGCGGCAGATAGAGGTTGGCCAGCGACTGGGCCAGGGCGAGCAGCGTCACCGCGGCCAGCGACGAGCGGAATGGCCCGACGAGTCTCAACAGTTTCAGCATTGGTGAGTGCTCGATCCTCTCACGGCTCGGGCCGGAAGGCTCCAGAGCCTGGAGCCTGAAGGGTAGAGCCTTCGGCCCTCGCCTGTTAGCATGCGCGGCATGTCTTTCTCGCGCCTCGTAGCCACGGTCTGTCTTGTCGCCTTGCTGGCCGCGCGGGATGCGGCCACGCAGACGCTCGACATTTACTTCATCGACGTCGAGGGCGGGCAGTCTACGCTCATCGCTTCGCCGTCAGGCGAGTCGCTCCTCGTCGACACGGGCTACGCCGGCAACGAGGGGCGCGATTCGGGCCGGGTCGTCTCCGCTGCGAAGGCCGCCGGCATCAAGAGGATCGATTACCTGCTGATCACGCACTTCCATGGGGATCATGTCGGTGGTGTGCCCGAGGTCGCGAAGCAGTTGCCAATCGGGACCTTCGTCGATCACGGCGCGCCGCCGGCAAACCCGGACCCGCGCGTGCTCGAGCCCTTCAACGCGTACGCGGCGGTCCGCGCGTCGGGCCGTCACATCCACGCGAAGCCGGGCGATCGGATCCCGATCAAGGGTCTCGATGTGCAGGTCGTAAGCAGCTCGACCAACGTCATCAGCACCCCGCTCGCCGGCGGGGGACAGGTGAACCGTGCGTGCGAGCCGGCCGCGCGGCCGGCCGCCGAGCCGCTCGAAAACCCGCAGTCCACCGGAATTCACCTGCAGTACGGCCGTTTCCGATTTCTGGACCTCGGCGATCTCACGGGCCCGCCGCTCTACGCGCTGTTCTGTCCCTCGAACCGCCTCGGACCGATCGACCTGCTCCTGGTGCCGCATCACGGCGGTCCCGACGTCGCGTCTCCGGCGCTGTTCGCGGTGCAGCCGCGCGTCGCGATTATGAACAACGGCGCCACCAAGGGCGGCTCGCCGGAAGCATACGAAGCCCTGCACCAGGCCGTCGCCTCACGAGGTCTGCAGGACGTCTGGCAGGTCGACAAGTCGGCGAATGCCGGGGTGCGGAACTTCGCCGACGAGCGCATTGCCAATCTCGACGAAAAGACCGGTCACTGGATCAAAGTGAGCGCGAGCCGGGACGGCTCGTTCGTCGTGACGAACGGCCGCACGGGACGGTCGGTGACCTATCGAGCGAAATAGGCTTCAGGCTTCGGGCTTCAGGCTTCAGCCGTTTCACGCTGTCGCGCTGTTCAAGGATCGTCCTTCAGCCCGGTGTCCAAAATCGTCGCCGCGTCCACGCCGTTCACGTATTGACCGTTGACAGGCCTGAAGCCTGAAGCCCGAAGCCTTCGTGCGGTGTTACGATACGACGCCGCGACTGGCACTGGAGGGGCTCATGCAACAGAGAGACCGTCACCCGCTGCTTCGCGTCGTAGTCGCCAGCCTCGCCGTTTTGCTCGCACTACCGGCTCTGGCCCAGAGCAACCTCGGCACCTGGACGTTGAACGTCGCAAAGTCCAAGTACTCCAACAACAACCCGCCGAAGAGCACCACGCTCACGATTGAAGGGAGCGGCAACGTCACGACCACGACGGTTGACGTCGTCGCGGGCGACGGATCGTCGCAGCATTGGAGCTGGCGCAGCGCCTACGACGGCCGCGACGAGAGGATCTCGGGAAACAACCCCAACGCCGACACCGCCGCCCGGCGCCGGGTCAGCCCGTCGACCACCGAAACCACGTTCAAGAAGGCTGGCAAGGTCACGACCATCAACACCGCAGTGGTCAGCGACGCCGGCAAGACGATGACGATAACGGCCAAGGGCACCGATGCCCAGGGGAAGCCGGTGCTCAACGTGCAGGTGTTCGAAAAGAAGCCGAGCCCGGGGAGTCGATAGCCGATCGGACGCGGAGGTCATTCGGCGCAGTACCCGTCGCACGTGGTGCTGCCCCTGATTCCGTGGCCCTGACAAGGCAAAAGGCAAAAGGCAGAAGGCAGAAGGCAAACCTTCAGTGCTTTCGGAGGAAATCGAGCACCGCCGTATTGAACTGGTCCGGCTGCTCCCAGTAGGCCGAGTGACCGGCCTCTGTGACGACCGTCATCGTCGACCCCTTGATTCGCACAGCGAACAGGCGGAGGACCGATGGTGGCGTGTAGAGATCGGCGTCGCCGGTGAGGAGGAGCGTGGGGACCGTCAGCGACTCGATCGCCGCGAAGGTGATTCGAGTCTTTGTCGGCTGGGCCGGGATCGGCGCGCCCGGTGCTCGGCTCGCTTCCTCGAGCGCCACCCATCGGGCCACACCCTCCGAGTTCGACGCCCGGTACGAGGGGCCAAGCTCGCGGAACTCCGGCGGCAGCGCGTCGAATTGCGGCGACGGGCGCAGGCGGCGACTCATCTCGAGGTAGTCCGGGTCCTGCACACCGCCGATACTGTTGGCCACGACCAGCGTTCGTAGACGCGAAGGGAACGAGAGCGCGTAGTCGAGCGCGACGATGCCACCTGCCGCGCTACCCAGGAGGTGAAATCTGGACAACCCGAGCGATTGTGCGAGCTGCTCTACGTCTTCGGCGGCCGGCACCGGAGCTGCGCTCGTATTGCCGTCCGCCACCGTCCGCCCGTACCCGCGGCGGTCGCAGGCAATGAATCGATAGCCGGCGGCCGTGAATGCCGGAATCTGGTGCTCCCAGACCTGGCTGCTGCCGGTTGCGGCGTGCAGCGCCACGATCGCGTCGCCGGTGCCGCCCGTGTCGACGCACCACAGCCGGACGGCGGGAAGCTGCACGAGACCCTGCCGGATCTTGTCTGGCTGGGTGGTTCGGGCGAACCCGCTCACCGTCGCAGCGACCAGCGCCAGCCCGAACAACGTGCGCCCGCGGGCAATCTGCACCGCCCGATTATGCCGCCGGGATGGTCTGAGCCGTGTAGTGCTTGTCAGCAAACCCCCGGCCGCCATAAGCTGCCCTTGCGCCGACCGGAGGTGTGTGGTGACGCGTACACGAATCATGGCGACCGTTGCTGGGGTCGCGGCCGTCGTTGGAATCGGAGCCGCTGCAGGTAATCCGAACTGGAGCACCACTCTCACCGGCTACGGAGAGGTGCCCGCACAATCCACCACGGCTGGCGGCAGCTTCTCGGCCACGATCAGCGACGACGAGACCACCATCAGCTGGGAGCTGATTTACGAGGTTCCGAACACGACGCAGTCGCACCTTCATTTCGGCCAGCCGAGCGTCAATGGCGGCGTCAGCGTGTTCCTCTGCACGAATCTCGGCAACGGCCCGGTGGGCACGCAGGCGTGTCCCCCAAACGGCGGCACCATCAGCGGGATCTGGAGCGCAGCCGACGTGGTCGGGCCGGCCGGCCAGGGAATCGCCGCCGGCGAGCTGTCCGAGCTGATTGCGGCGATTCGCTCCGGCAACGTATACGCGAACATCCACACCACGGCTGTTCCAGCGGGGTTCGTGAGGGGGCAGCTCGCACCGGGGAAGGGGCACGGGGACTGACGCTGTAAGGCTCTAGGCTTCAGGCTTTAGGCTTTAGGCGTGTCGCGCTGACCCACGGTCTATTGGTCGTCCTTCACAGCCACGGCGCCGACGGCCGCTGCATGCATGACTCCGGAGGACGATCGGTCGACAGCCCGACAGCCCGACAGCGTGACAGGCCTGAAGCCTGAAGCCTGGAGCCTGAAGCCTCTCAGGCGGCGCAATCGGAGTTACCATGCGCCGCATGACGATGCCGCGCATCCTCGCCACCGCCGCCGTCGCCGCGTTCCTCGTCGCGCCTACCCTGGCGCAGCAGCCGTGGACGCCTCCCACGCGCTCGCACCACCCCGACATTCCGTATCAATCGGTGACGACGCTCGGCGCGGCGAGCTACGCGAAGATCGTCTGCTCGGCCGTGTTCATCTCCGGCCGTGAGGTCGAAGAGACGCGGAAGAACAGCGCCTACTTTCTGATGACCGAGCCGGTCCGGCAGAAGCCGCTGACCGTGGACGTCGACCGCGAGAAGAAGCGCGTCAGCGTCACCATCGAAGGCACGACGCGCACCGCCGCGCTCTACGGCGATCAGGGGTGCGTGATTCATCCGGTCGGCGAGAACGGCGTCCATTTCACGCCCGTGCCGGTGAAGACGACGTTGCCCGACGCGGCGAGCCAGCCGTGGCCGATGGGCGACGCGCCGGTGAAGGAACCGTGGCCTGCCGGCCTCGACAAGGCCAGGGTGCAGGCGGCCCTGGACATGGCCTTCGCCGATCCCGAAGGCCTCACCGCCGCGATGGTTGTCGTCTACAAGGGGCAGATCGTCGGCGAGCGCTACATGCCCGGCATCGCCAAAGACACGCAGCTCGAGAGCTGGTCGATGGGGAAGAGCCTCACCGCAACGCTCGTCGGCCTCGTTATCAAGGACGGCGCTTTCAATCTCGACGATCCAGCCCCGGTGCCAGACTGGCGCCGTCCCGGCGATCCGCGTGGCGCAATCACGGTCGCCGACGTCATGCACATGTCCAGCGGCCTCAGCTTCACCGGCCAGGACGATCGCTGGATGGATCCAAATACGCAGTATCACGATCACTTCTTCATCTACGCCGGCGGAGTCAACGCCTTCCAGTACGCGATTACGTCGCCTGTCGAGTACGCGCCGAACACGGTCGGCCGCTATCGCAATTCGGATCCGATGACCCTCGGGTTCCTCGTGCAACAGCACGTGCGAAAGAAGGGCGAGGAGTACCTGACCTTCCCGCAGCGCGCGCTGTTCGACAAGATCGGCATCCGCCGCCAGGTGTTGGAAACCGATCCGTGGGGCAATTTCCTGCTGAGCGGCCACGACTACGGCACCGCGCGCAACTGGGCGCGGCTGGGTCTCCTGTATCTCCGCGACGGCATCTGGAATGGTCAGCTGCTCCTCCCCGAAGGCTTCGCGAAGTTCGTCAGCACGCCGGCGCCGGCGTGGCGTCGCAAGGAATACGGCGGGCAATTCTGGGTGAACGGCGAAGGGCAGTGGAACCTGCCTCGCGACGCCTACTTCATGTCCGGCGCCGGCGGGCAGCACACGTTCGTCGTCCCCTCGCACGATCTCGTCGTCGTCCGCATGGGACATCAGCGCGGCGCGACGGTCGGAACGAAGACGCTGAACCAGTCGCTGGCGGCGCTGATCGCCGCGATCGACGCGACCGGAAGCCGCTAACGCGCGGCTTCTGGCAAGCCGTCCACGACGTACAGCGAGGACAGCGCCCGAACGAATGTGTACGCGTAACCCCGGGCGTCAGGCGTCATGACGATGCGGAGGATCTGCATCGCGCCGGCTGGGTCTGGCGGTGAGAGCGTGGTGATCGGCTCGCGACGGCCGTCGCGAATGCGCACGCGCGCGACCTCCGCCGGTACTTCGCCCGGGCCCTGGACGAACAGCCAGTCACCGTCGGGGCTGACGACGATCGGCAGATCCCGCGATTCCGTACCCTGCAAACGCTTTGGTTCGGTAGCGCCATCGATGGCAAACACCGCCAATCGCCGCTCGAGGTCGCGGGTGATGAACCGTTTACCGTCCGGCATCACGACGAGGCGGCCGAATTCGCCTTCCTTCGAGATCGGGCGCGGATCGCCCCCGTCGATCGACTGCAGGTAGACACGGCTCCGCCGATCTTTTTCGGCGCCGACGACGAGGACTTCTTTGCCGTCAGGCAGCCAACGCGCGGATGGGAAGTACGAGACGATCGGGCCCGCAGGCAGGCGGCGCGCCTCACCGACGCCAGTCGGCAGCAGCACGAGATGATCGGCATTCACGGGCGCCGAGAGCACCCACTTCTTATCCGGTGACAGCGCCAGCGGCACACCTTCGCCGAGCCGCACCGCGGGCGCACCATCCATCGTCCGCAGGTAGATGGAGCGCTCCGCGCCGCCGCCTTCCCAGGATTCCTCGAGTATCGTTGTCGTGCCGTCGGCGGAGAGATCCCACGCCGTCGTTCCGTCGAGCCACGACAGGTCGCGCTCGCGGGTGCTCCCCGGGGGCAGAGCCATGACGCTCGCGCCCCAGGCATCGCGGGTCACGAGCGCGCGGCCGTCACGCGACACGTCGTGCAGCGTCAGCGTTCCCGGCGCGGCGAGCAGCAGCCGTTCCTTGCCGTTCCGGCTCACTGCGTGCAGCGCCTGGGCGGCGCCGCTTCGCGTGCCGCTGAACCAGATCTCCTTGCCGTCCGGCGACCACGCCAGGCCGAGTACGCTGTTCCAGCCTGACGATAGCGTCCGCGCCTGGCCCTTGCGGTCGACGAGCACCACCGAACCGGCCGTATCGCCCGAGACCGGATGCAGGAGCACCGCGATTGCGTCGCCCTGCGGCGCGACACGAAGGTGGGTGATGTGACCGGGGTCAGGTTCGTAGAGGCGCGTCCCGACTGGGAACTCCACGACGTCATGCCCGGTGCCCGACCTGACGATGGCCAACTCCGATCCGTCCGGGCTCCAGTCCGCGGCCACCACGCCGTCGGCGAGTGAGCGAGGCGGACCACCAGCGAGGGCCGCGCGGGCCAGCGTGCCCTCAACGCGGCCGAACCCCGTGGGCCTGAGCGCTACGGCCATGTCGCCCTTGGACGAGAGGCTGAAGATGGTCATGTCGGCCATCTGCAGCGGCCTGGCTTCTGGCGCGTCGGGACGCGTCGAGAAGAGCTCCGCCGGGTGGCCCTCCCACGCTGCGCCGTAGACGATGGTTTGCCCGTCGCCAGCGAAGCGGGCTCCAAGGACCGCGCCGCGCCGGAACGTGAGCTGGTGAAACACGGGTTGCGTGCCGTCCTCGCGGACGGTCGAGCCGAGGGCGAAGGCCGCGGCGACCGCAGCCCCCACCGCGGCGGCGACTGCGAATGCCTTCCATCGCACGCGGCGCCGCGGTGGCACGGTGGCGGTGCCGGTCGATGCACCGGAGAACGCGTCGAGCGCGAATCGCAAGTCGCTTGCCGACTGGAAGCGATCCTCTTTGTCCTTCTCGAGGCAGCGCTCCGCGATCTGCGCGACGGCAGGGGGCAGTCCGGGAACGACGGTCTCGAGCTCAGCCGGGTGGTCCTTGACGATGGCCGCCAGCGTCTCAACTGCCGAATCGCCCTGAAACGCTCGTCGTCCCGCGAGCATCTCGTAGAGGACGACGCCAAACGAGAAGATGTCCGAGCGGTGATCGCCGGCGTCACCCTTGGCCTGCTCCGGCGACATGTAGCCGACTGTGCCGAGCACCATTCCCGCCGCGGTTGTCGACGTGTGAGCCGTAGCGACGACGTGCTTGTCCGCGAGTTTCGCGAGGCCGAAGTCGAGGATCTTCACGACTCCATCGCGGGTCACGAACACATTCTCCGGCTTGATGTCGCGGTGCACGATGCCGCGGCGATGCGCGGCGGCAAGCCCGCGTGCGATCTGGCGGGCGTAGTCGAGGGCGCGCCGGAGCGACAGCGCCCCTGATTCCTGGACCGAGCGCAGCGTGCCGCCCTCGAGAAGTTCCGTGACCACGTACGGCTGGCCGTCAGCGGTGCCGACGTCGTATACGGCGACGATGTTCGGATCGTTCAGGGCGGCGGTGGCGCGCGCTTCCTGCTCGAACCGGCGGAGGCGAACGGGATCGGCCGCGAAGGTGGCAGGCAGCACCTTGATGGCGACGTCGCGATCGAGTCGCGCGTCTCGCGCGCGATAGACCTCGCCCATGCCGCCTTCGCCGAGCTTGGCGACGATCTCGTAAGGGCCAAGTCGATGGCCTGCGTGCAGAGACACCACCGGAATTATAGGGCCGCGTTCCGCGCCGCCGGCGCGGAACAGATTGCGCTCGTCAGCGCGGCGGCGGCGAGTCTCGAAGTCTCCGCAGCGTGGCGAGGTTTTCGGCGTCGAGCGGATCGAGCACGATCTGGTCGGCGCGGCCGCGCCGGGGCAGCTTCGCGGTCTCGATCATCACGGGCAGCCCGGCAAACCGCTCGTCATGGAGTATGCGGGCGAACGGCTCCAGCCCCAGGCAGCCCTTGCCGATGTGCTCGTGGCGGTCGACGCGGCTGCCGCACGGCCTCTTCGAGTCGTTGGCGTGAAAGGCGCGGAGCCGATCGATGCCGACGAGGCGATCGAAGTCCTCGAACGTGCGCGCGTAGCCCTCCGCCGAGACGATGTCGTAACCGGCGGAGACGAGGTGGCACGTGTCGAGGCACACGCCGACCCGCGGCGAGCCGTCGAGCGCGCCGATGATGGCCGCGAGGTGCTCGAAGCGGTGGCCGAGCGATCGCCCCTGGCCGGCCGTATGTTCGAGCAGCACCATCGTCTTGCGCCGCGGGTGCACCTTCAGCGCCGTACGCAGGCCGGCGGCGATCAGCGCCAGCCCTTCTTGGTCCGGTCCTTCCGTGCAGGTTCCCGGGTGGAGCACGACGCCGAGCAACGCGAGCGCGTGGGCGCGATCGAGCTCGTCTACCAACGCGGCGATCGACTGCTCGCGCAGCGCCGGTGCGCGCGTCGCCAGGTTGATCAGATAGCTGGCGTGCGACACGACCGGGCCGATGCTGGCCTCCGCCACCCGGCGGCGGAAGCGGCGAATCTCGTTACGGTCGAGCGGCTTGCCTTTCCACTGGCTGGCGTTCTTCGCGAAAATCTGCAGCGCTTCGCAGCCGTGGAGCTCGGCGCGGTCCACGGCCAGCGAGACGCCGCCGGCCACTGACATGTGCGCGCCGATCCGGAGCATCGCCCCATTGTCCTTCACGGCCCAAGCGCGGATAATCGGCCCGCTGTGACCCTTACCCGATTCGCCGCCCTTGCTGCCGGAAGCCTCGCTCTTGCCACCGCCACCGTTGCCACGCCCGCGGCGCAGAAACCAAGCCTGCCGCCGCCGACGAAGGTGATCAAGACGGCCGAGCACGACTTCACCGTCGAGACGGTGGTGGACGGGCTGGTGCATCCGTTTTCGATGGCGTTCACGCCTGACGGCGACATGCTCGTCACCGAGCGCCCCGGCCGCCTCCGCATCGTGCGCAAGGGCGCGCTGCTGCCGAAAGCGGTGGAGGGCCTGCCGGAGATCCTCTCGCTCGAGCACGGCGGCACGCCGCAGGACGGGCGCGAGCAGCCGGGGATGCGCGACGTCATTCTGCACCCGGGCTTCGCATCAAACCGTCTCGTCTACATCAGCTACACGAAGCCAGGCGCCAACGGCTACGGCAATCTCGCGGTCGCGCGCGGCCGGTTCGAGAACGATCGGTTGACGAACGTGCAGGAGATCTTCCACGCCGATGCCTCTGGCAACGGCACGAACCGCAGCTCGCAGTGGGGCGGACGGCTCGCGTTCGACAAGCAGGGGTATCTCTTCGTCACCGTCGGCGACCGGCAGTGGCCGCCAGCCGGCGATCTCGCCAAGCATCCCGCGCAGGACCTCTCGAAACACAACGGCAAGGTGGTTCGCCTGCAAGACGATGGGCGGGTGCCGAGCGATAACCCGTTCGTGAAAACGCCCGGCGTGAAGCCGGAGATCTACACCTGGGGCCATCGCAACGCGCAGGGCCTGGCAGTACATCCCGACACCGGGGACGTGTGGCTCGACGAGCACGGCCCGCAGGGCGGGGACGAGCTGAACGTGATCGAGGCAGGGAAGAACTACGGCTGGCCGGTGGTCGGCTACGGCGTGAACTATCGCACCGGCCTCGCGATCCACGAGGGCACGATGAAGGAAGGGATGGAGCCGCCCGTGCACTTCTGGGTGCCGTCGATCGGCATCACCGGGATGATGTTCTACACGGCGGACAAGTTCCCCGGCTGGAAGGGCAACATGCTCGTCGCGAGCATGGGCGGGCAGAAGCTGATCCGCATGGAGCTCGACGGGCGGAAGGTCGTCCGCGAGGAGACGCTCGTGCAGAGCATCGGGCGGCTGCGCGACGTCCGGCAAGGGCCCGATGGCTTGATCTACGTCGCGGTGGACGGCGACGCACGCGGCTTCGACGGCGCACCGACGCCCATCGTCCGCCTGGTTCCTGCGAGGCGGTGAGTAGGCTTCAGGCTCCAGGCTTCAGGGCTGTCAGCCGACGACATAGGTAACAGATCGACCGGGCTTCGCGCATTCGGGTCTTCCGATTCAGGCACGGCGCGAGCGTGGCTGGTGCCGCGCCCCCGCCGAGAGACGGGCAATCAGCCGGCTCCCACCTTCATCATCTTCGGATCGACGGTCGCGTTCGGCGGCTTCGATGCCGCGATGGAGGACAGCGACTCAATCATGGGCGCGATGAACGCACAACTGGCTCAGCGGATTTGGGCCGGCGAGGGCCGCTCCGGCAGCGTGACAGTGGGACAGGCCTGAAACCTGAAGCCTGGAGCCTGAGGTCTTCGCGATCCTCATACAATCGCCAGATGGCGCACACCATTCTCGGGCTGCATCATGTCACCGCGACCGTGAACGACGCGCAGGCCGATCTCGACTTCTGCATCGAGCAGCTCGGCATGCGGCTGGTGAAGAAGACCGTCAACTTCGACAACCACAACGTCTTCCACTTCTATTACGGCACTGAGAAGGGACTGCCCGGGACCATCTGGACGACGTTTCCCTACAAGGGATACGGCGTGCGGGTCGGGACCAAGGGGGCGGGGCAGGTAGTCACGACCGCGTTTTCCGTGCCGGCCGGCGCGCTGGATTACTGGCGCGGCCGGCTGCGTGATGCCGGTGTGCGCGTCGAAGAGCCGGGGCCGCGCTTCGGCAGCGACGTGATCCGATTCGACGATCCGTCCGGGCTGTGGTTCGAGCTGGTCGGCACCGACCAGGACTACCGCGAACCGTGGACCGGAAATGGGGTGCGCATTGGCGAAGCGGTTCGCGGTCTGCACAGCGTCACGCTGCTCGTGCGCCGTTCCGCGCCGACGCTCGAGTTCATGACCAGCGTGCTCGGCTACGAGGTCGTTGGCGAGGCCGCGAACCGCACCCGCGTGGCCGCCGGCGGCAACTCGGCCGGTCACGTAATCGACATTGTCGAAGATGCCGAGGTAACGCCGGCCGTGAACGGGCTCGGCACCGTGCACCACGTCGCGATGGCGATTGCCACGCCCGAAGAGCAGCTCGCGCTTCGCGAAGATCTCGTTTCGCTCGGCTGCAGTGTCACCGAGGTCCGCGATCGCTGCTACTTCCAGTCGATCTACTTCCGCGAGCCGGGCGGTGTCCTGTTCGAGGTGGCGACGATCGAACCGGGCTTCACCGCTGACGAAGAGCTGGCGCTGCTCGGGCGCGATCTCAAGCTGCCGCCATGGGAGGAGCAATACCGCGCGGCCATCGAAACCAACCTTCCCTCCGTGGTGTACCGCTGATGGGCCCGCACGACGGACAGCCGGTGCTGCAGGCGGGCCAGCCGCTGGGGAGTGCGCCCGTCGCGGTGATCATGGTCCACGGCCGCGGCGCAGGACCGGAGAACATCCTCGACCTGGTTCCGGCGCTCGACCGCCCGAATGCAACCTACCTGGCGCCGGCCGCGGCCAACCGGACCTGGTATCCGTACAGCTTCATGGCCGACATCGCCAGCAACGAACCGTGGCTGTCGTCCGCGCTCTCGGTGCTGGCCGGGCTGGTCGCGCAGGTGGAGGCGGCCGGAGTGGCGCGCGACCGCATCGTGCTGCTTGGCTTCTCTCAAGGCGCGTGTCTGTCGACCGAGTTCGCGGTCCGCCACGCCTCGCGCTTCGGCGGCCTGGTCGCGTTCAGCGGCGGCGCGATTGGCCCGCCGGGCACGGCCTGGGACGAGTCGGGCCGCCTCAACGGCACGCCGGCCTTCTTCGGCTGCAGCGATCACGATGCCCACGTGCCGGAAGCGCGCGTGACCGAAAGCGCGGAGCTGTGCGCGCGGATGGGCGCGCAGGTGACCAAGCGAATCTATCCGGGCATGGGACACACGATCATCGATGACGAGATCGGTTGGGCCCAGGACCTGCTCGACTCGCTGGGGGGGAAGTGAGGCTCGCGCTCATCGTCGCGCTCGCGTTCGCGGGGTTCGCGGGGTTCTCGAGGTTCGAGGAAGTTGTCGCGGTTCAGCAGGGCGACGAGCAGCAGATCCGCGCGCGGCGGGAATCATCGAACGCCGCCATCGCGAAGCACGAGACCGCGGGCATCGGCGCCATCCTCGCCGACGATGTCATTGTCGTGACCTCGAACTCGGTGCACCGGCAGGGACGCGCAGCCAACGAGCAGAGCTTCGCGGAGCAGTTCCGCACCCGTCCGGACGTCGTGTATCGGCGCACGCCGGCGGAGGTCCACGTCTTCGCGCCGTGGCTGATGGCGTCCGAGAACGGAACCTGGACCGGCTCGTGGACGGATCGCGATGGGAAGATCCAGCTCACCGGCCGCTACTTCGCCAAGTGGCGCAAGCAGAACGGCGTGTGGCTGGTGGAGAGCGAGACCTACGTTCCCGAGACCTGCACCGGCGGCGCCTACTGCACGCAAGTGCCGTAGCCGCCGCAACGTGTCTGCCTTTGCCTTTGCCTTCTGCCTTCTGCCTTCTTAGTGTCCCGCCTGCATCTGCTTGATCTGCGCGACCGTCTCCCTGACACCGAAGTCGTGGAAGATCTTGCCCAGTTCCTTCGTTGACGGGTGCGGATCGCCGGAGAGGCCGTTGTTCACCTTCGGCGCGCTGTCGGCAGCGGCCTGACGGCGGCCGCCGCTCTGCGCCGGAGGCGGCGTCTGCCCGGCGGCAATTGCCGCCTCGCGGGCGACGCGCGCGTCACGCGCGGCCTTCCACTCTTCCGGCGTCTGGCCAACCGGATCGAATGGCACCGTCTTGTAGATCGGCCGCACGTAAATGCCCGGCGACGGCTCGAGGAAGAGCATCTTGGACGTGTCCATCACCGCGCCGTGCCCGCCAACCGGCAGCTTGTGCTCGTAGAGATACATCTGCACGTCGTCCTGGTACTTCGAGTAGAAGTCCGGCACGTAGTGGACCCGGATACCGCGCGGCGAGAACTCCTTGTCCATCTCCTCCGCGGCTTCCTTCATCTGCCGCTGACCGCCGCCGTGGTCGCCCATCACGAAGATGTGCTTGAAGCCGCTCCAGGCCATGCTCCGGATCTCGGCGGTCTTTACCTGCTTGAAGATCTCGGGCGGGACAGTCAGTCCGCCGGGCGTGTTGGTGCCGTCGGTGACGCCGGTCGCGGCGACGTCGATCGGCAGCACCGGCGCGACCAGCGCGTTGCCAAGCTGGTGGGCGACGTCGATGGCGGTGGCCCGGGCCATGATCGTGTGCCCGCCGAGGATGTTGTGCGGTCCGCGCTCTTCGGTACCGCCGTTGGCAATCAGCACTGATGTCACGCCGGCCTTCATGCGTTCCGTGACTTCGGTGTGGGTCAGCAGCTCGAGTTCGACCACGTCCTTGACCGGCTTGCCGAGCTGAGCGAACACAATCGACGAGGTCGCGAGCGCGACGCCGCCGAGCAGGGCGAAGTATGTCTTCATGGTTCAGGCTCCATCAGTGCATGCCGTGAGCGTCCGGTTGCAGGCCGTCAGAACCCCAGATCGTCCGGCGCTCTTCCATGGCGGCGGGCGGAGAGTGCAGTGAGCCTGGGCGCGGGCATGACGGGATCCGCGCGGATTGTGGCCCGGCCGCAGGCCAATCGCAAGGCCGGTGGCCAGGTCAGGCTGCCGCTTCAGGACGGTTCGGAGCGCGAGACCCGGCCGCTGAACGCCGCGAAGACGCCGAGAACCTCGAGGAGCGCCGTGAGGCCCAGCACGCCAAGGACGGCGAGAACTTCCATATGAGGGCCTAGCATCCGCCGGCCGACCTCGGGCGGTCCAGTGAAGTTGCTGTGACACGCCACGGATTTGTCACATTCGCGGCCAGCGGGCAACGAATTGCGCCGGTCTCACGTCCAATCGACTCATGATGTGGGAACTCCGGCTGGCCCTGCGCACGCTCATGCGCACCCCTGTGTTCACCGCCATCACCGTCGCGCTGCTGGGGCTCGGAATGGGGGCGGCGATCGCGGTCTTTGCGGTCGTGGACGCGGTGCTGCTGAAGGCGCTTCCATACCCGGAGCCGGACCGGATCGTCACGATCTGGGAAGCGACCGATCAGTCGCGGACGATCGGAGCATCGAATCCCAATTTCCAGGACTGGAAGCAGGCTGCCACGAGCTTCGCCTCGATGGCAGGGTGGAGCGGCGGGACCGGGACTGTCGTCGGCGGCCGCGAGCCGGTGGTCACCGGCGTCTACCAGGTGACCAGGGACTTCTTCGCCGTGCTGGGAGTGTCGCCCGTCGTCGGCCGCGGTTTCTCCGCCGAAGAATCGCAGGAGCATGGCCGGCCCGCGGTCGTCGTGAGCCACGGGTTCTGGACGAGGCTGCTTGGGGCCAACCCGGAGCTCGCGCAGCTCTCGGTGGACGCCGGCGGTCATCGCGCCACCGTCGTCGGTGTAATGCCGCCCGGGTTCAACTACCCGCCTGACGCCGACGTGTGGCTGCCGCGCGAGCTGGACCCCGATCCCTCGGGGCGCACCGCGCACAACGTGCGCGTTCTGGCGCGGCTCAAGCCCGGCGTTACGCTCGCCTCGGCGCAGGCGGAGATGACATTGATCGCCCGGAGGCTCGAGGCGACCTACGGCGCGGACCACGACAGCACCGACGCCAGCGTCATTCCGCTGCACGAGCGAACCGTCGGTACGTCGCGGCCGATGCTGCTCGTGCTGCTTGGCGGCGTGGCGATCGTGCTGCTCGCGACCTGCGCGAACGTGGCCAACATGGTGCTGGCCCGCGGTACGGGCCGGCGGCGCGAGCTGGCGATGCGCCAGGCGCTCGGCGCCGAGCGGCGCCAGCTCGTTCGCCTGCTGCTCTCCGAGAATCTCGTGCTCGGTGTCGCCGGCGCGGTCGGCGGCGTCGCGATCGCGGCAGCGTTTGTCCGCGGCCTTGTCGCGTTGGCGCCCTCCTCGATCCCCAGAATCGATCAGGTGCAGATCGACGCGCGCGCAGCGCTCGCCGCCACTGGCCTTGCCTTGATCACGCCGGTCGTCTTCGGCTGGCTCCCGTCGCTCACGCTCTCGCGCACGTCGCTGCGCGATGTGCTCGCCGAAGGCGGGCGGGGCGGCAGCGCCGGTGCCGGCCGCGCCCGGCAGGGTCTGGTTGCGCTCGAGATGGCCGTGGCGCTGCTGATGGTCATTTCCGCCGGCCTGCTCGGGCGCAGCCTGGTCCGGCTGCTCGACGTCGATCCCGGCTTTCAGCCGGCCCACGTGCTGACGCTGCAGACCACGGTGCCCGAGGGCAAGTACTCCGACCCGGCCGCGGCAGCACGTCTCTACGACGCGTGGCTTGCTCGTGTGACGACGGTCCCGGGCGTGGAAGCCGCTGGTATCGTGAACGCCCCGCCGCTCAGTGGCCTGGATGCCAACGGCGGCTTCATGCTCGACGGTCAGGTGTGGGACGACATCAGGGACAACTGGGTGGCGCAGTCGGCCGTGTATCGCATCGCCAGCGCGGGCTATTTCGAGGCCATGGGCATTCCGCTGCGGCTCGGCCGGTGGTTCGACGGCCGCGATGTCCCCGGCAGCGAGCCGGCGGCCTTGATCAACGAGTCGCTGGCGCGCCGTCACTTTGCCGGGCGGGATCCCATCGGCCAGCGGATCCGGTTCGCAGGCATGGACGAAGTGAACCCCTGGCTCACTATCGTCGGCGTGGTCGGCGACACGCGGTTCCGCGACCTCGCGACCGAAGCCGTGCCCGAAGTCTTCGTCAACTTCCGTCAGCAGCCGATGCGGACGCGCTACTTCATGACCACGGCAGCGCGCCTGGCGCCGGGAGTGAGCGCGGAATCCGTTGTGCCGACGCTGCGCGCCGGCTGGCGCACGCTCGATCCTGACGTGCCGGTGGAGGTGTCGCGAATGACCACCCTCGTCGAACGATCGACCGCGTCGCGCCGGTTCACGCTCACCGTGATCGGCCTGTTCGGGACGATGGCTTTGGTCCTGGCCGCGATCGGCGTCTACGGCATCCTCAACCACGTCGTCGCCGACCGCACCCGAGAGATCGGCATCCGTATGGCCCTCGGCGCGTCACCCGGCTCGGTGACGCGGCTCGTCTTCGGCGGCGCCTCGCTGGCGGTCGTCGCCGGTGTGCTCTCCGGCGTTGCCGCGGCGCTCGGTCTCACGCGATTCCTCCGGACCTTCCTGTTCGAAATTTCGCCGCTCGATGCGCCGACCATCATGGCGGCGGTGGGGGTGCTCATCGCGGTGTCGATGCTGGCGGGGTGGCAGCCGGTTCGACGTGCGTCGCGAATCGATCCCGTGGTGGTGATGCGAGAGAACTAGGCGATATGATTCCCGCGTGATCCCGGTCCATCGGTCGGGTGCCGCTCTGGCCGCCGCGCTGGCTGTCGTTGTCGGCGCGAGTTCTCCGGGGGCGCGCCAACCCGCTCCACCAGGCCCTCTCTGGGTCGATGTCACCGCCGAGGCGATCGGCAAGACCGGCTTCTGGACCAACAAGGTGGAGATCGCCGACCTCAACGGCGACGGCCGGCCAGACATCCTGTTCGCCAACGGCGGCGACTATTCCACGCCGGGCAAGCCTGAGCCGAACCAGGTGTTCCTGAATACCGGACCGGGGCTGCGCTTCCGCGAGGCTACTCCTGACGTTTTCGGCGCGACGCCGGATCTCGCCCGGGTGATCAAGGCCCGCGATCTGAATGGCGACGGGCTTGTCGACATCGTCGTCGGCACTACGTACCAGACCCAGAGCCGCCTCTTTCTGGGGCGCGGACAGGGTCGATTCGAAGAGGTGACGCGCACGCATCTGCCCCAGATGCCGCTCAGCGTCGGCGATCTCGAAGTCGGAGACGTGGACGGAGACGGCGACCTCGATCTCGTGCTGGCCGACTGGGGACCCGGCAACAACATGACGAATGACGGGGGACGCACCCGCCTGTGGGTGAACGACGGCCAGGCCCGCTTCACCGATGCCACCGACAAACGCATGCCGGACATCAAGGTCCACTTCTCGTGGGACCTCGAACTGGCAGACGTCGACAACGACGCCGACCTCGACGTGCTGGTTTCGTGCAAGCGGTGCGGCGGCAGCTACCTGTTTCGCAACGACGGCGCGGGCCTGTTCACGGACGATCCGCGCGGGCTGCCGCAATACACCAACAATTACGAGCTCGAGCCGATGGATCTCGACGGCGACGGCTTCCTCGATCTCGTGACCATCAACGACGGCGAAATCGCCAAGGAAGACTCCGGCAACCGGCGCGAGCACGTCTTCAGGAACGACGGCAAGGGCCGCTTCCGCGACGCGACCGAGGCATGGTGGCCGCCTTCGTCGAACATCGGCGAGGACGACAACATGGTCGCGTTCCTCGACTTCGACTCCGACGGCGACGCCGACTTCGTGATCGGCTCGCTGAGCGGCCCCGATCGGCTGCTGATCAACGACGGACACGGCCACCTGACCGTGAAGCTCGATGCTTTCAGCGGCGAGGACACCCCGGGCACGCTCGGCATCGCGGTCGCCGATCTCGATGGCGACGGGCGCATCGACGTCGTTCAGGGCCAGGGCGAGAACCCGAAGGCGAACGACGAGCGCGTGTTCGCCGGCCGCGGAATCGGGCCGGACTCGGCGCCGCCGTCTGTGACGATGGCCGGGGTGCACACCGGGCCGGGCGGACGGCGCCAGGTGGTCGCGCGGGTGCACGATCGCAAGAGCCCGAGCTTCGCGTTCGAGTGGAAGCGGGTCGTGGTCGAATGGACGACACCGTCCGGGCCGCGCACCGAGCCGATGCGCTGGTACGGCGAGTATCTGTGGCGCGCCGACTGGCCGACCGATCTGCCCCCCTCCACCGAATACCGCGTGTGCGCGACCGACGCGTCTCCGGCTGCCAACGTTGGCTGCGCTGCCGGACCGCATTGACTCAGGCCCCTCGGCGGCGCGATCCGCGAAAGCGCTGCGTGCGAGCGTTACACTGGAGTGAGCATGCGAGCCGCTCCGGCGATTGCCGTTGCGATCTGGTGCAGCGTTGCGACGACGGCGGCCGCGGGCCAGCAGCAGCCGCCTCCGGCGCCCCTTAATCCCGGCCAGGAAGTCGCGGGCGATCAGGCCGCGGGCCCGGCGCTCGACATCGGGCCCGCGCAGCTGCGCATCGGCGGTTACCTCGGGCTCACCGGCATCTACCGCTCCACCAACAGCGGTGGCGGTCCC
This sequence comes from uncultured Acidobacteriota bacterium, assembly GCA_963709325.1. GTDB lineage: Bacteria > Acidobacteriota > Vicinamibacteria > Vicinamibacterales > UBA2999 > VFZN01. Next base: position 1,978,036 of record CAVPVV010000003.1, on the reverse strand, counting down.
GGGACCGGTTTTGCCACGACTCCCTACGAAGACACCTTGCCGGGCAGCGTGTCCGAAACGCGGCTCTCCGCGCAGTCTTCACGTCTTTCGATCCGCGTCGACGCGCCGCTTCCCGAGGCGCGCTTCGACAGGCTGGCCGGCTACTTCGAGATGGACTTCAGCGGCACCACGCCCGGCAACATCGCTGTCAGCAGCAGCAGCGCCGGCTTCCGGCTGCGGCAGGCATTTGCAGAAGTTCAGTACGCAGGCGCCTTCTCAATTGCCGCCGGCCAGGCGTTTTCGCTGATGACGCCGCCGCGGTCCCAGTTGAGCATCTGGCCCTCGGATTACGAGCTGTCGCAGGCGGTGGACACGAACTACCTCGCCGGCCTGACCTGGGACCGGGCCCCGCAGTTGCGGTTTACGTGGCGCTTCTCGCCGCGCTTCAACTGGGCGGTGTCAGTCGAGAACCCCGAGCAGCAAATCGGGTCGGCATGGGTGCGGCTGCCGGCGTGCTGCGCCGACGACATCGCCGCCCAGTACAACACCGGCGACCAGGCGCTGTCGGTACCGAACCTCCTGCCCGATTTCGTCACCCGTGTCGCGTGGAACCCGAAGCCTGCGTTCCATCTGGACGCGGGCGGGGTGCTGCGCGTCTTCCGGCATACGGTGGCGCCGTACGATCGCGACTTCAAGGACACCGGCGGAGGATTGAGCGTCAACGGGCGCGTGAATCCGGCTCGCGGCACGCGGATGCTCGGTCAATTCGCGTCGGGAAGCGGACTGGGACGCTATACCGGCGCACTGGCGCCCGATGCCGCGTTCCGCGAAGACGGCTCGATCGCACCGGTGCGGACCCGATCGTGGGTGCTTGGCGTGGAACAGGCCATCTCGCCCCGGCTGGCGGCGGCCGGCTACTACTCGGGCGTGAACGTTGAAGACACGTATTTCACCGACGCCGACGGCCGTTTCATCGGCTACGGCTTCCCCGGATCGCCGAACGCGGCGAATCGGCGGATCGACGAGGCGACCGCCACCGTGTCGTATCAAATGGTCCGGACCGACAATCGCGGGTCGGCGCAGCTGAACATCCAGACCTCGTGGCTTCGCCGCGAGCCGTCGTCGGCGGCCACCGGCCCCGATGCCGCGCGGGCCTTTCTCTTCTTCGCGCAGGTGCGATACAACCTGCCCTGACCGCGGGCGCAACCGCCCACCACCCGATTCGCGGAGGTCACATCATGTCGCAGCGTTCCGTCCGCATCGAACACGACCTGCTCGGCGAGCTTGCCGTACCTGCCGACGCCTACTACGGCGTCCAGACCGCGCGGGCGCTCGAGAACTTCAGGATCTCCGGCGTTCAGCTGCGGCTCTACGCCGATGCGATTCGCGGTCTGGCGATGGTCAAGCTCGCGGCGGCCCGCGCCAATCACGATTGCGGAGTGTTCGGGTCCGAGGTCCTGCGCGGCATCGAAGGTGCCTGCCAGGAGATCATCGACGGCAAGTGGCACGACCAGTTCCAGCTCGACGTGCTGCAGGGCGGCGCCGGCACCTCCACGAACATGAACGCGAACGAGGTGATTGCCAACCGCGCGCTGGAGCTGATCGGCCACACCCGCGGCGACTACGCGCACTGCAATCCCCACGACCACGTCAACGCGTCGCAATCGACCAACGACGCCTACCCGACCGCGCTCCACGTCGGCCTCGCCCTCGGCAATGGGCGACTGGTCGCCGCGATGAACGAGCTCATCGCCGCATTCCGCGGCAAGGGCCGCGAGTTCTCGAGCATCGTGAAGATGGGCCGGACGCAGTTGCAGGATGCCGTGCCGATGACGCTCGGCCAGGAGTTCACGGCGTTTGGCGAGACGCTGGCCGGCGAGGTCCGCGCCCTCGAGGCGATGCAGAACGTCCTCTGCGAGATCAACATGGGCGCCACGGCGATCGGGACGGGACTCAACGCGCCGCCCGGCTACGCGCGGAAGTGCACCGAACATCTCGGCCGGATCACCGGGTTTGCGATTCATCTCGCTCCCGATCTGATCGAGGCGACGCAGGACACGCAGGCCTTCGTGCTCTACTCCTCGTGCATGAAGAGCCTGGCGATCAAGCTGTCGAAGGTCTGCAACGATTTGCGCCTGCTCTCGTCGGGACCGCGCACGGGTCTCCGCGAGATCAACCTGCCGCCGAAGCAGCCGGGCTCGTCGATCATGCCGGGCAAGGTCAACCCGGTGATTCCCGAAGTGGTGAACATGGTCTGCTTCCGGGTGATCGGCAGCGATCTGACCGTGTCGCTCGCCGCCGAGGCCGGCCAGCTGCAGTTGAACGTGTTCGAACCGGTCATCGCCGCCTGCCTGTTCGAGGCCCAGACGCTGTTCATCAACGCCGCCAACACGCTGCGCGTCCAGTGCGTCGACGGCATCACTGCCAACCCCGACGTGTGCCGGCACTACGTGGAGTTCAGCGTCGGCACCGTGACCGCGCTCAACCCGGTGATTGGCTACGACAAGGCGACCGAGCTCGCGGCCGAGGCGATGCGAACCGGCCGCGGCATCATCGAACTGGTGCGCGAGCGAAAGGTGCTCACCGAGGAAGAGATTGCCCGGGTGTTCGACCCGATGGCGATGACCGGGCAGGATCGGCCTTCATGAGCCGCGGCGTCACGGCGCTCGCTTCTGCAACGCTGCTCGCAGTGGTGTCGGTTGCGGGCCCTGTCGCGGGCGCGGAGCAGGCCAATGGGACCGCATTCGAGGGCACATGGTCGGCAACCGGCCGGCGCCAGACGCTCCCTACCGAAGACGGAGGGACCGCAGCCACCGTCCAGTTATCGGGCCCGGTGACGCTCTCGGTCGGCGAGGGGTTGAGCCGTGGCTTCCACGGCGAGCTGATCGGCTTCGACGATGGGCGCAGCATCAGCGCCGGAAGATGGGTGTGGACCGACACGCGCGGCGATCGCCTGTTCGGTGAGCTCGAGGGCGACGGGCTGCGCATCGGCCACCGATTCATTGGAACGATTACCGGTGGAACCGGGCGGTACGCTGGCATCGGCGGGCGCTTCGCGTTCACGTGGCAGTACGTCGTGGACGCCGATGGCGGCGAGATTCAGGGCCGGACCTCGGATCTGAAGGGGCAGTACCAGCGGGGGCAGCAGTGACGCCCGCCCGGATCACCACGGCGGCGCTGACGATCGGTCTCTGGCTCTGGCCGGTACCCGAGGGCCTGACTCAGCCCGCGTGGCACCTCTTCGCGTTGTTCGTCGGCGCGATCTTCTCGGTCGTCGTCGGTGCGCTGCCGATCCTGACCTCGTCGATCCTCGCCCTGGCGCTGGCCGTGCTCACCGGCACGCTCGCGCCTGCCAAGGCCTACTCGGGTTTCGCCAACGGCACCATCCTGCTCATCGTGGTCGCATTCCTCGTCGCGCGTGCGGTTGTCGTGTCGGGGCTCGGCCAGCGGATTGGCTACACGGTCGTGAGCCTCTTTGGTCGGTCGACGCTCGGCCTCGTCTACAGCATCTTCCTCGTCGACGGCGTGATCGCGCCGGCGTTTCCCAGCAACACCGCGCGCTCGGGCGTGTTGTACCCGCTGACGTTCTCGCTTGCGGAAGCGGCCGGTGCCCGCCCCGATGATCCCTCGCGCCGCAGGGTGGGCGCGCTGCTGATGTTCTCGGGCATTGCCAGCCTGTCGCTTTCGTCGGGGCTGTGGCTGACGGCAATGGCCGCCAACCCGCTCGGCGCGGAGGTGGCGAAGCCGTTCGGCGTGCAGATCTCGTTCGCTTCCTGGCTGATTGCCGCCTCGGTGCCGACGCTCACCGGGATGGTGCTGCTGCCGCTGATTCTCTACAAGGTGATCGGGCCGGAAGTGACGGCGACGCCCGACGCCCCGGCGGCGGCGCGGAAGGCGCTGGCCGCGCTTGGCGGCTTCACGAGACAGGAACAGATCGTGTCGGCGGTGTTCGTCGGGATGGTCGCCGCGTGGGCAGTGGCGGCGATGTGGGGAATCGACTCGACAGCAGTCGCATTCATGGGATTGGGACTGCTGCTCGCGACCGGAGTACTGACGGCGAGCGACATCGCCAAGGAAGGCGACGTCCTCGCGACGTATCTGTGGTTCGCTGTGCTCTTCACGATCAGCAGCCAGTTGAACGAGCTGGGGTTCATGGGGTACCTGGGCGAACGCCTGGCTGGGGCGCTGGGCGGGCTGCCCGCCACGGCGGCCGGATTGCTGCTGGTGATCGCCTACGTGCTGCTGCATTACCTGTTCGTCAGCCAGACGGCCCACCTGCTGGCGCTGTTCGGTGTGTTCCTGGACGTGGGCGTCAAGCTCGGCGTGCCCGCGGCGCCGCTCGCGTTCCAGTTGCTCTTCGCCACCAACTACTTCTCGGCAATCACGCCGCAAGGATCGAGCGCCAATTTGCTGTTTGCCGGCAGCGGGTTCCTGTCCCAATCGGAGCTCTATCGGCTTGGCGCCCTCAGTACCGCCGTCAACCTGCTGATCTATCTCGTCGTCGGCGTGCCATGGCTGGCGATGGTGGCTCGATGACGGCTGCCCAGTTCCAACGGAGGACTGCGATGTTGCCCCGCATTTCGCGGTCGATCGCGAGCGCGCTGTTCGTCTTTCAGGCGGCGGCGATTGCCGTTGCACAAACACCCGCGCTGCCGCAAGTCGTCGTGCTCGCCACCGGCGGCACGATTGCCGGCGCGGCGGCGAGCGACGTGCAGGCCGGTTACACGTCCGGCAAAGTGGGCGTGGAGCAGCTGCTGGCGGCCGTGCCGCAGGCAAAGAAACTCGCCTCGCTGCGCGGCGAGCAGATCTCGAACATCGGCTCGCAGGACATGAACGACGAAGTCTGGCTGAAGCTCGCGAACCGGGTCAACGAGCTTGCCGCCATGCCCGACGTCGCGGGAATCGTCATCACGCATGGCACCGACACCATCGAGGAGACTGCGTATTTCCTGAACCTGGTCGTCAAATCGCGCAAGCCGGTGGTCATGACCGCGGCGATGCGGCCGTCTACGGCGCTGTCGGCGGATGGCCCGCTGAACTTCTACAACGCGGTCGCGGTGGCAGCGAACAAGGAGTCCGCGGGCCGAGGCGTGCTGGTCGTGGTCAACGACTGGATCCACGGCGCCTCGTCGCTGACCAAGACGAGCACGACGGCGGTTCAGACGTTCCTGTCACCGATCTGGGGATTGATTGGGACGGTGGCCTACGGCGAGATCGAGTTCTTCCGCGGCCCGGTCGGGAAGCACACCACCGAATCCGAGTTCTCGGTCTCGGGACTCACGACACTGCCGCGCGTGGACATCATCATGGCCTACGAGAACATGGACGGCGCGCTCATCACCGCCGCCGCGGCTGCCGGCGCGAAGGGCATCGTCATCGCTGGCGTCGGGAACGGCAACATGACTGCGTCCGCGCTCGAGGCGCTGTCGGCCCAGGCGAAGAAGGGCGTGGTGGCGGTCCGCGCGTCGCGCGTCGCAACCGGCCGGGTCGGCCGCAACGTGGAGGTCGAGGACGACAAACTCGGTCTGGTCGCGTCAATGGGCCTCAACCCGCAAAAGGCGCGGGTCCTGCTCCGCCTGGCGCTGACGAAGACCACCGACCTGAAGCAGATTCAGCGCTATTTCGACGACTACTGAGCGAATGCGTGTAGGCTAGGTGCCCAAACATTGGAATCATTCCAAGATTTGATCTAGCCTGTCCAGGTGGTAGTTGACCCGGCGGACTTCCTTCGACAGCGCGGCATCCAGGTGACGGCGCAGCGGCTGGCGGTGCTGCGAGCCGTTTCCGGGCAGCCCCACATCACGGCGGACGGCGTCGCGGAGATCGTCAGGGCCGAAATCGGAACCATCTCGCTCCAGTCGGTGTACGACGCGCTCACGATGCTCGCCGCCGAAGGGTTGATTCGGCGGATACAGCCGGCGGGTGCGCCGGCGCGCTTCGAAGATCGCGTTGGCGACAATCACCACCATCTGATCTGTCGAATCTGCGGCCGCGTGGTCGACGTGGACTGCGCGGTCGGCGTGGCCCCGTGTCTTACCGCGGCCGACGCCAGGGGGTACGAAATCGACGAAGCCGAGGTCGTGTATTGGGGACGCTGCCCCGAGTGCGCGGTCCACGGTTCCAAGCCTGGTTCCCAGCACAGGAAAGGTAAACGTCAGCATGGATAACGAACAGAAGTGCCCGTTCTCGAGCAAGGCTCACACCGGCCGGTCGAACCAGGACTGGTGGCCGAACCGGTTGAACCTGAATGCGCTCCATACGAATCATCCCGCCGGCAATCCGATGGGTGAGGAGTTCGACTACGCCGAGGAGTTCAAGACGCTCGACCTCGCCGCAGTGAAGAAGGACCTCGAGGCGGTGATGACCAACTCGCAGGACTGGTGGCCGGCAGACTTCGGCCATTACGGCGGGCTCTTCATCCGCATGGCGTGGCACAGCGCCGGCACCTACCGCATCCATGACGGCCGCGGCGGTGCGGGTTCGGGGCAGATCCGCTTCGCACCGCTCGGCAGCTGGCCAGACAACGCGAACATCGACAAGGCCCGTCGCCTGCTCTGGCCGATCAAGCAGAAGTACGGCCGGAAGATCTCATGGGCCGACCTCATCGTTCTCACCGGCAACGTCGCCCTGGAGTCGATGGGATTCAAGACCTTCGGCTTCGCCGGCGGCCGCAAGGACGCCTGGGAGCCGGAGCAGGTCAACTGGGGATCGGAAGCCACCTGGCTCGGCGACGAACGCTACAGTGGTGACCGCCAGCTGGCGAATCCGTTCGGCGCCGTGCAGATGGGGCTCATCTACGTGAACCCGGAAGGGCCGAACGGCGATCCCGATCCCGTGAAGGCGGCGCGAGACATCCGCGAGACCTTCCGCCGAATGGCAATGAACGACGAAGAGACCGTGGCCCTCATTGCCGGCGGGCACACGTTCGGCAAGACCCATGGCGCGGCGCCCGCCGACAAGCACGTGGGCCGCGAGCCCGAGGGCGGCAACCTCGAGGAGCAGGGCTTCGGCTGGAAAGGCAGCTACGAAACCGGCCGGGGCGCTCACGCCATCACGAGCGGTCTCGAGGTCACCTGGACCACGACGCCGGTCAGGTGGAGCAACGACTACTTCAAGCACCTCTTCGAGTACGAGTGGGAGCTGACCACGAGTCCGGCCGGCGCGAAGCAGTGGAAGCCGAAGAACGGTGCAGGTGAAGCCACTGTTCCGCACGCCCACGACAAGTCGAAGAAGATCGCGCCCGGGATGCTGACGACGGATCTCGCGCTGCGTGTGGATCCGATCTACGAGAAGATCTCGCGTCGCTTCTACGAGCACCCGCAGGAGTTCGCCGACGCGTTCGCCAGGGCGTGGTTCAAGCTGACCCATCGCGACATGGGGCCGATCGCGCGTTATCTGGGCCCGGAGGTTCCCAAGGAGCCGCAGCTGTGGCAGGACCCGGTGCCCGCGGTCGATCACGATCTGATCGACGCGAAGGACATTGCCGCGCTCGAGAGCAAGATTCTCGCGTCGGGGCTCACCACCGCCCAGCTCGTCTCCACCGCGTGGGCGTCCGCATCGTCGTTCCGCGGCACCGACAAGCGCGGCGGCGCCAACGGCGCGCGTGTCCGGCTCGCGCCGCAGAAGGACTGGGCGGTCAACAATCCCCCGGAGCTCGCCAAGGTACTGAAGACCCTCGAGGGGATTCAGAAGGAATTCAACGACGGCCAGGCCGGCACCAAGAAGAAGATCTCGCTCGCGGACCTGATCGTCCTGGGCGGGAACATCGCCATCGAGGATGCGGCGAAGAAGGCCGGCTACGACGTGAAGGTGCCTTTCACGGCCGGGCGCACGGACGCGTCGCAGGAACAGACCGACGTCGAGTCGTTCGCCGTGCTCGAGCCGGACGCGGATGGGTTCCGCAACTTCGTCGGCGAAGGACACGACGTGCCGGCCGAGCACCTGCTCGTCGAGCGGGCCTTCCGGCTCACGCTGAGCGCCCCCGAGATGACGGTCCTCATCGGCGGCCTGCGCGCCCTGAACGCGAACACCAACCAGTCGAACGTCGGGGTGCTGACGAAGCGGCCCGGCACGCTGACCAACGATTTCTTCGTGAACCTGCTCGACATGCAGACGGAGTGGGTGCCGACCTCGGGAGCCGCCGAGACCTTCACTGGCCGCGGTCGCTCCAAGAGTGACGCCCGCTGGACCGCGAGCCGCGTGGACCTCGTTTTCGGCTCGAACTCCGAGCTCCGCGCGCTCGCGGAGGTCTACGCCTCCAGCGATTCGAAGGAGAAGTTTGTCAACGACTTCGTCGCCGCGTGGAACAAGGTGATGAACCTCGATCGCTTCGATCGGCCCGCTGTGGCCGATCAAACGGCCGGCGTCTGACTGTAACGCTCGGGCCGGGCCACGCGGTTCGGCCCCGAGCCTTGGGTCTGATGAACGGGCCTTGCGGCCATCGTCCGCGTTGCGGGGCGATGCCGGCTTTCGGTATGCTGGCGAGCGCCGTTCCGGCTGGAACCGGCGAGAAGAGGTGTCAATCTGATGCGTGTACGAATGGTTACCATCTGCGCCGCGGCTCTGACCGCCGCGCTCGTCTCCGCCACCCCCAGCTGGGCCCAGAACCCCGGCGCGACGCGGTTCGGCGTCTGGGACAACTCCAGAACAGAACAACGTCATGACCTACGAGCCCTTCGAGCAGAAGGGCAGAAAGATCACCGTCAGCAACCCGAGCAAGTCCGAAGTCGGACTGGAGCTACGTGACGATCTTCGACGGCCAGTTCCGTCCGGTGACGGGCCAGCAGAATCCGAGACCGCGGTCGAGGTCATCAACGGCAGCGCCAAGAGCACCCGTATCCTAAACAAGCGGGACGGCGTTGTCTATCAGGTGGTGATCAACACGTTGTCGGACGACAACAACAAGATCAGCAACGAGTACATCCGGATGGACAAGGACGGCAAGATCACCGGCGTGACGCACGTCACCTACAAACGCGCCACGAAGTAGATCGTCTCGGTCCCTTCGCCATCCGAATCGAGCGCGGCCGCTGGGAGAACCGGCGGCCGTTGCTGTTTTTGTGGGCAATAATGCCCGGGTCACCCCTTCGCCATGAAACGCGTCGCGCCTCGGCTGTCCACTCCCGGGCCCGCTCTTCCCCAGACGACCGACGCTCGGCTGCCGGCCGACCTGCTGAAGGACCAGGTTCGCCGGCTCGAGATCTTCGCGCTGGTCAGCGGCGGACTGTGGGCGATGGGCCTGCTCATGGACGCGGTGATCTTCCCGCTGAGTATCGGCGCCGAATCGCCGAACACGGCGGCACTGGTCATCGAAGGCGGGGCGGTGCTCGTGGCCGCGACCATCTACGCGTGGGTGCACTTCTCCGGCGGCACCGCCGAAGCCAAGTCCGACATCGGCATGTGGCTGATGCTGCTCAACTCGGCCGGCATCGCGCTGCTCGAAACCTGGGCATCGGATCCGCAACTGATGCTGGGGCATCTGTCATGGACGGCGGTTGTGATCCTCCTCTCGGCGATGATCCTGCCGAGCACGCCGCGCAAGATGCTCGTCTCCGCCCTGGCCTCGGCCTCGATGGGGCCGTTCGGGGTGTGGCTCGCCCACCTGCGCGGGGTGAACGTGCCCTCGCCGCTCAACACGTTCCTGATGTACCTGCCGTGCTACTCGTGCGCGGTCGCGGCCGTGGTGCCGGCGCGCATGATGCAGCGCCTCGGCCGCAGTCTGAAAGAGGCGCGGGACCTCGGGAGTTACGAGCTGCAGGAGCGGCTCGGCGAGGGCGGAATGGGCGAGGTGTGGCGGGCGCGGCATCGACTGCTCGCGCGGCCCGCGGCCATCAAGCTGATCCGGCCGGAGATGCTGGCCGCGGGCAACGAGGTCGAAAGCCGCAAGATGCTGCGCCGCTTCGAGCACGAGGCGCAGGCCACCGCGGCACTCACCTCACCGCACACGATCCGGCTTTTTGACTTCGGCGTCACCGACGAGGGCAGCTTCTACTACGTGATGGAGCTGCTGGCTGGCAGGGACATGGCGTCGCTGGTCGCGGAGTTCGGCCCGCTGCCATCGGCGCGCGTCCTGTTTCTCCTGCGGCAGGTGTGTCATTCGCTGGAGGAAGCGCACAGCCAGGGTCTCGTCCATCGCGACGTCAAGCCCGCGAACATCTTCGTCTGCCACATGGGCCTCGAGTACGACGTCGTAAAGGTCCTCGACTTCGGGCTGGTGCAGTTCACCGGCCCCGAGCCTGAGCAGGATCTCACTCAGTCCCTCGCCGCGCTCGAAGGCGTCGTCGGCACGCCGGCCTTCATGGCTCCGGAAGTCATCGTCGGAAAGACCGTGGACCACCGCGCCGATATTTACGCGCTTGGCTGCGTGGCTTACTACCTGCTCACCGGCCAGCAGGTGTTCCAGGGCGGCAGCCAGATGCAGGCGCTGATCGATCACGTGAACACGGTGCCAACGCCGCCGTCGGAACGCGCCCCGGCGCGAGTTCCGAGGTCGGTGGATGCGCTGGTGCTGGCCTGCCTCGAGAAGGACCCGAACCAGCGCCCATCCGATGCCCGCGCGGTTCTCGAGGCGATCGCTACGTGCGAGGGCAGCGAAGGATGGTCGAACGCGCAGGCCGCTGCCTGGTGGCGTGCGCACCTGCCCGATCTCGCCACTGGTCCATCGACCGAACCAGGCGACCGAAACGTCACGCCTGCCGATGCCGCAACCGGTCGAGCGCTACGGCCACGACGATGATCAGGCCGATCAGGATCTCCTGCACGTAGTTGGGCACGCCGGTCAGCGTGCAGCCGTTGGCGAGCACCGTCATCAGGAACGCGCCGACGAGCGAACCGGTGATGCCCCCCACGCCGCCAGACAGGCTCGCCCCGCCAATCACAACCGCGGCAATCACGTCGAGCTCCTTGCCGACGGCCGTCGTCGGATCGCCGACTGTCAGCCGTGCGTACTGGACGACGCCGGCCAGTCCCGCGAACAGGCCCGACACCGCGTAGATGAACGTCTTCGTCCGCGCCACCCGCACGCCGCTCAGGTGCGCGGTCGGCTCGCTGGACCCGATCGCGTAGGTGTGAAGGCCGAACACTGTCCTCGTCAAGACGATCCCCATCGCGACGGCGAGGATCGCCAACATCCACACACCCGGCGCGACGATCAGCCAGGCCGGTTCCGGCGTCCTGGCCATCACCTCCGCCAGCCAGCCTGGCGGTGCGTCGATCTTCTGTTCGCCGGCCAGATACTTCGCGACGCCGCGAGCCACGCCCATCGTGCCCAGCGTGACGATGAAAGGAACGACCTTTGCCCCGGCGATGACGATGCCGTTCGCAATGCCAATCGCCAGTCCGGCCGCCGCGCCGGCCAGGGCCGCGATCGCCGGGTTCCACCCGTCGCGCAAGGCGAGCGCCGTGACCACTGACGACAACGCGATCACCGAGCCGACCGAGAGATCGATACCGCCCGAGACGATGACGAACGTCATCCCGATCGCGCCCAGGCCCACGATGACCGTCTGGGCCGCGATGGTCTGCAGGTTGTAGACGGAGAGAAATGTCGCGGGCTCGAGGACCGCGAACAGCGCCGCGACGGCGATGAGGCCGGCAAACGGGCCAACGAGGTCCAGCACGCTCGCGCGCTTCTCGTCAGCCATTCGCGGCTCCGGTCGCAGCCTCGAGGAGCGACGTGGATGACCATTCGGTGGCGGGCCGCGGATCACCGAGACGGCCTCGCGTCATCACCGCGATGCGATCGCAGACGCCGAGCAGCTCCGGCAGGTAGCTGCTGACGAACAACACGCCCTTGCCGCCGTGCGCCAGCTCTCCCATGAGCCGGTAGAGATCCGCCTTGCTCGCCACGTCTATGCCGCGCGTCGGCTCGTCGAGCAGCAGCACGTCCGCGTTGTGATGGAGGAGCCTCGCGATCGCGATCTTCTGCTGGTTGCCGCCCGACAACTCGGCTGCCGATCTGATTGGGATCGCGGGCGCGCAGCGAAAGGCGGGCGCCGAGCGCGACCGCTGAGGCGTTTCGCTTTGCCGTGGAGATGAAGCCGAATCGGGCCGGCGGCGACGATAGAGAGATGTTGTCGGCCACCGACAGGCCGAGCGCGAGCCCTTCCTCCTTCCGATCCTCCGAGAGCAGGCCCACTCCCTGGCTGAGACGCACCCACGGCGGCGCGCCTCGATCCCAGACCGTCGCCGACGCGAACCCGTGCCGCTGCGGACCGCATCGAGTCCGAATACCGCGCGCAACAACTCCGTCCGTCCGGCGCCGACGAGGCCGGCAATCCCGAGAATCTCGCCGCGGTGGAGCAGCAATCGGGCACGTTCGGGCATCCGAGCGCCGGTGAGCTCGTCCAACTCGAGCACCGGCTCTCCGCGTTCGTGCGCGACTTGCGGATAGGTCTCGTCCACCCGGCGGCCGGCCATCGCCTCCAGGATGCGCGGCGCGAAGCTTTCGTCCGCACGGCCAACGTCGCCGGTGGCCACGCTCCGGCCGTCGCGGAGCACCGTGTAGCGATCGGCCACGCGCCGAATCTCCTCGAGGAAGTGGCTGATGTAAACAATGCCGACGCCGCGCGCCCGGAGCCGATCGATGGCGGCGAACAGCTGCTCAGCCTCGGGTTTTGACAACGAGCTGGTCGGCTCGTCCATCACGACGACCTTGGCGTTCGCGGCAATCGCCCGCGCGATCTCGACGATCTGCCGCGCACCCGGCGCGAGCGAGCCGACCCGCCGATCGGGCGCCAGACCGGAGTGATCGAGCCAGGCCAGTGCCCGTTCCGCCTCGGCTCGCATGGCGGCGCGATCGACGACGCCGCGCCGGCGGGGCTCGCGTCCGAGCACGATGTTCTCGGCTACGGTGAGGTGCGGGCAGAGCGTCAGCTCCTGGTAGATCATCGCGACGCCGCGCGCCCTGGCCTCGTAGGGATGGCGCGGAGCGTAGGGCTCGCCGTCGAGCGTCATCGTGCCCGCATCGGGCGAATACGCGCCCGAGAGCACCTTCATCAGCGTGCTCTTGCCGGCGCCGTTCTCGCCGATGAGCGCGTGGACGTCGCCCTCGCGAACGTCCACGTTCACACCGGCGACAGCCGCGACTCCGCCGAACCGCTTGACGATGCCGCGCATCGACAGCACCGTGACGGAGGGCGTGATCATTGGCCGGATGTCGGTCAGTTGAGATATGCCGCCAGGTCGGGCGCCAGGAGAATCTTGATCGGCGGCTCGTTCATGTTGTCGCGCGTGACCATCGTCGCGCCGGTGTCCACGCGCGGACTCGACCGAGCGGCCGGCGATCGCGTCGACGATCGCGCGGACGCCAAGCTCGCCCATGCGAAACGGGTTCTGCACGACCAGGCCGTCGATCTTTCCCTGGCCGAGCGCTTCGACCAGTTTCTGACTCGCGTCGAAGCCGACGAACCGGACCTTGCCGCTTCGTCCCGCGGCGTCCAGAGCGCGCAGCATGCCGAACGTGGTGGATTCGTTGGGGCAGAAGACGCCCTGGACCGAGCCGTAGGCGGAAAGCAGATTCTCGGACGCAGCGTACGCCGACTCGGTGGTGACGCCGCCGTAGCGATTCGACGAAACGACCCGCAGCCCCGGATGCTTCGCGGCGAGCGTCTCCAGGAAACCCTTCTCCCGCGCCGTCGTGCTCGCCGACCCCTCGGCGAGGCGCAAGACCACCACCTCGCCCTGACCGCCCAGCAAGGTCCCCAGCCGCTCGGCCGCGAGCGCCCCGGCGCGCTCGTTGTCGGTGGCGATGAAGCTGACGTAGTCCTGCGAGTCGATTGCCGAGTCGATGATGGCAACAGGGATCTTCCGTGCCTTCGCGGCGCGGACGACCGGGGCCAGAGCGCGATCGTCGAGCGGCGCCAGGACGATGCCGTCCACACCCTGGGCGAGGAAAGTCTCCATCACCTTGATCTGCTCGTCGCGATCGTCCTCCTTGACCGGGCCCTTCCAGATCACGTCGACGTCCAGCTCCCGAGCCGCCTTGACGGCCCCGGCGTGCACCGATTTCCAGAACTCGTGGGTGGTTCCCTTGGGAATGACGGCAATGCGCTTTCGAGGCTGCGCGCGGGCCGAATCGCCGGATCCGCGACCGCCGGGCGGCGAGCAGCCGGCCACGGTGATGATGACGAGCAGCAACATCAGAGAACGAGCGATCGCTCCGCGCCGCATGCCGGGTAGGAGACTTGAAGACACGCGGAGTGTCAAGCCGAGCTGCCTTCCGGTCTCGCCGCGGCGTTCGACCCGCGGTCTCCAGCCGTTAGTCAAGTGGGGCCATGTCAGTCAACGGTATACTCACCCCGCCAGCGGGGCCGCGCGTGGCCGGCGGCCGGCCGCATCCCTCCATGCCCGAGCCGCTCGGACGGGTCGCGCATTACGAGCTCCGCCGCCCCCTCGGAGCGGGCGGCATGGGTGAGGTGTTCCTGGCCCAGGACACGGAGCTCCACCGCCCGGTCGCGATCAAGTTCCTGCTCGGCGCCACCGGACACGACCTCGAGGCGCGACAGCGGCTGCGGCACGAGGCCCAGGCCGCCGCGGCCCTCGATCATCCCAACATCTGCTCGATCTACCAGGTCGGGACGGACGAACGCGGTCGCGACTTCATCGCCATGCAATACGTGGAGGGCGAGACGCTGGCGGCGCGGCTGCGGCGCGGTCCGCTCAGCGTGCGGGCGGCCCTCGACCTCGTCTACGGAATCGCTTCGGCGCTCGACGTCGCCCACCGGCGCGGCGTGATCCACCGCGACCTGAAGCCGCAGAACATCATGATCACCACCGCGGGGACGCCAAAGCTCCTTGACTTCGGCATCGCGCGGTTCCAGCGCCTTCGCGACGAGGAGGCGAACGCGCGGACCTCGACCCAGCTCGAGCCGCTCCGCATGGCGGGGACGCCCGCCTACATGGCGCCAGAGGTGCTGCAGGGCCGGCCGGCCGACGCGCGGAGCGACCTGTTTTCGATGGGCGTCGTGCTCTACGAGTGCCTCACCGGCGAGCAGCCGTTTCGCGGCCACACACCGCACGAGGTCTGGGGGAGCGTTCTTCACGTCGAGCCCGCGGCACCGTCGCGCGCCAATGTCGGCATCAATCCCGACATCGACGCGTTCTGCCAGCGCCTGCTGGCGAAGGAGCCTGGCTCGCGCTTCCAGTCGGCCGCCGAGGTGTGCGGCTCACTGCTGGTGCTTCGCACTCACACCAATCCGGCGCTGCCTCCGCCTCGTCCGCAGACGCGGCGGCGGCCGCTGCGCGCGCTCGCCGCCGGCGTCGCGCTCGTCGTGGCGTCGCTCGGAGTGTGGTGGGCGACGCGCAGCACCCAGCCTGACGTGCCGCCGGCCGCGCAGGAGTGGTACGCGCGGGGCATCGACGCGGTGCGGCAGGGCGGGTACGTGACCGGCCGCAAGGCGCTCGAAGAGGCCATCCGGCTGTACCCCGCCTACGCCCTCGCCCATTCCCGCCTCGCCGAAGTGCTGTCAGCCCTCGACGAGGAGAGCGCCGCACAGGCGGCGTTGATCAGGGTCAGCGCTCTCGTGCCCGACCAGTCGCGGTTGCCGCAAGAGGATCGCCTCCGGCTCGACGCCATCCGCGCCATGGTGCTGCGCGATTTCGACGGCGCGATCGGCGCCTACGCGGCGCTGTCCCGGGCCCGGCCCTCCGACGCTGGTGCGCTGGTGGATCTCGGTCGCGCCCAGGAGGCCGCTGGCCGGCTCACCGATGCCCGCGCCAGTTACGAACGGGCGACCAAACTCGACGCCCAGTTCGCGGCCGGATTCCTGCGGCTCGGCTCCGTGCTCGGCGATGCCGGCGAGGTCGCGGAGGCGTCGAAGGCCTTCGATGAAGCCACGCGCCTCTACAGCCTGGCCTCGAACGAGGAAGGTCGCGTCGAGACGCTGCTGGAGCGGGCCGCCATGCTCGATGCTGCCGGCCGCTACGAGGAAACGGCGACCGCGGCAGAGGATGCGCTGCGCGTGGCGCAACAGGCCGGGCTCCTGGCGCAGGAGATTCGCGCCGGCTTCGTCCATGCCAGCGCGCTGGTTGGCCGCGGTGCCTTTGCCGACAGCGAGGCTGCCGTCCGCAGTTACGTCGATCGGGCCATGACCGCCGGCCTCCAGGGCGTCGCCGCCGACGGGCTCATCGACCTCGCGGGCACGCTCCAGGTGCGGAACCGCCTCGAGGAAGCCGAAGCCGCGCTGGTACGGGCAACAGGTATCGCCCAGGAACGTTCGCTGATGCGCACCGCGATGCGCGCGGCCACGCAGCGCGCCTCGCTCGCCCAGCAGGGGAACCGGCCGCGCCAAGCGCTGACCCTGCTCGAGGAGCCGCTCAAGTACTTCGCCGATAGCCGGCACCGCCGCCTCGGGGCCGTCGCCATGGCGATTGCGGCGCGCGCGCACCAGGATCTCGGGGAGTACTCACAGGCGCGGGAGCTCGCGCAGACGATCCTGCAGGTGGCAACCGAGAGCAAGAACCAGGAGCTGACCGCGCAGTCGCTGATCACGCTCAACAACCTTGCGGGGATCGAGGGCCGTCTGATCGAGGCGCTCGACCATCGCGTCGCGGCGGAACGCATTCACCGCGACCTCGGCGCGCTCGAAGTGCTGCCATTCGATCTCACGAATCGCGCCGAGCTCCTCATCCGGCTGGGTCGCGGCTCCGAAGCCGAAGAAGTATTGCGCGAAGTGGACGCCGGAATCGCGAGCGGGCAGGGGGCGTTCCCGACCCGCGTGCGGCGCGTCGCCTACCTGCGCGCGCTCCAGGCCGCCATCGACGAGCGCTTCGACGACGCCCGGCGGTTCGCGGAAGCCGTGGAGCGGGCCGACCCCGGCCGCCACGACGACACCGGACAGCTTGGCCGCATGTTGGCCAGCGCGTCGGCGGCGCTGGCCACCAGACGTGGTCCGGTGCCGACACTCGAACGCGATGTGGAGCCGGACTCTCCGACGGGCCGTGAGCTTCGCCTCTGGCGGGCCGCGGCGCTGCTGGCCACGGGGGATGCGCGCGCAGCGACGCGGGAACTCGACGCGGTGCTCGCGTACACGGACGGCGTCGGCGGCGCCGAGCTGAAGTTCCGGGCCGCGGCTCTGGCCAGCCAGGCTGCCGAAGCCAGCGGCGACCGCGAGGCCGCCATCACTCGCGGCCGGCTGGCGCTGGCCAGCCTCGAACAATTGCAGGCGGATTGGACTCGCGAGCACGCCGACCGTTACACCACCAGGCGCGACGTGCAGCGGCTGGAGGCCGCCGTTCGGCGTATAGTCAGCTCATCCGTTCGCACCCCGTCGTAAGTCGATCGACACGCTCCACTCGCCGCGTCTTCCCGGAAGGAGAGCCCACATGACCCCCGTCGAGTACGTGGTAACAGCGGCAGCTGCCGCCGTAATCGTGGCAGTCGGCAACGCGATCTATCAGGCGCTCAAAGGGACTCCGACTTCTGCAGGGGATGAAGGTCCGATCCGGGTCAAGGGTGGATCGGTCTATGTCGATGCGCCGACGATTATTGGGAAGAGAACTCGGGCGACGGATACAAGCTCAAGAACAAGGACAATCCCGAATCTGCGGTTCTGGAGTGGGCGCGTGTTCGTCGACGGAGTGCCGAGCAATCAGTGGAACGGCCGGGTCGTCGAGATCGACCTGATGCCAATGGCGGGCGGGAACACGAAAACGCTGAAGTGTCAGGTGAAGGGCGGCATACGGGTGACACCCGCCAACGATCTCGTCATTAATCCGTCGACGACAAGCGCCTGCAGAACAAGGACGTCTACATCAGGCCGTTCGGATTCGGGAGAGCCTTGCGCCCTTGGACTTTGGTCCGTTCACGACAGGCGGACAGCGAGTTCGTCGAGGTCGTGATGACACCAGAAATCAACTAGCGGTCACGGCCGGAGCCGCGGCGGCGGGATTACGGCGAGTCGAACGCCCGAATCCGCGCCCGCCGCGGCGTCCTCACTCCTGAACCGGATAGCAGTGGTAGTGCACCACGTTTCCACCGGTCCAGTGTGATTGCCCGCACTCCGCGAGGGCGGCGCCGATCGCCGACGTGGTCACGCCGCGCTCGAGCACGTAGTCGAATTCGAAGCCGTCCTGGTACTGGAAGTGGATGACGATCGACCAGGTGGGCGGTCCCTGGGCGGCAGCGCCCGCGGCCTGGAGGCCGGTCATCGCGATCAGCGCGGCGACGAACACTACCGGCATCAGCACCTTCTTCACCTTTCGCAACATCGTTGGCGTCCTCATTCTGTCCTCCTCACCACGTCAATCGAGAACCGCCGGCGATCGCCGCCATCGCCCGGAGCGGCTATGATTCGATGGCTGGCGTTGGCGTTTCGCACGCAGGAGGTAGCCATGCGTAATGGATTGCGGCTGATTGCAGGCGTCGTGCTGGCTACGTGGGCCGTTCAAGCCATCCAGGCGCAGATCACCGCCAACCCGGTGCCGGAGCCGATTCGCAAGCGCGGCCTCGGGGTCGAGATCAGGGATCTCGCCCGGCTCCCCGACACTCGCGGCGCGCTGCCGGCGGATCAGGATGTTTCACCAGCGGGCTGGGCGCGAATCAGCTTCGTGCGCGATCTGCCGGATGGCCGCCGCTTCGTCAACGACTCGCGCGGCCGGCTCTACCTGCTCGGCGCCAACAATCAACCGCGGCTCTACGCCGACGTCGCCGCGGCGTTCCCCAACGCGGTCTACAACCGGCTCGAGAGCGGATTCATCGGCTTCGCGTTCCACCCGGAATTCGCAGGCAACGGCCTCTTCTACACGGTGCACGCTGAACGCGGGCCTGGCAATCCAAAGGCACCGAACTTCATTCCGCCTGGCTTCTCTGCGAAGGACGTCACCTACCACAACGTCATCACCGAGTGGCATGCCACCAACCCAGCGGCCGATGCGTTCGACGGCACGCGGCGGGAGCTGCTGCGCGAAGCGCATGTCGTGGCCAACCTGACCCACCCGATGGGCACCGCGGAATTCAATCCGTCCGCAAAGCCGGGAGACGCGGACTACGGACTGCTCTACACGAGCGGCAGCGATCACGGCTTCAGCAACGGCGGCGGTCCCAACTCGAACACCGCAAGTCAAACCCAGCGTCTCGACTCGATCATCACGGCGATCCTGCGGATCGACCCGCGAAGCCCCTCGACGACCGGCGGCGTGAAGGGTCTCGGTGATTACACGATTCCGATGGCCAACAAGTTCGCCTCCGACGGCGATCCCGCGACGCTCGGCGAGATTTACGCCTACGGCTTCCGCAACGCGCACCGGCTCTCATGGGACACCGATGGGACGATGTTCGCCTGCGACATCGGCATGAGCCAGGTCGAGGAGATCAACATCGTCCGCAACGGCGAGAACTACGGCTGGATGAAGCGCGAAGGCTACTGGGAGAACGGACGCTGGCGCGGCGGTCTGCTCGGCGAGCTGTTCCCGCTGCCGCCGGCGGTGCTGAGCGGACGCGAGAAGGACGGCATGACCTATCCGGTGGCGATCTACGACCACGACGAGGGACGGGCCATCACCGACGGGTTCGCGTATCACGGCCGGATTGCCGCACTGCGCGGCAAGTTCGTGTTCGGCGACATCCAGAACGGTCGCGTCTTCGCGGCTGATCTCGCCGAGCTGAAGAAGGCCGACGACGGAGTTCCTCAGACGGTGGCGCCGGTGGAAGAAGTGCAGCTTTACGTGCGCGACGCGAGCGGAAACCGGATGGGCGTGTCGATGCAGGAGCTCGTCGATCAGTCGATGGGCGCGAGCCTGCCCCGCGTCGACCTGCACATCAGCCGGACGCGAGACGGGGAGCTGCTCCTCACCTCGCGACAGGACGGCATCATCCGGATGCTCGTGCCCGCCGACGAGGGCGGGTCAAACCGGCCGTCGCGGCCCTGACCGCCGGACGGTCAGCGCCGGTAGATCTTTCCGCCCTTCATCACGAATGACACGCGGCGCAGTGCCGCGATGTCGTTCAGGGGATCGCCCTGCACCGCCACGATGTCGGCGGTCATGCCCGGGACCAGGGCTCCGATCTCCTTCCCGAGTCCCATCGACTCGGCGGCCAGCGACGTCGCGCTGATGATTGCGTCCATGGGCTTCTGTCCGCCCTCGGTGACGCGCACCACCAGTTCGCGCGCGTTCTGCCCGTGCGCGCCGGCGACGGCGTCGGTGCCCATCGGCATCTTCACCTTCGAGGCCAGCGCCCGCTTGAACATCGGGTAGTTGGTCGGCACGGCCTTTTCCATGAACGCGAAACCTTCCTCGTTGTAGTTGCCGATGCCGAGGAAGCGCTTCTTGTTCTCGATGTAGTTCTGCAGCACCAGGCCGATGTTGGGATCGAAGTAGACGCCGCGCTCGGCCATCAGCTTCAGGCCTTCGTCGCTGACGAAGGCGCCATGCTCGATCTGGGAGCATCCGGCCCTGGTGGCCGCCAGCACCGCGCTGGCGGCGTGGGCGTGGACGAGCGTGCGCAGGCCGGCAGTCCGCGCCTCGCCGCACGCCGCCGCCAGCTGCTCGTCGGTCATCGTCTGGCCGCCGCCCTCGCGGATGCTCTTCGACGCGAAGATCTTGATCAGGTCGGCGCCGGCGGCCTTCTGCTTGCGCACGTAGTTGCGCAGCACATCCGGTCCGCCGGTATTCTCGTTCATCGATCCGAGCGAGGTGAGGATCCGCGGGCCCGGCAGCACGCCGCGGGCGATCGCGTCGCGGAGCTCCTTGTCGGTTGGCGCGCCGACGCTCTGGACGGTGGTGAAGCCGTTGATCAGCGTGGTCCAGGCGTTCTCGGCGCCGTAAGAGCGCGATCTCGCCAGGGGTTTCGCCCTCGTTCTCGGCGCGGCCGTCCTTGTTGAAGTGGTAGCCGATGTGGACGTGCACGTCGATGAGCCCCGGCATCAGCGTGACGTCGCCGAGGTCCTGGGTGACCGGACCGGTGCGCTGATCGACGGCGACGATCCTGCCGCCGCGCACTTCCACGACGGCGTTGGCGAGCGACCCTCCCTTGCCGTCGAGGACCCGCGCGGCACGGATCGTCACGGACTGGTCCTGGGCTCGCGCCGGCAGCGCGCCAGACAGGATTGCGCAGGCGAGGTAGAGCGCGATCGATCCGAGACGCGTGGTGTGACGTGGCATGGGTCCGCATGATCGGATCAAGCAGCGGCGAAGTCAAAGGGCGGCGTGGATAATGTGCTACGGCTGAGCTCGGAGGGGAGCTGTGCGTGCGCATCACGATGGAGTGGAGTGAGGACACACTCGGACACGTGACCCTCCGCCAGCAGACGCCCGGCAACCGATTGGCGATGCTGGCGTTGTTCAGCGGCGGCCAGAAGACCGAAGCGCTCCTTGGCTGGCGAACACGGCGGTCGCAAACGGCCCACGGCTTTGCGAACGGGCATCACCCGGAGTAGGCTCTGGAACTGGTGCAGGACAGCTCGCCCCGATCGGAGCGAGTCAGCCTTTCGCGAGAGTACAGCGTGCTCCTCGTCGAGCTCGCGATCGCGCTGCACAAGCACGCCATCTATCCGGAGGGACACCCGGCGCTTGGTCCGGCCGCGGAAGCGGTCGCATGGCGCTCGGCACGCGTCCTCGCCGATCGCGAACAGGTGTCTTTCGGCGTCGCGCAGCAGCAGCTCATCATCGACGGCGTCGCCACCGATCCCAACCACCCGGTGCTGCAGCGCCTCGCCGCCACGCTCCACCGCCATCAGTTGGCGGGGATCACCATCATGCGCGGCGTCGAGGCCGGTGAGTTCGGCGCGATGCTCCGGGTGCTCGGCGCCGAACCCGAGAGCGGGGACACCGCTGGCGCTGGTCCTGCCGATTCGTCTCCCTGGCCTCACCTTCGGCTGCACTCGCTCACCTTCGATCGTCTGACGCTGCTCAGCGACGCCGCGTCCACCGCCGGCGGTCCAACCCGCGGACTGCGCGGCACCGAGCTGTGGATCGGGCTGGCCCGTGCGGCGGCCGCGGCCGACGGCGACTCGCCGCTCGCCGCCGAGTCGATGGAACCGGCAGTGGTGGCTCGTGCCATCGACGAACATCCAGGCGCGCCAGCCTACGACCAGGTCATCGTCGGCCACCTGCTGCAGATCGGGGAAGAGCTCAGGGACGTCAGCGGCGCTGAGGCCGCGGAACTCCAGCGCCGGACCGCTCGGCTCGTTGCGGCTCTCAGTCCCGAGACGCTGCGGCGGCTGGTCCGGATGGGTGGCGATACCGCCCAGCGCACCGCCTTCGTGCTCGATTCGACGCACGGCATGGCGATTTAGTCCGTTCTCGCGATCGTCCAGGCGGCTGCGGCCGCCAGTGGCCAGACGATCTCGCACGGATTGACGCGGATGCTCGCGAAGCTGGCAGCACATGCCGAGCATGGCGACGAGCACGTGCGAGCGAGCGCCGACGAGGCGTTACCCGAGCAGGTTGGCCGGCTCGTGGCTGGGTGGGAGCTGCCCGACCCGAATCCGGACGACTACAGTTACTCACTGCAGCGCCTTGTTGAAACACCGCGGCGGCCCTCCGGATCACCGATCGGCGACGACGTCGAGCGCTACGATCCGGTTCGTCTCGTCCAGATGGCGCTCGAGCTCGGCGCGGCCGGGCCGCGCGTGAAGAACGCAGTTGAGCAGATCGTGCTGGAGGGCCGCGTATCGTCGCTGCTCGACGCGCTCTCGTCAGCGCCGGTCAACGCCGCAGAGGTGAGAGGCGAGATCATTGCGTAGCTCGTGCGGCCCGCTGCGGTCCAGACGCTGATCGCCCGAGACTCGCTCGATGTCGCCACGCTCGATGCGCTCCTTCCGACCCTGCCGGATGAGAGCTATCAGGTGCTGATCGATGGGGTCATCAGCTCGGACGATCGCCTCAAGCGGCGTCAGCTGCTTGAGCGGCTGGCGTCGAGCCCCGCCGACATCCTGCCGCGTGTCGCCGTCCACCTCGATGACACTCGCTGGTTCGTGCAGCGCAACATGCTCTGGCTGATGGAGCGCATCGGGCGGGTTCCCGACGACTTCGATGCGGCGCGGTGGCTGGCGCATGCCGATCCGCGCGTCCGCCTGCAGGCGATACGGTTGCAGGTATCGAGGCCGGATCATCGCGAGGCCGCGCTACGGACGGCGCTCGGCGACGCCGATCCGCGGATTCGCTCGGCCGGCTGCCTGGCGCTGCAGGCCGGCTATTCCGCCGAGCTGGTGCCGATGGTACTGAAGATGGCCGAGAGCGACGAGGACGATGACCTGCGGGCGTTGGCGGTGCGGATGCTCGGGCGCTCGCAGGAACCGCGCGCGCTTCGCGCGCTGCTCGATCTCGTAGACGGCGGACGCACCTGGGCGGGCCGGCGCAAGCTGCCGGCGCGATCGCCCGCGCTCCTCGCCGCGCTGGCGGCACTCGCCGACGGCTGGACGCAGGAGCCCCGCGCAGCCTCGGCGCTGGCGGCGGCCGCCAGGTCCGCCGATCCCGAGATTGCCGCCGTGGCGCGGGGGGCGCGTCCATGGGCGATCCAGTCCGCGTTCTCCAGGCGCTGGCGCACGCGCTCTCCACCATTGGCCTCTATCCGGAAGGTCACCCGACCCGCGAGCGCGCCGTTGACGCGGCATTCGGCCCGCTCGCCGAGCTGACCGCCGGTGTCACACCAGCGGCGTTCACGCTGCTCGACGACGAGGTCGTGTTCGGGCGCGAGCCGTTGCGCGAGCTCCGTGGGTGGGCTGGGGGCAGCGTCTCGTCGCGGCAGGGATCCAGCGGCTCGAGTTCGACCCTCACTTGACGCGCGAGCAGTTCGACGCATTCGTCGAGGAGCTGTACGGCCGGCTCGTGCCGGTGGCAATGGACACTGCCGAAAACCGGCAGATGCGCGAGCTGGGCGTCCGCTTCGGCGGTGTTGGCCTGGAAGGGGTTGCCCAACCGGACGCGGCTTCCGAGGTTCGGGGCGTCGCGACCCTCAACCTGACGGTCCGGGAGGAGGCCGATACGCTGCGCTGGCTGCAGGACGAGGTCCGAGGGGGCCGGCGTTCCGCTGCTCGAAGCGGAAGCCGTGGTCCGATCGCTTTCGCTGGCGATGCACGGCGAGAGCCGCGTCGTGCTGCCGCTGTTGCAGCTGAAGGAATTCGATCAGTACACCACAAGCCACTCGCTGAACGTCGCGGTGCTGGCGATGGGCGTCGCCGAGTCGCTGGGGTGCAGTCCCGGCGAGGTCCGCGCTTACGGGATGGCCGGCCTGCTGCACGACATCGGCAAGGTCCGGATCCCGCGCGAGATCCTCGTCAAGCCGGGGAAGCTCACTGCAGCGGAGCGCGAGGTGATGAACCAGCACCCGCAGGATGGGGCGCGCTCGATCCTGCAGAACGAGGCCGACCTCGACGTGGCCGCGATCGTCGCCTACGAGCACCACATTATGCTGAACGGCGGCGGCTACCCGCGGCTGCACTATCGCCGCGACTGCGCGCTGGCCAGCCGGCTGGTTCACGTCTGCGATGTCTACGACGCGCTGCGGACGAACCGGCCGTATCGGGACGCCTGGTCGGCGGAGAAGGCGGAGGCGTATCTGGTTCGAACGCGCCGGCGTCGAGTTCGACCCCGATCTGGTCCGCGCGTTCGTGACGATGCTGCGGGAGGGCCAGGTGGAGACCGCGGTCCTGTCCGACGACGGCCAATCTGAGGGGACTGTCCCCTGATACGGATCGACTAAGGGGACTGTCCCCTTCTGCGAGTCGACTCGGGGGACTGTCCCCCTTTCAGTCGCACTCCTCCTGTTCGGGCGTCGCGTTCACCCAATCGACCCAGTTCTGCGGTAAACCAATCGGTAGGGGATCGAGACACGAACGAGTCTCTGCCTCTCGCAGCGCCAACGAGCACCACGGCCAATCTTGTGCCTGCTTCACGAGCTGGGCAGCCACCGGATTTGCCTCGACGTAGCGCAGGACGTTCAGTAGATGCCAGCCATCGGCGATTGGCCCGCTCCAGAATCGTTGCTGAAACACGTGGCCGTAGCCGGAGGTGTCTGTTCGGTCCCTCAGATCGCGGGAATAGATCCCCTGGACCCAATGAAGGTACGCGGAAAGTGCGCCGTCGACTTGCTGCTGCGCGATGAGGTGGAAGTGGTTGGGCATCAGGCACACTCCCAGCACCGAGACCTCATAACGCTCCTTGCCCCAGCGAAGTAGCCGCAAGAAGTCGTTGTATTGCGACTCGTTAAAGAACAAGCGCCGGCGCTCCACGCCTCGATTCGTCACGTGAAACGGATATCCACTCATCATGAACCGTCGTCGTCTCGGCATTCGTGCGCTCCCTCGCCTTCGAGACGAGCAACCGCCATGCCGCAACGGGGACAGTCCCCATAGCCGCGGCGAAGCAGGGGACAGTCCCCTGACACGGATCGACTCAGGGGACTGTCCCCCCGGTCCCCTGCCCGCGCGGGGCGGGCGTGCTACGCTCGGCGGCACCATGGACCGATTGCGACTCGCCGCCTGCGTGACACTTGCTGCGCTCGTCGTCGCCTGCGCCACGCCGGCGGCGCAGACCGACCTTGCCGCGAGGGTGGACGCGATCATCAACCCGCCGATCAAAAACGGCACGCTCGCCGGCGCCTCGGTCGCGGTGACCAACGGCGGGCAGACACTCCTGCTGAAAGAGTACGGCTTCGCCGACCTCGAGCTCGGCGTGCCGACGCCGCCGAAGGCTACCTATGAGATCGGCTCGGTCACCAAGCAGTTCACCGCCGCCGCCATCCTGCTGCTCGCCGAACAGGGCAAGCTCTCGCTCGACGACAGCCTGACCACGCACCTGCCCGATTACCGCACGAACGGCAACACCGTGACGATCCGCCAGCTCCTGAACCACACCTCCGGCATCAAGGGCTACACCGAGATGCCCGAGTTCCGCGAGTTCCAGCGGCTCCATCGGCCTCGCCAGGAGCTGGTCGCGCTGTTCAGCGGCGTGCCCTTCGAGTTCACGCCCGGCGCCGAGCAGACCTACAACAACTCGGCGTTCTTCCTGCTCGGCCTGATCGTCGAGAAGGTGTCCGGCACCACCTACGAATCGTTCGTGAAGACGAACCTGTTCGACAAGGTCGGCATGCCCGACTCGTACTACTGCAGCGAGAAGTCAATCCGGAAGAACCACGCGCACGGCTACGACACCGAGGACGGCAAGCTGGTGCTGAAGGGTTACCTCGATCACCTGTGGCCGTACTCCGCCGGG
Organism: uncultured Acidobacteriota bacterium; assembly: GCA_963709325.1. Lineage (GTDB taxonomy): Bacteria > Acidobacteriota > Vicinamibacteria > Vicinamibacterales > UBA2999 > VFZN01. The sequence continues at coordinate 1,951,906 of CAVPVV010000003.1, read as the reverse complement.
TCGCTGTGCTCGAACACGACGGATCTCACCGCCTGGACGCGGGCGCTGCACGGCGGCAAGGTGCTGTCGCCTTCGTCGTACCGGGAGATGACGACGCCCGGCGTTTTGAGCGACGGCACGAGGATCCGCTACGGCATGGGGATCTCGGTCGCCGACATCGGCGGCCGCCACGCCATCGCCCACGGCGGCGGCATCTCGGGCTTCCTCTCCGAGGTCGAGTACTACCCCGACGACGACCTGATCGTCGTCGTCCTGCTGAACACCGCGGGGCCGGTGGCGCCGCGAGACCTGGCGAAGCAGATCGTGGACCTGGTCCTCCCGAAGCCGGCCGATCGCCGCCAGACGTTCAGCGGCGACCTGGCTGCCTACGCCGGCACGTTCACCGGACACGGCCGCGGCCGCGACTCGCGGGTCCGCATTGCGGTCGAGAAGGGCACCCTCGCCTATACGGACCTCGCCGCCTCACGACCGGCCGAGGCGTTGTCCTTCTACGGCAACGACACGTTCGGCTACCGCGACACGCTGGTGATCTTCGAGAAGAGCGGCGGCGCGGTCACGCGCCTTCGCGTCGACACCGGCTCCGGTCATAACGTGCTGTCGCGGGAGGGTTCGTCGACTGCGCCGCAGTGATTCGGTGCGCCAGCGGCGTCATGGATTCCACGTTCCGGCCAGGAGGTTGATCATGAGACGCGCAGTGGTGTTGGTCGCGATGATGACGGTTGGCGGACTCGTGGCGCTGCTCGCGCAGCAGCCTTCTGACGCGCCGAAAGTCGTCGACGTCGAGAAAGTCAAGGACAACCTGTTCGTACTGCGCGGCGGCGGCGGCAACACCGCCGTGTTCGTGATGGCGAACGGAGTGGCGGTGGTCGATGCCAAGAATCCCGGCTGGGGCCGGCCCATCCTCGACAAGATCAAGGAGCTGACTCCCAAGCCGGTGACCCTGCTGATCAACACCCACACGCACGGGGATCACGTCAGCGGCAACGTCGAGTTCCCAGCGTCGGTCGACGTGGTGGTCCAGGAGAACACGAAGATCAACATGGAGAAGATGCCGATCTTCAAGGAGCACAACAACGCCGGCATGGCCAAGCGGACCTTCAAAGACCGCCTGACGATCGGGAAGGGCCCCGACCAGATCGACCTCTACTACTTCGGGCCCGGACACACCAATGGCGATGCCTGGGTCGTCTTCCCCTCGCTCCGCATCGTCCACTCCGGCGACATCTTCGCGGGCAAGTCCGTGCCCCTCATCGACACGGCCAACGGCGGCAGCATGCGGCAGATTTCCGACACCTTGACGAAGGCCTACGATGGCATCAAGGGTGTCGACACCATCATCAACGGGCACACGCCGGCGCAGACGACCTGGGCCGACCTGAAGGAGTATGCGGAGTTCAACCGCGACCTCGTCGCCTGGATGCAGTCCGGCCTCAAGCAGGGCAAGACGCCCGACCAGCTGGCCGCCGAGTGGAAGGTTCCCGACAAGTACAACGGCTACTCGCCCACGGTCAGCCAGCTGATGGGCGGGATGGTGGGGCGTATTCAGGCGTTGCAGAAGGAAATGCAGTGACGACGCGCCCGCGCCGGCGGTCCCCGACCGCCGGCGAGCGCGGGCGCGCCGCTGCTAAAGCCTGCCAGTCAGCAGCATGATAATCAGGATGAGCAGGATGATGCCGCCGAGGCTCCCTCCCACCCTTGGGCCGCCGACGTAGAACCCGCCACCGCCGAACAGCAACAACAGGATGAGCAGGATGACCAGCAGATTCATGTCTGTTTTCCTCCTGTCGGTAACCGGCCTGCAAGCGTCAGGCCAGAATTTCCCTCACCACCGTCCCTGACACGTCGGTCAAGCGGAAGTCCCGTCCGCTGTAATTGTAAGTGAGCTTGGTGTGATCGATCCCCATCAGGTGCAGGATCGTCGCGTGCAGGTCGTGGACGTGCACTGGCTTGTCGACGACCTTGAATCCGAAATCGTCGGTGGTCCCGTAGGTGAGACCGCCCTTGATGCCGCCGCCAGCCAGCCAGACGCTGAACCCGAATGGGTTGTGATCGCGCCCGCTCTGGGCCGCGGCCCCACCGCCGATTTCGACCACCGGCGTGCGGCCGAACTCCGATCCGCACACCACCAGCGTGGAGTCGAACAGCCCGCGCGACTTGAGGTCCTTGATCACCGCCGCGAACGGCTGGTCTGAATCCTTCGCGTTCTTGCGGTGCTGCTGGATGTCGGAGTGCGCGTCCCAGGGATCGCCCTTGGCGTAGTAGACCTGCACCATCCGCACGCCGCGCTCGACCAGCCGCACCGCCATCAGGCAGCCGCGTGCGGTGCTGCCGGGCCCGTACAGCTCCAGCGTGGCCTTGCTCTCCTTGCGGATGTCGAACACGTCCGGCGCCTCGGTCTGCATCCGGTAGGCGACTTCCATCGATCCGATCGCCGCTTCGAGGTTCGGGTCCGACGGCGCGCCGCTCCGCTGCATCTTGTCCAGCGTTTCGAAGAGATCGAGCTCGCGCCGCTGCTCCGGCAGCGTGAACGACTGGTTGTGGATGAACGAGACCAGCTTCTTCGGGTCGAAGTCCTTGCCGACGATCTGATCCGGACGCTCGACCTTGTCGGCGATGTAGGTGCCCTGGTGCATCGCCGGCAGGAACGCGCTGTTCCACAGCGGTGGTCCGACCGTGGTCGGGATGTCGGGGCACAGCACGACGTAGCCGGGCAGGTTCCGGTTCTCGGTCCCGAGCCCGTAGGTCAGCCACGATCCCATCGACGGCCGCCCGACCTGGATGTGGCCGGTGTTCATCATCAGCATCGACGGCTCGTGATTCGGGATGTCGGTCTGCATCGACCGGATCACACAGATGTCGTCGGCACAGGCGCCGACATTGCGGGAACAGCTCGCTCACCTCCAGCCCGCTCTTGCCGTAACGCGAGAACGTGAACGGCGACTTCATCAGCGACCCGGTCTTGCGTTCGGTCGCGACGCTACCGCCGGGCAGCGGCTGCCCGTGGTACTTTTCGAGCATCGGCTTGGGGTCGAAGCTGTCCACCTGCGACAGCCCGCCGTTCATGAACAGGAAGATGACGGCCTTTGCCTTCGCCGGGTGATGCAGCCCGCCCGACCCGACGACAGCCTTCGACTTTTGCGCCGCCTCGGCAGCCAGCGTGGTCCGCGACACGAGGCCTGCAAAAGCCATCATGCCGAAGCCGCTGCCGATCCGGCAGAGCGCGTCGCGCCGGGTAACCGGCGGTGGTGATTTGTGTGACATGGGGTCAGCTCACGAAGATGAACTCGTTGGAGCTCAACAGAATCTTCACGTAGCGGCCGAAGGTGGTCACCGGCAGCATCTTGTCCTTCTCGGACGGCGATCCTTTGGCGTCCGGCTTGACGCCCGCCATCATGCCGTTCGGGTTCGGCATCTCCTCGCCGGCGCCCGCGGCACGATCGTCGTCTTTCGGGGGCGGACTGTCGGCGCTGGCATCCTTCTTCCCGTCTTTCCCGTCCTTCTTGTCGGCCCTCGCGGCTTCGGCCTTGCGATCGTCGTATTGCTTGAACGCCTCGGCCTGAAGGAACTCGCGCCCGGTCTTCACCTCTTCCGCGGTTGGCCCGCGCCCGAACAGCTTCCGGTACACCTTCTCGATTCGCGCCGCATCATCGGGCTCGTCGGCGACGCTCTCGGCGATCTTCTCCGCGTGCTGCTGCATGAAGTCGCTGTTCATGAAGAACAGCCGCTGGAGCGGAACGTTGGTCGAGAAGCGCTGCTCGGCGGTCTGGCTCGGGCTCGGGAAGTCGAACAGCTGCAGGAACTCGTCGAGCTGATAGCGGCTCACGCGGCCGTAGATCGTCCGGCGCGTGCCGAGCGCAGTCAGCGGAACGGACCGGCCTCCCAGGCGCGTGTCCAGGGTTCCGGAGACCGACAGCACCGAGTCGCGGATCTGTTCCGCGCTGAGGCGGCGCCGGGTCTGGCGCCAGTAGAGGCGATTGCCGCCGTCTTTGGCGAAGTCGGCTGCATCGTGGTCCGCGCTCAGCTGATAGACGGCGCTCCGCATGATCTCGCGGTGCAGCGCCTTGATCGACTTGCCGTGCGCGACAAAGTAATTGGCCAGGTAGTCGAGCAGCTCGGGATGCGTCGGCCGCTCGCCGTTGACGCCGAAGTTGCTCGGCGTGTTGACGATGCCGGTGCCGAAGTGGCTTTTCCAGACGCGGTTGACGATGACCCGCATGGCGAGCGGGCTGGAGGCGATGGCCTGAGCGAGCTCGAGGCGGCCGCTGCCTTTCGTGAACGTCGCCCGGTCGCCGGGGCTGAGCACGCGTGAGGAAGCCGCGCGGCACCGTGTCGCCGAGCCGCATCGGGCTGCCGCGAAGGTGGACCTTGAGGTCTTCAGGCGTATCGACGTCGCGGACGCCATGCACGTAGGCGTACTTCGGCGGCAGCGCCTTCTCCATCGCCTCGATGTCCTTGCGCAGCCCCTCGATGAGGGCGCGCCGATCGTCGCCGAGCCGCTGCTCGAGACCCCAGCCGCGGAAGCGGAGCAGTCCCGGCTTCGGCATCTGGCCGATCACCATGTTGTCGGTCTCGAGGTCGAGGATGAACGCGTCTCGATAGAGCGCGGTCCGCTCCTTCGTCGCGCTGCGGAGCTCGAGGCCGCAGCCGGGGCAGAAGTCGTCGTTGGTCTTGAACTCGTTGGGCTTGTTGGACGGCTTCTTCGGCTTGGCGGTGGGCAGCGCCCGCGCCCGGATGATGTCGTTCTCCTTCTTGATCTCGCGCTGTTCGAGCAGCACACCAATCAGCAGCTCCTGGAACGAAGTCGCGAGCTTGTCCGCTTCGGCCGCCGTGCCGCCGCGCGCGATCATCTCCTGCCAGTCTTTCAGGTACGGGTAGAAGGTCGGCTTGCGCTGGAGGAAGGCGAGCCATCGGTCGAAGAGCTCGTAATCGAGCTTCTCCTTCTCGATGATCTCGGCCTTCTCCTTCTTCGGCTCACCGGTCACCTGCCATGCGGCCTTCATGTACTTCGCGGCCTGGAACGCGAGCGTGCCGGCCAGCTGGTCGCCTTCGGTGCTGGTGTAGTCGCGGACCATCTCCTTCTTGCGATCCAGCTCCTCTTCCTTCTCCTTCCGCTCCGCGACGACCGCCTTCGGGGCGAGCGGATACTCGTAGTACTCGGTGTTGAGGAACACGCCGCCGAGCGCGTAATAGTCCTTGGTCGGAATCGGGTCGTACTTGTGATCGTGGCACCTGGCGCAGCCGACCGTCAGGCCCAGCATGCCGCGGCTCACGGCATCGACGCGGTCGTGGCGCTCGTCGGCGCGGGTAATCTCCACCGCCCCGTTGTCGTAGTACCACGGCCCGAGTCCGAGAAAACCGAGGGCCGGGAGCTGTCGCACGCGCTCGTTCTCGGGCAGCTGATCGGCTGCGAGCTGAGCGGTGACGAAGCGATCGAACGGCATGTCGTCGTTGAAGGCGCGAATCACCCAGTCGCGATACAGGTGCGCGTTCGGATAGGGGTTGTAGCCGCGGCCGTCGGGATCGAGGCTCCGATAGTCGTCCTCGCCGAACCTGGCGACGTCGAGCCACATGCGCCCCCACGTCTCACCGTAGGCCGGCGACTCGAGCAGGCGATCGACGACCTTCGAGATTGCCTCCGGCGAGTCGTCCTTCAGGAACGCATCCACTTCTTCGGGTGTCGGCGGCACGCCGGTCAGATCGATGGTCGCGCGGCGGAGCAGCGTCAGCTTGTCCGCCGGCTTCACCGGCTTCAGGCCTTCTTTCTCCAGGCGAGCGAGAATGAATCGATCGATGTCGGTCTTCGGCCAGGCAGAGCCGGTCGCCGCCGGAACGTCGTGGCTTGCCAGCGGCTGGAACGACCAGAATGCCCGCTGCTCGGGCGTGATGACCTTTTCGCGGACCGGCGGCGCTGCGGCGGCCGCCGTCTCCGTGGTCCCGGGCCAGATCGCGCCGCCGCGAATCCACGACGCGACCGCCTCGATATCGTCCACCGCCAGCTTCGCGCGACCCCGCGGCATTCGCGGATACCCGTCGGTGTGTTGCAGCACCTTGAGCAGGGTGCTCTGGTCGGGATCGCCTGGCACGATTGCGGGACCGGTGTCACCGCCCTTCAGCAGCGCGTCACGTGAATCCACCCGCAGGCCGCCCATCGCCGATTGGGTGTGGCAGGCAAAGCAGTTCGAGGCCAGGAGCGGCCGGATCCTGGTCTCGAATAACTCGGGCCCGGCAGCCGGGTCCTTTGCTGGAGCTTGCGGCGCCGGCGATTGTGCCGCGCGGAGGGCCGTGCCCACCAGCACGAAGCCAGCCATGGCCAGGAGGATGAGGCGCCGACGACCCGGGGAAAGGGATAAGGCCATCGAGCATTAAGTATGATGCGTTCGCATGGTTCGGCAAGCCGTTTTCGGAGCGCTGCTCAGTTTGGCGATTTGCTCGTTTTCGGGCCGAATCATCGCGATCCAGGACGCCCCGCCACCGGCCGGGTCGCGTCCCCCCGCCGAGATTCCGCTGTCCCGGCTCAAGCCGGACGCGGTACTTCCGCTGCGGTTCGAGCCCGGCGCCGTCGCGGCTGATGATGCGGTCTGGACAATCGACCGCACCGCCGGCGCGATCGTCCGCGTCGCGGCCAAGGACAACTCGGTCGGAGCGCCGGTGCCGGTTGGCGGACAGCCGTGCGCCTCGCTGACCATTGCCTTCGAAAGCGTCTGGGCGCCGCTCTGCGGCGACGGCACGATTGCCCGGGTCGCGCTGAAGGATCAGAAGGTCACGACGGCAGTGAAGGCCGTCGTCGCCGACCCGGACGGACGCATCGCGTCGAACGCCGGCAGCATCTGGGCCATCACCGACCGGAAAGGCGTGGTATCGCGCATCGATCCCGACACTGGCGCCTCCGTTGCCGAGATTTACGTGCCGAAAGGGACCGTTGCCGTCGCCTCGGGTCCCGACGCGCTCTGGATCACCTGCGAGGACGCGGGACGCCTCGTCAGGGTCAATCCGCACGACACCGAGGTCGTGGAGGAGATTTCCGTCGGCGGGCGTCCTCGACGGCTGACGGTGGGCGAAGGCGCGATCTGGACGCTGAACGGCGACGGCACAGTCAGTCGCGTCGATCCTGCGACGAACAAGGTGGTGGCGACGATCAAGCTCGAACGGGACACCGCGAAGGGCGACATTGCCGCGGGCGCGGGCTCGGTGTGGGTGAGCCTGCCGGGCACGCCGATCGTGCGCATCGACCCGCGCACGAATCGAGCGGTGCAGGCGTTCACCGGCGAGGGTGGCGGCGCCATCCTGGTGGCGCACGGATCCCTGTGGGTGTCGGCGGGTCCGAAGGTTACGTGGCGCCTGGATCCGAAGCTGGTGGAGGCCGTAAGGCCCTGACGGCGTCAAGGCAAAAGGCAAAAGGCAGAAGGCAGCAAGGCAGAAGGCACAAGGCACAAGGCACAAGGCAGGGACCAGAAGGTATGCTAGTGGTCTTCTCTCTCGCTGCGCAGCGATGGATCTAATCGAACAGCTGGCCGCCCACAGCACGCTCGGGAGCGTTCCGCGTGCCGAGCTCGACTGGCTTGCCACGCACGGCACGTCGCGGCTCCTCGAGGTGGGCGACGTGCTCAGCGCCAGGACCCGGCCGGTGGAGGGGATGTTCATCATCTTCTCCGGGCGGATCGCGCTGTTCGTGGACCGCGGCGGCAACCAGCAGAAGGCGATCGAATGGCGGGGCGGCGATGTGTCCGGCCTGCTGCCCTACTCGCGGATGGTAAACCCGCCGGGCGACGCCATCGCGCAGGAGCCGACGTCGCTGCTGGCGATCCCGCGCGAGTGCCTGAAGGCGATGATTCGCGAGTGCTACGAGGTGACGGCGATCCTCGTTCACGCGATGGTCGATCGCGCGCGAACGTTCACGTCCGGAGACCTTCGCAACGAGCGGCTGCTGTCGCTTGGCAAGCTGGCGGCCGGTCTTGCCCACGAGTTGAACAACCCCGTAGCGGCAATCGAACGCGGCGCGTCGCGGCTCTACGAGCGCCTCGAAGACGCGGAACGGGCGACGCTGGTGCTGGGCGCGGCGCGGTTGAGCGAGGTGCAGATCCAGGCGCTGGACGCGGTCCGGGCGTCGTGCGTCGCGACCCGCATCCAGGGCGTTCGTTCGCCACTGGAAGAAGCCGAGCGCGAGGAAGCGATCGCCGACTGGCTCGACGATCACCGGCTCGATGTCGGGCTGGCGCAATCGCTCGCCGACACGGCGGTGACGCTGCCCGCGCTCGACGAAGTGGCGACCGCGGTCGGCGGCCCCGAGCTCGACGCGGCCCTGCGCTGGGCGGCCGCGGGCTTCTCGGTGCGCGCGCTCACGTCGGAACTTCAGCAGGCCGCGATGCGGGTCTCGGGGCTGGTCGTCGCGATCAAGGGCTTCACCCACATGGATCAGGCCGCGGTCGCCGAGCCGATCGACCTGACGCGCGGGCTGAGCGACACCGTCGCGGTCCTGCGCTCGAAGGCCAAGGGCAAGTCGGCGACCGTCGCGATCGACGTGGCGCCCGACCTGCCGAAAGTCAACGGCTTCATCGGCGAACTGAACCAGGTGTGGTCCAACCTGATCGACAACGCGCTCGACGCGATTCCGTCCGGCGGCCACGTCAAGGTCGTCTGCGAACGGGACGGCACGCGGGTGGTCGTGCGCATCGTCGACAACGGGGCTGGTATCGCGCCGGAGATCCGCGAACGGATCTTCGATCCATTTTTCACGACCAAGCCGGTGGGACAGGGCACCGGCCTCGGGCTCGATATCGTCCGGCGCCTGGTCCGCCACAATGAAGGCGACATCGAAGTGGAATCGCAGCCGGGCCGGACCGAGTTCCGGGTGTGGCTGCCGCTCGCCGCGAACTGACGCTCTTCCGCGCACGCGCAATGCTCAACAAGCCGGTCATTCTTCTTGTCGACGACGATCCGCAGGTGCTGGCGGCGGTCCGGCGCGACCTCCGAACGAAGTTTCGCGATTACACGCTCGTCAGCGCCAGCTCCGGCGAACAGGCGGTGTCGACCATCAACGAGCTGAAGAGCCGCGGCGACGCGCTCGCGCTGGTAATCAGCGACCAGCGCATGCCCGGGCTCCAGGGCACCGATGTCCTGAGCCGCTCGCTCGAGACCTACCCTCAGGCGGGTCGAGGACCTGTTGACCGCGTACTCGGATGTCGAGGCGGCGATTCGCGCCATCAACGAGGCGCACCTCGATCACTACCTGTCGAAGCCGTGGGAACCACCCGAGGAACGGCTGTTCCCGGTCGTCGAGGAACTGCTCGACCGGTGGCAGGCGGAGTCGCTGCCCGAGACGACCGGCCTGCGGCTGGTCGGGCACCAGTGGGATCGGCTGTCGCACACCGTCAAGGACTACCTGGCCAGCAACCTCATTCCCTACAAATGGGTCGACTTTGGTCGCGACGCCGAGGCGCGCGTCCTGCTCGAATCGAAGGGGTTCACCGAGCAGGCCCTGCCGGTGCTGTTCTTCGAGGATGGATTGGTGCAGTCGCGGCCCGAGCCACGCGACGTGGCCGAGCGCCTCGGGCGTCCGCTGTCCGGTAAGTACGAGCTCTACGATCTCGTGATCGTCGGCGCCGGTCCGGCCGGCCTGGCCGCTGCCGTGTACGGCGCATCGGAAGGGCTGCGGACGCTGCTGCTCGACGAGCACGCGCCGGGCGGACAGGCGGGCACGAGCTCGCGGATCGAGAACTACCTCGGCTTCCCGTCGGGCGTGAGCGGCAGAGATCTGACCGCGCGGGCGCTTCAGCAGGCCCAGCGCCTCGGCGCCGAGTTCCTCTCGCCGCTCGGCGTGGTCGACGCCTGCCTCGAGGGCGGCTACACGCGTCTCACGCTGGCCAACGGACGCAACCTGGTCTCGCGCACGATGCTGGCCGCCACGGGCATGGCTTATCGGGAGCACACCGCCACCGGCTGCCAGGAGCTCACCGGGCGCGGGGTCTACTACGGCGCGGCGGCCACCGAAGCACGAGCGTGTGCCGGCACGCGCGTGTTCGTGATCGGCGGCGGCAACTCCGCCGGGCAGGCCGCGATGTACCTGTCCACTTACGCGAAAGAAGTCGAGATCGTCATCCGCCGCGACTCGCTGAAGGCGACGATGTCCCAGTACCTCATTGATCAGCTGGGGAAGACGCCGAACGTCCGAATCCGGCCTTGGACCGAAGTGGAAGCGATGGAGGGCGGGGAACACCTCGAGCGCGTGGCGCTGAAATCGGTCGAGACCGGAGAGACGAGCGTCGAGCCGGCCGATGCCGTGTTTATCTTCATCGGCACGCGCCCGAACAGCGAGTGGCTACCGGCCAGCGTGCTTCGCGACGCGAAGAAATTCATCGTCACCGGGCGCGACCTGCTGCCTCTCGAGGCGTTCCCGCGGCTGTGGAAGGCATCGCGCGAGCCGCTGCTATTCGAGACGAGCGTGCCGGGCGTGTTCGCGGCCGGCGACCTCCGTGCCGGCGCGATGAACCGCTGCGCCGCCGCGGTCGGCGAGGGATCCATGGCCGTCCGCTCGGTGCACGAGTATCTCGCGCTCACGTAGTGCTCGCCGCCTCGCGGCTCGGCAGGCGAGGCTTCGCGTCGCGGCCCTTTGGGCAGGCAGCGCTTCCGCGCCGCAGGAGACTTCGATGAACGCCCTCGAGACGCCTGGTCGCGACCTGCGCAATGCACTCCGTTCAGTGCGGCGGGAGCGCGGGCTCTTCGCGATCACGGCGCTCACGCTCGCGTCCGGCATCGGGATCACGACCGCGCTGTTCGCGATCGTGGACGCTGTCGTGCGTACGCCGATCGTGCCGGACCAGGATCGTGTCGTCCAGGTGTCGAAGCGCGACGTCGCCCGCGACGGATTTCCGGGCCCGCTGTCGCTGGCGGAGTACGACGAGTGGCGCGAGGCCAGCACTGGGTTCGAATCGCTGGTCGCGATCAACCACGCAGCTACGGGGACGGCGGCAATCGGAATCGACGGCGTGACGCTGCGCGGCCGGCTTGCGCCGGTGGCCGGCCCGTTCTTCGAGGGCCTCTTCCATCAGCCGCCGCTCGCCGGCCGGTGGCTCAGTGGAGACGACGATCGGGTCGGCGACGAAGTCGCGGCGGTTGTAAGCGAGCGTTTCTGGCGCCGCGCCAGCGGCGGCGATCCCGCGTTCGTGGGACGGCGGCTGACCTGGAATGAGAACCGCTCGCTGCGTGTGGTCGGCGTCGCGCCGCCTGGAGTCGAGTATCCGATCGGCACCGACATCTGGGCGCCGGCCCTGGCCGTGTTCGACGGCCGCGCCGGACGCTTCGACGCGCGGAACCGCACGTTCGCGCAGTTCGAGCTCCTTGGCCGGCTGCGAACCGGGGCGACCCTCGAATCCGCTCGCGCGGAGCTGACCGTCGTCCACCGCCGCATGGCCGAGGAGCTCCCGACCGAGCTCCGTCTGATGGAGGTGGCGGTCGAGCCGTTCATCGAGATCGTTCTGGGTGACGACCGCCGATTGCTGCTGGCGCTGTTCGCCGGGGCCGGACTCGTTTTCGGTGTGGCCGCCGTCAACGTTGCCGCGCTCCTCCTGATGCGGGCGGCGGCGCACGATCTCGATCGAGCCGTGCGAACGGTCCTGGGCGCGAGCCGTCTGCGGCTGCTGCGTGAGGCGCTCACCGAAGCCGCGGTGCTCGCCGTCGCAAGCGTGGCGGCCGGACTGCTCATCGCCCGCGGGCTGCTGGCGTGGCTGCCGTACATCGCGCCGGACGACCTCCCGCGCCTCGACCGTGTGTCGATCGGTCCGGCGTCCTTGCTCTTCACGATCGCGGCTGCCACGCTGTGGCTGTTCGTCTTCGGCACCGTGCCGGTGTGGGGAAGCCGAGGCGCAGCGAGCCTCGCCGCTTTGACACGTGCCTTTCCCGGCGGTAGCCGCCGGCGAGGGCTGCTTGTGTTCGCGGCCACGCAGATTGCGGCGGCGGTGGTCCTCGCCATTGCCGCGGGGTTGCTCGTCCGGTCGTTCAGTCACCTGTCACGCATCGATCGCGGCGTGGCAGCCGATCACTTGTACCTGGTCACGCTGTTCCAGCCGGAGGACCAGCGCCGCGATCGCGAGGTGCAGACGCGTTTCTACACGCGCCTGGTCGAGGATCTGAAGAGCGTTCCGGCGATCACGGCCGCGAGCCCCGTTCATCTCAGACCTGGAACCGGCACGCTCGGGCTGAGCGCGCCGATGTTCTTCGAAGGGCAAACGGTGGAGACCGCGCGCAGCAATCCGTGGGCCACGTGGGAACCGGTGCTGCCCGGGTATTTCCAGACGATCGGTGTGCCGATCGTCAAGGGCCGCGGATTCACCGCCGACGATCGCCGGGATTCGGCACCGGTCGCGGTCGTATCGGAATCCGTCGCCCGGCGCTACTGGCCCAATCTCGATCCGATCGGCCGTCGGCTGCGCCTGGTCAACGAGCCTGACTGGCAGTGGGTCACGGTAGTCGGAGTGGCGCGCGAGACGCGCTATCGCGAGCTGCGCAAGACGTGGCTGACGGTGTACTTTCCGGCCGATCAGTTCTTCTTCTTCCAGCCGGAGTCGTTGCTGGTCCGCACCGAGCTCGGTCCGGAGCCATTGCGCGCCGAGGTGGCACCTCGCGTGAGGGCGGCGATGCCCGGCGCCCTGATCGACACGGTCGAACCACTCGATCGCCTGCTCGACAGGGAGCTGGTACGGCCGCGCGCCTCAGCCGCCGTCGCCGGCACGTTCGCGCTCCTCGCGGTCGGGCTGTCGCTGATTGGAATCTTCGGCGTCTTGTCGTACGACGTCCGCCAACGCCGTCGAGAGCTGGCGATCCGTGCGGCTCTGGGCGCCAGCCCGCCTCGGCTGCGCCGTCATGTGCTCGCGCGCGGTGCGCTGGTCGCAGCCTCGGGAGCGATTCCCGGCGCCGCGGTCGCCGCGCTCGCGACGCGCGGGCTGGGCGCGGTGCTCTACGAGGTCTCGCCGCTGGACGCCTCGGTGTACGGGGCGGCATTCCTTGCGGTGTTCGCGCTCGTACTGTGTGCCGTTCTTCTCCCGGCACGCGCGGCATCACGCACCGACGCCGCCGCCGCGCTGCGCGCCGACTAGGCCTCGCCGCTGCACCTGCCACACGCGGAGCGCAGGGCCCACGGCTGGCAGCGGTAGAATCGCCGCCTCGCGGGCGCCACTTTCTCCCGCGCAGCGGTTCTTCCCGCACGCGGCGAAGCCGTGCCTATGCGCCGAAGGTGCGCCCACCGCGCGAAGCGCGGCCTGCGGCGGCAGAGATAGAATCGCCGCCTATGGAGACCCCGCTCACACCGCTCGACTTCCTGCGGCGGGCCCGCAAGCTCCACGCCGGCCGCACCGCGGTAGTGGACGGCGACCTGCGCTGGACCTACGGACAGTTCGGCGAACGGTGCGACCGCTGGTCCGCGGCGCTGCAGGCGCTCGGTGTCCGGAAGGGCGATCGCGTCGCCTACATCGCGCCGAACACCCACGCCCAGCTCACCTCGTTCTATGCCGTACCGCAAATCGGCGCGGTCCTGGTGCCGCTCAACTACCGCCTGGCCGCGGAGGAGTTCGCGTATCTCATCGAGCACAGCGGTTCCACCGTGGTCTGCGCCGATGGCGACTACCTCGACGCGGTGGACTCGATCCGCCCGCGGCTGGCCGGCGTCCGCCACTTCGTCGCCCTCGATCGCGCGCGTGAGGGCTGGCTGGATTACGAAACCCTGGTCGCGCAGGCCACCGGCGAGGTTGCGCGCGCGGCGATCGACGAGCGTGACCTGCTGACCATCAATTACACCAGCGGCACGACGTCGCGGCCCAAAGGCGTGATGATCACGCACCGCAACGCATGGGTGAACTGCGTCGGCATGTTCGCGCACGTCATGCTGAGCCCGCGCGATGCCTACCTGTGGACGCTGCCGATGTTCCACGCCAACGGCTGGACGTTCACCTGGGCGGTCACCGCCGCCGGCGGCAGGCACGTCTGCCTGCGCAAGGTCGAGCCGGCCGCCGTGTTCCGGCTCGCGACCGCGGAGCACGTCACCCTGCTGTGCGCCGCCCCGACGGTGCTGATCGGCCTCGCCAACGCGCCCGCCGATCTGCGCGGCTTCGCACCGCGCGGTGTGCATGTGATCACCGCGGGCGCGCCGCCCGCCGCGGTCACGATTGCGAGGCTCGAGGAAGGCTTGGGGTGGACGGTGACGCAGCTCTACGGGCTTACCGAGACGGCGCCGGCGATCTCGTTCTGCGTGCCGCTGCCCGAGCACGACGAGTTGGCCCCGAGCGAGCGCGCCCGCATCAAGGCGCGGCAGGGCGTCGAGCTCATGACCTCCGGCGAGCTACGAGTTGTGGACACGAACGGCGACGAGGTGCCGTGGGATGGTGCGGCAGTGGGCGAGATCGTTGCCCGCGGCAACGTGATCATGGCCGGCTACTACAACGATCCAGAGGCCACGAAAAGGGTGATGGGAGACGGCTGGTTCCACAGCGGCGACGCCGCCGTCGTACACCCCGATGGCTACGTCGAGATCCGCGATCGACTCAAGGATGTGATCATCAGCGGCGGCGAGAACATCTCGTCGGTCGAAGTCGAAGCGACGCTGCTCGGGCACGACGCCGTCCAGGAGGTCGCGGTCGTCGGCATGCCCGACGAGAAGTGGGGCGAAGCGCCCCATGCGTTCCTCGTCTTCAAGCCCGGCGCCTCGGCTTCGGACGAGGAGCTCCGCGAGTTCTGCCGGGCTCGCATCGCGAGGTTTAAAGTGCCGCACTCTTTCACGCCCGTAGCGGAGCTCCCGAAGACGGCGACCGGCAAGATTCAGAAGTTCGTGCTTCGCCAAGGGCGTCCGAACCTGGCGAAACAATAAGGCAAGGCAGAAGGGCCGGCCTTCGCTCACGCTGCGGCGCGGCAAACAAGCCCCAAGCCCCAAGCCCTCAAGACCTCAAGACCTCAAGACGACGACGTCCGGCGCGTGGCGGAAGATCCGGGTGATGGGAAGGTCCGCGGCATCTGGCCGGAGCGCCGCGTCGAGCATCGGCCGTTTGTCAGGGCTGAGCGCGGTCACGATCGTCTGACGGGCGCGGAGCAGCAGCGGCAGCGTCATGGTCAACCGCCTCGGCGGCGGCTTGGGCGAGTCGAGCACCGGCGCTACGATGCGTTCACGTTCGCTCATCAGCGGATGGCCTGGAAAGATCGAACAGACGTGGCCGTCCGGCCCGACTCCGAGGACGCAGACGTCGAGCGAAAGCGATGGGCCGAGCGAAGCGGCAAGCAAAGCGGCGTAGTCCTCAGCCGCCCGCTCGAGATCGGCTGCCTCGGCCGCCATTCGGTGGACGTTCGCCGCCGGCAGCGGAACATGGTCGAGCCAGGCGCCCTTGATTTGGCCGTAATTCGATTCGGGATCGTCAGGCGCGACGTTGCGTTCGTCGCCCCAGAAGACATCGGTGCGCGCCCAGTCCACCGCTGCGCTGGCCAGCCGTGGGAGGATCACCTGCGCATCGCGCCCGCCCGTGACCGCGATCGTGAAGCGCCCGCGGGTCCCGATCGCCTTTACCGCGGCCTTCTCGATGTGGCCGACGAATGCCTTTACCAACCCGTCGCGATCGTCAACGATGATGGAGGGCGCCATGGCCCTTCAGCGTACGACACGGGAGGGACGATGCAGTTCGGGATGATCGGGCTCGGCCGGATGGGCGGGAACATGGTCCGCCGGCTGCTGCGCGCCGGAAATACGGCAGTGGTCCAGGACGTCGCGGCGACCAGCGTCGACGCGTTCGCGCGCGAAGGAGCGGTCGGCGCCCATTCGCTGCCCGACTTCGTCGCGGCGCTGGCCGCGCCACGCCACCTCATCCTGATGGTGCCGGCGGCCGTCGTCGACGCGACGATCGAGAAGCTGACGCCATTGCTCTCGCCAGACGATGTGATTGTCGATGGCGGCAATTCGCACTATCACGACGACATCCGCCGGGCCGCGGAGCTCAAGAAGCGCGGCATCCATTACGTGGACATGGGGACCAGCGGCGGCGTCTGGGGACTCGAGCGCGGTTACTGCCTGATGATTGGCGGCGAGCCGGAGATCGTGCGGCGGCTCGATCCGGTCTTCCGCGCGCTGGCGCCAGGCCGCGGTCAGGTGCCTCCGACACACGGCCGCGAAGGGCGAAGTAGTACGGCAGAACTGGGTTATCTGCACTGCGGTCCTGCCGGAGCCGGCCACTTCGTCAAGATGATCCACAACGGTATCGAGTACGGCCTGATGGCTGCCTACGCGGAGGGGCTGAACATCCTGCGTCGTGCGAATCATCGGCGCCGCCGGACGCGAGACGGATGCCGAGACCACGCCGCTGCGCAATCCCGAGCACTTCCAGTACGACTTCGACCTCGCCGACGTCACCGAACTGTGGCGGCGCGGCAGCGTCATCACGTCGTGGCTGCTCGACCTCACTGCCGAGGCGCTCGCGTCCGACCCGACGCTCGAAGCCTACGCCGGGCGCGTCTCGGACTCGGGCGAAGGGCGATGGACGGTGCAGGCCGCGAACGAGGCTGGCGTTCCCGCGCACGTGTTGACCGCGGCGCTCTTCGAACGTTTCGCGTCACGCGGCGAGGACCTGTTCCAGAACAAGGTGCTGTCGGCCATGCGCAAAGGCTTCGGCGGCCACGCGGAGAAGCGATGAACAACGGCAAGCCGCCGGCAGATTCCTTCGTGTTCTTCGGCGCGACTGGCGATCTCGCCTACAAGAAGATCTTTCCCGCGTTGCAGGCACTGGTGCGCCGCGGGCGCCTGTCGGTCCCGATCGTCGGCCTGGGCCGCTCGGGCTGGACTCGCGACCAGTTCATCGAGCGCGCGAAGGCGAGCGTAACGGAGCATGGCGGGCTCGATCCCGCCGCGTTCGCGAAGCTCGCGTCGCTGCTCCACTACGTGGACGGTGACTACAACGATCCCAAAACCTTCGCGCTGCTGCGCGAGCAGCTCGGCAACTCGTGCCGTCCCACCCACTACCTCGCGATTCCCCCGAGCATGTTCCCGGCCGTCGTCACTCACCTGAAGAACGCCTCGTGCACCGATGAAGCGCGCGTCATCGTCGAGAAGCCGTTCGGCCGCGATCTGGCGTCTGCGCGGGCCCTGAACCGCACCTTGCACGAGACGTTCAGCGAAGATCGCATTTTCCGGATCGATCACTATCTCGGAAAGGAAGCCGTTCAGAACATCCTCTACTTCCGCTTCGCCAACGCGTTCCTCGAGCCGATTTTCAACCGCCACTACGTCGAGAACGTGCAGATCACGATGGCGGAAGACTTCGGCGTGAAGGGGCGGGGCAAGTTCTACGACGAGACCGGCGTCATCAGAGATGTGATTCAGAACCACCTGCTGCAGATCGTCAGCTACCTGGCGATGGAGGCGCCCTCGTCCACCTACGCCGAGGCGATCCGCGACGAGCAGGCCAAGGTGCTGCGCACAGTGCGCCCGCTGCGGCCAGAGGATACGGTGCGGGGACAGTTCGCCGGATACCGCGACGAGCCGGGCGTGGCCAAGGACTCGACGCGCGGCACCTACGCCGCAGTGCGCCTGTACGTGGACTCGTGGCGCTGGCACGGAGTGCCGTTCTTCGTCCGCGCCGGCAAGGGCCTCGCCCGGACCGTCACCGAGGTGTTCATCGAGTTCCGCGCCGCGCCGCCGGTGGTGTTTCCTGAGCCGGCACCCGAGCAGGGCAACTACATCCGGTTCCGTTTGAGTCCGCACGTCGCGATCGCTCTCGGCGCACGAGCCAAGCGGCCCGGCGAGGGCATGACCGGCGAGCCGGTGGAGCTGGTGGTCATGGAAGAAGCCGAGGACGCGGCCGGGCGCATCGACGCCTACGAGCGGCTGCTCGGCGACGCGATGCAGGGCGACGCCACGCTGTTCGCGCGCCAGGACGTCGTCGAAGCGGCCTGGGCGATCGTGCAGCCGATTCTCGATGCGCAGTGCCGGCCTGTCGAGTACGGGTCCGGCACGTGGGGACCGCCGGAGGCCGATCGACTGGTGCAGGATATCGGCGGCTGGAACACGCCAGCGTAATATTGCCCTTTCAGGAGGCATCGATGCGCGTAGCCCGTCTTGCCGTTGTCGCCGCGGCCCTGATCGCGTGGAGTGGTGCTGCCAACCTGGCGCAAACGCCAGCGACGTTCCCCTACGATCACATCCACCTGAACGTGCCCGACCCGGCCGCCGGCGCCAACTGGTACGAGAAGAACTTCGGCGGCAAGCGCATCACCGAGGCCCCGGACCGGTTGATGTTCGGCAGCACGCGCTTCATGTTCCTCAAGAAAGCCGACGCGGCGCCAAGCGCGGGCAGCGCGATCGATCACGTGGGCTTCTCGGTGACCGATCTCGACGCGAAGATGAAGGAGTTCGAGGCCAACGGCGTCAAGGTGACCTCGCCGGTGCGCGACGTACCGGGTCTGTTCAAGCTGGCCTTCGTCGAGGATCCGTGGGGAACGCGCATCGAGGTCGTGCAGGATGCGGAACTCCTCGGGCTGCACCACATCCACATGCGCAGCCCGAACCCCGACGAGGCGTTCGCGTGGCTGCTCGCCAAGTTCGGCGGACAGAAGACGCAGCTGAAAGGGCGGCTCGACGCGGTCAAGTACAGCGCCGACGGCTTCAGCGACATGTGGATTCTCGTCACCAAGGGCGAGGCGACGCCGAGCATCGGGCACGCAATCGATCACATCGGCTGGCGATCCAGCCGGCCGCTCGGCGACACGATCGCCGAGCTGAAGTCGAAAGGCGTCGAGGTGACCGCCGAGCCGCGGCCGCTGACGCTGCCGAACGGCCCTCCGATCAATTTCTCGTACGTCGCCGGTCCCTCCGGCGCCCGGATCGAGCTGGTCGAACGCCCCGGCCTGAAGCCGGGTCAGTAGGACGGGCGCCTGCGGTCAGCGCGGGCGGCGATCGAACATCAGGTTCGAGCTGCCCTGATCGTAATGGGCGACGATCTTGTCGCGGCGGCTGAGCATCGCATCGATCTCGGAGTCGACCAGGTGCGTGCCGACGGCGGCCTTGACCGCTTCGTGGGTCATCTTGCGCATGTTCTCGAGAATCGTGCGGTCCATGCCGGAGAGGTTTCCGGCCGCGCGCAGGTCCTTGTTCAGGCGGAAGGCGCGCGAGTGATCGATCATCCAGATGTTGAACGACTTGTCGATCAGCAGGTTGCCGAGGTTCCGATCGACGTTCGCGATCAGCTGATCGAACATCCGCGTGATCCACATCTGACGGTTCCAGTCGAGCGTGTCCGGGACCGTCTTCTTCTGCCGATACCGCTCCTGCTCGTCCATCAGCACTTCGTCGACCCACCAGGTGAACGACCCTGATTTGCCCTCGAAGTTCCGCTCGACGGTGGCGGGGATCATGTCGATCGCGAGGAGCCGGTCGATCTGGTAGGCCGCGACGTTGAACCGCCAGCTGTCCTTGAAATTGAGCTCGGTGCCCAGGTTCGATTCGAAGACCGCCTTGGCCTCGTCGATCGTCTGGACGCTGGCGTCGTGCGTGATCGTCCCGTCGGAGAGCGTCAGGCGCTTGGTGTTGGTGGTGCCCTTCGGCGGCGACTTGACGTGGATGATCTTCGCGGAGGACAGGAACGCCTCGCGGGCGTTCGCGTCCATGCTGGCGAACGAGCTCGCGGCCGGGGCGGGCGCGGCAGGCGCGGCCGGGGCTTGCGCGGCTGGACCCGCGGTCAGCAACAGGCTGACAGCGAAGGCGGAGAGGCTGGCGCAGACCAGACGGTACGGCCGACACGAATCACCCATCGTGTGTTCCTCCAGGACGATGCGGGGGGCGCATCCGGCGCCGTGGAGCGGATTCTAGCGCCCCTGCCGGCCGCGAGAAAGGGGGACAGTCCTCTTTTCCAGCTCAGCTGATGCGGCCGCGGGCGGCGATCGGCAGGGCGCAGACGTCGCCCTCGTCGACCAGCCACGCCTGATCGACCAGGTTCGACACCACGCAGGAGTGGTTGGGCAGGATCCGCACGAGGTCGCCGGGCTCCAGGGGGGTCGCACCGTCGGTGACACGAACGGTTGCGTGCTCCTCGGACAGCCGCTCGATCAGCAGGTTCGGAATCACCTGCAGCGGCGACGCGGGCCCGGCCCCTTCCGGCAATCGGCACACGGCGCCGTACCCGGGCGCCGCCTCGAAGCCGCGCGCGCCATCGCTGCTGAGCGTCTTGCTGCCAGCGTCGAGGACAATGCGGTCGGACGCGGGCTTGCTTACCACGCGCGCGAGCACGGTGAGCGCGCAGTCGTCGAACGTCGCGGCGCCGAGCCCGACCTGCGTGCGATCGAAGTAGACGAAGTTGCCGGCCCGGTACTCGGTCAGACCGTCCTGCTGAAGCGAGTAGCGCGCCGTTGGCGTGGCGCCGGCGCTCAGCTCTTCGACGAGGACGCCAACCGCGCGGGCTCCCTCGGCGAGCTGCACGAGCGTGCGCGCCTCCGCCATCGCCATTTCCCTCAGGTCCGCTTCAGAATGCGCGTGATACGCCTGTCCCGCGTGCGAGAGGAGCCCCCGCAGACGCAAGCCTGGCAGGCCCGCGACTTTACGGATGAAGGGCACGGCCGTTTCCGGTGCCGGATCGATGCCGCAGCGATGGAAGCCGACGTCGATCTTGACGAGCACGTCCACCGCGACCGCCGCGGTGTGCAGCACGCGCGACCAGGCTTCGGCGACCGCGGCGTGATCGACGATGAACGAGAGCCGGACGCGCTGGGCGAGGGCGATCAGGCGATCGGCGTTGGCGGGGTTGAGCGGATAGGGAATGCGGATGTCGCCGATGCCGGCGTCGGCAAATACCTCGGCCTCGCCAAGCTTCGCGCAGCAGATGCCGACCGCGCCGCGCTCGATCTGCCAGCGGGCGACGATCGGGCTCTTGTGGGTCTTGGCATGGGGCCGCGTCCGAATGCCGCGTGCTGACGCGGCGTTCTGCATGCGATCCATGTTGCGCAGCGCGCGAGCCTTGTCGACCAGAACAGCCGGAGTCCGGAGATCGTTCAACGTCACGCTGCCATCATGTCATCCCGGGACGATCTTCTTGAAGCGGGACGCCTCGACACGGTAGCCGGGGAAGACCCGGTTGGCGACATCCGTGGACGCGCCGAGGTGACCGACCACGACTTCAGCGAACACGTCGCGGAAGTCGGTCGTGATCGCCAGGTCGCGTCCTTCGTAGCGCTGCTCCGGCGCGAGGCCCGGCCACTTGCCGTAGACCCGTCCGCCCTTGACGCTGCTGCCGATCAGCGAACATCGCGTTGCCGTGGCCGTGATCGGTCCCGCGGCTCCCGTTCTCGGCCACCGCGCGGCCGAACTCCGACATCGTCACGATCAGCGTGTCGGCCATCCGGTCGCCGAGATCGCTGCACCAATGCGGCGATGCCGCGCGAGAAGTCGTCGAGGCGGTTGGCGAGCTGGCCGGTCGCGGAGCCCTCGTTGACGTGGTGATCCCAGTTCGTGCTCTCGGCGAAGGCGATCTCGAGCCCGACATCGGCCTTGGCCAGCGACGCGATCTCCTGGAGCGCCTGCCCGAACGGTGACGGCGGGTATCCGGCGCCGCGCGACGGAGACGGCCGCGCTCCGGCGCGTGTCCGCTCCAGCGTGCGCATTGCCTCGAAGGCCTCGCCGGCGGTGCCGTTCAGCACCTGGTCTGCCGCCGAGGCGTAGGCGGCCTCGAACGAGGCGCGCTCGGTCGTGTCGCCGTGGACGTCGAACGACGCCACGCTGCCGATGGCCAGCGACGGCGCCGGCCCCTGCAGCGCCCGCGGCATCTGCCGCGTGAGCGCGACGCCGCGGAGCGGATTCCGCGCTTCTTCACGCTCATCGGCGCGGGCCTGTAGATACCGATTCAACCATCCATCCCGCGTGCTCTTCACTCCGGGCGTCGCCGACTCCATGTAATCCTGCGCGTCGAAGTGCGAGCGGGTGGCGTCTGGCGAGCCCGAGGCGTGCACGATCGCGAGGTGACCGGCCGTCCCAGAGCGGCGCGAGCGGCGCCATTCGGGGGTGCAGACCGAAGAACCCGTCGAGATCGAGCGCCCCGCCTTCCCGCCCCGGTTGCGGAATTGCGATGCTCGGCCGCACGCGGTAGTACTCCGGCTCGCCGAACGGCACCACCATGTTCAGACCATCGACCGCGCCGCGCTGGAAGATCGCAATAAGCAGCTTCCGGCGCGTGCCCGCCGCCTCCACGGTCCGGGCGAGGAACGACGGCGCGAACCCGAGCGTGACGAGCGCCAGGGCGCCGGACTTCAGGAATACGCGACGGGATTGCATGGCATCCACCTTTCGCCGACTCACTGCCGCTGAAACTCCGGCGACCCGATGACGAGCGCGATCACCTGATCGGCGGTCGCCGCTTTGGCGATCGTCGCGCGGGTCGGCTGCGACACATCGCCGGCGAGGACGTCGCCAACCAGACGGTCGCCGACCGCGCTCGCTGACGTCACACCGGGCACCGTGATGCCGCGCATCCGGCCGCCGCCAAGCTCCAGCGCGAAGTTCATTCGCGCAACGAGCGCGCCAGACGACACCCAGGTGTCCGCTTTCTCCTCGTAGCCGGTCGGCGGCTGGCAGAAGTAGAGCGGCATTCCCAGGTCGCGAAGCACGCGGATAACCGGCAAGGCGGTGCCGACCTCCGCGCCGGTCGCCCGGAGCGCGCTGGCGACGAACTCCAGCGGCGTCTTCACCTTCGCCCGCTGCGCCTGCGGCCGCCAGAAACTCGGGCGATGAGACGATCACCCGGGTGACCTCGCGCAGGTTTCCGCGGGTCTCGCGAAAGCGCTGCGCGGCCCGATCGACGAGCGCCGCCGGGGGCGTATCGCTGACGAACTTCTCGGCCAGCCTCGTCGCGATGAAATGCGCTGTCGACGGGTGCGCGACGAGAATGTCGAGCACCTCGCGGCCGTCCTCGATGCCGCGCCCCGCCTTCAACGTGTGACCGAGCACGTGCTTCCCGCCTGTGTCGTGCAGCTGGCGGGCGAACGTGAACTGAGCCTCCTGCCGCGGCCGCATCGTCCACCCCGTGAAGGCACGCGCCACGTTGACGACATCGTCCTGCGTGTATCCGCCGTCCACGCCAAGCGTGTGGAGCTCCAGCAGCTCACGCGCGTAGTTCTCGTTGATACCGCGAGGCGCCCGCGGCAGCTGCGCTGCGGGATCGGGTGGCATTCGGGCCGGACCGAAGCGACCCGGTCGCTGGAACGGGCGTCCCGTACCGCTCATCGCTGCGCCTGCCTGCGGCTGCACGTTCTGCCAGTTATCGAGATAGAAGAGCATCGCCGGACTTTGTGCGACGGCCTCGAGCATCTGGCGAAAGTCGCCGAGCACGTAGGGACGGATCGCGTCGCGCTCGAAGCTGGTGAGGAACGCGCGGGTCGGGCCCTTGCCGGCGAAGACGTTGAAGTGGTTGAACCAGAAATCGATGAGCACTTCTTCGAGCTGCCGTTGGCTGTAAACGGCGCGAAGGACGCGCGCCTCGGAGAGCTCGGAAAGAACGAGTCGCGCCTTGCGCGCGGCGGGGGTCGGAGGGTTCTCGAGGTTCGCGGGGTTCTCGAGGTTCGCGGGGTTCTCGGGGTTCGCGAGGTTCGCGGCGTCGCCGGGTTTGTCTGTCCGGCCTGCTTCTGGCGCGCCCGGCGCTCCTGCATCGCCGGCGCGTAGTAATCGCGAAGGATCGTCGGCGTGTCGAGCGACAGCGTCTCGAACCGGGCGAGTCGGGCCTCGAGTGCGCGGTTGTCGATGCGCTCCGGATGCAACTGTTCGTCGATCCAGGCGCCGATGCCGACACGCCGGACCGAAGCGATCTCACCCGGCCGCGGACCGAACGCGAGACGATTCAGGACGTGAGCCGCGATCGCGGCGGACGTGTCGTCCTCAGACGCCGCGAGCGGCGCCGGTCGCGAGCCTGCCGCCGCAAGCGCGACGACGGCGATCGACAGCGTCACGACGGTCGCGCGTCTGGACATGCGGTAACCTCTCTTGTCTTCTATGACCCACCAGTTCGCCTGCTGGTTTAACGAGCGCCTCGACCCGTGTGCCAGCATCGCCGCCGAGGTGGCCGCGTGGGGCTGAGCGTCGTCCCAGCCGTCGGGCCGGTCTTGGAACGCATCCTCGACGACACGTATCCACTTTGGCACGAAGGGCTGAACCGCCAGAACTACGGCCGCTACTGGACGGCGCAGTTGCGCACCGCCTGGGGGCAGGCGCACCTCGGCAGGGTCGCGCTCCAGGACGGCCCCCACGTCGTCGCCAGCGCCAAGCGGCTCGATCTGTCGATGCAGATCGACGGACGCATCCGCCGGGTGCTCGGGCTCGGCGCGGTGTTTACAGGGCCGGCCTACCGAGGCCGCGGCGCCGCCAAGGAGTTGATCTCGCGGATGATGGAGACCGGCGAGGCGGAAGGGTTCGAGTTCGCGGCGCTGTTCTCGGAGATCGCGACTCGCATCTACGAGCAGATCGACTTCGTGCCGGTGCCCCTCACCGAGTGGCGGCTCACCGTGGACAGGAAAGGCGGCGGCCCGCCGGCGGTGCTCGTCCGAAGCGGCGAGGAGCGCGACATTCCGGCGCTCGCCGAAATTTCGGCGACGCGCAGCGCCGGGGCACGCCTTGCGGTCGCCCGCAGCGAGGACTTCGTCAAGCACGGCATCGCCAGGAAGCGCCTTCTCGCCGGGCTCGGGCCGCCCGGGCTGCGCGAGGTGGAGTTCCTGGTGAGCGAGGAAGGCCATCAACCGGTTGCGTATCTGGTCTGCTCGTCGCACATGGGCGCCTGGACGATCGAAGACGCCGGCGATCGCGATCCGTCAGGCGCGCGGCTTGGCGCGATGCTGCAGGTGATGCTGGCGCGCCATCCCGGTGAGGCGCTGCCAGACATCCGCGGCTGGTTCCCGCATTCGCTCAACCCGCCGCAGGTCCAGATCGCGCACGCTGCGCCGACCAGCGAGGTGCTGATGATCCGCCCGTTGCGGGATCGCACCTTGCCACTGCCTCCGCTCTCGGCGGAGGAGGTGGTCTTCTGGCACGGCGACTACTTTTGATGGTTACTGACGGGGAAGCGCGCTCAGTCCAAGCGTCACGGTCTTCGTCTCGCCGGGCTTGATGGTGACGCGTTCGGCGTAATCGTCGATTGCCGCGAGGAACTCCGGATCTCCCGACTGCCCGTCCTCGATGCCCTGCACCGCGACCGCGAGATACTCGCCGGGCGGGACCGTCGTGATGCGGAACTTGCCTTCCTGGTCGGGCCGCGCGGAGCGGACGAACCGTGACTGGAAATAGCGCAGCCGTTCGTCGGCGGGGAACAGGACGACGGTCGCATCGAGAACCGGTTGCCGGCGATCGTCGAGCACCGTGCCTTCGGCGCTGCTGAGTGTCCTGGTGATCACCACCTGCACGCCGCTGACCACTTCGCCAGGGCCGGCGTCCACCGGCACGTCGGTGACGTCCCGGCCGTCCACGAGGACCGCCTTCAACGTCCACGCCGACGGCGTGGTGATCCGGACGTAGCGAGGGTCGAGCACGCTGCCCACTTCGAACGTGCCGTCGGCATTGACACGTCCCTGCCCGCCGCCTCCGCCGAACTGGCCAACGGTGGATCCATCGGCCGACGCGGCCCGCGCCACCACCTGCAGCGAGGGTGATCCCGCCGGCAGCGGCTCACCCGTATCCGTCACGACCTTCCCGGTAATGCGCCCCGACGGCGCGGTGACGACGATCAGGCTGCCGACCTCGCTGCCGCCGACCGTCACATCCATCCGCGCGAACTCGGCATCGTCTCTGCCGCCGGCCCGGGCGGTGAGCTGGTATCGTCCCGGGGCGACGTTCGTGATCCAGAAGCTGCCGTCGCCTTCGATGCGGCTGCCGTTGCCCTGGAAGAAACCGGGCCCGCGCGCCAACCCGCCGCCGATCGCGCCGCCGATCGGCGACAGCGAGACCATGCCGCCCCAGTGAGGCGTACCGCTCGCGCTGAGCACCTGGCCCCACACGCGGACGAGCCGCGTTGCCGCCAACGCGAATGAGACGCCGCCTTGTTCCTGCGAGAGCGCAACACGGACCCGTTGTGCCGCGGTCGCGTCCGGGGTCCCGGGGAAGTAGGTGGGCGCGAATCCGGACAGCTCGTCGCCCGGATCGGTGACCTCACCCATACGCAGGCTCGCGCTGATGATGTAGTCGCCTGGGGAAAGGCCGAACAGGCGATAGAAGCCTTGATCGTCGGTGGTGTCGCGCGCTCCGGCCGGGGTCAGTCGCCTCGATCCGCCGACGTACGCGTAACGCATTGCCGACACCGAGGCGTTGACGATGGGCTCGCCGAACTCGTCGCTGATGCGGCCGCTGATCACGCTGCCCCGCGGCAGGCCGATGAGCAAACGATCCAGCACCTGCGCGTCGCTCAGCTCGATCGGCGTGCCTGCTTCGCTTGGCCGGCGCTGGCCGTACTGCAGTGTGACGAACCCGCCCTTGCTCGCGGTCAGGCTGTAGCGGCCGCCGTTGAGGTCGCGGATCTCGAAGCGCCCCTGAGCGTCGGTGGTGGCGAGCCGTGATTCGCGCATGCCAATGCCGCTGAGCCGCACCTGCGCGCGCCGGATCGGCGTTCCCGAGTCCGACGCCACCACCTGCCCGCGGAGGACCGCCGTGCCCTTCTCGTCCGGCTTGGGATTGTCGCGCGCCGGCGCCCGGGTGGAGCCCGGCTGCGGCTGGGTCGTTCCGCGCCCCGAGCCTGGCACCTGGCCGGGCGTTGGCGCTGTCTGGCCGGGCGCAGCACCCTGCGCGAGCAGCATGCCGGTGACCCACATCACAGCCAGTGCGGAGACCAGAATGGCCCTCACGAAATCGAGTGTACTCCGGCGGCCGGCCGGCCGCTGTCAGGCTTCAGGCCTCAGGCTTCGGGCTTCAGGCCTGTCACGTGAGCCTGCAGGAATGAGAGTTCTTGTCGTGGTCTGTCTGGAGCCTGAAGCCTGAAGCCTGGAGCCTGACCCCGAGCGCGCGTTACTTGACGTCAGCGAGCCGAAGATTGAGCACGCGCGTCTCGCCCTCGCCGAGCGCAAACGTCGTGGCGTATTCGAGGGCGCGGGTCAGGAACTCGGGGTCGGACCACTGGCCGTCTTCGAGCCCGCGGACGACCACCACGCGGTAGCGGTCGTACGGGGTGAGGCGAATCGTGTATTTGCCGTTCGTATCAGGACGCGTCGGGCGCAGATAACGCGAGCCGAACGTCCAGCGATCCTTGTCGTCGGGGAACACGACGACCCACGCATCGGTGACGGGTTGCCCGCGATCGTCGGCGATCTGGCCCGACAGTTCGGTCCGCTTCTGCGTGATGACGACCTCGACGTCTTCGAGCATTTGTCCCTGCCCGAGGTCGACGCCGGTGTCGAGCAGGTCCACGTTGCCGCTCCACGCGTGGCGCGCGACCCAGCCGCCGCCCTGCACGTCCATCGAGACGTTGATCCGGACCGCGTCGACGATGCCGGCGCCTTCGAACGTCCAGTCGTCCTTGATTGTCGGCGGGCGCAAGCCGAAGCCGGTGGAGCGGCTGGGATCCCCCGGCGCCAGGAACATGCGTACCTGGCCTGGCTTGAACGGCGGCACCGAGCCCTCGTCGGTCACGATCCGCCCGCGGATGACGCCGCCGCGTCCGGTCACGATGAACACGTCGTTGACGTCTTCGCCTTCTACCCGCACGTCCACGCGCCCGACTTCACCGGTTCCGTTCATCGCGTTGCGGTCCTGGACGTTCACCGAATACGTGCCCGGCGCGAGGCCGGCGGTCTGGAACGTGCCGTCCGGCCGAATCTGGGCGGTGGTCATGTTCGGCGGGCCGATCGACAGATCCTCGTTGCGCGGTGCCACCATCAGCATGCCGCCGGTCAACGGCTCGCCGCTGCTCGTTGTAACGCGTCCGGCAACACGGCCGAGGCGCGCTGGTATCAGGGCGAAGGAGATGTTCGTCAGATCCTGTCCGGCGCGGACCGCGACGCGTCGTGCTTCGCCGACGCTTCCGGTGCCGGGAAAGTACGTAGGCGCGAACCCATCCGACGCTCCCGACGACGTGGTGTTCATCTGCACGAAATCGAAGCTCCTCAACGTCGCGGACACGTAGTACTCGCCCGGCGGCAGTCCAAACAGGCGGAACTGGCCCAGGTCGTCGGTGCGATCCACGCCCCCTTCGGCACCAGCGGGGACCAGGCGCCGCGTGCCGCCCATGTAGGCGAATCGCTGCACCATCACCTGAGCCCCGGCAACCGCCTCGCCGAGATCGTCCACGATGCGTCCCGAAATGGCGCCGCCGCGCTGAAGCGCGAAGTTGACCTTCTCGAGGATCTGGGCGTCGGCGAGCTCGACGGGCGTACCGCTCGTTTGGCCCGAACCACGCTGACCGAACTGGGTGGTGACGTAGCCGCTCCGCGAGACGCTGATCGTGTATCGGCCGGCCGCGAGCTCATTCACCTCGAAGCGGCCCTGCGCGTCGGTCTGCGTGAGGTGCATGCCCGTGAGGCCGCCGCCGGAAGCCATCACGCGCACCTGCGCCCGTCGCAGTGGTGTTCCGGAGTCCGCCGCCATTACCACCCCGCGGACGATCGCCGTTCCGCGCTCGGCAGCCGGCGTCCGCCGGTCGCGCGCCGGCATCTGCGGCGTCGTGGCGCCCGGCGTCGGCATCTGCGGCGCGGCACCACCGGGCACCGGCAGGCCCGGCGCGGGCGACGCGGGCTGTGGTTGCGCGGCCGCTGGGGCAGACGTCAGCAGCGCGAGGACCACCGGCAAGGCGCGGAGCGGTGCGCGACCCATCAGGAACCTCCAGGCCGGGGCGGCGGAAGTATAGACGCTCGTCGAGAGTCGGAAGTCGGTTCTGGGGCAAGGCAAAAGGCAGAAGGCAAAAGGCAGAAGCTCCACCCCAAGCCCCAGGCCTCAAGCCCCAGGCCCGCTACTGGAGGGCTTCGATAATCACGCGCGCCGCGTTGGCGCCCGATCCGCCAGTGAGTCCGGTGCCTGGATGCGTGCCAGAACTGCAGAGGTACAGGCCCGGTATCGGCGTCCGGTAATTGCCATAGCCGAGCAGCGGTCGCATCGTGAACGCCTGGTCGAGCGACAGCTCGCCATGGAAGATGTGCCCGCCGGTCAGACTCCAGCCGCGCTCGAGATCCGCTGGCGTGATGAGCTCCGCGGCCGTCACCAGACCCTTCAGCCCAGGCGCGTAGCGGTCGAGCGTGTCGACGACGTTCCCGAGCAGCCCCTTGTCGTCCGGCTCGCGGAGGCCTGCCTCACGAGCCATTCGGGAACCGGTTCCCAACTCCCGGCTCCCGGCGTGGTTCGGCACCCATTGCACGTAGGCGGACAGCACGTGCGCGCCTTTGGGAGCGAGCGATGCGTCGGCGACCGACGGGATCGACGAATTCGATCCACGGCTCCGGCGACCACTCGCCGTACTTGGCGTGGTCGAACGCGCGCTCGAGATAGTCGAGCGACGGCGCGATCCGCATCGGAGAGGCGAGCATGTCCCTGGTGGCGCCGGCGACTGCGGGCAACGCCGACAACGCGAGATTCACCTTGGCCAGCACGCCGCGCGCGCGAAGGTGCTTGATTCGCCACAGGAACTCGGGCGGCAGGTGCTCGGCGTCGCACAAGCCGCCGAACGTCCGCTTGGGATCGACACCGGACACGATGGCCCGGGCTTCGAACGTCTCACCAGAAGCCAGCCGCACTCCGGCCGCGCGATCCTTGCTGACCAGGATCTCGGCCACCTCCAGGCCAGTCCGAACGTCAACGCCGTGCCGCGCCGCCGCGCCGCCGAGCGCTCGCGCGACGGCCGCCGGTCCGCCCTCGACTTCGCTGTCGGTCGAGGCGCCGACCGATCGGTTGGCTTCGTGGAGGAGCAGCTGGAGGCCGCTGCCTGCCGACCACGGGCCGAGCATCGTGCCGAGCAGGCCGTCGGCAGCTACCGCCGCGCGCAGCAGCTCCGTTTCAAACACCTCGCTGACGAGATCCGCCACGGCCATCGGTCCCCAGCGCAGGAGCCGCCACTGATCGTCCCGTGAGAGCGCGCGGAATGCGCCAGCCGCGCGCAGCAGTGTCCAGAGGTCCGCGGTGCCGGCGTTGTCCACGTCCGGCGGTGTCCGCGCGAACAGCGAGGCCGCGACACCAGCCACCTGCGAGAGCGATCGCGCGAATGCCGGCCACGACGCGGCGTCTTTCACCGACCACTGGCGAATCGCGTCAGCGGCCTTTGCCACGTCGGCATGGATCGCCAGCGCCGGTCCACGCTCCGCAAGCGCCGTGAAGCGGATCGGCGACGGCATGAACGACAACCCGAACTCCTTGAGTCGCAGCGCGTCGACGACGTCGGAGCGGAGCGGACCGGTCCGGTGCGCGAGTGTCGGCACGCGGAAGCCCGGCGCCAGTTCGTGCTCGGCGGCACAGCCGCCGACCACGTCACGCCGCTCGAGCAGCAGCGTACGCTGGCCGGCTTTTCCGAGCAGCGCGGCGCAGGTCAGCCCGTTCACGCCACCGCCGATCACGATGGCGTCGTACCGAACGTTTCGAATCATTCCGATCCCTCGACACTCCCGACGCGAATGCCGTCCCGATCAGCGAAGCGTTGCCCGCTCAGCGAAGCCGGTCCCGGCGCGAATGCCGCCCCAGCCTCACCGTCCAAGGATGCGCTCAGCGGCATTCTTGCCGGGCGCGCCCATAATTCCGCCGCCAGGATGCGTCGCCGACCCGCACATGTAGAGCGATCGGATCGGCGTTGTGTACTGGGCCCAGCCGGGGACCGGGCGGAGGAAGAACAGTTGCTCGAGCGTCAGCTCGCCCTGGAAGATATTGCCCTCCGACAGCCCGAACTCCCGCTCGATGTCGAGCGGCGTCAATACCTGCCGGTGCAGGATCAGGTCCTTGATGTTCGGCGCATACTCCGCGATGGTGTCGATGACGGTGTCGCCGAAGGCCTCGCGCTGGCTGTCCCAGTCGCCGCCGTGGAGATCGTAGGGCGCGTACTGCACGAAGCAGGACATCACGTGCCTGCCCGGCGGCGCCAGCGACGTGTCGGTCAGCGACGGAATCACGATGTCCATGTACGGCCGCCGCGAGAACCGGCCGTACTTCGCATCGTCGTAGGCGCGCTCCATGTAATCCACGCTCGGCGAGATCGAGACGGCGCCACGCAGGTGTGGACCGACCCCGGGGAGGCACGTGAAGTTCGGCAACCCATCGAGCGCCAGGTTGACCTTGCCGGAGGAACCCCTGAATTTGTAGCGCCGCACCGCCTCGATGAAGTCCGAAGGCAGTTCCTTTTCGCCAATCCATCGTTCGAACGTCAGCCGCGGGTCCACGCTCGACACCACCACGTCGGCGTGGAACTCGTCGCCGTTTTCGAGCGCGACGCCGGTGGCGCGGCCATTCTTCGTCAGGATCTTCGCGACCGGGCTCTTGGTGCGGATCTCGGCGCCGAAGCCGCGAGCCGCGTCACCGATTGCGTTCGAGACCGCGCCGGTGCCGCCGCGCGACAGGCCCCACGATCGGAACGAGCCGTCGATCTCGCCCATGTAGTGGTGGAGCAGCACGTAGGCGGTTCCTGGCGACCGCACGCCGAGGAACGTGCCGATGATGCCGGACGCGCTCATCGTCGCCTTCAGGACGTCGGTCTCGAACCACTGGTCGAGGAAGTCGACCGCGCTCATCGTGAGCAGCTGCACCTGGTTGATGCGATCGTGCGACCGCATGCCGCGGAAGCGCTTGCCTATGCCGAGCAGCTCGAGCAGCCCGCGCGGATCGAGGCTGGTCGGATCGGGCGGCATCATCGACAGGATCGGCTTGGCGAACCGGCCCATCTCCACCATCGCGCGGCCGTACTCGTCGTAGGCGTCGGCGTCGAGGCGCGAATGGCGGGCAATCTCGCGGCGGGTCTTCTCGTGATCGTTGACCCGCCACAGGTAGTCGCCGCTCGGCATCGGCGTGAACGTGCCGTCCAGCGGCAGCAGTTCCATGCCGTGGCTCGGCAGATCGAGATCGCGAATGATCTCGGGCCTGAGCAGCGAGACAACGTAGGAGCAGACCGAGAACTTGAAGCCGGGGAACACTTCCTCGGTCACCGCCGCGCCGCCGAGCACGTGGCGGCGTTCGAGTACCAGCACGCGCTTGCGCGCCCGGGCCAGGTAAGCGGCGCAGGTGAGGCCGTTGTGGCCGCCCCCGATGACAATCGCGTCGTATTTCACGGTCGGTCAGGAATTATAGAATCCCACGCATGATTCGCCATCTGGTTTCGGGATTCGCCTGCACCGCGCTGGTGCTCGGTCTTGCATCGCCGGCGATGCCGCAGGCCTTGCACGGCGTCGCGGCCCCGCCGGGAGGCCCGGCATACAGCCCGGGCCGCGATACCGCGGTCGTCACTCGCGACGAGCTTGACGCGGTAGTCGGCGAGCTAGCGCGCCTGAGATCGGAGGTCGCCGCGCTCCGGACCGAGCTCGCGGCGGTCGGCACCGGCTCGCCAGGCGTCCGGCCGATGGCGGCGGCGACCCTCCAGCAGGCGGCACCCTCGGTCGAGATCCTCAAGACGCAGGTGGACGAGCTCTCGCAGACGAAGGTTGAATCCGCATCGAAGATGCCGGTCCGCCTGTTCGGCGCAATCGTTTCGAACACCGTCTTCAACTCCGGCATGGCGAACTGGCTCGAGAATCCGAACATCACCGATCCCGAAGTGGCCGGGATCGAGCCCGGCTCGCTCACGTCCACGCTGAAACAAAGCCAGATCGGGTTGAACGTCGGCGCGATTCCCATGGGCAGCTGGTCGGCCAGCGGCGCGATGGTCGCCGACTTCTTCGGCGGCGTGCCGGGCTTCGTCACCGGCACCGTGTTCGGGCTGCCGCGACTTCTTTACGCGTTCGCGCGCCTCGAGCACGAGGGCACGGCCGTCATGATCGGACAGGACCACAACCTGCTCGCGCCGCGCGATCCCACGTCGCTTGCGGCGCAGTCGTTCCCGCTGCTGTTTCGCTCCGGCAACCTGTATCTGCGCTCTCCGCAAGTGCGCGTGGAGCAGCGGTTCGGCGGGTTCGCGGTCAAGGGCGGCATCGCCGCGCCGATTGCTGCCGATGCGGCAAACTTCTACGTATTCGCACCGCAAGCCGGCGCGGGGGAGCGTTCGGGGCGCCCCGCTTTCGAAGCCCGCGGCGAGTACACGGCCGGCGCCCCCGACACCGATCGCGAGCTCAGCGTCGGCGCTGCCGTCCGTCAGGCATGGCGTGAACCCGCTGCCGACCTGACGTCCACAACCTCGTTTGCCGCCGACGTCAACGCACGATTCGGGCCGGTCGGATTTGCCGGCGAGTACTTCACGACCGACGACGCGGCGGAGTTCGGATCGGCGGTGGCGCAGGCGCGTCCGGCAAAAGGCGGGTGGGTGGAAGGACGGCTCCGGCTGACGCCGCGGCTGTCCACCAATGCCGGCTTCGGCATGGACCAGGTGGACGATCCCGTGCCAGCGGCGGCACGAAGCGAGAACCGAAGCGTCTTCGGCAACGTCGTCTTCAACTTCACGCCGGAGGTGGCAATGTCGGTGGAGTACCGGTGGCTCGAGACCACGCTCGGGTCCGCTCTCAAGCGGACCAACGATCACGTGAACGCCGCGTTTGTCATACGGTTCTAGAGCAGGAGACAGGAGACAGGAGACAGGAACTAGGAACTAGGAACTAGGAACCAGGAACCAGGAGCGGACGGATGCGTGTAGCGTGGCTGGCGGGGCTCGGGCTTTTTCCTGTAATCGGGCTGTTGGGAGCGCCCGCGGCCTTCGCCGATCAGCTGAGCGGCCGGATCGAGTGGAAGACGCGTGGGTCGGCGACTCCGGCGCAGGCCGTGGTGTATGCCGAGCCCATCGATCGCCAGGCCGCCGCCGTCGCCGGCAGCGCCGCGATTCGGCACAAGAACAAGACGTTCCTGCCGCACGTCATCGCCGTTCCCGCCGGATCCACCATCGCGTTCCCCAACGACGATTCGATCTTTCACAACGCTTTCTCGCTGTCGCAGCCGGAGCCGTTCGACATGGGACTGTATCGCGCCGGCGAGTCGAAGCAACGCGTGTTTGGCAAGCCCGGCGTGTATTACGTCTTCTGCAACATCCACCCGCAGATGGCGGCCTTCGTCGTCGTGACCGCGACGCCCTATGTCACCGTGGCCGCGCAGGACGGCGCGTGGCGGCTGGACGTGCCGCCCGGACGGTACCGCGTGACGGCGCTCTCCGAGCGTGCCTCGCCGGTGACCGTGGAGGTGACGGTGAGCGGCGCGTCGGGGGCGACCGGGCAGACGCTCGACGAATCGGCGTTCGTGGCGGCGCCGCATCTCAATAAGTTCGGGAAGCCGTATCCAAAGGACGCATACAAGACACCGTAAAAGCAGGTGCAAGGGTGCACAGGTGCACAGGTGCAAGGGTGCGCAGGTTCACAGGTGCACCCACATCGCGCGCTTCGTGGCCCGCACCGCCTGAGGTCTCGCAATGCAGGGCATCATCGATTTCATCCTCGAACTCGACAAGCTGAAGGGTGTCACCCGCAAGACGCGGCCGATCGGCCTCGATCGCTACGAGAACTCCGCCGAGCACAGCTGGCAGCTGGCGATGCTTGCGGTATCGCTCGTGCACTACGCCGCGGCGCCCGTGAATATCGACCGCGTCGTCCACATGCTTCTCGTTCACGACATCGGCGAGATCGACACGGGTGACACGATCCTCTACGCCGAAGGCGGATGGGAGCAGCGCAAGCAGGCGGAGCGCGTCGCGGTGGCGCGAATCGTCGGCTTGCTGCCGGAGCCGCAAGCGGCCGCAATGATGGACCTGTGGCTCGAATTCGAGCATGGGACGACGGCGGAAGCGCGGTTCGCCAACGCGGTCGATCGCGCGATGCCCGCGATCCTCAACCTGGCCAACAGCGGTCAGAGCTGGCGCGAGAACGGTATCACCCACGATCGCGTCATCGCCCGCATCGCACCGCCGATCAAGGCCGGCTGCCCGGCGCTCTGGGAATACATGGAGGCGCGGCTGGCCGAGGCGGAGCGCGCCGGCTGGTTCGGCACGAGAGAGCCCGTAACCGAACCGGATCGCGAGGAATAGCCGTGGGAGAGATCGACCTGGAGATCCGCCGCGCCAGACGGGACGACCTGCCGGCGATTGTCCACCTGCTGGCCGACGATCAGCTCGGGGCCGCGCGCGAGGCCGACGTATCGCCGCTTCCTGACCGCTACTACGCGGCGTTCGAGGCCATCGATGCCGACGCCAACCAGGAGCTCGTCGTCGTCGAGAGCGGTGAGCGTGTCATCGGCGTCCTGCAGCTGACGTTCATCCCGTACCTCACCTACCAGGGGAGCTGGCGAGCTCTGATCGAGGGTGTGCGCGTGGCCGCCGACCGCCGGTCGAGCGGGATCGGCCGGCGGATGATCCAGTGGTGCATCGAACGATCGCGGCAGCGAGGCTGCCGCATGGTCCAGCTCACCTCGAACAAATCACGTGCCGACGCGATCCGCTTCTACGGAAGCCTCGGGTTCGTGGCGTCGCACGAGGGCTTCAAGTTGCTATTGGGGTCGCACGACGCTGGGTAGAAGCAGCGCCCGACTCGCTTCACTCTCGAATCGCCGCCGCCGGATCCACCCGCGCTGCACGGGTCGCCGGAAGTAGACAGGCGAGCAGGGCGGCGACGCCAATCACAAGCGTCGAGGCGGCGAACGTGAGCGGATCGCGCGGTTCGATCCCGTAGAGCAGTGTTTTCAGCACGCCTGCCGCAGCGAGGGCAGTCGCGAGCCCGAGGAGCAGGCCGCCGGCCGCCGGGCGCATTCCCTGCTTCAGCACCATGCGGCGAATCTCCCCTACGGCGGCGCCAAGGGCGAGTCGGATCCCGATCTCGCGCTGTCGCTGGCGAACCACTACGCCGAGCGCGCCGTATAACCCGACCACCGACAGTGTCAGGGCCGAGAGGGCGAACACGCCGAGCAGGATGGCAGCGAACCTGCGGGTCGCCGTCGAGGCGCCGACGACGGAGTCGTAGCGCTGCACAGACGTGACCGGCTGCATGGAATCGAGCTCGCGTAACAGGCCGCGCACCGCGCCGGCCGATTGAAGCGGGTCGCCGCTGGTCCGGACCACCAGCGACATCATCGGCTCGGCCCACGCCCACTGCGCGTGGGGCACGTAAACCTGATACCCCGGCGGCTCGTCGAGCCCGTCGTGCCGCACGTCGCCGACGACCCCGACGATCGTGCGAGCCGGCGCAGAGGGAATCCCGAGCATCACCTGGTGACCGATCGGATCCTCGCCCGGAAAGAGATCCTGCGCCGCGGCGCGGTTGATGACTGCAACCAGCGGCGCGCCCTGGGCGTCACGGCGATCGAAGACCCTGCCGGTCAAGAGCGGAATACGCAGCACGTCGAAGATGCCGTCGTGCGCGACGAAGCGAATGGCATTGGGTGCGTCTTCTGGGTTGGCCCGGGGCCGGCCGGCAATGTGCAGGCCATAGAGATCGCGTCCGCCGCCGAGGGGCAGCATGTTGATCGCGGAGGCTGCTTCGACTCCAGGGAGCGCTCGGGCGCGCTCGAGCGCGCGTCCGTAGAAGGTGCTGACGGCCCTGATCTGCTCCTCGGGCGGACCGCTTCCGTACCTCTCGCCTCCGAGCACGACCCGCATGGTCAGGATGTGGTCGTATCGGAAGCCGGGCTCCACTGCGAGCAGGCCGATGGTGCTGCGGACCAGCAGTCCGGCGCCAACGAGCAACACCGCGGCCATCGCCACATTGCCACCGACCAGGAGCGCCCGCAGCCGCCACGTGTCCGCGGAGTCGGTGCGGCGTCCCGCGCCGGTCAGGACCGCCGCCGCGTCGCGGCGCCGGAGGTGCTTGAGAGGCACGAGAGCGAACACGATCCCGCACCCGATCGCGCAGGCCAGTGCCATCGCCGCCGTCGGCGGGTCGATTGCGACGTTCTCCAGCCGCGGCAGCTGTTCCGGTCCGATTGCGCGCACCACCCGCACGCACGCGGCCGCTGCGGCGAGTCCGAGGGCGCCGCCCAGCAGCGCCAGGAGCAGGGCTTCGGTCAGGAGCTGGCGGCCGAGCCGGATCCGCGTGACTCCGAGCGCGGCGCGCACAGCCACCTCCTGTCCCCGCTCGCTCGTGCGGAGCAACTGCAGGTTGGCGACGTTGCCGCACGCGACCAGGAGCAGCAGCGCCACGCCGAAGGAGAGCACGAGCAGCACCGGGCGGACCGGCCCGAGGAAAAAGTCGGAAAGGCGCCGGACCGCAATCGAGGGGTGGTCGTACTCGGACGGGTGGGCGTCGGCCAGCGCGGCAATGTGGCCGCTCAGCTCTCGGGCCGCCGTTACGCCGGTCTCGCCCGTCGCGAGCCGCCCGAAGACGCGCAAGTGCCGGCACGTCCGGCACGCATACGGGGCCGCGGGGTCGTATCCCAGCGGAAACCACATCTCTGCCCCTTCGTACAAACGACCTGCCACCAGATCCCGAAAACCGCGAGGCATGACACCCACCACGACATAGGTCGTGGTACCGGCGGCGATGGGACGACCGATGATCGACGGATCGGCCGCGAAGCGTCGTCGCCACAACGCGTCGCTGAGAATCGCCACCCGTCGAGCCTCACCCGGGCGATCCTCGGCCTCGGAAAAGGCGCGTCCGAGCGCAGGCGAGACGCCAATCATCGGGAAATAGCTCGCCGACACGCGCATCGCGCCGACGCGTTCGGGCTCCTGGCCGTCGCCGGCGAGATTGGCGAACGACTGTGTGACCGCCGCCATCACGCTCAAAGAGTGTGCCCGCTCGCGCAGGTCGGCAAATGTCAGGTACCCGAGAGAGCCCGGTTCGTCGCTCTCGCGCTGTTCCTGGACGATCACCAGCCCGCCGGCGTCCCGATAGGGCAGCGGCGACAGGAGCACGGCGTTGATGACGGCGAACATCGCCACGGCGGCGCCGATCCCAAGCATCAGGGTGACGAGGGCCGTCGCCGTGTGGACCGGATGGCGGCGCATGGTCCGCGCCGCGAAACGAAGATCGCGGATCAAGATATCGAGATGCTCGGCCGGCGCGGTGCGGGCGAGATCGACAATCGTCGCGGCCCAGAGCCGCATGCGGCCGGTCCTGGTTTCCGCTGCGGCTTCGGCCCGGAACGTCGCCTCCATCTCGCGTCCGTAATCGGCGCGGAACTCGGCGGGCAACAGGATCAGCAGGGCGCGAAACAGGCGGCCGGGCATGATCGTCTCCGGATGGTCAGGCGCGCTTCAATGCCAGCTTGGCTCGCGCCTGCGCCAACGTTTCGGAGAGCCGATCCGCCTCGGCGACGGCCACGGCTCGGCCGCGGTCGGTGAGCCGGTAGTACCGCCGCCGCTCGTCGTCGAGAGCGGGATCGGGACGCGCAGCGCTCTCGACGATGAGGCCGTCGGAGAGGAAGCGCTTGACGATGGTGTAGAGAGTGCCGGTGTGGATCCGGACCTTGCCGTCGGTGCGCCGCGCGACCTCCTTGATGACCGCGTAGCCGTGCTTCTCACCATCGGCGAGCGCGACCAGAACCTGGAACTCGGCCGGGGTCAGTGGCAGGAAGCTCGACGCATTCAATCGCATCACGACATACTACGTTTACGATAGATATAGTTGCAAGTTCCGGCCGGCAAAGCGCCGGCTTACCGGGTCGTGTCGCGGGCGGACATCGCGTAGACGGCGACCGGCGCACTGAGGCCTTTGACGACGAGCGGGGGCATCGCGGTCGCGGCGACCAGGCCGCTGACCCGCGTGAAGGTCTCGGCGTCCAGCAGGATCTGTCCCGGCTCAGCGGCCGCGCAGAGCCGGGCCGCCAGGTTCACCGCCGGACCGATCGCGGTGTAGTCCAGCCGATCCTCGGAGCCGATGCTGCCGACGAGCACGTCGCCGGTGGCAATCCCGATTCCGACCGAGAGCCCAGCCTCGGCGGTGGGAACGCCGGCAACCGCCTTGTGGATCTCGAGGCCGCAGCGGATCGCGTCGAGGGCCATGTCCTGACCGGAGAAGTGCGCGAGCAGCCCGTCACCGGTGAACTTGTCCACATCGCCATCGAAGCGCTTCACCAGGTCGGCCTGAAGGCTCAGATACTGATTGAGCAGCGCCACGGCTTGCTCGGGAAGGCGCGTCTCGGAGAAGCTGGTGAATCCGCGAAGGTCGGAGAAAAAAAGCGTCATCACCTTGCGTTCGCCGGTTCGCGCGCCCGGCCCCGGCTTCCGTTGGATCATTTCCACCGTTGACGCCGAGACGAACCGGGTCATGTCGGCCCGCTCGCGCAGGCCGGCGGTCATCTGGTTGAAGGCGCGGGCCAGCTTCCCGATCTCGTCCTCGCGCGGCACGTCGAGCCGGACGTTGAAGTCGCCGCCCGCCACCCGGCTCGTCGCGGCGACGAGCTCGCCAACCGGCGCCGTGATCGATCTGGCCAGCCAGATGCTGCCGGCAAGCCCGAGCAGCACGGCGGCGACGCCGAGCGCGAGCAGACCGAGCTGCAAGTTGCGGTAGGGCGCGAGCGCCTGATCGCGCGAGCGCAGGATCACGATCTGGCGCGGTCCGGGCGGGGAGAGCGGTGCGGCCACGGCCTGGAACCGCTCGCCGGTGAGCGTGAGGTCGATCGGCCGGTCCTGCAGGGTGGCAGGCACGTCCGCGTCACGCTGCCACGTCAGCCGCTCGCGCGGGATCGAGGAGCCTTCGATGCCGTTGGGCGACACGATCACGACGTCAGTGCCGGCCGAGTCGCGCAGCTCCGCCGCCCAGCGATCGTCGATCGGCGAGGCGGCGAGGATGACGCCGAACACGGTGCCGCCCGACTCGGCGGCCGCGGCGACGGCGTGGAAAGTCCGGCCGTCGGTGACCACGAAGCCGCGCACCGGCCGTCCCTCTCCGAGCGGCGCCAGCCACGCGCGCTCGACGTCGGGGAGCTCGAGCGGCGCGAACGTATCGCTGCGGGCCACCACTTGCCCGGTCGAGTTCAGCGCGATCAGCAGCCCCTGGAGGCCGTGGCGCTCGCGGTAATCGCTGAGGAAGTCGCGCACGGTCGCAGCGTCGGTGGCGAGCAGCGCGCGAAGCTCGGGGAACGAGGCAACGCTCTCGGCAAGGATCTGCAGCCGCGCGAACTGCTGCGTCTCGGCGCCGGCGACCGCTTTGCGGCTCCGCTCGAGGTCTTCGCGGAGCCGCGCGTCCACCGTGCGGTTGGCCAGCATGCTCACGTACGCGACGGTGGCAACGGTCAGCCCGACCACCAGCAGGGCCGAGGTGACGAGCAGCCGCGCGCGCAGGGAGCGGAAACGCATGGTCCGCCGGACAGGATACCCCTGGGGCGCACACGCGTGCCGGGAGGGGACGGGCGCGGGCCGGGAAAAGGAGGACTGACGCGGATCCGGGAGAGCCTTACGCCACGGGACTGTCAGCTACGCGCTGCCACCCTGCACCCGTGCACCTGTGCACCTGTGCACCTGTGCACCCCTGCACCCCTGCCCCCGCACCCCTGCACCCGTGCCCCCCTGCACCCCTGCACCCTTGCACCCTTGAACCGCCTCTATAATTGCGCTCGATGCCGATCGGTTCTGCCTTCCACTCGCGCACCGCGCCGCTGGCCGACAGCCTTAATTTTCGTGACTGGGCCGGCTATTACGCGGTCAGCGCCTACGAGACGCATCACGACCACGAGTACAACGCGATCCGCAACGCGTGCGCGCTCATCGACATCTCGCCGTTGTTCAAGTACCGGGTCACGGGACCGAGCGCGGCGCGGCTGGTCAATCGCATCATCACCCGCGACGCGTCGAAGCTGCACGTCGGCCAGGTCTGGTACACGCCGTGGTGCGACGAAGAGGGCTGGGTGATTGACGACGGGACGGTGACGCGAACCGGCGATCAGACGTTCCGCTGGACCGCGGCGCACCCGAACTACCGGTGGCTCGTCGAGAACGCGCACGGCCTCGACGTGCAGATCGAGGACATCTCCGAACAGGTGGCCGCGCTCGCGCTGCAGGGGCCGACCTCGCGCGCGCTGCTCCGGGCGGTGTGCGACGACAGCATCGACCGCCTGAAGTACTTCCGGGCGATGCCGGCCGAGATCGCCGGCGTGCCGGTGGACATTTCGCGGACTGGCTACACGGGCGATCTCGGCTACGAGATCTGGATTCCCTGGGATCGCGCCGTCGCGGTGTGGGACGCGCTTGCCGCCGCCGGGGCGGCGTTCGACCTGCACGCGGCCGGCATGCTCGCGCTCGATGTCGCCCGCGTCGAGGCTGGACTGCTGCTGATCGACGTGGACTTCCACAGCAGCCGCAAAGCACTCATCGACACGCAGAAGTACACGCCGGCCGAGCTCGGTCTCGGGCGTCTCGTGGACTTGAACAAGCCGGCGTTCATCGGCCGGCGCGCGCTCCTCGCCGAACAACGCCGCGGCCACCGGCGGCAGATCGTCGGCCTGGAGCTGGAGTGGACCGCGGTGGAGGCGCTCTACGAAGCAGTCGGCTTGCCGCCCGCCGTCGCCGCCCAGACCTCACGGGTCGCCGTGCCGGTCTACAGCGGCCGCACGCAGGTTGGCCGTGCCACGTCGACTACCTGGTCCACCACGCTGAAGAAGATGATCGCGCTGGCGACGATCGATCGGCCACACTTCGCGATTGGCGCGCGCGTCGAGATGGAGGTGACGGTCGAAGCGGTGCGGCATCGCGCACCGGCCCGCGTCGTGCCGACGCCATTCTTCAACCCGGCGCGCAAGACGTCGTAATCCCTGCGTGACCGGGTCTGAACAAAGTGCGGCCGGCGGTGTCTAACCGAGTACGGTTTCACCTACCGAC
This sequence comes from uncultured Acidobacteriota bacterium, assembly GCA_963709325.1. Taxonomy (GTDB): domain Bacteria; phylum Acidobacteriota; class Vicinamibacteria; order Vicinamibacterales; family UBA2999; genus VFZN01. The sequence continues at coordinate 1,910,099 of CAVPVV010000003.1, read as the reverse complement.
GGATGAGTTTCATCGATCGCACGCTGCTCGACGCAACCGAGTATCTGTGCCGGCGGTTCCAGGCGCTCACCGGCCGCACGAACGTCTGGATCGCCGTCCAGCTCACCAACCTCAGCATCGTCGTGTACTTCGTCTGGGCCGGCGCCTACATCTTCGGCACGACGTTGCCGTTCCGCGTGGCGGTGGCGGTTTTCTGCGCGGGCTTGTTGTACGTGCTCAGCCAGACCGTGCTGAAAGTGCCGGTGGAGGCCTCGGAGCAGAGCGCCTACCGTCGGGTCGCCAAAGGTCTGCGCAATCCGCGGCGCGTCCGTGACGCGCTGCTGAGGATCCTGTTTCTCACGCTTGCGATCGTGATGGCCGGGCCGGTGGCGCTCGTCTACACGGTCTTGCGGCTGCCGGTGGCGTGGCTCGGCTACTCGCTCGTCGTGTTGACGACGATCCTGCTTTACGTGCTGGCCTGCGACCCGCTGCCGCCCTGCGCCGGCCGGGTCACCGAATGGGTCAGGCGGTTCGTCCCGGCTCGTGCCGCCGAGCAAGGACCGGCCTGAGGGAACGGACGAGCCGATCTGGCGTCTAAGCCTGCATCGATCCGTTTGCCGGGAGGTGCGTCGGTGGCCAACCTGCTCCAGGACGTTCGCTTCGCCTACCGCCTGCTGCTGCGGCACCCTGGTGTCACGATCGTCGCCGTCGCCTCGCTTGCGCTCGGTATTGGCGCCAATACCACCGTCTTCACGCTGATCAAGGCCATCCTGCTTGCGCCGATGCCGATCCACGACATCGACCGGGTCGTGATGGTCGGCACGACTGAGATCCGCAACGGCGCTCCCGTCCAATTCAACGGCACATCGAGACCGAACTTCGAGGACCTCCGCGAACAGCAGACCGTCTTCAGCCACACGGCGCTCATGGGCTTCACGCCGCTCGCGATGTCGGGCGGCGGCGGCGAGCCCGAACAGGTGTTCGGCCAGATCGTCTCGGGCTCCTACTTCGAGGTTCTCGGGCCGCCATTCGCGGCGGGTCGTCCGTTCGGCGCCGACGACGACCGCCAACTGGGCGAGCGTCCGGTGACCGTCCTCTCATACGGGTTGTGGCAGCGCCGCTTCGGCGGCCGCGCCGACATCGTCAATCAACAGATCACGCTGAACGGACATCCCTTCACGATCGTCGGCGTCACCGCCGAAGGGTTCAGGGGAACGCAACCGGTCGGCGGCGCCGAGTTGTGGGTGCCGTTTGCGATGTACCGCGAGGTGCTCACCGGACTCGGGCTGGAGGGGTACACCTCGCGGCGGAGCCTGATCTATCAGGGCGTGGCCCGCCTCAAGGACGGCGTCACTCTGGAACAGGCCCGCGCCAACGCCGACGCGATCGGCAAGACGCTCGAACGCGACTTCCCGAACGACAATCGCGGCCGGACGTTCTCGCTGCAATCGATCTCCGACGCGGCGTTTCCGCCGCAATTCCGCAAACAGCTGACGCTCTCGTCCACGATCGGCATGGTGGTGGTCGGCCTCGTGCTGCTCATCGCCTGCGGCAACGTGGCGAACCTGCTGCTGGCCAGGGCGCACGCGCGTCGCCAGGAAATTGCGGTGCGGCTCTCGATTGGCGCGAGCCGTGGCCGGCTGGTCCGCCAGCTCCTCACTGAAAGCCTCCTGCTCGCGCTGCTTGGCGGCATCGGCGGGCTGCTGGTGGCGTATTGGTCCCGGGCCGCACTCTGGGCTTTCCGTCCGCCGTTCCTGCAGGCCAACTCCATCGATCTCGATTTCGACGGGCGGGTGCTCGCGTTCGCGAGCCTCGTCTCGCTCGCCACTGGCGTGTTGTTCGGGCTCGTGCCGGCCCTGCAGGCCTCGCGGCCGGACATGGTCACCGAGCTCAAGGAGCGGACCACCTTGCCCGGCGGAACGAAGTGGTACAACGTGCGCCACCTGCTCGTCGCCGGCCAGGTTTCGCTCTCGTTGATCGCCCTCGTCAGCGCCGGTCTCTTCCTGCGCAGCCTCGCCAACGCGCAGCGCATCGATCTCGGGTTCGACAGCGACGGGCTGGTGATCATGGGAGTCAACGCTGGCACCCAGGGCTTCGACGAAGCCCGTGGCCGCGATCTCTACCGCCGCGCGCTCGAACGTCTGGCGGCGGTACCCGGCGTCCGATCCGCGACGCTCTCGAGCGCGGTGCCGCTGTTCCAGGGCGGCTTCTCGCGGACGACGTTCCGCGATGACCAGGACATTACCGACCCGCGCAACGGCCGTCTGACGCAGGTGAACGAGGTTGGCGATCGCTACTTCGAGACGCTCGGCATCCCGATCGTCCGCGGCCGCGCGTTCACCCCCGCCGACCGGCAGGGCTCCACGCCGGTGATCATCATCAACGAGGCGATGGCGAAGCAGTTCTTCCCGAACGAGGAGGCGCTCGGCCGGCGTCTGCACATCTTCAACCGGCCTCCGGCTCGGGAGATCGTCGGCATCGCAAGGACCATCAAGTACAACTTCGTGGGCGAGGACGAGACGGCGTACATGTACCTCCCGCTCGAGCAGAACTACTCGTCGCAGGTCGTCGTGCAGGTGCGCGGTCAGGGCGAGCCGGAAGCCGTGCTCGGCACGGCACGGCGGGAGCTCCAGGCAGTGGAACCGACCATGCCGCTGCTGAACGTCAACACCTATCGAAGCGTGGTGTCGACCTCGCTGTGGGCGCCGCGCATGGGTGCGTCGCTGCTCGCGGTGTTCGGGCTGCTCGCGCTGGTGCTGGCCGCGATCGGGCTGTACGGCGTGATGTCTTACAGCGTCAGCCAGCGCACGCGTGAGATTGGTATCCGCATGGCGCTCGGCGCCGCGCAGCCGGCCGTGCGCGCGATGGTCGTTCGCCAGGGCTTGTGGCTGGCTGTCGGCGGCGTGGTGGTCGGCCTTGCGTTCGCGTTTGCTCTCGCGCGGCAGGTGACGAACCTCCTCTTCGGCGTCTCCGGCGCAGACCCGGTTACTTTCATCGCTGTAGCGGTGCTGCTGCTGGTCGTTGCACTGGCGTCGACGCTTTTGCCTGCCGTGCGTGCCAGTCGCGTCGATCCGGTAGAAGCATTACGAAACTGAAAGGTTCCACGATTTTTCTTGAGGCCGAGTAATAGCCCGAACATAATCGACGTGGGATGGCCGTGCGCTCGACATTTGCCCGCGCCGGGCGGTTGCTCAGTGTCCTCTGGCTGATCCTCTTCGCGCTCGCGTTATCAGCCCGCGCCTCCGATCTCGGCGTTACCGCCGATTTCGACGGCGATGGCCGATGCGACCGCGCCCTTCGCGATCAATACGAACCTTCGGTCATTCGAATCTGGCTGTCGAAGAGCGGCCGCACCGCCGTCGTCCGTACCCGCACGGCCGTGTCGGCGATCGCCGCGACCGACCTGGACGGCGATCGACGAGCTGAGCTGGTCACCGCCGACGCGACGACACGCCTGCAGATCTGGACCAAGCGCCGCGGCGGTTTCCGGACCGTGCGCGTGCACCGGACCCGTCCGGGAATTCAGCACGTGCCCCGGCACCGGACCGGCGAGCGCGAACCTTCGCAGAACGATATTTCCGACGTCAGCTCGCACACCTTTCAGGCGCTGATCGTCGCCCGCTATTCGGGTCCGCGCGCGCCGGATGCGTATGTCATCCGCGCTGCGCACGCAGACACGACCCTCCGCAAGTCCGACGCATCGTTCGGCCCCTCCGCGCCCCGCCCGCCACCCGCACTCTCGGTGCTCTAGTCGCAACACCAACACCCGCACTCGCAGACCTGCTGCGCTAGGCCGCAAGGCGGACATCGAATGTCCGAGCCCGGCCGGGTGTGGGCGTGATCAGTTCGTTTTGTCGCGCGATCGATGCGCGAGGTGGCGTAGACCATGCGAATCGTTCTGGCGGATGTCAGGGGCGGTGGCGGATTCGTCAGCAAGGACACGGTGGCCGGCGGGTACGGATCGCGGCTTCGGCCGTTCTCGAAAGTCACGCGCGTCGTCGCCGGCATCAAGCGCCGGTTCCACAATCTGCCGAGCGTGCATCTGGCGTATGTCGCGGCCATCGCAAAGCGCGCCGGACACGAGGTGGCCTATTCCAGCGGACCACTGGCCGACGCCGAGGTGGCGATCGTGCTGTCGTCGCTGGTCGATTACCGGTCCGAGATCGAGTGGGCGCGGGCGATGCGGGCCCGCGGCACACGCGTCGGGTTCGTCGGGCTTGCGGCCCAGAAGCTGCCCGATCTGTTCCGCGCCGATGCCGACTTCATCGTCGACGGCGAGCCGGAGGCGGCGATCGAGCGGCTCTGTGCCGGCCAGCCACTCAGCGGCGTCGTGCCGTCACCGCAGATCGACAATCTCGATGCGCTTCCGTTTCCCGATTGGACGCCGATTGTTCCCGAGCGGCGGCGGCTGCGCGTCCCAGGGGCCGGCCGTCCGGTCGGCGGCGCGCTTCCGGTGCTGGCGTCGCGCAGCTGCCCGGAACACTGCACGTATTGCCCGCATCGCATCCAGTCGGCATATCGCTCGCGGACCGTGGAGAACATCCTCGGCGAACTGGAATACCTGCAGCACACGCGCGGGCCGCTGCACATCGTCTTTCGCGATCCGCTGTTCTCCCAGGATCGCGAGCGCGTGCTCAGCCTGTGCGACGCGATTCGCAGCCGCCAGCTTGCGCACACTTTCGAGTGCGAGACGCGGCTCGATCGACTGGACGGCGGGTTGCTCGAGACAATGCACGACGCGGGGCTCCGGGCGATGAGCTTCGGTGTCGAGTCGCTGGCCCCCGCGACGCTGAAGAAGGTCGGCCGGCGGCCAATTCCCGAAGCGCACCAGCGGGAAATGGTGGCGATCTGCCGCCGGCTCGGCATCGTGACCGCGGCGTTCTACGTTCTCGGGTTCGGCGAGGACACCCGCGAATCGATCCAGGCGACGATCGGCTACTCAATCGAGCTCGGCTCTACCGTCGCGCAGTTCAAGATCCTGACACCGTATCCCGGCACCCCGCTCCACAAGCGGATGCAGCCGGCGATCACCGAGCAGGACTGGGAACGCTTCGACGGTTTTACGCCGACGTTCGATCATCCTGGCCTCAGCCATGAGGAGTTGCAGTACCTCCTCGGCCAGGCGTACACCCGCTTCTACATGCGGCCGTCGTTTCTTGCCAATTACCTGAGAATCTCCGGGCCGCGGATGAGCGCACTCGTCGAAGCGCTCGACGGGAGAGTCGAGCGATGGCGCTCCAGGCGGGACGGCCTGCGCGTCGGCAGCTCGGTGCCGGCGTCTTCGTCGGTGTAACGGAACACGAGGCTCATGGATCTGACTCACCTGTCGAGCGCCTGGACCTACTGGGGCGTGCTGGTCGCCGCGATCGTGGAGGGCGAGATCGCCTACATCGCGGCGGCGGCGCTGGTGGCTGAAGGGCACCTGAACCCGTTCGCCGTGGTGGCGGCGGGATCGCTCGGCGCGGCGATTGGCGATCAGCTGTTCTTCTACGTACTCCGCGGGCGGTTGTCGCGGTGGATGGCCCGCTTTCCGTCGCTCGAGCGGAAGACGGCGCCGCTCCTCGAGCGGGTGCGCAAGCACGACGCCATGATGGTGCTGCTGATCCGCTTCGCGCCGGGGCTGCGGATTGCGATTGCCGCGGCCTGCGCCTGGGTCAATGTGTCGCCGCTCAAGTTCTCGCTGCTCAGCCTGCTCTCGGCGGTCGTCTGGGCCATCGCCCTGATCCTGGTTGTGGGCTGGTTCGGCCCGGCGTTCCTGGCGCAGTTCGGGCTAGGCGGATGGCGCGGTGCGCTGCTGCTCGGCATCGTCGTGCTGGTGCTGTTCAAGGTGCTCGGGTCGTACGAAGAACGGACGCTCGAGCGCACCGACGCCGGCTAGCCGCCGGCCATTTCGATTCGCCGGCGCCGCGGTTTGCTCCCGCCGCCAGGCCGGCACGTGACCACGGTGGGAGCAGACGACACGTCGAGGGGACCCGAAGATGGCCGCTATCGCCAGGTTTGGATCGCGGATGGTGCCGGAACTGCCACAGATCATCGAGGAGTGCCGGACCCGCCGGCAACTCGTTCACGGGCCTCATATCGAGGCGTTCGAGGCGGAGTTCGCGCGGGTGCTGGGCTCCGGCCACGTGCGCACCTGCTCGACCGAGTACGGGCGCATGGCGCTCTACTTCATCCTCCAATCGCTCGATCTGCCGCCCCAATCCGAAATCATCGTTCCCGCCCTGACCTTCTGGGTCGTTCCCGAGATCGTCCGGGTCGCCGGGTTCACGCCGGTGTTTGCCGACATCGATCCGTCAACCTTCACGCTGTCGCCCGCTGCCGTGGAGCGGGCGATCACGCCTCGTACCCGCGCCGTGCTGCCCACGCATCTCTATGGGATGGCGTGCGACATGGACCCGATTATCGAGATCGCCGAGCGTCATGGATTGAAGGTGATCGAGGATTGCGCGCACTCGCTCGGGGCCGAGTACAAGGGCCGGAAAGTCGGCACGCTGGGCGACGCGAGCTTCTTCAGCTTCCAGGCGTTCAAGCCGCTGAACACGTTCGGCGGCGGACTGGCATGGATGCGGGACGCGGAGGTGGCGCGCCGAGTCGGAGCGCTCGCCGAGGCGGAGCAGTGGCCGAGCGACGAGCGGGTCGAGAACATCCTCCGACAGGGCAGGTGGCAGCACATGTTCATTCGCCCGCGGGTGTTCACCTTCTCGCTGTTCCCGGTCTGGTACGCCGCCTCGTTCACGAATGCCAAACCTGAGGAGCGGTTGTGGGAGCGGGTGCGCTCGCTGAGCCCGGTTCCCGAGCGTTATCGCGGGCGGTTTTCGAATGTGCAGGCGGCGATCGGCCTGGCCGGGCTGAAGCGGCTGCCGGAGTTCATCGAGCGGACCCGGCGTCACGCCCGCATCCTCGACAACCTCCTCGGTGACGTCGACGGCATCACCATCCCGCACACTCCGGAAGGGCGCACGCACGTGTTCTACCAGTACTGCGCCTATGTCCCGGACACCGATGCCATCGTCAGGGGGTGCATCCGTCGCGGAGTGGACGTGGCGCCGATGCATGTGGATGTCTGCACTCGGATGAAGTTGTTCGGCTGGGACGGCGCGCCGGCACGCGGCGCGGAGCAGGCGGCGACGGCGGTGCAGGTGCCGGTCTATGAATCGCTGCAAGACGCGGAAGTGGAGCGGGTCGGGCGGCTGGTTCGCGAGCAGGTCAAGCGCCTTCGGCGAACCGACGCCCGCCGCGGCGATCGGGTCACCCTTCCGCCGGCGCTGGCCGCGAAGCGGCCTTCCGGAGCGGAAGTTCCGGCAGCAGGAGCGTCAGCATCAATGTCAGGCCGATAACAGCGGCGGCGACGGCGAAGATGAGGTGCATGCCGGCGTCCAGGCTGTCACGGGAGGCGGCCATGAGCACCGGCAGCAGCTCGCTCCCGCCCGGCGTGGCTGCCATGGCGTCGGCCACCCGCGACTGCGTCCGGGCCATCTCCAGCGGATTGTCGAAGAGGTGGGTCACGGCGTCTGGCGTGCCCGGCGGTATCGCGGACTCGAGCCCCCGGTGATACGTCGCGAGCAGCACCGTCCCGAAGATGGCGACACCGATCGTGCTGCCAATCGAGCGGAAGAACTGCGACGAGGCGGTTGCGGCGCCCATGTATTCACGCGGCGCCGCGTTCTGGATGACGAGCGTGAAGATCGGCTGCGCCACCCCGAACCCGATCCCGAGCACGAGCATGTTGCGGACGATGACTGCGCTCGTCACGTCTCGGTCCATGCGCGCGAGGAGCAGCATTCCCAGCGTCGCCAGCGAAGCGCCGATGATTGCCAGCGTTTTGTAGCGGCCGGTGCGTGAGACCAGCTGTCCGCTGACGATGCTCGCGAGGATCATCGCGAACACCAGCGGCGTGAAAAGCTGCCCGGAGGCCGCTGCCGAGAGGCCGAGGACGGCCTGCAGGTACAGCGGCAGGTAGAGGAACATTCCGAACAGCCCCATTCCGAGCAGGAATACAGCGGTCACGGTGAGCGCGATGCTGCGGATCCGGAACAGGGCCGGAGGCAGCAGCGGCTCTGGCGCATGGAGCTCGATGTACACGAACGCGCCGAGCGCCGCCGCCGTCCACGCCAGTGCGGCCAGCACCGTCGGATCGCTCCAGCCGCGCGTGTTCACCTCCGACAGCGTCAGCAGCAGCGGAACGATCCAGGCGATGAGCGCGAGGATGCCCTTCCAATCGATGCCTCGACCGAGCTTGTGCGGCTTCACATGTGGAAACGTGAAGTAGAGCGTCGCCACCGCGAGGATGCCAAGGGGCGCGTTGACGTAGAAGGCCCAGCGCCAGGTTAGGTGATCGGTGATCCAGCCGCCGGCGAGCGGGCCGATCACCGAGGCCAGCCCGAACACGCCGCCGAAGAGCCCCTGGAAGCGGCCGCGCTCCGCCGGCGAGAACAGGTCGCCGATGATCGTGAACGTCAGCCCCATGATGCCGCCGCCGCCGATGCCCTGCAGGCCGCGGGCGACGACGAGCTGATTCATACCGTCGAGCGGCAGCGGGAGATTGCCGGCTGCGCCGCACAACCACGACGAGGCGATGAAGACGATGGCCGCCGAAAGGTACAGCCATTTGCGGCCGTAGAGATCGGAGAACTTCGCAAACACCGGCACCGCCACGGTCGATGACAGCAGGTACGACGTCGTGACCCACGGGTAGCGATCGAAGCCGTTCAGGCTGGCAATCACCCGAGGCATCGCCGTGCCGACGATCGTCTGATCCATGGCGGCAAGCAGGAGCGTCAGCATCATGCCGCCGAGCGTGAACACGACCTGCCGTTTCGACAGGTCGGCGTAGCTCTCGTGATCGCCCACCCTGGACTCGTCAGACTCGGCGCGCGCGGCGGGCGGTGATGAAGGACTGAACGCCAAGGTAGACGTAATAGGCGAGGATCAGCGCGGTCAGAAGCTGGGCAATCACCGCCGGACGCGCAATCTGCCCATTTGCGATCGACGGGATGGCGCGTGCCAGCACGCCAAGGAGCCCGAGCAGCGCGATTGCGACGGCTACGTGCATCGCGTGCTTACGGGCCGCCTCGTTGCGGGCGACGTAGGCGAGGACGACGAAGACACCTCCGAAGAAGGCAGGTATAAGGGCGGTTACGCTCGTGCGGCCGGTCAGCCAGTAACTGGCGATCCCCAGAATCATCAACACGAGCCCGACAATGCGGGTGGTGGTCGGCATTCGGCGATCATACCGGGAGGTCGGCTTCGCCGTCCCGGGTCGCCGTCAAGCGGCTCTCACTCCCGGCCGCTTACTTCTCAGCCTCGACGACGTTTCGAAGCGTCCCGATCGACTCGATCGTGCAGGTCGAGCGATCGCCGGGCTTGAAGTAGACCGGCGTGGCGCGGGCGGTGCCGACGCCGGCAGGGCTGCCGGTGGAGATCAGGTCGCCGGGATAGAGCGTCATCATCTGCGATGCGTATTCGACCAGCTCGAACACGGTGTGGGTCATGCGGTCGGTGTTCGAATCCTGCATCACGGTGTCGTTGAGCGTGAACTTCACCGCGAGCTTCTGCGGGTTCGGCACGAACTGCCGCGGCACCACGTAGGGACCGAGCGGAGCGAAGGTGTCGTGGCTCTTGCCAAGCTGCCAGTCCGAGCCGTGACGCCCGTCGGCGCGGCCGCCGCGGTCCGAGACGTCGTTCATCAGCGTGTAGCCGAAGATGTAGTCGGCGGCCTGGTCGCGCGAGACGTGCTTGGCGAGCTTGCCGATGACCACGTTCATCTCGCATTCCCAGTCGATGCGATCCCGGCCGCGCGGGAGGACGATCGGGTCGTCGTGGCCGGTGATGGCCGTGTTCGCCTTGACGAAGAAATACGGGTTCTGTCGCGGATCGCCGGGACGCCGCTCCCAGTAGCCGGGAATGCCCTGGGCCACTTTCGGGTCCACCGCCTGGGCGCTGGCCGAGACCGTGGTGGTGCTCTTCATCTCCATCGCGTGTTCCTGGTAGTTCACCGCGGTGCTGAGCAGCACCTTCGGGTCGGTGATCGGCGGCAGCACTTTCAGCTGCGAGACCTTCAGCGCCGAGGCCGGCGGGTTGGCGAGCGAGTCGGAGGCGACCGATGCGAACCGATCCGCGGTCGGCTGGCTCCACTGCCCGATCAGCCCCTTGATCGTCGTCGGCGTGCCGGCAATGGTGCGGCCCATGTCGATGACCATGTCGTCCTTCAGCACCATGCCGAGGAAGACGCGTTCGCCCTGCTGGAACATCCCCAGCTTGTAGGGCGTCGGCCCGCTCTGGGCACGCGTGCCGGCCAGCCCGGCCAGTCCTGCCAGCGCAACAGCCACCATCGAAGCGCGAATGACTCGAATCACCGGAACCTCCAAAGAATCGAATCATACCGGAGAGTCTTCCGACTCCCGACGTAGACTATCCCCCGCATGCGCATCGCCCTGATTCAGCAGCACGCCACTCGCGACAAGGCGGGAAACGTGGCCCGCGGGCTCGCGGCGATCGACACCGCGGCGCGCCACGGCGCGCAGGTGGTGGCCTTCGCGGAGCTCGCCTTCGAGTGGTTCTACCCGCAGCGGCCGGCCGGCGACGCCGACCTGCACGCGCTGGCCGAGCCGATCGACGGGCCGACCGTACGGGCGTTTCAGCACAAGGCGCGCGAGCTTGGGGTCGTCACCGTGCTCAACCTGTTCGAGCGCGATGGCCCGCGCACGTTCGACAGCTCGCCGGTGATCGATGCGGACGGCACGCTGCTCGGCGTCACTCGGATGGTGCACATCACCGAGTACGCCTGCTTCCACGAGCAGGGCTACTACACCCCAGGCGACAGGGGAGCCCCCGTCTACCGGACGAAGGCCGGCCGCATCGGCGTGGCCATCTGCTACGACCGCCACTTCCCGGAGTACATGCGGGCCCTGGCGCTGAACGGAGCCGATCTCGTCTTCGTGCCTCAGGCCGGCGCCGTCGGCGAGTGGCCCGACGGACTCTACGAAGGCGAGATGCGCGTTGCCGCATTCCACAACGGCTACTGCGTTGCGCTCTGCAACCGCGTCGGCCGCGAGGACTGCCTGGACTTTGCCGGCGAGTCGTTCGTCTGCGACGCCGACGGCAACGTCATCGCCCGCGGCCCGCTCGGCGAGGACCACATCCTGGTTGCCGACCTGGATCTTGCCGCGAATGCGCGATCGCACGCGCGGCAGCTGTTTCTCCGTCATCGCCGGCCCGAGCTCTACGCCGACTGGTTTAGGAACCCCGCAAACCCCGCGAACCCCGCGAACCCCGCGAACTCCGAGAACCTCGAGAACCAGGTTCATGGTTGAACTGCGCCGCGCGCTGGGGCGCTGGGACCTCACCGCCATTGGCGTCAATCAGGTGATCGGTGCGGCGATCTTCATCCTGCCGGCCGACGTTGCCCGGCTGATTGGCCCGTGGGGGCCGCTCGCGTTCCTCGCCGTCGGACTGCTTTCCGCCTGCATCGCGCTTTGCTTCGCCGAGGTCGGGAGCCGTTTCGATCGCACCGGCGGCCCCTATCTCCCGGCCCGCGCTGCCTTCGGGCGGTTCGTCGGGTTCGAGGTCGGCTGGATGATGTGGTTCACGCGGGTTTCGAGCCAGGCCTCGGTCGCCAACGGGCTGGCGCTGGCGCTCGCGTTCTACTACGCGCCGCTCGCCGACGGTCTCTGGCGGAGCGCGATCGTCACCGTGCTCACGACCGTGCTGACCGGCATCAATCTCGTCGGGGTCAAGCAGTCCTCATGGGTGGTCAACGCGCTGACCATCGGGAAGCTGGTACCCCTGGCGCTGTTCATCGTCACCGGCATCTGGTTCATCCAGCCTTCGCATTGGTCCACGATGCCGGTGGTGACGCCGCAGCAGGCGGGCGCCGCGGCGCTGCTGCTGATCTTCGCCTACGGCGGGTACGAAGTGACCGGTGTGCTCGCAGGCGAAGCCGCAAACCCCAAGCGCGACGTCCCCTTCGCCTTCGTCACGACGCTGCTCGTCGTGGCCGCCGTGATGACGCTCGCGTCGGTCACCGCCACCGGCCTGCTGCCCAACCTCGCCGAGACCCGGACGCCGATTGCCGACGGGGCGGCGCTGGTCCTCGGCGCGACCGGCGCCTTGATCGTGTCGCTCGGCTCGTCACTGTCGATGGCCGGCAACAACATGGGTCAGATCCTGAACGGATCGCGCTCGCTCTTCGCGCTCGCGGAGAACGGCGATCTGCCGCGGTGGTTCGCACGCGTCCATCCCGACTACCGGACACCGGAGAACGCCATCCTTTTCACGGCGGTGGTCGCCCTGGCGCTCGCGCTCAGCGGGTCCTTCACTTACCTCGCCGCGGTCAGTGCCGTCGCCCGGCTCGTGATGTACCTCGCGGTCTGCTTGTCCACGCTGGTGCTGCGCCGGCGGAAGCCGGACGAGGAGATGGGACCGGCACTGTTCACGATCCCGCTCGGACCGGTGGTGCCGATCCTCGCGACGGTGGTGGCCGCCGCCATCCTGTTCGGCGCAACCCCCGACCAACTCGCGGCTGGCGCCGCAGCGCTCGTGGCGGGCGCGCTCCTGTTCGCCTTCGCCCACCGCCGCGCGTAAGAGCAGGCTCCAGGCTCTAGCCCTGTCGCCAAGCCGCAGTCCCCCAGCCGCTCACCGTGTCGCCGGCACGATCGGGACGACGATGTGTGAGGGATGAGCGCGGTCGTGATAGACCGTCTGCTCCGCAACGACGCCGGCAGTCTCCTTACCGAGAGGTCCGCCCGTGTTCAAGTTGCGATCGAACTTGGGAAACGCGCTCGATGAGACCTCCACGCGCAGGCGGTGGCCGGTATCGAGCCGCTGACACGTCCCCCACAGGTCGAGCTCGTACTTCTCGACGGCGCCTGGCGTCAGCGGCTCCTCGCGCTCGTTGCCATGACGGAAGCGGGCGCGGACGATCCCGTCGTTCAGCCGCTCGGCGAATCCGCTCGGCCACACGTCGAGGAGCTTGACCGTCCAGTCCGTATCGCGTGCCGACGACGAGGCGTAGATCGTCGCCCGCAGCAGTCCGCACACGGTTAGCGGCTCGACCAATGAATCGCTCGAGTAGACCAGCACGTCGTCTCGCCGCTCTACCGCCTGGTAGTCGTCGGGGCCGCCGATCTGATGGAAGTCCGGCTCGGTGATGAACGGCACCGGCTTCGAGGGATCGTAGCGGTAGCGATCGGCTCTCTCGTCTGCGCCCGGTGCATCGGCCGAGAGCGTGCCGTCGCCGAAGCGGCTGTTGGCGTGCCCGCTTCCTCGCAGGTAATACGTCGTCTCGCGCGAGCCGGTCAGCGGAAAACGGTCGTCGGACCGCCACCGGTTCTCGCCCATCACGAAGACGCGCACTGGCGGCTCGCGCTCGATGCCGTTGTCGATGCCCTTCAGCCAGCGATCGAACCATCGCAGCTGCAGGCCGTCGAGATCGATCAGCGCGTTGTCGCCGAAGTCCACGTCGCCCATCCGCCGGCTCCGGTTCACGCCGTGGCCCCAGGGACCGATGAGCAGCCGCTGACGCCCGCGCGCCGCGACGTCGGTGGCCTTCGTCGTCATCGCGACGAAGTTCTCGAGCGTGCCGATGAGCACGTCGTCGTACCACCCGCTGACGTGATAGATCGGCACGGTCGCGTCGAGCAGCCGCGACTGGTAGGCCTGCGCCTTCCAGTACGCGTCGTTGGCGGGGTGATCCACCCAGTCCTTCCACGCGCGGATGCGCCGTCCGAGCTTCTCGTCCATGTCGCCGAGCGGCAGCGAGTTGTAGACGGCGGTCAGGTCGTGCTGGGAGATGTCCTGCAGCGTCCGGCCCGAGGTGTTGACCAGCCACGACACGGTCGGCGGGCTGAGCACACCGAACTGCATCGGAAAGTTCCGGTATGGATCGGGCGGCGTGACGATGGCGAAGAGGGCGGCGAGGTGGGGGTTGCGGAGGCCCGCCGGATAAACCTGCGTCCACCCGAGATACGAGGAACCAGTCATCCCGACCTTGCCGTTCGACCAAGGTTGCGTCCCGCACCAGGTAATGCTGTCGTCGCCGTCGGTGGCCTCGGTCACGAGCGGGTAGAACTCCCCGTCGGACTCGCCGCGCCCGCGGACGTCCTGGACGACATATGCGTAGCCGCGGCTGGCCCACCACTTGCCGAGGGCCACCTGGCTGGCCACACCGTTGTCGTACGGGGTACGCACCAGGATCACGGGCACGCGCTCGGTGGTGTCCGGACGGTAGACGTCGGCTGAGAGCGTCGCGCCGTCCCGCATCGGGACGCGGACGTCGTAGGCGAGGAGAATCCCGCGCGGCGCTGGCGTCTGCCACGTCCCGCCAGTCGCGCCTGCGAAAAGCACGGCGGTGACTGCAACGCTCAATCGGGTTCTGGTTCGCAGGGGCACGAGCGGCTGCGGCTCCTCGGGTGACGCATCTTACCGCAGCCGCTGGCCCTACACTTCGACCATCGAGCCTGCAAAGTCCTTGGCAAAGCGCGTCAGGTCGTCCCAGTCGGTGAGCTCGTAGTCTCGCGACGTGTCGGTCGGCCCTCCCTTGCGCCACGCGATGTACTTGAGCGCCCACCGCTTGAAGAAGTCGTACTCGGTGTAGCGAAATGCGCCGGCGACATGGTGAACGACGGCCGGCGTCCACCCGGTGCGCCGCGTGAACTCTCGCACGCACTGCACCAGCCCCTGCACGTCGTCTTCGTCGGTGCCGGCCGCGGCCAGCGATACCGAGAGGAAGACCGCACGTTTCAGCGACAGGACGTCTGCCTTGCGCCGAACCCAGTCTTCGACGGCGGTCTGGTACTTGCCGATGTGGAGCGACCCGGCAACAAGGACGCGATCGAAGCTGTGGGGATCGAGGCCAGCCGGCGGCTCGAGTGCGTCGACGAGCGTTACCTCGTGGCCGTTCTCCGCGAGTCGATCACGCAGGAAGCCGACGATCTTCCGGGTCTGTCCTTCGGTCGTCCCGTAGACGATGAGGCATTTCATGAGGCGCCTCCTCTGAATGAGAGTGCCTCTTGCGGAGAATGCATCAGCCGTGCCGAACGCGGGTTGCGTGCTGGCCGCAGATCAACGCAGGACGGGGAGTGGGGGCTGCCGGAATCGCGCGAGGCCAGCCCGGTTGCCCGTGGAATAACCGGCAGGCCTGCTACTGTGAACGCGTGGGCAACGAACGAACCGAGCTCGACGTGCTCATCGTCGGGGCCGGCCCGACGGGTTTGAGCCTGGCGGCGCAGCTGACCCGATTTGGGACGAGGTTTCGAATCGTCGACGAGCTGCCGGATTGCCGGCACGAATCGCGAGCCCTGGCGGTACAGGCGCGGAGCCTGGAGATCCTCGACACGATTGACCTGGCCGATTCGCTGGTGGAGAAAGGGCGGCGTGCGATGCGCGTCCGCATCCACGTCGGCGGGGGCGGCGCGCTGATTCCGGTCGCTGACATCGGGCGACCCGACACGCGGTTTCCATTCGTGCTGTTCGTTTCGCAGGCCGAGACCGAGGCGGTGCTGGCGGACTGGCTCGCTCGCCACGGCATCGAGATCGAGCGGGCCTGCCGCGCGGAGATCTCCGCCGCAACCGACCGCGAGCCGGTGGCCTGCCAGCTGACGCACGCGCGCGGCCAATCCGAAGCAGTCGCGGCCCGTTACGTCGTCGGCTGCGACGGCGCGCACAGCACCGTCAGGCGTGCAGCGGCGCTGTCATTCGAGGGCCAGGCGTATCCGCAGCGCTTCATGCTCGCCGACCTCGAGATCGACGGACCGCTCGAGCCCGATGCCGCCAACGTCTTTCCAGGCGTGGGCGGCGGTGTGCTCGTGCTGCCGCTCGGCGTGCCCCGCACCTGGCGGCTGATTGCCGTCGTGCCTGGCGAACCCGAGCCGATCCCGGATGCTGCGGAACCGTCGCTGGCGATCGAAGAACTGCAGGCATTCGTGGATCGAGTCGTTGGCAGCAGGCTTCGTCTTCGCGATCCTGCCTGGCTCACGCGCTTTCGATTACACCACCGTCAGGTGGATCGCTACCGTCGCGGGCGGCTGTTCGTCGCCGGTGACGCGGCACACATTCACAGCCCGGCTGGCGGGCAAGGCATGAACACCGGAATCCAGGACGCGTGGAACCTCGGATGGAAGCTGGGTCTGGTCTGTCGCGGCCAGGCGCCCGAGAAGCTGCTCGACAGCTATCACGACGAGCGCTGGCCGGTCGGGCACTACCTGCTTCGCTTCACCGATCGACTCTTCTCGGTGGCGGCGCGTGCGCTGGGGGCCGGCCCGATTGCCGCCGGCATGCGAAATCTTGCCCTCCGCGCGGTTGTCCCCGCGCTCGCCGCGTCGACGTCGCTTCGCCAGCGCGCGTTCCACCGCGTATCGCAGCTTGGCATCCGCTATCGTCGCAGCCCCGCGGTGCAGGAGGGAATTCCGCATCTCGCCGGCGGCCCTCAGGCAGGCGACCGGATGCCGAACCTTCCCGTGCTCAAGGACGGTGTTGCGACGACGATTCACGAGCTGATCGGCAACCCGACGTTTCACGTGCTGTGGTGTGCGACGGTGATTCCGAGTCGAGAGGTCAGCAGCCTGGTGCGCGATCGGCCGATCGCGCTGCATCACCTGAACGCCGCGGTGGATTCCGTGACCGCGGCCACGCTCGAGCGCCTTGGCGTGGCGCGGGGCGCGTCGGCGCTGTACCTCGTTCGGCCGGACGGGCACATCGGGTACCGCTGCTCGGGTACGAACGCTGGAGAGCTCGCACCATATCTCGACGAGTGGTTGCCGCGGCCCACCCAGACCGGCATGCCCACGGCTTCAGTACAGAGGTGAAAGGTCAGCAGGAAATTCGCGATGTAGATTGCGATCCCTTTACAACCATCACGAGAATGCGTTGTGGCGAGGCGCGACCTCGACGACTCCAGTGCCTGGCAGGCGCTCGTGGCCGCGCTGCTGGTCGCCTCCGCAGTCCTCGTCTCTCACCGCGCCGCGGATGGTGGCGGAGAGCCTCCGGCGCCGCGACGCGCGACGCTGATCTGCCGGGTCAGGCTGCGATCGACAACTGCACCAGGTACTCGCGCAGGATCCGGTCGCTCGTCATCGTCACGAACAGGAACAGAGGATTGTCCGGCGAGGCTCGCACCCGGCTGGCGAGGCGGCTGACACCGGCCGGTTGATCGACGTCAGCTACCCGCAGGTCCAGGGCGTAGATGTTGAGCTGCCGAACTTGAAAACGCAGGTCGCGGCGCGCTGCCCGGTGGTCGTGGAACACGGCTTTCGAGCCTGCCCAGACGCGTTCTGGCTTCCAGTTCGGAATGCTGCAGAGCACACCGCGTACCTGGGTCAAGACCGGCACGTCGTCGAAGCTCGCTCGCGCGAGCTCCATCCCGCCGGATGGCAGAGACGTGGCGTACGCGAGCAGCTCGATCGGATCGCGGCCGTCGTAGACGAAGACACCGTCGATATACCGCTGCCCGTGGAGCGTAGCGGACGCCATCGTCAGCGGCATCGCCGTCAGCAGCTCGCGGCGGGTCATTCGTCGAGCAAATGCGCGCGGTTGGTCACCGCCAGGCGAGCCAGCAGCGGCTCGTTGAGAAACGACACCAGCGGCGCGAGCGCCTTGAAGGTTGCGACCAGCTGTTTGTAGAAGTCGGGTCGGGCCGCAAAGGCAGCGGGCTCCTCGCGAAACCCCAGGAACTGCTTGTGCACGAGGTACTGTGCGGCCGGATGGTCCTTCGGCCAGCCGCGCGGCACTCGCGAGATCGTGTCGCCCTTCAGTCCGCCGATCTTCCTGAACGCCGGTGAGGCGATCAACTTCTCGAAGCGCCGCTGGTTGCCGGCAATCTGCTCCCGTATCGCCTGCAGCTGCGGCGAATCGGGCGCGTAGATGCCGCCGCCAATCCACACGTAGGTCGTCGCGACCTCGAAGTAGAGCGCGGCGCCGTTCATCCGGCCCAGCGCGCGATTGGGGAACACCGCCGCGATGTTGGTCTTGAGCGGCGCCTTGTTCTCGCTGAAGCGGGTGTCGCGCCACGGGCGGAACAGCGAGATCCTCGGATCGGCGGCCAGATCCGGCGCGAACCGGGTGAACTCGTGCGAGAGCCGATCGATGATGGCCAGCATCGGCCCTCGGCAGTGCAGCTCGTAGTCGGCGCGCCTGGCATGGAACCAGGCGCGATCGTTGTTCTTCTTCAGGTTGCGAAGGAACGCGACCGTCTTGCCGGTGAACATCGCTGCTTCACTCGTGCCGTGCGCCGACCGCGGCCGGGACCGGCGGCTGAGTGGTGAGCAGCTCGTCGAGGTCGGACGCCATCCCGAACATGTCGCCTTCCTCCAGATACTCGTCTTCGACGTTCACCGTCCAGGGGTCCACCTTGCGTCCGAGCAGCGCCTCCGCCGCGAGGATGCCGGTGATCATCGCGTGGTCCTGGTTGTTGTACTTGTGGAGCCCGTTGCGGCCCGCCAGCTGCAGGTTGCTGAACCCGGCAAGGTACTCGCGAAGCACTTCCAGGGCCTCGATGTGCTTGCCGTCGTAGACGGGATAGGCCTTTGGCACCCGGACGACGGCGCCGTCGATCACCTTCGCCGGATCGACCAGCCCGATCGCGCCCACTTCGCGCGTCCCGAGCGCGATCAGCTCCGCATCGCTCATCGACCACAGCCCATCGCCTTCGAAGCAGAAATACTCGAGCCCGAGGCAGGTCTTTTCCGGTGACGGCACCATGTCCGGGCTCCAGTTCTTGAAGTTCTGGATGCGCCCGAGCTTCACCTTCTTGTCGTGCACGTAGATCCAGTTGTCCGGGAACGTCTCCTGCTGGTCGATGACCAGCGCCACGGTCAGGAAGTCGCGATACGACAGCTGCTCCGCCATCTGCCGGATCCGCTCCGGCGGCCGGCGGAATCATCGCCCGCACCAGCGTCCGCATCGGCATCGTCGAGATCAGCGCCTCGACCGGCACGCGGCGCGGGACGCCATTGTCGACGATGTCGATCGCTTCGATCCGGCCGTCGCGGTGGTGCGACGCCGACGACCGGCGTGCGAAGGCGCACTTCGCCGCCGGTGAGGTGGACGCGTTCGGCGCAGGCTTCCCACAGCTGGCCCGGCCCGAGCCGCGGGTACTCGAACTGCTCGATCAGGCTGCGGACCTTTGTCGCGCCGCGCCGGAACGGCGCCAGCAGCATCTCGCGCGCCGCGACCCACAACGACAGGCCCTTGATGCGCTGCGCCGCCCACTGGGCGCTGATCGTGGAGCAGGGAATGCCCCACACCTTCTCGGTGTAGGCCTTGAAGAACGTGTCGAACAGCTCCCGGCCGAAGCGGTTGACCACCCAATCCTCGAAGCTCACCTCGGGCCGGATCGGACGCAGCTGCGCCCACGCGTAGCTCATGCCGATCTTTGCGGCCTTGATCGGGCCAAGCTGGCGCAGCGCGTTGCTGGCCTTCAGCGGGTAATCGAAGAACAGCCCGTCGAAGTAGATCCGTGACAGGCGCGGCCGGGTGATGAACTGCGAGCCGAGCAGGTCGTGCCAGATGTCGCGGACCGCCCGGACCTTGCTGAAGAAGCGATGTCCCCCGATGTCGAACCGGAAGCCCTTGTACTCCACGGTTCGCGCGATGCCGCCGACGATGGAGTCGGCTTCGTACACCGACGAAGCGATTCCGCGTCGTCCGAGCGCGTACGCCGCCGTCAAACCCGCCGGCCCCGCGCCGATGACGTGGACTCTCTTCTGATCGCTCATACCGTTGCAGACTCCCTTGCCGCTTCGGGCCTGGATGCGGAGGAGAGCGCGAGCAGTCCCAGCAGCAGAAGCGGGTAGTACCACGCGACGTAGGTTGCCGTCGCGTGAATTTTCCAGAGGTTGGCGCCAATCGCCGCGCCCGCCGTCAGCAGCGCGAGCCGCGCGATGTCGGCGCGGAGCGCCAGCCGGGCCCCGACGAGCAGCGTCAACCCGAACAGCACGAAGAACGGCGACGACCACGTCGCCGTGCCGATGGTCGGATGCCCCAGCCAGCCAAGCAGGCCGGTCTGCTGTCCCCAGAGTCCGTAGACGCTGAGACCGTATCCCTTCGGATCCGAATGGTGGCCCAAGGTGTCGCGGACGATCGTACCGATCAGGCTCATCCCCGGAGCCGGCTGCGACCACGCCACGACCCACGCGCCGATTACTGCGCACACGATCCCGAAAGCGATCGTAAACCGGGCGGCCGGGCCGATGCCCCGCCGCCACTGCCAGGCCGCCCAGATCGGGTAGAAGAACACCGGGTAGAAGCCAAGCCCTACAGAGGCGGCGAGCAGCGCTCCGCTGACGGCCGGACGGTTCAGCAGCGCGAACGCGAGCAACGTGGCCGACGCCGGGACAATGTGCGAGACGAACGTGAGGCCGCCAACGCTGGCAGACGAGCCGGCGACATCGAGCAGGTAACTGGATCCGGCGTACAGCGAGACCAGCGCCCACGCGCCCGACTCGCCGATCGTTCGATAGCCGAGCACCCATAGGGCCCCGATGCCGAGCAGGTGTGACAGCGCGATCACCAGTTGCGTCGCTACCCGCGGCGGCTCGGGATACGTGGATCGGGCCCCGAGCGCGGGCTGCTCCTCGGCGACGGCGGGCAGCGGCGCGCCAATCGCCGACTGCACGCCGGCGTGCAGGACGTAGAGCAGCGGCGGGTAGGCCGCGCCGGGTGTGCCGGTCAGCATCGGATCGCCATACGGCAACCGCGCGCGCTCCCGCATCCGCTGACCGCCCAGGTTCGCGAAGAAGCTGGAATCGTCCGGCACGTCCACGAAGATAACGGCCAGGTTCAAGGCGACCAGCACCGCGGCGAGGCCGGCCAGCGCCCGTGTTCCCATCGCCGGCATCCACGGCCCGGAGTAGGGCCGCCACTGCAGCGCGAACGTACGGGCCCAGACGATCGCGGTCACGAGGCCAACGAGCTCGAAGACGAAACGAACCCACCCGAGGAACGCTGGAGCATCGGTCTGCGAGAAGATGTCGAGGCTACCGAAGAGGAGCCAGCCAGCCAGCTGAATCAGGACCAGATCAGTATTTCGGGCCGTCCAGCGGCGGGTGTCGATCGCGGCCACCGCGAGCACGATCGCGCCGATCCACAGCGCACCGCCCTGGTTGGGCACGATCTCGCGCAGCCACTGGCTGCCGGAGGGCCGGTGGAGGTGCGCCTCCATGGCCTCGAACGATGCCCCGGGGCCTGGCAGATCGATCGCGTGGAACGGGGGGGTGTCAACCGCGCGGACGATCCCCGCCGCTTCGAAATGAGCAGCGAAAACAGCGAGCACGACCGTGAGGACGATGAGCGACGCGGCCAGGTAGATGGCGCGGCTGATCATGACCCCCACGGCTTCGGGCGCAGTCCACCGCGATCGAGCAGAGCAGGATTCATTCTGGAGGTAAACAAACAGGCTACCATGCCAGAGGTGACTGAGTCCCTTTTGTCCACGCTGCGCGGCGCCTTTGGCGACCGGATTTCGACCACCGAAGCGGTGCGAGAGCACCATAGTCACGCTGAGTCCTGGCATGCCCCAGCCAGGCCGGATGCGGTGGTGTTTCCGACGTCCACCGATGAGGTGGCCTCGATCGTTCGCGCCTGCGCGGCGGAGCGTGTGCCGATCGTCCCGTTCGGCATGGGCAGCTCGATGGAGGGTCACGTCAACGCGGTGCGCGGCGGAATAACCATCGATCTCACCCGAATGACCCGCGTGCTGCGGCTGAGCCCGGAAGACCTGGACGTCACGGTCGAAGCGGGCATCACCCGCAAAACGCTGGACCATCACCTGAAAAACACCGGCCTCATGTTCCCGATCGATCCGGGCGCCGACGCGACGATTGGCGGGATGGCGGCCACCCGGGCCTCGGGGACCACCGCCGTGCGCTACGGCACGATGCGCGACAACGTCCTCGGCCTCACGGTCGTCCTCGCGGACGGGCGGGTGATCCGGACGGGAAGCCGGGCCCGGAAGTCGGCCTCGGGGTACGACCTCACCCGCCTGTTCGTCGGCTCGGAAGGCACGCTCGGCGTCATCACCGAGGTCACGCTACGCCTCTACGGGCGTCCCGAGGCGCTCGCCGCCGCGGTGTGTCCGTTCGCCTCGATGGATGGCGCGGTCAACACCGTCATCCAGACGGTGCAGCTCGGAATTCAGGTGGCGCGCATGGAAGTGATCGACGAGACCCAGCTCGCCTTCGTCAACCGCTACTCCAGGACCAGTTACCCTGAGGCCCCGACGCTGTTCTTCGAGTTCCACGGGACGAGCCAGGCGGTGGTGGACGACCAGGCGCGGCTGGTCGAGGAGATCGCCCGGGAGCACGGCGCGCTCGGATTTCAGTGGGCGTCCACTCCGGAAGATCGGGCGCGGTTATGGCAGGCGCGGCACGATGCCTACTACGCGACCGTTGCGTCGCGGCCGGGCACCGGCGCGATGACGACCGACGTCTGTGTCCCAATCTCGCAGCTTGCGCCGTGCATTCTCGAGACGCAGGACGACGCCCGTGCGTCGGCGATTGCCGCTCCGCTCGTCGGCCACGCCGGCGACGGCAATTTCCACCTGATTCTCATGCTCGATCCGGGCAACGCGGAGGAGATGCGGCGGGTGTCGGCGTTCAGCCAGCGGCTGGTCGAGCGGGCGCTCAGGATGGGCGGCACCTGCACCGGCGAACACGGCGTCGGTCTCGGAAAAATGAAATATCTGAAGGCGGAGCACGGGGAGGCGTTGACGGTGATGCGGGCGATCAAGCGGGCGCTCGATCCCGACGATCTGATGAATCCGGGCAAGATGCTGCCGGAAGAATGATCGCGGCCGGGCGCGCCTTCGTGTAGCCTCGACGCGCCCGATGTCTGGTTCCGAGTCCCGTCGCTTCGGCCTGTTCCAGGCCACGGCCCTGAACATGATCAACATGATCGGGGTCGGGCCGTTCATCACCATCCCGCTCCTGATGACCGCCCTGGGCGGTCCGCACGCCTTGCTCGGGTGGGGCGCCGCGCTCCTGATCGTGCTCGCCGACGGCATGGTGTGGAGCGAGCTCGGCGCGGCGATGCCACGCTCCGGCGGATCGTTTGGTTACCTCCGCGACGCTTTCGGCCCCGACACGTTCGGCCGCCTGATGGCGTTCCTGTTCGTCTGGCAGTTCCTGATCAGCGGCCCGCTCGAGATCGCCTCCGGCTACATCGGCTTCGCCAACTATCTCCGTTACGTGTGGGCGGACCTGACGCCAGCGAGCGTGATGGTCGTGATTGCCATCGTCGGACTGCTGAACATCGCGCTCCTGTACCGCCGTATCACGTCGATCGCGACGATCACTATCGCGTTGTGGGTTGGTACCATTGCTGCGACCCTGGTGGTGATCGCGACCGGCGCCATGCACTTCAGCTCCGCGGTTGCCTTCGACCTGCCTCCTACAGCCGTGAGCGCGTCACCCGCCTTCCTGCTCGGTCTCGGGGCCGCGACGCGAATCGGTATCTACGACTACCTGGGCTACTACAACGTCTGCTACATCGGCGACGAGGTGGCGAACCCCGGCCGCGTCATCCCGCGTTCGATCATCATCAGCACCATTGCGGTGGCCGCCATCTACTTCGCCATCAACCTGTCGATCATCGGCGTCGTCTCGTGGCGCGAGTTCGTCCCGGCCGGCGACCATCCGCAGTCGGCGTTCGTCGTGTCGGTGTTCATGGAGCGCATTTACGGGAGCGCCATCGCGCGCGGGTTCACGGTCCTGATTCTGTGGACGGCGTTCGCGTCGGTGTTCGCGCTCCTCCTCGGCTACTCGCGCATTCCGTTCGCGGCGGCCCGTGAGGGCTACTTCTTCAAGGTATTCGGCGCCGTCCACCCGACCGGCGGCTTCCCGCACGTGTCGCTGGTGTGCCTCGGCGTGCTCTCGATCGTGGCCAGCGCCGCCTCGCTCGGAGTCGTCATCGACGCGCTGATCGCGATTCGAATCCTGGTGCAGTTCATCGGCCAGATCGTCGGCTTGATCCTGCTGCGCCGGGCCCGCCCGGAGATGCCACGGCCGTACCGGATGTGGCTCTACCCCGTTCCCGCCGCGGTCGCCTTCGCCGGCTGGGTCTTCGTGCTGGCGACCACCGATTTGTCGGTGATCCTGTTCGGCCTGGTTGCTCTGGCGGCAGGGATCCTGTGCTTCCTGGCGTGGGCGCGACACAGGAAGGAGTGGCCCTTCGCACGCGCGTGATGCGGAGCAATCAGCGAAGCGCGCCGGAGACGCGCACCAAGGTCCGTCCGATCACCTGCCGCGTTGTGTAGCCGTCGAAGGCGCCGGGCAGATCCGCGAGGTCCACGGTACGTTGGACGACCTTCTCGAGCGATCCGCCGCCGAGATCGGCGGCCAGCCGGGCCCACGCCCGATCCCGCCGCTCGACCGGGCAATACGTCGAGTTGACGCCGAGGAGGTTCACGCCGCGGAGGATGAAGGGCATCACCGTCGTCGCCAATGCGTGACCGCCGGCCAGCCCCACGCTCGCAATGTTGCCGAGCGGCTGCGTAGTCGCGCACAACCATGCCAGCGACCCGCCGCCGACGTTGTCGATCGCGCCCGCCCACCGCGCGGTCTCGAGCGGCCGCAGGTTGGACGGAACGTCGCCGGCGGGAACGATCTCGGCCGCCCCCAGGCCGCGCAGGTAGTCGGACGCGTGCGGCTTGCCAGTGAGCGCGGCCACCCGATATCCGCGCCGTGCCAGCAGCATGACTGCGATGCTGCCGACACCCCCGGTGGCGCCGGTGACGACAACCGGCCCTGCCGCCGGGCGCTGGCCGTTGTGCTCCATGTGGTCGATCGCCAGGGCAGCGGTGAAGCCCGCAGTCCCAATCGCCATCGCCTCACGTAAGGTGAGCTCAGGCGGCAGCGGCACGATCCAGTCGCCGCGGACGACGGCGAAGTCGCTGTAGCCGCCGTCGTGCTCCTCGCCTAGGCCGCACCCAACCACGATCACCGGATCACCGGCCCGGTATCGTTCGTCGGCCGACGCGGTCACGACGCCCGCGAGATCGATTCCGGCCGTCAGCGGCAGGCGCCGCATGACCTTGCCGGCGCCGGTCACCGCCAGCGCGTCCTTGAAGTTGATGTCCGACCAGGCGACGCGCACCGCGACGTCGCCGGGCTCGAGGTCCGATGCAGCAGGAGACGCCGCAGCCTCGAGGCGAGCGATGACGCGGCCGTTTTCGGAATGACAGCGATAGGCGAGAGCAGCCATCAGCTACGCGCCGCTCGGCGTCAGCCCGCGGTTGCGTCCAGCGGGATGAGGCTGGGCCGGCCGCGAAGCGCCGGGCGCGAGACGCCGAAGATATTGGGTGGCGCGATCTGATCGAGGGCCCCGGGTCGGGCGTAGAGGAAGCCCTGTCCCGCGCTGCACCCGAGCGCCAGCAGCGCGGCCGCCTGCTTGTCCGACTCGATGCCTTCGGCAACCGTTTCGATACCGAGTGTCTGCCCGAGCATCACAACCGCTCGCGCCAGCTCCGGACCGTCGCCCTCGGTGACCAGCCGGCTGACGAACGAGCGGTCGATCTTGAGGATGTCGATCGGGAACCTGTGCAGATAGGACAGCGACGAGTAGCCGATGCCGAAGTCGTCAATCGCAAGGCGGACGCCAAGAGCCTTCAGTTCGTGAAGCCGCTCGAGATTGACCGCCGTGTTCTGCATGATGGTGCTCTCGGTCAGTTCGAGCACCAGGCAACCGGGATCGAGGCCGGACTCCTTGAGCGCGTGCGCGACGTCGCTCACCAGGTCGCCCTGCTGCAGGTGCCGGCCCGACACGTTCACGGCGACGTGTATCCCCGCGCCGGCACCCATCTCGTCGCGCCACCGCTTCCAGTCGGCGCACGCCCGTTGGAGGACCCAGCGGCCAAGCTCGATGACGTGCCCCGACTCTTCGGCGACCTGGATGAAGTCCTTCGGCGTCAGCAGGTCGCGGGCTGGATGCCGCCACCTGAGGAGCGCCTCCGCGCCGAGCAGGCGGTGAGTGTCGAGCGTGACGACCGGCTGGTATTCGAGGAACAACTCGTCGTTGGCGAGCGCCCGAACGATGTCGGCCTCGAGCCGCAGGCGCTCCAGCAGCGCCTCCTGCATCCGTGGCTCGAACACGACATAGCGACCCTTGCCGGCGGCCTTGGCCTGATACATCGCGATGTCAGCGTTGCTGAGCAGCTCGTCGGCGGCCGTGCCCGGCGCCCACAGCGCGACGCCGATGCTCGTCGAGATCTGCGACTCCGCATCCCCGAGTACGACCGGACTGCTCAGCGTCGAGACCAGCGCCGCGGCCGGTCGATCCAGGTCGGCGACCGTGTCCACGCCCTCGAGCAGCACCGCGAACTCGTCGCCCGCCAGCCGCGCGACGGTGTCGGTGGTGCGCATCGCGCTTACCAGCCGGTTGGCAACAGCCTGGAGCAGCCGATCCCCGGCGTCGTGGCCGAGCGTGTCGTTGACGTTCTTGAAGTTGTCGAGATCCAGGAACATCACCGCGACGCTGCGCCGCTCGCGGCGAGCCAGCGAGATCGCGTGGCCGACGCGATCGCGGAACAGGTTGCGATTGGCCAGACCGGTCAACGGATCGCGATAGGCCTGCTCCCGCAGCCGCTCTTCGAGCGCCTTCCGCTCGCTGATGTCGCGCAGGTTCAGCGCCAGCCCCATTACCGCCGGATCCGTTGTCAGGTTGCTACCGACGGCTTCCAGCGTATATCGGCGGCCGTGTTGCTCCAGGCGCAGCTCGATCGGACCGACAGCTCCGGTCGGTGTCGCCGAAACCCTGTCGAGAAAGCCGCGCAGCATGTCGCCGTCGTCGCCGCTCCACAAATCGAAGAGACTCTGGCCTGACACGGCATCCGGCTTGAGGCCGAATGTTCGTTCGAAGGCCGGCGACGCGAAACGCACCGCGCCGTCTTCACCGACGATGAGAATCACGTCCGACGCGTTGGCAATCAGCGAGGCGTACCGCGCCTCGACCCGTTCGGTTGCCCGCCGCTCACGGGTTCGTGCGTCGTCACGCAGCATGGTGCCCTGGCGGACCATCACCAGCAGCGTCAGGACGAACGCGACGATCGTCATGACCGCCATCGTGCCGCCGACTTCGTCGCGCGCCACGTAGACGAGGACGAGGAACGCGACCAGCACCAGCACGTAGGGCAGCCCGTGCACCATCGACGGCACGGCGTCGGCCTCCGAGACGACCGGCGGTGACGGATGCCGCAGCTGCTCGCGCGCGGCGATGCCAAGCGGCACGTACCACGCCACGTACATCACGTCCTGGAGACCGCCCGGCAGGTAGCCGCCGCCAACCTTCGCGAGCGCCCAGACGATATCGCCCAGGAACATGATCGCGCCGCCGAACAGCAGCAGGAGCGGGACGCGGCGGGCGCCGGCCCGGTCGGGGCCGGTCAGCAGCAGCAGCCCGAGCGCCAGCAGGAGGACGCAGTTCAGCGCGACGTAGGCCTGGCTGAGCGCCTCCTTCAGGAACTCGACGTCTGCCTGCACTTCGGCAGGCCGGATGACCAGGAACCAGAACGAAGCGCCGAAGCCGACGGCCAGGATGACGACGTCGAGCGCCAGGCGGGCCCACGGGATGCGCATCGCGCGGGCCCGGACGAAGAACAGGACCGCCGCGAAGAACGCCGGGTAGAAGGCCAGGAAGAAGATGTCGGCCGGGCCCGGAAAGGGGTCGCGCTCGACCAGCCACGACACGGTCGCGATGATCGTGCCGACCAGATAGAGCGCGAGCGCGGCGGTGACGCACCACCAGGCGGTCTTGAGCGCGCCCTTCCGGAGCCGACGGGCCGTCGCTCCCGCGAGGATCACCGCCGCGAAGCAGGCCGGTCCGTCGGCCAGCAGCCCGACGTAGTGCTGTGTGTTGCTGCCGCCGGCGCCCGACAGCATGATCGCGCTGACCGTGACCACGTAGACCAGCAATGCGGCCAGCAGCGTGCCATGCCATCGCGGGCGGGCCGGCGAGATCAGCTGGACTGGCACATCCCGAATATCGGCTGATGTCACTCGACCCTGAGCCGGTCACCGGCTCAATCCCTGGCGCACCCATGCGCAGACTTGCACGGGGCGTGGGTATCGGCTCGCGCAGCGGAGCCGCCGGGCTGACGAGCCGCACGAAGAGGCCGCTCGTCGACCTAGGGCTCGAGGCGCTTGAGCGGCGGAACCGGCGTATCCGGCGCCAGCGGCGGCCGCCGCGAGTGCCAGTCGGTGGCCTGTTCGAATGCCCTCGCGAGCGCCAGCACGCGACCCTCGGAGAACCGTGGCCCGGCGATCATCAGGCCGACAGGGAGCCCTGCGTCGGTAAACCCGCACGGCACCGAGACCGCGGGAATGCCGTAGCTGTTGAACTGGCCGGTGTTCTCGAGCTCAGGGTTGCGCGGCTTGTCGGTTTCCTCGCGTTCCAGGGCCGCATCCACCGTCCGTGGCGTGTGGCGGCGGGTCGGCAGCACCACGACGTCGACGTCCTTGAAGCTGTCATCGATGGTCCGGCGCACCAGTTCGAGCGCCCAGCGCCCGCGGATGTACTCCGACGCCTTGGCGTTGGCCCCGCCCTGCAGGTTGCGGCGCGTGGGAATCTGGTAGCGACCGCTCATCTGCGCGAACAGCGCCTCGTGCCAGGCGTACATCTCCCCGCCGAGATTGACCTCCCGCGTCGTCGGCAGCACGACGTCGGTGGTGTTCGCGGTCAGCCTGGTGATGACGCCGATCGCGGCATCAACGGCCTTGGCCACGTCGGCGTCCACGAGGTCGAAGAACGGCACGCGGGCGATGCCGACGCGCAGCGTCTTGACCGGCGCGGCCATCGCCTGGACGTAGTTCTCCGCCGGGTGTTCCACGCTGGCGATGTCGAGCCGGTCGTAGCCGGCCAGCACCTGCAGCATGAGCGCGGCGTCGGCCACCGATCGCGTAATCGGGCCGCAGTGATCGAGCGAGACGACCAGCGGGATGATGCCGCGGATCGAGACCAGGCCGTAGGTCGGCTTCAGCCCGACGACGCTGCAGTACGAGGACGGGGTGCGGATCGATCCGCCGGTGTCGGTGCCGAGCGCTGCGTAACAGAGGCCGGCGGACACGGCCGCGGCTGACCCGCCAGAAGAGCCGCCCGGATTCCGATCGAGCGCCCATGGGTTGCGCACCGGGCCGTAGTAGCTGGTGGCGGACGTGCCGCCGTTGGCGAACTCGTGGAGATTCAGCTTGCCGAGGAGGATGGCGCCGGCCGCGGCGAGGCGCCGCGCAACCTCGGCGTCCTCGGTTGGCACCCGATCGTCGAAGACGGCGCTGGCGGCGGTGGTCCGCACCCCCGCGGTGTCGATGTTGTCCTTGAGCGCGATCGGCACGCCGTGGAGCGGTCCGCGAGTCTTGCCGGCGGCGAGCTCGGCTTCGAGTGCCGCGGCCTGCTTCAGGGCGAGGTCGCGAGTGACGGTGATGAAGGCGTTCAGCTTCGGGTTATAGACATCGACGCGGGAGAGGCACGCCTTCACCAGCTCGGTGGGGCTGACCCGCTTCGTGCGGACGGCGTTGGCGGCTTCGGTGAGCGTGAAGGTCGTGACGTCGGATGGCAGCGGCGCCGCCGTCCGCGACTGCGCGCCGGCTCGCCGGGCCAGCGTGGCGCCGGCCGCGCTGCCAGCGACAACCCGACCGAATCCGCGCCTTGTGAGAGTGTGCATGCGGAAACGATACGGCAAAAGGCAGAAGGCACAAGACGGAACGTTGCCGTCCTAGCCGGCTGGCGGCACGGCCGGCAGGCCGGCCAGCGCCATCGCCAGCTCGCCTTCGTCGTAGCTGCGGTCCTCGAGCTTGCCGGCGAAGTAATCCTGGTACGCCGACATGTCGAAGTGGCCGTGCCCGCACAGGTTGAAGAGGATCACTTTCGACGCGCCCTCCTCGCGGCACTTCACGGCTTCGTCGATCGCCCCCTTCACGGCATGATTCGCCTCCGGCGCCGGAACGATCCCCTCGGCCCGCGCGAAGAGCACGCCGGCCTCGAAGCACTGCGTCTGGTGCTCGGCGCGCGCCTCGATCAGGCCCAGTTCCTTGACGTGCGATACGAGCGGGGCCATGCCGTGGTACCGCAACCCCCCGGCGTGGAACCCGGGCGGCACGAACGCCGATCCCAGCGTGTGCATCTTGGCGAGCGGCGTCATCTTCCCGGTGTCGCCGAAGTCGTAGGCATAACGGCCGCGCGTCAGGCTCGGACACGCCGCCGGCTCCACCGCGATCGCCCGCACCTTCTTCCCGCCGCGCAGCTGGGCGCCGATGAACGGGAACGCGATGCCAGAGAAGTTCGATCCGCCGCCGGTGCAGCCGACGACGATGTCGGGGTAGTCGCCGGCCATTTCGAGCTGCGCGATCGCCTCCTGGCCGATCACGGTCTGGTGCAGCAGCACGTGATTGAGCACAGAGCCGAGCGCGTACTTCGTGTCGTCGTGGGTGGCGGCGACTTCCACCGCTTCGGAGATCGCGATGCCGAGGCTGCCCGGGCTGTCCGGCGTGTGCGCGAGAACCGAGCGGCCGTAGTTGGTTTCCATCGACGGGCTCGGAATGCACCGCGCGCCGAAGGTCTCCATCATCAGGCGCCGATACGGCTTCTGCTCGTACGACACGCGCACCATGAAGACCTGGACGTCGATGCCGAAGAGCGCGCCGGCGAAGGACAGCGACGAGCCCCACTGTCCGGCACCGGTCTCGGTCGTGATCTTGCGGACGCCCGCCTCGCGATTGAAGAACGCCTGGGCTACCGCGGTGTTCGGCTTGTGGCTGCCGGAGGGGCTGACCCCTTCGTACTTGTAATAGATGCGGGCGGGTGTCTGCAGCGCCCGTTCCAGGCGACGGGCTCGGAACAACGGCGTCGGGCGCCACTGCTTGTAGACGTCGCGGACCGGGCCGGGAATCTCGATCTCCCGCGCGGCGGACACCTCCTGAAGGATCAGCGACATCGGGAAAAGCGGCGCGAGGTCGTCGGGACCGACCGGCTTCAGCGTCCCGGGGTGCAGCACCGGTGGCGGCGGCGATGGCAGGTCGGCCATCAGGTTGTACCAGGCCCTCGGAATGCGCGATTCGTCGAGCAGGTATTTGACGGTCTCGCTCATGGCCCGAAGTCTACCGCCGAGGAGCCGCCCATCATGCGGCCAGTCGAAGCTGTGCCGTAGCTGGCGTATACTCGCCCGCGCTCGCCACCACCGGCGAACTGCTACTCCAGCAAGAGGACCTGTCGCGATGGGTACGATCCTTTGCCAGTCCCTAGTCGTGTGGGCGGTGTTGTTGGCCCTCAGCGGCCCCGTCCTGGCCCAGCGTGACCGGTTCGCCGCCGAGGTCGTGTCTGCGGTTCCACCTGTCGCCTCGCTCGTTTCGAATCAGACCGTTCCCGAGCTTCATGTCCGGTGGGTTGCCGCGACAAGCGCCACCGGCGAACCGGTTCCCGCCGCCGCGGTGACGCCGGTCAACAGTTTCGAAGTGGTGGGGAGGAGCGACATCCGCGGTCCGTTTCAGCGCGAGCGCGACCCGCAGCTTGCCGAACACGATCTGGTGATCGTCGCGACCGACGCGAACGGGCGCGAGACCAGCTGGCAGAAGCAGCGCGATCCGCGGCTCCTGCGCGCCGAGCTGCCCGGACCGACGGGCGAACTCTCCGGCGAGCTGCTCTATCGGCCGGAGGTCGAGCTCCTGGTCGTGGTGCCCGATTCCGCGACCACGGCGCTCCACGTCTACGAGACCTACTCGGACGGCGGACAGTTCCTGCTCCGGAGCCTTGGCCTGATCCAGGTGACAGTGCGATGACCGCGCGGAGACGAGTGACGGGCCCGCTGATTGCCCTGTGCTGGGCCTGGTCTGCCGCGCTCGCGATGGCCGAGCCGGTGACGACCATCCGCAGCGGCGGGCCGAGCGCGAACCGGGTGGACCTGGTGATCCTCGGCGACGGCTTCACTGCCGATCAGATCGCCTCCGGGGCGTACGCGGCGCAGATCGAGGTGCAGGTGCAGCGGCTCTTCGCCCAGGAGCCGTATCTGGAGTACGCGGCCTATTTCAACGTGCATCGAGTGGACGTGGTCAGCGCGCAGTCGGGCGCGGATCACCCCGAGCGCGGCGCCTACGTGGATACGGCGCTGAACGCCACCTACAACTGCTCGAATATCCAGCGTCTCATCTGCGTCTCGACGGCCAACGTCAACGCGGTGCTGACCAGGAGCGCGATTCCTGCCGACGCCCGGGACCTCGTGCTGGTCATCGTCAACGACGCGGAATACGGCGGCTCGGGCGGCGCGGTCGCCGTCGCATCGCTCCATGCCCAGGCCACCGAGCTGGTGCTGCACGAAAACGGCCACACGTTTGCGCAGCTGGCCGACGAGTACAACTATTCGCCGCCGCCGTGCGTGACGACCGAGCCGACCAACGCGAACGCGACCCGTGAAACGAGGCGCGAGTTCATCAAGTGGCGCCACTGGATCGATCCCGGGACGCCGGTGCCGACCGGCGGCGCGGTGAACGGAATGCCGGGGCTGTACGATGGCGCGGTCTACTGCGCGTCGGGCGCTTACCGTCCGACCTACGACTCGAAGATGCGATCGCTGGGCCGTCCCTTCGAGCAGATCAACACCGAGCAGCACGTGCGGCGCATCTACAACTTCGTGTCGCCGATCGACGGGGTGAGCCCATCCACGAGCGCCGCGACCGTCGTGCTCGGGGTGCCAAACCTGTTCGAGGTTGCCGTCCCGTCGCCGAGAACCCATGCGCTCCTTGTGCGCTGGTTCGTCAATGGCGTTCTCACTACCACCGGCACGAGGTTCAGCTCGGACATCCTGCCGCTCGGCACTCATCACGTCGAGGTGTCGATCCAGGACACGACCGGCCTGGTCAGGAGCGATCCGACGGCGCTGCTGTCGGAAAGCCGCGCGTGGGATGTGACCGTGCAGAACGGCGTCACCGCGGTGCCGACGTTCCTGACCGCGTCATCGATTGCCGGCAATACGGTGACCTTGAGCTGGACGCCACCGACGGCGTTCGCGCCGACCGGCTACGTGCTCGAGGGCGGCGTGTCGCCCGGCCAGGTGCTGGCCAGCATCTCCACCGGCAGCGCGGCGCCATCGTTCACGTTCACCGCGCCGACCGGGGCCTTCTACGTGCGCATCCACGCGCTGAACGCCGCGGCGCGTTCCGGGGCCTCGAACGAGATTCGTATCTACGTCAACGTGCCACAGCCTCCTGGTACTCCGACGAACCTGCTCGGCGGCGCCGCTGGTTCCACGACTGTCGCTCGCCTGGCAGAACGCCGGTGGCGGAGCGCCGAGCGGAATCGTCCTCGACGTGAGCGGATCGATCAGCACGTCGGTGACGCTGCCGGCGACGGAGAGTTTCAGCTATGTGAGCGTCCCGCCGGGTACCTACACGTTCAGCGTGCGAGCCGTGAACGGAGCGGGGACGAGCCTGCCGTCCACTCCGGTGACGCTGGCGTTCCCCGGCACGTGCACGCCGCCGCAAACGCCGGTCAACCTGACCACGGCCCGAGATGGGAACCGGGTGACGGTGACCTGGAACCTGCCGCCGAGCGGAAGCGCACCCTCCGGCTTCGTGCTGTCGGTGGCCGGCAGTTACACCGGCAGCTTCCCGGTTACCGGACGGATCCTCAGCGCGGTTGCTGGGCCGGGGACTTACGAGCTGCGCGTCGCGGCGACGAACGCGTGCGGCTCTAGTACGCCAAGCGTACCGGCAACGGTTACGGTTCCGTGACACGAGGCAGGAAATAGGAGAGAGGAGAGAGGAAAGAGGAGACAGAAGATAGGAATCAGGAACTAGGAATCAGGAACTAGGAACCAGGAACTAGGAACCAGGAACTAGGAACCAGGAACTAAAAACTAGGAACTAGGTGAGCGGTACCAGGACATCAGTGTCACTGCGGTTGCCTGCCCAACGGCTGAGTGCGGCCCGCATCGCGCACGCCGTGGGCCTCTGGCCGGAGCACGGTGCAGCGCATCCAGGCGCGACGCCGCGTCAATCAGCTGCCGCGACCGGCGCGGCCCACGCCGCGGCGCTACGAAAAGCAGCGGCCCGGCGAGCTGCTCCATCTCGACCTGAAGTAGCTGCCGGCGCTGCGCAATGCGCGGCATGACCTCGTGTTCGCCGCCGTCGACGACTTCAGCCGCGAGGCCGTGGTCGCGATTCGGACCGAGCAGACCCGTGCGGCGGCGGCCGCGTTCCTCGAGCAGGTCGCGGCCACGCTCCCGTATCCCATCGAAGCCGTCCTCACCGATAACGCGTTCGCCTTCACGATGCGCCACGCGCGCGATGCAGACCGGTTGACGCGGTTCCAGGATGTCTGCGCCGCGTTGGGCATTCGTCACCTGGTCCTGCGGCCGTAGCGGCCGCTCTGCACGTTTGCCGCCCGCAGCCGCGCCGTCGAGGCATTCGTCTGGTACCACAACCATGAGCGACCGCATCTCAGCCTGGGCCGCATGGCGCCGGTCGAACGGCGTAAACTCTACTGCCGCCAGGCGCCGTGACTCATGTCCTGGTACAACACCCCTAGTTCCTGGTTCCTGGTTCCCGGTTCCTAGTTCCTACCTCCTGACTCCTGACTCCTGACTCCTGGCGCGCGGCGGCGCCTATAATCCGCCTTATGAGCCGCTCGAGGATCTGGTCGGCGCTCGGCGTGTCGGCAATGCTTGCCGCCGCGCCGCTGGCGGGGTCGGAGCAGGACTCGGTTGAAAGCCATGTCGCGGCCGCGCGGGCGGCAGCGGGGAAGGACTTCACCGCGCTCTTCGGGTTGTGCGAGGCGCCTGCTGCGGTCCAGCCCGCGCCAGCAGCGCCGGCGCGGCAGGCGGGCCCGCCGCCGCGTGAGAGCTGGCAAGCCAAACCGGTCAAGGTTTTCGACAACCTCTACTTCGTCGGCGAGCAGGAGTACTCGGCGTGGGCGGTGACCACCTCCGAGGGCATCATCATCATCGATCCGATCTTCGATTACTCCGTGGAACCGCAGGTGGTGGGCGGCCTGCGCACCCTCGGTCTCGATCCGGCGACGATCAAGTACGTCCTCGTCAGTCACGCGCACTACGATCACGTCGGCGGCGCTGCGTTCCTGCAGGATCGGTTCGACGCCCGCGTGGTGATCTCGGAGGCGGACTGGGATCTGCTGTCGAAGACCGGTGGGACGTGGCGCAAGCCGAAGCGCGACGTGGTGGCCACGGACGGCCAGAAGCTCACGCTCGGCGACACCACGCTGACGCTGCACTTCACGCCCGGTCACACGCTCGGCACTATCTCCACGCTGATTCCGGTTCGCGATGGGGGGCGTGCGCACACCGCCGCCTACTGGGGCGGCACCGCGTTCAACTGGGTCAGGAACCGCGCCGGCTACATCACGCCGGAGCGGCCCGACAGCTTCTGGTTCGATCGCTATATCGCCTCGGCGCAGAACTTCCGCAGTCTCGCCGCCGCAGCGCGAGCCGACGTGATTCTGTCTAACCACACGAACTACGACGGCTCCAAGGCGAAGCTGCCGGCCATGGCCACGCGCAAGCCCGGCGATCCGCACCCCTACGTCGTTGGCCCCGAGGCGGTCGCGCGCTATCTGACGGTCGCCGAGGAGTGCGCGAAGGCCGGCAAGCTCCGCGTCCGTTAAGCCGCCGCCGCTGGTCGGAATTCCGCTATTCTGATTCCTGATTCCTGATTCCTGGTTCCTGGTTCCTGTCTATCTCCTGTCTCCTGTCTCCTCTCTCCTGTTCTGATGGCAAAGCGCCCGGCCGAACCCTCGCTCTTCGACGACAACGACAGCCCGATCGAACCAACCGCGCCACCGCCGCCCGCGCCGCCGCGAGGCGGTGACGGTCCTCCCGTGCCGCCGGGCGACGGATCGGCCGTGTCGCTCCACGAGGCTGCACAGTCGCGCTACCTGAATTACGCGCTGTCGGTGATCACCTCACGCGCGCTCCCCGATGTGCGTGACGGGCTCAAGCCGGTGCAGCGCCGCATCCTTTACACGATGTGGCAGCAGAACCTCACCGCCGACGCCAAGCACCGCAAGTGCGCCAAGGTGGTCGGCGACGTGATGGGCAACTACCACCCGCACGGCGATTCGGCGATCTACGAGACCCTGGTCCGCATGGCGCAGCCCTTCTCGCTGCGCTACCCGCTGATCGACGGCTCCGGCAACTTCGGATCGCTCGACGGCGACGCCGCCGCGGCGATGCGCTACACCGAATGCCGGCTGGCCAGGCTCTCCGACGAAGTGCTGCTGGAGATCGAGCGGGAAACGGTCCCCTTCCGCCCGAGCTACGACGGGACCAAGCAGGAGCCGGTGGTGCTCCCGTCGCGCATCCCGAACCTGCTGGTCAACGGCGCCACCGGGATCGCGGTCGGGATGGCCACCAATATCCCGCCGCACAACCTCCACGAGATCTGCAATGCGCTGATCAAGCTGCTGGACGATCCCGATCTTTCGTCGGTGCAGCTGTGTCGCTGGGTGAAGGGGCCGGACTTTCCGACCGGCGGTCACATCCTCAACTCGCCGTCCGAGCTGAAAGAGATTTACCAGACCGGCTCCGGGTCGGTGCGGATTCGCAGCACCTGGGAACTGGGCCCGACGTCACGGAGCGCCAAGACCGTCTACGTCACGAGCGTGCCGTACGGCGTCAACAAGGCGCAGCTCGTCGAGCAGATCGGCGAGGTGGTGCTCAGCCGCAAGATGCCGCACCTGGTGGACGTCAAGGACTTGTCCACCGACGATGTGCGGATCGAGTTGGAGCTGAAGGGAAGCGCCGACGAGAACCTGGTCATGGCGTACCTCTTCAAGCACACCTCGCTCCAGACCTCGTTCGCGGTGAACCTGACCTGCCTGGTGCCGACGGAAAACGCGGAGGTCGGACGCCCCGAGCGGCTCGATCTCAAGCAGATGCTCTGGCACTTCCTGCACTTCCGCCTCGATGTGGTCACGTCGCGGCTCGAGCACGAGCTCGGCCAGCTGCAGAAGCGGATCCACATCCTCGAGGGATTCGAGAAGGTCTTCGACGCGCTCGACGAGATCATCAAGATCATCCGCAAGAGCGACGGCAAAGCCGACGCCGCCGAGAAGATCATCAAGCGGTTCTCGCTCGACGCCGAGCAGACCGACGCGATCCTCGAACTGAAACTCTATCGGCTGGCCCGCCTGGAGATCCTCGTCATCCAGCAGGAGCTGTCCGAAAAGCGCAAGCGGGCCCGGCAGATCAACGCGCTGCTCAAGGACGAGAACAGCCGCTGGACGCTGGTTCGCGATGAGCTGCAGGAGATCCAGAAGAAGTACGGCGATCCGAAGATCGACCCGCGACGCACCCGCATCGAGGAGACCGAGGAGGTCGAGTACTCCGCCGACGCCTTCATCGTCGACGAGGACAACGTCGTGATCGTGTCGCGGGACGGGTGGGTGAAGCGGCAGAAAGAGGTGAAGGACCTGGCCACGACCCGGCTTCGCGAAGGGGACAGCGTCCTTGCCGCGATGGCCGGCTCGACCCGCGCCACCGTGGTGTTCTTCTCGAACTTCGGATCGGCATACACCGCTCGGTTCGTCGATGTGCCGGCGTCGACCGGATATGGCGAGCCGGTCCAGAAGCTGTTCAAGTTCAAGGACGGCGAGCGGGTGATCGCCGCGCTCAGCCTCGACGCGAGAGTGCGCGGGGACATCGGACACGTGCCGGAAGGAGAGGAAGAGAACGGAGCGCGGAACGGGAAGAACGCAGATGCCGAAGCCGAGGCGCCCCCGGTGCACGCGATGGCAGTGACGAGCGATGGCTACAGCCTCCGTTTCTCGCTGGCGGGTTTCGTCGAACCGAGCACCCGGGCCGGGCGCCGCTACGCTCGCGTGCCGGAGGGCCAGGAAGTGGTTGCCGTGGCCTGCGTGACCGGCGAGGAAACGATCATCGCCGCGACCAAAGACGCGCGCGCCATCCTCTGCTCGGTCGAGGAGGTCAACTTCCTGTCCGGGCCGGGCCGCGGCGTGATCCTCATCAAGGTGCAGGACGACGACCGGGTGATCGGCGCAATTGCGTCGACCGGCGATCGCGACCTGATGACGGTGGAGACCTCGCGCGGCGGCGAGCAGACGATCAGCACCGCCAAGTACGAGGTGACCGGCCGCGGCGGCAAGGGGCGCGAGCTGATGCAGCGTGGCGGGTTCACGCGGGTGATCCCGGGCGAGGTGCCGCTCCCGGTGCTGCCGGAGAACGAGTAACACGAAGGACGCGAAGAGCACGAAGGCTCAATGGATGAACATGGTGATCCGGCGATGCTCGACCGCTGATGTCGGCGGGATCTTCGCGGTCATCAACGACGCCGCCGAAGCCTATCGGGGCGTGATCCCCGCCGACCGCTGGCACGACCCGTACATGCCGCTCGAGGAGCTGGAGTCGGAGATGGACGCGGGTGTGGGCTTCTGGGCCGCCGTCGAAGCCGATCGGATTGACGCGGTCATGGGTATCCAGCCGGTGAAGGACGTGGCCCTGATCCGTCATGCCTACACCCGGACCGGAGCGCAGGGCC
Organism: uncultured Acidobacteriota bacterium; assembly: GCA_963709325.1. GTDB lineage: Bacteria > Acidobacteriota > Vicinamibacteria > Vicinamibacterales > UBA2999 > VFZN01. Next base: position 1,871,643 of record CAVPVV010000003.1, on the reverse strand, counting down.
GCGGGCTCGGCACCGCGCTCCTTGCGCACCTGCGCGCGCTCACCGATCGCCCGATCCTGATTGGCACCTGGACGTCGGCAGCCTGGGCAATCCGCTTCTACGAGCGGCATGGCTTCCGGCTCGTTACGCCGGAGGAGAAAGTGACGCTGCTCGGCCGCTACTGGACGATTCCGGATCGACAGGTCGAAGAGTCGGTCGTCCTCGCCGACGAGCGGTGGTTCGCGCGCGCTGCAGAACCTGCGGCTGCGACGGCGACTCCGGGATTGACGCGCGTAGAGGAGGCCGGGGTTGCGTTCCTGGAGGGCGTCCCGGACCAGCGCCTGCTATCCATGCCCGGCGACGCCAACCGAATCATCGAGGCGTGCTTCTCCCATCACACGCGAAACGTGGTGCTCTCTGCGTCGAACATGACCGACGGGTTTTTCGACGTCAGCTCCGGCCACGCCGGCGACATCCTGCAGCGACTCCGCAATTACGGGATACGGCTCTGCGTCGTGTGTCCGCCTGGCCGTGTTCGCTTCAGCAGTCGCTTCGACGCACTGATGAACGACGAACGGCGCCACGGCTTCTTTGCCGTCATCGAGAGCCGCGACGGCGCCCTGCGATGGCTCGCTCGCTCCTCACTCGCTTGACGCGCCGATGCGCTGCGCAGATGATCTCCGCGGACTTCCTGCATGAACAGACGGCACCTGCTCAAGACCGGCACGCTTGGGACCATCGGCTTGGCATTCGGCGGCTGCGCAACTCGAACGCCTCGGCCCGCGTCCGCCGCAACCGGCAACACCGCTCGCCGGCGCATCCGGGTCACGCCGCTCCGCGTCGCCCCGGAGCTGATCATCCGCACCACCGTCGGCCTTCGCCCCCACCGGCCGCACGGCTTCATGCTGCGGCCCGAGAAGCTCGGTGAGAAGCTCCTCGTCCACAACTACGGCCACGGCGGGGCCGGCTGGTCGCTCTCATGGGGCACCGGCACGATGGCCGCCGACATGGTCCGCGAGGCTGGCCATCAGCGTGCCGCCGTCCTCGGCTGCGGCATCGTCGGCATCACCTGCGCGCGGCTACTGCAGAAGCGCGGCATCCGGACGACGATCTACACCGCCGCCGTCCCCCCGGACACCACCTCCAACATGGCCGAAGCCGCGTTCACGCCGACCTCGGGCCTGCTCGACTTCAGCCAGCGCACGCCGGAGTGGGAAGCGCAGTTCCGTGAGGCCGTCCAGATCTCCTACCGGCAGTGGCAGCTGCTCGCACAACCCAACATGGGCGTGTCGTGGGTGGACAACTACTCGCCGACCGAGAACGCCGAACCGCGGGGTGGCGGCATCTCGATCCTGCCCGAATCCGTACAAGGCGAGCGAACGGTGCTCGGGCCCGGCGAGCACAACTTCGGATCGACCTACGTGGTTCACCGGCGTGAGATGCGCTTTGAGCCCAACGTTGCACTCGACGCACTCCTGCGGGACTTCATGATCTTCGGCGGACGCCTCGAGATCCGCCGCTTCGCCTCGAAGGACCAGCTTGCCACCCTCGAGGAGCCGGCCATCGTCAACTGCACCGGCCTCGGCTCGAAGGATCTGATGGGCGACACCGAGATCATGCCGCTGAAGGGGCAGCTGCACGTCCTGGCGCCGCAGGAGGGCGTGGACTACTCGACGACCGGCGGGCTGAAAATCGACCTCGAGAGCCCGGGCGGCTTCCTTTACATGATGCCGCGCCGCGACGGCATCGTCCTCGGCGGCACCTCAGAGGGCAACATCTGGACGATGGAGCCGAACGACCAGGAGCGGGAGCGCATCCTCCGGCGCCACAGCGAATTGTTCGCATCGATGAAGGCGACCACCTAGGCGACGCACAACGGCGGCGACTTCAGATGCCGGATCCCCCGGGCACTTCACGCACGCTGATCGAGCTTGCCGTCGCCCGCGAACGGTGGGTCACCACATCGCTCATCGTCTTCATACCGCTCGCCTGCTGGGCGTGGATCGTGCTGCTGGCCCGCGACATGTACGGCAGCATGCTCGGTCCATCGGCGTGGATGATGACCGCCACGTGGGACGCGCCGCACCTCCTGCTGCTCTGGGCGATGTGGGCGGTGATGATGACGGCGATGATGCTGCCGTCGGCGGCGCCGTTGATCCTGCTTTATGCGGGCGCGCTGCGGAGCCGCGGCGTCGAACACACCGGCCGCCGCATCTATGCCCTGGCCGCGGGCTATGTCCTGGTGTGGGCGCTCTTCAGCATCGGCGCCACGGCAGTGCAGCGTTTCCTCTCGGCGGGGCTCATCCTGACCCCGATGATGGAGCCGGCCATGCCCCTGGCAGCCGCGATCGTCCTGACCGGCGCGGGGTTCTATCAGCTGACGCCGCTCAAGACCGCTTGCCTGCGCGTGTGCCGGTCGCCGCTCTGGTACTTGCTGCAGCACTGGGGATCCGGGAATGCGCAGGCCGCGATCCGGATCGGGGCCGGCCACGGCCTTCATTGCCTCGGCTGCTGCTGGGCGATGATGTTGCTGCTCTTTGCCGGAGGCGTGATGAACCTGGTCGTGATCGTCGCGCTCACAGTCTGGGTGCTGGTTGAGAAGTTCGCGCCGTTCGGCGAGAGAACCCCTGCGCTCTCCGGCGTCGCGCTCCTCGTGTTCGCGATGTGGATCCTGGTGCGCTGACGCGCGGACTTACGCGTTCTGCCAGGAGAACGGCGCGTATTGGCCGTTGTTCCGGCCGCTGGTGTCGTTCCAGGAGACGCCGAACACCGAGACGTGGCTGTCGGTCGCGCGGGCCAGCGAGAACGTGTCGGCCGCGGGATGGCCGGTGTGAGTCAACTGCAGCGGCGCAGCAGCAGGGTTGAGGCCGACTGCACCTGCCGCCGACATCTGCACACGCGGCGCGGCCTTCACCGACCAGGACGGGCCGGATCGCGTGAACTCGATCGCCGAGGATTCAATGCCGAGCAGCGTGCTGACGAGACCGGAGAGAGCTGCCATCGGGCCGCCGGCGGGCGCCACTGGCAATACCCGCGATCGCATCCCTCTGCTCTCCGGTCGCGCGCTCGTCCACGACGACGCCGACTGACCAATTCCCTTTGCCCATCTCAGCCGGGGTCAACCCGACGATGATGAAGCCGAGGCCGTCGAGGCCGACACTGCCGTAGCGACCCTCCTCGATCTGGAACGCCATCGCGAAGATGCACGAACCCTTCGTCGGCTGGATGGACAGCTGCCACGGTACGCACGGGCACACGAAGTCGCAATTGCAGGTCTCGTAGTACTGCCCGCGGACGTGCCAAGACGGTGTCGCCATGGTGCTGCCTCCATCGCCGAGTATATTGGCAATCGTGTATCGTGGGGCGCGCAACATGCACCCGGATCTGCAGGAGGCCCTCGATTTCCATCGCGCCGTGATCGCCGAGGGCAGCCGCGCGCTGGTCGGCTACGAAGCCGCCAAGGCGCTCGCCAACATCGTTCTCCTCGCCGAGATCCCGACCACGTACGACGAGAAGCGGCCCGAGCGGCAGGTGAACGCCGGCAACCTGCTCCTCCGCGGTGTGCCTGGCGTCGGCAAGACGTTCTTCGGGGTCATCCTCGCCGCGATCAGCGACGCCCGCTTCGCGCGCATCCAGGGCCGCGCCGACCTCCAGCCCACCGAAGTCGTAGGGTTCCAGATGATCAACCCGGCCACCGGTCAACTCGTCACCGAGTTCGGCCCGATGGCCTCGGCCGAAGTCATCCTTCTCGACGAGATCAACCGCATCCCCCTGAAGTCGCAGAGCGCCTTCCTCGAAGGGCTGCAGGATCGCTCGATCACCGTCGGCAAGGAGACCTACGATCTTCCCGCCTTCAGCTTTGCGATGGCGACGATGAACCCGGTCGAGCTCGGGCAGGGCACGTTTCCGCTGTCGGAAGCCGCCACAGATCGCTTCGCCGCGATGATCAACATCGGCTACCTGCCGCCGGAGGAAGAAGAGAAGCTGGTCGCCTTCGATTTCAAGCGCGTCCGGCTCCGGCCGGTTCTCTCCAAGCAGCGGATCATCGAGCTGCGCGCGACGATCAGCGGCGGCGTGTTCCTGCACGCGAGCCTCGCCCGCTACATTCAGCGCCTCGTGGCCGCGACCCGTCCCTACAATCCGGACACCGACTGGCGGCATCGTTCTCCTTCAGAACTGGTCGAGCGCGGCGTGGATCTCGGTGCCTCGCCGCGTGCGATCATCGTCTGGAGCCGGCTCGCAAAAGTGTGGGCGCTGCTCCAAAGCGAGCGGGCCGAAGTGTATCCCGAGGACATCCAGGCGCTGGCTCCCTACGTACTCGGGCACCGCATCTGGCTCGGGCCCCACGCGGCCAGTCACGGGCTCACCACCGACGACGTCATTCGCGACGTGGTCGAGCAGGTGCCGATCCCATGAGGTGGCGATCCGCTGAACCGGCGTCGCTGGTCGATCTCGACGAGATCACGAAGATCGAGCTGATCGTGGCGCGCCGCCTGCAGGAACGGACGGCGGGCGAGCACCGCAGCCGCGCCGAGGGCGCCGGCTTCGACTTCGTCGGCCTCCGCGACTGGCATTCCGGCGACCGGTTGTCGGCGATCGACTGGCCGCAGTCCACCCTGACGAATTTCTCTCCGCTGGTCGTGCGCGAGTTCGACCAGCCGAGTACCGTCACCGTGATGGCGGTTGCGGACCTGTCGCTGTCGACGCGCTGCGGGGTGGTGTCGGGCGAGGGGCGGGGCGATGTGACGGCTATCGCCGCCGCGGTCGCGCGTGCGCTGGCGGTCATCGGCCTCTCGGCCTCGTTCTTCCAGGACCGCTTCGGACTGATCACGTTCGAGCGCGACTTCACGCACCTGGCCGGTGTCGCGCCGCGGGCCGGCCGCAATCACGTCGTCCACTGCCTGGACGCATACCTCTCGCGCCGCGGGCTCGAGCCGGTGATGCACGGCGGCAGCGTCAGCACGACGCTCGCCGGGTCGTTCCGGACGACCTCGCTCGTGCCGTTCGTCTCCGATTTCCTGTTCGCCGACGCGTTCGACGTCGTTCGCGACCTCGCGCTCCTGAACGCCACTCACGATGTGTTCATCGTCCTGATCGACAGCGCCTTCGCCTTCGACATGCCTCAAGTGTCGTCGGGATGGATTGAGGTGGAGGACGCCGAGACCGGCAGCAGGCGAACCGTTTCGAGGCAGACCTTCGCGACAATGGGTGAACGCGTCCGCGAGTGGCAGGCGCGCGTGGAGCGATCGGCTCGAGAAGCTGACCTCGACGTCGTCCGAGTCGGGCTTGATGCGCAGAAAGATGACCTGGCGCTCAGCGAATTCGTGGCGGAGCGGCGGCTGCGAAAGCCGGCACGGTAGGGAGATGAAGCGGACACGTCGGAATTGTGTGCGCGCCGCCTCGCGATTGCTGATTGCGATCGCGCTGGCCGTGCCGTCGATGGCTGCCGCGCAGGGCCGCCAACCAGCGCAGAGGCCTGGGCCATCGCGCCCTGCGAACCGTGCCGCCGTCGAGGTCGCGCCAATCCGCTGCTGGTGGCGCACCAGCACCGGGGCCGTGACGATCGGCGCACCGTTCGACGTCCGGCTGACCTGCGCGGTGCTTGAGACCGACACGGTCCAAGTCGTGCCGGACGAATCGCGCCTGACGGTCGCCGCGGTTCAGCTGAAGCCCTTCGAAGTGCTCGGCGGCGATCATCCAGGCGACACCCGAGCGGGTCAGCGTCGTTTCTTCCAGTACCGCTACAGCGTTCGACTGCTCGACGCGGATTCGATCGGGAACGACGTCTCGCTTCCGAACCTGACGTTCACTTACCGAGTGCAAAGCCGCGTCTCGGAAGACTCGACGCTGACCGGTCGCGATTTCGCTTACGTGATGCCCGGGTTGCCGGTGCACGTGCTCTCGCTCGTGCCCGAGGACGGCGTTGACATCCGCGACGGCGCGGACGTCGGGCTCGAGCGGATCGAAGCGTTGCAGTTCCGGGCCCGGCTGTTCGAGATCGGCGCGCTCGCGCTCGCCGGACTGGGCATCGTGCTGGCCATTTCCGCGGCGGTCGCCGCCGTCGCCCGGGCGCGTGGGATCGAAGTCCGCGGCCAACCGCGCGCATCCGATCGGCGCGTCCTCGGTGCCGCCGCCGACGCGCTGTCGCGCGTGTCTTCTGAAGCGGCAGGTGGGTGGTCGCCCGAGCTCGTCAGCGCGGCGCACGCGGCGCTTCGCGTGATCGCGGCCCGAGCCATCGGCCGGCCGGTCAGCGAGCAGGCGCTGGCTCCAGGCGCCGCCCCTGCCGATGGCCGGCTGGCGGTGCGATCGCTGATTCCGGGCCGCGCCGGTGTGGCTGTGACCAGCGCGACCACCGCGGCCGACGTCGCGCGAGTCATTGCCACGCTTCCCGCTGACGCGCCAATCCAGAAACGGTCCGGGCTCGAGTCTCTGCAGTCGGCGCTCACGGTCTTCACGACAACGCGATATGCCTCCGGCGAGGCTCGGCCGGATGCCGATGCGCTCGGCGGGGCGGTCGAGGCGAGCCGCGCCGAAGCGGCGCGGCTCGCGCGCGAACGCCTCTGGGATTGGCGTGCCAGGCCGTCTGCTCAGCGAGCGTGGCGAGAAGGAGACGCGCAATCGTGACCGAAGCGGTGCGCGCCCTTGTCGCAGCGATCGCGTCGGACTGGACCACCCTGGAGGTGTCCGGCCTCACGTTCTGGTATCGAGACATCGCGCGGCTCGCCGCGATCGGCTTCGCCGCGGCCGTCGTTCTGCGGCTCGTTCTTCGTCTGGTCCTGCCTCGCCGGGCCGGGCGAGGGCGAATCGTGCTGCCGGCGCTCGTGGGGACGATGCCTGCGGCGCGCTGGTCGTGGCTGCGTGACGTGCCTGCGACCCTCTTCGCAATCGGCCTGCCGTGTGCGCTCGTCGCGCTCGCCGATCCGCACGCGTCACTGGTCTCGTCGGAGGTGTCCTATCCCGGTCGCCGCATCGCGCTGATGATCGACGCCTCGGACAGCATGAGGTCCGACTTCAATGCGCCGACGCTCAATGCGGGCACGCAACAGGCGTTCTTCACCACGATCGCCGCGGCAACGCGGTTCGTCGAGCTCCGCCGGAATGGACGCTATCGGGATCTGATCGCGCTGATCGAATTCGGCAATCGCGCCTACGTGATCACGCCGTTCACGAGCGATTACGACAACCTGCTGCTCAGCATGGCGCTCATCGGCGACCCGGCGGAGTTCTCGCGGTTCCCCGATCCAGGCACGGTGATCGGCAGCGCCGTCGAGCAGAGCATCGGCATCTTCAAGGCCTTCGACTTCCTCGACGCCGCCGGCAACGTGATGGTGATCTTCACCGATGGCGAGGACACCAACGCCTACGTCAACGGCCGGCCACTCGAGGACGTGCTGAAGGCGGCAACGGACAACAGGATCCCGCTGTACTTCGTGCGGACCAACTATCACAGGGGTTTCAACGAAGGCATTCCCGACCGGCTCTGGCGCGAAGTCGTGGAGAAGGCCGGCGGCCGCTTCTACGTCGCACGCGACGAGGGGAGCCTGCTGAAGGCGCTGGCGGACATCGATCGTGAGTCGGTGGGCGAGATCAGGGTGCGGCACTACTCGACGCAGCAACCCCGTTTCGCGAGCTTCGCGCTCGTGGCGCTGGCGCTCTGGGCGACCGCCGCCGCCCTGCGGTTGGCCGTGCCGGCGTTCTCGACGGTTCCATGAGGAATCCATGCGAATGACGATTTGGGTACGGGTCCTGCTGGCGCTGCTTTCGTTCGGCGCCGCGGCCCTCGCGCGGAGTGAGGCGGCGCTGGTGTGGACCGAGGCCGGTGCCTGGCAGCAGCTCGTGACGCTTCGTTACGACGACGCCGCCACCGCGGCGCCGCCCGACGGTGCGCTGGCCAGGACGCTCGGCGACGTCGCGCAGGCCGGCCGTCGCCACGCGCTCGTCGAGTACTGGCTCGGGCGCTATGACGATCTGGTAAAGCACGAGAGTGGCAGCACCGATCCGGACGTGATCTTTGTCGCCGCCAACGCCGCATACCGGGTCGCGCGAGACGAAGGCGCCATCGGCCCCGAAGGCGCGCGGCGGCTCGATCCCGTGCTCCAGGCCTACGCAAACGTCCTCAAGGCCTCGCCGCATCACGCCGACGCTGCGTTCAACTACGAGTACGTCGCCCGCCTGCGCAGCTATCTCGAACGGATGAAACCGGCTCCAGGGGTCAAGAACGACGTCGTGCCTCGAGCAGGGCGGCCGCCAACGACGGACCTGCCGCGCGGACCGACCATTCACGGCGTTCCCGGCGGGCCGCCGGCGGACGTCAAGGTCGAGGAGTTCGAGATCCTGATTCCTCGCGAGTCGGGTCAGGAAGAGGCGCCGCCGGGAGAGGCTCAAGGAGGCAAGCTCCGGCGCAAGGGCTGAGGTCATCGAAGTGCTGCCCGATCCCGCGTCCGTTTCGTTCGCCGCGCCAGCGTATTTGTGGCTGCTCGTCGTGCCGGCCGCGCTGCTGACGCTGTGGGCGTGGCGGACGCTACGCCGCCTGGCGGAACTGGGTCGGCTTCGGAGCTGCCGCGTCTCGCCGATCCGCGAGCGCTGGAGTCTCTTCGGCGATTTGCCGCTCTGGCTCCTGCTGGCGATCGCGTGCGCGGGCCTGGTCCTCGCGCTGGCCCGCCCGCGAGCCGTCACTCCGGGCCTCGGCCGCATCGGCCTCGACATCGTCGTTCTCCAGGACGGCTCGGCGTCGATGTCCGTGGCCGACGTGCCGGGCGGGACCCGCTGGTCGCGCTCCACCGAGTTCCTGCGGCGGTTCGGCGACGCGCTGCGCTGGGACGATGACCGCATGGCCCTGACGGTGTTCGCGCGGGTCGCGACACCGCAGGTTCGGCTCACCCGCGACCCGAACACCGTCTTCTTCTTCCTCGACCGGCTCGGCGCGCGGTCGCCCTTCCGGCTCGAAGACGAGACGACGTGGGACACCAACGTCGAGCAGGGGCTGGCATGGGGGCTGCGCGTGCTCCAGAAGGACCGCGAACTGCACGGCTCGTCATCCAACGCGCCGATCTTCGTACTCGTCTCCGACGGTGAGACGTGGAGCGGCGAGGTGGCCCGCGCCGTGGACCGGATCCGCACCGAGCACGTGCCGCTCTTCGTGGTCGGCGTCGGAACCCTCGCCGGCGGCCGCATGCCCAACGTGCCGATTGCCGACGAGACCGAGCCGCCGCCGCTGACCTCTCACCTCGATCGGCGGGGCCTGCAGCGGCTGGCCAGCGAAGGCGGCGGGCAGTACTTCGAGCTCGATCGCGAGGCCGATCGCGACATCGCCAACCGCATCATCGACGCCGGCCGCCGGGCGTCACCGCCGCAGGTGAAAGATGCGACCCTGACCGATGTCTATTGGCCGCTCATCGCCGCTGCCTGCGGGCTGGCCGCATGCGGGGCGCTGTTCGCGCAGCGGCGATCGACGTTGTGGCTGCACCTGATCGGCGCGGTTGCCGCGCTGGTTATCGCGTTGCGGGTCCTGGGATAACGACGGCGAGCGGCGAGAGGACTCAGGCGCCGAAGGGGCACCCGGGCCGTGGCAGAATGCGCCGAAAGGGGAGGGGTGCCATGTTCTCCGGATTCCGTCAATTCATCGCCCGCGGTAACGTGCTCGACCTCGCGGTCGGTGTCATCATCGGCGCGGCTTTCGGTGCGGTCGTCGATTCGCTGGTCAAGGATGTCTTCACTCCCGCGATTGGGGCCGTCGTCGGGCAGCCCGATTTCTCGGCCTGGAAGGTCGGGGCCGTTAACATCGGCAACTTCATCAACGCGATCATCGCGTTCCTGCTCAAGGCCGCGGCCGTCTATTACTTCATCGTCGTGCCGTTCAATACGTTCGCGGCACATTACCTGCCGCCCCCGCCGGCGGCGGGCCCGACGCCCTCGGAGCAGCTCCTGGCGGAGATCCGGGATGAATTGAAGAGGAAGTGATAAGGCAGAAGGCAGAAGGCACAAGGCAGAAGGTGGAAACGCACTGATCCGCTGCCACACGAGAGGTCGATGTACCTGCTGCTGCTCGCGGTAATTGGCGGCGCTTCCGCGGTATTGGCGGTGCTCGCATGGCCGCACCGGAGGAACCGGGGGTTCGTCCATTTCTTCGCGATGGAGGTGGCCACCTCGTGGTGGCTCTTCTGCTATCTGGGCGAGCAGTTGGACCCGGCCCACTCCCGCTTCTGGTTCGCGGCGAAGTTTCCCGGCATCGGCCTGATCACCGCGAGCTGGTTTCTGTTTACGCTCAATTACGTGGGGCACCCGCCTCGCGCGGCGGCGTGGCGGGTTGTGTACGTCTGGCCGATAGTGCTCGGGCCGCTGCTGCTCACCAACGACGCTCACCGCCTGTTCTTTCGCGAGGTCATCTTTCGCCACGAGCTGGTCGGCCTCAACGGACCGGTGTTTCCGTTCCACCTCGCGCTGTCGTATGCCTACACGCTCGGCGCGGTCGGGCTCCTGGTGCGAGACTGGTTCCGCACGCACCGGTTCCAGAGCGTGCTGCTGGCGGTGGGGACGCTCCTGCCGCTGGGCGCGAACATCCTGAACGAGTTCGCCAAGGCGTGGCCCTCAGTGGCCGCGTGAATGCCGCTCAACCCGACGCTCCCGGCGTTCGGGTTGACGGCGACGTTCCTCGGCTGGGCGGTGCTGCGCTACCGTCTGCTCGATCCGCGGCCGGTCGCGCGCGACATGCTCTTCGAATCGATGCCGGATCCCGTCGTCGTGTTGAACGAGGCCGGCGTAATCGTCGACGCGAACGGGGCGGCGGAGGCCGTGCTCGCCGAAGCCGACCGCCCGATTCTCGGGCGGCGGTGGACCAGCGCGGTTGCCGGAGCGCTGGGTTGGAACGGCCTCTCGAGCGGCAAGCTCCAGCGCACCGAGCAGCCGTGGCTGGTCGGCGGGGCGACGCGATGGTACGACGCGGAGCGGCGGGCCCTGTCGGATCGGCACGGGCGCGACGTCGGCGCCCTCCTGATGCTGCGCGACATCACCACCCGGAAGCAGCTCGAGGAGCAGCTCCGCCAACAGAGCTACTCCGACGAGCTCACCGGGCTCTCCAACCGGCGTCACTTCGAGGACGAGAGCGCGCGGCTGAAGGCCAGCCGAGAGTTCCCGGTCGCCATCTTCGCGTTCGACGTCGACGGCCTCAAGGCGATCAACGACGGGCAGGGGCACGCCGCCGGCGACGCCCTGCTCAAGTCCATGGCCTCGTTCCTTCGCCACTTCTTCCGCGGCGGCGACCGCGTGTTTCGGATCGGCGGGGACGAGTTCGTCACGCTGCTGCCGGCGACCTCGGCGGCCGAAGCCGATGCGGTGGCCGGGCGCCTGACCGAGGGCCTCATCGCTTTTAACGAGTCGAGCGGCTGTCACTGTTGTTTTCCACGGGTTGGGCGGTGGCCGAGCGGCCCGCCGGGTGGGAAACGGCCCTGCAGCAGGCCGATGCGATTGTACCGCCGGAAGCGCGCCCTGCGCTAGAATCGGCGGAGCGCTTTTCCCCAATATTGGAGGCTTCATGGACGTCAGGCAGTCGCTTTCTCGTCGTCGGTTTTTTGGAGGGGTCGCTGCCGCGATGGGCGTCCTCGGGCTGCGGCCGTCGCTGCCGCTGTTCGCCCAGGTCAGGACCATGCAGTTCGGCGGCACCGAGGCCGAGTACGACGCTTACGCGAAGCTGGCCAGCAACGAGAACAACTGGGGTCCGCCCGATGCGGTCATGAAGGCGATGAACCACGCGTGGAAGTACGCCAACCGCTATGGCTACCCCGATGGCAACATCGTCCAGGCCATCGCCGATCACCACAAAGTGAAGCCCGAGAACATCCTGCTCGGCGCCGGCTCCGGCGAGATTCTCGACGTCGTCGGCACGGCGTTCCTCCTCGGCGGCAAGAAGGTAGTCGGCGCGGATCCAACCTACGGCACCGTCTACCAGCACGCCACCAGCATCAAGGCCGAGGGGATCAAGATCCCGCTCCTCAAGGATTTCCGCCAGGACATCCCGGCGATGATCGACGCGGCCAACAAGAACGCCAAGGACGTCGGGTTCTTCTACCTGTGCAATCCGAACAACCCGACCGGCGTCGTGGTGCCGGCCAAGGAGATCAAGCAGGTCGTCGAGGGCATCCCCAAGGACATGCCAATCCTGATTGACGAGGCCTACCACCACTTCGTAGACGATCCGTCCTACGCGACCTCGGTTCCGTATGTGCTGGACGGGCGGCCGGTGATCATCGCGCGGACGTTCTCGAAGATCGCCGCGCTGGCGGGAATGCGGCTCGGCTACGCCGTCTCGACGCCCGAGATCATCAACAAGATGCGGCCGTTCGCGATGAACAGCATCAACGCGCTGGTCAAGTGGGGCGGCGCGGCCTCGCTCAATGACGCTGCCGGCCAGGCCGAGATCCGGGGCAAGGTGATCGCGCTCCGCAACAAGACCTCGCGGGAGCTCGACGAGTGGGGCTACCCGGTCATCCCGTCGCAGACGAATTTCTTCATGGTCAGCCTCCACGAGCGCACGGTGCAGCCGGTGATCGAGGAGTTCCGCCAGAAGAACGTCCTCGTCGGCCGTCCGTTCCCGCCGATGGTCAACCACCTTCGTGTCTCGATCGGGCGCGAGGAGGAGATGGACAGGTTCATGAAGGCGTTCAAGGAGATCTTCCCGAAGCGCTCGACGTCGGCTACCGCCGCGCGCGGTTGATCGGCGCAGTTCGACGAAGGCCGGCCCCGCCACTGCGGCGGCGCCGGCCTTCTCCTTTCTACGGCCTTCCCACCTCGCGCTGCACCGCCCGCAGGGTCGCGCGCACCTTGTTCATCTCCCGCGCCAGGCCAACCTTCGCAAACCGCCTCAGTTCCGCCGGTATCGACGGCAGGCTGGCTACCGGCTCGAGCCTGGGCAGGATGCCGAACTTGAGCGCGGGATCGTGGTCGAACCGCTCGCCCTTTGCGTAATTGAGCGGCACGAGGAGCCGCGCGATTCGCCGCAGCGCCGCGTTGGTCCGCCGTCTCAGCTCGTCGTCATTGGGCGCCGCGGCCACGCGGGCGTCCACCTCGGCCCGCCACGCCCGCATTGCCTCGGCGACGCTGGTGAGCGCGGCGCTCACCGACGAGAGGTCGGCCTCGCCGGCGGCCGCATCCTGGTACTTCGCGAGCGCAACGCCCATCTCGGCCAGCGCCTCGGTGTAGTCGAACGGGTGCAGCGGCGCGTTGACGATGCGTACGATGGTGGTGAGGTAGACGCACAGGTCCCGGCGCAGGATCTCGAGGTCCGCCACCGCCATCAGATCGTCGGGCGTGTGCCAGGCGATGTTGCCGCCGCAGCCGCCGACCGCATAGTAGCCGCGGCGCTTGCGCTCTTCGGCCGGGATGTTCGACAGCAGCATGTAGAGACCGGTCGGCCCGATCTGGTTGAACGAGTAGTCGCCGGCCCGGAGCGGGCGGACCCGCTGCGCGGCGAGGCCGAGCGCGTCCTGGATCGAGGAGCGGCAGAGCGCGTCGGCTTCCGCCATCCACATCACTTCTTCGTAGACCGTGGCGTCGGCGCACCCGGGTGAGTCGATGTCGAGCTGCGCGATGCAGTGCTCGTCGATCTCGTCGGCAAAGGTGTCGGCGTACCACGTCGATCCCGCATAGCGGCCGGTGGAATGACCGGGCCACCACGCGATCCGGACCGTTCGCTTGAGTCGATCGCGCAGCGTCCACAGCACCCGGGCCAGCTCCAGCAGTGCCGCGTCCCCCGTGGCGTTGTCGCCAATGCCTTCGTACCACGAGTCGTAATGGCCGTGGACCAGCAGGAACTCGTCCGGATCCTGGCGGCCGCGGATCTCGACCACCGGCAGCAGGCACTTCATCCAGCCTTCGCGCATCCAGGTCTTGATCGAGGCGCGGACCGGGCCGTGCTGGATGTCGGCGATCAGCGCCTCGCCATCGGCGTGGTTGATGCAGGCCACCGGCACGGCCGGCTTTCGCCCGATCGACTCCGCGGTCGGTGCGCCCCAGATCGACGTGCAGATCCCTTCGTGGACGTTCTTCCCGGGGTGAATGAAGATCTCGCCGATCGCGCCGCGCCGTTCGAAGGCGCCGACCGAGGCCGGCATCGAGAAGCCCTCGGTGAGCACGATCTTGCCGCGGACCGGATCGTCGGCGCCGCCGCCGCGAGCCGCGTCGGGCAGGTCGAACAGCGACGAGGTTCCGCCGGTGTACTTCGACGGGACGTAGCAGACCTCGGCTTCGACGGCGGCGTCGCCGGTGGAGCGCGCCATCGCCGGCGGCCGCGCGTGGAGCTCGCGGAGCGCGCCTCCTGACGGCGTCACGCCGAGCTCGGCCCGGACCGGGTTGCTCAGGAAGATCTCGGGCTCGTGGAGCGTGAACGGCACGCCGAGCGCCGTCAGCCGATCGGCGATGTAGCGCCCGGCCGTCTCCTCGTCGGGCGTGCCCGACTCGCGCACCAGCTTCTCGAACGTGTCCAGCAGTGCCTGTGATTCATCGAGCCGGACCGCCTCACGCGCGGTCCGCTCGAGCACTTCGTCCTTGAACAGCTTCATCGTCTACTCCCAACACCCGAGACCTCAAGAGCGAACCCCGAGAGCCTCGCGAACCTCGGGAACCCCGAGAACCTCAGGTCCTCTCCCCGTCGAAAAAGATCGCGAGGTTCTTCTCCGGCGTCGGCGGCGTCAGCCGGCTGACGATGATGAACGTGACCGCGCTCGCGATCACGCCAACTTCCACCGAATCGATCCCGTGTCCTGAAAAGCTGTGCTGGAGGGTAAAGGTCCAGACCAGGCACGCGAGGAACCCCATTGCCATGCTCCAGATCGCGCCTTCTCGGGTGCCGCGACGCCAGTTCAGGCCAAGCACCACTGGTACGAAGAAGAAGCTGGCGATGAATTTCGCCTGCTCGATAACGATGGTCTGGACGTCGCCGAGTCGCTGCTGCGCGAACCAGAAGGGGATGATGCCCAGGATTACGATCGACAGCCGGTTCACCCACACCAGCCGCCGCTCCGATGCTTCCGGGTTCACGAGGCGCTTGTAGAGATCGTGAGCGAAGGCGCCGCCGGTGACGAGCAGGATCGAATTGACGGTGGACATGATCGCCGAGAGCATCGCCACCACGAACAGCGAGCCGAGCAGCGGTGGCATGACCGTCGAAGCCATGATGCTGGAGGCCTGGTCGGGCGACGGGAGGAACGGAAACACCCCGCGCATCCCCATCCCGAGAGTCGCCACGCAGGCGCCGATGATCAGCTGCAGGACCATCGAGACGCCGATGGCGTAGCGGACCGTGGCCACGTCCCGCATCGAGTAGTAGCGGGTCATCTCGTAGGGCGCCGCGGCGATGCCGAGGCCGAACGCCAGGCTGAAGGCGAGGAGCTCGCGCCAGGAGAACCACTGTCCTGTGATGCGCGCGTCGATCGACCCGATGTACTCGCCGAGCGGCGTGAAGCCGCCGACGTGCACGAACACCACCGGGACCGCGCACACCAGCGCCAGCACCATGATCAGCGTCTGGATGAATTCGATGTACGAGCTGGCCCTGACCCCGCCGAGCGCGGTGTAGAACCCGGTACTGGCCAGCAGCGCCGTCATCGCCACGAGCGGCGGCAGGCCGAACACCGCCGAGGCGATCTCGCCAATCGCCTGGAACTGCGCGGTCAGCAGGATCGAATAGCAGACGATGATCAGGGCGGCGGCCAGCGTGCGGGCGCCCTCGCTCGCGAACCGGGTGCCCACGTAATCGGCGACGGTCAGGGCGCCGAAGCGGCGCAGCTTCGGCGCGACGAACACGGCGGAGGTGACCCATCCGGACCACACCCCGAACCAGACCCACATCCAGCTCACGCCGGTGAGGTAGGAACGGCCCAGCGTGCCGACGAACGTGCCGGCGCTGATCTGGGTGGCGGCGAGCACCGCACCGCCGACCCAGGGGCCGATGGTGCGTCCTGCGGCGAGGAACTCGACTTCCGAGGTCGCGCGCCGATATCCCCAGAGCGACACGCCGATGACGATGGCGAAGTAGATGAGCGTGACCCAGATGAGGACGTTCTGGTCAGCGATCATCGCGGCTCCTCGTCCGGTCCGCGGCGGCGGCCCGCCACGCCCAGAGGAAGTACAGCCCCATCCAGGCGGCCGCGGCGACGAAGAACCCGTAGAACGTCCAGCCGAAGCCCGGAGACTCAGGCACCACCCTCTCCAATCCGCGTCGCGCGCCTGCGCCGGTAGCGCGCCCACACCAGCGTCGAGCCGACAAGAGTGACAATCGAGGCCGTGTCCATGATCGCGGCGATGTTCCACGGCGCCGGTTCGCCGGGCATCGCATACGGTACCCGCACGAACGCGGGCAGGTGTCCGATCGTCGCGGTGCCCTCGTCGCCGTTCCAGCGGAAGGTCGGCATCGTGCCGGCGGCGCGCGCGCCTTTTGGAAGCCGGGTGGTTACCCGGACCGACGCCGCGGTCACGCCGGCAGCGACGGTGGGAATCCACAACGGACATCGGCCGGAGCGGGCCTGCGGTAGCTGCACCTGGTAGCGGAGCGTGTAGCTCGCGCCTTCCGGCCGCAGCGTGAGCGCGCGCGTGCGTCCGATGTCAGTCGGCGGGCCCGCCGGCATCGCGCCGGTGACGTCGATGAGATCGACGCGTCCGCCGTCGGCAATCTCCACGCGGTGCTCCACCTGCGCCGCATCGACGATGGTCACGCCGAGCTCGACGCTGCACGCGACTGGCGACTCGAACACGACGCGAACATCGGCGCCTGCGAGTCGCGGCGCGGCGCTCGCCGGCCCAGGCCCGAGCGCCGTCACGATCGCTGCTGTGACGATGGCTCGCCGTCGGGTCATCGGCGCGCCTTCGGCCGCCGCGCGCGCTGCCTGGCCGACACGGACTTGATGATCGCCCGGCCGCGGCCGTGTGACGGCATCGGCGGATCCGCCTCCGCCAGCGCGGCGTCGAGGAGCGCGCCGACACCCGGCGTGTCCACAATCGACGCGGTCTCGAGGCGGATCGATCGGACCTGTTTGCCGGAGCCTTTCAGAAGGCCGAGCGGATCCGGCAACGTAGCGCCGAAGAGGAAGAACAGCGTGACCCACCGCGGATAGAGCGCGAGCGAGATCACCGCATCGGACGCTCTCTCGGTCGGCCCGAACCCGATGACCAGCGCGTTGTAGTTGTCGTAGACGAGCTCGTGTGCCCCGGGCATCCGGCGTCGGAGCCGGGCGCGAGCGTCGATCGCGACGCTGATGATGTCGGCGTCGTAGCGGGCCATGAAGCGTGAAACCTGCGCCGATGGCGTCGCTGCCGAGCCGCGCGTCCGATCCGTTCCGATCATCCGAGCGCCTGCTCGAAGGCGCGCGCCAGCTCCGCCCCGGTCGTCCGGTTCCACGTTTCGTTGACGCCGACGGTCACGCTGCCGGAGGCGCTGACACCAGGCACTCGAATGCCGCGCTCCGCCATCCGGCGCACCAGTGCCGCCCCGTCAACGTCCTTGAGCATCAGCTGTGCGACGTTGGTCCCGCTCGGGATGCGCTTGACCGTGACCTTGGGATGGTGCGCGATGCGGTTGTAGAAGTCCTCCGACACGGGGACCGCGGTCGCGAGGCGGTCGGTGAAACCATCCATGTAGTGGCGGGCGACGAGCGCGGCCTGCCAGCCGACGGCGAGGTTGCCGCCGAACATGCGGCGGACGTGGAACATGCCGTCGAGCAGCTGCTTCGGTCCGGCGAGGATCGCGCCGATGCCGCTGTTGAAGTACTTCCAGAGCGAGACGTAGACGGTATCGAAGGGCGCGGCATACGCCGCCGGCGAGATGCCGGTGTAAGCCGATGCGATGAACATTCGCGCGCCATCGAGGTGCGTGCCGATCCCGCGTTCGCGCGCCAACTGGCAGATTCGCTGCGCTTCGTCCCAGTCGAACAGCTGACCGGACAGCCGCCGAATCGGGCTTTCGATCAGGATCGCCCCGACGTCGGTGGCGACCCGGCCGCCCGCCGTTCTCGCGAGCACCGCCTCGACGTCCGCGCGGGTGAAGGTTGCCGTACCCGGCGCAAGCGGCATCAGCGTCAGCCCCGACAGCGTCTGGCACGCGTCGCCGGTGTCGTTGTAGACGTGGCTCATCTCGGGCACGATGACCCGCCGCTTCGTTCCCGCCAGCGTCCGCAGCGCGAGGTGATTGGCGAGCGTGCCCGACGGCATGAAGACGGCGGTCTCCTTGCCGAGCAGCTGTGCCCAGTGCTGCTCGAAGCGCTCGACCTCGCCGCCGAGGAGGTAATTGTCCTCCTTGACATCGGCTTTCGCCGCCAGCTGGTCCAGGAGCGAAGCGTAGGCGCGGGGCGTCAGGCCCACGCCGTCCCCGCCGAGGATCACGGTCCGATCCTCGGTGGTGCCGGGCGGCGGGCTGACGGCAAACACCGGGATGTCTGCGGCGCATGCCACGCCGGCCGTCGCGCCGAGGACCCGAACGAGTTCGCGCCGGGTGAGAGCCATAGCCGCGCATCATAGCAGTGCCGCACGCCGCGCGGATGCGCGGCAAGACGACACTGAGCCTGGTCGGGCGGAGCCGCAACCCGCTCGGCAGCTGGCCGGTCCGCGGCGGAGCCTCGCCAGGCGCGAGGAGTGAGATAGCCTTGGCGAGAATGGTCCGTACCGAGTTGCTGGCCGCGGCCCGAGCCGCGCGGCGCGCCCCACTGATTCCGCTGCTGGTGATGCTGCTGGCGGCGACCGGTCTGGGGTTCGCGCTCGCGATGTGGTCGATGCTGGACGCGTTGTACCTGCGGTCGCTCCCGCTCGTGTCGGCCGACCGGATCGTCACCATCATCGAGCGCCATCCCGAGCGCGGCCGGATGGCGGTAACACCGGCAAACTTCCTCGACTGGTCGCGGTCCGTCCACGCCTTCAGCGCGGTGAGCGGAAGCTTCTGGATCGACGTGAACGTGAGCGGCGCCGACGGCGCCGTGCGGGTGAAGACGGCCAAGGTCCTGCCCCGGTTCTTCGACGTGTGGACCGTGGCGCCGCTCGCCGGGCGCGCGATTCTCGACGCGGACTTCGAGGGCGATGGACGCGTGGCGGTGGTAAGTGAGCGATTGTGGCGGAGCCGGATGGGCGCGGACCGCGGCGCGGTCGGTTCGATGCTGCGCATCGACGGCGTTCCATACTCGGTGCTGGGCGTGATGCCCGCGGCCGCGTCAGCGATCGGTCAGTTCGAAATCTGGATCCCGTGGATCATGACTGCGGACGAGCGCGCCAACCGTCAGTTCCATCTCGTCGGCGCCATCGGCCGGCTCCGTGACAATCTCACCGCCGCCGAGGCGAGCGCTGAGCTCGAGGCGGAGTACCGACGGCTCGCGAACGAGCATCCGGACACCACACGCGACTGGCACGCCGCGGCCGTGCCGCTCCGCGACAGCCTGCTCGAGTTGTCAGGCGCTGCGACCGCCTCGCTCAGCGCCATCGTTGTCCTGACGTTCGCCGTGGCGTGCCTGAACGTCGGAGCCCTCGTCTCGGCGTGGTGGTCGGGACGACGGCAGGAATTGGTGACGCGCATGGCCGTCGGCGGCTCGCGGGTACAGGTCATGCGCGGGCTGCTCATCGAAACGGCGCTCTGGGCGGTGGTCGGACTGGCCGGCGCGATCCCTGTCGCGATGGCGTGCCTGCGGATCGTGTCGGCGATCGTCTCTGGTCCCGACAGCTTGTTCGACTTCGCACCGCGTCTCGACCTTCGCGCCGCCGCCGCAGGAGTGATCCTGTTCGCCGCTTTCGTGGGTATCGCGGCAGCCGGGCCGGCATTTCGGAGCGTGCTCTTCGCTTCGCGCCTGGTAACCGACACGCGATCGAGCCGGCGTCGCGGATCGCGCGTTGCTCTGGCCAGCCAGATCGCGCTCGCCCTGGTGGTTGGCACGGTGGCGATCGCGCTTTCGCGAAACGTGCGCGCGCTGACGGAGCTCACTCGCCCGGATTCGGCGGACCGGCAGGCGCTCGAGATCGTCCTGCCCGAAACGCGCTATGCGACCGAAGCCTCGCAGCGTGACTTCTTCACGCGGCTGCTCTCCGTCATCCGCAGCAGGCCTGAGGTCCGGACGGTATCGGCCTCGAGCTACGTGCCGCCGACCGCGGCGCTCGGCAACCTTCGGTTCACCATCGAGGGGCGGACCACGGTCTCGGACGCGCAGAGCGCGTCGCCCGCGGCGGTGGATGCGGCCGCGTTTCGTGCCCTCGGCATCCCGCTGCTGCACGGCCGCTTGTTCGACGATCGTGACGGGCCCGGCGCTCCGGACGTCTGCATCCTGAGCCAGGCCCTGGCTCACCGTTACTGGGGCAGCGATGATCCGATTGGCGTGCGCCTCCAAATCGCCGGTCTCGCCAACCCCGTCACCGTCATCGGCGTCGTCGGCGATGTCCGGCAGCCGATCTCGACCGATCCCCGGGCCGAGGCGGTGTTGTATCTGCCCTATCTCCAGGCGCCTTGGCCGTTCATGACCCTGCTGGTGGAGCCGACCCTGGATGCGGCGGCGGCGCTGGGCGCCGTTCGCGAAGAGCTCGGGCGTCTGGACGATGCGATTGCGAGCGGTCCGCCGCGGCCGCTGGCCGATCTGCAGGTGGCCTGGACCCGCTCGCCGCGGCTGCACGCTCAGGCGATCGGGCTGTTTGGCGGTGCGTCCTTGCTGCTGACACTCGCCGGCCTTTACGCGCGGATGGTGCTTGTCGTGATCCGTCGTCGTCGGGAGTGGGCGGTCCGTCAGGCGGTGGGCGCTACCCCGGGCCGGCTGTGGCGCAGCGTCGGCAGTGAAGTCGGGTCGGTGACGGCAATCGGCCTGGCGCTGGGTCTTCTGTCGCTGCCGCTCGTGTCAGTGGCCGGCCGCAATCTCGTGTACGGCGCCAATCTCCTCGATTGGCCGCGCGCCCTGGCCGTCGCGGCGGCGATTGGCGGTGCGGCGCTCCTCGCAGGCACCAGCCCGGCGCGTCACGCGACGCGCGTCAACCTCGCCACGCTGCTCCGTGACGAGTGATCCGTTTCCGCTATCATCTGGCGGATGCGCTCTCTTCTGGTTTGCTCGCTGGCGTTGTCGCTCGCGGCCTGCTCCCCGTCACCCGCCGCGGCGCCTGCATCCGGCACCGGTTCCACGATGACGTGGCCGACGAAAGGCTGGCCTTCGTCGACGCCCGACGCCGAGGGTCTGGACGGTCCCACGCTCAACGCGCTCGACGCGGAGTTCGCGTCGGGCAAGCGCGGGCAGATCACGAGCATGCTGGTCATTCGCCACGGCAAGGTGGTGTTCGACAAGTCGTACAGCCACGACTTCGACAAGCTGTTCGAGGGACGTGACCCGGTCCGCGGCCCGTACAACTACTACGATCCGGACTGGCATCCCTTCTACAAGCACGGGAAGCTGCACACGATGCAGTCGGTGAGCAAGAGTTTCACGTCGGCGCTGGTCGGCATCGCGATTGGACGCGGCGAGCTCCCGGCGGTGCAGACGAAGGCGATGCCGATGTTCGAGGGGTTCAAGATTCCAGACGCGGACCCCCGCCGGGCCGACATGACGCTCGAGAACGTGCTGACGATGACGACGGGGATCAGGTGGGACGAGAGCACGGTCACCTATACAGACCCGGCGAACAGCTGCGCGAACATGGAGCACAGCGAAGACTGGATTCAGTACGTGCTCGACCAGCCGCTGGCCGACGCGCCGGGAACGAAGTTCGTCTACAACAGCGGCGCCACCGAACTGCTCTCGTACTTGATCAAGAAGGGGACCGGCAAGCAGGCGCACGAGTACGCCGCCGAGCACCTGTTCGGGCCGCTCGGGATCACCGACACCTACTGGAAGACGACGCCGAAGGGGCTCGCCGACACCGAGGGCGGGCTGTACATCGGGTCTCGTGACCTGGCAAAGCTCGGGTATCTGTACCTGCACGACGGCATGTGGGAGGGCAAGCGGCTCCTGCCTCAGGGCTGGGTGGAGGCGTCAACGAGCCCGAAGGTGGACACGCGCCCCGGCGTCGATCGCTCGCGGAAGTACGGCTACCAGTGGTGGGTGCTGCCCTACGGCACCGCTGGCAAGCACGCCTACGCCGCGCTCGGCTACGGCGGCCAGCGCCTGATCGTCGTGCCCGAGTACGACCTGATCGCGGTGTTCACCGGGTGGAACATCTACGAGTCGCCGGAGTTCGCCCCTTACGACGCGCTCGATCGCGTGCTTGCCGCGGTCAAGTAGCGGCGCGGCTCCAGCTGCCTCCGGCTGGCGTCGCTACTTCAGCGCCTTCCACTTCGCGCGGACGGCCTCGCGGTCGAACTTGACGCCATCCAGGTAGACGTCGGAGATCTTCCGCGTGCTGCGGATGTTCTCCAGCGGGTTCCCATCCAGCACGATGAAGCTGGCGCGCTTGCCCGGCGCCAGCGTGCCGAGGTCGGTGAGCCCCATCAGCTCGGCCGGCGTCTTCGTCGCGGCCACGATCGCCTCGCTCGTCGGCAGCCCGAGCTGCACCCACCGCGCGAGCTCCACGTGCTCGCCGGATCCGAACGTGTGTCCCGGATGGATGCCGGTGTCGGTGGCGAGTACCAACTTCACGCCCGCCTCGATCATCTTCGGGAAGTTGATCGCCATCTGCCGCTCCCGGTCCGAGGCAGTCGACGGCAGCGGGCCGCAGCTTGGAACCAGCGACGCCCGATCCATCGTCGCCCTGATCTTGGCGACGACCGACGGCGGCATCGCCTCCTCGAAGAACGGATCCTTGTTGCACACCTCGACCGGGTCGCCGAGCGAGATGACGGTCGCCCAATACGGCCGCTTCTCGCGAAGCAGGGTGAGGAATTCCTGGTCGAGCGGCTGGCGCTGGACCATGTGAACGAGGACGTCGGCGCCGGCGGCCACCACCGCCTTCTGGTCGGCGATCTGGATGGCGTGGGCGTGGACCGTCATCTTAAGGGCGTGCGCTTCGTCGATGATTGCCTGCATCACCTCGGGCGACAGCTTCGGATAGCTGTTGCCGCGATCGTCGAACCACAGCTTGACGTGACGGATGCCCTGCTTGTCCATCCGCTGGACTGCTGCCCGCGCCTCCGCCGGCGTGGTCACCTCGTTGACGACGTGGAGCTCGTTGGTGGCGACGCGGAGGATGTGATCGGGGCCGCCGTTGGGCGGGGCCATGCCCGGCATGAACAGGTAGCGGGCCACGGGTGGAAACTTGCCGGCCTGCTGATCCTTCTGGAACTGGAGAGACATCTCCGTCGGACTGCTGCCGACCGAGGTCGCGGCCGCGACGCCGTAAAACGCTTCACGCTGCAGGTGATCGAGCAGGTTCTCGGGCGTGTGGTTGCGAGCGCCCCACGTGGTGTAGCCCTCGTAGCCCATGTGGACGTGGGCGTTGATCATCGCCGGCATGATCGTCTTGCCGCTGACGTCCACCCGGGTCGCGCCCGCCGGCACCTGCACGGCCTCGCGTGCGCCGACCGCAACGAGGCGCCCGTCCTGCACGACCAGTGCGCCGTTGGTGATCGGCGGCCCGCCATTGCCGTCGATAATCCGCGCGCCCTCGAACACCATGACGCCCGCCCGCGCCCCTTGCGCCAACGTCGCCGCGCCGGAGAGTGCTGCGATTAGGACGACCGCCGAGAGACGCACTGTCCGCATACCACCTCCAGCTGCCAGACTCGCTGGCGCTATCTCCCCAACACTCTCCCGGGCCGCCCTCCGGCCGTGTGATCCTCATCCCACACCAGGCCGCCGTTCACCCAGACCTTCCTGACGCCGGTCGAGAGCACGAACGGGTCGCTGAAGGTGCTGCGATCGATGATCGTCACCGGATCGAAGAGCACCAGGTCGGCCCACATTCCAGGTTTCACCGTGCCGCGGTCAGGCAGCGAGAGCCGAGCTGCCGTCAGCGACGTCATCTTGCGGATCGCCTCTTCCAGGGTCAGCCACTTCCGCTCGCGCACGAACAGGCCGAGCACACGCGGGAACGAGCCGGCGCCGCGCGGGTGGCGCATGCCGATGCCGCCGTCGCTCGAGAACATGGCGTGCGGCCATCGCACGAACGCACGGATGTCGTCGTCGACCATCGAGGTGCAGACCACCGAGGCGCCCCCGTCCTTGACGATCTGGATGAACGCCTCCACCGGCGTGATGTTCTGGGTCTTCGCGACGTCGGCGAGCGTCTTGAACTCGTAGTCCGGGTGCGCGGCGTGCCGGGTGATCAGGATATTCCCGGCGCCGCCCACGTCGTTGAGCCCCTGGGTCACCGCTTCGGGATCGTCGTAGCGCTTGCTCGGGATCAGCACCGTGATGGTCGAAGACCACGCGTTGTACGGGTAGACGTCGGCGGTGACGTCGAGACCCCGCGCGCGGGCCTGATCCAGCAGCCGAATGGCCTCGTCCGCCTTGTGCCACACGCCGATCGTCCCCAGCTTGATGTGGGTGTTCTGCGCCGGAATCTTCGCGCGCTCGGCGATCGCAATCAACTCGCGGATCGAATCGAACGATTTGTCCGCTTCGTCCCTAGTGTGCGAGATGTAGATGCCGTTGTGCTTCGCGGCGACGCGGGCCAGCGCCACCAGTTCGTCGGTGTTCGAATAGCTGCCGATCTCGTATTCCAGGCCGCTCGACAGCGCGATCGCGCCCTCGCGCATGCCCTGGTCGACGAGCGCTTCCATCTTCGCGATCTCGTCGGGGCTCGCGACCCGCTTGTAGTCCTCGCCCATGACCATCTGGCGCACGGTCGCGTGCCCGACGCCGGTGATCACGTTCAGCGCCGCCGGTGCGGCGCGCAGCTTTCCGAGGTAATCGGCAATCGGCCACGGCGAGCTGCCGTCCTGCCCGACGAACACCGTGGTGATGCCCTGCGACACCTGGCTCGCGGCGAGCGGCTCGGTGAGCAGTCCGTCGGTCGAGTGGTTGTGGGCGTCGATGAAGCCCGGTGCGAGGACGAGCCCACCGGCGTCAATCACCTGTTCGTTCTGCGCCGGCGTGAGCGCACCGACCTCGGTGATGCGCCCGTTTGCCACGCGAACCGCCGCCTGGCGCCCCGGCTGAACCCGTCCCGTCGATCAGCCGAGCGTTGACGACGAGGAATGAACTGTTTGCCGCAGGCTGAGCGGCTTGCGTACCCGATGTCCCGACCGCGCCGTCGATCGCGCCCGGCGAAGCCGCCGTTCGAGCTCCGCCCTGGCGCGGAATCACCGGGAGAATCAGCCGCGACGGATGCGCCGCGTCGTGCAGGATCGCCTGTTCCGCCGGCTGCACGTCGCGGTCTTCGCCGAACACGCCACCGGTATTCGGGTTGCGGTCGAAGCGGGGGAAGTTGCTGCTCGAAACCTCGAGCCTGACGCGATGACCCGCTTTGAACAGGTTCGACGTGGCGCCGAGATCGATCGTGATCTCGGTCGGCGATCCAGGTGTCAGCAGGGTCGGCGTCGCCGGACCGCTTCGATACCGCGCCCGCAGGATGCCATCGGCCAGCGGCCGTGCCGTGCCGTCCGGGAAGACGTCAACCAGCTTCCCGGTAAAGTCGGTGTCCTTCGCGCTCGACTGAATCCATATCGTCACCGCCAGCGGCCCGGTAACCTCGATGTCCTCGGACAGTGGGGCGGTAGTGTAGACGAGCACGTCGGGGCGCTGCTCGATGCCGCGCTGATCCGCGGGGTTGCGCGAGTAGCCGCCGCTGGCGCCGGTCGGCACGGGATCGTTCGGGTCGTAGGTGTAGGTGTCGGGCCTGGAGCTCGCGCCCGGCGGGCTGATGCTCAGCAGGCCATCGCCGGCCGCGGTGTTGGCTCGGCCGCCGCTCGAGAGGTAATAAGGAGTCTGTTTCGCACGCGACAGCGGCCACTCCTGCTCGTTCCGCCACTCGTTGGCGCCCATCACGAAGAGGCGGACCGGAGCGGTGTCGAGGACCGCGCGGTCGCCGTCCTTCAGCCAGTACTCGAACCAGCGCACCATCGCGCCTTCGGAATCGAACCCGGCGTTCGGACCGTAGGACACCTCGCCGATTGCCGTGCTCTTGAGCGTCGGCCGGGCGTGCGTCCACGGCCCGATCACCAGCCGCTGGTACTTGCGCGCCGTTTCGTTCGCGGCGCGGGCGCGGAGCCCGGTGAAGTTCTTGAGCGTGCCGGTGAGGAGCGTGTCGTACCAGCCGGTGAGGTGAAAGGCGGGAACCAGAAACTTGTCGTGCCGCTTCTGGATGTCGGCGGGGTCCCAGAAGCCGTCGAAGCCCGGGTGATCGAGCATTTGAAAGTAGCCTGGGGCGAACCGCCGCAGGTCCAACTCGTTCATCGACTTGAGCGGCAGGTGCCAGTACCACGTGTTGCGCAGCGTCTGGCGTTGCTCGGCGTCCAGGCCGATCGGGCCGTCCCGATTCACTGCCGGCGTGAGCACGCGGCGGCGTACGTCGACGGCCTGCCCCAGGTTCCACGAGAGCCCATCACTCAGATAGAACGCGCCGCCCTGGAACACCATGTCGTGGCGCCGCGCGTACGACGAGGCCGGGAACAGCGCCTTCAGCGACGGCGGCTGCGTCGTCGCCGCCTCGAGCTGCGTGGTGGCCAGATAACTGCCGCCGAACATTCCGACGCGTCCGTTCGATCCAGGGAGCTTTGCCGCCCACTCGACCGAGTCGTAGCCGTCCTGTGCTTCGTCGTGCGGGACCGCGACACCGTCGGACATGTACCGGCCGCGCGTGTCCTGGACGGCAACGATAAACCCCTTCGCAGCGATCGCGCTGAAGCGCTGCGGCGCCTCCTCGTCGTTCTTCGAGTAGGGCGTGCGCTGGAGGAGCACCGGATAACTGCCCGGCGCGGCCGGGCGATAGACGTCGGCCCGCAGCACTGCACCGTCGCGCATCCTCGCCGGCTGGTTCTTCTCGACGCGAACGCCGGGGGCGAGGTCGGGCGGTGCCAAAGCCGCCCCGCGCACGAGCACGCCGGTAATTACTGTGAAGGTGAGGAGCGCAAGACGATTCACGCCCGGACGATAGCTGTCGGCGTTACCCACGTCAAGAACGCGTCAGGGACAACACGAAGGGCACGAAGGACACGGAGAGCACGAAGGGAATACTGCGGTCCCGACAGAGAGCAACAAGGGCAAGGGCGAAGCAGCTGTCTGCCTCGTCCATGCCCTGCACTTCTTCGTGAACTTCGTGCCCTTCGTGTTTCCCGGCTACTTCTTCGGGACGTTCAGCTCTCCGAGCTGCTTCACCATGTCCGGGCCCGAAGTCGAGGGCGAGACGGCTCTATCGATGTGGAGGATCTTGCCGTCAGGACCGATGTAGAACGTCCAGCGCCGGGCGAGGTCGCCGGGGCCGAGAACGCCGTAGGCTTTGGCGACGGCCTTGGTGACATCGCTCATGATCGGGTAGTCGGCTTCGTGGGTCTGCGCGAACTTGGTGTTGTCCTCGAGCGTGTCCACGCTCACCATGTAGTAGTCGACGTTGTACTGCCGAATCAGGGCGCCGCTCTCACGGAGCGACTTGCACTCGGCGGTTCAACCACCAGTGAAGGCCTTGGGGAACCAGGCCAGGATGACGGTCTTGCCTCTGGAATCGGCAAGGCTGTGGGTCTTGCCATCCGACGCCGGCAGCGAGAACGCCGGAGCGGCGTCTCCCACCTTGAGCTCGACTGCAGGAGCCTGGGCTCGTCCAGTTGCGCTGGACAGCACGCCAAGGACCGCCGCGAGCCCCACGTTGAGCAGAGCTTTCACACGCATGAACAGATCCTCCACCTGCGGATGCTAGCAGAGGAGGCGTTCGAACGGGAATGGCCGAGGCCGGAACCATCCGGGTGCCCGGTAGAATTCATAAATGGGGTCACGCCTCCGACGGGGACTGGCCATCGGGGCCGCCGCCGTGGCGACCCTGGTGGTGCTGCTCGTCGCGATCCTGCATACGCCGCCGGTGCGCGCCCGGGCTCTTGCCTGGGTGATCAGCACGCTCGAATCGCGTTTCAGCCTGACCCTTTCCGCCGACAACCTGACCTACAATCTGCTGTCCGGCGGCGTCACGCTCATCAATGTCCGCCTCGCGGCACGCGACGACGCCGATCGCCCCTTCTTCACCGCCGCGCGCGTTCACGTCAACGTGCCGCTCGAGACCTACACCGGCCGCCTTGTCCTTGACGACGTGGCGGTGGAGGGCGGGCGCTTCACGATCGCGATCGACGAAGCCGGCGATAGCAACCTTCCCGGCGGCAGCGGCGGGCCGCCGCCTGAACCGCCGCGATCGCTGGCGCTGCGCGGCCTGCATCTCACCGACTTCGCGTTTCTGTACGACGACCGTTCGATGCCGCTCCGCATTGTCGCCAGCGGCATCGACTCGGCGCTCGCCCGCGGCCTCGTTGGCGAGCTCACCGGCGCCACGGGT
This sequence comes from uncultured Acidobacteriota bacterium, assembly GCA_963709325.1. Lineage (GTDB taxonomy): Bacteria > Acidobacteriota > Vicinamibacteria > Vicinamibacterales > UBA2999 > VFZN01. The sequence continues at coordinate 1,843,320 of CAVPVV010000003.1, read as the reverse complement.
CCGTTTGCGGTCCGCGGCGGCATCGACGTGCAGTGGCGGGATCGAACGCTGCGGGTCGAGCCGCTCGAGACGCGGGTCGCCTTCGACGGCCGGAACGTCGCGCTCGAGGACATGCCAGTGGTTACGGGCATGGGCAGCCTCAACCTGTCGGGCCGCCTCAATCGCGTGCTCGACGCAATGTCACTCGAGCTCGGGTTCGACGGGCAGGTGGACGTGGCCCGCGCCGCCACCTGGGCGCCGCCGCCGATTCCGGTGGCGGGCACCACGCACGTTCGCGGGACCATCAACGGGGCGCTCAACGCGATCGAGATCGTCACCCGCTTCGACGCGCCGGCCCTCACCGTCGGGACCGAGGAACAGCTGACCGCCAGCGGTGAGCTGATGCTGGATCGCTCCCGGCTGCTCGTGAACCGGGTCATCGCCTCGCCGAAGAGCGGCGGCGAGGTGAACGCCGCGGTCGACGTCCCGTTCGGCGACGCGCCGGTCACCGTGACGGCGACGTGGCGCGGCGTCGATGCGCGCGCGATGATGCGGTCCGCCAACCTCGCCGTTCAGCCGATTGGCGCCCGGCTCGATGGCGACGGCCGATTCGCGACCGGTCCGCGCCGGTCGCTGTCGGTCAAGACCGATCTCGCGCCGATCGTGGAACGCGGCGCCACGCCGCTGGCCGGCACAGTCACGGCGGCGATCAGCGGTGCCGCGTGGACGCTGGTGCACAACCTTCGATCCAGCGGAATCACCGTGAACGGCAAGGCCGAAGGACAACTCAACGCCGAGACCGCATCGCGATCGACCGTGCGCGGGCCGGCGACGGTCACAATCGCCAGCCTGGCCGCGGCCGACACCGCGCTCGCGCCGTTCGGCATCCGCATCCCGGACGCAGTCCGCGACTCCTCGGGTGCGATTGACGCCGAGGCGGTGCTCGATGGCACCTTCGCCGACCCGCGAGCCACCGTCGTGGCGCATGCGCCCGCGTTCGACGTGCCAGGCGTCGGGATTTCTTCTGTCGATGCCACCGTCGAAGCGAGCCGTGCCGCCATCGAGGTGTCGCCGCTGTCGGTGCACCGCGAGGGCACCGGCGCAGAGGGGCACGTTTCCATCGACCTCACACACCGCACGCTTGGCGGAGCTCTGGATGCGACCGTCCCCGACATTCGAGTGCTCCAGACCCAGGTGCCCGAGCAGTGGCAGGCGGAGGGCACGCTGGATGCTCACGCCAGGCTCGAAGGGACGCTGAGCGATCCCGTGATCACCACGACGGTGTCGAGCCCGGCGCTCGAGTTCGCCGGCGATGCCTACACGGGGCTGGAAGGAACGGTCACCTTCAAGGAGCGTGCCCTGTTCGTCCCGCAACTCGTGCTGCACAAGGACGAGGGGCAGGTGACGGTCAGCGGCCGTTTCGGCCTGGACCGCTCGTACGACGCGCGTCTCGACGCTGCCAACCTGGCCTGGCGCAGGACCGTGATTGACGACGACGAGACGCGCGTGTCGCTCGAAGGCAGCTTTGCCGGCACCGGCACCTTCGACAAGCCGATGGGGAACGGCGCGTTCACGTTCAATCTCTGGCAGGGCGACGCGCCCGAGATCACCGGCGGCGGCAAGCTGAACGTGGAACTGCTTGGGCAAATCGCGAGGTTCAGCCTGCAGACCGCCGCGCTCGGGATTTCCGCGAACGGCACCATTGCGACCGCCGCTCCCTACGATTACCGGGCCGCCGCGGTCGTCGACCGGCTCGACCTGACGCGGATCGCGCCGCTTCTGAACGCGCTCCCGACCCAGATCTCTGGACAAGTCAGCCTCGACGCCGCCGCTGAACGGTGCGATCCAGGGCAAAGCCCCCCCCACTGTGCTCGCCAATCTGCATCAGGTGCAGACAGAGCTGGCCGGTGTGCCCGTCAACTTGAGCTCGCCGGCATCGGTGTCATGGCAACCCGGCGAGGTCACCGTGAAGGATCTCACCGCGACAATCGGCAGCGGCACGCTCAACGCCGAGGGCACCTGGGCCGGCCGTGACAACACCGTGTTCTCGGGCTACTTCCACGGCGAAGTCTCGGACGTCGTCACCGCGGCGCGCGCGTTCGGGCTCCAAGCCAACGTCACCACGCGCGGATGGCTCGAGGCGACGCTCTACGGCACCAACCGGCGTGAGGACCTCATCGCCTCGTTCGACATCACCAACGGCTACGTCGAAGCCGGCAGCAGCGTGGCCTTCACGAATCTCAACGCCAGCGCCGGCGTGAGGGGGGAGTCGCTGACGCTCCATTCGATCAGCGGCCGCGTCGATGCCGCCAAGGCTGGAGGGACGTTCACCGGCAAGGGCGACGCGAAGATCCCGGAGCTCGACCCGATGCGCGCGGTCGGCCGCTTCGAGCTGGACTCGGCGACCTTCGATTCGGCCGGCGTCGAGGTGAAGCAGACGCGACCGACAACCATTTCCGTCAACAGCGGGCTCATCACCATGGACGACGTGGTGTGGGAGGCGGTGGGGAGCGAGCTGGCGCTCGGCGGATCGGTGGACGTGTCTTCCGGCCCTCCCGCGCTCAACCTCACGGTCGAAGGCGTGGCCGTGCTGCGCGTGCTGTCGGCATTCGTGCCCAGCCTCGGTGTCGATGGCACCGCCGACGTCAACCTGCGGGTTGGCGGCACGACCAGCAACCCGGATCTGTCCGGCACGGTGACGCTGGCCGACGCCGAGGTGGCCCTGACCTCACCGCGCATTGTCCTGTCGGACCTGTCTGGCCCGATCGCGCTCTCGGCAAACCGCATCGAGCTGCGTGGCCTGAGCGGATCGGCAAACGGCGGGAACCTGACGATCGACGGCGGCTTCGTCCTGCACGGCACCGAGATCGTCGACGGCGAGGTCTACGTCCAGGTGCTCGGGATGGCGGTGGAGTACCCGCGCGGGCTTCGCAGCGAGATCGACGCGCTGCTCACCTACGACGTGGGCGAGACGCCGCCGATTCTCCGCGGCGACGTCCGGGTGCAGCGGAGTTCTTACACCTCGCCGATCAGCCTGGCGGCTCTGGCCAGGGCCAACGCCGGGACCACGGTTCGCGGCGCCGCCGCCGAGCCGTCGGCGCTCGAGAACCTGCGGCTGAACGTCACGGTCACGACGGTGGAAGACGTCCGCGTCGACAACAACTACGGCCGCTTCGAGGGTGCCGCCCAGGTGCGGATTGTGGGAACCGCGGCTCGTCCGGGCATGTCGGGCCAGGCCACGCTTCAGGAGGGCGGCCGTATCTACGCGGCCGGCCGTACGTTCACCCTCACCGCCGGCAATATTTCGTTCACCGATCTCACGAAGATCCAGCCGGATCTCAACATCCAGGCCGAGACGCGCGTCGGCAACATCGGTACCGTGACGCTCTCGGTGAGCGGCACGCCGGATCGGTTCGAGTTCGACCTGACGGCGCCGGATCGGCCGGAGGTCTCGCAGGAGGAAATCGCGATGGCGCTGCTCGGCGGCAGCGCCACCGGTGCCAACGCGCTCACCCTGCTCTCGTCAGATCTACTCGGCGCGACCGGCCGGCAGATCGGCCTCGACGCGCTGCGCATCGATCGCGGCGACGTCGTCACCGACGAGTTCCGCGAGGACCCCGGCGCCCTCCTGCAGGACCAGGACCCGGTGACGCGGCTCACGCTTTCCAAGCGCCTCAGCGAGCAAGTCGAGTTCACGCTGTCTCAGAACCTGGCCGAGAGCGGCAAGACCACGATCCTCGTGAGCTACTATCCGCTCACCAATCTCGAGATTCGCGGCATCTCGCGCGACGACGGCACGCAGGGACTCGGCGTTCGGCACCAGATCACCTTCGGAGGGAATGCGGCCCGGAGGGTCGCTGCCGAGCGCGTGGTCCTGAACGTGAAAGAGGTGTTGCTCGAGGGATCGTATGCGCCGTTCACGGCCGAGCAGGTCCGCAAGGATTTGAAGCTCAAGCCCGGCGAGCCATTCGACTACTACAAATGGCAGCAGGACCTCGACGGACTGACCAAGCGCTACGTCGAGGGCGGCCACGTGGAGGCTCGGGTTCGCGGTCGCCGCGATCAGGCCGGCGAGGGCGCCATCAACGTCGTGTACACCGTCTCGCCCGGTCCCGCGACGCGAGTCGTCATCGATGGCTTCGCGGTCCGCGACACCGTCATCAAGGAGATCGAGCAGTCGTGGGCGCGCGGCGTGTTCGACCGCTTCATTGTCCAGGACGCCGAAGCGCGCGTCCAGGGCGAGCTGCTGTCCCAGGGGTTCGTCAGCGCCAGCGTGAACGGGACGATGGAGTCGAGCAGCGAGTTCAAGACGCTGCATCTGACGGTTGTGCCGGGCGCGGCGCTCGGCGGTCGTGAGCTCCGCTTCATCGGTAACTCTGGTGTCAGCCGCAACGAGCTCGACACGATGATCGTGCAGTGGAACATGTCCGATTACGGCTGGATGGACCACGAAGCGCTGGCCGGTAGCTTGCGGGCCTTCTATCGGCAGCAGGGCTTCCTGAACGCGCAGGTGACGGTCGATGCCCCAATCGTCGAAAACGGGCGGGCGGTGCTGCCGATCAGGATCGACGAAGGCACCCGCTCGACGATTGGCGAGATCCAGTGGTCCGGCGTGTCGGACGGCCATCGAACCGCGGCCGAGCGCGCTGCAGGGATCGCGCAGGGCGGGCCTTACACCCTGTCGCTGGTCGAGGCGGCACGCGACCGCGTCGATCGTTTCTATCGACGTCTCGGCTACAACAGCGTTCAGGTCGGCGCGACCGCGGCAACGGCAAACGACGCAGGACAAGTGGGCGTCAGCATCACGGTGACGGAAGGGCTGCAGCAGGTGTTGCAGGACGTGCAGACCGTCGGCGCGACCCGGACACGCCAGGGCGTTGTCCGCCGGGCGCTGCACCTGCGGATCGGCCAGCCGGTCAACCTCGAGGAGTGGTCGCTGGCCCGCAAGCGGCTGTACGACACCAACGTGTTCCGTTCGGTGGACATCCAGCCGGTGCCGCTCGGCGATCCGGTCGACGGCGTCCAGCAGGTGCAGGCGCGGGTTTCGGTGGAGGAGTATCCGCCGTGGCGCTTCCGCTACGGGCTGCAGGCGGATCGCGAGCACGGCGACGGCGGCGCGAGCGATACAACCGACATCACCCTCGGCGGCATCGCCGAGATTCGCAACCAGAACTTGTTCGGGCGGGCGATCACCGGCGGCGCCGCCGGACTCTTCGCTCGTGACCTGCAGCGGTCGCAGGCGTTCCTGCAGACTGCCAGCTTCTTCGGGCTGCCCCTCCGCTCCGGTGTGTTCTTCTCGAACTCGAGCGAGAACGTCCGCCTGGACCAGCTGCTGCTGTACAAGGAGGACAAGCAGGTCCTGACCTTCGAGCAGCGCTACCGGCGGCGGCGAGGTCTCGAGCTCACCTACGGCTACCGCTACGAGCACCTGCACGACTTCGATCCGGAACCGGATCCGTTCGATCCGTTCCCGCTCGATCTCGTCACCAACGTGGGCAAGCTGCGGACGGCGCTGCTCTGGGATCGGCGCGCCGATCCGGTGAGCCCGACCTCGGGCACGTTCACCTCGGTCTCCTACGAACGCGCCGCGAGTTGGCTGGGCGGCGACTCGAACTACGGCCGCGTCCTGCTCCAGCAGTTCGCATTCCGGACCCTCGGCCCGGTTGTTCTCGCCGGGCGTTTCATCGGCGGCGATTTCACTGGCCTGCCCGATGTCGATCTCTTCGAGGCGGGCGGCGGGACCTCGGTCCGCGGTTACGGGGAGAACTCGCTGGGCCCGCGGTCGCCCGGCGGGATCATCGCCGGAGGCACGTCGCTCCTCGTCCTCAACCAGGAAGTGCGGTTCCCGGTGAGAGGCTGGGTTCGCGGCGTCGGGTTTGTCGACATCGGAAACACGTTCGGGCCAACCTACCCGTTCTCCTGGGGCGAGCTGAAGTTCGGTTACGGCGCCGGCCTGCGCCTGAGCTCGCCGATCGGCCTCCTGCGGCTTGATTTCGGCATCCCCGGCTCGACCATCCCCAACTCCGGGCGCCAACCGAACCAACTGGGGAGCGGGCGCTTCTACTTCGGGTTAGGGCACATCTTCTAATCAGGTCCGACGGGTGCGAATGGGGCGCAGGTTCGGGCTGGAACGCGCTTTGCTCCCTGATCCGCACGAATGAGCCGCGACAGTCGTCGCGTCGAGATCACCACCGGGACTTTTCTGCGGGGGTTGGCGGTCGTCACCGCCGTGTGGCTGTGGCTCCGCCTCTGGCAGTGGGCATTGGTCTTCCTCGTCGGCGCGTTCCTCGCGGTGGCGCTGGATCCGGTGGTGCGGTGGCTGGAAGAGCGGCGGCTCCGGCGCGGATTCACGGCCCCGGCCATCATCCTGCTCGGTGCGGCCGCGCTCGCTGCCTTGATCTACCTGTCGGGCGCATCGTTGTCGGAGGAATCGCGCCTGCTCACCTCGCGAATCGGGGAAACCCAGGACGCGATCGTCGCCCGGCTGCCGCCGGAGATCGCCAGCCAGCTGTCCGGCTACGAAGGCCTCGGTTCGCAGCTGTCGCAGCTCGGCAGAATGCTGATCAGCGGGCTGGCGGCGCTGGTCGTCGCCCTTGTCGTAGCCACGTACCTCCTGATCGACGGACGCCGCACCTACAAGTGGCTGATGGCGTTCGTGCCGGCGCAACATCGAGCAGCGGTGGAGGAGGTGGCCGCCGGCAGTCAGCAGGTGATCGTCGCGTTCGTGCGCGGCAACGTGATCACCTCGATGTTCGCGTTTCTTTACACGTGGCTGATGCTCGCGCTGCTCGGTGTGCCGGCGGCGCTGCTGCTCGCGGTGCTCGCCGGGGTGTTCGACCTGGTGCCGATTGTCGGCTTCTTTCTCTCCGCCGCTCCCGCGGTGCTGCTCGGGGCGCTGGTATCGCCGGCCGTCGCGTTCGCCGTCGCCGGGTTGTACGTGCTCTACAACACAATCGAGAACTACTACATTACGCCCAAGGTCTACGGCCACGAGCTGCAGCTCTCGGATCTCGCGGTGGTCGGCGTGTTCCTGGTCGGGGCCGAGCTTGGCGGCGTACTCGGCGCGCTGGTCTCGTTGCCGCTTGCCGCCGTTTACCCGTTCGTGGAGGACGCCTGGCTCACACACGCCGGCAAGCGCAGACTGGCCGACGAGCACCGCGAGATCGAGGCGGAGCCGGAACACTGACCAGGACACGCCGGTCTCGTCACTGTCAAGCGGGGAAGTGACCGCGCCAACACCGCGAACCCCAGAACCCCGGATGCTATTGACCCAGTCAGAATACCGACTTTACCGGTGGGATCAGCAGGTCGTCGGCGAACGCCAGGTCGCTGATGAAGAGCGACATGGTGAATCCGATTCCGGCAAGACTAGCCGCGCCGAAGAGGTGCTGCCAGGTCACCTTCTCGGGGAGCGAGCCCCAACCACCTTCCACCGCGAGCCAGCTCATCCCGAAGATGCCCAGCGGCGTGCCCAGGTCTTCGGCATAACCTTGGCCGTGACCTGGCCGCGAATCGGCTTCGCCGCCTCGGCATTACGATGCCCTGCATCGCAGGTTCGGGATCATGAGCGCGCTCCCAGCGAGTGGTCATCCCGCATTCCCAAACGCGTCGGCGGATCAGGAGACGTCGTGAGTGATTGGCAACGCCGGGTAGCTGCTCTACTGGCCGCGCTCGCATGCCTGACGCCGGCACCCGCGCGCGCGCAGTCCCCAAACGCGTGCGGGCCGGCGACGGCAGTCACGACACCCGGCGTCATCTGGCAAGGAAGCGAGCCTCTCAGCCTGCGAGAGATCGCCGGGCTGCTGGCGCCCATGCTCTGGTTCTCGGCCGACGAGCCGTTGCTGGCCGAGGGGCGTCCGCCGATTCCCAGCGCGCATCCGTGCGACACGGCCGCCGATCACCCGGTCGTCTATTACCAGGTGACCGAGCTCACGTATCACGGTGACACGCCGGTGTCCCGGCCAGAGGAGGGCGATCCGGCCTTTGCCGATAAGGTCGAGTCTTTCATCCTCAAGTATTACTTCTATTACTCGGAAGACTTCGGCGTGGGTGGCCATCCTCACGATCTCGAGACCGCGGAGTTCGAGGTCTGGCTCGAAGGCGACCCGGGCTGCCGCCGCGTGCGGCTCGCCTCGGTGGAGGGGCTCGCGCACGGCAGCCGCTGGTATTCGAACACACTAAAAGTGCGGCCGGACATCAAGTATCCGGTCACGCTCTTTGTCGAAGAGGGCAAGCACAGCACCGCACCCGACCGCAACGCCGACGGGGCGTACATGCGGGGCTACGACGTAACTGAGCGTCTCAACGACGCCTGGGGCGTCCGCGACTCGCTTGGCCAGGGAGTACTGCTGTCCTCGGCCTATGCCTCTGAGATGACCAAGCCGCGCGTCGCCGCAATGCGGCTTCGCCCTCCTGATTCACCGCTTCTCCAGGTGACCGACCGGCAACGCTCGTATCACGACGGGGAGCCCTCGCTCGGCCGGTACGAACTTCGTCCGGCGAACACCGTCGCTGCCTGCGAGACGATCTCGCCGCAGCCATCCCGCCTCCTCCACATGATGGAGGACCATCGCTTCGGCCGCGACGAATTGCCGGCGCAGTATCAGGCGGGGAGCCTGAAGCGGGCGCTGTCCGAGTTGAACCTCCCCGATTCGTGGTTGTCGGTGAGCTTGCGCGTGACGGAGCGAACACTCGGGGCCGCCCTCATCTTCAAGGGTCTCGACATGCGCGAGGGCTGGGTCGTTCCACGCGTGACCGTTAGTCCGCGGGACGCGACGGGCGAGCTGCTGTTCACGCCTTCCGCGTCGCGGTGGGCCGACTACTACGTCTCGGGCGGCGGACGACGGCAGTACGTGACGACTCGGGAGACCCGCACCATTGAGACCGACCACGGGCCGGTGGACGTAGACGTGATCGTTCCGCCGAACTGGAAGCTCGTCGTGGAAACCGGCTTTCGCTTTCGCGCCAAGCTGCCGGCCAGAATGCGGCCCTTCGTCTTCGGCTACAGCTTCGGTGGACTGCGAGCCGGCCTGCAGGCGCTGGGGTTTTCGCGCGTCGATCAGTTCCGGTTTGTCTTGGAGATCGGGGCGGGAGCCTGGTAACAGGGCCGGAGGGCCCACGACAGACGGACCGGCACACGAGGTCGCCGGTTGGACGGCGCTCGGATCGACGAGCGCTGCGTGCGAGCCCATGAGGCGTGGCGGCGCGGTCCCCGACCTCGAGGCCGGCCGAGACAGGAGGCGCCGGTAAGACGGCGCACGCCCTTTTTGTGCGCTCCGTTCTTAACATCACTGCGAGGACTGTCCGGCTGAACTCGCGGGAGGGGGAACCCGCGCCCATGCCTCGTAGCTCGCACCGTGCGCGACGCCTGGGAAGGCCGCTAGGACTACCCGCGAAGAGTCCTCAGGATAGATTGAATAGCCGCACGGTCTGGCGAGTCCGGCGCCAGGTCCAGGAAGCGCCGGTAGTGCTCCGCAGCCTTCCCCATGTTGCGCTGCTTGTGGAACGCCTGCCCGGCGTAGTAGTGCGCGTAGGCGAAGTCCGGCTTCAGTTCAGCGGCGCGCTCGAACTCCTGCGCCGACAGCGCGAAGTCGTTGGCGCCGGCGGCGGCAAGACCGAGCTGGTAGTGCGCGTAGGGGTTGTCGCCACCCGCTGCCGTGGCGCGCTTGCCGGCCTCGACGGCCTCGCCGTCGTTGTGCTGCAGCATGGCCGCGCCTGACGCGCCGATCTGCTTCCAGGCATCGTCAGGTCCGCTGTCGCGCAGCTGGCTCATCTCGCCGGTCGCGGCGTCGCCATTGCCGGCCTTCAGGTGCGCGAGCGCGGCAAGATAGCGGTCCTCGGGCGAACCCGAACCCCCCCGTCCAGCGACTTCAGCGTACTTGCCGGACTCGAAGAGCTTCTGCGACGACGGCTCCTGGGCATAGGCCGCAGTCGCGGCCGCGGCGACGGCGAGAACGGCCGACCACTTCTGAAGACGTGCGATTCGCATGCGGCACCTCATTCCGTCCATTGTGCAACGTCCGTGCCGGCTCGGCGGCGTCAGTTGCAGATCTACGCCGATTTTTCGGCCTATTCCGACATCGCCCGCGGGACGGCGCGCTGGTTCGGCTTCGAGCTGGTGCTCAACTTCAACCATCCCTACATCGCGCACAGCCCGACCGTCTTCTGGCGCCGCTGGCACATCTCGCTTTCGACCTGGTTTCGCGACTTCGTCTACATTCCGCTGGGCGGGAACCGGGTGGAGGCGCTGCAGCGCGAGGCCAACCTCCTGGCCACCTTCCTGGTTTCGGGGCTGTGGCACGGCGCCAGCTGGAATTACGTGCTTTGGGGCCTCTACCATGGCACACTAGTAGTCGCCACGCGGACCGTCGGGACGCTGCTGAAGCTGCCCGAGCGCTGGCCTGGTCCGCTCGCCTTCGTTCAGATCGCCCTCACCGTCACCGCGGCGATTGTCGGCTGGCTCTTCTTCCGGGAGACCAACCCCGACTTTCTGCGGCGGTGGCTCGTGCTCTCCCCCTCGGAGAGCACGGTGATGGAGCGGCAGGTAGGCATCTACCTGCTCGTCCTGGCCGCCACCGGGGGCGTGCCGTTGTTCCTGGACGATCTCTGGGCACTTGGACGCGAGCGGCGCTGGCGGCTGGTGGCGGCCGCGGAGGCGCGCTGGACGGCATGGGGCCTTCCAGCATCAGCCGGACGCTGCTGCAGGCAGCGGCGGCGGGAGTGATGGTGACGCTCATCCTGGTGCTCAGGAGCCGCGTCTCCCTCGACTTCATCTACTTCCAATTCTAGAAATTGGGAACCGGAAACCGGGAATCAGGAATCAGGAAAACGAATGTCTGATCAAAAACTGAAGATTGCCGTCTTCATCGATTTCGACAACGTCGAGATCGGCGTGAAGACGACGCTCGGCCTGCCGTTCGACATCGGGGCGGTGCTCGAGGCGATCAAGGAACGCGGCGAAATCGTGACGAAGATCGCCTACGGCGACTGGAAGCGTTCCGGGGACTACGGCCGCGCGATGTCGAATCACGCGGTCCGGCTCGTCCAGCGGGTCATGACGCCCGGCGGCGACAAGAACGGCGCCGACATCAACCTCGCCCTCGACGCTCTCGAGATGGCCTTCACCCACGCCCACATCAACGCCTTCGTCATCGTCGGCGGCGACAGCGACTTCATCACGCTCGTCGAGAAGCTCAAGCAGTACGACCGCAAAGTGTTCGTCGTCGGCGGCCGCTCGTTCACCAGCCAGGTGATGCAGAAGAACTGCACCGAGTTCATCGCCTACGAGAACGTCGTGCCCCATCCCCGCGCCCCGCGGGTGGACAAGGGCGAACGGCCGCGCGTCGCCGCCGGCTCGCAGCCGATCGACGTCTCCGTGCCGCTGGTCAAGCGCGCCCTCAAGGTGCTCGCCGATCGCGAGGTGACCCCGCAGCTCGGGCTGCTCAAGAGCACGCTGCTGCAGCTCGATTCGTCGTTCTCGGAGCGCGATTACGGCTCGTCGAGCTTCCGGGATTTCGCCGACAAGCTGGCAGCGCACGGGCTCGTCACGCTCAAGCACCAGGGCCGCAGCACCCTCGTCGAACTGATCGAAGGCGAACCAGGCGCGGTCGTTTCGGCGGTCGTTGCGGCCGACATCCCGGCCGTCGCCCCGGAAGCGGGCGAGGCCGCCGATTCAGCGCCGCTCGTCGAAGGCGAAGTCGTCGCCGCGCCGGTAGATCATGCGTCGGCGGATCAGGGGACGGCGATCGCCCCTGGTTATGCCCCAAGGCGCGACGAGCACGGTCACGGGCGGCGTGAGCCGGCGGACGCCGCATCGCTCGGCGAAGGTGTGCTGCTCGTGCGGCGCGTGCTGGCCGAGGCCGTGACGCCGCCGCGCTGGCCGATGTACCCGCGCCAGTTCAAGCAGTTCCTGCGCGCCGCGGTTCCCAGCTTCGACGAGCGCCGTTACGGCTCGATTGCCGAGCTCATGCGCGCGTGCCAGAAGGACGGGTTGCTGAAGCTCGAGCGGGATCGGCAGGGCGGCCTGCGCGTGTTCGCAGGTTCCGACGCTTCGACGCGCGGTCCGGTGCCGCACGGCTGGTCGTTGCTCAACGGCGGACAGGCCGTGCCGGGGGTGGTTGACGAGACCGGCGAGGGCCCGGAGGTGCACGACCAGATCCCGTCCGCGATAATCGTTTCAGCCGAGTTCCCGGACGATGACATCGGCAATCGCATCCAGGGCGGCGCAGTCGACGTCACCCGGCTGAAGGTCGGCGAAGTCGGGACGCGCCCGTCGCCGGCGACGGAGATCGAAGATCCGGAGCAGCAGCCCGAGTCGAACGAATCGGCGATTCTCGAGTCGATCGTAAAGGCCCGGAAGCCCCGGACCCGCGCGCCGCGGAAGGCGGCGGGGGGTACACGGAAGACCGCCGCGAAGCGGACGGCGACGCGGCGGAAGCGGGAGTAGCTCGCGGCGGGAGTCTGGAGCCGGGACGCGGAAGTTGGCAGCGGGAGCCGAACGGCGCGCCGCGGGCGGTGTTATCGTACCGCGGTGCTGCGGGTCCTGGCGTTCTTTGCGGCAGCCGTCGTCACCGCGACGCTGATCGCGGTAACGGTGTCGCTGGGGCCAGCGCCGCCGCCCCGGTGGCGGGTCACGCATCGGATCGCGGCGCATCGCGCGCTGGTCGTAGAGGTGGAGGCGGGACACCCTGATGAGGCGCTCGCCATCGCCCGCGCCATCCGCGACTCCGAGCGCGGTCGGTTCGGGGAAATCCTCGTGTTCGTCAATTCGCGTGGCCAACACGATATGCTGCGCCGCGTGCAGTGGACGGAGCGGCACGGTTACGTCGAGACCGTCTATCCGCGCTGAGGACCGTCACCGAACCCAGGTCACCCCGACTCCCGACCGACTCCCGGTTCCAACTCCCGATCTCATCACCATGCTTCACGTCACCAACGGTTCCATTGCGGTTTCGCGCCTGCACGATCTGGGCGTGCCGGGGCGGATCGTTCCCTGGGACGACGTGCTTCACGAAGGTCCCGTCCGGGCCGGGTTGTCGGAGGCCGAGCTGCGCCACGAGCGTGCGGAGTTTCTCGGCCGCGAATGGAACGACGTCGAAGCGATTGAGACCGGGATGAAGGCGCGTGACGAGCAGCTCACGACGAGCGCCCGGGACGATGACGAGGTCGTCCTCTGGTTCGAGCACGACCTCTACGATCAGCTCCACGTCCTGCAGGTGCTGAGCCAGTTGCGCGACGTAGGCGACGCGCGTCGCGCCTCGGTCTCGGCGATTCTCGCCGACGACTACTTGACGGCACAGCCCGACGCGCAGTTGTCCCGGTGGTTCGACGAGCGCCGGCCCGTCTCGAAAGATGCTTGGGACGCGGCGATCGCGGCATGGGCGGCCTTCCGCTCACCAGACCCGGCCGGCGTGTTGCGCTTCGATCATCCCGGCGCCTGGCCAACGCTGCGCTCCGCGCTGTCCCGCCACCTGCAGCAGTTCCCCTCGGTGCAGGGCGGCTTGTCGCGGACCGAACGGCAAACGCTTGACGCGCTCGCCGATGGCCCACTGCCGCTAAGGGCCGCGTTCCGCGACTCGAATTACGAAGTCGAGGATGCCATCTTCATGGGCGATCTCGGCTGGTGGTATCACATCCGCTCGCTCATCACCGCGCCGCAGCCGCTCGTCACCGTCGTCGGCGAAGCGCCCGCCAGCTTCGGCGATCCCGAGTGGTGGCGGGAAGACGACCCGGCGCCGCGGTTGACGCTCACCGAGACCGGCGCGCGCGTGCTCGCCGGCGAAGCGGATCGCATCGCCTTGAACGGCATCAACCGCTGGCTGGGAGGCGTGCACCTGATGACGCTGCCCGGAGAGGGTGTCTCGACGTCATCGCTCTGGCGATGGGACGAGGACAACAGGCGGCTTCAGAGAGGTGACAGGTGAGAGGTGAGAAGTGAGAAGCACGCTGCACCCTGCCGATAACTCCGCACGCGTCCGTTAGAATATTGCCCGAAGTGTCCGCCACTTACACAGCCAAAGACATCACCGTCCTCGAAGGCCTCGAGCCGGTCCGCAAGCGCCCCGGCATGTACATCGGCGGCGTCGGCAGCAGCCGGGCTGCATCATCTCGTCTGGGAGATCCTCGACAACTCGATCGACGAGGCGATGAACGGTCACGCCTCGAACATCCGCGTGACGCTGCACAAGGACGGCTCGTCGATCACCATCGAAGACGATGGCCGCGGCATTCCGGTGGACGTGCACCCGAAGACGAAGAAGAGCGCCCTCGAAGTGATCTTCACGGTGCTCCACGCCGGCGGCAAGTTCGAGGCCGGCAACTACAAGACGGCCGGCGGCCTGCACGGCGTCGGCGCCAGCGTCGTCAACGCGCTCTCGCGCGAGCTCGTCGCCACCGTGCGGCGCGACGGCCAGCAGTGGGAGATGTCCTTCAAGCAGGGCAAGCCGACCGGCAGCCTGAAGAAGGTCGGCGCCGCGCGCGGCAGCGGCACGACGGTGTTCTTCAGGCCGGATCCGCACGATCTTCCCGAAGGTCGAGTTCGACGCGCAGACCATCCGCGAGCGGCTCGAGGTCGCCAGCTACCTGCATCGCGGCGTCAAGGTCAGCTTCGAAGACGAGGCGACCGGCCAGCAAGGACGTCTTCCAGCACGCAGGAAGGGCTCGTCGACTACCTGAAGAAGATCGTCAGCGAGCGCAAGCGCCAAACCGGTGCACGAGGCGCCGTTCATGCTCGAGAAGGAAAACGGCGTCAAGCTCGAGTTCGTGCTGCAGTGGACCGAGTCGACCGACGAGCACCTCCGCAGCTACGTCAACGGCATCCCGACCGGATCGGGCGGCACCCACGAGAACGGCCTGCGCGCCGGCGTCGGCAAGGCGGTGCGCAATTACATCGACACGCACAACCTCTCGCCGAAGGGCGTGACGCTCACCGCCGAAGACATCCGCGAGGGCATGACCGGCGTCCTGTCGGTCTTCGTCCAGGAGCCGCAGTTCCAGGGCCAGACCAAGGATCGGCTCAACAACCCCGAAGTGATGTCGGCGGTCGACGGCCTGGTGCGGCCGGCGCTCGAGCACTGGCTGAACAACAACCAGTCGATCGCCGAAGCGATCGTCGCGCGCATCATCCTCTCGGCGCGCGCCCGCGAAGCGAGCCGCGCCGCGCAGGCAGGAGGTCGTGCGCAAGGGACCGACCGCCGGGCGCGTCAACCTGCCCGGCAAGCTGGCCGACTGCACCATCCCGGCTCGATCACCAGCGAGCTGTTCGTCGTCGAGGGCGATTCGGCCGGCGGCTCGGCCAAGCAGGGCCGCGACCGCGCGCGCCAGGCCATCCTGCCGCTGCGCGGCAAGGTGCTCAACACCGAGGGCGTGTCGACGGCGAAGGTGCTCGAGAACAAGGAGCTCGCCGATCTCGTCACCGCGCTCGGCTGCGGCGTCGGCAAGAACTTCGACCTCGCGCGGATGCGCTACGGCAAGGTGATCATCCTCGCCGACGCCGACTCCGACGGTCATCACATCGCGACGCTGCTGCTGACGTTCATCTACCGCCACCTGCCGCAGCTGATCACGGCCGGCCGCGTCTACCTCGCGCAGCCGCCGCTCTACCGCATCGACATCGGCAAGGAAACCTACTGGGCGCTCGACGATGCACCAGAAGGAACAGATCGTCAGGCAGCGGCCGGCCGCGCCACATCCGGAGATCACCCGCTTCAAGGGCCTCGGCGAGATGATGCCGAAGGTGCTGTGGGAGACGACGCTCAATCCGCGCACGCGGCGCCTGCTGAAGGTGCGACGATCGCCGATCAGCTCGTGACCGATCGCGTGATCAACGAACTGATGGGCAAGGACGCGTCGGCGCGGTTCCGCTTCATCATGGACCGGGCCGAAGATGCGGTTGAGCTCGACGTTTGAGGACGAAATGGCCGATCCCGGGCCGCGCCTAGGACGTTGCAAGTCGGCTGACGAACGCACGGTCAAGGTCGCCCGGACTGATGTAAGAATCTAAGCTGCCTCGGACCTGACCGCACGCCTGCCATATGGCTGAGCCGGCGCCAGCCGAAGAACAACCCGTTCGATCGCTCGCTCGTCGAAGGTCCCATCGGCCCCGCCGTCTGGAAGCTGGCGTGGCCGACGATGCTGCAGAACGTGATCGCCGGACTGCAGGGCGTCGTCGATCACATCCTGGTCGGCAATCTGCATCGGCTACACCGCCAACGCCGCCATCGGCGTCAGCTGGCAGATCTTCCTCGTCGTCATCGTCTTCATGGCGTCGCTCTTCACCGGGCAGGCCGTGCTCGTGGCGCGCTACGTCGGCGCCGGCGATGCCGAGCAAGGTCAACCGCACCGTCCAGCAGGCGCTGCTCACGGCGCTGGCGATGTACGCGGTGATGGCGCCGATCGGCTACTTCGCGTCGCCGTAGCTGCTCGACTTCGTGCAACGCCGCGCCCGAAGTGCGCGCGCTGGCGCTGCCGTTCCTGCGCGATCAACTTCACGTTCAGCATCGGCATGCTGCTGTTCTTCATGCTGACGTCGGCGCTGCGCGCCGCCGGCGACGCGCGCACGCCGCTGCGCCTCGGCGTGACGATGACGATGCTCAACGTCGTGCTGAACGTGATCCTGATCCGCGGCCTGGGCCGATTCCGGCGCTCGGCACGATGGGCTCGGCGATCGGCACCGTGATCGCGTCGAGCACGGTCAGCGCCTACGCGCTGTACCAGCTGTTCAAGGGCCGGCTCGTCATCAAGCTGTCCGCGGCACATGGACTGGCGGCCCGACTGGACGATCATCCGGTCGCTGTTCCGCTTCGGGCTTGCCGACCGGCGTCCAGGGCATCGCGATGAACGTCGCCGGCGTGATGCTGCTGCGCTTCATCGGCTCGCTCGAGCAGAGCGCCGCGGCGCAGGCCGCCTACGCGATCGGCTACACCGAGCTGTTCTCGCTGATCACCTGGACGTCGGTCGGACTGATGGGCGCGGCGGCGACGATCGCCGGGCAGAACCTCGGCGCCGGCCATCCCGAACGGGCCATGCAGGGCGTGCACACCGCGTCGCGGATCGGCCTTGCGCGTCGCGCCGGCGGTCGGGCTGATGTTCGTCGTCGTTCCCGCAGCGCTGCTCGGGCTGTTCGGCGCCACCGACGCCGCGGTCGCCGACCATCGGCGAAGAACTGCTCCAGTACCTCGCCGTGTCGGGATTCTTCATCACGCTCGCGCTGACCTACACCGGCGGGCTGCAGGGCACCGGCGACACGCGCAGCCCGCTCTTCATCACGCTGGCGTCGCAGATCGCCGTGCCGATCGGCACTGTGTGCGCTGATCCAGGCGATCGCGCCCGCTCGCAGCCACGCGACATCTGGCTGGCGATCGTCCTGGGTCACTTCACCCGCTGCGTCCTCACCGTGCTCCGCTTCCGGCAGGGGCGGTGGAGGCAGATCAAGGTGGAGATCGAAGGGGCGCACGCGTAAGCCAAGGCAGAAGGCAGAAGGCAGAAGGCAAAAGGACTCATCATGACTGACGTGCTCTCGGCTCAACGACGTGTTCCGCCAGCCCTGAACGATCTGAATCACACCTACGCTCCGGGCACGCCGGAACGCGCCGAGTTGAAGTCGCGTTTGTCGGCGATGAGCGCCGAGACCATCGATATCCCGGTGATCATCGGCGGCAAGGAGCACAGAACTGGGCTCACCTCCAGCGTGGTGATGCCGCACAAGCACGGGCACGTGCTCGGGACGTGGCACAAGGCAACGCCGGAGCTGGTCCACAAGGCGGTTGCCAGCGCGCTCGAGGCCCGCAGGGAGTGGGCGAGCTGGCCGTTCGAGGATCGGGCGGCCGTGTTTCTCCGCGCCGCCGAGCTTCTGACCACCTCATGGCGGCAAACGCTGAACGCCGCGACCATGCTCGGCCAGTCGAAGACTGCTTTCCAGGCGGAGATCGACTCGGCGTCGGAGATGGTGGATTTCTTTCGGTTCAACGCTGCTTTTGCGCAGGAACTGCTCGGCGAGCAGCCGGTCAGCAGCCACAGCTTCTGGAACCAGATCGACTACCGGCCGCTCGAGGGCTTCATCTACGCGATCACGCCGTTCAACTTCACGGCGATCGGCGGCAACCTGACCGGGGCGCCCGCAATCATGGGCAATACCGTGGTCTGGAAGCCGGCGGCGACTGCGATCCTGGCGAACTACTACACCTACAAGCTGCTCGAAGCCGCGGGGCTGCCGCCCGGCGTCATCAACTTCGTGCCCGGGGATCCCGTCGAAATCACGAACATCGTGCTGGATCGCAAGGAGCTGGCCGGAGTGCACTTCACCGGCAGTACCGCGGTGTTCAATACGATCTGGCACCGGGTAGGGCAGAACCTCGGCACCTACCGCGCCTATCCGCGTCTGGTCGGCGAGACAGGCGGCAAGGACTTCATCGTCGCCCACGCGTCCGCGGATCCGCAGGAGCTGGCGGTTGCCGCCGTGCGCGGCGCGTTCGAGTTCCAGGGGCAGAAGTGCTCCGCTGCCAGCCGCATTTACGTCCCGAAGTCGCTCTGGGGAGAGGTGCGTGACCGGATGGCCGGCCTGATGCGCGAAATCAAGATGGGCGACGTCCGCGACTTCCGGAACTTCATGGGCGCGGTGATCGATCAGAAGGCATTCACGAAGATCAGCGGCTATATCGAGGACGCCAAGGCGAACGCGTCCGTTGTGCAGGGCGGCGGCCACGAGGGCGGCGAGGGCTACTACATCGAGCCGACGCTGGTCGAAACCGACAATCCGGGGTACCGGCTGCTGTGCGAAGAGATCTTCGGGCCGGTCCTGACCGCTCACGCCTACGACGACGCGAAGTGGCGCGAGACGCTGGAGATCGTGGACCGGACCTCGCCGTACGCCCTCACCGGGTCGATCTTCGCGAGGGATCGGGCCGCCATTCGCGAGGCGTCGACGGTGCTCAGGAACGCCGCCGGCAACTTCTACATCAACGACAAGCCGACCGGCGCCGTCGTTGGGCAGCAGCCGTTCGGCGGCTCTCGCGCGAGCGGCACCAACGACAAGGCCGGGTCGAAGATGAACCTGCTTCGCTGGGTCTCGCCGCGGACCATCAAGGAGACCTTTGCGCCTCCCACCGCCCTCGGCTACCCGTTCATGACTGAAGAGTAAGCCGCGATCGTCCGAGAAGCAGGAGTGAAGCGCTGTGCACGGCGCTTACATTCCTGTCGCTCGATGTCTCGATCCGAATCACGGTTTTGCCCCCCCGAAGCGCTCGAAGTCCTTTCGAGTGCGCCTGCTGCGCGTTTTCGCGTCGATCGAGGCCCGCGGCGTGTTTATTGCTGAATTGGATGGCGCGATGCAGAGCCAACGTGGGTTCACCCTGATGGAGTTGGTGGTAGTGCTCGGCATTGCCGGAACCCTGGCCGCCGTCGGCCTGCCGGCGATGAACGAGGTCTTCAGGCGCAACCGGATCGTGACGAGCACGGAACTGGTTGCGGCGACGTTCCGGGAGGCGCGGCTCGCGGCCATCACCCGGAACAGCGCATTCAGGGTCCGGTTGAACTGCGACGGCGCTATCCGGTACGTCGCCGTTACAGGGAATGGCGGGATCGACAACGCGGAAAACCGGTGCGCGCTCAATCAGGCGAACGACGGTCCGCTGCTGCAGATGCCGCGCGACGTCGGGTTCACGGGCGACGCTCCACCCGTGTTCGAGATCAACGGACGCGGTCAGATAAGTCTGGTTGGCGGCGGGACAATGCCGCGGACGATCACGGTGGCTTATGGAACATATTGGCGGGACATCGTCATCACGGCTGCGGGACGCATCCGCACCACGACTGACTAGCGAGCGCGGCTTCACGCTGATCGAGACGATCGTCGCGGCCCTGATCCTGACAACCGCGCTCGTCGCGCTCGCGCAGCTGCTCGCCGTCAGCGTCCGGATGCACAAGCTCGGGCGCGACAGTGCGCAGGCTACCCGCCTGGCGCAGGACAAGTTCGAGGAGCTGATGAAGCTCAATTTCGCCACGGCCCCGGCCCTCTCGACGGTGAGCTGCGCGAACAGCCTGGGCGCCAATACCGCCAACTGCTTCGACGCACCGGCCAACACCGGCTTCACGCGCCGGTGGCGGGTGCAAGCCGGGCCGGGCGGCAATGCGGCGCTGCGGACCGTGACGATCCGCATGGTCGCCGACGTGCGGGTCGGCGCCGACTTCGAAGTCACACAGGTGCTCCGGTCATGGTGACGCGCAACGCCTCGGGTTTCTCGCTCGTCGAACTGCTGGTCGCGATGATGGTGTCGATCCTCGTCGTCGGCGGGGCCGCGGCCCTCGGGACCCAGGTCCAGGGGAGCTACCGTTCGCAGATGGAAGCGGCGACCGCTCAGCAGGAAGGCCGCTACGCGGTTGATTGGATTGAGCAGTACCTTCGCGCGGCCGGCAACAACCCCTACCGGGTGCAGACCACGCCGTGCCCGGCCGCGGGAACGCCGGTCCAGGCGATTCGCTTCGATCCGAACGCCAACGGCCAGAACGACGACATCCGCCTGCAGATGGACGCCAACCCGACCAACGGTCTGATCGGCGGGGCCGCCGGCGCCTGCAACGAGACCAACGAGGACGTGACGATCGCCTACAACCCGGCCAACTTCTCGATCACGGTCCGCGACAACGTCACGGGCGTCACCGAGACCCGAACCGATCGGGCCATCGCCGGATTGCAGTTCGTCTACCGCAACCCAGCCCACGTCGTCACCGCCACCGCAGCGCAGGTGGCGTTCGTCGAGACGCGGGTCACCGTCCGCACCAAAATCGACGACCGGAACCTGCAGGCGCCTGTCACCTATGTTGTCAGCTCGGAAGTGCGAGTGAGGTCACGATGAGACGCGACACGAAGTCACAATTGCTGCAACAAGGCGGCGAGCGAGGCTTTGCGCTCGTCGCGGCCCTGCTCATGATGATGGTGATGTCGGCGCTGGCGATCGCGCTGACCGCGAGCGGCCGCATCGAGATCGCGATGGGCGACAACGAGGAGCTCTATGCGTCGGCCCGTGCCGCAGCCGAGTCCGGGCTCAATCGCACCGCGGCGATCGTCATCCAGCAGGCGGCAAATCCGGCCTTCAATCCCAATACCTTGATCGCGGGCCCCGATGGCCTGTCGGACCCGAACAACCAGGGCGCCGCCTCCAACGCCGACAACAACCAGGTCACGCAGATCCTCGGCGGCGTGGCGCCGTGGGCCGTGCCGAATGCCGCCGATTACAGCTATAACGTGCGCATTTACGACGACGACGATCCGATCCTGAAGAACGGCACCGCGTTCACGAACACCGAGCTGACCGCGATGGGCGCCGGCAAGCCGGCCCAGGTGGAGAACGGCAACCGGTTCTCCGACATGAACAAACGGCTGGTGATCCGCTCCACCGGATTCGGCCCGCAGGGCACGACGGCAGTGCTCGAGCAGATGCTCGTGCCGGTGACGATGCCGGCGCTGCTCGTCGACGGCGACCTGACGCTCGAAGGCAACGCCCGCATCGACGGCGCCCAGGGCAGCGTCCACGCCAATAACAACCTGCTGGTGAACGGCAACTCGGTCTTCGTCGAGCAGAACGCGACCTCGACAGGCACGTTCACGTCGAACACCGGCAGCTGGGAGGCCGGCGGGCTCACCTCCGGCGGCATGCCGCGCATTCCGGTGCCGGACATTCACGCGGCCAATTACTTCGGCGATGCCGACTTCGTCCTCCGCGCCGACGGCACGATCCGGAATCCCGCCGGCACGACCACCTACTGCAACGCGAACAGCCAGACCCAGGGTGGATACAAGACCGGGTGCCGCAACACCACCCCGCCTGGAGGCATCGCTCCGTTCGGTTGGCGCTTCGACTCGACGAACCTGAAGTGGGACCTCAACCCTGGTGGCGGCGGCGCCGCGAATCAGGCGACGTACTACTCGAACACCGACGTGACGGTGACCGGCAGTCCGGGCACGACTGCGGTCCCGCTGCGCATCACCATCATCGCGGAAGGGAATATCGAGATCACCGGCAACCCCGACCTGCGACCTGAGCCCGCGTCCGAAATCCAGTTCATCACCGACAAGGACCTGAAGATTTCCGGCAACATCCTGATACCGACGGTCTACGAAGGGCGCATGCTCATTCGCGAGCAGATCGAGTTCGAGGGAAGCGCCGACCTCGCGGGACAGGTCATCGTGCAGAACGTCCCCTCGGTGAGCACCCTGGTCACAGACAACGTTGTCAGGGGCAACGTGCAGCTCACCTACAACGGCCTCGTGGAGACGCTGGCCTACTCGGTGTCGGGGTGGAGGGAGTCGCAGTGACCGATCGTCGGCTGACCATCATCATCCTCGGGCTGAGCGGGCTGCTCCTCACGGCCGCGGCTGCGCCCGCGCAGTCGCTGGGCGACGTTGCGCGCAGGGAAGCGGAGCGCCGTGGCTCGACGCCACCGGCGCCGAAGACGTACACGAACGACAACCTGACGCCTGATTTCACGAAGCCACCGGCGCCCGAACCAGCTGCGGCGCCGGCCGCTGACGCCGCGACGGCGAAACCCGAGGCCGGCAAGGCCGAAGTCGCGGCGGCGAGCGACGACGAGGCGGCAAAGGCGCAGGAGCAGGAGGAGGTCGAGAAGTGGGGCGTCACTCCGCGCGACCAGCAGGAGTCGGCGCCGGCGGACGATCACAAAGAGGAGTTCTGGCGCAGCCGATCAACGCTGATCAAGGCGAGGCTCGCGAACCAGAACGCGCAGGTCCAGCAGCTGCGCGAAAGAATGGCGGCGACGCGCAGCACCAACGACGCCGAGCGCGACGTCCTCGAACGCACCTTCGCCCGCGCCGAGGCCGACCTCAAGCACATCAACGACGAATGGGTGCGATTCGAGCGCCAGGCCCGCGAGCGCAACGTCCCCGAAGGCTGGTGGCGGTAAAACAGGAACTAGGAACTAGGAACTAGGAACCAGGAACTAGAAACCAGGAGTCGAGAGACAGGAAACAAAGCTGATTTGGAGGGTCGGCTCGCTGGCCCCCGCACATGGCGCTCGGCGCCCACTCAGCACTCGGCGCCCGGCCCTCCGCACGCACTTCGCACTTCGCACTCCGCACCCCGGACTCGACTCTGCTATCGTGCATTCATGCGTCGTCATCACGAGGCCGCGTCGGCGGCAGCCGTGCTCTGGGTACTGGCCGGCGTACCGGCGGCAATCGCCTGGACCCAGGCGGTGATTCAGAAGATCACCAAACGGCCACGATGACGGCCTGGCGCTCGATCGCCCTTCTTCTGGCAGCACTGGCCGTGGTTCCCGCTCCGGCGCTGGCCCAGGATGACGATCGCGACGGCCTCCCTGATGCGCTCGAACAGGCCCTGCTCGAGCGGTTTCTTCCCACCTTTGTCCTGAGCGCCGACGAATGCGACGGGTTGCCGGCGGCGATGATACCCGGCATCTCCGAGCCTCGCGTCGCGGCGCGGAATGGAACCATCTACGGTTACGCGACGCCGCGGAGCTCGGGGACTGAAGGCGTCGACGTCGAGATCAAGTATTTCCACCTCTGGGCCCGCGACTGCGGCCGCCCGTCGCACGCACTCGACGCCGAGCACATTTCGGCCCTGATCCATGCGCCGGCGACGGACGCCCCGATTGGCGCCTGGCGCGCCGAGTACTGGTACGCCGCCGCTCACGAAGGCACCCTCTGCGACGCCAGCAGCGGGGCGCGGGCCGAGGCGATCCGGGCCGCGGCCAGCGGGCCCTACGTATATATCTCCCGCGGCAAGCACGCGTCGTATCTGGCTCGCGGCCAGTGCAAGTGGGGCTGCGGCAGCGATCTCTGCGATTCTCCGGGCGCTCCGCTCCCGCACTCAGCGCCGGTCAACCTGGGCGAACCGCTCGCGCCATTGAACGGTGCGACGTGGATTCAATCCAGGCGCTGGGGCCTTGCCGCTCGACTCCAGACCGATTTCGATCCCGCGCGCCGCGCCCGGCTGGACGGAGAGCCGTCTCCGACGGTACAGGCACTCACGATTGGCCTTCGCCCGTTCCAGGCGCCTATACTCGGCGGCGACACGGGCCTGGACGCCCTGGTCACTACGGGGGATGCCGCCACGACTGCGGTGACCGCCGCGGCCGAGGGCGCGTCCGCTGCCGTGGCGTCCACGGGACGCGCGGTCGGCGGCGCCCTCACCAGGACCGTGAAGGGGCTCGCATGGTTCTTTCGCCGGGAGTAAGCCGCAACAGGGTCGCGAAACAGTCCGTCTCAACCCGCATCCTCGGATCTCTTCTGCTCCGGTCTGCTTTCGTTTTACTGGCGGCAATCGTGCTCGCCGCCGCCCCGGCTCCCGCTGCCAACCAGTCTGTCCCGTCCACGGATGCGCAGCTGTCGTTCCTGAAGAGCGCGCGCGTCGTTTCGTCCCGCCCGATCGGCAAGGGCATTACCGGCGCGCTCCGCCTCACGCTCAGCGACGGCAGCCTCACCCACGACGCCGCGTTCCAGGCCGTGGACGAGGCGTCCAGCGCGCAGGACATTCGTCAGGGCCGCAAGCGAGCCGGCGAAATGATGTTCGTCGACTCGTACCGCTACAACATCGCCGCCTGGGAAATCGCGCGACTGCTCGCGCTCGATCACATGATGCCGGCAACCGTGGAGCGCAGGCACAACGGCTCGATGGGCGCGCTGTCGTGGTGGGTGGACAACGTTCTGATGGACGAGAGCGAGCGCGAACGCACGTCAGCCAACCCGCCGGCCGGGCAGCACGTCGCGCTGGCACGCCAGCGTCAGTTGATGCAGATCTTCGCCGAGCTGGTGCGGGATACCGATCGCAACAAGGGCAACGTGCTGTACACGCAGGACTGGCGGTTGATCATGCTGGACTTCACCCGCGCGTTCCGCACCCAGGCTCAGCTCCGCTCGCCCGACAACCTGCTCGGCATCGAGCGCACCCTGCTCACCCGGCTGCGCGCTCTTACTGCCCAGGACCTCTCGAAAGCGGTCGGCGAACACCTGACCAAGCCCGAGCTCTCCGCCCTCATCCAGCGCCGCGATCTCATCGTCGAGCGCTACGACAAGCTGGTGAAGCAGCGCGGCGAAGCGGCTGTTCTCTTCGAGTGAGCTTCGCCGGGCAGGCTTCAGGCTCCAGGCTTCAGGAAGAACCCCTGTCACGCTGGATTCGTGGCTGCGAAGCCAGCCTTACAAGCGTCGGGCCTGAAGCCTGAAGCCCGAAGCCTAGAGCCTCGCAGAGCGCGCGCAGGTCGTCCGGCAACGGGGCGCTCACCTCGAGATGCTCGCCAGTCACGGGATGCGTGAGCGCGACGCGCCATGCATGCAGTGCCTGGCGGGGGAACGGCGGTAACGCGCCTGGGCGCCCGTAGACCGGATCGCCGACGAGCGGCCATCCTTTCGCGGCGAGGTGCACGCGAATCTGGTGCATGCGTCCGGTCACGAGCCGGCACCGCAGCAGCGAATGCGCCTCGCCGCTGCCAACCCGCTCGTACCTGGTGACCGCGTGCTGCCCGCCACGGTCGGTCACGGTGACCTTGCGGCGATCCCACGGGTCGCGATCGAGCGCGAGATCGATCGTTCCGCGTGCCGGCGTCGGCCGTCCATGTACCACCGCCAGGTAATCCTTTTCGATGCGCTCCGCCCGCATCTCGTGCTGCAGCCGCGCGACTACTTCGCGACGCTTGGCGACCAGGAGGACGCCGGAGGTGAGCTTGTCGAGCCTGGTGAGCAGCGCCGGAGCGTCGCCGGACGGCCACGACGCCGAGCGGTGCAGCAGCGCGTTCATCAGCGTGCCGCTGGTATGCCGGTACGACGGGTGCACGACCACGCCGGCCGGCTTGTTCACGGCCATCAGGTGCGAGTCCTCGAAGAGCACGTCCACCGCCGCGGCCTCGGCCCGAGGCCGGGCCCGGACGCGGATCTCGCGCCCGTCGATCTCCAGGCGATCGCCCTCGGCGACGCGCCATGCCGGGCGCGGAGCCGGGCGGCCGTTGACGAACACGCGACCGCCGTCGATCCATTTCTGGATCCGCGCCCGCGACACACCTGGCTCGTGCGCGAGGTGGCGGAGCACGACGAGATCGACGCGCACGCCGACGTCGCCGCGATCGATCGGAATCTCGCGCCAGGCGCTGCCCGAGCCAACCTGGGCCCGACGTCGGATGGATGTGCGCGGTTTCAAGCGTCTCGCCTTCGCTCTACACCCCAGGACCTAACGGTAGTTGTTCGCGATCTCGCGTTCGAGGTTGCGCTTGCGCGCGCTGGCGAGCGAGTGATCGGAGAAGAAGAAGTTCGTAACGCGATCTTCCTGCCCGTACTTGTCGAGGAATCGCTGCCAGACGGCCGGCGCGTCCTGCACGGGATATCCTGCTTCGTAGGCGTATCGCAGCCCGACGCGATCGGCCTGATCCTCGAGATCGCGACCATAACCGGAGCTGAGTGCCGACAGCCCGAGCGCGGCGCCCAGCTGCGCGCTGGCCCGGGCCGCGTTGTTGTCGATGGCCTCGGCGCCGATGATCGCCGCCACGCCGCCGAGCTGGGTCCAGATGGCCCGGCGGGCCTGCCGCCGCGAGTGTTCGTGCGTGTAGTGCGCGAGCTCGTGGCCGACGACGATCGCCAGCTGATCGTCGGGCATGTCGTGCATGATGCCGGAGAAGACCCAGATGGCGCCGTTGCCCATCGCCATCGCGTTCCATGCCTTGTTGTCGATGACGTAGACGCGGAGGTTGTCGCGCGAAACGTAGGGCGGCGCGAGCCTGTTGACCAGCCCGCGGACCCGGTCCACTTCGGGGCCTTCGTCGGCCACCTCGCCGATCTTCTTGATCTTGCCGTTGGCGGCGGGCTCGAACGCCAGCTTCTTCTCGGTCCACGCTGCTTCGAGTTGGTTCGTGCCGTTCCGCACGTCGGCCTCGAACAGGGCATTGGACCGGTTGGGGCGAACGTCGATCTCGGTGGCCAGGACCACGCCGTCGGGCTGCCTCATCCCCTGGACGCGGACCTCGTCGCCGAGTGGGACATCGCCGATCGTGGAGTGCGTGCCTTTCCACTTCGTCTTCGGCGTCGCGCGCACGCGCTGCCCGTCGACGACCAGATCGCCCTCGCGCTTCCATTCGGCAGAGCTGTCGAGGTGGACTCCCTGCTCTGCCGAGATCCGGGGTTGACCGGCGGCCAAGCCGACGACGAGCACGAGGCCCATCAACCCGATCAGCGCCCGCTCTGCCATACGCCTCAGCGGAACGACATGAGCTCCACGTCGAAGACGAGCATCCCTTTCGGTCCGTTGCCCTGCCCTTTGTAGGCGAGCCGCTCCGGGATCCAAAAGCGGGTCTTCTCCCCTGGAACCATCAGCTGCAGACCTTCGGTCCAGCCCTCGATGACATCGGTGAGGCCAAAACTGGCCGTCTGGCCGCGCGTCACCGAGCTGTCGAACAGCTTCCCGTCCGTCGTCCAGCCAGAGTAATGGACGGTGACGCGGCTGGTCTTGTTCGGGTGCTCGCCGCCGTCCTTTCCGGGGCGCAGGACCTTGTAGGCCAGGCCCGACGCGGTCTTCTGCGCGTCGGCGGGCACCGCGGCCACGTCCGGCGGCGGGATGGTTGGCGACGCCGAGATCTCGAGCAGCTCGACGTCGAACACCAGCATGCCCTGCGGCCGGCCCGACTGACCGGCATAAGCCAGCTCCTGCGGGATCCAGAACCGTTGCTTCTCGCCAATCACCATCAGCTGCACGCCCTCGCTCCAGCCCTTGATCACCTTGTTGACGGGAAACGTGCTGGCCGCGTTGCGCGCGTACGAGCTGTCGAACATCTTGCCGTCGGTCGTCCACCCCGTGTACTGCACGGTGACGAAGTCGTCACCTTTCGGATGGGTCGTGCCCGACCCCTTCTGGAGGACCTTGTGGGCCAGCCCGGACGCCGTCTTCTCGACATCGGCGGGTGGCTTGGCCACATCCGGCGGCGCCGGAATCGGCTCGAACTGCGGCGCCCGCGGCTGTTGCGCCGCCACTGTGATGCCAAGGGTGGCTACGAGGAGGACGATCAGGTATCGCATCTTCCTATCCTAGCCGCCTTCAGCCTTGCGTCTTTTGCCTTGCGCCTTGTGCCCGTTGCCTTCTGCCTTTTGCCTTCTGCCTTCTGCCTTGTCAGTGGCAGGTATCGTTCCCCGAGTCCCCCAGCCCTCCGTCGGTGAGCACGAACTCCCACCGGTATCCTGTCGGTTGCAAGGACAGGTGAAGGGCGCCGAATTGAGCAATGCGCGCTTCGGAGTTCGGCGCGACCGTGACGAACCGGTAGAGTTCGGCGCCGCCGGTACCGACAATGAATTGGCGCACCCCGCGTTCGGACGGCAGGCCCTCGACAGTCTGTTTTGCGAAGCGCTCGTAGATGTGATCGTGCCCGGTCACGAGGACGTCCACGCTCGAGGCCTCGAGCAGCGCGTACATGTCGCGCATATAGAGGTTCGGGCCGTTCTGGCCCGAGCTGAACAACGGGTGGTGCCAAAGCGCCAGCGTGCACGGGCGCCGCTGCAGATCCAGCTCCCGCCGGACGAACTCCCACTGAGGGCTGTTACGCTGGGTCGGGATATTCGAATCGAGCATGAGGATCTGCCAGTCGCCGACGACCAGGGTGTAATAGCCGGAACGATCGTCCCCGGCTGCCGCGCCGAAGTAATCGAAGTAGGCGCCGGCATTAGGCGTCAGGTAGTCGTGATTCCCCGGAGCCGCATGCCAGCGTCCGCGGAAGCGGCCCCATGAAGGGTCGAAACAGCGCTGGAAGTCCTGTGCGGATCCGTTCGGATAGGCGATGTCGCCGACAAGGAGCAGGCGACCGGGCAGGCTGTCTACGAGCTGCGCGGCGGCTGGCGTCCCGGTCGAACCGCACCAGCCGATGTCGCCGACGGCCACCACGTCGGCGATCTGGCCCTCCCTGCCGCCGCCCGGGCCGATGCCGCCGGTCGGCGCCGACGGCGAACCCCCCCCGCACGCGGCAGCTGCGAGCGCGCCCGCCGCGATGACCAGTGGCCACGACACGGTGGAAAACACGTCACGCACCAGCATGCGGCTCTTGGTTCAGCTTATCGACACGTGCTACCGTTTCCGCCACCAGCAACCCCCAACTCGCGTGCGTGAAGTATCCATCGGCTTGGAGATCGGCGAATCATGGCGCAGACGGCGGCAAGTCTGAGCGGATGGATGCGCCATCGACGTGACTTGAGGGGTTAGGAATGCCGTCCTCATACACCCCACCCGGATCGCGGCTGGTCCTCTCACCTCAGGAACCTCTCGTGACCGGGGGACCTGCCGAGGAGCTCGAGCGGCGCATCCAGGAGGTGTTTCGCCAGGGCTATCGCCACGTCGTGGTCGATCTTCGCGCGGTGCCCTCCGCGGACAGCGCCGGAATCCGCGCGCTGGTCCGCGGTCACACATCGGCGCAGCGTCTCAACCGGCGTTTTACGCTGATCGGCCCCAATCCCCCCGTGATGGGGCTGCTCAATTTGTCGCTGCTCGATCGCGTGCTCGAGATCAAGGAGTCGATCGCCGAAGCGCGCGCGAACGAGGTGCGGTGGGATCGGGTGCTGACCATCGCTGGCGTGCTGGTCGTCAGCGTGGTGCTGGTCGGCTCCGGTTGGTATTGGCCGGGACTCGGCGCCGCGCCGAGCGGCGCCGCCGGCGCCGAGGGACCATTCGGGGTCCAACCGCCGCCCGAGCTGGGGCACCCGCTCTATGAACTGGCCAAACTGATTGCCGCGGCGTTGATCGGCATGCTCGTCACCGTTGTACACCGTCAGAACCGCAGCGACCCCGGCGCCAACCCTGCAATAGATCAGGCGCAGGTACTGCTGTGCGTGTCGGGGGCGCTCATGATGATCATCATCGGCAACTCGGTGGCGCGGGCCTTCGGCATCGCCGGAGCGGCCAGCATCATCCGCTTCCGGACCCCGGTCGAGGACGCGCGGGACATCACCATCCTGTTCATCCTCATGGCCCTGGGCATGGCGGCGGGGCTGGGCGCGTTCGCGGTCGCCGGGCTGGGCACACTGTTCCTGTGCCTGATGATCCCGGCCCTCAACCTGTTCAGCTCGGAGCGCCCGCGGACGATGCAGGTGGAGATCATCGGTGACGGCCGCGAGCTGCCGATGGCCCACATCCACCAGGTGTTCGCGATCAACCGGATCATCTTCGAGCCGCGAGAGGTTTCGCAGGGCGACGAAGCAGCCGTGCGCTACGTGACCACGCTGCGGCCCGACGATTCGCTCGAGGACCTGAGCGCCCAGCTGATGGGCGATGGAAAGATCGGCATCAAGAATGTCTCCTGGTCGCCGCCGAAACGCGCGTGACGCGCGCCCGCGATCGCGCGAGCTCGTCGTGCTCGAACCGGCCGAGCGGCGAAGCGCGATGCTGCGGCTCATCGGGGGCGCCCGCCGTCGTCTCGTCCTGTCGTTGTTCCGGTGCGACGATTTCGAGGTTCTCGACGCGCTGGCTGCCGCGCTCGAGCGCGGGGTTGCCGTCCACGCGCTCCTGACCAAGCGGGCCAAAGGCGGACGCAAGCGGCTCAGGAAGCTGTGGCACGCGCTCGAGGACATGGGCGCTGTCGTCAGCTGGTACGCGGATCCCGTCGTGAAGTACCACGCGAAATATCTCGTCGCCGACAACGGGCCGGCAATGGTCACGACGCTCAATCCGACCCGCAAGTGTTTTACCCGCACCTGGGACGCCGTGCTCGTGACGCAGGATGCGGGAGTGGTGGGAAGCCTGCTGCACCTGTTCGACGCCGACGCCGCGGGGCGGGCCCCGTCGCTCGGCCGCGGTTTCAGCCGGCGCCTCATCCTCGGCCCTGAACGAGCCCGATCCGACGTGCACGCGCTGATCACCGGCGCCCGGCACAGCATCCGCATCCTGGATCACAAGCTCTCGGATCCCGGCGTGATGACGCTGCTTCGCGACCGGCGCGACGCCGGCGTCAAGGTGTCGGTGCTCGGTGCGCGGCTCGCCGGGCCGCTCGAGCCGCACGGCAAGTTGATGATCGTCGACGAGACCCGGGCCATGGTCGGCAGCCTTGCGCTGTCGACGCTCAGCCTCGACTTCCACCGCGAGGTGGCGCTGGTGGTGGAGGACCCGGCGGCCGTGCGGCGATTGAACGTCGCGTTCCAGGAACTCAGTGCGCGCGCGGGAGCGCGGGCACATCGCCTGCCCGGAGACTGACGTGGCTCGTACTCCAGTCATCGCGTCGCTGGTCTGCCTTGCCCTTGCCGGTGGCGCCGTTGACGCTCGCGCGCAGAGCGACCCCAGGCCACCCGAGCGAGGCTTCGGGTGGAAGAACGATCGCCCGTCGATCGTATTCGGCAAGAACGTCTACGTGAGCCTGCGGACCCGATTCGTGTTCGACTGGCGCGGGTTCGACCCCGACCTGGACGAGGACACCTACGACCTCAACGTCGCCCGCATCGGGATCAAGGGCGAGCTCACCAAGCACTTCGACTTCGAGGTCGAACGGGAGTTCGACGAGCACGGGTGGCAGGACTGGAAGG
Source organism: uncultured Acidobacteriota bacterium (assembly GCA_963709325.1). Taxonomy (GTDB): domain Bacteria; phylum Acidobacteriota; class Vicinamibacteria; order Vicinamibacterales; family UBA2999; genus VFZN01. The sequence goes on along the minus strand of CAVPVV010000003.1, from coordinate 1,811,840 downwards.
ACGTGTTCGTCAACTGGGATACGTTCGATCCGTTCTCGGTTCGCGCCGGCCGTTTCAAGATGCCGTTTGGCTTCGAGCAGAACCTGGGACGGACCGAAATTGACTTCGTTTATCGCTCGCGGATCTCGACGCACCTGGCGCCGGCCCGCGACAAGGGCGTCATGACTTACGGACGCTTCTTCGGCCGCGGCTTCACCTACGAGGTCGGCGTGTTCAACACCGACGGCGACATCGGGAAGCTGGAGGAGCCACAGTTCGACTCGAACGCGCCGGACGAGCTCGGGCCGACGTTTGCCGGACGGGTGACGGCCGCGGCGTTCCGGCCCCTGGTTGGTGAGGACAACGAACTGCGGTCGATGCGGATTGGCGCCGCTTATACGAACGGGCATCTGCCGGAAGGACTGAACAGCCTTCGCGGCGAGACGCCGTACGGCTATGACTTCTTTCCTCCCGTCTACGTGAGCGGCAGGCGCCAGCGCATCGGGCTGGAACTGGACTGGACGCCGGGGCCCTTCGGGCTGCGCGCCGAATGGATGCAGACCCGTGAGAATCGGCAGGGCCAGGGGCTCGGCAACGTCGATCTCTCGGATTTCCTCGGTACCGGTTGGTACGTCTACGGCACCTGGATCGTCACCGGGCAGAACAAGGACGACAACATCAGCATGCGCCGCTCGCTCCTGCATGGCGGTCCGGGCGCGATCGAGCTGGCGCTTCGCTACGAGGAGCTGGGCTTCGGCAGCGCGAGCAGTGACGGCCCCGCGCAGCGCAATCCACGGGCCGAGCACCTGCTCGAGAACCGCGATCGCATCTGGACCGCCGGCGTCAACTGGTACCCGATGCCGCACGTCAAGATCGTCGGCAACGCCATCCACGAGAGCCTCGAAGACCCCGAGCGCACGCCGAAGGGCGGCGAAACGTCCTTCTGGTCCGGCGTCGCTCGCCTGCAGATCGTGTTCTGAGCGCTGTGCGCCTGTCAGCGTCCCAATGACGATTGAGGGACTGACGATTGGTGATTTATTGACGATCCGACGATGGAGGATTGCGCCAATCGATTGTCGATTGTGGCATTTGATGATTGGGATCCGCCGGAATCACGATTGGTGATTGTTCGCGGTGGTGAGGGGCGGCCGCGCCGGTCCAGTGCCAATCGCGATTCATGATTTCCCCATTCGGCGATCCATCAATGCGTCAATCCCCAATCGAGTGGCGCAATCAGCCAATCCCCAAATCATCAATGAATCGTCAGATCGTCAATCCCCAATCGTCAATGGACGAGTCGCCAGCTATAGTGGCCGGATGATCCAAGCGGGCTTCCTGCTGCTGGCGCTCGCCGTATTGGCGTGGTTCCACACGTCGATTCCTCGCGCGGCGATGGCCTGCGGCGATACGCCTGCGGCGGCGCAACGCCTGCGCGCCCGCTTCATGGTCGCCGCCGGCGCGTGGATAGCTCTGACGATGGGCCTGGCTTACGCGGGCGTGATCGGGCGACGTGATGTGTTTCCTCCGCCGCTGATGGGAATTCTCGTCGCGGTCGCGTTCCTTGGCTTTGTCGTCGCGCGATCGAGCGCTGGAGATCGTCTGGCCCGCGGCTTGCCGCTGGCCGCGCTCGTCGGCCTGCAGTCGTTCCGGTTCCCATTGGAGGTGGTGATGCACGCCGCCGCCGAGCGCGGCATCATGCCGGTGCAGATGAGTTATGCCGGCCGCAACTTCGACATCGTGACCGGGATCACCGCGGTGCTGCTGGCGGCGTGGCTGCGGTTCGGCCGGCCGCCACGCGCGATCGTGTGGGCGTGGAACGTGATGGGGCTCGTGCTGCTCGCCAACATCGTGACCGTGGCGGTCCTGTCGACGCCGATGTTCGCGAGGTTCGGCGCGACGCCCGATCGGCTCAATACCTTCGTCGCCGAGCCGCCCTACATCCTTTTGCCAACCGTGCTGGTGCTGACCGCGTGGGCGGGGCACCTGATCGTGTTCCGCGCGCTCAGCCTTCCACGACCATCAGCGCCGGCTCTTCGATCAGCTCCTTGATCCTGACCAGGAACTGGACCGCCTCGCGCCCGTCCACCAGGCGGTGGTCGTAGCTCAGCGCGACGTACATCATCGGCCGGACGACCACCTGGCCGTTCACGGCGATCGGGCGCTCGGCGATCTTGTGCAGGCCGAGAATGCCGACCTGCGGCGGGTTGAGAATCGGCGTGCTCATCAGCGAGCCGAAGACGCCGCCGTTGGTGATGGTGAAGGTTCCGCCCTTCAAGTCCTCGAGCGTCAGCGAGCCGTTACCGGCGCGGGCCGCGAAGTCGCGAATGGCGAGCTCGATCTGCGCGAACGACATCCGATCCGCGTCGCGGAGCACCGGCACGACCAGGCCGCCCTCGGCCCCGACTGCCATGCCGATGTCGAAGTAGTGCTTGTAGACGATCTCGTCGCCCTGAATCTCGGCGTTGATCACGGGGAACGCCTTGAGGGCGCCGACCGCAGACTTGACGAAGAAGGACGCGATCCCAAGCCCGACCCCGTGGGTCTTCTGGAAGGCCTCCTTGCGCCTGGCGCGAAGCGCCATCACGTTGGTCATGTCCACCTCGTTGAAGGTGGTGAGCATGGCGGCGGTGCGCTGCGCCTCGACCAGACGGCGGGCGATCGTGGCGCGACGCTTCGACATGCGCTCGCGGGTCTCGGTGCGATCGCCGGACGGAACGGGTGCCGGCCTTGGCCCGGGCTCAGGAGCGGCAGCGGCTCGGCGAGGCTGTTCTTCTCGAGCCGCCGGAGCAGATGCGGGAGCGGTCGCGCGGAGCACGTCCTGCTTCGTCACGCGCGGACCGGAAGGCTGGATGGCCTCCAGCTTCACGTCGTGGGTCTTGGCCACATTCCGCGCCGTTGGGGTTGCCCGCACATCATCCGAGGGCTTGTCGCGCCGAAGTTCCTCGCCCGGCGTCGGAGCGGAGGCGGACGCGATGGGTGTCACGCCTGGTGCCGCGGGTGCGGCTGTTGTCGAGGGTGCGGGTGCGGCGGGTGCAGCCTCGGCTCGCGCGGCGGCACCGGCACTGTCGTCCAGCACCGCGAGCACCTCGCCGACCTTGACGTCGGCGCCCTCCTGGTGGGCGATCGACTGGAGGATGCCGGCGCGATCGGCGCTTACCTCGAGATCGATCTTCTCGGTCTCGAGCTCAACCAGCGCGTCGCCGGCGGAGACGCGGTCGCCGGCTCTCTTCAACCACTTCGCGACGCGCGCCTCGACGACCGACTCGCCGAGCTCAGGAACGACGATGTTCTGCATACAAAGGAACAGTCAACAGTTGAGCAGTTTAGAGTTGCCAGTTTCAGTTCACAGATCGCAGTTCAGAGTTCACCGTTCCAGTTGCAGTTGGATGCACCCCTGCACCCCTGCAGCTTTGCACCGTAACGCGTCATACCTGTTTTGATAGGACGCGGTCCGCGTCTTTCGCCTCGGTCTTCTGCTCGAACGCCTGCTCGACGATCGCGCGCTGGTTTGCATTGTGCCAGGCCGAGGATCCTTCGGAGGGGCTCGAGTTGCGGAAGCGGCCGATGTAGCGAAGCGGCCAGCGGCCGCCGATCGCCTGCTCGACGAGCGGACGCGCGAACTCCCACGCGCCCATGTTCTCCGGCTCTTCCTGCACCCAGCAGACCTCGCGGAGCTCGGGATAGCGATCGAGCAGGGCACGGATTTGCTCGGCCGGGAACGGGTAGAGCTGTTCGACTCGGGCGAAGGCCACCGACTGGTTGTCCTTGCGCGCCTCGGCGCTCGCCAGGTCCACGTAGATCTTGCCGCTGCACAGCACCAGCCGCTTCACCCGGGACGGCTGGGTGATCGCCGCGTCGTCGATGACCAGCTGGAACCGGCCTTCGCTCAACTCGGCCGGCGCCGATGCGGTCATCGGATGACGCAGCAGGCTCTTCGGAGTCAGAACGATTAGCGGGAGCGGATCGGTAGAGAGCAAGCGGGCCTGCCGCCGCAGCAGGTGAAAGTACTGCGCCGCAGTCGTGCAGTTGGCAATCCGCAGGTTGGTGTCGGCGGCAGCGTTCAGGAAGCGCTCGAGCCGTGCGCTCGAATGGTCAGGCCCCTGTCCTTCGTATCCGTGCGGCAGGAGCAGCACCAGCGACGGCGCCAGGCCCCACTTGGCTCGCCCCGAGACGAGGAACTCGTCGAGGATCACCTGGGCGCCGTTGATGAAGTCGCCGTACTGGCCCTCCCACAAGACCAGGCGGTTCGGCTCCTGGATGTTGTAGCCGAACTCGAAGCCGACGGTGGCGTTCTCGGTCAGCGGGGTGTTGTGGATCTCGAACGCCGCTCGAGCGCTGGGGATCGACTGCAACGGCACGAACCGCGCTCCGTTGACGGCGTCGTGATAGACGGCGTGGCGATGCGAGAAGGTGCCGCGCTCGACGTCTTCGCCGGTCAGCCGGATGGCGATGCCGTCGGCCAGGGTCGACGCGTACGCCAGTTCCTCGGCCGTGGCCCAGTCCACCGTCCGCTCCGCAGGGTTTTCCAGCATCGCCTTGCGCCGCTCGCGGCCGCGTTCCAGCTTGCGATGGACCGTGAAGCCGTCAGGCACGCGCATCAGCTCCGCGTTGAGGGCGCGCAGCGTCTCGAGCGGCACGGCCGTCACCGCGCGGGACGCCGCTCCCGAGGGCGGAACCTCCGGCAACGGCGGCACGAAATCCTGTTCCGGCTTGAGCTCGGCGTAGGCCCGCTCCATTGCGGCGAAGTGCTTCTGGACCATGGCCTCGGCGTCGGTTGCGCTCACGACCCCGGCCTCGGCCAGCTGCCGCGCGTAGATCTCGCGCACCGTGGGCTGCGCCGACACCGCCTGGTAAATCGTCGGCTGGGTGAACGCCGGCTCGTCCCCCTCGTTATGGCCGTAGCGGCGGTAGCCGACCAGGTCGATGATGAAATCGAGCTGGAATCGCTGCCGGTAGGCCCACGACAGCCGCGCCGCCTCGATGCAGGCGACGGGATCGTCGGCGTTGACGTGCGTGATCGGGATCTTGAATCCGCGCGCCAGCCCGCTTGCGTAGCTCGTGCTGAACGACTCGTGCGGCTCGGCCGTGAACCCGAGCTGGTTGTTGGCGATGATGTGAATCATCCCGCCGACGTCGTAGCCCTGCAGCCGCGAGAGGTTCAGCGTTTCGGCGACGACGCCCTGGCCGGGGAACGCGGAGTCGCCGTGAATCAGGATGGCGAGCACCTGCTCCTTGCGGAACCGAGGCGGCCCCGCCTGGTCCACGTCGGTAAGCGCGGCGCGGGCCATCCCGTTCAGCACCGGATCCACCGCCTCGAGATGGCTCGGGTTCGGCGGCATCGAGATCACGAGCGAGGCGGGAAGGTCGTCGCGGCGCTCGACCCGCGCCCCCGCGTGGTACTTCACGTCGCCCATCCAGCCCAGGTCGACGCGCCACGATCGCGAGAACAGCGGGTCCTTGAACTCGGCGAGAATCTGCGCGTAGGGCTTCTGGAGGATGTGCGCGAGCACATTGAGGCGGCCGCGATGGGCCATCGCGATCATCACGTGCTTGACCCCGCCCGCCGCCGCGTCACTGATGATCTCGTCGAGGATCGGGATCATCAGATCCAGTCCCTCGATCGAGAATCGAGTCTTGCCAGGAAACGTGCGGTGCAGGAAGCGCTCGAAGCTCTCGACCCTGGTGATGCGGTCGAGGAGCTGGCGCGAATCGATCGGGTCCTGTGGTGGACGGTACTGGCCGGACTCCACCGCCTGACGCAGCCACTCACGCTCCGCCGGCACGAACACGTGGTTGTAGTCGTGACCCGTGGTGCTGCAGTAAATGCAGCGCAGCTTCTCGATAGTCTCGTAGGCGTTCACGGCGTCCCGTGCCGCCGGGCCGCCGACGATGTCGGCAGGCAGCTTTCGGAGCGCGTCGGCGCTGGTCCCGTGAGCCTGCGGGTCGAGCGACGGATCGCCGACCGGCAAGTCCAGTCCGAGCGGGTCGAGGCGGGCCGCGAGGTGCCCGAACCGCCGGATCGATTCGGCCAGCTGGAACGCGGCCAGGCTCGCCCGGGCGTCCGGGCCCGCGGACGCGCCCGGCGGGCTGGGTCGGGACGGCTCGGCGGGCGGCGCCCACGCCGCGAACGCGGCGCGGGTGGCGGCGTCCACCGATCCGGGATCCTGCTGGTATCGTTCGTAGAGCTCCTGAACGTAGCCGGCATTGGCCCCGGTAAACTGGTCCCACGGGTTCATAACCTTCCTATCTTAACGAAGGCATGCACCCCATTCGGGAATACTGCTGATACTATCCATCACGGTTATGCATCCGAGACCCACCTACGACGACGCCAACCTCATCCTGCGGCTGTACGAGATGCGCCGCGAGGCCCGCATGCGCCAGGCCCGCGCCTGGTTCACGTCGAAGTGCAAGGGAGTACAGAGCTTCGACGAGCTGATGAAGCTTGCCCCGCCGGGCAGTGACGAGAACGCGTCGTACCGGCAGGTGGTCACCTACTGGGATACGGTTGCCTCGTTCATCGCCAGCGGCATCCTGCACAAGGAGCTGTTCTTCCAGAGCGGGCGCGAGCTGCTGCTGGTCTGGGAGCGCGTGAAGGACTTCCTCCCCTCGCTGCGCGAGACCTACAAAGATCCCAACCACCTGAAGAACCTCGAGACCGTCGGCACGGAGTTCGCTGCCTACTTGAAGGCGCAAGGCGACTCGGCGTACGAGGCCTTTCTGAAGCGAATCAAGTAAGGCTCTAGGCTCCAGGCTTTGGGCTTTAGGCCCGTCGCGCTGTCACGCTGTCTGCCGATCGTCCTGCGAGTCACGCGATCTTGCAGTCGAACGAGCACCAGGCAGCGCCACCGCAACACCGTGGCAGTGTGACTGCTCGACGAGCCTGAGCCTAGAGCCTAGAGCCTGAGGCCTGAAGCCTGACGTCACGCGCACGCCAACCGTCAGCGCGTGAGATGAAGCCCGAGCTGCACGTGCGCGTTCGGAGTGCCTCGCCCTTCGCGCCAGCCGAGATCCAGGCCGAACGTCAACACCGTCGCGTGCAGGAAGACGCCGCCGCCGTAGCCCCACTTGAAGGTGTGCGTGTCGAGCGAGGCGCCGGCCGCCCACGTCGTCCCGGTGTCGGCGAACAGCTTCACTCCGAGTCTGGCGAACTGCTGCAGCGGTGAGGTCAGCGGGACGAGCAGTTCGGCAGACGCCGCGGCCAGGTTGTCGTTGGCTTCGGTGCCGACGTCCCATCCCCGCAGCGACGGAATACCGCCGAGGAGCGCCTGCTCGAACGGCGGCAGCGGGGCCGACGAGGTGATCGACTGGGCCCGCAAGGCAAACACTGTCTGCCCAATCAGCCCGACGTAGCCGCGGCCGTCGAGCGTCACGCGCCGGGCCGTGGTCCAGTCGTTCGTTTCCAGCGGGAGTCCGAGCGCGCTTTCGTGAAAGCCGACCTGTTCGATCCCCGCGGTCGCGAACACGGCGTTGCGGGGCATCGCGGGGTCCCGCCGCGTGTCCACGGTGATGTCGGCGCCGATGGTGCTGAGCTCCTCGTCACGATCGGCGAAGCCGACCCGGGCGAAACGGCCGCCGCCGCCGGCCCGCAGCCACGTCAGCGGCGCGGTCTCGGCGCGGCCCCAGAACTGCCGGCGGAAGTCACCGATCTCATAGTGTGGATTCTCGCGCCGAAACAGCCCGCCGCCACCGACAACGCGCTTGACCGGCCCGCGTTCGAACCCGCGCTCGAGCTCGACCTGCGCCTGGCGCTCGCCTCCCCAGGTGAGCGGAACCGAGATGCGGCTGCGCGGCCCGAGCCGATCCACGAAGCTCACCCTCGTCCCGTAGGTGAAGCCGTAGCCTTCCTGGTACTCGAGCACCGGCAGCCACATGCCGCTGGCCGTGAACCGCTTCATCGGCCCGGGCGTCAGGTCGTCTTCGGAGATGCCCGGCAGCTCGTTGACGACGACGACCAGCAGCACGCGGGTCGGGTCGTCGATGGAGAGATAGCGCTTGCGGACCTGGACGTTGGCAAAGCGTCCGCTCTTTTCGAGCCGGTCGCGGACGTCGGCAATGAGCGTATCAGTCGCGGGTTGACCAGTAACGGCACCGATGATCGCGAGCACGTCGTCGGTTGGCGTGGTGTGATTGCCGTGCACCACGATCGACTCCACCACCTCTGCCGGCTGCGCGCCGAGGGGTCCGGTGAGCGCCAGCGCCAGCGAGAGGGCGGCGGCGAGCCTCATCGGACCTTGTAAGTGACGTCGGCCTGCCGGTAATCGTGGTATTGGACGGCGTAGCGTGCGTCGAAGGCGCCGGAGGCGAGCGACATCCGGAACCGCATCTCGATATCGCGCGGCAGCCACACGCCCGCAAACGGCTGCGCCATCCGCATCGTTGCCTTGACATCGTCAATACGTGCGATCGAACGGCCCGGCAGGAAGCCCATGTCGATGTCGTCGAACGTGTATTGAAGGATCTGAAGCGCGTCGGGATCCACCCACAAGGTGATCAGCGACACCTTGTTCATCTTCTCCTCGACCTCTTCGTCGTGTTCACGCACCTTCCGGTTCGGCCGGGTCCGGCCCTCGTGGAACAACTCCTCCGGGTAGTACTCGATGCGGAGCACCGATCGGCCGTCGATCGTCTCTCGGCCGACCAGGCCGTAGTGGTTCGGCTCGAACTTGAACTCGAGAAAGTAGGCCCACGATACGAATCGCGGCTCGATCGACGCGAACGCGTCGGCGGGGTTCTCGAGGTTCGCGGGGTTCTCGAGGTTCGCGGGGTTCTCGGGGTTCGCGGGATTCTCCGGGGTCGCCGGGTTCGTGGGAGCGCTCCCGTTCGCCGCGCGCTGCTTGCGGCGCTCGTCGCGGCGGCGTTCGCGGCGGATCCAGGTGGTCTCCGCTTTGCGGCGCTCGTCTTCGGACAGACTGACGCCGTTCACCCGGAGCGGGCTGCGGACAAATACTCCCTCCCGCATGAACCAGGTGAAGTCGCGGCGAAACCCGAACAGGCGGGCGCCGCCGGGACCGGTCAGGTCGAACGTTTCCTTCTCGTCGAGCACGTATTGCTGCAGCTTCTTCCAGTTGTCGTCGCGCCGGGTCAAGACACGCTCCATCAGCCGGTCGAGGTCGGTGGACTGGGCCGCGGGAAGCGGCGCGATGATGCTCAAGCCGATGGCCAGGGCGGCTGCCAGGATACGCATGTCGACTTTGAAGGTGACGAGTGTAAGGGCAGTGCGGTTCCGCTGTTCCGCCGGCCGCCAGTCGCCAGCCCAGCCCCGCGAGGTCGGCCGCCTCGTGATCGACCGGACGGACGTTCAGTGGTCGGTATCGGCTGCGTCGCGCCGGTAGACGATCTTGCCGTCCATGATCGTCATTACCACCTCGGCCTCGAGAAGGCGGTCGGGAGGCAGCGCGAACACGTCCTCGGACAGGATCACGATATCGGCGAGCATGTCGCGCTCGATGGTGCCCTTGCGCTGCTCGTCGAACGACGCCCAGGCCGCCCCGCTGGTGAACGCGCGAATCGCGTCGGCGAGCGAGAGCCGTTCCCCGGGCATCCAGCCGTCGGCCGGCTCGCCATCGAAGTTGGTCCGGTTCACCGCGACGAAGATGCCGCGCAGCGGATCGAGCGCCGCGACCGGCCAGTCCGAACCGAACGCCAGCGGCGCGCCGCTCTTCTCCAGGGTGCCCGACATCCAGCCGCGAGCGGCGCGTTCGGGGCCGAGATTGATTGCCCAGGGATCGGTCGGCTCGGGCGGCAGGCCGTGGACCGGCTGCAGGCTCGCGACCACGCCGAGCCTCGCGAAGCGCGGCAGGTCCGCAGGTGACGGGGTTTCGACGTGCTCTACTCGATGCCGCCGTCCGTCGGCCGGCGCCGGGTTGACAGCCTGCGCGGCGGCGTAGGCGTTCAGCGTTTCCCGGATCGCCTCGTCTCCGATTGCGTGCGTCATCACCTGCCAGCCGCGGCGGTCGAGCTCGGTGACCAGGCGAGTGAGCTCCCCGGGTGCGATCCGCAGTTCGCCTCGTTCGGCGCTGTGGGTGTATGGCTCGAGCATCGCCGCAGTCCTGGTCTCGACCACGCCGTCCGCGACCAGCTTCACCGCTCCGGTCTTCAACAGCGGGTCGTCGTCGAAGCGGGCGCGTACGCGATCCATCGCGTCGAGCTGATCGGCCGTGGTCTTGCCATCGACGGCGAGCGCCTCGTACACCCGCACTGAGAGATCGTCGCGTTGCCGCAGTTCGTCGAACAGGGCGAGATCGTCCGCTGTGCCGCCCGCATCCTGGATGCTCGTAATGCCGACGCGATTCGCCTCGACCACGGCCGCCTTCAATGCCGACAACTTTTCATTGCGCGAAGGCACCGGCAGCGCCGGGCTCATCAGCGACATCGCCGATTCCTTGAGAATGCCAGTGGGCTCGCCTCGCCCGTCTCGCACGATGACGCCGTTGGCCGGCGCGTGCGTCGCTCGCGTGATGCCTGCCGCCTCGAGCGCGGCGGTGTTGGCCCACCCGGTGTGGCCGTCGTAGGAGACGAGGTACGCGGGGCGATCGGGCACCAGCTGGTCGAGGAGTTGCCGGGTCGGCAACCCGTTCGGGAACGGCGCGTAGAGCCAGCCGCGCCCGCGAATCCAGCGGTGCGATGGGTTGGCCACGGTCCACGCCTTCAGCGTCTCCTTGATTTCGTCGAGCGTCGTGGCGTCGGTGAGGCTGACCTGATCGAGCGACAGCCCGCCGCTGAGCAGGTGCACGTGCGCGTCGTTGAATCCCGGCAACACGCTGCCGCCTTTGGCGTCGACGACGGTGGTCTGGGCCCGCGCCAGGCGCTGGATCTCGCGATTGGACCCGACGCGCAGGACTTTGTTCCCCTGCACCGCCACTGCTTCTGCGGCTTGCTCATCGCCGGTGAAGACGCGGCCGTTGACGATAATCAGGTCCACCGGCCCGTTGTCGTCGCGCTGCGCGCCGACGATGAGGCCGGCGATGAAGGTCACCGCGACGATGAACGCGACGAGGTAGGCCGTGAGGCGCGCCGCCATGTGGGGAATTCTACTCCCACCGCTCGGCGGAGAACGGGCCCGGGCCAGGCGGCGGGGCCGGCGCGATATGCTCTACGCGGCATGCGTTTCGTGATCCTGGGCTCGGGAGCGGTGGGTGGTTATTTCGGGGCGCGCCTCGCCCGCGCCGGCCAGGACGTGACATTCATCGCCCGCGGGGCGCACCTCGAGGCGATCCGCGCCCGTGGCCTCGAGGTGCGAAGCGCGAGGCTTGGCGACTTCACCGCACACGCCAGGGCGGAATCGGATCCCGACCGCATCGGGCCGGTTGACGTGGTGATCGTCGCCGTTAAGGCGTACGACAACGACACGGCGTACCCGCTCATCGCGCCGCTGCTCGGTCCCGAGACCGTCGTGCTGACGTTGCAGAACGGCGTCGACAACGTCGATCAGCTGGCCGCGGCCGTTGGCGCCGGGCGGGTGCTCGGCGGCACCACCTACGTCGCCACCGCCCTGGAGGCGCCGGGCGTGATCGTGCAGACCGGCGTCCATCGATCGATCATTTTCGGCGAAGTGTTCGGCGCGCGCGGACTCACCGCCCGTGTGCAGTCGATTGCCGAGGTGATGTTGCCGGCCGACATCGAGGTGACCGCCGTCGCTGACGCGCGTACTCCGCTGTGGGACAAATTCGTGTATCTCGTCCCGTTCTCCGGTTTCACCGGCGCCGCGCGCCTGCCGATTGGTTACCTCTGGGAGCAGCCGCACGCCCGCGAGATGTACTACGCCGCGGCCCGGGAGGTCGCGGCGATTGCCAAGGCCGAGGGCGTCACGATCTCACCGGATCGCTTCGCGACGCTGCGCCAGTACATGGACAACATCCCGCCGACAACGCGCTCGTCGCTGCTGATCGATCTCGACCAGGGCAAGCGAATCGAGGTCGAGGCGCTGCAGGGCGCCGCCTTGCGGCGTGCCGCCGCCCACCAGCTCGCGACGCCGATCGTCGCGACCCTCTACGCGGCGCTGAAGCCGTGGGCGGCGGGCAACCCGCGCCGGTGAGGCCGCTCGCGTGTTGACCGAGGTCACGCTCTCGCTGGCGCTGGTGACGGCGCTGGCCGGCGCGCTCGCCGGCGCGCTCGGCGGGATGCTGGGGCTCGGCGGCGGCGTCTTCCTCGTTCCCCTGCTCGTCCAGGGCCTCGGCGTGCCGATCACCGAGGCCGCGGCGGTGAGCCTGACCACCGTCATTGCCACCTCGAACGCGATTTCGTCCTCCTCGCAGGGACGTTACGCCATCAACCTGCGCCTCGGGTTCATGCTCGAGCTCTTTACCGCCGGAGGCGGACTGATCGGCAGCCTGATCGCCACCGCCATCGCGCCGCGAATCCTGATGATCACGTTCAGCGTCGTGATGGCGACGATGAGCGCGATCACCTTCCTGCGGCGGGATCACTCGAACAACCTGCCCGAGTCGGCCGATCCTGGGGCGTGGGGCGGGCGCTTCGTGGACGACCGGACCGGCCAGATGGTCACCTACCGGGTATTGCGGATGCCGCTCGCGATTGGTACCTCGTTCGGGGCCGGGATCCTGTCCACGCTCCTCGGCTTGGGCGGCGGAGTGGTGAAGGTGCCGATCCTCAACGCGTGGTGCGGCGTACCGATGCGGGTCGCCTCGGCGACGAGCGCGTTCATGATCGGCGTCACCGCTACCTCCGGCGCGCTCGTCTACCTCGGTCGGGGACGGCTCATTCCGGGACTGGCGGCAGCCGCGGTGCTGGGCGTCCGCGCCGGTTCCGGGCTGGGCATCCGCCTCGGCCAGGAGCAATCGCCGCGGTTCCTCAAAACCGCGCTGGCGATCGTGCTGCTGATCGTCTCGCTCGTGATGGTGCAGCGACTGCCATGATCGATCGCGCCTTCGCGACCGCCGGGTACCTCAACACGGCGTTGATGGCGTATGGCGTGGCGGCGCTCTGGCTGCATCCAGGCTCGTCGTCGGCTACTGGGGTCGTTTACCTCGGGCTAGTGCTGTTGATGATGACTCCGGTGTCGCGGGTCGTAGTTGCCGGCATCCGCTACATCCGAGCCGGCGATTTCAGTTCGGCCTTGCTCACGCTCGGTATTCTCGCGGTCCTCGCGCTCAGCGGCTGGGCAGCGTGGGCGCGCTAGACCGTCTGCACCGCGCCAAAGCCGTCCAGGCAACCGACGCGTAGCGGCTCCGGAAGCAGCGGGAACGTGGACACGACGTGCGCGTACTGCGCCTGCGTCAGCCCGTAGCCGTGAGCGACGATGGCGTTGAGCTCCGCATACTCGTCGGGCGCCTCCTCGATCGAGTCACGGACGGACAACGCGATCGCTAGCGCGGCAAGCCGTGCGTGCGTCGGCGTGCTGGGCTGCGGCCGCGGTACCGGCAGTCGGGCCATCAGCGCGGCGGTGACGTGCGTCGACATCTGCAATCGAACGAGATAGTTTGCGACGAGGCTGTTCAGCATCGCCGTGAGGCACCACGAATCATCGTCATCGAGCGCCGCGCGGGAGCAGAACAAGGTGTGAGTCGAGACGACGCCGTCCGGCAGGACCGCGGCCATCAGCGTCAGCTTGTTTGTGGATGACGCGACGTCGCGGTAACAGATGCGCGGGCGCTGCCATCTCTTGCCAAGTAGCGCCGTGGCCCGCTCCGGATCGATGAACGCGGCGGCGGCTGACGGATCGACGGCAAATGGACGGAGATGCTTGCCTTCGACGACCGGAAGCAGCCCGCGGTAGCCGGCTCGCGTGCCGCGCACGAGATCGCTACGGTTGTCACTCGCGTTCAACTCGCGGCCGAACCTCACGTGCCATCCGCCCGCGTGCGCGAGCGGCGGCGCCTCGAGCGCCTGCGCTGCCACCGCCCTCGCGACTGAAGTCGTCGTCCAGGGAATCGTGAGATGCGCGGGATCCCAGCGCTCCAGGAACGCACGCGGAATCGCGACCTGCGTCGAGACCGGCTCCGCTCGAGGACTGTCAGGCAGGCGGGCCAGGCCCCCCGGATCGCTTCCGCAATCGACAAGCGGCAGGGCTTGCGTTGCTCCGCCGGCTGATCCCGCGAGCAGCAGGAAGCGAATACTGCGGTGAATGGGGAAGATGGCGTGGCGGTTGTCGAACGTGATCCACGTGTCCACGTCCGTGCGGTCCAGCAGCGCGCGGCGCAGCCCGCCGCTACCGACGTCGGATTGCAGGCCGGAAGGAAGGATCAGTCCGAACCTGCCGCCAGGCGCCAGCACTTGCAGGACACGTTCGAGAAAGAGCTGGTACTGGTTCACGTGACCGGAGCCGTGGAGCGGATACTGACCCGAGGTGCGGATGAAGCGCATCGCCGCGGCGGTTTCGTCTCGCGCGGTCACGCGTGTTTCGGCCTGTCCCGTGTCGGCGCGAAGCATCTCCCACGGCGGGTTGCCGATCACCGCATCGAATCCGGCATCCATGCGCCGAGACCCGCTCGCGTCGAAGAATGCCTCGGGGAACAGGAGCTCCCAGTGCGCTGCCGCAAGTGCCCGCGAGGAGCCGATCGCCCGTTCGACCCGGCCGCGAAGCTCGGACGCCGCGAGCGTGGTCGGCTCTCCGAGCAGGTATCGCTGCAGTTCCGAGTAGAGGCCGGCCGATACGCGGTCCTGCTGAAGCGCCAGGCCGCACCAGAGATCCGCGGCGCAGTTCCACAGGCTGGTACGTGCGTCTTTCCCCAGCAGTCCTTCGAGCCGTCTTTCCTTGGCTCTGACGTCCGCCGGCGAGTCGGAGGGATCAAGCGACAGCCGCAGCCGCTCGGGTACTACGGCACGCCCCCACGCCTCCCGGGCATCATCATCGAAAAGCGCCAGCTGGCTCCGAGCCCCGCTACGCCGGAGTGACGCGGGACGATGCGGGAGCTCCGCGAGCCGTGCACCGATCAGGCTGTTGCCGGTCGCGAGATGGTGATCGAGAAAAGTGAGCGGCCGATCAGCGGCGAGGGTCGTTAGCCAGAGCGAGAGCCGTGCCAGTTGCACCGCGGTAGGGTTGCGGTCGATGCCGTAGAGGCACCGCTCCGCGATCGTGCGGGCCACCTGGGTGCGATCCGATTCGGTGATGTCCTCGGCGGTCCAGGCGCCCTCGGCGAGGCGCGCCTGCTCAACCCGCTCGGCCAGGTAACGGCAGGCAGCCACCAGGAAGGCACCGCTGCCCATTGCCGGGTCGAGAACGCGCAGCGCCAGGATGTCGTCCGCCTGGCGCCCGTCCACGAGCGGAGACAGCGTTCGCCTCACCAGGAAGTCGGTCATCGCGCGCGGCGTATAGAAGCTGCCGGTGGTCTTGCGCTCGCTGGACGTCCGGTGGAGCGCGAGAGTGCGATGCTCCCGCACCGGCTCGTAGTCGAGCACTCGCTCGTACACCGCGCCGAGCTGTTCGACGCCAAGGTCGCGGAAGGACACGCGCCGCCGCCCGCTGCGGGTTGCCGTGGTGCCGAGAGCGAGAAGGGCACGGCCCGCCGTCTCGTCGCAAACGCGCCCGCTTTCCCCGAGCGGGGTGCGGCCCGGCGCGAAGAGCCGGCCATTGAACGCTGTCACGTGCAGATCGTCGGCATGGCATCCACTGTGGGCCAGCCGGGCCACCGCCTGTACCGTGCTCCACGTCCCGCGCGCGGACGGGTTCTCGAGCAGCCGATCTCGCAGCGAGTTGACGCTGTATGCCTCGCGGTAGACGCGGTGCCACAGCGGCACCAGATCGCGAGCTTCGGCGAACAGGAGGAAAAGCAGCCGATACACGATCGTGAGCGACTGCTCGAAGGCGCTTCGGTCCCCGCGGATGTTCGCACGCGGTGAGGAGCCACCGATCTCGTGCATGACTGCGCCGAGCGCTTCGAGGACACCATCACCGAGCGCGGCGCAGACGTCGAGGCCCGCGGCATCGGAGGCGGCGACCGCGCGCCCGAGCACGCCCTTCGCGCCGCCGCTGAGCGCCGACCCGCTCAGCACGCTCCACATCGTCAGCACCGCGCGAGGATCGCGGCAAGCCGCGGCGAGCTCGAAGGCCAGATAGCGTTTGGCCCACGGCCGCGTGGCATCCACGATCGCAACGCTCGGACCTGTAAAGACAACGGCCCACGGCACCTGGGCAACAAGCGTGCTGCGGACGGCGTGGCGCCACGCGGTGGCTGGCGAGGTTCCCCACGGCGGGCAGACCAGCGTGGCCACCGGTTCCGACTCGTGCATCAGCCGTGCGGCGTGTCCCCAGGGATGGCGCTCGATGTACGCGACTCGCAGTTCGAGGAGATCAAGGAGCGGCCGGGCGCCGATGTCGAGGACCGATCGTGGCGCGCTGGCTGGGCCGATGGCGCCGTTGGAGCGCCGCCACCACGCGAGCAGGCCCCGCGCCCAGGCGTCTCCGCGAGGCTGGGTGACGAGGCCTCGGCCGACCGCCTCGGAGTCGAGATATGCGCTCGACAGGAGGTCGCCGCTCAGCCCGGACATGGTCCATCCTGGCGTCCGAGCGGAAGGACGGCGACCGTGCGTGTCGAGACTCGCACCGGCAGGTCGATGAGGCGGGATGACAGAGCCGCGCGCCAGCGGTCGCGTTCGGCCGCCGTCTCCCTGCGCTGCTCGGCCACCCGCAGTGCGCGACGGTCGAACAGCGAAGGCTGCACCCGAGGCGATGCCCAGCGTCCCGCATCAGCCCGCCACAGCGCGTCAAGTCGATCGCGGACCGCGGTCCACTGATCTCCGGTGCTTTCGGGAGCAGCCGCCGCGATCGCCGCGTCGTGTACCCGCGGATCCCGAGCGAGATGCGTCGCGCACCTGCGCCACACCCGCCGGTGACGGACGGCCTCGCGCAACGTGACTTGCACGGCCACGAGGCTCGTGCCCCGAGTGGCCCCGCAGGGCCGCTGCTGCAGGACCTCGATCAGGACGACGACTCGATCGGTCCAGGTTCGGCGGTACGGGGGCGCCCAGACAGCATCGAATGATGCGTCGTCACGGTAGCGAAGCCGCGTTTTCGACAGGGTCACGCGTCTGGCTTCACGCTCGGCGAGATCGCCGAGTGCGTTTGTCTCGGGTGTCGCCAGTGGCAGGTGTTCTGCCCGAATCGGGTCGATCGGGAGGTTGAGCACGAGCGCCGCGATCCGGTGTTCGACTTCGGCATCTGCGATCTGAAGGTCTGTCTTCGCGCGCACTGTTTTCCGCTGGACGTGGGCGATGACCACCTCTTCGTACGACGAGGCCGCCGTCAGATGGACGGCATGAACGACGCGACGTTGCCCAAGCCGATGGACCCGGCCGATCCGCTGTTCCAGCCGCAGTGGGCTCCAGGGCCACTCCATCGTCACCACCAGGCGCGCGGCGTGATGCAGGTTGAGGCCTTCTCCCGCCACGTCGGTGGTGAGCAGCACGCGAGCGCGTCCGTCGAGGAAATCGTCCAGACGCCTCTTCCGCTCGCCTGCGTCGAGCTCCCCACTCAGCACCGCCAATTGCGCCACTTGGCCGAGTGCCGCGGCGCACGCGTCCAAGGTGTCGCGAAACTCGCTGAACACGATCACCGGCTCCTTTGCACGGCTGACGAAGCGAACCAGCCGGCGAAGTTTCGATGGGGCGTCTTCCGCGGCTCTTGCCTGTTCGATGAGGTCGTTCAACGTCCGCTGCTCTGTGTGCCGATCGGAGAGTCCGGGAACGGTCACCCAGGATGCGGCAGATTCCTCTGTGTCCACTTCTTCCCAGGGCAGTGGCTGCGGCCAGGGGAGCTCAGAATCGATTTCTCCACTTAGCCAGTCGAGTCGCCGTTCCAGGGTCAGTCGCGCCGCTCGAGCGGACGATGCGGCGCGCCGTGCCAGCAGCGAGGCAAACAGCTGGGCGCCGGCCGCCGCTGGCGACACCTTACAAAGCCGGCGTGTGTAAGCGAGCACGCCCTCATACAGGCGTGCTTCAGCCGCCGAAGCGCGCACCAGCCAGATGCGCGTGCGTCTCGGCACCAGGGCAGCCACCTGCGATTCGGTGCGGCGGAAGATGCGGAGCGGGCTTGGGGCGTCGCCTCCTCCAATCTCGAGCAGCGCCTGGTACGACGCCGCATCGCCGCTGTGCGGCGTCGCCGACACCAGCAGCACCCAGGCCGCCTGCCTGGCCAGGCGACTGACGACCGCGTGGCGGTCCGTTCCAGGCGTGGCGTGATGCGCCTCGTCGACGATGAGCAGATCGATCGGCGCATCTTCGACCGACGGCTCGAACTTCGGCTCGTTTCACGAGATCGATCGACGAGATGACGATCGGCAGTCGCCGCCACGGGTTGATCCCCGCCGGCCCGGTAAGTTCGAGGTCGAGGAGCGCCCGGAAATCGAGCACCTGCGCGGGAAGCCCGAATCGGCTGCGCAGCTCGTCCGCCCACTGCGTGCGTACCGCCGCCGGCGCCAGCACCACGGCACGATCCGCCAGCCCCCGGGCGCGGAGCTCGGCCAGGACGAGCCCGGCCTGCACCGTTTTGCCGAACCCGACGGCATCTGCCAGCAGCAGCCGGGTCGCACCCTCACGGACGACGGCCAGGGCGGGCGCAAGTTGCCACGGCCAGACGTCCATGTGAGCCGCGGCCGCACACCACAGCCCATTCGCCGGCCTGATGCCGCCGACTGCATGCAGCATCCCGCGGACGACCCGCTGACGCCGGCGGCGGACAGGTCCGCGGTCGAGCACTGGCCGTACGCGATCGATGGGCACCAGCAGCGTCGAAACCCCTCCTGTCGCGTCGGCGCTGTCGAGCGTCACCAGCGATGCCGTCTCTCCGATGCGGGTATGACGGACACGCCATCGCTCGCCGCGCGCGCGCACCAGCGTGCCGGGAACCAATCCAGCTGGCAGTTCCTGCATGGTGAGGGGACCCTGCGGGATCGCACTTGCTGCGACTATCGCAGCCCGTGGCGCCCGTCAGGGCTGATGATGGCAAGCGGGATGCCGAAGAAAAAAAGCGCCGCGCGGGCGAGGATGCCGGCGCGGCGCGAATGGGCGGTAGGACGAAGGAGGACTCGGTTCTCTGCTTACCCGTTGGACGGCTTGATCGACGCATCCCCCGGCTGCGCGCTCTCGGCGTCGGCGGACTCCGGTCGCGGGCCTGACGGGGTGGTCAGGCGCGTGAACAGCGCGGCCAGCCCGGCCTGCTGCGGATCGTAAACGCCCCATTCATCAACGGTAGGACGTCGAGCGGCGGCGGACGATGGTGTCATCGGCATGCGCGTCAATTGCTCCGGGGGTGGTCGCGATGGGCACAGCAAGCGTCGTGCCCGCCGGCGGCGACGCCGTATCTCGTGGCTTCCGGCCTGAATGCCGCTAGCAGTCGCGGCAGACGCCGGAGCGAGGTGTCGACCGCGGCCAAACTTCGCTGTCGCGGTTACGTTTCTGCAACCGCCGACCCGGTGCCAGGGCGCGCAATGCTCCGTGAACACGGCGGAGGAGAGGCGAACACCCGGGTGGCACAGTGGTTGCCACTCGAGCAGTCATGACCGTTTCCTTTCTCGGCACGAAAGGCGGTACCGGCACGACCACGATGACGGTAAACCTCGGCGCCGAGATTCGACGAGTGACGGATCGAACGACCGTGCTCGTCGATCTAAAACCGGCGCCTGGGGATGTCGCACTTTTTCTTGGCTTGCGTCCGCGCTTCACATTGGTTCACGCCCTCGACAAGCTCGCCTGGCGCGACGTGGGCCTCCTCCAGGGACTGCTCACCCCACACGCCTGCGGCGTCGACGTCCTCGCCGCCGGCGAGGAGTGGGGCCGCCCCTCCGCACGCGACGCTGAAGGCGTCGACGCGACGCTGGGCTGCCTCCGCGCCACGCACCGCTGGGTGATTGTGGATGCCGGGTCCACCTTGACGCCGGCGACCGCAGTGGCGCTCCAGTGTTCGGACCTGGTGGTGCTCGTCGCCAATCCCGACGTGCCGTGCCTCCGCAACCTGCAACGGTTGCTCGACGCGGTGCGGCTTGCCGGAGTGTCCACCGACCAACTGCGAGTGCTGCTCAACCGCGCTTCGGACACCGACGGGCTGTCGGTGTCTCAGATCGAGAGCGTGCTTGGCTTGACCCTCGACTGGCGAATCCCGAGCGATTACCGGACGGTCTCGGCGGCGATCACCTCGGGGGTACCGGTCCGCGCCGTGCGTGGCAACGACCTGGTGCGCCATATCGAAGCCGTGGCCCGCGCCATCGGCGGCGAGATCTACGATGCGCCGCTGTCAGCGCCGAGCTCGACGATCGTTGCCCCCAATCCCGATCCGGGCGCGTCCCAATAGCGCGACACCAGCGGGTGGGACGCGAGCAGGCGCTGGACGGCGGCGCGCTGCACGCCGATGCCTCGTCCATGGATCACCCGGACCTGGCGGAAGCCCGCATCCCTCGCGGCGCGCAGGTACTCATCGACGACGGAGAGCACGTCGCGCGGGGCAAATGCGTGCAGGTCGATCGCATCCTCGATCGGGACGACGAAGGGGTCGTCCTCGCTGCTCACGGCTTACTTCTCGCGTTTGGTGTTGTCGTGTTCCACCACGACCCTGGTGATGATGCCGCCGCGGGCGCTGAAGTCGCCTTCGACGGTCATGCGCCGCGGCTGGCACGCGTTGACGAGGTCGTCGAGGATCTGGTTCGTGGCCGCCTCGTAGAAGATGCCGCGGTTGCGGTACTCGAGCAGGTAATACTTCAGCGCCTTGAGCTCGATACAGGTCCGATCCGGCGTGTAGCGAATCCTGATCGTGCCGAAATCAGGCAGCCCGGTCTTGGGGCACATCGACGTGAACTCCGGACAATCGATCGCGATTTCGTAGTCGCGCTCGGGACGGGGATTGGGGAACGTCTCGAGTCGTGTCGCAGGTGAATCAGCCACCAATCGATCATGTCACCGGGGCCAGCCCGATGTCACCTCCGGGCCCGTTCACGTCATCTGCGTTGACACCTTGTGCTGTCAGGGTTAGCATTCACGTCGATTTTTCCGCCATATTTTCGGTCGGCAGCCATCTCGCGTGGACGGCACGCCGGCGACAATTGGTTCACGTGCGCGCGTCACTGACACCGGAGGACACGATGGCTGAAGCCCGCAGGATGGGCAAGTCGGAACTCTTTTCGCACTTCGCCGAGCGATTCGACGTCAAGCGGACCCAGGCCCGCGACTTCTTCGACGAGCTCGCGATTCTCTGTGAGAAGGAATTGAAGCGGTCGGGCGAGTTCGTGCTGCCCGGCATGGTGAAGCTCGTGGTTCAGAAGCGGAAGGCGAGGCTGGGCCGTAATCCGGCAACCGGCGAGCCGATCAAGATTCCCGCCAAGACCGTCGTCAAGGCGCGAATCATCAAGCAGCTGAAGGATTCCGTCCTGCCGAAGAAGTAGGCAGGCATCGTGCCCTGGAGATCTGATCCCCGGCAGATCTCCAGGACGCGCTCTTTCCTCCGCGCTAGCCGCCTTTCAGTTTTTTCGCCAGTTCGCGTATCTCGAGCCGTTCAAGTTTGAACTTGAGCGTGCTCAGCGGAACCCCCAGATAGCGCGACGTCTGTGCCACGTTCCAGCTGCTGCGCTCCAGCGCGCGGACGATGAAGTTGCGCTCGAAGGTCCAGAGCGCGCGCTCGAGCAGGCTGCGATCGGACGTGGTTCGATCGAGCTCGGCGACGTGGAACTCGAACGGCAGATCCTCGTCGGTGATCCACTCGTGCGGGACGATCGCCACCAGGCGCTCGATCAGGTTCTCGAGCTCGCGGATGTTGCCCGGCCACCAATAGCCGGACAGCATCTTCATCGTCGACGCGGCCATCCCGTTCACGTTCTTCTTGAAACGCACGCTGTAGCGCTTGATGAAGAACTCGACCAGCGCCGGCAGGTCCTCGATCCGCTCGCGCAGCGGCGGCAGCCGCAGCGGCACGACGTTGAGGCGGTAATAGAGATCCGGGCGGAACGTGCCCTGCTTCACCGCCTGCTCGAGGTCGACGTTGGTCGCCGCAATCAGGCGGAAATTGGTCGGGATCGGCCGTTCGCCTCCGACCCGCTCGATTTCCTGTTCCTGGATGGCGCGCAGCAGCTTGGCCTGCAGATCGAACGGCAGGTCGCCGATTTCGTCGAGGAACAGGGTGCCGCCGCTGGCGAGCTCGAACTTGCCAATCCGCTGCTGCACCGCGCCGGTGAACGATCCCTTCTCATGCCCGAACAGGTGGCTCTCGACGAGGTCGCGCGGAATTGCGGCCATGTTGACGGCGACGAACGGACCGTCCGTCTGCTCGGAATCGCGATGCACGCGCCGCGCGAGCAGCTCCTTGCCGGTGCCGCTCTCGCCGAGAATGAGCACCGTCGCGCCGGTGCGTGCGACCTTCTGCGCGGTGTCGAGCACCTCGCGCAGCGCTGGGCTCGGCCCGGCGATGAAGTCGCGCTGGGTGGCGTCGGTGACCTGATCCTCGAGCCGGAGCACCCGGCGGTTCAAGTCGGCGCGTTCCTCGGCGCGGCCGACGATCGAGCGCAGCCCCTCGGCGGTCAGGGGTTTGGTGACGAAGTGGTAGGCCCCGAGTTTGATCGCCTGCACCGCGTCGTCCACGTTGGCCTGGGCCGAAGTGAGGATCACTTCGGTGAGTGGGAAGTTGACGCGGGTCAACTGGAGCAGCTCCGCACCGGTCATGTCGGGCAGCGCCACCTCCGTGATGACGACGTCGACCTCCTCCTTCATCAGGACTTCGGCGGCGGTTCCTCCTCCTCCGGCGCGGAGGACGCGGTAGTCGCGACGGAGCGGGGTGACGATGGCCTCGCGCGCGTCTTCGTCGGGATCGACCACGAGGATGGTCTTGCGGCGCAAAGACATCGGGGGGAGTATACGAAGAGAAAGGCAGAAGGCAGAAGGCCAAAGGCAAGGCACAAGGCAGAAGGCAGAAGGCAGAAGCTTCTTCCAAAGACCCCAAGACCCGAAGACCCCAAGCCCCCAGCCCCATACCCCAAGCCCCAGGCCCAGGACCGTCATGCTGATCGCACTCGTAACCGTTGCTCTTGCCGTCGCATTGGCGGCGTTCGTGCAGGCGAGGCGATCGGCCCGTCAGCTTGCACGGTTGACGGAAATGTACTGGCAACTCAAGTACGAGCACGGCGAGCTGAAGGCGACCATGGCGCCTCCGCCGGGACCGGCGTCGCCGCCGGTGTCGGCGTTCGTTCCGCTCGGTTCGGTCAAGCGGAAGAGTTCCTGAGCGCGGGCCCGCACCGCCGCGGTTCCATCTGTTTTGCGCGTGCGCACCATACGGCGGCTGGCTTGACGCTCCGCCGGGTTCCAAGCGAGAGTGAAGGGCTGACGTTTCCGTGCCGGTCCGGCACGGATGGCCGTAGACAAGGAGCGCGGACTTGGCGAATGAGTACGACGTGGTCGTGGTGGGCGCTGGCACCGGGGGCTATGTCGCCGCCATCCGTGCCGCGCAGCTCGGCCTCAAGGTGGCAGTGGTCGAAAAGCAGAAGGCGCTCGGCGGCACGTGCCTCATCTGGGGCTGCATTCCGACGAAGGCGCTGCTCGAGCACGCCCACGCGCTCAAGATCGCCCAGGCCGCCAGCGAATGGGGCCTGACCGGCGTCGATGGCAAAGGCGTCAGCATCGACATGCCGGCCGTCCACACGCGCAAGGACAAGGTCGTGTCCGGGTTGACCGGCGGCGTCGAACTGCTGTTCAGGAAGAACAAGATCGACTGGGTCAAGGGCATCGCCCGGATGAGCGGCGGCCTCGGCGTCGAAGTGACCCTGCACGACGGTGCGAAGCAAACGCTGACCGCGAAGAAAGAGCTGATCCTCGCCACCGGTTCGGCGGCCCGCAGCGTGCCGGGCATCGAAGTAGATCGCAAGCAGATCATCTACAGCGACGAGGCGATTCACCTTCGGTCGGTCCCGAAGTCGATCGCCATCATCGGCAGCGGCGCCGTTGGCGTCGAGTTCGCCTCGATCTTCAAGAGCTTCGGCAGCGAGGTGACCATCATCGAGCTCCTGCCGCGGCTCGTGCCCGGCGAAGACGAGCAGGTCTCGTCGGAGCTCGAGCGGACGTTCAAGAAGCGCGGCATCAAGGTCCACACCGGCACCAGGGTGAGCAGCGCCAAACCTGGCGCCAAGGGTGTCGATGTCGAGATGCAGACCTCGGACGGTAAAGCCCAGAAGGGCACGTTCGAGCTGCTGCTCGTGGCAACCGGCCGCGGTCCCGTCACCGAGGGGCTCGGCGTCGAGGCGCAGGGCCTGAAGATGGATCGCGGCTACATCGTTGTCGACGAGCTGTTCCGAACCAACCTGCCGAACGTCTCGGCGATTGGTGACGTGATCACGATGGGCGGGCCGCATTACCAGCTCGCGCACGTATCGTCGATGGAAGGTATCCTCCTGGCCGAGCGGATTGCCGGCCAGCATGTGACCCCGATCAATTACGACCACGTGCCGCGCTGCACGTATTGCGATCCCGAGATTGGCAGCGTCGGCCTCACCGAAGCACAGGCCAAGGCAAAGGGCTACGACGTCCGGACCGGGTCGTTCCCGTTCCGCGCTCTCGGCCGCGCCCGCATGGCCGGTGAGACCGACGGCTTCGTGAAGATCGTCGCGGAGAAGAAGTACGACGAAGTCCTGGGCGTGCACATCATCGGCCCGCGCGCCACCGAACTGATTGCCGAGGCGGTCCTGGCGTTGCGCCTCGAATGCACCGTCGAGGAGCTGGTCAAGACCATCCACGCCCATCCGACGATGTCGGAGGCGGTAGGGGAGGCGGCCCACGCCGCGCACGGAGCCGCGATTCACATCTAGGCTCTAGGCTTTGGGCTCTAGGCTTTAGGAACACTTGCCGCAGTTTTGTGACAAGGGCTTTTCCTGGAGCCTAGAGCCTGGAGCCTAGAGCCTGACAAGAGTCTTTATGTCCACACCAGTAGTGATGCCGCAGATGGGCGAGTCGATTGCCGAGGGCACGATCGTCCGCTGGATCAAGAAGGTCGGCGATTCGGTGGATCGCGACGAGCCGCTGTTCGAGATCTCTACCGACAAGGTTGACGCCGAGATTCCGTCGCCCGCTGCCGGAGTCCTTGTCGACATCTCGGTGAAGGAAGGCGAGACGGTCCCCGTCAACAGCGTCGTCGCGACGATCGGCGAGCCCGGCGCCAAGCCTGCGGCCGCTGCTCCGGCCGTGGGCGGCAACGGGCACGGTGCGGACGGCCCGCCGGCCCCCACGCCCGCGCCGCAGGCTGATGGCGCGCCGGCTACTCCCGCAGCCGCGGCCAGCGCGTCGCCGCCGGTGGCGGCAGTGGTTTCGACACCGCCCGCCGCACCCGTCGCACCCGCACCTATCGCACCCTTGGCACCCGCCGCGCCGCATCTGGCTTGGAGCGTCAGCGTTCCTCGCCGCTCGTCCGCCGCATTGCGAAGGAGCACAACGTAGACATCGGCCAGATCGCCGGCTCCGGTATCGGCGGCCGGGTCACCAAGCACGATATTCTTGCCTTCGTCGAAAAAGGCCAGGCGACGTCGCCATCGGCAGGGGCCGGCGCTGTGGCGCGAGCCCCGCAACCCGGACCGGAACATGCGCCGAGCGTCTTCCGGCTGCCAAGCGACCGCGTCGAGCCGATGTCAGTGATGCGCCGCAAGATTGCCGAGCACATGGTGCTCAGCAAGCACACCTCCGCGCACGTGTATTCCGTGTTCGAGGTGAACTACAGCCGGATCGACCAGATTCGGAAGGCGAAGAAGGATGACTACGAACGGATGGGCGCGAAGCTCACCTTCACCTCGTTCATCGCCAAGGCAGCGGTCGATTGCCTTCGCCGGCATCCAACCATCAACGCGTCGATTGATGGAGACAATGTCGTCTACCGCGGGACGGTAAATCTCGGCATCGCGGTTGCGCTCGACAACGGGCTGATCGTGCCGGTCGTCAAGGGCGCGGACGAGAAGAACCTGCTCGGGTTGTCACGGTCCATCCAGGACATCGCCGATCGCGCCCGGGCCAAGAAGCTGAACCCGGACGAGGTGCAGGCCGGGACGTTCACGATCACCAACCCGGGCAATTTCGGCGCGCAGTTCGGCCTGCCAGTAATCAACCAGCCGCAGGTGGCAATTCTCGGCGTCGGCACGATCGAGAAGCGGCCGGTCGTCATCGACGACATGATCGGCGTCCGCCTGATGGGCTATCTCACGCTCGGCTACGACCACCGCCTCGTGGACGGCGCCGTCGCCGATCAGTTCATGGCGGAGCTGAAGAAGACGATCGAGAACTACGACGCGAACCAGGTGTAGGGTCACGAAAGAGACCACGAAGGCTCGAAGGGAACGAAGGGCGCACGAAGCTTTTGGGGGGAATCACGCGTGACACGCCAAAAGAGTTCTTCGTGCCGTTCTTCGTGATCTTCGTGCCTTCGTGGTTTCTTTCTTTCCATGCGGCAGCTTGACATTCGGCACCTCGGCATCGTCTCCTACGCGGACGGGCTCGCGCTGCAGGCGGAGCTCGTCCAGCAGCGCCGTGCCGGGAAGATTCCCGACACGCTGCTCCTGCTGCAGCACCCTCACGTACTGACGGTCGGAGTCAAGAAAGACGGCCGCGCGCACATCCTGGCTGGGCCGGACCGGCTTGCCGAGCTTGGCGTCGAGGTGTTCGACACCGGTCGCGGCGGCGACGTCACCTATCACGGTCCTGGACAGATCGTCGGATACCCGATCCTCGATCTCAACCCCGATCGCCGCGACGTTCATCGCTACATCCGGGATCTCGAGGACGTGATGATCCGCGTCTGCGGCTCGTACGGGATCGAAGCGGGGCGCGTCCCGGGGCTCACCGGGACGTGGATCACGCACCCGACCCGTGGCCCCGAGAAGATTGGCGCCATCGGTGTCCGCATCTCGCGCTGGGTCACCAGTCACGGGTTCGCCTTCAACGTCACCACCGACCTCGGCTTCTTCGACCTGATCGTCCCCTGCGGCATCAGCGATCGCGGCGTGACCTCGCTGCAGAGAGCCGTCCACCGGCCTCTCGAGCTTGCCGACGTCGCGCTTCGGTTAGCGGTGGAGATGGGAACCGTCTTCGACCGGGAGCTGAGCCACACGATTTCAGCCGCCTGACCCCGCCTCCGCTGGGCTGAATCTCAGCCGAACCTCGGCGCGCGGAAAGCTGTTGCTCGGCTGAATCTCAGCCGGCGGCAAGCCCGGTTGGAATATTGCAGGACCCTCGCGGGTTCTTGTTGATATGCGCGATCAGAATGCCGAAGCTCTGCTGGTTGCCCGGCTCCGCCAGCGCGACGAGAGCGCGCTGGACGAGCTCGCGTCGGCCTATCGCTCCAAGATCTTCCAGCTCGCGTTCCGCTACGTGAAGAACACCGAGGACGCCGAAGAGATCACCCAGGACGTCCTGATGAAGGTCTATCAGAAGATTGACGCCTTCCGGGGTGACTCGGCACTCTCGTCCTGGATCTACCGGATTACGTTCAACGCAGCCATGTCGCGACTGCGCCACACGCGGGCCACGCGGCTGGCCGAAACCGCCGATGTGCCGGTAGGGCTCTCGGCCGAGGAATCATCCGGCCTCCCTCGCGCGCACGACCCGGCTGACCGGTCGAGCCTGGCCGACGAGCAGGTGCTGCGCCACCAGCTGCGAGAGCAGCTGGCGCGGGCCGTCCAGGCGCTCCCGGGCATCTACCGGACACCCGTAATCCTCCGCGATCTCCAGGGACTGACCACCGAAGAGGCCAGCCGGCGGCTGAATCTCAAGGTCCAGACACTCAAATCAAGGCTGCACCGCGGCCGCCTGCTGCTGCGAAGGCACCTCGAACAGTTCGCTGGCGGCCTGACTCTGCACCGGCCGCTGGAGGTGACTTAATGTCAACGGCCCGCCCGGCATAGGGGCGCGCCAAGCACGCCCTGCCCAAGTCCAAGCCCCTATCGAGCAAGGTCTTCGATCAGTCGCAGCGCGAGATCTGCGATGGCGGCGCCGCCTTCTGCGTCGATTGCGGGCCAGTCGTCGGTGGGGCGGTGGTAATCGGAATGGAAGCCGGTGAAAAACGCCACGGACGGCACCCCGCGCTTCACGAAGGGGCCGACGTCGGATTCCTCCTGCGTGTAGCCGCCGCCACGCGCGAAGTCCTGAATCGCAAGCCGCGAGAAGCCACGCAGCCAGGGGATGAGCGGCGGCCCCGGCCACGTGCCGAACACGCCGACGAACACCCGGCCTCGCGCCCGTCCCACCATGTCGAGGTTGACCATCGCGCGCGTGCGGTTGAGCGCAATCGGCGGCGCCGAGGTGTATTGCTCCGAGCCGCGCAGCCCGAGTTCCTCGCCGGCGAAGGCTGCGAAGACCAGTGACCGCCGGAATCGGGACGGGGTACGCGCCGTGGCCCGGGCGATTTCCAGGAGCGCCGCGACGCCGGAGGCGTTGTCGTCGGCGCCGTTGTGAATCTGTCCCGACGACTGCGGCGATTCCGACAACGCGCCGCCGATCCCGATGTGATCGTAGTGCGCACCGATAACGACGGCTTCGTTCGCCAGCAGCGGGTCGGCGCCGCGACGGATGCCGACGATGTTCTGCAGGTGAGCGGTGAACCGGGCGCGATACTCGACGTAGGACAGCCGAGCTCCGTCGATCAGCCGGGATTGCGGCCGAAGCGTCTGGTCGATGGCGGTGGCGGTACGGTCGAGGTCCAGCTCCGGGATTGCATCGGTCAGCCGATGACGGGCGACGCGCACGACCGGGATGGTCATGTTGTCACTCTGGGGATCGCTCCACCAGGCCGATCGCATCGTGGGATCGCTGGCGTGGGTTGGATCCTCCACGACGATCAGGAGCCGCGCCCCCCGCTCGCGGGCTTCGCGAGCCTTCTGCGCAATCGCCGCACCCGGCGTGAGGTTCTTCCCGTCGAAGACGCTGGTTGCGTCGTGCTCCTGCGGCTCGTGGGTCAGCACCAGGACCGCCCGATCGCGGACCTCTACGCCGGCGAAGTCGTCATATTTCAGCGCGGGCGCGGAGATGCCGTACCCGGCAAAGACGATGGGGATGTCAGCGACGGCCGGCGGAGGGGCAGCCGGCGTCCGATCGAGAATCGAGAGCGGGTAGTAGTCGCGCCCGAGCACGAGCGTGCGCCTGCGGCCGTGGTCGTCGATGACGAGCGCCGCGTTCGCCGGCGGATCGATCGGCACCTCCGACTCGAACGGCTGATCGATTTCCTCGAGACCGAAATCGCGGAAGCGGTCGCGGAGATACTGAGCGGCGCGATCGAGCGCTTCGGTGCCGTTGCCGCGGCCACTCAGGTCGTCGGACGAGAGCCATTTGACGTCGGCGAGGAAGAGAGAGGCGTCGGCGCGCGGGGGCGCCTGCGCGGCCAGCGCGGCGCCCATGACGATCAGAATCGCGGGCAGCACGCGGCGGCGCATGGGCTTCAGCGGGCCAGGGTGGAGTCGAGCCGGACCCGGTCCCGTGACGAGAGCGGCGGCCGCTCGATGCGGACGAGGCCGGACGGACCGATACGGGCCGGCAACATCGCCGCGCGTCCGGTCCCGCCTTCGTCCCTGGTGAGCGCGATCTCGAGCACGTGTGAGGCCGGCGACCGCAGGATGGCCGAGCGGATCACCCGCGCCGCGGCGCTGCCGAGGGTCATCGGCCCCGGCGGCCACAGCAGAGGAATACGGTTCTCGATCCGCGTGATGACCGGCGGCGCGAGCACGTCGATTGCCCGGCGGCCGGCGATGCTGGCCGTGTCCCACGGGACGATCACGTCGTGCGGGGGCCGGCCGAGCACCAGCATCGACAGGTCGCGCGGGCCTGCGTCCGCTTCGAGCGCGACCAGCGACGCCACCGCTCCGCGCAGCGCTTCAGGGGCGGTCCCGAACAGTCGTGTCCTCGGCAGCCCGATTTCGTGCACGCCACGATCGATCAGCGAGCGTTGGCGCACCCCGGCGCAGACGATCGGCGCGCTGGTGTTCATCCGGGCAATCCGCTGGACCAGCGCCAAACCCGATTCCTCGCTCCACTCGCCTTCTTCGCCGGCGCGATCCGCGACGACGACGATCGAGGCCGAGACGACGGCGGTTTCGTCTGCGGTGCCGGTCAGGCGCGTGTCGTAGCGATCCACCGCGGAAGCCTGCGACAGGTCCAGCGCTTTGCCCTCGGCGACGGTGGCGGCAGCGTCCACCATCACGATGTGCCGGGCCACATTGGCAGCGGCGAGTTGACGGGCGGTGGCGGCGGCGATCTCGCCGGCACCGAAGATCACCAGGGTCACGACTGGCATTGTATTAACCCCTCGATGCACGTGGGTCAAATATCCATCTGCTCGAACTCCCCGACGTTTTCGCGGCGCTCCAGCGAGTCTGCATGCTGATGGATGCTGCACTCGAGCGAGGTGTCGGGTTAAGCTTTCCACGAGGAGAGGGATGCCGCTCATCACCCTGATCACCGGCGGGACGCGCGGCATCGGCCACGCGGTAGCGACGCGCCTGCTCGACCGCGGCCACAGTGTGGCGATCACCGGCACGACGTCGAGCGGGGTGGTCCGCGCCGAGCACGAACTGGTCGAACGCTGCGGCGACCCGCGCCGGGTGCTCGGCCTTGTCTGCAACGTCCGCGATCACAGCGATGCCGAGTTGGCGATACAGACCGTCATCGCGCGGTTTGGCGGCCTCGACGTCCTGGTCAACAACGCCGGCGTCGGCGTCGGCCAGGCGATTTCCGAGATGCCTCACGACGAGTGGCAGCGCATCATCGGCACGAACCTGACCGGGGTTTTCAACTGCTGCCGGGCTGCGATTCCGCACCTGGTCGAGCGTGGAGGCGGGTGGATCATCAACGTCAGCAGCCTCGCGAGCAAGAATCCGTTTGCCGGGGGCGCCGCCTACTGCGCATCGAAGGCTGGGCTCAACGCGTTCAGCGAGGCGCTGATGCAGGAGTTGCGGCCCAGCAACATCCGCGTCAGCTACGTACTGCCGGGTTCGGTCGCGACGGGTTTCAACGGGCGCACGCCCGAGAGCGGCTCGGACTGGAAGCTGAGTCCCGATGACGTCGCGCAGGTGATCGGGAACCTGCTGGACTTCCCGGCGCGGAGCCTTCCGAGCCGCGTCGAGATTCGTCCCTCGCGACCGAAATAGGCGGCGCGCGTGGGCCTCGCCGCACCGCGGCTCGGGGGCCACGCTTCGCGCGTCAGGCGCGGCTTCGGCCCGCAGGCTGAAGGGCCCCAAGACCCCAAGACCCTCCCGCCTCCCCTCTTCGAGCTACGGCGCGGCAGGCAAGACCTCACCGAGCTTCTCGACGTCGATGTTCGCGCCGGTGACCAGCGCGATCGCTGGTCCGGCGGGCTCCCCTCGGTGGGCTTGCACTGCGGCGATCGCGACGGCGGAGGCGCCCTCGACAATCAGGTGTTCCTCGGCCGCCATCCCGCGGAGCGCGCTACGCAGCTCGGCCTCGCTGACGACGACCACGTCGTCGATGAGGCGTTGAATCAGCTCGAACGTGATCGATCCAGGTTCGAGATTGCCAGCCAGGCCATCTGCGAGGGTCGGTCCGGGGTCGATCACGGTAATCGCGCCGCGCGCCAACCCCGTGGTGAAGGGTGTGGACGCCGCCGCTTCGGCCCCGACCAGCCGCACGCCCGGCGCGGCCGCACGCAGCGCGAGGCCGACGCCGCTGCCGAGCCCGCCGCCGCCAAGCGGAATGAACACGGTGCCGACGTCGGGACACGCCTCCGCGATTTCCAGGCCGATCGTGCCCGCGCCGGCGATCACGTCGGCGTGGTTGTAGGGCGAGACGAACAGCCCGCCGCTCTCTGCAGCGCGGGCGCGTGCCATGGCCTCGGCTTCGTCGTAGGTGGGCGCGTCGTCTCGGAGATCCGCGCCGTGCCTTCGGATCGCGTCGCGCTTGGTACGGGGCGCCGTGGCCGGCGTGAAGATCACGACGCGCATGCCGAGCCGCTCGGCGGCGTAGGCCATCGCGCGTCCGTGATTGCCCGCCGATGCAGTCACGATCTCAGGCCGAGTCGTGGAACTCGGATGACGCTCGAGCACGCGAACGAGCGCGCTGAAAGCGCCGCGGATCTTGAACGAGTTCGTGAGGTTGAGTGATTCGAGCTTGAGGTATACCGGCCGGCCTGCGGCGGCCGAGAGCCATGCCGAATGCCTGAGGAGAGTCGGCTGCACGTACGGCGCGATGCGTCGTCGCGCCGCGAAAATGTCGAGAACCGTTGGTGCGGACATGGTGCGAGGAGGACTACGGCGGCTGGTAGTAGTCGTATGCCGGTCCATATAGTACCGGGTTCCATGCTGCGTCCTCTTCTGCTGTTGGCTCACCTGCTGTCATTCGACGGCGTCCAGGAAGCCTCCGAATTGCGGGGCAGGATCACCGATTCGTCGGGCCGGCCCCTTTCCGGCGCGCGCGTCACGATCCTGACGCCGCAGCGTGGAGTCGTGAAAACCGTGGACACCGCCACCGACGGCACGTTCACGGTCACGTCGCTCGAACCTGGAAGTTACCTGGTAATCGCGCGGGCCCAGGGGCTCGAGGAGCGTCAGGCTGCGGTCGACGTCGCCGCGCACGCGCCGTCTTCGATCACACTGGCGCTGGCGATCGCCGGTGTGCGTGAAACGGTATCGGTCACCGCTTCGCCTGGCACAGCCCTGGACGTCGCCAGTACCGCGCAGGCAGTCAACGTGATCTCGCAGGCCGACCTCGAGCAGCGGGCGCCGGTCGTAACAGCGCAGGCCTTCAGCGAAGAGACCGGTGTTGCCCTGCAGCGCACGAGCCCGACCATGGCTGGCGTTTTCGTCCGCGGCCTGACCGGCAACAAGGTGAACGTGTTCGTGGATGGTGTCCGCTATTCGAACAGCGCCCAGCGCGGCGGTGTCAACACGTTCCTCGACCTGATTGACCAGTCGTATCTCGAGGGGATCGAAGTGCTGCGCGGACCGAACAGCGCCGAGTACGGCAGCGACGCGCTCGGCGGCAGCGTCCAGTTCCTTTCTCAGGTCCCGGCGCTCTGGACCGGCGACGGCACGCGGCTCGGCGGACAGGTGGACGTGCGGGCGTCCACCGGCCATCGCGGCGCCGCCGGCACCGCGTCCGGATCGGTGTCGCGCTCCTCGCTGGCGCTGTTCGGGACCTTTGCCGCGCAGTCCATGGGCGATGTCCGCACCGGCGGCGGCCTCGACTCGCACGCGGCGGTGACGCGCTTCTTCGACGTCACGTCCGACCGCCTCTATACCGACCGGCTGGCCGGTACCGGCTTCGATCAGCTGGGCGGCATGCTGAAGGTCAATTGGACGCCGAACGCGAACACCCGCATCGTGTCGTCGTACATGGCCACGCGCCAGGACGGCGGGAACCGCTACGACCAGATGCTCGGCGGCGACGGCAACCTGATCTCGGAGCTGAATGACCTCACGCTCGATCTGTTCTACGCGCGGATCGAGCGCAGCCTCGATCGCTGGTTCGATCACGCCGAGGTCACGTACTCGTTCAACAGCCAGCGCGAAGAGCGCGTGAACCAGGGCGGCAACGGCAACCCTACGGCGACGATCGGCCACGAGCCGGAACGCACGACCGCCAACGGAGTGCAGGGAGGTGTCCGCCGTCAGCTGTCGACGCGGCAGAGCTTCCGGCTCGGAGGCGAGATCTACTTCGAAGGGCTGACCTCGGATTCATTCAACGTCAACCCGGTTACCGGCGCGATCGCGCCGCGGCGCCCGCGGGTCCCGAGCGGTGCGACCTACCGGAACGGCGGGGTGTTCGCGCAGACGGCCTTTGATGCCGTACCCGACCGCCTGCAGCTGGTGGGCGCGCTGCGCTGGGGCGACTGTTCACTACGAAGCCAGCGCCGCGGACGCGCCAGTCGTCAACGGTGCGCCGCTGTGGCCGGACGATTCGCTGTCAGCCGGCGCGTGGACGTTCCGTGCCGGCGCCGTGGGAGTGGTCACCGACCGGATCACCGTCACAACCAACCTGGCGCGCGGCTATCGGGCGCCGCACATGACGGATCTGGGCACGCTCGGGCTCACCGGGTCCGGTTTCGAGGTCTCGTATCCCGACGTCGCCGGCCGCGGCGCAACGGTCGGTTCCTCGGCGGCTGCGACGGCGGTATCCACCGGCGAACCGGTGGCGGAACTCGGGCCCGAGTCGAGCCTGTCGTGGGACGCCATGTTCCGCTATCGCGATCAGCGCGTCCGCGGCACCGTCACGATGTTCGTCAACAACGTCCACGACAACATCCAGAAGCAGGCGCTGATTCTTCCAGCTGGCGCGGTCGGCACCGCGCTCGGGACCGAAGTGATCACAGCGCAGAGTGCTACCGGCACGGTGTTCGTGGCGGCGACGCCCTCGGCGGTGCTCGTTCGCGACAACTTCGACAGCGCGCGGATCTGGGGGATCGAGGCGGAAGGACAGCTGCAGGCCACGCCGTCGCTGACGCTGAACGCCGTCTATACCTACCTTCGCGCTCGCGACACCTCGACCGGCCTGCCCCCGAACCTCGAGGGCGGCACGCCCGCGCCGGAGTTCTACCTGCTGGCCCGTTTTGCGCCGCAGGGGCAGCGGTGGTGGGTGCAGCCGTATCTGCGCGTCGCGGCCGACCAGCCGAACCTGTCATCGCTCGATCTCGCTGACCGCCGCACTGGCGCGGAGCGGACGAGGGCGAGCATCAGGAGCTTCTTCCTCAACGGCGCCACCGCCCGCGGCTGGGTCTCGGCAGGGCCCGACAACGTCGTCGGGACGGCCGACGATGTGCTGAACCTGACGGGCGAGACGCTCGCCCAGATCCAGGACCGAGTCCTGGGGACGGCGAACAGCAGCTTCCTGTTCACGCAGGTGGACGGATATGCAACCCTGGGCGTGCGAGGCGGCATGAGCTTCGGCCGCCATCAGGTGTTCGTCGACGTCGACAACCTGACCGACACGAACTACCGAGGCATCAGCTGGGGCATGGATGGGCCCGGGGTGGGCGTGAACGTTCGCTACGCGCTGCGATTCTGATCGGGAGACAGGAGACAGGAGACAGGAGACAGAAGGCAGAAGGCAGAAGGCAGAAAGCTCAGGCCGGGCGGGCGAGGAGGTCGGGCAGCTGTTCGACGAATGCCGATCTCGCCAGGACTCGTTTGATGCCAGCCTTTCGGGCCGCTTCGATCGTCGCGGTATCAACGTGCGAGACGAAACCGACCGTGGGCACTCCGGCCAGCGCGGGGTCGGCGGCGAGCGCCGCCAGGATGTCGAGCGGCTTCACGCGCGCGCTGTTGAGATCCACGATCACCAACGCCGGCGTCGCCTCGCGGGCTGCCGCCATCACCGCGTCCGGCGAGCGCGTGAACCTGATCGTCGCGCCGATGGCTTTCGCGGCAGTGGAGATGCGCGACGAGAACATCAGATCGTCAACTGCCACGAGTATCATCCGCACTGCTCCTTCAAGACCCAAGACCTCAGGACCTCAGGTATTCGAGCACGAACGGGTTGCTCTTCCGCTCACGGCCGATGGTGGTCTCGCGCCCATGACCCGAGTAGACCTCCGCGTCATCCGGGAACGCGAACAGTACCTGCGTGATCGACTTCATCAGCTTTGGATGGCTGCCGCCGGGAAGGTCGGTGCGCCCGATTGACCCGGCAAACAGCGTGTCGCCGACGAAAAGCCCCTGCAGTTCTCGGGGTTCTCGAGGTTCTCGGGGTTCGCGGGGTTCGCGAGGTTCTCGAGGTTCGCGAGGTTCTCGCGGTTCGTCCGCCTCGTTCGGGGGCACGCGGTACACGGCAAGGCAGACGCCGCCCGGGCAATGGCCTGGCGTGTGGTGGACCGAAACCTCGTAGTCGCCGAACCGTCCCCACGTGCCGTCGCCGGTGTAGTGGTGATCGACCGGCGGCGGTTGCTCCATCCGGATGCCGAACATTGCGCCCTGTGCGGCAGCCTGATCGTAGAGCGGCTGATCGGCGGAGTGCAGCCACACTGGAATCGGCAACTCGCGCTTGACCGCCCCGACGCCGGACACATGATCCAGATGCGCATGCGTCAGCAGCACGGCTTTCGGCTGCAGCTTCTGCGTGTTCACAAATGCCAGCAGCTCGTCGGCTTCGTCACCGGGATCGATGATGACCGCTTCGTGCGTGCGCTCGCAGCCCAGCACGTAGCCGTTCTTCATGAACGGCGGCGCGGCCGCGGTGAAGAGGATCACGATGTGCCCTCCGCCCTCAGCACCTCGAACTCGACACGGCCGACAGTGAGAATCTGTCCCGACTGGAGAGCGACCGCGCGATCGATCCGCGCCGAGTCCACGCTCGTGCCGTTCGTGCTGCCGAGGTCCTCGACCGTGAGCTGCCCGTCACCCGAGCAGATCAGCCGGCAGTGCACGCGCGACACCAGCGGCGCCTCGAGAACGAACTGAGCCCCGGTAGCGCGCCCGATCGTCCGAATGTCGCCGGGCAACAGGCGAAAGGACACCGCAGGCTCCTGAGATCGGAGAATCCACATACGGAAAGTAGTGTACAGGTCCGGCGAGAAAGTTGACAGTTGGGCAGTTCTAAACTGCTCAACTTTCAACTGTCTGCTCCCGCGCTCTCTCTGTAGGCGCGGGGGGTCTGCCCCGTCCATCGCTTGAACGATCGATGGAACGCGGCGGGCTCCGAGTACTGGAGGAAGAACGCCACGTCGGCCACGCTGAGGCTGCGATCGTGCAGGAAGGCCGTGGCCAGCTGGCAGCGCGCCTCGTCGAGCACCTTCCTGAACGTGGTCTGCTCGCTGGCGAGCCGGCGGCTGAGCGTGCGGGTGCTCATCGCCAGCCGGCGGCCGACGATCGCCGGCGTCAACGTGCGCTGGCCCAGCTCCTCGACCAGGATGCGGCGAACCCGGCTTGCCAGCGAGCCGGTGTCGGGGGTGTCGCGCTCGCGGAGCGACTTCTCGAGCCGTCTTCGGACGATCGACGACAGCGCCGCGTCGGCGCCGAGCAGCGGCCGGTCGGCGTCGGCGCGGGCCACGACCATCGCGTTGGCGCCCCTTGCGAACTGGACCGGCGCCCTGAAGAAGCGGGCGAACTCCGAGGTCTCCTCCGGTCCTTGGTGGGCGAAGCACACTTCGTGCGGGCGGATGTCGACTCCGGTTGCATCGCGGGCGAGGCGCAGCGCCACTGCCAGGGAGAACTCGGCACGCGCGGAGTGCAGCGGGCTTGCGCCGGTGTCACCGACGATCAGCGTCAGGCCGTCGCCTTGCGCCTGCGCGCGGGCCGCGACGCGGTCGCTCAACACCCGCCCGTAGCGGGCGAGACGGGCCAGCCCGAGGCCGAGCGAGCTGCTCGATCGGAACGCGTATTCCACGAGGTCGAGTGCACCGCGGGGAAGCGATTCGGCGACGTGCAGGCCCAGCGCTTCGTCCCCAGTGATTCGGGCCGCCTGTCTCCACACTTCCTGGGCGACCGATTCCGGGACTCGCAGGTCCGGATCCTCGAGATTGCGCGCCTTGAGAAGTTGGCGCAGCGGCTCTGCGTCATGGCCCTGGCTTGCGACCTCGGCAATCACGTGCGGAAGCACCCAACCAAGGACCGTCGTGCCCTGCGTTTGCCCGGCCGCGAGGGGAGGCCGCACTACCGGCGTACCCACGAGGTCAGTCTTCGTGGGCTGGCGGGAAATGTCAACACATGGCGCGGCGGGTTATCCGCCAGAAAGCGTCGTCCTGATGCAATCGTCGTATGGCGGCACGCGGAGGCATTGGCGAGGAGATCATCGGACGGGTGGCATGCGGGTTGGGATGCAACCCGAATCAGATCACGTTCTGGCGGCACGGTCTCACCTGGTATCCGGGTGGCCTGACGCAGCACGTCTGGACCGAGCAGGTCGCGCGCGAGGCGCCGCTTCCGGCCTGGCGCGTGCAGGTCCGGACCTGGTGCCTCAAGCGCGTCGTGGCTTCATCCAACGAGATGATCGCGGCCATCGGCGCTGAACTGCCGCTCAACTCGATCGGCGCTCTGATCCGCAAGCCGGGGAGCCCCTCACGACTTGGACTCGGCGCGTCGATGTGGCTCTCGGCCGATCGCGTGGACTGGACTTCCAGGCTGATGGCGTCCGTCGCTCGCCTGCAGGCCGCGGATGCGCTGCGATTGGCTCAGGCCCGGCCGGTCGTGGACAGCGGCGCCGCTCCGGACGTCGCGAACAGCCAGCTGGCAATCGAGGGCATGGCAGCGCCGGTCCCGCACGTTCCCGAACCGGAGGTGCCGGCCTCGGGCTCGATCGAAGCGCTCCCGTTTCTCGAAATGGCCGACGTCATGCGAGCCCACGACGGGGTGCGGGCGATTGCGACGCACAGCGGCATCACCGCCAGTGTCCCGTGGGTGCTCGACGCGGAGTCGGAGGACTTCATTCTGCTGGAGATGCGTATGGCGACGCGCGAGCCGGTCGGCGCCGGTCTCTGGATATCGATGTCGCTGCCGATGTCGACGCCCGCCCATCTGATGCACGCGCTCACGCTCAACGAAGCGGAGCTCGCGACGTCGAGCCCGACCGACCTGGTCGGCGGTTGGCTGGTGCGCAATCAGACGCTGATGCACGAAAGCTTCATTCCGTGGGCGCTCTGCAGCGGGCCGCTCGTCCGGCATCTCGCCGAGTCGGCCGCACGCCGCGCCAACTGGCTGCGCCAGATCGGGCCGAGCGTCCTCCCGGGCGAATGGCCCGACGAGATTCGAGGCCGCGTCCTGCCGTTCCGACGCATGCCCTGACCAGGCGCGAGCGCCCGTTCCGGCTCTCTCCGACTTCACGGCTCCCAGGCAAGGCCAAACGCGGAGCAACCGGGTCGGGCGCCCGCGCTTCGGTCAGTTCCAGCCACGTTCGCGGCGCGGTTCGGCTCTGCTGTCGTATCCTTGTCAGCTCATGCGTCGCGTCGTCGTCTGTGCCTTACTGGCCTGGCTGCAGGAGGTGGCCCCGGCCTGGGCCGCGCAGCAGCAGGACATCATGAATTCGGGACGGCGCGTCGTGCGAGCCGAGCGCATGACGCCGGAAGAGGAGATCGTCCTCGACGGCCTGCTCGACGAGCCGGTCTGGCAGCGAGCCGTCAGCGGCGGTGAGTTCGTTCAGCAGGATCCGGTGCTCGGCGCCGAGCCTACCGAGCGCACCGAGATCCGGTTCGCGTTCAACAAGGATCACCTCTACATGGGCGTGATCTGCTTCGACTCCGAGCCCGACAAGCTCCAGGGCAACACCAGCAAGCGCGACGAGTTCCTCAGTGCCGACGACCGGTTCATGTGGACGATGGACACGTTCCTGAACCAGCAGACCGGCTACTTCTTCGAGATGAACCCCGCCGGGCTGATGGCGGACGCGTTGATGGGCCCGGGCGGCACGAACAACCGCGAGTGGGACGGGATCTGGAACGCGCGGGTCCGCCAGAGCGAGATCGGCTGGGTCATCGAGATCGACATTCCTTTCCGATCGATCGCCTTCGACCCGAACGCGCCCGCCTGGGGCGTCAACTTTCAGCGCACGGTCCGGCGCAAGCAGGAAGAGTTGCTCTGGACCGGTTACCAGCGCAATCAGGGCCTGCGGCGGATGGCCAACGCCGGCCTGCTGGTCGGCTTGAACGACGTGAGCGCCGGCCGCGGGTTCGAGCTGCGTCCCTACGTCTCGGGGTATCTCTTCAACGAGCCCGGACGCGAGCCGCAGGAAGGCCGCACCTCGGACGGCGACATCGGCATCGACATGGCCTACAACATCACGCCGAGCCTGCGTGGTGTGGCCACGATCAACACCGACTTTGCGGAGACCGAAGTCGATCAGCGGCTCGTCAATCTGACGCGCTTCCCGCTGTTCTTTCCCGAGCGGCGCACGTTCTTCCTCGACGGCGCGACGTTCTTCGACTTTCCGATCCAGGCGTTCTTCTCGCGGCGCATCGGCCTGGTGAACGGCCAGCCGCAGCCAATCATCGGCGGCGGCAAGCTCACCGGCCAGGCCGGCCGCTTCGACACCGGCGCAATCTACGTCCGGACCGCCGAGACCGACGACGCGTCTGGCGAGGACTTCCTGGTTGGGCGCGTGCGCCGCCGGGTGCTGCAGCAGTCGTACTTCGGCGGCATCTACACCGCGCGCAACACCTACGACGGGCGGAATCTGCCGGTGCGGCAGACGCTCGGCGTCGACTTCCGGCTCGCCACCGCGACGTTCCTTGGCAACAAGAACCTGAACGGGTCAGGCTACTGGGTGGCGAACACGACGACCGGGAGCCTGAGCAGCAGCGCGGCATTCGGCGGGCGCGCCGAGTACCTGAACGACGTCTGGGAGTCGATCGCGGACTACCAGGAGGTCGGCGAGAACTACGATCCGGCGATCGGCTTCACGCCGCGGCGCGAATACCGCCGCTACGTTCCCGAGTTCCGGTGGAACCCGCGGCCCAAGACCCGGCATCCGTACATCCGGCGGCTCGGCTTCGGGCTGGCGCCGAGTTTCTACACCGATCTCGAGAACGACAAACAATCGGTCGACTGGAACCTGCAGCCCTTCCGGCTCGAGATGCACAGCGGCGACATCGTCGAGACCTTCATCTCGCCTAGCTACGAGCGGCTCGACGTGCCGTTTCAGATCGCGCCGGGCATCGTCCTGCCGCCGGGCGGGTACGACTTCACCCGCTACAACATCAACCTCAACTCGGCGAACCGGCGCGTGGTGGCGCTGAGGCCCAGCCTCGAATGGGGCACGTTCTACAACGGGCACCGCACCCAGTACGCGCTCGGCATAGACCTGCGGCCGCGCCCCGGGATCCGCGTCAACACGCAGCTCGAATACAACACCGTCGATCTCGTGCAGGGAAGCTTCGATACCGAGCTGGTGCGGACGGTGATCGACACGCAGTTCAGCCCGTTCATGTACCTGACCAACAACATCCAGTACGACTCGGTGAGCGCGGTGCTGGGCTGGCAGGCGCGTTTCCGCTGGATTGTCAAGCCGGGCAACGACGTTTTCTTCGTCTACACCCACAACTTTATCGACGACGTCGATCCGCTGAACCCGCGGCGCGGCTTCCGGACGCTCGATGCGCGCACCGCGGCGAAGGCCGTCTACACCAAGCGCTTCTAGCCAGATAATGTGCGCGTGATGCGGTCGATCTGTCGGCTCGTTGTCATCGTCCTGTGCGCAGCCGCTCCCGTGCTCGCGCAGGAGCCGGCCGCTCCGACCCCGCCCGCCCAGGCCGTGGCCGAACCCCGCCAGCCTGCCGACGCGACCGCATTCGCAGAGGCGTCGCTCGTCTACTTCAACCGGACAGTTACCGTGTTCCGCGTCCCGGTGTTCGGTGTCTCGCCCGCCGGGCGCGCCCGACGGGCCGCGGAGGTACTGCGCGAGCTGCTCGGGCGGCCGACGCCGGGCATTGTCACGACGCAGGCCGAGCCGCAGGGCAATCTCATCCTGATCGACAACGAGCTGGCGATGATCCTGGTCGAGGGCGATGCCGACCCCCTTCGAGGCGAGACGCTGGCCGCGGCGACGGAACGAACCGTGGGGACCTTGCGGCTCGTCATCAGCGAAACGCGCGAGGTCCGCGATCGCACACGACTGCTGCGCAGCGCACTGTACGCCCTGCTCGGGACGCTGGTGCTCGTCTCGATTGTGGCGATCGTCCTCTGGGTGCGGCGGCTGATGCTCCGGCGGTTGACCCTGCTCGCAGAGCGCGCGGCCGCCGCCACCCATGTGGGAGGCACGCAGGTCCTCACCGCCGACCGCCTGCTTCCAATCGTGCGCCGCGCCGTATCCGCGGTGACGACGGGCCTGGTGGCGGTCGCCGTCTACGAGTGGCTCAGCTACGTCCTCGCGCAATTCCCGTATACGCGGCCCTGGGGCGAGCAGCTGCTCGGGTTTTTCGAAGGCGCGGGCTTGCAACTCGGCCAGGGGGTGTTGAACGCGGTGCCCGGGCTCACGATGGCCATCGCCATCCTGCTCGTCGCACGAGCCGTCCTGAGCCTGATGGCGCCGTTCTTCGACCGCGCGGCCCGCGGGTCGTTGTCCTCGTCCTGGCTGGACCGCGATACCGCGCAGCCGACGAAACGGTTGTTCACGATCGGCGTCTGGCTGTTCGCCGTGGTGATGGCCTACCCATACCTGCCAGGATCCGACAGCGAAGCGTTCAAGGGGATCTCGGTGCTGCTTGGCCTGATGGTCACCTTCGGCGGCTCGAGCCTGTTCGGGCAGGCGGCCAGTGGCATGATCCTGATGTACTCCCGGACGCTGCGGGTCGGCGAGTACGTGCGGGTCGACACCTACGAGGGCACAGTCACGGAGATGGGCAGCTTCACCACCAAGGTGCGCACGGGCCTCGGCGAGGAGCTGACCCTGCCGAACTCGATGCTGCTCGGCACCGTGGTGAAGAACTACTCGCGTGCGGTCAAGGGCCACGGCTACATCGTCGACACGACCGTGACCATCGGCTACGACACGCCGTGGCGGCAGGTGGAAGCCATGCTGATCGAGGCCGCCCTCCGTACGCCCGGGGTACTGTCGGCACCCTCTCCGCGCGTCTTCCAGACGGCCCTCTCCGATTTCTACCCGGAGTACCGCCTCGTGTGCCAGGCAGTCCCGAAGGACCCACGGCCGCGCGCCGAGGTCCTGGCGAATCTGCACGCCAACATCCAGGACGTCTTCAACGAGCACGGCGTGCAGATCATGTCGCCGCATTACCTCGGCGACCCGGCGGACGCGAAGGTCGTTCCGCCCGCGCGCTGGTACCCCCCGCCAGCGAAAATGCCTGACGGCGGACGGTGACAGGGCGGAAGGCAAAAGGGCAGAAGGCAGAAGGCAAAAGGCAGAAGGCAGAAGGCAGAAGGCAGAAGGCAGGCCCTGCCCCCTGCCCCCTGCCCCCTGCACTCTGCCAGCCCTGCCACCCCTGCACCCAGGAGCGCGTGCTACCATCCGCGCGGGGAGGTAGTACATGGATCGGCGTTCAATGTTGCAGGCAGGCCTTGGCGCGCTGGCGGGCGCGGTTACGGTACGCGAGATCTCCTCGGTGACGTTCGCTGCCGAGCGCGGGCAGGCGGGTTCGGCGCCGGCGGCGCAGTCGAAGCCGCTCGGGGCGCAGCCGTTGGGGCCGGCCTTCGAGGGGTGGCAGGGCACCATGCTCGAGGTGACGTATCCACCCGGCTCCGTCGGCGCGGCGCATCAGCACCCCGGGCCGACCTTCGGCTACGTGGTGCGCGGCAAGATTCGCTGGGCGATCAACGGAGAGCCCGGCAAGGTGCTCGAAGCCGGACAGTCGTTTTTCGAGCCGATGGGATCGGTGCACAGCACCTCGGCCAACGCGAGCGATACGGAGCCCGCGACCATTTCCGTGGTCATCATCAGCAAGCCAGGCGAGCCGCTGTCGAAGCCGGTCAAATAGATGGCGAATCTGGAGATCGGTCGATCTAGTGATCTCGTGATCGACCTTCAGAATTCGATTCCCACCGAGACCACCGTCGTCTTCTGCGACGCGAACGGCTCGAAGAGGTGGTAGGTGACCGACAGGTTCCGCCACATCACTCCCGCCAGCAGGCCCCGCTGGATGTAGCGATCCGTCTGATAGGCACGCGTCCGTTGCGCGACCGTTCCGAACCGTAGCCAGTCGGTCGGGTGCAGCGTGAACTCGCTCCAGGTGTAGAAGAAGCTGTCGGTCTCGTCGGCGCTGTCGAACACCCACTCCGACTCGCTGTAGAGCTCGAGTTTCCAGGTGCTGAGCAATACGCGCAGCCCCGGGGCGATGCCATCGGTGTCGCCGGTAACCACCCCGAACATCGGGGTGAGGCTCAGCGACACGTGCTCGCCACCGAGCTCGATGTTCACGCCGCCCCAGAACGACGCGGTCTTCTGCGCCTCGTAGTTGTAGCGAGCCTCGAGATGCAGCCAGCCGCGGTCGGCGACGATTGCCGGCTGCAGGTAATCGCTGTCGTCCGGGATGAAGTAGGCGGCCAGGCTGGCCGACCCGGACCATGCCGGTGCGGGATCCAGCGGTGTCCGGCGATGGCGACGGCTCCTGCGCGCGCGCTGCGACTGGTGCGATCGCCAGGGCCAGCGCCGCGAGCGCCAGCCGCACTCCTCGCAACGGCTTCTCACTTCTCACTTCAACTCCCGGAGCGCCCGCAGTACCTGGGCGACGTCCCCCTCGGTGTGGGCGGCGTTGATCTGGAAGCGGATCGTCTCGTCCCCTTTCGGCACCACCGGAAACGTCAGGCCGACGGCGAGAATCTCGCGCTCGAAGAGGCCTC
The DNA here is from genome assembly GCA_963709325.1 of uncultured Acidobacteriota bacterium. Taxonomy (GTDB): domain Bacteria; phylum Acidobacteriota; class Vicinamibacteria; order Vicinamibacterales; family UBA2999; genus VFZN01. The sequence goes on along the minus strand of CAVPVV010000003.1, from coordinate 1,767,744 downwards.
GTACCATGGCTCGCACCTTGTCGGTGCTGCGTACCAACAGCGGCACGACCGGGTGCGGCCCCGGGATCGACTCCAGGCCGAGCGCCTCGAGGCCGGAGCGGAACTGTTTGGTGCGGGCCGCGAGGTTGGCGAGCCGCTCGCGTCCCTCATGGCTGTCGGCGATCTCGATGGCCATCACCGCGGCGGCGCAGTCGGCCGCGCCCAGCGGATTCGTGTAGATGTAGGTGTCCGACTTCTGCCGCACGGCCTCGACCAGCTCGGGGCTGGCGGCGACGAAGCCTCCGTTGACGCCGAAGGCCTTGCCGAACGTGCCGATCAGCACGTCAACCTGAGCGCCGGCGTGTTCCTCGGTGCCACGGCCGGTGACACCGTAGGCGCCGATGCCGTGCGAGTCATCCATCATCGTGATGACGCCGTCACGGAAGCGGTGCTCGTGGGCCGCGGTCGCCGCCAGCAGCTCCTTCAGCGGCGCGGCGTCGCCGCGCATGCTGAAGATGCCGTCGAAGATGACGATGACCCGGCCGATGCCGGCCGGCACGGCCTCCAGCTTCGTCGCCAGATCGTCGGCGCGATTGTGCGCGAAGATCGATCGTCGATCGCTCGGGATGTTGGCGATGCGCATCGCCCGGATGATGCAGTTGTGGTTCAGCTCGTCGCCGATCCAGTACGTGTCCGGACCGGAGAGCGTAATCGCGGTGCCGAGGACGGTCGTGTAGGCCGAATTGAACGCCTTGGCGGCGGGCCGCCCGGTGAACGCCGCGATCCGCTGCTCCAGCGCCACGTGGTGGATCGAGGTGCCGTCGATGAAGCGGACGGCGCCAGGACCGGTCCCGAAGACACGGGCGGCGTGATCCGCGGCGTGCATCATCCCCGGATGGTGCGACAGCGAAAGGTAGCTGTTCGCGTTCATCCGGAGGAACTCGCCGTCGCTTCCCTGCAGCTTGTAGCGCGGCCCGCGGTTTCCGGACGCCGGCAGGTAGTCGACGATGATGCGTTCGGGGGCCTTGGCGCGGCCTTCCCGTTCGAGCTCGGCGACGTCGCGCACGAGGCTCGCGTTCAGTTTGTCGAGAGACATCGAGCGATTGTACAGGCGGCGCGGCGGCTTCCGCCCATCGGGTGTCCCCTTCCCGTGGACGGCTGGCCGCCGCGCCGCCATCTTGCCGTTCGTGTGAGAAGCTGGCTTCTCACGTGTCACGTCACGTAATCGACAGGGTCTTCGCCTCCGGCTTTGGCACGTTGCCCAGAGGAACGGTCACCGTCAGCACGCCGTCCTTGAACTCGGCACACGCCTTGTCGAATACGGCGCCATCGGGCAGAGGAACGAAGCGCTCGAAGCTGCCATAGAGCCGCTCGGTCCTGAAGTACCCTTCCTTCTTCTCCTCCTTTTCCTCCTTGCGCTCGCCGACGATGGTGACGCCTTCCGGGGCCACTTCCACCTTCACGTGCTCCTTCTTCATCCCCGGCAGATCTGCCTTGACGAAGAGCGTGTTGTCCTTCTCCTCGATTTCGATCGGCGGCACGAACGCCACCTCACGCCACGGCGCGAGACCGAATCTCGGAGTCGGAACGTCGAACATGCGATCCATTTCCTCGCGCAGTTGGTCGAACAGACCGAGCTTGCGAGCTTTCATGACTGGCTTTTCGAGGAGCGCGGTCATTGCCACACCCTCCTGTCCCTGCGCGCGAGCCGGCCCGGGTATGAAAGGAATTTCGGCTGCCAGGGCCGGCTCGCCGAGAGACACTGAACAACGGTGCATCAACCCTGCCAGCGCCAGAGCCCGCCGATCGCGCCGGTTTTTGACGCGCCTGCAGCCGCACTGTCGATCCACCGTCAGTGCGGCCCCGGTGGCGTCGGTCCCTCGGCGCCGGGCTTTCGGCGGCCTTAGACGAGGCCTCAGGCTTCAGGCTTCAGGAAAAGATCGCTGTCACGCTGTCCGCGGGACAAGAGCTCTGACTCGAGCCTGGAGCCCGAAGCCTGAAGCCTGATACTGTCTTCCCCGTCGCTTGGCGAACCTGTATCGCATCTTCGAGGAGACCGTCAGCCGGTTCGGCGAGCGCACGGCGGTCGAGGTCCAGCGGAAGGACGGGCTCGATCGATTCAGCTATCGGGACCTGCACAAGCTGGCAATCGATCGAGCAGGTGGCCTGATTCGCGCGGGAGTCGTTCCCGGCGATCGCTGCGCGATCCTCGCCCACAACGACGCCCACTGGTGCGCCGCCTACCTGGCCATCCTCGCCGTCGGAGCGACGGTCGTCCCGTTCGACACCAACTACAACGCCGCGCAGGTGGCTACCATCCTGCGCGAGGCCGGCGCGAAGGTGCTGTTCACGAACGGGCGGCTCGAAGCGGTTGCGACCGAGGCGATCGCGAACCTCGCGAACCCCGAGAACCTCGCGAACCCCGCGAACCCCGCGAACCCCGCGAACCCCGCGAACCCCCTCCTCTTCGACATCCATACGGCCCCCTCAGGAGAGGCCGTTGACGCAGCGGCCGCGGAGGCCGGCCGATCGGAGGACGGCGCGACCACCGCCGTGATTCTCTACACGTCGGGGACGACTTCGGACCCGAAGGGGGTCGTGCTTTCGCACGCCAACCTGATCGCCGAGCGCGACGCGGCGTTCGCGGTGCTGACCGTCGGCGCCGACGACAGCATCCTCGGCGTGCTGCCGCTCTTCCACTCGCTCGCGCAGCTGGCAAACCTGCTGCTGCCCTTCGCCGTCGGCGCGCGCGTCGTCTATCTCGAGACGCTCAGCTCGCAGGAGTTGGTCCGGGCGCTGTCGGATCGGCAGATCACCATCTTCGCGTGCGTGCCGCAGTTCTTCTACCTGATTCACGAGCGGATCACGCGCGAGGTGGAGAAGCGCGGCCCGTTCGCCACGCGGCTGTTCCGCGCGATGCTGGCCACCAGCTTCCGCGCCCGCCGGCTTGGCATCAACATCGGGCCGGTCTTCTTCGGCCGGGTCCACGCCCTCATGGGCCGGCAGATGCGCCTGTTCGTTACCGGCGGATCGAGGTTCGACCCCGCGGTCGGCCGGGACCTCTACGCGCTCGGCTTCACCATCCTCCAGGCATACGGCCTTACCGAAACGAGCGGCGCGGCGACCATCAACACGCCCGATGACGCTCACATCGACACCGTCGGCCGTCCCTTGCCGGGCACCGAGCTCCGAATCCTGCCGCCGGAAGGCGACGGTCTCGACGGCGAGATCGCGATTCGCGGGCCGCTCGTGATGAAGGGCTACTTCAACCGCCCCGACGCGACCGCCGCGGTCATGCGCGACGGGTGGTTCCTCACCGGCGATCTCGGCCGCGTCGACGCACACGGCCGCGTCACGATCACCGGTCGCAAGAAGGAAATCATCGTCCTTGCCAACGGCAAGAACCTCTACCCCGAGGAGATCGAGGCCCATTACCGGACGTCGCCGTTCGTGAAGGAGATCTGCGTCACGACCACGGGCGGCGACGGCGGGCTGGACGGCGACCGGCTGTATGCCGTGGTCGTTCCTGACATGGACGTGCTTCGCGCGAAGAAGATCGTGAACGCGGGTGAGATCCTGCGTTTCGAGCTCGAGGGGCTCGGCGCCAGCCTGCCGTCCTACAAACGCGTGCTCGGCTACGAAGTCTCGTTCGAGCCGCTGCCGCGGACGACGACGGGGAAGCTGAAGCGGCATGAGATCGTGCGGCGGCTGAAGCAGGGGAGCGCCGCGGCAAGAATGCCGGAGGCGTCTGCCGAAGACGAGTCGTGGCGGAACGATCCGCACGTCGCAGCCTCTCTGGCGATCGCGCTCCGGCGCGGCGTGGAGGAATCCGCCCTGCGGCAGTCGGCCAACCTCGAGCTGGATCTCGGCCTCGACTCGATGGAGCGCGTCGAGCTGCTGACCGACCTGGAGCAGGAGTTCGGCATCCGCGTCCCGGAGGAACAGGCGCACCAGCTCCTCACGCTCGGTCAGCTGGTCGACGCGGTCCGGCCGGGCGCCGACTCGTCGCCAGGCCCAACGAACCAACGCGTTGTCACGGATCAATCGTGGACGGTCCTGCTGACCGAGCTGCCGCCGGAATCGGACCCGGTCTTGAGCCGGCTGCTGCAACCGAGGCCGCTGCTCGAACCGATCCTCTTCGTGGTCGGACGTCTGCTTCCACGGCTCATCGGCCGGATCGAGGTCAGCGGCCTGGACAGGGTGCCGAAGAAGGGCGCGTTCCTGATCTGTCCCAATCACCAGAGCTACGTCGATCCGTTCTTCGTGTGCGCGGTGTTGCCCTACCGGACGCTTGCGCGCATGTTCTTCGTCGGCGCGGTCGAGTACTTCGAGACGCCGCTCATGGCGTGGGTCGCGCGCAAGGTCCACTGCGTGCCGGTCGATCCCGACTCCAACCTGGTGCCGGCGATGAAGGCCGGCGCGTTCGGCCTGGCGCACGGCAAGGTGCTGATCCTGTTTCCGGAAGGGGAGCGGTCGATCGACGGCACCGTCAAGCGCTTCAAGAAGGGCGCGCCAATTCTGTCGCGGCACCTTGAGGTGCCGGTCATTCCGGTGGCGCTGAAGGGCGCGTACGAGGTGTGGCCGCGCGGTCGGTCGTTCAACTGGCGAGGCGTCCTGCCCTGGAGCCGCTCGCGGGTTCGAATCGAGTTCGGGGACCCGATTCAGTTCGCCGATGGCGAGTCCTACCAGGATGCGGCCGGCCGCCTGAGATCCATCGTCGACGAAATGTGGCAGCGTCTGTAGGACCGTTGGGTTACTTCCTGGCCGCTCCGAGGGTTTTCGCGAGCCAGGCTCCGATGCCGGCTGGTACCGATGGCGCGACCTCGGCATCGCGCAGCGACCCGTATTCAGAGACCTCGCCGGTCTTGGCCGGTACCAGCAGGTGGTTGATGCCCGGCACCTTCATCAGCTGCACGCCAGGGTTCTTCCTGCGTGCTTCCGCCAGCGCGACCAGCTTGTCCGCGTGGTGCGGCGGCACCTGGGTGTCGAGCTCGCCCTGGACGACCAGCAGAGGCTGTTCGACATCCTTCATCACCTTCGCAGGGTCGAACGACAGCAGGCTCTGAAACCACGGCGTATCGGCGGCGCGGCGCATCTGGTCGGGCACTCCCTCCCAGCCCGACCCCTTCAACACCGCCGCGTGGATCTGCTCCTGGAGCGCGATTTTCGCGGCCCGGTCGGTGCTGTCCACTTTCATCACGTCGAGTTGATGGCGTTGCTGCTCGAGGATCAGATCCGCGCCGGTGGTGCCCGGCCCGGCGACGAGCACCGCCGCCTTCACGCGCTTCTCGCGCGAGGCCAATAGCATCGCCACCGCGGCGCCTTCGCTGTGCCCGAGCGCCGCAAGGCGGTCCTTGTCCACTTCGGGACGCCGCTCCAGCCATCGCAAGACAGCGCGCGCGTCCTCCGCGAAATCAGACAGCGTCGCCGACTCCGCGCGTCCGCCGCTTTGCCCGACCCCGCGCTTGTCGTAGCGCACCACGACAAAGCCGGCCTCGGCCAACCCCCGCGCGAGATGGCCGAACACCGGGATGCCGGCGACCGTCTCGTCCCGATCGGTCTGCCCGGAGCCTGCGATCAGCACGACGGCCGGCAGCCGTCCGGCGCCGCCTGAAGGCTTCGTCAGTGTCCCGGCGATGTTGAACCCGGAAGACGGTATGGTCACCCGTTCGTCGCCGGGCAGCGAGAATGCGGTGGTTCGCGTTGCCGACGATGCGATGTCGTCCCGGACCAGTTCGAGTTGCTGCGCCGGGATATGGATGCGCAGGAGTTGGCCGCGATCGTCGGTCCAGAGGGTCGCGTCGAGCTCGCCCGGCGGTCCGGGATTGAGGATCTTCAACGAGTACCGGCTGGCTGTAATGGCTTCCCGCGCCGTCTCGATCCGCTCACCGGACACCGCGACGATGCGAATCGGGATTTCGGCCTGGGGGGCGATGTACGCCCTGATTTCCGCGTTCGCGGTGAGCCCCGGCAGGCGTCGCGCCAGCGCTGCGTAGGAGCCCAGGAAGGTGTTGGGCAGGACCACCGCGTCCTCGGCGACGCGGTCCGTCTTCTGCTGTGTCTCGCCTCTGGTGGTGATCTCGCTGACCGCTGATCCGTTGGCGAACGTCGTCTTGATGCGCACTTCGTCGCCGCCGACGATGCCTTCGACAATGAGCGAGCGCGGGTGCCATGCGTTGTCGTAGCGCACCTCGGCATGGCGGGTGGTGACCTCGACCGGCACGCCGAGCTGACTGGATCCCCGGACCAGCCATCCCTCGGCGTCATTGAGGACTACGACTTCCTCGCGTCCGACGGGGCGCTGCATGAGGAAGACGAGATACGTGCTCGCCGCCGGCGGCGCCGGCACCTGCCGTTCCTGCGCCGTAACCACCGACGCCAGCATCAAAAGCCCGATCGCGATCCGGGTCAGCACATCAGCCTTTCGACCTCGCACCCCTTCACCCCTGCACCCATCCCGCCCAGTATGATCTCATTGATGGCCATTTCGTCCGGGTATGACTCCCTGCTCGCGGGCCCCGCCGTAGTCCGCCGTACCGATCGCGGGATCGTCCGGCTACGAGGCGCGGATCGCGTCACCTGGCTGCAGGGGCTCGTTACCAACGATATCGCCGCTATTCAGCCCGGACAGCGTGTCTACAGCGCGTACCTGACGCCACAGGGGCGGATGATCACGGACATGTGGGTCGTGGCCATCCCCGATTCACTCCTGCTCGATGTCCCGGCTTCACTGGCGGCGTCGCTCGCGACGAGGCTGGATGGTCTCATCTTCGCCGAGGACGTCCAGATAGACGATCTGTCTGGTGAGTTGGCCGTCTTTCAGGTCTTCGGCTCGACACCCGCCGAGAGCATTGCGACCGCGCTCGTCGCCGACGATACGTTTGGCATCAGGTCACACGCCGCCTACGTCTCTTCGCCGGAAGTGCCGTCGTTTCTCGCCAGCTCGAGTCCTGTCCCTGCCGAGATCACGCTCGACACACTCGACACCCTGCGCATCGAGGCCGGCGTGCCGCGCTTTCTCGTGGACATGACCGACGAAACTATCCCGCTCGAGGCCGGCATCGAGGATCGCGCGATTTCGTTCACCAAAGGGTGCTACGTCGGCCAGGAGATCATCGTTCGCGTGACCACCCGCGGCGGCGGACGCGTCGCGCGAAAACTGGTCGGGCTCGTGGCGCCCGGCGCGGCGGCGCCGCTCCCGGCCGGGAGCACGCTCTATGCCGGCGATCGCGCCGTCGGCAGGATTACGAGCTCGGTGATCTCGCCCCGTCGCGGCGGTGTCATCGCCCTGGGCTATGCTCACCGGGACTTCACCGAGCCGGGCACGTCCCTGGAGATCGATGCGAATGGCGAACGGCGTCCGGTCATCGTTCATGCGCTCCCGTTTGTTCCCCGCAACTCCTAGGTTCCGCGCCCTGGCAGGGCTGGCCGGAGGTGGGGTTTTCGCCATCTGGTTGTCGTGCGCCCCGGCCGGGTCCGCCTCCACCGGTTCGCAATCGGCCGCCGCGATACCGGCTTCGCGGTGGGTCAAGGGCAACCTTCACACCCACACGCTGAACAGCGATGGCGATTCCACGCCGGACGACGTGGTGCGCTGGTACCGCGAGCACGGATACGAGTTCCTGGTGCTGACCGATCACAACTTCCTGACCGGTGTCGACGGACTCAACGCGATGCACGGCGCGGCCGGCAAGTTCCTCATCGTCCGCGGCGAGGAGGTGACGAGCCAGGCCGAGGGCAAGCCGATTCACGTCAACGGCTTGGATCTGCCGCGGATGGTCGAGCCGCCAGCGGCCACTGGCATCGTCGAGATGGTGCAAGGCATGGTGGACCGCATCCGCGGTGCCGGTGGCGTGCCGAGCATCAATCATCCGAACTTTGGGTGGGCGATCACCGCCGACCAGCTCGCCAGCGTGCAGCGCACGAGGCTGTTCGAGGTCTACAACGGACATCCGCAGGTGAACAACCAGGGCGGCGGCGACGTGCCCGGGCTCGAGGCGGTGTGGGACCGCCTGCTTGGCGGCGGCAAGCTGATTTACGGCATCGCCGTGGACGATGCGCATCAATTCAAGCGGCCGTGGGACCCGACGGCCTCGACGCCGGGACACGGCTGGGTGTACGTGCAGGCGGCGCTCGAGCCGCGTGCCATCGTGGAGGCACTCGAGCAGGGCCGCTTCTACGCGTCCACTGGCGTGCAGTTCGAGACGCTGGAGGCCACGAGCAGCAGCCTTCGGGTCGTGGTGAAGGCGACGAGCTACAGCAAATACCGCATCGAGTTCATCGGCCAGGGCGGACGGGTGGTGGCGGAGGTGTCCGGGCCCGAAGGTCGCTACGCGTTCACCGGTGATGAGCGCTACGTCCGGGCCAAGGTATTCGAGTCGAACGGCACGGTGGCGTGGACGCAGCCGATTGGCGTCGGAGCGCAGGCGCCGAAGTGACACCATCGAACACCGGAACTCCCGTGGTCGTCGTTGCTGCCGTCATCGAACGCAACGATGCATTCCTGCTGACGCTTCGGCTCGAAGGAACGCACCTCGAAGGTCACTGGGAGTTCCCTGGCGGCAAGGTGCACCCGATGGAAACGCATGCGGAAGCCCTCAGGCGCGAGCTGCACGAGGAGCTCGACATCGTCGTGGACGTCGGCGATCGCATTCACCAGGTGACGCACGCGTATCCCGAGAAGGTGGTCGAACTGCACTTCTACGCGTGCCGATTCGAGGGCGAGCCGAAGCCGATGATGGGCCAGGCGGTGCGCTGGGTGCCGCGCCACGAGCTCGCAGACCTGCCGTTTCCAGAAGCAGACCGCGACCTGATCGCGCAGCTGATGTCGAAGCCTGGACGCTGACCCCGGCGGATCAGGCCTGAAGCGGGTACGAGCGGCAGTACTTCTTCATCGGGCAGACCAGGCACCGCGGCTTGCGGGCGGGACACTGCGTTGCCCCGAAGTCCATCAACGCCTGGTTGAAGTCGAACACCTCTTTGCGCGGGACCAGCGCCTCGGAGATCGCCCAGAGGCGCTTTTTCATCGCGTGGCCCTTGATCTCGCCCCGACCGACGAACACCCGGTAGATGACGCGGGCGACGTTGGTGTCGAGAATCGCTGCTCTCTGGCGGAACGCGAAACTGCGGATCGCCCCAGCGGTGTACTGCCCGATGCCCTTGAACGAGAGGAGCGTCTCCTCGTCGGATGGCAGCTGCCCGCCGTGACGGGTGACCGCTTCGCGGGCGATGGACTGCAGCCGATGCGGGCGGATGTTGTAGCCGAGGGGCCGCCAGGTGGCGAGCACTTCGTCGGGCGGCGCATCGGCGAGTGCCGAGAAGGTCGGGTATTTCTCGAGCCACTCGTGGTACTTGGGCAGCACGCGGTCGACCTGCGTCTGCTGGAGCATGATTTCCGAGACCAGGATGTGGTACGGATCGCCGGTGTTCCGCCACGGAAGGTCGCGCCCGTGCGCCTGATACCAGCCGAGAAGATGACGCCTGAAGCGCTGCCGTTCGGCAGCGGTCGGGAGGAGCGGTCGAGTGGGGGCGGTTCGTGTCGGCACGCGCGCGGAGCAATCGGGTCGGGCTCGGCCGACCACTTATAATTCTCTCACGTGAAGATCTACACGAAGACTGGGGATGCGGGCGAGACGAGCCTCTTCGACGGCACCCGCGTGAGCAAGACCGACCTTCGCGTCACGGCCTACGGCGAGGTGGACGAACTGCAGGCGTGCCTTGGCGTGGCGCGGGCGGCCGGGTTGCCGCCGGATCTCGACGAGATGTGCGTGACGATGCAGCGCGAGCTGTTTGCGGTCGGGGCGCGCCTGGCCGATCCCTCGCACCGGATCGCGGCCCGCGTCGAGAAGGCGGTCGTTACCGAGCAACACGTGACGCAGCTCGAAGCGTGGATCGATCGGCTCGACCTCGAGTTGCCGCCGCTGCGCCATTTCATCCTGTCCGGAGGCACCCCGGCAGGCGCCGCGCTGCACCTGGCCCGGGCGGTCTGCCGCCGCGCCGAGAGGGCAGTGCTGCACATCGGCGCCGGCGCCATGGAACCGATCGTGCTCGTCTACATCAACCGCGTCTCGGACCTCCTCTTCACGATGGCGCGAGCGGCGAACCACCGGGCCGGCGTGAGCGAGACCGAGTGGTAACCGATTCCGGCGCGCTCGCGGCTTCGTATGCGGCCTGCGAACACCTGGCGCGCACGCATTACGAGAATTTTCCGGTCGCCTCGCGTCTGCTGCCGAAGGCGATCCGCCCGCATGTCGCGGCGGTCTACGCCTTTGCGCGGTCTGCCGACGACGTGGCGGACGAACCTGGCCGCGAAACGGCGGAGCGGCTTGGCATCCTGACGGCCTACCGCCAGAAGCTCATGCAGGGCACCCGCCGGGTTCCGGGCAGTGGCTACCGCTTGCCCGATCCGACGCGGGCGGAGTTCTTCCCGGCGCTCTTCGATACGATCGAGCGCTTCGATCTGCCGGTGCCGCTCTTCACGGATCTGCTGAGCGCCTTCGAGCAGGACGTCACGACCTCGCGATACGAGACCTGGTCGGAACTGCTCGACTACTGCCGGCGCTCGGCCAATCCAATCGGCCGCATCGTGCTCCGCTTGAGCGGCTACCGCGACGAGGCGCTGCACCGTGCGTCCGACGATGTCTGCACGGCGCTGCAGCTGACGAATTTCTGGCAGGATCTGGCGGTGGACTGGCCGCGCGGCCGTCTCTACCTCCCCGAGGAGGTATGGCTGCCGCATGGGGCGACGATTGCCGATTTGACCGGGGGAACGTGGACGCCGGCCTGGCAGGCGGCCCTCATCGACTGCGGCCAGCGCACGCGCGCGCTGTTCGAGCGCGGGCGCCAGGTCTGCGACGGCGTGTCCGGGCGTCTCCGCTACGAGCTCCGCGCCACCTGGCTCGGCGGCACGCGGATTCTCGATCGGCTCGAGACGGGCCGCTTCAATGCCTTCGCCGGCCGCCCTTCGCTCGGCCCGGCGGACTGGATGATTATTGCGTCACGCCTGGTGACCTGGAGAGCGTGACGCACGGGTACCCTTTGGTTTTGAGCTGACCGTGTCCCGCGATACGTCGTTTTCCTATTCGTTCCTGGTGCTGCCCGCGGCCGAGCGGCGCGCGGTCGGCATCGTGTGGGACTTCTGCCGTGCCGTGGACGACTCGGTGGACGAGGAACCCGTGCCCGAGCGCGCTCGTGTGAAGGTCGCGGAGTGGCGCGACGAGGTGGCGCGGGTGTTCGCGGGCACGCCGATCACCGCCGAGGGCCAGCACCTGCAGCCCTGCGTCCGCGAGTTCTCGCTCTCGCGCGAGCCGTTCGACCTTCTAGTTGAAGGCGTCGAAATGGATCTCGACCGCCACCGGTACGGCACCTTCGACGAGCTGACTGAGTATTGCCGCCGCGTGGCATCAGCGGTCGGGCTGATGTGCATCGAGATATTCGGGTGCCGCGGCCCCGAGGGGCGCGATTACGCCGTGAACCTCGGGATGGCGCTGCAGATCACCAACATCATCCGCGACGTGAAGGACGACTGGGCCAAGGGACGCATCTACCTGCCGCTCGAGGATCTCCAACGCTTCGGGGTGAGCGAAGCCGATCTCGCCGCTGCCGCGCCGAGCCAGGCAGTTCGTGCGCTCCTGGCGTTCGAATGCGGCCGCGCCCGCGAGTTCTACACGCGCGCCGCGGCCGCGCTGCCGTCCTCCTGCGCCCGCACGCTCGTTGCCGCCGAGATCATGGGCGGCATCTACTACGAGATTCTCCGCCGCATCGAGGCTCGCAACTACGACGTGTTCGCGGCCCGCGTCCGTGTGCCGAAGCCGGTACGAGCGCTGATCGCGCTCGGCATCTGGACCAGGAGCGGCCTCGGGCTCGGCGGCATGCGGCTCGGGCCCGCTCCCCCCTCGTGACCCCCGACGTCGTCGTGATCGGCGCCGGCTTCGCCGGCCTGTCGGCGGCCACGGCGCTGGTCGAGCACGGCGCGCGTGTCCTCGTGCTCGAGGCCCGCCCAAACCTGGGAGGCCGCGCCTCGGCAGTCCGCGACCCCGCAACCGGGGAAAAGCTCGACAACGGCCAGCACGTCCTCGCCGGCTGCTATGACGAGACGTTTACCTTCCTCCGGCGAATCGGCACCGAGAATCGCGTCTGGCGCCAGACCGGCTTGACGGTGACGATGATCGAGGACGATGGGCGCCGATCGACGCTTCGCCTGCCTCCGCTCCCGCCGCCACTGCACTTGCTGGCCGGTGTGCTCGGTTGGGACGCGCTCTCCTGGCGCGACAAAGTGTCCGTGTTGCGCGCCGGCGCGGCCATCAATCGCCGCACGCCGCGATCCAATGCTGGCGTCACCGTGAGGTCGTGGCTGGAATACCACCGGCAGTCGCCGCGGCTGATCGCGCTCTTCTGGGAGCCGCTCGCCCTGGCCGCGCTCAACCAGCCGATCGGCCAGGCTGCGGTGGATACGTTCATCGAGGTCCTGCGCCGGATGTTCGGCGCCGCCGACGATCGCGCGTCGCTGGTGATCCCGTCAGTGCCGCTTGACGAGCTCTACGCGGCGCCGGCCCGTGACTGGCTGCACGCGCGCGGCAGCGAGCTCCGGACGCATACCACCGCCGCGATCGTCGTCAATGGTGAGCGCCTGATTGGCGTCGATGCTGACGGTCAGCGGATCGAGGCCTCGTCGGTTGTCTGTGCCGTGCCGTGGAACGCGCTGGCGACGACGATTCGCGGACAATCGGATTCGCTGGTGCCGATTCTCACCGCGGCGGCGGGCACTGCCAGCTCGCCGATCGTCACGGTGAACCTCTGGTACGACCGGCCGGTGCTGGACGACATGATGGCCGGCCTACCCGGGCGTGCATTTCAGTGGGTGTTCGACAAGGCACGTATCTTCGGTCGTGAGCGATCGCACCTGTCGCTCGTCGCCAGCGGAGCGGCGGAGACCGTCGCCCTTGGCAACGACGTGCTCGTCACCACTGCCGCGAACGATGTTGCGGCGGCCGTGCCTGCCGCGCGCGCGGCCCGGCTTCTCCGCGGATCGGCAGTGCGCGAGCGGCGCGCGACGTTTTCACTGGCGCCGGGACAGCCGGCCCGCCCAAAGACGCTTACACCCGTGCGCGGATTGTTGCTCGCCGGAGACTGGGTGGATACAGGGCTGCCCGCGACGATCGAAGGTGCGGTCGCCTCCGGGCACTGGGCCGCGGCCGCGGCACGAAAGCAGTAACCGGTACCACATCAGCTCACGGGACATGCGCCACGCCACTCGCCATCGATCGTTCTGGCTGCAGGAAGTTGCCGGCGATGCTCCCGACGCGCCGGCGCTGGAGGGGCCCACGACCGCAGATATCGCGATCGTGGGTGGTGGCTTCGTCGGGTTGTGGACGGCCATTCGCATCAAGGAGGCGGAGCCGTCCTGCGATGTCGTGTTGCTCGAGCAGGATATCTGCGGCGGCGGCGCCTCGGGGCGAAACGGCGGGTTTGTCCTGTCCTGGTGGCCCAAGCTCGCCTCGTTGAGCCGGCTCCTGGGCTCCGCTGACGCGGTCCGGGTGGCGAGGGATTCGGAAGCGGCGATCGATGAGATCCGCCAGGCCTGTCTGACCCACCGGATCGACGCCGACTTTCGCCGGGGAGGGTGGCTGTGGACGGCCACCACGCGTGCACAGCTCGGGGCGTGGGACAGCCTGCTGCGAACCTGCGCACGTGCGGGAGTCGAACCCTTCCGCCCGATTTCACCCGCGGATGTTGCTCGTCGCTCGGGGTCGGCCGTACATCGCGCCGGCATCTTCGAGGGCACGGCCGCAATAGTGCAGCCGGCGGCGCTCGCGCGCGGATTGAGGAGGGTCGCGCTCGAGCGCGGCGTCCGGATTTACGAGCAGACCCGCGTACGCCGGTTCTCGCGGGCGCGGCCTGTGGAGCTGCAGACCGATACCGGCGCCGTCTCGGCGGATCGGCTCGTGATTGCGACCAACGCGTGGGCGGCTGGCATCCGCGAACTGGCCCGCGCCATCGCGGTCATCTCGAGCGACATGGTGGTGACCGCGCCGATTCCCGAGGAACTGGATCGCATCGGCTGGGAGCGCGATCTGTCGATCACCGATTCGCAGACGATGGTCGACTACTATCGCGTCACGCGCGACGGCCGTATTGCCTTCGGCAAGGGAGGCTGGACGATCGCGTTTGGTGGACGAATAGGATCGGCCTTCGACCGCCATCGGTTGCGATCGGCCGAGGTCACCGCCGACCTCCGGCGCTACTATCCAATGCTCGCCTCGGCGCCCATAACTCACGACTGGTCGGGACCCATCGATCGCACGCCCGACAGCCTGCCGCTTCTCGGCTACCTCAACGGCCGCTCCCACATCGTCTACGGGATCGGGTGGAGCGGCAATGGCGTGGGTCCGAGCGTCATCGGTGGACGCGTACTCGCGGCGCTCGTGCTTGGCGCCGAGAACGAGTGGAGTCGTTATCCGCTGGTCGGCCGATCAGTGGGGATGTTCCCTCCCGAGCCGATCAAGTTCCTCGGGGCCCACATCGTCCGCACCGCCGTTGCCCGCAAGGAGCGTGCGGAGCGGCTGGATGCCGCGCCGTCGTGGCTGTCTCGCTGGCTCGCCGCGCTCGCCCCCGCCGGTCTCGAGGACAAGCAGTGAGGTGCGAGTGCCTTAGAAGAGCAGGTTCTTCGCCGCCGAGGCCAGCATCGTCAGGCCGGCGAAGACGAGAATCCACAACACGCCGTTGCGGAATGCGTTCGCGCTCATGCCGATGTAGATTTTGGACCCGTAGATCGACGGGACCAGCAGCGAGCCGGCGACCACGCCCATCATCGGCAGGTGCTCCGCGCGTGCCCTGCCGGACCAGATGGCCGACGCCAGGGTGGCGGAAAGGACCGCGAGGTTGAAGTTCTGGATGACGGCGCGGTGCTCGTCCTTCGTGTAGCCCCGCAGCGTCGCCCAGAGCGCCGGAGCCAGCCCGCTGAACCCGCTGAGCGGCGCCATCACGCCTCCGAGCAGCCCGACCGCCGCATCCGCCGGGCGGCCGCCCGTCTTGATTTGGGGCAGCCGCTTGGTGGCGAGCATCGCCGAACAGCAGATGACCAGCATCGCGCCGAGCACGAGCTTGAAGCGGTTGGCGTCGAGCAGTGGCAGCAGGCGGTTGCCGATCGGAATGCCGATCGCGCTTCCGAGCAGGAACGGCCAGAGGAGCGACAGGTGCCAGCCGCGCCGCACCCGGATCACGGACACGAGCTGACCGGTCCACCCGCCGAAGACCGCCATGACCGCGGCGAGCTGCGGCTCGACGCCCCAGACCCAGATCGCCATCGCCACCATCGCGAACGCGAAACCCGAGATGCCTTGAACGAGGCCGGCGACCGCCGCCCCGAATGCGAGGATCCACACCTGATTCATCGATATCGCCCTTGTTGCAGGCTGCGCCTGCCTGGCGAAGAAGTTTACGTCATTCGTGGCGACGACTGGGCCCGGGCGGCGCGCCGGCGGCGCGACGAGAACAGGATGCCAACCCCCACGAGGTTCATTCCGACGATCACCAGCGTGATCTTGAGTGCGAACGTCGAGACGCTCTCCACGTTGATGATCGGGAAAATCGAAAGTACCAGGTAGAGCAGCGTCATCAACAGCCCGGACACCGCCGCGATTCTGAGCCACAGGGGCGGCCCTGGGCTCACGCCGCGCAGGCCGAAGATCGGGATCGCGAACATCACCACGTAGGCCAGCGCGTAGAACATCCCGCTCGCGTTGAATACCAGCTGGAACGCTTCGGCCTGACCGACCCCGATCAGACTCAGCGTCGCGATGAGAAACGAGCTGGCGCCGACCAGCAGGATCGAGTTGACGGGCGTCCGGTAGGTCGGATGCAGTCGGCTGAACCACGACGGCAGCAGGCTGTCCCATCCCGCGACCATGGGCAGCCGCGTCACGGCGGTGAAGGCCACGCTGGCCTGGGCCAGCCGCATGCACAGCGTCATCATGATCGCGACGAACACCAGCGGACCAGCAAAGCCGAAGGGCCCGAATCCGACGCGGAGGATCTGCGGCACGGGCCCGACCAGGTCGATGTCGCTGGTCGGGATGTAGGCGATGACGCTGCTCGTGCCCATCACGAACATGAGCGCGATGACCGGCGCCGCGATGAGCACCGATCGGCCGACCGACCGGACCGGCGATCGCGTCTCCCCGGCGAGGATCGCGATGTACTCGAAGCCGCCGAGCGCGCCGAATCCGAGCTTGCCGAGGATGTTCAGGTTGTAGAGCGTCGGTTCGGGAATGCTCGTCCGGAATGGGTGGAACTCGGCCAGGTGGCCGGTCGCGAGTCCGATGAGCGGCAGCAGGATCACCGCGCCGAAGACCGTCATCATCATCACACCGCCGGTGTTGTGCACCAGCTTGGCCACCGAGAGCCCGACGATCGAGGTCACGACCATTAACGACAGAAACACCGCCGACGTCACCACCGGGAAGAAATGGCTCTCAGTCATCCATGCGGCGGACGGGCCGAAAGCGTACGACAGGTAGGTCGTGACCAGCAGTCCGATCTCCGACGTGAACACGATCACGTAGAGCCACAGGTTCCAGGCGACGAGAAAGCCGGTCGTTTCGTTGAATCCGAGCTTCGCCCATTGATACAGGCCACCCTCGAGCGGCATCAGTCGATTCAGGTAGATCACGACCACCGTTGTCGGCAGGTAGAACAGCGCCATGGCGGTCAGCCAGAACACCACGTGCGAGGGGCCGAGCTTTCCCGCGACCCCGATCCATGTCAGGCCCGGAATGAACAGGATCTGCGTCAACGCAAGATCGCGGACGCCGAGTTCCTTGCGCAGCGACGCACTGTGTGCCTCGACGCGTGCTTCCTCCTGCGCGAGCTCACGCGTCGGTTCGGTGGGGTTCACGGTCATGTCGTTGGCCTGCCGAGTATCGCCCAGTACCGGGCCCACGCCTCGAGCCCTTCGTGCAGGCGGTGGACGCGGAAGAACTCGTTGGGCGCGTGGAAGTCTTCGTCGGCCGTTGAGAACGAGAAGAAGACGGTGTCGAGCCCCATGTGACGCTGAAACAGCTCCGCAATCGGCACGGTGCCGCCCATCCGGACGATGAGCGGCTGCACGCCATAGACGGCATGCAGCGCCTCGGCGGCAGCTCGCAACGCGAAGTGATCGGGAGAGATGCGGGCCGCGCGCGCCCCGTGATCGCCGGAGGCGATCGACAGCCGCGTACCTGGCGGCGCCTGCCGTTCCAGGTGACGAATCACCAACTGGACGATGTCATCGGGGTCCTGATCCGGCACGAGCCGGCAGGTGATCTTCGCGTGCGCTTCGGAGGGGATCACCGTCTTCTGACCTGGCCCTTGGTAGCCGCCCCACATGCCGTTCACTTCGAGCGTGGGCCGGGTCCATTGTCGTTCGAGGGTCGTGAATCCAGGTTCGCCGAACACCGCGGAGGCGCCGACTTGTGCCAGGTAGCTCCGCTCGTCGAAAGGCAGCTCGGCGATCGCGCTGCGCTCGGCCGGCGTGAGATCGACGACGCGATCGTAGAATCCCGGCACCGCGACGCGTCCGTGGGCATCGTGAAGCGAGGCGATCAGGCGGGCGATCGCATGCAGCGGGTTGGCCACGCCGCCTCCGTGACGACCCGAATGGAGGTCCTTGGCCGCGCCGGTCAAGGTCAGTTCCAGGCCGGCCAGGCCGCGGCTCGCGACGGTGAGCGACGGCTCGTCAATCCGCCACATTGCGCCGTCCGCGGACAAGACCACGTCGGCGGCGAGCAGATCCGTGTGCTCGCGAATGAACGCGTCCAGGCTCGGGCTGCCGATCTCCTCTTCGCCCTCGAGCATGAACTTGACGTTGACCGGCAAGCCGTCCGCGACGGCGAAGAATGATTCGGCCACCTTGATCGGAATCAACACCGGGCCTTTGTCGTCGGACACGCCGCGTGCGTAGAGACGGCCGTTGCGCAGCGTCGGTCCGAAGGGCGGGCTGATCCATTTGTCGAGCGGTTCCGGCGGCTGGACGTCGTAGTGGCCGTAGACGAGCACGGTGTGTTTCCCCGGTGCGCCGAGCCATTCGCCGTAGACCACCGGATGACCGTTCGTTGCGATGACCCGAACGGTCAGGGGTCCGGCGGCCTCGAGAGCGTTGGCCACCCAGCGCGCCGCCGCCTGGATGTCACTGCGGTGTGACGGATCCGTGCTCACGCTGGCGATGGATGCAAATGCGATCAGCTCCTCGAGGATCGCTTCGCGACGGGCTTCGAGGTGAGCGAGGACCGGCGACGGCGCCATCACTTGCCGCCGTCGATCGACAGGACCTGGCCGGTAATCCAGCCCGCGTACTCCGACGCGAAGAAGAGCACGCCGTAGGCGATGTCCGCGGGGCTGCCCAGCCGCTTCAGCGCGATCCGATCGATCAACGCTCGCTGGCCGCCCTCGCCGTATGACTCCCACTGCTTCTCGGTTGTCGGATTGGATCGCACGAAGCCCGGCGCGATGTTGTTGACGGTGATGCCCCACGGCCCGAGCTCGTGCGCCAGTTGCCGCGTCAAGCCGATCTGCGCCGCCTTGGCAGAGGCATATGCCTGGATGCCGGTGAGGCTGATCCCCAGCCCGGCGCCGCTCGAGATGTTCACGATGCGACCGCGACGGGCTGACTTCATCGCCGGGGTGACGGCCTGCGAGCAGTAGAAGGCGCCGGTCACGTTGACGTCGTAGATCGCCTGCCACTCGGAAGGCGTGACGACCTCGAGCGGTCGTCCGACCTGCCCCAGCACGCCGCCGGCGTTGTTCACGAGGATGTCGATGCGATCGGTGGCGGCCATGATCTCCGTCGTCAGCTTCTTCACCGCACGCTTGCTGCGAACGTCCACGGTTCGCGCCGTGCACGTGCCGCCGGCTACGCCGCAGAGCCGGGCCGTCTCCTGCACCTCGTCGGTGAGTACGTCGCAGGCCCACACTTGCGCGCCGCGTTCGGCGAACGCCAGACTGATGGCCCGGCCGAACCCGTGGGCGGCGCCGGTGACGATGACCGTCTTGCGGTTGAACTCGACGTTCATGTGCCCCTCAGGACATGGTGGCGGCCAGCTCCGCCAGCGTATCGAGTGACTGCGGGCGGTTCCCGCGCTCGATGTCGTGCACCAGCGCAACCAGCCGCGCTGTGAGCGGCGTGGCGACGCCCGCCTCGGCAGCCAGCCGGACCGCGATGCCCAGCTGCGCGTCCACTTCCGTTGGCCGCTTTCTCACCGCCAGATCGCGCCAGACGCCGCTGTGTGTCTTCGCCGAGCGGCGGTTGTGGGCCACGAGCGCGTCGAGCGAACGCTCCGCGGCGCCGGGCGCTGCGTCGGGAAGGTAGGCCAGCGGATCGAAGCCGTCGAATGGTTCCGGCGTGACGCCGCGGGCCGCGGCAACCGCGAGCATCTCTCTCGCCAGGGCAATGTAGAGAGGGCGGTGGGCGGGAATGGCGAGCGCATCGGCGATCGACTCGTTGGTGAGCGCCGTCGCGAACAGCATCGCGCCGTAGGCCTCCTTCCCCCACAAGTAGCCCCAGATGTTCGGAGTGGCGATCGCGCCCGAATCGAAGTCGAGCCATGCCACCCTGATCGCCGCCACACGAGCAGTCATGCGGCCGTCGATCTCACCCACGACCACGGCTCCGCGGCCGCCGTAATGAACGAGACCGGGCTCGAGATAGTCCGCGCCGAAGTTGACGAAGGCGCCGACGGTTCGGGCCGCGCCAGCGATACCGGCGATCGCCAGCTCGTTGAGCCCGTTCTGCGCCGAGATCACGCAGCCGCCTTCGGCCAGGTGGGGCAGCAGCGCCTTGGTTGCCGCCTCGGTATGGTGCGCCTTGGTGGCCAGGACGACGGTGTCCCACGGCCCGATCACCGACGACGGTGTCGAGGCCGGCATGCGGGCGGTGAACTCCGCGATCGGGCCGGTGATGCGAAGACCGTCACGATTGATCGCGGCGACGTGTTCGGCGACGGTGTCGACCATCGTGACGTCGTGACCCGCTCGCGCGAGGTGCGCACCGAGCGTCCCGCCGATTGCGCCCGCGCCCCAGATCAGCCACCGCACGTGTGTCGCTCCGGAATCAGGCCGGGCCGCCCCAGTTGCCGGTGAGGAGGCTCCGGGTTTCGTCGACAGCAATTTCCCAGAGCGCGAGCATGTCGTCGTCCTGGCGTTGGTAGAGGCCGCCGAAGTTGCCATCGCCGAGGTATTGCCGAAGCGATACGGGATCGAGCGCCCGCACCCGGGCCAGGTCCACGGGAGGCCGGCTGGCGGCAGGCGATTCGATCCCCGGCAATCGAGTCCAGGGGAAGTTCTCCATCCACGACCCGTGGGAGCCAACCGGATCGATCGCCTGCACCTTGGCCCAGGTCCGCGGCGCGTTCCACCAGTTGTGGAAGATCACCCGGCAGTCGGGGTGGTCGGCCATCCATTCCGGCACGAACTGCTGGACGGCGCTGTTGCCGCCGTGGCCGTTGACGATGAGGATGCGGCGAAAGCCGCTGTGCGCCAGGCTGTCGAGGATGTCGCGGACCAGCCGAAGGTGCGTTTCGACTCGGAGCGAGATCGATCCGGGGAACTCGCGGAAATAGGGAGTGACCCCGTACGCGACTACCGGGAACACCGGAACCCCGAGCGGCTCGGCGGCATCGACGGCCACCTGCTCCGGGAGGATGCAGTCCACCGTGAGCCGCAGGTAGCTGTGCTGCTCGGTGCTTCCGAGCGGCAGCACGGCGCGTTCGTCGTGCCGGAGATACTCCTCCACCTGCATCCAGTTCATGTCGCTGATCCGCATGATCGATTCCGCCGCGGCGATACTACCCGATCGCCATTCGCCGCGAGTCCAGTAACATCCTTCACCCGCGCAATGCTTTCCGTCCTGCTCCGCTACCAGGAACTGGCGCTCAAGGGGAAGAACCGCCCCTGGTTCCAGCGCCATCTGATCCGGCACCTGCGCAAGGCGCTGGCCGGGCTGAGCGTGCGCGAGGTTCGGGTCCCGATGGGACGCATCGAGCTGGTGCTCGGCCGGGACGCGGCCGCCGACGAGGTGCGCGAGCGGCTCCAATACGTCTTTGGCCTCGCCAACTTCTCCGTCGCCACCCGGGTCGCGCCCGAGTACGAGGCGATCGAGGCCGGCGTGCTCCGCGATCTACCGCAGGCCGCGCCGGCGAGCTTTCGCGTCAAGGTCCGCCGCGCCGACAAGCGGTTTCCGATGCGCTCGCCGGAAATCGAACGCACGCTCGGCGCCCGCATCGCCGCAGCGCGGGGATGGCCCGTCGATCTGCACCAGCCGGCGCTGGTCGTCGGCGTTGAGATCGTCCCCGGCGAGGCGTTCTACTACTTCGGCAAGGAGCCGGGCGCCGGCGGGCTGCCAACCGGCACCGGCGGGCGATTGGTCGCGTTGATGTCCGGTGGCATCGACTCGCCGGTCGCGGCCTGGCGCATGATGCGGCGCGGCTGCACCGTCACGTTCGTCCACTTCCACAGCTATCCATTTCTCTCGCGCGCCTCGCAGGACAAGGCGCGGCAGCTCACGCGGCACCTGTGTCGATTTCAGCTGACCGCGAAGCTGCAGCTCGTGCCGTTCGGCGAAACGCAACGCCAGGTGACGCTGTCGGTGCCGAGCGCGCTCCGGACGGTCGTCTATCGCCGCCTGATGATGCGGATTGCCGCGCGTGTGTCGGATCGCATCGGCGCGCATGGCCTCGTCACCGGCGACGTCGTCGGGCAGGTCGCCTCGCAGACGCTGGAGAACATGGACGTAACCGGTGCGGCGGTCGCGACGCCGATCTACCGCCCGCTGATCGGCATGGACAAGGACGAGATCACCGCCGCGGCGGAGCGGCTCGGCACCTTCCCGATCTCGATCCAGCCGGACGAGGACTGCTGCACGCTGTTCACGCCGCGCCACCCGATCACCCGCGCCCGCCGCGAAGAGATCGAGTCCGCCGAGCGTGACCTGCCGATCGAACAGTTCGTCGAGACGGCGCTTCGCGAGTCGGTCGTCGAGCGCTTCTCATGGCCGCGAGGTCCTGAGGTCCTGGAGTCTTGAGGTGTTGAGGCCTTGGCTCCTGGTTTCTGGCTCCTGGTTCCCGGTTCCTGGTTCCTAGTTCCTGGTTCCTAGTTCCTAGTTCCTGCCTCCTATCTCCTGCCTCCTATCTCCTGATCTCCACGACTCTCGCCTCAGTGGTTTCCAGCAGTGTGCGGGAATGCAGGTGCTCAACCGCGAGCGCACGTGGGAGCCACTCGCTGGAGTTCCCCACCGGATACTCTTTGAACACGTCAACGACGATGACGCGAGCGGCTGCCGGCTCGGCGGCGATCGCTTCCGCGAGGCTGAACGCCGCCGGCGCGCCGCCGTAAACGCCCGCGCGCGCGGTTGCGCGGGTCACGACAAACCGTTCGCGAACGTAGTCGTCGAGCGCCAGCCACGTGTCGACGCGGCCGATCAGCAGCAGGCACGCGAGCTCGTCGGTGCAGGCAACCCGATCGCCGGCGCGCAAGTGACGCCCGAACACGGTCGATGCCGAATACCTCGATCGTCGGACGCGCCGCCGCGAGGCGCGCCGGCACCATCCCTGCGCCTCGCCACTGGTCGGCGATCACCAGCAGCGCCGCGCCGACGAGCAGGGCTCGAATCACCTGGGCCCGCGGACCCGGCCAGATCGCCCTCGTGTGTTCGCCGATCGCTACGAGATCCAGCGCCAGCGCCGCAAGCAGGCACACGGTTGGCATCAGCTGGTAGTTGATGGTGATGCCCGACTCAATCACGCCGAACCACAGCACCCAGCCGACCCAGGCGAGGTGCGCGGCGCGCTCGCCGATCGGCCATTCGCCGCCGGCACCGGCCAGGCGCGTGCCCATCGACGCAAAGACACCCCATACGAGGAGCGGGTGTGCATCGGCCAGGTACCAGAACATGTCCAGCGGGTAGCCAAGCCCGTGCTGCAGTGTTGACGATGACGGCGTCACCTGGTCGTACACCAACGCACCGGCAATCACGACGAGCGCGGCGACGGAGCCGGCTCGCGCCACGCGAAAGGCATGACGCGGCGAGACGAGGAGGCCGACCACGACCGCGGCAAGGACGACGCCAAGCGGCGCGCCGGCCGGCCGCTCGAACAGGTTCAGCACCTGCCACAGGAAGAAGCGCCGGATCATGGTGCCGCCTCCGTCCGAAGGCGGCATCAGGAAATGGAGGGCCATCAACACGGCTTGCGCGATGCCGAGGCCGGCGAGCATCGCGATGCAGACGCCGGTCCAGGTGCCGCGCCGTTCACGCGTCAGGTCGCCGCGGGTCGCGCCAAGTGCGAGGACGGCCAGCGGAATCGCCATCAAGGTGAACGCGAGCTCGTGCAGCAGGCGTGTCACAAAGGCCAGGCACAAAACGCCTGCAAGGGTGCGACGTGGTGCGACGGGGTGCCACGGGTGCGATAGGTGTTGATCCAGGTGTGACAGGTGCGGCAGATGCGACAGGTCCGAAACAACCAGCGTCAGCGCCACGCTCGTGAGCAGAAACGGTGCGTAAAAGCGGGCCGTGGTTGCAACCGCCCAGAATGGGACGCTAGTGGCGACGAAGAGCGCCGCGACGGCTCCTGCCGCAGGCGAGGCGAGTCGTCGAACGAGCGCGAAAACGAGGACCAGCGTCGCCGCGGCGCAGGCGAGAGCGACGGCCCGGAAAGCGGTCAGGTCCCCGCCCGTCAGCGCGCCGGTCAGCCACGCGGTGTACGAGTAGAGCAGCCCGCGATCGTAGAGCAGTCCGGAAGGGAGAAGAGGAAGACCGTGCGCGGAGATCCCGCGCACGGCAAAGACGGTGAACTCCTCGTCCGGCGTGTAGCCCTGGCGAGTGAGCGAGAACGCGCCAGCGGCGGCCACCATCGCCGACAGGGCGATGACGAAGCGGACGCCGGAGCGCGCGGTCACGCGATGGTGATCGCCTTGTCCAGGTAGACGTCCTGAATCGCGTTCAGCAGCCCCGCGCCTTCCTTCATCGGGCGCTGGAATGCCTTGCGACCCGAGATCAGCCCCATGCCGCCGGCGCGCTTGTTGATGATCGACGTCTTGATCGCTTCCTTCAGGTCGCTTTCGCCGGCCGAGGCGCCGCCCGAGTTGATCAGCCCGGCCCGTCCCATGTAGCAGTTCGCCACCTGGTAGCGGGTCATGTCGATCGGGTTGTCGCTGGTCAGCTCGGTGTAGACCTTCTTGTGCGTCTTCCCGAAGTTGAGCGCGGTGTAGCCGCCGTTGGTCTCCGGCAGCTTCTGCTTGATGATGTCGGCTTGAATCGTCACGCCGAGGTGATTGGCCTGCCCGGTCAGGTCGGCGGCCAGATGATAATCGGCGTCCTTGGTCTTGAACGCGGCATTGCGCGTGTAACACCAGAGCACGGTGAACATGCCCAGCTCGTGCGCGTGCTGGAACATCTCGGTCACTTCCTGCAGCTGACGCTTCGACTCCTCGGAGCCGAAGTAAATCGTCGCGCCGACCGCTACCGCGCCCATGTCGAACGCCTGCTTCACGCTGGCGAACTTAATCTGGTCGTACGAGTTCGGGTAGGACAGGAACTCGTTGTGGTTCAACTTGAGCATGAACGGGATCTTGTGCGCGTAGCGCCGAGCGACGATGCCGAGCACGCCGAGTGTCGAGGCGACGCCGTTGCACCCGCCCTCGATCGCGAGCTTCACGATGTTCTCGGGATCGAAGTACATCGGGTTGGGCGCGAACGACGCGCCCGCGGAGTGCTCGATGCCCTGATCGACGGGCAGGATCGACACGTAGCCGGTGCCGCCAAGGCGGCCGTGGTCGAAGAGCGACTGGAGGGCGGACAGCACCCGGATCGGGCGATCGGAGCTCAGATGGAGCCGTTCGACGAAGTCCGGTCCCGGCAGGTGCAGGCTCTCCTTCGGGATGGTCTGGCAACGGTGTTCGAGCAGCGCTTGCGCGTCCGCTCCAAGAGTTTGTTCTATGGTCGACACGCTGCCGATTTTACCCCCTCCGGCCGGCACCGGGCGGCTGCGAAAGGGGCAGCGCCCGCCCCGACAATATTCGCCGCGCCCGTTCGTCTATTCCTATAGGTGGACGACAGTCTGAAGGCGATGGCCCTCGAACCGGATCAACCCCTTGTCGACGTGGTGAGCCGGGAGCAGTCGAGGCTGCTCCGGTTCATCCGGCGGCGGGTGCCGGACGCACGGGACGCCGAGGACATCCTGCAGGACGTGTTCGCGGAGCTCGTCGAGGCGAACCGCCTGTTGATGCCGATCGACCACGTCACCGGCTGGCTGTTCCGTGTCGCCCGCAACCGGATCACGGACCTGTTCCGCAAGAAGCGGCCCGAGCCGCTGCCGGTGCCGCCTGGCGGCGACGACGACGGCCCTGGCTTCGATGAGTTGCTGCCCGCCTTGGACGGCGGGCCCGACGAGGAGTACGCCCGCCAGCTGCTGCTCGAGGCGTTGACGGACGCGATCGACGAGCTGCCGGAGGAACAACGGGCGGTGTTCGTCGCCCACGAGATCGAGGGGCGCAGCTTCAAGGATTTGGCGGTTGAGACCGGCGTCAGCGTCAACACGCTGCTCTCGCGCAAGCACTACGCGGTGCAACGCCTGCGGACGCGGCTGCAAGCCGTTCACGACGAGTTCATGACATGAGAGGCACGCGATGCGACGACGACGATTTTTCATGCTGGCCCCGCTGATGCTGCTCGGGTTCCTTGGCTTCATGGCCCTGGGGACCTACATCGTGCAGCAGCTCTGGAACTGGCTGCTGCCGGCCCTCTTCGGCTGGCCGCTCCTGACGTTCTGGCAGGCATTGGGACTGCTGGCCCTGTGCCGCATCCTGTTCGGCGGCGTTCGAATGGACGGCGGGCGAGGGCGGCGCCGGAGATGCGGCGCCGGAATGGCGTCCCGCTGGCAGCGGCTCAGCCCGGAGGAGCGCGAGCGTTTCAGGGCGCACCTCCGCCAGCGATGGGGCGGCGTCGAGCCGCGTCCTGGCAGTGGCGAGATCTGAACGGGCTATTGCGCCAGCAGATCCCGGTAGTTGGCCGGCGTGATTCGCACGGTCACCGGCGTGCCCGGCCGGCCGAAGGGCTTCACCGGGGCGTCGTTGATCGATACGGTGAGGTTGCCCGGCATGCCGATGCGCAGCACGGCCTCGGACCTGATGCTGAGCGAGACGTGATCACCGGCGTTCAAGACGCGGTAGGCAACCTGCTGGCCGTCGGCCGTCGCCGCCAGCCAGCTCGCCTCGGTGGCGCGGACATCGACGCGCAGCACACCGGCCGCGGCGCGGCTTGCCTCAGCGGGCGGTCCGGCCGTGGGCACGGGCGCCGCGCCGTCGGTCGCCGGTTTGGTCGCGGGTGCCTCCGGCTGACCGGGTGGAGGCGCCGGGAGCTCCGTTGTGGCGGCCGCAGCCGTGGCCGTGGCCGGAGCCTCCGGCCCCGCCCTGCGACCGGTGCGGCTCCACGCCAGGTAGCCGCCGCCCAGCACCACGATGCCTGCGATGACCACTGCGGCGGGAAAGAACGACGGCATCGCGGTGGCTGAGGGCTGACGCGGCTCCGCGTGGCCCGGCTCGGCCCCCTCCCTTGTCGCGTGATGCTCGAGCGCCTCGGCGTGCAGAGCGTTGAAGCGGCGCGCGATCTCGTCGGGGTCGAGCCCGACTTCGCGCGCGTACAGCTTGAGGAACCCGCGTGCGATGACGCCGCCGGGTACGTGATCGAAGTCGTCGCTCTCGATCGCGCGGAGCACCGGGACGCGGATCTTCGTGCGAGTGGATATCTCGCCGAGCGTCAGCGCGTGCTCTTCTCTGGCTTGTCGCAGGTCGGATCCGATGGACATTGCGGGGGGCCGCAGCCGTCGTGCGGAATTCTACACTCGCCGCCGGTTGTCTCTCCAGCGCCGGATGAGCTGCGACGCACCTTCGGCGTAGAATCGCGGCTGCCTCCACGCCTTCAAAAGGACCACTCCATGCGCCGCGGAATCCGCCTTCACGCCCTTGCCGCCCTGCTCGCCCTGCTCTCGTTCCCGATGGCCGTTGCCGGCCAGGAGACCGGACCGTACGCGGCGGCCCGCCCGTTCGGGACGCTTCGGCAGCAGGCGGCTGTCCAGCAGGCGTGGCTCAAGGAACGCCTCGAGGTGAACCTGCCCGCCGTCATGCGCGCCCACGGCGTGGACATGTGGGTCGTGACGATGCGCGAGTACAACGAAGACCCGGTGTTCCGGGCGCTGGTTTCCGCCACGACCTTTGCTGCCCGGCGCCGATCCATCTACGTGTTCTTCGATCGCGGACCGGAAAAGGGCGTCGAACGTCTCGCGCTCGGCGGCACCTCACAGGGCGGGTTGTACACCGCGTACCGCGGCGAGGCCTCGACGTCGAACACCCAGAAGGCGGAGCTCTGGGGCATGGACCAGTGGCGGCTGTTCGCACGGCTCGTCAAGGAGCGCAACCCGAAGGCGATCGCGGTGAACATCTCGGCCGACCACAACTTTGCCGACGGTCTGACCGTGGGCGAATGGGAGCAGATGAAGGAAGCGCTCGGGCCCGAGCTCGAGCGGCGGATCGTCCGCAACCCCCGCCTGGCGATCGACTATCTGGCGCTCCGCGTCCCGAGCATGGCCCCGGTCTACCGCCGGCTCCAGGCCATCGTCCACGAGGTGATTGGCGCGGCCTTCTCGAACCTGGTGATCACGCCGGGGGAGACGCGTGCCGAGGATGTGGTCTGGTGGATGCGGCAGCGGGTGAACGATATGGGCCTCGGCACCTGGTTCCAGCCGTCGATCGAAGTGCAGCGGATGGGCGCAAAGGACTCGGATCTGGACGACAACCCGATCATCCAGCGCGGCGACGTGCTGCACTGCGACTTCGGCATCACCGCGATGGGACTCAACACCGACACCCAGCACATGGCCTACGTGTTGAAGGAGGGCGAAACCGACGCGCCGCCGGGGCTCAAGACCGCGCTGGCGCGCGGCAATCGGCTGCAGGACATCCTGCTGGAGAAGACGAAGCCGGGAAAGACCGGCAACCAGGTGCTGCGGGAGGTGCTCGGCCAGATGAACGCCGAAGGGCTCGACGGCACGATGTACTCGCATCCGATCGGCGATCACGGGCACGCGGCCGGACCCCTCATCGGCTTGTGGGACTACCAGGAAGGCGTTCCGGGACGGGGCGACGTGCCGGTGCTCCCGAACATGTGGTTCTCGACCGAGCTGCAGGTGACGACGCCGGTTCCCGAGTGGAAAGGTCAACGCGTCCGCATGGCGCTCGAGGAGGAGGCCGAAGTGCGACCGGACGGCGTGATGCAGTGGGTCCTGCGACGCCAGACCGAGTTGCACCTGGTCCGCTGATTCGCCGCCCTCACCTCTTCTCCGGCGGGCCGATCATCGCGATCCGGAAGCTGTGTCCGGACGCGCGCCAGATCTTGATTGCTTCGAAGATCACGACGGTCGCGAAGGTCACGACGAACCAGACGAAGACCTCCTCGATCGGCAGGTCCGACCAGGCGCCGACCGTGATGCCCATCATCATCCGCGGCTGAAAGCGCCACCAGCCGTAGGGCACTGCCAGCGTCACTTCCCAGAGCAGGCTGATCAGCACGACGACGAACGAGGTCAGGCTGAACGCCCGCCAGTTGATGAAGGGCCGCACCGAGCGGTACAAGCCAGAAGCCGGCACGAAGGCGACGGCAACGAGGAACGTGAAATAGCCGGGGAAGCCATCGGGGTGGGCGGCGATCGTCTTCTTGTAGAAGACCGCGGCGCCGATCAGCGAGAGGCCGAGCGCGACGGCGCGAAGGTGAAACGAGAGGACGGGCTCTGCCTCGCGCGCGGCGGCCTTGTAATCGGGCACGTTGTAAGCGGCGAGCCAGAACTCGTCGTTCCAGACGTAGAAGAGAAGGATGAACAGGAAGCCAGTGAGATAGAAGGCGAACTCTTCGAGCGGGATCGGTCCTCCGACGCCAGACACGGTCAGACCCAGCGTCGCGCCGGTGTTTGGGAACGCGAAGAACGCGTGACCGAACAGGAGGTCCAGGATGAAGCCTGTCGGCGCAAGCAGTCCAACGGTCAGCCAGTAGGCGGTGCGCTCGAACGTGAACCGCGGGTGACTCAGAAACCACCAGTGCAGGACCGCGAGCGGGAAGACGAAGAGCAGCAGGCTCCAGGTGTAGCCGTGCGGTGTCGGATTCGGAGACGCGACCTCCACTGTCCCCGGAGCGAGGACCGTCCGTAGCGTGAGCGCCGCCGGGATGGCCACCATGGCAACCATCAGCGGCACGATGCGGGCGAGTGGCTCGGGACGGCCGGAATTCATCGCGCGCGGGGATTGATGCGCCTACACTACCGCAGGACCGGAGGTCGGGGATGCCGTTGGCGCGTGAGGATCTCGGCCTGGTGTGCGCGATCGCGATGTCGGTCTTCTGCGTTTCCGGTGCCGTGTCGGCGGCACAGCAACCGCCTTCCGATCGCATGGCGGCATGGGCCACCGCCCTCGGCGTCGAATGCGCCCACTGTCACGTTCCGGGAGACTGGTCGAGCTCGAGCCGGCCGACATTCGAGTTTGCGCAGCGGATGATGCGGATGGTGGATGGATTGAACGCCGGCCCGCTGACAGGCGTCGGCAGCATCACCTGCTGGACCTGCCATCGCGGCCGGACGATCCCGGCACGGCTGCCTCGCGATGCCTGGCAGGACGTGCAAGCCAGGCACGCGGCCGAGTTTCGGGCAGCGCCCGACCGGGCGCTCACGATGAGCGTCTATGCCGCCTCGCTTGGAGTGGAGTGCGAGTTCTGCCACGAATCGGACCGCGCCGCGCCTGGGACAGCGGCGAAAGCGATGGTGACGCGCATGCTCGAGGTCATCGATCTCATCCCCACCTATTTCGACACCACCCGTCGTCCGACGACGCAGTGCTTCCTCTGCCATCAAGGCGAGCGCCGGCCGCGTCGCGAGCCATCGGGTTAGCGGGGCGGGACAGCGTAGGATGATGGACGGTCAGCGGTCGGACAGCCGGGAGGACGAGACAATGCGTGCACGTTGGAACGTGGTGATGCTGGCGATGACGCTCGTGGCGGTGCCGGCGTTCGCTCAAACGGCGAAGCTGGACACCTACAAGGCCGAAGCCTCCCGCGGCGTCGACGAAATGGCCAAGCTCGCGCAGGAGATGGTGGACTCGGTCTTCAGCTTCGGCGAGCTCGGGTTCCAGGAAGTCGAGACCTCGAAGTACCTCACCGGGCAGCTCGAAAAGTTCGGCTTCACGGTCCAGCGCGGCGTGTCGGGCATGCCGACCGCATGGGTGGCGAAGTGGGGGTCGGGCAAGCCGGTGATCGCGCTCGGGTCAGACATCGACGGCATCCCGCAGGCGTCGCAGAAGCCGGGCGTCGCGTATCGCGATCCGATCATCGAAGGGGCGCCCGGCCACGGCGAAGGGCACAACACCGGCGTCCCGCTCAACATCGTCGCCGCGCTCGCGGTGAAGAAGATCATGGAGCGCGACAAGCTGCCCGGCACGCTGATGCTCTGGCCGGGCGTGGCCGAGGAGCTCGACGGCGCCAAGGCGTGGTACGTCCGCGACGGCATGTTCAAGGACGTGGACGTGGTCCTGTTCACGCACGTCGGCAACAACCTCGGCGTGTCGTGGGGCGATGGCGCGGGCACCGGACTGGTGTCGGTCGAGTACAGCTTCGCCGGGGAGACCGCCCACTCGGCCGCCGCGCCGTGGCGCGGCCGCTCGGCGCTCGACGCGGTCGAGCTGATGAGCGCGGGCTGGGAATTCCGGCGCGAGCACCTCCGCCTGTCGCAGCGCTCGCATTACGTCATCACCAACGGCGGCGATCAACCAAACGTCGTGCCGAGGAACGCGAGCATCTGGTTCTACCTTCGCGAGATCGATCAACCGCACATCAAGGAGCTGTGGGACATCGCCGACAAGATGGCCGAGGGCGCGGCGCTGATGACCAACACGACCTGGACGTCGCGCATTCTCGGCACCGGCTATCCGCAACACATGAACAAGCCGGTCGCGGAGACGGTTTATGCGAACATCCAGAAGGTCGGCCTGCCGACGTGGAGCGATGCCGACCAGACGCTAGCCAAAGCGCTTCAGAAGGAACTCGGCAACCCGCAGCAAGAGGGACTCGCGATCAGGCTTGAAGACCTGCGCGGCCCCGTGAAGCTCGAGGACAACATGGGCGGCGGCTCCGACGACATCGGCGACATCTCGTGGAATCTGCCGACGGTGACGCTGCGATATCCCGCGAACATCCCGGGACTGCC
The DNA here is from genome assembly GCA_963709325.1 of uncultured Acidobacteriota bacterium. GTDB lineage: Bacteria > Acidobacteriota > Vicinamibacteria > Vicinamibacterales > UBA2999 > VFZN01. Next base: position 1,736,503 of record CAVPVV010000003.1, on the reverse strand, counting down.
CGGGCACAACTGGTCGAGCGCGATCGCCAGCGCGACGCCGATCGCGCACAAGGGCGTCGTCGCCGGGGCCAAGGTGCAGGCGATGACCGTGCTGGACCTGCTGACCAAGCCGGAGATCATCAAGAACGCCTGGGACTACTTCAACAACGTCCAGACGAAGGACGTGAAGTACGTGCCGTTCATCAGGCCGGACACGCCTCCGGCGACTCACCTGAATACCGAGATCCTCGCGAAGTACCGCGAGCGGATGCGGAAGTACTACTACGACCCGACGAAGTACAAGACCTACCTCGAGCAGCTCGGGATCGAGTATCCGACGATCAAGAAGTAGTTCTCACTTCGAGCTTCTTGGTGGCGTTGAGGATCAGCGCCATGCATCCCTCGACGCCGATCGTCGATGTGTCCACCGACACGTCGTAGGTTCCGGGGCCGCCCCAAGGCGCGCCGGTGAGCTGCTGGATGAAGCGGCAGCGGTTGCGGTCGGAGTCGCGAACCGCGGTTTCGGCGGCAGCAGCGTCGAGGCCGTAGAGCTCGCGGATCCGCTGGATCCGCCACTCCACCGGGGCGTGCAGAAACACCGCAAGCACGTTGGGTCGTCCCTTGAGCACCTGCGCGGCGCCACACCCGACGACGACCGCGCGGCCGTGGTCGGCGATCTCGGTGAGCAGCCGTTCCTCGATGCCGAGCAGCTCGCTCTCGCGCAGCGATTCGAGCGGCGGCGGCATGTGGCTGAACCCGCCACACCCCATTCCCATCGCTTCACCGAGACGCGACCACCAGGATCCGGAGGTGCTGGCCGAACCGGCGCGCTCGTCCTGGGTCTGCAGGAAATCGGCGGCATGCCGGAGCAGCATGCGATCGACGTAGCGAAGATCCAGGTGATCGGCGAGCCGCCGCCCGACGGCGGCTCCACCGCTGCCGCGCTGCCGCGAAATGGCGATGATCAGTGAGGGGGCTGGCATCACTCCTCCGGGGGGCGACGGCGACGGCCGTCGCGGACCCCGGAAGAGTAACACCGCTAGGGCCGGTAATCCGGGGTGGCTTCGTGGGACTTGACCACGTCACGGCCCCCGGTCGCCTCGAGAATCTCCTCGGCCCGCTTCGCCCAGTCGCGATCGTCGCAGTGTACGGTGACGAGGTACCCGCCCTCGCGGATCCGGCCGGCGTAGCGCTTGGCTTCGACCTCGGGAATACCAGCGCCAATCAGGCCGCCGACCAGCCCGCCGGTCGCGCCCACGGCGCCCGCTCCGGCGAGCGCCGCGACGATCGGGCCCGCGGCCACCAGCGGACCGATGCCGGGTATCGCCAGGGCGCCGATGCCGACGAGCCAGCCAAGCACGCCGCCGACGGCCGCGCCGGTGCCGGCCCCGGTGGCGATGCCCTCCGGCGCCTTGGTGTTGATCTCGTGGGCGAGATCCTTTGCCGTGCGATCGCGCTCCGGAAGAATGGCCGAGATGTCGCTGTTCCGGAACCCGGCCGCTCGCAGGCCCTCGAGCGCAGCGTCGAACGACGTGCGGTCGGGGTAAATGCCGTAGGCCACGTAGTCTGTCGCCACGGTGTTGCCTCCATGAGATGAGTTGGGCGTCAGTGCCCAGACCAGTGAGGGAAGCAGAAAATGTACCGGGCGAGGGCTCTTCGGTTGGTTCCTCAGTTTGGCACCGCGAACGCCATTAGTGAGGCATCCGGTCCACTGCTCGTGGCCAGCACGACGAATTGGCGTCCGGTTCGCGTCCGATAGGTCATCGGTGTTCCAGTGGCGCGGCGCGGCAGCGGCTGATGCCAGAGCTCGCGGCCCGTCTTCGTGTCAAAGGCATGGAACGCGATGTCGAAGCCGCCGGCGAAGACGAGGCCGCCACGCGTGACCAGCACGCCTGGAGCGCCTGGCGTGCCGAGCGACTCGGGCAGACTGACGCCCTTCAGCGCTGGATGCGCGCGCAGCTGGGGAGTGTCACCAAACGGAATGCGCCATGCGATCGCACCGTGGTTCAGGTCGATGGCGACGAGGTGACCGTACGGCGGCTTCAGCATCGGCACAGGCTGGGCCGGCTCTCCCGCGTTCGACGGCGTGAAGTCGGTCGAGCCGGAGAAATCACCGACCAGCTCGGCGTCCACTTCGGACGCCCGCGGGTTGTTCGGCGATCGATCGGACTTGCGAACGCGCGCGATCGTCGGCTGGTTCGTCGTCTTCACGAACAGGTAGCCGCTGTCCGTGTCGAACGCGCCACCGCCCCAGTTGGAGCCGCCGATGCTGCCCGGCCGCATGATCGTCCCCTCGAGCGACGGCGGGGTGAAGAGCGGCCCGATGCGGTATTTCTGCATCGCCGCCTGCGCCTCCTTCTTCAACTCCGGCGTGAGGTCGAACGCGTCGTCAAGCGTCACGCCCTGCTCGGTGAAGGCCGGCGGCTTCGTCGGGACGGGCTGGGTCGGCCACGAGACCTCGCCGGGAACATCGCTCTTCGGCACCGGCCGCTCCTCGATCGGCCACACCGGCTTGCCGGACACGCGGTCGAAGACAAACGCGTAGCCCTGTTTGGTGAGCTGGACGACGGCGTCGACGCGCCGGCCTTCGGGAGTGATCGTGACGAGGTTCGGCGGCGACGGCGGGTCGTAGTCCCAGAGCCCGTGGTGCACCAGCTGGTAGTGCCACTTGCGTTTTCCGGTGGCGGCGTCGAGGCAGAGGATGGTCTCGCCGAACAGGCCCTCGCCGATCCGGTTGCCGCCGTACAGGTCGTTCGACGGCGTCCCGACCGGCACGTAGAGCAGCCCGCGCGCCTCGTCCAGCGTCATCGGCGCCCAGGCGTTGGTGTGCCCGGTATATCGGGTTGTTCCCTCCTGCCAGGTGTCATGGCCGAACTCACCGCGCTGCGGGATGGTGTGGAAGCTCCACGCCAGCTTGCCGGTGCGCGCGTCGAACGCGCGGATGTCGCCGGGCGGATCGTTCTTGTAAACAAGCCGATCGCCGACGCCATTGCCGAGGATGACCAGGTCCTTGTAGATGACCGGCGGCGAGGTGTTGGTGTAGTGCTTCTTCTCGATCTTCCAGATCAGGTTCTCGCTGAGATCGACGATGCCCTTCGCGCCAAACGACTCGATCGGCGTGCCGGTCTCGGCATCGAGGCAGATGAGGCGATACCTGGAGTTGAGGAAGATTCGCAGCTTGTTGCCGTCGCGCTGATCGCGCCACGCGGCGAGGCCGCGGTGGACGTAACCGGTGCCGTTGGGCGGCTGGCCGTCCACGTAGGCTTTTGGATCGTAGGCCCACTTCTGCTTGCCGGTCTCGGCATCGAGCGCGACCACCCGGTTGTACTGCGTCGACACGTACAAGACGTTGTCGATCATCAGCGGCGTGTTCTGGAAGTTGCCCGGACGCGTGCCGTATTCGTCGAGCGGCTTGTCTTCGGGACGCCACTCCCAGGCCACCGCCAGCTTCGACACGTTCGACTGGTTGATGTCAGCCAGCGGCGAGGACTTGGCTCCGCCCTGATCGCCCCCGTAAACCGGCCATTCCTGCATGGGGCCCTGACGGGCGGTGCCGGCAAGAGCGGCGATGCCGAGAAAGAGCAGCGTGGCAGGAACGAGTCGTCGCATGGGCCGTGTCCTTTCGCTCGGACACGGTGCAGTCTACTTGAAGCCGAGCCGCATCGAGACGCGGTTACCCGTGCATCGCCCGTTCATGCACCGTCTTCAGCGCCTGCCACCCGGCCGCCACGGCCCCTTCCTGCCAGTCGGGTTCGGACTTGGGCGCGGTGGCTGCCGAGCCGATCACGATGCGGTTGTCCATCTTCGCCAGCGCCTTCCGCCGTTCGACGTTACGGCCGCTCGCGTACCCGCCGAGGTTGTACGGGACCTTCTTCCAGAACACCGCGTATCCGCTCTCGAACTCGGCACGAATCTGCGGGTGGACCTTGCTCGCGTGCGTGAGGACGTGTTCGACGCGCGCGGAAATCGGCTGGTCGATCAGGTTGCCGATCGGCCCGTTCGAGTAGAGGCCGAGCAGGACGCCTTTCTTCGTGAAGCAGCCGTTCGATGGATAGGAGAACTCGCCGATCGGCAGGTTGGAATAGAGATGCCCACCGAAGATCTGGTCGTCCTCTTCCCAGAACCGGCGCTTCATCGCCAGCCCGATCTTGGCGCTGTTGCTGTAGGTCACATCCTTGACGGCCTTCATCAGCTCGTCCGACAGGTTGATGTCGAGCGCTGACACGATGTTGAGCGGCATCGCGACGATCACGTAGTCGGCGCCGAGCTCGGTCGTCTTGCCGCTCGCGGTATCGCGATACGTCACCGTGACACCGGTCTCGCTTTGCCGCACGGACTGGACGTCCGCGTTGAAGGTGATGCGCCCAGGGCCGATCGCGCGCTGGAACGCCTTCGAGATCTGGTCCATCCCGCCGACGGGCTGGAACACCATGCCGGCCGTCGTGCCCTCCGTCGGCGAGACGGAGCGGAGCCGGTTGCCGAACCCGGCCCGCAGCAGATCGGCGAGCGCGTAGGGGTCGCCCTCGCCGCGGATGTCGAACGCTTTGTAGGCACCGGATGTCGAGTCGAGGTAGCCCTGCCGCACCAGGAACGTCTTCAATCGATCCTGGTCCTCGGCGGTGAGGGGCAGATCGAGCGTGTGCTTGTCCAAGGCCTTCACCAGCAGCTCGTTCACCTGCCCCGTCAGATCGGCCTTGACCTCGCGCAACCGGACGCGCCGGTTCGACAACGGGCCGGCGGCGCTGCCCTCATAGAAGAAGTAGTTTGCGTCCGACTCGTTGAGAAACACCTCGACCGCGACACCGAGCTCCTTGCAATAGTTGAGGACTCCCTCGTGCGCGGCGGGGATGCGCCAGGGGCCGACGTTGACGTACTGCCCCTCGTCAAAGGTGCAGGTCTGCTTCTCGCCACCGACTTCGGTGTGGGTGGAACCGCGGCGAACGGACCACTGGAGCCCACCGACCCGGTCTCGGGCTTCGAGCACGCGATAGTCGTAGCCCAGCCTTCCGAGCTCGTAGGCCGCGACCAGGCCCGAGAGGCCCGCGCCGAGGACCACGACTCTGGCGTTGGCGGGCCGGCCGGAGAGCTCCGGGCGCTGGCCGGCCGAAGCGGCCATCATGTCCCACGAGCTCATCGCGCCGATGACGAGCGACGATCCGCCAATTGCCCCGAGGTGTTCGAGAAAGCGCCGGCGGGTAAGCGGTCCGGCCTGAGTATCGGTTCTCATTTCTCCAGACTAGCAGCGGATTGGAAACGGCGCCCGCAGAGGTCGGAGGATTGCTGCTGGGATATAATCGGAGGTTCTTCTCGCGTCAACGGCCTACACAAACGAAAGCCTTCAGGATGATCACGGCAAGCAGTGTCTCGATGCGCTACGGCTCGAAGGTGCTCTTCGAGGACGTCACCACCACTTTCTCCGCCGGGCGCCGGTACGGCCTGACCGGCCCCAACGGGGCCGGCAAATCCACGTTCATGAAGCTGTTGACCGGCGAGCTCGACCCGCAGCGCGGGACCGTGACCCGTCCGGCCAAGGTCGGCGTGCTCCGCCAGGACCAGTACGCCTTCGACGCTCACCGTGTCGTCGACACCGTGATCATGGGCAACGAGCGGCTGTGGCGCGCCCTGACGGAGCGCGATCGGCTCTATGCCAAGACCGAGCTGTCGGACGAGGACGGCATGCGGCTGGGCGAGCTCGAAGGCATCATCGGCGAGGAAGACGGCTACTCGGCGGAGGGCGACGCCGCCACGTTGCTGCAGGGCCTGGACATCCCCGATGCGCTGCACGCGCGGCCGATGTCCGAGCTGCAGGGCGGACAGAAGATGCGCGTGCTGCTTGCGCAGGCGCTCTTCGGGTGCCCCGAGGCGCTGCTGCTCGACGAGCCGACCAACCACCTCGATCTCGAGTCGATTCACTGGCTCGAGCAGTTCCTGATGCGCTACGACGGCACCCTCGTCGTCATCTCACACGATCGGCACTTCCTGAACTCGATCTGCACCCACACGGCCGACATCGACTACGAGACGATCATCACCTACACCGGCGGCTACGACGACATGGTCCTCGCCAAGACGCAGATCCGGGCGCGGATCGAGGCCGGGAACGCGCAGCGAGAGAAGAAGATCGCGCAGCTGAACGACTTCATCGCCAGGTTTGGCGCCGGCACCCGCGCCAGCCAGACGACCTCGCGCCGCAAGGAGGTGGAGCGGCTGCAGACGACCGAGCTCGCTCGCTCCAACATTCAGCGCCCCTACATCCGCTTCAACACGAAGCGCCCGTCGGGGAAGGTGCCGCTCGCGTGCGAAGCGCTGGCCAAGGCTCACGGCGACCTGCGCGTCGTCCAGGATTTCGATGCCGTTGTGAACCGCGGCGAGAAGATCGTCCTGGTCGGCCGCAACGGCGTCGGAAAGACGACGATGCTGAAGGCGCTGATGGCGGATGCACCGGGCATGCCGGAGTCACGCGGCGATCGCGACAGCGGAATCGTTCGATGGGGACACGAGGTCTCGGTCGGCTATTTCCCGCAGGACCACACCGGCCAGATCGAGAAGGGGACGACCGTAGTCGAATGGCTGCACCGGTTCGATCCTGACGCGTCGCGCCAGGAGATCCACGGGCTTCTCGGCCAGATGCTGTTCAGCGGCGACGATGGTTACAAGCCGACCGAGGCGTTGTCGGGCGGCGAGACGGCGCGGTTGCTGTTCTGCCGGATCATGCTGCAGAAGCCCAACCTGCTCGTGCTCGACGAACCGACGAACCACCTCGACCTCGAGTCGATCAACGCGCTCAACGTGGCGCTTCAGAACTTCGAGGGCACGGTATTCCTGGTGACCCACGACCAGGACCTGCTCGAAGAGGTCGGCACCCGCGTCTGGCAGTTCGACGGCGCCTCGATCGTGGATTTCAAGGGCAGCTACGAAGAGCTGACCGGCGCGACGGCGTAACCGCTGAGGCTCAGCCGAACGAGATGAAGAACGGTGCCGCCAGCAGGCCGGCGCCGATCAGCAGCGTCCAGATCATGCTGTCCACGAAGTACGGAAAGACACAGAGCAGCACACCTGCGATCAGGGCTACCGGGTTCTGGGCCCGGCGTCCGTACATGACGTATCCGGTCCCGATGATCCCGAGGAAGACGGCAAGGATGAAGACGTCCACGGGTGAAGCGGAGGGTCTGGTCCGAGTCTATCAGGACGCTCACACGCCTGACGCGAGGCTGGTGTCGGCGCGCCTTGCGCGCACGGCTCCCGCCAGCCCCATCCCATACGCGGCGGCAAGTGTTGCCAGGCAGACTGCCTCGAGCGCCGCGTAGCGGCGCATCAGTAGCAGCACGCCCCACCGGTGAAATTCGGTCAGCACGCTCGGGTCGCTCATCCCGTTCTCGTTCTCACCGAACGGGATGCGGGAGACGTCCCCCGACCAGACGTGTGCCGCATCTGCAAACGCCAGCGCGCCGAGCACGAGCAGTCCCCAGCAGACGCCGCCGCTGCGGAGCGGATGATCGGCAGCGACGTAGATGGTGAGCATCAGGAGCGTGCCGAGCACGAAGCACCCGCCATCGCCCATGAAAATCACGAATGCTTCCGCGCGGCCGGGAGACAACGCGAACCGGCAGTAGAGCACGGCGGCGAGCATCGCCGCGGCAGCCGCTGCCCACCGCCGCTCGCCAGCCCGCCACGCGGACTGGATGCCGGCCACCAGACCGGCCATCACGAGAATCGTCACGGCCCACGAGCGCGAACCGCTCACCGGCGTGAACCACGGCCCCGGGAACGCCATGTAACCGCACATCCAGGCCGCGACTGCGTGGCCGCTCTCATGCACCCACATGGTGAGCATCCGCGTCCCGCCTGGCGCCACGCGCACCGCCAGCCGGCCGGCGGCCAGCGCCAGCGGAATGGCAACAGCGCGGATGCGCACCTCGTACGGCTCTTGCGAGCTCATGCTGGGACTTATCGGTGCCCGCGGTAGGAGATTGCAGCTCGAACCTGCCTGCGGCTGCGCGGCGCGGCATCGGCCTAGGCCTCCCGTCGCCGGGAGCGCCGGCAGAGGGCCTGAGTTCAGTGAGCTGCTTGCCGGGAAGCGGCGTCGGCCGCGGCGCCACCGTAGGCGTAGATGGCGGTGCCGCCCTTGATGGTGTCGATCAGCTTTCGTGCGATTTCTGACCTGACCGCCGGGCACCCCCAGCTGCGGCCCAATCGGCCCAGTTTGTCCGCGATCGCCTGGCTGACGTAGGCCGCGCCGTGAATGACGATGGCGCGCGCGAACGCGTTGTCGTTGATCCCGGGCTCGAGCCCACGCAGCCGCAGCGAGTAGCCGTTGCTCCCGACATAAGACGTGTCGGTGACGAACAGCCCGAGGCTGGTCATGAGCGAACCTTCGGCGTTCGAGAAGGCCCGGGTGACGTTCTCACCGCTGCGTTTCCCGTGGGCGACGAGCTCGCGATAGAGCACCGACCCCTGCTGCAGGTCGAGCACCCACAACCTGGGCTCGGTTGACGGACGCGTGTAGTCGATGACGGTGAGCAGATTGGCCGGGCCACCGCGCCCTGGTTGGCCGCCTCCGCGAACGCGGCGAGCGCGGCGTGCAGCGCCGGCGCGCTCGGGCCGCCCTTGAGCCCTGAGAGGCGGTTGGCGATGACGGCACCGTCCACCGTGCCGCGCGCCTCCGCGGAGGTCGCCATCAACGGCAGCGCCACGCAGGCCGTGAGGACCAGGCGCCTCGACCGGGTCGCCTCGCGCCGGAGGATGGTGATCGCGGCCTTCACCTGATCTCAGGATAGCCCGACTCTCGCGCTCGGGCTAGCGCTATCTCCCCCTGCTCACCCTTTCACGGGGTAGGGGTAGCCGCGGGCCAGCGCTGCGTCCAGCGCCCGGTCGTGGCCGTAGATATCCTCGACGAAGAAGACCACGTTCTCGGAGTTGACGTGCACGGTGTCGTAGAACAACACGACCGTGAGCGGTTGCTTGAGGTTGACGCGGGTCGGCCGCGCGCCCTGCATGGCCGCGTCGATCTTGTCGCGGGTCCAGGCCGGCTGGTCGCGCAACACCCACTCGGCGAATCGCGCCGGGTCCTCGAGGCGGATGCAGCCGTGGCTGAAGTCGCGTCTCGCCCGGGAGAACAGCTGCTGGGCCGGCGTGCCGTGCATGTAGACGTCTTCGTCGTTCGGGAAGATGAACTTGGCCAGACCGAGCGAGTTGTGCACGCCGGGGCGCTGGCGGACATGCAGCCGGCCGGCGACCACCTGCGAGAGGTGCTCGGGCGTCGGCGGCAGCGAGGGCGCGTTGTCGTCTCCGGTCGCGACGATCTCCAGATCTTCCTTGGCGAAGTACGACGGATCGCGCCGCGCTTTCGGGACGATCTCCTTCAGGGTGATGCTTCTCGGCGGGTTCCAGTAGGGCCGGAAGATCACGTACTCCATCCGCTCGACGAAGATCGGCGTCTGGTGGTTGAGCGATTGGCCGACGACCACGTTCATCCGCAACGGCTCGTCGCCGGTGATCGGATCGGTGGCCCACAGCCGGTACATCGCGACATTGACGAAGACGTTCGGCCGATCGCTGAGCGTTGGCAGCCAACGCATCCGCTCCATCCCCAACTCGATCTGGCGCACGCGATCGGCGAGCGAGACGTTGAGCGCCTTGATGGTGCCGGCGCCAATCACCCCATAATTAGGGAGCCCGTGGCGATCCTGGAACCGCTTGACCGCGGCGACGAGCTCCGGGGGGTACGACGGCCCCTCGATTCGGACGTCGCGGGCCAGATCGCCGAGCGCGCGCAGGCGAGCCGCCACATGCGGAATGCCTTCCCAGCTCTTGCCGGCCTCGATCTTGGTCTGGCCTTTCGGCAGGCTCGGAACCGCCTCCGGCTCGCCCTCCACGGCACGGGCGCGGTAGGCGGCCAGCGTCCGGCGCGCACGGGTGTAGTGGGTCACCGCCGGCGAGAGGTCGTCGAGCGCGCGGGCCAGCCCCTTTCCGTCCTCGCCTCGCGAATGAGAGCCGCGATATCGACTCTCTTCGACGAGTTGTCGTACCCCCAGTACATCGTCGCCGGGTCGACGCGCCCCATGTGGACCGCCTTGACCATCCGGGCGACGGCGGTGCTGACCCCGAGGTCGAACAATGCCCGATCCGCGCCGGACATCTTGCCGGCGGTCAATTCACGCCACGCTTCGGCGAGGGCCGCGGCATCGTAGTCGTCGGGATCAAGGCCGTGATCGCCCGCCGCACCAAGCACTGCCAGCGTGCTCTCGAGTGTTGCAGCGGGCGTCGTGCGATCGAACCACAGGAGCCGATCCGGCTCGGCATCGTAAAGCGGCTTCAGCACCGGCGCGACGTCAGGAATCTTGCCCCACTTCAGCTCGGGATGGGTGGCGGACGACAGCACCTGCTCGATGGTGGCGCCAACGTCTGGATCCAGCAGCGGCACTTCTGTGGGTGATTGGATGGACGGGGCGGCGGCTTTCACTGCCTCCCCTGAGGGAGGGTCTGCGTTCTGGCAGGCGGAGGAGGTCAGGCCGCAAAGGGTCACCCATAACAGTGCGCGCGCAATATGCGACATCGGCGGGCATTGTACAAGGCCGCCATGACGCGATTCCCGCGCCTGCGACTGCGCAGAGCGACAAGGACCGAAGTACACTCCCGCTTCGTGTCCAGGTCTCCGTTCCGCCAATCCGTGTGGATGCTCCTGCTCGCCGCGCTGGTTGGCGCAGCGGCGTGCCAGTCCTCCGCTCCGCCCGCGTCTCCGGCGTCCGACGCATCGCCATTCCCCGGCTTCGTGGACCAGTTCCTTAATCAGTTCGCGACGCGCCACCCCTCAATCGCCGCGGGCAACGGCCTTCACCAGTCGGATGGCGCACTGGAGGACTTCAGCGCCGCGGCGATCGACTCCGAGATCGCGGCGTGGCGCGACATGAAGACGCGGTTGGCAGCGATGCCCACCGATGGCCTGACCGCCGACGAGCGGGTCGATCACCGGATCGTTGCGGGGCTGCTCGACGCCTGGCTGCTCGACCTCGGCACCAACAAGAACTGGCAGCGGAACCTGATGCTCTACGCGTCAGCAATCTCCGACGGCGTCCACAACCTGATGACGATGGAGTCGGCGCCGGCCGAGGAACGGGCCCGCCGCATCGTGTCCAAGGTGCAGGGTGTGCCCAGGCTGCTCGAAGCGGCACGCGTGAACCTCGTCAACCCTCCCCGCGTCATGTCCGAGCGCGGGGTGCGAATGCTGAAGGGCGCATCGGCGATGCTGCGTGACGACGTGGTGCTGGCGTTTGCGAGCCTGCACGGCATGCCGCTCGAGGCCGAGCTCAAGACGGCCGGCGAGCAGGCGGCGAAGAGCATCGACGACTTCGTCACCTGGTTCGAGAAGGAGCGCCTGCCCAGGGCCGATGGGCCGTTCATGGTTGGGACCGCGAACCTCGAGGCCCGCTACAAGGCCGAGGAGCTGATCGACGCGCCGGTTGCGACGCTGCTGCAGATCGGAGAGCGCGAGCTGGCCGCGAAGGAGGCGGCCTTCGCGGCCGCCGCGGCCCGGGTGGACAAGACGCGCCAGCCCCTGGCGGTCTGGGCTGACGTGCTGAAGGATCATCCGCCGCGCGGAGAGGTCGTCGCCGCCGCGCAGAAGGCGGTGGACGAGCTCCAGGCGTTCGTTACCAGCAAGCAGCTCGTGAACCTGCCGCAGGCGGAAAAGGTGCAGGTGGCCGCAGCGCGCCCCTTCGACCTCGGCCTCGCCTCCATGCACGCCTCGCCGCCGCTCGAGCCGACACCGGTGACCAGCTACTACTACATCACCGACGCGCAGGCGAGCTGGCCCGCCGCGCAGCAGGACGCGTGGCTCCAGAAGTTCAACTACTCGACGCTGGCGGTGATCACTTCGCACGAGGTGATGCCCGGTCATTACGTTCACAGCGTGTTCATGCGCCGGACGCCGGGGAAGATCCGCCGCATCTGGATCGGGCTGAACCCGTTCCCGCAGCCCTCATCAGGCCAGGATGGGTGGGCGCATTATGCCGAGCAGATGGTGGTGGACGAGGGGTTTCGCGGCAGCGATCCCCGCTATGAGATGGCGCAGGTGAGCGAGGCGCTGACGCGCATCTGCCGGATGGTCTCCGGCATCCGCCTGCACACCGGCGAGTGGACCGTCGATCGGGCAGCGCAGTTCTTCGAGGAGAAAGCCCACCTGCCGGCGCCGGCAGCGAGGCAGGAAGCTGAACGAGGCACCTACGATCCAACCTACGGCGGCTACTTCCTCGGGAAGGTGGCCGCGTTCAAGCTGCGAGCCGATTACCAGAAGGCGAAGGGCGCCGCGTTCAACCTCCGCGAGTTCAACGAGCGGGTGATGACCAACGGAATCGCGCCGTGGTGGGCGCATCGTCAACTGCTGCTGCCCGGGGATACGGGCAGCGTCCTGGAGTAGATGCACATGGTTCGACGTTCGGCGACACTCCTCCTCCTGTTCGTCTCGATGCTGGCGCCGTCGGCCCGCGCGCAGCAGCCGCTCCCGCTCGGCATCGCCGCGGTAAGTGTCGGGGCCGGCCCATACCTGTTCGATACCGCGGAGCAGCATCGGCTTCGCGTCGTGGTCGTGGCCCACGGACTCGTGCATCCGTTCGGCGTCGCCATTCTTCCGAACGGCGACGCGCTCGTGACCGAGCGCGGCACGCGGCTCCGGATCGTCCGGAACGCGTTCGGCCACGACGGCGTACCGCAGCTCGATCATGAGCCGGTCGCTGGCCTCCCGCCAATGCCCACATTCCGCGGCGCTGGCATCCAGGACATCGTCCTGCACCCCGGGTTCGCGACTAACGGGCTCGTCTATCTCAGCTACAACAAGAGCGGGCCGGCACCTGACGCGGCCGCGACGCGCCAGAGCGTGCTCGGGATTCTGCGGGGACGGTTCGACGGCAAGGCGATCACCGGCGCGACCGAGATCTTCGCGAGCGACGCGCGTGCCGGCAACAGCGGCTCGCGACTCGCCTTTGGCGCCGATGGGTTCCTCTACGTGACCACCGGTGCGCCGGACGGCGACTTCGCCCAGCGGCTCGACAACGACTTCGGCAAGGTGCTGCGGCTCAAAGACGACGGCCGCGTTCCCGACGACAATCCGTTCGCGTCGCGAGCCGGGGCCCGGCCGGAGATCTTCTCGATCGGGCACCGCGATCAGCTGGGACTCGTCGTCCATCCGGGCGGTGCGGTCCTCGCGAGCGATCACGGGCCAAACGGCGGCGACGAGCTCAACGTGATCCTGCCGGGCCGCAACTACGGCTGGCCGACATCGAGCTACGGCCGCAACTACGACGGCGCGCGCATCTCCGAGACCCCGCTGCCCGCCGGTGTCGAACAACCGCTGGTCGTGTGGCTGCCGTCGATTGCACCGACGGGGCTGGCGGTCTACACCGGCGATCGGTTTCCGGCATGGAAGGGAAACGTGTTCATCGGCAGCGCGCGCCGCGGCGAGGTTCCCCGCACCGGCGGTCTCGAGCGCGTCGTGGTCAACGCGAAGCTGGAGGAGATTCGCCGCGAGACGCTGCTGACCGATCTGCACCAGCGGATTCGCGACGTGCGGCAGGGGCCTGACGGGTTGCTCTACGTCATCACCGACGAGGACGACGGGGTGTTGCTGCGGCTCGAGCCGGCGCCATGACCCTTCTCCGGCCCGGGCTTTCTGCCTTGTGCCTTTTGCCTTCTGCCTTCTGCCTTCTGCCTTTTTGCCTTCTGCCTTCAGGTTGCCGGCCTTCAGCAGTCTGTTACGCGCCAGTGATGGACGTGACGGTGATCGTCTTGGTTGCCGCGTCGAGCGTGCCGACGACCTTCGCCCTCTTGCCGGCGAACGGTTTCGGCGCGCGCTGATCGCTCAACTTGTAGACGGCTTTCTCGTCGACCAGCACGAAGGTTGCGTCATGTTCCTCGACGCATGCCTGCGCGCATTCGGCGTCGGTCGGCCCCATGCGCATCGAGCCGTGGCTCAGCGCGCACACGCTGTCAGAGATTACGCCGACGAAGGTCTGATCGGCACCGCCAGCGCCGAGTGTGACGGCGGCGAGGAGCGCCGCCGCGAGGACGCGTCGCATGGCTACAGCTTCTCGTAGGTGAAGCCGCGTTCCTGGGTGTGGCCGACGGCCCAGGTGTGGGCCGGGACCATGCGCACGCCCGGCAGCAGCCCGGCCACGAGATCGGCGCGGATGTCGGCGGCCTTTCCGCCGGTGTCCTCGGCGAGCTCACCGGCGATGGCGCCGAGCGCGAAATTGCACTGCCAGAACACGATGCCGCGGCCCTGAAGGGCCTTCACGGTTGCCGCGCCCGGCGCGGGGCCATCCACGAAGATGTTACGCACCGCGGGCTTGCCGGTTGCCCGGTCCTTGATGTTCCAGACTTCGCCGAGCTTGTACTTCTCCCACAACGCGTCGCTCGCGTTCATCGGGAAGGATTTGTGCGAGATCCCGATGATGACGTTGATGTCCTTGGGCGGCTCGAGCTTGTTGATCATCTGGTGCGCGGCCAGGTAGGTGACCGCCTGGCGCAATGGCGTGTCCACCGACAGATCGAAGGAGCCGAGATCGAACACCTGCTTGTGCTTGCCAGTGAACCCGTCGAACCAGGTGATGTCGATCGTGTTCCCCGGCCCGGCCTGGGGCGGCGCCTGGGAAGCGTCCACCGTCCCCAATGACAGCGCGGCTGCGCCGCCGAGCGCGGCCATGAAGGTGCGGCGGTCGTGTTCAGGAAGCATGGGTCTCCTTTGTACTGGCCGTTGCATGATACCCGGTCCGCGTGGCGCTGATCACCATCAGCAGCTCCCCGACGTTCTCGAGCGTCAACAGCCCGAGCAGCATCCCGCCGGGCGCGAGCACCGGCAGCGTGCGGCACGACTCGTCCTGGAGCCGTGCGAGCACCGGCTCCAGCGGCTCGTCGGGGCTTGCCGCACCGCAGCCGCGGTGCATGTGCGCGCCGACTGTTGCGTCACGCCCGGCTGCGGCCAGCGCCTTCATCAGCGTGGAACGAGGCAGCATCCCGACGAGGCGGCCGCTGTCGGCGACGGGGAAGTCCTGCTGCGATCCGGAGAGGAGCAGGTCCACGGCGTCGCCAAGAGTTTGTGACGGCTCGAGCGCCCGGAACCGGGTGAGCATCGCGCTGCGCACGCTCACTCCAGCGAGCGCCGACTTCACTTGAACCATGCCGGCTTCCTGCCCGGCGCCGATCCAGACGAAGAGGGCGATGAAGATCAGCATCGGGTTGCCGAACAGCCCGAGAAAGCCGAACAGCATCGCCATCCCTTGACCGATCGAGGCCGCGAGCCGCGTGGCCTCGGCGTAGGGCATCCGGGTTGCGAGCAGCGCGCGCAGCGCCCGCCCGCCGTCCATCGGGAAGGCCGGCAGCAGGTTGAACGCGACCAGGAAGGCATTGGCGGCCATGATCCGCGGAACGAGCGCGCCGGTCGTGACGCCGATGTCGTCGCGCTCGTGCCATCCCGTGGCGGAGAGCCACGCGAACAGCACCGCGGCGATGACCACGTTCACCGCTGGCCCGGCGAGCGCCACCGCCAGTTCCTGCGACGGCTTATCCGGCATCCGCTCGAGGCGGGCGAGCCCGCCGATCGGCAGCAGCGTGATGTCCCGGGTCCGAATGCCGTAACGCCGGGCGGTCAGCGCGTGACCGTACTCGTGGGCGACCACGCAGCCGAACAGCGCAACGATATAGCCCACGCCGTTGAACACCGAGGCCAGGCTCCGATCCTGGCTCCAGTGCATGAGCGCAATCCAGCCGAGCAGCATCACGAAGGTCGCGTGGATGTAGACGTCGATGCCGGCGATGCGCGCGAGCTTGAAGGACCACGCCATGATGCGTTCCTGAACTACTTCATCGCACCTCGAACGACGAACAGCGTGGAGGGCAGGCTCGTGTAGTTGTACGCGTACCACGGTCCCGCTTCCTGCCAATCCTGCACGTAGAGCGTCGCGACGGCGCCGACGCCTTCCGGGGCCAGACGCCGGACCGCTGCCCGCTCACCGGTTTCGAGGTCGACGCGCTCGACCGTCGCGGGTGACTGCAGACCGCGCTGGACGTAAACGGCGCGGCTGTCCTGGCTCCATGCGATCTGCCGGTCGCCGCTCGTGATGCTGTTGACCGGCCTGGAGGTCTCGTCGCCGACGCTCGAAACCTGGACCGAACCGTTCGGCTGGGTGAGGAGCATCGTGCGCCCATCCGGCCCCAGCGAGCCGACCACCCCCTCGGCGGTCACCGGCGTTGGCGGGCCGCTCAATCCCTGTGCGTAGCAGCGAGGCGCGTGCGAGGGCTCGGCGCCGCAGACGAACAGCCGCCTGCCGTCCGGAAACCACGACGCGGACGTGATGCGATCCAGCGGACCGCGATCGAGCCTGGCCGGCTCGCCCGCTCCGATCGGGTAGAGCAGGAGCTGCGGCGGTTCCGCGGTGATGGCCGCGGCGATCGTACCGTCGGGCGAGAAGCCCTGCGGAAATCCCGCACCGAGGCGGATAGTCTGCGAGGCATCCGTCTGTCGCACGACGACCGAGTAGTCGCGGCCGCCACGCCTGCCGACGTCGACCATCAACAACCACCTGCCGTCACGCGAGAGCCCGCGCGCGCCCGACGATCCCAGCCACGACAGTTCCCGTTCGTTGTCCTGCCCCGGCACGCGTGCGCGCACGCCGAGCGCGAGGTCTTCCCGCACGCCGAGCCAGGTCCCGTCTCGGGCCACGTCGTGGACGATGAAGCGGCCGGGCACGCCGAACACCGGTCGCGGCTGGCCGCGGCCCGACGCGCTCACCGCCATCGGCTCCAGCACGCTGCCTCCGACCGCGTTGGCCGAGAAGACAATCGTGTCGCTCTCGGGCGCCCAGGCCAGCCCCTGCAAGCCCCACAACTCGGCGGACAGCGTCGTCACCTCGCGCTCGCGATCGACGACCTTCACCCAGCCTCGATCGTCGAATCGCCACTGGTGCTCGAAGAACGCCACCCGCCGACCGTCCGGCGACACGCGCAGGTCGCTCAGGTAGCCGCTTGCTTCGTAGAGCACGGTCCCAGCCGGGAACTCGAGCCGATCGCGGCCGTTGCCAAGATCGTGGACGACCGCCAGTTCGGCGCCGTCCGGCGACCAGTCGGCCTCGCGGACGTCCTCCAGAACCGCGCGCGGCGAGCTTCCGACCGTCATCCGCGACAGCGTGCCGCTGAACAGGCGCTGCTCGAGGTGACGTGCCTCGGTGATGATTGCCAGCTCGCCCTTGCTCGACACGGAGAGGAGGTGCGCGTCGGTGACGCCGAGCGGCTGAGGCGCTTCGGCGTCAGGATAGATGACGAAGAGTTCGGGCTTGAATCCTTCGACCGGGGCGCTGTAGACGATCGACTTGCCGTCGGGCATGAAACGCGCGTTGGTGATCGGCCGCCGATCGAAGGTCCGCGGCTCGAAGCTGACCACCGCGGACGGCGCGGTGAAGCGCGACAGGCCGAAGCCCACGGCCAGCAGCGCGACGGCGGCCACGCCGCCGATCACCGCCATCGGCGGCCAGGCCGGGCGCCGCGGCGAGCCCGGCTGTATCAGCGCGGGCGCACTGTCGAGCGGGACCGCTTCGAGGGCGTAGGCGATGTCGCCAGCCGACTGGAATCGCTCGAAGGCGTTCTTCTCGAGGCAGCGCCGGATGATGCGCTCGACGTAGCTCGGCACGCTGGCGCTGGATATTGGCGGCGGGTCGTCGCGCAGGATGGCGGTCAGGGTCTCGACGGAGGAATGGCCCTGGAACGCACGCCGACCGGTCAGCATCTCGTAGAGCACGGCGCCGAACGTGAAGATGTCGGTCCGGTGATCGGTCTCCTCGCCGCGCACCTGCTCCGGCGACATGTACCCGGTGGTGCCGAGCACCACGCCAGGCTGGGTCACGTGGCGAGCCGGGAGCTCGGTGTCTCCCTCGTGGATCGGCGCCCGCGGGCCAAGCTTCGCCAGGCCGAAGTCGAGGATCTTGGCGCGCCCTTCCGGAGTGATGAAGATGTTCTCGGGCTTGAGGTCGCGGTGGACGACGTGCTTCTGGTGTGCGGCGGCCAGCCCTTGTGCCACCTGGCCGCCGATTTCCATCGCCTTGCGCGGCGTGAGCGGTCCGCGCACCAGGACGCGCCGCAGATCCTCGCCCTCGAGGAGCTCGGAGACGACGTACGGTACCTCTCCGTCCACGCCGACGTCGAACACCGCGACGACGTTGGGATGGCTGAGGGCCGCAGCGGCCCGGGCTTCCTGTTCGAACCGGCGGCGCCGCTCCTCGTCGCTGGTGAACGCCGGCGGCAGGACCTTGATCGCAACATCGCGGTTGAGCCGCGTATCGCGAGCCCGATAAACCTCACCCATGCCGCCAAGACCGAGCAGCGCGAGGATCTCGTAGGGGCCGAGTCGCGCGCCCGGCGGAAGGGTCACGGCCAATTATCCCCTCAACCGCCATACGTCGGATACACTCCCGGCCGTGCAGCGTACGAACGAGCCGGCCCCGAGCCGCAAACCCTGGGCGGTGCTTGCCTACACCGTGGCCGACGATCGCGGCGGTGCGAGCACGCTCGACACGGCGGCGAAAGAAGAGCTGAGGGCGCTCTGCGACGCAGCTGACTTCACTCACATCAGCATCGCGGCGCAGGTGGACTTCAAGCGGCCGAAAGGCGTGTTTCGCGGATCGTTGACTGCGCTGCCGCCGCCTCCGACGCAGGGGTTCGCTCCGGTCCGCGACGAGCACCACCCGCTGTGGCGCAAAATTCTCGGCGACGTTGACGATGGCCGGTCGGTCCTGAAGGTCGAGGCCGAGTCGCGGGATCTGAGCGCAGCGCGTGCCGACGTGCTGCAGACCTTCCTGAGTTTCGGCCACGAATCGTGCCCAGCGGAACGCTACGTCATCTACTTCTACGGGCACGCCTACGGTCCGATGGGCCTGTTCTGCGATCGCGAGACCGGCCAGCGCGAGACCGACACGCTTCGCCTCAACGATCTCGCCGGCACGATCCGGGCCGCCGGCCGCGCCGCCATCGTCGTGTTCCGCGACTGTTTCATGAACACCCTCGAAGCCGCATATCAGCTGCGCGATGCGGCGTCGTTCATGGTCGCGACCCAGGCACTGGCGCCGATTGCCGGCGTCTGGCCATGGGCAAGGTTCATGGGCGTGCTCGATCGGGACAAGCAATCGAGCGACGTCGCACGCGCCGTTGGCGCGGAGCTGGCAGCGTTTCTGGAAGAGCCGGCGCACCGCTCGCCGTTTTCGGACGTTCCCTACTCAGTGCTCGACCTGCACCAGGCTGGCGCGCTGGTGGAGCCGCTCAAAGCGCTGGTTGGTGCCATCGAAGTGGCCCGCCGGGACCCGATCCACTCTGCCGCCTGCGCCAGCGCAATCGAGAGCGCGCGCACCGGCTCGCCGGCGACCCCGAGCCGGCCGGGAGACCCCGCGCTCGTGGACGTGCCGACGATGTGCGAGCGCCTCGGCGCGCTCGGCGAGGGCGAAGTGGCGGCTGCAGCCAGAGCGCTCGGCGAGGTCGTCTCGGGCCGCCTGGTCTCGTGGCACCACTCGCGCCGGGGCCGGTTCAAGGGCGCGAGCCTCTTCTACAAGCCAGTCACTGCGCGGGATCTGAGGCGATCGTATCTGCAGGCGGAAGACGAGAAGGTTGCAGCCGCGGATGCGGAGTACGACAAGAGCCTTGCGCTATGCCGGGCAACCGGCTGGCACCGCGTTGCCCTCAATCCGCTCACTGTCGGAGTGAGAAGTGAGAGGTGAGGGGCAGGTCCGGAAGCGAGAAGCCAGGAAGTGAGCCTGGCTTCTCACTTCGCGACGCTCACTTCTTCTTGGCTTTCTTCGCCTTCGCCTTCTTCTTGGCTCCGCGCTTGCCGCTCATGCCGCCCGGCTTCTCGTCCTTGGGCATCTCGCCTCCTCGTTGCCATCGAGTATGAATGCGGCCGCGATGGCTCGGCCAGCGAACACGCGAGAGTGTAACGCAGTCACGAGGTGAGCGACTCGCGATTCGATCGCTCGATCAGCGATCGTCGCGGTCCGACGCGAGGAAGTCACGCAACGCCTCGCGCGTGCTGAGGAACGCGAGCTCGTCCCACGGCAGCGCTGACGGGGTGAACCATCGCGCCTCCAGGCCTTCCTCGTCCACCACCAGCTCGCCGCCGACGTGCGTCGCCGCGTAGACGATGATGATCGGCGTGCGCCCGGCGTAGGAATAGATCCCGATCAGGTGGTCGAGGCGTACGTCGAGGCCGGCTTCCTCGCGCGCTTCGCGAATTGCCGCAAGCGTCACCTCCTCGCCTCGATCGACGTAGCCGCCGGGGAACACCCACTTGCCGTAGCCGGGCTCTATAGCCCTCTTGACGAGCACGATGTCGCGATTCGAGCGGGTGATGACGGTGCCGACGGCGACCTTGGGATCGAGGTAGAACACGAACCCGCAGGCGCCGCTGGTGCAGACCAGGCGCGCCGGCTCTCCGGTGCGGAGGACGCGCGGCTCGAAAGGCGAGCCGCACACGGGGCAGAACCGGAACGCGGGCTCACCCATCGCCCAAAGTATAGAATTCCAGCATGTCGATCCTGAAAGTGGCGCGCATGGGTCACCCGGTGCTGCGGGAGAAGACGCGTCCCGTCGACAAGCACGAGCTCCGCACGCCGGAGTTCCAGAAGCTCATCGACGACATGATCGAGACGATGGAGGAGTACTCCGGCATCGGCCTCGCCGCGCCGCAGGTGCACGAGTCGCGCCGGCTCTTCGTCGCGGTGCTGGACTCCGACGGACGCGGCGAGGGCGAGCCGGTCGCGCTCATCAATCCGGAGATCACCGCGATCGCCCAGGACCTGATCGAGGGGTGGGAAGGATGTCTCAGCATCCCCGACATCCGCGGCCGCGTCCCGCGCTCGCCGCATATTACGGTGACCGCCCTCAACCGCGAGGGCAAGCGGATCGAGATCGAGGCCCGCGACTTCCCGGCCCGCGTCATCCAGCACGAGACCGATCACCTGGACGGCATCCTTTTCTTCGACCGGATGCGCTCGTTCGAGTCGCTCACGTTCCTCGACGAGTATTCGCGCTACCACGTGCGACGGGATGAGGAAGACGAGGATTGAAGGTCGAGTCGGCCTCAATTCCTGTCGAGGATCGAGCGCACCTGCCGACACAGCGCGGCCGGTGAATACGGCTTCTGAATGAACTGCTCGGCGGGGATCACGATCCCCCTGCGGCTGACGGCTTCCGGCGTGTAGCCCGACGTGAACAGCACCCGTCCGTCCGACTGGTGATCCAGGAACTGCTCCGCGAGCGCGTGGCCGCCGACCACCGGCATCACGATATCGGTCATCAGCAGGTGGATCCGATGCGGGTGCTGGCGGGCGAGAACCATTGCCTCGGCGCCCTGGGCTGCAGTTAGCACCGCATAGCCAGCTGCCGAAAGCACCGCCTCGGTGAACTGCCGCACCGCCGAGTCGTCCTCGACGACCAGGATCGTTTCGCTGCCCGACGGCGCCTGGCCGGTGGCCGCGAGCGGTCGCGGCGTCACCGGCAGCGCCACCGTCGGCAGGTAGATCTTGAAGGTGGTGCCCTGGCCCGGCTCGCTGTAGACCGTCACGAAGCCGCCGCTCTGCCGCACGAAGTTGTGGAGCATGGCCAGGCCAAGGCCGGTGCCGCGCCCGCTCCCTTTCGTGGTGAAGAAAGGCTCGAAAATCCGGCCCCGCGTCACGGCGTCCATGCCGATGCCGGTATCGGTGATCGCGAGCAGCACGTACTGCCCGGCAGGCACCTCCCGCGGCGGCACGCCGTGCGCCGCCTCGAACCGGACGTTGGCGGTCTCAATGCCGAGTCGTCCGCCGTCGGGCATGGCGTCGCGCGCATTGAGCGCCAGATTCACAAGCGCCTGATCCACCTGCGCGCGATCGGCCATGACGTGCTCGAGGTGGGGCTCGAGCGTCGTCGCGATCGTGACGTCTTCGCCGATCACGCGCCCCAGCATGTCGGTGTTCGACTCGACGACCTCGCTCAGGTTCAGCACCTCCGGCTGGACCATCGACCTCCGGCTGAAAACCATCAGCTGCCGGGTCAGGTCCGCGGCGCGATCGCCGGCCTTGTGGATCTCCTCGATCAGCTCGCGCATCGGACTGTCGGCGGGCAGCTTCATCAGCACCAGCTGGCTGTAGCCGTCGATCACCGTCAGCATGTTGTTGAAGTCGTGCGCGAGCCCGCCGGCGAGGCGGCCGACAGCTTCCATCTTGGCTGACTGGCGGAGCTCCGATTCGAGACGCCTGGTCTCTGTAACGTCGTGAGCGATGCCGACAATGGCCACCACCTTTCCCTGGCGGTCGCTTACCGGCGACAGGCTCAGCGACACCGCCACCGGCGATCCGTCCTTGCGGAGGTGCACGGCGTCGAATGCTGGAATGCGTTGTCCGGTCCGAACGCGTGAGAGGACCAGCTCCCGATCTCGCTGCCGTTCGGCGGGCACGAGCAACGAGACGTCCTGCCCGAGGATCTCGCGCCGGGTGTAACCGTAAAGGCGCTCCGCCCCGGGGTTCCAGGACAGCACCGTTCCCGCCAGCGTCGTCGTAACGATGGCATCGTCGCTGGCCTCGACGAGGGAGGTGAGCCGGAAGCGATCGTCCTGCTCGCGCTCCAGCGACGCCAGCAGGCGCGCCTGGTTGAGACCGGCGTCGAGCAGGGCCGCGATCGCGGTGAGTACCTGGAGCGTGGCGTCGGGCCCAAGCGGGAAATGCGTATCGGTGTAGACCGCGAGGACCCCGAATGGCTGCGCGGGATCGCCAAAGGGGACCGCCGCGGCCTGCTTCAGGCCATGCGAAGCAATCAGCGCGGGCTCTCCGGAACGGCTTGCCAGGTCGCCGATGACCCGGCCGGCCGGGGTGGTGAGCGCCTCGGCGATGTGCGATGTGGAGTGCGCGAATGCATCCGGCTCCGGCGGCATTGGCCAGCCGTAACTGCCTCGAATGGCTGCGGTTCCAGCGACAGGCAGGCACTCGATCACGAGCGACATGGGCGCCCCGACGCCTTCGGCCGCCTCGCGCGCGGCTTCGCCCGTCAACTCATCTGCCTGCGGTCGGCGGCTCAGCAGGCTGGCCAGTCGAGCCAAAGGCTCGAAGGGCCTGATGGGGACGGCGGAGGGCGGCATCAAAGGCCTTTCTCTATCTCGTCGGGAGTCCGTCAAACTTTATACTCTCCCTGCAATGCCCGTTCTCGCGCTATCCACCGCACCCCCCCGCGTTACTTTGCGAACGTCGCCACAGGCTCCCTACGACGGGGCAATTGCCGCGGCCCGCACCTGCTACTCGCCGCGGGTCATCGCCCGCGACGAGGTGACCGACAGGCAGCGCGATTCGATCGGGCCGCTGACCTTCGAAGGCGGCCACCACACCGTATTCCAGCACGCCCACTTCGAATTCGGGCTCGAGAACGTCTCGCGCCAGTTCGTCTGGAGCGTGCTCCACGCGTATCCCTTCTACAACTCCGAGCAGTCCAGCCAGCGGTACGTCAAATTGAACGAGCCCCGTGCGTTCGTTCCACCGCTCGAGGGCGAAGCGCGCGAGGTCTTCGAACAGGCGGTGCTCCGGGCCTGGGACGCCTACGGGGAGCTCTCGACGCTGCTCAAGGACGATGCGTGGGCGATCCTGAAAGAGCTTCGCTACGTGCGGCCGACGAACACGCCGGCGCGGCTCAAGGCCGTGGAGCGCGAAGCGGAGAAGAAAGCGATCGAGACGGCGCGATATGTCATTCCGATCGCGGCGTTCACCTCGATGGTGCACACCATCTCCGGCCTGGTGCTGCACCGGCTCCACCGGATGATGAACTCCGGCGATACGCCCTACGAAGCGCAGATGGTGATTGGGGCGATGGTCGATCTCGTCAAGGAGGTCGACCCGATGTTCTTCGACAAGATCGGGCTCTCGACGCTCGATCTGGCGGAGCTGCCCGAATCGACGATCCCAAGGCCCCGGACCGCGGGTGACGCTTTCGCGCGCGAGTTCGATCGCCGGCTGGGCAACCGCGTGTCGCGGCTGCGCGACTGGTCGGCGGGTGCCGAGCGCGTGGTGGCCGACGCGGTGCGGGCCACCTTCGGGCTGACCACGGCGGAGATGGACGATGCCGAGGCGATCGATCGGGTGATGAACCCGGCGCGGAATCTCTACCGCATCGACATGCTCAACGTCGCGCACCATTCGCCGCTGATGCGCGCGCTCAACCACCCGAGCTACGTGTTCGAGAAGCGCCTGAGCCACACCGCCGACTCCCAGGACCAGCGGCACCGGATGGTGCCCGCTTCGCGTCCGATGATGACCTTTGCCGATACGGTGGAGCCCGACGTCGTCACGCCGCGGCTGATTCGGCAGAACGCCGCGGCAAAGGCGGTGTTCGACCGCGCCATCGCCGACGCCTGGACCGCGAAGAACCGGCTGCTCGCCCTCGGCGTTCCGCTCGAACACGCGCTCTACATCCTGCCCAACGCCAAGGCGCTCCGGATGGTGGAGTCGGGCTCGTTCATCGCCTTGCAGCACAAGTGGACGCTGCGAACCTGCTTCAATGCGCAGGAAGAAATCTACCTGGCGTCGATGGACGAGATTCAGCAGGTCCAGGCCGTCCACCCGCAGCTCGGCAAGTTCCTCGGCCCGCCGTGCGTGCTTCGCAACCGGATCGTCTCGCCGCGCTGCACGGAGGGCACGCACTTCTGCGGCGTGCCGGTGTGGAACTCGTTCCCGAAGGCGGAGCGCCGGCTGTAGCCCTTGATGGCCTGGGTCGCGCACGCGTATACGGCGTTCGGCGCCGTGCTGGCGCTGGCCGCGACGCTGGCGGTGTTCGATTCGCGGGCTCGCGACGTGTTGCTGCTGCTGAGCGCGGCCACGTTGGTCGACGCCACCGACGGCTGGCTGGCCCGCGCGCTCCGCGTCAAGCAACGCCTGCCCGGTTACGACGGCGCCCGGCTCGACGACATCGTCGACTACCTGACGTATGTGTTCGTGCCGGTGCTGCTCGTCATCCACGAAGGAATGCTGCCGCCGGGGTGGGAACTGGAGATCGGAGCTCTCGTGCTGATGGCGAGCGCCTACGGATTCGGGCAGGCCGACGCCAAGGTGGACACGACCGACTACTTCTTCACCGGGTTTCCGTCCTACTGGAACATCGTGGCCTTCTATCTCTACGCGCTGCGCCTGCCGCTGGTCGTGAATGCGGCGGTCCTTGCGGTGCTGGCGGTGCTGGTGTTCGTGCCGATTCGCTACGTCTACCCGTCGCGGACCCGGACGCTGCGCAGAACCACCCTGGTCCTGGGCAGCATCTGGGCGGTCGCTATGCTTATCGCCATCTGGCGCCTTCCCCGCACCGACGGCCCGTTCGTGCCGCTGTCACTTGTCTTCCCGGTCTATTACGTGGCCCTGTCTATATATCTCCACGCCAGGAAACGCTGAGGCTAAGATCACTGGATAGATCACCAGCTCACCAGATAGATCACCAGATCACCACCTCACCAGATCATCAGATTCGCCGAACAGTGTCCCCTCTCGTCATCATCTTCCTGACCGTCTTCATCGATCTGCTTGGCTTCGGCATCATCATTCCGCTGCTGCCGTTCTACGCCGAGTCGTACGGCGCGAGCGCGTTCATGGTCGGGCTGCTCGGCACCAGCTTCTCGCTGATGCAGTTCCTCTTCTCGCCGGTCTGGGGCCGGCTGTCGGACCGGGTCGGGCGGCGGCCGATCATCCTGATCGGGCTGGCCGGCTCCTGCCTGTCGTACCTGGTGCTCGCGCTCGCTGGTTCGCTGGCGATCATCTTCTTCGCCCGCGTCATCGGCGGCATCGCCGGCGCGAACATCCCGACCGCGCAGGCCTACATCGCCGACGTGACGACGCCGGAGAACCGCGCCAAGGGCATGGGCCTGGTCGGTGCCGCGTTTGGCCTGGGGTTCATCTTCGGGCCGGCGCTCGGCGGCGTCCTCAGCCATTTCGGCGCCGCGGCGCCGATGTGGTGCGCCTCGGCGCTGTGCGCGGCGAACCTGATCGCGGCGTTCTTCCTCCTGCCGGAGTCGCGTCATGCCAGCCCGGACCGGGTGACGCTCGGCCGCGTCGAAGCGCTCCGCCGTGCGACGCGCGATCGCCGGCTCGTGCTCCTGCTGGCCCTCTACTTCATCGTCACGGCGGCGTTCTCCGGGTTCGAGGCGACCTTCGCGCTGTTCAGCGAGCGGCGTTTCGGCTACACGACCGCGACCATCGGGTACCTGTTCGCGTTCATCGGCGCCACGTTGGCGCTGGTGCAAGGCGTGCTGGTTGGGCGGGTGGTGAAGCGAGTCGGCGAAGCGAGGCTGATTCCGATGGCGATCAGCGTCATCGGCCTTGGCATCGGCCTCGTGCCGTTCGCGGGCACCGTGCCGGCGCTGCTCGGTGCGGTCGGGACGCTCGCGGTTGGCATGGGCTTTAACGGGCCGGCGCTGTCGTCGATGGTATCGCGCCTGACCCACGCCGACGACCAGGGCGGGATGCTCGGGCTCGCCTCGTCGCTCGCCAGCCTCGGCCGCGTCGTCGGCCCGGCCTGGGGCGGATTCCTCTTCGACAACCTGGGAATGACGACGCCATATTTGAGCGCGGCGACGATCATGTTCATGGCCGTTGCCGTGGCCGTCGCCTCGCTGCGCTCAGCGCCTTCTGCGAGGCTCTAGGCTTCAGGCTAGCCGTGCCCATCCCCCTCCACGCAGCGAATCCCGGCCCGTTTACTGGCGCCGGCAACTGGACCTACCTGTTCCCCGGAGCGTCGCCGGTGCTGTTCGATGCCGGCGTCGGTCACCCGGATCACGTAGCCGCGATTGCCGCGGCTGCGCCGCGCGGACCGGCGCGGCTGATCGTCTCGCACGCACATCCGGATCACGCGACGGGAGCGCCGGTCCTGGTGGCACGTTGGCCTGATGTCGCGTTCAGCAAGATCGGCTGGCTTGAGCAGGACGACCCCGCGATCGCGTGGCAGCCGCTTGCCGACGGCGACATGGTCCACACCGACGAAGGATCCTGGCAGGTCCTGCACACGCCAGGACACGCGCCGGATCACGTGGTCCTCTGGGATGCCGGATCGAAGACGCTGCTCGGAGCCGATCTCATGCAGCTGGCCAACACGGTCTCGATTCCCGCCGAACAGGGCGGCGACCTGACGGCCTATCTCCGGTCGCTGCGGCGCGTGCAGGCGCTGGCGCCGGCCCGCGTGCTGCCGGCGCACGGGGCGGTGATCAACGATCCGCTGGCCCTCATCGAGCAGTACCTGAAACACCGCCACCAGCGCGAAGTGCAGGTCCTGAGCGCGCTCGAAGCAGGGCTCGCGACGGTCACGTCGATCACCGATCGGATCTACGCCGGCCTGTCCGAGCAGCTCGTCCCGCTCGCGCGGCAGAGCGTCCTGGCACACCTGATCAAGCTCGAACACGACGGCCTGGTGCGCCGGGAGGCCGACCGCTGGGTGCTGCTGACGTAACTGTGGCGGGGGTTCGATTCCCGATTCCCGACTCCCCACCACCGTCTCGCCTCCGGCGTAGACTTAACCCATGAACAACGTCATCGACTTCATCCACGTCCACCGCGACCAGTACGTGGACGAATTGAAGCAGTACCTGGCGATTCCGAGCATCAGCGCGCTCCCCGATCACAAGGCCGACGTCCGCCGCTGCGCCGAGTGGACGCGCGATCAGATGGCCCGCATCGGGCTCCAGAACGCGCGGCTCGAGGAGACGCCGGGGCATCCGATCGTCTACGCCGAATGGCTCGGCGCCCCGGGCGCGCCGACGATCCTGTTCTACGGCCACTACGACGTCCAGCCGGTGGACCCGCTCAACCTGTGGACCTCGCCGCCGTTCGAGGCGACGGTCCGCGACGGCGAGATCTACGCGCGCGGGTCGGCCGACGACAAGGGCCAGGTCTTCATGCACTTCAAGGCGGTCGAGGCCCACTTGAAGCAGAACGGCCGCCTGCCAGTGAACATGAAGTTCCTGATCGAAGGCGAGGAGGAAGTCGGGAGCGCGAATCTCGACGACTTCATCCGCGCCCACAAGGACCTGCTCAAGGCCGACGTCGTCGTGATCAGCGACTCGCCGATGTTCGACCGCGGCATTCCATCGATCTGCTACGGGCTCCGCGGTTTGGCCTATTTCCAGATCGATCTCCGCGGCTCGAAGAGCGACCTGCACTCCGGATCGTTCGGGGGCGCGGTCGTGAACCCGGCTATGGCGCTGGCCCAGATTCTCGCCCAGGCGAAAGACAAGAGCGGGCGGATCAAGATTCCAGGCTTCTACGACGATGTCGTCGAGCTGAGGCCTGAAGAGCGGGCGGAGTGGGCGAAGCTGCCGTTCAACGAGAAGAAGTACCGGCAGGATCTCGGCGCGCCGAAGCTGTTCGGCGAGACCGGCTACACCACGCTCGAGCGCGTGTGGGCGCGGCCGACCTTCGAGGTGAACGGACTGTTATCGGGCTTCACCGGCGAAGGCGCCAAGACGGTGCTCCCGGCGGTATCGATGGCCAAGGTCAGCATGCGGCTGGTGCCGAACCAGGACCCGAACAAGATTGCCGGCCTGTTCGCCGCGTGGCTGGAGAAGACCGCGCCGAAGACGGTGGCGCTGACGCTCACCAGGATGCACGGCGGCAAGCCGTGGATGACCGCGTTCGACAATCCCTACGTGCAGGCCGCCGGCCGTGCGATCGAGGCGGGTTTCGGCAAGCGCCCGGTCTTCAACCGCGAGGGCGGCTCGATTCCGGTGGTCTCGACCTTCCAGGAGGAGCTCGGCCTGCCGTGCGTCCTCTTCGGCGTCGGCCTCCCCGACGAAAACGCCCACGCGCCAGACGAGAAGCTCGATCTCGGCAACTTCCACGGCGGCATCGTCTCCGCGGCGCACCTGTACGCGGAGATCGGGGGCATGCAAGCGAGCTGAGTGGACATCAATTCATCTGGGCAGCGCGCCTTCGCAGCGTCTTCACGTGCTCCCAGACCTGCTCCGTCTCCTTGCGCTGGTCGTCGTCCTGTTCGGTGAGGCGGGCCATTTTCAGGTAGGCCTCGAGGTCCTTCAGTGCGTTGTAGACGTCGTTCATGTGATACGCGAGCAGCCCGCGATCGCGGAGCTCGGCGAGCGACGAGGGCTGCAGCGCGAGCAGGATATCGGTGACCTGGCGGGCCTGAGGAAATGAACGCATCCGGACGTAGAGCCGCTTCAGGTTCAGCAGCATCCGGATCATGATCTGCTTGCGGGTGGCGCGGGCGAGGAGCGACGGCGCCCACGCGGCTTCCTCGCCGACGTGCTTGTGCAGCAGGCCGCGGCACTCGGCTTCGCCGAGAATCGCGCCGCCGTGGAAGGGATCGATGATCAGCCCCTCGTCCGGGTCGTCGGTGTGGAGGTCCTGCAGCGCCCGGACCAGGAAATGGCCAGGGAAGTTGATGCCTTCGGTGCGGACACCGGAGCGGCGCGCGACTTCGATGTAGATGAGCGCCAGCGTGATCGGGATGCCGGTCCGGCGATCGAGCACCTCGTTGAGGCAGCTGTTGCGCGGGTCGTCGTACTGCTCGCGATTGCCGCTGAAACCGACTTCCTGGAACAGGTACTGGTTGAGTGCGTCGACGCGCGCTGGCAAAGGCGCGTCGAGCCCGGCGTCGCGGGCGATCCGGTGGGCGGCGTCGACCCCCATCCGATCGATGCGATCGAGGTACGGCTCGGGATCGAGTTGCGGGTACTCGAGGCGCGCCACCAGGAAGGCGGGCGCCGCCAGGTCGGGGCCCGGCCGGTCTGCCGCATCGACGATCTGATCGGCGAGGGTCCGCGTCCGTTCCATCTTCCCCCTCGGTTCACTCCTGCTGAGATTCGATTTGCTCAAACCCCCGTCCCTTTTTCGCCCGCTTCGGCGGGCTGGCGAGCTGATGGATGCCTAACTGAAGCGGATTGTGGCGTTAATCGCTCACGAGGGCGTCGAGCCGCTCCAGCGTGAGCTCCTTCAGTCCCGCGCACACCAGCTCCGCGTCCTCGCGGAGCTCCGCGGCGGAGTAGGTGTTGGTCACCGCCACCAGCCGCAGGTCCGCTCCGCGCGCGGACACCAGGCCCCACTTCGAATCTTCGATGGCCACCGAACGCCACGGCTCCAGCTCCCGACCAGTATGCGCCCTCAGCCGGGCAAACGCAGTCTGATATGGCTCGGGATGCGGCTTACTCCGGGCCGTCTGGTCCGCACCGACGATGACCGGAAAGAGCGAGCGAAGACCGGTTCGCTGGAGGATCTCCTCGATCTCGTGGGTCAGCGCTCCTGACGCGATCGCAATCGGCACGCGGGCGGCGGCGGCGCGGATGAACTCCGCTGCTCCCGGATAGAGCATCTCGCCGGCCAGCGCCAGCTGTTCGTAGCGGTGCCCCTTGCGCTCCACGAGATCGGCGATTCGCAGTCGATTCATCGCGATGCCGCGGTCCTTCCCAATCTCCCGCAGCACCCCGACATCGTCGTAGCCCAGGTATCGATCGTAGTAGTCGCGCTCGGACAGCTCGATCCCCTCTGGTTCGAGCACGTCCTGATACGCGCGCAGGTGCAGACGCTCGCTGTCAGCGATGACGCCGTCGAAGTCGAAAACGATTGCGTGCAGGATCATGTCGGGAGTCGGGAACCGGGAGTCGGGAGTCGGTCGGAGTCGGGGAGCGCCGGCGATCTACCGGGCGGCCGATTTCTTCTCCGCCATCCGTTCACCGGCCCGGATTGGCACCGACAGGCGGTTCTCCGCTGGCGGGAACGGACAGTCGTACTCCGGGTTGTAGTAACAGAAGGGGTGATAGGCGCCGTTGAAATCGACCACGTAGATGCCGGTGGCCGTCGGGTCCAGCTCCATGTAGCGGCCGGCGGCGTAGGTCTCCTCGCCGCTCGTCGCGTCGGCAAACGGCACGAACAGCCGCGACATCGGCTGGCCCAATTCGCTGAACGCGGTGAGCTGGAGCCGCTGGCCGTTGAGGCTGAACTTGAGCGTCCCGATCCGCTCGTAGTCGCGGAGCTTGCCGGTGGAGGTGGGGATCTGCAGACGCGAGCGATCGTCCGAGAGCTCCAGCACCGCAGGCACGGCGTAGACTTCGTCAACCGGGTAGTAGGCGAGGGGGAGCAGCGTGTTCTTCTTGTCCGGCGGGATCGGCGAGTCGGGCGAGGTGCGGAAGCTCTCGTCCTTGATCGCGCGGCTTTCCGCGACCCTGGCGCCGTAAGCGTCCTCCCCCGGCCCGGGTGTGCAGGCCCCGGCAACGGCAGCGGCCAGCAGCACGGCAACTCGAGCGACACCGTTCACAGAAGATCAATATACCGCGTACAAACGAAGGGCCGGAGCGCCTCAGCACCCCGGCCCGAATTTCCACGCCGATCGCCTACCGCTGCGCGATGTTGGTCTGACGCGGCGACTTCTGCGGGAAGATCTGCTTGAACGCGACCAGGAACCGGTCCATTTCCTCCGCGGTCCCAACCGACACGCGCAGATGCTCGGTCATCGGCGGGAACGGACGGCCGACGAGGACTTCCTTCTGCCGGAACTCTTCGATCACAGGCTGCACCTGGCGTCCGCCGAGATGGACCATGAAGAAATTGGTCTCCGACGGAATCACGTCGTAGCCGTAGGCCCGCAGGTCGTTGGAGGTCTTGGTGCGGAGCGTCGTGATCTTCTGCTTGACGTCGGCCTGGGCCGCCGTGTCGTTCAGCGACGCGACGCCGCCGTGCTTCACCAGCACGTTGATGCTGCCCATCGAGAACGGCCGCATCTTCTGGATGATCTCGGCGGGTGCCACCGCGTAGCCGAGGCGCATGGCCGCAAGGGCCGCGATCTTCGAGAAGGTCCGGGCGACGATCACCGGCTTGCCTTCCTTGACGTAGCCGATCGACTCCTCGTAGTTCGGGTCGCTGACGAAGTGGTGATAGGCCTCGTCGATGAGGATCGGCGTGCCCTTCGGGATACCCTCGACGACCGACTTCACTTCCTGCTTCGGCACGGCCAGCCCGGTCGGGTTGTTCGGGTTGCACAGATAGAAGAAACCGATCTCGCTCGCGTGCTGGTTGGTGGCTTCGATCATCTTGCTGATGTCCTGCGTGTAGTCGGCGCGGAGCGGAATCTTGATCGCGTCGGACTTGATCGCGGTGGCGTGCTGGTAGACCGATCCGTAGGACGGGTCGGCGCCCACGGCCTTCTTCCCGCCGAGCAGGAAGGTGGTGCCGACGACGTCGAGAATCTCCCCGGAGCCGGCGCCGAGCAGGATGTTCTCCGGCTTCACGCCGTGGTGATCCGCGATCGCCTGGACGATGTTCCCATCGGGGTAGCCGTAGCGGTTCGCGTACTTCCAGGCGTTGTTCATCGCCTTCATGACCGACTCGGGCGGACCCCAGTTGTTCTCGTTGTTGGCGAGTTTGGCCATGCGATCGTACTGCTCGGGAGTCATCGGCCCGCGAGCCCGCTGCGCCGCGACTGCCGCCGGACCACCCTGCGCCCACAGCTCCGCGCTCGGCCGCGTGCTGAGATATCCCACCGCCGCCGCCATCCCGCCCATGAAATTGCGTCGCGACACGTGCTTGGCCATTAGCTCCTCCGGGAACGTCTCATCCTGAACCGGTAACCCTTAATCGTAGCCCCGAACGGGCCTGGCGGAACGGGACAGTGGCCGTCGTTACAAACGAAGACAGGGATGGACCGATGAGTACAAGTGCGGCTGGTGCGATTGGTGCTGGTGAGGGTGCGCGCGAACGGCGCGTGCTCTTCAGACCAGGCGAGCGATCAGGATCAGCACGGCGGTACCGGCCGCCAGCTGGAGGGCCAGTGCCGACTGGTCGCGGAGGAACAGCACTCCGAGCACGACCAGCCCGGCCGCCGCCATCAGGAATTCGCGATACCTATCCTCGAACGACTGCTCGACGCCGCGCCCGCCCGACCGCCGCCGGGTGAGGTCGATGATCGTGTTGGCGATGTCGCGGTCTTCCTCGCGATCGAGCTCGAAGTAGCGCCCGCCGCCGGCCGTCGCGATGGTCGCCAGCGAATTGCGATCGAGCACCGAGCGGATCGCCGCCTGGGTCGCGTCGCGTTTCGGATCCGGGATGATGCCGCCGGCCGTGGTCCCCACCCCGACGACGTAAATCGGGATGCTCTGTGCCTGCGCCAGGCTGAGCGACTTGGCCACCTCTCCGCTCCACGCCTGCCCGTCGGAGACGAGGATGAAGGCCTTGGAGTTGGCGGACTTGCCCTGCAGCTCCTCGTCCTTGTCAATCAGCCGCAGCCCCCAGTAGATCCCGCGCTCGATGTTGGTGTCCCACGACGCATCGTCCTCGAGCCGGAACGGCGAGCCGTTGTCGAGGTGATCGAGGAAGAAGAAGTAGGTGTTCGGATCGCGTGTCAGCCGCACCTGCGGCGTCGCGATATGGGCGAAGAGCGCGAGGGCGACGCGATCGTCTTCCCAGCGGAGCGACTCGCCGAGCGTGCGCAGGAACTTCACCGAGCGCTGCCAGCGGTTGGTGACCCGGGCCCGTCCTCCTCCTGCCGCGGCACCGACATCGGACACGTGCATCGATGCCGATCCGTCCTGGAGGATCACGAAATCGACGCCGGCAGTACGGATGATCGACGTGCTGGTCTGCGGCCGGGCGACGGCGAGCAGCGTGAACGCCAGCGCTGCGAGCAGGCACAGCCAGAACAGCAGTTCGCCGAGGAACGGGATGCGCTCGCGAACCGGCAGCATCCGCCTGTGCCGGAGCGCCGTGACGTCGGCGCGCCGCCGCCATGCCAGACGCAGCCACAGCAACAGCAACACGCCGGGTACGGCGAGCAACGGCACATACTGTGGCGCCCCGAACTGGATCGGCGGCAGGCCGGGTATCGACATTACGGCCTCAAATGGGGCGCCGCGTCCATTGACGATTGGGGATTGACGTTTCGCGATTCATTGACGACTGGTCGATTGGAGACTGCGCCATTCGATTGGGGATTGCGGCATTGGTGCATCCGGCCATTGGCTCAACGGCGATTGGCGATTGGAGCTGAAGCGCCCTTGCACCACTGCACCCTTGCACCTATGCACCTGGCGCTAGCCCTTCTTTACGCGCTGAGCGCCTTTTCCAGCCTTTTCCGCTTCCTGCCGCTCGTCGGGGCGCATCGGCACGATCATCTTGAACTTCTTGGCGTCGGCATCGACCGGTATCTCGCCGACGCCGCCGTGGATCGTGAGCTTTTCCGCCAGGTTCTGGGCCGCGACCGGCTGCCGCCGGGCCGCGATCACCGCGCGAAGGCGGGTCGCGTACTCGAAGTTGAACGCCGCTTCGGCATTGTCGGGATCATCGCGCAGCACGTCGGCGTACATCTTCACCACGCCGTCGAGCCGGCCGACCACGTTCTGCCAGGTGCCGCCTTCCTGTCGCAGCACGCGATAGGCGGCGTTGGCGGCGAGGAGCTTGGCATTGGGATCGGCGGCAACGTCCTTGTAGTCGCCATCCCAGTATTTCGAAGTGGCGCTGAGCGCCTTGGCGTCGGCAACCGTCTTGCTCGCGCCCGGCAGGTAGCCGGACCACGCCGGCGGCGGCTCCACCGCCCGTGCACCGGCCTCCTGGTAGCGCAGCGTCACGAGATCGCGCTCCGCCGCCGCGACGCGGCGCTCCAGGCTCGAGCCGCTCCTCAAGACGACCCCGGCTCCCGCCAGCACCGCCGCCACGATCAGGTATCCAACCACTGCTCGCATCACCTTCTCTCCTTCGACCTGGTCACCAAGCCGCTCCCCGTCGCCTCGCCGGGAGCGTCAAGAGACGCCGCCCGGGAGTCCACTCGTTGCGCGAGTGGCTTTCGGGAGCGATGAAAACCATCGGGACTATCACGGTGCGCTTAGTCCCTCCCGCCCGCGTCGCCGTCACGGAAAGACTGAAAACGCCGGAACCGTCAGTCTCAGCAGCGCCGCCAGAGACCACAAACCGGCGGCGATCAGCGCAAACGGCGTGAAGCGCGGCCGCTCGGTGCTGTACTGCTTGTATTCAATCCGTCCCGCCGACGCGCGATCGATGTCTCTGAGCGCCTTGTCGATCGACGCTTCGTCGGCGCCGCCGTAGAACTTGCCGCCGGTGTGTTCCACCGCCTGGCGCCAGATCTCGTCGCCGATTTGCACTCGCCCCGGAATCTCGCGCCCGACCTTGACGAAGTAGATCGGAATCTTCGCCTTCCGCGCGTCGTTGACCACGTCCATCGCCGTCTTGCCGCTCTCCAGCACCTCGGCGTCGGCGCCGTCGCTGAAGAGCACCATCAGGTTGCCGGCCGCGTCGAGGTACTTGAACGACTTGAACATCGAGACGCTCTGCTCGACGGCGCGGGCGATGACGGTGCCCTGATCGGGGAACGACATGAACTCCTGCCAGTCGCCGATGAGCGACGTGCTCAGCAGGATGTTCTCGTAATCGGTCGTGAACGGCGTGATGACATAGGCATCGTCGCCGAACTCGATGAGCGCCATGAGGTCGCGGTACTTGCCGTGCATGCGGCGCTCGATGAAATAGCGGGCCGCGCCGACCGTGGTGAAGAACGCCGCGTTGTTCGGCGCCCCTTCGGCAAAGCGGTTGGCCGGAAGCGCGGTGAGCATCGACGAAGAGGCGTCGATCATCAGGCTGATGCGCCGCCCCGGGTAGGAGACCTCTTCCCGGGTCACCGCGGTTCGCGGATCGGCGAGCGCGAGGATGAAGAAGGGCAGGCCGGCCAGCCCGAGGAGCAGGGCGCCGTGACGCGCCAGCGCGAAGCGGTTGACGCCGCGGAAGCCGACGAGCGCCGGCAGCCCGACCCGGCCGCGGTGGGCGGAGGCGCGAACCATGAACCGGAGCGCGAACACGGCAATCGCGAGCCCGATGATCGCAACCGTGACGCGCTGCGCCAGCGGCAGCTGCGCGAACTGCAGCTCCGCGAGGCGGATCTGGCCCCAGTCGGCCCACGCCGCCTCGAGGGTGCCGCCGAGTGCTCTCAGGCGATCAAGCACGTGCCTTCCGCTTCCACAAATCGGAAATGAACGAGTGCTCGGACGCGGCCCGCTTGGCGGCCGCGATCGCGGTGTCCAGCGCCTCGTCGAGCGTGCTGCCGTCGAACCTCTCGGCGCGTCCGTAGCGGGCGCGCGAGAACGCCATCAGGCTGCTCGCGAGATTGGCGTCGGGAACCGTCTGCGGCGTCGCCGAGCCGGAGACGTACGACGCCGCCGCGCCCGAGAAAGCCTTTGACCCGCAGCTGCCCGCCGACGGGCGAGGCCGACGAGGCCCGCGACTGGCCGACGGCCAGACCCGCGACCATCGACGCGGCCACGCGGGCCGCCGCCAGCGCCCGGCCTGCGAGATCCGCGTCCCATCCGCCGCGGCTGCTCTGGCGCACCTCGCTGAGCTCGCTTCGCGCCGCCGAAGCAATCGCCCGCGCCGGCACCCGCCAGCTCTCGGCCTGCACCTTCACGCGGCGGGCGCGATACAGGCTGACCAGCATCACCAGCAGCACGACACCGGCGAGGCCGAACAGGAGCGTGCCGACCAGATCGAGCAGATCGGCCCGCGACTCCCGCGCCTCGACCGACTGGAACGCCGCCGCCGGCGCCTCGCGGATGTCCATCGTGTCTTCGGGAACGATTGACAGGAGGCGAATCGAGATCGGCAGCAGGTTGTAGTTGAGATCGCGACCCTGCACCGCTTCACCGCGGGTGACGGTGCTCTCGATGCGGTAGCTGATCTGCAATTGCGGCACGTCCACGTCGGCGCCGAACGCCCCTTCGTTGATCAGGCGCAGCTGGTACTGGTACTGGAAGAACCGCTTGCCGGGAACGCGCATGTCCGGCGCCCTGGACCCGCCGGTCACCTCGAACGGTTGCAGCTGGACGACAGTCGGGTCGAGCTTCGACAGGTCCGGCACCACCTTCGTAGTCTCGGTCTCGACCACCTGGCAGGTGAGCATCAGCGTGAACGGCTCGCCCGAGCGGACCGCGGACGTCGAGCTGCGCCACCAGCAGGTGATCGGCTCCACTTCGACATCCACGACGCCCGACGGCGCCGCCGGCTGCTGCGCCCGCGCCGCTCCGATGGACATCAGTGTCAGAACGACGACCACCCCCACCCGATTCACGTCACGCGTCATAATCCCGTGCACCTTTGCACCCCTGCACCCCTGCACCCCTGCACCCCTGCACCCTGCACCCCTGCACCCCTGCACCCTCCTGCACCAATCAGCGGAGGCTATTTCCTGCGGAGTCTCCGCTCGTGTACCCATTCGAGCAGCGCAATGTCGAACTTGGTCTGATCCATGCCCAGGCGCAGGACGTCGAGATCCTGCTTCCTGGCCATTGCCGCTACGTCATCCTGCCACGCCTGCACTCTCGCCTGCAGCGTCCGCGCCTCGCGCCGCGACAGCATCCGGGTCGTGCCGCTCTCGACATCGAAGGCCTCGACCCAGCCGGCCGAGATCGCCGGCAGCTCGAAGGCATAGGCCGCATCGACCAACACGACGAACACGTCGTGCACGTTGTTGGCGAGCGACAACTCGCGAATCGCCGCGCCCGGATCCTCGAAGAGGAAGTCGGACACGACCGGGACCAGCGAGGTCTTGCGCGAGAAGCCGATCAGCGTCGCGCTGAGGCTGCCCGCCACCTTGAGGTCCTGCAACCCGCGGCCGGCGCCGTAGGCCTCGAGGCAATGAATCACCTGCCCCTTTCCGATCCTGGGCCGCACGCCGCCGAGCTGATTGCTGCGCACGTCGAAGGTGATCATGCCGATCGAGTCCTGGAAGAACACTGCCGACATCCCAATCGTGGCGATCGCCCGCGCGATCGTGATGGCAATCGGCACGCCGTCCATCCCGCATCTCGTCGAGGCCGAGCGATCGGCGACGATGATCACGCCGGATGTCGTCGGCTGCTCGAACTCACGGACGATCATCGGGCTGAAGTTCGTCAACGACGACTGCGGCCAGTCGATCATCTCGAAGCGATCGCCGGCCTGCCAGTCGCGCAACCCAACGAAGTTGAAGCCCGCGCCGTGGAACAGGCTCGAGTGCTCGCCCGGGGTGAACTCACGCATCCGCTTCAGGATGAGCAGCTCCACCTCGGTGACTTCCGAGAGGTTGATGAGCGGTTCGACTTCCTGTTCCCGGGTGCGCATCGAGGTCTTGGGGTGTGAGGTCTTGAGGCCTGAGACTGGATGCTGTTCCTGAAGCCCAGAGCCCAAAAGCCTGGAGCCTACGGTATGGCGATCCTCTCGATGATGTCCTTGATGACCGCCTCGGGCGTGAGGCCGTGGCTGGCGGCGTGCGGGCCGAGCCAGATGCGATGGGCGAGCACGTAGATCGCCAGGTCCTGGATGTCCTCGGGGTAAACCTCGTCGCGGCGGCGGACCAGCAGCGCCCACACTTTGGCGAGCCGGCCCCAGCAGATGATCGCCCGCGGCGAGGCGCCGAGGTCCACACCTGTTTCGACGAGCTCGGAGGGTGAATGGATGCGCCAATCGGTATCGGGATTGTAGGGGCGGGACGCCGCCACCAGCCGCTGGATGTAGTCGCCGAGCCGCTCGTGCAGGAACACGTGCTCGGTGATCGCCGAGCGGAGCTGGATGATCCGCTCTTTTTCCATAATCGGATTGAGCCGGATGTGCTTGAAATCGAAGTTGACGAGCTTGCGCTCCTCTTCAGGGGGGAGGTAGCCGATATTCACCATTATCGCGAAGCGATCGGTGGCGGCCTCCGACAGCGGAAAAGTCCCCTGTCCCAGCTCCACCGGGTTCATCGTCGCGATCGCGAAGTTGAACGTCGGCAGCTCGTAGGTGGTCTTGCCGACGGTAACGGTGCGGTCCTGGAGCCCTTCGAGAAACGCGCTCTGCGACTTCAGCGGGATGCGGTTGATCTCGTCGAGGAGGATCACCTCGGCCGAGGCCAGCGGCCCGAACTCGGTGAGCAGCTCGCCGGTGGCCGGGTTGATCATCTGGAAGCCGACCACCTCGGTCGGCTGCATGTCTGCCCGGCCCTGGATGCGCGCGAACTTCGCGTTGCTGATCGCCGCGAGGATGACGCCGAAGAACGTCTTGCCCACGCCCGGAACGCCGCGCAGCAGCAGGTTGCCGGAGTTGACCTGCCGCTGTTCCTTCTTGTCGTAGGTAGTAGGGATTTCCGACAGCAGGACGACGTTGGCCAGGATTTTCGGAAGGTCGTAGCCGACAAGGGCTTTAGAGCCCTCCGCGAGAACCGCCTCGTGGAAGGCTATGGTTTCTTCGAGATCGGGATGCACGAAGGCGAATACTACCCTGAAAGTTAACCGTTGAGCAGTTCACAGTTCACAGTTGAAGTTGACGGTGGCAGTTTCAGTTTTCAGTGGCAGTCTCAGTGACAGTTGGAGACCTTTTTCGGTACCCGGGCAGGCGGCTTGGAGCGGCCTGTCACTGTCACTGAAACTGTCAACTTCAACTGGCAACTCTCAACTGCCGGACTGTCAACTTCCCGCGGTCGTCACGCTTTTCACGTGGTTCGCGATCTGCTCGTGGGTCGCGAACCAGACGCCCGGCTTCGACTTCATGTAGGTGATCAGCCGCTCCAGCATCGCGGTCCGTGACCGGTGGCCGGTCAGGTGCGGATGCATGGTCAGCAGGTACAGGCCGCCTTCCTGATAGGCCACGTCGAACTCGGACTGGAACACCTCGTAGACGTCGCCCAGCGAGGGGTTGGAGCCGTCGGTGTTGCCGCCGAAGTACGGGAAGTCGTCGAGGATGCGCTCGATCG
Organism: uncultured Acidobacteriota bacterium; assembly: GCA_963709325.1. Taxonomy (GTDB): domain Bacteria; phylum Acidobacteriota; class Vicinamibacteria; order Vicinamibacterales; family UBA2999; genus VFZN01. The sequence continues at coordinate 1,696,798 of CAVPVV010000003.1, read as the reverse complement.
GCAGCTCGATGAGGCCGGTCGGCTTGCCATCCAGGTTCAGCTCGTAGGGGTCGTCGCTGGCCATCAGGCTGCTGTCGTAGAGAAAGCCGGCGGCCTTGACCTGCCCGAGCGTCCACCGGCTGAACTTCCACGACGGGGCTCGGTAGCCGACCGGCTTCTTGCCGGTCATCCGGGTGAGCGTCTCGATCGACTGGGTGAGCAGCCGCTGCTCCTCCGACTCGTTGTTGAGGGTCGGCAGGCGCTCGTGGATCCAGCCGTGGATCCCGATCTCGTGATTGAGCTTGGAGGCCTGGATGTCCTTGACCATCTGCGGGTGGAGCTCGAAGCTCACCGCCGGCACGAACCACGAGACCGGCACCTTCTGGCGCTCGAGCATCCGCAGCAGGCGGGGAACGCCGTCCACCGCGCCGTACTCGCCGCGCGAAATTACCTCGTAATCGAGATTGCCGGTGGAGAGTGTCGCGGTGGCGTTGTCGACGTCGAACGACAGGCCGACGGCCACCTTGGCGCCGCCTGGCCATGACGGCGGCTTGAGGCGCCGGCCGGCGCCGACGTGGAACATCTGCTCGCGCAGCTGGTCGAGGCTGAGCTTCACGCCGGGCAGCGGGTCTTGCCGCGCACCGGCAGTCTGCGGGGCTTGCGCCTGCGCGGCGACCGGCTGCGGCGCCTGGCCGCAGCCGATCAGGCCGAGGCTGAGAAGAAGCGCGCCGACTCGTAGAGTGAGAGATGCCATGGGTCCTCCCGACGCAACATCATGCCTCAGTCGAGGCCGGGCGTTAAGATAGCGTGCATGAGTTTCCGGATCCTGGCGTGTGCATTGGCCGTTGTGCTTTCGCTCGCCGGCAACCAGGCCTGCGGCAAGGCCGAAGCGCCGGCGGCAGAGCCCCCGAAGCCCACCGAACCGCTGTTCAAGCCCATCGATCCGGCGACGGTGACCGACGCGCAGGCGGCTCCGGGACTGGTTCGCTACTGGGGCGTCCTGCCGTGCGCCGATTGCTCCGGCATCCGCACCGAGCTGCAGCTGGTTCAGGACCCGAAGACCGGTGCCCCGCAGAGCTACGAGCTCACTGAGACGCATCTGAAGGAGGGCTCGGACATCAAGCCCGACGTGACCCGCGGTAAGTGGACGATCACCCGCGGGATGTCCGATGACCCCAATGCCACGATGTTCACGCTCGACGGCGGCGGCCGGCCCGAGTTGAGCCGCCGCTTCGAGCGCCTCAACGACCAGGAGTTGCGCCAGCTCGATCGCTCGGGAAAGCGCATCGTGTCATCCAACAACTACACGCTGACGCGTGTCTCGCAGACGATCGCCTTCACCGATCTGAAGCCCCCTGCCGGTCCCGCGCCGAGTCCGCTCCCGGCAGGCGGACCGGTGCCCGCCGCGATGGTCTCCGACATGGCCTCCGGCTGGCCGATTTCATTGACGGTCGGACAGGAGATGACTGCCCGGCTCACCGTTGATGCCGCCGGCCGCTGGTCGATGCGCCAGGGATCAGACGGCGGTGTGGTCGCGCTGCAGGGCGACCCGACCACCGATCGCCCGGCAGGGCAGCCAGCTGTGGAGGTCTTCCGGTTGAAAGCGGCGAAACCCGGCAAGACGACCATCACCTTCGACCTAAAGAAGGGGAGCGACGCGGCGGCCGCCAAGTCGGTCAGCTATCCCCTCACCGTTCAATAGCCCGGGCGGAGGCGGCCCCTGCCCATCGATCTCGTTTCCGCCGGTGAGGCCTTCGAGGACCTCGTCTTCCACGGACTCCGGCGACTGCCGCGCCTCGGCGAGGAGCTGCGGACGCCGGCGTGTGCCCGGACGTTCGGCGGCGGCACGGTGATTACAGCGGTGGCGGCCGCGCGTGCCGGCGCGCGGGTCGAGGTGATCAGCGCGCTTGCCGACGCGGCACAGGCTCGGCTCCGAACCGAAGGAATTCAGGTACACAACCTGAAAAGGCGCGGCGAGCCGCACGCGATCTCGGTGTCGTTGTCCACGCGTCGGGATCGCGCCTTCGTCACGTTTGACGGCGTCAACGAACAGCTCGAAGAGCGGCTGCTCGGGCGGTTCGACGCCGCGCTGCCGCGGACGCGCCACCTGCACCTGGCGCTCGGGCCCCGGAACCTGGGCGCGTGGGCGCGGCTGCTGGCACGGTGCCGCGCGAGGAGGATCACCACGTCCTGGGATTTCGGCTGGCACGACGCACTGCCGTCGCGCCGGGGCTTTCGGTCCCTGCTGCGGATGCTCGACTGGGTATTCGTCAACGAGCGCGAAGCGTGTCAGTACGCGGGCGTTCGGTCGCTGACCCGCGCTTGCCAGCGGTGGCCGGAGCTCGCGCTCCGCACGGTGATCAAGCAGGGGGCGCGACGGCGCGCTCGCGCTTGTCGGGGGTGCCGTGTTGCACGCGGCTGCGCCCCGGGTCCGGGTCGTGGACACGACCGGCGCGGGTGATGCGTTCAATGGCGGCTTCCTCGCAACGCTGGTGCGTGGCGAGCCGATCGCGGCGTGCCTCGCGGCCGGAGTGCGGATCGGTTCGGAGTCGGTCCGCGCGGCCGGCGGCCTCGACGCGTTGCCACCGCGTTTGGAAGCGCGGCGGCGCACGCCTCGGAGTCGGCGATGAAGGTCGCGGTCATCGGCGGGGCCGGGGTGCGCGTGCCGCTGTTGATCAACGGCCTTGCCAGCGCCGGGCTCGGTGTCGACGAATTCGCGCTGTTCGATCTCGACGTGGCTCGCCTGCGGAGCATCGCCGAGCTCGCCAGGCGCCGCGCCGGCAGCGCGCGCGTGACCACGCACAGCGACGTCGCGCCAGCTGTCGACGGCGCCCGCTTCGTTATCACCAGCATCCGCGCCGGCGGCATCGAGGCGCGGTCGCATGACGAGCGGACCGCGCTCGAGCTCGGCGTCGTGGGGCAGGAGACCGTCGGTCCGGGCGGTTTTGCGATGGCGGTCCGGACCATTCCCCCGCTGGTTGCGCACGTCCGCGAGGTGGCACGTCGCGCTCCCGACGCCTGGGTCATCAACTTCACAAATCCGGCTGGACTGGTGACGCAGGCGCTCATCGCCGACACCGGCGCGCGGGTCGTCGGCATCTGCGATACCCCAGCCGAGCTCTTCCAGGAGATCGCTCACGCGCTCGAGGTGCCGGCGGAGGAATGCCGCTTCGACTACGTCGGCCTGAACCATCTCGGGTTCGTCAGGGAAGTGTGGTGGGAGGGTCGGCCGCAACTTCACCGGTTGTGGGATGACGCCGAAGCGCTGGCGCGGGTCTATCGCATTCCGCTGTTTTCGCCCGCCCGGCTCCGCGAGCTGCGGCTTCTGCCGACCGAGTACGTCTTCTATTACGACTCGCCCGAGCGCGCGGTGCACAACCTCCGTCTTGCCGGCGAGAGTCGCGGCGCGGTGATTGCCAGGCTCACCAGCGAGCTTTTCGACGATCTCGGCAAGGGCGTCGCCGATCCGGTGGCTCGTTACGAGCGGTATCTCGCCGAGCGCAGCGCCGGCTACATGCAGATCGAAGCGGGCTCCTCCGGCCGGCCCCTGCCGCCGGCGCCATGGGCGCACCTCACCGGCTACGACAAGATCGCGCTCCACACGATTCACGCGATTGCCCGCAACACCAACGCGATCATCCCGTTGAACGTATCGAATCGCGGCAACATTCCAGAGCTTGCGGAAGACGACGTCATCGAGGCGCCGGCGGTGGTCAACGCGAACGGTCCGCAGGCGCTGCCGGTCGGCGCCTTGCCCGACCAGGTCCGCGACCTCGTATTGCGAGTCAAGAGCTTCGAGCGCGCGACCATCGAGGCGGTGCGAACCGGCTCGCGCGAGTCGCTGGTCGATGCGCTTGCCCTCAACCCGCTCGTCCCCACCCGCGCTACCGCAGCCCGTCTGGTCGAGGCGCTCCGCCTGTGAGCGGTGTTCTTCTTCTGCCTTCTGACTTCTGCCTTTTGCCTTGACAGAGATCCCGCACCTCGATCGCCGCATGGGCCTGCTCCAGGCCACCTCCACCAACATCATCAGCATGGTGGGGGTCGGCCCGTTTCTCACCATCCCGTTCATGATCCAGGCGATGCACGGACCGCAGATCATCTACGCCTGGGTCGCAGGCGCGGTCCTTGCCCTCGCTGACGGTCTCGTCTACGCGCAGCTCGGCGCAGCTCTCCCCGGCAGCGGCGGCGGCTACCTGTATCTCCGCGAGGCGTTCCAGCCGTTCGGGCTCGGCCGCCTGATGGGATTCCTGTTCATCTTCCAGACGATCCTCGTGGCGCCGCTGTCGATCGCCGGAGGCGCGGTCGGCTTTTCGGATTACCTCCAGTTCGTCTGGACCGGCATGACCCTGGCGCAGCACAACGCCCTCGCCGCCTCGGTGTGCATCGCCATGGCGGCGCTGCTGTGGCGCGACATCGAATCGATCGGCCGTCTCGCCGTGGTGATGCTGGCAGGCGTCCTCCTCACGGTCGGCTGGGTGATCGTCGTCGGCCTGTTCCGGTTCTCGCCGGCGATGGCGTTCGACTTCCCGCCGGAGGCGTATTCGATGGACGGATCGCTGGCCGCGGCACTGGGCGCGGCCGCGGTCCTGGCGATGTACAGCTACGGCGGCTACAACCAGGTCTGCAACATCGGTGAAGAGATCATCGAGCCCGATCGCACCGTGCCGCGCTCAATCGTCCTGTCGATCTTCATCGTCGCCGCGCTGTACATGGCGATGACGATCGTGGTGCTCGGGCTGATTCCCTGGCGGGAAGCAGCGGAGCTCCGGACGATTGCCTCGGAGTTCATCGCGCGAACCTTTGCCGATCCCGGCGCCGGCCGCGTCGCCGGAATGACGATGACCGGCTTGATCCTGTTCGTCGCGGCGGCCTCGCTCTACGCGACGATTCTCGGCTACTCGCGCATTCCGTTCGCGGCGGCCCGCGACGGCGATTTCTTCGCGGTGTTCGCGAAGGTGCATCCGACCAAGCACTTCCCGCACGTGTCGCTGGTGGTAATCACGCTGATATCCCTGCCGTTTTGCTTCTTCACACTCGGGCAGCTGGTGAGCTGGCTGATCCAGGTGCAGATCCTGCTGCGCTTCGTCTGGCAGTGCGCGGCGGTGATCCTGCTGCGGCGATATCGGCAGGACATCCCGCAGCCGTTCACGATGTGGCTGTACCCGTGGCCGGCTCTGCTCTCGCTGGCGCTCTGGCTCTACATCTTCTTCAGCGGACCATGGGCGGGGATCGTGTTCTCGTTCGGGTTCCTGGGCGTCTCGGTGGCTGCCTACGCCCTGTTCGCCAGGCAGCGGCGTCTCGCGGGCTGAGCGCTCAGCTTCACCGAGGGCCGCCGCTCACCATCTCGTGGGCACGGGCGACGAGATCGCGCGTGTCGGCAAACGTGAGGCGCCTCATCGTCTCCTCGGCGGGTCCCCAGAACACCTCGCGCTCCTCGGCGGGCTCGACCTCGTGGTCGAAGCGCATCAGGTAGACGCGCGTCCGCACGCTGCCGAACACGAGCCGGCCGAGCGGCGCGATCACGGTTGCATGGCAAGCGGCCTCCTCCTCGATTTCCCGGACTGCCGCCTGTTCAGCCGTCTCACCCGGCTCGATGTGTCCCTTCGGCAGTACCCAGACCGACGGGTCGCGGCGCGCGCGAACGATCAGGTACTCCGGTCCGGTCGGTGAATCCCGATAGACGATGCCGCCGGCGTGAGTATCGGGACGTTCGGTGACCATGGCAGACCGCGCGGTTCACCGAAGCGCCAAGGATTCGCTCGGCGCGTCCGGTTGCCTCCCCGCTCCGAGCAGGATTTGCCGGCAGAGCGCCTGGTAGCGCGGCTCAGTCCTCAGCGAATCCATGAGCGGGTCGACATCGACGAAAATCGCGTAGCCGTCGAGTTCCGCGTAAACGCGATCGAGTGCGTCGAGGGCGCGCTCGGTGTCGCCGATCCCGAGATAAGCGAGGACCATGGCGCCGGGCGGAACGATTTGCGCCCCGGACCGCTCCTCGAGCTCCTCGACGATGACCTGTGCGTCGGCGCGGCGGCCCTGGCCGCCATACGCCATCGCCAGCAGTCCCAGCGCCGCCGGTGTCCGCTCCGACTCCTCGACAGCTGTCTCCAGCGTCTCGACCGCCTCGTCGAACCGTCCCATCACCAGGAGCACTTGGCCGAGCCGCCAGCGGCCGCGTGCGTAAGTGCGATCCATCCGGAGAGCCGTTTGCAGCTCCCTTACCGCGTCGTCGTAGTCACGATTGAAGTAGAGCATCCATCCCAGGGCGTGCCGCGCCCTCAGCGACGTCGGCTCGAGCTCGACGGCACGCCGCGCTTCTGCGATGGCCTCGGTGGACCGGCGCTGCGTGACAAGGTAGGTCGCGTAGGTCTGGTGCGCCGGAGCGGATTTATCGTCCAGCGCGATCGAGCGCCGCAGCGCCGCGTCAGCCCGTGACCAGTCCAGTTCGTGCAGCGCTGTGTCACCGAGCACGGCGTAGGCTTGGGCCATGGTGGGATCGATTTGAACCGCCTGCGTGGCAGCGCGCAGCGCCAGCAGCCGGACGTTCCCGGGGGGTTGACCCGCGACGAACACGGTAGCGAGCTGGTTGTAGGCGTCAGCGAGGCCGGCATAGGCCGCCGCTGATCGCGAATCGTCCCGAAGCGCGGCCTGGAACAACTCCAGCGCGGTCAGCACGTCGGCGCGCCCGCCCTTGGCCAGGAAGAACCGGCCCAATTCAACCTGCTGGTTGGCCCGGGAACCGGCCGGCGACAGGGTGGGCGTCGGTCGCTCGTGACGGGCCATCCCATCGCCGCCGAGGACGACGAGGGCGGCCAGGATCAAGGGTGCCGCCGCCAGCTGTCGCCAGGAGAAACGGTGAGGCTCGAGCGCGGAGGGAGCTGCCAATTCCTCGGGCGACTCGGCAAGGTACTGCACCGGTGCGACGAAGCGGTAGCCGCGTCGCGGCAGCGTTTCCAGATAACAGGGCCGGTTCGCGTTGTCGTGCAGGGCGCTGCGGATCTGCCGGATGGCGAAGTTCACGCCCTGGTCGAAGTCGACGAACGTGTCGGTACCCCACACCTGGCCGCGGATCTCCTCCCGGGTGACGAGCTCGCCTGCGTGTTCGATCAGCAAACCCAGGAGTCTTGCCGGCTGCGGCTGGAGCTTGACCTGGACGCCGGCGCGTCGCAGTTCCCCCGTCTTCACATCGAAGCGAAACGGCCCGAAGGTCGCGACCGGCATGGTGGCGTCCGCGATGAGCGGGCGCGATTATACCGGAACCCGCTCAGGCCAGCTCGCAACCGCCTGCCTCTCCGGTGCTTAGCGGATCAGACAGAACTCACGAACCGCACATGATGCCGCCCCTCTCGGCCCGCGTAGCATCCACCCCGGTTCAGTCCCGACCTTAGGACCGAAGACTCTCACCGGAGGTCAAGCTCATGCGATCTCACTGCTTAGCAATATGCCAGGCCCGCGTCTCGCTGGCCGGACTGGTCATTTCCCTGCTCGTGCCCAGCTCCGGCCGTGCGCAGCCCTCGATCGACGTGGTTCAGCAATGGAACGTCATCGCCGAGGACACCATCGTGCCGAAGGCCTTTCAGAACGAGGGGCTCATCTACATGGCTTACGTGTCGGCCGCAATGTACGACGCCGCCGTCGCTATTCGCGGCGGCTACCAACCGTACGGGTTCGAAGCGGCGTGCCCCGCGCCAGTTGAGTCGCACAAGAAGGCGCGATTCGAGCCCGCGGTCCCGCCGGGGGCCTCTCTGGACGCGGCAGTCGTGGCGGCGGCGTACCAGACCTTGCGCTATTACTTCAGCTCCGATGCGGCGACGCTCGATTTGCGATACGCGCAATCACTGGCGGCAATTTCGGACAGCCCATCTGCCAAGAGCGACGGTGTCTCAGTCGGCGTCGCCGTCGCCGGCCAGCTGATCTGCCTGCGCGCAGGCGATGGCCGCCAAAGCCTGAAACTCTCCACAGCCTTCGAGCTGCGGCCCCCCGGGGCGGGAGTTTGGCGCCTGACCCCCCCTGCTTACGATCTCCCGCAAACGCCTTGGGTGGGCGCGGTCACCCCCTTCGTGCTCCACCGGGTCACCCAGTTCCGGCCGGCGCCGCCACCGCCGTTGCACAGCGCGAAGTGGATTGAACAGTTCAACGAGGTGAGGGACTTCGGTGCGAGCACGAATACGAACACCGCGCAGACGACAACGGCGCTGTTCTGGACGGCGAACGTGATCCGTCAGTACAACCGCCTGGGCCGGGATCTCGCAACCGCTGGTGCCCTCGACGTCCTCGACACCGCGCGGCTGCTCGCCATCATCAACATCGTCGGCGCGGACGCTCAGATCGCCGACATGCACTGGAAGTACACGTTTCTCTTCTGGCGGCCGGTCACCGCCATCGACCCGTGCAGTGTCACGAACGATGGCTTCGGGCCGGCCGCGTGCGACCCTGACGACCTCGACAGCGACCACAACCCGGCGACGCTCGAGCACGTCGGGTGGCGCCCGCTGGTCACCACGCCCAATCACCCGGAGTATCCGGGGGCCCACGGCTCGATCACTGGCGCCATGTCGGAAGTGCTGACGTGGTTCCGTGGCACAGACCGGATCGACGTCGATATCCACGGCACCTCGACGCTGACCGCGGTGCGGCACTTCGATACCGCGGAGCAGTTGCGCGAAGAAATCGTCAACGCGCGGCTATGGGCCGGTTTGCATTACCGCGGGTCGAGCGAAGCCGGCGTGAAACTGGGGCAGAAAGTGGCGCACTTCGATCTTCGGCACGCTTTCGGGACCGAGCGCTGAATCGCGCTTCGACCCCGGCGGTTCTCGGGCAGGGCATTGTCCCTGCCCGGGGATTGTGGCCGTCGAGCCTCTACCATCTGCCGGCCGCTCACCGATCGGTATTCCCGAGCGCCAGCAGGTTGGCCAGCAGGCGATATGCGCCAGGCACGCCGTAGGGCAGCTGACGATGGAACGCGTACGCGAAGTAGGTGTAGTGTCCTTTCCCGACCTTTGCCCACAGCCAGCCGCCCTGCTGCGGCGCCTGCCCCTTGTCATACGTCGCGAGGATCGGGGTGTAGGCCCTGTCCCACGCGCTCCAGAACTTCGAGCCGCGCTGCTCCACCCAGCCGTCGAAGTCGGCCTTCGTGATCTTGTTCGGGACGTTCAGCATCGGCGCGCCGGGCGCGAGGATGTCCACCGGCGAGTCCTCCTCTGACACTTCCTCGGCCCTTGCCGTCAGCTCTCCCGGAAACGGCGCGAACTGGTTGGGGACGAGCTCTTGAGTGTTGTAGAGGACGATCAGGTTGCCGCCGTTCTTCACATAGTCCTGCAGCCGCTGGTTGTAGGTCTTCAGGTCGTCGCGCACGGCATAGGCGCGGGTTCCGGTCACGATCGCGTTGTACTGGAGCAGATTGCCGCTGGCAAGGGCGTGCTCGTCGAGCAGCGTCACCTCGTAGCCAAGTTGAGCGATCCCCTGCGGCACCTGGTCGCCGATGCCCATCACGTAGCCGACCTTCAGGCCGGGCACGACGGTGACGTCGATGCCGCGGACTGAAATGGTGGAAGGCCGGTAGAGATATCGGGTCTCGAGATCGCGGAAGTCGAGCTCCTCGAACCCTTCCGTGTAGTCACGCCCATCGACGGTGGCGACCGCACGCACGTCGTAGGTCCGGGTTTCGATCGACGGCATCGTCACGGCGAAGCGAAACGAGGCGCGCTCGCCGGCCCGGGCGAACGCGAACGGCGCCTGCACCGGCTCGGCCGTCCAGCCTTGCGGCAGGCGAAGCGCCAGTGATCCGGCGCTGCCCGTGTCGCGGTTGTTGAGGACGTCGACGGTGATGCCCACCTGCTTGCGCGCCGCGGCGAGGGGTACTACCGCCGCTGTCGGCGCGACGGAGAGCGATACCGTGGGTACCACTCGCAGCTCTCGCATCACGTAGCCGTAAGGCGCCTTCGCTTCGCGACGGCGCGCGATGATCGAGATCGGAACCTCGATATCGCCGACCTTGTAACGCAGGGTGGATCGGGGCGAGGCGCTGGCAACAGCGCTGCCGAATTGGGTCCGATCCGCGACGCCGTAGCGGGATTCCTGGATGGAGGGTCGCGTGAAGTACGGCCGGGAGTTGATCGCCGTTTCGGTCCCCACCGTGATGTCGAACCGGCGGCGGAACACCTGGCCGGGTGCCAGCGAGGTGCCGACCACGGGCGCGTCGCCACCATCTCCAAGGTGCCAGCCCGATTCGATGCCCGGAGTGATGCTTTCGAGCGTGATGGAGGTACTTCCGCGATTGCTCAACTGGACGATCAGAGAAAAGGTTTGTCCAGGCACGACCGGCCCCATCACCGGCGGCGGTGCGAACGCCGCGGCAGGTCCGGTCGGCTCCGGCGTATTCGCGGGTTGCGCGATCGCGGTGAGCTCCAGCCCCAGTGCCGCGGTGATCGCGTTCTCGAACTGCGCCACCTTGCGTCTGAGTATCGGGCCAACATCGGCGTCACGAGAAGACTGATTGGCACTCTCCCGGGCAGCCGCGAGGCCGAGCGCCAGAAGCGGAGCGACGGCCGAGGGGTCACGCGGGTCAAACACTCGCATCGCGTCGCGCACCGCCAGGTCGATGCGCTGGAGCCGTGCCGCCATTCCGTCCGGCTCCGGCCGCCCGAGCATCGTGAAGAGCGCCGCGATCGACGTGTCGATGCCGTCGAAGAAGTCGCGCTCCTTGACTCCCGCCTTCCCACCCGAATCCATGCGTTTGTAATAGCCGAAGGTCGACCCCGCCGCGCGGACGAGCCGTCCGCTGTTCTGCGAACGCTGGAAGCTGAGACCCTCGCGGGCGATGTTCTCGAACGAGTCGCCGAGCCAGGGACTGTACTGGCCCGTGTCTACTCGAACCGTCCAGTCCTCGTCCTCGCGCATCCCGCCGATGTAGAGCCGCTTCGCTTGCCACGGGTGCAGCCCTTCCGAGATCTGATCCGGGAACATCGCAGGATTCGCCGCCGCCTCGAACGCCTGCTGAGTGAGCAGGCCGGCCGTCTGATGGTTGCCATGACCATCGCGCGGGTTCCCCTGGAAGCGCGACACGATCACCAGCGGACGCTCGGTGCGGATGATCCGCACCATGTCGCGGAGCACGTTCTCGCGCCCCCACTTGTCGAAGGCTTCCTCGAGCCGCTTCGAGAAGCCGTAGTCGATCACCGAGGTGAAGTACTGCTGATCGACGCCGTAGTAGCGATCGGCGACCGCGAGTTCCTCGGTGCGGATCAGCCCGAGCGCGTCGAAGAGCTGCGGCCCGAGCGCGTTGTCGCCGGCCTCGCCCCGTGTCAGGGTCAGGAGCGATACGCGCGCGCCCCAATCGCGGCTCGCGAGCGTCAGCATGCCGCCGTGCTCGTCGTCTGGATGTGCGGTCGTGTGCATCAGGCTCGCCGTCGTGGCGAGCTTCTGCAACCAGAACCAAACAGCTGCGGCGCCCGTCGTTGTCGGTTCCCCGCTGGAGCGCGCGGACGTCAAGGCACAAGGCAAAAGGCAGAAGGCAGAAACCAGACAACATGCCGCCAGCAGACCAAATGACCGGCGCAACCGCCCACGTTCCGAGTTGCCCATCTGACGTTTCTGCCTTGTGCCTTCTGCCTTGTGCCTTCTGCCTTTTGCCTTGACGTGCTTTCAGAAGCGGAAGAGGGGTCGCGCGTGGGCGAGCCCGGGCCAGGGCGACGCGAGAAGCACTGCCACCAGTGAGAGGCCGTAGAAAAGTGCCGCCTGCGTGAATCGGGTCGTCCCATCAGCGGCCTTGCGAATGCGAACGGTTCCGACATGGGCCAGGGCAATCGCAACCAGCATCCCGGTGAAGTGTTCGACCAGCCAGAAGCGGATGGCCGGGTTGGCCATCGCCCGGCTCATGTCGGCGCGGGCCACGGTGAGCAGATCGCTGAACACGAAGTAGAGCAGCAGCCCGAGCAGCATCTGGACATCGAGCGCGATCGTGTAGAACCGGCCGGCGCTTGCGTCTGAGGCCAGCCACGGGCGGCCGCTCGCCCGTCCCGCCACCGCCTGCGCGACGGCGAACAGGCCGAGCAGGATGATCAGCCATCGGAGCCAGGAATGCGCGAACAGCGTCGCTGTATACATGGTGGCGACGGTAGCAGAACGGCCCGGCTCGGTCCAGCGAGCGCGCGGACGTGCTAGAGTCGCGCAACCGTGTCCGACGCCGCCGCGCCACCGCGACTCAGCGACGCCGATGCGGCGCTCGTTCGGGGCATCGGCCTCTGGGGCGCCACGCTCCTCGCGATCGGGAGCGTTATCGGCTCCGGCATCTTTCTCACCACCGGCAGCATGATGCAGACGCTGCCATCATCCACCCTCGTGATCGCCGCCTGGGTCGCGGGCGGGATGCTGGCGATGGCCGGCGGCCTCACCTACGCCGAGATGGGATCGATGTTCCCGCGTTCGGGAGGGTTGTACGTCTTTCTCAGCGAGGCCTATGGGCCGGTATGGGGGTTTCTTTTCGGGTGGGCCTGCCTGCTCGTGATCCTGACGGGCAGCGTAGCCACCGTTGCCGTCGGCTTCGCCGAGTATTTCAGCTATTTCTTCCCTTCGCTCGGCACGGCTCACGTGCTGCTCACGCTCGCGATGCCGTGGGGGCCGTGGAGCATCAGCGCCGGGCAGCTGGTCGCGGCCGCCTCGGTGATCGTCATCACCGTCATCAACTACGCCGGCATCGAGCAGGGCAACCTGACCAACGCGGTGTTGACGGTGGCCAAGGTCGGCGGCCTGATTGCCATCCCGCTGCTGGCGCTGGCCTTTGCGACGGTCGATCCGGCATGGACGCCGGTCGTTCCGCCTGCGGTCGCGCGCCCCCTCGCGTCGTTTGGCGTGATCATGATCGCGGTCATGTGGACCTACGAAGGCTGGTACTACGTGGCCTTTGCCGCAGGCGAGATCGAACGCCCTGCCCAGACGGTGCCCCGCGCGTTGATTCTCGGCACCATCGCGCTGACCACCATCTACGTGACCGTGAACGTCGCCTACATCCTGACCCTGCCGGTGGCGGAGATTGCCGGTGTGACGCGGATTGCTGAAAAAGCGGTGACGGCGCTGGTCGGACCGATCGGCGCCACCCTGGTCGCCGCGAGCGTAGTCATCTCGACGTTCGGCTGCAATGTTGCAGGCGTGATCGCTTCGTCGCGGGTCTGCTTCGCGATGGCCTCGGATGGGCGCTTCTTTCCGGCCGCGGCGCGGGTCCACCCGGTCCATCGCACACCGCACGTCGCGCTCCTCATCACCAGCGTCTGGTCGGTGCTGTTGACGCTGACCGGCGGCTACGAGGCGCTGTTCACCTATGTCACGTTCGCGTCGGTGCTCTTCGGGACGCTCGGCGGCATTGCGATCTTCGTGCTGCGAGCCCGCCGGCCCGATGCGCCGAGGCCGTATCGCGCGCTCGGCTATCCGATCGTCCCGGCGCTGTACGTGCTCGGCTCGTTCGCGCTGGTGTGGAACACGCTCATGGAGCGGCCGACCGCGTCGCTCGCCGGCCTGCTCCTCGTCGCCCTCGGCCTGCCCTTCTACTGGCGATGGTCACGTGCCGCTCGATGAGGACTCTTGAATCGCGTCCCGGGATATTCTTGAGTCGATTCGTATGCGCAGCCGATTCGCCGGCCTGATCCTGCTGGCCGCCGCCGAGGCGCTGGTGTCCGGCCCCGGGGCGCTCGCCGAGGCGCCTTCCTCACCCTATCCACTGCTCGCCACGCCCGCCTCCGTGGCCCGCCTCGTCGAAGCGTGGAACAGGGAGGCGCCCTACGTGCAGGGCGAGGTGCTCGTGAAGTTCAAGAGCGGCGCGTTCGGCGCCGAGAGCCGTGCCATGTCCGTGTTGCGTGGCTCGGTGGACGACTCGACGACGCGATGGGTCGGCGATGCGCTGATCGTCGCGACGCCGGACGAGCCCGATGCGAGCGCTCGCTGCGGATCGGCTCGCTGCCCAGCCGGAAGTCGAGTGGGCGCAGCCGAACTACCTGCGCTCGATCCACGCGACGCCGAACGATCCGTCGTATCTCGAGACAGTGGAACTTCGAACTGATCGACCTGCCTCGCGCCTGGGACATCAATCCCGGCGGCTCGCGGACGTGATCATCGCAGTCATTGACACCGGAGTGACGACCGTGTCGACGACGTATGCCGATGCCGTCTCTGGACCGGCAGCGCGATCGAGAGCGTTGGCGTTCCGTTCGCAGTCAGCCCCGATGTGAGCGACGGGTCGCATGCTGCCCGGGGCGTGACTTCGTGTTCTGGTCCGGTCCCGCCGGTCGACATGGTGGGCCACGGCACGCACGTCGCGGGAACGGCTCTGGAGGACACCAACAACGGCATCGGGCTCGCGGGCATCGCCTATCGATCGCGGCTGATGCCCCTGAAGGCCTGCTACGGCTACTGGGAGATCCAGATCGCGCAATCCGCCGCCGGTGATTCCCGGGTACGTCGACCCGCGCGAGACCGGCACCTGCCCCGACTCGGCGGTGTCTGACGCGATCCGCTACGCCGCCGACAACGGCGCGCAGGTGATCAATCTGAGCCTCGGCGGTCCGGCCGAGTCGCCGATCACTCGCGAGGCGCTGCAGTACGCGGTGAGTCGCGGCGTGTTCGTCGCGATCTCCAACGGCAACCAGGCGCAGCGAGGCAATCCCGTGGAGTATCCAGCCGCATACGCGCCGGCGTTCAACGGTGTGGTCTCGGTCGGCGCGGTCGGTGCCCTCGGCTCGCACGCGCCGTTACTCGAGCACCGGTGCCGCACCTCGAGCTCGTCGCGCCCGGCGGCGACGCCGCGGCCGCCGTCTTCCAGGTCGGTCTGGTCTCGAGCGACTTCAATGCCGTAACCGTCATCCGGCCCCGCTTCGATCGCTATGCTGAAGTGGCGATGCAGGGGACGTCGATGGCCACGCCGCATGTCGCCGGCCTCGGCGCGTTGCTCTACTCGCAGGGCGTTCACTCGCCTGCGGGCATTGAATCGGCGTTGCGCACGACGGCGCGCGATGTCGGCGCGCCGGGCCGAGATGACGAGTACGGCGACGGTCTCATCGACGCGCGGGCGGCGCTGCGCGGCCTCGGCCTGGCACGCTGATCGCGCGTGCCCATTAGTCGAATTCGACGCGGCTCCTTCGGACAAAGGCCACCTGACACTCAGACTTCGACGGTCTTCGCGGCTGGGCCGCTCCGCTGCCTTTGAGCGCACGCGAGTTATCGAGTCGGGATGGATCGGGACGATGGCGAGGCGCTCCGCGTGCTCGGGCACGTCGCCGTCGATCGTGCCGACCGCGCCGACTGCCAGCACGGCCTCGGCGACCGCCAACTTCAGCCCGAACCCGGACTGCCAGGCGTTCCCCGAATCGCCGGAATGCCAGCCGTCCACCGGCGGCAACGAGGGCTGCACGCCTGGCTACTGGAAGGGCAACGCCCAAGAAGGGCGGCGATCAGTGGCCGCCCTACTCGCCCGGCCAGACGGTCGGCAGCGCCGGCTCTGCGGCGGGCTCGGTACAACAGCTTGACGTTGCTCCAGGCCCTCGAGCTCGGCGGCGGAACGGGTGTAGCCGGCGCCACGCAAAACCTGCTGCGGGCCGCGGTCGCAGCGCTGCTGAACGCGGCCAACGGCGACGTGGACTACCCGTTTTCGGCGGCGGCGATCGTGACCGAGGTGAACCTCGCAATTGCCAGCGGCAACCGCGTCAACATCCTCAGCCTCGCCTCGCTACTCGACAGTAACAACAACCTCGGCTGCCCGATCGACATCAGCAGGGTGACCGCGTAGCGCGGAACGCGTGCCTCACACCCGTGGCCGTCGACGACTGGCGTCGGCAGTTCTGTCAATCCGCGTTCACCGAGACATTAGACACCTGAGAAGAAAACAAACAACGAAGTCGACGCGATGGGGCGTAGAGGGCTAAGTCGCTGATTCTCATCCGTTTCGTCGAATTCCGATTAGAGCGGATGGGGGTGGCGACCACATTGCTGGGGTTTGCGCGGATCTGTCTGCTGGTCCCCTGTCCAAGGAGAATCGCGAATGACCTTGACCTACACTCGGCTGCTCGCCGGCGCCGCTCTTGTCACCGCGCTGGCGGTTGCGGCGGCCTGCTCCGGTACCTCGCCGTCCATGTCTCCGACCGCACCAACCGCGTCCGCCAGCTCAGCATCGGCGGGTGCCAACTTCAGCCCCAACCCCCACGTATGTGAACTACCTCCAAATTGGATCACTGACCCAACAACCGGCGACGGTTGCGTCTGCCCAGCGCCGAACGTCGTCGACAACACGGTCACCCCGCCGACCTGCTTGCCCCCGGATCTTGCTAGCGGTCGCTTCACCGGTGGCGGCTTCCAGATCAACGAAGGCGACATCAAGGTCACCCGCGGGTTCACTATTCACTGCGACAACATCCTGACCAACAATCTCGAAATCAACTGGGCCGGCGGCAACAACTTCCACATCGACAAGGAATCGCTGACGACGGTCTCCTGCACGAAGCCGTCGACGCCGAACCCGCCGAATGCTGATGTCAGCCGCATCGTGGCGACGAGCCCCGGCACCTGCAACGGGCTGCCTGCCACGATCACCTTCGTCCTCGAGGATCGCGGCGAACCCGGACCCGGCAACGACCGCGCGGCGTTCTCGATCACAGGCGGCTGCAGCCTGACGCTGACCGAGCGTCCGATCGACGGCGGCAACATCCAGGCGCACTTCGACCAGCCGCACAAGTAATCGGTTCGCGTCGTACATGACAAGAGGCTCCCGGTCGTGAATCGGGAGCCTCTTCTTCTGTACGGCCTGCGCGGCGGCGCCGCGTCGAGCGCTATCGCACTGCCGCCGCCGACTCGCGCGCGCCGCTGACCACCGCGCTCACGGAGTCGCCGACGATGTCCACCAGGCGATCGATCTCGGCGTCGGTGGAGCAGAGCGGCGGCGCGATGCAGATGCAGTCCATCACGACCCGCGTATAGAGACCGCGTTCGAGCATCGCGTCGGTGAGCTTGGGCGTCACGCCTGCGGCCGGCGGGAAGAGCTGCTTCGTCGCCTTGTCGGCGACGACTTCGACCGCCGCCATCATGCCCTGGCCGCGGACGTGGCCGACCCCGTCCATCGACTCGAGCCCGCGCAGCTTCTTGATTAGCCGGTCGCCGCTCGACGCCGCCCGCTCGACGAAGCCTTCCTTCTCCATGATGTCGATGTTGGCGAGCGCCACCGCGCAACAGGTTGGATGGCCCGAGTACGTGAATGCGTGCATCCAGCGCTGCGCCGGCGGCACGCCGTTGATGACCTCGCGCAGCCGGTCGGAAACGCCCACGCCGCCGAGCGGGATGTAGCCGCTGGTGATCCCCTTGGCAAACTGCATGATGTCGGGCTGGACGCCGTAGTGCTCCAGGCCGAACCACCGGCCGGTCCGGGCGAACCCGGTGATGACCTCGTCGGAGACGAACAGGACGTCGTACTTGTTGCAGATCTCGCGGACCCGGGCGAAGTAATCAGCCGGCGGGACGATGACGCCGCCGGCGCCCTGAACCGGCTCGGCGATGAACGCCGCGACCGTGTCCGGTCCCTCCCGCAGAATCGCTTCTTCGAGCTTGTTCGCCGCCGCGACGCCGAGACTCACATCGGGCGTGGCATTGACGAACCGATACGGATCCGGCGCATCGATGTGCAGGAAGTTCGGCACCCGCGGCTCGAACATCGGCCAGAACACCGACAGGCCGGTCGCGCTCATCGCCGCCAGCGTCAGGCCGTGATAGGCGCGCTGGCGCGAAATCACCTTCACCTTGTCGGGTTTGCCGACCGCCTTGAAGTAGAAGCGCGCCGTCTTGATCGACGTCTCGGTCGACTCGGCGCCGCCGCTGGTGAAGAAAAACGTGTTGATCGAGGGATACGCGATCTCGCTCATCTTTTCGGCGAGCGCGATCGCTTTCTCGTTGGTGCCGCCCGCGTACGCGGAGTGGAACGCCAGCGTGTCCATCTGCGCCTTGGCGGCGTCACCGAGCTCGGTCCGGCCGTGGCCGATGTTGACGTTCCACAGACCGGAGAGGCCGTCGATGTAATCGCGGCCCTTCGAGTCGGTGATGATCGCACCCTTGCCCGAGACCCAGATGCGGGTGGCCGCATAGGCCGACGGGTGGTGCAGGGGATGCATCAGGTGAGCCTGGTCCGTGCCGAGGTCTGGACGCGTCGTCATAGCCGCCTATCGTAACAGCGTCTTCACGAGCGTGTACCAGTACTCGCGAGCCCGGTACAGCGACGCCACCGGGACCCGCTCGTCCAGCCCGTGGCTGCGTGACTCCTCGGGTTGGATCTCGATGCCCGACGGACCGAACACCGGAATGCCCGCGTTGCGCAGGTAGAGTCCATCGGTGGCGCCCGCCGACATCTGCGGGATCACCACCGCGTCGGGCCAGAACGACGTGGCGACCTTTTCGATCGCGGGCAACAGGTCGTCGCGCAACGGCGACGCCGGGCTGGGAATCATCGGATACGTGGTCGAGACCGCGATCGTCGAGTCGTTGACGATCTTTTCGAGCGTGCGCTTGATCTCGTCGGCGGGAACGCCCGGCATCACGCGGCAGTTCACCGTGGCGGTGGCGGACTGGGGCAGCGCGTTCTCGGCATGGCCCCCGGACAGCATCGTCGCCACGCAGGTGGTGCGAAGGCCGTTGTTCAAGTACGGGATCGCCGACAGGCGATCGATGGCGGCGCCGCTGGTCTCGCCGCGGCCGGCCGCGGCCATATCCTCGGCCAAGGTTCCCGTCTCGAGCGACGCGGTGCGGGTGAACGCGGCCTGCGACACCGGATTGAACTGCACGGGGAAGCGATAGGCCGCGAGCCGCTGCAGCGCCGCGGCCAGCGCGTAGATCGCGTTGTCCGGTCTCGGCACCGAGGAATGCCCGCCTTCGTTCTTCGCGGTCAGAGCGAACGTCACGTAGGCCTTCTCAGCGGCTTGCATCTGGAACGCCACCTTGCCCGAGCTGCGGCGGCTGACGCCGCCGGCATCGGTGTTGAGCGCGTAGTCGGCAGTGCCGAGCCGCGGCCGCTCCTTGAGCAGCCACTGGATGCCGCCGGTGGCGTCGGTCTCCTCGTCGCAGGTGAGCACCATGATCGCGTCCCGCGACGGCGTGTAGCCTTCGCGCTTCCAGCGGATCATGTTGGCGACCAGGGCGGAGGCGCCGGCCTTGTTGTCCATCGTGCCGCGGCCGATGAACCAGCCGTTCTCCTCGCGCAGCACGTACGGGTCGTATTTCCAGTCCTCGCGCCTGGCGGGGACGACGTCGAGGTGGGCCAGCAGCAGGACCGGCCGAGCCGCGCTGTCCTTGCCGCGCAGGGTCGCGACGACGTTGACGCAGGTGGCGGTCGGACCGATGGTCTCGACGTCAGCCGGTGCGAACCCGGCGGCGGAGAGCCGCTTCGCCACTGCCTGCGCGGCCGGCGCCACGCTGCCGCCGGCCGGCGACGTGTTGATCTCGACCAGTTCGCGGAAGATCTCGCGCTGCTCCTGATCGAGTGGAGACGCAGCGGGTTGTGCCTCTGCGCGGACCAGCGCGGCCAGCGCAACGAGAGCGAATGGAGTGAGGATGAAACGGCCTACCAGTCGGGTCACACCGCGATTGTACGCGGCTGTCACTCCTCCAACGCACTTGGGGGACACGGCTGACCGAATCAGGTGCTGTCAGGAACCACGCCGGGTGGCACACCTTCAATTAGACTTCGCCGATGGCGTGTCTCAGCTCGAGCCGTTGAAGGGCCATCCATGACTGCGGCCGATCGCATCCGCGCGTTCAATCGTGGCCGGGACCCCGAGCGTCTCGCGATGAAGCTGCGCGCGATCCGCGCCGACCCCTTCAAGTTCCTCCGCGGCACCTGCCACCTGTTCTACGACAATCTCCCTCGGGACCCCCTGGTGCGCCGCGCCCCCGACGCGTGGCTATGCGGCGACCTGCACCTGCAGAACATGGGCAGCTACAAGGGGGACAACCGCCTCGTTTACTACGACATCAACGACTTCGACGAAGCCGCGCTCGGGCCGTGCACCATCGACCTCCTGCGCTTCGCCACCAGCATCCTGGTTGGCGCCGACGGGCTGTCGATCCGGCGCGGTGACGCCCTGGCCATCTGCGGCGGCGCCATCGACGCCTACGCCGCGGCGCTCCGCTCCGGCCAGGCGCGATGGGCCGAGGCGGAAACCGCCGAGGGCCTGATCGCCGAGCTGCTGCACAAGCTGGCGAGGCCGGGCCGGCGGCGGCTGCTGACCGCGCGCACCATTCAGACCGGCGGCGGCCGCCGACTCCGGACCGACGGGCGCAAGGCACTCCCGGCCAGCGCCGACGATCGCGCCCGCGTCACGCTGTTCATGAAGGAGCTCGCCACGCGCCACGACAACCCACGGTTCTTCAGGATGATTGACGTCGCGCGCCGGATTGCCGGGACCGGCAGCCTCGGCGTGAGCCGGTTCGTCATCCTCGTCGAGGGCAAGGGGTCGCCGGATGGCAACTTCCTGCTCGACCTGAAACAGGCCCGGCCTTCGTGTCTCACGCCGCACCTGACGACCCGCCAGCCGCGCTGGTCGAACGAGGCCGAGCGCGTCACCAGTATCCAGAAGCGAATGCAGGCCGTCTCCCCGGCGTTCCTCCACGCCGAGCGGATGGACGGCCAGTGGTACGTGCTGCGCGATCTCCAGCCATCGGAAGACCGCGTGGACCTGGCCCAGCTGCGCCGCGATCCGGAGGGCCTGCGGACCGCCGTCGAGGGCATGGCGCGCCTGCTCGCCTGGGATCAGCTCAGGAGCACGGGCCGTCAGCGCTCGGCCATCGCCGACGAGCTCATCGAGTTCGGGGCCAAACGCGACCTCCGCAAGGGCATGGTCGATCTCGCGGTGCAGTGCAGCCGCCGGGTGGTGGCCGACTGGACAGACTATTGCGAGAGCGACATGGGTGTCGGGTAACGCGCCCGGCTGTTCGACGGGCAGGCTGATGCTCCCTCTTCGCGCGGGTCACGCGAACAAGTAACCACCCTTCGCCACAGTCGCGTCCGCCAGCCTCCGCCGCATCGCCACCGTATTCGCCGGCGTCACCTTCAGCAGCCGCCGCAAGGCCGCAAGCTGAGTGCGCAGCACGTCGCCGTCGGCCATGGCGGCGAGCGCCTCCCGTGCGTTCAACTCGACCCGGCCCGCGGCACCGTGCGTGAAGACCGACGCCGCGTCCACGTGGAGCCCGGCGTCCGGCCGCTTTGCGCTGTCGGCCGCAACCGCCCGAAGCACCGCGCTCTCGGCGGTGTAGGTGTCGATGCACAGATCGGCAAGGTAGGTGAGGATCTCCTGCTCCTTGTCGATCTTGTCGCCATACCGCTGCATCGCGGTGCCCGCCACCAGCAGCACCACCTTCTTGAACGCGCCGCAGGCTCGCCGCTCCGCCGCCAGCACCGCCTCGTCATCGTCCGCAGCGGGCATCGACGGGCTCATGATCTCGTCCTGCAACGCCCTGGCCGCGGGGATGAGTGCCAGGTCGCCCTTCACCGCCTTCTTCATCAGCATCCCCGGGATGAGCAGCCGGTTGATCTCGTTCGTTCCCTCGAAGATCCGATTGACGCGTGCGTCGCGGTAGTGGCCCTCGGCGGGGTAGTCCCTGACGAACCCGTTCCCGCCGTGAATCTGCAGGTTCTCGTCGATGACGTAGTCCACCACCTCGCTGCCGAGGACCTTCGCGATCGAGGCCTCGACCGCGAACTCCTCGAGGGCCCTGAGCATCGGGCCGGCGTCGCCGGACGCGCCCCGCGCCGCCGCGATGTGAGCGTCGATCAGTCCAGCGGTCCGGTACATCATGCTCTCGAGCGCGTACTCTCGCGCGGTCATCTCGCCGAGCTTGTGCTTGATCGCGCCGAAAGTGCCGATCGCCGCGCCGAACTGCTTGCGCGTGGCCGCGTATTTCGCGGCTTCGCCGATCGTCCGCTTCGCCCCGCCCGAGGCCATCGCGCCCAGCTTGAAGCGGCCGAAGTTGAGGACGTTGAACGCCACCTTGTGGCCCTTGCCGATCTCGCCGAGCACGGCGTCGGCGGGCACCCTCACGTCCTGGAGGATCACCGGTGTCGTGGACGAGCCGTGCAGCCCCAGCTTGTGCTCTTCCTTGCCGGCGCTCACACCCGGCCAGGCCTTTTCGACAATGAAGGCGGTGAACGCCTCGCCATCAACCTTGGCGAAGATGATGAAGAGGTCGGCGAAGCCGCCGTTGGTGATCCACATCTTCTCGCCGGACAGGACGAAGCTGCCGTCCGATTGCCTGACGGCCCTGGCCTTGGCGCCGAGCGCATCGGAGCCCGAGCCCGACTCGCTGAGGCAGTAGGCACCGACGATCTCACCCGCGATCAGGCCGGGCAGATACTTCCGCTTCTGGGCCTCGGTGCCGAACATGTAAATCGGCAGGATCGTGAGATTCGCCTGGGCGCCGAACGTGGCGCCGAACGACGCGTAGCGCGACACCTGCTCGGAGACGATCAAGGTGGAGATCTTGTCGAGATCGACGCCGCCGTAGGTCTCCGGGATGTTGGTGCCGAGCAGGCCCAGGGCGCCGCACTTCGCCAGCAGTTCGCGGTTGAGGCTCCACTCCTTCTGCTCGAGCCGCGCGGCGAGGGGCAGGACCTCGTTGTCGATGAACTCGGCCGCGGTCTGGCCGATCAGCACGTGCTCCTCGGTTTGGCGCTCCGGCGTCATCACCGCGCCCGGCTCCGTCTCCTCGATCAGCCACGCTCCACCCTTCGCCGCCTCAGTTGCCATCGTCACCATGACCGTCTCCTACATTCGCTCGAAGATTCCGGCAGCACCCATGCCGCCGCCGACACACATCGTGACCATCCCGTATCGCGCGCCGCGCCGCTGCATCTCGTGCAGCAGCGTTGCCGTGAGCTTCGCGCCCGTGCACCCGAGCGGATGTCCGAGCGCAATCGCCCCGCCGTTGACGTTGAGCCGCTCCGGATCGATCGGCAGCTCCTTGACGCAGGCCAGCACCTGCGCCGCGAACGCCTCGTTGAGCTCGACGAGATCGATCTGCTCCAGCGTGAGGCCGGCCAGCTTCAGGACTTTCCTGATTGCCGGCACCGGACCGATGCCGAAGAGCTCCGGTGGCACGCCGGCGGTGGCATAGGCGACGAACCTCGCGAGCGGCTTTGCACCGAGCGAACGCGCGAGCTCGGCGGAGGTGATGGCGACTGCCGCCGCGCCATCGCTGGTCTGCGACGAGTTACCGGCCGTCACGGTGCCCTGTGCGTGAAAGGCCGGCTTGAGCGACGCGAGCGCGGTGAACGAGGTGTCGCGCCGTGGGCCTTCGTCGGTGTCGAAGGTGATCTCCTTCACGGTCGGTCGCGCCGACTTTCCCGGCGCCGATCCGTTCGTGTCGGCGACGCGAACCGTCAGCGGCACGATCTCGTCCTTGAACCGGCCGCTATCGAGCGCGGCAATCGCGCGCTCGTGCGAACGGTAGGCGAACTCGTCCTGCGCCTCGCGGGAGATCGACGACTGGCGGGCGTGGTTCTCGGCGACCAGCCCGGTCGTCAGGTAGACGTCCGGGTAGCTCTCGACCAGCGCCGGGTTCGGCGAAACCTTGTTGCCGCCCATCGGGACGAGGCTCATCGACTCGGTGCCGCCGGCGATTGCCGCCTGCGCGTGCCCGAGCATGATCCGCTCGGCCCCGTAGGCGATCGCCTGCAGCCCCGACGAGCAGAACCGGTTGATGGTGACCGCCGATGCCTCCACCGGCACACCGGCACGCAGGCTGGCGATGCGGGCCACGTTCAGCCCCTGCTCGGCCTCCGGCATCGCGCACCCGATGATCACGTCGTCGACGAGCGAGGGGTCCATGCCGCCGGCGCGCTTCAGCGCTTCGGCGATGACGACGGCACCCATTTCATCGGGCCGAACCTGGCTCAGCCGGCCTCGGGGCGCCTTGCCGACGGCGGTGCGCACGGCGGAAACGATGACTGCGTCCTGCATCAGAAGTCTCCCAGCAAGTCCTCTATGGCTTCGCCGACGAGTGACGTCCGCCCGTCAAAGACGTGATCCGCGCCCTCGATGACCACCAGCTCCTTCGGCTCGGCCATCGCGGCGTAGAGCCGCCGGACCTGTCGTACCGGCGCGATCGTGTCCTCTTCACCGTGCACGACGAACACGGGCTTTCCGGCCGACGCCAGCGCGCTGTAGTCGTAGTGGTCCACCGCCGCCGCGATCGCGACGATGAGCGCGACGCGAGGGTCGGCGGCAGCGACGGCGCTCGCCACCCACGCGCCAAACGACATCCCGACCGCCCAGATCGGCAACCCTGGAAACCTGGTCGCCGCGTAGTCGAGAGCCGCGCGGTAGTCGTCGCGCTCACCCTGTCCTTCGTCGAAGGTTCCCTCGCTTCCGCCGGTGCCACGGAAGTTGAAGCGCAGCGCCGCGACGCCGATGCGAACGAGTGCCCGCGCCGTCTCGTAGATCGCCTTTGTCTGCAACGTGCCGCCGTACTGCGGATGAGGATGGGCGATCACCGCGACGGCACGTGGCTCGCCGGCCGGCAGATCCAGCTTCGCTTCCAGAGCGCCCGATGGCCCGGTGATTTCGCGAACCGTTTCCATCACGCCCTCTGCGACAGGAACTGGTCCATCACCCGGCAGAACCGGTCCGGCTGCGTCACGATGCCGATGTGCCCGGTCCGCGGCAGCACCACGTGCCGCGCTGACGGCAGGTGATCGAGGCTGCGGCGGCTGACTTCCACCGGCACGACGCGATCGAGATCGGGCTCACCGGTCACCACCAGCACCGGCGCCTGAACCCGCGCGGGATCCGCAAACTGGTGTGCCTGTGCCCAGCGGACGCGCCGCGCCATCCTCGGCGGCGAGGCCGGGGCCCGAAACACCCGCCAGGAGTGGACCGCCATGAATCGCAGCTGCTCCCTGATGGTTGGAAACGCCGCCCGGACTTCCGGCGCAAGCCGCATCGGCGCTGTGACCACGAAGATCGGGCTGAGCAGCCGCGGCGATCGCATGTAGAAGCGGGCCCGGCGGTCCGGTTGCCAGTCCGTCGAAAGCGCGGACGCCAGAACGAGGCCTGTGACGCGCTCCGGATGCCGCGCGGCGAACTCGGCCGCGATCAGCCCGCCGTAGGACACGCCGACCAGCGTCGTCCGCTCGAGCCCGGCGCGGTCCAGCACCTCTTCCAGCTGACGCATGTAATTCTCGAAGCCGAGAGACGGGTCCCAACGAAACCCGCTCGTCCGCTCGTCGGCCAGCGAGTAGGCGATCACCCGATAGTGCTCCGCCATCCGCAACACCGTCGGCTGCATCCACTCCCACCGTCCCTGAATGCCGGGAACGATGACGATCGGCTCGCCGTGTCCGACGTCAATCACGATGCTGAACCCCTGCACCTTTGCACCCTTGCACCCTTGCACCCCTGCACCCTTGCACCAGCACGCGTCAGTTCCTTAGCGGCTTCCCCGTCTTGAGCGTGTGCTGGATCCGTTCGAGCGTCTTTCGCTCGCCGAGCAGGCTGAGGAACGCTTCCCGCTCCAAATCCAGCAGGTACTGCTCGTTCACCGTTGTCGCGTGCGGCAAAGCGCCGCCGCCGAAGATGTGCGCCAGCTTGTTTCCGATCAGTTTGTCGTGGTCGCTGGCCCGGCCGGCGCGCCACGCGAGATGCACACCCAGCTTGAGGGCCGCGCTCACCGACTCGCCGCCGACCCGGATCGCCGTTCGCGGCGCCGGCTTGTGATAGCCCTCGCGCACCCGTTCCAGCGCTCGGGCCTTGGCGTCGGCCATCAGGCGCTCGCGGTTCATGGTGAACGCGTCAGTGCTCGCGAGATAGCCGAGCCGCGCACCATCCGGTCCGCTGGCCGATATTTTCGCGAGCGCGACGGTCTCGAATGCCTTCTGCACGTACGGCAGCGGATCGCTTTGCGCCGTCGGCGGCTGGGCCATCGCGCGGACTAACATCTCCTTGGTCCCGCCGCCCGCGGGAATCAGCCCGACACCGACTTCGACCAGGCCCATGTAGGTTTCGGCGGCGGCCTGTACGCGATCGCCGTGAAGCGCGATCTCCATGCCGCCGCCGAGCGTCAGGCCGGCCGGAGCGACGACAACCGGAACTTCGCTGTAGCGCAGCTGCAGCACCGTCTGCTGGAACTGCCGCACCATCAGGTCCAGTTCGTCGAAGTTGCCCTCCTGCGCCTCCAGCAGCACCAGCATCAGGTTCGCGCCGGCCGAGAACGCCGCGGCGTCGTTGCCGATGACCAGCGCGCTATGGTTCTTCGCGGCTTCCTTGACGCCTGCCTGCAGCATGGCGACGGTGTCGCCGCCGATCGCGTTCATCTTGGAGTGGAACTCCACCGCCAGGACGCCGTCGCCGAGGTCGACGAGGCTCGCGCCGGAGTTCTTCTTCACGATCTGCTGCCGTTCTTTGGCGGTCCTGAGAATCTGCAGGTCTCGCCCCGCTGGCGCTACCAGTCCCTCGCGGAAGCGATTGGCGCCGGCACTGAGCACGGATTGGACCAGGTCCGGCGTTCCGCCTTGCAGCGCATGGCCACCGGTCTCAACCGCCGCTGCCATCACCTCGCGAACGCCAATGGTGTCGAACAGCTCGAACGGGCCGAGCTCCCACCCGTAGCCCCACTTCATCACCCGATCCACGTCGTCGATGCTGTGGGCGATCTGCGGCGTGACGCGAGCGGTGTAGACGAGCGTCGGCGCCAGCGTTTCGCGGAGGAACCGGCCGGCCTTGTCGTTGCTGTGAAACAGCATGCGAAGGCGTTCGGCCAGGTCGTCGATCGATTTGCCGGCCTCGACCGACGCGATCTTCGCGGGCTGCTTCGGACGGTACTCGAGCGTCTGCCAGTCCAGCGTCCAGATATCCGTCTCGCCGCTCGGCCCCTTGCGCCGCTCGTAGAAGCCCTTGCCGGTCTTCTCGCCGAACTGTCCGCGCGCGACCATCGCTTCGACGAACGGCGGCGCCACGAACGCGTCGCGGTCCTGGTTCGGCAGCCGCTCGTGCAGGTTGCGCATGACGTGGGCCAGCACGTCCACGCCGGCGATGTCCATCGTCCGGAAGGTCGCCGAGCCCGGACGGCCGATGGCCGGTCCGGTGATCGCGTCGATCTCTTCGATCGTGTAGCGACCGCTCACGAGGGCCTTCAGGGTCATCGCGACGCCGTAGAGGCCGATGTGATTGCCGATGAAGTTCGGCGTGTCCTTCGCGACGACCACGCCCTTGCCGAGCAGCAAGTCGCCAACGCGGGCGACTGCGGCGATCACCGCGGGATCGGTGTCCGGCGTCGGGATTAGTTCCAGCAGGCGCAGGTAGCGAGGCGGGTTGAAGAAGTGCGTGCCGACGCAGTGCCGCCGGAAATCGTCCGATCGCCCCTCGGCCAGCGCTCCGACTGGAATGCCCGACGTGTTCGTGGAGACGATCGTCCCCAGCCGGCGCTTCTGGTCCACCTTCTCCAGCAGCTGCCGCTTGATGTCGAGCCGTTCGACGACAGCTTCCATCACCCAGTCGGTGGCGGCAATCTGGTCGAGATGCGTGTCGAAGCCGCCGGTGGTGACGAGCGATGCGACATCGGGCGTGAACTGCGGATCGGGCTTCAGCTTGCGAGCCCGCTCCAATCCCTGGCGAGCCACGTCCGCGGTGAGGTCCAGGAGCAGGGACGGAATGCCGGCATTGGCGAAGTGAAGCGCGATCTGCGCGCCCATCGTCCCGGCCCCGAGGACCGCCACCGAATTGACCGGGAGGTGGCTCATCGACCGAGCCCTCCGATGATCAGGTTCGTGACCGAGTCGGCGTCGCCGGCGAGATCGTACTTGCGCCGGCTCAGCATCCAGTTTGTCGCCATCTCGTCGAGGGCGCCGAAGAACACCTTGGCGGCGGTGTTGGCGCTGACATCGGAGCGGAACGCGCCGCTGGACTGCCCATCGGCGATCGTCCGGCGGATGATGTTCAGGTAGTCCTGCAGGTGGGTCGAGGAGAAGCGTTCCATGAACTTGATCGACTGGCGCAGCTCGACTTGGACGACCACCGCCAGGTCGCGATCGCGGCCGAGGCGCTCGAGGTGAAGGCGGGCGATCCGGCGCAGCCGCTCGGACGGGTCGGCGATGCCGGCGAGCGCGGCCCGTCCTTCGGCAATCGCGTCCTTCATCGTGCGATCGAAGATCGAGACGAGCAGGTCGTCCTTGCTCCGGAAGTAGAGGTAGACGGTTCCGGCCGCGACACCAGCCACCCGGGCGACGTCGGCGACCTGCGACTGGAAGTAGCCGTGGCGGGCGAACACCTTGATCGCGGCGCGGAGGATGGCGTCGCGCTTGTCGGGCACGGGCGCGGCCTTGACGGCGGCGAGGCGGCGGGCTGAGGCGGCTGGCATGGCAGTGAATGAATGGTCATTCAGTCGTGGGGAGAACGTCAAGCGGAAACAGGTTCTCGAGGTTCTCGAGGTTCTCGGGGTTCGCGGGGTTCGCGGGGTTCGCGGGGTTCTCGACGTTCTGGGCTTCTATTGATATGGATTTCGTTTCGACAGCAAATAGCGCCGCAACCGCGCGGCGGTGGTTACGGCTCTCTTCGACAAGGCCGACCAGGCATCCAGCTCGGTCTGAGACAGAAAACCGCGGTCGAAGCCATCGATGAAGTGGTTGCGTACTTCCATCTCGGACGAGATCGCGATTTTTAGGAACTGGGCGAACTCCTTCCGATTGAACCGGCCGAAGCCTTCAGCGATATTTCGCGGCCCGGACGCAGCGGCGTCGGTGATTTGGCGTACGAAGTCGAAATCGCGGGTGACTTGAGGCCTCTTCACGAGGTCCAGGACCACCAACTTCAACTCCCGGGCGAGTTGCCAGCAGAACAGCTCCGTGAAGTCCTTCGCCATGCCCCCGGCGCAGTGCAAGGCATCTGCCGCGAACCTCGCGAACCTCGCGAACCCCGAGAACCCCGCGAACCCCGCGAACCCCGCGAACCCCGAGAACCCCGCGAACCCTCCCGTGCTAAGGTGACGCGGATGGTCACCTGTTCATCGCGTCGACAAGCCCTCCCAGCGCTCGTGTTCATGGCCCTGCTGGCCGCGTGCACGCAATCCCCGGCGCCGGCTGGCAACACAACCGCGACCGGCCCGAGCGGGGATCCGGCGGCCCGCTGGTTCTCGCACGTCGAGGCGCTCGCCAACGACGACATGCGGGGCCGCGAGACCGGTAGTCCCGAGCATCGCAAGGCGGCCGAGTACATCGCCGAACACTTCAAGGCCGCCGGCCTGCAACCGGCCGGCACCGACGGCTACGTGCAGCCGGTCGCGTTCCGCTCCCGAAAGATCAACGAGGCGCGGTCCAGCCTTGCGCTGGTGCGCGGCGGCAAGGCGGAGCCGGTCGCGCTTGGCGACGAGGCGACCTTCGGGATGCGGATCGAGCCGGCGCCGTCGGTCGATGCGCCGCTGGTGTTTGCCGGCCATGGGCTGCAAATTCCCGAGCAGAAGCACGACGACTTCTCCGGGCTCGACGTCAAGGGCAAGGTCGTCGTCTACATCGCGGGGAGCCCCAAAGAGGTTCCCGGCGCGCTCGCCGCGCATTACCAGTCGGCGGCCGAACGCTGGAACGTGCTGAAACGTCTCGGGGCGCTGGGCGTCATCTCCATTGCCAACCCGAAGAGCATGGACGTGCCGTGGGAGCGCTCGGCCCCCAATCGCCTCAACCCGGCGATGGCCCTGGCCGACGCTGCGCTCGACGACACCGCCGGACAGCAGGTGTCCATCGCCTTCAACCCCGCGAAGGCGGAGCGGCTCTTCGCCGGGTCGGGCCACACCTTCGCGGAGCTCCTGACGATTGCCGATGAGGGTAAGGCGCTGCCGCACTTTCCGCTGCCGGTCTCGGTACGGGCCAAGGTCGCCGTGGACACACAGGAGGTCGAGTCGCAGAACGTTGCCGGCATCGTCAAGGGGAGCGACCCGGCACTGGCCGGCGAATATGTGGTCCTCACCGCTCACATGGATCATGTCGGTGTCGGAGCGCCGATCAACGGCGATTCGATCTACAACGGCGCGATGGACAACGCGTCGGGCATCGCCACCTTGATCGAGTCCGCGTCCACGATCGCGGCTGCGAAGCCGAAGCGGTCGGTGGTTCTCGTCGCGGTGACGGCGGAGGAGAAGGGCCTGCTCGGCTCGCGCTACTACGCGCTCAACCCGACGGTGCCCAAGTCCGCCATTGTCGCGAACATCAACATGGACATGTTCCTGCCGCTCTATCCGCTCAAGAGCCTCATGGTGCTGGGCCTCGACGAATCCGACCTTGGCGACGACATTCGCGCCGTCGCGCAGGAGATGGGGATTGGCGTGCGGCCCGATCCGCAACCGCAGCGTAACCGCTTCATTCGAAGCGATCAGTACAGCTTCATCCGTGAGGGCGTGCCGGCGCTGGCGATGAAGGTCGGCTTCGAGCCGGGGTCGGCGGAAGAGAAGGTCGACGCCGAGTGGACCCACGATCGTTACCACGCCCCCTCGGACGACCTGTCGCAGCCAATCGATCGGAGCGCCGCGGTTGGCTTCACCGACGCCATCGGCCGTCTGTCGGTGCGCGTCGCCAATCGGGCGACGAAGCCGATGTGGAAGGAGACGAGCTTCTTCAAGCGCTTCGCGCAGCCCGCGGCGTCCAAGACGACCGGGAACTGACCGCGCGGCCATGGTCCACACGCGCTACTACCTCGAGCTTCCGCGGGGCCACGAGGTTCCGATCGTCGGCCGGTTTCCGGACGGATACGTGCTGCGACGCGAGATTCTGCCGGCACCGCTCCTGTGCCGGCAGCTCTACGAAGAGGTCGGTCGCGACTACCAGTGGACCGACCGCCTCGAGTGGAGCGACGAGAAGTGGACCTACCAGTTCATGAAGCCGCAGCTGCAGTTGTGGGTGCTGTGGGCGATCAGCGATCCGGCCGGCTACTTCGAGCTGCGGCGCGAAGACGATGACGAGAGCGTCGAGATCGCGTACTTCGGGCTGCGGCCCGAGTACACCGGGCGCGGGCTCGGCGGCCGGCTGCTGGCGTGCGCCGTCAAGCAGGCGCGCGAGATCGGCCCGCGGGTGTGGGTGCACACCTGCACGAAAGATCATCCCAAGGCGCTCCCCAACTATCAGTCGCGCGGGTTCCAGATCTTCAGGACCGAGGAGATCGCATAGCTGCGACCATCGCGGTCGTCGGTGGCACCGGCATGCTCGGCCGGGAAATTGTTCGCCAGACGTCCGCCGCCGGCCACGAGGTCGCCATCGTCACCCGCGATCCGGCGAGACTCGCCGGACGCCTTCCCGACGGCGTCGATGTCCGTTCGGGTGACTTGAGGGATCCGGCGTCGCTGGCTGCCGCGATCCGCGGCGCCGGCACGGTCATCGCCGCCGCGCACGGCATGCTGGGACGAGGAGGCTCGCGGTCGGAACTGATCGACGATCGCGGCCACCGTGCCCTGATCGAGACGGCGCGGTCTGCAGGTCTCGCCCGATTCATCTACGTATCGGTGATGGGCGCCTCACCGGATCATCCAGTCGATTTCTGGCGGACCAAAGCGGCGATCGAAGCCTGCCTCCGCGGCAGCGGCGTGCCGTTCACCATCGTCCGGCCCACCGCGTTCATGGAGCTGCACGCGCACGAGTTGATTGGGAAGGCCATCCTGGCCGGCGGAACCGCCAGTATCCTCGGCCGCGGCGACCACAAGATGAACTTCGTCGCGGTGCGTGATGTCGCTGCGGTGATCGTGCGCGCGCTTTCGGATCCCGCCCTGCGCAATCAAGCCATCGACGTCGGCGGCCCGGAAAACCTGACGCAGAACGAGGTGGCGGCGCTCTACGGGCGCGTCGCTGGCCGTGAGCCGCGCGTCCGCCACATGCCGCTGGCGCTGGTCCGTGTGCTGGCCGGGACGATCGGTCTCGTGCATCCGGGCATCGCTCGCATCCTGCGCGTGAGCCTCGCTGCCGGCACTGTCGACCAGGCATTCGACGCCAGCCGCTTCCTGGCTTTGCACCCGATGACGCTCACACGTCTCGACGAGATCGCGCGCGAGTGCCGCGCGAACCGCCCGCCGGGCTGAAAAGGCAATCGTGGTAGCATCCGCCGCGCGTTGCTGACGGAGAGAGTAGCCCGCTGATGGACTGTCCACGATGCGCCGCCCCGATGACAGGGCAAGCCCTCGACGCGCACAACGGACGCGCGGTCACGATCGACATCTGCCAGCCTTGTCAGTCGATCTGGTTCGACACGCGCGAGAGCGTGGCGCTGGCGCCAGCCTCGACGCTGACGCTGTTCCGCCTGATCGGCGAACGAACCGCGCGCCCGGCGCCGACCGCCGCCGAGCTGGCAAAGTGTCCCCGCTGCCATGGCCGGTTGCGCCTCACGCGCGACATCCAGCGCAACACGCGGTTCGAGTACCTGGCCTGCCCCAACGGGCACGGACGCCTGACGACGTTTCTGGAATTTTTGAAGGAGAAGCAATTCGTCCGGGCGCTGACGTCGCAGCAGCTCGCCGAGCTCCGCGCCACCGTGCAGACGGTGAACTGCTCCAACTGCGGCGCCGCGGTGAACCTGACCACGTCCTCGGCCTGCGGCCATTGCGGCTCGCCGCTTTCGATGCTGGATATCAGCCAGGCCCAGGCGCTCGTCGAGCAGCTGCAGAAGGCGGATCGCAGCGGTCAGCCCATCGATCCGGCACTCCCGCTGAACCTCGAGCGCGCGCGGCGGCAGACCGGAGCGGCGTTCACCGGCTTGGTCCGCGACGGGTCGTTCCTCGACGACATCGCCTCCACCGACCTCGTCTCCGCTGGCCTGCTCGCATTTTCACGCTGGCTCGCGAAAGGGTGACCGGTGATATGAGTCCTTGCTCGCACCCGCAATCAGCCCTTCCGATGTCGACCGTGCTACAAAGGAGCGGGTGAGGAAGCACTTTGCGGCGGCTTTGTTGCTGGTCGGTTTGGGACTGAGCGCGGCTGCGTGGCCCTGGCGCGTTTCCGCCGATGTCACGGCCACGCCTGGCTGGCGGCTCAGCGAAGGCGTCACAACCGCACTCGTCCACGGCGACACCGTTTACATCGGAGGCACCTTCCCGCACCTGTTTACGTCGTCGACGAGTGCCGTTCAGTTCTACGACCGCATCACGGGCCAGCCTCGCCCCCAGTGCGCTCGCACCACCAATCCGGCAACTGGCCTCGCCGCCACGCCAGACGGCGTGGGCGGCCTGCTCGTCAGCGTTCGTGCCGAGGATGCGTTCGTCGACGAAAGCGGCCCGTTCGTCCCGCCGGCAGGGACGACGATCGTGCGGGTGGCGAGCTCGTGCCTGTGGGACCGCGCGTTTGCGGCGCCTGCAATCGATGCCGGCGACCCCGACAGACTCGACATCGGTCTGCCCGTGCGCGTGGGCAACGTGGTTTACGCCTCGAATGCGATTATCGGGCCGGATCGCTACCTCCAGGCGCAAGTAGCCGCCTTCGATGCGGCGAGCGGCACCAGAACAGGATTCCGGGTCTATCCAGGAATCGAGGAGATCGGCCTTCTCGGTTCAAGCCCGAATGGCCCGGTGGTCCGAGTACGCGTTCGCGGCGGCGGCGGGCAATTCGTGCTGGGCGTCATCTCTCCGAACACGCTCCAGCTCGCCACATCGTCCACTAGGCTCGCCGACGAGCCGCTCGACCCGAAGTTCTGGATCCGGGGCAACACGCTTTTCCGCGCCAGGCCGGCGCCCTCCCACCTGCTGGAGGCCTACGATCTGACTACGCTCGCGCCCCAGGCGGGATGGACGAGCCCCGTCGTGCCTGCGCTGGCAGATCTCGAAGTGGTCGGCAACCGGGTGTTCCTCACCAGCCGCACGGTGAACGGACAGGTCGTCCCGCAGCCATCGGCGCTGTCGGCCGCCACCGGAGAAGTCGATTCGACCTGGATCCCCCCGGCCCTCAGCCTGCGTGCGCCCGACCCGTCGAGCCTGCCGTACACGCCGGTTTTGACACACCTCGCGACCGACGGGCAGCGGCTCTACTTCAGCGGCGACATGGAGCGCGTGGGCAGCCTTGACCGCGCTGGTACTGCGGCGCTGCTGGTGGCATCGGCGTCCGTAGACACCTGGGATCCCGCTCCGGCCCTTGTGAGCCCACTCGAGTCCACCGCGTCCGGTTTGCTGATGACTCGGCCGACCGGCACCAACCGGTTCACGCGCCATTACCTCGCGGCAGTCGACGCCTCGACGGGAATGGCGACCACCTGGAACCCCAACGATCCCGCTCGCCAGCTCCGGCACGTGGTCTCGCCCGTCTCGTCGATGGTCACCGACGGCACGTACCTGTACTTCGCATCGGCCACCACCGGCGAGTTGCAACGAGCCGATCTCGCCACGGCCACTGTCGATCAGAACTGGCGGTTCGTCGTCTCGCGGAGCGACGGACAGCCGGGCAGCATCGACATGATGATCGAGAGAAACGGCACGGTATACCTCGGCGGTGAGTTCGAGCTCATTGCCGGGGTGGGTGTGGCGAGCGCGCTGCGACACAAAGTTGCGGCAGTCGGAGCCGACGGTGCTTTGCGCCGGTGGGCGCCCGCGCTCGACGGCCCACCAGGAGTCAGGATCCTGCAGGCGATGCTGCCACTCGACAGCACCATCTACCTCGCCGGCTGGTTCAGTTTCGTGAACGGGCAGTTCCG
Organism: uncultured Acidobacteriota bacterium; assembly: GCA_963709325.1. Lineage (GTDB taxonomy): Bacteria > Acidobacteriota > Vicinamibacteria > Vicinamibacterales > UBA2999 > VFZN01. Next base: position 1,662,170 of record CAVPVV010000003.1, on the reverse strand, counting down.
GCCCGGCTTCGCCGCCGTCGACGCCCTGTCGCATGCGCTCGTTCAACCGCCGATTGTCGTGCCCGACGACACCTGGATTCGAGGCCTGGCCGGTGACGGCACGCGAGTGTTCATAGCGGGCGAGTCGTTCGGGGCGCCCTTCATCGGTGCAGCGGCCATCCCGACCGCGGGGATCACACGGTTCCAGGTGCAAGACGGTCGCGTGCCGTCAAGCGCGGCTTTCGTCGCCGGCAGCCTCTACGCAGGCCTCGAGTACGACACCGACGCTTTGTCGGCGTCGTCACGTACTAGCCGCTGGAACAGGGTTGTCGCCGGACCGCGGGAACTCCTCCACATCACCGCGGGTGACGGCACGCTGGAGTACTACCCTGGCCTGCCCGGCCCCACGCCCGGTGCTCCGACGCTCGCCGGGTCGGTTTCCGGCAACATCGTCTCCCTTACGTGGGCACCCGCGTCATCGAGTGGCGTGCCCTCGAGTTACACACTGTATGCCGGCTCGCAACCGGGAGCTGCGGATCTCGCGGCCTTGCCGGTCCAGCTCGCCACGTCGTTCACCACGCCGGCACCGAATGGCGGCTACTACTTGCGGGTGGTGGGCCGGAACCGCTTCGGACCGGGGTCGCCCTCCAACGAACTGTACCTGCGTGTCGGCCCCGAGCCGTGTACGTCACCGCCCAATCCGGTGACCCTCGCGTTCACGGTGGCGGGCCGCGACGCGAGATTCACCTGGACGGCGTCCCCGTCCGCGGCAGACTACACGCTCGAAGCGGGGTCGGCTCCGGGTGAGGCGAGCCTGGCAAACTTCTCGGTTGGCAACGTCACGGCGTATGCCGGGTCTGCCCCGCCCGGCGTCTACTACGTGCGGACGCGTGCGCGGAACGCGTGCGGCACGGGCGCGCCGTCCAACGAGGTGGTGGTCACACTGGGTGGACCGGTGCAAGTGCCCCTCCCTCCGACTGACCTCGCCGCTACGATGGTCGGTCGCAACGTCACGGTCCGATGGACACCGCCGACGAGCGGGGGGCTTCCTTCTGGATATCTGCTCGAGGCGGGCTATGGCCCGGGCCGTTCTGACGCCGCCGTCGTTCAGACCGCAGTGCCGGTGCTCGCCGCCGCGAACGTGCCGCCGACCACGTACTACCTGCGCGTCCGCTCGCTGAACAGCGCCGGGCTCGGCGCCCCGACGGCCGACGTCGTCGTGACCGTGCCGTAGCAGTCGTCGGGGAAGATGGCGCGATTCGGCCGCCACGCATGCGTACGCGCTACAATCGAAGGTCTTTTCGATCTGAAGGGAGCGCTTCGCTATGGGCCTGATGGACTTCATCAAGGGTGAGCTGCTCGAGGTCATCGAGTGGACCGAAGACGCGCGGGACACGTTGTCGTACCGGTTTCCCGATGAGGACAAGGCGATCAAGAACGGGGCGCAGCTGATCGTCCGCGAGTCCCAGGTCGCGCAGTTCGTCTACCTCGGCGAGTTCGGCGACACGTTCGGCCCCGGCAAGCACACGCTGGCCACCGACAACATCCCGATCCTCACCAAGCTGAAGTCCTGGCCCTACGGCTTCAATTCGCCGTTCAAGGCAGACGTCTACTACGTCGTCACCCGGCTGTTCACCGGCAATAAGTGGGGCACGGCCAACCCGGTGATGCTGCGCGACAGCGACTTCGGAGTCGTGCGGGTGCGCGCCTACGGAACCTACGACTTCAAAATCGTGGACGTGAAGACGTTCCTTCGCGAGGTGGCCGGCTCGGACCACAACTTCCGTCTCGACGAGTTCAGCGACACGATGCGCTCGCGCATCGTCAGCATCTTCACGGACGCAATCGCCTCGGCGAAGGTCCCGGTACTGGACGTCGCGGCGCGTTACACGGAGCTGGGCGAGGCGCTCCTGCCGCTGATCAATCCGGCGGTCACCACCAAGTACGGCCTCGAGCTCACCAGCTTCATCGTCGAGAACGTGTCCGTGCCGCCCGAGGTGGAGCAGGCGATCGACAAGCGCTCCAGCATGGCGGCGGTCGGGAACCTGAACGACTACGTGAAGTACCAGATGGGGAAGGGCTTCGAAAGCGGTGGTGGCGGTGGACCCGCCGGAGCCGCGGCGGAGCTCGCCGTCGGGTTCGGTCTCGCGCAGCAGATGGTCCAGCAGGGGTTGGCCGGCGGTCAGGCGACGCCGACCGTCGCGCCGGCTGCTGCCCCCGCGGCTGGCCTTCCCGAGTTGCTCAGCCCCGCTGATGCGGCGGGGGCGCTGGGCGTGTCCGAGGCCGACGTCATGGCGGTGCTCGAATCGGGCGAGCTGAAGGGCAAGAAGATCGGATCGAGCTGGCGAATCAGCCGCTCGGCACTCACGACCTACATGGGCGAATAGGCGGTCGCGAGAACGCCGTGAACGGCGAGAACTCCGAGAACCTCGAGAACCCCGCGAACCGCGAGAACCGCGAGAACGCCGCGAACCCCGCGACCCGCGAGACCCCGCGACCCGCGAGATTTCCGCGCTCGAGAAGCACGAGTGCCCGGCGTGCGGCGCGCAGGCGGAGTGGGACCCGGGCAAGCAGAAGCTCGTGTGCCCGTTCTGCGGCACCGAATCGCCGTACGCCATCGATCGCGAAACCGGCAAGGTCACCGAGATGGATCTGGTGACCACCCTGCGGGAGCTTCCCGCCGACGAACGTGGCTGGCAGACCGCCACGCGCACCGTGCAATGCCAGAGCTGTCGCGCGGTGATGGTCTTCGATCCGGACCGGGTCGGCCAGAACTGCGAGTTCTGCGGCTCGCCGGCGCTGGTGGACTACCAGGAAATCAAGTCACCGATCCGTCCGCAGGGTGTGTTGCCGTTCAAGGTGGACCGCAACCGAGTGCGCGACGATATCCGCGGCTGGTGGCGGAGCAAGTGGTTCGCGCCGAACCGGCTGGCGCGCACCGCGCTCGTGGACACGGTCCACAGCCTCTACATCCCGTACTGGACGTTCGACGCACAGGCACATTGCCCATGGGAAGCCGAGGCGGGCCATTACTACTACGTCTCGGTCGAAGGGCGCGACAGTAAGGGAAACCCGGTCACGCGGCAGGAGCGGCGGGTGCGGTGGGAGCCGGCCTCGGGCGTCGTGGATCACGTGTTCGACGATGAGCCGGTGCCAGGTACGCAGGGGCTGCCGCTGGACCTGTTGCGGCAGGTTGAGCCGTTCCCCACGCAGGAAGTCGTTCCCTACGACACCGCGTTTCTCTCCGGTCATGTGGTGGAGCACTATCGCGTGGTGCTGCTCGACGCGGCCGAGCAGTCGCTGAACCAGATGCGGGCGACGCTCGAGCGTCTGTGCGCCGCCCAGGTTCCTGGCGACACGCATCGCAACCTCCGCATCTTCCCGACGTTCTCCGGGCGCACGTTCAAGCACGTGCTGGTGCCGATCTGGCTGCTGACTTACACGTATGGCGCGCGCGCCTTCCAGGTACTCGCCAACGGCTACTCCGGAAAGATCGCTGGCCGATATCCGATCAGCCCGTGGAAGGTGCTCTTCGCGATTCTGGTCATCGCGATCGTCGTGATTACCATCATCGCGATCACGAACAACTGACTCGGCCAGCTCAACACTAACGCGCGCGGCGAAGTTCCTCCGCGGCCCTGGCGCCAGAAGCTAAAGTGTGTGGAGAGACAAGTGCCGGGATGGGTTGACGCAGATGCTCGCCCGCTGGCGGCACTTGGATTGGACCGAGTGTGAACGTTTACGAGCGCTTCCGGTCGCTTCATGAATCCGGCACCTTCGTCATCCCCAACCCGTGGGACGGAGGGAGCCTCCGCCTCCTCGCGCGCCTGGGGTTCCTGGCGGTTGCGACCACGAGTTCCGGCTGGGCGTGGTCGAAGGGGAGGCGCGACAACGGACTGACGGTGGACGATGCGCTGACCCATTTCCGGGAGATGGCAGCGCTGTCGCCTGTGCCGGTCAACGGCGACTTCGAAGGCGGCTTCGCCATCGAGGCGGAGGGCGTGGCCGCCAACGTCGCGCGCGCTGCCGAAACCGGTGTGGCGGGCCTGTCGATCGAGGACTCGACTGCCGATGCGGAGCACCCGCTCTTCGACTTCCAGTTGTCGGTGGAGCGCGTAGGCGCCGCGCGGCGGGCGCTCGACGCCGGCGGTTCGCGGGTCCTTCTGACCGCTCGCTCCGAGGGCTTCATCGTCGGCCGGCCGGATCTCGCCGAGACGCTGCGGCGCCTCGAAGCCTACGCCGCGGCCGGCGCGGATTGCCTGTATGCGCCCGGCATCCGAACCCGCGCCGAGATCGCCGCGGTGGTTCGCGCCGTGGCGCCGAAGCCGGTGAACGTGCTGGTCGGCGCCGATTTCACGACCGTCGAGGACCTGGCCAGTCTCGGGGTGCGGCGGATCAGCGTCGGCGGCGCGCTGGCGCGCGCGGCGTGGACCGGCTTCATTCAGGCGGCGCAGGAGATCGCGGAGCACGGCACCTTCGGCCGGCTGGGGCAGGCGCTTCCGTTCGGCGAGGTGAACGGCTGGTTTCCGCGAGAGTGATCCCGCCGGTGATATCCTGCGCTCGCGCGTCGGCTTCATTTCGCGCGAAAGGGGCTCGCCATGGTCGTCGATCTGCCAACGCTCACCCTGATTCACGTTGTCATCAGCGTTGTCGGCATGATCGCGGGCCTGGTCGTGGTCGGCGGCCTGATGGCCGGCGCGCGTCTCGACGCGTGGACCGGTGTCTTTCTGGGCATGACCGTGCTCACGAGCGCCACTGGTTTCGGGTTTCCGTCCGCCTCGGTATCGCCGGCCCGCGTCGTCGGTGTGTTGTCGCTCCTGGTGCTCGCGGTGTGCCTGGCCGCGCGCTACTGGAAGCAGATGAGCCGTGGCTGGCGCACTACTTACGTGCTCACGGCGGTGACCGCGCTCTACCTGAACGTCTTCGTGCTGGTGGTGCAGCTCTTTTCCAAGACGCCCGCACTGGTGTCGCTGGCCCCGACGCAGTCCGAAGCGCCGTTTGCCGTCACCCAATTGCTCGTCCTGGCCCTGTTCGCTGCGCTTGGCTGGGCGGCGCTGCGTGGCTTCCGGCCGGCAGCCGTGGGTAGTCGATGACCCGCAACGTGTGGTCCTATCGACACTGAGCGTGGCCCGATGCGCGCGACTCGATCTTTTGCGCTGGGGCTGTTCACGATCGCGATCGCTGGCTTGTCCGTCGCGTTGCTCGGGGCGCGTTCCGGTGCGGCGCCGGTCATCGGTCACGCCAGCCAGGCAGCCGCTCCAGCGTTGAGCGCCGCTTGCACGGCCCTGCTCGGCGACTGGAAAGGCGAAGGCGGCGGCGCGCCGGGCGCCGGAGCGGGCGGCGAGTCGTTCCGCTACGACCTCGCACGGGCGTCAATACGCGTGTGATCGCGCCGTAGTCAGGGCCCTTCGGTCGCTTGTGAATGGGCGCTCCTTCCGACAAACGCAGCTCTCCGGGGCTGGCGCCAGCGTCCTGGCAGGCACTTCCCGCGGGCATCTGGGCGCTCGGGTTCGGCTCGCTGTTCATGGACGTCTCGTCCGAGCTGATCCACAGCGTGCTGCCGGTGTTCATGGTCTCCGTGCTGGGCGCCTCGATGAACACCGTCGGCCTGATCGAAGGCGTGGCTGAAGCGACGGCCGCGATCACGAAGGTGTTTTCGGGAGCGCTGAGCGATTACCTGGGCAGGCGCAAGCCGGTGATGGTGTTCGGTTATCTGCTCGCGGCGTGCACCAAGCCGATCTTCCCGCTCGCCTCGTCGGTTGGCTGGGTGTTCGCCGCGCGATTCGTGGATCGTGTCGGCAAGGGCATCCGCGGTGCGCCTCGGGACGCGCTGATCGCGGAGATCACGCCGGCCCACCGGCGCGGCGCCGCCTACGGGCTTCGCCAGTCGCTCGATTCGGTGGGAGCGTTGATAGGTCCGCTCGTTGCCGTCGCCCTCATGACGCTGCTGGCGAGCGATCTCCGAACCGTGATGTGGGTGGGTGTCGCCCCAGCGTTCCTCGCCGTGGCGATTCTCGTTGCGTACGTCAGGGAGCCGGAGCGCGCCGGTCCGAGAAGCCAAAGGAGAGCTGCGCTTACCGTGTCGGACATCAGACGGCTTCCCTCGCGCTACTGGCTGGTCGTTCTCGTTGGCGGCGTCTTCACGCTGGCCCGGTTCAGCGAGGCGTTCCTGGTGTTACGCGCCCAGGACGTCGGGCTGGCCCTGCGCTACGTGCCGCTGGTGATGATCGTCATGAACGTCATCTACGCTGCCGGCGCGTACCCGGCGGGCGCCGCTGCCGATCGCCTCAGCCCGCGGACGCTGCTGGTGATCGGATTGATGCTGCTGGTTGCGGCCGATGTTGCGCTGGCCATCGCCCGCTCGCCGCTGGCGGTGTTTGCGGGCACGGCGCTGTGGGGGCTGCACATGGCCGCCACCCAGGGCCTGCTCTCGAAGCTGGTTGCGGACATCGCTCCCGCGGAGTTCCTCGGCACCGGGTTCGGCATCTTCAACCTGATCAGCGGCAGTGCGCTGCTCGTGGCCAGCGTTCTCGCCGGCGCCCTCTGGAGCGGCCTCGGCGCCTCGTGGACGTTCATTGCCGGAGCGGGTTTCGCGGGCCTGGCTGCGATCGGGTTGATCGCGACCGCTCAACCGCACTGGCGCACCCGCGTATAGTGACGGCATGCCGCACCCGGTTTCCATCGACGTCTCCCCGCTCGTCACCGGCCGCAACCGCCTCACCACCGCGTTTCGTTTGATCCTCGCGATCCCGCACCTGATTCTGGTCGGTGGCGTCGGCATGGGCTTCGGCACCGCGTCGGGCGGTGATAATCGAACCACCGTGGGCAGCGAGACCGGGCTGCTCGGCGCCGTCGCTGCGTTTCTCGCCGTTGTCAGCTGGTTCACGATCGTCATCACCGGGCGCCAGATACTCGGCATCCGGCAATTCACCGCCTTCTATCTCCGATGGCGGGTGCGTGCGCTGTCGTACGTGATGCTGCTCGAGGACGAGTACCCGCCGTTCGGAGACGCGCCGTATCCCGCGACGATCGACCTCATCGATCCGCCGGAGCCGCGGAACCGGCTCACCGTCGGCTTCCGGTTGTTCCTCGCGATTCCGCACTTCATCGCGCTCGTGTTCATCCTGATCGCGTGGACGTTGACCAGCATCGTCGCCTGGTTTGCGATCCTGATTACCGGCAGCTACCCTCAGGCTCTGTACCTGTTCGGCGTCGGTGCGCTGCGCTGGCGATTGCGGGTCGAGTCGTATCTGCTGCTGATGGTGGACGAGTATCCGCCGTTCTCGCTCAGCTAATCGGCCGGCGCGCCAAGGGTGCGGGCCGTGATCGCTCCGATGTGGGCCAGCGCGCAATCGAAAGTAGGGAACCCGCAGTCCTGACCGTCGAAGACGAGGAACAGGTCGGTGCCGGCGAGCACGATCAGCTCGGCGCCCTGGCCATACAGTGCGCCTCCGATACGAAAAAAGAACGCGCGCTGCGCCGCAGTCACCGCGCCGCTCGTTCCCATGCCGAGGTATTCGCGTTCGGTCGCGTCGAAGTCGTCTCCCGATGGGACGCGGACGTCGAGCCCATCGAGGGCGCCGTACACCCCTGTTGCCATCGCCACCTTCGTGCCGATCAGGCCGACGCGCGTCACGCTTTTGGCGGCGAGTGCACTCTGCACCGCGGAAATGATGCTCAGGACCGGCAGCGGCGAAACCGCCTCGAACTCACGGTGGCAGAAATGCCCGGCAATTGAGGTCACGGCAACCTGATCCGCGCCGGCGGCGGCCAGCCGGCGGGTCAACTTCTCGAACACCATTGTCTGGGCATCGCGCCGGTTGGCGCGGAGATTCGTCACCAGATCCTGCGCGTCGGCGTGAACGATGGTCAGGTCGAGTGGCCGCTTCGCGCGGGCATGCGCCGCCGTGATGTGCCGATAGTAGAACTCGGTTGCCGCCGGTCCGATGCCGCCGATCAGGCCAATGTGCATGACCCATGATGCTCCGGTCGCGGTGGCACCGGCCGCACTTGGTACAAACCGAGGGACGAAAGGCATGCCGTACTCCATTCGCTTCAGAAAGCCACTCACCGGCGCGGGCAGCGAGCCGTACATCAACGACTGCTGCATCGGCGGCGACCTCGTCCTGGACCAGCTGTTGCCGGCGCTTCGCGACGCGTACGATCCGTCGCTCGAGGCGACACAGGAGGACTGGGGATGGTTCGTCTGGTTCGAGCACGACGGCGTGAAACTGGCGGTGGACGTCTTCACGCACGACCACCTCGCCGGTGAGTTCGAGATTCACATCACCTCGAGACGGCCGCGGCTTCTGCGGAGCGCACAGGTGGTGGACGTCCCCGGGCTCGATGCCCTGCGCGGCCGGGTCGTTGCTGCACTTCAGCGGTGGCCGGTGGACGCGCTCACCGTCGAGCATCTTGACGAGAATCACTATCCGGCAGGGTGATCGGCCGTGGCACAATCGCGGCCATGCGCGCCAATCGATCGGTTCCACCGGCGGTCGTCATTCCCGTGCTGCAGTACGCCGACGTCCCCGGCGCCGTCGAGTGGCTGAAGAGAGCGTTCGGCTTTCGCGAGCGCCTGACCATCGGAACCCATCGCGTCCAGATGATGTTCGAAGGCGGCGCGCTCGTCGTCCGCGACGGTGGCACAGCCAACGCGGCAAGTGGCAACCACTCGGTTCTCGTCCGGGTCGCGGACGCGGATGCTCACTGCGCACGCGCCCGAGAGCACGGGGCGAAACTTGTTCACGAGCCCGAGACCTACCCTTACGGGGAACGCCAGTACACCGCGGTCGATCCCGGCGGACACGTCTGGACTTTCTCGCAGACCGTCGAAGACGTGGACCCGGCGGCGTGGGGCGGCGTGCTCCACGACTGAGGTGACGCGATGAGCGTGCGAGTCGTCCGTCTGGGCTCCCCACGACAGTCGAAGGAAGGAACGCGCATCGGCACGGTCCGACGTCCGCCGCGCGGGGTGCCGAAAAGCGAGTTCGCGAACCAGAACTGGTACGACGTGTGGTTCCCGAATCTCGCTCCAAGCCTCGAGACGATGAAGCAAGGGCTCGCTGCGGATTCGCCGGGGAAGTGGAATGGGTTCGTGAGGCGGTACAGGGCGGAGATGAAACAGCCAGCCGCCGAGCACGATCTTGCCCTGCTCGCGGCGCTGTCGCACAGCGCGGACTTCTCGGTCGGCTGTTACTGCGAGGACGAGAGCCACTGCCACCGCTCGGTGCTGAAGCAGCTGCTGCTCGAGCACGGCGCGAAAGTGGAGTGAGACGCTTTGAGCGTTAGCAAATTTAGACTCAAGGAGCTCGTATGCACCGGGTTCGCAAGGAGGACCTGCCGTTCAAGGGCAGCTCGCACAACTTCGTTGGCGCCGATCACGGCGACACGCAGGTGTCGGTGTTTCTCTTCAACGGCCAACCGGGCAGCGGGCCCGGACCGCATCGCCATCCGTATGACGAGATTCAGTTCGTGCAGGCGGGGCGTGGCCGCTGGAACGTGAACGGCATCGAGTTCGAAGGCGGCGCCGGCGATGTCTTCGTGATCAAGGCCGGAGAGATTCACAGCTTCAAAGCGATCGGCGACGAGCCGCTGGTGCAGCTCGACGTGCACATCAGCCCGCGATTCATCCAGGAGAACCTCTGACCGGGGCCGGCGCCCGGATCGCCGCGATCGACGCCGCGCGCGGTGCCGTCATGATCGTGATGGCCCTGGATCACGTCCGCGACTTCATCCATCGCGAGGCGATGGTCTCGTCGCCGACCGATCTCCAGCAAACGACCGTCGCGCTGTTCCTGACGCGCTGGATCACGCATTTCTGCGCGCCCACGTTTCTGTTCACCGCCGGCCTGGGCGCGTATTTCTGGTCGCGGCGAGGCCGGTCGCGACCCGAGCTGGCCGGGTTCCTGGTCAGTCGCGGCCTGTGGTTCGTGCTGCTCGAACTGACCGTGATGCGAGTCGCTTACAACTTCTCGCTGTTCTCGGCGTATCCGGTGCTGCTGATCGTCCTCTGGGTGATCGGCGCGAGCATGGTCGTCCTCGCCGCCGGTGTGTGGCTGCCGCGTCGCGTTCTCGCGGGTCTGGCGGTCGCCGTCATCGCGCTACACAACCTGCTCGATCCGATCGCGGCCGCGCAGCTGGGATCAGCGGCGCCGCTGTGGACCGTCCTGCACCAGGTTGGCGCGATCCGGCTGGCGGGGATCACATTCATCGTGGCCTACCCGTTGATGCCGTGGGTTGCGGTGATGGCGTTGGGGCTGGCCTCCGGGCCCGTGTTCGAGCAAGACGCGGCAGCACGGCAGCGCATCCTGCTGCTGGCGGGGATCGCGGCGACGCTGGGCTTCGTGCTGCTGAGGGCGATCAACGGGTACGGCGATCCCGTGCCCTGGTCGTCGCAGCCGACCGCGGTGTTCACCGTGCTGTCGTTCCTGAACACCACGAAGTATCCGCCCTCGCTCGCGTTCCTGCTGATGACGCTGGGGCCGGCGCTGGTCGGGCTTGCGTGGCTGGATCGGTCGGGTGTCCGATCCAGTCACCCGCTCGCGGTCTACGGCCGCGCGCCGCTCTTCTACTTCGTCGCGCACTTCTTCCTGGCGCATCTGGCCTCGGCCGGACTGGCGCTCGCCCGGTACGGATCCGCGGCCTGGGCGTTCATCGGTGAGCCGGTTCCGTCGATGGGCGGCCCGCGCGCGAGCTACCCACCTGACTTCGGATACGACCTCTGGGTCGCATACGTCGTCTGGATCGCCGTGGTCCTGGCGCTGTATCCCGCCTGCCGCGCCGTTGGCGCGTGGAAAGCGCGCAGCTCACAATGGTGGGTGAGCTACCTGTGAGCCAATCGCCATGCGCGCGATGATCCTGGAGGCGGCGCGACAGCCGCTCCGCCTCGCCAACTGGCCGCAGCCCGCGCCCGGGCCCGGCGAAGTGCTGCTGCGCATCGAGGCCTGCGCGGTGTGCCGAACCGATCTCCACGTGGTCGATGGCGAGCTGTCCGATCCGGCGCTGCCGCTCGTGCCCGGTCACGAGATCGTCGGGCGGATTGTTCGGCGCGGCGATCGCGCGAACCGCTTCGAAGAGGGTGCCCGAGTCGGGGTTCCGTGGCTCGGCTGGACCTGCGGCGTGTGCGCCTACTGCCGCGCCGGAGCAGAGAATCTCTGCGTGCAGGCGCGCTTCACCGGCTACACGCGGCAGGGCGGTTACGCCGAGTTCGCGGTCGCCGACGAGCGGTTCTGTTTCCCGCTGCCGGATCGCTACGACGCCGTTCACGCCGCACCGCTGCTCTGCGCCGGCCTCATCGGCCACCGCGCATACCGGCAGGCCACGGAGCGTCCTTCAGCAGGTGGCGCGGCTCGACTCGGTCTGTACGGCTTCGGCGCCGCGGCACATCTCCTCGCCCAGGTGGCGGTCGCTGACGGCAGGACCGTCTTCGCGTTCACGCGATCCGGCGACCAGGCCGCGCAAGCGCATGCCCGCGCGCTCGGCGCGGTGTGGGCCGGCGGATCGGGCGATCCGTCGCCCGAGCCGCTCGACGCCGCGATCATCTTCGCTCCCGTCGGAGCTCTGGTGCCCGTGGCGCTTCGGGCAGTCCGGCCTGGCGGAGTAGTCGTCTGCGCCGGCATCCATATGAGCGACATCCCGTCGTTTCCCTACGCCGCTCTCTGGCAGGAGCGAGTCCTTCGCTCGGTGGCGAATCTCACGCGCGATGACGGCGAGCGTTTCCTCGAGCATGCGTCACGCATCCGGCTTCGAGTGGATGCCACCCCGTTCCCGCTCGAGCAGGCCAACGAGGCGCTCGCAACGGTCCGCGACGGGCGCATCCAGGGCGCGGCCGTGCTTGTGCCGTGAGCGGCCTATCTCCTATCTCCTGACTCCGACCATGAAGATGTACACCTCGCTCGCGCCGTGGTGGCCGCTCCTGTCGTCGCCCGCAGATTATGCGAAAGAAGCCGATTCCTTTCTGTCGATGATCGAGCGGTGGCCGGGAGAGCGCGCGACCCTGTTGGAGCTCGGGTCCGGTGGCGGCAATCTCGCCTCCCACATGAAGGCGCATTTCGACGTCACCCTGAGCGACATCTCGCCCGACATGCTGGCGGTGAGCCGTCGGCTGAACCCGGAAGTGGAGCACATCGAGGGCGACATGCGGAGCCTGCGGCTCAACCGCGTGTTCGACGTCGTGCTCATCCACGATGCCATCGCCTACTGCGTCACCCGCGACGATCTGGAGGCGGCGCTCGGGACCGCGGCGGTCCACTGCCGCCCAGGCGGAACCGTGATCGTCGCCCCCGACTACGTGAAGGAGACCTTCGAGCCCGGCACGGACTGGGGCGGCCACGATGGCGAGGACGGCCGCGCCCTTCGCTACCTGGAATGGTCGTGGGATCCGGATCCCGCCGACGAGGCCATGGAGGTGGCTTACACCATCGTCGTTCGTGACGCGGACGGCGGGATGCGGGCCGAACTCGACCAACACCACGAGGGACTCTTCGCGGAAGCGATCTGGCTCGAGCGGCTCGACAGAATCGGCATGACAACGGTGGTCGTCCCCGATCGGTGGGGCCGTCGCGTATTCGTCTCGCGGAAGACCGGCTGAGGTGACCGTGATATCATCAGCGGATCTAATCCATTCGATGTGTCATCACCTTCTCGCCGCCATCAGGCTAGCCGGCCTTGCCCTGCTGATTCCGGCTGCCGCCTTCGCCCAATCCAGCCGGGAACGCCCCTTCATCGGAGCGGTGTTTACCGCCGACGCTCCCCATATCGACGGCGTACTCGACGAGGCGGCCTGGCAGCAGGCAAACCTGGTCGACACGTTCGTGCAGCAGGAGCCGAACATCGGGCAACCGGCCACCGACCGAACCGAGGTCCGCGTGCTCTACGACAAAGGGCACCTCTACATCGGGATCTACGCCCATGCCTCGGAGCCGGTTGTGGCGACCGAGATGCGGCGCGACGCCGATCGGCTGTTCGACGAGGACAACTTCCAGGTGATCCTCGACACGTTCCACGACTCACGGAACGGCTACATGTTCCTCACCACCCCGCTCGGCGCGAAGCTGGAACAGCAGATCTTCGACGAGGGTGAAGGCGGCGGCCGCGGAACGACCACGACCTCGACCATCAACCGCAACTGGGACGGCGTCTGGGATGCCGCCGCCCGAATCGTCCCCGACGGCTGGACCGCCGAGATCTCGATTCCGTTCAGCACCGTGCGCTTCAAGCCGGTCGCCGATCAGATCTGGGGCATCAACTTCCAGCGTCACGTTCGCCGCAAGAACGAGATCGAGCTCTGGTCGCCGATTCCGCGCGCCTACACCCTGACGCGCGTCAGCCTGGCTGGCGAGCTGCGGGATCTCAAGGGCATCAGCCGCGGCTTGGATCTGCGCTTGAAGCCCTTCGTGGTCGGCGGCGCCCGCAATCAGCAGCTGTCCCCGGACACCACCGTCAACGACGCGATTCACGACGTCGGGCTCGACGCCCGCTACGGTGTAACTGCGGGGCTCAACCTGGATCTCACCGTGAACACCGACTTCGCGCAGGTCGAGGTCGACGAGCAGCAGGTGAACCTCACGCGCTTCGGCCTGTTCTATCCCGAGAAGCGCGACTTCTTCCTGGAGAATTCGAACTTCTTCACGATGGGAACCGGCAGCGCCTTCACCTCGGCGCCGGTCCAGACCGACCTCTTCTTCAGCCGTCGCATCGGGCTGTCGGAGGGCGGGAACCCGGTGCCGATCATCGGCGGGATGCGACTGGCGGGCAAGTCGGGCCGGAACAACGTCGGCGTGCTCGACATCCAGACCGACGCCGCGTTCGCCAAGCCGGGTGACAACTTCTTCGTCTCGCGCTACAGCCGCGACATCCTCGCGCGCTCCCGGGTCGGGGCGCTCTTCATCAACAAGTCGTCGGTGAACGGCAGCGACCATTACAACCAGACGATGGGCGTGGATGCGAACCTGGCGATTGGGCGTAACTTCCAAGTCAGCTCGTTCCTCGCGAAGACCGCCACCCCAGGCAAGGATGGTGACGACATGGCGTGGTACGGCCGTATCGCCTATCGGGACCCGAAGTGGAACCTCTGGCTCAACTACCTCGACGTGCAGGACAACTTCAACGCCGAGGCGGGTTTCGTGCAGCGAACCGGCATCCGGACCACGAAGGCCTACTTCGGGCCGACGCCGCGCCCGAAGGCCGGCCGCGTGAAGCTCCTCGAGCCGATGTACGTGCTCACCTACATCACCGACCAGACCAACCGGATGATCGGCCGGCAGAATCACCTGATGCTGGGCACGACGCTTCGAGACGACTCGTTCATCAACGTCATCTACCAGCAGACCCTCGACGTGCTGGACCAGCCGTTCCGGATTCGGCCGACGGTGACGATTCCAATCGGCTCGTACACCATGGACGAGTGGATCTTCACCTACAACACCAGTCCGGGGAAGCGCCTCTACGAGCGGCTGACCGTGTCGCCCACCGAGTTCTACGACGGCACCCGCATGAACCTGAACGCGGCGGCCGGAGTGCGCCTCTCGAGCCGGCTGTCCACAGAGGGCCAGTACAACCGCAACGACGTCAAGATGCCGTGGGGTGACTTCGTCGTGAACCTGGCCTCGGTCCGCGTCGACTACACCTTCACCCCGCGGATGACGATCCGCAGCCTGACCCAGTACAACACCAGCACCTACGAGTTCTCGAACAACATCCGCTTCAACTTCATCTACCGGCCCGGCAGCGACCTCTACGTCGTCTACAACGATGTCGTCCAGACCGGCCTTCCGGCCGACCTCTTCGGCCGGAAGGATCATCAGCTGGTGCTCAAGGCGACCTACCTCTTCCAGCGCTGACGCCGGAAGGCACCCCGAACCCCGCGAACCCCGAGAACCTCGAGAACCCCGCGACCCCGCGAACCCGTATAGAATCCCGCACCATGAGAAAGCTCGTCCTCCTTCTGGCCCTGGTGGCCGCCTCCTGCTCGTCGTCCACTCCTTCGGCCCCGGCCGAGGATCCGAAGGTCGCCGCCTGGCGCACGCGTGCGCAGGGGATCACCATCGTTCGCGACGACTGGGGCGTCCCCCACGTCTATGGGAAGACCGACGCCGACGTGGTGTTCGGGCTCATGTACGCGCAGGCGGAAGACGACTTCAACCGCGTCGAAACGAACTTCATCAACAGCCAGGGCCGCCTGGCCGAGGCCGAAGGCGAGGCGGAGATCTGGCGCGACCTGCGGATGAAGATGTTCATCGACCCGGAGGACATGAAAGCGAAGTATCAGCAGAGCCCCGAGTGGCTCCAGAAGCTGATGGACGGGTGGGCCGACGGCCTCAACTTCTACCTCGCCACCCACGCCGACGTGAAGCCGCGGGTGATCAAGCAGTTCGAGCCGTGGATGGCGCTCAGCTTCAGCGAGGGGAGCATCGGCGGCGATATCGAGAGCATCTCGCTGTCGCAGCTGGAAGCGTTCTACGCCGGCGACGAGGCCTCGAAAAAGGCGGCGTCGCTCCGCCCCGCCGAGTCCGGGCTGGAGTACCCGGAAGAGCCGACCGGCTCCAACGGCTTTGCGATTGCGCCGGCGAATTCCGCTTCGGGAAAGGCGCTGCTGTGGATCAACCCCCACACCTCGTTCTTCTTCCGTGAAGAAGCGCAGATGGTGAGCGAAGAGGGCCTGAACGCCTACGGCGCGCTCACGTGGGGCCAGTTCTTCATCTACCAGGGCTTCAACGACAAAGCCGGCTGGATGCACACCTCGAGCGGCGTGGACAACATCGATGAGTACCTCGAGACCGTGACCAAGAAGGACAACGGCGTCTTCTACAAGTTCGGCAGCGAAGAGCGGCCGATGACCGTGAAGAAGGTGTCGATCCCGTACAAGACGCCGACCGGCATGGCGCAGCGCGAGTTCACCGTCTATCGCACGCACCGCGGCCCGATCGTCCGCCAGGTGGATGGCAAGTGGGTGTCGGTGCGGCTGATGGAAGAGCCGACAAAGGCCCTCACCCAGTCGTACTCGCGGACCAAGGCACGGAGCATTGCCGACTACAAGAAGGTGATGGACCTCCACACCAACTCATCGAACAACACGCTCTACGCAGATGCGGACGGGAACATCGCCTACTTCCACTCGAACTTCGTGCCGAAGCGCGACCCGAAGCTGGACTGGGGGAAGCCGCAGGACGGCAGCAAGCCGGCTACCGACTGGCAGGGAATCCACACCTTCGACGAAAGCCCGAACGTCGTCAATCCCAAGGGCGGATGGGTGGCGAACACCAACAACTGGCCGTACTCGGCCGCAGGCCCGGACAGTCCGAAGCAAAAGGACTATCCGCCGTACTTCGATCGCGTCGGTGAGAACCCTCGCGGCGTGCACGCGGTCGAAGTGCTGCAGGGGAAGAAGGGATTCACCCTCGACACGCTGCGCGATGCCGCCTTCGACAGCAATCAGCCCGAGCTGGCGGTGCTGGTGCCGACTCTCGTGAAGGGCTACGACGGGCTGGCGGCGTCGAGTCCCCTCAAGGAAAAACTGAAGGCGCCGATTGAGCTCCTCCGGAAGTGGGACTATCGCTGGGGCGCCGACTCGGTCGCGAACAGCGTCGGAATCTTCTGGGGCGAGGAGTTGTGGCGACGGTCCGCTCCAGAGGCTCAGAAGGCGGGAGTGACCACCTATCAGTTCATGCGGACCAAAGCCACTCCGCAGATGAAACTCGACGCGCTCGCGGCTGCAGTCGATCAGCTGGCCGGCGATTTCGGCAAGTGGGACACGCCGTGGGGCGAGATCAACCGCTTCCAGCGGCTCACCGGCGACCTCGTTCAGCCGTTCGACGACAAGGGACCGAGCACGCCGGTCGCGTTTTCATCCGCCCGATGGGGCTCGCTCGCTTCGTTCGGCGCCCGGCCGACCAAGACCACCAAGAAGTGGTACGGCACCAGCGGCAACAGTTTCGTGGCGGCAGTGGAGTTTGGCGATCGCGTCAAGGCCAAGGCGGTGACGGCGGGCGGTCTCAACTCGGTTCCGGCCTCGAAGCATTTCAACGATCAGGCGGAGCGTTACGCGACCGGCAACCTGCGCGATGTGTATTTCTACCGGGAGGACCTGAAGGGCCACACCGAGCGGGAATACCATCCGGGGGACCCGAAGACTCAGAAATGAAAGGCGAGAGCGTCGAACGCGAAAGGCATAGGGCCGAAGGCAAAAGCCAGAAGGCAGCGTGTCCGCCGGAGCTTATGGCGAAGGCGGAAAGGAGCACTCCGATGACGTCGTCAACGCGGATCCGTGTCCTCGCGGCCGGCGCGATCCTCGCCTGCCTGCCGATCGGCCAGATGATTGCGGCCGAGCGCTCGATTGCGGCGATGAGCCAGGCGGCGACGAAGTTTCTCGCAGAGCTGACGCCCGAGCAGCGGCAGCAGGCGACGTTCGCGATGACCGCGGAGGAGCGGCTGCGCTGGCACTTCATCCCGAACGAGATGTTCCCGCGTAAGGGGCTGTCGTTCCGCACGATGACCGAGGCGCAGAAGGCCCGCGCCCACGACCTGCTCAAAGCCGGCCTCAGCCAGCGCGGCTACGTCACCGCCTCCTCGATCATCCAGCTCGAGAACGTGCTGCGGGCCATCGAAACCGGCGGGAAGATGGCGCGCGACCCGCTCGACTACCAGTTCTCCGTCTTCGGCACGCCCGGAGACAAATCGGCATGGGGCTGGCGCGTCGAGGGGCACCATCTTTCGCTGCACTTCACGATCACCGGCAACAAGGCGGCGGCGACCTCACCGACTTTCACCGGCTCGAATCCAGCCGAGGTCCGCGACGGTCCCGAGAAGGGCAAGCGCGTCCTCGCGCCGCTCGAGGATCTCGGCCGGGCCATGGTCATCGCGCTCGACGATGGGCAGCGGAAGGCGGCAATCTACGAGAGCGTCGCACCCGGCGACATCCTGACGATGAACAAGAACGACATCGCGCCGCTGCCGCAGGCGGGGATCGCGGCCGCGGCGATGACCGCCGATCAACGCGCCGCGTTGATGCGGCTGATCGACGCCTACACCTCGATCGTCGCCGACGATCTCGCGGCCGACCGCATGGCACGGCTCAAGGCTGCCGGCCCTGACAAGATCACGTTCGCGTGGGCCGGCCCGGTGGAGAAGGGCGCGAAACACTACTACCGCGTGCAGGGTCCGACGTTCCTGATCGAGTACGACAACACCCAGAACGACGGCAACCACATTCACGCGGTGTGGCGCGACTTCCAGGGCGACTTCGGCCGCGATCTGCTGCGCGAGCATCTGCAAGCCTACGATCACGCTCGCTGAGTCGTGGCTCGCGCTGGTCAGGCTTTAGGCTTCAGGCTCTAGGCCTGTCACGGCGTCACGCAGGTATATCGATCTCCTTCGCTGCCACGCTGGCGAGGACGGGCGGCGGGGGCGCAACGTGGCACGACGGAAGATCGATACACAGCGGGACAAGCGCGACACGCCTAAAGCCGAGAGCCTGCAGCGCAGAGCCTACCTGCCGGCGCTCGTCGCGCCGCGCGCCGGCACTACACTCACCGTGACGCTCGACGGGTACTGCGTCGAGTGGTGCACCGCGTTTCGCGCGATCGCCGGCTTGCTCTCGTCGTAGTTGTTGCCGCCGGTGTTGAGGTTCCGGTCGAAGCGCGGGAAGTTGCTGCTCGACACCTCGATCCGCAGCCGATGTCCCGGCGCGAAGTAGTTGCTCGTGTTGAGCGGCTGCAACGCGACCTTGTAGACCTTGTCCTTCTCCATCCACGCCAGCGGCTTGTCGTAGCCGTCGCGATAGCGCATCCGCTGAATCGACTCATCGAGGTTGTAGGCGCGTCCGTCTGGATAGACGTCGAGCACTTTGACCGTGAAGTCGGTGTCCTTGGCGTCAGACGAAACGTACAGCGTCGGTGTGATCGGCCCGCTCAACTCGGTTCCTTCCTTGAAGGCCTCCGAGGTGTAGACGAGGATGTCCGAGCGCGCTTCCATCCGTCGCTGATCGAACGAGCCGGCCTGGACGGCGTTCCCGGTGCAGCAGACGTTGCCGCCGTAGGACACCACCGGGTTGAGCGGGTCGTAGACGAATGCGTCGGGCGCGTCCGTCGACGGCGCGGCAGCCGCCAGCGCGCCATCACCGTACAACGAATTCGCCTTGCCGCCGCTCGACAGGTAGAACGTCCGGGGCTGGGCCCCCGCCGGTGGCCACGTGTCCGAGGTCTGCCACGCGTTGCTCCCCATCGTGAAGTAGGTCACCTTCGGCATCGTCTCGAGCCGGGTCCTGCCATCGCCCTTGAGGAACTTGTCGAAGAACGAATAGACGATCTCGTTGTAGTCGAGCCGCGCGTCGCCCATGCTGCGCTCGCCGACGATGGTGTCGGCGGTGGCGCGCGTGTACGAGCAGTGCGCGACCGGCGCGATGATTGCCCACTGCTGATTGGCGACCGCGCCCCTCGCCGTCTTCCGCACGTGGTTGAACATCTCGAGGTTGGGGCCGACCGACACGTCGTACCACGACATGAACCAGAGGCCGGGCACGTTCAGCGGCATGTTGTCGTGCCACAGGCCGCCCTTGTACCAGGCCGGGTCGTTCGGCGTTCGGCGGACCATCGCGCCCCCGGTCGGTACCCCCATCTTGTCGGCGAAGATGCCGCGCGGCCCCTCGGCCTCCTTCATGATGTCCTGCACCGGCAGGTGCCGCAGCAGCTTGTCCCAGTCGACCGGCGGCATTTGCGGCGCGAGGTCGAAGAGGCGCGAGGCCGCGACAAGGTCCTCCCGGCTCGTCTCCATCGGGAACTGCGGGCGCACCTGGTTCTGCTCGCCATAGAGCCAGGTGATGAAGAGCATCTGGATGGCGCCGCCGCGATACCAGTTGCCCTGCTCATAGTAGGGGCCGACACGGCCCACGCCGGCGCCGAAGCCCTGCACGTTCATCGCCGCGAACCCCGGATGCCCTTGCGACGCCACGGCCGGCTGCCACTCGGCGGTCGAGGAGCACCCGGTGGTGCCGACCTTGCCGTTCGACCACGACTGGCGCGTCAGCCAGTCGATGGCATCGTAGCCATCGGTATACGGCGCGCCGAGGATGTCGTAATTGCCCTCGGAGAAGAAGTGGCCGCGCTCGTTCTGGATGACGTAGGCGTAGCCGCGCTTGACGGCGTCGAGCGGCGTGGACATGTCTGCGGGTACGCGGTTCCGCACGTCCCAGTAATTGAAGTTGTAGGGCGTCTTCGAGAACACGATCGGCACTGGCCCGGCGGCGTCCTTCGGGCGGTAGATGTCGGTGGCGAGGCGAATGCCGTCGCGCATCGGAATCATCACCTTCCGCTCGACGATGGCCACCGACTGCAGCTGGTCTTCGAGGTCGTGGCGCCGCTGCTGCTCGGCCGGCGAGAGGGCGCCCTGCTGGGCCGGGAGCACGGCAACCGCGCAAACGCAGGCCGACAGCAGCGCGGTGAGATAGCGGGCACAGGCCGGGTGGAGTCGCGTCATACCAGCCGCCCCCAGTGCGGCGCCCAGGATTATCGCGCCAAGCCACCGCTCGGCCAACCGGATATAATCCGCGCGCCATGCGCCCATTGCTCGCGAGTCTCCTCCTGCTTTGTGCCGTGTTTGCCCGACCACAGGCCGCCGCCCAGGGACAATCGGAAGGAGGTCCACCCAGTGGCCCGCTGCAGGCTGCGCTCAACGCGCAACTGGTCCGCACGCTCGATCGCATCGCCAGCAGCCTCGACGGCGTCGTCGGCTACATCGTCACCGACCTGACCACCCGCGAGCGCGTCGCCGCGCGCATGGAGAAGGACACGTTCCCGACTGCGTCCGCAATCAAGCTGTCGGTGCTGTACGAACTGTTCAAGCAAGTGGAGGCAGGCACGCTGCAACTCGACACGCCGTCGCCGATCAACAAGGCCCAGCTGGTTGGCGGCACCGGCGTCGTGCAGCACCTGACCACGGCGTCGTTGTCGCTGCGCGATCACGCAACGCTGATGATCATGGTCAGCGACAACTCGTCCACCAACGTCGTCATCCAGGCGGTCGGCATGGACAAGGTGAACGCGAGGATGGCCGGGCTCGGCCTCGGCGATATCCGATTGCGAAGGCTCATGATGGACGGCGCCGCGGTCAAGCGCGGTGACGAGAACGTCGCCAGCCCGCAGTCGCTGGCAAAGATCGCCGAGCTGCTGTGGCGCGGCGAAGGACTGAAGCCGGAGAGCCGCGAGACCGCGATGAAGATGCTCAAGCTGGTGTCCGGCTCGATCCGCGCCGCGGTTCCGGCAAGCGTCCCGGTCTACACCAAGACTGGCGGCC
Source organism: uncultured Acidobacteriota bacterium (assembly GCA_963709325.1). Taxonomy (GTDB): domain Bacteria; phylum Acidobacteriota; class Vicinamibacteria; order Vicinamibacterales; family UBA2999; genus VFZN01. The sequence goes on along the minus strand of CAVPVV010000003.1, from coordinate 1,640,903 downwards.
TGGACGGCGTTCGCACCGAGGCCGGAGTGGTTGACGTCGCCGGCCGTCCGTTCTCAATCGCGGTGATGACCACTTACCTGAAGAACGACGAAGAGGGCGGTCGAGCCATCCAGGACTTGACCGCCGCCGCTTACAGCCACTTCGACCGCCTCGCTGCGTCTACTGCCTACGGTAGAAAGTAGTCTGTTCGGACCGCCGGCCCAATGACGATTGAGGGTTGAGGATTGACGATTTATTGACGGTTGGGGGATTGAAGGATTGCGCCATTCGATTGACGATTGGGGAAATAGGGAATTGAGAGATTTTCGGAATCACGATTGAAGATTTGTGCAGCAGGCATCGCGCCACATCAGAATCAATCACCAATCGTGATTTCCGAAATTGTCGGATCCGTCCAATCCGTCCATCGTCAATCGAATGCCGCAATCCCGCAACCTTCGGATCGTCAATAAATCATCAATCGTCAATCCCTCAATCGCCAATGGACGCGCGACCTCGCAAGCCGAAGTCGCTCACTATTTCCACCGCAACAGAATAGTCTCGCGCTGGAACACCCGCACCCCGGCCCAGACGAGGCCGAGATTCACGATCAGCAAGGCCGCGGCAGTCAGCGCAAGAGCGGTCGTATTGATCAGGAACTGGCCTGCCAGTTGGGCCACGAACAGTCCGGTCAGCGGCAGAACGATGAGGCCGCCCAGCTGCTGCGCGGAGCGGGCGTCGTTGGCGCGCGACGAGACGATTGCAGCGCTCAGGAGGGCGGTCACCGAGACGAGCGGCCCGATCAACAGGTAGAGCATCAAGGTTCGCGGCCAGAAGAGAGTCCGCCACACCCCTGCCTCGCCCAATGTGAGCATCACGACGAGGTGGAGCAGGTAGGTCGCTGCCATCAGCAGCAGCGCCAGCAGGAGCGGTGTCAGCACCTTGCCCAGCAGGAGCTCGGGAACCGTGATCGGAGTCGTCAGCAGCGGCTCGAGCGATCTCGACTGCTTCTCGCCGACGAAGGCCTGGGCGGCCAGTGAGAGTGCCGCGAAGATCGGCACCAGCAGGCTGAACATCAGGAACTGCTGCAGCAGGAAGGCTTGGGCCCGCCCCTCCGGCGTCAGGTTGCTCAGTGTCGGCAGCTGCGCCGATACGCTTTCGGCGGCAGCCACCAGGTCTGGATCGGCCAGCGCGACGCCGGTGAATCGCGGTGCGACGATGAGCAGGAGGAACCCGGGAGAGGCCACGGCAGCGACCATGGCGACGGCCGGGATCAACACGCCGGGCTGACGTCGCACCTCTTCCACGTCCTTGCGGGCGAGGGCTGCGATTCGGGACCAGCTGCTAGCCATCCTGCCTGACCAGCTCCAGGTAAGTCTCCTCGAGCGACGGCTCCTCCGGCGTCACGCGCTGGATGCGGGCGCCGCCGCCGGCGAGAGCGGTGACGAGATCGGGCACCGTGTGGGCTGCGTCGATCGCGACGGTCAGTCGATCGCTCTCCACATCGATCACGTGATGACCACCGCGAGCCGCCAGCTCCGCCCACGGCGCCGCACCGCCATCCAGCTCCACGGCCACGCGCCCGCCGCGCCGCCGCTCCCGCAGCGACCGGGGCGTGTCTAAGGCAAGCAGCCGCGTGTTCATCACCGCGATGCGATCCGCCAGCTCCTCCGCCTCGGCCAGGTTGTGTGTAGACACCATTACCGCTCGCCCCTGTCCGCGCAGCCTGCGCACGAGGTCGCGCACGTAACGGGCGCTCTCCGGATCGAGACCCGCGGTCGGTTCGTCGAGGAGGACGACCGACGGATCGTGGATCAGCGCTCGGGCGATCGCGACCCGCTGCTTCAAGCCCTTCGACAGCGTACCGGCTCGATCCTCCGCTCTCGCGGACAGGCCGACTGCCCGCATGATCTCGTCAACACGTTCGCGCGGGCGCTCCACGCCGTGCAATTCGGCAAACGTCAACAGGTTGTGGCGCACCGTCAGCCGGTCCCAGAGGCCCGGCGCTTCAGTGAGAAGTCCGACGCGTCCGCGCACGGCGTCAGCCGTGTCGCGCGTCAGCGGCTCGCCGGCGATTGTGACCGTTCCCGCAGTTGGCAGTAATAGTCCGGCGAGAAGCCGGAAAGTGGTGGTCTTGCCGGCGCCATTCGGGCCAAGCAGCGCCAGCACCTCGCCGGCCCCGAGCGTAAACGACAGATCGGCGACGGCCATCCTCTCGTCGAAACGACGCGACAGGCCGGAAGCCCGCACCAGGTCGGCGCTCATCGGCTTTCATTCTCGCATCGCCTTCAGGAACTCGCCGGAGCGTCGAGCTGGTGAGCGGCCGTTGTTGCCCAGGCCGTCGCGTCAGGGGGTCTCGAGGGTGGCGACGACGGCGTTGAAGAACGTCTCGGCCATCTTCTGGTAGCCGATTTCGTTAGGGTGGAGGCCATCGATGCCGATGTACAGCGTGACGTTTCCGACCAGCGCCGAGTAGAGGTCGACCAGTGTCGCGCCCTGCTGCGCCGCGATGGCCCGCATTCGATCGTTGTAGCTCGTGATGAGCGACGCTGGCAGCGTGAGGCGGCCGCCGGCCCGCGGCGGGGGGAGCGTCGCGATGAATACGCGCGATCCCCCGAGCCGTGCCTGCCGCGCCATCGCGTCAACTGCAACGGACGCGGACGTGACGGCAGGGGAGCCGAGCGCGGACAGATCGTTGTAGCCGTCGAGCAGCAGCACGACCTGCGGCCGCATCTGGGCGTAGACGTCGGAGAAGCGGCGGACGCTGTCCTCCGCCCACTCGCCGCCGACGCCTGAATTGACGACCGTGATGGTGCTCGCCTGGGTGAGATAGCGGTTGCGGAGGAGCGTTTGCAGTTGCGCGGGATACGCTGCCGTCGGGACGACCACCAGCTTGAACGACGGGAAGCCGAGCTCGTCGAGCGCTGTCGTCGTCGGCACCGTGACTTCGCCCGCCGTCACACTGTCGCCGAACGCCAGGAAGGTGGTCCGCTGCAGCGTCGGCACCCGATTGACGGTGACGTTGAACGAGCAGGTCGCCTGGCGGCTTCCGGCGTCGGTTGCCGTGCACGTGACGGCAGTCGTGCCGACGTTGAACACCGCACCCGACGCCGGCGTGCACGCCGCGGTCACCGGTGCCGTTCCACCCGATACGTTCGGCACCGCATACGCCACCTGCGCGCTCGTCGTCGTCGTGGGCACGGTGACGCTCGCCGGGCAGGTGATCGTCGGACCGGAGGGGATCGGGTCGGGTCGAGTGGGTGTCGATGGCGTGTCGTTGTCGCCGCCACACGCGGCAAACAGGCACAACGCCAGGAACAAGGCAAACCGCGCCGTCATCAGCCTGGAACACCATTTTACATGCGGCGCTTTCGCGGCAGCGATTCGAGGAGCCGACAGGCCGGCTCAGAACGCGAACTGGTAACACCCAGGGGTAATGAGGATGCGGTTCCTCCCGGCAAACGACAGGCTCGAAGGTGCGATGATGCCAGCTGCGCGAAATTGTACCGTGCGCACCTTCTCTCCGTCGGGTTCGAACACGTAGGTGTAGGGCAGGACGAACGAGATCCAGAGTCGGCCGTTCGGATCGACTGCCGCCGTCCTCACCACCGGCGGGACGAGCGGGAGCTCGCGGTCTCCAACGGTGCGCCGCGGCCAGCGCTGCGGCATCGACGCGAGGATGGAATCGAGCTCGCGTCCCTGGATGACACGCTCGAAGAGCAGCTGGCCGCCCGCATCGTACTTGCGGAACGCCGGCACGCCGGCGAGAAACACGAAATAGAACCCGCCCGACGGCTCCGGCAAGGCGAGGCCGGCGTTGAGCGCCAGGTGCACTTCGCGATCCGCCTCCTGACCAGTTGCGCGCAGCTGTCCGGTGCTGCGGATCGGCTGACCGCCTATCGTGTACTCGGTCAGCAGCCAGCCGGTGTCCGGCTCGCTCAGGATCACCGAGGACCCGGTGTAGATCAGGCTGCCGACTCCGCTCAGGACGAGCGAACCGATGGCGACACGCCCGGCAAGGCGTCCAGGGCGCGTGAAGCCCCCGGTGCGGATGCCGGCGGGGCCGAAGACCTGCACCCGCTCGCGTCCGCCCGGCGCATCGGCGACGGCAAAGGAACCGTCGGCGGCGACGTCGAAGGCGCTAGGGTCGAGGAGGCGTCCCTCTTCGCCGCCGATTTCGACCAGGGTGCGGAACGTCGCGCCGTGCTCGTCCACCGTATGCACCGAGTGGCCGCGGCGATCGAACACGTAATACGGCCCGCCGGCCACGCGGGCAAAGCCCATCGGCTCCCGGAACTTGCCAACAATGTCGGGAGGCAACGAGTCGACGCTGCGGAGTTCCTCGACGCGGCCCGGTGACGGGGCCTGCGCAGTCAAGGCAGAAGGCAGCGCAGTCAAGGCAAAAGGCAGAAGGCACAAGGCAAAAGAAGGCAGAAGGCAAAAGGCAGAAACCAGAGAGGCTGCGCGATGCGACATTCACGCCTCCTTTCTGCTTCCGCCTTGGACTGCTTCTGACTTGTGCCTTTTGCCTTCCGCCTTGTCAGTAGGCCGCCGTCTCTATGATCGCCTTCAACACGTCGGCGGCCTGCGGCAGGATGGCCTTTTCGAGATCCGGGGCGTAAGCCACCGGGCAGTCCAGGGCCGCTACCCGGCGGATTGGAGCGTCGAGCTCGCCGAACAGCTGGTCGGAGATTCGCGCCGCGATTTCGGCCCCGAAGCCGCAAGTGAGCGTGTCCTCGTGCGCGATCACGACGCGGTTGGTCTGCTTGACGAGCGCGGCGATGCCGTTCCAGTCGTAGGGCGAGATCGTCCGCAGGTCGAACACCGCGGCGCTGATCCCGTCCTTCTCGGCCTGCTGCGCCGCGAGGAGCGAGCGCTGCACGAGAGCGCCCCAGGTGATCACCACGACATCGGTGCCGGGCCGGCGAAGCGACCCCTTGCCGAACGGGATCATGAACTCGTCGCCGGGATAGGCGCCCTTGTTGTAGGTCTGGCGATAGAGGTGCTTGTGCTCCAGGAACATGACCGGGTCGTCGCACCTGATCGCAGTCCTGAGCAGCCCCGCCGCGTCCACCGCGTTCGACGGGAACGCGATGCGGATGCCCGGGCAATGCGCGAAGATGCTGACCCCGGACTGGCTGTGGTACGGCGCACCGGTGATGTAGCCGCCGATCGGCACGCGCACCACCATCGGGCACGAGAAGTTGTTGCTCGAGCGGTAGCGCAGCATCGACATCTCGTCCTTCAGCTGCATCATCGCCGGCCAGATGTAGTCGAAGAACTGGATTTCGACCACCGGCTTCAGTCCGCGCGTAGCCATGCCGACGGCGCGGCCGATGATGTTGGCCTCGGCGAGCGGCGAGTTGAACACGCGATCGCTGCCAAAGGCGCGCTGCAGGCCGTGGGTCACCTTGAAGACGCCGCCCTTGCCCGGCACCTTGCCGAGCGCCGACTCGCGGCTCGCGTCGGCGACGTCCTCGCCGAAGACGACGATGCGCGGGTTGGCTGCCATTTCAGCCTTGAGCGTCTTGTTGATCGCCGCGACCATCGTGTCCGGCTTGCCGGTGGGCAGTTCGGGTGTTTCGAACGCCGACGAGGTGGGGTCGACGTCGGGTGAGTAGACGTACCAATCCGCGGTTTCGACTGCCGGCTTCGCTGCGGCGAGCGCCTGATCGGTCGCTTCGAGGATCTCGCGATCGACGGCGGCAAGAATCTCGTCGAGCTCGGCCTCGGTGGCGAGCTGCTCGGCGAGCAGGAACGCGCGCATCCGCACCACCGGATCGCGCTTTGCCTCCGCCTCCCGCTCCTCCGTCGTCTTGTACAAGCGCTCATCGTCGGAGAGCGAGTGAGAGTAGGGGCGAGTGACCTTGGCGTGGACCAGCGCCGGCTTGCGCTCGCGGCGGATATGGGCTACGGCTTTGCCAAGCGTGCGGTAGCTCTCCAGGAAGTCGGTCCCGTCGCAGCGAAGGACCTCGAGATTCGGAAACGACGCAACCAGCTTCGAAATGTCGCCGCCGGGGGTCTGCACTTCGACGGGCACGGAGATCGCGTAGCCGTTGTCCTGGACAACGATCAGGAGCGGAGCGAGGCGCGTACACGCGGTGTTGAGCGATTCCCAGAATTCGCCCTCGCTGGTCGCGCCGTCGCCGATCGACATGTAGACGATCTCGTCGGCGCGGAAACGCTCCTCGCGCTCGGGAATGTCGGCGACGCGCTGGTAGATCAGCCCGGCCTCCGCGCACCCGACGGCGTTGAGGGCCTGGGTACCGGTGGGACTGCTCTGGGACGGGATGTTGAGCCGTAGATGGCCCCAGTGTGAAGGCATCTGGCGGCCGCCCGAGTTCGGATCGTCCTTGGCGCCGACGGCGCCAAGAAGCATCTCGAGCGGGCTCATGCCAAGCTGCAGGACCAGGCCGCGATCTCGATAGTACGGGTAGAACCAGTCGTGTCCGGCGCGCAGGTGCATGCCGGCCGCGACCGCCACCGCCTCGTGTCCGGCGCCGCTGATCTGGAAGTAGATGCGGCTCTGGTTCTTGAGCTGAATCTCCTTGTCGTCGAGCCGACGCGACAGGAGCATGGTGCGATACGCGCGCACCAGGCCGTCTCGCGTGAGCCCTTCCCACTCGCGATCGCCGGTCCGCGTGGTGCTGCGGGACTCGGCGGCTGGCGCCAGCGTCGAAGCCTTCATGACCGGCAAATTATACCATCCGCGTCTGTGCTAGAATCCGCGCCGATCCACACGGAAAGCGCATGAATTCGACCTCTGTTCGCCTCCACCGCTGGGATGAGATCGCGCTCGAGAAAGTCACCGAGATGATCTCGCGGAAGCTGATCACCGGAGAGCGCGAGATGATCGCGCACATCCATCTGAAGCGCGGCGCGATCGTGCCGATGCACTCGCACGAGAGCGAGCAGATGACCTACGTGTTTCAGGGCGCACTCAAGTTCCTCATCAACGGCGAGGAGATAACGGTGCGCGAAGGCGAGGTGCTGCACATCCCGTCGTGGGTGCCGCACCAGGCCGAGGCGCTCGACGACACGTTCGAGATGGACATCTTCAGCCCGATCCGCACCGACTGGCTGGACGGCTCCGATACGTACTTTCACAAGAAATGACGTGGCGAGACCCGGATGAGCACGCTCATCACGGCTGCAGTCGTGCTCGCGCTCGCGGTGTGGGCGCTCGGCAGCTACGGCCGGCTGGTCCGCCTCCGCCGCCAGGTGACGCAGCACTGGCGGGACGTGCAGGTGCTGCGGAAACGCCGCGACGATCTCACTCCTGCGGACGCCGCATCAGCCGTTGATGGCGGGGCGCTAAGCGACATCTCCCACGCGCTCGAGCACGCGGAGCGCCTCTACAACCTCGTCGCCACTAAATACAACCTGGCGATCACGTCACCTCCCGGCAACCTGCTGGCCGGCCTCGCCGGCTTCAAGCGCGCCGAGGTCTTGAGGTCTTGAGGTCTTGGGGCTCGGAGGGCGTTGCAGCGTCAGTGGATATGCTTCTTCCACTCCTTCTTCCAATCGTCGTCCGACTTCCCACCCGAGTAGACATCGAAGCGACTGCGAGCCCTTCCCATTCGCCATCGCAGCCAGCGATAGCGGAGCTCGTCGAGCAGGCGGACGCGGAGTGACTTGAGATAGAGATAGCCGACGACGAGTCCGCCGAGGTGCGCGATGTGCGCGACGCCGCTACCAGGGCCGCCGAGCGACGAGAGGAATGCAATCGCTCCCATGATCAACACGAACACCCGGGCAGGAATCGGGAAGATTCCCCAGAACAGGATTGTCCGGTGCGGGAAGTACATCGCCCACGCCATCAGCAGACCGTAGATGGCGCCGGAGGCGCCGACGGTGAGTGAGTAGTAGATCGCCGGCGAGACCAGCGCGAGGAGCAGCGTCGTGGCCGCGGCCCCTACGCCGGTGACCAGATAGAACTTGGTGAAGAACCGCGTGCCCCAGGTCCGCTCCAGCTCGGTGCCGAACATCCAGAGCGCGAGCATGTTGAACAGGATGTGCCCGAACCCGCTCGTGTCGTGGAGGAACATGTAGGTGAACGGCTGCCAGATGGCAAAGCCGGTGAACACGTCCTTTGGCGACAGACCCAGCTTCAGCGTCATCGCCGGGACGATCATGTTGATCAGCCACGTGACGACGTTGGTGATGAGCAGGACCTTGACGGCGGGACTGACCGGGCCCGGTCCGAACTGGTAGGCGTAAGACGATCCGTAGCGCGCCACGGCGAGAATCGTACTACGAGGCCGCCGCTTCGCGGGAAAGGCTCTGGGACGGGCGCGTGTCGCGGAGCCCGGCCGCCAGGGCGGCTGCGACCAGCGGCACCCCGGCCAGTCCGACCAGCGCGGCATTGATGCCAAACCGATCCGCCGAGAGCCCGATGATCGGTACGGCGAGGCTCCCCATCCCCCAGGCAAATCCCATCATCAGCGACGACACGGTCGCGGCTCCGGCTGTCGTCAGCGTCTGGGCGTAGGTCACGCTGACCGGCAGCGTGCTTTGCAAGAGCAGACCGCCGATGGCCAGCGTTGCCGTGAACCCCCACGGGGAGAGCAGCGGCGCCGTGGCGAGAAACGGTACCGACGCAATCAGCGTGGCGGCCATCACGCGCGGGGCGCCAAACCGATCGGACAGCGGCCCGCCCATGAAACCGCCGATTCCGCTCGTCAGCAGGTAGAGGAAGACCGCCGAGCTCGCCTGGTCGATGCTCAGTCCCCGGCGCGTGAGGAGCGTGGGGGCGAACGTCATGAACCCGTACGAGGTCGCGGTTCGAAGGACGACGGTGAAGTAAACCAGGGCGAGGGGTACGGCCGCAGGCTTCAGCGTCGCCCAGCTCGAGCGCTCGTGCGCCCCGGGCGGCGACATCGGCGGAACCTGACGCAGCGTCCACGACAGCGCCAGGAAGCCTGGCAGCATGATCACCGGCGACCACGCCAGGCCCATGCGCGCGATGAGCGGTACGAACACGAGCGGCGCGACCGCAAACCCGAGCGAGCCCCCTGAGATGTGCGCCGACATCGCCAGGCCCTTGCGATGATCGGCGATTCGATACACGAGCGCGGCCGCGGCCGGGTGAAACGCCGCGCCGCCCAATCCGCCGCAGACCAGCACCACGCCGAGCATGAACGCCGAGTTCGGCAGACCGATGAAGCTCATGATCCCGACCGCGACGATCGGGCCGCCGAGAATCAGCGCCCGCGGCTTCCACCGATCGGCGAGCGCGCCGAAGCCGAGCTGCGAGACCGAGTTCGCCATCTGGAAGAGCATCGCCAGCGTGCCGGCGGTGGTGAGCGACAGCTGCAGGTGCGGAATGAGCAGCGGCAGCAGCGGCGCGTACATGTTGTTGTAGGCATCCACCACCAGGTGCGTGGATGCGATCTTCCAGATCCGCGTGTCGAGTCCGAGCCAGCCGCGACTATTCACCCGTCCGCCTCCCCATACGCCGCGTCACCAGCGCTCGGACCTCGGCCAGCTCCGGGATGCGCAGCGCCCATGCCGTGGCGAAGAGCACCAGGAGGCCCAGTCCGATGCTCCAGGCCAGCCGCAGCGCCTGCAACGGCAGCGCCTCGCCGGGCAGCCACCCGGGCAGCAGCCAGTTCGCCGCCGCGGTTGCGACGCCCATCAGTGCGGAGGCCAACGCGACGCGGCCGAAGCTGCCGGCAATCGTCCCGCCGTCGATGCCGCCGATCTCGCGGCGGATCAGCAGGATCTGGGTCGCGGCGTTGAGCAGCGCGGTGAGCGACGTGCCGAGCGCCAGCCCCCGGTAGCCCATCACGCGCACGAGGGCGAGGTTGAGCGCGACGTTGGCCACGACCGAGCCGGCACTGATCATCACCGGCGTCCGGCTGCGGCCGAGCGCATAGAAAACGGGCGAGACGATGCGGACGACGGAGTAGCCGAGCAGGCCGAGCGCGTAGAAACGCAGCGCCGATGCAGTCGCGGCGGTGTCGGCCGCCGTGAAGCTGCCGTGCTCGAAGATGACACGCACGATCGGGTCGGCGAGCACGATAAGGCCGACGGTAGCCGGCACGTTCAGCAGCATCATCAACGAGATGGCATGCGCGAGCGTGGTGCGCACCTGGCCGAACGCCTGCGTGGCGACCAGGCGCGCGATGGCCGGCGTGGACGCGGTCGCCACCGAGACGCCGAACAGGCCGATCGGCAGGTACATCAGCCGGAAGGCGTAGTCGAGCCACGACACCGCGCCGGTTCCCTGGCCGGTGGCCAGGACAGTGTTGACGAACACGTTCATCTGCGTCGCGGCGAGCCCGACGGTGCCCGGACCCATCAGCAGCAGCACGCGCCGGAGACCCTCGTCGCGGGCATCTAGTTGGGGTCGATACCGGAAGCCTTCGGCGATGAGCGGCGGCCACTGGATCGCGACCTGCGTCACGCCTCCCACGACCGTCGCAATCGCCACGATGACGATGGGCCGGACGCCGAGGCGTTCGGAAATCGGGACCAGCGCCACCACCAGCACGATGCTGGCGAGGTTGAAGGTGGCGGGTGACAGCGCCGGGATGAAGAAGTGGCCTAGCGCGTTCAACATCCCCATGAGCGCCGCCGCGACCGCTACCAGAGTGAGGAACGGCAGGACGATGCGGGCGAGGAGGATGGTCAGGTCGAGCTTGCCCGGGACGTTCGCGAAGTCCTCGGCAAAAAGCCTGACCAGCGCCGGCGCCAGAACGAATCCGAGCACGACGAACAGCGCCGTGACAAGGATGAGGCTGTTCAGGACAGAGTTGCCGAGCCGCCAGGCCCGGTCGCGGCCCTCGCGCGTCAGATACGCAGTGAACGTCGGCACGAAGGCCGCGCTCATCGCGCCTTCAGCAAACAGGTCGCGGAGGAGGTTGGGGACGCGGAACGCAACGCGGAAGGCGTCCATCGCGTCGCCTGCGCCGAAGTAATAGGCGAGGACCTGGTCCCGGATGAGGCCGAGGATCCGGCTGGCGAGCGTAGCAAGCCCGAAGACGCCCGCGGATCGGGCCAGGCGGGGCGCGGGGTCGGGCATCGAACACCCAAAGTAGCACGGCAGTTCTCACAGGGTTCAAAACTCAGAGTTCAAAGCACGGGGGCAAAGCACGAGGGGTACAAAAAATGAGGCTCCGGCCGCTCGGCGGGAGCCCCTAGGAGGATGGTGAGAGGCTGACTAGGCCTTTCAAAAACATAGACGATGGACCCCTGCGTTTGGTTCGCATGGGTCGAACCTCGGCTATTGAGCCAAGCGACTGCGGACCGCTTCGTTGACCTTCTTGCCGTCGACCGTCCTTCCTGCGAGCGCGGCCATGACGGCCTTCATTACCTTTCCCATGTCCTTGGGACCGGCCGCCCCGGTTTCAGTGATGGCCTGATCCACGGCCGCCGCAATATCCGACTCCGACGCCCCGGCCGGGAGCAGCGTTTCGAGCACTTTGATTTCCGCTTGCTCCTTCTCGGCCAGGTCGAGCCGGTTGCCGGCCGTGAACTGCTCGATCGAATCGCGCCGCTGCTTGACCAGCGACGAGACAACCTGGAGCTCCTCCGCTGCCTCCAGCGCGCGCCCCACCTGGATGCCTTTGTTGGTCAGCGCCGTCTTGAGCATGCGGAACGTCCCCAGCCGGACGGTGTCTTTCGCCTTCATCGCGGCGGCGATGTCGGCGTTCAGTTGAGTCTCGAGTGACATGGTTCTGCCTTTTGCCTTCTTGCCTTCTGCCTTGTGCCTTGTTCAGTGATCGAGAGCCCCATCCCCGAGGGTGAGGTGCCACGCGTCGCCTGACTGATAAAAGTCCTTCGGCACCTCAGGAGCGTTCACCTTCACCGCCACTTCGACTTCGCTCTTCACCACGAAGAATCCGTTGCGGCGGAAGTGGCGGCGGAACTCGGCGTGGCTCGCGTAGCAGCGAATTTTGTCGGAATCCTCCAGCCGCGCCTCGCGATCCACCCATCCCGCCAGCGTCGCCACCGCGCGGTCGTCCGACGGATCAGCGAGGAAATCGACGATCTGGGTGACGCGTCCTTGCGGCTCGCGGAGGTGCCGGTAGATGACGTACCCCGCGACCTCTTCCCCTCGTCGCAACACCGCGGCGTGATACCGCACGTGCGGCGATTCCATGAACTTCCAATTGAGGTAGCGCGCATCGCGCCGCACGGCAAGCGACAGGCTGCCGCGGACGCGCTCCCACAAGCCGTCCACGCCGGCGTCGAATCGCCGAATCGGCTGCACCTCTTCGTGAATCGGCCGCAGCCGCCCGACGACCCGGACCACCGGGAGAGCGAGGGCCGAAACCAGACGGTTCACGGGAACTGGCCAGCTCGGTTTACGAAGTGCACGCCGGCTGAGCGGCTTGACGAGACAGCTGAGCGGCACCGGCCGAGGCCAGCGCAGCTCGAGCATGCGCTGCCGGGTTGGTTCCGAAAATCCAGCGCCGAACACCACCCCCGCGCCGCGATCCCAGGCGCGCAACAGCGATCCACCGAGCCCCTGCCGCTGCCGCTCTGCGACAACGAGCGGTCCGGCGCTCCATGCGCCGGTCACTTCCGAGCCGAGCACGGACACGCGAACCGGCGTCACCGGACACGCGGCAATCACCGTGGGGCCTTCCCGGACCACCCAGAACGGCGGGACGTTACCGGCTGCCGGGTTCCGCCGCGCCCAGTCCCACAGGAAACGCAGGCGATCGACGGCTTCGTGACCGTACGTGCGGCGGTACAGCTGCTCGAGACCGCGTCGATCGGGTTGGGAATATGGTTCGATGTCCGGCATCGAGCACACGACCGGCGTACCGGTCGCGCCGTTCATTCTACGACGCGCGAATATCTGGACTCAGTTTCCGCCCGGCGGGCGGACCGGCTGACCCGGCTGCTGTGGCTGCACGATCACGCCTGGCGTCGGTGAACCGACGCCGAAGCCGGCCGGCTGGGTCACGGTCCCGGGCGTCTGCTGCGTGCCAGGGAACTGCAGCACTGGCGTCTGCTGCGGCGGCGCCGGGTTGATGGTCACTCCCTGGTTCGGCTGTTGCCCGAACTGGATCACCGGCGGCTGTTGGCCGGGCGCCATCATCGGCGTGCCAAACGGTCCGGCCTGTCCCGGCTGGGCCGCCTGGAAGGGGTTCTGCTGCGGGAACTGGAACGGCGGTTCGTTCACGCCAGTGTCCGCGACCTCGGCTGGTGCAGGAGTTTGCTCGTCCGGGTCGTTGGGCGGCTTGCCGCGGCCGGGGTTCTGGGGCGTCGGCGTGGACCGCGTATTCGCTGCCGCGGCCGGAGCCGAGCTCGTCGCGAGCACAAGAATCCGGTCGTACTGGGAAGCGCCGGTCGACGCAGCCGACCGCGGTGCGGCCATATAGCCCGCGACGTTGCGCAGAACGATCTCGAGCGCCTGTGGCTCCGGCACGCTCTCGAGATGGATGGTCAACGGCGCGCCGGCAACGCGCTCGCCTCCGACGACGCGGGTGCCGCCGAGGCGTGCCCATTCCGACAGGATGGTCCGGACCGGCACGTTGGTGGCGTCGAGCGACACCTTGCCGTCACGGAATTCAAGTGTGAGGTTCTGCGCACCGGCCGAGCCGGCGCACGCCAGGAAGAACACGGCGACGACGAACGTCCGGAAGTGCATATGGGTGAGACCGATTATACGTCTCGCTGGCTTGCCACGACACGGGTGATGATTTCATCCAGCCCGACTGCTGGCCGATAGCCAATCAGCTGCTCGATCTTTCTCAAGTCGGGCACCCGCCGCGGCATGTCCTCGAATCCGGCCTCGTAGGCCTGGTCGTAGGGAATCGTCACGATCGGCGACGCGCTGCCGGTGATCGCCTTTACCCGGCGCGCCAGCTCGAGGATCGTCACCTCCTCGATGTTGCCGATGTTGAACACCTCGCCGACGGCCCGCGGCTCGACCATCAGCTTCTGGAGCGCGTCGACGACGTCGCCGACGTAGGTGAAGCTGCGCGACTGCGATCCGTCGCCGAACACGGTGATCGCCTCGCCGGCCAATGCCTGGCGCACGAAGGTCGGAACGACCATCCCGTACTGGCCCGTCTGCCGCGGCCCGACGGTGTTGAAGAACCGCGCGATGATCACCGGCAGCTGGCGCTCCTTCCAGTGGGCGAGCGCGAGGAACTCGTCGAGCGCCTTGCTGCACGCGTAGGCCCAGCGGTGGCGGGTGGTCGCGCCGAGCACCAGGTCCGCCGTCTCGCGGAACGGCACGTCGGTGCTCTTGCCGTACACCTCCGATGTCGAGGCGATGAACACCAGCTTCTTCTTCTTGGCAGCGTGGCGCAGGATGACCTCGGTGCCGTGGACGTTGGTCTCGATGGTGTGCACCGGTTCCTGGACGATCAGCTTGACCCCGACCGCGGCGGCGAGGTGGAAGACGATGGCGGCGCGGTCGACCAGCTCGGCGACCAGCGGCTCGTTGAACACGCTGTCAATGGTGTAGTGGAAGCGCTCGTGGCTCTTGAAGTGCGCGATGTTGTCGATGCAGCCGGTTGACAGATCGTCGAGCACGAACACTTCGTGGCCCGCCGCGAGGAGCGACTCGGCGAGGTGCGAGCCGATGAAGCCGGCGCCGCCGGTGATGAGAATGCGCATAGGTGTTGAGAGGCTGCCGGATCAGGGTCCCGGCGAAAACGCGTTGAGGGCGGCAACCACCGCGGCGGCGTCGGCGTCGCTCAAGCCCGGGTACATCGGCAGCGACAGCACCTCCGCGCAGGCCCGATTCGCCACCGGGCAATCCTGCGGCATGGTCGCCGCCAGCGCCGATTGCTGCGGGATCGGCACGGGATAGTGGATGAACGTCTCGATGCCGCGGTCGGCGAGATGCCGCTGCACGGCGTCGCGGTGCGGCGTCAGGACCGGGAACAGGTGGTAGACGTGGCCGCAATCGAACTCGCGGGGCACCGTGACGCCGCGCGGTGCCAGGTGGGCGCGATAGGTCGCGGCAAGCGCGCGCCGCCGCGCCGTCCAGCGGCTGAGGAACGGCAGCCGCGCGCGGAGAATCGCGGCCTGGATCTCGTCGAGGCGGCTGTTGGCGCCGGCCTCGAGATGGCGATACCGCGTCGTCTGTCCGCCGTTGCGCAGCCGCTTGATCCGCGCCGCCAGCGCCGCGTCGCCGGTGAGGACCGCTCCTGCGTCACCGAGCGCGCCGAGGTTCTTGGTCGGATAGAAGCTGAACGCGGCGGCCACGCCGATCGTGCCGATCGGACGGCCCTTGCTGGTGGCGAGATGAGCCTGGGCGCAGTCCTCGACGAGCGCGAGGCGGTGTCGAGCGGCGATCGCGGCGAACGCCGTCAGATCCGCGGCCTGGCCGTAGAGATGCACCGGCATGATCGCCTTCGTCCGCGGCGTGATCGCGGCCTCGGTGGCGGCGGGATCGAGCGTGAGCCGCTCGGGATCGATGTCGGCGAACACCGGCCGCGCGCCGGCCATCATCACCGCCAGCGCGGAGTAGGCGGCGGAAAGCGGCGCCGTAATCACCTCGTCGCCGGCGCCGATGTCGAGCGCGCGGAGAATCAACGTGATCGCGTCGGTTCCGGTCCCGACGCCGACCGCGTGCGCGCCCTGGCAGGCCCCAGCGAACTCGGCCTCGAAGCGTTCGACCTCCGGGCCGAGGATGAACCACCCGGAGTCGATCACCCTGGCGATCGCGGCGTTGAGCGCGGCGCGGTCCTCGCCGGGCGTCAGCGCGTTGAACGGGATGCGGCGCGGCTCAGACATAGCTGGCCATTCGCGGCCGATAGTACTCGACGGTACGGCGGAGACCGTCGGCAAGCGTCACCGCCGGCGTCCACCCGGTACGCGTCTTGAACAAGGTCGAATCGGCGTAAAAGCTGCCGATGTCGATGATCTTCTTCTCCGGCGGCCACTCGACGAAGCGGTAACGGCCGGTGCCGGCCGTGCGCACCAGGAGCTCGACGAGATCGCGGTGGCTGATGTGCTCGTCGCCGCCGACGTTGAAGACTTCGCCGTTCACCGCGTCGCTTGCGCCCGCCAGCAGAAACGCCTTTACCGCGTCGTCGACGTAAACGAAGTCGCGAATCTGCGAGCCGTCGCCGAACACCTGAATCTCCTGATCCTCGATAGCGAGCCGGATGAACCAGCCGATGAATCCCTGACGATTGTGTCTCAGCAGCTGGCGCGGTCCGTAGATGTTGGTGAGGCGGAGCGCGGTGGCGCGAACACCGAAGACGTTGTTGTAGACCAGATGGTAGTACTCGCCGGCCGCCTTGTTGATGCCGTTGACGTCGGTCGGCCGCACCAGGTGCCGCTCGGTCACCGGCAGCGCCTCGGGCTTGCCGTAGATCTGGCGTGTGCTCGCGTACACCACCTTGGTCGCTGGATTGTGGTGACGGCACGCTTCGAGCAGCGTCAGCTGGCTGCGGCAGTTGATGTCGAGATCGGTGTGCGGGTCGCGCAGGCTGTCGATGTGGCTCACCTGCCCGGCGAGATTGAAGATGACGTCACGGCCCTGCACGAGATAGTTCATCGTGGTGGCCTGCCGGACATCCGCGACGTTCACCCGGACCTTGTCCTCGATGCCGGCGATGTTGTGCAGGTTGCCGCCGTAATCGGGAATGAGCGAATCGACCAGCAATACGTCGGCGCCGAGCTCGACCAGCGCGTGAGCGAGATTGCTGCCGATGAAGCCGAGCCCGCCGGTGATCATCACCCGCCGGCCGGCGTAGAAACCCGCCAGCGTCATGAATGCCTGGCGCGGAGGGCCGCGGCCCGGGCCCGCTGATCGGCGAGGTGGTCGCGGCGGATGACCAGCGCCCACCACAGCTTCAGCACATCCAGGCCGGTCTTGAAGATTCGCCGGAAGTTGAAGAACTGCGACTTGCCGAAGGCGCGGTGATAGTGGTGCACCGGCACTTCGGCGACGCGGAAGCCGGCGTCCTGGAACTTCTTCATCATCTCGAGGCAGATTACCCCGCTGCTCTTCTCGAGACGGACCACATCGAAGATGTGCCGCCGCATCAGCCGGAAATCGCAGTCCACGTCCCGGACCTTGAGCCCGAACAGGATCTTCACGGTGTGGTGGTAGATGCGCCCGATGACGATCCGGTGCAGCGGGTCGGAGCGGCTGATCTTCCAGCCGTTGACCCAGTCCACGTCGTCGGTGAGCCGCCCCCACAGCAGCGACATCTCGGTCGGGTCGTACTGCGCGTCGCCGTCGGTGTAGAAGACGAGATCCTTCGAGGCGTGCTCGAAACCGGATCGCAGCGCCCCGCCGTAGCCGCGGTTCTTGGCGTGGTGGACGATGCGGACGTGATCGGGATAAACGCGGGCGAGCTCGTCGAGGATGTGCGCGGTCTCGTCCTGGCTGCCGTCGTTGACGACCAGCACCTCGTAATCGGACGTCAGCGTGGCAGCCGCCTGCACCGCGCTGATCACGAGGCTGGCAATGGTGCCGCTGTCGTTGTACGCGGGGAAGAGGACGCTCAGGCTGGGAGTCTGCCGCGGCGGGGTCATCGAGCGGTTCCGACCGAATTGTATCCCGTGCCCGCCGACTCGGTCCCGTTGACGCGTCCGTTGCGGATCACCAGCCGCCACGGGTTGAGGAGCGACTCCAGCAGGATCCCCGAGGAGAGCTTCGATGCCCCTTCGCGCCGCTCGATGAAGATGATCGGCGATTCCGCTATCCGCAGGCCAGACTTGGCGGCCAGGAACGTCACCTCGACGACGAACGAGTACCCTTCGGAGACGATGCGATCGAGCGGCAGGCGGGCGAGGGCCTCTCGCCGCCAGCAGCGATAGCCGCCGGTGCAATCGCGCACTCGCAGCCCGGTGACGGTCCTGATGTACGCGTTGGCGAACGACGACAGGATGATGCGCCGCAGCGGCCAGTTCACGACGCTGATGCCGTGCATGTACCGCGAGCCGACTACGAGATCCGCCGACCCAGCCGCGGCAATCATGGCCGGCAGGTATTGCGGGTCGTGTGAGCGATCGGCGTCCATCTGCACGACCAGGTCCGCGTCCGAACCGACCGCGTGCCTGAACCCGTCGAGATACGAGACGCCGAGCCCGCGCCGCCCCGCACGGTGCAGCACGCGGATCCGGCCGGGAAACCGCTGCGCCAGGTCCTCGGCGAGCTGCCCGGTGCCGTCGGGCGACTGATCGTCGATCACCATCACCTCGGTGCCGGGCACCGCGAGCACCTCGGGAACCAGCAGCGGCAGGTTCTCGCGCTCGTTGTAGGTCGGGATCAGGACGAGCGTCTTCATGCTAGCGAGGCTCCGCCTCGGAACCGCGAGCAAACGTGAGCCGGCAGTGGCTCCGCTGGCTAGCGGCAGCGTCCCTTAGCCCGCCTCCGGCGGGCGGGACGGCTTGAAGCGCCAGCCGGTCACCTTGACTCGTTCGCATCGGTTCTGGCCCGCAAGCCGTCTAGCGGCGGCCCTCGAACCGCAGGGTCGAAATCTGCTCGGAGACGAGGCCGACGAGGAAGACGATCACCGAAAACATCAGCAGCAGGACCGCACCATTGGGAATCCGGGACTGGTGCGCCACCGTCCACAGGCCGTAGGTTACGCCGAGCAGGAAGGAGGCGAGGCTGAGCGGCACGAAGACGCGGAGCGGACTGAAGATGGTAATCACCTTGACCAGGATCAGAAAGAAGCGCGCGCCGTCGCGGGCGAGCCGGATCTTGGACAGGCCCACTCTAGGCCGCACCTCCACTGGCTCGAACAAGACATTGTAGCCCGCCTTGATGAAGGCCAGCGTCGTGGTCGTTGGCGTCGAGAACCCGTTCGGCAGGAGGTGGATGAACTCGAGCAGTTGCTCGCGCCGGGCGGCGCGGAGCCCCGAGGTCAGATCCGGAATCGGACGTTCGGTGAGATAGGAGGCAAAGGCGTTCAGCACTGCATTGCCCAGCCGGCGGCCAGCGGTTGCCTGATGGGAAGCCGCGCGCGCGCCGACGACGAGATCGTAGGTGCCGAGGCGATCGGCGAGTCGGAGGATGTCGACGGGCTGGTGCTGGCCGTCGCCGTCCGAGATGAGCACCCAGTCGCCGGTGGCAGCGCGAATCCCGCTCTTCACGGCCGCCCCATTGCCCTTGTTATAGGGGTGAGTCAGCACCCGCGCGCCGGCCGACGCCGCTGCTGTCGCCGTGTCGTCGGTGGATCCATCGTCAACCACCAGCACTTCGTGCCACGGCGCCGCGGCCGTGAGCGCAGTAACGACGCGGCCAATCACCGGGCCTTCGTTGTACGCGGGGATGACGAGGCTGATCGACGCCGGATCAGCCATGGCTCACCAGGCGATCGATGACCGCATCCCAGGTGATGGCTGTCGCGAGATCCCGGCCGGCTCCTCCAAGGCGACCGGCCAGGGCGCGGTCGGCGGCGAGGCGCGCGATTGCCGCGCCGAGCTCCTCCGGCGTGGGCGCGCACACGAAGCCATTGACGGCATCGCTGACGAACTCCAGCGTGCCGCCGGAGTCGCGTGCCGTGACGACCGGCTTGGCGGCGAGAAACGCCTCCAGGGTCGCGAGACCGTAGTCCTCGTCGAACGGCGCATAGCCCACCGCGAGCGCCTCGCGATACAGCCTGACCAGAGCGTCGTCACTGACCGCGCCGGCAAAGCGCACGCGCGCTGCGACCCCAGCTTCCTCGGCCGCGCGCTCGATGAGCGCCCGGTGCGTGCCTTCGCCGACGAGAACGAGCGTGATCGGCTCGGGCACGTGGGCCATCGCGCGAACCAGAAGGTCGACGCGCTTGTTGCCTTCGAGCCGCGCGACCGACAGGACGTAATCGCCCGACGGCCCGGGAGAGAGCCGCGGCGCGAGCAGCGGCGGATGGTAGAGCGGCGTCGAGTCCACCGCGTTGAACCGGCGCAGGCGTTCCGTTACCGTACGCGAGATCGTGTAGCGGCCGACGCACTCGCGGAGCATGCGCTCGTCGAGCTCGAGAAGTTGCGCCTTGAGACCGACGTCCTTCTCGTCGTGACCGAAGTCGCTGTACACCGTGCCGGCGAGCTCGTAGGCGGCGCGATGCTGGTGCACCAGCCAGCAGACCTTGCGCGGGTGGCGAGCGAAGTACGAAGGGAACTTGGTGGAAATCACCAGGTCGACGGGGCGGCCGTTGCTTTCGCTCAGATCGAGGAGCCGCCACGCCGCAGCGTGCGGCAGGATTTCGTCCTTCGGGTACCACTTGAACGGCAGCGAGACACGGTCCGCGTCGATGCCTCTGGCGCGCAGCTCGTCGACCAGTTGCTGCACCAGTAGTTCGGCGCCGCCCCGGACGAAGGGAACCTGGGTCTCGCAGACGAGGACGGTTCGAATGCCCAAAACGCGACGAAAATCGTAACACGCGGCAACAGACCTGACATTGGCCGAAAGCCCTATCACGCCAAAGAATTGACGCCCTCCGATCAGAAGGCGAAGCAAAGACGTAACTATCAGAAATTAGAAGAGTTGTTCGACTTCGCAATTGACATCCCGGGACCCCTCGCCTACTATCCCGGTGGTCTTAAGTGGAGTGAAGTGGAGTAGCTATCGTGCTCCGGGGCAACTCGCCGGCGAGAATCGATGACAAGGGCCGGCTCAAGGTCCCGAACGGGTTTCGCGCGACCATCCAGGATACCCATGGCCGCGAACTGTTCGTGACGAGCCTGACGGGGGAGTCCGTCCGCATCTACCCGATGCCGGTCTGGCTCGAGATCGAACGCAAGCTCGCCGCGGTGCCCTCCACGCATCCCTCGAGACAGAAATTCCTCGACCGCGTGAACTTCTTCGGCCAGGTCGCCGAGCTCGATCCGCAGGGACGCGTGCTGATCCAGCCGCGGCTCCGCGACACGGCTCTGATGATCGGCGAAGTCGACGTGTTGGGCCAGCAGAACTTCCTCGAGGTGTGGAATCACGACCGCTTCCTCGCTCGCCTCGCCGCGCAGCAGTTCAGCGACGACGACGCGAGGGCGCTGTCGGAGTTCGGAATCTAGGTGGACGAGGGTGCTCGCCATGTTCCGGTCCTCGTCGACGAAGTGCGGGAGCTGCTCGCGCCGTCGCGCGGCGGGGTGTTCGTGGACGGCACGGTCGGACTCGGCGGTCACGCGCGGATGCTCCTCGACAGTGGAGCGGCCCGCGTGATCGGCATCGATCGCGATCCGGCGGCGCTGGCCTACACCGCGGAGACGCTGGCCGGCTTCGGCGACCGCGTGCGGCTTGTGCACGCGGACTACCGGACGCTGGACGCGGTGCTGGATCGCGAAGGGGTGCAGTTGGTCGCAGGAGTGTTGCTGGATCTCGGCGTGTCGTCGATGCAGCTCGATGCCCACGGGCGTGGGTTCAGCTTCCGGCGCGACGAGCCGCTCGACATGCGGATGGATCAATCGCAGGGCGAGACCGCGGCCGAGCGCCTGGCGAGCGTGGACGAATCGTCGCTGGCGGACGTCATCTTCCGCTTTGGCGAAGAGCGGAAATCGCGCCGCGTGGCCCGGGCGATCGTCCAGGCGCGCGAGCGCGAGCCGATCGCGACGACCGGACAGCTGGCCGCGATCGTCCGTCGGGCAGTCGGTGGCCCGTGGCAGCGGATCGATCCGGCAACGCGAACCTTCCAGGCGTTGCGGATCTGGGTGAACGGTGAGTTGGAGGAGCTCGCGTCGTGTATCGGGCGCGCCGTGGGCCGGCTTCAGCCGCCAATCGGCGGCACCGATGGCGGCGGACGGATGGCGGTCATCAGCTTTCACTCGCTGGAGGACCGCACCGTCAAACACGCGTTCCGCGCGCTGGCCGCGGGGGACGCGCCGGCGGTCCGGCTGCTCACCAGGCGGCCGGTGATGGCGGGTGAGGTCGAGGTGAGCGCCAATCCCCGCGCGCGCAGCGCCAAGCTGCGGGGCGTAGAGCGGGTTCAGTAGCCAGGGGGGACGTCGTGGAGCAGAACGACACGTTCGAATACGCGATCCGCAAGGACGTCCGCAACAACCCGATCGTGCGGGAGGTGGACGAGGAGCGGCATCGCGAGCTGTGGCAGTCGGTGGGGATCGGCGTCGTGCTCGTGCTGGCACTGCTCTTTTCCGCCTGGCAGCACTTCGAGCTGATCCGCCACGGCTACCGCCTCGAGCAGATGCAGCGGGAGCGCGCGGCGGAATCCGAAGTGAACCGCCACCTCCGGCTCGAGATCGAGACGCTGCGCGCCGCTCAGCGGATCGAGAAGCTGGCGACCGAGCAGCTCGGAATGATCGAGCCCGGCCCCAACGACACGGTGATTCTCGAACGCGTGATTCCGCCGCCGTCGCCGGCGGCAACGGTGGTCGCGGCCCGCTGACGCGAACTGGTACTCGACGTGGTCGATCAACCCCTTCCCGGCTGGCGCGCTCAGATTCGACGCCGCTACACCGTCGTCGCGGTGGTCTTTCTGTGCTGGACCGTCGCGATCGTTGCCCGGCTGTTGTTCCTGCAGGTCTACAGCTACGACGACCTCCAGGCCCGCGCCTGGCGGCAACAGCAGCGCATCGTTCCGGCGCCCGCCAAGCGCGGCGACATCTACGATCGAAACGGCCGATTGCTGGCCTATAGCGTCGACGCCGACACCATCTATGCGGTGCCGGGCGAGATTCGCGATCCGGAAAAGGCCGCGACGAAGATTTGCGCCGCCTTGATTGGCTGCGATCGCAGTGAGCGGGCCGCCATCCTCAAGCGGCTCGGGCGCACCGGCTCCTTCTCCTACGTGAAGCGTCAAGTCACGCCGACCGAGGCGCGGGCCGTGGCGGCGCTGGGCCTCGAGGGAATCGGCTTCACCACCGAGAGCAAGCGCTTCTATCCAAACCGCGAGCTCGCCTCACACCTCGTCGGCTACGCCGGTACCGACAACGAGGGCCTCGGCGGAATCGAGGCCGCCTTCGACAAAGTCGTCAAGGGCAAGGAGGGCAAGCTCCTGGTCCAGACCGACGCGAGGGGCCGGGCGTTCAGCCGCCTCGAGCGCCAGCCGACCGCCGGCGGCACCGTCGAGCTGACAATCGATTCACAGCTTCAGTACATCGCCGAGCGCGAGCTGCGTGCCGGCGTGCGCGAGCACCGCGCCGACGCCGGCACCGCCGTGATTCTCGATCCCAGTACCGGCGAGATCCTGGCGATGGCCAATTGGCCGACGTTCAATCCGAACATCTACGGCGAGTCGCCCGAGAACGCGCTGCGCAACCGGGCCATCCAGGACCTCTACGAGCCCGGATCCACGTTCAAGATCGTGACCGCGTCGGCGGCGATCGAGGAGCATTTGTTCAATCCGGCCGACATCATCGATGTCAGCGCCGGCCTGATTCGCATCGGCAACCGCGTGGTCGACGACATGCACCGCTACGGCCCGCTGTCGTTCACCGACGTGCTGGTCAAGTCGAGCAACGTCGGGGCGATCAAGATTGGCTCGCGGGTCGGCGCCGAGCGAATGATCCAGTACGTCCGCCGCTTCGGGTTCGGCAGACCGACCTCGCACGACTTCCGGGGCGAGAGCAGCGGGATCGTCTGGTCGAACCTCAACGACAGCGCGCTGGCGTCAGTCTCGATGGGCTACCAGATCGGCGTCACGCCGCTGCAGGTCGTGGCCGCGGCGAGCGCAGTGGCCAACGGCGGCACGCTCTACGAGCCGCGCGTCATCCGTGCGATCACCAAGGACGGCGTGCGCACGGTCGTCAAGCCGACCGCGGTGCGGACGGCCATCAAGAAGTCCACGGCCGCGACCTTGACCACCATCATGGAGCAGGTCGTCGAGCGCGGCACCGCGACACGCGCCAAGATTCCCGGCTACACCGTCGCCGGCAAGACCGGCACCGCGGACAAGCTGATCAACGGCCGCTACTCGAACAGCCAGCAGAACGTCTCGTTCGTCGGCTTCGTGCCGTCCCGGAGTCCGGCGCTGGCGATCATCGTGATGATCGACTCGCCAAGAGCCGGGGGCGACACCGGCGGCGTGGTCGCGGCGCCGATCTTCCAGCGGATTGCCTCAGACGCGCTGCGCCATCTGGGCGTGCCGCTGTCGGTCAACCCGTCGCCGGCGGTCATCGTGCCGCGTCGCGCTGCTGTCGCGCCGTTCGCTCCCGCGCAGCCGGTGGTCGTGCCGGTCAGGAACATCGGCGGCGACCTCACGCCGTTGCCGGTCACGTCGTTGCCGGATCTTCGCGGTTACGGACCGCGCGAGGCGGTCCACGAGCTGGTCCGCCTCGGGCTCACGCCGCGCGTCCGCGGACTCGGCATCGTCGTCGGTCAGGAACCGGATCCGGGAGCCCCAATCGAGCCGGGCACGACGTGCACGCTCGTCCTCGATCGCGATCCGCACGCCGCGCTCGTTCCCGGGGTGCCGCAGTGACAGTGGGCGACGTACCGGGCCTGATCGGAAGCGATGCGTCGCGCCTCAGCGGCGCTGATGCTGCACGCTCGATCACCGGCGTCGCGTACGACTCACGCGCCGTACAGCCCGGGGCAATCTTCGTCGCGTTGCGCGGCCAGAAGGCCGATGGCACGACCTTCGCGGCCCAGGCCGCGGCCCGCGGAGCGCTGGCGGTCGTCGCCGAGACCGCGCCGCCGCCCGGCGTGACGGTCGCGTGGCTGCAGGTGTCCGACGCGCGGCTCGCTCTGGCGCTTCTCGCCGATCGCTTCTTCGACTCACCGAGCCGCCAGATTCCGGTGATTGGCGTCACCGGCACCAACGGCAAGACCACGACCAGCTACCTGCTGGCCTCGGTCCTGGATGCCGCCGGCCTGGTTGCCGGGGTGATGGGGACCGTGTCGTACCGCGTCGGGCGCGAAGAGCGTGAGGCCGCGCGGACCACCCCCGAGGCTCCCGACGTTCAGCAACTCCTCGCCGAGATGATCGCCCGCGGCTGCCGATCGGCGGTCATGGAGGTCTCGTCGCACGCGCTCGCGCTGCGGCGGGTAGACGGGATGCGGTTCGCCGCCGCGGTGTTCACGAACCTCACCCGCGACCACCTCGATTTCCACGCCGACATGGAGCAGTACTTCGCGGCCAAGCGCCGGCTCTTCGAGATGCTCGACGCCTCGGCGACCGGCGTCGTGAATGCCGACGATCCGCGCGCCGCGGGACTCGTTGCCTCCTGCCCGAGCTCGCTCACCTACGGAATCTCGCAGACCGCAGACGTCATGCCCGGGCCTTTCGCGCTCGAGATGGGCGGCCTCGCGCTCGACATCCGGACGCCGAAGGGCGCGGTCGCGGTTCGCTCGTCGCTCGTCGGCCGTCCCAACGTCTACAACATCCTCGCCGCGACCGCGACCGCGGTGGCGCTGGACCTGCCGCTCGAGGCGGTCGCTCGCGGCGTGCGATCATTGCCGGGCGTTCCAGGCCGCTTCGAACTGGTCTCGGGCGAGGGCGACGACGTCACCGTCGTCGTCGACTACGCGCACACCGACGATGCGCTTCGCAACCTGCTCGAGACCGCTCGGCCGCTCGCTCCGAAGCGGCTCGTGACGGTGTTCGGCTGCGGCGGCGATCGCGACGCCACCAAGCGTCCGTTGATGGGCATGGTCGCGGCGCGCCTCAGCGACATCGTGATCATCACCTCCGACAATCCGCGCAGCGAGGACCCGGCGCGCATCGTCGACGACATCCGCCGCGGCATCACGCCGGCCTCGGGCGCCGGACGCCAGGCGGAGGTCTGGACGGTGGTGGATCGCGCCGAGGCAATCGATCGCGCCGTGTCGATGGCGTCTGAGGGCGACCTCGTGCTCGTCGCCGGCAAGGGCCATGAGAAGTATCAACAGATTGGCGATCGCGTACTGCCGTTCGACGATGTCGCGGTCGCCCGCGATGCGCTGAAGCGCCGCCAGGCGAAGCGGATGAGGGCGGGCTAGTGGCGGCGGCGCAGCAGGTGTTGAGCGCCTCGGTGATCGCCGCGGCGATGGGCGGCGAGGTGATCGCGGGAAATCCGGCGACCGAACCGAGCGGCTTCTCGATCGATTCCCGCACCATTGGTGCGGGCGAAGCGTTCTTCGCAATCGTCGCGGCGCGCGACGGGCATCTCTTCGCCGCCGATGCCGTCAAGCGCGGCGCAAACGTCGTCGTGGTCGAGCGGCGTCGAGCCGCCGATCCGCTTGTGCCGGCGACGGTTGTTGGCGTCGATGACACCACGCTGGGATTGCAGGCGCTCGGCAGGAGCGTCCGTCAGCAATCCGGCGCGACCGTGATCGCCATCACCGGCAGTGCCGGCAAGACGACGACCAAGGAAACCATCGCGGCATTCCTCGAGAGCCGGTTCCAGGTCGTGAAGAACCCCGGCAACCTGAACAACCACCTGGGCCTGCCGCTGTCGCTGCTGGAGCTGAGGCACGGCGCCGAGGTCGCCGTGATGGAGCTCGGCATGAATCACGCCGGCGAGATTCGCGTGCTCGTCGGCATCGCCGAGCCCGATGTCAGGGTGTGGACCAACGTCGGCGACGCGCACATCGGCTATTTCGGTGACGCCGACGGCATTGCCGCGGCAAAGGCCGAAATCCTCGAGGGCGCCGGACCGACCACGGTCCTGGTGGCGAATGCCGACGACCCGCGCGTCATGCGCTATGCGAAGGACTTCACCGGCCGGATGGTGACGTTCGGGTTCGGTGAGAGTGCCTCGGTTCGCGCGACCAGCGTCGAGGAACGCGGCCTCAGTGGGACGGTTGCGACGTTCACCGCCGGCCGCGAGCAGGCCACGGTCCGGGTACCGCTCCTGGGCCGCGGCAACCTCGCAAACGTGCTGTGCGCGGCAGCAGTCGCGACGACCCTCGGCGTGCCGCTGGCGGACGTCGCCAGCCGCGCCGAGCGCCTGACCCCGGCGAAGCGCCGCGGCGAAGTGCGTTACCTGCGCAATGGCGTGACCGTGGTGGACGACAGCTACAACTCGAGCCCCGCGGCTCTCAACAAGTCGTTGGAGATGCTGTCGCGGGAGCCGGTCGTGGGACGACGGGTCGCGGTGCTCGGCGAGATGCTCGAGCTCGGCGACCTCTCGACCTCGCTGCACGAAGCGTGCGGACTGACCGCCGCGCGGTCCGGGCTCGAGCTGCTCGTCACCGTTGGCGGCGCGCCCGCCGCGGTGCTAGCGCGGACCGCCGTGGACGCGGGAATGGATGCCGGAACCGTGCGGCACGTGGCGACCAGCGTTGCAGCAGCGGATCTCATCGCCGGACTGATCGAGCACGGCGACGTGGTGCTGGTCAAGGGATCGCGGGGGGTGAGGACGGATCTCGTGGTGGATCGGCTCGTGGCGGAGCTCGGCTGACGTGCTCTATCACCTGCTGGTCGCGCTGCAGCCGCAGCTCAACGTGCTGAACGTGGCTCGCTACATCACGTTTCGCACGGCGGCGGCGAGCCTGACGGCGCTGCTGGTCAGCCTGGTGCTCGGGCCATGGCTGATCCGGCGGCTCCGCGAGTTCCAGATCGGGCAGGTGATTCGGCAGGAAGGTCCGCAGTCGCATCGCGCGAAGGCCGGCACGCCGACGATGGGCGGGCTGTTGATTCTCGCGGCGGCGCTCGGGCCGACGCTGCTCTGGGCGGATCTGACGAACGTTTACGTGTGGATTGCGGTGTTGACGACAGCAGCATTCGGAGCGGTCGGGTTCTTCGATGACTACCTCAAGATCACGAGGCGGTCGTCGGGCGGGCTCGCGCCTCGCTACAAGATGGGCCTGCAGATTGTGACCGCGCTCGCGGTCAGCCTGGTCCTGATGTGGCTGGCGGCGCGAGATTTGTACAACACGCGCCTGATTTTCCCGTTCTTCAAGCAGCTGATTCCCGATCTCGGCTGGTTCTACGTCCCGTTCGCGGTGTTCGTGCTGGTCGCGTGGAGCAACGCCGTGAACCTGACCGACGGGCTCGACGGGCTGGCGATCAGCACGTTCGCGGTCGCGGCCGCGACGCTGACGGCGCTCGCCTACGTCACCGGCCACCGCGTGTTCGCGGAATACCTGCTACTGGTCCGCTTCGCGCCGGCCGCGGAACTGACCGTGTTCTGCGGCGCGCTGGTCGGATCGAGCCTCGGCTTCCTCTGGTACAACGCGCACCCGGCCGAGATCTTCATGGGCGACGTCGGCTCGCTGGCGCTCGGTGGCGCGCTCGGCACCGTGGCGATCCTGATCAAGCAGGAAATCCTGCTGGTGCTGGTCGGCGGCGTCTTCGTGCTCGAGGCGGCATCGGTCGTGATTCAGGTCGCCTCGTTCAAGCTCACCGGCAAGCGCGTCTTCAAGATGGCGCCGCTGCACCACCACTTCGAGCTGCTCGGGTGGCAGGAACCCAAAGTGATCGCGCGGTTCCTGATCATCTCGATCATCTTTGCGCTCTTCAGCCTGACGAGCCTCAAACTGCGATGAGCGCGCCGGACTTCAGCGTGGAGCGCCAGCGGGTGCTGGTGGTGGGAGCGGCGAGAAGCGGCGTCGCCGCCGCCCTGCTGCTTGTCCGCCGCGGCGCGACGGTGACCTTGACCGATCGCCGTCCCGATATCGCCGATGCCGCGACGCTGCAATCGGCCGGCGTCGCCCTCGAGCTCGGCGGTCACAGCGCCGATTCATTCACTGACGCCGATCTGATCGTGCTCAGTCCGGGCGTGCCCGCGGAGCTCGCCGAGGTCGCCCTGGCCCGTGCCGTCGGGGTACCGGTGATCGGCGAGCTCGAACTGGCCTCTCGCTGGCTGCGCGGATCGGTCGTAGCCATCACCGGTACAAAGGGCAAATCCACGACCACCACGCTCGTCGGCCGGATGCTCGAGGCCGCGGGACGACGCGTGCTGGTCGGCGGCAACATCGGCGTGCCGCTGAGCGCCCAGGTCGATGCCTCCACCGATGACACCGTGCACGTGGTGGAGACGAGCAGCTTCCAGCTGGAAACGACCGAGCGATTCCATCCGCGGATCGCGGCGCTGCTGAATTTCTCGGCCGATCATCTCGATCGACACCCGACGGTGGAGGCGTACGCAGCTGCGAAGCAGCGCGTCTTCGCCAACCAGACCGCGGAGGACTGGACCGTCGTCAACGCCGAGAGCCCCGAGGCCGTGACGCTGGCCGAGGTCAGCCGGGCACGCCACGTCCGCTACGCGCTCGACAAGGCGCGCGGCGCCGATGTCTTCGTGGACCGCGGGTTCATCTGGCAGCGCACATCCGAAGGTGAAGTGCCGCTCGTCCCGCTCGGCGCCGTCCACCTTTCGGGACGGCACTTGCTGAGCAACGTCGTCGCGGCGTCGGCGATCTCGTCGCTGGCGGGCGCGAACGGCAGCGCGATGGTGAGCGCGGTCGACGGCTTCACGGGGCTCGAGCACGTGATGGAGCCGGTGGCGACGATTGACGGCGTGCGGTTCGTCAACGACTCGAAGGCGACCAACGTCGATGCGGCGGCGCGATCGATCGAGAGCTTCTCGTCGGTCGTGGCGATCGTCGGCGGCAAGTTCAAGGGCGGCGATCTCGGCGACCTCGCTGGACCGCTCCGCGCGCACGGCCGCGCGGTGGTGGCGATCGGCGAGGCTCGGCCGCTGGTCCGCGAAGCGCTGGCAAAGAGCGTCCCTGTCATCGAGGCCGGGTCGCTCGGCGACGCGGTGCGGGAAGCGTGGCGCGTCGCGCGCCCGGACGGAGTGGTGTTGCTCGCGCCGGCGTGCGCGAGTTTCGACATGTTCGTGGATTACGCGGACCGCGGACGGCGGTTCAAGGAGGAGGTGCGGCGCTTCGCTGACGAACGGAGGACCAAGGGTGAGCAGTGAGCAGTCGTCAGCCGGTTGGAGGCGAGTGGGAGCCGGTCGCTGGGAACGCAGGCTGCCCCGGTCTGCGAGACTGGTGTCCCATTCCCGCAACTGACTGACGACTGCTGACTGCTTCGACCCGGGCGGCCGCGGGCATTGCCGCGGCCGGAGGCGTGGGTGCCCCGCATACCGGAGCGTCACGCACACCTCGTATCGAGTCGAAGCCGCCGAACTTTAGGGGCCGAATCATGGCGCGGAAACTACAGTCTGACAAGTGGATGTTCCTGGCCACCCTGGCGCTCGTCTGCGTCAGCGTAGTCATGGTCTACAGCGCCTCGGCGGTGATGGCCGAGGAGCGCTTCGGGAACCCCTACCTCTTCTTTACCAAGCAGGCGCTGTGGGCGACCCTCGGCGTCGCGCTGATGTCGATGGTGATGCGAGTGGATTACCGCACGTGGCGCAACGAGCGGCTGATCTGGGCGCTGCTCGGAATTGTCGTCGTGCTCCTGGTGGCGGTCCTCTTTGCCGCCCGGGTAAACGGCACCCGACGCTGGTTCGCGGTGGCCGGCTTCGGCATCCAGCCGTCGGAGCTCGCCAAGCTCGCGGCGGTGCTGTTCACGGCCTTGATCCTCGAGCGCCGGATGCACCGGATCAACGACGTGATGTTCTCGGTGCTGCCGATCGCGATCATCGCCGGGGCGCTGGCGGCGCTGATCCTCGTCGAGCCCGACTTCGGCACCGCGGTGTCGCTCCTGGCCGTGATTGGCGTGATGGTGTTTGCGGCCGGGCTGAGCTACCGCTACGTGATTGGCACGGGCATCGTCGGGCTCGCCGGTCTTGTCCTGGTCGCCATTCAGGAGCCGTATCGGGTGCGGCGCATCATGACCTTCTTGAACCCGTGGGCCGATCCACTGGGTGACGGTTTCCAGATCATCCAGTCGCTGATTGCGGTCGGCACCGGCGGTCTTTTCGGCAAGGGGCTGATGGAGAGCAAACAGAAGCTGTTCTTCCTGCCCGAGCCGCACACCGACTTCATCTTCTCGGTGATCTCCGAGGAGAAGGGGTTGATCGGCGCCGTCGTCATCCTGGCGTGCTTCGGCGTGGTGGCGTGGCGCGGATTGCGTGCCTCGCTGCGCGCGCCCGATCCATTCGGCTCCTATCTCGCGCTCGGCCTGACGATGATGATCGTGCTCCAGGCGTTCGTGAACATCAGCGTCGTCCTCGGCCTGGCGCCGACCAAGGGCATCCCGCTGCCGCTCGTGAGCGCCGGCGGGTCGTCACTGCTCATCAACCTGCTGGCGGTCGGCGTGCTGCTGAACATCTCCCAGCACTCCACCGAGACGGGAGCCGCGTGAGGCGTGCGCGTGTTGATTGCCGGCGGCGGGACCGGCGGACACCTGTACCCGGGCATCGCGCTCGCTCGCGAGCTGCAGCGCCGCGACGCCGCGGCCGAGGTGAGCTTCGTCGGCACCGCGACCGGCCTCGAAGCGCGGGTGATCCCTCGCGAGGGATTCCCGCTGGATTTGATCCGCTCGACCGGACTCAAGGGCAAGTCGATCGCCTCCCGGCTTCGCGGCCTGGCGCTGCTGCCGCTATCGGCGCTCGATGCCTGGCACGTCATTTCGACCCGGCGGCCGGCGGTCGTCGTCGGTGTCGGCGGCTACTCCTCGGGGCCGGTCCTGGCGCTGGCGGCGCTTCGCCGCTACCCGACCATGGTGCTCGAACAGAACGCGCTGCCCGGCATCACCAATCGTCTGTTGTCGCCGCTGGTGCGGGCCGCGGCGGTGAATTTCGAGGAGGCGTTGCGGTTCTTTCCGCGCACCGGCTTCGTTGCCGGCAATCCGGTGCGCCCCGAGTTCTTCGCGCCGGCGGTCATGGAGACTCATGAACGTAAGGTACGGGTTCTGATCTTTGGCGGCTCTCAGGGCGCGCACGCGATCAACCTGGCCGTGGTGGCGGCAGCGCCGCAGCTGGCTGCCTCCGGCCTGGATCTCGAGATCACCCACCAGACCGGGGAGCGCGATCTTTCCCTGGTCCGGGATGCGTACGCACGGGCAGGGCTCGACGCCCGCGTCGAGGCCTTCCTCTACGAGATGCATCACGAGATGAGCCGCGCCGACATGGTGGTGGCGCGAGCCGGAGCGACAACGCTGTCGGAGCTGGCCGCGGCGGGACGCCCGGCGGTGCTGGTGCCGCTGCCGACGGCGACCGACGACCACCAGCGCAAGAACGCGGAAGCGTTCGCCCGCGCCGGAGGCGCGATGGTGCTCGATGAGAAGGCGCTCACCGGTGAGAGCCTCGCCGGAGCGGTGCTGGCGCTGGCACGTGACGCGGAGCGCCGAAAGGTGATGGGCAACCGTGCCCGGACGCTGGCGAGGCCCGATGCCGCGGCACGGATTGCCGACAGGGTGCAGGCGCTTGCTGGGTAAGACGCGGCGGATTCATTTCGTGGGGATTGGCGGGATTGGGATGAGCGGGATCGCCGAGCTGCTTGCGAACCTCGGTTACGACGTCTCCGGCTCCGACGCGAAGCGGTCGGCGATTACGACGCGTCTCGAGTCGCTGGGAGTTCGGGTCGGGATCGGACACCGCGCCGAGCAGGTCGGCGCCGCCGACGTGGTCGTCTACTCGTCGGCGGTGCGGCCCGACAACGCCGAGCTGGCCGAGGCCGAACGGCGGCACGTGCCGGTGATCCCGCGCGCCGAGATGCTGGCCGAGCTGATGCGGCTGCGATTCGGAATCGCGGTCGCCGGCGCGCACGGCAAGACGAGCACGACGTCGATGATCGCGCTCGTGCTCGAGGAAGCGGGGCTCGATCCGACCGCGGTGATTGGCGGGCGGCTGAGCGCCTTCGGCAGCAACGCGCGGCTCGGCCGCGGGGAATACATGGTGGTGGAAGCCGACGAGAGCGACCGCTCGTTCCTCAAGCTGTCGCCGTCGATTGCGGTGATGACGAACATCGATCGGGAGCACATGGAGGCATACGGCAGCTTCGCCGAGCTGCAGCAGGCGTTCGTCGACTTCGCCAACAAGGTGCCGTTCTACGGCGCCGTCGTGGCGTCGGCCGACGATGCCGAGCTCGGCGCGGTGCTGCCGCGGCTGACTCGCCGCGTCATCACCTACGGCATCGACGCTCGCGACGCCGAGCTCCAGGCCCGCGACGTGGTGCTCGAAGGGTTCGGCGCGCGGTGCGCCGTCTGGCGTCATCACCGCGGCGACCAGAGCGAGCCGGAGCGGCTCGGCGTGCTCGACCTGCAGGTACCCGGCCGGCACTCGGTGTCCAACGCGCTTGCCGCCGTCGCGGTCGGGCTCGAGCTCGACGTGCCGTTCGCGACGCATCGCCCGCGCGCTGCAGGCATTCAAGGGCGCCGAGCGCCGCTTCCAGCGGCTTGGCGTCGTCAATGGCATCACTGTCGTTGACGACTACGGCCATCACCCGACCGAGATCGCCGCGGTCCTCGCGGCCGCGCGCGCCGCCAACCCGTCGAGGGTGCTGGTCGCGTTCCAGCCGCATCGCTACACGCGCACCCGTGACCTGTTGCCGGAGTTTGCGAAAGTCCTGGCCACCGCCGACGCGGTCGTCCTCACCGATATCTACGCGGCCAGCGAGGATCCGATTCCAGGCGTGACGGTCGAGGCGCTCGCCGCTGCGGTCAAGCGCGGAGCGGAAGACGCCGGTGCACGTCGTGCCACGACGTGAACGAGGTGCCGTCGAGGGTTTCGCCGTCTCGCAGTCGACGGCGATCTCGTGCTGCTGCTCGGGGCGGGCTCGATCGGCGGCATTGGAACCGAGGTGATGAACACGCTCGAAGCAGCGTCGAAGGAGGGCGCCTAGCCATGCCACCGGTTGCGGCACCGGCTGACAAGCGGTTCCGGCGCGCTCATGTGAAGCCGTCGAGCCGGCGGCGGTCGCGCCTCCACGGCGTGTTGGATCGCGGCGCGGCTGGTGGCCACCGTGCTCGTCATGGTTTTCGCCGTGTGGCGCGGCGCGGCGTGGATGTCGCGGAACGCCGGCGCTGCGCGTGGCTCACGTGACGGTGAGCGGCAACCAGCGGCTGTCGCGCGGCGAGGTGTTGTCGCTGGTCGAAGGCCTCCAGGGCCGCAACATTCTGGGGCTCGATCTGTCCGAGTGGCAGGAACGCCTGCGTCGCCTCGCCGTGGGTCGAGGAAGCGACGATGCGCCGCGTGCTGCCCGGCACCGTCGAAGTGACGATTCGCGAACGGACGCCGATGGCGATCGGCCGAGTGGGCCAGCGCCCTTTACCTCGTCGATGGCCACGGCGTCGTCGTCGACGAGTACGGACCGGCCTACGCCGATCTCGACCTGCCGATGGTCGACGGCCTCGGCGGCCGCGGTCAGGCGCGCGGGACGATGGACGAGAGCCGCGTGGCGTTGGCCGGCCGCGTGATCGCCGCGCTCGCGGCCCATCCCGAGCTCCTCGCCAAGGTGTCGCTGATCGACGTGGGCCGCGCCCACGACGCGGTCGTGATGCTCGAAGGCGATACCGCGCTGCTGCGCCTCGGCGAGGAGAGCTTCGTCGAGCGGCTGCAGCAGTACCTCGATCTCGGCGACGCCGCTGCGCGAGCGGGTCGCGGCGATCGACTACGTGGATTTGCGGTTTCCTGAACGGTTGTACGTGCGCCCGCACAAAGGCGCGTCCGTCGCGCCGGCGTCCCAGCAGGCGAGGCGGTAGGGATGGTGGATCGGAGGCAGCGTGGCACAGCGTGAGCGCTACGTGGTGGGTCTCGACATCGGGACCTCCAAGGTGTGCACGGTGGTCGGCGAGATGCTGGACGACGGCGGCCTCGACGTGATCGGCATCGGCATCGGCGGAGTCGAAGGGACTGAAGCGCGGCGTCGTCGTCAACCTCGAGGCGGCCGTCGACTCGATCAAGAAGTCGATCGAGGAGGCCGAGCTGATGGCCGGCGTCGAGATCGGCTCGGTGCACCTCGCGATCAGCGGCCCGCACATCAAGGGCTTCAACAGCCGCGGCGTCGTCGCGGTCGCCGGCAAGAACCGCGAGGTCACCCGCGACGACGTGCGCCGGGCGATCGACGCGGCGCGAGCGGTGTCGCTGCCGGCCGGCCGCGAGATCCTCCACGTGCTGCCGCAGGACTTCGTCGTCGACGAGCAGGAAGGGATCGGCGCGCCGGTCGGCCTGACCGGTGCCCGGCTCGAAGTCAACGTCCACATCGTCACCGGCAGCCAGACGGCGACGCAGAACCTGGTGGCGTGCGTCAACCGCGCCGGCGTCGAGGTCAGCGACACGGTGATCGGCCAGCTGGCCGCGGCCGAAGCGGTGCTGACTCCGACGAGAACGAGCTCGGCGTCGCGCTGGTCGACATCGGCGGCGGCACCGCGGATCTGGCGATCTTCGAGCGCGGCAGCCTCTGGCACACCGCGGTGATCGCGGTCGGCGGCGATCACTTCACCAACGACATCGCGGTCGGCCTGCGCACGCCGATTCCGGAGGCCGAGAAGGTCAAGCGCCGCGTCGGCTGCGCGCTGTCGGCGATGGTCGACGAGGACGAGACGATCGAAGTGGCCAGCGTCGGCGGCCGGCGGCCGCGCGTGATGGCGCGGCGCATCCTGTCAGACATCCTCCAGCCGCGCGCCGAGGAGCTGTTCCACCTGATCTGGGACGAGATCAGCAAGGCCGGCTACGAGAAGTCGCTCAACTCGGGCCTGGTGATCACCGGCGGCGGCGCGCAGCTCGAAGGCATGTCCGAGATCGCCGAGCAGATCTTCGACCTGCCGATCCGGCGCGGCGTGCCGAGCGGAGTCGGCGGCCTTGTCGGATCACGTCAGCAACCCCGCGTTCGCGACGGCGGTCGGGCTGATCCGCTACG
This sequence comes from uncultured Acidobacteriota bacterium, assembly GCA_963709325.1. GTDB lineage: Bacteria > Acidobacteriota > Vicinamibacteria > Vicinamibacterales > UBA2999 > VFZN01. Next base: position 1,605,442 of record CAVPVV010000003.1, on the reverse strand, counting down.
CGGAGCGGCATCGGCCGACCGACCCGGGAATGGGCGGCGACGCGCTGATGCGGGTGATGGGGAGGCTGCGGACGGTGTTCAAGGAGTTCTTCTGAGGAGGCACGATGGCGGATCATGCATGACAACGAATCCCTGCGACTGACGCTCGATGAGGTACGCGCGCGGGAGCGCGCATCAAGGTGGTGGGCGTCGGCGGCGGCGGCAGCAATGCCGTGTCGCGGATGGTCCAGGCCGGGCTCTCCGGCGTCGAGTTCATCGTCGCCAACACCGACGCGCAGGCGCTGCACGCCAACCCGGCGCCGGTCAAGATCCAGATCGGCGGCAAGCTCACCAAGGGGCTGGGCGCCGGCGCCGATCCGAACGTCGGCCGGCAGGCCGCGCTCGAAGACACCGAGCAGCTGATCCAGGCGCTGTCCGGCGCGGACATGGTGTTCGTCACCACCGGCCTGGGCGGCGGCACCGGCACCGGCGCGGCGCCGGTGATCGCGTCGCTCGCCACCGAGCTCGGCGCGCTCACGATTGCGGTCGTCACCAAGCCGTTCAAGTTCGAGGGCAAGAAGCGGCAGAAGGCAGGCCGACGCCGGCCTCGAGGCGCTGCGCGAGGCGGTCGACACGGTCATCACCATCCCGAACGAGCGGCTGCTCTCGGTGATCGATCGCAACACCTAGATGCTCGACGCGTTCGTCACGGCCGACGATGTGCTGCGGCAGGCGATCCAGGGCATCTCGGACCTGATCCTCGTGCCGGGGCTCATCAACCTCGACTTCGCCGACGTCAAGACCATCATGTCGGGGATGGGCGTGGCGATGATGGGCACGGCGATGGCCGAAGGCCAGACCCGCGCCATCGACGCCGCCAACCGCGCCATCTCGAGCCCGCTGCTCGAAGACGCGTCGGTGGAGGGCGCGCGCGGCGTGATCATCAACGTCACCGGCGGCCCCGACATGTCGCTGATGGAGGTGAACGAGGCGCTCACCATCATCCAGGAGTCGGCGCACGAGGACGCGAACATCATCTTCGGCGCGGTCGTCGATCCGGAGCTGCACGGCCGGGTGAAGATCACCGTGATTGCCACCGGCTTCGATCACGCCGCGCGACCGTCGACGGCGGCAGCGCGCCGATGCAGACGCCGGTGGACATGGGCGCCTACGCGCAGCACGCGGCGCGCAACGCGGCCCCCGTGCCGCCGGCCGAGCCGGCCGCGCGCCACGTCCCGCTTCACGATCACGCGCCGGCCGGGGATCGACATGCCGCTGGCCGCGCCTCGCCCGGGCCGTGAACCAGGCGCCGCATGTCGGAGATGGGCGGCGACGGAGCGAGCACGAGCCCGCTCGACGATCCCGGCGTTCCTGCGCCGGAGCGAGGGGTAGCGACCAGGCAGGTCCCGGCCAGACCGGTGGCCGGTGATACAGTAGGAATAGCCAGGGGACGCGCGAGCGGCGACGCCGATGCAGGACAGCTCGACGATCCCCTGGCCTGTTGATGAAGTCCCGGCAACAGCGCGAATCCGCACAGCACACCCTCTCCCGCGAGGTCGGCTACGTGCGCAAGCCGCACGCCAACCGGCTGCGCGTCGCGCTGGTGTTCCCCAACACCTACTTCGTCGGGATGTCGAACCTCGGCTTCCAGACGATGTACCGCCTGTTCAACGACCAGCCCGACATCGTCTGCGAGCGCGTGTTCCTGCCGCCGAAGCAGGAGCTGGCCGCGCTGCTGCAGTCCGGCGCGCGCCTCGTCACGCTCGAATCGCAGACGCCGGTGCACGAGTTCGACGTCATCGCGTTCTCGGTGTCGTTCGAGTGGGACTACACCAACGTCCTCACGATGCTGCGGCTGGCCGGCCTGCCGGTGCGCGCCGCGGATCGCGACTACCGCATGCCGCTGGTCGTGATCGGCGGCGCGGTGACGTTCGTCAACCCCGAGCCGCTCGCGCTGTTCGCCGACGTGATTGCGGCCGGCGAAGGCGAAGTCGCTGGTGCCGGCGCTGCTCGATGGCGTGCGGAACCTCGTCGCGCAGCGAGACGCTGCAGCCGCCTGGCGGCCGCAGCGCGGCTTCTACATCCCGTCGTTCTACGACGTGACCTATGCCGCCGACGGCACGCATCGAGGCCTACGTTCCGCAAGCCCGGCACCGGCGCGCCGCCGACGTTCGAAAGGCGGCGCTGAAGACGACCGATGCGGTCGATCCGCCGTCGACGAGCATCTTCACGCCCGACACGGAGTTCGGCTCGCGCTTCCTGGTCGAAGTCGTGCGCGGCTGCGCGAACCTGTGCCGCTTCTGCTGGGCCGGCTACAACTACCTGCCGGTGCGGGCCTTCCCGACCGAGCGCATCCTGGAGCTCGCGAAGGCGGCGCGGCCGCACGCCTCGCGCGCCGGCCTGGTGTCCATCGCGCTCTGCGATCACCCCGACATCGAGCACATCCTGCGCAGCCTGAAGGACATGGGCTACTCGATCTCCCCGGCGTCGCTGCGTCTCGACGACCTGACGCCGACGATCGTGTCGCTGCTGAAGGAGAGCGGCGAGCGCACGCTGACGATCGCGCCCGAGACCGGCTCCGATCGGCTGCGGCGCGTCATCAACAAGACGATCACCAACGAAGAGATCCTCGACGCCGCCGAGTTGATCTTCTCGAGCGGCATCGAGAGCCTGAAGCTCTACTACATGATCGGCCTGCCCACCGAGGAAGACGACGACCTCGTGGCGATTCGCGACCTGACGCTGCAGCTGCGGACGTGATGATGCTCACGCGCGCGCCGCGCGGCCGCGTCGGCCGGATCGTCGGCAGCGTCAACCCGCTGGTGCCCAAGCCGGGCACGGCCTATCAGTGGCTGCCGATGGCGCGAAGCGACGAGATCGAGCGCAAGATGAAGCGCCTGCGCGCGCTGGTGTCCGGCATCGACAACGTCTACTTCAACATCAAGAGCGAGCGGCACTCGTATTACCAGGCGCTGCTGTCGCTCGGCGATCGCCGCATCGCGCCGGCGATCGAACTGGCCGAGCGGAACGGCGGACAGTGGCGCCAGGCCGTGGCCGACGCCGGCGTCGACGGCGACTTCTACATCTACCGCGATCGATCGAAGGACGCGGTGCTGCCGTGGGACATCATCGACGGCGGCATGAAGGCATCGTTCTTCCGCGCCGAGTTCGAGAAGAGCACGCGCGCGGAGTGGACGCTGCCGCCGAAGCGCGCGAAGGAGAACGCCCGGCTCCTGCCGGTACTGACCTGACGCAGCCAGATGCGGCCACGCCCAACGCCGTCGACTGCGCCGCCATGGCCAGGGGGGCTTGCCTACAGCGCGGCGCTCGTCGGTGGTGCCTTGGCGGTGTGCGCCGCGAATGACTGGACGTTTGGTTTCGCTGTCGGCCCGCTCCGCGTGTCGATGCACAACCCGGCGAATCCCGCCATCGGCGGGCTCCTGTGCCTCGCGTTCAGTTACTGGTGGCTCGGCGCGGCCGGCCTGCGGATGCTGGCCCAGCGTGTGGAAGAGGGCCTCGCGCGGCGAGCCGGCGTAGTCGCGGCAGCCCTCGCCCTGCTTGTCGTTGCCGGCGCCTGGTACTGGGGCGCGTTCGTCGCGGGCGGTGCGGATTCGTCCGGCTACCTGTACGAGGCGCGACTGTGGCAGTCGGGGGACCTGCGCCTGTCGCCGCCGCGCGTGGACGGAATCGCGTTGGAAAGCGGTGTGCGCGCGGTGATGCCGATCGGCTTCCGTCTGGCAGGCGGCGGCACCGAGGTCGCGCCTACATACCCTCCGGGCTATCCCCTCGTGATGGCCGCGCTCACACGGATCGGCGGCGAGGGCGCGCAGTTCCTGGCGGTGCCGTTTGCCGCGGGCCTGCTGACGTGGACCGCCTTCGTGCTCGGACGCCTGGTAGCGGGCCCGCTGGCCGGGCTCTTCGCAGCCGTCGCCACTGCCGCCTCGCCGACGGTCGTCTATCAGGCGCTCCAGCCGATGAGCGATCTGCCGGCCGCGTCTGCGTGGCTGATCGCGATCGTCGCCGCGGTGGGCGGCACGACACGGTCGGATGCGATCGCCGCAGGAGCAGCCACGGCCGCGTGCCTGATCCGTCCGAACCTGTTCGCGATGACGCCGCTCCTCGCTTTCGCGATGGCCTGGTGGGCGCCGCCCGGCCGCCGCGGATTCCAGCGGGCCCTCGCGGTGTTCGCGCCGATCGCTTTGGCGGGTCTTGGCCTGGCGTGGTGGCAGCGTCAGCTGTACGGCGCTGCGACGGAAACCGGCTACGGCGCGGTCAACACGTTGTTCAGCATCGCGAACGTAGCGGCCAACCTGGCCAACTACCCGAGCTGGCTGCTGGATACGCATGGCTATTCCCTTCTGCTCGCACTTCCGGCGCCGCTGCTGCTGGCGCGCGGCGGAGCGGCTCCGTCACTGCCACGCGACCGCGCACTGCGCATCGCGTGGTGGTGCCTGCTGATGTCGGCGGCGCTGTTTGCCTTCTACGCTCTCTACCTGCCCTTCGACAGCTGGAGCTACACCCGATTCCTGCTCCCGGCGCTGCCGCTGGCGTTCGTCCTCGCCGCGACGACCGTGGTGGCGATCGTGGCGATGGTGCCGCAGCCGCTGCGGACGCTGGTCGCGATCTTCGCGCTGGTCCTGGTTCCGTCGGTCGGCTGGTCCCGTTCGCGTGAAGCTCAGGCCTTCAGGCTGTGGGACAACGAGCGCCGGTTCACGGAGGCCGCCAGCTTCGTCGACGCCCAATCCGCGCCCAGCGTGCTGCTGTGCATGGAACACTCGGGGAGCCTTGCCTACTACACCGGCCGGCCGCTGCTGCGATGGGACTGGCTTCAGCCGCACGAGGCCGATCGCGTGATCGACGAACTGGCAGCGGCCGGCCACACGGTGTATGCAGTGCTCGACGACTGGGAGATCGCCGCGGTTCAAGCCCGCTTCCCCGGCTCCGCGCTCGCCTCGAGCCTCCACTCGCCGGTGTTCCGCTCCGGCGAACGCGTCGCGATCGTCGCATTCGGTTTCCTCGTCCGCCCCGGAACGGCGGTCACCGGCAAGTGAGCACGCGGCGGCGCCGGGCCAGTCAGCTGGCGATCGCGGCCTGCGACTCGAACTCGGTGTAGGCGTGCAGGATCAGGTCCCGCACGTGATCCTGACTGTGGGCCTCGGCCATCGGCCGCAGGAGCGCGAAGCTCCTGCGTTCCCCGTTGACCGAGTAGGCACGCGATGGAAACGTCACGTTGCGACCGCTGCCGTTGCGGCGCTCCCAGACTGCGAAGCCGACCAGTTTCAGGCCGGCGAGCTCGCCGGCATCGAAGTGCAACTCGGCGTCGGCGAGTTTTCCCGAAGGGATTCCCTTGTCGTTCGGCACGATCTTGATCACCATGTCAGGATCTCCTGTGAGACGCCGTTCGCTGATGGCGCCCGTGGCGACGAACATCAAGAGCGATGCCAGCGATTGTGAGGCGTTTTCGGGGATGATTCACAGACCGCTCATGACTGATGACAACTCGCGTGGCGCCGCGGACGCGGTCTCGGCGCCCGGTCCGCCGGCCGTGGTCGCGCCATTTCACTGGACTCGCGAGAGTTGGGGCGCGGCACTGCGCGCCGCGCCGATCGAGGTGCACGCGAAACACCTGTTCACGACGTCGCAACTGCGGTTGCCAGCCCATGCCAGCCCGGAGGAACGCGAACCCGCCTGGGAGGCGTTGACACAGTCGCTTGGTGTGCCTCGCCAGCGCCTGCTGCGGGTTCGGCAAGTGCACGGCAGGGAAGTGCGCGTGGTACGTCGCGACGATCCGGCAAGCGCTGGGAGCGGGCAGCTGCCTGATGGCGACGCCATTGTCTCGAACGTGCCTGGTACCCTGCTGGCCGTGGTCGTTGCCGACTGCGTGCCGGTACTGCTCGTCGATCCGCGGGCAGGAGCCGCGGCCGCGATTCACGCCGGCTGGCGCGGCACGTGTGCCGGCGTGACCAGGGCGGCGGTTGATGCGATGCGCGACGCGTGGGGGACCGATCCTGCGGATCTACTGGCCGCCATCGGCCCGAGCATCGGTCCGTCCGACTACGAGGTTGGCGATTCCGTCTTCGAGGCGTTCAACGATGCCGGCCAGGGCGACGCCGCCGTTCAATGGTTCATCCGCCGCAAGGATGGACGATTGACGCTCGACCTGTGGCGCGCGAACCGCGATCAGCTCGTGAGTACCGGCGTGAGGACAGAGCGGATCTTCTTGGCCGGTCTGAGCACCGCGACGCACAAAGGGTGGCTCGAGTCGTATCGGCGTGATGGGCCTGCAGCCGGAAGGCTCGTGGCGGCGATCGTGACGCCGGAAGGGGGAGAAATGTAAGAGTTCCCTAGCTGTTCACCCTCGGGGCATCATTCTGGTCCATTCCGAGGTTCGACAGGCGATCGGCGTCCTTGTTGTGTTCGCGCCGGACGTGCTCGAAGGTGACCCGCCCGATCCGGGCGCAGAGCGCGCCGGCCTCGCGGTGCAGCGGGATCAGCCCCTCGTGTTTCACCTTGTAGACCCCGCGCATCTGCTGGACCAGCAGCAGCGAATCGCCTCGGACGTGCAGCTCCTTGACGCCGCGATCGACGGCCCAGCGGAGCGCGGCGAGCAGCCCCCGGTACTCCGCCACGTTGTTGGTCGCGACGCCGATACCCTCGGCAATCTCCGCCAGCACCTGACCGTTGTCGTCGACGATGTAGACGCCAAAGCCCGCCGGACCTGGATTGCCGCGGGCGCCCCCGTCGAAATACGCCGTAATCACGAGGCGGTGGTTGGCGAACCGGCCGGGGCCGGAGGCTGCGGGCCCTCGCCCGGGGAGGGCGGGACGTAGTAGAGGATGCGTTGGCACGAGTCGCACTGGACGATCGAGTCGTTGCGCATGACCGCGTTGAAGACCATCGGCCGCAGCCGCACCTGGCACACCACGCAGCGCTCTTTCTCGGCCCGGGCCAGGGCCACTCCGCCGCGCTGCCGTGCGACCTTCTCGAAGGTGGAGACGACCTCGGGCGGCAATTGTGCCACCAGGGCGGCACGCTCCTCGGCTGATGCCTTCGCGACCCTCGTCTGCTCGCTCCGCTCGCGCTCGATCGCGGCCCGCTCGGCGGCAACGGCAGCCTCGTCGCCCTTGAGCTGCGCCTCGGCTCGCTTCAGGCCGGCGGCGAGCTCGTCGGCGGCCATCATGATCTCGAGCGTCCGGCTCTCGAATTGATCGATCTCGGTCTTGACCGACGCCATCTGGTGCTGCATGGCGTGGAATTCGGCGTTGGTCTTCACCGCCATCGACTGCTCTTTGTACTTCTCGAGCCGCTGCTGGGCGGCGAGCAGGTCCTTGTCCACGGCCCGGCGGGCCCCCTGGTTGTCGGCGATGCTTGCCTTGGCCCGCTCGACCCCGGCGCGCGCCTCGGCGAGCTTGGCATCGAGCGCCGCAATCCGCGCCGGCGCCGCAGCCACCACCTGCGCCGCATGCCCGGCGCGTGTCTCGAGCTCCTGAAGGGCGATTAGCCGCTGAAGGTCTGGGAGCATGCGCGAAGTGAGAAGTGAGAAGTGAGAGGGGAGAAGCACGCCCGGAAGAAGGAAGTGGAAGGATCGATGCGCAGCACTGCGGGAAGTGTAGTGCAAGACCACGCGGACGCGCTCGCCAAGCCGCGGGTTCGTGCGTTTCGGCTTCTGAGCTTTCTTCTCACTTCTGACTTCTCACTTCCCGAAGGGAATGGGCCCACCTGGATTCGAACCAGGGACCAACCAGTTATGAGCCGGCCGCTCTAACCGCTGAGCTATGGGCCCTCAGGCAAACAAGACGGAAGGCAGCAGGCAGAAGGCACAAAGCAGAAGGAAAGCAAAAGAAAAGGCAGAAGCTTGTGGTTTCTGCCTTTTGGCTTCTGCCTTCTGACTTGTCGTTTACGAGCGCCCTTCCAGAAACGCCCGGAGCTTGCGGCTCCGCGACGGATGGCGCAGCTTCCGCAGCGCCTTGGCCTCGATCTGGCGGATCCGCTCGCGGGTCACGGCGAAGTTCTGGCCGACCTCTTCGAGCGTGTGCTCGCTGCCGTCGCCGACCCCGAAGCGCATCTTGATGACCTTCTCCTCGCGCGGGGTCAGGGTCTTCAGCACCGACTCGGTCTGCTCCTTGAGATCGAGGTTGATCACCGCCTCGGACGGCGACACCGCGGTGCGGTCCTCGATGAAGTCGCCAAGGTGTGAATCTTCCTCTTCGCCGATCGGCGTCTCGAGCGAGATCGGCTCCTGCGCGATCTTGAGGACCTTGCGGACCTTCGAGACCGGGATGTCCATCCGCCGCGCGATCTCCTCGGAGGTCGGCTCGCGGCCCAGCTCCTGGACCAGCGCCCGCGAGGTGCGAATCAGCTTGTTGATCGTCTCGATCATGTGGACCGGGATGCGGATGGTCCGCGCCTGGTCGGCAATCGCGCGGGTGATCGCCTGGCGGATCCACCACGTCGCGTAGGTCGAGAACTTGTAGCCGCGGCGATATTCGAACTTGTCCACCGCCTTCATCAGGCCGATGTTGCCTTCCTGAATCAGGTCCAGGAACTGCAGCCCGCGGTTGGTGTACTTCTTGGCGATCGAAACCACGAGGCGGAGGTTGGCCTCGACCAGCTCCTTCTTCGCCTGCTCGGCCTGGGCCTCGCCGCGCATGATCACTTCGAGCGTGTGGCGCAGGTGGTCGACGCTCTCCTCGAGATCGTCGGTCTTCTGCTTGATCTCGGCGGCGAGATCCTTCCTCCGCTTCTCGAGCGCCTTCCGCTCCTCTTCCTTCAGCTTCGGCTTCCGGGTCTTCAGGAGCAGCGTCTTCTTCATCGCGTCGAGCTCGCGCTGCATCTTCGACACGCGCTCGACGATGTCCTTCACTTCCTCGACGAGGCGGCGCTTGACCGGCTCGGTGAACTCGATCTTGCGGATCAGGCGGGAGAGCTCGATCTCGGCCCGCATCTTCTTCCACTTGGCGCGGCGGTACTTGCGCTTCTCGCTCTTCGGGACCAGGTCGAGCTTCTCGTTCAGCTTCTCGACGTTGACCCGCGCCTTGCGCACCGCCTCGGTCTCACGCAGGAACTTCTGGGCCCGCTCTTCGATACGGTCGTCGGTGATCTCTTCGTCGTTGAAGATGACCAGCTCACGGATGGTGCGCTCGCCGTTCTTGAGCGCCTCGCCCATCCGGATCACGGCCTTGGCGATCGCCGGCATGCGGGAGATCGACTTGATGACCGAGAGCTTGCCCTGCTCGATGCGCTTGGCAATGGCCACTTCGCCCTCGCGGGTGAGCAGCGGCACCGTGCCCATCTCGCGCAGGTACATGCGGACCGGGTCGTTGGTCTTGTCCAGCGCGCCGGGGGTGAGGTCCAGCTCCATCCCCTCCTGGTCGCCGGCTGGGCCCTCGCCCCGCTCCATTCCCTCGCGCTCGCGGTAGCCCTTGTCCGAGTCGACCAGGTCGATGCCGGCCGCTCCGAACACGCTCATCAGCTCGTCGAGGTCTTCGGGCGACGAGGTGAGGTCGGCGGGAAGCAGGTCGTTGACCTCGTCGTAGAGGAGGTATCCCTTTTCTTTACCGATGATGATGAGCTGTCGTACTTCGTCAAAACGATCTTCGAGGGACACGTGTGTTCCTCCTGGCAGATGAATGCGGGCCCCGGACGGGGTAGCTCTATATTGTAACGTGCTTCAGTCGCTCTCGGCGCCCAGCAGCCGGCGTAATTCCAACTTCTTTTGCAGGAGCTCGTCCAGTTCCGATCCCTTTTCGCCCCCGGTCTGCAGCCGGTCGATGTCGCGCTGCACCGCGGCCAGCTGGCGCTCGTATTTCATGTGTTTGAGAGATCGGACGGCGGACTCCGGGTCCAGGACGGGAGCCGAGGGTTCGGCGGCAATGGCGACCAGCCGTTGCGCCTCCACGGTACTTAGACGCTCCATCAGGACGTTTGGAGCCTCTGAAGGATCCTCCACCGTCAGGCCGCGTGCCATCTGCAGCAGCTCTGAAGAGCTAAGTCCTTCTAAATCTTCATCTTCCAGCGTTTGTACGCACGGCAGCGCCTGTTCCGGCTGGTGCACCAGCGCCCACAGCAACCCGCGTTCGGCGGCCCGGAGGTGCCCGGAGAGAGTCGGCACGCGCAGCTCGGGTAGCTCGACCTTCCGGGCTGCAGCAGCCTTCCTGATTTCCGCCCGGACGACCTCCTCGGTCACCCGCGCCTTGTGGGCGAGCCGATCGGCAAACTGATCGCGGGTGGCTGGATCCGGGATTCGAGCGGCCACCGTCAGCATGCTGCGCAGGAATTCGCGCCGTTGCTCGTCGCGGGTCAAATCCCGGCCGGCCGCGGACCGGTCGAGCAGGAATTCCAGGTACGGTCTCGAGCTCTTGAGCGCCTGGACCAGCGCTTCCCGGCCGCGCTTCTGGACGAACGTGTCGGGATCCTGCCCGTCCGGCAGGCGGACGACGTTGACGTCGAAGCCCTCGCCGACGAGAAGCTCGGAGCTGCGCTCGGCCGCGGTCTGGCCGGCACTGTCAGGGTCGTAGCAGAGAACCGCCTTGGACGCGAAGCGACGGAGCTGCTGGGTCTGCTGCTGGGTCAGCGCCGTTCCGCACGACGCCACCACCGGCAGGCCGCCGGCCTGGAACACCTGGGCGAAATCGAAATAGCCCTCGACGATGATCGCGAAGTTGCGCGTGCGCATCTCGCCCTTGGTCAGATTCAGGCCGTAGAGCGTCCGGCTCTTGTTGTAGAGCGGCGTCTCCGGCGAGTTCAGGTACTTCGGCACCTGGTCTTTCTCGAGCGCGCGGCCGCCGAAGGCGATCACCGACCCCGTGTCCCGCGAGATCGGCACCATCAGCCGGTTCCGGAATCGATCCACCTCGCTCCCATCGTCGCGGCGCGAGACGAGGCCGCTGGTGACGATCAGCGTCGGTGAGAAGCCAGCCTTGATCAGCCGCTGGCGGAGCGCGTCGCGGCCGGGCGGCGCCCACCCGAGCTGCAGGCGGGCGATGGTGTCCTCGGTGAGCCCGCGCGCTTCCAGCAGGTACTGCCGGACCCGTGCGCCCGCCGCCGACGCCAGCTGCTCGCGGAAGTGCGTCGTCGCGAGCTCGTGGATCTTGAGGAGCGTCTCGCGCTCGGCGGCGTTGTCGCGCGAACCGTCACTCGACTCCATCTCCGGCACCGGGATGCCGAATCGCTGGGCAAGCTGCCGCACCGCGTCCTGGAAGCCGACCTGCTCCTTGAGCTCGATGAACTTGAAGACGTCGCCCCCGGCGCCGCAGCCAAAGCAGTGAAAAAAGCCGCGATCGCGGTTGACGTTGAACGACGGCGTCTTCTCGCCATGAAACGGACAGAGGCCCTTGTAGCTGGTGCCGGCCTTCCGCAGCGACACGTAGTCCGAGATGACGGTGACGATGTCGGCCGCCGAGCGGACTTCGTCGATGAAGGGTTGAGGGAACTTCAATCTCGTGAACTGGTGACGTAGTGATCTGGCGATCTGATCTCGTGACGTGGTGATCTGGTGATCTATCTGGTGATGTCGGGATCTATCTGGTGATCTATCTTGGATCGAACCTCAAGGCCGGCTGCCTCGTCCTGTGGAGGATAGATCAGCACGCGGCCTGACGTTCGGTGGGCACTCGAGGCCAGGACCGCGGATTCGGCGTATCGAAGGGCATATTCCGGGGCCGAATTCTGTCGCGTCTCCGGTTCCGGGACGTTAGACTCGCCCGCATGAAACAGCCGCTCCCTCGCTGCACCTCGCTGGGCCTGGCCCTTGTCGGCGCTGTGGCGATCGTGTGCGCCCAATCGGCCGCGCTTCTCGCCCAGCCCGACGCCGAAGCGCAGGCACTCCGCGAGGAGCTCAAGGGACGGCGCTCCCGGCTGATGGCAAAGCTGGGCGACAACACGATCGCCATACTGTGGAGCGCCCCGGCCCGCGTCTATTCACGAGACGTCGACTACGAGTATCGCCAGGACAGCGATCTGCTTTACCTCACCGGCGTCGAGCAGGCGGAAACGATCCTCGTTCTGGTACCCGGCAGCAAGCGCCGCAAGGAGTTCCTGTTCGTCACACCGTCGAACCCGCGGCGCGAACACTACGTCGGCAAGTATCTCAGCGCGGAGGAGGCACGCGCCAAGACCGGCGTCGACGCCGTCTTCCTGACCACCGATTTCGAGCCGTTCCTGGCCGCGATGTTCGACCGTCGCCCCTACGGCCTCGCGGTCGACGAGGCGCGTGACAGCGACGATCACGACGGCTTCTTCAGCGCGCTCGACGCCGGAACCGCGCGGCTGGCGCTCCGCCTCGAATCACCGCCGGGGATGAGCGAGCCGCTCACCGAGGAGTACGTGTTCGCCAACCGCGCCCGCGAGCGGCTGCTCGGCATCTCGATCTTCAATCTGGCGCCGGCGCTGCACGGCTTACGGCAGGTGAAGACGCCATACGAGCAGAAGATCCTGAAGGAGAGCGTCGACATCTCGTCGGAGGCGCACATGGCCGGAATGCGGACGGCGCGGCCGCAGCGCTTCGAGCACGAGGTCGAAGCGGCGATCGAGGACGTCTATCTCGCCCGTGGAGCGATGTCGCCGGGTTATCCGTCCATCGTCGGCAGCGGGCCGAATGCGACCGTGCTGCATTACGAAGCCTCGTCGCGCCGGATGCTCGAGGGCGATCTGCTGCTCGTCGACGCGGCTGCGAATTACAAGGGGCAGACAGGAGACATCACCCGCACCTACCCGGCCAGCGGGCGCTTCACGCCGGTGCAGCGCGAGATCTACGCGCTGGTGCTGGCGGCGCAGGACGCGGGCATCAAGGCGGCGCGCATCGGCGCGCGCACGCTCGACATCGAGCGGGCCGCGGAGGCGGTCATCAAAGCGGGGTTGCTGAAGCTCAATCTGATCACCGACGCCAGCGGTCCGCAGTTCCGGACGTGGTACACGCATGGGATTTGCCACTGGATCGGCATGGACGTGCACGACGTGGGCGATTACCGGCGCCCGCTCGAAGCGGGGATGGCGTTTGTCATCGAGCCCGGTCTCTACATCCGTCCCGAGGCGCTCGACCAGCTGCCGGACACGCCCGAGAACCGCGCGTTCAAGGAGAAAGTGCGTCCGGCCGTCGAGCGCTACGCAGGGATCGGCGTCCGGATCGAGGATTCGTTCCTGCTCACCGACACGGAGCTGATTCGGCTGTCGGCCAAGGTGCCGCGCACGCTCGAGGAGATCGACGAGTTCATGCGCAGCCGGAAGTAATCATTTTGATCCGCTGCCCCTGCGCGTCCTTGCCGACGCTTGCACCGATCGCGGTCCGGCAGTCACTGGAATCGTAAGGCGCCGGCAACGGCTGAGTTAGCATGGACCGGTCCTCCCGTAGGCGCCATCCATGATCCGAGCACTCGTCGTGTGTCTGGTGTCGGCGGCAGTCACCATCAGCGCCTCGCAGCTCCCATTCCCCGATACCACCGCCGCGATCTGGTCCGAGCTCGGACCCGAGTCCGCATCGAACGGCGGCATCAGCCAGGACGGCCGCGGTCTGCTGGTCGGTCCCGTCCTCGGCGTGAACCCAGGCGAGGGCGCCATCTACGCCGCCTACCCGTCGACGGCGAACGGCGGGAGCAACGCCGAGATTTTCGTCAAGCGCTGGAATGGCGTCTCGTGGGTGGAGGCTGGTGTGAGTGGCGCCAGCGGGGGCGGAATCAGCAATTCGCCTGGCCTCGATTCGCAGACGCCGCAGATTGCGGTGCGTCCGTCAGACGGACACGTGTTCGTGGTCTGGCGCGAGTACAACCCGACCACCAACGCCAGCGACATCTTCGCGTCGGAGTTCAATGGCGTCTCGTGGCAGTCCCTGGGAAGTGTCAGCGATGTCGGCGCTGGTATCGATGCCAACATCTCGGCTGCAGTCGAACCCCAGATCGTCCTGTCGTCCGTCTTTTCGACTTCGGAGATGCCGATCGTTGCCTGGCAGGGACTCGTCCGGGTCGGACAGGCACGGCCAATCCTGGTCAAGCGCTGGACCGGCGTCGCGTGGGTCGAGATGGGATCGGGATCGGCGAGCGTGTACCAGATCCCGACGACGGTCCGCATCAATAATACGACCGGACTCTGGGAGTACGCGGACTACGTCAACGCCCGGGGCATCAACGCCGACGACGGACTTCTGGACAACCGGCTGGAACCGCTGGGCGACCCGCCCGGTCCCGGCATCGTGAACACGCTGGGCAACTATCACTTCTCGTCCAGCACGCCGCGCCTCGTCAAGAATACCTTCGGCCGTCCGGCGATCGTGTTCCTCAATGGCGACAGTCGCGACAACAGAGCTCAGTACCCGTATCGGATCCATGTCCGGAGCTTCACCGGCGACAACGCGCAACCGGCCTATCGCGCCTGGGAAGAGGTGGGCCGCGTCTCAGCCGGGCAACCCACTCCCGGGTTCACGGCCTCGACCGGCGAGTCGTTCGTGGCGACATGGGCCGAAACCGGCAACGATGGCTTGTACGTCGGCTCCGCCATGGGCACGCCGACACGCTTTCGCGTGCTGCAATTCGTGGGCACCTCGTGGGCTCAAGTGATTTCGGATCTCGGATCCGGTCAACCGCTGCATCAGGCCAGCCTCGTCAAGGATTCCACCGGTCGGCTCATCCTCGCTCGCGTCGGACGCGTCGGAACCGTCGATTCGATTTACGTGTCCGCCTCGGGTACGGACTCGACGGGCCTTCCGGCATGGGTGGAAGTCGGCCTGGGCAGCGCGACCGGTCTCGGGGTCAGCAACAACGGAAACGGGTCGTTCATGCCCGACGTGATTGTCGACAGCCGGAACGGCACCAATTACTACATTGTCGGCTGGCTGGATAACGCCGGAGTGCTGCCGACACAGGCCTACGTCCGCAGCACGCAATCGGTGCAAACCACCGGACCGCAGCCGCCGGGGCCGCCGACCAACCTGACGGCGAACGCCGTGGGACCGACGGTGACGCTCTCGTGGTCGGCGCCGGCTGTCACCTCACCGCTGATGGAGCGTATGACCTTCGGCCCGCCGGCCACCTACATCATCGAAGCGGGCAGCGTGACGGGCGCCGCGAACCTCGCAAACTTCTCGACCGGAAACCTCGCAACCTCGCTGTCAGCGAGCGGGGTCGCGAACGGAACCTATTTCGTCCGGGTGCGCGCAGCCAACGCGGTGGGGGTCAGCGGTCCGTCCAATGAGGTGCCACTCACGGTAGGCCAGGTGCTGACGCCGCCCGGTCCGCCGGGCAATCTCGCGGCCGCGGCTGCTGGCAGCACCGTGACCTTGTCGTGGGCTGCGCCGGCCAGCGGCGGCGCTCCGACGACATACGTCGTCGAAGCCGGTAATGCGACCGGGCTCGCGAACCTCGCCGCTTTTCCGACGGGCAACCTGGCCACCGTGCTTTCTGCGCCGGGAGTTGCGAATGGCACCTACTACGTGCGGGTCCGCGCCGGCAACTCCGCCGGGATCAGCTCGCCGTCCAACGAAGCGCAGGTCACTGTCGGCACGCCGGTGCTGGCGCCATCGGCGCCAGGCGGACTGACCTTCACGCGATCGGGATCCACCGTCACGTTGAACTGGCTCGTGCCCACTGGCGGCGGCGCGCCGACGTCGTACATCGTCGAGGCGGGGTCGGGTCCGGGCATGACGAACATCGCGTCAGTGTCGAGCGGCAGCCCCGCGACCACGCTGACGGCGACCGCGGTGCCGAACGGAACGTACTACGTGCGGGTGCGGGCGTCTAACGCGGGCGGGGTCAGCGGCCCGTCCAACGAGGTGACGATTGTGGTAGGTCCGTGACCGTCAGATCACGAGATAGATCGCCAGCTCACTAGATCACGAGGTCACAAGGTTCGCCGACCCACTACTCCTTCAATTCGACGACCGTTGCGCCGCCGCCGCCCTGGTTCTCCGGCGCTTGCACGTACTTCAGCACCAGCGGGTGGCTCTTCAGGAACGCCTGGATCCCCTTCCGCAGCTGGCCGGTGCCGAACCCGTGGACGATGCGGACTTCACGCAGGTCGGTGATCATCGTTTCGTCGAGGAAGCGCGAGACCCGGTCCACCGCTTCATCGACCGTGCAGCCGATGACGTTGATCTCGCTCAGCAACCCCTCGCGCGGTTTGAGATCGAGGTTGACCCAAACCTTCGCGGTAGAGGGCTTCGAAGACGGCCCGCCCAGCACGCGAAGATCATTCGTTTTCGCGCGCATGCGCTTGCCGCGGACGTCCACTTCGACTTGCGATCCGGAGATCGAGAGGACCGTGCCTTCGAGTCCGAGGCCGCCAACCGCAACGCGAGCGCCGACGGCAAGCGCCGCCGCTGTGGCGCCCGCCGCCCCCGCCGGCCCCGCCAGCGTTGCGGAGGGCGCGGGGTTGCGCAGCCCCTCGGCGATCCGCTCGATCGCTGCCCGTGCCTCGGAGCGAGCCGCGCCGGACTCGCCGGTGTTGACCATCGCGCCGGCAGCGCGAAGCGAGGCTTTCTCAACGAGCGCGTCCGACCGCTCCTTGAGCTGATCGATCACCGCGTCGATATCGCGGCGCGCCTGCCGCACTCGTTCCTCGATCTTCTCGTTCAGCCGTTTCTTGAACGCATCCTCTCGCTCGGAGAGCGCCTTGTCGCGCGCCTCGAGCGCGCCCTTCTGCTCGTTGAACGCGCGTCGCTCGCGATCGATCCGCGTCTTCTCGGCGTCGAGCGAGCGCGCCTGCTGATCGATCCGATCGAGGTGCGCCTGCACGCGCTTCTGGTCGTCGCTCAGGAACCCCCGCGCCGCGGCCACGACCGACACCGGCATACCGAGGCGCTGCGCCATCTCGATGGCCAGGCTGCGCCCGGGCGCGCCGTAGACGAGCCGGTAGGTCGGCGCGTAGGTCTGGGGATCGAACGCGAAGCCGGCCACCGTGACGCCCTCGGTCGCCGTCCCCCATGTCTTCACCGCGTCGAAGTGGGTGGTCGCGATCAGGTGCGCGCCGCGCTGCTTAAAGTGGTTGACCACCGCGGTGGCGAGCGCGCCGCCTTCATTCGGATCCGTGCCGGTCCCGACTTCGTCGAGCAGCACCAGCGACGGCAACTGCAGTGCGCGATCCATTGCCACGAGATTCGTGATGTGTCCCGAGAACGTGCTGAGACTCGCGGCGATCGACTGCTCGTCGCCAATGTCGGCAAACACCGAACGGAAGACCGGAAGGCGCGCCACATTCGCCGGGACGTGCAGGCCCGACTGGGCCATCAACGCGAAGAGGCCTGCGGTCTTGAGCGCGACTGTCTTGCCGCCGGTGTTCGGACCGGTGATCAGCAGCACCCGACTCGGCGGCTCGAGGACAACCTCGATCGGGACCGGCTTCTCGAGGAGAGGATGGCGCGCGCCGCGCAGCTCGAACGACCGGTCGGCGACGAATGTCGGCTCGATACCGCCAAGGCTTGCGCTGTGCCGGGCCCGCGCCTGCAGGACGTCGAGGTCGGTCGCGACCTCCTCGATCGCCTTGAGGTCGCCGGGCCGCTGGCGAAAGCGGTCGGTCAGCGCGAGCAGGATGCGGAAGATCTCCTCGCGCTCTCGCTCCTCGAGCTCGACGATGTCGTTGTTGATTTCAACGGTCGCGGCCGGCTCGAGGAACAGGCTGGCGCCGCTCGCCGAACTGCCGTGCACGATGCCGGGAACGTTGCCGCGGTGCTCGGCCCTCACCAGCAGCACGAACCGGCCGTTCCGCTCGGTGACGACATCGTCCTGGAGATACTTCGACGTGTCCTTCCCGCGCGCGAACTGCTCGAGCGTGTGGCGCAGCCGCTGACGGAGCTGCCGCAGCCGCTCGCGGATGTTCCGGAGCGCCGGACTCGCATCATCGAGTACTTCGCCCGAGACATCGATGGCGATCCGGACCGCGTCGATCTCGGACTTGAACGTCGCGACCCGGCTGACGATGGCCTCGAGGATGGGGAACGAGCCGGTGGCGGCGAGGATGCCGGCCCGCGATCGCTCCACCGAGTCGATGAACTCGGCGAGCGTACGCAGCGCGAGCGGCTCCAGCGGACGCCCTTCGACGGTGAGACCGGTGAGCGCGTCCGTCAACCCCTGCCCGGCGCGAAGCGGGAACAGCGGATTCAGCTCGAAGAAGCGGACCGTCTCGCTGGTGGCGCGCTGGAGAGTGGCGACGTCCTGCGGCTCGCCGACCGGCTTCACAGCCGCGAGGCGCACCCGGCCGAGCGGCGTCAGCGATAGGCCGGCGACGTCAGCGACGATCCGATCGAATTCGAGGGTTCTGCTCGCGAACATCGCGGTCAAAAAGAAACCACGAAGACTGAAGGACACGAAGGACGACACGAAGAATTCTTTTGGAAACCAAAAGAGATTCGTGCCCTTCGTGATTCTCTTCGTGCCTTCGTGGTTTCTTTGCTACAGGTGATTGATCATACTCGCGATGCAGCCGGCGCCGAAGCCGTTGTCGATGTTCACCACCGACACGCCGTTCGCGCACGAGTTCAGCATTCCGAGCAGCGCCGCGAGGCCGCCGAAGCTGGCGCCGTAGCCGATGCTGGTCGGGACGGCGATGACCGGCACGTGGACCATTCCCGCGACGACGCTCGGCAGCGCGCCTTCCATGCCGGCGACGACTATGATGACGCGCGCCGTTTCGAGGCGCTGGCGTTCGCGGAGCACACGATGGATGCCGGCGACGCCGACGTCGTAGAGGCGGTCCACGTCGTTGCCCATAAGCTCGGCCGTAACCGCCGCTTCCTCGGCGACGGGGATGTCGGACGTCCCGGCCGAGGCAACAGCAACCGCTCCCCGCCCACGTGGCACTTCTCGTGCAAGCGTGATGGCGCGCGCGACGTCGTGGTATTTCGCTTCCGGAAGCTGGACCCGCACTGCGTCCCACGCGGCCAAGTCGGCGCGGGTGACCAGGAGCGGATGGCCGCGGCCGGCGATGGTCGCGGCTATCGACGCGATCTGGTCCGGGGTCTTGCCGAGGCCGAGCACGACCTCGGGGAAGCCCTGCCGGGTGGGGCGATGGTGATCGACTCGGGCAAAGCCGAGATCGGCCAGCGGCTCGGCGCGGAGGGCGGCGAGGAGGGTCTGGTGGGCGTCGGCGAGCGAGGTCTCTCCGTCACGGACGCGGTCGAGCAGTTCTCGCAGCTGGTCGGGACTCATCGGCGGTTATTCGCGTATCGTCCTTGTTTTGTTGACTTTAGCGGAGCCAGAAGTACAATGGTGGTTTCTCGCGGGGCGTAGCCAGCCCGACAGAGCATGACGCCGATCGAAACCTTTATCCTCGCATCGTACTTCTTCGTCCTCCTGATTCTCGCTGTCTACGGGTGGCACCGGTACTACTTGGTCTACCTGTATATGAAGCACAAGGCCGACCAGCCCGTTCCGGCCGGCCGTTTTGAGGACCTTCCCTCGGTCACCATCCAGCTCCCGCTCTTCAACGAGATGTACGTTGTCGATCGGCTGATCGCGTCGGTCTGTGAGATCGACTATCCCCGCGACCGGCTCGAAATCCAGGTGCTCGACGACTCGACTGACGAGACCCGGGCCATTGCGGAGCTGGCGGTTCGCCGCCACGCCGCCCACGGGATCGACATCACCTACATCCACCGCGAAGACCGGACCGGCTTCAAGGCCGGCGCGCTGGAGGCGGGCCTCAAGGTGGCGAAGGGGCAGTTCATCGCGATTTTCGACGCCGACTTCGTACCGCGCGCCGACTTTCTGACCCGGACCGTGCACTACTTCACCGACCCGGGCGTCGCTCTCGTCCAGGCCCGCTGGGGCCACATCAACCCGGACTACTCGCTCCTCACGAAGATCCAGAGCATCCTGCTGGATGCGCATTTCGTGCTCGAGCACGGGTCGCGCAACCGCGGCGGCTGCTTCTTCAACTTCAACGGCACCGCCGGCATCTGGCGGCGGGAGGCCATTTCCGATGGCGGTGGCTGGCAACACGATACGCTGACCGAGGACCTGGACTTGAGCTACCGGACCCAGCTCAAGGGATGGCGGTTCGTGTTCGTGCAGGATCACGTCGCCCCTGCGGAGCTGCCGGTGGAGATGAACGCCTTCAAGAGCCAGCAGCACCGCTGGGCGAAGGGCTCGATCCAGACGTTCCTCAAGCTGATGCCGCGCATCCTCAGGTCGAATCAGCCGGCAAAGGTGAAGGCGGAAGCGTTCTTCCACCTTTCGGCAAACCTGAACTACCCGCTGATGTGCGTGCTGTCGGTGCTGATGGGGCCGTCGATGGTCATCCGCTACAACATGGGATGGTACGAGATGATGCTCATCGACATACCGCTTTTCTTCGCCGCGACGGCGTCGGTGGCGAACTTCTACATGGTCTCGCAACGCGAGATCTATCCCGGGACCTGGACCGAACGGCTGAAGTACCTGCCGCTCCTGATGTCGATCGGCATTGGCCTGGCGGTGAACAACACGAAGGCCGTGTTCGAGGCGCTCTTCCACAAGCCGAGCGAGTTCGCCCGGACGCCGAAGTACGGGGTGGAGGGGCGAGCCGACGACTGGGCCACCAAGAAGTACCGGCAGTCGGTGGCGATCCAGCCGCTCATCGAGGTGGCGCTCGGCGTCTACTTCACCGGCACGCTGTTCTACGCCCTCGCCAATGGCATCTACGGAACGGTGCCGTTCCTGATGCTCTTCCAGGTGGGTTTCCTGTACACCGGATTACTCTCGCTGCTGCAGCAGATCGGCGGGGACACCGTCGTGGCCGTGGCGCAGAGCGAAGAAGCCTAAACTGCCCAGCTGAGCACCCCGTCGTTCACCTGCCAGGAGAACGAGGCGAGCCCGCGCGTGGCAGGGCCCTTCGTCACGGTGCCGCCGGTGCTGTAGGTGGAGCCATGGCAGGGGCACACGAAGTTGATGTTCTGGAAACCGGACACCGTGCACCCTTCGTGCGTGCAGATGGCGGTCAGCACTGAAAATGCCTGATCGCCCGAGCGGTAGACCAGGTACTGTCCCGACGCGGCCTGAACCAGCGCCGCCGAACCGTTGCTTGCCAGCGGGGTGCCGGCCAGGGTCACTGCAAGCCGCCCGCCGCTCAGCGTCCCTGTCACCGTTGTCAGTGGCGGGGCCGACCCTCCAGAGGGCGACGTGCCGGTGTCACCGCCGCACCCAGCGGCGAAGCCGCTGACGGTGAGTACCGCAGCCAGCTGATAGGCCTCGACGCAGAAGTTTCGACGGGTGACGGATGAAGCGTTATCGATTGTGGACACTGAAGCCTCCGGAATGACAATCGGACCGGGGGCTGCAAACCCAACGCCAACGATCGCCGCGCCTTCAGCGCCGCGGATTTGTTTCTCGGCGACCTACCTCGTACGAGCGCTTCCGATGACAGTCTGCGCCTATAGGAGTTGAAGAGCATCTCTGGACAGCACGTTGGGAACGACACGGAGGCCAGTCATGAAGCGCACCGCCGCACCCACGACTCTCGTCACCCTTTTCGTCACAGTATTTGTTCTGGGCTCTCTGCCCAGGGCTGAGACCGGGGAGCATGGCGAATGCTCCAACAGTGCGCTGCAGGGCAACTTCGGATTCACCAACACAGGAACTAATCTCGCTCTGCCGCCTCCTCTGGCTGGTCCTATCGCCCAGATCGGCCGGCAGACCTTCGACGGGAGAGGTCATACTCACGCAACCGCAACGTTGAGCGCAAACGGCAACCTCATCAGAGTGTCCGTTCAAGGCACGTATCTGGTGTATCCGGACTGCACAGGCGCGATGACACTCTACGCACCCGCCTTTGGTTCTACGATAAACGCGGACTTTGTGATCGATGACGACGGGACAGAGATTCGAGCCATCATCACAGATGCAGGCGCTATTGAGAGCCTCGTTTTCAAGAAGCAGTTCCCTCGCGGCGCCAAGGACGACTAGCGGATCCAACCGACGGCACGCTGAGGGCTTTCGAGAGTCTGCTCCCGAAACCCTCAGCGTTTTTTCCCTCGCTATTGCAACCGGGCGTACTCCGCCTTCGCTTGCATCAGGACTGGTGTGTCGGGGTCGGCGTCTTTCCAGAGAGTGAGAAAACTGTCGTACGCACGCTTCGCCTTGACCGTGTCCCCAGCCAGAGCGAATGCTCTGGCGAATTGCGAGTGTGCCAGCGCGCCTATGGGATCCGTGCCGACGAGACCGCGATGATCGAGAATCTTCTGAAACTCGGCGGCCGCGTCCGCATACCGGTGCATAGCCATGAAGGCCTCGCCCCGCACATACGCCGAGTACAGCCCTCCAAGATAAAAATGATTGAAGTTGAGGCCGTTCACCGCCAGCTCATAAGGCAGAGCGATTTGCAGCCGCTCTAAGCTCTCGGTGGGTTTCCCGCGGTTCAGTGCGGCTAATGCGCGAAGAACCGGCACGTAAGTAAATTTCGCGAAGGTATCCTCCGGGAAGCGCGTTTCCAGGTCATCGGCGAGCGTTCGCGATCGAGAGAAGTCTCCCGAAAGAGCCAGGGCAAGGGCCGAGGTGTATTCGACATCCCGGCCGTCGGAAAGCGCCAGCGCCGCGATGGCGCCGCTTTTCCCGTTGGCAGTATTCCCGCAAACGGCTTCCCACACCGCTCGTGCGGCCTGGTAGCTGGCTGCGGCTTCTCGTTGCCGCTCCTGCAGGGCCAGATCGATGGCGCGGCTGGATGACTGGCGGGCCAGTTGCAGCCGGCCGGAACGAGCCAGGGCGAGCGCTTCGCCGTGAGCCACCGCATGGTCCACTGTAGGCTTGCCCCTCGCGAGAGTCGCAGTTCGCTCCGCCTGGCCTAGGTCACCCTTCAAGACCGCGATGTTGTATCGGATCGTGAAGACAATCGGATTTTCCAGCTTGCGTTCGTCGGCTCGTTGAAGCACACGCTCCGCTTCTTCGAAGCGGTCGAGCAAGAAATAAGTGGAGGCAAGATTGTCATACGAAAGTCCGAAGTCGGGTTCAATTGCGATTTGTTTCAGGGATGCCTCGGTCGCTCTTTCAAATCGGCCGGTCCCGTGTGTGGAAAGCCCGCCTAACAAGCTCAGGGCATTATCCGGTGGCTGCCCGCGGGGATACGTCCGAAGCCACGATTCGAGGGTTTGGTAGGCCCCTTCCAGATTGCCCGTGACCTGTCGATCGTAGATGAAGTCGATGAAGAACCGTTCCCGATCGGTGACGCGATCTCGAAGTTGCCAGGCTCTCGTCGTACTCCGGGCCGCCTGAACCGACTCGCCAAGCGTACTGGACACGATTCCCACAGACGCGTGCGCCATGGCGAAAGTGGGGTCGATCTCGAGAGCACGCTGGAAGAAGGGTAGGGCCGTGGCATAGTTCGCGGAAGCATTGACCGCCCTCACTCCGGTGCTGTACGCCTTCAGCGCCTCGAGTGACGGCGTCGTCGCCTCGGCGAGCGGCGTCGAATGCTCTTCCACCGTCGCCTGCGATTCCCCCAGCCGCGTTCGCAGTTTACGAACGATCTCGCTCAAGGAGTTCAGCACGTCTTCTCTCCTGGCCGCCTGAATCTGCTCGTGATCGAGAATGTTTCCGGTGTCGCAGTTCTTGGCGCGCAGGCCCAGCACGTATTGGCTTCCAAGGCTGGCGATCGAGCCTTCCAGAACGACGGCACTTGCCGTTCGCTCGCAGATTTGCTGGGCCACGTCGGATGTCAGCCGCGCCTCTTTGGGCTGTCCCATCAGCGCCAGCTGTTGCTGGACCTGCCGGTCCGAAATCAGGGTCAGGAACGGCGATTGTCGAAGCTCCACCGACAGTCCCTGGCGCAGCGTGTCATCAAATACCCGATCGCCGGTGGTGTTCTCGAAATCGGCGAGGACAATCGCGTCCTGTTCGGTGAGAGTCGGTGCCCGGTGAAGATAGACGTACCCTGCGACCGCGAGCGTCAACACAGCCGCCGAAGCAGCGGCAACCAGCTTCCAGCGTATCGGCAGCGCGGCCGTGGGGCTGGGCGCCTGCGCAGAGGCCGAGCCTCGTCTCAGGCGCTGAAGGTCGGTGCGTATGTCCGACGCGTGCTGATAGCGGAGCTCGCGCTCTGCCTCCAGACATTTCAAGATGACGCGCTCCAGATCGGGCGACCGATCGACACGGAGCCGGGTTGCGGCCATCGGACGCGTCCCCGTCACCATTTCATAGAGCACAAGACCCAACGCCCAGAGGTCGGCGCGGCGATCCACGAGTTCGCCGCGCGCCTGCTCGGGAGCCATGTAGGCCGCCGTTCCGAGGACCACGCCGCCCTGCGTTGCGGCGGAGCTCAGCGTCGGTGAATCAGGGGAGTCGGCGATCTCGGCTTCCATCTTGGCCAGCCCGAAATCCAGGATCTTGGCGTGGCCGCGTAGGCTGATGAAAATATTGGCGGGTTTGATATCGCGGTGGATGATGCCTGCGCTGTGCGCCGCATCCAACGCGTCCGCGATTTCGACGCCGAGCGTCAGCAGTGTGTCCATCTCCAGACCATGCCGCCCGGCGATCGTCTCTTTCAGCGTGCAGCCCTCCAGGTACTCCATGGTGATGAAGGAGCGGCCGTGCTGCTCGCCGACGTCATAGATGGTGCAGATGTTGGGATGATTCAGGGCGGAAGCGGTCCGAGCTTCGCGCTTGAATCGGCTCAATGCCTCCCGGTCGCGAGCCAGATCGTCCGTCAAGAACTTGAGCGCAACCAACCGGCGGAGCCGGGTGTCCTCTGCCTTGTAGACCACGCCCATGCCGCCGCCGCCGAGCTTCTCGACGACCCGGTAGTGGGAGAGTGTCTGGCCGATCAAGGAGTCGGCACACTCTGGCGCGTTGCCGATTTGGTCCCGGGCGAGCGATTGTGCGGCCACTTCGACGGCTGGGCGTTCCAGGAAGTCCTTCGCCTCGGGCTCCGCACCCAGCAGTACGCGGACTTCCCGTTCCAGTGGCTCATTACCCGTGCACGCACGGCGAATAAAGAGGTCGCGCTGCTCGGGCGGTTGCTCGAGCACGGACTGGAGGAGGCTATCGAGCTGTTTCCAGTGATCCAAGTCCATCGTTGTGTTGAGTGGTGAGCTCACGATAAAGCCAGATCTTGGCGCTGCTCCAGTCGCGTCTCACAGTGACCGGCGAGACTTTGAGCACCATCGCGGTCTCATCGACGCTGAGGCCGCAGAAAAATCGCATCTCGACGACCCGCACTTTCCGGGGATCAACGCGCGCCAGCGCGTTCAGTGCGTCATCGAGCGCCACCATGTCTACGCCCGGATCGACGCCCACGAGAACGGTCTCGTCCAACGAGACATGTCGCACGCCGCGTCCGCGTTTGAGGTTATGACGCCGTGCATACTCGACCAGAATACGGCGCATCAACTGCGCCGATACGGCGAAGAAATGGGCCCGATTCTGCCACTGCATCCGCTTGTAATCCACGAGGCGAATGTAGGCTTCGTTGACCAGGGCGCTTGTCTGAAGGTCGTGGTCGGCGCGTTCGCGTCGCATGTAGCGGTGCGCCAGCCGGCGCAGCTCCGCATAGACGATCGGCGTCAGCTCGTCGAGGGCGAGTTGGTCTCCGTCGCTCCACGCACGAAGGAGCTGGCTGATATCGCCGACCGACATGGATGCAGGTTCCATCGGCCCCCCATGGCTGCTGGATTGTACTGCCGCCAATCGGCGTCCGCCGAATGTACTTGAGGGCGAAGAAGTCAATGGCGCGGGCTACGGGGACTGAACCCGCCGGGCTGCTAAGATGGTCGGTCATGTCTGCCGACGTGAAGGCCAAAACGGGCCTCGAGGACATTGTCGCCACCTCCTCCCGCATCTGTTTCCTCGACGGCGATCGCGGCGTCCTGGCGTACTGCGGGTACGACATCCACGATCTCGCGCGGCACGCCAGCTTCGAGGAGACCTGTTATCTCCTGTGGCACGGGCGCCTGCCGTCGCGGGCCGAGCTGGGGGACCTTCAGTCGCAGCTGGCCGCGGCCCGGCCGCTGCCCGAGTCGATCCTGCGGTTGATGAAGATGCTGCCGCCGTCCCACCCCAGCGCGGGTGCCGCGCTGGGGACCCCGGGGGATGGGATGGACGCGCTCCGAACCCTCACGTCGGCCCTGGCCCACTACGACCCCGATGCGAGCGACAACTCGCCGGCGGCGTCGTACCGGAAGGCGGTGCGGCTCACCGCGCAGATCGCGAGCCTGGTGGCGACGTGGGGACGGATGCAGCAGGGCAGCGGACCGATTGCTCCCGACCCGGCGATGGGCCACGCCGCGAACTTCCTCTACATGCTGTTCGGGACGCGGCCCAATGCCACGGCAGTCCGGGCCATGGACATTGCCCTGACGCTTCACGCCGATCACGAGCTGAATGCCTCCACCTTCGCGGCGCGGGTCGCTGCCGCCACGCTCACCGACATCCACTCGGCCATCGTCGCCGGCATCGGCACGTTGAAGGGGCCGCTCCACGGCGGCGCCAACGCCGAAGTGATGAAGATGCTGATCGAGATTGGCCAGGAGGCGCCGCCCGAGCGGATCGACGCCTACGTGAAGGGCAAGTTCGCTCGCAAGGAGAAGATCTCGGGATTCGGTCATCGCGTCTATCGAACTGAAGATCCGCGCGCGACGCACCTGCGGCAGATGTCGAAGCAGCTCGGACAGCAGGCAGGGAACCTGCGCTGGTTCGAGATGTCTGAGCGGATCGAGGCGCTCGTGAAGGCGGAGAAGAAGCTGTACCCGAACGTGGACTTCTTCTCCGCGTCAACCTACTACACGATGGGCATTGCGATCGATCTCTACACGCCGATCTTCGCCGTCAGCCGCATCTCGGGCTGGACCGCGCACGTGCTCGAGCAGTACGACAACAACCGGCTGATCCGGCCGCGCGCCGACTACACGGGGCCAACGTATCCGCAAACGTGGCTGCCCCTGGAACAACGGTAAGGCAAAAGGCAGAAGGCAGAAGGCAAAAGGCAGAAGGCAGAAGGCAGAAGGCAAAAGAACCGGTGGAACCGAGCGCCCCCCCAACCCTCCTGTGCATCGACGACGATCCGCTGCAGCATCGAATCGTCGAGCGGTTGCTGCATGAGTTCGTGCATACGAAGTACAGATTCGACAGCGCCACCTCGTACGACGAGGGATTGGCCAAGCTGTCCGGTGGGCAGGCAAGAGTCTGTCTGCTGGACTACTGGCTCGATCGCGGCACCGGCATCGACCTGCTTCGCGAAGCGAGGCGGGTCAGTCTGGCCACGCCGACGATCATGATGACCGTCGCCGATTCGGACGATGTGGACATTGCCGCGCTCGATGCCGGCGCCGTGGATTTCATCGCCAAGGCGGATCTCACGCCGCGGCTCCTCGAGCGGAGCGTCCGCTACGCCGTCAAGCTGGGCGCGACCCTGGGCCAGCTTCGCGAAGAAGCGCTCCGCGACGAGCTGACCGGGCTCCTCAACCGGCGCGAACTGCAGGCCCTGCTCCAGAACGAATGGCTCCGCGCGGTGCGGTTCAAGCGCCCGTTTGCGCTCGGGATCGCCGACATCGATCACTTCAAGCAGGTCAACGACACCTACGGCCATCCAATCGGCGACCGGGTGATCCGGCACGTCGGCGAGGTGATGGAGACCACGCTGCGCCGCCTCGATCGGGTGGCGCGGTTCGGCGGTGAAGAGTACGCGATCCTGATGCCGGAGACCGGCCGCCGCGAGGCCGGCATCGCGATGGAGCGGGTCCGCGCCGCGCTGGCGCAGGCGCCGTGCGTCCTTCCGGAGTCGGGGCTGCAGATCGCGGTCACCCTCAGCATCGGCGTCGCGGTTCCGCTCGAGGACGCCACCTCGCCCGACGAGCTCATTGCCGCCGCGGATCGGCGGCTCTATGCCGCCAAGCGCGCCGGTCGCGACGCCGTTCACTGCCGATGACTCCGCGCGCGACCCTGCTCGGCATTCCGTGGGATCGATCGTCGTCTTTTCTGCGCGGCGCCGCCGCCGCACCGGATGCGATCCGCGCGGCGCTATGGTCGGTGTCGAGTAACGCCTGGAACGAGTACGGAGACGACGTCGCGCGGCCCGAGGTCCTTGGCGATGCCGGCAACCTTGCGCTGCCGGAGGACGCGGCAGCCGCCCGCGATGCGATCAGCGCCGGTGTCGCCGAATTGACGGCGGCCGGTCATCGTCTCATCCTGCTGGGTGGCGATCACTCGATTACCTATCCGATCCTGCGTGCCTGGGAAGGACAGGCGCCAGCCCCGACCATCCTCCATTTCGACGCGCATGGCGACCTGTACGACGAGTTCGAAGGCGATCGCTTCTCTCACGCGTGCCCGTTCGCGCGGGTCATGGAGGAACAGCTGGCGGCGCGCCTGATTCAGGTCGGCGTACGTGCTGCCACCGCGCACCTGAAGGCGCAGGCCGAACGTTTCGGTGCCGAGGTCTTCGGTCCGGCCCAATGGCGCGATGCCATCGGCACCGTGCAGGCGGCCGCGGGTCCGATCTACGTCTCGCTGGACATCGACGTGCTCGAGCCGATGCTCGCGCCCGGCATCTCGCATCCTGAGCCGGGTGGCCTGTCGGTCCGCGACGTGCTCGACGTGCTGTCGGCGATCCGCGCCCCGGTGATTGGCGCCGACGTCGTTGAGTACAACCCGGTGAACGACGTCCGCGACCTCACGGCACGAGTGGCCGCGAAGTTCGTGAAGGAGATCGTCGGCGTGATGCGGTGAGCAGAGCGTCCAGGTTCTACGCCTGACACCGGCTATCGTGCCGCGCCACCCGCTCGGAGCTGCTCGATCTCGTCGAAGCTGTAGCCGATCGAGGCGAGAACGTCGTCGGTATGCTCGCCGAGCATCGGCGCGCGACGGGTCGGGTCCAGCGGCGTCGCCGACATCTTGAGTGGCGTGCCGATATTACGCATCTCGCCCAACAGGGGATGGCGTACGGGTACCGACATCTCTCGGGCCACCGCCTGCGGATGGGCGAACGCCTCGGCATAGTCGAGGATCGGCCCGCACGGGATTGCCGCCTCGTCGAACGCGTGCGTCCACTCGGAGCGGGTACGTGTCGTGGTCACGTCCTCGATGGCCGCGGCAAGGACGGCCCGGTGCTCGACTCGCGCGGTGGCCGAGGCAAATCGCGGGTCGGACGGCCACTCCGGGTGGCCAAGCACCTGCGCGAGCTTGGTGAAGATCCGATCGTTCGCGGCGCCGATGTTGATGTGGCCGTCGCTGCAGGCAAACGCCTGGTACGGCGCCACCATCCGGTGCGCGGAACCGAGCCTGGCCGGTATGCCCCGGCCCGAGAAATACTCGGTGGCTTCCCAGACCGACAGCCCGAGGCCCGCTTCGAACAACGACGTGTCCACATGCTGGCCGCGCCCGGACGAGGCGCGCCAGTGCAGCGCGGCGAGGATGCCGGAGAGGGCGAACAGGCCGGCGCCGAGATCGGTGATCGGGATGCCGGCCTTGGTCGGCGGCCCGCCAGCCTCGCCGGTGATCGACATGATGCCGCTCATGCCCTGTGCGATCAGGTCGAAGCCGCCGCGCCCGCGGTCCGGTCCGGTCTGCCCGAAGCCGGAAATCGACGCGTAGATCAGCTTTGGGTTCTCGGCCGCGAGCGCAGGGTAATCGAGACCGAGCCTGGCCATCACTCCCGGGCGATAGTTCTCGACGAGAATGTCGGCGGTGCGCGCCAGCCGCTTGAACACCTCGCGTCCGGTCTCCTGCGAGAGATCGAGCACGATCCCGAGCTTGCCGCGATTGACGGCGCCGAACGCGTGACTGTCGCCGCCGCGCGCGCCGGCCATGGTCCGGGTCGAGTCGCCGTCGGGCGGTTCCACTTTGATCACCCGTGCGCCCATGTCGGACAGTAACATCGCGCAGTAGGGCCCGGCCATCACCTGGGTCGCATCGAGCACCACTATGCCGTCGAGCAACGTCACCTGGGACATCGTTGGTTCCCTCGGGATCCTCACCTTCACCCGCCCGGAAGCGCGCAACGCGCTCACCTGGGACATGTACGAGGCGGTCGAGCGCGCATGCGACGCCGCCGATCAGGACGATCGGATCCGCGTGCTCATCATACGCGGCGCGGGCGGCGCGTTCGCGGCCGGCACTGACATCGGCCAGTTCTCGTCGTTCTCGAGCGGCGGCGATGGCGTCGAATACGAGCGTCGGCTCGACGGGCTGGCGGATCGACTGGAAGCGGTGCGGGTCCCGACCATCGCCCAGGTGGACGGCCCGGCGGTCGGCGGCGGATGCCTGATGGCGGTCGTGTGCGACCTGCGGATCTGCTCGGACCGAGCGCGCTTCGGAGTGCCGGTCGCCCGCACTCTGGGCAACTGCCTGTCGCTGGCCAACACGGCGCGGATGACGGACCTGATCGGGACCGGCCGCGTGCGCGATCTCCTGCTGACCGGCCGCCTGATCGAAGCCGACGAAGCCCTCGCCATCGGTCTCGCGACGCGCGTCGTCGCGGCCGATCAGCTGGAGGCGACGGTGCAACAATTGGCCGCCGAGTTGACGACCCGAGCCTCGAGCACGATTCAGGCGACGAAGGAGATCCTGCGCCTGCTGCGCCGCTATCGCACCCCGACCGGCGCGGCCGAGGACGTGATCGAGCGCTGTTACGGAAGCGCCGACTTCCGCGAGGGCGTAGCCGCGTTCAAGGAGGGCCGCAAGCCCAGTTTCAGAACAACACCCAGCAGATGATCGCGCCGATGACCGTCATCGACAGGCCCCAGGCGAGCAGCTGGTTGAACAGCTTCTTCGGATCGCCCGCGGGAAGCGCGGCAATGCAGAGCGCGCCGATTGTCGAGAGCGGCGACAGATCGACGAGGTGGCCGCCGACCATCATCGCGGACGCGATACCGAGCACGTCTCCGCCGCCGAGCCGTTCCACCAGCCCAGGCACCGTCGGAAGGAACGCCGGCAGCACCACGCCGGACGTGCTGCTGTAGACCGATACCGCGCCGGTCACGAGCGCGACGACGAAGGTCGCCGATCTCGGCGTCGAGACTCTCGCCAGCAGGTCAGAGAAGAGCGCCATCCCCTGGGTCTTCTCGAGCACGCCGATGAGCACGGTGACACCGCACACCATCAGCACCACGCCCCACGGCATCTTCCTGATCGCGTCCTTCTCGTCAGCGCCGCCGCCGAGCGACAGCAGCGCCGCGCCGGTCAGGGCCGCCATCCCGACATTCAGTTCCCAGCCGATCACGCCGACGACGAGTGAGGTAAGGATTCCCAGCGTCACCCAGTGCACCGGTTCGAACGGTTCGAGGTGAACGGCCTTCGAATCGTCGATCTCCTTCGGGCCCTGCCGGAACAGCGTCAGCCCGCCGAACAGGAAGTAGGCCACGAAGGTCACGACCGTGTGCGCCACGAGGTTGTTCAGATACGAGTTCAGCTCGTGACCGTGCAGGTTGATGCGGTCCATGATGCCGTTGACGATCACCCCGGTCGGCGCGAACGGGGATAGGGCGCCGGCCTGGGCGCCGTTGCCGACCATCAACGCCATCAGGAACGGCGGCACGCCGGCCTGCTGCCCGACCACCATCGCCATCGGCGCCAGGATCGCGGTCGTCGAGATGTTCCCCGGACCGATGCTCGACAGCACCACGGCGATGGTGAAGAACATCACCGGAATCAGCCCCGCGTTGCCGCGGCAGATGTGAACCGCGCGTGAGGCGGCCCGCCCGAGCGTGCCGTTGGCGGCCGCCATGCCGAACAGCAGCGTCACCCCGGCGAGGGTCAGGAACAGCTGCACCGGGAACGTGCTGATGATTGTGTTGAGCGGAATGCCGCCGAGGTACACGCCGACCAGCCACGCGAGCGCCAGCGACACGACACCGACGTTCACCTGCGTGAACATGCTGAGGGTGATGGCGACGGCGAGCGCGGCGAGCGAGATCCAGGCAAGGTTCATGCGTGGGCGGTCTCCATCGAGGCGTGAATCAAGAGCGCGGGGTGCATTGCCTGCACCCCGGTGAAGTGCTGCACCTGGTGCCGGCACGACGTGCCGGCGGCAGCCAGCACCGTGCCTGGGCCCAGCGACCGTGCGGCGGGCAGGAGCTTCCGCTCGCCGATCGCCTGCGACACGTCGTAGTGGTCGTGCGTGTAGCCGAACGATCCGGCCATGCCGCAGCAGCCGGCGTCGAGGTCCGTGACAGTTGTGCCCGGAATCCTGGTCAGCAGAGCGGCCGCCGGCGCGGCAAGGCCCATCGACCGCTGGTGACAGTGGACGTGGAGAAGCACTGCTTTCGGGCCCGGCTTCAACCGGAGGGCAGCGCGGCCGGCGGCCAGCTCCGACTCCAGGTACTCCTCGAACAGCACCGCGCGGCTGGCGACGACCCGCGCGCGTTCGCGGAGCGAGCCGCTCAGCAGATCGGGCGCGTCCTCGCGGATCGCCGACAGGCAGCTCGGCTCGACGAACACGATCGGCGCCCCGCGGGACGCACGCGGATAGAGCGCCGCGACGTTGCGGGCGGCCCGCTCGCGGGCTTCGTTCAGCAGCCCCTGCGAGATCAGCGGTCGGCCGCAGCAGACGTGTGGGGCCAGCGTCGCGCCCAGCCCAGACGCACGGAGCACCTCGAACGCGGCGACGCCAATCTCGGGCTCGACGTGATTGGTAAAGGTGTCGGCGAAGAGCACCGGCGTGCAACCAGCCGCGCTGGCCGGGTGCGCGGGCAGACGGCTGCGCAGCGTGCGGCGGGACCATGCCGGAGCAGTGCGCCGTCGATCGAGGCCGACAGTGGCCTCGGCCAGCTTGCGTGCCAGCCCGGTAGAGGCGATCCGGTTGACGACCGGTGCGAGCGCGCTGCCCCAGCCGGCTATTTCGTCGATGTAGCCGAAGGCGCGGGCCTTGAGCGGGGTTCCATGCGCGCGCCAGTAGGCGGCGAGGAACTCGCTCTTGTAGCGGCCGACGTCGACGTTGACCGGGCACTCGCTCTTGCAGGCCCGGCACTCGAGGCACAAATCGAGGACTCCGCGGACTCCATCGTCGTCGAGCCCGGACTCGTTCATGCGCCCGTTCAACGCCAGGCGAAGCACGTTGGCGCGTCCACGTGTCGAATGCGCCTCGTCGCGCGTGACCATATACGACGGGCACATCGTGCCTTCGCGGGTTTTTCTGCAGGCGCCGACGCCGCTGCACTGCTCGACGGCCCTCCCGAAGCCGCCGATGTTCGCGTAGTCGAAGTGGGTCGGCGGATTCGGCGTGTCGTAGCCGGCGCCGAAGCGCAGGTGCGTCGTGATGGGAGGCGTGTCGACGATGCGGCCGGGGTTGAAGAGGCCGTCGGGGTCGAACGTCCGCTTGACGGTCCTGAATGCCTGGTAGAGGGTCGGACCGAACATCTTCTCGTTGAAGGCGCCGCGGACCAGGCCGTCGCCGTGCTCGCCCGAGAGCGCGCCGCCGAACTCCAGGACGAGGTCGGCCACGTCATTCGCAATGCCCTCGAACGCGGCAATCCCGGCCGAGGTCTTCATGTCCACCACGGGACGGACGTGCAGGCAGCCGACGCTGGCGTGCGCGTAGACGCCGGCATGGGTGTGATAGCGATCCACGATCTGCAGGAAGCGCTCGATGTAGTCGCGGAGTCGCTCGGGCGCCACGGCGGTGTCTTCGACGAACGACACCGCCTTGCCATCGCCGCGGGTGGCCATGGAAAGACCGAGCGCGGCTTCGCGAAGGTGCCACACCCGCGCCTGAGCGGCCGCGTCGATGATGGCGCGGGTGCGGCAGCTGAATCCGGCGCCCCGCAGATCGCGAGCCAGCGCGTCAAGCCGCGGCGGAAGCTCGTCGGCGTGCTCGCCATAGAACTCGATGCAGAGAAGCGCCGAGCCGTCGTGCTCGACGAGCGATCGGCGCATGGCTTCGAGCCGCGCGTTCTCCCGGGTGTGGCTGAGGATGAAGTCGTCCATCACCTCGATCGCGGCCGGCCCGTGGCGAAGTGCGAGCGGTGTCGCACCCAGCGCGTCGAGCAGATGGTCGAACTCCGCCGTCAGCAGCGCCTTGGCTTTTGGCAGCGGCACCAGGCTGACCGTTGCTTCGAGAACGAAGGCGAGCGTGCCCTCGGAACCGACGATGAGACGGGAGAGGTCGACCGGCCGGGCGGGATCGACGAACGAATCGAGGTTGTATCCTCCGACCCGTCGCAGGATCTTCGGAAACCGGCGATCGATTTCCGCGGACAACGACTGCGCCAGCGCCGGGATCGTTCGGTAGGCATCGCCTTCGATGCCGGCCGCCGCCCGCGCGCACGCCAGCTGCTCGCCATCGATCGGCGCGAACGTCGTTACCCGGCCGTCGGCGAGCACCACCTGCACCTCACGCACGTGGTCGATGGTCTTGCCGTAGAGCACCGACCGGGCGCCGCTCGAGTTGTTGGAAATCATCCCGCCGACGGTGGCCCGGCTGGCCGACGACACGTCGGGCGCAAACCGCAGGTTGTGCGGCTGGAGCGCGGCGTTCAGCTCGTCGAGCACGACGCCAGGCTGGACACGCGCGGTGCGTCGATCCGGATCGATCGCGAGGACCTGGTTCAAGTACTTCGAGGTGTCGATGACGAGGCCGGTGCCGATCGCCTGGCCGGCCTGGGACGTGCCGCCGCCGCGCGGAGTAATGGGCACGCCGTGGCGTGCGGCTACCCCCACGGCGTGCACGACGTCCTCGCTCGATCGGGGGATCAGGACGCCACGCGGCTCGATCTGATATACGCTGGCGTCCGTCGAATAGAGCGCGCGGGACGCCGCGTCGAATCGGATCTCGCCCGCGGACACGGCGGACAGCTCGCGCGCGAGCGCGTCGGACGAGACGATGGGCACGGCGAGGGGATTGTAATGCGATTGCGTCAGGCCCCGAGCGCCTGGCGAACCGCGGCGACGATGTCGCCGTCCGACGGGAAGCCGCTGCGGGACTTCTCCGCGATCACCCGATCGCCAACCCGGATCGAGAACTCGCTGCGCGCGCCTTCCACCACCTCGGTCTCGACGCCGGTGGCGTCCTTGATGAGCGCGGCCACCCGGGTCGCGCGAGGGTAGTAGTTTCAAACCTTGCAGTAGCGAATCTGGATGCGTTCCATCGCGCGCTCCTTGATGCGGCGGGTCAGCCGCGAACCACCGCCGGGCGTCGCGCACCGTGGTGAGTGGCCTGTTCGAATGCGTAGGCCATCTGCAGCACGCTCAGTTCAGCCTGGTGGCGTCCGACGATCTGCAGTCCGACCGGCAGCCCGCCGGGCGTGAATCCGGCCGGCACCGACGCCGCCGGGTTGGTCATGAACGAGATGTACCAGCACGAGCGCATCCAATCGAGGTAGGTCGGCATCGCGACACCTGCCACCTCCTTCGGATACGGCGTGTTCACGTCGAACGGCACGAGCTGCGTGACCGGCAGCACGAAATATTCGTAGCGGCCGAAGAACTCGTGGCTCTGCGCGTACATCTGGGCCTGGCGCGCCTGCGCCCGCCCGATGTCGGCGGCGGTCATCCGCTCCGCCTCCGCCACCTCGTACTTGATCGTGTCCTTCACCCACTCGGAGCGCTGCTTGATCAATGCGGAGTACTGCGCGTGATTGGCGGCGAAGCGCAGCGCCGGGAACGCCTCGCCGACCCCCGTGAAGTCGGGCTCGGCCTCCTCGACGACGCAGCCGAGATCCTCGAAGACGCGGCGCGCGCCATTGGCGATGGTGCTAACCTCGGCTTCGAAGGGAATGCCGCCCAGCCCTTTCCACCACGCGACGCGCACGCCCTTGAAATCGCGGCCGAGCGGGGCCCGGAACTTCGCGGGGTCTTCAGCGATCGAGAGAGGGCTGCGCGTGTCTGGCCCGGCGATGGCGCTCAGGAAGAGCGCGACGTCGGCAACATTTCGCGCCATTGGTCCCGAGACCGAGAGCGGAGACCAGCTGCCGCCTTCTCCCGGCACGCGGCCCGGCGAGGGACGAAGGCCGACGACGTTGCAGAACGCGGCGGGGTTGCGAAGCGAGCCGCCCGTGTCGCTGCCATCGGCGATCGGCACCATCCCGCACGCGAGCGAGACCGCGGCACCGCCGCTGCTTCCACCGCAGGTCCGCGTCGTGTCGTAGGGATTGCGGGTGGCGCCGAACACCTCGTTGAACGTCTGCGAGCCGGCGCCGAACTCTGGCGTGTTGGTCTTGCCAAGCGTCACCGCACCCGCGGCGCGGATCCGCGACACGATGAGCGCGTCGCGCGTCGGCACGAAGTCCTGGAAGAACCGCGACCCCCGGGTCGTCCGGATGCCCGCGGTGTCGACGAGATCCTTGTGCGCGACCGGCAGACCATGGAGCACGCCGCGGGCCTCGCCCTTGGCCAGCTGCTCGTCGGCGCGTGCGGCGTCGGCCAGGGCACGGTCGGCGACGAGCGTCACGATCGCGTTCACCTTCGGGTTGACGCGCTCGATGCGGGCAAGGTGCGCGCTCATCACCTCTTTCGCCGAAACGTCCTTGCGGCGGATGCGCGCGGCCAGATCGACGGCGCTCATTTCGCACAACTCGTCGGAGCCGCCTCGAGACGGAGGAGAAGACGGGCCCGATTGTCCCGTGTCCGGACCGGCGGCGAGCACCTGGAACGTGCCAGCGGCTGCCGCCGCACCGACCACCTGGCCGAAGGCGCGCCGCGAGATCTGATTGGTGTCGTCCATGCGAAAGGTCCCGGTATCTTATGCCGCGGCTTCGGTGAGAATCACCGGTGCGCCGCGCGTGATGACGACCGTGTCTTCGTAATGGGCGGCGAGGCTGCGATCCCTGGTCCGGATCGTCCAGCCGTCCGCTTCCTGCAGCGGCTGGCCCGATCCGGCCGCGATCATCGGCTCGATCGTGATCACGAGCCCGTCAGCCAGCACGTCGCGCTGCCGGCGATCGAACTGGTTCGGCACCGTCGGCGGCTCGTGAATCGCCCGGCCGACGCCGTGGCCGGCGAGCCCCGGCACGACCGAGAACCCCTGACGCCGTACCGTTGCCTCCACGGCCCGCCCGATCTCACTGACGCGCGCTCCGGCGATCGCCACGGCAGCTCCGGCGTTGAATGCCTCCTTCGCGCAGCCGACCAGGCGGTGGGCGGTGGCTGGGCCGTTCCCAACTACGAGGCTTCGCGCCGCGTCCGCGATGTAGCCATCCAGTTCCACGGTCACGTCGAGGCTGACCAGATCGCCGCGGGCGATCACGCGATCTCCGGGCACGCCGTGGACGACCTCTTCGTTCACGCTGATCAGCACCGTCCCGGGGAAGCCGTAGACGAGCGCCGGGGCGGACCTGGCGCCGCAGGATTCCAGGAAGCGCGCCGCCGCGGCGTCGAGATCCCGTGTGGTGACTCCCGGCTCGATCGTTCGGGCCAGGAGCGTGAGGGTCTGGCTGACAACCGACGATACCGCGCGGAGCCCGTCCCAGTCGGCGGACGAATCGATGGACATGACGTTATGTTGCCGCAGGAGCGTTGATTCGAAACGGGGCCGGCTGCGCCCCGTTGCTGTCGGTGAAGTTGTACTCGCGCGCGAGCGCGCCGACCTCGAGGACCTGTCCGGACCTGTCGAGCACGCCCGGATCCGCGGCCAGCGCGACAATCGAGCGGCCAATGTAGGTCGTCGTTTCGCCGGGGCCGCCGGGACCGTTCAGCGCCTGTTCGGCGCCGGCGCGCCGGAATGCTTCCACCACGCGTTCGGTCCGCATGAACCCGGGGGCCACCGCCACCGCGGCGATGCCGTGCTCGCGCAGCTCCTCGGCCATCGCCCAGGTCATGCGCGCGACGGCGTTCTTCGCCAGATCGTAGAAGATGTTCCGCAGGTAGGGAAGCGGTACGAGGTTCGCGGTCGTGGTGACGATCAACCCGCGGCGTTGCGGCAGCATCAGCGGCACGGCGCCGCGGCTGGCCACGAGGTGGGCCCGTACGCCGGCCGTGAACATCGCGTCCCACTGGTGGCGGGGCTGCTCCCAGAACGGCACGCGCGGGAGCGGCCGGCACTGGTTGTCCTCGTAGCCGCCCCAGACGTTGTTGACCAGCAGGTCGAGCCGGCCGTGATCGGCGCGAATGCGAGCGAAGAGCGATTCGACCGCCGCGTCCACCGTATGGTCGCACCGGACCGCAATACCGCGCCCGCCTCGCTCCGTAACCTCGCGCGCCGTCTCGTCAATCGTACCGGGCACCCCGTCTGTCGTCGGTCCACCGGCGACGCTGCGGCCCGTCACGTAGACCGTCGCGCCAGCCGCGCCCAGCTCGGTGGAGATGCCTCGGCCTGCCCCGCGGCTGGCGCCGGTGACGAGCGCAACGGTGTGGTCGAGGTGTCCCATCGTCTGCTGCCCTTATTCAGCGACTAGCGGCCGGCCAGATCCGCGAGCAGCTGATAGCCCAGGCTCAGGATCGCAGCGCCAAGCAAACCATAGCCGATCGCGGTCAGGGCTCGAATGCTGGCGACAGCCGGTGCCGACGCGTACGATCCCGGGCGCGCCAGGATCTTGAAGCTGCTCGTTTGCCGGCCGAACGGAGCGACGTCGCGTCGCCAGTTCTGCCGGGCTACGCCGATCGCGGCCACGAGGCTCGCGATTCCGCCGAGCAGCCCGACCAGAAAGATGGCCTGGGCCATGCGATCACTGGCTCTTGCCGCGCGCGGCGATCGGCCAGATGGCTTCAATGGTATCGCCGCGCAGCGCGTGGATGACGTCGTAGAGATTCACCGTCGGGTCGCAGTGCGGCGGCACGAACTCGACGCGATTGCCGACGCGGAGATCGCAGTCCGACTGCGTCAGATCGAGCCGGCCGTGCTCGTCGCCCGCCCAGCCATAAGTGACGCCGGGAAGGCCGATTGGCGTAGGTGGGAACGGCCGATCGGTGGCGAACGCCTTGTAGCCTGCGTCGACGACCGCCACGCCCGGTCGCCGCGAGATGACGGTCGCCACGACCGTGAGCGCCTGGCTGAACTCGCGGTACTCGGCGCCCCCCGGCCCACCGATGCCGGCGTATTCGGCGTCCATGAAGGCGAAGCTCCCGGGCTGTATCTCGGTGACGCCGTCGATCTCCGAATCTATGAGGAACGTGCCCGTCGAACCGCCGGTGACGAGCGGGCACTCAATGCCCTCGCGCTCGATCATCCGCCGCGTTTCAACCGCCTGCTTCATGCTGCCCGAGGAGCGCGCCTTGCGCGCGTCAAAAGGCGTGGTGTGGGCGGCGGCACCGTCGTAGGCCTGGATGCCGGCGAACCGGACGTTGGCCTGGCGCGTGATGGCGCCAGCCAGGTCGGCGGCCGGAGCACCCGGGCTGACGCCAGTGCGCCCGAAATAGAGATCGATCGCGAGGTTCACTTCCAGACCCGCGTCACGGGCCGCCTGGGAGATCTCGCGCAGGTTCTGCTCGGTTTCGACGACGAAGATCGTGTCCGGCGCCTGCCGCGCTAGCTCGATCGCGCGCGAAATCTTCGGGCCGCCGATCACTGCCGTCGTGACGAGAAGCCCGCGAATGCCATGGGCCGCGAACACCTCGGCCTCGCTCAGGCGCGCGGTGCACACCCCGACCGCGCCAGCATCGATCATTCGCCGCGCGATCTCCGGGCACTTGTGCGTCTTCGCGTGCGGGCGGAACGCCTTTCCCCTGTCGCGCAGGTGCGCGACCATCTTCGAGACGTTGGCTTCGAAGCGATCGAGATCGAGCAGAAGGGCGGGGCTGGGAATTTCGTCACGGTGACGCATCGCGCGTCATCGTACCCGAGTCCATGCTCCGGGTGGGAGATAGTGGAACCGGATCAGGTAGACGTTCTGGCCCTTCCCGTGCCGGGCGACCTGCAGCAGATCGTCCACGCTCTCGAATCCCGACTCCCGGGCCAAGTCGTAGGTGATGTCCTCGATGGTGATCGCCTCGATCGAATCGACGACCACGTGACCGTCGTCCACGGGATAGCGCCCGCCGACCTTGACCTGGAGCCGCGTCCAGACGCGCACGGTGCAGCGGATTCGCCCGCGCTTGACGCGGTCGCGAATCCGCTTGGCGAATACCATCAGGGGCATACCATACACCGATGCGCCGGACGGACTTCGCGAGTGTCGAGGCGATAGGCCGGACGCTGCCGGACGTGGAAGTCACGACCACGTGGGGCAAACCTGCACTGAAGATCGGGGGCCGGATGTTCGCGTGCATCCCCTCGCACAAGTCGGCCGAACCGCACTCGCTGGTCGTGATGATGGACTTCGCCGAACGCGATCTGCTGCTCGAGGAGGCTCCCGACGTGTACTACGTGAAGGAGCACTACGTGGACTACCCGTGCATCCTGGTCCGGTTATCGAAAGTAACCGATGCCGCGCTGCGAGATCTCGTGACCGGCGCGCACCGTTTCGTCAGCGCCAAAGCCAGGAAGCCGCGCAAAGACCGTTGAACGCTCGGCGCCGGGCCGCTCGCCGCGGCCCACTCACCCGTTCATGCTCTCGGTATCCTCGGCGGTCATCGTCTGGAAGGTGGGGTGCTCGGTGAACGACCAGTGCGAGTGGATCGTCTTCCACGCATCTCCTTGACGCTGGAACACCGTCGTCGAGTTCCAGCGCGTCCCGACGCTTTCGTTCCCGTGCTCGTCGCACACGTAGTTCACCAGGTTGTAGGTGAGAAGCGCCACCTTGCCGTCCATTACCACCTGCGGGTCCACCATCTCGTAGCGGGGGATGCAGATCTTCCCGGTCCAGGGCCCGTAATAGTCGGCCATCGCCTGGTGACCATCGAGCCGCGCCGGTGTCAGCGGGTCGAAATACGTGACACCGGCCGCGTAGAGCTCGAGGAAGCCGCCGGGATCGCCCTTGCCCCAGCGATCGAGCGCCTCGCGCTCGAGCGAGACGAGCTGCTCGGCAGTTGTCGTTGCGCTTGTGATCGTGTCCGCCACAGTGCCCTCCCGGCTTCGTTTACTTCGTGACGACGAACCTGCTGATGGTCAGCTGTCCGGACGTCTTGTCCTGCGGCGCAAAGGCCAGGAACGGCACGTCACTGACGTCGATGGCGCTGCCGGTACGCGCGTCCGGCGGCTGGAAGAACGGGTTCGGTTGAATCTCGGCGAACGCTATTCGGACCAACTGCCAATCGCCGCCTTTCAGGTCTCGCCACGCGGTGTACACGACGTGGTTGCGGTCGAAAAATGAGACCGAGAGCCTCGTGTCGTGGTCTGG
This sequence comes from uncultured Acidobacteriota bacterium, assembly GCA_963709325.1. Taxonomy (GTDB): domain Bacteria; phylum Acidobacteriota; class Vicinamibacteria; order Vicinamibacterales; family UBA2999; genus VFZN01. The sequence continues at coordinate 1,564,440 of CAVPVV010000003.1, read as the reverse complement.
CTTGATCCGGAAGGCGATGCCGCTACCACCGCTCCAATCGCGGGAGACGGCAGCGCACTGGACGTCTCGAGCTGCCGGTTCGCCGGTTGGGGGCGGATACTCAACGGTCAAGACCCGCTGATCGTCCGCCCGATCGATGCGGAGGCGCAGCTCCGGATTGACAGCGCGCACGCCGTCGAGCCCGTTCTCGTAACCCTGAATCACGACCACCACGTCGACGTCGGCGTCTTCGCGGCTCACGGTTTGTCCCTCTTCCATCAAGGCCGCCCCCTGCGCGCCGTCTCCCGCCAGCATCACCAACGCGATAACGGGCACCAGCGGGCGGAGGCCGCTCCAGCGCTCCATGTCAGCCTCTTACGCGACAGCCTTGCGGAGGGCCGCCCGGGCCAGAAGGCGAGTCGAGTCGAGCGTCGGCAGCGAACAGTTGCGATCGTCGAGGACGATCGGCAGCTCAGTGCAGCCGAGAACGACCGCGTCGCAGCCGGTGTCACGCAGGCGGTCGACCACCGCGCGCAGGCGATCCGTGCTTCCGGTACGGAACCGGTTCGGCACCAGTTCCTCCATGATGATGCGATGCACCTCGGCGATGTCCTGCGCGTCCGGGGGCACCGCGGCAATGCCGCGGGCCTCGAGCGCGTCAGGATAAACGCGGCTGTTCACCAGCCATCGCGTGCCCATGATGCCCAGCCGCGCGTAGCCGCGCACCTGCGCCTGGGTCGCGACCACCTCTGCGATGTGCAGCCACGGCAGGGGCGATGCCTCGACGACGTGGCCGAACGCCTGATGAATGGTGTTGTCGGGGCAGATGAGAAAGTGTGCTCCGGCTGCGGCGAGCACCCGCGCCGAGTTGAGCATCAGTGCGGCCACGCCGCGCAAGTCGCCGGCGTCGAGGCAGCGGACGTACTCGGCGAACGAGGGCGTGTGGAGCGATACCTCGGGATGGGCGTGCGGCCCGATCAGCGAAGGACCTTCGCTGCAGATGGTGCGATAACAGAGCGCGGCGCCTTCGGCGGAGCACCCCACGATGCCGATGTGAAGTGGCACGGGTCCGCCATTCTGCCACGAACCACCGCGGGCGCGCCCCGCCCGCAACGGCTCAGTGGAGGTTCGGCGGGTAGATCGTCCAGCGGGTCAGCCAGGTCGGATCGATGACCACCTCGCCGGTGGTGCGGAGCTGGTACTCGCCGGGATCGGCGGGTTCGTAGGCCTCGCGGTCCAGCGGCAGCCAGTGCTCGCAGCCCTGCGCGTCGACGACCGTGACGCCGTCGGCGGTGCTCGCCCGAACCACCCGGCCGTGAAATTGCCGGCGCGCCACCACGTTGCCGGCCCGGTCCACGTTCGCGATGCCGGCCAGGACGTGCGTACCCAATAACTCCGCGGCAAATCGATCGTCAGCCCTGCAGCTCATGGCGAAATCCCGCCTCCTGCGCCGGGAATCTTCAAGAGAAATGCCAGCTGATCCGCGTGGGTGGCCAGAGTGGCACGGCGTGACGTAAACGTGCCTGCGGACACGATCGTGTTCACAAATAGCGCAGAGCCGGACGAATTTCGTGCGCGAACCGCTACCACCAACCGGCCATCGCCAGCAGGGGCACCAGGACAATCGGCCCAGCGACGATCATCGACAGCCCCCAACGCAGCAGCAGCTGTCTGAGCCGAGGGCGGTCTCCCTCCGCCGCCGAAGCAATCAGCGTCGCTCCGGTCGTAGAGAACGGCGAGATGTCGACAATCGACGCGCAGACGCCAAGAGCGCAGATCAGCGCCCAGCCGGGGACGGCTCCCGACTGCGCCAGCGGCACGGCCAGCGGCACGAGCGCCGCCAGGATGCCGGTGGTCGAGGCGAACGCGGAAGCGAGCCCGGCGATCATGCAGACCACGGTCGCGGCCAGAAGGGGAGCGCCGATCGTCATGGCGCCGTGGCCCAGCAGGTCCACGGAGCCCAGTTTCTGCAGCACGCCGACAAAGGTGACGATGCCCCCGACGGCGAAGGCCGTGGACCAGTCAATCCGCTGGAACGCAGGCCCGCCGATGGCCGGCGCTATGAGGGTCAGCAGGGCGCCGAATACGAACGAAATCACGCCGACGTCCGGCTCGAGGCCAGCCAGCGCGCATGCGACCACGCTCAGCACCAACCCGGCCATGCACGCCAGCGTCAAAACGTGGACGGGCGACAGTCCCGACGCGGGCGACGCATCCGGATCGTCGAGCGCAACGCCGGAGTCGGGCCCAGGGGCGCCAGCCTCGCCTCGCCCGAAGATGGCGAGCGCCGCGACCACCAGCAGCAGATTGACGATGACGCTGACAGTCAACAGCGTGAGCGGCGTAACGTCGATGCCGGCTCGTCTCGAGATCTGGTAACTCACGATGCCGAAGAGGCTCGTAGGAGCGAAGCCGCCGGCACTGATCCCCGAGCTGATGGCGACGGCCATAACGGCGGAGTGCACGCCCGAACGCCTCGCCACCGGCATCCCGATCGGCGCCAGCACGAACCCGCCCTGTGGCGAACCCATTGCCGCCACCGCGGCGCTGAGTGCGAAGAACACGAACGGCAGGAGCATCGGCCGCTTGCCGATTCGCGCCAGGAGCGCGCGCACGACCCGGTCGGTGGTGCCGTTGACGTGGGCGATGCCGAAGAAATACGTGACACCGGCGAGGAGCACCAGGATGCCGACCGGGAACCCGCCGATCACGTCGCGCAGCGGCATGCCTGCCAGCGTCACGCCGGCCAGGCACGCGGCCGGGAACATGAGGATGCCGAGGTGGATGTCGCGCGCCGTCGCGACGGCGAAGATCACGATGAAGATCGCTATCGCGATCAGCGGTGCCAGCATCAGGGGCCGGCCGCACTCTAGCTCGTCTGTAACCCGCGCGCCAGCGGAACTGCGCGTGAGGTCAGAAACTGCAGTCGGCTCCGTTCATCCCGGCCGCGCTCCCGCTGCTGTGACCAGCGTCAGCAGGCTGCCCGGCACGAGCCCTTCGCGCTCGCCGCGCTGCAGGTACTCGAAGCTGGTGGAGGCCTGTTGAATGCCGGCGATCTCGCACAGTCCGCGCAGCAGATCGGACGAGAACGTGACCTGGGTCGTATCGGCCAGCAGCTCGAGCAGCCGCGCCCGGCCTTCTGCGTCACAGACGTCAGCGAGCGCATCGAGCTTGGCTGCCAGCTTGTCACGGTCCTTGCCGGTCCGCTTCCGCGCCGCTCCGATCTTGAACCAGGGCAGCTGCCGGCCATCGCGGAAGAACATGCAATAGAGGTCGCTCTCGTCCGCGGACAGCAGCAGCACGATCAGGCATCCCAGCCTGGCCGAGAGGGCCTTGGCCGACCGCTCCAGGTCCGGCGTGAAGCTGGGGAACATCGACAGCCACCCGGCGCGCGGCTCGGCGACGTAGAACTGGAGGCCGGGATCGGCGTTCGACGCCACGATCGCCGTGACCGCGTCGACTGCGGCGTCACGATCGATGGTGCGGAGCTGGAGGGAGAGGTACGTCGCGCCCACCGTCGAAGTCCTCGACGACGCACCCTATCACGCCGCTGCCAGCGGCCTACCAGAGAAACGGCACGAGGCGATGGCGGACCCGCTGTCGGTAAGCGTCGTAGCCGGGCAACTCGCGGACGAGCATCTGCTCCTCGTCCAGCAGCCGCATTATCAGGAGGGGCACCATCAACCCGAAAGGGATCAGCCCCCAGTACGACCCGAGCGCGAGCGGGGTCCCGAGCAGATAGAGCAGGCTGCTGGCGTACATCGGATGGCGCACCATCGCGTACGGCCCTGTCGATATCACCCGCTGGCCCTCCATGACGCCGACCGTGGCGGAGGTGAACGTGTTCTCGTGGTAAACGCGGGCGATGAAAGCGAAGCCGACCACGAACAGGATGTTGCCCAAGACGACCAGGGCGAGCGGCACCGAAGACCACTTGTAGCGGAAGTCGAGTGCGGGAACGATCAGCATGGCGACGGAGCAGAAGGTGGTGCCGACCATGATCAGCCGCTGGATCGGACGCCGCTCCGCCGTCGGGCCGCCCTTCAGTCGGCGCTCCAGGAGGGCTGGATCGCGGCGCATCAGATCGAGGGTGATGATCGCCGACAGGCCGGCCATCAGAAGCAGGTAGACCCAGCCGTGCCAGTAGCGCAGCGTCCCGGCGAAGCCGAACAGGACCGCGGCGATGATGACGTCGAGGATGACGAGGCTGAGCCACGCTCGTGACTTGAGACTGGCCACAATGCCGGCATCGTCGCAGACGCGGCGGCAGCGCGCAATCTCGGGCGGTTCGCTACGAAGTGGGAGCCGCGGTGGCCAGTTGCACGAGGTCCCAGCGGTTGCCGTACAGATCCTCGAAGACCGCAACCGTCCCGTATGCAGCTTCTTTTGGGTCCCGCACGAAGCGTATCCCCGCATCCTGCATGGCGTGGTAATCGCGCCAGAAGTCGTCGGTCTGGAGGAAGAGGAACACCCGGCCGCCGGCCTGGTTACCGATGAACGACGCCTGCTCCGGCGTAGCCGCTCTGGCCAGCAGCAGCGTCGCGCCATCGGATCCGGGCGGTGCGATCACCACCCACCGCTTGTCCTGTTCGGGCTGGTAGGTGTCCTCGACGAGCGTGAAGTGCAGTTTGCCGCAATAGAAGGCGAGGGCTTCGTCGTAATCGCGGACGACGAGGGCGACGTGGAGGAGCGATTGCCGCATGGCGTGCGCAGCTCCCGCTCAGCTGGCGGAGGTCCGCAGCGTTCGGTCAGCCATCGCGGCAAGTGCCGCCGCAGCCGCCAGCTTGTGTCGGGCCTGCCACGGCGGCCCGATCGATCGGCCCAGCGCGTGGAGGAACGCGTTGACACTCTCGCCGTCGAGTGCCGCGGCCGCTTCCTCGAAGACGCGCTCGCGGTCGTACCAATGCACGGACCAGCCGCGCGCCTCAGCGGCGGCGGCAATCGCCTCCCGATACATCGCCGAATCGGCAAAGGTCTGCGCGCGATGATCGGTGATCCGCGCCTCGGTGGTCGGCGGAAGCGCGGGGTAGGTCCGAATCGCGATTCTCGTGATCGGCACTGGCACCGCTGCGGCCAGCACCTCGAAGCCCTTGCCGGCGTTGAGCGACGCGGCCATGCGCACCTGCTCGACGAGCCCGACGGCTTCGGCCAGCGACAGCGACCGTGCGCCTGGCGTGTTCCGATAGCGGCCCACGGCCCACGACCCTTCGTGGTGATGAGGGTGAGTCGGCAGGCCGCGCTCGGTCAACACGATCTGCCGGCGATCGAGAAGCTGCCGGTCGGGCGAGAGCGTGACGAGCACCCCCGTGTTGCCGTGCTCGGCAACGCCGACGGCGGCGGCTCTCTCGCTCTGGTGCCGTGTCAACCTATCTCCCCATCGGCCGCGCCGGTCGTCGGATCGGTGGCCGGCCCGGTCCGGACCGAAGCCGCAGTTGCCGGGGCTCCGGCCGCTAACAGGGTCCAAACGGCGCCACAGATAACAACCCGCCCAACCGTCCACACACGTGCCGCGCCCGCCATCGAGCCTCCGGACCAGAGCTGCAAATGCAGAGGCGCCTACCTTACTACGCGTCGCGGCGCCGTGAGCGATGGCGTGAGGCGGCTCAGGCCGGCGTGGAGGCGCTCCGCTTCAACAGCGCGATCTGCCCGGCGTGGTACGCGTGGTGCTGCGCGAGACCTTGCAGCGTCACGTAGAGCGACACGCCGCTGCCCAGCTCGCGATCTCGGACCTCGCCAATCCGCTCGTCGAGCTGCGCATCGTTCAGCGCCGAGACCGCGCTCAGAAGATCGGCCTGAGCGGCCTCGAGCTGTTCGAGCACCGCCGCCCACTCGGCCTCCGTGTCGATCATCTGATAGGGCCAGTCTCCTTCGTCAGGATCGCGCGCGACGCCGGTCCGCAGCCGCCGCGTCACCTCGCGTGTCCAGGCGGTGACGTGCAGGACGATCTCGGCAATCGTGTGGGTCGATTCGAGCGGGCCCGTCGTGGCGACCCTGGCGTCCACGCCCTCGAGCGCGGAGCGAACCGAGGCACCGAACCAGGCGTCGCCATCGTAAGCGCGTTGCAACTGCTCGACAATTCGGTCGATTTCTCGCATCTCCGTTATCCCCAGGGGAAGAGGACCGGTGTTTAGCGTGGCTCGAGGTCCTGGCCAAAGACCAATTCCACGCCGTTGATGTCCCTCAGGCCAAACTCGCGAATTCCGTAAGGCTGATCAGTCGGCACGGTGGTCACCGTCGCACCGCGGCCGATGATTTCGTCGTAGTACGAGTCCACGTCGTTCACCCACTGGAACAGGTGGACGCCGTGCGGGGGGCCCTGGTCGCGGACGAAGTGGATCGCGGCGTTGTCGCGCCACACCACCGCGTACCGATCGTCGCCGAAGTCACACGTGAATCCGAGCACATCGCGATAGAAGGCTGCCGTGGCCGCGACGTCCGGCACGTGCAGCACGGGAGCACCTTGAACGAATTGCTTCGGTGAGGACGAGGGCGGCGCGGGCATCGGTCGGCTCCAGTCGTCAGTGCCGCCCGGTGAACCACGCGAGCACCCGGCGCGCCCGCAGGGTGATCCAGCGATTCGGCTCGCCGACCGGTCCGGCCAGCTCCTCGTACAGCGTGTCACGGTGCCGGACGTCGAGCGGCCAGCGCCCATCGTCCTGGCAGCGCTCGCGGACGATTGCGACGGCCTCCTCGGTTCGCGGATCGGGCGGCACGCCGGCGGCGCGGAAGTAGTCGAGCGCGCGGAGCAGGTCGTAGTGCCAGAGCGGCGGAAACGCCAGCCGCATCCACGTCGGCTCGATGATCTCACCGGTGGACAGGCGCCGGAGCAGGCGCCTTTCGAGGAGATACTCGTGGCCGCGCTGCCGGGCGGCGCTCACCGAAGGCGCGGCGCCGAACGCCTGCTCGAAGGCGAGTAGTCCTTCGAGCACGCAAATCGTCGTGTGGAACGAGGATCGGACCGACCCGCGCTCCGCTTCGCAGTTCCAGCCGCCGTCGGCGAGCTGCTCGCCGAGCAGTCGATCGACGAGCCGATCGCTGCGCACGTCGAAATAGGCGCCCAGCGCGACGACGCGGCCGTTGATGCAGGGCTCGACCTCGCCCTCGAAGAAGGGCGAATTACCGAACTCCGGTCCCCAGGTCACGTGCTCGCGCACGCGAGCGATCGCGGCGCGGGCCGGCCCGCTCGCCGGGTCGATCCCGAGATCGCGCAGGAACAGCAGCGTGTAGAGGTTTGTCCACCAGAACGGGTGGGCACTCCCGTCACCCCACTGGCCGTCAGGCCGTTGCTGCCCGAGCAGCTGCGGTCCCCAACCCTCGGACGCCACACGCGCCCGCTCGGTCCCGACGACGGCCGCCGGTGTGCCGGTGAGGTCGCGCATCACCTGCCAGCGGATCGACGGATCGGAGTCGAGCAGCCACTCGATGACGAGATCACTGGTTGGCATGGTCGGCGACGAACTGCGGCTCGATCCCGCTCGCGTCCTCGGCGGGCCAGTCGGTGACGAACATGCACCCCGGGCTATGCGTGATCGCGAACTCGGGTTTCGCCTGCATCAACACGGCCTGCGGGGTCACTCCGCACGCCCAGAATACGGGAACCTCGCCGCGGCGGATGGTGACCGCGTCACCGAAATCGGGGCGGCCAAGATCGGGGATCCCGATCGCCGCCGGGTCACCAAAATGAACCGGCGTGCCATGCGCGTGCGGGTAGTGCGAGGTGACGACCACCGCGTCGATGGCCTGGGCCGGCGTCATCGGCCGCATCGTGACGACGAGCGGTCCGGCGAAGACGCCGGATGGGGCGCAGGGAATGCTGGTTCGATACATCGGGACGTTGCAGCCCTCCTCGAGATGGCGCACGGGCAGCCCGGCGCGCTGCATCGCGGCCTCGAAGCTCAGCGAGCAGCCAAGCAGGAACGCGACGAAATCGTCCCGCCACCAGCGGACGATGTCGGTCGGCTCGTCCACCAGCTCGCCGCGGCGGTAGACGCGATAACGGGGCAAATCGCGGCGGAGGTCGGCTCCGGGGGCGATGTCGCCCGGTGCCCACGCGCCCGGCTCGCCCACCGCCAGAATCGGGCACGGCTTGGGATTCCGCTGGCAGAAGCGCAGGAAATCGCCGGCGAGCGCTTGCGGAAGGACGACGAGGTTGGCCTGGAGGTGATCGGGCGCGAGTCCGCAGGTCGGACCGGTCAGCTCGCCGCTGCGGGCCAGCGACCGGACGTCGTGCCCGTGCCGTGTTGGCCCGCTCATCTCGCGTCGGTTGATCATGAGGCGTTTTCGCCTGGCGTTGCCGCCGGCGGGCTCATGATGGCACCGGCCGCCCGCATCTGCAAACGATCGTCTCGAAGGCCTCCATGCCCATCGACCACGAATGCCGATGATAGTCGTGCATCGTCTCGAGGAACCAGTCCGCGTGGTTGCCGTCGCGGCCGCGATCGCCGTGGAGTCGCCGATGGCGAAAGCGGACATGCGCTAAGCAGGCGGCAGGGTGCCCAGCCGCAGCTGCCAGCGGCTGATCATCGTGGTCACGAGTAGTCCACTCATCGTCCACGGGTCGGGCGCGAGCCGATGAACGACGTCGGCGCCGCTGGTGGCGCGCATGACGATCAGCGCGTGGCGCGTGTCTTCGAGAGGTCCGACGAGCAGCGCGATGCCGCGCGCGAACAGGTCGTCCATGAACGCGGCGTGGCCAGTCCAGTCCGTCTGTCCTTCGAGCGGCTTCGAGTCGTCCCAGGCCGGCCCGCGGGTGCGCAAGACGACGAAAACGTCATCCATGTGTGTCCCTCACGCACTCCTGGCGCGACCGTGACGACTCACGGGCGAGCACGATCTCCCCAACGCGTGAAGCTCGCGATTCGTCTGCGCTGGCCTGGTGGTCGAGACGCTCAGCGCGAACAAGAGGGTCACTCCCAGCATCCGACGCGACGCTACCGGGTGACTGTGCATCACGGTATGTTGTCACCGTAGATCGAGTGATTCATCGCGGTTCTGTTATGAGCGCCTTCATCGAGATCACTCGCCAGACGTGCCCCGGAAAGCTTCCGCATGGTCGGCAACCCACTGGCCAAACGTGCGCGCCGGCGATCCGGTAATGTCGAACACCGTAGAGGTCACGAATGCCGGCCGTCCGACGGCCGCTCCCCATGCAGCCAGCAGCATGTCCACCACCGGGGCCGGCCAGATCCCCGCGGTTGCGCGCCGGAACGCGTCCGGGGACAGCTCCTCGAAGAGAATTCCCCTTCCGATCGTGGCGCCGATGATTCGCACTTGCTCTGCCTGACTCAATGACTCCGGTCCCGTGAGGACGTAATCGCCGCCGGCGTGCCGCTCGTCGGACAGGCAACGGGCCGCCGCGGCGGCAACGTCACGCTCGTCAATTGGTGCGGTCTCGGCCGCGCCGTAGGGCCAGCGGACCGCATCGCCCTTCCGAATCGACGGCGCCCACCAGTGCAGAACGTTCGACGCGAACATGCCGGGCCGGATGATCGTCGACGCGAGGCCGCTCTCCGCGATTCGCTGCTCGATGTCGGCGTGCAGCGCGGCCATGGCGTTCGGCTGCGAGGCCTGGAAGAACGGGTGCGGTGTGCGATACGGAGAGGAGAGAAAGACGACGCGCCGCACCTGCGACGCGAGGCGCTCGATGACGGCGGGAACCGTGGCCGGCGGGGCGGTCCAGACGAGGAATACTGCTCCCACGCCCTGCAGCGCGGCGTCGAGTGATTCGGGCACGGTCAGATCGCCTGTCACGACTTCGACCGCCGCGGGCAGTCGCGCCGCATCCGGTCGCCTCGTGAGCGCGCGTACCGGCAGGCTCGCCTCGAGCAGTTCGGTAACCACCGCCCGTCCGATCCGGCCGGTGGCTCCGGTCACCAGGACGGGCTGTGAGCGCGTCACCAGTGCCTCATGACGCCCACATGCACGTCACTTCGCAGCCACTGAGGGCGGCGGGATCGAGCTGTTGTAGACCTCGCGCGCGAACTGCCACGTCTGGTCGCCCTGTCGTTTCCACACCTGCATGTAGTTCCCCCGGTCGACGACGTCAGCACCGCCCGTGGCCGGTTGGAGCGCCCACTCGTACGTCCCGAGCTCCACCGCCCAGTCGCTGCCGACCAGCACTTCGCGATCCGCCAGGGTCAACGAGGATGTCCGGTACTGCGCGAGAAATCCGGTCATCCAATCGCGCACACCGTTCCGGCCGCGAACAAGCGGCTCCCCCGGCGGCATGTAGATGACATCGTCCGCGACGTAGGACATGAACGTTTCGAGGTCGTTCGTTCGGAGAGCCTGGTGAAAGGAGGTCGTGGCACGCTCGACAGCGGCCCGGTCGCCAGCAGGCCCGCTGTCGGCGGCAGAGGGGGATTGGGTTCCGCTGCAGCTTGCAAGAGCGGCGGCAGCAAGGACGACGACGGCCAGGTCTCTCTTCATCGGGTCGGCGACACGTTAGCACGAGCTTGTCGCCCCGACGGCTGCGCGAGCCGAGGCCGAGCGGTTCAGTGAAGAAGAGAACGGCCGCCACCCGGACGCGTGCATCCAGCCCTCGAGCTGAATCCGTCTTGCGGTTGGCCTACGGGACGCCATCCACCTGCGGCTGCCCTCACGAATGTTTCAACCCTCCGCGGGCTTGCGCGTGTTGCGGAAGATCAGCCAGTAGAGCCGAACGATGATGTCGTCCAGCCTGCGGAGGTCGATCCGATCTTCGGAGGTCCGACAGAGCTGAATAGCAGCAACATCGGCCAACGCTGCTGGAGGTGGGGTGCCGTCGAGAAGCACAGGGAGCACCCGGTCGCGATATCGCGCTAGACCGCGCTGAAGCTCCTGCGCGACGAAAGCCGACCGAGCGGCCGCCGCCGACCAGAAGAGTACCAGATATCCGCCTCGCGCCAGCCGTCGGCGTACGCGTGCGAAACAAAGCATCGGCCGGCCGGTTGGATGTGCGGGCTCATCAGCGCCGGCGGAACTCCAGCAGCTCGATCGGTGCTCCATCGTCAAGGATGAACGCCACACGAACGCCCGCCGACGGCTCGTTCGGTGCAATCAAAATCTCTTTCCCTTTCAGGGCTTCGTCCAAATCGTCCACGGCAAAGGCGACGTGCGGAACACGCTTGACGATCTCCGGCACCGTGCAATGTGGTTCGTACCGGATCCACTCGATCCCGTACGGACTGGTTTCAAAGCCGGAGACGTGAACCCCGAGGTGCGCGACGTGATGCTCGCCGGCACGAGGCTGTGTATACGGAATCCCGAGATGGTGGTACCGCCATCCGAGCCGCGCCGTCACGGCCGGCGGCTCATGGTCCAACCGCTTTTCGTTGGTCACACTTCTCTTCATCTGCGCCTATTTCAATTTGGCGTCTCTAATCCGCTCGGCGATCTTCTGAGCAATAGGATGTACGAGCGTTCCCACAGAACCGGCACTCTGAGAGTAGAAATTCGTGCGTATCGTGTCGGTTTGGTCAACCACATTCTGACCAGAGTTATCCGCGACGAGGTAATGGATATCGCTCGCTTCTCGACCAGAGCCCATACCGACAAGGATCCGTTTGGCGGCGTTGCCTGGGCGCCACCCCGTGAACTCACCGGTCAGCCTATAGACCGTACCTTGAGGGGTTGCAGGCGCCTCGGTGACAATCTCGAACTCCTTCCCGATCTGAACTTTCAAGTCAGCCACGAGTCCGATTTGCAGCTGTTTCATGTCGTATGGCAACTCCACGCCAGTTGCGAGCGTGAACGGTTCGATCACAATAACTCGCCTGTTTTGCGAGGACAGTCCAGTCGCCGTTAAAGCGAGGCAGATGCCCAGCAATACCCATCTATTCATTCGACTGCTCCTCCGGTCGCCATTCTTGAGTGGACACCATCGTCATCGGCCGAACGACCGACGCGTAAGTTGTATCGGCCGCGTGCCGGGATTCTGCCACAGCTGGTAGCTGCCGTAGGAACAGCTCGCCGCCAAGCGATCGGCGGCGCCCCCTCAGCGGCCCCGAACGAACGCCAGGAGCTCCCCTTGATACCGCTCGTGAACCTCGGAGAACGGCTGGTGCTCACTCGTGTAGAGGATCGCCCGATGCTCGAAGAGCTCCTTCGGCAGTTCGAGTGGCCTCCCGCTCGCCGGGTTCCCGTCGGGCCGCCGTTCTTGTTCCCATCCCGCGGGAAGGGGTGACCACATGATCGCTACGGCGAACGTCCGCCGATATGCGTGCAGGGACTGAACGGCCTTGCCAAAAGGGGTATCGCTCGTCTCGAGCACGGTGTTCATCTCCGTGGTCAAGCGGCTGGGCACGTACCAGTTATCGGCCTCTGAGAGGACGTGGCTTCCACATCGCAACTCGACGCCCGGTAATTGACGTCGGCGGCGCTCGTGACCTGAAGCCGCTGGAGCTGATCACTCGCGGGGGCCTTCTTGATGCCGGCGATCGCGCGCGCGAGCACGATCGGATGGTCGGCCATCTTGTGATCGCGACACCACTTCTCGAGACTGAGTGTCGCGGTCGGACTGGCCAGGATCTCCGCGTTCAGCGTCTGCGTGAGCGCGAGCATTTCGAGCCGATTCTCGAACGTGTCGAGCCAGGCCGGACTGGCCTGGCTGAGGCCGGGCAGCGGCGACGCTGCCCAGAGGCTGACGATCACGCGAGCCATGCCCTATGCATGTCTCTCAGCGGCGTGGCTCTTCGTACAGACCGAATTCGTTGCCTACCGGATCCACGAACACGGCAAACGCACCCATCCCTGGACCGATTTCAGTGCGGGGCGTGAGCGTCCGGCCGCCGGCAGCCTGAATCTGCGTCAGCGTCTCGGCAATGGCGTCGACCATGATGTAGACGCGCGTCTGCTCGTCAGGCGTGCGATCGCTCTCCTTCACCCACGTCCCGCTCACGCCGCCAGTGTCGTCAAATGCCAGCGCCCCGTCACCGCGCGTCCTCACCTTCCAGCCGAAGATCCGGCTGTAGAACTGCGCCGATGCTTCGGCAGCGTTGGCTGGGATTTCGAGATAGCAGATCTTCCCATGTGGCATGACCAACTCCGGCAATACAGAGGTGAACGGAGTACGCAGACGGAACTCCAATACGCGGCGCCGCTCCGATTCCAAGCGCGCGAGCCGGTGCTCCACCAAGTCAGCCGGGCCGCTGCCGTAAGGTGTCGCTGATCCAGTCCTGGATACTACGCGTGTCCAGACGATTGTTGTTGTTATGGCGTCGGCAATCGGGGCCGCCATCGCTCACATTGGCAGCCAATACCTCCGTGCCCTTCAAATCCGGAGTCGGATGTAGAAAGATCCCGCCGCCGGAGTCACCGGAGCAGACGTAGCTAGGAATCGACCACAGCCCCCACGTCTCATCGACGACTCTGCGCAAGACCGACGTCCTGACACGCCGTTTGCCGTCCCACATTGCCGGAGTTGGCGGTGCATTCCGGTCTCGTGGCGCCGTCAGGCCGTAACCCACGATGGTGGTTGGCGCGCCTTCCGATCGGTCGAGCGTGCCGGGCTCGGCGAGGCGCGCCGCTTCGATACCGGGCGGCGGGCTCGCGAGGAAGACCAGTCCAACATCGGCGATGCCGGGCTCGAGGGGAGCCACCAGAATCTCGTCGGTCGGGTCGCATTGAGGTGGCGGCGGGCAGTGCGGCATCGATGGATGCGTCGCGTGTCCGACTACGGGAATCCACGTCGTGCGGTCCTTGGCGTCGGTAGGACTGAAGCTCGCGAACATTCGGATCGACGGCGGCAGCGAGCCGAGTGCTGTGGCTGGAGCGGTGAAGTGCCCGGCGGTCAGCATCACACGCTCCCGAATCAGCGTGCCGCTCACGAATCCTCGCAGCTCGACGCTCCGTCCGGCATCGTCAACGCGCCAGACCATGATGGCGCCGACGTTTGAATAGTGATTCTCGAGATCGAGCACGGCCTGGCCCGAGATGTTCATCGCCCCCGAGCCAAGGGCGATGACACCGGCAAACGCAGCCGAAATGGATGTGCTGGCAGAAACCATGGCCGCCTCAGTCTCAGCCCAGCTGGTATCCCCTCGTTCGGACAACCATTACCACAGAGATGAGGACGGTTATCTCGTCGAATGGAGTGCCGACGATTTACCGCGCGAAACAGTAAATCCGTCCGGCACCGCCGCGGGGCGCGGTGTTCGAGCAGTCCTGATTGGCGTGAGCCGAGTTCCATGATGATAGCGAGCCAGCGGTGCTCTGGCCGGGACCGAGCCCGTCCGAGTGGCCCACCTGCGCGGCGACCGTGGTGGACGCTGACGTCCAATCCTCACACGTCAGGCCGGGAGCCAGCGTTCCATCCGGATTCGACCCGGTCAGGATGTCGTGCTCGACTGGCGACGGCGATCCGGTCCATTGCCCATTGATCCGTTGACCGCGCTCGTCCACGAACACGCTGGCCTCACCGGTCGGCGCTCGGCGCAAAACCAGGAATCCCGCGGCCGCGAGATCATTCCCGCGGCGAACGTGATGAACCGCGAGCAGTCCGGCGGCAGCGATCAGGCGGTACCGTCCACGCCCCAGGCAAGACCGCGCAGCGGGACGGCGAACGTCCCTGCCATCCCGAGAACGGCGCCGATGACAAGCCCGGACGAAGCAGTCAGCCGCAGGCGCGCGTCACGCGCGTGAAGCTCGCCGAGGCTGTTCCCGAGCCGCCACGCCGCTGGCGTTGACCCACGGCCCGTTGCCGATGCGGTCTCGCGCGTGCGTGGGCTGATTGTTGTTGGCCGGGTCACGCTCGACGCTGAGATACGCGTGCCATGTCCGCGCCCCTTGCCCGACGGCTGACGGCGAGTCGCTGGCAGGTTGCATCCGCGCCGGCGAGCCCTCCCAGGTTGCCGGTCACGCTGGTCGCGCTCGACACGAAGAAGCTCAATGAAGGACCCGAAGGCGACGTCGGCGTGTCGTCGTCACAGCTTGCGCCGGTCAGGGCTCCGAACGAGATCAGAATCGGGACAATAACGCGTCTCATCGGTGGCACCTCTGCAGAATTCAGAGCAGCACCGACGCGCTGGGAGAAACCCGATTCTAATCCGATGTCCGGCTCGAATTAGCTCGTGAGTAAGGGCGAATCGAGCGGCGGTCGGTCATGCCGTTCGAAATCACAGCCGCGCGCCGGGCTTGAGGTCGACGTTGTGATACGCCTCGATCAACCATCGGCCGTCTCGACGGACGAAGACCTCCATCAGTTGCGTTCGGACGATGCCGTCGGCAGGGACGACAATGCCGGCGGGCATCGCCTTGACGTTCCGAACCTCGTTGTCGATGTCGACGATCGCCACCTCCGGCGTCACGAAGCGGATGCGGCGAATCGCGTGATGTTTCGTCGTGCCCTTGTAGAAGGTGGCAAGAATCTGCCGGTGCCGCTCCGCAAAAGACTCCGCCCCGTACATCACCATCCCGAAAAGGTTGGTAAAAGAGACGTCGGGGCTGACGGCGCTGGCGTAGGCTGCGGCATCACCGGCATTCCACGCCTTTACCTGTGCATCGACAATCGCGCGGATCGCCGCCTCCGCCGACTGGTCCTGCGCGACAGGGGCCGATGCAGTTACCAGGACCAAAAGTGCAAGTACAAGGGCCGACATCACGGGCATGCGAGCACTCCTCTCAAAGCAGGTCGTCGAGGCGCGGCTGCGCGATCGAATGCTTTCCTCAGTGCTTGAGTCCGGTCGTCCAGTTGAGGACGACCGTAAACGGCGCCGAGGCGCTCGGCCCGACCGGGTTCACGAGGAGAAATCGGCGGCCGTCCGCGGACACGTCGCCGACGACGGTGCCGGGGACAGTCTGGAAGAGCGGCGCAGGTACCCCGGCTTGGAACTCCGGCCCGGGCCTGACGTCGACGGCCATCATCTTTCCGTCCGCGGCCAGGTAGAACAACTCGCGCCCATCGCGGCGCCAGCGCGGGGACGTGCCGCCGCGGCGTGAGATCGGCGTGCTGCTGCCGACGCCGGCAGAGCCGCCGCTGAAGTCGCTCGTGAACGCGCGCACGTATACCTCAAAGACACCCGACTGATTCGAGATGTAGGCGACCCATCGTCCGTTTGGGGAGAACACGCCCTGGTCCTCGACGAATTCGCTCCGTATGAACGGCACCGGCTTGCGGCCGTCGGACGCTGACACCCACAGGTCCATCTTCGAGTTGACGTCGGCCACGAAATACATGAGAAAACGCCCATCGGGCGACCAGCCGGTCGGAGTAGCCAGACCGGCACTACTGGACCGCAGCAGCTCCCTCTCGTCATCTTCACCGCTGGCGAGCTTCTCGTGAATGGAATTCTTGTCGACGGTGAAGGCAACGCGTGTGCCGTCCGGAGACCAGACGGGAGATTCGGCCACGCCACTGCCAGAGGTGAAGCGAAGCGCGCCCCCGCGCGCCAGGTCCAGCAGCCACAGGTCGGCCCTCGACGGGTCCTGCGGGTTGGTGCGCGACGCGACCGCGCGCGTCCCATCCGGAGAAAGCGTGGCGCCTCGGAACCCACCCGGGTCCGAGCCTGGGCCGGCCGCAAGGCCCTGCCGATCGAACCAGCTGACCTGGGCGTCGGTGTCGGCCGTGCGATACACCAGCACGTCGTTGTCGGAGATTGCGAAGAACCCGCCGTCACGAAACGTCCCGACACGCTCGGTGATTGGCGTCGCGCTGCCAACAAGGGCCAGCCGGTCGGGATCGAAAGGCTGTCCGACCAGCGTGCCTTCGCGAACGTAGAGCAGCAGTCCGATGCCGGACACCTTGGATGCGGCATACGTTACTCCGACCGCGTACGGCATCAGCCGCTCGGTGCTCTGCTCGTCTGGCTTCGCGTCTATCGATCCGACGTAAGTGCCGCCGAGGTCAGGCGTGCTCGGTGAGATCCGCAGGTAGACGAAGTGACGTCCATCGGGCAGGAACGTGGGAAGCAAGTGGAACTCCTCCTTCCGGTCCGCATCGAGCGTCGTGACCGGCACCACGGCGCCACCGGTCTCGCGCACGCGCAACACGCCGCCCTCCGTGTTGCCGACGAGAATCTCGCCGTTGCGGTTCCACGTGCCGCCGACGCCCACTCCAGGCAGATCGCACAGGGTCTGCGCCGGGCCGCCCGAGACCTCCACCTTCTTGAGCTTGCCGCCCGCGTCGAACGCGATGAAGCGGCTGTCGGGTGACCAGAACGGGGGAGGCGCCGGACCGAACACGTCGGAGCCGGCGACGGCGCGGGCGTCCAGCGACTGCATGTCGCGCACCCAGAGCCGGGCGGTGCCGTCGGAGCCGAGCCCGAAGAACGCCAGGTGGCGGCCGTCCGGAGAGATGCTGAAGTTGCCGGGCCCGGCCAATTCGACAGCGGGAGGGATTCGGAACCGGATCGGCTCGACCGCGACCGGCTGCTCGAACACGTGCTGGTAGGCCAGCGGGGCGAGGGTCGCCAGCAGCAATCCCGCTGCACCCCAGCCGATCCAGGCGCCGCGCCTGGCCCGCGAGGCGGTGCCCGGCGCTGTAGGCGGTGTCGAGCTCCTCGGGGCGTCTGACAACGTCTCCAGCGCGAACGCCAGATCGCTGGCAGTCTGAAATCGTGCCGATGGCTTCTTCTCCAGGCACCGCTCGACGATGTGGACGAGCGCTGGCGGGATGGCTCGGTGATTCGAACCGAGATCGTGTGGATGGTCGTTGAGAATCGCGGTCAGCGTTTCCGGGGCCGTCTGGCGGTCGAAGGCGCGGCTGCCGGACAGCAGCTCGTAAACGATCGCACCGAACGCGAACACGTCGGTGCGGTGATCGATGGCGAGGCCGCGCACCTGTTCTGGCGACATGTAACCGACGGTGCCGAGCACGAGGCCAATCGCGGTGTGTGGCGACTCGGTTGGCAGCGCGCTGGCATCACCGGCGACGGCGCCATCCTCGAGCAGCTTGGCCAGTCCGAAGTCCAGGATCTTGACGCGGCCGTCGGCTGTGATGAAGAGGTTGTCGGGCTTCAGGTCGCGATGGACGACGCCCTTCTCGTGCGCCGCCGCGAGGCCGCGCGCGATGGCGATGGCATAGCCGACCGCCGTGCGCACCGGAATGGGAGTGGCCCCGCGAAGCTGTTCGCGGAGCGTCTGCCCTTCGAGCAGCTCCGAGACAATGAACGGTGCGTTCCCTTCAATCCCGATATCGTGCACCGCCAGGATGTTGGGATGATTCAGCGCGGCGGTGGCGCGCGCTTCCTGCTCGAAGCGGCGGAGACGATCCGGATCTTCCGAGAACGCCGCTGGCAGCACCTTGATCGCGACGTCGCGCCCCAGCCGCGAGTCGTGTGCTCGATACACCTCACCCATGCCACCGGCGCCAAGCGCAGCGAGGATGGTGTAGGGCCCAAGGCGAACACCGGAGGCCAGGCTCATGAGCGCCCCGATTCTAGTTGGTCGTGTACCGGCCCGGAAGGAGAACTCGGGCGCTTGGCCTTACTGCCCGGTCGGCCGGGATGGACCATAATGGAGAGATACCTCCCGGGACGACTTTGATACAGAGCAACATCCGGAACTTCTCGATCATCGCGCACATCGACCACGGCAAATCCACCCTGGCCGATCGCTTTCTCGAACTGACCGGCGCCCTCCAGGCCCGCGAGATGGAAGCCCAGGTCCTCGACTCGATGGACCTGGAGCGCGAGCGCGGCATCACGATCAAGGCCCACCCGGTGCGGCTCTCCTACAAGGCCGACGATGGCCTGACCTACATCCTCAATTTGATCGATACGCCGGGCCACGTCGACTTCGGCTACGAGGTGACGCGCTCGCTCGCCGCGTGTGAGGGCGCGCTGCTGCTCGTCGACGCGTCGCAGGGCGTCGAGGCGCAGACCCTGGCCAACGCCTACCTGGCAGTCGACAACAGCCTCGAGATCATTCCGGTCATCAACAAGATCGACCTGCCGAGCGCGCAGCCCGAAGAGGCACGGCGCCAGATCGAGGAGATCGTCGGCCTCGACGGCAGCCACGCGATCCTGGCGAGCGGCAAGGACGGCCGCGGCGTCAAGGACATCCTCGAGGCGATCGTCCACCGCCTGCCCCCGCCGGAAGGCGATCCTGATGCGCCGCTCAAGGCCCTGATCTTCGACTCGTGGTACGACTCGTATCGGGGCGTGGTCATCGTCGTGCGTGTGCTCGAAGGCACGATTCGGACCGGCACCAAGGTCCTGCTGATGAACACCGCGCAGGACCACGAAGTGGAGCAGCTCGGCGTGTTCACGCCGAAGCCGGTTGTCGTGGACCAGCTTGGTCCTGGCGAGGTCGGCTTCGTCGCCTGCGGCATCAAGCGCGTGGCCGACGCACAGATCGGTGACACGGTCACCGAGACGGCGCGGCCGACGCTGGAGCCGTTCCCCGGCTTCAAGGAGCTGAAGCCAATGGTCTTCGCCGGCCTCTACCCGGTGGAGAGCCATCAGTATTCCGAGCTGCGCGAGGCGCTCGAAAAGCTGCGGCTGAACGACTCGGCGTTCTTCTTCGAGCCGGAAACCTCGGTCGCGCTCGGCTTCGGATTCCGCTGCGGCTTCCTCGGCCTGCTGCACATGGAAATCGTCCAGGAGCGGCTCGAGCGCGAGTTCGACATGGACCTGGTGACGACCGCGCCGGGTGTGTTGTATCGGGTGACGACGACCGACGGCGAGGTGACGGAGATCGACAGCCCGGCCAAGCTGCCGGAGGCCGGGAACATCTCGAAGATCGAAGAGCCAGTGATCACCGCGACCATCCTCACGCCGTCCGAGTTCGTGGGCGCCATCCTGCAGCTCTGCCAGGACAAGCGCGGCGTGCAGAAGGCATTGGAATACAAGACGTCGGACCGCGTGCTCATCACCTACGAGCTGCCGTTCAACGAGGTCGTGCTCGACTTCTACGATCGGCTCAAGACGATGTCGCGGGGATATGCGTCGCTCGACTATCACGTGACCGGGTTCTGGGCCTCGCCACTGGTCAAGCTCGACATCCTGGTGAACGGCGAGCCGGTGGACGCACTGTCGATCATCGTCCACCGCGATCGCGCCTACGATCGCGGCCGGATGCTCGCCTCGAAGATGCGGGAGCTGATTCCGCGGCAGATGTTCGAGGTCGCCATCCAGGCGGCGATCGGCAGCCGGATCATCGCCCGGGAAAGCGTCAAGGCGCTGAGGAAGAACGTGCTCGCCAAGTGCTACGGTGGCGACATCACCCGGAAGCGCAAGCTCCTGGAGAAGCAGAAGGAAGGAAAGAAGCGGATGAAGCGGGTTGGACGGGTGGAGATTCCGCAAGAAGCCTTTCTCGCGGTGCTCAAAGTTGGCGAAGAATAGAAGCGTCGGGAGTCGGGAAGCGGGAGTCGGGAGCCGGGAAACCAACGACTGAAGCCATGGCCGAAGCAGCGTTTCGCAAATCGACGGTCCGCGAATACTTCGAATCGCTGGTCGTCGCGGTTATTCTCGCGCTGTTCGTGCGGACGTTCGGATTCCAGGCCTTCAAGATCCCGACCGGGTCGATGGAGCCGAACCTGCTCGTCGGCGATCATTTGCTGGTGAACAAGTTCATTTTCGGTCCATCGCTGAGCGGCATCGAGCGCGCGGTGCTGCCGATGCGGCCGATCGAGCGCGGCGAGGTGCTGGTCTTCAAGTATCCCGAGCAGCCGGACCGCGACTTCATCAAGCGGGTCATCGGTTTGCCCGGCGAGACGTTGGAGCTGCGCAACCAGATCATTTACATCAACGGTGCGCCGCTGTTGGAGCCGTACGCCCATTACCAATTGCCGCCGATCAGCGGCACCGGTAACGACGAGGACGGGGACGTGCGGAAGAAATACGGGCCGGTAACGGTTCCGCAGGACCACTACTTCATGATGGGCGACAACCGCGACGACTCGCAGGACAGCCGCTACTGGGGCTTCCTGCCGGCCACCTACATCAAGGGCCGGGCGCTCTTCATCTACTGGTCGTTCGGCGGCCCGCAGGGGACCCGCTGGGGCCGCATGTTCCACCAGATTCACTGACAGGATCGCCGACGCCCGTCGGCGTACTCTTTCCTCGCGACGCTCCATTCACTCGATCGAGACGCGCACAACTCGCCTGGGAATATTCCAAGGCGCCGCGCGATTAGAGAGTACGAGCGCGCGACCACCCGACGTTCGATGCGGGAACCCGGTCGGAACGACGGCGGCGCGCGCGTGTCTCGGACTCGTAATCCATACAAGGAGCTGTCATGCGATACGTGCAAGTAATGTTTGGTGTGTTCTGTCTCGCGAGCGCCGGGGCGGCGTGGGCCGGGCCGGTGGTGCGCGAGGCGTCGGGACCGACGGTGGCGTCGATTCAGGCCGCCGTTGATCAGTTCAGGGCCGACCTCGGGCCCAACAACGGCGTCGTCGCCGGCTCACAACCAGGCGGTCGCCGGGAAATCAACTGGGACGGCGGCGGAGCCGCCGCCGCGCCCACCTTCGACGGGCCGGTCTTGACGCGCTTCGTCCCCCGCGGAGCGAGGATCGTTACCTTTGGGACGGGATTCGAGACGAGCGGCGCACCCTCGGCTGAATTCGACGACATCAACCCGTCCTACAGCGCGCAGTTCGCGCCGTTCAGCCCGCCGCGACTCTTCATCGCGACCGGCACCAACGTGCTGGACGTCCTGTTCAACGTGCCCGGCAACGGGACCATCGCAGCCGGCGTCACCGGCTTCGGCGCCGTGTTCACCGACGTCGACTCGGACACGAGCACTCGTCTGCAGTTCTTCGCTCCCGACGGCGCCCTGCTCTTCGAGCGCTTCGTGCCGGCAGCCGCCGGTAACGAGACCCAGTCGTTCCTCGGGGTCTCCTTCGACGGCGGAGAGATTGTCGGCCGCGTCCGTATCGTGAGCGGCAACGCCGCGCTCGGACCGGATGAGTCTGCCGTTCGCGATCTGGTGGCGATGGACGATTTCATCTACGGCGAGCCCGTGTCCACGGCCGGCCTCGTGATCTCTCCGCAGTCGGGCGCTGCGTTCCAGATTGGCAGTTTCGATCTCGTCATCGGCGTCGAAGCTGCGCCGGCCCCGCTGACCGGTGGTCGCGTCATCTTCGACGGACGCGACGTCACCGCCGGTTTTGCTGCATGCTTCCGTCCGGGCACCCTGCGGCGGGGCGGGTCCACATTCAGCTGCCAGGTCCCGCGGAACCTGCTGTCCGAGGGCGAACACGTGCTACAGGTCGTCGTTACCTTCGCCGACAACACTTCGGGCCGGAACGCGGTTCGATGGACTGTCCTCGGGGCCTCACAGCCGTAACGCGCGGGAACGGAACGACAAGAGGAGTTGTTGGGCCGGCGCGCGCGCCGGTTGGGCCTCGCCCAGCCGCCGCGTGGCGGCCCTTTGTCTATGCCAGGCGGTCTCAGACAAGCGCCGCGGCCGTCGCTTCTGCTGGAGGGTCCATCCGTCTCGCACTAGCGAACCGTTCCCGTTGCGCCGTCAGCGCGCTGCGGAATGAGCGGCGGGAGCGTGAGAGGCCCGACATCACGGTGCCGATCGGAATACCCATGACGTCGGCCACCTCGCGGTACGACAGCCCCTCCAACTCGCGGAGCACGAGGATTCGGCGGACGCGATCCGGCAAACCGCTCATGGCCAGTTCGATCAATCGAGCGTGATCGGTCTGGAGCAGTAAGGTTTCCGGGTCAGCCGCGGGCAGAGTGCCGCTGTGCTGCTCTTCATCGAAGGGGTCGGTGGGGGCGGGGAATCTCTGGTCGCGCCAGCCATAGCACGTGTTGCGGACGATTCTGAGGAACCAGGCCTCCCGCCGCCGCCGGCTGCTCGCATCGGTTATTCATGCAGATCTCCGAGGACTTGCTGGAGACCCTGATCGAGCGTTGGGTAGTTGAAGCGGAAGCCGGTTGCGCGCAGCCGGATGTTCGAGAACACCGCATCGGCCTGGAGGTAGTCCACCAAAGCCGGGCCGGCGACAAGTCGTGTGGCCAGCGGGGGCACACGGAACCCATGAAGCGGGCGGTTGGCAAGTCTCGCGAAGGCGAGCGCGAACTCGTGCAGCCGGATCGGCTCGGTGTTGACGAGGAAGTACCGGCCGCCACGCTCACCGAACTCGGCGACATGTACCAACGCGCGTGCGCAGTCGTGAACATGAATCGGCGACACCAACGGGCCGGTCTTCCCAAACAGCAGCACCGGCCGGCCAGCCATGATTGGCTCGATGACGCGCTTACGAAACCACGCGCCGTTACCGTAGACCCACCCCGGGAACGCTGCGACAATCGGCAGGCCGGCGACGACATACCCCTCGAGGCGCTCGATCGCCGGCGTTAGACAGCGTCCCAAGGGCGAAGGCCGGGGCGGAGTGTCCTCGGTGATGGCACGCGGCCCGGTCGCGCCGTAGAGGTTTGTGTCGGCAACGTAGACGATCCGCCGCGTCGAGCCCGCGGCCACCGCGTCGAGCAGGTGCGCATCCATCGCCATGCGCGCACGCGTCATGGAGGCGGCGTCGCGCCGGCTCAAGCGGGACCGACCGATTGTCCGGGGCGGGAGATGGAAGACCCAGTCAGCCGCCGCCTCGTCCTGCCATGAACCTGGCTCGAGCACGTCGCCCACAACCGGCACGGCCCCGGCGCGGCGTACACGCTCAGCCGCCTCTCCGGACTCGGCGAGACCGAATACCCGATGCCCGCGAGCCACGAGGACCTTGACCAGCTCGGAGCCGACGAACCCCGCCGCTCCTGTGACGAACGCGGTCGCGCGCGAATCGGATGTCATGAAGCCAGTCTGCGTGGCGAATCGAGCGGTGCCCACCGACAATGCCCGCACAGGATGCGTACGGCGCCCGTACGAGCTTTTTCCGCTCATCTGAGTAGGGATGGACTCACCCAACGGTCGGGACGGATACAACACGGCCCCTTCGAAGTCATTCGGCGCGCAGCGGAAAGCGCTCCGGGCGGCGGAGGGCTTCACCCAGGAGGAGCTGGCCTCGATGGCCGGACTTTCGGTTCATGGCGTGAGCGCGCTGGAGCGCGGGGAACGGCGGCGGCCTCACGTCGATACCGTGTGCGCGGCGCCGGAAGTAGCGCGCGAGATCTCGGCGAAAGGCACGGTCAGGGTGGTGTTCGTGCCGCTTGGCGAACGCGACGACGCCTTGGAAGGGCTGGCACGCTACGATGTAGATGAAGCCTCACCCGCGGCCGAGGGTCTGATCGAACCCGGCAGGCCGAAATCGCTGGGCCGCAGCGTAAAATGCTGCGTGATGGGATCTAGCGCTCCGGGATCATTTGGGGCGCAACTCAAGGCGCTTCGCGAGGCGGCGGGCTACACGCAGGAAGAGCTCGCGACGATTGCCGGCCTCTCGGTTCATGCCGTGAGCGCGCTGGAGCGCGGAGAGAGACGACGACCCCACGTTGAGACGGTTCGCGCCCTGTCCGCTGCCCTCGACCTGACGGCGGCAGCCCGCGACGCACTCGTCCTGAGCGCCCGAGCGCCGTGGCGCGACACGGCGGTTGACGAGCTGAGCCCCATCTCGCTGCCGTTGGCGCTCACGGGCCTTCTCGGGCGCGATGCCGACCTGCAGGCGTTGCGGCTCTGGGTCGCAGACGCGGCGGTACGTCTCATTACTCTCACCGGGCCAGGAGGCGTGGGTAAGACCCGTCTCGCGCTCGAGCTCGCTCGCGACGCTGCGGAGGGCCACGCAACGCGAGTGGCGTTCGTCTCGCTGGCAGCCACTCGGGATCCTGCCTTCGTCGCCTCGGCGATCGCCGAGGCGCTTGGACTGTCCGACGTAACGCCGCTCGATTTGCCGGGGCGCGCCCGGATCGCGTGTGACGATCGGCCCACATTGCTGGTACTCGACAATTTCGAGCAGGTGGTGGCCGCGGCGCCGCTCGTCGCGGATCTCCTGGCCGCGGTCGCGTCGCTCCGCGTGATGGTCACCAGCCGGGCGCCGATCCGCGTGCGGGGAGAACGGGAGTACGCCGTCGGACCTCTCGCGTTGGACGCGGAGGCGGAAGCGATGGCCCCTGCCGATTTGGCACGGGTGCCGGCCGTAAGGCTCTTCATGACGCGGGTTCGGGACGTGCAGCCCGACTTTCGCCTCACGACGGCGAACACCCGCACCATCACGGCGATCTGCCGACGACTCGACGCGTTGCCGCTCGCCCTCGAGCTGGCCGCTCCGTGGCTCAAGGTGCTGACTCCCGAGAATCTTCTGCACCGGCTCGAGCACGACGTCCTGATCTCCACCATGGGACCGCGCGATCTCCCCGAGCGTCAACAGACGATGAATGCGACGGTGGCCTGGAGCTATCAGCTGCTCGATCCGGACGAGCAGCGCGCCTTCCGCCGCTTCGGCGCCCTGCCGGGTTTGTTTCCGATCGACGCCGCAGCGGAGGTCCTCGCCGATGGTGACGCTACGGCGGTTGTCCACGACGCGGCGCTCCGCGCGGCGGCGGCCCTGATGGACAAGAGCCTGCTGCTGCGTCGCGAGACATCCGTGGTCGCGACGTGCCCGTTGTACTACATGCTCGAAACGGTGCGCGCGTTCGCGAACCTCGAGCTCGTCGAAACCGGGGAACGTGACGATGCGATGGAGGGGCTGGTGCGCTACGCCACGAGGGAAGCTTCCTTCGCGGCTCAGGGGCTGGTCGGACCGGCGCAAGTCGAATGGCTGGATCGGGTCCGCGAGGATCTCGAGAGTTATCGTCGGGCCCTGGCGTGGCTCATCGAGCGCGGCCGCGCCGGGGAAGCGTCCGAGATCGCCTGGGGGCTGAAGTACTTCTGGTTGATCAGAGGGCACGCCGCCGAAGGCCTGCAGTGGTATCAGCAGATCCTGGACATGCCATCCCTGCCGCCAGCAGACGAGCTGAGGACACTCGCCGGTGCCACCGTCCTGTGGTACACGCAAGGGGAACTCGGGCGTGCGCGAACCGGGCTTGCCCGCGCTCGCGCCCTCGCTCCTGACGTCAACGACCCGGAAGTACGAACCCACGTCGAATATCTCTCGGGGCACGTCGCGAACGCCGCGGGTCACGTGAGCGCCGCCCAAGCCTGGTTCGCCGGCAGCGTCGAACGGTTCCGGGCGCTTGCGATCCCCTCGGGCACCGGAAATGCCCTGAGCGCGATGGCGGCAATCGCCCTCGCGGCCGGTGACGCCGAACAGGCTGATCGCCTGCTCGACGAAGCCACAGCGGTGCTGCGACAGGCCGGTCCGTGGTTCCTGACCTGGGCCTTGTACGTGCGCGCGATCTTGGCGGTCCGGCGTGGCACGCCCCGCCAGGCGATTGCGCTGGTCGGCGAGAGCCTCACCCTGATCCGGACCCTCCACGACAAGTTCGCGTTCGTCTATGCACTGGTGCCCCTTGCCGCCGCCGCGGTGCTCATGGGTGACGACGCATGGGCCGCCCGGATCCTCGGCGCCCGTGACGCCGTCACCGAACGCACGGGAGTGACGGTCGTCGACAAATCGGTGCTCGACCTCCGGGAACAGGCAGAACGGGAGGCTCGTGCGCGCCTGTCTCCGGAGCGGTGGTCCAGAGCGTATACGGCAGGACGCATGGCCTCGATCGATGCGCTGCTGCAGGACATCGAGCGCGTGGTGCGACAGGGCTGAGGCCCGCGTGTCCGCACGTCGCGCACGATCGCAACTGGTAGGCTCCTGTCATCGCCTGGCCGGCAGGATGTTGACATTCCGCCGAAAGACGTTGTCCGGATCCCACTTCGCCTTCAACTCCCGCAGGCGGCCGAGATTCGCTCCATAAGCCACCGTGGCAGGATCGAGAGCGTCGTCTTCCAGATAGTTCACGTAGCGCGTCGGAGCCAGATAGGGCGAGAGCGCCGAGAACGTGTCTTTCGCCCACGCGACGCCTCGCTCGGTCTCGTCGGGGCTCGTCCACTGCGAGATGATCACGACGTTGAAGCCGGCAGCGCGTAACGCACACGCCGTGCTGGAGACGGGTACGCGGCTCGCCGCGCCGTGAAAGTGTTCGATGATGATGTGGCTCATGGGCGACGGGCACGCGTGGAATGCCCTGATCAGCGTTTGAATGGCCTCGTCGCTGAGATCGGTCAGGAACTGCGCCTTCCAGTAATTGAAGGCGCCCTTGGGGAAGGCTGGGTCCAGCATTGTGTTCAAGGCGCAGTACGGGATCGGACCGAGCGCATCGAGAATCGGCTGGCCGAACGCCTTGATCGGCTGAACCGCGGCCTCACCCGCCGCCGGTGGCCCCACATGGGCCGCCACGACCGCGACGAGCTTCGCGTTCGATCCATCCGGCGCCGTCTGCAGCCCCGCCACCAGCATCATGTCATCCGTGAGATCCGCACATGTGTCGCGGAAGAACCTCAGCACGTCCAGTGCGCGGGACATCGGGTGGGCGACGACGCCGCCGGTGATGACCGGGCCAACCGGGTGCAGGTCGTACTCGAGAGAGGCGGCGATGCCGAAATTTCCGCCGCCGCCACGGATGGCCCAGAAGAGGTCGGGATTCTCGTCGGCGCTGGCCCGAAGGACCCGGCCGTCCGCCATGACGAGATCCGCCGCCCGCAGGTTGTCCAGGGCCAGACCGTGCTTGGGCATCAGCCACCCGACGCCGCCGCCGAGCGTTAGACCCGCGATCCCGGTGCTGCCCACGACTCCTCCCGTCGTCGCCAGGCCATGGATCTGCGTTTCGCGGTTGAGCTCCTTCCATAGCACGCCACCCTGAGCGCATCCCGTGCTCGCCCGCACGTCCACGTGAATCCCCTTCATCGGCGACAGATCGATCAGCAAGCCGTTGTCGAGCGTCGCGTGCCCGGCCACGTTGTGACCGCCGCCACGGACCGCGATCGGGAGGTCCAGGGTCCGGGCCAGCGCCACGGCGTCGACGATGTCCGCGATTCCTTGACAGCGGGCGATCGCGGCCGGACGCCTGTCGATCAGGCCGTTGTGGACGTGCCGCCATCCGTCGTAGCCGGCGTCACCGGGTTGAACGAGCTGTCCCGTGAACGAACGGGTGGCAACGTCGAGAGCCTCTGCAAGTGGTGACATGACCCCGGTCACTGCCCTTCGCAGGAGACGCGCGGATTCCAGTCGACGAACGCGCCGTTCGGGTTGTCTCGCCACGCCCAGACGTGGAGCTCGTAGAACGCCGGCAACCCGAACCGGTTCGGGCTTTCGACGAAGTTGAGCAGCTGGCCTTCGAGTACCGGCGGGTCGTTCGGGGCGTGGTTCTGGTGCCACGCGTCGGCGAATACGATGAACTCCACGCCGACAAGACGAGCCACACCGTTCTTGAGCTCGTAGATCAGCGCTTCTGGCTGCGCAGCGTCCAGGATGCCGTTTCCAAGCAGTGCGGGATTGACGAAATGCACCCCCATTGCGCCCTCCTCCGGCCCGCTGACGCAACCGAGGACCGGGCCGTACCCGGCGGGGACGTTACGGGCGTCCCGGAACGGCTCGGTCGCCTGACGAACGATCTCGATGAGCGCGGACGGCGAGCTCGGGCCGTCGTGGCCGGCGTGCTGCGCCGCTTCGACCACCAGCGGTGAGATGACGGATGAGAGAGCTGACAGTGACACTGCCACGACGAACCTGAGACAACGTGCGATGTTCATTCTGAAATCTCCCACCCCTATTAACCGGAACCGGTCATCGGATATTCCAGGGTGAGGCGCGAGGATGGCGATGGGCCCCGCGAGATCACCTTTCGCAGTTCCTCCGGCAAAGTGCATCAGCATCGCCCACGGCACCACGAGCAGCCAGACAGGATAGGCGGCGTGCGTCGCCGGCTCGGCTGTGCCTTTGAGGGCATACCCGAGCAAACGTTCGCGGCGAACGCGAGCGGCGCAAAGAACTCGCGTGGGGAGCCCGGATCTGAGGCAGAATCCACTCGGCGAGGCGCACGTGGGCTCTCCCTTGGATGCTTTTCCCTCCGAGACCTCCGAGCGCAGTGAACTTGTGTCCGCTCCTCGACGTCATCCGATTGCCCACCGCGCCGGTTCCCGAGCCGAGCCGCTGACCGTTATTGCAACGGCGGCGATCACCTCCGCCGCTGTCTCGGCGATGACAATGTTTCTCTGGAACCAGGGCATCGCGGTGCCGGCACCGGCTCTCCAAGGCGCGGACGCGGTTCCAGCGTCGATCGCGGTTGTGGCGCAGTCGCCCGCGGTCGAGCCGGCGCCGAGTGCTTCAGCAGGCAGCGTCAACGACCGCGCGCCAGCAGCCGAAAAGGGCACGGACACCGATCGCGGAGCAGAACGTGCCGCCGCCACCGACTCGTCGCGAGCGGTCGCGATCATCAGCGAGCCGGACGGAGCGCGCGTGACCATCAACGGCGTGGGTTGGGGAACCACGCCGCTCACCGTCCGCCACCTCCCTCGCGGCGACCTGCACGTCCGGGTGACGAAGTCGGGCTACATCAGTGAAGAGAGGTTGCTGCGCGGTGACGCTGCTTTGACGACGGTGCGCGTCGCGCTGAACGGCGTCCATTGACCGATTGTCGATTGACGATTGACGACTTATTCACGATCCGCTGATTGGAAATTGCAGCATTCAATCGATGATTGTCGCATTCGTGCATCGGCTGATTGGATCAATGACGACCCGGTTGATTGGCGGCGGCTCCATCCGTTTGGACCAATGGTCCAATCTCAATCCCACAATCAACATTCACAAAAATCGTCAATGCCGCAATGGCCGCAATCCCCAATTGAATGATGCAATCCTCAGTCGACGAATCGTCAATAAATTGTCATTCGCCAATCCTCAATCACCAATGGACGCGCGCGCGCCTCAGAAGTGCCAGCGCACGGACACGCGCAATGTGCGCGGCAGCGCAGGATGCATGTGAACGTCAGCAACCCCTTCGGCAGGCTCGCCCGGCAGGCGCGACGTGTAGTAGTAGTCCACGTCGCTCGCCGCCGCGTTGAGCAGGTTGAACCCGTCCAGTGCCAGTTCGGTGCGTGGCCCGACGCGCGTGCCAATCTGCCCATTGAGCAGTTTGGTCGGCGCGGAGCGGACGCTGCCGTCCTCGACCAGGTCGCGGGCGCCGAAGTAGCGCAGCCGCAGGCTGGCGAAGAGCCTCCGGTGGCCGTCCAGCGTCACACCAGCGGAGGCCACCTGCTCGACCGCGCCAGGAATGCGATCGCCGGCGGGGTCCGCGTCCTTGAAGCGGCCGTGTGACCACGCCAGGTCGGCGTCGAGCGCAAGCCACGGGCGCGGCGCTGCGAGCGTGTTCCACTCGACACCCCACCGACGGCTGGGTCGCGATGGCGCGGTGGTCCCGGCGTCTCCGACGAACAGCAGCTCGCCGTCCAGATCCAACCGCCACCCGGTAACGTCCATCTGCAGCCCGCGACGCGCGACGAAACGGGCCCCGGCCTCGGCACCGCGAGAGCGGGCGAGCGGTGTGACGCGGCTGGCCGGCGCGGAGGTCTCGGGGTCGACAGTCAACGTCGTGCCGCGCGCGTCGTTCGAATGAAAACCGTAGCCTGCATTCACATAGAACTCTGTCGACCGCCACGGCCCGAGAATCAGCGACCCCTTCGGGCTGGCCAGACCGGCGCCGGTGCGGCCGCTGTTCTCCGGCCGAGCGGCTGCGACGTCGAACTGAAAGCGATCCAGGCGCAGGCCGGCACTCGATCGAAGCCACGGCGTCCACTGCACCTCGTGCTGCGCGTAGCCGCTCAACGACGTCTGCGACACGTCATCGTCTCGTGTCGTGGAGAGCGGCACCCGATGCTCGGTGTGCAGCAGCGCGAGCCGGCCGATTGCGTCATGGCGCAGGTCCGCACCGAAAACGAGCTCGGAGGGCCGGCCGGACAGCCGCGACACGATCCGGTGCGACACCCGTCCGCCCGAGACTACGCGGCGATCGGATTGCTCGATCTGATCACCGTGCTCCGGGTCGTCGAGGAAATACGTGAAGTTCGAGAACAGGTCGAGGCGATAGGCGAGCGCGTAGGCGTTGGCCCTGGTCACGCCGTGTGAAGTCGTCCGCTGCCAGTCGCCGGAGAAGCTCAGTCGCCCGGTGGCGCCGCCCGAGGTGTCGTCCACGCCCTCGAACCGCGAGATCGTGCCGGCGTCGATCGCGCGCCGCGGCGCCTGGTCGGTCGCGCGCCACGATCCGTCGTAGCCCATCGCCGTCAGCGACCAGGCGTTGAGAGAGTCGCCGACGCTGTAGCGGACGACCGCATTCAGCCGCTCGTAGTTGTCGCCATGTCGCCACGGACCGTCGTTATGATTGAGCTCGGCAGCGACGAGGAGATTTCCAGCGCCCACCCGCGGCGAGGCGGCAGCCAGCGCCCGTCCCCAGCCGTCCTCGCCGCTGCTGACGCGTGCAATCGGCCGATCGAGAGCGTTGGCGTAGCGGATATGGGCCGCGCCCGCCGACGAGAAGTCGCCCTCGTCGGCGAAATACGGCCCTTTCCGGTATTGCACAGCGCTGACCAGCTCGGGGATGAGGAAGTTCAGGTCCGAGTAGCCGTGGCCGTGCGCGTGGGCCGGCATGTTCACCGGCACGCCGGCGACGCTGGTCGCGAAGTCGGTCCCGTGATCGAGGTTGAAGCCGCGAAGGTAGTACTGGTTGGCTTTGCCTTCGCCGCTGTGCTGGCTGATGATGAGGCCCGGCACGGTTTCGAGCACCTCCCCGGCTCGCATGATCGGCCGGGCGTCGATCTGCTGCCCGGTCACGAGCCCTTCGCTCGCCGCGTCCGCGATGCCGATCAGCCCGCCCTCGGGTTGATCCACTTCCGCCAGATTGCGGAACGTGCGCTTCGCCGTCACCGCGACGTCGGCGGACAGCGCCAGCTGCAGCCGCAGCCGCGCGTCGACGGTTTGCGTCCTGCCAGCCTCCACCGCGACGCTGCGGCGAACCATCGCAAAGTTCGGCAGGCTGAACTCGACGACGTGCCGGCCCGGCGGCACGCCGTCGATCTCATAGTGCCCTGCGTCGCCTGTGACTGCGGTTGCGATCACCCCACCGTCGGCGCGGTGCACCTCGATCGTGGCGCCAGGTAACGCGCCGCCGGTCTGATCGGTGACACGGCCGGTCAGTTGTCCCGCGGGTGACTGAGCCGCGCTCGTGCTCACGAACACGAGCAGGACGACTGCCACCAGGCACGACAGACGCGACGGCGTGGCCATGGCTTCTACTCCGCGGCTTGCAGCTGCTTCAGCACCGCCCGCGACTCGGCAGCCGCTGGCGACGCCGCGCACATCGACACGCTTCGCTCCGCCCACTGGCGCGCGTGCGCGCTGTCGCCCTGTGCGGCCGCGATGGCAGCGGCGTGCGCGAACGTCTCGGGCTGCGCGACGCCGACGGCGAGCACCTTGTCGATCTCGGTACGGGCCGTTGTCGCCTGCCCGTTGTGATAGAGGGCCCATGCGTAGGCCTCGAGCGTCCGGACGTCCTGGCGCCGTGCCGCCTCACGGCGCGCGAGGGCCAGCGCGTCGGCTGTCCGACCGGCGTGGTCGGCGTAGTAGTAGGTCAGCTCGACGTTCGCGGAGTCCCAGTTCGATGACTCGGCCACCGCGGCCCGCTCGAACGCGGTCCATGCCGCTTCCGCCTCGCGTGTTTTCCCGGCTCGCGCGAGCGCCACGCCCAGCTCGTAGCGATTCTCCGGATGCGGGGCTCGCTCGACGTGCCGCTCGCGGAGCGAGACGGCGTCGTCCAAGCGGCCTTGCAGGGTGCGGACCTCGGCGAGTTGCGCCAGCGCGTAGTGGTAGTCGGGGAACAGCCGCAGCGCTTCGTCGAGGAAGCGCTCGGCGGCGTCGGTCCTGCAAGTGAGCGTCGAGAGGTGCGCCATCTGCGTGAGGATCCACGCACGGTCCTCGACTTCCGCTTCGCCAGTGCGACGGTAGGAGGTGTCCATCAGCTCGACGGCGCCTTCGTGATCGCCGAAGAGCTCGCGCAGGTGAGCCGCCCGGGTCAACGCCGGCACGTTGCCGGGCCGCATGTCGAGCATCCACTGCGCAGCCTTCTCCGCGTCGGCGTAGCGCCCCAGCTGGGTGTAGCCATCGACCAGGAAGCCATAGGTCAGCACGTCGTCCGGCACCTGGGTGTTGAGCGCTTCGGCGGCGGTGACCGCCCGTGCGAACTCGTGCTGGCCGAGGAGAATCCAGATCTGGAGCTTCCTCGCCTCGAGGTCCCTGGCGTCAATGGACAGCGCCTGCTCGGTGGCATGCCAGGCTTCCTTGTAATACGCGGGATCGCTTGTCTCTCGCGCGCGGCGGGCGAGGGCGAGCGCCAGCTCGTTCCACCCGCTGACGCGCTTCGGGTTCAGATCGATCGCGGTGCGAGCCGACGCGATCCGCCGCTCGGCCGGCGTGCCGGTGGCCGAACCAGGCGTGACATGTTCGGGCGCGACGACGCCGTCGGCGGCACGCGCCCGGGTGACCACGGACTCGACCAGCGTGATGCACGCGGCAGCGAAACCAGCCAGCACCAGACCGGTGACGAGGCGCGAGCGGGAGCGGACGCCGGCCGAAGCCGGCGTCGCGCTGGTGCGCGGATCGAATTGCGTTAAACCCTCGGTCGACTTCGGTTGAGCATCAATCGGCTTCCTGGCTTGCAGGAACCGGCCCAGACGGCCGGGAGTTCGGGTAGATGGATCCTCAACGCCAGTGAATTGAGGGGTTAGAGGCCCGGGCATGGCGCGCCTCCGCCCGCGGTGCACCCCGGTTCGGTCGGATCGATGTGGCGTCGATCGCGTCCGCTCGGTGCCTGGGCGATATAAGGGAACTGCGTTTCGTAGGGCACGTCGTTGACGTTCACTCCGTCGCCGAGCCGGCCGTTGATGTTGGCGTTGAAGCCGGGGAACGGTGCCGCGAGCACGCCGCCGGCGACCACGCGGAGCGCGATGTCGGTCACATCGTCGAAGACGCGGCGGCCGTTGGGGAACCCGGCGTTGTCACCGCCGAGCACGCCGAGGCGGCTCGCCGCTGCAGGAGCCGTTGGCGCGACGCCGGTGTTCAAGCGCAACAGATCGGCAACCGGCCCGGGCGCAGTGCCGGCCGCAGCGATCGGCGGCACGTACTGCACGAGCGGCCGCAGA
Organism: uncultured Acidobacteriota bacterium; assembly: GCA_963709325.1. Lineage (GTDB taxonomy): Bacteria > Acidobacteriota > Vicinamibacteria > Vicinamibacterales > UBA2999 > VFZN01. The sequence goes on along the minus strand of CAVPVV010000003.1, from coordinate 1,530,522 downwards.
TCGAGTCGCGGCGCCGGCGGAATCGCGAGGACGCCGCCGGTCAGCGCGTTGAGGACGCGGGGCAGCGACGGATCCGCGAAGAAGTTGACGAACTGCAGATCGTTCGACGGCTGATCCATGCTGAAGCGGTCCTTCGAGCCGGTGCCGATGATCAGCTCGTTGATCAGCGGGTTGCCGACGCGCTGCACCTGCCGGAAGAGGCCGGACCGGTCGGGAACGCCGTTGCTGTTCCGGCGCACCGAGACGCGCGGACGCGAAGTCGTGCCCCAGATGCCGAGCGTTGCCGCGGTGGAACTGGCCGGTTCCACGCGGCCAGTGCGCGTGAGCAGCTGAACGGGAATCTCAACCGCGATCGTGTTGACGCCGTAACCCGAGACCGTGTCAGCCGCGAAGTTCTGCGCCGCGGCGTCCTGTGCCGCCGTCATCACTCCAGGCGCCACCGTGCTACGCAGGTTGAAGGTGTCGAACGCGCCGCCGAGATCGATCCAGAACGCATCGTCGGTCGTCCCGGCGAACACGCGAATGCCGTTCGGCAGCGCGAAGCTTCCCTGCGGGTACAGCGAGGCGTAGTCCATCGTCCGCGGACCGACGTTGGCCGGCACGGCGTAGAGCGTGCGGCCGTCCACCGGGCGCAGTTCGAATTGGTCGTTGCCGCGAAACGCGGTGACCGAATAACGCTGGCGCTGACCGAGGCCAGCCGACTCGAACGACGTGATTCGCGGCGGAACGATCGGAGTCCCTGGCGGGACTGGCGCCGGTGAGTTGGCCGGCGCGGCGTAGCCGTTGTCGGCGCCGGCATACACCTGGAACAACGACGGCAGCCGTTGATCGGTTTCGAACCGGAACTGCAGCGTGATGTCCTCTCGCGCGTCCTGGTTGTTGTCGATCTTCAGCTCGTAGAGGAGCTCGTCGTCGAAGGGGAACCAGTTGGGCCCGTTGGCCGTGTCGAGGAACGGATCGACGCTCATGATCAGCGTCACCTTGCCGGCGCTGCCGGGCCCGTAGCCCATGAACGCGTAAAGATCGGTGATGTCGGCTTTCTGATCGAGCGCGGTGATCGGCGCTTCTCGATGATTGGAGGCCTTCAGCGGCGGCGCCAGGCTTCCGGCGGCGGCCGCCAGGCCGAGGAGTACAGCGAGTCGTCTTTTCATGCGTTCCTCCGTAGGTCGGGCCGCCCGCCGCGACGCGGCATGGCGGCCGGTTCAGGGGTATTACGCGGAGGAGCGGATTCCGGATTGCGGGGTTATGCTTGGGCGTCGCATGTGGGAGGATCGCGAAGCCATCGCACGCGCCGGCGCCGGCGACGCCGCGGCGCTCGAGGTCCTCTACGATCGCTATTCGACGCTCGTCTACTCGCTCGCGCTGCGGATCCTGCGCAACACCGGCGATGCGGAAGATGTCACCCAGGAAGTGTTCGCGCAGCTGTGGAAGCAGGCGTCGCGCTTCGACCCGCAGCGCGGCGCGGTCGGCGCGTGGCTGAGCGTGATTGCGCGCAGCCGGGCGCTGGATCGGCTCCGCCGCCAGGGCGGCGGACGGGTCACGACCGGCGTCGAGGGACTCGACGCAATCCCGGATCCCGCGCCAAGCGTAGAGTTGGTAACCGCTTCGGCCGAGCAGGTCTCGGCGGCGCGCGACGCCCTGGCGTCGCTGCCGGCGGATCAAAGGACTGCGCTCGAGCTCGCATACTATGAGGGCCTGACGCAGGCCGAGATCGCGGAGCGAACGTCGACACCACTGGGAACCGTGAAGACACGCATACGAACGGGCCTGCAGCGCATCCGCGACCGCATCAGCGGCCGGCCGGCGCCGACCGGAGGCGAGCCGTGACGCACGACGAAGCGCGCGACGTCATGCCGCTCCACGTCCTCGACGCCGACGATGCGGCGACGCGGGCGGAGCTGCTCGAGCACCTGGCGGGCTGCGACGCGTGCCGCGAGGCGCTGCGCGAATACCAGCTCGCCGCCGACGCCCTGGCGCAGAGCGTGCCCGAGATCCGTCCCAGGCCCGAGCTCCGGGCCCGAACTCTGGCGGCGATCGTGGGTGATAAGACGCACGATGCGCCGGCGAGGGTGCAGCCGCGGCTCACGCCAGTGGTTCAGCCGCCGGCGCGGACGAGCTGGGCGCCGTGGCTGGCCGCGGCCGCCGCGGTGATTGCCGCCGTCACCACTTTTGGTTTGCTGCGCACCCGTGCCGAGCTCGCCGACCTGCGAGTCATGCTGGCTACGTGGCAGGCCCGGGTCGCCGAAGCCGAGCGGAGTGCGCAAGCCTCGCAGGCCACGCTCGTCACCTACCGTCGTCAGCTGGACGTGATGACCGCCGACGATCTGCTGCTCGTGTCGCTCTCGGGCCTCCCGCCGGCGAACGCTGCGCAGGCCAAGGCGTTCGTCAGCCGATCGCAGAACGCGATCCTCTTCACCGCGCGTGACCTGCCGGCCCTGCCGGCTGCGCGCGTGTACCAGCTGTGGGCGGTGGCCGGCGGCCAGGCCATCAGCGCCGGGACGTTCGTGCCCGACGCGCGGGGTCGCAGTCAGCTGGTCGCAGACGTGCCGGCGCTCACGACGCGGCCCGACGCGCTGGCCGTCACGGTCGAGCCCGAGGGCGGCGTACCCGCTCCGACCGGACCGAAGTATCTCCTCGGCGTGCCCGCCAACTGACTCGACGCAGGGTCAAGGCATAAGGCAGCTTGTCCCGCCGCAGTCTTGACGAAGGCGGAAAGGCAAAAGGCAGAAGGCGACACCGCCCGCACGCGCAGGCATCCAACTCTCGCATGACGGTGTCATCACTGTGGCGGTATCCCGTCAAGTCCCTGGCCGGTGAAGCGATTGGCGAAGCCGTGCTGACGAGCCTCGGCATCCCGGGCGATCGCATCGTACACGTCCGCGGGCCCGAGGGCGTGCGCACGTCCCGACGACAGTACCAGGCTTCTCGGTCTTCACGGCACGCTCGGCGAGGACGGTACGCCGCGCATCAACGGTATGCCCTGGAACCATCCAGCCGCGCTCGGGCTCGTTCGCGAAGCCGCCGGCGCGGATGCATGGCTGGAGGCAGACGAGGGAGCGGAGCGCTTCGACGTGCTGCCGCTGCTCGTCGCCACCGACGGCGCAGTCGCGGCCTTCGGGCGCGACGTGCGCCGGTTGCGCCCGAACATCCTGATCGGCGGCGTCGAGGGACTCGCCGAGTTCGATTGGGCCGGTTCGGAGTTGCACATCGGCGACGCCGTCATCGGTATCGATTCACGACGCGGCCGGTGCCCGATGACGACCGTGGATCCCGACACGCTCGAGCGCGATCCGGAGGTGCTGCGTGACATCGGCCGTCGCTTCGGCGGGCGGCTTGCGCTGAACGCCGAAGTCGTGGTGCCGGGCCGTATTCAGGTCGGCGACCGTGTCCGCCTCGTGCCGCGGCAGGCTGTGGGTGAGTCCAGCAGGGCTGACGCTACAATGCGCGGATGAGATTGCTCACGCTGGCGCTTCTCGTCGGCGCCATCGGGCTCGCACAGACCCCCGACCTCGGCTGGCCGATGCACGGCGGCGTCGACAACATCCGCTACTCGCCGCTCAGCCAGATCAACAAGACCAACGTCGCGCAGCTGCGTGTGGCCTGGACCTACGACTCCAAGGACGCGTTCACCGGCTCCGAGATGCAGAGCCATCCCGTGGTGGTGGATGGCACGGTCTACGTGACCACACCGTCGATGAAAGTGGTGGCGGTGGACGCGGCAACGGGAACCGAACGGTGGGCGCATGCGCTCGCGCCGCCAGATGCGCCGCGGGCTCGATTCCGGCATCGCGGCGTCACGGTCCATCAGGACCGGGTTTTCGTCACCTACCGCAACTGGCTCTACGCGCTGGACCGCAGGACCGGCACGCCGATCGCGGAATTCGGCAATGGCGGACGCATCGACTTGCGCGAGGGACTGGGGCTGCCGGTGGAGAAGGCGACGGTGAGCGCGAGCACGCCTGGCGCCGTCTTCGAGGACGTGATCATCTTCGGCAGCAGCGTGCCGGAGACCCTGCCCGGCACTCCCGGTCACATTCGCGCGTTCGACGTGAAGACCGGGAAGCTGCGATGGATCTTTCGCACGATTCCGCAGGCGGGTGAGTTCGGGGCCGACACCTGGCCGAGGGGACAGATACCGTCCGGCGGCGCGAACGCGTGGGCCGGAGTGACCGTCGATCAGAAGAACGCGATGGTCTTTGCCGCTACCGGTTCCGCATCGTTCGACTGGTACGGCGTCAACCGCCACGGCGACAACCTGTTTGCGGATTCGGTGCTCGCGCTCGACGCGCGGACGGGCAAACGGGTCTGGCATTACCAGATCACGCGGCACGATCTGTGGGACTGGGATCTGCCGGCGGCGCCGAGCCTCGTGACGATACGGCGCAATGGCAAGCCCGTGGACGCGGTCGCCCAGCTGACCAAGTTCGGCTACGTCTACGTGCTCGATCGCAGGACCGGAGAACCGCTGTTCCCGGTCGAGGAGCGCCGCGCGCCGGAGTCCACCGTGGACGGCGAGCACGCCGCCGCTACGCAGAAACATCCGCTGGCCCCGCCGCCGTTTACCCGCCAGGCGCTCACCGAGTCGATGCTCACGACGCGGACACCGGAGGCACACGCGGCGGTCCTCGCCGAGTTCAAGAAGTACCGGACCGGCCCGATGTTCACGCCGCCCTCGCCTGAAGGGCTGATCGTGTTCCCCGGCGTGGACGGCGGCGCCGAGTGGGGCGGCGCGGCGTTCGATGCCGATAGCAGCCTGCTCTATGTCAACGCGAACGAGATGCCGTGGCTGATGCGCCTGATTCCCAACACCGACACGGCGCTCTACGGCAGCAAGTGCGCGAGCTGCCACCGCTCGGATCGCACCGGCAGCTCGGCCGCGCCCTCGCTCGTGGACATCAGTACGCGGATGACGCGCGAGCAGATCGCCACCGTCATCCGTCAGGGTACCGGCCGCATGCCGGGCTTTCCCGACATGGGCGCGAAGAACATCGGTGACGTCGTCGAGTTCCTCGTTACCGGAAAGGATCAGGCGAACGATCCGGCGGTGGCGAAAGATCCGACCCGCCTCAAGTACCGGAACGACGGCGAGGTGCTGTGGCGCGACCCGGAGGGTTACCCGCCGATCACCCCGCCGTGGGGAACGCTGACCGCGCTCGACTTGAGCGCCGGCACGATTCGCTGGCAGAAGCCGCTCGGCGAATTCCCCGAGCTCGCCGCCAAAGGAATGAAGGACACCGGCAGCGACAATTACGGCGGCCCGATCGTCACGGCCGGCGGCCTGCTGTTCATCGCCGCGACGAACTTCGACAGGAAGTTCCGCGCCTTCGACAAGCTGACTGGGCAGCTCCTCTGGGAGGCGACGCTGCCGTTCGCCGGCAACGCGACGCCGTCCACGTACACCGTCAACGGCAAGCAGTACGTCGTGATCGCCTGCGGTGGGGGCAAGAACGGCGCGCCCTCGGGCAGCGCGCTGGTGGCGTTCGCGTTACCCTGAGGCATGCCGCACCGTGTCGGACCCGCCCGCCCGCGAAGCCTCGTCGCGGCGCTCGGCCTCGTCGCAGTCCTTGCCGCCGGTGCGTCCGCGGTCGATCGTTACGCCGCAGGATCGCAGGCCGAGGCGCCGCGCTTCCAGGTGGATCCGTTCTGGCCGACGCTGCCGAAGCAGTGGATCCTCGGGCAGGTCTCCGGGGTTGCCGTTGACGCGCAGGATCACGTGTGGGTGCTGCAGCGGCCGTGGTCGCTGAACAGCGACGAGCTGAGGAAGAACCCCGAAGCTGAGTGCTGCACCGCACCGCCGCCGGTGATGGAGTTCGACTCGGCCGGCAACTACCTGCGCGGGTGGGGCGGCGCGCCCGATGACGGCGCCTACGAATGGCCCGCCGACGAGCACGGCATCCACGTGGATTACAAGGGCAACGTGTGGATCTCGTCGGCCGGCGGGCCGCGCCTGCGCGAGGGCAAGGAGAACTTCCTGCTCAAGTTCACGCGCGACGGGAAGTTCCTGCTCCAAATCGGGCGGCGCGGGCAGAGCAGGGGCAGTCTCGACACCGCAAACCTCAACAACGCCGCCGACATGTGGGTACACCCCGCCACCAACGAACTGTTCGTCGCCGACGGCTACATCAACCGGCGGGTCATCGTCTTCGACGCCGATACCGGCGCGTTCAAGCGGATGTGGGGCGCCTACGGCAACCCGCCAGACGATGCGGCGCCGAAGGGGTTCAGCGGGGAAGGCGCCGGCCCGCAGCAGTTCAACACCGTGCACGGGATCAAGGTGGCTGCCGACGATCTCGTCTACGTGAACGATCGCTTGAACAACCGCGTCCAGGTGTTCACGCTGGACGGCACGTTCCAGCGCGAGGTGTTCATCGAGCGGAAAACGCAGCTGCTCGGCACGTCCTTCAACGCCGCGTTTTCACCGGATCCGGGTCAGCGCTGGCTCTACGTCGGCGACGCCGGCAACGGCCGCGTTCACGTGTTCGATCGCCTGACGCTCCGCGAGGTCAGCTTCTTCGGCCGGATCGGGCGCTACGCCGGCGAGTTCGTGTTCCTCCACAACCTCGCGACCGATTCAAAGGGCAATCTCTACGTCAGCGAGGTTGGGAACGGGCGCCGGGTCCAGAAGTTCGCCCTGCAAGGCCGGTGAGCCCGCCGGGTGCCCCTCACCGCGCTGACGCGCGACGCAGCGAGACTCAGGCATTCGCGGCGCGTGGCCGCCGCCACTCAGAACGATTGGCAGAGCAATTGATCCATGCAGGGTGGGGCAGGCCTCCGGCGGCCTTCTGCGGGGTAACAGCTGGGACAGATCCTGTAGCGAACTGCCGTGTTTGGTCATGACTCAGGAGGCGCAGCGATGGTGGTCACCTTTCGACTGACGGCGATCGTTCTGGTGCTCGTGGTCACGACAGCGTGCGGGAGACGGCCGACGGGTGCAATTGACGCGGCGCGAACCGCTCGCGACAACGTGCCGGCCGCGGCGGCTCAGCTGGCACCCGAATCAGTGAAGGCCGCGCAGGATGCACAGGCGGCACTCGATGCTGAGTTGGCCGCGCAGGACGCGAAATGGATGAAGTCCTACGATCGCACCCGTGAACTGGCCGTGGCGGCCCGGGCGGCGAGCGAGAAGGCGACCGCCGACGCGATGGCGGCCAAAGGGAAGGCGGATGCTGCCGCGGCCGCCGCCGCGGCGAAGGAGAAGTCCGCAGCTGAGACGCGTGCGAAGCTGGCCAAGACAGCCGTGCGAGTTGGCGGTGCCATCCCCAGTCCGAAGAAGATCAAGGATGTGGCGCCGGTCTATCCGGCGATCGCGAAGTCGAATCGGATTGGCGGAACTGTAGAGGTGGAGCTCACCGTCGGTCCGGACGGCAAGGTCGTGGCCACGCGGGTGCTGAAGTCAGTGCCGGTGCTGAATCAGGCAGCGCTCGACGCGGTCGAGCAGTGGGAGTACGCGCCGACCCGGGTGAAAGGGGTGGCGGTGCCGGTCATCCTCAACGTGGCGATCAATTTCAAGCCGTAGCCCGGCGCGGCGGTTGACCGGATCGCGAGAGAGCCTGGCGTCTTCGTCGTCTGCGCGGAGCGCGTCGAGCTGCCGCGACGTCTCGCGTCACTTCAGGGTTGCGGCGAGCGGCACGGGTGACGACACTCCCCAGATTCGATCGCTGGCCGCATCTTGCAAGAATGCGAGCACGCGCAGCTGATCGCGGCGCCACGCGGGATCGATCGTGAGCTCCGCGTTCACCTGAGCCGACCGCTCGGCTGCGTTCAGGTTTCCGGCGGCCTCCAACCGCCGGGTCACCGCCGAGTGACGCAGGCGCCGCCGCGCGTTCTCGCCGCGCTTCACGTCCACGGCCAGATCGTTCTCGGCCAGCGCCACCACCACGCGCATCCTGCCGTGCGCGGCGTCCGGGATGTCAGCAATCGACACCGTCACGTGAAGAGCATCGCCGGCAGTGACCGGCGTGACGTGCAGCACCGCGCTCGGCTCGAGCGCCGCCGCGGTCAGCTCCGAGCGCACGGCCGGCCACTCGTTGCCGATCGCTTCGCGCCGGCCGTTCACGATCACCTGCGGCGTGTAGATCTGCTCGGTTCGGAGCGCGCGCTGATAGCGCTCCTGCCGCGCCGAGAACAGCGGCGACGAGAACGGATCGGTCCAGCCGAGGCGGTTCCAGTAGTCCACGTGCTCGCTCAGGCCTACCACCTCGACGCCGTCGACGGGCTGCTCGTCGATCAGGCGGCGCAGCAGATCGTCGGCGGGCGGGCAGCTCGAGCAGCCTTCCGAGGTGAAGAGCTCGACCAGCACCGGCACCCGCGCGGTTGCCCGGCTCTCCCCGGGCGCGCTTGTCGCGCCGAGTGCCAGGATTGCGACACCTGCCAGCACGAACACGGTAACGGCGGCCAAGGTCCTCATGTTCACCTCCTGCACGCGGCTGGATGCGGTTCCCCGGTCCGTCTGGGCTAGCGCGCATATGCCAGGCTGGCCACGAAACGATCGAACGCCTGCGACTGGGCGGCGACGGTCTTCGCCGGCCCCGTCAGCTTGATGAAGTATGGACCTCCGGGCGTCTGCACCACGCCGGCGCGCAGTCGGAAGTTCGGGCTGTTGTGGCGCTCGGCGCTGCCGGGCGCCGTTTCCGCCACGTACGTGCCGCTGACGTCGACGAGCGACACGGACAGGCCGTTGACGGTGCGCGATTCACGCGTCGCCAGAGGCTTCGAAGGACGGCCATCCGGCTGCTGCATCTGCGCGAGCCAGCGTTCGATGTTCGCCTCCACGGATCCGCCGGATCCGCCGAAGTAGTACACGACCAGTTCCGCCGGCTCCGTATCGCCTTTTTCCCGGGGTAGCGTGAACTGCGCCACGCGCATCGAGGATGACGTGGGGACGGTCGTCCACCCGGCGGGCGCCGTGTAGGTGAGGCCGGCAACGGCCACGGCCGCCAGAACAAAGCCGATCATCAGGCGATGCTAGCACCCGCCGCCGCGCGCCGGGAGCCTCGCGCGGGTGCAGTTGTGCCTCGGGAAAGATTGCGAAATTGACGGAAGTTCCGCGCCCGGAATCGCCGTCACCGCCTAAAGGCCGGTCGGGCTGGCGTCGATACTCCCCAACAGGACGTGTCAGACCGGCCGGCCGGCCCCCCGGACCCGCCCGTTGGCGCCCATGAAAACCATCTTCCAGATCGTCGTCGCCTTCACACTGCTCACCGGCGCCGTCCAGGGCGGCCGCGCCGCGGTCAAGCACTACTCTTTCGTCGACGCGATCCAGGAGGCGATGCTGTTCGCCGGGAGCCGCAACGAGGACCAGATCGCCGACAAGGTCATTGAACTGGCCGGCGACTATAAAATCCCGCTCGATCCCCAGAAGCTGCCAGGTGGAGCGGCTTCCCTACGAGATCAACATCGAAGCGCCCTACACCGACAGCGTGAATCTGCTGCCGGGCGTCTACGCGCGGTCGTGGGATTTCGAGACATCGGTGCACGTCCGCCTGCTCGAAGACACCCGTCCCCGCGGCGTTGCCCCCCGCGGCAAGGGTCCGAGACCCGGTAAGGTTCGCTAGCAGACCGGCCGCCCGGCGGCGTCAGCCGATGGCGGCGCGAATCGCGGAGCAGCTGGCGTCCACGCGCTGGAGCAGCGTCGCCGTTTCCTTCTCCGTGCCCGCCCGGTACGCCTCGTCCTGCATCCCGTCGAGATTGATCCGCACGTTCGCGGCGGCGCCGTGCGCGGCGGCTGACAGCAGTCCGGCGCCCACGCCTGCGTCGCTTGCGGCCGACGGGTTCCCAAGCCGCGCCACGGTTTCGCCGAGCGCGAGCGCCCGCGCCGCCACCCGCAGCGTCTCGAGCGGGGCGTCGGTGGCGCCACGCATCCCCTCGGCAATCGCCGCCTTCCGGGCGGCCTTTTCCTCGTCGGTACCCTTCGGACGCTTGTAGGCGGCCATCACGACGTTGAACGCGTCGCTATCGCGGTCGGCGCACGTCTCGAACGCCGCCGTCAGCGGCAGGAGTCTCCGAGCGAATCCCGGCCAGCGCCGCGCGCTCGTCATCGGTGTTGCCGCGCGTGCGGGCCAGCCCCGCCACCATGATGAAGAGGCCAGTGCCCATCGCGCCGGCAATTGCGGCGGCTGTTCCGCCGCCCGGTGTGGGCGCCGCGCTCGCCAGCGATCCGATGAAGTCGTGCACCGACTGTGCTGAGAAGGACATAGGAGGTAGGAGATAGGAGATAGGAGATGAGGAACCAGGAACCAGGAACTAGGAGCAGTCACAGTTTCTTCTACCGCCGCGTATTCCGCAATGATCGGCGTGATGGGTCTCTCCTAACTCCTGACTCCTAATTCCTAACTCCTAACTCCTTTTTCCTAGTCCCTGCCTTTGACGACCCGGCCGTGCTTTACGACAGCGGCGATCACCGGCGCGCCGACGCGGACCAGTTCGCTGAGCGGCCCGTCCACGGCTACCGCGTCGAGCATCTTGCCGGTCTCCAGGCTGCCGTAGTCGCCCTGGCGATCGAGTGCGGCCGCGGCATTGATCGTGGCGCCGACCAGCGCTTCCTCGAGCGTCATGTCCATCGCGAAGCAGGCGAGCGACATGACGAACGGCATCGACGGCGTGAAGCCGCCGCCGGGGTTCACGTCGCTGGCGAGCGCCACCGCCACGCCGCGCTGGATCAGCATGCGAGCGGGCGCGAAGCGCCGCAGCTTGAGGAAGAACGCCGCCGCCGGCAGCAGCGTGGCGATGACGCCAGCCGCGGCCAGGCGGTCGGCGTGCGGCTCGTCGACGAAAATCAGATGATCCGCGGAGCGCGCGCCGACGTCGGCGGCGACCGCGCTGCCGCCGCTCAGCGCGAGCTCGTCGGCGTGAATCCGCGGCTTCAGCCCGTGGGCCGCGCCGGCCCGCAGGATCCGCGCCGATTCCGCGGGCGTGAACACGCCCTGCTCGCAGAACACGTCGCACCATTCCGCGAGGCCTTCGCGGGCGACGGCGGGGATCATCGCGTCGACGACGAGATCGACGTACTCGCCGCGTCGCTCGCGATAGTCCACCGGGTATTCGTGCGCGCCCATGAACGTCGCCGAGAGGCTCACCGGCTGCTCGGCGGCCAGTCGCCTGATCGCTCGCAGCATCGTCAGCTCGCCCTCGAGCGACAGCGCGTATCCGCTCTTGATCTCCGCGGTCGTGGTTCCGTGCGCGAGCATGGCGGCAAGCCGGGGCCGGGCTGCGGCGACGAGCTCGTCCTCGGTCGCCTCCCGTGTCGCCGATACGGTCTTCACGATGCCGCCGCCGCTCGCCGCGATGTCGCTGTAGGTCGCTCCGGCGAGACGCCGCTGCAGCTCGTCCCGTCGATCGCCGGCGTACACCAGGTGCGTGTGCGGATCGACGAAGCCGGGGACGACCGTGTGCCCTCGCGCGTCGAGCACCTGGGCGTTCGAGGTCAGCGAGACGGCGCACCGGCACTCATCCGCGGGACCGACGTAGACGATTCGGCCGCCGAGGCTGGCCACCGACGCGCGCGCGATCGCCGCGATCTCGCGCTGCGCGGGCCCGCGCCGCGGCGCCGGGCCGGCGCAGGTCGCCACGAGATCGGCGTCGTCGATCAGGAAGTCGGCAGAGATCATCGCTCGCCGAGCTTCTCATTTTTCAGTTTGCGCGTCTGGAGTTTTCAACAACCGGCGCAGGGCGTCTTCGCGGGTGAGGCCGTCGATGCGCACGCGTTTGGCGCGCGAGGTGGCGCCGGTGATGATGGTGAGGGCGCGGCGCGGCAGGTCGAGGGCCCGCGCCAGTGTGTCGATGAGCTCGGCGTTGGCCGCGCCGTCCACCGGCGCGGCCGCGAGCCTGACGAGCACGGCGTCCCCGCGCGTTCCTGCCACCCCGGTCTTCGAGGCGCGAGGAATCACGCGGATTGCCAGCTCGAAGGTGGCCATTACAAAGGGCTCTGTCGCCGAACCCCGCGAACCCGTTCAGCCCTGCGAGACTTTCTCCTCGGAGGCGGGGCTGGCCGGAACCACCGGGGCGGGTTCGGCCTGCTTCGGGCGGTGGAGGAGGAGCACCTTGTCCTCGCGGGAACGGGTGTCCTGCTCCTTGATGTAGGCCAGCGTGCTCTGGAGCGTCTTGACCAGCCCGTCGATCCCGTCCTCCACTTCGCGGCGCTTCGCCCGCATCCCCTCGACTTCGCGCTGGATGTCCTCGATCCGCGACTGGGACTTCTGGACGATGAGGTCGGCGCGCGACTCGGCTTCCTTGATCAGCCGCTCGGCCTCGATCGACGCCTGGTCCTTCACCTCGTCGGCCATCTTCTGCGCGGTGAGCAGCGTGTTGCGGAGGTTCCGCTCCTGGCCGCGATGTTCGGCGAGCACGGCTTCGAGCTTGACGACCTCCTGCCGGAGCCGGTCGGCCTCGCGGAGGGCGTTCTCGTAGTCCTCGGCCACCTCGTTGAGGAACGCCGTGACTTCGCCGCGGTCGTAGCCGCGCATCACGGTGTTGAAACGCTGCTGTCGCAGATCCAGCGGAGTGACTTTCATTGGCTCCATTCCTTCTCAGGCCCCACTCGGGGCGTATTCACGCGCTCCGAAAATCGCGGTTCCGACCCGCACCATTGTCGCGCCTTCCTCGATCGCGACCTCGAAATCGTGGCTCATTCCCATCGACAGTTCCTGCAGCGTCCCGGCCGGCGCGCCGGCCGCAATCCAGCGGTCGCGCCACTCGCGCAGCTGGCGGAACCAGGGCCGCGCGTCCTCGGGGTCCTCCACGAGCGGAGGCAGGAGCATCAACCCTCGCACTCGCGCGCCCTCCAGTCCGGCGCCCGCTTCGAGAATCGCCGGCACCGTCTCCAGAGGCGCGCCGTGCTTGGTCGGCTCGAGCGCGAGGTCCGCCTGCACCAGCACATTGACCGTTCGCCCGGCTGCCTTCGCACCCTCGTCCACGCGCCGGAGCAGTTCCACGCTGTCGATCGCGTGAATCCAGTCGGCCTCGGCGGCCGCTTTCTTCGCTTTGTTCGACTGCAGATGGCCGATCAAGTGCCACCCAATCTGCATGTCGGCCCCTGCATGAATCTTCTGCAGTGCTTCCTGCACCTTGTTTTCGCCGAATTCCCGCTGGCCGGCAGCAAAGGCCTCGCGCACCGCGTCGATCGGGAAGGTCTTGGACACGGCGACGAGCCGGACATCCTCCGGCCGCCGCCCCGCCCTCAACGCGGCCGCGTCAATCCGTTCGCGAATGTGCGCCAGATTGCGCGCAATGTCACTCACTTTTTCAACTGCGCGACCATCGCCTTGGCCTGAGCGGCGAACTGGCCGTTGGGGGCGATCGACAGGTACTTCTCGAACATGCCGACGGCCTCGGGCAGCTTGCCCTCGTTGAGGAGCGCCATCCCCAGTTGGTAGTGCGAGTCGGCGTGGTTCGGATCGGCCTTGAGCGCCTCCTCGAACTTGGCCTTGGCCTCGGCGGTCTTCCCCTGGTTCCAGAGGATGACGCCCTGGTTGTAGACGGCGTCGGCGCTGCCGCCGCTGGCCCCGCCGCCGGCCGCCGCCTTGGCGCTCATCGCGGCCGCTTCGTCGAAGCGCTTCTGGTTGTTGTAGAGGGTCGCCAGCGCGCCCGCCGCTTCCGCGTAATCGGGCTTCATCTCGAGCGCCTTCTTGAAGTTCTCCTCGGCCTGCTTCTCGTCCTTCTTCGCCAGGTACGAGATGCCGATGTTGTAGTAGCAGTCGGCGCAGTTCGGGATGCCGGCCGCAGCCTCGTTGAACTTGGCGATGGCGTCATCGTGGTTGCCGGCGCGGCTGGCGGCGACGGCATCCTCGAACGTCTTGCGAACCGCGGCGGCCTTCGGGTCGCCCGCTCCGCCGCCCGGCGCGAGGGTGATGGTGACCTCGGCGGCGGCCCCGAGCTTGACGCGGACCGGCGCCGACTGCGATCCGACCTTGTCGGCCGATGCGGTCACCTGGTACTCGCCCGATTCGGTGAGCAGCTGGACGAAATTTCCGCCCTTGTCGCTCTTGGTCTGGAACTTCCGGTTCACGCCGCCCTTGAACTCGATGACGATCGAGGCGCCGGCGACCGGCTTGCCGTCCTTGTCCACCACCTTGCCCCGAATCATCGTGGACTGCGCCGCCGCCGAAGAGACCAGCAGCAACGCCGCGGCCACGGCCAGCCAGGCCGTCGAGAAAGTCTTGAACATGTCTGCTCCTGTAGTTGGACCAACCCCTCAGGTCACTTGAGTGGAGTATCCATCAGCCCGCCGATCCGACGGAACTGGAACGAACCAGGCGAGTTCGAGCTGATGGTATGCGCAACTCAATTGAACTGTGGGGTTAGATTACCCGTTCTCATCGAAAAAGCGCGCGACTTCCCCGAGGTCGTGAACGATCGGCGCGGGCGGGAGGGAATCGAGGAACCGGCGGCCATAGCCCATGGTTCGCAGCCGCGGGTCGAGCACGGCCAGCACGCCGCGGTCCTCACGGTGCCGGATCAGCCGGCCGAGGCCCTGCAGCAGCGCGAGCACGGCGAGCGGCACCTGGTAGTCGTGGAACGGGTCGCCGCCGTCGGCCGTGATGGCTTCCACCCGGGCCGCGGTGATCGGATCGGCCGGCGAGGCGAACGGCAGCTTGTCGATGATCACGCAACTCAACTGCTCGCCGGCGACGTCCACGCCCTGCCAGAACGACGAGGTGGCGAGGAGCACGGCGTGGGGCGTGTCCCTGAACCGCTGGAGCAGCACGCTCCGTGGCGCGTCGCCCTGCACGAGCAGAGGGAAGGGAAGCACCGGCGCCACCCGCTCGTGGACCGCCCGCAGGCCGCCGTAACTCGTGAAGAGCACGAAGGCGCGCCCGCGCGTCCGTCTCAGGATCTCCAGTGTCTCGCGAGCGACGGCGTCGCCGAACTCGGCCGCCTTCGGCGGCGGCATGCGGCGCGGCAGGTAGAGCACCGCCTGCGAGCGATAGTCGAACTCCGAGGGAATCGAGACCTCGGCGGCGGCCAGAGGGACGCCCAGCCGCCCGCGCACGTAGGCGAAGGAACCTTCTACAGTCAGCGTCGCCGAGGTGAGGATCGTGGCCCGCATGCGGCCGAACAGCACCTCCTGGAGGATGTCGGCCACGTCGATGGGTGCCGCCCGCAGGAACACGCCCCGCCCCCGCGACTCGATGAAATAGACGTGATGCGGATCCGAGGCGGCCATCAGGAACCGCAGCTGATCGCGAATCTCGGCAGCGCGGCGCGCGAGACTGAGCACGTCCTCGTTTGCCGCCGGTGACGTCGTGCCGGTTGCGGCAAGCTGCAGTGCCGAGTCCAGCGCGTCGAGGCCGCTCATCAGCGCCAGACCATCGGTCACGATCTCGCCGAACCAGTCGGGACCGACGCGGAGCCGCTCGCCGCTCAGCCCGCGACTGACCCGCGCCAGTGTCAGCCCGCCGAAGAAGGCGCGCGCGTGGTCGTCCACCCGCCGCACCTGCCGGCGAATCCCGCCATCGTCGTCGGCAATAAGGCCGGCGTTGAGGACCCGCTCGATGTCGCGGCCGAGATCGTCGAGGCGATAGTTGCTGACCGAGATGCCGAAGTACTGCGTGGCCACGTCCTCGAGCTGGTGCGCCTCGTCGATGACCGCGTAATGACAGTCGGGAATGACTTCGCCGTACGAGCTCTGGCGGACGGCGGCGTCGGCGCAGAGCAGGTGGTGGTTGACGATCACGAGATCCGACGCGGCGGCCCGCTGCCGCATCCGTGTGACGAAGCACTCCTGGAACTGCGGGCAGTCGCTGCCGAGGCAGGTTTCGGCGGTGGCAGAGACGTCATTCCACGTTGGAGACTGCTCCGGCAGGTCGGCGAGCTCGGCGCGATCGCCGGTGTCGGTCACCGCGGACCAACTGGCGATCGCCGCGAGCTCCTCGTGCATCCCTTGCGAGGTGGCCTGCTGCAGCCGGTGAAGGCACAGGTAGTTGGCGCGTCCCTTCATGTAAGTGGCGGTGAACGGCACGCCGAGCGCGCGCTCGAGGATCGGCAGGTCCTTGAAGTAGATCTGCTCCTGCAGATTCTTGGTGCCGGTCGAGACGAGGACGCGGTGGCCGCTGAGAATCGCCGGGACGAGATAGGCGAGCGTCTTACCCGTGCCGGTGCCAGCCTCGGCGAGCAGAACGCCCCCGGAGGCGAGCGTATCCGCGACCGCCGAAGCCATGACGTGTTGACCGTCGCGGGCTTCGTAGGCCGGCAGCTCGCGGGCGAGCGCGCCGTCGCCCGCGAACACCGCGTCAACCGCGGCTCTTAACCCCTCAATTCCCTCGTGTGGAGCCGCCATCGGCTCGAACTCCCCTCGTTCATGCCTGTTCCCCATCGACTCGGCGAGCAGTGGGAGTGACCACTCACGTGAACTGTGGGGCTAGACCGTCAGGTCGGGATACAGCGGAAAGTTCCGGCACAGTGCTCCCACCTCGGCCTTGACGGCGGCGTGCACGCGGGCATCGTCGGGCGCGGCGAGGACCCGGGAGATGAATCCCGCTATCTGGTCCATCTCGGTTTCCTTCATGCCGCGTGTGGTGATGGCCGGCGTGCCGAGGCGAACTCCGCTCGCCACCATCGGCGGATTGGTATCGAACGGGATCGCGTTCTTGTTGACGGTGATCCCGGCGTCGCCGAGCAACTTCTCGGCCACCTTGCCGGTGATGCCCTTCGAGAACACGTCCACGAGCACGATGTGGTTGTCGGTGCCGCCGCTGACGAGACGAAAGCCTTCGGCCGACAACGCCGCGGCAAGCCGTTGCGCGTTCTTCACGACCTGCCGCTGATACTCGGCGAACGCCGGCTCGGCGGCTTCCTTGAAGCACACGGCCTTGGCCGCGATGATGTGCATCAGCGGACCGCCCTGGACGCCAGGAAACACCGAACGATCGAGATCCTTCGCGTATTTCTCGCGGCAGAGCACCATCCCGCCACGCGGCCCGCGCAGCGTCTTGTGCGTCGTCGTGGTGACGAAGTCGGCGTGCGGCACCGGGCTCGGGTGGACGCCGGCGGCGACCAGGCCGGCGATGTGGGCCATGTCCACCATCAGCGGCACGCCGGCCGCGGCGGCGACCCGGCCGGCCCGCTCGAAGTCGATCACCCGCGGGTAGGCGCTCGCGCCGACGACGATCATCTTGGGCGAGTGCTCGCTGACGAGACGCTCGAACTCCTCGTAGTCGATCCGCTCATCGTCTTTGCGGACGCCGTAGGGGACGACCTTGTAGAACTTGCCGGAGAAGTTGAGCGGGTGGCCGTGAGTGAGATGGCCGCCGTGCGCGAGGTTCATCCCGAGGAGCGTGTCGCCGGGCTGCAGCATCGTGAGGAACACGCTCATGTTGGCCTGCGCGCCCGAGTGCGGCTGGACGTTGGCGTGCTCGGCGCCGAAGAGCGCCTTGGCGCGGCTGAGCGCGAGGCTCTCGGCGACGTCCACGAACTCGCAGCCGCCGTAGTAGCGCTTGCCCGGGTAGCCCTCGGCGTACTTGTTGGTCATCACCGAGCCGGCGGCCTCGAGGACGGCGGGGCTGACGAAGTTCTCGGAGGCGATGAGCTCCAGGCCGCTCGCCTGGCGTTCGGCTTCGTGGGAGACTGCCGCGGCGATCTCCGGATCCGTGTCGGCGAGCGTGCGCTGCATGAGCGGCGTGGCAGGGGTGGACATCGGAGGGATTGTACTGCGGCGTAAGCATTGCCGCGGAGATCTGGCGGCGCGGGTGGACCACCGCGGCCGACCGCTCGATCTCGTGGGCGTCGCCGCCGCTCCTGCTACCATGCGCCACCGAGGAGACTGCCCGTGACCCGACTTGCCATCGCCGTCGTTGCCGCTGTCGCACTGCTGCCGATCGGGAGCGCCGCCCAGGCGCCGGGACCGCTGCAGCGGCTCCTCGCAGGCAGAGTTGGCCCGGATACCGGCGAAGGCGGGTATCTACGTCAAGCACCTGAAGACCGGCGAAGAAGCGGCGGTGCGGCCTGACGAATCGTTCAACAGCGCCAGCGTCATCAAGATCCCGGTCTTCGTCATGGGCTACCAGATGGCGGAGAAGAAGACGCTCGACCTCGAGGCGCGGGTGACCATTGCCAAGACCGACAAGCGCGGCGGCTCCGGCGTGCTCCGCTATCACGACGTCGGACTTCAGCCGACCATCCGCGACGTGTTGATGCAGATGGTCATCACCAGCGACAACACCGCCACGGACATTGCGATCGCCAAGGTCGGCGGCGTCGCAGCCGTCAACACGTGGCTGCAGGCGAACAACTTCGCGCCGGCGCTGAAACTTGAACACGACGATCTTCGAGGTGTTCCGCAACCGCTACGTGCTGGCTGATCCCGGCGCGGCATCGCTGACCCCGGAGGACGTGTACGCGCTCGGCTCCGGCGACCTGGCCTACGGCACGTCGCCGCGGGCGCGGCTCGAAGCGATCCAGGCCGGCATGCAGAAAGCGGAGGTCCAGAAGGAGAACCTTCGCCGCCTGAACGAGGACCCGAGCTCGTGGCTCGGCATCATCACGCCGCGCGGCGTCGGCCGGCTGATCGAGGCGATCGAGACGGCGAAATTGACCTCGGCGGCGTCGGCGTCCGAGATGAGCCGCGTCTTCCGCTGGCAGCAATCCGGCTCGCGCCGCCTGCCGCACTACGTGGACGTGCCGGTCGGCCACAAGACCGGCGACTTCCCGCCGGCGGTGGCCAACGACGTCGGCGTCATCTACACGCGCTCGGGTCCGGTCGTGGTCTCGTTCCTGCTCAACGCGATCGACGAGCCGTACGGCGAAGCGGAAGATCGCATGGGCCAGGTCGGCCGCGCGATCGTCGAGTACTTCGACGGCCGGCCGTGACTCTTGTCAGGCTTCAGTGTCAACTTTCGCATGGTAGGATTCGGCGCATTTCACCCAGGGGAGGTTATGTGACGCGTGTTCTTCTCGCGATCGTGATGGTCGCTCTGACGATGCCGCCGGTGGTGGCGCAGCAGGCCGTTCCGGAACTGCCGTTCGAGTCGATCCCCGATCCGCTCAAGCTGCCCGATGACGTTCATTTCGGGGAAGTCGCGGGCGTGGCGGTCAATTCGAAGGGGCACGTGTTCGTGTTCTCGCGCGGCAACTCTACCGGGCCGGCCTACATGGCGACGGCGGCGCAGTTGCTGGAGTTCGATCAGACCGGCAAGTTCGTCCGCGAGATCGGGAAGAACCTCTACGGGTGGTCGTACGCGCACGCGGTGCGGATCGACAAGGACGACAACATCTGGGTGGTGGACAAGGGCTCGAACCTGATTCTCAAGATGAACCAGCAGGGCCACGTCGTCTGGGTGTTCGGGAGCAAGGGCGAGTCGTCTCATCTGGACGTGCCGCCCGACTACGCCTCGCAGCTGACCAACATCCTCAAGCGCGCCGGCGTCGCGGTGACGGTTCCCGAGAACAACAACCCGCGCAACCCGGTGCCGGTGCACCGCGACAACGTGTTCAACCAGCCGACCGACGTGGCGTGGGACTCGAAGGGGAACTCCTATTTCACCGACGGCTACGTCAACTCGCGCGTCGCCAAGGCCAACGCCCGCGGCGAGTGGATCGCGAGCTGGGGCTCGCTCGGCACCGGGCCGCTGCAGTTCGACACGCCGCACGGCGTCGCGGTCTCGCCGAAGGACGAGATCTACGTTGCCGATCGCGGCAACCGTCGCATCCAGGTGCTCGATACCGAAGGCAAGTTCCTCCGCGAGTTCACCATCGACGTGCCGGTGGACACCAAGCGCGGCAAGATCACCTACGGCGTCGAGACGCCGAACGCCAAGACCGGATCGCTGGCGCCTGGCGCGCCCGACGCGCTGTGCATGACGCCCGGCCCGAACCCGGTGCTGTTCGTCGGCGACCTCTATCCGAGCCGCATCTACAAGGTGTCGCTCGAGGGCAAGCTGCTCGGCGTCTACGGCCAGCCGGGACGCAACCTCGGCGAGTTCGGCTGGATCCACGCGATCGCCTGTCCGTCGGAAAACGAAATCTGGGTCGGCGAGCTGATCAACTGGCGGGTCCAGAAGCTCGTGACCAAGAAGGCAGGGACGCGATAGAGCCGACCCACTGGCTCGAGACAGCGCGGTGCCGATTGCATCGCTTCACGCGTGACGACCTGAACTGGCTGTCGTCCGTCTACGCCGACGCTGAGATTACACGGTATCTCGGCGGGGTGAAAACCCGCGCCGACATCGCCGCGATGCTCGAGTCGCGGATCCTCCGTTATTACGATCGCCATCCCGGCTTCGGCATCTGGCTGACGGTCGAAAAGGCAACCGGAACGCGGCTCGGCTTCCACCTCCTCAACAACATCCAGGGCGAGTCGATCATCCAGATCGGCTACACGCTCACGAAAGAAGCGTGGGGCCGCGGTTTTGCCACCGAGGTCGCGTTCGCCCTGCTGCGCTACGGCTTCGTCGATCTCGGCCTGCCGCGCATCGTCGGCATGGCCAACCTCGGCAACCTCGCGTCGCAGCGGGTGCTGGAGAAGATCGGACTCGAACGGCGCGGCGAGCGCGCGTTCTCCGCATCCCGCCTACGCCGCCGAGGGACCGATGGCCTGGTTCGAGCGCGACGCGCGAGCCCTGGCTGGCCGAGCACGACATCAGGAAAAGCGACTCCAGCCCAGCGTCGAGGAGCTGAGGGCCGGCACCTCGAATGAGGCGCCTTTACCTGCCGCTCAGTCCAAGCAGCCGATCGCCGCCGGCGTCCAGAAACGCGCGACGGGCCGCGTCGCGATCGGCTTCGGCCTGGGCGAGGACGCTCTGGAACGCGGGATCCTGACGGACGGCGTCGAACTGGCGGCTGGCGGTCAGGGTGGGCGCAACGCTATAACCGATCTCGACCGCGCGGCGCAGAGAGCGGATGCCGCGCTCGTACTCGCCGAGATCGCACAGCAGCCAGCCCTGGTTGAACATCGCCTCGGGGTCGTCCTTGATCTTCAGCCCGCCGAAGACCGATGTGTCGAGCACGATGCGGTCGGGGCGCCGATCGAGCCACGCGTCGAGAAAGTCGGCGAACACGCGGAAGACCGCCACGTTGGAGGTCTTGCGCATCTCAACCAGCATCTGCTTCGCTTCGCCGACCCGTCCGGACAGGCCGAGGGCCAGGATGCGATTGCCGTCGTTGGCGCTCTCGGTGAGTGGCGGCGGCTCGAGAGCGAGGATCCGATCGAACTGTCCGGCCAGCAGCAGCGTCTCGGCGACGCTCGTGCGGGCATGCGGGTCGAGACGCCGGGCCTCGTCGTGCGCGACTATCGATTCGTGGTAGAGGCCGCAGTAGCGGCACACGTGCACGAGCCCGACGAAGAGCTCCGGATCGTTGCCGTGGCGCCGGGCCTGGCCGAGCAGCCGCTCCATTGCCTGCCGCGGCCGTCCGAGATCCGCCTCGAGCTGCGCGTAGAACCGGTGCGCGATCGCCAGCCGCGGATTCAGGTCCAGCGCGCGCTTCAGCGCCTCTTCGGCGCGGGCCTCGCTATCGGGTGACGCGGCAACGTATTTGCCGATGACCCGATGAGCGCGCCCCAGACGGGCCCAGGCGGGCGCGAAGTTGGGGTCGAGGTCGAGACATCGTTCGTAGAAATCCCGTGCGGCCGGCATGACGTCGTAGGTGCGCGCCAGCTCGTTGGCGCGAAGGTAGTACTCGTAGGCGCGCGCGTTGTCCGGCCGATCCGGCGACGGCGTGGGTGCACCGACCAGCGGCAAGGCCAGTGCCTCGCCGATGCGGCGGGCGAGATCGTCCTGGAGCCTGAAGAGATCGCCGAGCGACGACTCGACGGTGTGCGATGCCACCATGGTCCCTGCCGGCGCCTCGACGAGCTGCACCGAGACCCGCAACTGATCGTCAGCGCGCAGCAGCGAGCCGATCACGACGCGATCGACGTCGGCCTCGCCGGCGAGCGCCTTGAGGTCGGGCACTTCTCCGGCGAAGCGCGCGCCGACCGCACTGGATCGCACGATCAGCGATCCAAGCGCCGAGAGCGACGTGGCGATCGCATCCGGCAGGCTGAACGCGAGAAAGTCGGTCTCGGGATCACGGCGCAGCACCCGGAACGGCAGGACGACCAATCGCATCATCGGCTGCGCGACGACCGACGTCGCGCCGGAGTCGTCGAGCCGAATCGCGCGCAGCTCGCGAGCCATCTCGTCCGCAGACGACGGCCGGTCGGCCGGCCGCTTGGCCAGTGCCTTTCGGATCACCCGATCCACCGCGGCGACGACCGGCGGCCCGGTGAGTGCGGGCGGCTGCTCGTAGACCGTCGCATGAAGGATTTCGACGACGCTCTGTCCGGCGAAGGCGGGGCGTCCGGCGAGCGCTTCGAAGAGGACGCTGCCGAACGAGAAGAGATCGCTTCGCGCATCCAGGGCGTGACCACCGACGATCTGTTCGGGCGCCATGTAGCGCGGCGTACCGATGACCGTGCCGGTTCCCGTCAGCGGGGTCTGGGTGTTGACCGAGTGCTCGGCCTCGGGCCGGGCCAGGCCGAAGTCCAGCAGCTTGACGCCGTGCAGGGTGAGGAACACGTTCGACGGCTTGAGATCGCGATGGACGATCCCGCGTGAGTGCAACGCGCCGAGCGCGGCGAGGATGTGGAGACCGAGCGCGACCGCCTGCCCCACCTCGAGCGGACCCTTCTGCAAGCGGCTCTGCAGCGATTCGCCGTCGAGCAGCTCCATGGCGATGAACAGGTTCCCCCGGTCCTCGCCGATTTCGTAGATCTGGCACACGTTGGGATGGTTGAATCCGGCGGCGGTGCGCGCCTCGCGCCAGAATCGCCGTCGCGCGGTGTCGTCGTAGGTGCGCGAAGAGATCATCTTCAGCGCCACCGGCCGCTCGAGCCGCTCGTCGCGCGCGGCATAGACGACGCCCATGCCGCCTTCGCCCAGTTTGTGCGTGATCGCGTAATGGCCGATCCGCGACGGCGCACCGCCTCGCCCGTCGCTCGCCGCGTCGGAGCTGTTGGTCCCCGTCAACCGCGCGAACAGCCCGCGCAACCAACTGCGCTGGGTGTCCTCGTTCGAAGGATTGCCTGGTCCGCCTGACACGGTCGATTGACGCTACCACACCGCGATAAGGCCCGTCCTTGCCCTGCCGTGCAACGCCGTAGTAGCGTCCGCTCGTGCCGACCCCGCCGCCCAGTCACGCTTTGATGCCGTCTCGTCTCCCAAGGACCGCCCCATGATGTCGACCGCTCGCGTCCCCGTCCGGCTGCTGGTGCTGATGAGCGTCGCGCTGCTCGCCGCCGGGTCGACGCCCGCCGCCGCACAGCCTGCGGCGGCGGAGCCTCCGGGCGGTTGGCCGCAGGTGACCGTCCACGGCGAGACCTGGAGCCAGATGACGCTGCTGCAGCGCAACCTGGGTGGCCCCGACGACCAGACGACGGCGTTCCCACCGCATCGCGTCATCGGCAACATCTACTACGTGGGCACCAACAGCCTGGCGAGTTACCTCGTGGCCACGCCCGGCGGCCTCATCCTGATCAACAGCTCCTACGAGCGCAACGTGCCCGTGATCCAGAAATCAGTGGAGGCGCTCGGGTTCAAGTTCTCGGACATCCGGATTCTGCTCGGCAGCCACGCCCACGGCGACCACATGGAGGGTGACGCCGCGGTGAAGGCGCTCAGCGGCGCCCAGGTCGTGGCGATGGCAGAAGACGTGCCGGCGCTGGAGCGCATGCGGCCAGGGGACAAGCCGCATCCAATCGATCGCGTCATCCACGACGGCGACACCGTGACGCTCGGCGGGACCACGCTGGTGGCCCACCTCACGCCCGGCCATACGCGGGGCTGCACCACCTGGACGCTGAAGGTCACCGACGGCGGCCGCACCTACGACGTCGTGATCGTCGGCAGCCTGGGCGTCAACCCCGGCTTCAAGCTCGTCGACAACCGCGAGGCGCCGGCGATCGCGGATGAGTTCCGGCGCGCGTTCAAGGTATCGCGGGGGCTGCCCTGCGACGTGCCCCTGGCGTCGCATCCCGCGATGTATCACATGGCCGAGAAGTACACGCGTCTCGGCCAGGGGGGGCCGAATCCGTTCATCGACCCCGCTGGCTACGCGCGCGAGCTGGACCTGACCGAGGCGATGTTCCAGGCAGTACTTGCGGCGCAGCAGAAGCTGGCCGGGAAGTAGTCCTCAAGCCCCAAGCCCCAAGCCCCAAGCCTCAAGCCCTCTCGGTCGCGTGAATCTTGCGGACCCGTCCCTCGTGTCGTCCGCCTTCGAACCCGGTGTCGAGGAACGTGCGAAGGATTGCGAGCGCAAGCGGCTCGGGCGTAGCCCGTGCGCCGAGCGTGAGCACGTTGAGATCGTTGTGCTCGCGCGACAGGCGGGCCGCCGTGGTGTCGCCAATTGCTGCCGCCCGGATGCCGGGCACCTTGTTGGCGGCGATCGCCATGCCAATGCCGCTGCCGCAGACGAGCACGCCGCGATCGAAGCGCCCTTCGCTGATGCCGCGGGCGACCGCGACGGCGAAGTCCGGGTAGTCCACCGAGGCCGGGCCATGCGTGCCGAAGTCCTCGCACGCGATGCCGCGCGCGTCGAGTTCCCGCTTCAAGGCGTCCTTCAGCGCCACACCCGCGTGATCCGCTCCCAGTGCCACTCGCATGCCCGAAATTCTAACCTTCGGAGCCGGCTGCCCCCGCTGGGACTTGGGGGTAATATTCGCCGCATGCGCATCGGTCCTTCGTCGCGGGTGCGGAGCGGAGCGCTTGCCGGTGCGGTGCTCCTGCTCGGCGCGGCTGCCGTCACCAGTGGCCAGTCCTCGGGCGGATTCAGCCTCGAGGAAGTGCTCAGCTACCCGTTCCCGAGTGACATGACAGCCGCTCCGCGCGCGCCGCGGATTGCGTGGGCGGTGAACGAGCGCGGTCAGCGCAACATCTGGGTGGCGGAGGGCCCTTCCTTCACCGCGCGGCAGCTCACGCGTTACACCGTGGACGACGGCCAGGAGCTGACGAGCATTGCGCTGACGCCGTCGGGCGACGCGGTCGTCTACGTGCGCGGCGGCGATCACGGTGCCAATTGGGACGACAGCCTGCCCGTGAACCCGCTGAGCACGCCGATTCCTCCGAAGGTGCAGGTCTGGTCCGTGCCGTTCGCCGGAGGCGAGCCGCGACTCGTCGGCGACGGCGATTTTCCCGCGATCTCGCCGCGCGGCGACGCAGTGGCGTTCGAGCGCGACAAGCACATCTGGGTCGCGCCGGTTGACGGCTCGAAGCCGGCCGCGCGCGTGGTGGCGGCGAACGGCAGCAACGGCAACGCGACATGGTCGCCGGACGGATCGCGGCTTGCGTTCGTCTCGAACCGCGGCGATCACGCGTTCATCGGCGTCTACGTCGACGAGCAGACGCCCATCACCTGGATCGCGCCGACGACCTCGCGTGACGGCTCACCGCGCTGGTCGCCGGACGGGACGCGGCTCGTCTTCGTGCGGCGCCCCGGCGTGGGTGGTCCGCCCGAGCCGGTGCTCGCGCCACGCCACGTGCCGTGGGCGCTGTGGATCGGCGATGCCGCCAACGGCGCAGCGGGCCCACTCTGGAAGGCACCCGAGACGCTGCGCGGCTCCTTGCCCGGCGGCGATGGTGGCGTGAACCTGCAGTGGGCGGCCCGCGATCGCATCGTGTTCGTGTCGTACCAAGGTGGTTGGCCGCAGCTGTACTCGGTGCCTGCCAGGGGCGGCGACCCGCTGCTGCTGACGCCGGCGAACGCGATGGTGGAGCACGCCCAGCTCAGTCCCGACGGCGCCTCGATCGTGTTCGACGCGAACACCGGCCCTGCCGCCGACGATATCGATCGGCGGCACGTGATGCGGGTGCCAGTCGATCGGGCCGCGCCGGAACTGCTGACGAGCGGCACCGGACTGGAGTGGAACCCGGTGATCACGGCCGGGCCGGGGGAGGTTGCGCTCATCAGCGCCGCGGCCCAGCGCCCGCCGCTGGCCGCGGTGATTGCACCAGGCGGCGGCACGATTCGGCTGCTCGGCGAAGATCGCGTGGCTGGGTTCCCCTCGTCGAAGCTGGTGACGCCTCGCGCCGTTACCTACACATCGAGCGATGGCGTGAAGGTCCACGCCCAACTGTTCGAGCCGACCGGCACCCAGGCGGGCCGGCGGCCGGCCATCGTCTACGTTCACGGCGGCCCGAAGCGCCAGATGCTCCTCGGCTGGCACATGTCGGACTACTACTCGCGCGCTTACGCCTCGAATCAGTACCTGGCGTCGCGCGGCTTCGTCGTGCTGTCGATCAACTACCGGCTCGGCATCGGCTACGGCTACGAGTTCGACCGCGCGCTCGCCGCGGGCGCGCAGGGCGCGTCGGAATATCTCGACGTGAAAGCCGCTGGCGAGTACCTCCGGACACTGCCGCAGGTGGACGGCTCGCGAATCGGGATCTACGGCGGCTCCTATGGCGGGTTTCTGACGGCGCTCGCGCTCGCCCGCAACTCCGACATCTTCGCCACGGGCGTGGACGCGCACGGCGTACACGATTTCACCATTGGCGGTTCCGGCTCTGGTGCGGCGCTCCAGGCGGCCATGACCGCACCCGGCCGCTCCGCGCCGCCGGATCGCGACAAGGCCGCCGACGTCGCCTGGACGTCGTCTCCGGTGTCGTCCGTGGACACGTGGAAGTCGCCGGTGCTGCTGATTCACGGCGACGAGGACCGGAACGTTCGCTTCAGCCAGACCGTCGACCTCGCGCGACGCCTCGCTGCCGCCAAGGTTCCATTCGAGGAGATCGTCATCCCCGACGACACGCACCACTGGATGCGCCACGCCAACGTCCTGCGCGTCTACAAGGCGACGGCCGACTGGTTCGAGCGTCGCCTCAAGACCGCCGACCGTTCGCAGTAGAGGAACCCGACAATGCGTAGACGAACGCTTCTTCAGGCGCTGGCTTCATCGCTGCCGGTCATACCGCTCACGCGAGTCCGGCTTGCCGCCCAGGTGCGGTCCTTCACGCCCGAATCAGTCGCTGTGCTCCGCGAAGTGTCCGCCACCGTCCTGCCCGCCTCGCTCGGCGCCGACAAGGTGTCATTGCTCGTCGACCGCTTTCTCGCCTGGGGGAAGGATTACGAGGAAGGCGTCGCGCTGACACACGGTTATGGCGATCCGAAGCTGGTGAAGTCAGGACCGTCGCCGGTGCCTGACTACGTGGCTCAGCTGTCGGCCATCGATGCAGCAGCGAAGGCCAGGGGCGGCCGTTTCGCGACGCTCCCGCTCGAAACCCGTCGCGCGATTCTGAGCGACGCGCTCACCACCGCGAAGGTGGACTCGCTCCCCGGCCGGCCGATGGGACGCCACGTCGTCGCCGACCTGATGGCGTTCTACTTCCGGAGCAGCGAAGCGAACGACCTCGCCTACAAGGCCCGGATCGGCCGCCAGATGTGCCGCTCGCTCGAGATGACCACGCACCGGCCCACGCCGATGGTGTAGCCATGCCCACCTACGAGAGCGACATCTGCATCATCGGCGGCGGCATCACCTCGGTGATGCTGGCCCGCAAGCTCGCGAACCTGCGGCCCGGGACGACCATCACCATCGTCGAAGCCGGCCGATCGATCTTCGACTTCGAGAAGCGGCTCGCCTATCGCGACCGCGCTCAGGTCTACGGCGAACACCCGTGGCGCAACGACTATCGCGACGATCAGATGGCCGAGGGGTTCATCTCGATGACGATGGCGGTGGGCGGGCTGGCGCTGCACTGGGGCGGCGCGTGCAACCGGTTCTCTGTCGAGGACACGCGGCTCAAGTCGATCTACGGCCTCGCCGCCGACTGGCCGATCGAGTGGAACGAGCTGGAGCGCTACTACGTCGAAGCCGAGCGCGCGCTGAACGTCGCCGGCGAGCCCAGCGCGTACCAGGATGATCGCCGTTCGGCGCCGTACCCGCAGCCGCCGGTGCCGCTCTCCTACAACCTGCAGGTGCTCAAGGGGTGGGCAGAGCAGAGCGGGCTCAAGTTCAATGCCCTGCCGCTGGCCCGCAACCTGACGCCGTTCGACGGCCGCGGCGCGTGCTGCGTGTACGACTCATGCGACATCTGTCCGACCGGTGCACGCTACTCGCCGGATTTCACGTTCCGGCAGCTGCTGGAGCGCAAACAGATCGTGCTCCACGATCGAACGTTGATCCGCCGGCTGGTGCTCGACGATGCAAAGCCGGTGATCGCGGCGGCGCAGGGCGTACACCAGGATCGCCCGGATGAGCAGCGCGACTATCGCGCCCGGCTCTTCATCGTCGCGTCGGGCTACTGCTGGAGCTCGCACCTGCTGCTGCTCTCGGCCAACTCGCGCTTCCCGAAAGGGGTGGCCAACAGCTCCGGGCTGGTCGGGCGCTATATGACCGGGCATGCCTTCGTCGAGGGGCGCGCCACCATCGACGAGCAGACCTTCCCCGGGCAGCACCGGGTCCACAGCCTCATCTCGCGCGAGTACTTCCGGTGCGCAGCCGACAAGCCGTTCGTCCGGCACGACACACGAGTCTGGGAGGATTCCACCGGGCGCGAGGCGCGGCTTCGCGACGATGCCGGAAAGCTGCTGCTCGGCGACGAAGTGTTCGACGACTGGCGGCCGCGGACGAAGGGCAGCTCGGTGCGGCTGCGCACTTACCTCGACGTTCACCCGTCCGCGGACAGCCGGCTCACGCTCAACACCGCGTCGAAGAACCGCTACGGCGATCCGATGCCGAAGATCGAACATCGCTTCGACGAGGCGACCAACGCCAGGCTCGCGGCCAACAAGCAGCACGTTCGCGACCTGTTCGCGCGCATGGCCCGCGCCAGCAACGGCAAGGTGGCGCGGACGTTCGACGGCGACTACCTGGATCACCCGGGCGGCGGCTGCCGGATGGGCAACGATCCCTCAACCAGCGTCTGCGACAGCTATGGCCGCACGCACGACCACGAGAACCTCTACGTGATCGGCGCGCCGACGGTGCCAACCGGCGGCTGCACCAACGGCACGTTGACCTTCGTTGCGCTCACGCTGCGCTCCGCCGACCGGATCGCCAGCACGCTTGCGAGTCACGTGCCTGAACCTCGAATGCAGCGTGACACGTGATCAGGTCGATCGGAGCGCCTCAGTGCAGCACGACGTACGGGTCGATCGCGACGCCTTCCCACCAGTGCTTTTCGGGACCGAGACGGAAGATCGCGAAATGCAGGTGCGGCGCGTCGGGTGACGCGTTGCCGGTCGAGCCGACGTAGCCGATCGTCTGCCCGCGCTCGACGGCGTTGCCCTGCGCCAGGCCCTCGGCATACCGATCGAGGTGCGCGTAGTAGTAGCAGTACGAGCCGCTCGGATCGAACTGGTAGATCGTCGTGCCGCCAGGCTTGCTCTGAAAGAGCTTGACGATGGTACCGCTGTCGGCCGCGACGACCGGGGTGCCTCGCGACGCCATGATGTCGAGCGCCTCGTGGACGCGCTTTCCGCCGCCTCGCGGATCGCCGAACGTGGGCGTCAACACCCGCCGCTCCACGCCGGACACCGGGACGGCGAGGTCTCGCGTCCTCAACACCGTGACGTCTTCGTTCACGTCGGCTGCCGGCTCGGACAGCGTGCCGCTCGTCCCCTGCGGGGCGAACGCGAGGACCGGGGCATCTGCGGCGTGGCTCGAACGGGGCGCGACGGTGTTCGGAGAGGAGGCTTGCGCGGGAGCTGCGTCCGGCTCGCGCGAAGGCTCACCGGTGGCGATTTCCGTCCGTGAGGGGCCCGCAAGAGCCGCTCGCGGTACGACCGGAGCGACGAATTTCGCCACGAGCGACCAGCCGCCGAGGATGACGGCCATCGCCACCCAGGGGGCGAGCGTCTCCTGGCGAAAGAGGCGCCGATAGCGGCGAGAACGGATCATTGCAGGACGACCTTCGCGCCCCTCCCCACCAGCGAGGCCAGGCGCATCGCGTCCCAGTTGGTCAGCCGCAGGCAGCCGTGTGACTGCGCGCGGCCGATCGTGCCGGGCTCGGGCGTGCCGTGGAATCCCATGTGCTCCTTGTCGAGGTCGATCCAGACGACCCCGACCGGGTTGTTCGGTCCCGGCGCGATCTTCGCCTTCGCGTGGGTCGGGTTGGCGTCCCAGAAGAGCTCGGGGTTGTACTGAAAGACGGGAAGCATGGCCGTACCGACGACGCGCCATTCGCCCTTGGGCAACGGATCGTGGGTGCTGCCAATCGTGACCGGCGCCTGGAACGCGATTGATCCGTCCGGCGCCTCTACGCGCACGGTCTTCGTCGCTTCGTCAACGCGAACCACGCTCGACGCCGAATTGAGCTGTGGAACCGGCGCCTTGCGCTCGGTCGGCACCTCGAAGGGCTCGACGTTGGGCACCTGCAGCGTCACGCCGGTCTTGAGCTCGACGTTCGGGTTCAGCGACGAAATCAGGGCCGGCTTGGCGTGAAAGCGCTCGCCTAACAACTCCATCGGCGAGGTGTAACCGGGCGCGTCGATCGTGGCGAGCTGCATCATGTCCTTCGGCAGCGACGCAACGAACGGTCCCGCCATGTCGGCGTCGGTGACGACATAGGAGGTTGTCGGGGCCTGAAAGGCATCGCCGAGGGCGGCGATGGTGTTCTCGTCGAGCTGCCCATGTGCCGACAGTGAATGTGCCTGTTGGAACCCCTCGAGGGCCCTGGTGGTGTTTGCTCCGGAGCGCCCGTCGATCTCTCCGGGTGAGTAGCCGGCACGGTCCAAGGCCACCTGAGCCGCGAGCCAGTGGGGCGACATCGCGGGTGCCGTCCGAGGGGAGCGACGCCCGCTCCGCTGCGCGTCTACTGTAGCAGTCCAGGCGCTCACGCACAGCAAACCGACCAGAACGCCGAACCTCATCCGCGCCAGCGACGTTGTCATGGTCGAATTTCGAGCAAGGCGCATACCACGCGAGAGGTGGCGGAATCGGTTCGGCGACCGCTCAGCTCCTGTGTAGCGCGTCTCTCACTTACGGCGCTTTCGTTCCACTCCGGTCCGGCTTGGGCCGCCTCGACGCTGGCACGGCAATTGGAGTGCTGGGGATTACGCCGGGGCGGGCCCGGTGTCATAAAGGAGCACTGATGTCAGGCGGACGATGGCTGGCCCGGACGGCGTTGATCGCGGCGGCAGGTTGCGCGGCCGTGCTGCACGCGCAGCCGGCGGTGAACCCGACGGCCGCGGCAGTGCACGTCTTTCAGCAGCGCGTTGCCGACTATATGAAGGTGCACCGGCAGGCCGAGGGCAAGGTCCCGGACCTGAAGGAAACAGGTGACCCGCAGAAGATCGCGACACGCGAAAAGGCGCTGGGAGACACCATTCGCAGCATGCGTCCCGACGCGAAACCGGGCGACATCTTTGCCGAGGAGTTCCGGCCGCTCCTTTTACAGCTCATTCACGACGACTTCGCGACTCGCTCGGCCGCGGACCGCCGCGCTCTTATCGAGGAGCTGCCGGCGAAGTTCCAGCTGTCGATCAATATGACCTATCCGACAACGCTGCCGCTGGTCACCGTGCCAGCCAAGTTGTTGCGGGTGCTGCCGCAACTCCCCGAGGAGCTCGAATATCGGATCCTTGGCCGCCACCTGCTCCTGCGCGACGTGAAAGGCAACATCGTCGTCGACTACGTGCGCGACGCCGTGCCGACCATCCCGAGTTGAGGGCCACGATGTCTCCGTCCACCCTTCCATTGGGCCGCGTCATCGCGACGCTCGGTGCCGTCTTCGTCCTGAACACCGCCGCGGCAGGCGTTGAATCACAGGGGCGCGCGACAGCACCGGCTGACCAGACCCAGGCGCCGCGCGGCGCGGATTCGATCCGCTTCGCGGTGCTCGGCGACGTCGGCACCGGCGGGCGCTCGCAATACGAGGTGGGGACCCAGGTCGCACGCTCGCTCGCGACATTCCCGTTCGAGTTCGTGCTCCTGCTCGGCGACAACATCTACGGCTCGGAACGGCCGCAGGACTTCTCGAAGAAGTTCGAGAAGCCCTACGAGGCGATTCTCTCGCGCAAGATTCCGTTCTACGCGGCGCTTGGCAACCACGACGACCCGAACCAGCGCTATTACAAGCCGTTCAACATGAACGGCGAGCGCTTCTACACGTTCCGGAAGAAGGACGCGCAGTTCTTCGCGCTGGACAGCAACTACATGGACAAGGTCCAGCAGGACTGGCTCGCCAGGGAGCTGTCGGCGTCGAACGCGAAGTGGAAGATCGCTTTCTTTCACCATCCGCTCTACTCATCCGGCGCGACCCACGGCTCGGAGGTCGACCTGCGCGACGTGGTCGAGCCGCTGTTCATCAAGCACGGGGTCGGGGTGGTCTTTGCCGGGCACGAGCACTTCTACGAGCGCGTCAAGCCGCAGCGCGGCATCCACTACTTCACCAGCGGATCCGCAGGTAAGCTGCGGGAGGGCAACATCCGGGTCGGCGGGCCGCTCACCGCCAAGGGGTTCGACACCGACTTCTCCTACATGCTGATCGAGATCGACGGACAACAGATGCACTTCCAGACCTTGTCGCGTGCCGGGAAGATGGTCGACTCTGGCAGCTTCAGCCCGGACGCAGTGTCCGGTGGATCCCGATCGGGAGGCGCCCGCCAATGATTGCGGGCGAGATCGTGCGCACCTCGATTGTCATCGCGGCGACCACGGTCATGACGGCGGCCCCGTCGGGGCCATGGAGCCCTGGCGGGTCACCGAGCCAGTTGGAGCGGCCTGCGTCGATCGCCGAGCTGTGGACCGATCCAGGGGCGATCGACGAGCGCGACGCCTACAACGGACCTGGCGGCCGCGACGGCGCACCCGCGGCAGGAGCCGCGTTCGAGGTAACGGCGCTGGATGTCACCGGGTACAGCCGCGGCTACACGGTCACGGATGCACAGGGGCGAGTCTGGAGCGTGAAGCTCGGCGCCGAGGCGCAGCCGGAGGTCGTTGCCAGCCGGGTGCTGTGGCTGATTGGGTATCACCAGCCGATCCTCTACTTCGTTCCGGAGTGGCGCCGGAGCGGCGACGATCGTCCGCAGCCGTCGGCTCGATTTCGTTTCCAGTCGGATCACGTTTCCATCGGGGCGTGGTCGTGGACCGACAACCCGTTTGTCGGGACGCGCGAGCTGAACGGGCTGGTCGCAGTGAACCTGCTGCTGAACAACTGGGACTTCAAAACCAGCAACAACCGGCTCTATTCCGTACCGTCCTCAGCCGGACCGGCGCGGTGGTTCGTCGTCCAGGACATCGGCGCGTCTCTTGGCGGCACGGCATGGCCGATCGGCACGCGTAACGACATCGAGCGCTTCGAAGCGCAGCATTTCGTCGCCGCGGCTGACGGTGAGCTGCAGTTCGACTACCGGGGCCGGCACCGGGACGTCTTCGAGCGGGTGACTGCCGGCGACGTGATCTGGGCCTGCCGCCTGCTCGATCGGATTAGCGATCGGCAGTGGATGGACATCTTCAAGGCGGCCGCGTATCCGGACGCGGTTGCCGTCAGGTATCGCACACATCTCGCGGCGAAGATCGCCGAAGGGTTGGCGCTGGCCGGTGAATCAGGAGTGCAACCATGACGGGCGCAGGCGCTCGGTGTAGTCGCGGACTGCGGATTGCGACGGTGATCGCCGCGTTCTGGCTGGTGCTGCCGCTCGGTTCGATTGGGCTGACCGCGCAGGATCTTCAGAAAGCCGCAGAGCAGAAGCCGGAAAAAATCGATGTGCCCGGCGTCATGGACAACCTGCAGGAAGAAGTGATTGCCGCTTCGCTTCGCCTGCCGCTGGCTGCGGTGCTCGGCACCGCGCTCGCGCTGCGGCCGCGGCGGCGCGGCACGCCGGTTCGTCAGACGGCGGTCGTCCAGACGCAGATCGTGCTCGCCGTTGTCGGTGCGCTGATCATGCTGGTGGTCGGGGCCAGCCTGGCCCGTGCCTTCGGTATCGTCGGCGCGGCCAACCTGATTCGCTACCGATCGAAGATCGAGGATCCGAAGGACGCGGTCGTGATGTTGTGCACGCTGGCGATCGGGCTGAGCACCGGCGTCGGTCTCTACGGCCTGGCAATGATCGGGACGGCGTTCATCGGCTTCGCGCTCTGGATCATCGAGAGCTTCGAGCCGCAGACGCGCGGGTTCGAGTTGGCGATCAAGCTGGGTGACAAGACGGCCGAGCTGCGGCCGGAGATCGAGCGTGTCCTGCGCCGCTTCAAGACCCAGTACGAGCTACGCGGCGCTGCCCCCGAGGAGGTCGTCTATGTGGTGACGGCGCCGCGGGAGCTGCACACCGATCGCGTCTCGACGGCGTTGACCGAACTGGTGCCCGGCGGCACCGGCGCGGTGGAGTGGTCCGAACGCAAGTCCAAGGATGGAGCGGCCTGAGCCGTGCAGCTGATCATCCAGCCCGAAGCCGGCATCGCTCCAGTGGTTCGAGCGATTCGCAAGGCCAAGACGTCGCTCTCGATCTGCATCTTCCGCCTCGATCGCGGCGAGATCGAGCAGGCGCTCGCCGCCGCGGTGCAGCGCGGCGTTGTGGTGTCGGCCCTCACCGCCCACACCAACCGGGGTGGCGACAACGCGCTCCGGAAGCTCGAAATGCGGCTGCTCGAGATCGGCGCCACGGTGTCCCGCACCGCCGACGACCTGGTGCGCTACCACGCGAAGTACATGATCGCCGACAACGTGCTGCACGTGTTCGGCTTCAACTTCACGAAGCTGGACATCGACAAGAGCCGGAGCTTCGCCATCGCGACCAAAGACCGGAAGGCGGTAGCGGAGGCGCTCAAGCTGTTCACGGCCGACAACAACCGGCAGCCCTACTCGCCCGGGCGCTCGCACCTGATCGTCAGCCCGGAGACGTCGCGGTCCTCGCTCGCCGCGTTCATCAAAGGTGCGCGCAAGCAGCTGTGCATCTATGACCTGAAGGTCACCGACCCGGAAATGGTCAAGCTGCTCAACGACCGGGCAGCGGCGGGTGTGCAGATCCGCGTCCTCGGCAGTATGAAGGGGGCATCGGAGGCTATCCGCGTCTGCAAGCCGAAGAAGCGGATTCACATCCGCGCGATTATCCGCGACGGCCGGCGTGCTTTTGTTGGCAGCCAGAGTCTCCGCAAGGAGGAGCTCTCCGCGCGGCGCGAGGTCGGGCTGCTGGTCAACAACCCGACGGTCGCGCGGCGCATTCTGCAGGTCTTCGAGGCCGACTGGGGCGAGTGGGCCAAGAAGATCGAAGAGAAGGCGGACGCGGAACTGGCGGTGGCGGTGACCTAGGTGTCAAGGCAAAAGGCAGAAGGCGACTTGTCGTACCGTAGCCTTGCCTGCGCTCACGGCCGCGATTCGAGCCGGACGGTGCACGACATGTCCAGGCTGAATCGCCCCCGGCCGGTCGGAACGAGCCGGATGTCCGGCACCTTCTGTTCCAATCGCCGACGCAACAGCAACAGCCGGCTTTCCAGGTTGTCCTTCCACTCCGGCAGCTGCAGCGACTTGTCGAGCCGCAGCTCGCGATTGGTGAACTCGCTGCGCTGCTCGTGCTTCTGCGCGGTGAGCAGTTTCCAGAGAATCCGGGCCGGCAAGCTGCGAATCAGGTACTCGCCGTCGACCATCACGACCTCGTCGCCTGCGTAGTAGGTGACC
This sequence comes from uncultured Acidobacteriota bacterium, assembly GCA_963709325.1. GTDB lineage: Bacteria > Acidobacteriota > Vicinamibacteria > Vicinamibacterales > UBA2999 > VFZN01. The sequence goes on along the minus strand of CAVPVV010000003.1, from coordinate 1,495,006 downwards.
TCGTGACCGCGGACCGCCGGCGCAGGCGACGGCGCCCGGGATGGTTCCGACGCCGCTGCCAGCTCCTCCTCCTCGGCAGCCGCGCTCTCGGCCCGTTCCTGCAGCTGCATGTTCTGGATCGCAATTGCCAGGTAGCTGCCGAGGAGCTCAATCGACGTCTTGTCTTCTTCGTGGAAGCGGTAGCGCTCCTCGCTCTCGATGCAGAGCACTCCAACCAGCTCGCCGCGCACCAGCAGCGGGACCCCGAGCTGGCTCTCCGGCGAGGTCAGGCCCGGCAGCCGGATGCGGTCGGGCGGGCACAGCCCTGTCTGCTTCGCCCGCTCGGCAACGGCGTAGGCGTAGAGCATCGCGCGCAGCAGGCCGGAGATGCGGATCGGCTTGCGCGCCTCGGCGACGACCCCGATGATCCCCTGGCCGATCCGGACCTCGGCGCCGACCCCGGTTTCCGGGTAGCCGCGGCTGGCGATCGTCACCAGCACGTTCGGCTCCTCGGCCGGCACCGCGATCATCGAATGATGGAATCCGAAGATCTCGTCGAGCCCGGCGAGAATCGAATCGAGCAATGCCTCGAGGCTGGTGGCCTGGTGAATGCGCACCGACAGGTCCTGGAGCGCGCGCATCGTGAACCGCGGATCCGCGGCGGCAAGATCGCGTTCCTCGCCCACGGCAACGGCCAGCCCGACCTCCTCGAGCGCCGGCTCGATCGACAGCACCTCGTAGATGTCGGCGGCGAGCAGCTTGAAGATACCCTTCAGCCCCATGTACGACGCGATCGCCTCGATCCTCAGCGCCATCCGCTCGAACACCGGCCCTGTGGTCTCGGATCGCACCAGCCGCAGCCTGAGCGCCCAGGTCTGCGACGTGTCGGGATCGATGACGCGGACCATCGCCTGCGGGTTCTCGGCGACGTTGCGGCGGCTCTTGTTGAAGAACTGGAACGAGAGCGCGACGTGGCGGCTGTCCACGTAGTCCACGTGACTGAGGTAGGCGGCGTTGGGAACGCCGTCGAGCGAACACGTATAGAGCGTCGCCGGAATCAGCCCCTGCCAGCAGGAGGCCAGCGACTCGAGCGTTGCGCTCACGACAGCCGCGCTCCCGCGCCCGGGCCTGGCGTCTGATCGAACACCGCCTGCACGCGCAGGCGAATCGCAGTGCAGGGCCACGTCACCCAGCCGTCAGTTGCGACTCGCGGCAGTCCGACCATGTCGAGGCGCTGACGAAATCGTTCCCACTGCTCCTCGACGATCTCGCGTTCGGCGGCGGTCGCGTCCCATGTGTTCACGAACATGCCCTTCACCTGGCATCCGCGCTCGTCCGGTGGCCGCGCCGATACCACCGCCACCTGTCCGTTCGCGTGAAGGTCCGGGAGGAGCAGTGCGGCCGCAACCGTCGGCACGAACGCCGTCAGGTGCTGGCCGTCATCGTCCACGCGAAGCGCCGCGACGCGCGCCGCGTTCGGCTCGAGCCGGGCATTTCGCGACGCGATGTGGGTTGAGAGCCCCTCCTCCAGGAAGGCGGATAAGTGCTTGTCGAGCATGGACTTCTGCGGAGTATATCGCCGTTAGGAAACTCTTAGGAATCGCTTAGGGAAGCTTTAGCGAGCTGGAGAGAACTCGATCGCCGATCTTCTCGTTTACCCAAGCGAGGAGCGAGAGACACATGACGACATCGCGTTCGACGCAGCTGATTTTCGGCCTGGCTTTCTTCGGTTTCATAGGCGCCGCGGTTCCGGCGGTCGTGAGCGCCACTGACGCGGGTTCGGCCGCTCAGGCTTACACGCCGAACGTCGAGCACGGCGCGTACATGGTCCGGGCGATGGGCTGCAACGACTGCCACACGCCCTGGAAGATGGGCCCGAAGGGACCGGAGCCGGACATGTCGCGAGCGCTCACCGGCCACCCCGAGAACCTCAAGATGCCGCCCGCCCCGCAGCTGCCCGAAGGGCCGTGGGTCGCCGTCATCGGCGCGACGCAGACGGCGTGGTCCGGTCCGTGGGGCGTCAGCTTCACCGCGAACCTGACCCCGGACAAGGAAACCGGCCTTGGCGACTGGACCGAGGACATGTTCATCAAGACGATGCGGACCGGTCTGCATCAGGGCAAGGGGCGCCCGATCCTGCCGCCGATGCCCTGGTCGATGATCGGGAAGCTCACCGACAACGACCTCAAGGACGTGTTCGCGTATCTCCAGTCGCTGCCGCCGGTGAAGAACCGAGTGCCCGCTCCGGTGGATCCCACGGAACGATAAGGCAGAAGGCAGAAGGCAGAAGGCAAAAGGCAAGGGTCATGGTCTGCCGAAGGCATTTCGCCGTCGCCGCGTTGGTCGCGCTGACGGTTGCGGGAACGAGTTGGCGCTTCGCGATCGAAGCCGCGCCAGCCGCCCCCCCGCTGGTTGCGCCTGCCACCCTTGTCGAGACCGGCCTTTACGCCGATGGCCGCATCGACGAGATCGACGCGCGGAATCGGCCGTTCTCGCCTCAGTACCCGCTCTGGACCGACGGTGCGACGAAGCGGCGCTGGATTCAACTCCCAGCCGGCGGGCAAATCGACGCGACCGACGCCTCCGAGTGGCAGTTCCCGGTCGGGACGAAGGTGTGGAAGGAGTTCGCGTTCGGCGGCCGCAAGGTGGAGACGCGGTTCATCTGGAGGGCGAGCGCGAACGAGTGGGTCTTCGCGAGCTATGCGTGGAACGCTGAGGGAACGGCGGCGGTGCTTGCGGATGGCGACGGGCTGCCCGGTGCCGCCGAGGTCGCGCCCAACAAGTTCCACAACATCCCGAGCGTGGACCAGTGCCGCGCCTGCCACGTGTCGAACCGGACCGAGATTCTCGGTTTCAACGCGCTGCAGCTGTCCACCGACCGCGACCCCAACGCGCTGCACGGCGAGCCGCTGGCAGCCGGCATGGTGACGCTCGAGACGCTGTCGAACGAGGGGCTGCTCGCTCCGGCGCGGCCGGAGCTGGTCTCGACTCCACCGCGGATTGCCGCCCGGTCGCCGGAGGAGCGGGCGCTGCTCGGCTACCTCGCCGGCAACTGCGGCGCGTGCCACAACCGGCAGACGGAGCTGGCGCCGCTCGGGCTGCACTGGAAGCACGGCGACCTGGCGACCCGTGGCGCCGACGCGTTGCTGAGTCTCGAGGGACACCGCACCAAGTGGCAGGCGTCAGGCGTGCCGGACGGAGAGACCGTGGTGATCGATCCGATGAATCCAGAGCAGAGCGCGATGCTGCGGCGCATGCGCTCGCGGAGTCCCGCGTCGCAGATGCCGCCGCTCGGCACGGTCGTCCAGGACCGCGAAGCGGTCGCGCTGTTGCAGCGCTGGCTCGAGACGCAGGCGATCACCGTCTCGCGGGAGCACGAGCGATGAACGCTCGGACTCTGGTACCGGTATCCGAGGATCTCGCGGCCAGGCTGAGGGCGGCTGCCGCCGCGTCATCACCAGCCGAGGCGCGGACCTGGCTACCGGGCGAGCCAGGCGCCAGGAGCTTCTTCAGGGCACTGGTCCAAGCGATGTGGCCGGCGAGACTGACTACCTGATTATCAGCGAGTCCTCGTCCGGCACGTCGGCGAGCGCGACCCGCAGGTTGCCGGCATTGGTCGCGTGCAGATACGCGGTCGACGGGCTGATGGCGCCGGCCCGGACCAGCTTCTCGAGCTCGCCGTCGAAGTACTGCATCCCGTCGATGTCGCCGTCGCGCATCGCGTCGAGCAGCGATCGCCCTTCCTTCTCGCCATTCTCGACGTACTCGCGCGTGCGCATCGTGGCCTTGAGCAACTCGATGATCGCCTGGCGGCCGCCTTCCTTACGAGGCAGGAGGCGCTGAGAGATGATGTAGCGGAACGACGCCGCAAACCTCACCCGGATCCGCTCCTGATCGGACAGGTCGAAGCTGCCGATGATGCGGTCCACCGTCTTTGACGCGTCGATCGTGTGCAGGCTGGAAAGCACCAGATGGCCCGTTTCGGCCGCCGTGAGCGCGATTTCGATGGTGTCGCGATCGCGCATCTCGCCGACCAGGATTACCTTCGGGGCCTGGCGAAGGGCGGCGCGGAGCGCCGCGGCAAACGTCGGCGTGTCGCTGTGCAGCTCGCGCTGGTGGACGGTCCCCTTCTTGTGGCGGTGCAGGAACTCGATCGGGTCCTCGATGGTGACGATGTGTTCGGCCCGGCTCTCGTTGATGCCGTCGATCATCGCCGCCAGCGTCGTGGACTTGCCCGATCCGGTCGGGCCGGTGACCAGGACGATGCCGTTCTTGAGCGTGATCACGTCCTCGAGCACGCGGGGGAGGCCGAGCTCGCGAAGCGTCGGGACCCGGTCGGCAATCAGCCGCATCACGATGGCGAAGGTGCCGCGCTGGCGGAACACGTTGACCCGGAAGCGGAAACCCTCGGGGAGCGCGTACGAGAGGTCGCACGCGCCCTGATCGAGAAGCGCGCGAAGGTGGACTTCGTTGCCGGCAATGAGATCGATCGCGAGGGCGGCGGTGTCGGCGGCCCTGAGCCCGCCCAGGCCGTCGATGGCGACCGGCTCGAGCTGGCCGTAGCGTTCTACCTGCGGCGCACGCCCCGGTGAGAAGACGAGATCGCTGACGCCGGCACCGGCCGCGACCATGGTTGCAATCACGGACGGAGTCGGAACGAGGCGATCGATGGTGGACCCGAAGAGTTGCTGAGTGAGTGCGTCGACGGTGTCTTGCATGGTGCTGTCCGACGGGTTATCGGCCGTACCCGCGATCGCTGCAGGCGTGCGGCGACGTGCCGTTCGCGGCGATCCTGCGCAGCAGGCCGCCTCTTGCGTGCCGGACGCGAGCGGTATACCGTGCGCAGGCACCGCTACGTCGACCCCCCAGGAGGAGATATGGCCTCGATCACCGACACAGCCCAGAAGTTCTTCGATGCTTGCGAAACCGGGAAGGGCTGGCAGGGTTGCCAGCAGTTCTGCACGTCAAACGCCACTTTCAGATCGGAAGCGACTCCGCTGGCCGGCATGAAGACGCTGGCGGAGTACACGAACTGGATGCAGGGCATGTTCACGCTCATTCCAGACGGCAGCTATCAGATCAAGTCGTTCGCCACCGACACCGAGCGCGGCAACGTCGCCGCCTACGGCATCTTCTCGGGCACGCACACCGGCGAAGGCGGGCCGGTGCCGCCCACCGGCAAGCGCCTGGACAGCGACTACGTGTACGTCATGGAGTTCGACGGCGATCGGATCAAGCACATGACGAAGATCTGGAATGACGCTGTCGCACTGAAAGCCCTCGGCTGGGCGGCATGACCGGCGGCGGACATACGAACGCAGAAGGCAAAAGGCAGAAGGCAGAAGGCAAAAGGCAAAAAGGGAGGGGTGAGACGTGAGACGTTCGCGGGTTGTCCTTCTCGCACTCATGGCGTTCGGCACGGCGCTGTCAGCACGTGGCGTCGTGGCGCAGGCGCAGACCGCTGCGCCGGCGCCGCTGACCGTGATTCGGGCCGGCCGGCTCCTCGATCCTGAGGCCGGCCGCATCCTCACGAACCAGGTGATCGTCGTCGAGGGGAAACGCATCCGCGAGGTGGGCGCGAACGTCAACGTGCCAGCGGGCGCCCAGGTGATCGACCTGTCGAACGCGACCGTCATGCCGGGGCTGGTCGAGGCCCACAACCACCTCGCGCTCACCTACAAACCGGTCCCTGAGAACAACATCTACTACTACACCTACGTGCAGGAGTCGACCGCGCTCCGCGCGATCCAGGCGGTGTCGAACGGCCTGCAGATGCTCAATTCCGGCTTCACCATCGTCCGGGACATGGGCAACAACGCCAACTACGCCGACACGGCCCTGCGGCAGGGGATCGAACAGGGCTGGATCCCCGGCCCGACGATCATCAACTCCGGGATCATCATTGGCGGCCTGGGCGGCCAGTTCTTCCCGACGCCCGAGATGGCGAGAGACCACAACATCGTCTATCCCGAGTATCTCGACGCCGACACCCGCGACGAGATCCTCAAGGCGATCCGCCAGAACATCCTCTTCGGCGCCAAGGTCATCAAGATCTGCGTGGACTGCAAGCCGTACGGCTACACCGCCGACGAGATCCGTTTCATCGTCGCCGAGGCCGCCAAGTCGGGCCTCAAGGTCGAAGGCCACGTCCAGACGCCGCGAGGCGCGCGGGCCGCCATCGAGGCCGGCATCTGGTCGATCGCGCACTCCGGCGCGCTCGACGACGAGACGCACAAGCTGATGGCGCAGAAGGGCATCTGGCGGGCCGGGACGGAGACGCCCGACGGGCTGGCTGGTCACCCGGTGTCGCCGGAGGCCTACAAGCGCACGGTGGAAGGGCTCAAGAACGCGTATCAGAACAAGGTGCCGCTCACGTTCTCGACCGATGCCGACTACTGGGTGGAGGGGAAGACCCGCGGCGAGCTGTGCCTGGAGTTCATCAGGACCTGGAAGGACGCTGGCATTCCGAACGCCGACATCCTCCGGGCGATGACCATCAACGGTTACAAGATCAGCGAGACCGAACAGAGCCGTGGGCCGATCAAGGCGGGCTTCTTCGCCGATCTGATCGCCGTCCCCGGCAACCCGCTCGACGACATCGAGATCCTCAAGCGGGTCCAGTTCGTGATGAAGGACGGCCTGGTGTTCAAGCGCGACGGTGTGATGACGCCGGCCGCCTTCTTCAACCCAGGTCCGGTGAACGGTTGGCGGACTCGCTAGACCGGCGCGAAAACATGTAGGGCAGCGACGCGATCGCGACGCAGGCGGCGAAGCCGATCACCTCGCCGCGCGTCAGCCCGGTGAGCAGCCACAGGATCACGCCGCAGGCGAGCCACGGTATCATCGGCGCGAACGGGACGCGCAGCACCGCGTCGGCGGCGCCGCCCTGCAGGCCCATTCTCCGTAGCTGCCACGAGGCCAGGGCCGACCCCAGGTAGAGAGCGAGCACCGACACGTTGGCGAGAATCGCCAGCCGCTCGAACGTTCCCGTCAACGCAACCGCCAGGGTGATCCCGGATTGCACCGGAATCGCGACGTGCGGCGTCAGGTACACCGGATGAACCGCCGCCAGCGTCTTCGGCAGGTAGCCGTCGCGGGCGAGCGCGAACAGCATGCGCGGCATCGACAGGGTCATCCCCCCGAGATAACCGAACATCGAGATCGACGCGCCGGCCAGCAGCACGTGTCGTGCCCAGCCGCCGAGCGACGCCGCGGCGACGTCGGCGAGCGGCGAGGCGGTCGCATCCGCCAGCTTGCTGCCCAGCACCCCTTGCGAGACCACCTGCAGCGCGATGTAGATCGTGGTGATGCCGACCATCGCGATCGCCAGGCCGCGGGGCACGGTTCGCGCCGGATCGCGGATCTCGCCGCTCGGCACGAGCGCCACCTCGATGCCGGCGAACGCGAAGATCAGCAGCAGCGACATCCGGGCGACGTCGCCCGCAGGCGGCATCGTCGCGATCGCCAGGTTGGCCGGGTCGATCGCGAACAGGCCGCCGACGATGACGAGCAGGAGCGGCAGCAGCTTGGCGGCAGTCGCGACCGCGTTGAGGCGGGCACCCAGCCTGACGCCGCGCAGGTTGACGAGCGCCCAGAACGCGTAGCAGACGATCAGCACGAGCGCTTCCATCGCCCGGCCGCTGAGCGCCGGCACGAGCAGACCGATGCCCGAGGCGAACACGGTGGACACCGCCGCGGTCGCGAAGATGCCGGTGAGCCAGAGCAGCACGCCGCACAGGAAGCCCACGTAGGGACCGAAGGCGACGCCGACGTACGCGTACGGGCCGCCGGTGCGAGCCACCCGGCTCCCAGCGTCGGCGATACAGAAAACGATCAGGCTGATGGCGAGCGCGCACACCAGGTAGGCGAGCGGCGCCGCCGGACCGAGCGAGGCGGCGACCAGCGCGGGCAGCCGGAAGATCCCGCCGCCGATCGTGATGTTGATGACGCCGGCGGCGAGGCCGAGGGTGCCGATCGCACGGACGAGCGATTCGCCGGCGGCGGCGCTGCTCGTTGAGCGAGACATGCCACCGTAGCCTACTCTGTTATCGTTCTCCCGTGGCGGTCTGGGATATTTCGCCCCTCGTTTCGTCCCGCACTCCGACGTTTCCCGGTGATGTGCCCTTCAGCCAGCAGTGGACGGCACGCATTGGGCCCGGCTGTCCGGTGAATTTGAGCGCGATCACGCTGTCGCCGCACGTCGGCGCGCACGCCGATGCGCCGCTGCACTACGGCAACGGAGCGCCGGCGATCGCCGAGGTCAGCCTCGAGCCATACCTCGGACCGTGCCGCGTCATTCACGCCATCGACAAGGGACCGCTCATCACGCCCGAGCACCTGGCCGGTTCGGCAGCCGGGTTGCCGCCGCGGGTGCTCGTGCGCACCGTGGCCGCCGCGCCAACCTCCTGGTCGGATCGCTTTTCGACATTCGCGCCGGAGACAATCACCTGGCTCGCCGAGCGCGGCGTCCGTCTCGTCGGCATCGACGCGCAGTCGGTCGATCCGGCCGACAGCAAGACGCTCGACAGCCACCGGCAGCTGCTCGAGCACGACATGCGGGTGCTGGAGAACCTCGTCCTCGACGAGGTCCCGGCCGGTGACTACGAGCTGATCGCGCTGCCGCTGCGAATCGCCGGCGCCGACGCCTCGCCGGTGCGTGCCGTGCTGAGGTCGTTGTGACGACACGAGAGCAGTGCCAGGCCCGTGACGCGGCCGATCCGCTTGCGCCAGTGCGGGCCCAGTTCGACATGCGCAAGCCCGACGCGGAAGGGCTGATCTACCTCGATGGCAACTCGCTTGGTGCGTTGCCCGCATCGGCTGCGGCCCGGGTGCGCGAGGTCGTCGAACAAGAGTGGGGCGCGGGACTTATCCGGAGCTGGAACACGGCCGGGTGGATCACCACCTCGCAGCGCATCGGCGACAAGATCGCGCGCCTGATTGGCGCACGTCCCGGCGAGGTGGTCGTCGCCGACTCGACGTCGGCCAACTTGTACAAGGTGCTGAGCGCGGCCATCGACATGGTGCGCGCCGGCGCCGCCGGCTCACCGGCCGGCCGCACTCGGATCGTCTCCGAGCGGACGAACTTTCCCACCGACCTCTACATCGCCGAGACGCTGGCTCGCGCGCACGGATTCGAGCTGGTCCTGACCGACGCCGACGACCTGGCGTCCTGCTTCGACGAACGGCTGGCGATCCTGATGCTGACCCACGTCAACTACCGCACCGGGCGCATGTTCCGGATGGCGGAGGTGACGCGCGACGCACACGCGGCCGGTGCGATGGTGATCTGGGACCTCGCTCACTCTGCCGGCGCCATGCCTGTCGATGTGTACGCGGGTGGACGTGGCGGCGATGCCGCCGACTTCGCGGTCGGCTGCGGCTACAAGTACCTGAACGGCGGCCCGGGCGCCCCCGCGTTCGTCTGGGCGCATCCGGATCACACCGCGTGGATGGATCGCCACGACTGGCGGCAACCGCTCTCAGGGTGGCTCGGCCACGCGGAACCGTTTGCGTTCACGACCGAGTACCGGCCAGCCGCCGGCATCCTGCGATTCGTCTGCGGGACGCCGCCGGTGGTCGCGCTCGCGGCCCTGGAGTGCGGCGTGGACACGGTGCTCGCCGCCGAGGCGCACGGCGGGCTCGCGGCGGTTCGCGGCAAGTCGCTCGCGCTTACCGATCTCTTCATCTCGCTGGTCGAATCACGCTGCGCCCGGCACGGCTTGACGCTGGTCACTCCGCGCCAGACCGAAGATCGTGGCAGCCAGGCGTCATTCGCGCACTCGACCGCCGGCTACGAGATGATGCAGGCTCTGATCGCGCGCGGCGTGATCGGCGACTTCCGCGCTCCCGACATCCTCCGCTTCGGGTTCACGCCGCTCTACACGCGCTTCGTCGACGCTTGGGACGCCGTGGATCGCTTCGCGCTCGTCCTCGCGCGCGAAGAGTGGCGGGACGCGCGCTTCGCGGTGCGCGCGGCGGTGACGTGAGCGCGCGTAGAAAGCGCGCTCACGTCAGGCTCTAGGCTTCAGGCTTCAGGCGTGTCACACGAGTCCCACTGCCTGCCGTGTCTTTCGTGTCACGAGTGCAGCGTGACATGCGTGACGGGCCTAAAGCCTAGAGCCTGAAGCCTGAAGCCTATTTGCGCAGTTCGTCCCGTCGCTGCTGGAGTCGCGCGTTCGGGAACTCCTTCAACGCCGACTCGAGCGCGGCGGCCGCGGCGTCCCTCTGGCCGGTCTGCCTCGTACGCGTCGGCGAGCAGCGTGGCCTGCCGGGTGCGGAGGATGCGGTTCCCCTGCGGCGGGTGGACGGCGTTGAGAGCGTCGACCGCCGACTGCGGATTCTTCTGGTCCAGCAAGATGGATTCGGCCGCCAGCAGCTGCACCTCGACGTCGGACGGATAGCGGTGGGCGGCGACGCCGATGAGCGAGGCGGACTCCTGGGGGTGGCCGGCCTTCCGCTCCGCCTGGGCCTCGTGGTAGATGCCCGCGAGCAGCAGCCGGTCGACGTCCTGCGGATCGCCGGAGCGGAGCCCCACGCCGCCCGCGTAGTTGTAGACCAGCTCGCCGCCGTGCTTGCCGGCTTCGTATACCGCGAACACGGCGCCCAGCCCGACCACCGCGGCGGCGGCATGGACCATCCTGACGCGCGGCGAACCTCGCAGGAGGACGCCCGCGAGCTCGATGATGCCGAGGACGAGCGCGACGTTGCGCGCCCGCTCCCCCCACTCCTCGTGTTCGACGACAGCCGGGCGGGAGCCGGGCACGCGTTCGACCGGCCCGTGCGCCGCCGTCCCTGACTGCACCGAAATCACCGAGCACACCGCCGCGAGGACCAGTAAGGTCGTCGCCGCGGGACTGGCGAACACCGGACGGCCAAGGAGCGACAGCAACCGCAGTCCGACACCGATGACGACGAGGACGATCGTGAAGTGCACGATTTGAGGATGGAGTGCGGCCATGCCGGGAGTATAGCCGCCTATAATTCGGGGCCATGTCCCCGACGCTCGATTCCCGCCGGCAGTTCATGACGCATTTCGCGAGCATCGGTCTCGGCTCGACGCTGGTTCCCGGCGTGCTGTGGGCTCGCATGCAGGATGCCGGTACGGAGACCATCACACTGGCGATGCTGACCGACGCGCTGCAGCTCGCGGGAGTGGAGATCGACGAGGAAGACCGCAAGGCGATGGTGGAGAACGCCAATCGCAACCTGGCGCAGTACAAGGAGCTGCACGCGGTCCACATTCCCAACGACGTCTCGCCGCCGTTCCACTTCAGTCCGGTCGTGCCGGGCATGACGGTGGACAAGACCCGGCAGCCGTTCAAGATCAGCAAGCCGCCGGCGCTCAAACGGCCGTCGAATCTCGAGGACGTCGCGTTCTGGCCGGTGCGACACCTCGCCGAGCTGGTTCGCACCCGGCAGGTCTCGTCGGTGGAGCTCACTGAGATGTATCTGGCGCGGCTCCATCGTTACAACGGCAAGCTCAATAACGTCGTCACCTTCCTCGACGACTACGGCATGGCCGAGGCGAAGCGCGCCGATGCCGAGATTGCCGCCGGCCACTACAAAGGGCCGCTGCACGGAATCCCATGGGGCGCGAAGGACATCATTTCGGTCAAGGGCTTCAAGACGACGTGGGGCGCGGCACCGTTCAAGGACCAGCAGTTCGATTACGACGCGAGCGTCATCGAGATGCTGCGCGACGCTGGCGCGGCGCTGATCGCCAAGCTGGCTACCGGCGAGCTCGCCGGGGGCGACAACTGGTTCGGCGGCCAGACCAAGAGCCCGTGGGATCCGACGCAGGGATCGAGCGGGTCGTCGGCCGGCCCGTCGTCGGCGACCTCAGCCGGCTGCGTGGGGTTTGCGATTGGCACCGAGACCAGCGGATCGATCCTGAGTCCCGCGGCGCGCTGCGGGCTGGCCGGACTGAGGCCAACCTTCGGCCGTATCAGCCGCTACGGTGTGATGGCACTCTCGTGGACCCAGGATCGCCTGGGGCCGATCTGCCGCTATGCCGAGGATACGGCGCTGGTGATGCAGGCGCTCGCCAGGCCCGACGGACGCGACATGAGCGTCACCGACATGCCGTTCAACTGGAACGCGGAGTTCGACGTCCACAAGCTCCGCGTCGGCATCATCCAGGACTCGTTCGACGAAATCACGAATCCGGCGGCGAAGGCGAACGCGCAGAAGACGCTCGAGACGATGAAGGCGATCGGCGTGCGCGAGTTCATCCCGATAAACGTACCGGACGTCCCGGCCAACGTCAGCGCGATCGGCGTCGAATCCGCGGTGTTCTTCGACGAGCACGCCCGCGCCGGACGGATGAAGGGCACGCGCAGCGGCCGGCCGACCGGCCGCCTGGTGCCCGCGGTCGAGTACCTGCAGTCGCAGCGCGTCCGGATGATGATGATGATGGAGTTGGCGAAGGCGACAGCCAACGTCGACGTCTACATCGTCGGCTCGAACAACACCGGCGTCGGCGGCCCTGGCCCGCGCCCAGCCACCGAGGGCTCGGCGCCGCCTCGCCCGCCCGAGCCGCAGCGTCCGCAGACGCCGACCCAGCGTCACTTCAACATGGCGAACCTGGCATGCTATCCGGCGATCAACCTGCCGAATGGCTTCGCCGAAACCGGCACGCCGACCAACGCGACCATCTACGCGCAGCCCTACCGCGAGCTCGAGATCATCGCGCTCGCGAAGGCGTACCAGGACGCCGCAAAGCATCATCTGGTCAAGCCCCGGCTCGACGGCTGAGGGCGCGCCCCGACAGCGACCCGCACGATCACTTGACATGCCAGTGGTCTTCTGTAACCCTCCACTGGCATGTCTAGCGGAGACACCAGGGTCGAGCTCTTACAGGGCACTCTCGACCTGATCATCCTGCGGGCGCTCGAGACGATGGGGCCGCAGCACGCGTATGGCCTGGCGTCGCGGCTGGACCAGGTGTCGGAGCATCCGCTGCTCCTCAACCAGGGGACGCTGTATCCGGCGCTGGTCCGGCTCGAGCAGAAGGGGTGGATCAAAGGCGAGTGGGGGCGTACCGAGAGCAACCGCGAGGCGAAGTTCTACGCCATCACGCGGTCCGGCACGCGCGCGTTGGCCGATCAGACCGAGAAGTGGCGGCGCCTATCGGGCCTCGTCGACAAGCTGCTGCTGAACGAGGGCTAGCCGCATGCTCCGCCGATTCGGGCACCGCGTTCGGGCTCTGCTCTTCACCGATCGTGCCGAACGCGATCTCGATCGCGAGATTGCCGCTCACCTCGCGCTGCTGGAGGACGAATACCGCCGCCGCGGGCTGAGCGATGAGGATGTGCGCCGCGAAGCGCGGCTCGCGTTAGGCGGCGTGGAACAGACGAAGGAGCGCCAGCGCGACGCGCGATCGTTTCCATGGCTCGAAGATTTGCGCCGGGATATTCCGTACGCAGTCCGGGGCTTGAGACGCACGCCCGGATTCACGCTCGCCGCCATCCTCACCCTGGGACTGGGAATCGGCGCCACCACCGCGATCCTCAGCGTCGTCAACACGGTGCTGCTGCGATCGTTGCCCTACCCGGAGTCCGACCGCCTGGTGCAGATCACCGAGGTGGCACCGCCGCCGGAACCCGGCAAGCCGCCGCCTCCTCGCGTCATCACCTACGCGCAATTCGCCGAGTGGCGGTCGCGAACGACGACGATGGAGATAGTCGCCGCGACACGTTGGGATCCGCAGGTGATGGCGCCGACGCCACGAGGCATGGCACGCCTCTCGGGCGGACTGGTCACGCCGGAGTGGTTTGCGATGCTCGGCACTCCGGCGATGCTCGGCCGCACACTGGTGCCGGCCGACCTGGACGGAGGACGCAGCGTCGTGGTGCTGAGCGCCCGCGCGTGGCGGCAGTACTTCGGATCCGATCCCGGAGTGCTCGGCACCACGATGACGCTCAGTTCGCGGATCTCGACGCTGATGAGCGGGCAGTTGGCCGAGATCGTCGGCGTGATGCCGGACGGATTCGAGGATCCGGCGGGCTACTTCGAATTCTGGATCCCCTTCGTGATCCGCGACCCCGTCGTGGCTCGCGACCTCAGGACGCCGCCCGCGAACGCAGCCGGCGTGCAGGTCTTCGGCCGCCTCCTGCCCGGCATCGCGCCGGAGGCCGCAGTCGAAGAGGCGACGACGCTCTTTTCGGCAATTCGGAAATCGGCGAACGGACCTGACTCCGACGTGCCGCGGCGTATGCTCGTCACCCCGGTGAAGACGGAGGTCGTAAAGCCGGTCCGGCCGGCGCTGCAGGTGATCCTCTGGGCCGTGGCGCTGGTCCTCGCGATCGTGTGCGCCAACGTGGCGTGCCTGCTGCTGGCGCGCGGCTCCAGCCGGCAGCGCGAGCTCGCGGTCAGGCTCGCGATCGGCGGCAGCCGCGGCCGCATCGTCCGTCAGCTGTTTACCGAGAGCGCTGTGCTCGCACTGGCTGGTGGGCTGCTGGGCGCCGGCGGCGGCGCTGCCGGCGTCGCGTTGATCCGAACTCTGGCGACTGTCGAAGGCCAGGGTGTGTTCCGGCTCGTGTTTGGCGGCAACCTCCTGCCGCGTGCCGGCGAAATCGCGGTGGACCCGCAACTGCTCCTCCTCGCAGCAGCCATTGCCGCTGGTGCCAGCCTGGCCTTCGGTGTCGTGCCGGCGCTGCAGGCCTCGCGCGCCGACGTACGGCTGGCAATGACCGTGCGGACGGGCCGGGCGGCAGGCGAAACCCGACTGCGCAGCGTGCTGGTGGTCGGTCAGCTGGCGATTGCGACCACCCTGCTCGTCGGAGCTGGCCTGCTGATCGGCAGCTTCCTGCGCCTTGCCGATGTCGACAAGGGATACCAGCCCGAGGGGGTGCTGGCGTTTCAGCTCGTGCTGCCCGAGGAGGAGGGGACGGCGCGCAAGGCGGCGACCATCGAGGACATCCTCGCCCGGCTGCGTGCCACGCCCGGCGTGGAGGCCGCCGGCTTCAGCAATGCCGGCGCGCTCATCGGCATCGTCGATCGAGCCGGCTATTTCGTACCGCCGGGGCGTTCCGCCGAGGAAATGCGCCAGCTGCCCAACCCGCCGCAGGTGCGGTCGATCTCCGGCGGCTACCTGGCCGCGATGGGCATTCCCGTGCTCGCCGGCCGGGCATTCAATGCGGGTGACGATGCGGCCGCACCGACGGTGGCCATCGTCAACCGGACGCTGGTCGACCAGTTCTTCCGGGACAGCAGCCCGATTGGCGCGACGCTGGTCTGGTATGGGGGTGCGAAGCCGGACATGCCGCCGACGATGGTGCGGATCATCGGCGTCATCGAAAACGTGCGTCACGGCAGCGTCCAGCAGGAGCCGACGCCCGAGGTGATCTTCGACTACCGGCAGCTGCTGCTGCTGCGCGAACGCGCTGGCGTGCCGAAGAGGTCCCAGGAACTGCTCGGGTTCGGCTTCATGTCGATCGCGGTGCGGACTACCGGCGATCCCGCACGGCTGATGCCGGCCGTGCACGCGGCGGTGACGGCTGCCAATGCGTCGGCGGGCATCGACGCGATGGCGCCGCTGACCGACCTTCTCTCGAGCTCGATCGCCCGCCCCCGCTTCTACGCCGCGCTCGTCGGCCTGTTCGCGGCGATCGCCGGCCTGCTGGCGGCGATCGGCGTCTACGGCGTGCTGGCCTACACGGTGGTGCAGCGCACGCAGGAGATCGGCGTCCGGATGGCGCTCGGCGCCGGGCGCGCCGACGTCATCCGGCTGGTGGTGCGCCATGGTGCCCGGCTGACCCTCGTCGGCCTCGCACTCGGTCTGGCCGGCGCCGCTGGCCTCTCGCGCTGGCTCGAAGGGCTGCTATTCGGCGTGACGCCGCTCGATCCCGAAACGTATGGGATGGTCGCCGTCGGCTTCGCGCTGGTCGCGGTGGGCGCCGCCTATCTGCCGGCGAGGAGAGCCGCGGCGGTGGAGCCCGTCGCCGCGCTGCGGGTGGACTAGAGCGGCGGCGACGGTTCGAGAGTCAAGAGTCAGCTGGTTCGCGCGCGTGGCGCGCTCAATAGTTGACGCGCACGCGATACCTCAGCACCTGCTCTCCACTCGCGGCGACCGGCACGTTGAACTGCGCCGCCCAGGCTTCGGTCTTGGTGTGCACGAAGCTGCTGCTCAGCATCCGCCACGTTCCGCCGATCGGCTCGTTCACCTCCACCGTGATCGGCACCGCCTTGTGGTTGCGGAGCGTGATCTCGTACTCGACCTCGTAGACGCCGCTCGAGATCTTCTCGAAGTCGATCTGCTTGCGCTCGCAGATCACGTCGAAGGCGTTGCCGATCTTGAGGTTGAGCGTCTCGTCCTTCGGCGTGTGGTTGATGCGGTCCTCGCCGACGAACTGCACCGCGCCCTTCGAGTCCTCCTGGTAGACGCGGACCGTGCCCGCCGGCATCGGCATGCCGAGGCCGCCCTTCGCCTCGTTCTTGAACTGGTAGAACACCTGGACGACGTCCTTGAGCGGCGATCCCGGATGCGCGGCGTTGCGGTAGTAGAACTGCTGCCCTTCGACGACGTAGCGCTTCTGGACCGGGACGCCGGTCCCTTCGAGCATGCTGACCTGCTTGGTCTGGCTGTTGTTGATCGTGGTCTTTCGGCCCAGCGTGTAGAGGTGGTAGTCGGAGAACGACTCCTGCGACATCGGCGCGGCGGCGCTGCGCGCCACGCATGTCGGCTTCCATCGCGACCATCTTGCCCAGCTGCTGGCGCACCCGGTTGAGGTCGCCGGCCACCAGCTGCAGCTGAGGCGTTGCGGAAGGCTGTGCCGCTGTTGTTCGAGAGCGTCACCCAGCCGTTCGACATCCGCCGTCTTGTCGTCGCGCGCGACGGTCAGGACGTAGTCGGCATTCCACGCCAGCTTGCCGGCGAGGTACGAGGCTTCGACGCGGTGCTTCAGCGCGCCCTCATTGGCCACCGTCCAGATCAGCGTCGGCCGCGAGAACAGCGTGTCCGGGCAGCTCGGGGAAGCGAATCGACTCGGCGTGCAGCCCGGTGACGATCTCGTTTCCGATCCGCCAGACGGGCGCGTTGTTGTAGCTGAGGAGCCGCGCCGTCACCTCCTCCTCGACGGTCGAGCCGTCCTGCGTCCGCGAACGGACCAGCGTCACGTCTCGCCCGACGTACTTGCGCAGCAGCTTGTCGGGCTCGAGCAGGTCGTACTCGTAGTTCTGCTCGAGCACGCTTACCCGCGAGGGCTCCGTGAGCGAGCGGAAGTGCACCGTCGCCGGGTTCACAGTTGCCGCGATGTCCATGAAGCGCAGGTTGCCCGTGCCGCGCGCGATCTGGAGCTGGCGGACGTCGCGCACCATCGCGAGATCCGAGTTGTAGACGGTGATGGCCAGCTCGGTCTGGTCGTCGAGCGTGGTGGTCTGGTCCTGCTGTTCGGCCGGCGGCACGGTGGCCTCCGGCGCGGCCGGCCGCGCCGCCAGCGCGCCGCCGACGAGAAAGAGGGCACCAACCCAGATACGTGCAGACATGTGAACCGCTCCTTGAACGAGGCCGGGCCGAAAGTGGCCCGTCCTGTCCTTGGAACGGCGGCGCCCAGAAATCTTGCGGCAAAGGCGACGGAGGCGAAACGCGGGTGGGCGCAGGGCGCCAGCCGGTCCCGAGAACCTCGAGAACCTCGCGAACCCGAGACCCGCGAACCCCGAGAACCCCGCGAACCCCGAGAACCCCGCGAACCCTTACGCGGCCAGTTCCTTGTTACCGGTCGCCGGGATACCGGCCCACATGATGGCGGCACCCAGAAACGCCGCCCCGACGATCGCGAACGCGACGCCGAACCCCTGGGTCCCGGCCATGGACCCGACGACGAATGGCGCGACGGCGCTGGCGATGCGGCCGACGTTGTAGCCGACGCCGGCCGCGGTGGCTCGCACCGACGTGGGGTAGAGCTCGGCGATGACCGCGCCGAAGCCGCTGAAGTATCCCGTGCCGAAGAACGCGACGAACGGCCCGAGGAGCAGCAGCATCCACGGCTCGCGCAGTACGCCGTAGATCGGCAGGAGCACCGCGGCCATGAGCACGAACAGGATGTAGGCCGGCTTCCGGCCGACCGCGTCGGCGATGTAGCCGAAGCTGATGTAGCCGAACCACATCCCGACCTGCATGAACATCACGAACCACGACATCGCCGAGGACGACAGGCCGACGCCGCCGCGTTCCGGCGGCAGGTTCAGGTAGGCCGGCACCCAGAGATTCAGGCCCCACCAGCCGAACAGGCAGCAGGCGTTCATCAGGACGATAAAGGTGGTCGTTCGCGCCCGCTCGCCGGTGAACAGCGCGCCGATGCGCCCTCGATCGGTGGCTTGCGTGCGGTGCCACATCTCCGGCTCCTCGACCTTCCGCCGGATCCAGAGCGTGAGGAGCGCCGGAAGCACGCCGACGAAGAATACGCCGCGCCAGCCCCACACCGGCATGACGACCAGGTTGACCAGCGCGGCCAGGCCGTAGCCGATCGCCCACGCGCTCTGCACGAACGCCAGCGCCTTGCCGCGGTGGCGCGCCGGGAATGTCTCGGAGACCAGCGCCACGCCCGTCGCCCACTCGCCGCCCATGCCGAACCCGAGCAGGACGCGGAAGACTGCGAGCTGAGGGACCGTTTGTGCCAGGCCGCAGGCGGCGGTGAACACCGAGTAGATCAGTACGGCCGCCATCAGCGCGCGCTTTCGGCCGAGTCGATCCGCGACAACGCCGAAGACCACCCCGCCGGCGGCCGCCGCGAGCAGCGTGAGTGCGCCGAGCTGCCCGGCCACGGCCGTCGAGAGCTGCATAGCTGGATCCTGAATCAACGACGCGAGGACCAGCGAGTAGAGCATCACGTCGAACGAATCCAGCATCCAGCCGAGCGCTGAGGCAACGAAGGCGCGGCGGGCACGCTGATCGGCTTCGCGCCACCAGGCGAAAGCACCCTCGCTCGCGGTCAGCGGCGGCGCGAGCGCTGGGACGACGGTTTGGGCGTCTCGGGACATGGAAGTCTCGACGGAGTTTACACGGGACCTGCGGGGCTGGCGCCGCCCCTTTCGCGCGCGGGTGGGCCTCGTGTTACCCTCCGCCGATCGTGGAGGTATTGCGCATGCGTCCCTACGTTCGCCCCGTAATCGCCGTCTCGGCCATGCTGATCGGCCTCAATTCTGCCTGGCATGCAGGTCCGCTTGCCCAGTCCGCGGGCGCGGTGCCGATCGATCCTGACGACATCGGCGGCGTGGTCTCCGGACCAAAGGGACCCGAAGCTGGCGTCTGGGTCATCGCCGAAACCCGCGATCTCGGCGTCCGCTACATCAAGAGCGTCGTCACTGACGATCAGGGGCGATATGTCGTGCCCGATCTGCCAGCGGCGAAGTATCAGGTGTGGGCGCGCGGCTATGGCCTCCTGGACAGCGCCAAGGCCACCGCCACGCCGGGAACGCAGCTCAACATCGCCGCGGTGACAGCGCCCAGCGAAGCCGAGGCCGCGAAGTATTACCCGGCCATCTACTGGTACTCGATGCTGAAGATTCCCGCCGAGAGCGAGTTCGGCGAAAAGGCGCACGACATTTCGCCGCGCCTGACCCAGCGCCAGTGGATCTCGGCGATGAAGAACACCGGCTGTATCGGCTGCCATCAGCTTGGCCAGCTCTCCACGCGCACGATTCCGAAGTCGCTCGGGCCGTTTACCACCGGCGCCGATGCGTGGAAGCGGCGCGTCCAGTCGGGCCAGGCCGGCGCCATGATGCACGGACAGCTGGTGAATCTCGGCGAGCGATCGTTCGCCAATTACGGCGACTGGACGGATCGCGTGGCGAAGGGCGAGCTGCCGTTCGCCAAGCCCGCCCGCCCGCAAGGCGTCGAGCGCAACATCGTCGTCACGCTTCGCGACTGGATGGACGACAAGCACTACCTGCACGATCTGATCTCGAGCGACCGCCGCAATCCGACGGTGAACGGGTACGGGAAGGTGTACGGGTCACCGGAATACAGCTCCGACTTGATTCCGATTCTCGACCCGGTCAACAACGAGGCAACCACGTTCAAGGCGCCGGTCCGCGATCCGCAGATGCCGCTGAACCTCGGGCCTGGGCACGCCGCCGCGCTCGATCCGGCCATGCCGTCGCCGTACTGGGGCAGCGAGCGCATCTGGGAGACGCGAATCAACAATCACAACTCGATGTTCGGCCGCGACGGCCGGCTGTGGCTGGCCGCTTCGGTACGCGGCAACGACAATCCTGCCTGGTGCAAGGCGGGCTCCAGCCATCCGTCCGCGAAAGCGTTCCCGATGGATCGCGCCATCCGCCACATCGCGGTGCTGGATCCGAAGACGATGAAGTACGACTTCATCGAGACGTGCTACTCGACGCACCACCCGCAGTTCGGCTACGACGCCAACGACACGCTGTGGACGAGCGGCGGCGGGCCGGTGGTCGGGTGGCTCGACACGAAGAAGTGGGACGCCACCCACGATGCCGCGGCGGCGCAGGGCTGGACGGCGCTCGTCCTCGATACCAACGGCAACGGCAAGCGAGACGAATACGTCGAGCCGGACCAGCCGGTCGATCCGACCAAGGACAAGCGAATCAATTCGCCGTTCTACGCCGTGATGCCGAGTCCGGTAGACGGCTCGATCTGGGGCGCGACGCTCGGGGTCCCCGGCGCGGTCGTTCGCCTCGTGCCGGGCTCGCATCCGCCCGAGACCGCGCTGGCCGAGGTCTACAACGTGCCCGCCCCCGGCTTTGGCGCGCGCGGCGCCGACATCGACAGCAAGGGCGTGGTCTGGGTGTCGCTCGGAAGCGGCCACATCGGCAGCTTCGATCGGCGCAAGTGCAAGGGGCCGCTCAACGGTCCCAAGGCCACCGGCGATCACTGTCCCGAAGGGTGGTCGTTCTACAAGTACCCCGGTCCGGGCTTCCAGGGAATCGGGGACAACAGCGCCGAGTCGAGCTACTACTCGTGGGTCGATCAGCACAACACCTTCGGCCTCGGTGAGGACGTGCCGATGTCCACCGGAAACCTGAACGACGGCCTGGTCGCGCTCAAGGACGGCAAGATGGTCGTGCTCCGCGTGCCGTATCCGCTGGGGTTCTATGCGAAGGGCTTCGACGGCCGCATCGACGATCCGAAGGCCGGCTGGAAGGGCCGCGGGCTGTGGGCGGCGAACGGCGATCGCACGCCCTGGCTGATCGAGGGCGGCAAGGGCACGCGCCCGCTGGCCGCGCACTTCCAGCTGCGTCCGGATCCGCTGGCGAAGTAGTATCAGCGGCATGCCGTCCCGGACGATCACGGTTTCCGAGGGCATCGCGAAGCTGTATGGCGGCGCGGTGCTCCTCCGCGAGGTGCTCTACCGACTGACGCGATCGGTGGATGACACGCGAATGGTCCGCCCGTCGGAGGCCAACGGCCCCATCGAAGGCACGATGGACGTCGGCGACATTGCCGAAGCGGTGGTGATCGCGGGCGTCCAGGATCTCGCGCTCGAGTTCGACGATGGCCGGCGGATGGCGATCGGGTTGACGAGCACCCACGGCCGCTTCGAGATTCGCGGGATCGCGCCCATCCCCGACGGGCTGCGCGAGTTCGCGTCGCGATATACGGCGGCGTGGTGCAGCCAGGACCCGTCACGGGTCGCGAGCTTCTTCGCGCCCGATGGGTCGCTGACGGTCAACGACGGCGAGGCTGCGGTCGGGCGTCCGGCGATCGCCAACGTCGCCGCCGGCTTCATGACGGCATTTCCGGACATGCGGGTGTCGATGGACGAGGCGATCGACCTCGGCGAGCACGCGATCTATCGCTGGACACTGACCGGTACCAACACCGGCCCCGGCGGGACCGGCCGCCCGGTCCGCATCAGCGGCTACGAACAGTGGCGCTTCAGCCGCGACGGCCTGATCGCGGTATCCGCCGGCCGATTCGACGCCGACAGCTATCAGCGCCAACTGAAGGAGGGGACAGTCCCCTGACAGAATTGTCTGGGCCCGTCCCCTTACGATTTCGTAGGGGACTGTCCCCCGTCACTGCGCGCGGCGCCAGGTCGCGCCGCCATCGTCGGTTTCGTAGGCAGCTCCGGCTGCGGTTCGGACGGTCGCCCGGCGCTCGTCGGTCGCTTCCACACCAACAAGATTCTCGACGACAGGCGCGGTGGCGCGCTGCCAGGTCCGGGCATCGCGTGTAACCAGAACGAGCCCGCTGCGGCCGACCAGCCAACAGACCTCAGGCGCTGGCGACGCGCCGGCCAGTACTCCGGTTCCAGCGTTCCCCTCTGTGGCCGTCCACGTCCCGCCGCCATCGACGCTTCGTTCGACGATCGAGCCGTTGCGAACGCGCCATTGCACGGCAGCATCTCGGGACGCGATCAGCGGCAGCGCCTCTACAAAAGCCCGATTCTGCATCGCGCTTGTCGCCCCCAGCGCGCCCGCGGCCGCGGGCGGAGCGGGCGCTGCCGGCGCTGGCAGCGGCTCCGCCTCCCTGCGTCGTTCCTGCGCGATGGTCTCCTCGAGTGCTGCAGGCGCATCGGCCCTCGACGGCGCTTCGGACTTCGCCATCGCGCCCGCCTGATCGCGCGCCTGCCGGTCAATCTCCTTCGACAGTGCCGGCGTCTCTGCGGGTCGCGCCTTCCTAACAGACGGCTCGACGGGTGGCGGGGCTGACGGCGACGCTGCAGACGTGGCGGTCGACGGAGCAGATGCGGCCTGGTCCGGCGCGCGCGCGTCGCTCGGCGCCGACCGCGCTCCGACGGTGTCCTTCGACTCCGGTACGAGCGGTGGGGCCGATCGCGGTGCCTCCTGAGGGACGACCATCCAAAGCAGCGCCGCGGTCGCCGCTCCGAGCAGCGGCACCAGCCACCGGATGTTGAGTTGCCACCACGGCCGCTCCGAAGGCTCACCGAGGGACGATGTGGCGCCGATTGCATCGGACACGTGAACCATCGAGGCCACCACCGTTTGGCAATACGCGCAATTCGCGACGTGCGCCTCGGCGCGGGCCGTCGACTCCGTGTCGAGCCCGCCATCCACCCAGGCGGCCAGCGTTTCTGCGTCGAGACAGGCCGCGGACGGCTGCGCTGCCGTGAGGTTGCCTCGCAGCAAGCTTTCGACGACCCGATCGCGCGGACCGATACTCATGACGATCGTTCCCTGATCCTGGAACGCGCCGCGGCCGATTCCTTGCGCGGCTCGGCTGGTCCCAGCAGTTCGGCCAGGTTCGCGTCTCCGGCGTCCGCCGCCGCTGCGGCGAAGCACTCATCGATCTCGCGTCGGCCCAGCCCCGCCTCGCGGAGCTGAGCTTCCACGTCGGACCGGAGCGTGGCACGTGAGCGGCTCAGGCGGCGTGAAACGGTCGCCTCGTGCTCACGGCACAGCCGTCCGATCTGCGCCAGCGTCATCCCCTGAGCATAGTACCAAGCAAGACGCAGGCGGTCGCGCGGGGCCAGCCGTGCCGTCGCCGCCGCGAGCGCGTCGCGAACCCGCGCCGCCTGGCGGCGTGACTCGTCGTCGAGCGGCGCCCCTTGTGCGACCAGCGGTGACGGATCATCGTCTTCGGGCAGCGGCTCGACGCGGCGTCGCGAGCGCACCAGATCCACGTGCCGCTGCGCCAGCACCGCACGCAGCCACGTCCCCAGGCTGCTGCGCCCGTGGTAGTAGCGGAACAGCGACTGTCGTGCACCGTCGCGCTCTCCGAGCCCGTACAAGTCTGCGTAGAGCGAGTCGGCAAGCTCGCGCCCGTCCTCGCCGGCCATTGCCGACGCGGCCCGATAGAGGGTCGGCCGGAATTCGCGGACGAAGTGGTCCCACGCCGCTTCGGCCCCGCGCTCGCAGGCACACGCGAGCGCGAGGTCCTCGAGGTGCAACGTCGCGACCGCGCGTGCGATGGCTTTCGAGTCGGTGATGCCGCACTTCGCCACGCTGCGCTCCAGCGATGCCCCGAAGGCCTCCACCGATACGCCCCAGCGCTCGGCGCCGGCCATCCGATGCAGCTGTTCGGTGATCTCCTGAGCGAGAAGTGGCATGCCGCGCGCGCTCGTGATTCAACCGGCGTCAGGATGTCCGGCCGGGGCCCGCGCCAACCCATTTGACGTGCCGATCGCTCGCCGTGCGAAGCCGGTCGGCAAGCTGCGCCGCGTGATGTTGCGCGTGCCGCAGGTTGATCAGCTGATGTTCGAGCTTCGAGACCTTGTACCACGAGAAGCCGCAGTCAGCCGCCTCGAGGTCCAGCGCGTCCACGGCGGCGTCCACCATGTCGTCGCACACCTGCCAGTAGTTGAGCACCTCGGTCTTCGAATACGGATCCGGCAATTGCGGCAGCGTGCTTTCGGGGTCCGCTCGTCCGGTCAGCCCGTCCTGGTGCTGCACCCGCCGCTGATGTCCCGCCCATGGCTCGAACGACGCTTCATCGCGATACAGGTAGAGATGCGTGAAGAAGACCGTGTGGTAGGCAACCTGCCAGAACGCGCTGACGTGCCCCGGCGCGGTCCACAGATCATCGGGGCACTTCTGCACAGCGTCGCGAAGCATGGCCAGCGCGGCGTGGTACTGACTTTTCAGAACTGGCTTCAGCTCGATGTCGGCCATACAGCTCACCACGTCACGAGGTTCGCGACTTGGCCATCTTGTCCCCAAGACTATTGACGGCCGCGACGGTCAAAAAGATGAACAGGCCCGGAAAGAGCGCGAGCCACGGCTCGGTGCTCATCGCCGACTGGGCCTGGTAGAGCATATTGCCCCAGCTGGCGGCTGGCGGCTGGACCCCGATCCCGAAAAAACTCAGCGCCGACTCGAGCAGGATGCCGCGGCCGACGGCGAGGGTCGCGGCAACGGCAATCGCCGGTGCCGCGGCAGGAAGCAGGTGCTCGACGACGATCCGCGGCGTCGAGGCGCCGCAGGCCCGCGCCGCGAGCACGAACTCGCGCTCGCGGCCGGTCAGGAAGGCCGCTCGCGTCACCCGCGCGGTCTCCATCCAGCCGACCAGGCCGACCAGCAGCACCAGCAGCGGGATCGACGGGCTGAGTACGGCCGAGGCGACCATCAACATAAGCAGCCGCGGCACCGAGAGCGCCGCGTCGGTCAGCCGCATCAGTATGGTATCCACGGCGCCTCCGGCGACGCCGCTCGCAGCGCCGATACCAACGCCGATCAGCCCCGCGACACCGGCCGACAGCAGGCCGACCGCGAGCGAGACGCGTGCGCCGGACAGCACCCGCGACAGCAGGTCGCGCCCGAGATCGTCGGTACCGAACCAGTGCACCACGGACGGCATCGCACGCCGGTTCACCAGGTCCAGCGCGTCGGGCGCGAACGGCGATAGCCACGGCGCGAGCGCGGCGGCGACGACCAGCACGGCCAGGATCCAAACGGCGACACTACGGCTGCCTCGGATCACGCGCGAACCCTCGGATCGATGAGCGGATACACGAGGTCTGCGATCAGGTTGAAGACAACGACAGCCGTCGAGGCAACCATCAGGAGCGCCATCAGCACGGTGTAGTCGCGTCGCGCCAGCGCCTCGGTGAAAAGACTCCCGAGCCCGGGCCAGGCAAAGACGCTCTCCGTGACGACCGTGCCGGTCACCATCAGTGCGGCATCGAGAAAGACGATGGTGACGACCGGAAGAATGGCCGGCCGGAGGACGTGGCGGGCGAGCACCGCCGGCTCCGGCGTGCCGCGTGCGCGCGAGGCGACGACGAAGACCTGCCGTCGCGTGTCGTCCACGGCCGCACGCAGATACCGTGACCACGCCGCGGCGTGAACGGCGGCCAGCATCGTCGCCGGCAGGACGAGATGGGCAAGGCGATCGACGGGGCCGCCAAGGCCTGGGGTGGTGCGCCCCGAGGACGGCAGCCAGCCGAGCCCGATCGAGAAGACGAGCTGCAGCAGGAGGCCGAACCAGAAGACCGGCAGCGACAGTCCGGCGAACGACGCAACCGATGCGAAACGTGCCGGCCACTGCCGTGACAGCGACGCGATCAGACCCAGCGGAATCGTAAACAGGATCGCGAGCGTCAGTGCGGCGCCGACCAATTCGATGGTCGCCGGCAGGCGCTCGAGGACGCGATCGACGACCGGCCGTCCGTCGCTGTAGCTGAAGCCCCAGTCGCCGCGGAAGAAACCCGCGAGCCAGAGGAGATACTGCCGCCACACCGGCTGATCGAGTCCCAGCGCGCGCTTGAGGCGTTCGAGATCCTCGGGCCGCACGTCGGGGTTGGAGAGGTAGACGGCGAGCGGACCGCCCGGCACGAGATGGAGCAGCGCGAAGACCGCGGCCGAGATCGCGAGCATCAGCGGCAGCGTCGCCGCGAGTCGGCGGATCAGCGGAACGCCCATTCGTGGACGTTCCAGAAAACGCCGGTGTTGGTCGGATTACCGGTGAACCCCTGCAGGGTCGCGGGGACCGCGTCGAGCTTGGTGATCGAGTAGAGCGGAAGCTCCGGCAGCAGCTCGGCGATCCGCTGCTGTGCCTCGATCAGCAGGCGCTTGCGCGCGTTCTGGTCGACGGTGCGATCCGCGGCGTACGAGAGAGCCGTGACGCGCTGGTCTTCGAAGTAGTTGATGTTGCGACCGCTCGGCGGTATCCGGTCGGCCGCGAAGAAGAGCGTCAGCTCCGGGTCGGCCGGCATCTGCCACCAGTGGAGCATCGCGTCGAAGTTGCCCTCGAACCAGAGGCCGCTGATGCTCGTGCCGTCGACGAGCTGCACCGCCATGTCGATGCCGATGTCGCGAAACTGCCGCTGCAGCACCTGGGCGACGCTCTCGCGGACCGCAAAGCCGGCCTGGGTGATCAGCGTGAACTTCAGCGGCTGGCCATCCTTGTCGCGGACGCCATCGCCGTTGGTGTCGCGCCAGCCAGCCGCGTCCAGCAGGCTCTTCGCGCGGGCCACGTCGAACGGGTAGGTGGTCACATCCGGCGTGTAGGCCCACGAGACCGGCTGGATGGCCCCGTTGGTGACGGGCGCGAGGCCGTCGAGGATCGCGGACACAATCGTCTCCCGATCGATCGCGTGCATCAGCGCCTGTCGGACCTTCAGCTCGCGGAACGCCGGCACCCGCCGCTCGTTGAGCGTCACGTGTTCGTAGGCGTTGCCAGGCGTGCGGCGGACTGTGATGCCCGGAATCGCTTCGACCTCCCGGTGCTTGTCCCACGGGAACATCGCCACCAGGTGCACCTCTCCGCTCTTGAGCTGGTTGATGCGGGTGTTGGTGTTGGGGATGAAGCGGAAGAGGATCTGCTTGATGTGCGGGTACTCGCTGCCGCGCCAGTAGTTTGGCACCCGCTCGAGCCGGATGTACTCGCCGCTCTTCCACTCGGCGACCTTATAGGGACCGGTGCCGAGCGGCGCGCGGTTGTAGTCGGCCGCGCGATCGATGTCGCGCCCTTCGAGCACGTGCTTCGGGAACAGTCCGCGAATGAATTGCAGCGCGTAGGGCGCGTAGATCTCCTTGTAATGGACGATCGCGGTCAGCGGGTCGGGCGTGTCCACCGACGAGATCCGGTCGAAACCGTCGGTGCTCTCGGGGTTGTAGGCCGGGTCGTTGATCGCGTCGACCGTGAACTTCACGTCGGCAGAGGTCAGCGCGGTCCCGTCGTGCCAGGCGATGTTCGGCTTGAGCTTCCAGACGACGTCCATGCCGCCGTCCTTGCGGAGCACGACGCCCTGGTTCTCGAGCGTCGGCACTTCGGAGGCGAGCAGCGGAATCACGTTCATCTTGTCGTCGGTGATGGTCAGCCCCTCGATGACGCAGGTCTGGATGTCCTCGAGGATGTGCGTGCTGAAGCGGTTGAGCGTGTCCGGTTCGCGATCGTAGCCGACGATCAAGAGCTCGTTGGACGGGGCCGGGCCGGTGCTGGATCGCGCGCACGCGCCGGCCAGCGCCGCCGAGAGCAAGAGGCACAGCAGCCGGATCAACACGCCGTCTCCTCGGTCATCAGCCGCGAGATGAGCAGCGCCGGGATCGCGCCGAAGCTCAGGAAGCGGTCGTGGAACCGCTTCAACGAGAACGCGGCGCCCTCGCGTCGCGCGATGGCCGACCGGAGCCGGTGGATCTCTCGCGTGCCCAGCCAGTACATCACCGCGGCGCCGGGGA
Source organism: uncultured Acidobacteriota bacterium (assembly GCA_963709325.1). Lineage (GTDB taxonomy): Bacteria > Acidobacteriota > Vicinamibacteria > Vicinamibacterales > UBA2999 > VFZN01. Next base: position 1,466,974 of record CAVPVV010000003.1, on the reverse strand, counting down.
ACATCGCGTTCTTGACCGCTTCGGCCTGGGCCGCGGCGGCGGGCATCAGGCCGCGCGCCTGGTAGAACGCCGCGGTCTGGGCTGAGCTCATGACGCCGGTGTGCAGGGACAGGTCCGCGACCGCGCGGGCCGCGAGGCGGACCCGCGTATGTTGCTGCGCAACGGCGTCGAGCGGCGAGAGCAGGCCAATCTCCTCGGCCAGGTCGCACACGTAGCAGGCCCATCCTTCGGCAACCGTGCCGCCCGCGAACATCGCGATGCGGCTCGCCGCGTCCACGGCCGCGACCTGCCCGATCCGCGAGGCGGACGCGTAGGCGTGCGCGTTCTGGACATGGTGGCCGAGGCCGCCGTGGTGGACGACGTGGTTGAGGAGGATCGTGCTGTCGTTGGCGGCGGTCAAGCGGCGTTCGACTTCGTCGGGCGGAAGGCCGTCGATGGGGGTGACGACGTAGTCGTGAACCGGGATCCGATCGAAAGGCGCCGGCGAGCGGTAGAAGAGGTAGTAGAGCAGCGGTGCGGCGTCGCGGGTGTGGGCCGGAATCGGAACGTAGCGGATCGGGCGGTCCGGCCAGGTCACGAGATCGGCGGCGATTGCCGCGTCGTAGCAACGCTGCCACGTGTCGGTGAACCGCTGCAGATACTCGCCGGCCGAGGGGTGGTGTGCCGCCAGTCGTGCCTGGGCCGCCGGCCACGACTCGATGCCCGCATCGCGGAGCCGCTCCTGCAACCCGGCGTGGGCCTCGTCGAGGGCGGCCGTCGCCTCGCGCAGCAGTTCGTCGATCGGCGTGTTGCACCAGTGGCCGCGCCGAAGAAGCAGGGAAAGGAACTCGGTCCCCGCGCGCTCGGCACCGTCGGCAGCAATTGCGACATCCCGTTCCAGCCAGATGCGAAAATCCGCAAACGCCGCGCGTGCCGCCCCGCACGCCTTTACAAATGTCATGGGGACAGTCCCCGTGTCATTTGTAAAGACGGGGAGGGTGCGGCCGAACAGGATCTCGGCGGCGTCGCATTCGCGCTGCGCCTTGTCGCGCCACGACGCCGGGGCCGCTCGCAGCGTGCGGCGGGCCGCCTCGAGGAACGCCGGAGCAGCGTGCATGCGCGTCGCGGCGGCCTCGAGTCGTTCGTCGAGCGGAGCGAAGTCGCGCGTCACCAGCGAGATGACCGAGAAGATCGCCTCGCCGGTCCACAGCGCAGGGTTGCCGCGGTAGAAGTGCGGTCCCTCGTGCTCGGCAATCTGGATCTCGAGGAACGCGTCCGCCAGGGCCAGGTCCACCTGCTCCGGGAACACGCGGACATCGTGATCCGGAACGCGACCCGCCGCGTCGAGCATCCGCCGAAGATCGCGCATCTCCGCGGCAGCCGCGTCCAGTCCGTCCGGCGACCAGTCCGGCAGCTCCCGGTCGTAGGCGTGCACGCCGGTAAACGTGGCCGTGACCGGCCGGCGACGGTAGTACGCGTCGAAGAACCGATCGAGCGCGGCGGCAGGCGTCATGCGAGCGGCAGCGTCACCCAGCGCCGCTGACGAAAGGACGCTTCGACCGCGTTGATGGTCTCCTGCACCCAGGCGCCATCGTCGAAGTTCCCTTCGTTCTCCGGGCTGTCGCTCAGGATCTCGCCGATGAAGCTGGCGATCAGGTTGGCGTAGAACAGCGACCGCCACGACTCCTCCCGCGACCCGCCCGGCGGATAGAACTCCGCCGGCACGGTGAGCTCGCGGAACTCCACCTGGTCGGGCGTCGCCGACCACAGCCGCTCGCAGATGCCTGCTTCCTCGACCAGACGACAGATCAGCGCGCCCTTCGAACCGTAGACCCGTGCCTCGATCCCCGGATAGTTGCCTACCGTCACGAAGCTGGTCTGGACCGAACAGAGCGCGCCGTTGGCGAACTCGCCCATGAAGATGTCGCCATCGTCAATGTTCATGCGCATCATCCGGCCCGTCGCCCGTACCACCCGCTCGGGGATGAAGTTGCGCATCGTCCCGACGACGGCCGACAGGTCGGCGCCGACCAGCAGGTGGGCGATGTCGATGATCGGCGCGCCGTAGCCTTCGAGCGACGATACCTGCAGCTCCGCCTGATCGGCGAGGTGATCCGCCTGCCGCAGCGGCGTCTGCGGATCGAGCCACTGCGAGTTCTGCTCGAAGCCGTTGAAGATGAACGGCTGTCCGATGAACCCGTCGGCGATCAGCTTGCGCATATAGCGCATCGCCGGCGCGTATCGGAACGTGAACCCGAGCTTTGTCTTGAGACCCTTGTCGCGGGCGACCTGCGCCGCCCGCCGGGTGTCGCGGAAATCGTAGGCGACCGGCTTTTCGCACAGCACGTGCTTGCCGGCTTCGAGCGCCGCCCACGCGAGCTCGAAGTGCGTGTGGCTCGGGGTGCAGACGTCGATGACATCGATGTCGTCACGCTCGATGACCGCCCGGTGATCGGAAGCGGCCATCGGGATCTCGAAGTGGACCGCGGCAGCGCGGGCCAGATCGAATTGCGGGTCGGCAATGGCTACCAGCTCGCAACGCGAATCGCGGCGGAAGCCCGGGAGGTGTGCGAAGGTGGCCCAGGCGCCGGCGCCCAGGACCCCGACGCGGAGTCGGCGTGTCGTCATGAGATGCGGGGAACATGATAAGGTCGAATCCCCTGTGTCCGCGACCGCCCGCATCACCGCCCGGGGCGAGGACCGCCTCCGCGCCGGCCATCCCTGGATCTACCGTTCCGATGTCCGTGATGTGACCGGTGGCTCGCCGGGCGCGATCGTGCGCGTGATTGGCGCGAAGGACAAGCTGCTGGGTCACGCGCTGTTCAGCGATCAGTCGCAGATCGTCCTGCGCGTCGTCTCGCGCGGCGAGGCGGTCGTGGACGACGGGTTCTGGCGCGCCCGGCTCGAAACAGCGATCCGTTTTCGCGATTCGCTCGACCTGAACGCGACGGCCTTCCGACTCGTACACGGCGAAGCGGATCTGCTGCCGTCGCTCATTGTCGATCGCTACGCAGACGTGCTGGTAGTGCAAGCCCTGTCGCAGGGCATGGATCGACTTCTCCCCAAAATCGTTCCGATGCTGGTGGACCTGACCGGCGCCACAGGCGTGCTTGCGCGCAACGATCCGAAGGTGCGGCTTCTGGAGGGATTGGAACAGAAGGTCGAAGCGCTGTTCGGGGAGGTTCCACCGACCGTCTCCGTCCGTGAAGGCCCGGTTGGCTACGACGTCGACCCGTGGCACGGGCAGAAGACGGGACTGTTTCTCGACCAGCGTGAGAACCGCGAGGCCGCAGCCCGCTACGCCCGCGGCCGCGTGCTCGATTGCTTCAGCTACAACGGCGGATTCGGGTTGCGGCTGGCTGGAGTCGCGAGCGAGGTCGAAGCGCTCGACAGCTCCGCGGACGCGGTGGCGCGCATCACCCACAACGCGGCCAGGAACGGCCTTGCCAACGTCAAGGCCCGCGAGGCCAACGTGTTCGACGAACTGCGGCATCTCGAGCGGGAGAACGCCCGGTTCGACACCATCGTGCTGGACCCGCCGGCGTTCGCGAAGAACAAGGCCGCGGTGCCGAAGGCGCTTGCCGGATACAAGGAGATCAACCTGCGCGCCCTCCGTCTGCTGAACCCGGGAGGGTACCTTGTGACCTGCAGCTGCTCCTACAACGTGGACGAGGCGATGTTCGGACAGGTCCTCTACGAAGCCTCCGTCGACAGCCACACGCCGGTCACCGTCGTCGAGAAGCGCATGCAGGGCCGCGATCATCCAGTCCTGCTCGGCGTTCCTGAAACCTATTACCTGAAGTGCTTCATTCTCCGGAAACTCGCCTGAAGGATCCGCATCCATGCGACGAACCCTCCGCCTCGTTTCGGCCGTGCTCGCCCTCGTCTCGGTCGCGGTCATCGTTCCACGCGCGCAATCGAATGCAATCCGCGGGTTTCCCGCCGATGCGCTGACGTCTCAGCGGCAGCGCGAAGAGCAGTTCCGCAAGGTGCCCGACAGCGCGCGCCTGAAGGAGTACATGACGGTGATGGCCGGCGAGCCGCACGTGGCAGGCCGTCCCGGATCGCGCAAGGTCGCCGAGTACGCGCTGCAGCAGTTCAAGTCATGGGGGCTGAACGCGCAGATCGAAACCTTCGAAGCGTTGATGCCGTGGCCGACCGAGCGCGTCGTCGAGATGGTCGCGCCGGCAAAGCAGGCGATGGCAATCAAGGAGCCGGTGCTGGCCGACGATCCGGACTCCGGCGACGCGGACTCAACGCCGGTCTTCAACGCCTACTCGGCTGACGGCGACGTGACCGGCGAAGTGGTGTACGTCAACTACGGCATGCCCGCCGATTACGACAAGCTCAAGGAGCTTGGCGTCGACGTGAAGGGCAAGATCGTGATCGCCCGCTACGGCGGCGGCTGGCGCGGGATCAAGCCGAAGGTGGCGTTCGAGCACGGTGCGATCGGCTGCCTCATCTACTCGGATCCGCGAGACGACGGGTACTTCCAGGGCGATGTGTATCCGGGCGGCGCGTTCCGGCCCGAACAGGGCGTCCAGCGCGGCAGCGTGATGGACATGCCGATTCATCCCGGCGATCCGTTGAGCCCGGGCTGGGCGTCTGAGCCGGGCGCGAAGAAGCTGGCTCGCGAGAACGCCGAGACCATCCTGAAGATCCCGGTACTGCCGATTTCGTACGGCGACGCGTTGCCGCTGCTGAAGGCGCTCAAGGGGAAGGTGGCGCCGGAGGAGTGGCGCGGCGCGCTGCCGATCACGTATCACGTCGGGCCGGGCCCGGCCCAGGCGCACGTGAAGCTCGCGTTCGAGTGGCAGAACCGTCCGCTCCACGACGTCATCGTCCGTATCGAGGGATCGACCTATCCCGACGAGTGGATCATCTTCGGCAACCACCACGACGCGTGGGTGAACGGCGCCGACGATCCCACGAGCGGCGCGGTGGCGCTGATGGAGACGGCACGCGGCCTCTCGGAGCTGCTCAAGGGCGGCTGGCGGCCCAAGCGCACCATCATCCTTGCACTGTGGGATGGCGAGGAGTGGGGCCTGCTCGGATCGACCGAATGGGCCGAGAAGCACGCCGCGGAACTGCGCGACAAGGCCGCGGTCTACATCAACTCCGACAGCACCGGCAAAGGCTGGCTGAGCGCCGGCGGCTCGCACGGGCTGCAGCAGATGATGACCGAGGTCGCGCGTGAGGTGATGGATCCACGCAGCGGCAAGTCGGTGGCCGAGGAGGCCTGGCAGCACCAGGTGAAGGACACGAAGGAACCGGAGAAGGCAGACCGCGAGAAGGATCCCGATCTGTGGCTCGAACCGCTCGGCTCGGGATCGGACTTCACGCCGTTCCTGCAGCACGTCACGCTGTCGGCGCTCAACGTCGGCTTCGGCGGCGAGAGCAACGGCGGCATCTACCACTCCATTTACGACAGCATCAACTGGTACACGAAATACTCGGACGGCGACTTCGCCTACGGCCGGACGCTGTCGCAGCTCACCGGCACGCTCCTGCTGCGGCTCGCCGACGCGCCGGTGCTGCCGTTCCAGTTCACCGACACGGCCGACACGCTGATGCGCTACGTCGTGGAGCTCGAGAAACTCGCGGCGTCGAAGAAGGACGCCAACGTGGACCTTGCCCCGGTGCGGGCGGCGGTGGAGTCGCTCCAGAAGGCGGGACAGGCCTACGAGCAGGCCTACTCGGGTGTGGATCGTGTGCCCTCGGCGACCCTGGTCGGCCGAAGCGAGTTGCGCGCGCTCAACAAGCTGCTGCTCCAGTCGGAACGCAAGCTGGGCAACGGTGACGGCCTGCCGCGGCGCGACTGGTTCAAGCATCAGATTTACGCGCCCGGCTTCTACACCGGCTACGGCGTGAAGACGATGCCGCAGATTCGGGAAGGGCTCGAGGAGGACCGGTTCGACGAAGCCAAAGGAGGGGTCCGGACCGTGTCGGCGGCCGTGAACGCCCTCGCCTCGCAAGTGCAGGAGGCAGCGGCGACGCTGCAGAAGGCAACGCGGTGACGTCGGCGAGCCTGGTGATCTCGTGATCTGGTGAGCTCGTGATCAAGCTGGCGATCTGGGGATCTGGTGATCTATCTGGAGATCTGGCGGTTTGTCTGGAGTTAGACCGCAGAGACTGTGCACGGAGAGATCGCAATGAATGACAGTATTCTGCAGCTACTTGGGTTACCCCAGCCTTTCGGCGTCACTCTGCTCGGCCTTGGTTTGATTGTGACGCTCGCGCCATACATTGGAGGGTCGGATTTCGGCCTGTTCAAGGTGCCAGCGTTCTCACCGAACGTTCACGGCCGGCTTCGCGTTCTGGGGCCACTCTTGCTATTTGGGGCCGTCGCGCTGCACATGCCGCTTGTCGCGAAATCACAAAAGACGCTCATGGGCCCACTTCAGCATGGCGTGAACTTCGATCACCACGACATCAACCCAGATGGCTGGGTGCAAGTTGCGTCTGCGGAGGCATGCTCCGATCTCTGCCACAGGAATGATGACTGCAAAGCGATGACTTACGTAATATCAAACAAGACCTGTTGGTTGAAGTTCGACGTGCCCCAAGGGATTTCGAATCCAGACATGATTTCGGCGGTAAGGCGGTAGCTGTGATCAGCGACTGAGTCGTGCTGCCTGGTGCTTCGGTGTCGGCCGAAGGTATATGACGCGGTTGAGCTGAACGAAGACGGTAATGCAGTGCCGCGTCGGGTGAGGTGGCCGTTCTGCCTGACGAGTCCTTTAGAGATGAGCAGTGTGCCGAACTCGGCGGTCTAACCGGCAAATGGAGCCGACACGCTCGGCCCGCTCACGCGTGCCCGCACTGCGGCTCATTTTGCAACGATCTGGGGATCAATCTGGTGATGTGGCGGGTCTTTGTGTGATCTTCCGATCTATCTGGTGAGTCGGCTGGAAAACTCGGCCGCGAGAGGAAGAAATCTTATGACTACTACTGCTGCTATCAACCCGAATCAGGCGCTTTGGGAAAAGGGCGACTTCACACGTATCGCGGCCACGATGCGCGAGAGCGGCGAGGCACTCGTCGAGCGGATCGGCATCCGTCGCGGCATGCGCGTCCTGGATGTGGCGTGCGGGGACGGGACAACGGCACTGCCCGCCGCGCAGGCCGGCGCCGACGTCCTTGGCGTGGACATCGCCCGCAACCTGGTCGAGGCGGGGAACCGGCGCGCCGCTGAGCTCGGCCTGTCGAACCTCAAGTTCCAGCAGGGCGACGCGACGATCCTCGAGGGAATTCCCGACGGCTCGTTCGACATGGTGGTCAGCTTCTTCGGCGCGATGTTCGCCCCGAAGCCGTTCGACGTGGCCAAGCAGTTGGTGCGAGTCGCCCGTCCCGGCGGACGCATCGTCATGGGCAACTGGATCCCCAACGATCCGACGCTCGTCGCCCAGATTCTCCGTATCAGCTCGGCCTACACGCCCCCGCCGCCCGAAGGGTTTGTCAGCCCGATGACCTGGGGCGTCGAGAGCCACGTCATCGAGCGATTCACGGGCGCAGGTGTTCCTGCCGACAGGATCTCCTTCGTTCGCGATACGTTCACGTTCCGCTCCGCCGGCACACCGCAGGAATTCCTCGAGGCGTTCAGGAAGTACTACGGGCCGACCATGAACGCGTTTGACGCAGCCGAGAAGAACGGGCGGGCGGCGGAGCTGCAGTCGGAGCTCGAGCAGCTGTTCATCGCCCAGAACACCGTCGCGACCGGGACCAGCATTCCCGCCACGTTCCTGCGAGTCGAGGTTCGCCGCTAGCAGACACGGACCGACCACCGGAGGAGTGCATGACCGGCAGGCTCTGGCTGGCGACGATCGTCGTCCTGGTCTCGCAGTGTCCCGCGTCCGCCGATACCGGGTTCCTCGATCGGTCGGTGACGGTGGGCGGCAAGACGTACCGCTATCAGGTCTACGTGCCGGCTGACCATTCTCCGAAGCAAAGTTGGCCCGTGATCGTCAACCTTCACGGCAACGGGGCGCAGGGGCCTGACGGGCTCCTGCCAACCGCTTTCGGCATGGCCAGCGACATTCGAATGAATCGGTCGCGATATCCGGCGATTGTCCTGTTTCCACAAGCCGAGACCGGCAAGCGTTGGCTCGACGGCGACATGGAGGATCTCGTCATCGCCCAATTGGACCGGACGATGTCGGAATTCAACGGAGACCCGTCGCGCGTCTACCTGACCGGGTTCTCGATGGGCGCCACCGGCGCGTACCGAATCGCCTATCGCTGGCCGCTCCGCTTCGCGGCTATTGTCGCGATTGCCGGCCGCGTCGATACGTCGGACGCCCAGACGTATTCCGATCGGGATAAACAAGCCGATCGCGCCGCGAATCCCTTCGTGGCCACCACGGATCCCTTTGCCGCGCTTGCCGAGCGCATCCGCGCGCTTCCGATCAGGATCTTCCACGGCGACGCCGACGAGACGGTGCCGGTAGAGCAGTCTCGCCGCCTGCTGGCGGCTCTGAAAGGCGCCAAGAGCGACGTCCAGTATCAGGAGTACAAAGGGGCGACGCACACCGGAGCTGCGGATAAGGCCTACGCCGATCAGGCCCTGATGACCTGGCTCTTCTCCCAGCATCGATGAGTCGCGAACGCAGTGAAAATCACGGTCCGTCCACTCACGCCCGATCTTTGGCCCGCCCTCGAAGACCTGTTCGGCAAGGGCGGCGCCAGCAACGGTTGCTGGTGCATGTACTGGCGGCTCGGGCCCGAGTACCACAAGCGGCCGCGCGAGAAGAACCGCAGGGCGCTTCGCAGTCTCGTCCGGCGCGGTCCGCCGCCAGGCCTGCTCGCCTTCGACGGAGAACGGCCGGTCGGCTGGTGCCAGCTCACGCCACGCGATGATCTGGACTGGCTCAATCGCAAGGCTGCGTTCGAGCGGGTGGACGCGCTGCCGGTCTGGTCGATCTCGTGCTTCTATGTGCGGCGGGGTTATCGCGGGCGGGGCGTCATGTCGGCATTGATTACCGCGGCCCTGAAGGCGGCCAGGCGCGCCGATGCCCCGGCACTCGAAGCGTATCCAGTGGATACCGCGCAACCGGGAACGACCAACGTCTTCACCGGCACTGCGTCGGCGTTCCGGCGTCTCGGCTTCAAGACCATCGCCCGCCGGGAACCGTCGCGGCCGATCATGCGCCACGATCTGAAGGGAATCGTGGGTTAATGTTCGTGTTTGCGGCCCAGTGGAGCGGAACCCAGATGGATTCATTCGAACACCTCCTGACCAGCGAAGCTGAATTGCGCGCGATTCTCGGCACGCCGGGACCGCGCGCGATCAAGAAAGAGCAGACCGCGCTCGACGGCCATTGCCGGGCGTTCATCGCGCTCTCGCCGTTCGTGCTGGTGGCAACCTCCGACAAGGACGGCCGCTGCGACGTGTCGCCGAAGGGCGATGCGCCGGGATTCGTTCAGGTGCTCGATGACCATCGGCTGGTGATTCCGGATCGGCCCGGCAACCGGCGGCTGGACGGCATGCGCAACCTGCTCACGAATCCGCGCATCGGGCTCATCTTCCTCGTGCCCGGCCGCCCGGAGACACTTCGCGTCAACGGCCGCGCCTGCATCACGCGTGACCCGGCACTGCTCGAGTTGTGTGTGGCCCAGGGCAAGACGCCGCCGCTCGCGATTGGAGTCGAGGTGGAGGAGTGCTTCATGCACTGCGCCAAGGCGTTTCTTCGCTCCCGTCTGTGGACCGCAGACACCTGGCCGGCGCCGGATGCACTCGTGTCGCTGGGGTGCGTGCTGCACGACCAGATCAAGCCGGCCGGGATGACCGCGCAGGATTACGAGCGGGATCTGAACGAAGGCAACAAGAAGCTCTACTGATGGTCGTTCGCCGAGCTGAAGGAGTTGCGGCGAAACGGCGCGATCGCTCTTTTTTGTTGATTCCGCAGCCGCGCGGGTGCTTCTGGAGGGTGCAGCAGTCGCGGCCTTGCCGCTCCGCAGGTGAATCACCATCGTGGCGGCGCGCCGGAGATTCTGAGCAGATCGAGGGGACTCCTGGCCGGGTTGCGCAGCTCCTTCACCACGTGCGTGTAGATCATCGTCGTCTCGACGCTGGCGTGCCCGAGGTAGTCCTGGATCTGGCGGATATCGACTCCGTTCAGCAGCAGGTGCGTCGCGAAGCAGTGGCGCAGCGTGTGGACCGACACCGGCTTGTGGATCTTCGCGCGTGCGGCAGCCTCCTTGACGGCCTTCTGCACCACGGACTCGTGCACGTGATGGCGGCGGACGATGCCGCTCCGGGGATCGGTGGAGAGGGTGTGGCTGGGGAAGACCCAGAACCAGCCGACTTCGCGGCCAGCGCTCGGATACTTCCGATCGAGCCCGTCGGGCAGCCACACGCCGGCGAGGGCTCCGCGGCGGTCGGCCTGGTGCAGTATCTCCGACTGGCGCAGGTGCGCCCGCAGTTCGTCGCGTCGGCCTGGCGGACCTGCCAATCCTGCGATCCAGCGCGCTGGAGGTCCTCGCAGAAACTGCGTACCCGATCGACCAGTGCGTCGTTGGTCGTGGCGCGTGAGAGGAACTGACGGACGTGGCGGACGCAGTACGGGGCCGCGGCCTCCTTGACGAATCGACCTTTCAGGAGGAATTCGCCGAACTGTTGCAGGGCCGACTCCAGCTCGCGCATGGGTACATCTCCATCGTCCCTGGGGCAAGGCACGTGTCAGCGGTATTACCCGGCAAACCCCTCTCGCGGCCTATCTCAAATAGAACGCGATGAGCCGCGTGCGGGACTTCCGTGTCTCCGGCCTGGACGAGCGACTCAAGTCGAGGTCGGTATGGAGTTGACGACGGGCTGCTGGCTCACGAGAATCGGCGCCAGGGCGAGTAGAGTGTTGGCGCGGACGACGTGCGGTCAGCCTCGGATGAAGATGCGCACGTGAAGTACTGCACTCTGCCTATACAACGTTAGCCAGACAAGAAAGACATGAACACTCGGATCTAGCCGACGAGGTGCAGAGGATGAAGAACATGGAACGCCGAGTATTCCTTCAGGCTGCCATTTTCCCACCGCTGATCGCGCTCGGACAGTCATCCGCACCGCAAGGGTCCACTCATGTTGTTCGTGTGGAACACGGCGTGGATCGGTTCAACCAGCAACGGACGATCGCCGGCGCGAACCAGATTGCCTACAAAGTCTCCGGCCTGGACACCAAAGGCGGGCTGTTCATCTTCGAGCAGGTCAGCTTGCGTAAAGGCGGCCCCCCACGCCATCTTCATCATGGTCAGGAGGAATGGTTCTATGTGATGGAGGGCGAATATGTCTTCGAAGTCGGACAGGAGCGGATGCGGCTGAGACCTGGCGATTCCCTTCTTGCGCCCCGAAGGGTGCCACATGTCTGGGCGTACGTCGGCGAAACGCCAGGGAAGATTCTGATTGGCTTCCAACCTGCTGGGAAGATGGAGACCTTTTTTCAAGAGGCGGCAAAGATCTCCGACTTCGCGGCCGACGAAAAGCTGTACCGCGCGTGCGAGATGGAAATTGTTGGCCCACCGCTCTCGCTGCGGTAGTCGACAGATCCCGAGCCTCGAAGCAAGCTAGTGTGAACATCGGCCACGGGGCGCTTGACCGCACCGCTCGGCGGCTGAGCCGAATCGGCGTGGCACTCAGGGGCAGTGTATTCGCCGCTGGGCCGGGAACTCCGCGCGTTCACGGCGACGACATGACAGGGGAATGCGATGATGAAGCGGCGAGCAGCTCTTGTGGTGACTTTCGTGGTGCTTGTTACGGGTATGTCGTCGTTCGCCCAGCAGCTGTCCCCGGGCCGCGGGGTCGCCCGTCAGCTTGTCGGCAGGTGGAAGCTCATATCGCTCGAGGCGGTGCGCCCGAATGGCGAGGTGGTCCGCGAGTGGGGGCCGAACCCTACCGGCTATCTCAGTTATGACGCGACAGGATTTGTGTCGGTGCAGTTCATGCGCGACCCGCGGGCCGCGAAGCAATCGCGGGAGCTGACACCCGAGGCGCGGAGAGAAGCTTTCGACAGTTACTACGCCTATTACGGCCGGTTCGAGGTCGACGACAAGGAGGGGTTCGTCACTCACCACATCCAGGGCAGCTTGCGACCGTACGAAGTCGGTACCGATCTGAAGCGTTTTTTCACGCTCTCCGGCGACCGCTTGGATCTGAGCACGCCCCCGCAGCAACTCGAGACTGGCGAACCGCGGGTGTATCGCTTGCGCTGGAAGCGGGTACGCTGATGCGCGCATCCTTCATCATCCCGCCGAACCAACGGCTGCGTTGCCCGCCTAACCAGCGGTTGCAGTCGACGGCGGCTGGTGCGATCCTGAGCCGCCGCGGCTGAACCGCGGTCGTTAGACCTCTCAACCAAGAGCGGATCGAAGACCGGATCTATCGCTACGCGTCGGCTGCCGATGGAGCCCGATTCGACGGGAGGGTCAACTTCGAGGCGTCGTTGTGATCGGGCAGGTCGGCTGGCGTGTCACCCTTTGCCCGCTCGGCCAGGCTTGGCTGCGGCCTCTGCGGCAAGCCCCGACAGCGGGCAGGGAAGCGCGCGGAAATGCTCACGCTCGATGGCGGTTGGCACCGGATCGAATCAAGACCAATGCCGTGGCGTGGTAGGCTGCGACGTCCGCTCTACAGCTCATATGAAAGAAGGAGAGTGTTCCCGTGAAATTCATGCTTACGTGGCGAACGCGCCCCGGCCTCTACAAGGCGGCGTTTCAGCAGTTCCTTGAAACCGGCGGTCCGCCGCCCAAAGGAGTGGAACAGGTTGCGCGGTATCACGTGCCCGGCTCGGTTCTGGGCTGGCACGTCCTGGAAACAAACGATATGACCGCCCTCGCCGAGCATGTGAACAACTGGGGCGACCTGATTGATATCGAACTGAATGCGGTCATCGAAGATGCCCAGGCAGCAGAAGCCGCGGCCAAGGTGTTCGGCAAATAGGCAGTCCTCCCGTCGATCGGATTGGTCAAGGGGTGCACTTCGGGTTGCAGGCATTGGCCTGCACCGCCGGTTGATGATTCCTCTCAAAGCGCATTCAGGTCTAACCTGCGCTGGAGCCGACGCGACTGCTGTCCGTGGTCCTCTGGCGCGGGGCCGCGCGGCTCAGCGCGGACGTTAGGCGGGCTGACAAAACACCAGATGGACCTCGACCAAGCATCTGGATAGCGCTCTCGGGTTGGGTCGCGTGGCTTTCGAAGGAGATCATCTCCAAGCTCCGACGCGCAGGCCTCCGCGGTCGTGGATGTGCGCGGTCCCGAAGGCTGCAAGAAGCGTTACCGACCGATGCCGGTCGGACGCGGAATCCTGCCTTGCGGAGCGGCACCGATGGCGCGCGCCTTTGCCGCGACGACGCCGGTCACCAGGAGGCCAAGACAGATGGTCGGCACGATCATCGCCGCGGCCGGGGAGCCGCCCCATTCCGCCGCGAGCGGCATCAGGTTCTGAGCCGCAAACCCGCCGAGATTGGCGAGGCTGGAGATTGCCGCGATACCGGTTGCCGCCCTGGCGCCGCTCAGAAATCGCGATGGCAAGGTCCAGAAGCTGGGCAGCAGCAGTGAAATGCAGGGTGTCCCGATGGCCATCGCGACGAGGCGCATCCAATTCGCGCTCACCATCGTGCTCGCCAGGAACGCGATCACGCCGATTCCCGACAGCACGGCCATGCTGCGTAAGCGCGGTGTCGTGGTTGCGGATCCGGCGGGGCACAATCAGCAGGAGGATGGCGGCAAGGGCCCACGGAAGCGCGCTCAGCAGGCCATTCTGCGTGCCGGTGACGCCGAACGCCTTCACCACCGTCGGCGTCCAATAGATCACTCCGTACAGCGCTGTGAGTATCAGCGTGTAGACGGCCGAGAGCACGAGCACCCGAACGTCCCACAGCACCTGCCAGATTGAACCGTGATCGGCCTTCTCGGCTGTTTCCCGCTCGAGAACGCCCAGCAGCCAGGTCTTCTCGTCGTCGGACAGGAACGTGGCCTTCGCCGGCTCGTCGATCAGGAAGAAGTAGGCGGCGATGCCGATGAGAACCGCGGGCACGCCCGTGGCGAGGAAGATCCATTGCCAGCCGGCGAGGCCGAGCGCGCCGTCGAGGTCGAGGAGGGGTCCGGAGAGCAGCGAGCCGAACATGTTGCCGAACGCGCTGCCGAGGGTGACGATGGCCATGACCCGCGCGCGTTGCGCCTGCGGGAACCAGAGCGTCGTGAAGAACACGATGCCCGGGTAGGCGCCGGCCTCGGCCACGCCGAGGAGGAAGCGAAGGACCGTGAACATCGCATGCGAGGAGGTGAATGCGAGGGCCACGGTGACGGCTCCCCAGGAGATCAGGATGCGGGCCAGCCAGAGTCGGGCGCCGAACCGATTGAGGGCGAGCGTGGAGGGAACTTCGAACACCAGGTAGCCGATGAAGAACAGGGACGCTGCGAGTCCGTACGTGGTCTCGGACATGCCGAGGTCCTTGACCATCTGCAGCTTGGCGAAGCTCACGTTGGCGCGATCGATGACCGCCATCAGGTAGACGAGCATCAACAGCGGCATCAGCCGCCAGACGATGCGTGCCATCGTCGCTTCCTGCTGAGGCGTCAACGATCGATCCATCGCCCTTCCTTGTGGTGGCTCTGGTCCCGAGCGCGCTGGAGCGTCAATGCCGCTCTATGAAATACGACGCCTGACCTCCGCCGCGCCCGTTTCGACGGCGACGGAGTCGAGGTCGAGCAGACGTGCCGCGTGATCGCCGGTCAGGGTGCGGATATCGGCTTCGGCATACTGCAGCTCCAGCAGTTGCTTGACGATGGCGCGGAAGCCCTCGATCGGACGCGGAGAGCCGACCAACCCGAGATCGGAAGACAGGATCGTGCGATCGACCCCAGCCAGCTTGATGAGCCGATCGAGGTCTGCGCTGCTGTATTTCTTCGATCGCCCCTCGACGAACATGCACACCGAGTGCTCGATGCAGGCGCCGAGCGCGACCAGGGCGCGGATGTCGTCATCGCTGCAGCGCACGATGTAGGTCGGATGGTTGACGAGCAGCTTCTTGACGCCGCGGCGGCGTGCTTCCTCGAAGACGGCGATCAGCTCGTCGGCCGCGAGATGGCCGCCGGCCAGGATGACGTCGTCGGCGGCGATGAGATCGAGGATGCGCTTCAGCGGATCGATCACTCGCCCATCGCTGTCGAGCGCGCTCAACGGATCCGCCGGGATCATCTTCTTCGCCGTCGACGGGAACGTGGCTGCGGCACCGGAGGCGACGGCGGCGAGGTGATTGGCGGCCGACAAGGTCGGGAGCCAGACGATCTTCCCGCCCATCTTGATGCAGTGGTCCACCGCGTGCGGATTGAAGCCGCCCGAGGCGTTGTTGAGGACGAGCCCGGAGAACAGACGGAGATTCGTCTCCGGAAACAGCTTCTCGAGGATTCGCGCGTGCGCGCTGCCCAGGTAGAAATGGTCCTTGTAGACCAGCGCTCGGAACCCGGCCGCCGCCGCGTCGAGCATCGCCTCGTGATGATCGAGGATCCGGGGCATCGCCGCCGGACCGCTATGGCAATGCAGGTCCACTGCCCCCTGCAGGAGGCGTGAGACCTCGTGGTCGAGTTCCGATGGAGTGTTCGACGCCATGTGATGCTCCTGCGTTGTTGGTGGATTGCGACGTCAGGCGATGTCGGAGGGCACGGGGTAGTCGACGGCGTTCAGTACCCAGCCGGCCTGCTTCGAGAAGTCGGCCCTCGGTGGCGAGAAGATATCGATCAGCTGATTGAAGCCCGGCACCACCGAGCGCGAGGTATGGATGGCCGGCGGCGGGATGACGGTCAGTGATGGCGCGGCCAGCAGCTCGTGCTCGTCATTGCGCCAGGCTCGCATGTCGGGAACCCAGGGCCAGCGGATATCGTGAACGAACGCGCCGTCGATCACCAGCGAGCCCTGCTCGAAGTCGGCGTGGTGATGGGGCGACAGTTTGGTGATGTCGCGCAGGCCGATGCGCGGGTCGAGGAAATTGATCATCACCGTCGAACAGCGGAAGATCCGCCCGAAGCGGCCCGACTGCGAGCCGACGTCCAGAGAATAGCTGCGAATCGTCCACTCCGCGGGGGCGGGCCACGGCCTGAACGGTGCCACATGCGGTTGCGGCTCGTCGAAGTCGGCGGCATTGCTGCAGGCCTGAATCAGATCCCGGGATTGCGAAGAGAAGACCCGGATCAGGCGGCCGCGTCCGGTGACGTCAATCCGGCTCGCTCCTGGCGGAATGAACGCCACCGAGAACGGAGCCACCGGCCTCGTGTCGGGACCCGCGGTGATCGTCACGCCGCCCGTCGCGTCGGGCAGAATCAGGCAATACTCGTCGACCTGCGCCGGGCGCTCGAGCACGGCGCCCGCCTCCACCATCGAGTAGGCGACGACGAAGTTGCAGCCGCGGGCGAGCCACGTTCGCTCCCGGTCGGTCTCGACCTGAGGTTCCTCGGCGTAGAAGCGAGCGTAGCTGGCGGCGGCGAAACGGGTCGCACTCACCGTCCCGGCATCGGACCGCGCGAGGCGTGCTCGAGGGTCGCTGGCGTGGAACATGGGGGCAGGTCCTCTACTTTCTCAACGTTGCGAACTCGGTCGCTGCCGCGTGCGCGGCCTTCTTCATGAAGGCCTGATCGGAGGCCACGATGAAGGCTGTGGCGCCCAGCGCCGCAAAGGCCTTCGCCTCGGCCAGCCCGTCGGCCAGAATACAGACCGGCTTTCCGGTCTTGGTCGCTCCGGCCATGATCCGGGCGATGGCCTCCTGAATGCTCGGCGCGTCCCGGGTTGGCGCGTTGCACGCGACCGTGAGGTCGCCACGGCCGATGAAGATGCCATCCAGTCCCTCGACGGCAAGGATGGCATCGATGTGCTCCACGGCCTCCGGGTCTTCGATCATCGCGATCACGGCAACTCCGGCGTCGGCCGCCTCGACGTGGTCCCACATCGCCAGGCCGCCATAGCGCCCAGCGCGAGATGAAGCCGAGAATCCGCGAGATCCGCCGCGATACCGGCACGCGGCGACGATCTGTCGCGCCATGTCGGGGCTCTTGACGTGCGGTACCAGCACGCCGCTCGCCCCACAGTCGAGCACGGACAACAGCCCCTCGGGTGCGGCCGAGGGGACGCGCACGAGTCCGGCGAGATTCGACGCCCGTGCCGCGAGCAGGAGGACGTCGGTCTGGGCGCGATCGAATGGCGCATGTTCTTCGTCGATGACGACGAAGTCGAAGCCGAGGGTGCCGAGAATCTCGGTGGCGTGGGTCGTCGGCGTCTTGATGAACGTGCCGATCAGCACATCGCGGCGCGCGAAGCGGTTCCGAAACGAAGTCATGATCGCCGGCCGGTCCCCCTGGCGCGGCATTGTGTCAGAGGTCGGGACCGCCGTCGCCGGAAGATTGCTGTCATTTCACGGTACGAAACGGACTGCGTCGCCGACTGGCGCGCGGACGACCGCCTCGACGGGACGATAGGATGGCACGACCTGCCCCCAGAGAGCTATCGGGCTGACTCGGCAGCCATTATGGTTGGAACAGGCATTAGCATCGGCCATCGCCCCCCGCGGTCGCTCAGCCTCATAGTAGAGTGGCCGCCCAGGAGACTCCAACATGACGCCCCTCGATCGACGTACGTTCCTCCAGGCGGCCGGCGGCGTGGGCGCCCTGGCGCTTGGTGCGGGTCCGGCCCTTGCCCGGCAGCGGTCCGGGGCGAGCGGTGGCGCCGAGATCGTCGTGATTGGTGCGGGCGCCTTTGGCGGATGGACGGCGCTCTATCTGCGTGAGATGGGCCATACCGTCACGCTGATCGATCAGTACGGTCCCGGCAACGCACGCGCCACGTCGGGCGGCGAGTCGCGGCAGATCCGCGCCGTCTACGGCGATCGTGAGATCTACACGCGCTGGGTGCTGAAGGCCCTTGAGCGCTGGAAGGCACGCGAGGCGGAGTGGGGCAAGAAGATTCTCTACCAGACCGGGCAGATCTCGCTCGCCAACGAATGGACCAAGGAGCTCACCGAAACCCGCAAGGTGTTCGACCGGCTTGGCGTCAAGTACGAGGTCGTCGCTCCTGATGATCTGGTGCGCCAGTACCCGCAAATGAATCTCAAGAACATCAGCGTCGCCATGTACACGCCGAGCACAGGCGTGCTGAAGGCGCGCGAAGGATGTGTCGCGGTGGCGCAGGCGTTCGAGAAGAAAGGCGGGCACTTCCTCACGGCGAAGGTGGAGCTCGGCGGGCGCTCCGGCAGCACGCTGCTGGACGTCGTGCTGTCGACGGGCCAGCGGGTTGGCGCGCAGACGTTCGTCTTCGCGTGCGGTCCGTGGCTGCCGAAGGTGTTCCCCTCGGTGATGACGGGCAAGCTCAAGACGCCCAGGCGCGCAGTGTTCTTCTATGGCACGCCACCCGGCGACCAGCGGTTCACCTACCCGAACTTCCCCACCTGGTCGGTGGATAACGCCTACGGCTTTCCCTGTATCGAAGGCCGGGGATTCAAGGTGGTGCCAACGTTCAACCCGCCGGTCCTTGTCGACCCCGACACGCAGGAGCACGCGCTCACCGCCGACGAGCAGCGCAAGGGTCGCGAGTTCGCCGCCAAGTGGTTCCCCGCGCTCGCCAACCAGCCGCTCGTCGACAGCCGCATCTGCCAGCGCGAAGACAGCATTGACGAGCACTTCATCGTCCAGGCGCACCCGGAACTCGGCAATGTGTGGGTGGTCGGTGGTGGATCAGGCCACGGCTACAAGCACGGGATCATGATCGGCGACTACGTCGCCAGGAGGGTGGTCGGCCAGGATGACCAGCCCGAACTCGCCGCGACATTTGCGCTCAAGTCCGGCACCTTCTGATTAACATTGACCTGGCGGCGTTTACCGGCAGCAGTTCGCCAAGTCACCTCTCGCACTCTGCAGGGTTACTACAGCGCGCCGCGAACTCACTCCAGCGGCCGGCGGGCTCACCAACGCACCTGGCGGGCATCACTGCCGCAGCTGGTGAAGGTGCCGCACCACTGTCGCGGCATCACGGAAGCACCTCCCTCGATCTGCGGCATCAACCGCCAAACGTGCGGACGCGCTCGGCAGACTTTGTGAACCGGTTACCCGGCACCCGGTTCGCGGTAGTGCGGACTCACCGGGGAGATGCTCGGACCTGCGGCAGCAACGTGCGGAGTTGCGTGAGCGGGTGCCCGGACCACCGTCACGGAAGTGCGGCATCACGGATCCGGAACCCCGGACTCGCCTCACCGGTCCGCGGCAGAGATTTTTGAGAGGCACTTAAATGACTGCCATTCAATCACTTGCAGGTCCGCACTGCTGCGGCAGTAACTCAGGAGGGTGGTGACCGTATGTCCGCGGCGTTGCTGCACCGAGGTCCGGATCGTTGGTGCACCGGTCGACCGCGCGCTGACGCGAGTCGCGCGGGTCCATCACTACGATCCGCTGCCTGCAGGTGGCGTTCTGCCAGGTCCGC
The DNA here is from genome assembly GCA_963709325.1 of uncultured Acidobacteriota bacterium. Lineage (GTDB taxonomy): Bacteria > Acidobacteriota > Vicinamibacteria > Vicinamibacterales > UBA2999 > VFZN01. The sequence goes on along the minus strand of CAVPVV010000003.1, from coordinate 1,447,554 downwards.
GGCCCTTGCGCGCGCGGCACGTGAGGCAGGCCGATCGCCCGCTGCGGTGAGCGCGCCGACTCCTCACCGTTTGAGTACCAGGTCCTTCACCTGTTCGTACTGATAGCATCCCCCACGTTCCCGTCATGAGCACCCCGATCGTCCTCGTGGCCAGCGGCGACTCGCGCCTGTCGGCGAACCGTGTCTGCTGGCCGGCGCAGCAGGCACTGGAAGCCATCGTCACGCGGGCTTTCGGCGAGCTGGGCCGAGAGGTGCGACGCGCGCATCCAATCGACCCGGCCAAAGGTCACGGGTTCATCGATGGCCAGGCCCGTGGTATCGAGGTGTTCCGCGCGATCGACCCGGACGCGCCGCTCGTCGTCGCCACCGCCGTGTGGCAGTACACGAGCCACGTGCTGGCCGGCCTCACCAAGCATCGCGGTCCGATCCTCACCCTCGCGAACTGGAGCGGGCAGTGGCCCGGCCTGGTCGGCCTTCTCAACCTGAATGGCTCGCTGACCAAGGCCGGTGTCCGCTACAGCTCGATCTGGAGCGTGGATTTCACCGACGACTTCGCACGCGGCGCGCTGCGGCAGTGGTGCGACACGGGTGGCCTGGAGCACGACATCTCGCACGCCCGGCCCTTCGACCGCGAGCCGTGGCCTGACGCCGTTGCTCCCGCTCGCGAGCTCGGCGCCCGCCTCGGCGAGACGCTGCGCCGCGATCAGGCCATCCTCGGCGTGTTCGACGAAGGCTGCATGGGGATGTACAACGCGATCGTCCCCGATCATCTGCTGCACGCGCTTGGCCTGTTCAAGGAGCGCCTCAGTCAGTCCGCGCTCTATGCCGCGATGCGCGAGGTGAGCGACGCCGAGGCGCGACGTCATTACGATTGGCTGCTTGGCCGCGGCATGACGTTCCGTCTCGGCCGCGACGAGGCGACGGAGCTCACCGAAGCGCAGGTGCTCGAAGGGCTCCGGATGTACGACGCGGCCGTGCGGATGGCCGACGCCTTCGGCTGCGCGGCGATCGGCATCCAGTATCAGCAGGGGCTGAAGGACGTCTGCGTGGCGTCGGATCTCGCCGAGGGGCTGCTGAACAATCCGGATCGGCCGCCGGTGCACGGGGAAGGCAACCGCGTGCTGTTCGATGGCCAGGCGGTGCCGCACTTCAACGAAGTGGACGAATGCGCCGGCATCGATGCCGTCCTCACCAACCGTGTCTGGTCGGCACTCGGTCTCGACCCGTCGACGACCTTGCACGACGTGCGGTGGGGCGAAAAGGTCACCGAGCGCGGGGTTGACGAGTTCGTGTGGGTGTTCGAGATCTCCGGCGCCGCGCCGGCGAGCCATTTCATCGACGGATACCGCGGCGCGAGCGGGGAACGGCAGCCGCCGATGTACTTCCCGCGCGGCGGCTCCACGCTGAAAGGCGTCAGCCGGCCCGGCGAGATCGTCTGGAGCCGCATCTACGTCGAGGGCGAGCGCCTCGCGATGGACATCGGCCGCGGCGGGGTCGTCCGCCTCTCGGACGAGGAAACCGCGCGCCGCTGGCAGCAGACGACGAGCCAGTGGCCGATCATGCACGCGGTGCTCTACGGCGTCACCCGCGACCAGCTCATGGCCAAGCACCAGGCCAATCACATCCAGGTGGCGTATGCGCCCGACGGCGCACGCGCGCTCGATGCGCTGGTGGCCAAGGCGTCGATGGCGCAGGCCCTGGGCATCACCGTCAACCTGTGCGGCGACGCCCACGACGCGCTCGATCTCCATCAGCCTCGGGAGTTGCAGTGAGCGCCGGCCCGTGTGCGCTGGGGCTCGACTTCGGCACCGCGTCGGTCCGTGCCGTCGTCATCGAAACGCAGACCGGAGCACAGCGCGGCTCCGCGGTCGCGACGTATCGCCACGGGGTGATCGAGCGGACCCTGCCTGGCACCGGCACACGGCTTGGGCCCGAGTGGGCGCTGCAGCATCCAGGTGATTACCTCGAAGCGATGTGCGAAGCGGTGAGCGGCGCCGTTCGGGCTGCCGCGGTCGAGCCCGCGCGCGTGGTCGGCATCGGCATCGACTTCACGTCGTGCACGATCCTGCCGATCGATCGCAACGCGCGGCCGTTGTGCCTGCGCCCCGAGATGGCCGCGCGGCCCCATGCCTGGGTGAAGCTGTGGAAGCACCATGCCGCGCAGCCGCAGGCGGATCGCATCAACGCGGTGGCAGGGGAGCGCGGCGAGCCGTTCCTCGCCGACTACAGCGGGCGGACTTCGTCGGAATGGCTCTGCGCCAAGGTCCTGCAGATCCTCGAAGAAGACCCCGCCGTCTACGATGCGGCCTTCGGCTTCGTCGAAGCCGGCGACTGGGTGGCCGCCGAGCTGTGCGGCACGCTCGTCCGCAACGCGTGCGCGGCCGGCTACAAAGGACTGTGGAGCCGCGAGCGCGGCTTTCCGTGCGCGGACTTCTTTGCCGCGCTCCATCCCGCGCTGCGATCCCTGCCCGACAAGCTGCCGGGAGAGATCGTGCCGCCCGGACGGCAGATCGGGGGCCTCACCGAGCGAGATGGCATCGCGGCTTGGCTTGCGCGCGGGGACAGCGGTGGCCGCGGCCATCATCGACGCGCACAGCGCGGTGCCGGCCGCCACCGTGGTCACGCCAGGGCGCATGGTGATGGTGATCGGCACGTCCACCTGCCACATGCTCCTTGCCGATCGCCACGCCGCTGTCGAAGGCGTCGCCGGTGTCGTCGCCGATGGCATCGTCGAAGGCTACTTTGGCTACGAGGCCGGTCAGCCCGCGGTGGGCGATCTGCTCGGGTGGTACGCGCACCACGTCGCTGGTCCGGGGCAGGACGAGGCCGCCGTGTTCGAAACGCTCGAACGCGAAGCCGCGGACGCCGGGCCGGGCGGTCACGGCGTCGTCGCCCTCGACTGGTGGAACGGCAACCGATCGGTGCTGGGCAACGCCGATCTGTCGGGTGTGCTGGTGGGGATGACGCTTGCGACCACACGTGGCGACGTCTACCGGAGCCTGCTCGAAGCGACCGGGTTCGGCACCCGGCGCATCCTCGACGCCTTCGCCGCCCGCGAGGTTCCCGTCACCGAGCTGATCGCCGTCGGCGGCCTCGCCGAACGCAGTCCGCTGCTGCTGCAGGTGTACGCCGACATCACGCGCCGTCCGATCGCCCTTGCCGCGTCACCGAACGCGTCCGCCACCGGGGCGGCGATGCTTGGCGCGGTTGCGGCGGGCGAGCGCGCCGGCGGTCACGCCTCGTTCGTCGCGGCGGCGGCGCACATGGCCGCGCTCCAGCCCGGACGCGTCGACCCCGATCCGGCCCGAGCGGATTTCTACGATGCGCTCTATCGCGAGTACCTGGAACTGCACGATCACTTCGGCCGCGGCGGCACGGCGATGATGTCGCGGCTGCGTCGCGTCGCCCACTGACGTCGATGGAGACGGCTCCACTCCTCGAGGCTGCCGGCATCGGGATGACCTTTCCCGGCGTGCGCGCACTCGAGGACGTGGACTTCGCGATCGAGCGCGGCGAAGTCCACGCACTGGTCGGCGAGAACGGCGCCGGCAAGTCCACGCTCATCCGGATTCTCTCGGGCGAGATCACCGGCTATGACGGTGCGCTTCGCCTCGACGGGGACGAGGCGAGATTCGCAACTCCCGGCGAGGCTATTGCCAGGGGCATTGCCGTCATCCCACAGGAACTGCTGCTGGTCGGCCCGCTCACCGCCAGCGAGAACGTGTGTCTCGGCCATGAGCCGCGCTCGCGCCTGGGTTTTCTCGATCGCGCAGCCCTCGCCGCGCGCGCGACCGCGGCGCTGTCGCCGCTTGGCGAGACGGCGCTGGAGGACGTGCCGATCCGGCAGCTCGACACCGGCCAGCGCCAGATGGTGGCCATTGCCCGGGCGCTGTCGCTCGATGCGCGGCTGGTCATCATGGACGAACCGACGGCGTCGCTCGGCGCGGCGGATGTCGCGCGCCTGGAGGCGGTGGTCGCGCAGCTTTCCGCCCGCGGTGTCGCCGTCGTCTACGTCTCCCATCGACTCGACGAGGTGCTGCGGCTGGCCGACCGGATCACCGTGCTTCGTGACGGCAAGCGTGTGACTACTCGCAATGCCTCGGCTATTACCGAGCCGGAACTGGTGCGCCTGATGGTCGGCCGCGACATCGAGCGGCCACCTTTCGTGCCGGTACCCGGCGATGCCGAGGAGCGGCTGCGGATCGAGAACCTGTCGGTTCGTGATGACCGGCGGCCGGGAGGCTATCGCCTGCGCGACGTGTCGTTCACGGTCAGACGCGGCGAGATCGTCGGGCTCTCGGGACTGGTCGGCGCCGGCCGCACCGATCTGCTCCTGGCGCTGGTCGGCGCGCTCGAGAACCGCGTCGAGGGTCGAATCACCATCGACAATCAGCTCTACACGCCGACGACGCCGGCGGCCGCGCGCGAGGCGGGGATGGTGCTGCTCCCCGAGGAGCGGGGCGAGCTCGGCCTGCTTCCGCACCAGTCCGTGCAAACCAACATCACCATTGGCGGCCTCGATCGCGTGACGCGCTGGGGCGTGATTCACGGAGCGGCCGAGGGCACGGCTGCCAGTGATCTTGCCAGGCAGCTTGGCGTCAGGAGCGCATCGCTCGGGGTCCCGATCTCGACGCTGAGCGGCGGGAACCAGCAGAAGGCGATTCTCGCCCGCTGTCTCTTCGCGTCGCCGTCACTGCTCCTCCTCGACGAGCCGACCCGGGGCATCGATCTCGGCGCCAAGGCGGAAATCTACGCCCTCATCCGCGACCTGGCACAGCGCGGCTTCGGCATCGTTCTCTGCTCCTCGGAGCTGCCCGAGATCCTGAGCCTCGCCCATCGCGTCATCGTGTTCCGCGACGGTCGCGTCACGGCAACGTTCGATCATGCCGAGGCGACCGAGGAGCGCCTGCTCGCCGCGGCCACCGGCGGGCCGGCAGGCGGCTCGGACACGGCGGCTCCTGTGCCGTTCCAACCTGCGGCGCCGCCCGCCGCGGCTCCGCCATCGCGCGGCCGCGAGTGGCTGCGCCGGCGAGCGGGCCTGTTCGGCCTGGCCGCAGTTGTCGTCCTCGCGATCGTCTTCTCGCCGAACCGGGGCGGGCGCCTCGTGTTCCTGGACATCGGGAACCTCACCGACATCCTGCGGCAGGTTGCCGAGAAGGGGATTCTCGCCGCGGGCATGACAGCGGTCATCATCTCCGGCGGAATCGACCTGTCGGTGGGCTCGGTGCTGGCGCTCGCCGCCACCGCGGCGGCGCTGGCTGCTGATGCACGGTGGCTTCGGGGTCGCGGCGACGGCCGCGATCGTGCTCGGCATCGGCGCGGCGGTGGGACTCTTCAACGGGCTGCTCGTATCTGCGTGGCGCATCCAGCCGTTCATCGTCACGCTGGCGACGATGAGCGCGGCCCGAGGGGTGGCGCGATACGTGAGCGGCGGCGCGGCGATTCCGATGGCGTTCGGCGAAGGCGGCGCACCCGCATCGTTCCAGGCGCTGGCCGGTCCGATCGTGCCGTTCGTGCCGGCGCCGGCCGTGCTCTTCCTGCTCGCGGTGGCGGGCATTCACGTGATGCTGTCGTACCTGCCGTTCGGGCGCTATGTCTACGCGATCGGCGACAACGAGGCGGCGGCGCGCCTATGCGGGCTGCGAGTCGGCCGCGACAAGGCACTGGTCTACGTGGTGTGCGGTGTGCTGGCTGCGCTCGCCGGCCTCGTCCATTGCGCGCAGCTCGAGCAGGGCAATCCGAACGACGGAGTCGCCTACGAGCTCGACGCGATCGCCGCCGTGGTGATCGGCGGCACGAGCCTGGCCGGCGGCGTCGGCACGGCCAGCGGGACGCTGGTCGGCACGCTGATCATCGGCGTGATCAACAACAGCATGGGGTTGAACAACATCGATGCGAATCTGCAGCTCATTCTCAAGGGCGCGATCATCCTCGGCGCCGTCTGGCTCCAGCGGCGTCCGCGCTGATCTCGTCTCACGCCGGCAGGCGATCGCGTGCCTCGGCGCGGCGGCGATTGGCTCGGCGTGCGGGCGCCGAAGCGAGTCGAAGTTCCTGGTCGGGTTTTCACAGTGCAATCTCGGCGAGCCGTGGCGGGTGGCGATGAACGCGGAGGTGGCGGCCCGGGCCAAAGAGTTCCCGCAGATGGAAATCGTTTTCGCCGACGCGCAGCAGGACAACGCCCGGCAGGTGGCGGACGTGGAAACGTTCCTCCGCCAGGGCATCAACCTGTTGATGATCTCGCCCAACGAGGCGAAGCCGCTGACGGCCGTCGTCCGAAAGGCTTACGAGAGCCGGATCCCGGTGATCGTCATCGATCGCGCGGTCGAGGGTGATGCCTACACGGTGTTCATCGGCGCCGACAATCGTCTGATCGGACGCGAGGCCGGAAAGCTGATCGGAGACATCCTCGGCGGCAAGGGCGACATCGTCGAGATCAAGGGATTGCCGGGCTCGCCGCCGGCCCGCGATCGGAGCGAGGGAATGCGGGAGGCGATAGCCGCGTTCCCCGGGATTCACATCGTCCACGATCCAGTGGCCAACTGGCTGCGTGAGGAGGCGATGACGCAGATGGAGATCGCGCTCGCGGCGCACGATCACATCGACCTGGTCTACGCGCACAACGACCCGATGGCGATCGGCGCGTATCTCGCGGCGAAGGCCAAGGGCCGCGACCGCGAGATGAAGTTCATCGGCATCGACGCGCTGCCGGGTCCGGACGGCGGGCGGCAGGCGGTGGCCGACGGGCGTCTCGAGGCGACGTTCGTCTACCCGACCGGCGGACGCGAGGCGGTGGAACTGGCGGCGAAGATCCTCGCGGGCGACAAGGTGGAAAAGAAGATCACGTTGCCGACGGAGAAGATCACGAAGGCGACATCCTGAGAAGGCAAAAGGCAGAAGGCAGAAGGCAGAAGGCAGAAGGCAGAAGGCAGAAGGCGGAAAGGCAGGAGGCAGCGATGAGACTGGCACCGGTGCTCGCCGTGATCACGATCGTGAGTGAAGTCGCGCTCGGGGCGCAGGCGCCGGCTCCGGTCACGCCGGTTGACGTCCTGCAGCTGGCGCAGCTCAAGGACTTCACTGCCCACCGCGTCTCGAGCAACAACCCCGACCTCGACAGCAACGACGACAGCCTGCGCCCGATCCCCGGCCAGACCGTGGTGCTGGCCGACCTGGCGGGACCGGGAATGGTGACCCACATCTGGCTCACGGTCGCGGCCAACGAGTACGCGTGGCCGCGCCTGCTTCGGCTGCGCGTCTATTACGACGGCAGCCCGACGCCGAGCGTGGATGCGCCGATCGGCGACTTCTTCGGCGTCGGGCACGGGCTCGAGCGCCCGCTCAGTTCACTGCTGGTCCGCGACAGCTCGAGCGGCCGATCGCGGAACAGTTACTGGCCGATGCCGTTTCGTCAGCGCTGCAAGATCACAGTGACGAACGAGGGGCGCCGCCGGGTGTCGAATCTCTATTACCAGATTGACTGGCAGAAGATGCCGTCGCTCCCGGCCGGGACCGGGTACTTCCACGCCCGCTACCGCCAGGCGCTCCCAGCGGCGATGGGCAAGCCGCTCGAGATCCTGAACGTGAAAGGGCGCGGCCACTACGTCGGCACCGTGTTCAGCGTGGTGCAAGTTGGCGCCGGCTGGTTCGGCGAAGGCGACGATTACTTCTACGTCGACGGCAAGAAGAAGGCCGACATCGAAGGGACCGGGACCGAGGACTACTTCAACGACGCCTGGTCGTTCCGCGTCACGGAGGGTCCGTACACCGGCGTGACGATTGCCGATGGCACTGGCACCGGCGCTCGCATGTCGGCCTATCGCTGGCACGCGGTGGATCCGATCCCGTTCACCACCAGCCTGCGTTTCGACATCGAGCACGCGGGCTGGACCTACGCCGCGGACGGCTCGGTCCGATCGGCGTTCGAGGAGCGTCCGGATCTGTTCAGCACGGTCGCGTTCTGGTATCAGGACGGCATCGCCCGCGATCAGCCGGAGCCGCCCTATGGATCGGCGCGGCTGCCGATGGGCAACGCTCAGCAGATCGAAGTCGAGAACCTGCTGGCGGACGTCAAGGCCTCAGGCGGGAAGCCGACGGTTCAGCGCGATGTCTTCTGGTCCAAGGATCTGCTGGTGTTCGAGGCGGCTGGCGCCGGTTCCCGCATCGACGTGCCGCTGGACGTGCCCGAGGACGGCACCTACGAGGTGATCGCGCAGATGGGCCTGAGCCCGGACTACGGCATCTACAACATCCTCCTCGACGGCAAGCCGACGGGTGAGAGCGCAGCGCTCGAGCACGAACCCGGCGCGAACACCGGCAGCGCCGCCGCCGGCATCGACAGCTACTACCTCGAGACCTACGTTGGCGAGGACCGCCTGCTCGGCTGGCCGACGCTGACGAAGGGCCGGCACACGGTCTCGTTCATCTGCACCGGCAAGAACGCGCTGTCGTCGAACTACCTGCTCGGGTTGGACACGCTCGTCCTCGCCCGCGTCGCGACGGCGGAGCATCCCGGGCTCAACACGGCCTCACCCACCGACCGCGCCGACGAAATTCGTCGAATCGGTGGGCGCGGCGCCACCGCCGATCTCAAGGCGCTCACCAGCGCGCTCAGCGCCGCGGATGATGGAGTGCGCGAGGCGGGAGCGTGGAGCCTGACGCAGATGGGCCCGGCCGCTGGACCTGCGGTGCCTGCGCTGATCAAAGCCATGGACGACTCCAGTCCCGTCGTGCGCGGCCTCGCGGCGCTGGCCCTCCGCGACGTCGAGCCGGGCGCGAGCGCGCCGGCGCTGCAGACGCTCACCGCACACCTCTCGGACCCTGACGAAAACGTGCGGATGATGACCGCGCAGGCGATCGCCAGGCAGGGACCTCGGGCGAAGAGCGCGATTCCCGCGCTCATCGCCGTCTGCCAGTCGCCGGGGCAGCATCCCCACGTGCTCCGGAGCGTGGCCGACGCGCTCGGCCTCATTGGTCCCGATGCCCGCGAAGCGCTGCCGGCGCTGCGCGAGCTGTGGAAGATCCCTCGCGTACGCTGGGCCGCAGATCTGGCGGTCAGGAGAATCGAGGCGCGGCCATGAGCGAAGAGAACACCGTCGATCGCCGCTCGTTCATTGTCAGTACGTCGGGCGGAATCATCAGCGCGGCCAGCCTGCGGGCGGCAGCCCAGCGGAGGACGCAGGGTCCACCAGGCGGGGGAACCTTCACTTCCCCGAACGGATCGACGATCCCGTTTGCGCAGGCCGAGCTACTGGCCAGCGCCACCGCCCGCCGCTTCACCGGCGCGCAGCTCGGCGAGATTGCCTTCCCGCTGGGCGGCATCGGCACCGGCACGGTGTCGCTGGGTGGACGTGGGCAGTTCCGCGACTGGGAAATCTTCAACCGCCCCAACAAGAACAAGTCGCTGCCGTTTACGTTCGTCGCCATCTGGACGCGTCGCGCCAACGGCGACCCCGTCGTCAAGGTGGTCGAGGCGCCGCTCAGGCCTCCGTTCCGCGGCGGCGACGGCGTGCCGCGCGGAGGGGCGGGCGGGCTGCCCCGGTTCGCCGGCGCCACCTTCTCCGGAGCCTATCCGTTCGCCGAGATTGCGTTCGAGGACGACAGCCTGCCGGTGAACGTGACGCTCGAGGCATTCAATCCCTTCCTGCCGCTCCAGGTCGACGACTCGGCACTGCCGGTCGCCATCCTCCGCTACCGCGTCACCAACCGCGCGGCTGTGCCATCCGACGTGGCCCTGGCGTTCTCGATCCTCAACCCGATTGGCTACGACGGCCGCAGCGTCCTGAACGATCACGAGTTCGCGGGATTCGGCCGGAACCTCACCAGCCTTCGCCGCGAGCCGCGGCTGGTCGGGCTCGACCTTCGCTCCGACAAGTACGAGAGCGACGACATCAGGGCGGGCTCGATGGCGCTTGTCACCACCGCGCCCGACGTCTCGGCCCGCACCGCGTGGGAAGGGGGACAGTGGTGGGACTCGTTTCAGAAGTGGGTGGATGAGTACGGCCAGAACGGGCGGGTGGCGGACTCGCACACCTCCGAACCGACGCCGGACGGCCGCTCCGACTACGCCACGCTTGCCCCACGCCTCCAGCTCGCGCCGGGTGAGAGCCGCGCGGTCGATTTCATCCTCAGCTGGCACTTCCCGCTCCGCGAAAACTACTGGAACCGCGAAGCCGAGGTGAAGGGACGCAAGCTGCGCAACCACTACGGCAGCCTCTTCAAGGACGCCTGGGAGGTGGCTGTCCATACCGCACGCAACCTCCCCCGCCTCGAAGCGGGCACGCGTGCGTTCCAGCAAAGCCTCATGAACTCCTCGCTCCCTGCGGCCGCGATCGACGCCGTGTCGAGCCAGATGTCGATCATCCGCACCAATACCTGCCTGCTGCTCGAGGGACGACAGTTCTTCGCCTTCGAGGGCAACAACGACGATTCCGGCTGCTGCCCGATGAACTGCACGCATGTGTGGAACTACGAGCAGGCGCTGGCCCACCTGTTCCCCGAGCTCGAGCGGTCGATGCGGGTCACCGACTTCACGATCAACCTGCAGGACGATGGCGCGATGGCGTTCCGGACGCTCGTGCCGACGGGGCGTGCGCGGTGGAAGTTCAAGCCGGCCGCCGACGGACAGATGGGCTGCGTGATGAAGCTGTACCGCGAGTGGCAGCTGTCGGGCGACGAGGCGTTCCTGCGGACCATGTGGCCCGCCGCGAAGAAGACGCTCGAGTACGCGTGGACGTACTGGGATGCCGACCGCGACGGGGTGATGGAGGGTGAGCAGCACAACACCTATGACATCGAGTTCTACGGCGCCAACTCGATGATGGGCACGCTCTATCTCGGCGCGCTCCTCGCCGGCGAGCGGATGGCGCGGGCGGCGGACGACGGCGCCGCCGCCGACACGTACCGCTCGCTGTTCGAGAGCGGCCGGCAGAAGTTCGATCGCGATCTCTGGGCCGACGGCTTCTACGTGCAGCGCGTGCCCGACGTGAAGGACATCAAGACGCTCGACGTCGCCAACCAGGAGGCCTGGCACGCGTCGGCGATCGAGCAGGGCGGCGTCAAGTATCAGTACGGCGACGGCTGCCTGTCCGACCAGCTGCTCGGGCAGTGGTTTGCCGCGGTGGTCGGCCTCGGGTATCTGCTGCCGCCGGAGCACGTGCGCGAGACGCTCAGCTCGATCTACCGCCACAATTTCAAGCACAGCTTCGCCGAGCACACGAACGCGCAGCGCATCTACGCGCTCAACGACGAGAAGGGACTGCTGCTCTGCAGCTGGCCGAAAGGGCAGCGGCCGGCGCTTCCCTTCGTCTACTCGGACGAAGTGTGGACCGGCATCGAGTACCAGGTGGCGGCACATCTCATCTACGAAGGCCTGGTGATGGAGGGGCTGGCGGTCACCAAGGCGGTGCGCGATCGCTACGACGGCGAGCGGCGGAACCCGTGGAACGAAGTGGAGTGCGGCAATCACTACGCGCGGGCGCTCGCCAGCTGGTCGCTGCTCACCGCCCTGTCGGGCTACCACTACTCGGCGCCGGAGCGGCGGCTGGCGTTCGCGCCGCGCATCAACGCGACGAACTTCCGCTGCCTGTTCACGACCGGGAGTGGGTGGGGCACGTTCCGCCAAAGGGTGTCGCCCGGCGAGGCGCTCGCGTCGCTGGAGCTCGTTGGCGGCACGCTGTCGCTGGCCGAGCTCGGGTTGCAGCTCGATCTGCCGGAGACGGCAACGGTCGCCGCTACCGTGGGGGGCCGGTCGATTGTGGCACGGCGGCGGACCGGGGGTGGGGTGAGCTTCGAGGAGCCGGCGACGCTTGGTGCGGGCGAGAAACTTGAGGTGCGGCTCACCGCGGCGCCAGCGCGGCGCGGATAAGGCAGAAGGTGGAATTTCGGTTGCTACGATCCACTGGGGTGGGGCATGCTCCGACGCGCGGGCCATCGGGCACGCCGCACAATCGCCGCGCTGACTCGAACGGCGCCGGCCGCCGTCAACACCGCACCTGAAGTGGGAGCGCACCATGAGACAGACCAGGCTCGTCGTTGGCGTCGCGGGTTTCGTGGCTCTGCTAGGCATGTTTGCGGCCGTTCGTCCCGAGATCGCCTCCGCGCAGGGGGATCCTCACATCGGGACGTGGGTCCTCAACGTGGCGAAGTCGAAGTACACACCGGGCCCGCCGCCGAAGGAACAAACATCGGTGTACGCCGCCGCAGGAGAGGGAATCAAGGTCTCGACCAAGGGGACGGGCGCCGATGGCAAGCCGACGATGGCCGACTTCAGCGTGATGTTCGACGGCAAGGACCATCCGGCGACGGGGAATCCCGACTGGGATGCCGTCACGGCGAGGCGCGTGGACAGCCACACGATCGAGTTCACGCGAAAGAAGGGCGGCAAGGTCGTCCAGACTGCGACGAGCGCCGTGTCCCTGGACGGCAAGACCCGGACGGTCACGACCACCGGCGTGAACGCGCAGGGCCAGAAGATCAACACGGTCGCGGTCTACGACAAGAAGTAGGCCCTCGCGGCTGTTGACCGCGGCCGGGGGCCAGGCAGGCTCCACGCGACGAAATCTGGTGCCTCTGGGGGCCTGAATGACGATGCGCAGGCGCGGTCATGCCCGGCGTGAATAGTTGCCATCTCTACCGACCCGCCCACAGCTCGTAGCGGAATTCCGTCCACGCAGCGCCGATCGCGCGGATCTCGACCTCGATCGCGGTTCGCCCGCGCGTCAGGACCGTTGGCAGGATGAAATCGCTGTCGGCCCAGCGCCGCGTCGAGTTCGTGGCCGCCGTATACCAACGCCCCGCTGATTGGCCGTTGACGAACACTTCCGCGTCCTGCGCGGTGGCCTGATCGTAGAGCCGGCGCAGCCGCAGCACACCGTGACTGGCAGGAGCGGTGAGCGTGAAGCGCGACCGGCCTGTGACGTCACGGCCGCGATCGGTCGTCTCCGACGCCCCGTGCCGCGCCTCGAACCTCGACGTGAGCGATCGGACGGCCGCTGCAGGTGTTGCAGTGTAGAGGTGCGCGGTCTCGTCAGCCGTTTCGCCGACGTCGAGCGTGTCGGCCAGCGTCATGCCGTCCGCCCGTTCGTAGTAATAGGCGACGCTCGAGTACATCGCCGGCACGCCGTTGTCCACACCGTGCTCGGTCGAGACCACGAGTTGCGACTGGTAAGGGATGCCGGCCGGAAAAAACCGGTACACCGTTGTCGCCGCACTCCACTGGAAATCCACCTGCGTGAGGTTCGCCGTCTTCGGCTCGCCGTGCATCGGCAGCGTGTACGGGTTCATCAGCCACTCGTTGGACCAGCCACCGAGATACTCGTCCTCGTGGCCGGTGCCCTGCAGGGCCGGATGACGACGCCCGTCCAGGTACATCCGCAGGTCGCCCTCCCACCAACGTTTCACTTCTGGCCGGAGCGGCTCCACCGTCATCACCTGGCCGACGTAGGTGCCGCGCCCGCTGGTCTCGAGAATCGTGTAGTCCTGTCCCGCCGTGGTCGGCCACTCGTGACGGTAATGCGCCTTGAAGAGCCCCAGCCGCTCGCGCGCATAACCCATGTCGGCCGGCGGCGTCGTCTCGATTTCCCAGTGCAGCTTCGGAAACGGTCCCAGGCGTCTCGTTGACGATCTCGATGCGCGCGGACGTCCAGAACGGCATCGGCAGGAAGCAGTAGTAGCGCCCAGACGGGCTCATGCCGAGCGGAATGGCGCGCACGTCAGCTTCACCGAGGCCGGAACCGAAGAAGCTGCCGAGCGGCGCGTCTATTGAGGGCGTCGTCTCACTGTCCCAGTACGCGCGCAGCCAGAGATGGTTCAGCTGATACGGCGTCAACGGGAACAGCGGCTGGATCGTCAGCGCGGTGATGACGGCCGGACCGTCGATGGTCGCCAGGGTCGCTCGTTGCGGAGTCATGTTGCCGTCGGGCATCAGCGGCGCGGGCAGGTCGACGGTGCCGGCTCGACGGGTGGTCGAGGAGTAGACCTGCGGCCGCGTGCCGGGCTGCGCCCACATGCGCGCAACGGTCGACGCATCCTCGCGGCCGGTCCAGGACGTGACGACCCGGTCGGCTGCGAACAGCTGGTACGCGAGGTTATAGAAGCCGGCACGTCGCTCGGTCGTGATACGGAGCCGTTTCGCGAAGGGCAGCGGCAGCTGCAGGACGTGGCCGCCGGTGGAGGTGAACGGCCCGTAGACGAACGGCGCAACGAACGGCGGGTGCGTGCCGGCGAACAACTCGTCGGCCTCGATGTCCAGGCGTGGCGCCTCTTCGTCATCGAAGTAGAGCCGCAGCCGGCCCCAGTCAAGCCCGCTCCAGCCGTCCACCCGGCTGGTGAACCACAGCGTGTAGACGCAGCCGGGGCCGCGCGCGTCGAAGATGACGTGCTCGCCCCGCGCGTCCACCGTCAGCGCCGAATACGTTCCCTTGAACCCGTCGTCGTTACCCCCTGTCCGGTCGTAGCTGGACAGGTATAGCATCTGGGCTTCGTCATCGATCAGCGGGTAGCGATCGAACGCCGCGATGGCGGCAAGGCCGGCGGGCGCCCCGGGTTCCTGGGCGCGCGTGCCCATTGCCGTCACGGCGAGACAGGCGAAGGCGAGTAGTTGGATGCGGCGGGGGACCACGGCGCGCCCATTATGCCGACTTCGGGCGTTCGCGCGCGTGGAAGCCGGTTCGATGGTCTGGCGGAGCATCACAAGGAGAACGTTGTATGGAAGCACGGCGAGTCGTGACCGGGCACGATGAGCGCGGCCGTTCGATCATCGTGGCGGACGAGCGCGTGAAGGCGATCAGCATTTCAGCGCTTCCTGGCATCGAGTTCCACCGCGTCTGGGGCGCGGACCGAACCCTGACGTTTCCAGGCTCCGGCGCGATGCCAGCCGCCCTGAGCTACTTTCCTCCGGTCGGCGGCTTCCGTTTCGGGTTCTTCACGCTGCCGCCGGCGGCGCCTGGAGAGCCTCCTCCCCAGCGCGACATGCCGGCCGTTCTCGCGGAGTTCGAGGCGAAGCTCCCTGGGCTCGCGCAATACATGGAGCCCGACAACCCCGGCATGCACACGACGCCGACCGTCGACATCGACGTCGTGATCTCGGGCGAGATCGTCATGGAGCTGGACGAAGGAAAGACCGTCACGCTTCGAGCCGGCGACTCCGTCGTGCAGAACGGCACGCGCCATCGCTGGCGGAACGAGGGTTCGGTTCCGGCCACCATCGCGTTCTTTCTCTGCGGCGCGAATCACCAGAAGTTCTGAAGCATCCTTTTGCGAACGCACGCGATGAAGAGACGCATCAGCCCCTCGTTCCTCCTGCTCCTGCTCGCCGGCAACGTCGCGGTCGCGACCGGCTTCGGCGCGCCGGCACCTGTCGTGCAGCAGGTCGGCGCCCTCGACTACGCCCGCCGCGACGAGATGATCCCGATGCGGGACGGCACGAAGCTGTTCACGATCATCATGGCGCCGAAAGGCGCGCCCGCGCCGCTCCCGCTGATGCTGCTGCGGACGCCGTACGACGCGAGCGCGGACGTGGGCAAGCCGTTCCCGACCGAGTACGTCAAGGCGCTGGCCGACGACGGCTACATCTTCGTGTTCCAGGACGTGCGAGGCCTGCATCGCTCCGAAGGCCAGTTCGTGATGAACCGGCCTTCGACCGGCGGCACCGGCATCGACGAAACGACCGACGCCTACGACACCGTCGAGTGGCTGCTCCGGAACGTGAGCGGCAACAACGGGCGCGTCGGCGCGATGGGTGTGTCCTACCCAGGCTGGCTGACCGAGATGGTCGGGATGAGCGGCCACCCCGCGGTGAAAGCCGTGTCGCCGCAGGCGCCGATGACCGACACCTGGATGGGCGATGACTTCTTCCACCAGGGCGCGTTCCGGCTGAGTTATGGGCTCGAGTACAGCTACGAGGTCGAGTCCGACAAGGCCGGCGCCACGTTCGACGTCGGCGTCTACGACATGTACGACTGGTACCTGCGCCAGGGCACGCTCGGCGCCATCACCGCCCGCTTCGGGCCGGTCGTGCCCTCATGGCGCGCCTTCGTGGAGCACCCGGCCTACGACCAGTTCTGGCAGACCAAGGCCGTGCAGAAGGTGTGGACGACCCCGAACGTCGCGACGCTGACCGTGGGCGGGTGGTGGGACCAGGAGGACTTCTTCGGACCCCTGGCCATCTACGCCGCGCTGGAGAAGAACGACACGCGAAACCTGAATCGGATCGCCGTCGGACCCTGGAACCACGGTCAGTGGGCAGCCGGCGATGCCAGCCGGCTCGGCAAGATCGACTTCAAGAGCGCCACCGGTCCGTACTTCCGCGAGCAGATCCAGGCGCCGTTCTTTGCCTATTACCTCAAGGACCGAAGCCCGATGCCGCTGGCGGAGGCTACGGTCTTCGAGTCCGGTTCGAACACGTGGCGCTCGTACGAGGCATGGCCTCCTCGCACGGCGACGCGACGGTCGCTCTACCTTCACGCGGGCGGCGCGCTGTCGTTCGAGCCTCCGGCGACGGACACGGCGTTCACGAGCTACGTGTCGGACCCGGCTCACCCTATCCCGTATCGGCCTCGCCCGATTCAGCCGACCTACTATCCCTCCGGCTCCGACTGGTACACGTGGCTGGTCGAGGATCAGCGTTTCGTGGACAACCGCCCGGACGTCGTCAGCTGGACGTCCGCGCCGCTCGAGCAGGACGTCGTCATCGGCGGGAACGTCGTCGCGCGGCTCTTCGCCGCGACGACCGGCACCGACGCCGACTGGGTCGTCAAGCTGATCGACGTCTATCCCGACCGCGTCAAAGACGACGAGAAGATGGGCGGATACGAGCTGATGGTGTCGAGCGAGATCATGCGCGGGCGATATCGACAGAGTTTCGAGAAGCCGGAGCCCATCTCCGCGGGAGCGGTGCTGGACTACACGGTGGACCTGCATCAGCAGGCGTACCGGTTCCTGCCTGGCCACCGGATGATGGTGCAGATCCAGAGCACGTGGTTCCCGCTCTACGATCGCAACCCGCAGACCTACGTGCCGAACATCTTCCTTGCCAAGCCGGAGGATTACCGCGCCCAGACGCACCGCATCTACCACGAGCCGCAGCACGCCTCGCGGGTAGAGGTAGACGTCGTGCCGGGACAGTGATGCGTATCGAACTGGACGATGTGAGCAGGCCGGAGGTGCTGGCGCTGCTCGAGGAGCACCTGCGCAACATGCACGAGCTGACGCCGCCGGAACAGGTGTTCGCCTTCAACGCGGATAAGCTCCGTGCGCCCGGCGTCACGATGTGGACCGTCTGGGACGGCGATCAGCTGCTTGGCTGCGGCGCACTCAAGGAACTGAGCGCCACCGCAGGCGAGATCAAGTCGATGCGAACGCCGGCGACGCTGCGCCGGCGCGGCGCCGGCCGCGCCATCCTCGAGCACATCATCGGCGTGGCTCGCGAGCGCGGCTATCACGACCTGTTTCTCGAGACGGGCGCGCATCCCGGCTTCGCGCCCGCGCACCAGCTCTACGCGAGCGCCGGATTCCGACGCTGCGGCGCGTTCGGCAGCTACCTCGACACCGGCAACAACGTGTTCATGCACCTCAATCTCACACCCGAGGCCTGATATGTCCGTCTTCAGCAACTCCGCGACCTCGACCCCGAATGAGATCCGCGAGTATGTCGCCGCCGTCCTGGACCTGCTCGGCGATCAGGATCCGATCGCAGGTACTCGGTGCGACGCCGGGCCGGCTCGAGGAAGCGATACGCGGCGCCGCTGCCGCGGTTCTCAGAACCCCCGAGGCCGCTGGGAAGTGGTCGATCGCTCAGGTGCTTCAGCATCTCGCGGATTCCGAGCTCGTCTGGGCCTGGCGGCTGCGGCTGACGCTCGCCCAGGACCGCCCTCCGCTCACCGGCTACGACCAGGATGCCTGGGCCTCTCGCCTGCATTACGCCGACGCCGATCCACGCCAGGCCCTCGACGTCTTTTCGGTCGTCCGCCGGGCCAACCTCACGGTGCTCGCTGCAGCCGCGCCGGAGGATCTCCAGCGGGTCGCCGTACATTCCGAACGCGGTGAGCAGACACTCGACGTGATGGTCCGGATGTATGCAGGCCACGATCTGCTGCACATCAACCAGATCGACCGAATCAACGCCGCCGTGAGCGGCCGCAGCTAGGACGCGAACATGCCAACAGCCGACGAACGTCTGTCGCGACGGACACTTCTGCAGACCGGGGCGATGGCGGTCGTCGGTGCCGGCATCGCGAACGGAGAGCTCATGACATCCAGCGCACCGCAGGGCGACGCGGCCTCCAGGGCCGTGCCGCCGTCACCCAAGGCCCTCGTCTTCGATACGTTCGGCACGGTCGTCGATTGGCGCGGCTCCGTCGCCGGGGAGGTCGCCTCGCTCGCGCGAAGCAAGGGACTGAAGGTGGACCCGGAGAAGTTCGCCGACGCCTGGCGGGCTGGCTACGCGCCGAGCATGAACCGCGTCCGGACCGGCGAGCTGCCGTGGACCACGCTCGATCGCCTGCATCGCATGATCCTCGATCCGCTGCTGGCGCAATTCGGTATCACCGGCCTGACCGAAGCGGAGATCGACACGCTCAACCGGGCCTGGCACCGGCTTCGTCCGTGGCCAGACGCGGTCGCCGGGCTGACACGCCTCAAGAAGAAATTCATCATCGCGCCGCTCTCCAACGGCAACATCTCGCTGATGACGAACCTCGCGAAGTTCGGCGGGTTGCCGTGGGACTGCATCCTCGGCGCCGAGCTCGCGCATCACTACAAGCCGGATCGCGAGGTCTACCAGTCGGCCGCGGACTTCCTGGATCTGAAGCTGGCGGAAGTGATGATGGTGGCGGCACACTCCGGCGATCTTCGTGCGGCCGCGGAAGTGGGGCTCAAAACCGCGTTCGTCGTCCGGCCGCTGGAGTTCGGGCCGGCCGGCAAGCCGGACCTGAAACCTGCGAGTACCGTCGATATCTCGACCACGGACTTCAACGACCTCGCCACCCAGCTCGGCGCCTGAGCACGGTCGCAGAATCTGCAACCGGCTTACGGTCGGCGGCGCGCGCTTTCTGCGTACTTCACGCCCGGCCCTGCAGGTAATCAGGCGGAAATCCATGAGGAACCGGTCTTGCTCCTTCATGCGCGTGCAGGAGGGCTCATGGAAACACAGGACGGGTTCATTCTCGGCGTCTATAACTACTGCGATCGCTGGTGCGAGCGCTGCTCGCTGGCCTCGCGGTGCCGCGTCTATGCCGACGGACTGAGCATGTCAGTCGGCTTGCCAGACGAGGATTCGAGCGAGCCCTCGTCAGTGGTGAGATCGCTTGGCGCCGTGGCCGCCGCGTTCGAGGAGTCGATTCCGGACGAGTTCTTCGCGCCGGCGCTCGAGGCCGGCGAAGACGAGGACGAAGGCCGTTTCCCGCGGTCGGAGCTCGAAGGTGCCGAACTCGACCTGCATCAGCGGGTCCACGCGGTTGGCAAGCGGTGCTGGCAATGGCTGGCGCCCGAGAGTCGGGCCGGCGAGTCGCTCATCGTGGAAGGCGCGGAGGTGTTACAGCATTTCGGCATCTACATCGGCCCGAAGGTGTATCGCGCCTTGACTGGCCGGAAGGACGGCGAAGAGGACGGAATGCAGAGCGATGCGCTCGGTTCCGCGAAAGCCGCGCTGCTCGGGCTGGAGCGGTTGGGCGACGCGTGGCTGCAGCTCGCCGAGCATGGGGCTGTCAGCGTGCTCGAAGCGGCTCCGGTGCTGGCGGAGTTGCAGTCGATTACCGCGGAGCTCGAACGGCGGTTTCCTCGCGCGCTCGATTTCGTGCGACCCGGTTTCGACGAACCGGAAGCGCTCGCCATGCTGGAATGGCGCGAGCGCGGGTGAGAGTTCCGAGCGCGGCGAGGTTGGATACAATCCCGGCCCAAGCGTCCGATGGCGGAGCCCGGGGAGTTTCTGACGGCGGTATGGCGAGATCTCGTACTCGTCAACTTCGAAGCGCCGGCGGCGCTGCTCGAGCCGCTCGTTCCGCGGGGGACGGAGCTCGATCGCCATCGCGGCGTCGTGTTCGTCAGCCTGGTCGGCTTCCGCTTCTTGAATACGCGCGTCCTGGGGTGTCGCTTGCCGGGCCACGTGGACTTCGACGAGGTGAACCTGCGCTTCTACGTCCGGCGCGAGGTTGACGGCGAGGAGCGGCGGGCGGTGACGTTCGTGAAGGAGGTCGTGCCCCGCCGCCTGATCGCCTCGATCGCGCGGCTCGCCTACAACGAACCGTACGTCGCGTTGCCGATGCGCAGCGAGGTGAGAACCGGCGATGCCGACGCGTCCACGCGCGCCCGATATGCGTGGACGAGCCGCGCCGGCGACCATCACATCGAGGTCCTGGCCCGCAGCGAGTTCCGTCTTCCGGCAACGGGATCGGACGAAGCGTTCATCACCGAGCACTACTGGGGCTACACGCGGCAGCGTGACGGCGGCACGATTGAGTACCGCGTGACCCACCCGACGTGGCGCCTACGCGTGGCAGCGACCGCGTCGGTGGAAGGCGAGATGGCGGAGTTCTACGGACCGGAGTGGCGCGAGGTGCTGTCGGCGCCGCCGGCTTCGGCTTACCTCGCGGAAGGCTCAGCGGTGACCGTGTATCGCCCGAACCGAATTGTTTGACCCCTGATGTCTCTACTTCTGGCTGCCGACGTCCCACTGGGACGTGAAACCATTCGTGCCCGAGTGCTTCCAGTTGTGCGTCGCGCTCGTGTGCGTGTGCGAGACGGAGCGGAACTGGGTGTAGTTCTGGAACACCGCCGCCGGCAGGTTCAGGACCTTCACCGCCTGCCCGTTGAAGCCCTTCATCACTTCCATGTCCACCGCCGACTCCGGGCCCGAGAAGCGGACGCGCGTGTCGGACACCTCCATCGTGATCGGCGCCTTCGTGAACGAGAGCATGCCCTTCTGGAAGCCGGCAAAGGCCAGCGGCATCAGCGCCTCGACCGCCTTCATCTGCTGATCCGAGACCTTGTCGCTGATGTAGATCTTCGACCAGGTCCGCATCTGGAACGTGACCAGCAGCTGGACGCCGGCCAGGTCCACGTCGTTGTAGTGGCCCTTCTCGATCGAGATGATCCGGTTGCCCTCGCACTTGTCGCCGTCCGGCTCGCCGCCGAAGTTGCAGCGGCACGCGATCTTGCAGCTGCAGCTCTCGGCGACATTGGCGGTCAGGTGCCAGTCCGGCGTCTGCGCCCGCGACGGCACGACCAGCGAGAGGAGGACGAGCGAGACGATACCGGCCGTGCTGCGCATGACGATGCCCTTTCTGCCTTCTGCCTTCTGCCTTCTGCCTTCTGCCTTCTGCCTTTTGCCTTGACGTTATGTTCCTGAGGCCCCGGCTTCCTTGACCTTCCGGAAGACGCGATCTTGCATCCAGTGCGGATCCCACCACTCCACCGGGTTCACGGGCGTCCCCTGCAGCAGCATCGTGAAGTGCAGGTGATCGCCCCCGGCCAGCCCGGTGATGCCGGTCCGGCCGATCTCCTGGTTCTTCGACACCTTGTCGCCTTCCTTGACCTCGAAGGATGACAGGTGGCCGTAGAGCGACTGCACGCCCAGCCCGTGGTCGATGATGATGCAGTTGCCGTAGATCCCAAGGAAATTTGCGAAGAGGACGACGCCGGCGTTGGCAGCGTGGACCGGTCCGTGCTGCACGGATGCGAGATCGAACCCGAGGTGGACCTGGTGATCGATCTCCTTGTTGTCGAAGAAGTAGGTGCGCTGGTCGGCAAACCGCGACTCGACCTGCGTGTTGCCCATCTGCGCGAACGCCTCCGTCCAGAGCATCTGCGGCTGGGTCTTGGCCGCCATGCCCCGAATCGTCTCGGCGTTCTTGGCCCGCAGGTCGCCGTTGATGGTCAGGAACCCCTTGAGCAGCCCCTCCGTCGATGACGTGTCCACCTGGACACCCGGCGTCTCGCTGGCGATGGCCGGGACCACTCGCTCGAGGAACCGCTGATCGATCGGAATCTTCGATTTCACGAACGCCTTCGGGAACGGCTTGTGCTCGACCGGCGTGGTCCCCTGGTTGCCGGCGACGTCGCGCACGAACGCGGAGACAGGCGTGTTGACGTCCTGGTCCCAGCGAAGCGCGAAGAACGCCACGCGCACGTTGGGATCCGCGATGCCGACCGCGGTGCCGGGATAGGCCGGATACTCGGCGTCGCCGACCTTGACTCCGGCCTGGACGTCGGCCGGCGTGGCGCGGAGGACGACGAACTCGGCGCCGCCGAGGTTGATGAACTGGTGCAGCGAGAGCACCGAGACTCGCGGCGGCTCGAGGCGCACCTGCACGTCCTGGCTCACCGACGACGAGGCGGTGCGATATCCGTAGAGCACGGGCCGTGACGCGCTGATCCGAATCGTCGCGGCGCCGGTGACGAGCGCTGGCTGCGACGACTTGCCGAGCGGGAGCGACACTTCCTGGCGCGCTTCGCTGACGGGGATCCCACCTTCGGGCATGAGCGAGATCTGCTGCCCGTTCTGCTCAATCACCGCGCTTAAGGCGTTCACCTTGCCGTCGGGCGTGTCGATGGTGAAGGCGAGCGCCCCCTTCTGGCCGACGAACCCCTGCGGCGAGCTGATGGCGATCTGCGGCCCGGGCTCGCGCCCCGCGAGATACCACATGACCCCGCCCGCAATCAGCGCAATGACGATCAGGAGGAGCAAAAGCCGCCGAATAAAACGCATGCTTGATGATAAGGGTGTTCTGCCTTCTGCCTTCTGCCTTTTGCCTTCTGCCTTGTGCCTTCTGCCTTGTCACCGCCGCGTAGTTTTGTGCGTCGGCGTCGCCGTCCAGGGATCTTCCGGCCAGGGGTGTTTCGGATAGCGGCCGCGCAGCTCCTTGCGCACCTCCGGATAAGTGCGCGTCCAGAAACTTCGTAAATCGCGCGTCGTCTGAACCGGACGCCCGTTCGGCGCCAGCAGCTCGAAGATTACCGGCTCGTGGTTGGGACCGAGCCGCGGCGTGTCGGCCAGCCCGAACAGCTCCTGCAGCTTCACCGCCGCCGTCACCGTCCCATCGTCGTTATAGGTCAGGCGCGCGGAGCGGCCGCTCGGAACGGGCAGCTGCAAGGGAGCCGCCGTGTCGAGCCGGCGCGCGGCATCCCAGGGCAAAACCGATGCGATATCGATGTCGCCGACGCGCTGCGCGTTTGCTGCTGCCGCCCGCGAAAGGGCAGCCGAGATCGAGCTCGCAGGCCGGCAAACCGCGCCCGGCGCAGCATCTGGATGGTGGCCTCGTCATGAGCGCGTGCCTGCCAGGCGGCGGCAAGCAGTTCCGCCCGAGCGGCCGGATCGGGCGGCACCGGCCGTTCCCGGATCGTCAGCGCGTCGTAACGTTCGATTTCCACTGCCCTGACCGTGTCTCCCTCGAGGCGATGCTCGATTTGCCGCGACGTCGGCGTCAGCCACTCCGGCTCCACTCGCGACGCGAGCCGGACCAGCGCTTCGGGCTGGCCGGAACGGCCGCTGGTCACATCCAACGCCACGAGCCACTCACCGTTCGTGACGCCGGACTCCCGAGCCATCAGCGCGCCGCGGCCCGACGCCAGTACGACTCGGGTGGGATCACCGGCGCGCCGCCGCGCGACCCGGTCGGGATAAGCGGCAAAGAGCGCTTTTCGCAGCGCCGTCTCGTCGCCGTGCGAGCCCTTCCGGTCCCTGCCACCCGCAAGCCGGTGGAGCGTATCCGCGACCTGCCGCGTGTGTGGCGGGACGTCCGACCACCGATCGATGAGCGGCAGGAGATCGCAGGACGTCGAGCCAAAGGCCCGGTTCGACCCGCGCCCCTCCGACAGCAGCGCGCAGGCCTGCGCGGCCATCCATGCGCCGTGGCAATCCACCAGCACGCGGGCGAGGCGCGGATGCAGCGGCAGCCGGCGCAGCCGCTGACCGAGCCGCGTGATCGCCGCGCCATCGATCGCACCGAGGCGCGCCAGGAGGCTATACGCCGCTTCCAACCGATCGGCGTCCGGAGGATCGAACCACGGGAAGTCTTCGGGCCGATTTCCAGCGGCAATGAGGCCGAGGAGGATCCCCGCCAGGTCGACTCGATGGATCTCCGGCTCGCGCGATGGTCGCAACCGATCGCGGCTGTCCCACAGCCGGCGAGCCCGTCCCGGACCGAGGCGCGCCGCGCGTCCAGCGCGCTGATTCGCACTGTCGGCGCTGACCCGCTCGAGCACGAGCGCATCGATGGCCCGCTCGGCATCGTAGCGGGCAACCTTCTGCAGGCCGGTGTCGATCACCGTGGACACACCTGGCACCGTCAGCGACGTCTCGGCGATGTTCGTGGCGAAGGTCACGCGTCGGCCCGAACCGGGCCCGAGCGCGCGGTCCTGTGCGTCAGCGTCGAGCGAGCCATGCAGGGGCAGCAGCTCCACACCGTGGCGCAAGCCGAGCGGCCGCGCCTCCTCGGTCGCGCGCGCGATCTCGCCGGCGCCAGGCAGGAAGCACAGCACGTTGCCGTCGCTTCCCGACAACACGTAGGCGAGCGCCTGCGCGACAGTCTGCCCGGGCGCGTACTCGATCTCGAGTGGGTGAGTTACGCCCGGCACATCGATCAGCGGGCAGTTATCCAGGTAAGCCCGCACCGGCGCCGGATCCATCGTCGCCGACATCACCACGACCCGCAGGTCGTCTCTTGCCCGCCAGGCCTGCGTCACGAGCGCGAGTCCGAGATCGGTGTGGATCGATCGCTCGTGAAACTCGTCGAGGACGACGGTCGCCACACCACTCAAGAGCGGATCGTCGTCGAGGTAGTTCGTGAGCATCCCCTCGGTGACGAGCAGCACCCGTGTGTCGGCGACGAACCGCCGTTCGAAGCGGACGTGCCAGCCTACTTCGCGCCCGACCGTCCAGCCTTGCTCGTCGGCAATCCGCCGCGCAATCGAGCGGGCCGCCACGCGGCGCGGCTGCAAGACGATGACGCGCCCGCGGCCGGCAATCGCAGGCGGAACGCGCGTGGTCTTGCCCGCGCCGGGCGCGGCGACGACGACAGCGGCCCGATGCGAGGCAAGCGCATCCGCGATGGCCGGAAGGTGGTGGTCGATGGGAAGGGGCAGAAGCGCCACGATGGCGACGCGCCGGGACAGCGGCGTGGGGCAGTGTACCACCGCGGTATCCCTTGAAGACTCGACTCGGAAAGGGGCGGCCTGCCATACTCGGCTCACGTGGCTCCCGCTTCCCTCAGCCCAGGGCCCCACGACGGCCTGCTCGTCGTGGACCTGCAGAACGACTTCGTGTCGGGCTCGCTCGCGGTCCCTGAGGCCGCCCAGGTGATCGAGCCGATCAACGACGCGATCGAAACCTTTGCTGCGCGGCGCCTTCCGGTCTTCGCCAGCCGCGACTGGCATCCCTCCGACCATCGTTCGTTCACGGAACAGGGCGGAATCTGGCCGGTCCACTGCGTGGAGGGGACGCCGGGGGCGGACTACGTCCCGGGTCTCCGGCTGCCGGCCGACGCGATCCAGATTCACAAGGCAACGGAGCGCGACATCGAAGCGTATTCGGCGCTGGCGGGCACACCGCTGGCGCACGAGATCAGCAGCCGCGGTGTCCGCCGGTTGTTCATCGCCGGCCTTGCCACCGACTACTGCGTGGTCAACACCGTCCGCGACGCGACCGCCCTCGGGCTCGAGACCGTCGTCCTCACCGACGCGTGCCGGGCGGTCAATCTGCAGCCGGACGATGGCGCAAAAGCGCTTGCGGAGATGCGGAGCCTCGGCGCGACGCTTGCCGATACGGCGGACGTGACGGAATCCTGATGCGACCGGGCGCGCTCGTCACCGATTTCTACGAACTCACCATGCTCCAGGCATACCTCGACCAGGGGATGCGGGGCACGGCCGTGTTCGAGTTCTTCGTCCGGGAGTTGCCCGACTCGCGCCACTTTCTCGTCGCGGCGGGGCTTGCCCAGGTGCTCGAGTACCTGGAGTCGATGCGCTTCACCGACGAGGAGCGCGCCTGGCTGGCAACGACCGGCCAATTCACGCCCGAGTTCATCGACACACTCGCCGGCCTGCGGTTTACGGGTGACGTCGATGCCATGCCCGAGGGCACGATCTTCTTCCCGGACGAGCCGATCCTGCGCGTCGCGGCGCCGATGCCCGAGGCTCAGTTCGTCGAGAGCCGCATCATCAACCTGCTGCACTACCAGACCATGGTGGCCAGCAAGGCGGCGCGATGCGTGCTGGCAGCCGAGGGCCGGCCGCTCGTGGACTTCGGCCTGCGCCGCGCCCACGGCGCCGAGGCCGGGCTGCTCTCCGCACGAGCGAGCTGGCTGGCGGGCTTCTCTGGCACCGCGACGACCGAGGCGGCCCGGGTGTTCGGCATTCCGATCAACGGGACGATGGCCCACTCCTACGTCCAGGCTCACGGCGACGAGGTCGCGGCGTTCGAGCACTTCGCGCGCTCGCAGCCGGCCAACGCCGTGCTGTTGATCGACAGCTACGACACCGAGCGCGGGGCGGATCGCGTCGTCGAGGTGGCGCGACGCCTCGGGCCGGAGGGAATCCGGGTGAAGGGTGTCCGGATCGACAGCGGCGATCTACCCTCGCTGGCCAGGCGCGTCCGGGCCATTCTCGATGCCGCAGGGCTGACCGACGTCACGATCTTCGTGAGCGGCAACCTCGACGAGTTCGCGGTCCGCGACCTGGTGAAGAGCGGCGCTCCGATCGACGGATTCGGTGTGGGCACGCGCATGAATACGTCGGCCGACCGTCCCTACCTCGACTGCGCATACAAGCTGCAGGAGTACGACGGCATGCCCTCGCGGAAGCGATCGATCGGGAAGTCCACGTGGCCCGGCCGCAAACAGGTGTGGAGGCAGGTTGGCGCGGACGGCACGCTCGCTGGCGACACGCTTGGGCTCGTGACCGACGAGATGCCCGGACAAAAGCTGCTGGCTCCGGTGATGCGCGCGGGAAAGATCCTTGCGCCGGCAGACACCCTGCAGGCGGCACGATCGCGCGCCGCCGCACAGCTGGCCTCATTGCCGCCCACACTCCGCGAACTCGACGTCGACGAGCGCCTACTCGGTCGAAGTGAGCCCTTCGGTTCGCGCCCTGGCGGACGCGGTCGATCGAAGAACCTGACTGCACCCCTGCACCTGTGCACCCCTGCACCAGCGGTCGGCTTGTGCGATGATCGCCTAAACCGCCAGGGGTATCCGTCGCGCCCGCCTTCGCGCCTCCGGCGCTTCGGCGCGGCTTCGGCGGATTGAGAGAAACTCTGGAACCTGATCCGGCTGATACCGGCGGAGGGAGAGCGGCCATGCCGAAGTCCACGACACCACAACCAGCGACCACGTACGCGGACGCGTTCCCGTCCTCGCAGAAGGTTTACGAAGAGCAGACCGTCGCGACACCCGGCGGCGACGTCCGCCTGCGCGTGCCGGTGCGCGAGGTGACGCTCACCGGCGGCGAGCCGCCGGTGCGGCTCTACGACACGAGCGGCCCGCAGGGGCACGATCCACGTGAGGGGCTGCCGAAGCTGCGCGCCGAGTGGGTGGCGCCGCGGCGAACCCAGCCGGTGGTCACGCAGCTCCACTACGCGCGCAAAGGCGAGATCACGCCCGAGATGGCGTTCGTGGCCATGCGCGAGGGGCTGCCGGCAGAATTCGTCCGCGACGAAGTCGCGCGCGGCCGCGCCATCGTCCCCGCCAACATCAACCACCCCGAGCTCGAGCCGATGATCATCGGCCGCAACTTCCTCGTGAAGATCAACGCCAACATCGGCAACTCCGTCGTCTCGTCGTCGATCGACGACGAGGTGGAGAAGCTGCGGTGGGCGACGCTGTGGGGCGCCGACACGGCCATGGATCTCTCCACTGGCAAGCAGATCCACGAGACGCGTGAGTGGATCCTGCGCAACTCGCCGGTGCCGATCGGCACCGTTCCGATCTACCAGGCGCTCGAGAAGGTCGGCGGTCGTCCCGAGGATCTGACCTGGGAGGTCTATCGCGACACGATCGTCGAGCAATGCGAGCAGGGCGTGGACTACTTCACCGTCCATGCGGGCGTGCTGCTGCGCTACATCCCGCTGACCGCCCGGCGTGTCACCGGGATCGTCTCGCGCGGTGGCTCGATCATCGCCAAGTGGTGTCTCGCCCACCACAAGGAGAGCTTCCTCTACACCCACTTCCGCGAGCTGTGCGAGATCATGCGCGCCTACGACGTCAGCTTCTCGCTCGGTGACGGCCTGCGGCCCGGCTCGATTGCCGACGCCAACGACGAGGCCCAATTTGCCGAGCTGAAGACGCAGGGTGAGCTGACCCGCATCGCCTGGGAGTACGACGTCCAGGTGATGAACGAGGGGCCCGGCCACGTCCCGATGCACCTGATTCGCGAGAACATGGAGAAGCAGCTCGAGTGGTGCAGTGAGGCGCCGTTCTACACCCTCGGCCCGCTCACCACCGACGTCGCGCCGGGCTACGACCACATCACCTCGGCAATCGGCGCCGCGATGATCGGCTGGTACGGCACTGCGATGCTGTGCTACGTGACGCCGAAGGAGCACCTCGGCCTTCCCAACCGCGACGACGTCAAGGCGGGAGTGATCGCGTACAAGATCGCGGCTCACGCGGCCGACCTCGCCAAGGGGCACCCGCGCGCCCGGGTGTGGGACGACGCGCTGTCGAAGGCGCGGTTCGAGTTCCGCTGGCAGGATCAGTTCAACCTGTCGATGGACCCGGTCACCGCCCGCGCCTTCCACGACGAAACGCTGCCGGCCGACGGCGCGAAGGTGGCGCATTTCTGCTCGATGTGCGGCCCGAAGTTCTGCAGCATGGAGCTCACGCAGCAGCTCCGCGCCGAAGCGCAGAAGGGCATGGATCAGAAATCGGAAGAATTCCGGAAGACTGGCGAGATCTACGTGCGCTCGGACGCGTCGTAGTCGCGTCCGGTTACTTCGTGCCGGCCGGGGCGAGGACGACCTGGACGATGGTCGGGAAGCGCTCCGGCTGACCGCTCTTCGGATTGGGATAGCCGGCCGAGCCACCGAACGTGTAGTCCTTGATCGTGACGCTGGGCGGGTAGGCCATATCCTGCTCGCGGAAGCGGCCGATGTCGAACTGGTAGGTCGGCGGCGACTGGAACATCTCCTCGCCCTTCTGCTTGAGCGCCGTCCGGTAGAAATTCACCGTCTCCAGATACGCCAGGTTCACGCCGTACAGGTAGTAGCGCTGCCCCCGGCCTGCGTCGTAGGACGCGAGGTAGACGGCGTTCGGGTACATCGGCAGGCCGCCGAGATCCGGCGCTGCAGGCGCCGCGGCGGTGGCGGCCGGCGCACCCGGTCGGGCCGTTGACGGCGTCTGGCGGTGGAGCAGTCGCAGGTGGTGGTGCCGCTGGCTTCTGGCCCTGAGGCGGCGCGGCCGACTCGGGCCGCGGCTGGTTCGGACGCGGGAACGGCTGCGGCGTTTGCGCCATCGTCACCGCGGACGCGATCGCGAACAGGGCCACCCCGGCAAGAGCGCGCATGATCGGTATTATAGGCACGCTCGCATGACGCCTCGGCTGTTCGAATACTGCAAAGCCCATCACGACTGGCTGCTCGACCTCATCAGATCGCTCGTCCTGATCGAGTCCCCGACCGACGACAAGGCCGCGGTGGATCGGTGCGGCGCGGCGCTCGCCACGCGGCTCCGCGAGCTCGGCGCCCGCATCACTGTAATCCCGCAGACCACGGCCGGCGATCACCTGGTTGCCAGGTTCGGGTCGCCGGACCGGCAGGTCCTGCTCATCGGTCACTTCGACACGGTCTGGCCGATCGGGCAGCTCGCGCGCATGCCGGTGCGGGAGGAGGCGGGCCGGCTGCACGGGCCGGGAACGCTCGACATGAAGGCGGGAATCGGCCTTGGCCTGCTTGCCACCCGCGCACTGTTCGAGCTGGCGCCGCCGACCGCCGTCGGCGTGACGATGGTCTGGAGCACGGACGAGGAGATCGGCAGCGACTCGTCGCGGGCGCTGATCGAAGAAGAGGCGCGCAAGAGCGAAGCGGTGCTGGTGCTCGAGCCGGCGATGGCCAATGGGGCGGTCAAGACAGCGCGCAAGGGGATCGCCGATTACGAACTGACGGCTCACGGAGTGTCCGCACACGCCGGCGTGGACCCGCGCAAGGGCGTGAACGCGATTCGCGAGCTGGCGCTGCAGATTCTTGCCCTGGACGCGCTGCGCGATCTCGATCGCGGCATCTCCATCAACGTCGGCGTTGTCCACGGCGGCTCGCGGACCAATGTCGTGCCCGAGCGGGCAACGGCCAGCGTCGACGTGCGCGCGGCCACCCTGGCCGACTCCGATTACATCGATGGCGCGATGCGCGGGCTCACCGCCCAGACGCCCGGGGCGCGGCTCGAGGTGAGCGGCGGGTTCAACCGGCCGCCAATGGAACGGTCACCCGGCGTGGTGCGGTTGTTCGAGATCGCTCGCGCCTGCGCTGCGGAGATCGGGCTGGACTTGCTGGAGGGGGCCACCGGCGGCGGCTCCGACGGCAACTTCACCGCCGCGCTCGGGATTCCGACCCTGGATGGGCTCGGGGCGACGGGCGACGGAGCGCACGCCCTGCACGAACACGTCAAGATCGCGGAGCTGCCCGAACGGGCCGCGATCCTTGCGGGGCTGCTGTATCGGCTGACCCGCGGCGGCTCCGCCTTAGCTGGTAGGCCATAACGAGCCTTCAACATTCCGACCACGTCCTGGACGCGCTGCAAGTACGGCGCAGGCGCGTACTTGCCAGCGTACAAGTGGCCGTACTGGACGACGAGCTCCGGGTACTCACGTGCCAGGAACCCCATGAAGTGGTCGCGCGTGCCGCCTTCGAGGTGCATCACCATCGCGCCGACGTGACGGGCGCCCGAGTCCGCGATCGCCTTCACCGTGCGTTCCAGCTTGGCCGGCTGCGATGTGAGGCCAGGAACGATCGGCGCCATCAGCACGCCGGCGTCGATCCCGGCATCGACGAGCTCGCGCACGGCACGCAGCCGCTGGAGCGGGTGGGCCGTGCCGGGCTCGAGCCGGCGCCAGCCTTCCTCGTCGACCGTCGGCACGCTGAGATAGACGCGGCACTCGGCTCGTGCACTGAGATCGGCGAGCACGTCCCGGTCGCGCAGAATCATCGGGCCCTTGGTGACAATGCCGACCGGCGTGGCGGCTTCGGTGAGGCACTCGATCGAGCCGCGGGTGAGCCGATACGTGCCCTCGATCGGCTGGTACGGATCGGTGGCGGTGCCGAGCGCGACCTGCTCGCGCCTCCAGGCCGGGCGATGCAGCTCGTCGCGCAGCCGCGTCACGAAGTTGGTCTTGACGAAGATCAGCGACGCGAACTGATCGTCGGCGTCGAGCTCGAGCTGCGACTGGTAGCGGCGCGCGAAGCAGTAGTGACAGCCGTGGGTGCAGCCGCGATAGGGGTTGAGCGTCCACTTGAACGGCATTCCGCGGACCCGGTTGAGGGCCGAACGGCAGCGGATTTCACGATACGTCGCCTCGTCGGCGCGGCGGGTGCCGCCGATCGCTTCAACGCCGCCGGTCTTGACCAGGCGGGCGACGTCTCGGGTGGTGGGGAGGGCGAGGTCCGGGAAGAGCGACGCTTGTTCCACAGGAATCCAATGAACATCGGGCCGGTCTCATTATTTCGCTAAATTTTCGCCTGTCAAGCGAAGACTCCGCACGGGCTGGATCTAATCCGCCCGCGAACCCCGCGAACCCCGCGAACCTCGAGAACCTCGAGAACCTCGCGAACCTCGCGAACCTACGTCTGCTTCCGCCACCACTCGAGGAGATCGTCGACTGTCGTCTCGAGAGGAATCCTGGGCGTCCAGCCGGTATCGCGCGTCAGGCGGGCGTGGCTCCCGCACAGGCGCGGGACATCCGACGGCCGCATCTTCGATGGGTCCTGCTCGATCGCGACCGGGACGCGCGATCGGGATCGAAAGAGATCGACGAGGTCGCCGATACGGATCGCGCGGCCGCCGCAGACGTTGTAGGGCGCGCCCGGTTCGGCCGACGCCATCATCGCGGCGTAGGCACGGACCGTGTCGCGCACATCCATCAGGTCGCGCTCTGGATCGAGATTGCCGAGGCGCAACACCGGCGGCATCTCGCCGCGCTCGATGAGCGCGATCTGCCGGGCGATCGCTGGCGCCACGTACGACGGCGTCTGGCCCGGCCCGATGTGGTTGAAGGATCGCGCCACCAGCGCTGGAATCCGGTGCTCGCCCCAGGCCTCGAGCGCCACCATCTCCTGCGCGAGTTTGCTGGTTGCGTACGGGCTTGCCGGCGCCAGCGGCGAATCCTCCGTGAGCGGCTCACCCGACGGCTTGTAGATGGCTGCCGACCCGCTGACCAGCACGCGCGGGGCCAATCCGTGTCGCCGCAGTCCCTGGAACAGGTGATGAGTGGCGAGCACGTTGCCTTCGAAGGTCGCGCGCGTGTGCTGCCACGAGTCGCCGACGTGCGCGGCACCGGCAAGGTGATAGATGGCAGCAGGCCGCAGCCTCGCGAGCGCATCGGCAACGGCGCCGGCGTCGAGCAGCTCGACCGCGGCCCAGTCGACCCTCGCTGCAGGCTTGTCGCCGGGTCCGATTGCGGGGCGGTACCAGCCGGTGACAGCCATTCCGGCTTCCAGCAGGTGTGCGATCAGGTGAGTGCCGACGAAACCGGCCGCTCCCGTGACCAGGACGGACCGGTTCGCTGCAGCGGCTGCGCTCACGACGTGGCGGGCCTGTGAACCGTCACCGTCTGCTGCTCACCGCGTCGCGCGCGAGCCGTACTGCTGTTCGATGTAGGCGCGATACTGCGGATCGCGCTCCTTGACCGGTCGCCACCACCACTCGTTCTGCTGGTACCAGGCGACGGTTTCCTCGAGCCCGCGCTCGAACGGCACGCCCGGCGTCCAGCCCATCCCGCGCAGCTTGGCGGTGCTGACGCTGTACCGCCGGTCATGGCCCTTGCGATCCTCGACGCGCCGGATCAGCGTGTCGTCCTTGCCGACCAGCGAAAGCAGCTGGTGGGTGAGATCGACGTTCTTCACCTCGTTGCCGCCGCCGATGTTGTAGACCTCGCCGCTCCGGCCGTCGTGGATCAGGAGGTCGAGCGCCCGGCAGTGGTCGACGACGTGCAGCCAGTCGCGGACGTTGCCGCCGTCTCCGTAGAGGGGGACCTGCAGGTTGTCGATCAGGTTCGTGACGAAGAGGGGGATGACCTTCTCCGGGAACTGATACGGCCCGTAGTTGTTCGACGCTCTCGTGACGATCACCGGGACTTCGTAGGTGGCCCAGTAGCTGTACGCCAGCCGATCGGCGCCGGCCTTGCTGGCCGAGTACGGGTTCCGGGGCCGCAGTTCGTCGGTCTCGGCGCTCGATCCCTCGGGCACGCTGCCGTAGACCTCGTCGGTCGAGATCTGCACGAAGCGCCGCAGCCGCGGATTGCGGCGCGCGGCCTCGAGCAGCACGAACGTCCCTTCGACGTCGGTCTTGATGAAGTCGCCGGCGGCAAGAATCGAGCGATCCACGTGGGTCTCGGCCGCGAAGTGCACGACGATGTCGGCGTTCTCGACCAGCGGCGCCGCGACGCCGGCGTCGCAGATGTCGCCGTGGACGAAGGTGTGCCGCGGATTGTCGATCACATCGTGCAGGTTCTCGCGGCGCCCGGCGTAAGTCAGCTTGTCGAGCGTCGTGACGTGCCAGTCGGGGTGCGTCGAGAGCGCGTAGCGGACGAAGTTGCTGCCGATGAAGCCGGCGCCGCCGGTCACCAGCACGTTCGTAGTCGAGGTCTCTGACATGATGTCCAGCCGACTATCTTACTGCAGCGCTGGATCGGCGGCTCAGTAGGTCGCGCCGCCGAAGTTGCCGAAGAAGTTCGAGAAGCTGCCGATCCCGGCAAGGGTGAACGAAAAGTTGAACCGCCGATCCTGGGGGACGACGAAGCCGCCGGGATAGTTGAAGGCCTGGAACTCCACGGCGAAGCCGCAGCACTGCGCGCTGTAGTTGGCGACGTAGCGCTGGTTGAGGAGCGTCGAACGCGCGATATCGTAGTTGAACTGCACCAGCCCGCCTACCTTGTTGCCGGCGAGGTGGAAGCGCGTGGACTGCTGGATGTAGTTGTTCGACGTGAACTGGTTGCCGGCCTGGTAGTTCTGGCGGCTCCATCCGGCGGTTGCGTCGATCGCGCTCATGCGGACGACCCCGTTCAGGCCGAAGCCAACCAGGTTGTGGTCGGTGGCGATCGGGTCGTACTCCATCCGGAAGTCCATGCCAACTGGATCGACCGGCATCGCTCGCGTGGTGAGCGCAATCGTCGAAAAGTTGCTCGGCGGGCGATACAGGACCGAGTAACCGTAGGCCTGGTCGAACTTGCTGGCCGTCGGGTTCGAGTAGTAGCTCTGGTTGATGCCGACGGTGAGCATCTCGCGGGGCGGTCCGGCCTGGCTGCGCTCGCCGCCCCCGTGCGTCGGGGCGGCGCACCAGCAGGCGATTCGTCAGCCCATACCCGATACGCGTGGTGTCGCCGACGACGTAATCGTAGGAGCCGATCGTCGGGATGCTCGTGATGTTGTCGATGCTGGTGATGCGCTGGAGCGTCAGGTTCGGCTCGAAGACGTGCTTCATCCGGTCGGCGAACCCGTTCTGGGGGTTGAACACCCGCGTGAAGACCGGCCCCACCAGCTCGGCGCGCATGTCCGCGTAGGTCCGGGTCACCGGCACTTCAACCTGCTGACGGTTCTCGATGCTCTCGCTGAAATACGTGATCCGATAGCCGAGCGAGGTGTTGACCGTCAGGAACGGCAGCCGGCTCAGGGGGCTCGGATTGACGGGAAGAGGTCCACCTTGCCGAGACCCAGGTCGTTCACCGCGATCCCCGACTTCTGCTCCCAGAGCAGGCGGGTCATCTCGGTGTTCACGGAAGCGTAGATCGGCAGCTGGCCGAGCCGCCGCCCGGAGTACGAGGCGGTGATGCCGGGCGCCTGCCCGCTGACGTTCGAGTTCGACTGGTCGAAGAAACTTTCGGTCCGCTGGTACTGCCCGGACAGGCTGAGGCCCTTCCACGATCCGGTGACGCCGCCACCGAATGACCGGGTGCTGAAGGTCTGCTGGTACAGGTTGTTGTTGTACAGCTGCTGCGCGGTGATGTCGGAGAAGTAGTCGATGCGCACACGGCCCCGGAGGCCCCCGGCCAGCGGCTGGGTGACGTTGGCCTGGACCGAGTAGCTGGTGCGCTCGGGATTCGAGACGCCGCCGGTCGTGTTCGCCTTCTCGGCCAGCCGGTAGAAACGGAAATTGCCCTGCGCCTGCGGCGAGAGGAGGTAGCGATACTCGCTGCCCATGCCCTGGCCGCGCGAGGTGAACCAGTCGTGGAAGAACGTGGCGTCCTGGCTCCGGTTGATGGCCCAGAAGAACGCGTTGCTGATCGACTGTCCGCGATACGTCGAGCGGCCGTAGGTCGGCATCAGGAACCCGGTCGCCCGGTCGTCGTCCTGGATCGGGTAGTACATGATCGGCAGGTAGAAGACGGGCACGTCCTTGACGCGGATGATCGCGTTGTTGAGCAGCGCGTAGTCGTGGAGGTTGACGATCGAGCTGCCGCTGGCAATCTCCCACCGCGGGGTGGGCTGGACGCAGGTTGTGAACGCCCCCTTCGTGATCTGGTACTTGTCGACGTCGATCTTCTCGATCACCTGACCGTAGAAGTAGACGTCGGGCTCGAGCGTCCCGAACATGCTGCGGTCCTTCTCGCCGCGCGCACCGAGCGCCGCGATGCCCGAGGCATTGTGGAAGGTGCCGAGCTTGGTGTGGGTGTTGAAGACCATGCTCTCGGCACTGATCCGGGTGTCGGGGGTGGAGAACACCACGTTGCCGGAAGCGGTGAGCTCGCCGGTTCTCAGGTTCAGCTCGCCGCCGTCAGCGAAGAACTTCTGCCCTTCGTTGGGGCTGCCCTTCTCGCCCTCGATCTCGACCTCGCCGGTCAGGCGGATGCGATCCGCATCCATGCGCTCCAGCGTGAACTGCTTGGTGTTCCACCCGGGAACCATCTGAGCCGACGCCTCGGCCGCGCCGATCAGCACCAGGGCCAACCCGCAAGCCAGCGGCAGCAACCACCCAAGAGGACGAACAAGCACGCGCGGCATCGAGGATATCAAATCGGCACCGCGCCCGATTCGATCAAGCGCGCGCGGAGCGGCCCGATGAAATAGATCGAGCCCGCAGCCACGGCCCGACGATCGCGGGCGAGCGCGTCGTCGATGGCCGCTCGAGCGTCGGGCACCGAGCTGACGGGCGTTCCCGGCGCGGCGGCAGCGATTCGGGACGCGAGCGCTTCTGGGGCGAACGCGCGAGGTGTGGGGACGCCGGTGGCGACGAATCGCGAGGCGACCGCGGCGAGCGGTCGCACCATTCCATCCACATCCTTGTCCTGCATTGCGGCCAGCACGACGGGCAGCGGGGCTCTGCCCGCATCATCCAGGTAAGACGCGAGCGCTTCGGCCCCGGCCGGGTTGTGGGCCGCGTCGATCAGCAGCTCGCCACCGGGCGTCCGCAGCCATTCCAGGCGTGCCGGCCATCTCGCCTCGGTCAGCCCCCGCGCGACCGCATCCGCATCCAGCCGAAGCCCGTGCGTGCTCAGCACTTCCAGCAGGCGCACTGCCACGGCAGCGTTCGCCACCTGATGGCGGCCGAGCAGCGAGAGCGGCAGCCCCGGCAGGTCGGGCCATCTTTGGCTGCGCACCAGCACGCGTGCCCGGCCGGCATCGAGGGTATCCAGACCGACCGCGTCCTCAGCGTGGACGAGCGGCGGAGCGCCTGCCTCGGATCGAACGCGTTCGATTGCGCGCAGTGCCTCGGGCGGCAAGGTCCCGACGACGAGGGGGATCCCGGGCTTCGCGATCCCGCCCTTCTCGCCGCCGATCTGTTCGAGCGTCGAGCCGAGGTGCCGCTCGTGGTCGAACGCGATCGACACGATCGCCCCGGCGACCGGCGTGATGATGTTGGTGGCGTCGAAGCGGCCGCCAAGGCCAACCTCGATGACCGCAACGTCCACCGGCTCGGCGCGGAATACCTCGAAGGCGATGGCTGTGGTCACCTCGAAGAAGGTCGGTGTCACCGCGAGGCGGCCGTCTGCTAACGCCGCGTCCACGGCCGCGAACACCCGGACAGCGGCGCCGTCGAGGCGATCGGAGGCGACTGGCTCACCGTCGATCGCCATGCGCTCTTCGAGGCGGTCGAGGTGAGGCGAGGTGTAGAGACCGGTGCGGTATCCGGCGGCGCGCAGGGCTCGCTCGACGATTGCGCAGACCGATCCCTTGCCGTTGGTACCGGCGACATGGACGGTGGGGTAGGCGCGCTCGGGGTGGCCGAGGGCCTCGACCAGGGTCCGCATGTTGTCGAGGCCGAGCTTGATGCCGAAGGCCTCGAGCGAGAACAGGCGTTGCCTGAGGGTCACGGTTGCATGAAGCGCAGCGCGCGTGCCAGCGTCGTCTTCAGCTCGCGTCGATCGACGACCAGGTCGAGCATGCCGCGCTCGAGCAGGAACTCGCTGCGCTGGAATCCGTCGGGCAGCTTCTGGCGGATGGTCTGCTCGATGACCCGAGGGCCGGCAAACCCGATCAGCGCGCGCGGTTCCGCGACGTTCAGATCCCCGAGCATCGCGTAGCTGGCGGTGACGCCGCCGGTGGTCGGATCGGTGAGCACCGAGAAATAGGGCAGCCGGGCCCGATCGAGGCGGGCGAGCGCCGCGGAGATCTTTGCCATCTGCATCAGCGACAGCGCGCCTTCCATCATCCGCGCTCCTCCCGAACACGAGACGATGATGACCGGCGTCCGGCGCTCGATGGCGAGCTCGATGCCGCGGACGATCTTCTCGCCGACGACCACGCCCATCGATCCGCCGATGAAGCTGTACTCCATCGAGGCGATGACTGTGGTGATGCCAGCGAGCTTGCCGATGCCCACTACTACCGCGTCGTCCTGGCCGGTCGCGTGGATCGTCTTCGCCAGCCGGTCGCGATACGGCTTGGTGTCGGTGAACGTCAGCGGATCGTTCGAGCGCAGCCCGGGCGCGATCTCATCCCAGCGTTCGTCATCGAACAGCGATTTCAGCCGATCGATGGCCCCGATCCGGAAGTGATGGCCGCACTTGTCGCAGACCTGGAGGTTCTTCGAAAGGTCCTTGGCGTAGAGGATGGCGTCGCAGTCCGGGCACTTCTCCCACAGGCCCTCGGGAACCCGGCTCGTCGTCTTTGGCGTGGCCAGGGGCCTGCGCGCCTTCTTGAACCAGGCCATAACAGGTGAGCTTAGCAGATGTGAGAAGTGAGAGGCCTCACTTCCGCGCGACGTAGTAGCGCGTGCCCTTTCCCATCCCCTTGATCTGCCGCACCAGTTCGTCGAGCGCGGCGTCGTCGGTTTCGGGGTCGAACTCCGAGGTGTCGACGACCAGCAGCGGAGTCGCGGTGTAGTGGAAGAAGTAGTGCTGATAGGCCTCGTTCAATTCGCGGATGTAGTCCTCGTCCACCGGCGGGATCTCGGCCTCGGGATCGTCGGCGCCGCGGCCGATACGTGACACCAGGACCTCGGTGGGCGCCTGGAGATAGACCACGAGGTCGGGAGTCGGGATGTCGCGCGCCAGCAGGTCGTAGAGCCGCTGATAGATGAACAGCTCGTTGTCGTCGAGGTTCAGGTACGCGAAGATCTTGTCCTTGTCGAACAGGTAGTCGCAGACCGTGGCCTGGAGAAAGAGATCGGCCTGCCGCAACCCCGTCAATTGGCGATGCCGATTCAAGAGGAAGAACAACTGCGCCTGCAGCGCGGCGCCGGGCCGATCGTTGTAGAAGTCGGCCAGGAACGGGTTCTCGGTGTCCTCGAGAATCGTGGTGGCGTCGAGGCGGGAGGCAAGTCGTTCGGCCAGCGTCGTCTTTCCCGCACCAATCGGGCCCTCGACGGCCAGATAATGGAAGGCCACGCGACGCGAGTATATTGCAGGTGCCGTAACCTGCGGGAGACGCGATGAGAATCGATCGACTGGAACTGTTCCTGTGCCGGCTGCCACTCGTGCACTTCTTCGAGACCAGCTTCGGCCGCAGTTACGACCGGACCTTCGTCCTGGCCCGCATGGAGGGCGAGGGACACGAAGGGTGGGGTGAAGCGGTCGCGGAAGCGCACCCCTATTACAGCGGCGAGACGACCGAAACCGTGTGGCACATCGTGACCGAGTTCCTGGCGCCGCTGGTACTCGGGCGCGAGTTCGGTCACCCGCGCGAGGTGTTCGCAGCGATGAAGCGGGTCCGCACCCACAACATGGCCAAAGCGCTGCTCGAGATGACCGCCTGGGACCTCTACGCGAAGGTTCGCGGCCAGTCACTGTCGTCTGCGCTGGGCGGCACGCGTGCGCGGATCGCCTCGGGGGTGTCGATCGGTATTCAGGATTCGTTCGACCAGCTGCTCGAGAAGGTGGCAAAGGAGCGTGCCGCCGGTTATCAGCGGATCAAGATCAAGATCAAGCCGGGCTGGGACGTGGAGGCCGTGGACCGGATTCGGCAGAAGTTCGGCGACATCCTGCTCATGGTGGACGCCAACGCCGCGTATAAGCTCGAGGATGGCGCCCATCTGGCGAAGCTCGATCCCTACAAGCTGATGATGATCGAGCAGCCGCTCGAGTACGACGACGTGATGGATCACGTCGCGCTGCAGGAGGCCATCAAGACGCCCGTCTGCCTCGATGAGTCGATTCACACGGTGCGAATCGCCCGGGACGCGATTGCGGCGAAGGCCTGCCGGATCATCAACATCAAGCCCGGCCGCGTCGGCGGCCACCAGCAGTCGATCGAGCTGCACGATCTCTGCGCCGCCAACGACATTCCGGTGTGGCACGGCGGGATGCTGGAGAGCGGTATCGGGCGGGCCCACAACATCCACCTCGCCAGCCTGCCGAACTTCCGGCTGCCGGGCGATATCGCGGCGTCGAAACGGTACTACTCGCCTGATCTCATCGAACCGGCGATCGAGGTGTCCGACGACGGCACGATCCCCGTCCCCACCGGGCCTGGCATCGGGGTGAACGTGGTGCGGGAGCGCGTCGAGAAGGCGACGGAGCGGCACCACGTC
This sequence comes from uncultured Acidobacteriota bacterium, assembly GCA_963709325.1. Lineage (GTDB taxonomy): Bacteria > Acidobacteriota > Vicinamibacteria > Vicinamibacterales > UBA2999 > VFZN01. The sequence continues at coordinate 1,407,463 of CAVPVV010000003.1, read as the reverse complement.
GTGGACGCGCGCGAGGTCGCACGATGAGGCGATCCGGCGCGGCAACCCTCGCCGCCGCCTCCGTTCGTCCCTCGCACCGCGTCATCGGCGGCATCGGCGCTATCTGCGTCATCTGCGCCCTCGGGTGTGGACCGAAAGCCGCGCCGGTGGTCGTGCCCACGCCTCCGCCGCCGAGCGCCGATCAGAAGCTCGGGTGGATTCTCCAGCTCGAGGATCAGCGCGTCGCCCGCGCTGAGGCAGCCGGAGAGGACATGGTCGCGATGCTCTCGGATGCGCTGGCGCACATCCGCCGGCGCGCCGCGCTGGGCGTCGGACGGGCCCGGATTGTCGAGGCGGTGGAACCGCTGTCGGCGATGCTCGCGAAGGAGCCCGATCCGGAAGTGCGGCAGATGGCAGCCTTCGCGCTTGGCCTGATCGCCGATCCGGCGGCGGCGACGGCGCTGACGACTGCGTTGGCCAATCCCGATCCGTTGCTGCAGGGGCGCGCCGCCGAGGCCCTCGGCAAGATCGGCGACAAGTCGTCGGCGTCGGCGATCGCGACGATGATCGCGGCGCACGTGAACGCCGGCGTGCTGAACGACATCGCCCCCGATGACGTCAGCTATCCGAAGAGCGCGCCTGTCGAAGCCGTGCGGCTGGGGCTCTATGCGCTCGTCCAGCTGGGCGCTTTCAACGAGTTGTCGAGCGCGACACTCGACTCCTCGGGCGCGGTGCGCAGCAGCTGGTGGCCGGTGGCCTACGCGTTCCAGCGAATCAACAATCCCGGAGCGGCGCCGGTGCTCACCGCTTTGCTCCAGACCGAGGGGCAGATCACGCGAGCCTTCGCCGCGCGTGGGCTCGGCGTCCTGAAACACGCTGCCGCAGCGCCGGCGCTCGAGACGATCGTGGCCGACGCCGCCCAGCCGAAGGCAGTCCGCATCCAGGCGGTACGAGCACTGGCGGCGATGGGCGCCCACGCCGCAGCGCCGTCGATTCTCAAGATGGTCACCACGCCGAAGACCGTTCCAACGCTGCAAATGGAAGGGGTGGTCGCGCTCGGCCAGCTGCGCAGCCAGGGGGCCATCGACGTGCTGCTCGAGCTCGCCTCGGCGTCGTGGCCGACCTTGCGAAGCGCGGCTCTTGTCGCCATCGCCCGGATCGATCCGGAGACGTTCATCAGCGTGCTCGCGGGGCTGGACCCCGATCCGCACTGGTCGGTGCGGGCCGCGCTGGCCGGCGCGCTCGCGGAACTGCCCGGGAAACTGGGCGAAGCTCGCCTGACGACGATGCTGACCGACGACGATCAGCGTGTGATTCCGGCCGTGCTCACCGCGGTGGCGGCGCTGAACACCGCCAACGCGAAGACGACCCTGGTCGAGCGGCTGCGAAGCGAGGATCCCGTGGTGCGCATGGCGGCAGCCAACGGCCTCGCGCGCATCAAGGCCTCGGACCAGGCGCCCGCCTTGGCTACCGCGCTGGAGGCCTCCGCATCGGACAACACCTACGTGGCGCGCGCGGCGATCCTCTCCGCGATGGCGGCGCTCGATCGCGCTACCGCAGTGCCTGCTTTGCAGCGCGCGCTTGCCGACCCTGAGTGGGCCATCCGGCTGCGTGCCGCGGAGCTGCTGCGCGGCATCGACGGTGCCGCAGCGCCGCCACCGGCGACCCCGGCGCCGCCGCCGCTGGCGCCCGAGCTGTCGGCGATTCCGGCGCTGATGGCCCCGGCCTACACGCCGATGGCCTACATCGACACGGAGAATGGCAGCATTCAGATCGAGCTCGCGGTCGTCGACGCACCGCGGACCGTCGCGAACTTCACCGCGCTGGTACGGAAGGGCTTCTTCAACAACATCCCCTGGCATCGCGTTGTTGGCGACTTCGTAATCCAGGGCGGCGATCCGCGCGGAGACGGCGAGGGCGGGCCCGGCTATACGATTCGCGACGAGATCAATCAACGCCCCTACGTGCGCGGCACGGTCGGCATGGCACTCGATTGGGCCGACACCGGCGGCAGCCAATTCTTCATCACCCACTCCCCGCAGCCGCACCTCGACGGACGCTACACGGTGTTTGGCCAGGTGGTGACTGGGATGGACGTGGTGGACTCGATGCAGCAGTGGGATGCGATCCGCACCATCCGCGTGTGGGACGGTGTCAACTGGATCGGCAGCGACGAGCACTGACGCGCGATCGCGCGGGCAAAAAAAGGGGACGCAGACGGCGTCCCCTTTTTTGATCTGCTGGCGGAAGCTTAGCGCTTCTTCGCCTTCTTGGCCTTCTTGGCCGCCTTCTTCGCCTTCTTCGCCATCGGTCGTATCCCCCCCTTCAGGTTGGGTTATGCGTCAAGGTTGCCGCGCCACCTGCGGTAGCTTCTGCCGCCTGGCACTCGGCTCGCGGGTGCCGGCTCCCTGCGCCTTGCTGCGCGCCGCGGTCTGTGAGCGCGCGATTGCGGAAAGGTGGGGCAGTGTGGATCACCGCCCCTGGTAAGCGGCGATGCTTACTTCTTCTTTGCCTTCTTCGCCTTCTTCGCCGCCTTCTTTGCCTTCTTCGCCATTTGGCCTCCTGAAGGGCTGGGCTCTGCCTGATGGCAGCCCCGGCTTGCTCACAAGCCGTGGCCTGAGCCTTACGCCCTCATACCAGATGTAGATTATGGATGAGAAATCTCCGTTGTCAAGCAGAAAGCGTTTTGTGGTTGTCAACGAAACGCGTTTTTGCTAGGCCGATTTTTCCCTCCACAACGAGAATGTCGGCGGCAGCCGCGCAAATCTGTAGTCGTCAGTGCACCGACCACGCGCGCTGCAAGTTGGCGGGCGCGGTTGATCGCGTCGATCGGCGCGGCCGGAGTCCGCGCCAGCAACGCGTCGAGCATCGCCCGCGCGCGATCGCGCTGGCCGAGATGGTCGAGTTGCACCGCGATGTTGAGCGTCGCGCGCACTCGCGCCAGCTCGGGACGGTGTACCGCGCCGCGCTCCGCTTCGGCGACGAGCGCCTCAGATGCGGCGAGGCTGGCCGCTGCGTCGTGCACGTAGACGTCGAGGATCTCGGCCTCGATCTGGTGAAACAGCGGGTTGTGGGGATAGCGCGCGTGGAGCCCGCGCACGATCGCGAGCGCGTCCATGAAGCGCTGCTCGTACCAGAGGTAGACGATGTGCAGTTGATACTGCGCTTCGGCACGGACGAGCACGCCCGAGCGGCTCGCCTCCTCCATCTGCGCGAGGCCGGCGGCGCGATTGCCGCCCGGCAGCAGGAACAGCCAGCGTAACCAGCGGAGGTAGGCGGGCGCGATGTCGGCGTAGTAGCGGTAGGCGCCGATTCCGAACGACGCATCGTCCATGTCGGGATCCAGGGCGAGGGCATGCTCGAGCGCGGCCTTGATCCGCTTGCCGTCTCTCGCCGCGGCGAGCCGCTCCTCGCGCAGGACGCGCCATTGGCCGCGCGCGCCGAGCGCCGCGCCCAGGTAGAACCACGCCTCGGCACGCTCGGGTTCCCGCGTCGTCCATGCCTGCGCCTCGGCGATCGCTTCGTCCGTCTCGCGGAGGAACCGCGAATCGAGAAACCGGCTCTGCGGATCGAGCAGGATCTCCCACCAGGTCGAGAGCGCCTGTAATCCGAGGCAGGCAACCCGTGGTGCCGGGCCGCAGGTCGTCGCCAGGACTTCCGGCATCCGATCGAAGTCGGCGTCGAGCGCGACGTCATACGCGGAGGCCACCAACTCGCCCGCGGTGAGGCCGCGCCGGGGCGCCTCGGCCGCGGCGGGCGAGAAGGCAAAAGGCAGAAGGCAGAAGGCAAAAGGCAGAAGGCAGAAGGCAAAAGGCGAAAAACGAAAGGCAGAGCCTCCAATCGTCACCAACAGGATCCGCAGTCTTCGACGCAGTTCGCCGCCGCCGGTCACGGCTGTTCCTTCCACGCGGTTAGCCCCGGGTCTTGTTCTGCCTTGTGCCTTCTGCCTTGTGCCTTTTGCCTTGTGCCTTCTGCCTTGACCGCGTCGGCCGCCCCCCTTCAAAGGGCCGACGTTCGCAAGTGTTGTTTCTCCTGATGCCGCTCTACGGCCAGCTCGATCAGGCGATCGACCAGCGCGGGGTACGTGAGGCCGCTCGCCTCCCACAGCTTTGCGAACATGCTGATGGTCGTGAATCCTGGGATCGTGTTGATCTCGTTGAGCACCAGGTCGCCGGTCGAGCGCGAGAGCAGGAAGTCCACGCGCGACATGCCGCATGCATCGATCGCCTTGAAGGCGGCGATCGCCAGCCGCTGGACCTCCGCCATCTGTTGCGGCGTGACATTGGCGGGAATCTCGGTGCGCGAGCTGTCGTCGAGGTACTTGGCTTCGTAGTCGTAGAACTCGCGGCCTGGGAAGATCTCGCCGGCGACGGAGGCGCGCGGCTCGTCGTTGCCGAGGACCGCGCACTCGATCTCGCGCGCGTCCGGCACCGCCGCCTCGACGATGACCTTGCGGTCGAACGCGAGGGCCTCGTCGATGGCAGCCGGGAGCGTCTCGGCGCTCTTCACCTTCGAGATCCCGACGCTCGAGCCGAGGTTCGCCGGCTTCACGAACACAGGCAGCCCGAGTGCGAGCGCGCGCTCGAGGACGTCACTGCGGCGGACCCGCCAGTCGGCGGCGACGAAGTCGTACCAGGGCGCGACCGGCAGGCCACGCGCCTCGAACAGCACCTTCATCGTCACCTTGTCCATGCCGACGGCCGACGCCATCACGCCGGGGCCGACGTAGGCGACGTTGGCAAGCTCCATCAGCCCCTGCACCGTGCCGTCCTCGCCGTGCGGGCCGTGGAGCACGGGGAACACGACGTCGAGCGCGAGTCCAGCCAGCGCCGGCCGGCCCGACTGGTCCTGTCGATCGATCGTGATCAGCGTGTCGCCGCCCGGATGCGCGGGCATCAGCGCCTCGCGCCCGGCACCGATCGGCTTGGCCGCCGCGGCGCGGGCTCCTTCGATCACTTCGGCCGCGGAAATCGCGGTCGGCGCCCGGTCGGGCAGCGTCCACCTCCCGTCCTTCTCGATCTTCACCGCGACAACGTCGTACTTGTCGGGATCGAGGTTCTTGAGAATCGACGCGCCAGAAGCCAGGGAGACCTCGTGTTCGCCCGAACGCCCGCCGTAGATCACGCCAACCCGCAGTTTCGCCATCGCAGGGAATAATAGACGTTTCACCTGTGGACGTCCGACTCCCGTCTCCCGACTCCCGACTCCCGGGTGCTTTCGAAGTCACCCACCGCGACGGCGCGGCGCGACGCGGCACGTTGATGACCGCGCACGGCGTGGTCGAGACACCGGTGTTCATGCCGGTCGGCACTCAGGGCGTGGTCAAGGCGATTACGCCGCGGGATCTGATCGAGGTCGGCGCCAGCATCATCCTCGGCAACACCTATCACCTGCACTTGCGGCCCGGTGATGAATTGATTCGCCGGCGCGGCGGGCTTCACCGCTTCATCGGGTGGGAGCGGCCGATCCTCACAGACAGCGGCGGCTATCAGGTGTTCAGCCTGGCCGCGCGACGGAAGCTGTCCGAGGAGGGAGTGGAGTTCCAGTCGCATCTCGACGGCAGCCGCCACCTGCTCACGCCGGAATCGGCCGCGGACATTCAGCTGAATCTCGGGTCGGATATCGCAATGGTGCTGGATGAATGCCCGGCGCTGCCGGCCGAGCGCGAGACCCTGGAGCGGTCGATTGACCTAACGGCCCGCTGGGCGCGTCGCGCCCGCGAGCACTTCCTGGCCCGCCAACCCCTGTCGGAACACGGCCGGGGGCAGCTCCAGTTCGGCATCGTGCAGGGGGGCACGGACTTCGGGTTACGCGAGGCCAGCGCCCGGCTGACGCTCGAGGTCGGCTTCGACGGCTACGCCATTGGCGGCCTCAGCGTCGGCGAGCCGAACGACGCTATGTATAAGGTGATCGCGCACACGGCGCCCATCCTGCCGGAAGGCCGTCCCAGGTATCTGATGGGCGTGGGCACCCCGCTGGATCTGGTCGAGGCGGTTTCCGCCGGAGTGGACATGTTCGACTGCGTCATGCCCACGCGCAACGCCCGGAACGGCCGCCTGTTCACCAGCCAGGGCATCATCAACATCAAGAACGCCCGCTACACCGAAGACGATGGGCCCCTGGATCCGGACTGCCGGTGCTACACGTGCCGGACGTTCTCGAGGGCCTACCTACGCCACCTTTTCGTCGCGCGGGAGATGACCGCGGGGACCCTTAACACATTGCATAATCTGTGCTTTTACCTTGACACCATAAAGAGGGTGAGAGACGCTATTGTGTTTGGGACGTTTCAAAAGTTCCGAGAGGATTTCCACCGGACTTTTGCCGCCCGCCCCATGACTGCATGATCGCGACGATGTCTTCCGCAGCCGGATTGCTGGCCATGGCCGCGCCCGCTAACCAGGCGATGAGCCCGTGGGTCCAGCTGATTCCGTTCGCGCTCGTCCTCGCCATCTTCTATTTCGTGATTCTTTTGCCGATGAAGCGGCGGCAGAAGAAGGTGCAGGAGTTCCTCGACGGCCTCAAGATCGGTGACAAAGTGGTCACCACCGGCGGGATTTTCGGCTCGATCACGAAGGTTACGGAGCAGTCCATCCAACTTCAAATCGCGCCGAACGTGCGAGTCGACATCTCGCGCGCGGCGGTCGTCGGCTTCCAGGGGCAGGCCCCGGTCGCCGACCAGTCTGCTTGACCATGGCCAAGAACCTGCGTTGGAAAGTATTTGTCATCCTGGGTGTGATCGCGGTCTCGGTGTTCGCCTTCTACCCGCCGAACCAGAAGGTGCGGCTCGGGCTCGATCTGAAGGGCGGCGTGCACCTCGTGCTGCGCGTCCAGACCGACGACGCGCTGCGGCTGCTGACCGAGAGCACCGCGGACCAGCTGCGCGAGTCGCTCAAGACCGCGGGCCTGACCGGAGCGACCGTCGCAGCGACGGGGGCGACCAGCTTTACAGTCACCGGCGTACCGCCGGAACAGGACGCCGTCTTCCGCAGCTCGCTGACGACGATCGAAACCTCCTACGATCGCGCCTCGACGGGGCCGGGCAGCTATAGCTTCACGATGAAGCCGAACATCGCCGCCGACAACCGCGAGAGCACGGTGAACCAGGCTCTGCAGACCATCGAGCGCCGCGTCAACGAGCTCGGCGTCGCCGAGCCGATCGTCGCCCGCCACAGCGCCGCCGACCAGATCCTGGTCCAGCTCCCCGGCGTCTCCGACGTCAACCGCGCCAAGGAGATCATCCGCTCGACGGCCTTGCTCGAGCTGACCTTGGTCGAACAGGGGCCTTTCCCCGACGAGGCGACGGCGCGGCAGGCGTATGGCGGCAACGTCCCGCCCGACGTCCGGGTTATGCCGGGACGGACCGAGGTCTCGCGAGCCGGCCAGCCTGCGTCGTCGGCGGTCTACTACGCGGTGCGGCGCGTGCCCGCCGTGACCGGGCGCGACCTGCGCGCCGCCAAGCAGCAGATCGACGAATACAACCGTCCGTCGGTCGGCTTCAGCTTCAACAACACCGGTGCCCAGAAGTTCGGCGCTTTCACGTCGGCGAACATCGGTCGTCAGCTCGCGGTCGTGCTCGACGGGCGAGTGCAGACGGCGCCGACGATTCAGAGCCGCATCGACTACGAAGGGCAGATCACCGGAACGTTCACCTCCCAGGAGGCCGCGGACCTGGCGCTGACCCTCCGCTCCGGCGCGCTGCCGGCGTCGCTCACCTACCTGGAAGAGCGCACCGTCGGGCCGTCGCTCGGCGCCGACTCGATTCGCGCCGGCGTGATCGCCTCGGTGGGGGGCCTCATCGCGGTGCTCATCTTCATGCTGGTTTACTACCAGCTGTCCGGCTTCAATGCGCTGGCCTCGATCGTCGTGAACCTCTGCATCGTGCTCGGGATGATGGCGTATCTCGGCGCGACGATGACGCTGCCCGGCATCGCCGGCTTCATCCTGACCATCGGCATGGGCGTGGACTCGAACGTCCTGATCTTCGAGCGCATCCGCGAAGAGCTCCGTCACGCGCGTCCGGTCAGGCAGGCGGTCGCGGCCGGTTTCGATCGCGTGTTCCTGACGATTCTCGACACCCACGTGGCGTCGCTGATTTCGGCGGCGTTCCTGTTCCAGTTCGGCACCGGGCCGATTCGCGGGTTCGCGACCACGCTGACCATCGGCCTGTTGTCGAACATCTTCACGGCGGTGTTCGTCTCGCGCACCGCCTTCGAGCTGGCGCTGTCGCGGCGGCAGAACCCCACTACCCTGAGCATCTAGGGCAATGCAGCACATCTTCGAGAACGCGAACTACAACTTCGTCCGGTGGCGGTGGCACGCCATCGCGCTGTCGTGGCTAGTTGTGCTGGCCGGCGTCGCCGTGGCGGTCGCCCGCGGCGGCGTCCCGCTCGGCATCGACTTCACCGGCGGCACCGTCGTCATCGTGAAGTTCGAGCAGCCGGTGGCCGAGGACGTCGTGCGGCGCGCGCTGGACCCGGTGACCACCGACAAGGTCGTGCAGCAGTACGGCGATCCGGCCCTGCACGAGCTGCTGATCCGGATGCCGCTGGCGGCCCAGCAGGAGGGCAACGGGCTCGATCAGAACGCCAGGGCGACCGTCGATGCGCTGACCAAGGCCAACGTCGGCAAGTTCGAGGTCATCAACACCGAGATCGTCGGCCCGGTGGTCGGCAAGGACCTGCAGCTGAAGGGGATCTATGCGACGCTGGCGTCGCTGGCCGGCATCCTCATCTACATCGGGCTGCGGTTCCAGTTCAACTTCGGCGCTCGGCGCGATCGTCGCCACCTTCCACGACATCATCGTCACGATGGCGTTCCTGGTGTTCTTCAACTACGACCTGTCGCTGAATGTGATCGCGGCGATTCTCACCATCACCGGCTACTCGGTGAACGACACCATCGTCATCTTCGACCGCATCCGCGAGAACTCGCGCTCGAAGCGCCGCGAGTCGCTGGAGAAGGTGGTCAACGACAGCATCAACCAGACGCTGTCGCGAACCATCATCACCGCCGGGACGACCCTGCTTGACCGTCCTGTCGCTCTATTTCTTCGGCGGCGAGGTCCTGCGCGGGTTTGCGTTCACGATGATCATCGGGATCATCACCGGCACCTACTCGTCGATGTACATCGCGGCGTCGATCGCCATCATCCTGGGCGGAGCGCAGGCGAAGGGACGCCCGCAGCCGGTAGCCCGCAAGGCGTCGTAACTCGCCGTGGACCTGCTCGCGGCGGCCCTGCTCGGTGTGGTCCAGGGGCTCACCGAGTTCCTGCCGGTGTCGAGTTCCGGGCACCTGATTCTGGCGCGGGCGTTCTTCGGGTGGGACCCGGGACGCTTCGGCCTCGCGTTCGACGTGGCCTGCCACGTCGGGACGCTGCTGGCGGTCGTCGCCTACTTTCGCGCCGACGTCATCCGCCTGGCGGTGACCGCCCCGGCGGCGCTGAGTGGACGGGACGGGGAATGGGAGCGGCTCGGGCGGCTGATCGTCGTCGGGACGCTGCCGGTGGTTGTCGTCGGAGTGCTGTTCGCCGACGCGATTGAGAACTCGCTGCGATCGCCGGCGATTGTGGCGGCGACGCTCGTTGTCGGGGCGATCGGCCTGCTGGTCGCGGAATGGGTCGGCAGCAGGCGGCGCGGCGAAGAGACTATTGGTTACGGCGAAGCGCTGGCGATCGGAGTCGCGCAGGCGTCGGCGCTGGTTCCGGGTGTGTCGCGATCGGGAGCGACGCTCACGGTGGCGATGCTACTCGGTTTGCGCCGGGACGCGGCGGCGCGGTTCGTGTTCCTCCTGAGCCTGCCGGCCGTGCTGGCGGCGGCGCTGAAGGAGGGGATGGAAGTCGCGAAAGTCGGGCTCGAGGGGCTGCCGATCACGCTGTTCCTGGTCGGCATGGCGGTGTCCGCGGTGGTGGGGTACCTGACGGTGAAGTACTTCATCCGCTATCTCGCCGGACACACGCTCCACGTTTTTGCGATGTACCGGCTGGTGCTTGCGGCGGTGACGGTGGCCTGGCTGATCGCCCGCCAGGGCTGAGGCTCGCGAGATGAGCTGGCTGCGGCGGACGTTCCTGACCGGGATCATTGTCACGGTGCCGCTCATCGTGACGCTGGTCACCCTGGTCTGGATCTTCCAGTTCGTGGACGCAATCGCGACCCCGGTGTCGACGCGCGTGCTGGGGCAGGCGGTACCGGGACTGGGAGTGCTGATCACGGCGGGGTTCGTGCTCGCGGTGGGCGTGGTCGCGACCAACGTGATTGGACGGCGGGTGCTCGCAACCGCGGAAAGCTGGTTGCTCCTCGTCCCGGTCTTCAAGACAATCTACGCGCCGGTGAAGCAGCTGGTGGCGGCGTTCTCGCCGGGGAACGAGGCCGGTTTCAAGCGCGTGGTGCTGGTGGAGGACGCGCGGCGGGCCCTGGTGATGGGGTTCCTGACGCGGGAGTTCACGCTCGATCGCGGCGAGGGGCCGGAGCAGATGGTTGCGGTGTTCGTGCCGACCAATCACCTGTATCTGGGCGACGTGGTGGTGGTGCCCAGGGCGAAGGCGATCTTTCCGGACGTGACGGTGGAAGAAGGGATCCGTATCTTCCTGACGGGTGGGATGGCGCTGCCCGACAGGATGCAGGCGTTGACGAGGACAGGAGAACATGCTGACGAGACTTAGCGAGCACGTGATGTGGCGACGCCTGATGGCAATGGCGGCGCTGGCCCTCACCCTGGCGCTGGTGACGGCCCCCGCGGCGATGGCGGCGCAGCCCCCGGCCGAGCACCACCCGGGCGGCGAGATCAACATCCAGCTGCCCGACCTCAACCAGGGGGACTTCCTCGGGATGACCGGGCACCAGATCCTGCTGACCGGCCTGCTCGTCTGCGTGCTCGGCCTGGCGTTCGGCGGCTGGGTGTACGTGGGCGTCAAGAACCTCCCCGTCCACCGGTCGATGGCCGAGGTCTCGGACCTGATCTACGAGACCTGCAAGGCCTACCTGGTGCAGCAGGGCAAGTTCCTGCTGATCCTCGAGCTGTTCATCGGGGCGATCATGATCGCCTACTTCGCGCTGATCGGCCTGGAGGCCTACAAGATCGCCATCGTCCTCGTCTTCAGCCTGATCGGCATCGCGCGGCAGCTACGGCGTGGCGTGGTACGGCATCCGCATCAACACCCTGGCCAACTCGCGCACCGCGTTCGCGGGGCTCAAGGGCGAGGCGTTCCCGGTGTGCGACATCCCGCTGCGCGCCGGCATGAGCGTCGGCATGATGCTGATCTCGGTCGAGCTGCTGTTCATGCTCGCCATCCTGCTCTTCATCCCCGGTGAGTACGCCGGCGTCTGCTTCCTCGGCTTCGCGATCGGCGAGTCGCTCGGCGCCGCGGCGCTGCGCATCGCCGGCGGCATCTTCACGAAGATCGCCGACATCGGCTCCGACCTGATGAAGGTCGTGTTCAAGATCAAGGAAGACGACGCGCGCAACCCGGGCGTGATCGCCGACTGCACCGGCGACAACGCCGGCGACTCGGTCGGCCCGACCGCCGACGGTTTCGAGACCTACGGCGTCACCGGCGTGGCGCTGATCTCGTTCATCATGCTCGCGGTCAAGGATCCGCCATGTCCAGGTCCAGCTGCTGGTCTGGATCTTCATGATGCGCGTGATGATGGTGCTGGCCTCGGCCGGCTCCTACCTGGTGAACAACGCCATCGCCAAGGGCCGCTACGCCGGCGTCGGAAGATGGACTTCGAGGCGCCGCTGACCTCGCTGGTCTGGCTCACGTCGATCGTCTCGGTGGTCCTCACCTACATTCTGAGCTACCTGCTCATCCCCGCGCTCGGCGGCGACCCGTCGCTGTGGTGGAAGCTGTCCACGGTGATCACGTGCGGCACGCTCGCCGGCGCGATCATCCCCGAGGGCGTCAAGATCTTCACCTCGACCAACTCCTCGCACGTGCGCGAGGTGGTGACCTCGTCGCGTGAAGGCGGTCGCGTCGCTGAACATCCTCTCCGGCCTGGTGGCGGGTAACTTCAGCGCCTACTGGCTGGGGCTGGCGATCATGGGCCTGATGGCCATCGCCTCCTACGTGTCGCAGTTCGGCCTCGGCGCGATCATGCAGGCGCCGGCGATCTTCGCCTTCGGCCTCGTCGCCTTCGGCTTCCTGGGCATGGGACCGGTGACGATCGCGGTGGACTCCTACGGCCCGGTGACCGACAACGCGCAGTCGGTCTACGAGCTCTCGCAGATCGAGGAGATCCCCGGCATCGAGGGCAGCATCCAGAAGGAGTTCGGCTTCAAGGCCAACTTCCACGTCGCGAAGGACCTGCTCGAGGAGAACGACGGCGCCGGCAACACCTTCAAGGCGACGGCCAAGCCGGTGCTGATCGGCACCGCCGTGGTCGGCGCGACGACGATGATCTTCTCGATCATCATGGCGCTGACGCAGGGGTTGTCGGATCAGGCGGCGATCAGCAAGCTGTCGATTCTGCACCCGCCGTTCCTGCTCGGCCTGATCACCGGCGGCGCGGTGATCTACTGGTTCACCGGCGCGTCCACGCAAGCGGTGACGACCGGCGCCTACCGCGCGGTCGAGTTCATCAAGAAGAACATCAAGCTCGAGGGCTCCACCAAGGCGTCGGTCGAGGACAGCCGCAAGGTCGTGGAGATCTGCACGCAGTACGCGCAGAAGGGGATGTTCAACATCTTCCTTGGCGTCTTCTTCTCGACCCTGGCGTTCGCCTTCGTCGAGCCGTTCTTCTTCATCGGCTACCTGATCTCGATCGCGCTGTTCGGCCTGTTCCAGGCGATCTTCATGGCCAACGCCGGCGGCGCGTGGGACAACGCGAAGAAGATCGTCGAGACCGAGCTCAAGATGAAGGGCACCGATCTGCACGCCGCCTCGGTCGTCGGCGACACGGTCGGCGATCCGTTCAAGGACACCTCGTCGGTGGCGATGAACCCGGTGATCAAGTTCACCACGCTCTTCGGCCTGCTGGCGGTGGAGCTGGGCGTCTACATCGCGTCGCAGTCGGGGGCCGTCGTGACAGCCGCGCTGGCGGCGGCGTTCTTCGTCAGCAGCATGATTTTCGTCTACCGCTCGTTCTACGGCATGCGGATCGAAAGCTGAGCGTAAGTCGTGCGGCGGGGATCCGTACGCTGTTCGGATCGCCGCATCCGCGTATTCACATCCGTGGAATCGGATGCGCTGTCATAGTTTGTAACATTTGTGGGTGCAGAAGCGGTTTCGCGATTCGGTGACCGTTGACGCGGCTTCGGCCCGTCGCCTAGAATCGGCGGGCGTTTTGACGGACGGGGGCCCAGGGAGATTCTGCCGGGGCCGGAACCTTGGAAAAGTCGTCGCTCTCGCGGGAGCACTTTTCCGAAACCGGTGTCTAACCCGGTAACTGGGCGAAAAAAACCTGTCCGCCTTGTTCTTGTGTCATTTGACCTTATTTGGGTTTGGGCTAGCATCGGCAGCTCTTCAGCGGCTGCCGAGGGACTCTAGGAGGATACGTGCCACACCAGGACATGTTCGGCGACATCGTCGACCCGTCCATCAAGATGGGCAACAAGATGTGGTACACGGTGCCACTGACGATGTTGATGCAGGCCACGGTCGTGGCGGCCATCGTCATCGTCCCCTTGATGGCCGTGGGCGCCCTGCCGACCACGCCTTCGATGATGGCGTTCGTGGCGGCGCCGCCGCCGCCCCCACCGCCGCCCCCGCCGCCGCCGCCGCCGGCCGCGGACAAGCCGCCACCGCCGCCGGTGGACGTCAACCCCAACGCCGCGCCGGTCGAGGCGCCCAAGGAAATCAAACCCGAGACAGGTCTGGAGGCCGGCTTCGAGCGTAGCGCCGGTATCGAGGGCGGAATCGTCGGCGGTGTCGCTGGTGGCATCACCGGCGGCATTCCCGAGCCGCCGCCGCCTCCACCGCCGCCTCCGGCCGCGCCAGTCCGGGTCGGCGGGAACATCAAGGCCCCGCAGAAGGTCAAGCACGTCAACCCGATCTACCCGCCGATCGCACAGTCGGCTCGCGTCCAGGGTGTCGTGATCATCGAGGCCACCATCGGCCCCGATGGGGCGGTCAAGGACGCCAAGGTGCTGCGCTCGATTCCCCTGCTGGATCAGGCGGCGCTCGACGCCGTTCGTCAGTGGCAGTTCACGCCGACGCTCCTTAACGGCGTGCCGGTCCCGGTCATCATGACGGTTACGGTGCAGTTCACGCTGCAATAAGGAGCCGCGACAATGCTTTCAACTGGTAACACGGACTACTTCGGGAGGAACGCGATGGAAGGTCGGAAGATGGGTCAGATCGGGCGGATCGCATATGCCGCGGGTGCCATGGCGCTGGTCAGCTCGCCGGCGTTCGCGCAGGGTGGTGGTGGTCTCGACCTGGTCGAGATGTTCGAATCGATGGGCCCCGTGGCCATCGCCATCGCCGTCGTGCTCTTCATCATGTCGTTCTGGTCGGTGGGTGTCGCGATCGAGCGCATCTACACCTTCAGCCAGGCGAAGAAGCAGTCGAAGCTCTACGCGCCGCAGGTGGCCAAGCACCTCAAGGAAGGCCGCCTCAAGGAAGCCATCGCGCTGTCCTCCGCCAAGGAGTACCGCTACAGCCACCTCGCCAAGGTGGTGCTCGCCGGCCTGCAGGAATACCAGTTCCAGCAGGAGAGCAACTCGGGCCTGTCGCGTGAGGACGTGCTCGACACCGTCCGCCGCTCGATTCAGCGCGCCACCGCACTCACCTCGAACGACCTGAAGAAGGGCGTTTCGGGCCTGGCCACCATCGGCGCGACCGCGCCGTTCGTGGGTCTGCTCGGCACCGTGGTCGGCGTCATCAACGCGTTCGTCGGCATCGCGTCGACGGGCTCGGGTGGCATCGGCGCGGTCTCGGCCGGTATCGCGGAAGCGCTGGTCGAAACCGCGCTCGGCCTGTTCGTCGCCATCCCGGCGGTGTGGTTCTACAACTACCTGTCGGGCCGCCTCGAGTACTTCAACGTGGAGATGGACAACTCCTCGTCGGAGATGGTCGACTACTTCATCAAGAAGACCGCCTAGTTCGCGTCACGAACGAGGCGCCGGGCGTCTGCCGGCGCCTCACTCGTGCACAGGCAACTCAAGGAGAACCGACATGGCAATGGACATGGGGGGGGCAAAAGGCGGAGTCAAATCCGACATCAATGTCACCCCGCTCGTGGACGTGATGCTGGTGCTGCTGATCATCATGATGATCGTCGCACCGCTCCTGCAGAAGGGCGCGGACGTCAAGCTGCCCCTCGCAGCCTACAGCGCCGACAAGCCTGAGACGCAGGATCAGACGGTCGTCGCGGTCGACTCGCAGGGCCGCTTCTTCGTCAACAGCGTGCTGGTCCGCGAAGAGGATCTCCGGCAGCGCGTCGACGACATCCTCGAAGGCAAGTCCGAGCGCATCGTCCTGATCAAGGCCGACGAGGACGCGCAGTACAGCGCGGTCATGGCGGCCATGGACCAGCTCCGCGCGGCCGGAATCGAGGACATGGGCCTCATCACCGACCCGAAGCAGCGTCCGGGCGGGGGGAACTGAAATGGCTCACGCACATCAGCATTTCGGCGCCGAACGAGTGTTCATGGGGAAGAAGCTCGAGCCATCGGGCGACATGAACATTACCCCCATGATCGACGTGCTCCTCGTGCTCCTGGTCATCTTCATGGCCGCCCTGCCGCTCTCGCAGAAGGGGTTGGACATCAACCTCCCAGCCGAGACCCAGCAGGCGCAGCAGCAGCAGGTGGACATCTCGCAGATCGTGCTCGAGTACACGGCTGACCGCCGCATTTCGGTGAACAAGCAGGACGTCACCGTCCAGGAGCTCGAGAGCAGGCTCCGGACGATCTTCGAGACCCGCAAGGACAAGACGATGTTCATCGCCGGCGCGGGCGCGCTCCGCTACGGCGACATCGTCGAAGTCATCGACGCCGCCAAGGGCGCCGGGGTTGAGAAGGTCGGCATCGTCACCGAGGCCATGCGCAAGGCCGCCGGCGCGAGCGGCAGCGACTAGGTGCTGACGCTGCCAGGCTCTAGGCTTCAGGCCAGACACGCAGAGGCCGCTTGGGAAAGATCCCAGGCGGCCTTTCTCTTTGGGGCGGTCGGCGCTTCGATCTATCGGTGCCTGATCACTCGGCGAGGACGTGAACACGCGACGCGACCGGCCGCCGCTCGCCGATCGCGCGACACCAGACCTTCACGCGAACGGCGTCTCGGAGAGCTTCGAGCCGCTCGTAGCGCGTGTCGCGCAGGATGAAGACCATTCCGGTGGGATCGGTCTGCTCGTTCACGACCGTGAGGGACGCCCTGCCGTCAAGAGCAAGGACGGTCCCTTCAATCGTCTGCTGAGGGGCTTCGCGGCTCGAGGCAAGAAGCACTAAGGCAGCCGTGAGCAGCACGACGAGACCGCGCGACATCGTGTTTGCCACTGTCCCAAGACCCCAAGACCCCAACACTCGACGCGTGCAGCGCCCTCAGTCCTTAAGCCCAGAGCCTAGAGCCTAGTGAGAGCTCGGCGGCGGCACGGCCGCGATCTCGCGCAGCTCGGGCAGCGTCTTGTCGGCGCGCTCCCAGATCTTCCGCAGCTCCGCCGCGGCCTGCTGCGCCTTCTGCGGCTGGCGCGACGCCATGGCCGCGCGGTAGAGGCCGAGCAGCGAGAGCGCACGCCCCGGATATCGCTTCAGCGCCGCCTCGTAGGCCACCACCGCGTCTCCCGGCCTGCGCACATCCATCGAGAGGTCGCCGACCAGCTCATGGCCCGGTTTCACCGGAAGCGGCGGTCCGAACTCGAAGCTCAAGTCGTCCTCGACAGCCGCAGCCTGTCGGGCAAGCACGAGGCCCTCGTCGCGGCGCCCTTCGGAGAAGATCAGGATGGCCTCGAGCTGCTGCGCCATGATCGCGGCGACGCGCTTGTCGTTGCCGGAGCCGGCCGCGGGCAGTCCAGTCTGGGGCTGCCCGGCGGCAGCGGTCTGCGCCGCGATCAGCTCCGCCGGCGTCGGCAGCGAAGGCCGCGGCACCGGCATCGGCGTGACTCCGGGGCGGGACGGGTTCGGCCGCGTCGTCGAGGGTTTCGCCGTTGTCACGCTGCGGACCGGCCGATCGCCGTCGCCCGCGAGCGTGGCCATCCGTTGCAATGCATCGCTGCCCGCGGCGCGGTTGCCGCTGCGGAACGCGGCCATGCCGATCGCGAAGAGGTCGGCGGCCGTGGCGTCCGCGCCGAGCCCTTCGGGGTTGACGCCATCAGGCTTCGCGTCAGTCCAGCGGCGCGTTTCGATCACCCACGCCGCGCGAGCGAGCGCCAGATGGCTTCGCGTCCGGACGCTGCCGCTCTCGGCGGCGGCCTTGTCGATCTGATCGAGCACGCCGCGCGCGTCCTGGTATCGGCCCTGCTGCAGGTAGCTGTAGGTGAGCCACAGCAGTGCATGGAATCCGCGATCATCGACTCCGAGCCCCTTGCGCGAGACGCGTTCGTCGGCGGCCTTCGCCGATCGCTCGTTCAACTCGGCGGCCTTGTCCCACATTCCGAGCGCGAAGTAGATGTGCGACGGCATGTGCAGCGCGTGCGAGGCGGCGGGAGCGATCTTCGCGTAGGCCTCCGCATACCGGAGGCCGAGCGGCGCGTGGGCGGGATCGTCGTAGGCGTGAATCAGGTAATGAATCGCGCCGGGATGCTGGGGGTTGACGCGGACCACGTCTTCGACGAGCGCGGCGGCCTTCATGTAGGTGCCGACGTCGCGCCCTTGGCTGCTGCCGAGCAGAGCGAGCGCATAGAAGGCCTTCACCTCGAGATCGTCCGGGTACTTGTCGTTCATCCGGCGCATTTCAGCGGCATGCGCGAGGTCGCGCCCCGGCTTCTCTCCCTCACCGTAGAGCGCCTCGACAGCGCGAAGCCAGTCGCGCTCCTTGTCGTTCCCGGCCTTGGCGAGACGCTGCTCGCGCGTCGCCGCGAGCTTGGCCAACGCCTCTCGCGCCGGATCTGGCGCGGTCTGCGACCAGAGCGGATGGTTGTAGGTCATGGCCTCGCCCCAGTAGGCCATCGCGAAGTCGGGCGCCGCTTTTTGCGCCTGCTGGAACGCCTCCTTCGCATCCTCGTACTCGAAGGAGTGGAGCAGCAACACACCGCGTACGAACGCGTCCTGTGCAGGTCCGGTCTGCGAAGTCGGGAAGTCGATCTTCCCGAGTGGCTCCTGTCGCGCCTGGGGCGCGGCGATCGCGAACACGGCCACAGCAACGGCAAGCAGGGCGACAGCGACCGGGCGGGGCATGGACAGGGACCTCCTGCCAGCAGTCTAACGAATCACGAGGGTTCAAAGCACGGGGGTTCGAACGCACGGCAGGTTCAAACCACGAAACGGCCGGAAGCGCCGTGAACGAAAGGCCGCCCGGTGTGACCGGGCGGCCTTCGTGTCAGGACTGCAACCTGACGTCTGGAGCCTGAAGCCTTCTCAGAACTGGAAGCGGATGCCGAGCTGCACCTGACGCGGCGCGCCCGGGTTGTTGGTCGTGATCAGCTGCCCTGAGGTTGCCGACGTGGGATTGTTGTCGGTGAGCGACAGGAAATTCGGGTTGGTCGGGCTGCCGAAGCCGCAATCGGTCGGAGCCGTGCCGGAGCAGTAGTTGGTCACGGCGTTCCCAGCCAGCTGGATGTTGTCCCAGTTGAACAGGTTGAACAGTTCGGCGGTGAAGAGCAGCCGCCGCCCCTCCTGCAGGTTCCACGCCCACTGCGCGCGCAGGTTCACTTCCTTGAACGGCTCGTTGCGGAACCCGTTGCGCTGGAATGGCACGCCCGGCGCGCTGTAGGGCCGGTCCGGGCCGCCACGATCGTTGTTCGCATCACGTCCCATCGTCGCGTCAATCGGCAGCGCGGACAGGAACCGGAAACCCGAGGAGACGTCGAAGTTATGGGGCAGGTAGAACACCGCGTAGCCGTTGAACTGGTGGCGGCGATCGAGACGAGCTGCCGACCATTCGGGGCTGAGGTTGAAGGTGTTCTCGTAGCCGGGACCGCCCGAGTCGCGCTCGTTGTCGTCGTCAGACATCGACTTCGACAGCACATAGTTGATGTTGACGAGACCCCATGCCTTGTTCACCTTGCTGGTCAAGGCGAGCGCGGTGTATTCGGAATGCGCTGTCGACTCCCGGACCTGTACCGACCCCAGCGACGTATTCGGTCTCGCCGTCGGGAATGCCGGGCGCTCTGCCGGATCGCCAGCCGCAGGCGCGGGCACGAACAGGTTCATCTCGCGGTTACGCTGCAGGTGATCGGTTTTGACGTAGGTCACGTCCGCGGCAGCCGTGAATCCCTGCCGGATCTCACGCTCGACGCCGCCGCCAACCTGTGTCGCGCGCGGATTCTTGAAGTCCTGATCGACCACGAGCGGCTGCGCGCCCAAGTACGGGTTCACCGTGAGCCCGAGTGCGTTGGCAATCTGCGTGATCTGATCGGTCGAGAGAATCGGCAGGTTGTTGAGCGGCGTGGTGTTCAGGTCGATGCCAATCAGCAGCAGCTGCCGATAGAGAGTGTTGTTCGGATTGCCGGCCGGCGCCGTGAACGGGAGCTGCACCGACAGATCGCCCGGCGGTACGCGGAAGTTGTTCATCGGCGCCGCCCAGAGCAGCATCGGGGTGCGGGCGTAGTAGATGCCGGAGTAGCCGCGGACGACGGTGCGACCGTCGGCGCCGGGGTTCCACGCGAAGCCGACACGCGGTCCGAACTGGTTCAGCTGATCCGGAATCTGCGTCGGATCGACGGTGCGGCCGTTCGGGAAGACGAACCCGTTCAACGCGTTGAGCATGAAGTCGTTGTTCGCCTGCGGCGTCGGGTTGAAGCCGCCCTCCCAACGCAGGCCGTAGTTGAGGGTGAACGTCGGCGTCACGCGCCAGGCGTCCTGCGCGTAGAAGGCGAGTTCATCGGTGGCGAGCGAGAGCTCCAGGTTGCCGAGCTGCTTCAGGTAGTTGGTTGTGCCGACGACCGAGTCGAAGCGATTCGGGGTAGGGCCGCCAACGCTGATCAATTCGAGCGCGGCTGCTGGTGCGCCGTTGACCGTCCAGCGCCCGAACTGGTTGAACCCGAATTGCTGGAATGCGTCAACGTGGTTGTACTCGGTGCCAGCCTTGTACGTGTGGGTACCCTTCACCAGGGTCAGGTTTGCCGCCGCCTGCGCGCGCCAGTCGCGCTGGATGTTCTGTCCGAGGAAGTTGACTGTCCCGTAGTTGCCGACCTGCGCCAGTTGGACCGTCGGCTCGAGCGAGTTCGCGAGGCGCGGCCGTTCCTCGCGCGCGTACTGGCCGCGAGCCTCGAAGAGCAGGTTGCCGCGCAGCGCCGACGTGTACTGGCCGACCAGCGTGTTGGTGCCGTCCTTCTCCGTGCCGTTGTTCGAGAGGGCGCTGGTGGTGGTGTCCGAGAGCGCGTTTCCCACTGCGTTGGCGTTGAGGGCCTCGTTCCGGCTCCAGCTGTAACGAAGGCTCAAGCGGCTGCCAGTCCCAAGCTGATAGTCGACGCGGCCAAGAAGGGCGGTGGCGTCGTTGGTCGTGTCGAAGGGTTGTTCGAGGCTCCTGAAGTAGTCGTACCCTTCCTGGATGTCCGGAGTCGGCGACACGCCAGTGAGGTTGAACACGACGTTCCGCGTGTTCTCGAACAGCTGTTGCTCGATGGCGCCGAAGTAGAAGAGTTTGTCGCGCACCAGCGGGCCGCCGATCGACCCGCCGAACTGCTGTTGGGTCGGAGCCGCGGTCTGGCCGAACGCGTTCTTCTCGGCCCAGTCGCGATTGCGGTTCACGTAGAGCGCCGATCCGCGCGTGCTGTTGGTGCCGGATTTCGTGATCGCGTTGACGAGCCCGCCGGTGGAGCGGCCGAATTCCGCCGAGTAGCCGGAGGCGACCACCTGAAATTCCTGGATCGACTCCTGAGGCACGGTGAACGCATTGTTCGAGCGCTCGCCGCCGCGGATGCCGCCGAAGAACGGCTGATTGTAGTCGGCGCCGTCGACGTTCACGTTCGAGTTGATGCCGCGCTGCCCGGCGAAGGACAGCTGCCCGCGCGAGGTGTCGACCTGCACCGTGGGCGTCAGCGTCACGAAGTCCTGGAATCGGCGCCCGTTGATTGGCAGATCGTTGATTGCCGCCTGAGGCACCGTCGAACTCCGAACCGTGGACGTTGTTTCCACCAGCGGCGTGGCGGCCGTGACTGTGACGCTCTCGGCAATGGAGGACAGCTGCAGCGTGTGGTTGTAGGTGACGCTCGCCCCGACCGTCAGGGCAATGCGGCGCGTCGTCGACGTGAAGCCCGTCAACTCCAACATCACGTCGTAGATGCCGGGAGGAAGCAGCGGCAGGAGGTAAAGCCCCTGCTCGTTGGTGGTGACGGTCCGGGTGTAACCGGTATCCGGGTTCTTGGCCGTCACCGCGACGCCGGGCAGCGCGCCGCCCTGAGCGTCAATCACGCGGCCGTTCACTTCGGCGGTCGTGGCCTGGGACTGTGCGGCGGCGTGCGCGACGGGCCAGGCGCAGAGGAACAAAACGAAAATCAATCGCCGTAGACGTGCAGGGAAAGGCAACATGGTGGTCAGCGTCCTCACTCTCCTGAAACTGCCAAAAACTACCACCCAATTGTGACCAATAGGTAAACGAAATAGCAGAGACGGCCCGCCGTCTGCAGAATAAAAAACCGGGTGACCTCCCTGTGGAGATCACCCGGTTCGGTCGTACGCCAGAACCCAGGGCTGAGCCCTGAATCCGATGTCCCGGGGCCGTTAGTCGGTGCCCTGAGTCTTCGCCTTCCGCAGCTCGTTGGCCTTGTCGCGGAGCTCGTCGGCTTCCTTCAGCAGCGCCTGCTGCTTCTTCGGATCCTTCTCGAGGTTGGCCTGGAGGCGGAGCAGGAGGTTCTTGTAGGCAATCGCCTCCATGTAGTCGCTCTTGATCGAGATGGCCTTGTCGACCGATTCCAGGCCGTCCATTACGTACTCGATCTTCTGCTTGTCGGTGAGCCGGAAATCCCGGTTCGCTTTGTCCCAGTAGTAGGTCGCCACGGTGTAGTGGGCCTCGGGATTGTTCGGCTCGATCTTGATGCGCTCGTTGAGGTACTGGATCGTCTTCTCGAAGTCGCCCTGGGCGTTGTAGAAGTTCGCCAGCTGCAGGTAGACGGCCGGATCGTTCGGCTTGGAATCCTTCGCCTTGAGGAGCGTCTGCTCCGCCAGTTCGTACTCCCCCGAGTCGGCGTAGAGGCGGGAGAGCGCGAAATAGTTCGTCGGCTCGTTCGGAGAGAGCTTGATCATCTGCTGGATGATCGGTTCGGCCTGCTCGGGATCGTTGAGCTTGTCCGGACCGTAGGCCGCGACCAGATACTCGAGGGCGCGGGTCCTGAAGGTCTCGTCGCTGATTTTCTCCGACGCCAGCTTGTAGTTGGCGACCGCCTTGGTCAGGTAGGCGTCGTTGTTCGGTTCGCCCTTGCGTGCCGGGCGGTACATGTTGTCGTAGGAGTTGGCGAGGAAGAAGTAGACGCAACCTGGGCTGCTGCCACAGGAATTCAGCTCGCCGCTCGGGTCGGCGGCGACAGCCTCCTCGTACTTACCGGCCGCGCCGCGGAAGTCGTTCGAAGCGTAGAGCTTGTTGCCGTCCTTGAACGCCTTCATCGCCTTGATCTGGCCGATCTGGGTGCATCCGGCGGCCGCGACACCGATCCCGACGATCAGAGCCAGGTACGCCCCTGCTGACCGAATCCTCATCATGTCCCCCTCAAAGTACCGGTGGTGGTTCCCAAGTCGAGTCGTTACAAGCGCTTACAATGTCTCCGCACTGGGATGCGAAGACCGCAAAGTATAGCCCCGTTCCTTGACCCCCCGCAACCCCGACCCTATGATGGTTTCAGGGCCGAAGAGGAATTTCCCTCTGCTTACCTTAGACACCGCTCGCGATGATTCGCTTCGAGGACTTGCTCGATCGGGTTCGGGGCTACAACCCCGACGCCGACCTGGAGCTGCTGCGGCGAGCCTACGTCTTCTCCGCCCTGGAGCATAAGGGCCAGGTCCGCCACTCCGGCGAACCCTACCTGGTTCACCCGCTCGAGGTTGCCGACATCCTGGCCGGGATGAAGCTGGACGCGGTCTGCGTTGCCGCCGGCATCCTCCACGACGTCGTCGAGGATACCCTGACGACGCCCGAGACCCTGCGGGAGAGGTTCGGGGAGGACGTCGCCCATATCGTCGAAGGGGTGACCAAGATCGGCGCGATCCCGTTCTCCTCGCGCGAGGAGCGGCAGGTCGAGAACTTCCGCAAGATGCTCCTGGCGATGGTCGACGACATCCGCGTCATCCTCGTCAAGCTGGCCGACCGGCTCCACAACATGCGCACGCTGCAATACATGTCCGAAGAGCGGCGGGTGCGCATCGCCCAGGAAACACTGGACATCTACGCCCCCATTGCCAACCGATTGGGCATGTCCAAGATCAAGAACGAGCTCGAGGAGCTCTCGTTCAAGTACCTCGAGCCGGTGGCGTTCGAGACGCTGAACGCCCGCGTCGAAGCCAAGCGGCGCGCCACCGAGGGCAGCATCGAGGAGCTGAAGGCCCAGATCTCGGCCAAGCTCGCCGAGGCTCAGGTGCCGGTGGTGGCGATCGACGGGCGCATCAAGCGCCTCTTCAGCATCTGGCTGAAGCTGAAGAAGCAGAAGATCGATCTCGACCAGGTGTACGACCTGATCGCGCTCCGCGTGGTCACGCCGTCGATCAAGGACTGCTACGCGGCGCTCGGGATCATCCACCAGACGTGGTCGCCCGTGCCGGGCCGGATCAAGGACTTCATCGCGATGCCCCGGCCCAACGGCTACCAGTCGTTGCACACCTCGGTCATCAGCGAGCGCGGCCTGCCGTTCGAAGTTCAGATCCGGACCGAGGAGATGCATCGGCGCGCGGAGGAAGGAATCGCGGCGCACTGGAAGTACAAGGAAGGGCGTGTCGGCGCCGGGCGCGACGAACAGTACTTCCAGTGGCTCCGGCAGCTCCTCGAATGGCAGCAGGAAGTGCGTGACCCGCAGGAGTTCCTCGCCAACCTGAAGATCGACCTCTACCCGGAAGAGGTCTACACGTTCACGCCGCGCGGCCAGGTCAAGGTGCTGCCGAAGGGGTCGACGCCGGTCGATTTCGCGTACGCCGTGCACACCGACGTCGGCCACAAGACGGTTGGCGCGCGGGTGAACGGACGGATGGTCCCGCTCCGTACGCGATTGAAGAACGGCGACATCGTCGAAGTGATGACCAACCCGGCCCACAAGCCGAGCCGCGACTGGCTCAGCTTCGTGACCACCTCGCGCGCACGGAACAAGATCAAGCACCTGATCCAGTCGGAAGAGAAGGAGCGCGCCGTAGAGCTCGGCCGCAAAGTATTCGAGAAGGAAGCGCGCCGCTTCGATCTCAACCCTGCCAAGCTCCTCGAGAGCGACGCCGTGCTGGCTGCCGCCGAGGAGTTCGGGGCGCAAAGAGCCGAGGACCTGCTCGCGCAGATTGGCTACGGCAAGGTGTCCGCGCGGCAGGTGCTCGACAAGCTGGTGCCGCAGGATCAGCTGAAGGAGAAGGCGCCCGAACACCCGGTGCTCACTGCCGTAAAGCGCGTTCTCAAACCGGGCGGCGATCCCGATCGCATCAAGGTCCGCGGCGCCGACGAGCTGATGGTCTTCCGGGCTCGCTGCTGCAATCCCGATCCGCGGCGAGAAGATTGTTGGCTACATCACCCGCGGGAAGGGTGTGTCCGTGCACTCTGCGAACTGCCCCAATGTGATCAACCTGCAGTACGACCCGGAGCGCCGGATCGACGTCGAATGGGACAAGGGCAGCGACAACGCGCCCTACACCGTGCGCCTGACGATGGCGGTGGAGGATCGGAAGGGAATGCTCGCCGCGCTGAGCGCCCGCGTGGCCGAGATCAACACGAACATCACGAACCTCGAAGCCACGACCGGCGACTCCGCGCACGCGACGGTCGGCATGACCGTCGAGATCCGCGACATGAAGCACCTCGAGAAGGTGATCAAGTCACTGCGCGGTGTCGAAGGCGTGCTCGACGTCGAACGCGCCCCGAACCGATAGCCGTCTTTTACAGGACGGCGACGACTTCGATTTCGACGCGGACGTCGCGCGGAAGGCGCGCGACCTGGACGGTGGAGCGGGCGGGGAAGGGGGCGACGAAGTAATTCGCGTAGACCTCGTTCATCGCCGCGAACTCGTTCATGTCCGCGAGGAACACCGTGGTCTTGACGACATTCGCGAAGTCCGCGCCGGCGGCGGTGAGCAGCGCCTTGATGTTCTCCATCGCGCGCGTTGCCTGCGCGGCGATGTCGCCCGGCACGACCTGGCCGGTCGCTGGGTCCAGCGGGATCGAACCCGACAGGAACAGGAGGTTGCCAGCCCGCACGCCCGCCGAGTAAGGACCGATGGCCGCCGGCGCTCCCGGCGAGCTCACGACCTCTCGCATCTACGCGGCCTTGGTGATTTTGCTGGACCGGATGCAGCGCGTGCAGACGCGCATCCGCTTGGTGGCCCCGTTCACGACGGCCCGGACGCTCTGGAGGTTCGGCTCGAACCGGCGAGGACGTACGTTGTGCGCATGGGATACGCGACGGCCGACCGCCGGACCCTTACCGCAAACTTCACACCGCATGGCCATGAATCATTCGCTCCTGGTGAAACCACCATTCTAGCAGCTCACCATTCAAAAAGTGCAGGCTCGCCGGCGGCTCACGGAATGATGATGGGTGAGCCCGGCGACGCCGTTTTCTCCTCCGCGGCCGGCGGCATGACCCGGTTGAGGAGCGCCAGGTAGGGATTCGGGTCGTCGTCGGCCAGCCCCGGCGCCTCGTGACGCGCGCCCCGTTCGATGCCGCGGAGCACCTCCGCGGCCTGACGGCCGAAGCCGGGACCGCCGCGCTTGCCGATTTCGGCGAGGAAACCGTCGATCCGGCGGCGCAGGCCCTCGCTCACGGGATTGTTCGCCGGGGAGCTCGGCGATCACGCCGCGGGCCGCCGCTTCCAGGGTGCCCGCCATCGCCGCTGCGGCGTCGGCCACGTCCGAGTCGCCGAGCGTCATCAACCCCTCCGGCCGATACCGCGTAATCACGCTGGAAATCAGGAAGAAGAGCTGAAGCTGCATCTCGGTCGGCCGGCGGCCCATCGCGCCGAGCAGTATGGCGATGTCGTGCTCCTGCTGCTTCCTGACCGTTGCCGCCGGGTGCTTCTGGGACGTTTCGAGGTACCGACAGTCCGAGGGACAGCGGATCTCGACCAGTCTCTTTGTAGCGCAGCAGGTCGGACAAATGTCGCGGCCGAGCGCCGGGCAGGCGCGCTTCACGGGACGTTTGTGGCACAGCGGGCAGGTCACGCCGTGCAAGTTTACCCGGCAGCGGTGGCCAGGAACTACGGCAGACCGGGGCCGGACTCCAGCCAGGCAGAGGCGCCTTGCCAATCCAGGGCGTTCGTGCTACCTTTCCGCGTTTCATAATGTCCCCCTGGCAGGACATGCAGGGGCGACAGTTGTCCAAGAACCCTTCTGGCCGGTCCGGCGTCTAATTGCAGTGAACGGTGTTAAACACGAGCCGTTCACGCTGGGTTTCGGTCAGTAAGTTGTTGTAGGTGCGGGAGTTGCGATACTCGACAGAAGCGGGAATTTCTACGGTCGAGCTGGTAAAACGACAGTGAAAATTTCCATCGTCTTTCATACCTTCTGCGAGCGCCAGCAACGCTGATCAACCGTTTCCGGCTTCCGGTTCGGGCCGGGTTCATAGGCACCGCCTTTGCATGTGTGGGCGGGCATCATATTGCCTCCGAGTGAACGGCTCGGGAGGGGGAACAGGAAGGAGTGGCTGTCATGGCCAAGGTAGCGAAGCGAACAGCGGTTGCAGAGGCGTCCAAGGCGACGCGCTACGAAGAACTGCGGAAGATACTCGAGGATCGTCGCCGCGACATCATGAGTGAGGTGCAGGGCCGTATTCGCGGCGTCCGCACCGAGGGCTCCGAGAAGCCCCACGAAGTGATGGATCAGGGTGAGACCAGCGAGGTCGATATCCAGGAAGATATCGAGTTTGCCCTCATCCAGATGAAGGCGGAGACACTCAACAAGATCAACGAGGCGCTCTCGCGGCTCGAGGAAGGGACCTATGGTCGCTGCTTCGAGTGCGGTGACGAGATTGCCGAACAGCGGCTGCGTGCCCTGCCCTTCGCGGTCCGGTGCAAGGACTGCGAGGAAGCGCGCGAAAATGCCCAGAAGCGCGAGCGGATGGCCGCTCGGCGCGGGGCGTCCAGCCTCTTCTACGAGTTCCAGGGGTAACACCCCGGCGTCCTTCCTGAATCGCAGGCTCCGCCGGTGGGCGGGGCCTGCAGCCCTCACCCACCGCTGCGGCCACTGCGAAGGGCCGTCGGACCATCCGAAACACATCGTTGTGGGGGTCGCATGAGCGATCAGATAGAACCCGTCTCGGACGAGCAGATTCGCCTGCCGGCCAACGTGCCGCCAGAGATCGCGGTGCTGCCGCTCCGTGACACCGTCCTGTTTCCGCAGGCCTTCATGCCGCTCGCCGTGGCGCGCGAGAGCTCCGTTCGCCTCATCGACGAGGCGGTCGGCTCGGGCCGGATGATTGCCGTCTTCGCCCAGCGCGAGGCGGCCGAGGACGATCCGCAGCAGCAGGATCTCCACCCGGTCGGGACCGCCAGCCACATTCACAAGATGTTCAAGCTGCCCGACGGCAGTCTCCGGATCATCGTCCAGGGCGTGATGCGCGTCCGCCTCGACGAGATGGTGTCCACGCGTCCCTACCTCAAGGCCCGGGTCACCGAGCTGCCCGAGGCGGTCGGCGAGAAGGACAAGCTCGAAATCGACGCGCTCCAGCGGAACATCAAGACCAACTTCCAGCAGATCGTCTCGCTGTCGCCGCTCATGTCCGACGACCTGCAGACGCTCGCGATGAACATCACCGAGCCGGGCCGGCTGGCGGATTTCATCGCTTCGAGCCTCGGGA
Source organism: uncultured Acidobacteriota bacterium (assembly GCA_963709325.1). GTDB lineage: Bacteria > Acidobacteriota > Vicinamibacteria > Vicinamibacterales > UBA2999 > VFZN01. The sequence goes on along the minus strand of CAVPVV010000003.1, from coordinate 1,379,483 downwards.
CGATCAGCACCGAAACGAAGCAGGAGGTGCTGGCGACGCTCGACGTCCGGGCCCGCCTCGACCTGTTGAACCGGCTGCTGATCAAGGAGCTCGAGGTGCTCGAGCTCGGGTCCAAGATCCAGTCTCAGGTTCAGTCCGAAGTTGGCAAGAACCAGCGCGATTACTTCCTGCGCGAGCAGCTGAAGGCGATCCAGAAGGAGCTCGGCGAAGGCGACGACCAGACCCGCGAGATCGACGAGCTGCGCGACAAGATCGAAGCCGCTGGTCTGCCCGACGCGGTCAAGAAGGAGGCGTTGCGCGAGCTCGATCGCCTGTCGAAGATGCCGCCTGCGGCCGCCGAGTTCACGGTGGCCCGAACGTATCTCGACTGGATCGTTGCACTGCCGTGGAACGTGCGGACCGACGAAGTGATCGATCTGCCGCGGACCAAGAAGATGCTCGACGACGAGCACTCGGGTCTGGAAAAGCTGAAGGACCGGATCCTCGAGTACCTGGCGGTGCGCAAGCTCAATCCGGCGCTCAAGGGACCGATTCTGTGCTTCGTCGGGCCTCCGGGCGTCGGCAAGACCTCGCTGGCGCGTTCCATCGCCACGTCGATCGGGCGCAAGTTCGTCCGCATCTCGCTCGGCGGCGTCCGCGACGAGGCCGAGATCCGCGGGCATCGCCGTACCTACATTGGCGCGCTGCCGGGACAGATCATCCAGGGCCTGCGGCGGGCCGAGTCGAAGAATCCCGTCTTCATCCTGGACGAAATCGACAAGCTCGGCTCCGACTTCCGCGGCGACCCGTCGTCGGCCCTGCTCGAAGTGCTCGATCCCGAGCAGAACAACACGTTCCGTGACCACTACCTCGACGTGCCGTTCGACCTGTCCGAGGTGCTGTTCATCACCACCGCCAACGTGCTCGATACCATCCCCGGGCCGCTTCGCGACCGCATGGAGGTGCTCGAGCTCGCCGGCTACACCGAAGAGGAGAAGCTCGCGATCGCCCGCGACCACCTGGTCGGCAAGCAGATCCAGAACCACGGCCTGACCTCGAAGCAGGTGACCTTCACCGACCAGGCGCTGCGGGCCGTGATTCGCGGCTACACCCGCGAGGCCGGCGTCCGCAACCTCGAACGCGAGATCGGCGCGATCTGCCGCAAGATTGCGCGTCGCCGCGCCGAGGGCGACGAGGCGAAGATCCGCGTGACCCCGGAGCTGGTCAACGATCTGCTCGGCGCGCCCCGCTTCATGGAAGAGGAAGTGGAGCAGCGCACCAAGCAGCCCGGCGTCGCCACCGGCATGGCGTGGACTCCGGTCGGCGGCGAGGTGCTGTTCGTCGAAGCGTCGCGCATGGCCGGAAGCAGCTCGCTGACCCTCACCGGGCAGCTCGGCGACGTGATGAAGGAATCGGCTCGCGCCGCCCTCTCATGGGTCCGCGCCCACGCGAACGAGTGGAACATCGATCCCGAGTTCTTCAAGGCCTCGGAGATCCACCTCCACGTCCCGTCCGGCGCCATCCCCAAGGACGGGCCGTCGGCGGGTGTGACGATGGTGACGGCGCTGGTGTCGGCACTGTCGCGGCGCGCCGTGCGCGGCGACGTGTCGATGACCGGTGAGATCACGCTCTCGGGCAAGGTCCTGCCGGTCGGCGGCATCAAGGAGAAGGTGCTGGCCGCCAAGCGCGCCGGCATCAAGGAAGTGATCCTGCCGAAGCAGAACGAGAAGAACGTCAAGGAGGATCTCAACGAGGAGCTGCGCCGCGGCCTCACCATTCACCTGGTGAGCAACGATCGACGAGGCGCTGCTGCTCGCGCTGCTCCCGGCGACGCGCAGCAGCGCGACGAAGGCAAAGCCTCACGGCCGCGCCCGCGCCCACGCGTCGCTGCAGTAGACGAAGAACACGAAGGCCACGAAGCACGTGTTCTTCGTGTTCTGCTTTTAAAGCAGCGTCAGGCCCGCGACCGTCTTCAGATCCACGATCTCGCCTGACGCCACGAGCTGTCTGGCCTCGTCCACCGCGAACGTGCGGGGCTCGATGTCCTCGTCCTCGTCCTTCTGTGCTGTTGAATCCGCGGCCGGCTGGCGCGAGCTCGGTGCACCGGTAGAAGATCATCAGCTCGTCGCAGAACCCTGGCGTCGGATAGAACGCCTTCAGACGTTCGGTTCGGCGCGGCACCAGCCCGATCTCTTCCTCGCATTCCCGCGCCGCGGCAGCATTGGGATCCTCACCGGGTTTGAGGCTGCCGGCCGGCAGCTCCCAGATGTAGCGGTCGATGGTGTAGCGGTACTGTCGGATCAGGATCACCTGTCCGGCGACGGGTACCGGCAGCAGCACGACCGATCCGGGGTGGCGAATCACCTCCATCTCCACGGTGTGGCCGGTCGGGAGCGTGACCGTGTCGACCTCGATGCGGAAGATGCGCCCCTCGCGAATGACGGCACGAGACAGGAGCCGGGCGGGTGGTCGGGTCTGCATGAAGCTCACTCTACTCTCCCGGTTGGCGGCCAAACGGGACCCGCGTTCTGTCGTGGCGACGTAACCCGAGCCCGGCTACGATGCAGATCTCAACGCTCGATCGCCCAGGAGATCACGTCATGGCTCGCCGCTCCGCCCGCGTCATACGACCCTCGCGTCCCTCCGTCGCATCGTCTCGCCGCCCGCCTTCGGAGAGGCGCGGTCCGCTCGACCCCGAGCAACTGCGTCTCACTGACGCCTACTGGAGAGCCGCGAACTACCTCTCGGTCGGCCAGATCTACCTGCTCGACAATCCACTGCTTCGTCGGCCGCTCACCAGGGATGACGTCAAACCGCGCCTGCTCGGGCACTGGGGAACGACGCCGGGGCTGAACTTCATCTACGTGCACCTGAATCGGGTGATCAAGGCGCACGACCTGAGCGTCGTCTACGTGACCGGGCCCGGACACGGTGGTCCGGCCCTGGTCGCCAACGTGTATCTCGAGGGCACGTACACCGAGTTCTACCCGGCGATTTCGCAGGACGAGGCCGGAATGCGGCGCCTCTTCAAGCAGTTCTCGTTTCCCGGCGGGATCCCGAGCCATGTGGCTCCCGAGACACCGGGATCGATCCACGAGGGTGGCGAGCTGGGCTACGCGCTGTCGCACGCCTACGGGGCGGCGTTCGACAACCCGGATCTGCTCGTTGCCTGCGTGATCGGCGACGGCGAAGCCGAGACCGGCGCGCTCGCGACGAGCTGGCACTCGAACAAGTTCCTCAATCCTGCGGTGGACGGCGCGGTGCTTCCGATCCTGCATCTCAACGGCTACAAGATCGCGAATCCGACGGTGCTCGCGCGGATTCCGCCCGACGAGCTCGACCAGCTCCTCAAGGGCTACGGCTACGCGCCTCGCTACGTCGAGGGTTCAGATCCCGACGACATGCACCAGCAGATGGCTGGCGTGCTCGACGCCGCTGTTGCCGAGATCAAGGCCATTCAGCAGCAGGCGCGCACAAAGGGTTTCGGCGGCCGGCCGCGCTGGCCGATGATCGTGCTGCGATCGCCCAAAGGCTGGACATGTCCTCGGACCATCGACGGCAAGCTGTGCGAGGACTACTGGCGCTCGCACCAGGTGCCGATGGGCGACATGGACAAGCCGGGGCACGTCAAGGTGCTCGAGGGTTGGCTCAAGAGCTATCGGCCGCGACGAGCTGTTCGACGCTGATGGCCGGCTCCGTCCGGAGATTGCCGCGCTCGCCCCGTCCGGTGAGCGGCGAATGGGAACGAACCCGCACGCGAACGGCGGATTGGTGCTGCGCGACCTGCGGCTGCCCGCGTTCCAGGACTTCGCCGTGGAGGTGCCGTCTCCGGGCGCGACCACTGTCGAAGCGACCCGCGTACAAGGCCGATACGTGGCGGCGGTGATGCGGGAGAATCTGCCGTCACGCAACTTTCGCGTCTTCAGTCCCGACGAGAACGCCTCGAACCGGTGGCAGGACCTGTTCAACGTCACCGCACGGGGGTTCGTCGGCGAGATCCTGCCGACCGACGATCACATCGCACCCGACGGGCGGGTGATGGAAATGCTGTCGGAGCACCAGTGCCAGGGATGGCTCGAAGGGTATCTGCTGACCGGGCGTCACGGATTCTTCAACTGCTACGAGGCTTTCATCCACATCATCGATTCGATGTTCAACCAGCACGCGAAGTGGCTGAAGATCTGCAATCACATCGGCTGGCGGCGGCCAATCGCGTCGCTCAACTACCTGCTTTCGAGCCACGTCTGGCGCCAGGATCACAACGGCTTCAGCCATCAGGATCCAGGCTTCATCGATCACGTCGTCAACAAGAAGGCGGAGATCATCAGGGTCTACCTGCCTCCGGACGCCAACTGCCTGCTGCACGTCACCGACCGCTGCCTGCGGAGTCGCAACCTGGTGAATGTAATCGTCGCCGGCAAGCAGCCAGGCGCCGCAGTGGCTGTCGATGGACGCGGCGATCAAGCACTGCGATGCCGGGATCGGCATCTGGGAATGGGCCAGCAGCGATCGCGGCACCGAGCCCGACGTCGTGATGGCCTGCTGCGGCGACGTGCCGACGCTCGAAACGCTGGCCGCCGTGGATCTGCTCAGGCGCCACGCGCCCGAGTTGAAAATCCGCGTGGTGAACGTCGTCGACCTGATGACCCTCCAGCCACGCTCAGCCCACCCCTCGGGTCTCAACGATTACGACTTCGACGTGCTCTTCACCCGCGATCGCCCCGTGGTGTTCGCGTTCCACGGGTATCCGTGGCTGATCCATCGCCTCACCTATCGCCGAACCAATCACTCGAACATCCACGTGCGCGGGTACAAGGAGGAAGGGCACGACCACCACCCCGTTCGACATGTGCGTCTTGAACGAGCTGGATCGTTTTCACCTCGTCAGCGACGTCATCGACCGGGTGCCGAAGCTTGGCGCCCGTGCGGCGTATGCAAAGCAGGCGATTCGCGACGCGTTGCTCGAGCACCGCCAGTACATAAATCAGCACGGCGAAGACGATCCACGGATCCTGAACTGGCGCTGGGGAGGCGCGGCGGTCGGCGCGCCGCACGCGAGCTCAACCGAGGGCGACAATCAATAGACCTTCTGTCAGGGAGACACGATGTCTGGTCCGACCAATGAACGTGCGGTGAGCCTGGCCGACGAAGCGGCGGTCAAGCAGGTGCTGGCTGGGGCGATGGTTCACTTGTGGGAGGCGGTCAACACGTTGACCCGGCTGCGGCCGACGAGGCGCGAGCGGTATCGCGTCGCCATCTTCGGTTCGGCGCGCGCGAAGCCGGGAACGTTCGCCTACGAAGAGGTGAAGCGGGCGGCGGCGGCGTTCACCGCGATGGGCTGCGACATCGTCACCGGCGGCGGGCCGGGCCTGATGCAGGCGGCCAACGAGGGCGCGGCCAGCGTCGGCGAGAAGGAGCGGTCGATCGGCATCCGGGTTGAACTGCCGTTCGAACAGGAGGTGAACCCGTTCGTCGAGCAGGCGTTCGAGCACGGGACGTTCTTCACGCGGCTCCAGCACTTCGTGATTGCCTCGGACGCGTTCGTGGTCGTGCCCGGCGGCATCGGCACCGTGCTCGAGATGCTGATGATCTGGCAGCTGCTCCAGGTGCGCCACGTCGACAACGTCCCGCTCATCCTGGTCGGGAAGATGTGGCGGGGGCTCGTGGACTGGGCTGGCGCGAGCATGCTCGATCCGCGCATGCCGCTCGCCAGCCCCGAAGACATTCGGATACCTCGGTGCCTCGACACAGCCGACGAGGCCATCGCCGTGGTCCGCACGCTCCACGAGGCATGGAAGAAGCAGTCCTAGGGCTCGCGCTCTGAACGGCGTCGCCCGCTCCGTCATCAGGGACGACCGTTACACCGGGGTGACAGAGGCCGGATATGATGACCTTGTTCCTGGATGCCAGCACGTCACAAGCTCAGCCGGTTGTCCGGCGCCGCCGTCGACCTCGATTCGCTGATTACGCTGGTTGTCGACGCCTCCCCGGTCGGCATGATCGTCGTGGACGATCAGGGAATAGTCCTCTTCGCCAACCTGATAGCCGAGCACGACTTCGGCTATTCGCCGGAGACGCTGGCCGGACAATCGGTCGACTCGATCGTACCCACGTCGCAGCGGGCCGGCCACGCGGCGCTGCGCTTGTCGTACATGAACCAGCCGGTAGCCCGCCAGATGGGCGTCGGCCGATTTCTGCTCGGACGACGCCAGGACGGGACGGAGTTCCCGATTCAGGTGAGGCTCACTCCAGTCCGGGTCGAGGCCAGAACCTTTGTCCTCGTGTCGGTCGTCGATGTCTCGGCGCAACGGACCGCCGAAGAGGCGTCGCGACTTCGCTTCGAGGATCGGCTGGTATTCCAGGCGCTGGTCAGCGAGATTTCCGCTGATTTCGTCAACCTGCCTTCGGATCGGCTCGAGGAGGCCATCGCCGGCGCGCTCCGGAAGGTCGTTGAGACCCTCGATCTCGACCGCGCGGTGGTCTGGCTGCGCGACGAGCATGGCGACGACTTCCACCTGGCCCAATGGTGGGCGCGCAGCGGCCTTCCGATGGATCCGTCGGAACGCCAGTCGCTCAAAGGCCTGTTCCCGTTCTTGTGGGCTCGGCTGATGGCTGGCGAGGTATGCGCGTACTCACGCGCCGCAGACATTCCCGAGGACGTGACGCGGGCGAACGTCGTTCGCTTCGGTTCGAAGGCGGGAGCGACCGTCGGATTCTCAATCGACTCTGAGGTCGCCGGATGCGTTTCGTATGCCGCGCGCGAGGAGCGAGAGTGGACGTCGGACGTAGTCGGGCGACTCCGTCTCCTGAGCCGCGTGTTCGCCAATGCGATCGCCCGTCAGCGTCACGATCGGGCGCTGCAGGAGGCGCATGGCCGAGGTCAAACGGCTCGGCGATCGACTGAAGGCCGAAAACTGCGTACCTGCGCAGCGAAGTCAGGCAGGCCTTCGGCTCCTCGCCGGTTGTCGGCCAGAGCACGTCCATCCTGCAGGCCCTCGATCTCGTCGCCCAGGTCGCGGCGACCGATTCGAGCGTCCTGCTCCTGGGCGAAACCGGGACGGGCAAGGAACTGTTCGCGAATCAGGTGCACGAGCTCAGCACGCGTCGCGATCGGCTCATGGTTCGCGTCAACTGCGCGGCGATACCCGACACTCTCCTCGAGAGCGAGCTGTTTGGTCGCGAGCGCGGCGCGTACACCGGGGCACTGACCCGGCAGACCGGACGTTTCGAGCTGGCCGACAAGTCCACCATCTTTCTCGACGAGATCGGCGACCTGCCGCTCGAAGTGCAGGTCAAGCTGCTCCGGGTGCTCGAGGATCGCCAGGTCGAGCGGTTGGGCAGCTCGCGCTCGGTCAAGGTCGACGTCCGAATCATCGCCGCCACCCATCGCAACCTGGAGGAAATGGTCGCGGCCGGCAAGTTCCGGGAAGACCTGTACTATCGGCTCAACGTCTTCCCGGTCCGCGTGCCGCCGCTCCGCGAGCGCTCCGGCGACATTCCGCTTCTCATCTGGCGCTTCGTGGACGAGTTCTCGAAGCGCTTCGGCAAGCCTGTGGCCAGCATCGACAAGGACAGCCTCGTCGAGCTGCAGCACCATCCGTGGCCCGGCAACGTCCGCGAGCTGCGCAATGTCGTCGAGCGAGCGATGATCGTCGCAAGACCGGGCGGACGGCTGACGATCCCGCTGGTTCCGGCGTCGTTCGCGCCGGCCGCCGCCGCGGCGAAGAGCACCAGGCTGGTGGACGTGGAAGTCGCGCACATGCGCAGCGTGCTCGAAGGCTGCGGCTGGCGCATTCGCGGAGCCGGAGGCGCGGCCGAGCGGCTCGGCCTGAAGCCGAGCACGCTCGAAACCCGCATGGCCAAATTGGGGATCCGGCGGCCGGAGAAGTAACCGGCTGCCTGCCACCGCGGCCTCACCGCGCCGCGCTGAATCGAATCGCTACGATGGTCAGTATGCTTTCAGGCCTGCGGCACGGAAGATTTGACATACCCGCTCCGCATCCTGCGGCGTGGGTGCCGCTACGTCTCGCAAGCGTGTACTCGAGGCCGAGGCGTTCCCACTTGAACTTGCCAAGCTGGTGGAAGGGCAGGACCTCCACGCGCTCGACGTTGCCGAGCGATGCTGCGAACGCGGCGATACCGCTGGCGATGTCCGGCGCGTCGGTCAGCCCCGGGACGAGAACGAAACGGACCCACACCGGGATGCCGCCGCGCGGCCAGCCGCCGCGCGAACGCCAGGGTCGGCTCGATGTCCATGCCGGTCAGGTTCTTGTGGCGTTCCGCCCCCCACGTCTTGAGCCCGAGCAGCACGAGATCCAGCGACGCCAGCTCCTCGTCGCTCAGCTTGTCGCCGAAATAGCCATTGGTCTCGATCGCGGTATGGATGCCCATTCCCTTCGAGGCCGCGAGGAGCTTCGCCGCGAACCGGTGCTGCATCAACGGTTCACCGCCGCTCAGGGTGAAGCCGCCCTTCATCACGCGCAAACCCTGCACGGTACTTGCGGAGCTCGTCGGCGGCCCTGGCGACCGGCACCGGGCAGCCCGTTGGTGATCGTCCAGGTGTCCGGGTTGTGGCAGTAGCGGCATCGCCACATGCAACCCGTCGTCCACGCGACCACGCGCACGCCCGGCCCGTCGACGGCGGATCCGGTCGTGTACGAATGCAGGAATCCCATGTCGCCGGTCGCGAGCGCGCTCCGGACGTCGGTCTCCGGGACATCCTTCCCGAGATTGACGCGCATTTCGAACGGGCTCTTCGCCTCGAGCGGCGGCGGCTGGTCGGTGCTGGTGACCTCAGCCATGGTCATGCTCCGTGGAACGTCCGGTTGATCACGTCCATCTGCTGCTCGCGGGTGAGCCGCACGAAATTCACCGCGTATCCCGACACGCGAATCGTCAAGCTCGGGTACTTCTCCGGATGGTCCACGGCGTCGAGCAGCATCTCGCGATTGAGGACGTTGATGTTCATGTGGTACCCGGTCGCCGAGAAGAACGCATCCAGGATCGAGGTGAGGTTGGTGACCCGATCCTCGTCGATCCGTCCCAGCCCGCTCGGCACCAGGGTCGTCGTGAGCGAGATGCCGTCCGCGGCGTCGCGATACGGAATCTTGGCCACCGAGGCCGCCGAGGCGTGAATGCCGTGGCTGTCGCGCCCGTGCATCGGATTGGCGCCCGGCGCGAATGGCTCGCCCAGGCGGCGCCCGTCGGGCGTGTTCCCGGTCGCCTTGCCGTAGACGACGTTCGAGGTGATGGTCAGGATCGACTGCGTGTGCAGGGCATTGCGGTAGGTCGGGTACTTCCGGAGCTTGCTCATGAAGGTGCTGACGACCCAGGTGGCGATCTGGTCCACGCGATTGTCGTTGTTCCCGAACAGCGGGAACTCACCCTCGGTCTGATAGTCCGTGATCAGCCCGGTCTTGTCGCGAACCACCCGTACCTTCGCGAACTTGATGGCCGAGAGGCTGTCGGCCACCACCGACATGCCGGCCATCCCGAACGCCATCGTGCGGAGCGGCGCGTGGTCGTGCAGCGCCATCTCAATCCGCTCGTAGGCGTATTTGTCGTGCATGTAGTGGATGACGTTCATCGCGTTGACGTAGACACCCGCCAGCCAGTCCATCATCGACTCGAACCGGGTCGCCACGTCGTCGAGCTCGAGGAACTCGCCCCTGCACCGGCTCGGACTTCGGCCCCACCTGCTTCCCGCTGATCTCGTCGCGGCCGCCGTTGATGGCATAGAGCAGGCACTTGGCCAGGTTGGCCCGCGCTCCGAAGAACTGCATCTGCTTGCCGACCAGCATCGGCGAGACGCAGCACGCGATCGCCCCATCGTCGCCCCACGTCCGCCGCATGATCTCGTCGCTCTCGAACTGGAGCGCGCTGGTGTCGATCGCCACCTTGGCCGCGAATCGCCGGAACCCGTCCGGCATTCGCGCCGAGTACCAAATCGTCAGATTCGGCTCGGGCGCCGGCCCCAGGTTGTAGAGCGTCTGGAGCATCCGGAAGCTGCTCTTCGTCACCAGCGAGCGGCCGTCGTCTCCCATGCCGCCGATCGACTCGGTCACCCAGGTCGGGTCGCCCGCGAACAGTTCGTCGTACTCCGGGGTGCGCAGGAACCGCACGATGCGGAGCTTGATGACGAAGTCATCGATGATCTCCTGGGCGCTCTCTTCGGTGAGGCGTCCTGCCTTCATGTCGCGCTCGAAGTAGATGTCGAGGAACGTCGAGCACCGGCCGAGTGACATCGCGGCCCCGTTCTGCTCCTTCACCGCGGCGAGATAGGCGAAGTAGAGCCACTGCACCGCCTCGCGGGCGGTCCGGGCCGGCCCCGAGATGTCGTAGCCGTACTTCGCGGCCATCTGCTTCAGCTCCTCGAGCGCCCGGATCTGCTCGGAGAGCTCTTCCCGATCGCGGATGATCGCCTCGGAGGATGGCTCGGGATCGAGTGACTCCTTCTCCTGCTTCTTGTGCGCGATCAGCCGGTCCACGCCGTAGAGCGCCACCCGCCGGTAATCGCCGATGATGCGGCCGCGGCCGTAGGCGTCAGGGAGCCCGGTCAGCACGTGCGAGCTCCGGCACCGGCGGATATCGGCCGTGTAGGCGTCGAACACGCCTTCGTTGTGCGTCTTCCGGTACTTGGTGAACGCCTCCACGACGTGCGGGTCGGGCTCGTAGCCGTAGGTCTTCAGCGCGCTCAGCACCATCCGGAATCCGCCGTTCGGCATGATGGCACGCTTGAGCGGCGCGTCGGTCTGGAGCCCGACGATGATCTCGTTCTCCCGATCGATGTACCCGGCCTCATGGGCGGTGATCGAGCTCGGCACCTGGGAGATGTCGAGCACGCCCTTCTTCCGCTCCTCGAGGAACAGCGCCTTCAGCTTCTCCCAGATCGCCTGCGTGCGTGCCGTTGCCGGCGCCAGGAAAGCGGCGTCCCCTTCGTAGGGCGTGTAGTTCAACTGGATGAAGGCGCGGACGTTGATCTCCCTCTGCCAGAGCGCACCATTGAAGCCACTCCAGGATGACTCGGCGGCGGTGGTCTGCGTTTCGGTGGCGGCCATGACGTCAAACTCCTTGCGTGCGGGTGTCGGGCTCGGAGACGAGCCCCAGCAACGTTGCAGTGTGTCGCGCGATCATCAGTTCTTCGTTCGTGGGAACGACCCACGCCGAAACCCGGCTGCCGGGGCGGGAGATGCGAGGCCCGCGGCGTTGGTTGGTGTCGTCATCGAGCTCGATCCCGAGCCAGGCCGAGGCCTGGCAGATGCGCCGCCGGATCGCGGACGAGTTCTCACCGATGCCGGCCGTGAAGACGATGCCGTCCACGCCGCCCAGGACCGCAGCGAGTCCGCCGATTTCGCGGGCAGCGCGATAGACGAAGTAGTCCACGGCGAGCTTTGCGTCAGGTTCCGGACTGCCAAGCAACACTCGCATGTCGTTGCTGATTCCCGAGATGGCGAGCAGCCCGGACTGCTTGTAGAGAATCGTTTCCACTTCCTTCGCGGAGAGTCCGAGCGTCTGGAACAGGTAGAGGATCACGCCCGGGTCGACCGCTCCCGGTCGCGTGCCCATCGGGAGACCGTCCAGCGCCGTGAATCCCAGGGTGCTGTCCACGCTGCGCCTTCCCCGCATCGCGCACAAGCTGGCGCCGCTCCCGAGGTGCGCGACGATGACGCGCTTATCGGCAATTTCGGGCGCCACTTCGGGCAAGACGGAGGCGATGTATTCGTAGGACAGCCCGTGGAACCCGTATCTCTGTACGCCGCGATCGCGGATCTCACGCGGGAGCGGCACGAGCTCCGCGACTGCGGAGTGACCGCGGTGGAAGCTGGTGTCGAAGCAGGCCACCTGCGGGACATCCGGCAGCCGGGCTGCGACCGCTTCGATCGCGGCGAGGTTATACGGCTGGTGCAACGGCGCGAGAGGAATGAGCGCCCGCAGGTCGTCGATGACCTTGTCGGTGACGATGACAGGCTTCGCGTAGGCGGGCCCGCCGTGGACCACCCGGTGGCCAACGCCAAGTACCCGGGCACCGCCGTAGCGGCCGCGAAGCCACGTGGCCAGGCTCTCCAGCGCCGCGGGCACGTCACGAATGCCGGCGTCGAGCGTGTCGCTGGCGAGCGTTTCGCCGGCGCCGTTCTTCGCGGAGAACTTCGGGGAGGTGCCAATGCCCTCGATCTGCCCGCGGGCCTCGAGCGCCCACCCGGCGCCTTCAGGTCGTCGGTAGACGCAGAATTTCAGACTCGAGGACCCGGCATTGAGTACCAGCGCGTAATCGTCCATGGCAGTAACTGCGACGTCGGAGAGTCGGTGAAAGGGGGACAGTCCCCTGATACAACCCGACTCAGGGGACTGTCCCCTGATGCGATCCGAAGCAGGGGACTGTCCCCCTAGGCGGCGCGGCGGGCGTGGGCGGCGAGCATCGCCACCCCACAGCTCGCAATCCGTGACCGGACGCTGTCGGCGCGGCTGGTCAGGATGATCGGCACGCGCGCGCCGAGCACCAGGCCGGCGCTGTCGGCATTGGCCAGGAACGTGAGCTGCTTGGCGAGGATGTTCCCCGATTCGAGATCCGGCGCCAGCAGGATGTCCGGATCGCCCGCGACTTCCGAGGTGATCCCCTTGACCTTCGCGGCCTCGCGACTGATCGCGTTGTCGAACGCCAGCGGACCGTCGAGCACGCCGCCCCGGATCTGCCCGCGCTCGGCCATCTTGCAGAGCGCCGCGGCATCGATCGTCGCCGGCATCTTGGACGTCACCGTCTCGACCGCAGCGAGGATGGCGACCTTCGGCCGGGCCACGCCCAGCGAGATCGCCAGGTCGATGGCGTTCTGCACGATGTCGACTTTGTCCTCCAGCGTCGGCGCGATGTTGATCGCGCCGTCGGTGACGATCAGCACCTTGTGGTACGTGGGGATGTCCATGATGAAGACGTGGCTCAATCGCCGGCCGGTGCGCAGCCCCGTCTCGCGCGCGACCACGGCGCCGAGGAGCTCGTCGGTATGCAGGCTGCCCTTCATCAGCAGCTCGGCCTGGCCGCTCCGCACCAGTTCGACGGCCTTGTTGGCGGCCGCGTGGCTGTGGGGCACGTCGATGATCGGCGTGGCGCCGAGGTCGATGCCCTCCGCCTTGGCGATCTCGGCTATCTTCGCCGCGGGCCCGACGAGAATCGGCGTAATCAGCCCCTTGGCCGCGGCCTCCATGGGCCCGGCCAGGGCCGAGGCTTCGCACGGATGCGCCACTGCGGTCGGCACGGCCGCAAGGCTCCGGCACCGCTCGAGCAGCTGCTCGTACTTCCCGGTTCCTGTGATTGTCATGCTCATGACTCGTGCCTCATTTGCGAAAGGGCCGGGCCCGCACCGACATACGCGGCGTGGAGCTCGCAGGCCCGAGGCGATTGATCGCTAGCAAAGGACCACGGAAACCGCGAGGCCGCCCTCGGACGTCTCCTTGTACTTGGTGTTCATCTCCTTGGCGGTCAGCGCCATCGCGGACACGGTCGTGTCGAAGTCGACGCGGCGGTTCGCCGGGATCTCGTTGCTCGCGATCGCGAACCCCGTCCAGGCCTTGACCGCGCCAAACGCGCAGCGCTCGATGCACGGGACCTGCACGAAGCCGGCGACCGGATCGCAGGTCATCCCGAGGTGATGCTGCAGCGAAGATTCGGCCGCGTTGGCGACCACCTGCGGCGGGAAGTCGTAGACCTGCGCGATGAACGCGGCACCCATCGCCGAGGCCACGCCGATCTCTGCCTGGCATCCGCCTTCAGCCCCCGAAAGCGTCGCGTTGTGCTTGCACAGGTAACCGATCGCAGCCGCGGCCAGGAAGCCGTTTCGGATCTTGTCCGCCGGCATCTTGCGTCCACCCTCACCGACCGCGTAAACCAGGGCCGGCATCACGCCCGCCGATCCACCGGTTGGCGCTGTCACCACCAGGTGTCCGCGCGCGTTCTCCTCCGACCCGGCGAGCGCATACGCGGCGACCACGCCGACCGCGCGCTGGGCCTCGAACTTGTCGTCCATCGCCCGCTTGTAGACGTCGCCGGCCTTGGTCTTCAGCTTGATCGGGCCAGGCAGGGTCGTGGGTTGGGCGGCCAGGCCCGCCTTGACGATGTTGACCATCGCGCTCCGAATCTTGTCGATGAAGGCGTTGATCTCGGCTTCGCTCTTGCCCGAGACCGCGACTTCGTTCGCCATCACCACCTGCGCGATCGACAGCTTGTTGTCCTCGGCGTGCTTCTTCAGCTCCGCCATCGTCGCGTAGGGGTACTTCGGGGCGCCCTTCTTCGGCGGTTCGTAGCCCTTCCACTCGATGAAGCCGCCGCCGACGGAGTAGTACTCCTGCTCGAGCAACACGTCGTTGCCGGCCATCAGCTTGCAGGTCATCGTGTTGGGGTGCGGGAAATCGCCCTTCGGCGAGTCGTAGACGATGTTCTTGAGCGAGACGTTGATCGTCTTGTCCCCGAGCTTGACCGGGAAGCTTTGACCCGGGTTGGACACCAGGCTGTCCAGGAACTCGGGCTCGACAGTCGCCGGCTCCTTGCCGATGATGCCGGCCAAAGCGGCGCGCTCGGTGCCGTGGCCCTTGCCGGTTGCGCTGAGGCTGCCGAACAGGAACACCTTGAGGTCGGTGGCCTTGGCGAGCTGATCGGCCGGCAGCTTCGTGCAGCGCTGGTAGAAGTCGTAGGTGATCCGCATCGGCCCGATCGTGTGTGAGCTCGACGGGCCGGGACCGACCTTGTAGAACTCATCGATTGTCGTGATCACCGGCCCCTTGGCCTTCTTGACCACGTTCAGATCGGGCGACAGGTTGTCCTTCGGGGCCGGCGGCGCGGCCGGGGCCGCGCTGGTCGCTGCCGGCGGTCCGGCCGGCGAGCACCCGGTGATGACGGCCGCGGCGCCGACGACGGCGCTGCGCATCAGGAATCCGCGCCGGTCGACTCCGGCCGGTACCTCGATTTCGGTCGGGTCCATTTCCGGTGGAAACACGTTGTCGCGGTCAGTCTTACCTTGCATGGCGCCCTCTCTCTGTTGGAAGTAGATCACCGTACGAGCGCACGGCGTCCACTAGGAAGATTTAGGCAGAACCGGTGCCAGCCGGCTGAGGTCCAGGCACCGCGCTAAGTATCAGCAATCCCGGCAGTTGCGAAGGTGCGACCGGCGTATGACGCCGCCGGGTCGTGCATTTCCCCCGATATACCGGGCGCGAGCCCGGAAAACCGGAACCTCGCGCCTTCTGCCTTTTGCCTTGTGCCTTCTGTCTTTTACGGCTGCCCCTGCCACCCACCGCCAAGCGCCCGATACAACTCGGCCCGAGCGCGGAACTCGGCGCCGAGCGTCTGGGCCAGGAGCTGCTCCCTGGCGAACAGGTCCTGATCGGCGGTCAAGATTTCGATGTAGCTTGCCAGCCCCGAATCGTACCGGCCCCGGGCGAGATCGGCGGCGTCGGTCAGCGCCTCGACGCCGATTTGCTGCTGCGCGCGCACTTCGGCCAGCTTCTGGATCGTGACGATGGCGTTCGACACTTCGCGATAGGCGTTCAGCGCCGACTTCCGGTACTCGGCGACGGCTGCGTCGAAGCGGGCCTGAGTCACCCTCACGTTCTGCTTCAGACGCCCGGCATTGAAGATCGGCTGGAACAGGTTGGGCGTCAGCGACCACACGGCGCCGCCGCCTCCCAGGAAGCTGGTGAGGTCGCCGTTCACGCCGCCCAGGAACCCGGTCAGGCTGATGGTTGGGAAGAACAGCGCCTTGGCCACGCCGATGTCGGCGTTGGCCGAGACCAGGAGCTGTTCGGCCGCGGTGACGTCCGGCCGCCGCTGGAGAATCTCCGTCGGCAGGCCCGTCGGCACGGGAGGCGGCAGGGTATCGGCCAACGTCAGCGCCTCGCGGGTAATCGGTCCCGGCGCCTTGCCGAGCAGGAACGACAGCCAGTTCTCCGCGTACGACCGCTGCCGCTCGAGATCGGGAATCGTCGCCGCCGTCTGTGCGCGGTTGGCGACGATGCGATCCACTTCGAGCCGGTTCGAGACCCCGCCGTCCAACCGGTTGCGGAAGTAGGTGACGGTCTCGTCGTTGACTGCGAGCGTGCGGCGCGAGATATCGAGCTGCAGATCGAGCTCGCGCAGCAGGAAGTAGTTCGACGCCACGTCTGCCATCAGCGTGACGAGAATCGCCTTGCGGTTCTCCTCGGCGGCCAGCGCGAGTGCCAGGGCAGACTCGCGCTGACGCCGAAGCTTTCCGAAGAGATCGATCTCCCACGAGAGCTGGAAGCCGTAGGCGGCGTTCTCAGTGACCGACTCTTGGCCCTCGGGCTTGTCGCTGCTGGATCCCCGCCACCCGGCGCCGACCGTGCCGTCGACCTGTGGGTAGTAGTACGACTTGGCGATCCCGGCACGGGCCCGCGCTTCCTCGATCCGCGCGAGCGCGACCTGCAGGTCGAGATTGCTGGTGATCGCGTCCTTGAGAAGCGACTGGAGCGCCTGATCGCCGAACACGGTGAACGCCGGCGTATCGGCGATGGTCTGCGCGGTGCCGGGCGAATCCACGAACCGGAACGTGTCCGGGGTGAGGACCTGCGGCCGCTCGTAATCGGGACCGACAGTGCAGCCGGCCACAGCGGTGGAGACGGCGACGGCGAGGACGAGCCCGCGGAGAGATCGGCGAGTCATTCAGTGCCCTCCCCCGTGCTCGGGCACCATCGCAGGCGGCACCGCGGCGCTTGGGATCGGCGCCTGGCGGGCCGCGCCGGTGACCTTCATCACCAGCACGTAGAGCATCGGGATCAGGATCACGCCGAGAATCGTTGCGACGAGCATGCCGGCAAAGACGGCCATGCCCATCACCTTGCGCCCCTCCGCGCCGGCGCCCGCGGCGGTCAGTAGCGGCACCACGCCAAGGATGAAGGCGAACGCGGTCATCAGGATCGGCCGGAAGCGGAGCTTCGCAGCCAGCAGCGCGGCTTCGACGAGCGGGGTGCCCTTGTCGAACTCCACCTTCGCGAATTCGACGATGAGGATGGCGTTCTTCGCGGCCAGCCCGATGAGCATGATGAGGCCGATCTGCGCGAACACGTTGTTCACGTAGCTCGGGCCCATGAAGGTGCGCGCCAGGTAGAGGCCCAGATAGGCGCCGAACACCGCGAACGGCGTGCCCAGGAGCACGCTGAAGGGCAATCCCCAGCTCTCGTACTGCGCCGCCAGGATGAGAAACACCAGGAAGATGGCCAGCGCGAATACCGTGGCCACGCCCGGAGCGCGCCGTTCCTGGAACGACATGTCGGCCCAGTCGAAGCTCATGTCCGGTGGCAGCACCTCGCGCGCCGTGGCCTCGAGTGCGTCGAGCGCCTGGGTGGACGAATAGCCCGCGGCCGGCACGCCGGTCAGCTCCGCCGATCGGAACAGGTTGAATCGGTTCGTGAACTCGGGCCCCTGGGTCGGCCGCGTGGTCACCAGCGTGTCGAGCGGCACCATGCCGCCGTCCTTGTTCTTCACGAAGAAGAGCCCGATCTGTTTCGGATCCCGCCGGAACTCCGGCTCCGCCTGCACGTAGACCTTGTAGACGCGGCCGAAGCGGTTGAAGTCGTTGATGTAGGAGCTGCCGAGCAGCGCCCCGAGCGTGGTGTTGACGTCGTTCAGCGGCACACCGGCTCGCATCACCTTGCTGCGGTCGATGTCCGCGTAGATCTGCGGAACGCTCGATCGGTAGAGCGAGCCGATGCGGCCGATCTCGGGCCGCTTCCTCGCCGCCTCGATGAAGCGCTGGGTCTGCTGCGCCAGGTACTCGGGCGAGCCGCCGCTGCGGTCCTGCAACTGCATCGTGAACCCGGAGCCGGTGCCGAGGCCCGGGATGGCTGGCGGTCCGAAGGCAATGACACCCGCCTCCGGTATCTGCTGGGCGAAGGCACGATTGAGCGCGTTGATCACCCCGAACGACACCAACTCGGGGCTGTGACGCTCCTCCCACGGCTTCAGCTGGACGAAGAAGAAACCCATGTTCGAGGAGTAGGCGCCGGTAATCAGCGAGAAGCCACTGATGGTGTTGAAGCCCTCGACGGCCTCGTGCTCTTCGAGGATCTTCTCGACCTTCTTCATCACGGCGTCGGTGCGCTCGAGCGACGCCGCGTCGGGCAGCAGCGCGTTGATCAGGAGGTAGCCCTGGTCCTCCTCTGGAACGAACCCGCCCGGAATCCGTTGCACGAGCATCACGATCAAGTAGATGAGCACGCCCATCAACACCAGGCCACGAAACATCTTCCGGACGAAGATGCCGGCGAAGCTCACGTAGCGATCCGTCGTCCAGCCGAACACCTTGTTGAACCCGTTGTAGAAGGGGGTCAGGATGCTCTTCTTGTTGGGGTTCACCGGCTTCAGCAGCAAGCCCGCGAGCGCGGGGCTGAGCGTCAGCGCGTTGACGACCGACAGCAGCACCGACAAGGCGATGGTGATGGCGAACTGCTGATAGAGCAGGCCGCTGATGCCGCCCATGAAGCCGACCGGGACGAACACCGCGGCCAGGATGAGGCCGATGGCCACCACCGGGCCCGACACTTCCTCCATCGCCTTGATGGTCGCTTCCTTCGGCTCCATGCCGTGCTCGATGTGGTGCATCACCGCTTCCACCACCACGATCGCATCGTCCACGACGATGCCGATCGCCAGCACGAGGCCGAGCAGCGAGAGCACGTTGATCGAGAACCCGAGCATCGGGAAGAAGATGAACGCGCCGACCAGCGAGACCGGCACGGTCATGAGCGGGATCAGCGTCGCGCGCCAGTTCTGCAGGAACACGAAGACGACAATGATGACGAGCCCCACCGCTTCGAACAGCGTGTGGACGATCTCGTTGATGCCCTCGGTGACGGGCAGGGTGGTGTCCAGCGACACCACATATTCCATGTCGCGCGGGAAGCGCTTCTTGAGCTCTTCCATCTGCGCCTTGATGCGGTTGGCGACGTCGAGGGCGTTGGTGCCCGGAATCTGGAAGACCGCGATGACCGCCGATGGCTTGCCGTCATGGCGGCCGACGGCGTTGTAGAGCATCGTGCCCAGTTCGAGCCGGGCCACGTCCCGCAACCGCACTTCGCCCTGCGGCGTTGTCCGCACCAGAATGTTGCCGAACTCCTCTTCGTTGAGAAGGCGACCCTGGGTGCGGACCGTGTAGGTGTACTCGGTGCCGGACGCGGCGGGCGGCCCGCCGATCTGGCCGGCCGGGCTCAACTGGTTCTGCGCCGAGATGGCGTTGGCGATCTCAGGAATCGTCAGCCCGAGCCGCCCGATGACGTCGGGCCGGAGCCACACGCGCATCGCGTAGTCGCTGCCGCCGAACAGGTTGATCTGGCCGACCCCCTGGATGCGGGCGATGGCGTCGTTGATGTTGATGGTGGTGTAGTTGGATAGGAAGCTGCTGTCGTAGGTGCCGTTCGGCGACTTGATCGAGATCACCAGGAGCGGAAACGCCAGGGCTTTCTTCACCGAGACGCCGTAGTTCTTCACCGACTGCGGCATCTGGGGCTGGGCCTGTGACACGCGGTTCTGCGTGAGCACGTTGTCCATGTCCAGGTTCGAGCCCACCTCGAACGACACTTTGAGGGTCAGGGTGCCGTCGTTGGCGTTGGTGGACTTCATGTAGATCATCTGCTCGACGCCGTTGATCTGCTGCTCGAGCGGCGTAGCGACCGAAGCCTCGACGTCGGTCGAACTGGCGCCGATGAAGGTGGTGGTGACCTGCACCATCGGCGGGACGATCTCGGGATACTGGGCAATCGGCAGCCCTTGCATCGCGACGGCGCCGAGCAGCACCGTCACGATCGAGATCACGATCGCGACGATCGGCCGGTTGACGAAGAAACGAGCCATGGCTTACTTCACCTCGCCGGCGGTGGTTACGGCTTCCGTCTTCGCCGGCACCGGCACCGGAGGCGCCGGCTTGGCCGTGACGGTCATTCCGTCCTGGATGCGTTGCAGGCCCTCGACCACCACCTTGTCGCTGGCCGTCAGTCCTTCTTCGATCACCCACAGCGAGTCGACGCGCGGGCCCACCTTGACGTTGCGGAACGCCACTTTGCCGCTGCCATCGACCACCGCGACGCTGTACAGGTTCTGCAGCTCCTGGACCGCTCGCTGCTGCACGAGGAGCGCACCGGGCTTGTTGTCGAGGAGCAGGCGCGCACGACCGTACTGGCCGGGACGCAGGAGCAGTTGGGGATTGGGGTAGAGCAGCTGAATGCCAAGGGTGCCGGTGGTCGGATCCACCGCCCGATCGACGACGTTCACCCTGCCGGTGTGCGGATAGATGCTGCCATCGGCCAGCGTGAGCTGGATGTTGCCCTGCTTGCCTCCGGCCTTACCGCTCTCCTGCAGCCGCCGCGCCACCCGCAGGTAGTCGGCCTCGGTTACGCCGACGCGGAACAGCGCCGGGTCGATCTGGGAAATCGTCGTCAGCAGCGTGCTCTCGCCGCGTCCCACCAGGTTCCCGGCCTTGACGAGCGTCGTCCCGACCAGCCCGCTGATGGGCGAGGTAATGCGCGTGTAGCTCAGATCGAGCGTCGATTTCTCGACCGCGGCCTTGGCGGCATCCACCTGCGAGCTTGCCGCCTCTTGCTGCGCCACGGCGTCATCGAGCTCCCGCTGACTCACGGCCTGCTTCGTCACGAGCGGCCGATACCGGGCGACGTCGTTGTTGGCCTTCGCCAGCCGGGCCTCTGCGGTGGCCTGGTCGGCCCTCGCCTGCGCGAGGATGGCTTCGAGCGGCTTGCGATCGATCTCGTAGAGCAGGTCGCCCTTCCGCACCAGCGAGCCCTCCTGAAAGGCCACGTTCGTGAGGTAGCCCTCGACGCGAGCGCGAATCTCGACATCCTGGTAGCCCTGCGTCTGGCCGACCAGCTCGAGATACACCGGCACGTCACGCTGGACGACATCGGCGACGAGCACCTCGGGAGGCGGAGGCGGGGCCGCCGGGGGTGGCTCGCTGCACGCGGCGGTGAACGCCAGAATCGCGAGAGCCGCAGTCTTCACTCCGTCGGACATCCTCTTCACGTTCGTCTCCTGTGCTCGATCTCCGAGCCCCGCATCGAACGGGGCGAAGAAGGCAATGTGGCGCCGTTGCGCCTGGCGACCCTTAAGAATAGTCGAGCCGATGATCGTTGAACGAAGCGTTTCACTCCAGGAACCGAACGCGGCCCGTCTCCAGCTCGTATACCGCTCCCACGAGCTTCAACACCCCTTCGGCCATCCGCGCCTGCCCTTCGGGGGTATCGAGTAGCTGGTGCATTGACCATCGCACGTTGGCTTCGACGGCCGACGACATCTGCTCCCTGGCGGTAAGCCCGGGATCGACGCCAGCGAGCCCCGGGACGATCCAGTCGAGCAGCAACGCAATGCGCGAGGGCTGCACAGCCCCCTCGTTGCGCGCGGCGAGCGCTGCCTGCACTGCGCCACACCCCTCGTGCCCCATGACGACGAACAGCGGTGTCTTCAGGTGGACCGCCGCATACTGGATGCTCCCCATGACTGCCGGACCGATGACGTTGCCGGCGATGCGAATCACGAACAGCTCGCCGAAGCCGGCGTCGAAGACGAGCTCGGGCGGGACGCGCGAATCGCTACAGCCGATGATGGTGGCGTACGGACGCTGGCCCCTCGTGAGCGCGGCCAGGATTTCCTTCTGCACGGTCTGGAACCGGACCGCGCCCCCTATAAACCGCTCGTTGCCCTCCTTCAGTCGCGCGAGCGCGTCGTCCGCGGTCATGCCGTCAATCTCGGTGTGGGGAGCGCTCATGATCGCTGAGGTCGCTGCCAGAGCACATACGGCGCGATTGTGAGGGCCGAGGCAAGGAAATACGTCATCACCGCGGCGCCGACCGCTGGCGGCACCGGATTGAGCGCGACCACGAGCAGAGCCAGGCCCGGATTCCGCGCCGCGCTGCTGATGGCCACGGCCATCCTGGTGGCCGGCTCGGGGCCGCCGAGCAGATGCCCGGCCGCCAACGCCAGCGCCGTGACCAGCGCGCTCGCCACGGCGAGCCGTACGCCGGTGCCGAGCACGGCAGGCGCGACGGCGATGACGATGAGGAGGGCCACCGTGAGAAGCAGGCCCATCCCGAACCTGCCCAGTCGGGGTTCTAACCAGATGGCCCGCGTTGGATAGAAGGACCGGAACGACATGCCAAGGCTCAATGGGAGCAGTTGCGCGACGAATACCTGCCGCGCCACCGACACCGGGTGGACCCACGCCTGTCCTTCGTAGAAGCGGTTGAGCACGGCAATTGAGATCGGTAGCGAAACCACCGCGAACAGGGCGATCACCAGTTGTAGTGCCGGGGCGAACGCGCGGTGCCCACCGGCGTCGAGGGATCGTTTCAGGGCGACCGGCGCGCCTGGGGAGATGGACATCAGAACCAGTCCGATCTCGGTGAATCGTGGCAGATCGAACACCTGCACCAGCGTGACCGCGATCACCGGTACTGCGACCAGCACCGAGAAGAGGCTGCGGGCCAGGAGGCCGGGGCGCGACCGTATCGACCAGAGCTCGCCTGGGACGATGCCCAGTCCCAGCGCGAACATCACGGTGAACACGGCCGCGACGGCCAGTGGCGGCAGGGCCGGTCCCAACCCGGGAACGGGACTGCTCATGCGCCTAGGCTGACTTCGTGCTGCGATACACGAAGAACACGATGATGACGAGGACGAGGAGCCCGCCCCACAACATCCAGTTCGTGCCGCCCGCGATCTCAGGTGCGGCGGGTTGCGCCGGTGCTGGTTGCGCCGGTGGGGCTGGTTGCGCCGTTGCGGCGGGCGCGGCTGCCTCGGGTGCCGGCGCCGGCGCAGGCGCTCCGGCCGAAGCCGTCCCCGCGGCCGTACCACCACCCGCGGCTGCACCGCTGCGTGCCGGAGCGGCTGGCGCGGCCGGGGCCGGTGCAGTCGCCGGGAGCGCGGCCGCCGGGGCCGCGGGTGCCTGCCCCACGACTGTCGTCGCCGTCGTGATCTCGACGTCGGGAGCCTCGACGATTTTTTGGGCAGAAACCACCATGCCCTTCTTCAGCTGGAACACGGTAGCGGGCTTCCCATTCAGCGTGAACGTGACGTCATCACCCACCACGTATTGCTTGTTCTCGCCGTTGGGGAGCGTGAGGATCACGGTCGGCGCCGAAACGAACCAGACCTTGCCGTTCTGCACCGCTCGCGTACGAACGGTGACCGGCGTGGTGGTCGTCTTCACCGTCGCCGTGAGCGAGGTGCCCGGCTTGAGGTCGTGCACCGACAGTTCCTTGCCGTCGATGAGGAACTTTCGTGCTTCGGGCACATTGAACGTCTTCAGATCACCGGAGGCGAGCCTGACCAGGAGGCCGTTGCCCTCGACCTCCACGACTTCGCCTTTGATCTGCTCCGTGCTGACGGTGCCGACCCCTTTTGTGGTGCTGGTCTGAGTGGACGGCTGGGCGGCAGCGCCCGCGGCCAGGAGGATGCAGGCGGCGAGAGCGGCACAGTAGACGGTGAGTTTGGCAGGCGCCATGGGCATCTCCAGAAGACCTGTTGACGAAGGTCTTGCGGTAGGGACCAGCTGCACAAGCGATGCCGATCGGTAACGAGCTTGGCGCGGCCGTCAATCCCAGCGAGGACAGCAACTTGCGACGACCAGGCACTCGGGTCGCGATTCCGATCGATTGCACCACTCCGGCGGGCCGGGGGTCCCCCGGACCGTCGGGCGCTCGACAAGGCAAAAGGCAGAAGGCACAAGGCAGAAGGAGAGCGCACAGGGAGTGCGAAT
Organism: uncultured Acidobacteriota bacterium; assembly: GCA_963709325.1. Lineage (GTDB taxonomy): Bacteria > Acidobacteriota > Vicinamibacteria > Vicinamibacterales > UBA2999 > VFZN01. The sequence goes on along the minus strand of CAVPVV010000003.1, from coordinate 1,355,745 downwards.
CCTGGGAGAGTTTGTGTTTTGCCTTCTGCCTTCTGCCTTCTGCCTTCGGGCTGCTGGCTTTTACAGCAGCCCGCCTAGGGCCGTCCCTCGCGAGGCCGAGTGGTACGCGTGCCGCTGCCGAGTCCTTGCGAATCGGCGACGCTGACCAGGGCGAGGTCGGCCGCGAGCGGGAAGTGCGCGGCGATAGTCCGATCCAGCAGGTCGCGCTCCTGGACCAGTGCGGCATGCCGCGAGGCGGGAAGCGAGGCCATCAGCGCCTCGAGCATCGCGCGCAGGCGCCGCGCGATCTGCGCGTTGTTGCCGCCGCAGATGCGGATCTCGTGGCACGCCAGGTGGACGAAGTCCTCCCAGTCTGGCGTGCGCCAGATCACCCGCGGCTCGCCATCGCGATCTGCGACGACCTCACCCTGCAGGTGGCGCTTGCCGACGGCGCGCAGCAGGCGCTGAATCTGATCCAGTGCCAGGACGCCGGTGGTCGGATCGTTGATCGCCGGAGACAGCGCCTTGAGCGCGATGTCGACGAGGATCCGAAACCCGAAGATTGGGTCCTGTTCGAGCGTGCGTTCGGGACCGAATGCCACGGCACTGCGCAGCGCCTGGTCCTCGATCCGGTCGGCGCCCCCGTGCAGCACGAAGAGCGGCTCCTCGGTCGCGACGAAGTCACCGACCTGCGGCACGAACTCGACGATGCCGCCGGTCCGGCGGGCTTCGGCGATCAGCGTGGCGATGTCGAGGGCGAGGACGCTCTCGGAGCGGCCCTGGTGAAGGAGCACGCGCGAGGGTCTCTCGGGCAGCACCGCCGCGCCGCCCGATTCGTCGTCTTCCGATGCGAACAGGCGCGGATACACCGCCTTGACCACGGCCAGGGACTCGTCGCCGATGCGCGATACGATCGTGACCGGCCGGAGGAGGCGGGCGGCGTAGTCGATCAGGAACAGGAACGTCGCCAGCGACGCGAGTCCGAGCGTTCCGGCCATGAGGACCCCGAGCTGCGGCACGGGCTCGACCAACCGGTTCAGGCCGGTGACGGCAAAGATCAAGGCGAACACGAACAGCCCGACGCTGTAGCGAACGACGTTGTCGCGCAGCAGCGTCGTGGCGATGATGCGGGGTGTCAGCTGACCACCAGCGATCTGCACCGCGATCAGAAGTGAGCCGAAGGTGAAGACCAGGAAAGAAAGCGTCAGCGTGATGACGGTCTGATACAGCGCCTGCGCGCCGTCCACGCTCAGCCCGGTGAGCCGCCACCCGAGCCAGTGATCGAGCCACCGGAGCGGCGGAGACACGACCATCACGAGGAAGAGCGCGAGGAGCGGCACGATCCAGAGCGCCGATCGCACGTAGCTGACGGCGCGATAGATGCGGTTCCACGTCATGTGGCTCTGGACGTAGTCCTCGGCGCGTTCCCATTGGCGGCGAGCCGCGCTCGAGACCGACGACGATCGAGGGGCTGGCTCTGGCATGGCCGCCATGATGTCACGCAAGGTCCATGCAGCCGCTCGTGCCTGTGTTCGGGCCAAAGGCCTCCATGGGATGGCGATGACCCCCGGAAAGACGGGAGCCGCTTGCGAATTTCCGGGGGCGCGGGTCTGTCAACGCCGTCCGTCGCCGCGGTCATGCCAAGCCATCTAAGTGCCTCCATATACGGCGCTTAGCGCGTCTCCTGGTCTTCGTCTCTCGTGCTGGTATCCGTTCTGCAGTTCTCGCCGGGCATGGTGCGCCTGTCTGTGCTCCTGCATGCGCCCCCGTGTCAAGCCCGGACCATCGAGGACGCGCTCCGCGTGCTGATGCGGGCGACGCGCCTCGAACCCGGTTGCATGGGATGCCAGGTCTGGACGAGTGCAGCGGAGGACGAAAGCGGCTCCAGCGAAGTGCATTACGAGGAGCGCTGGGCCAGCGAGAGAGCCATCGAGAACCACGTGCGATCAGAAGCGTTCACGAAAGTACTGGAAGTGATGGAGGCGGCTGAAGGTCCGCCACATGTCGAATTCGATTTCGTCTCCCGTCACCAGGGGTTGGAGTACGTCGAGGATGTCCGTCGTGGTGGCGAGAGTAGTTAACAAATCACGAGTGGTGGCGCTCTTCGGAGCCGCACTGGCCTGCGCGTTCGACGCCGCCCCCGTGGCGGCACAGGCCGCGTCGACGACGCCCGATCCTCAGGCCGCGGCCCCACCGGCCCCGGCTCACGTGCAGTTCCGAACCTGGCGAGCGCACCTCCTGTCAGGCCGACACGTCGGCCGGCGTCGTCCTGCTCCGGTCCATGGGCCAGGCGCCGTGCCTGCTCGGCAGGACGTGGGGCTACGACCAGAACGCGGTATGGGTGTCGGACGGCTGCAGCGCCGAGTTCGCCACCGGGCCGGTCACCGAGCCCGAGCCCACCAAGCCGCAGCCGCTCTCGCACATTCCCAACGTCGGCTTCCTGCTCGTGTCCGGCGAGAAGGGCGAGGTCTACTTCCGGCTCTTCAGCTATGCGCGCTACCTGAATCAACGCGCTCTCGACACGTCCTACGTCGACGCCTTCGGCAACACCAAGTCGGTCGCGCTGCGGCAAGACATCCAGCTCAATAAGTTCTTCGCGCCGTTCTCCGGATGGTTCCTCACGCCGAAGATGCGCTACTACCTGTATGTCTGGTCGTCGAACCCGTCGCAGGGGGACCCGGCGCAGGTCGTCGGCGCCGGCAACCTGACGTGGAACTTCAACCGCTACGTCAGCGTCGGCGCCGGCATCACTTCGCTGCCGTCGGTGCGCAGCACCGAGGGCCAGTTCCCGTACTGGCTCGGCGTCGACGACCGCCTGATCGCCGACGAGTTCTTCCGCGGCTCCTACACCTCCGGCGTGTGGGTCAAGGGCGAACTGCAGACCAAGCTCAAATACATGGTGATGTTCGCCAACAACCTGAGCACGCTCGGCGTGAGCGCGGCACAACTCGACAACAAGCTCGACACCCAGTCCTATTCGCTGCAGTGGCTGCCGAGCACCGGCGAATTCGGCCTGTGGGGCACGTTCGGCGATTTCGATGATCACCAGAAGGTGGCGACGCGCGTCGGCCTCCACTTCACCCACAGCCTCGAGGAGAAGCAAAGCCAGCCGGGCACCGAGGGCATCGAGAACAGCCAAATCCGGCTCACCGACGGCAGCGTCATCTTCACGCCGAATCTCTTCGGCCCCGGGATCACCGTCGACGAGGTGACCTATCGCATGAGCAGCGTCGATGCCGGCATCAAGTACAAGGGGATGGCGCTCGAGGGCGAGTACTACTGGCGCTGGTTGAGCGACTTCACCGGCACCAACACCGGCGGCATCGACGACATCGCCGACCACGGCTACCAGGTGCAGGCGTCGGCGATGGCGATTCGCCAGACCCTTCAGCTGTACGCCGGTGCCTCACAGGTGCGCGGCCGCTACGGCAACCAGTGGGAGGTCCGCGGCGGCGAGAACTTCTACCCCATGAAGGAGCGCGGCATCCGGCTCAATGCGGAGTGGATGTACGTCGATCACTCGCCGGTCGGCTACACCGCGTATCCCTACCCGGTCGGCGCCAAGGGCCCGGTCTTCCACGTCAACCTCGAACTGAACTTCTGAGCCGCGAAGCGCATATGGCCGTCCGCTCCTCTTCCCGACCTGCCGTCGTCAGCATCGCCCTGGTGGTGGCCGTGCTGGCGGTCCTGCACGCCGGGATGCGGCCGATCGCAGGCGCAGGCGCCCGTGGCGGCCAACGCGTTCCACGACGCGCACTTCCACTTGACCAATTACGTGCAGGAGGGCATCGACGTGCGGCGCTTCCTCGAGATCATGGGGACGCGCGTCGGCCGCTCGACGCTCTTCGGCATCCCGCTGCAGCAGCAGTGGTCGTTCGGCAACTCCGGCGATTACGCGCCGACCTACTACCTGCAGAGCGACGCGCCGCTCTATTACTACTCGTTCACCGACGCCTACATCGCCAGCGTCTACAAAGCGCTCCCGGCGGCGCAGCAGGCGCGCTTCGACCCGATGATCACCGGCTTCAACCCGGCCGACATGTACGCGGCGGATCACATCAAGCGCGTCCTGACGACGTTTCCGGGGGTGTTCACCGGCATCGGCGAGTTCAGCATCCACAAGGAGTTCGTCTCCTCGAAGATTGCCGGCGAGACGGCCAGCCTGGTGAACCCCGCTCTCGACCGCATCCTCGACTTTGCCGCCGACGCGGGCCTCGTCGTCATCCTCCACAACGACATCGACATGCCGTTTGGGAAGACCGATGCCGAGCCGGTGTATCTCTCGCAGACCAAGGCGCTCTTCAAGCGCCACCCGCGGACCTCGATCATCTGGGCCCACACCGGCCTCGGCCGCGTCGTCCGTCCGGCGGAGGTCTCTGCCGAGGCGGCGGAGCGCTCGCCGCGCCACGTCGAGATCCTCGACGCGATGCTCAGCGACCCCTCGCTCGCGCACGTCAACTTCGACATCTCGTGGGACGAGGTCGCCAAGTACGCCGTGTCGTCGCCGGAGGCGATTGCCCGCGTGACGGCGCTGCTGGAGGCGCATCCCGACCGGTTCCTGTTCGGCACCGACACCGTGGCGCCGGCGGGGCCGGAGCCGTACTACCGCGTGTTCGACCTGTGGGCGCCGGTATGGCAGCGGCTCACCCCGGAGGCGAGCCGCAAGATCCGTCTTGGTAACTACGAGCGCATCTTCGACGACGGACGTCGCAAGGTGCGCGCCTGGGAGAAAGCGAACGTGCGATGACGAGTATTCATTTCAAAGGAGACCCAGGGATGCGACCCACGAGGACAGGCCGGACGACCTGCGTCGTCACGGCCGTGATCACAGCGTTCATGCTCGGCTCGGTCGTGCCGTCGCTGGCCCAGCAGCCCGTCAGCCGCACCGAGGAGGTCACGGCGGCGTTCACCATCGAGGCCATCGACCACTCGACGCGGATCGTGACCCTCCGGAACAAGGCCGGTCTCCTCGAAGAGGTGTACTGCGGTCCCGAGGTGCAGCGCTTCGACGCCCTCAAAGTCGGCGACACGGTCACCTTCCGCTACTTCGAGACGGTCGTGACCGCCTTGAGCAAACCCGGCGCAGCAGCGACGCCGTCGACGACGGTCAGCCGCACGCCAGGCGCACCGGGTGGCACCATTGCCCGCCAGACCTCCGCCACCGTCACCATCGAGACAATCGATCCGAAGGCGGCCGAGGTGACCGTCCGGACCGCGGCCGGCGGCCGCTCGATGTTCAAGGTCCAGGACGTCAAGAACCTCGAGGGCTACAAGGCCGGTGACCAGGTGACCATCACCTACACTCGCGGCCTGGCGGTCAGTGTGACCCCGCCGGCGGCGGACGAGCCGAAGCCCAGCATGGAGATCTACGGCTTCGCCATGCTCGATATCGGCCATGATTTCAAGCAGGTCGATCCCGACTGGTTCGACACCCTCCGCGCCACGAAGCTGCCGGCCTACGAGAAGCAGTTCGGCGACGACAGCCGCAGCTTCGCCGGCGTGCGGCAGTCGCGGCTCGGCGTGCGGACATCGTCGCCGACCGCTCTCGGCGAGCTGAAGACGCAGTTCGAGTTCGAGCTCATGGGCACCGGCGACGACGCCGGGCAGACGACGTTCCGGTTGCGCCACGCCTATGGCGAGCTCGGTCACTTCGGTGCGGGCCAGTACCTGGAGCCCGTTCATGGACATCGACATCTTCCCCAACACCATCGAGTACCTGGGGCCCGACGGGGATGGTGCTGTTCCGTAACGTGCAGGTGCGCTGGATGCCGGTGAAGGAGCCGACCCGCCAGCTGACCCTGGCCCTCGAGCGGCCGGGCGCCAGCAACGACACCGGCCGGCTCACCAACCGCGTCGAGCTGGAGAACGTCACGCCCCGCTTCCCGCTGCCCGACTTCTCCGGCAGCTACCGGATGATGGGCGACTGGGGTCACGTTCAAGCGGCCGGCATCGTGCGGAAGTTCAACTGGGACGACAACAACACCGACCAGTTCGACCTGAGCGGGAGCGAGGTCGGTTGGGGTATCAACCTCACCTCGGCGCTGAAGGTCACCAAAGGCGACACCCTCCGCCTGGGGCTGGTCTACGGTGCCGGCATCCAGAACTACATGAACGATTCGCCGGTCGACGCCGGCATCGTCCGTCAACCCGGCAACGTGGTATCGCCGGTGACCGCCGAGGCCATTCCGATCGTGGGGATCACGGCGTTCGTCGATCACTCGTGGAACAGCCGCTGGAGCAGCTCGGTCGGCTACTCGATGCAGGACAACGACAACCGCGAAGGCTCCAACCCCGATGCCTTCCGCCGCGGCCACTATGCCGTCGGCAACCTGCTGTTCTCGCCGGTCCCCAACGTGATGGCCGGCGGCGAGCTGCAGTGGGCCCGCCGTGAGAACTTCAGCGACGGCTTCTCGTCGGACGGGCTGAAGTTCCAGTTCTCGTTCAAGTACAACTTCTCGTACAAGCTCGGAGGCTGAGGATGATGCGCAACATTCGACTCGTGGCCGCAGCCGTCGCCGTGACGGCCGCCGGCTTGGCCGCCGACGGCCTGCGAGCCCAGGCACCCGCCGACGTCCAGAAGGCCGTCGACGCCGCCTACGCGAAGTTCAAGGACCTCAAGGAAGGGAAGAACGCCGACTACATCCCGGCCCTCGCCAAGGTGGATCCGAACCTGTTCGGCATCGCCGTGGTCACCGCCGACGGCAAGCTCTACACCGCCGGCGACGTGAAAACCGAGGTCTCGATCCAGTCGATCTCCAAGGTGTTCACGATGTCGCAGGTCATCCAGGAACAGGGACTCGACTCCATCGAGAAGCGGATCGGCGTCGACGCCACGGGCGCGCGCTTCAATTCGATCATCGCGGTCGAGGGTGTGCGGACCGTGGTCGGCACCGGCGCGCCCGAAATGAATCCGCTGGTCAACCCCGGCGCCATCTCTGCCACCAGCATGGTGAGGGGCGCGAGCGCCGACGAGGTGTGGAAAAAGATCATCGGCATCCACAACGACGCGGCGGGTCGGAACCTTTCGGTCATCCAGGATGTCTATAAGTCGGAGTCCGACACCAACCAGCGGAACCAGGCGATCGGCGCGCTGATGCTGGCCTATGGCTATATCAAGGACAACTGGCAGCAGGCGGTCGATCTCTACACACGTCAGTGTTCGATCGGCGTCAACACCAGAGATTTGGCTATGATGGCTTCGACCCTGGCATTCGGCGGCAAGAACCCGGTCACGGGCAAGCAGGTCGTGGACGGCCCGAAGGTGCCAGGCATCCTCGCGGTCATGGCCACGGCTGGGCTGTATGACGACTCCGGCAAGTGGCTCTACCACACCGGTTTGCCAGCGAAGAGCGGGGTAGGTGGCGGGATCATTGCTGTCTCCCCGGGCAAGTTCGGCATCGCGGTCGTGTCCCCACCCCTCGACGATGCTGGCAACAGCGTGCGTGCGCAGAAAGCGATTACGGAGATTTCCAACGCGCTTGGCGGTAATCCGCTGGCTACGGCGCGTTAACTTGCTGTTTCATGTAATGATCGGTGTTTGTTATTCCCCATGGAGGTTCGAGTCATGTTGAAACGAGTAATGGCAATGGCCGCAGTGGCGGTGTTCATGTCCGCCCCGGCGTTTGCCCAGAGAGTGGAAGTTGGCGGCGTCGTCGGCTGGACGTTCTCGGACGGTGTCGAAGGGAGCGCCGTGCTGGCCGCTGACGGTAACCTTTACGATGCGATCGACGTCAAGGACTCGTTCTCGTGGGGCTTTGACGTCGGATACAACGTCACCCACAACGTCGAGGTGGGGTTCCTCTTCGGCCAGCAGCTGAGCAAGCTGCGGATCGAAGGTACCCAGACCGTTGACGTGGGCGATCTGACGGTCAACACCTATCACCCCTATGTGGCATTCAACTTCGCGCCGACCGACGCGCGAGTCCGGCCCTACCTGATGATCGGCTTCGGCGCCACGAACTACGGCAGCGTCGATTTCACCGGATTCAACGGCCAGGCCCGCTCGACTAGCGGCGAGACGCAGTTTTCCACGACTTGGGGTGCGGGCGTCAAGGCGTATGGCAGCTCCAACGTCGGCTTCCGGGCCGGCGTGCAGTGGACGCCGACCTACATCAAGACCGATTCGGCGGGTTGGTGGTGCGACCCGTACTGGGGCTGCTACGTGGTCGGTGATGCCCAGTACGCGAACCAGTTCCAATTCAACGGCGGCGTGACGATTCGTTTCTGAGGAGGTCCCATGATGAGTTCGCGTTTCAGCGGTATTAGTCTCGTCGTTCTGGCGATCGTCGTTCTGTTCGCGTCCGCTCCGGCGATGGCGGCGCAGAAGCCCGTCTCCTCCGGCGACGTAATCAGCAAGACCTTCACCATCGAAGCCATCGACCACACCAACCGCATCGTCACACTGAAGGGCACGGATGGCACGCTCGAGGAGATCTATTGCGGGCCCGAGTGCCAGCGCTTCGACGCCCTGAAGGTGGGTGACGTGGTCACCTTCCGATACCACGAATCGCTCGTCACGGCCGTGCGGAAGCCGGGCCAGGCGCCGCGGCAGCCCGACTCGTCAGGAATGACACGCACTCCGGGCTCGAAGCCGGGCGGCACGATCGCCGAGCAGATAACGCGCACCGTGACGATTACGGCAATCGACCCGAAGGTCCCATCGGTGACGATCAAGGGCGAGAAAGGCGGGACCCTGTCGTGGAAGGTGGCGGACGCCAAGAACCTGGAAGGCTACAAGGTCGGTGACACCGTCGAAATCACGTACACGCAGGCGCTGGCGGTCAGCGTCGAACCGGCGAAGAAGTAGCCCCCCGCCTACGATCGCGGGTCGTGCGGAGCCCCGGGGCCGTCGCCCCGGCGCTCTGCATGGGCAGAATGGACTACCGCATGCGCATCACTTCATACCGTTCCCCGAGCGTCGCCGCGCTCGTCGCGCTGACGCTGGCCATTCCGCCGAACTCGCTGTTGCGGGCCCAGGGCAAGGCGCCCGGGGTCCCTGCTCCGGTCAAGGCAACGCAGCCGGCTGAGCCGCCGCCCGGTACCAATGCGGACACGGGCTGGCCGCGGACGGTCGCCCTCGGCCATGGCAGCGCCGTGTGGTACCAGCCGCAGGTCGAAAGCTGGACGAACCAGAAGGAGATCGTGGCATGGTCGGCGGTGGCCTATACCCCGACCGGTGCCAAGGAGCCGGCGCTCGGCACGATCAAGATCGTCGGGCCGACGCAGGTGGCCCTGGATGACCGCGTCGTCAATTTCGACATGCGGATCGCCGAATACAACTTCAAGTCGCTGTCACCGGAGCAGGTGAAGACCATGGTCGCCGATGTCCAAGCGCGGCCGCAGAACGAACGCGTGCTCGATCTCGACCGCCTGCTGGCCTACGTGGCCGACAGCCCGCTGGCGGTGAAGAACGTCGAGGGGATCAAGGCCGATCCCCCGAAGGTGTTCTCGGCACAGGCACCCGCCGCGCTCATCAACCTCGACGGCGATGCCATCTGGAGCCCGATCAAGGACGTGGACCTCAAGTACGCGGTCAACACGAACTGGGACCTGTTCGAACACGCGCCCAGCAAGACCTACTACGCGCGTTACAACGACAGCTGGCTCCAGGCCTCCGAGGTCATGGGGCCCTGGAAGCCGGCCGACGGGAAGCTGCCCGACAGCTTCTCCAAGCTGCCCGCCGACGACAACTGGAAGGACGTCAAGGCCGCGCTCCCCGGCAAGAAGCTCTCGTCCAAGACGATGCCGAAGATCTTCGTCACCACCACGCCGAGCGAGCTCATCGTCACCACGGGCCAGCCGAGCTACCTCGCGGTGGAAGGGGCGCCCACGCTGTTGTGGGTGAGCAACACCGAGAGCGACCTGTTCCGGATGGGCCGGAGCGGAGATTTCTATTTCCTCGTTGCCGGGCGCTGGTTCAGAGCGCCAGGCCTCGACGGCCCCTGGACCTTCGCCACGCCGACCCTGCCCGACGAGTTCAAGAAGATTCCGATCGAGCACCCGCGGTCGCGCGTGCTCGCCTCCGTGCCGGGCACGCCCCAGGCGACCGAGGCGGTCCTGCTGGCGACGATCCCGAGAACCGCGCGTGTGAACAAGAAGGAACTGAAGGCGCCCGACGTCGAGTATTCCGGCGGCAAGCCCGAGATCAAGGCCATCGAGGGCAGCCAGGGCGTCCAGCAGGTGGTGAACACCGACAAGGACATCGTGAAGTTCGGTGACCTCTACTACATGTGCTTCCAGGGCGTGTGGTTCGTGTCGAAGGCGGCCGAGGGGCCCTGGGAAGTGGCGTCGAACATTCCGAAGGAAATCTACACGATCCCAGCGAGCTCACCCGTCAATCACGTCACCTACGTGACCGTCGAAGACGATGACGACAACGACGAGTGGGTGACCTTCGCCTATGTTGCTGCGTATACCGGCTTGATGGTCGGGTGGGGCTGCGCAGTCTGGGGTAGCGGCTGGTACTATCCACCGTACGGTTATTACGGCGGCTTTTACCCGCATTACTATCCCTATCCGCACACCTACGGGATGGGCGCCTGGTACAACCCTTACACGGGCGGATATGGGCGCGGCGCGGCGGTTTATGGCCCATACGGCGGCGTCGGGATGGGCGCGTCGTACAACCCGCGGACGGGCACTTATGCACGCGGCGCGGCGGCTTATGGACCGTACGGTTCGCGCGCGGCCGGTCAGGCGTACAACCCGCGCACTGGCACCTACGGGCAGACCCGGCAGGGGTCTAATGTCTACGGCAACTGGGGCACGAGCTCGGTACAGCGCGGCGACAACTGGGCGCAGACCGCGCATCGAGAGAACTACCGCACCGGCACCAGCACGAGCGGCATCCGCACCAGCGAAGGTGGTGGCGCCGTCAGCAAGACGGGCCCGGGCGGCGATCGCGCAACCGTCGGTCGCACCCAAGGCGGAGACATCTACGCCGGCCACGATGGCAACGTATATCGGAAGAACGAAGGTGGCGGCTGGGATCAGAGCAATGGCTCTGGTGGCTGGAATCCCGTGGACAGCGACCGGGCGCAGGGCCAGGTTGGTGATCGCGCCGCGCAGGGCGGCACTCGCGATCGCGCAGCCACCGGCGGCGCCACTGCCGGCACGACCGCGGCTGGCACCGGGCAGACCCGAGACCGCGCGGCTACCAGCGGCGCCACCGGGCAGCTCGAACGGGACAGCAGCGCCCGCACCTCGGGCAACACGCGCACGACCAACCGCAGCGGCTGGGAGTCGGGCGGCAGCACGCGATCGGGGGCGGGCAGTTACGGTGGCTCGCGCGGCGGCGGGGCTCGGGGCGGCGGCGGGCGCCGGCGTTAGGCACGGGGCAAAAGGCAGAAGGCAGAAGGCAGAAGGCAGAAGGGGGAGGCATGAAGAAGCTGTCGATCACGGCCATCGCCATGGCGCTGGTCGCCCTGACATGGATGGCGACCAGCCCCGCGCAGGGACAGCCGTCGCAGGCACCGAGTGCCACCGACAAGGTGCGGATCACCGGCTGGGCGCTGAACATGAGCAACGTGGCCACCGGCGCCAACCAGACGATCCAGATCGACATCGACGGCTGGTCGAACCCGTCGCAGCGGCAGCGACTCATCGACACGTTCCTCGAGAAGAAGCAGGACGGTCTCGTGCGCGAGCTCGAGAAGCAGCCGGAGCTCGGCAAGTTCCGGTTCCCCGGCTACATGGGCCCGGACCCGAACAACGTAATGCGGCTCGGCACCGACATCCGCTACGCGATGAGCTTCCCGATGGAGAACGGCGGCCGTCGCATCGTGATCATCACTCCGCGAGTCATCGGCTTCCAGGAGGCGCGCAATCAGCCGCGCACGGTGGATTACCCGTTCTCGCTGTTCGAGATGCGGTTCGGCAAGGACGGCAAGGGCGAAGGGCGTCTCGCCTACGCGACGCAGATCTCGTTCGACAAGAAGAAGAACTCGATCGAGATCGAGAACTACTCGAGCGAGCCCGTGCGGCTCAACGAGTTGAAACTGGAGCAGAAGAAGTAGAGGTGCGCGAGTGCAGAGGTGCACGGGTGCAGGAAGGCACTTGCCTTCTGCCTTCTGCCTTTTGCCTTTTGCCTTTTGCCTTTTGCCTTTGGGCGGGCGTCCGTCAGCCCGCCCGTTAGAACGTCCAGCCGATCGTCAGGCTGAGGCCGACGTCGTTCTTCCGAGCGCCTTCTGTCGGCGGCCTGCTGTCGTAACTGTCGTACATCGAGAAGCCAATCGAAAAGTCCTTGACGATTTCGCGTTTGGCGCGCCCTTCGAACTCGATGCGCACACGGCCCCAGGAAGACAGGCTGGGGTACACGTCGGCCGACAGCGCGATATCGGTCTTCGGCCGGTCGTACGTGAAGTAGGACTGCCGAACCGCGAGCATGGCCTCGAGCTCCTGCGTCGTCGCGCCCTCGAGTGGCACCTCGCTGCTGGTGGACAGGCCCCCCCCAACCGCCAGGATCGATTGGTTGGACCGAACTAGGTAGCGCCCCATGCCCCCGCTGACGGTGCTGCGCAGGTCGTATCCGAGGTCCGGATTGCTCATGACTCCGCCCTGGAGGAGCCAGAGCGAGTGCTGCCGGGAGTTACGGAATCCAGCCAGTCCGAGCGCATACCGGGAGGTGTCGTTGCCGTCGTCGTCAACGGTCACATAGCTGCTGGCCGAGGCCGTTACCTGGCCGTTGGGGCGCCGGTACGTCGCGCCGATGTCGACGTTCACCTGGGCGATGCCGCTCGACTTGGTGTAGCTGAGCCCGACGTCGACGTTTCCGTCCAGCCCGCGCCAGAAACCCCGGTCGATTGGAGCGATGTATACGACATCCAGCCGGTCCACGGAGACCGGGCCCGTATCCTGGACAATAGCGAGGTGGTCGGTCTCCAATGTGGCCAGGCGCCCGAGCAGACGGAGGCCGCTGGAGGTCACGACACGAAAGGTGCGGTTGGCGGTCACCGAGGCGACCTTGTCCCACTCGACGTATATGGTGCCCAGGTCGTCGGTACTCACCTGGATGCGTCCCTTGTCGAGCAGCTTGATCTCGCAGGTGATCCGGTCGCCGTTCAGCAGCGTGATCGAGTCGGTCTTCTGGGCGAGCGCCGGCGCCGCGCCGAGCGCGAGAACGAACGCGGCCAGGAGGCTGGCGCGCGCGAGGCGATGGGGCTCGACGGTCACGATGCGCGGTTTATTCTATGGCGGCACCGATGAGGAGGACACAGTCATGCGTCGAGTGATGATGCTGGCGGCGGCGGTCGCAGTCTTCGCTGGTATGGGCCTTTGGGCCCAGAAAGCCATCTACGAATCCGAACCGAAGGTGGTCACCGCCACGATCGAGGCGGTCGACAAGGCCAGCCGCGTCGTCACGCTCAAGACCGCGGCCGGCTCGCGCCTGCACGTTACCGCCCCGCCCGAGATGGAGGGCTTCAATACGCTGAAAGTGGGAGACATCGTGTCGGCGCGCTACTTCGAAGCCATCGCCGTGCGGCTCGCTCGCCCCGGTTCTCCGGCACCCTCGGGTACGCCGACCACGACGGTGCGCCGCAAGGACGACAAGCCGGGCTCCGAGACGATGCGCGAGCGCACCATCCGCGCCAAGATCACCTCGGTGGACGCCGCGGCGCCCTCGCTGATGGTCCGAACCAGCGACGGCGTCGAGCGCGCGATGGCGGTGACCGACAAGTCGCAGTTGAACGCGCTCAGGGCCGGCGACGAGATCGACGTCACGTTCTACGAGTCGCGCCTGGTGAGCGTGGAGCGTCCGAAGAAGTAGGCTCCAGGCTTCACGCTCCAGACCTCTTTACGCCTCGTTCGCGTCTGGCACCGCCGCCGGTGCAAAGATCTTGTCCGCCAATTCCGGCGGCGCAACGGCGTGGACGATCGCCTCGAGATCGGCGGCGAGCGGCGCGACGAAGGTCATGCGCTCGTGGGTCCGTGGGTGGGTGAATGTGAGCCGCTCGGCGTGAAGGAACGGGCGAGTCAGCGATTGCACGACCCGGAACTGGTGCGGCACACGGCGGTGGACGCCGCCATAGAGCGCGTCTCCGACGATGGGGTGCCCGATGGCGCTCATGTGGACGCGAATCTGGTGGGTGCGACCGGTGTAGATCGCGATCCTGCACAACGTCAGCCCGCGGAGATCCCGCGCCCAAGTGACCCGCGTCACCGCTTCCCGCGCCCGGCTGGCGCGCGTTGACATCTTCTGTCGGTGCTTCGGGTCGCGGCCGATCGCCGCTTCAATCCGCTTTCGCTGTTGAACCAGTCCCCACACCAGCGCGATGTACTCCTTCTCGACCTCGCGATCGTGGAACTGCCGGGCGAGCTCCTGGTGCGCGATGTCGTTCTTGGCCACCACCATGACGCCGCTCGTTCCCTTGTCGAGCCGGTGCACGATTCCGGGACGAATCTTCCCGCCGATGCCGCTCAGGTCCTTCACATGGTGCAGGAGCGCGTTGACCAGGGTGCCGTCCGGATTGCCGGCGGCCGGATGCACGACCATGCCCGCCGGCTTGTTGACGACGACGATGTCGGGATCGTCGAAGAGGACGTCGAGCGGAATGTCCTGGGCGGCCGGCGCGGCTGCCGCCGGCTCTGGGAGTGTGATGGCAATCTCGTCGCCTTCGCGCAGCTGCACGTTGGCCTTGGTGTGCTTGACGCGCGAACAGACGACGTGGCCCTCGTCGATCAGCCGCTGGATCTGCGACCTGGAGTAGTTCGGGATCTCGGAGGCGAGGTACCGATCCAGGCGCTCCCCTTCGGCCTCGGGAGGCACCGTGAATGTCTGGCGGGTCAAGCCCTCAAGACCCAAGACCCCGAGACCTCAAGCAAACCGCGGCTTCCGCGGCCCGCGCGGCGCCTCCGGCGCGAGCGGCTGCTCCGGACGGGACAGATACCAGAGCATGAAGAGCGCCAGCGGGGCCAGGATGATCGAGATCGCCTGTGACGTGGAGACCGCGTTGAACATGAAGCCGCGTTCGTCGCCGCGATAGAACTCGATGAAGAACCTCGAAATCGCGTAGAGCAGCACGAACATCCAGAAAGTCCGCCCCGAGAACTGCCGGCCGCGGCGCTCCAGGGCCATCAGGATGAGGAAGATCACCAGGCCGGCGAACGACTCGTAGATCTGCGTCGGGTGCAGGGGCACGTTGAGCGGGGTGCCGACGTTCAGGTTGGCCGCCGGGTCGGTGAAAGTGATCGCCCAGGACACGTCGGTCGGCCGCCCGTAGCAGCAGCCGGCCATCAGGCAGCCCAGGCGCCCGACCATGTAGCCAAGGGCGATGCCGGGCGCGAATAGATCCGCGGAGGTCCAGAGCGGCAGCTGGTGTTTGCGCAGCTGGTAGATGCAGACGACTACCGCCGCAATCAGGCCGCCGTAGAAAACGCCGCCCGATCGCAGGAGCGTCGTGAACTCGGCCCAGCTGCTCGTGAACTGGCGGAAGTCCACGAAGAAGAGCAGCGCCTTGGCGCCGACGAGCGCGGCGATGATCACCCAGATGCCGAGATCGAGCACCCGGTTGCCGTCGAGGCCGGCGGCGCGGGCCCGGCGCACGGCCATGCCGAGGCCGATCAGGTACGCCGCGGCGAGCAGCACTCCGTACGAGTAGATGGTGAGCGGTCCGAGGCTAAACAGGATTGGATGCACGGCGCCCCACCCCCAGAATATCGAGAATCATCAGGCCCACGCCGATCGTGATGGCCGCGTCGGCGACGTTGAATGCCCAGAAATGCCATCCATTCCAGTATGCGTCCACGAAATCGAGGACGTACCCGGCAGTCGCGCGATCGATCAGGTTGCCGATGGCGCCCCCGACCACGCTGGCGATGCCGGCCCGCGCCAGCACGTCGGACAGCGGCACGCTCGACGCGTACCAGCCGACGCCGCCGAGCGCGGCCAGCGCGACCAGCGACATCACCACCGCCTTGAACGCGAAATCCACTCCGTTCAGCATCCCGAACGCCGCCCCGGTGTTGTGGACGCGGGTCAGGCTCAGGAAGCCGGGCACGACGTCCACACTTTCGTGCAGCTCGAGGGCGCGTCCGACCAGCACCTTCGTGAGCTGGTCCAGGACGACGACGAGAACGACGATCAGCAGCTCGAACCGCCGTTCGCGAAGCAGACCGCTCATGCGTGCGCGGCGGGCGCCAGCGCACCCACGCAGCGCGGGCACAGCCCTTCCGTTCCGGACTCGCGGCTCACCTCGGGCACCACACGCCAGCAGCGTTCGCACTTGACCCCGTCGGCACGTTCGACGGTGACCCGCCGCGGGGCGTCCGCGGTGCCCTCGGTCAGCTCGACGTGGGACACGCCGAAGAGCGTCGGCAGGAAGTCCCGGTACCGGGCCAGCAGCCGCCCTTCGTCGCCCCCGGCTTCGAGCCGGGCCTGCGCCGAAAGGTTGGCCTTGATGATCTGGTCCTTGCGCTTCTGTTCCAGCGCCAGGTTCACCTCGTCGCGGACCGCGGCCAGCGTCGCCCAGCGGGCCAGCAGCTCCGGGTCGCGGTACGGCGCGACTTCTTCGCCCATCGGGAAAACCGCCATGTGAACGGAGGCGGCCCGCGGTGCCAGGCAGCGTGCGCCACAGTTCGTCCATGGTCACCGACAGCACGGGGGCGAGCAGCCTGGCGATCCCGTCCACGATAGCGAGCATCGCGGTTTGTCCCGAGCGGCGGGCCTCGGACTTGGCGCCGAAGGTGTACATCCGGTCCTTGGTCACGTCCACGTAGAACGCGCTCAGGTCCACCGTGATGAACGTGTTGGCGATCTGGAAGATCGCCGGGTAATCGTAGTCGTCGTAGGCCTTGACGATCCTGTCCGTGCAATCGGCGAACTTCGCTAAGGCCCAGCGATCGATCTCCTGCATCCGCTCGACCGGCACCGCGTCGAGGGCCGGGTCGAAGTCGTAGAGGTTCGCGACCAGAACGCGAATCACGTTGCGAATCTTACGGTAGGCCTCGACGGTGCGCGCGAGGATCTCCTTCCCAAGCCGCATGTCCTCGCGGTAGTCCACCATCGAAACCCAGAGCCGCAGGATCTCCGAGCCGCTCTGGCTGATCACGTCCTCGAGCGCGACGAAGTTTCCGAGCGACTTCGACATCTTGCGGCCCTGCTCGTCGACCAGGAACCCATGCGTGAGCACCTGATCGAACGGCGCCCGGCCGCGCGTGCCGATGCCGACGAGCAGCGAGCTGTGGAACCAGCCCCGGTGCTGGTCGCTCCCCTCGAGGTAGATGTCCGCGGGCCAGTGATGGTCCTTGCGGAACGGCAGTACCGCCTCGTGGCTCGAGCCCGAGTCGAACCAGACGTCGAGGATGTTTTTCTCGCGCTCGAACGACGTGCCCTGGCACGATGGGCAGGCGAGCCCGGCGGGAACGAACTCCTCGATCGGACGCTCGTACCACGCATCGGCGCCGTACTCGTCGAACACCTTCGCAGCCTGCTCGACCAGCTCGGTCGTCAGCAGCGCCGTGCCGCAGCTGGTGCAGTCCATCGCCGGGATCGGCACACCCCAGGCCCGCTGGCGCGAGATGCACCAGTCGGGCCGGTTCGCGACCATGCCCTCGATGCGTGCCTGTCCCCACGACGGGATCCACCGGACGCGACCGCGGATCTCCTCGAGCGCCCGCGCCCGCAGGTTCTTGGCGTCCATGGCGATGAACCACTGCGCGGTGGCGAGGAAGATCACCGGGTTGTGGCAGCGCCAGCAGTGTGGATAGGAGTGGTCGTAGTCCTCGCGATGCCAGAGCCGGCCGCGCTCCCGAAGCGCCGCTTCAACCTTGGGATTGGCGTCGAACACCTGCAGGCCGCCGAAGAGGCCGACGGTCTCGACGAAGTGACCTCCTGCGTCGAGCGGTGCGTAGATTTCCAGGCCGTACTTCACGCCGGTGTTGTAGTCGTCGGCGCCATGGCCGGGGGCCGTGTGGACCGCTCCGGTGCCCGCTTCGAGTGTCACGTAGTCGCCGAGCACACCCACCGAATCGCGGTCGTACAGCGGGTGGCGGAAGTTGAGGCGCTCCATCGCCGTGCCGTCGAACTCCACGAGCGGCTCACCGAACGCGCGGCCGGTCTTCTGCGCCACCGTAGCGGCAAGATCCCTGGCAACAATCACCGCCGTTCCGCTCACGTCGTAGGCCGCGTAGCGGAACTCCGGGTGAAACGCGATCGCCAGGTTGGACGGGATGGTCCACGGTGTCGTCGTCCAGATCAGCACCGACACCGTCCGACTGGCGAGCGCGGGCAGCCGCCTCGCCAGTTCGGCCTGGCTCGATTCGGCGAGCGGAAACTCGACGTAGATCGAGGGCGACGTGTGCGGCTCGTACTCGACCTCGGCCTCGGCCAGCGCGGTTCGGCAGTGCGTGCACCAGTGCACCGGCTTCTTGCCCTTGTAGACCATGTCCTGCTCGACGAACTTCCCGAGCGCCCGGACGATGGCCGCCTGGTAAGGGAACGCCATCGTCTTGTACGGGTCGTCCCACACCCCGAGGATGCCGAGCCGCTTGAAGCCGCGTCGCTGAACGTCCACGTACTTCTCCGCGTAGGCGCGGCAGGCTCGGCGGAAGTCCGCGATGCTCATCTCGCGCTTCTTCGGTCCGAGCTCGCGGTCGACTTTCAGCTCGATAGGGAGTCCATGGCAGTCCCATCCAGGGAGATACGGCGCGTCGAAGCCCAGCATGTTGTGGGACTTCACCACCATGTCCTTCAGGATCTTGTTCAGGGCAGTGCCGAGGTGGATCTCACCGTTCGCGTAGGGCGGCCCGTCGTGCAAGAGGTAGCGCTTCGCGCCCTTCCGCGCCGACCGAATCTGCCCATAAAGATCCATGGCGTCCCATCGGGCGATGGCCTCCGGCTCGGCCGTCTGGAGGTTGGCCTTCATCGAGAAGCTGGTTCGCGGCAGATTACACGTGTCCTTCCACTCAGCCATGGCGTACCGCCTATTGTAATGGGTCGGTCCCGCGAGACAGGATCGTGCCATGCCGGGAGTCGCGAGTCGGGAGGCGGGAATCGGAAGCAAGGCATCGCAGGTGCGTGAAACGTTCCTGGATAACGGCCTGAAGGTGCTGGTGCAGGAAGTGCATGGCGCGCCGCTGGCCTCGGTCTGGTGCTGGTATCGCGTCGGATCCGGTGACGAGGGGTCGGGACTGACCGGTGTCTCGCACTGGGTCGAGCACATGAACTTCAAGGGCACCACCAACATCCCGCGCGATCAGGTGAAAGGCATCATCGAGCAGTTCGGCGGCAGCTGGAACGGCTACACCTGGATCGACCAGACCACCTACCTCGAGACGGCCTCTACCGACGCGCTCGACCGGATGCTGTTCATCGAAGCCGAGCGCATGGACCGCTGCGTCTACGACCCGGGGGAGTGCGAGTCGGAGCGGACGGTCATCATCTCCGAGCTGCAGGGCGGTGAGAACGATCCGGAGCAGCTGCTCGACATGGACGTCACGGCGACAGCCTTCAAGGTGCATCCCTACCGACATCCGACCATCGGGTGGCAGTCGGACCTCGAGGTGATGACCAGGGAGGACCTGTACGGCCACTACAAGCGCTACTACACGCCCGCCAATGCGACCCTCGTCATCGTCGGCGACGTCGAGACCGACGATGTGCTACGGAGGGCGGAGCGCGAGTTCGGCGGAATTCACTCGCGAGGCACACCGGCCCGTCGAACCGCCATCGAGCCGAAGCAGGATGCGGAGCGGCGCGTCATCCTCCGCAAGGAAGGGAACACGGCCTACTGGAAGGCCGTGTACCACTCGCCGGCGTTTGGCGACGCCGGGTTCTTCCCGTTATTGGTGGCTGACGCCGTGCTGAGCGGCGGCGCCGGGCTGAACATCTGGTCGGCGGGCAGGGTGTCGCGGCCGCAGCGCAGTTCACGCCTGTATCGGCGACTGGTGGACGGCGGACTCGCGTCGTCGGTTCACGGCGCCCTGCTTCCGACCGCCCAACCCTTCCTCTACTCGATCAGCGTCACGGTCTCCGCAGAACGCACGCTGGCGGCAGTCGAGGATGCGGTGCTCGACGAGCTGGATCGGCTGATGCGCGACGGGATCACCGATCCCGAGGTGGAGAAGGCCAAGGCCCAGCTCCGGGCGCGGTTCGTGTTCGACATGGACGGCGTCACCGACATCGCGCATCAGCTCGGGTACTTCGAGACGATCGGATCCTGGCGTGATGCGCTGACGCTCGGCCAGCGGCTCGCGGCGGTCACCCCGGCCGAGGTGCTGGACATCGTGCGGACGGTCTTCGCGCCCTCCAACCGGACGATCGGCTGGTTCGAGCCGCAGGCGGACCAATGCCGCTGAAGCCGGTTCGCCGGGTCTTGGACAACGGCGCGGTTGTCATCGCCGAGGAGAACCACACGACCCCGGCGGTGGCGTTGGTGGCGGTGGTCCGCGCTGGCGGTTACGACGACCCGGTCGGCAAGGAGGGCACGGCGGCGCTCCTTGCCCGCGTGCTCGATCGCGGCACGCTGACGCGGTCGGCTGACATGATCGCGGACGACCTGGACGGACGGGGGGCTTCTCTCACGGTATCGGCCGGGAGGCACCAGGTTGGCGTTGGCGCGGCCTGCCTGGTCGAGGATTTCGCGCCAGTGCTGGCGATTGCCGCCGACGTGCTGCGCTCCCCGGCGCTGCCAGAGTCCGACATCGCTACCCGCCGCGCCGAGATTCTCACCAGCATCCGCCAGGAAGACGACGACCCGGCATCCGTGGCGACGAACCGATTCATGGAGGACCTGTACGGCGCGCACCCATACGCGCGCCGGGTCCGTGGCACCGCGGAGAGCGTTGCGGCAATCGATCGGTCCGATCTCGTTGCCTTCCACCAGCGCTGGTTCGGTCCCTCGGCGCTCACCGTGGTCGTGGTCGGCAGCTTGCCGGCTGAGATGCTGGTCGAGCAGGTGGCGACGGCATTCGGCGGTTGGGCCGGCAGCGGCTCCCGGCGAGTGCTGGAGGTACCCGAGGCCGTGGTGCCCGCGGCGCGCCGGCTCGAGAGAGTTGCCATGCCCGACAAGGCGCAGGCCGACGTGGCCTACGGCTTCGTAGGAGTGCGCCGGCTCGATCCGCGCTACATGGCAGCTTCGGTGATGAACAACGCGCTCGGCCAGTATGCGCTCGGTGGCCGTCTCGGAGACAGCATCCGCGAGCGGCAGGGGATGGCCTACTACGTCTTCAGCTCACTCGACGGAGGCGCCGGCCCGGGTCCGCTGATGGTTCGCGCCGGCGTATCTGCCGACAACGTCGATCGAACGATTACCTCGATCGATTCCGAGCTGTCGGTGGTGGTCGAGCAGGGGTTCACGGAGAAGGAGATCGCCGAGTCCAGGCAGTACATGATTGGCGCCATTCCGCGTGGCCTCGAAACCCACGCCGGCATCGCGGGGTTCCTGCTGAACGCGGAGCTCTTCGGCCTGGGGCTGGACTACGACCAGCGCCTGCCGGACCTGATTCGCGCCGTCACCCACGACGCAGCCATGGACGCGGCACGGACCCTGCTCCGCCCCGATCGCGCCACCGTCGTCGTCGCCGGTCCGGAGGCGACGGGCCAGTGAGCTCCCGCGCTGGGATCAGCGCCGTCTTCTTCGACGTCGATTTCACGCTGATCTATCCGGGGCCGGCGTTCCAGGGCGTTGGCTATCAGCGCACCTGCGCCCGCTACGGCGTCGAGGTCGAACCGGCGCGCTTCGACGCCGCGATCAAGGCCTCCTCGCGGATCCTGGACGAGGTCGAGGAGCCGGTTCACGATCACCAGCTCTTCGTTCGTTACAACGCCTCGGTGATCGAGCAGATGGGCGGGCGCGGGCCCGGCGTCGCCGATGCGGCGCGGGATCTCTACGCGCAATGGGCCGCGAACCACCATTTCGAGATGTACGACGATGTCGAGCCGGTGCTGCGATCCCTGGTCGAACAAGGGCTCGTGGTCGGCGCGATCTCCAACAGCCACCGCAGCCTCGAGGCGTTCTGCGAGCACTTCGAGCTGAGCGGGCTGATTCACGCCACCGTGTCATCGTCTGAGCACGGCTTTCTCAAGCCGCATCCGAGCATTTTCGAAGAGGCGCTCGGCCGGGCCGGGGTCGAGGCCGCGGCGTCGATGATGGTCGGCGACTCGCTGCATGCCGATGTGCGCGGCGCGCTCGCGGCCGGAATGCGGGCGGTGCTGCTGCGCCGTTCGGGCGACGTGCCCGAGGACGTGCCCGACGGCGTGCCGGTGATCGGCGCACTCACCGAACTGGCGGCGCATCTGTGACCCGGACTACAGTCATAGGCGCACGGCTGAGCCTATGTCATCGATCACGATCCGCAACCTGACTTCCAACGACGAATTCAAACAGGTTCTCGCCCTCGAGCAGCAGGTGTGGGGGTTCTCCGACCCCTACGACATGGTGCCGCCGGTCGTTTTCACCATCACCGTCAAGCGCGGGGCGATCCTGCTGGGGGCCTTCGACGAACACGACCGGATGGTCGGGTTCTGCTACTCGCTGGTCGGCCGGCGCGAGCGGGATCGCAAGCTGCTGCAGTGGTCGCACATGACCGGCGTGCTGCCCGAGTACCGGGGCGGGCTCGGACACCGGCTGAAGATGACGCAGCGCGAACGAGCGCTTGCGCTCGGCTACGACCTGATCGAGTGGACCTACGATCCGCTGCAGGCGATGAACGCGCACCTGAACATCACCAAGCTGGGGTGCGTGGCGGAGGAGTACCACCAAAACGTCTACGGGGAGTCGACGAGCGCGCTGCACAAGGGGACGCCGACGGATCGGCTGGTCGCTCAGTGGCATATCGCCGCGCCGCACGTGGAGCGGCGGCTCACGTCGGCGCCGGAACTGCGATTCCGCGACCAGGAGGTCGCCGACGCCCCGGTCGTGAACAAGACCGGCATGGCGGGGGGATGGCTCACCTGCGCCAGCATCGATCTCGATCTCGATGTGCGCCGCTTCTGGCTCGAGATACCAACCGGCTTCACCGACATCCAGGCCCAGACGCCGGAGCTCGCCATGTCGTGGCGGATGCAGACCCGCGAGGTCTTCGAGACCTACTTCGGGCGAGGCTTCAAGGTCGTGGACTTCGCGCTAAACCGAGAAGAAGGGTTCGGACGCTACCTGCTGGCTCGAGAAGTCCAAGCCGGTTAGCCTGGCGGCCATGCCATCGATCGGCCGCCGAGCACGTGCAGGTGGATGTGGAACACCGACTGGCCGGCCTGCGCGTTCGTATTGATGACGGCACGATAACCGCTCCCGTCGTAGCCGCGCTCCCTGGCGATTGCCGCGCCGCGCCGGATCATCGCGCCGACCAGCGCGTCGTGGTCGGCCCCCAGGTCATTGGCGGTGGGAACATGCGCCTTCGGAATAACCAGCACATGCATCGGGGCCTGCGGGTTGATGTCGTTGAAGGCGAGCAGTTGATCGTCCTCGTAAACCTTCGACGCGGGGATCTCGCCGTTCACGATGCGACAGAAGAGGCACGACATGACTCACATGCTGCATCAGGTACATGTGCTATGTCTAACGACAGCCCCCGATCCTGAACAGCAGAGGAGACGCTCATGATCGAGAAATATCAGGACCTCGAAGCAACGGCCGGCAAGCTCGGCATTCAGAACTTCTCGATGCGGGAGGCCAGCGGCAAGGTGAGTATCAGCGGGCTTTCGCCGTACCAGCTCGAGAAGGATTTGTTCTGGGACGCCATCAAGAAACACACCGGCTGGGAGAGCGAAGTCGCGGCCGATATCAAGACCGAAAAGACCGACATCCACGGCTACCACGTCGTGCAGCCCGGTGACACGCTGTCGAAGATCGCCAAGGTCCACTTCGACAACGCCAACCGGTACATGGACATCTTCAACGCCAACAAGGACCAGCTGAAGGACCCGAACGTCATCCAACCGGGGCAGAAGCTGCTCATCCCGAAGAAGTAGCGTCTTCGCCCCTCAGTTCACTTTTGGGGGTCAGGCCCGCGCGCGGCAACCACCGCGCGCGGGATGCCTTGCAGGTCGTCCCTGATCTGCCGCAGTTCGAGCCTTCCGTTCGCGCGCACCAGTTGCCCGACCATTTCGGCCTGACCGTAGCCGATTTCCATCAGCAGGCGGCCGCTCGGACGCAACGCTGAAGCCGCGGCCTCGATCAACTCGCGAATCACCGTCAGGCCGTCATCGCCGCCGACCAGGGCCGTTGCCGGCTCGAACGCCCGGACCTCCGGTTGCAGCAGCTCGTACTCAGCCCGGGCAACATACGGCGGGTTCGAGACAATCAGATCCAACGGTGCCGGCACGTCGGCCAGCAGCAAGCCCTCATGCAATCGGACAGCTGCTCCAAGTCGCCGTGCGTTTTCGCCGGCGACCGTCAACGCGGCAGGTGAGACGTCGGTGGCGTGCACGATAGCTCCGTGCACCTCGAGCGCAATCGTGATGGCGAGGCAGCCGCTGCCAGTCCCGACATCCGCGATTTGGAGCGGCGCCCCGGCGCCCTGCTCACTGGCCCACGCCAGCGCTTCCTCGATCAGCAGTTCCGTTTCGGGCCGGGGGATCAGGACTCCAGGTGCCACCTTGAAGTCCCGCCCCCAGAACTCCTGGGCCCCGAGGATGTAGGCCATCGGCTCGCGCCGGCGGCGCCTCTCGACCAGCGGTGCGAAGGTAACGTCGAAGCCGGGCGGCGCCGGATCGGCCAGCCGCGCCACGAGTGTCGCCCGATCCCACCCAAGGGCCTGGCGAGCAAGCAATTCCGCGTCGAGCGCCGCCTCGCCGGCGTCGATGCCGGCCGCAATCAACTGTTCGCGGCTTGCGTGGATCCGCGTGCGAAGTGTTGCCAAGACCTCAAGACTCCACGACCTCGAGACCTCACAGTCCCGTTTCCACTGCCGTGACTTCTTTCAGCTTCTCGGCCGTGTAGTAGGTAGTCAACGCGTCGACCAGCTCGGCGATGTTGCCGTCGAGCACCGACGTCAGCTGGTGGGTCGTGAAGTTGATGCGATGGTCGGTGATGCGGCTCTGCGGAAAGTTGTAGGTGCGGATCTTCTCGGATCGGTCGCCGGAGCCGACCTGGCCCCGTCGCTCCTTGGCGATCGCGTCCTGCTGCTTCTGCATTTCGAGGTCGTAGAGCCGCGACCGGAGCACCTTCAGCGCCTTCGCGCGATTCTTGATCTGCGACTTCTCATCCTGCTGCGAGACGACGATGCCGGTCGGGATGTGCGTAACGCGGACGGCCGAGTAGGTGGTGTTGACGCTCTGACCACCAGGTCCGCTCGAGCAGAACGTGTCGATGCGAAGGTCTTTCTCGTTGATCTGGATGTCGATCTCGTCAGCTTCCGGGCAGCACCGCTACGGTGGCTGTCGATGTGTGAATGCGTCCCGACGCCTCGGTGGCCGGCACCCGCTGGACGCGGTGCACGCCGCTTTCGTACTTCAACCGGCTGTAGGCGCCGTTCCCGGCGATGCTGACGATGACTTCCTTGAGGCCGCCCTGGCCGGCCTCGCTCATGTTCAGGATCTCGAGCTTCCATCCCTGGCGCTCGGCGTAGCGGACGTACATGCGATACAGCTCCGAGGCGAAGAGAGCCGCTTCCTCGCCGCCGGTTCCCGCGCGGATCTCGAGCAGCACGTTCTTCTCGTCGTTCGGATCCTTCGGAATCAACAGGATCTTGAGCTCGTCGACGATCCGTGTCTGCCGCTGCGACAGGCCCGAGACTTCCTCCTGGGCGAGTGCACGCATCTCCGGATCGCCGGCTCCGGCCAGCTCCTCGGCCTGCGTCAGCTCGGACGCGACCGTTTTGTACTCGCGGAATTTCTCGACGAGCGGCTCGATCTCGGCGAGCATCTTCGCCTGTTTTCGATATTCGGCCGGGTCGTTCTGTACGGTGCTGGTGCCAAGGGAGTTGGTCAGCTCCTCGTAGCGCGCCTCGACCGTCGCCAATTTGTCGAACATAGCAGTCAGGAGTCAGGAGATAGGAACCAGGAATTAGGAACTAGAAGCTCAAGACTCCAAACCCTCGAGCCCAGGTCCCAAGCCCAAGTGTACGCTAGCCTCCCGATACTGGAGGCAGGAACGCGATTTCGTCGCCGTCGACGATGGGGGATCTGAAGCGCGCGTACTCGGCGTTGACGGCGCACGACAGCGACGGCTTGTACGCGGCCATCGCCGGGTAGTCGCGCACCATTTGATCCCACAGGCCGGCCACGGTGGCATCGGCGGGGAGCTCGCGCGTGAGTTCCCCGGTGCCCGCGACCTCGCGGAGCCGTGCGAACAGGCGAATCGTCACGGGCACGCGAGCTTTCGCGCGTGGGCGCGCGCCTCCTCGTTGTCGGGGTCGGCGGTGGCGCCTTCGATCCACGTGTCGCCCCCCTCGAAGTACTCGTGCTTCCAGATCGGCACGATCTGCTTGATGCGCTCGATCGCGTATCGGCTGGCGGCAAACGCGTCAGCTCGATGCGCCGAGGCGGCGGCAATCACCACGCTCGCCTCGCCGATCTCGAGCCGGCCGGTCCGATGATGGATGGCCAGCCGCACCGACGGCCACTGCTCGGCGGCCTCGGTGACGATGCGATCGAGCGCCTTGAGCGCCAGCGCGTCGTAGGCCTCGTAAATCAAGTGCGTCACCCGCCGGCCCTGGTTGTGATCGCGCACGAACCCGAGGAACGTGACGACAGCGCCGTCGCCATCTCCGGAAACCGCGTCGACGGCACGGTTCAGGTCCAGCACGAGCTCGGTAATCGCGGTCGGCGGCGGCATCGACGCTGAACTCCTCAGATCCCTCTGATCGAATTATGAGACCAGCGCCAGAAATGATCGAGCGGCTGGTGGCCCTTGCCAACGGGCACCCCGTGCCGCATCGCCTCGGTCACGTAAGCCTTCGCGGCTTCGACCGCCAATGGCAACGCCTCTCCGCGAGCCAGCCCGGCGGCGATCGCGGCCGCCAGCGTGCACCCGGTGCCGTGCGTCGCACGGCCTTCGACGCGAGGGCCGGCGAACTCGTGGAACACCCCGTCCAGGTAGAGGACGTCCACGACTTCCGCGCCCGCGAGGTGTCCGCCTTTCACCAGCACCGCGCCGCGGCAGAGATCGGCAAGACGGCGGGCCGCGTCCCTCATGCCGTTGCGCGAGCCTATCTGGATGCCAGCGAGCACCTCGGCCTCCGGAATGTTCGGGGTGATCACCCGCGCCCGCGACAGCAGCGAGGTGCGGACTGCGTGCACGGCGTCAGCGTCCAGGAGCCGATCGCCGCCCTTCGCCACCATCACCGGATCGACCACCAGGTTGGGCAGCTCGAGCGCGTCGATGGCGGCCACCACGGCCTCGACGGTCGCGGCCGTGGCGAGCATCCCGGTCTTCACCGCATCGCAGCCGATGTCGCTGACCACCGCCTCGATCTGCGCCGTCACGAATTCAGCGGGGACGACGTGGATACCCGTGACACCCAGCGTGTTCTGGGCGGTCAAGGCGGTGATGGCGGAGGTCCCATAGACGCCGAAGGCGGCGAACGTCTTGAGGTCGGCCTGAATGCCGGCGCCGCCGCCCGAATCCGAGCCGGCGATTGTCAGTGCCCGCGGCCTGCCGGTAGAATCGCTCGTCATGACGTCAGCTGCCTCCGCCGTGGTGTCCCCGACAATTGTGGATCGCATCGCTGCTCCGACGAGCGGCGTGCGCCTGCTCGCCGTAGTCTTCGTGACCGCGTTGACGGCTGCGGCCTCGCAGGTGAGTTTCCCGTTGCCATTCACGCCGGTGCCGTTCACGCTGCAACCGATGGTCGTATTGATCGGCGGCGCGATGCTCGGGGCGCGGCTGGGCGCGTCCGCGCAAGTGCTCTACCTGCTGCTCGGTATCGCCGGATTGCCGGTGTTCGCCTTCGCGCCGGAGTTGCCGCAGGGGATGCTGCGCCTCCTGGGGCCGTCGGGCGGCTACCTGATGGCGTATCCGCTGGCCGCGTTCCTCACCGGTAGGCTGGCACAGCGTGGACTGGATCGTCGCTTCAGCACGAACCTGGCCGCAATGGCGCTGGGGCTCGCGGTGATCTTCGCCGGCGGCGTCCTCTGGCTCGCAAAGGACTTCGGATTGGCAGCCGCCCTCGGCGTCGGCTTCACGCCGTTCATCGTCGTCGACGCGATCAAAGTGATCGCCGCCGCGGTGGTGATGCCGGCGGCGTGGCGCAGCCTGAGGTCTTGAGGCTTGGGACCTGGGAGCCTGGGGCCTGGGGCCTGGGGCTTGTCCCGACCCCCCGGCACAGTCGCGTCATGTCCGTCGCAGCGCCCGACGTAGATTCAAGAGCGCTCCGGCCGCGCGATCGCCTGCCGCTTTCATGCGCGACGCCTTGCTGATATCCAGAAATCCAAGCCGCGTCGAGAGGTCGCATAGATACAGGAGCTCTCGGCAGGATCCGAATGAGATGTCGAGGAACCGGAGATAGTCCGCTT
Organism: uncultured Acidobacteriota bacterium; assembly: GCA_963709325.1. GTDB lineage: Bacteria > Acidobacteriota > Vicinamibacteria > Vicinamibacterales > UBA2999 > VFZN01. The sequence continues at coordinate 1,327,376 of CAVPVV010000003.1, read as the reverse complement.
CGCTGGTCCGGCCGCATCCTTCGACGATGTTGCACGGAATCGAGACGGCAGCCCGCCGCATCTGCGCCTGCAGCCCGAAGCGTTCGGCAATCGGAAATTCCCGTGTTGCGTCGTAGACGAGAACGGCGAGGTCGTCGGCGAGCGTGAACGCGGTCAGCTTACGGTGGTCTCGTGGCATGCACTCTCATGGAGCACACCTCATGCCACAGCATCATTCGGTCGATTCTTTAGGGATTCGGCCGGCCGCCCGCTGGTGGTTCATTCCCGGATCGCAGGAATTGCAACAATCGACGGATGTCAGAGGTTGCAGAAACAGCGCGACGGCGGTTCACTCTCCAAGCCCCAAGCCCCAAGCCCCAAGCCCCAAGCCCCAAGCCCCAAGCCCTATTTCGCGAAGATCAGGAAGTACTGATACGGCAGGAAGGTTTCGTTCGCTGCGACACGCAAGCCGGCGCGACTGGCGTCAGCGACGACGAGTTCCGGATCGACCCGTTCATCAGCCTCCGGACCGGGACCACCACCCTCAACCTTGAAGTCAATCACGCCGATGCGTCCCTGCGGTTTCAGTGAGCGCGCGGCGTTGGTGAGCATCGCGACGCGATCTTCGATCTCATGATATGCGTCGACGATCAGCACGACGTCGAGGCTGCCCTCAGGCAGACGAGGATCCGCCCCGCGGCCCAGTACCGGGCGGACGTTAGAGAGGCCCTCGCGACGAACCCGGCGCGAGATGGCGTTCAGCATCTCCTGCTGCACGTCTTCCGCGTACACCACGCCTTGCGGGCCGACACGACGAGCTAGACGAATGGTGAACCAGCCGCTGCCGGCGCCGACGTCCGCCACACGCGATGCATCCGCGACGCCGAGCGCGTCCATGATGCGGTCGGGCCGCTGCCAGCGGTCGCGATCGGGTGCTTCGAGCAGGCCGAGATCCTGCGGCGGGAACAGCCGGCCGTGCGGCCGCGGTTGTTGAGCCGCGGTGCTGCCGCCGACGATGACGGCGAGAGCGCCAACAACTACGGCGAACCGGACGGGCATGCGCCTTCGATTATCCGATCAATCTCGTTTCCCAAGCCCCAAGCCCCAAGCCCCAAGCCCCAAGCCCCAAGCCCCAAGACCTCACTCCGACCTGAGCGCGATCGCGGGCTCGACCATCGAAGCCTGCCTCGCCGGCAGCCACGTCGCAACCAGGGCCACGCCGCCGAGTGCGACGGCCACGGCCGCATAGGTCACCGGGTCGAACGGGCTGACGCCGAAGAGCAGCGACGCCAGGAACCGCGACACTGCCAGCGCCACACCGATGCCCACCGTCATGCCGATGCCGGCCAGCTGGAGCCCGCTCCGCACGAACATGCGCTGCACATCGGCACCCGCGGCGCCGAGAGCCATCCGGATGCCCACTTCACGCCGGCGCTGGGCGACGATGTAGGCGATCACGCCGTAGAGGCCGACGAGGCCGAGGAGCAGCGTCACGCCGCCGGCGATCCCGATGATCACCAGCGCGAACGAGGTCTCCGCCATCGATGCCTTGTAAATGTCGCCGAGGGTGCGCGGCCGTGCCAGCGGCAGGTTCGGATTGACGCCCCAGACCGCCTGCTGAACCTCCTTGATGAAGCCGGCGGTGCGGACCCGCGGTGTTCGGACCGCGTAACTGAGCCACCGCTGGACGAAGATCTCCTGGTCCCAGAACTGTTTCATCGTCATCGGCCAGTAGACCGTCGGCACCTCCGCCTTGGCGACGCCGTCGTCGCGGACGTCGGCGACCACCCCGACCACTTCCCGCCACGGGTTCTTCGGGCTCTGCCGGATCCGCTTGCCGAGCGCGGCCGCGGCGCTGCCCCAGTACTCGCGGGCGAGCGCATCGCTGATCACGGCGACGAGCTGCTGATTGTGCAGGTCGTCCCAGGTGAAGTCGCGGCCGGCGATGAGACGTGTCCCGATGGTGCCGAAATACTTCGGCGAGACCCACTTGAAGCGGCGGAGCGGCGGCATCTGCCCCTCGGGCGCCGGCTTGTCCTCGAGCCAGATCGGATCGTGGCTGGTGAGCCCGTCCATCGGCATCGACGACGTCAGCCCGACCGAGGTGACGCCCGGGATCGCCTCGAGGCGGCGCAGGATCTGTTCGTGCGTCGCGGCGGCTTCCAGCGGGTCTTTGATCACCGTGTCGGGTATCGCGATTCGCATCGTGAAGACGTCGTCCGGCGCGGTGAAACCGGGCTCGACGTTGCGCATCGCGAGGAAGGTGCGAATCATCAGGCCCGAGGCGACGAGCAGGACCAGCGCCAGCGCGACCTGCGCGACCACCAGCGTGTGCCGGGCGCGATGACGTTCGCGGCCGTCGCTCGAACCGCGGCCGCCTTCCTTCAGCGTGGTGCTTACCTGCGGATTGGCGTACTTCGCCACCGGGATCAGTCCGAAGAGAAGCGCCGCGAACAGCGACGCCACCAGCACCATCACGACAACGATCGGGTCGAGCGCGATCTCGTCGAGACGGGGAAGCCGCGACGGGTTGAGCGCGAGCAGGAGACGGATGCCGCCGTAGGCAATCCCGAGACCGAGCAGGCCAGCGGCGGTACTGAGGGTGAAAGCCTCGGCGAGCAGCTCGCCGATCACTTGCCAGCGGCTGGCGCCGAGCGCGGAGCGGACGGCCAGCTCCTGCTGCCGGCCCTCGGCGCGCACCAGGAACAGGTTCGCGATGTTGGCGCAGGCGACCAGCAGCACAATGCCGACCGCGCCCAGCAGCACCCACAGGATGTTGCCGATGTCGCCGACGACTTCACGCAGCAGCGGCTTCACGTTCGGGGCGAGCTTGACCTCGTTGTACATCTGCCGGCTGAACCCGGGTGGCATCGGAAAGTGATCCGGAATCCCGGGAATCAAGCGGGCAATGTCCGCACTCGCCTGCTCGATGCTGCCACCCGGCTTGAGGCGGGCGAGTGCGTAGTAGCTGAAGTTGCCAACGAAGAGCTCCGCTCGATTCAGCTGGAAGGGCAGCACCAGCGCCGGACGCTCGTTGAGGAAGCGGAAGCTTGCCGGAAGGACGCCGACTACTTGTGTCGGCGTGCCATCGATCACCAACGACTGCTGTAGCGCGTTCGGGTTGCCTCCAAAGACCCGGAGCCAGTAGTCGTGGCCGAGGATCACTGTCGGTGCGCTGCCGTGCGCGTCATCTTCGGGTGTGAAGATGCGACCAAGCTCCGGTCGCACGCCGAGCAGGTCCAACGTTCCTTGCGTGAGCCGCAACGTGTCCACCCGCTCGGGCTCGCCGTGGCCGGTGACCGACGCGGCTTCGTCGCGCCACATGCCAATGTCCTGGAAGACCTTGGCTTCGCGATAGGTCAGGTAGGTCGCCGGCGCCTGGTTCAGGTCCCCGGCCATGATGCCGGGCGCGAAGTGCCACACCCCCACCAGCTGGTCGGGCGCGGCAAACGGCAGCGGCTTGAGCAGCACGCCGTTGACGACGCTGAAGATGAGCGCGTTGGCGCCAATCGCCACACCCAACGTGATGAGCGCGGTGAGGGCAAAGACGGGGCTACCGACGAGGCGTCGAAAAGCGTGTCTCACGGGAGGGTAGACGTGGGCGCGCCCGAGGAAGTTCGCGCGGCTGCTAGACTGAAGAGATGCTTCCGGGCTTTTTCGATTCCATCGTGAGTCTCATCGTCAAGACGTCCACCGACCTCCCGCCAGACGTGCGCGCCGCCATGCGAGGCGCCATGGGTCGGGAAGACCCCGGATCGCGGTCGTCGCAGGCGCTGGCCATCATCGGCCAGAACATCGACCAGGCCGCCACCGGCGAAGGGGCGATTTGCCAGGACACCGGCATGCCCACTTTCGAAATCAAAGTCCCTGTCGGCGCGAACCAGATCTGGATGAAGCAGCAGATCAAGGCGGCAGTCGCCGAGGCAACGAAGCGCGGCAAGCTGCGCCCCAACTCGGTGGACTCGATCACCGGTGAAAACACCGGCAACAACCTTGGTGCGGGCATGCCGGTGCTGCACTTCGAGCAGTGGGAGCGCGACGACATCGAAGTGAAGCTGCTGCTGAAGGGCGGCGGCTGCGAGAACATGAACATTCAGTACTCGGTCCCGACCGAGTTGCCGCACCTGGGCAGAGCCGACCGCACGCTCGAAGGCGTGCGCAAGTGCATCCTGCACGCCGTCTGGCAGGCGCAGGGCAAGGGATGCGGTCCGGGCGCGATTGGCGTGTGTATCGGCGGTGACCGCACCAGCGGCTATGTCGAGGCCAAGCAGCAATTGTTCCGAACGCTCGACGACGTGAATCCCGACCAGCGTCTGGCGGCGCTCGAAGCCGACATCATGGGGACCGTCAATTCGCTCGGCATCGGGACGATGGGCTTCGGTGGCAAGACCTCCCTGATCGGCTGCAAGATCGGCGTGCTGAATCGCCTGCCCGCGAGCTTCTTCGTGTCCGTCGCCTACGACTGCTGGGCATTCCGCCGGCTGGGCGCACGGCTCGAGGCGTCCACTGGCGCGATCACCGAGTGGCTGTACCGCGACCCCGCAGTGCCCGCCGTCGCGATGATGGACCAGGCCGGGTTCCAGCGAACCGGGCGCGAGATCGTGCTGCAGGCGCCGCTCGACGAGGCGACCGTCAGGTCGCTGAAGGTCGGCGACGTGGTTATGGTCTCCGGACCGGCCCACACCGGACGGGATGCCGTCCATCACCACCTGATGAGCCACGAGCCTCCAGTGGATCTGCGCGGGTCGGTCCTCTACCACTGCGGGCCGGTCGTGAAGAAGCAGGACGACGGCACCTGGACCGTCACGGCCGCCGGGCCGACCACGAGCATCCGGGAGGAGCCGTATCAGGCCGACATCATCGGCAGGTACGGCATCCGGGCGGTCATCGGCAAGGGGGGCATGGGGGCGAAAACCCTGGCCGGCCTCAAACAGCACGGGGCTGTCTACCTGAACGCCATAGGCGGAGCGGCACAGTTCTACGCGAAGTGCATCGAAGGAGTAGAGGGCGTGTCGCTGATGGAGTTCGGGACGCCGGAGGCCATGTGGCACCTCCAGCTCAAGGATTTCCCGGCCATTGTCACGATGGACGCCCACGGAAACAGCCTCCACAAGGACGTGGAGGCCAGCTCGGCCGAAAATCTGGCGAAACTGGCGTGAGGTTACAATACACAGATGCAGACTGACATCCAGACCCCGACCCCGTCGGCGGCGCCTCTCGTACCCACCGTCATCACGGTGACCGAGGCGGCGGCGACGAAGATCAAGGAGCTGCTGAACGAAGAGGGCAAGTCCGACAGCGGCCTGCGCGTGTTCGTGCAGGGCGGCGGGTGCTCCGGCTTCCAGTACGGCCTGATGATCGAAGAAGGCGGCGCCGGCGTGGGCGACCAGGCGTTCGAATCGAACGGCGTGAGGCTGTTCGTCGACCCGGTCAGCATCAGCTATCTGAAGGGCGCCGAGGTGGACTTCGTGGACACCATCACCGGCGGCGGCTTCACCATCAAGAACCCGAACGCGACGTCAACCTGCGGTTGCGGCCAGTCGTTCAACGCGTAGCAGACACGCCAGGAGGGGAGCGGACGATGGCCACAGCGTCGGCCATTCCCGATCTCGACCGGCTCCGGCCGGCTGGTACCAAGCGCTCCGGAAAACGCGACCTGATCGTCAACGTGTTCCTTCGCCAGGAGGGACACCTCAGCGCGGACGATCTCGTCGAGGTGATCAAGCGCGAGGACCAGCGGATCAGCCGTGCCACCGTCTACCGGACCCTGCAGTGGATGGTGGAAGCGGGCATCGCCCGCAAGGTCGATTTCGGCGAGGGACGGTTCCGGTTCGAGCACTCGTACCGGCACCCTCGTCATTTCCACCTGATCTGCAAGAGCTGTAACCGCTCGTACGAGTTCCTGTCCTCCGATATCGAAGCGCTCGTCGAAGAGGTCTCGGCTGCGCGCGGCTTCACCCCGCGCCAGAGCGTCGTTCAGATCTACGGGACGTGCGAGGCCTGCCGGACCGGGCGTCCCCCCGCCGAGGAGGGCTCGACCTCGGAGCTGCTGTTCGCGCGCGACGCGCTTCGCATCGCGATTGCCACCGAGCGCAGCGGGCTGGAGTTCTATTCACGGGCGGCGCGCATCACCAAGGACCAGCGCGGCAAGAAGATCTTCCACGAGCTCGCCGAGGAGGAAAAGCACCACCTCGGCACATTGGAGGATCGATACCGCAAGCTGCTCGAGCAGGACCCGCAGCTCGAGTCGCGGCCGACGTTTCTGTTCTTCAAGGGCGCGGCCAACGGGCTTTTCGCGGCCGGCGCCGATCAGCTGCGCCGCGGTGGGATGGACGATCTCGAAGCGCTCAGAATCGGCATCCGCTGCGAGCGCGGCTCACACCGGTTCTTCAAGCGCTACGGCGAACGGTTCGAGGATTCGGAAGGCAAGCAGATCTTCCTGGAGTTCGCCGAGGAAGAGCGCCAGCACCTCGAGCTCCTGATTCGCGAGTACCGCCTCCTGCGCAAGAAGCACCAGGCGGCGTCTGTGACGCGCGCGCGTCGCACGGCTGCGCGCTCGTAGCTGCCCTGTCCATTGACGATTGACGACTGACAATTGACGATTCATTGACGATCCGGCGATTCTGGCATTGCGGCATTCAATCGATGATTGCGGTAAGGCCAGATTGATTCATTGCGCCAATGAGTCATTGCCACAATTCACAATCGAATGGCGCAATCCCCCAATCACCAATCGTGAATAAGTCGTCATTCGTCAATCACCAATCGTCAATGGACGCGGCTGCGTGATTGATCTGCACCTCCACACCACAGCCTCAGACGGCCGACTTACCGCGGTCCAGCTGGTGGACCGCGCGGTGCAGGCAGGCTTGACGGTGATGGCGGTGACCGATCACGACACGGTGCAGGCCGTGGACGAGGTGACCGCGGCCGCGGCGGCGCACGGGATTCGCGTGATTCCCGCGATCGAGGTCACTGCCGTTGAAGACGGGCGAGACGTGCACATGCTCGCCTACTTCGTGAATCACCACGACAGCGCGCTCACCCAGTTCCTCGGGCAACAGCGCGGGCGGCGCGAGGAGCGGGCGCGCGAAATCGGCCGGCGCCTGGCTGCCGCTGGGGTACCGATCGATCACGACGCGCTGATCGATCGGGCCCGCGCGATTCCGGGCAAATCGATTGCCCGTCCGTCGATCGCTCGCGCCCTGGTTCGGGCCGGCCATGCCGGATCGATCCAGGATGCGTTCGATCGCTGGCTCGGGCGCGAACGGCCGGCGTTCGTGCCGCGGCTGGGACTCGCGCCCGTCGACGTCCTGCCGATTGTCCATGCCGCGCGGGGGATCGTGTCGCTCGCGCACCCCGGCGTCACGCGCAAGGATCACCTGATCGCACCGCTCGCTGAAGCCGGGCTCGATGCGCTGGAGATTCACCACTCCGATCACCTGCCCGAGGTCCGCGAACACTACCGCACGGTGGCTCGCGCGCTCGGCCTGGCGACGAGCGGCGGTTCTGACTTCCATGGCTACGGCGAAACGCGCGCCACGTTAGGCGTCGTGCATCTGCCGCCAGACGAATTCACCGCCCTCGAGGCTCGCGCCGAGGCGCGTCGGGCCGCCGTCGCTCCATGAGCGCCCCGCTCCTTGCGATTCGCGGCCTGGTGAAGAACTACCAGTCCCTGCGGCCGCTTCGTATCCGCGAACTGGTCGTGATGCCCGGGCAGGTGCTGCACCTCACCGGCTTCGACGCGGCAGCGGCGGAGATCTTCGTGCACCTCGTCACCGGCGCGGCCCTGCCCGACGAAGGCGACATCACGCTGTTCGGAACCAACACCCGTGAGATCACCGACGCTGACGCGTGGCTGCGCTCGCTCGACGGGCTCGGCCTGGTCAGTCACCGGGCGGTCCTCATCGACGCCTTATCAGTGCTGCAGAATTTGGCCATGCCGCTGACGCTCGACGTCGATCCGATCGATCCGGCGGTGCGCCCGGCGGTGGAAGCGCTCGCGCGCGAGGCCGGCGTCGACGAGGCGCAGTGGGACCGGCCGCTGGCCGCGGTCGACGCCGAAACCAACCTCCGGATCCGGCTGGGGCGCGCCGTCGCGCCGGCCCCACGGTTGGTTATCGCCGAGCACCCTTCGGCGTCGTTGCCGAAGGAGGCGGTGGCCGGTGTGGCCGCCGACGTCGCGCGCGTCGCGGCGGAGCGCCAGGCCGCGCTCCTCACGCTCACCGCGGACGCCGCGTGGGTCGCGGCGATTGGCGGCGACGTGCTGACCCTGCAGCCAGCTAGCGGCGAACTGGCGTCGTCTGCGGGTTTCATGGAACGATTCAAGCGGCTCATCGGAGGTCGGTGAACATGCCTTACGGCAACATCGTTCGTCTTGACCCGCAACACGGCTTCGGCTTCCTTCGCGACGACGGCGGGATGGACTGGTTCTTCGTCGCCGAGGACGTGCGCGGCAGGCAGTTCGACAGCATCTGGGTGCACCAGCGTGTCGGCTTCACGCCAGAAGCCACTGCGAGTGGGCCGCGCGCCGCGGACATACACCACGAACAGCTCGATTGATGGACGCGCGTGCCGCCCTCGTTCTCTTTGATATCGATGGCACGCTCGTTCTAACAGGGCGCGCCGGTGTGCGGGCGATGACGCGGGCGTTCGCGGCGCTCTGGGGCGTCGCGGACGCATTCGCCGGCATCCCGATGGGCGGGCGTACCGACTCATGGTTGGTGTCCGAGGCGCTGGCGCGCGCGGAGGTTGCGGACACGCCCAACCATCACGCTCGCTTTCGCGAGGCCTACGTTCCGCTTCTGGCCGAGGAGATTCAGCTGCCGGGTACCGGCGTCAAGACGGTGATGCCCGGCGTTCGTGAGCTGCTTGACGCGGCTCGCCTGCAGCCGGATCTCCACCTGGCGCTGCTGACCGGTAACTACCAGGAAGCTGCCGCGATCAAGCTGCGGTATTTCGAGCTGTGGGACTACTTTGCCTTCGGCGCCTTCTCCGATGACGCCGCCGATCGGAACCATCTCGTGCCAATCGCTCGCGAGCGGGCGATCGGTCACGGCCTGCCGGAGGACGCGTGCGCCCGTGTGGTGGTGATCGGCGACACACCGCACGACGTCGCGTGCGCCAGAGCCGGTGGCGCGCGCTCGATCGGCGTAGCGACCGGCGGTCACTCGCGCGACGAACTGGTCCGCGCTGGTGCCGACGCCGCGCTCGATGATCTCTCCGACACCAAGGCAATCCTTCAGTTGCTGACCGCGCCGTAACCGCGCGAGACGTCGTCGCCCGCGGCGCAGGTATGATCCTTCGTGGAAGCGACCGGGGCCCGGTGGCCCTCCCGGTCTTCAAAACCGGTTGCTGCCCCCTCGCGGGGCAGGCTGGGTTCGACTCCCAGGCGCTTCCGCCAAATCACGGGGATTCTCCCGCACGCTCCAATCACGAGCGGTTCAAATCACGAGCGGTCTCATTGTGCGAGGAGTGGGGACGCCTGATGCGGCGTCAGATGCCGGCCCCAAAACTCGGGGCCGGTCGGGAAGCAAACGACTTACAAAAGAAAGGTCAGACGCTGGCGCTTACTCGATGAGGCGGATGTTGCCCGCTCTCGGTCCCTTCTGGGAATCCTCTGGGTCGAACTCGACGCGCTGCCCCTCGCGGAGCAGTTCGAACACCGTTCCACGCACCGAGCTGCGATGGAAGAAGTGCTCGAGGCCGGATTCGTCCCGGATGAACCCGAACCCCTTGTCGATAAGGAGTCGTGCAATCGTTCCGGTCGGCATACCCGTATCCTCCGATCCCTAATTCCTGGGAACGTCCCAGAAACTGCCGCACCCGCAGATACCGGTGGTATCAGACAATGAGGCCAGGACGATGGCCGGCGCCGGGGAGCGAGGCTTGGAAGTAGGCCGCAAGTGTAGGCAGGGGACACTCCCAAGTCAAGCTTATGACGCAGTCGCCAGCTTGCGAAACTGTGCACAATCCCGCCAACTTTGCGTCGCTAGCCGCGACATAGATCACAAGTGCCAGATCGCGTGATTGCCGCCCTCGTCCTCGCCGCCGGCGCATCGTCCCGGATGGGCCGCCCCAAGGCTGCCCTTCCGCTGGGCGCCGGCCTCGGCACCGTCCTGTCGCGTGGCGTCGCTGCCCTCCTGGATGCCGGCGTGCCTCGAGTCGTGGTCGTGGCCGGTGCCCACCCCGACGCCGTTCGCGATGCGCTCGACGAAACCGATGCGCGGGTCTCGGTCGTGGACAATTCCGCGTGGGCCGACGGGCAGCTCTCGTCGCTCATCTGCGGGTTGAACGCCGTGGACGATGGCCGGATCGAGGCCGTGCTGATGACGCTCGTCGACGTGCCGCTGGTGGCGCCGGCCACCGTTCGCCGGCTGATCGACACGTGGCGTGAAACACGCGCGCCGATCGTGCGGCCCGCGCGCGGTGACATGCACGGTCATCCGGTCCTGTTCGACCGCCGCATCTTTGCCGAGCTTCGCGCCGCGGACCCGACGCGCGGTGCCAAGCCTGTGGTGCACGCCCACGCGCACGAAATCGCGAACGTCGCGGTAGACGACGAGGGCGCCTTCCTCGACCTCGACACACCTGAGGACTACGCGCGAGCGCTGGCGCTGGCCGCGCGCCTGTCCATTGCTGATTGAGCGCTTACATCGTCGTGAATGGCGCGCTCAACCTCGTCGAGCCCCAGTCGATGTGCAGCGTGGCACCCGCCTTCGTGTCATCGATGCTGATGGTGAGCAGCTCGGCGGCGGCAGGAGCGCTGCCGGCGGCAATCGCGACGCGGCCAAGGTCTTCTCCCTTGGGATAGGGAGTGCCCCACTGTCCGGTCTTCTTGCTGACGATCAGCTGCCATTTGCCGTCCGATGGGATCGTGTAGAGCGTGTAGGTGCCCGGCGGCACGTGGAGCGCTCCGAACATCAGCGCCTTGTCGGTTTTGATCGTCGTCGCTTCGTCAGCCCCGGTCCGCCACTCCTGGCCCGGCGGCGCGACCACGGCGATCGGACGCCCCTTCACAAACGGCCGGCCGTACTCGATGGAGATGTTGGCTCCATCCACCGTCCATTCGCTGCGGACGTGCGGGCTGCCGCCCTCGCCGGGCTTGAGCTCGGTGGTCTTCTGCGCTACCAGCCCGGTCGAAGTGAGCAGAGTCAGGGCCAGGGCCGTCGTCGGGACAAAAAATCGATGCATTCGTGCCTCCTATCGGCATTTTAGCGCTGGTTACATTCGATGACCGGCGACGGCGGCCTTGCCGGGTATTCTTGGCGGGCAGATGCGGATCGGAGCGTGGATGGCGGCCGTGGCCGCAACATGGAGTGTGGCCGTGGCCGGACAGGTCCCGCTGCCAGGACTCCTGCACCAACACCCGGCGATCGGCTACCAGCCGATCGGGGCCAGCCAGATCGTCGCCGACGCGACGCGCGCCCTCGAGAAGAGCGTGGAGTACGACCAGCGTCGAGGCTACTTGCGGGCGGTGTTGGATGCGTTCGATGTCCCTGTCTCGTCGCAGATCCTTCTGTTCTCCAAGACGGGCGCCGAGCAGGCGCTCACCAGCCCCCAGAACCCGCGCGCGTTCTACTTCAACGACCGGGTGATCGTGTCGCACGTGCCTGGCGCGGTGCAGCTCGAGATCGCCGTCCAGGACGCGGAGGGCGGCGCCCACTTCTACACCGTGGCGCAGACGCGCACCGCTTCGCCCGCCTTCGTCGGCCACGCCGATTGCCTGCGCTGCCACATCACACCCAACACGATGGACGTGCCGGGCTTCATCGCGCGCAGCATCCTTACCGGCGGCGATGGTCGTCCGCACCCGGATCTCGGCAACTACAACGTCGACCACCGCCGCGATTACGCCGAGCGGTGGGGCGGTTGGCTGGTCACCGGCGCGCCGGACTCGCTTCGGCATCTCGGCAACACGATCGTGGTCGATCCCGAGCGCAAGCCGGCGGCCACCGCGTCGGAGGTGCCGACACTGGAGGGCCGCGTGCCCGTGGAGCGGTATCTGTCGCCGTTCAGCGATGTGACCGCGCTGGCCGTGTTCGATCACCAGATGCACGCGATGAACCTGCTGACCCGTCTCGGCTGGCAGGCGCGCGCGGCGGCCGCCGACGGAACGCTCGACGTGAAGACCGGACCCGTCGCCGACCTGCTCCGCGAGACCGCCGACTACCTGCTCTTCGTGGACGAAGCGCCGCTCGACGGGCCGATTGGCGGCGGCTCCGGCTTCGCGGAATCGTTTACCGCTCGCGGGCCGAAGGACGCGAACGGCCGCTCGCTGCGCGACTTCAATCGCACGTCTCGCCTCTTCCGCTACCCGGTGAGCTACATGGTCTACGCGCCCGTGACCAGCGCGCTGCCCGACCAGGTCCGCCTGGCGCTGTTCGCACGCATGCGCGACATCCTGAGCGGGCGCGACACCGCACCGCAGTACAAGCGTGCCTCGTCGGAGCTCGGCCGCGCCGCGCTCGACATCCTGCGCGAAACGCATCCTGACTGGCGCTCCGCTGCGCTGAGCGCGCCTGCCGTCCACTGATGATCGAGGACCATCTATGGACACGGGCGGCCAGGCGCAACGCGCTGTCGTAGACGCCCTCGGAAAGCCCACCACCTACCCCGAGAGCCCGGCGACAGTCGAGCGCATCGACACCCATAGCGCCCACATCTTTCTGGCTGGTTCGCGCGCCTACAAACTCAAGCGCGCGGTGCGCTATCCCTTTCTCGATTACTCGACGCTCGAACGGCGCCACCACGCCTGCGAGGCAGAGGTCCGGCTGAACCGGCGGACAGCGCCGACCCTCTACGAGCGGACCGCGAAAGTCACGCGCGAGGCGGCCGGCTCGTTCGCTGTTGACGGGACCGGAGCAGTCGTCGACTGGCTGGTGGTGATGCGGCGTTTCGATGACGAAGCGCTGCTCGATCGCGTTGCCGCCGCCGGCGGCTTCACGCGCGAATTGGCGATTCGGCTCGCCGACGCGATTGCCGCGTTCCACGCCGGTGCGATGCCGACGCCGCACCATGGCGGCACCGACGGCATGCGCGACGTGGTGGACGACAACGTCCGATCGCTCGGCGCCGCACCGGATGTTGTGCCGCCGGACCGAGTGCATGCTCTGGCAGGCGCATGGGCGCAGGCCCTCGATCGACACGCTGATCTCCTCGAGACCCGCCGCGCCGGCGGCTTCGTGCGCCAGTGTCACGGCGACCTCCACCTCCGGAACATCGTCCTGCTCGATGGCAGGCCGACCCTCTTCGACGCGATCGAGTTCAACGACTCATTCGCGTGCATCGACGTGTGGTACGACCTGGCGTTCCTGCTGATGGACATGGAGCGGCGTGGCCTCGCCTTCGAGGCGAACGCGCTGTTCAACCAGTACCTTCTGCGCACCAGTGACGTTGGCGGTCTCGCGCTGCTTCCGTTCTTCCAGGGATGCCGTGCGGCTGTACGCTCGAAGACCAGCCTTGCGAGCGCCGCGCTCGAGACCGACCCCGCACGCCGGCTCGAACACGAGTCGCGAGCGCGTGAATACCTGGAACTGGCAGAGCGGAGCGGCGCTGAACCCCTGCCCGCCAGGCTCGTGGCGATCGGCGGCTACTCCGGTACCGGCAAGTCAACGGTCGCTGCCGGTCTGGCACCGCTGCTCGGGGTGATGCCGGGCGCGGTCGTGCTCCGCAGTGACGTCCTGCGCAAGATCCTGCGCCACCACGAGCCCGAGGAGCGTCTCGGCCAGGAGGCCTACACGCCGGAGGTGACCAAGATGGTGTATCACGCGCTTGGCGTGAGGGCCGCGGATCTGCTCCGCGCGGGAGCTTCCGTAGTCGTCGATGCGACCTTCCTGTCTTCTGAGACCAGGGAAGCCATCGCGGACGTGGCAAGCCACGCTGGTGTGGGCTTCGCCGGTCTCTGGCTCGAGGCGCCGGCAGCGGCACTGGCCGGGCGGCTGCGCGCACGCACAGGCGATGCGTCGGATGCGACGGCTGACGTACTAGCCGAGCAAATCGCGCACGACCAGGGTGTCGTTTCGTGGCAACGTCTCGATGCATCCCGAGGATTGAACGCGGTCGTGGCAGCGGCCCGAACGGTACTGAATCTGCGTTGACGCGCCGGTCGCGGCGGCGGCAGCCCGGTGCGCTCCGGTTCACTATACTGGGCAGGCTATGGACTTCCGTTTCTTGTCGCGGCGATTGCCGGCGCTTCTCCCGATTCTCCTCGTCGCCGCGTGCTCCAGCCCGGGGCCGGCTCCCTCGTCATCGCCCGCTGGGGGAGCGGCATCGGCGTCGGCGCCGGCGGCGTCCGGAGGCGATCACAAATACCTGCTCGACCGGGTGGACGATGCGGCGGTGGTGCAGCTGTACGCAGACGGGTTCGCGTCGTTGCCGCTGCAGGAGAAGACGCTGCTCTGGCACCTCTATCAGGCGGCGCTGGCCGGACGCGATATCTTTATCGATCAGAAGCACAAGGATGCGCTGGCGATGCGCGGCGTGCTGGAGCAGATCTTCACGCACGAGAAGGCCGTGGCCCCGGCTACGTTCAAGGAGATCCAGCGCTACACGAAGCTGTTCTGGCTGAACAACGGTCCATACAACAACCTCACCGCGCGGAAGTTCGTGCTCGCCTGCACGCCCGACGCGTTTGCCGCGGCCGCAAAGGCGGCTGCCGACGCTGGCGCAACGTTCACCACCGGAGCCGGCGAGTCGTTGGATCAGCTTCTCGCGCGCCTGCAGCCGATGTTCTTCGATCCCAGCGTGGATCCGATCGTCACCAACAAGGCGCCCGGGCCCGGCAAGGACATCCTCCTCGCGAGCGCCAACAACCTGTACGCCGGCGTGTCGATGCCCGACCTCACGGGGTTCACCGAGAAGCACGGGCTCAACTCGCGGCTGGTGAAGAAGGACGGCAAGCTCGCGGAAGAGGTCTACAAGGCGGACGGCCGCTACGGTCCGCAAATCACCGAGATCATCAAGCACCTCGAAGCCGCACGGGCGATTGCTCCGGAGCCGACGGCGAAGGCTCTGGCCGCGCTCGTGAAGTTCTACCGGACCGGCGAAGTCGCCGATCGCGAGCAGTACGACATCGCCTGGGTGGAGGACAGGGCGTCGCCGGTGGACACGATTAACGGCTTTATCGAGGTCTACCTCGATCCGCGGGGCGTCAAAGGGGGCTGGGAAGGCCTGGTCTTCTACGTGAATCAGGAGAAGACTGCGCGGATCAAGAAGCTCGCTGACAACGCACAGTGGTTCGAGGATCACATGCCCTGGGATCCGAAATACCGGAAGTCGAATGTCCAGGGTATCGTCGCCAACGCGATCGACGTCGTCGTCGAAACCGGTGACTCCGGCCCGATTACGCCGATCGGGATCAACCTTCCGAACGACCAGGCCATCCGTGAGAAGTACGGGAGCAAGTCGGTGGCGCTGTCGAATGTGACCGAGGCGTACGACAAGAGCACGCCTGGGACGATGCGCGGAGAGTTCTCGTGGACACCGGAGGAAGCTGCCCGGTCCACGAAGTTCGCCGACTTCAGCGGATCGCTGATCACCGACATGCACGAGGTCATCGGGCACGCGTCGGGACGGCAGGCCGAGGGGCAGAAAGCCAGCCCCCAGGCGCTCATCAAGGAGCAGTTCTCGGCGCTCGAAGAAGGTCGCGCGGATCTCGTCGGGCTCTACTTCCTCGCCGACAAGAAGCTTGTCGAACTCGGCGTCATCCCGGCTGCCGACCACGACGCAGTCGTTCAGACCGAGTACGAGGCATACACGCGGAACGCCCTCGTGCAGCTTCGCCGCGTTCGCGAGGGGAGCCAGATCGAGGAAGACCACATGCGCAACCGGCAGATGATCGTCCGGTGGTTGATGGCGAATACCAAGGCCATCGAGCAGCGCACGCGGGACGGCAAGACGTATCTCGTGATGGCCGATGCCGCGGCGTTCCGTGAAGGCGTCGGCAAGCTCCTCGCCGAGGTCCAGAGGATCAAATCCGAAGGCGACTACGTCGCCGCAAAGAAGCTGTTCGACACATACGGGATCCACTTCGATCCGAAGCAGCGGGACGAGGTCGTGGCCCGCGTGGAGAAGCTGAACCTGCCTTCTTACACCGGGTTCGTCCAGCCGAAGCTGACGGCCGTGACTGCTCCTGACGGCAAGATCACGGACGTCACCATCTCCTATCCGATGGACCTCGCGACGCAGATGCTGGAGTACTCGGGCGTGAAGCGTCCGTGAAGACGTTCTGGCTGAGCACGCACCTGGACTACGCGTGCCGCCATTCCGGCGCGTGCTGCACGGCGCGCTGGCCGATTCCGATCGAGCCCGATCGGGCTGCCGCTGTGTCGCGGGCCATTGCGAGCGGCAGGTTGAACGCGCCGCTCGAGTGGTTTCGTATCGCGCCGGGATCCCCTGGCGACGTTTCAGGTGTCCTGGCCCAGCAGCCGTCGGGAGCCTGTGTTTTTCATCGGGGAGGTTCCTACGCCGATGCGGGCGCGCCGGTGGCTGGCGGGTGTGCGATTCACGAATGGCGCCCGCGCTCGTGCGAGCACTTTCCGTTTGTCTGTGTCATCGATCCGCGCGGGGTGCACGTCACGCTGTCACACTACTGCCCAACCGCGGTCGGCTTACTCTTCCAAGACAACGAAGCGCGAGTGGTCGAGGGCCCGCCGGTGCTCAGTGACGGACCGATCCCGGAAGGGCTGGACGCGCGTGAGTCGCTGCCGCCTGCAGACGGAAGCGGCGCACGTTTGCTGTCGTGGGAGGACGTGACCGCGTTCGAGTCCGCTCTGGTGTCGCGCCTGAGCGCCGATACTGCCGTGCCTGACGCGCCATCATTGGATCAATACGAGCGGGCGCGGTCGGCGGTGTTGCCCGGATGGGCGTGGCCGGAGGCGCCGGCAGCGGCCGACGCCGCGTGGCGGGAGCTGGCCGCTCCCTCGTGGGCCCGCTGGTCCGCGGTCATCGGACGGTACCTGTCGGCGAAGGCGCACGCGTCGTGGGCGATGTACCTTGGGGACGGCTTCCGCGCCGTGGAAAGGGTCGTCGATCTCGCGCGGATCGTCCTCCAGGTAGAAGCGGTGCGCGCCTGCGTCGCGCGCGATGCGCCTCTCGACCGCTTGCGGTTGACCGCCGCCATCCGTCAATCAGATCTGCTGCTCGTTCACCTCGGTGATCCACGCACGCTCGTCGACTAGCCCAGGCATAGCCTGCCGTTGCGGATATATCGTTACGAGCCGCGGCAGCAGCAGCCAGACGAGTCCGCGGGCACGGTCGCTCGAACCTCCGCGAACGCCAAGTCAGCACAATCGCCAGCGTAAATGCGCCCACGATGGCCCGGCCCGCACATACAATTGCCGAGCCTATGACCACACGTGTCGCGGTGCTCTCCCTCCTCGTGCTCGGCGGCGTTGCGCTCCTCATCGTGCGGCCCGACGCCGCGCAGCGGCCCAGGCCGCCCGGCGCTGCATTCAAGGGCGACGCGTTTCGCCTCAACAAGATCCAGGACGGCATCTACCACGCCGTCGGCACCGGCGCGCTCTCGGTCGGCTGCAACGCCGCCATCATCGTCAATGCCGACGATGTGCTGGTGGTGGATTCGCACAGTACGCCAGCCGCGGCGTGGGCGCTGGCCGAGCAGATCAAGACGGTGACCGACAAGCCGATCCGCTACGTCATCAACACCCATTTCCACTGGGACCACGCCCACGGCAACCAGGTGTACGGGTCGGACGTGGAGATCATCGGCCACGAGTTCACGCGGCGGATGCTCGCCGCCGGCGAGTCCACGCGCGGGCGGTCGTACGACATGTTCGTCACCAGCGGTATCCCGGTCCAGATTGCCCAGCTCACGAAGCAGATCGATGGCATGCCCGACGGTCCGGCAAAGGACAACGTGCGCGAGCAGCTCTCCATCCAGCTGCAGTATCGCGAAGCGAGCGCGGCGGTGAAGGTCCAGCCGCCGACGATGACGCTCACCGACTCGATGACGCTCTATCGCGGCGGCCGCGAGATCCGGTTGCTCTTCCTCGGGCGCGGCCACACCGGCGGCGACGTGGTCGTGTACCTGCCAAAGGAACGGGTCGTGGCTTCCGGCGACCTGCTGACGGCGGGGCCGTCGTACTTGGGCGACGCGTTCGTGCCCGACTGGTCGGCGACGCTCGACAAGCTTCGCGCGCTGGACTTCGACTGGGTGCTCCCCGGCCACGGCGAGGCGTTCCAGGGGAAGGTGAAGATCGATCATTTCAAGTCCTACCTCGCCGACTTCTGGCAACAGGCGAAGAAGCTCCACGACTCGGGCGTCAGCGCTGAGGAGGCGGCGCGGCAGATCGACATGCGCAAGCACATCGCTGACTATCCGGAGGTGCCGGCGCTCAAGGACGTCGGCGTGCTGAACCACGGCGTCTACCGCGCCTACGACCTGCTCGAGGGACGGATTCAGTAACGTGAAGATTGCGACCTGGAACGTCAACGGCATTCGCGCCCGCCAGGGCGAGTTGCTTGCCTGGCTGGCCGCTGAGCAGCCGTCAGTGGTCTGCCTCCAGGAGATCAAGGCTTCGCTGGATCAACTGACGTTCGAACTGCGGGACGTCGAAGGCTACTGGGCGTTCTGGCACGGCCAGAAGGGGTACTCCGGCGTCGGCATGCTGGTATCGAAGGCGCTGGCGGTTGTCGAGCCCTCTATCGCGCACCCGGCTTTCGACTTCGAGCAGCGGATCGCAACGGTGGATGTCCTGTCGGGCGAGGAGTCGCTGACCGTTGCCACCGTCTATGTGCCGAATGGCGGTAAGGACTACGAGGCGAAGCTGCGGTTCCTGGACGCGCTCGACGTCTGGGCGGAGGAGGCACAGCGCGAGGGTCGTCGTATCGTCATCTGCGGGGACCTGAACGTGGCGCGCGAGGAGCGCGACGTTCATCCCAAGGAGCGGAAGCCGAACCAGATCGGGACGCGGCCGGCGGAGCGTGAGGTGCTGGAGCGGCTGATCTCGCGGAACCTCGTGGATGTCGGCCGAGCCCTCGACCCCGACAACGAGAACCTGTTCACCTGGTGGGCGCCGTGGCGCAACCTGCGCCAGCGGAACATCGGCTGGCGGATCGACTACGTGCTCGCCTCGGCGCCGCTCGCCTCGAGGGCCGCCAGCTCGTCGGTCATGCGCGAGGTCGGGACCAGCGACCACGGCCCGGTCGTCGTGACCTTCGACTCCTGACGCCTCGGCGGGTGAAAGGGGGACAGTCCCCTGATCCGGGTCGCATCTGGGGACAGTCCCTCTAGTCGCACCGTATCAAGGTTGCGGCGCGCTGGGGGGCGACGCCCAATTCAGGACAATCGTCGCCGGCGGGGGTGGGGCGGCCGCCGGCAAGCTCAGCAGGAAACCCTTTCCGTCCGGACTGGCATCGAACGATCGAGGCGGGAGTTCCGTCTTAAACAAGGTGGACGTCGCGGCCACCGCGTTCTGTCCCCTTCCTAATGCCGGCGTGGCAACGTGGATCTCCGATCCGCGTCGGAAGAACAGCTCCTGGCCATTGCGACTCCATCGTGGATCGCTGCCCCCTCCGCTCGACACTCGCTCGCGGGTGCCGGGCTCAGGGGAGCGGTCCTGGATAGCTTCCACGTAAACTTCGAATTGCCCCGATTCGTCGGAGGCGTACGCCACCAGGCGGCCGTCCGGCGAGATATCGCCCTGTACGTCGGCGAACGGCGTTGACACCAGCACCCGCGGCGCGGCTCCGCCCTTCACGGGTACCAGCCACAGGTCCTCGCGGGTGCCGGGCATCGTGCGCGAAATCAGCACTGCCGAACCGTCCGGGGTCCAGTCGGTGACGCGAATCGGTTCGTCGAATCGCGCGATCGTCTCGGCCGGCAGGACCGCGCCGGCGCCGCGCACCATCAGCGTCTTCCCAGCCTGTACCCACGCGATGCGCAGCCCGTCGGGCGACCAGGCCGGCGATTCGTCGGCGTCGATGGACAACGAAATTCGCGACGGCATCAGCGTGCGTCTGTCGTACTGCACGACGTCGAGCGTGCGGAGCAGCGGCTCGAGGACGGTGACCGCAACCCGGCGTCCATCAGGCGCGATACGGACGCTCCAGCTGTCGGCGGGTGAGCCGAGCGTGCCCAGCCGCTCGCCCGATCGCGACATCCAGACCAGTTCCTGCAGCCCCGCGATCGGTTCGCTGTAGACGAGCGCGTCCGCCGAGGCGGTGGCAAGCAGTTGCCCGAGCGTGCTCTGTCCGACGTGCACGCCGAGCACGATGGCACGGCCGACCAGCCGCGCCGTGGCAGCGTCGAGCATCTGGCTCACCAGCGCGCCGTCATTCGCGTAGAGCAGTCGATTGCCAGCGGCGACGGCGCTCGCCGCCGATCCGGCAAGCCGCGTGCGCGTACCGTCGCCGAGCGCGACGACAGCCAAACCCTGGCGTGCGGCGGACTCCGCGCGCACGAAGGTCACGACGTACGCGCCATCTGCAACAAACGCGGGGAACAGATGCGCAACTTCTCCAGCATCCGGGTCGACGCTCGTCACCCGCCGCGCCGCAGGAGGGGACAGTCCCCTGCTTCGATCCGCATCAGGGGACTGTCCCCACTGTCCGGCAGCGGACACCAGGGACAGTCCCCCTTCGTCGTCGGTGAACACGATCTCGCCGCGCGGGGTCCACGTCGCGCCACGGGCGCGTTCGACCGCGTGCAGCACATCGACGCGCGCGTCGGTGAGCGTGATCACCTTGATCGCGCTGTCAGCGAAGAAGCCAACCCGCGTTCCATCCGGCGACCAGAACGGCAACACCGCGCGATCGGTACCGGGCAATGCGGCCGCACTTCCCGTCGAGAGGTCCTGCAGCCATAGACTGGCATGACCGTCGCGGCCGGCGGGGAAAACGACACGGCGGCCGTCCGGCGCGAGAGAAAGTCCAAAGGGATATTCGCTGCCCGCGCCGACCACAAGGTCGGCGCGTGTGGTCCAGGTGGCGCGCAGCGGCGCAGGCGGAGCGGGCGGCGATTCGCGCATGTGACGCATCGCCGGCACCAGCGCCGCGGCAAGCAGCAGGGCCAGCGCGGCCGCAACCAGCCACGGCCAGGCGCGCGAAAGGCCTGGGCTATACTCGTTGCTCACGACCGCTCAGGAGGTTTCCACACATGTCGATCCGGTCTGTCGTCCTGGTGGCCACGATGATCGTGGCGAGCATTCCCGGCGCGAGCGCCGCGTTCGCCCAGGAAGCACCGACCCGCCGCCCCGACGTCATCTACGTGCCCACGCCTGAAGCCGTCGTCGAAGCCATGCTGCAGGTCGCCAACGTCGGCAAGAACGATATTGTCTACGACCTGGGCTGCGGCGATGGCCGCATTCCGGTGACCGCGGCGAAGAAGTACGGCGCCACCGGCGTGGGAATCGACATCGACCCGCAGCGGATCAAGGAGGCCAAGGAAAATGTCGCCAAGAACAACGTCGGCGACAAGGTCACCATCGTCCAGGGCGACCTGTTCGAGCAGGACCTGAGCAAGGCGACCGTCGTCACGCTGTACCTGCTCCCTTCGCTGAACGTCAAGTTGATGCCGAAGCTGATGAAGGAGCTCAGGCCGGGCACGCGTATCGTCTCTCACGCCTTCGATATGGGCGACTGGAAGCCCGAGAAGGAGCTCGACGTCGAGGGTCGCAAGGTCTATTTCTGGACCATCCCCAAGCGATAAGGTGAAGCGCCGCGCGGTTCTCGCGGCTTCGACCGCCGCGCTCGTCGCCGCCGTTCTGATCGCCGTCAGCGGAGGATTCGTCGCTTCCGTTGGCGGCGTTCGCGTTTCGGCCCGGTCGTGGTCGCTGCCGGCCGCCGCGGCCGCCACGCTGCTGCTGGCGTGGATCGCGAGCGCGTGGCGAAGCAGCGGCATTCGCGATGATCTCGCGTGGTTCGGCAGCTGGCTGGAGACAAACGGCCAGCGAGTGGCGTTCGCGATCTCGCTCTGCGCCTGTCTTGCGGCGCTGTGGTTCGCGACGTATTCCGCTAACGGCGCCGACGCGTCGGGTTACCTGAGCCAGGCGGAGATGTGGTCGCGTCTCGAGACGCGCCGGTTCGATGAGCTCATGGGCTTGCCGGAATGGCGGCTGCCGCCCTCGGCCACCACGCCGCTGGGGTGGCGACCAGCAGTCGAGCGCGGCTGGCAGGTGCCGACCTATGCTCCCGGCTTGCCGTTGCTCATGGCGATCCCCCACGCGATCGCCGGAACTGTGGGAGCGGCGTGGATGGTCGCGATCGCGGCGGGCATCGCCGTGCTGGCCGCTAGCGCGATCGCGGGGCGCCTCGGCGGCGGCCTCGCTGCATTACTCACAGCGCTCCTCCTGGCCACGTCACCGACGTTTCTGATCCACGTGTTTCAACCCATGAGCGACGTGCCTGTCACCGCAGCATGGGCGCTCTGCTGGTGGTTGGTGATCGACGGTTCGCCGCTGTCCGCGGGCATTGCCGCCGCCGTCGCGGTCGCAGTACGGCCCAACCTCGCGCCGCTTGCGGCGATTCCGCTTGCGGTCGTGATCCGCGCGCACCCAGCCGGCAAGCGGACGACTGCCGGCGCCTGGTTCTCGCTCCCCGTTGCCTGTGCCGGCGCGCTCATCGCCTTCGTGCAGTGGCGCTGGTACGGTTCGCCGCTCACCTCCGGTTACGGAACGGCCGGCGACCTCTTCAGGGTTGCCAACATTCCGTCGAACGCCCAGCTGTACGCGCGATGGATCTGGCAGGCTGAGCCCGCGTTCGTCTGCACGCTCGCGGCGGCTCTGGTGGTATCGATGCGAGGTTCAAGACGTTCGGCGTCACCGCCAGTCGCCGGGCTGCTCATCTTTGCCGCAGCTGTGATCGTTGCATATCTGGTCTACGCCGTCTTCGAGGTCTGGACCTACGTCCGCTTCCTGCTACCGGCACTGGCCGTCGTCTCAGCGTTGGCGGCGGCCGCGATCGCCAACGCGCTTGAGCGATTGCCGCAGACAATTCGTGCCGCGGGTATCGTTGCGCTCGCGCTCACCATTACCGCCACCGCATTGCACACCGCACGAGAACTCGGCGTGTTTCAGATCGCCGCTGTGACCGCCCGCGCCCGCGAAGCCGGAGCCCTGTTGCAGCGGAAGATCGACGCCCGTGCCGTGATGCTGACCTCGGAGCAGAGCGGCAGCATGCGATACCTCACCGGCCGTTCGATCCTCCGATGGGACGCGCTCGATCGCACGTCACTTCGAACGTCACTGGCGCTGCTCGACGCACAAGGCTACGAGGTGTGGTGGGTGCTGGATCAATTCGAGGAGCCGCTCGTCCGCACTCGCTTTGCCGGAGTGCCCGAAGCCGCGCTCGATTGGAAGCCGGAAGTCGAAGCGGGCCCGCTGATCCGGACCCGCGCCTGGCGCGTACCGAAGCGCCGCAGCCGTGACTAGCGATCAGCGTCGGTGGCAACGATCGCCGCGCCGACTTCTCCGGCAATCGTGCGTGCGACTTCTGCCTGAATGCCGAGGACGTCGCCGGCCGCGCGGTCGTAGGTGTGCGCCCAGAGGTGGCGATCCGACGATGCGTCGATCAGCTGTGCGGTCACCCGCATGCGCCCCTTGTCGGCGACGAGCGATCCTTCGATGAGGTGCGTCGCTCCGAGCTCGCGCGCGATCTCCGGCAGTGGCTTGTGAGCCCCGCGGTACTGCATCGCGGAGGTGCGTGAGATCACTGTCAGCCCTGGGATCTGCGCCAACTCTGCGACCAGTGCCTCGGTCATGCCATCGGCCATCGCATCTTCGGCCGGGTTGCCGGAGAAGTTATCGAGCGGCAACACCGCGATGGCCGGTCCGGCAATCCTGGGCGCAGACCCGGTGTGGTGCGCGGCCGTTGACACGTCCACCACCTGAACCGGCAGTGGCGACGCCTTGGTGGGTTTCGGCTCCTGCGCGCCCTTGTGCAGCACCAGGAGGGCGAGCGCCACGCTCACCATCGCGCCCGTCACTTGCGCGACGATCCGGCCGGCGAACGAGATCCAGGCGGATCGAACTTTGTCTTTTTTCTTCTTCGCCCGCGACGCCGTGGTCTCTGGGGTAACAGGCGACGCCCCGGGCTCCACGTGACCCTGCTCCGGGGTAACCCGGCCGCGCGGCTCCGGCATTGGGACGACGGTCATCATGGCAGGCTCGCGTCGCACATCAGCAAAGCCGGTGCCGTCCTCCGCTGACCTCGCACGTGGACAGCGGAAAGGTGCCGAAGCGTGCAGGTTATTCGGTCGGATTACCCGTCAACAATGGCTCTGTATCGCGAGTTTCCGGCCCGTTTTCCGTGCAGACCGCGAATTTCGACGGGTAGAGGGACACGCTGGCCCACTCGCCCTTTTTGTTAACGATGTAAAAATTCAATCCAAAATTTGGGAAATTGCGCCCATTAAGGAGACGTTTTTCTATCGTATTTCTTTGCACACGGCGGAGCGCTTCCATGCCAGCGTCTTTCGGCGACTTACCCATCCGCATCTGCTCGACGATCAGGAACGAGCACAAATTGTACAGGTTGGCTTCACCGCGCCCGGTCGAACCGGCCGCGCCGACTTCGTTGTCGACGTAAAGCCCGGCCCCGAGAATCGGCGAGTCCCCCGTGCGCCCCGGTATCTTCCACGCCAGGCCACTGGTCGTCGTCACGCCGCAGATGTCGCCCTTGGGGCTGATGCCGTCGCAGTTGATGGTGCCCCAGAAGTGGTTCGGATCGATGAGGCCGTCGCGCACCATGCTGAGGCCGGCCATCATTGCCGCGTCGCCGCGCTTCTTCGGATCGAGGTAGTGCTCGGGATCGATGCGCTGCTTCCATTCCAGCCACAGCTTGCGCGAAGTCTCGGTGTTGAGGTCGTCCTCGATCTTGAATCCCATGTTGCGCGCGAACTCCTGCGCGCCGCGCCCGACCAGCAGGTGATGATCGGTGTTCTGCAGCACCGCCTTCGCGACCAGCGACGGCGTGCGCACGCCTTCGATCGCGGCGACGCCGCCGGCGCGCTTCAGCGGGCCGTGCATGCAGCATGAGTCGAGTTGCACCACGCCGTCAGCGTTCGGCAGCCCGCCGTAGCCGACGCTCGTGTCGGCGGGGTCGAGTTCGCACAGGTTGACGCCGGCGATCACCGCGTCGAGCACGTCGCTGCCCTTGGTGATCATCTCGAACGCCACCTGCACGCCGACCTTGCTGCCCCCGTTCTTGTAGACGTTGCCGTTGTCGGAGGAGATGACGACCGGCTTGACCCCGGTCTGGATGGCTGCCGACTTCCCGAACAGCGTCTCGGTGCTGGCGAGCGCGACACCGGCGGCGGTGCCGGTCTGGACGAACTGGCGGCGGGTGAGCGTCTGAGCCATCGTGGGGCCTCCTGAAACGCCGCCATGCTACCAGACACTAGTGGCGGAAAGCGTCCGGGAATTGCGATTGCCAAGAACAGGAGGTGCTTGCCATGGTGATTGTCAGCCAGGGAGGTCGGCTCATCATCTGGGGCGAATGACGCCCCTCCCAGGGTTTACTCCGCCCGCAGCGCGGCAGCCGGATCCGCATCGGCCGCCCGGCGGACCGGCAGCCACGCTGCCGTCAGCAGAACGGCGGCCAGCACCGCCGCGGCCATCGCGACGGTCAGGCCGTCGAGCGGTTGCACGCCGGGCACAAGCCGGCGGACGCTCATCGCCGCGCCTGCCGACAGGACTCCGCCCAGCGCGGCGCCGCCGAGGACAATCGACGCCGCCTGCCCGAGCAACAGCCGTCTGACCTGTGCCGCAGTGGCGCCGAGCGCCATGCGCACTGCGACTTCACGGGTTCGTTGTGCGGAGTGGAAGGCCATGAGCCCGTACAGGCCGAGACCGGCCAGCAGCAAACCCGTGACACCGACGCCGCTGGCGATGGATGCGGCAATCCGCTGCGGCAACAGGCCGATCCCCGCCGCTTCCTCGAACGACTGGCTCGTGATGATGGGCAGGTTCGGCTCCACTTCCGCAATCGTCCGGCTCACGTCGGCGGAGACCTGTCGCCCCGGCGCCTCGCGAACGTACAAGTTCATCTCGGTCTGCTGCTGCTGCGCGTGCGGCACGTAGATGAACGGCACCGGCGATTCACCGGCCCTTCGGTAATTCGCGTTTCGCGCAACGCCGACGACTGTCAGCGGCCGGTCGAAGCGGTTGCGTGCGGTTGCCTGCTCGATGACTTGACCGATGGCCTCGCGGCCTGGCCACGCGGCTGCGACGAACGCCTCGTTGACGATCGCGACGTAGGGACGGCCGTCGCGATCGTCTGCGGTGAATGCGCGGCCGGCGACGATGGGCACGCCGAGGGTCGCGAAGTACGCCGTCGACACGACGTCCCAGTCCGCGTCGAACAGCTCATCCCCGCGCGGGCTCGCGTAACCGGGCACGCGCAGCGCCCCCATTCCAAGACGGCCTCCTTGCAGCGGAATCATCCGCGAGGTCGCGACCGCCTCGACGCCGTCGATCCGGCCGATGCGATCGAGCAGCCGTTCAGCGAGCGCGGCGGATTGCAGGCCGACGTGACCCGCCAGGCTGGTGTTCACCGTGAACACCCGCACGCGCCTGCCGTCGTAGCCGGTCTCGGCGCTCGCCGCCCTCCGCAGCGATTGCAGGAACACTCCCGTCGTGACCAGCAGCACGAGAGAGAGCGCCACCTGCGCCGCGACCAGCACGTGACGCAGACGCATTCGCTTCCGATCCGGTGTCGCGTGCTGACCGTGAAGCATGGTGACGATATCCACGCGCGTGGCGCGGAACGCCGGAGTCAGCCCGAAGGTAATCGCGGTCACCAGCGCGAGCCCGAGGGCGAACGCCAGCACGCGGGCGTCCACGTGCAGATCCACCACGACCGGAATCGGCATCGCGGGCATGAACGAATGGAGGAAGGAGGTCATCCACCATGCGAGCGCGGTGCTCGCGACTGCGGCTATCGTGAAGAGCAGCAGCGTTTCGGACATGAGCTGCAGCGCGATCTGCGCCCGTCCGGCCCCGACCGCAAGCCGCGTCGCCATCTCGCGCCCGCGGGCCATCGCGCGCGCGAGCAGCATCCCGGCGACGTTGCTGCAGGCGATCGCCAGCACCATGAACGTGAGCGCGAACAGCACGCCGACGAACGTCGCCGCCGGCCGGTGAAGATCGCCGGGCACTCTCGCTGAGGGGAGGACGTCGATGCTCCAGCGGCCGTAGGCCTCCGGATGCGCTTCCTTGAGCGGTGCAAGCAGGCCGTTCAGCTCGTCCCGGACCTGCGGCGCGGTGACGCCGTCCTTCAGCCGAGCGATCGCGAGGTGCCACACCGGCCCGTGGGCGGTCAGCAGCTCCATGCTGGCGCGCCCGGTAAGGTGGGGCGCCATCGCGAAGGGCACCCACAAGTCGGTGCCGATGAACGTGTTGCCCTGGAATCCCTCCTCGGTCACGCCGACGATGGTGTAGGGGCGGCCGTTGATGCGCAGATTCGAGCCGACGGCATCGGCCGCTGCCGCGAAGCGGCGGATCCAGAACGTGTGGCTGATCACCGCCACTGGAGCGCCATCCGGCACCCGGTCCTCGTCGCCGAGGAACAGCCGACCGGCCGCGGCTCGGGTGCCCAGCACCGAGAAGTAGTTCGCGGTGACCGGCGTGGCATACGCGACCTCAGATCCGCCCTTGCCGTTGTCCAGGCTGACGGCGTTGGCGTCCATCCGGAATCCGGCGATGCCTTCGACCTGAGTGGCCTGCTGCAGCGCCAGCAGCAGCTGATAGCCGAAGTTGTCGAAGCCCTGACCGTCGGTGGTCCGGCCGACATCGACCAGCCGTGACTCGTTCACCAGGCCCGGCCGAGGCCGCAGGAACAGCGCGTCGGCGAGGCTGAAGATCGTCGAGCTGGCAGCGATGCCGATGGCCAGCGATCCGATCGACGTGAGCGCGAACAGTGGGCTGCGGACGAGCGTACGGAGGGCGAGGCGGAGATGGCCGAACGCGGTCATGACCGCATTCGACCGGTTCAACGCTGGAGATTGTTTCAGATCGGTAGGAATCAGGAGGAGGAGGAGGCAGGATCTTCTCCTACCTCCTGCCTCCTATCTCCTATCTCCTGTCTCTTACTGGACGATGATCGTCCGTTCGTTCGAGACCACGCTCGCGCCCTGCGCGTTCGCCGCGCGGAGCCGGACGTAGTAGGTCCCGGGCGGCACGCCTGCGAAGCTGATAGTCGTCGCCGTGCTGCCGGTGTTGGCCACGGCGAGGTTCGAGAGCCCGGGCGCCGACCCGGCCTCGATGATGTAGCTGGTTGCCGGCGTGCCGCCGACGGGCGCCGTCCAGTTGAGCGTGACCGTGCTGCCGGACACGGTGTGCGACGTGAAGTTCGGCGCGTTCGGGGGAGCCGCGCACGCCGCCGACCACGATCATCACCTCAGGTGAGGCGGCGCTGGCCCCGCCCGCGTTCGTGGCGCGGACGCGGAGGAAGTAGAACCCGGGGGGCACGTTGGCGAACGTCAGCGATCGGCCGGGCACCGTGACCGAGCCGATGTTGGTGAGACCGGTTGCCGACCCGGCTTCGACGATGTAGCCGGTGGCCGGGCCGCCGCGCGCCGGCTGCAGCCAGGTCATGGTCAGCAGTCCATCGAGCATGAACGCCTGGACCGTGTTCGGTGGATCCGGCAAGGCCACGCCCGCGGCAGACATGCCGAGCGTGAGTTCGTTCGACGGCGGGCTGGACCCGGCGGCGTTGATCGCCCGGACCCGGATGTAGAACGTACCAGGCGGAATGCCCGGGATGGTGAACGAGGTGCCGGTACCTGCAGGG
This sequence comes from uncultured Acidobacteriota bacterium, assembly GCA_963709325.1. GTDB lineage: Bacteria > Acidobacteriota > Vicinamibacteria > Vicinamibacterales > UBA2999 > VFZN01. Next base: position 1,298,648 of record CAVPVV010000003.1, on the reverse strand, counting down.
ACACTGATCGCGGTGGCGCCGGGCGAGAAACCGCCGTCGATGATGTAGCTGGTCGCCGCTCCGGTGGTGTTGGAGCCTGGCGCCGTCCATGAGAAGACGCCGGTCGATCCGTTCATGACCACCCGGAAATTCGTCGGCGCGGCCGGGACGCTCGCCCGATCGTCGAGAGCGAAATCGATACCCGACGTCCAGGCGGTATTAGTGACGTTGATCGCGGCCCCGGTCGACGCGGCCGTGGCCGCCGAGCACGCGCCGGTGCACGGGATGTCGTTGTAAATCTCGTTGCGGTATCCGAGCGTATTGCTGGTGAACACCACGTAGGTTCCGCCCGGCAGCGAGTCGAAGAAGTAGTTGCCGCGGAAGTTCGTGACCGTGCTGGCCACGAACACGCCCGAGCCGACCCGCTGGTACAGGCTGACGGTGATGCCCGCCAGCGGCAGTCCGGTTGCCGTGCTCGTGACCTTGCCGCGCAGCCCGCCGGCAATCGGGTCGAGGTCGAAGTTGCCGGAGTTGAAGGCGGCGCCCAGCGCCACGGTGATCGGTGTGGCCGACCCGAAGTTGACGCACCCACCTGGCCCGCACGGGATGTTGTTGTAGATCTCGTTCTGGTGGCCGGTCTTCCCGGACGTGTTCAGGAAATAGGTTCCCGCGGTGAGGCTGGCGCCTCCGAAGCTGAAGTACCCGTCGTTGCCACTCTGCCTCGAGGCGACGAAAGTTGAGCCAGAGCCACTCTGCATCGACAGCTCGACCGTCTGCCCGGCAATGGGAGTCAGGGTGACGCTATCCCGAACAACGCCGGTGATGAATGCGCCGTCCACCAGCGCAAAGTTCTGGTTCGCGACGGTGGCCCCGCGGGCGACGGCAATCGGGGTCCCCAGCGTGGCCGCCGCCGTGTTGTTGCAGCCTCCTCCGACGCACGGGATGTCGTTGAAGATTTCGTTTACCCACGTCCCGGTGTTCGACGTGTACAACCAGTAGGTGCCGGGGGTGAGACCGGCCAGCCGGTAGACGCCGCTGGCGTTGGTGGTGGCGCTCCGGGTGAAGAGGCTGGCGCCAACTCGTGTCACTGCAGTCACGGTGACGCTCTGAATGCCGGTGCCATTGGTCGCTCTGGTGACCGTTCCGGTGATGACCCCGCCTGTGTTATCGAGCTGGAAGTCGCGGTTGGCGGTGGTGTTTCGGACGGTGACCGGAATCTCCGTGCCGCTCTGGATGTTGTTGCACCCGAGCGGGCACAGGATGTTGTCGTAGAGCTCGTTCATGTAGCCGGAGTTGCCGACTCCGGTGAAGACGAAGTAGGTCCCCGTGGCCAGCCCGGAGAAACGGTACACGCCGTCGACGTTCGTCGAGACGCCGGCCAGAGACCGCAGCGTGCCGTTCACGAGCACCTGGGCATTCATACCGAGGTTCGGAATCGGCGCGCCTGCCGTGTTGGTGACCCGACCCGTCAGGACGCCGCCGGGATCCAGCGCGAAGTCTTTCGCCGGAACCGTGGAGCCCGACACGATTGTGATCGGCGTCGGTGCCGGGACCTGCGTGCTGGAGTCCTGACAACCGCCGACGCACGGGTTGTTGTCCCAGTACTCGTCCACGTATCCGGGTACGTTGAAGCTGCGGGTGACCAGGAAGATCTGGCCCGGCGCCAGCCCTTGGATCGTGTAATGGCCAGCGGCGTCCGTCATCGCGTCGGTCAGCCAGTAGTCACCGTTGTTGTAGCGATACACCGATTGGACCAGGACGTTGGCCAGCGGCGCGCCGGTTGCGGCGTCAGTAACCGTTCCGGTCACATGTGCGCCCGGCAGGAGCGCGACGTTCGCGATTGCGGTGCCACCGGGGGTTACGGCAATCAGCGCCCCTTCCACGAGGTCGGGAAAATCGATGGGGGCTTGGGGGCCTCCGATAATCCGATCGACGAAGTCCAACCCCCCTTCTGAAGGGACCGCCGCAACGTAGTACCCGCCGGCCGGCCCGGTGAAGGTGTACACGCCGGAGGCGTTGGTCTGGGTCTCGGTCACCCCGGCGTCCGACAGGATCGTGCTGTTGACGATGAAGATGGGGACGTTGGCGATCGGCGCGCCCGTGACCGAGTTGGTCACCGTGCCGGTAATGCTGCCGGTCTGCGCGGATGCGGTGGCCGGCAGGGAGAGCACTGCCAGCAGCGGCAGGGCCGTCCACCAACACGTTGCCAGTGTTCGGAGTCGACGTCGCGTCATGGAAGTACCTCTTCCATACAAGTGCGACATCGGCGCGAATTTGGGGTCGCGCCTCCCAGGGATGACGACGCGGAGTTGCGCGGCCCGGCACGGAATTCCGTGCCGGGCCCTGCAAAAGGCTATTGCACGACGATCGTCCGTTCGTTCGAGACCACGCTCGCGCCCTGGGCGTTCACGGCGCGCAGCCTGACGTAGTAGGTCCCGGGCGGCACGCCCGCGAAGCTGACCGTCGTCGCCGTGCTGCCGGTGTTGGCCACGGCGAGGTTCGAGAGCCCGGGCGCCGACCCGGCCTCGATGATGTAGCTGGTTGCCGGCGTGCCGCCGACGGGCGCCGTCCAGTTGAGCGTGACCGTACTGCCGGACACGGTGTGCGACGTGAAGCTCGGCGCGTTCGGGGGGGCCGCCACGCCGCCGACCACGATCATCACCTCAGGTGAGGCGGCGCTGGCCCCGCCCGCGTTCGTGGCGCGGACGCGGAGGAAGTAGAACCCGGGGGGCACGTTGGCGAACGTCAGCGATCGGCCGGGCACCGTGACCGAGCCGATGTTCGTGAGACCGGTTGCCGACCCGGCTTCGACGATGTAGCCGGTGGCCGGGCCGCCGCGCGCCGGCTGCAGCCAGGTCATGGTCAGCAGCCCATCCTGCATGAACGCCTGGACGCTCGTCGGCGCTTCCGGCAAGGCGACGCCGGCTGCAGACATGCCGAGCGTGATTTCGTTCGACGGCGGGCTGGACCCGGCGGCGTTGATTGCCCGGACCCGGACGTAGAACGTGCCCGGGGGAACGCCCGGGATCGTGAACGAGGTGCCGCTTCCCGCCGGGAGACTGACGGCGGTGGTCCCGGGCGAGAAGCCGGCGTCGATGATGTAGCTGGCCGGAGCGCCGGTGGTGTTGGAACCGGGCGCTGTCCACGAGAACACGGCGGTGCTCCCGGTCATCACCACGCGGAAGTTCGTTGGGGCGGCGGGGGCGCTCACCCGGGCATCGAGCGCGAAATTGACGCCGGTCGTCACCCCTCCGGCCACGTTGATCTCTGCGCCACTCGCAGTAGCCGTCGCGACCGAGCACGCCCCCGTACACGGGATGTCGTTGTAGATTTCGTTCCGGTAGCCGAGCACGTTGGAGGTCAGCGCGACATAGGTGCCGGCCGGCACCACCGTGAAGAAGTAGTTGCCATTGCGGTCGGTTGTGGCGCTGTCAACGAGTGCACCGGTCGGCTTCTGATACAAGCTGACGCCGATGCCCGGCAGGGGCTCGCCGGTCGCGGAGCTGGTGATCTTGCCTCGTACCGAGCTCGTGGGTACCAGCCGGAAGATCAGGCCCGAGGTGGCGACCCCGGGCGTCACCGGCACCGGCGTTGGCGATGTTCCCTGGAGCGAGCAGGTCACTCCCGGGCACGGGATGCCGCTGTAGATCTCGTTCCGGTGGCCGGTGCGGCCGGAGGTCGCCAGGAAATACGTACCCGCGGGCAAGCCGGTGAAGCCGAACACATTGTTCCCAGGGGTCACCGTGGAGGTGACGAACACCCTGGCTGCTCCTTGCTGCACATAGAGCTCGACGGTCTGGCCGGGGAACAGTGCGTCGGTGACGCTGTCGCGGACGGTTCCACTGATCAAGCCGCCGTCCGCCAGGGCGAAGTTCTTGTTTGCGACGGTCTCGCCCCGGCTCACGGGAATCGCCTCTCCGGAGGCGGCCGCCGCGCTCGACGTGCACAGGCTGACGCACGCGATATCGGGGTAGATCTCGCTGATCGGGGGCGGGAACCCCGACCCGCCCGAGGTGTACAGCCAGTAGGCGCCAGCGGGCAGACCGGCCAGACGGTAAACGCCGCTGGAGTTCGTGGTGGCGGTCCGGGTGAGCAGGTTGTTGCCGACTCTCGCCACCGCGGTCACGGTCACGTTCTGGATCGCGGCGCCACTGGTCGTCCTCGTGATGGTCCCCGTGATCACGCCGCCCGTGCCATCGAGCGCGAAGTCACGGCCCACGGTGGTGATCCGGACAGTGACCGGAATTTCCGTGCCGCTCTGCGTGCTGGTGCACGTGAGCGGGCAGAGGATGTTGTCGTAGATCTCGTTCATGAAGCCGGAGTTGCCGACTCCCGTCGAAGCGAAGTAGGTGCCCGTTGCCAGCCCGCCGAAGCGGTACACGCCCGAGGCGTTCGTGGTAACGCTGCCGAGAAAGCGCAAACTGCCGTTGACGAGCGCGTTGACGTTGACGGTCAGGTTCGCGATCGGCTGCCCGTTCGCGGCGTTCGTGATCGTGCCCGAAATGGCGCCTCCGGGATCGAGCGCGAAGTCCTTTCCGGCCACCGTGACTCCGGTCACGATCGTGATCGGCGTCGGCGCCGGCACCTGGGTGCTCGAGTCGAAGTTGTAACAGGGGCCGACGCACGGGTTGTTGTCCCAGTATTCGTCCACGTAGCCCGGAACGTTCTCACTGTGGGTGAACAGGAAGATCTGGCCCGGCGCCAGCCCGTCGATGTCGTAGTGTCCAGCGGCATCCGTCCGCGCGTCTTTGTAATAGTAGTCGCCGTTGTTGTAGCGATACACGGACTGGACGAAGATGTTGGCCAGCGGAGCGCCCGTCGCGGCGTCGGTGACGGTGCCCGTCACATGGCCGCCGGGAAGCAACGCGATGTTCGCGGTCGCTGTGCCGCCGGGAGTCACGGAAACCAGCGTTCCTTCAACGGCATCGGGAAAATCGATTGGGGCCATCGGGCCCCCGAAGATCTGATCGACGAAGTCCAGGCCCTCTTCCGAAGCGACCGCCGCAACGTAGTACCCCCAGCGGGTCCGGTGAAGGTATACACGCCGGAGGCATTCGTCGTGCCCTGGAAGACGACGCCAGATTCCGACAGGTTGTTGCTGTTGATGATGAAAATGGGGACGTCGGCAATCAGGGCGCCAGTGACCGAGTTGGTCACCGTGCCGGTAATGGTGCCGGTTTGCGCGAAGGCGGTAGTCGGCAGGAAAAGTACCGCCAGCAGCGGCAGGCTCGTCCAGCACCACGTCGCAAATGTTCGGAGACGACAACGGATCATGAGGTACCTCTGGACCGAAGTGCGCCATCCGCGCGAATTCGGGGTCATGTTCCCTGGCGGATAATCGAAGCGTGACCCGCTCGATGGCCCGCACGCCGTTCGTACGCCTCGCGGTCTGGACCACCGCCCTGACCTACGCGCTCATCCTCGTCGGCAGCCTGGTGCGAGTCTCTGGAGCCGGCCTCGGTTGCCCGGACTGGCCGCGTTGCTTCGGTTCCTGGATCCCGCCGGCGTCTGCCGCCGAACTGCCGCCGCAGTTTGACGCCTCGGCGTTCAATCCCGCGCTGATGTGGACCGAGTATCTGAACCGGTTGCTGGGCGTCACGGTCGGCTTCTTCATCCTGGCGGCGACGGTGTCCGCGTTCCGCCACCACCGCCGCGACCCGCACATCCTGTGGCCGACCGTCGTCGCGCTTCTCCTGACCGGCTACGAAGGCTGGCTCGGGGGACGGGTCGTCGCGCACGCGTTGGCCCCGTGGATCGTCACCGCCCACCTGGTGGTGGCCATCGCCATCGTGCTGCTGCTGCTCTACGCAACGGTCTACGCGACTTATCGCCTGCCGGCGGTAGCGCGCTCCGGAGGCAGCGGCGCGGCCGCGCTCGCCGGCAGCAGTCGTCGGTCTCGCACCTTCGTGACCACGGTGGTCGTGATGATGCTCGTCACGCTCGTCCAGGTGGCGCTCGGCACGCAGGTCCGCGGAACCATCGACGATGCGCTCGACGAAGGTGTGGCGCGTGACGCCGCGCTCAGTACCGTCGGCTGGTTCGACAGCGTGCACCGGACGATGGCGCTGGCGGTGATGTCGCTCGCCTTGATTACGCTGCTCGTGCTCTGGTCGAAGCACCCCGGGGCGCGCCGGCTGGCGCGATGGACCTACGCCGTCGTCGCATTGGCCGGGCTGCAGATCGTGCTCGGCGTTGCGCTGGCATACGTCGCGCTCGCGCCGACGATCCAGGTGCTGCACCTGACGCTGGCCAGCCTGCTGATGGGCGCTCAGATGGTGCAGCTGCTGGTCGCCGGCTGGGAATCACCGTAGAATTCAGACACCATTCCGCTCGAAGGAGGCGTCATGTTCCGGTCGTTTCGGCTTGCGCTCGTGGCCACGGGCCTGTTCGTGGCGGCAGCGTGTTCGGCCCCATCCCCTGAGGCACCGCCGCCGGAGCAGGCGCACACCGGCCACGATGCGGCCGGGGGTGAAGCGCCGCCGCGCACCACCCTGCTCGGCAACCTCGGGTCGTTCGGCCGGAAGATCGAGACCTCGAGCCCGGAGGCGCAACAGTTCTTCAACGAGGGACTGACGCTGCTATACGGCTTCAATCACGAGGAAGCCTTCAGGTCGTTTGCGCGTGCTGCTGCCCTCGACGACAAGGCGCCGATGCCGCACTGGGGCATGGCGCTTGCGCTCGGGACCAACATCAACGATCCGGCGCCGGCCGATCGCATCGCCAAGGCTTACACGCACCTGGCCGCGGCGAAGGCTCGCGCCGCGAACGGCAGCCCGGTGGAACAGGCGCTCATCGACGCCCTCGCGAAGCGCTACGTCGAAAAACCCGAAGGCGATCAACTTCCGCGCGAGCGCGTCTATTCGGAGGCGATGGCCGATGCCGTGAAGCGGTTCCCGGACGACCCCGACGTCAGCACGCTCTACGCCGAAAGCCTGATGAACCTGCGGCCGTGGCGGCTCTACGACAAGGAGGGGAAGGCTGAAGATGGCACCGACACGATCGTCGCGACGCTCGAGCGGGTGATGGCGGCGAACCCGAATCATCCGGGCGCGAATCATTACTACATCCACGCGGTCGAGGCCTCGAGCAGCCCGGGACGGGCCACGCCGCAGGCCGAGCGCCTGGAATCGCTCGTCCCCGGCGCCGGCCACCTCGTTCATATGCCTGCGCACATCTACATCCGCACCGGTCAGTACGCTCGCTCAGCGGCCAGCAACGCTACTGCGGCCCGCGTCGACGAGCAGTACTTCAAGAAGGCAGGGCAGCCAGGGGCTCTACTCGGTGATGTATTACGGGCACAACCTGCAGTTCGAGTCGGCGGCGGCAATGTTCGCCGGCCACTATCAGCAGGCCGCGAATTCGGCGCGCCAGACCGTGGAACTGGTCGAACCAGTCGCGGCGGAAATGCCGATGGCCGAACCCTACGCGCTGCAGGACGCTTGGGTCGCACTCCGCTTCGGGCGCTGGAACGATGCGCTGAAGGTGAAAGTGCCGGAGTCGGGCCGATCGGTCCAGACCGCGCTCGCGCATTACGCCCGCGGCGCAGCCCTCGCCGAACAGGGCAAGGTGGCCGAGGCCGAGCAGGCCCGGACCGCGATGCAGGCCGCTAGTGCCGCCATCGGCGAGGACATCATGATCAGCACGGGCAACAGCGGGCGCGCGCTCGTCGCGGTCGCGGCCGGCGATCTCGATGGCCGCATCGCTTTCGCGAAGAAGGACACCGCTGCCGCGGTTGCCGCGTTCACACGGGCGGTCGATGCGGAAGACCGGCTCTCATACAACGAGCCGCCCGACTGGCTGCTTCCGGAGCGCGAGCGGCTCGGCGCGGTCCTGCTCGCGGCGGGACGTGCGTCCAACGCCGAATCGGTGTTTCGCAAGGACTTGCAGCACAACGTCGGCAACCCGCGATCGCTGTTCGGATTGTGGAAGGCGCTCGAGGCGCAGAAGAAAGCCGACGCGGCGGCGGCGCGCACGGCCTTCGAGGAGGCGTGGAAGGGCGCGGACGTGACACTCGGCCCGGACCTGTTCGGCGCCGCGCGGTGACGTGAGCTCGCTCTACCTCGCCTACCTGGCCGCCACCATCGTCCTGGTGATAACCCCCGGCGCCACTACCGCGGTCGTGGTCCGGAACACGCTGGCCAACGGCCACAGTGCGGGTGTCCGGGCGGCACTTGGCGCGATGGTTGCCAATACCACGCACGCAACGCTGGCCGGTTTGGGGCTGTGGGTGCTCGTCGGCCGGTGGCCGATGGTGCTGGACTCGCTGCGGATAGGCGGCGCAGCCTATCTGGCCTGGCTGGGACTGAAGAGCCTGGCGCGCATCTGGCCGGGAGCGAAACGACCTGGCGCGCCGTTCTCAGTGGAGTCCGCCCCTGCTGACCGGCGCGCTCCGGACGCACCTGTCCCGAGTTCCGCCGACGGGCAGGCCTCTGGGTTTGTCGAAGGGCTCACCGTAAACCTGCTGAACCCAGCGATCATCAGCTTCTACATCGCCGTCGTGCCGACTTTCATCCCGCCCGATCCGCCCCGGTTCTATTTCGCGCTCCTTGCCGCGACCCACGTCGTTCTGGGCTTCGCCTGCCATGCCGGGTGGGCCACAGCGTTTCACGCGCTCGGCCGGGTGTTCGCGCGGCCGGGGGTTCGCCTGACGCTCGAGCTCGGCACGGCCGTCGCCATGCTGTGGCTTTCGGCGCGCGTGCTCGGCCGGATGTAATACTGGAGCGATGCTGTCCGACGTACAGCACGCGATAGCCGGCCTTCCGCTCGAGGAGCCGCTCGTGCTCCTGGCGGATTTCGACGGCACGCTGGCCGAGTTCCATCCCAATCCGTCGGTGCCGATGCTCACCGACATCCGCCGCGAGTGGCTCCGCGACATCGCGGCCCAGCCGCAGACGTTCGTCGGCATCGTCAGCGGCCGGCGCATTCCAGACCTGCGGCGTCGCGCCCCGCTGCCGCCGCGCGGCTACTACGCGGGGTTGCATGGGATGGAAGTGGAAGTCGGCGATCGCCGCTGGCATCATCCCGATCTCGAGCGCGCCCGAGCGGCCGTTCAGGAGCTGCTGCCGCGCCTCGAACAGGTCGTGGACTACTTTCCCGGTGCGCTGGTCGAGGACAAAGGGGTGTCGGTGGCGGTCCATGCCCGCGCCGTACCCTACGATTCGCGGGCGGCAGCGCTGACCCTGGCGGACGCGGTCGCCGACGAGTGGGTGGACAGCGGCGACCTTCGCCGCATGCACGGGTCGCTGGTGGTCGAGTACCTGCCCAACATCGCCTGTCACAAAGGCGACGCCGTCATCTGGATCGAACGGGACATCTGCCAGGCGACCGGCTGCAGCCCATCCGTTGTCTTTCTGGGCGACGATGTGACCGACGAGGACGCGTTCCGGGCCGTGACCCACGGCGTCGGCGTCCTCGTGGGCTGCCGGCCAACGGCCGCTACGCATCAGCTTGACGGTATTGCTGATGTCGATACGCTTCTCAGGTGGCTAACCGCCCGCCAGTAACCCGGGAGCAGGTCCAGGCATGACATCAGCAGAACTGATTGCCACGCTCGGGCCCCGCCTCAGCAATACCAAGCTCATCGTGGTGGCGAACCGCGAGCCGTACATCCACGTCAAGCGGGCCATCACGAAGACGCGCCGGGGGTGGCTGTCCTGGTTCGGCGGGCCTCGGGACACCACCAGCCCCGCGTGGATGCGGCCGGCCAGCGGTCTGGTCACCGCGCTCGACCCGGTGATGCGGGCCTGCGGCGGCACCTGGATCGCCCACGGAAGCGGCAGCGGCGACCGTGAAGCCGTGGATGCCAACGACCGCGTGGCGGTCCCGCCCGACAACCCGACCTACACCCTGCGCCGGGTCTGGCTGACCGAGCAGGAGGAAGAGGGCTACTACTACGGCCTGGCGAACAACGCGCTGTGGCCGCTGTGCCACATCGCCTACGCACGCCCCGAGTTCGACGAACGCGACTGGCAGCAGTACGTGCGCGTCAACCAGCGGTTTGCCAACACCGTCATCGACGAGATCGGCAGCGCCCGCGCGATTGTCTTCGTGCAGGACTACCACTTCGCGCTGCTGCCTCGGCTGATCAAGCAGGCGCGGCCCGACGCCGTCGTCTGCCAGTTCTGGCACATTCCGTGGCCCAACTCCGAGGCGTTCCGGATCTGCCCGTGGAGCGAGGCGATCGTGGACGGGCTGCTCGGAAACGACCTGCTCGGCTTCCACATCCAGTTCCACTGCAACAACTTCTTCGACACCGTTGATGCGAGCATCGAGGCGCGCATCGATCGCGAACACTTCGCCGTGGTTCGCGGCGGGCACCAGACCTACGTCAAGCCGTTTCCGATCAGCATCGACCCCGAGCCGTGGGCGCGGCTGCCGAAGGGCCGCTCGCGGGAGGCCGACGTCCGGCAAACCCGCGAACGATTGGGCATCGGCGAGGCGAGACTGATCTTCGGCGTCGATCGGCTCGACTACACGAAGGGCATTCCCGAGCGAATCCGGGCGTTCGAGCGGATGCTCGAATACCACCCCGAGTGGCGCGGCCGCGTCACGATGCTGCAGGTCGGCGCGCCGAGCCGCGAGCACCTGCACCGCTATCAATCGCTCAGTGACGATGTGGCCGTTGCGGTTCGAGCGATCAACGATCGATTCGGCGTCGTCGGCTGGGCGCCGGTGATCTACCTGCGCCAGCACCACGAGCCGGAGGACGTGGCCGCGCTCTATCGCGCCGCCGACGTCTGCGTGGTGTCGTCGCTGCACGACGGGATGAACCTGGTCGCCAAGGAGTTCATCGCGTCGCGGCCGGATCTGGCGCGGCGTGCTGGTGCTGTCGCGTTTCACCGGCGCCGCCCGCGAACTGCGCGAAGCCGTCGACGTGAATCCGTTCGCGGTGGACGAATTCGCCGGCGTGCTCCACGAGGCGCTCTCGATGCCGGCTTCAGAGCAGGAGCGGCGGATGCGGGCGTTGCGGGCGCGCGTGGAGGAGCACACGATCTACGATTGGGCCGCCCAGATGATTCAGGCGGCCTCGCGCATGGCGGAAGCGGCGGCATGAAGCTCGATCACGGCGCCATTGGCAACGGGCGCGTCCTGGCGCTCGTCGGTCCGGATACCAGCATCGATTGGCTCTGCCTTCCGCGCTTCGACGCTCCGTCGATCTTCGCGCGGCTCCTCGACGAGGAGCGCGGCGGGCGCTTCGCGTTCGAGCCGCTGAATCTCTTCTCTTCGACGATGTCCTACGTGCGCAATACGAACGTGTTGCGCACCGAGGTCGTGACCGAGCACGGCCGGTGCGAGATCTTCGACTTCGCGCCGCGGCTTCCCATGGGCCTCAGCGTTGACGCGCCGGCGGAGATCCACCGTCTGGTTCGCCCGATCGAAGGCGCGCCCCGGCTTCGGGTCGTTTTCGATCCGCGTCCGGACTACGGGCGGCAGGTGCCGGTGATCGTGCCCGCCGAGCAGGGCATCGAGATCCACGGCGGCCAGATGCGTTCGTTCCTGCGCACCAACGTGCCGCCGGCCTACTTTGATTCCGGCCAGCCGGCTCGCGTGGACCGGCCGCTGTTCTTCGTGCTGAGCGCGGGGCGGCCGACCGATTACGACTCGTCCGCTGCGGTCGGGAACGCCTTGGAGGTGACGGTCAAGGGGTGGCGGGCCTGGGCGAGAACCGCGGCCCTGCCGTCCTTTGCGCCCGAAGCAGTCCTGCGCTCGGCCCTGTGCCTGAAGCTGCACGGCTTCAACGACACCGGTGCGATCATCGCGGCCGCGACGACGAGTGTGCCGGAAGCGCTCGGTACCGAGCGGACCTGGGACTACCGGTTCTGCTGGCTGCGCGATTCCGCGTTCGTGGTCGAGGCGCTGCGCCGCCTTGGGCAACTTGGCGAGGGCGAAGCCTTCGTCCGGTTCCTGCGCGACCTCGCCGAGGCGGGCCCGTTGCAGCCGTTGTACGGCATCGGCGGCGAGCGCAACCTCGTCGAGGAGCTGCAGCCGCACCTGCGCGGGTTCGAGGGCACCGGGCCGGTCCGGACCGGCAACGCGGCGTACACCCAGGTCCAGACCGACCTGATGGGCGAGATGGTGCTCTGTCTCGAAACGCTGCTCACGGATCCGCGGCTGGTCATCGAGGATCCGACGATCATGTCGCTCATCGAGCAGCTGGTCGAAGAGGCGATCGCCAAGTTCCCGCTCGAGGACACCGGCCTGTGGGAGTACCAGGACGATGCCGCGGCACTACACCTTCTCGAAGGCGATGTGCTGGGTGGCGGCCAATCGCGGCGCGGAGCTGGCCACCGCCTACGGGAAGCCGGAACGGGCGGCGGCCTGGGGCGCGTGGGCGCGCGAGGCGCGCGAGCAGATCCTGACCCAGGCCTACAACCAGGAGCTCGGTTTCTTCGCGCAGGCTTACGGCGGGCGCCACGGCGACGCGTCGAACCTGCTGCTCCCGACCATCGGCATCATCGATCCGCGCGACCCGCGCTTCGTCTCGACGGTCCGGGCCTACGAGCGGCTACTCGTCGACCGCGGGCTGATGCTCCGCTATCGCCACGACGACGATTTCGGCGAGACGACGAGCGCGTTCACGATCTGCTCGTTCTGGTGGGCCGAGGCGCTGGCGATGATGGGCGAGATCGAGGAAGCGCGGGCGTTGTTCAACCGGCTGCTGAAGTACGCCAACCCGCTCGGGCTGTTCTCGGAGGACGTGGATCCCGACACCGGCCGCCTGCTCGGAAACTTCCCGCAGGCCTACACGCACGTCGGCCTGATTCACGCCGCGATCACGATCGGCGAACTGTCGGACGCGCAGGCTGCACACTTTCGGGCGTGGGCCTGACAGGTGCGCCTTTAGTGTAACGGCCGGCGGGCGGCGGCCGCGGCAGAATCCCGCCCGATGCGATCCGTATCCGTTCGACTCGTGCTCCTGCTCGTTACGACGCTGTTCATGGCCTCCGCCGCGTTCGCCCAGACACCGACCCTGCCGGCCGCGAAGGCACCGCCGCCTCGAGCTCGAGGCTGGTGTCTACGTCGCGCAGACGTGGCTCTTCACGTGCTCATTGCCGGACGAAGATCACCAGATCACCAGATAGATTTCCGGATCAACAGATCGGGTCACTAGATCTTCAGATCATCAGATCAGATCACCAAATCACCACGTCACCAGATCACCAGATGACGTTCGGCCTCCAAGGCGAGCTCAGCGTTCTTGCGCGAGCCGAAGGTGGCCGATATGGTGCTTACCGTGCCAGGCGTAGAGCTGGACGAGCCAGTCGAGCGTGACCTGACCGTGCTGCGGGTGGTGCGCGGTTCGCGCGAAGTCTGACGGGGCAAGCGAGGTCAGCAGCCGGTGCAGGCGGTGGTGCACGCCGTCCAGGATGCCGAGCGAGGTCGACGGGTCGCCGGTCTTGCCGTCAATCAGCTCTGCCCAAATCTGCTCCTCGTACGGCTTCAGCGGCGGCTTATCCTCCGTCAGGGTCAGTTTGAAGCGCACGTAGGCGTTCATGTGGCTGTCGGCCACATGGTGAATCACCTGGCGGGCGGTCCAGCCGCCGTCGCGGTAGGTGGCGTCGAGCTTGCCGGGCGATAGTGACGCCGCCGCGGCGTGGATTTCGGCCGGAAAATTGCCGATGGCCGCGATGCAGGCCGCCCGCAGCTCGGGCGAGGGATTCGGGACGAACGTGAAGGGGCCGGTGGGGTAACGGGGATCCATCGGCCGATCATACGGCGAAGGCCGGCAGCCAACCAATTCACCCCGCCTCCGTCCAAGGTTCAGGGATGCACGAAGACGATCGGAGCGCCGTGTCGCGGGCCCGCGACGGCGACAACGACGCGTTCCGGAGTCTGGTGGAGCGCCACAGCCGCTATCTGTTCGGTATCGCCAGGCGCGTGACCGGCAACGCCGTTGACGCGGAGGATGTCGTGCAGGAGGCCTGGCTGCGGGTGCACCGACAGCTCAGCCAGTTCGAAGGGCGCGCCGACGTGCGCACCTGGCTGCACCGCATCACCGTCAACTGCTCGATCGACTGGGTGCGGGCGAGACGCTACCGGGAGGACCCGCACGATCCGGGCGATCTCGACGCAGTGTCGGGCGCGAGCGGCGAAGTCGGGCAGGTGCTGCCGGACCGGCTGGCGGCAAGCGGGCAGATTCAGGCCCACGTCGAGCAGGCGCTCGGCGGCCTGACCGCGCTCGAACGCGCCGCCTTCGTGCTCCGGCATCTCGAAGGGCAGTCGATCGAGGAGGTCGGCGAGGCCTTGAACATGAAGACCAGCGCCACGAAGCACAGCATCTTTCGCGCGGTGCGGAAGATGCGGCAGGCGCTCGAACCGTTCGCGCGGCAGAAAGGCGCGCGATGCACATGAGCCGCGAGTCCGATAGCACACACGTTGGCGAAGAGGCTCTCGTCCTCTACCACTTCGGCGAAGACGACGAAGCCGGCCGCGACCGCACTCGTCGTCATCTCGCCGCCTGCGCCTCGTGCCGTGAGGAGCTCGACCAGATCCGCGACACGCTGGAAATGGTCGCGACGGCCCCGCTCGTCGAGCCGCCTGAGGGCTTCGAACGCGTCATGTGGGCGAGGGTGAGTCCGCTCGTCACCGCTCCCAAGGTCGCCGGCTGGCGAGCGTGGTTCACCGTGCCGCAGCTGGCGATCGCAGGCGGCGTGCTGGCCCTGATCGTCGCGGCATTCGTCGGCGGACGCTGGAGCCGACCGCCGGCGGAGTCCGGGCCGACCGAGCTGCTGATGACCCTGTCGCCCGATACCGCGCGGCAGCTGGCCACCGAGGATCACCTGGAACGGGCGCAGATGGTCCTGCTCGACGTGCTGCATGGCGAGGCCGGCGATCCCGACCTGGCGAGCGAGCGGGAGCGGGCAGCCGATCTCGTCGCGGCCAACCGGCTGATTCGGCAATCGCTCGGCGGATCGCGGGATTCGACGGCCGACGTGCTCGACGACCTGGAGCGGATGTTGGTGGAGTTCGTGAATCGCGCCGACGGCTGGTCGCCCAGCGAGCTCGAGGCGTTCAAGGCGCGCCTGGACGCCGGTGGAATGCTCTTCCGCCTGCGAGTCGTCAGCGCCGAGATGCGGCAGCGCAGCGAGCGCCGCGGCCCACCGGTCACATAGCAGGCCGCTGACGCGGCATGAAGGCAAAAGGCAGAAGGCAGAAGGCAGAAGGCAGAAGCCACACAGATGTGGAAGGACGGACTGAAGTGATGAGGATCCGAGTTACGAATCGAGTGTGGAGCGTGACGATCGTTGGTGCCGCGATGGCACTGTCGGGCGGAGCGCGCGCGTGGGCGGCACCGGCGGTGCACGCCGGCGAGCGGGCGGTCATCATCGAGCCTGCCCCGGCTCCGGACCAGACGGTCCAGCCCGCGCGGACCGACCGATCGCACCAGAACGACGAGCGGGCCAACGAGCGCGAGGAAGAGCAGCGGGAGCGCGACCAGGAACGCCGCGAGCGCGAGGACGATGCACGGCAGCGCGCCGCTGATGCTCGGCAGCGTGCCGACGACCGCTACGAGGCAGGCCAGGACGCGCTCGAGGACGGCGAGTGGACGCGGGCTATCGATCGGTTCCGCCAGGTCGCAGCCGCCGGCCAGAACCGCGCCGACGCCGCCCTCTACTGGGTGGCCTACGCGCAGGCCAAGCTCGCGCAGAACGGCGACGCGCTGGCGACGCTCGCTGACCTGACGCGAACCTATCCCTCGAGCCGCTGGCTGAACGACGCGCGCGCGCTCGAGATGGAGCTCCGCCGCGGCGCGGGCCAGACGGTGAGTCCCGAGGCGCAGGCCGACGAAGAGTTGAAGCTGCTCGCGATTCAGAGCCTGCAGCACTCGGATCCGGCCCAGGCCGTGCCGATGCTGCAGAAGCTCTTGCAGGGAACCGCGTCTCCGCGGCTGAAGGAGCGTGCTCTCTTCGTGCTGGCGCAGAGCACATCGCCCGACGCGCGCAAGGTGATGACCGACATCGCGCGCGGCACGGCCAATCCCGATTTGCAGGTCAAGGCGATCAAGTACCTCGGGGTGAACGGCACCAGCGAGAACCGTCAGCTGCTGTCCGAGATCTACCAGTCCAGCACCGATGTTGACCTCAAGCGGCAGATCCTCCGCTCTTACATGGTCGCCGGCGATCGCGCCCGCGTCCTCGCGGCGGCAACCGGCGAGAAGCAGCCGGAGCTGCGGATGGAAGCTGTCCGCCAGCTCGGCGTGATGGGCGCGCGCGAAGAGCTGTGGCAGCTCTATCAGAAGGAAAGCGACGCCGCCGTGAAGCGGCAGGTGCTGCAGGCGCTCTTCGTCGGCGGCGACTCCACGCGGCTCCTCGAGGTGGCGAACACCGAGACCAACGCCGACCTTCGGCGCGCGGCGATCCGCCACCTGGGGACGATGAGCTCGTCGAAGAGCGGCGAGAACCTGGCCGCGCTCTATCAGAAGGAGAAGGACCCTGAGATCAAGCGCACCATCATCCAGGCGCTGTTCGTGCAGAACAACGCCGAGGCCCTTGTCGCGATCGCCCGCAAGGAGACCGACATAGAGGCGAAGAAGACCGTGATCAAGCAGCTGTCGCTGATGAAGTCCAAGGTCGCCACCGACTACCTGCTGGAAATTCTCGGAAAGTGAGGCGGCCATGACGAGGCGACTCGCGATGGTGGCGTTCGCGCTCTCCGTGGTCCCGGCCCTTGCCCAGCCGGCGCTCCTCACCAACGCGCAGGTCCGGACCCTGCCGGCCGGGACGCTCGCGCGAACGTTCGAGCAGCAGGTGGTAGGCATTGCCGACATCGGCTGGGTCGCGTACCAGGTGCCCGTGGTTGCCGGCGACCACATGATGTGCGACTGGTCGAACGACTCGCGCCGGGCTCCGGCGACGAGCGTGAAGCTCGAGGGCGGCGACACGCTGTTCGTGTTCCTTCGCGTTGAACAGCGAGCCCTGACCCGGGTCCGGATGTTTTCCGAGGGGTGCACGATCGATGCGGGCGGGGTGCCGGTGATCTGGCTCGACGGGGCGCAGCCAGCGCACAGCGTGTCGCTCCTCGCCAGCTTTGTGGATCCGGCACGTCCGCGACGCGTAGTGGACGGCGCCCTGGCGGCGCTCGCGATGCACGCCGACACCAGCGCGTCGACCGCCCTGGTCGCAGCGGCAAAGAACGGTGCGTCGGGACAAGTCCGCGGGCAGGCGCTGTTCTGGGTGGCTCAGCGCGCCGGCGCGCAGGCGATTCCGACCATCAGCGAGGTGATCGATCGCGATCCCGATACCGACGTGAAGAAGCGGGCGGTGTTCGCGCTCAGCCAGCTGCCAGCCAACGAAGGCGTGCCGAAGCTCATCGAGGTGGCCTCGAGCCATTCGAACCCGGCCGTGCGGAAGCAGGCGATGTTCTGGCTGGGCCAGTCGAAGGACCCCCGCGCCCTCGCCTTTTTCGAGCGGATCCTGTTCGGGAAATAGCCGGCCGGCGTTCCAACCCTGAGCGGACCGCGGCCATCCAATGGCCCGAGGTGAGCGCCATGAGACAGGTGTTCTTGGCGGCAGGACTGCTCCTGGCTGTGGTCGGCGGGTCGGTCCACGGAGCGGTCGTCCCAGGTTTCGTCGACCGGGAGGGCCGCGTCATTCAGGCGGCGCCGCAGGCCACGTCCCAGGGCACCTGGACCTCGGACACGCGAAACGGCTGGACCGACGACAACGGCGAGCGTCGCTGGCAGTTCAACCTTCGCGACGACCGGGGCGACAGCCGCTGGGGATTTGGGATTCGTCCCTCGGAGCTGGAGGGTGCGCCGCCGGCGGATGGCACCGCTGCGAATGTCCAGTTCTCGTGGCTGCGGGAGGCGGGCGTGTTCCGCTTCACCGGCAGCTTCGATCGCGGCCGCGGCACTGGGCGTTTTGTGTTCACGCCGAGCGAGAC
The DNA here is from genome assembly GCA_963709325.1 of uncultured Acidobacteriota bacterium. Lineage (GTDB taxonomy): Bacteria > Acidobacteriota > Vicinamibacteria > Vicinamibacterales > UBA2999 > VFZN01. The sequence goes on along the minus strand of CAVPVV010000003.1, from coordinate 1,280,786 downwards.
GTACCGGACCGCCATGCAGGGGCTCGGGTATCGGTTGACCGCCGATGACTCGCAGCGGTTCGCAATTCTCGACGTCACCACCGGCTTCGTCCGCGAACTGGCCGGAGCAGGTTATCGCGACCTCGACGTCGACGAGCTGGCGCGCATGCGGATCCACCGGGTCTCGGCCGAACAGATCAAGGAGATGCGCGCGCTCGGCTACACCGACCTGCCGTCGGAGACGCTCATCCGGCTCCGCATTCACCAGGTGACACCCGAGTTCGCGCGCGGTCTCGCCGACCGCGGCTATCGCGGCCTGGTGCCCGAGGACCTGATCCGGATGCGCATCCACCAGGTGACGCTCCAGGAAATCGACGAGCTGAAGACGCTCGGCTTCAGCGGCCTTGGCGCGGACGAGCTCGTGCGCTTCCGCATCCACAAGGTGACCCCGGCCTACATCCGCGAGATGCGTGATGTCGGATTCGCGACCGTAAGCGAGGATCAACTGGTTCGGATGCGGATCCACAAGGTCGACGCCCAGTTCGTCAAGGACGCCCGCGCCGACGGCTACGCGATGAGCGAACCGGGCGATGCGGTCGATCTCGCCATCCGCGGCCCCCGGTACACGCGCGCCCGGAGGAAGTAACAAGGCAGAAGGCAGAAGGCAGAAGGCCGAAGGCCGAAGGCAAAGGCCTTGTCCCTGTTCACAGCCCAGGGCGTACAATCTCCACCGACCTGGAGGTTGTATGCACTCGCGCTTCGCCCGTTCGCTGGTTGCCGCCAGCGTTGCGCTCATCCTCTCCGCGCCGGCCCTGGCGCAATCGGTTCCGACGCCGGAGCAGTACTTCGGCTTCAAGATCGGCGCCGACGGCGAGCTCGCGCGCTACCCGAAGATCCTCGAATACTTCCAGCTGCTCGCCAAGCAGACCGATCGCGTCAAGTACGAGGAGCTCGGCAAGACGACGATGGGGAACAGCTATCCGCTGCTGCGCATCAGCTCGCCCGCAGAACCTGGCGAAGTTCGATCGGCTCGTCGAGATCAACCGGCGCCTCGCCGATCCGCGCGGACTGTCGCGAGAGCGAGGCGGAGAAGCTCGGCCGCCGAAGGCAAGCCGTTCTACTTCATCTACGCCACCATCCACTCCACCGAAGTCAGCAACGGCCAGGCGATCATCAACATCGTCCACCGGCTGGCGACCGAGACCGATCGCCGCAGATCCGCGAGATCCTCGACAACAGCGTCGTCCTGATGGTGCCGTCGCAGAATCCCGACGGACAGGTGCTGGTGATCGATCACTGGTACAAGACGAAGGGCACGCCGTTCCACGCGCGTCTATCCGGACCTGTATCACAAGTACGTCGGCCACGACGACAACCGCGACTGGTTCATGTTCACGCAGAAGGAAACGCGCATGAACATCGAGCTGGTGCAGAACAAGTACAAGCCGATCATCACGCACGACATGCACCAGCAGGGCGGCAACGGCGCGCGCATCTTCGTGCCGCCGTTCACCGAGCCGTTCGATCCGAACATGCACCCGCTGCTGCGGCTGGAGCAGGCGACGGTCGGCCAGGCGATGGCGCAGGCGCTGATCGTCGGAAGGCAAGGAAGGCGTGGCGTGGGAGGACAACTACGACATGTGGTCGCCGGCGCGGCAGTACATGGTCTACCACGGCCAGCCGCGCATCCTCACCGAGATCGCCAACAGCAACCTCGCCGATCCGGTCAAGAGCACCAACGGCAAGCCGCTTGGCTGGCAGGACTCGACCGCGCACTTCCCGGTGCCGTATTCGAAGGACACCTGGACGCTCGGCCAGCAGGTGGACTACGGCGTCACCGTGGCGCTCGCCGGCATGATCGACGTCGCGAAGTACGGCCGCGAGCTGGCTCTGATGAACTTCTATCGCGTCCACCGCGACTGGGTCGAACTACGACAAGCGGTCCGTACGCGTTCGTGGTCCCCGCCGACGCAGCGTGACACCTTCGGCGCCTACGAGATGCTCGACATCCTGCAGTTCGGCGACGTGGAGATCCACCGCGCCACGGCGCCGTTCAGCGCGAACGGCAAGCAGTACGCCGCCGGCTCGTTCGTGATCAAGACGGCGCAGCCATACGGCGCCTTCGCCAACACGATGCTGTCGAGAAGCAGAACTATCCGGACCTGCGCATCTTCCCGGGTGGTCCGCCGGAGCCGCCGTACGACGTCACCGGTCACACGCTGTGGATGCTGACTGGCGTGCAGGTCGACCCGATCGCAACAGCCGTTCGACGCGCCGCTCGAGCTCGTCAAGAAGGTCGCGCCGATGACGGCGACCGTCGCCGCGCAAGCCGAAGGGCGCGTACCTGATCGGGCCCGAAAGCTACGGCAGCGTTTCAAGATGGTGGCGGAGCTCCAGAAGGCGAACGTGCCGATGTATCCGCGCGTCGAAGGCCTTCGAAAAGTACGCGCCCGGCACCTGGGTCATTCCGTCGACGGCGGCCTCGCAGCCGATCGTCGAGAAGTACGGCAAGGAGCTCGGCATCCCGGTCGACGGGCGTGGATGCGCCGCCGGCGGTCGACGGCGAGCGCCTGAAGCCGAACACCAAGGTCGGCCTCTACAAGGCCGCCGGCAACATGCCGGCCGGCTGGCAGATGTGGATGCTCGAGCAATACGGCATCAACCACGACAGTCGATGAAGGCCCAGGACTTCGCCGGCGATCTGAACGCGAAGTACGACGTCATCATCCTGCCGTCGGGCACGACCAAGACACGCATCATCAACGGCCTCAACGCGAAGACGCAACGATCCGGCGGAATGGTCGTGGGCGTTCGGCATCGGCGAGGACGGCTGGGCGAACCTGAAGAAGTTCGTCGAGAACGGCGGCACGCTGCTCGCGATCGGCACCGCGGTCGAGACCGCGCGCGACCTGCTCGACCTGCCGATCGAGAAGGTGCTGCCGGAGGCGCGCGCCGCGCTTCGGCGGCAGGGACAACGCCGCGCGCAATCAGCCGGCGCCCGCCGCGAACGTCGACGCGGCGCTCAAGGACGCGTTCAGCAGCCCCGCGCGGTTGATGCAGACGCTGCGCGACAAGGTCGCCGATCCCGAGTCGCTCTTCTACTGCCCGGGCTCGCTGCTGCAACAACGAGTTCGATCCGAACAACCCGATCGCGTGGGGCATGCCGGCGTCGTGGCCGGTGTTCTTCGAGGACGATCAGGCGTATCGCCTGCGTCCCGGCTTCGGCATCGACGACGAAGGTGGTGTCGCGATACCCGCGCGAGAAGAGTGCTCGCCAGCGGCTGGCTGCTCGGCGAGGAATACCTCAAGGACCAGGCGAACATCGTCTCGTTCAAGGTCGGCAAGGGAAACGTCGTGACCTACGGCAGCCAGATCGACTTCCGCGCCCAGCCGCGCGCGACGTGGAAGCTGATCTTCAACGGCATCTTCCACGGTCCGTCCACGCCGGTACCGGCCGCGCAGATGGGTCGGCAGACGAATTGAACCGCGACAGTGAGAGGTGAGAAGTGAGAAGGAGAGCGGGAGCGGCGCGCTTGTGACGAGTGCCCGCTCCGGCCTCTTACTGGTTCTCGCACTCGTGGTCGTGCCCGCGGCGTTGTTCGCGCGCGGCCAGGACCCCTCGGCCCTCCTCGCCACGTGGAAGGACGGCGAGATCCGCGAGAGCTTCGACGGCGCGGCTCGGATCACGCAGATTGCCGTGGCGGTGATGCCGGCGGGTCAACACGGCAGCCTCACGTTGATCCTGTCGGCCCGCTGGCCGGGGCGTGCCCGCCTCAAGCCGATCGACGAGTTCGAGATCCGCGCCAACGTCGGCCTGCACGTCAACCCGAACTTGATTCGCCAGCCGACGATGCTGTTCGTGATGGATCCGGATTCGGATCGGACGCGGGTGCTGGATCTGAATGACCGCTTGCAGAATCCGCCGACGGGGGCGGGCTCTGCGATCGATACCGGCAAGGCGACGATCTCGGTCACCGAGCTGATCCAGTTGCTGCGCGCGCGGACGCTACGCGCTGAAATCTTCGCGCTGCCGTTGACGTTCACGCCCGAGCAGCTCGAGGCGCTGAGAAAGTTCGGTGATCGCGTGCTGGCACCGCCGCAGTAAGTGGCGCCGCGGCGTATGCTTGAGGCGGAACGGAGACCGCCATGGATCGACTCGCCCCTTTCGCCCTTGTCCTGGCTCTGTGCGGTGCGCCCGCACTGGCGCAGACCACCTCGATCCCACCGCGACCGGAGCTCTATCGTTTCGTCATGATCCAGGCCGGCCCGGGCCGGCTGCCCGACCTGATCGAGCTCTATCGGCAGCGAGTCCCGGTGATCGTTGCCGGCGGTGACGAGGCGCCGATCTTCATCCGCCATTCACAGGGCGACCGCTGGGACCTGCTGGTGATCTTCCCGAGCGGCAGCTTCACGGAGTACTACTCCGCCGCGCGCCTGGCCAGGCGCGAGGCGGCGGCCACCGCGGCTGGCCTGGGCGGCGCCGCGTTTCTCCAGAAAATGTACGACGTCATCGCCTGGCACGAGGACGTCTTCGTCCAGGGGCCGCCGCTCGCGGAGCTGCGCGCCTACCTGAAGGGAAACACCCTGGCCCACCTCGAGATGATGCAGGTGCTGCCGGGCAAGCGCGACGAGCTCATCACGCAGCGTCACATGGAGAGCGCCTACAACGTCGCGCGCGGGCGGCCGGGCATGCTCGTGTTCACCCACGAGCAGGGCGCCGCCTGGGAGGTGATTACGCTCGACGCGTGGCGCGATTGGCGGCAATACGGCGAGCTCCAGATGATTCCTCCGGAGGTCTCCGACGCTGCGGCGAAGAAGGCCGGCTTCGCCAACGCAGACGCGGTCGGCGTCGTGATGCGAAGCCTGATCACGACGCATCACGATTCGCTGGGGCCGATTGTCGATCTCTCGCGGTGAGGCGCGGCGGCGGAACAGCGGGACCTGGAGTCACTCGATGGCACGGACGCAGGACATCTGGCAGTGGGATGCGACGAGCATCGCCGCCGCGATTCGGCGGCGGGAGATCAGCTCGTGGGAAGCGGTGGACAGCTGCCTGCAGCGGATAGCGGCGGTCAACCCGAAACTGAATGCCGTCACCGTGGATCTCGGGACCGAGGCGCGCGCCACCGCTGACCGCGCGGACGCCGCGGTCCGCGACGGCGCGCCGCTCGGACCGCTCCATGGCGTGCCGATCTCGATCAAGGAGAACGTCGACCAGTCCGGCTGCGCGACCACCAACGGCGTGGTTGCGTTCCGTGAGGTGATGGCGGCCGAAGACAGCCCGGTCGTGGCGAACCTCAAGGCGGCGGGCGCCGTGATCGTCGGTCGCACCAACACGCCGGCCTTCAGCTTCCGCCTCGATACGGAGAACGAGTTGCGCGGCCGCACGTTCAGCCCGTGGTCGGCGACGCATACCGCCGGCGGCTCGAGCGGCGGCGCTTCGGCTTCGGTCGCGGCCGGCATGGTCCCGCTCGCGCACGGCAATGACATCGCCGGGTCGATCCGGTTTCCGGCCTACGTCTGCGGGCTCGCCGGGCTCCGCCCCTCGTTCGGGCGGGTCCCGGCGTTCAATCCGACGGCGACCTCGGAGCGCTCGATTTCCGCGCAGCTGCTGTCGGTGCAGGGTCCGATTGCGCGCACCGTCCGCGACGTGCGGCTCGGGCTGACCGCGATGACGCGGCACGACCCGCGCGATCCGTGGTGGGTGCCGGCGCCGCTCTTCGGCGAGCCGCCTGCCACCCCGCTTCGCGTTGCGGTGGTGACCGAGCCCGGGGATCTCGGCGGCGCGACGCTGCATCCGACAGTGGCCAAGGCCCTGAAGCAGGCCGCGGTCTGGCTGGCCGACGCCGGTTACGAGGTGGTGGAGACGCGGACCCCCGGGTTCACGGGCGCGCTGGACGCGTGGTTCGGGATGCAGCTGCCGGAGATCCGTCTGTTCATGTGGCCGTACATCGAGAAGTTCGGCGACGAGGGCATCCGTCGCGCGATGGGGCTGATGCTCGAGTCGCGGCCCGCCGAGGCCGGCGAGGCCTACATGAAGGCGCTCGCCAACCGCGCCGCCGTCGTCCGCGCGTGGCAGCAGTTCTTCGAGCGGGTGCCGCTGGTGCTGGCGCCGGTCTGCACCGAGCCGGTCTACGAGCGCGGCTTCGACCTGGAAAGCGTGGAGCGCACCACACGGGTGTGGCGGGAGTGCTGCACGCTCATGGCCGTGCCGGTCATCGGGTGCCCGGGGCTCGCGGTGCCGACCGGAGTGGTCGACGGTCTCCCGACCGGCGTCCAGATCCTGGCGCCGAGGTTCAGGGAGGACCTGTGCCTCGCGGCGGGTGAGGCCATCGAGGCACGGTCGGGGATGACGGTCGCGAGTACCAGTCGATCCAGCCTGGTGATGAAGCAGGCCGCGCCGGCATTGCACGCGGCTCACCTCGTGATGGTCATGGAAAAGGAGACGTAGTAGGTCCCGCCTTCAGCGATCACGTTGCCCCCCTCGTCGATTTCGAGAAGCTTCGTGTGGTTCTTGGGGTTCGGGTCGGTTCCCCGTAGAGTTGTTCCGGCTGGCGCGATCGACCACGTCTTGCACCCGGTCGCGGGTTCGGCGATCGCGCCAATGCACGTCACTTTGATCCGATCAACGGTGGGGTAGTTCTCCGGATTGAAGGCGAGTCGGTACCATCTTCCCGGTCTGCGTCTGCCAGAAGCGGAACGACCCCGGGCAGTTTGCAGGCGGGTCGGTCACTCGCATGGCCAGCATGTCGATGTTCACTTGAGAGCAGCGGACGAGCACGTAAGCGGGCCAGACTGTGTCGGGCGCGATCGGAGTGGCGAAGCCCTGAACGAAAGTGTCCTGATCCGAGAGGTTGAAGCGAACCCCACGCTGTGTCGCAGCGAACTTCCCAGGTCGGCTCGACGTGTAGGTGTAGAACATCCACTCACTGCCACCTGTCTCGGGACGGATCACGTGACGAAACCCCTCCCTGCGTACCGTTGATATACGCTCCGCCTCCGTCGCTACCGACCTGTAGAACATAGCCCTGGGCCATATCCGCCAGCGTCGCAATCACCGGCATGTCGACAACTGGCTTGGCGGCACTGGACACCAACCCGCAGACCGCGACACCCGTGAACACGAGGGCTGCGGTTCCCTTCACACGTCTGCTCATGGCACATTCCTCCCATAGGCGAGGGCGGCTCGCGCCAGGCAGCGATTCGCCGCCCGCACAACGCCGTTACGTATTCCCAAACGCGCAACTCGAAAGAACCGGGCGCTGTCGTAAGGTGTAGAATCGACGCGCCACGGCCATGCGCAGTGTCGAGTCCACGTCGCTGCTGCTCCACCGCGCCCGTGCCGGAGATGCGGCTGGCTCTCGAGACCCTGTTTGCCCGCTATCTGCCATGGCTGACCCGCTGGGTCGAGCGGCCGCTTGCCGCGCTGGGCCCGTGACGTCTCCGACACGCCCGATCTCGTCCAGGACACGCTGCTCCAGACCTTCAAGCGGATGGACTGCGTTCGACCTCCGCGGCGAAGGGCGCGCTTGCGCGCGTACCTTCGCCAGGCGGTCATGAACCGCCTGCGCGACGAGATCCGGAAGTCGCCAGCGACGCGGTCTGCCCGAGCCGCTCGACTCACAGGCGCTCGCGCAGACGCGCCGTCGCCGCTCGAGCTCGCAATCCAGCAGCAGGCGCTCGAGTCGCTACGACGCCGCCCTCGCCCGGTTGCGTGACGAAGAGCGCGAGCTGCTGGTCGGCCGGTCTCGAGCTCGGTCTGAGCTACGAGGAGCTGGCCGCAGGCCGCCGGTCGGCCGAGCGCCGAAGCGGCGCGTCGCGCGTCGCAACGGGCGCTCGTCAAACTCGTCGAGGAGATGGACCGTGGCCGGCTGACGACGAGGCGCTGCTCGTCGCTGGCGGCGGCGGTGCTCGATGCCGGCCCCTTGTCGCTCGCGGCCGCAGGCTCGGAGCTGGATGGTCGTGTCCGTGATCTGCTTACCGCAGTTCCAGGTGCTCGCTGAACTCGCGGCTCGCGGATCGTCGATCGCGGACAACTCGGGATACCGGTCAGCCGCCGCAGCAGCGAGCCCCGCTTGCTCCAGGCAACACCTGGGGACCGTTCACGATCCTCGAGCCGATCGGAACCGGCAGCTTCGGCGACGTATATCGCGCCATCGACACGCGACTCGATCGCGCGGTCGCGCTGAAGCTGCTTGCGGGAGAACGAGCGTGTCGAATCAGTGATTGTCGGCGAAGCGCGGCTCATGGCGCGCGTTCATCATCCAAACGTCGTCGCGGTCTATGGCGCGGAGCGCATCGACGGACGCGTTGGCATCTGGATGCAGCTGGTCGAGGGGCGGTCCCTCGAAGACGAGCTGATTGAACGTGGCCCAATCGCCGGCAGAAGAAGTCGCTCGCCTCGGCGTCGACCTTTGCCGGGCGCTCGACGCGATTCATCGCGCCGGTTTGCTACATCGCGACCTCAAGGCCCAGAACGTGCTTCGCGATCGCGAAGGCCGCGTGCTCGTCAGCGATTTCGGCGCTGGGACTGAAGCTGGCCGTGCATGACGAGCAGCGCGATCCTGGCCGGCACGCCGCTCTATCTCGCGCCCGAGCTTTTTGAATCGAGCGCCCGCGTCGGTCGCGACTGATGTTTACGCGCTCGGTGTCCTGCTGTTTCACCTGCTGACCGGCGGTTATCCCGATTTCCGGTCGTTCGATGTCCGAGATCCGCGTTGCGCATCGCGAGGGTCGCCGTCATCGCTCTCGACGTGCGCCCCGATGTCCCGCGCGAGTCTGGCCGCGGTGATTGATCGCGCGATGGAGGCGGCACCCGGTGCACGATTCGCGACCGCCGGCGAGATGGAAGCCGCCCTGAGCGGTCGCTCGAGCATCCGGCATCGCCGTCGCCTGGTAGTCGCGCCGCGGCTTCGCGAGTCGCTGCCGTTCTCGCGGGCGCTGATGATTGCGCTAGCTGGGCGTCCTGCTCGTGCCGCGAATCTGGCCCACGGCTGCGGCCGACGACGGCGTGCTCGCCCTGACCCCTCGCAAGATCCGGCTGCCAGACGCATTGGAGATCGGTCAGCCGTCGCCCGATTTGCGCGTTATCCCGTACATCGACCGTAACGATCGCGCTCAGATCTGGGATCTCGTTCGTGGACGGCCGCTGACGCTGACCCGCGAGGCCGATACGGCACTGGACGAGGCCCTTGTCGTCGCGCCGGACGGTCGGAGGGTAGCTGTCGCGTCATGGCTGTACGACGACACTTGGGAGCTCCGGGTGCTGGATACTGGTGCCGACCTGCGACGACCGTTGATCGCGCGACAGAGCGCGTTCGAACCGATTCCGACCGATTGGTCCAGCTCTGGGACCGAGGTGCTCTGTTGATTTCGCCAGCAGAACGGGACGACCGACCTCGCGCTCGTGCCGGTCGATGGCGGTCCGGCTCGAATCGTGCACTCGTTCTCGGGGAGTTGAGCCCGTGAGCGCGAAGCTCTCGCTCAGACGGGCGATTTGTCGCCGCGACTGTTGGCGTTCCGACCGCGCTGGAGCGAACCGAGCTCGTCCTGCTCGACGCGATGGAGGGCGCTACCAGTGGTGCTCGCCGACCGCGTCGCGCCGGGCAGCTCCCCCTCATGGACCAAAGACAGATCTCGCGTGTTTTATCTCGTGGAGTCTGGTTCAGCCCGGGTCGCAATGACGGCTGGGAAGTGCCCGTGCGAGACGGACGCCTTGTCGGGCAACCGATGCTGGTCGACTCCGAATCTCGGGAGCGCTCTGTGGGCGCGACCAGTTGGCGCAGGTCTTGTCGCGCGGCTCGTCCGGTCGATGTCGTCGGAGGTCTACACGCGGACCATCGATCTTACCGGCACTCGCGCCGCTGGGCCGCCTGCAACGTATTGCCACCGACGAGATCGGCAACCACGCAGCGCCTGCCTGGGCTCCCGACGGTCGCTCGTTGGCCTACATCGCGACTCGGCGCCTGCGATTCCTTGTCCGTGCAAGCCCGCAGCAGACACGCTGATGGTTCTGGATACTGTTACCGGCGCCCGCCGCGAGGTCTCGACGACTCTCTCGTTGACGCTTGGTCATCAGACGACGCTTCTGGTTTCCGGATGGCCGCAGCCTGATGGTCTGGGGAAGCGACCAGACATCGGTCCGATCGCTACGGGTTCTACCGCGTTCACGTTTCGAGTGGCCGCGCTGATGCCCTGCGTGGTCGGAACGTGATTCATCCTGCCGAGTGTGCCGCCCTCTCTCCGAACGGACGCGTACTGTACTACCAGACGCGCACTCGCAGAGCCTGATGATTGCGCGTGATCTTGAGTCAGGCCAGGAACGGGAGGTCCTGATGAGCACTGGCACCGCGACTGGGTGTACCCATTCCGAGCGGCCCGTCGACGGCTCGCTGGCGTATGCGCGACGCCGGAAGGACGCTGATGCCGGAGCCGGTTCTCGCTGGTGCAAAGCCCTTCTGGTTCGATCGCGAGCCTGCTCCGCGGTGGAGATACGTACGAATACCTCGAGGTTCGCGCCTGGTCACCCGATGGAAAGGGCATCCTGTACACCCACGCGCAGAGGGCAGCGACAGCCGTCATCGACTCTAGCTGATGCCGCGCGAGGGAGGTCGTCCCGTGGACCTTGGCGCGATCGTTTCTCAGAGGACGCGCATTCGTGGACCGGAACGTGCCTCAGCCTGCACCCGAATGGCCGTGCGTTGGCATACTCGGAGGTTGACGATCGAGTCCGAGCTTCTGGCTGACGCCGCTCGCCCGAGCGCCCGGACAGGCAAACCGACGCCCGATGACACCCTCGGCACGCGGTCGACATCCAAACCAGAAGTGGGCTAGACTGCCCGAAAATCCAGATGCCGCAGCCCGTCCATGTCCTGTGCGCCTGTTGTTGCGGCTCCTCCACGGGGGGCCGGCCACGCGCACGTCATGAGACCGATGGAACTCTGAGAGCAATGCGCGTCAACCGTTCCGGCCCTCCAGCTCCTGGCGGGCCGTTTTCGTTTCATAAAGTGGAGCATTTATGAGCCTCGCAGTGCTGCTCAACGTCATCGTCTTCGCCGCGGTCATGGCCTGGCTGGCCCGCCGCGCGCTCCACGGCGCGAAACTGTCGATCAACGTCCTTCTCGCCGTGGGGCTGGGTGTGGTGCTCGGGGCCACGGCCCAGGCCGTTTACGGCCTCGGCAGCCCGATCATCCGCGACACCATGAACTGGGTCGGCCTGGTCGGCGGCGGCTACGTCCGGCTGCTGCAAATGGTGATCGCGCCGCTGGTGCTGATCTCGATCCTGGCCGCGGTGACGAAGCTGAACAACGCGCGATCGCTCGGCGCCATCAGCGGCGGCGTACTCGGCATCCTGCTGGTGACCACCGCCATCTCGGCCAGCATCGGCATCGGGATGACGCGGCTCTTCGGACTTCGCGCCGACGGTCTCGTCCAGGGCGCGCGCGAACTGGAACGCGGCTCTTACATGCAGGGCAAGCTGCCCGAAGCGGCGTCGCTCACCAACATTCCTGCGCTGCTGCAATCGTTCGTGCCGGTCAACATCTTCGCGGACCTGGCCGGCACCCGCTCGACGTCGATCATCGGCGTCGTGATCTTCGCCGCGCTGCTCGGCCTCGCGGTGCTGTCGCTGCGCAAGGACAAGCCCGAAGCGGGCGAGCGCATCCTGCAGGGCATCGACACTTTCCAACACTTGATCCTCAGGCTCGTCCGCATCGTCATCAGGCTGACGCCGTACGGCGTTCTCGCGCTGATGGCCCGCGTGGTCGCCACCTCCGACGTCAAGGACGTCATCAACCTCGGGACCTTCGTCGTCGCGTCCTATATCGGGATGGCGATCATCCTGATCCTCCACTCGACGATCCTGACGCTGGCCGGCCTCAGCCCGGCTCGCTTCTACCAGAAGATCTGGCCGACGCTGACGTTCGCGTTCACGTCGCGCTCCAGCGCCGCCGCCATTCCGCTGAGCGTCGAGACGCAGGTCGCGCGGCTTGGCGTTTCGCCGGCGATTGCGAACTTCGCGGCCAGCTTCGGCGCGACGATCGGTCAGAACGCGTGCGCGGGACTCTACCCGGCCATGCTGGCGGTGATGATCGCGCCGAGCGCGGGCGTCGATCCGACGTCGATCTCGTTCATGGCATCGGTGGTGATGGTCGCCACGCTCGGATCGGTCGGCATCGCCGGCGTCGGCGGCGGGGCGACGTTCGCCGCGCTCGTCGTTCTCTCGACCCTGAACCTGCCGGTCGCACTTGCCGGCCTGCTGATTTCGGTCGAGCCGCTGATCGACATGGGCCGGACCGCGGTGAACGTCAGCGGATCGATGACTGCCGGCACGGTCACCGGCCGCCTGCTCGGCCAGCTCGATTACTCGGTGTTCAGCGCCACGGAAGCTGCGACTGCCGACGCGCCGGACGCCGAGGAGCCCGATCACGCGTCGCAGCCGGTCGCCTCACCGGTGTAGCAGAAAGTCGAGCACCGACGCGCTACGGCGACGCCGATAGGACGCGGACCACCACCTCGTTCGACGGTCCGCTCGTCGCCGTCCCGCTGATCGTCTTCACCCGCACGTAATACGTGCCGGGAGAAACCGCGCTCGTCGCAAACGAGGTCGCTGCGCTGCCGGTCTGGAACCGCGCCAGATCGCTCAGCCCTGAGGCGGATCCGGCTTCGAGCAGGTACGAGGTGACCGGCGTGTTCTCCGGCGCGATCCACAACAACGTCACCGATGAACCGACAACAGCCGCGGTTAGATTCGCCGGTGCTGGCAAGGCCGACGGCACGACCGCGAGGATCTCGTTGGACGGGCTGCTCGTACCGCACCCGTTCGTCGCTCTGACGCGAAGGTAGTAGGTGCCGGAGGGCACGTTCGCCGCCGTGAACGTCGTCGCTGGCTGGCCGAGATCGAGCCGCGCGAGGTTCGCCAGGCCGGGTGCAGATCCGGCCTCTATCAATCGACTGCGTCGGCCCGCCGCCCGGGATCCAGTGCAGCAAGACGGTCGATCCGGCGACTGAGGATGCCAGGCCCGTCGGCGCCCCGGGCGCAGCCGTGCACGCCCCTCGTCCGACGGTGATCACCACTTCGTTCGACGGCCCGGTCGTCACGGCGCCGCTGAGCGTCTTGACCCGCGCATAGTACGTGCCGGACGGCACGCCGCTGGTCGAAAACGAGGTGGCGGCACTGCCGGTCGGCGACCGCACCAGGTTGCTGAGGCTCGGAGCGGATCCCGCTTCGAGCAAGTAGGAGGTGACGGCCACGTTCGGCGGCGCCGTCCACGACAGCGTCACCACCGTAGAACCGGCAACGGTCGCGGTCAGGTTGGTCGGTAAGCCCGCCGCGGCCGACGCCAGGTACCCTCTGGCCCTTCCCATGGCGAGATAGTGCGCAAGACCGTTCGCGTACTGACCGGCCTGCACCGCGGCAGCGGCATCGGGATATTGACGGAGATAGTAGAACTCGTTGAAGCCCGGAACGCCGAGCGTCGCGGGATCGACGAAGTTCGGCCCGGTGCCGAGCGCGCCGTTAGCGACGACCTTGAAGAAATTCAATCCGGTGGCCGGACAGCCGGGCGTTCCGCAGCCGCCGACAGACTGATACACGATGCCCTCGGTCCGACCAGGACTGATGACCGTCGGCACGAACGATCCAAGACCCCATCGGCTGCCATTTGGAGGGGTGGTCGTCGCCCCGATGAATTGCGCGCCGTCGACAACCTGGAACGCGCCGGTGCCGTCGTTCAGAAACAACGTGGTTCCCGATTGCGAACTGGCGCCGGGCGGAGGGTCTGTCGTGTATGTGCCGACGACGTCGAGGAAGCCGTCGTTGTTGATGTCGATGGCCATCAGATTCTGATATGCGACGCGTCCCAGATTCACGTACGGCGACGGTGACGCGTCGATGAACCGCCGGGCTCCCTGATTCAGACGCACGGCATACGTCTCATCGCCGAAGCCGAAGCGGCATGGATTGGCCGTCGGGCAGCCAGTCGTAAAGAGGGTGATGCTATAGAAGGTGGCGAAGATATCGGGCAAGCCGTCGTTGTTGAAGTCGGCGACCACCACCGGATCGACTTCGGCCGTCGTCAGCGTCCCGTCAGGCTGCGGCCCGCCTGTCGTGTGTCCGAAGGGGCCGTCCGGCAGGACGACGAGCGTGCCGGCCGCGAAGCCGTCGGTCCCGCCGAACACGATTTGAAAGTTCGGGTTGTGATCCGCGCCCGTGACGAGCAGATCCAATTTGCCATCGCGGTCGAAATCCGCGAGGCTCATCCAGCTCTCCGCGGACAGCAACGCAGGCGCGTTCGACCAGATCGACTGAGGAATCCAATCGCGGATCTCGTCGAAACCGTTGCCATTCCAGCGAAGGAGCGCCGTGTTGGCGCCACGGTTTTGGTCGGGAAGAATGATCTCGACGCGCCCGTCGCCAAAGATATCGCCGACCGCGATTGCGGACGACCGCGTGGTTTGCTGGTCGGCCGGAATCAGCGACGAGACATCGCGATACGTCCCGCCGCCGACGTTGAGCGCGACACCGATCCGCGAACCAGGAAAGGGCTCAGCGTCACTGCCGGCGTCGGCGAACAGAATGTCGGTCAGGCCATCATTGTTGATGTCGGCGACGATCGTCATCGGCGAGTTCTTGACGGTCGGGACTCCGGCCGGGAAGAAATCAGCAGTCGCCACGCGCATCCGACCGCTCGCCTGGGTCACGATCGGTTCCAGCGGAGTCGTGCTCGGCCGCGGCGCCGCCAGCGTGAGGATGGTCTCCGGATACCTGTCGCCGTCGAGATCTTTCGCTGCGACGGAGACCGCGTGGGCTTGTGCCGGAGTCAACAGCGCGATCGCGTCGGTGAGCTGAAAGTTCAGCGGACCGGTCGCAAGCGTTGGCCCTTCGGCGTCTTCCGACGCGACGAGCTGCCCGTTGGCGTCCGTGATCCGAACGTCTTCGATGACAATCGATCCTCTGCCGTCGATCGAGAACCTGACGCGGTAATCGCCGTGGTTGTTGAGCCAGAACGTGGTCGTGACGGTCCCTGAAGACCCCGACGCGCCTCTCAGCACGGCGTCTAGTCCCAACTCCAGGCCGCCCCCCGATGACTCGAAGGCGTAGCCGAACCCGCCGCCGTCGGCGGTGATGATGCGATAGCTGAACGTTATCGTGTAGCTCTGGTTCGGCAGAAAGCGGACGAACGTGGGATCGGTCCCGAGGAAGGAGGTAACTTGGCCGCCGACGGGGGAGGTCCCAGACGCCCTGATGGAATTTCTGCCGGAAATCACCTCGCCCGGCGCCGACGTGATGCTCCCGCCGCTTTCGAGCAGCCAGCCCTTCCCGAGCGACGCGACCTGCGCGTGCGCCGAGGCTTCTGCGCACAGGAGAAGCCAGACGACTCCGAACGAGATGCGCCTCGGATATCGAGTCATGGGGGGCACCATGTCCACAGCTGGCCGGGTCACCGGGATTATGCCAGAGCGCGACGCAGGCTGTGACCCCGCGGGAAGAAACCGGAATCGACGACGGCGATCGCCGACCCCGGGCTCCTCGCTCAGGACGCTCGATGATTCACTGACCGTCGCGCCAGGCCGCCGCGGCCGCGCTGATCTCCGCTGATTCCCGGATCGGAACGATCGCCCGGGTCGTGAACTTCAGGAATGGCGTCCACGGTGCGGTCGTCTTCGCCAGGTCGGCCGCGCTGGCCGCCTCGATCAGTGCCACGCCGCCGCCGCCATCCGCGAAGCCGTAGAACGCCTGGAACTGGGCGGGGCCAGGCGTCCACTTGGAAAAGAGCTGAAGCGAGCGCTTCTGTTCCGTTTCAGAATTGTCCCTGAATTCCCACGTAAGGTGAAACAGCATGGCATCCTCCCATAACGCGCGTACGAGTCGACGATGGTGCTGAAGCCCGGATTCTGCCACACGCGACTCGTCCGCGGGGGGAACACGAAGGGCGTGAGTCCGCGTTCTTCTGACGTCACTCGGCGGACTGCGAGATGTGCGCGTGCGGATCGCTCACGTTATCCCTGCCGGCTCGAGGCCGGCCTGAACGATTGTGAAGGGGACGAGAAACCAGGGACTGTTGATGAACGCCATCCAGATCGCGACTGGAGCTGTTATGAAGGTCGCGCCAATGTAGAACTTGCCGATGCGGCGATGAAGGTGGAGGTATCGACGCCGTAGGCGAGTCGAGAACTGAAGGGCCCCGAGGACCAAGGCAAGCGTGCCCCCCAGGCCATGCGGTATGAGCTGCCATCGGATCGGGCCGTAGTGCTCCCATTCCGGCGCCTGTGGATCCAGAACGAACCGTTCGTTGTTCCACAACACGAACAACGCCATGATTCCAAGCCCGACGAAGACAGCGTACTTCGCAAGCGAGCGCTGCTGCGTCGAATGGCCCGGGGACACACCGGTTTGCGAGTGACGAGCCTTCGTGGTCTCTTTCACCCGCGCGTCGCCACGAACTCCCGCGTGAACAGGGCCGGCATGCCGCCGGTGTGCAGGAAGACGACCGTGTCGGTCGGCGGAATCTCGCCGGCGCGGGCGTGGGCGAGAAGCGCTGAAAAGCCCTTCGAGGTGTAGACCTGGTCGAGCAGGATGGCCTCGGTCTTCGCGAGCAGGTCGATCGACTCGAGGCCGAGCGGAGTCGGAATTCCATAGCCGTCGCCGATGAAGTTCTGGTCGGTGAAAAGATCGTCACGGCCGACGCGGGTATCGACGCCGAGCAAGGCAGCCGCGTCGTTGGCCGTGTTCATCGCCCGGACGATCTTCTCCGGCTCGCCGGCGCTGACCGCCACGCCCCAGAGCTTGTACGGCGCTTTTGATAGCTTCGCGCCGAGCGTCAGCCCCGCCTGGGTACCGCGCGAACCACTGCCGAAGTAGAGACGAGTGGGCGCCACGTTCATCGCGCGCAACTGATCGACCAGCTCCTGGGTGCCGGTGACATAGCCGATCGCGCCAATCGGGCTCGAGCCGCCGACCGGAATCACGTACGGGATTCGGCCCGCCGCCTGCTCCTCACGGACAACCTCGGCGACCACTTCCTCGTCCCGCCCGACCGCCAGCATCGGGTTCTCCGACGGCACGAACCGCACTTCGGCCCCGAACATGTAGTCGAGGAGCAGGTTTCCCTCCACCTGCGGCACGTCGTAGCGCGAGGTGAGAACCAGGACGCACCGGAGTCCGGCCACGCGTGCCGCCGCCGCGGTCATTCGTGCGTGATTGGACTGCACCGCGCCGGTCGTGATCACGGTGTGCGCGCCTTTCGCGAGCGCGTCGGCTATCAGGTATTCGAGTTTGCGCGCCTTGTTGCCGCCGAGCCCGAGTGCGGTGAGGTCGTCGCGCTTGATGAGTATCCGGGGACACTTCGCTGGCCCGCCCAGCGCCGCGCGTAATCGCGTTGCGTCCGTTATTGGTGTGGGCAGCTGGGCTAGCGGGTATCGCGGCAGCTTGTTCATGGAAGGTGTCACTGTCGCTGTCTCAATGGCGATTGGGGATTGACGATTGATGATTTATTGACGAGGAAAAATTAGGGGATTGCGTCATTCGATTGATGAATGTGGCATTGCCGATTGCCGCATTGACGAATCGCGATTGACTGATTGCCAGAGCCGGCGGGATCCGGTGACCGAACGGGGTCGAGCTCCCAGCCAATCGTCAATCGTCATTCCCCCGGATCCTTCAATCGCCAATCCCACAATCGCCAATTGAGTGGCGCAATCCCCGAATCACCAATCGTCAATAAATCGTCAATCGTCAATCATCAATCGTCAATGGGACGCCGGCGAGCCTCACTGACCGAAGACGACCTTGCCTCCGACAACTGTCTTCGTAACCTTGGTCGCCAGAAGTTCGTCGTCGGGAACGGTGAGGATGTTCTTGGACAGCACGGTGATGTCTGCGAACTTGCCGACGGCGAGCGAACCTTTCAGCGTCTCTTCCTTCGCCGCAAAGGCCGCGTTCCACGTATAGGACTTCAGCGCATCCTCGCGCGACATCTTCTGGTCACCGTAGAACACCGAGCCGTCCTTGGTCTTGCGGGTGACGGTGGCGTAGTAGTTCGCGATCGGATCGATCCGCTCCACCGGGACGTCGGTGCCGTTGCTGACGATCGCGCCCGAGCGCATCAGCTTCTGCCACACGTAGGCGCCTTCCTCGGCGCGGGCGGGTCCGAGGCGGGCCAGCACGTAGGGCGCGTCCGAGGTGGCGTGAATGCCCTGCATCGACGCGACGACCCCGAGCTTGCCGAAGCGCGGGATGTCGGCGGCGTTCAGGTGCTGCGCGTGCTCGATGCGCCAGCGGAGATCCTTCTTGTCCGGGTTTGCCTTGAAGGTCGCTTCGTAGACGTTCAGCACTTCGCGGTTCGCGCGATCGCCGATTGCGTGGATGCACAGCTGGACGCCCTGCTCGGCGGCAATCTTCGCCGTGTCCTCGATGCTCGCCACCGGCGTCGTGCTCAGCCCGGTGCTGCCAGGTGAGTCGGCGTACGGCTCCAGCATCCACGCGCCCCGCGATCCGAGGGCGCCATCGGCCGTGACCTTGATCGCCGCGACCGTCAAATGGTTGTCGGCCATGCCGACGATTTTCTCCGCGGCAAGACGCTCACGCAGCCGCTCGTTGCTGTCGCGGACCATCACCCAAAGGCGAATCGGGAGCTGTCCGTCGGTGGCGACCTGCTTGAAGAGCGCCACGGTCTCGAAGTTCGAGCCGGCGTCCTGGAAGCTCGTGACGCCTTTCGAGAACGCCTCCTCGATGGCGAGCTGGATCGCGCGGCGGGCGTCTGCGGACTGCTGCTCCGGCGTCTTTGCCGCCTGCCAGGTGCCGAGCGCCTTTTCGATCAGATCGGAGGCGGTTTCGCGGAACACGCCAATCGGCCGCCCGCTCTTGTCCTTGATGATGTCGCCGCCCGCCGGGCTCGGGGTCTTTGCCGTGACCTTCGCCAGCTCCATCGCCTTCGCGTTGGCGAACACCGCGTGACCGCTGGCGTGCTCGAGGATCACCGGGTTGTCGGGCGAGACTTTGCTGAGCGCGTCGTGATAGGGGAAGCCCTCGACGTTCGGCGATGGCACCGACGTCCACTTCTCCTGGTGCCAGCCGCGCCCCTGAATCCAGTCGCCGGGCTTCGCCGCTTTCGCGGCTTCAGCCACCCTGGCCACGATCTCATCGAAGCTGGTCGTGTCCATCAGGTCGATGACCATCCGCGACTGGCCGAGGCCCATGAAGTGCCCGTGCCCTTCGATGAAACCGGGAATCGCGGTCTGGCCGGCGAGATCGATCACCTGCGTCGCCGGGCCGACATACGGCTGGATCTCCTCGTTCGTTCCGACCGCCACGATCCGGTCGCCGCGGGCGGCGAGGGCCTGAACGGTCGGCTGTCCTTCGTTGACGGTGACGATTGTGCCGCCGCGGAGTACCAGCGACGCGGGCTCTACAGACGGCTGCCGGCTGCAGGCACCGGCCACGACCATCCCGGCACAGATCACGAGCGACGAGAGACGCATGCGCACTCCCACGGGCCGCCGAGGAACGCGGCACCTTTCTCGGTTCGATTACGGAACGAGCCTGGCCAGGTCGGGTTGCGTGAGTCGGACCTGACCGTTCTTGATGTAGGGGCCGAGCGCGACGGGGCGATCTTCCACGCGCACCTCGACGGAGTCGGCGGTGCCGACCGCGAGATACGCCGGCAGTGGCCCGACTTCCATTTGCTCGCCGGCCTCGAGCCGCCGCTCGACCACCCGGTTGTCGGGGTACTTCACGAACACCCACGTCGCCTTGCCCACGCTCACCCGGATCGTGGCACCGGCGTCGCCCGACGATGAGGCGACGGCGGGTTGAGCCTTGAACGGAAGCGGCGGTTCAGCCGGGCTCCGGATCGGCTCGGCGGGCAGCGGCGTGCCTGCCAGGGAGATCACGTCGTTGTTTTCAGCCGGCGCTGCTCGCCAGCGGCTCTGCGCCACGAACAATCCACCCGCCGCGGCGGCGAGGACGACAGCCGCGGTCACGACCATCGCCGGAGCCGGCCGGCCGTGCGGTTGCACGAGACGCCGCGGTGCCATGTCCGCAAGCATCAGGCGCAGCCCGCCTTCTTCCTCCTCCTGGTCGTCCACGAGCAGGTCGGCAGGCACGTCCAGCAGCGCCATGTACTTGCGCAATCCGCGCAGGAAGAATTCGGGGTTGTAGAAGGGCGACGGGTCGCCCTGCTCGAGGCCGAGAATCTGGCCCTTGGAGAGCAACAATTTTGAGGCCGCGGCCTCGACGGAGATCTGTCTCGTATCCCGGGTCGCAGCGAGCTGCGCGCCGATGGCGCGGCAACTGCTGGGCAAATGGGCCTTACGTGACCGGTCTCCGTCGCGGGGGGCGCGAGGACTGATCATTCCGGCCATTGTATGCCCTCGGCCGCCCTCCGGTGACACCAATTGCACGGCCAGGCACAGCCCGTCACAAACATCCGTCGAGAGGTTACGCTGGTGCCGTGGTCCAGCTGACCGCCCGGATCCGTTCCGCACTGCAAGCGCCGCTGCCCGGGCTCGAGGCACAGCTCCGCCTCGCGCCTCGCCCCCGTGTCGGCTGGGATCCGTATCAGGTTCCGGATGGCCTTCGCGACGCCGCCGCCCTCGTGCTGCTCTATCCCGTTGACGAGGAGCCGCACGTGCTGCTGACGGTCCGCGGCGCCCTGCGCCATCACACGGGGCAAGTGTCGTTCCCGGGTGGCGCGGTCGATGCCGGCGAGACGTTGGAGGACGCGGCCGTTCGCGAAGCGGTCGAAGAGGTCGGCGTGGTCGCCGCCGACATCCAGGTGCTGGGACGCCTGACCTCGCTCCACATCCCGGTCAGCGGGTTCCTGCTGCACCCGGTCGTCGCCGCCGCCGACGTGCGCCCGCGCTTCTTGGCGGCTCCGGGGGAGGTGGCGCGGCTGCTCGAGGTCCCGCTGGCGCTGCTCGAAGACGAAGAAACGGTTCGATACGAGCGGCGCACGTTCGAGCGCCAGAACAGGCTCGTCGACGTCGAGGTCCCGTTCTTCGACGTCCACGGCGAGAAGGTGTGGGGCGCCACCGCCATGGTGCTCGCGGAGTTCCTGGCGCTCATCGCACGGGAGCATTCGCTGCCATGAATCGCCGGACGCTTCGCCGTGCGGCAGTCGCGGCCGCGGTGACCATCGCCCTTGCGAGGTCGGCCGCCCAGGAGCCTTCGGACGCGGCGCTGGACAAGGCGCTCGACTCGTTCTGGAAGGCCGATTCCGCGCCGAAGGCGCTCAAGTCCGTCGAGAAGATCCCGGCCGCGTCGCTCGATTTCGATCGGGTCTACGCGCGGCTGAAGGCCGGCCGCGTCTACGGCAAGGCGAAGACCGGCGAGTTCTACGCGCGTTCCACCGCCGGCGTCGCCGGTGTGCTCGAGAACCGCGTCGACGTGCCCGCCGAGTACGACCCGGCGCGCAAGTGGCCGCTGCGGGTGCAGCTGCACGGCGGCGTGAACCGTCCGCGCGAAACGATCGGCGGTCCCGACATCGAGGGCGAGCCCGGCCAAACGGGCGGTCGCGGCGGCGGCGCGCCTTCGCTCGCCAGGCGTCAGGGGCCGAACCGCATCGCCGGGGAGCCGCAGATCTACGTCTACCCGCAGGGGTTCGCGGAGGCGCAATGGTGGCAGGCGTCGCAGGTGGAGAACGTCTCCAAGCTCATCGATCAGGTGTCGCGCCGCTACAACGTCGACGAGTCGCACATCTACCTGACCGGCATCTCCGACGGCGCTACCGGCGCTTACTACCTCGCCACGCGTGATGCGACACGGTGGTCTGCGGTGATGCCGCTGAACGGCAGCATCCTCGTCTTGAACAACCGCGAGATCGGCGTGGACGGCGAAGTCTACGCCAACAATCTCGTCAACACCCCTCTCTACATCGTCAACGGTGGCCGCGATCCGCTGTATCCCGTCGCGCATGTCCAGACTCACATCGAATGGTTCCGCAAGATGGGTGTGACGCTGCAATTCAGCCCGCAGATGAACGCGGGGCACGACACCAGCTGGTGGCCGGGCGAACGCATCCTGTACGAGCGATTCGTCCACGAGCATCCGCGGGATCCCCATCCGCCGAAGCTGTCGTGGGAGACGGAGCGGACCGATCGCTACAACCGAGTCCGCTGGCTGGTGATCGACGCGCTCGGCGCCGCGACGAGCGATTCGGCTGTTCCGGACGCCGGCTACTTCACGCACCGTGCTGTCTCCGGACGCGTGGACGTCGAACGGCAGGGAAACACGTTTGAGGCGACAACCCGCGGCGTCAGGCAGTTCCGACTACTGCTTTCGCCCGATGTCGTGGATTTCTCACGTCCCGTCACCGTGACCGTGAACGGCCGGCCGGCGTTCGAGGGAACGGTCGCGAAAAGCACCGCCACCCTGCTCGAATGGGCCGCCCGCGACAACGACCGGACGATGCTCTACGCCGCCGAAGTCGTCGTCAAAGTGCCCTGACCCTGACAAGGCAGAAGGCAGAAGGCAGAAGGCAAAAGGCAAAAGGCAGAAGGCACAGGCAGAAAGGCGGCGCGAAGCGCCGCCCCTACCGAGCGAAGCGAGGCTTACTACAGGCTCACGGCGCCGAAGGCGCCGCCTACTGCGGTCCGGCAGTCGTCTTCCTAGCCGGACCAAAGCCTTCCCAGAACGGCCGCGGCATCTGCCGTGCTTCGGGCCACACCATGTTCAGCGTGTCGCCCTCGTACAGCTCGCCGTTCTTCATGACGAAGCGGATGCTGTTCGTGTTGCGGATGTTCTCCAGCGGGTTCCTGTCGAGGACCAGCAGATCCGCCATTTTCCCGGTCTCGAGCGAGCCCACGTCCTGCGCCATGCCGATCGCTTCGGCGCCGTAGAGGGTGACGACGCGCAGCGTTTCATGCGGAGTGAGGCCGCCGGAACCGAGGTTCCACGTTTCCCAGTGCGCTCCCAGACCCTGGAGCTGCCCATGGCTGCCCAGCGCCGCCCGGCCTCCGGCGTGCACGATGTCGGCCACCTGCTTCGCGATCTTCGTGTGCCCGTATTCCTCGGGAATGAACCACTGCGCCCGCCGCCTGATCATCGTGTCGAGCAGCTCCTCCGGTACCCACCGTTTCAGCTTGGTATCGCGGGTCGTGCTCTCGCTTTCGAAGTAGAAGTTCTCGGTCCACGGCGCACCGTATGCGACGAGAATCGTCGGCGTGTAGAACGTCTTGGTGCGTGTGACGAACTGCACCACGTCCCTGTAGAGCGGCATGATCGGAAGGCTGTGCTCCTGGCCGGAATAGCCGTCCGCCATCTGTGTCAAGTTCAGCTTCAGGTCGAGCGAGCCTTCGATGGTCGCGGTGATGCCGTACTCCTTCGCGGCTTCGATCAGCCACTGGCGGACGAGGCGATCTCCGGCGACGTACTGCTTGATCGTGTTGGTGTGATACGCGTCCTTGTAGCGCTTCATGTAGCGGAAGGCGCTGTCGCGATCGTCGATTCCCGAGGTGCTGAAGATGCCCGGCCCGGTCGCGTAGATGCGCGGCCCTGGCACCATCCCGGCGTCCACCATGTCGGCATACGCGAACACGTCCGGGGTGGACGTCTGCGGATCGCGGGTCGTCGTCACGCCGTAAGCGAGGTTGGCCATGTACTGCCACACCTCGGTCTGGTGCAGCCCGCGCGGCGCCCACATGTGCGAGTGCGCATCCACGAAGCCGGGCATGATCGTCGTCCCGGCGACGTCGATGGTGCGGGTGCCGGCGGTGGCACGGACGGTCCCACGCGCGCCGATCGCGGCGATCCGATTGCCGGTCACGAGCACGTCGCCGCGCGCGATCACCTCGTCGCCTTTCATCGTGATGATGCGAGCCCCGGTCAGGAGCACGGAACCGGCCGGCTTCGCGCGCGGCCGCTCGACGACAATCTCGTGCCGATCGGGCTCCCCGCTGCCGGTGGCGGCCTGGCGGAAGAAGAGCGCCCCCATCGCCCACGTCACCTGCTGGCCGTCGCCGGTCCACCCCAGGTAGTCGCCGCCCTCCGGTGAGAGTCGCGTGACCGGCATGGTAGTGTCGCCGCGCCCCTGGATTTTGACCTCGAGCGTCTCGCGGCCGGTCTTCGCGACCGGAATCACGAAATGCTTGCCCTGCAGCGACACGAATGCACGCGTGCCGTCGGGCGAGAGCTGGATTTCGTCGGCGGCAGGCGGGTTGTTCCCCGGTCCCGAGCCGGTGACGCGCAGGAGCGTGCGCCGGTCGTAGCCGCTGATGTCGATCGACTGCAGGCCGCGCGGTCCACTCAGGTAGATGCGCGACGAGTTGTTCTGCAGGAAGTGCGGCTGCCGCCCGCTCTGGGCCGCGGCGACGAGCGTCGAGGCACCGCCTGCGGCGGGGATCCACCGGATCTCCAGCGTGTTCGGCGGGCTGATGCCGCCGATCTCCCCGATCGCGTCCGGCTCCCGGTTCGCCTCGTCCTCTGGCGGCGTGTCGAGCAGGATCGAGTAGAGCTGATCGCTGACGGCGCCGGACAGGAACACGACCTTCGCGCCATCTGGCGTGACGACCGGATCGAGGTAGTAACCCTCGAATCGCGTGAGCGTCTCGGGCACCCCGCCAGTCGAGCGCACGCGTTTGATGTGCCCGCCACGGCTGGTCCACGTGGCGTAGACGATGGATTGCCCGTCCGGTGACCATGAGGGCATGAACTCGCCCTCCGGCGCCGTTCCGCCGCGCTCGCTCGGTCCCTGCGGACCGCTGGTGAGCAGTCGCGGCATGCCGTTCGGCATGTCGGCGATATAGAGGCGGTTCATCGCGCTGAACACCAGCCGCGAGCTGTCGGGCGACAGCGCCGGCCAACGGATCAGCCGCGCCCGCACACGCTCACCATCATCCATCCGCACCGGCGTGTAGACGCGCGGCGCGATCTCGGCTTTCACCGGGACGCTCATCGGGATCACACGCGCCGCGCCGGTCTCGAAATCGACGCGCTGCAGCTTGCCGCCGATCGGCACCACGAGCGACTTGCCATCGGGCAAGAACGCGTAGCCGGGCAGCGTGTCGCGCGAGGCGCGTGACTCCTGATCGTCACGCGTCACGGGCAGCACCAGCCACCGCTCCCCGCCGGTCTCGAGATTGCGGACGCGGAGCCCGGTGTCCGTCTTGTAGCGGGTGCCGTAGACGAGGAACTTGCCGTCGGGCGAGAGCAGCGGCCGCATGGCGCTCCCCTGTGCGTTGGTCACCTGCGAGGCGTCGCCGGTTTCGCGATCGTGACGATAAATCTGCCAGAGCGGGAATCGCGCGTTGTAAGTGAAGGAGCCGCTACGCTGCGCGTAGTAGACATAGCGGCCATCGGGCGAGACCACCGCGCCGATTCGATTCGGCGCAGGTGGTGGCGGCGGTCCCTGCGTGTCGGGTCCGGGTTGAGGCGGCGGCGCTGCGCCAATCCGCACGCCGTTCCCGCCGTCGCGGTGGTACAGGAAGAGCCAGAAGGTGCCCGGATCCGGCGACCTCGATTTCGAGACGACGATGTATTGAGCGTCGGGCGTCCAGCTTGGAGAAGCCATGATCTGCGGGCGATCGCGGGTCAGGCCGTCCTTGCTCACCGGGCGCGGGTTGCTGCCGTCAGCGTCGGCGATCCACAGGTTCTCCACGCCGGTGCGGTCGCTCAGAAACGCGATCTGCTTGCCGTCGGGCGAATAGCGCGGCTGGCTCTCGAAGGAGAGACCGCCGATGATGCGGGTCGCCGTGCCGCCGTCGATCGGCAGCGTGTAGAGGTCGCCGAGAACGTCGAAGACGAGCGTGCGACCGTCCGGCGACACGTCCACGGACGGCCATGTCACTTCGTCGGTCGTGAACTCCAGCGTTTCGCCGGTCGAAAGCACCAGCGACTCGGGTTTCGCCGTATCCGCGCGCGGCTCCTGGTTTTGCCCGGCCGCTCCCTGTTGCGCGAACGGCTGCGTACCGCCGAGCACCAGGGCCGACAACAGCAGCAGGTGAACACGTGACATCGGGCCTCCTCGACGGGTGGATTGTATCCAAGCGCACCGAACGCCCGGTTCGCTGGTAGATTAGCCCCGCCATGCGTCACACCTGCCGTCTGTCGCTGACACTCTCTGCTGCTCTCGCGCTCCTGGCCGCCGCGCCGATGGCCCAGTCGGCGGCGCCTGCGGCGCCGTCGATGCGTCCGCTCCGGGTCGACGCCGGCCGCCTGGCCCGGCTCGATCCGGTGCTGCAGGAGTTCGTGGACAAGAACCAGATCGCCGGCGCGGTCGCGCTCGTGCTGCAGGACGGGAAGCCGGTGTACGACAAGGCCTTCGGCTGGCGCGACAAAGAGGCCGGCGTGAAGATGACGACCGACAGCCTCTTCCGGATCGCGTCGCAGACCAAGGCGATCACCAGCGTCGCCGTGTTGATGCTGATGGAGGAGGGGCGGATCGGGCTGATGGACCCGGTCAGCCGCTTCATCCCCGCGTATGAGAAAACCAGGGTCATCACCCGTCTCGAAGACGGCGGGACGCAGATCCGTCCGGCGAAGCGGCCGATTGCGATCA
Source organism: uncultured Acidobacteriota bacterium (assembly GCA_963709325.1). Taxonomy (GTDB): domain Bacteria; phylum Acidobacteriota; class Vicinamibacteria; order Vicinamibacterales; family UBA2999; genus VFZN01. The sequence goes on along the minus strand of CAVPVV010000003.1, from coordinate 1,254,315 downwards.
AGGACTTGCTGACGCACACGGCCGGGATCTCGTACGGCGTCAGCGAAGAGGTCGGGGAGATGTACGAGAGCAAGGCGCTCGGGCCCGCTGCCGGCTACGGCTGGTACCTGGCGGACAAGGACGAACCGGTCTGCGACTCGATGGAGCGGCTCGCCTCGCTGCCGTTCGTGGCGCAGCCCGGCGAGGCCTGGGTCTACGGCTACAACACCGACATCCTCGGGTGTGTGGTGGAGCGCGCCTCCGGCATGCCGCTCGACCGGTTCTTCCAGACGCGCATCTTCGAACCGCTCGGCATGAAGGACACCTTCTTCTTCGTGCCGCAGGACAAGAAGGACCGGCTCGTCACCGTTTATGCCAACACCAAGGATGACCTGCTCGTCAGGGCACCGGACGGCGCGCGCGGGCAGGGTCATTACGTCAACGGGCCGCGCCGGAACTTCGCGGGCGGCGCCGGGCTGGTCTCGACCGCACGCGACTACACGCGGTTCCTCGAGATGGTGCGCGGCGACGGCGCCATCGGTGACGTGCGGCTGCTGGCGCCGCGAACGGTGGCGCTGATGACCCACAACCAGTCTGGAATGCTGCACGGCGTGGAGCTCGGATTCAGCCTGGCATTCGAGACGACCGAGCACGTTGGCGGCAACGGGCTCGATCCGGTCGGCGCGTACGGGTGGGGCGGCGCGTACGGCTCTGTCTATCGGGTCGATCCGTCGGCGCGGCTCGTGCTTGCGCTGATGCTCAACCAGCTCCCCAACTCCACGGACATCCGGTCCAAATTCCAGACGCTGGTCCACCAGGCCATCGTCTACTGAGGCGCGATGGAGAGACGTCTAATCAGTTCGGGATCCACGTTCGAGCAGGAGATCGGGTACTCACGCGCGGTCGTTGCCGGCGATTGGGTGTTCGTCTCGGGCACGACCGGGTTCAATTACGCCACCATGACCATTGAGGACGATGTGGCGGCGCAAGCCGAGCAGACGATCAGGAACATCGAGCACGCGCTGAGCGAGGCTGGCGCCACGCTGGCCGACATCGTGCGCGTGCACTACATCCTTCCCCATGCGGCCGACTTTCCGAAGTGCTGGCCCGTGCTTCGTCGCGCCTTTGCCGACGTCCGGCCGGCTGCCACGATGATTGAGGCCGGCCTGGCGGATCCGCGCATGAGGATCGAGATCGAGGTTACGGCGTTGAAATCGCGGCCCGATGTGCAGTGGGAAGAGACGAAGTAACTCCAAGTATCCGGTCAGCCGCGATCCAATAACACCAGACCGCCAATTACCCGCGCTCGGTGTCTAAAGGGAAAAGACGCCGATCGCGCGGGCACGCGCTTTGCTCATCCGTCCACCGCCTGCCTGGAGGGTGAGTCATGCGCATGCGCATTGGACTGGCTCTGCTCGTCGCGGTATTGCTCACGCAGCTGACAGTGGCGGCCACCGGCCGACTGTCAGGTGTCATCACCGATGCTGGCGGCGCGGTGCTCCCCGGTGTCACCGTCACCGCGACGGGACCGCAGCGCGCGTCAACGGTTACTGACGAGCGTGGGCGCTACACGTTCATCGCCCTGCAGACGGGCCGTTACACCGTCACCGCCGAATTGGCGGGATTCACGACGGTGCAGACGGACGTGGACATCACAAACGGCTCGGCTGTCACATGGTCGCCGACGATCGAAGTGGCGGCCCTGACCGAGACGGTAACCGTGACGGGCGAGTCGCCTCGCGGGAGGAGGGGCCGGCGATCGGCCGCCCAGATTCCGACCTATCGCACAGGAGTCGACGGTGCGGCGTGGCGGGGTGCAAGAACATCGCGCGAGGGTTACGCGCCGATTACCGAGAACCCGTTCCGCCGCGTTGCCGCGGAGCCGCTATCCACGTTTTCGATTGACGTGGACACGGCATCCTACGCCAACATGCGCCGGTTCCTGACCAACGGCAACCTCCCGCCCGCGGACGCTGTCCGCATCGAGGAGTTCGTCAACTACTTCCGGTTCGACTATCGCGAACCTCCCCCGGGGCAGCCATTTTCTGTGTCGACCGAGCTGGCCGCGTGCCTGTGGAATCCCTCGCATCACCTCGCGCTGGTCGGGCTGCAATCCCGCGCCCTGCCGGCGGGCGAGACGCCGCCGCGCAACCTAGTGTTCCTGCTCGATGTGTCCGGGTCGATGCAGCCGCAGGACAAGCTGCCGCTGGTGCAGGCGTCGATGCGGATGCTGACCGACACGCTTCGCCCTCAGGATCGGGTGGCGATCGTCGCCTACGCCGGCGCGAGCGGACTGGTGCTGCCGCCGACTCCGGGCGATCGGAAATCGGAGATTCATCGTGCCATTGCCGGCCTCCACGCCGCCGGTTCGACCAACGGCGCGGCCGGCATCCAACTCGCCTACGCGACCGCGCGCGAGCACTTCGACCGCAGCGGCATCAACCGCGTGATCCTCGCCACCGACGGGGACTTCAACGTCGGCGTGACCAGCCACGAGGATCTGCTCCGCTTGATCGAGCGCGAGCGGAAGAGCGGCGTCTTCCTGTCGGTGCTCGGCGTCGGCGAAGGGAACCTGCAGGACTCGACGATGGAGCTGCTGGCCGACAAGGGGAACGGCAACTACTCTTACCTGGACTCGGTGCAGGAGGCCAACAAGGTGCTGGTGCGCGAGGCGGGAAGCACCCTGGTGACCATCGCCAAGGACGTGAAGATCCAGGTGGAGTTCAACCCGGCGGCGGTCAGCGCGTATCGCCTGGTTGGCTACGAGAACCGCCTGCTCCAGAACGAGGACTTCAACGACGATCGCAAGGACGCCGGAGAGATCGGCGCGGGCCATACCGTCACGGCCATCTACGAGATCGTGCCGATCGGCGCCGAGTCGGACCGGCCAGCCGTGGATCCGCTCAAGTACCAGCCCAACCCAAAGCCGTCCGTGCCGCCGGGCTCGGCTGCGGAGCTGTTGACAGTGAAGCTCCGCTACAAGGCCCCCGATGGGAATCGCAGCGAGCTCGTCTCGGCGGTGATTCGGAATCGCGTCGAGCCGCTCGGCGCCAACCTGGGATTTGCGTCGGCGGTGGCGGAGCTTGGCTTGCTGCTTCGTGATTCGCCGAACGCGCCGGACGCGTCGTTCGATCGGCTGATCGCGCGGGCCCGTCAGTTCAGGGGCGCCGATCCCAACGGCGATCGCGCGGAGTTCGTGAAGCTGGCGGAAGTTGCGGCGGGGTTGAAGAAGCTGGACGGACGCTGAGGCGCGCGGGGCTTGGGGACCTGGGGCTTGGGGCTTGGAAAGCGCTGAACCGGAGCCGGGGACCTGGGTGTTGAGGTTGCCTCAAGCCCCAGGCCCCGGGCCCCAGGCCCCTACTTCACCGCGAAGCAGTAGAAGAGGCCGTTGCCGCCGGTGGCAATCAGGTTCTGCTGGCTGCAGCCCTTCGACGGGTGTGCGTTGTTCCACGAGTTCGGGTTGGCGCCGCCGCCCTGGCGATCGTGGTGGCCCATGTTGGCCGAGCCCTCGGTCTGGCTCGTCCAGTTGTTGCAGGTGTGATCCTCGCCGGCCGGGAACGCGGTGCCATCGAGGTTCGAGCCGGTCAGGATATCGTGCGTATTCGGCGTGTCGCCGCGGCCGTTCACGACCGTTGCCTTCTCGGTGAGCTGCGTTTCCTTGGTCAGGTTGTTCTTGTCGGAGTGCAGGTCGGCGACGCTGGCCGCGATCTGCACGCCCTTCGAGTTGAACCACGGTCCGGTCCCGATGCGGTCCTTCGCGTTCACCGCGTTCGGGCCCTGAGTGCTCAAGTACGCGTGCCACTGCTTGTTGCCGGCGCCGACGGCTTTAGCGAGGTTCTGGCAATGCGCGTCCGCACCGGCAAGGCCCCCGAGATTGGCGCCATTGCCCGAGCCGACGCTCGTGATGAAAAAGCTCATCCGGGGATCGGCCTGAGCCGCGCCTTGCGCGCTCAGCCCGTGCGCCCCCGCCGCCATCACGACAGCCGCGGCCACCGTCCACATCACATGCTTCACGGTCCTGTCCTCCTGCCCGGCCTGGTGGGTGCACCGGACCGAGCGATCCTAACGCAAGCAAGACCCCAGACCGCAGACCTCGAGACCCCAAGACCTTATGATCCCGGAATGACCCCTGATGAGTTTCGCCGCGCCGGCTACGCGGTGATCGATTTCATCGCCGACTACCGCGCGCGCGTGGCCGAGCGGCCGGTGATGGCCCAGGTCGAACCGGGCGAGGTGAGGGCTCGCTTCCCGATCGCGCCGCCCGCAGCCGCGGAATCCGTAGACGCGATCCTGCGCGATCTCGACTCGCTGATCATGCCCGGGCTCACGCACTGGCAGCACCCGCATTTCTTCGGCTACTTCCCGTGTAACGGGACGCTCTCGAGCGTGCTCGGCGACTACCTCAGCACCGGTCTCGGCGTACTCGGCCTGGCGTGGCAGTCGAGTCCCGCCCTGACCGAGCTGGAGGAGGTCACGACCGGCTGGCTTCGCCAGATGGTCGGTCTCTCGGACCGGTGGAGCGGCGTCATCCAGGACACGGCATCCACGAGCACCCTGATCGCTTTGCTCTGCGCGCGCGAGCGCGCCACCCGGTACGGCGCCAGTCGCGGCGGGCTCCAGGCCGAGCAACAGCCGCTCGTCGTCTACACGTCGGCGCACGCGCACAGTTCCGTGGACAAAGCCGCACTCCTGGCTGGCTTCGGCCGCGCGAACGTTCGCCACGTGCCGCACGACGAGGAGTACGCGATGAAGGCCGACGCGCTCGAGGCGGCCATCCAGGACGACCTCTCCCGCGGCTTGCGCCCGTGCGCGGTCGTCGCAACGACCGGCACGACGACGACCACTTCGCTCGACCCGGTGAGCGCGATCGCGCGGCTGGCCGGGCGCCATGGGCTCTGGCTGCACGTGGACGCGGCCATGGCCGGCTCGGCGATGGTCCTGCCCGAGTGCCGCTGGATGTGGGACGGCGTCGAGCAGGCGGACTCGGTTGTCATCAATCCGCATAAGTGGCTCGGGGCGGCGTTCGACTGCTCGGTCTATTTCGTGAGGGACCCGGAGCACCTCGTCCGCGTGATGTCCACCAACCCCAGTTATCTGCAATCATCAGCAGATGGCAGGGTGACGAACTACCGCGATTGGGGGATCCCGCTGGGGCGACGGTTCCGCGCCCTGAAGCTGTGGTTCCTCGTGCGGGAGCAGGGCGTCGGCGGCCTGCAGTCACGGCTGCGTCGTGACATCGCGAACGCGCAGTGGCTGGCCGAGCGGGTACGGGAGACGAAGAACTGGCGGCTGCTGGCGCCTGTGCCGCTGCAGACGCTCTCTGTGCGGCATGAACCGGATGGACTGAGCGGCGAGGCGCTCGATCGTCACACGCGTGACTGGTGCGATCGCCTCAACAAGAGCGGCGCCGCGTACCTGACACCGGCGATGCTCGATGACCGCTGGATGGTCCGCGTCTCGATTGGATCGGAACCGACTGAACGCCCGCACGTCGAAGCGTTGTGGGCGATGATGCAGCAAGAGGTGGAGCGATGAGCGCGACGTTTGAAGTGATGAACCCGGCCACCGGCAGCGCGGTGGCATCGATCGCCGACAACGGCGCAGACGAGGCCCGCGCCGCGGCCGCCCGCGCAGTGACGGCGTTCGGCACGTGGCGCAAGACCACGGCCTACGAGCGTGCCGCCACCCTGCGCGCATGGGCGTCGGCGATGATGGCCGAGGAGGCCGAGCTCGGCCGCACGATGACGCAGGAAATGGGGAAGCCGATCACCGAGGCGCGCGGCGAAGTTCGTTACGCGGTTTCGTTCGTCGAGTGGTACGCCGAGGAAGCCAAGCGCGTCTACGGAACGACGGTCCCGAGCCAGTTTTCGCACAAGCGCATCCTCGTTCAGCCTCAACCCGTCGGACCGGCGTATGCGGTGACGCCGTGGAATTTCCCGGCCGCGATGATCACCCGTAAGGCTGCGCCGGCGCTCGCCGCTGGCTGCACGGTGGTCGTCAAGCCGGCGGAGCAGTCGCCGTTGACCGCAGTCCGCCTCGCCGAGCTCTGGACCGCGGTGGGCGGCCCGCCCGACGTCTTCCAGGTGCTGCCGGCCTCGGATCCGGCCGCGGTGTCGCGGGTGTTCTTCGAGGATCCGGCGATTCGGAAACTGAGCTTCACGGGCAGCACCGAGATCGGCGTGCTCCTCGCCGGCCAGGCGGTGAAGACGATGAAGCGGATGTCCCTGGAACTGGGCGGCCACGCGCCGTTCCTGGTGTTCGGCGACGCTGACATCGATGCTGCCGTCAAGGAAGTGTTCGCGTCGAAGTTCCGCAATGCCGGCCAGACCTGCGTCTGCGCGAACCGGATCTACGTGCACGCCGACATCCACGATCGCTTCGTCGAGAAGTTCGCGGCCGCCACCTCCGGGCTCAAGGTTGGCGATCCGATGGATCCGGCCACCCAGGTCGGTCCGCTGGTCGACGCGCAGGGCCTGGCCAAGGTCCGCGCCCACGTGGACGACGCCCTGCGCAAGGGCGCGAAGGCGGTCGTCGGCGGCGGCGCCGGTGAAGGCTTGATCTTCAGGCCAACGGTCCTGACGTCGGTAAAACGCGGGATGCGGCTGCTCGAGGAGGAGACGTTCGGGCCGGTGGCGCCGATCGTGCCGTTCACCGATGACAGCGACGCCGTGCGCCAGGCCAACGACACCCCGTTCGGGCTTGCCGCCTACCTCTGGACGCGCGACCTCTCCCGCGCCTTCCGCGTCGCCGAAGCGCTGGATTACGGCATCGTCGGCGTCAACGACGGTATTCCGTCCACTGCACAAGCGCCGTTCGGCGGCATGAAGATGTCGGGCGTCGGACGTGAAGGCGGTGTCTGGGGCATCGAGGAGTACCTCGACATGAAGTACGTGTCGTTCGGCCTCGGGAGCTGAATCGCGCGCTAACCGGCGCCGGCTTCACGCCGGCGTGACGCGAAGGTCGATGAGCGACACGGCCAGCTTGCGTGGGTCTTCGTTGATTCCGAGGGCCGCGGGGACGACAGCATCGGGAAGCGTCAGCCGGATCCAGAGCAGGCCGTCGTCGGGTACACGATCCGCGGGAATCGTCGCGAAGACGGCGACGGGATCTCCGGGCTCATCGCCTTCGAAGGTTCGTTCCGCCAGCGTGAGGCCATTCACCTCGAGCCCAACCCGCTGAGATCTGTGCAACGGGTGCAGAAAGGGCACCAGGCGGAGACGGAGAAGCCACGAACCCGCGGCCGGCGCGCGCAGCACGAACAGAGCCGACGCACCATCTGTCCAGCGAGACGCGCCGTCGAAGGGCGAGATACCCGACATTGGCTGGACGTGGCGGTCATTGGCGGGCTGACTGAACGCGTAGTCGACATCCGCGACAGCTCGTCCGGCGATCAGTCCGGCGCCAAGTTCACCGAGCAGGTGTGCACGCTCTTCGAGCCAGGCGCGCGGCGGTGACCCAGGCGGCGACCACTCCCCAACGTAGCGCGCCAGCGTCGCCCGGCTGGACGCGATGTCCTCGCGCCACGTATCGTCAGCGAGCGCGGCCGCGTAGATCGAGGAGTACCTGGCGGGCCTGTGCGCCGACTCCGCCTTCCGATCGGAGGCGATCGGCAACGAGCCCCGCATCCTCGACAGAGTAGCGATCGATCTCGCCGAGGACGCCTTCGACGGTGACCGGCGCTCGCAGTGTCGCGAGACCGAAGTTCAAGGGCCGCCACTCGTCGTAGCGCGCCGGCGACACCCATCCGGCCAGCCCGCGCCCGTCGCAGATGATCACGCCGCGCCCGCATGCCATTGCTTCGAGCGCCGACAACGCGGATGTAAAGACGAGGTCTACGCTCTCGAGTGCCTGCTCGGGTGCATCGAGGATGCGGCCGACTGCCGATCCTGCGATGTCGAGGTCGATGTCACGCTCGCCGCAGGCGCGGCGGATCGCGTCGAGGTGGCCGTGATTCTTCGCAAAGGCCAATGCGCGTCGCGGCCTGGGTGACAATTCCCGGCCCGGAGCGAACCGCGCGAGATCCGGTTGATTGAGGACCACGGAGATCCGCGCGGGGTCCGCGCCTTCCGCGCGGAGCCGTGACGCGACGGTCTCGTCAACCGCCACGTAGCGGCGGACCGCCGGGAAGAGAGGCGGGCTGTCGTACCAGGCCACGAAGTCGTGGCAGACGAAGGTGGCCGGCGTGTCCGGACAGCGGGCCATCGCCGTGACCGTGGCCGGCAGGTGATGCCCGTGAATGACGTCGATTGGAGGCAGCGATTCGTGCAGGTTGTCGACGACGCAGATGGCCGACGATCGCAGTTCCTCGGCGATGGAACCGAGCCGGGGCGAATACACGATCGGGCGGTGACCGAGATCCCGCAAGGCCAGGGCGAGATTGCGGACGACGATCTCGGTGCCGGAACGGCCGTTCAGAGTCAGGTTCGTAACGAGGACCGTGAGACCGCGATTGCTCACGACGCTGCCTGCACCCACTCCGACAACCGGCGCTCGAACGGGACCAGGTGGTCGTGCAGGCGCAGGACCTCCGAGTACTTTCCCTGTTGTACCCGCTGCTCGCCGTGCGTCTCGTAGTAGGGCGCCGCGCAAGCGAAACGCTGCGCGAGCGGCATCCGTGAGATCGGCACGAGCGTTTCGGTCCGGAACGTCTGGCGGCCGTGGCGGGCGAGGAGGGTTTCTATCTCCTGTTCGAGCGCAGGTCCCGCCGATCTCGCGTAGGTGCGGGCGAGCTCGACTTTCTCCGTCAGGTCCTCGTCGCTCAGTTCGTGGCGCTTTCCACCTGCAGGGATGGCATCCGCGTTCGGAAGACGTGTCACGGCAAACTCGAACGCCGTCGCCCTCTGGCCGCGCGTCGTCGCCACGTCAACGGCAGCGCCTGCGATCAGGCCGCACAGGTCGTGCGTCGGGTTATAGCCTTCGATCGCGTCCGCGGCGACTTGCGCGACCCGCCTGTCGACAATCGTGTCCGAGAGATCCTGCGCCACCGCGAGCAGCGGCTCGTAGGCGCGCGTCAGCAGCGCGGTGTAGATCGCGTGGTCGGTGACTGCGCCGAACGGCGACTGGGGCCGGGCGCCCGCGCGTTCCAGCGAGGCACGAGTCATCTCGAGCCGCGGATGGCCGGTGCTGCCAGACCCGTCGGTCAGGACCGAGACGTACGGTTGAAGCGAGGTGACCCACCCCCAGACACTCAACTCGTGCCCGGGATGACCGATCACGAGGAGGGTGGATTGAGACTTACTGGCGCCGATGTGAACCAATCAGGCGAACAGTTTACCGCAGTAAAAGAGACCACGAAGGCCCGAAGGAAGACGAAGGACGGCACGAAGAACTCTTTGGGGCCACGCCTGCTTCCCCTGAAAGGCTTCGTGCCGTTCTTCGTACTCTTCGCGCCTTAGTCGTCTCTTTCGGTGCAGCAACGCGGGGCGGAGTTTACCGCTATACTCCGCCGGATGCGGCCCCTGTGGCGCGATTCGGGGTTCTCGTGATGGCCTGTGCGTCGACTCACGCGCAATCGCCAGCGGCACTCTCCGACCTCGATTCGAAGCACCCCCTGGACAAGGCCGGGCGGCTCGAGTCGATTAAGCGACACGTCGTCGCCGCGGGCGCGCTGGCGATTGCCGAGGGGAAGTCTCCGGTGGGGCAATGATCTCGCGCCGCGACCTGCTCAAGGCGGCGGGCGCCGCGGCTGCCGGCGCCGCCGTGCCGGCGCGGACGGGTGCGGACGTCTCGGCGCCTGCCGAGGGGCACGACCTCCGACACGAGGCCGCGACTCGCGCGCCGCTCGAGTCGCTCACCGCCGAGGAAGCCGAGCTGCTAACCGCGATTGTCGCCCGGCTGATTCCGGCCGATGCCAACGGGCCCGGCGCGGTCGAAGCTGGCGCGGTCACCTACATCGATCGCGCGCTGGCCGGCCCGCTCGCGGTCTCTCGGGAATCGTATCGCAGCGGCCTGGCCGCGCTGGAGCGGTACGCCATCCAATCGCGCGGAGCGCCGTTCCGATCGATGACAGCGGTGGACCAAGACTCGGTGCTGATTGATGTCGAGGCCGGTTCGGCCACCCAATCGGCCGGATTCGACGGCAGTTCCGCCACGTTCTTCACCATGGTGCGCGCACACACCTGGCAGGGGACCTTCGGCGATCCGTATTACGGCGGCAATCGCGGCTACATCGGCTGGGATCTGGTTGGCTACCCTGGCGTACGGACCGCCGTGACACCCGACGATCAACGTCTCGGCCAGCTGCCCCCGCGGGTGCGCCGCTCGGCCTACGACGGCGACAGGTTCAACAAGGCATGACCCAGACGCTCAAGACGGCGGACGTGGTGATTGTCGGCCTCGGCGCGGCCGGAGGCATCGCCGCTCTGCCGCTCGCGGAAGCCGGCCTGGACGTGGTCGGTCTCGAGGCCGGCACCAGACTGACGCGCCGGGATTTTGCGCCCGACGAGATCAGGAACAACGTCCGCAACTGGCCGCAGGCAGTGCAGAAGGCCAACCACGAAGTGCCGACGCACCGCCCGAATCCCGACACGCCCACGACCCGCGCCGCCAGTCATCCGATGATGAACGGCGTCGGTGGCACGACGCTGCACTACTGGGCGCAGAGCTGGCGACTCAACCCGTGGGACTTTCGTGTCGTGAGTGAGACGACCCGCCGTTACGGCCGCTCGAGGCTGCCGGCCGGGACGACTGTCGAAGACTGGCCGTTGGGCTACGACGAGCTCGAGCCCTACTACGATAAGGTCGAGTGGGAGACCGGGGTCGCCGGGCGGGCCGGCAACGTCCGGGGCACGCTCGACCCGCTCGGCAATGTCTTCGAGGGGCCGCGCCAGCGGGATTACCCGATGCCTCCGCTGCGAGGCACCGGGTTCACCGATCTGATGGCCGCGGCCGCGAGCAGCCTGGGGTGGAAGCCCTTCGCCGGCCCGGCGCAGATTAACTCGCGCACCTTCCAGGATCGTTCGCCATGCATGTATCACGGCTTCTGTAACCGCGGCGGCTGCCACGTGGATGCGAAGAACGGGACCGCCGTCACGACGATTCCGCGCGCCGAGAAGACCGGCCGCTTCCGGGTGGTGACCCGCGCGCACGTGACCGCGATCGACGTCGATCCGCGAGGACGCGTCTCCGCGGTACGGTACGTCACCGATGGCACGGAGTTCGTGCAGCCGGCGCAGGCGGTGTTGCTGGCGGCCTACACCTACGAGAACGTCCGGCTGTTGCTGCTCTCGAAGTCGCGCGGGTTCCCGAATGGCCTATCGAACAACAATGGGCAAGTCGGGCGTCACTATCTAAGTCACGCTCAGGATGGGCGGGTCACGGCGCTGTTCCCGTTCGATCTCAACACCTGGTACGGCCTTCCCGCCCAGGGGACGGCCGTGGACGACTTCGCGGACGACAACTTCGACCACGGCGGGCACGACTTCATCGGCGGCGGCAACCTGTGGGTCTACTCGGATCGTCGTCCAATCGGCGCGGCCAACATGCCAACGTTTGGCCGCGCGCCGTCGTGGGGCTCGGCGTGGAAGGCGTTCATCCGCGAGAACGCCGATCGCGTCAATGTTTCCTACTTGCAGAAGACGACGCTGCCGTACGAAGGCAACTATCTCGATCTCGATCCGCAGGTGAAGGACCCGCTTGGATTTCCGGTGATTCGCATCACGGCCGATTACCGTGACAACGAGCGCCGGCTCAACGACTTCATACAGGATCGGATGGAGCGCTGGTACCGCGCGGCCGGCGCGGTGGCCGTCATCCGCAATCCGCTCGGGACGATGGCGCCATCGACGCACACCTATGGCGGAACGCGCATGGGCGAGACCGCGGAAACCAACGTCGTGAACCGGTGGGGATTCTCACACGAGGTGCCGAACCTCGGCATCCTCGGCGGATCGGTGATGGGCACGAGCGGCGCGAGAAACCCGACGCTCACAATCCAGGCGCTGGCCTGGCGAACCGCCGATCACCTGGTGAAGAACTGGAAGACGATCGCCGAGTAAAGGAAACCACGAAGGCCCGAAGAAAGACGAAGGACGCACGAAGAACTCTTTGGGGGCCATGCGTGCTTCCCCAAAAGGCTTCGTGTCTCCCTTCGTGTTCTTCGTGCCTTCGTGGTTTCTCTCTTACTGCTTGGTGAACGTGACCGCGGCGCCGCCCTGCGTCGGGGCGACGCCGAGGCTGAACTTCGCGCTTCCCACGCCGACCGTAACCGCGCGTGCCGAGGCGATGCCCATCGCGGCGCCCATGATCACGTCGCTCATGTTGTGCTTGTTGGCTGACATGCGAGCCAGGCCGACGTAGGTTGCGAAGCCGAAGGCGGGAACGCCGGCCTTCCAACCGAAGTGCCGTTCGAGAACCGTCGCGGTCGCAAACGCGCTGGCCGTGTGACCGGAGGGGAAGGAGCCGTTGTCGCTGCCGTCGGGCCGCGGACGGTGGGTCACGAGCTTGAGACCCTGCACCAGCACCTGCGAGGTGAGCTGCGCGCGGATCAGGTCGCCGCCGACCTCAGAGGCCTTCGCGTTGCCGATCATCGCGCCGAAGGCCCACGTGCCGACTGCGGCACCGGCCTGCACGGCGAAGCTGCCGCCGATGTTGCCCGGCTCGAACGCCCGCTTGCTGAAGTCCTCCTGCGACTCGCGAATCCCCGCGGAGTCCCACGTGGCAGCGACAGCCGCCGCCGGGGCGAAGACGCCGATCACGATTGCCGTGTCCTTGCTGGTGAAGAACGTCTCGAGATCGTGGCCGAGCGAGGTGAACGGATTACGTGCTGGTCGCGGGGTGAACGTGACGCCGCCGGGCGATGGGGGCAGCGGACCCTTCGGCAGGCCGACGCCTTGATCGGCAGCGACCGAAGCGGGAAGAAGTTGAGCACTTGTCCATTGAGCGGTCGAGAGGAGTACGACGAGAACGGTCGCGGAGACGCGCAGGTACATTGGCAGTCTGCCTTGGGAGAGACGGCGTTGATCGGCGTTGTCGAATGGGACGGTAGACCCAGTCTACATTTTGGTTACGCCACCAGGCAGTGACCCCATTTACCGCCGTTGGCGGCAAATGTCAGCGCGCTTATTCGAGCCGGCGCGCGAACAAGGCGCTGGCGGCGAAGGCGAGCGCCAGCGACAACGCGGCGGCCAGCGCGCAGACAACCAGCGCGCGGAGGGCGTGCCGATAATCGAGCGCGTGCTTGACGCCGAATACCATCGCCGCGAACATCCAGGCGCCCACCACCGCGAACACCGCGCCGCGGCCGTTCGGAATCAGCCCGAACACCAGCAGCAGCCCAGGGGCGGCCGCAAATCCCGTCGTTCGCAGCAGTTGCCCCCAGTCGGCCTGGGTGTCGGGTTCCGGAAGAACGTTCGTACCGATCTGGAAAACCAGCATCGCCCACGCCGACCAGGTGATGACCGCCAGGGCGGTGACCGCAACGAGGGTTTCGACTCTGGTACCGAGCCAGTCCCCGGCGCCGATTCCCGCCGCCACGCTGACAAGGATCACCGCCGCCATCGCCTGCGTCGTCGTCCGGCGGTCGGCCTCGATGCCCTCGTACATCCCGGCGTCCATGATGGCCGCGCCAAGCAGCCGGTACGCGAAGAGTCCCATGGGCACATTGTATGCGCCGCGAAAAGCAGAGACCCCGGGGACGGCATCTGCCGCCTCCCGGGGTCTCGTTTGCACCAGAGCGGCCTCGCGGGGCCAGGACCTCTCAGTGCCAGCGTTCGGCGTGGCCGGCAGCAAGGCCGAGCGACGCGCTGCGGCTGGCCAGCCAGTCGATGTCGAGGATCGACCAGAGCACCTGGTCGTGGACCCGCCCATCCTTGCGGAACGAGCGGCGAAGGATGGCCTCGTGGACTGCCCCGATCTTGCGAAGCGCGGCGTTGCCGCGGCCGTTGCCGACTGCCGAACGCGCCTCGAGCCGCTGCACGCCGACGGAGCCGAACGCGAAGTCCAGCGTGTGGGTGGCACCTTCCAGGAACAGTCCAGTTCCCCAGAACGGCCGGCCCAGCGCAAAACCCCATTCCGCGCTGGCAAAGGTGTTGTCCAGGGCCCGCAGCTGGAACACCCCTACTGGCTGCTCCATTCCCCTCGGCACCACGCCGAAGCAGACATACGAGCCCTCTTCGCGCTTCTGGTTCGCCCAGGTGATGAACCGCTCGAAGCCTTCGAGGCTGGTCGGGGGAGGTGAGAGAAACCGCACCACCTCGGCGGCGGTCAACAGGCTCAACAGCGAGCCGGCGTCCGACGGCTGCAGAGCGCGCAGCGTGAGCGATTCGCCGACGATCGTCGGCGGCGACTGCCGCCAGTCGTGAACGCCCGACGCGATTGGCGGCACCACCGGCGCCGACGGCGTCTGCAGCGGCAGCGGGGCAATCGGAGCCGGGTTGTATTCAGGAGCGATCAACGTCGTCGCCATGGCTATTGCCTCCCCTCCGGCTGCCGTGGGCCGGCGTTATCCAACAACGAGCTTTCACCCCAGACGACGTTCTCGCCCCAGACCACGTTTTCACCCCAGACGATGTTCTCGCCCCAGACGATGTTTTCACCCCAGACGATGTTCTCGCCCCAGACGACGTTCTCACCCCAGACGACGTTCTCGCCCCAGACGATGTTTTCGCCCCAGACGATGTTCTCGCCCCAGACGATGTTCTCGCCCCACACGATGTTCTCGCCCCACACGATGTTGGTGGCCCAGGCAACTCGGTTCGTGTAGATCGCCTCGCCCCAGACGATGTTCTCGCCCCAGACGATGTTTTCGCCCCAGACGATGTTCTGCCCGTCGATCGTCGTGTTCGTGGCGATGCCCTGCGTCAGCCACCAGTTGTTTGCGGGAACAGCGGGATTGAGCACGCCGGCCAGTTGCGACGCGCCGAGCGGGTTCAGCGCGCCGGCTCCCTGCGCGAGCGTGTCGTAGCGCGCGCCGGTCTCGTCGGTCATCAGGAAGGCAGAGTGCTGAAGCATCGCCTTCACGGCGTTCGGCGTGTGCTTGACACCGAACATGTGGCGCGACTGCTCGATCGCGAGGGCAACCGCGCCGCTCGCAACAGCCGCGGCCATGCTCGTGCCGCTCAGTCGCATCGAGACACGCGATCCGTACACCGGGCCGCGCATCGTCGGGTAGTTGGCATAGAGGTATTGCTGCGTTGCCGCCGGACCGATCAGGCGGTGACCAGGCGCGACGATGTCCGGCTTCGCGAAGCCGTCGTACCACGTCGGTCCGCGCGAGCTGTAGTCGGCGATCAGATCGTCGGTGCGCCGGGCTGTGTCGAACGTTTTCTCCGCACCAACCGTGAGCGCTGACGGCGCATTTGCCGGCGAGGTGATGCCGGCATAACCGACCTGGCCGGTGGTTGGGTTCATCCCGACGTTGCCAGCCGAGACGACGACCACGATACCGGAGTGCACGGCCGCTTCCACCGCCTGCACGAGCGGGTCGGTGGCCGACGCCTCGTAGATCGGGTGGCCCAACGACAGGTTGATGACGTCGATACCGTAGGCCGCGCGATTGTTCACCACCCACTGGATCGCGTTGATCACCTGGCTCGCCTTGCCGGCCCCGGTCGAGTCCAGGACGCGCAGGCTGACGAACGACACGTTCGGCGCGACACCACGCATGTCGGCCAGGTCGCTGCCGATGAGGCCGGCGACATGCGTGCCATGCCCGTACGGGTCCAGAGCCGCGGCGGCTGGCGGATTCGCCAGACCGGTCGTGAAGTCCCTGGTGGTCTTCAGCCGCGCTGCGTTCGCGCTGTCGAGCAGCATGCCGGAATCGACTACGGCCACGGTCACGCCCGCTCCGGTCAGCGACGTGGTGGCTACCGGCGCGCGATAGTTGATGAGCAGCAGCGGCCGCTGGTTCGATGTCGAGTCCTCCGAGGTCGCAACCTGGAACGGACTCCCGCCACTCAGGGCGAGCGCCCAGCCGAAGTTCGGCTGACCGTTCACCCAATCCTGAACGGTCGACATGAGCGCGTTCGAGGTGAACACGCGCCAGCCGCTCGCGTTGAGCACTGGCATCGTCGCATCCGGTGATGCCGCCGCTTCGACGTCGTCGAACTGCAGGCCCGGCCCGGAGGTCGTGAGGCCGTTCCACGAGACGCCCGCCGCCCAGGGCGCGATCATCTTGTGGAGCTTCAACTGCGCCGACGGGGAGCCGCCGGTTTTCTGCAGGAACCGCAGGGACACCGAGGTGATGGTGGATCCCGGGGGAATCTGGTTGGCCCCAAGGCCGACGAGATTGTCGAACCGGACCAGGAGGCTCGTGAAGCTGTTGCTGTTACTGCTCACCACAACCGGTGAACTGGTGACCGTCCCGTTGTTCGGATTAGCGAGGTCGGCGCTGGCATCCACTGCCGACGCGTATCCAGTCGGATCGCCCTGCTGATAGGAGCGGATCGACGTCGTCGAGCTCGATCCGTCCAGGCCCAACGTCCGGCGCAGCGAATACCCCTTGTTCTCGGCCGAGCCAACCGGCGTGGTCACCAGCCCGGTGGCCCCAATCGTCGCATCGGTGGAGATGCTGACGACGTCTTTGTCCCGCGCCAGCTGCCGCAGAAGGTTCTTCGGGAGCCGGACCGCGATGCCTTCGACGATCGAGAGGTCCGCGCGGGGATTGAACCCCAGCGTTTGCAGCCGCCGGACAAGGCCGTAGCGGGTACCCGGCCGAAGCCGGACGATCACATCCTGGGCTTCACCGTCGCCGGACTTCGCCAGCGTCGACTCCAGCTGCTGATCGAATTTTCCGCGGGGCGCCGGCCCTTGTTCGGCGTGTGTCGAAGCCGAGGCAACCAGTAAGACCGCTCCCAGAGCCAGGAGCCAGCTGGAACGCCTCGGCGGCGACGTGAATCGAGCGGGGCTGCTCAGATTGTTACGGGGGTTCACAATCACTCTCCATCCGCCACTCGCCGCTTATCGGCGAGGGTCTGCGTCGCTACAGCTGAGCAAGTTCGATTCCAAAATTGGTCTGAGTACGTAAGTCATTCATTTAATGAGACTTACATTTGTGGAGTGGCGTGTTTGAAGGCTTTTGGGCGGCTCCGGTGTGCAGTTATTGAACGGCCGCGCCGCGCGCCAGCGATCGAATTCTGCTAAATGGCCGAGATCAGGGCGTGATTTCGCATTTTTCCGATGCTGTCCCGATCTGGAGCACGAGTCTTGAAGTTGAACAGCGGGCAGTGAATCGCACAGGCCTTCCCGCTCGCTCACGCTAGACTGTCGGCACGTCGACCCGATGAGTGACGCCACCGGCCTCGATCGGAGGACCGTGCTGCAGACCCTGGCGGCCTCCGCGGCCGCCGCGACGCTGCGCCCGTTGCTCGGTTTTGCACAGCCGCGGCCCGTCATCCGGACGCTGCTCGCCGATCTCGATCCTCAGTCGCTGACGGGCGCGGTGCTGTTCCACGAGCACGTGTCCATGCGCTATCCGCTCGGCGTGAAGGAGCATTTCACCGACGATGTCGCGCTCATGACCGAGGAGGCGAGAGCCGCCAAGGCCGACGGCATCGGCTGCCTGGTGGATGGCGGTCACGCCGACATGGGCCGGAACATCGAGGCCCTCAAGCGAATTGCGACCGGCTCCGGGCTGCCGCTCGTGGCGAGCGGCGGTTTCTATATGCAGCGCAGCTACCCCGAACCGTTGGCAGCGCAGTCAGCCGACGCGCTGGCCGAGATGCTGACGGGCGAGGCCCGCGAGCAGCGTTACGGGGCGTTTGGAGAAATCGGCCAGCAGAGCGGCGAGATGACGGCCGACGAGCGCAAAGTCTTCCAGGCAGTCGCGATGGCGCAGGCGCGGACCGGCCTGCCGATCTTCACGCACAACGCCTATCTGGGGACGCGTCCCGGAGCTGACGCCATCCCGCGCGACACCGCCTTGCGACAGCTCGACATACTCGAGGCCGCCGGCGCCACTGCCGATCACGTGGCGATTGGCCACGTCTGCTGCCTGAACGATCCTGAGGGCGAGATCGCGATCGCGCTGGCGAAGCGCGGCGCCTACGTCGGGTTCGATCGCGTGACGATTCAGCTGGTGCCGGATGCGCAGAAGGTGACCACGATCCGACGCGTCCTGGACGCCGGCTTCGCGAACCGGCTGCTCATCTCGTCCGACTTTTCGTCACCGCGGGGATTGAAGAAGAACGGCGGAGGCGGGCTGGGCCAGGCGCTCACCGTCTTCGGCCCGCTCCTGCGTGGCGCCGGAGTGGGCGACGGCGTGATGCGGCAGATTTTCGAGGAGAACCCGAAGCGGTTCCTCGCGTTCGTTCCGCATTAAGCCGACTTGGCGACGCCTTCGGGCCGCAGCTCGGCGAGCAGCGCGTCCACCGTCTTCTTCGCGTCGCCGAAGAGCATCCGCGTGTTGTCCAGGTAGAACAACGGGTTCTCGACGCCGGCGTAGCCGCTGGCCATGCCGCGCTTGAGCACGATGCTCACCTTGGCCTTCCACACCTCAAGCACCGGCATCCCGTAGATCGGGCTCGACGCATCGTTGAGCGCGCCGGGATTCACGATGTCGTTGGCGCCGATCACGATCACCACGTCGGTTTGCGGGAACTCGTGGTTGATCTCCTCCATCTCGAGGACGATGTCGTACGGCACCTTGGCTTCGGCGAGCAGCACGTTCATGTGGCCAGGCAGCCGGCCGGCGACCGGGTGGATGGCGAAGCGCACGTCGGCGCCGCGGTCGCGAAGCAGCTTGGTGATCTCGTAGAGCGGGTATTGGGCCTGCGCCACCGCCATGCCGTAGCCGGGCACGATGATGATCTTCTTGGCCTCGAGCAGGAGCTCGGCCGTCTCGGTGGCGGTGATGCTCTTCACTTCGCCGGCTGGCTGCGCCCCGCCTGCCGGCGCCGCGCCTTCTTCAGTGCCAAAACCGCCCAGGATGACACTCACGAACGAGCGGTTCATCGCGTGGCACATGATGTAGCTGAGGATCGCGCCGCTCGAGCCGACGAGGGCGCCGGTGATGATCAGGAGATCGTTGGCGAGCATGAAGCCAGCTGCGGCCGCGGCCCAACCGGAGTAGCTGTTCAGCATCGAGACGACGACCGGCATGTCGGCGCCGCCAATCGCCATCACGAGGTGGACGCCGATGATGCAGGCGAGCACGGTGCAGATGATCAGCGGCATCGCCGGCGAATGCCCGGCGGCGGTTTCCACGCCGACGAACTGGGTGCCGAGGTAGATGCAGGCGAGGATCATCGCCACGTTCAGCGCGTGACGGCCCGGCAGCATGAGCGGCTTGCTGCGGATCACGCCCTGCAGCTTGCCGAAGGCGACGACCGAGCCGGTGAAGGTCACCGCGCCGACGAATACGCCGACGAAAATCTCGATCTCGTGGATGCGGGCTTCGACGCCGGTCAACCCGGTCGGCGGCCCGAACGCCGACGCGAACCCGACGAGCACCGCGGCGGCGCCGACGAAGCTGTGGAGGATCGCGACCAGCTGCGGCATCGCTGTCATTTCGACACGGGAGGCCAGGACCGCGCCAATGCCTCCGCCGGTCGCCAGCATGAAGACGAGCAGCGGGTAGCTGGTCACCCGGGGACCCAGCATCGTGACCGCGACCGCAATCAACATTCCGATGATGCCGAACAGGTTGCCGCGCCGCGCCGATTCCTGGGCCGACAGCCCACCGAGGCTGAAGATGAACAGCAGCCCGGCGACGATATAGGCGATGGTTACGAGTGATTCAGGCAAAGCGTCACCTATCTCCGGAACATGTTGAGCATGCGTTGGGTGACGAGGAAGCCGCCCGCGATGTTTATCGTGGCCAGGAGGATCGCCGCCGCTCCGAGGAGCACCGCGGGATCGCCGAGCGGGCCGCTGACCTGCAGCATGCCGCCGATCACGATGATGCCGCTGATCGCGTTGGTCACGCTCATCAGCGGCGTGTGCAGGGCCGGCGTCACGTTCCAGACGACCTGCCAGCCGACCACGCACGCCAGTGCGAACACGGTGAGGTGGGCGAGGAACGACGCCGGCGCGACCAGGCCGAGCGCCCCGAGGGCGATTGCACCAACGACCAGCGCAACTGCCGCGCCCGCTCCGGTCCCTTGCGTCGTTACCGGTTCGTAGGTCTTCACCGGAACCTTTGCCGCCGGAGCCTTCGCCGGCGGCGGTACTTCCTTCCGCGGCGGGGGCCACAGCAGCTGGCCGTTGAGCAGAACAATCGAGCCGCGCACGACCTCGTCTTCGAGGTCGACGTGGTACTTGGCGCCGCCGCCCATGTCGGAGAGCAGGTGCCCGAGGTTGTTGCCGTAGAGGAAGCTGGCTGTCGGCGCGAGACGGCTCGGCAGATCCATGTAGCCGAGGATGTGCACGCCGTACCGCTCCACCACCTGTCCGGGCTGGGTGAGCTCGCAGTTGCCGCCGTTCTCCGCGGCCAAATCCACGATCACCGACCCCTTCTTCATCGTCTTCACCATGTCCTCGGTGATGAGGATCGGGGCCGGACGATTCGGAATCAGGGCGGTGGTGATGATGATGTCCACGTCTTTCGACTGCGCGGCGAACATCGCCATCTCGGCGGCGATGAACGCGGGGCTCATCTCTTTCGCATATCCGCCCGCGCCTTCACCGTCTTCCTGGACGTTGAGCTCGATGAACTCCGCGCCCATGCTCTTGACCTGTTCCTTGACCGCCGGCCGCGTATCGAAGGCGCGAACGATCGCGCCAAGGCCGCGGGCCGCGCCGATCGCCGCGAGCCCCGCGACCCCCGCGCCGATCACGAGAACCTTGGCCGCCGGGACCTTGCCCGCGGCAGTCATCTGGCCGGTGAAGAAGCGGCCGTAGAAGCTGGCCGCTTCGATGACGGCGCGATACCCGGCGATGTTGGCCATCGACGACAGCGCGTCCATCTTCTGGGCGCGGGAGATGCGCGGCACCTGGTCCATCGCAAGTACGGTGAGCTTGCGTGCCGCCATGCGGTCGATCAGCTCCTTGTTCTTGCCCGGCCACAGGAAGCTGATGATCGTGGTGCCTTCCCGAGGGAGATCGACTTCGTGGACGTTCAGGATCGGGTGCTGATCGGGCGGCTGGACCTTGAGGATGATGTCCGCTTCTTCCCACAGCGCCCGGGTGTCCTCGATCACGCGCGCGCCGGCGGCAGCATAGTCATCGTCTCCGAACGAGGCCAGCGCACCGGCCTGGGTCTCGACCAGGACTTCGAACCCTTGCCTGATCAGGCGGACCACGTTTTCGGGCGTGGCCGCCACGCGGCGCTCGCCGGCGCGACACTCTCTTGGAACACCGAGCTTCATCGAATCGGTCCCTTCGGGGTCTGCGAGTCCGCCGTCAATCGCGGCCGCAGCTGGGATGCGCCCGGATTATACGTGGTTCATGCAGCGGTCGCGAAAGCGAGGCGAAGCCGGAATTCCCGCTGCAGGATCAGCAGGTTCAAGCACAGCTGCAGCGCCACCGCAGCAACCGACATGTACCAGATCCAGCGCATCTCGAATCCCGGCAGGCGCGACAGCAGGAACGCCGGAACGGCCACCGCGACGACTCGGGTGCCGGAGGTGATGAGCGAGGGCATCGTGTTGCCCATCGCCTGGAACATCGAGGCGGTGACGAAGATCAATCCCGACGCGACGAAGTTCCACGACGAGATACGCAGGTACTCGTCGCCAAACGCGATCACCGCCGGGTCATTCGAGAACACGCCAATCAGCGCCGCTGGAGCGATGTGGGCGAGCAGCGCGAAGAGCAGCATGCCGCCGGCGGCCAGCGCCGCTGCCACTCGGAAGGTTTCGCGAACCCGATCCGGTCGGCGGGCGCCGAAGTTCTGACCCGCCACCGGTGCGACCGCGAATCCAAGCGCGACGACGGGCAGGAAGCCGGACTGCATGATCCGCAGGCCGATGCCGAAGCCGGCCTGGGCTGAGGCGCCGAACGGCCGGATGACGGAATAGACGATTGCCAGGTAGACCGCCGTCATTGCGAACTCCGCGCCGGACGGCAGCCCGATCTTGAGCATCTCCGCCCAGACCCGGAAGTCGGGCGACCACTGTTGCGCTGAAAACCGCAGGAACGCATGCGGCCCGACGAAGTAGGTGCAGAGCCACACCACGCCGAACACAATCGCGACGAACGTGGCGACGGCCGCGCCGCTGACGCCCATCGCGTAGCCGGTGCCCCAGCCGAAGATGAAGATCGGCGCGAGGATCATGTTGATGATGACCGTCGCAGTCTGGACGATCATGCCCGGCTTGAAGTTGCCGGTGCCGCGGAGCGCCGCGCCCATCGCCACCATCGTGAACTGGAGCGCCATGGCCGGCACCATCCAGTTCAGGTAGGCGATCGCCTGCCGGGTTGTTTCCACGTCGGCGCTCATGAACTCCGCGAACCCGCGACGCCCGGCAAAGGCGAGGATGAAGAACCCGAGACCGGTGATCATCGACAGCCCTTGCGCCTGATTGAAGACGGCATTGGCGCGCTCGCGGTCCTTCCTCCCCACCGCATGCGAGACCAGCGTCGTCGCCCCCACACCGAGCATTTGGGTGGCGGCGAGCACGACGAACATCAGGTTTCCGCTAATTGCCACCGCGGCGACGGCGTCGGTCCCGAGCCGGCCGACCCAGTAGAGATCCACGAGGAAGTAGAGGGTCTGGAACACCATGCTGACCAGCATGAAACTCGTGGTCTTGAGCAGGTGCGACGTCACCGAGCCGGATGTCAGGTCCTGCATAGTAGAACGCCCGTTCGAGGCGAACCCGACACTCTACATCAGGACTGGACTGATTTCCACGGAGATAGGGTGCCGCGCCGTCACCGAAAAAGCGTCGAGAATCCGGGGCTCCGGCGTGCATGGCAATCGGCCTTGGCGTGAGGATGGCGAAATCGAGCCACGGCGGCGTGGCCCGAGGTCGCGGGCGACGAAGAGACGGGTTGAGAGCTGGTATTCGCGGGCCATTACGCTTAAGACGCACTTGACGCGTCGGCCGTGGCAGAATGCCGAACCGGAGATGTTGATGCGACCGATTACGGAGATTGCCGCCGCGCTGGGACTGCCCGAGGATCTGCTGGAACCGTATGGCCGATACACCGCCAAGATCCGGCTCGACACGCTGGAGCGCTTTCCGACCCGCCGCGGCAAGCTCATTCTCATTACCGCCATCACGCCGACGACGAGTGGGGAAGGCAAGACGGTCAACACCATCGGCCTGACGCAGGGGCTCGTCAAGCTGGGGCACAAGGCGGTCGCGGCGCTGCGCGAGCCGTCGCTGGGCCCGGTGTTCGGCCAGAAAGGCGGGGCGACTGGCGGCGGCCGGGCGTCAATCGGGCCGGTTGACAAGATCAACCTGCACTTCAACGGCGACTTCCACGCGATCACCTCGGCGCACAACCTGCTGGCGGCGCTGCTCGACACCCACCTGCACTTCGGCAACGAGCTGAAGCTCGATCCGCTCCAGATTCTGTGGCCACGGGCGATGGACATGAACGACCGCGCGCTGCGCCGCATCGTCACCGGACTCGGTGGACGGGACGGCGGGCCGGCTCGGGAGAGCGGCTTCGTGATCACAGCGGCCTCCGAGATCATGGCGATCCTGGCGCTCTCCAGCAGCCGCGCCGACCTTCGCCGCCGGCTCGGCGAGATCGTCGTCGGGTTCAACACCGAGGGCCGGCCGGTGATCGCCAGCGATCTGAAGGCGGTCGGGCCGATGATGGTCCTGCTGAACGACGCGATCATGCCGAACCTGGTCCAGACTGGCGAGGGGGTGCCGGCCATCGTCCACTGCGGGCCGTTTGCCAACATCGCCCACGGCACCAGCAGCGTCCTGGCGCAGCGGATGGGACTGCACCTTGCCGATTACGTCGTCAACGAGACCGGCTTTGCGGCGGATCTCGGCGCCGAGAAATTCTTCGACCTCGTGATGCCGATGTGCGGACACGTTCCCTCGGCGGCGGTGGTGATCGTCACGCTCAAGGCGCTGCGGGCACAGGGCGGCGCGGCCGACGGCCCGGTGGCGGCCGGCTTCCCGAACCTCGATCGGCACCTCGCCAATCTCAAGCGCTGGGGCGTACCGCCGGTGATCGCGCTCAATCGGTTCGCCGCCGACAGCGAGGCCGATCTCCAGGCGGTGCTGGATCACTGCCGCGGCCAGGGGGTCGAGGCGGCGCTCTCCGAGGGATATCTCAAGGGCGGCGACGGCATGACCGATCTGGCCGATCGCGTTGTCGCGGCGGCGTCGTCGAGCTCGCCGGATCAGGTGCGGCCACTCTACACGCCCGAGCTGTCGCTCGAGGAGAAGATCAAAACGATCGCGACGAAGGTCTACGGTGCAGCGGGCGTCGAGTTCAAGCCGGCCGCGAAATCGCGGCTGCAGCGCCTGTCGGCGCTCGGCTACCAGCGGTTCCCGGTCTGCATCGCGAAGACGCAGTACTCGTTCAGCGACGATCCGACGTTGATGGGTGCGCCGTCGGACTGGACACTGACGATCAGCGATGTCACATTGTCGGCCGGGGCGGGATTCGTGGTGGCGATTGCCGGCAGCATGATGCTGATGCCCGGCCTCGGCAAGGTGCCGCAGGCCCAGAAGCTCGACGTCGATGATGCCGGCAACGTCATCGGCATGGAATATTGAGTTGCGAGATCGAGGCGTGGAATATCTGATCAAGCAATATCCGCTCGAGAGCGGCGCGCTCGAGATCCAGTACATCGAAGAGTACTTCGGCGAGTTCCCGCGGCGGAAGACGGCGCGGGAAATCATCGACCGCCTGTTGGGGCGGGAGTCGCTGATCCTGATGGCCGAATCGCCGCTGCCCGACGATCCCGGGTCGCTGGTGCCGGTGTCCTACAAGATCGTCCACGAGATCCGCGGCGAAGAGGAGGTGCCGAAGCTTCGCGATCTCGTGAAGAGACTGCGCGGCTTCGTACCGTTCGACGGTCGGCGCATTCTCTACTCCTGGATCGGCGGGACCCGCCGCGACTGGCGCGGGCAGGGGCACTTCCGCGCGCTCAGCGAAGAGTCGGAGTCCTGGGCGATCTCGCAGGGGTTCGACCAGATCGTCGTCAAGACCAAGAACCGCTACTACGACATGCGCGCCGTCCTGGATCAACTCCAGTTCAACGTCGTGAAGTACGAGAAGAACGACATCGATAACGCAGAGTCAAAGGTGTACCTCGCCAAGCCGCTGCCGGAGGATTTGGTCCGCGATCATCGCAGCATCAGGACGGTGGTCCAGGCAGAGTAAGCTGCGCGTACCGATATGGCTGCTCCCCTGACGACCGCTACGCTGACCTGGACCAAGGACCTGCAGTTCGACGCGCATGCCGGGCGGACCGACCTCATCATCGACAGCCAGGGCGTCGCCGGGCCGTCTCCGATCGACGCGCTGGCCATGGCGGTGGCCGGCTGCATGGCCATCGACGTCGTGGACATCGTGGCCAAGGGACGGCATCCCATCAAGGGCCTCACGGTCGAGCTGAAAGCCGAGCGCGCGCCCGAGCCGCCGCGGTGCTTCGTCAAGGTCGACCTCCACTTCACCGTGACGGGCGAGGTGTCGCACACCGTGCTCGACCGGGCGCTGCGGCTGTCGCGGGACAAGTACTGCTCGGTGTGGCAGTCGATGCGGAAGGACATCCCGCTCACCACCACTTACGAGGTTCGCCCCTGAGCGATCGCAAGGCCTACCTCGATGCGGTTCGTGGCACCGCGGTTGTCATCATGGTCGGCGCGCACGTCACCGACGCCTGGACGCGCGACGCCGATCGCCACGACGGCCGCTTCTTCATCACTGTTTTCGTCAACGGCCTCGCGGCACCGCTGTTCCTCTTGCTCGCCGGAGTCGCTCTGGCAATGGCCGCCGAGAGCCGGTCTCGAAAGATCGGCGAGGCGGCAGCGGCCAGCTCCATCCACCAGCGCGGCTGGCAGGTGTTCGGCCTGGCGTTCCTGTTCCGCGTGCAGTCGCAGCTGCTCGGGTGGGGACCGCTGGTCAACCTGTTGAAGGTGGACATCCTCAACGTCATGGGGCTGGCCATGGTCGGAGCCGCCTGGATCTGGAGAGCCGCACCCACTCGTAGAACACGTGTCGTTGCCTACGCGGTGGCCACCGCGGCGCTGGCGTTCCTGACCCCTGTCGTCCGCGACGCGGCCTGGCCGGCCCTCCTGCCCGGTCCGATCGAGTGGTACCTGCGGCCGGTCGCGAACCGCACGACATTCACGCTGCTGCCGTGGGCCGGATTCCTGACCGCGGGCGCGCTTGCCGGCGAACTGCTCGACGCCGCGCGGCGTGAAACCGAGGAGCGCCGCCTGCAGGCCTGGCTGTTCGCTGCCGGACTCCTCGGGATCGCGGGCGGTTACGCGGCGTCGATGATGCCGTCGATTTACGCCAACGCCCAGTTCTGGACGAGCTCGCCGGCGTTCTTCTTCATCCGGCTCGGCATCGTCGTCCTCGTTATCCCCGTGGCCTGGGCGGTGGGACTCGCCTGGGAACCGCTGGTCACGCTTGGACGGTCGTCGCTGTTCGTCTACTGGATCCACGTCGAGATGGTGTACGGCGCGCTCGCACTTCCGCTGCGGCGGCTGCTGCCCTGGGAGGCGTCGGTCCTCTCGGCACTCGCGCTCTGCGCGGTACTGCTGGTGCTCGTAAGACTGAAGAACCAGTGGGTTTCGGCGGGTCCGCTTCCGCCGGCCCTACGCGTGCTCACTCCCGTCTTGAAGTGACAACGAGAAAAGTGAAAAGTGAAAAGCACGGCGAATACAATGCCGCGATGACGCGCCTTGCTCAGCTGACCACCATCGCGTCGCTGCTGCTGCTCGCCGCGACGCCCTCAACCGCCCAGGAGGCGCGGCGCCGCTGGGAGATGGAGCGTCAGATCCGTCTCGACAAGTTCGAGCAGGTGCTGCCCCGGGCGATGCGCGACAACGGCATCGACATGTGGATCGTCGCCGTGAAGGAGAACCACTACGATCCGCTGTGGAAAGACCTCGGCCGCGGCTACGTGACCGGAATCGGCTACTACGTGTTCACCGACCGGGGCGGCGATCGGATTGAGCGGCTTGCGCTCGGCCCATCCGGCTACCTGCTCGAGCAGTCGGGCGCATACGACTCGATCGCGTCGGCCGACCGGCTGGCTGAAATCGTCCGCGAGCGGCAGCCGAAAAGGATCGGCGTCAACATGTCCGACGAGATCGGCCCGGCCGATGGCCTGTCGGCGACGATGCTGAGCCATCTGAAGAAGACACTGGGCGAGCCCTACGCCGGCCGGCTGGTGAGCGCCGAGAAACTCGTCTCTGACTTTCGATCGCGACGCGTGACCTCAGAGCTGGTTGCGTTCGGCGAGGCGGCCGGGATTGCGGTGCAGCTCGCCGAGCGGGCGTTGTCCAACGAGATCATCACCGTTGGGAAGACAACACTCGAAGACGTCGCGTGGTGGATGCAGGACAAGCTGCTGGAACGCGGGCTCGGATCCGAGTTCGATATGCCCTCGGTCTATGTGACCGGTCCCAACGGCATCGTTGCCACGTCCACGAATCGCGTCATCCAGCCCGGCGACGTCATGATGATCGACTGGGGTGTGCAGCTGATGAACTTCGGCACCGACGTCAAGCGCGTCGCCTACGTGCTGCGGCCGGGAGAAACCACGGCGCCGAAGGACATCCAGGCCGCCTTCGACAAGGCGATCTCGGTTCGCGACGTGCTGAAGCGCGCGATCAAGCCGGGCGTCCGCGCCGACGAGACGATGAAACGCATGGACGAGGCGCTGAAGGCTGCCGGCTTCGGTGTCATCGAGTTCAACAAGCCCAATCGCGATCGCAAGACCGACGTGGTGTACGGCTTCCATCCGGTCGGCAACACCGGCCACGACATCGGTCCGTCGATGACCACATGGCAGCCGTTGCAGAGCACGTTCGTGCTGAAGACGCAGCACCTCTTTTCGTTCGAGTACTTCGCATACTCCCCGATCGACGCGTGGGACGGCGCGAAGCTCCGGATTCCGATCGAAGACGACGCGGTCCTGACCGAGGACGGCATCCAGTTCGTGCACCCGGCCAACTACCGCCTCCTGATCGTCAAGTAGGGCAGCTGTGATTCACCGGTTTGGCGTCTTCGAGTTCGACGCGGCGTCGGGCGAGTTGCGCAAGCAGGGACGGTTGATCCGGCTCGAGCCGCAGCCGGCCCGGGCCCTGGCGCTTCTCGTCAGCCGTCCCGGTGAAGTTGTCTCACGCGAGCAGATGCGCGCCCACCTCTGGGACGACGGCACGCACGTGGACTACGACCGCGGTCTCGCGTACTGCCTCGGCCAGGTGCGCACGGCACTGGGCGACACCGCCGACAACCCGCGGTTTGTCGAAACGCTGCCGCGGCGCGGGTTCCGTTTCATTGCGCCGGTCCAGACGCCGGCGATAGCCGACACTGCGAACGAGGTCTCGGCCGGCACGATTCCCGATACGCCTCCTGCCGGCGATGCGAACGACGCGGTTCGCATCGCACCAGCGGAGCCAACTAAGACGAGTGACAGGTTCTGGGTCTGGGCAGCGGTGCTGGCAGTTGTAACACTCGGAGCCGTCTGGACGGCATGGGCCCGGATGACCCCGGCGAGGCCCGTAGTTGCTGTCGCCATCTTCGACAACGAAACGGGCCGATCGGAGTTCGACCGGCTGGCCGGGACCGCCTCCGACATCATGGTCGAGCGGCTCACGGCTCTCGGCGCGGAGCGGATCGGTGTGATCGGTAACACGCCCACGTTGCGCGGCCCGCGCGCCCAGCGCCAGCCGGCCGCCGTCCAGCGCGAAACCGGCGCCGGCTATTTCGTCTTCGGACAAGTGCAGGACGACGACGCCGGCGTGCGCCTGGTCGTCCATCTCATCCGGCTCGACGACGACACGCATCTGTGGGTGACGCGCGTGGCCCGCGCGCCCTCGGACCTCGCCGACATCCAGGACGTGGTTGCCGATCGGCTGGCCGAAGCGGTCCGCCGGCATGTGATCGATCGCGATCCCGCGGCTCCTCGGTTCACGCGCTAAGCGTCGGCTCCAGAACGGGTTGAGCCCTGACGGGAGACGCGCGGTTTCCTCGCTGGCGCCCGCCCTCCGCGCGCTGCAGCATCGCCGCAAGAGGAGGCGAGCATGCAGGTAAGTCGACGAGGGTTTGTATCGGGGTTGAGCGTTGTCGCCGGGGCGACAGCCGGCGAGCGCGTGCTGGCGTGGCAAGAGGGCGGTAAAGCAGCGTCCGACTGGCTGCCGGCGCAAGATCCGGTCGTCGTCAAGGAGATGGTCGGCGTGTCGCACGCCAACCTGGCGCGGGTCCGTGAAATGGTCGAGCGGCAGCCGGCGCTGGCCAACGCGGCCTACGACTGGGGCTTTGGCGACTGGGAGAACGCGCTCGGCGCCGCGTCGCACATGGGCCGACGCGACATTGCCGAAGTACTGCTCGCGCACGGCGCCCGGCCGAGCCTGTTCTCGGCGGCCATGATGGGCCAGCTCGACGTGGTGCGCGCGTTCGTGACCGCGACCCCCGGCGTGCAGCGGGTGCTCGGGCCGCATGGCATCACGCTCCTGGCTCACGCCAAGGCGGGTGGTCCGGCTCGGCTGAGGTGTGACGTATCTGGAATCGGTCGGCGACGCGGACCGCCGTCCGGCGAGCCAGCCGATCGAGGCCGCAGACCGTGACCGGCTGCCTGGCGAGTACTCCTTCGGGACCGGTCCGAAAGACCACTTCGTCATCGATGTTCGCGACAACCAGCTGGGCATCGAGCGGCCGGGACAGGCCCGCCGCCTCCTGCTGCACACGGGCAATCTTGTGTTCTTTCCGTCCGGGGTGCCGTCGGTACGGATTGCGTTCAGTGGCGCAGGGCCACGGGCTGCACAGTTCACGGTGGCCGACCCGGACGTGTTCCTGACCGCCACGCGGCGAAGCTGAGCACTCCTGGCCTGGGCCCGCCGTGTTGGTAACTCGTTGGTACTGCACGAAATAGGGTGAACAGGCCAAAAGACCGTTGAGCCACGGTCGCCTGACGGGTAGAATCCGGGGCGGTTCAAAACCCCGAATCCTATGATCAGCGTTGCCGCGATACGGATGCAGCAGTTTGGCGTGCAGTTTTATCAGGCGTCTCTGACCGCCAGCGACATCGACAAGCTCGTCCGTTTCGAGGTCCTCAGCTACATGGATCAGGCGGGCGGGGTGCGTGGCGCGAGGCGAACGCCGCAGGCCAAGATCAACTGGGATCTCCTCGAACGGCGGATCGCCTCGAGCGAGAAGGCGTACCAGCGCCAGATCATTCGCAAGAAGATCGAAGAGCTGGTGCAGTACTACGAGCAGTGCCGCCAGGCGCGCGACCTACCGTCGATTCCGGGAGCGGTCATCATCTCGGCCGACGAGAAGCTCACGTTCGAGCCGGTCGAGTCCGGGAGCTCGGTCGGCCGGCTCAAAGTACCGGAGCGCGAAGGCATTCTCCGCGCCATCGACGGCCAGCACCGGCTGCTGGCGCTGCACGCCGACATCGACCGCTTTGGCGACGAGCCATTTACCGTCCCGGCGATCATCTTCGACCGTCTGCCCGAGGACCACATCGTGCAGATGTTCGTCACCATCAACGCGAAACACACCCGCCTCAACGCATCGCACCTGGTGACGCTGTCAGGGCGGCAACTCTATCGCGACGATGCGCTGGCGGCCGCGCACGACGTCGTCCGGGCGTTGAACGACCGCGAGGAGTCGCCGCTCCACGGGGACATCAAGCTGCTGGGCGTGGGTAAGGGTCGCGTCGCGCAGGCGCCGCTGGCGCAGGAGCTCAAGCGCCTCTTCGCCAACGAGGCGGCACTCGGCGGCGCGCGCAAGGCGGAAGCGCTCCGCGAGGACAGCAAGCGGTTCTTCGTCAACTACTTCAAGCAGATCGCCAACATCTTCGAGCCGGCCTGGAACGGGCGGAAGTACTCGATCAAGTCGGCGTCCGCGCTGCGGGCGTTCATCCGGGTGGCGCCCGATGTCATCCAGAAGATCGACCAGCAGCACGCGGACCGCGCCGACTCGCGCGCCATCGGCCGCGTGATTGCGCCATGGGGACGCCGCATCGGTTCGCTGCGCTTCGAAACCGACAGCGCCTGGAAGCGGCAGAGCTCGGTGGATGCCCTCGCGAAGGAACTGCGTCTCGCGCTGCAATACCCGGAGGGCGCGAGCGTCTGAGGTTCTGCCTTGGGCCTTCTGCGTTCTGCCTTGAGCCTTGACGCCTTCAAGTAGAAGGGGCGGTCCACGTTTCCGTGAACCGCCCCAAGAGTTGCCGCCAGTTTGGCTCCCCCCAGCATCTACGGCACAGTGCCGTAGATAACAAACTGGCGACGCACACCCTATAAACAACCTTCGTGCCGTCGCGCGTTTCTGCTGAAATCCCCGATTTTTAGCGATCGCGCTTTTTCAGATTGTCAATCGACGCACAGCATCGTCGTTGGAATTACAGTTCTGTTCGGGTCGAGAACGATCCGACGGTCACACCGCTCGCCTCCAGCGACGAACGGATGACCTTCGCAAGCGTGGCCGCGCCTGGCGTATCGCCGTGCACGCAGATCGTATCGGCCTCGAGTGGCACGACCGCACCATCGATGGCGACGACGACGCGATCGCGGACCATTCGAACCGCGCGCTCCGCCACGTGATCGTGATCGTGGATGACGCTGCCGGGGCGGGAGCGAGGGACGAGCGCACCGCTCGCGAGGTAGGCGCGGTCAGCGAAGACTTCCGCCGCTACCGGTAGTCCTTCGCGCCGGCCCGCCTCGAGCAGCGCTGACCCCGGAAGCCCGAACAGGATCAGCGAGCGATCGACAGCGGCGGTAGCGCGAGCGATGGCGCCGGCCAGCTCCGGATCGACGCAGGCCATGTTGTAAAGCGCGCCGTGCGCTTTGACGTGCTGCAATTTGGCGCCCTGGGCCGAGGCCATCGCGGCCAGCGCGCCAACCTGGTAGACGACGAAGTCCTCGACGTCCCGTGGTGAACAGCGCATCTCGCGGCGGCCGAACCCGACCAGGTCGGGGAAGCCGGGATGGGCACCGATGGCCACGCCGTGACGCTGCGCCAGTTCCACGGTCCGGCGCATGACCCCCGGGTCGCCGGCGTGGAAACCGCAGGCGACGTTGGCCGACGAAATTGCGGCCATCAGTGTCTCGTCCTGGCCCATCGGCCAGGCGCCGTAGGACTCACCCAGATCCGAATTGAGATCAATTCTCATTTTCTGCTTGACCGACTGATTTGGTCGGATTAGCCTGCTGAGGTCTTCTTGAGACTCTGTCTCAACTTGGTCGCATGGCTTCTATCCGCACCGTCCTGTTCTGGTTCCACCTCGCTGTCGGCATCACTGCCGGCGGCGTCGTCCTCATTATGTCGGCCACCGGCGTCGCCCTCACCTACGAGAAGCAGGTTCTCGAGTGGGGGGACCGCGGGGCGTGGTCGGCGCCGCCTTCGCCGGGAGCGGCGCGCCTGTCGCCAGAGACGCTGCTGGCCCGGGTGCGCGAAACCCAACCGGAGGCGGCCCCGACCACGCTGACGCTGCGCGCCGACGCTGCAGCGCCGGCGACCGTGACGATGGAAGGGCAGCGCGCCCTGCTGGTCCACCCGTATACCGGCGACATCATCGGTCCACCGCCGTCCGGCCTGCGATCGTTCTTCAGGGTGATGACCAGCTGGCATCGCTGGCTCGCGGCGGGAGGCGAGGGGCGGGCGACGGGCAGGGCGATCACGGGTGCGGCAAACCTTGCGTTCCTCTTCCTGGTCGCCAGCGGGATCTACCTCTGGGTGCCTCGCCTCAGGAGCCGCATTCAGTTCAGGAACGTGCTTTGGTTCAGGCGCGGCGTGCAGGGCCGGGCCCGCGATTTCAACTGGCACAACGTGATTGGCATCTGGTCCGCGGTGCCGCTGGCCCTGGTGGTGCTCGGTGCCGTTCCTATCTCGTATCCGTGGGCCAGCAACCTCGTCTACCGCCTGGTCGGTGAAGAGCCGCCAGCTCCCGCGCAGGCGCGTCCTGCCGGCCCGCCCGAGAACGCTGGGCGGGACGGTATCCGGGGCCAGGCGCGGCAGCAGGATGGCGCTGCGCCCATCGCCGCTTCCGATTTCACAGGCATCGACCGCGCTTATGCGGCAGCGCTCGATCAATCGCCAGAGTGGCGCGCCGTATCAATTCGGATTCCCAACGCAGCGCAGTGCTCCGTGAGCCTGACCATCGACACGGGCTATGGGGGTCAGCCGCAGAAGCGCGGCACGCTCACGGTGACGCGAGCGGGCGACGTCGAGCGCTGGGAAACGTTCGCCGAGCTCAGCGCCGGACGCAGGCTGCGCTCGTGGCTGCGATTCGTCCACACCGGCGAGTACTACGGACTTACTGGCCAGACCATCGCCGGCCTGGTTTCTGCGGGCAGCGTGGTGCTGGTCTGGACCGGTCTAGCGTTGGCTGTCAGACGGTTCGCCAATTGGCTCGCCAACCGATCGCGCCAACGAGGAGCGGCCTCGACTCGAAAGGCCGCGTGAATCTGCCTGCGCCGCGACTGCGGTGCCGGCGTCCGACAGCGTCATTTTCAGGTTCCGTTCGCAGCGTC
The DNA here is from genome assembly GCA_963709325.1 of uncultured Acidobacteriota bacterium. Taxonomy (GTDB): domain Bacteria; phylum Acidobacteriota; class Vicinamibacteria; order Vicinamibacterales; family UBA2999; genus VFZN01. The sequence goes on along the minus strand of CAVPVV010000003.1, from coordinate 1,220,830 downwards.
AGAAAGGTCCTGGTCCGATTCCATGCGAGTTCCGTATGCGGTCGCGCTTCCCCGGAAGCGCAAGAGGGGAAGATTCCGTCTTTTCGCCACGAGCGCGTTGATGATGGGAGCCGCCCTGTCAGCGCGGCCCACGCCGGTGCATGCGCAATCCGCGGCCGCGGTGAGGCCGGCTGCGGAACTGCGCTTCGACATTCTGGAGAGCGCCCTCGATGCAGCGCTGCGCGCCTTCGAGGCGACCTCAGGCGTGTCGGTCCAGGTCCGGCTGCCGGCGGACACGGTCTCGATGATGCACTCGCCCGGCGTGTCGGGCATCCGCACGCTGGAGTCGGCGCTCGAAGCGCTGCTTGAGGGAACATCGCTGACTGCGTCGTATGACGCTGCTGCGTCTGTCGTAATCATCGAGGTCGACGGCACGCACGAAGCCGTCGAGGTTACCGGCCACCTGCCACGAGTGGCCTCGCCGAAGTATGCGACCCCGCTGTCGTCCACGCCGCAGACGATCCAGGTGATCCCGCAAAGCGTGATGGCCGAGCAAGGCACGTTCACTCTCTCCGATGCGCTCCGCAACGTGCCTGGCATCACGATGCAGGCCGGCGAGGGTGGCGGCGCTTCCAACACGACCGGCGACATGTTCAACATGCGCGGCTTCAATGCTGCGAACAGCCTCTTCGTCGACAACGTTCGCGACGACGGCTTGATCAGCCGTGACGTCTACAACCTCGAGCAGGTCGAGGTGTACCTCGGGTCGACCGGCACCGACGTCGGCCGCGGCAACGCGGCCGGCTACGTGAACATGTCCTCCAAGGTGCCGATGTCGTCTCCTGCGTACGGCGCTACCGTCTCGGCCGGGTCGCAGGAGACGGTTCGCGTAACGGCCGACCTGAATCAGCCGCTGACGATCGGCGAAGCCGACAGTTGGCTGTCGAAGAGCGCGGTCCGCCTCAACGTGCTCTGGCAGGACGGCGGTGTCGCCGGCCGTGACTACGCCGACAACGGCCGGACGTCGATTGCGCCCAGCTTCGCGATCGGACTCGGCACTGATACACGGGTCATCCTGCAGGGACAGTTCACGCAGCAGGACAACCTGCCGGACTACGGCGTGCCGGCCGCGGCCTGGTCCGAGCCGCTCACGCCCGCGGCAATTCAGGCGTCACGGCCTGTCGATCAATCCAACTACTACGGCTCGCCGGAAGTGGACTACGACAAGGCCAATCAGCAGAGCGTAACCGCTCGCGTCGAGCACGACCTGCAGTCGGGATGGACGCTGCGCAACCAGACCCGCTACAACCAGACCGAGCGCGACGCCGCGATCACCGCCATCCAATCGCCGACGTCGTGGAATCCCGAGACCGAAATGGTAACGCTGGCGAGACAGCTCAATCGCCGCGAGAACCGCATCATCGACAACCAGACGACGCTCACCGGCCGCGTTCACACTGGCCGCCTGGCTCACGCGCTGACCGCAGGGCTCGAGCTGATCGGCGAAGACTACTCGGCGCCCGGATTCACGGGCGCAGGTACGGTTGATCCGGTCAGTATCTACGCGCCGGCGCCGTTCGCCACAGTGAGTGGATTTGCCCCGACGCCGTCGGGCGCAACCACCGACGGGAATACCAACACTCTGGCCATATCAGGCTTCGATGTCGTGAACGTGGGTCCCAGGCTGCAGCTGAACGGCGGCCTGCGTGTCGAACGCTACGACACCGACTACCGCGCCGTCACCGCGGACGGCATCGTCACCGATCTCGCCGCCAAAGACACCGTCGTCAGCGGCAAGGCCGGACTGCTTTATCAGTTCACACCGATCGGCAACGCCTACATCGCCTACGGTACGTCGGTGACGCCACCTGGCACCGGCAATTTCTCGCTGAGCTCGCAGCCGAACAACCAGAACAACCCGAACGTCGAGCCGCAGGTGTCGAAGAACTTCGAGATTGGCACCAAGTGGGAGCTGTTCAATCGCCGACTGTCGGCGAATCTCGCCGTCTTCGATACCCGCAACATCAACGTCATTTACACCATCGACGCGACCGCGGTTCCGCCGCTGTTCAACCAGGACGACGGCCAGATCGTCCGCGGCGCTACCGTGGGCCTGGTCGGCCAGCTCTCCGATCACTGGAGCGTGATGACGAACTTCGCCTACATGAACGGCACGCTCGACTCCCAGAGCACGGCGACCAACGGCAATCGAATCACCCTCCTGCCGGAGTGGTCCGGCAGCCTGTGGACAACCTACGGGCTCGGGAATTTCACGCTTGGAGGCGGGTTCCGGTTCACGGACAAGGTGTACGTCAACACCGCGAATACCATCCAGGCGCCTGCCTACCATCTGGTCGACGCGCTCGCGTCGTACGCAGTGAACCGCTACCTGACGCTCCGCTTGAACGTCTACAACCTGACCGACGAGGTCTACATCCGGAACGTCAACAACAACGGCGGTCGCTACAACCCGGGCTACGCGAGGTCCGTGCTGGTGAACACGCAGATCGGATTCTGAGGCCAGCGTCATGCTCATTCAGATTCCCGACGTCCTGACCGCGGCCCAGGTGGCCGACGCACGCGCGAAGCTCGACGCCGCCAACTGGGTGGACGGCAAGGTGACCGCCGGTCATCAGTCCGCGATGGTCAAGAACAATCAGCAGCTGCCCGAGGGACATCCCCTCGGGCGCGAGCTGGGCGAGCTGATTGTCGGCGCGCTGCAGCGCACTCCGCTATTTATCACCGCGGCGCTGCCGCTGCACGTGTTCCCGCCGCTCTTCAATCGCTACGGCGGCGGACAGGCGTTCGGCAGCCACGTGGACAACGCGATTCGCCAGGTGCCGGGCACGCCGCACCGCGTTCGCACCGATTTGTCGTGCACGCTCTTCCTCTCGAACCCTGACGAATACGACGGGGGAGAGCTCGTCGTTGAAGATGTCTACGCGGTCCACTCGGCCAAGCTGCCGGCGGGACACATGGTGCTCTACCCGGCGACGAGCCTGCACCACGTGCGCCCGGTGACGCGCGGCGCCCGGGTCAGCTCCTTCTTCTGGATTCAGAGCATGGTTCGCGACGACGGCGAGCGCTCGCTGCTATTTGATCTCGACCGCTCGGTTCGGACGCTGGCCGCAGAGCGGCCGGATCACCCGGTTGCCGTGCAGCTCACGGCCGTGTACCACAACCTGCTGCGGAAGTGGGCCGAGATGTGATGAGCGCCGAGGTTCGATCGGAAGCGGGGCTACAGCACCGTGACCAGCATTGCCTTCTGGGCGTGCAGGCGGTTCTCGGCCTGCGCGAAGACGACTGACGCCGGCCCCTCGATCACCTCGTTGGTCACTTCCTCGCCACGATGTGCCGGCAGGCAGTGCATGAAGAGCGCTCCCGGCCGGGCGAGGCCCATCAACGCATCGTTCACCTGATAGCGCGTGAACTTGCGCGTCCGCTCCGCGTATTCCACTTCCTGACCCATCGACGTCCAGACGTCGGTATAGATGGCGTCGACATCGCGGACCGCGGCCTTCGGGTCCGTGAACTCCGTCAGTCCAGCGCCGTGTTGCGACACTTCGGCGGCGTCGTCCACGACCTCGTCGGGAAGCTCGTAGCCTTTCGGCGTTGCGACCTGCATCGAAACACCGAGCATCATGGCGGCATGGACCAGCGACGTGCAGACGTTGTTGCCGTCGCCGACGAAGGCGACCCGGCGGCCTTCGAAGCGCCCTTCCCATCGCTCGGCAAGCGTCAGCACGTCGGCAAGCGCCTGGCAGGGGTGCTCTTCGTTGGAGAGCGCGTTGATCACCGCCAGGCTCGGGGTGGCCTCGGTGATCGCGAGCAGCCGTTCCTGGCCGAAGGTGCGAATGACGAGCGCGTCGATCCAGCGCTCGAGGTTTCTCGCCACGTCATGGAGCGGCTCGCGGTCCGCGTGCATCACGTCGGCCGGGATCTCGACGGTGTCGCCACCCAGTTCGCGGACGCCTATTTCAAAGGTCACGCGGGTCCGGAGCGACGGCTTCTCGAACAACAGGCCGACGTGCCGGCCGGCCAGCACCCGTGCGGTCGGCGCCGAGGGACCGAGCCGGCGATCGCGCTTGATCGCCAGCGCGAGATCGAGCGTCTCGCGCAACTCGGCTGGAGTGAAATCGAGGATGGACAGGAAGTTGCGCGACACGAGTGTTCCTAGGTGCGGTATTCCGCGTTGATCTTCACGTACTCGGCAGTGAGGTCGCAGGTCCAGACCGTCGCCGAGTGCCCGCCGCCGGCGCCCACGTCCACCGTGATTTCAAGCGACGAACCCTTCAGGTATTCGGCCGCGTCCGGGGCGCGTTCGTCGTACGGGCGTCCGTTCTCGAAGAGCACCAGCGTGCCGATCTGCACGCGCGCGTTGTCGAGGACGAACCGCGCGCCGGAACGGCCGGCAGCGGCGACGAGGCGGCCCCAGTTCGGATCCCCGCCGTGCACCGCGGTCTTCACCAGCGGTGAGTTCGCGACGGCTCGCGCGGCCATCCACGCGTCGGAATCCGAGACCGCGCCGGTCACCGTGATCGCAACCAGCTTGGTGGCGCCCTCACCGCCGCGTACGATCCCCAGCGCGAGCTCGTGGGCAACCTGGCGGAACCCTTCGAACAGGGCCGGATAGAGCCCCTCGTCGATGACGACGCCGCTCATGCCATTGGCAAGGGCGAGGACGCAGTCGTTGGTCGAAGGCTCGCCGTCCACCGTGATCGCGTTGAACGTGAACCGGCACGCATCGGTCAGCGCGCGGTGCAGCAGGCCCTGGTCGACGGCAGCATCGGTCGTGAGGTAGCCCAGCATGGTCGCCATTCGCGGCTCGATCATTCCCGAGCCCTTGGCCATCCCGCCGACCCGGAAGCGACCGATATCGGTGAAGACTTCGACCGACGCCTCCTTGGGGAACGGATCGGTCGTCATGATCGCCTGCGCTGCTGCGGCACCTCCGCTTTCGGACAGAGCGGACATCGCGGAAGGAATCCCGCCTCGCAGCGCGTCCATGCGAAGGTTCACGCCGATGACGCCGGTGGAGGCGACCAGGACCTGCTCGACTGGGCTATCGAGCGCTCGGGCCGTGAGTGCCGCCATCTCCTCCGCATCGGCCATGCCCTGCGGCCCGGTGCAGGCATTGGCGCAGCCGCTGTTGGTGACTATGGCGCGCGCCGCGCCGCCGCTCGCGGTGAGGTGGCGCTGGCTGACCAGCACCGGGGCGGCTTTGGCCAGGTTGGTGGTAAAGAGGCCCGCCGCCTGGGTACTCGGCGCGTCCGAGACGACTAGTGACAGGTCCGGCTTTCCGTTCTTCTTGATGCCGCAGTGCAACCCCGCGGCGCGAAATCCCTGCGGGGCCGTCACGCCGCCGCCAACTCGTTCGATACGCATGGTCTGCTCTCGTGTGGCGCTCGTCACTGCGCGGCGTCGGTGAGCGCGGCATCCAGGATGCCGACGGCTTCGTCGATCTCGGCCTCGGTCACGGTGAAGGGCGGGAGCATCCGGACGACGCGCTCCGCGGTGCGGTTGACGATCAGGCCTCGCTTGAGCGCCCCTTCGACGACCGGGGCCGCGTCCACGGTCAGCACGAGGCCGCGCATCACACCCGCGCCACGGACGCCTTCGACGGTGCTGTGCTTCGCCTTGAGCGCGCTGAGGCGGCTCTCGAATATTGGCCCCACGGTTCGCACGTGCTCGATCACGCCACCGCTCGAATACGGAACAGCGTCAGTGGTACCGGTCAGCTGCGAGAGCACGTAGAGTGCTGCGCGGGTCGCGAGCAGGTTGCCGCCGTAGGTTGTGCCGTGGTCCCCGGCGAAGATCTGTTTGGCAACCCGTCCGGAGACGAGGGCAGCACCGATTGGCACCCCCGACCCGATCGCCTTGCCGACGGTGATGAGATCCGGCTTCCAGCCAAACGATTGGAAGTGGAACGCGTGGCCGGTCCGGCCGAGCCCGCACTGAATCTCGTCCGCGATGAGCAGCGTCCCGGTCTGCTCGGTGAGCCGCGCGATCGCGGCGGCAAACTCGGACGACAAGGGCCGCACGCCGCCTTCTCCCTGGATGGGTTCGGCGATGATCGCGGCCGTGCGCTCGGTCACGGCCCGCTCCAGCGCGGCGATGTCGCCAGGCTCTACGAACGTGACGCCCGGAATCAGCGGACCGAAGGGGTCGCGATAGTGGGGGTTTGCCGTCACCGACAGCGCGCCCATCGTCCGTCCGGAGAACCCGTGGTGCAGCGCGACGAACTCGGTGCGGCCGGTCGTGCCCTGCGAGTACCAGAAGCGCCGCGCGAACTTCAGGCACGCCTCGACCGCCTCGGTGCCGCTGTTGCAGAAGAACGCCCGCTCGAGGCCGGACAACGCGGCGAGCTTGGCTGCCAGCTGTCCCTGCAGCGGGTGGTAGTAGAGGTTCGACGTGTGAATCAGGGTTCGTGCCTGATCCGCGACGGCTTCGGCCAGCCCGGCGTCGCTGTGGCCGAGCACGACCACACCGATGCCGGACAGGAAATCGAGATACCGGCGTCCTTCGAGATCGAAGAGATGACGCCCCTCGCCGCGCACCAGCACGATGGGCTGGCGCTTGTAGGTCTGGAGCACATGCTTCGATTCGAGTTCCTGAACCTGCTGGGTCGTGATCATCGTGTCACCCTCGTGCCTCCTGCCGCGGCGGCGTCGCCGTTTGCCGCGAGCAACTGTCCCAGGCGTTTCGCGTCGCGCCCGTCGACGATCGACACGTCCTTGACGCCGGCGCGCGCCGCCGCTTCGCAGGCGGTCAGCTTCGCCACCATGCCGGCGCTCGCCGTACCGGCCTTGACCAGAGCGCGGATGTCGCGCGGATCGAGCTTCGGGATGGTCTGACCCTGTTCATCGAGCACGCCCGGCGTGCCACCGGCGATGATCAGCCGGCTGACCTCGAGCCGCACCGCGAGGCTGCCAGCCATCGTGTCGGCATTCACGTTGTAAAGCTGCCCCTGCCGCGAGGCGCTGATGGAGGCGATCACTGGCAGGAATCCGTCGCGCACGAGCGCCCGCAGCAGCGCCGGCGCCGCCCCCCGCAAAGGCTCTCCGACCAGCCCGAGATCCACGATCTCCCCTGCGGTCGATTCGTGAGCCGGTGCTTTCTTGACCGGCGCGACGCCGGCGTCCGCTCCGGTCAGTCCGACCGCCTGGCCTCCGGCCGCGTTGATGGCGGCGACGAACCTGGTGTTGATGGCACCGGCGAGCACCGACACCACGATGTCGAGCGTCGGTCCATCGGTCACGCGCAGCCCATCCACCTGCCGCTTCGGGATCCCGGCCGTCGCGAGGGCGGCATCGATCTCGCGGCCTCCGCCGTGGACGATCAGCATCGGGATGCGGGCGCGGGCGATGGCGCGGGCGACGGTTGCGACCTTCTGTTCGGTTTCGAGCAGCTCGCCGCCAAGCTTCAGCAGCGTGGCCTTCACAGCAGTCCCGCGCACTCGTCGAACCCGAACATCAGGTTGAAGTTCTGGATCGCCTGGCCGGCCGCTCCCTTCACCAGGTTGTCGAGCGCACTGGCCACGAACAAGCGATGGTTTGCCTCGTCGACCTTCCAGCCGAGGTCGCAGAAGTTCGTGTGCGCCACGTGCTTGATTTCCGGCAGCGCCGCGCCGGTGAGACGGACGAATGGCGCGGTTGCATACGTCCGCTCGAACGCCTCGGCGACGGCTTCGGCCGTGGCATTCGGCACCAGGCGCGCGTAGATGCTCGAGAGGAGACCCCGGTCGAGCGGCACCAGGTGCGGCACGAACGTGACGCGCTGACCTAGCGCCTGCTCCATTTCCGGCGTGTGGCGATGACCGAAGACGCCGTAGGCGGCGACCGAGCCGTGGTTCTCGCAGAAATGCGTGCGGTCGGTCGGGGCCTTGCCGGCCCCGGAGATGCCAGACTTCGCGTCGATGATGATGTCGCCGCCAGGCTGCAGCAGGCCGGCTCGGGCGACAGGAAGCAACGCCAGCAGCGACGCAGTCGGATAGCAGCCGGGGTTCGACAGCAGCCGGCACGTGCGAATCGCCTCGAGCTCGAACTCGGTGAGCCCGTAGGCGACGCCGTCGGGAAGCGTGCCTGTGGCCGGATACCACTGCGCGCGTGCGGCATCGTCGCGGAGCCTGAAGGCGCCGGAGAGGTCCACCACCCTGGCGCCTGCCGCGAGCAGCTGCGGAGCGACCTCCGCGGAGGTGGCCTCCGGCAGGGCGAGGAAGACCACGTCCGAGCCGGCGCCGAGCGCCGCGATGTCGAGCGGGACCACCTCGCCGTCCCACACGCGAGCCAGCCCCGGCAGACGGCGCGGGGTGCTCGTCGCCTGCGACGCCGTGGCCATCGTCAGCGTCGCATGAGGGTGTCGCGCGAGCAGCTTGACGAGCTCCTGTCCGGCGTAGCCGGTTGCGCCCGCGATGCTGGCCCGGATGGTGGTGGTCGCCGCTCGGCCGGTCATGTCTGTCGCACCCTCCCGCGCGCGGCCCCTGGCCGCACGGTGAAAAGAATACTTATACGTTCCAGCCGCGACCGTGTCAACGGCTGTCAACAGGGAACGACGCCGGCCGGTGTATACTGATGCACCAGATCGCATATTTATGAAGCGCCGCCGCCAGTCCGCCATCAGCGACATCGTCGGGCAAGAAGCCATCCGCAGCCAGGAGCAGTTGCGGCAGCGGCTGGTCGCCCGTGGCTTCGAGGTCACCCAGGCCACACTGTCGCGCGACATCAAGGAGCTGGGGCTGGTCAAGCGCGCCTCGGATGGCGCCTACCAGACGACCGGCGCCGACGGAGCTGCGTCGGGAGCGGCAACCGTCCTTCAGCGGGCGTTGGCTGAATATCTCGCCGGCGCTGAAGCCGTGCAGCAGATGATCGTGCTTCGCACCGGGCCGGGTCAGGCGCAGCTCCTCGGACTGGCCATCGATCGGGCGCGGCTGGCCGGCGTCGTCGGCACCATCGCCGGCGACGACACGATACTGGTCATCGCGCGCGATTCGCGGCAGGCCCAGTCGCTGGTTCGACGTTTCGACGAGCTCGCGGCCGGCGCCGTCCGCTGACGCGCCTTCGTTCAACGATATGATCCGTCGGCGTTCCCGGCTCTGAATCGACACCTATGTCTCAACACCTGTGGTCCGGCCGCTTCGACGCGGCACCCGATCCCGCCGCGTTCGATTTCGGCATCTCGTTCTCGTTCGACCGTCGCCTCTTCGAAGACGATGTGACAGGCAGCCTCGCGTGGGCCGAGGCGCTCTCCGCGGCTGGCGTGCTGACTGCTGAGGATGCGAGCGCCATTCAGCGGGGCCTCTCGGAGATCCTGGACCACGGGCGCCGCGAGCCGGACTGGGTGAACGGGCCCGACGAGGACGTGCACAGCTTCGTCGAGCGGCAGCTCGTCGCGCGCATCGGCGACGCCGGCCGCCGGCTGCACACGGGCCGCTCGAGAAACGAGCAGGTGTCGGTCGATCTGCGCCTCTACCTGCGCCGCCGGATTCCGCTCCTTCAGCAGGCGCTCCGTGGGGTCATCGGCGCGCTTGCCGATCAGGCGGGACGTGCCGGCGACGCGTTGATGCCCTCCTACACGCACATGCGCCGTGCCATGCCGGTGCTGGTGTCGCACTATCTCCTGAGCCATGCGGCGGCGCTGAGGCGCGACCACGAGCGGCTCGCATACGCCCGCGAAGAAGCCAATGCGTTGCCGCTCGGATCGGGCGCGATTGCCGGCACCGGCTACGCGATCGACACCGCGGCGCTGGCAGCACGGCTCGGGTTCGATCGCGTGGTCGCCAACAGCATGGACACGTCATCGGATCGCGACTTCGCGGCCACCTTCCTCTACGCCTCGACGCTGGCGATGGTGCACCTGTCGCGCATCGCCGAGGACATCATCCTCTTCACGAGCGAGGAGTTCGGCTTCTTCGAGCTGGCCGACTCGTCGGCGACCGGCAGCAGCATGATGCCGCAGAAGAAGAACCCCGATCCGCTGGAGCTCGTGCGCGGCAAGGCCGGCCGGGCGATCGGGCATCTCACCGGTTTGCTGGTGACCATGAAGGGGCTGCCCACCGGCTACAACAAGGACTTGCAGGAGGACAAGGAGCCGCTCTTCGACGCGGAGGATACGCTCGCGGTCTCGGCGGCCGCGACCGCTTCGGTCATCGCGAAGCTCACCCTCAACAGGACGCGTACCGGCCGTGCCGCCTCAGGCCTGCTGCTTGCGACCGACGTTGCGGACTACCTGGTTTCGCGCGGCATGCCGTTCCGCCAGGCCCACGAGGTCGTAGGCGCGATGGTCCGCCAATTACTCGCCGACGGCCGCGACATCGAGGCGTTGAACGTGGCCGAGTGGCAGGCCTTCAGCCCGTTATTTGCCGACGATGTGAAGACGCGGGTAACAGCGTTGGCGTCGGTGCAGGCGCGTCGGACGCCGCAGTCGACCAACCCGGATGCGGTCCAGGCCCGGCTGCAGGAACTGCGCGGCTGGCTCGACTCGTATTAGCCGCGGCCCGCGCCCCGATTGAAGCTGGAGCCGGGCTCTGCTACACTCTCTTCGCCCTACGCCCTGCGGTGATTCGACCGTTCAGGCCTGAGCTTCCCATCCTGCGCTGATCGCTCGAGACGGGTTCGTAGAACGTGCCCTCTGCCGGCCAGGCGAAGAGAGGGTTTTCGGTACGGTTTTCGGGGGAGTTGCATGCAGCAACGCCAGTATCGGCCTGGCGACGTGCTGGACGACTACTGTCCGCGCGAGCGCCGCGTCACCGACCACGCCATAGTCGCGATGGTCGACAGCGAGATTCAGCGGACCCGCTGCGTGGTCTGCGATGCGGAGCACGAATACAAGAATGCCCGCGTCCCGGCACCACGGAAGAAAGGCTCCACGGCCGCGCTCTTCAATCAGGTTCTCGACAACATCGACGCGCCGCCCGGCCGCATCGCGGCTCCCGTCCCCGCGTCAGCTGCCGAGGACCCCGCGCCGCCAGATATCGAGCCCGCCCCGCCGGCCGCTGCCGCGCCTGATCCTGTCCCGGCCGAGGGAACCGTCCCGCCGCCACCTGCACAGCACGAGGACCGCCCCTTCCGGCGCTCGCTCATCCGCGCCCAACTCCCGCGGCCCGAAGGTCAGCCCCCGCCGACTCGCGCTATTCCCGAGTTCACGATGCATCAGCCGCAAAACCTGCGGCCTCGCCGAGGTGGACAACGTTTCCGCCGCCACCCGGGAGGACCCTCGGATTTTGCCGGACCGATGCGCACGGGACGCCACGGCGGCACGCCGAACGGAAATTCGGGGGGTGCCGGCCAGAGTGGACGAAGGCGGCGGCGTAAGAAGCACTGAGCACAGTCAAGGCAGAAGGCAGAAGGCAGAAGGCAAAAGGGCGAACACGTCGAATGATGCAGGGGAAGGTCGGACTGATTGTTGGCGTTGCCAACCACCGCTCGCTTGCATGGGCGATTGCTCGATCGGTTGCGGCGCAGGGCGCCACCGTGGCGCTCACCTACCAGGGGCGATTCGAAGAAAACGTTCGGGAGCTGGCCGCGACGCTGCAGCCGGAGGCGCTGGTCCTGCCGTGCGACGTTCAGCAGGATGCCGAGATCGACGCGGTCTTTGCGCAGCTGAAAGAGCGATTCGGCGGTCTCGACTTCCTGGTCCATGGCGCCGCGTTCGCGGCCCGCGAGGACCTGACGGGCGGTTTCACGCAGACCTCGCGAGACGGGTTTCGCATGGCGCTCGATATCAGCGCCTACTCGTTGATTGCGCTGGCCCGGGGCGCCCGGCCGCTGATGCAGGCCCGGGGCGGCGGCAGCATCGTCACGCTGTCCTTCCTCGGCAGCGACCGCGTCTTTCCGAATTACAACGTGATGGGCGTGGCCAAGGCGGCGCTCGAATCCTCGGTACGATATCTGGCCGCCGATCTCGGCCCTGAGAACATTCGCGTCAACGCCATTTCTGCGGGCCCGGTGAAGACCCTGGCGGCGGCCGGCATTGGCGGCTTCTCCGCGATCCTTGGAGTGGTACGAGAAAAGGCGCCGCTCCGTCGAGCGATTGAGACGTCCGAAGTTGGAGACACGGCGGCGTTTCTGCTCGGCGACGCGAGCCGCGGCATTACCGGCGACGTATTACTCGTCGATGCCGGCTATCACGTCCTCGGCATGTAACCTCTCGTTGACTTCGGTGGAGAGTCCATCTGCTCGGACTCCCGACCGGTTGCGCCCGTGCCGGCGAATCCCGGGACTGCCGGATGCTCTGCTCAAGTGAGCTGTGAGGTTGGTCAGGCGTCGTAGCGTTCGACGCCGACAAGCGTGTCCGGAATGCCGAGACCGGCCAGCGCCGAACGCACGTCGGCGACCAGGGCGGGCGGGCCGCACACCAGGCACCAGGTTTCCTGGGTCGCGATTGCGGTCGCGAGCAGCGCACGATCGATCCGGCCGCGGCGCCCCGGCCAGGGACCTTCCTCACGCGTGACGGTCAGCGTCAGCTCGATTCGGCCATCGCGCTCCAGCCCTTCGAGCTCCTCGCGATACGCGAGTTCGTCTACCGCACGAGCGCTGTACACGACGTGCACGGCCGGCGGGTCCTCCGCAGACAGCGCCTCCATCAGCATCGATCGCAGCGGGGCGATACCGGTGCCGCCGGCCACGAGCAGCAACCGCCCGCCCGGTCCCAGGGCTGGCAGGGTGAAGGTGCCGAAAGGACCCTCGAGGTCGAGAGGCGTCCCCCTCGTTGCCAGCTCCAGGTGCGGGTCCGGCCCCCCGCTGTCGTCGATCTGGACGAGCAGCTCGATGTATCCGGTGCGTTCCGCCTCGCGCGGCGAGGAGGCGATCGAGTACGGCTTTCGCAGCACCGATCCGTGCAGGCCGGCCATCACCGCCTGACCAGCGGCGAAGCTGAAACCGGACTCACGGAGATCCAGCCGCAGCAAACGGGTGCGCGGGGTCGCCCGTTGGACGTCCCGCACGTGGACTACGGTGACCGGCACGATTTAGCCCCACAATTCACTTGTGTTGAGCATTCGATCCGCTCGAACAGTCGTACTTTGTGCCCGTTTCCGCCGGATTGGCACGCTGATGGATCCTCGACTCAAGTGTGAACTGAGGGGTTGACTGCCGGATGCGGTCACAGCACGCCGATTCCGGCGCGCTGCAGCTCCACGTCCGTCACCTCGAGGGCAGGCGAGCGAGGTAGCACCAGCCCGGTGCGGCCATCGGTACCGGTCGCCGCCGCTTCGGGGGGCACCACCTGCTTGCGCCGGGTCTTGTCGCGATACATGCGGCTGTCGGCCGTCGCCATGATCGCCTCGTAGCCGTCGCCGTCCCGCGGGAAGACCGCCGCCCCGACGCTGATCCTGATCGGGACTCGCCGTCCCGGCCGCGGCTCGAAGACCACTTCTTCGACCGCGCGCTGGAGTTCAACCCGCTTGCGTTCGCCTTCATCGACGCCGCAGCCCGCGAGCAGGACCACGAACTCGTCACCGGCGTAGCGGATGCAGATGTCGTAGGGGCGAATCGCGGTCTTGAGGACCCGTGCCACTTCGCGCAGCGCACGGTCTCCGGCGCTGTGACCGAACGTGTCGTTGATCTCCTTGAAGTTGTCGAGGTCCATCACCAGGAGCGCCACTTCCGACTTCATGCGCTCGGCACGCGCGAACTCCCGGGACAGGTGCAGGAACATGTACCGCGTGTTCGGCAGGCCAGTCAGCGGATCGGTCAGTGAATCCTCCTGCGTCTGCTCGAACACCATCGAGTTGTTAATCACTGCCGAGGCCTGCTCGGAGACGCGGTCGAGCAGGCGCCGGTGATCGTCGGTGTAGAAGTCGGGCTCGGAGTGATAGACCGCGAGCGTCCCGATGAACCGGTCGTTGAAGATGAGCGGTGTGACCAGGGCGGAGCGGAGATCATTTGCCGCCGCCAGGCCGGCGGCCTCGAAGTCCGCGCTCGGCCGCGCATTCACGAGCGGACGACGGTTGCGCGCCACCCAGCCGGTCAGACCCTGGCCGGCGCGAATCGACATGCCGCTGAGCGTGTCGGTCCATTCGCCGGTGGCGAAGCGACAGCGCAGCATGTCGTCGGGCTCGTCGAAGAGGAAGAGCGCGCAGGCCGAGAACGGCACCAGGTTGGTGAGCTTCGACGCGATGAGCGCCATCGTGTCGGCTACGCCCAGGCTCGTCCCCATCGTCTGCGCGATTTCGTAGAGGGCGTAAATCTCGCGGTGGGCGAGCGCGATGTCGTCGAACACCGTCCCGCCCTTGCTGCCCTCAGGCAGGAAGCCGACTGCTGGCCCGCCCAGATCGGATGTCGGCTCGAGCGAGAGACGGCGGGTCACCGTGCCGACGACCGTCTCTGCTTCGGCGGCCATCGCTGGCAGGTGCTCGACGAACAGGTCCACGACCTTCGGATCGAGAGCGCGGCCGGCTTCCTGCTGAAGCAGGAGTAACGCCGCTTCGTGGGTCATCGCTTTGTGGTACGGCCGCTCCGAGGTCAGCGCGTCGAAGTAGTCCACGACCGACAGGATGCGGGCGCCCAGCGGGATGTCCTCGGCTCGAAGGCCCTGAGGATAGCCCTTGCCGTCCCACCGCTCGTGGTGGCTGAGAATCAGCGGCGCGACCGGATACGGAAACGGCACGGCGCTGATGATCTCGGCGCCGACCTGCGGGTGGATGCGGATCTTCTGGAACTCTTCGTGGGAAAGGGGGCCCGGTTTCGAGAGGATGTGCTCCGGAACGGCGAGCTTGCCGATGTCGTGCAGCAGCGCCGCGGTCTTGACGCCCTGGATCTCGTTGTCGTTCATCCCCAGCAGCCGCGCCAGGCTGGTCGCGTACACCTGCACGCGGCGGATGTGGGTCTGGGTCGTCTGATCCTTGGCGTCGATCGCCAGCGCGAGCGCCTCGATCGTCGCCAGGTGCAGATCGGCCATCTCGGCGACGTGACGCCGTTCGTCGTCGATCCGCCCCAGGTACACCTTGTAGGTATGGTACGTGGCGTAGAGCGGCGCGACCGCCAGGAGCGCCAGCCAGACGCCCGACGTCGTGATCGCCCAGGTCGCTACCGCCGCGGCGCTGGCGCCGATGATGTAGCTCGGGGCGCTCCACAAGAAATTCTGGTTCCAGACTCGCAACAGCGGCTGCCGCGAGGTGAGCGCGATGGCGATAGCGATGGTGAATGTGTTGAAGAAGAAGTAGGTCGTGGCGGCCGCGGTCAGCGGCTGCGCCACGCCGGCAACCGACTCGGCCAGGGTCCCCGACACCCCGCCGGCGACGGCGTAAGCGTAGCCGGCGGCCTCGACGGTGATCGCCAGGCACGCCATGCTGAACAACGTGCGATAGATCGGGTTGCGCGTCTTCGTCCGGAACGTGCACTGGGTCCAGGCGCTGGCGACCGCCACGATCATCGTCTCGTGGGGCCCGACCAGCAGCAGGGCCGCAAAATCGACGGCGTAAGACACCGACATCGTCGAGCCGCCGCGGGCGAACGGCAGGCTCACCTTGAAGGCTGAAGTCAGGGACGAGGCCAGGAGCAGGATCGCGAAGAGGACGGGGTCGTCGAAGTCGGCCCGCGGCACCAGCCAGACCAGCAGCGCCGCACCGATGGCCATCACGGCACCGACGTAGACGCGAGCAGGCCAGGGGAGCGAGCGCATGCGATCGTGGCTGGTCAGGTACGGTTCCCCTTGATTATCGGCAGGTGCGACGAAACGCAGCACCGTGAAGATACCTGACGATTCCAGCCATTCGCAAGGTGCAGGCGGAAAGCCGCCAAACTCTTCGTGCAGTGCACTTTGGCGCAGATTTGGCGTTGCTCTTGAGAGGCCGGATCGGAGGCGCGCACGGATGTCCGGGGAGCCAGCTCAGTCCGGACGCTTCGTCCGCTTCCGGGTTTCGGGCACGCTGGGCTCGAGGCCGAATTCGTCGATCTTTCGGTAAAGGGTGCCGCGGCTGATATCCAGGATGCGGGCCGCTTCCACCTTGTTCCAGTTCGCCGCATCGAGCACGCGGACGATGTGCGCACGTTCGGCGTCGCGCAGGGTGGGGAGGCGTGGATTGGCGGCGTCTTCGGACGGCCGCGCCAGCGGTGCGTGCAAGAACTCGATGTCGGTCGGGCGTAGCAGTCGGCCCGGCGCGGACAGCGCGGCCCGCGAGATTGTGCTCTCGAGCTCCCGGATGTTGCCGGGCCAGTGGTAGCTGATTAGCTGATCGGCGGCTTCCGATGACAACTGCTTCGCGTCCAGCGGCAGGCCGTTGGCCGCGCAGTAGCGAGCCAGGAAGCGGTTGGCCAGGACCGGGATGTCAATCGCGCGTTCCTTCAATGACGGCAGCCGGATCGCGAACGCGTTGATGCGGTAATAGAGGTCCTCGCGGAAACGGCTCTCGCGCACGAACAGGTCGAGCGGACGGTTGGTCGCCGAGATCAGGCGGAAGTCCACCTGGATCGAGCGATTGCCGCCGAGCCTCTCGAACCGCCGCTCCTCCAGCACCCGCAACAGCTTTGCCTGGGCGACGAGCGAGAGGTCTCCGACTTCATCGAGGAACAGCGTCCCGCCGTTGGCCATTTCGAGGCGCCCGGGCTTGCGTTCGTGAGCGCCCGTGAAGGCGCCCTTTTCGTATCCGAAGATTTCGGACTCGAACAGCGTATCGGGGAGAGCGGCGCAGTTCACGGCCTGGAACCGCTCCTGGCCGCGGCGCGACAGCTCGTGAATCATCCGGGCGACGACTTCCTTGCCGGCGCCGGTCGGGCCGAGGATGAGCACCGAGATGTCGGACTTGGCGGCGGTGCGGATCCACTCGAAGATGGCGAGCATCTTCTCGTCGCGGCCGATCATCTCGCGGAACCGCTGGACCGAGGGCGACGACTCCTCGACCCCGACGTTGGCGCGCCGCTCGAGGAAGGTGTCGAGCAGTCCCGCCGCCGGCCCCTCGGGACGTGAAGGCCCGTAGGTGACCGGCTCGCTCGAGCTGCGCGCGACGACGCCGAAGTCGACGAGCTCGCGGACGCAGTTCTCGACGTCTAGCCGCATCCGGCCGAACGTCTGCATCAGCGCCTCGATGTCGAAGCGCTCGCCGGGGCGCGCGCTGAGAAAGCGGAGGATGCCGGCGCGCAGGGGGGACTGCACCAGCGACCGGAATCGAGACTCGAGATCCGCTTCGGCTCGCGACCCCGAGGTCGCCCGCTTCGCCGCAAAGGTCACATCATCCATGGGCGCGCTCGTCTCACAGGCAAATGCTACCCTAATGCGATGCCGTATCGTGCACCTGGCTCGCCCCGGAAGAACCGGCGGGCGTTCCTCTCCGGAAAGCCGATTCGATACTACCGGCCGAAGGGGGCGGCGGCGATACGGACCCTGATCGACGAGGGTTTTCAGGCGTTCAACGCCGCCCGGCTCGGCGAGGCCTGCCGCATCTTCACCGATAAGATGCTCGCCAAAGAGCACGATACGACGATCGCCCTGACCATTGCCGGCGCGATGACGCCGGCCGGCATCGGCGGCTGCGTCATCGCCATGATGCAGCGGGGGCTGGTCGATTTCGTCATCAGCACCGGGGCGAACCTCTATCACGACCTGCACTACGCGCTGAATTTCACGCTTCACCGCGGCTCGCCGTTCGTCGACGATCGGGTCCTTTACCAAGAGGGCGTCATCCGCATCTATGACGTGCTCTTCCCGGCCCAGGTGCTGCTCGATACCGACACCTTCATCCGCGATTTCCTGGTCGAGAGCGGCCTCGACGGGCCGGTGTCCACCGCGGATCTGCATTACGCCCTCGGCCGCCACCTGCTTGCCTCCCGCCCGGGTTGCGAGGCCTATTCGGTGGTGGCCAGCGCGGCGAAGTTCGGCGTCCCGATTTTCACCTCCTCGCCCGGGGACAGCTCGATCGGGATGAACATCGCCTATCACGAGCTGATGAACGGCAGCCGCCTGATGGTCGATCCCAACAAGGACGTCAACGAGGTCTGCTCCCTGATCCTCGCGGCCGAGAAGAACGGGTGCGTGATTCTCGGCGGCGGGTCGCCGAAGAACTTCTACCTCCAGGGCCAGCCAACGCTGTGGGAGGTCTACAACATCCCGAAAGGCGGGAACGACTACTTCATCCAGATCACGACCGACCAGGTCGTCTGGGGCGGGTTGTCAGGGGCCACGCCGGCCGAGGCGGTCAGCTGGGGCAAGGTCAATCCGGGTGTGCTCCCGGACACCTGCGTGGTCTACTGCGACTCCACGATCGCGTTTCCGCTGTTCACGGAGTACGCTGTCGGCCATCCCAACGGGCGGCGCCGGCGCAAGGGCCTGGTGCACAAGAGAGCCGAGCTCGTGAACGAGCTGGAACGACAGGCACGCCGCCGTCAGGCTGCGGCCGGGAAGGCGCGGTCGTAGCGGCGATCACATGGGGACGCTCTGGTCGGAGCTGGGTCCAATCGCCGACGCCTCTTCGAGCCACCCTCGCGTCTATGCCGACGCGAACGTGCCGGCGGGGCTCGTGGGTTACATGCGGTCCACTCTGGGGTGGGACGTCTTCTTCGTGATCGAGCATTCCGAACTGCGGCGCGCCCGGGATCCTGAACACTTCCGGCTGGCGCGGCAACTGCGTCGGACGCTGGTGACCTTCGACCGCGACTACCTCGACGATCGGGTTTTCCCTCCCGACCAGGGAGCGGGTGTCCTCGTGATCGCCGCTCCAGACACGCGAGCGCTCGAATCGCTGCTGGCGCGGCTCGACACCGCGCTGTTTCGCGCCTCGAACACCCCATTACCGCTCGACGGGCGTAAACTGCACGCACACAGCGACTGGGCGCCATGACCCTGGGCCTCGACATCTCCGATGGACGTGCCCGCGCCGTCGTCGTCGACGACCGCGAGCACGTCGTCGGCCGCGGTGAGGAGCCTCTTACCGCCGCCGCGACGCTCGACGGCGTCTGCGGGGCGGTCCGTCAGGCCGTCGCCGCCCTCAAATCTGGTGTAACCCGCGCGGCGATCGTCGTGCCACACAGCGGCGATCCGGTGCCGGCAGCGGTCGAACAGGCCTGCCGCAAGTTGCTTCCGAAGGCGGCGCCGCCCCTGGCGGTCGCCACCGGTGTCGCAGCGGTTGTCGCGGAGCAGTGGTGCGGCGCGGCGAGGGGGCTGACCAACGTCGTCGCGTTGACCGCGGCGGAGCACGTCACCAGCGGGATCATGCTCGACGGCCGGATCTGGCCGGGCGCACACGGCCTCTCCGGCTCGGTGGGGTGGCTGTCGATCAATCCAGTGGAGCGTGAGGACTACCGTCGGCTCGGAGGTCTCGAGGCCGACGTGTCCTCGGCCGGCATCGTGCGCCGCTTCATCTGGCGGATCAAGTCGGGCGATGAGTCGGCGGTCGCGCAGCAGCAGGGCGATCTGTCGCGTATCACCGTCGATCATGTGTTCCAGGGGGCGCGCGCCGGTGATGGCGTGTGCGTCTCGGTCATCCATGACACGGCGAAGTACCTCGGCATCGCCGCCTCGAACCTCGCCGCGATTCTCGATCCGCAGGCGATCGTGCTGGGTGGGCTGATCGCGTCCTGGCGCGAACTGCTCCTTGACCCGATTCGTCTGGAGTGCGCGCGACGGCTGAACGCGGCCCAGGCCGAGCGGCTCAAGCTACTGCCGTCGGAGCTGGCTCACGACGCCCCGGCGATTGGCGCCGCGCGGCTTGCCTATCTGCGCGCATGATCGTGATCGGCGGAGGCAGCCTGGTACTGCCCGACGAAGTGATTGCCGGTGGATCCCTCCTGATTGAGGGAGATCGCATTGTCGGCATCGAACCGGGGCCGGTTGCGCCCGCCGGAGCTGAGATTCACCACTTTCCGGAAGGCGTGATCGTGCCCGGTTTCATCGACGTCCACGTCCACGGCGTGGGTGGCACGGATGTTCTCGATGGCCCGGACGCGGTCCGGCAGGTGGCCGCCGCCCTGCCATCGTATGGAGTGACCGGGTTCTGCCCGACTTCGGTGGCCTGCGATCCGGTCACGCTGAGCACGTTTCTCGCGGCCGTTGCTCGAGGCCGATCGGCGCCTAATCGCGCTGCGGCCGCGGTGCTGCCCGCGCATCTCGAAAGCAACTTCATCAACCCGGAGTGGAACGGGGCCCAGCCTGCCGACTGCCTGCGCACCTACCGCTCGAACGGCGTGCGGGGCGATGGCGCGTTCACCGGCGAGGCCATCCTGCGCGTCCTCGATGACGAACGCTCCAGCGTCGGAATTGTGACCGTAGCTCCAGAGGTGGGGGACGGAATCGAGCTGGTGCGAACGCTGAAGGCCAGAGGCCATCTCGTCTCGATTGGCCACTCGGGCGCGACCTATAGCCAGGCCAGAGCGGCCATCGACGCCGGCATTTCGCACGCAACCCATCTCTTCAATCGGATGACGCCGCTGACCCACCGCGAACCGGGCGTTGTGGGCGCGGTGCTCGAGTCATCGCGGGTTGCCGCGGAAGTCATCTGCGACGGCGTTCACGTGCACCCGAGCGCCGTAACGCTTGCGGTGCGTGCCAAGTCGCCCGATCGAGTCATGGCGATCACGGACGGGACCGCCGCCGCGGCGCTGCCGGCCGGTGCCGCGGCCCGGCTTGGTGGCCGGCGCATCATCGCCGGACCCCGGAACGCGACCCTGGAGGACGGCACGCTTGCCGGCTCGATCATCACGATGGACCAGGCGTTCAGGATGCTGGTCAATGAGGCTGGGCTGCCTCTGGCGCACGCTGCACGGCTCTGCGCGTCGACGCCGGCAGGGCAGTTGGGTCTGAACGATCGGGGGCGGCTATCGCCCGGCCTTCGCGCCGACATCGTCGTGCTCTCGCCAGGCCTCGGTGTCCGGCAGACCTGGATCGGCGGGCAGTTGGTCAAGGAACACTGAGTCCCGCCAGTCCGTCTACTCAGCCCAGGAGAGCCCATGATCCGTACCGCCCGATCCGTCGTTCGTCTCGCGGCCGTGGCCGCCGCGGCCGTCGCGATCGCCGCGTGTGAGGTCAACCTCAACACCGAGGGGCTGACGGCCAAGGAAAAGCGAACATTCACCGTCAGCGGACAGCCGGACCTGACGCTCGATACCTTCGAGGGCGCGATCGAAATCCACTCGTGGGATAAGAACGAGGTCGAGGTCGAAATCGAGAAGCGCGGCATGGAACAGGCGCTGCTTGACGAGATGAAGATCGAGGCCGAGCAGCAGGGAGACAAGGTGACGCTCAAGGTCACCGGCCCGGCGAAGGCCGAGCATCACGGCCTGACGATCGGCGTCCATATCTCGCCGGCAGCGCGGCTCTATGTCGCCGTGCCCCGGAAGTCGCAGGTCAACGCCAGGACCGGCGATGGCTCGGTGCGCGTCGAGAATGTCGAGGGTCACCTGGTGCTCCGGACCGGCGATGGCAGCGTGACTCTCGACCGCATCGCTGGGGAGATCGAAGCGCACTCCGGCGACGGGTCGATTCGACTCGAAGGCGCGGGCGGCCGCCTCGATCTCGAGACCGAGGATGGCAGCATCACCGTCGGCGGACGGCCGAGTGTGCTCCGCGCGCGCACCGGCGACGGGTCGATTCGGATCCGCGTCGAGCCCGAGACGCAGATGAGCGAGGCGTGGGACATCTCGACACGCGACGGGAGTGTCACCGTCGCGCTGCCCACGTCGTTCAACGCCGAGATCGACGCAGAGACCGGTGATGGCGCGGTTCGGTCATCGCACCCCGGCCTCTCCGCCGACAACGACGATCACAGAGAGTCGAGGCGCCGAGAGCTGCGGACGAAGATGGGCGAGGGTGGCCCTGCCCTGAAGATCCGGACCGGCGACGGGACGATTCGTTTCGAGCGCTGACGCGCTCCTTTAGCGCTTGCGGTCAGCGCGGCGATGCAGCCGCATAGCGCGCTCGATCGGTGACGCCGAGACCGGCAAAAGCATCACGGCGTTCGCGGCACTTGCTGCACTGGCCGCAGTGCACGGGCGGGCCGCCATTCCCCGGCACCGGGTTCATGCACGACAAGGTCAGCTCCAGCGGAACTCCGAGTTCTAACCCTCGGCGGATGACGTCTTCCTTCTTCCAGCGCAGAAACGGCGTCGCCACCTCGACGTCGTGAGCGAGACCGATGCTGAGCGCGCGCGCCATCGCGTCGAAGAACACTGGCCGTGCGTCCGGAAATGGATTCCCGCCGAGCGGTCCCAGTGCGATCCGGTGAGCGCGCCTGGTCGCTGCGAGGACTCCGGCTTTGGCTAGCAGCACGACGTTCCGTCCGGTCAGGTAGACGTCCTCGTCCGGGGTGTCGTAGGCCGGCGGCTGTCCGCGGACAGCCCAGTGCGTCGGCGGGTAGACGTCCCGCATGGTGAACTCGACCGACGACAGCGGCTCGATGGTGCCATGCAGATCGGCATGTGCCAACAGTCGCTCGACCATCTCGAGCTCCAGCGATTCCCACGCAAGGCCCACCCGAACGTAGACCGGCCAGACGCGGCTGTGTTGCGCCTCGTGCGCGAGCAGGACAGCGCTGTCGAGACCGCCGGACAGCAGGACAATCGTGGACGTCTGGCTGGAATGTGGACTCATATGCGATTCACGCAGGATACTGTGGCCGCCGCCGGATGATACCGACCATCGTCTTCGATCTCGACGGGACACTCGTGGACTCGGCCACGGATCTCGCCGCCGCCGCGTCCGAATTGATCGAGGGTTACGGCGGCCCGCCCCTCGACGTGTCGACGGTGATCCCGATGGTCGGCGACGGTGCCCCGGTCCTAGTGCAGCGCGCGCTCACGCATGCGGGGTTCGACCCGGCGACCCCTGGCGCCCTCGATCGATTTCTCCAGATCTACGATCGGCGGCTTCTCGAGCACACGGCGCCATACGAGGGCATGGTCGAGGTGCTGGCCCGGCTCGTGCACGTCGGCCGATTGTCAGTGCTGACGAACAAACCCGGTCTGGCCACCGAAGCCATCCTCGAGCAACTCGGGCTGCGTGGGTTCTTTTCAGAGGTGATCGGCGGAGACGGCCCCTACGCGCGCAAACCCCACCCGGAGGGACTGCGCGCGCTGCTGGCTGGCACAAGCGGCGTCGGGGTGATGATTGGCGACTCACCGGCCGACTTCAATACGGCCGCGGCGGCATCGTGTCCGTTCGTCGTCGCCGCGTATGGCTTCGGCGTTGCGAAGTTCGGTCCGAGGTTGCCTGCCTGCGCGGGTATCGCGCGTCACCCGCGTGAGCTGGTCGCGGTGGTCGAGACCCTCACCTTGGACGCAGCGCGCATGCCGATCGTGATGCGCTGATCGCCGCGTCCCTTGAGGCGGACGCTGTCCGCGACCTCGTCGCGCGCTTCCACTTCGATCGTCTCGCCGGGCATCAGGTGATGCTGTTCGATGAAGCGCAGGAAAGCGGCGTCCTGATCGGTGACGCGCGTGACCACGACCCGCTGGTGAATCGGGCAGGAGAGCAGGGTGTCGGACGCATGCCTGGGCACGTGACCGTCCGCCGTCGGTATCGGATCGCCGTGGGGGTCCACGGCCGGCCGGCCGAGCATCTCGTCGATCCGTTCGATGAGCCGCTCCGATACGACATGCTCGAGCTGCTCGGCGTCGTCGTGCACCTCGTCCCATCCGAGTCCCATTACTCGGACGAGGAAGAGCTCGATCAACCTGTGACGCCGGAGGACCAGGGCGGCGAGCTTTTCGCCCGCGGGAGATAGCCGTACGCCGTTGTACGGCTCGTACTCGACCAGCCCCGACTCCGCCAGTGCCTTCACCATGGTGGTCGCGGTGCCCGGCGCTACGCCTAGCGCTGAGGCGAGGTGCCCCATTGGCAGCAGTCGCTGGCCGTCGGGAAGCTGCGTCTGCCCGAGGTAGACCGCCTTGAGGTAGTTCTCGACGGTGCTGGACGGAAGCATCGAAGAATCATCAGTTTAGCAGAGTTGTTCGGCACTGGCATTGACGTTTTGGGTGACGCGTGATTTAATTTTGTGTCCTCAAAATTAGGTCAACCCGTCGTGATGATTGCCCTCTGGCTCGCTCTCATCCTCTTGTCTGTCGCCTTGCACGGCGTCCTGCGCACGAGCGACCGCGTCGACGGAGAGCAGGAATACGCGCCGGCGCCAATCCTGGCCGGAAACGTTCATGTATCCACCGCGCCGTCGTCGACGGAAAACGGCGAGACGATGGTCCAGAGGCTGTCGGACCTTTCCTCCGGCCAGCTGGGAGAAGTCGTCGCGCTCGATCCGGCGTGCCGCGGCTTCATGCGCCGCCGGCTGCTCGACCTGGGATTCACGCCGGGGGCGCGTGTTCGCCCGGATCTGACGACCTTTGCGGGCGACCCGCGAGCGTACCGGGTCCGAGGAACGACGATCGCCCTGCGCCGCGATCAGTCGGCGCGCGTTCTCGTACGCGCGGTCGCCTGACCCCTGAGCTGATCCGAATACTTATGTCGACTCACAACTGCGAAGCCTGCCCGGTCCATGCGGAGATGGCCCGCCTCGGCGAGGCGGTCGGCGGTTTCAACCGCACCGTCGCGCTCGCCGGCAACCCCAATACGGGCAAGTCGACGCTCTTCAACGCGCTCACCGGACTGCGGCAGCACACCGGTAATTGGCCCGGCAAGACGGTCACCCGGGCCGAGGGCGCATTTCAGTTCGCCAACGTTCGCTACAAGCTCGTCGATCTTCCCGGTACTTATTCGTTGTTGTCCGCGTCGCAGGACGAGGAAGTGGCGCGCAACTTCCTGCTGTTCGGCCGTCCCGACTGCACGGTGGTGGTCGTCGATGCCAGCGCTCTCGAACGCAACCTGTACCTCGTGCTCCAGATCCTGGAAATCACCGATCGCGTGGTAGTTGCCGCGAATCTCATGGACGAAGCTCGGCGCCGCGGCGTCGAGGTGGACACGCGCAGCCTGGCTCGCGACCTCGGCGTGCCGGTCGTGCCGGTTGTCGCGCGCACCGGCGAGAACATGATGGCCCTCCTGACCGACGTGGCGGGAGTCGCCTCCGGCGAGCTCACCACAACCCCGCTGCGATCGCGGGGAACGCCGGAATTCGAGCGCGCCGTCTCCCGCCTGGTGCCGCTGATCGAATCGGCCGCGCCAGGGGTGCCGAATGCCCGCTGGATTGCGATCCGGCTTATCGATGGCGATGCCGCGGTCGAGGAGGCGCTCGCGACCGGCCAGCTCGGCGGACTGGTTGCCCGCCAGCAAGCCCCGGACCTCCGTTTCAGCCGCAAGATCGCGCTGCAGGGGGCTCAGTGAGCGAACCCGTCGTGGCCTCGCCCTCCGACATCGTCCGCGAGGCAGCGGCGCTGCGCCGCTCGCTGCAGGCCGGATTTCGCGAGGAGGTCGTGACCTCGTTGTACGGCGAAGTCGAGCGGATCACCCGCCGCGCAGTACGCGATCGCGGCGCCGGCCCGCTCGAGCTCGATCAGCGCATCGATCGGATCGTCACCTCGCGCGCGTTAGGGCTGCCTTTGATGCTGGGCGTGCTGGCGGTCGTGTTCTGGTTGACCATCGTCGGCGCCAACGTGCCCTCGCAGATGCTCGCGACCATATTCTTCTGGTTCGAGGACGTTGCCGCCAACACATTCGAGCGGCTTGGCGCGCCGTGGTGGCTCACCGGGTTCGTCTGGCACGGCGTCTATCGCGGCCTGGCCTGGGTGGTCAGCGTCATGCTGCCGCCAATGGCGATCTTCTTCCCGCTCTTCACGATCCTCGAGGACTTCGGCTATCTGCCGCGCGTCGCGTTCAACATGGACTTCCTGTTCAAGAAGGCAGGGGCGCACGGCAAGCAGGCGCTCAGCATGGCAATGGGCTTTGGCTGCAACGCGGCCGGAGTGATTGCGACGCGCGTCATCGATTCGCCGCGCGAGCGGCTGGTGGCGATTCTCACCAACAACTTCGTGCCGTGCAACGGACGGTTCCCGACCCTGATCATGCTCGCCACGGTGTTCGTGGCGGCCGCATTCCCACCGGCCGTCGCATCGTTGGTGGCCGCCGGCTCGGTCGTCGCGATCGTGCTGATTGGCGTCGTCTTCACGCTCGTGGTGTCCTGGGTCCTCTCCCGGACGATCCTCAAGGGCGAAGCCTCGGCATTCACGCTCGAATTGCCGCCGTATCGACGGCCCGGCATCCTGCGGATCCTGTACACGTCGCTAATCGACCGCACGCTGTTCGTCCTGTGGCGGGCAATGATGACCGCCGCGCCCGCCGGCGCAGTAATCTGGCTCCTCGGAAACATCTACGCCGGCGGAGCGAGCCTCGCGACGCACGTCGCCAACGGCCTCAACCCGCTCGGCTGGGCGATCGGCCTCGACGGGGTCATCCTGCTGGCCTACATCATCGCGATTCCCGCGAACGAGATCGTGGTCCCGACGATGCTGATGGTCTACACGGCGGAGGGCATGATGACCGACATGCAGGGGTTCGACCAGCTGCGGTCGCTCTTGATCGGCCAGCATGGCTGGACGCTCCTCACCGCCGTGAACCTCATGCTCTTCTCGCTCCTCCACAACCCGTGCGCGACCACGATCGTGACCATCTACAAGGAGACGCTCAGCGTCAAATGGGCGACAATCGGGGCGGTTATGCCGCTGGTGCTGGCCTTCATCGTCACCTTCGCCACTGCGACGATGGCGCGCGCGGTGTTAGGGTTCTGACAGGGTGTCGCTCGATTCCGCGTTCGTCTCGCCAGAGAACAAGCGGCGCTACGTCGCACGCCTCTTCTCGACGATCGCCCCCCGCTACGACCTCATCACGCGCGTTCTGTCGTACGGTCAGGACGGTCGCTGGAAGCGGCGGCTGATCCGCGAGGCCCGGATTTCGCCGCGCGACGTCGTCGTCGATCTCGCCTGCGGCACCGGCGACATTGCCCGCCTGGCCACCGCCGCCGGCGGCCGTGCTGTCCTCGGGATCGACTTGACGTTGGACATGCTGGTTCTGGCCGCCCCGCGAGATGCCCGCATCCGTTTCGCCGCCGGCGACATGGCGGCGCTCCCGCTCCGTGCAGGCTCGGCGGACGTGGTCACCACCGGGTACGGCTTGCGGAACGTGCCGGATCTCGACGTCGCGATCGCCGAGATCGCCCGCGTGCTGCGGCCGGGTGGCCGATTTCTGTCGCTGGACTTCAACCGGCCCGAGTCGCCGATGGTCAGAGCCTGCTTCCTGGCCTACCTCACGGCGGTCGGCGGCGCACTCGGATGGCTGCTGCACCGTGACCCCGACACCTACCGCTACATCCCGGCGTCGATCCGGCGATACCCCGGGGCGGCGGGCGTGGCGCGGAAACTGATTGCACAAGGGTTCACTGATGTGCGCGCGATCCCGTTGCTCTTCGGTCTCATGACGCTGCACCGCGCGACGCGCTGATCCTCTATCGACCTGATGACCACCAGCCGATGACAAGTTTGGCAGTGGCTCTCGTCGACTCTCTACTTTCCGCAATGGTGCGCGCCGACGGCGACGCGCTCGTGATGCACGTGGGCGAACGCCCGATCGTCGTATCCGGCCCGCGGACCATCGATCTCTCGGTCCACGGCATGAACCTCAGTGCGATGGTCGGGATGCTCGGGCAGCTGCTGTCTGGCGACGCGTTGTCTTCGCTGAAGGAACTCGGCGCTGTCGAACATGAACTGCCCTCGCGTGGCAGCGACCACTTCAGCGTGGTGGCCGCACGAAGCGGCGACGACATCTGGATTGAAATCCGCCGCCGCCGCGAGACGTCTGAAACCACTGCCGAAATCCCCTCGGGAACGGCCCAACCGCCCGAGGTCGAACTGCCCGCGGCGCCGCCGGCGCTCGCCGAGTCCGAAGCAGGCGACGTTCATTCAGTCGAGGCTGCGGCGACCGACGCGGAAAGCGCTCCCGCCGAGGTTTCGGCGCCCGCGGATGAACCGGCGGCCGAGCAGTCAGAGCCCGCCGTAGTTGAAGCCTCGGCGTCCGACGCCGGCGAAGCCGGCGCTTCGGAGACGGTCACTGCCGAACCCACCCACACCGAATCTGAATTCGCCGAAGTCGAGGCGGCCGCACCGGCGGAACCTGAGCCTGCCAACCCGGAAATGACGGCGCCCTCGGCACACGTTGAGCCGGCCGCAGTTACAGCCGCCGAAGCGGTGACAGTGGGCGACACCTCGCCGTCCGATCAGGTCGAAGCGGCGGTCGATCAGGTCGAGGCCAACGCGTCCGAGGCCGATGCAGATTCGGCGGCCGAGCCCGCGGTATCACAGCCGCAGGAAGAGCAACCCTCTGCGACGGAGCCAGAGGAACCGGCGGCTGTGCCAGCGGCGATCGCCATGCCGGAACTGATGGCATCGAACGCCGGCGCGATGCCGGTCGAAACTCCGGAACCGCCGGTCGAGGCCGTGGCGCCACCCAGCCACGACGAGCCGTACGCCGAGCCCGTCAGCGCATCACACCCCGAAGACGATCGAACCGCCGAGGTGGCGGCCCGAGCGGCAACCATCGATGCCGACCTGCCCGTGTCCGGAGAGGAATCCTCGCCGGCGCTTCCCGTGCTGGCCGCGTCGGCCGGCTCGAGTTCGTCCGTTCTCGTGTCTCTTTCTCCGGTCATGCCCATGGAACCAGTCCGTCAGGCCGGACTCCCGGCCGATGACCCGTCCTCGCGCCCTATGACACCCTCAATACCGCCAGCCGCGCCTATCGCCGCCGAAAACGGCACAAGCGTTCCCGGTGCGCCGGTCACGCGAACGGTGCGTATCGAGGTGCCGTCACGGTCCGCAGCGCCGTCCTCGCGGTCCACCGGAATCGACCGGCTGCTCCGCGCTGCCGATGCCGCTGGCGCCTCCGAGCTGTTCCTGGTCTCGCAGTCTCGGCCTTACGTGCGGGTCGGCGGCAACGTGCGGCCGCTGGCCGAAGAGACGCCGCTGCTGCCGGCCGACGCCGAGACGCTGATTGCCGACGTTACGCCCGAGCCGTGGCGCGACACCGTGCGCCGGGGTGATCCAGCCGAATGGTTGATCGAGCTCGCCGACGTCGGGCGTATCCGCTGTTCCACGTTCCGCGATCAGCGCGGGCCTGGCGCGAACTTCCACTTCGCGTTCCTGCGTGCGACGACGGCCGACGATCTCCAGCTGAGCGCCGACGTTCGGCGGCTGGCGACGGAACCAGACGGTCTGATTCTGATCGCGGGCGGGCCCGCCAACGACGAGGCCGCGATGGTGGCGGCTTTCGTGGACACCCTCAACCAGCAGCGCGCCGACTACATCATCACTCTCGAACCCCAGATTCACGTGCAGCACACGAACCGCGAGGCGCTGATCAGCCAGCGGGAGGTCGGGCGCGACGCGGCTCGGGCCGCTGCCGCGGCGCGAGCCGCGCTCCGCGAAGCACCGGACGTGCTCGTCATCGAAGGTGTCGCAAGCGGCGAGATCGCGCAGATCGCCATCGAGGCCGCCGCTCAGGATCGGTTGGTCATTGCCTCGATCGATGCTCCCTCAGGCGTCGCCGCGGTGCAGCGGCTGATCGAGCTCGTGCCTGCCGACCAGCGTCAATCGGCTCGCGTGGCGCTTGCCCGCTGTTTCCGTGGAGCGGTCGCCCAGCTCCTGCTCAGGAAGGCCACTGGTGGACGGATTGCAGCCCGCGAGCTGTTGAGCGGCACGCGCCCGGTGGCGCGTATCCTCGCCGACGGCGATCTCGCCGGCCTCGCCGCGCCGCTGAGCGCTGGTTCGCGCGGGATGGCTCCACTCGTCGATGCCCTCGTCGAGTACGTTCACGCAGGGGTCGTTGACATCCGGGAAGCGGTCCGAAAGGCGCCCGATGCCGATCTGCTCATCGCACGCCTGCGGATGGCGGGGGTCGACGTCAGCGCGATCGAGGCCGAAGGCTGACTACTCGAGCCAGGGCCGCAGTTCTTCGATCAGCATCGTGACCACGTCGTCCTCGGTCAAGGCGGCCGATGATGGCGTGCCCGCTTTCACCGGCCGTTCGAGGTGGACGACGCGGCTGCCGCGCCCGCGGGTGACGTTGACCGTCGGCTGCGGCGGTTCAGCGGTCGCGTCGAAGCTGAGCGCGATGGACTCGTCCCGGCGCCGATCCGGAACGAGGCGAACTTCGCCCGACGGAGTCATGACCTCCCACGACAGGCCCTCCGACTTGAGCACCACCGCAACCGATCGGAACGCCGGAATCGCTCGCGTCTCGAGGAACTCTTCGTAGGCCTTCTGCGCGTCGTGAACGAGCGATCGGCGGTCGGCCGCCTCGCGGCGTGCCTGTTCGATCGCTTTCTGGATGCGCTTGCGTATCTGGGCGACGTCGGCCACGGTCAGATTGCTCCAGAAGTTTTGAGGCTGGCCACCATCTGCGGATCGTAGCCGAGTTCGGCGAGCACCGCGTCGGTGTGCTGCCCGAGAGTCGGCGGCGCGGTCCTGAGTTGCCCCGGTGTGTCCGACAGCTTGATTGGCGTGTTGATCACTCGTGTCGGGCCGAGCGTCGCGTGCGGCAGCGTGCCGATCATTTCGCGAGCGTGCAGGTGTGGATCGGCAAGCACTTCGGCGACGTCGCGCACCGAACCACATGGTACGCTCGCCGCGTGGAAGCGCGCCGTCCATTCGGCGCGGCTCCGCGTGGCGATGGCGGTTTCCAGCACGGCCCGCAGCTCGCCGTAGTGTGCGAGCCGATCCTTGTTGGTGCGGAACTTCGGGTCGTCAGCCAGCTCAGGCCGTTCGATCGCGGGGCAGAACCGGCGCCAGATTGCATCGTTGCCGACCGCGACGACCATCTCGCCATCCGAGGTCGGGAACGTCTCGTAGGGCGCGATCGTCGGGTGGCGGTTGCCAAGCCGGCCGGGCGCCTTGCCGCTCGCGAAATAGTTGCCAGCCTGGTAGGTGAGAAGTGCGGCAGTCGTGTCGAGCATCCCGATGTCCACGCGCTGCCCGGCGCCGGTTCCCTCGCGCGCGAACAGCGCCGCGGTCACGCCTTGCGCCGTGAAGAGGCCGGCCACGATGTCGGAGATCGCCACCCCAAGGCGATACGCGGGCCCGTCGCTCTCGCCGGTGACGCTCATCAACCCGCCTTCGGCCTGAATCACCGCGTCGTAGCCGGGCTCGTTACGGCGTGGGCCGGTCTGCCCGTAGCCGGAGATGGAGGCGTAGACGACGCGAGGCCAGCGCGCATGTACGGTGTCCCACGAGAAGCCGGCGCGGTCGAGCGTGCCCGGCTTGAAGTTCTCGACCAGGACATCGGCGCGATCGAGCAGCCGCTCGAGAACGGTCCGGCCCTCGGGGTGCTTGAAGTCAACGGTGACGCTTTCCTTGTTGCGATTGATGCTGAGGAAATACGCGCTCTCGGCGCCGAGAAACGGCGGCCCCCAGTGCCGTGTGTCGTCCCCCTTGCCTGGGTGCTCGATCTTGATCACGCGCGCGCCGAGATCTGCGAGGACCATCGTGCAGTAGGGTCCAGACAGCACCCGAGTCAAGTCGAGTACGGTCACACCAGACAACGGTCCGCTCATCGTTCGGTCCAGTCTCTCAGCCTGAGGCTGATGCGGGAGATGTCGCTCAGCAGCGCGTATGCGGTCTGGGTCAGATCGCCCGAGCGCTGTACGATTCCGATCTCTCCCAGCAAATCGGTCGTGAGATACAACGCGTTCGCCGTATCGGCGAGTCCCGCTAGCGGATCGTCCGCGGTCAGCAGCTCGGGCTCGACGCTCGCGGTCAGCGAGCCGTCGTGCCGGCCGGCACGCGCGACGAGCCGTATCCGCCGGCCGCTGGCCAGCGCCGCTTTCACGTCGCCGGCCCGTACTTCGGAGATGCCGGTGCGCTGCACCTGATGCGGCGTGATGCTGCCGCCCATCAGCACGTTCACCAGCGCGGCAGTCTTGGCCGCCGCGTCCCAGCCGTCGATGTCGAGCGACGGATCCGCTTCGGCGATGCCCCGGGCCTGCATCTCGCGGACCGCCTGGTCGAGCGGCTGTCCCTGCTCGAGCGCCGACAGGCCGAAGTTCGACGTCGTGTTGATCACGCCGCGGAAGCCGTCCACCCGCACCGCCGGCATCGCCTCGCGAACCAGGTTGAACACCGGCACGCCGTCCATGACCGCGCCTTCGAAATAGAACTCCCGGTCGATGGCCTCGGCAAGCGATTCCAACTCGTCGTAGGCGAACGCCGCCGGCCCCTTGTTCACCGTGACGACGTGCATCTGCGCCTCGAGCGCGGCGCGAACGTGCGAGAGCGCTGGTTCGCCGCGGTCGATGTCGAGGGTCGTCGATTCGACGAGCACCAGCCGGCCCTCCGCTGCTTCGTCGGGGAGCAGCCGCGTGACCTGGCGGATCACGTCCAGCCCGCTTCGCTCTCGCGGTTCCGAATCGAGCCGGCCGAGCGGCTGACCCGATTCGACCAGCGAGAGCGCACGATCCACGTCCACGCCGTCGGCGTCTACGACCGACCCGTGCCGCCGCGTGCTGATCGCGACCACCCGCCACTCGA
Source organism: uncultured Acidobacteriota bacterium (assembly GCA_963709325.1). Lineage (GTDB taxonomy): Bacteria > Acidobacteriota > Vicinamibacteria > Vicinamibacterales > UBA2999 > VFZN01. The sequence continues at coordinate 1,188,482 of CAVPVV010000003.1, read as the reverse complement.
AATCGAGGCGCTCGGCGACTTCACCCAGCAATCGCACGAACCGTCGCCCAACGTGGCCGAAGCCCACCAGGACGAGCGCCAGCTCCGGTGCGGTCATGGCCGCGGCACGCCGGCCGGGTCGAGCGCTTCGAGCAGGTCGTGGACGCGTTGGAGGCCGGCGGTGACATACTCCGGCGGTTCGCCGTAGCCGATCCTCAGGTAGCGGTCCATGCCGAAGTGATCGCCGGGCACGAGCAGAACACTCTTCTCTTCGCGCAGCCGATTGACCAGGTCAACGGAGTTGATCGTGTGCTCGTAGCGCACGTAGCAGATCGCGCCGGCCTCGGGTGATGTCCAGGAGAAGAATCCGCCGTGCGCCCGCAGCCACTTCTCGAGCAGCGGAAGGTTCGCGCGCAGGATGCCGCGCGTCCGCTCCAGGAGGCGCTGTCGCCGTGCTGGCACGAGCGCGGCCTGGGCCATCCGATCGCTGAGCGCGCCCGGGCCGATCGTGATGTAGTCGTGGTACGACCACGTCGAGGCGACGAGTGCCGGCGCGCCCACGATCCAGCCGATCCGCAATCCGGGCAGCCCATAGGCCTTCGACAGGCCGTTGGTGACGATGACACGCTCGCCGCGCCCCCACATCGAGGGTGTCTCGACGCCGTCGAGTTCGGCGCCGCGGTAGATCTCGTCGGAGAGCACCCAGGCGCCGACGCGATCGGCGGCACGCGCGATGCCGTCCAGATCCGCCTCTGTCAGGCGCGCGCCGGTTGGGTTGTTCGGGTTGCAGATGACAATGAGTTTGGTGCGGCTGGTGATCAGCTCGTCGAGGGCGGCGAGGTCCAGGCGCCATCGGCCGGCCTGCCGATCCTCGACAAGGTACCACTCCCGTACCGTCGCGCCGAACGCCCGGACGACGCCCCAGGTCTGCATGTAGTTCGGCAGCAGCATCACCACTTCGTCGCCGGGCTCGATGAGTCGCCAGCTGGTGATGTAGTTGGCTTCGGAGCCGCCGTTGGTCACCTGGACGTGATCCGGCGTGGCGCCGGGATACAGCGCGGCAATCTTCTCGCGTAGTGGAATCGTCCCGTTCGACTGGGTGTAGACCAGCGCCTGATCGAGCAGCGCTTCGAGCGCGGCGCCATCCTCGAGCAGCTCGCGCGGCGAGAGCGCGCGGACGCCGCTCTCCGACAGGTTGTAGTCCACCAGGTTTTCCCAGGTGGACTGCATCCGCTCCATCGCGAACTGTTCGAGTTTCACGACCGGAAAGTATACTGTGCCGCTGGAATCCTTGAAGGCTGCGAATCGTTGCACAAGAGTCAAGTCTTCCCGACCGCCTTCGAGGACGCTCGCTCGCCGGAGGCGGGCAAGACAGCGCTGTGGCTATCGGGGCGGAGCCACGTAGAAAACGCTCGACGATCCGAGGCGGAGCTTCGCTAGCGTGAGCGAGGAACTGCTGCCTCGATTCGCGGCGATCCCGGGCGGACGGTTTACGATGGGATCGCTCGAGGGAGGCGAGGACGAACGCCCCCCACGATCGGTTCAGATCGACGCCTTCCACATCTCGGCCCACGCGATCACGGTCGACCAGTACTCGGTGTTCGTGCACGAAACCGGGCACCCGGCGCCTTCGCTCCGCGATCTGCCGCTGGTCGTCACCTCACAGCACGAGCTGCCGTTTCGCGAACTGGCCGCGCCCTATGTCTGGCGCAGCGGCGAACCGCCGCGCGATCGCGGTCGCCATCCGGTGACGCTCGTGACCCACGGCGACGCGATGGCCTACTGCCGATGGCTGAGCGGGCGGATCGGCCAGCTCGTTCGATTGCCGACCGAGGCCGAATGGGAGCGCGCGTCGCGCGGCGGCCTCGAGCAGAAGCGCTACCCGTGGGGCGACGAGATCGATTCGTCGCGGGCGAACTTCCTCACCGAGCCGGCCCTGAAGCGTCATCGCGGCACGCGACCGGTGGGCAGCTACCCGCCAAACGGGTTCGAGCTCTACGACATGGCCGGCAACGTCTGGCAGTGGGTGGCCGACTGGTACGGCGCCGAGGCCTACCGGGACGGCGACGAGCGGAATCCCCGCGGCCCGGCCCAGGGCGTGTTCCGCGTGCTGCGCGGCGGGTCGTGGGTGACGCATGACGTCAAGCAACTGCGCTGCGCCCATCGTCACACGGTCCCGCCCGATACCTACGCCTACAGCGTCGGCTTCCGTGTGGTCTACTCGGGGTGAAGGAGCGCAACCCATGCCGCGTGTGATCGTTGCTGCCATGTTGGTTCTCGCCGCCGCTGCCGTCGGATCGGCGCAAACCCCGCCAGGCCCGGAGGTCCCGGTCGTCGTCGTGCACGGCGAAGGGACGGTTCGCATGGCGCCCGATCGCGCGCTTGTTCGAGTGGGCGCAGAGTCCCGATCCCGCGCGCCGAAGGAGGCGCAGTCGGCCAACGCGACCGCCATGGACGCGGTTCTTCAGAAGGTTGCCGCGGTGGGCATCCCGAAGGATGCGGTCCGGACGCTGGTTGTCTCGCTGCAGCAGGAGTTCGATTACAGCGGTGGGCGGCAGACGCCTCGCGGCTATGTGGCCAGGAATGTGGTCGAAGTCCGCGTGGACGATCTCGGAAAGCTGGCGGATGTGCTCGATGCCGCGGTCGCGTCAGGCGCCACCTCGATTCAGGGGCTGCAGTTCGAGCTCAAGCAGCGCGCGCAGGCCGAGCGCGAGGCCCTCACTCGCGCTGTAGCCGATGCCCTGGCGCGGGCCGAGGCGGCCGCGGCTGGCGCGAAACGGAGCATCGATCGGGTGGTGCGCATCGACGAGACGATGCAGCCCCCGATGATGCGGCCGGCACAGGAGTTCAGGATGGCGGCGGCCGACGCTGCGCCGGCTCCAGGAACGCCAGTTGCGGAAGGCGAAATCGAGATACGAGCGACGGTGACACTGACCGCAGCGATTCGTTAATGCTGAGGTCGTCAATGCGTTGCTGACATCATTTCTATTTCCGACTGCAACGGTCGGATTTTTGTTGCGACGCTGCTCCCTCCGTGATTTGCTAACAATGTCCCGGAATTTCGGGCCTTTCACATGTCGTCCGCAGCGTCGGCTACCGCCCAGATTGTGCCCCTGTTTGACCTGGTCGGACGGACGCCGCTCATCCGTCTCCATCGGATCGAGCAGGACCGTCCCGGAATCGAGTTGTACGCCAAGGCGGAGTTCGCGAACCCCGGCGGTTCGGTGAAGGATCGCCCGGCCCGCCGGATGCTGCTGGAGGGGTTGGCCAGCGGCGCGCTCTCGCCCGACAAGATTCTGCTCGACGCCACGTCCGGCAACACCGGTATTGCCTACGCGATGTTCGGGGCCGGCCTTGGCGTTCGCGTGCGCCTGTGCGTGCCGGATAACGTCACCGCGGAACGCAAACGGATGCTGCGGGCCTACGGTGCGGATCTCGTCCTGACCAACCCGCTCGAAGGGTCCGACGGCGCGATCCGCGAGGCCCGCCGGCTCTACCAGGTCGATCCCGGCGCCTATTTCTACCCGGACCAGTACAACAACCCGTTCAACTGGCGGGCCCATTACGACACGACCGGCCCCGAGATTCTCGAGCAGACGGGCGGCCGGCTGACACATTTCGTGGCCGGACTCGGGACCAGCGGCACGTTCGTCGGCGTCGCCAGGCGGCTGCGGGAAAACGGCGGCGATGTGGTGCTTGCCTCGGTGCAGCCCGACGGCCCCCTGCACGGCATCGAAGGGCTGAAGCACATGGATACCGCTATCGTCCCGGGCATTTACGACCCCAGCCTTGCCGACCGGGACGTGCGGATCGACACCGACGCCGCGATTGCGATGACGCGGCGACTGGCGCGGGAGGAAGGGCTCCTGGTGGGAATTTCCTCAGGAGCCAATGTCGTCGCTGCGCTTGCGGTTGCCGAGCCACCGGCCATGGTGGTGACGATTCTTTGCGACGGCGGCGAGCGCTACCTCTCGGACCGGATGTGGGAGGGCGTGTGAGCGTCGCGTCGACCCTTGGTCCAGGTGTTCTCGAGGCGATTCGCGATCACGGCGCCGAGGCCTATCCCCACGAATGCTGCGGTGCGCTGCTCGGACGGGACGGCACCATTGTCGAAGCCTGGGCGCTGCCCAACACGACCGAAGAAGGCCCTCGCCGGCGATTCCTGATTCGACCCGCGGACTATCGGTCCGCCGAGCAGCGTGCGAGCGCGACGGGGCTGGAGCTGCTCGGGTTCTATCACTCGCACCCTGATCATCCGGCGCGGCCGTCGCAGTACGATCTCGATCACGCCTGGCCGGTGTTCACGTACGTCATCCTTTCCGTGATGAGCGGCGAGCCGGGCGACTTGACCTCGTGGAGGCTGGCCGCGGACCGGTCGGCGTTCGAACCGGAATTGCTGAACCTGGTGACGACCCTGGAGAGCTGCTGACATGGCAACGAAGATCCTGATCCCGACACCGCTGCGCCCCTTCACCGACAAGCTGGACGCGGTCGAAGTGGACGGGCAGACGGTGGGCGAACTGCTTCAGGGACTGACCACCCGGTACGGCGGGTTGAAGCAGCACCTCTATAACGGCGACGGCCGGCTGCGCAGCTTCGTCAACGTCTACATCAACGACGAGGACATCCGCTACCTCCAGAAGGAAGAAACGCCGCTCAAGAGCGGTGACGTCGTGAGCATCATTCCGTCCGTGGCGGGAGGCGTCGGCGTCGAGGCGCCGGCCGCGCCGGCGTTGTCGGCCGACGAGGTGCGCCGCTACAGCCGTCACCTGATCCTGCCGGAAGTCGGCATGGAAGGGCAGAAGAAGCTCAAGGCCGCCAAGGTGCTCTGCATTGGTGCCGGCGGTCTCGGTTCGCCGGCTGCCATGTACCTGGCCGCCGCTGGCGTCGGCACGATCGGTCTCGTGGACTTCGACGTCGTCGATCTCAGCAACCTGCAGCGGCAGCTGCTGCACGGGACGCCGGACGTCGGCCGCTCGAAGCTGGCTTCGGCGACGGATCGCATCCGTTCGCTGAACCCCAACGTGCAGGTCGTAGCGCACGAGGTCGCGCTCTCGTCGTCGAACGCGCTTGAATTGTTCAAGCCCTACGATGTCATCCTCGATGGCACCGACAATTTCCCGACTCGCTACCTCGTGAACGACGCGTGCGTTCTGTTGGGGAAGCCGAACGCCTACGGCAGCATCTTCAGGTTCGAAGGACAGGCGTCGGTGTTCGCGACCAAGGGTGGGCCCTGCTATCGCTGCCTTTATCCGGAGCCGCCGCCGCCCGGGCTGGTGCCGAGCTGCGCCGAAGCCGGTGTGCTCGGTGTCCTGCCAGGCATTATCGGGACGATTCAGGCTACCGAGGTCATCAAGCTGATTCTGGGTAACGGCGAGCCGCTCATCGGACGATTCCTGATTTACGACGCGCTCCGGATGCGCTTCCGCGAGCTGAAGCTGCGCCGCGACCCCGATTGCCCGGTCTGCGGAGATCATCCGACGCTCCACGCGCTGATCGACTACGAGCAGTTCTGCGGTGTGCCGAGCGGCGTCACGTCCCCTGCGGGCACCCCGACTTCGGAGAGTGGCGATAGTTCAGCCTCAGCGACCGACATGACTCCCAGGGAGCTGAAGGCAGCGTTGGACCGCGGCGACAAGCTGGTCATTCTCGACGTCCGCGAGCCGCAGGAGTGGCAGATCGCCCGCATCGATGGGGCGGTCCTGATCCCACTAGGTGAAGTGCCCCAGCGGTACGGCGAAATTGACAGGAACCAGCTCGTCGTCTGCCAGTGCCGGTCGGGTGTCCGAAGCGCCAAAGCCGCGTCGTTCCTTCGGAGCGTCGGCTTCGAACGCGTCGTCAACCTCACGGGCGGCATCCTCAGGTGGAGTGACGAGGTGGACCCGACCCAGCCCAAGTATTAGGCAGGCGCCCGCTTCGCCGCCGTACGCGTCGCCAGTAAAGCGGCCTACGCCGCGAGCGGACCTACCGCGCCAGCCGCCGCCGCGGGTTCCGGCGGAACCGCGGCCTAATGCCGACTTGCGGAGTCCGATATCGAGGGCTAAACTAGGACTGTCACGGTCGTATTTCCAGGCCGACCCATGCTGAGACTCTCCAAGAAATCCGATTACGCGCTGATGTCGATGAAGCACCTGGCCATCCGCTCGGACGGCGCGGCGGCCAGCGCGCGGGAGATGTCGGAGGCCTATTCGATCCCACTCGAACTGCTCGCCAAAGTGCTGCAGCGCCTCGTCCGGACGCGGTTGCTCGTGTCGGTCCAGGGGACTCGGGGCGGGTATCGCCTGGCGCGTCCGGCAGGCAGCATCAGCGTTGCCGATGTCATCCAAGCGGTGGACGGACCGGTGACGGTTACCGCGTGCTCGCCGGACGATCACGCGTGTGGGCAGTACACGACCTGCAGCATCCGCGACCCGCTCTGGAAGATCAAGAACCGCATCCTCGAGACGCTGACCACGGTTTCGGTGGCCGAACTGGCTGCCGACGCTACGACCCCGACCACGCCGCCCGCGGCAAAGGTGTCGCGCCTGGTCTTCGTCGCGCCGGCGGGGGAGAGCTAGGTGATCTACCTGGACCATCACGCGACGACCCCGGTCGATCCGCGGGTGTTCGAGGCGATGCGGCCGTACTTCACCGAAGTGTTCGGCAACGCGTCAAGCCGGACTCACCGTGCCGGCTGGCAGGCCCACGACGCCGTGGAAAAGGCCCGCAAGCAGGTGGCCGCGCTCATGGGTGCCGACCCCCGCGAGGTGATCTTCACGAGCGGCGCGACCGAAGCCAACCACCTGGCCATCGCCGGTGTTGCCGCTGCAGCGCCGCCGGATCGACGTCACGTCGTCACGCTCGTCACCGAGCACAAGTCGGTGCTCGCGCCGGTCGCTCGTCTCGTCGAGTCGGGCTGGCAGGCGACGGAACTGGCAGTGCCGCCCGGCGGGATCGTTGAGCCCGAGGCGGTTGCCGCTGCCATCGGACCGCAGACGGCGCTCGTCACGGTGATGCTGGCGCACAACGAGATCGGCGTGGTGCAGCCGCTCGCCGAGATCGTCCACATCGCCCACGCGCACGGCGCGCTCGTGCACACCGACGCGGTCCAGGCGCTTGGCCAGCTGCCCGTGGACGTTCACGCGCTTGGCGTGGACCTCGCCTCGTTCAGCGCTCACAAGCTGTACGGCCCGAAGGGCATCGGCGCGCTGTTCGTCAGGCGCGGTGTGGAAAAGCGTTTGCGGCCCGTCGTCACAGGAGGCGAGCAGGAGCGAGGCCTTCGCGGCGGCACTCTGAATGTGCCGGGAATCGTCGGGTTCGGCGCGGCGTGCGCGGTTGCTTCCGGCGAGATCGCCGACCAAGCGGCGCGGCTCGAAGGCCTGCGGGATCGTCTCTGGGCCGGGCTCCGCGAGCGTGTTGGCGAGGTCTCGCTGAACGGTGCGATGGCGCCTCGGCTGCCCGGCAATTTGAACGTGCACGTCGCCGGCGTCGAAGGCGAAACGCTCCTGCTCGGACTGACCGAGATCGCCGTGTCGAGCGGGGCGGCATGTCTCTCCGCGGAACCGTCGCACGCGCTCCGGGCGCTCGGCCTGTCGCGGGATGCCGCGCTGTCTTCGCTTCGTTTCGGTCTCGGCCGCGGCACGACGGCTGAGGACGTCGACCGGGCCGTCACGCACGTCGCGGAGGTCGTCGGGCACCTGCGGGCAATGGCGCCGGTGGCCCGGGCGTCTGCGGGAGTACGAGGCTAGCGATGGCGTATTCCGCGGCCGTGCTCGACCGTGTGCGCAACCCGCAGCGCGTCGGCGTGCTGCCGGACGCGCCGGAGGTCGGCACCGGCGAGGCAGGTTCGCATGGACGTGGGCACGTTCGCCCGCATCCAGGTCAGGGTGGAGCGGGGGCGCATTGTCGCCGCCCGCTTCAAGGTGTTCGGGTGCAGTGCGGCCATCGCGGCGACCGGGTTGGTGGCCGAGTGGCTGGAGGGCGCCAGCCTCGCCGAGGCAGGGCTGGTGACGCGCGGAGCGGGTCGTGCAGCACCTCCAACTGCCCCAGGAACGCGTCCACGTCGCGGCCGTGGCGGTTGAGGCGGCCCGGCATGCGGTGCGCGACGCCGGCGAGAAGGCAGGACGGACGTCATGATCGAGATCACCGAGAGCGCGGCGCGCGTCATCACGCGCCAGTTGGCGAAACAGCAGCACGATCGCGGCGGTCTGCGAATTGCCGTCAAGGCCGGCGGCTGCTCGGGCTTTGCGTACACCTTTGCGTTCGACGGCGGCCCGCGAGCCACCGATCAGGTCTTCGAAGGCCCTGGCGGCGCGAAGGTCTTCATCGATCCGCGCAGCCTGAAGCTGCTCGACGGCACCGTTCTCGACTTCGACGAGGACAACCTGATGGCCACGAATTTCACGCTCCGCAACCCGCACGCGAAGAGCACCTGCGGCTGCGGCGAGTCGTTCTCGGTCTAGACCCCGCGAACCCCGAGAACCTCGCGAACCACGAGAACCACGAGAACCACGAGAACCCGTTATGTCAACGTCGACCGAAGTCATCGAACAACTGGCGAATACCGAATACAAGTACGGGTTCGTCACCGACATCGAGCAGGACATCGCGCCCAAGGGGCTTAACGAAGACATCATCCGGCTCATCTCGGCCAAGAAAGAGGAGCCGGAGTGGCTGCTGGAATGGCGGCTGCGCAGTTACCGCGCCTGGCTGAAGATGTCCGAGCCGACCTGGCAGAACGTCACCTACGACAAGGTCGACTACCAGGCGATCTCGTACTACGCGGCCCCGAAGGAGAAGAAGAAGCTGAACAGCATGGACGAAGTGGACCCGGAGATCCGGGCCACGTTCGACAAGCTGGGTATCCCGCTGGTCGAGCAGCAGATGCTCGCCGGCGTCGCGGTTGACGCGGTGTTCGACTCGGTATCGGTGGCGACGACGTTCAGGAAGAAGCTCGCCGAGCTCGGCATCATTTTCTGTTCGTTCTCCGAAGCGGTGAAGGACCATCCGGACCTGGTGCGGCAGTACCTCGGTTCGGTGGTGCCGCACACCGACAACTTCTTCGCGGCTCTCAACGCCGCGGTGTTCAGTGACGGCAGCTTCGTCTTCGTGCCCAAGGGCGTGAAGTGCCCGATGGAGCTCTCGACCTATTTCCGCATCAACGCCAAGGACACGGGCCAGTTCGAGCGCACCCTGATCGTCTGCGAGGACGGCGCGTCGGTGAGCTACCTGGAAGGGTGCACGGCGCCGAAGCGCGACGAGAACCAGTTGCACGCCGCCGTCGTCGAGCTCGTCGCGCTCGAGCGTGCGACCATCAAGTACTCGACGGTCCAGAACTGGTACCCCGGCGACAAGAACGGCGTCGGCGGCATCTACAACTTCGTCACCAAGCGCGGGCTGTGCAAGGGGCGGAGCAGCAAGATCACCTGGACCCAGGTGGAGACCGGCTCCGCCATCACCTGGAAGTACCCGAGCTGCATCCTCCAGGGCGACGACTCGGTCGGCGAGTTCTACTCGGTGGCCGTGACCAACAACTTCCAGCAGGCCGACACCGGCACGAAGATGATCCACCTGGGGAAGAACACCCGCAGCACGATCGTCTCGAAGGGCATCTCGGCCGGCCGCGGCCAGAACACCTACCGCGGCGCCGTGAAGATCGGCAGGAACGCCGCCCACGCGCGCAACTACTCGCAGTGCGACTCGCTGCTCATCGGCGATCGCTGCGGCGCGCACACGTTCCCGTACCTGGAGATCAAGAACACGTCAGCCCAGGTCGAGCACGAGGCGTCGACCTCGAAGATCGGCGAGGACCAGATCTTCTACTGCGAGCAGCGCGGGATTTCGAAGGAAGACGCGATCAACATGATCGTCAGCGGCTTCTGCAAGGAAGTGTTCCGCGAGCTGCCGATGGAGTTCGCGGTCGAAGCCCAGAAGCTGCTCGGCATCTCACTCGAAGGATCAGTCGGTTAGAACTCCGCGAACCACGAGAACTACGCGAACTACGAGAACCCCCCGAAGCCCGAGAATCCATGTCACTACTAAGTATCCAGAACCTGCAAGTGAAGGCGGAGGACAAGCTGATTCTCCGCGGCATTTCTCTCGAAGTGAACCCCGGCGAGGTCCACGCCATCATGGGGCCGAACGGCTCGGGCAAGAGCACCCTCGCCCGCGCCCTGTCCGGCCATCCCGGTTACGAGGTGGTCGGCGGCCGCGTGCTCTACCGCGGGGAGGATCTGCTCGAGATGGCCGCCGACGAGCGCGCTCGCAAGGGCGTGTTCATGGCCTTCCAGTACCCGGTCGAAATTCCGGGCGTGAACAATGCCTATTTCCTCAAGGCGGCGCTCAACGCCGTGCGCAAGGAGCGCGGCCTCGACGACCTCGATGCCATGGACTTCATGACGCTCGTGAAGGAGAAGGCGAAGGTGCTCGACATCGATCAGGCGATGCTGCAGCGCTCCGTCAACGAGGGGTTCTCCGGCGGTGAAAAGAAGCGCAACGAGATCTTCCATATGGCCGTCCTCGAGCCGGTCGTGGCGGTACTCGACGAGACCGACTCGGGCCTCGACATCGACGCGCTCCGGATCGTGTCGCAGGGCGTCAACGCGATGCGCAGCGACGAGCGCGCCTTCATCGTCGTCACCCACTACCAGCGGCTCCTCAACTACATCGTCCCCGACTTCGTGCACGTGCTGAGCGAGGGACGGCTGGTGAAGTCGGGCGGCCGCGAGCTGGCGCTCGAGCTCGAGGAAAAGGGTTACGGCTGGATCGAGGACGTAGCGGCCGGGGCCAGGAGCTGAACCGATGGCTTCCGTGGCTGAAGGGCAGGACATCTACGTCGCCGAGCTGGACCGGTTCGCGAAGGGCCGCGGCGAGGTGGCGCCGGCGTGGTTGAAGACGCTGCGGTCGCGCGGGCGCGAAGCGTTCGAGCAGTCCGGCTTCCCGACCACGCGCCAGGAGGAGTGGCGCTTCACCAACGTCTCGCCGATTGCGACGACGCCGTTCAAGCTCGCCGATGGCATGCCGACGAACGCCTCGTCGATGGTGTCCCGGGTGTCCGTGCCCGGCTCCGTCAGGCTGGTGCTCTTGAACGGCCGCTTCGCGCCGGAGCTGTCGGACCTGACCCACGTTCCGATCGGGCTCAAGATCGGAAGCCTGGCGGCGGCGATCGCCTCTGGCGCGCCCGAGTGCTCGCTGCTCGGCCAGCAGCCGTTTGAAGGCCAGCCGTTCGCGGCGCTCAACACGGCATTCCTCGAAGACGGCGCGCTGATCTCGGTTCGCAAGGGCGCGGCGATCGAACCACCGGTGCACGTCGTCATCATCGCCGGCGGCACGAACCGCTCGATGATCCATCCCCGTGTGCTGATTGCGGCCGCGCCCGGCAGCCAGGCGGATCTCGCCATCAGTTTCCTGACCACCGCCGGTGAGGCCCATTTCACCAATGCGGTGATCGAGGCGAACCTCGGCGAGGGGGCAATCGTCAACTGCTGCCTCGATCAGCGCGGCACCGAGGGCGCGTTCCTGGTCAGCAACGCGCACCTGAAGGCCGCGAAGGACGCGTCGTTCAAGCTGCGCACGATAACGGTCGGCGGGCGGCTCACCCGCAACGACGCCGTCGCCGTCCTCGACGGCCAGGGCGCCCACGTCGACCTGGACGGCTGTTATCTGGTGGACGGCACCTCGCTGGTCGACAACCACACCACCATCGATCACGCGCAGCCGAACTGCACCAGCCACGAACTCTACAAGGGAATCCTGGACGGCAAGGCCAGGGCGGTCTTCAACGGCCGGATCATCGTCCGCCTCGACGCCCAGAAGACCGACTCGAAGCAGACCAACCGGGCGCTGCTGCTGTCCGACGAGGCGACGATCAACTCGAACCCGCAGCTCGAGATCTTTGCTGACGATGTGAAGTGCACGCATGGAGCGGCGGTCGGGCAGCTCGACGAGGAAGCGTTGTTCTACCTGCGCGCCCGCGGCCTGAACGCCAAGGACGCCCGCGACATGCTGATTCACGCCTATGCCGGCGAGGTGCTGGAGCGCATTTCCATTCCGCACCTGCGGACGCAGGTCGAGCGCGAGGTGTTCCGGCAGCTCGAGCGCGATCTGGCGGAGCACGACAAGGGCCGATGACCATGGCGATCGCCATTTCGTTCGACGTCGAGACGATCCGTGCCGACTTTCCCATTCTCGCGAGCTCGGTCCACGGCAAGCCGCTCGTCTATCTCGACAACGCGGCGACGACCCAGAAGCCGCGTGCGGTACTCGATGCGCTCACCGACTACTACACGTCGAGCAACGCCAACGTGCATCGAGGCGTGCACTACCTGAGTGGCAGGGCGACCGATCAATACGAGCAGGCCCGCGCGTCGATCGCGCGGTTTCTCGGCGCTGCCGAGCCGCGGGAGATCGTCTTCACTCGCAACGCCACGGAGAGCATCAACCTGGTCGCACAGACCTGGGGCCGGGCCAACATCAAGGCCGGGGACGAGATCCTGATCTCGGCAATCGAGCACCACTCGAACATCGTGCCGTGGTACATGCTCGCGGCCGAGAAGGCCGCGACGCTGCGGGTGATCCCGATGTTCGACAGCGGCGAGCTGGACCTGGAGGCGTTCGCCAGGCTGCTCACATCGCGGACGAAGCTGGTCGCGATTTCGGCGTTGTCCAACGCGCTCGGGACGGTGACGCCGGTGGCCGACATCATCCGCCAGGCGCATGCCGTTGGTGCGGTGGTCGTGGTGGACGGCGCCCAGGCGGCGTATCACATGCCGATCGACGTCCGCGCGCTCGACTGCGACTTCTTCGCGGTCACCGGCCACAAGCTGTACGGGCCAACCGGGATCGGTGTCCTCTACGGCAAAGCGGCGCTGCTCGAGGCGATGCCGCCGTGGATGGGTGGCGGGGACATGATCGCGTCGGTCACGTTCGAGAAGTGCACGTGGAACGTGATCCCCAACAAGTTCGAAGCGGGCACGCCCGACATCGCCGGCGCGATCGGGCTCGGCGTCGCGGTGGAGTACGTCAGCCGGATCGGCATGGATCGCATCCAAGCCTACGAACAGGAGCTGCTCGCCTACGGCACTGACGCGTTGCGCCAGGTCGAGGGGCTGCGGCTGGTCGGCACCGCGCCGCGCAAGGCCAGCATCCTGTCGTTCGTGATGAACAACGTCCACCCTCACGATCTCGGGACGATCGTCGATCGCGAAGGTGTGGCAATCCGTACGGGACAGCACTGCGCTCAACCGGTGATGGATCGGCTCGGGATTCCTGCCACCGCGCGCGCCTCGCTCGCCATGTACAACACGCGCCAGGAGATCGACGCGCTGGTCGCGGCGCTCCACAAGGCGCGCAAGGTGTTGGGCTGATGTCGGAACTGACCGACCTTTACCAGGAAGTGATCCTGGACCACAATCGGCGCCCGCATAATTTCCGCGTGATCGACCCGGCCACGGCGAAGCGGGAGGGCTACAACCCGCTGTGCGGCGATCGATTGACTCTGTATCTCACGGTCGAGGATGGGGTCATCAAGGACGTGGCGTTCCAGGGCTCTGGCTGCGCGATCTCGAAGGCGTCGGCGTCGCTGATGACGGATGCCGTCAAGGGCAAGACGGTTGCCGAGGCGCGGGCGCTGTTCGATCGGTTCCACCAGATGATTACGTCACCGCCCGGCAGCCCGCTGCCGGAGCTTGGCAAGTTGTCCGTGCTGGCCGGCGTCCGCGACTTCCCGACGCGCGTCAAATGCGCCGGGCTGGCGTGGCATACGCTCAAGGCCGCTGTTTCCGAACAGGCCGCGGACCCGGTCACGACCGAGTAGCGCGCGGCGATGTCGACGAGGTTCCTTCCGATGATGCCGATGGGCGGCGCAAATCCGGCCGAATCGCCGGCCAACGAACAGTCCGAGTCGGTGGCCCATATCGTCCCCGACCCGGTGAAGATGGCAGAGCTCCGGCCGCAGATCATGGACGCCCTCGCCACCGTCTATGACCCGGAAATCCCGGTGAACATCACCGAGCTCGGCCTGATCTACGACGTCCTCGTCGACGCCGAGGCGAAGGTCGGGATCCGGATGACCCTCACCGCGCCGGCGTGCCCCGCAGCGCAGATCCTGCCTGGGGAAGTGCGGGACAAGGCAGCGAAGGTGCCTGGCGTCACCGAAGCGAAGGTCGAGGTCGTGTGGGATCCGCCCTGGACCAAGGATCGGATGTCCGAGGCGGCGAAGCTGCAACTCGGACTCTTCTGATGCGTGTCAGGCTGCAGGCTCCAGGCTTCGGGCTTCAGGCCCGTCACGCGTGCCACTGCTGATCTGTATCGCGACCGAGTTCGAGGGCCGACTGCTTCGTGAGCGGATCGGCGCGCGCAACGATCTGGCGATCGTCTGCACCGGCCTCGGGCCGGTGAACGCTGCGCACGGGGTGACGCTGGCGATCGCTCGGCAGCGTCCCGAGGCGATGGTCGTCTGCGGCGTCGGCGGTGCCTATCCGGGTTCGGGGCTGACCATCGGCGATGTCGTCAGCGCGGATGCCGAGTGCTACGGTGATCTCGGCGCCCAGTCTCCCGCCGGGTTTCTCGACATGCGGGCGCTCGGCTTCCCCGTCATTGCCGGCCCGCCGCCGATCTACAACGACCTGCCGATGCAGATCTTTCCAACCGAACGCCGCGTGAAATTCATCACCGTGAGCACGTGCACTGGGACCGATGCCGCGTCGCAGGCAATCGAGGCGCGCACCGGCGGCGCGGTCGAGAACATGGAAGGCGCGGCGGTCGCCCACGTTGGGTCCTTGCACGGCATTCCCGTCGGCGAAGTTCGAGGCATCAGCAACCTGGTCACCAACCGTGACACCAGCGCGTGGCGGCTGAAGGACGCCGCCCTGGCAGCGCAGGAGGCGCTCCTCGCGTGGATCAGCCGGCGGTGAACTTCGGATTCTCGACCTGCCCGAACGACACCTTCGCGTTTCACGCGATCGTGCACCGGCTCGTGCCCGGGCCCGAGGTCGTGCCGTTCATGGACGACATCGAGGTGCTGAATGCGCGTGCTGAAAACGGCGACGCGGAAGTCACGAAGGTGTCGATTGCCGCGTACGGACGGCTCAGGGATCGCTACATCCTGCTGCGCGCCGGCGGCGCCGCCGGCTACGGCGTAGGTCCGATCGTCGTGGCCCGCAGCCGCCGCGCGGTCAACGGCCGGGTCGCGATTCCCGGCCAACGAACGACGGCCGCGCTGTTATTGCGGCTGCTCGGCCGGTTCGAGACCGTGCCGATGCGGTTCGATCAGATCGAAGATGCGGTCCTCTGCGGCGACGTGGACTGCGGCGTGCTGATTCACGAGGGCCGCTTCACCTACGAGGCCAAGGGGCTCACACTCATTGCCGATCTCGGGGCGATCTGGGAGGAGCGGATGCAGTCGCCGCTGCCACTGGCGGCGATCGCGATCCGCCGCGACCTCGCGGCCCGGCTGGCCACCGACGTGGACCGCGCGCTCCGCGCCAGCGTCGACTACGCGTTTGCCCACCCCGACGCCAGCCGCGCGTTCGTCGCCGCCCACGCGCAGGAGATGGATCCCGACGTCATGTCGCGGCACATCCAGCTCTATGTGAACGATTACACCCGCGCCCTGGACGAGCACGCGGTGCAGCGGATGCTGACCTGGGCAGGGACCGAGGGCTTCTTTGCGCCTGCGGAGGGCCTTCAGCTGTTCGTCTAGATTACTGGGTGCATTTCGGAGCCGGCGCGGCAATGCCCTGCATGACGAGGGCGCGGTATTCGGCGATTTCCTTTTCGCACTTCGACTTGTCCGCTCGCTGGATTAGCTGAAACAGCGCCCAGCCGGCAAGCGCTCCGACTGGCGCGGTCGGGGCGCGGTAGGCCTGCGGCGTCCAGTGCTGCAGGAACTCGGCGTGGGTCGGCGCCCCGTAGGGCGTCGGCGCGTTCGAGCCGATGTCGTAGTCCTCGATGATGTCGATGCGCGGCGCCCTGCCGAAGACCTGCACCCGGTATTCGAGCTTCAACGGTGTGCTGACGGTTCGTTCTCGCGCCTCCGATAGCCGCAGTCCGCGCTGAATACGGCTCATCGACACGCCAAGCTTGGAGGCATCCACCTCGGCCGGGCCACTTGCCGCCTGACCCGCGGGCGTCGCGCCGGCCGGGTCCGGGGCCCCGGGCTCAGGCGCCTGGGCGTGGGCGGGAATGGCGACGGCTGCCAGCAGCAGCGCCACGGCGGCAGCCCTCATGACCCACATTATGACGCGAGTGCTACCATGCCGGTCGGGAGGCGGATGAGCATGCGGAAAGTCGTTCTTGGCGTGGTGACTGTCGCGGCAGCGTGGCTGGCGCTCGGCGCGGTGGGCCGGACGCAGGTGCCCGCGGGCGCCCCGGCCGACGTCATTCTCATCAACGGCGCGGTGCTCACCGTCGATCCGCGAGACTCGGTTGCCGAGGCAGTCGCGATCGCCGGCAACCGCATCACCGCGGTCGGTACCACAGTCCAGGTGAAGGCATTGGCCGGCCCGTCCACCGAGGTGGTCGATCTCGCCGGACGCGCCGTGACACCGGGGCTCATCGACTCGCACGTCCATTTCACCGAGGCCGACAAGCTGTTCAACGTCGATCTCAGCGATCCCTCGATCAAGACGATGGACGACGTGCTCCAGCGCGTGGCGGCGCACATCAAGACGTTGAAGCCTGGCGACTGGGTCCGCGGTCGCGGCTGGGACGAGGGCAAGCTGGCCGAGCGCCGTTACATCACCGCGGCCGATCTCGACAAGGTCGCGCCCAACAACCCGGTGTGGCTCACGCAAACGACCGGGCACTACGGCGTCGGCAACTCGCTGGCGCTGAAGATGGCCGAAGTCCGCAAGGAGACGAAGGATCCGCCGGCCGGGACAATCGACCGCGACGCGCAGGGCAATCCGACCGGAGTGATGAAGGAGGCGGCGCAGGGGCTGATCACGGCGCTGGTTCCGCCGATGACGCGCGAGCAGCAGAAGCGCGGCATCGAGCAGATCATCGAGGACTTCAACCGCGAAGGGATGACCGGCGCGAAGGATCCCGGCATCGGCCTGCAGAAGTGGGAGATCTACGAAGAGCTGCTGAAGGAAGGACGGTTGAACGTCAGGGTCTTTGCGCTCTGGTCCGGACCGCGCAAGGCGGCTGACACCGGCGAGGTGATGGCTCGCGTGCAGGCGCGGCCGAAACCGCCGGCATCGATCGGGGACGGCATGCTCACGTCGGGCGGCGTGAAGCTGTTCATGGACGGCAGCGGCGGCGCCCGGACGGCGTGGATGTACGACGACTGGAACAAGGACTTCACCGGCAAGGACGCCGGCAACAAGGGTTATCCGTCGACGCCGCCGGACGACTACCGCCAAATCGTCGCCGACCTTCACAAGGCAGGCATCCACGTCAGCACCCACGCGATCGGCGATCGCGCCATCGACTGGGTGGTCGACACCTACGACCAGGTGCTGAAAGCGACGCCGACCAAGAACCTGCGCCACGGCATCATTCACGCCAACACGCCGACCGATCACGCCCTCGACGTGATGGCGCGCCTCCAACGCGAATATCAGTCCGGTTATCCGGAGGCGCAGGCGCCGTTCCTGTGGTGGATTGGCGATAACTACGCTGCCAATCTCGGCCCGGAACGCGGCAAGCGGCTCAAGCCGTTCCGCACCTACATGAAGAAGGGGATTCAGTGGGGCGGCGGATCGGACTTCGCGGTGACGCCGTTCGCGGCACGGTATGGTCTCTGGTCGTCAGTGGTTCGCGAGACGCTGAACGGTACCAACGGCCGCACGCCATTTGGCATGGAGGAGGCGATCGACATCAAGACCGCGCTTCGTTCCTACACGCTGTGGGCCGCGCACACGATGTTCATGGAGAATCGGACCGGCAGCATCGAGGTTGGCAAGGACGCCGACCTCGCCGTCTGGGACCGCAATCCGTACACGATGCCGTCGGCGAGCCTCAAAGACCTGGTTTGCGAGATGACGTTCGTTCGCGGGAAGGCCGTCTACCGGAAGGATCGCGACGGCGGCCGCTCACCGGCGCAACGCCCGTTCGCCGACGGTGACGAGGTCCACGACCACGATCAGCAGTAAGGGGTCAGAGCGCCCGCGCCAGGCGATCGTGGATCTGGCGCACGCCTTCGGTGAGCGCGGCCGGACCGGGCTGAAGGATGAAAGCCGATTTCACTTCGTAGACGTGGCCGTTCCGGACCGCGGGAATCGCGTCCCATCCGGAGCGTGACGCGATCCGTTCGGGGCGGAGCGGCTTGCCACACCACGACCCGACGATCACGTCGGGTGCGGCGGCAATCACCTGTTCCGATGTCACGATCCGGTCCTTCGCGAGACCGGCATGGCGTCGGTCCGGGAAGACCGGGTCGCCGCCGGCAATCTCGACCAGCTCTTCGACCCACTGGATTCCCGTGATCAGCGGGTCGTCCCATTCCTCGAAGTAGACTCGCGGCCGTCGCGGCCACGCCCGTGACGCGTCGCGAATGCGATCGAGGCCGGCTTCGAGGTCTCGCGAGAGACGCTCGCCCTTCTCAGCCACGCCGACGATGCCGGCGAGGACGCGAATCATCTGGAGGATCTCGGCGACCGAGCGCTGGTTGAACGTGAACACGGTGTGTCCGCGCTTGACCAGCGCAGTCGTGATGTCGGCCTGAAGATCGGAGAAGGCGAGAATCAGGTCCGGCTGGAGCGTCTCGATCTTCTCGAACCGCGCGTGAAGGAATGAAGACACCTTCGGTTTCTGCCGGGCCTCCGGCGGCCGCACTGTGTAGCCGCTGACGCCGACGACGCGGTCGCCTTCGCCGAGGAGGTACAAGGTCTCGGTGGTTTCTTCGGTCAGACAGACGATCCGACTTGGGTAGGACACAGGAGAAGGAACCGGGAGTCAGGAACTAGGAATCAGGAACTAGGAGTCAGGAATGAGATCGCAGAAGACGAAGCCGCCTCGCTCGACGCGTTCGCCGGGCTTTACAGCAATCGGTTCGGCGAACATCGGTCCAGCATATGCGAACGAATGGAACTCGCCGCGCTCGCCGCACGGGTCGACGCCTGGCGGGAGGTCGGCCAGCAGCGAGGCGTCGAAGCGGCGGCCAGCGAACTCCGGAGCCAGCACCCGCGGGTCGACGCAGGTGAGGCGCGCCTCGAGCCCTCCCGCGATCATCGTCTGCGCCAGCTCCCTGGTGTCGGCGATTCGCCACAACGGGAACAGCGGCGTCAGACCGGTGCCCGCCATGCGCGATTCCCTGTAGGCGCGCACGTCTTCGAGGAAGAGATCGCCGAATGCGATGTGCGTGTAGCCGTCGGCAAGCCGGGCAGCGGTCTCGGCGGCCATGAGGCGATCGTAGTCCTCGTTGGAGCACGGCCATGGCAGCGGCACGATGTGCAGCGGCAGGCGGGCCGCGCGCGACTGGGCTTCGACCAGCGGGCGCCGCACCGCGTGCATCGCGACGCGATCGAACGCGGCGTTGGTCGTGGTCAGGAGTCCCTGGACACTGCCCGGATGCTGCTGGTTGAGGACGTGCAGCATCCACGCGGAATCCTTACCCGAGGACCAGCTGACGAGGATCTTCATTTCGGCGGGTGCAGGGCCTGGAACATCCGCTCCGCGACCTCGGCGACGCGCGGGCCCGGCACGGTCAGCGCCTTGCCGGTGAGGACGATCACCCGCTGGTTGCGGACGGCGGGGACCGACGCGAGCGGCGCCCAGCTGCGCGCCTCGCCCGCCGCTTCGGCCTCGGTGGCGATGTCGGCCGACCGTACCTCGAGTATCACGTCTGGCGCCCGGGCGAGAACGAGCTCGGTGGTCACCTGCACCGATTCGCGATCGACGTCGGCGAAGACGTTGACGCCGCCGGCCACCTCGAGCATGTCGTGGAGAAAGCCGCGCCCCCCGCTCGCGTAGATGTTGCGGAGCGCGCCGCGTTCGCGGCCGAAGACCAGCAGCGTGCGCGGCCGCGGCCCGGTGCCGGCCCGTTCGCGAAGGCGCCCGAGCGCTCCCTCGATGCCCGACGCCGTCTCCTCCGCCCGCGACGCGTGGCCGGTCGCCGCGCCGAGCCGCCGCATCGTCTCGGTGATGTCGGCGAGCCCGGCGTGACGGTAGTCGAAAACCGCGATCGACGCGCGATCGAGCTGTTGCTTGAGGTCGGCCTGGGAGCCGTAGGTGACCACGAGATCCGGCTTCATCGAGAGGATTCGTTCGACGTCCGGATCGAGCAGCGCCCCAACGCGCGGCAACCTCTGCACCTCCGGCGGGTCGTGGTCGTAGCTGCTGACCGCGATCACCTGCGGCCCGGCGCCGATCGCAAACAGCATCTCGGTGACCGCCGGCACCAGCGAGATGATCCGCCGCGGCCCCTGCGCGGAAAACGCGAAGGGCACGAAGACCACGAAGATCAATACAAGAAACACAATCGCTGACCGTTGCGGGGAACCTGCAGGGTCCTGCGTGAACTTCGTGTTCTTCCTGTGAGCCGTCATGATTGCCTCACCAGGAGCCACAGGAAGAACGGCC
This sequence comes from uncultured Acidobacteriota bacterium, assembly GCA_963709325.1. Lineage (GTDB taxonomy): Bacteria > Acidobacteriota > Vicinamibacteria > Vicinamibacterales > UBA2999 > VFZN01. The sequence continues at coordinate 1,168,001 of CAVPVV010000003.1, read as the reverse complement.
CCCCGATCAGTGCGGTGATGATCCCGACTGGGATTTCCACCGGAGCCATCAGCGTCCGCGCCATCAGATCGCAGAGCACCAGGAACGCGGCGCCGAACAGGGTCGCCGCCGGAAGCACGACGCGATGGTCGGAGCCGACCATCAGTCGAACCAGGTGCGGCACGACGATGCCGATGAAGCCGACCGGGCCGCCGAGCGAGACCGCTGCGCCGGTGGCGAGCGAGGCGCTCAGGAACGCCCAGCGCTGCGCCCGACTGACGTCGACGCCGCGGCTCGCCGCGACGTCCTCGCCCATCGTGAGCAGGTTCAGCGCTCGCGGCAGCAGCGAGAACACGACGAACGCCGCGATGATGAACGGTGTGGCGGCAACGATCGGCCCATAGCTGCCGACGTCGAGATCACCCATCAACCATCGCACCGTCCGGAACGACTCGGTGAAATCGGCCAGGTACTGCACGAAGAGAATCAGGGCCGAGAAGAAGGAGTTGAGGGTCACGCCCGCCAGCAGCAGGACGTTGGTCGAGAGGCCGCGCCGCTGTGACGAGGCAAGTCCGTAGACGATGACCATGGCGACGAGCGAGCCGAGGAAGCTCGCAATCGGCACCGACGAGACCCCAAGCGCGCCGACGTCGAGCCGCCAGGCAATCGCGAGCATCGCGCCGAGCGCTGCGCCGGCCGACACGCCGAGTGTGAACGGCGTCGCGAGCGGATTGCGGAGCAGCGCCTGCAGGACCACGCCGGCCGCGGCCAGGGTGGAGCCGATCAGCGCACCGGCCAGCACTCGCGGCAGGCGGGCGACGTAGAAGATCTGCGCGTCGACGTTGTCGGTCCATGGCACGGACCGATCGAACACGCGGCTCAGCGAGATCGGCGTGCTGCCGACGGTCGGCGCCCACAGCACCACCACGAGCGTCAGAAGGCCATACGCGCCGACGACCGCGATCAGCCGCCGGCGCAGCGTCATCGGCGCAGGCGACGCACCGGAACGACCGTCAGGTGCCCGGTGTCGGGATGGAGGTGCACGTCGGCGTCTACGTCGTAGAGGGCACGAACGTTGTCCGGCGTGAGCACCCGCTCTGCCGGACCGTGGGCGAGGATGCGGCCGCCGCGCATGAGCACCAGGGTCCGGCAGATCGACGCGGCCAGGTGCAGATCGTGCGTCGAGATCGCCATCGTCACGCCGCGCTCTCGATTCAGCCGATCGAGCAGCGCCGCGACATCGAGCTGGTAGCCGAGATCGAGCGAGGTCGTCGGCTCGTCGAGCAGCAGCATGTCGGCGGCCTGCGCGAGCGCCGCCGCGATCACCACGCGCTGTTTCTCGCCGCCGCTCAGCGTGTGGAACTGGCGCGACTCGAGGTGCCCGGTCCCGGTCGAGGCCAGCGCCTCGCGAGCGATGGCGTAATCGGCCGGCCCTTCCACCTCGAACATCCCCAGGTGAGGGTGGCGCCCCATCAGCACCATCTCGAGGACGGTGTACTCGAATGCGAGCTCCACCTCCTGCGGCACGACCGCGATGCGCCTGGCGATGTCGCGGCGAGTGAGTGCCGCGAGCGGCGTGCCATCGAGCCGGACCGTCCCCGTGGTCGGCGCGCGCGTGCCGCTCAGCACGCGCAACAGCGTCGTCTTCCCCGATCCGTTCGGGCCGAGGATGCCGACCAGGTCGCCGCGCTCGATGGCAATCGTCGCGCCGTCCACGACCAGTGGCGCCGCCGGCTGGTAGCGGAACGAGACGTTATCGGCCCGCAGCAAGACGCACTCCCGCGTAGAACGTGCGCCCCGGCGCAGGGTAGCCGAGTACCTCCTCGTACTGTTTGTCGAAGAGGTTCAGCACTCGCGCCTGCACGACGACGCCGCGCGTGACGGTGAACGATCCGCCCAGGTTCGCAACCGCATAACCAGGGTTGTCGTAGAGGCCGCCGGTCGGCCCAAAGGCCGGCTCGGCGTCGAGCGTTTCACCGCGCCATAAGACCTGCGCGAAGGCGGTGGCCCGCGCTCGCGACCAGGTCGCGTCCAGCGAGCCCTGATTTCCCGGGCGCCGCAGCAGCCGGTCGCCGACCGCGTACGGCGGCGGGGCCGCAGACGTGCCGTCCACCGCGAGGATCTCGGTCGACATCCAGGTGTACGACGCCTGCAGTCCGAAGGCGAGGGCCGGCCGCCAGGCCGCCGACGTTTCGACGCCCCTGGCCCGCGCGTTGGAGATGTTGTCGGTCTGCCACTGGCTCGAGCCCGAGAACGATCGGCCAACCGAGATGATCAGGTCGTCGTAGTAGTTGAAGAACGCGGTCGCGTCGAGGACGATCGCGCCGCCCTTCCAGGTTTCAGCGGCGCCAATCTCGACACTCCGGCTCCGCTCCGGTCGTAGACCGGCGTTATCGGTGAATGCGATCTCGAACGCGTCAGGCGGCCGAATTCCGGTGCCGAACGCGCCGTGCACCCGCGTCCATGCGCCGGTGCCGGCCGGGTTGCCGAGCGCCGTCCACGTGGCCGCAAGCTTTGGATTCACCGAGATCACGGTGTCGGCGGGGAAGTCCGGACGGGGCTGGAATGCGGTCGGGTCACCTGGAAGCGCGTCACGCTCGATGCGCTCGCCTCGAACTCCAGCGGTCACGCTCACGCGATCCTCGGGCTGCCACCGGGCTTCGCCGAAGAGGCCGAGCACCGAGCGCTCGACCGGGACCGGACCGCTCGCGGCGGTGATGAAGGTGCTGGAGCCGCGCTCGCCCAGCCACTCGATGCCGCCCGTGAAACCAAGCGTAGCGGCTGCGGCGATGTCGGTCTGCGATCGCGCGTGCACGCGCCGCGACTCGCCCTCGGAGGGGAAGCTGCTCCGGGCGATCAAGTCGTAGTCGGCGACGTCGAACTCGGTCCGCTGACGCACCGTGCTCGACGCGCCCGACCAGGGCTGCAGCCAACGCCCGCCCCCGTTCCAACGGCGGGTGAGGTTGCGAGAGGTGCGGTCGACACCCGCGAAGCGGCCGGCGGGATCGGATCCGTACGGTCCCGGCGTCCCTCGGTCGGTGTCCACGTAGCGAGCGGTCCCCTGCACGTCGGCGCCGCTCGCCGTCGCGCGCCACCCTAACGTCGTTGCTCCCTGCGAAGTACGGGCAGTCGTCGTTGGACACCGTTTCACCGTTGGACGCGAGACCCGTAAACCCATCGTCCTGAAAGTGATCGCCGCCCAGCTGCCAGCGCCAGCCGCGAATCTCACCGGTCGTGGAAGCGGCCGTGCGCCACATCGAGCGGCCGCCGCCCTCCAGCAGCGCCTGCGCGCTCGGAATTCCGCCGGAGCGCGTGATCACCTGGACGACGCCGCCAATCGCGTCGGCGCCGTAGAGCGCGCTCTGCGGGCCGCGAACCACTTCGACCCGCTCGACGTCGGCGAGGGGCACCTGCGAAAGGTCGATGCCGCCCCCGAACGCGTTGGCCCGGATGCCATCGATCAGCACGAGTGTGTAGTCCGACTCGCCGCCGCGCAGGAACAGCGACGCGAGCGACCCGGGTCCGCCGCTCTGCTGCACGGTGAGGCCTGGAACCGATCGCAGCGCGTGGCTCATCGTGAACTGCTGGCGTGCCTGGAGGGTCTCTCCGGTCAGGACCGTGCTGCTGTCGGGAACGCCGGAGGACGGCCGATCCACCTGTGACGGCGTGACCACGAGGCGTTCTTCGACCGCGGTCAGCCGCAGATTCAGGTCGAGCGTGACGACCTGCCCCGCGGAGAGCGTTACGTCGGCAACCGGACCGGCCAGGCCCGGGGCAGAGGCCTGCAGGCGGAATCGGCCCGCGGCGCCGGTGGCCACGTCGAAATTGCCTTGTGGGTCAGAAATGATGGTGCGCGGCGCCGCGATCGGGCCGTCGATGACGATCGTCGCGCCAGGTACCGGTTGTCCGTCGGGATCGAGAACGTGACCGCGGATCCGGCCGCCGGAATCCGCTTGCGCGGCGCTCATCGCAACGAACACGATGAACCAGGCGCACGTAGTCAGGAAAGCTCGTACGTACGAGCGAAGAAGTACAGTGCATATCGCCTCCCCGGCGTTCTCCGCGCCGGTGCCGCCGCCCCACCGGGGGCAACGGCCGAAGGACGAATTCCACGTCGGGAGGTCTCCTGACTTGCGGATCGTCACGCGCGCCCGGCGTCTTCCCATCGCCGAAGCGACAGTGACGTTTCCGCGCCTGCCCTGAGCCTGCCGAAGGGCCGTAGCCTTTGGCGAAGTCGAGGGCGAAGGCGGGAAATGGAGATGGACGCGCGCTCCCCGCTGACAGTGGCGGGACCGTGTGGGATTTGCACCCACTTCCCTTCACCGCCGGGAACGCGTCGGTTGTCAGCGGGATTGTAGCATGGCAGAATGGCGCGGCCCCGACCGGGGGCAGGCGCCGGTACGTGGCGGCTAAACATCAGACCCAACTGGGCTTAGGCGAGGCGTTACACGGTCGTGCTGCCGCGCTCCTTTTGGGGATAAAATACTGGGTTTGTGCTTGTCATCACGACGCCCCGCCTTTTTGGGCCGACCACAATGAGGAACGCATGAGCAAGAGTTCGACCGTGACCGTCCGCGAAACCCCCGTGCAGAAGGTGGCGAGCGTCACGGCAGGCGGCTTTGTGATTCACGGTGAGAACTTCGTCATCGACACGGACGATCGCATCGAGCTGGTGGACCTGACCGACAGGGTGATGAACTTTGTCCGGCAGTTCAACATTCGCGAGGGGATGATCACCCTCTGGTCCATGCACACCACCTGCGCCGTGTTCATCAACGAGTTCCAGCGTGCCCTGCTCGTCGACATCAAGAAGTTCCTCGAAGAGATGGTGGCGCGCGATCGCTATTACATGCACAACGATCCCGACCACTCGGATTGCGACCGGATGAATGCCGACTCGCACCTCCGGGCAATGCTGCTCGGCCACTCCCTGACGCTGCAGATCAGCGGCGGTGAGGTGGTTCTGGGCCAATGGCAGCGCATCCTGATGGCCGAGCTCGATGGCCCACGGGCCCGGACTCTGCGAGCCCAGGTGGTGGGAATCGCCTGATCAAGGCACAAGGAAGAACGCCGATGCGGAGGCGTCTTCAGAGCGCCGGTCTCGCCGATATCGCCGACAAGGTCGAGGCGAGGGAGCGGCTCACGTTCGACGACGGCGTCCGTCTGTTCGAGGCGCCGGATTCTTTCGCGGTCGGCTGGCTCGCCAATCGCGAACGTGAGCGCCGTCACGGCGACCGCACCTACTTCAATCACAACCTGCGACTCGAGGCGACCAACGTCTGCGAGGCGTCGTGTCTCTTCTGCTCGTTCGCCCGTCTGACTCCCGATAAGCCCGGCGCCCACACGAAGTCGGTCGAGCAGGTGCTGGATCGGCTGCGCGCGCGTGACGGCGAAGCCGCTGACCGAGGTCCACATGGTGAACGGCCTCCATCCGGGGCTGCCGTTCAGCTACTACACGGACCTGCTGCGCGGCCTGAAGCAGATTCGGCCGGGTATTCACCTGAAGTGCTTCACCGCCGTCGAGATCGCGTTCTTCGCCGACCACTACGGCAAGACGCGATCGCCAGGTGCTCGAGGAGCTGCGCGAGGCCGGGCTCGACTCGCTGCCGGGCGGCGGCGCCGAGATCTTCGCGCCGCGGGTGCGGCGCAAGATCTGCGCACGACAAGTGCGACGGCGATCGCTACCTGTCAGTCCATCGGACCGCGCACCAGATCGGGATGCGCACCAACGCGACGATGCTCTACGGCCACATCGAGACGATGGCCGAACGCGTCGATCACCTGCTGCGCCTGCGCGATCTGCAGGACGAGACCGGCGGGCTCCAGGCGTTCATCCCGCTGGCGTTTCATCCCGACAACAACCAGATGCGCAAGCTGCCGGCGCCGTCGGCTGCCGACACGCTGCGCGTCCACGCCGTGGCGCGGCTGCTGCTCGACAACGTCGATCACATCAAGGCCTACTGGATCTCGTCGGGCGTCGATGTCGCGCAGACGGCGCTGTGGTTCGGCGCCGACGATCTCGACGGCACGGTGCAGGAAGAGACCATCTACCACATGGCCGGCTCGACCACGCCGGCCGCGCTCTCGACCGCGCAGATCGAGAAGCTCATCTTCGACGCCGGCCGCGTGCCGATCGAACGCGACACGCTCTACAACGTCGTCCGCGTTATCACGGGCGTTCAAAGCACAGCGGTTCAAAAGCACGAAGGTTCGAAGCGCGGGGCGACCGCTCCCACCCTCGTGATTTGAACCTTCGTGATTTGCTATAGTCGGAATTAGGCCAAGCGTGCGAGCCGCGGCTGAGACCGCACACTCCCGCTTGGTCTTTTCGCGTCCGGAGATTGCGAAAACTTTCACAATCTCGCAAGCCGGCGCGGCGGATGAGGCACGAGCAATGGCGACGGGCACATTTCTCCCGGTTCTTACCGAAGTGGAGAAGGCCAGCATCCGCGAGCGGCAGCCGCTGCCGGAGCGCTACCTTGGTCTGTCTGACGACGAAATGGCCGCGCGGATCGCCGCGGCCCGGGCCGCCGCTCGGCGACCGCCTCGTCATCCTCGGCCACCACTACCAGCGCGACGAGGTGATCCGCTTCGCCGACTACACCGGCGACTCGTTCAAGCTCGCGCGCGAGATCGCGAAGCACCCAAAGGCCGAGTTCATCGTCTTCTGCGGCGTTCACTTCATGGCCGAGAGCGCCGACATCCTCGCCCTGCCGCATCAGCAGGTGATCCTGCCCGACCTCGCGGCCGGCTGCTCGATGGCCGACATGGCCGCCCCGGATCAGCTGGCGACGTTGCTGGAACGAGCTCGAGCTGATGGGCGTCGCCCCGATCGTGGTGCCGGTCACGTACATCAACTCAGCCGCGTCGATTAAATCGTTCGTCGGCGAGCGCGGCGGCACCGTCTGCACATCGTCGAACGCGGAGGCGACGCTCCGGTGGGGATGGTCGCGACGCGAGAAGATCCTGTTCCTGCCGGACCAGCACCTGGGCCGGAACACGGCGTGGAAGATGGGCGTTCCCCTCGACGAGATGGTGGTCTGGGATCCGTTCGAGCCCTTCGGCGGACTCACCCGCGAGGAGATTTCGCGCGCGCGAATCATCCTATGGAAGGGCCACTGCTCCGTCCACGTCCGATTCACGGTTCCGCAGATCGATGCCGTGCGGCGTCAGCACCCCGGCGTTCGAGTCATCGTCCATCCGGAAGTGCCGCACGACGTGCTGCGCGCCGCGGACGATTTCGGTTCGACCGAGTACATCCTGAAGACCGTCCGCGAGGCGCCTTCCGGCACGACCTGGGCCGTCGGCACCGAGGTTCACCTCGTCCATCGGCTCGCCGAGGAGATGGCGCCGTTCGGCAAGACTGTGCTGTCGCTCGACACGATGGGCTGCCTGTGCTCGACGATGTTTCGAGTCTCGCCCAACCACCTGCTGTGGGTGCTCGAAGGCCTTGTCGACGGCCAGCGTTCACAACCACATCGTCGTGCCGGACCGTGACAAGCATTTCGCGCGTCTGGCGCTCGATCGGATGCTTACAATCACCTAATACACTTCCGAGGAGTTGATTGCACATGGCCCACACACTGCCAGCCCTGCCGTACGACTTCGCGGCGCTCGAGCCGCACATCGACGCGCAGACGATGCAGATCCACCACGGCAAGCACCACCAGACGTACGTCACAAATCTCAATGCGGCGCTCGACAAGCATCCCGAGCTGCACGGCAAGAGCCTCGACGACCTGATCAAGGGCCTGAACAGCGTGCCGGAGGACATCCGGACCGCAGTCCGCAACAACGGCGGCGGCCACTGGAACCACTCGATGTTCTGGAAGCTGATGGGCCCCAACGCCGGCGGCGCGCCGAGCGGCGACGTCGCGAACGGCATCAACGCAGCGTTCGGCAGCTTCGACAAGTTCAAGGAGCAGTTCCAGGCCGCGGGCCTGGGCCGATTCGGCAGCGGCTGGGCATGGCTCGTCGATAACGGCGGCAAGCTCGAGATCATCAGCACGCCGAACCAGGACAACCCGCTGATGGACGGCAAGAAGGCGGTGCTTCGGCGTGGACGTGTGGGAACACGCCTATTACCTGAAGTACCAGAACCGGCGCGCCGACTACCTCACGGCGTTCTGGAACGTCGTGAACTGGGGAGAGGTGAATCGGCTCCTGAAAGCGTGAGCCGATTCGCGGCGGGAGTCGGAAAGCGGGAGTCGGGAGTCGGAAGAACGCCGGGTGCGCCCCGTGCGTTTTGCCTTCTGCCTTCTGCCTTGTCACTCGCGGCGGCCGAACCCGGTCGCGACGGCCAGCACGAGCATCCCCAGGAGTCCCCACGAATAGAAATTCCACAGCCCGGCGTCGAGCGCTGAGACGCGTGGCAGGCCGGCTGCGACACCTGATGCCGTCGCACCTGACATGAGGATGGTCGGCAGGAAGTACGGCAGCAGGAACGGCCAGGTGCAGACCGACATGTCGAGGAGATTCGCCCGCCGGTAGCCGCCCAGGCCGGCAGCCGCGCCGGTCGCTTCTCGCGTAGTCGCCGACCGCGAGGATCGCGACGACGCTGTGCGTGGTGATCAACGCGGCGCCCATTACAACTCCGACGATCCGCGCCTCGGCTCGCACGGGATGGGCGGCGCCAGCTCGGCGCGCGCCCGACCAGGCGCTCCAATGCGCCGCTTGCCTCGAGGCCGGCCACCAGGCCGACGAGCAGCAGCGTGAAGACCGACACGCCGACGCCGCGCTCGAGGCCGTCGATGATCAGGCTCTTCGCCGCGTAGCTGCCGGGCTCGACGCGCAGTAATTGAGAGGGCGCGATCAGCCCGAGAGGCAGGGCCAGCGCGATGGCGAAAAGGATGCCGAAGAGGAGCGCCTCGACGAGGTGACGGCGCGACAGGAGCATCGCCACGATCGCCACCGGCACGACGACCATCGGCAGCCCGCTCGAGCTGCCGGCGATTGCCGCCGCCACGCCGGCGGCATCGCGGCTGCCTCCGGCAACCAGATAGGCGAATCGCCGCTGCCGCACCCGCAGGCAGCACGTATTTGAGGCGGGCACTGCACCGTGCCGCCGATGTCGACCTGCTGCGTGCCCGACGAGGCAATCGTCGTGTCCGAGATAGGCGAGATGCTGTCGCCGAACGTCGCGCCGGCGAGGATCGCGCCCGCCAGCACGATCGGGTCGGCACTCACCGCTGCCGCCGCCGGGTAGAGGAGCGGTCCGCAAATCAGGATCGTGCCGAAGCTCGTTCCGGTGGAGGTCGAGACCAGCGCGCAGGCCATGAACGCTGCCGCGACATAGGCGCCGCGCGACAACTCGAGCGCCGTGGTCATCCAGACGAGTGCCTGAACAAACCCGGCCGCCGCCAGAGTATCGTGCTGAGCACTCCGGACAGCAGCCACGCCATCACCATCACCATCACCAGCGGCTGCGCCATGCCGGCAAGCATCGTTTCGGCGTACCGCTGCCGATCGCGGGCCAGCAGCAACCCAAGCGCGAGCGCCGCGAGCAGGATCGGCCAGAAGCCACGCTCGTCCGGCGCACCGAGACAGGCCAGCCAGGCGACGCCGGCGAGGAACAGGCCGAGAGGAGCGAGGGCGCCGGCGAGGCCGGCGCGCATCTGCAGGAGAGGCGAGGGCATCAGATAAGGGCTATAGACTATCGTTGATGGACGACGCGTTTCAGTTGTACGACCTGCGAGTGGAGGTCGTCGCCACCGAGCGTCCGATGGTGTGCAGCCATCACGAAGGCGACTGGTTCGCGGTGGAGGGTGAAAACCTGCGATTCCCTGACGGCCAGGCGTTCTCGCTGTATGCGCTCGCCGCGCTGCTGCCGCTTCTTCCCGCGAAACAGCGCGTGACCGATGCGAACGACTGGATGACCACCGACACCGACATCGCGTGTCCCGATCCGCATTGCGGCGCGCGGTTCCGCATCACTCGCACGGCGGTCGCGCACGTTCCGCCACAGCGAGGTGACGGCCGTGCCACTCGCCGCCGTCGCCGGCATGACGGCGCGGGTCCCGCGCGTCGCCCTGGCGCCCGGCTACGAGGTCTCGCGGATGCATCAAGGGCGGCTGGCAGCTCGCCGGCGGTCACGGCGCCGTCGATCGCCGGGCCGCGCTCGACGACATGGACGCGTTCGTCCGGGCCGGCATCACGACGTTCGATTGCGCCGACATCTACACCGGCGTCGAGGCGCTGATCGGACGAGTTCCTCGCCCGCGTCCGGGCCCGCGACGGAGCAGCGGCAGCCGGCAAGGTCCAGGTTCACACCAAGTGCGTGCCCGATCTGGATCGGCTACCGCACCTGACCCGCGCCGACATTGCCGCCACGGTCACCCGCTCCCGCGAGCGGCTCGGCCGTCGAGGCCATCGATCTCGTGCAGCTGCACTGGTGGGATTACGACGTCGGCGACGTGCTCGATGCGGCGCGGTGGCTCGATCAGCTCCGTCGCGACGGGGTGTTGCGGCACATCGGGCTCACCAACTTCGATCTGCCGCACGTGCGCGACCTGGTCGGCATGCGGCGTCCCGATACGGTCGCACCAATTGCAGTACTCGCTGCTCGATGGACGGCCGGCTGGAGAAATGGCTGCGTTCTGTGCCGCGAACGGAATCGCGTTGCTTGCCTATGGCGCGCTGGCGGGCGGGTTCCTTTCCGAGAAGTGGCGCGGCCAGGCCGCGCCAGCCGAGCCGCTCGAGAATCGCTCGCTCGTCAAATACCGGCTGATCATCGACGAATGCGGCGGGTGGGACTACCTGCAGGCGCTGCTCGACGCCCTGCACGTTACCGCAGCGAAGCAGCGGGTGACGATTGGCGCCGTCGCGATCCGATGGGTCCTCGACCAGCCCGGTGTTGCCGGGGCGATCGTCGGCGCGCGCGATCAACGCCACCTCGCCGACGTCATCGCGTCGCTGTCCATCGTGCTCGACGACGCGGATCGCTGCCCGCATCGAGGCTGTCCTCGCCTCCGCGTCCGGCCCGAGCGGAGACGTCTACATGCTCGAGCGCATCAAGGGCGGCCGGCACGCCGCCATCATGCGCTACAACCTGCAGCAGGGCTGACGTTGCGTCGCGCGCTCGTTCTCGTGTCGGTGCTCGTCACCGCATCGGCTCTGTTGGATGCGCAGGAGGCCCCACAGCAGCCCTCGACCGATGCGGGTCCTGCGGTTGAGGGTTCCATCTCGAACCTCACCCGGGTCGAGACCTGGCGATTTTTCGAGTCGCCGTCGCTCGAGGTCGATCCCGATTACACATTCTGGGGGAATCGCTCCGACCTGACGTTGAACGTGCGGGGTCGGCGGTTCGACCTCGCTGGCGGCTTTTCCTACGTGCGCGTCGAAGAGCTGCCGCGAAACGCGATCGGTCCCGGCGGCCTCGGGACAGGGGCGTTCTACTTCGCCGCGTCCGGTGTTCCCTTCAGCTACCAGGTGTTTCTCACGTCTCTGTCCGCATCCTGGCACGACGCCGACCGTCGCCGCGCCCTTACGGCCGGACGCATGTCCTACACCTCGGGTGCCGAGGGCGGCACCGCTGGGCGAACGCAAAAGCTCACCGCCGTCCGACGCCTGGCAATCGATGGACGGCTCGTGGGCACGTTCGACTGGTCGTTCTACCAGCGGCGATTCGATGGCGTGCGGGCCGACTGGCGAGGCGACGGACGGTATGCCGGCGGCGGCGCATTCCTCGTGACGCAAGGCGGCTACGAGGAGTCCGCGAACCTGACCATGGACCGGCTGTTCGTCAGCGACCGGATACGTCGGGCAGCGGCATGGCTCCGCAGCCGAGAGCCAGGCGTTTGGCGTGGTGTATCGCGATCGACGCGCGATCGACATCCGGCCGGACAACAGCCTCATACCCGCAGAGTCGGCCGACATCACGATCGCGTCGATCGGCGCCTCGCACGTTGCGGCTCGCGACGTCAACGGCGGTGCTGTGGACTACGCCGGATGGGGCACCTGGCAGTTCGGCGATTGGTACGGACAACCGCACCGCGCCTACGCCGTCGCGGCGCAAACAGGTTTCCAACTGGACGGTGTGCCGTGGAAGCCATGGGCACGCGGCGGCGCCTCCTATGCGTCGGGCGACGCCGACGCGCGAGATGACAGGCACGGAACCTTCTTCCCGATGCTCCAGGACACCAGGACGTATGGGCAGTCCATGGTGTACGCGCAGGCCAACCTGCGCGACCTCTTCGTCCAGATCCTGGCCGAGCCGCACACCCGCGCCCGTCTGCGCGGAGATCTGCATCGGCTCGACCTGGCCGACGCTGCCGATCGCTGGTATCAGGGCAGCGGAGCGACGGCCAGTGACGGCCGCTTCTTCGGCTATTCGACGAGGCCTTCGAGCGGCGTGCGCGGTCTCGGGACCGTACTCGAAGGGTCGGTTGACGTGCGGATCTCGCGGTACTGGTCGATGAACGCCTACGCGGGACGCATGTGGGGCGGCCCGGTGGTACGCGGCGTCTTCGCCAGCGATCGGCTGTTCTACTGGTACATCGAAAACGTGCTGCAACTCACGCTGTCTTCGTGAGCGGCGCTCACCGCAGGCGGAGGCTGACCCAGGCCCCAAGCTCGGCTATCATGCCTCGGCATGGTGAATCCGACGACCGAGCAGGTGGCGTCCGTGCCGATCTTCAACCGGTTGTCTCCCGACGACCAGGCGCTGCTGGCGTCGGCCGCGGAGCTGATGTCGTTCGAAGCCGGCGACAAGGTCTTCGTCGAGGGAGAGCCGGCTAACGTGATCCTCGCGCTGCTCTCGGGCAGTGTCGCCGTGACCGCCTCGACGGGACGACACGATCTCCCGGAGGTGTTGCACCCCGGCGACCCGCTAGGCGATGTCGGCGCGTTCGAAGGCGGGCCGTACCCTGCGTCGGGAACGGCGTTGGAACCCACCGCGTGCCTGGTGATTCCGCGCGCCACGTTCTTCGCGCTGCTCACGCAGAGTCCGACGCTCGTCCGCGGCCTCGTCCACGGCCTCACCCAGCGCATCGTCCAGTTGACGCGCGAGCTGCGAAAACAGGCCTGACGCGTCTGCTTATTGCACCAGCGGCGCGAGCTTCTCGAGCAACGCGAAGACGGCGGCCAGCGTGATCCAGGCTCCGGCGTAGGTTCGCTCGGAGACAGGGATCTCGCGCCGCGCGCCCGGCCACGCGACGAGACCGTAGACGTTGAGCGCGATGGCCGCGGGCCAGGGCTGTGGGACGCCGAGGAGTTGCAGGACGACAGCGGCCGCCAGCGCGGCGACGAGCGCCGCCAGATAAATCGGTTCAATTCTGGTCATGTGAGCCGTGCGGCAGGGGGACGAGCATCGCCGCCTGAACAGTCTAGCACCTGATGAGGTGCCGGTTCAGAACAATGTGACCGTGACCGGCGTACCCGGGACAACGTCGGTGACCTCGGCCGCAATCTCGATATAGCCGTCCGCGCGCGACATCGACGTGATGTCGCCGGACGCCTTGAACGCAGGCACCGCCTGCCCGCTCTCCACTCGGACCGTGTAGAACTGGTGACGGCCGTGCACTGACGTGACACGGGCGGCGAGCGGCAGCACGACAGTGCGCGGGGCCGTCAGCGGCAGCCGCGCCATCTGCCGAAGCGCCGGCACCAGCAGGATGTATGCGTTCGACAGGCAGGACGTCGGGTAGCCGGGCATGCCGAACACCGGCGTCCCCTGCACGTGTCCGAAGAGCGTCGGCTTGCCCGGCTTCACCGCGATGCCGTGAAACCTCACCTCGCCTCGATCGCGGATGACGTCGAGGATCAGGTCACGCTCTCCGACTGAGCTGCCGCCCGAGAACACGATGACGTCGTGGCGCAGGCACTCGTCGAGCGCCGCGTGGAGCGCCTCGAGCGTGTCACGTGCCGTCGAGATCGGCACCGCGACACCGCCATGCTCCGTGACGACGGTGGAGATCGTGAACCGGTTGATGTCGTAGATCTGACCCGGTGGCAGTGGTGATCCCTGCGGCGCGATTTCGTTGCCGGTCGAGAGGACCGCGACCGATGGACGGGCCCACGTTTCTGCGTCCGCGTAGCCGAGCGCGGCCAGCGCGCCGATCCGGCTCGGGTTGAGCACGTCGCCCGCGCGCAGCACGAGTCTGGCCGATCGAGATGTCCGCTCCGCGACGACCGATGTTCTGTCCGCTCTTCACCGCCGCGAACAGCGACACTCGATCGCCGTCGAGCGCTGTTTCCTCCACCATGATCACGGCATCGGCGCCATCGGGCATCGGCGCGCCGGTGGCAACCTCGATCGCACGTGCCCGGTTCGACTCGCACCGTTGGGAGGTCTCCCGTGTAGACCCGGCCGGCCAGGCGCACAATCGCGGCTCTATCCGCGAGGCGGCAGCCGCGTCTGCCGCGATCACTGCGTACCCGTCCATGCTGGCGCGATCGAACGGCGGAACGTCCGCCGCGGCGACGATGTCGGAGGCCAGCACACGGCCGCTGGCGTGGAGGAGCGGCACGCGCTCGCGCCGCTCGATGCGAGACGTTCCCGCCGCGATGATCGCCCGCGCCTCGTCGATTGAAATCGTGCTCGTGAACGGCCGCATGGTCACCGGCGTGTCTCCGCGACGAGATGGCCCAGCTCCGGGATCAGCAAACGCGTCATCGCCAGCCGCACCGCGTTCTCGGACCCGGGAAGTGCGATGACGATTCTTCCGGCGTGAGTCCCGGCACACGCCCGGCTGAGCATCGCGGCCGCGCCAATCTCCTGGAAGCTGAGCATCCGGAACAGCTCTCCGAACCCGGGCAGCCTCTTGTCGAGGAGCGCGTCGATGGCTTCGAACGTGCTGTCGCGCCGCGTGATGCCGGTTCCGCCGGTCGTGATGATCACGTCCACCTGGCCACCCGCGGCCACCTCGCGGACGAGCGCGGCCACCTCGCCCGGTTCGTCACGAAGGATCCGCCGCCCCTCGACAGCGTGCCCGGCGTCGGTGAGTAGCTGGACGATGGCACGCCCGCCGGTGTCGGTGGCTTCGGTCCGGGTGTCGCTGACGGTGATGACGAAGCAGCGCACGGCAGCCGGTGCCGCGGCGCGGTGCGCAGTCGAGGACATGGTCCGATTATCTCCCGCTGCGGTACGATATGCGCCGTGTCCCGCCTGATCGCCGTGTCCGTGGCGCTCCTGTGCCTGGCGGTGCCCGCGGCCGACGCTCCGCTCGATCGCGAGGCCGAACGCTGGGTGACGCAGACGCTCGCAAAACTGTCGCTCGACGATCGGATCGGGCAGCTCATCGCCCCGGAATTCGACTCGACGTATCTGCCGACCGACAGCGACGAGTTCGATCGGTTGTCGAAAGTCGTGCGCGACAGTCATGCCGGGGCGGTGATTGCCTTCGGCGGCACCGAGCCGGCTCCGCAGGTGATGCTGAACCCGACCTACGGCACTGTCGTTCTCGGTGATCCGTTCGCGCTTGCGGCGACGCTCAATCGCCTGCAGGCGTCCGCTCAGGTGCCGCTCCTTGCCGCGGCCGATTTCGAGTACGGCGCCGGGATGCGCATCGCCGGCGCGACACGCTTCCCGCGGGCGATGGCGATGGGCGCCGCCGGCGACGAGCAGCTGGCCTTCGAGGTGGGTCGAATCACGGCGCTCGAAGGCCGGGCGATGGGCGTTCACGTCAATTTCGCGCCGGTCGCCGACGTCAACAACAATCCGCGCAACCCGGTAATCAACACGCGATCGTTCGGCGAGGATCCGGCCCGCGTCGGCGCGCTCGTCGGCGCCTACGTTCGCGGGCTCCAGCAGGGCGGAATGCTCGCCACCGTCAAGCACTTTCCCGGCCACGGCGACACGGACACCGATTCACACCTTGGCCTGCCGCTGATCGCGCACCCGCGCGATCGCCTCGATGCGATTGAGCTTCCACCGTTCGTATCCGGCATCCGGGCCGGCGCTGGCGCGGTGATGGTTGCGCACGTCGAGCTTCCCGCGCTCGATCCAGAGAAAGGGCCGGCCACCTTCAGCAGGGCCGTGGTCACCGATTTGCTCCGCCGCGATCTCGCCTTCGACGGCCTCATCGTCACGGATGCGATGAAGATGGACGCGATCGTGAAGATGATGCCGCCGGGCGAGGCGGCGGTTCGTGCGGTCGGCGCCGGCGCGGACCTGGTGCTCGATTCGCCGGATCCGGTGGCGGCGTTCACCTCGATCAAGGCAGCGGTCGATCGCGGCGTCATCGACCGGGCGCAGATCGATGCCTCGGTGACGCGGGTGCTGCGCGCCAAGGCGAGGCTTGGCCTGCACCGGACGCGCAGCGTGCCGCTCGACGAAGTGCACGAAGGCGGTGGGCGGCCGCGCCCACCAGGCCCTGGCCCGGGCCATCAGCGAGCGCAGCATCACGCTGGTGAAGGACGACCGGAATCAGATTCCGCTGCGATTGCCGGCGACGGCCAGCGTGCTGTACCTCTCGGTGCTGGACTACCCGTCAGGTTGGCGGATCGCGGCGCCGAGTCGAACGGTGATTCCCGAACTGAAGAAGCGGTGGGCCGCTACCGAGGCAGTGGAGCTCTCGGACCGCTCGACACCCAACGAGATCGATCTGGTCCGCGCGATGGCCGCAAAGTACGACGCGGTCGTTGCCGGCGTGTTCGTGCGCGTGACATCGGGCAGCGGCCGGATGGATCTCGGCGCGCCGGTCGTACGCCTGCTGCAGGATCTGGCGCGGGGTGCTACCCGGCGAGGGCAGCCGATGGCCGCGATCTTCTTTGGGAGCCCGTATGCGGCGGCGGGCACGCCGGAAGTGCCGGCTATGCTCCTTGCCTACGACTTCTCGGATCTCGCGGAAGCAAGCGCAGTGCGGGCGCTCGCCGGAGACGCATCAATCGGCGGCCGGCTTCCGATTGCGATTCCGGGGCTGTTTCCCGTCGGGCACGGCCTGAGCCGCCCCGTGCCGTGACGCTGTGCCCTGAAGCCGGCGGCCCGGACGTCTGTGGTAAAATCAAAAGTCTGCGCGCCCTTAGCTCAGTTGGATAGAGCGTCTGGCTACGAACCAGGAGGTCGCACGTTCGAGTCGTGCAGGGCGCGCCAACCCACTCGTTGGGTTGGCCACTGGCCGCACCCGCGGCCCGTCATTCCCAGCCCGGACGCACACCAGCATTTCGTTCAGCGTGCGGAGCGTCTCCTCGCTCTGCGCGGACAGCGAGACGACCGCACACCTCGGTGGCATACGGTCGCGAGCTGGCTGAACCTGCCGCTACTTGGACGACTTCGCCGACTTGGCCTTCTTCGCGCGTTCGCGCGCCCAGCGGCGGCGCGCTGCTTCGGCCATCTTCCGCCGCGTCTCAGCCGACACCGCGCGAGAGGACGCCGCGGTGGTACGGCGCTTACGCCCGGCCGGCCGTCCGGGCCGGACCTGCGCAGGCATGTAGCTGCCAAACTGCCGGACCACGCGCTGCCGGATGTCGGCGATCTGCTCGTCGACGTCGGCCATCTGCTTCGTCAGCGAATCCTTGCGGTTCAACAGCTCGCCCATCGTGCGGCCGATGAATTCGGCCACCTGATCTGCCACAGTGCCAATCTGGCTGCGGGTCTTGCTTGGTGATTTACTCAACAGGTCCTCCAGGAACGCCGAGCCGGGGGACTCGGCAGGGTCGATGAAATTGGGGATGCTTCGGATGTTACACCACCTATCAATGGCACGATGCTGTCAGTAACGCCGCTTTTTGTGCATTACTGCGGTGAAAGAAATCACCGTTTCCGACGGAGCGATCGGCGAGATGCCTCCGAATACAATCGACGGCGTGACAGACGACGACTACATGCACGCCGCGATCAAAGAGGCGAGAAAGGCGCTCGTCAACGGTGAGGTTCCGGTCGGCGCCGTGGTCGTATTGGACGGCGCGATCGTCGGCTCGGGATACAACCAGCCGATTACCGCGAGCGATCCCACCGCGCATGCGGAAGTGATCGCGCTGCGGGCCGCGGCGCGGGCGGTTGGCAATTACCGGCTGACGGGCGCACAGCTCTACGTTACGGTCGAGCCGTGCATGATGTGCGTGGGCGCGATGATTCACGCGCGCGTCGGGTTGGTGGTCTTCGGCGCGACCGAGCCGAAAGCGGGCGCGCTGGTCTCGGCGCAGCGCGCCCACGAAGTGCCGGGACTCAACCACCGGCTCGCGATCCGCGGCGGAGTCTGCGAGGAGGAGTGCCGCGCGCTGATGCAGGAATTCTTCCGCGACCGGCGCGGCCCGGCTCCGCCCTGACCCAGCCTGCCGCCATTGCACCCGCCGCGCGAGGGGGCATACAATCCCGGTCCGGTTCAGTCTGGTTCGGTTGTCCGGAAGGAGCGCCCGATGTCGAGACTGCTCACACGAATCGTGTTCGGAAGCGTGCTGGTGGCCGCGGCGGCGACGTGGAGCCCGGCCCCGGTCGCCGGACAGGGCGGCGGTCAGCCCAGCACCAGCCGGGGCGAGTGGCCTCACTACACCGCGGACGTCAAGGGCACGCGCTATTCGCCGCTCGATCAGATTACGGCCGCCAACTTCAACAAGCTCGAAGTGGCATGGCGGTTCAAGACCGATAGCCTCGGACCGTATCCTGAATACAAGCTGGAAGGGACGCCGCTGATGGTGAACGGCGTCATCTACACCACTGGCGGCACCCGCCGCGCCGTGGTCGCGCTCGAAGCGAAGAGCGGCGAGCTCATCTGGGTCCACTCGCTCCGCGAAGGCCGTCGGGCCGCGGTGTCGCCGCGCCAACTCTCTGGCCGCGGCGTCTCGTACTGGACTGACGGCAAAGGCGACGAGCGAATCATTTACGTGACGACTGGTTATCGTCTCGTGGCCTTGAACGCGAAGACCGGACAGCCGATTCCGACGTTCGGCAGTAACGGCATCGTCGATCTCAAGTCCGGCGTGGTGAAGGGCCGCGGCGTGCCGATCGACCTCGAGACCGGCGAAATCGGCATCCACTCCACTCCGCTCATCGTCAAGGACATCGCGATCGTCGGATCGGCGATGCGCGAGGGTGCGACGGTCGAGACCCACGACAACACCAAGGGCCTCGTCCGCGCCTTCGACGTGCGGACCGGAAAAATGCTGTGGCAGTTCGACACGATTCCCAGGCCCGGCCAGTTCGGTAACGACACGTGGCAGAACGAGTCGTGGGCGACCAACGGCAACGTCGGCGTCTGGACGCAGATCACCGTGGACGAGGAGCTCGGGCTCGTCTACCTCCCGGTCGAGACGCCATCGTCGGACTTCTACGGCGGTCACCGACCTGGCAACAACCTCTTCGCCGAGAGCCTGGTCTGCGTCGATTTGAAGACCGGAAAACGAAAGTGGCACTTCCAGTTCGTGCACCATCCGATCTGGAACTTCGACATGTCGTCGGCGCCGATCGTCGCCGACGTGACGATCGATGGAAAGCCGCGCAAGGTTGTCGCGGTTCCGAGCAAGCAGTCCTGGCTCTACGTCTTCGATCGCGTCACCGGCGAGCCGATCTGGCCGATCGAGGAGAAGCCGGTACCGGCCGGCAACGTGCCCGGCGAGTGGTACGCGCCGACCCAGCCGCATCCGCCCGAGAAGCTGCGCTACGCACGCAACGTGATGCGCGTCCCCGACGATGTGATCGACTTCACGCCCGAGCTGCGCGCCGAAGCGCTGGAGCGGCTGAAGCGCTACAAGGTCGAGACCTCGCCGTTCGTGCCGCCGATCCTCGGAAACGTCGAGGGAGTCCTGGGCGCCATCGGCGCCGGCACTGCCACCAACTGGCCCGGCGGCGGATACGATCCCGAGCTGCACATTGTCTTTGCGCCGGCCGGCAACACCCCGAGCGCGCGCTCGCTCGTCGAGCCTCCGGAGAAGTTCTCGGACATCAAGTACGTGTCGGGCATCGGCGGGCAACCATTCCGGCCGGTGTTGGGTCCCGGCGATTGCTGCGCCGCCGACTCGCCGCTGACGGCACAGCGCGCCCGCGAGGCGCAGGCGCCAGCCGCCCCGGCCCAGACTGCGCCGGCCCAGGCCGCACCGCCGAGCGCCGCCGCGGCTGCCGCGGCACAGGGTCTGACGGTCCAGGGCCTGCCGATCGTCAAGCCGCCCTACGGCATGCTCGCGGCGATCAGCCTGGAGCGCGGCGAGGTGATGTGGCAGACGCCGCACGGCGACACGCCGGACAACATCCGCAATCACCCGCTGCTGCGCGGCATGACTATTCCAAAGACGGGGCAGGCGAACACGTCGGGTGTCGGTCTCCTCGTCACCAAGACGCTGGTGATCATGGGCGACCCGCAGGTGACGACGACGCCGGAGCACCCGCGCGGCGCGATGCTGCGCGCCTACGACAAGAAGACGGGACAGCAGGTGGGCGCCGTGTGGATGCCCGCTCCGCAGACCGGATCGCCGATGACCTACAGCTTCAACGGACGCCAGTACATCATGGTCGCCGTCGGTGGCGGCAATGTGTCGGGCGAGTATCTGTCGTTCGCGTTGCCGGAAGCGGCGACTACAGAAAGGTGAATTTCGGGCGGCGTCTCAGACGATCTGATATTCCGGCGTGCTCATGATCAGGTGGACGGTCATGCGCAGGGCGTCTTCCATGTAGGTGTGGGCCCGCTCGATGTCGTCGGTGCCCAGCTCCCGTGTCAGGAACCCGACGAATGCGTCCCGCGTCGCCGCGGCCGCCGGCACCCGCAGGATTCGCCACAGCAAGTAGTCCACGGCCTCGGCCGTGGTCTTGCTGCCGCTCTCGGCGATCATCCGGGTGAGGTCGATCTGCGCGGCCTGCCGCGGGGTCGGGATCAGCTTGCGCGCCGCCTGCTCCCAGCCGATGTAGCCGGAGATGCGCGTGTTGAACCGCTCGTCGCGCTCGAGCGCGACCTTGTCGAAGGTGCTCATTTTCGACGGATCGCTGACCGCCGTCGCCGCGCCGATGTCGTAGCCGTCGCGCAGCCGGCGACCGAGCAGGTCGTCGGTGCCCGCCGTGAAGTTCCAGTCGCGGAACCCAGTCATGTCGGGAATCAGCACCTCGCGCGCGACGTTGCCGCGCGCAATCAGCAGGCCCGGAGTGATCCACGCCTTCCCGCCGGCCCATCCCGCCACCGACGGCGGGTTCAGCAGCTGCTGGCCCATCGCGATCGTGGACTGGTTGAAGTCGGGGACGCCCGGGATCGTGTCCGCGCCGAGGTGCTTCATCATCGCCACCAGGTGCTCGACCGGTCCCTTGATGTGACCGCCGTAGCTCGCCTGGCAGTAGAAGTCACGCGACGAGAAGATCGCCGTCAACAGCGGCTTCACCTCGTAATCGTGCTTACGGAGTACCTTGCCGAGCTTGCCGCGGAGATCCGGGGACAATTCGTCGCGGACCAGGAACCGGTAGATCTTGCCGGCGAGATACTCGGCGGTCACCGGCTGCTCGAAGATGATCTTCAGCACCTCGACGCCATCGAAGCGGCCGGTTCGCCCGAGGAAGCTCTTCTCACCGTCGTCGTGCTTGGCTGGATCGACCTTGAACGACAGGTCGTCGAAATACCACCCGGTGAACGCGCGGGCGCACTCGCGCACGTCCTTCTCCGAGTAGTTGCCGACGCCCATGGTGAAGAGCTCCATCACCTCGCGGGCGAAGTTCTCGTTCGGCGCGCCCTTGACGTTGTACTGCGCGTCGAGGAAGTAGAGCATCCCCGGGTTCTTCGCGACCTGGGTGGTGAGATCGCGCAGGTTCCCGGTTGCACCGCGCTCGAACAGGTCGATCTGCTGGACCATCTTGCGGTAATCGCGGACCTTGTTCTCGTGAGTCGCGAAGTGGCCGTGCCAGAGCAGAGCCATCTTCTGTTCTACCGGGTGCGTCGTCTGCAACATCCGGCCGGCCCACCAGTAACCCAGCCGGCGGGTCTCCAGCATCGTCGCGCGCAGCCAGTAGAAGAACCGGTCCGAGACCGGCTGCACCGGACGATTGCCGCCTGGCTTGACCGCGACGCCCATCGAGTTGCCCTGGTGTTCGGCGCGATCGGTGGCCTCGGGCCGGCTCTCCGGGAAGCCGTCCAGGCTCAGGTCCCACAGGCCAGACTCGACGAATGGCTTCAGCCGGGGATCGGGGATGCTTTCGTAGTGGACGAGCCAGCGCACCGCCGCTTCGAGCCCCTTACCGGCGAGTGCCTCGATGTCCGTCGGGGTGCCGCCGAATCCGGCATGCGTCAGGAGGTGTGCCGCGCGGTCGTAGTTCCAATCGGCAGACGAGATGGGTGTCAGGTCGTCCTTCCAGGACGAGGGCCCGGGCGACCAATTGACGCGTGTGGTCATCGTCGTCCCCCGTCAGGCCCGGAACATGTCGAGCGGCGCGAAAGGCTGCCCGAGGACCTGGGTCGCGTCGGCGCCGAGCCAGCCCTGGATCACCGTGGCGTACACGCGACGGAAATCCACCGTGGCCTCCAGATTGTCGCCGAGCACCAGGTTGGTGAGGCTTGGCGCGTTGCCGTACAAGCCGCCCTTCACCCGGTTGCCGATGACGAAGTTCACCTGCGCCGTGCCGTGATCGGTCCCGAGGCTGGTGTTCTCCGGGACGCGCCGGCCGAACTCACTGTAGACATACATCACCACATCGTCGGCCCGTCCGATGCGTTCCAGCTCCTGGAAGAAACCGGCGATGGCATCCGAGCAGTACTCGAGCTGCCGATCGTGGGGCGAGGCCTGGTTCACGTGCGTGTCGAACAAGCTGTTGCGGAGCGGAACGTAATAGAGCCGCGTGGGGAAGTCGGCTTCGATGAGGGCCGCAACCTTGTCGAGGTCGAGCAGTCGCAAATCCGGGTTGGCCTTGGCAGTGTATTGGCTCCACGCCGCGCGTACGACCTCTGACGCCTGGGCGGCGCTTCGTGTCACCTCCAACACATACTCGTGCGCGTCGCCGGTGGGCGTGTGCTGCGCGGCGAGGCTGTCGAGGACGCCCTTCTCCTGCGCGAACACGTCGCGCTGGAAGCGCATCGGATCGATGAACACCAGCGGCACGTGCTTCTCGGCCTTCACCGCCAGCGTCTGGCTGTCGGAGATGTTGACGATGAAGTTCTCGCGCTGGCCCGCAGGATCGAGCGCCGACGCGGTGCGGCCGATCCATCCGTACTCGTTCCCGCTGTTGGGTGCCGCGGTGTGCCAGAACGACATCGAGGTGAAGTGGGAGAACGACGGCTGGTCGTAGCCGACGCCCTGGACGATGCCCACCTTGCCGGCGTCGTAGAGCTGCTTCATGCCGCGCATCGACTTGTGCCAGCCGACGTGCGCGTCGATCTTCAGCAGGTCCTTTTCCTTGATCCCGATGGTGGGGCGGTGCTTGTAGTACATCGGGTCGCCGTAGGGCACGACGGTGTTCAGGCCGTCGTTGCCGCCGAACCACTCGAAGACGACGAGGATGCGGCCGGAGGTGTTGCCGGCCGCGGCGCGGCTGGCCTGGCCGAGGACGAAGGGCACCGGCCCGATTCCGCCGAACAGGCCGAATCCGAAGCCGCCGGCGCCGAGTCGCATCAGGTCCCGACGCGAGACGCCGCAGCCGCTCAATGGACCCCTGGATGACATGGCGATCCGCCCTCCGCCGCCCGGGCCGGAGGCCGGGCCAGAGATGCCGTGCTGGCGAGGCGGAGCCACGTCGAACATGCTCGCCGGTCTGAGGCGCAGCCTCGCCAGTGTCGAGTACCGGGCAAGAATACCGCGAAACACCGCAGGCACGCGTCGCGTGCGCCCTTATCCGGATTCGATCGACAGAGCGTCGGCCAGGCGTGCCGCGTGCAGGAGCAGGTAGTTCCGCTCCGGGCTGCTCGTGGTTCGAGCCGCCGCGCGTTGGTAGCACGCGATCGCGGCACCGCGATCTCCGGCGCGTTCGAGCAGGTGCGCTCGAGCCGCGTCGAGGCGATGGTGATCGGCAAGACGCGGGTCTGCGGCGACTTCGTCGAGCGCCACGAGCCCCGCGGCAGGACCCTCGACCATCGCCAGGGCGATGGCCTCGCTCAGCCGGGCCATCGGACTGTCGTCCACCCTGCGCAACAGTCCGTACAGCGCGAGAATCTGCGGCCAGTCGGTTGCGTCGGTACTCGGCGCCGCGTCGTGGAGAGCGGCAATGGCGGCCTGAATCTGGTACGGCCCGACCATTCCTCGCGCGAGCGCTCGCTGCAGCACACGATCGCCTTCGTCGATGGCGCGACGATCCCACGCCGACCGGTCCTGCTCGTCGAGCGGCACCAGCTCGCCGTTCGGGCCAGTCCTTGCCGCGCGCCTTGCATCGGTGAACAGCATCAACGCGAGCAGGCCGAGCACCTCTGGATGGCCGGGGACGAGCTCGGCCAGCAGTCGCGCCACGCGAATGGCTTCGCTCGAGAGCTCGACGCGCGTGACGCGATCGCCGCTGCTGGCGGAGTAGCCTTCGCTGAAGATCAAGTACACGACGTGGAGCACGGCCGGCATTCGATCCAGGCGCTCCTGATTGGAGGGCGCGGGAAAATAGCCGCCGGCGGCCTTGATGGTCTGTTTCGCGCGACTGAGCCGCTGCGCCATCGTCGCCTCGGGCACGAGAAACGCGCGGGCGATCTCCGCCGTCGTCAGGCCACCGACGGCGCGTAGCGTCAAGGCCACCTGCGACGCCGCGGAGAGCGCCGCGTGACAGCAGGTGAAGTAGAGGTCGAGCGTTTCGTCGCGCTCGTTGACGCCGGCAGCATCCGCGGCAAGCGCGATCTGCTCGTCGGCGGGCACCAGGCTCACGACGAGCTGCTCGCGCAGCCGTCGCGCGGTATCGGCGCGCACCTGGTCGGTGAGGCGCCGTGTCGCGACGGTGATCAGCCAGCCCTTCGGATTCGCGGGCAGCCCTTGCGCCGGCCACTGTGCGGCCGCGGCAATGAGGGCCTCCTGAACCGCGTCTTCGCAATCGGCGAAGTCGCGATAGCGGCGAACGAGCGTGCCCAGGACCTGCGGCGCGAGCGTGCGCAGCAGATCCTGGGTCGCGGGATCGAGCGGCGTCACGCGCCGGGTGTCCACTCCGGCGGCGGCCCGCTCATCACCTGGCGGACTTCGATTGGCATGTTCAGCGGCTCTCCGCCCTTACCGGGCGCGGCCGAGGCCTCGGCCGCGATGGCATAGGCGCGCTCGGGCGAGTCCACGTCCACGATCCAGTAGCCGGCCAGGAACTCCTTCGTTTCGGGGAAGACGCCGTCGGTAATGGCCTCGCCGCTGGCGCCGGCGCGAACGCGCCGGGCCTGCTCGGGCCCGCTCAGCCCTTCCGCACCGACCAGTTCACCGGCGGCGGCCAGCTTCCGGCCGAAGTTCATCATGAATGCGATGTGCGCTTTGATGTCGTCGGCGGGCCAGCTGGCAATCTGCAGCGGGCCGTTGCCCGGTGTGTGCATCATCAGCATGTACTTCACGGCGGTCGCTCCTCGGAGTGAGTGAATATTACGCGGCCTCGTGGGCGCGCCGCAGCTCGTCGAGATTGAGCTTGTCCATGGCCATCAGGGCTCGGGCCACACGGGCCGAGGCGTGGGGGTCCGGTCCGTTCATGAGCTCGCCCAACGCCTTGGGGACGACCTGCCACGATACGCCGAACCGGTCGGTCAGCCAGCCGCAGCGGCCGGGCCGCCCGCCGTCGGCGGTCAGCCTCGCCCACATCCTGTCCACCTCCTCCTGGGACTCGCAGCTGATGAGCAACGAGATAGCGGGCGTGAACGGGAACTCCGGGCCGCCATTCAGCGCGACGAACTGCTGGCCGTCGAGCTCGAAGTTGACGGTCATCACGCTGCCGGCCGGAGCCGGACCGCCCTCGCCCCAGCGGGCAACGTTGGTCACCCTCGAGTTGGAGAACGCGTCGGTATAGAACCGAGCGGCGTCTTCGGCGTTTCCGTTGAACCAGAGAAAGGTCGTGATCTTCTGTCGGTTGGCCATCGAGCAACTCCTTCGTGAGGCCCGCAAACGGGGCGTTCACCTGGTAGTCGGAGCCGATGGCCAATTCTCTACATGGCCGGCGACCGGGGACCTGGTCCTGGTTCCCGGGTCCTCCTTCTGTCAGTCCGCCAGTTCGAGCCCCTCGTGCACCAGCTCGAGGGACTCGATTGTCACGTCGCTGGACTGTGCGTTCAGGTCCGGACCCTGCCACTTCGCCGGCCAGGCTTCGACCACGTTCCAACGGGCGACCGGTTTGCGAGCGCTGTCGAGCAGGATGATCTGGACGGCCTTGCGTTCCACCTTCCCGTTCAATGCGGTGCGATGCCAGTTCCACAGCGTCCGGTCGGCGGTGAAGCCGCGCTTGAGGATCAGACGCGGGTACTTCGTGAGGCCGGGCAGCTGTCGCACACGGGTTTCGCCACCCTCGCGATAGCTCATCACCTCCACCTCGCTGGCCAGGCCGGTGATCTCGGTGAAGCCGGCCACGGTCGCGCCATCGATCTCGACGATGAAGTTGAAGTGTCCGTACGGGTCGTTGCGCGTGGCTGTGGCCATCGATCAGCTCCTGCGCCGCCTGGCGATGTCGGCCGGCAGCGGCTCGGCGAGGTCGCGATAGACCTCGAGGTCGTGCGGAATGACGTCGGTGTAGCGCCGGCCGTCGCGGTCGGCGTATGTGATGGTCGCGGTCAGACGCGTCGGTTCTTCGCGCTGGAAGTACGCGTCGGCGGAATCGACGAGCTGACGAATGCGCTTGCCGGGCGGCAGGAACAGCAGCGAGCGAAACAGCGCGAGCCGGTCGAGGTCTTTCCTGCCACCCAGACCGCGGAACGGATGATCGAAACGGGTGACGACCTGGTATGCGCTGGCCGCGCCGATGTTCTGGACACTCACGAACAACAGCCCATGGCGAAGGCTGAAGTCGACGATGACATCGGGACGAGGAGACTGATCCGACTGGCGAGGGGGCATGGAGCGCGACTCCGCGAACCGGCGCATCATATCGGATCTAGACTTGGAGCTGTCCCACATGAAGAGATTCCGACGCGTCTCGATCGCGCTGGCGGGATACCTCATCACCTCCCTGGCTGGCACCACGGCGATCGGCCAGACCGAAATCAAGCCGTCATCGCCGGCTGTCGTCGCGCCACCCGCATGGTCGCGAGTGATGAACATGCCCGACGGGCGAACGTTCGTGACCGACGGCGGCCTCTCGGTCGACGTCAAGTTTGCCAAGCCGGCCGCCTTGCCGTCGGTTGTGATACCGCCCGAGAGCGCGAAGATCCTCGCGGGGCGAATGACGGCGCCGTACGATCATGAGATCGGGCTTGGCCAGCTGACGACCGGCAGCTTCAAGAACGCGTTCTCGACGCCGGACGGAATCTCGCTGAACGGAAACTACGTCAATTTCCTGCGCGAGGTGATGCCGCCGAGCGCGCGGTTGCGGACCAGGGGGAAGATGGACGCTGTCGTGGTTGTTGCCGACGGGCAGCCGGTGGCGATCCTGATGCCGCTCGCGCCGCCGGCGCCCTGAGCGGCACCCGGTTATCGAGGGCTGCTATAATCGGAAGTTCCGGGCGATCGGGTCATCTCACCAGAGCGGAGAGGTACCGAAGTGGTCGTAACGGGGGCGCCTCGAAAGCGTCTTGTCCTGCAAGGGGCACGTGGGTTCGAATCCCACCCTCTCCGCCAAACACTTAACTGCTGAAAACGGAGAACTTGCGTTGAGCACCATCTTCCACGTGCTCAATACGTGCCCTTCGGGCATGGCGCTGGGGCTGATCAGGCGTCACTTGAACCGCCGTAACGGCGCCACTTTTCAACTACTTGGCGCCGGATCAGAGTGCTGAGGAAATTGTGGTGAGCCTAAATATCGCGAGTTGGAACCGCACGGTCACTGGCTGCGACGAGCTTGAACCCTGATTCGCTTCGCTAGGAGAATGGTCGGCTTGCCCGGACCCTCAGCGTCTGGAACAAACTCGTTCGTACCCTTACACCGGCCTCGGGTTCAGCAGAGTCCCAGAAGGAGCGTTATGCCAACCGCGGAATGGCCCTGATGTTTCCTACCGACCGCCTCCAGGCGCCGATGACCTATCCTACCGCGGCAAGCAGGACGTCCCTGCCTTGACGGCAGGTCTGAGGTCTGAAGCCAATCGGCACGGTCTAACGCTGCATGGCATCTACCGCGATGGTGTGTACCTCGGTCGGCCGCAGCACTGGCTCGTCGTCGTGTACGTCGGTCGGAAACATCCGCCACCACGCCAGCGCGGCCTCACGGTCCCAGGGCTCGACCGGGCACGCTTCGATCTGTTGACGGAGTTCAACGACGGTCTGTGGCCGGAGATTCGGATCCTTTTCGAGGCAGGCGAGCACCACCGCGTCGAGCTCGGGAGACACCGCGACGCCCCTCTTGCGCAGGGAGTTCGGCTGCTGATACAGGTGCTGGCTGCACACTTCGACGACCGACTTGCCATCGAAAACGTCGGTGCCGGCGAGCAGGAAGTAGGCGACCGCTCCCACCGCGTAAATATCGGCGCGGGCGTCGACCGACTCCCGCTTCAGGATCGACTCCGGCGCCATGTACTGGGGCGTGCCAAGGACGACGTTCTCGCCGGTCAGGTTCGCGCTTCGATCAACCTCGAACTCCTTCACCAGACCAAAATCGAGGAGCTTGACGACGTCGCGTTCGCCGCCCTGCATGCACAGCATGATGTTGGCGGGCTTGATGTCGCGATGGATCAGGCCGATCGCGTGAGCTTCGGCGAGCGCACCGCACACCATCGACAGGATCCGCACGACGCGGCCAGGCGGCTGAGGGCCGTTCACCGCGACAATGCGCTGGAGCGTGGCGCCGTCGAGCAGCTCCATCGCGTAGTAGAAGACGCCGTCGTGGGTGCGCCCGTAATCGAAGATCGTGATGGTGTTCGGATGGGTGAGTCGTGCGGTGAGCTGCACTTCGCGCTCGAACCGCGCGAGGCTCGCCGCGCCGCTCTGATCCGGGCGCAACAGCTTGATCGCCGAGGGCCGACGCATCATGCCGTGGCGAGCGCGATAGACCTCGCCCATGCCACCGCCGCCGATCTTCTTTTCAATCACGTATTGCCCGAGCCGGCGTGCCTCGCGCACCTCCGCGCGCAAGCCGTAGATCACCCACGAGATCACCGTGCAGGTGATGATCGTGAAGCCCCACATCATCACCGAGCCGGCCGGCAGCCAGGGCAGGGCACCGGAGTCGAGGCCGCGCCACTGCAGTCCACCATCCGCGAGGGGGAGCAGTACCGCCGTCACGGCGATCATCGGGACGGCGAAGGCAGCCGTGACCACCGCGGTCCGCCGCGGCGACGAGGGAATGAGCGCGGCGCGAATCGCCATCATCAAACCCATGCCGTCGAGCTGCAGCATCGACACATACCCGTCGGCCATGTCTACCGCTTGCATCGTTGCGAGCCCGTGATCGTTGGCGAAGGTCGCGAGCAGGTAGCGGCCGATCAGCGCGCTGATCAGCGAATTGATTAACAGTCCGCCCGCGTCCAACCATCGGCTGACACGAATCGAGCGTTCGCCCGTGCTCGCGATCCACCACAGGAGTGCGGCATTTAGCGTGGAAGCGATAGTGAGCAGCAGGTCGAAGCCCGGGCTGGCCACTGCGCCGACCACGCCGAGGCCGCTGCCAAGCAGGATGATGAAGAACAGCACTTTCCAGAACAACGCGACCCGCGCTTGCAGGAACGCGCGCCCTTCCTCGCCGTGATCGCTCAGCGGAAAGGGTCGTTGATTAGGCATGGCCGCGAGCGTATCACCGGATAGCCCGGTGGTTGTTGAACGACCGGCCCGCGGCGGCGTCGCCATAGCGCGGCGAGGAAGTTGTGGCACTGCGTGCAGTTCGCAGGGTCGACGAACAGCTCGAGTCCCGCGATCTCGTCGGTCGTGAGGATGTCCTCGACGCGCTGGCGAGTGGCCATCGCATCGACAGAGCGCTCGAACCGCGCGGCGCCGAAGTCGATGCGCCGCTCAGACGCTGCGATCGCTTTGTCCCGCGTTGACGAACACACCCGTAATCGGACCCAACAGCCGTCCGCCTCCGAGCCGGCAGAAGCGATCGTCGTTACGGCGGGACGGCCTTCCGTTTTCATGAGCGAAGGCTGGTGAGCCCAAATTTCGCGGGTTGGAACGGAGGGAGCCGTGGCGGAAGGGGTTGGCTCCGCGTTGTACTCTTGCAATCACGCAACGTGATCGCGTGCCGCTTCCTAGACGACTCGAAGCTGTGGGACGTTGAGCACCTCCGTGCGATAGCAGCGTAAGATAAACGCGTTCTGACGGGCTTGCCGGACGATATCGCCCGCGTGTCGTAGGCGCGCAGACCTCGGCCAAGCTCACCTTCAAGGCGGGACGGGTCGGGCGCCGCCGCCATCGTCGTCGCCGACAGGGCCCCCAGACCGCAGACGTGATAAGTCTAGACTGGTCCGTTCTCGCGCACAGTCTTTGCAGTTGAATCGAGGAGCCGTGACCTTCCTCCTCCGGTACTTCGACTTGCCGATCTCGTGGTCGAAGATCGCCAGCCGGACGCTTTGGAAAGCCTTCTGGAAAGACAACTGTTTCGCACTGGCCGCGCAGCTTGCCTACTACTTCTTCTTTGCGCTGTTCCCCACGCTCTTGTTTCTGGTAGCACTGGCCAGCTACTTTCCGGTCAGCACGCTCATTGATGACCTGTTCCGGACCTTCGGTGGCCTGCTGCCGCCAGCGGCACTGCAACTCCTCACGGACCAGCTCACGAAGATCTCTGATAGTGATGACACGGGACTCCTGACTCTCGGAATGTTGCTGGCGGTGACGAGCTCGTCGGCGGCGATGACTGCCGTCATCGACACGCTCAACCATGCCTATGGCGTCGAAGAATCCCGCCCGTGGTGGCGGGTGCGCCTGCTGGCGATCGCCCTGACAGTCGGTCTCGCGCTCTTCATTCTCGTGTCGTTTGCGCTCGTCCTAGCCGGTCCGACCCTCGCGACGCGCCTCGCTGACCTCTGGCGTCTCGGGCCGCCGTTCGAATGGACCTGGAAGATTCTGCAGTGGCCCGTTATCTTTGCCCTGGTCGGCCTCGGGATCACACTCGTCTATTACTTCGCGCCGGACGCCGAGCAGCGATGGATCTGGCTGACGCCCGGGGCGGTGATGGCGACGATCCTGTGGTTGCTGGCATCACTCGGTTTCAAGTACTACGTGGCCGCTTGGGGCCGCTACACGGAGACGTATGGTCTCATCGGCGCCGTCATGATCCTGTTGCTCTGGTTCTACCTCTCCGGGCTGGCGATTCTGCTCGGGGCGGAGCTCAACGCGACGGTCGAGCATGCCTCGTCGCGCGGCAAGAACTTCGGCGAGAAGGTGCCTGGACAACGGCGCAGGATCGGCGTGGCGGCCATGAAGAAATGGATCGCCAAACGCCGGCGCAAGGGCAAGGCTCCGCCTTCTGTCGAGGAGGTGAAAGCCGTGGTGGAACAGGATCGCGGTCGGTCGTGAGTCCTCGTGGCCCATCTCACCGAGGCACGCGACGCCCCGCGGAAGGACGACACCAGTGCCCGATTCCGCATACCGTCGTGTGAACCGCCTCGCCGCCATCGCAACAACGGTGGCGGGTCGATTGCCGCAGCACAACGGGCGCGATTCAGAGAGGCGCCGTCCATCCATCGCAGGTCAATACTCGAACGGTCAGGGCTCCGATTCCCTAGTTCAAAGTGAGGGCGAGTTCTGCGGCCCAGTGGGGCTCTCAGACCAATAGCTTGAGGGCGCGATCTGCGCCAGAGAGTGCGGGAGTGTTTGCTCTGACTATGTCTTCGGCCATGCTGGACTGGAAGCAACAACAGCACCGAGGTCGGCGCAGCGCCTCTGAATTCGCCTCTGGGTTGGCCAGCTTGGCCACAAAATCAGCGCGCAGCTCGAGAATCCGCGGAAAACATGGGTCGATACGCTCGACCCTGGCGAGCATCTCAACGAACCCAGGCGGGTACTCTTTCTGCATCGCATCACTCTGGCGCCAGGCGACCGTCCGGTGATCGGGCGGCTGGCAGAGGGGTCGGCGCCGGATGGGGCCGCCCGCGAGCTGACCGACATGACCGGCTCGATCGGCGCCGTCGGCGAGAACGGCGTGGCGCGGCGACAATGGAGACGAGCGCCGCGCGCTTGCCGCGGTCCCGGCAGGATATCGCACCCATGGCGTGGCTCACCGCCACCTCCTTCTGACTGGTCGTGTGCGCGAGCAGCCCCTTGCCATTTCGCTGCCGCTGCTGCGCGAGGCGTTGCACCGGGTCGCTCCCAGGCTAGCCATGTACGGACGTGATGACAGGTCGATCGTGTCGATCCCTCCACGACGGGCAGCTCGCAGCCGGTGTTGGGACCTCGTCCGGCGGGACGGCGCCATCTAGGCGCCAAGATCCGAGCATTCAGAGAGGAGGCCGCCTGACAGGTAAGATCATGGTCGCTCAAGCTGACCTCCTCGGAGAAGTACCAGCGCCTACGCGTCTAATGCAGGGCACGATCCGGTAAGGGGTGCTCTTCAGGCGGATGAATGGCGACGAACGATCGATATAGCGTCAGGTCGTACCCGCTCTTCAGCACACCAGCGACGAAAAACGGCACGCTGATGAGCGCGGGATGCGCGAACAGCATGCCCGCAAAGAGCGGGCTGATCGCTGCGCCGATCGTTCGGGCCACGCCGGTCACGCCGGCCGCTGCCGATCGCTCCTCGGGCGGCACGACGGCCATGACGAAGGACTGTCGCGTCGGCACGTCCATCTGACTGATACTGAACCGCACGAGCAGCACCGCAACAGCCGACCAGAGCGTGGGCATCAGCGGAACGAGAATCAGCAGGATGTTGGACGGCAAGTGCGTGACGACCATCGTCCTGACCAGCCCGATTCGAGCTGCCAGCCTGGATGCCGCCAGCGCCGACAGGCCTGCGAAAATGTTCGCCCAGAAAAAGATCACACCCAACGCGCCTGGATCCACATTGAACCTAAGGTGGAACCAATAGGCGGCGAAACTCTGGATGACGAAGCCGCCGCCGAACGAATCGAGTGCGAACAGCGCGGAGAGCTTCAACACGATATCGCGTGATCGATCGAGGCCGGAGAGGCCTGCGACCGTGAGTTTAAGTGCGTGTCTCTCGCCCAAGGTTGCTGCCTCGGCGGTGTGGGAGAGACGTTGAAACAATATTGCGAGCACGAGTCCGAGAATCGCGTACAGCACGACGACGACTCGATAGCTAGGGACTGGAGCAATGCCGTTGACAAGGAGCAGGCGCGTGCTGCTGCCTGCGGCGAGCGCGCCGAGCGCCGTCGCGATCGATCCTACGAGGGTGTACCACGCGAACGTCTCAGTTCGATCGCGATCCGTCACAACGTGGGACAGCGCTGCCTGTTCAATCGAAAGGAACGGGCCGACCTCGTGACCGCTGGGACTGATCACGCCTATGGTTCCGGCGACGAGCAGCAGCCCGAAATGACTCGTTGAGGCGAAGACCACACCCGCGGCGGCCATCAGGATGGCGCCGATCGTGAGCATCCGCCGGCGCCCAACCCGATCAGCCCGCGTCGTCAGCGCCAGCGACACGACCGTGTCGCCGATCAGCGTGAGCGTCAGCAGCAATCCGGTCTGGGTCTCATTGAGGCCGATGCCGACGAGGTAGAAGACGAGGACGACGGACAACGATCCGTAGGCAAATAGCCGGACGAAACGGGTGGCGAAGAGCAGCCACCCGTCTCGTGTCAGGTGTCGGAATACGGGAAGCAGTATCACTGGTCACTTGACCGATTCGACGTAAATCATCTGTGCGCCCCGCGATTCCCCGCCATCGACGATCGTCACGAGTGAGCTTCGCATTCCGGGTGCCTACAGCCGCCAGGCGTACTGGAGCTTGATCAGCAGCTGATTCGAATCGAGTCGCCACCGATCCACGATCGATCGAATATTGTGGTTGTAGACGATAAACAGATCCGCAACTGGACGGAATGTCCAACGAAGCCTGGTATTGGTGCCGATCGACTCGATGTCCGTGTCGTACTGGATGTAGCTGCTGAGCGAGAGATCTGGTGAGAAGTTCACTCGCAGACGAGTGCCGGCGACTGTCTGCGTGAAATCGCCGGTGGCCAGCCGGCCGACATTCCGCTCGCCGGAGAACTCGACCGTCGCAATCGGTTTCGGATTCCACGCGCCAGTCCATTGGTACTGGTCCAGGCGTCCGTTGTAGAAATCGCCGAACCACCACGTGAGCTGGGTGTAGAAGCGACGCTTCTGAGCGGTCCCCGCCTCGAGACGGTAGCGCATCCACTCGTACGACCCCGGCGGGATCGAGACGCCCGTGGCGATCTCGAACGGCTCGGTCAGGCGTTCCCCGACGGGCACCGCGTTGAACTCGACGCGATCGCCGCTGCGGAACCGCCAATTGATGGGCGCCCAGAACACGCGATAGCTCTCCCACCGTCCCGACAAGTCGGTCGCGAGAGACGGCTCGAACTCGAAGAACATCTGTTGAATCGGGCCGCGCGACAGGCGTGGGCTGAAATCCACCGCTGCGTTCCACAGCTGTACGGCCGCCCGCGGGACGAATCCGATCGACGGATCGAAGTCGTGGCCGATGCGCTTGTAGGTGAGCGCCATGTCCACGAGATCGTTGGGATAATCGATCTTGACGCCTCGCGCAGTGGCGTCGTGACCGAGGTCCTCCCGGTCGGTCGCGAGCGCCCATGCTCCAACCAGAAAGTTCTTGTTGCCTCGGAAGCGCGACGTCGCATACGTGAAGTCAGCGCCGCCCAGCCAGCTGCCGGACCGATTCAGCGGATCGCCGACGGTGCCGATCGCGCCGATCCATGACTCCCTCCAGAGGTTGTGTTTCACCCGCGCGACGCCCATGAACGCGTGGGTGTCGACGACACCCGGCGCGGGTCGCGTGCCGACCGCAACGCCACCAAAGCTCGTGTTGCCGATCCGGCCGTTGATCTTGCCTCCCGCGAGGATCGGCACTTCCTGATCGCCGACGAGGCCGATGCGCCGGCTGAAGTACGGGATCACGTCCTGATTCACGCCGAGGCCAAAAGAAAAGATGTCGTCGCCTTCGATGAAGAACGTGCGCTTCTCAGGAAAGAACAGCGGGAACCGAGTCAGATTGGTCCGGCGCGTGTCGACCTCGGTTTCCGCGAAGTCGGTGTTAACGGTTCCGAAGGCGAGGACATTCGCGCCGATGCGCTGGTTGATGTCGAGGCTCGGCTGAAAGTCGCCTTCGAGGTGCGCCTCGGGCGCCGGAATGCCACCCCCGCTGGTGACCGCCGGCCGCACGGTCAGGCCGAGGCCCAGGTCGAAATCCGGCAGATTGGTGAGCAACCCGGCGCGACTCGTCTGGGTCACCTGATACTGGCGATTGGGCGACGCCCAGCGATCCGTTTCCAGCCGCCGTTGAAGTCGGCGCTGAACGTTGAACTGCCACTCGTGGAGGCCGGGATTGAAGGTGAGCGTGAGGATGGGAATCCGGATCTCTGCACTCCATCCTGTCGGCAACCGTGCGGTCGCCGCCTCCCAGATCCCGTCCCAGTCGGGGTTGTCGCTCTCGCCACCCGGATTGATCAGGGAGTCGTATCGTGCGCCGCTCGGGTTCACCGCGAAGACGTATCCCGATCGGCCGTCAGCGAACGGACCGAGGACGATGCGCACGTGGTCCTCGGAGTCCAGCACGGCGTCGCGGCGAACGCTGAAGCTGACGAGGCGGTCTGGACTCGGGTCGTCACAGACGATGCCGA
Organism: uncultured Acidobacteriota bacterium; assembly: GCA_963709325.1. Taxonomy (GTDB): domain Bacteria; phylum Acidobacteriota; class Vicinamibacteria; order Vicinamibacterales; family UBA2999; genus VFZN01. The sequence continues at coordinate 1,132,392 of CAVPVV010000003.1, read as the reverse complement.
TCACGATCGCATGGGTGTCAGCTAGCACCTGGACGCGCGTGCGGCTCGACGCCGGCGCACCCTCATCTGGATCCGTCTGACGAAAATCCTCGATGGCGTCGGCCGATGCCCAGGCCGCCTCGGTCAACTCCCCATCGATCACGATCGGAGCTGAGATGGCACCGGCGCGCAGCGAAGGAGTCCCGCCCTGCGCCGCGACGCGCACCCAGGGAGTGACTGTCGAGAATGCGGCGAGCGCCAGAAGGAACGCACGCCACCCGCACTGTTTCATCGAGTCGGCGCGGCGCCGTGCTTGCCGAGTTCGTTCACCGCGGCCTTGAAGCCGGTCGCCAGTGTCTCGGCCGGGCCCGTGCCCCAGTAATGCAGGAACACGATCATCGGTCTGTCGCTGGTCATGTGGTGGTGGATTGCGACGACGTCCAGGCCATTCTTCCGCAACGCCTTGAGGACCGGCGTGACCTCACCCTCGAGCATCGCCACGTCCCCGGCGATCGCCGCCTTGTCGTCGGTGCCAGTGAACGCCGCCCACGTGTTGAGTCCCATCCGCGCGTTGATGGTCGCGCCCATCTCGACGACCTTGAGATCGTTACGCGGGAGCGTGAACTTGTACACGGCGCCGTTCTGCTCGCCCTGCGCGCCGACGATCTCGACCAGCTTCGCGGTGTTGATCGTCGGCGATGGTGGCGCGGTCGGTGTTGAGGTGGACGCCGCGGCCGAGCCTCCCTTGCCGATCAGGGTCATCGCGGGTTTCAGCTTCTGCGCGAGCTCCGTCGGCGCCCCATGTCCGTGGACGTGCATGTAGAACATGCGCGGCTCGTCCCAGAAGAAGTGATTGTGGAGCGCGGTGACGTCGAATCCGTTGTCGAGTAGCGCCGACATCACCGGGTTGACTTCATCCTGGAGCAGCACGAGATCGCCCATCAGGACGTCGTGGCCGCCGTCACCCTTCGTCATCGCGACCCAGCCGCCGAAACCGAACGGCGTCGGCGTGGCGACGCCCGCAACCGTGACCGTGACGTCGCTGCGCGGGATGTTGACCTTCAGGACCTTGTCTTTGAAGTCCCCCTGCCTCCCGAGCGTCGTCAGTACCTGTTGATATTCGGCGGGAACGTCCTGTCCGCTGGCCAGAGACGGCCCGCCAATCAGCAGGACCATGAGTGTCGCGGCAATTCGTGATGAGCGCATCAGGCCCTCTTCTCCCTGAAACGTCGTACATCCCTGATTCTGTGGCAACGCGGCTCATTCTGGGAATCCTGACAGAAAGATCAGGTACTCGTCAGTTCCGGTCGAGTCGCCAGCCTCTAGCATCAGCCGCGAGGAGGCATTCATGACTGCTCGCGACTTCTTGACGAACATCACAATCATCCTGACCGTGATGGCGGTAGGCGCCCTGATCGAGACGGCCGTGCCGATGTTTGCGGCTCAGGCATCGACCGGCGGCCGACGACGCGCGAACCTCGGCCTGACGGCGGTGTCGTTTTTCTCGAACTGGATCTTGGCCTCGGTTGCGGCGACGGCGGCCCTGGCGCTTCGTCCAGCCGGCGCGCTGGCGTGGCTCGGATGGCCGGCGTGGCTGGAGATCGTTGTCGGGATCGTCGTGCTCGATTTTTCGGTCGGCTACCTGTCGCATCGGACGATGCACGCGTGGCCGGCGATGTGGCGATTCCACCGCGTCCACCACAGCGACGACTTCGTCGACGTGACGACAACCTACCGGACGCACCCAGTCGAGACGGTGTGGCGCTTCATGTTCGCAATCGTGCCGGTGTGGCTGCTTGGCATTCCGGCTCAGGCGGTCATGATTCAGAGGCTGCTGCAGGCCACCAACGGCGTGATCGAACACGGCAACATCCGGGTCTGGCCCTCGCTCGATCGCGTCCTGTCGCTCGTCTGGGTGACGCCGAACGTGCACAAGATTCATCACTCGAGGGACGTGTCGGAAACCAATTCGAACTATGCCAACCTGCTGACGATTTACGATCGGCTGCTCGGGACGTACACGCCCTCGTCTCATGCCGAGTCCGTCGTCTATGGACTCGACGACGCCGGGCGGATGAGCACTGCGTCATGCCCGGGCTTGGTCGCGATGCCATTTCAATCTCCGGAGCAGGCCGAAGGGCCTGACACAAAAGTCAGATTCGGAGTCAGCGCTGGCCGGTAACATGCCACGTGGTGCGTGTGCTGATTGTCGAGGACGAGCGGAAGCTCGCGCAGGTGCTGTCATCGGCGCTCCAGAGTGAACACTACGAGGTCGTCGTGGCGACGACTGGCGAAGACGGCTTCTACCGAGCGAATGCGGAACGGTTCGACCTGGTCCTGCTCGATCTGATGCTGCCGGGCCGTGGCGGACTGGAAATTCTCCAGACCCTGCGGCAACGGCACATCGACACGCCGGTGCTGATCCTCACGGCACGCGACGGGATCGACGATCGGGTGATCGGGCTCGATCTCGGCGCGGACGACTACCTGGTGAAGCCGTTCGCGCTGCCCGAGTTGCTGGCCCGCATCCGGGCGCTGCTCCGACGGGGCCGCCCGTCGGATCTGTTCCGACTGAAGGTGGCGGACCTGGAGATGGATCTCGTCGCGCGGAAAGTGGTCCGTGGCGATCGCGTGGTCGACCTGACCGGCCGCGAGTTCGACCTGCTCGAATATCTGCTGCGACACCAGGGGCATCTCGTGTCACGCGAGATGCTCGCGAGAGACGTCTGGAAGGAGCCGCGCCGTGCCACGCCGCTCGACAACGTCATCGATGTCCAGATGGCGCGGCTTCGGCGCAAAGTCGACTCGGAAGGGGCCGCCAGGTTGATCCACACGGTGCGCGGCGTCGGATTCGTCGTACGAGAAGGCGAGCCTTGATGCGGTGGTGGTCCACACCGTCGATTCGCGTGCGACTGACGGCTTGGTATACAGCCGTCCTGGCGTTGATGCTGGTCGTCTACGCGACAGTTACGTTCCTGGCGGTGCGTCACGAATTCCGCGAACAGCTCGAAGAAGCAGCACACGCCGATCCGGGTCGTGCCGCCGAGCCGAGTCCCGAGGAGCGGGTCGAACAGCAACTTGGGGAGATCCTCGTCGTGCTCGTCCTCGGTCTGCCGGTTATTGTCGTGCTCGCTGGCGTCGGCGGGTATGTCCTGGCGCGGCGCGCACTGGCGCCCATCGATCAGCTCGCCGGCGAAGCGCGTCGCATCACCGCCGATCGCCTGCACGAGCGTGTGTCGGTGCCGAATGCACACGACGAAATCGGCAGGCTTGCGGCCGTGATCAACGACACGGTCGCGCGTCTGGAGTCCTCGTTCGACCAGCTCAGGCGCTTCACCGCAGATGCGTCACACGAGTTGCGGACGCCCTTGTCGGTGATTCGCGGCATCGGCGAGCTGGGCCTCGGGGAAACCCGGACGCCTGCGGAGTACAAAGAGGCGATGGGCTCGATGCTCGAGGAGGTCGATCGGCTGACGCGGCTGGTGGATACCTTGCTGCAGCTCTCGCGTGGCGACGCCGGCACTATTCGCCTGTCCCGAGAGGTGTTCGATCTTGGTGATCTTGCGCGTGACGTCGCGTCTTCGCTGGGCCTTCTCGCCGACGAACGACAGCAACGCCTGGACGTCGTTGCGACTCCGGACGTGCGCGTCTCGGCGGACCGCCTGGTGCTCAGGGACGCAGTCACGAATCTCGTCGATAACGCCATCAAGTACAGTCCGTTAGGCTCGACGATTCGCGTTCATGTGGACGGGGGGCCCGAGCGGGCAACGTTGAGCGTGACTGACGAAGGCGAGGGCATCTCGACCGAGCACCGCGAGCGAATCTTCGACCGCTTCTACCGGATCGACGACGGCCGCGCGCGGGAGATGGGCGGAACTGGGCTCGGACTCGCGATCGCGAAATGGGCCGTGGAAGCGAACGGCGGGCAGATAGCACTCGAACCCGTGAGCAAAGGATCAGTGTTTCGAATCAGTCTCCCGCGACTGGCCGCGCCAAAGAGCGCGTAACAGTGGTGGCGTGACGCCGAGGAGTGTGCCAGTGAGCCTGATTCAATTCGTCACGTTGATCGTCATGGTGGCCGCGCAGACGCCTTCGCGGCCGAATCCGGCCGTCATATTCGTATGCGAGCACGGTGCCGCCAAGAGCGTGATCGCGACCGCCTATTTCAACAAGTTCGCCGCAGAACGGAAACTGCCGTTCCGTGCGACCTTTCGCGGAACCAGTCCGCAGGACGATCTGTCGGTACGTGCGGTCGAGGGTCTGAAAGCCGATGGTGTGGCCGTGCCGGCCGGAAAACCGGCCCCGATCAGTGGTGCGGACGTCGCGGACGCGACGCACATCTTCGCCATCGGTTGCACGTTGCCCGACGCGGCCCGTCGATCCGGGAAGGCCGCCGACTGGTCGGACGTGCCGGACGACCAAGGGTACGGACCGATGCGCGACGCGATCGTGCGACACGTGAAGCTGTTGCTGGATGAATTGCAGCGATGAGAGGACCTTTTGGAGCCCCAAAAGGAAAACCGCTAGGGTAAGCCTCCCACGGCGGGCAAGCTCAGGACGCCCGTGGACTAACTGTTCGGCCGGAGGAAGGGTGGCTGAAGGGCACTGCCCAGAAGTGGGAACGGTGCTTGCTCTTACGACAGTGCCTGGCAGAGTACCGCGGGCTGCTTGTATCCATCCAGCCCCTCACCCTGGCCACCAACAGGACACATGGATCAGCAACCCCATCCCCATCCGGTCGTTTTTGCTGCCTGCCCTCAGTGTAACGGTCGAGGTAGCGCCGTTGCCATCGTCGCCGAGAATCGCGAGCGTCTCGTCACGTACCGATGCCAGCAGTGCGGACATCGCTGGGACCTTCGTACGGCCTCTTGAATGTCAGTCACTCGGCGCGGACCGGCATGAAGGCATAAGGGGTGGCGTCCAATCGTGCTCCGGGAGGTGCCTGTCCCGTTTTGGACAGCGGTGCTCCCCCATTTCCTGAGACCTTTACGGTGCAGTGCCCCGCCGTCGAGGTCGCGCCCCTGGCGCGGCAGCAGGAGTGGTTCATGGAATCGGTTACCGATCCGTCGGTCATGTCGCCGTTCTGCCCCGCTTGCCTGATGGGCAATCGAGCGCCGAAAGGCGTTGGGTTCGGCCCAAGGAAACGCACGATGTATTTTTGTTGCGACGACTGTGGCCATCGGTGGCAGGTCACCGATTCACCGGAGCTGTCGTTCGCCCCTGATTCGCCGCATCGCGACATCGATCGGTGTCCCTACGTACGTCGTGATACTGATCTCGCGTACGCGCGGTGGGTGCAACGCAAACACGAGGCGCTCGCCCGGTCCGTGTAATGTCTGCGTCTCACGATTGACGCTGATGAGCCGCCGCCGACGCGGCCCTGGTGTGCGGAATTAATGGACGTTCGCGAGCCGTCGCGTCGCCGGAGTCCCGATGAGGTGAGCGGAAAGGACCGGGCCCCGCGCAATCAACGTTTCGGCTGCCCCTGGAGCGAGCGCCTCGGAGAACAGAAAGCCCTGAGCGTAGCCGCAACCAAGGTGTCTCAGTTGTCGTAATTGACCGCGCGTCTCGACACCTTCAGCGATGACGTTCGCGCCAACGCTTCGCGCCAATCCGATAATGCTCTCGACGATGGCGGGTTGCTCGCGTGTGGCGCCGAGGCTGCTGATAAACGACCGATCGATCTTGAGGGTGTTGACCGGGAACCGATGAAGATAGCTCAGCGACGAGTACCCCGATCCAAAGTCGTCGAGATAGACCTGCACACCGAAAGCCCTCAGTTCACCTAGGACGGTCGCCGCCAGGTCCAGACTCTGGATCAGCGTCGTTTCGGTAATTTCAAGGCACAAGCTGTCCGGCCGAATGCCGGCATCGCGCACCGCCGATGCCACCTGTTCGGTGAACTCCGGGTGCATCAATTGACGGCTCGAGACGTTGACGGTCATGCGGAGGTCTGACGCGCCTGGAATGCGGCTCGTCCAGGCTGCCAGTTGCCGACATGCCTCACGCAACGACCAGATGCCGACAAGGTCAATGAGACCGGCCTCTTCGGCTTGCGGAATGAACTCGGCCGGCATCATCAGGCGTCCGTCGCGGCGTTTCCAGCGGAGCAACGCCTCGAAGCTCACCAGCTGCTCGTTTGCGAGCGCCACGATCGGCTGATAACAGAGGCGAAACTCGCCGCGTTCGACGCCAAGCCGGATGTCGTTTTCCAGGTTCAACCGGTCCATGGCGCGAGCCCGCATGCCCACGTCGAAGATCTCCTGCCGATTCCGCCCCAGCGCCTTCGCCCGATACATCGCGGTATCCGCGTCGCGAAGGATGTCTTCTGCGCGCGTGTACCCTGTCGAGCTCACCGCCACCCCGATGCTGGCTGTGAGAAACACCTCGTTGCCTTCGAGCTCGAACGGGACAGTGAACGAGTCTTTGATGCGGGTCGCGGTCAGGACGACCTCGCCCGGGTGACGCATCTCGTTCAGCAGGACAGTGAACTCATCACCCCCGAGCCGCGCAATGACGTCTCCGCTCCGGACGCACGCTTGAAGCCGCTTTGTCACGGCGATCAGAAGTTGGTCGCCGATCAGGTGACCGAGTCGGTCGTTGACGTCTTTGAAGCGGTCCACGTCGATGAACAACGTGGCGAACAGCCGGTCCCCGTGCCGCTTCGATTGCACGAGCGCGCGTTCGAGCATCTCGACGAACAGCGCTCGATTCGGCAGCGCCGTCAGCGGGTCGTGCAACGCCGCCTGCCGCAGCTGCTCCTGGGCCAGATGACGTTCGGTCACGTCGGTGAGCGACCCAGCCATGCGTACCGACCCGGCCGTCGTTGCCTCTGACCGCAACGCCCCGGCAAAGCATCCACCGGTACTTGCCATCGCGATGACGAACGCGGTGCTCATGCTCGAAGTGACCGGATTGATCGGAGCAGTGCGCGGCGATCGCCGTCTTGAGGAGGCCGATATCCTCCGCGTGGACGCGCCCGAACCACTCCATTGGGTTGGTTGTCGTGTCGTCCGGTGTCAGCCCGAGCATCGCCTTCCACCGAAGCGAAAAGTACATGACGTCGTTTGCAGGGTCCCAGTCCCAGATGCCGTCGTTCGCACCGGCCAGGGCAAGCGCGTAACGTTCTTCGCTGACTCGGAGCGCTTCTTCGGCCGCCGTGCGGTCGGTAATGTCACTGACAAACCCGGTCAGGCCCCCAGCAAACGGCAGCAGCCGGACGTGAAGAATGCGGCGGGTACTGCCCGCCATGAATTCGACACGTTGAAGGTCCGTGGCAGTCGCCCCTTCCAGCGCGGCGGCGACCGCCGGCGAAATGCAGGTGTCCAGCGACGCGGGAACGGCTTCGAACAACTTCGATTCAGAACGTGCTGCCGATCAATGCCCGTGATGCGCTCCATCGCATCGTTCCACAGTTCGACCACCTTCCCATGCGTCAGCACGAACATGCCCTCGTTGAGCGACTCGATGATCTCGCGGTGGCGACGTTCATCTTCGAGACGCCCTGCGTAGGCCTGATAGGTGCGGTAGGTAACGTACATCGGGGTCAAGGCCAGCGGAATGAAGGCGTAAGCGGAACGATCGACGGCGGCTGCGGCGAGGACGGCGGCGGCGGCAGCGACGAAGTAGCTTGGTGCGCCCCACAGGAAGTCGTGATGCCACACGTACGCGATTCGTTCGCGCGCTGTCAGAGCCACGGCAACAGCGACCGCACCGACGTTGACGAGAAAATAGGCAAGCGTCGCTGCGCCGATCGGCGTCGCGACATCAGGCCAGACGATGTGGCCGACAGTACCGCCGGCCAGCCTGTAGACGAGGCCGAAGGCCTGGACGGCAAGAAGCAGAGCGGCGATGTTGAAGCACGTCCGGTAGAGCGGATTTGGCCGGCGCGTACCGAACGTCGATTGACACCACCCGCCAGCCACCGCGACCACCATCGTCGGATGCGGGCCGAGCAGCAGAAGCGAGGTAAACACCACCCCACTCGACACCGACATCGTGGAATGGTTCTTCGTCGTGGGCAACCGCAGCTTGAGGCGGGCGCACAGCATCGCCGTCACCACCAGGACAAGCAGCAGGGGGACCCGGTCGAAAGTCGCCAGGCGCAGTGACAGAGCGAGCAGGAGTGCCCCAGTCAGCACGACAGCGACGACGAACAGTTGCGCAGCTCGCGGAAGGGTTCTCATGTGCCGTCCTACGGGACATCAGCCCACAGGCTCTCGTCAGCCCACAGGATGTTGTTGCCCCAGACGATGTTTTCGCCCGACAGGATGTTCTCGCCCCAGAGAATGTTCTCCCCCCAGAGAATGTTGTCGCCCCAGACGATGTTCTCGCCCCACAGGATGTTCTCGCCCCAGAGAATGTTCTCTCCCCAGAGAATGTTGTCACCCCAGACGTTGGTATCACCCCAGAGAACCGTGTCGCTCCATGCGATATTTGAGCGCCACGCCGGCGAGTTGATGTCAATGGAGGAACCGTAGCCCGGGGTGTTGTTCCAGATGAACTCTTGCGACCACCCCCCGGTTTCGTTGCCAAACCTGGTCTGCGGCTGAACGCCTCTCGTCAGCCACCACGTGCCCGTCGAAACTGAGGTATCGATGGCCGTGGCGAGCTCGATGGCGCCTCCCGCGTTGACGGCGCCCGCACCCTGGACAAGACGGTTGTAGGGCAGGCCCGACCCGTCGGTCACTCGCACGCCCGTGTACTCGAGAATCGCCTTGACTGCATTGGGCGGCAGCGCCGGATGCGATGTCGGAACCGCTACACGATTCGCCGCGATCGCGACGGCGGCAATCCCGCTGGTCACCGCGGCAGCCATGCTCGTCCCGCTGAGGGTGATATAGCTCAACGAACCGGATGCATCGTCGACCAGCAGTTCCGGATGGTTGATGGCAAGGGTACTCCCCGGCGCCGCTGGAGCAATCAAGGACCGGCCAGGCGCGACGACGTCCGGTTTTGCGAAGCCGTCGAACCAGGAAGGGCCGCGTGAGCTGAAGGGGTCGACGCGGTCGTCGGCTCTGATGACCGTCTTGCGCGGGTTCAGCGAACCGACCGTAATGGCTGACGGGGCATTGCCGGGCGAAGCGATGCCGCCGTAACCACTCAGGCCGGTAGCTGGATCGATCCCGTAGTTACCAGCAGCGACGACGACGACGATTCCCGCGCGAACCGCCTTTTCCACCGCCGCGACCAGCGGGTCGGTCGCTGCCGACTCGAATATCGGATGGCCCAGCGACAGATTGATGACGTCGACACCGAGCTCTGTTTTGTGCGTCGTCACGAACTCCAGCGCGCTGATGACGGTGCTGACCAGTCCGGCGCCGCTCGAGTCGAGCACCTTGACGCCAATGAGATTGACGGACGGCGCGACGCCCTGGAAGACGCCGTTTGAGAGCAGGCCGGTACCGCCAATCAGACCCGCCGCATGCGTCCCGTGACCGTAGTCGTCGTATGGCACCGAGGCGACGCCGCCGCGCGTGAAGTCGTAGAAGGCGGTGATGCGGTTTCCGAAGTCAGGGGACGGGTAGATGCCCGAATCGAGTACGGCAACGCCCGCCCCCACCCCGCGCGGCGACGTCGACGAAAGTCCGAGAGTCTGCCGCAGAACGGAGGAGTTTGACGCCGTGGTGGTTGGCGATGCGGATGCTTGCAGGGCGGCGTCGATTGAAATCGACAGCACGTCCGGTTGATGGGCAAGGCCGGATAACGCGTTTATTGGCACTTCGATGCTGATCGCGTTGATCAGCGGGTGTTCGGCCCGTATCGCGAATCCGTTGGCTTCGAGTTGCTGTCGTATGGGAGCCCGCCGTCCGGGCTGGATCTGCAGGATCACCTTCAGACGAACCGACCCGTCGCGCCGCTGCGCGGCTTGGAGTGCCGAATCAAGCTTTGAGAGTCGATCCTGCGCGTAGACCGTGGTCGCGGTGAGCGCGGTGAACAGAAGCCCGGAGGCGATCAACACAACACGGCAGCGGCTCGTCATTGGCACTCCAGCTGAACCGTAGTTACAAGCACATCAATTGGCGTGATTTTTCCTACGGTCTTGGCCGTATCGGCACCTGGCCAATGTTCCTTTAACTCAGCCGTAGTGAGTTCCTTTAACTCAGCCGTAGTGCGGCGCCGAGAGGAAGGTGCAATGCTTTCAAAAAGGGGCACTTGCAGGCAGAACTCGCGGAGTTTGTGGCAGGCGCGTTCGCGGGGTCACATCACTGGAGCCATCGCACGTCGGCTTCGCCAATCAACGCGTCAATTTGAGTCCGGCGAATGGCCAAGACACTCTACATGGTGATCGAGCACTTCAGGACGGTTGAGCGCTGCTTTCAACTCATGGAAGCGGACGATCGGCAGTTGCTCGACGCATGGATGGCGCGGTGGAGCGACCTCGTCGATTTCGAAGTTCACGTGGTAATAACGTCAGCGGAAGCCAGCGCAGCAATCGGTTCACGTCTATAGCTGCGCCTCTCGTTACCCCAGCGAGTTCTTTCCGGCTCTCTTCGCCTTCGCCCATCGTCTCTTCGCGGCGTCAGCCATCTTCGCGCGGGTTTCCGGCGAGAACGCGCGCTTCGCCTGGCGCGCTGCCTTCCTGGCCACCTTGCGCGCCTGCGGGATCGCGTCGCCGAACTGGCGCATGACCGAGTCGCGGACCGACAACATCTCAGCGTCAACCCGCGCCAGCTCCGTCTGCAGCGCGTCTTTCCGGTTCATCAGTTCGCCGAGCGACTTGCCGATAAAGTCGGCCACCCTGTCCGCAACTTCAATTCCCGTTGACTTCGCCAAATCTCTTCCTCCGCATGCTCGTGAAGTCCTTGACCCTGGCCTCGATCGCCTCTACGTCGGATACACCTCGGTAGGCTACTCTCGATCATAGCAGGCAAACGTTTCGAGCGAAGGACCGCCCACTCGCGTTGTTGGACGAACGACAGAGTCCGGCGAGCAACGTATAACGGGCTGGCAAAACCAGCATGTGTGGAGGCTTGCATGACAGGCGCTGACCAGGACCGAGCCGCCGTCGAGCGGGTGTTCGGCAACTATCTGCGTTCGCTGGAGCTCGCGGATGTAGGGCTTGCCTCCGAGGTGTGGTTGCAGAGCCCGGATGTCTTGATCGTGACACCTCTCGGCCGATTCCAGGGCTGGGACGGCGTGAAGGAAATCTGGGCAATGACGCAGAAGCAGTTCTCCGAGCGAAGGGTCGAGGCCGACAACGTCAGCATCGTAGTGGCGGGGGATGCTGCGTGGCTCGTTTTCGATTTCGTGTTCACCGCGAAGCTGGCCGATGGTAAGCCTTTGGTGCTGAACGGCTGGGAGAGCCACGCGTATCAGAGAACCGCTGACGGCTGGCGCATTGCTCATCTCCACTATTCGGTCCCGCCGCCACCTTCTGCCGTTCCGGCGTGACGGGCAGCGGTAGTCGCGCTCGCTTCTCGAGTGTCGGAGTCGTAGGGAGACGATTCGCCCGCGTCTTCGCTGCGATCAGAACACAGATTCACTGCCGCAGTTCGACGTTGAAGAATCGCAGCGCCATGTCTGCCACTGTCGCGTGGACAGCTGCGCGGTCAACCCCGGTTGCGTCACGGCAGATTGCCAACAACGCCTGGCCCCGGGGAGTGCATTCATGAAGAAACGTGTAGTGACCGATCTCTCCGGGTAGAGTGGTCAGCCGCGCCTGTTTGATCAGCAGGGCAAATCGCCTCGCGTTCGTTTCGGGCGGCGCGATGGCGTCGGCCGCGCCAACCACAATCTCGACCGGCACTCGAACCTCGCGCATTCCCCTCTCGGTGAAGCCGCCGCCCAACGCCGGCGCGATCGCGAACACGGCTTTGATCCGGGTGTCACGGTACACCTGTCCGGATCGCCGTAGCGAGTCTCGTACGACCGGATCACTCTCCTTCAGCCTCGCAAAGCGCGCGGGTGCTTCGGGGAACTCGTCCTGTGGCCCACATGTGAAGTCTCTCGCCGGTGAAGTACAGAACCGGTCGAACTCAGCCTGGCTGAACCTTGCTCCCGCTGCAGCCATGACCGTGTAACCACCCAGTGAGAAGCCGGCGGCGCCGATCCGGTCAGCGTCAATTCGGTTGCCGGTCAGCGGGTCGCTGAGAACTCGATCGATCACCCTCTGGAGATCGGCGGCTCGCTCCCAGTACAGGAGGAAACCTTGCGGCGCGAGCTCCTTCTCCGAAGACGTGTTCCCGTGATGGTTCACGGCCGCGACAATGTAGCCGTGGACCGCAAGATGTCGGCCGAGCCACAGCATCATGGCGGCCGACCCGCCGGTGCCGTGAGACATCACGATCAACGGGTAGGTCCGGGACCCTTGCGAGATCGCTGCGCCGGCGGCCACTTCGACTGGAACGAAGAGTTGCTCTCCTGCGGGACTGTCAAAGATCGTCTCCCGGTCGCCTACCTCGTCAGCGGGATACCAGACGGCCGTGCGGAGCGGTCGCGGCCCGGTGCGAGCCCAGTTGCGTCGGCTCTCGTCGACGTAGTCGCGGGTGATCATTCCGGGAACGGCAACTTGCGCGGCGGGTGCGAGAGTCGCGAAGTGAACCGCCAGCCACAATGCGGCAGCCGCCGCGGTCAAGTGCGGGAATCGGAACATCCGGCATGATACCCACACGGTTGGCGAAAGGCAGGCTCTGGGACGATCGCCGCGCCTCTCGCATCGGGCTGCTGCTGCGCAGGGGTGACGTGTCGCGCATCCAGTGGTTCGAGGCGCCGCGCTGCTTCGCATTCCATTTCGCCAACGCCTACGACGAGGGCGATTTCACAATCATCGATCTGCCGAAGCATCCACGGATGTTCCTGACCGATCAGAACGGTCCGAACGAAGGCGCGCCGATCCTGGTCCGGTGGACTCTCCATCGACCGTCGGGACGACTGACAGAAACGGTGATCGACGACCGCGGCGACGAGTTCCCGCGAATCAACGGGCGCCACAGCGGGTAGCCCTATCGCTACGTCTACACCGCACACTGGGGCGACGACGTGGCGTTCGGCCCTGCCATGAAGCACGACATGCAGCGTCAGACGACCGAGGTCCATGACTACGGCCGTGGGCGGATGACTTCGGAGCCGGTGTTCGTACGGAAGCCCGGGGCCACCGCCGAGGACGACGGATGGATCGCGCTCCTCGTCGTCGAACGCTTGATCGTGATGGGTGCGATGGAACGGCGTGCCGACCCTAGTGGCCCTACTCCATCGGATCGTTGACGAATGGATTGCGATTGGTCGCGTCGGAGAAGGTCTGTGGCTTGATCTTGAAAATCGGCGCGAGCTCCGGATACTTGTCGCGGCCAACGACGCGGTGTGCCACGTAGTCGCCGGTGACCGGGCCGAACTTGAATCCGTGATCGGACCCGCCGCCTGCCAGCCAGACGTTGTCGAACCCCGGGTGTGTGTCGATGATGAAGTTTGCATCCACCGTGCTATCGAGCTGGCACACGTGCGCATTGATGAAGGGTTGTCCCTTCAGGGCCGGGAACCATTGCGCGGTGCGCGCCAGCACGTCCGCTTTTACCTCCTCGGTTGGAACACGGTCGTGCGTGTCGGGGTCGACGGGGGTCGTGCCCACAGGCATCATGACCGCCAGGCCCAGTCCGTCGACGTTCGGCAGCATCGCGTTGGTATTCGGCAGGATCGGATACGAGTAGTCGCGGCCCTGCCCAGGCGGCAGGCCGATCATGCCGTGGCCGCTCTTGGCGACCCGCAGTTTCTTGTCGAGCAGCTCTGGAAACATCGTCAACAGCCAGGGGCCGGCGGCGAAGATGAAGGTGCCGGCACTGACCGTCTCGCCTGACGAGAGCGTCACGCTCTGCAGGTTACCCTTCGAATTGGGGGCGAGCGACGCCTTCGCCAGCACGAACCGGCCGCCCTTCTTCTGGAACGAGGTCGCGACGGCCACGCACGACGCGTGCGCCTTGAGCGTGCCGCCCTGCGGATAGTAGAAACCGACGACGTCCGGCGAGTCCTCCGTCGCCACCTGCGGCCAGCGCTTCGTCAGCTCGTCGCGTGTGAGAATCTCATAGGGAATCTTTAGCTTGTCGAAAACGGCTCGCGACGCGGTGGCCTGCGAAGTCAGCCCGCGGCTTACCCCCAGCACGCCAGACTCGAAGTACAGCTTCGTTCCAAATTCGGCTTCGCGAATCTTCCACTGCTCCATGGCGGCAATGGCCCACCGCGTGTAGTGCTCCCGATCGCCGTAATGCGCGCGCATGCCGCGCACCTCGCCGCCGGAGCTCGACTTCGAATTTCCCGGACCGTACTGATCGATCAGCACGACGGAGAGGCCCATCTCCCGTATGGAGAGTGCCGTCCAGCCGCCGAAGACGCCGGCGCCAATAACCGCCACATCGGCGGTCAGGCTGTTGGCCACGGCCGGCCGTAACGCCGGCCCTTGAGCCCGGCCGGTCGCGCCCAGCGCATCTGGCCCAGAGATGGCAAGTGCCCCGACGTTTGCACCGGCCGCCTTGAGGAAGTTCCGACGATTCATGTGACGGTCCTCCCCGCGTCGGCCGCGGTTTGCCTTGTCAACCCACGCGGACGTAGCCTCGTGACTGCAGATTGACCATCGTCACCATCGCCCAGAGATCGGCCTGGACGCCCGGCAACAACTGCGACGGATCGACCTTCTTGCCGATCAGCCCCTGTCCGCACACGCGCAGCTCGACGCCGGCCTCGTGCAGTTCCTTCAACACAGCGATATTCGGGTTGTCGACGCCGTTGTGGCGCGCCTTGTAGACCTCGTTGGAGAACACCGCGTCGCCGCCGCCCTGGTGGAACATCGCGGCGATATGGCGATTCTTCGCCGGCACGCCATTCTGCGCGAGCGTGTTGAGGTACAGCCCGATCATCTTCAGGGTCGGGTGCACTTCGTCGTCTTTCACCTTCGCGCCGACCGAGAACACGACCTTGTAGTCGTGGGTTGGATCCGGCCGTTCCTTCGCGCCGGGGAAGTCCTTCGCCGCCTCCGCGCTGGCGACCGGCAACTTGCTGTCAGCCGCCGGGGCGGCATTCGCGCGGCGGGCGTATCCAGCGGCCACCACGCCGCCGGCGAGCGTCGTCACCATCGTTCGTCTGTTCATGATCCCTCCCTGCAGGACATAACCTACACCGGTTCGAGTGCACCCGCGAAAGGCATCCTCGTTCTCGACACTCGAGGTGGCCGATCGGAGCTGGGGCACCTGCCGATGGTGGCGCCATCGTGGCCACCGATCATCGCTTCCCGTCCAAGCGCGAGCGCGTGCGCCCGCCACAGGACACCGAGTCGCAGCAAGCGGGCTAATATGCACGTGAAGCCGACGGCGGCGAGCCTTCTGCTCCCACGTTTGTGCCGCCGGTCACGCCTGAATGGACTACGTTCATGAAGACCGCGAAGCAGATCAAAGAGATCATCCGCGCGTCTTGCCAGGTCAGACATGATTTGAGTGCTGAAACCGCCGCTCGCGGCTGGGCGGCCGATCGTTTAGGAGCACCTTCAGGAGCGGAGGAGTCCCATGGAGAGCCGAAGAATCACTGGCGGCGGCGGTGCGCAGCTCCATGTCGTTGAGGCCGGCAACGCTCGGGGCCGGCCGATCGTGTTTATCCACGGTTTCTCGCAGTGTTGGCTCGCGTGGAGCCGGCAGCTCAACTCGGCGTTGGCGGACGACTATCGACTCGTTGCCGTCGATTTGCGCGGTCACGGTCTGTCCGACAAGCCGTCGGACGGTTATGGCGATTCGAGACTGTGGGCGGACGACCTTGACGCGGTCATACAGACGCTTGGCCTTGAGCGGCCGGTCCTTTGTAGCTGGTCGTACGGCTTCCCCGCGCTCGACTATATCCGGCATTACGGCGACAACGCGATCGCCGGCCTGCAACTTGTCGGTGCGATTACGAAGCTGGGTACCGAGGACGCGATGTCGGTGATCAGCCAGGAGTTTCTCAGCCTGGTGCCAGGTTTCTTTGCCACGAACGTCGATGAGAGCATCCGGAGCCTCGAGTCGCTATTACGTATGTGCTTCCCACAAGAGCCTACGCCTGAGGAGCTGTACCTCATGCTGGGCTACAACGTATCGGTTCCCCCCTTCGTTCGCCAGGCGCTGTTCTCCCGCTCGGTCGACAACGACGACGTTCTGGCGCAGGTTCGCAAACCTGTGCTGCTGACACACGGCGCAGACGACGCGATTGTCAAACCAGACATCGTCGATCGGCACAGAGCGCGGGTCTCTCACGCGCAGATCGACATCGTGGCGAACACGGGACACGCGCCATTCTGGGATCAGGCGACCGGCTTCAATCGCCGGCTCCGTGAGTTCGCCGCAAGCGTGTAGACATGACGGACACGACGAGTACGACTGTGCCGCCGGCTTAGCCGCCGGTCGTTAGGCTGACGGTCAGTTTCACGAGAAGGCCATGGACTCGAACTTCCACTTCGGCCCGGCGCGGAGCGGCGAGGTGACAGCATACGGGGCGCGAACGCCGAACGCGTCTTTGCCGGGTATCTTGGAATGGGCCGAGTTCATGCGCGGTCAGCGTGTCGCCCGAGTGTGCTGTCTCCTCGACGCCGGGCAGTTGGCTGGCTTTCCGGTCAGTCTTGAGGCCGAGTACAACAGGCTGTTCGGTGCATCCTGCGTTCTGATGGAGCCGATCGCTGACCACCATCTCTGCTCACGGCAGACTCTCAGAGGAACTATTCTGCCCTTCCTGAGGACGGCCGACAGCGGCGGCGAACGCGCGGTGATCCATTGCTGGGGCGGCAATGGCCGAACTGGACACGTGCTTGCGGCCTGGCTTGTGGCCGCACGGGGCCTATCCGCGGTCGAGGCAATCGCGGCGGTAGAAGCAACCGGACGACTACCGCAGGAGGCTGTTCTGGCCGGGAACGCGACCCTCGACGAATTGATCGAGCTGCTGGCGAGTTGCGAACCTGACCGCGCAATTTAACCCGCCATTGGAGCCGGCGGCGCATCCAGACCGCGAGCGCCTCAGCTCAATCGCCAGCCGTTAGGCAGCAACTCAGGAAAGCTGCGTCAAGCCAATCAGGGAGGGAAACGTGCCAATCACCTTTGCGCGAATCGTGGGAGTGGCCCTCTTAATCGGAGTCGTTGCCCCCGCCGCCGCCCAAGAACCGCCTATCAAGGTGACGTTGCTCGGCACCGGTTGCCCGCCGGCGGTGATGAACCGGTTCGGACCCAGTACTTTGGTAGAAGCCGGGCCGCAGAAGTTCGTGTTCGACGCAGGGCGCGGCGCGATGCAACGCCTGGTGCAGCTCGGCGTGCGTTGGCAGGACGTGCAGGGCGTCTTTCTTACCCATCTGCACTCCGACCACGTCGTCGGGTTTCCCGATCTGTGGTTAACGGGTTGGTTGATCGTGCCGGGGCGAAACGTGCCGCTGCCAGTGTGGGGCCCGACTGGCACCGGACGGATGATGTCTCACCTGGAGCAGGCCTACGAATACGACATTCGGGTTCGGGTGGCAAATGATCGCGCCTCTCGGGAGGGCGCCATGCTCCGCCCGCGGGACATCGGAGAGGGTCTGATATGGGAGGGGGCCGGGGTGAAGGTCACGGCGTTCGAAGTGGATCATGCTCCCGTAAAGCCGGCGCTGGGTTATCGCATCGACTATGCCGGGCGCTCGGTCGTGCTATCCGGCGACACGCGTCTGTCTGAGAACCTCATTCGGCACGCACAGGGAGTCGATTTGTTGGTCCATGAAGTGTTCGTTCCAGAAACCCTGCAGCGAGCGGGCGTGCCACCGGAGCGGGCAAAGAACATTATCGATTACCACCTGACGCCCGAGCAGGCAGGGGAAGTGTTTACTCGAACGAAGCCGAAGCTGGCTGTGTATTCGCACATCTGCATGCCCACTGCGCTGGAGCAGGATCTGCTTCCACCAACTCGCCGGACATACGCCGGACCCTTGGAGCTCGGCGAGGATCTCATGGTCATCGAAGTCGGAGACAGGATCAACGTTCGAAGACCTGCCGCTGGGTCGCGATGAGCGAATCGCGGCGCGAGGACGGATCAGCGTGACCCTGCCGTAGCACCAAAGACGATTGCGGCGAGAAGGAAGATCGCCGCGGCGCAAAGCAAGCGTTCGAGCCACGTCTCCCAGTGCGGATCGAAAAACCCTGACTTGGACCGTGGCGTCGCCGATTGAGAAGTGGGCTCGCGTACCGCAGTGGACGACTGGGCAGACATAGGAACCCTCACACGGTAAGGCTTTGGTGAGGGCCAGGGCCAGGACGGCCGCAGAGCTCAAGAAAGCAGGTGGCGCCAGTATACGCTAGACAGCGGACGTGCCCGGCCCTGGGCGGTCGCGCTGGACCGACAGGGCTCTGGCGCCGCTGATTCGGTCAAGCAGCAGCTCGAATTTCACGGAATCGCCGACGACGAAGTCGTTGAACGAGGCGCGGTCGGCCATATCGCTTCGGTGAAACCAGACATCGCGACCGTCCGCCGTGCGAATCGTGCCATAGCACTGTCCGGTGCACAGTCGTACGATATGTCCGCTGGCAGACACGCGCGTGGCCTCCCTGGGATGGGGCAAGTGATCTCGGGCGCTGGCCCTGATCGATCGCAACCCCGCTTCTGAGCTGGGGGATGAATCCATAATCCTCCACGGCAGTTAGACGACGGTCAGCCTAGCGTCTAGATGATCGCGGCGGCGACAGTGATCAGGACAGGCGCCGCAACCGCCAGCTTCCGGCTCAGGAAAGCAGGAGCCGCAAGTATAGCTGATGTGGGAGAGTGCACGCTTGGCACATCGGAGCGGATCCAGCGAGCCATTCGCTGACCCGGCGGGCTCGTGCACTGTGACAGGCGGCCTGAAACCTACGTCTCGTTCTCGTGCGGGGCGAAAAGGCGGATGCGGACGCCGTCTGCCATGGTCAGCTCCCATGAGCGCTGACAGTGTGCACAGCGAAACGTGACCGTCTTGTTCCCGTGATTGAACGCAGCCCCAGTGAGGTGCCCGGTTCTCTTTGAACAAGACCGGCAGTAGTGCTCGGCGAGGGACGACGTCGTATCCAAGGCGGTCATTCTGGACTCTAGGCTCGTGGTGATCTGTGGGCGGCGTTATCGACTAGCCCTGTCATTCTGACCGGGGGACTATCCGGAGATGGGGGGCGGCCGTGGAGACCTGCTTCGCCGTGGATACCTGCTCCCGGTCGAGTACCCACCTGGCGTGCGCGGCGACTGCAGATAGTCGCTCCTTGTCCCATACCTGGGCGCACCGCGCGCATCGCCATCCCTCGCCGGCAGCGACAGTAGCTCGCGTCAGTGACGGGTGCTGTGTGTGACACATCGGACAGGTCGCGAGATCAGGGTCGGCCGGTGTGTCAGCGGGTGCCCCCGGTGTGGTCGCTGGCGCGGTGCGGATCGAATTCATTGAGCGTTCTCCAGATGATTCGCGGTGCGACGACAGCCGACGGATGCCGCGGATAACCGGAAGCTCGGCGGCCGTAATCCCGTGCTGGATCGCAGACCGATCGTCGCAGGGGCGGCGCCGCCGCGCTGTACAGAACTGAACAACCTGTAGTGCTCAGAGCGCCCACGGAAATCTTGACGCTGTCACACCGGCCGCTCGAACCTGATACTCTTGGCGGCCAGATTGGGTGTCGCGGTTCGCCCGGCTCCGGTCCACGCTGCACAATGACGCTGCGAATCCACGGTAGCCGTCCACCATTCGGGCTCGGTTCTTGCGGGCGTCGGCAACGTGAATCCGAGCAGCGCCTCGATCTGCTCAAACGTGAGCACGACGACCGAGGCATAGCGATTTTCCAGGTAGGTGTATAGCGCCAGATACTCGCGCGGAACGCGCGGTGTGCTCTGCTCGATGGCGAGAATCTTCGGTGCGCGCGGTGGGACTGGCGCGCGGTGAGGCCCCCGCATCCGGAGCCACTCGAGCAGGATCGTCCAATCCGTCATGGCTGGTGTGCAATACCTGGTGTAGCGATTGACTCGGCTGTCGTCGGCTGGGACTGGGCCTCGCGCTGCACGTCCACTACTTGACCGCCTTGATCGCCGCCCGGCAATAAGGCTGCGTTGGCCAACCGTCGAGCCCGGGCTTCGCGGAATTCCTCTCTCATGCGATCGGCTCGTGTCTGGCGCTGGTCGGGGTCATCACGAACGATGCTCATAGCCGACGTTAACCCGCCACCGACCTTCCGGCCTGTCCTGATTTGAACAGCCGCACGGACTATTGGTGCCGCGGCCAAACATCCATGAGAATCCCCATCGGCGTTCGGCCGGCGTCAGGCTGACGCATCAAGGGAGTTTCCGGTGCGCCGAGCATTGCGCGTCGATCCAGCAATCGTTCTCAGGTAAGAGTAGTCCTTCCCCCCTTCGATCTGCGCCGATCCCGATAACGTTCTCACCGCCTGAAGATCGCCAGCGGCAGATAGGCCGAGACGATCCAGTTCGGCGCGTCGACGATTTCGCTGATCTTCAGGTCCACGGCGGCACCGCACAGGCAGTACGCCTGCTCCCGGGACATGCGATAGGTCCTGGCCAGGTGCTCGACCATGTAGCGCACGGCGTTCTGCCCATTCACGAATAGATCGGGTCCATGGGCCGTCGTCACGAAGTAACCGCCGGTCCCGGCGCGGGTGAGCGGCCGGCGCGGTGGCGTGACAAAGCGCAGCTCGGGCACGCCCTTTCGTTTGATGACGCGAAAGCGCAGCGTCACCGACATCGGCGATTCGATTCCCGTTCCATTGACCTCGCCGTCACCCTGCGCGGCGTGGCAATCGCCGCAGGAGAAGAGCGCTCCTTTTACCAGTACCGGCAACTGGAGCTTCGCGCCTGCGGTCAAGTGGCGGATGTCGATGTTGCCGCCGTTCTCGCGGGGCGGAATGGTGTTCAGACGACCCGGCTCCCGCGGCGCGACGCCCATCACGCCGCAGAAGGGCTCGAAAGGGATGAGGATGTCCTTGCGAAATACGCAGACGCCCCGGGTGAGTGAGTAATGGTGCAGATACGGCTCGCGAAAATCATCCGCGAGCAGGCCGAAGCCTGGGAGCACCCCGTTCCAGCCCCAACCTTTGTGCTTGAGGCGAACGACTTCCACTTCAAGCGTGTCACCAGGCTCGGCGCCCTTGACGAAGACGGGGCCGGTGAGCGGGTGAATCGGGTCGAAGCTCATGGTCGTCAGCGCCGCGTGCGACGACTTCGGCGTGATCTGACCTGCGCTGGCCTCGAGGGTCTCAAACACAACGGTGTCGCCCGAACGAATCTCGAGCCGTGGCTCGAGGCTGTTGTCCCAGCATGCGTGCGGCGCGCTGTCATCCAGGCGAAGAGTGGCCATGTGTTGTCCTCGGGACCGGCCGGAGTATAGCGGTCATCCATGAGCTGGGCCACACTGAAAACTATTCACTGCGGCTGTCGCATCACCAGACACCTCATCTGCGGGGGCGCCCCTAAATCCTTGCTGTTTCCCGCTTGGCAGGATTAGTGCTCACACCGACGAAACGGGCTGACCGTCAGCCCATCTGTTCCATCGGAGGGAGAACTAATGGTGCGATACATCAACTCGACGCTGACTGCCTTCGCGCTCGCCGGTACGGTGAGCCTGTTCGCGCAAGAGCCGGCGCCTGCGCCTGCCCAACAACCAGAACAGCCGCAGGTTCCCAAGGAGACAGTGACCGGTTGTGTGATGGAGGCCAAGACCACCGACGGCGGCACGGCCTACGTGCTGAACAAGGCCGAAGGCGGATCGGCAACGATGTACGTCCTCGCAGGAGCCTCGCAGACCGAGTTGTCGACCAAGGTCAACAAGAAGGTAGAAGTGACGGGGCCGGTCCAGCAGCCGCCGCCACAGCCAGAGGGCGCCGCTGCCAACCCGAAGGTGCTGCGTCCGCCGTCCGTGCAGGTCGAATCCGTGAAAGTAGTCGCTGAGAACTGCACATAAGCGCTCTTCATCTGCCCCGCGCTCGGCGTGGGGCAGATCGCTCCTCCCGAAATGCGCCCAAACCCTATTGCCGCAACACTCGAGCGGGATCGGTTCGCGCCGCGATCGCGGCTGGCCACAGGGAAGCAACGACGACGACCGGTAGCAAGAGCAGTGGAGCGACGACGAACGATGTGGGATCCAGGGGGCTGACGCCAAAGAGCATGGCGGAGATCAGCCGCGTCAACAACGCTGATGCGCCGAGTCCCAGCATCGTGCCGATTGCGGCGACAGCGAGACCATCCCCGACAACCATCGCCAGCAAGCTGCTGCGTTTCGCGCCGAGGGCGGCGCGTACCGACAGCTCCCGCGCGCGCTGCGAGACGCTGTACGAGAGCACGCCGTAAACGCCCACAGCCGCGAGCAGGAGCGTCACCACACCCAACGACGTGATCGCGGCCGCCGCGAGGCGAGGCTGCCGTAGCGATTCTCCGAGGCGGCCCTCGAGGGGCATGGTCTCGCCGACGACAAACGTCGGGTCGATATCGCGGGCCAACCGCCGTATGACGTCGCTCAACATCGCCGGATCGCCAGTCGTCTTGACGGCAAGGTCGATTTCCGGCCCGAATGCAGGCGCCGCTGGCGCGGCGACATACATCTCCGGCATCACCGGTTGACCGTAGTTGGCATTGCGCTGCGGGGCGACGACGCCAACGATCTGCATGGCGGGTCGTCCGGCACGCGGCGGCGGCAACTCGAGGCCGATGACTCGGTCCGCCGAAAGATACGCGCGGACGAACTCCTCGTTGACAACGACGGGTTGAATGGACGTGTTGGCGTCAGACTCGTTGAGGATGCGGCCGGCGCGAAGCCTCAGCCCCAATGCCTCGGCGTAGCCAGACGTCACCATGAAATAAGCCGCGCGGGTGCGCCCGGCGACGCCGTTGCCAATCGATGCAGGGATGTCGAACGATGCGACCGTGATCGAATCGCTGAACGGCATCATGTTGCCGGCGCCAGCTGCAATCACGCGCCCGTCGGCGCGCAGGCGCGCGAGCAGTGCCGAGATGAACTGGCCCTTGCGTTGCGGAGTCGCATCCTCTGGCGCGAAGGTCCGCGCCGACAGGACGCGTTCCGGCGGAGTAGCCCTGATCGACGTTGAGCAGGTTCAGGAAACTGCGCCCAATCAGGCTGGCGATCACGAGCAGCAGCACGGCGAGCGCAGTTTCGCCGATGAGCAGCAGGCGACGGAGGACGTGAGCCTGCCGGTCGCGGAATCCGTCCGCGGTCGCTCCATAGGCGCTGCGCAGAGCCGCGGCCAGATCGACCCGCGTCGCGCGCCATGCCGGGACCAGTCCCGCCAGCGCCGCGACCGCCACGGCGAGGGCAAACGCCAGGACCGCAGTCACGCCGTCCGCCGACACGCCGCTGAGCCGCGGTACGGATTGCCCAGCCAGTGAAACGCCGGCGCGAATCAACGCGGCGGCAAACCCAAAACCGACCGCGCCGCCGGCTGCCGCCAGCACGCAGTTCTCGGTCACGAGCTGCCGAATCAGCCTCTGCCGGCTGGCGCCAATCGCCGTCCGTAACACGAGCTCGCGCTCGCGGGCGACACCGCGAGCGAGCAGCAGGTTCGCGACGTTGGCGCAGCCAACCAGGAGCACGATAATCACGCCCGCGACCAGCACCAGCATCGCAGGCCTCACCGCGTCGGTTTGCCGGGCCACGAGCAGTTGGGTACGCATTTCGACCGGACCGCCCTTACCAAGCAGGACATCCATCACCGCTGGCCGGGCGATCGATCGGGCCGCCGCGGTGCCTTCGGAGCGGACGTCGGCCAGTGTCGCGCCGGGTTTCATCCGCCCGATCGCGTTGCCGAGCCACACGCCGCCCTGGGTCTGCGGATTCGTGAGCGTGGGATCGTCGAATGGCGTCCACATCAACGTATCCGGTTCCGGAAACATCAGGCCGGGCCTGGCCACGCCCACAACTGTCTGGAGGCGTCCATCGACGTTGATCGACTGACCGACGATGTCCGGAGCCGCTAGGAACCGGTTGCGCCAGAGCCTGTCGCTCAGCACGACGAAATCATGATGGCCTGGCAGATCATCGGCAGAAACGAAGAACCGTCCGAGTTGCGGGGTGGCGCGCAGGATGTCGAAGATCGCCGGCGAGACCTCGCCGCCGTGGACTCGAATGGACTCGTTCGCAAGCCGCACCGTGAAATCGCGCGCGCCGAACAAGCCAATGTGCTCGAGTGACTGCAGATGCGTGCGCCATGCGTAGAAGGTTGTGTTGGGCAGAGGCGGATACGCCTGGCTCGCCGGCGTACCGGGATGCTCCTCCCAGAGTTGAACGATTCGATCGGACTCGGGATAGGGTAATGGTCGCAGCAACACGCCGTAGGCTGCCGACAGCATTGCCGTGGTCGCGCCAATGCCAAGGCCGAACGTCAAGACCGCGGTTATGAAGAACCCCTTGTTACGGCGGCAGGAGGCCAGCAGGTAACGGATATCCGCGCGCAGCTCTTCCAGGGTACCGATCACATGAGGCTCCATGTTTCGTGTCTATGGACCGAAGGCAGCATTGTGGAGCAAGGAATTGACTCGGGCAACGAGGGAGTGACGCTTGGCAGTGACTAGACGTGGGACGGCCACGCGCGCCTATCGCAAGTACGGCGGCACGTTGGCCGCGATGGTCCGGAACTCGTCGTCCGTCAGCGGAAGCAGCTTGCGAAGCGCAGCCCAGGCATCACCCGGCGTGGCGCCTGGCACAGCCGCATCGGAGCCGAACACGACCCGCTCGATCCCGAGCTTGCGGATCATCGCCGCCCACCAGCGGGCATTGTCTGCCGTCACGCGCGCGCCGAGTGCCGTGACGTCGAAATAGAGCAGCCGTGTCCGCGGCTCTCGCTGTGTGATGGCACCGGCAAACACCTCGATTGCCTGCCGCGCGCCATCGTCTTCCCATGACCCTGCACCTGCGAGATGCGCGACCTGCACGACCACGTCCGGAGCAGCGGGCAGGAGCTCATTCAGAAAGATCCGGGCCTCGTCGCGTCCGTACGGGAGCTTTTGCGTCACCGAGGCGCGCATGTGGACCACGATGGCCATGCGATGGTCGTTGGCCGCGCGGAATACCCGCCGAACCTGTTCGATGTGCGCGGGATTGTGATAGTCGACGACGGAGTTGCCGAAGTGGAGCTTGAGGCCACGACGGAGGTTCGGGTCTTTGGCGCACCGTGCCAACTCCTCGAGCGCGTAGTCCTTCAGCGGGTTGAGGCCGCAGAATCCGATCAAACGATCGGGAAAGCGGGCGACCTGCCGGCTGGTCCAGTCGTTGTCGCGGCGGACCTTCTCGGCGGCGGCCTCGGCGTTGCGGGAGGGCTGCTCGAAGATGTACGCCGTAGACAACACGACCGCGCGTCTGATCCCTGCGGCGTCAAGTTGCGCGATCAGCTCGTCTGCTGTCCTGGGTGCCGCCGACGACGCGGGCGGAGTGGTTGACATCAGCCTAGCGAGCTCGGGACTGAACAGATGCTGATGGTGGTCGGCCAATGGTACCGGCAGGCTTTCTCGCTCCTGGGGTTGGGCGAAGACTGCTGAGCCGACAGCCAGCCCTGCGATGCCGGCGATTCGAAAAGCGGTCATCGTCCGCATCGAACACGAGGACGCCACGGCTGCGAAACCTATCACAAAGGCGTCGGCGAGCCGCTGTGATGAGGCGGCCTTCCGCCGCACATGCAATCAGCGGGTCTTCACGCCGTTGACGCGCGTCGCGCTGGCCGGGTCGTTGCGATCGCGCCGCCAGGTTGGATGCGAAAAGTGAATGACGGCGTCGCCGTTGTACGAGATCACGGCGTTGTCGAACACCAGAGTTCCGATCCGCCGCCAGTTCCGGAAGGTCCGCCGCACCCGAAACGGCGATCCGGATGTCGTCCCATCGTCGGTCACTTCGATCGTGAACGTCAGCGTTCGTTTCGGCGCCGGATCGCCGCGATCGAAGATGTGGGCCATGACCTCGTCGCGGACGTCGAGCTCCGCGCCGGCAATGACAGGTTGGTCGGCCGATACGAGGAGCCGCATGAACGCCGGGGCTCGGGTGGGTTCGCCGGCCGGCTTTCCGAGCTCCGCAATCGGATAGAGCTGACGGACGGTCGGCTCCGAGTCGACCCGCCGGAACACGGCCGCGACCTTGATCAGCAGCGTTCCGGCCGGCCCGCGGCGGAACACCGTGACATCGGGCGCGTTCCGCAGCTCGGCGACGTTGATCGAATCGCTTCGCGCCCCGCCGATGTCCTCCTGGGTGATGAAGTTGGCGGTCCCTAGCGGCCTGGGATCGTCGGGATCCACCGTCGGAAAGAGCTTTCCGACCAGCGCCAGCGATCGAATGCGACCGCGAAGGTTGCCTCCCGCTCCGCTCGAGTAACGGGCGACCACGAGTGCTGTACTTCCACGGCGGAAGTACCCGAGTACGGCGTGTCCTCGGTAATCTGCCATCGACCGGTGAGGCAAACCCCGGTTGGATGAAGGAGACGCACGAACCCCTTTCCATCCGGTCCCCAACGAAGGTCGGCGCCGGAGTCGACGGTCCGCGCCGACGCGTGATCGAACCGCGAGCCCTTCCCGGGGACCAGAAGGCCGCCGAAGACACTCGCGATCGTCTGTTCTCGCACCGGCAGCGGTGGTTCGCCGCCGCGACCCCAGACCTTCTGATACGGATTCGCGAACACCGCATCGACGACCTCGCGGAAGCGAGATCCCGTGTATCGGCGATCTTCCTCGCCGAACTGTTCCGAGGTGAAGTTCTCGTCAGGCATGGCCACCCCCGGTATGAGTTGCGACTCCCTGCACGAACCGTCGCGGCAAGCGCCGCCGACTCCGGTGTCAGCGTGTCTCCACCAAGCTCGAGATACAGGTTGAGGTGACGGGCGCGAGCTTCACCCGGCCGATGGCGCTGGAGGAGGGGGGACGAACGCGCAAAGCTTAGCGGATTCGCCCCGCGGGCTCAATTCCTCACCGAAGGGTGCGCTCGTCGCGTGATACGCTCTCGGCGCGCTGCGCTCCCCCACCCGACCGCAGGTCGACCGGAGGTCTGAGTATGGGTGGCCGTCCTTCCTGGTGTTCGTCTCTGTTCGCCCGCGTTCTGCCGGCCGCTGTGTGCCTCCTGCTGTGTGGCGCGGGTGTGTATTCGTCACCGCCGGCGTCAGCGGTGCGCCGCGGCGCAGCCTGCGGCATCGCCGGATCCGGGCTTTCTCAATCAGTGGAGAAAGGGCAAGGATGCGGGAGAGCTCGCCCGCACGTGGTATCGCACGCCTCAGGGCTCGTATCTGCTCGACTTCGACGTCTTCATGTCGATACCGAGCGCATCGAATCAGGCGACTGTTTTCGGCCCGGGAGAACCTCGAATCGTACGGCTTCCTCTACCTGGACAATTACGACGGCGGGCGTCAGGCCGATGATGCCGGACCTGCCGATCGGCGTGGTCAAGGACACGCGAGGCGAGGGGCACACGCCGCTGGAGAAGCACGCTCAGGAGCTGACACGGGACTACGTCGGCTTGACGTGTGCCGCCTGTCACACGGGCGACCTGAAGTACAACGGCGAGCGCTTTCTCATTCACGCCGGCCAGTCGAACATCGACTACGAACGGTTCATCTCCGATCTGAACGTGGCGGTCTCGAAGGCCGTGCAAGACCCGAAGGGCACCGGGTACGTCGAGCGGATGGCGGCCAAAGGCGTCGACGAGAAGACCGCCGACGAGTCGCCTGGCCGCGGCCCAGCAGCGGATGGACGGCCTTCGCGACCGCGGGCAGGTGCCAGCACGGTCGGGAGGCCGGGCCCGGCCGCATCGACGCCGTCGGCCACATCCTGAACGAAGTGTTCGGCGCATGCAGTACGGCGACCCGAACAGCGACCGACAGCCGCATTCAGGTTCCAGTGAGCGTGCCCGCGGTGTGGAACGCGGCGCGGCTGCAGTGCGTGCAGACGAACTGCCTGACGTCGAACTCCCTCACCCGCAACGTCGGTGAAGTGCTCGGCGTCTTCGGCGACTCGGAGACCTACCAGGACCCGTCGGGACGGTGGCGCGTCCGCTCGACCGCCAAGGTCAAGAACCTCTACGCACTCGAAGAGGCGCTCGACTGGATCGAGAGTCCCAAGTGGTCGTCGAAGTTCCCATCGCCGAAGGGAAACCTCGCCGAGGGCGCCAAAGCGTTTGCCACCTACTGCCAGCGCTGTCACGCACAGCCGTATCTCGACAAGTTCAGCGCGCAGTGGGACGCCGCCGGCGAGAACTGGAGCGGCAACGAACGCCCCGAGCGATCTGACCGACCACTTCGTCGCGGAGGACTACCTCGGCCAGACACGATACGTGTGGAAGGTCACCAGGGTCGGCTTCGAGACCGTGGGCACCGACGACCAGTTCATCAAGGTGCACGCCGGGTCCCGATACACCCTGAACGCGCGGGCGACCGACATTCTCGATGGCAAGATGCGCGACGGCATCCTGGCGACGCTCCGCGAGAAGGTCGGCGGCCCTGGCGTCGTTGCTGGCGGCCCGGCTCGCGGAGCTCGAGGGCCGCGACATCGACGCTCACCGGACAAGCGATCGTCAACGCGCGAA
This sequence comes from uncultured Acidobacteriota bacterium, assembly GCA_963709325.1. Lineage (GTDB taxonomy): Bacteria > Acidobacteriota > Vicinamibacteria > Vicinamibacterales > UBA2999 > VFZN01. Next base: position 1,103,927 of record CAVPVV010000003.1, on the reverse strand, counting down.
TTCGACAAGCTCAAGGACGCTCAGCTCACCGCGCACGAACCCGTTGCGCAAGCCGGACGGTTCGGTGATGACGTTGATTCTCCTGGCGGGGTCGACCGCCAGCGCCGTGGACTCCTACTTCCTCGACTCGTTCCCCGATCGGCGAGACCGCCGCGAAGCGAGCGCGACAAATTCGCGTTCTTCGGGCCCGGCCGCAGCCGACGACGCTGGCCCAGATGGCCGTCTACCGGGCTCGCCCGCTCAATGGCATCGCGTTCACCGCGCCCTACGGGCACAACGGCGTCTGGCCGACGCTCGAGTCGGTCCTCTTCCCCGAGACGCGACCCGAGAGTTTCTGGGTGGGCCACGGCGAGTTCGACCCCAACGCGGTGGGCGTCGACATCAAGAAGGGCGAGGCGATCTGCGGCGGCGCCGAACCGCCCTCCGACGTGCTTCAAGGTGACGACGACCGAGCACCGGCCGGGGACCGACGACAGCGGCAACAGCCGGAGCGGTCACGCCGGCGCCCGCTTCTTCGGGGGGCGCGAGCCCACACCGGAAGAGAAGCGCGCGATCATCGAATATCTGAAGTCGATCTAGCGGGCAACCGGTTCGAGTTACTGCTTTGTGGCATTGCGGCCGAGTATCATGGCCGCGCTTGCGAACGTTGTCGGGCGTTGCCGCTGCCGCTCTGTGCTTCGTTGTCATTGCCGGCGAGCGCCTGTGGGCGCAGGCGCCGCCACCCGAGATCGCGGCCGGAACCCTGCAAGCGGATCACGCCATCGATGGACGGCTCGACGAAGCCGACTGGGCCAGTGCGACTCCGGTAGCCGGGTTCCGGCAATCCGATCCGCGCGAAGGCGAGGCTGCCAGCGCCGAAACCCGCGTTCGCGTCCTCGCCGGGCCAAAAGCGCTCGTGATTGGAATCGAGTGCGATCAGCCGGCGGAAATAGGCGCGGTCAGCTTCAGCGTGCGCCGCGACGCCGTGCTCACCCAGGAAGATCACATCCGCATCGTCCTCGGCCCGTTCATGGACGGCCGTTCCGGGTACGTCTTCGCGGTGAACCCGAGCGGCGCCCGCTACGACGGCATCATCATCCCGGGTGGGGAATCGGACAACCCGGAATGGGACGGCATCTGGGATGCCGCGACCTCGCGGAACGCGAACGGATGGACGGCGGAGATCTGGATCCCGTTCCTGACCCTCAACTTCAGCCCGGATCTTCGCTCCTGGCATTTCAACGTGCAGCGCCGCATCCAGGCGCTGCTGGAGACGGACCGGTGGGCGTCGGCGGCGCGCCAGTATCAGGTGACGCAAACCAGCCGGGCGGGAGTCCTCACCGGGCTTCCGGACATCGACCTCGGGCGAGGTCTCAGCGTTCGCCCGGCACTGCGCGGCGGCGCCGGAATTCCCGCTCCGGACGCGGAGGTTGACGCCGACCTCAAGCCGAGTCTCGACGTGACCCAGCGCCTTGGTCCGAACGTGCTCGCGTCGGCGACCGTCAACACCGACTTCGCGGAGACGGAGGTAGACACCCGCCGCACGAACCTGACGCGCTTTCCGCTCTTCTTCCCTGAGAAGCGCACGTTTTTCCTCGAGGGCGACGACATCTTCTCCTTCGGCCTCGGACTCGGCCAGGACGTGCTGCCCTATTTCAGCCGGCGGATCGGGCTCGTGGACGGGCAGGAGGTGCCGATCATTGCCGGCGGCAAGGTGAACGGGCGGGCGGGCAACGCGAACTTCGGTGGGCTCGTGATCGGCACCAACGATCGCCAGGGCGTCGTCGAGGACGAGGCGCTGATGGCGGTGGGGCGCGTCAAGGAGAACCTGTGGCGGGAGTCGTGGGTGGGGGCGATTGCCACATTCGGCGACCCGCTTGGCCGCTCCGGGCGCTGGCTCACCGGTGCCGACTTCACCTATGCCACTTCGCGGTTTCGCGGCGACAAGAACTTCCTGGTCGGGGTGTGGGGGCTGGTGACCGACCAGACCTCTGGCAGCGACGCCTCGTCCATCGGCTTCAAGGTGGACTACCCGAACGACAAATGGGACATGCAACTGACCTACAAGCGGATCGGCAGCGATTTCGATCCCGCGATCGGGTTCGTGCCGCGGCGATCGGTGCAGCTGATCAACGCCGGCCTCGACAACCGGACGCGCATCGCCTCCGGCCCGCTCCAGCAGCTCGTACACGAGTTCGAGCCGTCCGTCGCGCTGGACTTGAACAACCGGTGGGAGAGCTACCGCGTGTTCTTCGCGCCATTGAACTGGCGATTTCGAAGCGGAGACCGGGTGGAGTTCAATCTCAATCCCACCGGCGAGCGCCTGGTCGCGCCATTCGAAGTGTCCGACGGGGTCGTGATTGCGCCGGGCAGCTACCACTGGAGGCAGTACCGCCTCGAAGCCGGCACGGCTCAGAAGCGGCGCCTCTACACGCAGCTGACGTGGTGGTTCGGCGGGTTCTACGACGGCAGCATCGATCAGATCATCTGGACCGGCGCCTGGAACCCGACGGCGCTGTGGACCATCGAGTTCTCGGGCGAGCGCGACATCGGCAAGCTCCCCGCCGGCGATTTCGATCAGACGCTGGTCGGCACTCGGGTGCGGCTGAACGTCTCACCCGACCTGTCGGTGTCGAGCTACATCCAGTACGACACCGTGTCGGACCTGCTCGGCGTCAACACGCGCCTGAGGTGGACGTTCCGGCCCGAGGCCGACCTGTTCGTCGTCTACAACCACAACGTGCGATCGCTGGTCGATCACTGGCAGCTCGATTCGAACCAGGTCGTCGTCAAGGTGCAATACGCCTGGCGCCGCTGAGGTCCGGAAACGAGATCGAGTCTCGTCAAGCTGGTGAATCCGCCGCGCAGGTAGACTGGGGGCATGACACCATGCCGCGCTTCCCTGGCGGGCATATTGATCCTCGCCCTTGCTCCTGCACTCCACGCTCAGTCGATCGATCCACCAACCCCGGCACTCGTGGCAGGCGCCTGCCTCGTCGACGGGTCCTGCGCCGAGCCGCTCTCGCTTGACGAGCTCGTCGAGAGTTTCGAGCAGCCGGCCGGGCCGCCGCCAACCCCGCGGCACACCGGCGTGCACGCCCTGTTCAAGAACCTGTTCGACGACGTCAAGCACCTGCCCTCGAAGGAGAACGCGTACTGGGCCGCTTTCGGCGGCGGACTGGCCCTGGCCGTTCACCCGGTCGACGACGATCTCAACGAGTTCTTCGTCGGCAACGACGTGGCCGAGAAGATCTTCAAGCCCGGGGCGATCATCGGCCAGCTATACACGCTGCTTCCGGTAGCGGTCACGGTTTACGTGGTCGGCCGGGCGAAGGACCTTCCGAAGACGTCACACATGGGAATGGACCTGATCCAGTCGCTGCTGGTCGCCGAAGGCATCACCCAGGGACTCAAGTACGCCACCCGGCGCGAGCGGCCGGACGGCAGCGGCAAGACGTCGTTCCCGTCAGGTCACGCGGCCGATACGTTTGCCTTTGCCACCGCGCTCGAGCGTCACCTGGGGTGGAAGGGCGCGGTGCCGGCCTACATGATCGCGTCATATGTCGCGATCTCCAGGTTGCCTGCGAATCGGCACTGGTTCAGCGACACGGTCTTCGGGGCAACCGTCGGCATCATCGCGGGGCGGACCGTCACCCGCCACGGCCGCGAGTTCCCGGTGTCGGTGGCGCCGACGCCGGGTGGAGTCTTCATCGCGTATACGCACAGCTCGCGATCGCCGGTCGCGATCGGAGACCACCCAACGCCGGCCGATCCGCGCGCGGATCAGTGAAGGAACCGCTCGGCCCTCGCGCGTGCGTCGGCCAGCGTGGCCTTCAACTGCGGACTGAGATCGAGATCCTGCTCGACGAGCAGCGTGTACTTCACGTTGTTCGTGGGCAGGTCGCTCCCGAGCGCCGTGACGAGGTCCAGGATGCACGTTGTAGGCGCCGCGGGTCCTGGCCGGGTTGGCCGCTATTTCGCTGTTGTTGGTGGCGGCGAACGTGGAGCAGTCGATCAGTTCATCGTCGGGGCCGATGTACGCGGTGCCGTTGATGACCTGGCATCCCTCCGACCAGTTCTTGACGTCGAAGGTCAGCCCCTTCCCGCCCCAATGGATGTTGATCGTCGCGTTCGGCTCCAGCCCCTTGCCCAGATCAGAATCGTCCAGCCGCATGTCCTTGGAGCGCACCACCAGCACGCCCTTGTCGAGGTGAAGGGGGCGTAGCGCGAGGTACTGTTTCTTGTGCCAGCCGAAATGGTAGTCGTGCTGGCCCTGCACGAGGAACGGAACGCCGGCCGGGTTGTCGGACGCGCCGGGCTCGGTCGAGCCCTGGAACTTGAAGACGAGGCCCTTGATCAGGAGCACGAAGATGTCGTCGAACTTGTTGCTCTTCTCCTCACGCCGGATCCCGACGAGATGAACGTTGCCCGCCGGAGTGAAATCCCACTGGGCGATCGGTCTCGTGTCGGTCGGCGTGTTGAAGGCATTGACCAATTCCAGCATCCGGTTGGGATTCCCGGCGTACTGCTGCTTCACACGCTCGAGCAGCGAGAGCCACTCGGTGTATTCGGTCCGGCCGAGGGCGCCCGTCTGCCACTGCTGGATGGTCGCCGTCCATGACATCGCCAAACGCCCGTCGAGCCAGCGCTTGAGATGCTGCTGCGACGCGGGCCCGAACCGGCCATCCGGCAAGCAGGGGAGCCTTTCGACCGAGCGGACGTACTCCTGGAACAGGCGCATCGCCGACCGCGTGCGGTAGCCGCAGATGCCATCGATCTTCCCGCCGGGGAAGAATCCGATGTTTTTCAGCGCCTGCTGAATCGCGGCGATGGACATCGGGTTCTGCGGGTCGGTCGCGTGTGAGGCGAGGGTCAGCCTGTCGCTGCCGTCCGCGACGTCACGGAGCGCGACGCGGGTGATCGCTTCCACCTCTTTGAGGTAGGCATCGCGGCTGGTCGTTGGAACACCGTCGTCGAAGGATCCGAGTTGAATCACCACATGCTCCTGGTGCGCGACGGGCGCGAGTCATTACCGTGCGCCTCGAAATGATGTGAGTCAGGCCTGCAGCAGCTCGAATCCGCCGATCGGCTCGATCGACTGATCGTCGAGGATCTCGCGCACCTTGAACTGGTCGGTCGTACTCCCGGTGAGGTGATTGACCAGCACCTCGCCGAACAGGTGCGGAACGACCTCGCGGTAGAGGTCCATGTCGGCGTCGATCACGACGCGGTTGCCGGGTCGCGACGCGAAGCTGACCTGCAGGTTTCCTTTCCTGAACGTCGTCTGCTTGAAGCTGCCTTCCTTGAAGCGGTGGAGCGATGCCGGCGCCTTCTCGAACCCGCCATCGGCGCCGATGGCGTCGATCATCGAGCGATCCGCCTCGAAATAGATGCGGTCGGGAAAGGCCTGGAACACCTTGATGTGGCGCCCGTCGAGCAGCGGCTGTCCCGATCCGCGAGTGGCCTGCAGCCGGGCCAGGATGTTCAGCAGCGCGAACGCCTGCACGCCGCTGAGGCCGTCGTAGAGGTCTGGCGCGATCACATCGCGACAGGCGCCGAGCCCGTCGTGGGTGGGGAAGATCGGAATCGTCACCTTCTTCAGCAGCGCAGCCACGTCCTCGGCGACTTTCGCGGATGCCTTGATGACCGGGCCGAAAACGTTGAGCGTGCTCGAATGCGACGTCTCCAGCCGATCGCTGGCGGTCTTGAGCGCCGCTCCAAGCCGATCGGGTGCCTGCTTCAGCCGGCGCCGCAGCGAGGCTGCATCGACAGCGCGGGTCTCCGCGAGATCGTTGAGCAGCGTGTTCACCTCCGCGAACGCCTTTGCGATATCGTCGGCGATCACCTGGATTCGGGCCTGCTGATCGGCGGGGATCCGGCCGCGCTGGATGACGTCGTTGAGCAGGTCGGTGTAGCGCTTCCACTGGACCTTCTCGAAGTCCCACAACTTGACGTTGACCTCGCGCAGCCCCTGTACCGCGCTCGGGAACACGGCCGCAGCCAGCAGTTGCGCGGCCTCGTCGAGGGCGACGAGGGCCGGCTCAAACGCGGCCCGCACGAAGTGCTGCGCGTTCACCGTATCACCCAGGTCGCGGAGCGCGGTCGCCAGGCGGGCGGTTTCTCCCTGCAGCCGGACCTGCATATCCACGATGTCGAGCGCGGTGGCGTCGATCAGGACGAAGGAGCGCGAAATTGCGTCCGATGCGGTGCGGGCTCGAGCGGCGATGTCCAGCAGGTCCTTCAGCCCCTTGGCCGGAAGCCGCGGCGGGTCGGGCGGCGTCAGCTTCACCGCCTCGACGAACGCCGACAGCCGTCCGTTGAACTGCGCCAGCGTGCTGAAGACCCGATCTGAAAACACCGGCATGACTATCCTTTCTCCGCATCGTCACCGGTGCGCTCCGGCGTCGAGGCGCCCGCGGGCCGATCCTTCGAGGGCTGCTCCTGGCTCTTCTCCGACGGCTTGATGGTGGATCGCACCACCATGAACCGGTTGAGCAGATCGAACCAGAACGGGGCGCCCTGCGAGATCGCAAAGCCGGTGAGGAGGATCCCGAGAAGCTTGAGCAACCAGTCGCCCGGCGCGCGTGGGAACGCGCGCGGGTCGGTGATCGGCGCGTCGCGAGACCAGCCGATTGGCAGGCCGAGTCCGGTCACGTCGCTATAGGCGGCGCGGAGGCGATTCGCTTCCACGTCGGGCGGCTGCTGACCGCCGGCGGGAGGCTGCGTGGGTGCGTTCGCCGCGTCACCAGCATCACCGCGATCCGAGCTCAACCGTCGCTCTGCGGCGCTGACGATCGCCGCGCGCAGGGCGCTATCGCGGGCGAGCGCGTTGGCGATGGTGATGGTATCGGCGTTGAGCAGCGCGGCAACCAAGATGCCCAGCACCAGTGTCAGGACCGCGGTGCGCCGCTTGTACCAGCCCGACACCCGATCCATCATCGCTTCGTACCAGCCTTCGACGTTGCGGCGCGCTCTCTCGACGTCGCCTTGTGCCTCGTCGATGAGGGTCACAAGTGCCGTCTTCAATTCCTCGTTCGGCAGGTGACGCGCGACCGCCTCCCGGATCGCGCCGAGATCGGCGGTGACGCCGGCGACGAGATCGGGATTGCCGTTCTTGGTGCTGGTTGCCGCAGCCGTCGTGGCCAGGTTCCACAGCGCCAGCGCGAAGGTCCGCGACGGGATGTAGGACGGCAGCTTGCTGCCGTCTCGATAGAACGGCCGCACCAGCCCGTGGGCGTAGAGCTGGGACGCGAGATCGAGCCCTTTTCCGCTCGTGTCGTTCAGCAGCAGCACGATGCCCTTGCGAAGGAACTCGGCGCGCTTGTTGAACTTGGCCTCGATGTACTCGGTAATCGCGGAGCAGAGCAGGCTGAGGAGCAGGTAGATGAACAGCAACCCGACGGCCACTTCGAGGACCGTTGATCCGAGCATCATGGCAGACCCTCCGCGATCGGGCGAACGACTAACCCCACAGCTCACTTGAATCGCGCGTGCCATCTGCTCGGATTCCCTTGGAGGGTGCCGGTTGCGGTCGGATCAGCGGGCTGATGGTTACTCCACTCAAGTGAAGTGAGGGGTTAACTGTCGCTTACTTGGACGGACGACGCAAACGGTTTCGGCTTCGCGCCGGACTCTTGCGAGTGAAGGGTCGACGCACTCGCGCAACTGGGCTACACTCGGCCGTTCAAGCCTCGATCGCAGGATCACCAGCGATCGCGTTCAGATCTGGGGTGCGGCGACGTTAGTTACCAACGTCGGCACCAAAGGGCGAGCTCAGGAAGCCATGCTCACACCCGCATACACGGATCTCCAGATCCAGTTCCGGATGGCGGTTCAGCAGCCGGAGGGCAGCCCCGCAACCACCCACGAAGTCAGGGCGACGATTGACGGCGGCGGCGGCTGGCGAGGCGAGTCGACGGTCGATCTCGCTGCGCTCGGTACGCTCGATGGCGATCCGGCCGCGTACGGACGCCGCCTCGGCGAGATGCTGCTGCCGCAGCAGGTGATGAGCGCATTCGCGCGAGCCCGCGGCGTCACCGATCGACCGGTGCGCATCCGGCTGCTGCTCGAAATGGGAGCCAACGGCGAGCGGCAGTCCCAGCACTTTCTGCGCTGGGAGCGCGCGATGCTGGCGCTGAACGGCCAGACCTGGCCGCTGGCGATCGCGCCGGCTCTGCCGTTCTCGCGTTACATCCCGACCGAATCGGTCGATCCGGATCTCTCCGGCGACAGCGTGCTGCGGCTCCTCGTCGCCTTTGCGAGTCCGACCGGGCTCCCGCCGGAGTTGCACCCGGTGGACGTCGAGTCCGACCTGTCGGCCCTTCTCGACGAGCTCACGCCGCTGGTGCGAACGAAGCGGTTCAAGCTCACGGTGCTTCCTGGCAGGACCGGCGTGTCTGGCCCGCTGCGCGATCGCCTGACCGAGCTGGGCGCTGAGCTCCTGGAAGGGCCGACGCGCAAGGAAACGATCGGCGACGCGCTCAATCAGTGCCAGGGGCTCCACCTCGTCGCGCATGGCACCTACAACGCCGCGACCGGCCGCGGCGCCGTGCTGCTCGAGGACGACAAGGGCGGCCGTGCCTTTGCGGTAGACGACGACCTGAACGCGTGGATTGGCCCCGGGCTGCGTTTCGTCTTCCTGCAGTCGTGCCAGAGCGCCGCGCCGACTCCCGGTCAGCCGCCGTTTGTCGGCATCGGACCGACGCTGGTGCGGCTCGGCGTGCCCGCGGTCGTGGCGATGCAGGACTTCGTGCCGATGGACGATGCGCGGGTGTTCGCGGCGGCGTTCTATCGATCGCTGATGCGGGCCGGCGTGGTGGACGCGGCGGTCAACGAGGCGCGACAGGCGATCTTCCGCAAGAAGCAGGACGACAGCTATTCGATCCCCGTGCTGTTCATGCGGCTCCGAAATGGCCTGTTGTGGCAGCCGGATCCGCTGCGCAACGCGGTCCGGGCCCGCCTGGCCGATCTCGAAGAGCAGCAGGATATCGAGCTGCCGCTTCGCGCCGTGCTGAGCCTCCGGCGCTCGCTCGACTACGACACGGAAGCGGGGCCGCCGGGGGCGTTGTTCGACATGCCCGCGAAGCTTGCCGAAGTCGCCCAGGCCACTAATGCCTGCGTCCTGCTGGTCGGACCGCGAGGAATGGCGAAGGGGGCGCAGCTGCGCTCGCTGTACCGCGACAGCGCCCGGCGGTTTCTTGACGACGAGACGGCGGCGCCCGCACCGGTGCTCCTGACCTGCCGCCAGATTCTCGATACCGGCTCGGTCGCAGCGGCGATCGATCAAGCGCTCGCCAAGGATGCCGATGTCACCCGCGTCGAATGGGACGACCGCGAGCTGCTGCTGATTGTCGACGGCGACGAGGACGTCGGCGAAGATCGGCTGGCTGACGTGCTCGGCCGGCTGAAGGAGTTCCAGCAACGGCAACGCCGGCGCATGGTGTTTTCGCTCGACGAGCGCTCCCGCGACACGATGGGATTTCGAGCTGGAGCCCACGGCCATCCTGGTCGCGCGCCCCATGCAGCTGGAACGCGTCCTCCTGTTCTTGAAGCAGATGGACAAGCCGGAAGCGCAGCAGCTCCGGGAGGTCATCGAGCTGCGGCAGTGCCGTGACATCGCGGGCGTGCCCTGGCTGCTCGATCGGATGATTACCCTGGCACGGCGGAAGGTGACCTTCGACTCCCGAGCCACGCTGCTCAGCAGGATTGCCGGCGAATGCCTGACCTCGATCTCGTCGGCCGGCATTCCCCGGCAGTGCGCCGAGCGCGCGCTCGAGCACATCGCCTGGCACATGCTGTCGAATCGCGAGACGGCCCTCGGCGGCGCCGAACTCTACGAAGTGCTGTCGCGGGCGCGCGGCAATCGCGAGTTCCGGTTGATCGACCTGCAGGAGCTGCTCATCCGCAGCGGCGTGCTGGCCACCGCCGGCGAGGACGCGGTGCGCATCCGCTATCAAAGTCTGCTGGCGTACTACGCGGCCCAGCACCTGATGCGTGTGCCGGCCACGGAGCGGCAGCGCCTGCTCGAGGACATCACCGCGTCGCTCGGGCGGCTGGCGCGGGCCCGGTGGTGGGAGAAGACTTTGATCACGCTCACCGGCCTCGACGTCCGAGGGCGCGAGCACATCATCAGCACGATTCTCGCCGGCTCGCCGCTCGTCGAAGGCGAGCAGCTGTACATCGCGGCGCGGTGTTACACCGACAGCCGTGATCCCAAGAAGCCGCCCGATGGGGTGGTCGATCAGATCGCAGACGCGCTGATCTGGCGCTCGCATCCCGGGAACCTGCGTCCGTACAGCGACCGCCGACGCGCCGCCCTGGCCCTCGCGGAGATCCGCCATCCCAACGCCATTCCCCACTTCGTCAGCCTGGCCACCGACCAGCTCGCGCAGGGTTGGGGCGGTGGCAAACGCTACGAGCTGTCGGGCATGCGCCTAATTGCGACCAACGGTTTGGTGCTGATGCGCGAGGCGGCGACCGAATACGTCAACGCGAACCGGCCTGAGCTCGCGGCCGTCATGAACGCGTGGTGGGAGGCCTATCAGACCTCCGAGCTCGATCCGCTCATTCGTGAGCTGAACAAGATCGACCCGGCAACTTCGCCCATCGCGGCGTTTGCGATTGGCCTGTTCGACTCCGCACCGGCAAAAACGCTGCTCCTCGGCGCCTTCGACGACGAGCGGATGTACGGTGACCTCGGCTGGGCGATTGCCGACACGTTCGCGATGCTCGATCCAACCTGGGTTGCTGGGCAGGTGGTCGAGCCGCGGCTCCATCAATACGATGATCCGCGCATCCCGTATCTCATCGGCCGGACCGGCATGACCGGCGAGCAGCCGCAGCAGCATCAGTACCTGAAGGATTGCTTCAGCCGCGGAACCATTCCCGTCCAGGCCCGGGCGATTCGCGCGCTCGGAGAGCTCAAGGACGATACCGTCCGCGAGCTCTGCGAAGCGATCGTCATGGAGGACTGGGACGCCGTGCGCCGGCTCGGCCTGTCCCTGGCCGCCACACCGGGCCCCGAGGACCTGAACCGGCTGCGCAATGCCGCCCTCGAGGCGCTGCGCGACGTCGGCAACCCGTCGTCGATCGAGACACTGCGAACCGCGCGGCAGCAGCCGTCGATGTCGATCACGTTCCGGCAGCTGACCTTCGACGTTGCCGAGGATATCTACTGGCGGTTCACCGGCGGCCTGTCGAAGGAAACCTTCGACCCGCAGGAAAAGGCCGCATCCAGGTAGAGCAGAGAGGAGTCGCCCCGATGTCCTTCCATGTGATTCCGAACACCACCATCGAGTACGGATTGCTGGCCTTCGACGCGGACGGCCGGGAGCGGACCGATGACGTGACTGGGGGTACGTTCAGCCGCACACTGCTCGAGCGGATCGAGCGCGATCAGCCGACCAACGTGTTCTTCTTCAGTCACGGATGGAAGGGCGACTCGGCCTCGGCCATCGACCAGTACAATCGCTGGATCAAGGCGATGGTGGACTGCACCGACGACTCCCGCCGCATGGGTGGCGCGTTCAAGCCGATCTGGATTGGCCTCCACTGGCCGAGCCTGCCGTGGGGAGAGGAGAGCTCGGGCAGCTTCGGAGTCGAGGACGGGCCGTCGGTCGCGACCCAGATCGCAGAGACCGCAGCTCATTTCGGCGGCGGCGAACAGGTAACCGCGGCGGTGGCGGAGATCTACCGCGAGTATGAAAACGATCCCGGCGCGTCCGAGGTCCCGGCTGGCGCGGAGGATGCGTACGCGCAGCTCGCACGCGCAATCGGCTTCTCGGCCAAGGGAAGCGCGACCGGCGCTCCCGACGAGGAAGGCGAACCGCTCGACCCGCAGGCTGCGCTCGATGCCGACAACGCCGCGGCCCAGTCGTTCGGCATCACCGGCAACATCGGTGGCGGGATCCTGAGCGGCCTTCGTCAGCTGTCGTTCTGGACGATGAAGAAGCGCGCCCGCGCCGTCGGCGAGGGCGGCATGCACGCGTTCATCGATGGCGTGCAGCGGGGGTCGAACGCAAAGGTTCATCTCATGGGCCACAGCTTCGGCTGCATCGTCGTCTCGGGGATCGTGAACGGCCCGAAGGGCGCCGGCGGCCTGTCGCGGCCGATCAATTCGCTGGCGCTCATCCAGGGCGCGATGTCGCTCTGGTCGTACGCCGACAAGGTCAAGGACAGCAGCGGGCCGGGCTATTTCCAGGGGGTCCTGACCCGGAAGGCGGTCAGCGGTCCGATCATCACGACGCAGTCGCGGTTCGACACCGCGGTGGGGGTCTTGTATCCGGCCGCCGTCGGTCTCGTGCGAGAGGCCGACTTCGCCGACGAGCTGCCGAAGTACGGCGCGATCGGCGCATTCGGCATCCAGGGACATACCGGCGCAATCGCGCGCGACATGCTGGCCGCCGACGGCGACTACGGCTTTACGCCCGGCACCATCACCAACCTGGAAAGCAGCAAGTTCATCGCGAAGGGCGGCGGCGCCTCCGGCGCTCACTCGGACATCGACGGCCCGCAGGTGGCCCACGCGATGTGGCAGGCCGCGCTGGTCTCGTAGGAAACGTCATGGCCGACGAACTTCCCGGCGTCGCTGACGACGAGATGCCGCTGCCGTTCGGCGTCCGCGCGGGCAGCGGCGAATCGCTACCCGGCCTCGCCAGCGGCGCGCTGCAGAGCATCGGCGTCGATCCGCAGTCGATCATCCAGAAAGCGGATCCCAAAGAGGTGCTGGCGGCGGCGGAGTCGGTCAAGGATCCGAACGCGCTGAACCAGGCCGGCTGGGGCGTCATCTTTCCGGCCGGGATTTCGCCGGACGTCGTGGCCGCGCTCAAGCCGCTGCTCGACTTGCGAAAAGGGCAGGCAGGGCCGCTCTACCGCGAGTTCCCGGATTACCCGGCCGGACAGTCGGCACGTGACTGGCTCAACAAGCGGGGAGTGACGCTCGCGGTCGTGGATCCGACCCAAGGAGTGCCGCTTTACCTCCTCATCGTCGGCGGCCCGACGGAGGTGTCCTTCGAGTTCCAATACCTGCTCGACTGCTATTGGAACGTGGGGCGGCTGCACTTCGACACGCCGGCAGAGTACGCGGCGTACGCAGAGGCGGTGGTCAAGTACGAGCAGGACGCGGTTTCGACCACGAGAACCAGCGCGTTCTGGGTGACCAAGAATCCCGCCGACCGCGCGACCGGTTTGCTGCACAACCAGATCGGCGTCCCGCTCGCGAAGGGCCAGGGCGGAACCCCGCTTGGTGCGGGCAAGGGCTTCGCCGTGGCGGATTTCCTCGGCGAGCAGGCAACCCGCGCCAACCTCGAAGCCATCCTTCGCGGCGACATCGCCACCGGGCGCCCGTCGCTGCTCTTCACCGGATCGCACGGCGTCGCATTCGACTCAACCAATGCTGCCGATCAACGCGACGGCCAGGGCGCCTTGCTTTCGCAGGCGTGGGCGAAGGGCAGCCCCGCGACGCCCGATCAGTACCTCCGCGGCGCCGACGTGCCGGCAGACGCCAAGGTGCACGGGATGATCCATTTCCTGTTTGCCTGCTACGGCGGCGGCTGCCCGGCGAAGGACACCTACAGCCGTGGACCTGATAACAAGCCGGTGCCGCTGATGGACGCGCCGATCGTCGCGCGCCTGCCGCAACGTCTGCTTGCCAAGGGGGCGCTTGCCGTCCTGGCCCACATCGATCGCGCGTGGGCCTTCTCGTTCCAGACCGATCGGGGAGGACCGCAGGTCCAGGAGTTTCGCAGCGTGATGGAGCGGCTGCTCGGCGGCGAGCGGATCGGACAGGCGACCGACGACTTCAATCATCGCTGGTCGGTGTTGAGTTCGGAGCTCCAGATGCTGGTGGAAGAGCAGCAGGTCACGGGTGCGGTGCCGGCACCGAGTCTGGCCAACCGCTGGGTCGCGCGAGACGACGCCCGGAACTACCTCATTCTCGGCGACCCGGCGGTGCGGTTAAGAGTGGAAGCGATCGCATGAGCAGGGCAGGCCTGCCCATCGGCGGTCGCACTGTACCTACGCGCGAACGTAGTCCGGTCCCTGGAACTCGGTTATTCGCAGCCGATAGAACGGCTCGCCTGGCTTGGGTCCCATGATGTCGGCCCATTCGGTCGGCAGCGCCAGCCGGTTGTAACTTCGTGCGGCCAGCTCCGCCTCGGCACGTCGGGCAAACGTCTCGACGGAATAGCAGATCCGCATATCGCCTCCACTGCACACCTAAAGAAGCATTCTTGATGCCATCTGCCTGAGCCCCGTCTGTTCGACATTTGGCTTGGGCTGGTGCGGAGTGTCGCCTCGCGGATACGTGTTTTACGCGTCCAGCTGAGGCACTGACGCCGTCACCGGGTATACGCCGTTCCCGACCATCCCGATTCACGCAGCGAGGCCGCGATCTCGGCGTGCCGCTCGAGCGCCTTCATGGCGCACGAGAAGCGTTCTACCGAGGCGCTCCGGATGTCCCAATGCGGTACGGTCACGACTTCAAATGCCGCTCCCGCGGCGCGGCTGATCCCGCAGGTCACAAGGCGATCCTTTTGGCGAAACAGCCAGCGCAAAACCATCTGCGGTTCCGTCGATTCGGGGGTTTGCTTCTTCATGGCCATCGCTCTCTACAAGATGGATGCCAGGTGCGCGGGACGGCGCAAGCAGGTGAGTAGGAACTGCAGCGGCCGAAGAGAGGTATCGCGATTCTCCGGCTGGCTACTCGAGGCCGTACCGCTTCAACTTCGCATAGAGCTGCGCGCGCGTCAGACCGAGTTGCCGCGCCGCCCGGGACTTGTTGAAGCGCGCCTCCGCCATCGCCCGCTCGATCAACGACCGCTCCACGGCCTTCAGGCCGGCCGGGGCATGTTGAGCGGCATCCGGTCCGTCAGCGTGGAATGCCGTCGCAATCGCCGCTCGCGGTGCCGAGGGGCGGAAGGCGAAGTGCTCGGCGACAATCAGCCCTCCGTCGGCCAGAATCGCCGCGCGTTCGAGGATGTTGCGCAATTCGCGCACGTTGCCCGGCCAGTGGTAATCGTCCTCGCGACGATCGCGTAACGCCGGCAGGTGAATGGCAAAGACATTCAGCCGGTAGTAAAGGTCTTCCCTGAACTGCTCGCGCTCGATGGCCCGCTCCAGATCGCGGTTGGTCGCCGCTACCACGCGGGCGTCGGCCTTGAGCACCCTGCTGCCGCCCAGCCGCTGGAACTCCCGTTCCTGGAGGACGCGGAGGAACTTTGCCTGAACATTGGTTGCCATTTCGGCGACTTCGTCGAGAAAGAGCGTCCCGCCCGCGGCCTGCTCCAGTTGGCCGGCGCGGCTCTGCATCGCGCCGGTAAACGCCCCCCGCTCGTAACCAAAGAGCTCGGATTCCAGCAGCTGCTCGGGAAGCGCCGCGCAGTTCAACGCGACGAACGGGCCTTTCTCCCGGCTCGAGGCGCGGTGGATGAACCGCGCGACCACTTCCTTGCCGGTCCCGGACTCGCCGAGCAGCAGCACGGTGGTGTCGGTGGAGGCAACCTGTGTCGCCTGCTTGAGGACCATCTTCCAGGACGGCGACTCGCCGATCACGCGGTGATAGCCGGCGCGCGAGTTGAGTTCCTCGGTCAGGGTCTTGACCCTGGCTTCGAGGGCCGAGAGGCGCGCCGCCGCCTCGTCGGCCTGCCTGGCCATGGCCCGTCCCCGCTCGCGGACGAATTGGGCGGCGAGCCCGTCCGCCACGCCCCGCGCCACCGCGACATCCGGAAGCGTGTAGCGCGCCGGCGTCAGCGAAAGGAACGACACGCCGGCGACGTATTCGCCATCGAGCCGGATCGGCACGTGCAATGCCGAACGATAGCCGGCTGCCGCCGCTTGGCCCCGTCGCTGCACCGGATCCTCGAGCAGGTCGTAGAAGATCTGGTACTGCAGTCGTCGTTGGTGGATGACTCCCGCCGGGACGTCGACGACATCCGGCAACCGCGCGTGGTCCGGGGCAAGCGATGCGTAGACGCGGGCCTGCGTCTTGTTGGGCAGTACTGCGGTGAGGAACAAGCCGTCGTGCGGCAGCACCTTCTGGGCGACGCCGGACACGCGGCTCCAGACCTGGGGCAGGTCGCCCTCGCTGGTGGCGCTTCGTAATAGCTCGCGGAGGAGTTCGATGGTGGCGGCGCGAGAGCGCAGGGCCTCCGACTGGCGGGCCTGCTCGGCCAGCCGCTGGTGCGAGAGCGCAAGGGCGACGAAATCCGCGATTCGCCGTCCAACCACCAGATCGACGGCGCGGTAGCAGCCCGGCTCGCGCGAGTTGAAACTGAGCCCGCCGAGCACGTTGTCCAGACGGACCGCACAACGAATCGACCCGCGCATTCCCGACCTGGCCAGCACATCGTGCCGCTCCACCGTGGCGAGAGTGAATCCCCGTTCGCGCACGAGGCCGCGTATTGCCAGCCGCAAATCGAATTGGAGGCCGTCGACGAATGCCGCGGCGCGCGTAGATGGCGTGTCCGTGCGTGTGAAGTCGCTCAACGTGAACTGGCACACACCGTGCCGTGCCGCAATGTCCATTTCCGAGAGTGCCGCCGCTGTCGAGATCAACTCTGTACGAAACGAAGACGATCTGGAGACGAAATGGAGACAACTTCGTCGTCGGCAAAATCCGCCCCTGTCGCTATACTTCGCCGCGGGGAAGCGTCGTTCAGGAGGTTTCCATGAAACAGTCACTGTACGTGCTGGCGTTCGTGGCCGCCGGCGCCGTGCTGATCGCTCAGCAGGGTGGCGCCATGAACCCGGAGATGAAGGCGGCGATCCAGAAGCAGCTCGATCTCGAGAAGCAGACGCCGCGGCTGCAGGTCGCCGAGGAAGTGTTGCCGCTCGTCATACCCGGCCACACGATTGGCGAGGCCGTGGGCGTGGCGAAGAACTCCAAGGGAAATCTCTTCGTCTTCACGCGTAGCGGCGCGACTGGGCCGGCCAAGGGCTCGACCGCATCGCAGCTGTTCGAGTTCGATCGGACGCTGAAGTTCGTCAAGCAGTGGGGGCCCGACAACTATGCGTCGTCGTTCGCGCACACGGTCCGCGTCGACAAGGACGACAACGTGTGGATGGTGGACGAAGGCTCGAACATGGTCGTCAAGTTCAATGCCGAGGGGCGCGTGATCCTCGTCCTCGGCCGGAAGCCGGAAGCGATCGACTACCTCGAGCAGTTCACCGAGGAGGGCCATGTCGAGAAGGAGACACCGCCGGCGCGCCCGGGCGTTTTCAACCGGCCGACCGACGTCACCTGGGACACGCAGGGAAACATCTTCGTCTCCGACGGCTACAACAACTCACGCCTCGTCAAGTTCTCGAAGGACGGAACCTGGGTCGGCGCGATCGGTGAACGCGGCTCGGCCCCGAACCAGTTCAACACCCCGCACGGAATCACGAACGACGCCAAGGGCAACATCTACGTGGCCGATCGCGGCAACCGCCGGGTCCAGGTGTTCGATCCGAACCTGAAGCCAGTGAAGATCATCACCGGCATGGGCGCGCCGTGGAGCGTGTGCACGACCCCGGGGCCGACCCAGTACCTCTTCAGCGGCGACGGCAACGGCAAGATCTACAAGTTCGATCTCGACGGCAAACTCCTGGGTTGGGCGCAAACCGGGCTCGGGCATGGGCAGAGCGGCTGCCTGGTGCATGAACTGCACTGCGAGTCGGACACCGTGATCTACAAGGGCGACTGCTCGACCTGGACCGTCGAGAAAATCACCATCAAGGGGGTCGACTCGTCGTCAGGTCAATAGGCTTCGGGCTTCAGGCTTCGGGCTTCAGGCAAGAACGGGGGTCGCGCTGGTACCGAGGCGGAGCAGCGGACAGACGTCTTGATGAAGCTCAAAGCCTGAAGCCTTGTCACTGGCCGGGCGAGCGCCCCGCCACGCGCCAGAAGACAAGCGCGCTCAGTGCAGCGAGCCCGCTCAGCAGCTGTCTGGTAATCGATTTGTCGAACGGGTCGTTGGCGACCTTGAGCAGCAGCCGGCGGCGGGTCCATCCACCCTTCATATCGAGCTCGTCGAACCGCCGCACCTCGGCGTCGTGCGCCTCGACCGCTTCCACGTCGTCGCTGGCGCCTCGCCCGAGCGGCGGCGGCAGGACGGGCAGCTCGCCCCAGGGATCCACCGCCCAATTCACGACCGTCATCCCGAGGCTCTTGCCAGTCGCCGGCGGCCACGCGAAGACGATGAACAGCGCGACCATCACCAGGGACCACCACTGACCATCGGTTGGGCGCCACATACGAAGGGACTTGTCCGGTGCCATTGTGCATCGGTCAAGGCAGAAGGCAGAAGGCAGAAGGCAGAAGGCACTCACCGGCGTCCGCCGACTTCGTCGATGTGGCGGAGCATGCCGGCCGGGTCGTCGAAGACGCGATAGGCGCCGGCGCGCTCGAGCTCCTCGGTCCCGTATCCGCCTGACAGCAGGCCGATGCCGAGCGCACGGGCACGGCGGGCGGCCAGCATGTCCCAGACGCTGTCGCCGACGACCGAGGCGAATTCGATCGATACGTGCAGCCGCGCCGCGGCTGCGAGGAACAGATCGGGGTCGGGCTTGGCGAAGCGGACCTGATCGCGGGTGATGACGTTGTCGGCGGAGGGATCGATACCGAGCGTTTCGATTACGGGCGCGGCCGTTTCGAGCTTGCCGCTGGTGGCGATCGCCCACGGGATCCCGGCGTCGGAGAGATGGTCCAGCAGCTCGCGCGCGCCGGGCAGCGGTCGCACGCTTCCGACTCGTTCCAGGTAGGCCGCTCGGTGCTGCTGCTGCACCCGGTCGATGCGGTCTTGATCGAGCTCCAGCCCGGTTTCGCGAAGCAGCATGTTCGTGAACAGGCCGCCGCTCATCCCGATGCGCCGGTGAATGCGCCAGATCGAGAGGTCCACGCCCTCGGAGCGCAGTGCCTCGTGCCAGGCCAGCACGTGCTGGTAGACGCTGTCTACGAGCGTGCCGTCGAGGTCGAAGAGAAACGCTGTCTCCTGCCGGGAACTGGACATGCCTCGATCATCGCACCAGGTATGGTTGCAGCACGGCGTCGAGATCGCGGCGGATCCAGGCAGCGGCGGATCCCTCGCGATAGCACGCCCAGGTCATCAGTGATCCGCTGATCACCGCCTCGATGGCGCGGGCCACGGCGCGCACGTCCGTCCCGGGCCGAAGCTCTCCGTCACCGACCGCCGAGCGAAGAAGTTTCTCGATTTCGCGCCGCGTGGCCCGGGCGTTGGCGAGCAAGTGGGCGCGAAACTCGTGATCGGTGAGGTCGATCTGCAGCCAGGCCAGGTTGCGGGCCAGCGCTTCCGGTGACGAAGCGAGGCCGGCCATGCAGGCGGCGTAGGCCCGAATCGTCGCCAGCGGCTGGGGATGCGCTTCCCGCAGCCCGGCGAAGACGCTGCCGCTGCTGCCGGCAAAGCGCTCGGCCAGGGCAAGCAGCAGGGCGCGCTTGCCGCCGAACCGCTGAACGAGACGGCCGGCGGAGACGCCGGCCTCGGAGGCGATGTCGGCGAGCGTGAGCTCGTGGGGGCCGCGGCGGGTCATCGCCCGCTGCGCCGCCGCGAAGATCTGATCGTCGCTGACCCGGGTTCGGCCCGGGCCGCTTCCGGATTGACGCATATCTAAATGATCGTTTAGTCTTTGGCCGGGTTGGAACTAAACGACAGTTTAGTCCGGAGGAGGTCCCGATGCGCAGGGTCATCTACGGCGGCGCGATGAGCCTCGACGGCTACATTGCCGGCCCCAACGGCGAATACGACTGGATCGTCATGGATCCCGAGATCGATTTCGCGGCGCTGGCAGCGCGGTTCGACACTTACCTGATCGGGCGCAAGACGTTCGACATGATGCAGCGGCTCAAAGACCAGGCGCCGCCGACGCCAGCCATCCGCCAGATCGTGTTCTCGCGGACGCTGCGGCCGAGCGACTTTCCCGACGTAACCATCGAACCGGCCGCCGAGCCGGTCGTCGCGCGCCTGCGCGAGGAGGCCGGGAAGGAGATCGCGGTGTTCGGCGGCGGGGAGCTGTTTCGCAGCCTGCTCGCGGCCGGGCTCGTCGATGCCGTCGAGGTCCACGTCATTCCGGTCCTGCTCGGCGGCGGGATTCCGTTTCTTCCTCCGCCGTCGGAACACGCCGCCCTGACCCTGCGGAAGCACCGCGTCTACGCCAAAACCGGCACCGTCGGGCTCGAATACGACATCCGCCCGTCCGCGTGAAGGAAATGAGTTACGGCGCGACCTCCATGGCCGCGATTGCTTCCAGCGACCTTCGCTCGGCGTCGACGCCCAGAAGGCGGGCGACTACGGCGGCGGCCAGCATCAGCGTGGAGCCGAGCGCGTAGCCGGCCAGGAGCTGGCGGGGGTCGCCGGTATCGACGATCGCCCCGAACAGGGCCGGCGCCCCGGCGCCGACCAGCGTGCCGAACGCGTAGAACACGGCAATCGACATCGCCCGAATCTCGATCGGGAACAGCTCCCCAACCGTCAGGTAGGCGGAGCTCGCCGCCGCGGACGCGACGAAGAAGACCAGCATCCACGCGAGGGTCTGGGTCACGGCGTTCAGCATCCCGGCGGCAAACAAGCCACCGGACGCGAGCAGCAGCACTCCCGACAGCGCGTAGGTCAACGGGATCATCACCCGCCGGCCGAGCCGGTCGAACAGCGGGCCGAGCAGCAGCGGCCCGAGAAAGTTCCCGATCGCGAACGGCACGATGTAGAGCCCGACCTGATCGGCGGGCACGCCGTGAAACCGTTCGAGGATCAGCGCGTAGCTGAAAAAGATCGAGTTGTAGAGAAACGCCTGCGCGAGCATCAACGACAGGCCGAGCACCGTGCGCCGCGGATACCGCCGGAGCAGGGTGTGAGCAAGACGGCGGAACCCGACGGTACCGGACACTTTCACGGCGACGGGCACGACGGCCGACACGCTCGCGACGGCAGCGCGTCCCGCACCGTAGACTTCGATCTCGATCCGCTCGACCGTCTGCTGTGCCGCTTCGACGTACCCGTGTGTGAGAAGCCATCTCGGGCTCTCCGGCACGTGACGCCGAACGGGGAGAATCACGAGACCGAGCAGGGCACCGAGCCCGAAGGCGATGCGCCAACCGATCGCCGCGGGGAAGATCCGTTCGTTGAGAACGATCAAGGTCGCGCCCGCCCCCAGTGCGACGCCGATCCAGTAGCTGCCGTTGACCGCCAGATCGACGGCGCCGCGGACCCGGGCCGGCACGATCTCGTCAATCGCGGAGTTGATGGCCGAGTACTCGCCGCCGATGCCCGACCCGGCCAGCAGGCGGAAGACGAGGAACACCGAGTAGTCCGGCGCCAGGCCGCTCAACGCCGTCGCTGCCAGATACACCGCGAGTGTGATCAGGAACAGGCGCTTCCGCCCGAGACGGTCGGCGAGGTGGCCGAAGATCAACGCGCCTGCGACCTGACCGAGCAGGTAGACGGAGTTCGCCACCCCGACTTCGGTCGCCGACAGCCCGAGTGCATCGGAGCGCGTCAGCGTCGGAGCGACGTTGGCAATGAGGCTCGCCTCGAGCCCATCCAGGATCCAGGTGATGCCGAGCGCCAGGATCATCCGCCGGTGCCACGACGACCATTCGAGCGCGTCGAGGCGGCCGGGAACGTCACTCGAAACCCAGCTGCCCCGAGGGGTATCTGGAATCATCCGCGAGCGCGATCGTACCCGACCGCGCGGCAGGGAACTCCAGAGGAGCGCCCTGCACGCGCGTGGCGAAGACACCGGTCAGATGAGCCGGGAGGTTACTGCGGCTGACGCGGCTCCGGGTAGACCGGCGGCGGGACCGGCGCGCTGATCTCGCCCCTTGCCAGCCGGATCATGTCCGTTTTCAGCGTGACGGTCTTGGAGGGTTCGGTCCAGATCTCCTCCGTGACCGTGCGGTAACCGTCGAGGTGCATGGTGACCGCGTGACCGCCCGGCGTCACGCGGAGCGGCCGGCCGCCGTCGAACTCACGCGCGTAGCCGGCGAAGTAGCCGTCCACGAATATCGCGGTGTCCTTCGGGTCCACTTTGGTGCGGATGGCAGCCGCGGGCTCGGCCGGAGTGACGTAGGTGTATGCATATGGATGCCACGGCCCCCAATACGGTCCGTAGTAGTAGGGCCGGTAAACGCCGATACGCGGTGCGACGACGATGGCCTCGCGCCGCGGCTCTGCGTGGAGCCGAGCGGCGCCGCCGATCAACAGCAACGCGCCGGCCATGAGTGCGGTGCGTGTGGCGATGGTTTTCATGTGCCCTCCTCGGGCTCGCCTGTATTTGAGCTTCTACTCTGTTAGACGAGTCCTCACCTGTCAGGAACCTGTCGCCAACCTGACGCAGCCATCGCCATTGTGCCGACCTCAACCGGGCCTTGGGACCGGCTCATCGTCTGACGGCATCAGTTGCACTGGTACTGTATCTGTTCTACAGTAGTCGCCATACACGATGGATCCCGACCGCACTGACCTGGTCAAAGGTACGCTCGATCTGTTGATCCTCCAGGCCCTGGAACGCGAGCCGATGCACGGCTGGGGCATCGCCGAGCGAATCGAGATGCACTCGAACGACGTGTTCCTGTTGCAGACCGGTACGGTGTACCCGGCCCTTCATCGCCTGCTGAAAAAGGGACTGATCGCCGCCGAGTGGCGCACCAGCGCCAATAACCGGAACGCGCGCTACTACCGGCTCACGCCCGCCGGCCGCAAGCGCCTCGAGGCCGAGCGCGCGTCGTGGAAGCGCGTCAGCCTCGCCGTCAATCGGGTGATCGACGCGCTCTCGTGACCTGGCAGAGGGCCGGCCATGTCCATCCTGCGAAGCCTCGCCGCCCGCGCCCGCATCCTCCGCCGCCTCGGAGCCGTCGAGGACGAACTGGCCGCGGAGCTCCAGGATCACCTGGAGCGTGAGGTCGAGCGCCAGCGGGCAGCCGGCGTCCCGGAGGACGAGGCGCGGCGCCGCGCACTGTGGCGCGTCGGCTCGATCGAGGCAATCAAGGAGGAGGTTCGTGACGAGCGCGGTGGCCGGTGGCTGCTGGATGCCCTCGGCGATGCGCGCGTCGGCGTGCGGAGCCTCCGCCGGGCACCAGGCTTCACGCTAGCGGTGGTGCTCTCGCTCGCGCTCGGCGTTGCCGGCGTAACCGCGATTGCCAGCGTGCTCAACGCGGTCGTCATTCAGCCCCTGCCGTATCCGGATTCCGCCCGGCTGCACCTCGTTCGCATCGCCTGGAATGCGTTCAGCGCGCCGCTCTCGGCCGCGGATTTCCTCCGCCTGCAGGAGGCCAGCGGCAGCGTTGGCGACGCAGCAGCGTACCGATTCGGCGCCGAAGGCTACACGCTTCTCGGCCTCGGCGATCCGCTGGTCGTCGCCGGCGCCGCCGTCACTCCGGAAACGCCACGCGTGCTCGGCGTTCCGGCGGCGCTCGGCCGGTGGTTCAGCGAGCGCGACGAGGGGCCCGAGGCATTGATCAGCGACGCCTTATGGCGACGCCGTTTCGGTGCGTCGCCGGCCGCGATCGGCCGTTCTCTCGTTCTCGATCGCGGCGGGTACACCATCGTCGGCGTCATGCCGCCCGGCTTCGACGTTCCTGGCCAGAGCCGCGCCGAGGTCTGGCTCTCCTCGCGCGTGGACGAGCCGACGCGGCGGGGCCCGTTCTATCTCTGGGTCGCCGTGCGGCTCAGGCCAGGCATCACAGCCGAACAGGCGGCCGCACACCTGACGACGGCGGTCGCTCCGGTGCTTGAGGGGCGATACGCGGCGGAGCCGGCCTGGCGTTACGTCGTGACGCCGATGAAGGACGTCGTCGTCGGCGACACGAGGCTGACGCTCTGGCTGTTCCTGGCCGCGGCGGCTCTCGTGCTTGCCATCGCCGGCGTGAACGTCGCGAACCTCATGCTGTCGAGAGGCGCTTCCCGGATGCGTGAGCTGGCGGTGCGCGCATCACTAGGCGCCGGCCGTGGGCGCCTCGTCCGGCAGCTCATCGCCGAGTCCGCGCTTCTTGGGTGCGGAGGCGCTGTCGCCGGCCTGGCCGGGGCGGCGGGGCTGCTCGGGTTGATCGTCCGTGCGGCGGGCGACTTGATTCCGCGCTCCGGCGAGATCGGCGTAGGCCTGGTGACCGCCGCGCTCGCCGCGGTGCTCGGCGTCGGCACGGCGCTCGTGACCGGCGCGACCCCGGCCCTCTGGTTGACAGGCCGCCGCCTGGTGGCTGCGACGCGAACGGGCGGGCGCACCGCCACCAGCGCTCCTGCCGAGGGGCTCGTCCGCCGCGCGATGGTGGTCGCCGAGGTGGCGCTCGCGCTGTGCGTGCTCGTTGCGACGGTGCTGCTGGTGAAGACGATGGCGCGGCTGGACGCAGAAGCGCCTGGCTTCGACGCGCATGGCGTGGTCAGTTTCCGCCTCGTTGCTCCGCCGGACCCTTATGACGAGGTCACCAAACTCGACACGTACCTCGATTCGATCGATCGCAACCTTCGGCACCTCCCTGGCGTCACCAGCGTCGCCTTCGCCGAGTCTCTCCCGCCCGATCGGCTGCAGCAGTCCAACAACTACACGCTGCAAGGCGAAGAACCAGGGACGCCCGGCCGCACCGAGCAGGGGTCAGGTGTTGCTCAGTGGAACATCGTCAGCCCGCAGTTCTTCGAGGTACTGGGAATACCCCTGATCGAGGGACGCGGCTTCACGACGATGGATCTGACGTCGCCAGAGGTTGCGATCGTCAGCCGGAGCTTCGCGGAGAAGCACTTTCCCGGTGGCCCGGCAGTGGGAAGGCGCCTCAAGGGAGGCGATTGGGATCCGGCGTCGCCGTGGGTCACGATTGTGGGCGTAGCCGGCGACGCGCCGTACGATCGGGGCGTGTGGGGCGGAACGAGTCCGACGGTGTACTTACCGCGAGCGCAGAACGCGGGATCGCGGTGGCAGTTCGTGGTCCTCCGCACGGGGATGGAGAAGGCCGCAACCGCCGGCCTGGCGACCGCAGTTCGAGCCGCCGATCCCCGGGTGCCGTTGCGTGATGTCGCGACGATGGCCGAACGGCTAGCCGCGTCGGCGGCGGTACCCAGGTTCCGGATGCGGCTGTTCACAGTTCTCGCGGCCGTCGCGGTGACGCTGGCCGTGCTCGGCCTGTACGGCGTACTGGCTTACCAAGTGACACAGCGTCGCAAGGAAACAGCAGTCCGGCGCGCGCTCGGCGCGACGGGGCCGGCGATTCTCACCCGGATCGTCGGCTCTGGGCTTGCCTTGACGGCGCTCGGGATCGTGGTTGGCATAGCGGCAGCGTTCGCCCTCACCCGAGCGCTGGCGGCGGTCCTCTTCGGCGTTGCGCCCGACGATCCGTCGGCGTTCGCCGCCGCGGCGGTGGTGCTGATTGGCGCGTCGAGCGTGGCGTGCGTGATGCCGGCGCTTCGAGCGCTGTCGGACGATCCGGTGGCAGTCCTGCGCGAGGACTGACGCTCAGCGCGCCGCGGTTTCGGCCGACGCGATCACAACCGATGATTCGGACGACATTGACGTGTAGTAAGCGACGAAGCGCTTCGGCTCGGCCGCGTCGTACGGTTCGAGGTTGTGCGCCCATCGATACGCGATCGGCTGGTACCGCAGCTCCACGCGCACGGTAAACGGCCCCTCGGTCGCGAGCGGGATTTCGTAGCGGACCCGATCGCCCTCGCTGCCGAAATCCGGATCGGCCTGTGCCTCGCCATGCACGGCAATATCGGGCTCGGCGGTCGTTTTGTCGAATCCGCGGGGCAGCAACCGGTTGTCCTTCAGGTATTGCGTCGCCGTGACGAGACCGGTCGTCGGGACGCCGCGCACGTCTCCGAGAATCGATTCGTAAACCTCCACCTGGTCGGGCCTGGTGATCGTTTCGTAGTGCGGCTCGAACGAGGCTGGATTGACGTCGGCGTCGTTGCCGGCAATCACGCCAGTCGGGGAAAGCGCGCCCGACTCGAACACGGCACGGCCGCTCTCATCGGTCACCGTTACGTGCAGCCAGGCGCGGCGAGCGGGGTAGCCGGTGGGAAACTTGTGGCCGCTCAGGTTACGAATCTCCACGTCGAAGGCGAGCGTCTTCCCGGGCTCCGACCGGACGTCACCCTCGGCTCTCCCGCGGCGCACCGTCGACCACTGCGGTTCCGATATCGCCAGCCGGGCCGTGTCCTGCTGCAGTTGCCGCAGCGTGGCCCGGGTCGTCGCCTCGAGCTCCGACGGCTGCGCGGCGACGCCAAGCTCGGCGCGAAAGCGGTTCAGCATCCGGACCATGAACGCATTGCCGCCGACGAACACATGCCGGGCGAGCGAATCGCGGTCGTCGCCCAGCACTGATGCGATCCGGACCGGGCCCGGCACCACCGGCATGTGACACGCCTGGCAGGTCCGGCGTTCCTTCTCGAAATCGCTGTGCTGCCACTCCTGGTAGTTCATCTGCTCGGGCAGCCGGCCGACGATCTCGCCCGAAGGTCCGAACGCCTCGGTGATCAGGGTGTGGCACGAGGCGCAGAACGACGACTCGCGGATGTGCGGCGCCTCGGCCTGCTCGTAGCCGGTGACGCTGCGCATGATCGTCCGGCGGCCGGCATCGATGGCAAACGGTCCGTAGATGATGCGCGGCGTCCCGGGCGGGAACGGCTTCACGACGAAGCGCGCGTTGTAGCTCTCGGGCGTGCCCAGCCGATCCGGAGCAATCTGATGACAGAGCGCGCACGAGATGCTGTCGGCCGCGAGCCGATGCAGGTCCGAGTTGTCGGCGCCGGCGATTGGCAGCTGCGCGAAGACGGTGTCGCCGACCGAGCCGGCGGCCGCCGAGATCCGCTGCGACATCGGCATGTGGCACGAGGCGCACTCGTTCTGGATGTCGGCCGAGCGGCTCGGGTGGTCGATCGTCTCGCGCCGAACGCTCGCCTGCCAGTACGGATCGCGAGCCGAGTTGGCCATCATCGTCGATCGCCAGGTCGAGCCGATCGAGACGTCCTCGCCGGCCGGTGTGACCAGGTTGTTGTGACAGGCGACACAGTTCTCGGAATGCGTGAACAGCGACGTGTCGAGCACGGCGTGGCGGGACACGCGCGCGGAGGCAGGCTGGCCGGCGGCCTGTGGCGCGACGGCCGACAGGGCAAGTGCCCAGAGCGCGCAGACGGCGGGCACGAGCGTGCGAGCGATCGATCGACGTCGCATCGATTACTTCCAGAACTGGGTCAGGCCGCCGTCGAACCAGTCCCACAGGAAATAGGTGAGGAACTGGGGCTTGCGGTCCTGGCGCTCGTTCAGCGGAATGCGGACACCGACGTCGAGCAGGATGTGCTGCAGCTTGCTGAGGGAAATCTGTATCTGAGGCACGAGGTCCCACTCGACGTCTCCGCCCTTCGGCTTCGCGGCGATTACCTCCGTCATCGGTGACCACTGGCGGCCGACCCCGCGGTCGCCGGCGATCGTATAGCCGAGCGCCGTTCGTACGAAGCCCTCGTCCGTGCCGCGAGAGTGATCAGAGGGGATCTCGTAGCCGCCCTGGAGCTCCATGAAGCCGTTCTGTCCGACGATCTGATCCCACATCGCGAACGGCTCGTAGATCGTGTAGCCGTTGCCGAGGCCTTCGGACTCCTTGCCGGTGGGCAGCGTCACGGCCCCACCGGCGGCGAAGATGCTTCCGCGATCGAGGCTTGCATAGAACGTGCGGCGAAGCGCGAATTCGACATCGCCGAGGCCGCCGTTCCAGCTGCCGCCGGCCCCGCCTTGAACGGCGCCGAACGGCACCGTCGCTTCAAACTGCCCGCGCGCGCCGAGGCGATGCTCGTAGACGAGCTGGTTCTCCACCGCCTTGGCACCAGAGCCGGTGATAGCAGTGGTCAAGACGGTCTCGTTTTCGGGGAACGCCTTCTCGGTGAAGAACGCGCGCGGCAGGTTCAGATCACCCCGCGGCCAGGCCGGGTTGCTGCAGAAGCGCCACAGATGCTTCACCGCCGCCTGGAGCTGCTCCTGGGTGAGGGCGTCGCCGAAGGAGGGCATGTGACGGTCGAGCCCGCGGATGGGGCCGCCGCGCTCGGCCACTGCCACCCAGTCGGTGAGCGACTCGACCGTGTTCGTCGAGCAGTCGGTGAAGTCGGGAAACGTGTGCCCGTTCGGCAGCGGCAGGTTGAAGCCGACCACGGTTTGCGCCGCGCCCTTGCCGTCGAGGCCGTGGCAGGTCGCACACGCGCGCTCGAAGATCTGCGCTCCGGACGCATTGGGCGGAAGCGCCTTTGACAGCGAGGTTGGCGGAGCAGCGGAATCCTGAGCGGCGATCAACCGCGACACGAGCACGCAGGAATACAGCGTCGTGAGGCCCGCGGCAAGCAGAACCTCTCTCCATCCACGCATCGTCCGGACGATACACGACGCGACGGCGATCGACGAACTCTGAGATCAAATCTCACGTTGAAGCCGTCCCATACCGATCGCGACGAGCAGCCACGCGACTGTGAGAGACGCGAAGCCTACGAAGACCGGCACGAGCGACTCCGCCGCGCCCACCGCCATGGCCCTGTAGGTCTCCGCGGTCAGCTCGCGGGTCCAGATGACACTGAGCACGTTGATGAAACCGAGCACCGTCCCGGCCGCCGCCGCAAAGAGGCCGGCCAGCGACAGTGGACGCATCAGTGCCAGGTTGCGCTCCGTGGGACGGACCATGTACACCACGGCCATGATGAGGGGCACGATCCCGAGAATCAGGGTCAACAGGGCGAACAAGCTGATCTCGCGAAGCATTTTCATCAGCGCCTCGTAGGTGATGTCGAATCTCATGAGCTATAACGCGCATCAGGGATCCTCGTGACGGGTGTCACGCCTTCCGCTGCCGAGCGTTAATACCGTTGTGGAGCGGCATAACGAGCTGGCTCTCGTCGATCGCCTTCGCAAGGGCGATGCGGCCGCGTTCGACGACGTCTACGCGGAGTTCAATACACGCCTGTTCACCTTCCTGGTGCGGCTTTCGCGGAGGCGTGACGTGGCCGAGGACCTGCTCGAGGAAACGTGGCTGCGTCTCGTGAAGCACGCCCACCGGCTCAGGCCGGACACCCGCCTGGGCGCGTGGCTGTTCACGGTCGCCCGCAACCTCCACGTCAGTTACACCCGCTCGCGGGTCCTCGAGGACTCGGCGGCGGCGAGCCTGATGGCCTTGTGGCCGTTCAGCCCGGACCGATCGTCGCCGTTCGAGGCGGCGGCTGCCACCGAGCTCGAGCGCCGAATCGAGCGGGCGCTCGCGGCGATGCCGGTGGCCGCTCGCGAAGTGCTGCTGCTCGTCGGCGTGGCTGGACTGGACCCGTCCGACGCTGCGGACGTTTGCGGCATCACGCCGGAAGCGCTCCGGCAGCGCCTCCATCGCGCGCGCGAAACGCTGTCGAAGGCGCTGGAGAACGACGCAACCGTCGCGACGCCGGCGGCGGAAGGAGTGCCGTCATGCCAGACACCCTGAATCGCCTCCTCGCCGGGTTACCGTCGGCCGAACCGCGCCCGGCTCGCGCAGCGCAGACCCGCGCTCGCTGCCGCGCTCACCTGGAGCGGCAGATCCGATCGACTGCGCGCGAGAATGCCCAGGCCGGCAGAGTGGCGCAAGTCTGGCAGCCGCTTGCCGCCGTCCTGGGCGTCGCCTACTTGACCGAAGCGATCGTCGAGGCGCTTCGCTTCGTCGGTCCGTTCTAGCCGGCCGGCTACTTTACCGAGTACTTGGTGAACGCGCCGCCCGCCTGCACCAGAGAGTTCGGCCCTTCAGCAGCGAAGACGTTGCCGTCGGCGTCCACCGCGATGCCTTCGCCCGCGGTGCCCTGGTAGACGCGGTCCTCGCGCTCGAACGGCGGGATGAAACCGGTCACCCGATCCTCGTCGAGCGGGCCGATACGCACGCCGTCACGCCAGTTGGGGTGGTTGAGCGGGCCCGACTCCGAGTCGATCGCGTAGACCATGTTGTCCTTGATGGTGAAGCCGCTGACGCGGCCATAGGTGTAGCGCGACTCGAGATAGTTGCCGTCCCGATCGAAGATCTCGAGGCGGTGGTTGCCGCGATCGGCCACCCACAGGCGACCCTTGGCGTCGAACATCAGCGCATGCGGCGTCCGGAACTCGCCGTGGCGCACGCCGATCTTGCCCCACGACTTGATGAACTTGCCATCCGGCGAGAACTTGCTGATGCGGCTGGTCGCGCCGCGCGCGAGCCCTTCCGTGATTGCCTGGTTGGTCACCATGCCCTGCGCGTCGTGACCGTCCGATACGTAGATGCTGCCGTCGGGCCCGACGACCACGTCGTTGGGCTGGTTGAACTGGCCGTCGGCGTTGCCCGGCTTGCCGGCGATGCCGAGGCTCATCAGCTTCTCGCCCTTGGGGCTGAACTTGTGCACCTGGTGGCCTTTGGTGCCTTCCTTGTTGCCGGCGAAGTCCGCGACCCACACGTTGCCCTGCTTGTCCACGTGGATGCCGTGCGGCGTGATCATGGTGCCCTTGCCGATGTTCGCCAGCACCTTGCCGGTCTTGCGATCGAACTTGAAAACCGGATCGACCGGGGTGTTCTCGCAATCCACCGGTCCGCCGCCGGCAGTGCCCGCGCCGCAGCGCTCGTAGGCCCAGACGTTCCCGTCGGTCGGGTCGATCTCGATCCCGGCCGACGTGCCCCACTTGCGTCCGGCCGGCAGCTCGCCCCAGTTGCGCGTCACGTTCGGGGCCGGATTGGGCAGACCCTCGCCCGTGATGAAGTTGGCCGCCTTCTCCGAGGCGGCGGGCGGCGGCGCCGTCGCGGCGGTTGCGCCAGTGCCGGCGTTTCCGCAGGCAGCCAGAAAGAGCGCGGCGCAAGTACTGAACGCAGGGAGCAGGAATCGCGGCGTGGACATGGCACCTCCTCGGATAGGCGGGCCTCATCATAGTCCCGCCCGGGTCAGGCTTCGGGCTTCAGGCTCTGGGCTCTAGGCTCGTCACGCGTGTCCCGCTGCACTCTTGTCTTGTCGTCGCGTCGCCGAGTGCACGCGTGACAGGCCCAAAGCCTAGAGCCTAAGCCTGGAGCCTATTTTGGGGGCGTGACGCTCGACGCCGGCCTCGTGCCCTTCAGGATCCAGCGCTGGATGCGGCGGCCGTTGCCGGCTTCGCCGGTGTACATCCGGTTCTGCGAGTCGATGGCGATCATGTGGGCGCGGATGAACTCGCCGGCCTGCCGTCCCGGCCGGCCGAAGCGATCGAGGATCGCGAGATCCTTCCGGCGCAGAATCCAGACGCGCTCGTTCGTGCCGTCCATCAGGTAGAGCAGGCTCTGCTCCGGGTCGCGCGAGAACTGGAGGCTGAATCCGCTGCCCGAGCCGCCCGTCTCCGGCCGGACGAACCGCTCCATCAGGAACTCGCCGTTCTGGCGGAACACCTGGATGCGGTTGCCGCGGCGATCCGACACGTAGATGAGGCCGTCCTTCGATCCGACCAGGCCGTGCAGCGTCGAGTACTGCCTGGGCGGGTTCGCCGGATCGACCGGGTATTTGTACTTCTCGGTGTCGTCAGGCGGCTTGCCGTAAGCGCCCCAGTGACGCTTGTACTTGCCGGTGTCGGCGTCGTACACGACAACGCGCTTGTTGATGTAGCCGTCGGCGATGAACAATTCGTTCGTCTTCGGCTCGACGTAGAAGTTGGCCGGCCCGCCGAGATGATCGGGATCGTTGCTGCCCTTGTTCACACCCGGCTCGCCGATCGTCATCAGGTGCTTGCCGTCCTGCGTGAACTTCATCACGTGCATGCCGTTGCTCGTGCCCATCCACACGAAGCCCTTGTGGTCGATGTAGATGCCGTGCTCCTGATCGAACCATGTGTAGCCGGCGCCGGGACCGCCCCAGGCCTGCACCACTTTGCCGTCCGGGTCGAGCTCGAGCACGGGCGGGGCCGGGAGGCAACAGTCGGCGATCGGCGGCTTGACCGCGGCGCCGATCTCCTGCGGCGTCAGGCTCGACGGCATGTGGATCACCCACAGGTGATCGCGCTCGTCCACGAACAGCCCGCGGATGTCGCCGAGAATCCAGTCGTTCGGAAGCGTCGGCGGCCAGGTCGGATCGACGACGTAGATTGGCAGCTTGTCCGCGGTCGGCGAGCCGAGTGCCGGTTTGGCGGTTGCGCCCTGCGCGTTCGCCGCGATCGGGACGAGCAGGGCGACGGCCAGACCGGCGACCGTTCGAGCGTTCGACATGAGGCGGGATTATCGCTCAGTCCGGCGCCAACTCGGTCGCTGGTCCGCAGAACAGAATGACGTCAGGCCGCCAGCCGTTCGCCAGGCACGGTGCCCGCGCGCGCCGCCCGCTCGGGAACGGCCAACACCGGACAGTTTGCCGACCGCATGAGGCGCGCCGCTGTTGCGCCGAAGAACCGGCGCCCGATCGCTCCTCGCGCGGTGACGCCGACGACGATGAGGTCGGCGTCGACCTGTTGCGCCAGGCGAGCGATCTCCCTCGAGCGGTTCCCGCTAGGTACCGCAGCCGTCAGGCGATCTGCGACGCCAGGACGGCTTGCGATGATGCCGTCCAGGTGCTGCCACGCGTCCTGGCGAAGCAGCCGGTCTGAGTACTCGAGGACGCCGACGCGATGGCCAGGACCGGCAAGGCCGGCCGACCCCGACCCCGGCAGCACGTGCACCATCGTCACGCGCCCATCTGCCGCGCAGGCGAGGAGCAGCGCTTCGTCCAGAGCGCGCGTGGAGGCGGCGCTGAAATCGATGGCTGCCACGATCCGACGAAGCGAGGGCACCGATCGCTCCGGTGCGGCAGACGCCTCCGGCACGACAAGGACGGGCATCGTCGCCGCGCGCGCTACGCGCGCCGCGACCGATCCGGCGCGAAGCCTCTCGATCCGCGAGCGGGACTCGGTGCCGAGCACGATCAACTGTGCCTGATGAGCTCGAGCGTGCAGGAGGATGACGCCCGCGGGATCACCCTGCTGCACTCGCATCTCCAGCGGCACTCCGGCGCGGTCGGCCGCCGCAGCGAGGCCATCGAACAGTTCGGCCCGGCGGTGCCCGTGCCAGCGGAAGGGTTCGCCGCCGGGCACGGCGTGGATCACGACGAGACCGGTGTCACGGGAAAGGGCATGCGCGAGCGCGTGCTCGAACGCGGCACGGCCGGTGGTCGAGAAATCAACGGCAGCGAGAATTGGTGTGGCCATGCCGGGATCCATCGCAAGCCCCGGGCCAGCCCGGCGAATCGGCGACCACACGCAAATCGTTCACCAGCAGTCGTTTACGGCGCGCGGCACGCGACCAGGAAGTCAGGACCTGCGGTCAGATCTTTCAGGTTGCAACTGAGGCTTTCATTTCGCAATGGTGCCCAGTCGAGGGCGATCAGCCCGCGAGCCCGTATTTGCGCATTTTTCGCCAGAGCGTGACGGTGCTGATATGCAAAGCGTCGGCGGCGCGCCGCCGATTGCCGCCGAAGCGCTCGAGGGCCCGGGCGATCGCTCGCCGCTCCTGCTCTTCCAGGTTGAGCGTGTCGTCGCCGTGCCGCGAACGCCGCGTTTCGCCGATCTCTGGCGGCAGATCGCGTTCGCGGATGGCCGGCCGGTTCGCGAGGATCACCGCTCGCTCGACCGCATGCTCGAGCTCGCGGACGTTGCCGGGCCAGGCGTAACGCATCAGCGCCGACATCGCGTCGGCCGACACGGACCGGACGTCCTTCTTCATCCGCGCAGCCGCCCGCGTCAGGAAACGCTGCACGAGCGCCGGGATGTCCTCGCGACGATCGCGCAGCGGCGGCACCGTGATCACGAACGCCCCCAGGCGGAAGAACAGGTCCTCCCGGAAGGTGCCGGCTTCCACCGCGGCGCGGAGGTCGCGGTTGGTCGCAGCGACGACGCGGGCGTGGATCCTGATCGTCCGCTCGCCGCCGACACGGCGAATCTCGCGCTCCTGCAGCGCCCGCAGCAGCTTGGCCTGCACGGTCGGGGCAATCTCGCCGATCTCGTCGAGGAAGATGGTGCCGTTGCCGGCGACTTCGAAGAGTCCCGCCTTGTCGCGGACCGCACCCGTGAACGCGCCGCGCACATGGCCGAACAGCTCGGATTCGAGCAGCGTCTCGGTCAGGGCCGCGCAGTTGATGCTGACGAAAGGTGCGGCAGCGCGCGGGCTCTGATCGTGAATCAGCCGGACCACGAATTCCTTGCCGGTCCCGCTCTCGCCGTAGACGAGCACCGTGGTGTCGAGCGGCGCCACTCGCGCGGCGAGCTCCAGGACTTCCTGCATCGCCGGGCTGCCGGCGACGAAGTGCTTCGCGGCGGCGTGGCGGTTGACGCGATCCCGCAGCAGGTTCAGCTCACGTTCTCGCCGCTCGAGCAGGCGCTCGCGCCGATCCAGCTCCTTCAGGCGTGCCCCGACCGCCTCGCGCAGCCGCTCCACTTGCTGGCCGACGATGGCTGCCTGGAAGTCGGCGCGCACCGCGTCGAGCTCGGCGCCCCAGCTCCGCGCGTCGCGGCCGATTGCCGCGCAGCGCCGGGCGCCCTGGCCGGCGCAGGCCGTTTCGCGGAAGTAGATCTCGGTGCCGGTGCACGCGGTCGCGAAGCCGCTCCAGTATCCGACCAGCGACCAGCACACCGGCGCGTCGCTCTTGCCGTAGTGATGCAGGTGCTGCTCGGCCTCGTAGGAGTCGTGCCACGTGACGTGCTGCTCGAAGCGGCCAGTCGCGGCGTCGTGCTCGACGCGGCGGACCTCGACACGGACGATGCCTTCGAGCGTGTGCAGCACCGCGCCGGCGCGGAGGCCTTCGTCCGGATCGCGCCAGCCCGAGCGGGCGCGAAGGTTCACCGCATCGTGATATCCGTCGGCGAAACCAAACCGGAGCAGCAGCCGCCGCGCCGTGTCGAGACCGAACGTGTCAACCAGCTCCTTGCGCAGCAGTCCCATTGCCGCCGCGCTGAGGATGACGACACGTTGCTCGTGGAGCCGGATGATTCCCTGATCGGGCCTGAAGTCGAGCAGCTCGGACAGGTGCGGACGCTCGGTGGATTCGGACGGCGCGCGGCGCTTCACGGTAGGCCATTCTAGGCCCCACCCGACAGCGCGTCACAGCCGCCGGCTGCTCATCGCCGCCCTCGCGCGGAGAAAGGTGAGGTCGTAGGCGCGCGCCCCGAAGATCTCGACCGCCTCACGCCACAGCGCCGGGGCCTCGGCGTGCGGACACTCGTCGCCGCAGCCGAGGGCGGCGCCACGAGTCGCCAGGCGCCGCTCGTGCGCGACCATCGCGTCGTGCCATGCCACCAGGCGTGCGCCGAGCACTGCGGCGGCCATCGTTCCCATGCTGAAGGCAATCGTGGCGTACGGATTCATGTCCGCACCTTCGTGAGCAAGTTGCGGGCCAGCTCCCGTGCCACGCGAATTCCCAGGCGGCGGCGCGGTCGGCCATTTCACATGCAAGGTCCGGGTTTCGTTGTGAAACGCGCGCGGGCGAGCTGCTACGACAAGGCGCTCAGCAGTCGATCGATGTCAGCCATGTCGTTGTAGACCGATGGCGCGATGCGAACCCAGTACGGCGCCACACGCACGTCCACCTTTGCGGCGCCGAGCTTCTTCGTGATGCCTTCGACATCCTTGTGAGCGAAGGTCACGATCGGCGACGTGCTCTCGGCCGGCGTCTGGGGCGTGAAGCCGAGCCTGGGCATCTCCGCCTGCAATCGCTTGACGAGCGGGATGCGGTGCTGCTCGATGTTTGCCACGCCGAGCCGCTGGATGTAGGGCAGCGAGACCGACAGCGCCGCCGCGACGCTGCTCGCCACCGTCCCGAGCCGCAGGAAGGTGCCGGCGTCCTTTCCCGGCGTATAGCTGATGGCGCGCGGCGATTCCGGATCGGATGGCGACCAGTGGAACGCGGCGTCGGGCGCCGACTCGTAGCTCCAATGCGGGCGGTGGACGACGCCGTCGAGCAGGTCCTCCTTGACGAACATGAAGCCGAGCCCGAAGTCGCCCATCAGCCACTTATAGGTGGAGGTCGCGGCGAAATCGACGCCGGTCGCGCGCACGTCGAACGGCACCGCGCCGACGCCCTGGATGATGTCGGCGTAGACCAGCGCGCCTGAGGCATGCGCCAGATCGCAGACGGCCTTCAAATCGTGTTGGAACCCGTTGTACATCGCGACGAAGGACACTTCGACGAGCTTCGTGTTCCTGTCGATCGCCTTCTCCAGATCGGTCAGGTGAATGCGGCCATCTCTTGGCATCACGACGCGAACGTCGAGCCCGCGCTTCTTCCGCTCCATCAGGTGCACCAGCGCGCCCTCGAAGTGAAGGCCGTCGGTGACGATGTTGTCGCGGCCGGGCACCAGGCCGAGGCTCTCGACCACGAAGTTCTCGCCCGTGCTCGTGTTCGGTATCAAGCCGATCTCGGAGGGGCGGGCGTTGATCAGCGCCGCAAACGAGGTGCGGACGTCGGCCGTCGGCACGAACGGCCCGCCAACCGTGCTCCGCCGCAGCACCGCGGCACGATACGCGTCCGCGCTGGCGGTCGGCATCGGATGCGTGAACGCGCCGTTGATGTAGGTGACGCCGTCGGCGAAGGTGAAGTCACTCTTTCGCGGGAAGCCAGTGCCCGATTGTTGGCCATGCGTGGCCAGGGCGGCACCGCCGGATCCTGCAACTGCGGCGGTGGCGCCGATCGCGCCTGCCAGCCCCGACAACGCCTGGCGCCTGGTGATCTGCATGCCGGGTAGTGTGACGCGGCGCCGGGCGGACCGCAATGCGGCCGTGCTCGCGTTCGCCGGGATGGCGAGAGAGTGATCATGAGGGCTCGCCGCCGCTCATTGCAGCGACGTTCGCATCGCCTCGAGCGACTGTGCGAGATCGCCGATGAGATCTCCGGGCTCCTCGAGACCGATGTTGAAGCGGACCAGCCGTCCGCCGAAGTCGCGGCCCGGGCGGGCCAGTTGCGGATACGTCATGACGAGAGAGGTCACGCCGCCCCAGCTATACCCGGTCTTGAACAGCCGAAGGCCGTCTGCAAAGGCTTCGACGGCGGCGCGAGACACGCTGGGCGCGAAGACGATCGAGAAGATGCTCGCCGATCCGTCGAAGTCGCGCTTCCACACCTCGTGGCCGGGGCACGACGGCAGCGCGGGATGAAGTACGGTCTCTACCTCAGGTCGCTCTGCGAGCCAGCGAGCCACCTCCAGCGTCGAAGCCTCCAGCCGCTCCAACCGCACGCCCATCGTCTGCAGTCCCCGCAGCGCCAGGCTTGCATCGTCTGGCGACACGGCCATTCCGACGGCTGCGGCGGCGGCGCCGACCCTCTCGAAGTTTGCCTCGCTCCGCACCGAGATCGACCCGAGCAAGAGATCGCTGTGACCGCCGACGTACTTCGTCAGGGCTTGCACGCTGATATCGACGCCGTGCCGGAACGCGTCGAACAGCACGCCGGCGCTGTAGGTGTTATCGATCGCCACGGTGACCTCGCGCGCGTGCGCGGCTGCGGCAATCGCCGGCACGTCCTGGATCTCCATGGTGATCGACCCGGGACTTTCGGTCCAGACCAGCGTCGTGTTGTCGCGAAGCCTCGCGGCGATGCCGCTGCCGATGAGCGGGTCGTAGCCCTCGACGTCGACGTCGAAGCGGGCCATCACGCCCCCGGCAAGGTCGCGATGCGGACCGTAGATCGAGTGCGGAATCAGCGCGTGGTCGCCGGCCTTGCAGCACGCGAAATACACCAGCGCGATGGCCGCCTGTCCGCCCGGCACCACGAAGGTGTGGCGCGCGTCCTCGAGCTCCGCGATGCGGGCGCCCAGTTCGAGCACGGTCGGGGTGCCGTACAGTCCGTACGAGTAACGATCCGTCTGCCTCCAGTGGTCGAAGACATCACGCTGACGGTCGAAGACGACGGTCGAGCCGCGATGGACGGGCGTGGCCAGAGACTTGAACTCGGCCGGCGCATGCCGCGCCGGGTGAATGAGCTTGGAGCGCCAGTGCACAATGACTCCTTCGGAACGCGATAGTAACGAAGTGTGCGCCGAAACGGGCGGTGCCGGATAATCGCTCGGTCCGCACTTCATGAGGTGAGACATGGCTGAACGACAGACGCCGGCGCGCTCACACGGGCCGGTCCCGCGGCGCGTCCTGGGTCGTACCGGTGAGCAGGTTTCCGCGATTGGCGTGGGCGGATGGCACCTCGGCGTGCCGGCGGTGACCGAGCCGCTCGCCATCCGCATCGTGCGCCAGGCGATCGACGAGGGAATCACTTTCCTCGACAACAGTTGGGATTACAACCAGGGGGTCAGCGAAACGCGGATGGGCAAAGCCCTCCGCGATGGCTACCGGGCCAAGGCGTTCCTGATGACGAAGATCGACGGCCGATCCGCGGCCGAAGCGCGCCGCCAGCTCGACGAGTCGCTGCGCCGCCTTGGCGTCGACTGCATCGACCTGGTGCAGCACCACGAGATTATCCGCTACGAAGATCCGCACCGCCTCTTCGACGAGGAGGGCGCGCAAGCGGTGCTGGAGGAGGCGCGAACCGCTGGCAAGTTGCGGTACATCGGCTTCACTGGCCACAAGGATCCGCACGTTCATCTCCACACGCTCGAAGTCGCCAGAGAACATGGCGTGATCTTCGACACCGTCCAGATGCCACTGAACGTGATGGATGCTCACTATCGCAGCTTCGAGCAGCTCGTCCTGCCTGAGCTCGTTGCCCAGCGCATTGGCGTCCTGGGCATGAAGAGCCTGGCCAACGGCGCGATTCTCAAGTCCGGAACTGTGACCGCGGCCGAGTGCCTGCGCTACGCGCTGAGCCTGCCGACCTCGGTTGTCATCACCGGCATCGACAGTCTCGAGCGGCTGGAGCAGGCGGTTACGGCGGCGCGGACCTTCGAACCGCTCACCGACCAGGAGCGAGCGGAGCTCCTCACCCGAACCGAACAGAGCGCCCGCCGGGGAGCGTTCGAATTGTTCAAGACGACATCCATCTACGATGCGACGGCCAGTAACCCGGAGTGGCTCGGTGAGGAGCCCGAGCGGCTGCAACAGATGGTCCAGGGCTAGCAGGCTTATTCGGTCCGGAGCGCCTGCATCGGCGCGATCGCCGCGGCTCTTGCCGCGGGAACCACTGCAGCGACGAACGCGGCGCCGCCCAGCGCCACGGTTGCGACGATGAGCGCCACGGGATCCCAGAACGAGATGCCGTACAACTGCGAGGAGAGCAGATAGCCGGCCCCGACCGCAAACGGTAGCCCGAGCAGGAGGCCGGCAATCACTCGCCGGTAGGCGCCGCCCAGGACGAGGCCGACCACCTTCATGCGGTCCGCGCCAAGCGCCATCCGGATGCCGATCTCGTTGGTGCTGCGCGCCACCGAGTACGCGGTCACTCCGTACAGCCCGATCGCGGCCAGGAGCAGGGCCACGACGCCGAACAGGCCGGCCAGCGTGGCGACCGACCGCTCCCGGTTCAGCGAGAGCTGCACCTGCTCGCGCAGCCCGCGAACGCCGATGATCGTCAGGTTTGCGTCGGCTTCGGCAAGCACTCGCGTCAGCTGGGGCTCGAGCGCTCCAGCGGCCAGCTTCGTCCGCAGCAGGATGCCGCCGACGTTGTGCGATTGCGTCTCGATCCGGGCCATCAACGGGTTGTCGTAGCGGACGGTCTGTGTCATCGGGACGAAGAACATTGGCCGAGCCGGCTTGTCGAGATCGAACTCCGCGAACTTCGCGTCGCCGATGATGCCGACGATGCGGTAGCTGTTGACGTTTTCGGGCAGGTCGATCCCGAAGCGGCGATCGATCGGGTCTTCGTCCGACGTGAAGAACCGCTTCACGAAGGCCTCGTTGACGACGGCGACGTTCTCGGCGGTCTCGTTGTCGGCGCGCGAGAAGTACCGGCCGCGCACCAGCGGAATCCCGAGGTTCTGCAGGTAATCGGCGCTCACCCGGTTCCAGGACGATCCGGCCTGCTCGCCGGCTGACGGCATTGGCTTGCCGGAGATGAGAACGAGCTCGCCCCAGTTGTCGGTGTGCGGGTTGTAGAGCGCGAGACCGGCGCCCTGGACGCCCGGCACTTTCGTCAGGCGTTCCTCGACGTCTCGATACAGGGCCGCCAGCTTTTCCGAGGAGTAGGAGGAGGCTGGCAGCTGGTTCAGGGTGATGATGACCCGATCGTCGAGCGCGAACCCGAAGTCCTGGTTCTGGAGATTACCGAGGCTTCGTCCCAGCATCGTCGATCCCGCGACGAGCACCACCGAGAGCGTGGCCTGGACGACCAGTAGTGCGCGCCGGGCAACCGACGATCGGTCGCCGATCGTCCGGCCCGCGCCGCGCAGGGCTTCGACCGGATCGGTGCGGGTTGCGAACCAGGCCGGAGCGGCTCCGAAGATCAGGCCGGTGAGCAGGGCGACGCCGGTGGCAAATGCCAGGACGAGCGGCGACGGTGCGATGTCGATCGGCACGAGGCGGGCGCCGGAAAAGGCAAGTGCCAGAAGCAGCTGCGCCGCTCCGGTTGCGACGACCAGGCCGACCAGCGCCCCGCCAAGCGCGAGAACAAGGCTCTCGACGAGCGCTTCGCTGACGATTTGCCGCGCCGACGCGCCCATCGCCAGCCGCACCGCGGTTTGCGCGCGGCGCGCGACGGCCCGCGCCAGCAGCAGGTTGGCGACATTAGCGCAGGCGATCAACAGGACCAGGGCGCAGACGGCGAGCAGGATGCGCAGGCTGCGGCCGTACTCCTCCTTCATCACGCCCACGCCGGCGCCGGCGGGCACGATCGTGATCACCTGCTTCGGCAGGGTCCTGATGATCTCGGGCATCCAGTTCGAGGGATAGCCGGAGTCGTTCTGCATCCACTGGTGCAGCAACTC
Source organism: uncultured Acidobacteriota bacterium (assembly GCA_963709325.1). Lineage (GTDB taxonomy): Bacteria > Acidobacteriota > Vicinamibacteria > Vicinamibacterales > UBA2999 > VFZN01. Next base: position 1,063,184 of record CAVPVV010000003.1, on the reverse strand, counting down.
GGTCAGCCGCGGGCCCATGCCGTCGATGGTGGCGCCCGGACGAAGCCGTCCAATCACCCGCAGCCAGGCGCTGATCGGCTGGCGCAGGATCGACGTCTCCCCCGTGATCAGCGGTTCCTGTTGCAGCGGAAGCCACATGTCCGGCGGATCGGCGCGAAGCGTCTCGCCGAAGAACCCCGGCGGCGCAATTCCCACCACCGTGAATGCCTGGCCCTCGAGCAGGAAGGTCGAGCCGACAACCGCTGGGTCGCCCCCGTACGGACCCTGCCATGCGTGGTAACTCAAAACGGCGACCGGCGCAGCCGACGCCTGGTCGTCGGCGGTGGTGAAGACCCGGCCCGCGTAGGCGTTGATGCCGAGCGTCGAGAAGTAGTTGCCGGTGACGTACTCGGAGCGGAGCGGCCGGGCGCTCTTCTCGACGTCCTGGCGCCGCACGCTCATGCGCCATCCGCCGGCCTGGAATGCGGTGACCTCCTCGAACTCGGGGGTGGCTGCTTTCAGCTGCTCGAAGAGCGGGTAGGAGTACATCCCCCAGCGATCCTGCGGCCCGCCCTCGACGCAGCAGTTGTTACCGTCACCGACGCGGTAGAGGCGATCCGGATCCACGACGGGAAGAGACCGGAGCATCACCGCATGGATGAGCGTGAAGATGGCGGTGGTGCCACCAATGCCGAGCGCCAGCGTGAGGACGGCGGTGGCGGTGAAGACCGGGGCGCCGCGGAACTGACGCAGTGCGTACAGCAGAGGTTTTATGAAATTGTCCATCAGACCGGCTTAGACGGTCACCGGGCAGGATTCGTTGTCCGCGCCGACTCGATTCACGGGATGTTGGCGACGAGCAGCAGCTCGTCCGCCGCGGAATCAACACGAGCGAAGAGGATCGTCCGGCAGTCGCGGGAGGTCGTCACTCCGGCGGAGATTCGGCCGAGTTCGCCGAGCACCGTGGTGCTCCGCCTGGTTCCGAAATCGTAGTAGCGCAGGCGCGCTTCGCCGGCGGGCCGATCCTTCGCGTCCCCGGCGCCCGACGTCGCCGCGCGATCCAGGTAGTAGATCCCCTGTTCGCAGACGTCGAAGCTGGCATTGATCACCCCATCGAGCACCTTGGTCGGTGCCTCACCACCCGAGGTCGGGATCCGCAAGAGCGCGCTCGGCCGCTCCCCAGCTTCGAGGAAATAGAGATCGCGGCCATCGTAGGTCTCGACCGAGACCGCTCCAGTATCCGGCGTTACCTGGAGCGGGGCCCCTCCCGCGGGGTGGATCTTCCAGACCGGCAGCTGTCCAGCCGGGCCTTCACCACGCCTCGGCCCCGCAAAAAAAATCCACTGCCCGTCACGGGAAAAGCTCGGGAATCCGCCGATCAGCGGTCCCTCTATGACGATTCGCGGCTTGCCCCCGGCGGCAGCGATTGTGAGCACGTCGGGATGGCCTTCGGGGTCGCTGTGAAACGTGATCGTCTCGCCATCCGGTGACCACCGTGGGAAACCAGGCAACGAGCGGAGGTTCGTCAGCTGAATGGCGTTGGATCCGTCGAGCTCGGCGGTCCACAGCTCGAACTCGCCCGACCGGCCCGAAAAGAACGCCGCCCGATGCCCGTCCGGGGACAGCATTGGGAGATGATCGGTTCGTGTCGAGGCAATCGCCGTCCGCGGCGGCGCCGTCGCCGGGCCGCCGGGCGCGACAGTGTCGAGCCGCCAGATATTCGTGTCCACGGTGCTCCGCACGTAGACCATCCGTGTCCCGCCGCCGCGGCCAACGACCGTCGGCATCGCTCCGTCCTGACCGGCGAATGGCAACCGTTCCGGAGGAACATCACCGAAGGCGTCCATCCGCCACAGTCCGCCGCGGGCCGCGAACACGATGTGCCGGCCATCTGGCATCCAGGCCGGTCTCGTGCTGCTGATCGTCACGTCGGTGAGGCGGGTGGGGGTCCCAGTTGCGCCCAGGTTGCCGGAGAGTGCGAGCCTGTACATCTCGCCTGTGAACGGCGTGAGGTCACGGCGAAACACCAGCGAGCGGCCGTCAGAAGACAACGCGGGATCGGTGTCCAACATCACCGGCGTGTTCGGAAAAGTGATCTGACGGCGTTCCCCGCCATCGATGGGCAGCGCGAAGAGCGCGTCAGGTTTGCCATCGCCTTGAGTGTCGGTTACCACCACACACGATGTGTCGGGACACCACCCCAGCGTGAGTGGCCGGTACAAAATGCCATAGGGGTGGATGTCCGCGATCTTCCGCTCTGGTCCTCCGAGTGGCGGCACCCATCTGACTTCGTGCACCGGCGAGTCGTCCCGCCGACGCAGGAAGGCTATGGCTCGCCCGTCCGGTGACCACGCCGGGCTGTGGTCGTTTGCCGGGTCGGTGGTCAGCCGAAGCGGCGAGCCGCTGCCGATTTGCTGGACGTAGATATCGGGGTTGTCCTGATTGGCCCCGTTCCAGGTGAACGCCACGTACTCGCCATCGGGAGAGAGTGTGGGGTGGCGCACGGTCCCCGACAATGAGGTGAGCGGCATTGGCCGCTGCGTATCGTCATGGGGCGCCAGCCGTTCGCGGGTGGCGATGTAGACGGCGGCGACCGCGATGGAGAGGAGCGCGGCTGCAGCCCAGGTCCAACGGCCCCAGCCTCGTAGTCGCGGGGCCTGCGCCTGGGCAACCGTTCCTGACTCGATCACCAGGTCCTCGAGCGCCACCTTGAGATCGGCCATCGTCTGGAAGCGCCGGCCCGGATCCTTGCGGAGGCATCGGAGGATGACCTTCTCGAAGTCCACTGGTATCGAAGGGTTCAACTGACGCGGTGCGAGAGGCTCCTCCCTGACTACCTTGCCCAACGCCGCCAGCGGCGACTCACCACTGAACGCGGGCCGGCCCGTGGCCATTTCGTACAGCACGGATCCGAAACTGAAGACGTCCGATCGCGCGTCGAGCCGCCGCCCGTCGGCCTGCTCAGGGGACATGTATCCGGCTGTGCCCATGATCAAGCCCGGCTGGGTGCCCGCGACAGTCGTGGCCTGCTCGGACGAGCCGTCCGGCTCGAGCAGCTTGGCCAGCCCGAAATCGAGCACCTTGATCCGGCCGTCATCGGTGACCAGCACGTTCGACGGCTTCAAGTCGCGATGGATGATGCCGACCTGGTGAGCGGCGGCCAGCGCGTCAGCAATCGCGACGCCGTACTGCAACGCCTGCTTCGCCGTGACGCCGGTTGGCGGCAGCCGGTGGTCGAGCGTGCCGCCAGCGAGGTACTCCATCACGATGAAGTCACGGCCCTCGTCGGTACCGATATCGTGAATGGTCACGATGTTCGGGTGGTTCAGCGCGCTGGCCGCGCGCGCCTCCTGCACGAATCGGCGTTTGCGGTCGGCGTCGGCGACGACGGCGGGCGGCAGGACCTTGATTGCGACCGTCCGTTCGAGCTGGGTGTCGCGCGCCTTGTAGACGACTCCCATCCCGCCCTCGCCGAGCTTGGATTCGACGACGTACCGGCCGATCGATACACCAATCATCGGTTGAGTCGTGGCATTCTAGCGCGGCGGCGACGGCGCGCGATTCAATCGCGAGTGTGCTCGACTCGATGCGGCTAGCGAAGGAGGATGCCGGCCAGGACCTGCAGGCCGCGGGCGATCTCCTCCGGCGGTACCGCCGCGAAGCCAAGCTGCAGGCCGTCCTGCTCGAGCGGGGTGCGAGCGTAGCGGCGAATCGAGACGGTCTCGACGTCGCGAGCCGCGGCGCGCCGAGCCAGTTCCGCGCTGTCTATGCCGCGGGGCAGCATTCCAACGGTCTGCAGCCCCGCGTTCACCGCCCGCACCTCGATCCGTCCACCGAGCCAGCGGTGTGCCCCCTCGATCAGCGCGGCATGCCGCTCGGCATACACGTCGCGCATTCGCCGGAGGTGACGGGCGAAATGACCGTCGGCCATGAACCGCGCGAGTACCGCCTGGTTCGACAGCGACGCGTGACGGCTCATCACCGACAGCGCCGCAGCGGCCGGATCCACGAGGTCCGGCGGCAGCACCAGGTAGCCCAGGCGCAGCGACGGGTAGAGCACCTTGCTGAAGCTGCCGGCGAAGACGACCGATCCGTCGCGATCGAGCCCTTGCAGCGCCGCCACCGGATGTCCGCCGTAGCGGAACTCGCTGTCGTAGTCGTCTTCGAAGATGGCCGCGCCACAGTGGCGCGCCCACTTCAGCCACGCCAGCCGCCGGGTCATCGTCATCGACACCGCGAGCGGAAACTGGTGGGCGGGTGTCAGGTAGGCGAGCGTCGCTCGTGCCCGCTGCGGCGGGACACAGGCGCCGTCCTCGTCCACGGCGACCGACTGGACGCGCGCGCCGATGGCGTGCATCACCCGTGACGCACCGCCGTAGCCCGGGTCCTCGATGAACACCGTGTCCCCGGGATCGACGAGCAGCGTGGCGATGGTGGCCAGCGCCTCCTGCGTGCCCGAGACGACCGCTATCCGATCGGGCTCGCACACCACGCCGCGCGAGATCGCGAGGTACTCGGCGATGGCCGTTCGCAGCGGACGATAGCCGAGGGGATCGCCGCCGGCGAGCAGTGACGCGGACGCGTTGCGGAAGGTGCGTGCCGCGGCGCGCGCCCAGTCCTGGGTCGGAAACAGATCGAGCGCCGGCTGGTTGGCGCGGAACGCGCGATGCGAAGCGGCCTCGTGCTGCGGAAACGCGACGATGCGCCGGGCCGCGCCGGATAGCCGGCGCCGGGCGGCTCCGGCGCCACCGACCGCCGCTGCCGGGGTCGTGCTCCAGGCCCGCGGGAGCGCCCGGCTGACCCGCGTCCCCGAGCCGCTGGTGCTCTCGATGTAGCCTTCGGCGAGCAGCATCTCAAAGGCCGTGACCGCGGTGCCGCGCGACAGGCCGAACTGGCGGGCAAGGTCGCGAGTGGACGGCAGGCGGCAGCCCGGCTCGAGCCGGCCGTTCACGACCTGCTCGCGAATCGTGTCGTAGAGCCACACATACGCAGCCGTGTCCGGTGATCGGGGCGGGAGCGTGAGCGGGAGCGACGTGGCGCGGCGGGGCATGGCAAAGTGGTCCTGTCGAACGCAACGTATCTGGCTCTGTGAGGCGGACCATTTTGCGCGTATCGTGAGCCGCATGTCCATCCCATTTGCGGTGTTTCGTCTCGCCCACGGGCTCGCCTTGCCGCTCGCGCTTTCCGCGTCAGCAATGAGCGTCGCCCCGGCCGCTGCCGAAGGCCAAACGGCGGCGCCGCCAGCGCCAGCCGTGCCGGCATCCCTGACAGTGCCCGAGGGCTTTGGCGTATCCGTCTTCGCGGCGGGCCTCACCGGCGCCCGGCTGATGGCAGTCAGCCCGGAAGGCACTCTCGTTGTCGCCCGCCGTGCCGAAGTCGTCGCGCTCCCTGACGCCGACGGCGACGGCGTCGCCGAGCCGCGCGTTCTGTTCGCCAACATGACCTACGCGCACAGCGTGGCGTTCGCAAACGGGTACCTTTACATCGCGACCACGCCCGCCGTGCTGCGGGTGCGCTGGGCCAACGGCGCCCCGGTCGGCGAGCCCGAGCCGATTGTCGAATTGCCGTCCGACAAACCCTCGCTGCACACCTCGCGCACGCTGCGGATCGGGCCCGATGGGCGGCTGTATGTGACGGTGGGCTCCTCGTGCAATGCCTGCGTCGAACCCGATGCGCGCCGGACCACGATGATGGTCTTCGACGCTGACGGGAAGAACGGACGCACCTTCGCCACCGGCCTGCGCAACACGATTGGCTTCGACTGGGATCCGCGGACCGGCCGGTTGTGGGGTGGCGAGCCAGGCATCGACGGACTCGGTGACGATGCGCCGATCGACGAGCTCAACCTGATCGAGGAGGGGAAGAACTACGGTCACCCGTTCTTCAACGGCGCGTCGCGACCGACCGAGCTGCCGGAACTGAAAGACGCGAAGCGGCCCGCCGCGAACACCGCGATCGCGCCGGTCTTCGAGCTGCCCGCGCACGCGACCCCGATGGGCGTGGCGTTCTACACCGGGACGCGTTTTCCCGAGGCGTTCCGCGCTTCGCTGTATGTCGCATTGCATGGTTCGTCCACGCGCTCGACCAAGTCGGGTTACAAGGTCGTGCGGCTGGTGATGGAGAACGGGCGCCCCATTCGCGCCGAGGATTTCGTCACCGGGTTCCTGAACGGCGACACCGTTTCGGGCCGGCCGGTCGGGATTGCCACCGGCGCCGATGGCGCGCTCTACATTTCCGACGACAACAAAGGGTTCGTCTATCGCGTGTTCGTCCGGCAGCGACCCGCAGGCGCCGCGGCCCGCGAGCTGGTCACTCACCCGGTTCCGCCGCTGGACGGTACGAAGCTGCGGATGCAGGTCGTCGAGGTGAGCTACGAACCTGGCGGCTGGTCGGCCTCTCACCAGCATTCCTGCCCGGTGGTCGGGTACGTGCTGGACGGGGCGGTCCGGATGCAGCTCGCCGGCCAGCCCGAACGCGTCTACAGCGCCGGACAGACCTTCACCGAAACGCCCGGCGACGTCCACGTCGTCTCGTCGAACGCGAGCGAGACGAAGCCGGCGCGATTCCTGGCCTACTTCGCTTGCGACAACGACGGCCCGCGCTCTATTCCGGCTCCGCCGGGCGCGACCCGGACCCCAGATGCGGAGGCGCGCCGATGACTCCTCGCTTCGGATACACCACCACCTCGCCGAACCCTTACGACGCAATGCGCGGCCTCGAGTCGTACCTGGCGAGCTGCACGATCGAGCAGCCGCTGGTGCACCTGGTGAAGTTGCGGGCCTCGCAGATCAACGGGTGCGCCTACTGCCTCGACATGCACTGGAAGGACCTGCGCGCGCTCGGCGAGTCCGAGCTGCGTCTCTACCTGCTCGACGCGTGGCGCGAGAGCCCTCAATACACTGCGCGGGAACGGGCGGCGCTGGCGTGGACGGAAGCCGTAACGCTGGTGGCGCGCGATCAAGTGCCTGACGAGGTCTACCACCAGGCGCGCGCGCAGTTCAGCGAGTGCGAGCTCGCGGACCTGACCCTGGTGATCGCCACGATCAACGCGTGGAACCGGCTGTCGATTGCGTCCCGCGCGATGCCGGGCGAGTACCAGCCAGCCGGAACCAAGTAAGCCGCGAGCGAGCGCTCAACACGAGCTGGACGTGCGCTCCACTCCCAGTCCGAACCAGGGTCTCAGGCGCGTGCCGAGGATGTTGCCGGCAAACGCGGCGGGAAGCCAGATCCAGCCGTGCAGGCTTCCCGAGGCGATGCCGCTGAAGTACGCGCCGATGTTGCAGCCGGAGGCGGCGCGCGCGCCGTAGCCCAGCATCAGCCCACCGATCACTGCCGCCACGAGTGAGCGCGGCGCCACCTTCCACGCCGGCGCGAACCGGCCGGCCAGCATCGCGGCGATCAAGGCGCCGATCATGATGCCGGCATTCGTGACCGAGGTCGCGTCGGCAAGCACGCTCGCGCGGAGCGCCGCGGCCTGCGCCGGCGCGGACCAGTACGGCCACGTCTCAACCGGGATTCCCGCGAGAGCGGCGACCTTCGCGCCCCACAAGGCGAACGCGCCGGTAATTCCCCACGGCCGCCCGCTGATTGCCAGGACCGAGATGTTGACGAGGGCCAGGCCGAGTGCGCCGGCCGCCAGCGGCCAGGGGCCGCGCCAGATATCAGGCTCGGCAGGATCGGCCGGCAACAACCGGCCGTGCCGCCGCCGCTCGGCCCGCATCGTCAACCACGCAATTCCGCCGAACGCAGCCGCGCTCGCGGCGAGCGCGATGAGCGGTCCCCACATCTGGACGATAGACGTCGGGGCCCCGGCCGGCAGAGCGCTCCACCACGTTGCATGCGCCGTGCCCCACAGCGATCCGGCAATGAAGGCGGCAAGCACCAGCATCATCCGGGTGCTGCCGCCACCAGCCGAGTAGAGCGTCCCGGAGGCACACCCGCCTCCCAGCTGCATGCCGACGCCGAAGATGAAAGCGCCGGCCACCACCGCGAGGCCCGGCGCCGCAATCGATCCGCGAACCGGCTGGCCGAAAAACGATCCCGAGGCGAGGACCGGAAAGAAGACCAGGCAGGTTGCGGCCAGCATCAGCATCTGCGCCCGCACGCCCGCGCCACGGCGATCGCTGATCAGCAGGCGCCAGGCCGAGGTGAAGCCGAACGCGGCGTGATAGAGCACCAGGCCCGCGGCTGCGCCAACCACGAGCAGCGCCGCCTGCCGCCAACCCATCGCGGTTCCCAGCCAGGCGGTTCCCAACGCGAGCACCGCGATCGGGGCAGCCGCGCGCAGGTCGGCGCGCCTGGCAGTTGTGGAGGCTGTCATGTCGGTCGAGAATTCCATCTTCCGCCTTCCGCCTTCTGCCTTCTGCCTTCTGCCTTTTGCCTTCTGCCTTGTTCCTCCCTCAGGGCCTGCTGGTCGTGACGAGGAAGCCAATCGATCGTTGGATCGGATTGTAGAAGGAGCCGTAGTCGGGTGCGGTGACGTTGGCCTGGACGTCACGCTCGTTGCCGGTGTCGAACGCGTTGTAAATCTTGATTCCGGCTGTGAAGCGGTACTTCTTGAAGTGCAGCGGTCGTGCCAGCGTGAAGTCGAAGGTCGAGACCGATGGCAGCCGGCCGGTCTCGTTGCGCGTCCCGACGAAATCCTGGAATTCGTTCACCGCCGACCATGGGAAACCGCTCCGCCACTCGTAGATCGGCGAGAACACCCACCGCCCTGGCAGCCCAAGCGCGGCGCGGACGATCATTCGATGCGGCACGTCGGTCGGGCCGAGCGAGTTCTCGTTGGGCCGGATGATCGGGTTCCTGAAGGTGCCGAAGAACTGGTCGTAGTCGTTCAGGTCCCGAGTACTGTGCGACCGCACGTATGACACGCTGATGTCACGGGACTGGCTGGAAAGCCAGCGACCGGTCGTCTCGAGTTCCCAATACCGTGACTCGCCCGACGACGAGAGTGAAAGCGTGCCGGCGCCGGCGTCCGGATCGAGGATGTAGGCGTGCGAGCCGTTCCGTCGCAGGTACGCCGCCTTGAAGAAGACCCGGCGGCCGAAGCGCTGATCCCAGGCCACCGTCTCCACGATGCTTTCGGGGGTGAGCAGCTGAGAGGGGACGATGGGAACGAAGGTGATCGGCGCGCTGAGCGGTGTACCCACTGGATCGAACCGCTGCGCGATCCGCGGGGCGAACTCAGTGAAGGCGCCAAGGGTCAGCGGCGTGCGCTCGGCGAACTTACCGACTCCGCCGCGCAGGATCGCCCGCCCTTCCGGCAGCACGCTCACCGCCATGCCGGCGCGGGGTGAGTAGTTGACCTGCTCGGTGACCCCGTCGCGATCGATTCGGAAGCCGAGCTCGAGGTTGAGGCGGTCGTTGACCCGCCAGCGGTCCTGAGCGAACCCCGACAATTCGGTCGCGTTGAGCTGCACGGGCTGCGACTCGGTGGCGAACCGCGTCTGCTCCGCTACGGTGCCATCGACGCGCACCGCCAGCACCTCCTGGTTGACGTCGGTGGCGTGGAAGCGCGAGTGCTGCAAGTCGAGGCCGAACTTGAACACGTGCTGTCCGGCCCACCCATCCTTCGAAATGGTGAGCGCTTCGACCGCCTGGAAGCTGTGGACGGTCCGATCCTGGCCGTTGAAGAACCCGCCGCTCTGCGTCTGCGGGGCATAGACCATCGGCCCGGCGCTCCTCGGTTTGAGGTCCACCTCGAACGAGCGCACCGCGACCGTCGTTTCGAGAACCCGGCTTGCCGACAGGATGAGCCGATCGGCAATCCCGGTCGAGAAACCCTCCTGGGTGAACGTGTTCGCGGTTTCCACCGGCCGGAAGGTGGACAACGTCGCGTTGGTAATCTTCCGCGGGTAATAGATGACGCCCCCGGTCAAGGCATGCCGCGGCGAGAACACCGCATCGACGCGAGTGAATGAATCGAAGCTCTCGAGCCCGAGCTGCGGCTCGCCCGGAAGGCTCCGGACCGGTGTTTGCGCGAAGCGGTACTGAAGATACTGGCCGAGCAGCAGGCGATCGTGCTTGAGCGGCCCGGAGACCGACAGCCGCGGCTCGAACTTGTTGATGAACGCGAACCCCTTGCCGAAGCCGGGCACCACGTTGTCGGGCTTGACGTGCCACTCGTTGGTGCCGCGCTTGGTGCGCACCTGCGTGACGCTGGTCGAGAATCGGCCGTACTCCGCGGCGAACGGGTTCGACAACACTTCGACCGATTCCACGGCGCCGCTCGGCAGCTCGAGATCGAAGTCCCCGGTGGACGGGTCGTTGAGGCTGGCGCTGCTCACCTGCAGCGCGCCGGTCGTCGGAACTCCGCCTTTTATCCGCAACCGTCCATCGGGCCCGCGGAGGATGCTGGGCAAGGTCGTCAGCAGCGATTGGAAGTCGTCGCCAGCCAGCGGCTGAACGTCCATGCGGGCGCCGGTCAGCACGTCGCTGACGGCAACCGGCTGCAGGCTTTCGGTCGGCGAGTTGTACGGCACGACGACTTCCACGCTCTCACGCACGAAGGTGAGGCGCATCTCGACCAGCACCTGTGCGGTCGACCCTCCGGCGACGGTGAATGCCGTCGTCTCGGCGTCCTCGAAGCCGTCGCGGAAAGCGCGCACGAAGTAGCGCCCCTGCGGCACGTCCGGGAACTGCACCTGTCCGACTCCGTCGCTGGTGGTCTCGGCGATGACCACGTTGGTGTCGGCGCCGTGCAACTCGACGCGTACGGCGGGGATACGCAGCCCCTCCACGGTGATCGTGATCACAACCGTCGCGGTTTCACTCGGCTGTCGAACCGGCTCCGATGTCGCGACGAGGGCCGGACGTACACCAGCCGAGCGGAGAACGTCGGCGTCCGCTGCCGATGTGGTCAGGAGCAGCAGGAACGGCAGGAGGCTCGACCTGAGCAGCGCAGTATTGGGCACGATGATTGTCAGGAGTCTAACCCGCAACTCGAGCTTGCGGGTGAGCAGATGGCCGTTCATGATGTAGCCGCGGTCGCCCCCCCGCATTCCTCAAACTACGCGAGGCTGAGATGGCAACCACCAAGCGGCGGCGGAATGTCTGGGAACTGGGCAACGACTGGGCCGACGACATCCTCTGGTACGCCCGAGGCGTGAAAGCGATGAAAGCGCATCCGCTGAAGCAGCGGACCAGTTGGCGATTCTACGCGGCCATGCACGGCTTCTTCGACCAGCTGTGGGAGCTTTACGGCTACTTCTCGGCATCCGACACGCGGCCGCCGAACGCCGACATCGCGCGATTCTGGGATCAGTGCCAGCACGGCAGCTGGTACTTCCTGCCATGGCACCGCGGATACCTGTTGGCGTTCGAGGCGAGCGTCCGTGCCGAGGTGGTTGCGCTCAACGGCCCTTCGGAATGGGCACTGCCGTATTGGAACTACTTCAAGCCTGATCAGGGGGCTCTGCCTCCGGCCTTCGCCTCGCCGGACTGGCCCGACGGGACAGGGGACAACCCGCTGTTCGTGCCTCAGCGCTACGGACCGGACAACGACGGCACCGTCGTGATTCCCGTCGATCAGATCAGCCTGCGCGCGTTGAGCGAGCCGGACTTCGCCGGCGTGTCCAGCGGCGGCAGCCCAGGCTTCGGCGGCGTCGATACCGGGTTCGAACACGGTGGCCGTGTGCACGGAAGAGTTGAAAGCCAGCCGCACGACTGGGTCCACGTGTTGATTGGCGGCTCGGATCCTACTGATCCCCGATTGCCGGGGTTGATGTCCGATCCGGACACGGCCGCGCTGGACCCGATTTTCTGGCTGCATCACGCCAACATCGACCGTCTGTGGGAAGTGTGGCGCCAGCATCCGCCGACGCATGTCGACCCGACGCAGGCAAAATGGACCAAGGGGCCAGGTACAAGCGGCGGACGGGTCTTCTCGATGCCGATGCCGGATGGGACGCGGTGGGACTACACGCCGGCGGACGTCGCGAAACTGGCGACACTGGGATACGACTACGACGACCTGACGGCGCCGGTGGCGCCGGACCAGCTGACCGAGCGGCTCACGCGATTGGCGCCGGACCGGGTGGCGGCCGTCGCAGCGGGAGTACAGCCTATGGCGAGCGGGAAGAACGTTGAACTCGTCGGCGCCAACCAGCAGGCGGTGCGGATTGTCGGGAGCGAAGCCCGTACGGCCGTTCCGCTCGACAAGGAGGTGCGGTCCAAGGTTGCAGCCAGCCTCACGGCCGCTCCCGATACCGCCGCACCAGACCGCGTGTTCCTCAACCTCGAAAACGTGCGCGGGCTGGCTGACGCAACGGCCTTCCAGGTGTACGTCGGTATCAGGAATGCCGGCGCCGGCGGACCGCGTGAGCTGCTGGCCGGCAGCGTTGCGCTGTTCGGGGTGCGGAAGGCGACCAGCCCAGACGGCCCGCAGGCGGGCGAGGGGCTCACCTACGTGCTCGAGATCACCGACCTCGTAGACGATCTTCACCTGCAGGACGGGTTCGACGCCGACGCCCTCGAGGTTCGGATCGTTCCCGTCAGGCCGGTACCGGAAGAAGCCGAGATTTCGATCGGCCGGATAAGCGTGTTCCGGCAGGGGCAGTAGTCACTCGGTGCCATGACGGCGGCGGCGCGGGAGCGGCTGCGGGTTCGACTGCCGGTGATCGTCGTCAGCGCCGGCGCGTGGTTTGTCCTCGCGTCGGCGCCGGAGATGCTGTCCCCTCACGTTCACGGCGGTGTCCTCGTGCCGGTTGGGGCGCGGGGCGCGGGCTGGGCGGTGATGCTGGCCGCGATGATGCTGCCGCTCCTGATGGCGCCGCTCCGCCACGTGCGCGACCGCAGCTTCGCGCGGCGCCGCCCCCGGGCGGGCGCCCTGTTTCTCCTCGGATACGCGTTGTCCTGGATGATGGCCGGCTCGATGCTCGTTCCGTCCGGACTTGCGGCGGGTCGGTCGGTCGTCGCTGTGTGGGTCGTCGTCTCGATGGTTGTCGCGTGGCAGTGTTCTCCCGCGCGGCAGCAGTGCTTCAACCGGGGCCACGCGCATCCGCCGCTTGCGCCAGCCGGCGCTGGTGCCGATCTCGCGGTATTGCGATTCGGTGTCGCGCACGGAGCGTGGTGTGTCGGATCGTGCTGGGCGGTGATGCTCCTGGCCCTGTGCTGGCCCGGCGCGCACCTGGCGGCGATGGCGGGCGCGTCCATCTGGCTTCTCGCCGAGCGGATGGAGGGTCCGGAACGGCCGCGCTGGCGGTTCCCGTTTCCGCTCCGGGCTGTCCGCGCGATCGCCGCCACATCCGACTGGTTCGGCCGGCGCGCGGCGCCGCCCGCAGCCGCCGAGACGTTTCAAGTCTGAATATTTCAAGCTTGTAGTATTCGACCGGCTGCGGCATGCTGTCGGGACCGGTGATGCGGGTGGCGTGTCTCGGCGGCGGTCCGGCAGGCCTTTACCTGGCCATCTCGCTGAAGCTCCGCAACCCGGACCACGACGTCGTTGTCGTGGAGCGCAACCGACCCTACGACACCTTCGGCTGGGGTGTCGTCCTCTCGAACGAAACGCTCGACAACCTCGATCGCAACGATCCGGCGACGGCCGCCGCTATTCGCGGCGCCTTCGTCTACTGGGACGACATCGCGGTGCACTACCGCGGTCAGGTGATGCGGTCGGGCGGCCACGGCTTCTCGGGCATCGGCCGCAAGCGGCTCCTCAACATCCTCCAGGACCGGGCCGGCGAGCTTGGCGTCGAGCTGCGATTCGAGACCGAGATCACCAGCCTCGCCGACTGGCGCGAATGGGATCTGATTGTCGGCGCCGACGGCGCCAATTCGAGGGTTCGTACCGAGCTCGCCCACGTCTTCGAGCCGCAGATCGACGTCCGCGCCTGCAAGTACATCTGGCTGGGTACCCACCAGAAGTTCGACGACGCGTTTACGTTCGTGTTCGAGGACACGCCGCACGGGTGGGTGTGGGCCCACGCCTACCAGTTCGACGCCGACACCGCCACCTTCATCGTCGAATGCTCCGAGGCCACGTGGAAGCGGGCCGGGTTCGATCGCCTCGACGGGGACGCGACAGCGGCCGCCTGCGAGCGGATCTTCGCCAGGAATCTTGGCGGCCACCGGCTGATGACCAACGCCCGCCACCTGCGAGGGTCGGCGTGGCTCAACTTCAACCGAGTGCTGTGCCAGCGCTGGAGCCATGAAAACGTCGTGCTCCTTGGCGACGCGGCCGCCACGGCGCATTTTTCGATCGGCTCCGGCACCAAGCTGGCGATGGAAAGCGCGATTGCGCTCGCGGATTACGTGACCACTGAGCCGGATCTGGCATCGGCCTTCCGCCGCTACGAAGACGAGCGCCGCGTCGAGGTGCTCCGGCTGCAAAGCGCGGCGCGTAATTCCGTCGAGTGGTTCGAAAACGTCGAACGCTACCTTCACCTCGACCCGGTGCAGCTCAATTACTCGCTGCTCACGCGGTCGCAGCGAATCAGCCACGAGAACCTGCGGCAGCGGGATCCGAAATGGCTCGGCGGCGCCGAAGTCTGGTTCGAGCAGCAGGAGACCGGCCAGCGGCCGGCGCGGTCGCGGCCGCCGATGTTCGTGCCATTTCGGGTTCGCGGTGTGGAGCTCGCCAATCGGGTCGTCGTGTCCCCGATGGATCAGGTACAGAGCGGTGGAGGGGACGCCGGGCGACTGGCACTTCGTCCACTACGCTGAGCGTGCCAAGGGCGGCGCCGGCCTCGTGATGACGGAGATGACCTGCGTGACGTCCCAGGGGCGAATCTCGCCGGGATGCACCGGGATGTACGCCCCGGAGCACGAGCGCGCCTGGAAGCACCTCGTGGACTTCGTGCACGCCGAAACGGCGGCGAAGGCCGGCATGCAGCTCGGTCACTCCGGCCCCAAAGGATCGACGCAGCTCGGCTGGGAAGAGAGCGACGCGCCGCTGGCGGCGGACAACTGGGAAGTGATCGGCCCGTCGCCGGTTCCGTGGTCGCCCGTCAATCAGGTCCCGCGCGAGATGACGCGTCGTGACATGGACGAGGTGCGCGACGCGTTCGTATCGGCCACGGAGATGACGGTTCGCGCCGGGTTCGACTGGCTCGAGCTGCACTGCGCCCACGGCTACCTGCTGTCGGCGTTCATCACCCCGCTGACCAACCAGCGACCGGACGAATACGGCGGCTGTCTCGAGAACCGGATGCGCTTTCCGCTGGAGGTCTTCCGCGCGATGCGCGCGGTCTGGCCGGACCACTTGCCGATGTCGGTGCGGATCTCGGCACACGACTGGGTGGGGGAGGACGGCATCACGCCCGAGGACGCGGTCGAAGTGTCGCGGCTGTTTGCCGAGGCCGGGGCCGATCTGATTGACGTCTCGGCCGGCCAGACCTCGATTCACGCCCAGCCGGTCTACGGGCGCATGTTCCAGACGCCGTTCTCGGATCGCATCCGCAACGAGGCGCGGCTGGCGACGATGGCGGTTGGCAACATCTACGAGCCCGATCACGCGAACTCGATCCTGATGGCGGGTCGTGCCGATCTGATCTGCCTGGCGCGGCCGCACCTTGCCGACCCCTACTGGACGCTGCACGCGGCAGCGCAGCTTGGTTACGAAGGCACCATCTGGCCGCAACCATATCTGCGCGGGCGCGATCAGCTGCATCGTCTCGCCGCGCGCGGCGAGATCGATGATGGGAAAGGTAAACGTCTAGTGCAAGGCGCCGGAACGCTGGACGGCCATCACGCGCTCGTCACTGGTGGCGGCACCGGTATCGGTGCGGCGATCGCAGCAGCCCTGGCCGCGGAGGGGGCCGCGGTTACGGTTGCGGGTCGTCGGCTCGGGCCGCTGGAAGACGTGTGCCGCGCACTGCCGCGCGCACAGGCGGTGGTCGCGGACGTGACGAACGAAGACGACTGCACTCGCATGATCGAGGCGGCATCTTCATTTGGGGCGATTGATATCGTGGTGCCAAACGCAGGCGGTGCGGAGAGCGCCCCGGCATCGAGGACGGATCTGGCCTTGTGGCGGCGGATGCTCGACGTGAACCTGACCGGTGCCTTCCTGACCGTACGGGCGGCGTTGCCGCAGCTGACCCGTCGCGACCCGGCCCCCACGCAGGTGCGGCGCGTGGTGTTTGTCGCCTCCACGGCCGGCCTGCAAGGGTTTGCCTATGTCAGCGCCTACTGCGCGGCCAAGCACGGGGTGATCGGGTTGATGCGGGCGCTGTCGGTGGAGCTGGCGCGCACCGGCGTCACCGTCAACGCCGTGTGTCCGGGATACACCGAGACGCCGATGTTCGAGGCCTCGCTCGATGCGATTGTCGGCGTCACCGGACGCAGCCGCGACGAGGCCCGGGCCATGCTCGTCGCTGCCAATCCCGGCGGCCGCCTGGTGACGCCTGACGAAGTGGCGGCGGCGGTGCGCGATCTTTGTCGAAGGGAAGCGGCCGCAGTGACGGGGCAGGCCATCCAGGTCCCGGAGCCGGAAGCATGAGCACCCTGGCTCCGCGAGCACGGGTGGCGCAAGTGCCGCGGACCGCCTCGAAGCAAAGGCTGCGGCTCTGGCTGCGCCTGCTGCGCGCGGCGCGGGCCATCGAAGGCACGCTGCGCGAGCGGCTGCGTCAGACATTCAGCATGACGCTGCCGCAGTTCGACGTCCTCGCGGCGCTGGCGCGCACCGGCTCCGGGATGACCATGACCGAGTTGTCACGGCTGTTGATGGTCTCGAACGGCAACGTCACCGGCATCGTCGATCGCCTCACCGAGGAGAAGCTGGTCGCGCGGCAGCCGGCTGCCGGGGACAGGCGTGCCATTCACGTCAGCCTCACCCGACTCGGGCGGCAGCGTTTCGCCGAGATGGCCACGGCCCACGAAGCCTGGGTCGACCAGTTGTTGTCGGAATTCACGCGGGCCGACACCGAGGTGCTGATCGGGCACCTCGACGGCCTGGCCCGCCGCATCCGGGAGGGAGGGCGACACGCATGAGCATGGCGGACTTCGCGCCGCGCCATTTCGAGTGGCGGCTCGATCACGGCATCGCGACGATCCGGTTGGCGCGACCGGAGCGCAAGAACCCGCTCACGTTCGACAGCTACGCCGAGCTGCGCGACACGTTCCGCGCCCTGGCCAGCGCCGAGGATGTGGCGGCGGTCGTCTTCGGGTCGAACGGGGGAAACTTCTGCTCCGGCGGAGACGTACACGAGATCATCGGCCCGCTGCTCGATCGCGACATGAAGGGCCTGCTCGCGTTCACGCGTCTCACCGGCGACCTCGTCAAGGCAATTCGGGCGTGCCCGCAGCCGGTGATCGCCGCGGTGGATGGCGTGTGCGTCGGCGCCGGCGCGATGATCGCGCTGGCCGCGGATCTTCGGTTCGGCACGCCAGGGGCGCGCGTCGCATTCCTGTTCACGCGGGTCGGTCTGGCGGGCTGCGACATGGGCGCGTGCGCGATGCTGCCGCGGGTGATCGGCCATGGGCGGGCCGCGGAACTGCTCTATACCGGGCGCGCGCTGGCCGCCGAGGAAGGCGAGCGGTGGGGCTTCTTCAACCGCATCGTCGAATCCGATGCCCTCGACGGGACCGCACACGAGGCCGCCACGCGGCTCGTGGCGGGACCGGGCTTTGCCCTCGCGATGACCAAGACAATGCTCGACCAGGAGTGGTCGATGAGCGTGGCCCAGGCGATCGAGGCCGAGGCTCAGGCCCAGGCCATCTGCATGCAGACGCGCGACTTCCGCCGCGCCTACGACGCGTTCGTCGCGAAGACGGCGCCGCGCTTCGAGGGGAACTGAGGCACGGCCATGGCCGACGCGAGCTACCTCTCGTGGCCGTTCTTCGGGCCGGCACATCGTGACCACGCGCGGCGGCTCGAGGAATGGGCCTCGCGCTCGCTCGACGGCATCGACCACGGGGATGTCGATGCGGCCTGCCGCGGTCTGGTGTCCCGCCTCGGACAGGATCGCTGGCTGGAATCGACGGCGAGCCTGCTCGACGATGGCGAAGCGGGTCTCGACGTGCGGACGCTGGCGCTGTCACGAGAGATTCTCGCCCGCCACGACGGCCTCGCTGATTTCACGTTTGCGATGCAGGGGCTTGGCGCCGGTCCGATCACACTGTTCGGTTCGGCCGAGCAGCGCCGCGAGTGGCTTCCTCGTACCCGGACCGGAACCGCAATCGCCGCGTTCGCCCTCACCGAGCCCGATTCTGGTTCCGACGTCGCCGCGATCGCCACGTCAGCCCGGCTCGACGCGGACGCCTGGGTGCTGACCGGCGAGAAGACCTGGATCTCAAACGGCGGCATTGCCGATGTCTACATCGTCTTCGCGCGCACTGGCGAGGCGCCCGGAGCGAAGGGGCTGAGCGCGTTCATCGTTCCCGCCGCGACGCCCGGCCTCGAGATCGTGGAACGGCTCGAGTCGATCGCACCGCATCCGCTTGCCCGTTTGCGCTTCGAGGGGTGCCGCCTTCCCTCGTCGGCGATCATCGGCGCCCCCGGCGACGGATTCCGCATCGCCATGGCGACCCTCGACGTCTTTCGCGCAACGGTGGGCGCCGCAGCCCTTGGCCTCGCCCGCCGCGCGCTCGACGAAGCGGCGGCGATGTGCCAGGCGCGCCGGAGGTTCGGCGGCACGCTCGCCGACCTGCAGATCGTCCAGGGGCATCTCGCCGACATGGCGCTCGATGTCGACGCGGCCGCGCTCCTTGTCTACCGCGCGGCCTGGGCGAAAGATGCAGGTGCCGCTCGCGTGACCCGCGAAGCCGCGATGGCGAAGCTGTATGCGACTGAGGCGGCCCAGCGCGTCATCGACACCAGCGTCCAGCTCCATGGCGGCGAGGGCGTCCGCCGCGGCCACGTCGTCGAGCGGCTCTACCGGGAGGTCAGGGCGCTTCGCATCTACGAAGGCGCCTCGGACGTGCAACGGGTGATCATCGCGCGCGCGGTCCTTGCCGGGGACGGCGCCGGACGAGGATGATATGAACAGTCCAACCGTCCGCCTGGGCCCGAGCGCGCACATCGACACGTTTACCCGCGATCGATTGCCGTCTTTGGACCGATGGCCCGATCTGATCCTCGATCGCGCGGAGTTCCAGTATCCCGATCGCCTCAACGTCGGTGTCGAGCTGACCGATCGCATGGTCGATCGCGGCTTCGGCGATCACGTCGCGCTGATCGGCAACGGAAGGCGTAGGACCTACAAGGAACTCGCCGACTGGTCGAACCGCCTCGCCCACGCCCTGGTCGAGAACTACGGCGTCAAGCCGGGTAATCGGGTACTGATCCGCTCCGGCAACAACCCCGCGTTCGTCGCCGTCTGGCTGGCCGCGACCAAGGCCGGGGCGGTCGTCGTGAACACGATGCCGATGCTGCGCGCGGGTGAGCTGTCGAAGATCGTGGACAAGGCCGAAATCGGCCTCGCTCTCGGAGACAGCCGCATCGCCGACGAGCTGGTGGCGTGCGCGAAACAGAGCCCGTTCCTGAAGCAGGTCGTGCCGTTCGACGGCACGCACAATCACGACGCGGAACTGGATCGCGTCGCGCTCGACAAGGACGTGCACTTCGAGGCGGTCCCGACCAGCCGGGACGACGTCGCCTTGCTCGGCTTCACGTCGGGCACCACTGGCGAGCCGAAGGCGACGATGCACTTCCACCGCGATCTGCTGATCATCGCGGATGGCTACGCGAAAGAGGTGCTGAACGTCACGCCGGACGACGTGTTCGTCGGATCGCCGCCGCTCGCGTTCACGTTCGGGCTCGGCGGCCTGGCGGTGTTTCCGCTGCGCTTCGGCGCCACGGCGACGCTGCTCGAGAACGCCTCGCCGGCGAACATGATCGGGATCATCGAGACCTACAAGGCGACGATCTGCTTCACCGCGCCGACCGCCTACCGGGCGATGATGGCGGCGATGGACGAAGGCGCGGACCTCTCGTCGCTCCGCGTCGCGGTGTCGGCGGGCGAGACGCTCCCGGCGCCGGTGTTCCACGAGTGGGCGCGGCGGACCGGCACGCCGATCCTCGACGGAATCGGCACCACCGAGCTGCTGCACATCTTCATCAGCAATCGCCTCGGCGACGCGCACTCCGGCTGCACCGGTCGTCCAATCACGGGATACGAGGCGCGCATCGTGGACGAGGAGATGCGCGAGCTGCCGCGCGGGATGGTCGGACGCCTCGCCGTCCGCGGCCCGACGGGCTGCCGTTATCTGGCCGACGCGCGGCAGACGTCGTACGTGCGCGACGGGTGGAACCTCACCGGTGACGCGTTCTCGCAGGACGAACAGGGCCGATTCCACTTCGCCGCCCGCACCGACGACATGATCCTCTCAGCCGGCTACAACATCGCCGGCCCCGAGGTGGAAGCGGCGCTCCTGGCCCACGCCGACGTCGCGGAATGCGCGGTGGTTGGCCAGCCCGACGAGGAGCGGGGACAGATCGTCGCGGCGTTCGTCGTGCTGCGATCCGGCGTCACCCGCGACGAGGCGATGGCGAAGGGCCTGCAGGACCACGTCAAGGCGACGATCGCCCCGTACAAGTATCCGCGCGCGGTGACGTTCGTGGACCGGCTGCCGAAGACCGCGACCGGCAAGATCCAGCGGTTTCGAATCCGCGAGGGTGAACGATGAAATCACCCGAATTCGAGGTGCTTCAGCCGGCAGGTTGGCCAAGGCCGCGAGGCTACGCGAACGGCATTGCCGCCGAGGGGCGCACCATCTTCGTGGCCGGACAGGTCGGCTGGAACCCGCGCGGCGAGTTCGAGAGCGACGATTTCGTCGCGCAGGTCGAGCAGGCGCTCACCAACGTCGTGACCGTGCTGCGCGCCGGCGGCGCGGGGCCCGAACACCTCGCACGCATGACGTGGTATGTCACCGACAAGCGGGAATACGTTGCGCGCGGGAGGGAGATCGGGGAGGCCTACCGCCGCGTCATCGGGCGGCACTTCCCCGCGATGACGCTGGTTGTTGTTGCCGGTCTCCTCGAGGATCGGGCGCTGGTTGAAATCGAAGCAACAGCCGTGGTGCCGGCGTAACTGAAGGCAAAAGGAACAAGAAAAAGGCAAAACCCGAATATTGCTCCTGCCGAGGCGGTCTGGCACCACGCTTGGATACATCCTGGCCATGAGCAGCCGACACGGCCTGGTCCTGCTGGGGCTGGTCGCGGCATTTGCGGGTGGCCCGGTCGAGGCGCGGCCGGCGCGGAATGCGGCGTTCAAGGTCGAGGTGACGGCGTACTGCGATGTCGGAGAGACGGCCTCCGGCGCCTACACGCGCCGCGGGATCGTCGCGGCGGATCCGCACGTCCTGCCACTCGGCACGCGGATCCGCGTGCAGGGGCTCGGCCAGCCGTTCGACGGAACCTACGACGTCGAAGACACCGGCCGCGAGATCAAAGGGCGCGAGCTCGACATCTTCATGCGCGACTGCGGCCAAGCCAAGGAGTTCGGCCGCAAGCCGGCGCGGGTCACGGTGCTCCGCGTTGGCAGCGGCGAGCGCGTGAACCGGCGCCAGCGGTAGAGCAGGCCAGATCGTTCCTCATCGGATGCCGCACGGTCGCAACCGCTCGCACCATCCCACCTGGGGTCAGAACCCCTCGCGGACGACCAGCGACTTGCCCCGATAGGTCTCCGGCGAGAGGTTCTTCAAGGTCTGCTTCACTCGGCCCTTCTTCGACATGAAGGTGACCTCCACGGTAACCGGGGCGAGCGACGTCAGCCCGAAGTGCACCGGCGCGGCGCGCTGGGTGTTGTAGCCGCCGCCGGTCACGACCTGGCGCGCCGCGATGATGCGGCCGCTCGCGTCGAACAGCCTCACCTCGGCGCCGAAGCGCGTCTGGTGGCCCTTGGCGTCGAGAACGAGCACGCTCAGGCTCCGCCGCTTCGCCTCGTCGGGCATCGTGTTCCTGAAGAGGAAGTGTCCGCCGATCGTCGGTGTAGCCATCGGTGATGCTCAGGTCGAGGCCGCCGTCGTTGTCGTAGTCCACCAGCTGCGTGCCGTGATCGCCGGCATTGAGCGGACTGTCCCTGCGTGAGCAGGTTCACGAAACCCTTGGCGCCGTCGTTCCGGAAGAGCGCGTTGAGCGGCGCCTGCTTGCCGACCGGCCCCTCGTAGGACATCACCGACAGGTCGAGGTCGCCGTCGTTGTCGATGTCGCCCCAGTCCGCGCCGACCGCGTGATTCTCGACTGCCAAACCGACGATCGCTGCCACCTCCGTGAACGTGCGATCGGCGTTGCGGCGATAGAGCTGGTTGTGCCCGTAGTTGGGGACGAAGATGTCGAAATCACCATCGTTGTCGAAGTCGCCGACGGCGCAGCCGACGCCGCCTTCGTCGGTTGTGCGCTTCGGCCCGGTCATGCCCATCGCCGCGGCGATGTCGGTGAAGCGATCGCCGTCGTTGCGCCACATCCCGTCGGCGGCGCCGGCCTGGTTCGCCGTGAACAGATCGAGGTCGCCATCGTCATCGATATCGAGCCAGCAGGCGCCGACGGTGGGCCGGGCATCGGCCGGCGCGGCCCCGGCGGGGACCTCGGTGAAGCGCCCGCCGTCGTTGCGGAACAGCCGGTTCTCGCCGGCGCGATCGGTGGCGTAGAGATCGAGGTCGCCATCGTTGTCGTAGTCGACCCAGTTGGTCTGGCGGGCCGAGCGATTCGGAATCGTCAGGCCGAGCGCCGCGGCCACGTCGCTGAAGTGCTTGCCGCGCTTCGTTATGGAGCACTACCGATAGCGCGGTCTTCTCCGTGGCGCCGCCAAGCAGGTCGATGAAGCCGTCGCCGTCGTAGTCGCCCCAGCTCAGGCCGCGGAACTCCTGGCCCTTCTGCGGCATCCCGAGCTCGGCGCCGACGCTGATCAGGCGGCCGCCGTCGTTGCGATAGAGGCGAATCTCGCCCGTGCCGATCGACACCGCAAGGTCGAGGTCGCCGTCGTTGTCGTAATCGCCCCAGGCGTTCGAGAGCGAGTTCGGGACGGCGAGTTGATCGCGCTGAACGGCCTCGAAGGGAAGGTCTACCGGTGCCCCTTGAGTGACGACGAGGCCAGCGAGAGTCGCAGCGGTCAGGATGGCAAACGGCAGGCGTGGGAGTCTGGCCATGGCGTCCCCGACGATAACACTGACCGGCCGCCGGGCGGGCTCGTGACGTCCGCAGCTACCAGGCCGCTGCGATCCGGCCGGCTTCGGCAAGCAACGCCTGATCCTCGTCCCGCGTGTCCTGAGTGCGCTTGTCGCTGTCGTAGTACGCCGTCACGATCAGCGCACCGCGGCCGGGCGGGAAGGCAATCGCGAGGTCGTTGACCTTGTCGGTCATCGAATCGGCCTGAGCGGTGCCGGTCTTGTCGCCGGCTCGCCATTCCTTCGGCAGCCCGGCGCGAATCCGTTTGTCGCCGGTTTTCGTCTGCACCATCCAGTCGATCAGGCGGTCGCGCGTCGCCGGCTTCAATAGATCGCCGGTCAGGAATTTCGCCATGGTCTGCGCCATCGCCCGCGGTGTGGTGGTGTCGCGCTCGTCTCCAGCAGGGACGAGGTTCATCTCGGGCTCGAGCCGATCCAGGCGCGTCTGCAGATCGCCGATGTCGCGCAGCTGCCTGGTGAATCCCGCCGGGCCGCCGAGCCTTGCCAGCAGCAGATTGGCCGCGGTGTTGTCGCTCGTCTGCTGCGCCGCTTCCGCGAGCGCCGCGATCGTCATGCCTTGCTGCACGTGCTTGCTGGTGACCGGCGCGTAGGACAGCAGATCCTTCTTCGAATATCTAATCAATTCGTCGAGGCGCAGACGGCCCTGATCGCCCTCACGCAGAATCCAGCCGGCAAGCGCCAGCTTGAACGTGGAGCACATGGCAAAGCGCTCGTCGAGCCTGTTGCCGGCAATGCGGCCGGTCCGGGTGTCGAGGAAGCAGACACCCAGCCGACCTCCAGCCTTTGACTCCAATGACTTCAGTGCGGCACTTGCATCCTGGCGGCCCGCACGCGCCAGAATCGGCGCCGTAAGCGTGGCCATCGCAGTCACGAGAACATCGCGTCGTCGCAGCATCCTGAAGATCCTATCCGCAAGCTGCGCCGATCACGCGAGTCGAACGGCGAGGACGACGAATTATTCGGCGCGCAGCGTGTCGATCGGATCGACGCGCGTGGCCCGCCATGCCGGGATCCACGTCGCCAGCAGTCCGACAGCGATGACGAGCACGGGGACGGCTGCGAAGGTGCCCGGGTCGTGCTCGCTGACGCCGTAGAGCAGCGTCGCCATGACGCGCACCAGGCCCGCCGCGAGCACCAGCCCGACCGCGACACCGACGAGCGTCGGTTTCAAGCCCTCGACGACGACCATCCGCAGCACGCTTCGGGTCGGCGCGCCGAGCGCCATGCGGATGCCGATCTCGCGCACCCGCTGCCGAACGGTGTAGGCGAGCACGCTGTAGATGCCGACCGAGGCGAGCAGCAGCGCCAGTCCAGCGAAGCCGGTCAGAAGCTTCATCGCCGTCGGCCGCTGCCCCAGCGACTCGTCCACGACCTGTTCCATTGTCGCGATGTCGAGAACCGGCTGCTCCGGATCGATCGCGTGGACGGCGCCGACGACCGCGCCGGTCAGCGATGCCGGGGGAACGCTCGTCCGCACCATCAACTGCGAGCCGCCTAACGAGAACTGGGCCAGCGGCGCGTAGATGGCCGTCTCCGAGTCGTTGATGCCGGCATCGAGCGCACCGATCTTGATCTCGGCGACGATGCCGACGACCTCGCGGGGCTCGTCCGACATCATCTTGAGCGTGACATGCTTGCCGAGCGGATTCTCACCCGGCCAGAACCGCTCCGCCGTCCGCGCGCTCAGCACGATGACGCCGGGCTTGCCCTCGATGTCGGCCGCGGTGAAGTCACGGCCGGCAATTAAGGGGATCCGGGCCACGCCGAAGTATCCGGGCGACGCCATCCGAATCGCCACCGTGGGCCGCTCGGAGTCCTGCATCGGCGGCGCGCCCTGGGGGACGACGTACTGCGTCGATCCGCTGTTCGACAGGGGGACCGTGTCGATCCAGGCCGCGCCCTCGACTCCAGGTAAAGCCCTCACCCGCTCTAGCGCGCGATCGAAGAACTGGACCTGCTGCTGGCCGGCCGGATACTTGGCGCCCGGAAGCCCGATCGATGCCGTCAGGATGTTCCGCGCGTCGAAGCCCGGGTCCACCGCGCGCAGGCTGCTGAGTGTCCGCATCAGCAGGCCGGCGCCGATCAACAGCATCAGGGCGAGCGCGACCTCGGAGACGACGAGCGCCTGTCGCGCGTGCCCGTCGCCGCCGGCCGAGTTGCCGCGGCTGGTGCCGAGCTTGAGCACTGTGTTCGCGTCACGGCCGCTCAATTGCCAGGCCGGCACGAACGCCGCGAGCAGGCCCGTCACCAGCGCAGTCGCGGTCGTGAACGCCAGCACGCGGCCGTCGATGGCAACGTCCTGCGAGCGCGGCAGCGCCGTGCCGAATATCGTCAGCAGCCAACGAACGCCCCACGTCGCGGCCGCGAACCCGGCCAGCCCGCCGCCCATGCCAAGCAACAGGCCTTCTGCCAGCAGCTGCTGGATGATGCGGCCGCGGCTCGCTCCAAGCGCGCCGCACACCGCGATCTCGCGGGCCCGCGAGTGTGTCCGCACCAGCATGAGGTTCGCCAGGTTCGCGCAGGCAATCAAGAGAACCAGCGCGACGGCGCCGAGGAGGACGAGCAGCGACAGGCGCGCGTCGCCGACCAGATCCTCGTGGAGCGGCAGGACCAGCGCGCCCCAGTCCTTGTTGTCGGCCGGGTACTCCTGCTCGAGGCGACGCGAGATCGCGTCGAGCTCGGCTTGGGCTGTTGCCACCGCGACGCCTGACTTCAGCTTTGCGACCGCGCGGTAGTTGTGATTCGCCCGTTCGTTGCGATCCTTCGGACCCCACCGGAGCGGCAGCCAGACCTGCACCTCCTCGAGAAACGATGGCGCCGGAACGACACCGATCACCGTGTACGGCGCCAAATCCAGAAGGATGGTTCGTCCGACTATCGAGGAATCCGCGCCGAACCGCGACCGCCAGAACGCTTCGCTGAGGAGCACGGTCTGCGGCGCGCTCTCGTCGTCTTCAGCGGCGGTGAACCCGCGGCCCACGATTGGCTGCAAGCCGAAGATGGGTATGAAGCTGGCCGAGGCGCGAATGCTCTGGACGGCAATCGGCTCACCATGGCCGGTGAGGCTCGGGCGTCCGCCGCGGTAGATGGCCATGGCCTCGAACGACTGCGACTGCGCCTCCCAGTCCCTGAAGTTCGCTGGCGACAGCGAGAAGGTGCGCATGCCGGGGAACGTCGATTGCGGTGGCGTGTGCCAGAGGCGGACGATGCGGTCGGCATCGGCGAAGGGAAGCGGGCGCAGGACGACAGCGTTGACCACGGTGAAGATCGCCGAGTTCACGCCGATGCCAAGTCCGAGAATGGCGATGGCCGTAAGGAGAAACGCCGGGCTGCGCCGGAGCGTGCGCGCGCCGTACCGGAGATCGCGGAGGAAGGACTCGAGCCGCGGCACGCCGCGCCGGTCGCGGTACGCCTCCTTCGTCGATTCGACTCCGCCAAGCGCGAGAATCGCTCGTCGCCTCGCCTCCTGCGGCGACAGACCCGCCCGGATGTATTCGTCGGCGTGGAGCTGGATGTGGCTCTCGAGCTCGTCGGCCAGGTCCTGATCCGCGCGGCGTCCGGCAAACATGCCCCGGAACCGCGCCCATGACGCGCGCAGGTACTTCATCGTGCCCTCGAATGTGTCGTCAGTCTTCGGCGGGGGACAGGAACCGGGCCATGATTGCCGCGGTCGTCTCCCACTGCTTCGTATCGCGTTCGATCTGCTTCGCGCCGGCGCGGGTCAGCTTGTAGAACTTCGCCTTGCGGTTGTTCTCAGAGACGCCCCAGGCCGAGGCGATGAGCCCTTCCTGCTCGAGCTTGAGGAGCGCGGGATAGAGCGTGCCGTAGTTGATGGACAGCAGGCCGCCGCTCGTCTGCTCGATGCGGCGCGCGATTCCGTACCCGTGCTGCTCGCCCATCGTGAGCAGGGTCCGGAGCACCATCAACGACAGCGTGCCCTGCCATACGGCGTTACGGTCGAACTGGGTCATGCGGCTCCTATTGGTTTGCCATAGGAGTAGACGGGATGGGCGGCGAAAAGGTTGCCGCGGGATCGCGGGGTCAACGTCTGTGCGGGGTCCGGAGCGTCCGGAACGTAATCGAGTAGCGCCGATCCTTCACGGGCGGAATGCTGTGCTCGTAGCGCGACCGGGCTTCGCCGGCGAGGAGATACGCGGACCGGGGGACCAGCGTCAGCTCGTGGGTCGCGCGTCGAAACCCGCCGGTCCGCGCCGGCAGATCGGCCGGCGATACATACGGCCGGAGCCGCATCCGGCAGCTCGAGAGCAACGACAGCCCGGCGACGATGCCGTACTGCGGCGCGTCGCGATGCCAGCCGATGGGCGCGCCCGGCGGGTACTCGTTGATGAGAGCCATCGCAAACGCGTCGGGCTCGACACCGGCCCACGACGCCATGCGAACGCGCAGCTCCAGCAGGAACTGTGGGAAGTCGGCGCCGGGCAGCGCCTCGTCGTAGGTCTTGCCGTAGAACGACACCCGCCGCCGGGCCGCCACACCGTGCATCTCGAAGGTCGAGAAGGTGATGTCCTGGATGGAGGCGAGGAGCGCGGCTTCCTGTTCCGCGGTCAGGAAGCCTTCCTCGTAGCGCATGCCGGGCGGCAGATCGGGCTCGAACAGCATCGGCGGACGCCACAGTTCACAGTTCACAATTGAAGCCCTGACCGAGCGTGACCGGTGGTCAGTCCGTCGGCACCATCCGCAGCAGCGTCTCGAGGGTGTCGGCGTCGCTGGCCGCTTTGTCCTTCCTCCAGCGCAGCATGCGCGGAAACCGGACCGCAACGCCCGAGCGATGGCGGGAAGAGCGGGCCACGGCCTCGAAGCCGAGCTCGAACACGTGCACCGGCTCGACGTGCCGCACCGGACCGAAGCGCTCGACGGTGTGCCGGCGGATCCAACGGTCCATCTCGGCAATCTCGTCGTTGCTCAAACCAGAATACGCCTTGGCAACGGGCACGAGCTCACCCTCGTGCCACAAGCCGAACGTGTAGTCGGTGAGGAGGCTGGCCCGCTTGCCCGAGCCAGGTTGCGCGTAGATCAGCACCGCATCGATGACGTGCGGGTCGATCTTCCATTTCCACCAGTCGCCGCGCTTGCGGCCGACGCCGTACCCGGAGTCCAGCCGCTTCAGCATCAAGCCTTCGACGCCCTTGTCACGCGACTGCCGGCGCAAGTCGGCAAGCGTCTCCCAGTCCCGTGCGTCCACTTGCGGCGATACGTGCAGCACCGGCGCCACTTCATCGTCGCGCGGTTCTGCCGCGTCGCCGAGCGGAAGAAGCTGGGGCTCCGGAGCCGCGGGTGGAGGAGGGGTGAGCGGGGCCAACAGCCGCGCCCGGTCGACGATCCCCTCGAGCTCGGCACGCCGAACCGACAACCGCTCTTCGCGCCAGTCGCGGCCGCCGAACTCGAGCAGATCGAAGGTCATGAACACGACCGGCACGCCACGCGCCGTTCGGGCGACCTCCTTCTCGCGTCCGATCCGCTGCTGCAAGGCGGAGAAGGGCAGCGGGCGGCCGTCACGAAAAGCCAGGACCTCTCCGTCGAGCACGGTGCCTTCGGGCACGCCGGCCGCAGCCCAGACGATTTCGGGAAAGCGATGCGTGATCAGCTCTTCGCCGCGTGACCAGAGCGACACCTGCCCCGCACGCTTCACGAGCTGGGCGCGGATGCCGTCCCACTTCCATTCGACGAGCCACGCCGATCGCTCGCCCAATGCCGTGGCCAGTGCCGGCGCGCCTTCGAGGGCTGAATCGATCGGCGAGGCGAGAAAGAACGGGTAGGGGCGCGACGCGTCGGCGGCGGTGGGTTCCCGCGCCACCAGCTGTCCGTACCATGCGGCGTCCGGCGTCCATTCGCCCATGAGCCGCGCCGCGATCGTCGTCGGCGGAAGCCCCGCGGCCTGGGCGATGGCACGTACCGCGAGCGTGTGCGAAACACCCAGCCGCAGCTCGCCGGTGATCAGCTTGAACAGCGTGAAGCGCTGCCAGCGATCCAGCGGGCGAATCCATTCCAGAACACGGGCCTGTTGCACCTCGGGCGCCGCGGGTCGTAGCGGCACGATTCGCTCGGTTACCCATTCGGACAACGAGTAATCTTTCGCGGACGGCTCGACCGCCCACGCGTCGAGCAGCAGCGCCGCCGTCTCGGCGCCATCGCCGACGACCGCGTAGCTCTCACCGAGCATCCACTCGGGAACACCGGTCGCCGCCATCGCCCACTGACCTATCGCCCGGCCGGGCACGAGCCGCTTCAATCGCCGCCCGACCAGGAAGAACACCGCCCATGCGGCGTCGGCAGGCGGCGCCTGCTCCAGGTAATGCACGATCGCCTCGACCTTGGCGTTGGTCGCGTTGGTACCGTCGATGGCCGCGAACAGGGCCGCGAAGCGTTTCATGCCGCCTCGTCCGAGCCGGCTTCGCCTTCCCATGCAGTGCGGATTACGCCGGCCTCGAGCCCCTGTTCGCGAAGGAACCGCGCCAGCGGCTCGGCGTGGCCGTGCGTCGCCAGCACGCGAGCGGCGCCGGTCTCGCGGACGGTGTCCAGGATTGCCGGCCAGTCGGCGTGATCCGAGAGCACGAATCCCCGATCGAAGGCTCGCTGGCGCCGCACGCCCCTGACCCGCATCAGCCCGGAGGCAAACGCGTCCGAGAATTCGCCGAGCCGGCGCATCCACGGCGTTCCGCGGGCGGAAAGCGGCGCGAGCACCAGCTCGCCGGCGAGCGACTGGCCTCGGGCACGCTCGACCAGCGTCCCGGTGGCAAGCATGGGAACGCCGGCCGCTCGATAGACCTCGATCGTCGGCACCATCATGCCGTGGACGAGAACCGGCCGATCGGTCACCGCCGCCAGTTCGGCGAGCAGCCGCTGCGCCTTGCCGAGCGTGTAACAGAACACGATCGAGGCGCGGCCGCCGTCTCGGTTCGCGTCCCACCAGGCGAGAAGGTCCGCGATGACGGTAGCGGTCGGATCCCAACGGTAGACCGGCAGGCCGAAGGTGCTCTCCGTGACAAACGTGTCGCACGCCATCGGTTCCAGCGGCTCGCAGGTCGGGTCGGCGGCTCGTTTGTAGTCGCCGGAGACCACCCACACTCCGTCTGCCCCCTCGACGCGCACCTGCGCGGACCCGAGGACGTGTCCCGCCGGGTGAAAGCTGACCGTCACGTCGCCAAGCCGCAGTCGCTGGCCATAAGGCACCGCCTCGATCACCGGGTCGGGGCCCAGACGGCGCCTGAGTAGCGGTAGGCAGCGAGCCGCACACAGGTAGGCCGCGCTGCCCGCGCGTGCGTGATCGCCGTGCGCGTGCGTAGTCAGGGCGCGCGGAACCGCGCCCCATGGGTCCACGTGGAACCCGCCGGCCGCGCAGTAGAGCCCGTCAGGCGTCTCGCTCAACATCGCGCGCCTGCCCCCTGATCTCCCGGATTCCGGTTCGCAGCCGGCGTCGCAGCAGGGTGCGAAGCGTCACGCCATCCTCGTATCCGACCTGCGCCGCCACTTCGTCCACGCTCTGATTCGTCGTGTGAAGCAGATGCACCGCGCGCTCGACGCGAAGGCCGTGCACGTACTCGAGCGGCGACTTGCCGAGCACCGCCTGCAGGCGCCGCGCCAACGTACGCTTGCTCGCGCCTGCGGCTGCTGCCGCATCCGCGAGCGAGAATGGCCGATCGAGCCGCGACCGCGCCCACCGCTCGAACCGCTCGACGATCGGATCGGTGTGCAGCAGGTGATCGGTCAACGCGTACATCGACTGCGAGGGACGGTTGTCGACGATGAGGTATTTCGCGGTGAGGGCGGCGAGCTCGGGGCTGACGGCGCGGATCAGCCACAGCGCGAGATCCATGTGGCTGAGCGCCGCGCCGGCTGTGATCAACCGGCCGGATCGCACGAGCATGTGCGACTCATCCAGCTCGACGCGCGGGTATCGGCGGCGGAACAGCGGAGCAAGCCACCAGGTCGTCGTGGCACGGTGGCCGTCGAGCAGCCCCGACTCGGCCATGACGAACGTGCCGATGCAGGCCGCGGCCAGCAGCGTCTCGCCGCGTGACCAGCGCTGCAGCGCTGCTGCCGCGTCGCCTACGTCGGGCCGAGCCAATGCCCGCTCCAGCGCGTCCGGCAGCTTGTAGCCGATGGCCGGCACCACCACGCAATCGGGCCGGCGGTTGCCAATGGCCTGTACCGGCACGGCGAAACCTTGAGCCGACCTGACGCGGCGCCGTACGCCCACCGTTCGCACCTCGAAGCGGGGCACCGACAGCCCGCCGATCTCGATCAGCTCGTTGGCGGTCTGCAGCGCATCGAGGACCGCCGAGAGCCCGAGGTCGAAGACACGGTCGAGCGCCAGGACATCCACACGCATGGCCATAACGGTATCAAGGACGGCGCTCCTGCCACATTCCGAACCGAGAGGCGTGAA
Source organism: uncultured Acidobacteriota bacterium (assembly GCA_963709325.1). Classification (GTDB taxonomy): domain Bacteria; phylum Acidobacteriota; class Vicinamibacteria; order Vicinamibacterales; family UBA2999; genus VFZN01. Next base: position 1,031,734 of record CAVPVV010000003.1, on the reverse strand, counting down.
GTGAGAGGTGAGCTGAGAACCTTCCGCCTTCCGCCTTCCGCTTTCCGCCTTCTGCCTTGTGCCTTCTGCCTTGTGCCTTGTGCCTTCTATTTCTCCGCCGGCCCCAGCCGGGCTGCCGCTGGACTCGCTGCCAGGCCCGCCCGTCACATTCGCGGGCGGTGCCAGCGGTCCACTCATATGCTGTAGGCGGAGGAATCGATGAGAGCACAGTTCCTGCTCGTTGCCGCGCTCGCACTGTCGGCGGCGGACCTGGCCGGCCAGGCGCCGAAGACGCCGCCCACGTACGAATCGGTAATCCTGCGGTCCTGGAAGGACGTGCACGATCGGATCCTGACCATGGCCAAGGACACGCAGTTCCCGGACGACAAGCTGTCGTGGCGGCCGCATCCGGACAGCCGCTCGGTGCTCGAGGAATTCCGCCACGTCACGATCGGCCTGGAGATGACCGCAGCACAGGCCCGCGGCGAGAAGTTCGACTTCGAAGCGCGCGAGAAGCAGGACGCGAGCAAGCCGAAGACGCGGGCGTCGATGGTGGCGGAGATGGAAGCGGCGATCAAGGCGTCGTATCCGCTGGTCGAGCAGAAGCCGTCACCTTCGCTTGTCGGCTGGCTCGAACACCAGGGTGAACACTACGGCAAGCTGGTCACGGCGTATCGGGCCAACGGGATCGTGCCCCCGGTGAGCCGGAAGAAGTAAGAACAAGGCAGAAGGCCGAAGGCAAAAGGCAGAAGGCAAAAGGTTCGAGCTTCTCACCTCACACTTCTCACGGCTACACTGTGCCGTTCCTATGGGTGAGATCCCATCGCGGGCGGATCTGGCGGCGATCTGGACATCGTTGTCCGCGATCGCCGCCGCGCCCGCTTTCGGGGTTGCGCGCCAGCGAGACGACGATCGGCTGTCGATCCTGTACTGCTACGAGCACGGCTTCGGTGAGTTCGTCGTGCCCAATCACGATCTGCCCGACGCGTGGCGGTCCGACGCCATGGCTGGCAGCGACGTCGATCCGCCTGCCGATCACGTTCGACGTGCACGTCATCGGCGGCATCGCGTTCGTGTCGAAGCAGCCGTCGCTCTACACCAGCGAGGACATCCCGATTGCCGAAGGCTGGCCGACCATGTCGCGCCCGCGCAGGAGAGAGGAGACAGGGACGCGTCACACGGCCCGCGCAACGCCACCGGCGGCTTCGATCCGATCTGCTTCTGAGACGTAGTACGCTGCACCAGGAGGGATGTGATGCGTGTGCTCGAGGTTGCCTGCTCTGTCTCTCCCTCTGCGCCGCGCGGCCCATCGCCGGCGACCTCCCGCCCAGTGATCCGACGCAGGCAGCGCTCCTCGACCGGTTCCTGGCCCGCGACGAACCGGCGCTGACCAGCTACTCGGGGACGCGGTGTCTTGCCGCCTCGAACGATCGCTTTCACGCCGCCGGTGCGATGGAGGTGGCAGTCACACTCACCCCCGGGCGCGGCCTCGAGTGGAGCATCCTTCGCGAGGACGGGTCGGGTTACATCCGCAGTAAGGTCCTCAAGAAGGCGCTCGAGGGCGAGCGCGACCTGATTGCGCGCGGCGAGCCGGCCCGCGCCGCGCTGTCGCTCGACAACCACGAGATCGCCGTGCACGCGGCAGCTGATGCCGCGGATGGCATCGGGGTGGGCACGGCGCGCCTCCAGCTCCTGCCCCGCAGGAAAGACATGCTGCTGGTGCGCGGCTCGGTGCTCATCACGGATCCGGAAGCCGACATCCTCGAAGTGAAGGGGCAGCTCGCCAAGACGCCGTCGTGGTGGACGACGAAGGTGGACGTGATGCGGACCTACGGTCGCGTCGCCGGGGTACGCGTGCCGGTGGCGATGAGCTCCACCGCGCAGGTGCGCATAGTCGGCCGGTCGAACTTCCGGATGACGAGCACCTTCGAGCGCGTAAACGGCCGATCGACCGGCGCCACGGCGCCCGCGACAGCGTGTGCTGGTGGGGCAGAAAGCTGACGGCTGCCGCCGGTCGGCGGCAATCGAATTACCCGACCGTAATCACAGCTCCCGAGTCATGAATGCCGTGAGCCGCTCCGCAAACGCCGAGGGATCCGGCGGCGCTGCGCCCTCGGCCAGAAGCGCCGCACCGAGCAGCAGGTGCGCGGCGTCGGCCAGCGAAGGGTCCTGGGGCGAGTCCCCGTGCATCGCCCGAAGCCGCTGGACGAGCGGGTGGCCGTCGTTGACCTCGAGAATGCGACGGGTCGGTGTCCTATCCTCCTTGCCAGAGGCAGTGCGAAGCATCCGTTCGAGCCCGGGACTGAGATCGTGCTCGCCGGCAACAAGGCAGGCCGGTGAGGTAGTCAGCCGCGTCGACACGCGCGCTTCGCGCACGGTCTCCGCCAGAGCCTGCTCCAGGAACGCGAGGAACGGGCGAAGCTCCTGCTCGCGCGATTTCCTCGCATCCTCGGTCGCCTTGCGCTCGGCCTCGGAGCCAGGCTCGACGCCGGCGCGGGCCACCGACACGAGTGGCTTGCCCTCGAACTCGTGGACCGACTGAGCCACGAACTCGTCGATCGGGTCCACGAAGAAGAGCACCTCGTACCCCTTCGCCTTGAACGCCTCGAGATGGGGCGACCGCGCCGCGATCACGCGCGATTCGCCGGTGACGTAATACAGGCTCGCCTGCCCTTCTGGCATGCGCTGCACGTATTCGGCGAGCGAGGTCGGGCCCTCGCCTTCATGCGTCGAGTGGAAGAGCAGGAGCTTCAACAGGCGGTCGCGATGCTCGGTGTCCTGGGCCAGTCCTTCCTTGATGACGGTGCCGAACTCGCCCCAGAATGCCTGGTAGGTTTCGCGCCGATCGGCGAACATCGCCGCCAGGTGATCCAGGACCTTGCGGGCCAGCCACGCGCGCATCTGCGCGATATGGCGATCCTGCTGGATCATCTCGCGTGACAGGTTCACCGGCAGGTCCGCCGAGTCCACGACGCCCTTGACGAAGCGGAGGAACGGCGGCAGCAGCGCCTTGCAGTGGTCCATGATCAGGACGCGCCGCACGTGGAGCTGCAGGCCGTATTCCTGGTCTCGGTAGTAGAGATCGAACGGCGCCTTGGACGGCACGAAGAGCAGCGCCTGGTACTCGAGCCGCCCTTCAGCCTTCAGGGCGATGCGGTCGAGCGGGTCGTGCCAGTCGTGCGACAGGTGATGGTAGAACTCGGCATATCCGGCATCGCCCACCTCGGAAGCCGCCTGCGTCCAGATCGGCTTCATCGAGTTGAGCGTCGTCCACTCGGGAACGCCGTCCTTCACCTCCTTGAGCTTGATTGGGTGAGCGACGAAGTCCGAGTGTTTCTTGACCAGCGTCCGAAGCACCTGGGCGCTGGTGTAGTCGGCGATCCCGTTCTCGGGATCGACCGGTTTCAGGTGCAGGATGATGTCGGTGCCACGGCGGAACCGGTTCGCCTCGGCGACTGTGTAGGTTCCATCGCCGCTCGATTCCCAGCGAGTCGCGGTATCGGCGCCGGCCTTGCGCGTCACGATCTCGACGCGGCTTGCGACCATGAACGCCGAATAGAACCCGACGCCGAACTGGCCGATCAGGCTCGCCGCGGTGTCGCCGCTCGGTCCGGCCTTCAGCTGCTCGACCAGCTCGCGAGTGCCGGATTTGGCGATGGTCCCGATCAACCGGACGAGCTCGTCGCGCGACATGCCGATGCCGCTGTCGCTGACGGTCAACGTCCGGGCCTGCGGATCGGGAACGAGCTCGATGTCGAGCACCGGATCCTGCTCCAGGAGCTCGTGCTTCTCGAGCGCCTCGAGCTTCAGCTTGTCGAGCGCGTCGGACGCGTTCGAGAGCAGCTCACGCAGGAATATGTCCTTGTTCGAGTAGAGCGAGTGAACGACGATGTCGAGGAGCTGGCGGGTTTCGGCCTGGAACGGCAGTGTCTCGGTCGTGCCCATGCAGGTATTCTGCCTTGCGATTCTTGCCTTGTCAGTACTCAGCGAAGGCGTCGTCCGAATAGCAGTAGAGCCATCGCTCGCCGGGTTCGGCCGACGCGATCACCGGATGATGGCTCTCGGTCGCGTGCTTCGTGGCGTGCTTGTTGGGAGAGGAGTCGCAGCAGAGCGTCACGCCGCACGTCTGGCAGGTGCGCAGGTGCTGCCAGCGCGCACCGATCTTGACGCATGCGTCGCACTGCAGCTCATCGGGCTGCTTGACGTTGGTGATTGCGTTGATGTGCGCGCATGCGCCGGGCATAGGAACCTCCGCAGGGAATCAGGTAGTCTCGGAAGCATACATGACCGACCCGGCTTCGCACCCGCAGCCTGACGGCGCCGAAGGACGAGAGCGGCTGTTTCCGCGTCTCACCGAACCCCAGCTGACCCGCCTCCGTCAGCAGGGTGAGGTCCGCGCTACGGCTGTCGGAGAGATCCTGCTCGATCAGGGACACCTGACCGATCGCTTCTTCGCCGTGGTCAGCGGCGAGGTCGAGATCGTCCGCCCGCGCGGCGGCGGCGAGGAGCTGATCGTGGTCCACGGTCCCGGCGAGTTCGTTGGCGATGTCCACCTGCTGTCCGGCCGCCGGAGCATCGTTCGGGCCCGGGTTCGCACCGCCGGGGAAGTGATCGAGCTCCCGCGCGATCACCTGCTTGCACTGATCCAGACCGACGCGGATCTCAGCGGGATCCTGATGCGCGCCTTCATCCTGCGCCGCGTCGAGCTGATGGCCTCCGGCTCGGGCGACGTCGTGATTGTCGGCTCGAACCACTCGTCCGGCACGCTGCGGCTCAAAGAGTTTCTCGCCCGGAACGGGTACCCCTATTCCTATCTCGATCTCGAACAGGATCCCGCGGCCCAGGACGTCATCGATCGCTTCTCCGTCTCCCTGGACCAGGTGCCGATCGTGCTGTGCCCCGGCCAGCGGGTACTGCGCAACCCGTCGAACGGCGAGCTGGCCGACTGCCTCGGCTTCAACGAATTGATCGACGCGGATCGCGTTCGCGATCTGATCATTGTCGGGGCCGGGCCGGCAGGTCTCGCTGCGGCGGTGTATGCCGCTTCGGAGGGCCTGAGCACGCTGGTCCTCGAGTCGGTCGCGCCAGGCGGCCAGGCGGGCTCGAGCTCGAAGATTGAGAACTACCTCGGCTTTCCAGCCGGCGTATCCGGGCTCGACCTTGCTGGCCGCGCTTACACGCAGGCGGGCAAGTTCGGCGCCGAGGTGCTGATCGCGCACAGCGCGGTACAACTGCACTGCGAGCGCCGGCCCTACGCGGTCACCGTTGACGGCCACCGACGGTTCACCGCCCGGACCGTCGTCATCGCCACCGGCGCACAGTATCGAAGGCCGGACATCCCCAACCTTGCCCGATATGAAGGCGCGGGCGTGTACTACGGCGCCACGTTCCTCGAATCACAGCTCTGCGAATCGGACGATGTGGTGGTGGTCGGCGGCGGCAACTCGGCGGGCCAGGCGGCGGTGTTTCTCAGCCAGTCGGCTCGCCATGTGCACGTGATGGTGCGTGCGAAGAGCCTTGCCGAGTCGATGTCTCGCTACTTGATCAGGCGGATCGAAGAGAGCCCGAACATCACGCTCCACACATGCTCGGAAATCGTGGGTCTCGCCGGCGAGCGCCGCCTCGAGCAGGTCACGTGGCGGGACGGCGACAGCGGCACGACTCGAACCGAGCCCTGGCGGCACGTGTTCATGATGCTCGGCGCCGTGCCCAATAGCCAGTGGCTTGATGGCTGCGTGACAATGGACGCGAAGGGATTCATCAAGACCGGTCCCGATCTCTCGCTCGAGGAGCTGACCGACGCGGGGTGGAGCAGGACCCGCGTCCCCTTGTTGCTCGAGACGAGCCTGCCGGGCGTGCTGGCAGTCGGAGACGTGAGGGCCAACAACGTCAAACGTGTCGCGTCGGCGGTGGGCGAGGGTTCCGTGTCGGTGAGCCTGGTCCACCGGTTGCTTGCCGAGTAGGCCGGTCCGATGACTGTTCGCACCGTGCAGACGCCGGACTTGTCGCCAATCGACCGCACCCGGCTCCGCCGGCTTCTCAACGCGGCGTTTGCCGGCGACTTCAGCGACTTCGACTGGGATCACGCGCTTGGCGGTTGGCACGTCGTCGCGGTTGACGCCGGCGAGCTCGTCGCGCACGCCGCAGTCGTGCCTCGGCGCCTGGTGGTGAGCGCCCGCGTCTTCAACGCAGGTTACGCGGAGGCGGTCGCGGTCATGCCATCGCGCCAGCGTCAGGGCCTCGGCTCGACCGTGATGCGGCACGCGAACGAGATTGTGTACCGCGAATTCGAGTTCGGTGCGCTCTCAACCGGCAAATGCGCGTTCTACGAACGCATCGGATGGGAACGTTGGCGCGGACCGTCGTGGGTCCGGCAGCCGGGCGGGCGGCTCGTCCGCACGCCCGACGAGGACGCGGGAGTGATGATTTTTCGCTGCGCTCCGTCTCGTGACGTCGATCTCACCGCGTCGATTACGTGCGAAGCGCGAGCCGGCGAGAGCTGGTGATCGAATCGACGATCACTCGACGGTCAAGGTGCGTGCGGGATCGACCGTGGCCGCCCGACGCGCGGGGAGGTATCCGGCGACGAGCGCCACGGCGAGCAGGATGCCCGCAGCGCCGGTGAGCACGAGTGGATCCCACGGCGGCACGTCGTAGAGGATCGTGCCGAGCATCCGCGCGGCGACGAGACCTGCCAGCAGCCCGGCGGCAAGCCCGGCGCCGGCGACCGCCCCGGCCTGATACATCACGAGCCGGACGATGTCGCTCCGGCTGGCGCCAAGCGCCAGCCGCGTCCCCATCTCTCTGGTACGGCGCCGTACCGAGTACCGACATGACGCCGTAGATGCCGATCGCCGCGAGCACGAGGGCCACGCCGGCGAATCCGGTGAGCAGGCGCATCGCGAGCTGTGTCACCGCGGCCGACTCGGTTGCGACTTCGTCCATCGTCCGCGCTTCGTAGAAGACCATTCGCGGCTCGATCCGGCGGAGCGCCGTCTGCACGTTGGAGAGCGCCGCCGCCGGATCTCCCGACGTGCGAACGAACAGCCCAACCGAGTTCGACTGATCGCGCTCAAAGGGCAAGTACATGTCCGCCCGCGGCGCGTCATCGAGCGACGCGCGACGAATGTCGCCGACGATGCCCACGATCTCGGCGGTGTCGTCGCCCAGTACCACGCGACGTCCCAGCGCGTTCTCGCCCGGGAAGAAACGATTCGCCAGGCTCTCGCTGACGATGACGACAGGCGGCGCATCGGGTCCGTCGCGATCCTCGAACAGCCGTCCGCTGCGAAGAGGAATGCGCAGGGCCCGGAAGTAGCCGGCCGACGCGAGCTGCCAGCCGACGTCCGGGGCTCGCTCGCCGGGACCGAGCGGGCGCTCGGGCCTCTGCAGCGGAATCGACCAGTTGTTGCCGGTGAGCGGCGTCACCACTCCCGCGCCTGCGGCTTCGATACCCGGGGCGACATCCAGCGCCTGCAGGGCACGGAGGAACACGTCCCGCCGCGCTTTGGCATCGGCGTAGCGTCCGGGAGGAAGCGCGACCTGTAGGTTCAGGACGTGGTCGGCGCGGAACCCCGGGTCGATGGTCATCAGGTTTGCCAGGCTCTTCAGCGTCAACCCGGCGCCAACCAGAAGGACGGCAGCAATTGCCACTTCAGCGGCGACCAGCATCGATGCGGCGCGCCTCGCACCGGTGCTGGCGGTGGTTCGCCTGGTCGCGGCCACGTCGGCAGTCGATCCCGTCAGGCCGTAGGCTGCGAGGCCGCTGAAGAGAAGCGCCGCGGCCAGCGAGACGACGGTGGAGAAGGCGAGGACCGAGGCATTCAGCGACACATCCGTAAGTCCGGGAATCGGCCGGGCCTGAGGCACGAGAGCGGCGAGCGCCGGCGCAGCCTTCCACGCGAGGGCAATGCCAGCCGCGCCGCCGGCCGCGGCCAGGACGAGGCCCTCGATCAGCATCTGCGCGAGCAGGCGCCCCCTTCCCGCCCCGAGCGCCATCCGAATCGTCATCTCGTCCCGCCGCGCCAGCGACCGGGCGATCAGCAGGTTGCCGACATTGGCGCAGGCAATCAGCAGCACGAAGCCGACCGCTCCGAGCAACAGCAGCAGCGCGCGCCTGGTGTCGCCGATCATCGCGTCGCGCACGGTGAGCGCGTCGTACTGGATGGCCGTGTTCGTCGCAGGGAACTCGGCCTCGAATTGACGCGACAGCGCGGCGAGATCCGCATTGGCCTGGGCCGCCGTCGTCTGCGGCTTGAGCCTGGCCATCGCATGGATCCAGTTGCGCCGCTCGGCCGGCGCCGCAGCCGGGAGGGGCATCGGCAGGATCACGTCGGTGTTGGCGGCTGGCGGAAACCGGAACCCTTTCGGGGCTACGCCAACCACCATACGACGCGTGGTCCCAAGCTGAATGGAGCGCCCGACGATCGCCGGATCGGAGCCGAACCTGGTTGTCCACAGGGAGTGCCCGATCACGACGATGTCGGCTGCGCCTTCACGCATGTCATCGGGACCGAAGAAGCGGCCGATCAGCGGTTCCACCCGCAGCGCGCGAAACAGCTCGTGCCCCGCGCTGAGGCCTTCCACCCGAACCGCCTCCTGATCGACGATCAAGGCCGCTGCGACGTTGCTGAACGGGACGACTGCTTCGAACGACTGCTGTCTCGCGCGCATGTCCACGACGTCGCCCTGAGCGACGAAGTCTTTGCTTTGTCCGGTCCGCGTGTCGCGGTAACGCAGGACCATCACCTCGTCACTGGCAAATGGCAGCGGCCGCAGCAGGACGGCCTCGACGATGGCGAAGAGTGCTGTGTTGGCGCCAATGCCGAGCGCAAGGGTGAGGACGGCGGCGCCGGTGAACACCGGGTCGCGACGGAACAGGCGCAGCGCGTGACGGATGTCGCGGACCAGCATGGCGGAGTACTCCCGTGAATGGGCAGGGGAACGAGGCACGGAACGGTTGGCCATCAGCGAGGCAATCGCGGCGAGGCGGAGGCAGTCCCCCCAGAGCATCAGCGCGCCGAAGACGAACGCTATCCCGGTCAGCCAGCCGAGCCGCGGGTGGTTGGCGCGCCGCGTCGCCCATGTCACCTCGAGATCGGAGAGCGAGGGCAGGAACCACTCGCGGGCGGCTTCCGCAGGCAGCCACCGGGCCAACCGCCGGACGCGCTTACGCATTCGACCACCGCACGGCTGCGAGCCGGCCGACTTCGGCATAGAAATCCTGCGCCCGTGCCCACATCCGGTTGCCCTCGGCCGTGATGCGGTAACGGCGTTCCGTCACTGCCTGGTCGCCGACCACCACCTGCTCGTAGCGGCCCGTCACCAGTCCCGAGCTCTCCAGCCGTGACATCAGCTGGTAGAAAGCTGGAGCGGTGCGACGGACGCCGTAGGCTGCGAGGGTTTTGCGGATGACGCGGCCGGGTTGCTCGTCGTGACGAATCACGCCAAGGACGAGGAACTGCAGGTGCGTGAGGGCCGGCAGCGAGCGCTTATCCGCCATTAGGCGACCTTATCCACGATGCACTTGGACGGAGGTGCGGGGCAAAAGGTTTGCGGGGCATGCAACCTAGCGCTCAGCCGGTTGCTGAATCTGGCGCAGCTCCTGCAACGGCCCATCGCAGAGGTGTACCGTGATCAACCGAATCCCGATGCTCATGACCCTGTCCGTCTCGATGGCGCTGGCCGTCGGCGCCTGCTCGTCCGATCGCGCCCGCTCGAATGCAAAGGCCGGCGGAGAGCAGGTGACCGTGGCCGGATGCCTCAACGGTGGGCCCGACGGTCGCCTGGTACTGACCGCGGCGCCCGATCCCGGCGTCACCGCACCGGCCCGCGCCGGCATGGGCGAGCGCGACACCCACTCGTACGTGCTCGTCGGCGGCAACAACCTTCAGCAGCACATCGGCAAGCGCGTCGAGGTGAAAGGCACGCTCGTCGGCCGCCAGCAGGAGCTCGAACGCGAGTCGAAGAACGAGGCCCAGGCCCCGGCGGCGGCTGGCACCAGCGGCCGCGAGACGCCAACGGTGAAGACGAAGGAAGAGGTCGATCTCGAGGTGCGGCAGTTGACCGTCAGCGACGTCCGCGAGGTTGCGCCCAGCTGCCAGCTGAATCCATGAGGTGAGAAGTCACGCGCACTGCGCGATAACCTGGATCAACTGCTCCGGATCGACCGGCTTGGTCAGGTGATGGTTGAAACCGGCATCCCGGGTCCGGGCGCGATCCTCGGGCGCGCCCCACCCGGTGATGGCGACCAGGCAGACGCGGGCCGTCTCGGGATGGCTCCGCAGCTCGCGCGCGACTTCGATGCCGCTCAAGACCGGCAGGCCCAGATCGAGCAGGACCAGGTCGGGGTGATAGGACAGCGCCGCGTCGAGCGCACTCCCGCCGTCGAGTGCCTTTCGCACGTCATGCCCGAGATCGGTGACGATGGCCGACAGCATCTCGACCAAGTCCTCGTTGTCGTCGACGATGAGGACCTTGAGCAGACCGTGATCCTGGCGCGGCGGGGCAGGCCGCAGGGCCGGCGCCGCGATTACGTCGGCAAGCGGCAGCCGCACGACGAACTCCGCGCCGCGGCCGGCACCTTCGCTCCGCGCTTCGATGGTCCCGCCGTGCAGCTCGACGAGGCGCCGTGACAGCGCAAGGCCAATGCCCAATCCGCCCTGGGGCTGGTCCGCGCGCTTCACCTGCCGGAACATCTCGAAGAGATCGGGCAGGGCCTGCGGCGGAATGCCGATGCCGTTGTCGCGGATGCGAACCAAGGCCCTGCCGGCTTCTTTTCCGGCCTCGAGCTCGATCAGCCCGCCGCGCGGCGTGCAGGTCGCGCTGTTGTGGAGCAGGTTCGTGACCACCTGGGTCAGCCTGGCGAGATCGGCGCGGATCCACACCGGATCCGGCGTGACGTTCACGCGCAACTCATGACGGCCGGCCATGATCAGCGGCGCGGTGGCCTCAACCGCCGCCTTCACGATGGCCCCGAGCGTCGTCCGCTGTGGCCTGATGTCGAGCTTCCCGCGCGAGATGCGCGAGACGTCCAGCAGGTCGTCGAGCAGCCGGGTGAGGATGCTCACCTGTCGCTCGACGACGCCGACCGCCCGCGCGGCCTGGTCGCCAAGCGGCTGGCGGCTGAGGAGTGGCATGGCCATCCGAATCGGCGCCAGCGGGTTACGCAGCTCGTGCGACAGGATGGCGATGAACTCGTCCTTGCGCCGGCCCGACTCGCGCAGTTCTTCGTTCGCGCGCCGTAGCGCCGCCTCCGCTGCCTTGCGCTCGGTGATGTCGTAGAAGCTGACGGCGAATTCGCCGGGTGAGGTCAGCGACACCGCGATGTCGTATGACCGGCCGCTCGTTGCGTCCTCGTGATCGAAGTGCGCGGTCTCTCCGCTATCGGCGACCCGGCGATAGGCCTCGAAGAGCGATTCGTCAATCCCGGGCCAGACCTCGCGCCATGTCCGGCCGATCTGAGCCTCTGGCCGAACGCCGGTGAGACGGGCACCGGCAGGATTCACGTCGAGGACGAGCAGGTCTACCAGCGTGCCGCTCGCGTCGGTGACGGCCTTGTAGTGTGCGAATCCCTCGCGCACCACGTTGTAGAGCGTCGCGTAGCGCGCCTCCGCGAGGCGGCGCTGCGCTTCAGTGGCATGCGCGGCCAGTTTCACGCGCTCGTCGCTGTCCCTCAACCGTTCCTCGAGTCGGTCTGCGGCCTCGCGCCCGCGCAAGATCGCGAGCGCCTGAGCGGCGACGGTGGATGGTAAAGCGGCGCCTGAGAGACACGCGTCGGCCCCGGCGTCGAGGGCCATCGTGTACCGGCCGTCGTTTTCCTGCGGACCGATCAGCAGCACGCCACAGGCGGAGCCGCCGGCACTGCTCCTGAGCCGCCGGCACAGATCGATCACATCGACCGAAGCAGCATCGATGGCGACGATCAGGTCAGGCGGGGCCCGCTCGAACGAGGCGAGCGCCTCATCGACACTGGTCGCGACACGACTCTCGAGTCGTGCGCGGGCCAGGGCGTCGAGATACGCCGCCGGTGAGGTCTGAATTGGGGCTACTAAGACGACGAAGGGCATTCGGCATCGGGCGAACAGGGGGTGAGCGAACGATAAACGTCGCGGGCCAATCTCGCAAGCTCGTCGGCACGGATCCGGCGCGGGATGTGCCGTCGAGAGCGATCGCCGTTCCACCGGCGCCGGCACGAGTGCAGCTGGTCTGTAAGGGACCTAGCGGACTCGCTGCAGTCGTGCTGGATCGATCCTCGCGACATCGGCTCGCACGTGCTCGTCGGGGAGCGGCGCGCCATCGGCAAGCGTCAGCGGCACGACGCCGGCCCACACCGGCCAGTCGAGGTCTTCCTCGTCGTCTTTCGGCGGCCCGGTGCGCACCTTGGCGGACGCCTCCTCGATAGGCAATGCCAACACAGAGGTGGCGGCCAGCTCCTGATCCGTCACCGGCCGCAGCTCGTCCCACCGGCCTGGCACGATGTGGTTCGTGAACGCGCGAAGTGCGTCCACCTTTTCCTCCGCCTCGGTGACGAGCCGGGCCCGGCCGAGTACCACCACCGAGCGGTAATTCATGGAGTGGTGAAAGGCAGACCGCGCCAGGACGAGTCCGTCCACGAGCGTGACAGTGACGCAGACGTCCAGGCCGGTGCTGAGCGAGCGCAGCATCCGGCTCGCTGCGGAGCCGTGCAGGTAGATGGTGTCGCCGACGCGCGCGTACGCGGTCGGAATGGCGTACGGCTGTCCCTCGACCGCGAACGCGACATGGCACACGAACCCTTCGTCGAGGATGCGATAGACGGCAGCCCGCTCGAACAGCCCGCGCACCGGATAGCGGCGGAGCTCGGTCCGTGTGGTCGCCGGAATCGTAGACGAGTCAGACATGGTCGCAGCCTACCTGCAAAGTGGCTGGCGCACCAGCGCCACTTTCGATACATTTGACCAGTCCACTTGGCCACCCCGCTCGTGATCGATCGCCGCCGTCCGGCCTCGCTCCACCGTCAGATCTACGAGGAGTGGCGCCGCGGGATCCTCGCCGGCCGGTTCCCGCCCGGAGAGCGGATGCCATCCACGCGCGAGCTGGCGGCGAGCCTGCACGTATCGCGAGCGACTGTCGCCGCCGCCTACGACCAGCTCGTCGCCGAGGGCTACCTGGATGGGCGGCGCGGGTCGGGCACGTTCGTCTCGCGCGAACTGCCGGATCGACATCCGCGGCCCGCGCTTCGTGCTGCCGTGCGCGGCGGGGCCTCGCCGCGGCTGTCGGCTTTCGTGCAGCGCCTGGCGCCGGTGACGCCCCGCGCGCCGGACGTTGCCGGCACCATCAATCTCTCGAGCGCTGGACCAGACGTCGATCTGTTCCCCTATCGGATCTGGACGCGATTGGTCCGGCGGCACCTGCGCCGGATCAGGCCGGAGGTGTTCCGCTACGGCAGCGCCGCCGCCGGCCTCGAGGTGCTTCGCCAGGCGTTGGCCGCGTATCTGCGCCGCTCGCGGGCGGTGCAGTGCCGGGCGGAGCAGATTGTGATCGTCAGCGGCTCGCAACAGGCCCTCGATCTCTGCAGCCGCGTCCTCATCGATCCCGGCGACGAGGTCATCGTCGAGGAGCCCGGATATACCGGCGCACGCCAGCTGTTCGCCGCGGTAGGAGCGCGGCTTCGACCGGTAGCCGTCGACGACGACGGCTTGCGAACGGCGTCACTGGCGCCGGCGCGCCTCGCCTGCGTCACGCCTTCGCATGAATTTCCGTTGGGCGTCTCGCTCTCGCTGGGCCGCCGCCTCGAGCTGCTGGCCTGGGCCGAGGCGAGCAAAGCGTTCATCATCGAGGACGATTACGACAGCGAGTTTCGCTACAGCGGCGCGCCGCTGCCCGCGCTCCAGGGGCTCGGAGACGGCTCGCGGGTTGTGTACGTCGGTACGTTCTCGAACGCAATGTTCCCTGGACTTCGGATCGGCTATCTCGGTACTGCCGCCCGCGCTCGTCGAGCCGTTCGTTCGCGCGAAGTGGTACGCCGATCGGCAGACCGGCTCGCTGGAACAGGCGGCGCTCGCCGACTTCGTTCGCGAGGGACACCTGGAACAGCACCTCCGCCGGATGCGCCGCGTCTACAAGGCGCGTCGCGAGGCCCTGCTCGAGGCTCTTGCCAGATGGTTCGGCGACCGCGTGCTCGTGATGGGCGACGCCGCCGGCATGCACCTGGTGGTGCGGTTCGATGACGCCCGGCTTGCGCTCCGGCGGGGCGTCGCCCTCCGGGAAACTCGCGAGTATTACGCCGGCCCGCCGCGCGAGGACGAGTACATCATCCGTTTCGCCGGCCTCAACGAACGCGCGCTCGGCGAGGCCGTGCGGCGCCTCGTGCGCGAAGTAAGAAGTGAGAAGTAGACACGAAGCTTGAAAGCAGGCCGCTCAGGCCCAAACCCCAAGCCCTCAGAGAATGCCCGCGATGCGGAGGGCCGAGGCCAGCGCCTCCTCCGTAATTCGATGGCGCGCCACCTCCCGGCCGTCAATCGCGAGTACCGGGATGTCGTGCTGATAGCGCACGAAGTCGTCCAGGTTCGACGAGATGTTGCGCTCGGCCACCGCGATGCCGGTCCCACGGAGCGCGCTCCGGAGCTGCGCGTGCATGTCCTCGCACAGATGGCACCCCGGTTTGCCGTAGAGCACGATCCGAGGCTGGTCCATGTGATGACTATAGCCGGGCCGGCCCTGGCCCAGGTTGATCTGCCTCGTTGAAAGCGGGTATGCTGCGCGGACGAACAGTTAGCGTTAGCAAACCATCCTTCGCACTCTTGCAGGACCGCACATGCTCAGTCCCCGGACATCACGCCTTTTCTTGCTCGCCACGGCATTCGTGGCCGGCGGCGCGATGATCGCTACCGCACAGCAGAAGAACGAACCCTTGACAATGGGCCCGGCGCGGGAGCGCGGCGCGAGCATCACGCCCGCGTTCGAGGGGTGGTACGAGAACCAGGACGGGAGCTTCAGCCTCCTGATCGGTTACTACAACCGCAACACCAAGGAAGCGCTCGACATTCCGATCGGTCCCAACAATCGAATCGAGCCGGGGCCGCCCGATCAAGGACAGCCGACGTTTTTCGAGACCGGCCGGCAGTGGGGCGTGTTCGTGATCAAGGTGCCGAAGGACTTCGGCAAGCAGAAGCTCACGTGGACCATCGTCGCCAACGGCGAGGTCCAGTCCATCCCGTTCACGCTCAATCCCGGCTATCCGATCACACCGTTCAAGGAGCTCGGGATGGGCAACGAGCCGCCCAAGCTTGCGTTCTCGGAAGGCGGCGCGAAGGTCACCGGACCGCCGACCACGATCGCCACGACGCTGACCGCCAAGGCGGGCCAGCCCATCCCGATTCAGGTATGGGTGGAGGATCCGAAGCCCGAGGGAGAAGGCAGTGAAAGCGCCGCGCCGCGGCGTGGTGGTGGCGGGGCAGTGGCCAATGTGTCGGTGCACAAGTTCCGTGGGACCGGCGAGGTCACGTTCGACAAGGCGCGCTTCCCGGTATCGACGCAGGGCGAGGTGGTCACGGCGACTGCGACGTTCTCGGCGCCGGGCGAGTACCTGATCCGAGTCCAGGCCAACGACGAGTCGGGCGAGGGCGGCGGCGGGTTCCAGTGCTGCTGGACGAACACCTACGTCAAGGTAACGGTGCAGTGAGGTTGCTCATGAGGACCGGTATGACACAGCGAACAGCTCGATGGATCGGACGGATCGCGGTCGGCGTCGGCGCGCTGGCGCTGCCGGGCGTTGCCGCGGCTCAGGACGCGCCCACGTTCACGAAGGACGTCGCGCCCATCTTCCAGGACAAGTGCGAAGCCTGTCACCGGCCCGACTCGATCGCGCCGATGTCGCTGGTCACGTACCAGGAGACGCGGCCGTGGGCCCGGGCGATCCGCGCGCGGGTCGCAGATCACACGATGCCGCCGTGGGACATCGACCGCACCGTCGGCGTCCAGAAGTTCAAGAACGATCGCTCGCTCTCCGACAAGGAAGTCGACACGATCGTGAAGTGGGTGGACGCCGGCGCGCCGCAGGGCGACGCGAAGGACATGCCCGCGGCCCGCGTGTGGCCCGAGGATCAGGGCTGGAACTTCGCGAAGATGTTCGGGCAGAAAGAGCCCGACATGATCATCAAGTCGTACTCCTTCACCATGCCCGCCCAGTCGCAGGACGCCTGGGACAAGCGGGTGACGCCTTCGGGCATCACCGAGCCGCGGTGGGTGCGGGCGATTGAGATCCGCCCCATCACCACCAAGGGCCGCAAGATTACCCACCACGCGATCGCCTACCTGCAGCAGGAGGATCCGAACGCGCCGCCGTCGAGCGGCCTGCCCGCGCCGTTCATGGAATGGGCGGTCGGCAAGCAGGGCGAGCTGATGCGGCCAGATACCGGAAAGCTGCTGCTCCCGGGGTCGAAGTTCGTGTGGGACATCCACTACTCGCAGGCGGGTGAGGAGATCGCCAGCCAGGTCGAGATGGGCATCTACTTCTATCCGAAAGGCGAGGAGCCGAAGTACCGCACCTCGCTGACGCTCACCCCCGCGGCGCTCGGCACGATGGACATCCGGCCGAACACGGTGGCCATGCACGAGGGCTTCATGGTGCTGCGCGAGAACGCGCGGATCGAGAGCTTCCAGCCGCATATGCACCTGCGCGGCAAGGCGATGATGGTCGAGGCGATCCTGCCGACCGGTCAGCGGCAGGTGCTGAGCCTGGTCAGCAGCTTCAACTTCAACTGGATGACCACCTACGTCTACACCGACGACGCCGCGCCGCTGCTGCCGAAGGGCACGATCCTGAAAGTGACGTCGTGGCACGACAACACCACCGCGAAGAAGACCAATCCCGATCCAAACCAGTGGGTGGGCTGGGGCGACCGCACCGTGGACGAAATGGCCCACGCCTGGATCAACATCGTCTACATCAAAGACGACGACTTCAAGGTGGAGCAGGAGAAACGGAAGGGCACGCAGACCTCCACCGCGATCCCCGATCCGCAGCAGTAACCGGTCTGCAACTTGCGCCGGGGGAGGGCCACGTGGCCGCTTCCCCGGCCGAAATCTGGAGCCCGTGGCCGAACACACCTCTCTCAATTCATCTGGTGCCGCCACCACCGAACTGGTGGACGTCGTCAGCCTCGTCACGCAGGCAATCTGGGCCGACATGCGGCGCAGCGGGCGCGACATCGAACCGACCCAGTGGGCAACGTTGCGTCTCATTTCTGCCGGCCCATTTACGATGGGCGAGCTCGCGCGTCACAAGGCGATCAGCCTGCCGACGATGTCGAGGTCGGTGGACATGCTCGCCCGTCGCGGCTGGGTGGAGCGCTTTGTCGACGACGCCGACCGGCGCCAGACGCTCGTCCGTCCGACCGAGGCGGGACGCCAGATCCTCGCCGACTGCCGCCGCCAGATCGAAGATCTGATCGACGAGAAGCTCGCCGCGCTCAGCGATCGCCAGCGCGAGGAGTTGGCCGCCGGTCTCAGCCTGCTGCGCGACGTGCTCCGACCCTCGGAATGACCCTGGCGGTCTCGACCGGCGATGTCGAACACGTCGACGGCGCTTCTCGAGCTGCTCGCTGCGATCGTTGCTGATGAAGCCAGGGCAGTGCGGCTCGTACGAGCGACGCCGCACATCGCGCGCATGCGCGTCGCCGGTGAACGGCTGATAGAAGAAATCCCGCACCAGTCATACGCCGGAGATACGGCGCTCCACATTGCCGCGGCGGCTCTCCGCCCGCTCGTGGTCGAAGCTCTGATCCACGCTGGAGCTGACCAGAACGCTCAGAATCGACGTGGAGCAACCGCTCTCCATTACGCGTGCGATGCACGGCCCAGGGCGGGGAAGACGTGGAATCCGTCTGAACAGCGCTTGGTAATCGAGCTCCTCCTCGATGCCGGATCCGACATCGAGCACAAGGACAAGGCCGGCGTGGCTCCACTGCATCGGGCGGTCCGGGCACGGAGCCCCGAGGCCGTTCGCTGTCTCCTGGAGCGCGGAGCGCGTGTGGACGCAACTCACGGCAGGCAGCGCACTACCCCTCTTCACATCGGTTCGCGTTCCACGGGCGCGAGCGGCACCAGGGGAGCTCGCGCCGAGCAGCACGAGATCGTGCAGCTCCTGCTCCGATACGGCGCCGATCCCCGCGCGAGAGACGCGAATGGAAATCTTCCGCGAATGTGAGCTCTACGCCTCGTCTTCGTCGCCGCGCGGCCGCCACAGCACGACGACTTTCCCCACCTGCTGCACCACCGCCGCGTCGGTCTTCGCCGACAGGGACTCGCAAACGTGAGCTCGGTCGTCACGGTCCGCAACCCCAATCCGCACTTTGATCAGCTCGAGTGCGGTCAGGGCCCGATCGACTTCGCCGACAACTGCCTCGGTCAGCCCGGCCTGGCCAACCTGGACGACCGGCTCCAATGGATGCGCGCGGGCCTTCAGCCGGGCCCGCTCACGCGGGCTGAGCGCAGGAGGCATGGCGCGATTCTATTGCAGCCTGCACCCCTGCACCTGTGCACCCTGCACCCGTGTTTTTAGCGATTACACGCCCCGATGACCTTGACGTCATCGATGTCGACCTTCTGGACGACGACGTCATAGGCGCGCTCGTCCTTCGCATCCGGCGCCGCAAACCACGGCGTCGGGAGCCTGGCCGTTTCCTTCTTACCGTCGAATTTCAGCTCGAGCGTGGTCACGTCCTTCTTGCGCTCGATTTCGAACTCCCCTCGCTTGAGGTCCTTGAGGTCGCCCTTGATCTCGATCATCTGGCCGACGTTCTTGGAGAGGTCCCGATCCTCGAGCCAGTAGAAGAGGCGGCCATTGGTCCGCTCGGTCCGGTCGCGATGGTGGTCCCACCCGTCGGAAAGCGCGACGAGCACGTCGTCTTTGCTCCACACCAGCGGCATCGAAGCGACCGGCCGGTATTGGTCGGCCTTCATCACGCAGCCACGGATGGTGATGTCGTCCTTGTCGACATCGATGCCCGGACGCTGTGCCGCCAGCGTGACGGCAGAGGCGGCGGCGATCACGGCCGTTGCACAGTATGTGAACAATTTCATGGCATCACTCCCTCGAGAGTCAGAAAGAGCAAAAGCAACGCCATCCGTCGCGCCGCGCGGTGCAGTCGAGGCGGGCGCGCGTGACTCAGCCGAGCAGGAGCCTGGCGATCGCTTCGAGGCTGGGATGGTACAGAACAGTCGAGCCGATCAGTGTCGTGAGGCTGAGCTCAGCCGGCGAGAGCGTGCGTTCCACCGTGATGAGAAAGCGCGACTCCGGCCATGAGCGGCGGAATGAAACCAATCGGTCCAGGATTGGGGCCGCGTCCGCGCCTGATGCGCGCTCGAGCCGGACGAGAACCACGTCCGGTACGACGTAATCCCAGATCGACGCGTTCGGCTGTGCCGGTCCGTCGAGGACGAGGCACCCGATGCGACGCAGGAACCCGCGAAGAGGGTCGGCACCGCCGCGGAGACGGTTACCGTTTCGGTGACACCAGCCGCCTTCATTTCCAGATCGAGGTAGAAGACCTGGCCGGCTGCCAGTTCCAGCCCGTTGAACGCGATCGGCTGAAAATCGCCGACCTTGCTGGTGATCGTGTACAGCGACGGCTTGAGGTTCGGCGCGACGTACGACCCGTCGGCGCCCGACACCACCTCGCGCACCTCACCGGTGCGCTCGTTCCGGATTGCCACCGTCGCGCCGGGAACGGCGGCCCCGGTCTGGTCCCGGACGGTGCCTCGGAAACTGGCTGCGGTCTGCGCGTAGGCGGGGAGCGACGGCTCCCGCCATCACCAGGCACAGCAGGAGCATGACGAAGACCCTGAATGAGAGGTGCATCCGCGCACCGATGTATCGGCGGGCTCACCGCTCGGTTACGACTTCGTTAATTTCACGCTGTTGATGCGGTTAAGCCGATGCGTTGTTTCTCAGCGGTCAAAAAGCGGGAGTTGCCCGCGCGAGGTGTGTCGTCGCTGCTGTGCGTCGGCGCGATCGTCGGATACCGTACGGCCGCCCAGTCGAGGTGAGATCGCTCGTTCGTGAGCGATCACCGCATCGACATCGGCCTCAGGCTGGGTTGCATGCTCGACTGCGCGAGTGAAGCGGTCGAGCCGCCGCATGCCGTCGAGTTTGTCGGTATGTCCGAGCTTCGCGGTGTCGAGCGCGCGCCGCAGCACCGCGATCGATTCGTCGAAGACGCGGAGCGGCACTGGAAACGGGTGACCGTCCTTGCCGCCGTGGGCGAACGAGAAGCGCGCCGGATCGTCGAAGCGGGTAGGCGTGCCGTGGATGACTTCGGCGACCAGCGCCAGTGACTGCAGCGTGCGCGGACCGAGCTGTTCGACGAGGAGCAGAGAAGCGAAGTCGCGCAGTTCCCGCTCCTGGGCCAGGGCGAGAACGGCGCCGAGCCGCCGCGCCTGTACGTCGGCCGCGCCCACCTCGTGATGACGCGGCATCTCGAGGCGCCGCACGTCGGCGAGCGTGCGGGCCGGATCCTCGCGCACGATCTGCAGGAGCGCGTCCTGTGCCGGGCGCGCACGGCCGTCCACGAGATTGCGGATCGTTCCCGCGTGCTCGCCGACGATCGCCGAGTGCGGATCGGCGGTGAAGTCCTGGACCGTCGAGGAGTGCCAGTGATAGCGCCGCGCCAGCCGGCTCGCCTCGTTCATGCCTTGCTGCACGACCGCCCAGTCGCCATCCGCGGTCACGACGAACGAATGCAGGTAAATCTGGAAGCCATCGTCGATGGCGTTGTTGTCGACGCGCGCGGTGAGGCGGCTGGTCCTGACGAGCGCATCGCCATCGAGCCCGACGCTATCGGAGAGCGCGCGCAGCTCGTCGGGCGTGCGCAGCGACTGCTTGCCGCGGCCGCCGCAGATGTAGAGGCCGAGCTCCCGCGCCTTGGGATTGAGCGCCTTCTTCAGAGCGCTCATCACGGATGTCGTGATCCCGGACGAGTGCCAGTCCATGCCCATCACCGAACCGAGGGCCTGGAACCAGAACGGATCGCTCAGCCGCGAGAGGAGCGCCGGTCGCCCGTAATGATGGACCACCGATTCGCCGATCGCGCCGCCAAGCGCGGCCATGCGGCTGGCCAGCCATTGCGGCACGCGCCCGCCGTGGAGCGGCAGATCGGCGACGCCGGAACGCTTCATTCAACTATTGTGCGGCAATCGAGAGGCCGTGTGCCTGGTGCCGCTCGATGAGCGACGCGAGGAAGCCCGATTTCTTGATCTCGGCGGCGAAACCGACGAGGTAAGCGGCGGCCTCAGACCGTGTCCTGGGTACACCCATCGCCTGTTGCACGGCGGTGAAGCGGCCATCGAGAATGCGGGCACCGGCCAGCTTCGTGACCTCTTCCAACAGGCGCGGCTTGAGCCCGGCCAGCGCCTCGAGGTGATCCTTCACGAACAGGTCGGCAGCGCCTGGGATGCCCTCGGCCTCCACCAGCTGGGCGTGCTTCAGCGTCCGCTGCAGGTAGAGCGTGTAAGCCGCTCGCGACGTCGTCGCAATCCGGACACCTTCGCGGTCAACGTCGGCGACGGTGCGACTGGTCGAATCGGCCGGCACGACGTAGGTGGCTTCGATCTCGACGTACGCAGGCGTGAATGTGATGTCGCCGGCCCGCGCCGGTTCGGCGCCGATGAACGCGACGTCCCAGGCGTCCTCACGCGCGGCATCGGCAACGAGGCCGGCATTCTCGTATCCGACGAACTCAATTGTCGCGCCGGCGCGACGCGCCAGCTCGCGCGCGAGATCCGGTGCCACGCCGGCGTGCTCGGGCGAGCGGGCCTTCACGAGCAGGGAATTGCTGTAGTTGAGCGCCGCGCGCAGCCGGCCGCCCGGCGCCAGCTCCGCACGGGCCGCGCCGGACATGACGGCCACCGGTGGAGATTCTACGCTCCTGGTTGCGCGCTCGGACGAACACGCGAGCGAGAATCCCAGAGCGGCCAGCACGATTAGCGTTCGCATGGTTCTGCCTTGGGCGCGAGCGCCTGTCTCGGAGGCCATCAGGGTGAGCCCGATGAAAATCAATCGTGCGCGCATGCCAGATGCTGCCACAACCAACCGTGCGCTGTGCACCTGTGCACCCCTGCACCTGTGCACCCTTGCACCTGTGCACCCTTGCACCTGTGCACCTGTTTAGGTGTAGCCTCTTGGTCACCCATTCATAGGAGGCTTCGATATGCGGATGACCTGGTTGCTGGTCGCCGGCCTGGCCGTCGTCCCGCTCCACGCGCAGCAGGACGTCCTTGTTCCTACCAACATTCAGCGCTACTACACGCCCGTGCGTCTGTTCCTGCAGGGTGCCGCCGACGTGATGCCCGAAGACAAGTACACCTTCAAGCTGGCGCCGGAGCAGATGGACTTCGGCCAGTGGATCAATCACTCGACCGAACGCAACTACCTCGACTGCTCGACGCTGCGCGGCGAGGCCAATCCGATGCCGAAGGCGAAGACCGACCTGCTGAAGACGAAGGCCGAGATCGTCAAGGCGCTCGCCGACTCGTTCGCCTATTGCGATGCGACCTTCGCGACGCTCGACGACAAAAAAGTCTTGTCCTCGACGCAGATGACCTACTCCTTCCTTCACACCGCCGTGCACAACAACGAGATCTACGGCAACATCGTCGGCTACCTGCGCGCCAACAAGATCACGCCGCCCTCGACCGAGATGATTCAGGAAATGATCAAGGCCAAGAAGACGCCGGAGCAGATGTTCAAGGAAATGATGGACAAGTACAACAAGAAGCCTTCCGGCGAGTAGGTGCGTATGCCGACCGCGTCTTCGATTGCGCCGCAACGGGTCCTGGAGCAGGCCGCGGCCCACAAGGATTGGATCGTCGAGCTTCGGCGCGAATTGCATCGGCATCCTGAGCTGATGTACCAGGAAGTGCGCACGAGCGCCCTGGTGCGCCGGGTGCTCGACGAGCTGGGAATCTCGTACCGCTACCCGGTGGCCGAGACCGGCATCGTCGCCACGCTCGGCAGCGGCGACGGTCCGTGCGTCGCGCTGCGCGCCGACATGGATGCGCTCCCGATCCGCGAGGAGGCCGACGTTCCCTTCAAGAGCGAAGTGGACGGGAAGATGCACGCCTGCGGTCACGACTGCCACACGGCGATGCTGCTCGGCGCGGCGCGCGTGCTGAAGGAGCGCGAGGGCGAGCTCAAAGGCACCGTGAAACTGCTGTTCCAGCCGGCCGAGGAGGGCGGGGCCGGCGGGTTGAGGATGTGCGAAGAGGGTGCGCTCGCGGCGCCGCAGGTGGATCGCGCCTTTGGGCTGCACGTCTGGCCGTTCGTGCCGACCGGCACCGTGACCGCGCGGGCCGGCACATTCCTGGCCGCAGCGGGCATCCTGGACATCGTCGTCACCGGCGTAGGCGGGCATGCGGCCATGCCCCAGACCACGGTCGATCCGGTGGTCGCCTCGGCGGCCATCGTGTCGGCGCTCCAGACGATCGTGTCGAGGAACACCGACCCGCTGGAAGCGGCCGTTGTGAGCGTGACCACCATTCACGGCGGTGACGCCTTCAACGTGATCCCGATGGACGTCCGCCTCAGCGGCACGATCCGATCGCTGACAACGAAGGGACTGCAGGCGCTGCAGGCCCGCGTTCGGACCGTGGCGGAAGGTGTCGCGGCGGCGCATGGCTGTGGGGCGCAGGTGTCGTTTCCGGGACACGACTATCCGGCGACGGTCAACGACGCGGGCGTGTGGGAGATGACGCGCCAGGTCGCAGGCGAGATGCTCGGGGAGCGCGCCGTGATCGAATTTCCGCCGGTGATGGGCGGAGAGGACTTCTCGTACGTCCTGGAGCGCGTGCCGGGCTGCTTCGTCGGCCTGGGCACCCGCAACGACGCCCTCGGCGCGAACTATCCCGTCCATCATCCGAAGTTCCTGGTCGACGAGAACGCGCTGCCAATCGGCGCGGCCCTGCACGTCGCGTTCGCGCTCCGCAGTCTCGAGGAATTGTCGGCGTCGCGGGGTTGACCTGTCCCCTTTCATGTCTCACGGCACGCCCGTTCGTGCGTATCTTCCCGGCACGCGAGGTACCGTTTCATATGTCGATTTCACGCCGCCGCTTGCTCCGCACTCTTGGTGTTGCGTCCGTCACCGCTCCGTTGCTGGATGTCTCCGAAGTGTTCGCACAGGGCCGGTGCATGACGACCTTCGGCGCCCCGGAGTGCAACACGTTGCCAATCCCGCCGGTCTTCAAGCCAACCGGTTGGACTACCACCGCGTTCGACAGCGTGACGTTCCAGGTCGCCGAGTACCGCAAGGAAGCGGCTTTCTATATCGCGCTGATGGGCTGGACGCTTCGGTCGGACGACGGCAAGCAAGCGGTGGTCGACATGGGCAACTGGGGAACGGCCGTCTTCCGTCAGGCCGCGCCTGGCGCGTTCGATGCGGCGTCGGCCAACAGCCGCCGCGGACCGGTCAAGGCGCTCGTCACTTCGTTCGGCTTCGCGATCGACAAGTGGAACGCGAAAACGGTGGAGGCGGAGCTGAAAGCGCGCGGTCTCTCACCGGTGCCCGACAACGACGGGAACGGGTTCGAGAGCTTCCACGTCACCGATCCGGACGGCTTCGACCTGCAGATTGGCAACGGCCAGGGCCACGCCAAGGCCAGAAAAACACCATCGACCGCACAGCTGTCCGAACCCGCGCCGTTTGCCGCGACGGGATGGAAGACGGTGTGGCTCGATCACTTTTCGTTCAATTCCGCCGACTACAAGAAGAGCGCGTCGTTCTACCAGAACCTCGTCGGCTGGGGTGAGACCTACGACGAAGGCAGCCAGCACGAACTGATGATCGGCGACGCCGGGGACATCATCATCCGCGGCGGCAACTCGCTGGTCGCCGACGGCGGGAAGAACAGCGGCCGCGGTTCCGGCGGACCGCGCATCGACCACATCTCGTTCGGCATCGCGCCGTGGGACACCGACGACGTCAAGGCCCAGCTCGAGAAGCGCGGCCTCAAGGTCACGATCGACACGTCCAGCCGCCACAAGGGCCCCGATGGCACCTGGGTGCCTGACGAAATCCATACCGCCGCATTCAAGAGCTATCACACCGATACGCCCAACGGGTACAACCTCCAGATCAGCTACGTCACTCACGACAACCGTCTGGCCCTGGCGAATGCGGTAAATCCCAAGAAGGTGTCGGGGTCCCGGTGATGGGGCGCTGACAAGGCAGAAGGCAGAAGGCAAAAGGCAGAAGGCAGAAGGCAGAACCACGCCAACGGTTCGCGCCGAAGTCTCGTCCAATCGGCCATGCTCCAGCTCCTACGCGACGTGGCGCTCGGGTTCCGGTTGTTCCGGCGGACACCGGGCCTCGCCTGGACGGCCACCGTGACGCTCGCGCTCGGGATTGGCGCGACCACGACGCTTGCCAGCATCGTCTATGCGGTGCTCGTCAACCCGTTGCCGTTCCCGCGCTCCCGCGACCTGGTCCAGGTCTGGCGCAGCGAGCTGCCCGCGCTCACGTACGGGTCGGCCTCTTATTCTCGATATCTCGACTGGCATGACGGCCAGCAGCCGTTCACGGAACTTGGCGCCTGGGCGCCGCGCGGGGTCACGCTGGCCGGCGACCAGCCTCCGGAGCGGGTGAGCGGCGCGGTTGCGTCGAGCGCGTTCTTCCGCGTCGTCAGCGCAACCCCTCGTCTCGGGAGATGGTTCAGCGACGACGACGATCGGCGCGGTGCGCCCAAGGTCACGGTCATCAGCGAAGGCCTGTGGCGGCGGCGGTTCGGTGCATCCCCAGCCGCGCTCGGCCGCGGCGTGCAAATTGACGGCGAGCTCTACACCATCGTCGGCGTTGCCCCGGCGAGCTTCGTGGAAGCCTGGCGATTCGAGCTCTGGATGCCGCTCACGCCGCTGGCCGACAGCGCCAATCGCGAGAACAACTACCTGCTCACCATCGGGCGGCTGCGGGATGGCGTCAGCCTGTCCGCGGCGCGGCGACAGCTCGACGAGCTTGCCGGGTACATGTCGCGCGAGCACCCGGAGGATCGCTACACGTTCACCGCGCGCGACCTGCACGACGTCCTGACCGATTCGTCGAGCCGCGGCCTCTGGGTCCTGCTCGGGGCCACGCTGCTGCTCCTCCTCATCGCGTGCGCAAACGTCGCGAACCTGCTCCTCGCGCGGGCGGTCTCACAAGAGCGCGCGCTCGCGGTCCGCACCTCGCTTGGGGCGACCGCCGGTCAACTGATGGCGCTCGTGCTCGGCGAAACCGTGGCGCTCGCGGGCGCCGGGTGCGTGGCCGGCGCGGCGATGGCGTGGATGCTGCTGCGCACCTTCGTGGCAATGGCGCCGCCCGCGTTCCCCCGCTTGGGTGCGGTCGTTCTCGACTGGCGCGTGCTCGTGCTCGCGGCTCTCGTCGCCATCGCGGCTGCCGGGATCGCGGCGCTGACCCCGGCGATTCACCTGTTCCGGTTCGATCCCGGTGTGATCCTGCAGGCCGGCGGCGGCCGCGGCACGACCGCGGGACGCGCGCGAACGACCGGACGGCTGCTGGTGATCCTCGAGATGGCGCTCGCACTTGCGCTGGTCGCGGTCGCGGGGCTGATGGTCAAGAGCCTGCTGCGCCTCCAAGCGACCGATCTCGGTGTGACGCGCGAGCCGCTGCTGACCTTCTCGGTGGGTCTGCCGCCGAGCGTTGCCGAGCGCGGCGACGCGATGGCCCGCTTCCACACCGAGTTCCTGCGGCGTGTGCGCGCAGTGTCGGGCGTGACGCACGCTTCCGCCATCAACATGCTCCCGATTGCCGCGACCGGCTTCAACGGGCCGGCGAGGCGCCCAGATCAGCTCGGGGAGCGCGACGGCGTGCCGGTCACCGAAATGCGTGTCGTCATGGACGGCTACGGGTCGGCAATGGGGATACGCCTGCTCGCCGGGCGCGCGATCGACGAACGGGACGTTGACGGTGCAGCGCTGGCGGCGATGGTGAACGAGGCGCTGGCCTCGAAACTGTGGCCGGGGCTTGCGCCCGCCGAGGTCGTCGGCCAGCTCATTCGCACCCCGTGGGACGGTGATGGCACCCTGCGGCAGGTCGTCGGCGTCACGGCCAACGTGCGGGCCCGCCGTCCTGAACTGCCGCCCGATCCGGAGGTCGCCGCTCCATTCCTGCAGTTCCCTCTTCCGACGCTGACATACGTGGTACGCGGTCAAGGAGATCCGGCACGTTTCACCAGCCTCATTCGCGCCGAACTCGCCACGATGGCGCCGCAGGTGGCGCTCGCCTCGGTCCGGACCTTCGAAGACGTCGTAACAACGGCAACCCGTACGTCGGTGCTGGTCTCGTCGCTCAGTGTCCTCTTCGGCGTGCTCGCGGGAACGCTGGCCGCCGTCGGCGTGTTCGGGTTGCTGTCGTACACAGTGGCGCAGCGGGTGCGCGAGCTGGCCGTGCGCGCGGCCGTTGGAGCATCGCGCAGGACGCTTCTCATTTTGGTCCTGCAGGACGGGCTCACCCTGAGCGCGATCGGCATCATCGCCGGCCTTGCGATTGCGCTTGCGGCCGGAGGCGCTGTCGGCAGCCTGCTCTACGACGTCCGCGCCACTGACGTGGGTGTTCTCGCCGCAGCCGCGGCGGGGCTGGCGCTGGTCGCGGCCGCCGGAGCCGGGATACCTGCGCTTCGCGCCTCACGCGTGGAACCGGTGGTTGCCTTGAGAGTGGAGTAGTCACGCATGCTGCTGCACGATCTGCGCTTTGCCTTCCGCAGCCTGACTCGGAGGCCCGGCTTCGCCGTGGTTGGCATTCTGCTGCTCGCGCTCGGTGCCGGGGCCAACGCCGCCGTCCTCTCGATCGTGCGCGGCGTCCTGCTTCGGCCGCTGCCGTTCGCGTCGCCGGACGCGCTGGTCGCTGTCTGGCCTGGTGAGTTCGTATCGAACGACGAGGTGGATTTCTGGCGGGCCCGCGCCTCGCGGTTGTCGGCAATCGCAACCATCTCTCCGGGATGGCTGATGGCGCTCACCGCCGGCGACGAACCGGCGCGGAAGATCACTGCGGCGAGGGTCTCGGGCAACCTCTTCGGCGTTCTCGGCGCACCTGCCGCGTTAGGAAGGGCACTCCTCGACGAAGACAGTACGCCTGGCCGGGAACGAGTGGCGGTGCTGTCCGATTCGCTCTGGCGGCAGCAGTTCGGGGCACGCCCCGAGGTGATCGGCCGCATCGTGCAGATCGACCAGATGCCGCACCAAGTGGTCGGCGTGCTGCCGCCCGGGTTCGAGCTGCTCGGGCGCGCCGATCTCTGGATTGCCGTGCCCTACGAGCCTGGAGCCCCTCGAAACCGGCAGGTGTCGGGGCTCGTCGTCGCGCGACTGCGCGATGGCATCACCGCGGATCTCGCCTCCGCGGAACTGACGCGGCTCGTGCCCGAGATGCGCGCCGAACTCAAGAAAGCAGCCGACTGGGGAGAAACGATTCGCGCCGCCCCACTGCAGGATTCGATCACCGGCACGGTGCGGCCCGCGCTTGTCCTCCTCCTCGCAGCGGTGGGCTGCGTGCTCCTGCTGAGCGCGGTGAACCTCGGCACGCTCGTCCTGGCCAGCGCCGTCGCGCGCGCCCGCGAGCTGGCGGTGCGGCGCGCGGTCGGGGCCTCGACCAGCCACGTCGTGCGTCAGTTGCTCACCGAGCAGGCGCTCCTCGCGCTGGCCGGGTCGGCGGCCGGTTTCGCGTTGGCCCGCATTGCATTTCCCTCACTCGTGGCGCGCATGCCGGCGGATCTTCCGCGGCAAGGCGAGATCGCGCTCGACCGGACGGTCTTTGCCATGATCACGGCGGCCACGGTGGGCCTGTCGATGCTCGTGGCTGTCGTTCCGGCGACCGTCGCGGAACGGGCGGGTGTCCAGCCGCTCTTGCGCCAGCAGGGCGCGGGTCTCGCGCGTCAGCGCATCCTCGGGGCCCTCGTCGCGGCCCAGCTCGCCATCGCCATCGTGCTCGGCGCCGGCGCGAGTCTGATGCTGCGCTCGCTGTGGAACCTCGAGCAGGTCGATCCCGGATTCGAGCCGGATCACGTCTTGACCTTTCGACTGCAGACGACCTCGATCCATCAGTCGCTCGCTACCGGCGCGCCGTATCTGCGGCTCGTGGCTGAGCGGCTCGCGGCACTGCCCGGAGTCACCGCCGTCGGCGCGATCAATCACCTGCCAATGAGCGGCTACTCGTGGACCACGCGCGTCTACAGACCCGAGGAACCGCCCGCCCCGGGCACCGAGCCGCCGCTGGTTGCGTGGCGCTTCGTGGACGGCGATTACTTCAGCGCGATCGGTATGCCGCTGCTGGCCGGCCGGATCTTCACCACTGCCGACATCGAGGGCGCACCTGGCGTCGCGATCGTGAACGCGCGCCTTGCGCGCGAACGTTTCGGATCGGTCGGCGCGGCGCTCGGCCGCAGGCTGATCCAGCAGGGAGGCGGGAGGCCTGGGCGGTTCGACATGGAAATCGTCGGAGTTGTCGGCGATGTCCGGCACGTGGGGTTGGACAAGCCGCCCGCCGCCGAGCTCTACCGGCCGCTCCAGCAGACCTTCATGTTTCCGATGCAGATGGTGGTGCGAGCCAGCGGCGACCCGGCTCTCCTCGGCGCCGCAGTGCGTGACGCCGCCGCCGCCGTCAATCGCGCGGTGCCGGTCGCGGACATGCAGACGATGCCGGCCATGATGCGCACGTCGCTGGCGCGCCCGCGGTTGCTGACACTCCTGCTCTCGGTCTTCGCGGCAATCGGCGCGCTATTGAGCGTCGTTGGCCTGCACGGCGTGGTCGCGCTGCGCGTCAGCCAGCAGGTTCGGGACATCGGTGTGCGGATGGCGCTGGGCGCCTCGTCGCGATCCATTGCCGCAGCGGTAATCGGCCAGGGGCTCGTATATGCGGCGGGCGGATTGCTCTGCGGCATCCCGCTCGCGTGGGCTCTAGCCGGTGTGATGCGGAGCGTCCTCTTCGAAGTCGCGGTGCGCGATCCGTTCACGCTCGCGGTCCTGCCGCTGCTGCTCGTGGGAGTGACCGTGGCCGCCTGTTACCTGCCGGCGCGGCGAGCGGTTCGCGTGGATCCCGTCCGGATCATCCGCGCCGCCGATTGACACCGCTCCGCGCTCAGCTGACGGGCTCGTACGGCTCCTCGCCGCGCGCAAGCAAGTGCTCGAGAGCCGCCGGATCGGCCGGCTTGGTCAGGTGGGCGCTGAACCCGGCCCGGTAGGCGTCGTCCTTGTCCTGCTCCTGGCCCCAGCCCGTCACCGCGACGATGACGACGTCAGGGCCGAGCGCGCTGCGCAGTTGCCGGCACGTCTCATAGCCGTCCATGCCCGGCATCCCGATGTCGAGCAGGATCACGTCGGGCCGGAGCGCCAGCGCGCGGGCCAGTCCGGTCTCGCCGTCGTAGGCAACCTCGCACGCACAGCCGAGGCTCGCCACGAGCAGGGCAACGGTGTTGGCGGCATCGAGGTTGTCGTCGATCACGAGAACCTTTTGTGCGATTGCAGCTCGCCGCGGACGGGTGAGGCGCGTCGCGAGAGGCTCGACGTGGCGGGCTACCGGAATCCGGACCATGAACCGGCTGCCATGTCCGGACCCTTCGCTGTGGACGTCAACCGTTCCGCCGTGAAGCTCCATGAGCCGCCTGGCCAACGCCAGTCCGATGCCAAGGCCGCTGTGCGACCGGCCAGCCGAGGCGTCGTCCTGCGTGAAAAGCTCGAACACGCGGCCGATCAGGTCCTCGGAAATGCCGACGCCAGAATCGGACACCGAGATGGTGAGCTCCTCGACGCCGTCATGGGCGCGTTTCGCGACACGCCCCTCGATCAGGATCCGGCCGCCTTCCGGCGTGAACTTCACGGCGTTCTGGAGGATGTTCGACAGCACCTGCACGAACCGCGTGGTGTCCACGTCGATCCAGACCATCGTCGCCGGCAGATCCAGGGCCAGCTCGAGATGCGCGGTATCGATCTCGGCGCGGTTCGCCTCGACGGCGCCATGGACGAGAGGGGCGAGCGGGCTGATCTCGCGCTGCAGGCGAATCTTGCCGGAGGTGATCCGCGAGACGTCGAGCAGGTCGTCGATGAGCCGCACCATCTGGCCGACCTGCCGCTCCATCATTCCCCGTACGCGCCCGACGGCCTCGCGGCTGTCGCCGGCGAGCCGAATCAGTTCGAGCCCGGTGCGCACCGGGGCCAGCGGATTGCGGAGCTCGTGCGCGAGCACGGCGAGGAACTCGTTCTTCCGCCGATCGGCTTCCCGGAGGTCGCGTTCGCTGCGCCGCAGCGCGGCCTCGGCCTCGTGCCGTTCCAGCAGGTCGGCGGCCTGGCGCGCGAGCAGGTCGAGGAAGCGCAGCTGCCGGTCGGTTGGGCGATGACCGCTCGCCCGCCAGTGCGTGGAGAGCATGCCGATGGGCCGGCCGGCTCGCGTCACGAGTGGAGTGGATTGGGCGGAGCAGTAGCCGTCCTGCACGTGAATTCGCATCGCCGTGTCGTCGGCATGCGCCGGATCGTCGAAGTCCACGAAGGCCCGCCGGCCCGAGGCCAGCGCGATGCCGCACGAGGTACCGGACGCCGCGGTGACGCGCGCGAAGTAGCGGACGGTCTCGGCCGAGAACCCGCGGGTCGCAAGTATCAGGAGATCGCCGCCCGGATGATCGAGCATCTGCACGGTGCCGGCGTCGGCGTCAGCCAGCGCTATGGCGGCATCGAGGATCTCGTCGTGGAACGCCTGTCGCTTGTCCTCGACGACAAAGCGCGCAGCCAGGTCGCGGAGCAGCCGGGTGTCGCGCAGATCGCGGGCGGCTGCCGCCTGCGCGTCGGCGCGCTCAACCGCAGCCCAGGTCCTGTCCGCGATCTCGTCGAGCATCGCGACATCGGTCGCCGTCCAGTGACGGGGCGCCGTGTCGTGCACCGCGAACAGCGCGACCCAGCAGCCGTCCTTTACCAGGCTGGTGATCATTGCCGCATTCACGCCGAGAGCCGAAAAGGCGGCGCGCGCGTCGCTCGTCAGCCGCGGCTCGCGCGCGACGTCGTCGATGACCAGCGGTCCGCCGCACCTGAGTGTCCCGATGAGCTCCTCGCCGTAATCGGCGAGAGGCAATCGCTGGCCGCCGAGCGACGGGAGGCCGTTCGCGTAGTCGCGGTGGACCACTGCGAGCGGCCCGTCGGCGATCTCCGCGTAGAACACGCGCGCCGCGCTCAGACGCTCCCCGAGCATTCGCGAGGCCGTCCACTGGATTTGGGCGGCGTCGGTCAGGGAGCGAAGCGCGTCGCTGACCTCGAGCACGGAGTTCTGGAGGAGGGTGCGGTCGGCCTGGGCGTATTCGGAGGTCATGCGGTTCGCACCTTCTCGACAGTTGCGCCATTTTACCGCCGATGGCAGCAGATCCGGGACGGCCGATCGCCGCCACCACAGCCGCAGCGCGCTGGCAGCGACCAGCTTGCGCCGGTCCTCCGATGTCGTCAGGATGTTGATGACACATTCATGGCACGCTCCGCTGGCGAGCAAATGGTTCGGCGCCACGCCCGCGACGCTCGCGCATACCTGGCTGCCATCGTCGAGTCGTCGGAAGACGCGATCATCGCCAAGGATCTCAACGGCATCATCCAGTCGTGCAATGCGGCGGCGGAGCGCATTTTCGGGTATCCGGCTGAAGAGCTGCTGGGCCGGCCGGTGCTGATGCTGATCCCGCCCGAACGCCGCCAGGAAGAGGACGAAATCCTTTCCCGGATTCGCCGCGGGGAACGCGTAGAGCACTTCGAGACCGTCCGGCTCCGCAAGGATGGCCAGCTCATCGACGTTTCCATCACGGTGTCGGCAGTCCGTGACGAGAAGGGCGTGATCATTGGCGCGTCAAAGGTCGCGCGCGACGTTTCGGAGCGCCAGCGGCTGCTCGCTGCCGAACGCACCGCCCGGGGCGAAGCCGAGCGCGCCAGCCGGATCAAGGACGAATTCGTCGCGATGGTGTCGCACGAGCTGCGGACACCGCTGAATGCGATTCTCGGCTGGACGCAGCTGATGGCCAGGTCGCCCCACGACGTCGCGCTGGTCGAGCGCGGGCTCGATGTGGTGGCGCGCAACACCCGCCTTCAGGCGCAGCTCGTCTCGGATTTGCTCGACATCAGCCGCATCGTCGAGGGCAAGCTCGGGCTCGAGATGCAAACCGTGGACGTGCGAACGGTCGTGGGCGACGCCATCGACACGGTGATGCAGGAAGCCGCCGCCAAGGCGCTTCGGATAGAGGCCGACCTGCAGGACGGGCGAGTGACCGTGGCCGGCGACGCGGCGCGGCTGCAGCAGGTTGTGTGGAACCTGCTGTCGAACGCGATCAAGTTCACGCCGCACGGCGGGGTGATCCGCGTGCTGTTGCGGTTTGAGAACGACCGCGCGACGATCCGGATCTCCGACAACGGCAGCGGCATCCGGCCGGAAGTTCTGCCGCACATCTTCGATCGCTTCCATCAGGCGGATCAGTCGATCACGCGACGCCACGGCGGGCTTGGCCTCGGCCTGGCTATCGTGAAGCACCTCGTCGAGCTGCACCACGGCGAGGTCCAGGCCGAGAGCGCCGGACCGGGAATGGGCGCGACGTTCGCAGTGGTGTTACCAATCGGCGTCGCGCCGGCCGGCGAGGTAAGCGAGGCGAGGGACGGGAGCGTCGCGCTGTCACGCGAAGACACGCCGCTCGACGGCACGAAGGTGCTGGTCGTCGAGGACGAGCCCGATACCCAGCAGTTCCTGCGCCGCCTTCTCGAGGAGCACGGCGCCCGCGTGGTCACGGCCGGATCCGCGTCCGAAGCGCTGGCCGCGTTCCGCGAGCATGCCGCCGACGTAATCATCAGCGACATCGGGCTGCCGGGCACCGACGGATATCACCTGATGCGTCAGATTCGCCAGGGCGCGCCGGACCATCATCGCGTCGTGGCGATTGCGCTGACTGCCTACGCGCGCGCTGAAGACAGGACGCGCGCATTGCGCGCCGGCTACCAGGCGCACGTGACCAAGCCAATCGACGGCGCCGAGCTGGTGGCGATGGTCGGCAGCCTCGTCGACTTGATGCGCAGCGACGCTCCAGCGCGCGCGTCCACTGACGAATGACGACGGCAGCCATCATCAATCGGCAGTGGACACGGTTCAGCAACGCTAGCGCGGTGACAGCATGACTTCGAACGCGCCAGTGTTGTCGCCCAGTTCGTCGTCGTTCACCCCGAGGTAGAGGCGCCCGGACTCGGGCATGATGACCTCGGTCAGGTTACCCAACGCGAACGCGCGTCCGTTCGGTCCGATCCGGCCGATCAATGCGCCTGCCGGCGCAGCCGGCATCGGCGCTCCGCTGGCCTGCCGGTTACCGCCGGCCGGCTGCGCGACGTCGGTAGCCGTCACCGACAACTGCACCTGGCCGGTGGTGTTGAAGAGCACCTGCTGCCCCTGCCGCACGGTCAGGCCGGTGTCGGTCCAGCGTTGCTGCGGATTGACGTGGACCCGCAGCCCGGTTGACGGCGCGGTAGTGCCGCTCGTGCCGGTCGCACCCGCCGTCCCGGTGTCGGGGTAGTTGCCCATATAGATGCGGCCGACTTCCTCGCCGCGCAGCCGCCGCTCGGCGCCGTTGGGCAGACGGAAGACGAACTCGCGCGGCTTGTTCTCGTCCCCCGATCCCTGTCCGCCTTCCACGTCGGTCAGCGTGCCTTCCAGGCTCGTGCCGTTGCTCAGGACGACGATCGGCTGGGGCAGCCGGGCTCGGCTCAGCTCGGTCTCGGGCAGGCCGGATGCGCCGCCCACCTGATCGATGAGCACGACATCGCCGATTGCAATTCGGCGCTGATCATTCAGGCTGACGCGAATGTAAAGCGTGCCGCGCTCCAGATCTTCCAACCTGCCGCTCACCTTCTCGCCGCTCTTCAGCTGGACCGTCACCCGGTCGGGGGACTGGGCCGAGACGCTGCCAAAGACGAGCAATCCGGCACTCAACGTGAGGCACCCCGCCCATCGTGCAGGCTGCGTGATGCCGCAGAATCTCTTCCATGTCGCTGCGGTGCTCGACATCGGTAACCTCCTGTCGGAAGGGCAGCAAGCGGGGTGCCAGCGGGCTCAGCCGCTTCACGGCCGGGCTGAGTCGGTCGGGCCGCACTCCGCGCGAAGCGCCTGCCGCAGGCCTGCGGCAGGCGGTCACACAGGAGCGAGCATCGAGCGGATCAGCTCCTCGTTCGAGCCGGTGCGCCGTGTGGCGATGGTGGACGTGGCGGCGCAGACATCCGCGCAGTCGAGATTGAAGCGGATGCACTGCCGGAGGTGCGCGACCATCTCCTCGGCGATGCATGCGTCGGCGCAGGAGGTGCACGCCTGAGTGCAGGCGTAGAGCTCGTCGATGGCCGCAATCAGCGAGCGGTTGACGTTGCCGCGGACCTCCGGATGCGTGGCGATCATTTGTTCAGTGCGCATCCCGGCCTGCTCCGCAACCGCGATGCCGCAGCCGCTGATTGGGTCAGGGAATCGCTCGCGTTTCCGCTGCGGCGCATCGGGGCTCACGTTGTCACGGCCGGGCTGGCCATTCCCCGCGCGATATACTCCGCTTAGAGGCGCATGCGTTCCGTGTTTCGAGCCCTGCTCGTGCTCGTTGCCCTCCTCGTCGTGGGCGGCGGCGTGGCGGCGTACTCGATCGCCAGCCGCGGCCTGAGTACGCGTGCCGATCCGAGCTGGATCGAATCGACGCTGGCGAAGACGATGCGGAGCTGGGCGACCCCGCGGACGATGCGAAGTACCAAGAACCCGGTGCAGCCGTCCCCGGAGATCATCCAGGAGGCGCTCGCGCACTTCGCCGATCACTGTGCCGGCTGTCATGGCAACGACGGCAGCGGGACCG
Source organism: uncultured Acidobacteriota bacterium (assembly GCA_963709325.1). Taxonomy (GTDB): domain Bacteria; phylum Acidobacteriota; class Vicinamibacteria; order Vicinamibacterales; family UBA2999; genus VFZN01. The sequence continues at coordinate 995,917 of CAVPVV010000003.1, read as the reverse complement.
AGATCGGTCGCAGCTTCTACCCGCCCACACCCGACATGCGCGCCGCGGGCACGCAGGGGCTGACCGATGGTGAGATCTTTTCGATCATCGAGCAGGGCATACGGATGACCGGAATGCCGGCGTGGGGCAACGGCACGCCGGAAGGGGAGCACCAGAGCTGGGCGCTGGTACACTTCATCCGCCGCCTGCCGTCGCTGACGGCCGAGGACGTCGCCAGGATGGAGGCGCTCAACCCGAAGAGCCCGGACCAGTTGCGCGAGGACGAGGAGATCCGCAAGTTCCTCGCGGGCGAGGACACCAGCAGTGCGGCCGCGCCGCCGCCGCACAAGCACCCACAGTAGGGAGGACCAATGACTCGACGGAACGCGCTCGTCTTCATGCTCGGCTTCGCGATCGCAATCGGCAGCGCGCCGCTGGCGCTCGCCCATCCCGGCCACGATCACAAGATCCTCGGCACCGTGACGATGGCCGCGGCCGACCACGTGATGCTGAAGGACAAGGACGGCAAGGACGTGACGGTTCACCTCAACGCCGACACCAAAGTCCTCCAGGCCAAGAAGCCGATGAAAGTCGAGGACATCAAGCCCGGCATGCGCATCGTCGTCACTGCCGTGACAGTGGAAGAGAAGGGCGCGGACAAGCTGGTCGCGAAGACGATCGAGCTCGGCGCGCCGGCGACCTCGAAGTAGGCGTTAGAGGTTCGTGAGGGTACTCCGACACCTCATCGCGATCGCCATCCTGCCATTGACGGTGACCGTGCTCGTGCCGATCTGGATCGCTCGCCGAGACGGTGTCGATTTCACCCTGCCGCATGCCACGCTCGCTCTGGCACGTCAGCTGCTCGGCGGGGCCTTGCTCGCAGTCGGGCTGCTGCTTTTCGCCGCGTCGCTTCGACGATTTGTAGGGGAAGGGAATGGAACTCTGGCACCGTGGGACCCGCCTCGCGTGCTCGTGGTGCGCGGTCCCTATCGATGGGTGCGGAACCCGATGATCTCCGGCGTGATCTTCGTGCTGTTCGGTGAGGCCCTACTCCTCGGCTCTATGCCTCACTTCCAGTGGGCGGTCGCCTTTCTCGCAATCAACCTCATCTACATTCCGCTGCTCGAAGAGCCGCAGCTCGAGCGTCGGTTCGGCGAGCCGTACCGTACCTATTGCCGTCACGTTCCCCGCGTGTTTCCGCGCCTCCGGCCGTGGCGTCCGGGTGAATTACCCTGAGTAGGTAAACGGCCGTAGGAGGTCCGTCGCCCGATGAAGACGCTACGAAGAATCGTCGTCTACATCGCCACGATCGCCGATGGCTACATTACCGGGCCCGTCACCCGTTGACGCGGTGCATCTCGCCGATGTCGGGCTCCGTGCCGGTGAGCCAGCCCTTCACCAGCTCGTAGAGCACCACGGGCTGCGGCTTGTTCACCTCGAAGAACACCGCCGCGTGCACGTCCACGCCGATCAGCACCAGCCGGGGATCGTCGGGCGTCCCGTGGCGTGGATCGCCTTCTTCGGGAAACCAGGCTTTCCAATCAGTGGCATAGAGTTGGTGGATGATGGATCGGTCGCGCGAGATCCGCGCAGTGCCGGAGACCGATACCCACTCGCGCGTTCGGTCCTTGTAATAGGCGAGGTTCACATGCGAGTCGAACTCGATATCGCGGAGCTTGCCGGTTTCGTCGGCGGTGACGAACCACAGGTCCGCGCCTTCGGCGCGTTTCTGGTTGGCCATGGCTCGGGACTCGAGGTGGCCGTCCGGCCGTCGCGTCGTGAGCATCGCGATCTCGATGTCGTGGATCATCTCGTAGAGCTTGTGGATCTCGCTGTTCATCGTGTCTCCATGCGCCCGGCTGATACATCTTTCGTACCCGGGTTGAACCATCGCCGCGGTCCGAGCGTCCAACCCAGGAACCGCTGACCATAGACTGTTATGACGCTGCTCCAGGACTTCCGATTTGCCGCCCGTTCGTTCGCGCGGGCCCCGCGGTTCACCCTTCCGGCTCTTCTCGCGCTGGCGCTGGGCATTGGCGCGACCGCGGCCACGTTCAGTGTGGTCCGTGGCGTGACGCTGAAGCCGCTTCCGTACAAGCAGCCCGACCGCATCGTCGTGGTCTGGGAGAGCAACCAGGCGCGCAACCGGCCTCGCAACGTCATCAGTCCGGCAAACTGGCTCGCGTGGCGCGAACGGAATCGATCGTTCGCGGATCTCGCGGTTGCGGGGCAGGCTCGGTTGACGCTCTCAATGGATGGACGGCCCGAGGAAGTGCCGGGGATCGTCGCGTCATCGGATGTGTTTGCGGTGCTCGGCGTCCAGCCCGTGATAGGCCGCGCCTACACTGCCGCCGAGGATGAGGACGGCCGTGACCAGGTGCTCGTGGTCACCCACGAATTCTGGCAGAGTCGGCTCGGTGGTCGGCCCGATGTGCTCGGTCTCACCATCACCGCGGATGGCCAACCGCGGGAGATCGTCGGTGTGATGCCGGCCGGCTTCACGTTGATGGGGCAGGGCGCGTCATTCCTGAGGCCGTATGGGTGGAAGCTCGAGCAGATGCGCAACGCGCCGGGGCGCGGCTCGTCCTTCGGGCTCGCCCGTCTCAAGGACGGCATCTCGTTCGAGCAGGCAACCGGAGACATGCGCGCGATCGCCGCCTCGCTGGAACGGGAAGTCCCCGACCGGAACGGCGGGTGGTCGGTGACGCTCGTACCGGTACACGAACAGATGGTGGGCGAGATTCGTCCGGCGCTCCAGGTGCTCTCGGGGGCGGTCGCGCTCGTCCTGCTCATCGCTTGCGTCAACGTTGCCAATCTCCTGCTGGCGCGCAGCGCTGTGCGCCAGCAGGAAATCGGCGTTCGAACCGCGCTCGGCGCCGGCCGCGCCCGCCTCGTGCGACAGATGCTCAGCGAGAGCGTGCTGCTCGCCCTGCTGGGCGCGGGCGGTGGACTGCTCCTCGCGCTGGCGTTCCACCGGGGCCTGCTGGCACTCGTCGCCAACCGAATTCCGATCCCCCGGCTCGACCAAGTCGCCCTCGACGGGCCGGTGCTGGCGTTCACCCTGGGCGTGGCGCTGATCTCCGCCCTGCTGTTCGGCCTGGTGCCGGCGCTGCTGGCTGCACGTGCGCCGGCCGACGTGCTCCGCGAGGCCGGACGCCACGGCGGCTCGGCGCGCTCGCGCCGGACGTTGTCGGCACTGGTCGTCATCGAGGTGGCGATCTCGCTCGTCCTGCTTGCCGGCGCCGGATTGCTGATTCGCAGTTTCGTGCGGCTGCAGCACGTCGATCCCGGCCTCCGGTCGCCAGGGGTACTGACCGCACGCGTCCAGCTGCCCGCCGCTCGCTATCCCGATGCCGCGAAGTCGGCAGAGTTGTACTCGTCCATGCTCGCAAAGATCGGGCAGATCCCCGGCGTTCGGGATCAAGCGGCGGTGAGCTTCCTGCCGCTCGCCGGGCTCGGGATCGGCACGGGCTACTTCCGCGTCGACCAGCCGGAGCCGCCGCCGGGTGGGCTGCCGACGACGCAGGTCCGGCCGGTGACGCCCAACTGGTTCCGGACCATGGGGATTCCGCAGATCGCGGGCCGTGACTTCACCGACGCGGATCGCGAAGAGTCGCCCCAGGTGGCAGTGATCAGCGAGAGCCTCGCCGCACGGACGTTTCCTGGCGAGGACCCGATCGGCAAACGGATCCGGGTCCGAATCAAGGAGGACGGCGGCGTTGTTTACGAAATCGTCGGCATCGTCGGCGATATCAAGATGACGTCGCTCGAGGCCGCCGCCGGGCCGGCGGTCTATATCCCTCATCGGCAACTTGCCATCGGCGTGATGACCTTCGTGGTCCGCACCGATCTCGATCCGAAGTCGCTGGTGGGGAGCGTGTCGGCCGCGGTGGGTTCGCTCGATCCGGAATTGCCGCTGGCCGACGTGAAGACGATGGAGGAAGTCGTCGACGCGACGATCGCGCGGCCTCGCGTCATTGCCGTGCTGCTGACGGCCTTTGCGGTCATCGCCCTGCTGCTGGCCGGTGTCGGCGTCTACGGCGTCATGGCCTACTCCGTTACCGAGCGGACGCATGAAATCGGTGTCCGCATGGCCCTTGGCGCGACCCGCGAGTCGGTGATGTCGCTCGTAGTCGGGCAGGCGGCGCGGCTGGTGCTTACCGGCATCGCGATCGGCCTCGCCGGCGCGGTGGCGCTCACGCGCGTGCTGTCGTCGCTCCTGTACGAGACAGACGCGAGGGACCCCTGGACGCTCGGGCTGACGGCGATCGTGCTCGTTTCGGTCGCGTTGCTGGCGGCATTGGTTCCCGCCCTTCGCGGCACGCGGATCGCCCCGACCCAGGCGCTGCGCGTGCAATAGCCAGGAGGCAGGAGCTAGGAGCCAGGAGACCTCCCGCCGTCGCTGAAGGCTACGGCGCGGCAAGCAAGCCCCGAGCCCCGGGTCCCACTACTCGTCACTCCGTGCTGGACATCGAGGGCGTCTCGCGCTACACCCTACGCGAGCTTCTCGGTTTCACCTCGCGTCCATTTCTGGAGGTTTCGATGGTCCGCGCGCTCGACGGGCTGCGGTTGGACCTCACGCACGCGTGGCGCGGGCTGCGCGCGGCGCCGGGATTCACGCTGGCGTCGCTGGCCACCCTGGCGCTCGGCGTGGGGGCCGTGACCGCGATCTTCAGCGTCGCTTACGCGCTGCTGGTCCAGCCACTCCCGTTCCGCGATCCCTCGCGGCTCGTGTTCGTGTGGGCCGATCAGTCAGCGGAAGGGTATCCGCGGGCGCCGCTGTCGGGACCCGAGCTGAAGGACCTGGACGAGCGGAGCACGAGATTCGAAGGGTTCGGCGCCATCTGGGCCACCACCGCGGCCCTGACCGGGGAGAACGATCCGGAGCAGCTGCGCGTCGGGTTCGTCACCACCGACTTCTTCTCGCTGCTCGGTGCCGACGCCGCGCTCGGCCGCACCTTCCAGGCCGGCGATGATGCCGCGGGCCCGCCCACCAGCATCCTGTTGAGCGCCGCAACCTGGCAGCGGCGCTACGGCAGCGATCCATCAATCGTGAACCGCCGCATCGAGGTCAACGGCACGCCAATGACAGTCGTCGGTGTCATGCCCGACGGGTTCCGCCTGATGATGCCGCCTGATTCCGCGGTCCCGGACGATCTCGAAGCGTTCGTGCCGCTCAACCGGCGCTTTCCGGAAGGACCGCGTGGACAGCGCTACCTGCGCGTGATCGGGCGGATGCGTTCCGACGTTCGGGTTGCGGACGGGCGCGCCGATATCGCGCGGGTCGGGCGCGAGATCTCACAGGCCAACGCGTTCTACGGCGCTGCTGGCCGGCAGTTCGAGACGGTGCCGCTGCACGAAGACGCGATGCGGGACGTCCGGACGCCGCTCCGAGTGTTGTCGATCGGCGTCGGCATCCTTCTGCTGATAGCCTGCGTCAACGTCGCTGGCCTGCTGGTGGCCCGTGCCGCAAGCCGCGCGCGCGAGACGGCGATGAAGACCGCCCTGGGGGCCGGGGCGGGACGCATACTCCGGCAGTACGTCATCGAGTCGGCGATTCTGGCCGCGCTTGGGGGTGCCGCCGGATTGCTGATCGGCCAGTGGGGCCTGTCGCTCTTGCTGTCCTCGACGCCGGATGCGCTCGGCCGGCTGCGCCTGGCGACGCTCAGCCCGCCCGTCGCGGCACTCAGCCTCGGCATCGTCACTGTGTGGATGCTGCTGCTCTCCCTCGCGCCAGCAAGCGAGACGATGAAGCGGAGCCTGGTCGAGGCTCTTCGAGCCGACGCGCAACGGGCCGGCGGCGGATCGGGCGTCGCCTTGCGACGGGTGCTGACGATCGCCCAGGTGGCCTTGAGCGTGGTGCTGGTGGTGGCGGCACTGCTGCTGATTCGAACGGTGCTGCGCATCCAGCAGATCGACCCCGGCTTCGAACCGGGCGGGGCGCTGACCTTTCGCGTCGCGCCGCCCGGTTCACGCTATCCGAACCAGGACGCGTTCAACGCGTTCGTGCGCCGCCTCGAAACCGAGCTCGGGAGCCTTCCCGGAGCGGCCGGTGCCGCCGCGATCAGCCACGCACCGTACGATCACGTGCCGAACTGGGGCGGGCCGTACCTGTCGCAGCCCGGCGGCGATGCGTCAACGGCCCCTCAAGCGGACTATCGCGCCGTCTCGCCCGGGCTGATGGAAATGCTCGGCGTCCGGCTGGTCGATGGGCGGACGTTCACGGAGAGCGACGACCATCACGCCGCCCCTGTTGCGATCGTGGACGAACGGCTCGCGGCACGAGCGTGGCCGGGCAAATCGGCCGTCGGCCGCCGGCTCGGTGTCGATCCCACGGTGACCGGCACGCCCTCCACCTGGGTGACCGTCGTCGGGGTCGTCCGTCACATGCGCCATCGGAGCCCGACTGAAGAGATTCGCGACCAGGTGTACTTTCCGGAGCGCCAGGTGCCGCGCAATCCGTTCGTCGTCGTGGTGAAGACGAGCCGCGATCCGTCGCTGCTGACGACGCCGGTGCGGGAGGCGGTGAAACGGCTGGATGCGGCGCTCCCGATCTACGACGTCCGCCCTCTCGAGGCGTATCTCGACGAGGCGCGGGCGATCCGCGGTTTCACGGCGATGCTCGCCGGCGTGTTCGCGGCCGCGGCGCTGCTCCTGGCGTCAGTCGGTGTCTACGGCGTAATTGCCTATTCGGTGTCGATGCGGCGGCGAGAGTTCGGCGTCCGGCTCGCGCTCGGCGCACGGACGGGACACATCATGGCGCGCGTGTTTCGCGAAACGACGGCGCTGGCCGTCGCCGGCGTCTCGACCGGCCTCGTAGCGGCTGTGAGCGGTGCGTGGTGGTTGCGCAGCCAACTGTACGGCGTCTCGCCCTGGGATCCCATGACTCTGATCGCAACCGCGCTGGTCCTCGCGTCGGTTGCCGCCGTCGCGTCCATGCTGCCCGCTCGCCGGGCGACGCACCTCGACCCCGCCGCTGTGCTGCGGTCTGACTAGGCGCGCCGGCTCGCGCAGCGCGGGATTGGTCGAAGGAGTGCACCTCGAGGTGGCGAGCCGGTCGCGTGACGAACGGGTAGCTCGAGCGATAGCACGGATGGGTTTACTGCGTGGTATCGACGACGGTCCTGTGCAGCTCGGCCGCGACAATCTCGGCGAGCGTCGGCAAAAGCCTTCTCATAGTGAGTAGCCGGCGTACGTCCGATCCTGGGCCGCCCAGGTACCCGCATTGCACGCTCTCTGATGGAGGACCGTTGTGACACGCCTGACACTAACCCTAGGTCTCTTGACGGTGTTCTTGCTTGGTGTTGCCATGCCGTCGGCGGCGCAGGAGATGCCGGCCGATTACCAGGCGGTGCTCACGGCCCTCGGCAAGACTGGCGATTTCAAGGACGGCGTCCTCAAGGTCAACATTCCCCGCAACGACGTGCACGTCACGATCAAGGGGAGAGAGGCGCCCACGCCATTCGGTTTTGGCGGGTGGGTAGCCCTCACCAAGGGCGAGGGCGGTCATGACGTGATGATGGGCGACCTCGTCCTCCGCGAAGACGAAGTGAACCCGGTGATGTCGGCGCTCGTCGACAACGGACTGGACGTGACGGCGTTGCACAACCACTTCTTCTGGGATCAGCCGCGCATGTACTACATGCACGTCCACGGCATGGGGAGTGCGGCCGATCTCGCGACCCGCGTGAAGCCGGCGATCGCGCTCCTCGACAAGGCGGCTGCCTCGACTGCTGGCGCCGCGGGAGGCGCAAAACCCGCCGCACCGCCGGCCGGGCTGGACGATGCAGCATTGTCGCGGGCGATCGGCGCGCCGGGCGAGCGAACCGGCGCCGTCTACAAGATCACGATCGGTCGGCCGGATCTTCAGGTGCGCGAGCACGGCGCCGTCATCAACGCGCGGATGGGGCTCAACACCTGGGCTGCATTTACCGGCAGCGACGCGGATGCGATGGTGGCCGGAGATGTGGCAATGCTGGACGCCGAGGTCACCCCGGTTCTGAAAGCCCTGCGGGCCAACGGCATCGAGGTCGTCGCGATTCACCATCACATGACCGGTGTGACGCCGGCGGTGATCTTCCTCCACTACTACGGCACCGGTCCCGCGGATAAGCTGGCACGCGGCGTTCGCGCAGCGGTGGACCAACTCGGAAAGGCCGCTGGCAGCCGCTGAGCTTCAGTCTAGGGCTGCCGATGGCACCATTGTTGAAACTGTCGCGAGAATGCCCGACGCCTCTGCCTCGACTGTTCTGGTTTCCCGCCTCGACCGTGCCCGGCTCACGTCGTGGTACCTGCGCAATCGCGCTCGCTCGAGGGCGCTCTTCGACCTCGTGTCTCGCGACGCCTACTACACGCGCCCGATCGCGTTGCGGCATCCGATCGTGTTCTACGAGGGGCACCTTCCAGCCTTCAGCTTCAACACGCTGGTCAAGCGCGGGCTCGGCCGGCCGAGTATCGACGCGCGTCTCGAGCACTTATTTGCCCGCGGCATAGATCCGCACGAATCGCAGGCTGGAAACGATCGCGGGGACGCTGCTTCCGGCTGGCCCGAGCGATCGGTGGTGCGTCAGTTCGCCGCCGAAGCCGATCGCCAGGTGCTCGAAGCGCTGGCTCACGGTGACATCGAGCAGCCTGGCCACCCACTGCTCGATCGCGCGGAAGCCGCCTACTGCATCCTCGAGCACGAGGCGATGCACCAGGAGACGCTGCTCTACATGTGGCATCGGCTCCCGTACGAAGCGAAGGTGCATCCTGACGGCTATCGCCCGCGCGTGGAAGGGCCGGCACCGACCCAGGAATGGATCGAGATCCCCGCGGGCATCGCGGCACTCGGGTCGGACACAACCTGCGAGCCGTTCACGTGGGACAACGAACGGCCGCCGCTCACTGTTCCGGTGCCAGCGTTCCGGATCGAAAAGCACGACGTCACGAACGCGCGCTTCATGGAGTTCGTCGACTCGGGCGGGTATCAGGATTCGCGGTGGTGGGCGCAGCAGGATTGGGACTGGCTGGACCACGAACAGATTCGCCATCCGCTCTTCTGGGAGCACGACGAAACGGGGTGGTGGTGGCGCGGCATGTTCGATCGCGTACCGCTGCCCGAGCACTGGCCGGTATACGTGAGCCAGGCCGAGGCCGCTGCCTACACCCGCTGGCGCGGAGCCCGGCTCCCTACCGAGGCCGAATATCATCGCGCGGCCTTCAGCGGGCCTGTCGGGGAGACGCGCCGGCATCCGTGGGGCAGCGACGCGCCGGCGGCGCGCCATGGCGTCTTTGATTTCACCAGCTGGGATCCCGAACCAGCCGGCACCCATCCGGACGGCGACAGCGCCTGGGGCGTTGCGGATCTCGTCGGGAACGGATGGGAGTGGACATCCACGCCGTTCGGCCCCTTCGACGGGTTCGCACCATTGCCCTCGTATCCCGAGTACTCAGCCGACTTCTTCGACGGGGAGCACATGGTGATGAAGGGCGCGTCACCGGTCACGGCCGCCGAGCTGATCCGGCCGTCGTTCCGCAATTGGTTCCGGTCGCGCTATCCCTACGTCTACGCCGCGTTCCGGTGCGTCACCGGCCGAGGCCGACCGTGAACGCGCCGGCGCGTCCGCGAGCGCCGCGATCCGCGCGAGGCGGTCGCGACGTTTGCCGCCGATGTCCGCTACTACCTGACGCAGCAGCCGCGCCAGCTGCCCTCGCGCTACTTGTATGACGCGCTCGGCTCGGCGCTCTTCGACGCGATCTGCGAGCTGCCGTGGTATCCGATCACGCGCGCCGAGATGCGGCTGCTCCACGAGCACGCCCGCGATCTGCTCGGCGGTGCCGAGCTCCCGAATCGGCTGGTGGAGCTCGGCGCCGGCAATGGAACGAAACTGGCGACGCTGGTGAGCCTGGGCTTGCCCGATGGACATCCGGTGTCGATCGAGCTCGTCGATGTCTCGCCGGCGGCGTTGCGGACGGCGGCCAGCGCGCTGGCAGGATTCGAACGCGTGCAGGTGGTGACGCGGGAGGCCGCCTACGAGGACGGCCTCCAGTTGCTGGAAGCCCGCCGCGGCAAGGAGCGCGTGCTCGTGCTGTTCCTCGGATCGAACATCGGCAACTTCGATCCGGTGGGTGCCGAGCAGTTCCTGCGCCGCATCCGGCGCGCGCTCGGTCCTGGCGATGCGCTGCTGCTCGGTACCGACCTGGTGAAGCCGGAGGCCGAGCTGCTCCTGGCCTACGACGATCCGCTGCAGGTCACCGCGGCGTTCAACCGCAACCTGCTCGTGCGCATCAACGGCGAGCTCGACGCCGATTTCGAGCTCGGGCGCTTCCGCCACCTTGCGGCGTGGAACCCCGACGCGTCGCGGGTGGAGATGCACCTGGTGAGCATCGGCCGTCAGCGAATCCAAATCGGGCGCGCGGCGCTGAATCTGACGCTCCTCGAGGGCGAGCGGATCTGGACCGAGAGCTCGTACAAGTACCGCCCCGAGGAAGTGCGGCGGCTGCTGTGGCACTGCGGGTTCCGCGAGTGCCGGCAGTGGATCGACGAGCCGGGCCGATTCGTGCTGACCCGAGCCGCGGTCTAACCCGCGTATGACGCGCGTCATAGCGCGACCGCGCGCCGGTTCGTAGACTCGAGCCATCGCCTCACCCGCAGCCTGGGGGGAACATGGCCGAACCACACCGCGAGCCGGCCTCGACGCAGGCCTCCGCGCTGCCGCTCGACGCGCTCTGTGACGACATCCTCGTCCGGCATCACGCCTCCGCGCACATCGCCGTTCCGCGGATTCGGGGACAGCTGGCCGCGCTGACGGAGCGTGAACCCGGAGGGGTGCCGCAGCACCTGGCCGCCGTGTTCGCGGTCGTCGCAGACCTGCTGCTCAGCCACCTCGCCAAGGAAGAGAACATCCTGTTCCCGGCGCTCTCGCTCATGGCCGAGGCCGAGCGCTCGGGCGCGGGCCGGCCGCCGCTGGCGTTTCCAACCGTCCTGCACCCGATCCGGCTGATGGAATCCGAGCACGCGCGCCTCTCCGACGGCATCGACGAATTGACGCGCCTGACCGGCAACTTCGCGGCGCCGGCCGGAGCCTCCGGTTCGGTCGGGCGGTTGTTCGAGGAGCTGCGGACGTTCTGCGCGCAGCTGTCGGCCCACCTGCAGGAGGAAAACGACGTCCTGTTCCCGCAGGCCCTGGAACTTGACCGTCGGCTCTGATCGTGCCGCCGTCGCTCCGGTATGATGCCGCCGTGTCGGTTCACCTCGCCGACGACGTGCTCCGCCGCATGACCATCTTCCGGCGGCTGTCGGTCTCCGATCGAGCCCGCATCGCGGAAGTGTCGCGGCTGGTGACCTTCGAGCGCGGCGACCACGTCTTTGCCGAAGGCGACCCCGCCGACGCGTTCCTCGCCATCGTCGAGGGCCGAATCAAGGTCTTCAAGTCGACGCCGGCTGGCAAGGAGTTCATCCTCGAGATCTTTGGACCGGGCGATCCGCTCGGCGCCGTCGCGGTGTACGAGGACCTCGCCTATCCCGCCTCTGCGACCGCGCTCGACCACAGCACGTGCCTGCGCATCCCTCGCCGGGACTTCTTCGCGCTGCTCGAGCAGCATCCCGCGCTGGTCCGCGGCCTGCTCTCGGGATTGACCATCCGGCTCGCCGAGCTGACCCGCCGCCTCGCGGAGCTCACCGGCGCCCGCGTCGAAGCGCGCTTCGCGCGGTTGTTTCTCAAGCTGGCCGGCCAGATCGGCCGCCGCGATCGCGGCGGCGTGTTCGTGCCAATGTCGCTGTCGCGCCAGGAGCTGGCCGACCTGACCGGCACGACCATCGAGACAGCGATCCGGATCATGAGCCGATGGCAGAAGGAAGACGTGCTGCACACGGAGAAAGACGGGTTCGTCATCCTCGATCAGGCGTTGCTCGAGGACGTCGCGCAAACATAGGAAACAGGAGGCAGGAGGCAGGAAGGGCAACAAGCAGCCCTTTTGCTCGTTCTCATTCCTGATTACCAATTCCTAAATCCTGCCTCCTACCTCCTACCTCCTACCTCCTGTCTCCTGTCTCCTGTCAGAAGCACGATCTTGCCCACCACCCCACCCGTCTCGAGCATCTCCTGCGCCCGCCGCGCTTCGGAAAGTGGAAACCGCTGTGCGATCAGCGGTTTGATCTTCTGCTGTCGCAGGAGGTCGAACAGCGTGATCAGGTCCTCGCGAAACTGCGCTGGTTTGAGGCGCTTGAGTGTCTGGATGCTGTAAGGGATCACGCGTTTGTGCCCTGGCAGGAGCCAGCCGCCTGCGATGTACAGCCCGAAGGCCGCGGCGCCGCGAAAGCGCTGGCGACGGCCCGGACGACTCGAAGTCAGGCCTTTCCCGCGCAACGAGGTCGCGAGGCCATAGCCCACCACTCTTCCACCTCTCCGGAGCGCCTTGCGCGACTCCCAGAGGTGACGGCCGCCAATCGGGTCGAACACCGCGTCAACCCCGTCGCCGGTGAGGCGGAGCACTTCCTTTACGAAGTCCTGGCGCTGGTAGTCGATGGGGACGCCGCCGAGCGCGGAGACCTCTGCCGCCCCGCGCGATGAGCAGGTCCCATACGTCTTCAGTTCCGCGAGGCGGCCGAGCTGCAGGAGTGCCGTGCCGACGCCGCCTGCCGCGCCATGGATCAAGGCCCGCTGGCCCGCCTCGACGCCAGCCGAACGATGCAGCATCTGGTAGGCGGTGATGTAGTTCAGCACCAGGCTGACCGCCTCGGCGGGATCCAATCCGGAGGGGACCGGGATCAATTCGTGTTGCGGCAGGCATACGAAATCGGCGTATGCGCCGCTGATCGGCATCGCCGCCACCGTGACGCCAGGTTCGACGCTGGTGACGCCATCGCCGAGGCGATCGACCACGCCGACGAGATCCCAGCCAGGCGTGTAGGGCGGCCGCGGCGTCTCCGGATGGACGCCCCCGCGCGCGAGCACGTCGGGCAGGGACACGCCCGCGGCCATGACCCGCACGCGCACTTCTCCCTGCCTCGGCTCCCGAGCCTCCTCTTCGAGCACCTGCAGCACATCGGGACCGCCGTAACGCGTGACGACGATGCGGGTGTGTTTCACGGCCGCCTCCCGGCAGCGCGCCTTAGAGATCGGTGCGCGACAGCGATCGCACCGCGATCGCGAACGGGACGACCAGCCACAGCAGCAGTGAGGTGCCCACCGCAGCCGCTGCACCGGCCATCCCGCCCGTGAAGCGCAACAGCGCCAGCGACGCGGCGCCGAACGCCGATGTCCCCTCAATGGCCAGCAATGCGCCGGTCCGCGCCGCGTCGACGGGATTGACGAGCGTCGCCCAGATCAAAAGGCGTGACGCCGATCCCGAGCGGAGCAGCGACGCCGCGCCTAGCGCAATCACGTCGAACAGCACGACGGACAGGAACCAGACGACCAGGGCGAGAGCCAGGACCCGCGTCCGGCGGCCGGTGTTGCCGCTGGCAAGGAGCGCCGCAATTGACAGGAACACGCCGGTGATGCCGACGGCCGTGCCGGCGAGCGCCACGTAGCGGTCCAGTCCTTCGCCACCGGCCTGCGACGACAGCACCAGCCCCGCGAGTCCGAACCCGACGAGCTCGGCGCCCGCCAGCGCCGCCCAGACGCCCAGCACGCGTCCGAGCAGGATGCGCCCGCGCGACACTGGTTGCGAATACAGGAGCTCCGCCGCGCCGCGCTCGGAGGTGAGCGCAAGGCTGCCAAAGACGAGCGCCGCTAGTGGCACCAGGAGCAGCACGATCTGGACGAGTGACGCCGCGGTTCGGGAGAAGTCCTGCACGCCGTGGCCGCCCGACAGGATGTAACCGGAGCTGGCCACCGCCAGGGCGAGTCCTGCGAATACCGCGGCGAAGATCTGCAGCCAGCGCGAACGGACCGCGAGCACCAGCTCGTAGCGCGCGCAGAGCCAGAGCGGAGAGGCGTGACGAGTCATGGCAGGACGCTCCCGATGGAAACCGGCGTGCCGCCGCGGGCCGCCGGGTCCTGGTCGCGCGACGTGTCATCGTTGTGTGCGACGAGACCCGAGCCCATCGGCGTTTGGAGCGAGGTTTTCGTGAAGACGGCGTGCTGTGCTTCGATCCACGTGCCGGTGCGGTGGTCGGCAACGAAGACGACCGCATCGGGACCAGCAGGCGACGAGGCGACGAAGTCCCGCAGGCAGCCGAGATCATCGAACAGCCGCGGCTCTTCGCCGGGCGCGACGATCTCCGCCGCGGTTGACCTCGAGACGATCGCCATCCGGCAGTGGCTGCACGCGTCGCGACCCAGATCGATTGCGATTGGCCCAGACGCACCGCTGCCCGCGCAGCTGGCCAATAGCGCTGCCGCCAGCCCCAAGCCCCAGGCTCCAGGCTGCAAGCCCCAGGCCCAAAGTCCCGGGCCCCTCATGACGGCTCTCCCACCAGCTCGCGATAGAACTCGTCCAGCCGCCCTTCTTCTGCCGTGAGGCCGCGGACGTCGCCGCCCGCGGCGCGGACGATGTCCAGCATCTGCGGTCGCGCCGACGCTGGCCCTGGGAGGATCAGCTCCTCGCCATGCCACAGCGCCTTCGGCGAGATCGTACGAAGCTGTTCGAGCATCCCGCCGATGCGCGCGGCCAGCCGCACGCGCATCAGGCCGCGATCGGCGAGCCTGGCCGCGAGCTCGCGCTCGCTGAGCACCGCAACGAGCCGGCCGTGGACGATTACCGCCATCAGGTCGGCGAGCCGCTCCACGTCGCCCAGTTGGTGCGAGCTGAAGAACACCGAGCCGCCCGCCTTTCGGCGCGCCTCGATCAGGCCGTAGAACGCGCAAAGCCCGTCGGGATCGAGTGCCGCGGTCGGTTCGTCGAGCAGCAGCACGTCGGTGTCCGCCAGGCTGGCGACCGCCAGGCCGAGCCGCTGGACCATTCCGCCCGAATAGGTCCCGACCGCGCGGGCGCCCGCACCGTTGAGCGACGCGAACTTGAGAACCCGATCCGCAGCGTCGATCGGCGCCTCGCGCAGACGCCTGTAGAACTCGACCACCTCGCGACCGGTCAGGGTTTCCGGGAACGAGACCCGCTGCGGCAGGAACGACACACGCTCCCGCGCTCGCGCATCCGTCGCCGCCAGCGCGTCGGTGCCGATGACGACCGCGCCAGCAGTGGGCCGAAGCAGGCCAGCGGCAGCTTTGATCGAAGTCGTCTTGCCCGACCCGTTCGGGCCAAGCAGCGCGACCACGGTTCCGGCCGGGACCTCGAACGTGAGTCCGTCGACGACCCGGCGATCCCCGTACGCCTTGGTGAATTGCTGGTAGCGGATCACGGTGTCCCCCAGCCTCGGCGCCCGAAGGCGAGCGCGCCAGCGCCAGCCGCGAGGATCAGCCACGACGACGTCCAGGCCGTGGTCGTCGCGGTTCGGAACGACGCCGAACCGCTCGGCACCTGCGGAAGATCCGGCGGGTGAGCCAGCGGTTGTTCGTCCACGACAGGAATGGGATCGAGCACGGGGAAGGTCCGCTCGGCCGCGCCCAGCGCGGCCACCGCAACGCCATGGGCAAAGAGGTCGGCAGCGGTCAGGTTGCCGCGCATGTGATCGAACACGTTCGAGAGCCGGTACGGTCGGTCGGCGATGCCGTCTCCGTCGAGATCCGGCTCCCCGTGCTCGGACCAGTAATTGCGCGCGAATCGCGTGTCGGTGCGGCGTCCTGACAGTGACAGCGGCGTGAGGTTGCCGACGAACGAGTTCCCCTCGAAGACGTTCTCGCCACTCGAATCGTAGATGACGAGCGCGATGTCAGACATCGCGATCGCGTTGCGGCGGAACTGGTTCCGATACGACCCTTCGAGAAACACCCCGCGTGCGTTGTCGGCGATCAGGTTGTCCTCGGCGATCACCTCGTCGCAAGCCTTGAGGAGGAGTCCGACCGAGGCGAAGCCCCGATTGCGTACGAAGCGATTGCGCCGGAACACCAGTCGCTTCGAGTACATCAGAGCGGTGCCGGCCGCCCCGTTCTCGAACGAGTTGTCCTCGAAGACGTTGTCGTCGGAGAACATGTAGTGAAGCCCGTAGCGCAGATCGCGGGCGCGGTTGCCCCGCACCAGGCCGTTCGAAGACGACTGGATGTACATGCCGTCGCGCGTCCCGGCGATCTCGTTGTCGGTCAACCGGAACCGCTGGCTGTTCCAGACGTGAATGCCGCTGCCGATCTCGCCAGGCGGCCGGTCCGGAATCCCGATCACCGTGCTGTTTGCGATGACCACATCGTCGGACTCCCGCAGGTAGATGCCGAACAGGGTGTCGTGGACGCGGCAGTCGCGAACGGTGACGCGCGACGCCGTGATATGGATGCCCGATGTGTCGCGGCCGAGATCGCCGCCGCGGCGGCCATCGATGTCGAACCCGTCGATGAGAACGTCGGCCGCCCGGACCCGTACCACGCTGCCGCGACCGGAGCCGACGAGCCGCGGGTGGTCGGTTCCGACCAGCGTGATCGCCCGATCGATATAGAGATCGCCTTGATAGGTTCCCGGCGGAACGACAATGCGCGTGCCCGGCGCGGCGCGATCCACGAGCGCCTGGAGCGGCGACGTGTCAGCAGGCGCGGGCCGGCCTTCAATCGCGCCAGAGGCCGGCTGCGCGTCCTCGCCCTGTGCCGCCACGTTTTGGGGGCAGAGCGCCACGAGGGACAGCACGAGCAGCACGCCGTAGACCGGCCTCACGGCCTTGTTGCCGGCGCGCCTGGCAGGCGATCGCCGGTCCTCCACGCCCGCCACCACGACCAGGCGAGCGTCGCCGCCAGCAGGGTGATGGCCGCGACCATCACGTAGGTGCCGGCGCGGGGATACGAGTAAACCTCGAAATTCGCGATCTGCCGGTAACCGAACGCCGGCGGCATGAATGGCGGCGACCTTGATCGCGGCGTCGGGAGCGAGATCGTGACCGTAGCGATAGAGCTTGTATCCGAACGACCAGGCCGAGAACGCGCCGAAGTACAGGAACAGCATCGTGACGTCGAGCAGCGCCGCGATCGTGCCGTGGACGACCGCTCGGAGTAGCAGCAGGCCGATCGCGCCGATCACGAACGGCATCCACTGGAATTCAGAGAACGATTCGTTCGCGAGATCGTGCATCCCGATGTAGTGATTGAGGACGTTGATCTCCTTGACGTCCTGCCCGTGATTGCCGCCGGCGAGCGTGTAGGAGTAGATATCGAGCCGCAGCCCGTCCGGGTACTGCGGCGCGAACATCGTCAGGTTCCAGAGCGGGAAGACATAGGTAGCCGCCAACAAAAGAGTGGCCAGGAGGATCACCAGGCGCGCTCGTCCATCGATCGTCTGATCGAGGAACCGGACGTCACGAACGAGCGCGGCCTGCATGTGTCACCTCAAGGAAAGGAGTCAGGAGTCAGGAGTCAGGAGTTAGGAGTCAGCAGTTAGTTAGGAGGTCATTTGACGACCATGTACCCCTGCATTTCCTGATGTAGCGCTGAGCAGAAGTTGGTGCAGTAATAGGCGAAGACGCCGGATTTCTTGGCGGTGAAGGTGACCGTCTTCGTTTCGCCCGGGTCGATGACGACGTTGATGTTGTAGTCGAGCAGCCCGAAGCCATGGAGCTCGTCGGTGGTCTGTTCGATATTCGTGATCGCGACGGTCACCTGATCGCCTGCCTGCACCTGGAACTCCGTCGGCGTCAGTGTCGAGCGCACCGCCACCATCTTCACGACCACGTTCTTGCCGTTCCGGGCCACGCCGGCCTGGTTGACGTCCCAGACCGCGAGCGGGTGCTTGTTCTCTTCTTTCGGGTAGACCTCGATCGGCTTGATCTTGTCGGCCTTGATCATCTGGGCGTAGTGCGGCTCGGGCTCAGTGAACGCGTCGTAGAGGAGCTTCATCTTCTCGTCCGAGATGTCGAGCAGCTGCGACGACTCGGGCTGAGACGGCCCGACCGAGAGATGCCGGCCGTGCGAGAGCTTATTGAGGCCCACCAGGTAGGTCCCGTCAGGGCTGACTGTGTCACCTTCGGCGGCCGTGAGGTGACCGATGGAATAGGACATCGGCGCCTTGTCCACCACTTCCCAGGTCCCAAGTTTCCATTTCGCCACGGCGCTGTCCACGAACAGCGACGTATAGGCCCAGTTGTCGGGACCGAACTGCGTGTGAAGCGGCCCGAGGCCGACCGGGACCTCGGCGTCCTTGATCGATTCGTACTTGAGGACCGGAATCGCGTCTTCCTCTCCCGTGAAGTCGCGGTTCTTGATCGCGGTCTGGATCTTCTCGAAGTTGAAGACCGTGGTGACGCCCTGCAGCTTGCCAGAGCCGACGATCCAGTTGCCATTCGGCGCGACGTCCACGCCGTGCGGCGACTTGCCACAGGGGAGGAGATAGACCAGCCCGGGGACCTTCACCGGATCGATCACCTTTACTCCGTCGATGGTGTCGGCCTTGCCTTCCGCCACGGCCTTTTCGGCCAGGCGCCAGTCAACCATCGCGATGTAGTCGCGGTCTCGCTGGGCAGAGGTGACCTCCAGTTTGCCAGTCGCGCGCTCGGTGTTGTACGAGGTGAGGAAGAACTACCCTTCGGAGGGTCCCTTGCCGGCATCGCCGAGGTCGAAGTCGAACGGCGGCATCAGGATCTCCCAGCCGAGCGACATCTCGCCCGACTTCGGATCGATCTTGATCCCGGCGACAATCCCCTTGTAGTCGGTGGCGTACTTGTCGACGCCGATGGGCCGGTTCGGGACCGGGCGCGAGAAGCGTGACGCCATCAGCGCGTACTCGGTATTCGGCGTGACGAAGGCCGACGCGTGGTTGCCGTGCAGGTTTGCCACCGGCCCGATGATCTGCTTCGTCTTGAAGTCACGCAGGTCGATTCGCGCCATCCGGCCGTTCATCTCGTTGACGAACAACCAGCGGCCGTCGTAGTCGCCCTTGGTCTCCGACAACGACGGGTGATGCACGTCACCCCACGTGAGGTCCCCGAGCATCTTCTTGCTGTCGTCGTCGAACCCGTAGCCGGTGGCAGGGTAGGGCGAGAAGACCGGGATCGTCGAGATGTGACGCATCGACGGCACGCCGTAGACGTAGATCTGGCCCGAGTGACCGCCTGACGAGAACATGTAGTACTGGTCGAGGTCGCCGGGCGCGACGTAGCTCTTCTGCGCGGCGACGGCAAGGTCCGACTGAACGGCGCCGCCGCCTCCCTGGCGTGACTGCGGGCGGCTCGGGGTGCACTGCGTGGCGGCGAGCACGAGCGTGGCGAGGATGAGCACCTTCGCCCAGGCGTGCAGGCTTGGACTTTCTCTCATAATGGCCTCCTAATGACTGGCTGCGGGCGCGACGCCTGCGGCGCGCTGCCGCTGGTGCTCGGCAAACGCCTCGCGGAGCTTCTGAATCGCCGTTTGCTTCTGCTCCGGCGTCAGGATGATCTGGCGCGACAGCACCACGCTCATCGTGCCGGTGGGGTTGGCGAGGAAGGCGTCAACCGTCATGCCGAAGCGGCTCTGCACGTCTTCGACGGCGGTTGAAAGGTCCGGGCCAATCTGCGCCGGGCTCTTCACGCCCAGCGACGAGATCGAGTGGCAGACGAAACAGCCGGTCTGCACGAACCAGCCGCCAGGACCGGTCTTCATCCTGTCTTCGGCGGCGAGCTCCTCCGCACTCCGCGGATCGGTTCGCGGCGCGCCAGCCAGATAGCGTGCCGGCGTCTCGTGTCGCTGCCACGAGAGCACGAGCATCGACAGCGCCTGCGCCTGTTCGGTCGTGAAGTTGAAGTTCGGCATCACCGTGCCTTCGGACAGCGCGCGCGGATCCTTGAAGTGCGCGACGTGCCAGCCAAAAGCGGTCCGCTGGCCCGAGAGGCGGCTGAAGTCGTACTGTTCCGGGGCCTTTTCACCGACCTCGGTGAGATCGGGCCCGATCGTGCCGCCAAAGCCGTTGATCACGTGGCAGGCGCGACAGCCCTTCTCCTGGACGAGCTGTTTTGCCAGGTTGATCGCAGTCGCGCCCTTGGTCTGCCGGTCGTAGCGATGGCAGCTGTTGCAGTTCATCTGCATCAGCGCGTTCTTGTCGCCGGCCAGCGTGTAGGCCTCGCCGAGCGAACGGCTGAGAAGCGGCTCCTCCCAGTGCGCGACCTGGCCGTGCGCGGCGTCCGTGTCGATCGCCCAGCCCTGGCCGCCGTGGCAGGACGTGCACCCGAACTTCTCGACGGGATGAGTTCTGAGCGGCTCAACCGGATGCGTCCGCCAGGGTTGCTCTGCTTTCTCGAACCCTTTCCAGTTCGTCGCCTGGTGGCACGTCGTGCAGCGGTCGGCCCGCTCGAGATCGGCTACCCAGATCTGCTGGAGGCCGCTCGGTACGGTGGCCGCCTTGTCGTCGCCGAACTGCTCGGCGACCATGTTGCGGAACTCGTACTGGTAGTACCGCCAGTCCGTGGCCCGGTCGCTCCAGATGAAGAGCACCGTCCCGATCACCAGCACGATGCCAACCAAGGCCAGCACTGGCCTGTCGATCCGCGGATAGGGAGAGTTTGTGCGCTGTTCCATCTCAGATCCTGCCCGGGAATGTCCGGCCAGGCCTCCCACGGCCAGTAGAAGCTGCCAGTAGGGCCCGCGCATCGCGGTGCCGACGAACGTCAGGACGAGGATGCCGATCACGATCAACAGGAACACGGCGTTCTGCCGGGCGCCGGACCGCGCGCGAACCACACGCCTGCGGCGAGACGGGTCGAGCGATCCAGCCACGGCCACGCCGTCAGCAGCGCAACGAGGAGTCCCGGAAGAATCACGCCGCCGACGAAGGCCCCGTTCAAGGTGAACGACCCGAGGTGGATGGTCGTGTCGGTGACGATCTCCTGCAGCCACAGGAAGTACCACGGCGCCTTGGCCGGGTTCGGTGTCACCAGCGCGTTCGCCGGCTCCTCGAGCGGCGAAGCGATGAACACCGCCATGATGCCGACGATGGCAATGGTGCCGAGCGTGGCGATGGCGGTGCGCCGCACCAGATCGGGCACAGCGTTGACCGTGGTATCCGGCGCTTCGATCGCCTGGGCCCTGATCACCGGTGCCTGTCCTCTTGCCACGCCAAGCAGCGTGTAGGTCTTGGTCGTGGTAATCGCGGCCTCACGCGGCCGCTCGAGCAACGCCTCCTGCTCGGCGCGCGCCAGTCCGCCGTCCTTCCGCACCCGCCACATGTGATAGGCGAACAGCGCCCCGAGGCCGAGCGGCAGGATCACGATGTGCAGAACGTAGAAGCGGATGAGTGTGGCCTGCTCGATGGTCCGGCCGCCGATCAGCAGCTCCCGGACGGTCGGCCCGATCCACGGGATCGACGAGGCGATGTTGGTGCCGACCGTCACCGCCCAGAACGCGAGCTGGTCCCAGGGCAGCAGGTAGCCGGTGAACGACAGGAACAGCGTGACCAGCAGCATCACGACACCGAGCACCCAGTTCCACTCGCGATGCTGGCCGCGGCCGGCGCCGTTCTTGTAGGCGCCGGTCAGAAAGACGCGCATCAGGTGGAGGAACACCGCGATCACCATCAGGTGCGCGGAGATGCGGTGCACCGCGCGGATCCAGGACCCGAAGGTGATGACGAACTCGATGTCTTTCACCGACTGATACGCGCGTTCGACCGAAGGCACGTAGAGGAACAGCAGCGGCAGGCCGGAGAGAATCAGCAGGAAGAAGAGCGCCGCGGAGACGGTCCCAAGCCAGAACGAGTAGTTCCAGGCCATCGACGCCTTGCTGACCTTGGCGGGGAACGCGTGATAGACGAAGTTCGAGGCAATGGCATCGCCGGCCTCGCGATCCGACCGCGGTGAGAGGCTCCACCCGAATTGCGAGCGGACGCCCGGCGGGTCGGGCTCGGCTTTGCGGGCAACCAGTGGCAGTCGCATGGCTTCACCCCAGGGTCAGCCGGAAGTCGGTGCCGACCTGATCGGCCAAGTCCACGATCAGCTGACCGTCGTCCGGCGAGACGGACAGTCGATACCAGGCGAGCGGCTTGGGTGCCGGGCCCGACACGTTCGAGCCGTCGCCCTTGTACTGGGAGCCGTGGCACGGGCACAGGAAGCGGTGCGTGAGGCGCATTTCGGCGCCGTTCACCTTTTCGGTCTGAACGTTGCTGAGCGCTTCGGCGCGCACCGTGCAACCCAGGTGCGTGCAGACCGCCGAGATCGCGTGAAAGGTCTTGCCGTCGCGGAAGACGAACAGCCGCTCGTCGGGAAGGAACTTGATGCCATCGGGGAAGTCCGCCGGGCTGACCGAGCTTCACCGTCGTCGGCGAGTCGTAGGAGACATTTGGCACCAGCGACCGAGCGACGCCGCGGTCTGCACCGCGATCGCCGCAACCCCGGCGCCGGCGCCGAGCGTGAGCAGGAAGTCGCGCCGGTCGGTTGGCGCCTTGGCGTATGCGTCACTCATGGGTCCACCGCTCCGCGATGCTGAAGCGCTCCATCGTCATGGCGTCGGTGGGGCAGCGCATCGCGCACAGCCCGCACCGGATGCACCGGTCGTCGTCTTTCACCATCGCGGCGAGCGGGAAGTCATTGGCTTCGGCGCGGGCGGTGAGTGTCTCTTTGAGGGCCGGATCGAGATCGAGCGAGTCGAACGGCACAATCGCCAGGCAGTACTCGGGGCAGATGTCCACGCAGCGGTTGCAGAGGACGCACTTCTCCGGGTCGTAGATGGTCTGGACGTGGCAGACGAGGCAGCGCGCGGCCTGGCGCAGTGCCGCGTCGTGGTCGTAGCCGGTCTCGACCTCGGCGATGCCGGTCCGGCGGTCGAGCGACAGCGTCGGAGGCGCTTCGCGATCGAGTCGCTCGTAGCCGTAGAGCATTTCGTAGTGGGAGGTCGGCAGCTTCTCGATGGTGACCGTCGTCTGCAGGCGGGCGCGATCGGCGGCGAGATATTCGTGAATCGATCGGGCCGCGCGCTTGCCGTTGGCGACGGCCTCGATGAGATTGCGCGGGCCGAATGCCACGTCGCCGCCGGCATATACCCCAGGCGCTGACGTGGCGAGCGTGCCGGGATCGATCCGAATCGTGCCGCCCGGCGTAAGGGCGACGCCGTCGTCGGGTGTGAGGAACGACAGATCGGCCTGCTGGCCGATGGCGAGCACGCAGGCATCGGCTTCGATGCTGAGCAGGTCGCCGTCGTTGTATTGCGGTGCGAACCGCCTGTTCGCATCGAACACGCTGGTGACCCCCCGCAGCTCCACTGCCGTGAGATGGCCGTTGCCGATCAGGTGACGCGGGCCGCGCCGGGTGATGAAACGGATCCCTTCCCTGGCCGCCTCCTCGAATTCCTCGTGTCCCTGCGTGGTGCGGAGCACCGGCATTTCGTCGAGGCTTTCGAGCGAGACGACGGTGACCTCGGTAGCGCCGCCGCGGAGCGCGGCGCGGGCTGAGTCGAGCGCTTCCTTCAGCCGGGCATCGGACTCGGCGCCGAGCTCCGATTCGGTCGCCGTCAGCTCGGCCTCGCGGCCGGCGCGCAGCGCCGTCCGAGCGGCGTCGAAGGCGACGAAGCCGCCGCCGATCACGACGACTCGCCGGCCGAGATCGAGGCGATAACCGCGATTGACGTTGAGCAGGTAATCGACCGCCTTGACGACCCCGTCGAGCTCGACGCCGGGAATCTGGAGGTCGCGGCCGCGCGAGACGCCGACCGAGAGGAACACTGCCTCGAATCCCTGCTCACGCAGGTGCTGCAGGCCGAAGTCCGCGGAAAGCGGGGCATTCAGCTTGAGCGTCACGCCCAGCGAGACGATGCGATCGATCTCGGCGCGGAGCAGGGTGCGCGGCAGCCGGTACTCCGGGATGCCGAAGCGCATCATCCCGCCGGGTTCGGCAGCGGCTTCGAAGATCGTGACGTCGTACTGGAGCAGTGCCAGATCGTGGGCGGCCGCCAGGCCCGCGGGCCCGGCGCCGATGACGGCGATACACCGCCTAGGCCCGTGACCGGCAGACGCGGGTGGCGTCCGATGGAACGCGATCGGCATGTGACCGGCGTAGCGGTTGCCCTCGGCGATGCCGGCGGTCTGGAGCCGCGCCTGCGTGTCGGGTCTGATCGACTCGACGCCGTACTGCTCGGTGACATGCCGCTTGAGCGCGCGGATCGAGACGGGAGCGTCGATGTTCCCGCGCCGGCAGGCATCCTCGCACGGGGCCGCGCAGACGCGGCCGCAGACCGACGCGAGCGGGTTGGGCGCGCGCGCCACCAGATAGGCCTCTTCCTGCCGGCCTTCGGCGATCAGCTGCACGTAACGCCCGGCGTCGGTGTTGACGGGGCAGCCGATCTGACACTTCACCTGCGCCTTCCAGTGCTCGAGGTCAGGGAGCGCTACGCGAATGCCCATCGACGTCTCCAGCCCGCATGTTGCGGCGGATCGTCGCGGGGGGGTATGACGGGCGTCATACGCCACCCAGGTGCGACGGCTGCGACGGCGGGACGCCGCGCCAGCGAAGGCGGTGCCGGTGTGGGGTTGTTCGCCGAAATATCAGCCGTGCGGAGAATGCGGTCCATTGGGATCCGCTGTGGGGCGACGCGGCATTCGCGGTCAAATAGAGGCATGTACGGACTCATCGGCAAGATGCTCGCCGCCCCCGGTCAGCGCGACGCGCTGATTGCCGTCCTGCTCGAATCGGTCGGCACCATGCCCGGCTGCCTCAGTTACATCGTCGCCACGGATGCGTCGGACGCGAACGCGATCTGGATCACCGAAGCGTGGGACAACCCGGAAAGCCACGCCGCGTCGCTCAAACTACCGGCCGTGCAGCAGGCGATCGGCCGTGCCAAGCCGCTGATCGCCGGCTTCGGTGAGCGCTTCGTCACGACGCCGGTCGGCGGCATCGGACTTCGCGGGTAGGCTGCGGTCGGGCTCTGGCCACCGCCGCGTGCGAGCCGCTGCGGCTGTGCTTGAGCATCGACATCGCAGCAGACACAATCCGTCGGAGAGGTAAGTGTTTTGTGAATGCTGAGTTCGGTGGCGGGCCCGACGGGATGAGCGCCCAGCTACGCGCAATCGACTGGTCATCATCGGCACTGGGCTCTCCCGATACCTGGCCGACCAGCCTGCGAACCATGGTCGGCGCTGTGCTCGGTGCCCGGTTCCCAATGCTGATCTGGTGGGGACCGAGGCTGATCCAGATCTACAACGACGCCTTCCGCGTGATCCTGGGAGACAAACATCCGGCGTCGTTTGCCGCGGCCGGACCGCAGGTCTGGTCCGAGATCTGGGACATCGTCGGCCCGATGGCCGACAGCATTCTCGCCGGCGGACCTCCCACCTGGAGCGAACATCGGCTCCTCCCGATGAACCGAACAGGGTTTCTCGAGGAGACGTACTTCACGTTCTCGTTCAGCCCCATCCCGCGTGACGACGGTACTGTGGGCGGTGTGCTCGTGACCGCGCACGAGGCGACTGAGCAGGTCGAGGGTGATCTCCAGCTTCGCACCCTGGGCGATCTTGACGCCATCGCCGCGGCGCGCGAGCACGACGCCCGCGTCGAAGCCGAGCTCCAGAAGCAGCACCTGCACGACCTGTTCATGCAGGCACCCCTACTCATCGCCGTGCTGCGTGGACCGCGGTTCGTCGTCGAGCTCGCCAACGAGGGGGCGTGCCGCGCCTGGAACAGCTCGCAGGATGCGATCCCCGGCCGGCCGCTGCTCGAGGTGCTGCCCGAGCCGCAACGCCAGCTGTTCGAGCCGCTGCTGCGCAGTGTCTACTCGACCGGCAGTAGCTCAGGAAGGGCGCGAAACGTCGTTCGTGTTCGAGCGCAAGGACGGGACTTCGGAAACGCACTACTTCAACTTCGTCTACACGCCGTTTCGTGGCGCCGACGGCCAGGTCGCGGGCGTGTTCGTCATCGCCTCCGACGTCACCGATCAGGTGAGGGCGCGGCAGCAGCTCGAAGATCTCCGGCGCGCCGCCGAGAGCGCGAACCGCGCCAAGGACGAGTTCCTCGCGATGCTCGGCCACGAGCTCCGCAATCCGTTGTCGCCGATCGTGACCGCGCTCCAGCTGATGAAGCTGCGTGGCGACGGCGCGAACCGCGAACGGACGGTGATCGAACGGCAGGTGGCGCACCTCACCCGGCTCGTCGACGACCTGCTGGACGTCTCGCGCATCGCGCGCGGCAAGGTGGAGCTCAAGATCGAGGCGGTCGAGATCGCCGAGGTGGCTGTCAAGGCAATCGAGATGGCCAGCCCCCTGCTCGAGCAACGAGCCCATGCCCTCGAACTTGACGTGCCGCGGCTTGGACTCATCGTTCGCGGCGACGCCACGCGACTGGCGCAGGTCGTATCAAACCTCCTCACGAACGCCGCGAAGTACACGCCGGCGGGCGGGCGCATCTCGGTCACGGCGGCGGCGGACGGCGAGGCGGTCGTCCTGCGCGTGCGGGACAACGGCATTGGCATTTCGCCCGAGGTGCTCGGCCACATCTTCGATCTGTTCGTCCAGGCACGGCAGGAGCTCGACCGGGCCCACGGCGGACTCGGCCTCGGCCTGACAATCGTCAGGAACCTGGTGCAGCTGCACGGCGGAACGGTGTCTGCCCAGAGCGAGGGAATCGGCAAGGGCAGCGAGTTCGTAGTGCGGCTGCCGCTGGCCGCCCACGTGCGGGCCAGCGCTGGCGGAGACGAAGGCACGGCGCTGATGGCTGTTTCGTCCGGAAACAGCCGCCGCGTGCTGGTCGTTGACGACAACGACGATTCGGCGGCAATGCTTGCCGAGGCGCTCCGCTTGCGCGGACACGACGTCCGCGTCGCTCACGACGGCCCGGCGGCGCTGGCGGTGAGCGCGACATTTCATCCTGAGGTCGCGTTTCTCGACATCGGGTTGCCAGTGATGGACGGCTACGAGCTGGCGGTGCGGATGCGGCAAGTGCCGGGCCTTGCGGGCGTGCGCCTGCTCGCGCTCACCGGATATGGACTGCAATCGGACTCGGAGCGCGCCCGGCTAGCCGGCTTTCACCAGCACCTCGTCAAGCCGCTCGACTTGCGCCAGCTCGATCGCCTGCTGGCTCGAGACGACGGGGAGAGCGTTTCCGAGCGCGACACCCGAGCCGACATAGGCTCCAGGCTTTAAAAAGGCTTCAGGCTTCAGGCTTCGGGCTCCAGGCCAGCACGCGCGTCCCACTGCATTCATGACAAGACACGAGTGCAGCGAGACACGTGTGACAGGCCTAAAGCCTGGAGCCTGAAGCCTGGAGCCTATTTGCGCGTGGCCGTGGCGAGCACGCGCTCCAGCGACCCGGCGTCCACGGGTTTGATGAGATGGTGATCGAACCCGGCCGCGGCGGCGCGGCGCGCGTCGGCGTCCTGCCCATACCCGGTCACGGCCGCAATCAGCACGCCGTCACCGAGCAGGGTGCGCAGCGCGCCCGCGACTTCGTAGCCGTTCATGCCGGGCAGGCCGATGTCGAGCAAAACGACATCGGGACGTTCCGAGGACGCGTGCTCGAGCGCGGTTCGCCCGTCGTAGGCCACAGTCACGGTTTGGCCGCCGAGGCGCAGCAGCGCGGCGAGGCTGTCCGCGGCATCGACGTTGTCGTCCACCACCAGCACCCGCAGTCCGCTGGGCGGAGCCGTCGCCTTTGCCGGGGCGGCGGCGCCGCTGGTCACGAAGGTTAAGCACGCCGGAAGCCGCAAGGTGAACACCGCGCCGTGGCCCCGGCCAGCGCTCTCGGCGACCACGCGGCCGCCGTGCAGATCGACGATGCGCCGGACCAGCGTGAGGCCGATGCCGAGCCCTCCCTGCGACCGCTCGAGCGATCGATCGGCTTGGACGAATGGCTCGAAGATCGTCTTCAATAGTCCCGCGTCGATCCCTTCGCCGGTATCTCGGACCTCGAGCACCGCCTCGCCGCTGTCACTCCGCAGGTTGAGCGTGATCGTGCCGCCGCGGTCCGTGAACTTCGCGGCGTTGTGGAGCAGGTTGCCGACGACCTGGGTCAGGCGCACGCGATCGCCATCGACGCGCACGGTCTCCGCCGGCAGCCGGACCTCGAGGTGTTGTTGCCGCGCGTCGATCAACGGACGCGTGGTCTCGACGGCGGTGCCTATCACCTCGCCGAGATCCAGCGGCTCGAGCCTCAGCTCGATACGGCCGCGCAGCGCGCGTGAGACGTCGAGGAGGTCGTCGATCAGGTGGACGAGATGCCCGACCTGTCGCTCGATGACCGCGTGCAGCCGCTGGCTGTCCGCGTCTGGCGCATGACGGAGGCGCAGGAGATGCACTGCGGTACGGATTGGCGCCAGCGGGTTGCGGAGCTCGTGCGAGAGCAGCGCGAGGAAGTCGTCCTTCTGGCGGTCGGCGAGCTTGAGCGCTTCCTCCGCCGACCGCCGCTCGTGGATGTCCTCGACAACCGCGACCAGCGCGTCGGGCTCGCCATCGTCAGAGGGAAGGGGAGCGAGGGCGACATGCGTCCACACCGTGTTGCCATCCGGCTTGACGCAGCGGACGTCGCGCAGGAACTCGGTGCGCCGCGAGGCCAAGAGATCGGCAATCGCCGTCGCCACCACCGGCCAGTCCTCGGGACTGGTCACGGTCTCGAGGCGGGCCCCTGGCAACTCCGCGAGCGAGCGGCCGAGGATGTCGGCAAACCGCTGGTTGACCTCGACGAGTTGGCCGTCGAGCGTGACGTAGGCCATTCCGACAGCAGCCTGACCGAACATGGCGTGGAGCCTGGCGGTCTGGCGGCGTGCTTCCCGTTCCGATGTCGTCATCGCGCGGCCCGCGTAGGCCACGACCGCGCAGACGGCCATGTAGAACACGCCCACTGCCGCCTGCTGAAGTCCCCACGGCTGGGTACGAACGAGGTGGACATTGACCGCCACCAGTCCAACGAGGCTGGCGGCCATGGCCGGCTTGAAGCCGCCCTGCCAGGCACTCAGAGCAACTGCGACGACCGGAAGCAGATAGGGGCGGTCACGCAGCCAGGGAAGATTGAGGCTGATCGCGACCGCGATCGATACCGCAACGAGCGCAAGCGCGTATGACAGGGCGGCGCCGTACCGGCCGTCGAGCAGCGAGGTTCGGTGGGTGGACACGGGAAGGAGTAACTGTAGCGCGAGCGGTGCGAACTGTCTTCCGCCTCACCTGCAGTAGACTCTGCACCCCAGGAGGCCCAATGCGTCGTTCGGCTCTATTCGCGGTTCTGTTCGTGGTCGCGATTACTGCGGCCCCCGCAGGCGCTCAGACTCCTTCGGCGCCGCCGGCTGCGCAGCCTGCACCGAACGACTACACACAGGACGCGGCCTGGTTGTGCCGGCCGGGCCGTCAGGACGCGTGCGCGATCGACCTCACCGCGACCGTTGTAAAGGCCGACGGCTCGATGACCCGGGAGGACTGGGAGCCTCGTGCCGACGCCCCGATCGACTGCTTCTACGTCTACCCGACGATCTCGACGGATCCCGGCACGTTCAGCGACATGACGCCCGACCCGGCCGAACGAAACGTCGTGGCGCAGCAGTTCGCGCGCTTCGCTTCGGTGTGCCGGCCGTTTGCGCCGCTTTACCGCCAGGTGACGATCGCCGGGCTCCGTCAGAGACTGGTCGGCGGTGCGATCGATCTCGGCACGGGCAGCCCGTACGACGACGTGCGCGACGCCTGGCGCGATTATCTGCAGCGTGACAACCGCGGCCGGGGCGTCGTCCTGATCGGTCACTCGCAGGGCTCGTACGTGCTGATCGAGCTGCTTCGTCACGAGATTGAGGGCACGCCGGTGCAGGAGCAGCTGGTCTCGGCGATTCTGACCGGGACCACGATCAGCGTCCCGAAGGGTGCGGCCACCGGCGGCACGTTCAAGACGCTCGCGCCGTGCCGTTCGGCCCGCGACACCGGCTGCGTGATCTCGTTCTCCACCTACCGCGCCACGGTTCCCCCGCCGGCCAACGCGCTCTTCGGCCGTCACGAGAACGGCCAGGATGCGCTCTGCACGAATCCGGCGGCGTTCAGCGATGGTGCCGCGGACCTGCACGCGTACCTTTCGACCGCAGGCCGTGACGATCACCTCGCAGGCCTCGCCCGCTGACTGGGTGACCGGCAAGACGGTGGACACCCCGTGGGTCGAGGTGCCGGGGCTGGTCTCCGCCCGCTGCACGTCGAACGAGTTCGCGACCTATCTGGAGGTCAGCGTCAAGAGCGACCCGGCGGATCCGCGCGTCGACGACATTACCGGCGACCTTGGGATGCCGGGCAAGCCTCTCGCGACCTGGGGGCTGCACCTGGTGGACATGAACCTGACCATGGGCGACCTGATTGCGGCGGTCGATCAGCAGGGCCGGGCCTGGTCCTTGAAAAGTCAAAAGCTAAAGTGAGAAGCTCTTCTCGCGGTTCACTTCCTTCGTGGGAGCCAGTCATGCGAAAGACGTGTTTGCTGTTGTGCGCCGGACTGCTGGCCTTTGCTGCCGGCCGGGTATCGGCGCATCACGCGTTTGGTGCGGAGTTCGACGCGAACGCGCCGCTTCGCCTCCAGGGCAAGATCGTTCGCCTCGAGTGGGTGAATCCGCATACCTGGATTCACATGGAAGTGACCAAGGAGGACGGGACCAAGGAGGTGTGGGCGATTGAAGGCGGGACGCCGAACACGCTGTTGCGCCGCGGCCTCACCCGCGACACGCTCAAGATCGGCACCGAGATCATCGTTGACGGCTATCAGACCAAGGATCACTCGATGAAGCGCGCCAACGGGCGCGACGTGACCTTCACCAACGGCCAGAAGATCTTCCTGGGCTCGTCTGGCACTGGCGCCCCCCGCGACGGCCGCGACCCGACCGAGCCGCCGCCTACAAAGAAGCCTGGTTGGTGAATCGTGTCCAATGACGATTGACGACTGACAATTGACGATTTATTGACGATTGGGGGATTGGCGATTGCGCCATTCAATTGCGGATTGTGGGATTGAGAAATTGACGATTGTGGGAATCACGATTTGCGATTGCAATTTTCGAATCGATCATTCTCCGGATTCCCAAAATCGTCATTGCCCCAATCGCCAATTGAATGACGCAATCCCCCAATCGACGGATCGCCAATAAATCGTCAGTCGTCAGTCATCCATCGCCAATGGACAGCGAGCGCCGCGACGCTATGAGAACCCTATCCACCTGCCGGCGGCCGCCACCGTGAACCAGAGGACGAGCGAAATCGCGCCGGTGAGCGCAAGGAGGCGCGGCTGCGCGCGCCCTCTCCGCCTGTCGCGACGTGGCGCCGCACGTGAGCGCGAACAGAAGGCGCGGGCACGAGCGTCGTAATCTTCACCCAGAACGCCTGGCTGTAATAGCACTTGATGGCTTCTGACAGGAACAGCGGCACGCCGGTCACGACCATCAACGCGACACCCCAGAGCAGCAGGCGCTGCCCGCTGTCGCTCACCGAGCGGAGCGGTTGATTGGGCAGCAGGACCCCGAGCAGCCGCAGGTCCACCAGCGAGCACGGCCCCACCCAGCAGCACCAGCCCGAGCAGGTGCACGCACTCGATCGCCGGGAACAGCCAGAGCGACGTCCGGATGAACTCGCCCGGAGCGGCGGCCTCCAGCCACTGGAAGAGGGGCAGCAGCATGATCAGGGCACCACGCAGCCCGAGACCCAGTTAATCAGATCGGGCTGCGGCTGGATGTCGCAGTCGAACCAGTTGTAGGCAATCAGCCGGCCGCAGACGATGACGCCGGCCCACAGCACCAGCGACGCGTAGCCGGCAAGTTGCGCGGCGCGCGGCGGCAGCGGCGCGTCGCCCCACTCGTGGACGCGGCGGTAGATGCCGCGGTGGAAGATCCAGACGTTCAATCCGGCCAGCAGCATCAGGATCATCTTGGTCCGGAAGAAGATGTTCTGGTAGTTGCGGACCGGCGTCGCGTAGAAGAGCAGGATTCCGGTCGCGACCATGACCGCGAAACCAGCCCGGGTCCACGGCAGCAGCCGCAGCATCACCTGCGACGCCGGCACGCTGCGCAGGGCCCGTCCGGTCAGCCGCAGGTCGAACAGCATGGCCGTGCCCGCGAAGATCGTCAGCGTCAGCACGTGCGTGGATTCGACCAGCGGCCACATCCACAGCGACTCGTGGAGCGCGACGCTCCACTCGGTCTCGGCCAGTTTCTGGAGGAACGGGAGCAGCACGCGCGCCTTACTGGGTGACCGGCGCCGTCAGCGTGATGTTGTACTTCGCGTGGCACGCGGTGCAGGCGAGGTACATGTCGCCGCCGGCGGTGAAGAGCGCGTCGGCATCGTGGGCTTCGGCGGCGCGCGCCGCCTTGCAGGCTGTTGTCGGCGAGGTCCTGCGCGAACTTCATCCAGTCGCCGGTGTCCTTCGGCCGGTTGCCAATCATCAACGCGTTGGCCGCCTCGGTCACCACCCACGCTGCGTGCGCCGTTTCGGTCCACTCCCCTTCGTCGCGCGGCCGAATCTGCTCGGTCCCCTCGATGGTGTCGATCGTTCCGACAGCGACCCCACACCACATCGGCGGCCGGATCGACGATGGCGGCCATGATCTGCTTGACGTCGGCATGGAGGCGCAGCGGCGGCGGGGCAGCGCCGCCACGATACGCCGGTCAGCCCGCACCCGGCGACCAGGGCAACAAGATGGTCCGCGTCACGAGGCGCATGGTAGCCGACCTCGACGGTGATTTCGAATAGATTACGCGGGTTGGGGCCGCCGGGGATGACGCGGCTTTTCCGGGGTGGGCCTTCAAAGGGAATGAACATGAGACGCGTTGCTGGCGCAGTGCCCGTACTGGTCGCACTGAGTTCGTCGAGGTGTTCGAGCTCGCCGAGCCGGGAAGGGACTTCGTCGTCTACTCCGAGGCGCAGCTTCGCCGCACCGCCGGCCGCTGACGCGCATCACCGCGGCATCGCCAGCGTCGGGAGCCCGCGACCGTTGCTCGAGTCAAAGGCGTGGAAGTCGCTGCTGCCTCGCAGCGGATCCGACCGCTCTTCCCACCCGACCAGGACGATGCGGTCGGCGGCAGTGCTGCTCCGGTCGGCGACGACGCGTCCGGTGACCTGGACGACGTTCTGGACCGCGGCGGCGACGGGCTCGGGAGCACGCCAGCCGACGACGGTGACTGGAATCGGCCCGACGTTGTCTCCCGGCCGGACGAGCGGCGGCTGCCCCTGCGCGAGAGCGCCAGGCCAGGGCGTCATGACCAGACAGAGGTACACCAGCGCACCTGCAATGACCGTGAGCACGCCCTTCAGATATCGATCCTGCGCCATGGTTGCCTCCAATCTTCATCATCGGCGAACTGGGCCTTGATTTTCAGTCATCGCTGCCACGGCGCTCCGCCTGCGCTATCTTCTGGGAATGCGCATCCTCGTCGTCGAAGACGACCGCAGCATCGCCGAGTTTGTGGCGTCTGGTCTCCGCCAGGAAGGCTTCGCGGTAGACGTTGCCGACAACGGGGTCGATGGCCTCGAGTTGTGCCGGACGCAGCCCTACGAGGCGGCCATCGTGGACGTCATGCTGCCGCGGCTCGACGGGCTCAGCCTGGTGGCGGCGCTGCGGCGGGCCGGCGTCCAGACGCCGGTCCTGTTCCTGAGCGCGCGACACAGGGTGGACGATCGCGTCCAGGGGCTCCAGAGCGGCGGCGACGACTACCTCACCAAGCCGTTCGCCTTCGCCGAGCTGCTTGCCCGCGTGCAGGCGCTGACCCGCCGCGGCCACCGTGCCGCTGAGCCGACCTCGCTGTCGCTGGCCGACCTGACGCTGGATCGCCTGACGCGGCGGGTCGAACGTTCCGGGACGAACATCGAGCTGAGGCCGCGGGAGTATGCGCTCCTCGAGCTGCTGATGCGCCACCCCGGCAAGGTGGTGTCGAAGGCGATGATCGTGTCGCACGTGTGGGACTACAGCTTCGACACCGGCACCAACGCCGTTGACGTCCTGGTCCACCGGTTGCGCGAGAAGATCGACAAGGGCTTCGAGCCCCGGCTGCTGCACACGGTGCGGGGCGTTGGCTATGTCCTCAAGGTGGAGTGAGTCGTCGTTCCGCCACGCCTTCGCCTGGCGCCTCGGGCTCTGGTACGCGGCGCTCTTCGTGGCGAGCGCGGCGGCCCTGGCGGTGGTCACGTATCTGCTGCTCGCACGCGCGCTCGAGGGCCAGGATCACGAGGTGCTGCAGTCGATGCTCGGCCGCTACGCCACGGAGTACGCGCGGGCCGGCCTGCCCGGATTACGCCGCCTGCTGGAGAACGACGCGAGCGAAGGCCAGCACGAACGGCTGATGGTCAGGGTGGTCAACCAGCAGGCGGAGGTCGTGTATTTCGCGACCCCGCCGGGATGGGCCGCTTTCGACCTGTCAACGCTGGATCAGCCCCGCGGCACGTCACCCTGGCAATCGATCGCGGATCCGACTGGCGGCGCAGTGCTGGAGCTGGGCAGCGTCGATCTGCCGTACGGCGTCACGGTGCAGGTCGGCCGGAGCTCGCACGTCCGCGACGAGCTGCTGCGGCGCTTTCGCGAGCGTGCCCTGCAGATCGGCGCCCTCATCGTCCTGATTGCCGCGGTCGGCGGCGTGCTCATCACCACCGCGGGTCTTCGGCCGATTCGCGAGCTCGACGCCGCAGTCCGCGAGATCCTGAGGACCGGCCGGCTCGACGCGCGAGTCCCGGCCCGGGGCTCCGACGATCCGCTCGACGAGCTGGGCATGCTGGTAAACGAGATGCTCGGCCGCCTCCAGACGCTCGTCGGCGGCATGCGCGGCGCCCTCGACAACGTCGCACACGATCTGCGGACGCCGCTCACTCGCTTCCGCAACGTCGCTGAAGCGGCCATCGTGTCCGACGATACGGCGGCGCTCAAGGAGGGGCTGGGGCAGGCGCTCGAGGAGGCCGAGCGTGTCAACGCCACCCTCACGGCGTTGATGGACATCTCGCAGGCCGAAACCGGCACGATGCGGCTCCACGACGAACTGGTGGAGGTGCCGGTCGTTGTCGAACAGGCGGTGGCGCTATTCGCGGACGAAGCCGAAGATCGCGGGCTGCAGATCGTGACCGAAGCGCCGGCGGGGCTGAGAGTGGTGGCCGACGCGACGCGGTTGCGGCAGGTGCTCGCCAACCTGCTCGAGAACGCGGTCAAGTACACCAGCGCCGGAGGGCGAATCCGGATGGCCGCGGCCGATCAGGGCGACCACGTGACGTTTACCGTTGAAGACACGGGGAGCGGGATCGCGGCGGAGCACCTGCCGTTCATCTGGGATCGGTTGTATCGCGCCGAACCGAGCCGCTCGGCGCGAGGCCTGGGGCTTGGCCTGTCGCTGGTCAAGGCGATCGTCGAAACCCACGGCGGGACCGTTGGCGTCGCATCGACGCCCGGCGTTGGCAGCACGTTCACCGTCACGCTGCCGAAAGCACGGCCCGCAGCTACTTCGCCGCGTGCGTAGCGGGGTGGGTCGAGACCTCGACGCGATCGGCGGTCTTGGTCCCTCCGGTGATCATGTAGCGCACCTTCGCCTGCCGGCCGATATCCTTCGACAGATCTTCGAGCGAGCGCGACGTCTTGCCCTCGAGCACCTGCGCGGTCTCTGCGACCGCGAACGTCATCTCGTGAGCGCCCTGCTTGAGGACGAGCGAGCGAGCCGCGGGATCAACCCTCTCGATGACGCCGGCACCCCAGGCTTCGTGCGGCTTGGCCGGGGCGGCAGATGCCAGCGCCGCGGCGAATAGCATGCCGGCGGCGGCAACCGGAGGACGTGGCATGTCCCCACGATATCGCCGTGTGATGACGTCGTTCTATCGGCACCATGACACAAATGTCAGGGGCGGTGCCGCACCCGGCTTACACACTTGTCATTCCCTCGACAGGCCAACGCAATGCGATCGTTCGTCCAATGAAGTGAAAGGACGAAACATGAACGAGACCACCACCCGTGACTCCCTGTTCCGGCAACCGCTGCGTCTTGCTACCGCAGGGCTCGCCGTGCTGACGCTGGCGCTTGGCGCCGCGGCCGGCCACGAGCACCTCTGGGCCGCCGACCAACCGGCAGCGACTCCCGCGGCAGCGATGGCGGCTCCGGCAACGGCGGCGCCTCGCGTCGTGGAGAACCCGGCGCTGCCGCTCGCGCCGTCGTACAGCGGGATCGTCGATCGCGTTGCCCCCGCCGTCGTCACCGTGCGCGTCGAGAAGCGCGCCGAGGCGACACAGACCTCGCTCCCCGAGGAGCTGGCCCCGTTCTTCGGCCGGCAGTTCCGCGGCACGCCTCGCCCGCGGCGGGAGAGCGGTCTCGGCTCGGGCGTGATCATCCGCAACGACGGCTACATCCTCACGAACAATCACGTGGCCGGCGGCGCGGACCGCATCCGCGTCGATCTCGCCGATGGCCGCTCACTCGCAGCCCGCGTGGTCGGCACCGACGAGCCGAGCGATCTGGCTGTGATCCGCGTTGACGCCACCGGTCTTCCGACCGTGGCCTACGGCGATTCCGAGCACGCCCGTGTCGGCGACGTGGTGCTGGCGTTCGGGAACCCGCTCGGCGTTGGCCAGACCGTGACGATGGGGATCGTCAGCGCCAAGGGCCGCGCCACCGGCGTCGGCGACGGCAGCTACGAGGACTTCCTCCAGACCGACGCGCCCATCAACCAGGGCAATTCCGGCGGCGCGCTCGTCAACCTCCAGGGCGAGCTGCTCGGTATCAACGCGCAGATTCTGTCGCCCTCCGGCGGGAACATCGGCCTCGGCTTCGCTATTCCCTCGGGGATGGCCCGCGCGGTCGCCGATCAGCTGATCAAGGAAGGCGTGGTCCATCGCGCCAAGCTGGGCGTGACGGTGCAGCGCGTGACTCCCGAACTGGCTGACAGCCTCGGCCTGTCGAACACCCGCGGCGCGCTGGTGAGCAGCGTGGAAGCAGGCAGCCCCGCTACGAAGGCCGGCCTGAAGGAGGGTGACGTGATCACCGAGCTCGACGGCCAGCCGGTGACCGATTCCAACTCGCTGCGCAACCGCGTGGCCAGCCTGGCGCCTAACACCGCCGTCACGCTCAGAGTTCTGCGCGATGGCAAGCCCACATCGATCTCGGCAACGGTGATCGAGCGCGAATCGGAGAAGGTGCGTGCGTCACGCTCCGGCGACGACGGTGGCGAACACACTGGCGGGCTGGGCATGAGCGTGACCCCGCTCACGCCGCGGGTGGCCGCGCAGCTCGAGCTGCCGAAGACCGAGAAGGGTCTCGTCATCACCGACGTGGATCCGGCCGGCGTCGCCGCCGATGCAGGGCTTCAGCCCGGCGACGTGGTCAAGAAGGTCAACGGACGCGAGGTCGAGAGCGTGCAGGATCTCAGGTCGGCGCTCGACACGCACAAGGACGCGCCGGCACTGGTGCTCGTGAGCCGCAACGGCGCGACGGTGTTTGTCGCGCTGCCGCACGCGCAGTCGTAGCAGGATGCCGGAAGACTCCGGCAGCTGAAGCGAACACGGTGAGGTGGGAAGTGGAGCTCGGCAGAAGCGGTGGATCCGGTTTTGCTCCTTCATTTCTCACCTCGTCGCTTTTCCTCACGCTCGATTGAGGAGCCTTCCGATGCGGGCAGCGAAGCTGATCGCGGTCGTGGTCGCATCTGTGGCGTGGGCCGT
This sequence comes from uncultured Acidobacteriota bacterium, assembly GCA_963709325.1. Classification (GTDB taxonomy): domain Bacteria; phylum Acidobacteriota; class Vicinamibacteria; order Vicinamibacterales; family UBA2999; genus VFZN01. The sequence goes on along the minus strand of CAVPVV010000003.1, from coordinate 958,415 downwards.
TCCGGCTCACGCCGAGGCGACCGAAACCATCTGGCTCCGCGGTCACGCCCAGCTGCTGAGGACGTATGGCCAGCGAGGCGGTCCGGCGGCCATTGTCTCGAGCGGTGACGGCGGCTGGATTCACCTCGGCCCTCACGTGGCCGAGACGCTGGCGGAACAAGGGTATTTCGTCGTCGGCTTCGACGTGAGGGCGTACCTGAGCAGCTTCACGACTGGGACCACCACACTCAGACCCGAAGACGAGCCGGCTGATTACCGCGCGCTCGTGGAATTCGCCGCCCGCGGCAGCAGCGCCAAGCCCGTGCTCGTCGGGGTATCCGAAGGCGCCGGGCTGTCGGTGCTGGCGGCGACCGACGCCGACACGCGCGCACGCATCGGCGGGGTCGTCGCGCTCGGCCTCCCTGACATCAACGAGCTTGGCTGGAGGTGGCGCGATGCCATGATCTATGTCACCCACCGGCCGCCGAACGAGCCGTCGTTCAGCACCGCCTCGCTGATCGGTCGTGCTGCCCCGGCCCCCATTGCGGTAATCCACTCGACGCGCGACGAGTTCGTGCCGGTGCACGAGGTCCAGCGCGTGGTGGCCAACGCCTGCGAGCCAAAGCGGTTATGGCTCATCGAGGCTGCCGATCATCGCTTCAGCAACAACCTGGCCGTACTGGACCGAACCCTTTCCGACGCGCTGCTGTGGCTGAAGAGCTACGGCACCACTTGACCGGCGCGGTCGCGGTTACCGCTGGCGGTCGCGGTCGAATCTCCCCTACAGTAGGCGCACCCATGGCGACGGGATCGCGTGGCGGCGCTGCGCCGGGCCGCTGGCCGATCGTGGCGGAAGCCGCGATCGTCGCGGCGTCGGGCTACCTCATCGCCGGGGTTCTCGAGCTCGCGCTCATCCGCGTGTTCGAACCCACGGAGCTCGAGCTCACGTGGGTATCCGACGTGCTGCTGGCCAGCGCACTGGGGGTGGCGGTGTACTTGTGGCGCCACCTGAGAGCGACGCGGCTCGAGCTTGCGGTCAAAGAGCGAGAGCAGCTCGTCCTCGACACCCAGCTCGCGATCGCCGCCGACATGCAGCGCCGGCTCCTGCCGCGGTTGCCGCACGCGAACGATGGCCTCACCTGGGCCGCCGAGCTTACACCCGCCGGCAGGATCGGTGGAGACTTCTACGACATCGTCAGGGTGTCCGACGGGCGCTATCTCGTCCTCGTCGCCGACGTGTCTGGAAAGGGTGTCCCGGCGGCGATGGCGCTTTCCACGGTGCGGGCCGCGTTCCGATCGCTGGCCGCCGAGTCCAGCGAGCCTGCCCGACTCCTCGGGCAGCTCTCGTCGCGCCTGTTCGAACAGTGGGAAGGCGGCCCCTACATCACGGCCATCATCAGTCTCGTGGATGCCGGGCGTGGTGCGCTCACCTACGCCAATGCCGGGCACCCGTCGGGAGTGGTGGCCGGGCCCGGACATCTGCAGCTGATGGATCCGACCGGCCCTGCGGCGGCCATCCTGACCGGGGCCCGCTATCAGCAGCGGGACGTGCCGCTCAGGCCCGGGGACGTTGTCGTCTTCGTGAGCGACGGCGTGACCGAGGCGCTCGGCGATGCCGGCGCGGCGCGATTCCAACAGCAGGTACGCGCGCTCGCGGAGGCCGGGTCGTCGGCCGAAGAAACGTGCGCGCAGGTGATGAGCTTCGCAAAGGCCGGCACCGGTCCGGAAGGGGTTGCGGACTGGCAGGATGACCGGACCGTCGTCGCGGTCGCCATGAGCGCGGTCCGCGCCGAACGAGCAGACGTCGGAGCCGGTGACTATGCCGCGGTCGCGACGCGCGGGCGCGCGGAGCGGCGGTAGCGAACGAGCGCCGCCACCGGTGCCAGTGCCAGGAGGGATCCCACCCCGCTCAGCATCGCGAAGCCCGAATGCTCGAGCATCCAGCCGGATCCGATGCTGGCGAGCGCACCGCCGCCCCAGACCAGCGCGTCGCCCAGGCCCTGCACTCGCACGCGCTCGGCCGGAGTCACCGAATCGGTGAGGAGTGCGCTGCCGCCCACGAATCCGAGATTCCAGCCGATGCCGAGGAGCAGCAGCGCGGCGAGGAGCTGAGGATACGAACCGCCGGCCGTCATGCCGACGAATCCTGCGAGGACCAGCGTGGCGACGCCGGCGACGAGCAGCGGGATCCGTCCAAAGCGATCGCCGATGCGTCCCGTGAGCGGCGAGAGCGCGTACATCCCCAACGTGTGGGCCGAGATGACGAGGCCGATCGCTCCGAGGCCGTGCCCCTCGTGCCGGATGTGCAGCGGTGTCATCGTCATCAGCAGCACCATCACGAACTGGCCCGAGACCATCGAGCTCAGCGCCAGCGTGACGCCCGGATCGCGGAGCAGCGTGCTGATCGGAACCAGACGCGCATCGGTCCGGCCGCGCAAGGGTGGTGCGTCCATGGCCGGCGGAGCGGTGAGCATCGCGCCGGTAGAAAGGACGCATGCGATAGCACACACGAGATAGGGACCGATTAGGCCGTTGATGCCGACGGTGTCGGCCGCGTCCCGCGACGGGGCGAGCAGCGCCGGACCTGCGACCGCGCCAATGGTGGCCGCCCACACGATCCAGCCGATCATCGTCGCGCGCTGCTCGGGCGGATAGAGATCCGCGGCCACATATCGAGCCAGGCGATTGGAACCGAACCCGACGCCGAAAACGAACATCGAGACGACGAACGTGACGAAGCCGCGCGAGCTGATCGCGACCGATGCGGCGAGCGTGGCCACAGTCGCGACCGCGTAACCGATCGTGAGGCCGGTCCGCGGGCCGCTGCGACGGACGACCGCGGCGAGGGCAGTCGCGCCGGCCGCGGTGCCGAGAACGCTCGCGGCAGCAGGAAGGCCGCTCCAGGTCGTCGTGCCTGTCAGGTCTTCCGCGATGAGGCCGTTGACGGTGTTGGAGGCCAGAAATCCCGTCGTGGAAACCGCGACGCCGGTGAACAGCGCGCCGAACGCGCGGCGCCGCTGCAAGGAGGAAAGCACGGCCGAATTATCGCAAAAGGCCTGTCCCCACGGCCGTCCTTGACAATAGGTGTTTAAACACGTATATTTCGATCGTGGCCCGCCCGCTCCACATCGAGCTGAAACAGAACAAGCCGTTCGACCTGCTCGAGGAGGAAACGCACCTCAGCATCGCGAGGACGGCGGCATTGCTCGAGCACGCCATGGTGCAGGTGCTCAAGCCCCACGGCCTCACGCCGACGCAGTACAACGTGCTCCGTATTCTGCGCGGCGCAGGCGACGCCGGCTTGTGCAGGAACGAGATCGGGGCTCGGCTGCTGCGACCCGTGCCGGACGTGACGCGCCTGCTCGACCGGATGACCGATCAGAAGCTCATCGGCCGGGCCCGCGAAGATAGCGATCGCCGGCTGGTGCGGACCCACATCACCCCCAAGGGCCTGGACGTGCTCGCCCGCCTCGACGGGCCAGTGCGGGCATTTCACAAGGAGCGGCTGCGCGGCATCGGCCAGCAAAAGCTCCGGCAGCTGACCGACACCCTGGCTGAGCTGCGCGATACCGAGGAGTAAGGTGACCACGCGACACCTTTTCCGGGTTTCGGCGTCTCAAATGAGTGTTTAAACACTTACAGTTTGAACAGCTAAATAGGAGAAAACCATGACTACCGCCACCGCCACCCGCACGTTCCAGATCGACAAGACCCACTCCGAAGCGGCCTTCCAGGTACGGCACCTGATCAGCAAGGTGCGCGGCCGGTTCACCGACTTCGACGGCGCCATCGCGTTCGACGAGGCCGAGCCGCAGCGCTCTACGGTGACCTTCAGTATTCAGGCCGGCAGCATCGACACCGGCGTCGCCGACCGCGACGCGCACCTGCGCTCCGCCGACTTCTTCGCAGTCGACCAGTACCCGACGATCACGTTCCGCAGCACCGCGATCGCGCCGAAGGGGAACGACGAATTCGAGGTCACCGGCGATCTGACGATGCGCGGCGTGACGAGGCAGGTGGTGATCCCCGTGAGCTATCTCGGCGCGGCAGTGGATCCCTGGGGCAACCAGAAGATCGCGTTCGAGGGCGAAGTCGCGCTGAACCGGAAGGATTACGGACTGACCTGGAACGCGGCCCTCGAGACCGGCGGCTTCCTGGTCGGCGACGACGTGAAGGTGAGCCTGTCGGTGCAGGCGGCGGGGAAGTAACGGGCAAGGCAAAAGGCAGAAGGCAAAAAGGCAAAAATGTTGCTGCCTTTGCTTCTGCCTTCTGCCTTGTGCCTTCTGCCTTGTGCCTTCTGCCTTGTCAGCGAGCTGTCGCGCTCTTCAGCGAGATTTTCTGAATTCGCCAGTTCGTCATCTCACCGACGAGCAGGTCGTTCTCGCTGCGGCAGTCGATCGAATTGGCGAGACCGAACTCCTTGGGCAGCTTTCCGGCCGAGCCGAACTTTCCGACGACTCCGCCGTCGAGGCGCACCTTGTAGATGGCGGCGTCCTCCATCCCATCGGGATCTCCGGAGTGCGAGACGTAGAGATACTGCGTCGCCCCGCGCGTCATGCACATCGTCAGCGGCGTTCCGACGCCAGCGAACTGGCGCTTGAACGTGCCGTCGCCATCGAACACCTGGATGCGCTTGTTGCCGAGGTCAGCGACGTAGACGTCGCCCTGCGCGTCGATGGCAATCGCCTTCACGCCCCGGAACTGGCCCTGCTCGGTGCCGGTCGAGCCCCACTGCTTGATGAAGCGACCGTCCTTGTCGAACTTAGCAACCCGGTTGTTCGCGCCCATCCCGTCGGCGACGTAGATGTTGCCGGCCTTGTCCCAGGCCACGTCGCTGGGCTTGCTGAACGTGGAGCCCGGCGTGCCCTCTCCCGGGCGACGGTTGGCTGCGGCTCCGCCACCGGCCCCGGCGCCGCCGCCAGCGGCTGCGCCGCCGCCACCCGCTCCGCCGCCGGCCGCCCCGCCCTCCGGCGGGCCAGGCGCCTGCCGCGCCCGGACGTTGATGGCCTCCGGCTTGCGGCCGAGCACCAGCGCCACGCGGCCCTCGCTGTCAAACTTCACGACCTGGTTCGCGCCTTCATCGAGTGTCCAGATGTTGTCCTGGGGATCGATGCGGAGCCCGAACGCGGCGTTGAAGCCGTAGACGTCCTGGCCCAGCTCGCGAACGAACTTGCCGTTGGGGTCGAACTGGAACAGCCGCGAGCCGCCGCGATAGAACGTGCGGTTGTCGCCGAGGGTGCCGTAGGGATGGCCGGTCCGCGTGTAGACGAAGATCTGCCCCTTCGAATTCGTCCCGACGCCGCCGACTTCACCGACGAAGACGTCGGTTGGTGTCCGCAGGAGATCCGCGTTGGTATCGAACGCGATCTCGGCGGTGTTCTGCGCCGCAATCGAGCCGCCGGCGATGACCAGCGCCAGCAGCGCGGCGCCAGCGAGTCGAGCCTTTGGCCTTGTGCCTTGTGCCTTCTGCCTGGCCGCGCTCATCGCCCTGCTCCCTGCGCGCTGGTCGTGTTGGACGGCTTCAGCAGGATCTTCTGCGAGCGCCAGTCGTTGATTTCCGCCGTGTAGATCGTCCGCGGATCGCGGCAGTCCATCTGATGGATGGTGGCGAACTCGCCGGGCGCCTTCCCGGCGCGTCCGAACTTGCCGACGATGGTGCCGTCGAGCTCCATCATGTAGACCTCGCCGGTGTATTCCGCCTGCGCTGCCGGCGCGCTGTCAGGCCACGAGTTGGACACGAACAGGTATTGCTTCCCAGGGTCCTTCGGGCCGGGGCCGCCCGATACGCACACCGCCCACGGGTTGCCGACGTTGGTGTAGTTCGCCTTCCAGTTGAGATCGTTGTCGAGCACCTGCACGCGCTGATTGCCGCGGTCGCCGACGTAGACGTTGCCCTTGAAGTCGGTCGCGATTGAGTGGGGCGTGTTGAACTCGAGGTTGCCGTTGCCGCGCTTGCCCACCGCCTTTATGAACCGGCCGGTCTTGTCGTACTTCACCACGCGTCCGTCGAAGTAGCCGTCGGACACGAAGATGTTGCCCTGCTGATCGAAGGCCACGTCGGTCTGCCGGCCGAAGCGGTACTTCTCGTTGCGGCCGTGATACGCGCCTTGTCCCGGCATGTTGCCGGTCTCCTCGACCGGGTCCGTCCGGCGCCCGATCACCATCAGCACCCGCCCCTCGGGGCTGAACTTGACCAGCATGTCGGTCCCTTCGTCCACCGCCCAGATGTTGTCCTGGGCGTCGACGCGGACCGAGTGCGCGAACGCGAAGCCGTAGTTGCCGCGGCCGATCTCGCGCACGAACTGTCCCTGAGGGGTGTACTCGAACAGCCGCGTCTCGTTGGCGCGGTGGTAGATGAAGATGTTGCCCTTCGAGTTCGTGGCGATGCCCATGTTCTCGCCGGTGTAGATGCCCGGCGGGTTCTTGAAGAAATTGGCCACGGCTTCGTGCGGTATCACCGCGACGCCGGTGGCCGTGGCCCGCGACTGCGCGGCCAGCGGCAGCCCCAGGCGCGGCAGGCTGGCGGCGAGCGCCACGACCAGCAGGAAGAACGCTAAAGCACGGGTCATACCTCTTAGCCTCCAGACGAGTGGACACCCAAGCGAGTCGAACTGTATACGAGACCGCGAGTGGAGCGTATCAACGGTTTTCTCGAACCCGGCATCGTGCCTTATATTCCATTAGGACCTTCAAGCGGGCCAGGCCAGAACCGCGCCCCAGGCGATCAGTCCCGCGCCAAGGGCGCGCCCAACCCAGACGCCTCCGGGCGCGGTCTGCTCGACTGCCACCGCGACCGTAACGAGCGCCATCCACGCGAGGTTCATGAGGCCGACGGCGAGGCCGGTCAACATCAGCAGCCAGCAGCACCCGACGCAGTAGGCGCCGTGAGCCAGTCCCAACCGGAATGCGCTTGGGGGCCCGGTCCGCCACCTGGTCAGGAGATAGCTGATCGGATTCCGGCAATGCGTGAGGCACGCCTGGCGAACAGGCGCGAACTGAAACACCCCCGCCGCGATCAGCACGAGCGCCGCGACCCGAGGCGGAGCGCCGTGAGCGCCAACGAGACCCGCGACCGACAGCGCGACCTGCAGCGCCGCAGCCGCGACGCTGTACGCAAGCCACACCGCAAAGTAGCCGAAGGCGAAGGCCAGCGATCCGGCTGCTGCCCGGCTGCCCGCTGGTACGGGCATGAGCCGGCCGAACGCGGTCACCCACGGAGCAACCGTGGGCGTCATCATCGCGATCATCATCGCCTGCCACATCACAACGGCCGAGAGGAAGCCGCTGGCGGTGGGTGCCGTCTCGTGCGGATGAAGCAGCGGCGCTCCCGAGGCGAGCGCCGATGCGAAACCGGCGGCAACCAAGGCAGCGCCGGCGACAATTGCCGCGGCCGCGGCGTTGTTGTTGCTCAGTTGACGATCCACTCGAACCTGGAGTGCAGGCCGTGGGTCTGCTTCGTCGCGATCCGGATCACTCCGTCGTCATAGGTCGTGCTCCCGAGGGCGAGCACCTGCCTCGGCGCGTGGATCTGGTTGAAGATGTTCTCGAACTCGACCGGCTTGGATCGGTCGCGGCCCTTGATGTCGGTAATCGAGGCGTCGAGCAGACCGGGGATGCGCGCGTGCTTCGCATTCGGCTCTTCGGTGAACTCGATCGGCCGGTACTGGGTGTCGAGCCATCGCGACACGAATTTGGCCAGCAGCGACCACGAGCCGCCGGCCCGCCCCTGCAGAATCGCCTCGACCGCGACGCGTTGAGCCGCGGTCGCCGCATCGTCGATGATCACGACCTCGGTCCAGTTGCCCTCAATCATGTGCTGCGGGCAGTCGAAAGCGATGAACGCCCTGACGCCTGACAGCGGGATGTCGCCGTAGGTGCCCTCGTCGATGCGGATCGCCCAGTAGCCGAGGCATCGCTCGTGGGTGCACGCCTGGCTGAAGTGCATGTGTCCGGGGCAGACGAGCTGGCAACTGCAGTTCTCGAACAGCAGTCCGCGCGCGTGCCACGGAGTCTGCGGGGACGAAGACATTGCCGCAGTGTAGTCGAGGTCACCGCGAGGTCTTGAGAGTCTCGTGGCCTCGGTCGCGGCGCTTCGAGGGAATGCTTATTGAAATACACTGCTGCAAGTGTCAGAGGAAGGTGTGCACGCCGTCCCGGAGTCCACGGAGGATGTGGCCTGGGATCTGGTAAGGGCCGCGGCCGAGTTCGCCGAGTCGTTGGATGGCGACCCGCGGAACCACACATTTGCCTTTCGTGACGGCCGTCTGATAGCCGTCAACGCGAGCGCGATCGACGCGGTGCTCGTCTGGTGTCCAGGCCGCGGCTGGAAGTCGGCGATTGGCCCTGGCGATCCGCGCGGACAGGTCCTCGACCTCTACCTTCCACTGTGCAGCGCCACGCGACGTCGCCCGATCGCGATCGGTCATCTCGGGCAGTCGCTCGACGGTTTCATCGCAACCGAGTCCGGCGACTCGCAGTTCGTCACCGGCCACGCCAACGTCGTTCACATGCACTGGCTCCGCGGACTCTGCGACGCCGTGGTCGTCGGCGCCGGGACGGTGGCGGCCGACGATCCCCAACTGACGACGCGGCACGTGCCGGGTCCGGACCCTTTGCGGGTGATTTTCGATCCGTCGCGGCGGCTATCGCCGCGCTTCCGCGTGTTTTCGGATGGCGCCGCGCCCACTCTGTACGTCTGTCTCGAAGAGCACGTGGCGGGCGGCGAGACCCGGGTGGGCGATGCGCCGGTGATCGGTGTTGCTGGCGACGGCCCCGGCGGAGCGCCGGCGGCGCTGCTGCGCGTGCTGCGCGATCGGGGCTGCGCACGCGTGTTCGTCGAGGGCGGCGGTGTGACCGTATCGGCGTTCCTCGAAGCGGGTCTACTGGATCGCCTGCACCTGGCGGTCGCGCCGGTCATCATCGGCGGCGGGCGGCCTGCGATTCGCCTCCAGCCTCCCGCGCAGTTGCGCGATTGCCTGCGGCCGTCCTACCGTGTGTTCCGGATGGGCGGCGACGTGCTGTTCGACTGCGACTTGCGGTCCACGGCCGAGCCCGAGCCGGCGCTGTCCCGGATCTCGCGCGTCCTGTGATCCGGCGATCCGGCGGCTCGACGGCAAGAAACCGTTGAACGCGTTCGTTCGTCTACAGTTCCGAATCGGGCCATACCGCCCACGAACGGTGACCAAGATGCCAAGACCGCACTTTGTAATGCTCGCCGCCCTCGTGATCGTGGCGACCGCCACGCCGGGACGAGCCCAGGGATTCAAGGTACCGGTGGAGTACTTCACGCTGCCGAACGGCCTGAAGGTGGTGGTGAGCGAGGACCACACGGCGCCGGTTGCGCTCGTCGAGGTCATCTACAACATCGGGTTCCGGGTCGAGCCGAAAGGCCGCACCGGGTTCGCGCACCTCTTCGAGCACATGATGTTCCAGGGCTCGGCCCAGGTGAAGAAGATGGAGCACGTCTCCCTCATGCAGGAGGCGGGCGGCGTCGTCAACGGCTCGACCCGGTTCGACTACACGAATTACTTCGAGGCCCTGCCGGTCAACGGGCTGGAGCGGGCCATCTGGCTCGAGGCCGACCGCATGCGCTCGCTCGATGTGAGCGCCGAGAACCTGAAGAACCAGCAGAACGTGGTCAGCGAGGAGGTTCGGGTCAACGTGCTGAACCAGCCCCATGCCGCGTTCGAGTGGCTGGAGATCTGGGAGCGCGCCAACACCAACTGGCACAACGCGCACAACTTCTACGGCGACCTGACCGAGCTCGAAGCGGCCACGCTCGAAGACGTGCGGAACTTCTTCAAGACCTACTACGCACCGAATAACGCCGTGCTCGTCGTGGTCGGTGACACGACCGTTGCTGACGTGCGCAGGCTGGCCGAGCGCCATTTCGGATCGATCCCGAAACAGACGCTGCCGGCCGCGGCCGATGTGTCCGAGCCGCCTCAGACCGAGATGAAGCAGTTCACGAGAGAAGACAAGCTGGCCCGCACGCCGGCGCTGGCAGTGGCCTGGCACATGCCAGCGCGGATGTCGAAGGACTTTTTCGCGTTGAGCGTGCTCGATCCGCTGTTGAACAGCGACGACAGCGCCCGCATGCATCGCAAGCTCGTACGCGAGGAGCGGCTCGCCGTGTCGTCGGGCGGCGGCCTGAATCTCCTGGGCAGCAACTGGGACATGAAAGGGCCGATGCTCTACACCATGCGCGTGGACTATCTCGCCGACAAGAAGGCGGACCAGGTGCTGTCAGCGATCGAAAGCGTGCTGGCGGAAGTGCGCGAAAAGGGGATCTCGCCAGCCGAGCTCCAGCAGGCGAAGGTCACCGTGCGCTCGTCTTTTCTGGACGAGCTCGAGGGCGGCTCGATGCCCCGCTTCGGGCGCGCCAACCTGCTCGGCATCTTCGCGCTGTTCGACGACAACCCGGGGCGCATCAACACGATCCTGGACGAGATCGACAAGGTGACCGTCGAAGACGTCAAGGCCGCGGCTGCGAAATGGCTGGTTCCTGGCAACCGCACGTCCATCGACAGCCGCCCGGCGGCGAAGCCGTCGCAGGGAGGTGCGCGATGATCGTCCGCCATCGTAGCCAGATGCTCGTCGCCGTCACCGCGGTCGCGCTCCTGGCCGGTCCACGAGCCGGTGCGCAGGCGCTCCCGAAGCCCGAGGTCGGACCCGAGAAGCCGTTTGCACCACCGGGACGCGTCGAGCGGACGCTGTCGAACGGGTTGCGGGTGATTGCCGTCCGCTACGGCAGCGTCCCGAAGCTCTCGGCAATCCTGACCGTCAAGGCCGGTCTTGCCGTCGATCCGCCGGCCAAGGCGGGTCTCGCGCAGATCGTCGCCGAGGCGGCGCAGGAAGGCACGACCACACGATCGAGCGAGCAGCTCAAGCGCGAGGTGTTCGGGTTGGGCGCCACGCTCTCGGGCGCGGCCGGCCAGGATTCCACCTCGTTCCAGATGCGCGGTCTGGCGGAAACCCTCCCGCAGATGGTGACGCTCGTCGCCGACGTCGTCCGTAATCCCACGTTCCCGCAGGACGAGCTCGACCTGATCAAGGCCAACACCGAACAGCAGCTCCAAGCACAGCTCGCCTCGCCGCAATTCGTCGCCAACAAGGTATTCCGCTTGTCCCTGTTCGGAGAACACCCGTACGCGCGAACCGGCGTGACACCCGAGACGCTTCCGGCGATCGACCGCGCCTCGCTCGTCGAGTACCACAAGACCTACTACCATCCGAACAACGCGTTTCTGGTCATCGTCGGTGACGCGGCGCCAGACGCGGTGTTTGCGGCGGTCGAGAAGGCGTTCGGCAGCTGGGCCCGGGGTGCGGCGCCCTCGCCCAAAGCAGCTGTCCTGCCGGAGCTGAAGGGACGCCGGCTCGTGTTCGTCCAGCGTCCAAACAGCGTGCAGTCGTCGATCTCGGTCGGCAACTTCACGATCAAGCGTGACGATGAGCGGTGGTACACGCTGCAGCTGGCGAACCAGATCTACGGCGCCGCGTTCGACTCGCGCCTGGTCCGCAACATCCGCGAAGAGAAGGGCTACACCTACTCGCCGGGCTCGGTGTTCCAGGCGATGGCCGAGGGCGGGCTCTATCGCGCCGTCGCCGACGTTCGCAACGACGTGACCGGCGCCACCATCAAGGAGATCTATAGCGAGATCGACAAGTTGCGCGCCGGCGGACCGGAGGCCGAGGAGCTTGCCGACGCCAAGCAGTACTCGCGCGGCGTGTTCCTGCTGCAGAACGCGTCGCAAGCCGGGTTTGCGGGAACGATCAACACCGTGAATACATTCGGCCTGCCCCGCGATTACCCGGAGACGTTCCAGCGGCAGATCTCGCAGCCCTCAGCCGAAGCCGTCAAGACCGGCGCGGAGATGCTGCTCGGCTCGCAGGACTCGGTCGTCGTGGTGGTCGGGGACTATACAAAGGTGAAGGATCAGCTGAGCGGCTTCAGTAACATCACCTTCCTCGACCTCACGGGTAAGTCGATTCCGGAGCCGAAGTAGGTTCCGGATCCGGCGCGGGCGCGTCGCGATCGTACCCGCGTCGATCCGTCAACCGCTCTGTCGGGTTGATCAGGGCAGCAGATTGATCGCGGCCTGGGCGTAGACGACCGCGCACTCCTCGAGATCGCGGCGTTTCACGAATTCCTTGGGCCCGTGCGAAACGGAGAGCAGGCCCGGGCCGTAGGCAAAGGCCGGCACGCCCTTCTCCGCGTGGAAGCGGATCTCCAGCATTCCCGGGCAGAGCTCGAAGCGAGCCGGTTCGCCGCGCACATCCTCGATTGCCGCGGCCAGCGCGCGTGCGGCCGGCGCCGAATCGGGCACGCCGGCAGGCCGGGCTTGCTGGACGATCTCGATTTCGGCTCCGACGCCGGTGCTATGGATCGCGTCGAATAGCCGAGCCTTCTCGGTCTCGAAGTCCTCTTCGGGATTGAGCCGGCGATCGACGCTGAACGCGAAGGTGTCGGGCACGACGTTGAAGTTGGCCCCGCCGCTGACTTCGCCGCCCATCATCAGGATCGAGGCCCGCGCCGCCTCCGGTTCAATCGGAAAGGCGGTGTGCCGGCTCTCGACCTCCTGCTTGAGCGCGTGCAGCGAATTGAGCACGCGCCAGGACCGCTCGAACGCGTTGACGCCGAGGTACTGCAGGCCGACGTGTGAAGGGCGCCCCGGCACCCGCACCCGGCAGGTGATCGCGCCGCGGCACGCATTCCAGACCACGCCGGACGTCGGTTCGGCGGTCAGCATCGCCACCGCGCGCTGGTCCACGAGGAGTCCAGCATCGAGCAATGCCCGCGACCCGAGCGCGCCGCCCGTTTCCTCGTCGGGCACGACGGTGAGCGCGATTTGGCCGCCCAGATTGACCTCCGCGGTTACCAGTCCGTGCATCGCGTAGAGCATCGAGACCAGCCCGCCCTTCATGTCCGACGATCCGCGGCCGAAGATGGTGTCCTCGGTGATGCGCGGCGTGAACAGGTCGGGAGCGTTGGCCGGCACGACGTCGACGTGGCCGTGGAAATGGGCGACGCGTTGGCCTTCGCCCAGCAGGGCGCGCAACCACCAGCGCGGTTCGTGACCTGGACGCTGGCCGCCGGGTACGGGCTCAATCCTCGCGTCGAACCCAAGCCGGCCGCAGGCTTCTCCAAAGACACGCAGCGCGCGTTCGTATTCGACCCCCGGCGGGTTCTGGGTCGGAATCGCGGCGAGGTCGGCGACGAGCTCCGCCATCTCGTCTCGCCGTGCGTGAACGGCCGCGCGCAATCGGTCGATCATGGAGCGTCCCACCAGCTCGCCTCTCACTTCTCACTGCGGCCACGCCGGAGCCAGACGATGTCGTAGCCGATCCAGCCGCGAGTCAGGCATCGGTGCAAGGCGCTGGCACCGATTAGGTGACCCAGCGGCGTCCGGTGCAGCGGCAGCCATCTGAACAGCGCGGCGAACAGCTCGATGGCGATGTCGCGCGGGCGGCCGAGTTCCAGCCACGGCGTGAGGTTCGTGGTGTGGTCGTGCGTGAAACCGGCGGCCTCGGCGCGGGCGATCAGCTCCTCCCGCCTGAGCAGCGTGTTCACGTGCCAGCCGCGCTGATAGCTCTCGAGCGCACGCGCGGCCGCGGGGTCCGACGTCGGCCGTCTCATGTCATCGCAGATCACGAGGATGCCGCCTGGCCGGACCAGCCGCGCGCACTCGGCGAAGAACGCTTCTGGCGACGGCCCGTGGACGAACGATTCGATCGCAAACGCGAGATCCGCGGGTGCCACCGACGCGGGAACGGAGGTGTAGTCGCCTTCGATGCAGGTGACGCGGTCCGCGAGTTTCAAGCTTTCGATCCGGTCGGCTGCGATCTCCGCCTGCACCGCGCTCAACGTGATGCCGGTGGCGCGAATCGGCGACCGCGAAGCCAGGTAGGTGAGGCTGCCGCCAACGCCGCAGCCCAGGTCCACGACGTGCGGCGTGGTCTGGCTGCCCGCTGGCGTCACACGCGGGAGCGCATCGGCGATCTGATCCTCGACGAAGTGAAACGCGGCGCTCCGTGTCGTTACGCCGGGTCCCCACACGGCGCGGTGGATGGCGGCTTCACCGCCGCCCTGTCCCAGGGCGAGGAAGCCGGCAGTCTGCCGATCGTAGTAGCGGCGGATCTGCGAGGCGCCGAAGGCAGCCGCGGCCATGGATCAGGAATGCGGTGGAAGCGGGGCTTCGTACGAGGCGGCAGCTATGTGGGACTCGTGCAGAGTGACCCGCATGCGCTCGAGGCCCGAAGTGCCCGGTCCGAGATCGCCGTGTCCGATCGCGTGAACGATGCCATCGAAGACGATCTTCGCGAGGAACTCGGTCGTCGTGTTCTGGCCGGCGAAGGCCGGGACCTCGTCGAGATTCCGGAAGTTCAGGTCGGCCAGGACACGCTTCAGGGCGTCGGTCGCCCGCCCGATGTCGACGACGATTCCGTCGCGATCCAGCTCGATCCGAAAAAGCTCCACATCGACGACATACGTTGCGCCGTGCAGCCGCCGCGCCGGCCCGAAAACTTCTCCTCTGAAGCTGTGCGCGATCATGAAATGGTCGCGGACCCTCACGCTATACATCGTCGTACCTCACGACATGGCAGAGTGTATCGCCTGCCGACCGGGCCAGCGCGCTCATCGTCTCCGGGAGTGCATCGAAGCGACTCTCGCCGGTCAGCAGCGCGTCGAGCGCCGGATCGCCAAGCAGATCGAGCACGAGTCGCATCCTGCGACGCGTATCCCATCGCGCTCGCTGCGACGGCGCGATCCGGCCGACCTGAGACGCGGCGATCGTCAGCCGGTTGGCATGGAACCCGCCGCCGAGCGGCAGGCTCACCGGCCGATCGCCGTACCAGCTCAGTTCGACGATGGTTGCTTCGACGCCGGCGAGGCGAAGGGCACGCTCGAGCCCGTCGGGCGCGCCGCTCGCGTGAATTACGACGTCGGCTCCGGCTTCGGCGGTTTCCGGCGAGGCGAAGGGCACACCCAGGAGGCGCGCGACGTCGGCGCGGCGCGGGTTGACGTCGACGAGCTGAACGCGGCAGGCCACAACCCGTGCGGCCAGCCACGCCACCAGGCAGCC
This sequence comes from uncultured Acidobacteriota bacterium, assembly GCA_963709325.1. GTDB lineage: Bacteria > Acidobacteriota > Vicinamibacteria > Vicinamibacterales > UBA2999 > VFZN01. The sequence continues at coordinate 943,353 of CAVPVV010000003.1, read as the reverse complement.
GACGGTGCCGGCGCCGATGACGGTAATCCGATCGCCCACGTGAGGACGCGCGTCCCACAGTCCGTTGACGGCGGTCTCGAGGTTCGCGGCGAGCACGGCACGCCGAGGCGGCAGTCCGTCCGGCAACGGGTGGGCCCAGCTCGCAGGGACGACGTAGCGGGTCTGGTGCGGATACAACGCAAACACGTGGCGGTTGCGGAGCTCGGCCGGTCCCTCCTCAACGACGCCGACGTTCATGTAGCCGTACTTGACCGGGGCAGGGAAATCGCCATCCTGGAACGGCGCGCGCATCCGCGTCCACTCGCTCGGCGGGACCCGGCCGGCGAAGACCAGCGACTCGGTGCCGCGGCTGATGCCGGTGAAGCAGGTCCGGACCAGCACATCGTCGGGGCCGTGTGACGGCAGCGTCACGTGCCGAATCTCGCCCTGGCTGGGTCCGGTTACCCAGAACGCGCGCGCGCTGTCACCCATCTAACCCCTCAATTCACGTCAGGGGAGCCTGCCATCCGCTCGAATGGCCCCCTCTCCGTGCCCGTGTCCTTCGGATCAGCGCGCACATGGAGTGACCCCTTAAGTGAACTGTGGGGTTAGACGGATGACAGCATATGTCCGAGCTTGTCCTTCTTGTACGGAGATAGTGCTGGCTGGCGGCGGTAGCGGCAATCTCGATCGGCAGGCGCTCGTTGACGGCCAGACCGTCGCCGGCCAGACCCTCGAGCTTCTTCGGGTTGTTGCTCATCAGCCGCACCGAGCTCACGCCGAGATCTCGGAGCATCTCCAGCGCGGCCCGGTAGTCCCGAAGATCGGCGGGGAAGCCAAGGCGCTCGTTCGCCTCGACCGTGTCCGCGCCCTGCTCCTGCAGCTTGTAGGCCCGGATCTTGTTGGCCAGCCCGATACCCCGGCCTTCCTGATTGAGGTAGATGAGCACGCCCCGGCCCTCGCTGGCGATCCGCTCCAGCGCCGCCTGGAGCTGCGGCCCGCAATCGCAGCGCTCCGAATGGAAGATATCGCCGGTGACGCACGACGAGTGGACCCGGCACAGCACGTCGTGCCCGTCGCCGAGGTCGCCGCGCACGAGTGCCACGTGCGTCTCTCGCGGGCTCTCGTAGACGTGGATGTCGAATTCGCCGAACTCGGTAGGAAGCCGCGCGGAAGCGGCCCGGCTGACGGGCTGGCGCGCGTCGCGGTTCACGAACGCCCGAAGGCGCTCACGAACTCGTTGGAATAGCGATGGCATCAATCGGCTAGCGGCGCGGCCCTCGAGCGCATCGTAGGGGTGGACAAGCGAAGGTGTCAATGACACATACATTTGACGCCAGAAACGGAACAATCGGTTCACTTCACGACGAAAGCCCTGTTCCGCATCCGTGGATAGCCCACGACTGTCGTGTCGCGCCCGTCCGTGTAGACGACAAAGAGCTCACTGCCCGGCTGGTATTCCAGCGGAACCGGACGTTGCTGCTGAAGGTCTCTTCGTCACGGGTGGCAGGCGGAAACGGCCGACCTCGTCGAAGGCGCGCCGCGCATGCGTGCGATAAGCGCCGCAAATCGACGAGCTGGCACACAATATCGGGATGCCCGGGCTCTTCGACGCCTTCTCATTGCGCGGCCAGGCCTTTCGCAACCGGATCTTCGTTTCCCCGATGTGCCAGTACTCGTCGATCGACGGGCTCGCCAACGACTGGCACTTGGTACACCTCGGCTCGCGCGCGGTCGGCGGGGCGGCGCTGGTGATGCTCGAAGCGACCGCGGTCACCTCCGAAGGACGCATCAGCCCGCAGGACCTCGGAATCTGGAGTGATGCCCACGCCGAGGCGCTCCAGCCCGTCGTTCGCTTCATTCGCCAGCAGGGAACGGCCGCCGGCATGCAGATCGCGCACGCTGGCCGCAAGGGGAGCACGAAGCGGCCCTGGGAAGGGCACGGTGCGATTGCACCGGAGGACGGCGGGTGGACGCCAGTCGGGCCCGACCGCCACGCGTTCGCGCCGAACTACCCAACGCCGCATGCGCTCTCGATCGAAGAAGTGCATGGAGTCGTGGATGCGTTCCGTGCCGCCGCCATTCGAGCGCGCGAGCTCGGGCTCGAGATCATCGAAATTCATGCCGCGCACGGGTATCTGCTGCACGAGTTCATGTCGCCGCTGAGCAACACCCGGACCGACGCGTACGGAGGCAGCTTCGAGAACCGGATCCGCCTGTGCCTGGAGGTAGTGAACGCGGTCCGTAGCGAGTGGCCCGATCGCCTGCCGCTGTTCGTGCGGATCTCAGCGACCGATTGGGCGCCGGGCGGATGGGATGTCGACGAAGCGGTGGAGCTCGCGCGGCGATTGCGGGAGCACGGCGTGGATCTGATCGACTGCTCGTCAGGAGGCAACGTGGCCCACCAGCAGATTCCGATCGGTCCGAATTATCAAGTCCGCTTTGCGGAACGGATCCGACGCGAGGTGGGCATTCCAACCGGCGCCGTCGGGTTGATCACGGCCCCTGCTCAAGCCGACGCGATCGTGCGCGAGGAACGGGCCGACGCGGTGTTCCTGGCCCGGGCGTTGCTTCGCGATCCGTACTGGCCGCTCCACGCCGCTCACGAACTGGGCGTCAGCGTCCCATGGCCATCCCAGTACCTGAGGGCAGCTCCGCAGAAGTAGCCGGTTTGCCTTCTGCCTTCTGCCTTGTGCCTTCTGCCTTGTGCCTTGTGCTTACTCTTCGCCACAGTCGCCCGGGTAGCGGCGCGACCACACGGGCAGGAGTCCCGCTCGTGCAGGCTTTCCGCTCTGGCGGTCACGAAGTCGTGTGTCCTGCTCCCAGGCCACTGGGTCCATCCCTCAACATCCGCGCGGCGATCGCCAATAGCCCTGCCAGAACTGCCGCAAACCGGCGGTCACGGCGGACCATGTCGCGCCGGCACGGGAGCGTTCGGTCGGAGCCACGGGTTCATCGTAACGGATATGGAGCGGCTGCACGCACAGGTGAGAAGGGCTAAGGATCCAGCCCATTAGTAATCCTGGCGGTTTCCTTGGCCGATACGCTGGTGGGGTAAACCGCTGGTGTCATTCCCACTCGTCGTCCGTGCCCAGGCCGCCGCCGTTGTTGCCGCCGCGCTGCTCGGAACTGCGCATGCTGGCAAGGCCGCGGGCGCCGACGCAGTAAACGGCCGCGTCCGGCTCGCCGGTGCACCGCAGAAAGATGCCGTCGTCTGGTTGTCCGGCACGCCCTCCGGACCGGTTGTGCCGAGGCGGATCGTCCTCGATCAGCGGAACATGGCGTTCCTGCCGCACGTGCTCGGCGTCCCCGTCGGTACCCGAGTGGAGATGCCGAACAGCGATCGCGTCTTCCACAACGTGTTCTCGTTCAAGGATGGAAAGCGGTTCGACCTCGGGCTCTACCCCGTCGGGACCAGCAAGTTCGTCACCTTCGACCAGCCGGGCCTGAGCCGAATCTTCTGCAACATCCACCCGACGATGGCGGCGTACGTGATGGCGGTGGATTCGTCGCTGGTGGGCGTGAGTGACACCGAGGGGAAGTTCGAGATCGCGGGCGCGAGGCCAGGCCATTACGAGTACCACGCGTGGCGGCCCGGCTCGGAGATCATCTCAGGTTCGTTGACCGTGTCGGCGGGACAGGAAATCGAGGTCGCCTGGCCATGAACCGGCTCGGCGCGTCGTGCCTGCTCGTGGCCTGCTTGGCCGGGCCTGCACGCGCGCAGAGCGTGGCGATCGAGGGAACGCACTCGGCGGGCGTGTCCACCGAAGAAGTCGGCGCTCTCGGCACGCAGGTTCGTGTCTCCGGCGAAGCGGGCGAGACGCTGCGCGGCCTGCGATACCAGATCGAGGCGTCGTGGGGCTGGCGCTCGGAGGAGGAGGGCGATTTCTTCGGAACCGCCTATCCCTACGGCGGCAAGCTCGACCTGATGGAAACCTATGCCGAGTACCCGCGCGATCGCGGATGGGTGCGATCCGTCAAGGCCGGACGATACCGGACACCGTTCGGTATTTCGTCGGCGAGCGATCACGCCTACATCGGCTTCATGCGCGCGCCGCTCATCCGCTACGGCGAGTATTACGCGCTATCGAATACCTATCTCGAGCACGGGGCCGATGTCGTGATCGGCGCGTCGCGATTCACGGTGGAGGCGAGCCTGAGCAAGCCGGCCGACGTTGGCGAAGCGATCCGTCGCGACGGCGTGACCGGCGTGTTCCGGGCCCAGGCAGCGGTTGGATCGTTCGTCATCGGCTCCAGCTACATTGACACCACGCCGTATCTGCCCGACACGTTCGCCAAAGGGCGCACCCGCTTCGGCGGCATGGACGTGCGCTGGATGTCTGGCGGCGTGATGCTTCGCGGCGAGTGGATCGGCGGCCGCCCGTTCGACGGGACGAGCACCACCGGCGGGTACGCCGACGTGATCGTCCATCGCCCGGTGATGGGACCGGTGACCGCGTTCGGGCGGATCGAGCGTCTCGCATACGATTCGATCCCGCCGTTCGATCTCTATACGCACCGCTACACCGGCGGCGCCCGCGTCCGGGTGTGGCGCACCATGTCGGTCTCGGCCGGGCTGGTGCATCAGGCTGGCCAGCAGACGCAGGCCAAGCCCACCGCTCTCGACGTCGGCATCACCGGTTCATGGCGGAGAAGCTTTTGAGGCGCTCGTCGCCCTCGGTCGCAGCCGCGCCGCTGCCATGGCACCGCCGCCTGGAGGCTCGCGTCGCGCTGCTGCTCGGGCTGCTCGTCGCCGGCGTGCTGGTGGCGGTCCTGAGCTTCACGATCGGGACCGTGTCGAGTGAATCGCGCCAGCGTGCGGTCGGCGAACTGGAGTCGGCGCGCACCGCGTTCTACAGCCTGCTCGAGAGCCGCGCGATCGCCGCCGACACTCTGACCTCGCTGGTCACGGAGCTTCCAATCTTCCGCGCTCACTTGACCGACTCGCGGCTGGCCGCCGATCGTGCCACCGTCGAGCAGATGGCTGACGAGTATCGCCGGCAGCTCGGCGCCGGGTTCGCGGTGGTCACTGATCGCGACGGTCGCTGGCTGGCCTCGCCCGGCTGGCCGTCGAAGCAGGTCGAGACTTCGCCGCTGCTCGATGCGGTGTCGGCAGCGCGGCGAGGCGGCCGGGCCCGGACCTTCGTCGAAGCCGGCGACGCGCTCTACCTCGTCATCGCGGCGCCGGCGCGCTTCGCCGACGAAGTCCTCGGTACCTTCATCGTCGGATACGAGCTGACCGACGCCCTGGCCCAGGAGCTGGCCCGGCTGGCGCAGTGTGAAGTGCTGCTGCTGGCCGGACCGCGGATCGCCGCGACGAGCCTTCGCGAGCGAGGGCACAGCGACACGCTGGCGCTGGCCGCGCGTGCCGCTGCCTCGCCGGTCGGCGTCCTCCCGGATCTGACCCAGATCGGCGCGTATCGCTACGTCTGGGGGACGTTCATGCTCTCGCCAGACGGCCGCGCCGGCAAGACGGGACGCCTGGTGCTGCTCGCCGACTGGCAGCCGACCCAGATCTTCGTCGATCAGCTGCGCGACCGCCTGCTGCTCGGCGGATTGGTGGTGTTCGGGCTGGCTCTCCTGGGCGGGCTCGTGTTCAGCCGCCGGGTGAGCGAGCCGCTGCGCGAGATTGCGGCCGCTGCGAGCGACATTGCCGCCGGCAACCTCTCGATGGAGCTCGCCCGCCCGAGGCAGCGCCGAGGCGGTGACCGTGGCCCGCGCGTTCAACGACATGAGCGCGAGCCTGCGCGCCGCCCAGCATCGGCTGATGCACGATGCGATTCACGATCCGCTCACCCGGCTGCCCAACCGGATGCTGTTTCTCGAGCGCCTCAATCGCGCGATCAGCCGGCGGGTCCGCCACCCGGACTACGTGTTCGCGGTGCTCTTCGTCGATCTCGACCGCTTCAAGCACGTCAACGACAGCCTGGGGCACGCCGCCGGCGATCAGCTGCTCATCGCCTTCTCGGAGCGGCTTGCCGCCACCGTCCGGAAAGACGACGTCGTGAGCCGGATGCTGGCGAGCCGCGAAGGTGCGCCCGAAGCAAACACGCTCGCGCGCTTCGGCGGCGACGAGTTCGTCATCCTCCTCGACGACATCCGCGAGCCGATCGACGCGGTTCGCGTGGCTGAGCGCATCCAAGCGGTGGCCGCCGAGCCGCTGCAGGTCGGCACCGAGGAGGTGTTTGCCAGCCCGAGCATCGGCGTGGCGGTGAGCGCTGACGAGCACCGGACCGCCGACGAGCTGCTGCGCGACGCCGATCTCGCGATGTACCGGGCGAAGGCGTCGGGCGGCGGTTGCTACGCGGTTTTCGACGCCGAGATGCACCACGCCGCGGTGGAGCGGCTGCGGCTCGAGACGGAGTTGCGGCGAGCGATGGAGCGGCGCGAGTTCCGCGTGCGCTACCAGCCGATCGTCTCGCTCGAGACGCGGCAAGTGACCGGGTTCGAAGCGCTGGTCCGCTGGCAGCATCCCGACCGCGGCCTGCTCGCGCCGGGCGCGTTCCTGGCGGTCGCCGAGGAGATCGGCCTCATCACCCAGATCGACGAGTGGATTCTCTCCGAGGCGTGCCGCCAGGGACGCGAGTGGCAGCAGGCCAGCCCCGACGGTCGCGGTCCGACGCTCAGCGTCAACCTGTCGGCGAAGTCGCTGGGCTCACCGGATCTGGTGGCCCGCGTCGCGCGGGTGCTGACCGAAACCGGCCTCCGCGCCGCGGCGCTGCGGCTCGAGGTCACCGAAAGCGTGGCCGTCGCCGACGCGACCCGGGTCCGTACGATGCTGCAGGACCTGCGGACGCTCGGGGTCCGGGTATCGCTCGACGACTTCGGAACCGGGTACTGCTCGCTCAGCTACCTGCAGCAGTTCCCGGTGGACACGCTGAAGATCGACCGATCGTTCATCGCCCGGATCAAGGGACAGGAAGAAGGCGAAGGCGAAATCGTGAGGCTGATCGTGAGCCTGGCGCGGACGCTCGGCATCGAGGTCGTCGCCGAGGGAACCGAGACGGAGATGCAGGTCGAGTACCTGGCCCGCCTCGGCTGCGGCTTCGCGCAAGGCTTCTACTTCTCGCGCCCCGTGGAGGCCGAGAAAGTGAATGTGCGCGAGGCGAATCTGTTGATCTCGTGATCTGGTGATCTGGTGATCAATCCGGCGCTCGCGAGGCTAATTCTTCACCAGGAAGCGCTGAACCCGACGGCCCGTAGAAGCTTCCCCTACGTACAGATTTCCCTTTGAGTCGATGCTCATGCCGTGCGGGCGGAGGAACTGTCCGAGCTGACGGCCACCGCGGCCGAATTCGCCGACTACCTCCATCGTGCTGCGGCGGAGGATCCATACCTTGTGGTTGGTCCCGTCGGCCAGGTAGAGCCACTGCTGCTGCGGATCCTTGGAGAGGACCGGGACAAACGCAGAGCCCGACGACAGCGTGGCCGGGGCTATGATCTTCTCGGTGACGAATTTTCCGGACTGCTCGAAAACCTGAACGCGGTTGCCGCGGCGGTCGGCGACGTAGATCTTGCCGTCATTCGAGCCGGTGATGCCGTGCGGGGTCGAGAACTGCTTCGGCAGCGCGCCGGTGATCATGGTCTTGGGGTCGAACTTTTCGGTGTCGTCCGGTTTCTCGCCATACGCGCCCCAGTGCCGGAGGTACTTGCCGTTCTGGTCGAACACCACCACGCGGCGGTTGCGGTAGCCGTCCGAGATGAACACCTCGTTGGTCTTGGGGTCTACCCAAATCCCCGATGGGCCGCCGAGCAGGGTCGTGTCGTTGCTGCCGGCGTTCTTGTCGTACTGGCCGATGGTCATCACCAGCTTGCCTTGGCGGGTGAACTTCATCACGCGGTGGTGCATGTGCGTGCCGACCCAGACGAAGTCGTTGTGGTCGACGAAGATGCCGTGCGGGTTGCGCGGCCAGTCGGTCGGGTTGTCCTTGTCGCCGGTGCCCCAGCCCTGGACCACCTTGCCGTTCTGATCGAGCTCGATCACGACCGGCGCGGCCTTGCAGCAGGTGCCCATCGGCGGCTTCTGCTCCTCGTAGAGCTCTTCCTCGGTCAGGGTCTCCGGCAGGTGGGTGATCCAGACGTGGTCCTTGCTGTCGACGAACACGCCGGTGACCGAGCCCATGATCCAGTGATTGGGAAACTCCTGCGGCCAGGCGGGATCGACCGTGAAAGTCGGGACGCCGGCGGCAACCTTCTGCTGGGCGCGGACGGCCGGTCCCGACACGATCAGGACGACGGCCGCGACAATCAGAGACAAAAAGGCAATGGTACGGAACGCTGATTTCATGCGCGACACGATAGCATGCGCGCGCCTACCGAGCGCCGCGAGGCCTACGCCGCGAAGCCGCGCCTACGGAGTCAGGTTGAGCCAGACCGACAGATTGTGCGAGTGCGTGCGGGGGCCCGTCGGCGGATCGGCTGTCACCCACATGTAGCCGGCCTCGAGTCCGACCTGCGGCGAGAATTGCCGCAGCACCCCGCCGAACAGTCGATTCTGATCGACGCCCTGAGTCGGCCCCACCTCCGTGTCATTGAGAGTGAGCAATAGCTCGTTCCACGCCGCGATGTTCCAGCGCCGCCCGGCATCGAGCGGCCGGACGCCGCGGCCCATCAGTCGCAGCCGATGCGACGAGCCATCCCAATTGTCCTGAAACCGTTGCTCCAGCCGCACACGCAGTGACGGCGTCCAGCTCGCGGCCTCGGGTATCGTCGCCGACAGCTGCTCCCAGATGCGCTGTTCGTGGGTGACGCCGGGACCGGGCGGCTTGGCAATCCAGGCATAGCCACCCCACAGCGTCATCCGTGGCGAGAGCCGGCGTCCGACCGCGGTGCGAGTGATGATTTGAAACGCGCCGCCCTCGTCCTTGGAGAATCGCGGCCATTCCTCGAGATGCAGCCGCCAGTTCTCCGAGACCCGCAACGTCGCGAGGACCTGGAGCCACAACTGCTGGTCCTGGGTGTCCTGCGCCGCCGCCACGCCTGGCGTGAGGCAGAGGAATAACAGCACTACAACACGATTCATCGATGAGCCCCGCCTGCCGCACTACCTGTCGCACCCGCCGCACCTGATTTATCGATAGTCGTCCCGCGTCGGCGCGAAGGTGTCGAGCACCAGGCATCGCGTGAGGCCGCGGCCGTAGTGCGGGACGTTCGGCGGGATGACGAACACCGTGCCGCGCGTCAGCTCGTGGCGCGTGCCGTCGACGTTCAATTCGAGCGTGCCGTCGAGCACGCTGACGATCTGTTCGTGCGGGTGTTGGTGCTCGGGGAACGACGCGCCTTCATCCACCTCCACCCACGAATGCGTCACGCGGTCCGTGTGCACGAGCCGCGCCCGCAAGCCGGGGAAGATCTCTTTGACCGGGAGTGAACCGAGGGAGACCAGAGGCATCGCGGGAGCGTATCAGAAAGGAGATAGGAGGCAGGAACCAGGAATCAGGAACTAGGAATCAGGAATCAGGAACCAGACCTCAAGCCCCAAGACCTCCAGACCTCGTATACTTTTCGCCTGGAGGCGATCCGTGCGCGTACGGCTGATGTTTGGAACGGTTCTGGTGGTGGGTCTCGGGACGCTGGCGCTTGGCCAGGCAACGAAGACGCGGCTCAATCCGGTGATCGGCTTGCTCGAGCAGAAGAAGCCTGTCTTCGGGCTCTACGCGCCGTCGAACCGGCGCTTCCCGGGTGCGCAGCCGCCCGCCGCGGACACGCCGCCAAAAACTTCGGCCGAGCTTGCGAAAGACGCCCTGGGCTATTCCAACAGCGATTTCGTGTTCGACGGCAGCATGGAGGGCAGCTTCGAACGCGGCTTCGGCCCGTACTCGGAGTTCGTGAAAGGGCTCGTCCAGGGCGGCGGCATCTTTACCAAGACGCCGGTTCATCGTCTGCACCATCCGCTCGTCGTCAAGGCGCCGGAGATTGCGCCCGACCCGGTGAAAGTGGGACAGCAGATCGGCCAGCAGCTGAACCTCGGCGTGAGCGCCGTGATGTTCGTCTCGGTCGAAAGCGCGGACGAAGTGAAACAGGGACTGGCCGCGATGCGCTTCAAGTCGAAGGGCGGCACGCGCGGTGAAGACGTCGGGTCGGCGCCGGCGGTGTGGGGACTGAGCGAGGCCGATTACAAGGCCAAGGCCGATTTGTGGCCGCTCAATCCCGACGGCGAGCTGATCAACTGGACGATCGTGGAGAGCAAGCCTGGGCTCGCCAGAGTGCGGGAGATTGCCGCGGTCAAGGGCATCGGCGTGTTGTGGCCGGGCGCTGGCACCTTGCGCCAGGTGTTCACGGAAACCGACGCCAACGGCCAGAAGAAGTTCGATGAAGCGGGCTGGGAAGCGGCGATCCAGCAGGTCCTGGCCGCGTGCAAAGAGTTCCATGTTCCCTGCGGCTATCCCGCCAACGAGAAGGACATCGAAATGCGCATGAAGCAAGGCTTCAGCGTGTTCGTCATGAACTGGGGTGACGCGGGATTCCGCACGGTGGAGCTGGGCCGCAAGTTGTCGGGGCGCACCGATACCAGCAGGTAACGCTGGGCCTTGTCCGGATCGATTCGACGCGAGCATGTCATCCGACTACACCGTCACGCGTGAAGGCGACTCCGCCGGCGCCTTCGTGCTGCGTCACGAGGGACATCGGGCCGGTCGGCTCGACTACCGGGTCTCCGGCGCGGTGCTCGAGATCGACTACGTGGTCGTGACCCCGCGCCTGCGTGGCCACGGGCTCGGGGCGCGGCTGGTTGACGCTGCCGTCGCCTGGGCGCGCGAAACGGGTCGCACCGTCCGCCCCCACTGCAGCTTCGCGGCGCGCGTCCTGCGCGACGACGCGGCGTATCACGACGTCCTCGACGCCGGCCGCTGAAGGGCCGATCTGATCCGCATTATGATCGTCGTTTTGGAGCGACGACGTGCCCAACATCCTGCAGACACTCCCCGCCGGCGAGAAGGTCGGTATCGCGTTCTCGGGCGGCCTCGACACCAGCGCCGCGCTGCACTGGATGCGCGCCAAGGGCGCCGTCCCATACGCCTACACTGCCAACCTGGGGCAGCCGGATGAGAAGGACTACGACGACATCCCGAAGAAGGCGCTGGCCTACGGCGCCGAGCTGGCGCGGCTGATCGAGTGCCGCCCGCAGTTGGTGGCCGAGGGGCTGGCCGCGATCCAGTGCGGCGCGTTCCACATCTCCACAGCCGGCGCCACCTACTTCAACACCACACCGCTCGGCCGCGCCGTCACCGGCACGATGCTCGTCGTCGCGATGCGCGAAGACGACGTGAACATCTGGGGCGACGGCTCGACCTTCAAGGGCAACGACATCGAGCGCTTCTATCGCTACGGGCTGCTCGCCAACCCGAACCTCCGCATCTACAAGCCGTGGCTCGACCAGCGCTTCATCGACGAGCTCGGAGGCCGCAAGGAGATGTCGGAGTACATGATCGCCAACGGGTTCGAGTACAAGATGAGCGTCGAGAAGGCCTACTCGACCGATTCGAACATCCTCGGCGCAACCCACGAGGCCAAGGACCTCGAGTTCCTCAACAAGGGCATCACCATCGTCGAGCCGATCATGGGTGCGGCGTTCTGGCGCGAGAACGTCGCGGTCAAACCCGAGACCGTTACGGTCCGCTACGAGGAAGGGCATCCGGTCGTGCTCAACGGCCACACGTTCAGCGACGCGCTCTCGATGTTCACCGAGGCCAACGAGATCGGCGGCCGCCACGGGCTCGGGATGTGCGATCAGATCGAGAACCGGATCATCGAGGCGAAGAGCCGCGGCATCTACGAGGCGCCGGGGATGGCGCTCCTGCACCTCGCCTACGAGCGGCTCGTCACCGGCATCCACAACGAGGACACGATTGAGCAGTACCCGGAACAACGGCCGCCGCCTCGGCAGGCTGCTGTATCAGGGCCGCTGGTTCGATCCGCAGTCGATGATGTTGCGCGAGACGGCGCAGCGCTGGGTCGCTCGCGCCGTTACCGGCGAGGTCACTCTGGAACTGCGGCGCGGCAACGACTATTCGATCCTCGACACGACCAGCCCCAATCTCACCTACAAGCCCGAGCGGTTGACGATGGAGAAGGGCGAGGCGTTCTTCACGCCTGCGGATCGCATCGGCCAGCTGACGATGCGCAACCTCGACATCATCGACACGCGCGAAAAGCTGAGGATCTACACTGAGACGGGCTTGATCGGATCCGGCAAGGCCGGTGTTCCGCTTCTGGAGGGGGAGAAGGAGTAGGCGGTCCGCGAATCGGCAGCTGCCGTCCAGGCATCCGGCGCGGCCGTCGGGCGGCCCGGCTGCTCGGCGCTCGACCCGCTGGAAAGGACAGCTTGAACGCCGCCATCCTGGCTACCACGCTCTCGAGCGACTCGATCGTCCGCGATGCCCGTCATCCAGTCAATCCATCAGCTTGAAGTCCTTCGGGATGACTGGAACGCCTTGGCGGACGTCCAGGCGTGTCCGTTGCTCCGCCACGAGTGGACTCTGGCTGCTGCAAGAACGCTGCACGCTCCTGACGCGTTGCGAATCGTGGTTCAGACAGACGGCGAAGGCCGCCTCACCGCAGTCGCTCCTCTCGCGCGTATCGGATGGATGACCGGCCGTTTGGGATTGGTTGGTGTCGACAGTCTGGGTGAGCCGATGGGCGTACTCGCAGCCGACCGCGGTGCCTTGGCCGCCTTGTACGAGGAGCTGTTCAGCCTCCGGGTTCCCTTGGTGCTCCAGAGGATTGCGACGGACCGGGTCGATATGGCTGAAATGGAACGTGCGGCAAGGCAGCATGGTTGGTGGGTTTCGAGTCAGACAGCGCCGTGGCTGGGCGTGGAGTTCGGCGCCGGTCCCGGCACGGAGTCAATGCCTTGGTCGAAGAGGCTTCGGCACGATCTGCGGCGAGCTCACGCGAAAGCGACCGCTTACGGTTCCGTGACGGTCGAGGAGCACGCTCCAGATCCAGCGGCCGCGCAAGAAGCACTGGACATCTTCGTTCGAGTCGAGAACTGCGGATGGAAAGCGCGCCGAGGGTCATCCCTTGCGACGAACGAGCGGTGGCGCCTATTCTTTCGCGCCTACTCGACCTTGGCAGCGGAGGCCGGAATCCTGCGCTTCGCCTTCCTGCGTGTCGGCCAGAGAGTGGCCGCGGCGCAGATGTCGGTAGAGGCGTATCGACGCCTGTGGGTCTTGAAGATTGGCTACGACGAATCCCTCGCGCACTGCTCTCCAGGTTTACAGCTGACGGCGGCGGCGATCGAGTCCGCCAGGCGTCGCGGATTGACCAGTTACGAATTCCTCGGCATTTCCGAAGCCTGGGAGCAGCGCTGGCGACCGGCCATCCGTCAGAGCGCCATGGGCGCCTTCTATCCCCGGACGGCGCGGGGGGGCCTTGGTGCTGGTTTGGATATTGGCCGCAGCGTCGTTCGCCGGATCGACGCGCTCTCGCGCCGTTGTCTCCGGCCAATTCGAACAGCCCTGATGCGGTAAAGCCCGTGACAGACGTGCGCGGGGAGCACATCGATCGACACTAAGAGACCATGCGCCGGCCGATCGCATCGGCCAGCTGACGATGCGGAACCTCGACATCATTCGAGACGCGCGACAAACTGCGGATCTACACCGAGTCCCGGGGTGATCGGTGCGGGCGCGACCGGCGTGCCGCTCCTGGAGGAGAAGAAGCCGGACTAGGAGAATCTGCCGATTTTGTGATGTGGTGATCTGACGATCTTCGTGTCTGTGTCCTTCGTGTTCCGTGGCCGGTGAGGCGCAGTTGTGGCGATTTCGGGCGGATGCTGATGATCGTCGGCGGGGTGCTGGTGCTGCTGGGCGCGCTGTTCTAGCGGGAGCACTTCCGCTTCTACTTCGGATACCAACCAGTAGGGTGATGGCCGGCGCAACCCGCAAGCGGGTCCGGGTCAGGTTGCCGGCCCGGCCATCGCACTCGGTTCAAGCCCCTGGGGGCTTCTTGACTGCGTCCTTGCGCCGATCCTTCCGCCGGTCCTGGCTGCGGTCGGTTCCGGGCGCGTCGACGACCTCATCTCTGTCGTCAACCTTGTCCTTCGCCTTGTCCTTTGCTTCCTCCTTCTTCTCCTCAGCTTCGTCCTTTTTTTCTTCGCGATTCTTGTCCGCGTCCTTGCTCTTGCTCTTCTCCTTAGCTTTCTCCTGGCCAAGGACGATCACCGGAACGCTCAGCATGGATAGCTCGACCACAAACGCTCGTCGACTGATAGTGTTCGGCACAACGTCCCCTTTCACGCTGGCGCGTCAACCAAGACACACCATGTGAACCATAGCGCAATACCGCCCGCCGCGCACGGCGTTCCCGGACGCGCCGAGCAACTCGTTCGTGGTGAAGTCGTCAGAGCCACACCCTCCAGCTCAGCTGGTCGGGCCGCACCGGCATGGACCACATCATCGACCGCGCCCAGTTCACTGCCAGGTAGATCTTGTCGCGCTCCCGGGGCCTCGACCGGTGAATCGGGTTACCGTCTGGGCGCGGCGGCCCAGTTCAGCACCACGTTGATCGGCGGGATCTCCGCCGCCGTGCTGATCAGGAAGCGCTGACCGTCGGCGGTCGCCGCATACTGCGCGCCCATGGCGTTACCGCCTTCCCAGCCGGCGGTGCGTGCCGCCATCAGCCGCTGGGCCTCCCCGAATGCGAAGTCGGCGCCCCCCGGCTTGACCGCCACGGCCATCAGGTTCCGTTCGGGCGACACGAAGTACAACTCGCGGCCATCCTTTCGCCACACCGGCTGCATGCCGCCGCCACGCGACACCTGCCATTTCGCGCCGCCGGACGGATAGGGCTGCACGTAGATCTCGTACCGGCCGCCGCCCTCCCGGGCGGTGTAGGCCAGCCACCGGCCGTCCGGCGACACGCGGCCGCCGCGCTCGTCGGCCGGTGTCTCGACAATCATCTGCGGCTCACCGCCGTCGGCCGAGACCGTGGCGATGTCCCAGTTCGTCCTGGCATTCAGAACCGAGAACACGATCGTCCGGCCGCCATTGGTCCAGTCGGTAGGGATCTTGGCGACATACGACACGAGAACGGGCTTCTCGCTGCCGGGCGTAGCCGTCGGCAACCGGAACAGGCTGGGCGGGCCCGTTCGCAACGACGAGAAGACGACCGGCTGGCCCGACGTCCCCGAGGATCCGCAGACCGGGTAGAAGTCGACCGCAGCGTCGAATGTCAGGCGCGTGGTTTGCCGGCTGACGAAGTCGAGATGCCACAGATCCACGTTGCCGCCCGCCGGGTCCGCCTGCTCGAACACCACGCCGCGCTCGTTCTCGGTGAGGCACAGCGTGCTGTAGTCCCCGGGTGGCGTGACCGCGCCGAGGGCGCGGCCCTGGCGGTCGAACCAGGCCAGCTGCGCGCCGCGCGTCGTGCCGAGGTACGCGACCACATCGTCTGAGGCGGAATAGAGCGCCTGGTAGGTGATGGCGTTGAAGCCGACACCCTCGGCGATGGTCGCCGGCGTGCCCCGGAGCTGGAGTGTCGCCGCGTCGAAGGGCTGCGACACAAGAGCGGTGCCCTGCAGATAGAGCAGCCGCCCGTTCACGTACATGCCGTTGCCTCGCGTGTTGACCAACTGGCGCACCTCAGTGGTGTCGAGCGACGCCGCGAATATTCCCATTGGTCCGAGCGCATCCAGCCTCTCGTAGATGTAGCGGCGGCCGTCGGGTAGAAAACGCGGAAACGATCGAAATCCCCGCTCGACTCCCTCGACGGGCACGGGTCGCGGCTCACCGCCTGCGGCAGGTACGAGCTGAGGCGGGCTGTTGGGCACCGCGGAGAAGAGGATCATGTCGTCTTTGCCCCACGCGCCGCCTCGCGCCACCGGCGCCGGCGCGAGCACCCGCGGCGCCCCGCCGTCGATGGCGGTCGCCTTCAACTGGCCCGCCGCGTAGAACGCCAGCCGCGTGGAATCGGGCGACCAGAACGGAAGATTCGCCTCTTCCGTCCCAGGCAGCCGCCTGGGCTCGAGTGCGTCACGGCTGCGCACGTAGAGCCAGACCGTTCCGGAGGCATCGCTGGAAGCGAAGGCGACATGACGTCCGTCGGGCGATACCTGCGGCGCCTCCCAGGCATAACTCGGCGTCGCGCCGGGCGGCGGCAAGATCGACAGCAGGTCGGGACTGCCAGGGGGACGTGTGTCCGGCGCCGATCGCGGTCCAAGCCACGCGGCCGCCGAGATTACCGCCGCCAGGCCGGCAATGGCCCACGGCAGCCACCCCCATCGCGAGCGCGGCGATGTCGTCGCGGCCCCAGCAAGTGGTTCGGCATCGGCGATCGCTCGCAGTTGCAGCAGCACGTCGTGCATCGACGACCAGCGGTCGTCCGGATCCTTGGCGAGACAGATCGCAACCAGCCGCTCGAGCGGCGGCGGTACGTTCGGCAAAGTCGCGGCGAGCGGGGGCGGCGCCTTGTGAAGAACCGCGCCCGCAACCGATGCTGGACTTGCGCCGTCGAATGCGCGCTGGCCCGTGATCATCTCGTAGAGGATGGCGCCGAAGGCGAAGATGTCCACCCGCGAGTCGTGCGGCTTGCCCTCGAGCTGTTCGGGCGCCATGTAGTGCAGCGTCCCGATGATCGTTCCCGGGCCGGTGAGTGGCGTGACCGTCTCTGTGACAGCTTCCGGAACAACGGCATCGGCCCGCAAGCGCGCCAGCCCGAAATCCAGCAATGTGGCGTGCGGCACGGCGGCGGAGCCCGACCCCTGCCGGGTGAGCATGATGTTGCCAGGCTTCAGGTCGCGATGGACGATGCCGTAACGATGAGCGAAGGCCAGGGCGCCGGCGATCTGCACGCCGTAAGTGAGCGCCTCCTGGATGCCAAGCGGACCGCTGCGCAGGCGATCGGCGAGCGTCCGCCCTTCGATGAGCTCCATGACGAGGTAGTCGAGACCCTCGTGGTGGCCGACGTCATGAAGCGTGCAGATGTGCGGGTGCGAGAGCGCGGCAATCGCGCGGGCTTCGCGGTCGAACCGGGCACGAAGCTCCTCGTCCCGCGAGCCGTCGGACGACAACACCTTCACCGCAACGATGCGGTCGAGCCGCGTGTCGCGGGCTCGATAAACCTCGCCCATACCGCCTGCGCCGAGCGGGCCGACAATCTCGTACGGGCCAACGCGGACGCCTGGCGACAGCATGGCTGGTGAATTCTACTCCCCGGCATCGATGCCTCCGGGCTGCCCCAGCGTGTCGTCCCAGGCGATTGCCGCGGGCCTTCGTGTTACCGTGACGCGGTGGGCGATCTGGGGCGGATGCTGATGATCGCGGGCGGCGCCTTGCTGCTGCTCGGGGCACTGTTGACGCTCGGTGGTGGTCGGATCCCCTGGCTCGGCCGCTTGCCCGGTGACATCGCCATCGAACGCGAGAACTTCCGCTTCTACTTTCCGCTTGGCACCTCGATTCTCCTCAGCATCCTGCTGTCGCTCGTTGCCTGGTTGTTCCGGCGATGAGAGCCGCGCCTGGCCGCCGGCCCGGCGCGCGTGCGGCGGCCATAGCCGCGATGTTCGCCTGCTGCTTGTGGGGGAGCCCGGTCCGCGCGCAGGAGAACACACCCTCGACTCCGATCGACCTTCGAGCCGCGCAGCAGGATCTGCCGGCGAACAACGATGTGAACGACGGCACCGAGAACACCGATGTCGGCCTGCTGCAGATCGAAATCGGCTCGCAATGGACGGACGTCGATGCAGATTCACGGTCCGCGGGCCTGCCGTTCACCGCGCGGTACGGAGTCTACGATTGGCTCGAGCTGAGTG
Organism: uncultured Acidobacteriota bacterium; assembly: GCA_963709325.1. Taxonomy (GTDB): domain Bacteria; phylum Acidobacteriota; class Vicinamibacteria; order Vicinamibacterales; family UBA2999; genus VFZN01. The sequence continues at coordinate 925,628 of CAVPVV010000003.1, read as the reverse complement.
TCAGCGCCGATCTGCTCGCGCGCCAGTCCGAACCAACCGGTAACGTTCGCGGATTCGGCGACACGCAGGTCGGCGGCCGGGTTCGCCTGTTCGGGAAGGCCGGAGGTCTGCCGCCGCTGTCGGTGATCCCTCAGCTGAACCTGCCGACGGCCGACAATGCGACGGGCCTCGGGACCGGCCATGTGGACCCGTCACTCGCGCTACTCACCGGGCGCGACTTCCCGCATTTCAGCCACATGGACGTCAGCTGCGCCGCCGCGGCCGTTGGCGAAGGGGAGGGCCAGGGCCGATTCGCGCAATATGCGGCCGCCGTGTCGGGCAGCGTGGGAGCCACCCCGCAATGGACGCCGGCGCTGACCATCGCCTGGGTGTCCCGGCAGGACGCCGACACCGGCGAGGCGTGGTTGTTGTCGGCGGACTCGGTGTTCACCGCCTCGCGCCGGATGGCGTTCGACCTGAGCGTCCAGTTCGGCCTCAACAGCGAAGCCCCGCGCCTGGGGGTCGGGGGCGGGCTGTCCTTTGTGCTCGGAGAGCTGGACCCCGAGGAAGGGGTCCACGCCCGCCGTCACCGGCTCCGGTTCTGGCCGCGCCACGGCCGCACTCCGCGGCCTCCACGCCATTAGCGGCAGGGGCGCTTCGGCGCGCCCATCACCCCGAACTGCCCGGACTCGTTAGGTTTAGCGACAATCGCTGACAATCGGATCGGTATAGTAATTGGGTCCGCACAATCTATAGACCGGGAGTCCAGCTGTGCCTGTGTCCGCTCGGGGTGTCCGTCGATTAGTCGTCTGCGCCGCGTTACTGCCGCTGCTGTCTTCGTGCAGCAACGGGACGGCGGCGAAGGGAACAGGCAAGAGCGACTCAGTGCTTGCCGTGCAGGTGGAGCCGGTGCGCGAGGAATCCGTGCGGCGCACGATCGAAGTCGTCGGAACGCTCGCGGCGGCAGACCAGGTGACCATCTCGTCAGAGGCGGAAGGGCGGGTCAGCCGGATTGCCGCGGACCTCGGGGACCGCGTTTCGGCCGGGCAGGTGCTGCTCGAGCTCGATCGCGAGAAATCACAGTACAACCTCGAACAGCAGCGGGCCACGCTGGCACGCTCGCTCGCGCGTTACGGCGCCACCGACCCGAACAGCATGCCCCCGATCGAGCAGACGCCCGACGTCCAGAAAGCGCGCGCCGAGCTGGAGCAGGCGCAGAAGGCGTACGAGCGCGCCAAGGAGTTGAACCGCCGGCAGCTGGTGTCCACGCAGACGCTCGAAGACGCGCTCGCCGCGCAGCAGACCAAGCAGGCCAGCTACGACGCGGCGCTCCAGAACGCCAAGAACCTGAGCGCGGACATCGACGCGTCCCAGGCTTCGCTGAGGATTGCCGAGCGGCAGATTCGCGACACCGCGATTCGCGCGCCGTTCGACGGCTTTGTCGAGAAGCGCCTCGTCAACCTTGGCGAATACGTGCGCGTCCAGACGCCGGTGATGGGCGTCGTCCGGATCGATCCCCTCAAGGTGATCGCGGAGATCCCCGAGAAGATGGCGCCGTGGATCCAGGACGGGCAGGCGGTGGAGCTGTTCGTGGACGCCTATCCGGAACGCCCGTTCGTGGGCAAGGTGTCGCGGATCAGCCCCGTCGTCACGACGTCCACTCGCGCTTTCCCGTTCGAAGCGCTGGTTCCCAATCCGGAAACCAAGCTCAAGCCCGGGACGTTCGCGCGCGTCCGGATCGTGACCTCCAAGGTCGATCAGGTGCTGACGCTGTCGTACTCGTCGCTGCAGTACCGCTACGGCGTCAACCGCGTGTTCGTGGTCGACCACGATCGCCTCTCGATGCGCGAGCTGAAGGTCGGCGAGCGGGTCGGCGAGCGGATCGAGGTCCTCGAAGGCGTCAAGCCGGGAGAGGCGGTGGCCACCACGGGCGTGGACAAGCTCGAGGACGGCCTGAAGGTGAAGGTTTCAACCAACGGGAACGAGTAAGCCATGCTCTCCGAACTCTGCGTCCGGCGCCCGGTCTTCGCCACGATGCTCGTGATGTCGCTCGTGGTGCTCGGCATCTTCTCCTTCCGCGAGCTCGGCGTGGATCTCTTCCCGCGCGCCGATCCAGCGACCGTGAACGTCGCCTTGTCACTTCCCGGCGCCAGTCCCGACGAGATTTCCTCGTCGGTGATCGAGCCGATGGAAGAGGCGATCAGCGGCGTCTCGGGCATCGACGAGATCTCGGCGCGGATCACCGAGGGGCGCGGCAACATCACCGTCCGGTTCGTCCTCGAGCGCGACCTCAACGACGCCTCGAACGACGTTCGCGAGAAGGTGGCCAGCGCGATCCGCAACGTCCCGCCGACGCTGCTGCCGCCGGTCATCACCAAGGTCGATCCGGACGCCGACCCGGTGATGTCGCTGATCATTTCGTCCGACGCGATGAGCCTGCGGACGTTGACCGAGCTGGCCGACAAGCAGATCAGCCGCGCCATCCAGACCGTCAACGGCGTCGGCCAGGTGACGCTGGGCGGCGGCCGGGCCCGCGAGATCCACATCGAGGTCGACATCCAGAAGCTGAACTCCTACGGCCTGTCGATTGCGCAGGTGCGCGACGCGGTCGAGGCGGAGAACATCGAAGTGCCGGGCGGCACCGTCGAACAGGGGAAGGGCCAGCTGCTGCTCCGCACGCTGGGCCGCATCGACGCCACCGAGGACTTCAACAACATCGTCGTCGCCACCAAGAACGGCACGCCGATCCGGGTATCCGACATCGGCAAGGCGGAAGACGGCTTCGAGCGGCCGACCACGGCGGTGTGGCTCGGCGACAAGCCGTCGGTGATGCTCGACATCCGCCGGGCCATGGGCGAGAACACCGTCTCGGTGATCGAGGCGGTCCGCGATCGGCTCAAGGCGGTTCAGAAGTCGCTGCCGCCGTCGGTGACGATCACCGTGATCCGCGACGACTCGAAGTTCATCTACGCCTCGGTCGCCTCGCTCGAGGAGCACCTGTTGATCGGGAGCCTCTTCGCGGCGATCGTCGTGATGGTGTTCATCCGCAACATCCGCGCGGTGATCATCGCCTCGCTGGCGATCCCGGCATCGATCATCGCGTCGTTCACGCTGATGAACGTGATGGGCTTCTCGCTCAACAACATGACGCTGCTCGGCATCACTCTCGCCGTCGGCATCGTCATCGACGACGCGATCGTCGTGCTCGAGAACATCTTCCGCTACATCGAGGAGAAGAACTGCACGCCATTCGACGCCGCCATCCAGGGCACGCGCGAAGTGTCGCTGGCGGTGATGGCCACGACGCTGTCGCTGGTCGTGATCTTCCTGCCGATTGCGTTCATGAGCGGCTACGCCAAGCGGTTCATCAACCCGTTCGGCTGGACGATGGCGTTCTCGATCCTGGTCTCGATGCTGGTCAGCTTCACGCTGACACCGATGCTCAGCTCGCGGTTCCTGAAGGTGGCCGACGGCGAGGCGGATCACAAGACCAAGGAGCAGGGCTTCTTCCACAAGCTGGATGTCTGGTACGGCCGATCGCTGAAGTGGGCACTGGATCACCCGGCGCTGGTGATCGCGATCTCGCTGTTGACGGCGGCCACGATGTTCCCGCTCAACCGCATGGTCGGACGGGAGTTCGTGCCCAACGAGGACATGGGCGAGTGGATGATCCACGTGGATACGCCCGAAGGCACGTCGATCGAGGGCACGCAGGAAGTAGCCTTCTCGCTGCTCAAGGAGCTCGATGGGATCGAGGGCGTCGCGCAGATCGAGCCGTCGATCGGGGTGAGCGGTCCGGGTGGCAACTCGACGCACATTCACTTCATCTGCCAGGCGCTGCCGTTGGAGGAGCGCCACAACACCCAGGCCCAGATCATCACCGAGATGCGCAAACGGCTGGCGGCGCACCCGTCATACCGGCCCAGCATCACCTCGCGCAACGCGCTCGGCAGCGGCGAAGGCGCCGGCGGCTACGCGATCTCGGCCAACATCCTCGGGCCGGATCTCGACCAGCTCACCGATTTCTCGATGAAGGCGCTCAACGCGGTGCGCGCCGTCCCGAGCATCACCGAGCCGAAGATCACGCTGAGTGTCTCGAACCCCGAGATTCACGTCGCGGTCGATCGCAAGCGCGCCGCCGACCTCGGTGTCCGGATGGCGACGATCGGCAACACGCTGCGCCTGGCGGTCGCCGGCGACGATCAGATCTCGTTCTACAAGGAAGGGCAGGAGCAGTACCCGGTCAAGATTCGGGTGCTCGAGAACCAGCGCCGCGACGTCGAAGAGATCGGGCGGCTGACGGTGCCCTCGTCGAACGGCCCGGTCCGGATCGACAACATCGCGCGGATCGAGCGGGGCCTCGGCCCGAGCGCCTTGCAGCGCTCGAACCGCCAGTTCACCGTGATGATGACCGCCGACGTCGCGCCCGGCCACGCGCTGGACGAGGCCTCGAACGATCTCCGCGCCACGCTCGCCGACCTCGGCATGCCGGCGACGATGTCGTACCGGCTGCAGGGGCAGTCGAAGATCCTCGACGAGACCACCGCCAACCTGATCATGGCGATCGGCCTGGCGATGATCTTCGTCTACATGGTGCTCGCCTCGCAGTTCGAGAGCTTCATCCAGCCGATCGTCATCATGACGGCGCTGCCGATGTCGATCCCGTTCGCGCTGTTCACGCTCTGGCTGTCGGGCCGGACGCTCAACCTGTGGAGCGCGCTCGGCATCCTGCTGCTGCTCGGCATCGTCAAGAAGAACGCGATCCTCCAGGTCGACTACGCCAACATCCTCCGCGCCCAGGGAATGACCGCGCGCGATGCGATCTTCGAGGCGGCGAAGACGCGCCTGCGGCCGATCCTGATGACCACCTCGGCGATCATCGCCGGCCTGATTCCGACCGCGCTGGGCATCGGCATCGGCGGCGCCGGCCGGGCCGCGATTGCACTGGTCGTCGTCGGCGGCCAGTCGCTGTGCCTGTTCCTGACGCTGCTGCTGATTCCGGTCGCCTACGTGCAGTTCGCCGGGCTCGAGGAGACGGTGGTGAACCGGCGCTGGAAGCGGTTCATCGGCCAGTTGCGCCCGTCGCGCTGGGGCCGGCCCGCAACCCAGGAATAGCCCTGCCCACACCGGGGACAACGCAAGAGCTCAATACCTTTCCGAGATGCGGTACAACCGGATTGCGGTGGCCAGAAAAAGCGAATCGCCGACCCAGGCTGGGGGAGTATAGAGACCCGCGTCCATCTCGATCTCCGCCAGCAATTCCTTTCGCCGTCCGGTACGAGGTACGGTCATCGTGCCCGCTTCGTTCCCGACGTAGAGCCGCTCGCCGGTAAGTAGAAGGCTGCCCCAGATCGCCGCGTTGGTCTCGTGCTTCCAGACGTGGGCGCCGGTCGCTGCGTCCAGACAATGAATCGTTCCGCCCAGGTCGCCAACGTAGAGCAGACCGTCTTTCGCAATGGGTGTGCCCACGACGCGACCGACCTCGCGAGAAGTCCAGAGGAGCCTGCTCTCGGTCACGTCTCCCTGGCCGTTGGCACTGATCGCATGGATCAATGAGGGTCCGCTGCCATGCCCAGGACTCAGTCCCATCGCAACGAAGACGCGGCCGTCGTCGAAGACCGGCGACGCAATGATCGAGCCGCGCGAAAACACTCGCGGTCGCGGAAGCCAGCGGGCGTCCTTCGGATTGCCGTCGAATCGCCAGATTTCGTGACCCGACGCCGCGTTGTAGGAGCGCAGCCAACCATCTCCGCCGCCGAAGAGCACCTGCAAACGTCCATTGATGTTGGCCGCGACCGGGCTGGACCACTGGCCGTGCAATACCTGCCCGCCCGCCCCAGTGGCGCGCCAGACGACCTCGCCCGAGTGCTTGTTCACCGCAATCAAACTAGGAGCGCGCGGCGATGGGACGCGCGTATGGCCTTCATTCTGACCATTGGAGGTACTCACCATGAGCAGATCGCCAAGCGGCAATACGTTGCTATTGCAGGCTTCATGCGGAAAGACACCTAACGAGGGCATGTCCAGCTGCCAGACGATGTCTGCTGCGCCCTGGCCGTTGAAGCCTTCTTCCCGATATGGGCCATCGTTCTCACCATCGGCGAAACCCTGCGTGTCGAGGGCACGGAGCTGACAGTCGGCAGTGACGTAGTACAACCGGTCACCCTCGACATGAGGCGCACTTGTCGTCGATGGCAAGAGCCAGTCCCTGAGGCCGCGCTCCACCCGCGGGGCCACGTCCTGCCATAGGAACGCGCCATCCGTCGCCCGAAACGCCATCAGCACGCCGCCGTCTTCCTGGAAGGCGGGATTCATGTGCCTTGCGTTGTCGGTGCCCACATAGACCGCATCGCCGACAACGACGGGGCGTCCGTAGGTTTCGTTTCCCAACTCGACGGTCCAGACGATGTTCCGACCGCTGGCGATATCCCACTCAATCGGAGGATTCCCCGTTTGGACGATGGTCGCTGGGAACTCGGGTGCGACGGAAGGCGCGGTGACAACGGGTGAGGCGAGAGGCTCTCCCGGTTTGAATCCCGCAATTCGACTCAACGCCCACTCCGCTTCGGTACGCAATAGGGGATCGTTTGATGCCGCCCTCAGCGCCTCCCGGGCCGACTGAGCCTTCGGTCCGATGCTTCCCAGAGCTCCGGCCGCGAAGATACGCACATAGAGGAATTCATCCTCCAGAGCTTCGATCAACTGCGGCACTGCAGACTGAGCAGCCGGGCCGATGCTGGCGAGAGCCTCGCAGGCCGCCCAACGAACGCCGGGGATGCGATCGCCCAGGGCCTGCGCCAAGGCAGGGGTCGCTTTGACCGCGTTCGGGCCAATGGACGCCAGAGCCTCTGCCGCGTAGATGCGGACGTACGGCTCCTCGTGCGAAAGAGTATCGACGAGAGCGCCGACCGAAGGGCTCGCGCTCTTGCCCAAAGCGCCCAGGGCACGCGCAGCATCGCCTGCGACCATCGAATCCTCGTCTTTCAATGCTTGCTTCAGCGCTGGTTGAATCCCCTCGGTATGGGGCGCCAGGTCAATCAAGGCATCGGCAGCGTTGCGCCGAGTGGAGTCCCGCTCATGCCGCAGCAGCTCCACCAGCAGCGGAATCGCAGGAGGGCCGATCCGTCGGATGATCTCAAACGTTGCGACATGCAGGTCTTCCTGCTCGAGGGTGAGGAATCGTCTCAGCAAAGGCAGCGAACGGGGGCCGCCCTCAACCAGGGCGGCTTCGGCGGTCGCGCGGACCTTTGCATCGTCGCCCAGCAGGCGATTAGCCCAGTTGGCCACCAACGCCGGATCTCTGGAAAGGCTCGACTCCGCTGGCGGCAGCGTGGATTGGCCCAGCCCCTCGCCCTGGCTGAGGGCAGCGGCCAGAAACAACCCGAGAGCATGCTTCGTCAGGAATGACCTCACGGAGTCCTTTCGTTGATCACAGCGACGCTCATGCGCGTGCGAGCGTGGTGGGGCAGAGGTCCGATGAGAGCGCAGCGGTGACTCGCTACGGCGCCACCGTCGTGCCTTGCGAGGCCACGACCTGCCACCGCCCCTGCCGGCGTACGAAGACATCAGTGAACCGGAGCGTCACGGTCGCGCTCTCGCCCCGGTAGCTCCCGGTGGCCCGTGTGAGGCCGGTTGCCACTGCCACGTCGCCCAGCATCCGCACCTGCACCTCGTCGATCGCCATCGATTCGACGCGCCGTTCGGCCGACGCGAACGCCTCGTCGAGCACCTGCCGCTTCGTCAACACCTGTCCGCTTTGATCGATGACGGTCCAGTCGTCGGCGAGCAGCCCCTCGATGAACGCGCGATCGCCGCTGACCCAGGCGGCGGCCAACCGCCGCTCGAGCTCCAGGATCGCCGACTGATCGCCCGATGCCTGCGCCGACTGCGCCCACAGGTGCGCCGTGAGCAGACCCGATGCGAGCCCGATCGAGAGCAGGCCCATGTAGAGGCCCATCGTATCCTGCCGCGGCCATGGGCGCTCGCATGGCTGCCGGTCGCGCGACAACCCGGATTCGTGGCCACATCCTGCAGCCACCCGGAACCGACCCGATCGCCCGCACCGCGTCGTCTCTGGCCGGCGGGTTGTACCAATCGCTGTCGCGCACGGCGAACACGGAGCCCGCCGTCGACAGCCGCGCACGACACCGCCACTGCCGGAACGGCGTGCCTACCCGTCGCGCAGCGCCGCCATCGGGTCCACTCGTGTGGCCCGCCGGACTGGCGCGATGCACGCCACGACCGCTGCGGCGATCACGACGCCGATAGCCAGCACGTAGGCTGCCAGTCCAGCCCCGGGCAAGCCCGGAGTCCAGCCGCTCGCGAGCCGCACTGCCGCAGATCTTGTGCGATCACGGCTTGATCACCTTGACGTCCGTGCTCTGCCGCACCGGCGACACGTACGCGCTCGTCACGCTCTCGAGCCCGTCCGCGCTCACCGCCGACACGCCGAATACGAAGTCGTCGATCGAGACGTTGGGAAGGACGAACTCGGTCACGTTGCCAATGGTCTGCCGATGCTGCCAGTCGTAGCTCCAGGTGTCTCGCCAGGAGATGCGATAGGCGACCGCCCCAGGTGACGCCTGCCACTGAAGGTGAGCGTCGTAGCCCGACTTGCCGCGTGTGATCAGGTTCTGTCCCCGGTCGCCGGTCACCTTTGGGGCCGGCGGCGCCAGCGCGAGGGACGCGGCCGCGGCGGCATTCACCCGGGCGTTCTGCGCCAGGTACGCGAAGTCCACGCCCTCGAGGGTGTCGGCGGCGGTGTGCTGCTTCGAAAAGTTCTCGTTGGCCTCGCGGAACACGATCGCGGGGTAGCCCTGCCGCGTGAACGACGAGTGATCGCTGCCCCGGCCAAAGCGGTCCTCTCTCGCCATCAGCCGGATCCGGTGCGATGGCACGTAGACGGCTGCCATCCGCGCGACGTAGCGGGCCAGCGAGCGCGACATCGAGTCCTCGGGCCCAACCGAGTAGATGCGGACCGTCTCGGCGTCCACCACGCCGTTGCCGCCGTGACTGTTGCCGACGATGTCGTTGTTGAGGTTGGCTTCGACGATCGCCTTGCTTGCCGCCAGTTGCTGCGCATGGGCCGCGGAGCCGACCAGCCCTTGCTCCTCGCCGGCCCAGCACATGAACACCAGCGTGGCGTCGAATTGCACGCCGCTCTCCGCGAACACCCGGGCCAGCTCCATCGTCAGCACCGTGCCGCTGCCGTCGTCGTTGGCGCCCGGCGCTTCGGAGTCGTGATCCAAGTCTTCGCGGGCCTGCGAGTTCGCGCCACCGGCGGTGTTGAGCGCCTGCTGGCCGCCCGGCGCCAAGGTTGACCGAGTCGTAATGCCCGGTGATGTAGATGCGTCGCGGCGAACGGCCGGGCAGCACCGCCATCACGTTGCGCAGCTCGGTTTGCTGCGTGAAGCGTCCCTGCGAGGCAATGATGTGGGTGTCGAACGATACCTTGAGGCGCGGGCTCGAGCGGGTCAACTCGTCGAAAATCCATTGCCGCGCTGCGCCGATGCCGCGAGTGGCGGAAGACACGTTCGACATGCTCTCCCGCGTCCCGAAGCTCACCAGCTTCGTGCCCAGGGCGCGGAGGCGCTCCTCCGATACCGCTGCTACAAGGTGAGCGACTCGCGGATCGGCGTCTGCAATGACAGGAGCTTGTCCGCGGACAGATGACGACGATGCGAGCAGGAGGGCGAGAGCGGCAATCGAGAGCACTCGTGGCTGCAGCATGGCGCGCCCATTATCCGTCCGCAGGGCCTCCACTCATCGGCGGGTGATCAGCTGCACGATGGCGGCGCCCACCGGGTAGTCGTCCATGACGGTGATCCGCGTGCCGGCGTCGAACCAGAAGGCGTCGCCGGCCTGCACGGCCATTCGCCGCCGTAGCCCCCGCGAGGACACCTCGACCACGCCGTCGGAGACAAACGTCGTCACCGACGGATACGGGCCGGCGCCGGCGCCGTAATCGAGCGGCCGGTAGGTCGCCAGGAGCAAGCGGCCGCCGTTCCACGACGTTTCTTCGATCGTTCCGCGCGGCGGCTCGGTGCCAACCGTGCCGAGCTGCGGAGGGAGCGGTGGCGCTGCCAGCAGGTCGATCTCCACCGCGCGCGGCATGACGCCTGGTCTCCATATCGGGGCCGAGCCGCGAGGTGGCAAGAGCGGGCGCGTGTTCAGGCGGCCCGGCGACGGCTGGAGGCTGACGTAGAGCAGCACCGGCCGGGCGGATGCGGAGCGGTCGCGTGTCGCGGCGTACTCCAGCAGCGTGTAGGTCACGCGCACGTACTCGTTTTCAAAGCCGGGGACCTGGCCGGCGACCGTTGCTTGCTCGAGGAGCGCATTGAGCGCGTCGCTCGGCTGCGATTCGAGCGCGATCGGTAGGGAAGCCGTCGCGGTTACCGCGCACAGGAGCGATCCGAAGAGAGGTGATCGCAGACTAATGCGGCTCGTGGGACCGGGCACGATCGTCAGTTGAGGGCGGGCTCGGCCGAGCGGTTCGCCGCCATGCCCTGCCGGATGCCGCCGACCGGCAGCCGCACGGTGAACCGGGCGCCGCGGCCGCGCCCTTCGCTCTCCACCGTCAGCTCGCCGCCGTGCAGCTCCACGAGGTGACGGGCGATCGCGAGACCCAGCCCGAGACCGCCGAAGGGACGGGTCATGCCGGTGTGCTCCTGGCGGAATCGATCGAAGACATGCGGCAGGAATTCGGGCGAGATCCCGATCCCGGTGTCCGAGACCACGATGATCACATTCGACCCCTGTCTTCCGGCGCGAACCCGTGCCTCACCGCCGCCGGCCGTGAACTTGACCGCGTTCGACAGAAGATTCCACAAAACCTGCTGCAGGCGCGAGCCGTCCCCGACCAGCGTGCCGACTGCAGGATCGATCTGGACCTCGAGCCTCACGCCCTTGGCCTCGGCCGCAACCTTCACGGTTTCTACGGCGGCGCGCACGATGTCAGCGACGGCGACCGTGGCGACATCCAGCCTGAAAGAGCCGGCCATGCCCTTGGACACATCGAGCAGATCGCCGACGAGTCTCGCCTGGGTCCTCGCGTTACGGGCGATGGCCTCGACGGTCTGTTTGCGTTCCGCCTCGTCGAGCCGGCCGGAGGCCAGGACGGTGGCGCCGGTGAGCATCACTCCCAGCGGCGTGCGGAGCTCGTGAGAAGCGGTCATCAGGAATTCGTCTTTGAGCGCGCTTGCGGCTTCGGCCTCCGCACGCGCGGCCTTCTCCCGGGCCAAGGCCACCTCGACCGCGTCCATCTGCCGGAACAGCCCGAGCATCGTGACGCCGCAGATGAACGCGACGCTGAGCATCGCGACAATCGACAGCGCCAGTTCGCGCCGCCACGGCGCCAGCACTTCGCTCTCGTCGAGCGAGACGGCGACGGTCAGCGGCACCGTGGCAACGCGTTCGAACGCGGATCGCTGCACCCCGCGCTCTGGTGTCGTCAGCCCGCGTAAGGTGCCCCGCGGCGATTGCATGGCCGCCTCGTAGAGCTCGTTTCCGGCGGCGTTCTGACCGAGCGCCGTGTAGGCCGACGGCTCGCGCAGGAGGGTGATGCCGCTCGGATGAAACACCCAGACGTTGCCCTGCTGCCCGACGTCTACGGTGCGGAAGAAGGCCCTCAGCGCGTCCGGAATGAACGAGGCGACGACGGCCCCTTCGACCTGGCCGTCGCGGCTGAACAGCCTCCGCGCCAGCGGAATGAGGTACTCGAACGGCGGCACGACGGCGACGACCGGCGGGCCGACGATCAACGTGTCGCCGGGATTGGCCGAGAGCGCCTGCTGCATGGTCCATTCGGCGCGGCGCTGCCCGACGATCTCGGGTCGCGTGGAGTGGCGGACCGTGCTGGTGCCGTCGATGACGGAGATGGCGCCGATGCCGGAGAGGCCGGCGCGGGCCTGGGTCAGGATGGGGAGCCACTCGTCGGCCGGCGCGCGAAGCCCTCCGATGCGTGCTCCGTGGAGGGCGAGCTGGCGCAGCGCCGCGTCGCCGCCGGCGAACGAACCGGCGAGGTATTCGGCGAGGATGTGCGCGAGATTCCTGGCGCGCGCATCGGCGGCCACGAGCATGTCTTGGCGCGACTGGCGCAAGTCGAAGGCGCGCCAGCCGCCGATGAACAGCAGCACGCCGAGCACCAGCGCCGCGATGGTGAACTTGCGGTTGAGCTTCACCGGTTCTTCGCCCTCAGTCTAACCCCTCAATTCGCACGCGTTGCGGATCCATCAGCTCGCTGATTCGACCGATACCGGCACGGTATTGGCCTTGTTCTAGCGGATGGCACACTCCAGTACGTGAGCTGTGGGGTTAGTGCTACATTCGCCGCGACGGAGGCGTTCGCGTGGCGGAGAAGCTCGTCGGTACCAACTACATCACGCCCGACATCGTCGCGAAGGTCACCGGGCGCGCCCGCTACGCCGAGGACTTCCGCGCCGAAGGCATGCTGTTCTGCAAGCTGCTGCTGAGCCCGAAGCCTCACGCCCGCGTGACGCACCTCGACACCAGGGCTGCGCTCGCCTTGCCCGGCGTCCGCGCCATCCTTGCCGCGGACGACCTCCCGGACCTTGGCGGCGCCGAGCGCGCGCTCACCAACGAGCCGCTTTACGGCGGAGAGCCCATTCTTGCGGTCGCGGCCGTGGACGAAGCCACCGCCGCCGAAGCGATCGAGCTCATCGACGTTTCGCTCGAGCCGTTGCCGTTCGTGATCGATCCGCTCGACAGCCTTCGGCCCGATGGACCCGACGCTCGCCTTGAAGGCAACGTGTGGGGCGCGCCTCCGGCAGGTCAGGGCGGCGGAGCGCCGCCGCGTCCCGCCATCGAGCGGCTCAAGTGGAGCGCCACGGATTTCGCGGACGCCGGCGACGGCCAGCTGCCGATGGGCAAGGCGATCGAGGAGTGGTCGGTCGGCGATCTCGACGCCGGCTTCGCCACCGCGGAGCTCGTCCTCGACGAAACGTTCCTCGTCGCATCCACCGGTCACCATCCTCTCGAGACGCGCAGCGCGATGGCCTACTGGCAGAACGGAAAGCTGTACCTCCACTGCTCAACGCAGAGCGTGGTGCGCACGGTGGACGCCGTCGCGCGCTGGGTCGGCGTCGAGCCGTCGCAGGTCGTGCTGATCAGCGAGTACACCGGCGGCGGCTTCGGCAGCAAGGGCGGCGGCTCGGTGACGATGGCGATACCGGCGCTGCTGTCGAAGAAGGCAGGCGCGCCGGTGATGATGCGGGTGAGCCGCGAAGAGGAGAGCTACTTCGGCCGGGCCCGGACCAGCATGGTGGGGCGGGCGAAGATCGGCTTCGCGAAGGACGGCCGGATCACCGCCCTCGATCTGTTCATCGTCCAGGACGGTGGACCGTATGGGCCGATGGGCGATCACCGCTCCGCCGGACTCTCGGCGTCGCTGGTCTACCAGCCGGCGGCGATGCGGTGGCGAGCCGTCAACGTCCTCACGAACACGCCGCCGCGCACCCAGCAGCGGTCGCCAGGCCCGATGCAGGCCAACGGCATCATCGAGCCGGTGATGACCAAGGCCGCCAAGGCGCTTGGCATCGACCAGGTCGCGCTCCGGCGCATGAACTCGCCCGAAGGGAAGGCCCGCTACGGGCCGGCCGGGGCCAACGGTCAGCGCCGCTATGTGACCAGCGCGAATGTGAAGGCGGCACTCGATCGCGGCGCGGAGCTGTTCGACTGGAAGACGCGCGCCGGGCGCGCCGGGCAGCGCCGCGGCAGCAAGGTGACCGGCGTCGGTGTCACCATCGGCCCGCATGGCTCCGGATCGGTGGGCTACGACGGGCTGATGACGATTCGGCCTGACGGACGCCTCTACGTGCAGTCCGGCGTCGGCAACCTGGGCACTCATTCCGTGATCGACCTCGCGCGCGTCGCCGCCGATGTTCTGGCGATGCCATGGGACAAGGTGGAGGTGGTCTGGGGCAACACCGGGAAAGGGCTTCCGTGGACCTGCCTCTCGGTCGGCTCGCAGACGACCCACGCGATGACGCGGGCGAATTATGCCGGCGCGATGGACCTCAAGCGGAAGCTGCAGGCGATCGCGGCGCACGACCTCGGCGGCGCACCCGATGATTACGAGCTGGGCAACGAGCGCGTCTCTCGCAGGGGACAGCCGGGCCGCGGGCTGACGTATGCGCAGGCCGCGAGTCGCGCGATTGCGCTTGGCGGGGCCTACGATGGCCACGAGCTGCCTGAGGACATCCACGCCGTCACGAAGGCCGCGGCCGCGCAGCTCGCCGGGCTGGGCCTGATGGGTGTGGCGAAAGACAATTACCCGCGGGACGGCGACACGTACTCCTTCGTCGCCGGCTTCGCCGAGGTGGAAGTGGACGTGGAGACTGGCGTGGTGCGCCTGGTGGATTTCCTCAGCGTCGGCGACGTCGGCGTGGCCGTCAACCCGCGCAGCCTGACCGCGCAGCTGAATGGCGGCTGCTGCCTCGGGATTGCCCACGCGCTGTACCAGCGGCTCGTCTACGACCCGCATTACGGGCTCTCGCTGGCCCGGCGCTTCTACAACAATCGGCCGCTGACGATCCTGGACGTGCCGCACACGATGCCGGCCGTCGCCCTTGGCATTCCGGATCCGGAGACCCCGGTCGGCGCGCGAGGAGTTGGCGAACCACCCGTCGGCGCCGGTTATGGCGCGGTGATGAACGCGATTGCCGACGCCATCGGCGTCGACGCCTTCCGCCGGGCGCCGGTCACATCGGACGTGGTGTTGATGTCATTGACGCACGGCAAGCGGATGCACCCGCCGCTGCGTGCACACGTGTAAGAACCCGGGAACACGAAGCACACGAAGAGGACACGAAGAATTCTTTCGGGTGTCACGCGTGCTTCCAAGAAATGCCTTCGTGCGTCCTTCGCGATCTTCGTGCCTTCGTGGTCTCGTTCGTGACAGGAGGAGAGATGCGTCGACTGCTGCTCGTCGGTGTCGCGGTCCTGATTGCGCTGACTGGGGCGCGGCCGGTCGCGCAAGGCTCCACGTGGCGTCCGGTGATCCTGTCGGACAACGGGATGATCGCCTCGGGCCACGCGCTCGCGTCCGAGGCGGGGTTGCGCGTGCTGCGGTCGGGCGGCAATGCGGTCGATGCCGCCGTCGCGGCGTGGGCGGTGCAGGGCCTTGCCGAGCCCGAGATGACCGGCCTCGGCGCCGACATGTTCATGCTCGTCTACCTCGCGAAGACCGGCGAGGTGAAGTTCATCAACGGCACCGGCGTCGCGCCGATGGCCGCGACGGTGGACTTCTACAAGGCCAAGGGCGGCATGCCCGATGAAGGCGTGCTGTCGGTGAGCGTGCCCGGCGCGGTCGCGGGCGCGGAACTGGCCGCGAAGACCTACGGGACCAAGCCGCTGGCGGAGCTCTTCGCGCCGGCCGCGGAGCTTGCCGAGCGCGGCTTCCCGGTCACCGAATCGGTCGCCAGCGCGATCACTGCTTCGAAGGACAAGCTCTCGCCCTCCGCGAAGAAGATCTGGTACAAGGGCGACAAGCCGCTCGCCATGGGCGATCGCGTCGTCCAGAAGGACCTGGCGAACACGCTCCGTGAGATCGGCGCGAAGGGCAGCGCCGCGTTTTACCAGGGGACCGTTGCCGAGAAGTTCGCCGCCTACATGAAGGCGAACGGCGGCCTCATCGATCAGAAGGATCTGGCCGGCATCCGCGCCAACGAGGACCAGCCGATCCACATCAACTACAAGGGCATCGAGGTCTACGAGTGCCCGCCCAACTCGCAGGGCTTCGTCATGCTGCAGGCGCTCAACATCCTCGAGGGGATGAACGTCCGCTACATGCGCCACAACAGCGCGCCGTACCTGCACGCGGTCACCGAGTCGCTGAAGCTGGCGTTCGCCGATCGCAACAAGTACGTCGGCGACCCGAAGTTCGTGCCCAATATCCCGATGCGCGAGATGCTGTCCAAGGAGTACGCGGCGGCACGGCGGGCGCTGATCGATCCGGATCACGCGATTGACGGTGAGGCGCCGGCCGGCAACCCGCGTCAGCCCACCTCCAGCGGGGCGCCGCCGCTCGCCTACGCCGCCTCCGAGGCACCGCCGGACTTGTCGGTGGTCCGCGCCGCCGCCGAGGACGGCCACACGACGTACCTGGCCGTGATCGACAAGGACCGCAACATGGTCTCGGTCACCTCCTCGCTCCTGAGCCTGTTCGGCAGCGGGCACGTCGTCGAGGGGGCCGGCTTCGTGCTCAACAACCGGATGGCCTACTACGGCCTCGACGAGAGCGATCCGAACGTCCTCCGACCGGGCAAGCGGGTCCGGCAGACCATCAACCCGGCAATGGCGCTGAAGGACGGCAAGCCGTTCATGGCGTTCGGGACGCCCGGCGCCGACACCCAGCCGCAAGCCCAGCTCCAGTTCTTCCTCAACGTGGTCGAGTTCGGCATGAACGTGCAGCAGGCGCTGGAAGCCTCGTCGGTTGTCTCCACCGGGTTCAAGAGCTCCTATTACCCGCATGCCGCCGAGGGTAAGCTCCAGGTGCCGGCCAGCCTGCCGAAGCACGTGCTCGACGAGTTGGCCGCGATGGGCCACAAACTCGATCTCCGGAACATCCGCGGCGTCGGCTCGGTGAAGGCGATCCTGGTTCATCCGTCCACCGGCGTGCTGATGGGCGGCGTCTCGCCGACGCGCGACAGTTACGTCATGGCGTACTAATCCGTGGTTGGCGGCGCCGACCGGCGCGAATGGGCTTGCTTTGGTGCTAGCTCACCCCTAGAATGCCGGCGTCAGGCTGTTCAGGACGATTGTTCGACTCGGCAACCCTGCGGGCAGGAGGGTGGAATGGCGAGAATCGGCGTTGTCGTTCTGTGTACGTTCCTCGCCGGTCTGGCGAGTCCCGCCTTGGCGCAAGTCAGCACCACGACCGGTTCGATCAACGGCAAGGTCTCCGACGCGACCGGCGGCGTCCTCCCCGGCGTCACGGTCACGGTCGCCAGCCCCAACATGCAGGGGACCGGATCGACGGTGACCGACGATGGCGGCGACTATCGCTTCCCGGCGGTCCCTCCCGGCGATTACAGGATCACCTACGAACTGGCGGGGTTCGGCACGGTCATTCGCGAAGGCGTTCGTGTGGGCCTGGGCTTTACCGCCACCGTCAACACCGAGATGAGGGTGGCCAGCCTCCAGGAGACGGTCACCGTCACCGGCGAATCCCCGGTCGTCGACGTGTCGACGACGACCACTTCCACCAGTTTCGGGCAGGAGAAGCTGGCGTCGCTCCCCAACGCGCGTGACTTCTGGACGGTGCTGGCGGCGGCGCCGGCCGTATTCCTGACGCGAATCGACGTCGGCGGCAGCGCCGCGGGCACGCAGACCGGCTACGCCGTCTACGACACCAAGCAGGATCAGCACCGTCCGATGGTCGAGGGCATCGTCAACACCGAGGGCACGAACGCGGCGGGCTTCTACTACGACTACGGCGCGATCGACGAAGTCGCGGTCGAGACCAAGGGTCACACCGCCGAGATGCCGTGGCCCGGCGTCTGGTCGAACTTCATCTCGAAGTCGGGCGGCAACAACTATCACGGCAAACTCTACGCCGACTACCAGAACAAGGGTATCCAGGCGCGGAACATCGACGATTCCTCCACCTTCCTCTGTCCAGGCGGCCGCTGCGGCAACTTGCAGCCGTCGGATCTGAATCGCCTCGAGAGCTATCACGACGTCAACGGCGACATCGGCGGGTTCGTTCAGAAGGACAAGCTCTGGTGGTACTTCTCGGCCCGGGACCAGAACGTGAAGGTGCTCGTGCCGAACTTCCCGGTCAAGCCGTTCGAGACCAGCCTCCGCAACCTCACCGGCAAGGCTACCTACGCGCTCACCACCAACAACAAGATCAGCGGCTACGCCCAGGGCGGACGGAAGCTGCAGCCCAATCGCCTCGACACCATTCTTCTCGCGGCCAGTGTCGCTCGGCACTCGTCCGAAGACTCGACCTGGCGGCAGCAGTACTGGGGCCACACCTACAAGGCCGGATACGAGAGCGTGCTCAGCGACGCGATGTTCATGGAGTTCCGCGGCGGCCAGTTCAAGTACACCTGGCCCAACTACCGCTACAGCGAATCGCCCGCTTACCAGGACATCGGGAATCAGCTCGTCAGCGGCGGCAACCGCGACGGCTGGTTCAATATCCCGTCGCGCAACCAGCTGGCCGGGTCGCTCACCTACTACAAGGGCGGCTGGGGCGGTGATCACAACTTCAAGTTCGGCGGCGAGTGGTTCCGCGAGACGTTCACCTACATCCGCGGCGAGGGCGTGGCGGGTGTCATCCCGAACGACGTGCTGCAGATCATGAACAACGGCGTGGCGGCTCGCGCGCGCATTTACCAGACGCCGTCGCACTCCGAGAACGGCCTGCTGACGCTCGGCCTCTACGCGCAGGATACCTGGAGGCTGAACGAGCGCCTGACCCTGAACGTGGGCCTCCGGTTCGATCGCTACCGCAACTTCCTGCCCGAGCAGGTGGGCCCCCCGGTCGGTCAGTACGCGGATATCTTCGGCGACCAGCAGCTCAACTTCGCGGCGATTGACAACGCGAAGACGTTCAATCACCCGGTGCCTCGAATCGGCATGATTTACGACCTGACCGGCAAGGGTCGCACCGTGCTCAAGGCCAACTACGGGATCTACTACTGGAACCCGGGTACGACCCTGTCCGAGAACGTCAACAACAACTCGGTTGACTGGTACCGCGACTACAACTGGGTCGATCGAAACGGCGACCTGCTGTGGCAGCGCGGCGAGGAGACCACGCTCTTCGCCTCGAACGGCGGTGTGGGAAGCGCGGTGCTCGATCCCAACCTGAAGAACACCTACACCACCGAGTTCTCCGGCTGGGTCGAGCACGAGCTGGTTCCGGGCTTCGCGCTCCAGGGCGGCTACGTCTACCGCCGGATCGGCGACATCAAGGTCCAGGTGAACCAGAACCGGCCGATGGAGGCGTACAACATTCCAATCAGCATCCGCGATCCCGGCGCCGATGGCGTGCTCGGCAACGCCGACGATGGCCCGAACATCCCGGGGGTCAACCTCGATCCAGCCGCGATTGCGTTGGGGACCATCAACCTTTACACCAACGGCGACGGCGTCGCTGAATTCCACACGATCGAGATCGCGGCCAACAAGCGGCAGTCCAACCGGTGGTCGCTCGGCGGTTCGTACTCGATGCGGTGGAACCGCGATCAGTCCAGCACCTATTTCAGCCAGAACATCCGGGCGGTGGACACCGTGTCGACGCCGAACGATTTGATCAACACCGTCAACGGCCGGCTCAACTTCACTCTGTACACCTTCAAGATCAACGGAACCTACGAAGCCCCCTGGGCCATCAGGGTCACGCCGGCCTGGCGATTCCAGTCCGGCCAGCCGTTTGCCCGGACGTTCCTCGCGGGTGCCGCCAATGGCATCAACTACGGCTCGCAACGAATCCTGGCCGAGCCGTTCGGCACGCAGCGGCAGGACAACATCTCGGTGCTCGACGTTCGCGTTGAGAAGGCGTTCAGCATCGCGCGGACCAAGGTGTCGGGATTCTTCGACATCTACAACATCGGCAACTCCGATGCGTCGCAGAACATCACTTGGAACAGCGGCTCCGCGTACCTGCTGCCCACTACCGTGATCGGGCCGAGGATCATGCGCTTCGGCGTCAAGTACGACTGGTAAGAATCGGCAGGGCGCGGCCTGATCACTTCCTCAGGCCGCGTCCTTCCTCAATCACCACCGCCTGCCGCGCGGCGACATTCGTGAGCCGATCCTTGGTGCCGCTCGGCCACTCGACCTCGATCGCACTCGCCACCTGATCGGCGCCGAGCCCGAACGTCAGCGCCAGATCGCTCTGTGACGCGTAGCTCGATCCGCTCCGCACCATCTGCGACTGCCGTCCGCCGGCGCTCTCGACCCGGATCACTGCGCCGATGCCGTCGCGATTCGACACGATTCCTCGTGTCCGCACGGTGATCCAGCTCTGACGGCTGCCGCCGTCGTTGCGATACAGGTAGGCGGGCCCGTTGTTGGTCGAGATCGACGATGTCGAGGTCGCCGTCGTGGTCGTAGTCGGCATAGGCGGCGCCACGCGCGACGACCGGACGGCTGAGCGCGCTCCCGACCGCCGCCGTGACGTCGTCGAAGCGCTTCGCGCCCCGATTCCGGAGGAGCAGCGGCGGCTGCCGGTACTGGACCCGAGGCTGGACCCGGCCGATCTCCTCCTCGATATGGCCGTTGGCGGCGAAGATGTCCAGCCAGCCATCGAGGTCGTAATCGAAGAAGAACACGCCGAAGGCGAGCGAGAGCAGGGAGGCACGGCCGACGGTCGAACGCGGGGCCTCGTCGACGAATAACCCCTTGCCCTCGTTGTGATAGAGGCCGAGCATCTGGTTCGAGAAGTTGCCGACGAGCAGGTGCGGGCGGCCCGATCGATCGTAGTCGGCCGCGTCCACCCCCATCGCGCCGCGGGCGATGCCTTCCTCGCTGTAGGCCACGCCGGCGCGAAGACCGGCGTCGCTGAAGGTTCCGTCGCCCTTGTTTCGATACAGCTTGTTGGGCTGCGTGTCGTTGGCCACGAAGAGGTCGGGCCATCCGTCTGCGTCGTAATCGAGGACCGCGACGCCCAGCGACTTGCTCGTCGGATCGGCGATGCCGGCCGCGGTCGAAGCGTCGGTGAATCGCCCGTTGCCGGCGTTGCGATAGAGCTTCGACGACACGCCCGAGTACGACTCTGGTGTGCAGTACGACTTGGTCGCGCCGTCGATGCTGCACCACAGATCGGTCTGCGGCGTCCACCGTACGTAATTGGCGATGAAGAGATCGAGGCGGCCGTCTTTGTCGGCGTCGAGCCACGCCGCGCTCGTGCCGAAGGCGGCGTTGACGATTCCGGCGGCCTTGGTCACGTCGCGGAACCGTCCGCCGCCTTCGTTGTGGAAGAGCCGATCCCCTTCGAGAGCGGTGAGGTAGACGTCGTCCCGTCCGTCGTTGTCGTAGTCGCCGACGGCAACACCGATGCCGTAGAGCTCGACGTCGAGGCCGCTACCGGCGGTGACGTCGCGAAACCCGCCCTTGCCGTCGTTGCGATAGAGCGCGGCCGTGGTCCGCCGCCCGCGCGGCTCCCAGTCGCGGCCGTTCACGAACAACAGGTCGCTCCAGTCGTCACCGTCTGCATCGACGAACGCCACCCCCGCGCCCATCGTCTCGGGTAGCCACTTCTTGCCGGCCCGCCCGCTGTTGTGAGTGAAATGGATACCGGCGGACGCGGTGACGTCGGTGAAAGTGACACCGCCAGCTGCGTTCGCGGCTGCCGGAGCCGATTCCTGGCCGGCACGCAGCAGCACACTACCCGCCGCCAGGACCATCCCCGCGCACGCGGTCGAAAAGAACAGCGGCCTTGCCGTGCGCGCCAGACGGGTCACGGCCGCGCGCCTCGGTCGCTGCCGCGACTGGCCGGCAGTGCCACCGATTCGTGATCGTGAATCGCCTGCCGTTCGTTGTTGGCTTCGGCGCTGGCCCGCCGCGGTCCCTCGGTGATCGCCTGCGCGCTTTCGTCGGCCTTGAAGCGCAGGAACAGCTGCTCCTCGCGCGCGGCGCGCGCCTCGTCACCCAGGCCGCGCGCCGCCAGCATCGCCGTGTAGTGCATCTGCAGGTCCTCGGGATCGATCTGGGCGACGCGATCGAGAACCGCCAGGGCGTCCTCGTATCGGCGATCGAGGAACAGGATGCGCGCCAGCTGGTTGAGCGCAACGCGATCGCGCGGGTATCGCAAGGCGACGCGTTCGAGAGAGGCGATAGCCGCTCGGTAGTCGCCGTCGGCCTTCTCGATCATCGCCTTGAAGAAGTGCGTCCGGGCCAGTGTGCCGTCTTTCTTCAACGCCTCGCCGATGAACGGCTTCGCGGCGTCCGTTTCCCCCTCCTGGATCAGCGCGCGCGCGACATTGAGCCAGCCGTCGGCGTAGTCCGGTTCGGCCTCGGTGACCCTCCGGAACGCGAACTCCGCCGCCTTCAAATCGCCCTGCAGCAGCAGCCCGATGCCCCAGTCGTTCCACCGTTCGCGGCCGTCGAGCTCCACCACCGGCCGCCACTCCGTCTTTGTCGAGCGATCGCCCACGGCCACCGTCACTTTCGACTCGGCGAGCGTGACGATCGGGAGGGCCGGAATCTGGTCCTTGATCG
Organism: uncultured Acidobacteriota bacterium; assembly: GCA_963709325.1. Lineage (GTDB taxonomy): Bacteria > Acidobacteriota > Vicinamibacteria > Vicinamibacterales > UBA2999 > VFZN01. The sequence goes on along the minus strand of CAVPVV010000003.1, from coordinate 903,458 downwards.
CGCCCGACACGTTGGCTGGGATCTGAGCGGGATCGAACGAGAACCGCCGATCGTCGAAGCCGGCACCGACCGCCGACGCCGGCTCTCCCGGCGCCGGCTGGCCCGCATAGGCGAACTGCGTATAGACATGTGCGAACTTGCGGTGGCGCAGGCGTGCCGTGAACGTCACCGGCCCCTGGACGTCCTCGGGAATGCGCACGCGGTAGTGCGCGACATCCGCGGCCCCGGGAGGGATCAGCCGCACGTAGAGGAGGCTTCGAGTCTGCCACGCGTTGCGCTTGTCGATGCGATTGCCGTGGGCATCGAGCTGATAAGAACCGTAGAAATGTGCCCCGGCCTCCACTGGGCCGCGGCCATCGTCGGCAACCTGGCCGCTCCAGTAGATGACGCGTCCGGAGGCATCCCGCCCCTGCAGCTCGAGCCACACGTCGAAGGCATCGACTGTTCCACCGGGGAAGAAGTGCCCGATCCGGCGGGTGCGGACAACGACATCGAGACGGACGGTGGCGCCTGGACGGAGCACCGGTTGGGCGCGGTCCAGCGGAGCGGCCACTTCGCCGACCTCGCGGATGACCACCGGCGAGGCCTGCTCGGCCTCCTCGCCGACGGCAAAGCTCGACATCGCCTGGATGCCGGCTTCGCCGCCCCGGCGGACCATCGGGACGCCTTCGGATCTGCGGATCGATCGGCGAAGCCGCGAAGATGTCCACCGAGATGAACCCCGAGGTGAGGAAGTCGGTGGTGGCCTGCATCTGCGCCGTGTCGTGATTGACGAGCGGGAGGGCCGTGTTCGCGGCCGGAAAGCGGTGCGAGTGCACCGTGCCGTCGGCGTGCCGCCCGGGGCCGTCTGACGCCACCGCGGGCATGTGGCAATCGACGCACGTGGACGGCCGATCCGGATAGTAGAAGGAGCGCGCGCCCTGTCCGGACACGCGCGCTGGCCTGCCAGTTGTCGTAATCGTTGAAGCCGCGAATCCAGCGGTAGGCGTTCACCGGGACGTCGAGATGCACCTTGTGGCACACGGCGCAGTATTCGGCGGAGTCCTGCCGCATGAACGGCTTCATGAACGTCCGGCGGTGCGGCTCCGGATCGAGATAGGTCAACCACTTGTCGATCGCCTTGATCAACGGCTGGCGGCTCGAGGCGAGCCGGTGCAGCGGCGGATAGGTGATCGTGAACCCGCCGTTGCCGGTGGAGCCGTCGACGCGCGAGATGCTGTGGCACGAGGTGCAGGCCAGCCCCGCCTGGGCCTCGGGCGTGTCGATCTGCTCGATCGCCGGCCGGTCGAATCGGCCATTGAAGAAGAGCGCGTGATCGTGGCACCCCGCGCACCAGCGGCTCGGCCGCGTGCCGACCACCGACTGCATGTACTCGATCGACTTCCGGTAGAACTGGTTGTTGAACGAGGCGAAGTGGTGCGCCGAGCCCTTCCACTGTTCGTAGATGTCCGAATGGCAATCGCCGCACTGCTGGGAGTCGAGAAAGAAATCCGCCGGGATCAGGGCCCCGGTGCTGGTCTGTGCGGCTGAGGGGAAGAACGGCGAGGCCGGGCCTGCTCCTTCATCATTCATCGAGAGGGGCGTCGAGCGCGGGTTCACGATCCGCCCCGCGGGATCGGGGCGTGCCGCGGACCACAGCGAGGCGGTCAGCGGCAGGAGGACGAGCGCGACAGCAGCCGCCGTATACGCAAAGCCGAACCGGCGCGTGACGGCGGAACCGGCTGCCCTCGCGAGCCGCTGCACGAGCGGCACAGACACCGCGACCGCCAACCCGCCGGTGACGGCGTGGGCGACGAGCGCCCACCGCATCTCGGCGAGATTGCCGCGTCGCATCAGTTCGAGGGCCAGGAGCCCGGCCGCTGTCAGCAGCGCGACGCCGACGCGGACCAGCGTCTGGTCGCGGCACGCGCGGTTCCGCCACCAGATGATGAGCGCGGCCGACCACACCAGCAGGCCGAGCCCCACGTGCAGGAAGACGTTGGCCGCATAGAAAACGGTCGGCGAGGCGAACGCCGCGAGGTAGGCCGGTGTTCAGCAGAAGCAGGATCGCGCCGCCACCGACCAGCGTTCGGGACGACCACCGGAGCATGGCGAGATGGTAGCCGAGTCTGGCGCGATACTATCGCGCATGCGCGCGGCAGCCGCCTCCCGCCCGTGGTCATCGTTTTTCCTGGCGTGCGCCCTGCTCACCGGCGTGGCCTCATGCCGATCCGGGTCGGCGACGCCAGCGATCACGCCGGAGGTTGCGACCGCCAACAACCACGCCGTCGGATTGATGGGCCAATTCGACTTCGACGGCGCAGCGAAGGCCTTCGAGGCGGTCGGGACCTCCGCGCCAGGTTGGCCCGGCGCACGCCTGAATCTGGCGATTGCGTTGATGAACCGTCAGGCCGCCGGGGACACTCCCCGCGCCGAAGCGCTGTTCCGCGAGCTGACGGCAGTCCCTGAGGTGGCGCCCCGCGCACGCTACGCGCTGGGCGTGCTCCTCGTGCACGAGGGAAGGGACGCCGAGGCGCAGTCCCTTCTGCGCGGCGCCGCCGAGGCCGCGCCGCCAGACGCGTTTGCCGAATACTTTCTCGGCCAGCTTGCCCTCACCACATCGCCGGCCGAAGCACTGGAGTGGTATCGCCGCGCCATCTCGAGGGAGCCCTCGCTCCGTACCGCGTACTACGGCGCGTTCCTCGCGTTGCGGCGCCTGGGGCAGGAGAGCGAAGCCACGGCGATGCTCGAGCGCTTCCAGGCACTCGAGCGCAACCCGCAGGCGAAGCTCGCCGAGTTCAAGTACACGCGCATGGGCCCGCTGTCCGAGGTGATCACGGTCGACGCGCCCGATCGAGCCCCGACGGCACGCCCCGCCGGGCCGCGATTCCAGCCGCAGGAGCCGTTGGTGACCGAGCGAACGGTGACGTGGCGCACGGCTCCGCCGCGCTCGATCACGGTCGCCGATATCGACGGCGATGGCTCGCTCGACCTGTTCATCGCCGGCGCGCTCGACGGGCGCACGCCCAACGCCGTTCTGCTTCGCCGCGGCCAGGGATTCGCTCTCGACACCTCGCATCCCCTGGCGGCTGTCACCGAGGTTCGCGCGGCCCTCTGGGGCGACCTCGACGACGACGGGCGCGTGGACGTGGTGTTGTGCCGTCCAGCGAAAGGGACCGAGGTGTGGCGCCAGGTAAGCCCCGGGCAGTGGCGCGACGCAACCCCCGCCGACTTCCACCTGCCGGCCGGGGACATCGTCGACGGCGCGATGTTCGACGCCGATCACGATGGCGATCTCGACATCTGGCTGATCAACGGCTCCGGTCCCAACGAGCTCCTCAACAACGACGGCGATTTCCGCTTCCGCGCGATCGGGGCGCAGGCCGGGATCGCCGGTGACGGACGCCCGGCGAGAGGGCTGGCCATTGCCGATCTCGACGGAGATCGCGACGCCGACGTCATCGTGGTGAAGGCGGCGCCGCCGCACGACGTGTTCATCAACGATCGCATCTGGACCTATCACCAGGACGACCGGCGCCACGGCACTGGCCTCCGCGCCGATCTCGTCGCTGATCGCCGGCGATACGGATGCCAACGGTGAGGTCGAGTTCTACTCGACTGGCAGCGCGGGCCTCCAGCAGTGGCGCCGTCAGCCGGACGGAACATGGGCAGCCACCGCAATCGACCCGGACGTGAGCTCCGCGTCGACACTGGCGTGGGCCGACACCGATGGTGATGGCCGGCTGGAGCTGGTCGCGCCGCGTGGCGACGGGTGGGCGGCGTATGCGCCATCAACAACTGGACGCGAGTGGCAGCTCGCGGGCGGGGCCGCCGGCTCGGCGCCCGGCGGCTGGGGCGTCGCGAATCTCGATCCGGCCGCCGGAGCGTCGATCGTCGGCATCGGCACGCAAGGGCAGCCGATGCTGTGGCGTCCGGGGCCCGGGCGTTTCGCATCGATCGGCCTGGCCCTGTCGGGTCGCGACCCGAAGAGCGATCAGCGGCGGTCGAACGTCTCGGGCATCGGCACGAGCGTTGCCGTGCGCACCGGATCGATGTGGACCGCGTTCGACAACACGCGGCTCGCCTCGGGCCCGGGCCAGAGTGCGCAGCCGATGACGGTCGGGCTCGCCGGAGCCGCTCGCGCCGATTTCGTCTCTCTCCAGTGGCCGGACGGCGTGCTGCAAACCGAGCTGGCGCTGGAAGCCGGGCGGTTGCACGCGATTGGCGAGACCCAGCGTCAGCTCTCGAGCTGCCCGGTGCTGTTTGCCTGGAATGGCTCGCAGTTCGACTTCGTCACCGACGTCCTCGGTATCGGCGGGATCGGGTTCTTCGAACGCCCCGGTGTGGCCGCGCCGCCGTTCCCCCGCGAGCACGTCCTGCTGCCGTCGTCTCTTCTGCCGGCCGATGGCTCGTACCGTCTGAAGCTGGCCGAGCCGATGGAAGAGATCACCTACCTCGATCGCGCTTCGCTGATCGCTTACGACCTGCCGCCCGGGTGGCGTGTCGCGCTCGACGAACGAAAGGCGATCGCAGGGCCCGGCACCCACCGGAGCACCGCTGTTCTACCGCGAGGAACTGCTTCCCGCGCGAGCGACAGACGATTCGGGACACGACGTTCGCGAGGTGCTGGCCGTCCCGGATGGGCGGGCGGTCGGACCGACCGAGGTCTCGCCGCGGTTCATCGGGCTGGCCCGCACGTACGGCGTGACCCTGGAGTTCGACCGGCCTATCGCCGGAGGCCCGGGCCGACCGACACTTCTCGTCGATGGCTGGATCGAGTATCCATACTCGCAGACCGTCTTTGCGGCCTGGCAGTCCGGCGCCGCCTACGAAGCGCCCACGCTCGAAGCCCGCGGCGCCGACGGCCGTTGGAAGATCGTCGCCGCACAGTTCGGGTATCCCGCGGGGATGCCACGCCAGATGTCGTTCCCGCTGCCGGTCCTGCCGCCGGGCGCCAACGCGCTGCGGCTGCGCACGTCGCAGGAGATCTACTGGGATCGCATCGCCATCGTCTACGCCGAGCCCGCGCCGGCCACGCTCGGCAGGCACGTGTTGCCGCTTCGCGCCGCGGCGCTCGAGTCTGCGGGCTTTGCCAGGCGCACCCTCGCTCCGCAACGGCGGCCCCATTTCGATCAGACACGGGCTGCGCCGCTCGCCGACACACGGCACCCTCGCGGCTGGTACACCGAGTTCGGCGCGGTCGGCCCGCTCGTATCGGACAGCGACGATGCCGTGGCGATCTTCGGTCCTGGTGAAGCGATAGCTCTGGACTTCGACGCGCCCGCGGAGCCGCGCGACGGCTGGACCCGGCGTCTGGTGCTGGAGCTTCGCGGCTGGTGCAAGGACATGGATCTCTACACTGCAGATGGCGACACGGTTGCGCCACTGCCTGGGAGCGATACGGCAGCACGCCGGCAACTGCATCCCCGGTTCAACACGCGCTACGCAGGAGGGTACTGACGGGGGTTCAAAAGCACGGAGGTTCGAAGACCGAAGGGCTCAACGGCAGGGGGCAAGAGCACGCTGGAGCAAAGAACACCGGAGAAGCCCAAGCCCCAAGCCCCAAGCCCCAGGCCCAAGCCCCAGACTTCTATGGCTGTCGTAGCTCGATGATGCGATCGGCCTGGAAGGGACCGAAGCGGGCGGTTGTTCCGTCCGGCCAACGCACCGAGATTGAATCGACGGCGGTAGTCGTGCCGAGCCCGACGTGGACGCGGGGGTCGCTTGCCGACAGATAGCTGTAGCCGGTGCGGACGTCACGCCGCCGCTCTCGACCGCCGGCGCTGAGCGTCAGCACGGCGCCGAGTGCGTCTCGTCCGTGGCGATCCAGCGCGCGCACCAGAAGCCAATGACCGCGGCCGGGCGCGATGTTGTGGAGCAGATGCGGCGGAGCGTCGCGATTGGCGACCAGGATGTCGATTCCGCCATCGTTGTCGATGTCGCCGAACGCGGCGGCGCGGCTGGTCGCGACCAGCGCAGCCGCGGTGCCGCCTCGAGGGGTGACCTCCGCGAACTTTCCGTCGGGTGTGCCGCGGAACAGCAGGTTCGGCTCGGCGTACGGATCGGCCGCAAAGGTCTCGGCCTGCAGCCCGACCCGGCCGTTCGCCTCGTAGAGATCGAGCCGGCCGTCGTTGTCGAAGTCGTGGAAGCCGACGCCGAAGCGCGTGAAGCGGCGGCTCGCGACGCGCAAGCCGACGCTGGCCGTCGCGTCGGTGAAGTACTTGCCGTCGTTTCGATAGTAGGAATCGGACTCGGCGTCGAGGTTCATCACGATGAGATCGTTGTCGCCGTCGCCGTCGATGTCGGCGGCGTGCACACCCATTCCGGCTTTGGCGACGCCGTCCTGATCGAGCGCCACGCCGGCAAGCAGCGCCGACTCGCGGAACCGTCCGCCGCCCTGGTTCATCCACAGGTGGTTCGGCATGCCGTCGTTGGCGACGAACAGATCGACGAGGCCATCACCGTTCACGTCCTCGGCCAAAACGCCAAGGCCGTTGCCGACCGCGGTCCGCAGGCCGGCGTCGCGCGAGATGTCCACGAACCGTCCGCGCCCCTCGTTCCTGAACAGCAGGCCGGCGGTCGGCGCATCGTAGTTCTTGGGACTGCAGTAGTCGATCTGGCCGGTCAGGCTGTAGCACTCGCGCTCGAGCGCCGGAGTCCAGTCGAGATACCGCGTTACGAAGAGATCGAGGTCGCCGTCGCCATCGATGTCGGCGAAGGTTGCGCTCGTGCTCCAGCCCGATCCAGCGACGCCCGCTGCGCGGGTGACGTCGGTGAAGCGTCCGCGGCCATCGTTCTGCAGCAGGACGTTGCCGCCCAGCCCGGTAATGTAGACGTCGAGGTCGCCGTCGTTGTCGTAGTCGCCGGTGGCCGCACCCATGCCGTAGCCCGCGACGCTGGCCACGCCCGATTCGGCGGACACATCGTCGAACGTACCATCACCGCGGTTGCGGTACAGGTGGTGGCCGGCCGGTGCGCCGTCGGCGGGGGGAAGCGTGCCGCTCTGGACTAGCAGCGCGTCGAGATCGCCGTCACCGTCCATGTCGAAGAGCGCGGCGCCGCCCCCCATGATCTCCGGCAGGCGGAAGCGCTGCCCCTCGTGGCCGGCTCGATGCACGAAGCTCATTCCGTTTCGGGTGGCGACGTCTTCGAACCATGGTGGCGCAGACGGTCGCGCCGTGTCCTCTCGTGATGGGGCGGAGGGAGCGCCGCAGCCGGCGAGCAGCGAGATCGCGATTGCGACGGCGCGCGGTTTCATCGCCGGCGCCCTTCCGCTTCGCTGATGCGCGCCTTGGCTGCCGGCAGCCGCGGATTGTCCGGCTCCGCCTGCTCGGCACGAGCCAGTGCCCGCCCCGCCTGCGTGAAATCGCCGACCGCCGCATAGGTGTCGGCGACACCTAGGAGGGCATCGCCGAGCAGCGGGTTGGTCTCGAGCGCCTGCTCGAACTTGCGGCGCGCGTCGAGGTAGCGTCCTTCCTGGCCGAAGATCATCCCTTGATAGAGCGCCGGCATGGGGTCGCGCGGATCGGCGTCGATGGCGGCGGCGAACAAGGCGTCGGCTTCGGCGTTGTGTCCCTGCTGCCAGGCCACCACACCACGCAGCTTCGCGGCGTCGGCGCTCGACGGCCTGATTGACAACGCGCGTGCGGCGTAGGCAGCGGCGTTGTCGAGGTCCCCGGCGAACAGATAGCCGCTCGCCAGGTGCATGATGGCGTCGAACTGCCGGGGATCCGCCGCCAGAACGGGCTCGAGCGTGGCCCGGGCCTCCGGCAAGCGCCCGGCCGAGGCGTACATCCCGCCCAGATACACCTTCAGCGCCGTGTCCTCGGGACGAAGCGCGCACAACTGGTTCAACAACTGGATCGATTCGTCGAAACGACGCTCCATGCCCATGCGCGTCGCGTCCTTCAACATGACTGCGAAGCCGCGACGATACTGATCGACCTCGTCCGACCACGGATCGGGCCACGACGGCTCGCCGGTCATGCCGACCTTCAGCGCAAACCGCGCCTCGTCGTCGCGGCCGAGACGCCGGTAAGCCGTCCCGAGCAGCTGCAGCGCGTAGCGATCGCCGGGCGCGGCGGCGAGCAGCGCCTCGAGCGCGGACACAGCTGCCGTATTGTCGTTCCGCGCCAGGAACACCTGCGCCAGTCCGGCCGACGCCGCCGGATCCTGCGGCGCCGTCTGCAGCACCGATCGAAATGCGGCCTCGGCACCGCCGGTATCGCCACGGTCGAGGAGCCACTGTCCGCGTCGCCACCGCGCCGGCGCATAGGCGGGCGCGAGTTGGATGACGCGGTCGAGGTCGCGCAAGGCCCCGTCGAGGTCGCTTCGCCGGGCCCGGAGCAGCGCCAGCCGGTAGAGCCATCGCGGCTCGCGCGGATCCAATCGCGCGGCTTCGGTATAGCAGGTCGCCGCCTGGACGAGCAGGCCATTGGCCTGGTAGGCCATACCCAGCCGTCCCCAGCCGGCGGCGTCGGAACGAGCAGCAATCACCGCGGCCGTTCGCTCGTCGAGCACGGCTTTCACCGCCGCGTCCAGGGTACCGAGCGAGGCAGGGTTGGGCGGCTCCGGTTCTCGTCGCGCGCAAGCCGTCCACAGCGCGACCAGCAAGAGCGCCATCGCGTGACGCGCGACAGCTGAGAGGACGTTCGCGCTCACCGGCGCTCATTCTATCGGCAAGCTCGACACCCCGAACATACATGGAGACAAGCATTGACATCGATGTGACGTGCGGAGAAGATACGCCCACATTTTGTTCTGACGCGTTCATAGCGGGAAGTTGGCAGCTCTCCTCACGTCGGCTGATCTGTCTTGAAGGGGGGTTCCATGCAGCGTGTTGTCGGGTGGATGGTTTCGGTTGTCTTCGTGCTGGTCACCGCGTCGAACGCCCTGGCGCAGGCGACGACTTCGGGGACCGGCGCTATCAACGGGCGCGTATCGGACAATACGGGCGCGGTAATGCCGGGTGTGACCGTCACGATTACGAGTCCATCGATGATGGGCGGGCGGACGGCGGTCACCGACGAAGGCGGGCAGTATCGATTCACTGCAGTCCCGCCGGGTGACTACGCCATCACGTTCGAACTGGCTGGCTTCACCAACGTCCGCAACGAGGACGTGCGCATCAGCGTCGGGTTCACCGCGACGGTGAACGCCGAGATGAAGCTCGCCTCACTCACCGAGTCGATCACGGTGACGGGCCAGTCGCCGGTCGTCGATACGGCTGCGACGCAGGTCGGCACGACGTTCGACGCCAAGCAGCTCTCGGCGCTCCCGACCTCGCGCGACTACTTCTCGCTGCTCGCCGGCTCGCCGGCGGTGAGCATGAGCCGCATCGACGTCGGCGGCAGCACCAACGGGACACAGCAGGCGTTTGTCAGCTACGGCACGTCCGGCCAGGTGCGGGCCAGCATTGAAGGCCTGAACGCGACCGAGGCGACCGGCGCCTTCGGCAACTATCCCGATGTCGGCGCGATGGAGGAAGTGCAGATCAACACCGCGGCCCACTCGGCTGAAGCCTCAACGCCTGGCGTGCAGTCGCAGTTCATCAGCAAGTCGGGCGGCAACGAGTACCGAGGCACGTACTTTGGCGGCTGGTCGCCCGAGAGCTGGCAGGCCTACAACATCGACCAGGACCAGATCGATCGCGGCCTCCAGGCCGGCGGCGGCCTGCAGCCGCGGGACGTCAACCGCCTGTCGTCGTACAACGACAACAACATCGGCTTCGGCGGGCATCTCGGCAAGGACAAGCTGTGGTTCTACGGCTCGTACCGCCACCAGGACATCAAAGCGCGGTTCGTCAACTACCCGGTCGGGCCGCAGCAGACGCAGTTGAACAACTTCAGCGCCAAGCTGACCTACAACCTGTCGCAGAACAACAAGCTGATTGGCTACACGCAGCCATCACAGAAGAAGCAGCCGCAGCGCTTCGACTCGTTTCTGCTGGGTGTGGACACCGGCATCAACACCTCGACCGGCACGACCTGGAACCAGAACTTCTGGGCCTGGGTGCACAAGGGCGAGTGGAACGGGGTGCTCAACGACAACGCGTTCGCCGAGGTTCGCGGCGGTCAGTACGGCTACGATTGGGACAACGCCGACAACTGGAGCGACAGCGAAGCGACCCCAGGCCCCTACGGCGTCTCGCCGCTGCGTTTCGAAGATGTCGGCAACAACCTGATCTACGGCCGGAACCGGAACTGGCGGCGCGAGCGGCGCCGAAACCAGGTCCTCGGCAGCCTCAGCCTGTTCAAGGGCACGAACTTCGGCGACCACAACTTCAAGGTCGGCGGCGAGGTCTTTCGTGAGATCGTCAACGACATCTACATCGACGGCTACGAAGAGGACATCCTTCACCGCCTGAACAACAACGTCCCGGACTCCATCTACATCTTCCAGGCCCCGAACAAGTCGGAGAACGGGCTCTGGACCTATGGGATGTTCTTCAACGACTCGTGGCGCATGAGCAATCGCCTGACGTTGAACCTCGGCGTCCGCTACGACCGCTATCGCGCCTTCCTGCCGGAGCAGGTTCACGACGCCGGCCCCTACAATCCGGCGCCGATCAGCTTCGCCGCGGACGACGACGTCGTCCATTTCAATAATTTCGCGCCGCGCCTCGGCATGACCTACGACCTTCGCGGCAACGGCAAGACCGTCGCGAAGTTCAACTTCGGGCAGTACTGGTGGAACCCCGGAGCCGACTTCCTGTTGACCAACGTCAATCCGAATTCCCAGGCCTGGTGGACCCGTTACCGGTGGACCGACAACAACGGCGACCACCGCTGGAATCCCGGTGAAGAAGGCGCGGTGGTCGAACGCCGCGGCGGCGCCGCGATCGAGTCGCTGGATCCGAACCTGAAGAACACACGGACCGACGAGATTGCAACCTTCCTCGAGCAGGAAGTGATCCCGAACTTCGGCGTCCGCGTCGGCTACGTTTGGCGTGGCCAGCGGAACATGTACGCACGCGTCAACGCCAACCAGCCGTACGAAGCCTTCAACGTGCCGGTGACCGTGCAGGATCCCGGTCCGGACGGGCGGATCGGCACCGCAGATGACGGCGGGACGTTCCAGGCGTGGAATCTCGACCCTGCGTTCCTGACCCTGCCGGTGCAGAACATCACGACCAACGTGCCCGACGGCAACGCCGACTTCCACACGTTCGAAATCACCGGCACCAAGCGCATGAGCAACCGCTGGAGCCTGCTGGCGTCCTACGGGTACACGAGAAGCTACGACAACAACAACACCGCCTACCAGGGCAACACGGTACGCAACAATGCGCTGCCGGCGACGCCGAACGACAAGATCAATACCTCCGACGGTCGGCATCTCTTCAGCCGGCAGAACATCAAGCTGAACGGCACCTGGAACTCACCGTGGTGGGACATCACGTTCTCGCCGATGCTGCGTTACCAGGAGGGATTCCCATTCGGACGCACGTTCCAGGCCAGTCTGAACTACAACACGGTCCGGTTCCTGGCCGAGCCGATGGACAGCCAGAACCAGGACGCGGTCTGGATTACCGACCTTCGCGTCGAGAAGGCGGTCCGCTTCCCGAACCGCCGTGACCTGTCGGTGTTCTTCGACCTCTACAACATGTTCAACGCTAACCCGGCGCAGAACCTGCAGTGGAGCTCGGGCACGGCCTACAACCGGCCGCTGAGCGTGGTGCCGCCGCGGCTCGCGCGCCTGGGGATCAAGGTGAACTTCTGAAGAGGGAGTCAGGAGATAGGAACTAGGAACTAGGAATCAGGAACTAGGAATCAGGAACTAGGAATCAGGAACTAGAGCCTTGCACGTCGAACGCCGGAGTGGAAATCCACTCCGGCGTTTTGTTTTGCAGTGAGACGGGACTCTAAGACCACCCCACGACCTCACTTCTTCTCGATGGTCACTTTGTTGAGCACAATGTCCTTGACCGGGCGATCCTGCGGGCCGGTTTGTGTCTTGCCGATCTTCGTGATGACGTCCATCCCTTCGACCACTTCGCCGAAGATCGCGTGCTTGTTGTCGAGCCACGGCGTCGGCACCAGCGTGATGAAGAACTGCGATCCATTGGTATTGGGACCGGCGTTGGCCATCGACAACAGGCCCCCCTTCTCGTGCCGCAGCCCGGGCCCGAACTCGTCGGCAAAGCGGTAGCCGGGCCCGCCGCGCCCCGAGCCTTCAGGGCAGCCACCCTGGATCATGAACCCGTCGATGACGCGATGGAAGATGAGGCCATCGTAGAACGGCCGCGTAGAAGGCTTGCCCGACGGGTCGGTCCACTGTTTCGCGCCGGTTGCCAGGCCGACAAAGTTCTCCACGGTCTTCGGCGCCTTGTCGTCGTAGAGCCGGGCCTTGAAGGTGCCGGCGGACGTGTCGAAGGTTGCTGTAGTCATGAAGGGATCATAGCGAAGTTGACAACTGTCTCTGCTTCTCTCGCTGGCCGTAGAATGTGTCGCGTGGCTCGCATTGTTTTTCTTTTCCTGGCCTTAGCATTTGTCGCGCGACCGGCTGCGCAGGCTCCCTCGGCGCCCTCTCCCTTTCAGCGGGTCCAGGAGGTCAGCGCCGACGGTGTGGTTGAGGCGAAGGGCCTGGTTCTCCTCCTGATCGGAGACGCGCCGGTCGCGAAGCGCTTCGTCCTCCGCTATCCGTCCGGCACTCCGTGGAATGGCGGCCTCGTGATCGGCGCGCACGGCGGCTCAGGCGGCAACAACTTCGACTCGACCGGACAGGTGATCGGCACCGACGAGACGGCGCTGGATGACGTCATCGGGCGGCACGCGGTGGCGGGTGGGTTCGCCTACGCGAGCGTGGATCGTGACGGCGCGGTGAGCGCGCGCGACGGCATGCGCCTGACCAACCAGTTCGCCGATCTGATCGCCGCCAACGTGGCGACACGGCTCGGCCGGCCGCCGGCGCGGCGTTATCTGGTCGGGCTGTCGATGGGCGGCGGCATCACGCGCGCCGCGGCCGAGGATCCCGCCAAACGCTACGCCGGCACGCTCATCATCGCCGGCGCCAATGGCGACGTGCCCACTCGAGCCGATCGGCAGCAGAACATGGCGGCGCTGTGGCCGGCCGTCGACCCCCGCGCGCACCCGGGCCTGGCCGACGATGACGCCCGGGTCCAGGCGTTTGCGAAGGCGATTGGCACACCCGTGGCGGCACGCCGGCTATGGCCGTACACCGCCACCGGCGCGGTCAACGCGGCCACCCGCCCGCCGCAGCGTCCCGAGGAGAACTCGTCCGGCCGCGTCTGGGTCCCGACCCTCGAGGTCGTCGGCACCTGGGACGATCTCGTCTACCCGGAGATCCTCGCCTACGACAAGCGCGCGCAGCCCGCCTCGCTGCATCGCCTGTATCAGGTCGAGGGCGTCTGGCACATGTCAGGAGACGATGACGGCACGCCGTCGTTCATGTTCATCGCGACGAAGATGGGACTGGATCCCGGCGTGGCGAAGGCGATGCGCGAGGGCCCGTCCTACATACCGACGGTGCGCCAGGCCTTCGATCTGCTGGTGCGCTGGGTGGAGAACAACCAGCCCGCTCCGCCGAGTCAAACCGTCAACCCTGGCGAGCGCCTTCGTGGTTTCTTCTGACTCGAATGCAGCGTGACAGCGGAAGCGCCGGCTAGCCGAACGTGATCCCCTGCGCGAGCGGCAGAGTTCGTGGACCAGTTGACGGTGTTGGTCTGGCGGCGCATGTAGGCCTTCCACGCGTCGGAGCCGGACTCGCGGCCGCCGCCGGTTTCCTTCTCGCCACCGAACGCGCCGCCGATCTCGGCGCCCGAGGTGCCGATGTTGACGTTGGCGATGCCGCAGTCCGAGCCGCGGGCCGAGAGGAACTCCTCGGCGGTCCGCATGCTCTCGGTGAAGATCGCGCTCGAGAGCCCCTGCGGCACGTCGTTGTGCAGGGCGAGCGCGTCCTCGAGCCGGTCGTACTCCAGCACGTAGAGAATCGGCGCGAAGGTCTCCCTGCGCACGACCTCGGTCTGCGCCGGCATCCGGACGATCGTCGGCTCGACGAACTGCGGTCCGATGTCGGGGCGGCGCCTGCCGCCGTACACGACCGCGCCGCCTTCGGCTGGCCGCCTGCGCGAGCGCGGCCTGCATCTGGTCGACGGCCTGCCCGGTGACGAGCGGGCCCATCAGCGTCCCAGCCGACGAGCGGATCGCCGATCTGCACCTGCGCGTAGGCGCGCTCGAGCCGCTCGACGAGCGGTCCGGCCACGCTGGCGTGCGCGATGATCCGGCGCGTCGAGGTGCAGCGCTGCCCGGCAGTGCCGACCGCGCCGAACAGGATCGCGCGCACCGCCAGGTCCAGGTTGGCGTCGGCGGTCACGACGATCGCGTTGTTGCCGCCGAGCTCGAGGATTGTCCGGCCGAAGCGTCCGGCCACCGTCTGGGCCACGTGCCGTCCGATCGCCGTCGATCCCGTGAACGAGATGAGCGGCAGCCGCTGATCGTGCAGCATCGCCTCGCCGATGGTCCGCCCCGACCCGACGGTGAGCGTGAACACGCCGGTCAACGCCGTGATCGGCCATCACGCGGTTGGCGATGTGCTGCACCGCGACCGCGGTGAGCGGCGTCGGCTCGGCCGGCTTCCAGATGACGGTGTCGCCGCAGACGGCGGCGATCGCCGCGTTCCACGACCACACCGCGACGGGGAAGTTGAAGGCGGTGATGACGCCGATCGCGCCGAGCGGATGCCACTGTTCCATCATCCGGTGGCCGGGACGCTCCGAGGCGATCGTCAGCCCGTAGAGCTGACGCGACAGGCCGACCGCGAAGTCGCAGATGTCGATCATCTCCTGCACTTCGCCGTGGCCTTCGGCGCGAATCTTTCCCATCTCGAGCGAGACGAGATCGCCGAGCGGCTCCTTGTAGCTCGCGCAGCGCGCTGCCGAGATCGCGGACCAGCTCGCCACGCTTGCGGCGCCGGCGCCTCCCGCCACGTCCGAAACGCCGTCGTCGCGGCGGTCGACGACGCGGTCGTAGGCCGCCGGGCTGGCGAGCATCACGCTGGCGATCGCGTCCCCGGTGGTGGGATTGAACGAGGTGAGCTTGTGGCCGTCAGGCTCGGATATCCAGCCGCTTGGCCCCGTACAGGCGCCGGCGTTGAGAGGTTCGAGCGACAATTTCGACAACAGGGCGGGCATGGTCGCGGTGGTCACGCCGATCAGTCTACCTCTGGAGGTCTTGGGGTCTTGGGGCGTTGGCTTCTGCCTTCTGCCTTTTGCCTTCTGCCTTTTGCCTTTTGCCTTGTCTGTACAATGCCCGGATGCGCCCCGAAGACATCCAAGCCCTTGTACAGGGGCGCCATGCGGACCCGTTTGCCGTGTTGGGGCCGCACGAAGCCGACGAAAGCCTTGCCATCCGCGCCTTCTGGACCCGGGCCCGCGGCATCACGGTCGTCTCCCCCGAAGGCGCGCCGATCGCCCCGCTCACGCGCGTCCATCCCGAGGGCATCTTCGAAGGCGTAATCGACGGTGCGACGCGCGAGAAGTTCGACTATCGCCTCCGCGTCGAGGACGGGATGGGGCACGCATTCACGATCGACGACCCCTACCGCTACGGTCCCGTGCTCACCGATTTCGACCTGCACCTGCTGGCCGAGGGGACGCACTTCCGCGCCTGGGATCGCCTCGGCGCGCGGCCGATCACGCTCGGGATCCGCGCCGGCGTGCACTTCGCAGTCTGGGCGCCGAGCGCACGCCGGGTCAGCGTCGTCGGCGATTTCAACGGGTGGGACGGACGCGTGCTGCCGATGCGAAAACGCACCGGCGGCTACTGGGAGATCTTCGTGCCCGATCTCGGCGTCGGCGACTGCTACAAGTTCGAGGTGGCCGGCGCCGACGGCAGCGTCGTGCTCAAGGCCGATCCGTTCGGCCGCTATTTCGAGACGCCGCCGCGGACGGCGTCGGTGGTGTGGAACGCCGAGGGCTACGAATGGGGCGACGCGGCGTGGATGAAGGCTCGGCCGGCCCGGAACAAATGGTGCGAGCGGCCGATGTCGATCTACGAGGTGCACCTCGGAAGCTGGCGCTGGCCGGCCGGGAGCAAGCGGTGCGACCTACACGGAACTGGCGCGGACGCTCGTGCCGTACGCGAGGGAGATGGGGTTCACGCACCTCGAGTTGCTGCCGGTGATGGAGCACCCCTTCACCGGCTCGTGGGGCTATCAGGTGATCGGTTTCTACGCGCCGACCAGCCGCTACGGCACGCCGGAGGAGTTCAAGGCGTTCGTCGATGCCTGCCACCAGGCCGGCCTCGGCGTGATCCTCGACTGGGTGCCGGGGCACTTCCCGAAAGACCAGCACGGCCTCGCCCGCTTCGACGGCACCGCGGTTTACGAGCATGCCGATCCGCGCCAGGGCGAGCACCAGGACTGGGGGACACTCGTCTTCAACTACGGGCGTCACGAGGTCCGCTCGTTCCTGCTCTCGAACGCGATCGTACTGGCTCGAGCAGTTTCACATCGACGGACTGCGCGTCGATGCGGTCGCGTCGATGCTCTACCTCGATTACTCGCGGCAGCCGGGGCAGTGGGTGGCGAACAAGTTCGGCGGCCGCGAGAACCTCGACGCGATCGAGTTCCTCAAGCAGCTGAACATGCTGGTCGAGGCCGAGTGTCCGGGGGTGCCGGTGTTCGCGGAGGAGTCGACGTCGTGGCCGGGCGTGACGCGGCGCGGTGCATCTCGGAGGGTTGGGTTTCACCTACAAGTGGAACATGGGCTGGATGCACGACATGCTCGATTACACCACCCAGGATCCGATCCATCGCAAGTGGCACCACAACAAGATCACGTTCTCGCTGATGTACGCCTACAGCGAGCGGTTCGTGCTGCCGTTCTCGCACGACGAGGTCGTGCACGGCAAACGGTCGCTGCTCGACAAGATGCCTGGTGACCTGTGGCAACGCCACGCGACCCTGCGTGCGCTGTATGGGTACATGTTCGTGCACCCGGGCAAGAAATTGCTGTTCATGGGCGGCGAGATCGGCCAGTGGCGCGAGTGGAATCACGATCGGGAGCTCGACTGGGAGGTGCTCGCCGATCCCAGGCATGCGGGGCTGCAACGCTGGGTCCGCGACCTGAACGCGGCGTATGACGTCGAGCCGGCGCTGTGGCAGGAAGACGACGAGCCTCACGGCTTCCACTGGATCGACTGCAACGATCACGAGCACAGCCTGGTCTCGCTGATGCGCCGCTCGGCTGATGAAACCGAGACGCTGGTGGCGATCGTGAACTTCACGCCGGTGGTTCGCGAGGTGTATCGGATCGGCGTGCCGCGTGCGGGCGCGTGGCGCGAAGTGCTGAACAGCGACGCCGGGGTGTACGGCGGCAGCAATCGAGGCAACCTTGGCGAGGTAATGGCCGAAGCCATTCCAGCCCACGGGCACGAGCAGTCGCTCGCGCTGACGGTGCCGCCGCTTGGGTTCTTGCTCTTGAAGGGAGCAACGCCAGCGGCGTTGCCGTAGGCGGCCGCTTCCGCGGCCTCGGGCCTCGCTGCGCTCGCGAGGCCGCCGCGCTGACCCGCGGCGGTGGGAAAAACATACCGATTGTCCGGTTGTTACGCCGTTGTGAGCGAAGCGGCTGCCAAGCAGTCCCACCGCGCGCAGCGCGGCCTGCGCGGCGAAGCCACGCCCCACCGAAGCACTACGCGCCGAAGGCGCGCCGCTCGAGCACGGCACAGCGAATGCAGTGCCGTGCTTGGAGCATGGGCGCGCGCCTCCTTTCCGTTCCGCTTCCGGACAACGCTGTTCGCCTGCGGCCACTCCGTGCGCTGATTGGGACCGGCTGTGGGACGAATGACGCGCCCCTTGATCCGGCCCGACAACACGCAGATAGTCGGAGAGTGGACACCGCCGCGTACGTCCGGGTTCGGCCGCTCCTGATCTTCGGCGTCGCGACGGTCCTGACCTTCTTCTCCGCCTCGCAGGCCTACTACTACGTCGCGACCTTCGGCCAGAAGCCGGCGCCCTTCGCGGTCCTGCTGCTCCTGAATCTGGGCTACTGGTACTCGTGGGCGACGCTCGCGCCGGGCATCCTCTGGCTCTCGCGGCGATTCCCCCTCGACAAGCAGTCGTGGCACCTCTCGCTGCCCGCGCACGTCGCCGGCGTCTTCGTCGCCACCACGCTGCACATTGCGATGGCCGTCGCGACGCGCATGCTCACCTACGCCGCGATCGGCGAAGGCACCGACTCGTGGCGCCTCGAAGCGCGCCGCATGTTCTTCCTGAACTTCGACTGGGAGATGATGACCTACTGGGCGATCGTCGGGCTCAGTCATGCGCTGGCGTATCACCGCGAGGCACAAACGCGAACCCTCAAGGCGTCGCAGCTCGAAACCCGGCTCGTCGAGGCGCAGCTCCAGACGCTGCAGCGACAGCTCCAGCCGCACTTCCTGTTCAATACGTTGAACACGATCTCGGCGCTTGATGCATCGCGACGTCGAGGCCGCCGACGCGATGATCGCGCGGCTGAGCGACCTGCTGCGGATCTCGCTGCAGACGCGTCGGCGTCCAGGAAGTGACGCTCAAGGAAGAATTGGACTTTCTCTCCAAATACCTGGAGATCGAACAAACCCGTTTCCGCGACCGTCTCACCGTCGTATTCGACGTCGCGCCGGACACCTTCGACGCGCTGGTCCCGAACCTGATGCTCCAGCCGCTCGTCGAAAACGCGATCAAGCACGGGATAGGGCCGCGTCCGGCGCCAGGCACGATCACCATCGGGGCGCGGCGGGTTGGCGCGATGCTGGAGCTGGTCGTGCAGGACAACGGCGTCGGGCTGTCGGCGGCGCGGCTCTCCGACTTCAATCGGGGCATTGGGCTGTCGAACACCCGATCGAGGCTGGAACACTTGTACGGATCGCTCGCATCGCTTTGAATTCCGCCAACCGGCCGAGGGCGGGCTGCTTGTGTTGATTGCCATCCCGCTTGTGGATGTGGAGGACGAGGTTGTGGGGGTGTCGGCCGTGGAGGGGGCTGCGTGAACAAGATACGAACGATGGTTGTGGATGATGAGCCCATGGCGCGCGAGCGCCTCGTCGGGCTCCTCGGGCAGGAGAAGGACATCGAGTTGATCGGGGAGTGCGCCGACGGATCGCAGGCGATCTCGGCGATCCAGTCGCATCAGCCCGACCTGGTCTTCCTCGACGTGCAGATGCCGGCCTGCGACGGGTTTGGAGTCGTGCAGCACGTCGGCGCCGACCGCATGCCGGCAGTGGTGTTCGTCACCGCCTACGACGAGTACGCGTTGAAGGCATTCGAAGTACACGCGATCGACTACCTGCTGAAGCCGTTCGGCCGCGATCGCTTCCAGCAGACGCTGCAGCACGCGCGGGCGCACGTCGAGCGCCGGCGCGCCGGTGACCTCGGCAAGCGGCTGATGGCGCTGGTCCAGGACATCAAGCCGGAACCGCAGCGCATGGATCGGCTGGTGGTCAAGTCCGGCGGCCGCGTGTTCTTCCTGCGCACCGACGACATCGAGTGGGTGGAAGCGGCCGGCAACTACGTCCGCCTGCATCTCGCCGCCGACTCGCATCTCTTCCGCGAGACGATGAACAACATGGAGTCGCGGCTCGATGGCCAGCGGTTCGTCCGCATCCATCGGTCGCGGATCGTCAACACCGATCGCATCAAGGAACTGCAGCCGTGGTTCAACGGCGAGTACGTGGTCGTGCTGCAACAACGGCACGCGCCTCACGCTCAGCCGCGGCTATCGCGAGAAGCTGCAGGAACGGCTGGGGAAGGGTTTCTGACGCTGGAGGCTTCGGGCTCCAGGCTTCAGGCTTCAGGAAGAGCTCTTGTCGCGCTGAACCAGACGTTGGGGCAGCTTGACAGAATGCTTTGCTGAAGCCTGGAGCCTGAAGCCTGAGGCCTTGTGACGCCGAGCGAAGCGAGGCTGCCCATGTCGGACGAGCATCACGGCGAAAAGGAGCTCGCGGCGTTCATTCGCGAGGGCGCGAAGAGACGCGAGGAGCAGGCCTTCGGCGACTACTTCAAGGGCAAGCACGCGTCGTGCGCGCTCGGCGCGGCGTACGAAGGGCATGTATCGGCTGCCCGAGAACGCCGACGGCACCCGTCCGACCAAGGACCTCGAGTGGTTCTTCGACTGCCTCGAGGGCACGATTCGCAAGTGTCCGGCTGAGGGGTGCCGCAAGCGCCTGACGCTCGCCTCGATTCTGGTGCACCTGAACGACGACCACCGCTGGTCGCGCGAGCAGATTGCTACCTGGCTCGAGGACGAGAAGGCGAACGGACGGCTCACCGCGGCCGCCCCGTAGCGGTAGGCCGCCGTTGCGCGGCATGAGGCAGCGCCTCTCGGCGCTGCGCTGCGGGCCGGGCCTGCCACCCGTCAGGCCGGGCTGACGCGCCGGAGGCGCGGGCCTTACGTGCGCAGCGTCTCGGCGGGATTCGTGCGCGCCGCGGCGCGCGCCGGCTTCCAACTCGCGGCGACGACCAGCGCGAGCATCAGGCCCACGCCCGCCGCCGATCCGAGCAAGTCCATCCCGTCCAGCCCGTAGAGGAACGCGCGCGCCGCCGCGGCCGCGCCGCCGGCGAGCACCACTCCCATCAACAGGCCCGGACCGGCAATCCCGAGCGCGTGGCCGATGACAAGCCGCTCGATGTCGAGGCGCGTCGCACCGAGCGCCAGGCGGATTGCCATCTCGCCCCGGCGCAGCTCGGCAAACCACGCCACCAGGCCATACAGGCCGGCCGCGCAGAAGATCAGCGCGAGCACGCTGAGCCAGCCGGCAACGGTCGAGACCGCGCGCGTCGGCAGCCACTGAATGGCGAGATGATCGTCGGCCGTCCGCGGGAAGAACCCTGCGACGCCGAGGCCGTCGAGCACCCGCTGGACCTCGGCGAGCGCGCGACGCGGATCGCCGGCCGTGCGCACCAACAGCGCCTGGCCGAACGCTGGCGCCGCTGCGCACGTAGAAATGTGGCTGTGCCGTCTCGCGGACCGACCGGTACCTCGCGTCCCGGGCCACGCCGACGACGCGGACGGATCTCGCCGGGCGTCTCGATGGTGATCGCTCGATCGAGCGCACCGCCATCGCCCCAGAGACGGCGGGCCAGCGTCTCGTTGACGATCGCCACGCCGCTGGTTTCATCGTCGCGGAATGCGCGGCCGAGCACGAGCGGCACGCCGACGGTCTCGAAGTAGCCGGCGGAGACCGTGTTGAACGTCGCCTCGACCGCGATCGCGCCGCCGTTCCGTGTCGTCGAGACCGAGGTCGCCGGCGTCGATGTATCGACCGGGGCGCGGCTGGCCATAGCCGCGGCAGCGACTCCCGGCATTGCTCGGACCCGGCGCAGCGCCTCGGCAGCGACCGTCGCGAACGGCTGTCCGCCCGTCTCGGCCGGTTCGATGTCGAAATCGAACGCGATCAGCCGGTCGCGGGCGATGCCGAGATCGGCGTGGGTGAGCCGGTCGAGGCTGCGCGCGAAGAGCATGGCGCCCGACAGCAGGACGACGGCGAGTGCGATCTGCGCGGTGACGAGGACCCGCCGGGTGCGGGCGATGCCGCGATCGCTGGCGCTGCGCACACCGTTGCCCAGGGCGTGCGCGCCGAGCGCCTGGCGCGCGATCCACGCTGCGGGGCCGGCCGCCATGAGCACTCCGGCCGCGATGCCGGCGGGTGCAAGCACACTCAACATCGCCGGTGCCGACGGCAGATCGATCCGCAGCGACAGCGTCGGCAGCAGCGCGACCTCAGCGATGCGCACCCGTGCCATTGCATAGAGACCGGCGGCGACCGCGGCGCCCGCCGCGCCGACGAGCGCGCCTTCGATCAGCAGCCGCCTCGGTGCGGCACCGGGGCCGGCTCCGATCGCCGCGTGGATGGCGAGCGCTCGCCGCCCCGCCGCGGCGCCGGCGAGCATCATCGCGCCGAGATTGGCGCTGGCGACGACGAGGATGAGGAGCGAGAGTCCGGCGAGCGCCTGCGAGAGCAGCCGCGCGTTGTCGCGTTGCGTGCCGAGGAGCGCAGTCCCTGGCGTGAGCGCCAGCGTGCGCTGCCGCCAGGCCTCCGGATACTCGTCGCCGAGATCGGCCGCGACGCGGCGCAGTCGCTCGTCGACGACCGGCGGCGACGCGTGCGGCAGCACGAACGCGGTGAGCGCGCGGCCCGTTGGGTCCGTGCGCCACCCGGGGCTGAAGAACGCGTCGCCATGGGCGAGCGGCACCCACACGTCCACGCTGGCGCCCCAGAACGCTCGTCGGCGGCCCGGCCCGCGCGATCCCCACGACGAGAACGGCCGCCCGTTGATCGCGATCGGCGCGCCGAGAGCCGCCGGAGACCGCGCGAACAGTTCGCCCCAGAGCGTCGTCGCTGATCACCGTGACCGGTGCCGCGCCATCCAGGAAGTCGGGCGCCATCAGCGGACGGCCGGCCCGCACGAACATTCCGATCACCTCGCCGTGCCGGGTGCTGACGATCTCGGCCAGCGTCTGCCGACGGGCGGTGCCGGCCGCGACCAGCGCCGGCTCGAGCCCGACAGCGGACACCGTGGCGGCGCTGCCCAGCGATTCCTCGATGCGCCGCCACTCGGGCCACGAGAACCGCGACTGCTCGCGGCCCGGCCTGCTCGATCGCGGAGAGGCGCTGCACCGCCGCGCCGTGCACAGCGCTGACCGGCCGATCGAGCAGCACGTGGCCCAGCGCGCCCGAGAGCGCGACCGCGGCGAGGCCCACGGCCAGCATTGTCGCCGACCCATCGTCGCCAGCGGATGGCGAAGCGCGGAACGGATGGCCAACTGCACGTCGCGTCGACAGGAACGTGCGGGCACGAAGGGCAGTGCCGCTCCATGCCGAATCCATGCCGATCCGCAGCGAGAGCGACCTGGCGCCACAGCCAGGCGCGCGCACGAACCGGGCCCATCGCCCGACGCCTGCCGCCGTACTCCTCGGCCAGATCGCCAACGACTTCGGCGCGGCCGCGTGCGGGGACGAGGCGCTCGAGCAGCGCAACCACGACGGCAGGAAGATGGTGCTGCCTCATGAAGGCTCCAGGACCGACTCGAGCCCTTTCCGCATGCTCGAGACGACGGAGAGGGAGTCGCGGAGGGCCGCCATGCCGCGCCGGCTGACGTCGTAGAAGCGGCGAGGCCGGCCGCCGCGTGCCGGGGTCGGCGTCTCCGAGGCTCGAACGCAGGTAGCCCTTGGCCGCTGAGCCGATCGAGCGTCACATAGACCGACCCGCGTGACGGCACGCGGCCGGACCGGCGCTGTGATCTCGTCGCGAATCGCCGTCCCGTAGGCGGTCGGGAGCCGTGTGCAGCACCGCGAGCAGGATCACGACTTCGAATTCGCCAAGTGGGCCGGCCGCCATGCCGACAATGTAAGCATGAGGCGCGGAATGTCAACATTGTCGGCATCGCGCTGTACAGCAGAACGGCCGCTGAGGGATATCCCCAGCGGCCGTTCCTTCGTGCTCTCTCGGAAACGCTGTTAGCGCTTCGTGTCCTTCGTGTTTACCAGTTGAACTTCACGCCGAACTTCGCGATCCGCGGATTCAGCACGGTCGTCGCCTTCTCGAAGGCGGCGCCCGCCCGCCAGTTGATGTTCACCGCGGTGTTCGAGTTCATCAGGTTGTAGACGTCGAGGAACAGACCCACGCGGGCCTTGTCCCCGAAGCGCAGCTGCTTCTCGGTGCGGACGTCGAACACGGCTGACCGTGTCCTGCCGGCGCGTGCCGATCGGCTCGACCAGGATCAGCTGCGCGCTGTTGTAGTTCAGGTTCGCCGCGATCACGCGGCCGTACGGCGCGCCGCCCTGCAGCTTGGCCACCGGCGTGATCCGCATGCCCCAGCCGGCGTCGTAGGTGCCCGAGAACTTCGCGTTCCAGTTCGTGAAGTCGTTGAGCGTGTGCTCGTTCGGGTTGGTCGGATAGGCGCCGAACAGCGAGAAGTTGCTGACCGCCGTCCCGAACGTGTTGCTGAAGTAGGTGCGGTTGTACTCCTTCGTCCAGGTGTAGGAGTAGGACGCCACCATCGACCAGCGCTGGCCGTAGCGCTTGTTGGCCGAGAACTCGAGCGTCTTGTAGGTGCCCTCGTAGCCCGGGATGTTCGTGCGTGTTCTGCAGGCTCGACCCCGCGTCGGTGTCGTCCAGGTTCAGCAGGTTCAGCGCCGGGCCGTCGTCGCCGTTGCCGACGACGTTGTCCGGACCCGGGTCGGGCCGGGTGACCGGCACGTTGTAGGCCTCGAACGGACGCGCCACGTTGAACTGCTCCCAGCCCTGGTTGTCCTTCTTCCACACGTAGCCGACACGGACGCCGAGGTCCTGCAGCACTGCGCGCTCGACGAAGAACGAGGCCTCGTCGGTGTACGAGTTCTTCAGGTTCGAATCGATCAGCACGTTGGACGTGCCGCCGAACACCGTGAACGGTGCGCCGACCGTTTCCCCTTCCTGGAAGACACGATCGCCGTTGGCGTCGTTCCAGTTGTAGTCGGCGTACTGCTGGCTGGTGTTCGGGATTGATCGCATCGGCGAGCGAGACGCCGGTGTTGAAGTAGAAGCGGCCCCAGTTGGCCTTCAGCACGGTCTTGCCATCGCCGGTGAGGTCGTAGGTCGCGCCGAAGCGCGGCACCGGGTTGTTGAACGCGACGACGTCGCTGTTCTCCGGCAGCGGGACGGCTACCGGGTTGAACCGCGCGACCGGGATCTCCTGCGCCGGCAGCCACACACGGTAGCGGTCGAACCGGGCGCCGACGTTCAGGGTCAGGCGGTTGATTCGCCACGAGTCGGTGACGAAGAAGCTGGTCTGGGCCAGCGCGTTCTGCGAGCTCGTGCCGCTGATCCCCAGGCGCACGCTGTTCGGCACGCCGTTGCTGAGGAAGTGCACGACGCTGTCGGTGTACTGCTGGTTCCAGAGGATGTTGCCGCTCTCGTCCAGGTACTCGCCGCCGAACTTGAAGTTGTGCGAGCCGCCGGCGAAGTTGTCCTTGAAGTAGCTGACGCGCGCCGGTGTACTGGTTGCGGCGCCGCTTGTTCAGCCACGACCGGCCGCCGCCGGTGACCTCGTTGGTGACGAGGTCCTCGTAGCGGAGGTCGCTGGTGTTGCTGTCGAGCCCGAAGTTGTAGCCGAACTGCCCGACGCGGACCTCCGCGAACATGTTCTGCGTCAGCGTGCCGTTCCACTCGCCCTTGTAGACCCAGCTCGGCGAGTCCTGCAGCACCGTCGAATCGGCCGTCAGGTGGACCACCGCGCCCGGCAGCCGGTTGCTGTTGTCGGTGCGGTTCGGCTGCTGCTTCGTGCCGTACTGCAGGTAGCCGACGAACTTGTTGTTCTGGTTCAGCTGGTAGGTGCCCTTGCCGGTGTAGTTGAACAGCTTGGTGTTGAACGCCGTGCCGTCCTGGATCACCCCGGACGGCGGCGCTGCCACCGCGTTGCGCTGGTTCAGATATGCGAAGTAGCCCCACACCTTGTCCTTGACGATCGGGCCGCCCACGTCCACGTTGAGGTTCTTGTAGGACTGGCAGACGGTTGCCGTCCGGACGGATGACGCGGCCGTTGCGCCGGTTCCCCGGCACCAGGTACTGATCCGAGTCGAGGTTGTGCGCTGGATGTCCTGGGTCTCGAAGTCGTAGTAGAGGCCGACCTGCGGCGTGTTGCTGCCGCTCTTGCTCACGAACTGCGTGATGACACCCGGGTTCGGCATCTCGGCCGAGTTGCCGGCCGCGCCGATGAACACCTCTTCGAACGAGCCGTAATCGAGATAGAACCCCGCGGCGGACGTGCCTTCCGTGGTGTTGATGCCCTCGATGAGCGGCCGGTTCTGGCCCGAGTAGCCGTAGGCGAAATAGGTGGTCTGCGTGCCCATCGTCGCGCCGCCGACGTCAACGCGGTTTAGCGTCACCGACGGGGTCGAGGCGAGCAGCGACCACATGTCGCGCGCGTTCGGCAGCGAGGCCAGCTGCTGCGAGGTCGAAGTTGGTCTGGACGCGGGTTGCCGTGGTGTCGATGACCGGCGACTGGCCGCTGACCGTCACGGTTTCCTGCAGCGACGCCACCTGCAGGTTGACGTTCACCGTGGCGGTGAAGCCGAGCGTGATCCGGACGCCGTCGCGGACGACGGTCGTGAAGCCAGGGAGCTCGTAGGAGAGCCGGTACTCACCCGGAGGCACGGCGGGGAAGCGGTAGGCCCCCGCCTCGTTGGTGACGGCCGTCAACTGGCCAATCTGGGCCGGGCTGGTGGCCGTGACGGTGACGCCGGGGAGCACGCCACCCTGGGCGTCCTTCACTTCGCCACTGATGCTGCCGGTCGAGCTTGCGCCACCGCCCTGGGCGAACGCCGGTGCGGTCGACAGACCGAGCACCGCGACGAGCGCCCATACGATGTGGGTCCAACGCTTCATTCGGGAACCTCCTGACGAGAAGACCAAGAGAGCGGCGCCTGCCGCTCGAAAACGGACCGCGACACGCGGCCCGTGCGCACTTGAGCAATTTGGGTGCCCCTACGCTGGTTTTGAGCCTCACGATTTGTCATCGAATGTCACGGGGCGAATGGCCATTTTCCGGTGCAAAATCGTCATTGGCCGCAATGAGCCCTGGGACGAACCGGTGTGACGGACCAGTTGCGCCGGATTCCGGTCCAATGAGCTGGAGGCAAATCCGTAAAACCGAATCGGGCTGCCTATTGCATCAGGTAGGGCAGCGCGGTGACGAAGGACGCAACCAGCGCCACGACCGTCAGGCTGAGGCAGATGAGGGCGCCGATCATGTGGTCGGTCCGCTCCCGGACGAGGGGGTCGAACAGCACCGACGCCGCCAACCCTCCCGCGAACCCGCCGGCATGGGCCCAGTTGTCCACTCCCGTCCCGGGGATGAGCCCGAATATTCCGAGGAAGATCGCGTACTGCAACCCTGCTTCGCGCGCGTGGCTGTTGCCGGTGCGGCGCCCGTAGTGAAAGAGCGCCCCGAGCAGCCCGAAGATGTTGGCCGAGGCGCCGACCGAAAACATCGCGCCCGGGATGATCGGGATGTTCGGGAAATAGAGACCGGCCGCGAGCTCAGCGCAAAACCGGTCACGCCGGCAATCGTGTAGATGATCACCATCCGGCCCGCGCCGTAAAGGTCGGCCACAGCCGGCGCCAGCTGCCGGATCCACATCACGTTGAAGAGTACGTGCAGCAAGCTGCGTGCAGCCAACCGGCAGTGAGGACCGTCCACCACCGCCCCATCTCGAAGACCGGGAACGCACCGCTTGCGCCGAGCGCGAGCAGGACCCGGGTGTCGGGCGACAGCATCCCGTGAATCGACCCGCGCGAGAGCAGCAGCGACAGCGCGTAGAGCATGATCGTCCCGCCCATCACGAGCGGCACGAATCCGAGATCGTTGCCGAGCCGTCGCAGCGCCCGCGGCATAGCCCCACAATCCGGGATTGCGCCGCCCGCAGTTGTAGCAGGTGTCGTCGTTCACGCCGACGAGCACGCCGCACGCCGGGCAGATGACGGAGCCTTCGGTCTGTCGTTTCAGCATCAGCGCGTGGTCCTGAAATGTTTCTTGTACCACGCGATCGATCGTTCCAGCGCATCGACGACGTGCCCCGTCTCCCGCAGGCCGTGGCCTTCGCGCGGGTAGCGGAGCATCACGGCCTCGACGCCGTTGTCGAGCAGCGCGATGAAGTACTGCTCGGCCTCCTCGATCGGCACGTCGTTGTCGTTCTCGCCGTGCACGAACAGCACCGGCGTCTTCACCTTATTGGCGTAACGGATCGCCGATCGTTCCCACAGCATGTCGATGATCATCCGCTCCTGCGGATCGTTCCTGACCCGCTCGTGCGGGAAGCCGCCATACTCGACGGCGAGGTAGTCGTGGTAGTAGGCGAGGTAGTTCTGGGTGACGAGGTTCGAGATGCCGGCGGCCGGCACCGCGGCCTTGAACCGCGGCGTCTGGGTGATGATCCAGTTGGTGAGCTGTCCGCCGTAGCTCGTGCCTTCGATGCCCAGGCGGGTTCCGTCGAGCCACGGGTATTTCGCGAGCGCGGCGTCCACGCCGGCCACGACGTCCTTTGCTTCGCCCCCGTTCTGGTCGCGGAAGATCGCGTCGATGAACTTCTGCCCGTAGCCGGTGGAACCGCGATAGTTCACCATCAGCGAGGCCCAGCCGACGCCCGCGTAGGCCTGGGCCTTGGCGTTGAACGCCGGGCCCTGCTGGCCGTGCGGCCCGCCGTGAATCATCACGATCAGCGGCACGCTGCCAGGTTTGGCGGTCCGCGCCGCCGGCGGAATGGTCATGAACGCCTCGACCGACAACCCGTCGCTCGTGAACGAGAGGGATTCGACGTCGGCGATCTGCCGGCCGGCCAGCAGCGGCTGGTTGAGCGAGGTCACCGGCTTCGGATTTGCGCCGCCTTCGCCGGCGAGGTACAACTCGGCCGGCGACGCCGGCGTGGTCAGGGCATAGGCCAGTGCCCCCTTGCCGACCGCGAACGCGCCGATCGATCCGCGCTCGCCGACCAGGGTTGCCGCGCCACTACCTGCCGACCCGACGCTCACGAGCTTCGTGGCGCCGCGCTCCTGGACCGAGAACAGCAGCCGCTGTCCATCCGGCGACCACTGCGGTGAACCCTGCCGATTGTCGATCGACTTGCCGACTTCCACCTGCTCGCTTCCGTCCGCGCGCATCACCCACACATGCGTGTCCTCCATCGTCGTCTCCGACGAGGTGAGGTCGCGCGTGGTCCCGGCGTAAGCGACGCGGCTGCCGTCGGGCGAGAACACCGGCGCGTACTCCGCGCTCTTGGTGGAGGTCAGCCGACGGATTGCGCCGGTGCTGACGTTGACTGCGAAGACGTCGTAATTGAAGACCCGATCGGCGTTCGCCTCGCGGTTCGAGACGAACGCAATCTCGTCGCCTTTCGGCGACCAGTCGATCGAATGTTCGTAGAACGCCCCGCTGGTCAGCTGGCGAACGGTGCGCGACGCGATATCGGCGACGAAGATGTGCACGCGCTTGTTGTCGTTGAACCTGGTGAGCCCTTCGGCGGCGGTCGGCTTGTACAGGTATCGCGTAATCACCATCGGGTCGCCGTCTGCGTCCTTGCTTTCGGGACCGTCAACCGCCGAGACGTATGCGATCCGTCGTCCGTCCGGTGACCAGGCGAGCGCTTCGCCCGACGAAGGCAGCGGGTGGTTGGTGCCGCCGACCGGCGCGATGAACCGTGCCGTCGCTCCGCGTCTGGTGGCCACCATCAGTCCCGCCCCTTCGTCGGAGCGGCCGAAGTACGCGATCGACTGGCCGTCCGGCGACCAGCGGGGGCCGGCACCGTTCTCGAGCTGGACCGTCGTGCCCGACCCGAGCTCACGGAGCCAGGTGCTGCTCGTCGGCCGGCCCGGCCGGCTGCTGGAAACCACCGAGTAGGCAACATCGGCACCCGTCGGGGAGAGCTGGACGTCGCCGATTGACTGAAGCTTGTAGAAGTCGGCCGGCTGCAGCAGCGATGGCTGTCGTGCCCCGATGCCTGCGACTACGACCGACCCGACGATCAGCGCCGCGAGTCC
The DNA here is from genome assembly GCA_963709325.1 of uncultured Acidobacteriota bacterium. GTDB lineage: Bacteria > Acidobacteriota > Vicinamibacteria > Vicinamibacterales > UBA2999 > VFZN01. The sequence continues at coordinate 873,968 of CAVPVV010000003.1, read as the reverse complement.
GAGCTCACGCATGCCCCGAAGTATAGCGTCGGCCTCTGTTGGAGTCCTTGAAGGCCGCAAGTCTTTGCGAATGAGTCAAGGTGTCCAACGGCCTTCAAGGACTCCCGCCCGGCCGGAGGCCGGGCCAGAGATGCTGTGGCTAGCGAGGCGAAGTCACGTCCGATACGCTCGCCGGCCCGAGACCGAGCCTCGCTGGTCAGGCCACCCGCCGGGTACCGAGCGCGAACGAGACGAGGCCGACCAAGATCAGGATGCCGCACGGCAGCAGCATCTCGGCGAGCGTGAAATTGCGCCAGAGCGCGCCCTCGATGGCTCGGATGGCCCACTTGATAGGGCTGACGTTCCCGAGCGTGTTCATCCAGGCGGGCATAATGAACTGCGGAATCATCCCGCCGCCGACCATCGACATCGGCATGAGGATGGCCCAGGCCGTGCCAGACGCGGCTTGCTCGGTCTGGCCCAGCGTCGCCACCAGCATCATCAGCCCACAGAACCCGATCGCAGCGGAGAGCGAGGCCAGGACCAGAAGTGGCCAGGATCCGGGACGCACTCCGAAGAACGTGAACCCGATGGCATAGAGCATCGCCTCCACCGCAATCATCGCGACGAAGCACGCCAGCGCCTTGCCGCCGAGGATCTGGGCGCGCGACAGCGGCGACATCTGGAGCCGGACGAAGGTGCCGCGGGTGCGCTCGGCGACGAGCGACAGCCCGAAGGACATCACGCACCCGATCAAGCCCCACAGAACGCCCTGCGGAAACGTCACCTCGAACGAGTTGGCCGGGCCTCGGCGCTCGCGCACCACCGGAGCGCTCGTCACCTTCAAGGGCTGCCACTGCGCGCCCGCGCCGCCGCCGCGCCCCGACTGAGCCGCCGCCGAGCCGACGAAGCTCTTGAGCTCGCCGAGAAAGCGCGTCAGCTCCGGCGGGGCACCAGGATCGCCGACGACCTCGGCCAGTGCTCGGTTCGCCATCTCCGTGGACGCCGAAGGATCCGACATGATGCGCTGCATGTCTTCGGCGGCGGCCTGCATCAAAAGCCCCTCGATCATGGCGGCCTCCGCCTTGCGCGCGGGATCCGCCCCGACCTCGATCTCTCGCGGGCTGCCGTAGAACAGGCGCGAGGATTTCTCGGCGAATCCCGGCTTGATCACGAAATACGCAGCGCGCTGCCCCCTGCGCACCGCGGCTTCGGCCTCGGGTCGGCGCATTGCCTCGAACGTGAAGTGGCCGCCGCTCTCGAGGCGCGCCACGAAGGCGCGCGACGCGTCGGTGACGTCCTCGTCCACCAGGGCGACGGCGATGGCCGACGACCCGCCATCGCCCGGCCCTCCGAATGCCAGACCGAACATCACCGCGACAATGACCGGCCAGAAGACCGTGAAGAAGAACGCCATCCGAATTCGCGGTAGGACGCGCAGGTCCTTGATGGCCAGTGCCAGCATGGCTCGCATGTGTTTTGCCTTCTGCCTTTCTGCCTTCTGCCTTCGGGCGTGCCGGCCTTTTCAGCAGCCCGTTAGTCCCTCAACGATTTACCGGTCAGCCGGAGGAACACCTGCTCGAGCGTCGGGCGTTCGAGCCGGAAGCTGTGCACCGTAGTGTCCTGAGCCAGCCGATTGAGCAGGGCCAGCGGATCGCCAGTCGTCTCTCGGACTTCGCCGCGCGCGGTGTCGGCAATCAGCGTCGGCAGGCCGCCGTGCACCGCGAGCAGCTCGTCGAGCGTGCCCAGCGCGAGCAGCCGGCCGCCGTCCACGATGGCGATGCGATCGCACAGCCGCTCGGCTTCTTCCATGTAATGGGTGGTGTAAATCACGGTCCGGCCGCGATCGTGGAGCGCTTCGATCGCCTCGAAGAGCAGGTTGCGTGACTGCGGATCGACTCCAACCGTCGGCTCGTCGAGCACGAGGAGATCGGGATCGTGCACGAGCGCGGCGGCGAGGTTGAGTCGTCGTTTCATGCCACCCGAGAACGTGTCGACCCGCTGGCCGGCGCGATCGAGGAGCCCCGCGATGCGGAGCGCGTCAGCGACCCGCGCACCGAGTGCGTCGCCCGAGAGACCGTAGATGGTGCCGAAGAAGCGGAGGTTCTCGTCCGCGGTGAGCAGGTCGTAGAGGGCGAGCGCCTGCGGGGCGACGCCGACCCGCGCCCGCACTTCGGGGCGGCGCGGATCGCCGTCGCCGTTCACGGTCACGCGCCCGGCGTCGGCGGCCAGCAGCCCCACGGCCAGCGCAACGGTGGTGCTCTTGCCGGCACCGTTGGGGCCCAGCAGCCCGAACACTTCGCCGCGTCGAACCTCGAGCGTCAGCTCGGCAATGGCGGTAATCGAACCGTACCGCTTCGTGACACGGTCGAGGCTCAGCATGGTGTGTCAGACGTAGCCACGGTGCCGGCGTTCGGGCGGGCGGGTCGAACGGCGGCTTTCGCAGGTCGAGCGGTAAAATATCGCATCGCCACCGAGTTCCTGATCGTCCTCGTCCTCATTCTCGCCAACGCCATCTTCGCGATGTCGGAGATGGCCGTGGTCGCGGCGCGCAAGGTTCGCCTCCAGCAGCGGGCCGATGACGGCGATGAGCGAGCCAAGGCGGCTCTGGCGCTGGCCAATCACCCGGCGCAGTTCCTGTCGACGGTGCAGGGGGGGATCACGCTCGTCGGGATCCTTGCCGGCGCCTACGGCGGCGCGACGATCGCGGAGCCGCTCGGCACCCAGATTGCCACGGTGCCGCAGCTGGCGCCCTACGCGGAGGGCCTGGCCCTCGGTCTGGTCGTTGCCGTCATCTCCTTCCTGTCGCTGGTGTTCGGCGAGCTCGTGCCGAAGAACGTCGCCCTGACCAATCCCGAAACGATTGCCTCGTGGGTGGCCCGTCCGATGATGGCGCTGGCACGGGTCGGCGGCCCGTTCGTCGCACTGCTCACCGCCACTACCAAACTGATCCTTCGCGTCTTCGGTATCAAGGCCCAGTCCGAGTCGCACCTGACCCAGGACGAAATCAAGGCGGTCATCAGCCAGGGCGCCGAGAGCGGTGTCCTCGAAGCGACCGAAGAGAGCATCGTGCAGCGGGTGCTGCAGCTCGGCGAGCAGCGAGTCGCCGCGATCATGACGCCGCGGCCCGACATCGAGTGGATCGACGTGGACGCGACGGCGGAGGAGCTGCGGGAGTTCCTCGCGTCACACAGCCACACGACCTTCGTGGTCTGCCACAGCAGCCTGGACAACGTGCTCGGCACCGTGCGTTCCGCCGACCTGTTGCCGATGGCGATGCGGGGGAGCATCGAGCTGCGGACCGTCACCCAGGACGCGCTGTTCGTGCCCGACTCGATGCCGGCGGTCCAGCTCCTCGAAACGTTCCGCAGCTCCCACCGCCACATGGCCCTGGTCATGGACGAATTCGGCGCGGTCGAAGGAGTCGTGACGGTCACCGACATGCTCGAGGCTCTGGTCGGCCACCTGCCGGCCAACGCCAGCGAGGCGGCGAGCAGCTTCGTTCAGCGCGGCGACGGTTCGTGGCTGATCGACGGCTCGGTGTCGATGGAGGAAGTCGGCGCGCGCCTCGCGCTCGAGGAGCTGCCGCCTGAAGAGGCGGGCGCGTACCACACGCTCGGCGGTTTCGTGATGGCACGCCTCGGTCGAGTCCCGAAGGCGGCGGACAGATTCGACTGGGGCGGACACGAATTCGAAGTCGTGGACATGGACGGGCGCCGGATCGACAAGGTCCTCGTGCATCGGGCCGTGGCTCACGAGCCCGATGCGGGTCGGGAGCCGGCTGGCGCCTGATCGGGAGGGGGCTGATGCTGATCGGGAGGGGCTGACGCTGGTCGGGAGAGGCTGACGCCCCATCGGGACTGTGCCCGTGCTGTTTTCTGCCTTGTGCCTTCTGCCTTGTGCCTTCCGCCTTCTGCCTTCTGCCTTTACAGGCCGCCCTTCTTCTCAATCCAGGCCCATTGTTCGTCGGTGACCGGCATCACCGACAGGCGGGGCAGCCGCACCAGCGGGAAATCGGCGAACGACTTCACCGCCTTCACCTCGGCGAGCGTGACCGGCTGCTGCAGGGGCTTCTCCGGCACCAGGTCCACGACGTACAGCTTCCCGTCCTTGTCCTTCGGATCGGGACGGGGCGCGCTACTGACCTTCGCGATCCCGACCACCGCCTTCTCATTGCCGGTGTGGTAGTAGAACACCTTGTCGCCCGGCTTCATCGCGCGCAGGTTCTTCTGCGCGACCGGGTTTCTTACGCCTGACCACACCGTCGTACCGTCCTCGACGAACTGCGAGAACGGATAGTTCGCGGGCTCTTCCTTGACCAGCCACTTCATAGGAGTTCACGGTACACGAAGTACGACTGCTCGTTTTTGCCTTCTGCCTTCTGCCTTCTGCCTTTTGCCTTCTGCCTTGACCTAGCGTCCGGCGCCAAGCGCCTGCAGTTGGCGTCGGGCGGCGGCGTAAAGGGGATCGTTTGCCGGGACCCGTTCGAAGAGCGTCCGCGCCTCGTCGGTCCGGTGTTGACCGACCCTGGTGAGCCCCATGAGGAACGTCGCCCGGGTGTCACGCGGCGCCAGGTCCAGGGCAGTTTGAAGCGCCGTGGCGGCCGCGTCGAAGTCGGTGTTCAACAGGTGGACCATCCCGAGATCCCGCTGCGTCGCGAGGTCGTCCTCGTGGAGCGCCGCTTGGGCCGCGAACTCCTCGCTGACGCGCCGAAACCGCGCCTGATCGGCGGGCCCGGGCGGGCCGGCCCCGAGATTGACCAGCGACACCAGTGCCGATACCCGCACCGAACGCATCGGATCGTCGAGCGCGGCGAGCAACGCCGGTTGCGCGCCCGGTTGCCGCAGGCTCGAGGCGGCAACCATGCGTTCGATGGCCGTGCCGCTCGCGAGCGAGGATGACAGCGCGCGGACCGCGCGCGGATCGTCGTACTGCCGGAGGTAGCCGAGTGCGTTGGCCCGAGTCAGCGGGCCATTCTCCGGATCCGTCGCAACGGCGAGAAGCGACGGAAGGGCATTGGCCTTCGCGGCCCGTCCCGCGGTAAACGCAGCCGCGCGCCGGACGTTGGCCAGCCGGCGCCCGTTGGGCCACCATTCCGCCATCTTGTCCACCGCCCACGATGCGGGTTTCCCGGTGTGGCATGTGGTGCAGGCGTTCGGGATCCCGTACGCCACCGTGTTCTCGGGTGTCGGCAGGCCGATCGAGTGATCGCGCATCGACGCCTTGATGCTCACGACTTCCCGCGGCATGTGGCATTCGACGCACGAACTGCCGGCGCTGCCGGCTGCGTGACGCGAGTGGGTCGTGAGCCGGGCCCCGATGTCCTCGTGGCACCGGGTGCAGAGCGCGTTGTTCGCCGGCGCGAGCTCGGCGTGGCGATCCACGTTGGGCGTGTGCGGGTCGTGGCACGTCGCGCAGGTGGCGCCGCCCTTGATGTAGCACTGGCTCTGCCAGAGGCCGACAGCGTCGTTCGAGAAACGGCGCGGCCGCCCGTCGGCCCAGTACACCGGGTCCTGTTCCTTCCGCGGCGTGTATTCGAGCTTGGCGATGAAGTAGTCCTCGTACGGTTCCCCGGCGCGGAAGCCCGGCCCGGCCACGTCACGGAGCGAGTGGCACTGCGCGCAGACTGCCGATCCACGCGCGGGATCGAGGCGGGTGGGCCGGACGATCGCGGAGGGGCCGGTCTCGTCAGGCGTCGCGGCGCTATAGCGCGCCGCGTGCGCGCTGCCCGGCCCGTGGCAGCGCTCGCACGAGGTCCCGAAGTCCATCCAGGTCGTCGCGTAGGTTCGGGCCTGCCGGTCGTATCGGTTGTCCTGCTGGCTGACGTGGCAGCCGACGCAGTTCTTGTTCCACTGCTGGACGGGATTGGTGTCGGCCTCGTCGGGACGGATGATTTCGACGTTGTCGAACCACTCGCCCCGCTCGACGTCCCAGGTCGGGGGCAGGACCACGATCCGTCCGTGATCGACCGTCGTCAGGTAGTGCTGGATTCGGCGGCTTCCCAGGGTGAAGTCGACCCGGTGCTCCTGCGGCCGGCCGCTGAGCGTCGATTCGGTGATGTAGTACGACCCGCCGTCGCGCCGCAACTGGTACGGCTTCCCCCGCAGGTTCAGGGCGGTTCGCCTGAAGTCGCCGACCACCGCGGCAGGGGTGGCGGGCTGGATCATCTTGCTGTGGCGACCAGCCTTCCACGCCTCGAACTGCTCGGCATGGCACCCGGCACAGGTATTGGCACCTACAACCGTCCCAGCCAATTGCGGCTGGGGGGCAGGGGCGGGCTGGCGGGCGGCCATCCCGGCGAGCGTCAGCCAGGGAACTAGCAGGAGCGCGCCGAGCGCCGGTCCGTATTTCACGGGTGCCCTCCCCTGCTGGTCGCCCCGAACCGGTACCGAAACGGTACCTGGCGGGACGGCACGTCAGGCGTAGGATACCGGAGTTCCTAAAACTGAATACGGTCACGACGCGGCGGGCAGGAACTCGTGGACGATGGCGGTTGCCAGCGTTGTGACCTGTGACTTACCGAACGTTCGGTGTCGCCCCACACAGGCGAGGAGGATTCGAGATGGCATCGAGAATCGCCCGGATCGTTGTCGCGTTGATAGTCGCACTTACCATGGCGTCTCGCGCCGACGCCCAGATCACGCAGGGGCGCATCGCGGGGACCGTGGCCGATAACCAGGGGGCGGTCCTTCCCGGCGTGACGGTGACAGCAACGTCACCGTCCCTGATCGGCGTCAGAACGACGGTCACGCAGGCCGACGGAAAGTTCATGTTCCCGGCCATGCCGTCTGGCACCTACAAGCTGGCGTTCGAGCTGCAGGGTTTCAAGAAGGTCGAGCGTGACAACATCAACGTCGTCCTGGGACAGACGGTGTCCTACGACGCGACGCTCGAAGTCGGCGGCATCACCGAGAGCGTCACGGTGACCGGCGACTCGCCCCTGGTCGACACCTCGACCACGAAGATCGGCACGAGCCTCAAGGGGGACGAGCTCATCGCGGTACCGAACTCCACCGACGTGTGGGGCGCGCTGTCGGAAGCGCCCGGCGTGCGCATGCAGGGCTTCGACGTCGGCGGCAGCCACAAGAGCCAGCAGTCGGGATACGAGAGCTTCGGGATCCAGAACCAGGCTCGCGTGGTGTCCGACGGCATCGACCACACCGAGGGCGTCGGGGGCACCGGGTTCTACGAGGACTACTACGCCAACGAAGAAGTCTCGGTCAGCGCGCTTGGCGCCGACGTCGAGATGAACTCCGGCGGGGCGGCCGTCGTCACGACCATCAAGAGCGGCGGCAACACGTTCAAGGGGTTGTATCACCTGAGCTACGAGCCCGGCTCCTTCGTCGGCTCGAACGCGAAGGTGGAGGACATGAACAGCCGCGGCTACCAGTGCCCGAATAATGCCGCCGGCCAGCCGCAGTGCGACAATCCCAACCTGCTGTTCTGGGAAGGCCACGCCGACCTGGGCGGACCGATCGCCCGCGACAAGCTGTGGTTCTACGGGGCCTACAACCACTTCAAGATCGACAAGCTGGTTTCCGGACAGCCGGAAGAGTTTTCCGACCTCGGCATCTTCGACAACTACACCGGCAAGGTGACGTGGAAGCCGGGACAGAACGACACCGTCATCGGCTACTTCCAGCAGGGGCGGAAGCAGAAGCCGCGCCGCGGGATCTCGGCGCTGCTGCCCGCCGAGTCGGTGCGCGCCCAGGACAGTTACTCGCGCATGTACAAGGGCGAGTGGCAGAAGGTGCTTTCGGACCGCGCGTTCATGAACGTGAACGTCGGCAACTTCACGCTCGACTGGCCGATGAAGGTGCAGGTGGACCCGGCGACCAATCCGCCCAAGGAATTCCGCTCGACGACCGCGGTCGCCGGGGCCGGCTGGAACGCGTTCTCCACATACCGCAAGAAGCCGCAGGTGAAGGCGCAGATGACGTACTACCTGCCCGAGAAGGCTGGGAGCCACGACTTCAAGTTCGGGTTCGAGAGCATCCTCGACTCGTATCGGTACGGCCACAACGGCACGTCCGGCCAGATTCGCTATTCGTATCCCTGCGCCGACACGTCGTGCGCGCCGGATCGCGTCCGCTTCGTGGACACAGGCGCGGCTTCCGATTACAGCAGCGGCTGGACGGTGGGTCCGAACACCGACCTGCACTATGCGTTCTACGGGCAGGACCGGTGGGCCCCGAACAACCGGCTCACTTTCACGGCGGGCCTGCGCGTCGATTACCAGAAGGTCGGATACGGCGATGCGACTCGCGTGCCTGCCCTCACCGATGTGTTGCCCGACGGCAGCCTGATCTTTCCGTCGCAAACCAACGTGTCGGGTGCGACGCTCCTGACCAACACCAACCTGGCGCCCCGTCTCGGCGCCACCTACGACGTCCGGGGCAACGGCATGGTCGCCCTGAAGGCGTTCTACGGCCGCTATTACAACAACCTGGCCGACGGGTTCTCGGCGATCAACCCCGGCGGCCAGTCGCGGGCCGACTTTAACTTCATCGATCGCAACGGCAACCAGCGGTACGACGGCCCGTCAGAACTCGCCAACGCGGCCGGTCAGCCTTGCGTGCCGGGCGTGGTGTGCGATGCTCGAGCCCGTCTAGGTGCCGATAGCACGCCAGTCGATCCAGGCTTCAAAACGCCGTACACGGATGAAATCAGCGGCACGCTGGAATTCCAGCTGCCCGGCCAGTCGTCCTCGCGGTTCACCTACGTGCGCAAGAACCACAAAGACTTCGCGTCGTTCTACGGCACCAATCTGATCCCAGCATGGATCGGCAACGTGAACGTGCCAAAGAGCGCCATTGTTGATGCTACGGGGCAGGCGCTCAGCCTCCTCGACGTGCCCAACTCCCTGGCCGGCGAGACCGATGCGCAATATGGCAACTACCCGGGCGGAGACTTCACCTACGACACGATCGAGTTCGCCTACAAGAAGCAGGGCCGCAAGTTCTTCGCCCAGACGAGCTTCGACTACCAGTGGCGCAGCGACTTCCGCGATCCGACGGGAATCACCTCGAGCCCGCTCTCGGCCGATCCCGATTCCCATCAACTTCTACTTCAGTCCGAACCCGAATGTGTCCAACCAGCAGGACACGACGGTGTGGCACTACCAACTGCTCGGCCGCTACACGTTTCCGGCCGACATCGGGTTTGCGGTCAACTGGCGCTACCAGAGCGGCTTCCCGTTCTCGCCGGTGGTCGCTGACGGGGGAACCACTCCGGTCTTGAATCTGTCCAACGCCGGCAACGGGGCCGCGTTCTTCCTGAACCCGCTGAGCGACGATCGGTCGGACAATGTCAGCCTGCTCAACTTCCGCCTCGACAAGTCGTTCGAGTTCTCCGGCCACTACAAGGTGTCGGGCATGCTCGACATCTACAACGTGCTCAACCAGGATGCGGTGACCAACTTCGCGCTGACCCTGGGCCCGGCCTACAAGCGCGTGACCGCCGCGCTCGACCCGCGCGTGTTCCAGGTCGGCGTCAGGTTTGAGTTCTGACGAATTGAGAAGCGAGAAGCAGGCTTCAGGCCTGAAGCCTGGAGCCTGAAGTCTGAAGCCTTGAAAGGGCGGCGCGTTATTCGCGCCGCCCTTTCATTTTTTCCGCGCGGGCGATGTTGTCGCGCGCGTCCTGCAGATCCGGTCTCAGCTTCAACGCCTGCTGCCACTCCACGATCGCGCGATCGAAGTCGCCCTGCTGCGCATGCGCGACGCCGAGGCCGTTGTGGGCGTTGGCCATGTTCGGATCGAGCGATACCGCTTTCGACAGCGCCTCGGCGGCCTCCGGCCACCGGCGCTCGGTGAGCAGCAGCGATCCGAGGTTGTTGTAGGTGGTCGCCGAATTCGGTGTCACCGAGAGCATGTGGGCGAACATGCGGTGCGCGTCCTCGAAGCGGCCCATGCGGGTATAGGTGATGCCGAGCTTTTCGTACACCTCCATCTCGGCCGGGTTCAGGGCTCGCGCCGCCTCGAGGACCTCCACCGCCCGCGGCAGGTTGCCGGCCTCCTGCAGGTAGCCGCCCAGCGCCGCGAGCGAGGCAGCATCGATCGCTCCCGCTTTCGACGCCGCCTCCAGCGTGTCGATCGCGAGCGACAGACGGCCCGTGTCCCGATACAACTGTGCCAGTCGATCGTAGGCGACGATGAAATCGGCGCGGGTGGCGACGATTTGCTTCAGCAGCCGCTCCGCGTTCGCGATGCGGTTGGCCTTGAGCGCGACCAGCGCATCTTCCAGCATGTTGTGCAGCCCGATGAGCGTCTTCGGATCGTCGGCTTCGGTGGCGCGTCGTGTCGCCGGACCGGCGGGCGCCGACAGGTAGCCGAGCGATCGCAGCCGCTGTTCCGTGTCCTTGTCGACCGGCGCGGGCGCGGGTGGTGCGCCGGCGGCGCGGATCGCGGTGAGCCGTCGCGTCAACTCTGCTCCGTCCGTCTTGCGGCTGCCGATCAGGTTCGTGCGTTCGCCGGGATCGGCGGACAGATCGTAGCAGCTCCGTGATCGGCAGGTCGATCAGCTTGAGGCCGCCGTGGACAACGCCGGTGAGCGGCGCCCATCGTCGCGTCAGGTTCGCGTTGAGCGCCTCGAAGTACACGCCGACATCGGAGACCTCACGGCCATCGCGCGCGAACTCCCACAGGCTTCGCCCGTTCGGCACCTCACCCTGAAGACCGATGAGCGCCAGCACCGTCGGCATGACGTCCACCAGCTGCGCCGGCCCCCGCAGCACGCCCGGCTTGACTACCCCGGGCGCCCAGAAAACAAGCGGCACCCGCAACGTGGAGTCGTAGGCGAACAAGCCATGCGTCCGCTCCTCGTGGTCGCCGAGCGACTCACCGTGGTCGGCGGCGACGACGACGAGCGTGTTGGTGAGCCGGCCCTGGCGCTGCAACTGCTCGAGCGTGGCGCCGAGCCGGGCATCGGCGTAGGCAATCTCGCCTGAGTAGAGGTCGCTCGCGAACCGAGTGTGAAAGGGCTCGGGAGGCGCGTAGGGCTCATGCGGATCGTAGAGGTGCGCCCAGGCGAACCACGGGCTCTCGCCGGAGCCGATCCACTCCGCGGCCGCCCCGAGTACAGCGTCGGCCCGGCGTTCGACCAGCGACATATCGCCGTTGTCGGGCCGCGCGCCGTAGCGATCGTCGTAGACGTCGAAGCCGTGGTTCAGCCCGAATCGCGCGTCGAGCACGAACGCGCCGATGAACGCGCCCGTCCGATAGCCGGCTGCCTTCAGCGTGCCGGCGAGGGTCGCGCGTTGGCCGTCGAAGCGGAACGAGCCGTTGTCGCGGACGCCGTTCACGTGCGGCCAGGCGCCGGTCATGATCGTCGTGTGTGACGGCAGCGTCAGCGGGACGTGCGAGTAGACGGTCTCCACCCGCAGCCCTTCTGCGGCGAGCCGATCCAGCGTGGGCGTGACGCCAGCCGCGCCGCCGTAGGCGCCCACGTGATCGGCGCGCAGCGTGTCGATCGTGACGAGCAGGACACTGGCCCGAGGCATCGGCGCCGCCGGCGCAGCCGGCGTGGGCGGCGCTGAAGGCGTGCACGCCGCGGCCAGCACCAGCCCCATCGCTGCGGCCAGCGCATGGCAGCGCCGCGTCATCGATTCACCTGCTGAATCAGCGCCTGGACTCGCGCGATGTCCGCCGCGTAGCGGCCGCGCGGCGCTTCTCGCACGAACCGTTCGAGATACGGCAGCGCCTCGCGGGGGGTCGGGCCGTCGGTGAGGATCACTCCGAGGTTGAAGAGCAGGTCGTAGTCTTGGGGCAGCAGCCGCTCGGCGTGCCGCCAGGCGTCCGTCGCAGCGGCCCGATCGGTCCCCACCAGCGCTGCCCCGAGACCCTGCCAGGCGTCGCCGCGATCCGGATCCGCGGCCACAGCATGGCGAAACGCGACGGCCGCGTCACCGGGCCGTCCGCCTGTCAGCTCCAGCACGCCGAGATTGTTCCACGTCGATGCATCGTCCGGGTCGCGGGCGAGGAGCTCCTTGAACAGGGTGCGTGCCTCGGCAGCGCGGCCCAGTCTCGCGTAGACGACACCGAGGTCGTTGGCGAGCTCGGGGTTGGCGGTGCCGCCGGCGCGTGCCGCTTCGAGCGACCGCGCCGCGCCTTGCAGGTCGCCGGACTCGCGAAGGGCGACGCCCAGCTTGGCAAGCAGCTCGGGCGATGCCTGCTGAGCGGGCGGCGCATCGCGTAACAGGGCCACCGCTTCCCGAGCCCGCCCGGTCGCGACCAGCACGGTTGACGCGCTCGTGCGCGCGACCAGGAAGTCCGGTCGTCCGGTCAGCACCTCGCGGAATCCGGCGAGCGCGTCGCCGGCGTTCCCGCTGCTGAACGCGGTGAGCGCGTCGTTGAACCGCTCGTTCAGCGCGACGAGTCGTTTCGGGTCATCTCGTTCGGTGTAAATCCGAGGTGCCGAGCCGGCGGGCGTCGCGGCGCTCGCCACATAACCGAGCGAACGCAGCCGGCGCGCCGCCCCGGCGTCGGGCGCAACCGCTGTTGCCGCGGCTCGGTCTCCCGCTCCCGACATCTCGCGGAGATCGGCTGCCAGGCCCGCGGCTCTCGCCGGATCCTCGGTGACGATGTTGCGCGTTTCACGCGGATCGTCCGCGAGGTCGTACATCTCCGGCTCCGGAAGGTCGATGTACTTCCATTGATCGGACAGGACGCCCATCAGCGGCGCCCAATCGCGCGTGATCATCGCGTCGAGCGCTTCGAAGTAGATTTCGCGCCCGGTCACCGGCGGCTCCGCCAGCGAGACCCCGTCGAGGTCGGACGGGGCTTGCAGCCCGAGCAGGTCGAGCACGGTCGGGACGATATCGACGTGTCCGGTCAGCTCGTCGAGAACGCCGCTGCGGATCCCGTAGCCCGTGAAGATCAACGGCACCGCCAGCGTCGAGTCGTAGGCGAACAGCCCATGGGTCGTCTCCCCGTGATCGCCAAGCGACTCGCCGTGGTCCGCGGTGACGATCACCATCGTGCGGTCGAGGGCGTGGCCCTCGCGCAGCCGGTCGAGCAGGCGGCCGACCATCGCATCGGTGTACGCGACCTCGGCGTCGTAGGGCTGACGTCCCGTCCGATACTCCTGCGGGGCGTCATAGGGCGCGTGCGGGTCGAAGAGGTGGACCCAGGCAAACCACGGCCCGGGTGCCGCGGACGACAGGATCCAGTTGGCCGCCGCTCCGACGACGTCGGCGCCCCGGCGTTCGGCAAAGGCGAACGACGGACCGCGCGGCTGCGGATAGCGGTCGTCGTACTCGTCGAAGCCGCGGGAGAGCCCAAATCGCGCGTCGAGCACGAACGCGCCGACGAACGCGCCGGTACGATAGCCGGCCTGCTTGAGGACAGCCGGCAGCGTCGGCACATCGGAGCCCAGCCGCGCCGCGCCGTTGGTGTGGACACCGTGATGGATCGGCAGGCGGCCGGTCAGGATCGACGTGTGAGCCGGCAGGGTCATCGGCACGTGCGAATAGGCGTGTCCGAGCCGGACGCCGTCGGCGGCGAGCTTGTCGATGACAGGGGTCAGATCGAGGCGGCTGCGGTACGCGCCAAGCCGATCGCGCCGCAGCGTGTCGATGGTGATGAGCAGGACGTTCGCGCCGGCGCTCGCCTTGGGCTGCAGTGGCGCCGGTGGCGTCGCCGGCCCCGAGCAACTGCAGACGAGGAGGCAAAATGCGGCGACCCCGGCACCGGCACCCGCCGCTCGTCCCGGACCGCCGCCGTGTTCATGCATTGCCGTCAACGCACGTAGCTGTCGATCACCCGGGTCGAGGGCGCGGCGGCATACCGCGCAGAACTGCTCGCTGCGGGTGAACATGATGCAATCGACCTCGGGACGGAAGAAGCCCTGCGCCTCGTAGCGCGCCCCTTCGAAAGCGCCCACCTTGCCGAAGTATTTCTCGGACGGGAACTGTCGTTGATCCATCTGCCGCTCTTCCTGGAACAGGGCTTCCATGTCACTCTCGGGGCGGTTCTGCTTCCGGATCTCCGCCCGTTTCGCCTGCGCCGCGCGCGACCGCATCTCGTACTCCTGCTTCTGCCACGGCGTCGGCAGCGGGGTGCCGGCCTCGACCATGTCCTTCCACTTCGGCGACTTCGGGTTGGCCGTGATGTTCGCCTCCCAGGGCTCCTCGCGGGCACCGGTTGGCAGATACGCCACCGGCGAGGTGTAGTACTCGTCGGCGAGCGCCGCGAAGTGGTGCGCGAACTCGTGAACGAACACGTAGGGCGCAAAGGCGTTGTCGGCGGCGACCGTCGAATAGAGGTTGTAGATGCCGCCGCCGCCGTAGGTCCGGGTGTTCGTGACGATCTCCACGACGTCGTAGGGCGCGTACGAGGCGCAGCCCGGCGGAATGCCTTGTTGTCGAACGTCAGCACGTAGCGCTCGGACCCGAACGCATCGTAGGTGGCGCCGACCGGCGAGGCGCGGTGAAGCCCTTGCGATGGCCGCGAAATGCCAGTCTCGCGGGCGGCGGGCACCAGGCCCCAGACGTTGAAGTCAGCGCGGCGCTCCTTGAACGGCGAGGTCGCGAACAGGATATCCATCAGCCGCCGCGCGTCGGTCTCGAACTTCCCGCGCTCCGCCGCGGTGTAGCCGTCGCCGAGCAGCAGGAGATCCACCTTCATCGCGGAGTCGCCGTTCTTCTGCAGTGCGATGACGCTGCCCGGATCCGGCGCCGGCGCGGCGGTGTTCACGAACATGCCCTTCGGATCGATCGTCGTCGTCCAGACGTCCTGCCAGGCGTTGGAGGCGCCGCGCTTGCGGATGGTGAGAGTCACCGGCGAGGGCGGGGCGGGGAAGCGAACCGACTCGTGAAACGTGCGGCTGGCCGTCTTCGCTTCTTCCGTGGTCACCCATTCGTCGAACACCGATCCGAACCCGGCCGAGTAGACGATCTGCTTCGTCGCGGCGTCGCGCACGTCGAAGCCGTAGGCGCCGTAGCGGAGCGTGTCCTCGCGGGGCCGGGCCGGCCCCGGCCAGGGCGCCGGCTCGATCGCAACTTCGTCGAGGGCAAAGACTTCCGGTGAGGTGCCGCCGGTGTGAAAGTAGTCGACGCGCATTGTCCGGAGCGCGGGGGTCTGGGCGGAGAAGCTCAACGAGGCCG
This sequence comes from uncultured Acidobacteriota bacterium, assembly GCA_963709325.1. Taxonomy (GTDB): domain Bacteria; phylum Acidobacteriota; class Vicinamibacteria; order Vicinamibacterales; family UBA2999; genus VFZN01. The sequence continues at coordinate 858,889 of CAVPVV010000003.1, read as the reverse complement.
AGACCAGCACGATCGACGTGAACAGGACGCGACGCATGAAGCCCATGCTACCGCACGGACCACGGGCAGGTGCGACGGGTGCGACGGGTGCGACGGGTGCGACGAAGTCAGGCGATGTGCGCGCCGGTGGTGTTCACATACACCGCGTACAACGACTGGCTCGCGGTCATGAACAGGCGGTTGCGCTTGAGACCGCCGAAGCAGACGTTCGCGCAGTTCTCAGGCAGCCGGATCATGCCGATGCGTTCTCCGCTCGGAGTGAGGATTTGCACCCCAGGCCTGGCGCCGGCCCAGATGTTGCCGTCCACGTCGCAGCGGATGCCGTCGGCGGCGGTGGCAGCGCCAGTGCCGGGGATCTCGAGCTTGGCGAAGCTGCGCCCACGACGAAGCGAGGTGCCTTCCAGGTCGAACGCTTTCATCTCCCGCGCCGGGCCGGTGTCCGCGACATATAGCGTTCGGTAGTCGGGCGAGAAGCAGATCCCGTTCGGTCCTGTGACTTCGTCGGTCGCCTTCGACACCTGGCCGGTCTTGCCGTCCACGCGGTACACCGCGACCGGCAGCTCCGATTCAGACTTGAACCCCTCGTAATTGCCGGCGATTCCGTAGGGCGGATCCGTGAACCAGATGTCCCCGCCGGGATGCACGACGATGTCGTTCGGCGAGTTCAACCGCTTGTTGTCGAAACGCTCGGCAATGACCGTGGTCTGCCCGTTCGGCTCGTATCGGACCACACGCCGCCCGCCGTGCTCGCACGAGAGCTGGCGTCCCTGGTAGTCGAACGTGTTGCCGTTACTGTTGCCCGACGGGTTGCGCGCCACCGACACGTGCCCGTCGTCGTCGAGCCATCGCATCTGCACGTTATTCGGGATGTCGCTCCACAGCAGGTACCTGCCGACGCCGTTCCAGGCCGGTCCTTCCGCCCACAGCGTCCCGGTGTGCAGCCGCCGGATCGGAGTGTTGCCGACGATGTAGCGATTGAAGCGAGCATCCAGGGCGACGACGTCAGGATCGGGATACGGCAGCGGAGCGGCGCCGGACCAGTCGCGCGGCGTGGGCGTGGGCGAGACCTGCCCGCTCTGGTCGCCAGCCGCCGCGATCGACGCGCCGGCCGCCAGCAGGAGGAATGCTCGACGGTCGATCACGGCTGCAGGTCCTTTCGCTCGGCGGCGACGTAGCTGAACTCGACAATGGCGCCCGGGTGATCGAGCTCCTCGGTGCGCTGGTCGGCTGGATTCTGCGTGATGCCGAAGCTGTCGGTGGCGACGAAGATGCGCTGGCCATCCGGGCTGATGGCGAGATCGCGGTACCGGTCGGCGCCGCGGAAATACTCGATCGGCCCGCCGTCCACGGCGCTGCCGTCGGCGGTCAGCTTGAAACGGTACACCGTGCCGGTGCGCATGCCGGTGATGAGCACCGAGCGCGACCAGCCAGGAATCGCGGCTGCAGCGTAGAGGTCGATCCCGGCCGGGGCGATGGTGGCGTTCCCGAATCGCCGGAAATCGTAATCCGCGGGCACGGTGAAGAGCGTGGCGAGCGGCTCGGCCAGACCGGGCTTGGTCCACGCGGACTCCTTGATCTGCGGCACCGACGGCGGCGGGTTCAGCACGTCGAACTTCAACGACGTGCACGGAGCCGGAGATGATGCCGACCAGTTCGCGTAGCTGTAGCCGCGATCATCCTTGAATCCGGCGATCAACGGCCAGCCGTAGTTCTTGCCGGCGGCGATCAGGTTGAGCTCGTCATCGGAGCTGGGACCGTGCTCCGACGCGTACAGTTTGCCGTCGGGCGCAAAGGCGAGCCCCTGGATGTTGCGATGCCCGTAGGTGTAGATGTGGCTGCGGACACCGTCGATCACCGGGTTGTCGTCGGGGATCGACCCGTCGGGATTCAGGCGCAGCAGCTTGCCCTGATAGGTGCTCCAGTCGCGCGCCTGGACTTCTGCGGCGCTCGGCAGATCCTGGGCGCGATTGGGCAAACAGTAGTTCGCGAGGAAGTTCGCGCCGTGATCGCCGCGGGACAGATACAGCTTGCCGTCAGGACCGAAGAGAATTCGTCCGCCGCCGTGGTCGTCGTGCGCCGGCAGGTTGTCCAGGACGGTGACGGGTTCGGCCAGCGCGTGGCGCGCCGGATCGTAGGTGTAACGTCGAACCCGCATCCGGCGATTGAGCGCCGGCCCCGGATCAGCGTCGTAGGTATAGGCGAGATAGACGAAGTCGCGACCTTGTCCGCGGAGGAGGTCCGGGTGCAGTGCCAGTCCGAGCAGTCCGTCCTGGACGACCTCCTGGTAACCGTCCGCGATGGTCAGGGCAACCTGGCGCGATCCGTCGGCGGGATTGATGCGGGTGACTCGGAACGCGGTTCGTTCCGTGACCCACAGAAACCCGTCAGGACCCCACGTCACTTCCCACGGGTTCGCGAGCTCGGCCGCCACGACCCGCGTCGTGAATCGTTCGGGTCCGGAATTGTGGCGATCGCGCGGGTTCTGCGCGTCGAGAAGGGCAACAGTGCTTGCGGCCAGCAGCATGCTGCCCGCGGCGACGCGACTCGTCATGTTCGTTGTGGCGCGGATGATGGCACCACTGCCGGTCGCGGTCAAGCGGCCTCCGGTACCATGAGAGCAATGGACGTCCGGCTGATCGCGATCGACATCGATGGCACCTTACTCGGCAGCCGCGGGCGCATCCCCGGCGAGAACCTCGCGGCGATCCGCGAAGCGCTGGCGGCCGGCATCGCGATCGTGCTCGTCACGGGACGCAGTTTCCCGTTCGCACGCGCCGTCGCCGGCGGCCTCCCGTCGAGCGTGACGCTGATCGTCTCGAACGGTGCGATTGAGCGCGCGCTCGACGGGCGGACGATCGCCAGGCGCCTGCTGCCGCGGGAGACGGCGGCCCGGGTCCTGGCCAGGACCACGCGATTCCGGCACGACAGCGCCATCTTGTTCGACCGCGAAGCGGAGGGGCACGTCGTAGCCGAGAACATGGATTGGGAGCACCCGCATCGCCGCGGCTACTGGGAACGCCATCGACATTTCATCGGGCACGCGGCTCCGCTCGAAGCCGCGCTCACCGAGGATCCGATTCAGGTGATGTTCAACGGCGACGTGGCGACGATGCGGGACGTGTTCGCCGAGATCGACGGGCTCGATGGCGTGTTCGTGTCGCGCACGGAGTACGAAAGCCGCGATTTCTCTCTCGTGGACGTCACCGCCCCCGAGGCGACCAAGGGACATGCGCTGGCCTGGCGGGCGTCGCAACTCGGGCTGGAGCCGGCGCAGGTGATGGCGATCGGCGACAACCTGAACGATCTGGAGATGCTGCAGTACGCCGGCGTGCCGGTGGTCATGGCCAACGCGGTCGCGTCGCTGCGAGATCGCGGCTGGTACGAAACTGCCGCCAACGATGACGCCGGCGTCGCCCAGGCGATCAGGCGGCTGGCCCTCGGCACCGGCTCAGGTCGGACCTGACATCGATGTAATGCGGTGCGCCGGGGAGCCGCGGTACCGTTGCGAGAACATGCGTCGCGCGCCGTTGCCGCTGTCCCTGGCCATCGCGTGCATGGCCGTGGTTCCCGCGGCGGGACAGACGCAACAGCCGGACGCACCGCGCGAGGCCGCCACCCTCTTCGATCACCCGGACAACACGCGGTGGTGGCTCTCCGGACAGCTGAACCTGATCACGCAGTGGCACGGCCGCTTCACGTCACCCTATGACGGGCCGCACAGCCTGCAAGCAGACCCCGAGCACGCGACGTCGCGGTTGTGGACCGTCTTCACCGGGTATCGCCTCGCCGAACACACCGAGGTCTTCGTCAACGTCGAAGCGGCTGGCGGGCGAGGCATCAGCAGCGCGCTGGGACTCGCTGGCTTCACGAACCTCGACGTGGTGCGTAATCCGGATCTGGGCTCGGCTCCGTATCTCGGCCGGACCCTGGTGCGGCAGATCTTCGCGATTGGCGAGGAGCGGACGGCGATGGCACGCGGGCCGTTCTCGCTCGCTTCGAGCGTGCCCGCGCGTCGCATCGAGATCTGGGCCGGCAAGATGACGCTCGCCGATTTCTTCGACGTGAACGGCCCGGGCAGCGACAGCCATCTCCAGTTCACGAACTGGACAGTGGACAACAACGGCGCCTGGGACTACGCGGCTGACACCCGCGGGTACACGGTTGGAGTGCTGGGAGAGATCGTCTGGCCGGCATGGACGCTTCGCGTCGGCGAAGCGCTGATGCCGACGGTGGCCAACGGGCTCTCGCTCGACTGGGACCTGCGGCACGCCGGCGGCACCAACGTCGAGTACGAAGCGCGACTCCCGCATCGGCTCATTTCGCGCACGCTCGGTTTCGTCAATCGCGCTGCGATGGGCAGTTATGCTGAGGCCAACGCAGCCTCTCTTGCCAGCGGCGAACCGCCAGCGATCGAAGCGACGCGGGTGCACGGCCGCAAGAAAGCCGGTATCGCGGAGAACCTGGAAGTGCCGGTCGGAACGAGCGTCAGGCTCTTCGGCCGCGCCGGATGGAACGACGGGCACAACGAGTCGTTCGCCTACACCGAGGTCGACAGCACCGTGTCTGCCGGTGGCGACGTGCTGGGGCACGCCTGGCGGCGTGACACCGATCGAATCGGTCTCGCCGCCGTCTCCAACGGTCTGTCGAGCGGGCACCGTGAGTACCTTCGGCTCGGCGGACAAGGATTCCTCCTCGGCGACGGGACGCTCCACTACGGCCGCGAAACCATCATCGAGGCGTACTACAACGCTCATCTGTGGCGAGGCTTGTTCGCCGCCGCGGGTCTGCAGCGCATCAACGCGCCCGGATACAACCGCGACCGCGGCCCGGTGACGGTCGGAAGTGCCCGTGTCCACGTGGATTTCTGACCCGCGACCGTGACCCGCCTGCCTGGCCGAACTGCATCGCCGCTGCGGTAGGATTCGACCGATCATGACTTCACGGGTCGAAACCTCCACACCGCCGGGCACGCCGCGACCGATCGGGCCTTACAGCCACGTCGCGAAGGTTGGAAGCTCGATCACCATTGGCGGCACCGCCGCGTTCGATCCCGCGAGCGGGGTGCTCGTCGGCGACGATGTCGCGAGCCAGACGGTGAGGATTCTCGAGTCGTTCAAGGTGATGCTGAGCGCGGCGGGCTCGGACCTGGCCCACGTCGTGCATGTGAACGTCTTTCTCAAGGACATGCGCGACTTCGACGCGATGAACCGCGCCTACGTCACCGTGATGGGGGAGCACCGCCCGGCGCGCACGGTCATCGGCGTGAACGAGTTGCCGAAACCGGGTGTGCTCCTGACCATGAACCTGACGGCGGTGACCCGGGATTGAGGCACAAATCATGACGGTGCCATTCGCGCGGCGGCTGACGGGTTGTTTGATCGTAGCGATCGGTGTGGTTGCGGCGGGGACCGCGCCGATCACGGGCCAGGCAAAGGAAGGCGATGCCGATCGCCCGGTCGTCCACGAGGCGTTGGTTGACGGCGTGATCCAGCCGGTTGCCGCGGAATACATGATCGCAACACTCAACCGCGCCGATGCCGACGGCGCGGCGCTGGTCGTCTTCACCCTACGCACACCTGGCGGCCTCGTGGACTCGACCCGCGCGATCGTCGAGCGGATGATTGCCGCCAAGACGCCGGTGGCGGTGTTCGTGGCGCCGTCCGGCGCGCGGGCTGCCTCGGCCGGCTTCCTGATCACGCTGGCAGCCGACGTCGCGGCGATGGCGCCCGGTACGCACATCGGCGCCGCCCATCCGGTTGAAGGCGGCGGCCAGAAGATGGACGAGACCATGGCCAAGAAAGCCGCCGAGGACGTGGCCGCGTACGCCCGAACGCTCGCCACCCGGCGGCACCGCAACGTGACCATGGCCGGCGACGCCGTGATCGAGAGCCGGGCCTTCACCGACGGCGAAGCGCTCGAGGCTTCGCCGCCGCTCGTCGATCTCGTCGCATCTGACCTCCCGGAGCTGCTGAACAAGCTCGATGGCCGGCAGGTTGCGCGATTCGACGGCTCGAGCGTGGTCCTGCACACCGCAAATGCGCGGGTGGTGACGGTGGAGATGACCGGCCGGCAGCGCCTGTTGAGCGCGATCGCCGACCCCAACATCGCCTATCTGCTCCTCAGCCTCGGGACGCTGGGCCTGACGATCGAGTTGTGGAGTCCGGGCGCCGTCGTGCCTGGAGTCGTGGGCGGCCTGTGCCTGCTGCTGGCGTTCTTCGCTTTTTCGATTCTGCCGGTGAACTACGCCGGCCTGATGCTGGTCGTCTTCGGCCTCCTGCTGCTCGTGCTGGAGATCAAGGTGACGAGCTTCGGCCTGCTGACGGTGGGCGGGCTGGTGAGTCTCATCCTCGGATCGATGATGCTCGTCGATTCGCCAATCCCCGAGCTGCAGATCAGCCTTCGCCTGATCGTGCCGGTCGCGCTCGGGTTCACGGCCATCGCCGCGATGCTGGTCCGCCTGGCCGTGGCGGCTCAGCGCCAGCATCCGGTGACCGGGCCTGCGGCGATGGTCGGCGAGCATGGCGAGGCGCTGACCGCCATCGACGCCGATCACGAAGGCACCGTGGTCACCCACGGCGAGATCTGGCGGGCGATCGCGCCCGAGCCCATTCCGCAAGGCAGCCGCGTACTCGTCACCGCGGTTGACGGCATGCAGTTGCGCGTCCGCAGAGATTGAGGTGCCCATGGTGATTCCGCCCCTGATCGTCGGGTTGCTGATCGTTGCGCTCTATCTCGTCTCCTCGATCAAGATCCTCGCGGAGTACGAGCGCGGCGTGATCTTCCGCCTCGGAAAACTCCTGCCCCAACCCAAGGGGCCTGGCGTCGCGCTGGTGTTCTTTCCGATCGATCGCATGGTCCGAGTCGGCCTTCGGACCGTCGTGCTCGACGTCCCTCCGCAGGACGTGATTACTCGCGACAACGTCTCGGTCAAGGTCAACGCCGTCGTCTACTTCCGGGTCATGGACGCACGGAGGGCGGTCGTGGAGGTCGAGAACTTCAACTACGCCACCTCGCAGCTGTCACAAACTACTCTGCGCAGCGTGCTCGGCCAGGTCGATCTCGACGACCTGCTGTCGCGGCGGGAACACCTCAATCAGGAGCTCCAGCAGATTCTGGACCAGCGCACGGATCCCTGGGGGGTCAAGGTGTCGGCCGTCGAGGTCAAGCACGTCGATCTGCCGGAGAACATGCAGCGGGCCATGGCTAAGCAGGCCGAGGCCGAACGCGAGAAGCGCGCCAAGGTCATTCACGCCAGCGGAGAGCTGCTTGCGTCGAAGGAGCTCGCGCAGGCGGCCGAGGTCATCGCGTCCCAGCCCTCCGCGATCACGCTGCGCTACCTGCAGACCCTCACCGAGATCGCGGCCGAGAAGAACTCGACCATCCTGTTCCCGGTGCCGATCGATCTTCTCAACCTCCTGCACGCCGCCGCCAACCGCTCGGCCGGAGAGCGAGACCGTTGACGGGCGATGCTTCGTCTCATCCTCGCCGGCTGGGGAGCGCTCGGACTGATCCTGCTGCCCTTCGGGTCGGTCCCGGCCGTCGACGACTGGGTGTATGCGTGGTCGGTAGAGTGGCTGCTGACACACGGACGACTCGAGGTGCTCGACTTCTCGTCGAATGCCAGCTACGCGCAGACACTGTGGGGAGCGCTGTTCTGCCTGCCGTTCGGGTTCTCGTTCGCCGTGCTCCGGTTCTCCACCTGGGTGCTGTCGTTCGTGGCGCTGGCCGGCACCTACCGGCTGCTCCGGGATGCCGGCGCCAGCGAATCGGCCGCGACCCTGGGCACGGCTGCGCTCGCGGCGTTTCCGCCGTTCATGATGCTGTCCTTCTCGTTCATGACCGACGTCCCGTTGGTCGCGGTGGAAACGTGGACGCTGGTGTTCTTCGCGCGTGCGTGGCGGCGTGATTCGTCGCGTGACCTCTGGATCGGCACCGCGCTGGCTTGTTGTGCGGCGGCCATCCGCGTCGTCGGGCTGGTCCCGGCACTGGCGATGTCTGCCGCCTTGCTATTCCACGAGCGCAGCCGTCGTGCGCTCGTGCCGCTCGCATCGCTGCCGCTTACCGGCGCCCTCCTCTGGTACCACGCGCATCACGTGCGCCACGTCGCCGACTTGAGCTTCATCCACAACACACCGGCGCCGCGCCTCGATGCGCTTCGCGAACACGGGCTGTCGCTGCTGCCGGCGTGGCTCCCGCTGAGCCTGGAGTTCGTGGCGGTTGCCACCGGGCTGGCGCTGGCGCCAATTTCGTTGGCCCTCGCCGGCCACGCGAAACGGTGGCGGCAGGTAACGGTGATCGGCGCCGTGTCGGCAACAGTCGTCTTCGCCGGTCACCTGCTCGGCGGGCTGCACTATCCGGCGTTCGCGAGTGAAGGCAGCTGGATCTCCGACGAACTGGGCGCCGTGATCACGTTGCTTCCGGGCTGGCAGCCGAACGTCATGCCGGCCTGGGCTACGGTGGCAATGACCTTGGCGTGCTGGGGGAGCTTCGCGCGTCTGGCGGCCGGAATCGTGCCGCTAGATCGCCGCATCGCGGCCGCGCCGGTGTTCGGGTGGCTGATCGCGGGTTTCGTGCTCCTTACCGCCATCTTGTGGCTGGCTACCGATCGGTACATCCTGCCGTTCCTGCCGCCGGCACTGATCCTGGTGCTGGGACGCGGCGCGCCGGTGACGGCGTGGCGGGGTGCTATTGCGATCGAGGTATACGTGGCCATTGGCGCAGTCGCCCTGCTCGATCGGACCAACGCCGAGCGTGCGGTCTGGTCGGCGATCGACGGATTACGTGCGCAAGGCGTGGCCGTGGCTGAGATCGACGCCGGGTACACGGCCAACGGCTGGCTTCAATACGCCCATCCTGATCAGGCGCACCGCGATTCAGCCCGGCGGGTGGCGGTGCCGTTCGTCAACGGCGACGTCACGCTTCCGTGGGTCGTCAGTGCGGCGCCGTTGCCTGACGCGGAGCAGGTTCGCCGGTATCCCTTTGCCCGAGTGGGCCGGTCGCCGGGGGCGGTCTACGTGTCCAGACGCTCGCCGGCGGCCGTGAACCGACCGTCACCGCGGACGCGTATAATCGCGGCCGTCGGAGGCCCGGAATGACTCGCAGAATTCTTGTCGGCATCGCGGTGGCATCCATTCCGGTGCTGCTGCAGGCCCAGAAGCCGTCGCCCGGAACGGCGTGCGAGAGCCTGGTCGCGCTCACGATCCCCAATGTCGTCGTCAACGCCGCAGCGATGGTGACCGGCCCGTTCACGCCGCCCGGCTCGCAGACGGCGATGACGCTGCCAGCGTTCTGCCGCGTCGAGGCCACCGCCCGGCCGGCCAACGACTCCGAGATCAAGTTCGAGGTGTGGCTGCCCCAGGCAGACTCCTGGAACGGCAAGTTCCAGGGCGTCGGCAACGGCGGTTATCAGGGCTCGATCTCGTACGGTGCGATGGCGACTGCGCTCAAGCGCGGTTACGCGACCGCCAGCACCGACACGGGACATACCGGCGACGATATGAAGTTCGGCCAGGGCCACCCCGAGAAGGTGGTGGACTACGGCTGGCGCGCGATTCACGTAATGACCGACACGGCGAAGCTGATCGTGCGCAACGCGCAGGGCCGCTTCGCCGACCGCTCGTACTTCGTCGGCTGCTCGGCCGGCGGTCACCAGGCGATGTCGGAGGTCCAGCGCTTTCCCGACGACTACGACGGCGTGATTGCCGGGGCGCCGGCTCACAATCGGATCCGGCAGGCGTTCGGCTTCATGTGGTCGTGGACCGCGACGCACGGAGCCGACGGCAAGCCGCTGCTCACGCAGGCCAAGCTGGCGGCCGTCACCAGGGCGGTCGTCGACGCCTGTGATGCCGTCGACGGGCTGAAGGACGGGCTGGTGGACGATCCGCGGAAGTGCGGCTTCGACCCTGCGACGCTCACCTGCAAGGCTGGCGCCGACGACGCGACGTGTCTCACGCCCCCGCAGGTCGAGGCGATCCGCAAGGTCTACGACGGCGCCAAGAACCCCCGCACCGGCGAGCAGATCTACACCGGTTGGCCGCGCGGCAGCGAAGGGTTCGGCGACACCGCGATCTCGAGCTGGCGGCAGTACCTCCTCGATCCCGGTGAGCCATCGCGCATCGGGCTGTTCCGTTACTTTCTCTTCAACGATCCGAACTGGGACGTGCGCACCCTCGATTACGATCGCGACCTCGCCTACGCGGAGCAGCGCCTGCCGCATCTGCCCGCCGTCAGTCACGACCTGTCGGCGTTCAAGAAGAGGGGCGGCAAGCTGCTGATGTACGGCGGCTGGATGGACCCAGTAGTCCCGCCGCAGGACACCGCCGCGTATTACGAGGCCGTGGCAAAGGTGATGGGCGGCAACGACGCGATCAAGCCGTTCTTCAGGCTGTTCATGGCGCCTGGGATGGGCCACTGCGGCGGCGGCCCAGGCCCGAACCAGTTCGACGCCCTCACCGCGTTGGAGGCGTGGGTGGAACAAGGGCACGGCGCCGAACGCCCTGCTCGCGTCGCACGCCACGAACGGTAAGATCGATCGAACCCGGCCGCTCTGCCTCTACCCGCAGGTCGCGCGCTACAAGGGAAGTGGCAGCATCGAAGAAGCCGCGAACTTCTCGTGCGTCAACCCGTCTGCGTCGACGAAAAAGACGCAGACGACGCAGTGACGTCAGGCTTCAGGCTCCAGCCTCCAGCCCTGACCCGCTGCAACAGGTCGTCCACCGAAAATCAAAAAATCACGAGATAGATCAAAAGATCATCAGATAGATCCTCAGATCTCCAGATCGAAAGATTGATCACGAGATCATCAGATCACGAGATCTCCAGATTCGCCGGCGCGTCGCCTACTTCTGGCGCGCTCCCAATGCCCCTCTCAGTTTTTCGGCCAGCGACCCCAGGCTTTGCGGCGCGCTCTCTTTCTCGCGCTCGGTGTAGGCGCGCAACTCTGATTGTTCCTGCGCGTCGAAGATCGCCTTGCGGCTGACGCGAATGCGGCGGTTGGCGGGATCGACCTCCTGCACGATGACCTCGACGTCGCTGCCGACCGGCAGCGCCTTGGCGATGTCCCCTTCCTTGTCCACGCCGGTTTCAGCAGTTGGCATCAACCCGATCTTGCCGGGCCCGAGGAAGACGAACACGCCGAATCGCTCGTGCCGCTCCACTTTCCCCGTGATCCGGCCCCCGGGCACAATCTCGCCGCTCGTCGTGAGCGCGCCTTCGGCTCGTGATGACCCTTCCGGAACCATCGCTACGCCAATGCGCTTCTTCTCGAGATCGATGTTCAGAATCTCGAACGCTGCTGTCGTCCCGACCTGCACCAGCTGCGTCCACCCGTCGCGGCGGCCGGTTGGCGGGAACGTCGAGACGTGCGCCAGCGCCTCGATGCCGGGCTCCAGTTCCACGAACGCGCCGAAGTCGGCGACCCGGGTGACGCGGGCGTTGCGCACCTGGCCGACGGTGTAGCTGGCCGGCACGCGCGTCCACGGATCGTCGCCGGCCTGCTTCATGCTCAGCGCGATCTTGTTGCTCGCATCGTCGGTGCGGAGCACCTTGACCGTCACCTCGTCGCCGGGCGAGACGATCTGCGCGGCATCGGTGTTGCGTGACCAGCCCATCTCGGAGACGTGCACGAGCCCCTGCACGCCGCCGCCGAGGTCCACGAATGCGCCGAAGGGGGGCACCGAGACGACCCGGCCACGCAAAATGGCGCCGGGGACGACGGTCTGCCGCACTTCGGCGGCGCGGGCCTGCTGCTCTTCCTCCTGGAGCGCGCGCCTTGACACGACGATGTTGCGGCCGCCCTCCTTGTATTCGACGATTCGGAAGGTATAGCGCTGGCCGACGTGCACCTCCGGGTCGGTTGTGCGGGCGGTATCGATCTGCGAGAGCGGGCAGAACGCGCGGCTGTGGCCGATCCGGACTTCGTATCCGCCCTTGACCACGCCTTGCACCGTCCCCTCGACCGGCAGCCGGGACTCGAACGCGTCTTCGATCTGACGATCGGTCGCGGCCTTGCGGGCCAGCTTCCGCGAGAGCGTTACCCCGCCCTGGGTGGAGATGACCGTGGCCTGGATCCGATCGCCGACCGCGGCCTCGAGCCCGCCCTCTTGGTTGCGCAGCTCGGCGACGTCGAGCACCGCCTCGCTCTTGCCGCCGACGTCCACGAGCGCGACCTCTTTGCCGATCCGCACGATGGTGCCCTCGACGTGTTGTCCCCTGGCGAGCGGACGGGCCTGGGTCGAGGCCTCGAACAACGCTGCGAAATCGTCTTCCGGTTCGTTCACGACCTGCTCCATGTCAACGCATCGTCCCGGCGATTCGGGACGAAATGTGCATCTTGAAATTATACGAGCGTGGATTGCACACGTCTGCCTTGACGATGGTTGACGCCTGGTTTGCACTGGCCTCACACTCCCGGCGTCGATGTCGTCGCTCACGAACCCGTTTCCGCCCGATCTCGAAGCGCAGTTCCGCGCCTCCCGCGCCCGCGGGTTGGCCGTTACCAACGGGACGGTGGCCTACTTTGGCCTCTCTGCTTCGATGATGCTGCTGTTCAGCCTGTGGGACTGGTTCGTCGATCCCGATGCCTGGTCTACGGCGCTCGTGATCCGGCTGGCCGCGGTGGCCGTGATCGCCGCGACCGGGGTCGTGCAACGGCTGACCGGCACGGTTCGGTGGGCACCAACGCTGGCCAAGGTGCGTTTCTCAACGGCGGTGATCGCGGTCGCGGGCGCAAACGCCGTTGTCCGCGACGGCTACGTCCTCGGCCTGCCCGGCCTGGTCGCCGTGTTCCTTGGCGGGCCCTACATCGTGCTCGACAAGCGCGACTATTTTCTGACGACGCTGCTGCCGTTGGCCGGCGTCGGCATCCTGATGTACGGGGTCGGCGTCGATCGGATGGCCGCGATCAACGCCGCGTTCTTCCTGGCGTTGACCATCGTCGTCGGGCTGATGCTGGCGCGTGTGTTCGAGGCGACCAACCGGCGGGCATTCGCAGCCGAGCAGGCGTTGATGCGCGAAGCGCGCACCGACTCGTTGACACGCCTGGCAAACCGCCGATCGGCTGAAGAGCACGCGATTACCGAGCTCCGGCGTCAGGGCCGGCAGGGCAGGCCGACGGCCTTCATCCTCTGCGACATCGATCACTTCAAGCGCATCAATGACGATCGCGGGCACGATGCCGGCGATCGCACCATTCGGGCAGTCGCCGAACGGCTGAGGGCGGTGATCCGCTCGATCGACACGCTGGCGCGTTGGGGTGGCGAGGAATTCCTGGCGGTCCTGCCCGAGACCGGCGAGGCCGACGCCGCCGTGCTCGCGGAGCGGATGCGCGCGGCGATCGAGGAGCTGACGATTGACGGTGTCCCGGGGCTCCGCGTGACGCTCAGCGCCGGGGTCGCGGCGATCGTGTCGGACGGAACGGCGACCGAGCCCGAGCTATTCGATCGCTTGCTGAAGGCCGCCGACGCCGCGCTCTATCGCGCCAAGTCCCTGGGCCGGAATCGCGTCGAGACCGCAACGCTCGGTGCGACACAGGTCGCCTCCTGAGCCCTCCAACCTCCTACCTCCTGACAACTGATTCCTGACTCCTGACTCCTGTCAGCGGTGCGTACCAGGCGCTTCGTGCCCGGTTTTTACGACGTATTCGACGTAGCTGCCAGGATAGACGAACGGATCGCGGCTCGTGCCGCTTTCGCCGCCGAGCTCCAGGACGCGCGATCCCAGCCCGCGCAAGAACATGCGATCGTGCGACACGAAGATCATGGTGCCTTCGAATTCCTTCAGCGCTTCGACCAGCATCTCCTTCGTCGCCAGATCGAGGTGGTTGGTCGGCTCGTCGAGCACCAGGAAGTTCGGCGGGTCGAAAAGCATGCGAGCCATGGCGAGGCGCGATTTCTCGCCGCCAGATAGGGCGCGAATCTTCTTGTCCACTTCGTCGCCCGAGAACTGGAAGGCGCCGGCGAGGGTCCGCAGGACGCCCAGGCCATCGTGCGGGAAATCCTTCTGCAGCTGCTCGATGATCGTCAGATCGGGATCGAGCACGTCCAGCGACTGCTGCGCGAAGTAGCCCATCTTCAGGCTGGCGCCGAGGCGCACTTCGCCGGTGTCGGGCGTCAGCGCCCCCGCGATCATCTTGAGGAGCGTCGTCTTGCCGGCGCCATTCTTGCCCATCACCGCCCAGCGCTCGCCGCGTCGCACAGTCAGGTCGAGCCCGTCGTAGATGACGCGCGATCCGAACGCCTTGTGGAGGTCCTCGATGACCACCACCTGGTCGCCCGAGCGGGGCGGGGCCCGGAACGCGAATTTGACGATCTGGCGCCGTTTGGGGAGCTCGATCTTCTCAATCTTGTCGAGCGCCTTGATGCGGCTCTGGACCTGCGCGGCCTTGGCGGCATGGGTGCGGAAGCGGTCGATGAACCGCTGCTCCTTGGCGAGCATCGCCTGCTGCCGCGCGAAGGCCGCCTGCAAGTTGGCCTCGCGCACCGCCCGCTCGCGCTCGTAGAAATCGTAATTGCCGGAATAAACCGTGATTTCGCCGGCGTCGATCTCGGCGATCTTCGTGACGATACGGTTCATGAACTCGCGGTCGTGCGAGGTCATGAGCAGCGCGCCGGGAAGGGACTTCAGGAACTGTTCGAGCCAGATAATCGATTCGATGTCGAGGTGGTTGGTCGGCTCGTCCATCAGCAGCACGTCGGGCTTGCCGAGCAGCACCCGGGCGAGCGCAACGCGCATCTTCCACCCGCCGGAGAGATTGCCGATGTCGCCATCGACCTGATCGTCGGCCAGCCCGAGCCCGTGAAGCACCTCTCGCGCCTGGGCCTCGAGCGTGTAGCCGCCGAGGTGCTCGTACTCCTCCTGGACGGTGCCGAAGCGCGCCAGGATCGTGTCGATGTCGTCGAGTCTCGCTGGATCCTCCATCGCCTGCTGCAGCGACTCGAGCTCGTGATGCAGGTCCCCGAGCCGCCCGCTGCCGGCAATCGCCTCGTCGAGCACCGATCGTCCCGACATTTCTTCCACGTCCTGCCGGAAGTACCCGATCGTCGTCCGGCGTGGGACGGTCACCTCACCCTCGTCAGGCACCTCCTCGCCGACGACCATCCGGAACAGGGTCGTCTTCCCGGCGCCATTCGGCCCGACCAGGCCGACCTTTTCGCCGGGGTTCAGCTGGAAGGACGCCTCGACGAAAACGAGCTGCTTTCCGTACTGCTTGTTGATGTTGGCGAGGGAAATCATTGGAGTCAGCACCCGGCATTCCGGGGGCAGGTGGTTAGATTTCGGATGAACGCAACGGTAGAACAGTTCAGTATAGCGTTCCGCTCAACACGGCCGGGCTTCCAACCGCTGGCACGACTCTCGCTATCAGCTGGGGTATGGGCGCTGTGTCGCGTCTTGGTTCGGAGTCCGTCTATCGCGCCCTTCTCGAGACAATCGACGAGGGGCTATGCCTGATCGAGATCATTTTCGATCCATCCCGGCAGAAACCTGTCGATTATCGCTTCGTCGAGGTCAACTCTGCGTTTGTCCGTCAGACGGGACTGAGCGATGTCGTTGGCCGGACCGCCCGAGAGCTGGTGGCGAACGGCGACCCTTTCTGGTGCGAGACATATGCCCGCGTGGTGCGTACGGGCGAGCCGGCGCGGATCGAACGCTACGAGCCGGCGATCGACCGTTGGCTCGCGGTTCAGGCAACGCGGGTGGACGATCCCGATCGGGCGCTGGTAGCCCTGCTGGTTCGCGACGTCAGCGCCGGACGCCGCGCCGAGGAGGCGCTGCTGGCGCTGAACGATCGGTTGCGCGAAGCCGATCGCCGGAAGGACGAGTTCATCGGCGTGCTCGCCCATGAGCTGCGGAACCCGCTCGCGCCGGTGCGGCTCGCGGTGGAGATCCTGCGGCGCACGGCCCCGGCCGAGCCGCGGATCGAACGCGTGCGCGACGTCATCGATCGACAGGTGACGCACATGTCGCGGCTCATCGACGACCTGCTGGACGTATCTCGAATCGCGCGCGGTAAGCTCGCATTGCGCTTCGAGCGCTGCGACGTCGCGCTCATCGCGCAGCAGACCGTGGAGGACTATCGGCCCAGCCTCGAGGCGGCGGGGTTGACGCTCGGGGTTGTCGTACCGGGCGAGCCGATCTGGTTGGAAGGCGATCCGGTCCGGCTGGCGCAAATGATTGGCAACCTGCTTCACAATGCCGGGCGCTTCACAGATCACGGGGGGCGAGTCGAGGTGCGAGTCTCGGTCGATTCGGCGAGCCGCACGGCCGACATCAGCGTGTCGGACACCGGCTGCGGCATCGACCCTGAACTGCTTGTGCGCCTGTTCGACCCGTTCAGCCAGGCGCGGCAGGACCTGGCTCGTTCGAAGGGTGGCCTCGGGCTGGGCCTGGCGCTCACGAAAGGGCTGGCCGATCTCCACGGCGGCGACATCGCGGTTCGGAGCGGAGGCGAGAGCCATGGAACGACGTTCACGCTTCGCCTGCCGTTGAGCGCTAACGAGATACAAGAGCGGACCGAAGCGGCGCCGACGGTTTCCAGCGGCGAACGGTTGCGCATCCTCATCGTCGAAGACAACCAGGATGCCGCCGAGACGCTGGCGGACTGGCTGGTGCTCGCCGGCCACGACATCAAGGTCGCTTACGACGGCCGCTCAGCGCTGACCGCAGCTCACGGCTTCCACCCGCAAGTGGTGATCTCCGACATCGGGCTGCCCGGCGGGGTGGATGGCTACGCTGTGGCCCGGGCGCTTCGCTCCGACCCGCAGTTCTCAGGGGTGCGGCTGATTGCGGTGTCCGGCTACGCCAACGACGACGCCAGGCGCCGCTCGCGCGAGGCCGGGTTCGACGCGCACCTCGCCAAGCCGCCCGACATACCCGTGCTCGAGCGCGAGCTCGCTGCGGTGCCCCGCGCCTAGAAGAGACCACGAAGGCACGAAGAAACGAAGGACGACACGAAGTCACTATTGGGGCGTCACGCGTGCATCGCGTGTCTGGGATCACGCGTGCGTCGTGCGGTTTTCCAAAGAATTCTTCGTGCGTTCTTCGTGCCCTTCGTGCCTTCGTGGTTTCAGTATTCAGCGAAGGCGCGCGCCCGGTTTCGTTAGAATGCCGCGATGCGCGCGCCCGTTCTCTTCGTCGTGGCGGCCTGCCTGATCCTCAGGTCCGGCGCCGCCGCGCAATCGCCCACCGTGCCCAGTCCTGAATCGGTGCTCGGCTACCGAGTGGGCGCCGACTACAAGATCGCCACCTACGACGAAACCGTCGCCTATTTCCAGAAGCTGGACGCCGCGTCGGACCGCATGACGATGATGCGGACGGGGACATCGTCGCAGGGTCGGACCTACTGGATGGCGGCGATCTCGTCACCGGCGAACCTGGCGAAGATCGACCGCTACCGCGAGATCGCGCGACGCCTGGCGCACCCGGCAAACCTCGGCGAAGCCGAGGCCCGTCAGCTCGCGCGCGAGGGCAAGGTGATCGTCCACATCGACGGCGGGCTACACGCCAGCGAGGTGGCTGGCCCGCAGCACACGATGCAGCTGGCCTACGACCTGCTCTCGAAGGCCGACGATCCCGAGTACGCGCCCATCTTCGACAATGTCATCCTGCTGCTCTGGCCGACCATCAACCCCGACGGGCAGCAGATGATCGCCGAGTGGTACCGCGGCAACGTCGGCACCCCGTTCGAGGTCTCGCCGATGCCCAAGCTGTACCAGGAGTACGTCGGCCACGACAACAACCGCGACGGCTACATGCTCAACATGATCGAGTCGCGGGTGATGGAGCACGCGTGGCGGCAGTGGGAGCCGCAGATCATCCATGTCCATCACCAGAGCTCGCCATTCCCGACCCGGATCTGGCTGCCGCCGTTCGCGGAGCCAATCGCGACCCAGGCGCCGTACCTGATCTCGCGCGAGATCAACATGTTGGGCATGGCCATGGCCAAGGGCCTGGAGGAGCGCGGTCAGGTCGGCGCTACCCACATGGGCACCGGCTTCGACGCGTGGTATCCCGGCTACATCGACTACAAGCCGGTGTTCCAGAACATCGCCTCGTACTGGACCGAGACGGCGCTGTACGCCTACGCGACGCCGCGCTTCTACACGCTCAACGATTTTCCCGACAACATGCGCGATATCCGGGTGCAGTCGCTCTACCCGAGTCCGTGGCCGGGCGGGTGGTGGCGGCTGCGCGACGCGGTGGAGTACATGGAGACGGCCTCCTTGTCGGTGCTCGACTACGCCGCGCGCTACCGGGAGGACCTTCTCCTCAACCGCTATCGCGCCGGCCGCTGGCAGATCGACAAGTACACGAACGCGCCGCCTCACGCGTACTTCGTGCCGCAGAAGCAGCGCGATCCGGTTGCGGCGGTGGAGCTGCTGCGCCGCCTGGCTTTCCAGGGCGTGCGAGTGTCGCAGCTGAAGTCGGACGTCACGATCGAGGGCACGGTCTACTCGTCGGGCAGCTGGGTGATCCCGATGGATCAGGAGTTTGCCGAGACGGCCCGCTCGGTCCTTGACGTGCAGCACTACCCGGACCTGCGCGAATCACCGGACGGTCCGCTCGAGCAACCCTACGACGCCGCCGGCTGGACGCTGCCGTACCAGATGGGCGTGTCGGTCACGCCGCTGATGACGCCGATCACGCCGGAGCTGCGCGGCAAGCTGGCCCCGCTCGGCTCCGACCTGCCGCCGGCCGGGCCCGTTACTCCCTATGACACCGGCGACACCGACCGCGCGCCGTTCGACAGCGCACCCGGCGTGGGCTTCGATGCCAGCAGCCTCGCGGCGGCCATCGTCCCGCCGCCGGGGAAGATCGGCGGCAGCGGGCCCGCGCTGGCGCTGGACCCGGCGCAGAACAACTCGTTCGCCGCGCTCAACCGCGCCTGGACGCTGAACGCCCGCGTCGCGTTTACCGGCGGTAGGTACGTGGTGACCGGCCTCACGCCTGCGAGGCAGGACGAGCTCGTGAAGACCTACGCGCTGCAGGCGGAGCGCGTCGCTGCTCCGGCCGGTGGGCGCGAGATCAAGCAGCCGCGAGTCGGGCTCTACCGGCCCTGGATGGCCAGCATGGACGAAGGCTGGACCCGCTGGATGCTCGAGCGGTATGGCTTCACGGTCGTAAGCCTCTATCCGCAGGACTTCCGTGACGCCTCGCTGGCCAGCCGGATCGACGCACTGATCATCGCCGACGAGAACCGCGGCCTCCTCGAGGGCTACCAGAAGGGAATGGTCCCGGCGCAGTACGAAGGTGGCATCGGCGAGGACGGCGTACGGGCCATCGATACGTTCGTCAAGGGCGGCGGCACGCTCGTCTGCTTCAACCGGTCAACTGCCTTCGCGATCCAGGAGTTCGCGCTGCCAGTGAAGAACGTGGTCGCTGGCCTCAAGCGCCAGGAATTCTTCACCGGCGGCTCGGTGCTCGAGGTCCAGGCGGCCGCCACCCAGCAGGTGATGGCCGGCATGCCCGAACGCGCCGCCGTGTTCGTTGAATCCAGCCCAGCCTTCGAAACGGCAGAGGGGTTCAAGGGCGAAGTACTGGCGCGTTACCAGGCCACCGGATCACCACTCCTTTCGGGCTACCTCCTCGGCGAACGTTTCCTGAACAACCGCGCCGCCGCCCTCGACATCCCGCACGGCGCCGGCCACATCGTCCTGCTCGGCTTCCGCCCGCAGTGGCGCGGCCAGTCGTTCGGCACGTTCCGGGTGGTCTTCAATGCGGTACTTCGCTGATCAGGCTTCAGGCTCCAGGCTTCAGGCTTCAGGCAAGCACGGGTGTCACGCTGCATCCAGACCAAAAGAGACCACGAAGGCATGAAGAGAACGAAGGACGACACGAAGACTCTCAGGGGAAGCACGCTTGACTTCTGCCAGAAGCACGCGTGCCCCCAAAGAGAGCTTCGTGCGTCCTTCCTGTCCTTCGCGTCTTCGTGGTTTCTTCTGTGTGAATGCTGCGCGACCCGCGTGACGTGCCTGAAGCCTGAAGCCTGGAGCCTGAAGCCTGCCCCGCGTAGTACCGTTAGGCATCGTGCCACTTGTCGCGCTCGACCATATCTATCACGCGTACGGACATCTGCCGCTTCTCGACGACGGGGCGCTGCAGGTGGAGGCGGGCGAGCGTATTGCCATCATTGGACGGAACGGCGCCGGAAAGTCCACGCTGCTGCAGATCCTGAGTGGTGAGCTTCCGCCCGACCGAGGCAGCGTGTGGCGCCAGCCCGGCGGCCGCACTGCCAGGCTCGTGCAGGACGTGCCGCTCTCGGCTACAGCGCCGGTCTTCGACGTCGTCGCCGACGGACTCGGCGATCTCGCGGCGTTGGTACAGGCCTACCATCACGCGGCTATCGACGTGGCCCACGACGGCAATCCAGGTGCGCTCGAGCGGCTCGGCGCGCTCCAGCACGAGCTCGAGGAGCGCGACGGCTGGCGTCTCGAGCAGCGGGTAGAGATGGTGCTGTCGCGGCTCGACCTGCCCGCCGATGCCCCGGTGGACACGCTCTCGGGCGGCTGGAAGCGGCGAGTGCTGCTGGCCCGCGCCCTGGTCGCGCAGCCAGACCTGCTGCTGCTGGACGAGCCTACCAATCACCTCGACGTCGAAGCGATCGAATGGCTGGAAGCCTTCCTGCTCGAATACCCCGGCGCGGTCGTGTTCGTCACGCACGACCGCACGTTTCTCGAACGGCTGGCGACGCGGATCGTCGAGCTCGATCGCGGCCGCCTCACCTCGTGGCCGGGCGACTATGCCACCTTCGTCCAGAAGAAAGAGGAGTGGCTGGCCAGCGACGCGGTGCAGCAGGCGAAGTTCGACAAGAAGCTGGCGCAGGAGGAGGCGTGGCTCCGCCAGGGGATCAAGGCCCGCCGGACACGCGACGAGGGGCGGGTGAAGGCACTCCTCGCGATGCGTGCCGAGCGGGCGGAACGCCGTGAGCAGCTCGGACGCGTGCGCCTGGACGTGAACATGGCCGAGGCCACCGGCAGGGTGGTCTTCGAGACTGAGCACGTCCGCAAGGCGTACGGAGACCGCGTCGTGGTCGCCGACTTCTCGACGCGGATCCTGCGCGGGGATCGAGTCGGCCTGATCGGCCCGAATGGCGCGGGAAAGACGACGCTGCTGCGGCTGCTGCTCGGCGAGCTGTCGCCGGATAGCGGCGAAGTTCGTCACGGTACGAACGTGCAGGTCGCGTATTACGACCAGCAACGCGAGCAACTCGACCCGGATCGCACCGTCGTGGACACGATTGGCGACGGCAACGATACGGTGGAGGTCAACGGCCAGCGCCGCCACGTCCACGGTTACCTGCAGGATTTCCTCTTTTCTCCAGAGCGGGCTCGCTCACCTGTTGGAGCGCTGTCGGGTGGCGAACGCAATCGCCTGCTGCTGGCCCGCTTGTTCACGCGCCCGGCCAACGTGCTGGTCCTGGACGAGCCGACCAACGATCTCGATCTCGAGACCCTGGAACTGCTCGAGGCACAACTCGTCGTGTGGCCCGGCACGCTCCTGCTCGTCAGCCACGATCGTCGTTTCCTCGACAACGTGATCACCAGCACGCTGGTCTTCGAGGGCGAGGGCCGCGTCGGCGAATACGTCGGAGGTTACGACGATTGGCGACGGCAAACGATCGCGTCGGGAGCCGGGAATCGGGAGTCGGGAGTCCGAAGAACTCTTGCCGGGAGGGAGAAGAGCGCGATCGGGAAGGACGAGAACGCGATCGGGAGAGGCAAGAACGCAGCCGGGACGGTCTCTCGCCACACGGCTGACAACAGCGGGCCGGCGAATGCGGCCTTAGCGCAGAAGCGCAAACTCTCGTTCAAGGAGCAGCGCGAGCTCGAGGCGCTTCCGGGAAGGATCGAAGCGCTCGAAGCCGAGCAGGCCCGGCTTGGCGTCGAGGTGGCGGCGCCCGAGTTCTACAAGAAGCCTGCGGCCGACATTCATGCCGCGCTGGCCAGGCTCGACGCGCTGCCGGCTGAGATCGAGACCGCCCTGCAGCGCTGGGACGAGCTCGACTCCCTATCTGGGCGTGCCTGAGAAGGCAGAAGGCACAAGGCAGAAGGCAGAAGGCAGAAGGCGGCGTACCATACCGGCACGTATGCCGCGGAAGCCGGAGGCTGAGGTTCTGACGATCGACGGTCACGAAATCTCGATCTCGAATCCCGACAAGGTGCTGTTCCCGCGGGCGGGACACACCAAGCGCGATCTCGTGCGCTATTACCTGGCGGTTGCCGACGGAGCACTTCGTGGTGCCGGCGGCCGCCCCAACGTCCTGGTGCGCTATCCAAACGGAATTGAAGGAGAGTTCTTCTACCAGAAGCGTGCGCCGGCCGCACGCCCGTCGTGGCTCGACGCGGTGACGCTGTCCTTCCCATCGGGACGGACCGCCGAAGAAATTGTCCCGCGTGAGCCGGCGGCTCTTGCGTGGATGGCGAACCTCGCCTGCCTCGAGCTGCACCCGCATCCGGTGCGCGCCGGCAATCTCGATCACCCCGACGAGCTCCGCATCGATCTCGATCCGGTGCCCGGAGTGGAGTGGCCGCAGATCCGGCAGGTCGCCTCCGTCGTACGCGAGGCGCTCGCCAGCTTCGGCCTGGTCGGCTGGCCGAAGACGTCGGGGTCTCGGGGCATGCACGTCTACGTCCGCATCGCGCCGCGCTGGACGTTCGCGCAGGTGCGACGAGCCGCGCTTGCGTTCGCCCGCGAGGTGGAGCGGCGCGCCCCGTCGATCGCCACCAGCAAGTGGTGGAAGGAGGAACGCCACGGCGTGTTCCTCGACTACAACCAGAACGCCAAGGATCGAACCGTCGCCGGCGCCTATTCGGTGCGGCCTCGTCCCGATGCCCGCGTCTCGGCGCCGCTCGACTGGGACGAGGTTGACGCGGCCGAACCCGGCGACTTCACGCTCGCCACCATGCCGGCGCGGTTTGCGAAGATCGGCGATCGCCACGCCACGATCGACGAACATCCATGCATGCTCGACGCGTTGATCGATCTCGCAGCCCGGCACGAGCGCGAGGGCCTCGGGGACGCGCCATGGCCGCCGCATTACCAGAAGCAGTCTGGCGAGCCGCGGCGCGTTCAGCCGTCGCGGCGGAAGGCCGCTTCCGACGCATCAACGGGGCGGCGCACGCCAAAGCGGCCGCTGATTGAGATCGGCAGGGCGAAGACAAAAGAAGCCGTGCATGCCGGGCTGGAACGGTGGAAAGCGCGGCATCCCGAGGCCGCCCGACATCTCGAGCCGAAGGACGTGCTCGTCGACGCCATGCGTGGCCGCTTTACCACCTGGACGCGTATCCGGGTGAATCTCGAGCACGTGCCAGCCGACCTCCGACCGCCGCAGGATGCCCTCGACCCGGACGAGATGCCGAACGAGTGGTCCGAGGCGGACAGGGAGGCATGGTCCCGTCGAACCCGGCAGCGGCCGCGAACTACCTGAGCGTCACAGCCGGCGACGTTGCCGCCGCCCGTCGCGCAAGGAAAAAGGCAAAAGGCAAAAGGCAGAAGGCAAAAGGCAGAAGACGTTTCAAGCCCCAAGCCCCAAGTCCCAAGCCCCAATCAGCCCGCGCCGAAGACCTTTTCGAGCTCGTAGGGAGGGGTGACCTCCAGCTGCTCGTAGGTGCAGGCCGCGGGGGGCTTGTCTGGCCGCCACCGCAGGAAGATCGTGGCGTGGCGGAACCGGTCGCCCTGCATGTGGTCGTACTTCACCTCGCAGACGCGCTCGATTCGGAGCGGCTCCCACGACAGGTCCTTGCCTGCGCTCCACCGGCTCTGCCCGCCCGGCATCCGCGTCGTCCCTTCTCCCATCGAGGCCCAGGCTCGCCAGGGGTGATCGATCAGGGCGTTTTCGCGCACCGGCTCGAGCTCTTCGGCCAGCTGGCGGCGTACGGCGGTGGTGAAGGCGGAGGTCACGCCGACGTGGTGGAGCGTGCCTTTGCCGTCGTACAGCCCCAGAAGCAGCGAGCCGATCAGCTGGCCTGGCCCGGTCTTGTGCCATCGAAAGCCGGCGACGACGCAATCGGCGGTGCGCACGTGCTTGATCTTGATCATCGTGCGCTTGCCAGGCGCGTACGGATCCTGCTCCGGCTTGGCGATGACGCCGTCGAGTCCTGCTCCTTCGAAGCGGGAGAGCCACTCGGCCGCGCGTTCGTGATCGCGGGTCATCGGCGTCACGTGAACCGGTGCCTCGGCCCCGGCAAGCAGGGCTTCAAGCCTCGATCGACGCTCGTGCTGCGGCCGTCCGGTGATGTCCTGCCCGTCGGCGGCGAGCAGATCGAAGGCGACGAACGAGGCTGGCGTCTCGCGCGCCAGCTTCGCCACCCGTGAAGCTGCCGGATGGAGCCGCATCTGCAGCGCGTCGAAGTCGAGCCCGTTGGGAGTGGCGATGACGATCTCGCCATCGACGACACAGCCGTCGGGCAGCCGCGCCGCGAAGGTGTCGTGGAGCTCGGGAAAGTAACGGTCCAGCGGCTTCAGGTCGCGGCTCTGGATGAACACCTCGCCCGCTCCGCCGCGAAAGACGATCGCGCGGAAGCCGTCCCACTTCGGTTCGTAGAAAAGCGCACCGCCGGCCGGGAGCGCCTCGGAGATGCGTGCCAGCATCGGCTCGATTGGCGGCTCGATCGCGAAGCCGCTCATGTTGCACTCGCGCCGCGGGCGAGCGGCGCCAGCTTCGGGGGCCGGACACCGCGCCTGGTCGCCGCGGCGTCGAGCGGCACGTATTCCAGCTCCTCACCGCTCGCCGCCTGGCGCAGCAGCAGGCCGCCCCGGCTCATGTCGCCGCGGCCGACAAAGGAACTCGGATAGTGGAGGCGCGCGCCCAGCAGCGGTCGCAGCACGTCGACGTATTTGTCCGAGGCGATGCTGCCGAGCAGGACCACGCGTGCCGAGTCCGCGAGCTGCTCCGCCAGACGGGTCACGTCACGTTCCAGCGGCGCTCGATAGCGGGCGTCGCCGGCGGCGATGTCCGTCTCCGCGAATTCTTCGATCAAGGCGACCGACACGGGCAGGCCGGGAGCCTGCAGGCCGCGAGTCGGCGTGATCACCAGGCACCCACCCGCGGTCGCGGCGAAGCGGGTGGCATACGTGAGCTTGCCGCGGAAGTAGAGGCCGCTCATGAAGCTGAACGCTTCGCCGAGCGTGAGCGTTCCCTCGCGGAGCCGGATCGCGAGCGGCAGGCTCGAGTCGGGCTTCAGCAGGAATGTCGCGCGCCGCCCGCCGCAATGGGCGGGAGAGAGGAGGAAGATGCGCGTCGGGGTGGAGCGGTGGTCGAGCGGTCGCACCGCTCCATCGTAACGCCGGGGAATGGCGTAAAGGCAAAAGGCAGAAGGCAAAAGGCAGAACGAAGACGGGTATGCGGAGGGCAGAGCGAGCAAGTTCACCCTTAGATCAGGGCTGGGCGGTCAACTCCGCGTGCAGCCAGCCTTTGGCCACGGCCCACTCCCGCTTGACCGTCGCCGGCGAGATCCGCAGAGTGGCCGCGGTCTCCTCAATTGAAAGGCCGCCGAAAAAGCGCAGCTCGACGATTCTGGCCTGTTCGGGATCCAGTTGCTCGAGCCTTCCCAAGGCACGATTCGATGCCAACGCATCGACCGCATCGACGGCGCAGTCGCCGCGACAGGTTTGCCGCCTCCGCGATCTCGACATGCATCACTCCGCCGCCATGCTTCTGGCGCTGTTCACGTCTCGCATGGTCGACGAGAATTCGCCGCATCATCTGCGCCGCGATTGCAAAGAAATGGCCGCGGTTCTGCCAATCCACGTCGCGCTGTCCGAATAGCTTCATGTAGGCCTCGCTGACGACCGCGGTCGTCTGCAGCCGATTGGCACGCCACTCGCCGGCCAGCTGCCGGGACGCCAGCAGTCGCAGTTCGTCGTACACGAGGGGGACAAGTCGATCGAAAGCCTCGCGATCGCCACGCTGCCAGTTCTGCAGCAGCCGTGTGATGTCGGATTCCCGCGCTTCGTCCATCACGCGACTGAGTTAAGCACGATCGCCGCAGGCCGTCAAAACGCTCACGGGATCGCGAAACGAGCACGTTCTCGAGGCGTGAATAGATCGAACTTGGGATCGACCTGGATTCGCATCATCACGGCGGGACAGTGCGCCCTTCGCGCCGGTTCCAGCTCCGCGGCGGCGCCTTCGCGATCGTTGAGGCCGGCTTTCACTTCTGCGACGAAATAGGGAATGCACCCCTGTTCTTCAGGCAGATGGACGATGTCTTCGGCCAGCGACATCGCCTCGGTGGTCCGGCCGGCACGAGCGTAAGCGTAGCCGAGCCCGCTCAGGTTGCCTGCCCGCCGCGCGCGGTGAGCGACATCCTCGAGCTCCGCGAATCCATCGGACCCCGCACCGACTTCGATGCGAGAGAGCCCGCAGAACAACATACGGAAGGATGGCTCGGTCGCCAGCAAGCGGTCGCATTCGCGGACCGCCTCGTGGAACCGCCGTGACATGTACAGCACGCGCACGAGCTGATTCAGCAGCGACCGGGAGAATGGGTCGTTGTCTTCGGCCCGGCGCAGATGCTCCAGCGCTTCGTCGAACCGCTGATGGGCGGCGAGGCCCGCCGCATAGAAGACCACGCCCTGCTGTTCGTTCGGGCTGAGCTCGATCGCGCGGCGCAGCTCCCGCTCGGCCTCGGGCCAGTTCCAGTCGTCGATCAGCATGAAGACACCGAGCGCGGCGTGGGCCTCGCCGAGCAATGGATCGAGAGTCAGGGCGCGGGTCGCGGCCTCGCGGCCGCGGCTCGACTGGTCCGGAGGAGAAAGCGGTGACAGGTCTCGAAGCCAGGCGTAGGTGGTCGCCACCGCGGCCTGGGCCGAGGCGAACAAGGGATCTGCGGCGGCAACCTGTATGTAGCGGACCGGGGCAACAATCGAGTCCTCTTCTTCGAACCCGGTAGCGCAACGGCCACTCACGTGTATGGTCAGCTCAGCTTCACTGCTGGCACACCAAATCTGGCAAGCGCCACGACGCTCAATGCCGTCAAGAGCGTGTCCGTGGACCGCCAGGGAAATCTCTATGTGGCCGACGTCCTCCACAATCGAGTCCTGGCGTATCTCCGTCCGCCCGACCTCATTGCGCCGACGGCGGCGCCGACGCAGACGCCTCCTCCGAACGCCGCGGGCTGGAACAACACGAACGTCCTGGTACACTGGAACTGGAGCGACGACAACGCCGGCACCGGCGTCGACGAGGAGAGCTGCACGTTCGATTCGACGTCGAACGGTGAAGGCAGCGCCATTACGTTGACGGCGGAGTGCCAGGATTACGCGGGCAACACGGCGACCGCCTCCTATACCGTCAAGGTGGACAAGACAGCCCCTGGATCGGCGATCAGCCAATCACCGGCTGCGAATCCCGCCGGGTGGAACAACAGCGACGTGACCGTCACCTGGAACTGGAACGACGACGCGGGCGGATCCGGACTGGACGCAACCCACTGCCAGGCCAGCAGCACGTTGTCGGCAGAAGGGAATCCCGTATCGGCGACTGCGACGTGCCAGGACGTGGCGGGAAACATCGCCAGCGAGATGTACTCGGCAAAGCTGGACAAGACCAGCCCCATCGCCTCGCCCGCGCAGTCACCTCCCGCGAACGCCGCGGGCTGGAACAACACCGACGTGAACGTGGCGTGGAATTGGGCTGATGGCAGCGGTTCCGGCATCGACGCCGTGAGTTGTAGCGCGTCCAGCATGTCGAGCGGCGTGGGCAGCGCGGTGTCGGTGACGACTACGTGCGCCGATCGAGCGGGAAACCTCGCGACCGCGTCGTACTCGGTGCGAGTAGACAAGACCGCGCCGACCAGGTCGGCGGTCACGCAGCTGCCGCTGGCGAACGGTGCTGGCTGGAACAACGGCGACGTGACCGTCACCTGGACGTGGGCTGACGCCACCTCCGGTGTGGACGCGGCCCATTGCACGACGACCGGTACGTCGTCAGGCGAGGGCGTTGCGATTGCGGTCCCGGCGAGTTGCACGGACCTGGCCGGGAACACGGCCAGCGATACCTACTCCGTAAAGGTGGACAAGACGCGGCCGGCCGCGTCGCCGGTGCAGTCGCCGCTTGCGAACGCCGCAGGGTGGAACAACAGCGACGTGACGGTGACATGGAATTGGGGCGACGCTGGCGGCTCCGGCGTCGATAGTGTGCACTGCGCGACGACGAGCGTCTCGAGTGGCGTGGGCAACCCGTTGACGGTGAACGGATCGTGTACCGACCGAGCAGGGAACACTGCGTCGGCGACTTACTCGGTTCGTGTAGACAAGACAGCGCCGGCCCCGTCCGCGATTACTCAGCTGCCACTGCCAAACGCGGCTGGCTGGAACAATAGCGACGTGGCCGTCACATGGACCTGGAGCGATGCCGCCTCGGGTGTGGACGCGGTCCAATGCACGACGAATCGCATATCGTCGGGTGAGGGCGGCGCGATCGCGGTGAGCGCGACTTGCGCGGATCGCGCTGGGAACAGCGCATCGTCAACCGTTTCCGTGAAGGTGGACAAGACCGCGCCGAGCGTGTCGCTCGTGGCCGGACCTGCTGACGGCCAGACGTACAACTTTGGTTCCGTTCCGCCTGCTCCAGGCTGCTCCGCATCGGACGCAGTCTCAGGCCTGGAGGGCACGTGCGTCGTGTCGGGATACAGCGCGGCGCTGGGAACGCACACGGTGATCGCGTCGGCGGTGGACCGGGCCGGCAATCCCGGGAGCGCGTCAATCACGTACACGGTGTCCTCCGTCGCGACGGGCTGGACACTCAGCGGCTTCTACGCTCCGGTGGATATGGCGAATGTCTGGAATGTCTTGAAGGGCGGATCAACTGTCCCGCTCAAGTTCGAGGTCTTCGCCGGATTGACCGAACTGATTGACACGAGCATTGTCGCTCCGCTCCGGGCCACAGAAGTGTCGTGCACGGCAGGACAAGCCGACGATGTCGAGCTCGTGGCGACGGGTGGAACCGTGTTGCGCTACGACACCACGGAGGGTCAGTTCATCTACAACTGGCAGAGTCCGAAGAAGCCTGGCTACTGCTACGTAGTGACCGTGACCACGACCGACGGGTCGACGCTGTCAGCGAATTTCCGATTGCGATAAGTTCCGCTCGCCTATCGTCGCAACGTAACTGCATCGTCAAGGCGGAAGGCAAAAGGTTGAACCTACCTTCTGCCTTCTGCCTTCTGCCTTCTGCCTTCTGCCTTGCTGCCTTGTGCCTTCTGCCTTGACCGCGTCAGCGCCTTCGGGCGTAGTAACCGTCGAACGACGTCTTCCAGGTCGCGCCGTCGTCGGTCGAGACTTCCCAGTGCTGTCGGACGCGGCCGTCGGGCAAGGGGGTCCAGCTGATTCGCTGGACCTCGACCTTTCCGTTGGCCGTATCCGTGGTCCGCTGCTCCATCACCATGCGCCCATCGACGAGACCTCCGGAGAGCGTGAGGCGTGAAGGCGACGTGTCGACCCATTCCTGGTGCCAGTGGCCATCCGCCGCGTCGAAGGCGTTGATCGAGACGCCGCGCGACTTGCCGTTGGCGCTGGACCAGTTCTCCTGTAACGCGCAGCCGCCAAGGATGGACGTGATGTGATTGGTCCCCAACGCCTGTCCATTGGCGGCGCGCACGTCCCAGTCGCCAATCCAGAAATCGAACTGATGATGTTCGGTCGCGGCACAGGAACCGTCGGCTGGGGCCGGTGGTGCAGGCATCTGCAGGAGCGCGAGCAGCAGCAGGAGTCGCATGCGTCCTGGAGTAGCACGCGACCGATGCGGCCCGCTGTCGGAATCGTGCTCAGCTGGGGCGGAACTGGGACGAGATGACGGTCCGGAACTCCGACGGCGGCTTGCCAAATGCGCGGTGGAAGGCAGCCGTGAAGTGGCTGTGATGCGAGAAGCCGGCCTCGAGGGCGACGGTGAGGATGTCGCCTCCATCCTGCAACCACTCGAGCGAGCGACGGAGCCGGAGAGCGGTGCGATAGCCGTGCAGGCTGGAACCGGTGGCGCGCCGGAACAGGCGACACAGGTGAAACTCCGAGGCGCCGGCAGCGGCCGCGACCTCGGCGATGCCTTCCTTCTGAAGGTAGGTGCGATTCAGGTGCTCGCGGCTGCGCTCGACGAGTTCTGTGTGCGCTGGCGAAAGCGGCGGCGCCGCCGACTTCCCAAACGCTCGCTCGAGCACGCCGCCGAGCAGCGTCAGCACGACCTCCTCGATGTACAACCAGTCCGGCGTGATGCCCGAGCGCAGATGGTGGAACACGACCCGCTGCGCGAGAAACGATTCCGCCGACGACGCCACGAACGATACTGGGAAGAGCGAGTTGGTCCGGCCGGCGCGACGGAAATCGAGCGTTGCGACCATGTCCCGAAGCACTGATGGCGAGACGCCGAACCAGTCCGTGCGATCCCCGTCGGCGCTGATGACGCCGCGGCGGTAAGGATGACCCTGGTTGTAGAGCGGCACGATCGTGGAGTCCGCGACGAATGGTCGCGCGCCCTCCTGCTCGATCCAGCAGGCGTTTCGCGGAAAGACAAAACAGTACCTGTCGGGTCGGCCCGGTGTCTTCAAAGCGCGGGTGATCGACGGGGCAGCGGAACTCGCCGGCTGACACGACGCCGGTGTCGAGGAGGAGCCGATCCGGATCCGCCTGAATCGGCCCGCTGCGCGGCATGTGCCGGAAGGTAGCAGGTTGGGCTGCCGCCGGCAACCTCAAGGCACAGGTTCTGCCTTCCGCCTTTTGCCTTCTGCCTTCTGCCTTCTGCCTTGCTCCCGCGGCTGAGCCGTTCGACTCGCTCCGGAACGATGCCACAATGAAAGCGCCTTCCCTCGCGCCGGCTCGAGCGTTCCATGCCATCCATCTTCGATTCGATCGTGCGATTTCTGAACGCCGGCATCGCCGGAAGCCAGATCACACCGCTTCGCCTGCTGGTGGTCGTGCTGCTGATGTCGGTCCTGCTCTGGGCGACGCGGCGAATCACGCACTGGTTCGTGGACCGCGTGCTCGCGCGACGGGGCGTCGAAGTCAGCCTCCGCGAGGCGCTGGGCGCCATCCTCCGTTACGGACTGATCGCGATTGGCGCGCTGATCATCCTGCAAGGAGCTGGTATCGACCTGACGTCCTTGAACGTCCTGATCGGGGCCATCGGAGTCGGGCTCGGCTTCGGCCTGCAGGCGGTCACCAGCAACTTCTTCAGCGGCCTGATCATCCTGTTCGAGCGGCCGATCAAGATCGGTCACCGGATCGAAATTGCCGGCGCGGTGGGCGAGGTGCGCGAGATCGCCGCGCGCGCCACCACGCTGGTCACGGATGAGAACGTGGCCGTCATCGTGCCAAACTCGCACTTCATTGCCGAGCCCGTCACGAACTGGAGCCGGCCGAACGTGCTGACCGGTTACGTGCTGACGTTTCATGTCGCGCCAGCGTCGGATCCCGATCTGGTGCGCCGTGTGCTGCTCGCCGCCGCCGCTGCTCATGCCGACGTTCGCGGCGAGCCCGCCGCCGAAGTCGAGTTCGTCGAGATCGGCCCGGCGAGCCTGAGTTTCGCCTGCAGGTGTGGAGCAACGCTCACCTGAAAACGGCGGGGAAGCTGAAGAGCGACCTGAACTTCGATGTCTGGAAGCGCCTGAAGGCGGAGGGTGTTGCACCGCCGACCGCAGTGATCGCGGTCACCATGGCGTCAAGTGCGCCGTAACATCGTGAGCCCAATCGGGCCGCGATCGACACGCGTAGGTGATTGAGCCGCTCCAGGCGATCAGGGGTGGCACAAACCGCCCACGCTCAGTGTGCCTTGCATCGCGGCGCGCCCCTTCGTCACAATCACGCGCCGAGTCTTTCCGGCAAAGCACTGCGTGCTCCATCGTCGACAACGCGTTCCCCCCGGCGTTCGCCATCGAAAAGGAGATGCTTATGCTCGCGCCCTCCCCCGGCCGTCGACTTCCGGTATCTGCACTGCTCTTAACTGTCCTGCTGTTCCTGGCACCCGCCGCCGAAGCCAATCCGGTTGATGACTGGAGCGCAATCGGGAATCAGGTGATCATCGTCAACGCCGCGCGTACGGGAACCGGCAATATCGATTTCGCGTACATGTACATCGCCATTTACGACGCGGTGAATGCGATCGACGGGGGATACACCGTCTTCGCCGTGAGACCGACCAGCTCGCCGGCCGGTGCGTCGCCGGACGCGGCGGTCGCCGCAGCGGCGTATACGGTTCTGAAATGGCTGTTCCCGGCGCAGGAACCATACCTGACCACCACCTACACGGCGTATGTTGCCGCCCTGCCTTCGGCTGGCAAAGCGGCCGGCATCACCATCGGCACAGAGGTGGGGACCGCGCTGACCGTGCTGCGCACGGGCGATGGCCGCAACGCGTCGGTGCCGTATGTTTTTCGTTCGGGTCCCGGGCAGTACCAAGTGACGCCAGGCGGCCCGGCGACGCCAGTCACGCCGTGGCTGGCTCAGATGCGAACGTTTGCCATCCGTGACTCGACCCAGTTCCGCGCCGATGGGCCGCCTGCTCTCTCCAGCGGGCAATGGGCCGAGGACTTCAACCTGACCCGGCTGTACGGCGCCGCGACGGGATCGCTGCGGAGCGCAGAGGAGACCGCACAGGGATTGTTCTTCGCGGAAAATCCGGGGCAGCAGATCAACCGCAACGTACGGGCTGTGGCCGCCGAGCACCATCTCTCGGTCGTCGACAGCGCCCGCTTCTTCGCCCAGGTCTACGTCACGATCGCCGATGCGCAGATGACGACCTGGAACTCCAAGTACTTTTACAATTTCTGGCGGCCGGTGACGGCAATTCAGAATGGCGACACCGACGGGAACGCGGGCACCCAGCGGGACGGGACCTGGCTCCCCTTGGTCACGACCCCGGGACACCCCGAGTACCCCGCCGCGCATCCGACCGTCACCGGTGCCTTCGCCTTTGCGATTCAGCAGTTCTTCGGCACGAAGAAGGTTGACGTCAACTTCACGAGCACCTCGGTGCCTGGCTCGGCAATGACCGTCGTCGCGTTCGACAACACGGACGACATCGTCAAGTACGTCGAGTGGGGCCGCATCTTCGGAGGGATGCACTACCGGACCTCGACCGTGCATGGGAAGGTGATTGCGCAGAAGGTGGCTCGGTACGTGGCCGCCAACTACTTCTTGCCGGTCAGATAGCGATCGCCGGGGCAGAGCTCGTCTCTGCCCTGGTTCTCGTGGCATGCACCGGACGTCAACAGGTTGCTGGCAGTCTCAAGGCAGAAGGCAGAAGGCAGAAGGCAGAAAGCAAGAGCCACGCGCTCGAGGCAGCCGGGCGTTCCTCGGGTCTATGCTCGGCAGGTGGGGTTGTGGCTCAGAACACTCGTGCTTGTCACGGCCGTCACGCTCGCGGCCTGCGACGACACGCCGTCGTCGCCGACGCCATCCGCCACAGCGACCGTTCGGATCGTGTTCATGGGATCGACCGAGCGGCGTTCCGATCTGCCGACGTCCGCGCAGGGCTGTGTCAGCGGCGTCGGCGCGACGCACATCCATCCCAGCTGGCGCAGCTTCGACGGCATTCCGCTGACGCCGGTCCCGCCGGATCGCTACGAGATGACGTTCACCGACGTGCCGACCGGCACTCGCGTGTCGTTCAGAATCAACGACCAGAACTCGTGCGACGAGAACCCGACCGGCGCCGTGACCCGCAACGTCTTCGCCAACGGCATTCGCCTGGTTCAGAACGCGACGACGCCCGGCAATGGAGACGAGCCTGGCTATGCGCTGACGGTCGCGGCGAACGGCGCACTCAGTCAGTAGTCGGCTAGGATGCACGGCATGCGAGTGTCTCGCCGCGCGGCGATTACACGGCTCGGTTCGGCCGGCGCGGGACTGGCGCTCGCGCCTGCCATCATCCGCGGCCAGTCCGGACCCCTCGTCGTCGCCGGCCAGCCGGTCGAGATGATCGTCGCATCGCTCAGTCCCACCACCATCCGGCTGACCGTCGTGCCACTCTCGGACGCCGGCGCGCTACCCGACGATGGCGCGCTCGCGCGAGGCGCGCACGGACCGGCCGTAGGGCGGCGGCGCGATCCGTTCAGCGCCATCGACGCCGGCGAGTTGAAGGTGCGCTATACCGGGGATCCGCCGACGCTGCACATCGATAGGCAGAAGGGCGGGCCGATTCAACGGCTGCGATTCGACGAGCGGGCCTCCACCATGGCGTTCGCGCTCGGCCGGGGCCCGCTGCTCGGCTTCGGTGAAGGCGGACCGCAGTTCGATCGCAAGGGCGCGGCCTACACCAACCGGAATGGTCAGGGCGGCTATCAACTGCGCACGCACGGCGGCCGCGTGCCGATTCAGTGGCTGATCTCCACCGACGGCTGGGGAATGTACATCTACCGCCCGCTGGGTGCGTTCGATCTCTCCGGCGCCGAGGGCGTGCTGACGGCGGCGGCGGGCGCGCTTCCATTCGACGTCTTCATCGTCGCGTCCACCGACCCGAAGGCGATCCTCGCCGAGTACGCCCGTATCACCGGCTTCGCCGAGCTGCCGCCGCTGTGGTCGTTCGGCTACATGCAGTCCCATCGCACGCTCGCCGGGCCCGAGGAGATCGACTGGGTCGCGAGGACCTTCCGCGAGAAGCGGCTGCCCTGCGATGCCTTGATCTATCTCGGCACCGAGTTCACGCCTTCGGGCTGGAACACGCGCAACGGCGAGTTCGGATGGAAGACCGAGAACTTTCCCGACCCGAAGCGCTTCATCGACGTCGCGCACAGCCGCCACTTCAGGGTGGTGCTGCACATCGTGATCGAGGGTCAGCGCATGAGCGGCGCGGTAGCCGATCCGTGCACGCCCGACAAGGCCGTGCCGAGCGGGCGCACGCCCGACGATCGGTGGCCGGCCGATCGCGCCGTGCCATGCTACTGGCCCTACCACAAGCCGCTGTTCGATCTCGGCGTGGACGGGTGGTGGCCGGATCAGGGAGACGGGCTGGACGAGCCGTCACGGCTGGCGCGGATCCGCATGTACTGGGAGGGCCCGCAGCAGTACCGGCCGAACGAGCGGCCGTTCGCGCTGCATCGCAATGGATCGCCCGGGATGCAGCGCTACGGCGCGTTCCTGTGGTCAGGCGATGTCTACTCGACATGGGAGACGCTCAAGACGCACGTGCCGGTGGCCGTCAACACCGGCCTGTCGGGCATTCCGTTCTGGGGCACCGACATCGGCGGGTTCGTGCCGACTGCCGACTACACTGGCGAGCTGCACGTGCGGTGGTTCCAGTTCGGGACGTTCTGTCCGTCGTTCCGATCGCATGGCCGCAACTGGCACCTGCGGCTGCCGTGGGGCTGGAACATGGGAGAGATCGGCCCGTCGGAGCTGCGCGACTACACCGGCGGCGCCGCCGATCCGGATCCGGCGGAGCTGAACAACCCGCGCGTCGAACCCGTCGTCAAGAAGTACCTCGAGCTGCGCTACCGCCTGCTGCCCTATACCTACACGATCGCGCGTGAGTGCACCGAAACCGGATTGCCGCTGATGCGCGCGCTGTGGCTGCACCACCCAGACGATCCGGCCGCGGTCGCCCGCGGCGATCAGTTTCTCTGGGGACGCGACATCCTCGTCTCACCGGTCGTCGAAAAGGGTGCGACGAGCCGCCGGCTGTACCTCCCGAAAGGCGCATGGTTCGACTTCTGGACCGAGGAGCGGCTCGACGGCGGCCGCGAGATCGATCGTGCGGTCGATCTCGAGACGATGCCGCTGCACGTGCGCGCGGGCGCGATCGTGCCGATGGGACCGGTCCGGCAATACACCGCCGAGCCCGTCGACGGGCCACTCGCGATCACGATTTACCCCGGTGCCGACGGCGCGTTCACGCTCTACGAAGACGATGGTCGGACCTTCAACCATCACAAGGGCGAGTTCATGAAGATCGCGATGGCGTGGACCTGGGCCTCCCGGCGGCTCACCTTGCGCCTCGGGCCTGGATCGCGGATGCTGCCGCCGGCGCGGCGGCCGATCGACGTGCGGGTGGCCGGATCGCAGGCGGTGAAGCGCGTCATCTTCGAAGGCAAGCCAGTTGCGCTCGACGTCGGCGCCGGGTGAGAGAGGACCGTTATTTGACCACGAACGGCGGGGGCACACGATCGATCTCCGCTTCCCATTCAGCGACGAGCGCCCTCATCTCCAGCAGCAGTTCGCGCCGCTCGTAGGCCAGGTCGCGACGCTCCGACGGGTCGGTGGCCACGTCGAACAGCAGTTCAGGACCATTGTCCGCGATGTACTTCCAGTTGCCCTTGCGGGCCGCTTTCTGGCGGCGGCCCTGATGATCCACGCGCCAGAAGACCGCTCGTTCAATCTGTGGCCGCTCACCCCGCAGCACCGGCAGGACGTCGACGCCGTCCAGCGTGCGGCCAACCGGCATGCTTGCGCCTGAGGCCGCCAGAATCGACGCGGTCAAGTCCATGGTCAGGACCACCTGACTCGAGACCTGACCTGCAGGGAGGCGTCCCGGCCAACGAAGCAGGTACGGGACGCGGATGCCGCCCTCCCAGATCGTACCGAATTCGTGGAACATCGGTTCGCGCCGCGAATACCACTGCCCGCCGTGATCGTTCGTGAAGACGACGAGCGTGTTCTGCGACACGCCCACTGTGTCGAGCGTCTGCAGGATGCGTCCGACCCCCTGGTCCACGCGCTCGACCATGGCGGTATAGTCCTTCCGCGTTGCGCGATCCCAGGTGTCACGCGTCCGGATATCGTCGGGCCGATCGGGCGGCTGAATGGGCAAGACCATCGCGTTGTACGGCACGTAGGCGAAGAATGGTTCCGCCGCGTGCGCCTGGATGAATCGAACGGCGCGTTCGGTGATCAGATCGGTCATGTAGCCAGGCTGATCGATCAGCCGGTCGTTCTCGTGCAAATCGGGTTCGCCGTCGATGTTCTTGTGCGAGTAATAGTCGACGCTGAAGTCGAGAATGCCGAAGAACTCGGCAAACCCATTCGCGTTCGGGCTGAACGAGGGCGTGTAGCCGAGATGCCACTTGCCGAAGATGCCGGTGGCATAGCCCGCGCCCTTCAGGACGGTTGCGATGGAGATCTCGGATGCGGACAATCCAGCGTCTTTGCGGTCCTTCAAGAGGGCCCACTCGAGCCCGATCCGCTGTTGATAACGTCCGGTCATGAATGCCGCCCGCGTCGGCGTGCAAACGGGTCCGTTCGAGTAACCGTCGGTGAGCCGCACGCCCTCTCGAGCGAGGCGATTCAGCGCAGGCGTGCGAATGTCCTGCACGCCAAACGGTTCGCTGTCGCCATAGCCCATGCTGTCGACGACAATGACAACGAAGTTGGGCCGTGTCGGCCGCTGTGTCGCTTGCGCCGGCACTCCATGAACGCCAAGGAGCACGGCGCCCAGCACCAAACCGGCCATGACACTCTTCATCGGGTCACGTTCGCGTGCACCGACCTCGCCCAGCGCCCCGTTCCCTCGACAACTGGCTGCCTTGGCCATGACCTCACCTCCAGCGGTGCCTTTGGGAACCGCTACTATCGTCTGAAGGCCGGGCGCATCGCAAGGCGAACGGCGTCGACGCCGCGCACGCCGGTCACGAAGTGCGACGCCTCGCGATGCTTGTGCCCGGGGTGACCGCATCGCACGTGGTCGTCACCCCCGACGATCGATCGGTGCTCTATCTCTCGCCCTGGTCCGCGAGTGCTCTCGCCGGAACTGCGACTCCGGGAGCAATCGGCGATAATGCCGGCCAGATCACGTGACCTCATCCATTGGCTTGATAGTCGCGTTGTCCGTCGCGACGCTCGTCGGCGCGATCCAAACGCGCCAGACGCCGCGACCGTTCGGGCCAGGCCGATGCGGGCCGATCGACCCGGCTTACGTCCGCATCTCGACTGCAACCGGCGGCCAGCCCTTCCCGATGGCGCCGTCGGAGATCGCCCAGATGGGGGTGTTCATGGCGGAGTCGTCGCGCAGCGATTCCGCGATGATCCTGTGGGCGGGCGGCACCGCCGCCGACGCGCAGGCCGGCTTCGTGGTCCCGGTCGATCAGTCAGCGAAGCGGCTCACGTTTTCCATCACCTTCGATGGCACGGGGGGCAGCGCCGAGATTGTGACGCCGAACGGCGCTGAGGTACGGGCCGGCGCGGTCTCCGGCGACGCCATCCTCAATTGCGGGCGAATCCTCAGCATCGACGCGCCGGAAGCCGGAGCCTGGAGGGTGACGCTGGCCCCTTCGTCACGATTCTGGATGGCGGTGCACGCGCGGAGCGATCGACATCTGCTGACCGCCGAGTTCGTGCGTGCCGGCGGCCGGCCGGGCCACGAGGGGCTCTTCCGGATCAACGGATCGCCCATCGCCGGGCGGCCCGCCACCCTCAGGATTGCGCTCTCCGAGCCGGAAGAGCAGGTGCCGGTGTTCGAGCTGTTTTCGGCCCAGGGGCGGTCGATCCAGCGCGTGACCCTAGAGCGGGTCGCAGACGACGAGTTCGTCGGCGAGATCGAGCTCCCTAAGGTGCCGTTCCGGGTCGGCGTGCGTGGCCCGGACGCCGATGGCGACCGCTACCAGCGCATGAGCGGTCGGATGTTTCGAGGCGAGCCGATAGAGGTCCTGCCTCCGGCCGTTGCCGAGGTCTCAGCCGGCGCCGACAGGCCGTTGGCCTTCATCGTCAGGAACTACGGTGGCCCGGCCCGTTACCGGTTGACGGCGACGGTCGGCGGGCAGGTCTTGCCGCGGGTCGAACCGCCGGCTCTCGACCTGGCGCCAGAGAGCGAGCAGCGTGTCGTGGTATGGCTGCCGGCGCAAACGATCGCGACCGCAGGCACGAGGCTGGAACTGCTGCTGGTCGCGTCGAGCGAGGATTCGGATCAGTCCTCGACGAACAGCGCGATTCTCCGGCTCGACATCGTCAAGCCCTGATCGCACATCCCCGCGTCACGCCTCTCGTCCCAA
Source organism: uncultured Acidobacteriota bacterium (assembly GCA_963709325.1). Taxonomy (GTDB): domain Bacteria; phylum Acidobacteriota; class Vicinamibacteria; order Vicinamibacterales; family UBA2999; genus VFZN01. Next base: position 819,986 of record CAVPVV010000003.1, on the reverse strand, counting down.
TCGTGAGTTCGGCTCACGATTCGATGAAAACTCCGCACTGGGTGTGTCGAGCCACGAACGCTACAGTCGAGAGCGTGACGACAAGCAAGACGCAGCCTGTGGATCCGTTGATCGGCCTTGTCGGCGGCCTGGGAGTCGGGGCCGCCATTCACTACTACCGCGCCTTGGCCGTGGCCCACGACGATCGGCGTCGGCCGCTGAGGCTGGTGATGGACCATGCGTCCATTTCACGTGCGACCGAGTACGCCTCGAAGGGCGATCGCCACGGCCTGGCCGTCTATCTGGCGGGATTCCTGTCGCGGCTCAAGTCCGCGGGGGCGACGTTCGGGGTGATTCCAGCTGTGACGCCCCACATCTGCATCGACGAGTTGAAACGGATCACACCGCTCCCGGTGATCGACATCACCGAGGCCGTAGCTTCCGCGGTGCGCGAGCGGAAGCTGTCGAAGGTCGCGTTGTTCGGCACCCGCTTCGTGATCGAGTCCGACTTGTACGGCCGCCTCGCTGGTGTGGACGTCGTGCGGCCGCGCCGGGACGAAGTCGAATTCGTCCATCGCGCGTACACCCACCTCGCGCATAGCGCAACGGTCTCTGACGACGATCGCCGGCAGCTGACGGATCTGGCCGGCACGCTGCAGAAGCGCGAGGGCGTAGAGGCGATCCTGCTGGCGGGAACCGATTTCGCGCTGATGTTCGATGCCTCGAACACGCCCTTCCCGCATCTCGACTGCGCGCGTATCCATATCGACGCCATCCTCCGGGCGGAAGGCACGACCGCCGACGCGCCCGCAATCGTCTGAGGGACGACATGAGATCCGAGCTCAGGCACGCGTGGCGATCGCTGCAGCGGCGCCCGGCCTACGTTCTTACCTGCGCGATCACGCTGGCGCTGGTGCTCGGCGCCAACGCCGCGATCTTCGCGGTCGTCAATGCCACGCTGGTCCGGCCAATGCCGTTCGCGGCTCGGGGGCTCGTGGTGCAGCTGTTCGCCCAGCCGCCCGGAACCACCTCGATACTGCAACGCAACCCCTTGCAGCAGATGGAGGTACCGCGGCTGCGGGAACGGGCCCGAACCCTCGCCCGGCTCGAGGGGTTCTATCCGTCGGAACGCGTGGTCACGATTGGCGGAGAACCCGGTGTCGCGCGAGGCGCGGCGGTCACGCCCGGCCTGCTGACGATGCTGGACGCCCCGATCGCGCTCGGCCGGGCGTTCATGCCCGGCGAGGGCGAGCCCGGTCACTTCGTCGCGGTGATCACGGATCGCTACTGGCGCGACACGCTCGGCGGGCAGCCGGTGCTGGGCACCACGCTGATTCTCGACGACCAGCCGCACACCATTGTCGGGGTGCTGTCGCCAGGCTTCGCCGTCCCGTTTCTCGACGCGCAGGTCTTCACCCCGCTGTTCCTGAACGCCGAGCCGAAGCCGCGCACGCCGACTCTCTCCGTTGTCGCGCTAGCCGAGCTCGCGCCCGGGGCCTCGCTCGAGCAGGCCCGCGACGAGCTGACGACCATCTACGGCCAGTTCGCGCAGGAGTTCCCGCGCACCCATTCGCACTGGACCATTGGCGCCCAGGACGCGCGCGAATGGCAGTACGGGCCGCTGCGCGCGCCGCTGCTGATGCTGCTGGCGGCGACGGCGGTGGTTCTGATGATTGCCTGCGTGAACATCGGCAATCTCACGTCGGCACACGCGGTCGCGCGTTCCGGCGAGCTGTCGCTGCGGCTTGCGCTCGGTGCCTCGAAGGGTGACCTGCTGCGGCTCCACTTCGCTGAGCTGCTGATCGTCTGCGGCGCCGGGCTGGTCCCCGGCCTGCTGCTCGCTCGCGCCGCGGTGCCGGCGCTGCTGGCGATCAATCCAACGATCGCTCAATCCCTGGGTACGATCACGCTCGACTGGCGCGTCCAGGTGTTCAGCGGGCTGCTCGCCCTGCTCACGGCGATCGTGGCGGCCGCGCTGCCGGCGGTACGGGCGATGCGAGGCGAAATGTCGGCGGCGCTGGCGACGGCGACCACCCGGTCAACCGGTTCCGCCGACGCAACACGGGTACAGCGCACGCTCGTCTCGATCGAAGTGGCGCTGTGCGTCGCGCTGCTGATTGCTGGAACCGTCGTCGTCCAGGGGCTGCGCGACCTGTCCCGCCGCAGCCCGGGGTTCGAGGCGAGCGGGGTCTTGACAGCGCAGATTCGCCTGCCGGAAGCCGCCTATCCGTCGCCGGAGCTCCGCGCGGCCGTGGTCGGGCGCCTGCTCGACGAGATTCGCGTCCTTCCCGGCGTGACGTCGGTCGGCATCACCCAGAATGCCTTTCTTCCGAAGTTTTCCTATCAGACGCTGATCAAGGTCAAGGACCGCCCGACGCCGGACGATCAGCCGCACACCGTGCAGTACCGCCGCGTCAGTCCCGACTACTTCCGGGCGATGCGCATCAGGACAATCGCAGGACGCGTATTCAGCGACGACGACACCGCGGACCGCCCGCCGGTTGCGATCGTGAGCCGGCGTTTCGCCGAGATGCTGATGCCCGGCCTCGAGCCGGTCGGCCGCACCTTGATCCGCAACAACCCTCCAGAGGTGACGATCGTCGGCGTCGTCGACGATGCGTCCGACGTGACGGTCGCAGAGCCGGCGGAGCCGACCTTCTACGTGGCGTGGGCGCAGAACAACGCCCCCGCCGTACCGGTCGCCTTCGTCATCCGGACCGCAGTGGAGCCCTCGTCGCTGCTGCCGGCGGTGCGTGAAACCGTGAAACGCGTGGACCCGTCGCTGCCGCTGCGCAAGGCGCAACCGCTGCCTGTGTTCGTCAGCGAATCCACGGCGCCGGAACGGTTTCGCGCCTTCGTGCTGAGCATCCTCACGCTGTTGGGCGTGCTGCTGGCCGCGGTGGGCATTTCCGGAGTGACGTATCGGAGCGTGGTGGATCGGACCAGGGATTTCGCCGTGCGGCTGGCACTCGGTTCCGAGCCGGGCAGGGTGATTCGCCTGGTACTGGTCGAAGCGCTCCGCGACGTGGCGATCGGCGCCGCTGCGGGACTGGCTGGTGGAGTAGCGCTCGCCATCCTGCTGGCGCGCTGGCTTCAGAACATCGCGCCGGTTGAAATGACGACAACGGCGATCGCGATGGCGATCATCGCGGCAACAGGTCTTGCCGCCGCGTTCGTGCCTGCCCTGCGCGTCAGGCGCGTCGAGCCGGCGCAAGTGCTCCGCGGCTAAGCCGGGCGGCGGCGCACGGATCGGCGCGAGTCCGGCGCCTGGGCAATCAGCAGGCGGATGAACTCCTCGATGAAAGGCGTGGTCGCGGCATCCCGAAGGGTCACCGCATACCACTTGCGGAAGAGGCCGCCTTTCGTGATGCGAATCGCCCTGATGCCGCCCGAGGCCAGGCTGTGGGCGAGCGACCATTTCGGCAGCACCGTGGCGCCCATGCCAGCCTTTACCATCTCGATGATTCCCTCGGACAGCTGGAGGTGCGTGACGTGGGCCGGCTGAAGTCCGGCCGGGCGCAACACCTGGCGCACGAAGAAGCTGTTCTCGATCGACCGTGAGAAAAGGTAGAGCGGTTCGGCGGCGATCTCTTCCGGCGTGACGAACGGCCGCGTCGCCCAGCGATGCGACGAGTGCACGACAGCGACGTGCTCGTCGTCGAACAACTCACGGGAGCGGAGCCGTCGGTCGTCGATCTCCTCGTTCATCAGCGCGAGATCGAGCTTCGCGTCGAGCAGCGCGGTGATCGGGTCCACGGTGTACTCGGGGACGATCTGCAAGCCGAACGAGGGGTAGCGGTGACGCAGCCCGGCGACGATGGCTGGCAGCCATGAGTAGCCGGTGTAGCAATGGGTGCAGACGCGCAGTTCGCCGGCGGCGTGCCGCGCGATCTGACCGACCTGCGATTCGACCCGGGCTATTGCTCCGAGCACCTCGTCAGCCGCCTCGACGAGGAGCCGCCCGGCCGGCGTCAGCAGCATCCGGCGGCCCGACCGCACGAAGAGCGGCGTGCCCAGCTTGTCCTCGATCTCGCGCAGCTGGTGGCTGACCGCCGATTGCGTCACGTTCAGGAGATCGGCGGCCCGGGTCACGCTTTCGGTGCGCGCCACCTGGGCGATCAGCCGGAGATGGTGCGACTCCAGGAATTTGTGCATGACGATCGATCACCTGCTGCAGGGCACGACTTGCGTGAGACGGGACGGGCTCTTTGTGCGCCGATGGAATTATACGGCCCGGGCTCCGGGGTGTTCAGCGCGGCCCCGCATGAGTTATCTCGGAGCGCCGCCCTCCAGCCTGACCTCGGCTTCGAGGCTCTCGCGATCCCGCCCGATGGTCGCGACCGCCAGCGTCTGGCCGCCCCTGCGATATTCGACCGAGCAGTCCTGTTTCTCGAGCGAGCCGTCAATGCGAACCTCGTCCCAGCGTTCGGCGTGGCCGACGTAGTTGATCGCGATGTCGTAATGCTGGCTCCAGAAGAACGGCACCGCGTCGAACGGTTCGCGTGCGCCCAGCATGTTGCACGCCGCGGCTTGCCCCTGCCGCTCGGCGACCACCCAGTGCTCGACGCGAATGCGCTCGCCAGTATGAGAGTCGGGCCATCGCGCGACATCGCCCGCGGCGAAGATTCCGGGCACGCTGGTTTCCAGGAATTCGTTCACGGCAATACCGCGATCCATGGCCAGTCCCGCCTGCTCGGCCAGCGTCACCGCCGGCTTGACGCCGACGCCGAGGACGATGAAGTCGCTGTCAATCGTGCTGCCGCCGCTGAGCGCGACCGTCCGCCCGTCGACCCGCGCCACCGTCTGACCGAGGTGGAACGTGACGCCGTGCGCCTCGTGCAGCGACCGGATGAATCGGCCGACCTCCGCGCCCATCACTTTCTCGAGCGGCGTGCTCTCCGGTGCGACGACGTCGACGGCAATCTCGCGGGCGCGCAGCGACGCCGCGACCTCCAGCCCGATGAAGCTGGCGCCGACCACGACCACGTGTCTGGAGTGCACGGCGCGTTCGACGATCGCCCGGCTGTCAGCGAAGCTGCGGAGATAGCAGATCTGCGTGTTCTGCGCGCCGGGGATGGGCAGTCGCACCGGATCCGCGCCGGTCGCGATGAGCAGCGCCCCGAATTCCCGAACCGAACCGTCGTCGAGGTGCACGGTGTGCTTCGCCGGATCGATGGACGAGACGCGCCGCCCCAGGATCACGTCGATGCGATTCTCGGCGTAGAAGTCGCTGCCCCAGAGCGGAATCCAGTCCTCCTGGGCGCTGCCTGCAAGGTAGTCCTTCGACAGGTTGGGGCGATCGACCGGGAGGTCGGCGTCGGCGCTGATCATGGTGACCGGCCCGTTGTACCCCTTGCGCCTCAGCATCTCGGCTGCAGCCACTCCCGCGGCTCCGCCCCCGACGATGACGATCGAAGTTGGCGACTCGCTCGCGGAGATCGGAGCGGAGGCAGGCTTCGCCGGCGGAAGCTTTTCCCTGACGAAGATCTGGTCGCCCTGCCGCTCCACCTTCCAGCACGGGATTGGATCAAGAGCCGGCGCCCGGAGCGCCTCGCCGGTGCGCAGGCTGAAGCAGGCATGGTGCCATGGGCAGCGCACCGTGTCGCCGACGACGATGCCTTCCACCAGCGGTCCGCGGTAGTGCGAGCACTGCGCCCTGACCGCGAAGAACTCGTTGCCCGATCGCGCGAGCACCACGTCGTCTTTGCCGACCTGGCCGAGGATCATGCCGCCGTCGCTGAGTGCCGAAGCATCGATTCCCTGTGAGAGGTCCACCTTCGCGCGCTCTTTCGTCTCGCTCATGCATGCCTCCGCCGTGAGCAGCCCATCCGTTCGTGCTCACTTGTCCACTATATAGAGTCGCGAAGGGCCACCAACGGTTCAGTCCGCATCGCGCGTCGGGCTGGTACCCAGCACGCCGCGAACGAGTCCTTACCGGAGCGGACCAGGCAGTGCCTTTTCGGCCTCGGCCTCGAGCTGGGCCTCGTGACCGCGCACGAACCAGACGACGCCTATTCCTGCGAAAACGGCGCCGACGGCAGCGGCAATTGCGACTGGCCTGGTGAATCGCTCCACGCGTTCGCCGAGGAGGTACGCGAGCATGCCGTAGCCGCCCGCCCACACGATGCCGCCGGCGGCGTTGAAGATCAGGAATCGTGGCCAGGCCATGCAGTTCACGCCGGCAAGCAGCGCCGCCAGCGCGCGCAATACGGCGATGAACCGTCCGAAGAACACCATCTTGCCGCCGTGCCGCAGGAACAGGAACTGGCCGAGCTTGATGCGCGCCGTCGTCAGCCTGAAAAGACTGCCGTGACGCAGCAGGAGTCGATACCCGAATTGTCGTCCAACCAGGAACCCGATGTTGTCGCCGACGATCGCCCCGGTAATGGCCGCCAGGATCACCATCGCGATGTTCAAGTTGTGTGTCGCGCCCGCGTAGACCGCCGCCGTGACAAGGGCGGTCTCGCCCGGCACGGGTACGCCCATGCTCTCCAGGCCGATCGCGGCCGCCACCGTCCAGTACCCATAGTGCGCAATCAGCGTCGAGAGCCAGCTCATGGCGCCGCCGGTACGGCGTCAGTGACGAAGCAGTTGATGGACGAACGCGATCGCATTCGATCCCTCGCCGACCGCTGACGCCACTCGTTTGAAATTGCCCCCGCGTACGTCGCCGACGGCAAAGATGCCAGGCCGGCTGGTCTCGAGCAGAAAGGGCGGCCGGGCCAGCGGCCACCCGGCGCTCGTGAGCTCGTCCTGCGACAGGTCCGGACCCGTCTTGAGGAAGCCGTTTGTATCGAGCACCAGGCAGCCGTCGAGCCATCGGGTGTTGGGCACCGCACCGGCCATGATGAAGCAGTGGCCGATGTCATGGCTCTCGACGTTGCCAGTCCCCTGGTCACGCCAGCTGATTCGTTCGAGGCGCCCGTTCCCTTCGAGTGCGGTGATCTGCGTCCGGGTCCGCAACGAGATGGCGGGGTTGTCCTCGATGCGCCGAATCAGGTATCGCGACATGGTGTCGGCCAGCCCGGCGCCGCGCACCAGCATGTGGACGTGGCGCGCCGTCGAGGCGAGGAATACGGCGGCCTGCCCGGCGGAATTGGCCCCGCCGACGACCACGACGTCCGCGCCGGCGGCGAGTTGAGCCTCCATCGGAGTCGCGCCGTAATAGACGCCCGCGCCTTCGAAGGTTGCGAGGTTGTCGATGGCGGGTTTGCGATACTCCGCGCCGGTGGCGATGATGACCGCCCGGGCCGGAATGACATGGCCGTTGTCGAGCTCGATCGTGTAGCGCTGGCCGCCGCATGACAGGCGTTTCGCGCCGGTCGCCACCGCCACGTGCGCTCCGAATTTCAGGGCCTGTGCGTGCGCCCGGCCGGTGAGATCGAGGCCGGAGATACCGGTCGGGAACCCCAGGTAGTTCTCGATGCGCGAGCTCGAGCCGGCCTGTCCTCCCGGCAGGTTCGATTCGAGCACCAGGACGTCCAGGCCTTCGGACGCACCATAGACCGCGGCCGCGAGCCCCGCCGGACCTCCGCCGATGATGACGACATCGTTGACGCGGGTGTCGTCGATCTCTTCGTTGAACCCGAGGCACTCGGCGATCTGCCGGTTGCTCGGGTCGCGCAGCACGATTTGCCCGCGGCAGATGACGACCGGGATGTCGTCCACGCCTATCTGGAATCGATCCAGCAGGTCCTGCGCGTCGCGATCGCGATCGAGGTCCACGTAATGGAACGGATGGCCGTTGCGAGTCAGAAAAGCCTTCACCCGGAGCGTGCCCCGGCAGTGCGCGGAGCCGATCAGCACAACGTCACCCAGATCGCCGGCGATGATCATGAGACGCCGCTGGATGAACGCCCGCATCAGGAGCTCGCTCAGCTCCGGATCGGTCTGAATCAGCCGCAGCAGCTCCTCGCGATCGAGCTCGATCACCTCGCCCGGCTCGCTGACGCGCAGGCGCGCCATCGCGCGGCGCCCGGTGATCATGTTTGCCTCACCCGAGAACTGGCCGGCGCGGTGGGTCACGATCAGCGCTTCCGCAGGGTCGGCCGCCCGGAGCACCTGGACTTCGCCGCTGACGATCACGAAAAACGGTGCCCGGTCACCGAGCTCGACCAACACGTCGCCTCGTGACGTCGATCGTCGGCGTCCGTGAACGTCGATGCGAGCAACCTGCTCTGCGGTGAGTGTCGGGAACGCGTGTTCGAGGCCGGGTTTGTCCATGCGAAACACAATCGTAGCCTTGAACTCAACGGCATCATCACCGCCGGCGTTCGAACCGTCGAGGTGGCGGCAGAATCCTATGGACGATGACGCGTTCCACGAGCATCCTGTCAAGCGGCGCCGCGGACGCGGCTATGACTCGGGAGGCGAGGTGTCGCAGGAATTCGATGTCGTGTGTCTCGGCGGCGGCGTGGCGGGAGAAGCGATCGCGGAAGGATTGAGAAACAGCGGACTCACGCTGGCGGTCGTCGAACGCGAGCTGGTCGGAGGCGAGTGTCCGTACTGGGGATGCGTCCCATCCAAGACCCTGCTTCGCTCCGGTGAGACGTTGAGCGAGGCCGGTCGTGCGCGACAGCTGGCTGCAGCCCGCGTTGATTGGACGGTTGATTTCCCGAAGGTATCGAAGCGCGTGTTGTGGATGGCGCGCGACCTCGACGATCGCAAGCCGGCGGCTGCGCTCGAGGCAAACGGGGCCAGGTTGTTTCGAGGTGAAGGGAAGCTGACAGACTCACGGACCGTAGAAGTCCGCGGCCAGCAACTCGTGGCGCGGCGCGCCATCGTGATCGCCAACGGCAGCACGGCCGCCGTTCCGCCCATTCCCGGCCTCGACACCGTCGAATTCTGGACCAACCGCCAGGCGGCCATTCCCCGCGAATTGCCGGCGACGCTCGCGATTCTCGGCGGCGGCGCCATCGGTGTCGAATTGGGCCAGGCGTTCGCGCGGCTCGGATCGCGGGTGACGATCATCGAAGCCGGCCGCACCTTCCTCGGCCTCGAGGAACCGGAAGCTGGCGCTGCGCTCCGTCCTCACCTGGAGGCGGACGGTATCGCACTCTCGATCGGCGATCCGTGCGTCGGCATCGACCCGCAATCACCGTCCCCCCAGCGACGCGGTGCGGCGGTGAAGGTGCGCCTGAAATCCGGCGCAGCGATCGCCGCTGACCGGCTGCTGGTCGCGACTGGGCGGCGTTCCAACGCGGACGCGTGGCGCGCAGCGGGGCTCGCACAAACGGAACGCGGCTGGTTGAAAGTCGATCCGACCACCCTGGAGGCGGCGCCAGGCATCTTCGGCGCCGGCGATGTCACCGGGCTTGGCGGCTTCACGCACCTTGCCTACTACCACGGCCAGATCGTGGCACGCCGGCTGCGCGGGATCGACGCGAAGGCCGATCACGTCGCCATCCCGCGCGTGACGTTCACGGATCCGGAGGTCGCCTCGGTCGGACTGTCGGAGGCCGCCGCACGCGCCAAGAACATCGACGTCGTCGTCGCCTCCGCCGATCCGGCGGAAACCGCGCGCGGCTACATCCACGATTTCCATCAGGGCGCGATCAAGCTGGTCGGCGACCGCGAGCGCGGCGTGCTGATTGGCGCGACCCTGGTGACCCCTCGAGCGGGCGAGATCCTCGGCGAGCTGGTGCTGGCGATCAAGCTCGGTACGCCGCTCGAGACACTCGCCGATGTCATCCACCCGTTCCCCGCCTTCAATCGAGTGCTCGGCGGAACGCTGGAAGAGCTCGCTCGGCAGGCCGAACAGCAAGGCGCCCGCCGCTGAGGCGCACAGCTACTCAGGGAGGTCACATGGCTACTGTAGAAACGGGGAAGGAACGTGCGACGCGGGCCTCGAGTGCTCGAACGGTCGAGACCAAGCTCGAAGTGATTACCATTCCGGTGTCCGACATCGATCGAGCCAAGCGCTTCTACGAGGGGCTGGGCTGGCGGCTCGACGCCGATTTCAAGGGTGACGGCTGGCGCGCCGTGCAGCTCACGCCCCCCGGTTCGCCCTGCTCGATTCATCTCGGGACCGACGCCGTTCCCGGCTCGGCGCAAGGACTCTTTCTCGTCGTCGATGACATCGAAGCGGCCCGCGCCGAGCTCAGCACCAAGGGCGCCGAGGTGAGCGAACCGTTCCACTTCGCGGGGATCAGGGGGCCGCGTCTGGCTGGCCCGGACCCCGAGCGCGGCTCGTACCGGTCCTACGCTTCGTTCAGCGATCCCGACGGCAATGGCTGGCTGCTACAGGAGATCCGGACGCGGCTGCCGGGACGAGGGCTCGGCCTGGATGTCGCGACGATGACCGAGCTCCTACGCGAGGCGGAGAAAGGGCATGGCGACTACCAGGCGACGTCTCCGCCGTCGCACCACTGGTCGGACTGGTACGCAGCCTACATCGTCGCGCGCGAGCAGGGCAGGACTCCCGAGGAAGCGACCGGCGATGCGGGACGGCACATCGATGGTGCCGCGCGGTGAAAGTCGAACATCGTCGGGCATGACAAGTCCCGAACCAGACTGATGCGCTAGTCAATCGGTCTCCGAAGATATGCTCGTATCGGTGGGAGCCACCGTATGAGCGAACGGCTCGAGTGCTACGGCTTGATCGGCGACTGCGAGACCGCGGCGCTCGTCTCGCACTCGGGCTCGATCGACTGGCTGTGCTGGCCGCGGTTCGACTCCGGAGCATGCTTCGCGGCGCTGCTCGGCGGGCCGGAGCACGGGCGATGGCTGATTGCCCCGGCCGAAGACGGGGCGCGCGTCTCGCGCGCGTATCGCCACAACACGCTCATCCTCGAGACGCGGGTGGAGACCGGCGGCGGCGTGATCACGCTGGTGGACTTCATGCCGCCGCGGGGCCGCAACTCCGATGTGGTCAGGATCGTGAAGGGTGAGCGCGGCCGCGTCCGCCTGCGCATGGAGCTGACGCTGCGTTTCGACTACGGCCGGACGGTGCCGTGGGTGACGCGGATGTCGGACGGGGCGCTCCGCGCGATTGCCGGGCCGGACCTCGTCGTGCTCCACACCTCGGTGCCGCTGCGCGGCGAGGATCTGAAGACGGTAGCCGATTTCGAAGTCTCGGCCGGCGAGTCGGCCACCTTCGTGTTGACCCACGGCTGGTCGCACCATCCGCCGCCGAAGCCGATCGATCCGCGGACGTCGCTCGAGGCGACCGAGAAGTTCTGGACGAAATGGGCATCGCGCAACGAGTCGCCTGGCGAATGGGCCGACGTCGTCGGGCGGTCGTTGATGACGCTGAAGGCGCTCACCTACGCGCCGACTGGTGGCGTCGTGGCGGCGCCAACCACGTCGCTGCCGGAGAGTCTCGGTGGCTCGAGGAACTGGGATTACCGTTTCTGCTGGCTGCGCGACGCGACGCTCACGCTGTTGTCGCTGATGAACGCAGGTTATTACGAAGAAGCCCGTGCCTGGCGCGACTGGTTGCTGCGAGCCGCGGCCGGCGCCCCGGCGCAGGTGCAGATCATGTACGGCCTCGCCGGCGAGCGTCAGCTCGTCGAGGTGGAGGTGCCGTGGTTGCCCGGCTACGAGGGCTCGAGGCCGGTTCGGACCGGGAACGCTGCCCACGGCCAGCTTCAGCTCGACGTCTACGGCGAGGTGATGGACGCCCTCCACCAGGCACGGCGTCATGAGTTGACGCCGCGCGAGGCCGACTGGTCATTCCAGCGGACCCTGCTGCAGCACCTCGAAGCGGTATGGAACCAGCCCGATCAGGGCATCTGGGAGGTTCGTGGCCCATCCCGCCACTTCACCTACTCGAAGGTGATGGCGTGGGTCGCGCTCGATCGCGGCATCCGCGCGATCGAGCAGTTCGGGTTCGCCGGTCCGGTCGATCGCTGGCGGCAGCTCCGCGACACCATCCACGCCGAGGTCTGCGAACGCGGATTCAATCGGGACCTGGGCAGCTTCGTCCAATCGTATGGGTCTCGCGAGCTCGACGCGAGTCTGCTGCTGCTCTGCACCGTAGGATTCCTGCCGCCAACCGATCCGCGCATCCAGGGCACGATCACCGCGATCGAGCGGCGGCTGCTCGTGGACGACTTCGTTCTTCGCTACGACACGGCGTCGAGCGACGACGGTCTGCCGGCAGGGGAGGGCGCGTTCCTGGCGTGCAGCTTCTGGCTGGCCGATGCCTTCGCGATGGTCGGCCGGATCGACGATGCCCGCACGCTCTTCGAGCGGCTGATCGGGCTGCGCAACGACGTCGGGCTGCTGTCTGAGGAATACGACACGTCGGCGAAGCGGCTCGTCGGCAACTTCCCGCAGGCCTTCTCGCACGTTGCCCTGGTGAACACCGCGCACAACCTGGCGCGAGCGAAGAAACCAGCGACGCAGCGAGCCTCGTCGTGACTGCCCGGAGTCCTCGCTAGTTCTTCGGCGGCGCGGCCGGTGCGGATCGCAGTGACGCCTGTTCCTCGGGCGGTCGAATGTTGCGAAATGCCAGATAGAGCAGGAGGTCGTAGGCGATCTTCAGCCCGCTGATCAGGGCGATCAGCTGGTGCAGCACCTTGCGACGATCAGCGTCATGTCGTCGCGCTGCTCCTGCGGACTGAAGCGGCGAACGCCGTCGTAGATGGCGTCGATCAGATCTCGCGGCGGCAGATCACGATGCGCGTGCAGCGTCTCGACCAGCCGTCCTTCGCCGAACTCGTCGTCCTGGGCGTCGAAGGCTTCGGTGATCCCGTCGGTATAGATCGTCAGCAGATCGCCGGCGGAGAGCTGGAGCTCCGCCGTCCGGCATTCCCACGGGGAGAACATGCCCAGCACGGTGGCGGTCGGCTCGAGACGTTCGATGGCGCCGCTACGTCGCAGCACCAGCGCCGGGAGGTGCCCGCAGTTCGCGTAGCGCAGGCGTCCAGCCCGGTCGTCGAACTCCGAATAGAAGAAGGTCGCGTAGGCGTTGTCGGCCGTGCTCTCGTAGAACAGCCGGTTGACCGTCTGAAGGAAGTGCTCGGGCTGTTCGACCGCGGTCGCGCATTGACTCCGCAGGTTGGCCTGCAGGTTGGCCATCAGCAGCGCGGCCGGCATTCCCTTGCCGGCGATGTCGCCGATGACCAGGCCGAGGCGGTTCTGCCCGAGATCGAGAAAGTCGTAGTAATCGCCACCCACCCGGCGCGTCTGCACGCATGCGCCCGCGTACTCGAGCGTGCGCATCTGCGGAAGCCGCTGCGGGAAGAGTCGCGCCTGGACCTGCATGGCGATCTCGAGCTCGTGGGCGGCGCGGCGCTCCGCCTCTTGCTTCTGGGCGGCGGCGCGGCGCTGGGCTTCGACCGCGCGGCTGACCTCGTCGAAGCTGACCAGGGCGAACGAGTTTCGGTCGGGGTCTTCGAAGCGCGTGAAGGCGCCGCCCCACGCGGTCCGATCCTGCCCGCCTCCAGGGGGCAGAGACGACGGATCGGCGGCATCGCCCGGGTGATCGTAGACGACGCGGCGGAGCCGTGGCGCGTTCCGGAAGCGAACACCGCGGCGCCGCCACTCGGTGTAGGTGGCGGGCAGGTCCTCGGTCACGAAGACCACCTGTGTCGCGCGGCCGATCAACCTCGCGTTCGGCGAGTCGCGCTTGGTTTCGATCAGCGTCAGGACCGCCGATCCGTCGGGCGGAGTCACCGCCACGAAGCGCTCACCGGATCCGATACGGGCGTCGAAGGCAACGTGGAATCCGAGCGTGTTCACGTAGAAATCCAGGCTTCGCGCCTGATTCGTGACGTAGATGTTCACCGCGTGGAGACGGAGGAAGGGATCCGTCATGGTCAACGTCGCTCGTGCCCCTGCTTGCCTCCGGTATTCTACGGGACGGACGAGGCCATTCAGCATGGCTGCAGAGCTGAAGACGCTGCAGGTGACGAGCCGTCGGCAGTGGCGGGCATGGCTGGCGAGCCATCACGCCTCGAGCCCCGGAGTCTGGCTGGTGTTCTACAAGGCCCACACCAGCGTCAAATCAATGGCCATCGAAGACATGGCCCGCGAAGCGCTCTGTTTCGGATGGATCGACAGCCTGGTCAAGCGCCTCGACGACGATCGATTTGCGATCAAGGTTACGCCCCGGCGGCCGACGAGCAAGTGGTCGGACGTCAACCGGAAGCGGTGGAAGGAGCTGGAGGCGGCCGGCCTCCTCACCCCGGCTGGCCTGGCGGCGGCGCCGACCACCAACTCCTACGCGCCGCGGCCGGTCGTCCCCGAGCTGCCGGGCTATATCGCCAAGGCTCTGAAGTCGAATCCCGGCGCCTGGAGATTCTTTCGGGAACTCCCGCGCACCCAGCGGCGTGACTTCGTCGTCTGGATTCACACCGCCAAGCGACCGGAGACGCGCGCGAGACGCATTCGCGAATCGATTGCGCTGCTGGCGGCGGGGAAGAAGCTTGGATTGAAGTGAACGGTACGATAATCCAGCTGTGCTCGAATCCAGTGCGGCCCGGGTCATCATCCTGACCCTCGACCTTGCCGGAACAGCGGTGTTCGCGATCAGCGGCGCGGCGGTTGGCGTCAAGCATCGGCTCGACGGATTCGGCGTCTGCGTCCTCGGGTTCGTTGCCGCGAGCGCCGGCGGGATGATTCGTGACGTCGTGATCGGCGCCGTCCCGCCTGCCGCGCTGAGCGATTGGCGCTACGGCGCCGTGTCGATTGTCGCGGCCGTTGTCACGTTCTGGCGGCACCCGCGCATCGAGCGTCTGCGACTGCCGATTCTGGTGTTCGACGCTGCCGGTCTGGGGCTGTTTGCCGTGGCGGGGACGCAGAAGGCCCTTGCCTTTGGGCTGGGACCGTTTGCGTCGGCAGCGCTCGGAATGATCACCGGGATCGGCGGTGGTGTCGTTCGCGACGTGCTGGTGCGAGAGATTCCAACCGTGCTCCGCAGCGACCTGTACGCCCTCGCGGCCCTCGCTGGTTCGAGCGTCGTCGTGGCCGGAGCGCTGCTCGGCTGGCCGCCGGCGGCGACGGCTCCGGCCGGCGCGGTGTTGTGCTTCGCGGTCCGCCTTCTCGCCATTCGCGGCCGGTGGTCGCTGCCAACGGCCGGCGATGCGGGTGAGAAGTAGGGCTCAGAGCGCAACAGAGTGGGATTCGTGCCGAGAAGGACGAGGGGAACGCGAGTCGCTCGGAGCCTGAGACGCACTGCAACCGCCCCCGAGTGAGCGTCAGCGAGGGAAGGTGGCGGAGAGAGTGGGATTCGAACCCACGGTAGAGTTTCCCCTACACACGCTTTCCAAGCGTGCTCCTTCAACCACTCGGACATCTCTCCGTCTTGTAGAATCAACAGTTTACAGGCTAGTGGCTGAGCCAGTAAACCCGAATTGTGTAGAAATTGTGTAGACCCCTTAATGTGCCGCGATCACTTACGGCGATCGCCAACCCTCGGAAAGCCGTCGCACGATCCGCTGGCGCCTCCCAGTATAAGCCGCCGTTGGCGTGCCTCAATCGTCGTCTTGAACCGTTCTGAAGCTGCCCGACAGGACAGGGTCGATTCGATCTGCCTGGCTGAGTGCCCAGTCCGTCCACTGTTGAAGTCCCGTTGCACTGAGGGGATCGTCGAGCGCGGCTTGGCGCTCTCGAACGGCTGAGACGTAGGCGCGAATCTCGTCGGCCTCCCTGAGGGATTTGGCCTGGTCGAGGAGCCTACCGACTCGCGCCTTCTCAAGTCGCTCAAGCCGTTCACGCTCAAGCCGCCGTCGCTCGGCCTCTTTGCGCCGGTCCTCCGCAGCAATCTCCGCCTTCCGCTTGATCACCCATTCACGATGGTGCTGAGCACTGGGGCGGCACACACGCTCGCCGTGAACGACGATGGCAACGGCAATGTCGCCGAGCCGCGTTTCTAGCGATTGCCCCTCGACGTCGGTCCACGTTTCGATCGGCTGATCGCCACCGCACAGGGCCATCAGTTGGCAAGCATCGGACCGCTCACGCCCGGACTGCTCATGTCCGGTGGGCTGTATGGGTTTGCCCTGTGGGCAACCGCGCGCGACCCTGAGATGCTGCGCATTCTACTCGCTTCGTCAAAGGCGCGCAGACGATACGACCCGGGCAAACACGCTCAGCCTCCCCTTGCATGCGGCTAGTCCGTGTGTTATATACTGAACCACATGGTTCAGTATTCGCGGGCCGGCTTCGATGCCGGGTTTGCCGCGCTCTCGGACGCCACTCGACGCGGCGTTCTGGAGCAGCTCGGACGTGCAGACGCTTCGATCACCGACCTTGCCGAGAAGTTTCACATGACGCTCACGGGGATGAAAAAGCACGTCGGCGTCTTGGAGCAGACGGGGCTCGTCACCACGGAGAAGGTCGGGCGCGTGCGGACCTGCAAGCTCGGCCTGCGCCGGCTGGAGGAAGAGGCGGCATGGATCGAGAGGTACCGCCAGCTCTGGGACGCACGCTTCGACGAGTTGGATAAGGTTGTCGAGGAATTGAAACGGAAGGAGAAGGTCGATGGACGCAAGAAGAGGAAGTGAGCCCGCACCCGTGAAGAACCGCACGACTGTGGAACGGAAGTCCGAGCGTGAGCTCGTCGTCACGCGAACTGTCAACGGTCCGGCGCGCATCGTGTTCGAGGCGTGGACCAAGCCCGAGCTGTTCAAGCAGTGGTGGGCGCCGAAGTCGATGGGCATGTTCCTGCGTTCCTGCGAGATGGATGTGCGTGTCGGGGGCAGGTACCGTTTGGTGTTCGGCCACGATGCCTCAAACCCTGACGAGTTCTTCGGTAGGTATATCGAAGTGACACCGCACTCGCGCCTCGTCTGGACCAATGACGAAGGTGACAGTGGGCCGGTCACCACGGTGACCTTCGAGGAACAAGGTGGCAAGACGCTGCTGGTCATGCACGAGCTCTATCCCTCGAAGGAAGCGCTCGACGCTGCCGGCACCGGGGCGGCGGATGCGATGAGCGAGACGTTCGAGCAACTGGACGAGCTTCTCGGCACCCTGGGCGCGAGCGTGGGACGGCCATGAAGTCGTCGATCTCGCGGTCGGCCGCCTGGCTCTTCACTACGCGGAAGAGAACCCCGAGGGAACCAGCCAAAGCGGCTGCGCGTTAGTGCGGCAATCGATCGCGTTGCGAGGGTGGCTAGCGTCAGGTGATGTGGGTACCAGCGGTGGTCGCCAGAACGTTGGCCTGGAACCGATGGTGCCTACGTCCGCGGCGAATCATAAATGTGTCGGCTGTACTGCTGGCGGTCGCGGGGATTATCGGCGCCGTGATCCATTCGGCGAGTCTGACAAGCGGCAGCCCGTCACCTTAGCCTCGATTATGGCTGGGCTATTCGGCGGCGAGCTACTTGATACGATCGGCGTGCCGCTCATCTCGTTTCTGTTCGGCATCGGCGTGTCGAGGATGCAGTACGTTTACACGATCGCCATCCCGCTCCTGGGTCGGTGCGAGGTGTGATAGATAGCACCGAAACGCAACGATCGTGCTATCGAGACGTCTTTAGGAGCCCGGCATGCCGCTGCAGCACATCGGATGCCCTAGCAGGGCAGTGCTCACTCCTCACGTCAGTTGAACCGCGAACCAGACGCTCAAAGCGGCCACAATGAGCAGCAGCACTCTGCGCATTCTCGCAGCCGTTAGCCGGTCACTAGCGGCACCTCGCGCCTGCCAGTCGCGCCACCGGATGTCCGCGTCTACGTCGGGGATTACTGCCGTGTGAATCGTCATCGACGTGCCTCCTGAATGCTCTCGGACATGGTCTGGAGAGGGTCATTCCACCGCCACATCATGACCAGCGGCGGGACGACGGCGACGGCCACGAGAACGGTCCAGCTCGAGACTGAGTGCACATGCCCCGCAATGCCCGGGATGAACACCGTCGACACCCAGAGCATGGCAATGATGTTCTTGATTGATGCAAGTGGCATATGTCGAGTGTAGGTTCCGGCGTTGAACCGCGCTGTTCCCGAATGCACACGTAAGCCGCGCGGCTTCGCGCGGCTGGTGTGCACTGCGGCACAGACACGCACCAATCAACCTGTCACCCTCGAGATGCGGCACACATCAGGAGTTCGGCATGAACAGTACGCGTTCACTCGGCATCGCTGTCGGCCTTATCCTCGGCGGTCAGCTGGCCTTCGCGCAGGACATGTCTCGGTATCGAGCCTACGTTCTTGACAGCAACCTCGAGTCGGTGGTCGCGGCGACTAGCGCGCTGTCCGGCGATGCGAAGACGCTCCACGATCGGCCGGCGACAATTCAGGAGCTGGAATGGCGTGCGCCGTACGTCGATTCCCGAACCACGCTGGCCGATCCGGTGCGAGAGATCACATTTACGTTCTACAAGGACGCGTTGTATCAGGTGATCGTCAACTACGATCGCGACCGCACAGAAGGCCTGACGAACAGTGACATTGTCGAATCACTGTCGATGGCCTACGGCCCGCCCATACTCGCATCGGCAAGGACCCGGACGAGCCCACCAGTTGAGGGGTTCCTCGATAGCAACGTCGTCGCGCAATGGGAGAAGGCGGACTCGTTGCTCACGGTCATTCGTGGGTCGTACACGTCTGAAGTGCAGCTGATTCTGGTGTCGAAATCGTTGAGCGCGCGTGCCCGGACCGCGATCCGCGAGGCAGTCAGGTTGGATGCGATCGAAGCGCCGGGTCGCGAAGCAGCACAGCGCAAGCAAGAGGCAGTCGAGGCCGGCGCCGGTCGCGACGAGGCGCGCATCGCCAACAAGGCCGCATTTCGTCCTTGACAGACCCGTTCTGTCAGACGTTCGGAGGGACATTATGGATGTCAGACCGCTCCACGATCGAATCATCGTCCGCCGTCACGAAGAGGGCGAGCAGAACAGCGGCGGAATCATTATCCCCGACACCGCGAAGGAGAAGCCGCAACGAGGCACGGTAATCGCGGCCGGCAGCGGCATTGTCAAAGACGGTGGCGCGCGTGTCGCTCTCGATGTCAAGGCGGGCGATGTGATCTTGTTCGGCAAGTATACGAACCAGGAAATCAAGCTCGATGGTGAGCAGCTACTCATCATGCGCGAGGACGAAGTGCTTGCGGTCGTCGAAACAAGCTGAGGACAACGAGACCAACTCATGGCAAAACAGATTGTGTACGGCGAGGCCTCACGGCAGGGGATCCTTCGGGGGGTCAACAGCCTGGCCGACGCGGTCAAGGTCACACTCGGACCGCGAGGACGAAACGTGATCCTCGACAAGAAGTTCGGGTCGCCCACCATCACCAAGGACGGCGTCACCGTGGCCAGGGAGATCGAGCTGAAGGACGCGCTCGAGAACATGGGCGCACAGATGGTGAAGGAGGTGGCGAGCAAGACCTCGGACGTCGCCGGAGATGGCACCACCACGGCTACGGTGCTGGCGCAGGCCATCTACCGCGAAGGCGCGAAGAACGTCGCCGCTGGCGCCAGCCCCATGGCTGTCAAGCGCGGGATCGATAAAGCCGTCGCCGCGATCACGGCGGAGCTCCAGAAGATGTCCAAGCCTGTGACCGGGTCGATGATCGCCCAGGTTGGCACCATTTCCGCGAACCACGACGAGACCATCGGACGAATCATCGCCGAAGCCATGGAGAAGGTGGGCAAGGACGGGGTCATCACCGTCGAAGAAGCCAGGAGCATGGACACTACGCTCGAGGTCGTGGAAGGGATGCAGTTCGATCGCGGCTATTTGTCGCCGTATTTCGTCACGAATCCCGAACGGATGGAGGTCGTGCTGGAGAAGCCCGTCATTCTCATCCACGACAAGCGGATCAGCGCAATGAAAGACCTCTTGCCGCTGCTGGAGCTGGTCGCACGCGCCAGCCGTCCGTTGCTGATCGTCGCGGAAGACGTCGAAGGCGAAGCGCTGGCGACCATCGTCGTCAACAAACTGCGCGGCACGCTACAGGTCGCCGCGGTGAAGGCACCAGGCTACGGGGATCGCCGGAAGGCCATGCTCGAGGATCTCGCGGTTCTGACCGGTGGCCAGGCCGTTACCGAGGATCTCGGTGTGAGACTCGAGAGCGTGAAGATCGAAGACCTCGGTCAAGCAAAGAAGGTGACCATAGACAAGGACAACACCACCATCGTCGAAGGCGCTGGCACGTCGGCCGCGATTGCCGGTCGCGTCAAGCAACTCAGGGCGCAGGTTGAAGACACAACGTCCGATTACGACCGCGAGAAACTGCAGGAGCGGCTCGCCAAGCTCGTCGGTGGCGTGGCGATCATCAAAGTGGGTGCGGCGACCGAAACCGAGCTGAAGGAAAAGAAGGCTCGCGTCGAGGACGCGATGCATGCGACCAAAGCGGCCGTCGAAGAGGGCATTGTCTCCGGCGGCGGTGTCGCCCTGCTGAGGGCGTCGAAGGCGCTTGAGAACCTCGAGGTCGCTAGCGACGAGCAAATCGGCGTCAAGATCATTGCTCGTGCGATCGAAGAACCGATGCGATGGATCGCGGCGAATGCCGGTCACGAAGGGTCGATTGTTGTCCAGCGCGTCAGAGAAATGAACGACGACGAGGGTTTCAATGCGCAAACCGAGCGCTATGAGAACCTGGTCGCGGCGGGAGTGATAGACCCGACCAAAGTTGTCCGATCGGCGCTCCAGAACGCCGCGTCAATTGCGTCCCTTCTGCTCACGACCGAGGCTGTCATCTCGCTGATTCCCGAAGAAGATCAGAGCGCGGCCGCGTCCATGGGCGGCACGGGCGCCGGGATGTACTGACGCGCTGTCGGTAACAAGGCGCGATGCGCCTGGCGGCTTGGGCCTCGGGACGGTACTCGAGCCTAAGACACCGGTTGCAAGGCAATCTCTGCCGCGGCAAGCGGGACATCGATGACGAAGACGCACCCTTTGCCGGGCATGTTGCGGATGCTGATCTCGCCCCCGTGCGCCCTTACCGCTTTCCGAGCGATCGAGAGTCCCAGGCCGAGGCCCGATCGGTCGCTGCCACGCCGATCGCCAAACTTGTGAAACAGATCGCCCTTGCCCGGCGGAATCCCGCCGCATTCGTCCTCGGTCTCGATGAGCAACCGGCCGTGTTCGGCGCGGGCCCGCAGGATCACGCGACCTCCTGATGGCGTGTTCTTGAAGGCGTTGTGCAACACGTTCATCACCGCCGACGTGAGGAGTTGCGGATCCGCGTCGATCGATAAAGCGGGATCGATAGGCTCGACGGTGAACTGAATGTGCCGGTACTCGGAGTGCATCATCCCGGACGCAGTGATCTCGTCAATGAACGTGACGACAGCGACGCGGGCGCGTCTCTGATTCCCGGCTTCGAGGCGGACTTCGGACAACGTGCGATCGATGACTTCGCGAAGGCTCATCAAGTTACGGCCGAGGACCGCTCCCGTGCTGCCGTTGATGGCGACGGCGCCTCGCTTCAGCGCATGGAACGCGAGCATGGCGGTGTTCAGGGTGTCGCGAAGTTCGTGCGCCGTGTTGCCCAGGCGTTCAGTCTCGTCGGCGGATCGCGCCTCTGCTGTCACACGAGCATGTTCGGTGACAGCCTCCGCGATCGCGGTGTCGAGACATCGGTTGAGGGTATGGAATTCTTCCACCGAGATGGGGGCTCTCTGCTCCACCGCAAGCGCCGTGATCGTTTGGCAGATGTCGCCATAGTCATGGACGACCTGGGACACCGTAAAGCCGAGTCGGACCAGGTCCCCTCCGTGGCGCGCGGCAGCCGCACCGATAGCGTCTGGAGGAAAGGGCGCCTGCGTGGCCTCCAAGCGGAGCGTCTCTGACAGCTGCGTCAGGAACAGCGGCACGCCGTCCTCCAGCTCGCCCGGCGCGACCGATGGCCAGGGGCGGCTGCGAACCCGATCCCTGGTACCAGCAACGATCACGTCCCGGTTCAGGTCGATGAACTCATGCAACATCACGTCCCTCGCCATCAGCGACGAGCCGCCGTCGGAACAGACTCGTCACGCATCGGCCGTTGCCGTGCGCGTCGGTAACGGGCGCGCGACAAACAAGCGCCGACACGGCTTGGCGATCAGGCGGGCCCAGCGATTTGCCCGACTCACGCGTGCACTGTCGGTGGCGATCCCTGTATTCGCGTACATCTGCCGGTAGAGCTTCGAAATCAACACGAAGGCCAGCCGCGCCCGCAGTGTCGGCGTGCATCGCGATCGCGCCCAGATCCGCCTCAGGCCGTAGAACTGATCCCACACGGCCTGAGTCCTCGCCCGGATCTCATCGGGAGACATCACCGGGTGCGGGGCATACACTTTCGGCCGTTGGTTCTGTGGGATCAACCAGTGACGGGTGATCGGTACTCCACCGACCTGCGCGGCGTCGGGCCCGAGCCGCTTTTCCCAGGCCTGAAAATCCACGGTACCGGGATACGGAGTCAACATGACGAACTGCGCGAAGGCGAGTTCGGCCCGATTCGCGACGTCGACGGTCGCCTGGAACGTGGACGGGCGATCGCTGGGGAGTCCGAAGATGAAGGAGCCAAGGACGTGCACGCCGTGCTCGCGGAACGTGCGCAGGCGCGCGATCAGCGCCTCGCCCACATCGTTGAACCCTTTGTACACGTCCCTGAGACCTTCAGGTGTGACCGCCTCGATGCCGACCAGCGCACCCTTGATGTTCGCGAGCCGCATGGCGTCGAGAAATGCCGTGTCCTCGGCCGCCTCCATGGTGATCTGGGTGAAGAACACCATATCCGAGCGCAACTGTGCCAAACGGTCCATCAACTCGAATCGCTCAGCGCGCAACGTCCGCAGCTGCTCGAGCCGCGCGGCGTTGCGCTGCCGCTCCGCCATCGCGAGATCGGCCAATGTCACCGGATAGAAGTTGTCATCGGCCAGTGCGATGAACCGGAAGCCTCGCCGACGGAGGTCTACGATTTCGTCGACCACGGCATCCACCGTTCGCTGGCGCGGCTTCTGGCCGTCTGTCCGCCAGACGGAGCAGAACGAGCAATGCTTCGGGCATCCGCGCACCGTCTGGACGGAGCCCCACATATACCGCCCCTGTGGCAGCAGTTCCCACCGTGCCGCGACGAACCGATCGGCATCAACGCGTCCGCCCTCATAGATGCGGTTCAAGCGGCCGTGCGCCGCGTCGTTCAGCACGAGGGGCCAGACCACGTCGCCATCGCCTTTAACGACTGCATGGGCGCCGCCGAGACTCAACGCCTCGTCGGGATAGAGCGTCGCGTGAATGCCGCCGAAGATGACCGTCGCCCCTCGGTCCTTCGCGAGCGTACCAATCTCGTACCCTCGAAGCGCGTTGCCGGTGTGAATCCCGATTCCGACGACGTCGCCAGGCTGGACCCTGCCGATGTCGAACGGTTCCAGTGTTTCGTCCGTAATGCTCGGTCGGCCGTGTGAAGCCGGGGTCGCCCCAGCCAGCACAAACAGCCATCGTGGTGTGATCACGCCCACACCAAAGGACAAGTGGCTGGGATTCACCAGATGGACAGTCATAGTGGGCGCGTCGCCGTCGCGACGTGCTTCAGGTGCATCGCCACGGACTCGCGGCGGCGTCAAGAAGACGCCGCCTGTTCGACCAACCGTTGGGCGGCGAGGCGAAAGCGGGCGAGTTGTTCGGAAGCGAACCGCATAGACATTCGTCGCGCTCCTGCGCGGCAGCGATTCGCTGCCAAAAGCTCGGAGGCTGAGGCGACGTCACCCGAAGGCGTAGCACCAGTCTGGCGGGCGAATGTAGTCTATCGCACATTTCGATTCGTTCCACGGGGTCCGCGGACCTGCCTAAAAGGTATGCGGGTTAGGCCCGTCGAGCTGTGCAACACAGCACACGGCGCGTCATTTGCCGCCCCGGACCCGCCCATCGCTGGCGGGTGCTGGCGGAGCAGTGTGCACATCGGAACAGCAAATTGGGGCCGTCTGGGACATCGTAGGGGGAACGACTCGGAACTCACCGCTCCTCATGGCCATCTCGACCCCGGAATCCACTCGGCTTCTTCCTGACGGCACGCCACTGCACAATCGCCTTCTCGCGGCGCTTCCTGCTGCCGACTACGCGCGCATTAAAAAGCATCTGCACATGAACGTTGCGCCGACCGGCCGCACGCTCCAGAAGCACGGCGCGCCGGTCACCGACGTCTATTTCCCGAATGGGGGCGTGTTCTCGGTCACGAACGAAATGCGAGACGGAGCGCTCGTCGAAGTTGCGACCGTGGGCATCGAGGGCATGCTCGGAATCGGCGCGTTCCTTGGCGATCGCTTGGGCGGGGGCCGCATGTTCCAACAGGTGCCGGATGGTCCCTTCCCCTCAATGACCGTAAGTCGCTTCATCAAAGAGAGCGCAATGCCGGGACCCTTTCACGACGTCCTGGCGCTGTATGCGCAGGCCAACCTCCTCCAGATCATGCAAGGGACGGCGTGCAACGCGCTGCACGGCGTGAAGGAGCGCTGTTGCCGATGGTTGCTGCAGACTCAGGATCGCGTCGGCGCGAGCGAGTTTGTCTTGAAGCAGGAGTTTCTGGCCATCATGCTGGGTGTGCAGCGTCCCACGGTTACGCTCGTCATGGGAACGCTACAGGATGGCGGTCTGATCAGGACGCGGTACGGACGAATTCGGGTGCTGAAGCGGAAGAAGCTCGAAGCGGCCGCCTGTGAGTGCTACGAAGTCATTCGCGCGCACTTTCAGCGGCTCGGGTTGTGATGGCCGTTTCGATCGGGCGGGTGCATCGCACCAAGGTCGGAGCTCAATCGCGCAAGACGACGCTGAGAAGGGAGTTGTGCACCTTCAAGCCGCCGTTGTACTCGATGAATCCGAGCTTCCGAAACTTGTTCATGAAGAAGTTCACGCGCGAGCGTGTCGTGCCCACCATCTCGGCAAGCGTCTCCTGGGACACTCGCGGCAGTGTCCGGTGAGATGCCTCTGGCTCACCGTAACGCGCCAGCAGCAACAACGTGCGTGCCAGCCGTTTTTCGCTGGAGTTGAACAGCTGGTCGATCAGGTCTTCTTCGATCCGGATGTTCCGCGTCAGCATGTGAGTCAGGAAACGATCCGCGAATACCGGCTTGGCGTGTAACTGCCGCACCATTTCCGGCTTGTCGACTACCAAGATCGTGCACGCCGTCATGGCGGTCGCCGTCGCCATGCGCTGGGATTGCCCGGCCAGGCATCCCTCGCCGAAAAAGTGCTCCTCGTCCAGTACCGCGACGACCGCCTCCTTTCCGGCATGCGACAAGACGGATAGCCGGACGTTACCCTGCTCGACGTACATCACGCTGGTGGCGGGATCGCCTTGCGCAAAAATTTGTTCTGCAGGTTTGTACTCGACGCGCTGGGTTCGAGTGCCGACCCAGTCGACAGGCTCCGGGGCGGTGGGCGCTGTTGGTGGGTTCTTCGGTTTGGTCATCGCCTGCGCCCTCCTGCACGGAGCTCAACTCCGCCTGCCGCCGATCGCGTGCGTGTCGCTCTCCAGCTCGAGCTTACGGTCCGCCTCGGGCACGTCGATCGTCCCGATCCTCGTGATCGCCCCCCATAGGCGAACCTGGGACCTCTACCATGACATACATTGTGGCATGCAATGACTGACGAGCTGCCAGTGAGCGACACATTCGCCAGGCTACCGAGCCTAACCGGCGGGTAATGCTTCGGTCGCTGTACCGCAATGGGTCTACGCGGGCACTGGCGCCGGTGACGGCGTGACCGCGGTGCGCGTGATGCCAGCCGCTGCGTAGATCTCAGGTTCGTTCAAGCTTTCGTGCACCAGCAACTGCGCCACGATGGCGTCGAGCTTGGAGCGGTTCTCCTTCAAGAGCCGTCGCGCCTCGGTGTAACACTCGTCGGTGATCCGCCGGACTTCTTCGTCGACGGTGTCAAGCAGACCGTCTGAGATTCCGGCCATGCGGGGATCACCGTCGGCGGGCAGTACCGACAGCGTTCCGACTCGCTCGGACATACCCCAGCGACCGACCATGGAGCGAGCGATGCGGGTGACCATTTCGAGGTCGCTCTCCGCACCGGTCGTGACGATGCTGAAGGCCTCCTGCTCCGCGGCCATACCTCCAAGCGCACCAATAATCCGGCCGCGAAGATAGTTGACGTCATAGCCGTACCGGTCTGACTCCGGCGTAGACAAAGTGACGCCCAGGGCGCGGCCGCGGGGAATGATCGAGACCTTCCGAACCGGATCCGCCCCCGGTTGGAGCATGCCGAGCAACGCGTGACCGGCTTCGTGGTAAGCGGTCCGGCGTCGCTGTTCCTCGGGGATGACCACGTTTCGCGCGGTGCCCAGTTGAACCTTCTCGAGAGCATCGGTCAGATCGCGCTGATGCACCGCATCCTGATTACGACGCGCCGCCAGGAGAGCAGCCTCGTTTACGAGGTTCGCGAGATCCGCGCCGGTCATTCCAGGTGTCGACGAGGCCAACTGCTCCAGATCTACGTCCACGTCGAGGGGCACCTGGCGCGTGTGGACCTCCAAGATTTCCACGCGGCCTTTCTGGTCGGGTGGGTGGATCACAATCTGCCGATCGAATCGTCCTGGTCGAAGCAGCGCCGGATCGAGCACGTCCGGCCGGTTCGTGGCGGCGAGGACGACGACGCCCTCGTGTCCGGAGAAGCCGTCCATCTCGGTGAGAATCTGATTCAGAGTCTGTTCACGCTCGTCGTGTCCCCCGAATGACCGGGCGCCGCCCCGCGCGCGGCCAATCGTGTCGATTTCATCGATGAAGATGATCGCCGGAGCGACCTTCCGCGCCTCCGAAAACAGATCACGCACCCGGCTGGCCCCGACCCCGACGATCATCTCGATGAACTCCGAGGCGCTGGCGCTGAAGAACGGCACCTTCGCCTCTCCAGCGGTGGCGCGCGCGAGCAGCGTCTTGCCGGTTCCCGGAGCCCCGGTGAGCAACACACCCTTCGGCGCCCGGGCGCCGAGGCGGCGATATTTTTCGGGATCCTTCAGGAAATCGACGACCTCGTTGATCTCCGCTTCGACTTCGTCGATACCGGCGACATCTTCAAACGTGGCGCGGACCGTCTCGGGGTCGACGCGCTTCTGCTTTCCGCCGCCCAACAGGCCTCCCATTGCCCCTTGCTGGCGCTTGAACACCCAAACATAGAACGCAACGAGCAGGAGAATCGGCGCAAACGAGATGAGCAGATTGGTTACGAACCCGCGCTGCTGGACCAGCGGTGTCGCACGCACGCTGGCTCCCTCGTCGATCAGCTCCCGCAGAAGATCGTCGTTTGCGAACGTCGGCCGTTCGGTCGTGAACTGCTGATAGCTGCGATCCGGCTGTCCGGGCAGCGGCGCAGCCTTTTTCAACTGGCCTTCTATTGAATTGCCGCGCGCGAACAGCTCTCCAACGTTCTTGGTCGCGACTTGCGTCTTGAATTCGGTATATGGCACCGGCTGCGGGCCAGACAGGCGATCCTGAACCGTCAGCACTCCGAACAGGATCAGGTAGCCGACGAGCCAGACGGCGGCTGGCTGCCATCGCCGTTTGGGCGCCGCGGGCTGACCTTGCTTCGGAAGTCCCTCGGTGCGCCAGGGCCGCGACGGCGGCGCAGCGGGAGTCGAACCTGACGGTGGATGTTCTCCCGGCCGGTCCAGAGGCGCTTGCATGCCCGATGCTGCCATTTGGTTGACCCCTTGGCGTGGCCGAATCACATGTCGTTTCGAGCGTCCGCTTTAGGGACTTCGTGCTTCACTCAGAAACGGCGACGCGCGCTGATCATCGGACTTCCCGTCACGTGCAGGCCCATACCCAACAGTTAGGCGACTATGCACATGCTGTGGTCGATGGAGCTCGTCGAGAATCGCCACGCAACGAGTGGCCCGGAACGGGGCGACCCGCCGGAGCCTCAACGAGGCAGAATACTGCATCGCGTCTCACACAAGAATCTCATCAGACGTCACGAACACGACACCAACCTAGCATCGCTCGACGGCCGACGTAAGAATGCCCAAAAAGAGACAGCGACGAGCTGGACGGCGTCGCACGCTCGTGAGATCGGCAAGTTGGCGCGCGAGCCCCACGCACTCGTAAGCCACGGCGCCACCCAATCCAAGGGGCGCGTCGAACCACCTTGGGCGCCGAAGAGCCCTGGCCCGCTGCTGCGGTGTGCGATCGAGTACAGCGGAACAGCGGCCCTGTTCGCTAGAGTGTATGGAATGGCGGTGTCCCCGTCGAGAACTAGATGTTGCTGATCCTCGTGGTAGTCACCGCGTCGATCGCGGTCGTCACCATCTCCAGCATGCGGGTGCGCGGTGTCGTGAACCGACGTGCACTCGGCCGGATGAGCGAGCAATGGCTCGCCGAACAGCGCGCGTCGCATTCGGCGTAACGACCACCCTGGACAGCACCGGCATGCCGGTCGGGCTGTGTGCCGCCGCGACATTCGTAACTCGTCACTGTCGGTTCGGGCCGCAACAAGATTCTGGTGCCTCTGAGGGCCCTGGCCGCGTAAAGGCAGTGTCCAACTCTCCGCTCGTAGGCGGGCTGCTCTGTCAGACAGCAGTCGAGCGTACGAGCGCCCTACAGAGCAGCAAACTGTTGAACCGTTGCGAGCACGGCATCCGGAGTGGCCGGCTTTTGCAGTACGGCGGCGAACAGCGCAGCGGTCGGGTTGGCGTCGAACGAAGGATGGCCGGTATACGCAATGACGCGTGAATCGCGCGTCGCTTCGGTGGCCTTGATCAGCCTTGTGGCTTCGATCCCATCGAGCACGGGCATGGAGACATCCATCACAATGACGGCCGGCCGCATCTCGTACGCCGCAATCAGGCCCTCAAGGCCGTTGGCGGCAGTTCTGACAACGAACCCAGCGTCCTCGAGCAGGCATGCCAACACATCACGGATGGCGCCGTAGTCATCCACCACGAGCACCGCGTTGGCGCACGGTGCGCCCCGACTGTGAACCGCGTCCAAGTGCCCCAGCAGCCGACCGGCGGCTGCATGCTGTTGGTGCGCGGCGGCCAGGAGGTGTCTCGCAGCTGTAGCGCCCGCCGCGCTTCGTTCGACTTGGGCGGAGAGCAGGTGTCGGACCTCACCCGCGCCGCGGCCGTCCGCAGCGGTTGAGACGGCCGCCTCCGCCTGACGCGCATCCGACTCGGCTGCGGCCACGAAAGCCTCCAGCTGATCCTCTTGAGTCCCCGCATTCTCGATTAGTAGTTGCGCGTCGTGGCGAAGATCAGCGAGTTCTTCGGAAGCAAACTGGAGAGACATTCGTCACGCTCCTGCGCGGCAGTGATTCGCTGCCGAAAGCTCGGAGGCTGAGGCGACGTCACCCGAAGGCGTGGCAACAGTCTGGCGGGCAAATGTAGTGTATCGCACATTGTTGGTCCCCGTCTCATCGAAGCGCCGGAGATCCTCCTGCAGATCATGGGGCGAATGGCGACTAGCTATGGACGAATTCGGGTGCTGAAAAGGAGGAGACTCGAAAGGGCGTCGTGCGAGTGTTACGAGGTGATCCGCGCGCATTTTCAGCGCCTCGGATTATGCGGAGCCGCGGCGCTCTCGCTCGGAGCTAGGGGCCGGTCGGCATCGGATCACCATCCCGCGGTTCGTCTGTCGCCAGAGACAACTACAATGGGCGCCAGCAGCACATCCGGACCTCCATTGGCCCTTGCTTCCGGCGCTCGCCTCGGTCCATACGAAATCGTCAGCCCGCTCGGTGTCGGCGGAATGGGCGAAGTGTATCGGGCCAAGGACACGCGTCTCGAACGGATGGTGGCCATCAAAGTGCTGCCGGACGGCGTCACCGCGTCTCCGCACACCCTGGAACGTTTCCAGCGCGAAGCGAGGGCCGCCTCAGCGCTCAACCACCCCAATATCTGCACCATCTACGATGTCGGCACCGATCCACCGTTCATCGCGATGGAGTTGCTCGAAGGCGAGACGCTCCAGCAGCGACTCCGACGCGGTCCGATGGAGGTCCCGGTCCTCGTGGACATCGCACGCGCCGTTGGCCGATGCGCTGGATGCCGCGCACAGCAAGGGCATCGTCCATCGCGACATCAAACCGGCGAACATCTTCCTGACTCCGCACGGACCGAAAATCCTCGACTTCGGTCTCGCGAAGGCCGCCGCCGGTCCAACGGCCATCGATGTCTCCGACGAGGCGACTCGTTCGGCCGAGGCGCTGCTAACGGATCCAGGCAACACGCTCGGGACAGTGTCGTACATGTCGCCGGAGCAAGTCCGCGCTCAGCCCTTGGACGCGCGCACGGATTTGTTCTCGTTCGGAGTGGTGCTCTATGAAATGGCGACGGGCACGCGGCCATTTCGCGGGGAAAGCTCGGGGATCATTTTTGATGCCATTCTCAACCGCGCTCCTGTGCCGCCGGTGCGCCTGAATCCCGATGTGCCGGCGGAATTGGAACGCATCATCGACAAATGCCTCGAAAAAGATCGCGACCTGCGCTACCAGCACGCGTCGGACATTCGCACCGACCTTCAGCGCCTGAAGCGGGACACCGATTCGGGCCGGGTGACCAGCCAGACCCGCCGTCCGAAGGCCACCCTGCTGTCGCCAAACGCTGGAAGATGATCGTTCCTGCTGCCGCGGCCATGCTGGCGCTCTTCGGCGCGGGCTACTTCTATTTTCACCGCCGCACCAAGACTCACGGACAAGGACACGATCGTCCTCGCCGATTTCACCAACACGACGGGCGACCCCGTGTTTGACGGGACGCTTCGTCAAGGGTTGGCGATACAGCTCGAACAATCCCCTTTCCTCAGCCTCGTTTCCGAGGAGCGAATCCAGAAGGCGCTCGGTCTGATGAGCCGGCCGGCGGATGCGCGGCTGACTCCGGAGCTCGCGCGGGAAATCTGTGAGCGAACCGCCGGCGCCGCCGTCCTGGAAGGCTCAATTGACAGCCTCGGAACCCAGTACGTCGTGGGGTTACGCGCAAAACACTGCCGCACCGGAAACGTCCTCGATGAGGAGCAGGTGCAGGCCGCGAGGAAAGAAGATGTCCTGAATGCCCTGAGTCAAATTGCCAGTAAATTCAGAACCCGAGTTGGTGAATCGCTCGCCACCGTTAAAGAGCACGACACTCCGCTCGAAGAAGCGACGACACCGTCGCTCGAAGCCTTGAGAGCCTTTAGCGCGGCATCGAAGCATCTCACGTCCGGTCGCGGTTCAGGTCGCATCTTGCCGCCGCTGTGCCCCTTTTCAAGGAGGCCATTGAAAAAGACTCCAAATTCGCAATGGCGCATGCGTCGCTGGGATTCACGTATGGCCTGTTGGGACAGCCGGCGCTGTCTGCGGAAAGCAACAAGAAAGCCTATGAGTTACGGGATCGCGCCAGTTACCGGGAGAAACTCTTCATCACGACCACCTACGAAATGCAGGTGACGGGAAACTTGGAAAAGGCGAGACAGACCTGTGAGTTGTGGTTTCAAACCTATCCTCGCGACAAGGTCCCATACGGGTTCCTGGGCGCCATGTTGTACCCCGCCTTCGGCCAATACGAAAAAGGTGTCGAGGCAGCCACGCGACTGGTCGAGATCGATCCGGAGTTTGCCATCGGGTATCTTCAGCTTGCCTTCAACAACCAATTCGCTGGCCATCTGGAGGAAGCCGAGCATGCTCTTCAGCGAGCGTCCGACCGCAAGCTGGAGATCCCTGAGCTTCTGATCCAGCGATACGACATCGCCTTTTTGAGAGGAGACCAGGCTGGAATGGAGCGGGAAGTGGCTCTGGGCCAGAAGGAATCTGGTGCCGAAGACATGATCGCCGACCGGCAGGCTTTTGTCTGGGCATATTCCGGTCATCTCGAAACAGCGAAGTCAATGGCCCAGCGTGCGGCGGATTTGAATCAGCAGCCGGACCAGCGGGGAAGAAGAGCTCTGATATGAGATCGGACCGGCGCTATGGGAAGCCTTTTTCGGGAATGTGTCTGCCGCGAAGAAGCGCGCGATGGCCGCGGCGGACCTTTCAACTGATCGGGATGTGGAATTCGGCGCAGCCTTCGTCCTGGCTCTCTCAGGGGAATCTTCCCGCTCACGAGCGCTCGCGAAGGATCTGGACGCGCGCTTCCCGGAGGATTCAGCGGTCCAGTTTATTTACCTGCCGCAGATTCGCGCGCTTCTCGCGCTGAATGACGATTCGAAAGAGGGCGGCGCCTCCAAGGCTATCGAACTGCTGCAAATCGCCAGGCCTTATGATCGGGGTTTTCCGCCCTCCGGTGCTCCCATGTTCATCGGAATCTTCTATCCGATCTATGTGCGTGGTTTGGCCTACTTGGCCGCCCACCAAGGCGCTGAAGCCGCCATGGAATTCCAAAACATTCTCGACGGCCGCAATGTGGTGGTGAGCGATCCGATCGGCGCGCTGGCCCATTTACAACTAGGCAGGGCGTTGGTGTTGTCCGGAGATAAGACCAAGGCAAAGGCTGCCTACCAGGATTTCCTCACCTTGTGGAAAGAGGCGGACCCCGACATCCCGATCCTCAAGCAAGCTCAGGCGGAATACGCCAAGCTGCAGTAACTTCGCAGCCCATGACCCCGCCGCCTCAACAGGCAGGCCGTCATGTCCTGAACGGAACAGCGAGAATCGCCATGGCTGCCCAAACTGAGATTGTGCCGCCTGCGTCTGCGACCCGCGCCCTTCTGCGGCTGGTCCTGCTGCTTCTGGCGGTCGCGGCTGGACTCTGGCTGCTGTTCGCGCTGCGGGGCGTGATTCTGCTCCTCCTGCTATCGATGCTGTTCGCTTACCTCATTGCCCCTCTGGTGGAGTGCCTGTGCCAACCCGTCACATGGAGTCGGCGTCCGTGGGCCATGCCACGTCCACTCGCGATTGCGATGGTGTACCTCGCGTTGTTCGCATCGCTGGGGATCGCCAGCTATGTTCTGTTGCCTCTTCTCGGCGCCCAGGTCACGGACTTTGGCCGGCAGGTGCCGAGCTACATCGCCCATGCGCGCGACCAGCTCCAGGCGTGGCAGCACTTCATCAATCCCGATCGTCTTCCTCAAGGCGTCCGCGAGGCGATCGATCGAACGTTTGCCCGCACCGTCGACGCAGCGGGGGATTCTCTGAGTGACGGCGTCAGCGGCCTGCTGCCCCTCCTCGGCTATCTGCCGTGGTTCGTTCTGATCCCCGTCGTGGCGTTCTTTCTGTTGAAGGACGCAGACGCGTTCCGCAGGACCATGCTCCTGGCGCTGCCACGCGGGCGGCTTCGCGGCCGCGGCGCCGAGGTGTTCGAAGACATCAATGACACGCTCGCCGCCTACGTGCGCGCCGCGCTGCTGGCCTGTCTCCTCGTCGGCGTGCTGTGCACCGTCGGATTCGTGCTGATAGGCGTGCCCTACGCACTCCTCTTTGGTGTGGTCGCCGGCCTGCTCGAGTTCATCCCGTTGGTCGGTCCGCTGGCCGTTGCCCTGGGGGCGACTCTGGTCACCAGTTTCCATTCGATCAACCAGGCCTTGTGGGTGGTCGCATTTCTCGGCGCACTCCGGCTCGCACAGGACTACGTGGTCTTTCCCCGGCTCGTCCGTCGCGGCATCCACATGCATCCGCTGGGGGTGATTCTCGCGATTCTGAGCGGCGCCGAGCTGGCGGGAATCGCCGGCATCTTTCTGGCCATCCCGGCCGTCGCTGTGTTGTCTGTCATGCACCGCCACCTGCTCGAGTACCGCGGGAGTGGCGGCCTGGTCTCCGAGCTGCTCAAGCCCACGCAATCCGCTCCAGAGGCTGGGCGCGGGACGTCCGATCCGCCGGCGCCTTCAATTCCCTATCCTCCAACCGATACGCCCCAACTGGCGCCACAGCGAACGGCGGTCAGACAATGAGCCGGGGGAGCCGAAGCCGCTCGCCGGCAATCGTGCGACTGTTCGGCACCGCCCTCAAGGCGTGGTGGGATGACGACGCGCTGAGACTTGGCGCGTCACTGGCCTACTACACATTGTTTGCGATCGCGCCAGTCCTGCTTGTCGCCACTGGAATTGCCGGTCTGGTCTTCAGCACCGATGTGGTGCGCGGAGCGATCGTCAACCAGCTCGATCACCTTGTCGGGCGCGAAGGTGCCCACGCCGTACAGAGTCTTCTCGAGGGAGCGAGTCAACGACGGGCGGGCATCCTCGCCACCACGATCGGCAGCGTCGCATTCGTCGTCGCCGCGACCGGCGCGTTCCTCGAGCTCCAGTCGGCACTGAACACGGTATGGCGCGTGAAGCCGAATCCGGGTGTGCACCTCAAGGCATTTCTGATCGATCGTCTGCGCTCCTTCGGCCTGGTCGTCGCGATCGGTTTTCTGCTGCTGGTCTCGCTCGCGGTGACGGCGGCTCTGGCGGCATTCAGCGCATGGCTCTCGCGCCACTCCTCGAGCCTCCCCCTGCTGTGGAGCGGAGTCCAGGTACTCGTGTCTCTCATCGGGACGACGTCGCTGTTCGCGCTTCTCTACCGCGTCTTGCCCGACGTGCATCTCGGCTGGCGTGATGTGACGACCGGCGCATTCGTCACGGCCGTGCTCTTCACGCTCGGTCAACAGCTGATCGGCCTGTATCTCGGCCAGAGCAGCACGGCGTCCGGCTACGGCGCTGCCGCTTCGGTGATGATCCTCCTGCTGTGGGTCTACTACTCGTGCCAGATTCTGCTGCTCGGTGCCGAGTTCACGCGCGTGTACGCGGAGCATCGGTGGACAACTCTCGCTCCCGACCGGTTCGCGACCCAAGGTCGACGCACTCAACCTGACGGCACCGGCAGCCGACTCGACGTCACCGAGCCGACGAGCGTGATCACGTGAGTCCCTCCTGATTAACCAGTCGTCGCCGGCGTGTTCGCTCTCTCATACAGGATCCGACAGCGCCAGCGCCGAAGTGGTAGATCATGAACATGGCTGACGATCCAGTCACGTTCGCCCCGGGGTGGCCGGGCATTCCCGCCCGGTGGACGTCGAGTGCAAAGAGTGGCCTCGGGACGGCGGTCAGTCGCAACAGCCGCGTCTGGTTCACCCTCAGCCACGGGATTCTCAACGAGATCTACTATCCACGCGTCGATCAGGCGTGCACGCGCGACCTTGGATTCATCGTCACGGATGGCGAGACGTATTTCTCCGAAGAAAAGAGGGACGCCCGCTCCGAGACCGCGCCGGTGACCCCTGGCGTTCCGGCCTATCGACTTCTCAACACCGCCGTCGATGGACGTTATCGCATCGAGAAAGAGGTGTGGACCGATCCGTGGCGTGACGTCGTACTCCAACGCGTGCGTTTCGTGCCTCTTCAGGGAAAGCTTGCCGACTTCCGGCTACACGTGGTGCTGGCGCCGCACCTGGCCAATCGGGGCGGCGGCAACACCGCATGGGTTGGCGACTACAAGGGGACGCCGATGCTCTTCGCCGCGCGCGAGAGCCACGCCCTCGCCCTCGCGACGACGGCGCCGTGGGTCGTCCGGTCCGTCGGCTTCGTCGGCTTCTCGGATGGCTGGCAGCAACTGCACGCGCACCGGCGTCTGCGCGAAACCTACGCCCGCGCCGAGGACGGCAACGTGGCGGTAACCGGTGAAATCGATCTTCGAGCGTCGGATGGCGTGTTCGTCATGGCGCTCGGGTTCGGTCCCACGGCGATGGAAGCCGGCCAGCACGCGCTCATCAGCCTGCTCGAGGATGTCGACGGCAGCCACGCGGAGTACGTCAGAGGCTGGGAAGCGTGGCATGCGAAGCTTGCGGCCGAGGCCCCGTCGCCGGCGCGAAGCTCGCTCTACCACACCAGTGCCGCAGTGCTGCGCACGCACGAATCGAAGCATGTCGAAGGCGGGATCATTGCCAGCTTGTCGATCCCGTGGGGCTTCGCCAAGCCCGACGACGACCTGGGCGGCTATCACCTCGTGTGGCCCCGTGATCTCGTCGAGACCGCGGGCGGCTTCATCGCGATCGGCGCGCATCAGGAGGCCCGGCGGGTGTTGCGGTATCTGCAGGCCACCCAGGAAGCTGATGGCCATTGGTCGCAGAACATGTGGCTCGACGGGACGCCGTACTGGCACGGCATTCAGATGGACGAAACCGCGCTGCCCATCCTTCTGGTCGATCTCGCCGCGCGTCGGGGCGTGCTCGACAAACGCGAGCGAGATAGCTACTGGCCGATGGTGCGGCGAGCGGCCTCGTTTCTGGTCCGCAATGGCCCGGTAAGTCCGCAGGATCGCTGGGAAGAGGAGCCTGGCTATTCGCCATTCACGATCGCGACCGAAATTGCCGCATTGCTCGTGGCCGCGGATCTGGCCGACGCCCAGGCGAACACGGCGGCGGCGGATTACCTGCGCGAGACAGCCGATGCCTGGAATGCGAGCATCGAACGATGGCTGTATGTTTCGGGAACCGGATTGGCGCGGCAGCACGCCGTCGACGGATATTACGTCCGTGTCGCTCAGCCCGATCGGGCGGATGCCTCGTCGCCGTCTCACGGGTTCGTCCCGATCAAGAACCGGCCTCCCGATCAAGCACGGGGAGCGGCGGCGCACATGGTCAACCTCGACGCGCTGGCGTTCGTGCGCTTCGGTTTGCGGGCGGCCGACGACGCGCGCATCGAGAGCACCGTCAAGGTCATCGACGCGACGCTCAGAGTCGAGACGCCGCGCGGACCCGCGTGGCATCGTTATCAGGGGGATGCGTACGGCGAACACGCCGACGGCGAGCCATTCGACGGAACCGGCATCGGTCGGGCGTGGCCGCTCCTGACCGGCGAGCGCGCCCACTACGAGCTTGCCGCCGGACGCACCGACCTCGCCGAACGGCTGGCGCAGGCGATGGAGGAATTGGCAGGTCCCAACGGCCTTCTGCCCGAACAGATCTGGGATAGCGCCGACATTCCTGACCGGGAGCTGTTCCTCGGGCACGCGTCAGGCGGCGCCAGGCCGCTGGTGTGGGCCCATGCCGAGTACCTCAAGTTGTGCCGGTCGCTTCGTGACGGTGAGATCTTCGATCGCCCGCCGCAACCGGTTCAGCGCTATCTCGTCAACAGGGTGACGTCACCCCATATCTCCTGGCGCTTCAACAACAAGATCCGATCGATGCCGCCCGGCAGAATCCTCCGGATCGAGACGCTCGACCCGGCGATCGTGCATTGGAGCGTGGATGACTGGCGCACCGTTCACGATACCGCGACCGGCGACACGACACTCGGCGTCCACGTGGCGGACCTGAACACGACAAATGTGGGCACCGGCAGCCGCGTGAGCCTGACGTTCTACTGGCCAGAAACGGATCGGTGGGAGGGGCACGATTTCTTCGTCTGCCTTGATGACGAGTCCTGATCGCCGGGCGGAAACCATGTCCCTGGTCGGAAGCGCCATCGACCCTCTGCTGGTCCGATCAAGGCCCCGGCTGGGCGGCGATCTCGATTGCGTCACGCTGAATGCCAGCGAGCATCGTCCGAAAGACGAGGCCATGAAACGGCACCACGGCGTACCAATAAAGCAGTCCGGCGAGGCCCCGAGGCTCGAAGAGGGCGGTCTGGCAGAGCGTGCATCTGGACTCTCCATCCGGAGCCACCCGAAAGTCGAGGAGCGCCTCGCCCGGCAGTTTCATCTCGGCACGCAGGGAGAGCGAGCGATCCCGTTCGATGCCGACCACACGCCAGAAGTCGACGGCGTCGCCGTAGCGTAAGAGATCGGGATGCCTTCGGCCCCGGCGCAGCCCGGGCCCACCTGCCCGCTGATCGAGCCAGCCCCGAAGCCTCCAGAGCCAGCTTGTATTCCAGCCGTGCTCCCCGCCGACGCGGCACACCGCTCGAAAGACGATGCGGGATGGCAGCGCGATGACAACCTGGCGGACGTCACGGAAGACGGTGCCGCCGGACCAGTCCGGATCACCGGGCATCGGACCAGCCGTCGACCAGTGGGTTTCCACCAGGTGTGCCTTCATCTGGCTGAGCGCGGCGCGAATCGCCTCGCGAACGTCGAGCCGCGCTTGTGGAATGAGAACTGTGATGCGGTCGTTACGGCAGACCACTTCGTTCCTGAGACCCTCGGTCAGCGGACGCGCGATGCGATGGCTCAAGGGCGTGACGAGCTGAATCCAATGTGAGCTCAATCGCGGCGTCAACAGTGGCACCGGCAGGATCCATCGGCGTGGCAGATCCAGTTCCTCGGCCATGATGCGCATGATGTCCCGGTAGGACAGGATCTCCGGCCCACCGATGTCGAAGACCTGGCCCGTCGTCTCGTCCGAGAACAGGACACCTATGAGATAGCCGAGCACGTTCTCAATCGCGATCGGCTGACAGCGCGTGCTGACCCAGGTGGGGGTGATCATGACCGGCAGGCGCTGCACCAGGTAACGCATGATCTCGAACGAAGCCGAACCCGAACCAATGATCATGGCGGCGCGGAGAACAGTGACCGGCACGCCGGTCGATCCCAAGGCGGTCTCGACATGCCGCCGCGACTCCAGGTGTTCGCTCAACCCGGATCCCATCTCGCCCAGGCCGCCCAGATAGATGATCCGGCCAACGCCGGCGTCGCGGGCGGCGGTGGCGAACGTCCGCGCCAGCGAGAGATCTCGCTCGGCGTACGCCCGATCGCTCGACATCATCGAGTGCACGAGATAGAAGGCGACGTCGCAGCCGGAGAGGTCTCGAGTGAGGGAGGTGCGATCGTCCAGGTCCGAGGGCCAGATCTCGACGCGCGAGTCGGATGTCCAGTCGCGTCCCTCGAGTTTCCTGGGCGACCGCACCAGGCAGCGCAGCCTGCAGCCTGCCTCGAGCAGGCGCGGGGCGAGACGGCCGCCGATGTAGCCGGTCGCCCCGGTGATGGCGATGCGGGATGAGATCGAACGCCAGCCATACCTGGCGTTCCGAATCTGATTCACGCCAACGACCTAGGGGAGATGCAGAACCTGACCAGGCTTGATCTTGTCGGGATCCGTCAACTGATCCTTGTTCAGCTCGAAGATCTTCCGGTAAGCGCCAGCGCTGCCCAGGTGCTCTTTCGCGATCCCGCCGAGAGTGTCACCAGCCTTAACCGTATAGGTCTTGCCGCTCGGCGGTGCAGCAGCAGCGGTCGGCGCGCCGGCTCCGGCTGCGGGTCCGCCCGTCACCTGGATGTCAGCGACGATGTCCTTCTGCCACGTCGGGATCGTCTTGATCGCCGTCCAAATCTCGTTCTTCTCGGTTTCGGTCGCGACTGTGCCCTTGAAATGCAGCTTGCCGTCACGTTCCTCGGCGTTGCCGTGGAACCTGCCCTTCGCAGTCTGAATCGCATATGCGTACGTGTCTCTCATACCCATGTTTCACCTCCGCTACTGATTGACGATCGCGACGCAGTTCATGGACGTCGCGCCTGGCTGAATCGGGTTCACAGATATCCAGTCGACTGTGGATCGCGCGTGCCTCGTGCGCTGTCCGATTGTGCACAGACGCGTCGTGAACGACTCAGCCGGTTGCGGCAGCAGCCCATGTTGGGCCGCGCGCGCCTAAGGAACAGTTGAGGTTCGTGGGTTCTATTTGCCTGTCACAAATGGCGCTTCAAGTCATAGAGTTGTAGGATGCGGTTCAATTCTCTTCTGACGACAGGCGTCGCGGCGGCGACGTTGGCTACGTCGGCGATGCTGTTGGCGCAAACGCCCGCGGGCGGCAATGCGCGGCAGGGCAGCCGGCCGTTCCAGATCTTCACGGTCGAAGGCCAGCCGATTGACAAAAGGCCTCCAGAACTGGACACGGACCATCCGGTCTTTCCCGGCCAGACTCACGCGCCGTACCACAAGACCGTGGACGTGAGCGTCGCCACGATCGCCACGAACCTGGACAGTCCGTATGCCGTGGAGCCGCTCCCGAGCGGACGATTTATCGTCACCGAGAAGCCGGGCAGAATCCGCATCCTGAACAGTGATGGCTCCCCGTTCCGGACCATCACCGAGGGGCTGCCGGCGATTTACGTGCGCGGCCAATCCGGCCTCCTCGACGTCGAGCTCGATCGCAACTATCAAACCACTCACAGGATCTTCTTCACCTATTCGCACGATGTCGACGCCGACAATGCGTCGCTCGCCGTGGGCAGTGCCGTGCTCGACGAAGAGGCAGGCACGATCTCGAATGCGAAGAGCTTGATTGAGACCGTTCCGGTGACCAAGCGGGCGGGCAGCCAGGTCGGCGCGCGAATCGCCATCGATCCCAAGGACGGAAATTTGTTCGTGTCGATCGGCGACCGCTCTACCGGAGATCCGATCCCGCTGCAGGCACAGGATCGCGACACGTACCTCGGCAAGATCGTCCACATCACGCCGGAAGGCAAGCCCGCCCCCGGCAATCCATCGCTCGGCCTGCCCGAAATCTGGTCGATGGGCCATCGCACGCCGCAGGGAATCGCCTTTGCGCCGGACGGGCGGCTGTGGGAAACCGAGCAC
Organism: uncultured Acidobacteriota bacterium; assembly: GCA_963709325.1. Taxonomy (GTDB): domain Bacteria; phylum Acidobacteriota; class Vicinamibacteria; order Vicinamibacterales; family UBA2999; genus VFZN01. Next base: position 779,800 of record CAVPVV010000003.1, on the reverse strand, counting down.
GGTCCGCGCGGCGGCGACGAGCTCAACCTGATCGAGAAGGGCAAGAACTACGGCTGGCCGGTGATCGTGCACGGCATCAACTACCCCGGAACGAAGATCGGCGAGGGGATAGTCGAGAAGGCAGGTTTGGAGCAGCCCCGTTACTACTGGGATCCAGTCATCGCACCATCCAGCCTGGTGTTCTACCAGGGCAATCTGTTCCCGCAGTGGAAGACCAGCGTGCTCATTGGCGGGATGGCTGGCCGGGGCCTGTTCCGTCTGGAACTCGGCAAGGACGACAAGGTGGTCAACGAGGAGGCGCTGCTCACGGACCTGAACGAGCGGATTCGCGACGTGCGCGTGTTCCAGGACGGCGCGGTGTACGTGCTGACCGACGGCCCGGGTGCCAAGCTGCTCAAGCTCACGCCGGCCGCGTCCAACTCGCGGGTCCAGTAGCTTCAGGTTACGGCGTGCCGGACCTGCTGCCGCAATTGCGCCTGATATAGCTGCACAACCATCACTCCTGCTGAGTTGTCGGGTCACATGCTTCCCGAATGAAGACGCCCTCAATTGATCCCTCGACGCTGACGTTTCTCGCCGGCGGCGGCGAAATGGGCGGCCGCATGCGGGAGATGGATTGGTCGCGGACGGCGCTAGGTCCGCCGCACCTGTGGCCGCAGAGCCTTCGCAGCACCGTCAGCATGCTGCTTCCGTCGAAGGCGCAGATCGTCCTGTTCTGGGGTCCCGAGTTCAACGTCCTCTACAACGATGCGTACCGGCCGGTGTTCGGCGCCAAGCATCCTGACGTGCTGGGGCTGCCGGGCCGAAACGCATGGAGCGAGATCTGGGACACGCAAGTGGGCCTGCACGCGCTGCTCGAGGGCGTGGTTCGCACCGGCGAGGCGTTCTGGGCACGCGATCTTCTCTTCGTCCTCGAGCGGTACGGATTCGTCGAGGACACCTATTTCGACGTCTCCTACGATCCGGTCCGTGTCGAGTCCGGCACTGTCGGCGGCGTCTTCTGCATCGTTACGGAAACGACCGAGCGGGTCGTCGGCGAACGCCGGCTGGCGCTGCTTCGGGATCTCGCCGCCCGCAACGCCACCGCGCGAACCGAGCGTGACGCCTGCGTGCTGGCGATGGAGACACTGACGGGGAAGCCGGATGTCGCGTTCGCTCTGGCGTACCTCGATGACAACCTTCAGGCCGCTACGCCCGGGGCCGAGCAGCAGCTCGCCGAGGCCAGTCCCGATCTGGCCAAGACCCTTGTCATTCCCTCGTCTGCCGGCAGCGGGCCTGGCCGAGTGATCATCGGCGTCAATCCACGGCGGCCCTTCGACGACAGCTATCGCAGCTTTCTCGATCTGGTTGCGGATCAGCTGGCAACCGCGCTGACCAATGCGCGGGCCTATGAGACGGAACGGCAGCGCGCAGAAGCGCTCGCGGCCATCGATCGGGCCAAGACGGCGTTCTTCAGCAACGTCAGCCATGAGTTCCGGACGCCGCTGACCTTGCTGGTCGGTCCGCTTGAAGACGAGCTTGCCGATCCGGCGCCTGGACCGCCGGCGCATCGCGAGCGGATTGAAACCGCGCACCGGAACGCGTTGCGGCTGCTGCGGCTGGTCAACACGCTCCTGGATTTCTCCCGCATCGAGGCCGGCCGGATCGAGGCCAACTACGAACCGACCGATCTGTCATCGCTCACGATCGACCTGGCGAGCGCGTTCCGATCGGCGATGGAAAAAGCGGGCCTCGCGCTGATCGTGGATTGCCCGCCGCTCCCCCAACCGGTCTTCGTCGACCGCGACATGTGGGAGAAGATCGTTCTCAACCTGCTGTCGAACGCGTTCAAGTTCACGTTCGAAGGCGAGATCCGCGTTCAGCTGCGATGGCAGGACGATCACGTGGAGCTGCGGGTCAGCGATACCGGCGCCGGCATTCCCGAGCAGGATCTGGGCCGGATCTTCGAGCGGTTCCACCGCGTCACGCGGGTGAAAGCGCGAACCCAGGAAGGCACCGGAATCGGCCTGGCGCTCGTCCAGGAGCTTGCCCGGCTGCACGGCGGGAGCGTCGCGGTCTCGAGCGAGGCCGGACGGGGCGCGAGCTTCACCGTCAGCGTCCGCGCCGGTACATCTCATCTTCCTGCCGACCGCATCTCGGCAAACCGTCAGCTCGCTCCGACGACAATCGGCGCCACGCCCTACGTGGAAGAGGCGCTTCGATGGCTGCCCGGCGCCGCGCCTGCCGTTCGGTCGCTTGCCGACTCGCTCGCGCCGGCATCGCCCGCAGGAGGCGATTCGGACGCAAATGCGCGGATCCTGGTTGCCGATGACAACGCCGACATGCGGGACTACCTGGCCCGGATTCTCGGTCCGTACTATCGCGTCGAGGTCGTCGCCGACGGCCGCGCCGCGCTCGATCGCATCGGGGAGGAGGCGCCCGATCTGGTGCTGAGCGACGTGATGATGCCGGAACTGGACGGCTTTGGACTACTCGCCGCCGTCCGCGGCGATCAGCGCACCCAGTCCATACCGGTCGTCCTCCTGTCGGCGCGGGCCGGTGAGGAGTCGCGCATCGAAGGGCTGAAGGCCGGCGCCGACGAGTACCTCGTCAAGCCGTTCAGCGCGCGCGAGTTGCTCGCCTGCGTCGGCTCACAACTCCGGCTGGCGCGTCTCCGGCAGGAGACCGAACGGGTCTTGCGATACCAGCGGGACCAGCACCAGACCCTGCTCAACCAGGCGCCGCTCGGCGTGTATCTCGTCGATGCCGACTTCCGGATCATCGAAGCCAATCCGGTGGCGCTTCCCGTGTTCGCGGAGATCCCGGGCGGATTCGTCGGGCAAGACTTTGACGAGGTCACGCACCGGCTGTGGCCGAAGGAGCTTGCGGACGAGATGGTCGCCATCTTTCGCCACACGCTCGACACCGGCGAACCGTACCTCGCGTCGGAAGGCGGTGGATTCCGAATCGATCGCGAAGCGTTCGAGTACTACGAATGGCGCGTCGATCGGATCACGCTGCCGGACGGCCGGTTTGGCCTCGTCTGCTATTTCCGTGACATCTCCGAACAGAGACGAGCGGCCGCTGCAAAGGCGCACCTGGCCGCCCTCGTAGACTCGGCTGACGATGCGATCATCGCCAAGAGTCTCGACGGCGTCATCCAGTGGTGCAACCCCGCGACAGAGCGATTGTTCGGCTACTCGTCCGAGGATCTCATCGGCAAGAACGTCCGGATCCTGGTCCCTCCCGATCGCCAGTCGGAAGAGGACGAAATCCTCGCGCGCCTCGGACGCGGCGAGCGGGTCGAGCACTTCGAGACCGTCCGGGTGACCAAAGACGGCCGGCGGCTCGACATCGCGCTCACGATCTCGCCGGTGCGGGACGACTCCGGCCGGATCATCGGCGCCTCGAAGATCGGACGCGACATCACGGCAATCCGCCAGGCCGAAGCCGAGCGGGTCCGATTGATCGAAGAGAACGCGGCGGTCACCGAAACGCTCAACAACGTCGGAGCGATCGTCGCCTCGGATCTCGATCGCGACAAGGTGGTCCAGGCGGTCACCGACGCCGCGACGCAGTTGACGACCGCCGAGTTCGGTGCTTTCTTCTACAACGTGATCGACGAGCGCGGGGAGAACTACACGCTGTACACGATCTCAGGCGTGTCGCGCGACGCGTTCTCGAAGTTCCCCATGCCGCGCAACACCGAGGTATTCGAGCCGACGTTCAAGGGAACCGGTGTCGTCCGCAGCGCCGATATCACCAAGGACCCGAGATACGGTCACAACGCGCCCTACCACGGCATGCCGCCTGGACACCTCCCGGTCCGCAGCTATCTCGCGGTTCCGGTCAAGGGCAGAGGCGCCGAAGTCATCGGCGGGCTGTTCTTCGGGCATTCAGCGGTTGGAAGGTTCGATGCGCACCACGAGCGAATTGCCGTCGGCATCGCCGCGTGGGCGTCGGTCGCGCTCGAAAACGCCAGGCTGTACATGAGCGTCCAGGACGCGAGCCGCGTGAAGGACGAGTTCCTCGCCAGCCTGTCGCACGAGCTCCGGACGCCGCTGAACGCGATTCTGGGCTACTCGCGAATGCTGCGGACCGGCATCATCGCCCCGGACCGGAGGGAAAAGGCCATCGACACGATCGAACGAAACGCAACCTCGTTGACCCAGATTGTCGAGGACGTCCTCGACATCTCGCGGATCGTGTCAGGCAAGATCCGGCTCAATGTCCAACCGGTCGATTTCCCAACCATCGTTCGCACCGCGGTTGATGCGATCGCGCCTGCTGCCGATGCCAAGGGTGTGCGGGTCGAAATCGTCCTGGATCCGGCCGCAGCGCCGGTCTCGGGAGACCCCGAGCGCCTGAGGCAGGTGCTGTGGAACCTGCTCTCGAACGCTGTCAAGTTCACGAATCGCGGCGGCCGGGCCCAGGTGCGGCTCGAGCGCGTGAATTCCCACGTCGAGCTGATCGTCAGCGACACGGGCATCGGCATTCCGCCGGAGTTCCTGCCTCACGTCTTCGAACGGTTTCGGCAGGCGGACGCCGGCTTCACGCGCGAACGCGGCGGGCTTGGGCTGGGCCTGTCGATCGCGCGCCAGTTGATCGAGATGCACGGCGGGACCATCGACGCCTCGAGCGCGGGCGTGGGTCAGGGCGCCACGTTCCGCGTCAAGATTCCGCTCATGATCGTCCACACGCTCCGCGACGACAAGCCACGCGTCCACCCGCGCGCAGGATCGAGCTTGGCGAACGTCAGCACCGAGAGTCTCCACGGGATTCACGTGCTCACCGTCGACGACGAGCCGGACGCGCTGGCGTTGGTCAGCGAAGTGCTCGAAGCCGCTGGGGCTCGTGTGACGACAGCGCAATCCGCGGAAAGCGCGCTCGAAAAGCTCGTGCTCGAGATCCCCGACGTCATCGTGGCGGACCTTGGTATGCCGAAGATGGACGGGTTCGCGTTCATCGACCGGCTGAGGCGCCACGATAATTCGCGCGTCCGCGAGCTCCCCGCCGCAGCGCTGACCGCCTACGCTCGATCGGAGGATCGAATGAAGGTGCTGCAGGCCGGCTTCCAGATCCATCTCGCCAAACCGATCGACCCGGCAGAGCTGGTAACGACTATCGGATCGCTGGCGAGGCGGGTGGTGGTCAGGAATCCCGACGGCGGGCCGGGCTCGACGAGCAAGTAACCCTTAATGAAGCGCCAGGGGAGAGACCACTAACGGAGCTGTGCGTGTTCGGCGCGTGCCGCGGCGAGCGCCTGGATGTCGGGGTCGGCGTTCTTCCACACCGTGAACAGGTCCTCGTAAGCGCGCCTGGCCGATGCCGCGTCACCGCCGGCGGCCAGCGCCCGGGCGAGCTGGAGGCGCGCCAGTGCGTCCATCGGGTCGGCCACCACGATCGTCCGGTGGTCGAGAATCTTCTGGAACTCCGCGGCCGCTTGTTTGGGCTGATGGGCGGTGAGATATGCCTCGCCCCGAACGTACACCGGGTACATCGCGCTGAAGAACCCGGTAAAGCCGAGTCCGCCGACCGCAAGGTCGAACCGGCGGGCCGCTTCGAGGTGGGCGACGGCGGCCGCGGGCTGCGAGGCGGTCAGCGCGAACAGTGCCCGGAGGGTCGGCAGGTACATGAACTGCACCGACGTATCCTCCGGGAACGACTGAGCCAAATCGTCGGCGATCGGGCGCGCCCGCGTCACATCGCCGGCAAGCGCGAGGGCGAAGGCGGCGGCGTAGTTCACGTCGCGCCCCCGGGCGAGTTCGAGAACCTCGTTGGCGGTACGCCGAGCGGCAGTAGCGTTGCCGTAGAGCGCCTCCCACGCCGCGACTCCGCCCTGGAACATGGCCGCGCGTTCCCGATCGCCTGCGTATCGGGCGTGATCGACGGCGGTGCGGGCCGCGACTCTGGCCTCGCGCAGCCGGCCGGCACGGGCGAGCGCGAGCGCGTCCACGTGGGCCAGCATGTTGTCCGCGTAGGTGCCGCCCGACTGCCCCTTGGCGGCGGCCCGTTGGGCGTTCATGCTCTCCTGGTCGTCGTTCAGATAGGAAACGAAATACGGCACCATCAGGAATCCCGGCACGTTCAGCGGCCGTTCCGGATGCTGCCGGATGATGGCTTCCGCGTCGGCGACGCGGCCGAGATAGAACGAGCTCATTGTCCTGGTTCCCCACGCCAGCATTTGCCCGGGGTCGATCGCGAGCGCCCTGGTGGCCGACTCGACCGACAGCTCATACCTGCCGGTGCTGGTCGCGGCGAACCCCGACAACAATCCGGGTGGGCGGGGGTCGCGAGGATAGGCCTGCATCCAGGACTCCAGCGTCTGCTGCTCGCGTTCCAGGTTCCCGGTCACCTGCCGGTCGTACATCGTCGCGATGAGAAACCGCTCGAGGTCGCTGGCCCGGTTCCGGAGCTGGTAGGCCTTGATGGTGTGCTCGCGGGACAGCGCGGTTTCGCCGAGGACGCTGTAATTGAGGCCGAGCCGGGCATGTGCGATGGCGAAGTTCGGGTCGAGCTCGATGGCCCGCTTGAACGACGCATTGGACGGAGCGTGGCCGACCGAGGCTTCCAGCCGGGTCCCGGCGCTGTAGGCCTTCAGAGCTTCGAGCGACGGCGTCGTCGCTTCCTCGAGCGGCGTCGAGTATTTTTCGACGAGCGCGAGCGATTCACCGACGCGCGTCCGAAACCGGTTCGCCACCTGGCTGAGGGCGTTGAGCACGTCCTCCTTCCGCGCCGCCTGCGTCTGCTCGTCGGCGAGGATGGCGCCGGTGGCGCAGTTCCTGGCGCGAATGCCGAGGACGTACTGGCTGCCCAGCGTCGCGATCGAGCCCTCGAGCACCGCGCGACTCGACGTCCGGACGCAGACGGCTTGCGCGACCTCGGGAGTCAACCGCGTCTCGGCCGGCTGGTCCATCAACCGGAGCGTGCTTCGGATTCGATCGTCGGAGACGAGGCTGAGGAACGGCGATTGTTCGAGCTGCACGGCCAGTCCCTGCCGTAACGTTTCATCGAATACCTCATCGCCGGTGCGGTTGGTGAAGTCGGCGAGGAGGATCGTGTCCCTGTCGGTCAGCTGTGGCGGCCGCTGGAGGTATAACCTGCCGCCGACGAGAGCAGCAACGACCAGCGCCGCCGCCGATCCCCATGCTTTCCACCGCCATGTTCCCGGCGGTTTGCGCTCATTGACCGCGGGGGACGACTGACGACCCGAATCGCGATCGTGCTTCAGCCGCTCCAGATCACTACGAAGCGCAGCGGCATCCGGATAGCGATCCGCCCTGTCCTTCTCCAGGCATCTGTCGATGATCCGCTGCAGCTCCGGCGGCAGGGCGGCGTCGACCTGCGCGAGCGGGACCGGCGCGCGGTTGAGGATCGCATCGAAGATTACTCCGGCAGTCTCGCCGCGGAAGGCCATGGTGCCGGTCGCCATTTCGTAGAGCACGACGCCCATCGAAAACAGGTCGGTGCGGGCGTCGACTTCCTGCCCACGAACCTGCTCGGGCGACATGTAGCCGAGCGTCCCGACGGCACTGCCAGGATTGGTCATGCTCCATGCGGTCGTCGTCAACTGCGCTCCGTCGCCAGCGATCGGCCGGACCTTCGCCAGTCCGAAGTCGAGGATCTTCACGTGCCCACGGCCGGTCACGAAGAGGTTTGCCGGCTTGAGGTCGCGGTGGATGATCCCGGCAGCGTGCGCGGCCTCGAGCGCGTCGGCCATCTCGATGGCCATCGGCAGCAGCAGCTCGAGAGGGAGCGGGCGAGCGCCGATGCGATGCTTGAGCGTCGACCCGTCGAGAAGCTCCATGACCAGGAACGCGCGGCCGTCCCGTTCGCCGATGTCGTAAATGGTGCAGATGTTCGGATGATTGAGCGCCGAGGCGGCGCGCGCTTCCCGGCGGAACCGGGTCACCGCGTCTAGGTCGCCGGCCAGCTCCGGCGTGAGGAATTTCAGCGCGACGGGGCGCTGCAGCCGGGCGTCCTCGGCACTGTAGACGACGCCCATGCCGCCGCCGCCCAGCTTTCCGGCGATGCAGTAGTGCGAGAACGTCTGACCGATCAACGGATCGCCGCCGATCTCACCCTCATTGACGTCCGGTCCGCTGATCTGGCGTGCCGCCAGGTCGATCGCCGGAGCGCCAAGAAACTCGCCGGCGCGGTCGTGAGCAGCGATGAGCGAACGGATTTCGTGCTCCAGCGGCCCGTCGCCGCGGCAGGCGTCCTGCAGAAACAGGTCGCGCTCAGCCAAGGGACGGTCGAGCACCGACTGCAGCAGCCTATCGACGTGATTCCAGCGTTCGGGGTCCATGCCCATTCCCGCCGGTCAGCTCGCGATACAACCAGGCTTTCGCCGACTTCCATTCGCGCATCACGGTGATCGCCGAGACGTGGAGTACTTCGGCGGTCTCGTCGACGCTCAGGCCGCCGAAGAACCGCAGCTCGACCACCTGCGCCTTGCGTGGCGCCCGCTCGGCCAGCGCGTTGAGGGCATCGTCCAGGGACACGAAATCGCTGGAGCGATCGGGGCCGATGACGACCGCTTCGTCGAGCGAGACATGCTCGAGATCCGCGCCGCGCTTCACATTGCGCCGCCGCGCGTGATCGACGAGGATGCGCCGCATCGCCTGGGCCGAGACGGCCAGGAAATGGGCGCGGTCCTGCCAGTGCATGCGCGTGTAATCCACCAGCCGGACGTAGGCTTCGTTGACCAGTGCCGTCGTCTGCAGGCTGTGGCCGGCACGCTCGCGTTTCATGTAGTGCCGCGCCAGCCGGTGGAGCTCGACGTACACGATCGGTGTCAGCTGAGCGAGCGCGTGCTGATCACCGTCGCTCCAGGCGCGGAGGAGGGTGGTGACGTCGCCGCGAACCGTGTCACGCGCGGTCGCGTCCGGATGCATCATGCCGCTGGCTGAGTATACGTCTTCGCTATCTGTTCGACTGATAGTTCCGCCGGGGCTTTTGCGCCTATCCAGATAAGGGGTCGCTGGGGCGACCGCGAAAGGAGCCGACGGTATGGTGAAACATCTGGTCAGGGGACTGTTGACGGCCGGCCTGATCGCCGGGTTGACAACCGCGATGGAGGCGTCCGGCACTCCCGAACGGGGCGAGCCGCTCGCCACCGGTCGCGATCCTGGCGGGCATGGGCCGGCCTGCTCGAACGCCAGCCTGCAGGGCAGCTTTGGATTTACCAGCGTCGGGACGCTGCTCGCGCTCCCGGCCCCGTTTGCTGGTCCCTTCGCTGAAGTCGGCCGCCAGACTTTCGACGGCGACGGCGGCACCGATGCCACCGCGACCCTGAGCGCGAACGGCAACATTGTCCGGGCGACCGTGCACGGCACGTATGCGGTGAATCCGGATTGCACCGGCTCGATGACGCTCTTCGTGCTGCCCTTCGGCAGCACTGTCAACCTGGACTTCGTCGTCGACGATGACGGGACCGAGATTCGAGCGATCGTGACCGGGGCGGGTGCTGTCGAGAGCCGGATCTACAAGAAGCAAGTGTCGCGCGGCCGCTCGGGGGAATAGGCGAGCCGAATTCATCACATCCGGGTGTGCGGCGCGCACCCGGATGCTGGGTTGACCGCGGCGAATTCGAGGTGGTAGCGTCCCGCTGCGTAATACGCGCGGACGACAGGCGAAGCCATGACGAGCCGATCGAATTCGAAACTGCGGGTTGCGTTGGCAACTGTTATCGCGACATCGGGCATCGTCGGTGATGTCCTCGCGCGCAACACGGCGCTCCCCGAACCCGCTTCGCAGGCTGTGTGGGCGTCGCCAGCTCTGGTCGGCGCGCCCATTCTCAATAACAACCAGCCGGTGCAAACCAGCGGTCCCACTGTGACGCTGTTGTGGTCCATGCCGAGCATCGGGGTGCCACTCAGCTACATCGTCGAAGCGTCGAGCACGCCAAGCGGTCCGGCGAATCTGGCGAATTTCGATACCGGCAGTTCACAGACGTCGCTGACGGTGACTGGCGTTCCGGCCGCCACCTACTACGTGCGCGTGAGGGCGCGTGACGCGAGCGGTGCCAGCCAGCCGTCGAACGAAGTCCAGCTGATTGTGAGCGCGGTGACGGTCGGCGCGCCGTCGCTCAACAACAACCAGCCTGTGCTGGCCAGCGGCCCCACTGTGACGCTGTCATGGTCCGCGCCGGCGACCGGGGTACCACTCAGCTACATCGTCGAAGCGTCGAGCACACCTGGCGGCGCGGCAAACCTGGCGAATTTCAATACCGGGAATGCCCAGACGACGCTGGTGGTGCCCGGAGTGCCGGCAGGCACCTACTACGTGCGCGTGCGAGCGATGGATGCAAACGGCGCCGGTGCGGCGTCGAACCAGGTCCAGCTGATTGTGAGCACCGGAGGCGGCGGGGTATGTCCTTCCGCGCCGCGAGACCTGGCCATTGCGTCGCAGTCTGGCGGCAACGTCACGCTCTCGTGGCAGCCTCCCGCGACCGGCACGCCCACCTCGTATGTCTTGCAGGCTGGAAGTGTCCCGGGCAGTGCCAACCTCGCCAACTTCGACACGGGCAGCACCGCCCTCACTCTGAGCGCGTCGAACGTGACGGCGGGCTCCTACTTCATCCGCCTGTACGCGAAGAGCCCCGACTGCGGTGCGCCGGCGTTCATCTCGCCTTCGTCGAACGAAATCCTGTTGACCGTGGGTAGTGCACCGGGATGGGCCGGCGAGATCGTGTGCCGTCTCGCCATTGTCGGCCCGAGCGCCTACCATCACGACGAAGTCCAGACCTGGTTTGTCGGCGGGCCGCCACAGGTGGTGAGCAGCGCGCGCACCAACTACCCGGTCGTATGGACTGCACAGGGATCGGGCGGCGGTGTCGGCAAGAGCTGGACGATCAACGCGGCCGCCCGTACCGATTTTTCAGCCACCGTTATCGCGTCAACCGGCATCACCGGCTTCGATCGGACGACCACCGGCATCATCATTCGGGCCGGCATCGCGGGCACACCCACATCCTTCGATCTTTATGAGATTGACTTCCCGCCGTTCTCCGCCAGTTCCTCGACGGCGACGAACGTGACAGGCACCTGGAGCCGGCCGACCAGCGGCGGCGACTCGCCGCAGCAGCCTGGCGGCTCGTCGGGCACGCTCTCCTGTACCTGGTCCCTCAGCTACCGATAGAGTCAAGCCGGTGAGCCCGTCGAGAGGCGGGCCGGCTCAGTCAATTGGCTTCAGATTGGCGACGATCTGGCCCCGGTAGGGTTCCAGGAACGGCGGGAGCACCACCTTTTCGCCAAGCGTCTCGGGATCCTCATCCACGGCGAACCCGGGCCCGTCGGTCGCGATCTCGAACAGTACGCCGTTCGGCTCGCGCACGTACAGGCTGCGAAACCAGAACCGATCGACCTTGCCGCTGTTAGGAATATCGAACTCGTTCAAGCGGTCGGCCCACGCGTCGTAGTTGCCGTCGGGCGTCCGGAATGCCACGTGATGGACGCCGCCGGCCCCCTGGCCCGATGGCGGCAAGTCGGGCTGCACCGCAACGTGCAGCTCGGCCTGCGGCCCACCATCGCCCATCTCGAAGACATGCACCGTCGTGCCCGGATTATCGGGATGCGAACAATCGCGGATGAGGCGCATGTTGAAGACGCGGGTCAACAGCGCGTCGGTCGGCTTCAGGGTCGGAACGCTGATGACGATCGGGCCGAGTCCGCGGATCTGATACTGAACGGGAATCGGGCTCCGATCCCACGGTACCGGTGGATCGCCGGCGCCGCCGTCGTCGACCAGCGCGAGACGCTGCCCTTCGGGATCTTCGAACTGGAGAGTGAGGCGGCGATCGCGTTCGACGATCTCGCCATGGTTCACCTGTAGCTCGGCGAATCGTTGCCCCCACCACTTCAGCGCAGGCTCGCCGTTCACGCGGAGGGATGTGCGGACGATGCTCCGGGTCCCGCGGCGCTCGCGCGGGACCGGCCAGTCGAAGAACGTCAGGTCCGTACCCGGACTGCCTTTCGCGTCTGCGTAGAACAGGTGATAGGCCTTCACGTCGTCCTGGTTCACCGACCGCTTGACCAGGCGCATGCCCATGGTGCGGGTGTAGAAGCGATGATTGTCCTTGATCGCGGCGGAGATCGCGGTGAGGTGGTGAATGCCGGTGAGTTGCATGGCGGTTCTCGTCGCGCGTCGGGACTGTAAGCTTACGCCCGATCCAGACCAGCGGAAGTCCCTTGACATCCCACGGCATATGAATTACTAAATGGTTATATAACATTATGGCTATGGAATCGGCTCGCCTGGACGCCACATTCGCCGCTCTTGCCGACCCGACCCGCCGCGCCATCCTCGCCCGCCTGGCTGCGGGAGCCGCCACTGTCAACGAGCTGACCGAACCCTTCGACATGACCCAGCCGGCCATCTCGAAGCACCTCAAGGTGCTCGAGAGTGCCGGACTGGTCACGACAGATCGGGACGGGCAACGCCGGCCGCGGCGATTGCAACCGGCCCGGCTGGCCGAAGCGAACGGCTGGCTCGAGCAATACCGCGAGTTCTGGGAATCGTCGTTCCGCCGCCTCGACGACGTGCTCGTCGAGCTGCAGCCTCGGAAGTCACCGCGACAGCCTCGCTCTCGGAGACGGGGGCGCTAAGGAGCCGACACATGTTGTTCTACCCGCAGACGTTCAAGCTCTCCACTCCGAGCGACCGCGAGATTCTTGTCGAGCGTGACTTCGACGCACCGCGTGCGCTGGTTTTCGACGCATTCACCCGGCCGGATCTGGTCCGACGCTGGCTGCTCGGACCGGATGGCTGGACGATGCCCATGTGCGAGATCGACTTGCGCGTCGGTGGCGCCTACCGCTACGTGTGGCGCAAGGAGTCAACCGGCGCGGAGATGGGGATGGGCGGCACGTTCCGGGAGATCGTCCCGCCGCAGAAGCTCGTGATCACCGAGAAGTTCGACGATGCCTGGTATCCAGGCGAGGCGATAAACACGACAACCTTCGAGGAGCGGAGCGGAATCACAACCGTCAGGCTCGTCGTCGCATACGAGTCGCGCGAGGCGCGCGACATCGCGAGCCGATCGGGGATGGAGCGCGGCATGATCGCCGGGTTCGATCGGTTGGAGCAGTTGCTGGCCGCTGGCGGCAGGTGAGTTGCCTGGCTGAGCCTTGCGCTGCGGCCCCGCTTGCAGGCGTGCGGGGAGGTGTAGCATCGCTGTGAGATGCGCCAACGGAAGGGCGACGGTGCCGGGTGAGCATTTGGAGCAACCGCAGGAGAAGTGTGGGCGCGATCGCTTCGATGCTGGCGGCCATCTGCACGCACGTGCTCGGCGCCGAACCGGTTGCGGTCCGCCACAGCGAAGGCATCGTCCACGGCTTCCTCGTGCTCCGGACACTGGACGGTGACTCGATTGCCGATGGTGAACTGGTCCAGACCGCCCGCGGCGACCGCGTGACGTCGCGCCTGAGTTTCCGGTTCAAGGACGGGTCGGCTCACGAGGAGACGGCCGTTTTCACACAGCGGCAGCAGTTCCGACTGGTCAGCGACCACCTGGTTCAGAAGGGGCCGAGCTTTGCCCGGTCGCTCGACATGACCATCGACGCCCCGAGCGGCAAGGTCGTCGTGCGCTACTCGGATGACGGTGAGACGAAGACCGAGTCAGAACAATTGGAGCTGCCGCCCGACCTCGCGAATGGTCTCATCCTCACCCTCCTGAAGAACGTGAACCCGCAGGCTCCTCCGAAATCGCTGTCGTTCGTCGCGGCGACGCCGAAACCGCGGCTGGTGAAGTTGGAGGTGACGGCCGCCGGTTCCGAGCGCTTTGCAACTGGCGGCACCGGGCGGACGGCAACCAACTACCGGTTGAAGGTTGACCTCGGCGGACTCAGTGGAGTGCTTGCTCCGCTGCTTGGGAAGCAGCCGCCGGACTCGCACGTGTGGATTCTCGGCGGGGAAGCGCCGGCGTTCGTGAAGTCTGAGCAGGCGCTCTATCCTGGCGGTCCGATCTGGCGCATCGAGCTGGTCAGCCCGGTCTGGCCCCGAGAGCCGCAATCGCACTGATGCTGTTCCCCCGACGTCTGGCTCGACATGCCTTACCGCATCGATCTCCCCGCACTCGACGACCGCGCGTTCGATCGCCTCGTCGGCCTTGGCGCGCTCGACCTCGAGTTGACGACGGAAGGCAGGACTGCGGCGCTGATGCCCGACCGAGTCACTCCCGATGAGGTGTCGAGCGCACTCGGCGTCACGGTCCTGGGCGTTGCGCCGGCCGAGGAACGCGATGCTGGGTCGGTGTGGGTCCTGAGCCCGCGGCCGGTGCACGTTGGCGGCGTGCGGATAGTACCGGCGCACTACCAATCCGAACCTGGAACCATCCGGCTCACGGATGCGCGAGCCTTCGGCACGGGTTTGCACCCGACGACGGTACTGTGCCTCCAGACAGTCCACGACGTGGTCGGGCACGCGCCTCCCAGCAGGGTGCTCGACGTGGGCACTGGTTCGGGTGTGCTCGCCCTGGCGGCGCTGACCCTCGGAGTTCCACGCGCGGTCGGCCTCGACATCGATCCTGGCGCGATGAACGCAGCCGCGGCCAACGCCCGTCTCAATGACCTGGGCAGCCGGCTGCACCTGGTCCACGGCGGGCCGGCGGCCGTGATTGGCGCGTGGCCGCTGGTGATGGCCAACCTGCTGACCGGCCCGCTGCTGGAGCTCGCCCCCGAATTGGTGCGGCGGGTCGGGCACCGCGGCCAGTTGCTGCTCTCGGGCATTCGCTCTTCGACCAGAAGCGAGGTTGAGAATGCCTACGTCGGTTGGGGCATGCAGCGCATCGCATCGTCAGCCCGAGACGGGTGGGTTGCGCTCCTTCTGCAGGCCTCGTGGTGAACGTCTCGTGAAGCTGCAAGAATGACCCGATGAGCATCACGCGTCTCCTCCTGGCCCGGCACGGCGCCACGACCGCGACCCAGGAAGACCGCTTTTCAGGTTCGAGCGGCGCCGAACTGTCGGAGCAGGGCCGCTGGCAGGCTGAGCGACTGGGAGAACGGCTATCGCAGCTCGACATTACGGCGATCTACTCGAGTCCGTTGTCGCGGGCGCTCGACACCGCGCGTATCGTGGCCGGGCACTGCCGGCTCGAGCCCGTCACCCGCGACGGGCTGCAGGAGATCGGTCACGGCCACTGGGAGGGCATGAAGCGCGAAGACGTCGAGCGTGAGTTTGGCGCCGAGTACGCCGCGTGGGAGGAGGATCCGTTTACCTTCGCGCCGGCTCGCGGTGAGTCTGGCCTCGCCGTTCTGGCCCGTGCGCTTCCGGTGATTCGGGACATCGTCACCGGGCATGCGGGCGGGCAGGTGCTGGTCGTCTCACACAAGGCGACGCTCCGCCTGATACTCAGCAGCCTCCTCGCTTTCGATCCTCGCGGTTACCGCGATCGCCTCGACCAGGCTCCCGCCTGCCTCAATGTCCTCGACTTCAGGGATCCGGTGCGGGCGCGGCTGATGCTTTTCAACGATACGTCGCACTACACCGACCGACCGCGGGTGCCCGGCCATGCGCTCTCGAAATGGTGGGACAGGGCGTAGACAAAGGCAGAAGGCAGAAGGCAGAAGGCAAAAGGCAGAAGGCAGCCTGTTAACGCCCGGGGGGCTTTTGTTCCGCCGCGCGGTAGCCGCGCATCATGTTCTCGAGCGAGTAGTTCGCCTCGTGACACGCGTACTCGTAGATCAATTCAGTCGTGCGATCCATCGTCAGCTCACCCTTCCACGGGTGCGTGAATGCGGTCGAATCGTCGATCTCGAACTGATAGAGCAGCGTGTCAGCGTCGAACAGGCTGAAACGTTCGACGATGTGCAGGTTCTCGTCCCAGCCGAAGTTTCCGCCCGCGTCGCCGTAGTAGCCGTTCCCTGACTTGAAGTTCGTGGTGTCCACGATCAGCGTGTTGCCGTCCCAGCGCCCGGTGGAGTGTCCGAGCGGAAGCGCGACGCTCCTGGGCGGATGAGGACGGCCGTCCATGTGGACGATGCGGGCGTCGTGGATCATCTCCGCGAGTATCAGGACGGCGTCCTTGGCGACGACGATCTGGTAGTTGCTGTTGTAGGAGTAGGGCAGGAGCGGCGGACCCGCAGTGAGAAACGAGACGCACTGATCCTGAAGGCCGAGATCCTCGGGGTTCTCCGCACGCCCCATCGCGTCGAGACGCTTCTTCCTGAATTCCTCGGCCGCTGGCGTCAGCGGTGGAATGTGCCCGTCCGGCGGGTCGATCACGATCGAGGTGCGCCGCGTCTTGACGACGCGGGTGCCCCATTCCCGGTAGAAGTTGTTGTAGGTGCCGGTTCCGGTCCGCGCCGCGCCAGCCGCTGGCTCTTCATTGCGCTGGGCGATCTGCCGCTCAAATGCTGCCGCCTCTTGCGGCGTGAAGAATGCTTTGTCCTTGAGCGCCGCCGGCCGCTCGAGCGGCGTCGCCGTGCCCGAGTTCCAGGTGCCCTCCAAGGCCTGCCGCGATCCCCCGACCCTCCCCTGGCCGGACGCCAGCGTCGCGCACACGCCGACCGCGGCGAGGACGAGCGGCAGCGAGCAGATGCGTCGATTCATTGGGCCAGCGCCTCGTGGAAACGGCAGTGAGGGGTCGAGTCTACCGGACGGGCAAGGGACCGCTCAACGATGAACATGACACATCCGTTCCGGCATCCGCGCATGCTTCCGTTACGAGCGGCGAGCCGTCCCAGATGACGGTTCGATCGCGACCGCCCGCGATGATCCGATAGGATCTTCGGGACCGTGGAGGGAGTTTACGTGAATAGGATCGAAGTGGGCGTTCTCGGGGCGACGGGCGTTGTCGGGCAGCAGTTCGTGTCGCGGCTGTCGCGGCATCCGTGGTTTTCACCCGCATGGCTGGCAGCCAGTGAGCGCTCCGAAGGCAAAACTTACAAGAGCGTCGCGCCGTGGCGCCTCTCCGCGCCGGTCCCCGATGAAGCCGCTGGCCGCACCGTCGAAGCCTGTGTGCCGGGGCGTGGGCCGAAGGTGGTCTTTTCCGGGCTCGACGCGAGCGTCGCCGGAGAGATCGAGGGTGCGTTTGCAGCCGCCGGCCATATCGTAGTCAGCAACGCGCGCAATTACCGGATGGATCCGCTGGTCCCGTTGCTGATCCCGGAGGTGAACGCTGACCATCTCAGCCTGATCAACGAGCAGCGCAGGCACAAGGGATGGACCGGCGCGATTGTCACGAATCCGAATTGCTCGACGATCGTCCTCGCCATGGCGCTGGCGCCGCTCCGTTCCTTCGACATTCGCTCCGTCGTCGTGTCGACGATGCAGGCGGTGTCCGGTGCCGGGTACCCCGGCGTGCCCTCGTTGGACATCCTCGGCAACGTCGTCCCGTTCATCGGCGGCGAGGAGGAGAAGATGCAGAGTGAGACGCTGAAGATTCTCGGCGCCGACGGCGGACGGGCGCCGCACCCGGCGGTGATCAGCGCCCACACCAACCGCGTTCCGATTCTTGACGGCCACACGATGACGGTGTCCGTCGAACTGGGCACGAAGCCGCGGCCCGAGGCGGTTGTGGAAGCGCTCCGTTCGTTTCGCGGCCGCCCGCAGGAGCTTTCGCTGCCGACTGCGCCGCAGCCTGCGATCGTAGTGATGGACGAGCCGAACCGTCCGCAGCCACGGCTGGACGCGGACCTCGGCGGCGGCATGGCGGTGAGCGTCGGCAGGGTCCGTCCCTGCCCGGTGCTGCAGACCCGGTTCGTGGCTCTGGGGCACAACACGGTGCGCGGCGCGGCCGGCGCGGCGATCCTCAACGCGGAGCTGATGCAGGCCGAAGGAATGCTGTAGACGGCGTTGCTGGATGACGTTGTGAGGGGCTAAGCGTGCGCGAACGGATCGAGAAGCTCTTTGCCGCGGGAGCGGCGGCTGACAAGGCGGACGCGCGTGCCGCGTTTGCCGAGCTGCAGCGCGCGCTTGGCGCGGGCGAGGTGCGCGCGGCGGAGCCGGACACCAGCGAGCCGAGCGGGTGGCGCGTCAACGCCTGGGTGAAGCAGGGGATCCTGCTCGGGTTCAGGTTCGGCGACACCGTCGATCTCACCGCCGGATTACCGTTCTACGACAAGGACACAATGCCGGTGAAGCGTCCCGGAGCGTCGGCGGGCGTCCGCATCGTGCCGGGCGGTTCGAGTGTTCGTGAGGGAGCGTTCCTCGGCGCGAGCGTCATCTGCATGCCGCCGATGTACGTCAACATCGGCGCCTACGTCGGCGAGGGCACGTTGATCGACTCGCACGCGCTGGTCGGATCGTGCGCGCAGGTTGGCGCGCGCGTGCACGTCAGCGCCGCCGCGCAGCTGGGCGGGGTGATCGAGCCGGTCGGGGCGCTGCCGGTGATTGTCGAAGATGACGTGCTCGTCGGCGGGAATACCGGCATCTACGAGGGCGCGGTGATCAAGCGACGCGCGGTGATTGCCGCCGGCACCATCCTCACCGGCTCCACGCCCGTCTACGATCTGCCGAACGGCCGCATCATCAGGCCCGAGCCCGGACAACCGCTGATCGTGCCGGAAGGGGCAGTGGTCGTTCCCGGGGCTCGCGCCGTCACGGTTGGCGTCGGACGCGACTGGGGACTCTCGCTCGCGACGCCGGTGATCGTCAAGTATCGTGACGATCGCACCGACACTCGCACGGAGCTCGAATCGTGGATCCGGTAGATCCAATCGCGCTGGCGCGGCTGCTCATCGATATCGACTCGACGACGGGGAAGGAAGGAGAGGCGGGCCGGGCGCTGGCGGCGTTGCTCCGCGGCCGCGGCTATTCGGTGCTCGAGCAGCCCCTCGACCCATCCTTCGACTCCGCTCGGGGCGGGCCGGCTGCCGGGGACCGCATCAACGTGATCGCCGCTGCCGGCGAGCCGGCGCTCGTCTTCTCGACGCACATCGACTGCGTGCCGCCGTTCTTTCCGAGCCGGCTCGAGGACGGCGTGCTCTACGGCCGCGGCGCCTGCGACGCCAAGGGCATCCTCGCCGCGCAGGTCGCGGCCGCCGAACGGCTGCGCGCCCGGGGCGAAACGCGGATCGGGCTGGTGTTCGTGGCCGGTGAAGAGCGGGGCAGCGAAGGGGCGGTGGCCGCGAACCGCATCGCATCCCAGTCGCGTTATCTGATCAACGGCGAGCCCACCGACAACCGGTTAGGGGCAGCCACGCGGGGCGTCCTCCGCGTCCGGCTTCGCACCACTGGGATCGCCGCGCACTCAGGCTATCCGTCGCTGGGCCGATCCGCGATTGAAGCCCTGGTGGACGTCCTCGTCGATCTGCGCGCGGCGCCCTGGCCCGACGACCAGGTGCTCGGCCGCACCCACTACACGATCGGGCTGATTGCCGGCGGGGTCGCCCCGAACGTGATTCCAGCCGAGGCCACGGCCGAGATCCTGTTCCGGACTGTCGGCGGGCACGACGCCGTCCGCCGCGTGCTTGGTGCAACCGTTGCCGGTCGCGCAGAGATCCATGAGGTGCTCGAGGTGCCGGCCGTGCAACTCGAGACGCGCGACGGGTTCGAGTCGGCGGTCTTCGCCTACACCACGGATATTCCGCTGCTCACCAACTGGGGCACACCGCTCCTGCTCGGCCCCGGCTCCATCCACGTGGCGCACACCGATCACGAGCACGTCAAGGTGGACGAGCTCGTCGCTGCGGTGGACCTCTACGAGCAGTTGGCGACCCTCCTTCTGGCTGAGCTCGACAAGTAGGTCGTGCTGCGCTCTCCCGCCAGCGGCCTTTCTTGCGCCCGGAGGGCGCCTGACGCCGAAGGAGGCCCGCTGCGCTGTGCGCCGCCTACGGTCTGGCAGCCGAGCGGTTCAGGCTGCCGGACCGCCCAATGGTGCTACACTGAAAGTTCGTTCCAGTTCACTGGCAAGCAACTGGCGGGGTATCGACAGCCAGCCAGCCGGTGGCGGGCCGCACCGCGGCCCGGGACCTGTGCAATCTCAGGGCGGCGAACCGCGTCAGGGCCGGAAGGCAGCAGCGCTAAGTCGTGACCGTGATGTGTGCAGTCATCCCGGGTCGCGGTAGGGCCCGTGAACAGTGCACAGTTTCCTGAAAACTGCCCAACTGAAACTGTGAACTGGCAACTCTAAACTCTCAACCTCCGAGATGTCCTACCAGGTCCTGGCCCGCAAGTGGCGGCCGCAGCGCTTCGAGGACGTGCTCGGCCAGCAGGCCGTCACCCGGACGCTCAGGAACGCCCTCAAGAGCCGGCGCATCGCCCACGCGTTCGTGTTTGCCGGCCCGCGCGGCTGCGGCAAGACCACCAGCGCGCGCATCCTGGCCCGGGCGCTGAACTGCGTGAAGGGCCCGACGCCCGACCCCTGCGGCGAGTGCGAGGCCTGCGTCGAGATCGCCGAAGGGCGCGACATCGACGTCCTCGAGATCGACGCCGCCACCCACACCGGGGTGGACAACGTCCGCGAGGTGATCATCGAGGGCCTGTCGATCGCCCCGGTCCGCAACCGCTACAAGGTGTTCATCATCGACGAGGTCCACATGCTCTCGGCCTCGTCGTTCAACGCGCTGCTCAAGTCGATCGAGGAGCCGCCGCCGCACGTCATCTTCATGATGGCGACCACCGAGCTCCACAAGATCCCCGACACGGTGCTGTCGCGGTCGCAGGTGCACGAGTTCCGCACGATCTCGGCCCGGACCGTGGCCGAGCGGCTGCGCTTCATCGCCAACGAGGAGAGGATCGACATCCCCGACGAGGGGTTGCTGCTGCTGGCCCGGGCGGGCGAGGGCAGCATGCGCGATTCGCTGAGCGCGTTCGACCAGGTCCGCGCGTTTGCCGGCGATCAGATCACCACCGAAGACGTGGTCACCGTGCTCGGGCTGGTGGGGCGGGATCTGGTGTTCGACATGCTCGAGGCGGTGGTCGCCGAAGACGCGGCCGCGGCGTTTGCGCTGACCGAGCGCGCGATCGAACGCGGCTACGATCTGCGGCTGCTGTGCCGGGAGCTGGCCCGGGCAATGCGCGACCTGCTGATCCTCTCGGTGGACAAGTCTCGCGCCTCCGACGCCGATGTTGTCGGCGACAGCGATCGGGAGCGGCTGCTTCAACTCGTGGGTCGCTGGTCACGAGAGGACCTGCTGCGCGGGTTCGACCTGATGACCCGCGTGGAGCAGGAGATTCGCGCCTCCGATCAGCCGCGCTACAACATGGAGATGGCGCTGTTGCGCCTGATGCACCTCAGGAAGCTGGTCCCCCTCACTGACCTTCTCACCGGTGCGGCCGGCGCAACGGGTGCGATAGGTGCGACGCGCGTCTCGAGTTCGACGCGTCTGACGGGTGCGACGGCTGCGACGGGTGCCGGTCGCGCTCCGGCATCGTCTCCTGCTGCACGGCCGGCCAACACCGCCTCGCGGCCGGGTCCGCCTTCCGGAGTCCCGTCGGCATCGGCGGTCGCCACGGCGGCCGCGCCGCCCCGAACCGGAGCGGGGCTCTCGCCGGGGGCGCCGTACCGCGACGCGCTTCTCGCCGAAATCAAGGCAGCCAAACCGATCTTCTATAACCTCGTCGTCGCACAGGCGTTCAGCATCGAGGCCGACGAGGGTGGCGTCACCTTCACCTTTCAGCCGAACCAGAAGGTGCCGAAGCAGCAATGCGAGGAGAATCGCGGGCTGGTGCAGACGCTCGTCGAGAAGCTGACCGGCGAAAAGCGTCCGGTGCGTATCGGATTCACCGACGGCTCTGCGCCGGCCGCGGCCGCGCCGCCCTCGGCGCCGCCGGGCCCGGCGGCCGCGCCGCTGAGCGGTGAGCGGAAGGACGCCGTGATGCAGAATCCCACCGTGCAGCACCTGCTCGAAGTGTTCCCGGTGGAAAAGACGACGGTTCAGGACGAATAGATCGCGACGGGAGCCGGGAGTCGGGAGTCGAAACAAGGGCGCAGGCGACCATGAACATCCAGGCAATGATGAAGCAGGCGCAGGAAGCGCAACAGCGGCTGCAGCAGCAGATGACCGAGATGCGCGCCCAGGCGACGGCCGGCGGCGGCATGGTGACCTGCACGGTCAACGGCCACAAGCACCTGCTGTCGTTGACGATCGATCCAGAAGTCGTGTCCAAAGAGGATGTGGCGATGCTCCAGGACCTGATCGTCGCCGCCGTCAACGACGCGCACCGCAAGGTCGACGAAGAGTTGAAGCGCTCGATCGGTGGCCTGATGTCGGGGCTCAACCTGCCCGGGCTCTAAGATCAAGGCAGAAGGCAGAAGGCAAAAGGCAGAAGGCAGAAGGCAAAAAGGCAGTAGCCAGCTCGTGCTTCCGGAATCGCTCCAACAACTCATCGATCAGTTCAAGCGCCTGCCGGGCATCGGCGGCAAGAGCGCGCAACGGCTGGCGTTCCACGTTCTGCGCACACCGCGGGAAGACGCAGAGCGGTTGTGCGACGCGATCCGCCAGGTGAAGGATCGCGTGACCTACTGCACGATCTGCAGCAACATCACCGACATCGACCCGTGCGGCGTCTGTGCTGACGAGCGGCGCGACCGGAGCAGCATCTGCGTCGTCGAGGAGCCGCAGAACGTCAACGTGATCGAGAAGACGGGCGGGCACCGCGGCACCTACCACGTGCTGATGGGCGCCATCTCGCCGCTCTCCGGTGTCGGCCCCGACGACTTGAAGATCAAGGGCCTCCTCGCGCGCATCGCCGAAGGGGGTGTGGACGAGGTCATCCTCGCCACCAACCCGACGGTCGAAGGCGAGGCCACCGCCATCTACCTGGCGCGGCTGCTGAAGCCGCTCGGTGTGCGGGTGACGCGCATCGCGATGGGCATTCCGGTCGGCAGCGATCTCGAATATGCCGACGACCTGACCATGACCCGCGCCCTCGAAGGGAGACGAGAGCTCTGACGCCACCCACGTCGCACTCCGCACGTCGTACGTCGCACCCCGCGCTCGTCCTAGCCGTCTGTTAATATCTCCGGGCCCTACCCCCGGGAATATGCTGCCAGTCGCGTATCAAATCCCAGCCGCCATCGTCCTCGTCGCGGGCGGCGTCCTCTCCTGCTTCTTCGGCTATCGCCTCTTCAAGGTGGTGCTGGCGATTTTCGGGTTCATCGTCGGCGGCCTGGCGGCTAGCTCGGTGTTCGGTGAGAGCGCGGCCACCGGGATGGTGATTGCCGCGATCGTCGGCGGCCTGTGCGGCGCCATGCTGCTGCTGGCCGCGTACTTCGTCGGCGTGGCGCTGGTCGGCGCCGGCATCGGCGTGGCGACGGTGCACGTGATCTGGACGCAAATCCACGGCGACCCGCATCCGGCGGTGGTCATCCTCTTCGCGATCGCCGGCGCGCTGGCGGCGACGTGGCTGCAACGCTATGTCATCATCCTCGGCACCGCGTTCGGAGGCGCCTGGACGATCGGCGTCGGCGCTGCGGCGCTGCTGGGCCATCCCGCGGCGCTCAGAGCTGCCGCAGAGGGAGACGTCTGGGTTGCCTACCCGATGAACCCGGCGCCCGGGCAGGGATGGGTGTCCTGGGCATTCTTTGGCGTCGGTGCGCTCGGCACCCTGGTCCAGATGTACTGGACAGGGGGTCAAAGCGGACGCGTCGGCAAGAAGAAGCCGAAGAAGTCCGAATAGTCGCCGCGCGTAGCGCCGCCTACCCAGCAGAGCGCTGCCAGTTACCGACGCGTTCCGCGGCGGCGCGGCCGCTGAGGAACGCCGCCTCGACTCGATTGCCCAGGCACCAGTCGCCGCACACCGCGAGCCCGGCGTTGTCGTCGGCCAGCACGCCAACCGCCAGCGCGGGATCGGCACAGGCGTAGCGCCAGCGATGAGCGCTCAAGTGGACCGGGTGCGGGAGCTGGGCGCGGACCAGGTCGGCGAACGCGTTGAGCAGGAACGGCCCGACCGCGTCGGTGCTATCGCCGAGATGCGACCCGCTCCAGTCCGCGGACGCGTGCAATACCCACGTCTCCGCGAGCTGACGGCGCGGCTTCGAGCGGTCACGGGCGATCCAGGCGAGCGGGCTCGAGCTCACGAACGCTCCGTCGAACGGCGCCTTGACCCGATCGTCGAAGGCCACAAGCGCTGCCCAGCACGGATGCATCGCGACGCGACCGGCCAGCTCGGCGAGGTTGGGCGCAGCAATCAGCAAGGGGACCGCCTGCGGCGCCGGCACCGCGAGCACGACCGCATCGAACCGTCCCAGGATTTCGCCATCGGCGGTAGGCGTTGTCCAGCCGCCGCCGTCACGAACGAGGGCGGTCACACGCACGCCGCACGTGACGCCGAGCGATCGGGCGAGATGGCGACCGATCGCGCTCATCGCCGGCACGCCGGCCCAGCGCGTCTGCCCGTCTTCGACCGCCTCGCGCCCCTCGCTGTCGAACCTCGCCAGCTTCCCCTGCCAGGCCTGGACAATCCGCGCCTGCTGCCAGGACTCGACCTCCGAAG
Source organism: uncultured Acidobacteriota bacterium (assembly GCA_963709325.1). GTDB lineage: Bacteria > Acidobacteriota > Vicinamibacteria > Vicinamibacterales > UBA2999 > VFZN01. The sequence goes on along the minus strand of CAVPVV010000003.1, from coordinate 755,440 downwards.
CGAAGCTCGCGTCGCGTACGGTGAAGTACTGGGCGCCGTGGTCGAAGGCGAGCGACGCGTGCTCCGCCCGGTTCGCATCGTCGTTGAGCACGTGACGGGTCGCAACGCGGCCACCCGGCGCGCGAGCCCTGTCCACCACCCGGACCGCGTGTCCAGCCTCGCGGAGCGTGCGGGCCGCGGTGAGACCGGCAACGCCGGCGCCAATGACGAGTACGTCCATGATTGCGATCGGGATCGGCTTCGCAGTTCGTGAGGCTGGATCGCGCTACTGCGTCATCACTCTGCCGAGGCTGCCCTTATAGCCTGTCATTTCCAGGTAGCCGCGCCCGCTTAACGGCTTGCCGTAGCCGGTGCCCCTGACGTCCACTAAGCCTTCCCAATACGCGATTCCGGCCGCGGGGGTGACGAGCTCCTGATTCTCGAGCGGCGTCGTGACGGTCAGCTCCAGCCCCGCCGCCGGCACCGATACCGACCACCCGGTCGGATACGTCGCGCCCGAGCTCGAGCGGAAGGTCGGACCCCTCTTTGTCATGCTGAAGTCGGTGGCGATGAGATGCGAGGTGCGTCCCTGCTGATCCACGATCGTTCCGCTCGATCGCGGATCGCGCGTGCCGTCGCTCCGTCGCAGCTGATACAGCATCAGCTCGTGGCCGTCGCCGAGCTGCAGTGATACCCAGTCCCAACCCTGCTGCTCCGGTTCGAGAAAGCTGGTGCCGAACTCGTGGTCCATCCAGCTGTCGCCACGGATCTCGAATGGCTCGCCATCCACGGTCACCGTGCCCCGTGTCGGCATTCGGGTGAGCGAGTAATAGTGCGACGCATTCCCGGCCCGGGCGCCCTTCTGACTGATGCCGCCTACGCCGTTGATCGCCGGCGGCTTGCCTTCGTCGAGTACCAGATCAACCGCGACGTTCCGCCCGCGCGCGCTGATCGTGTGCCGCCCCGCCGCATCGAGTCCGGCCCGCCAGTCGTCGTTCCATACCCGATAGGTATCAGTGGCCGCTCCTGACAGACCCGGGCCGCCACGCGTCAGCTTCTCGTCGAAGCGATAGCGCCGGCCTTGCGGATCGCTGACAGCCAGATGAGCCATGAAGAGGTCGCGCACCGCCCAGGCCGACGGGTTCTCCGGTGCGGGGTCGACACCGACGCGAAAGAACGTCACCTGATAACCAAACCGGCGGCCGGCAGCGGTCTCGACATTGCCGGTGTAGTACCACCACTCGATCTTGTAGTCCGGGTGACTGGCGTGATCGCGTGGGAAGGCAAACCGGTATCCCGCCGCCGCTTCGCGCCACGCCCCCTGTGCCCGCGCCGTATCCCAGCTGGACGACGACACCAGGGCCGCGACGGCTACCAGCCCTACTGCCAACCCCCGCGACTGCACCTTAGGCATGCACTCTTGCACCTGCACCCTTGCACCCTTTGCACCCCTGCACCCCTGCACCCCTGCACCCTCACCCTTGCACCCTTGCACCCCTGCACCCGTCCTTCTACTCATCCCGATCCACCACGAGCGCCGCGGCGAGCCGGGCCGGATACAGTCCAGCAATCGCCGTGGCGACGACGACGAGCAGGGAGACCTGGACGAGGAACATCACCGGTACCCGGAACTGGATGGTCCAGCCGAAGCTCTGCACGTTGATCACATAGACGAGCAGTACAGACAGCGCGAGACCGACGACGAGCCCGATCGCCTGGCTGGCTGCGCCGATCAGCGCTGCCTCGATCACAACCACGCGCTGGACCTGGCGGCTGGCCGCGCCGATCAGGCGCAGCAGCGAGAGCTCGCGGCGGCGTTCGAGAACCAGCGTCAGCAAGGTCGCAGCGACCCCGAGCATCGCGACGGCGATTGCGATAATTTCGAGCGCGTAAGTGATCGCGAACGTGCTGTCGAAGATGCGGAGCACCTCGGCGCGCAGGTCGCGATTGGTGTAGATGAACGCCCGATGCCCCTCGTCGAGCGAACCGAGGATCTCGGCGCGCACTGCCTCCGGGTCGGCGCCGGGCTTGAGGTAAGCGGCAAGTCCGGTCGGGGTCATCTCGCCGAAGTGCTTCACGAACACCGGGCGGTCCATCACGATCACGCCGCGGTCCACCGCGTAATCGTAGTAGACGGCCGCCACGGAAAAAGGGCGCTCGCCACCAGGTGTGCGGATCTGGATGGTGTCCCCGGGTCTCGTGCCGTACTTGTTGGCAAACGCTTCGGACACCACCACCGACTCGCTGCCAATGGCGTGCCGAAGTGCCTCGCGACCGTCGGCTGGAGCCTTGAACAGTAGCGATCCGTGAGACAGCACGATGTCGAAGTTGCCCGCGCCGAGCACGACCAGGTTGCCGCCGTAGACCAGATCGATGTTCCGGAACGAATCCACCGCGCCCACTTGCGGGTGGTTGCGGACCGCTCGCATGACCGGCTCAGACAGCGTTTGTTCCGATCCAACCGTCGGCTGCATGCCCGGCCCGATGAACAGATCCGCCTGCAGGGTCTGGCCAATCCAGTAGGCCACCGTGTCGCGGAACGAGCCGATCATCACCGCCACGGCCACCATCATCGAAAGGCTCACCGCCAGCGCCGCTACCGAGATCGACAGGCGGGGGATCGCGGCCGCGAGGTTCGCGTGCGCGAGCATCCCTTCGACGCCGAGCAGGCGGGCGAGCGGCGCGCGCAGCACCCGCGCGAGTGCGAAGATGATCGCCGGCACCAGCAGGGAGGCACCGATGATGGTCGTGAACGACGACAGGTAGCCGAAGATTGGCTGGCCATTTACAGGGCCCACCCGCGCCAGGCCGTAGGCCAGCGCGAGCACCGCCGCCGGCACCACTAGCGCCGACGGGCGCAGCCGCAGGCGTGATTCCACGCGATCGCTCCCGCGCATCGCGGCCATCGGCGGCACCCGGCTGCCTTCACGTGCGGGAATGACGGCCGCGAGCAGCGAGAGGGGAATGCCGATCGCGAGCGCCAGCACGACGTGCCAGGCGCCAAGCTGCGGCGGCGACGAAGCCGCTGCGATGTAGAGCGTGCTGACCGTGGATGCGGTCAGCCCGATGGCGGCGTCGGCCATGATCCGCCCCAGGCCAATCCCGAGGACCGAGCCGGCCAACCCGAGCAACACGGCTTCCCCCAGAAACAGCGCCAGCACCTGGCGACGCGTGACCCCCAGCGCCCGCAGCATCCCGATCTCATCGCGGCGGGCGATCACCGAAATGGTTACCGTGTTGTAGACGAGGAAGAGCCCGACAACGAGTGCGACCCACGACAGCGCCGTCAGGTTGAGATGAAACGCCGCGAGCATCCGTTCCACCTGCTGGCCGCGCCGCCCGGGCCGCTGGGCAGTGAGGCCCTGCACCAGGCGGGGATTCACGGCCGCGAGCGCGGCATCGATCGCCGCAGTGTCCGGTGCCGATCCATCGGCCGTGGTCAGCTGGAGGTCCAATCGATCGACTCGGCCGAGCCGCTCGAACGCGAGTTGCGCGGCCGCGATGTCCATCAGCACGAAGCTGCCGTCCATCACTCGGGCCGGCCCCTTGTCCTCGAGCAGTGCGCGGATGACGAACGTCTTGACGCGGTCGCCTGTCATCAGGCGGATCTCGTCGCCCAGCTTGTAGCCGCGCCGCCGCGCCAGCTTCTCGGTGATGACGATGCTCTGCGGGCTGGTGAGGATCTCGAGGAACTGCTGCGAGGTGAGCGCTTGCGGCGAGGTGACTGCCTCTCCGCCTCTCGTCTGGCGCTCGGCGACCGCGTACTCGCGGAGCGTGAGATCGCGGAGGATGTCCACCCCCAGGACCTTGACGGCCTCGCTTCGTTTTGCCGGCCGTACAGGTACGCCGGTCGACGTGCGCTCCGCCGCGCGCGCCGCCAGCAGCTCTTCGGAGACGATCGCCATCTCGCCCTCGATCACCGGGGCCAGTGTGCCGAAGTCGCGCAGCCAGCCGAGCTCGGCGATCAGGTGCTCGGGGACACCAGCCGTGCCGGTGATCTCGAGTGATGTCCGCCCGGCTACGGTGTTGAGCGCTGTCTCGAATCCTCGGACCGAGCTCGCGTTGGTGAGCTGGATGGCAATCACCACGGCGATGCCGAGCGCGATGCCGATGATGGTGGTCGCGGTCCGCGCGCGCTCCTGCAGCATGCGGCGCAGGATGAACTGGCTAAACAGACGCGGCGGCACGGGGCAGCGGGATGGCGGCGGCCGAGTCGTGGGCAAGCCGGCCGTCGCGCATCCTGAGGATGCGGCCTGCGGCGCCGGCCACTTCCTGAGCATGAGTAGCCAGCAGGATGGTGATCCGCAACTCGCGATTGAGCTCGCCGAGCAGCGTCAGCACCCTGGCGCCGTTCTCGGAATCGAGATTGCCAGTCGGCTCGTCGGCGATGAGCAATGCCGGTTCGTGAACGAGCGCGCGAGCGATCGCGGCACGCTGCATCTCGCCGCCCGACACTTCCTGCGGGTAGTGGCCGAGCCGATGGCTGATCCCGACGCGCGAGGCGAGTTGGTCGGCACGCGCGGCTGCCTCACTCGCGCGCATGCCAGCGAGGAGGCAGGGGAGCGCGATGTTATCGCCGAGCGTGAGCGTTGGCAGCAGATTGAAGAACTGGAATACGAAACCGATCCGGTCTCGCCGCACTCGCGTCAGCTCATCGTCGGCCAGCGCGCCAAGATCCCGGTCCTCGAGCGCCATGCGGCCGGACGAAGCCCGATCCATCGCGCCGCAGAGGTGCAGGAGCGTGGACTTGCCGCAGCCGGACGGTCCCATCAGGGCGACGAACTCCCCGCGCTCGACGGCGAACGACACGCCTGAGAGCGCCTGCACCGTTGCGCTGCCGCCCGTATAGGTCCTGGTGAGGTCGGACGCGACCAGGAGAGGCATTCATACAGTATGACGCCGCCGGCGGACCTGGCGGTCCCCGGGGCAAGGCAAAAGGCAGAAGGCAAAAGGCAGAAGGCAGAAGGCAGAAGGCAGAAATTGAGCTCGGTGCCATTGCCCTGGGTGGCAGGTCCTGCTTCTGCGTATTGCCACAATCACCGCTTCGGGGTTATTGCGTCGGAATTCGAGCTGGCAATCGGCTTGCTCATCAGTTCAGCATGGCGAAGCCGTTCGACATCCGTGAGCGGGCGTTTCTCTTTGCGTGCGAGGTCGTTCGAGCGTTTCCTACGCAACGCCCCCTGGAACCACCAGCGTGGCGGGTCTGGTCGCAGGCGATCGCGGCAGGGACGTCAGTGGGCGCTCACCTGGAAGAGGCCGACGCCGCGTCGAGCCGTACTCACTTCATATCGCTGAATCGCGGTGCGCTCCGCGAAGCTCGTGAAGCCTTATTCTGGCTGCGGCTGATTGTCGCGACGAAGTTGCGAAACCACGAGCGGGTGCCGCCCTTGGCGGAAGAGGCCGATCAGCTCGTCCGGATCCTGTCCGCTATTGTCAAACGGGCGTCGAAGCGACAGCCGGAGTGACCTTCTGCCTTTTGCCTTCTGCCTTCTGCCTTCTGCCTTCTGCCTTCTGCCTTCTGCCTTGACGTCTCTCACGCCTATTCGATGTGGTAGAAGCGCGCCAGCCCCTTGAGGGCCTCCGTGATCATCGCCTGGCCGGCGCGACGTTCGCCATCGGTGATCGACAGCGCGCGACCGGTCGGTGTTCCATCCAGGGCGTACCGGTAGTCGCGCAGCGAGACGCCGTCGGCGACGTACAACTCTCGAGCGTTGTCGCTCACCCAGCCGTACACGCTCCCGTAACTCGACGCCACCAGCGCGCCGTCGGAAGCGCGGGGCCGGCGGGCCGCTCCCTTCGGCCAGATGAGCGGCTCGCCGAACATCGGCCCGGGTGGTGTGGTCTCGTGACCCAGCAGGGTGTACAACGTCGGGGTGAGGTCGGCGGTGAACGACGGCTCGGACAGGTCGGTGTCGAAGCGCTCCCGCAGTTGCTCGGGCAAGTGGACGATGAGCGGGACCTGGAGGACCTCGGGGAACAGCGTATACGCATGGCCCCAGCGCCCCTCCTCGCCGAGCGAATCGCCGTGATCCGAGGTCAGGATCACCACGCTGTCGTCGTAGAGATGACGCGCCTTGAGATCGTCGATGAAGCCGCCGAAACATCCGTCGAGGCGCTTCAGCCTCGAGGCATGCGCGGCGTCGAAGCCGGGGTAGGGCTGCTGATCGATGGGTTTGCCGCCCTCGCGCGTTATTGCCGAGATGTGGACGTCCTGAGGAAGACCCCACGTAAAGACCGGCGGGCCGCCCGGGGTGATGCGATCGAGCCGGGCGCGGACGTCGCTGATCATTTCGCAGAAGCGGAAGTCCTTGACCGCGCGATTGGTGCTGAGCGCCGGCCCCGATCCTTCGTGCGGCACCACCGCGTCCACGACGTTGTCCCACGAGAGCCAGGTTTCGTACCGCTCGTGCACGAGCAGCGCGTGAAGCGCGTTGAACGGACCGAACGGCTTTGGATATTGCTGGTGAGGGACGAGTCCGCCGACCCAGATCGAGGGTACTGACAGGCCGGTCGCACCGTAGCGTGTGAGCGTTCGCTTGAAGACGAGATTCTCCGACGCGAACCGTCCGATCTGCGGCGTGAACGTGACCGCCGGGTTGTAGGGTGCAAGGTAGTCGCGCCGCAAGCTGTCCACCACGATGAGGAAGATATGCGGCCGATACTTGGACGGCGCACCAGTTAATGGCGCGTGGCGGATGTCGAACGCTTGCACATGAACGTCAGGGCCCAGGTTCGTGTGCTTCTGCAAGAACGGGTAGAAGCCAGCATCGGCCGGCGTCGGGGGACGCAGCGCGTCACGCAAGGTGCGGAACGATGGGTCGGACACCGTCCACTCGTCCACCGCCGACGGCGGGCCCGCGTGCGTCGGCGCCGGCACGAGTACCGCGTACGCGCCGAGGACCATCGCGCAGCTCGCGAGCACGCCGCGGGTGGGGACCGTGACGCGCCAGCCCTTCTCGACGAGCCCAGCGACCAGCGACAGCGCGCTGCCCAGCGCCAGCAGCCAGACGAGCAGCACCGAAAGCGTCAGGATCAGGAAGTTCCAGTCGAGCACCCGGCTGGCCGCGGGCCCGCCCCATGCCAGACCGGCGATGACGAGCATCCACGGGATCCACGCCAGACCGAGCTTCGTCAGGCGCTGCGGGATCATCCCGGCGAGAGCCGCCAGCACGCCGTCGCTGTGCGTGCTGCCGGCGAGGCGGCCGCGGGCGGCGAGGACCAGCGCGAGCGTGACGGCTATCGCGACCGCGCCAATCCACCGCATCGTCCCCGCTACCGACAAGGCCGGCACCACCAGCCGAGTCATGACCGTGGTGAGCGCCGCCGCGAGGACCAGCGTACCCAGCCAGAATTCAGCGTAAACCGGCCGCTCGCGAAGCGCCGCGAGTGCGCGAATGGCCGTGAGCGCGAGCAGCAGCGCCGCCGCGGTGAGCAGGTGAGTGAGGGCGCTTGCGCCCAGACCCTCCCACGCCACGTCGCCGCGAGCCAGTGCCTGTCCGTTGTAGCCGGCAAACACCAGCCCCGCCGCAAGGCACACCGCTGCCGCGTCGAGGGTCGTGCGATCGCTCGCCGGCGGGTCCGGGAGAGTCCCGGCCCGCCGCAGATCCACAACCGCGGTTCCCAGCGGCAGGAGCAGCGCGCCGAGGCACACGGCGATGGCCCGGTTGTCGGTCGGGAGCGCGGCCAGGCTCGGCGCGAACGGCAATACGATGCCGACCACGCCCCAGACGCCGAGGAGCAGGCGCGCGGACCCTCGTGAGCGCCGATCGTCCAGAGCGGAGCGAAGCGACAACCAGCCAATCGACCAGAGTCCGGCGGCGAGGTAGCCGTGGTTCTCGGCAAACGCGATGAAATCGGGCAGCAGGCGGGGCTTGATGAAGTTCTGGTACGCAAACGGGACCGAGATCAGCCACGCGAACAGCGCCGTCAGATACCAGAATCCCACCGCGATCAGCCGCGCCGCGCTTTCCAAGCCGGCTCTCACGGCGATCGCTCCTCAGTGCGCCGGAGCCACGGTTCGACCTCGCTGCGGCGTTCGGGCGCAAGCGATAGAGCAAGCTCGAAACGCTGACGTGCCTCTGCGATTCGTCCGTCGGCGTAGTCGAGCATCCCGAAGGCGAGGTGCACGTCAGGGTAGGTCTGGGTGATCTTCGAGGCGCGCTCGAAAGCGACTCGCGCGGCGTCGCGCCGGTTCAGGCGCAGCAGGGCGATGCCCTGCATGAGATACACGTCGGCGTAATCCATGTCGTAGTCGACGGTCGGTTGGATGATCTCGAGCGCCTCTGCCGCTCGTCCGGCGCGCAGCAGCGCGCCGGCAAGTCCGACCCGGCTGTCGGCGTGAATCGGATCGACGCGGACTGCCTCGCGGAACGTCTGCAGCGCCTCGTCGCTTCGTCCCTCACGTTGGTAGGCCTGACCGAGATAGAACCAGCCTTCGGCACTGGTCGGCTCGAAATCGCGGCAGCGTTCGAACGCGTTCAGTGACGCGTCGCGTTTGCCGGCTCGCAGGTAGGCCTGGCCAATCGCGGGGCAGGCATCTTCGGGCGTGGACGATGAGCGCACGAACTGTTCCCAGGCGGCGGCCTCTTCGACCGGCTTGCCGAGGTTGAAGTAGATGCGCGCGAGCCGATCGGAATACACCTGCTGGGTGGGGAAATGGTCGACCAGCGCGCGCGTTGGCGCGAGCGCCTTCTCCCAGTGACCGGCTCCGAACTCGTCACGGCTGCTGAGGATCCATCGCTCGATGTCCGGCTGGGTGCCAGTGCTGGCCGGGCCCGGCGTCAGCACCCGGATGAACACCCAGGCGAGGGCGGCGGCGGAGAAGAAGCGAGCCCAGGGAGACATCGGCCTTCTGCCTTCTGCCTTTTGCCTTCTGCCTTCTGCCTTGTCAAAATTCGACACGCAGGGTCGCCGACAGGGTGTTCTGCCGGAGCGGCCCGATCTGGCGCTCCTGCCGGCTGCTGCTGGCCGACGCGGCGGCACGCCAGCGGCGGCCGACACGTGCGTCAAGCTCGGCGCGGACGGTGTCCGAATCGGCAAAGAACAGGTCGGTGGCGTTGCGGATCTCTTCGCGCGAGAAGCCGTGCCCGTAGCTCGCTCCCCAGAAGCTGGTGCCGTCGCCGCCGAAGTAGCGGCGGACCGAGCCGTAGTACGACGTGGAGTCCTTGAGTTCGCCGGGCACGTAGTAGGCGCGCCCGGTCACCATCCAGGAGTGGACATACTTGGTGAGTGAACCGACGTAGATGTTGGTGGTGTCGTTGAAGTGGAGCCGCCGCCAGCCGCCTGACGCCTCGTAACCGCGGCCAAGCGACTGATACAGCTCGAGGCCGACGCGGTTCTGCGGGTAGAGCGTCTGATCGACGCTGCCGCCGATATTGACGTAGCTGTAGGTGCCAGGCCGGATGCGCGGATACGCCTCGAGTTCGATTTGCGTGTCGGAACGGCCAAACCGCTCGGTGTAGCTCACGCGTGTGAGCACCGTTCCTACCGGTGTCCGGCGCCCGATCGTCGCGGCAGTCTCCTTCCAGGACTCACGATCGTCGTCGAACCAGTCGACGGTGTGGGTGAGCTGGGCGTGCCACGGCCGCAGCTGCGCGTCGAGCCGCTCGGCCAGCGCACGGGCCTGGACGTTCCCCGGCTCGCGCGACAGGACGGTGCCGAGCGTGCGCCGCGCTTCGGCCGGACGGTTCATCCCGGCCAGCGCGCGCGCTTCATACACCAGCCACCTGGTATCGTCCGGTTGCCGACGCTTGCCGTCGCCGGCAATCTGATAGAGCCGTTCGTAGTGCCCCGACCACCACTCGACATTAGCCAGCGCGACACGCGCGTCGGTATAACCGGGCGCCTGCGCCAGCACCTGTTCGAGCTCCCGGCGCGAATCGTCATACAGTCCCGACCACGACAGCACCAGGCCGTAGAGCAGGCGCGAGTCCACGTCCCGGGGACTGGCCTGGAGCTGCGTTTCGAGCGTCCGCAACGCCGTCGAGGGACGGCCCTCGTGAACAGCCGTCCGCGCCTCGCGCAGCACCACCTCCGACGGCCGCCCCTGCGCCCCGGCTGCGCGGGGAGCGAGCACCGCCGCTGCCAGCAGCACCGCACCGGTTCCAATCGCCAGTCTGCGCACGTTCTGCCTTCTGCCTTTTGCCTTCTGCCTTCTGCCTTGCTCTTCTCTTTCCGCCCATGGGTATCGGCCTCATTCACGCCCAATTGCAGGGGTGCCCGGGCCCGCGTGTCGATGCGCGTCGCTTCACACTCGTGAGCGGATGACGATGGCCGATAAATTCTGCGTGACGTCCGGGAACGGCCAGACGCTGGCGACGATCGCCACTGCGGCCCTCGTATTCGTGGCGATCGCGTTGGCGATCTGGAGGCGGCGAGGCGGTTCGCCGTCCCCCGCTACGCTCGGCATCCAGGGCGTTCCCGTCAGCTCACCACTGACGGCCTTCCGCAGCGAGAGGACGAGCACCATCAGCACCAGCACCGCCATGGTTCGTGCCGATCGTTCGCGCTCGCTCACTCCTGCGACACGCCTCGAGCCGGCCTCGCGGCTGCTCGGCGCGAGAGGCATGGTGATCTGGAGCGTCGCCGACGCCGGCGGACATCTCGAGATTCTGGCCGCCCACGGATACAGCGATGCGCTCCTCTCGCGTCTTGGTCCCTTGTCGATACAGGAACGCGTTCTGACCGCACTCGCGTGTGTCGAGCGGCGTGTGCACACGCGTCCGAGACGTGGCAGCCGGCTCGCAGGGATTGCCGTCCCGATCGTTCGGGACGAACGGGTCATCGGCGTGCTCACCGCCGAGTTCGACCCTTCGGCGGGCGAGCGTGTTCACCCCGACGCCGACGCAATGGTCAGGCTGCTGGCGAAGCAGATGACCCCGTTCGTAGCCGCGCATCAGCCACCGGCGATCGAGAGCGGAAATCTCAGCTCGGAGGATGCGCTGGCAGTTTTTCCTTCGGCGCGGCCTGAAGAACTGGCAGCCGCGGTCCCGTACCTGCCCGAGCGGCGTCCGCGGCTGTCGCTCGTGCCGCCGCCATCCACTGCGATTGCGGCCGCTGCCGCGCAGGTGCCAGCACCGCTCGGGATCAGCCCGGCGCCGGCAGGTCCAGAAATGACCCAGGGGCGCATCCTGGCGGTCCCGTCAGCCAAGATGGTCGTACTCGGCGCGGTGACGGATCGCGAGCCCGTCGCCCAATCCCCGGCGAGCGAACTGGCATTGACCTCGAACTTCGGTTCGTCGGCCTCAGGGAAAAACCTGGCGATAAACGAGTCGCGCGTCACGGTGGCTGCGGCGATCGACGATCCGGAACCGGCGCTCCGTGAAGCGCGCAGCCGCTTCATCGCCGGCTTCCGGCGGCGCTGTGCGTCGATCGAGGAGCTGATCGCGGAGGTCGAAGAAAGAGGCAGCCAGGGACCTGTGGTGGCGTTGCACCAGATCGTGCACCGGCTGGCCGGTCTGGCGTCGGTTGTGGGTCTGCCGACGGTGGGAAGCCGAGCCGACGAGCTCGATCGGTTGCTGGAGAACCCGGAGCACGCGGGCACCGCGATCGGTCGCGCCCGCAAGGTGTTCCAGGCGATGCAATCGGCGTTTACGGCGGATCTTGCCGCGGAGTCGCCGGCGTGGGCAGCGGCTTCGGGCGTTGCGGTTGGCGCCCATGTGCTGCTCGTGACGAGTGACGCGATCCAGGCAGCGCGGATGGTCGAGGACCTGCAGACCGCCGGCTATCGCGTGACGCTGACCGCGCAGGGGTGGCGCGCGGTGACCCAGGCCGCCGCCGATCGACCCGAACTCATCCTTCTCGACGTCGAGCTTGCCGGCGAGCTCGACGGCCACGACGTCTGCCGTCGCGTCAAGGCCAACGGTGCGCTGGCCAACATTCCGATCGTACTCGTGTCGTCGCACGCCTCGACGGCGGATCGCATGGCGGGGTTTGCGCTCGGCGCTGACGATTACCTTACCAAGCCGGTCCAGACCGTGGAGATGCTGCTCCGGGTGCGCTGGACGTTGACCCGGCCCGCGCACGACCGGGTTCCCGCACCGCGAGCCGGCGGCGGTCTGATGGCGGCCGATCCGTTCATCGCCGCGGCCCGCGAGATCCTGCGCCAGGGCCCGGCGGCGCTCGGCCTCGTGCGGGTCGCGCCTGGAGCGATCGCCGATCTCGCGGCGATCTTCAGCGACGACCTGCGCCGCAAGGACCTGCTCGGCCGCTACAGCGAAACGCAGCTGGCGGTGTTGATGCCCGGCGCCACCGCCGGTGTCGTGGCGCGACGGATCGCAGGCGTACTGGACCTCGCCCGTGCCGCGGGGTTGCCGCCCTCCTGTGCCGGTGTCACGGCGACGGGCCCGGCATCGGATCGCTTCGTCGAGCCGATGCTGGCGGAAGCCGAATCGGCGCTGGCCACCGCGCACGTCGAGGGTTCCCCGGTGGTGATCTACGGCGCCAGTGGCAGCACGGCCCAGGGGTCGGTGCTGATCGTGGATGCCGATCCCGATGTGGTTCACGTCGTCGATGCCCGCCTGAAGGCCGCCGGTCTCCGAACCCTTGTCGCATTCGACGGCCAGCAGGCGCTGCATCAGGTGGAGAGCGCCGCACCCGCCCTCATCGTCCTCGAGCTGACGCTGCCGAAACGTTCCGGCTTCGACGTGCTGGCACGGCTCAAGGAGCTGCCCGATGCGCGGCCGCGCGTCGTCGTCGTGTCTTCGCGCAGCCGGGAGGAGGACGTGATGCGGGCGTTCGAGCTCGGCGCCGACGACTATCTCACCAAGCCGTTCAACCCGCAGGAGCTCCTCGCCCGGGTCGGCCGCCTCCTGAAGTAGCTTGCCGATGCTGGAGGTCGCCAAGTACTTCAAGAGCATCCTGATTCCCGCGCTGGAGATCGCTTCGGTGGCGATCCTGTTTGCCCTGGCATTCGTCCTCGCGCAGCGTGTTGTCTTGAAGTTCCGGACCTGGCGGCACGTCCGTATCCGTGCGCGCTACCGGCCTTTGCTCGATGCGGCGCTGACCGCCGAGCCCGCCGGGCGAGACTCCACGGCCGCCCAGCTGGAACGCATGCCGCGGCGCCATCGGTGGATCGTCGCTGGCGCCCTGCTCGAACCGTTGCGGGTCATGCGGGGATCGGCGGTCGATCGCGCCCGCCTCGTCGCCGGGCGGATCGGTCTGATCGCCGAATGGCGCGCCGGCCTTGGCCGCGGAACGTGGCCGGTGAGAGCGCGTGCCGCCCATGCCCTGGGACTGGTCCGCGATCGCGATGCGGTGCCCGCCCTCGTCGCATTGCTGGACAGCGCGAACCACGAGGTTCGCGCCGCAGCGGTCGATGCGCTCGGCATGATCGGTGACGTCGCGGCGGTTCAGGCGCTGCTGTCGCGCATCGGCCAGCAGTCCCGGCACGAGCAGGCGCGGCTCGTCGAGGCGCTGCGACGGATCGGACCTGCGGTGACTGAAGCGATCGTGGAGATCCAGGCCGACGATCCGTCAGACCGAAGGCTGCTCGCGGAGATTCTGGCGCTCGTCGGAGGCACCGCGGCCCGATCGACGTTGCTCGAGTGGACGGGTGACGACGAGCCAGCGCTGCGCGCCGCGGCGTGGCGCGCGATAGGCGTGACGGGAATGGACGATCGCGTCGCGTATCACGCGTTGCGCGCGCTGACCGACTCCGACCAGCGGGTCCGCGCTCATGCCGCCCTGGCGCTCGGTCGCGCCGGCCGCTCCGACTTCGTCCCGTATCTCGCGCAGCATCTGGACGATGAATGGGAAGTCGCCGCGCATGGGGCGCGGGCGTTGTCGCGACTCGGGGAGGACGGGCTGGCCGCGCTCCGCGCGCGGGAGTGTTCCGGCGCCGGCGGCCACGGCCTCGAGTTGGCGCGCCATTTCCTCTGGGAGCGCGCACGCTCATGAAGGGCTACGTCGCGAGCCTCATCCAGGGGTTCGACGTGTTCATCCTCGTCTACTTCCTGGCCCTGAACGCCCTGTACATGGCGTTCTCGCTGGTTGCGCTCGTGGTACTCGTCCGCCACCGTCGGCGCTGGACGCCGCAAGCGCTCGACACCGTGCTGCGGTCGCCTGCGACGCCGCCGATCTCGGTGATCGTTCCCGCGTTTTGCGAAGAATCAACGATTGCCGAAAGCCTCCGCGGGTTGCTCCTGCTCAATTACCCGCAGTTCGAGGTCGTGGTCGTCAACGACGGGTCTACCGACCGCACCCTCGACGTGCTGGTCGAAGCGTTCGGTCTGGTGCGGGCGCCGGTGGCGTACCAGCAGCCGCTCGACACGACACCGGTCCGAGGCTTGTACCGATCTCTCGATCACCCGGACCTCGTGGTGATCGACACGGTGAACGGCGGCAAGGCGGATTCGATCAACGCCGGCATCAACGCCGCGCGTCACGATCTCGTGTGCGTCATCGACGCCGACTCGCTTCTCGAGGAACTGGCACTGGTCAGAGCGGTCCTGCCGTTCATCGAGGATCCGACGACGGTGGCGATGGGCGGGATCATTCGCATCGTCAACGGATGCGAGGTGGACGCGGGCCGGGTCACCGGCGTGCGGCTGCCGAAGGACTGGCTGGCGCGGTTCCAGGTGGTCGAGTACCTGCGGGCGTTTCTGGCCGGACGGGTTGCGATGTCGGCAATGAACTGCCTGCTGATCGTCTCGGGCGCGTTCGGGCTGTTCCGCCGCGATGCCGTCGTCGAGGTCGGCGGATTCCGCACCGACACCATCGGCGAGGACATGGAGATCATCGTCCGGTTGCACCGCTACATGCGCCAGCAGCAGCGGCCCTATCGCATCGTTTTCCAGCCCGACCCGGTGTGCTGGACCGAGGTGCCGGAGTCGCCGCGGATCCTCGGCAACCAGCGCAACCGCTGGCATCGCGGGACGATGCAGGTGCTGTCGGCGCACGCGCAGATGATCGGCAGCGCGCGCTACGGAGCGGTCGGCATGTTCGCGCTCCCGTATTTCGCGGTCTTCGAGGCCGCCAGCCCGGTCGTCGAGGCGTTCGGCTATCTGTTGAACAGCGCCGGGCTGTTGTTCGGCCTGGTGGACGTCGAGTTCGCGCAGCTGTTCTTCCTGACGGCGATTGCCTTCGGCTCGCTGATCTCGGTGACCTCGGTACTGCTCGAGGAAGTCGCCTTCCGGCGTTACCCGCGGAGCCGCGACCTGGTACTTCTGGTTATCGTGGGCGTGCTGGAGAACTGCGGCTATCGCCAGTTGACGACGTGGTGGCGGCTGCGAGGGATGTGGGACTTCTTCAGGGGCCGGCAGGGTTGGGGACAGATGGTCCGGAAGGGGTTCGTGGATCCGGTCCCTGGCGCTCGTCCACCGGCAGTCTCGCCCAAGTAACCCCTAGCGGCGGCATGACGCCGATCATGGCGACTGCGTTCGAGTCGCCGCATAGTGGTCGGTGTGGACCCGCTGGCCGGATCGGCATGGAGCGCGCCCGGTACCGTAGCCGGGTTCTCGAAGTCGGCACCAAATCCTGTACTCATGGCGTACGCCGAGCGGCAGCGTCATCGCGCGAGAATGCGCGTGCTCGACATCGGCTGCGGTGCTGGACGCAATGCCGTACCGCTCGCCCGGTCGGGATTGCCGGTCATCGGCACGGATTTGTCGTGGCCTATGCTGGCTGCAGCGTCTGAGCGGGGAGCCGGCGTCGATCTGCGTCTCGTCCTGGCGCCGATGGACGCGTTGCCGGTCCGCAGTGGCACCGTCGATTTGATCATCGCGCACGGCATCTGGAACCTGGCCCGCACCGGGCTCGAGCTCCGACAGGCAATCGCAGAGGCGGCGCGCGTGGGAACGGCCGGTGCCGCGCTGTTCGTGTTCACCTTCTCCCGCCGCACGCTGCCGCCGACGGCGACACCTGTCGCCGATGAATCGTTCGTCTTCACGCAGTTCTCCGGCGGTCCGCAGGTCTTTCTGACCGAGGATCAACTAATCGAGGAACTGGGCACGGCCGGCTTCGTGCCGGACCCGGCGCTGCCGCTCCGCGAGCTCAACGTCCCCGCACCCGGCCTCGTCCGCTCCGCGGGGACGCCGGTCATCTACGAAGCCGGTTTTCGCCTTTCTTGAGGATCTCCATATGCCTGCTACTGGGACGATTGCTGCCGCCGAGGCGCTGCGCCTCGTCGATCTGATCACGCCTGCCGAGCACGGCATTGCCAGCCGCGTGCTGTCGAAGAGCGCCGGAGGCAGCGTGACCCTGTTCGCCTTCGCGGCTGGTGAGGGCCTGACCGAGCACACGTCACCGTTCGAAGCGCTGGTGCTGATGCTCGAGGGAATGCTCGTCCTCACCATCGGTGGGCAGGCTGTCGAGGCGCGCCGCGGCGACATCGTCCGCATGCCGGCCAATGTGCCGCACGCGCTCGAAGCCAGCGCCTCGTCGCGCATGCTGCTGATCATGCTGCGGGGCTGAGAGCAGACGCGCGACGAGAGGAGGCCGGGGCATGGCTGGGATCCATGCCTCGCCTCGATCGGGTGGAAGAGATCTCGGCTACTGGGCCTTGCTCGGAACGCCGTGAGCCTCTTCGTCTCCGGCGAATTGGTACTCGGTGAGCACCCGCATCCCGTCTGGCAGGCGATCGGTCGCGGCCTTGAACTGTGCCGGTGCCTGGCCCCAGCGGGGCTTGCAGTGGAAGGCGACGAGTTCTTCAGCCGGGCCCTTGCCCGGCAGGAACCTGAGCACGCGCGTGCACGGTTCGCCGCGGGCCATCCTCGCGTCGTCATGCTCGAACATGACCGGGCCGCTGACGAACCGACCGGCGATCCACGTGGTCTCGGTCATGTTCACGAGCGCCCATTTCACGGCGGATGCGGCGGCGCGGGCCGAGACGGTGTACGCGAGCGCCAGGATGGCGAGACACGTAAGCGATCCGACAATGGTTCGTGACCGCATGGTTGGCCTCCTTCAGGCAATCTGACTGGGGCTACGCTAGCGGTCCTCGCGCCGGCGCGATATGACGGCCGTCATATGCTGCTCGAAGGGCTGGCACCGACCTGGTGGCGCGGTCTGAGGCCTGGTGACACCGCGTCGGGGTGTTGCCGGGATGGCGCGGATCGGTTTACGATAGGAATTCGTTTGCGCGCCGTGGCACGTCCACATGCGGCGCGTGCGTCCTGCCGCGTTCCTCGGTAGCTCAACGGCAGAGCATCCGGCTGTTAACCGGAGGGTTGCTGGTTCGAATCCAGCCCGAGGAGCCAGCTCCGTAAAGCCATTAAAATCAATAACTTACGGATCGATCATCGCTCTGTTCTGTTAAATGGTTGCTCCTCAATGCTTTGCGGCCGATGGGCCGCACTGGACGATGTCCGCAACTGCTCAACAAACGGGCCGAGTGTTCCACGTGCCTCGAACCGATCGGCTCCGTCGCGGACCGCAAACCCGAGAGCAGCGAAGTTGCCGCACTAAGGCGCGCGCGAAGCGCGTCAGGTCAAACGGCATCACGCTCACGCGCATCGTCTCCGTCCGCGCGTGGGCAGAGCGGTGTCAAACTGGCCGCACGGGTCTTCACTGCCGACGCCAACCACGGCGGATCGTCGCGGCCGCCTAGCGGCGTCAGCCGATTCCGAACCAACGGGATCACGAAGGAGTGCACGTGCAGGTTCGAGTCGCACGAAGGGCCAATTGCCGGCGGCTCCTACGCGTGTTAATGTCGGCCGATTCTGAGCGCTTTGTCGCGTGTGTTGTCCTGAAAGTCACCGCATTCTGCCTGTTCAGGGTGAACCGGGCGCCAGCGGCCGCATGACATAACGCAGCACCATACTTCACGGCGTGTGCTTTGCCCAGAGCACACGCCCCGAGGACTGCCATGGAACGACCCGCTCTTGCCAAGATGGACGTCTCGTCTTGGTGGCTTCAGGCGGTGGTCCTCACCTTCCTCTTTGGGTTTGCGATCCTGGGCTACCTGGCGATCCGCATCTACCAGGACAGTCCGCCGATTCCCGGCCGGATCGTCTCGGACTCGGGACAGACGGTCTTCACGGCGAACGACATTCGAGCCGGCCAGGAATCGTTTCTCACGTACGGCCTCATGCAGTACCGGCTCTGTCTACGGGCACGGCGCGTACCTCGGCCCGGATTTCACCGCCGACTACCTGCATCGACTGGCGCTCGAGATGCGGCGCGCGTATGGGGATACCCCTGAGGCCGCTGAGCGCGTGCGTCAAGAGCTCCGTGAGAACCGCTACGATCCCGCAACCGATGTCCTGACCTGGCCAGACGCGCAGGCGCGGGCCTTCGAGGTCCTGCGTCAGCACTATGAGCGGGAAGTGCTGGATCGCTCAGAGAGTGGCGGTGGGGGACTCGGACCGCACGCGGTTCCGGACCCCGCCGTGAGGCGCCAGATCGTGGCGTTCGTCGCCTGGACGTCCTGGACAGCGGCCGCGAGGCGTCCCAACAAGGCCCACTCGTACACCAACAACTGGCCTCCCGAGGAACTCGTTGGCAATCAGTTGACTCAGGAAGCCGTCGTATGGAGTGCGCTGTCGATCATCGCCCTCCTCGGCGGAACAGGTCTGGTGCTGGCCCTGTTCGGCCGCTATTCCTCGTTGCTTGGCTGGCACGCCGAAGAGAAACGCATACTGCGATTCCGATCGCCGTCCGAAGTCTCTTTGACGCCGGCGCAGCGCACGACGGCCTGGTATTTTCTCATCGTCGCCGCCCTGTTCTGTGTGCAGACCCTGCTCGGTGGTGCGACCGCGCACTACCACGCGGAAACCGGTGGCTTTTTCGGATATGACCTCGCCAGCCTGCTTCCCTACAATCTCGCGCGAACGTGGCACCTTCAACTCGGATTGTTCTGGGTAGTCGCCGCCTTCCTGGCTGCGGGGATCTATCTCGCGCCGGTGATTTCGGGATCGGAGCCACGCGGCCAGAGCGTTCTCAGCGTGACGCTTCTCGTGGCCCTGGTCGTGGTGGTTGTGGGGAGCCTCGCCGGTGAAGCCGCCAGCTATAAGGGGTGGCTCACGGGCAGTATGCGGCCGTTCCTCGGCGCGCAAGGCTGGGAGTATCTGGATCTGGGGAGGCTGTGGCAGATCTTGCTGATCGTGGGGCTCGTGCTCTGGTGCGCGATCGTGTTCCGGGCCCTCCGGCCCAAGCTCAAGGTCGAGCACTACGGCAACCTTCCGTACCTCTTTTTCTATAGCGCGCTTTCGATTCCCCTCTTCTACGCGGTCGGGCTCGCGGCACACTCGCGCACGGATTTCGCGATCGCCGATTTCTGGCGCTTCTGGGTGGTGCACCTCTGGGTCGAGGATTTCATGGAGCTGTTCACCACAATCATGGTCGCCTACATCTTCGTGTTGCTGGGGGTGATCTCGACGAAGACCGCGACCCGGGTCATCTACCTGGACATCATTCTGTACTCATTCGGCGGTGTCGTCGGGACGATGCACCACATGTATTTCAGCGGAACGCCCGCCATCCACATGGCGCTTGGAGCGTTCTTCTCTGCCGCGGAGATTGTGCCGCTGACGTTCCTGACGGTCGAGGCGTGGACGTTCCTGCAACTCGGGGCGCAACAGCAGGAAGGAGCTGACCGGTTCCAGTTTCCGCATCGCTGGGGTGTCATGTTCCTGGTCGCGGTGGGTTTCTGGAACTTTCTCGGCGCCGGAGTCTTTGGGTTTCTGATCAACTTGCCCATCGTCAGCTACTACGAGATCGGCACCCAGCTCACGGCCAACCACGGGCATGCCGCGATGATGGGGGTGTATGGCATGCTGGCGATATCTCTGTTGGTCTTCGCGCTGCGGTACTACCTCCGGCCCGAAGACTGGAGTGAACGGTTGCTCAGCGTATCGTTCTGGACCCTCAATCTCGGGCTCGCCTGGATGGTGTTCGCCAACCTGTTTCCGATCGGCATTTTGCAGCTGGCTGACGTTGTCACGAATGGGTATTGGCACGCTCGATCGCTCGAGTTCTTCGAACAGCACGCCTATCTGGAGTGGCTGCGTTTGCCCGGTGACGTCGCTGTCATCGTGGGAACGCTGCCCTTGGTGTATCTGACCGCGAAGTCGGTGTTCCGGATGAGGTCTCAGCCTGTCGCGCCAGAATTGGCGTCGGTGGGCGAAGGCCCACTCTACACAGAAGTCACGGCCGGCTCATAGGCGTAGCTTCATGAACTCGACGTGGAGTTGGAGCCCGCCCGTCGATTTGGAACTGTGGATCGTGCTCGTCTACGTTGCCGCCTTGTTGATCGGAGCGAAAATCATCGAAGCTGTCGCGCGGATGCATTTCGCGCGTGCCCAACGCTACGGTGAACGGGGCTTCGAATACATCGAAGCGCGCGACGCCTATCGTTGTCCTGATGGCAACTTCCTGGAATTGCACCGAGTGCAGGACGATAAGCGGTTCGCCGTCTACCGCGCTCGTGCCAGCCATTGCAACTTCTGCAAGCTGAAGACGCAGTGTGCTCCATCGCCGGAGGGCAGGCTCGTTTTTCGATCACTGGCCATCTGGGCCGAAACCGGCGTGGGGATGTTGCATCGCTATATGTCGATCGTGATGTTCGCTGCGGCGATTGGCATGTCCGCGTTCGCGCTGTGGCGTTGGAACGGTCAGGCCGGTTCGGCGTGGCCCACGAGCGGCTTACTTGTCGGCGTGGTCCTGATGGTTCAGAGGGTCCAGGCGATTCGGCGCACCGTTCGAAAGAATCGATGGCGCCAACAGCTATGACGCGTTCGTCGCGCCAGCAGAATGGGCCGATCTTCTGAAGTCGGTTGCGAAACCCTGGCGAATCCATCGAAAGAAGGCCGGTTTATGCTGCTTCTCTGATGAGCCAGTTGCGGAAATCGTCCAGTGCGGCGAGCCACCTCCCTCGCGGGAGTTGGCAGCCTCGGACTGTTTCCAGTTCAAGCCTCGCCTCGCCCTTGGCTCGGCGGGAGCATGCTCAAATCCAGCCCGAGGAGCCACATTTTCAAACAACTTGCGTCTGTTCGAGTTTTTCACCGGACACGATGGCAAAGATATTCGGGGGTGCGTGCAGCTTGGTCAACAGTGCTCACCGAACGCCACGACTTGCTGCTACGGGACCTGTCAGTTGTACAAGCCGTACTCGAACTGGCCAGAAGCCTGGTACTGCGATGTTGCCGCAGGCGGTGGAGAGCAGCCCTGT
The DNA here is from genome assembly GCA_963709325.1 of uncultured Acidobacteriota bacterium. Lineage (GTDB taxonomy): Bacteria > Acidobacteriota > Vicinamibacteria > Vicinamibacterales > UBA2999 > VFZN01. The sequence continues at coordinate 734,355 of CAVPVV010000003.1, read as the reverse complement.
GCCGCGACCATTTGGTCATAGATGTCAGCAGAAACTTGCCGCGTCGCGCCCATCGAGCGTCGCGGGAAGCCATCTCGCAATCTCTGGCGGATGCGTAGCCGCCGGTGTGTGCGGCTGCCGTTCTGACGCTGACTGTTGCCATGACGAGCCGGGGTATGTTGTGCGCTGTCGTCCAGAAGCCACGGCATCGGACCTGTGCTGCAAGGCCTACCCGCGATAGGTTGATCTTCTGTCGTTCGCCTGGACACGATCCCGGTATAACGTTGGGCGGGCGTCGATGACCTCCGCTTCGCAACCCGACCGGGATTCGCTGTCGGTGTTCCGTGAACGCTTCGGCGCGCCGCGCGCGCTCGTCGGCATGCTGCATCTCGGTGCCATGCCGGGTACGCCATCGGCGTCCCATTCGGTTGACTCACTGATCCAGCAGGCGCTGACCGAGGCCAGGATCTACCAGGACGCCGGATTCACGGCGCTGGCCATCGAGAACATGCACGACCGCCCGTACCTCAAGGGTGGAGTCGGTCCTGAGATCACCGCGGCCATGACTGCGATCGCACGCGACGTGAAGCGTGAAACGGGCCTCGTGCTTGGCGTGCAAGTGCTCGCCGGAGCGAATCGTGAGGCGCTCGCGATCGCGCACGCGTCCGGCGCCGACTTCGTCCGGGCGGAAGGATTCGTCTACGCGCACGTGGCAGACGAAGGCGTCATCGAGTCGTGCGCAGGCGAACTGCTCCGGTATCGGCGCAGCATCGGCGCCGAACGGGTGCTGGTGTTCGCCGACGTCAAGAAGAAGCATGGTGCGCACGCGATCACGGCGGATGTCTCGATCGTCGACACCGCGAAGGCGGCGGAGTTCTTCCTGGCCGACGGCATCATCGTTACCGGCGCCGCGACGGGAGAGCCGGCTTCGCCCGACGAACTGCGCGACGTCGCCCGGGCGACGCGCGTGCCGGTGCTCGTGGGCTCCGGCATCACGCCGGCGAATCTGGCGCAGTTTTCCAGCGCCCACGGGTTCATCGTCGGTTCATCGGTGAAGGCAGGCGGCCTCTGGTGCAACCCGATGGATCGCGACGCGGTCCTGGCGCTCGCCGGTGCGTTTGCCCGACTGGATCCCGAGCGTTGACCCCGTCGATCGTGCTGTTGGGCAACTTGCTCGTCGACGACGTGGTGTTTGCCGACGGGACGACCCGCATGGGGCAGCCGGGTGGCGCGCTGTTGTACGGCGCGCTTGGCGCCGCCCTGTGGGGGGCGCGCCCCGGATTGGTCAGCGTCGCGGGTGATGATTATCCTGCGGCGGTGCTCGAGGCCGTTCAGCAGCGCGGCGTCGATCTCAGCGGCGTCCATCACCTGGGTCGGCCCGGCGTGCGCACCTGGTTGCTCTACGAGGGCTCCGTCCGGCGCCTGATCCACCGGTTGGGGTGCCCGACGCACGAAGAGGTGTCGCCGCGGCCAGCGCTCATTCCCGCCGAATGGCGCGCCGCCCGAGCATTTCATCTCTCCCCGATGCCGTTCGACGTGCAGCGTGTCCTGCTCGTCGCACTCCGCGGTCCCGCGCCTGCGTTCGTCTCCGTCGATCCTCACCGTCCGGTCACCGAGGAGACGCTCGACGAGTGGCGGGAGGCCCTGGCGGACGCCGACGCGTTTTTCGCTGGCGAGGACGAGCTCCTGCTCGACGGCGCGCATGCCGATCCTCAGCGGGCCCTTCCGCGCCTCGTCAACGGCCGCCTCCGCTTCGTCGTCTTCAAGCGCGGCGCGAGCGGCGGCATCCTGTTCGACTCGCGCGACGAGCGCTTTTACAAGTGGGACGCTCGCACCGCGGGCGTCGTCGATCAAACCGGCGCCGGCGATGCGTTCAGCGCAGGGCTCATCCTGGCGCATCTGACCGGGCTGCCGATTGAAACCTGCCTGCAACGCGCCGTCGTCACGGCGAGCTTCGCCGTCGCAGGCTGGGGCCCCGAGGCGCTGCTGGCGGCGACGCGCACGGAGGCCGAGGCGCGGTGGCGTCAGTGGTACGGCAGCGAGGAGGAGCGGTGAAGAGGCCCTATGAGTACGGCAACGAGGTCGCACGCGCCGTCGCCGCAAACGCGCCCGTGGTCGCGCTCGAGACGACCGTGCGGCTCCATTTCTCCCTTGGCTTCGGCACGGGCGTGCTCGTCGCGAATCCCATTCCGAGCGCCGACGAGATGCCATCGGAGCTCTACGACCGCGCCCTCCAAGGGGCCCTCTCTGAGGCCGAAACGCGCGGTCTCCGCGGCCGCGCAGTGACGCCTTATCTACTCGACCGCATCCACGCCCTCACGGGCGGGGACAGCGTGCGGGCCAACGTGGTGTTGCTGCGTCATAACGCCCACGTTGCCGCGGCGATGGCGGTTGCCGGTGTCTGAGGCGCCTCAAGGTCCATCCCGAAGACATGGGTAACAGTTTCTCGGCGCTTTTCGATCGATGGGCGTGGCGCCCGATTCCGAATTGCCCCGGCCGCTATGTGCTGGCAAAGGGAGCAGTTACCACGCGGCCGGAGGACATTGTTCCGGGCGCGAATGGCGGGTCAGAACATGTGACCTTGATGGCCAAGGATCCGGTGATTGTCACACCGTTTGACGATGGCGGACTGATTTCGTATCGCAAGGCCGACGGCCTGTTTCTTCACACATTGAATACGCGCGAAGGACTTGAACGGAAGTTACGTCAGCTCGGCATTCGTTGAACGCGAAGATCGAATCCAGCGACGCGTTCGCCGGCTCGATCTCGATCGTGGGGGACCGATCAGGGTCGATGCCGAGCCTTGCGGAACTGTGCGCTGCCCACATGGTGGAGTCGTGGCCATCGCTCCAGCTAGCTTGATGGCTTCGAGCAGGTCAAGGCCGGGCGGGCGAGACCGTCAGTCGCAGTACCGGGCGGGTCGCAAGCAGTCGCCCCAGTTGCACACAGCACCGCTTCTCTGCCGCGGCCGGCTTGCGGGCGCGCACGAAGGCTCTCACGATCCGGCTATCGATTCCCTGACGAGCAGCATCGCATTAGCGCGTGACGACGCGCCGACCTGATCGACATAGTCAGTCGGTTCTGAGTACCACGTTGGGATCCAATCGCGACGCGCGCCACGCGGGCAGCCAGCACGCGCCGGCCGCCACAAGAGTAATCGTCATCATCACGGCCGCCAGCGTTGTGGGATCCGTCGGCTGGACGCCGAACAGCACCGACGCAATCAGCCGATTCAGCCCAAGCGCGCCTGCGAGTCCAACGACGACGCCGATGAATGGTGAGTTGGAGACCCTGCTTCATCACCAGCGCGACCACGCTTGAACGGGCCGCGCCGAGCGCGATGCGGATGCCGATCTCACGCCGGCGCTCCGTCGCCATATAGGAGAGAACACCGTACGTGCCGACGGCCGCAAGGAGCAGCGCCAGCCCGGCGAACGCGCCCAGCAGCTGCGCCAAGAGCCTCGGCCGACGAATCGATTCCGCGAATACCGATTCCATGTCGCGGAGCCGCACGATGGGAACGGCGGGATCTACTTCCCGCACGAGTCGCTCGAGCGTCCGTGACAAGGCGGCCGGCGGCAGGATCGTCCGCAGCACCACGTTCATCGTCGGCGCAGCCATCGCAAGCTGGTCGAGGGATACATAGAGTTCGGTTCCCGTCTCTTTCTCGACGCCGCCCTGCTTGACGTCCTTGGCCACTCCAATCACCGTATGCCAGGCGTTATCGCCAAAGCCAATCGCCGCACTGAGGTTGGGCCGCACACGCTGCCCAATCGGGCTACGCCCTTTCCAGATCCTGTTCGCCAGCGTTTCGTTGACGATGACAACTCTGCCTGGTGACACCGCATCGGCCGGTTCGAAGCTGCGGCCGGCGACGATCGGCACGCCCATGGTCTCGAAATAGTCGCCCATGACGAATTGGTAGTAGTCGATGATCTCAACGGGGCTGCCGTCAGAGGCGGTGTGGTTCTCGATACGGGTAGGGATTGCCTCTGGAGATCGATTCGGCGGCAGACCCGACATGACGGCGGCCCCCTGCACGCCTGGTGCAACCCGCAGCTTATCGAGAAGGCGTTGATACGCCGGACCGCGCGTGTCGGGGTCGTATGGCTCTGCCAGCGTCATCGAGAACGTCACCAGGCGCGACCGATCGAATCCCGCATCGACGCTCGTGAGGTTGTAGACCGTGCGGATCAGCAAACCCGCGCCAATGACGAGCATCACCGCCAGCGCGACTTCGGCCACAACGAGCGCGCGGCGGATGTGATGGCGTCCAGCGCCGCTGGCCCCTCGGTCCCCGCCCTCCTTGAACGCAGTCACGAGGTCATTAATCCGTCCCTGCGCGACGGGCGCGACGCCGAAGAGCACGCCCGTCGCCATTGACACACCGAGCGCAAAGAGGAGGACGGGCAGGTCGATGGCGATTTCACTCATCCGGGGCACGCTGGTTGGGTACGCGCGGATCAGCGCCTGCACGGCGACACGGGCGAGCCACAGGCCAAGCAGGCCGCCGGCAACGCACAGCATCACGCCTTCGGTCATCGTCTGCCGGAGCAGCCGGCTTCGGCTGGCGCCAAGAGCCGCGCGCACCGCAAATTCACGACGACGTGACTCGGCACGGGCCATCAGCAGGTTGGCGAGATTCGCGCACGCGATCAGCAGAACGAACCCGACAGCGACTTGCAGTATCCAGATCGAACGGCGGGCATCGCCAACAATCGCGTCCTGCACCGGCTGCATCTGAAGGGTGTGATCTGCCGCGCGCGATGGACGATTCGTGGGGACATGGCCCGACGAGCCGGTACGCTCGCCCCAGTTCTCGAGGAATGCGTTCAACTCTGTCTGCGCCGCCTGCGCCGTGACGCCGTCCTTCAGGCGCCCAATGACATGGAGGATGTGGAAGCCGCGGTTCTGACGAATAGCCGCAGGGAGCCCGAGGGGCAACCAGATTGCGGTGCGGTTGTCCATGACATCGATGCCGGATGGCATGATGCCAAGGATTTCGTGGGGACGGCCCTCGACATTCACGGTTTGTCCAACGAGTGGTTGTCCTCCAAAGACGGTTTGCCACAACTCGTACGAGAGAATCGCGAGCGGTGGCGCCAGGCCCCCGGCACGATCGGTTTCTTCCTCGCTGAAGAAGCGTCCCTGCGCCGGCTGAACGCCAAGCGTCTTGAGCAGGTGGGCGTCGACAGATATCGACCGCACGCGCAGAGGTCGATTGCCTGCCGTGACGTTGACTTCGCCGGTTGTGTAGGCCCCACCCATGGTTCTGTACGCCCCGACCGCAGCAAACGATTGATTGATCTGCCGGAACTCCAGGTACTCCTGCACCGAGAGCGGGTTCCTGGTCAGTCCGAGCGCCGGAAATTCCGTGGTCAGATACATCAGCTGTTCCGGTTTGGGATAGTCGAGCGGACGCAGGATCACGCCGTTGACGATCGAGAAGATGGCCGTATTCGCGCCGATTCCCAGTGCCAGCGTCAGGAGCGCGACCGCCGTGAACACGGGAGTGCGCCGAAGCGTGCGCAGCCCATGGCTCACGTCGCGCGCCAGGTCGTCCAGCCACGGCAGGCCTCGCTGATCCCGGAGCGCGTCCATGGCTTGCGAGGCGCCTCCCGCCTCAATCCGCGCGGCGCGCGAAGCATCGTCGGGGTCGAGACCACGACGTCTCGCGTCGTCTGCGGCCATTTCCATGTGCGACCGGAGCTCGTGTTCCAAGTCGGCGTCGCGCCGGCCTGGAAGCAGCGTTCCGCTGAAGACGCTGAATCCATTCGCGAAAGATGCGCATGCGATCTCCCTGACTCACGCCTCGCCGTGCAGCAGCGTGTGGATGATGCCCGCCATCCGGTCCCACGCGTGTTTCTCCTCGGCGAGCTGACGCCGGCCCGCCGGCGTGACCGCGTAGAACCGGGCTTTGCGATTGGTTTCCGTGGTGCCCCAATTCCCGCGGAGCAGGCCACGCTGCTCCAGCCGCATCAGCGCCGGATACAGCGTGCCCATATTGAGCTGCAGCGCGCCGCCGGACACTTGCTCGAGGCGCGCGGCAATGGCATAGCCGTGCAGCGGCCCGAGCGAATGCAACGTCTGAAGGACCATCAGGTCGAGTGTGCCCTGCAGAACGTCGGCTTTGGATCGAGCGGCTTTATTAGACACACCAATGGAGTATCACTGCGAGCATTAGAGCGTCAAATGAAATGACGAGTGTGGTACCCAGGCGGCCAGGTCGTCCTACAGGGTGCTCGCCCGTCTCCTGATGTGGTACAGGCAAGTGGTTCAGCGCAGAAGAGGTCGTGAGTCCACAAGAAAGCCGTGTTGATGAGGTTGGTGACCCGATGACACGGTGTGAGTATCACTGCAGAAGGGGGACTGCTCGCGGTCGCACCAGGGACAGCCACCCTCACCGCCACAAGGAACGGTGAAGAAGCCCTGCAGCTCGTGACTGTGATGGCCGGCTCTATAGTTCCAGCCGGGACGCCGCGGTGGACGGTCCCATTGCTCCAGGAGTACGCCGGGGGGCCTTTCCCGCCACGATAATCGGCCCGCCGACGGCTTCAGGCATTTCGATCTTCTCGATCGAATATGACCCCACGTTGATGACGAGTGCTCAACCCACGGTGCGAGGCCTTCGGGTCGATGGGAGCCATCGAGGAAATCAGGCGGACGTTTACGCGCCGTGATGAGAGCACGCCAGAAGAAATCAACGTGCTTCTCGCCTGATATGATCACCGAGGTTCCTAGGGAATTTGCTCACCGAGCCATACCAGCAGGTTACCAATAGGCCAGATCGACGCACCTACGGGCTGATGATCCGGGGAAGCCATGGCAGAGTGGCGCCGACGAAGTGAGGAAACAAGAACGATCAACAGACATCGAGATTGCATTACATTAACCAGGTGGTTAAACCGTCTGGGCAAACTGCCACCGACACCAAGACCCGCATCCTCGACGCCGCCGACGCCGTGTTTGTGCGGCGCGGCATCGACGGTGCGAGGATGCAGGACATCGCCGATCAGGCCGGCGTCAACAAGGCGCTGCTTCATTACCACTTCCGATCCAAGGCGGATCTCGCTCGCGCCGTCTGGCTTCGCATCGCCTCGTCATTCGTTCCCGGCATCTTCCAGATGTTGGGGTCCGACATTTCGCTCGACGAGAAGATCGAACGATTCGTCGATGCCTATCACACCAGGCTCGCCAAGCACCCATATCTGCTCGGCTATGTCATTGGCGAAGCGGCGCGACATCCTGATTTCGTCGATGACTTCTACTCGGCGGAGCGACGGAAGGCCGCACGACGGTCGCTTGAGCGTGTGGAACAGCAGATCAACGAACGCGCCAAGCGGAAAAAGATCGCGCCTGTCCCGGCTGATCAATTCCTGGTTACCCTCGTCGGCAGTTGCCTGTACCCGTTCGTGGCGCAGCCGATGATCGCGGAGGCACTGGGTCTCACGCCCAAGGGGCTTCGCGACTTCATGAAACGCCGCCGAGCCGAACTTCCCGCGTTACTGAAACGGACGCTTTAACGTTTTGTCGTGTCTCTTATCCAACACAGGGGTCAACAATGCAGCAGCACTGGTTCTACACCGTGTGGCCGTTCATTGGGGTAGGTGGGGCGGTCGTGATGGTCGCCGTTCTGCTGCTGACCGACACATTCCGTGGCAGCACCACGGTGTCGCGCTGGCGTGATTCAATGTGGCTGGCGTGGCTCGCCGTGCCGTTCTATTGGTTCCATCAGTTCGAGGAGTACAGCCTGCCGGTGATGGGCCTCGACTACTCAATCCAGGAAATGATCTGCAAGAACTTAGGCTTCCCGCCGTATCCGGAGTGTCCGATACCGCTGGCCTTCTACCCGGTGGTGAACATCGCTCTCATGTGGTTCGGGGCGCCGCTGGCGGCCTATCTCTTCCGACGCAACGTTCTCGTTGGCCTCAGCTTTTGGGGACTGCTCTTCGCCAACGGACTTCTGCACACCGCGGGGGGCATCGCGGCGGCCAGTTACAACACGGGCCTATGGACCGCCGCCTTCCTGTTTATTCCGTTCTCCCTCTGGGTCATTTACGCCAGCGCGATCCAAGGACCATACAGTGGCAAGGTCGTGGGCACGGCGTACGCCGCCGGAGCCATCACCCATGTATTGCTTTTTATGGGCTACGGCCTCTACAAGAACGGGGTGTTCGGCAATACTGGTCTGCTGGTCTTTGCCGCCGTGATCGGTTTCACTCCGATCATCCTGGCGGCCATTGCGAGCCGGTTCTTCAAGCCTGAGTCGTTGCGGCCAGTTCCGTTGCTGCGGGCGACCGCGTAGCAGGCCGGGCTCGAGCTCGTCACCTCATCAGCTGCTCGGAGAGTCCCAACGGATAAGAGTTGGACCGACGCTGCAATCGTCATCTTCCCGTGGATCGGCGGCGGAGCTGCGATTGTGTTTTTATTCTTGCTGTTCGGCACTCGTCTGCTGCAGAGCGAACCGGGTTCGCCGAGATGGCATGACCGTGTTTGGCTGTCCTGGCTGGCTGTGGCGATTTACCTGCTGCACAACGTCGAGGAATACGGCATCGACGTGTTCGGTCGTATGTGGCAATTCCCTGCTGAGATTTGCTCCGTCTTGAAATTGCCAGCGCCCCCGGACTGTCCGATCCCTGCAGCGTATTTCTTGTCGGTCAACATACCGCTGATCTGGGTTATCGCGCCGATAGCCGCGTTGCTGAGCCGCCGCCACCCGCTTGTTGGCCTTGCGTGTTACGGCGTGATTGTCGTCAACCTTGTTTTCCACATCATGCCGCTCCTGGCGGAGCTGGCTTTGCCCCGGCACGGTTACCGCAATCGTTCTGTTCGTACCGCTCCAGAAAGTCGAGCTTCGAGTGCGCGGGGATAGCGCCGCGGGTTATAGCTTGGCGCGCCGCAGCAGTTGCGCGTTGACGGCGACAATGACCGTGCTGGCCGACATCAGCACAGCCGCAAACGCCGGCGGCAGGAGAATGCCCTCCGTGGCCAGGACACCGGCCGCCAACGGGATCGCAACGATGTTGTAGCCGGCCGCCCACCACAGGTTCTGCATCATCTTTCGGTAGCTCGCTCGGCTGAGCGCGATGATGCGCGGAACGTCTCGCGGATCGCTCCGGACCAGGACCACATCTCCGGCTTCGACAGCCACGTCGGTGCCCGCGCCGATCGCGACGGCGACGTCCGCGGTGAGCAACGCGGGCGCATCGTTCACGCCATCCCCCACCATCGCGACTCGTTTGCCCTGACTCTTCAACTCCTTGATCTTGTCGACCTTGTCACCCGGCAGCACCTCCGAGAACACGGTGTCAATCCCAAGGTCGGCGGCCACGGCGTCGGCCACCGCCTTCGCATCGCCGGTCAGCATCACGACTTCGATCCCTTGCGCATGAAGCCGCTGAATGGCCTCACGGGACTCCGGCCGCACGGCGTCCGCGACAGTAAATGCTGCGACGACGGCTTTCGACGTCAGGAGGTAGACCGAGGCCTGCCCACGCCCCGCTGCCCGGTCCGCCGCTTCCCGAACGGGAGGCGCCGGTGTGAGCCCCAGACGCTTCAGCATTGCGGGTCCGCCCATGTACAACTCCCGTCCCTCGACGACGGCCCGAACCCCGTGCCCAGGAATCGCCTCGAACTGTTCGGCCTTCGGGACGCTCAGCGTTTGCTCTTCGGCGCTCTTGACGATCCCCTGGGCGATCGTGTGTTCAGAGTCGCGTTCGACCGCGGCTGCAAGGCGCAATGCGTCGTGGCCCGTCAGGCTGCCGTCGGTGGCCACATCAACCACCCGGAACTCACCCCGCGTCAGGGTGCCGGTCTTGTCGAACACCACGGTGGTCAGGTTGCGTGCCTCCTCGAGACCGCGCCGGTCGCGAACCAGCAGTCCCGACTGAGCGCCCAGACTCGTGGAGATCGCCGCCACCAACGGCACCGCGAGGCCGAGCGCGTGCGGGCACGCGATGACGAGCACGGAGACTAGGCGCTCGACCGCAAACGCGCCCGTTGCTCCGAGCGCGAGCCAGACGACAAGCGTGAGGGCGCCCGTGACGACCGCGACAACCGTCAAGAAAAAAGCTGCGCGGTCAGCCAGGGCCTGCGCACGGGAACGGGACGTCTGCGCCTGTTCCACCAGCCGCATGATGTTGGCGAGCGCGGTCCGCTCGCCGGTGCCCGTCACCTGCACGCGGAGCGAGCCGGAGCCGTTGACGGTTCCGGCAATGACCGTCGCGCCCTCGAGCTTCGCCACCGGCACCGACTCGCCCGTGATCATCGATTCATTGACGTCGCTCCTGCCGCTCCGCACGATGCCGTCGGCCGGCACGCTGGCCCCCGGCCGCACGAGCACCAGGTCGCCGTCACGGAGCGCCGAGATCGCGACGTCTTCGATGGTCTCGCCGACGAGGCGTTGCGCGGTGCTGGGTAGCAGCCGCGCGAGTTCGCGTAGCGCACCGGACGCCTGCGAGATCGACCGCATCTCGATCCAGTGGCCCAGCAGCATGATGGTGGTGAGTGAGGCCAGCTCCCACCACAATGCCTCGCCGGGATAGCCGAGGGTCACCGCCAGGCTGAAGACGAAGGCGACGGTGATCGCCAGCGAGATCAGCGTCATCATCCCGGGCAGGCGATCGCGCAGTTCCCGGAGTCCGGCCTTCAGAAACACCGAGCCGCCGTACACATACACGGCCGTGCCGAAGAATGCGGGAATGTACGAAGACCCCGGAAAGGCCGGCGCCGAAAACCCGACCATGTGCTGCACCATGCCGCTCCAGAGCAGGGTCGGGATGCTGAGCAGCAACGTGATCCAGAACCGATCCCGGAACATCGCCACGCTGTGCCCTTCATGCCGGTCGTGCGCACCAGGCGCACCGTGACCGGCGTGTCCCGTCGTCCCATGCGCACCCTGGGCCTTGCCGGACCCGTCGGCAGCGTGGGGCATCGCGTGATGGTGCTCGTGCGCGGCGTGTTCTGGCGACGGCGAGTTCATGCGTTGGCTCCGTCCGCTATCCGCTCAGAACGTATGCAGACGACATCCGCCTCGTTTTCACCGCGCACAGCATCGCGGTCGCCAGGCAGGTGTGGCGCGGTATCGCGTCAGTCCAGATACTTCACGAACACGACCTCGTTGCGCTTTTCGTTGTACAGCAGCTCGTCGACTTTGGCACGCACGGTCAGAATCCCGAATCCACCCGGTCGGAGCCCTTTTTCCTCGCGCACGATCGCGTGCGCCATCGGATCGTCTTCCGGCTGGCCGATGGCGGCGTGCAACAGCCCCTCCACGTTGAAGCCGGGACCAGGATCGGCGATGCGATAGAGCAACATCCGTTGTGCCTTGAGGAAGGCGATCCGCACGGTGCGGGCAGGGTCGAGCCCTCCGCCCCATTCGATCGCGTTCATCAGCAGTTCCCGAAACGCATAGCCTATCGACTCCCGGACGTCGACGGCTAGATCGCCTTCGAGGTGCGTCATGAAGCTCTCGATTCGATCCACCACCGCCCGCTCGCACGGCACCAGCAACTCGACCCAGTCCGGTCGCGCTGACACCACTTCAATCCTGGGCGCCACCGCGGTCTGGGCCAGCACCTCGCGCAGGAGCTCGACCAGCGCCTGTGGCTCGACGGGCTTCGCCACGTACCGCCACGCCTGTTCGCGGACCGCCCGGAGCAGCGTTTCCGGCGTGTCGTCCGAGGTCATCACGACGACTCGCGGGCGCGCCCCTTCCTTGGGCAGCGCGGCCAGCACGTCCAGCCCGTTCATCTTCGGCATCCACACATCGAGGAGCATCAGATCGTAGGAGCCGGCGCGCAGGCGTTTCAGGGCGTCCACGCCGTCCTTCGCCGACGTGACCGAGAATCCGGCGGTCTTCAGCACTTCCGTCAGGAGTTGACGCGTCGACCGGTCATCTTCGACGACTAGGATGCTGCTCATGGCCCCTGCTTCCTCTGCCGCTTGCGGCGTGCGGTCGCGCGCGGCCGAACGCTGGCGCGGCGGAGCGCCCGCCGCAGGCGCTGCATCTCACGGGTCAGGACATCGTACGCCGCCAGCGACTGAGAAAGTTCCCCGTTCTTAGCCTGGAGCTCGAGTCGTTGTGCGGCTTCGACCACCGGAGCGGCTGCAAAATTTTCCGCAGCGCCCCGCAACGCGTGCGCGGGCTCGCGCAGCGCCTCGCCGTCGCCGGCGGCGATCGCGCGCCGCATGGCTCGCATCCGGGCGGGGCAGTCTTCGAGAAACAGACGCACTATCTTTTCGAACAGTCGCGCGTTGTGACCCAGCCTCGCACGGAAGACCCGCTCGTCGAAGGCGGGCCGGCCGGCTATGCCCGGCGCCACCGGGACCGCCGCCGCGGGGACCGTCCCGGGCGCTGCAGCAGGCGGCACGACCTGGTCGATGACGCGGGCCAGCTCGACGGCGTCGATCGGCTTCGTGACGTACCCGTCCATGCCGGCCTCCAGGTACCGTTCGCGGTCGCCCTGCATCGCGTGCCCGGTCAGCGCCACGATCGGAAGGTGCGTCCCCGAGGCGCGCTCGGCGTCGCGGATTGCGGCCGTGGCCTCGAGCCCGCCCATCTCCGGCATCTGCAGGTCCATCAGCACGAGATCGAACGCCCCGCGCCGAGACGGCGCGAGCGCGGCGAGCGCCGCGCGGCCATCCGCGGCGGCCACGACGTGATGCCCCAGCCGCTGCAGGATCTGCCTCGCCACCTCCTGGTTCACCGGATGGTCCTCGGCGACGAGAATCCGCAGCCCCGCCGTGCGGGCCGCCGGGGCGGGAGGCGGCTCGGCCTTCACCGTGCCGGCCAGCGTGAAGCGATCCGTTTCCAGTGGCCGCCGGTGTTCCGCGGCCCGCTGGTCGGCAAATTCCAGCGCCATGCGCAGCGTGTCCATGAACTCGTTGACCTTGATGGGCTTGGTGAGGTACCGGAAGAAGCCTGCTTCCAGGCCCTTTCTGATGTCGCGCGGCATGGCATTCGCGCTGAGGGCCACGATCGGGATGTGCGCGGTGACCGGGTCTTCGCGCAGGATTTTCATCGCCTCGATCCCGCTGATGTCAGGCAGATTGACATCCATCAAGATCATCTCCGGCTGGGAGGCGCGCGCGCGCTCGATGCCGAGAGTCCCGTTCACCGCGGTCAGCAGCCGCAGATCGGGGCGGCGCGCGATGAGTTCCTCAACCAGTTTCAGGTTCGCCGGGTTGTCCTCTACGCAGAGCAGGGTCCGCAGCCGCGCGCCGTGCGGCACGTGCAGTGGGCTGTATGCGGCAGCTTCGCCTTCTTCAACGGCAAGTTGCGGTGGAGCAGCCGAGATCAGTTCGATCCAGAACACGCTTCCCGTCCCGACGGTGCTGTCCACGCCGATTGCGCCCCCCATCAGTTCGACCAGGCGCTTGGTCACCACGAGGCCGATGCCGGTGCCTTCCTCGCCCCCGGCCTCTTGTCCGAGACGATTGAACGGCTGGAACAGCTGCGCCAGCTTTTCCGGACGTAATCCCGCACCGGTGTCCGTGATGTTGATGCGAATGCGGTCCGGGGCGATCACGGTGTAGTCCACGACGACCGTTCCCTGCACCTTGTTGTATTTGATCGCGTTGGCGAGCAGGTTGATGAGAATCTGCTTCAACCTGGTCCGATCGGAACTGACGAAGCAGGGGTTGTCGAACTCGGGGAAGGTCATGCTGATGCCACGCTGCAGCGCTTGCGGTTCCATCATCGCCCGGCACTCGAGCATGACTTCGTCCAGCGACACCGATTCCCCAGACAGCGAGACCGTCCCGGCCTCGATCACCGCGAGATCGAGGATTTCGTTGATCAGGTTCAGCAGATGCCATCCCGCAACGAGAATCTGGGCAATACTCTCTTTCTGGGAAGCGCGTCGGCGACTCGGAGTCGGACTCCATCAGCTGGGCGAACCCGAGGATCGCATTGAGCGGGCTGCGCAGCTCATGGCTCATGCTGGACAGGAAATCCGATTTGGCGAGGTTCGCTTGTTCCGCCACGGACTTGGCGCTCTCCAGCTCGACGTTCTTTTCGAGCAGGACTTGATCCAGACGATTGCGCTCGGTGACATCGCGTGCGGCGGCGAACACGCCCTGCAGAGTCCTGTCCCGGTCGTAGAAGGTGGTCGCGTTGTAGGACACCACGGTGTGCTTGCCGCCCCTGGCGCGCGCGGTCAGTTCGTAGTTGGTGACCTTCTTTTCGCTGAGCACCTGCTTGATAGCTCCCTCGGCTCGTTCCGGATCGGTAAAGTAGTTCTTGAATGGCGCGCCGATCAGCTCGTCACGCGTGCAACCGGTGAGCGCCTCCATCTGCTTGTTGACGTCGGTTATGATGCCGGACGGATCGGTGGTCATCAGTGCGTCGATATTGGATTCGATGAGTGAGCGCGTGTAGAACTGCTGGTCGCGCAGCCGCTGATCGAGCTTTTTCCGCTCCTCTTCGACCTGCTGGCGCGCGGTGTTGTCGGTGCCGATCAACAGATAGCCGATGATCGCGTCCTGCGCGTCGCGCAGCGCCGTGACTGACACTACCGCCGGGAAGCGGCTTCCATCCTTGCGGATGTAGGTCAGCTCGTAGATATCCTCGATTCCGCGCGAGGCCTTGAACACCAATGCCTCGAAGCCTGGCGTAATCGGGGTTCCGAGCTCGACGCTCAACGCTTTCGCGCGCGCGATCACTTCCTGCGGATCGGAAATATCGGCGGGCGTGATCTGATTCATGACTTCGGCGGCCGTATAGCCCAGCATCCGCTCGGCGCCGACGTTGAAGATCTGAATGACGCCTTTCGCGTCAGTGGCGATACTCGAAAAATTGGCGCTGTTGAAAATCGCGCTCTGCAGGGCCCCCGCCTTCAGCAGAGCCTCTTCCGCCTGTTTGCGCGCGGTGTTGTCGGTGCCGATCAACAGATAGCCGATGATGGCGTCGTGCGCGTCGCGCAGCGCCGTCACAGACACCACCGCCGGGAAGCGGCTCCCATCCTTGCGGATGTAGGTCAGCTCGTAGATATCTTCGATCCCGCGCGAAGCTTTGAAGACCAATGCCTCAAAGCCTGGCGTAATCGGAGTTCCGAGCTCGACGCTCAGCGCCGCGGCGCGTGCGATCACTTCCTGCGGATCGGAAATGTCTGCCGGCGTGATCTGGTTCATCACTTCGGCGGCCGTGTAGCCCAGCATCCGCTCAGCGCCGACGTTGAAGATCTGAATGACCCCGTTCGCGTCGGTGGCGATGCTCGAGAAATTCACGCTGTTGAAAATCGCGGTCTGCAACGCCCCCGCTTCACGCGACGCCTCTGTGCTCCGGACCTCGTCGCCGACATCCAGGCGGCGGACGACGTCGTGGTCGGGAAACACAGGATCGTAGATTGTCGCGGCCATGTCCCACTCTCCTCAAGTCGCCTCGCTGAGCGCGACGAGGTCCTGCTGTTCAGCGAATGATTAGACCATCCCCGCGATCGCGGTGGCGACGAGCAGGTACTGGCGCGATCGCAAACAGCGTGTAGTAGGCAAGCGACGCGCCGAGGCGAGGTGCATCGTCAGCCCACCAGGCCCTGAGTGCGGTCCCGAATATTGGCAAAATCAGCGGCGCGCGCATGAGATCAGACCTCCGGGTCCTCGGACCCCTGTCCCCTGGAGTGGCCGCAAGTGTGCGCCACTTGGTCAACCCGCGCTGTCCAAGTGTGAACAGACCTGGATGGGCTTGCGCAATACAGTACAAGAGTGGGACTCCATGGATGACCCGTGGCAAACCTTGAAACCGAGATCTTCGTTGGCGCGGCATCGACGGCGCGCGCATGCAGGAGATCGCCGATCAGGCAGGCGTAAATAAGGCCCTCCTGCACTACCACTTCGATCGAAGGCGGAGCTCGCTCGGGCCGTCTGGCTTCGTATTGCCTCGTCCTTTGTTCCCGAAATCTTCCAGATGATGGCGTCCGACATCTCCCTCGACGAGAAGATCGACCTGATTTCGTCGGTGACTTCTAGTCGGCGGAGCGACGCAAGGCAGCATTGCGGACGGTTGAGCGGGTGCGCGAGCAGACCAATGAACGCGCCAAGCGGAAAAAGATCGCGCGTTATCGCTCGAGATTGACCTTTTTAAGAAGGGCGTTGAAACGTGGCTCGGAGCGCAGCGTGTCGAACATGGTGTCGTAGCCAATCCACGGCATCAGCTGCGAGTTCGTGCCATAGGCCTGCTCCAGGCCGTCGAGCGCTCCGGCTCGATCGCCGAGTCCCAGCTTGACGAGCGCCAGGTTGAAGGGCAAGACCGACCCGTCGGCCGACATCTTGCGGAGGGCCGCGAGCTCGGCCAGCGCGCTGGAGCGGTCACCGGCGAGGCCGTAGGCGAAGGCCAGGTAGGCGGTGACGAACGGCGGCGCGTCCAGCGACTGGGCGCGCTTCAGCGCCGGCAGCGCATCACGGTAGTGTCCGGCGTCCAGGTCGGCCCAGCCCTCCACCATTACCGGGAAGAAGAAGGCAGGATCCAGCTCCATCGCCCGGCGGGCCAATGCCTTGGCGCCTTTGACGTCACGTTGGAAAATGAACGGCATCGTCGCGTCGACGAGAATCTGCGGCGACAGCGGGTCCAGCTCGATCGCCCGCGCCCCCTCGGCGATCGCTTCGGAGAAGCGTCCCTGGAAGCCGAGCGCCATCCCGAACTGATCGTGCGCGAACGCGTAGTTCGGGTTCAGCGAGAACGCCTGACGAAACTCGCGCTCGCATCCGGGCCAATCGTAGTCGTAGAACAGCTTGAAGACCGCGAGCGAGGTATGCGCCTCGGCGGACTGACCGTCGAGCGCGACGGCGCGTTGGGCCGCGTCCTTGGCCTTGGGACGGGCGGCTGCGGCGGTGATGAAGCCCTCGTTGTAGCCAGCCCACAGATAGGCATCGGACAGGCCGGAATAGGCCAGCGAAAAGCCGGGACTGAGCGTGACCGCTTCTTCGTATAGGGCGATGGCCTTCTGGAGGTTATCGTCGCTGGGGCGGTTGAAGAAGAAACGCCCGCGCAGATACGCATCGTGGGCATCGGGGTTTACAGCCTTCGCCGTCGTCAGACGCGAGCGCTCGGTCGGCGTCAGCCGCACGTCGATCGCCCTGGCGATTGCGCCGGCGAGTTCCGCCTGCAACGACAGGACGTCGCGCGAACTGCGTTCGAAGGTCTCCGCCCAGAGATGCTTGTCCTCTCGTGCGTCGATCAACTGGGCCGTGATCCGGACGCGTTCGCCTGAGCGCGACACCGAGCCTTCGATCACCGCGTCCACGTTGAGACGCCGGCCGATCTCCGGGGTCGGCGGACGATCCTTGCCCGTGAACTGCATCGTCGACCCCCGCGAGATGACGCGGAGTTGGCTGATCGTGGCCAGGTTGGCGGTGATCTCGTCGGTCATCCCTTCGGCGAAGTAGTCCTGGGCGGTGTCGCCGGAGTAGTTGTCGAGCGGCAGCACGGCGATCGATCGGATGGCGCCGGCCAGAGCCGCAGGCTGCCGACCGGCGAACAGGTAGGCGGCAATGCCAATCCCGAGCACCGCAACCCCTGCCGCCCACCACGCTCGCGGGCGTGCCCGGCTCGATGCCGGTTCCACGGCCGGCGCCGCAGACGAGGGCAGGGCCGAAGACGGCGACGTGACCGCTGATGTGATCGGGGCGACGGTCAGCGTGTCACCCGACCCGGACTTCGACAGCAGCGTGGCGAGGTCGGCACGGACCTCCGCCGCAGACGCGTAGCGCGCCTCGCGATCCTTCTCCAACAGCCGCCGGACCACCGCCGCAACCGCCGGCGGCGCGGCACTACCGAGGTCGGGCGGCTCGTGGAGCACGGCGGCGAGGGTCTCGCCGACCGACGCGTGGCGGAATGGATGCTTCCCCGAGATCATCTCCGCGAGCATCACGCCGAAGGAGAACAGATCGGAGCGCGCGTCGAGTGGACCGCCCTTCACCTGTTCGGGCGACATGTACGCGGGCGTGCCGAGGATCCCGCCCTGCACGGTCAACTGTCCGACGGAATCGACCGTCGGCTGGTCTCCGGCGGTCACCGCGTCGAGACGCTTGGCGAGACCGAAGTCCATGACCTTCACGTGACCATGATCGGTCACCATGACGTTGGCCGACTTCAGGTCCCGATGGAGAAATCGGCGGCCGTGCGCCTCCTGGAGCGCTTCGGCGACCTCCCCGGCCAGCCGCAGCGCCTCCGGCAACGGCAGCCGGCCGGCGCGCAGCTTGTCGTCCAGCGTCTCGCCGGAGACGTACTCCATCACGAGAAAGAGCGCCTGGCCGTGCTCGCCAATCTCGAAGATCTTGCAGATGTAGGGGTGATCGATCGCCGCGACTGCCATCGCCTCGCGACGGAGGCGCTCGCGCGACTGTGGGTCCGCGGCCGTCTCCTCAGGCAGCAGCTTGATCGCGACCTGGCGCCCGAGGCGCGGGTCGAGAGCACGATAGACGACGCCCATTCCTCCAGCGCCGAGCGTCGACAGGATCTCGTACGGTCCAAGTCGAGTTCCCGCCGGAAGAGTTGGCACGATGCAGTGTAACGTGCGCGCCGGCGCAGGCAATCTACGCCGCTTCTCGAATCAACCAGTTGCGGAAATCGTCCAATGCCGCGAGCCAGCTCCTAAGCCACATCGTGTCAGCGACTTACAGTTTCAGCCATTTAGAACTATCGGACTTCCACAACGTAAGTCGTTGATCTGCCAGTGAGAATGGCGATGTACTGCTCGACGACCTGGATCACCTGTTCGCGCATGAGGCCTCCGCAAATTACGACGCAATCACTTCGATGCGCGCCCGGTGACCTGGGGCTCTGCCGAGCGGCGCGTCGCAGGTGACCATCGGCGCATCGAGCGCTTCGGCCAGGGCGATGTACAACGTAACACGTCATTCCGGAGACATGGGTGACAGTGTCGGGCCAACGTCGTCCCAAGACCAGACTCAGCGGCGATTTCCATCCGGCGAGTCTCGAGATTAAGCAGGAACGTAGGCCAACCGGATCACATCCTCGCCAATCCGATCATTGGCCATAAGGCGGAGCGGCGGCCGAGGCCCGGCGAAATATGGCTTGCCGTGACCAAGCACGACGGGGTGCAGGTAGATTCGATACTCATCGATCAGGCCAAGTTCGGTCAGTCTGTGCGCCAAGTCCGGACCAGCAACTTCGATCTCCCCGTCGCGCTCGGCCTTCAGCTCGCGGATCGCGCCCTCAAGATCATCCTCGACCAGCCTGGCGTTGGGGCCGACCGACTTCAACGAGCGAGAGACGACCCATTTCGGCTGCTTCCGCCACGCCGCCGCGAAGGCGTGTTCCGCTGCATCCCATTCAGGATGATCGTCGTCCCAGTAACGCATGACCTCATACATTTGGCGACCGTAGATACTGCCCGCCTGGCCCTGAGCCTCCTCGATGAAGTGGCGGAAGAGCGTGGGGCTTGGCGCAAACGCCATATGGTCCACGTAGCCGTCCAGTGACTGGTTCATTCCGAACACGAGCCTGGCCATACCGCTTCCCTTTCCTCACGCGGCGCATCCGCGCGGTTCTGATTGCGTTCTGCAATCGGTTGTAAGCGAGATCGAGCGATTTCATATTCGCGATTGGTCTTGACAATTCGGGCTCATTATCGAGCCATCCTCTGCGCTCGTTCGCTACCCCATCCGGTGGGCCGCGTTGAAACGATGTGCTCGACGATGTGCTTGGCATCGCGTCCCACGCCGCCCAACAGCGCCGAGCTCAGCGAGTAGAGGAAAAGGAGCCCGACGAAGTAGAGCCCTGGACATGAGTCGACGATGCCCCGATTGTGAATGGGAACACCGTTGTGGGTCGGGAGTGAGAGGTCAATCCAGTCGTAATCGCATGTGAATCCTGTGCACCAGATGACGTTCGATACCTCGAGCTGCCTTCCGTCCTCGAGGACGGGACGTCCGTTCATCACGCCTGTCACTCGCGGCACTCGTTCGATGCCTGCAGGGGCAAAATCCTTTCGTCGCACCCGGCCCAGAGGGATCCCACGAGGGGGGTCAATGAAGTGGTCGCGGAACTTCCGTCCAAGCGCCGTCTTTACCGTCAACCGCGTCGCCACTAACCACATGACGGGCGTGATCAGGTGATCGAGATGACTTCCGGCTCGGGCGGGTTCCTGCCCCGTGTCCGGGCCGGATAGCCATGTCTTGTGATGGGGAGCGAGCTCGACCGCGATCTCCGCCCCGGAGTTCCCGGCGCCCACTATGAGCACTGCTCCTTGCTGAATTTGAGATGGGTTGCGGTACTCCTTGGAATGGAGCTGGACGATGCTCTCAGGCAGCTCGCGCGCGAATGCGGGAATCCTCGGACTGTGAAACGCGCCGGTCGCGACGACGACGTTGTCGGCGAACAGCGTGTGCTCGCCCCACCTCACTTCGAATCGATTCTCGGCTTTGGACAGTCTCTCGACCCTGACGCCGGCGCGAAAAGGCAGCTCGAACTCGCGGGCATAGGCCTCGAGATAATCGGCGGTCTCGTTCTTGGTCGGATACGAGTAGGGCGATCCCGGAAACGGCATCCCCGGCAGACCGTCGTAACGGCCGGGTGTAAACAGCCGCAGCGAATCCCATCTCTTGCGCCAGGCATCGCCGATCCGGTCGTGCTCGTCCAGGATCACGAACGACAGATCCCGTTGCTTGAGGTAATACCCCACAGCCAGACCCGACTGGCTTCCGCCGATCACCACGGTTCCGATCCGACGATCGTTCATGCGGCCTCCGTCTTTCAGAGCTCAGGAGGAAGCGCTAGCTCTCAATTCGATAGATTTCCCGCCGGCCGCTCGCCACAAGGTCGTGATAGTCAGCCATCGTCGCCCGGAGAGTGTCGTTGGCTGTGAGGGTTTGCTCCATGGCGAAGAAATCGTCGATCTTCTCGACCTTCGCCTCGGCGATGATGGTCCAATAGGGCTCTCCCGTCACATCTGTGAGGAGGCGCATCGGCTCGTGCCCCATTTCTTTCAGCACTATCGAGATCTGTCTGAACTTTTCCACCATCTGGCGGACCTTCCCGGGCTTGCAGTTGAGGACCTCACGGATCACGTACATGACATCGCTCCTCTCACATCGTCGTTCATCTCTGGAACTCCACACCTTTCGCGGCGGCCATGATGCGGCCGAGGTTCTCCTTCGACATGAAATCGGGCAGCGGAATGGCGCCGGTTATCGCCGATAGAAAGGCGTTGGTGGCGTCCTGGTTGCCATGCAGCGCGCCGAAGAGGGCCCGCATCTCTTGCGGAGCGGGCTCGAGTGCCGCGAGCTGACTGGTGAACTCGTACATCGGCCGCACGCGTTCGTTGCGCGCCGCTTCGTGGGCCGCCAATCCGTCGTCGAGCGTACCGGCGCCCGACCACACCGTGCTGAGGTTCGTCGCAAGCATCTCGGCCTCGATGAATGCGTCGCTGATGCCTTGCGCGGTAATCGGATCTCTGTCGTAGCTCGCGTCGCCGACGAGCGCCCATCCTTTGCCATACGACTTGCGGAAGTAGCCGGGCACGCCCGCCGTGCCGTACCACTTTTCTTCGCGACGGCCCTCGCGCACGCGAGCCGCGAAGTCGGGTGCGGACTCGAGCGCCCGCCAGACGTAACCCTCAATGTCGGCGCGCACGGCCGGAAAGTCCCCGGCCGGCCAGTTCACCATCACGAGGTGGAGACCATCGTTGGTAGGCGCGCCACCGAAAGCGTGGTGGTCCCGGACGTACAGCTCGATATCGTCTTGCCGGACGCCGCTGAAGTACGAGTAGTAGGCGCAGGCCGCGATCGGTCGCACGTCGTACTCCGCAGCTTGCACTGCTCGTGCGACGAAGGAGTTCACGCCGTCGGCGCCAATCACAATTCGGGCGCGCTCCTCGACGCGCTTGGCATCTCTGCCATGGCCTCGAACGCCAACGACGCTGTCGCCGGCCACCAGCAGTTCGTCGACGGCGAAGCCTTCCCGAACGTCGACGCCGGCTTCAGCCGCCGCATGCAGCAGGAGGCTGTCGAGCACCTGGCGGCGGGGACAAAATCCGCCCAGGCCATCGTTCGCATCGGGAATGGTGCCCCGAAGGGCGAATGGGCCGACATCGAACGTCATCGGCCGGCAGATCGGTGGTGCGCCTGTCGCCGCCAGCGAGCCGAGGAGACCCCACCGCGCCAGGATCTCGGCGCCGTGGGGCCAGAGGATGTGCGTCGAGATCGTGTCGCTCGGAAAGGTTGCTCGGTCGACGAGCAGGACCTTGAACCCCTGCCGCGCCAGGAGCATGGCGGTCGGCGAGCCCGCACACCGCGCGCCGACGATGATGGCATCGTACATCTGGAGCCTCCGCGTCGACACTGACGTTACCGGAGGCCGGAGGCGCTGACATCAGACGGAATACCCAAATTCGCGTAGCTTTGAAATTGGGTATTTCTTCGTACGCCTCAGATGAGGTTGTGCTGGAACGCCCAGGCGGTCGCGCCGGTGCGGCTCGACACGCCAAGCTTGTCGAAGATGTTGCTCACGTGCCTGGCAACGGTTTTTTCGCTGATGAAGAGCTCGTCGGCGATAGCGCGATTGGTCTTGGCGGCCGCCAGCAGCCGAAGCACCTGCGTCTCGCGTTCGCTGAGTGAGCCGATTCGCCGATGCGAGGCGCGCTCCGGTTGCTCGGCGATGCGCGCGAGCCACGGCGCGGCGTCGAGCTGCGTAAACCGTCGTCGCGCGGCTTCGAGCTCGAGACGGCGGCCGTCCTGATCGCCTCGTCGTTCGCAGACGGCGGCCAACAGCAGGCACGTATGCGCCTCTTCGTACGGCATCTCCAGCTCGCGCCAGGTCTCGCACGCCCGCCGCAGCGATGGCGAGGCCGCTTCGATGTCGCCGTCAGCGAGGAGCACCGCGCCGGTGGCGTGCGCGGACGCTGCGTCCAGTAGCGGCGCGCCGAAGGCGAGGGCGATTTCCGACAAATCTGCAGAAGCCGCCCGCGCGCCAGCGAGATCATGAGCTGCCAGCAGAATCTCGACGGCTGCTGGCAGGATTCTGGCGCGACTAATCTGTTCCTGCGTATCGAGGAGAGCGCTTCTGATCGAAGCGGCCGCCGTCTCGATCTGACCTTGAATGAGACGGAGCAGCGACAGTCCTGGCTGCGGCTTACGTCCGCGCTCGTGCGCACGCGTGTAGGCCTCTTCCGCCTTGGTAAACTCGCCTCGAAGTCGATGGATGTCGCCGCACCGATAGAACGCCGCTCCCGCCGCCGCCCGCGAGATCAGGAGCTCACACGCGCCCTGCGCGTCGCGGACGGCGTCGTTCCACTGGCCCCGTAGCTGCAGGACTTCGGCGCGGTAGAGCAGACATTCGCCGCGATAACGCACGAGATCGGGCTGCGTCGCGCACCACTGCGCAAGCGAGGCCGTCCATTCATACGCGCGCCGCAGATCGAACGTCTCCTGACAGCCTTCCAGCACGCTGCAGTAGACATCGCCGGCCACGAGTGGGGTCACCTCACCAGCGATCACCGAGGCCATCGCTTCATCGAGGAGCGCGACACCTTCGGCAATACGTCCGAGGCGGATGAGCGCGCGCCCACGTCCGTGGCAGGCCACCGACTCTAGATCGCGATCGGCAAAGCGGCGAGCGATCTCCGCCGCCTGGCTGAATGTGGCGTACGCCGCAGAAGGATCACCCTGCACGATGCACTTGATGGCGACCGGGATCAGCAGATAGCCTCGGACGGCGCAGTCAACATGCCCCTCATCCAACAGGCGGCCGGCTCTTACGAACCAGCCGGATGCGGGGGCGATCGCGCCTCGTTCCATGAGAGAAAAGCCGAGCCAGAACGCCGCTCGAGCGGCACCTTCACAGTCTCCGCGATCGAGGAAGGCCTGATGCGCGCGGGCGGTGACGGTTTCGCACTCGTCATCCCGGCCCAAAAGGTGGGCCGCAATCGCCAGTCGCTCGAGGTCTTCGGCGTCGAGCGGTGCGTTACGATCGGCGTCTTGCAACAGCCGATACGATTCGGCCCACGCCCGTTGCTCGAACGACGTCCGCCCACGCTGCAATGTCGCGAGGTCCGCCATATCGCCCGCATAGAAACGGTAGACCGGTAGGGTAGCCGTATGTCAACCAGGTTATCGCGCAGATGGCGATTCGGGTGCGAGCCCTGCGACGCCTTGCGTCCGGAACTCGTGAGCCTCAGGCCGCGCTGAAATGCAGAAAAATCCAGAGCAATCTCGGCGGTCCCATGGCCGTACTCATGCCGGCGGCCCTGGTGTCGGCGGCGCCCGTTCTCGTCGCGCTTTATCGCCGGCACCGTCGCGCGAGCTTTTTATTACCCTGGTTGGCGTGGGTTCGCTGGCCGTCGCGTTAGTCCGGATTCGGATCCGCATTGGCGGCGGCGCTGTGGCCAGGTGAGGATGCCGCGCCACTGGTGTGACTTCACGATTCAAAGAAGTCCATGCGGCGACTGTCAAGGAGGCACCCGTGTCCAAGCTTCGCGTCAACGCTTTTACCGTGTCGGCCGACGGCTTCGGCGCCGGTCCCGACCAGGGCCGTGATCAACCGCTGGGCCGCGGCGGCGAACAGCTGCACCAGTGGTTCCTGCCAACCCGCACCTTCCAGCGGGAAGTCCAGAGACGAGAGGGCGGCACGACCGGCATCGACAACGACTTCGCCGCCCGCTCGTTCGAGAATCTCGGCGCCTGGATCATGGGCCGCAACATGTTCGGGCCTGTGCGCGGACCCTGGCCGGACTATGAGTGGAAAGGCTGGTGGGGCGCCAATCCTCCGTACCATGTGCCGGTCTTCGTCCTGACCCACCATGCGCGCCCGCCGCTGGAAATGGAAGGCGGTACCGTCTTCCATTTCGTCACCGAGGGGATCAAGGCGGCGCTGGACCAGGCGCGGGTGGCCGCTCGAGGTAAGGATGTGCGAATCGGCGGTGGAGCCGCCACCATCCGCCAGTATCTGCAGGCCGGACTACTCGACGAGATACACTTCGCCATTTCGCCGATCCTGCTCGGCCAAGGCGAGCCCCTGCTCGAAGGCATCGACCTTCGCGCGCTGGGCTACGGAGTGAAGGAGCACGTCTCGACCGAGGCGGCGATGCACCTGGTGGTGGGCCGAATTGTCGCGGGTGGCGGTCCTGCTTGACTCGCTCTCGAGAGCAAAGGCAAAGGCCAAGCGCGGACAAGGCGACAAAGGCGATCGTTAAATGTTTGTCTTCTTCTCGAATCGATTGGGCTGTCTACAATCAGCGAACCCCTCCGCTGCGCGCTTATTGCACCTCGCCCGGCCCAACTGCTAAGGTTGCGTCCTCATCCCATGCCGCTCGTCGTCAGAGCCCATGGAAGAGGTGCGGAGCACGCCATGTCCTTGAGCGCGTTCATACGCAGCCACCACGAAGAAATCATCAGCGAATTCGCCCTCTTCGCCAAGACACTCATGCCCCCAGGTCCAGAGATGACCGAGGTAGAACTGCGCGACCACGCCGAGGACATCCTGACGGCGGTCGTTCAAGACATGAGCATTGCGCAGAGCCCCGAAGAACAGTCCCTCAAGTCGCGGGGCCGCGGTGCCGCTAAGACTATGGAATCCTCGGGGACACTTCACGCCGACGATCGCATCCTACACGGCTTCACGTTCCGAGCTGTGCTGTCAGAATTTCGTGCGCTCCGGGCGACGGTACTGCGACTCTATGAGAAAAGCGGAGAATCGGACCTCACTGATGTCCGCCGTTTCAACGAAGCCGTCGACGAAGCGATGACGGAGTCGATGGATCGCTTCGCCGTTCAGACCGACCTGTTTCGTGATCAATTCATCGGCGTCCTCAGCCACGACCTGCGCTCCCCTCTCGGGGCCGTGACTGCGGGCGCCGCACTTCTGGCTCTCCCAGAGGACAATCCTGAACGAAGGGGCCGCGTCGTCACACGCATCATGAATAGTGCGCAACGCATGGAGCGGATGATCGGCGATCTCTTGGATTTGACCCGGACCAGGTTAGGTGGATCGCTGCCGCTCAAGCGACGACCCGCAGATCTTCACCAGATATGCGAGGAAGCGATGATGGAAATCCGTGCCGCCCAGCCTGACGCAGTCTTGCAATTGCACGTGAGCGGGGATCTGCGCGGCGAGTGGGACGCTGACCGACTCGAGCAAGTCGTGTCGAATCTCGTCGGCAACGCGACAGAGCACGGGAGCGGAACGCCCATCACCCTTACCGGCCAGGAACAGGGCAACTCGGTGACGCTCACCGTCCACAACGGGGGTCCACCGATTCCCCTACACGTGCTGCCGTACGTCTTCGAACCCCTCGCTCGCGGACGCGCGGAAGGTGCCTCACACAGCATTGGGTTGGGCTTGTTCATCGCGCGGGCGATCGTGTCGGCACACGGCGGACACATTCACGTGACTTCATCGACCCATACAGGAACGACGTTCACCATCACGTTGCCAAAGGCTGAGTAGCGGCGTCCTGGGCGAGCACGATCACGCCTTCAGCGTTGCTGCGGAACGGGATAGTCGCCCACGATGGTGAGGGTGAGGGTTGCGGCATCCTTGGTCAGCGAAGTCAGCGGCATACTCACTTTCCTTTCTTAAGAAGAACATCGTCGAGCTGCGCCATGCGCTGCCGCCAGATGGATTCGAAGTAGTCGAGGAGCTCGCCAGCGCGCTGGAGCCGCGCGTGGTTGGTGGACACCAGTTGCTCGCGGCCGTGTGCACGTTTCTGAATGAGCCCCGCGCGCTCGAGCACGGCGCTAAATAACCCTTGACGATGTTTAGTCCACGCACTAAATATATCAACGATGACGAAGTCGTCGCCGAGGCCAGAGCCGAAAGCGACGTTGGATGCCTATGAAGCCGTGTTCACGGCGCTCGCGCACCCGGTACGCCGACGAATCCTCGTCACGCTGCACTTTCACAGCCGATCGATGACCGCCGGCGAGATCGCCGGCATGTTCGATCACGCGTGGCCGACGACGACCGGGCACATCAAAGCGCTCGAGGGGGCCGGGCTGCTGCATCACGGTCGGCGCGCTTGGCGCAAACGCCATATGGTCCACGTAGCCGTCCAGTGACTGGTTCATTCCGAACACGAGCCTGGCCATACCGCTTCCCTTTCCTCACGCGGCGGATCCGCGCGGTTCTGATTGCGTTCTGCAATCGGTTGTAAGCGAGAAGCCTCGGCCTCGCGTTCAGCGGACCTCTGCACCCTCCCCCGATCCCGCCCGCAGGTGCCGGTCGTAGAACTTCTCCACCCTCTTCCACGCGTCCCGGAGGACGTGGGCGCGCGTGAAGTAGTGGAACTCGCCCGGGTACATCATGAACTCGATGTCCTGGCCGTTCTTGAGCATCGCATCGACCAGGCGCACCGTCTCGAGGTAAGGCACATTCACGTCGGAGGTCCCGGCCAGGATCAGCAGTGGCCGCGAAATCTTGTCGATGCGCTCGATCACCGCCGACTGCTGGTATAACTTCGGGTTCTCCGCCGGCGTCTGCATGCGCCCGACCACCCAGACCCCTCCAGGGTCCTGATACCACATCCCGAAGTCGACCGGCCCGGCCACGTCGACCCCGCACCGGAAGGTCGTCGGATTGTCCGCCATCGCGATTAGCGTGAAGTAGCCGCCGTAGCTGAGGCCCCAGACACCGATGCGTTCGGTGTCCACGTAGCCCAGCGTCTTCAGGTAGTCGGCGCCCGCGGACGCGTCCTTGGCGTCGCTCCCGCCTACGTCCAGGTACACTCCCTGCCGCCAGTCCCTGCCGTAGCCGATGCTCCCGCGGTAGTCCGGGGCGAGCACAATGTAGCCCCGCTGGTTGAGGTACTGGTGGAAGGCGTAATACGTCGAGTAGTTCCGCTCGACGTGCCACCCGTCGTAGTTCTGGTTGATCCCGTCGCCGTGGATCCAGATGATGGCCGGGTGCCTGCGGGTCTTGTCGAGTCCTTTGGGCACGAACAGGTACGCGGGCACCTCTTGCCCGTCGGGTGCGGGGTATTTCACCAACTGCGGCTCGACGAACGCGTTCCGATCGATCCCGGCAGGCATCGAGTCCGTCAGTCGGACGGCCGCCGCTTTGTCTCCTCCGGCGGCCTTGATGAGGTAGAGGTCCGCCGAGTTCTGCGGATCGGTGTGCTGATAAGCCAGGTGCTCGGCGTCCGGCGCCAGCACCGGCAGGATGTTCGCGCCGCGGCCCGTTGTCAGCATCGCGATCTGAGCCTTCGCCGGATCGCTGCCAATGGTCACCACGGCCAGATGTCGCACGCCGGGCTGGTCGTTCTGGCTGACCGAGTAGAAGATGCGGGTGCTGTCGGGCGACCAGGTCAGGTGGCGCACCTCGAGCCGCCCCTTGGTCACCTGCACGGGCTCGCCGCCGGAGGCGGGGATGACGTAGAGATTGTCCCACCCGTCGCGGTCGCTGACAAACGCCACCCACTTCCCATCCGGCGACGGCACCGGATCGGACGCGACGAATGGGAGGCTCCAGAACTTCGCGCCCGTCTCGTGAAAGAGGACGCGTGATTGGCCCGTCTTCAGATCTTCGATTGCCAACTCGCGCGTCTTGTTGTCCGCGCTCAGTCGCTGCACGAGGAGTCGGGATCCATCAAGCCAGGCAATCGCTGGATCCATGCCGGGGCTGGGTGCCAGCAGCGTCACTTTCCCCCCGGTGGCTGCGACGAAGGCGGGCCCGCTCACCTGGTGGTCGACGCGGGAGTACACAATCTTGGAGCCGGAATAGTCCGGCGCCTCCGAAACCAGATCGGCGCGCCCGATTGTGAACGCCAGGCGAGTTCCGTCCGGCGACCAACGAGGTCCTGTGACGAGGCCCTGTCCCTGCGTGAGACGCACCTCGCGACCGTCGGCGACCGACCGTACGAAGAGGTCGCCCTCCGATCGCTGCCAGGCCGGAACACCGGGCTGGCCGCCGCGCACGAAAGCCACGCGTGCTCCATCCGGCGCGGGCACGACGGGACCCTCCATCTCCTTCGTCGTCCAAACCGGGCGCGCCTCGCCTTCGCCGGGCATCGCTTGCCACAGGTCGCCGTCGCGCACGAAGTAGAGGGTACGGCCGTCCTTGCTCCAGAACAGGTTCTCGACCGTCCCAGTCTCAAACGAGGTGAGGTTTTTGGGCGCGACCGTGCCGGCCGCCTGTGTGTCGGCGAGCCAGACGTTCTGAATACCTGCCTGATCCCACACAAATGCGAGGCGCCGCCCGTCCGGCGCCCAGGTGGCTTCCGAGGGGTGCTTGATATTGACCAAGTTGTCGATGGTCAGGAGTCCCTGAGCGGCCGGCGGCGGCGGCGCGGCGCCAGTGCAGCCTACAGCCAGTGAGGACAGCGCAACAGCTAGGCCGCAGAGATATCGTCCGGCCATGGTGCCTCCGTTGGATCAGTCGGCGGCGAACCGGCGGTCGGCGGCACTCACAAGGAGCGACGCCGGCCACCGTCGAGGAAGAACCCGGAAGCTCAGAAGGTCAGACGGGCCCCGAAGCCAGCCACGATTGGCGTCAGGAGCTGGATCGGCTGCCCGAAGGACGGACCGAGCGTCGTCACCTGGTTGATGACCGTGCCCGCGTTGAAGGTGTTGAAGAGGTTGAACATCCCCTCCAGCTTCGCGGTCTTTCCCATCGGGAACACCTTGGAGATCCGCAGATCGAGGAGCGAGACGTTCGGGTAGCGGTACGTGCCCCGAGGCTCGGCGGGCACATTTACGGGACCCTGGTTCAAGTCCTGCAGCAGCAAGGTCCGGGTCAGCGGCTTGCCGGTGTAGTACCGGTAGTTCCCGCTCATCTGGATCCCGTATGGGAGGATGTAGGTGCCTCCGAGCTTCAGGACGTTGGGTGTGTCGGACGCCTGCACCCGATCCTCGATGTTGATCAGGTTGTTCGGATCGTTGGTGTCGACGAACCCGACCAGCCAGTTCTCGACGTTGAAGCTCTTGGCCTTGCTGTACGTGTAGCCCGCCAGCATCTGCCAGTTGTTCGAGAGCCGCTTCTTGGCGGTGAACTCGATCCCGTGGTAGGTCTCCCAGAACTGCGTCTGGTTCGTGATCACGCGGTCCACCTGGCCGACGAATTCCGGCTTCAGGTTGTAGGCGGTGATCGAACCGCCGCCCGGAACGCTCTCGGTCACCGGGTCGTAGGCCGAAGGCGGCACGGCATTGTTCACCTGGCCCAGCAGGTTCTTGTTCTTTCGGTAGTAGTAGGTGGCGCCGACGGCGAAATCTCTGCCGATCTCGCGCTGGACGCCCGCCGTGATCTCGTCGGAATAGGAACGGCTGATGTTCGAATCGAGGTTGACTCCGCTGGCGCCGCCGTAGCGGGACAACACCGTGCCGAGCTCGTTGTCCTGCGCGATGTCGTCACCGTTCGTGTCGCTCCACTCCATGTATTGGCCGCTGTACCCGTTCGGGTTTAGCGACTCGGGGAACCGGGATCCTTCCTGCACCGCGTAGCGGCTGAAGCTGGCCTTGATGGCGGTCTTGCCATCTCCCGTCAGGTCGTAGCTGGCACCGACGCGCGGCACAAGGATGCTGAAGTTCGGGATGTCCTGCACCTCGGGATACTGGCGCTCGGGGAAGAACCGGCCGGCCGGGGCGCCCTGCGCCGGGTTCCACGCCTTGAAGTTCTCGAACCGCACGCCGAGGTTGAACGTCAGGCGATTGTTGAGCGCCCACGCGTCCTGCCCGTAGAAGGACAGGTTCCGAATCATGCTCCGCTGGCTGAGCGGCAGGTTGGTGGCGTCCACGTAGGCCGGCACTCCGTCGTAGTAGTGCTGGTCGAGAGTGCCGTTCATGATGTAGTCGTACCCGTTCATCGCGCGCATCCACTCGGCCCCGACCTTGAAGTCGTGAGTCCCGGCCAGGCGATCCTTGTGGTATGTCAGCGACACGTTGGCCTGGTGCCGGTTGGCGGGGTTCGTGAAGTCGTAAAGTGCCGCGTTGGTCACCGTGGACCGGATGTCGTCGATCTTCGAGATGTCGCTGGACTGGACCGAGGATTGGTAGGCGAGCGGGAACTTCAGGTTCAGGAAACCGTACCGCATGTCGAGGAACAGCGACTTGCCGAGGACCGACGTCCACTGCCCCTGGATCAGGTTGGCCGGCTCGATCTGCCGCCAGGAGGCCTTCTCCTCGGTGAAGGCGTAGCCGTTGTCCCTGCGGAAGAACCGGTTCTGATAGTTGAAGTAATACTGGACCATCAGCCTGTTCGCCGGGTTCACCTGCGCCGTCACCTTGCCGAGTACGTTGCTCTGGTGGTTGACGTCCACCTCGGGCGAGCCGTCGGGACGCTTGAGTCCGAGGATCTGCGTGTCGATGACGTACCACCGGTAAGACCCGAAGAACCAGACGTTCTTCCTGATCTGGCCTCCGAGGTACGGCTGGAAGTCGTAGATCTGGTCGATCGGGTTCGAGGTCTCGATGCCCTGGGCCTTCATCTCCGCGCTCACGTTGTTGCCCTGGAGCCCGCCAGGGTTCCACATGAACGTCGTGCCGCCGTGGAACTGGTCGCCGCCCGACTTCGAGATCATATTCATGTAGAGGCCGCCCACGGCGATTTCCGCGGGGGCGCCGGCCGTCTCGATCTGGACCTCCTCGAAGCTGTCGTAGTCGAAGTAGAACATGGTGTACTGGCCGGTCGCGCCGGGCCAGTTCATGCTGAGGCCGTTGATGCTGTAGTCCTGCTGCCCGCCGCCGGTCGTCCCATGCAGCGAGAGCGTCGTCTGCTGCGCGCTCTCCGTGCCGCCGACGTTGTAGCGGTCCGGCACCGCACCCGCCACCTGCTCGGTCAGGACCCAGATGTCACGACCCGTCGGGATGTTGTCGAGCAGACCCTTATCGAGCGAGGTCGCGATCAGATTGCTCTTGCTGTCGACGACCGGCGCTTCCCCGCTGACCGTCACCGTCTCGGCCAGCGCCTGCATCGACATGGTGATGTCGACCCTCGCCACGAAGTTCGCGGTGATCCTGATACCTTCGCGGCTGATGGTCCGAAATCCGGACAACTCGAACTTCAGGTCGTAGGTGCCCGGGGGGAGGGCGATGAACCTGTAGGTGCCGAGCTCGCTTGTGACCGTGCCCTTCGGGCCCCCGATGAGCGCCGGGCTCGTGAGCGTGACCGCCACCGCTGGTACCACGGCGCCACTCGCGTCGGCGATCGTTCCCGTGATGGTTCCTGTCTCGGACTGCGCGAGCAGCTGCGACGGGACAGCGAGAACGATGAAGGCGAACAGAATTGAGAATCGTGTCTTGCTCGGCTTCATAGGATCTCCCTTCTGACCACGCATCGCTGGACGACCAGACTGATCCCTGGAGAGTCATGTTAACCACGGAAACCCGGTTGATGTCGAACTTGCCCTTCGTCGCAATGAAGTCAGCAGCACCCCTGCGCCGCACGGATGAGTCAGCTGCGGACATCATCCAGTGCGGCGAGCCAACCTCCCTCGCGGGAGTTGGCAGCCTCGGCTGTTTCTGGTTCAAACCTCGCCTCTGCCCTTGGCTCGGCGGGAGCATGCTCGAATCCAGCCCGAGGAGCCACCTCCTAAAGCGCTGCCAACTCAATGACTTGCAGAACCCGCCAAGTGGCAGTATCGAACTTCCACAGCGTAAGTCGTTGATCCTGAGGAATCGCACCGAGCAGGTCGCGAAGCCTCGAGTGGACAGATATTAATGCTGTTGTTTCGTCTAGAAGCTAAATAACCCTTGACGATGTTTAGTCTATGCCCTAAATATATCGGCGATGGCGAAGGGGACGCCGAGGCAAGAGCCGAAAGCGACACTGGATGCATATGAGGCCGTGTTCACGGCGCTCGCGCACCCGGTACGCCGACGAATCCTCGTCACGCTGCACTTTCACAGCGGATCGATGACCGCCGGCGAGATCGCCGGCATGTTCGATCACGCGTGGCCGACGACGACCGGGCACATCAAAGCGCTCGAGGGGGCCGGGCTGCTGCATCACGATCGGCGCGGACGCACACGTGTCTACCACCTCGATCGCCGCCGACTCGAGCTCGTGCGCGATTGGCTCGCGTGGTTTTCGACGGACCCTCAACTGCAACTACAGCGGAGGAACAAGTGATGGTGAAGAAGAAGGCAGTGAAGACGGCGCCGGCGACAGGTGCGAAGAAGCGATTGGACGTGCCGAGCCTGTTTCGCATCAATGTCGAAGTCGGCAACCTCGACCAGGCGGCTGACTTCTACGGCAAGCTGTTCGGGCTCGAGGGCCGAAGGCAGGCGGGGTCGCGCTGCTACTTCACCTGCGGTCCGGTCACGTTACAGGTGGTCGACGTGTCATCTGTAGGAACGCCGCACCCGGCCGCGAAGGCCCTCTATTTCACCGTCGACAACCTCGATGCTGTCTTCGCCCGCGCCAGAGACCTCGGCTGCCTCTCTCGAGAGAATGTGCACGGCGTCGCCGCCGGCGCCATTAGCGTGCGGCCCTGGGGCGAGCGATCGTTCTACGCCGAGGATAAGTGGCAGAATCCGTTGTGCTTCGTTGAGGCGGGGACAGTCTATCCGGGCTAACGTTTGTGCGCTGCAGGAACTTTGACAGCTCAGCTTCATAGGCTCCGACCGAGCATTATCGGTCGAAGGTGACCGGCGATCGACCGTGTTCGGGTCGAGGGCTCACTCTCCGCGCAGCGAGAGCGCTGGGCTGAGCCGCGACGCGCGGCGCGCCGGGATCCAGCAGGCGGCGAGCGCAATACCAAGCAGCGCCGCGGCCGCCACCGCGAACACGGCGGGATCGCGAGGGCTGACGCCGTACAGAACCGATCCGATCAGGCGTCCGCCGGCAAGCGCGACGATCGTGCCTGCTGCGATCCCGACGAGGGTGACCAGCGCGCCCTGGCGCAGGATCTGGCCCGCGATGCGGCCGGGCTCCGCGCCGAGCGCCAGCCGCACGCCGATCTCACCCGTCCGCTGGCTGACGATGTAGGACATGACTCCATAGATGCCAACGATGCCGAGCACCAGCGTCACGGCGGCGGCAATCGCCAGCAGGACCATCGTGAAGGTCAGCTGCGCCGTAGAACGATCGAGCAGCTGCTGGAGCGACAACACCTGCGCCAGAGCGAGGTTGCTGTCGATCGAACGAACCGCCTGCCGAATCGATGGCACCAGATCCAGCGGCGGCGTCGCCGTTCGCACGACGTAGCTGAGCGTGGCCGCACTGGGCACGACGCGCCGGGACAGCGTGTCCGCGGCGCCGCGGCCCAGTGACAGTGGCATGAAGAGTTGGCCGATCGGTTCCTCGGTTACCGTTTGAGTCGGCGTATCGGCGACGATGCCGACCACCATCAACCATTCCAGCGGCTGGGGCGCGCCCGGGCGCGGCGGCGGCTGATTCGAGGCAATGCGGCGTCCCAGAGGATCTCGATCGCCAAAGGCGCGCTTCGCCAGCTGCTCGCTGATCACCGCCACCGGCTCGCGCCGCTCGACGTCGGCGCGCTCGATGGTGCGACCCCGCAAGAGCCGCGTGCCGATCGTCTCCAGGTAGCCGCCGGTGACCGCGCGGATCAGCGCCACCGGCAAGGTCGCATCAGGCGGATAGTCCTGGCCCTCCACCTTGACCGAGTTACCCGAGCAACCGCCGGACAGGGGCAGGCAGGTTGTAGCGGCGGCCGCGGTCACGCCTGGCAATGCGGACAGCTGTTCGATGATCCGGCGGTGCACCGCGAGTGCCGAGTCGACAGTCGGGTATTCGCGGTCCGTCAATCCGACGCCGAACGTGACCGCTGAAGCAGGGTTGAATCCGGGATCCACGGCGCGCATCTGCTGGAAACTGCGCACCATCAGGCCGGAGGCAACGAGCAGAATCAGCGCAAGGGCGACCTGTCCGCCGACGAGCGCGTAACGGATCCGGTGGCGGTGCCGCGTGGCAGTGTTGCCGCGCCCCTCGTCCCGCAGGGCATCCAGGCCGGTCGCGCCCCGCCACATCGGCACGATGGCGAAGATTGTCGTCGTGATCGCGATGAGCAGCAGCAGGTAGCCGATCGTCACGCCGTCCAACTGGATCTCGTGGAGCCGCGGCAGGCGCGCAGGCCCGAGGCGCAGCAGCAGCCGTACTGCGCTCCACGCGATCAGCAGTCCGAGCGCACCGCCGGTGCCCGAGAGCAGCAGGCTCTCGGTGAAGAACAGTCGTCCCAGGCCCGCGCCGCCCGCGCCAAGCGCGCTCCGGATTGCTACTTCCCGGCGGCGGACCTCCGATCGCACCAGGAACAAATTGGCCACGTTGGCGCACGCCACGAGCAGGACGCCAGCGACCGCTGCCAGCAGGATCCACAGTGTGCGTGTGACGTTACCGAGCGTGACGTCCTTGAGCGGCCGGCCGGAAAAATACAAGCCGGCTTCGACGTTGCCTTCCGCTCGTGGATCGTCCGGGAAAACGCCGGGAACCTCGGCGATGAGGGCCTGCAACTCGGCGCGAGCCGCGTCCACCGTGACGCCGGCCCGCAGGCGTCCCACACCGACGTGCTCGAAAAACCCGAAGCCGTCGGCGCGCGACAGCCGCAGGGCGGTCCATGCTTCGGTGCGCGGGTCCGGAAACGCGAACGACGCCGGCATGACCCCGACGATGTCCATCGCGGTCCCATCGATCACGATGGAGCGGCCGACGATGCCTGGGTCCCCGTCGTAGCGCCGCAGCCACAAACCGTGGGAGAGCACCGCCACCGCCGGGGCGCCCCGCTGTCCTTCGCCAACGGTGAACCAGCGGCCGAGCGCCGGCGGGACGCCAAGGACGACGCCCAGCGACGGCGTGGCCCGGGCCACGCGGATTCGCTCGGGGCCGCCGGTGCCAGTCAACGTCTGGTCCGCGACGCTGTAGAGCGCCGCGGATTCCAGCGTCTTCGACCGGTTGACGTAGTGCAGGTAGAGCCCAGGCGGCGTCGCGACGCCGCTGACGCGCAATCGAGTGAGCCCGTGATCGAACTCGATCAGCCGATCCGAGTCCGGGTAGGGCAGCGGGTTGATCACCACGCGTTCGACGATCGCGAAGATGGCGCCGTTTGCGCCGATCGCGAGTCCGAGCGTGAGGACGGTGGCCAGCGTGAAGGCGGGACTGCGAAGCAGCCGACGGGCCGCCTGACGAAATTCCTGGGCGAGCGCTTCCATGAGGCCTCGCTTTCCAGCCGATCGCTGACCAGATCAGGGCGTGACCACGGCGCTCGCGCACCCTGCCAGCGGTGCTGCCGGACCCTTGGGGCATGCCGTCTGCAGCAACGCGGGGCTGGGATTGTTCAGACAGGTAGGGTGGCCGAATCCGCTGGCACTCACCGGATGGCCGCCAACACTCACGATGTCCTGAATCATGTTGTCGGTGCCCCCGGGGGCGACGCCCGCCGGCACGCTATCGAGATTCAGGAGGTGCCGGACCTTCCACGCGACGACATGATCGGTGCACGACGTGTCGCCGCTGACGCCAACGCCGCCGATCAGCTCGCCGGCCGCATCGTAGAGCGCCAGTCCGCCGCCGAAGACGTTGATGCCGCCGATCTTCGCTCCGACCATGGGATCGTTTGGTTGTCCGTTGTTCGAAGAATTCCCCTTGTAGGCGACGTCGGTGTCGACGGGGTTGCTTTCCTGCAGCCCGAACAGGCTACCGCCCGGTTGAACCGCGGAGTAGAGGTTGGCCGTTGACAGGGCGAGCCCAGGGAAGATGCCGGCGCTGCCGGTGGGAAGGCTGAACGCGTTAGCGGCATTAGCCTTCTGCGCGGAGATCACGCGGCTGCCAGGCCATTGATCGCCGCGGTCATCTCCTGAGAAGACGACGGCGCATACCTGCCCGTCTCGATTGACCACGGTCGCCCACATGTTGTTATCGAGCCCGCCGTTGGGTTGACCTGGTTGCACCACGACCGCCTGCAGCGCGACGCGCAACGTATCGTGACTGGGAAGATCTCGGCAGGGACCGGGTTGCGCGAACGCGAGGGCTGGCAGAAGAGGCAGAGACAGGACAAGCGCCGCCGCACGAAGTGTCATAAGAGTCTCCTTTCGATACCGCTTGAACCAATGACCGCAGACGCGAGTGGCTTGCGTCGGCATCCTACCAGACCGATGTGTCAGGAACTCTCAGCAGCCTGGAGCGGTGATCGCGCAGGCCTTCTCTGTATTTTGGATACACGCCGCGGACGAGTCCTTGATCCAGTCCGAGCAGGCGGCGAAATCAATCCGCGGCTTGCGCGGCTCCTCGGGACGCTGCAGTTCGCTCAGCGCCAGCTTGTTGACCTCGTCGATGATCCGGGCGTAGGCGCGGGTGGCTGCTTCGAGTCCTGACGGCGCGACGTTAGCCGGCGAATCGCCGGAGGTGTGCATGTACATGAAGTCGTTGGACTGAATCACTACGCCGGGCAGGAAGCCAAAAAACGGCAGGATATCGCCCGAAGGTGGTGCCGGACTGGGCTGGTCCCAGAGCGGGACCCCGAACTCGTGAAACGCCGCGGCCGCAATCTTCGTCAACTGCGGCCTGGAAGCTCCGCCCGCGTACCACTGCAAAGGGACGATCGATTCCGTCCAACCCGCCGTTCCCCCGCGTGTCAACGCCTGCGAGGGATGCTCGGCGTTGATCATCAACGCTGTTTTCGAGAAGAGCTTCTCCCGGTTCGCTGCGAGCCACTCCCGCCCATATCCGCTCGGGTTGTTGGCGTGATGCCCATCCGTCCCGATGAAGATCATCGTCCGCCGCCGCTGGCTCTGGGGAATCCTGGCGTAGTACTCCGCGAGGCCGAGCATGGTCGCGACGCCGCTCGCGTTGTCCCCCGATGCATCGAACCAGCCGTCGCGGTGCGCGATGACATAGACCGTCTCGTCGGTCGCGCCGGGCAGGGTGCCCCATACCAGGAAGGACTTCTGATCGGCCGCCCACTTCGCCTCGAGGCGGATCGTGAGGCGCGGCGGGCTCCCGGCCGGGGCCTTGCCGATCAGATCGCGCAACATCACGGCATCCTGCGTTCCGAGATTGAAGGTCGGGACGGTGGTGTTTGCCCGGTAGGCTTGAACGTTGAGGTTCCCGCCCCGGAAGTCGGAGAAGAAGATCGCGGCCGCGCCTGCGGACTGTACGCGCTTCAGCACCGCATCGGACCCCATGCTGTAACCGGTGCCCTCCCGGAAGAGCAGGACCGCCTTGCCCCGCACGTCTCGGCCGGCGAAGTCGGCTTCGCTCCCGAGGCCGGCGTAAATCGCTGGCACATCGAGCGGCTTTCCGTCGGTTGAGGTCGTGGCGTATGCCGGCTGCGCCGACATCAGCGTCGTCGACCTTCCATCAGCCGTTGCCGCCACTTCCCAGGAATCGGGCGCCCACTGCGGATGGAACAAGGCCACCGCCTGGATGCGCGTGTCCGTCAGGCCGATCTGCTTGTATTTTCCGAGGAGCCACTGAGCTTCCTCGGCATCCCCAGACGTGCCGGCGATGATGCCCCAGAACTGGGGATGACCCTGTTGCCGGTATCGCTCGGCGATATCGCCGGACTCCTTGACATGCTGCCAGAGCCGCGCGCCGTCAATCGCACGGTAAGCCTGTCCCGTCGCGGGGAGTGGCCACTGCAGGAACACGCGCGCTGCTGCCGGCGCCGCGGCAGGTGGTCCGCCCTGATCCGCGGCACTGGCGCCAGTGCCGCGTCCAACCACCAGAGACGTCGCCATCAGGCCGGCGGCTGCCAGACCGGTGATGCTTCGTGGAGTCATGCCCATTCTCCAGTCGTCGCACGCAGACGATGATTCGGCCACATTATGCTCGGTCGTGTGAAGCCTGTGGTCACGAATGGCTGATACTGACAACCGTGAGCGCGAAGAAGACATCCTCCACCCAGCACCCAGCCGACGGCCAGGATCTGATCCGCGTTCAGGGCGCCCGGGAGAACAACCTGAAGGACGTCAGCGTCGCGATCCCCAAGCGGCGGCTGACGGTGTTCACCGGCGTGTCCGGCTCGGGCAAGTCGTCGCTGGTCTTCGGCACCATCGCGGCGGAGTCGCAGCGGCTGATCAACGAGACCTACAGCGCCTTCGTGCAGGGTTTCATGCCGACGCTGGCCCGGCCCGAAGTGGACGTGCTCGAAGGGCTGACCACCGCGATCATCGTCGATCAGGAGCGGATGGGCGCCAACTCACGCTCGACGGTCGGCACGGTGACCGACGCCAACGCGATGTTGCGGGTGTTGTTCAGCCGCCTCGGCAAACCCCACGTCGGCTCGTCGAACGCCTTCTCCTTCAACATCCCGTCGGTCAGCGCGGTCGGGCGCATGACGGTCGAGAAAGGAGAGAGCAGGAGCGAGAAGGTCGTGTTCAATCGCGCCGGCGGCATGTGCCCGCGATGCGAGGGCATGGGTACGGTCAACGACATCGACCTGTCGCAACTGTTCGACGACAGCAAATCGCTCAACGAGGGTGCGCTCACCATCCCGGGCTACACCGCCGAGGGCTGGCAGGTGCGGATCTTCGGTGCCGCAGGCCTCGATCCTGACAAGGCGATTCGCAAGTTCACAAAGAAGGAACGCGACGAGTTCCTCCACGGAAAGCCGAGGAAGGTGAAGGTCCAGACCATCAACCTCACCTACGAGGGCCTGATCCCGCGGATCCAGAAGTCGTTTCTGTCGAAGGACCTCGACGCGATGCAGCCGCACATCCGCGCCTTCGTGGAGCGGGCGGTCACTTTCACAACCTGTCCCGATTGCCGCGGCACGCGGCTCAACGAGGCCGCCCGATCGTCGAGGATCAAGAAGATCAACATCGCCGAGGCCTGCGCGATGCAGATCAACGAGCTGGCCGAATGGGTGCGCGGCCTGGGCGTGCCGTCGGTTGCGCCGCTCCTGGCGACGCTCGGGCAGACACTCGATTCGTTCGTCGAGATCGGGCTCGGCTACCTCAGTCTCGACCGGCCCTCCGGCACGCTCTCTGGCGGCGAGTCGCAGCGCACCCGGATGATTCGCCACCTCGGGTCGTCGCTCACGGATGTGACCTACGTCTTCGACGAGCCGACGATTGGCTTGCACCCGCACGACATCCAGCGGATGAACGACCTTCTGCTGCGGCTGCGTGACAAGGGCAACACGGTCCTCGTGGTCGAGCACAAGCCGGAAGTGATCGCAATCGCCGACCACGTCGTCGATCTCGGCCCCGGCGCGGGTACGGCCGGCGGGGAAGTGGTCTTCGAGGGCACCGTCGAAGGATTGCGGTCCAGCCGCACCCTCACCGGCCGTCACCTGAGCGATCGGGCTTCCCTGAAGTCGTCCGTCCGCACGCCG
The DNA here is from genome assembly GCA_963709325.1 of uncultured Acidobacteriota bacterium. Taxonomy (GTDB): domain Bacteria; phylum Acidobacteriota; class Vicinamibacteria; order Vicinamibacterales; family UBA2999; genus VFZN01. The sequence goes on along the minus strand of CAVPVV010000003.1, from coordinate 694,204 downwards.
TCCGGCGTCCTGAACGTGCGCGGCGCACGCACCCACAACCTGAAGAACGTGAACGTGGACATTCCACTCGGGGTGTTGGTCGTGGTGACGGGTGTGGCCGGGTCGGGCAAGAGCTCGCTGATCCACGGATCGGTGAGCCCGCGGGACGGCGTCGTGGCGGTGGACCAGACGCCTATCCGCGGCTCGCGGCGAAGCAACCCCGCCACCTACACCGGCCTGCTCGATCCGATCCGGAGCGCCTTCGCGAAGGCGAACGGCGTCAAGCCGGCGCTGTTCAGCGCCAATTCCGAGGGCGCCTGTCCAACCTGCAACGGCGCTGGCGTGATCTACTTCGACCTGGGGATGATGGCCGGCGTCTCCACGGTCTGCGAGGAGTGCCAGGGACGGCGGTTTCAGGCCTCGGTTCTCGACTACCGCGTCGGAGGGAAGAACATTGCGGAAGTGCTCGACCTGCCGGTAGACGAGGCGGTCGGCTTCTTCGGCACGGGCAAGGCGGCGACGCCAGCCGCGCACGCGATCCTGCAGCGGATGGCCGGCGTCGGGCTCGGCTACCTTCGGCTCGGCCAGCCGCTGACCACCCTGTCGGGCGGCGAGCGCCAGCGGCTCAAGCTTGCGACCTACATGGGAGACGAGGGCGGCGTCTACGTGCTCGACGAGCCGACAACCGGCCTCCACCTTGCCGATCTGGAGCAGCTGCTCGGGTTGCTGGACCGCCTCGTCGACTCCGGCAAGTCGGTCATCGTGATCGAGCACCATCAGTCGGTGATGGCGCACGCCGACTGGATCATCGACCTCGGCCCGGGGGCCGGCCACGATGGCGGACGGATCGTATTCGAGGGCACGCCAGCCGACCTGGTGGCGGCATCGTCAACGCTGACCGGCAGACACCTGGCGGCGTTCGTCGCCAGCCGCAGCAGGCAGACGCCGAAGGCGACTGGAGACCTGCACCATGGCGCTCAGTGAAAGCGCCGCGATGCTGGAGGGACTCAGCCCTTGGCGCCTGCCGCTGAAGGTGCCGGTCGCGACCGGCGACCTCGATGCCACCTGCCACCGCGTCCCGAACGTCCAGGACGACGACGATCCTCGAATACTTCTTACATCCCTGTGATCGCGCCGGCCGCACCCGCGAGCGCGGGCGGGGTCGGCCGCCGGTCTTTCGCATTGGAACGGTGTTTGTATCTGTTCGCGGTAGACCGCCGCGACTGCGTGCACGCCGAGCGCCGGGCAAGGAGGACGACATGCCAAGCGCATCGGGTGCGCGCCTAATCGGCTGTGTCTGCCTGCTCGTGATCGCGAGCACCGCAGCCGAGCGCGCGCAACAGTTCAGGACCGGCGTCGCGATGGTCGCGCTCTCGGTGAGCGTCACAGATGGGCGCGGCCACAACGTCAGCGGGCTCAGCGCGGAGAACTTCGCGGTCTACGAGGACGGCGTCCAGCAGCCGGTATCGCTCTTTGGCAGCGATCGCGTGCCGCTCGATGTGGCGATCGTGCTCGACACCAGCGGCAGCATGGGGTCACTGCTCCCGCTCGTGAAGCACGGCGCGCGTGACCTGCTGGCGAGGCTGCGCGGAGGCGACCGGGCCACGATGATCGAGATCAAGCGCGGCGTCGAAGTGCGCCAGCAGCTGACGCCGGATCTTGCGAGCGTCGGGAGCGCCATCGATGCCGTCGGCGCAAGCGGGACCACGGCTCTCTACGACGGCCTGTATTTGTCGCTCCGGCAGTTCGAGCGCGAGCGGCGGCTGCACCCGGAGCTCCGTCGGCAGGTGCTCGTGCTTTTCTCGGACGGGTGCGACACGACCAGTCATCTCGGCTTCGACGAGATCGCCGGGCTCGCGCGGTCGGCGGATGTTGCCGTCTACACGATCACTCCCGACGATCGCTACATCTCAACGGTGGACCCCGGCTTCGATCGGCGCCGGAACGTCAACTGGGAGATGCGGACGCTCTCGCGGGACACCGGCGGCCTCGCGTTCTTCCCCGCGAAAGCGGAGGACCTGAAACCGGTTTACGACACGATTGCTCACGACCTCGTTAACCAATATGCCGTCGGATACCTGGTGCCACGTCCTGACGACAGCCGGAGATTCCGGCAGGTGGCCGTCCGCCTCGTTCCTCCGGTGAAGGGCGTGGCACGGACCCGCGTCGGCTACGCCGCGGCCGGGGTTGATGCGGCCGCCTTGCCTGAAGGGAGTCCGCCTCGGGACTGAACTTCTGAGTTGGCGTTCCCCGGAAACCGTGCATCGAGCGCACCGGATGATAGAGTCGATGCCGCTAGGGGGCCGTCATGCAGATGACAGACTTGCTCAGCGGTTTGGGCGGCATGCAGTCGATGGCGCGCGAGCTTGGCGTCAGCGAGGAGCAGGCGCGAAGCGGGGCCGAGGCGTTGATGCCGGCGATTCTCGGCGGCTTCAAGAAACAGGCGCAGGCGCAGCCTGCGGGCCTCGACGGGCTGGTCGGCATGGTCGGCGGCCTCGGCGGCGGCGGCCTGCTGGAGGAAGTGCTGGCTCCGCGTCCCACCGACGTGAGCGGCGGCAACAACGTGCTCGGGCAGATCTTCGGTTCACAGGACGTCAGCCGCACGGTAGCCGACAATGCCGCGGGCCAGACCGGGCTGGATCCGGCCCTGCTGAAGAAGATGCTGCCGATGCTCGCCATGCTCGTCGCCGGCGTCATGGCCAAGCGCGGCGCGCCGTCGGCCGCGCAGTCCGCAGACCCGCTCGGCGGTCTGCTCGGCGGCCTGATGGGCGGCGGCCAGACTGGCGGCGGTCAGATGACCAGCCAGGCTGGCGTTGGCGGTCTCGCATCCATGCTCGATCTCGACGGTGACGGCAACCCGCTCGACGATATTCTCGGCATGGCCGGCCGCCTGCTGCGCTGACCGCTCCAGCGGCAGGGCGCTGCTGCCGCCTCGTGTTTTCAGGGCGACTCCGACCCGGACCGGACCAGCAGCACCGGGACGGTCAGCTCGTGCCTGACCCGGTTGACCGTGGTGCCACGCAGGAGATCGTTCAACCAGCGATGCCCGTGAGTGGCCATCGCCACGAGATCGACCGACTCCTGCCGGGCGGTCTTGATCAGCTCCGTCGCCGGATCGCCCAGGGCCAGCCGGCCTTGGGCCGGCAGGCCGGCCGCGTTCAGCCCGGCCACGAGCTGCTCCAGGTACTCGCGATCCGCGCGCATCTCTTCCGATTCGCGAAGCTTGAGATCGTCGAAGTGCCGAGCGGCAAAGCCGTCGGCGACATGGACGAGCAGCAGCGACGCGCCGGTGAGCCGGGCGAGCCGTTCGACATGACGGAGGATCGCGGCGTCCGACTCGGCGTGCTCGATAGCGACGAGTATGTGGCGATACATCGGGGTGGGCTCAGGAACCGCCGTAGATTCGAACCAGAAGCCACACGTTGAGCACGGCGATGAGCACCGCGACCGGCCATGCGAGCCACCGCATCCATCGCGGCGCGACCAGCGCTCCCATCTTCCGCTCATCGGTCGTGAACATGACCAGCGGGAAGACGGCGAACGGCAGCTGAAGGCTGAGCACGACCTGGCTCAGGATCAGCAGCGACCCGCTCCCACGCTCTCCGTAGATCGCGGTGATGAACACGGCCGGAACGATGGCGACCAGCCGGGTGATCAGACGGCGGAGCCACGGACGAAGCCGGATGTCGAGAAATCCCTCCATCACGATCTGGCCGGCCAGCGTCCCGGTCAGGGTCGCGTTCTGTCCGGACAGCAGCAGCGCCGAGGCGAACAGGATGCTGGCGAGGTTGGTGCCGAGCAGTGGCGAGAGCAGCCGGTAAGCGTCGTTGATGTCGGCCACATCTTCGTAGCCGGAGCCGTGGAACACGGCAGCAGCCATCACGAGTATGGCGGCGTTGATGAAGAGCGCAGACATGAGCGCGATGGTCGAGTCGAGCGAGGAGAATCGAATCGCCTCGCGCCGACTTTCGAGGTCATCGCTGTACTTGCGGGTCTGGACGATCGACGAATGCAGGTACAGGTTGTGGGGCATGACCGTGGCCCCGAGAATGCCGATCGCAATGTACAGCATGTCGGCGTTCACCAGGATGTTCGGGTCGGGCACGAATCCGGCGGCGACGCCGCCAAGATCCGGCCGCGCGAGATAGAGCTGGAGGGCAAACGATCCGCCAATCAGCACGATCAGGCCGCCGACCAGTGCTTCGACGTAGCGGAAGCCGTGATGCTGCAGGTAGAGCACGATCAGCACGTCGAGCGCCGTCAGGCAGATACCCCAGAGCAGCGGCAAGCCGAACAACAGGTTCAACGCGATGGCCGCACCGATGACTTCGGCGAGGTCGCAGGCGGCGATCGCGATCTCGCAGAGCACCCACAGCGCGATCGTCGTCCGCGGGGAGTAGGCGTCGCGACAGGCCTGGGCGAGATCGCGCCCGCTGGCGATGCCAAGGCGTGCTGCCAACGCCTGGAGCAGGATCGCCATCAGGTTCGAGATCAGGATGACGCTGAGCAGCGCGTAGCCGTAGCGGGCCCCGCCGGCGAGATCGGTGGCCCAGTTCCCCGGATCCATGTAGCCGACCGCGACGAAGTACCCCGGGCCTGCGAACGCGAGGAACCGCCGGATGCCGCCGGCGGCCGGAATCGGGATGGTCGCGTGCACTTCCGGCAGCGTGACGGTGCCGCGCGGAAGGCGCCAGCCTGACGGTGTTTCCGGCGGTGGAGTCGGGCTCATGACATGCCGTCGCATGAGCATCCTACCGGAATGACGGACAATCGGCATGAAGGCCGTGAGCATCCTCGCCGGACTTGCGTTGCTGCTGGTGCTGGGCGTGGTCTATCAGCGCGCAGGCGCCCGCCGAGCGCGCCGCCGCTTTGCCGCACCGGGCCGTCTCGTCGATGTCGGCGGCCATCGCCTGCACGTGTCCTGCACCGGCGCTGGCCGTCCCGTCGCGCTGTTCGAGTCGGGCATCGCTGCTTCGTCGCTCAGTTGGGCGGCTGTCCAGCCCCGCGTCGCAACCTTCACCCGGGCCTGCGCCTACGACCGCGCCGGCCTCGCGTGGAGTGAGCCGTCGTCGGTGCCACGGACATTCGACCGGATTGTCACCGAGCTCGGCGCGGTCCTGGACAGCACCGCACCCGGCGAGCGATGTGTGCTGGTCGGGCACTCGTTCGGCAGCTTCGTGGTGTCGGCGTACGCGATGCGGCACCCGCACCGCGTCGCGGGCGTAGTCCTGGTCGATCCAGCGACCGAGTGGCTGATCACGAGCGCACCGCGAACCGGCTTGTTGCGAGGCGGCCGGCAACTCTCATATGCAGGCGCGATGCTGGCGCACGCCGGCGTGGTCCGGGCCTGCCTGGCGCTCCTGACCGGCGGCGCCCCTGGCGCGCCGCGCCGCTTCGTCAAGGTGTTCGGACCGACGGCGGCGCGTACCCTCGAGCGGCTGGTCGGCGAAGTGCGCAAGCTTCCCGAGGACGTGCACCCGATCGTGCAGGCGCACTGGTGCGATCCGAAGTGCTTCTACGCGATGGCCGAGCACATGCGCGTCCTCGAACGCGACCGGGAATCCATCGCGGCCGCGGTGTTGCCGCCGGAGCTTCCTGTCGTGGTGATCTCGAGCGGAGAGCAACCGGCGGCGGAGCTCGAGGCCCATCGCCGGCTCGCGGAGGCATCGGCTGCGGGTCGTCACGTGATCGCGAGGCGCAGCGGCCATTGGATTCAGTTCGACGAGCCGGAGCTGATCGTGGCCGCCGTCGAAGATCTCATCGACTCGGCCCGCGATAATCCGCGCGCAGTCGGGACGCGATGACGCACGTCGAGTTGCGCAGCGTCGGCCAGGTATCTCCCGCTCAGCGCGGCGGCGGCCTGAAGAACGCCCGCGCCGCATCGTCGGCGGCCTTGCGGTATTCGGCGATCCGGTTCCGCTCCGCCGCGGCGAGCGCCTCCTTCAACCGCGGCGCCTCGAGCTCCTTGCCGTAGCATGGCGTGCCGGGCTGCTGGCGCCACGAGTCGTCGAGCCCTCCGGCGTCGACCGGGTCGAACCCGAGATCGTCCACGAGCTGCAAGACCGTCTCCCGCTCAGCGCGCCCGTCGGCGGCGACCGGCACCGCCAGCCGCCCGGCCGCGCCGGGCGGAGCTCCTTTCTCGAGGACGTTCTTGAAATAGATGGTGTTGAAGGCTTTGACGACCGGCCGCCCGAGCCGCTCGCTGACCCATCGGCTCTCCATCTGACCGGCATCGATCGCGGCGATCTGCCCGTCGCGGCTTGGATAGTAATTGCCCGTGTCGATCACCACGGTGTCTGCCGCCACGCCCGCAAAGAGGTCCTTCGGCAGATCCATCACTGCGCGTTCCGGGATCGCGACGATCACGATTTCGCCGCGCTGCGCCGCCTCGCTCACGGTGGTCGCGGTGGCGCCGATCTCTCCGGCGAACTGGCCGAGGGTGTCGGGCCCTCGCGAGTTGGCGATCGAAACCGCGTGACCCAGCCTGGCGAGCCGTCTCGCAAGCGCGGAGCCGACCATGCCCGCGCCGATGATGCCGACCTTCATCCGGCGACGTTAACACGGGTGTATCAGACACCTCGCGCTCGCGTTATGCTCGCGCCCAGGAGCAGCCCATGCGCGAACCGAGTAACGCCATCCGCGACCACCTCGTGCGTGCCCTTGGGTGGGACGAGGCGCACGTCGGATTCGACAAAGCAATCGCCAACGTGCCTGCCGACAAGCGAGGCGTCCGGCCGCCCGGGTTCGATCACTCGATCTGGGAGCAGCTGGAACACATCCGCATCGCACAGGAGGACATCCTCGATTTCTGTGTTAATCCCCGGTACGTCCACAGCCGGAAGTGGCCCGACGATTACTGGCCACCACAACCAGCGCCGCCGAGCGAGCAGGCGTGGACCGATAGCCTTGCCGCCTATGCCCGCGAGCTCGAGAAACTCCGGGAGGTGGCGCGCGATACCGACGATCTGACAGCACCGGTGCCGACCGGCACCGGACAGCAGAGCTATCTGCGGTCGCTCTTGCTCATCATCGACCACGCGGCCTACCACGTCGGCCAGATCGTGGCGGTCCGGCGCGCTCTGGGTATCTGGTAGGGCGCCGTTCTTTTGCCTTGTGCCGTCTGCCTTGCTGCCTTTACTCTTAGTGCGGCACGAGTCCTGCATCTACTTACGCGCCGCACGCTTCCGCCGGATTAGCGGCGGCGGCTGCGGTCCCGTCGTCACCAAAGGAGAAGGGGATGACCGGTACATCGCGCTTCGTAACGCTCTCGGCAACCATCGCGGCATGCCTCGTCGTGCCCGGCCTGGCGAGCGCGCAGGGAACCACCCGGGCCGTCACGTTTTCGAAGGACGTTGCGCCCATCTTCCAGGCGAAGTGCCAGTCGTGCCACGAGCCGGGGTCGATCGCGCCGATGTCACTCGCCAGCTACAAAGAGGCGAGGCCCTGGGCGCGTTCGATCAAGCAGCGCGTCCTCTCGCGCCAAATGCCGCCGTGGCACATCGACCGCAGCGTCGGCGTCCAGAAGTTCAAGAACGACATCTCGCTGAGCGACGATCAGGTCGCCACGATCGTGGCGTGGGTGGATCAGGGCGCGCCCGAGGGCAATCCGGCCGACTTCACACCCAGGCCGGTTTCGCAGGGTCTTTTCTGGCAGGCCGAACGCGACGGCTTCGGGCCTCCCGACATCGTGATCAAGGCGCCGATGCAGACGATGCCGGCGGTGCATCAGGACGAGTGGTGGCGTCCGGTGAGCGACATTCCGATCACCGAGCCGCGTTGGGTGCGGATGGTGGAGATTCGTCCCGTCAATCTGGCGGGGCGGAAGATCGTGCACCACTCGATCGCTTACCACATCCTCAATCCCGATAACGTGGCCGCGGTCAACACCGGCACGGTGCGCCCGGGCCGCGACCCGGACACACCGCCGTCGCCCGAGGAGTTGATCAACCGCCGTCCGCAGCTGATGGAGTGGGCGATCGGCAAGGGCTACGACCGCTTCCTGGAAGGCACCGGCAAGCTGATCATGCCCGGCGAGAAGATCTCCTGGGATCAGCACGTCCACGCCATCGGCGAGGAGATCACCAGCGCGTCGGAGATCGGCCTGTGGCTCTATCCGAAGGGCGAGGAGCCCACCAAGCGGAGCTACCTGATTGGCTTCACAGGTCTCAAGAACGGGACTGCTGGACTCGATATCCCGCCCAACTCGGTGGCCTACACCGAGGGCTATACGGTGCTGAAGGAGAACACGATCATCACCAACTTCCAGCCGCACTTCCACCTGCGCGGGAAGGCGATGCAGGTCGAAGCCATCCTGCCCGACGGCCGTAACGAGGTGATCAGCTACGTCTCCGACTTCAACTTCAACTGGATGACCAACTACATCTTCGAAGACGATGTGGCACCGGTGTTCCCGAAGGGGACAATCATCCACGTGAGCGCGTATTACGACAACACCAGGAACAACAAGGACAACCCCGATCCCGATCAGTGGGTGGGCTACGGCGATCGCACGGTGGACGAGATGGCGCACGCCTGGATGAACGTGGTCTATCTGACCGACGCTGAATACCAGGAACGGATCGCGAAGAAGAAGACCACCACCGAACGGATCGAGCCGCGACGATAACGCGAGGAGGCTGTCATGCGCATCCAGGCCGCGCGTCGTCTGGCAATCGCGCTCGGGATCGCCGCGATCGGCGCCGGGGTGGTCGTATCGGCGCAGGGAATGATGCTGCCCAGCTCGCCGAAGAAGGCGTTCGGGGCCAGCATTTCTCCGGCATACGACGGGTGGTACACGAACGCCGACGGCACTCACACGTTCCTGATCGGCTACTACAACCGCAATTGGAAAGCGGAAGTGGACGTGCCGATCGGGCCGGAGAATCACTTCGAGCCGGGGCCGCCCGACCGCGGCCAGCCGACGCATTTCATGCCGAACAGAGGCTTCGGGATGTTCACGGTCACCGTCCCGAAGGACACGCCCGCGAACGACCGGCTCTGGTGGGTGCTCACCGTGAACGGCGTCACGCAGCGGGTGCCGTTCCACCGCAGCCCCGACTACAACATCTCGCCGAACCAGGCATCGGAGGAGAGCCCGGGCGGCAAGTACAACCGCCCCCCGATCCTTCGCTTCTCTGAGAACGGGCCGGCCATCCAGAATCCCATTGCCTCGCTGGAGACGGCGCTGGCGCGAAGCGCCACCGTCGGCAAGCCGCTCACCCTCGATCTGTGGGTCGAAGACGACGGCCTGTACTCCAGCGGATCGAACGCGCCGATCACCGAAGACTTCCACATGGCCAACGTCGTGATCTCCAGGTATCGCGGGCCTGGGCCGGTCACCGTGGTGAAGGACGAGAAGTGGACCACGCTGAAGGGCGGCAAGCCGGGCGAGCCGTACGCGGGGAAGATCTCTGCGAGCGTCACCTTCAGTCAGGCAGGTGATTACATGCTCCACCTGACCGTCAACGATCTGTCGGGGCCGGGCGGCGGCGCCACCGGGTGCTGCTGGACCACCGCGCTGATCAAGGTGGACGTGAAGGGCACCGCGGTCCCCACCGGGCAGGAGTAAACGCAACCCGGCGCGCGGCCGGGCTCACCCCGTCCGCGCGCGCCGAGAGTTGGGGCGACGCCCTGTCTTCTCCGCCGTCAGCCGCTGCGAGACGGACAGCAAATCGCGCAGCGCATCGTCATCGATACGCGCGAGGCGCACGAGGACAATCGGATACGGCCGGTAGTAGTCGGTCACGTAATAGGTGTCGGGCGCGTCCTTCAGCAGCCATTCGCGATCTTCCAACTCGCTGCGCACGACGATCGAACCTGGTTCGGCCGACGGGTGGCTCGCGATGCCGGCGAAGAAGCAGCCGCCTGCCCGCAGGACCGGGGATCCGTCGTACTTCGTTTGGAGCGTCGCGCCGGGTAGTGCCAGGCCAATGGCGGCCACGCGCGCGAAGGCGCGCTCCTCGGCGGGTGTCACTCGGCGCATGATCGGCGACACGATAGCGCCGCACACGCTCGACGTCCAGCCTCGCTGCCGCCCGGCTCAGATTGCCTCGCTCGGCGCGTCGCGGCACCGTGATTGCTCCTATAAGCAGGGGAACATCATGAGCTACAAGGTCGGCTATCTCGTCGGGAGTCTGTCCACTAGATCGATCAACCGGCTGCTGGCACGGGCCCTCGAGCGCGCCGCGCCGTCAGAGCTGCAGATGAGCGAAATCTCGTTCAAGGAGCTGCCTCTCTACAGCTACGACTACGACGCGGACTACCCACCGGTGGCACGCGCGTTCAAGGACGCGATCGCGGCGGTCGACGCGGTCCTGTTCGTCACGCCAGAATACAACCGCAGCATACCGGGGGCATTGAAGAACGCGATCGACTGGGCGAGCCGGCCGTACGGGCAGAACTCGTTCACGCGCAAGCCGTCGGCGGTGATCGGGACCTCGCCGGGCAAGATTGGCACCGCGGTCGGCCAGCAGCACCTCCGCAGCATCCTGGCGTTCTGCAACTCGCCGCAGATGAACGCGATCGAGGCCTACATCCAGTTCGAGCCGGGGCTGATCGATCAGGACGGCCGGGTTACGAAGCCCGACGTGGAGGCGTTTCTGCGCAAGTTCATGCAGGAGTTCGCCGGATTCATCGGCCGGGTGTACACGGTGCTGCCACGCCGAGAATGAGGGCGCACGACACCACCCCTTGGGAACAAATTGGCGCCGGCCGGAGTCTGTCAGAATCATGACCGTGAAGCGTCGTACCGTCCTCACCACCGGCGCTCTGGCCGGTGTCGGCGCGCTATGGACGGGGTTCTCCTCGTCGTGGACCGCGCGGTTCCTGCGCGACCGGTTTGCCGAGTGGGGAAGAGATCTGCCGCCAGCGCCGCACCGGCCGCGGCCGGACACCTGGGACGACGACGCGATCACGATGGCGTGGCTCGGCCACGCAACCGTGCTCATCAACTTCCAGGGCCTCCGGATCATCACCGACCCGGTGCTGTTTCCGCGGATCGGCGTAGATCTCGGCGTCGGCAGCCTGGGGCCGCTGCGGCTCGTGCAGTGCGCGCTTCGTCCCGACGAACTGCCGGACATCGATCTCGTGCTCGTGTCGCACGCCCATTTCGATCACCTCGACACGCCGTCGCTCGCCTCGGTGCCGGGCCGCCCGGTCGCGGTGATGGCGGCCGGGACCGCGGACCTGCTGCCGGCCGACCGCTACTCGTCGGTGCACGAGCTCGCCTGGAACCAGTCGGTGAAGGTCGTCACCCCGCGCGGTGACGCGCTCGTCCGCGCGATCGAGGTTCGCCACTGGGGCGCCCGCATCACGCGCGATACCTGGCGAGGCTACGGCGGCTTCATCGTCGAGCGCGAAGGGCAGCGCCTGCTGATCGGCGGCGACACCGCGGTGACAGACGCGTTCCGCGGCCACCGGCAGTTCGGACCGTTCGCGGCCGCGGTGATGCCGATCGGCGCGTACGATCCGTGGATCAACGCTCACTGCACACCGGAGCAGGCGATTGCGATGGCCGACGCTGCCGGCGCGCGAATCATCGTGCCGGTTCATCACCAGTCGTTCGCCTTGAGCCGCGAGCCGCTCCACGAGCCGATCGAGCGCGCCGAGCGCATGCTGCGCGAAGAGCAGGGCCGGCTGGGGGTGCGCGAGATCGGCGAGACCGTGATCGTGAAGACATAGAGTGCGGTCGAAGTTCCAGCGTCCCGCATCTTCCCTCAGTCATCAATCGTCTGTTCAATGCCCACGAGCGCGTCCGAACCGGATGGCGGAGCGCCGCGCCCGATTTCGATATTCCACCAGGGCGCCCCATGGTGGAGCGCGTCGAAACGACGTGGAGAAGGACGATGAACGGACGAATCAGGCGTGGAGTGTGGGCCGGGCTGTGCGTGTTCGGTATTGGAGCGTCGAGCGCGGCGGCGCAGCCGGCGGTGCCGGCGAACCTCGAGGTCCCCGCCGGCCATTCGGTGTTCCTCGTCGGCCAGGCCATCGGCACGCAGAATTACATTTGCGTTCCGAGCGACAAGGGCGTTGCCGCCTGGCGCTTTCTCGCGCCGCAGGCCACCCTCTTCGTGCCCGCGACGAGCGGTGTCGGACCGCAAATCACCACGCACTTCCTGAGCGCGAATCCGCTCGAAGGCGGGCTCGCGCGACCGACCTGGCAGGATTCGGAGGATACGAGCCGGGTGTGGGGTCGCGCCGCCGCGTCCTCGACCGATCCCGCCTACGTCAACGCCAACGCGATTCCGTGGCTGCTCGTGCAGAGGGTTGGCGGGTCGGCCGGGCAGAGCGGTGCCGCCGGCCTCGCCGCCACCACTTACATCCAGCGCGTCAACACGTCAGGTGGCGTGGCGCCTGTGGACGGCTGCAGCAAGAATCGCGACATCGGGGCGCTCGCGCTGGTGCCGTATACGACCGACTATTACTTTTACCGCGCGAATCAATGACGAAATCGGGTTCGGCTGCGACGGGGAGCGCAACGGCAGGTTCCCGTCGCAGAAGTGTCGCGCCCGGGTGATAATAAAGGGCTATGCCGGCATCGGAGTCGCCGGCCATATGGTCCCAAGGAAGTGCAACTCGTGGTAGCGAAGAAGACGTCCCGCACGGCAAAGTCCGCTGTTCCAGAATCCATCCCGCCCGTAGAGAACGCCAGCGTCGAAGGTGCACGCCGCCCGCGGGCGGCTGCAAGATCCGCGGCGCCGAAAACCGACGATGCGGCCGGCGCCAGGCCGAAGGCGCCCCGCGCGAAGCGGCCGGCAAGCTCGACCGCAACGGCGGCCGTCGCGCCCGAATTCAACGGCATTGCGCCGACTACGGTCGAGGCAGCGCCGGTGATGGTTCCCGGCACCCTCACCGACGAGGACATTCGCGTGCGCGCGTATTTCCTCTCAATTGAACATCGCGGCCAGGGCAGCGCCGAATACTTCTGGCAACTGGCCGAGCGACAGCTGCGCGGGAACTCCCGCTAAGCCCGTCGTCGGCACTGCCGTTGCATCGGGGCGATTCGTGCCCCGATCGCTCGATCGCTGGCTCACGTTTGCGGGCTGCGTGCTCGTGGTCGCCGTCCTGTATTGGGCCCAGGCCGTCCTGGTGCCCATCGCGATGGCGATGCTGCTGACGTTTGTACTGACGCCGCCAGTGACCTCGCTGCAGCGCTGGATCGGCCGTGTCCCGGCGGTTCTGCTGATCGTTCTCCTGCTCGGCGCCCTCCTGGCCGCGGCGGGCTACGGCGTCGCGCAGCAGATGTCGGAGCTCGCCTCGGAGCTGCCGCGCTACCGGACCAACATTCGGCAGAAAGTTGCCGATGTGCGGAACGCCGGGCGAGGCAGCTCGGTGGAGCGGATTCAGGAGACCGTCAAGGAGATCCAGAGCGAGCTCGAATCAGCGGAGAAGAAGGAGCAGGCCAGGCGGCAATCGCCATCCGCGCCGGTCGTCGTTCAGTCGCAGCAGGTGGCCACGTTGTGGGGCTTTCCCGCGTGGCTCGGGCCGTTCGTGGGCCCGGTCTCCACAGCCGGCCTGGTGATCGTCCTCGTCATCTTCATGCTGCTCGAGCGCGAGGAGCTGCGCGGCCGCCTCATTGGTCTCCTCGGACACGGCAACCTGGCGGTCACCACCAAGGCGTTCGACGAAGCAGGAAGACGGGTCAGCCGCCAGTTGCTGATGCAGGCACTGGCGAGTGGGATCTACGGAAGCATCGCCGGGATCGGCCTGTGGGTGATCGGCGTGCCCTACCCGCTGCTCTGGGCCGTGCTCGGAGCCGCGCTCCGCTTCGTGCCGTACCTGGGCCCGATTGCTGCCGCCGCAGCCCCGCTGTTCGTGAGCCTCGCGGTGTTTCCGGGCTGGACGCAGCCGCTCTGGGTCGCCGCCCTCTTCCTGGTCCTCGAGCTGTTCACCAACCTCGTACTCGAGACGGTGCTCTACGCCGGCGCCGCCGGCGTCTCGCAGGTCGCACTCTTGATTGCCGTCGCGGGATGGACCTGGCTGTGGGGCGCGATGGGCCTGCTCCTCTCGGCGCCGCTCACAGTGTGCCTCGTCGTCCTCGGAAAGCACGTCTCCGGACTCGAGTTCCTCGCCACCCTCATCGCCGACTCGCCGGCGCTCGCGCCCGACATCAGCTACTACCAGCGGCTGCTGGCGCGCGATCAGAGCGAAGCCGCGGACATCCTCTCGCGGCACTTCGCGACGCGTCCGCCGGACTCCGTCTACGACGAGCTGATGCTTCCCGCACTGACCTACGCCGAGCGTGACCGCATCGAAGGACGCCTCTCCGAGGAGGACGAGCGCACCGTGATGGAGCAGACGCGCGATCTCCTCGGCGACACGGCGGCGATGCGGCGCTCGGCACTGGAGACCGCGACGAAGAACGGCGAAGCCTCGGTTGCGATGGTGGACCGCGCTGCCGGCCAGCCTCTCCAGGTGCTCGCCTACGCCGCCAACGGAACCGGTGACGAAGTCGCGCTCGCGATGCTGACGCAGTTGATCGAGGGTCAGCCGATCGCCATTGAGCTGCCGTCAGCCCGGCTCCTGAGCTCCGACGTGATTCGACTGATGCGCGACGCGGCCGGCAGTCGGGTGCTCTGCATTGCCGACCTGCCGCCGAGCCCGCCATCGAAGACGCGTTACGTGCTTCGCAAGCTGCGGACCTCGCTGCCGGAGGCCACGATTCTCGTCGGCCGCTGGTCTCCGCCGGAGCTCAACGACGAGGAGAGGCAGTCGCTGGTCGACGCCGGCGCGACCCACGTGGCGACGACCGTACAGGAAACACGCGATCAGCTGCTCAAACTGGCCGCGCAGCCGCGCGGTACTGCGTCGGCGCCGGACGCGGCGTAGACGGGCTCGGGTCAGCGCGCATCCGCGTGATCACCTTGTTCGCTTCCCGCAGCCACAGCACGCTGCTCGCGACCGCGGTGCACGTGATCCAGTCGTGAACTGACAGCGGCACGGTCCCGAAGGCACGTTGCAGGATCGGGGTGTGCACGACGAGCACCTGGAGCACCACGGACCCGACCAGCGCTCCCCAGAGCCAGGGGTTCGTGAACAGATGGACGAACGCGCTCCGTTCGTCGGATCGCGCGTTCAGGACGTTGAACATCTGGAACAGCATCAGCGTCGTGAACGCCCTCGTCTGCGCGTAGGGCAGGTCGCCGTGGCCTTCGACGAATCCGCCGGGCATCGAGGCGTCCAGCACGTGCAACGTGCCGACCGCCATGACAAGGCCGACGAAGACGATGCCCCGCCACATGCGATTCGTGAGGATGCCTTCGCCGGCCGGCCGAGGCGGCTGCTCCATCAGGCCGTCATCGGCGGGATCGACGCCGAGCGCCAGCGCCGGCGGTCCATCCGTAACCAGGTTGATCCAGAGGATTTGCGTCGCCAGGAGGGGCAGTACCACCGCGCCACCGCCGGTATCGAGGCCGATCGGCGCCGCCAGCAGCACACCGAAGAACATCGTCAGCACCTCGCCGATGTTCGACGACAGCAGGTAGCGCAGGAACTTCCGGATGTTGGCGAAGATGGCCCGGCCTTCCTCGACGGCGGCGACGATAGTCGCGAAGTTGTCGTCGGCCAGCACCATGTCGGCCGCCTGCTTCGAGACGTCGGTGCCGGTGAGCCCCATTGCGATCCCGATATCGGCCTTCTTGAGCGCCGGCGCGTCGTTGACGCCATCTCCGGTCATCGCGACCACCGCTCCCGTCTTCCGGAGCGCTTCGACGATGCGTAGCTTGTGCTCGGGATTGACGCGTGCGTAGACCGACACGCCGGCCACGGCCCGCAGGCCGTCCTCGGCAGTCAGTTTGTCGAGCTCGGCGCCGGTGATGGCGCGGCCGTCGGCGCTGATGCCGAGCTCCTGGGCAATCACCGCCGCGGTGCGCGGGTGATCGCCGGTGATCATCAACGGGCGAATGCCGGCGCTCCGGGCGCGCGCGACCGCGTCTCTCGCCTCCGGCCGTGGCGGATCGATGATGCCGATCAACCCGGCGAACACGAGGTCCTGCTCGACGTGCTCGTCAGGCTGGTCCACGTGCCGTGTAAGCACGTCGCCGGTCATCCACCTGGCGGCCACACCCAGCGTCCGCAGCGCCTGACCGGCGAGAGCCTCGTTGGTCTCGAGGATCTGGCGCCGCCGTTCGTCGGTGAGCGGCCGCCGTTGGTCGCCAACCACCTCGCGGGTGCAGCGGGCGAGCAACACGTCGGGTGCGCCTTTCGTGAAGACGATGCCGCGATCCTGCTCGGCGTCACGGTGCAGCGTGCTCATCAGCTTCCGCTCGGACGAGAACGGCACTTCGCCCACCCGCGGCAGCCGCCGATCGAGGGCGGCTGCATCGAGGCCGGCTTTGCGAGCCGCGACCAGCAGCGCGCCTTCAGTGGGATCACCTTGCACCGTCCAGCGCTCACCCTGCTGCTGGAGGCTGGCGTTGTTGGCGCGGTCCGCGACGGCGAGCGCGCGCTCGAGCTCCACGCGCAACGGCCCCTCAACCGATCCGCCGCCGTCGAGTCCAACCGCGCCGGTTGGCGCGTATCCCGAGCCGCCGAAGGTGACGCGCCCGCTGGCGGTGACGACGACCCGGACAGTCATCTCGTTCTTCGTGAGCGTGCCTGTCTTGTCGGACGCGATGACGGTGGCCGACCCGAGCGTCTCAACCGCGGCAAGGTGCCGCACGATAGCGTTCCGCCGGGCCATCCGCTGGACACCGATCGACAGCACTGCCGTGACGACCGCCGGCAGCCCTTCCGGCACGGCGGCGACGGCCAGCGCCACGCCCAGAATCAGGACGTCGAGCAGGGCTGCCGCGCCGTGCACATCCTCGACCACGACGATCGTCACGATCATGACGATCGCGATCGCAACGACAACTACGCCGAGCCTCTTCCCGGTGCGATCGAGCTCCCGCTGGAGCGGTGTGGCCTCTTCCGCCGTGGCTTTGAGCAGCCCGGCGATGCGGCCCATCTCGGTCTGCATGCCGGTGGCGGTGACCACCGCCTTCCCATGACCGTAGGTCGCAGCCGTTCCGCTGAAGACCATGTTGTCGCGGTCGCCGAGCGGCACCTCTTCGTCAATCGGCGCGGTAGCCTTCGACACCGGGAGGCTCTCGCCGGTCAGGGCCGCTTCAGCTGTCTGGAGCGCGGCCGACTCGATGAGCCGCGCATCGGCAGGAATGGTGTCGCCTTCCTCGATCAGGATGATGTCACCCGGCACGATGGCCGCTGCCGGAATGCTGCGGCGCTGGCCGTCGCGGATCACAGTGGCGTCGGCCGCCGACATCGCGCGTAGTGCGGCGACCGCAGCTTCGGCGCGCGATTCCTGGATGTAGCCCATCGTCGCGTTGAGCAGGACCACGGCCAGGATGGCGAGCGCCTCGTAGGGGAGCGCGGCGTCACGCTCGTAGAGCCAGAGCGCCGCTGAGATGAACGTGGCGATGAGCAGAAGAACGACCAGAACGTCCTGGAACTGAGCGAGGAAGCGGCGCCACGAGGGGATTGGCGCCTCGGCGGCGAGCTCGTTCGGCCCGAACCGCTGCAGCCGGGCGGCTGCTTCCGCGTTGCTCAGCCCATGACGCTCGTCGGTATCGATGGCGACGACAAGGTCGGCGACGCTCCGGCGATAAACCGTCGTCGCATCGGGCGGCTGGCTCACTGCGATCGCCATGAGGCTTGCTCCAACGGGCTTGCCGATCGCGGCGATCGTATCGCACGACGCGGCGGCCCTCGCGTCCATGCCGGCGGGTGCCGGCACGGCCCGTTCAGTCCGACGTCTCGCCGTGCTGGTCGAACAGCTTTTCCAGGATCCTGATGAGCACCTTGCGTTCTTCGGGAGTGAGGCGGGCCAGCGGCTGCGGGCGATCCGTCACCCGGCGCAGCAACTCGCCCCGCAGGCGCGATCCGGCCGGCGTCAACGCGAGCACTTTAACTCTCCGATCCTCCGGGGACGACTGCCGCTCGATCAGCCCTTCACGCTCGAGCCGGTCCACCAGCCCCGTGACGTTCGATGCGTCACACGAGAGTGATCTCGCGAGCCGGCTCATCGGCATGGCCTGGCCCGGCTCGATCAGGTGGAGCACGTGGCACTGAACAGGTGAGAGCCGGATGTGGGCGGCACACGACGGCAAATGGCTTCGCTGGGAGAAAAAGAACCTCATCAGCAGCTGCCAGGCCCGCGAGGCGTCATCGTCGAGCCGCTTCATCGCTGCCGATTATACTTCACGCGCTTGATATTTGACACTCTTAACTATTGAGAGCATCATAGATTTACCATGAACAGGCTCAGACTTCTCCCCTTGGACGAGGCCGTCGCATTCCCGGGCATGCCCCTGACGCTGCCGGTGGACGTCGGATCGGACACCAAGGTCCTGCTGGTGCCCCGCCAGGACAATGCCTACGCACGAGTCGGGGTAGTGGCCGAGGTCTCGGAGCGGATGCGCGTCGCCGGCCGCGGGCTGGCGGTTGTGCTGACTCCGCTATACCGGGCGATTCCGGGCGCCGCCGCGGCCGACGCCGACGGCGTCCTGCGCGTCGAGGTCGAGGACCGGCCCGACGTCAAGGTGGCGCCGACCGTCACCAAGGACCTCGAGCGTGAGTACCGCGCGGTCGTGGACGAGATCCTCGAGCTGCGCGGCGACGACGGCCGCATCAAGGGCTTCGTGCGCTCGATAACCGACGCTGGCGCGCTCGCCGACACCGCCGGCTACAACCCCGACCTGAACTACGAACAGAAATTGCGGCTGCTCGAGACCTTCGACGTCGTCGAGCGGCTGACGCTGGCGCTGCAGCTGCAGCGCGAACGCCTCACCGAACTGCAGGTGCGCAAGCGAATCCACGACGACGTGGAGAACGGCGCGCAAAAGCAGCAGCGCGAGTACTTCCTGCGCAAGCAGATGGAGGCGATCCGCAAGGAGCTCGGCGAGGACGGCGGCTCAGTGGCCGGCGACTACCGGCAGAAGATTGCCGACGCCGGCATGCCGGACGCGGTGCGGCAGCAGGCCGAACGTGAGCTCGATCGTCTGGAGCGGATGGGCGAACAAAACGCCGAGTCCGCCATGATCCGCACCTACCTCGACTGGCTCCTCGCCGTTCCCTGGAGCAAGCGATCGGAGGAGCGGCTCGACCCGGCGCACGCGCGCACGGTGCTCGACGCCGATCACGAGGGCCTGGACGACGTGAAGGAGCGAATCACCGAGTACCTCGCGGTCCGCAAGCTGCGGGCCGAGCGGGGGATGGTGGACACGAAGAAGTCGGGCGTCATCCTCACGCTGATTGGGCCGCCGGGAACCGGCAAGACCTCGATTGGCGAGTCGATCGCCCGGGCCACGGGCCGGCAGTTCGTCCGCATGTCACTCGGCGGCGTACGTGACGAAGCGGAGATCCGCGGGCATCGGCGGACCTACATCGGCGCCTTGCCGGGGCGGCTGGTGCGCGCCTTGCGTGACGCCGGCACGATGAACCCGGTGATCATGCTCGACGAGGTGGACAAGCTCGGCGCCGACTGGCGCGGCGATCCGTCGGCGGCACTGCTCGAGGTGCTCGACCCGGCGCAGAACCACTCGTTCCGGGATCACTACCTCGACGTGGAGCTCGACCTCTCGCAGGTGTTGTTCGTCGCGACGGCGAACATCGCCGACTCCATTCCGGGGCCGCTCTACGACCGCATGGAGGTGATCCGCTTCGACGGCTACACGACCGAGGAGAAGGTCGCGATCGCGCGCTCGCACCTCTGGCCGCGGCAGCTGGAGCGAAACGGCCTTCGCGCCGACGAGGTGGCAATTGACGATGCGGTGCTCCGCGTTGTGATCAGCGACTACACCCGCGAGGCAGGCGTGCGGCAGCTCGAACGCGAGCTTGGTACCCTGCTGCGAAAGGCAGCCACCAAGGTGGCGTCGAATGCCGGCGTCGTCCCGCTGGTGATTGACAAGGCGGCAGTCCGCGACGCGCTCGGCCGGGCGAAGTTCGTCCACGAAGCCGCGGCTCGCACCGCGGTGCCGGGCGTCGCGACCGGTCTCGCCGTGACCGGCGTTGGCGGCGACGTGCTGTTCGTCGAAGCGGCGGCGATGCCCGGCAAGGGCGGACTGGTGCTCACCGGTCAGCTCGGCGAAGTCATGAAGGAATCAGCGCGCATCGCGCTGACCTACGTGAAGAGCCATGCCGCGGACCTGTCGATCGACGAGGCGGCGTTCGCCGGGCGCGAGCTGCACGTGCACGTGCCGGCCGGCGCCACGCCGAAGGACGGGCCGAGCGCCGGTGTCACGATGGTGACGGCATTCGCCTCGCTGATGACGCACCGGCCGGTCAAGTCCACGGTCGGCATGACCGGCGAAGTCACGCTGCAGGGGCGCGTCCTGCCGATTGGCGGCGTCAAGCAGAAGGTGCTGGCCGCCTACGCGGCCGGCCTGACGGAAGTGATCCTGCCGGAACGGAACGAGCCGGACCTGGAGGACGTGCCGGCAGAGGTTCGCGACCGGATGCAGTTCCATGTGGTGGGCACGGTCGATCAAGTGCTCGCCCTGGCCCTCGAGCCGGCTGCCGTCGCTAAGGCGGCGTGAGGACGCCAAGGCAGACGGCACAAGGCAGAAGGCAGAAGGCAAAAGGCAGAAGGCAGAAGGCAAAGCAGAAGGCAGACCCCGCGAGTCTGCCGCTCTGCCTTTTGCGTCAATAGCGCGTAACAAAAACCTCCGCACCTGATTCTCGTCGGGCGTGAACGGGGCGATTGCCAGGGCTGGCGGACGGCTGAGTGCGTGGTCCCTTTCTCATTTGTCGGGCCTGGGCGGCACCACTAGAATCAGCCTCGAATCATGCCCCTGCCCGATGGCACGCGCCTCGGTTCGTACCAGATTCTCTCCGCCCTCGGGGCTGGCGGCATGGGCGAAGTGTATCGGGCGCGCGACACACGGCTCGATCGCGACGTCGCCATCAAGATCCTGCCCGCGGCGTTCGCGGCTGACGCGGAACGAGTGTCGCGGTTCCAGCGCGAAGCGAGAGTCCTTGCCTCGCTGAATCATCCGCACATCGCAGCCATCTACGGGCTGGAGGACGCCGAGGGCGTCAAGGCCCTCGTGATGGAACTGGTCGAGGGCGAGGATCTGGCGCAGCGGTTGGCGCGCGGCGCCGTGCCTCTCGACGAGGCGCTGCCGATTGCGAAGCAGATTGCGGAAGCGCTCGAAGCGGCGCACGAGCAGGGCATCATCCATCGCGATCTGAAGCCCGCAAACGTTAAGGTGCGCACGGACGGCACGGTGAAGGTCTTGGCAGCGCGCCCCCGGTCAACATGATCGTCGTGAGAACCGGATCGAGGAGTTGAAGGCGAAGGTGGCCGGCAGGTGATCGGCTCCAAGGCTGGCGCCAGCCTTAACGAGGTTCTATACATGGTCTTAGCCAGTTTTGCCTTTGGCCTTTTTGCCTTCTGCCTTCTGCCTTCTGCCTTCTGCCTTTTGCCTTTTGCCTTCTGCCTTGACCTGCCAGCCCGCTATCCTGCTGTCGTGCCGAATTCGCCACGGGGCGCCTCGGGCGGGCTGGAGGAATCGATTGATTCCCTTTATCAGCTGCCGCTGGACCAGTTCACGGCGGAACGGAATGCACTTGCCGCCACGTTGAAAAAAGCTGGCGACAAGGCGGCTGCGGAGCGCGTCAAGGCGTTGACCAAGCCGAATACCACGGCCTGGGCCATCAACCAGGTGTGGTGGAAGCACCGCGATCGATTCGAGGCGATGCTCGACGCGGGGGCGGCCCAGCGCAAGGCGCATCTCGCGCTGGCGCAGGGACGCGCGGCCGACGTGCGCGGCGCGGGCGAAGCGCGTCGCGAGGCTGTTTCCGCGGTCGCGGACGCGGCGCTCGACGTGTTGGGCGGCAAGAAGTCCGTCCCGCCGGACGTCCAGTACCGCATTGCCGGGACCCTCGAGGCGCTGGCCTCGAGCGGCGTACCCGAGGGTGAAACGTTGGGCCGGCTGTCGAGCGACCTGCAGTCGAGTGGTCTCGATGCGCTGGCGGCCCTGGCCGAGGCGGCTGGTTCCGCACCGCGCCCGAAGATTGTCGCGCGTGGCACACCAGCGCCTGCCAGGCCAACCGAGCCGCCGACCCGGCCGGCGGTCAAGTCCCGAGCGGCAGCAGCCGATGCCGGCGGGCCGGGCCGTGAAGAGACCGCTCGCGACCGCAAAACGGCAGACGCCGCGACCGCGCGCGCCGCCGCAATCGCGCAGGCCGAGTCACGGCACGCCGATCTCGCCGCCGCACTCGAGCGAGCAGAGGGCGCGGTCGCGCAGGCGGCGCGTGACGAAACCGAGGCACGCAAGGCGCTCGACGCGGCGACGGCGCGGCGCAACGAACTGGAGAGCGCGCTCGACGAGGCCCGCGCTGCCGAAGCGGCGGCGCGTCGCGAGGTGTCGAGCGCCACCGCCGCAGGGTCGCGAGCGGAGATGGATCGCGGCCGGGCCGCGAGAGATGTCGAACGCGCCCGCGAGGCGCTCGATCGGGCGAAGCGCTAGGATTCGAAGATGGAACGTTTTCCCGCGGCGCTGCTCATGGCCGAGCGCGTCCACCACGACCAGCGGCGCAAGGGCACGGGCATTCCCTACATCGCCCACGTGATGGCCGTCGCCGCGCTCGTGCTCGAACACGGCGGCGACGAAGACGAGGCCATCGCCGCGCTGCTCCACGACGCCGCGGAGGATGCCGGCGGCGAGGCGATGCTCGCCGAGATTCGCGCGCAGTTCGGCGACGCGGTCGGTGACATCGTGCTGGGGTGCAGCGATAGCCTGGTCGAGAACCCGGCCGAGAAACGGCCTTGGCTCGAGCGCAAGCGGGAATACGTCGAGCACGTCGCCGCGGCGTCGGCGGCGGTGTGCCTGGTGTCGGCCGCCGACAAGCTGCACAACGTGCGCGCGATCATCCGCGACTATCGCGCCGAAGGAGAGCGGGTGTGGCCGCGCTTCAACGGCGGCCGCGAGGGGACGCTGTGGTATTACGACGCGGTCTCGCTCGCGCTCGCCCGGCGCTGGCCGTCGCGCCTGACTGAAGAATTGCGGCGCGAAGTGTTGACGCTGCTCGCGCTCGCCGAGGAACGGGCTCGCGTCCATTGACGCGGCGCGAGGGCGTTCCATTGATGATTGAGGATTGACGACTGACGATTAATTGACGATTGGCGATTGGCGATTGCGTCAATTGATTGGCGATTGGGCCATTCATGGATTGAAGATTGCGGAAATGACGATTGGGGATTGGGTTTGGGCCGCGGGGTCCAGGAGTCGAACCAAATCGCCCTTCGCGATTTCTACAATCGCCAATCCCCTCGATGCTGCCAATCGTCAACCGAATGGCGCAATCACCCAATCCCCAAATCGTCAATAAATCGCCATTCGTCAATCCACAAATCGCCCAATGGACAGGCCGAGCGCACGGTCATTCGGCCCGGTACCAATCGGCGTGCCGCGACCACTGGCCGCACGCGAGGCAGGTCGTCCAGGTCCATTGATGCAGGCACCCGGGGCAGCGGCCGGCCGTGTCGAAGGTATGCCAGCTGGTGCCGCAGCCGCGGGCGAGGCCTTCCGGCGCGGGGCAATCCCAGCAGGTCCAGAGGTCGCCGCGCCGCGGCTCCCAGGCGCAGCGCGGGCAGCGGATGCGGGGCTCGCCCGGACGTTCGTCGTTCGACGCGTCGTCGATGACGATCGGCCGCCAACTCGGATCGCGCTTGAGCAGTGCGTAGCCGAAATCGATCATGATCGCCTCCAGCTCGACGGGACCTCTACGAACGACCCGTCGAGCGCCCTCACCGATGCGCAGCCAAGCAGCTTGAGCGTGCGGACGATGTCGGTGCGGAGGATGTCGATCGTCCGGGCCACGCCCGCGCCACCGGCGGCGCCGAGTCCGTAGGCATAGGCACGGCCGATCAGCACGGCCCGCGCGCCGAGGCACAGTGCCTTGACCGCGTCGCCGCCGCTTCTGATGCCGCCATCCAGCAGCACTTCCACCTGGTGACCGACCGCGGCCACGACTTCAGGCAGCACGCGCACCGTCGGTGCAACGCCATCGAGCTGGCGCGCGCCGTGATTCGACACCACCACGGCGGCCGCGCCAACGTCCACCGCCCTTCGCGCATCGTCTGCCGTGTGCGCGCCCTTCACGACAATCGGTCCGCCCCACGCTTCGCGGATCCAGGGAAAGTCGTCCCACGACACCATCGACGCTTCGAGCGCCGCGCCGACGTCGGCGTACGCCATCGGGCCGTCGGGAAGGACGATGTTCGGGAACTTCATCAGTCCGCCATCGCCGAAATATCCCATCAGCCAGCGCGGTTTGGACAGCATCTGGGGCAGGTAGGGAAGGATCTGCAGCGGCCGGCGCGCCAGGATCTCTTTGATGCCGTTGCGGAAATCGCGCTCGCGGAGTCCCGCCACCGGCGTATCGATGGTGACGACCAGCGCCCGATAGCCTGCGGCCCTGGCTCGCGCGATTGCCGACAGGGCGACGTCGCGCCCGCCCACCAGGTACAGCTGATACCACGCGGGCCCAGTGGTCGCCGCGCGCACGTCCTCGAGCCGGCAGCCCGATAGCGTCGAGAGTATGTACCCGGTGCCGGCCGCGCCGGCGGCGCGCGCCGCTTCTTCTTCCCCACGCGGCCAGAACAGGCGGCTGCTTCCCACCGGCGCCAGCATGAACGGCAGATCGATCGTCGTGCCGAGCACGGTCGTGCGCAAATCCACCTGACGCGTAGCCACCGCCGACCGCGGCCGGAACAGCACGTCTTCGTAGGCGCGGCAGTTCTCGTTCAACGTCCGTTCGCGCTCGGCACCGCCGTCGATGTAGTCGAACACGACGCGGGGCATGCGGCGGCGCGCGACGCGGCGAAGATCTTCGATATTGAGCACCCGCGGCGGGGCGACAGAGCGGGCCGGCGCTGAAGACATCGTGAGCTCGACGGATTGACTGAGGCGTCGAGCGTGGGATTGTAGCTCAGCCTGCGTTGCGGACCCGTGGCTCCTTTGTTAGCATTGGCTACGCATTTGTCCCGCCGGACAGGCAAAGGAGTCGCGATGCGCAGGCTCGAATGGTCTCTCGGTTGGCGGCATGGGCTTGGCGCCCTGGCCGTCATGATCGCTGCGGCCATCACGCTTGGCGCGCAGGGTGGCCCGCCCGCCGCATCGAGCGGTTCTCAAGCGAGCGCGCCTCCGGCCCCGGAGCTGACCTTCACGAAGGAGATCGCGCCAATCCTCCAGCGGAGTTGTGAGAACTGCCACCGCACCGGCGGCGTCGCCCCGATGGCGCTCTCGACCTACGAAGAGGTGCGTCCGTGGGCGCGCGCGATCAAGCAGCGGGTCAGCATCGGCCCGCACGCCGGCGTGATGCCGCCTTGGTACGTCGAGCGCGAGATCGGCATCCAGAAGTTCAAGAACGATCCGTCGCTCAGCGAGAACGAAATCGCGATGATCGGCCGGTGGGTGGACGCCGGCGCCCCGCGCGGCAATCCCGCCGACATGCCGGCGGCGCGGGTGTGGAACGACAAGACCCGCTGGTCGATCGGCGAGCCCGATCTCGTCGTCCGCACCGAAGATGTGATCGTCAAGGCCGGCGCGCCGGATTGGTGGGGCGAGATTGCGCCGACGCCGACCGGGCTCACCGAAGATCGCTACGTCTCGGCGGTTGAAGTGCGCGAGGTCAACGACGTGGATTCGTCGGGCAGCGGCCGCCACACCGTTGGCGGGCGCTACGTGTTCCATCACATGATCTGGCAGTCCCGTCCGCTTGACCAGAAAGACGACATCGACGCCAACGATCCGTTCGGCCTGGCCGCGCTCACCGGGCAGAACTCGGCAACCACGACGTGGCCGGTGCACGAGGTCGGCCGCGAGCCCGACTTCTTCGATCCGAAGTCGGCGCGGCTGCTTCGCGCCGGCTCGGCGATCATTTCCGACTCGGTCCACCTGCACTCCAACGGCCGCGACACGAAGGCACACCTCGAGATCGGCTTCAAGTTCATGCCGGTCGGCTACAAGCCGGAATACCGCGCGTCGCGCGTCGCGCTCGGCAACGGCGTGGACATCGACATCAAGGCGAATCAGTCGGGCCAGGAGCTGCACGCCTACGCCGTGCTCAACGAGCACACCAAGATCCTGTCCTTCGAGCCGCACCTTCACGCTCCGGGGGCCCGCATGTGCCTCGAGGCCATCTGGGGCTACAGCACCCAGACGCTCAACTGCGTCGGCTACGACCACAACTGGGTCCGCGGCTACGATTACGACGACGACTTCGCGCCGCTCCTGCCGAAGGGAACAATCCTGCACATCATCGGCTACATGGACAACTCGCCAAAGAACAAGAACGTACCCGACTCGCGCAACTGGCAGGGGTCGGGCAACCGCTCGGTGGCGAACATGTTCATCGACCTCGGCAACCGCGTGTCGCTGACCGACGAGCAGTTCGCGGCCGAGATGAAGGCGCGGCGCGAGAAGCTGAAGCTGAGTCGCAGCTCGGTGATGATCGGCTGCCCGCTTTGCAACATCGAGCTCAAAGGTTGGCCTCCGCCTACGACGGCTCGCGAGCAGCAGTGAAGAGTGAAGAAGTGAAAAGTACGCCGGAAGCCTGGAAGTCTGGAAGCTTCGTCGTCGCGGTCGCATGGGTCGCGGCGGTGGGGCTCGCAGCCGCGCAGGGGCTCACCTATTCGCGCGGGCAGAACGTGTCGCCGGCCTATGAAGGGTGGGAACAGGATTCGGACGGATCGAAGTACTTCGTTTTCGGGTACATGAACCGGAACTGGGAAGAGGAGATCGACGTCCCGGTCGGTCCCGACAATGGTTTCAACGTCGGGGCAGCGGACCAGGGCCAGCCCACCCACTTCCTGCCGCGACGCAACCGCTTCATCTTCCGCGTGCCGGTGCCGGCGGGGTTCTCCGAGAAGGACGAGCTCGTCTGGACCCTGACGACGAAGGGGCAATCCGAGAAGGCCTACGCGAGCCTTGGACTCGACTACAAGATCGACAGCAACGTGCGTGCTTCCGAAACCGGCGCGCTCGGCGCCGGCAGCAGCAGCCCGGAAGTCCGCGCCAACAAGGCGCCGACGATCGAGGTCCAGGGACCAAAGCGCCTCACCGCGAAAGTCGGCGAACCGGTCACGATCGTCGCCACGCTTGCCGACGACGGCATTCCGAAGACGCGCGCGCTCGGCGCCGGGGCCGCCGTCAGCAACACCGGCTCCTCTGCGAACCTGTCAACCGCCAGTCGCGAGCAGCTCGAGACATTTCGGGCGCGTCGCGTGATGCTGCCGCCGTCGCGAGTCACCGTCGGCAAGGTCGTCGGCCTGCACGCGAGCTGGTTCGTCTACCGCGGTGCCGGTGCAGTCGAGTTCGATCCGCCGCAGATCGCTTCGTGGGAGGACACGCGCACCGGCGGCAACTCGCCGTGGGCACCGCTGTGGACGCCGCCGGAATTGCCCGCGGACGGCAGGGTGAGCGTCCGCGCCACTTTCTCGGAGCCTGGCGAGTACCTGATCCGCGTTCGCGCCGACGACGGCGCACTGACGAGCGACGGCATGGTGACGGTGACGGTCACGAAGTAGTTGTTGGAGAGCAGCAGAATCCGGGCGGTCCGTTATCTCTCCACGATTCCGTCCCTCCCGCGCCCCCGTCCGCGAGTCGGCGCTCTCGTGTCACTCTCGCTCGCCGTTCCCCTCCCCATCCGCGGCCCGTCCCTCGAGGCGCTGGCGCAGGCCGCCGATCAGGCGCGCGACGTCGCGCTTCAATCGACTCTCGAGAAGCGCCCGCTTGATGCCGCCGAAGAAACCGCCGAGCACATCGAGCTCCGTCCGGTTGACGTAGACCAGGTAGCGCGGGCCGTTGCCGATCAAATAGGTGAGGCCAAGCGAGCCCTGATAATAGTGCGTTGCGAATACCTGCATTCCGGCAACCGCGACCAGCGGCGAGTCAGGCGTCGATGGATTGCGGGCGATCGTGACGTGGGTCACGCTCACGACCGGCCGGTCCTCGACCCGGTCGAGTGCCCAGTACAAGAACCCGCCGCCATCGGCTGAAGACGCCTGGGGAAACTGCCGCACGCTGCTGGCGAGGCGGGGCTGCCGGACCGTGAAGTACGGAGAGTGATCGATCAGGCGGCCGAGCACGTCCGCGGTCTTTACGGGCTGGTCCTTGTCCACGTAGGCGGGAAGGGCCGCGAGCCCGCCGCCAAGGTAGCGCGTCACCCGCTCGAAGATCACCTCGCGAAAACCCTGCTGCACGGCCGCATCGCCGGTCGTCGTGACCATCGCCGCGACCGATCGCAGCCGCACCATCTCCTGCTCGGTCAGCTTGAGATCGCAGTCACCCGGGCGGCAGCTCTTCAACGCGTCGATCTCGTGCGGGTCGAGGCGCAGCGCCGCGAGATCGCTCTGGACCGGCGGCTGTGAGAATCGTTTCGTCAGCGGGACCCGCGGCGGGTTGGTTCGCAGCGCCTCGATTGCCTCGATCCGGGCGACGAACGCGTCGGGCTCGACCGCAATCGCCGACACGCCGAGCACCGCGACCTCTCCGTCTTTCGCCGGCAGGATGCGCACCACCGTCTCGCCGCGATCGGCGCGCGTCCGCTCGTCGGCGGTGATGTCGAGCCAGGGCCGGAACGCGGCAAACGGATCCGCGACCGAGGACGGCGCCGGCGCCTGCGACGCGGAAGCCAGGAGGGGAACGGCCGCCAGCAGGCACAGCCCCATGCGAGCACGCACGGCCATGCAGTTACCATCTTAGCGAAGTGCGGGCGGTGGCCAGCGCGTATACTCTCGCCGTTATGCACCGCCGCACGGTTCTCGAACTCTTCGCCGGCGTCGCCGTGGCCGGCTTCCCCGTCAGCCAGACTGCGCCGAAGCGTGTGGTGATTGCCGGCGCCGGCATGATCGGCGCCAATATCGCCTACCAACTCGTCAAGCGCGGCGCCGAGGTCACCGTCGTCGAGCGCAACCAGCCCGGTCGCGGCGCGACTGCCAACTCGTTCGCGTGGATCAACGCCAAGAAGCGGCCGCGCCCCTACTACGATCTGAGCCGTCTTGGCATCCAGGCGTGGCGCCAGATGGATCGCGAATTCAGCGGCGCGCTGCCCCTGGTATGGGGCGGCAGCGTGGAGTGGCGTGCCGAGACCGACGCCGGCGCAAGGCTCACGAAAGATCTCGCCGAGTTCCAGGCCTGGCAGTACCCGGGGAAAGCGCTTGATTCGGCGGCACTGCAGGCGCTCGAGCCGAAGCTGCGGCCCGGACCGATCGCCGCGGCGGCGCACTGGAGCGACGAAGGGCACATCGATCCGGTTGGGGTCACGGAGACAGTGCTGGCGAAGGCGCAGGCGAACGGTGCCCGGCTGCTGTGCCCGGCCGAGGTCACTGGCCTCGATCTCACCGGAGGTTCGCTGAAAGCGGTGCGGACCACCGCCGGCGAGTTGCAGGCCGACGCGATCGTCGTCGCGTGCGGCGTGGACACGCCGCGGGTTGCCGGTTTCGCCGGCGTTCGCGTCCCGCTCAAGGACGCGCCGGGCGTCCTCGTGCACGTTCCGCCGCAGCCGGCTCTGGTCCAGCGTGTCATCCTCGCGCCCGTCGGCAACATCAAGCAGAAGCCGGATGGCCGGATCGTCGCCGGCAGCGACTTCGCGAGCGGCGGCGGAGACACCAGCCGCGAGGCTGGCGAGCGCCTGCTGAAGACGATGTCGAGCGTGCTGCCCGGCATCGAGCGCGGCGGCGTGGAGAAGATGACGCAGGGCTTCCGCCCGATGCCCGCGGACGGCTTCCCGATCGTCGGCTTCGCGCCAGGACGACGCGATCTCTATCTTGCGGTGATGCACAGCGGCGTGACGCTGGGTGCGCTGATCGGCCGCCTCACCGCGAGCGAGATGCTGGACGGCGTGAAGGCCGAACCGCTCGCGCCTTATCGCCTCGAGCGATTCGGGGGCTGAGGCTTCTGCTTCCTTCTGCCTTCTGCCTTCTGCCTTTTGCCTTCTGCCGTTTGCCGACCGTCAGTCGGCGTGCGGTTGCGGGTGCACGTGCTGGCCGCGCAGGCCGAAGCGGATCGCCGTGTCGCCCTTGAAGTCGAACTCGATCAGGATCGCCGGCTCGTCTCCGACCACCCACGCGTCGTGACCGGGCTCGATCGTCACGACCTGCGGTGCGACGAACTCCTCCGTACAGCCGTCGGGATACTCGACATGGACCTGCCCCTGGAGCAGGAAGCCGACATGCGCAAACTGGCAGCGATCGGTGTGGCTCACCGGCTGCATGTCCCGCGACCAGCGGAAGCCGACCGGGTAGATGACGCGCTTGATGCGGCCATCGCCGGCAGGCGCGACGTCGATTCGGACACCGGCCACCTCGTGATGCTGGGCACCACGCACTGGCGCGTGCAAGGGATCTGGGGTGGACATGCGGTGCATGATACGCCCGGAGCGCCGCGCCTGAATCCAGTAGACTGAGCGCCACTTTCAGGGGAGGCAGTCGTCGATGCGTCGTGTGCTTGTTGCCGTGGCGTTCCTGCTGGCGATGCCGTTGCCGGCCTGGGCCACCTGGTCCGTGATCGGCGTCGATCGCAGCACCGGCCGCGTCGTGATCGCGTCGGCGACATGTGTCGATCGCGACGACCAGTTTCTGATGGGGGTGCAGGCCGTCGTCGTGCCCGGCAAGGGCGTCGCCGCGTGCCAGGCCGCGGTGGACGGCACGCACGCGAACCAGATGCTCGTCTACGGCGAACTGCAGAAAGGCACCGATCCGGCGCGGATCATCGAGATGCTCAGCCAGGATCCGGCGTTCCAGACGCGACAGTTCGGGATTCTCGATTTGCAAGGGAGGACGGCCGGCCACTCGGGACTCGGCAACGGGTACGTATCGCAGGACGTGCAGGGCCAGGTGCCGGGCACTGAGATCTTCTATTCAATTCAGGGGAACATCCTCAGGCCCGGGCTGGTCGTGCCAAACGCGGTCCAGGCGTTCATCAACACGAAGGGCGCGCTCACCGACCGCGTGATGGCGGCAATGGAAGCCGCCGATGGATCGGGCGGGGACAGCCGGTGCACCTGCCCACCGTGGCCGACCGACGGCACCGCGCCGGCGATCCGATGCGATGGGCGCACCGCTCACGTCGCCTACATCCTGATGGCGGAGCCGAAGGACACGAGCGGCGACTCCCATAACAACGGGAAGTACGCGATGTACCTTACCGTGTCGCAGCCCGGCGCTGACAAAGGGCCTGGCGTGATCGAAGCGGGTGAGAACCTCAACCCGGTGAAGACACTGCGCCTTCGCTACGACGAGTGGCGCAGGACGCAGCCGCCCTCGTTCAAGTAGGAGGCGCCGATGTCACGCACCGCGTTCGTCGCCGTGACGCTCGCCGCCGCATGTGTGCTGCCAGCCGTCGCGCAGGCGCCGCGTCCCGCTCCGCAGCCGACGCCACCGACTCGCCCGCGGGGTGCGCAGGTGATGACCCTGAGCGGACCGTGGGCCGATGGCGGAAGCGTGCCGAGCAGATACACGCAGGCCGGCGGAGAGATCTCGCCCGCGCTGGCATGGAGCCAGGTGCCCGAAGGCGTGACGCACTTCGTGCTCGTGGTTCACGACGTCGATGCTCTCGTCGGCGCCGCCGAGGACGATCTGCTGCATTGGCTGGTGTGGAACATCCCGGGTGATGCGACCGGGCTGCCGGAGGGCGTACCGCAGGGGCCGACCCGCGCCGACGGCAGCCGTCAGATCAGCGCGACCGGTCCCGACTATCGCGGTCCCGGTGCGCCGGCCAGCGGTCCGCCGCATCATTACGTGTTCGAACTCTATGCGCTCGACGCGCCCGTCAACGTCGCCGCCATCGGGATGTCCCCGGCGGAGACGCGCGCCGCGGTGATGGCGGCGATGACCGGCCACATCCGCGGGAAGGCGGTTTACACTGGGCTGTTCAAGCGCGCCAGCCAGGGCCGATCGCCGGAAGTCCGGCAGTGGGCGGGTGACGGGATCCCGCAGCCCTCGTGATTTCCACGGTGCAGCCGTGGCACCCGATTTGCGACCTCGCCAAGCGCGAGGTCTTTTCGACTCGCGTGGAGGTGACGTCATGCGCCGGCTCTTCTGGACTCTCGCTGCACTTGCCGTGGCCGCCGTGCTGCCGTGGGCAGTCCCCGTCTCGGCTCAAACGCCCGCTGCCAATTCGTCGGTTCCAGCCGGCTCGGGCCTCTTCTCGACCTACTGTGCCGTCTGTCACGGCACCAACGCCAAGGGCACCGGCCCGCTGGCCGATTCACTGAAGCGTCGTCCCGCCGATCTGACAATGATCGCGAGCCGGAATGGCGGGACTTACGACCGGGAACTGGTGAAGCGGATCATCGACGGAAAGAACCCGGTCAAGGGCCATGGCGGCGGCGACATGCCGGTGTGGGGCGACGCGTTCGAGCGCTCGGCCGACGCCGGACCGCAACAGGTGAACGCGCGCATCGAGGCGCTGGTCGACTACCTCGCGTCGATTCAGGCACGACAGCGCCAGGACATGTTCGACGACGTCTGTGAAACCCTGGCCGGCGCCTTAGGCAGCAACTTTCGCTCGGACGTCGTAGGTGAACTCACGGCGCCCTCGCTCACGTCGGCGCTCCACAAGCTGCGGGAGCCGCTCCGTTCGGATGTCTGGCGCTTCGGCGGCGCGACGCTGACCCTGGCGCTTGCCGTCCGCGAGTACGACCGGAAGACGCGCGACGAGGGTTTCCACGCGCTCCACGACTGGGACGGGGTGGCCGTGCACGTGAACCCCGAGACCATCCCGGTCGACGTGCTCGACTACATCGCCACACAGCGCGCGGAAGATCCGTTCGATCCGGTCGCGCCCGCGATCCTCATCGACTATTACTTCCTGCACATCCTGTCGCTCCTCTCGCTCCGCATCTGGGACGAGGGCGACGCGGATGCGAATCTCGCCCGGCTGGACGAACTGCTGCGGCTGCTCCAGGGACCCGGCGGCAGCGGCCAGCGGTTCTGTGACGATGCCGCGACGCTGATCCTCATCGCGACCGCGCACTACGAGCGCGAGGAGTGGGGCTACGACCTGCTGCTCGGGAGAGTCCGCGCCTTGAACCAGGCGCATCGCGCGGCGATCGCGCTCGGTCACGCGGCGGCGATCGGGTGCCACCTGCGGTTCGGGTTCGAAGCCACATACGGGCGCGACACGTCGCTGATGCGCAGCGACAACGTCGCCGATTATCCGTGGCTCTGTTTTTCGCTCGCGACCTTGATCGACGAGTACCACCGCCTCCGCGAGGGCAGCGAGGCGATGGGGTCCCGACACGCAGTTGTCGAATCAGTGCTTGAACGGCATGACCGCGGATCCGCGGGCGTTCCTCGGCGCCGGTCCGGCTTCGCTGGCGGCTCACGAAGTGGAGCGGGCGCGGTTTCGCGAGCGGTTCCGGGCGTATCAGCGCGATCTGACAGAGGAGTTTGAAGCGTTCCGCCCGTCGGCGGAGGCCTATTCGCCGCTGTCGTTCTTCTTCAACTTCTCGCACAACGTGATGAAGGGGCAGATTGTCGATTCGCTGCTCTGGAGCCTGCCATGGCCGGTCGGGCTGAACGACCTGTTCACCGGCGAGCCGCGGACCGAGGATCCCGAACGCTCGCGCGAACAGCTGGCGCGGACGCTGACCGCCTATGCCCGCACCAACCCGCACAAGATCCGCGGCCGCCTGATGCCGGTAATCGTCTACGACCCGGATGCGGGCTACCGCGGGTTTCGGCTCACGCTGCGCCGCCTGCGGGAATGAGTCTCGGCAGTGGCAGAATGCACGAGGAGGCTTCGATCATGGTCCTGACTCGTCCCTGCGGCGCGGCCGCAGCCCTGGTTGCGATGGTCCTGCTGGGAGGTTGCGCGGCCAGCCCGCGTCAGCGGCCGATCAAGACGTCGCCGATCGCCCAGAGCGGCGACACCCTGCAGTCGGCGCGAAAGCAGCTCGAGGGCAAATGGACCCTTGCCTCGCTCGAATACGGCTCGCCCGATGGCAAGCGCGCGGCCATCGATGGCACCGTCGGGACGTTGACAGCCGACGATTTCGGGAACCTCTCGATCGAATACCGGATTAGCGACGACGGCGTCAAGATATTGCAGGGATTGGGGTTCCAGCCTCCGGACCGGATCATTTCGGTCAAGGGCCGGGCCGTCATCAATGTCGACCAGAAGAGCATTGCCTACGTCGACGAGAACGCCAAGCCGTTCGACCCCAAGGCCGCCGCCGGCCGTGCCAACCCCTTCGCGCTGGAACGGACCCGCTACTACGACTTCGCGCCCGACGGCAGCCTGACGCTCGTCACCCGCCACGACGATGGGAAGGACGCTGTCGTGAGCAAGTGGAAGAAAGGCTGAGCACGACCGCGAGGTGCGGCGCATGAACTCTGGCGGGATGCGCCCGCGATGACCTTCCGTGACAATAAAAGACGTGCCAAGAGTCGTTTAGCGCTGGTTGCCGGCGGCAGATTTGGATGTGACGAGCGTATAATCGGCGGGCGCAGACTGCGAGGTCGGTAGAGCTTTCGTCGTTTGGGAGTCGAGACAATGACGCGTGGCACAAAGACGGTTCTGGGCACCGGGGCACTGTGCCTGGGCCTGGCGGGCAGTGCGGTATGGGCGGATCGTTCCCCGCTCGCTGCCCAGGCAGGTCCACGTCCGTCGGCAGCCGCGCCAAGTCCCGCCTCCACCGCTCCGAAGGCGCCCGCGCCTGTCACGTCCACCGCCCGCGCCGCCGCGGCGTCCGCGGCTGACAACCAGGTCATCGCCAAGTACTGCGCCAGTTGCCACAACGATCGTCGTCCCGCCGCCGGCCTCTCGCTGGTCGGCTTCGACGTGACCAAGGCCGCGGAGAAGGCTGAAGTCGCGGAGAAGATGATCGTCAAGCTGCAGGCCGGGATGATGCCGCCGCGCGCCGCGCAGAAGCCGGACCCGGCGGCCCATGCCGCGCTCATCGCCGCTCTCGAGAACACCCTCGACCAACACGCGGCGGCGGCGCCCAACCCGGGGCGCCGCACCTTCCAGCGCCTGAATCGCCCGGAGTACGAAGCGGCGATCAAGGACCTGCTCGGCCTCGAGGTGAGTGCCGGCGACTGGCTGCCGCTCGACACCAAGAGCGCGAACTTCGACAACATCGCTGACGCACAGGCGCTCTCGCCGACGCTGCTCGAGTCGTACCTGAACGCCGCTACCGCGATCAGCCGCATGGCGGTGGGCGATCGCACCGCGCCGACCATCGACGTCACGTATACGAGCCCCAGCTATCTCTCGCAGCACCCCTGGGATCACGTCGAGGGCGCGCCCTACGGCACGCGCGGCGGCATCGTCGTCAACCACGTGTTTCCTGCGGATGCGGAGTACGAGTTCCAGCTGGTGTTCAAGTCGGGCGAGAACGCGCGGCTCGAGGACATCGACATCTCGATCGACGGCGAACGCGTTGCGCTGCTCAGTTACGAGCTCGCGCAGGTCGCCGGCGCTGATGGCCGGGGGCAGGCGCCGCTCAAGACCGAGCCGATTTTCCTGCGTGCCGGCCAGCACCAGGTATCAGCGGCATTCGTGCGACGGACCGAAGGGCCGTACGAGGACCTGATCAAGCCGCATGGCTGGTCGTATGCCGGGGGCGGATCCGGCGGCAGCGGCATCACCACGCTCCCCGAAGTCCGCGACCTGGTCGTCGTCGGGCCGTCCCGCGCGACCGGCGTGTCGGAGACCGAAGCGCGCCAGAGGATCTTCTCCTGCCGGCCGACGAGCCAGTCGGACGAGCGTCCCTGCGCGCGCAAGATCATCGCGAAGCTGGGCGCCGACGCCTACCGGCGGCCGCTGTCGAACTCCGAGGTCGACCGCCTGATGCCCTTCTACGAGAAGGGGGCGGCGAAGAGCGGGTTCGAAGGCGGCGTGACGACGGCGCTCGAAGCGATCCTGGCGAGCCCGTACTTCATCTTCCGCCTGGAGAAGGAGCTCGAGGGCCGGCCGAACTCGACGATTCGCGTGGCCGACGTCGATCTCGCGTCGCGGCTGTCGTTCTTCCTGTGGGGCATGCCGCCCGATCAGGAGCTGATGGACGTGGCGCTCGCCGGCAAGCTCAGTGACGTGCGCGTGCTCGAGGGCCAGACGCGCCGGATGCTGTCCGACTCGCGTGCCGAGGCGCTGGGCTCGCGCTTCGCCGCGCAGTGGCTGCGCCTGCAGGACGTCGAGAAGGTCCACCCGGATCCGAACTACTACCCGAACTTCGACGAGAACCTCGCGGCCGCGATGCGGACCGAGACGATCATGTTCTTCAACAGCCTGGTTCAGGAGGACCGCAGCCTGCTGGACCTGTTCAAGGCCGACTACACCTTCGTCAACGAGCGGCTCGCCGAGCACTACGGGATCCCGAACGTCGCCGGCACCGAGTTCCGCAGGGTGCAGTATCCGGACGCATCGCGGCGCGGGCTGCTCGGCCAGGGCGCCATCCTCGTCCAGACCTCGCTCGCCAACCGCACCTCGCCGGTGCTCCGCGGCAAGTGGGTGCTGGAGGTGCTGGTCGGCGCGCCCCCGCCGGCGCCGCCGCCCAATGTGCCGACCCTGGACGACACGGCTGGAGCGAAGGACGGCAAGATGCTGACGACACGCGAGCGGATGGAAATGCACCGCGCCAATGCCGTCTGCGCCGCGTGTCACCAGATGATGGACCCGATCGGCCTGGCGCTCGACAACTACGACGTGACGGCACAATGGCGGGTCCGCGAGAACGGCATGCCGCTCGATACGCGCGGCGACTACTTCGACGGCAGTCCGGTGACTACGCCGGCGGAACTGGTAAACGTGATGCTGAAGCGGCCGGTGCCGCTGGTCCGCACTTACACCGAGAACCTGCTGGCCTACGCTCTCGGCCGCCGCGCCGAGTACTTCGACCAGCCCCTGATCCGCCAGATTTCGAGGAACGCGGAGAAGGACAACTACAAGATGTCGTCGTTCATCCTGGGGGTCGTCAAGAGTGACGCCTTCCGGATGAAGCGAGCGGAACCAGCAACCGAGACGGCGAACGCCGTCGCCCAGCGCTAACCCCACGTTCGAGGAGATCGAGACGATGTCGTTCATCACTGGAAAGCACCTGGCCCGCCGCACGTTCCTCCGCGGAATGGGCGCGACCGTGGCACTTCCGTTCCTCGATGCGATGGTGCCGGCTGGCCGTATCTTCGCCAAGGCGCCGGCTGCCGAGCGCACTCGGCTGCTCTGCATCGAAGAGGTGCACGGCCTGGCCGGCTGCAACAACCTGGCGGCGGGGAAGTGGCTCTTCGCGCCCGAGCAGGCAGGCCGCGACTTCAAGCTCATCCCCGACAACCCACTCTCGACCCTCGAGGATTATCGCGAGTACCTGACGGTCGTCAGCAACACCGACGTCCGCATGGCCGAAGCGTTCACCGCGCCTGAGATCGGCGGCGATCACTTCCGCTCCAGCGCGGTGTTCCTGACCCAGTCGCATCCGAAGCAGACGCAGGGCTCGGACATCTGGGCCGGCACCTCGATGGATCAGTTCTACGCGCAACGCTTCGGGCAGGACACGCCGCTCCCCTCGATGCAGTTCTGCATCGAGAACCTCGATCAGGCCGGCGGCTGCACCTACAACTACTCCTGCGCCTACACCGATTCGATCAGCTGGTCGTCGCCGAACGAGCCGCTGCCGATGATCCGCGACCCGCGGGTCGCGTTCGACATGCTGTTCGGGGCCGGCAGCTCGCCCAAGGACCGCGCCGCGCGGCGTGAGAACCGCCGCAGCATCCTCGACTGGATCCAGGGCGAGGTAGCCAGCGTGCGCCAGGACCTCGGGGCCAGCGACCGGGCCCGGCTCGATCGCTATCTCGACAACGTGCGCGAGATCGAGCGCCGCATCCAGGCCGTCGAGGCCCAGAACAGCGGCGGCGAGGAGCGCGCGATTCCGGATGCGCCGAAGGGCGTGCCCGACTCGTTCTCGGAGCACATGCACCTGATGTTCGACCTCCAGGTGCTGGCGTTCCAGACCAACATGACGCGCGTCATCTCGTTCAAGACCGGCCGCGACTCGCAGAACCGGGTCTTCCCGGACAGCGGATCGAGCCAGCCGTTCCACCCGGCCTCGCACCACGGCAACCGCGAGGATCGGATCATGGAATTCAACAAGATCTGCAAGTACCGCGTCGGCCAGGTGGCCTACCTGCTCGACAAGCTGAAGACCACCACCGAGGGCGACAAGACGCTGCTCGACAAGACCGTGGTGCTGTGGGGCTCGCCGATGGCCGACGCCAACGTCCACAACCACCGCCGCTGCCCGATGTTCCTCGCGGGCAAGGGCAATGGCATGCTGCAGGGCGGCGTCCACCTCAAGGCCGCCGACGGCACCCCGATGGCCAACGCGATGCTCACGATGCTGCACGGCCTTGGCCTCGAAGGATCTGAAGTCGTTCGGCGACTCGACCGGTGAATTCTCGCTGACGACGTCTTCCACAACGACCGTTGCCTGGAGGCTGAGCAGAGTCAAGCGCAGGCGCCCATGAGTTCGAACGTCTTGGACTGAACATCATCGCCGCTGTCTGTCATGTCGGCGCTGCTCGGTGCGGCGCCGACCGGTTCGGCTGTAGCCGACGCGGCGATGAAAGGTGATGCCGCCGCGGTCAAGTCGCTCCTCCGGGAGGGCGCGGACGTCAACGGCGCGCGCGGCGACGGCATGTCGGCGCTGCACTGGGCGGCCGAGAAGAACAACGCCGAGATCGCCGGCGCGCTCATCTACGCCGGCGCCAATGTCTCGGCAGTCACTCGGATCGGCCAGTACACGCCGCTCCATGTCGCGGCCCGGGCCGGCAGCCTGGCGGTGGTCGATGCGCTGATCAAGGCAGGTGCGGTGGTGGACGCGCTGGCCCACGCCGAGCGGTGCGACGCCGCTCCACCTGGCGGCGAGCGCCGGCAGCGCCGCCGTGATCACTCGACTGATCGACGCCGGCGCCGACAAGAACGCCAAGGAGGCCGAGTGGGGCCAGACCCCGCTCATCTTCGCAGCGTCCTTCAACCGCGTCGAGGCCGTCAAGGCGCTGACCGCCAAGGGCGCCGACCCGAACGTGGCCAGCACGTTCATCGACATCCCGAAGCGGACTGCGCTCGATCGCGCGGCCAGCCGCCAGCAGGAAAAGGTGTTCGAATCGATGGGCGTCGGCGCCGAGAAGCCGCCGTCCGCCAGCCAGATGCAGGCCGCGGTCCAGGCCTCGCGTGAAGTCTTCGTCTCCGGCAAGATTCCGCCGATGACCAAGGAAGACGAAGAGAAGATGAACAGCCGCAACTTCAACGCGGAGGAGATCAACCCGC
This sequence comes from uncultured Acidobacteriota bacterium, assembly GCA_963709325.1. GTDB lineage: Bacteria > Acidobacteriota > Vicinamibacteria > Vicinamibacterales > UBA2999 > VFZN01. Next base: position 654,959 of record CAVPVV010000003.1, on the reverse strand, counting down.
CGGTGCAGACCAAGGGCGGGCTCACGGCGCTGCTTCACGCCTCGCGCCAGGGACACCTTCAGGTTGCGCAGGCGCTGCTCGACGGAGGCGCCGACGTCAACCGCGGCGGCGCCGGCGACGGCACCAGCCCGCTGCTGATGGCGGTGATCAACGGCCAGTTCGACATGGCGATGCTGCTGCTCCAGCGCGGCGCCGATCCGAACCTCGCCGCCAAGGGCAACGGCGTGTTCCCGCTGTGGGCGGCGGTCAACACGCAGTGGCAGCCGCGCACCCGCTTCCCGCAGCCGCAGGAGATGGAGCGGCAGAACGCCACCTACCTGGACGTGATGAAGGCGATGCTCGACAAGGGCGCGGATCCCAACGCCCGCATCAAGGCGCACCCCTGGTACATGGTCTACACCGGCTGCGGCAACCGGAACTGCGGCCTGGCCGACACGTCCGGTTCCACCGCCTTCTGGCGCTCGGCTTACTCGGTGGACATCGAGGCGATGAAGCTGCTCGTGCAGTACGGCGCCGACCCGAACATCGCGACGATGGCCCCGCCGGCGCCGATTCGCCGCGCCGGACCCAACGGCCAGCCGGCCGGCGCGGGCGGCGCGATCACCCCGACTGCGCGTGAAGGCCAGGAGCGCTACACCGCCCCGCCGATCCCGCCGGGCGGCCCCGGCGCGATGCCTGTTCACGCGGCTGCCGGCGTCGAGTACGGCGAAGGCTTTGCCGGTAACGCGCACCGCCACGCCCCGGACGGCTGGATGCCGGCGATGAAGTTCCTGGTCGAGGTGCTGGGCGCCGACGTCAACGCCCGCGACAACGACGGCTACACGCCGCTCCACCACGCCGCCGCGCGCGGTGACAACGAGATGATCCTGTATCTGGTCTCCAAGGGCGCTGACGTCACCGCCGTCGCCCGCAGCGGCCAGACCACCGCCGACATGGCCAACGGCCCGGTTCAGCGCGTGTCACCGTATCCGGAAACGGTGGCGCTCCTGGAAAAGCTCGGCTCGAAGAACAATCATCAATGCGCCTCCTGTTAGGAGAGCGCGAGGCGCGCGAATCTGATGATCTGTTGATCTCGTGAGCTGGTGATCAATCTTTCGATCTGACGATCTCGCGATCTATCTCTTGATTTGGTGAGCTATTCGGCGCGGTGCCGTAGCTCACCATTCCTTTGTACGGTCTCAGATGACCAGATGGATCACGAGATCGCCAGATAGATCTCCAGATAGGTCTCCAGATCACCAGCTCGCCAGATCAGATCGCCAGATCACCAGTTCACCAGATCAACAGATGTCAGGGTTCGGAGCCGAGGAAGCGAAGCAGCGAGGCGACGAACCTCGCCGGATCTTCCCAGTTGAGTGCGTGGCCGATGCCTGGCTCGAGGTCCAGCACCGCGCCCGGGATCTCTCGAGCGAGCGCGGCCTGTTCCTCTTTCGAGAACACGCCGTCGGCGTCTCCGCCGATGACCAGCGTCGGACAGGTGATGGCCGCTGACGGGCGGTAGCCGACGAGCGACCCGAGCGCGGACTTCCAGACGTGCGCCGGCACGTTCTGGCTGTTGACGATACGTGCGGCCATGAAATCAGGCGGCACCGGCTTCGCCGCGGTGCTCAGCTGGAACTCGCGTACGAACGCCGGGTCCACCGGGTCCGACAGCGCGATGACCGCCTCCAGGATCTCCCGCACGACGGCGTTGTCGGCGGTCGGGGCCGAACCGAGCAGCACGAGGTGGGACACGCGATCGGGCGCGCGCTCGGCGACGCGGCGCGCGACGAAGCTGCCCATCGAGTGCCCGACGACCGTCGCCGAAGCGATGTGCAGGGCGTCCATCGCGTCGAGCGCGTCGGTCGCGAAGTCGTCCACCGTATAGGCGCCCTCCGGGCGATCCGAGAAGCCGTGGCCGCGCTGGTCGAGCGCGACGACGCGGATCTCGCGAGGGAGCAGCGGCATCACCAGGCCCCACGAGCCCGACGAGTCGGTGTAGCCATGGAGCAGCAGGATCGCCGGGCCGCTGGCGGGTCCCTGCTCGATGTAGTGCAGCTGGATGCCGCTCGGCAGCCGCACGTCGTGTTCACGAACTTCTGCTGGCGACTGGATCGCCACATTGTCTGAGAGCATCGATCTATTCCTCGCTTTCTGATATGCGGCGCGATGACGCGTCCCTCCGGCCAGCGGCCGGTCACACTCGCTGCCGGCTTCACACGCACCCGCGCAACTCGCCTGAGTTCCCTGGCACTTATCGCGCCGCGTACTTCTCGCACCAGCCGCAGCTATTGGCGGTTGTCGCTTCGCGTTGCCGGCGCGGGCGGCGCGAGTGTGTAGTCCGCGTCCTTCCACGCCTTGCGAAACCGTTCCTCTGCCTGCGCGGCGTCGGCGGCCTTGCCTTGCGCCTTCAACGCCTGCGCGAGTCCGAATAGCGACCAGCCGTTGTCGGCGTTCTTCTTCAAGTCCTCCCAGTAGACCGCCTCCGCCTCGTCGGCGCGGCCCGCGGACAGCAGCACCGCGGCGAGGTTCTGGCGAACGGGCGCGTACCAGTCGGGAGGCTCCTGGTAGATGAGGCCGTCCTCGTAGCGGACCGCGCGATCGAGATGCAGGATCGCCGTGTCCCACTGTCCCCGGCGGGCCGCGATCTCACCTGCAACCACCTCCGGTGCGATCCGCAGGATCGCCTCGCCGGTGTTGTTCGAGAACGTCGTTTGTCCCTTGAGCGATGGGTCGGCGAGCAGCGTCGCCAGCTTCACGCGCTCCTGCTCGGCGGCGTCGAGTTGGTTCTTCGCTGTGTACGCCATCGCCCGCGCGTAGCGCCAGACGCCCTTCGTGAACGTCGTCTCGTGACGCGGCCCCGGATCGGCCAGGATGCGGTCCCACTCGGCGAAGCGGACCATCGCCCAGTAGGGGACCACGATGAATCCCTGGAGGATCGGCACGCTGCCGAGCGCTTCCTGCGGGATTGCCGAGGCCAGCCTCTGCGCCGATTCGAGCGCCAGCTGCTTGCGTCCGCTCGCGCTCGCACCCATCCAGATGAAGTGGAGGTTGTGCGGGTAGTAGCCGAGCGGGTAGAGTCCCTGCGCCTTGCACTGCGCGATGTAGTCCTCGTCGGCCTGGGCCGCGAGCAGGTTCGACTTGATCACGTCGGCGTGCCGGCCGACCCGCTGATAGATATGCGCCGGCATGTGGACGATGTGGCCGGCGCCCGGCATCAGCGGCAGCAGGCGATCGGCCTCGGCCTCGGCCCGCTCGGGGGTGTCGGTCGGTTCCCAGAGGTGAATCCACAGATGCAGCCCGCCCGGGTGGCTGTTGTGTGTCGCGAGTACCGTTTCGAGCGAGGCCTGGATCGCCGCCGTGCCCGGCTGCGGCAGGCCGTCTCTCGTCCAGTAGTTCCACGGCCGCAGGTCCATCAACGACTCGGCGTAGAGCGTGCGGGCGTCGAGGTCGTCGGGAAATGCGTCGACGACTTGCTTCATCGCTTCGGCGTAGGCCTGATCGGCGGCGGCCCGGTCCTCGTTGCGGCCGGTGTAGCGGGCCGCGACCGCGTCGATGTAGGCGCGCTCGCGCGGCGTCGCCTTCGCCTTCATCGCGACGGCCTTTTGCGCCAGCTCGAACGCCTTCGGCTCGTCCTTCGGATCCATGGGCGCGTTGATGTTGGGTCCGAGCACCAGCGCCTGGCCCCAATACGCCATCGCGAGCGACGCATCGAGGCGCGAGGCCTCGGCGAACGCGCGGGCCGCCTCGGCGTGATTGAAGCCGTACACGAGGTTCAAGCCCTGGTTCATGAACAGCTGGGCGCGCTCGACCTTCGTGCTCACCGGGAAGGTGTGCACGCCGAGGTTCTGGAGGCGCGGCGCGAGCGGCTGTCCCGGCGCCGGAGGCGGCGCGTCCGCGGGTGTCTCGTAGTGCTTGTGCTGTGGCGTGGGCGCCGGCGTCTGGGCCGATGCCGGTTGCGAGGCAATCGCCACGGAGAGAACGAACGGTGAAAGAATCGGTCTGATCCGCATCTGCAACAACTCCTGCACGACGATACGAGGCGAGCGCCGCGGAAGACGTCAGGCGGGGGTGAGAGTTCGGTGAGAATTCGGTAAGATCGCGCGGCTGGAATCGAAAAAGTCAGCGCCACAAGCTCATCCGATGGACGACCGCGTCTTCACCTTCGGCGAGTTCCGGCTCGATGCCGTGAGCGGGCACCTGTATCGCGGCGACGATGCGGTGCCGCTGACGCCGAAGGCGTTTGCCGTGCTGCACCACCTGGTGTCACACGCCGGTCGGCTAATCAGCAAGGCGGAGCTGATCGAGACGGTGTGGCCCGGCGTGTTCGTCGGCGACGCGGTGCTCAAGAGCAGCGTCCGCGAGGTTCGCAAGGCGCTCGGCGACGACCCGCAGCAGCCGCGCTACATCGAGACCGCGCATCGCCGCGGTTACCGGCTGATCGCGACAGTTGTGGCGGCCGCCGCGGCGAGTCCCGGCGGCCGGTCGGGCGGTCCGAGCGTCGCGCGGCCGCGGGTCAGCTACGCCAAGAGCGGGCCGGTCAACATCGCCTACGAAGTGGTGGGCAGCGGTCCGGTGGACCTTGTCTTCGTGATGGGATGGGTGTCGCACCTCGAATACTTCTGGACCGAACCCTCCTTCGCCCGCTTTCTCGAGCGGCTCTCGCGAGGGGCCCGGTTGATCCTGTTCGACAAGCGCGGCACCGGGCTCTCGGACCGCGTCTCGATCACCGAGCTGCCGACGCTCGAACAGCGTATGGACGATGTCCGAGCGGTGATGGAGGCGGCGGGATCGCGGCGCGCTGTCCTGCTCGGCGTGTCCGAGGGCGGGCCGCTCTGCACCCTGTTCGCAGCGACGCATCCGGACCGCACCGAGGCGCTGATCATGATTGGCAGCTACGCGCGCCGGATGCAGGCCCCCGACTACCCGTGGGGGGCGACCCAGGACGAGCGCGACGATTTCTGCCGGACGATCCTCGAGGAGTGGGGCGGGCCGGTGGGGATCGAGGAACGAGCCCCGTCGCGCGCCGGCGATCCCGCGTTTCGCGAGTGGTGGGCCTCGTACCTTCGCATGGGGGCCAGTCCGGGCGCGGCCGTGGCGCTCACGCGCATGAATGCGGCGATCGACGTCCGGGCCGTCCTTCCGACGATTCGCGTGCCGACGCTGGTGCTTCACCGAACCGGCGACCGCTGCCTGAAGGTGGAAGAGGGCCGGTTCCTCGCCGCGCACATTCCGGGCGCGATCTTCGTCGAGCAGCCCGGCGAGGACCACTTGCCGTTCGCCGGCGATCAAGCGGCGATGCTGACTGCGATCGAGGACTTTCTCGCCCGGACTCACGGGCCGCGCGAGTCGGCGCCGACGCTTGCCACGATTCTCGTGCTCCGCGCCGAGGAGGCCCGCGGCAACCCGCGGTTGGACGCGATTGTCGAGCGGGAAGTGGTCAGGTGGCGAGGACAGCCGCTGGTTGCGATCGATCCCGATCGCCGCTGGCACGCCATCTTCGACGGGCCGGGCCGGGCCGTTCAGTGCGCCGGTGCAATCGTGGACGCGGCGCGGATCGCCTCACCGACACTGCGCGCCGGCGTCCACATTGGAGAAGTGGATCTGGAAGATCCGCGCGGCCCGGTGCTCGACGCCGCGACCGCCCTGGCCGAGTCCGCGCACCCGCAGGAAATCCGCGTCTCGCAGACGGTCGTGGACCTCGTGCCCGGATCCGGGCTCCGCTTCGACGCGCGAGGCACGCTCCCGACATCTCGCGCGGCTCGCGCCCTGCCGGTCTTCGCGCTGGTGAGCGAACTCGATCACCAGATCCCTTGATTGGCGATCGGCTTGATCTTCTGGGCCCTCCAGGGCCGCGATCCGTCCGGTCCGGTCACCGTGCCCTCTATCACCTCGCCCTTCAGGCGCCCGGTGTAGACGCGATCGCCAATGGTGAAGCTGACGTCGTAGCCGCGCATCCGTGCCTTGGCGATCGGCCGGTCGCCACCGGTGTCGCTGAGCGTGCCGTACAGAACCTGATGGAGCTGGGTCAGTTTCAGCAAGCCCGAGCCGGGCCCCTCGTCGAGCGACCAGGTTCCGGCCGCCTGGGCCGGCACTATCCAGAGAAGTGCTTCGCACCAGTCGGCGCATGCCCCGTCCTTCACGGTGGCGCGCGCGTCGGGATCCCACTCCTCGAACCCGAACGTATTCGACACGATGCGGCTGCCCGGGGCCAGCGTCTTGAACGTCGGCAGAAGCTTTTCCATGTTCGCCGGCAGCAGGAACACGGCCATCACGGTCGCCTTCGAGATGTCGGCTTCGTACATGTCGCCTTGTACGAACGTGGCCAGGTCGCCGACTCCAGCCTCTCGGGCCAGCCGGCTGGAGAGCGCCACCATATCCGGGTTGTACTCGACGCCGACGCCACGGGCGCCACGCCTTGCGGCGGCAATGATGTTGCGCCCATCGCCAGAACCGAGATCCATGACGAAGTCGTCCTTCGTCACCTGCGCCATGTCGAGCATGAGGTCGAGCAGCGACGGGGGCGTCGGCACCCAGACGACGTCCTTGCCGGCCTGCCCGATTCGCGGCTGGTAGGGCTCCTGACTCGGGGTCGTCGACGGCTGCTGACCAGCCGCGATGCCCGACAGCGCCGTGACGAGCAGCGCGACCGCCACGGGGTGGATCGAGCGCCTCATGACGCGGGAACGGCGGCGACGAGATCCTTGAACGGCGCGATCGTGCCGTGCAGCGGGACGATGCGATCCACCTGCAGCCTGCGGGCGCGGATCTGCTCGAGCAGATTCGGGGCATACGGCTGCACCGATGCTCCCGGGCTGAAGGCGTCCGCCTCGATCAGGACCCGCTCCTTCGGCAGGTACACCATCAGCAGCGTGTCGGCGTGCGGGTTGCCGCTGATGTGATAGAGCTCCACCCGCCGCGTCTTGTCCTCAATCACACGCCCATCGTCCACGCCTTCGACCGTAATCGAGCGGTTGTTCTTGGCCAGTGCGTCAGGCTCGATCGTGAAGGGCCGCTTTGCGGCTTCCTCGTAGTAATCGACGTTGTCGCGCTGGGTGATTACGGTGAGGCCCTCCGCGACAGCGGCGCGGAGGCCGGCGGAGTGGTCGAAGTGAAAGTGCGAGCTGACGAGCTGTGTCAGCGGCTTTCCAGGGACGAGCTCACGGGCCTTGGCTATCGCGGCCAGCGAACGTGCCTCGCTCTGCGGCGCCTCCACGAGCATCAGGTGATCGCCGAACTCGATGAGGACGCTATGGTGCGACTGGCCGGCGAGGAACCACACGCCGGGCGCGACCACCTCGGCGACGACCGATGGCGCGGGCGGCGTGGGCACCGCCGCGGCGCGAACCGCTTCGGGGGCCGCGACATCGCCCGGGTCGGCGGAGTCCACCTTGGTCAATCGCAGTTCCGATGACTTGAACCGATCGATGAAGGCAGCCAGGCGCCGCGGCGATTTCAGTCCCGACGGGCCGTCCGCGTACTCGGTGAACCGGGTCTCGACAATCACGTCACCGAGGTTGGGATGGGCCGCCCGCGAGCGGATTCGCGACGGGACGTGCGTCGCGGTATCGCTGACGATGGTGAAGGCGGTGGTCGATCCGTCCGGGGTGATGTCGGCGAGCTGCTCGTTGTCTTCGGTTCGCACGTTGGCGACAGACGCCTTGCCCTGTGCCGCCGCGGCCAGGAGCACGAGCGGATGATGGAAGAGTTCGGCCTGGCGATCGCGGGCGGTCGCCGCACCGGCGCGCGTCGGGCTGCCGTTCGCACCGAAGGTGTAGGCGACATCGCCGTCGATTCCGAAGACCTGAGTCTGCGGCGCCTGGCCCTGGAAGTAGAGGAAGTTCGGGGTTCGGGTCTGCTGGACGCGCATCCGGCGGCCGTCGACATCGATAGCGCGGCGGTAGCCGCTGACGGCGAAGGTCTGGCCGGTAGCGTCGATGGTCATGTCCTGGCCGACGTTCCACATCGCGCCGTCACCTTCGAGCACGAGGGTCTTGAGGCTCGCCAGCTGATCGCGGCCGCCGAGCGCGGCGGAGATGTCAGCGAGCCACCGCTGTTCAGGCGTGGCGCTGGTGCAGGCGGCCAGAGCGGCGAGCGATGCGGCAAGTGACAGGCGTCGAATCATGGGCCCGAACATGTCACGGCGCCGGCGGCCCGGTCAAGACAACCGTGCCGCCGCGGGGCCGCGCTTCGCGCGGTAGAGCGGCGAAGCCGGGGCCTATGATGTGTCATGCCGATCACTGCCTCGACACAGATGGCCGCTCGCATCGATCGGGCGGAGCTCGCGCTCATGCTCGGCATCGCTGACGCCGTGCGCCAGGCCAATGCGCCCATTCAGGTCTGGCCGGTCGGTGGGTCGTTTGCCGTGCTCGGCGAGCCGGGTTCGCCATTCAACAAAGTCATCGCGCTGGGCTTCGACGGTGAGCCGGCCGTGGACGAGCTGGAAACCATCGAACGCGGGCACGCTGCGGCCGGCGTGCGGGTGCAGGTCGAGCTTTCGACGCTCGCGAATCCCGAGGTTGCGCGGACCTTGACCGTGCGCGGATATCAGCTGATTGGTTTCGAGAACGTCCTCGGCCGGCGGCTCGCGGACGTCACGGGCGCTCCGGACCGGGCAATCACGGTCTCGGAGATCGAGCCGCAGCAGTCGGCAGAATGGATTCGCGTGCTCATCGACGCGTTCTCGCACCCCGACGTGTTCGATGGGCCGCCCTCGCACGAATCGTTCGACAACAGCGAGCTCGAGCGGGCCTACCATTCGTTCGCGGCGGTGCCCGGCGTCATCCGGCTGCTGGCGTCGCTCGATGGCACCGTTGCCGGTGGCGGCAGCCTGTACCTGCACGACAAGGTTGCCATGCTCTGTGGGGCCGGCACGGTTCCGGCCTGCCGTCGTCGCGGCGTGCAGTCGGCGCTGTTGAGCGCGCGGCTCGCCGAGGCGCGCGCAAAGGGCTGCGACCTCGCGGTCGTGACCACGCAGCCGGGCTCGAAGTCGCAGGAGAACGTGCAGCGGGCCGGCTTCGAGCTGCTCTACAGCCGCGCTGTGCTCGTAAAGGAGTAGGCCGCCCTGGAAGGCGGTTGTCTCGGGTGCCGGCCACTCGGCGGTAGGCCTTCGGCAGGCGACCCTGCGCGCCGTGGGCGCCCGCCCCTAGCGCGAGCGCCGTGCTGTCGCGCGGGCGCGTCTGCGAACCGCCGCCTTCACCGCGCGCGGTAACGGCTGCCGGGCGGCCGCGTGAAGTGCCGTCACGGTCAGCCGCAGCCCGCGCAGCTTCGCGCGGCAATCGGCACATTCCATCAGGTGCGCCTCGCAGGCGCGGCATTTGACGGAGGTGAACTCGCCGTCCAGGTATCGCGACCAGTGGGTGGGATCGACGTCGCAATGCGAAGTGGCGCGTTGGCGTGTCATGCGGCAAGCGCCTCTTTCAGCATCACCCGAGCGCGGTGCAGCCGCTGCTTGACGTTCGCCTCGGAGATGCCGACGACCTGCGCCACTTCTTTCGTCGAGAGCCCCTCGACGTCGCGCAGGAACGCCACCAGCCGATAGGGCCGTGGCAGCTTCCGGAACGCCGCCTGGAAGCGACGGCGCTCGGCCGCGGCCGCGGTCCGCTCCTCGGGATTCGGCTCGGTCCCCGCGAGCTCGGGAGCCCCGTCGACGTCGAGCGACTCGATCCGCGCTGGTTGATCCACCTTCGTGCGGCGCGACATCAGACAAGCGTTTTTCACAGTGCGATAGAGCCAGGTCCTGAATCCCTTCGGCTGTCGGATCCGCCGCGCGTTCTTGTAGGTCTGGAGGAGCGCATCCTGCATCGCATCCTCGGCGTCCTCCGCGTGGCCGCAGACGAGAAGGCTGAAGCGATAGGCGAGCGCCTGCGCATCCACGAGCAGTTGCTCCATGGCCTCGGGATCCTCGCCGTACCGAGCTGGGCGATGAGACCCGCATAGTGCTCCTGGTCGTTGAACCTTGGATGGGAGTTCCGCATCGCCACGATCATCCGATCATACCAATCGTCAATTCGTGCGCGCCCAAGGCGCGAATGACGGCCGCGGAAGCGCCGGCCTGCCGAAGGGGCCTACGCATGCCATTCTGCTTGCGGCCTGACGCGGCCGGCGTGCCCGCAGGCCTGCCGAGCGTTGCGGCGCGGGGTCCCGGGCGGCCCGTGTCACCAATCCAGTCCGCGCCGCATCTCTCAGGTGCGATGAGGCGAGCGACGGCGGTAATCGGGGCCGTAGCGGCGCTGGCGGTGGCCAGGCCCGCGGCAGCACAGGACGTCTTGACGTTGGAGGTGGCCGTTACCCAGGCGATAGGGAAGAACCCGGCACTCCAGGGAGCGGCAGCGGGTGCCGACGAAGCCGCTGCGCGCGTGGATCAGGCCCAGTCCCGCTTCTTCCCGCGGGTGACGGTCTCCGAGAGCTGGCAGCGGGGAAACGCCCCCGTGTTCGTCTTCAGCTCGCTTCTGTCGGCCCGCAAGTTCTCGCAGGGCAACTTCGCCATCGATGCCCTGAACCATCCCGACCCGACCGGTTTTTTCCACGGCGCCGTCGGGGTGGAGCAGCTGCTATTCGACGGAGGCCGCACCGGATCGGGTGTTGATGCCAGCGAGGGGCAGCAGGCCGTCGCCGAGGCGATGCGCGACGAGCGGGCCCTGGCGCTGGCGGCGCAGGTGGCAGGCGCCTACGGACAGGTGCTGATCGCGGAATCGGCCCGTGCCGCTGCCGACGCCGCCGCCAAGGCCGCGGCCGAGGACGTCACCCGCGCCGAGCGGCGCCGTGACGCCGGCACCGTCTCGACGGCCGACGTGCTGTCACTGCAAGTACACCTCGCCGAGATGCGGCAGCGCGCCATCGACGCCGCCGGACGCGCCGCCGTCGCGCGCGCCACGATCAATCGCCTTCGCGGCGCGGCCGTCGACACCGAGTTTGCCGTGCAGGAGCCGCCGCTCGTGCCGCCGGCGGAGCCGCGGGACTGGAGACCGCTGTCGCAGGCAGCCATGAGCGCCCGCCCCGACCTCCGACGCCTCGAGGCACAGGTGCGCCTCGCCGACTCGAGTGGACGCGAGGCCAAGGCGGCGTGGTGGCCGCAGGTGGCCGCCCAGGCCGGCTACCAGTACGACGGCCTGAGCTTCGCGGACCGCGCGCCGGCATGGGTCGTGGGCGGCGAGGCGCGTTGGACGTTCTCGACGGGCATGGGAGAGAAGGCCGCGATGAAGGCGGCCGCCGCAGCGGATGCCCGTGCGCGGGCCGAACTCGCCGATGCGCGTGCCGGTGTGGAGCTGGAGGTGATTGGCGCGGTGCGACAGCTCGAAAGCGCGGAGGCGCGCGAAGCGGTCGCCCGCGCCAGCATCGCGCAGGCGCGCGAGAGCCGGCGCATCCTGCGCGATCGCTATGACGCAGGGATGGAGGGGGTGCAGGACGTGCTCACGGCCGCCGCCGCGGTCCTGCAGGCCGAGACCTCCCGTGTGTCGGCGGTCGCGGACCGCGTCGTGGCCCAAGCCGCCCTGGACCGTGCGATTGGAAGGAGACCGTAACGTGACCGCGATGTTCAAGACGTTCACCTGGCTGACTGCGGCGACCGCGGCCGTGACGCTGGCGTCGTGCAGTCACGCCGAGCGTTCGGAGCCGTCCCATGAGCCGGTACGCCCGGTCCAGGCCACGCTCGCGACGGTCAGCGAGGCCGCCTGGCCGACGGCGTACGAGGCTGGTGCGGTCGTGCGGGCCAGACAGACCGCGGTGGTGTCTGCGCGGGTTGTCGCGCCGAATCCTCGACGTGCGGGTCGTTGCTGGCGATCGCGTGCGTCGCGGACAGACGCTCGTTGTCCTCGACGGCCGCGAGCTCCAGGCACAGGCTACCCGAGCGGCGGCCGGCGCCTCCGGCTCCACGCTCGCCGTGCAGGCCGCGCAAGCCGAACAGCGCGCGGCGGAATCCGCGCTCGTCCTCGCCCGCCTCACCCACGAACGCGTGCGTGGCCTGCAGGAGAAAGACTCGGCGACGAAAGCAGAGCTCGACGCGGCCTCGGCGGCGCTGGCTGGCGCCGAGGCGCGGGTCACTGGTGCAGCCGCGCGCGTCGCCGAGGCCGAGCAGGGGATTGCCGCCGCCAAGGCGGCCGAGGACGCCGCTACCGTCGGCGTCTCCTACACCGTCCTCACCGCACCCTTCGATGGCGTGGTCGCCGCGCGACTCGCGGACCCGGGCACGCTTGCCGCGCCGGGGGTGGCGCTGCTGACGATCGACGATGCATCGGGCTATCGGCTCGAGGCGCGCGTCGACGAAGCGCATGCCCAGCTGGTCGCCCGAGGGGATGTTGCCGATGTGCGGATCGACCGCAATAGCGCGAGCGACACGTGGGAGCAGGCCCGGGTCATCGAGATCGCCGCGGTCGATCCCGCCCGCCACAGCTTCCTCGTGAAGCTCGATCTGCCGGGAGGCATGTCCGACGTCCGCTCGGGCCAGTTTGGCCGCGTCCGTCTCCATGGCTCAGCCCGCCGCGTGCTGTCGGTGCCTTCATCGGCCGTGGTCCGTCGCGGCCAGCTGACGTTTGCCTTTGCGCTCGACAGCGGCGGGACAGCACGGTTGCGGATGGTCTCGATCGGCGAGTCGAGCGCCGATCGCATCGAGATCCTCGCGGGCCTGGCAAACGGCGATCGCGTGGTCGTCAGCCCGCCGGCCGGGTTCGAGGATGGGCAGCCGATCGCCGGCGTCGCCGGAGAGAAGCAATGAGCGGGCAGTACGGACTCGCCGGGCGGATGGCCGCGGCGTTCATCCACTCCAAGCTGACGCCGCTCGTGATCGTCGCGGCGTTGCTGCTCGGTGTTTACGCCGGTGTCGCCCTGCCGCGGGAGGAAGAGCCGCAGATCATCGTGCCGATGGTCGACGTGTTCGTGGACCTGCCCGGCGCGTCGCCTTCCGAAGTCGAGCAGCGGGTGACCCGGCCGGTCGAGAAGCTCCTGTCGGAAGTGCCTGGCGTCGAGTACCTCTACTCGACGTCGAGCCCGGGCCGGGCCATGGTCATCGCGCGCTTCTACGTTGGCGAGGACGACGATCGCGCCGCTCGCTGCGGCTCAAGCAGAAGCTCGAGATCGCCCGCGACGTGCTGCCGGCCGAGGCGGCAGCTCCGGTCGTCCGGATCCGCTCGATCGACGACGTCCCGGTGATGTCCCTGACGCTGTGGGGCCCGGGATACGACGATTACCTGCTGCGGGCGCTCGGCGGCGCAGCTCCAGGAATCGCTCAAGGAGATCCCCGACATCTCCGAGGTTACGGTGATCGGCGGCCGTCCGCGACAGGTGACCGTTGAGCTCGATCCAGCGGCGCTCGCCGGGCGCGGGCTCAACCCGCTCGCCGTCCACCAGGCCCTGGCCCGGTCGAACGCGCGCATGGCTGCGGCCGACGTCGTCCACGAGAATCGCGCGACCCGGATCGAGGCCGGCGGCTGGCCCGGCAGCGTCACCGAGCTTCGCGCCTTGATCGTCGGCGAGGCCGGCGGAGCCCCAGTGCGGCTCGCCGACGTGGCGACGGTCTCCGACGAAGGCGGCGAACCAACCGACTACGTGTTTCAGCACCCGAAACAGGGACAGATGTTCCCGGCGGTGACGATCTCGATCGCCAAGCGGCGCGGCACGAACGCGATCGCGCTCACCCGCACGGTGGAGCAGAAGCTCGCGACGCTGAAGGGCGACATGCTGCCGTCGGACGTGAACGTCACCGTGACCCGCAACTACGGCGAGACGGCCGAGCACAAGTCGAACGAGCTGCTCTGGCACATGTTCCTCGCCGTCATCTCGGTGTCGATCCTCATCTGGTTCGCGCTCGGCCGCCGCGAGTCGCTGGTGGTGCTCACCGCGATTCCGGTGACCCTTGCGCTCACGCTGTTCGTGTTCTATCTCTACGGCTACACGCTCAACCGGATCACCCTCTTCGCGCTGATCTTCAGCATCGGCATCCTCGTCGACGACGCCATCGTCGTCGTCGAGAACGTCGTACGGCATGCGCGGCTCTCGGGCGGACGGCTGTCGATGGAGGAGATCGCGATCCGGGCGGTAGACGAAGTCGGCAATCCCACCATCCTCGCGACGCTCACGGTGGTGGCCGCGATCCTGCCGATGGCGTTCGTCGGCGGCTTGATGGGCCCGTACATGCGGCCCATTCCGGTCGGGGCCACGGCGGCAATGCTCTTCTCACTGGTCGTCGCCTTCATCGTCACGCCATGGGCGGCGGTCCGGCTGCTCAAATCCGGCGACTCACATCACCACCAGGGCGACGATCGCCTCACCGCAGCCTACCGCAGGGTGATGTCCACCCTGATCGCCAATCCCCGGAAGCGCTGGGGCTTCCTCGCCGGTGTGGCGGTCTTGCTGGCGGCGGCGATGCTGCTGGTCCCCGCGAAGCTGGTCACCGTGAAGATGCTGCCGTTCGACAACAAGAACGAACTCCAGGTGATGGTCCGCATGCCGGACGATGCACCGCTCGAGGCGACCAGCCGGGTGGCGACGGCCCTCGCCGATGCGGCATTGGGCGACCCGGCGGTCGTTGGCGCACAGAGCTACAGCGGAACGGCATCGCCCTACACGTTCAACGGCCTGGTCCGCCACTACTACCTCCGCCGCGAGGTGAGCCTGGCGGACGTCCAGGTGATGCTCAAACCGAACGACGAGCGCGGCGAGCAGAGCCACGACGTGGCGAAGCGGCTGCGTGAGCGGCTGCTGCCGGTAGCGAAGACGCTCGGCGCGGCGATCCAGGTGGTGGAGATCCCGCCTGGCCCCCCGGTGCTGCAGACGCTGGTTGCCGAGGTCTACGGTCCCGACGGGGCGCGACGGCAGGCACTGGCAAAGGACGTGCGCAACGTGTTCGAGAAGACCAACGGCGTCGTGGACGTAGACTGGTACGTCGAATCCGAGCGGCCGAAACGGCGCCTGGCGGTGGACATCGAGAGGGCTGGTGCGCTCGGCATTGGCGCGGCCGAGGTGATGGCCCTGGCCCGGATGGCCGGCAGCGGCACGCCGGCCGGGCTGCTCCACGATCCGTCATCACGCGAGCCGATTCCGGTGATGTTGCGGTTGCCGCGCGCATCACGGGGATCGATCGACGCGATCGCAGCGTTTCGCTTTGGCGACGGTGCGTCGCTAGGCGAGCTGGTGCGCGTGGAGGACGGCATCGAGGAGCCGAGCGTCTATCACAAGAACCTGCAGCCGGTGACCTACGTGACCGGCGACGTCGCCGGCGCGGTGGAAAGCCCCGTCTACGCGATCCTGCAGATGAACCAGTCGCTGCGGGCGTTGCAGCTGCCCGAAGGGTACGGGCTCGAGATCTACAACACGAAGCAGCCGTTCGATTCGTCGACCTACGCGATGAAGTGGGACGGCGAGTGGCACATCACCTACGAAGTGTTCCGCGATCTTGGCATCGCATTCGCGGCGGTGCTGGTGCTCATCTACATCCTGGTCGTGGGCTGGTTCCAGTCGTTCATCACGCCGATGACGATCATGCTCGCGATTCCGTTCTCGCTGGCCGGCATCCTGCCGGCGCACGCGGCCCTCGGCGCGTTCTTCACCGCCACCTCGATGATCGGCTTCATTGCCGGCGCGGGCATCGTCGTCCGGAACTCGATCATCCTGGTCGACTTCATCGAGCTGCGGGTCAGGGGCGGCATGCCGCTTGAAGAGGCGGTAGTGGACGCCGGCGCGGTGCGGTTCCGGCCGATGGCGCTCACCGCCGCCGCGGTCATCGTCGGATCGGCGGTCATTCTTTTCGATCCAATCTTCCAGGGGTTGGCGATCTCGCTGATGGCTGGAGAAGTGGCGTCGCTACTGCTGTCGCGCATGACCGTCCCCATCACGTATTACCTGACCCATCACGTAGCCGCGCCGCAAGCGCAGCCGGCGATCGTGCCGGGCGCGGCGCCCTCGGAGACGCGATGAAAACCATCGACACCGTCCTTGCAGCCGTCGATTTCGGTGAGGCCTCGAGGCGCGGGCTCGAGCTCGCCGCAGCGATCGCGCACGCCTTCGGCGCCAGGATCCGGGTGCTGTACGCCGAGCAGCTCGACGCGCCGCCGTATTTCACGACGGCGCAGCTTGCCGCGATCGAAGGTGACGCGCAGGCCAACCGCGACCGCGCCAGCGAGTATCTTCGCGGCTTTGCCCGATCACACGTGACCGGGCCGTTCGAGACGATCATCGACGCTCGCGGCCCGGCCGACGCAATACTGCACGCCGCCGCTGACGTCGACCTGATCGTCATGGGCACTCATGGTCGCCGCGGTCCGTCACGGTGGTGGCTCGGTTCCGTCGCCGAGCGCGTGGTCCGCGAGGCCACCGTCCCGGTCCTCGTGGTACATACGTCGACGCCGAGGCCGGCGCCGGCGTCGACATTCCGCTCGGGCATGGTGCTGCAGCCACCGCTCGAGGGGGCCTGGCCGCTGACGCATGCACTCGCCAATGCGGTCGCCCACGCATTCGGCGGGACGACGTTCACCCTGGGCAGCGACGATCCGCGCCGGGCACGGGCTGAAACCGGAGCGACGTGGCTGGCGGTTCCGGTCCCCGTGCCGCGGACGACGCAGTGGCTGTCTCATATCGCAGCGCCGCTCGTGCAGACCTGTGCGTTGCCGGTGCTGTTCGTTCCGGAAGCCGTGGAGGGCTCCACATCATGACTCTGCCGATGAAACTCGAACCGATGCTTCGCCTGATAGCCGGTGTGTTCGTGAGCGGGAGCGTGCTGCTCGGGGTGTTCGTGCACCCGGGATTTCTCTGGTTCACGCTGTTCGTGGGGCTGAACCTGCTCGTCTCGGCACCGATCAACTGGTGCCCGATGATGAGCTTTTTGAAGAGGATAGGCGTCCGCCAGTAGCCGCGGCAGTGCCGGTGCCTGTCCGCCGGCACCTCACCCTAGGCGAGCACGCCGCCCCGCACCGGCAGCGGGCAACCCAGCGCGGCGGACAGGCCGAAGTTATTCACACTCGGTCGGTTCTTATGAATGTGGTTGCTGGGCAACCGCATGGGGGAATCGAAATGGCGACGCAACTGGGAGTCAACGTCGAATTGCCGCTCTCATTCGAGGCCGCCGTCGCTCGCGTCCGAGAAGGCACTCAAGGCAGAGGGATTCGGCGTGCTGACGGAGATCGACCTACGGGCGGCTTTCCGCGAGAAGCTCGGCCGGGATTTCCGCCCCTACGTGATCCTGGGCGCGTGCAACCCTCCGCTGGCATTCACGGCGATCTCCGCCAACCCGTCCGTCGGACTGCTGCTCCCCTGCAACGTGACGGTGGAATGGATTTTCGACGACCGCACCGGGGTGCGGCTGGTCGATCCCGAGGCTCTGCTCAGCACCGTGGCCCTGCAAGGAGCGCCGGAGCTGGCGTCGGTTGCCGGTGACCCGCGCGCGCGGATGCTGAGCGTGGCCGCGGCGCTTTCCAGGACCTGACGGCGCCTCTCGTTGGACCCGACGGAGCGGACGTGGCCCGGGCACGACATGCGCTCGGAAAGGCGGAGCGATCGTGCCTGGTGTCGCGGTCATTCAAGGCCTCGACCAGCCTGAACGCTATCGTCGAAGTCGACGGGCTGCTGGCGGGTGCCCCGAACTTCACACCGGAAGGACACCTGGAGACGACGTTCTCATCCCCCAGCAGGTGATGCAGCGGCTTCGTCAATGTATTGCCGACCGTCAGCTGACTACGCCGCTGCCCCGATAACCAGGCCGCCCAGCAGCCGAATGGGCGTGTCAATCCTTCAGGACGAGCGGCTCGGTCAGCCGCACGACGAGCAGCGCGCCTTCACCCAGCCGCACTTCCTTGCCTCGGGTCGAGAGCACGACCGCGGTGCCGGCGCCGCCGCCGGCTGCCGCTCCGATCGCCGCGCCCTTGCCGCCACCGACCAGCGCGCCCACGACCGCTCCGCCTGCAGCTGGCAGGCCGATCGTCGCCGCGTCCTTCTTCTTCGTGGCGGGTGCGATCTTCGTCCAGGTTCGCGTCTCAATCGGATAAGTGTTGTCGGTACGCGACGAGGTCAGCGACGAGAAACGCAGCGACAGACGGCCGCGCCCCTTCACGCGGCCGGATTCGACGGCTTCGACGACGCGCCCGGTGACGCGACTGCCGGAAGGAATGACAGCGCGGCGGTCAACGGTCAACGGTTCCACCAGGCGGCCGATCACGCGGTCGCGGGGGCGGGAAGTGTCCGAGCCGACGTTGGATTCCAGTCGGATGCGCAGCGTCGTTCCGGCGGGGATGGTGATGCGTTCGGCCGCGGTGGCCGAGGCGCCGGCGACGAGCATGAAGACCGTGCAGACAGTCATCAGGCGAGTCGTCATATCAATCCTCCTGCCGACCGATGCTGCAACGGGTGTACCCGCGCCGTTGTTCAAGGATAGGGCAAGCTGCCTCTGCTGTAGCATGCCGCCAGCGCGGCGTTGGGAGACAAATCCGGCAGATCTTACGCACCCAGCGACAGCGCCAGTTGGCGCAGTGTCGCCTCGAGCACGAGCACAGCCCTCCAGTATTCCTCTAACTCGAGGTGCTCGTGCGGCGTGTGATCGAGCGCGCTGTCGCCTGGGCCGTAGGCGACGATAGGGCACTGCCACACCGGCGCGACGACGTTCATGTCGCTGGTCCCGGTCTTCACGACGAACCCTGGCTGCACCGCGGGATCGACGCTGCGCACGCCGGCGAGGAAGCTGCGCACCAGCGGGTTCTGCCGATCGCTGCGCCAGGGCCGCTCCCAGCCCCTGAAGGTGAGCACGAATGTCGTGCGCCGTCCCGCGATCGTAATCCGCTCGCGGCCGCCAGCGCCGTGCTCGAGTACCGGCATCGGCGAGGACTCGCTCGCCTGGAGGTGGGTGGCAGTCCACGCCAGCATCGCGCCGACGAATGCTTCTGCGTCGAACCCGACCGGCAGTCGCCACGCGAACTGCGCGTCAACGGTATCGGTGAGGCCCTCATCGTTCGCGGTAACGAACCGGCGCAGGCTGGGGCTCAGCTGATCGAACGGCTTGTCTACGACTGCGTTCACGGTGTCGGCATGAGCGCGCACCCAGTTCCACAGATCGACGACGAGCTCGGCGATGCTGGCGTCTGGTCCGGCGGTATGCGCCATCGCCTGCCGCGCCTCGAGATCCACCAGCAGCCGTCCCTTGTAGCCGAGCGTGGCCCGTCGCCAGCTGCTCGGCTCGCCGATCACGCAGGCGGACGGCACCGGCTCGCGGCCGCCGTTGAAGCGCGATGCGATGAAGCGCGCGCCCTTGCTCGTCGCGGCTTCTTCCTCGACAGCGCCGACCACGACCAGGCGCACGCCAGCGTCGTGGGCCCACTGCGAGCCGAGCCGTGCGCCAGCCGACGCGAAGGTCGCGAGCGGCCCCTTGGCGTCCACCGATCCGCGCCCGAAGAGCCGGCCGTCCTCGATGCGGACGACGATGTTCCCCGGTACCGTGTCGATGTGGCCGAGCAGCACGATCACGCGCGCGGCGTTGGTCGGCCCGATCTCGCCAACTGCGTTTCCCGCATCGTCAACGTAGACGCGGTCGTATCCGGACCGCCCCATCTGGTCTGCCAGCCACGTGGATGCCGCGTGCTCGTGCCGCGAGACCGAGGGGATCGCCACGAGCCCGCGCACGAGCTCGATCGCTTCCTCGCGTGTCATGACGCCGTCGCCGCCGGGCGGCGCGCTGGTGTCGTCGATGCCGCCTCGAGCGCGGCGGTAATCGCCGTGACCCCAAGCGCGATCTCTTCGTCGCTGATCACCAGCGGCGGCAACAGCCGGAGAATGGTCGGCCCGGCCGGCAGCGCGATGACGCGGTGTTCCAGCATCAGGCTCTTGAGCACCGGCGCGACCTTGGTCCGCAGCTCGATCGCGAGCATCAAGCCGAGGCCACGCACGTCACGGACGATCGGTAGGTCCGCGAGCGCCGACTTCAGGTCCGCCAGCATCTTTGCACCCAGCGTGGCGCTGCGCTCGATCAGTCCTTCGGCCGCGTAGGTCTGGATTGCGGCGAGCCCGGCCGCGCATGCCAGGGGGGAACCGCCGAAGGTGCTCCCGTGCGATCCCGCGGACAGCTTCGCGCGGATGCCCGCGGTGTATGCGAAGGCGCCCATCGGGAAACCACCGCCGAGGCCCTTTGCCATGCAGATGATGTCGGGCGCGATCGCCCCGTGCTCGATCGCAAACCATCGTCCGGTGCGGCCGAACCCGGTCTGGATTTCGTCGATGATGAGCAGTGCGCCGCGCTCGCGGCAGACGCGCTCGGCGGCGCGGAGGAAGTCGGGCTGCGCGAGGTTGACGCCGCTCTCGCCCTGCACGATTTCGAGAATCACCGCGGCAGTCCGATCGGTGACGGCCGAGTCCAGCGCAGCCGCGTCGTTGAACGGCACGTGGGTCGTCTCGAGCAGCGGCTCGAATCCCTCCCGATACTTCGGTTCCCAGGTCACCGACAGTGCCCCGAACGTGCGGCCGTGAAATCCCTTCGTCGTCGCAACGAAGGCACGGCGTCCGGTGACGAGCCGCGCGAACTTCATGGCGCCGTCCACCGCTTCGGCGCCGCTGTTGCAAAGAAAGGCATGCGGCAAGTGCTTCGGCAGTACGCCGACCAACGCCTCAGCGAACTGTGCCCGCACGTCGTTATAGAGATAGTTGGGACAGAGCGCGAGCGTATGCGCCTGGCGGGCGATCGCTTCGGTGACACGTGGGTGGCAGTGGCCCAGCATCGCCACGCCCTGGGCGGACCCGAGATCGAGATAACGGTTCCTGTCGATGTCGGTGAGCCAGCAGCCTTCGCCGTTGACGAACACGGCGTCGCCTCGGCGCGCGGTGGTGCCGCCAAGTATGGATTCTTCGATTGCAGAAAGATTCATATGGATTACGCGGATGTGGGCGAGCCGGCCTCGGTCATTTCGGCGCTGCGAACAAATCCTCGATGGCGACCATCGTGAGCGGTCCGATGTCGAGCTTGCGAATGCGCGGTTCGATGCTCTTGCGATCGCCCGCGATGGCGACCACGAGATGCTCGGGTTGGAGATAGAGGGTGGCGACGCGCTGCACATCGTCTGTCGAGACGGCCTGAATCGCTCGCGCGTACGTGGAGTAGTAGTCGTCTGGCAGATCGAACGTGACCAGTGTTTCGAGGGCCTGCAGCCGGCTCGAGATTCGGCCGGTCGCCTCGAACGTCCTCGAGAACTCGAGCGCGACCTCCTTCTTCGCGAGCGCGAGCTCGTCAGCGGGAATTGCGGTCAGGAGACCGGCCAGTTCGCCGAGCATTTCGGCCAGCGCCTCGGCAGTCTTGTCGCTTTGCGCGGCAGTGCCCAGGGCCAGCGGTCCGGCAAATCGGCGCCGGTCGAAACCCGAGCGAACGCCGGTCGTAGAATCGCGAAGCGTTGGAGTGCGCGCCGAGCTGAACCTGCTCCTGAGTACCGCATTCAGAACCTGAATCGGAAAGTAATCCGCCGTCGCGCTCGTGCCACTCACGCCGCCGACGAGAATCCGCGACTGCGGCGCGTCCGGCACGTCCGCCAGCAACACCTGGCGTGCGGGACGCGGAACCTCGGGAGTTGCCGCGCGGATCGCTTCCCCTTGCCCAGCCGGCTGCCACTTGCCGAAGTGGGTCTCGACCAGCGGCAGCACATCGTTCGGCGTCACGTCGCCGATGACCAGCAGGGTGCTGTTGGCGGGTCGGTACGCCGACTTGTGAAACGTCACGACGTCTTCCACCTTCATGCTCTCGAGACCGCTCGCCGACCCGATCTGCGGCGCGGCGTTGCGGTCCGAGGGACCGTAGAGGCCGCGGGCGAATGCCAGGGCGGAGATGGCGTCGGGATCGTCGCGCACACCGCGCAGCATCCCCAGGCGCTGCCGCCGTACGCGTTCGAGTTCCGCCGCCGGGAACGTGGGGCGCTCGACCATGTCGGCCATCAGCGGCAGCGCGGCGCCCAGCCCGGCCACCGGCACGTAGAGCCGCAGCAAGGACGTGTCCGCGGTCGTCGACGCGGAGAGATTGGCGAAGAGGCGATCGAGCTCGTCCGCGAATTCGACCGAGGAACGTGCACCCGCGCCCTCGCTGAGCAGGGCCGAAGTGAGGCTCGCGATCCCGAATCGCCCCGGTGGATCGGCGGCAGTGCCGGTTCTTACCACCAGGCTCATCTGCACAACCGGCAGCTCGTGCTGCTCGACGATCCACACCGGGAGGCCATTGCTCAAGCGATGTTTCAGGATGGCGGGCGCCCACACCGGCAGGGAGTCGGTGCCCGGCCTCGGGCGGCGATCCGGCGCCTGCCCGGTGGCCATGGCTGTGGATATCGCGACGAACAGGGCAATGGCGAGTGTGGTGTTCAATCGAGTGTCCACAGCGTGATCGATGAAACGTCCTTGACGAAGACGCGGTTACCGGAGATCGCCGGCTGGGCCCATGTCGCGCTGGTCGCCACGGCATACCGCGCAATGGGCTCGAACCCGCTGCGGCTGCTTCTCGCCACGATCAGCTCCGCATCGTCGTTCAAGAGGAAAAGAAGCGTACCGGCCTTGACGATCGCGGTGTTCGAGGCCTGCCGGGGCTGGCCGAGCCAAAGCACCTGCCCGGTGTCCGCGTCGAGCGCGAAAAACTGGCCTCTTGCCTTCTCGGACAGGCCGAACAGGGCCTTTCCGACCAGCACCGGATTGCTGAGGAACAGTGAGGCCTGCGTCGTCTCCCACGCGACGTCGACGGTCCATGTGCCGCCCGATCTGGTTGGCCGCAGCGCCATGATCCCCATGCCCTGGCCGCTGACGATGAGCGTCTCGCCGTAGCGGATAGGTGTGATGGCGCTTGGCGTGCCGCGGGACGGCCACGCGCGCTCCCACAGCCGCGTGCCGTCCGACACGGAAACAGCGAGCACGCTGCTCTCGGTCATCGTCACCACCTGGCGAACGCCGCCAAGGTCCACGATGATCGGCGAGGCGTAGGCGGCACGACCGGGCGCGGACCACCTGACGGCTCCGGTTGTCGCGTCGAAAGCGGTCAGGGGTCCGTGATTGCCGGGATGGACGATCACCAGTTCACCCTCACCGACCGGCGAGACCGACATGCCGTAAGTGGGATGCTCCTCTGCGGCCGGAGTCTGCCACACGAGCCGTCCGGTGGCCGCGTCGAAGGCAGAGACGATGCCGGTCATGCCGAGTGTGAACAGCCGGCCGTTGTGGAAGAGCGGCGTGGCCTTGGGGCCCACGCCGTGCGCAGCCGCCAACACGTCCGGTTCGTACGGCGCCGGGTAACCCGTGTGCCAGCGTTCCCGGCCGTTGCCCGCGTCGAGGGCTGTCATCACCTCGTTGCCATTTCGCCGGGCGAACACGTAGACGGTATCAGCCACAATCAGAGGCGTGGCGTAACCCTCTCCCACGTCAACCTTCCATCGCCGGGTCAGCGCCTGAGGCCAGTTCTCCGGCTCGGCGAACGCGCTGGCCGCGCCGTCCCGGTTCACGCCGCGCCACTGTGGATAATCGCGACCTGCGTCCTGCGCGGCGACCGTGAGAACCCAGGCAGCAACGAGGGCGCTCGCCAGCCACAGATGGCCCCGCGCGGGCTCCGGTCCACCACCACCTGCGGATTCATGCCGGTGTCACCAGGACACCTTAACAGCGGTCGTGCCACCCATCAACGCGCTCCCTTCAGGCGCTAGGCGATATGGGTTCCTCCGCCCCCGAGCGCGCGGGTGATCGGTTGCTCAACGCGGCCGTCGGCGAAGATCACTTTCTTCACGCCGCCCTCGATGGCC
Source organism: uncultured Acidobacteriota bacterium (assembly GCA_963709325.1). Taxonomy (GTDB): domain Bacteria; phylum Acidobacteriota; class Vicinamibacteria; order Vicinamibacterales; family UBA2999; genus VFZN01. The sequence continues at coordinate 631,260 of CAVPVV010000003.1, read as the reverse complement.
TCGACTGCACCCATCACCTTCTTCTTCATGCGCCCTTCGGCGTACTGCATGAAGCGATCGACGTGACCGCGCGGGATCTCGCGGATCAGCGTCGATTCGTCGGGGAACCGCTCGAGCAGCCCCGGCATGTCGGTGAGGATGACGAGCGACTCGGCCTGGAAAGCGCCGGCGACCATTGCCGCGGCGCGATCGCCGTCCACGTTGATCGCCTCGCCGGCGGTCGAGGCGCCGGGCGGCGTCAGGACAGGGAAGTAGCCGGAGCCGACCAGCAGTCGCAGCAAGTCGGTGTTCACCTTCTCCACGGTCCCGGTCCAGTCGTCGCGCAGCACCATCCGGCGTCCATCCACCTTGATGCGCAGCGTATCCTTTCGCACTCCCTCGAAGACGCGGCCGTCGAGTCCTGACAGCCCCACGGCGTTGACGCCGGCGCGTTGCAGCTTCTCTACCCACATCTTGTTCAACTGACCGCAGTAGACCATCTCGAAGATTTCGAGCGTCCGGCGATCGGTGCGGCGGCTGACATGTCCCGTTTCGCTGGTCACGAACTGCGGCGGATGGCCGAGCGCCTCGGCGACCTGGTTGGTGGTCTGCGCGCCGCCGTGGACCAGCAGGAGCTCGGTCCCCGCGGCCCTGAGCGCTACGACATCAGCGACGACGGCATCGATGTTGAGGCTGATTCCGCCTCCGACTTTCACGACGATCATAGATTCTTGTGAGGCTTCAGGCTCTAGGCTTCCGGCTTCAGGCAGAACATTCTGTCACGCTGTATGCGGCGACGTTAACGCAGCGGGACATGCATCGAGTCTGAAGCCCGAAGCCTGAAGCCTACGCAGGATGCAGGCCCGGGAATTCGAGGCCGAGGCGCTCGTCCCAGCCGTGCATCAGGTTTGCGCACTGGAGCGCGGTGCCGGCGGCGCCCTTCATCAAGTTATCGATGGCGCAGATCGAGACAACGCGCCTCGTGTTCGGGTCGAGCTCGAAACCGACGTCGGCGTAGTTGCTGCCCGCGAGAATCTTCGGTTCGGGGTAGCGGTAGAGCCCGGCCCGCTCCTTGACGATGCGGACGAACGGTTCCCTGGCGTAGGTCTCGCGGTATGCCTTCCAGATGTCGCGCTCGGCAACGCCCTCGGCAACGAAGACGTGCGCCGTGGCGAGGACGCCGCGGACGTTGTCGACGGCCGTCGCGCTGAGGTGTACGTCGGTGCTCACGCCTGCCAGCGCCAGCGCCTGGAGCACCTCCGCGGTGTGACGGTGGCCGGTCGGCGCGAAGCTGCGCATTACGCCGGCACGCTCCGGGTGATGAGTGGCGTCACTCGACGCGGCGCCGCCTTCGCTGCTCCCGACCTTCACCTCGCAGATGACGCCGCGAGCGGCATCAACCAGACCGGCCTTCGCGAGCGGCCAGATGGCGAGTGTCGTGGCGGTGGCGTTGCAGCCGACGCCGCTCACATACGAGGCCGCCGCGATCTCGGCGCGGTAGAGCTCCGGCAACCCGTACACGAACTTCGCGAGCCAATCCGGGCTCGTGTGCGATCTGCCGTACCAGCGGTCGTAGCCGGAGGCGTCGCGCAGGCGGAAGTCGGCGCTGAGGTCCACGATCCTCGGCGCGAGCGCGGCGAAGCCGTCGATCCGGCCCATCGCGCCGCCGTGGGGCAGGCACAGGAACAGCAGGTCGCACGGCTCGAGCGAGGCTGATGTCGTGAACTTGAGCGGGGCTCGCCCGGAAGCACCCGCCCCTCGAGGGTCCTCGGGGCGACCTTGAGCCTGTCGAAAGGCCGAAGCTCTCAGGTTCGGATGTGTGAAGTGCACGAACTGGCCATCCAGCCGCTCGCTCGTTACCTGCTTCACGACGACCTGCGGGTGCGAGAGAAGCAGGCGGAGCAGTTCACCGCCGGTGTAGCCCGAGGCGCCGACGATCGACGCCGTGATCGGTAGGTTCATCGGCTAGACCGACGCGCCTTCGGCGAGGGAGATCGCGGCCAGCTTCGTGGACTCGCCGGCAGCGAAGCCGTTGGCAGCGTCCCAGCCGTCGGCGGCGACCTTCAGGCAGAAGTCGACCATCCGGTCGGGGATGTTCACGCCCGTCGGCGCGATGCTGTTGCGGAACTCCATCGTGTAGTTCACTTCGTTGACGAGCAGGCCCCGATCGGGATCCTCGAAGAGATCCAGCGCCACGACACCACCGCCGCAGGCTCGCGCCGCCCGCGTGCAGATCTCCACGAGCTCCGGCGTCACCGGGCAGTTCGCCGAGGTGCCGCCGCGGGCCGTGTTCGTAATCCAGTTCGGCGAGTTGCGATAGATCGCGCAGATGGTGTCGGGCCCGACCTGGAACGCACGGATGTCGCGCCCCGGCTTCTTCACGTACTCCTGTATGTAAAAGATGCTGTGGTGATAGCTCCCAAGGGTTTCCTTGTGCTCGAGAATCGCCTCGGCGGCGTCGCGATCGTTGACCTTGCTCAGCAGGCGCCCCCATGAGCCGACGGTCGGTTTCAGCACCGCAGGGTAGCCGAGCCGCTCGATGGCCTCGAGCGCGCTTTCCGGTGTGTAGGCGACCAGCGCTTTGGGCTGCGGCACGCCGGCCGCGGCCAGCGCGCTGGTGGTCATCAGCTTGTTGCCGCAGATGTCGGCGACCAGCGCTGTATTGACGGTCTTGACGCCCTGGTCGTTCAGGATCTTGAGGCTGTACAGCGCGCGGCTGTGATTGATGCAGCGCTCGACGATCACGTCGTAGTGCTGGTAGGGGTGCCGCTTGACATCGGTGATGTCGAAAATCAGCTTCTGGTCGTCGAGCAGGTCGAGCGCGACGCCGCGCTTCTCGAACGACTCGAACAGCAGCTTCTCTTCGACGCGGACCCGACTGTAGAGGACGCCGACGCGGCGGATTATTCACCCCAGTCCTCCTCCTCCTGCGGCGCGAGCTGCAGCGTGAGCGGCTCGAGCGCCACCACTTCCAGTTCGGCGCCGCATCCTGGGCACTGCGCGATCTCGTTCTGCATCACGTTGGTCAGTGATACCTCGGCGAAGCACTCCGGGCACTGCGCGGTCCCGGTCGCGGTCTGTAGAGCCATTGAATTTCCCCCTCCAACCCTCAGTTCGCAGTGCCGAGCCATCCATCGGCTCGAACTCCCTCGTTCGTGCCCGCTCCCAACGCCCCGGCGGGTGGGGAGCGACCACGCAGCGAAATGTGGGGCTAAAACAGCCGTCGATCTTATACTGGCGCTCGCTGTTTCGCGAAAGGACTCACGGCCATGACGATCAGCTCGTCGCGCGTCGGCGTTTGCCTGCTCGCTCTTCTTGCTCGCGCCGCTCGCCAGCGCCCTCGCCCAGGAGACACCGGCAGCGGCTCCGGCGAGCTCCCGGCTCGACTTCGAGCGATACCGGAAAGAGATTGAGCCCATCTTCCTGAAGCAACGGCAGGGCCTGGTCAAATGCGTCACCTGCCACGCTGGCAAGGTGGGGACGCGCCTGCGGCTCGAACCGCTCGACGCCGGCGCCTCGACCTGGACCGAAGCCCAGTCGCGCAAGAACTTCGAGACCGTCTCCAGCCTGATTTCACCGGGCCGGCCGATGTCGAGCCGCCTCCTCCTGCACCCACTCTCCCGCGATGCCGGCGGCGATCCGTTCCACGGCGGCGGGAAGCACTGGGCGGATCAGACTGATTCCGAGTGGCAGGCCCTTGCCGCGTGGACGCGGGGTGACAAAGCGGCGGCCCCGGCCAGCGCCGGCACGGCAGTCCGCATCATCCAGACCAACTCTGCCAGCGACGGCGCGCACGTGATCGATCCAGTCACCAATCGCGTCATCGGCGTCATCCACGGCGTCGAGATTCCGCACGGGGTCACCGCGTCGCCCGACGGCAGTCGCCTCTACCTGAGCAACGAATCGCAGGAAACCCTCGACGTCGTCGACGCAAGGACATTGGCCGTTTCGAAGCGGATCAAGCTGAGCGGCCGGCCGAACAACGTCACCATCACGAAGGACGGGAAGAAGGTTTACGTCGGAATCGCCCAGGCGCCTGGAGCGCTCGACGTCGTCGACACGGCAGCGCAGGCCAACGTCAAGACCGTGCCGGTCAAGGGCGCGATTCACAACGTCTACGTCACTCCTGACGGCAAGTTTGCCGTCGCCGGCTCCATTCCGGAGCGTACGATCTCAATCGTCGATACCGCTACGGACACGCTGGCTCGCACGATTCAGCTGTCGGCGGGTATCCGGCCGATGGCCTTCGACACGAAGCCGGACGGCTCCACCAACCGCATCTACGTCCAGCTGTCGGACTTCCACGGGTTCGTGGCGGTGGACTTCGACAGCGGCAAGGAAGTGGCGCGGATCGAGCACCCGCCGATCGAGGGCGAGCACGCGCACACCGACGGCCTGCAGGGAGCGCCGGCCCATGGGCTCGCAGTGTCGCCTGACGGCAAGCGGCTGTGGTCCACCAGCAAGGTCTACGGCTACGCCTACATCCACTCGCTGCCCGACCTGAAGGAAGTCGGTCGCGTGTTCGTCGGCCAGCACCCCGAGTGGATTACCTTCACGCCCGACGGCAAGTACCTCTACGTCGCCGCGGCCGGCGACAACATGGTGTTCGTCATCGACGCCGCTGCCATGCGCGAGGTCGCTCGTATACCAGTAGGACAGGTTCCGAAACGCAATACGACTGCCGTGTTGCAGGTGGCTGCGCGGTGACACGCGTCCATTGGCGATTGGTGATTGACGATTGATGATTTATTTACGATTCGGGGATTGGGGGATTGCGGCATTCGATTGACGACTGCCGCATTGGTGGAATTGAGCGATTTGGGGGAATCACGATTGGGGGATTGGCGTTCGGCGAACAACCTTTCGAGGCCCAATCATCCATCGCAATTCACCGGATCCCTCAATCGCCAGTGCGCCAATCGCCAATCGAATGGCGCAATCGGAGAATCGACGGATCATCAATAAATCGCCACTCGTCAATCACCGATCGACAATGGACGCCCCGCCACGGCGCTAGTCGTTGTGGTGAAGCTCGTACTCGCGTTGCGCGCGCGCGTTTTCAGATCCCTGCTTCTTGTCGCGCTTGGCGGCGGCCTTGAGGGCCAGCGCGTGGGTGCCGCTGGAGTGAACAGCCGGGAGTGACAGGAGGCGTTCGAGCTCGGTGCTCGCGCAGCCGGGACACGCCGGCGTCGTGCCCGGGCGCACCAGCGTCTCGAACTCGCGGCCGCAGCTCTTGCAGGAGTATTCGAAGATCGGCATGGGTCGTCTCGTTCGCTCTCCACCATTATAGGGAAGTCGTGGCCCCCCGATCCGCTCCCCGCGCCTGCCGCCGCGCGCGAGTGGCCGTATTCGCGCTCTCGATGGTCCGGCCCGCCGTGGGTGCTCGCGTTCGACTACGACGAGGCGGTTGACGAAGGTGATCTCCGGGGTGGGACAAACCCGTGCGCCAGTGGATCAAGAAGTGGCCTGATTTTCGCGTGAGGCCTCGGGGCCATCGACAGCCGGGGAATCGCCTCCCGGCGGTATGATGCACCGAATCCATTGGCCCTGGTCCCAGGCGCGCGCCTCGGCGTCTACGACATCACCGCGCAGATCGGCGAAGGCGGGATGGGTCGAGGTGTATCGGGCGACGGACACGAAGCTGAAACGTCAGGTCGCCATCAAGATTCTGCCGCCCTCGCTCGCGGCTGATGCCGATCGGCTCGCGCGCTTTCAGCGCGAAGCGGAAGTGCTCGCCTCGCTCAATCATCCGCACATCGCCGCCATCTACGGGCTCGAAGAAAGCGCGGGCGTCACCGCGCTCGTCATGGAACTCGTCGAGGGCGACGATCTCTCGCAGCGCATCGCGCGCGGCGCGATTCCGCTCGACGAGGCGCTGCCCATTGCGAAACAGATCGCCGACGCGCTCGAAGCCGCGCACGAGCAGGGGATCATTCACCGCGATCTGAAACCCGCGAACATCAAAGTGCGGCCGGACGGCACCGTGAAAGTCCTCGACTTTGGATTGGCGAAGGCGACGGAGCCCGCCGCGGGCTCGTCGCCAAGCCTGTCGATGTCGCCGACGCTCTCGCTGCACGCCACGCAGGCCGGGATGATTCTCGGCACGGCGGCGTACATGAGTCCCGAGCAGGCGCGCGGGAAGATCGTCGACAAGCGCACGGACATCTGGGCGTTCGGCGCCGTGCTCTACGAGATGCTGACGGGAACGCGTGCGTTCGGCGACGAAGACGTGTCGATGACGCTCTCGAAGATCCTGCAGCGAGAGCCGGACTTCGACGCGCTTCCGTCCACGGTCCCGGCCCGCGTCAGCCAGGTGCTTCGCGTGTGCCTGCGGAAGGACCCGAAGCAGCGCGTCGCCGACATCCGGGACGTGCGCCTGGCGCTGGAGGGTGCGTTCGAGACGGTCGGTCCGCAGACGACGACCACATCATCGGCGGCGGACCGAGGGCGGCTTTGGATGGCCGCGTTCGCGGTTGCCGCCCTCGTGAGCATCGCGATGGCGGTGCCTGCGCTGCGGTATCTACGCGAGATGCCGGCACCCGCACTGGGCGAGACGCGCCTCGACATCGTCACGCCCGCCACGAACCGACCCTTGGACTTTGCCCTGTCGCCCGACGGCCGGCAGATTGTGTTCGTCGCGGCGGGCGACGGGGCGCCGCGCTTGTGGCTACGGTGGCTGGCGAAGACGACCGCGCAGTCGTTGGCAGGTACCGAGGGCGCGACCCATCCCTTCTGGTCGCCCGACAGCCGCTCGATCGCCTTCTTCGCTGGAAGCGCACTGAAGCGACTCGATCTCGGCGGCGGCGCGCCGCAGACCGTCGCGCCGGTCACTTCTGGTCAAGGTGCGACGTGGAACGCGGACGGCGTCATTCTGTTTGCACCGACCACGATAAGCCCCCTGATGCGCGTGCCGGCCACCGGGGGCGCGGCGAAAGCGGCGACGACGCTCGGCCCGCAGCAGTTGGCCCATCGCGCGCCGTACTTTCTGCCCGACGGGGGCAGGTTCCTGTTCTTCGCGATGGGCGCGCCGGACGCTGCCGGGATCTACCTGGGCGCGCTGGACGGGCGCGCCCCGACACGATTGACACCCGGAGACGGCAGCGCGGTGTATCTGCCCGACGGCCACGGGCCCGGGGGATCGTCGCGCGGAGGCGGGTGGCTGTTGTGGGTGCGGACAGGGATGCTCGTGGCCCAGCAGCTCGATGTGGAGAAGGCCGCGCTCATAGGAGAGCCCTTGACCCTGGCGGACGGGGTGGCCACCGATGATGCGTCTCGGAGCGCCGTCTCGGTGGCGACCGCGGGGCTGGTGACATATCGGACGGGCGCGGGCAGCCAGCGGCAACTGACGTGGTTCGACCGCTCGGGCCTGGCGCGCGGCACGGTCGGCGACCCCGATGCCACACTCGACAGACCGCGCGTGTCCCGCGACGGCCGTCGCGTCGCGGTGGCCCGCACGGTGCAGGGCAATACCGACGTCTGGCTGCTCGACGGCGTTCGCGCGAGCCGACTCACGTTTGATGCGGCTGTCGATTCGTATCCCGTCTGGTCGCCCGACGGCTCCCGGATCGCGTTCAGTTCGAACCGGACGGGTCAATACGCCCTCTACCAGATGCTCACGCTCGGCGGAGTGGAGGAGCGGCTCATCGCGGCCTCCGACCAGGCCAGGGTCCCCTACAGTTGGTCTGTGGACGGCCGAAGCCTGTTGTGCAGCAGCGTCGCATCGCAAGGGAACGTCGATCTCTGGATCGTACCGATGGTGGGGGAACGCACACCGTGGGCGTTCGCGAAGACTCCCTTCCGTGAGGCCTTTGGTGTGTTCTCGCCGGACGGCCGCTGGGTGGCCTACCAATCGAACGAAACGGGGCGGCCGGAAATCTACGTGCGGCCCGTTGTCCCGCCCGGCGCCGTGGGCACGGCCGCCGCGGCTGGAGGGCAGTGGCAGGTCTCCACTGCCGGCGGCGTCTTTCCCGCCTGGCGGCCCGACGGCAAGGAGCTGTACTACCTCAACCCCGCTGGCGTGATGATGGCGGCGTCGATCACCGTCACCGGGACCACGCTCGCACCGGGCGCGCCGGTGGTGCTCTTTCCCACGCGCGTCGCCGGCGGCGGCGTGGACAGGCAACAGGGACGGCAATACGACGTCGGCCCCGACGGACGGTTCCTGATCAACATCCTCGTTGACAGCGCCGCCGCGCCGATCACGCTGCTGATGAACTGGAAGCCCGAGGGGAAGGAGTAGTTCCACACCCCGGTCGAAGTGCGTCGAACCGAGTGCGCTGGAGTTGACAGCGTGAACGGATGGAAGCGACGGCGAATCAAGACCTCAACCCAGAACACGTTCGCCATCAGCCTCTTAGCGGTATCGAATCCATCGGTTTCTTTTACCGTCGCTTGGGTATAGGCTTCGACAAACGCCCGCGTTCCCAGGGCCTGGGGAGGTCGTATGCACCGCAGCGTCGTCGGCGTGGTCGTGGCGTTGGCCGTCTGCATCACGGGCCTGCCCGCCGCCGCACATCACTCGTTCGCCGCCGAGTACGACCGCGACAAGCCGGTGACCCTGCATGGCACGGTCACTCGCATCGAGTGGATGAACCCGCACATCTATTTCTACATGGACGTGAAAGACGAGAGCGGCGCGATCGTGAACTGGGCCATCGAGGGCGGCGCGCCCACGTCGCTGTATCGGGCCGGTTGGCGGAAGAACGACATGAAGGTTGGCGATGCCGTCACCGTAAACGGCTACCTCGCGCGAAACGGGAAGAAGCTCGCGAACATGCGGACGGCAGTCCTGGCCGATGGACGTGAGGTGTTCGGCGGGCAACAATACTTCACGCCGACACTGCCGAAACCGCCTGGGTTCTGAACCGGCAACGCGAAAGGCAGAAGGCAGAAGGCAGAAGAGGCAGAAGGCGAAGCCGTCATGCGAACGGTGTGGTGCACACGGATGATCGGCGGGCTGGCGCTCGGCGCGATCCTGCTCGGGACCGGCCTTGCAGCAGCGCAGGACGCGCAGCCATCGCATCCGGATCTCAGCGGCTTCTGGGTCAACCAGTACACTCCCAACCTGTCGACCGTGCTCGGCGGCGAGCCGCCATTCACGGACTTCGGGGCCGAGCAGTGGCGGACCGTTGACACGTCGAAAGACCCGACCGCTATCTGCCTGCCGGTGGGGCCGTCACGGGCCTTTACCGCGCCCTTCCCGTTCCAGTTGGTGCAGGGGAAGGACACGATCGCGATCCTTTTCGAGTACCAGTCGATCTGGCGGGCGATCTACATGGACGGCCGCCCGCACCCCGAGGACGTCGCCGACTATCCGTATTTCATGGGCCATTCGGTGGGCCGCTGGGAAGGCAACGTGCTGGTGGTCGACACGACCGGCATCGACGAGCGGAGCTGGCTCGATACCGCTGGCCACCGGCACAGCGCGGAACTCCGCTTGACGGAGCGCTTCGAAACGACCGGCGCGAACACGATCAAGTGGACGGTGACTTTCGACGATCCCGTCTACTTCACGCGGCCGTGGTCGGTCGCGAGAACGTTCACGCGGGGCAAGCCGGCCGACCGTCTGTTGCCGTACACGTGCAACGAGAACAACAAGGACGTGGAGCAGCTCGAGTCGTTCCAGCCGAACCTGAACTACAAGCACGTTCCCGAGCCGAATACTGGCGCGAAGCCGAAACCGAAGCCGCAATAGACCTCGCCTTCGGCGGCTCGGTAGGCGCCGGCTTCGCCGGGAGGGGACACCGTCACGCGAGAAAGCGCAGCATTGCGTCGGTAAACGCGTCGGCGCGCTCGATGTTCGAGATGTGGGCGGCGTCGAGTTCGAGGAGCTTCGCGCCTGGGATTGTCGCGGCAAGCCACGCGCCTTCTGCAGGCGGAGTGGCGGGGTCGTGGGCGCCGGTCACGATCAACGAGGGCGCGCGTACGCTGGCGGCGTCGGCGCGGAGGTCGGCATCGCGCAGCGCGGCACAGCATCCCAGGTAGCCGGGGACCGGCGTGGCGAGGAATGTCGCGAAGATCCGCGACACTCTCGCAGGCCTGGCCTTGCGGAACGCCGGAGTGAACCAGCGTTGCATCGTCGCCTCGGCAAGAGCAGCCAATCCGCCATCCTCGACCTGGCGGCGGCGCTCCTCCCACATCGCCACCGAGCCGATGTGCGCGGCGGTGTTCGCCAGCACGAGTCGATCCACTCGGTCGGGCGCGTGCACGCCGAGCCACAGCGCGGTCAGGCCGCCGATCGAGATCCCGGCTACGTGCGCCCGTGTCATGCCGGTCTGATTCATCAACGACAGCACGTCGTGTCCGAGCCGGTCGATCGTGTAGTCGCCGTCAGGAGCGTCCGACTCGCCGTGGCCGCGCGTGTCGTAGGCGAGCACCCGAAACGTGCGCGACAGGTCGTCGACCTGGTCGTCCCATAAACCGCGATCGGTGCCGAGCGAGTTGGAGAGGACGAGTGAGGGCCCATCAGCAGGGCCGGTCAGTTCATATGCGAGGCGGCAGCCATCGTCGGTGCGGTGCGTGGACATAGAGGGGGCTTCGCTCAGACGTTCGGGGAGCGCTCAGCCAGGATCGCGGCCACCTCGGCGAAGGCGTGATTCGCAGCCGGGATGCCGCAGTAGATCGCCTGCTGGAGAAGGATCTCCTTGATGTCGTCCGCGTTCATGCCGCCGGTATCCAGGGCCGCGCGCACGTGCAGGCGGAACTCTTCCCAACGTCCGAGCGCCACCATCGTCCCGATCGCCATGATCCGGCGAGTCCGCTCGTCGAGGCCCGGCCGGGTCCAGATCTCGCCCCACGCGTAGCGGGTGAGGAGGTCCTGTATCTCGGCAGTGAACGGGGTGGTCGCGGCGACGGCGCGATTCACGTGACCGTCGCCAAGCACCGCCCGCCGCCTCGCCATGCCAGCGTCGTGCCGCTGTCGTTCATCCATGACTGTGTTCCTGGCGATCGACCTCCCGATGCCGCAGGGAACGACGGACGATATCGCGCGCCGTCGCCGTTAGCGCGACGGGATCCAGCGCTTGCTCGATCGCCGCCGCATCAAGGTGTTTGCGAATGGCTTCGTCTGCTTGCGCAACCTCGGCGAGCGCTCGGCCGCGGGCTGTGGCGTGGCGGACCGCGGCCTCGACCAGGCGCGCGGCCTCGACGCGGCCGACTCGCGGCGCCAGCGCGGCCATCAGGCCTTCGGCACGGGCCACTCCGCACGCGGCGTCGAGATTCACACGCATGCGAGCCTCGTCCACGGACAGGTGGGCGAGCGTGTCGGCCATCGCGGCGGAGGCGTCTGCGGCCAGCGCCACGAGCTGGGGGAGCGTCTCCCATTCGGCCTGCCACCCTCCGATCGCGCGCTCGTGCTCCTGCGGCATCGCCGCGAGCATGGTCGCCACCAGGCCCGGCGCACGCACGGCGGCGGCGACGGCCCGGACCGAAGCGACCGGATTGCGCTTGTGCGGCATCGATGACGATCCGCCGCGTCCCTCGGCCGTGGGCTCCGCCACTTCGCCGATCTCGGTCTGCGCGAGGAGCGCGACGTCTCGGCCGATCTTGCCGAGCGTCCCGCAGGCGATGCCGAGCGCGCAGGCGACGTCGGCGACACGGCTCCGCTCGCTGTGCCACGCCGCATCGGGCGCTCGCAGCCCGAGTTTCGTGGCCAGTGCGGCGGCAACCTGCGGTCCGGCATCGCCGAGCGTGGAGAGGCTTCCAGTCGCGCCGCCGAACTGCAGGTCGCCGGCAGCATCGAGCGTCGAGAGCAGCCGGGCCCGCGCGCGGTCCAGTCCGTGCATCCACACCATGGCCTTCGCGCCAAACGTCGTTGGCGTCGCCTGTTGCAGCCAGGTGCGGCCCGCGATAGGCGTAGCGGCGTATCGCTCGGCAAGCCGGGCTGCCGCGTCGCCTGCGCGACCGAGCGTCGCAGAGACTCCGGCACCGGCTTCGCGCAGCTCCAGGACGAGCGCGGTGTCCATCACGTCCTGGCTGGTCGCGCCCCAATGCACGTGGCCGGCGGCGGTCGGATCTTCAGCCGCGACTGCGCTCGTGAGATGCCGCACCAGCGGAATCAGCGGATTGCCGGCGAGATCTGACTCAGCGCCGAGCGCAGCGAGATCGTAACGCTCTGCGCGCGCGGCATTGCGGATTGGCGCGACGCTCGTTGGGGGGATGACGCCGGCTTCCGCCAGCGCCTCGGCAAGCGCGACCTCGACGTCGAGCATCGTCTGGACTCGGCGAACGGGGCTGAATGCCGACAGCACGGAGGTCATCGTTCGAGCGTGGTCGTTGGGCCAGCGGTCGGGGGCGGCCATCACACGTCGAAGAACACCGTCTCGCGGTCTCCCTGCACGACGATGTCGAGATGATAATCGGGAGGTGTTGCGGCGACGGCGATCAGGGTGGCGCGCCGATCTTGCGGCACCAGGCGCAGGACTTCATCGCGCGCGTTGTCGGGCTCGTCGCCGAAGTAGACGCGCGTAAGGTACTGCGTGAGAATCCCGCGGGCGAGCACGCGGACGGCGAAATGCGGCGCGTGGACAGCCCCGTCGGGGTCGACGCGGGCCTGGGGCTTCACGCCAACGAGCCGGTACCCACCTCCGGCCTCGGTCCAGGCGCGGCCGATCTCGTCGAAGCCCGGCGCCCAGAACTCGAGTACCCCATCCTCGATGCCAACGCCGGCGCCGTCGAGGAGCCGCCCGGTTATGACGATCGGTGTTACCAGCCCCTGAGCCGTCATCGGCTCGTGGCCGGCCCGGAGCCCAAGGTGCAGGAACGGTCCGACCGTCTGAAACGGAGTGAGGCCGGACATCAGCGGCTCTCCATCGGCGTCTCGTCGCGGCCGCGGAGAACGAGATCGAAGCGATAGCCCAGCGCAAAGGCAGGTTCGGTCAGGGACACGTCGAAGGCGGCGATCAAGCGTTCGCGCACCCGCGGATCCGGCACCGAGTTGAAGATGGGATCGATCGGCAGCAGCGGATCGCCCGGGAAGTACATCTGGGTGACCAGGCGGGTGAGGAACGCCGGTCCGCACAGCGAGAAGTGAATGTGCGCCGGCCGCCACGCATTGTGATGGTTGCGCCACGGGTAGGCGCCCGGGCGAACCGTGACGAAGCGGTAGCGGCCCTCCGCGTCGGTGATGGTGCGGCCGCCGCCGGTGAAGTTCGGATCGAGCGGCGCGTCCCACTGATCGACGCGATGCGCATACCGCCCAGCCGCGTTCGCCTGCCAGACTTCGATCAGCGTCTCCGGCACCGGGCGGCCGCCTTCGTCGAGCACTCGACCCTCGATCACGATTCGCTGTCCGATCGGGTCGCCCGAATGCTGTCGCGTGAGGTCGTGATCCAGCGGTGCGATCGAATCGAGGCCGAACACGGGGCCGGTCAGCTCGGTGAGCGTCTGCGGAATCGCGATCAAGGGGCGTGTGGGATGCCGCAGCGCCGTCGCGCGATAGGCGGGACTGTCCGGGAGCGGGTGAACGTTCGGCTCCCCAGGTGCGATGGACGCCGGCAGCGCCGGACCGGGCTGGGGTGTCACGGAGAGCAATGCTATGCCCAGATCGTTGGATTCCCCAATCACCAATCGCCAATGGACGCGGCGGCGGTACGCTATGCTGACCGCCGCAATTTGGAGGGAGGGGATGATGCTGCAGTTTGTGCGTGTAGGGATGTTGACGGGTGCCGCCGTCGCCACCGCCGCCGGGTACCTGGTGGCCCAGAGCGGGGCGTCGATGCCACCGGTCAACCAGGCCTCGAATCCGTACCAGACCGTCGAGAACTACTTCCAGCTGCCGGCCGGCCGGACGTGGGGGTCGACGAGCGCCGTCGACATCGACAAGGACGGCCGCACCATCTGGGTCGCCGAGCGTTGCGGCGCGAACTCGTGCTGGGACGCGACCAAGAACGAGATGTCGACGCTCGACACGGTGCTGCAAGTTTCGACGCGTCGGGCAAGCTGGTCAAGAGCTTCGGCGCCGGGCATGATGGTCTTCCCGCACGGTATTCACGTCGATCGTGACGGCAACATGTGGGTGACCGACGGCAACGACAACCTGCCGCGCCGGCGCCCCGGTGCAGCCCGCGGACTCGCCGCTGCCGGCCGCGCCCGCCAAGGTAGTCGGGCACCAGGTGTTCAAGTTCAGCCCCGACGGCAAGCTCCTGCTGACGCTCGGCAAGCCCGGCGGCAACCAGCCCGGGCAGGCGCGCCGATCCCGGCGTCGTTCTATCAGCCGAACGACGTGATCACCTATCCGAACGGCGACATCCTCGTCGCCGAGGGCCACGGCGACGCGCCACCCTCGACCGCGCGCCTGATCCGCTTCGACAAGACCGGCAAGTTCCTGCAAGCGAGTTCGGCAAGATGGGCACCGGCATGGACGGCGAGTTCATGCAGCCGCACGGGCTGGCCTTCGACTCGAAGGGGCGCCTGTTCGTCGCCGACCGCAACAACAACCGCATCCAGATCCTCGATGCCGAGTCCTACAAGACGCTCGACACCTGGTACCAGTTCAGCCGCCTGAGCGGGATCTTCATCGACAAGGACGACATGCTCTACGGCGCCGACTCGGAGTCGGGCTCGGTCAACCCGCCCCACGGTGCGTGGATGCGCGGCATTCGCATCGGCTCGCGCCAAGGACGGCAAGGTCACGTGGTTCATCCCCGACCCGACGAGCGTCGGCGAGACGTTCTCGATGGTCGACGGCAAGCCGGTGATGAAGAAGGCCGACGGATCGCCGGGCGCGACCGGCACGCTCGCCGCGGAGGGCGTCGCCGTGGACACCGCCGGCAGCATCTACGGCGCTGAAGTCGGGCCGAAGGCGGTCAAGAAATACGTCAAGAGGTTGGGCCAGAAATAGGGGATGCGCGCCCATTGCCCTCGCGCGATGTCAGCGGAAGATGAGACAGGTGGTAGTGGCATGCGCGAAGAGCGTTCCGTCGATCGCCACTAACCGCCCCTCCGCCAATGAGGTCGTGCGCCCGCCGTGCAGGACCGTTCCGATAGCTCGCACCGGGCCGGTGCTGACCTTGAGCGGCTTGACGAAGTTCAGCTTGAACTCCAGCGTCGTGTAGGCGACGCCGGCGGGGAGCAGCGTGTGCACGGCGCATCCCATCGCCGAGTCGAGGATGGTGGCCGCGAATCCCCCGTGGACCATCCCGATCGGGTTGTAGTGGTACTCCTCCGGCACTCCCTCGAAGACGACGCGCCCTTCGTCGGCCTCGACGAGCCGGATGTTCATCAGTTGCGCGATTGGCGGCGTCGGCAGCTCGCCCGAGATGACCTGGCGCATCCGCTCGAGGCCCGAGAGTTCCGAGATGGCGGCGGCCATCTCGAGCGGATCGTCCCAGCTGAAGGTGCGGGTCCGGTGGCTCATCAGGGAGTTCGGCCGGCGGCGTCAGTTCGCGTCGGCGCGCGCGTCCGACCCGAGCCCTTCCCAGCGTCGGACCACGCCCGACATCACCCACAGGAAGAGCACAGTGGCGATAACGGCCATCGCCCACCTCATGAGACTGGCGACCGCCGCGGCGTCGAGCTCGGGAATCGGGAACTTGCTCACCACCGCCCAGCGCTCCGTCGTCCAGTGCCACGCCGTGTGCGCGACGACGGCGGAAAGCAGCACGATGCCGAGCCGTTGTTGAACGACGCGTGTGAAGAGGAAGCCGAGCGCCGGAATCAGGACCGCCAGGACCAGCATCTGCCCGAGCTCCACGCCGACGTTGAACGCCAGGAGCGAAGAGAGCAAGTGCGATCCGGCGAACTGCAGCCGTTCCCGCAGCAGGAACGAGAAGCCGAAGCCGTGGACCAGCCCGAACGCGAAGGTCATCACCCACCGCCGCTCGATGCCGGTGCCGATGATGTTCTCGATCGCCATGTAGAAGATCGACGTGGCGATGAGCAGTTCGACGAGCGGCGGGAACCAGAGCGAGTCGGGCGCGAAGTTGTACGCCGAAGCAATCAGCGTCACCGAGTGCGCGACCGTGAAGGCGGTGACCACCACGAGGAGCGGCCGGAACCGCCGGAACGGCACGACCAGGCAGAGGAGGAACAGCAGGTGGTCGGTGCCGTCGAGAATGTGCCAGAAGCCTTCCTTGACGAAGAGCCAGGCCGCCTGATGCCAGCGCGGATCGAGCTCCACCGTGCCGACGTCGGCGTGGACGTCGAACACCCGTTCGGGCTTGCCGGGCGAAACCAGCGTGAGGCCCACGTTCACCTGCAACCCCAGCCGAGTGAAGCCCGGGCGGATCGCGAACCTTGAATCCTGCGAGGCGATGGGGTACTCGAAGAGGACGTCGAGCATCCCCTGTTCCCAATACATGTTCGTGTCGCTGGGCAGGGCCGGGCCGAGGACGTTCGCGATGGCCTGGTCGTAGCTGGCAAACGCCCGGCTTGACGGCAGCTCGGCCTTGACAGCCCGGACGCTCGGCTTCGGCAGCTTCTCGCCGTTCTCGTAGAGGTCCACGAAATCGGAGATCCAAAGCGTGGCCGCGTCTCGGAGCGCCGGATCGGCCGTGGCGATGTCGAGATACCCGTCGCCTTTCAGCGGGAAGCTGATGTCGCGGAGCGATTTCATCGGCGCGCGGACGAGGAACCGGAGCGTCTCGCCTTCCGGCTTGAGAAAGGCGAGGACGGTCACCTCGTTCGGGACCTCGTGGGCCAGGGTCCGGACCTGAAGTCCGAGGGTGAAGAGAACCAGGATCAGGGCTGCGCGCGCACGCATCGTCAAACGCCTCAACTTACCACGGCGTCTCGAGGTCTTGGGGCTTGAGGCGTAGTGCCCGGTCCCGAGACACTTGGCTTTTTGCACCCGCGCATCCGTGCACCCCCGCACCCGATTTGCACCCGTGCACCCCAGCACCCGAACCCGCTTTTTTCTTGTATACTCGGCCAGCTTCTGAGGGGAGGCGTTTGATGGCGCGTGTGTTGCGATCACGGAAATTCGTAGGGCTCACCCTGGTGGCCCTGCTCATCGGCCTCGGCATCGGCCAGGCGATGATCGACCGGACCTCGGCCCAGGCCAAGCAGGCTCCACGTTTCGAAGTGGATCCGTTCTGGCCCAAGCCGATGCCGAACAACTGGGTGCTCGGCCAGACAATTGGGCTCACGGTGGACGATCGGGATCACGTCTGGATCATTCATCGCGGCAACGATCCGGGGAACCTGGACCGCACCGAGCTGGCGTTCCCGGCCCCCAACTCACCGCGCGTGAGCGAGTGCTGCAACCCGGCGCCGCCGGTGCTGGAATTCGACGCCGAGGGCAACCTGGTCGGCAGTTGGGGCGGGCCCAAAGAGGGCGCGCCTTATCAGTGGCCGGAATCGAACCACGGCATCGTCGTGGATCACAAGGGGAACGTCTGGATCGGCGGCAACGGCGGTCCTGACGCGCACATCCTGAAGTTCACGCGCGAGGGCAAGTTCATCGCCCAGTACGGCAAGCAGGGCGCGCGCAAGGATCCGAAGTCGCCCGCCGACAAGCCGGTCTACATCGCTAACAGCAACGACATGGACAACTTCGGCCGCGTCGCCAAGATCTTCATCGATCCCAAGGCGAACGAGGGCTACGTCGCGGACGGCTACTTCAACCACCGCGTCGCGGTGATCGACCTCGACTCCGGCAAGATCAAGCGGATGTGGGGCGCCTACGGCAAGCCGCCAACGGACGAGAACCTGGGCCGCTACGAGCCGAGCGCGCCGCCCGCGCAGCAGTTCCGCAACCCGGTGCACTGTGCCGAGATGTCGATCGACGGCATGGTCTACGTCTGCGACCGCCCGAACGATCGCGTCCAGGTGTTCCAGAAGGATGGCAAGTTCGTCCAGGAGTACATCATCCACAAGGACACGCTGTCCGACGGCTCGGTGTGGGACATCGCGTTCTCGAAGGACCCGCAGCAGCAGTTCCTCTACATGGCCGACGGCGCCAACGAGCACGTGCGGATCTTCGATCGCAAGTCGATGACCGAACTGACCCACTTCGGCTACGGCGGCCGGCAGCCCGGGATGTTCCTGGGCGTGCACAGCATCGCCACCGACTCGAAGGGCAACCTGTACACGACCGAGACCTACACAGGCAAGCGCCTGCAGAAATTCGTGAACAAGGGCCTCGGCCCGATCACGACGCCGTCCGCGACGCCCACTCCGTGGCCGGTGAAGACGGGCAACTAGGCGAACGGCCGGATTGAGACACGACGGGCGCGATCCCTCACGGGGTCGCGCCCGTTTCGTTTCGTGCTGTCCGTCTCGTCACATTGAATCGTCAAATCCTGCGTCGCGAAGCGCGGCCTAGTGCAGCTTCAGTGCCCAGCCCACGCCCATCTTGAGCGACGGCACGTTCCCGCCGCCGATTCGGAACTCGGCGAAGAACCCGTCGTCGTGCGCGAATCCGAGCAGCCACGAGCCGCCGGCGGTCAATTCGGTGCCGGTGTCGTGGGTATCGTCAGCCGAGTGCAGGAGAACGATGGTGGGACCGCCGCCGGTGAGGAACTTCCATGGGCCCGGTCCGAGCGGGAGAAGGTAGACGAAGTCGATGTTGACGGTGCCCAGACGGATGTCCTGCCCGAAGCCGCCGTCGAGACCGCCGCGAAGCCGGAAGCGCCCGCCGATGTCAGGGGTCTGGTAGAAGACGCCGACGTAACCCTGCTCGGGATCGATTGATGCCCCACCCGTAAAGCCGACCGCCGATTGTGCCCTGGCCTCGGAGGACGCCAGCGTCGCTGTCAATAGCGCCGCGAAAACCGCCGTTCGGAACAGCAATCGTCCACTCCCGAGGACCATGCACACCTCGTGTACGCTGTTCATCAAGAACCGTTCCAGCGTGACGTTGCAGCCACAGGCCCTCGATTATCCGTTTGTTCGCGCGTTCACCGCCGGCCGATTTGCGGCGGTTGCCGGGTACCAGATCGTGTCGGTCGCGGTCGGGTGGCAGTTGTACGAGCGGACCGGGGAGGCGTGGGCGCTCGGCCTGGTGGGGTTGTTCGAGGCGGCGCCGGTGCTGCTGTTCATGGCGCCGGCTGGCCACGCCGCCGACCGTTTTCCGCGCCGCACCGTCAGCATGTGCGCGCATGCCGGCCTGGCCGTCGCGGCCGGCGGCTTGGCGATCCTTGCCGCTCTCGACGGCCCGGTCGCGCTCGTCTACGGGCTGGTCGCGCTCGTTGGCGTCGGCCGCGCCTTTGCCGCACCCGCGGTGAACACGATCCTGCCGCAGCTGCTGCCGCCGCCGGTGTTCGCCAACCTCAATGCGTGGGTGGCGTCCAGCGTCCAGCTGGCCGCCATTGCCGGTCCGGCGTCCGGAGGGCTCATCATTGCCGCGACGGGCGGGTCCGCGGCTGCGTTCGCCGTCGCCGCGTTGGCCGAGGCTGCGTTCGTGGTGCTGTTGCTGCTGGTGCCCCGAGCTCCAGCCGCACCGAGCGGGCGAGCCGAAGGGGGCGTGCTGGCGGGTCTCCAGTTCGTGTCCCGAAACCCGGTCTTCCTTGCCGCGATCACGCTCGACCTCTTCGCTGTTCTCTTCGGCGGCGCGGTCGCGCTGCTGCCAATCTTCGCCAAAGACATCCTGCAGGTCGGCCCGTCGGGACTCGGCTGGTTGCGCGCGGCGCCGGCGGCCGGAGCGCTGACGATGGCGCTGCTGCAGACGCGGCGGGGGCCGTGGCCGCGTCCGGGCCGGGCGTTGCTTGCCGCTGTTGCCGGCTTCGGGCTCGCGACGATCGGCTTCGGATTGTCGCGCCACGTCGGCCTCTCGCTCGCGTGCCTTTACCTCGCTGGAGTCTGCGACAACGTCAGCGTCGTCATCCGCCTGACGCTGGAGCAGATGATTACCCCGGACGCGCTTCGCGGACGGGTCTCGGCGGTCAAGCACCTGTTCGTGAGCATGTCGAACGAGATCGGTGCGTTCGAGAGCGGTACGACCGCGGCGCTCTTCGGTCCGATCGCGTCCGTGGTCGGCGGGGGAGTGGCAACCATTGGCGTGGTGTTCGCCGTGCTGTGGGCCTGGCCGATTCTGGGACGGCTCGGGCCGCTTCACACCCTGCAGCCGATCGCAGAGAATCAGCCGTCATGAATCCACTCCTGCGCGACCGATGAGCATCGCCCGCACTCTGATCCTGAAGGTCTCGGACAATACCTGGCTGCGTGAGCACGGTACTCGGGTACCGTTCGTCCGCCGTGCGGTCTCGCGCTTCATGCCGGGCGAGGAGTTCGACGACATGCTCGAGGCGGCCCGCGGCCTGGAGAGCTCCGGTATCGCGTCGGTCTTCACCCGCCTTGGCGAAAATGTACGAGACCGCGCTGAAGCCGACGCCGTTGCCACGCATTACATCGACGGCATCGTGCGGATACGGAGACTCGGGCTCAGGTGCGAGCCTTCGATCAAGCTGACGCAGCTCGGGCTCGACATCGATCGCGAGTTCGCCTACCAGCACGCGCTGGCACTGGCGCGCGCGGCCGCCGAAACGGGCAGCTACTTCTGGGTGGACATGGAGCAGTCCCCCTACGTCGACGTCACCCTGGACATCGTTCGCCGGCTACGGAGCGAAGTCGCTGCCGTCGGCGTCTGCCTGCAGGCGTATCTGTTCCGGACCAAAGAGGACCTCGCCGACATGCAGGCGCGCGGGATAGGCGTTCGCCTGGTGAAAGGTGCCTACAAGGAACCGCCGTCGGTTGCCTTCCCGCTCAAGCGAGACGTTGACGCAGCAGTACTTCGAGCTGGCCCGCAAGATGGCTTCCGCCGAGGGCCGCACCCGCGGCTCGCGCGCCGTGTTCGGCACGCACGACATCGCGCTCATCACGAGAATCCGGGAACACGCGAAGTCGGCAGGCATCGCTGACGGCGCCTACGAGTTCCACATGCTCTACGGCATCCAGCGCGCCGAGCAGCTCCGCCTCGCTGGCGATGGCGCCGACGTGCGCGTGCTCATCGCCTACGGCTCCTACTGGTTCCCGTGGTACATGCGGCGGCTTGCCGAGCGGCCTGCCAACGTGTGGTTTGTCGTTCGCTCGCTTTTCTCCTGAGCTCGTCTGGTCGCCGCCTCAATCGTCATTGGGTGCCGGCGCGCAGCTTGGCGACCTTCCGCTCGGCGTCCTCGTTGATGCGCGTCACGTCGGCGCGATGTTGCGCCTCGAGCTTCGCGCGCGCCTCGGGCTCCCAGGTCTTGGCCAGCGAGGCCTGGTAGAGGATGTCTTCCTGCGCCAGCTTCGCCTGCGCGGCCTGCCGGATCTCGGCGATGCGCGCCTTCTGTTCGTCGGTCAGGGTCGCGGCCGATTCGCCTCGCTCCGCATCCTTCTGGCGGAGCCGGGCCATCGCAATTTCGAGTGCGCTCTTCGGGGCATCGTCGTGTTCGGCCATTCGACGATCATACGATCCCGGTTCTGCTTCTGCCTTCTGCCTTTTGCCTTCTGCCTTGACTATGATCCCGTCGTGGATGAGGGAGATGTCTACGGGCTGATTCGCGAGGAGGGGTTCCGTCGGCTGGTCGCGGCGTTCTATGCGCAAGTGCCAGATGACGACGTCCTCGGCCAGATGTATCCGCGTGACGATCTGGCGGGGGCGGAGGAGCGGCTGTGCCTGTTCCTGATCGGCCGCTTTGGCGGCCCGCCGACCTACATGGAGCGGCGCGGCCATCCGCGACTGCGGATGCGTCATGCGCCGTTCCGGCTCGACGAAGCGGCCCGCAACCGGTGGGTCCAGCTGATGGACCGCGCGCTCGACGAGGCGGCGCTTCCGGACGAGGCGGTCCAGGTGCTGCGGCCCTTCTTTCACGAGGTCGCGACGTTTCTGCGGAACACGTAGCAGGCAGCGCGTCCGGCGCCGCGGGCCGCGGCGCGCGGCCTCCACGGCGAAAGCCGAGCCCGCGGCGGCAGCGCGGACAAGCGAAGTCGGCCGCGCCACCCGCCGCCTGCTATGCTCGCTCCTCATGAATGAAGTCATCGTGCGCACGGTGTCGCCGGACGGCCTCGCGGTCGACGCGGAGATCGGCACCCACCGCCTCCGCCTCGATGAGCCGATCGGCCTGGGCGGGACCGACACCGGCCCCGAGCCGCCGGAGACACTGCTCGTCGCGCTCGGCGCGTGCGAGGCGATCACGATGAAGATGTACGCGCGCCGCAAGGGCTGGGCGCTCCGCGACGTACAGGTAAGGATGACGGCCTCGACAATCGCCGGCGTCTACGTCATTCGCCGACATCTCGCGATCGAGGGCGACCTGGATGAGGCTCAGCGGGTGCGGCTGCGCGAGATTGCCGGCCGCTGTCCGGTGCATCGCATCCTCGAGAACGAGGTGCGCGTCGAAGACGTGACGGAAGTCGGCGCCGCAGGCTGACGCGATCGCGCGCGTTGATGTACCGATCGCCGACAAGACGCTTTACATCCTGCACCCCGTTGACTATGGTTGGCGGCAATCTCGGCCGGATGCGCGCCGAGGAAGTGAACGTGCCGTAAACTCGTTTCCGGAGGCTTGGATGCAGGTCATACCGGTCGCGGCCGTTCGCCAGGGCTTTGGCGCCACCGCGCGCCGGGATGCCTGGTGGGCCGCGCCTCTCGTGGTATTCGTTGGCTTGTCGGCGTTCGTCGTCTATGCGACCTGGGCTGCGTTCCAGGGCGATCACTACACTTACGGCCCGTATCTGTCGCCGTTCTACTCCCCGGAACTGTTCGGAGACTCGCAGCACGCGTGGTTCGGGCCGAAGCCCGCTGCATGGCCTGGCTGGCTGCCGTTCTCGCCTGCCCTCCTCATCCTTCCGTTTCCCGGCCTCTTCCGGTTCACGTGCTACTACTACCGCGGCGCCTACTACAAGTCGTTCTGGGCCGACCCGCCGTCCTGTGCAGTTGGTGAGCCTCGCTCTGGCTACTGGGGCGAGAACTCGTTTCCGCTGATCCTGCAGAACGTGCATCGCTTCTTCATGTGGGTGGCCATCGTCTTCATCGCGTTCCTGGCCTACGACGTCTGGCTGGCGATGTGGTTTACCAATCCCGCGACCGGCGCGAAGCAGTTCGGGATCGGGGTCGGGACGCTGGTGCTCGGCTTCAACGTCGTGCTGCTCGCCTGCTACACCTGGGGATGCCACGTGCTGCGCCACGTCGTCGGCGGTCGCCTCGACGAGATTTCGAAGGTCCCAGCCTGCGACTACGCGTATGCCTGTGTCTCGAGCCTCAACGGCCGACACCAGCTGTTTGCCTGGATGAGCCTGATCAGTGTCATGTCCTCCGACCTTTACGTCCGCCTCTGTTCGATGGGCGTACTGACCGACCTGAGGATTCTCTGAGATGCCGGCGTCGGAGGCAGTTCGCTACGATGTGCTCATCGTGGGCGCTGGCGGCGCCGGCCTGCGCGCCGCCATCGAGGCGGCCGAGGCGGGTGTCAGCGTCGGGCTGATTTGCAAGTCGCTGCTCGGCAAGGCCCACACTGTCATGGCCGAAGGCGGGATGGCGGCGGCGCTGGCCAACACCGACGACCGCGACAGCTGGCGCGTCCACTTCGCCGACACGATGCGCGGCGGCCAGTACGTCAACAACTGGCGGATGGCGGAAATCCACGCCAGGGAAGCGCCCGATCGCGTGCGCGAGCTCGAGGCCTACGGCGCGGTCTTCGACCGCACGCCCGACGGCCGGATCCTTCAGCGCAACTTCGGCGGCCACAGGTACCCGAGGCTCGCGCACGTGGGCGACCGTACGGGCCTGGAGCTGATCCGGACCCTGCAGGACCACACCATTCACCTCGGTGTCACGGTGCACATGGAGTTCACCGTCATCGAGCTGCTGCTCGACGACCGCGGCGTCTCCGGCGTGCTCGCCTACGACCGGGAGCGCGGACGCTTTCACGTCTTCGCGGCCAAGGCGGTCGTGCTCGCGACCGGCGGTGTCGGCCGTGCCTACCAGATCACGAGCAATTCGTGGGAAGGCACCGGAGACGGCCACGGGCTCGCCTACCGTGCCGGCGCCGAGCTCATCGACATGGAGTTCGTCCAGTTCCATCCGACCGGAATGGTCTGGCCGCCGAGCGTGAAGGGAATTCTCGTCACGGAGGGCGTGCGCGGGGAAGGCGGCGTGCTCAAGAACAGCGAAGGCCGCCGCTTCATGTTCGACGACATCCCCGACAACTACAAGCCGCAGACCGCGTCCGACGCCGACGAGGGCTGGCGCTACACGCAGGGCGACAAGTCGGCGCGCCGGCCGCCCGAGCTCCTCACCCGCGATCACGTGGCGCGCTGCATCAATCGCGAAGTGAAATCAGGACGGGGCAGCCCGCATGGCGGCGTTTTCCTCGACATCGCATGGATCAAGGAGAAGCTGCCCGACGCCGCGGCCCACATCCAGCGCAAGCTGCCGAGCATGTACCACCAGTTCAAGGAGCTGGCGGACCTCGACATCACGACCACGCCGATGGAAGTCGGACCGACGACCCACTACATCATGGGCGGGATCCGGGTTGACGCCGACACCCAGGAATCGTCGATTCCCGGCCTGTTCGCGGCGGGCGAGTGCGCCTCCGGCATCAACGGGGCCAACCGGCTCGGCGGCAACTCCCTGTCCGACCTGATCGTCTTCGGCAAACGGGCTGGCGAGTTCGCAGCCGCGCACGCGCGCAACCGCGCCGCGCTGTCGATCGACGGTGGCGCGGTCGAACGGGCGACACAGGCGGCGCTCGCCCCGTTCGAGCGGGGCAGCGGCAGCGAGAACCCGTATCGCGTCCAGCAGGATCTCCAGCGGACGATGCAGAACCTGGTCGGGATTGTGCGCACCGAGCGCGAGATGGTCGAGGCGCTCGAGGAGCTGGGCCGGTTGCGTCAACGCGCGGAACGGGCCGGCATCGAGGGCCACCGCGAGTACAACGCCGGCTGGCATACCTGCCTCGATTTGCGGAACCTGCTCGACGTCTCCGAAGCCATCACGCGCTCGGCGATCGAGCGCAAGGAAAGCCGCGGCGGACATTTCCGGGAGGACTTCCCCGACAAGGCCGCGGAATTCAGTCAGTCCAACATCGCCGTCCGGCGGAGCGGAGACGGCGGCATGCAGGTGACGCGCGAGCTGCTGCCGGAAATGCCGGCCGAGTTGAAGCAGGTGATCGAGGAACAGAAACAGTGATCGTGTCAGGAGCGACCGAATGCAGGCGACGTTCCGAATCTGGCGGAGTAACCCGGGCGAGACCGGTGGTTATAAGGATTACCGCACCGAGGTGTCCGAAGGCATGGTGGTGCTGGACGCAGTGCATCAGATCCAGGCGGAACAGGCGCCGGACCTCGCGTGTCGCTGGAATTGCAAGGCAGGGAAGTGCGGGTCGTGCTCGGCGGAGATCAACGGCCGGCCCCGGCTGATGTGCATGAGCCGGCTGAACACGCTCAACCTCGACGAGCCGGTCACCGTCGAGCCGATGCGGGCCTTCCCGCTCATCAAGGACCTGGTCACCGACGTCTCGTGGAACTACCGCGTCAAGCAGGGCATTCAACGCTTCCAGCCGAAGCCGCGCGAGAAGGACGGCACCTGGCGGATGTCGCAGCCCGACGCCGACCGGGTCCAGGAGTTCCGCAAGTGCATCGAGTGCTTCCTGTGCCAGGACGTCTGTCATGTGCTCCGCGACCACGGCAAGCACGAGCAGTTCATCGGCCCGCGTTTCTTCACCTACAGCGCCGCGCTGGAGATGCATCCGCTCGACGCCGGCGACCGGCTGCGCGACCTCAAAGACGAGCACGGCCTCGGCTATTGCAACATCACGAAGTGCTGCACCAAAGTCTGCCCCGAGCACATTCACATCACCGACAATGCGATCATCCCGCTCAAGGAGCGCGTGGTCGATCGTTTCTACGACCCGGTCACCAGGCTGCTCAGGATGTTCAGATAGGAGGCACCAGATGTTTCCGCTCAAGCCCCTGTCCATCGACGCCATTCCAGCCGCGCTCAGCAAGGCCGAGCGCTACCGGTTGCTGAACGAACCGGACCAGGCCGAGAGCATCTGCCTCGACATCCTCGCGGCCGAGCCGGACAACCGCGACGCCCTGGTGATGCTGCTGCTTGCGCTAACGGACCAGTTCGTGACCGGCGACGGCCAGCTGGTGGCGCGGGCGCAATCGCTAGTCACGCGGCTCGATTCGGCCTACGAGCGGGCGTACTTCAGCGGGCTGGTGGCGGAACGGCGGGCCCGCGCGATCCTCGAGCGTGGTGGCCACAACCGGTTGATCTCGGCCGGTAACTGGATGCGGGAAGCGATGGTGCACTACGAGCGCGCGGAATCCGACCGGCCGCACGGCAACGACGAGGCCCGTCTCCGCTGGAACGCGTGTGCGCGTTTCCTCAACGGACTGCCGGAACCGGCCGACCAGGACGGCGAGCCAGCGCTGCCGGTCATGCTCGAATAGTGCAATTGCCGGAAACTCGGCAGTTGAGGTGAACTGCCGGAATGACAAAGGATTACAACCGCCGGGAAGCCGTCTATCGTATTCTTGCCGGACAACGACAGAGGGGAAGCACCGGGTGGGGCGTCCTCCTGCAACTTACGTCCCGCCCGGATTTTTTCGTCCCCGCACCGGACTCGTAAGGGAGACAGCGTCCATGTTCGAGAACGAATTCGGAAAGAGCTTCGACCGTCGTAGTTTCCTGCGTGGTTCGGCCCTGTTCGCTGGCGCGATTGGCCTGGCCGTCGTTCCTGCGCTGGCGCAGGAGCCTCAGCAGCAGCCGAAGGAAGAGCCCAAGGATCCGTTCGACACTGGCGACAAGAAGGACGGCGACAAGAAGCTGATCGACAAGGAAGGCCGTGAGTACCGCATCTGCCCGCAGTGCGGTTACAACATGTACAAGCAGGGTCGCATGTGGGTGTGCGACAACTGCGGCTACTCCTACGTCGAGTAACTCCGAACCTGCGGTTGGGTGCAGACGCCCGGTCCTTCATGGGGCCGGGCGTTTTGCTTTGTACCGATGTCCGTCGGTCACGGACATCCCACATTCCATGGCACGCCCGCGAGGGTCTGGTCGAGCCGCTCGAGGAAGTCGGCTTCAACGAGGGTGAGATTCGGCGGCGCCGGCGGCTGATCTGAGGTGTGGAAGGCAAAGCCGCTTTCGGTGTGGAGCGTCCAGGCCGCGGCCCCGCTGGCCTTGGCCCGCGCGACGGCTTCGAGCAGGTAGTTGTCAGAGTAGGCGGCATCGGCGGGGTCCGCGGGCGGAACGACGTTCGACTGTCCAGGCTCCTGCAAGTAGACGGGACGCGCGGTCGCGGACTGCACATCGTCCACGCGCTGACACGTGCAACGCACCCATTTCAGCGGAGCAGAGAGGCTGTTTGCGGCACACCCTTCCTCGCTGGCATAGCCGGTTGTGGGATACCGCCGCGGGTCGTGGTACGCGACGGCGTCGAAGCCAAACGTCTCGGCAAACCCGCCTGCCTCTGCGCCGTGCACGTTCTGATCGGCAGACGCCACCGTGATGATCGGGGCGGTGCCGGCCGGCCGGGAGGATCTCAAGTCATGCAGCAGCTCGCCCATCTGGGCCGGCGGGATCGCCGGTTTCCCGCAAGCCTCCACCGCCAGGTTAAATTCGTTCTGCAGATCCACCATCACGTTCGGGTGCCGTCCGAGGCTGCCGTAAGCCGTCTGCAGCGCGTTCCTGTAGCCTTCGTATGACACGCCCGGCACTGTTTCGATCGCGAAGCTGACGTCAACGACAATGCCGTAGCGGTCTGCCAGATCGATGACACGGTGAAGCCTGTCCATCTGGACCTGATTCAACGCGCCGCTGCCGTCGGGCAGCATCAGCGTGTCGGAGTCAGGGACGCACACGCCGTCCTGGATGTTCTGCCACCAATTGGGGAACACGCGGATGCCGCGAACGCCGGCGGAAGACATGTAGGCGAACGCCAGATCGAGCGTCGAGTCACTGTGTCTCAGCGCGCCGAAATAAGAGACGAAGACCAGGAACTGGGGCACGCCGTCAATGGCGAATTGCGAGCCGGAAACGGTGATCGTTGTCGCGCGGGCCGCGACCGGAGACAGCACTATCGCGAGGGCCAACACCGGGCCGGACAGCGCTCGAGCCGCGTGAAGCAACTTCATCGCGGAACGTTGTTCTGTTCTTCCCGGGTTCAACTCGAGCGCCGGCCCGGGAACCGGTCGCTCCTCGTTATACAGGAAAATGCCCGCCTGATCGCGCGCGCTCAGGCGGGCTGGTCCGACTCCGATGCTTAGAACGCGCCCGCGGCTGTCAAGCGGCCGTATTCATTGAAGAAGGGCCGGTAGTCGCGCGACTCGCGGCTGAAGGTGCAGTGGCCGCCCAGCGTGTCGATCAGATACACGTTCGGCGAACCCTCCGGCGCATCGCTGCCCCAGTGGAACGCGATCTCGTCGCCGGCGACCTGTGCGTTCGCGCGGGTGGGTTTGGCGTTGTAGCCGAAGCGCTGATCGAAATTCTGGCGGAGGTAGGCGACCACGAAGTCGACGTAGGCGTTGCGCTGCGTTTTGCGCGCTTCGATGTCGTCGGCCGGGAAGCCGGGCCGGACCGGGCACGACTGCGAACCGTCGATCCGCGATCCCGCGGCAGCGGTCGCCGCCTGCACGAGGTCCCGTACCTGGAACCAGGGGAGCTTGCCCGAGGCCGCGTTCGGGGTCCGGACCGCCGGTCCGTTGTTCGGGGCATTCACCACGATTTCGTTCGACAACGCGCTGGTGCCGCAGCCGTTCTGCGCGTACACCTGCACGTAGTAGGTACCGTTCGGGACGCCACCGACGTTGAGGTATCCGCCCTGCGGCGGTTCTACGCCGTTGGCCGCCGGCTTGGCGATCGGGAGCGCGGCAATCACCGGGCCGCCGGACTGATAGCGGGCCACAACCACGTACTGGGACGGGATGCCGCCGTTGCCGTCGTTCCAGCCCATGTAGACAGTGCTGCCGCGCATGATGCCGGTAAAGTCAGTCGGGGCGCCGGGCGCCTGGCAACCGGGTGTTACCTGGACCGCGACCTCGTTCGACGCCGGCCCGACCACGCCGTGGTTCACGCCGCGGATCTTCACGTAGTAGGTGTTGGGCGCCACGCCGCCCGCGCCGAAATCGGTCAGCATGTAAAACATCTTGCGGGAGTCGGGCGTGTCACCGCGGGTTGAGCTGTCCCAGGTGAAGAACGGAGCCTGGCCCGCGCCGTAGGCGGCCTCGAGTCGGTAGAAGCTGGAGTTCGGATCGAAGGTCGGCGTCATGCCCGGGCTGGAGATCCAGTTGAGCAGGACGAATCCGCCGTTCGCCTGATAGGTGAGGTTGCTGGGAGCCCCGGGGGCCGTCCCCTGGGCGATCAGCCCGGCGCCGGCGGACACCACCGCCACGCCGAGCGCGAGACACACTGCCAACCGACTCCGTGTCATGCTTTCGAACCTTTCCGTCGAGTAGTGGATTTACGAAGCGGGGGATTGTCCATCACGCGCGATGAGGACACCACGCATGATGACGTACACAGCCGCACACTTTAGATAAAATTTCCTCTCTGCCGAATATTCAGCACAAAAAGAGCGCCGCGGCTCCCCTGACCGCCGCCAACCTCCACGATCCGATTCGTCCGCTGGTGCGGCCGGTGCCGGTCACGCTGACGACCGGGCAGACCATTGCCGACGTCCTGCAGGTGGTCAGGGCCTCGAGCAGCGCCGCGAACATCCACTATTTCTACGTCGTGGACGGACAGCGCCGCCTGGTCGGCGTCGTCCCGGCGCGCTACATGCTCGCCGCCGAGCCCGATCAGCTCGTCGAGGCGGTGATGATCGGCGACGTCGTGGCCATCCCGAGCTGGGCCACCGTGCTGGTCGCCAGCGAGTATTTCGCGTCGCGCAAGCTCCTCGCCTTTCCGGTGATCGAGGACAACGGCACGCTGGTCGGCGTGGTGGACGTGAGCCTGTTCACCAACGAGGTCATCGACCTCGCCCGCCAGACCTACGACGACATCTTCCAGCTGCTGGGCGTGCACGCCACGGCGATGCGGACGCCATGGACGGCGTTCCTGGATCGCTTTCCGTGGCTGCTGTCGAACATCGTCGGCGGGCTGCTCTGTGCCGCCATTGCTTCTCAGTTCGAGGTACTGCTCGAGCACGTCGTCGTGCTCGCGCTGTTCATTCCAATCGTGCTGGCGTTGGCGGAAAGCGTCAGCATGCAGTCGGCTACCCTGACGCTGCAGGTGCTCTCGGACGATTCGGTCAAGCCGGCCCGCATTGCCCAGGCCTTGTGGAAGGAAGCCCGGACCGCGGTGTTGCTGGGTGTGAGCTGCGCGGCGGTGGTGTCGTCGGTCGTGTTCCTGTGGCGCCACAACCTGGCCGGTGCGCTCGTGATTGGCGGCGCGATTGCGGCGTCGATGGTGATGGCGTGCCTGTACGGCGTGCTGTTGCCGACGCTGCTGCGAGCATTCAAGGCCGATCCGCGCATTGCGTCAGGCCCGCTCGTCCTCGCCGCCGCCGACGTCACGACGTTGCTCTTCTACCTCGGTCTCGGCGCCAAGTTGCTGCAATAACTGCCATTGACGTCGAACCTTGACACGATCCGAAGCAGGGGACTGTCCCCTGCTTCGATCCGGCTCAGGGGACTGTCCCCTCGAGCTTCTGGAACCCGGCGAAGCGCGGGAACGCTCGAACAAGCTCCTCGTCCTCGACGATGCGCCAGGCTTCCGGCGGCAGGAGGCCGAGCTCGAGGCCGCCGATCTGAACGCGTCGAAGCCGAGTGACCTCGTGGCCGATGGAGGCGCAGAGGCGCCGCACCTCCCGGTTCTTCCCCTCGGTGAGCGTGATCACCAGGTGCGACTCGCGCGCCGAGGCCTTCCGCAGCAGCACCTCCGCGGCCGCCAGCGATTCGTCGTTGCTTTTCACGCCGGCGCTCAGCTGCGCCACATCGTCATCCGTGACGCGGCCGCGCACGGTCGTGAGGTACACCTTCGGCACGTCCGAGCGGGGGTCCGTGAGCCAGTCGCCGAAGCGCGTGTCGTTGGTGAAGAGCAAAAGCCCTGACGTCGCGAGGTCGAGGCGTCCGACCGCGACAACCGGAACCGGCGGCTCCGCGATCAGCGAGTACACCGTCGGTCGTCCTTCCGGGTCCCGCCGCGTCGTGACAACGCCGCGCGGTTTGTGCAGGGCGATGACGACCCGAGCCGCCGGAACTCCAGCCCGGCCATCGATTGCGATCGTTGCCCGAGCCAGATCGACTGTCGCGAGCGCGTCGCGAATCACACGCCCGTTCACGGTGACGCGACCAGCCGCGATCAGGCTGCGCGCCTCCGCGCGGCTGGCGAGCCCCAGCTTCGATACGGCGCGGACGAGATGTGTCACCGATAGTTGCCGAACTGGAGCGCGACGCCGAAATCCTTCGCCTTCAGCGCGCCCATGGCGGCCTGCAGTTCGTCTTTCGACGGCGAGGACACGCGCACCTGATCGCCTTGAATCGCCGCCTGCACCTTCTTCATCTTCATGTCCTTCAGGTGCTTGACGATGTCGCGCGCCGATTCGATCGGGATTCCCATCTGCAGCGTGACGACCTGGCGCACCGTACCGCCGGCAGCAGCCTCCACGTCACCGCGCTTCAGGTTCTTCACCGGCACGCTGCGGCGGACCATGCGCGTCGAGAGAATTTCCCACAGTGCCTCGAGGCGGAAGGCGTCCTCGGCCGACAGGGTCATCGTGTTGGCCTTCGGATCGATCTCGACTGCGGCCGTGGAGCCCTTGAAGTCGTAGCGCTGCGCAAGCTCTTTGCGGGCCTGGTTGATCGCGTTGTCCACCTCCTGCATGTCGATCGTTGAGGTGATGTCGAAAGAATAGGTTGCGGCCATCCGACCATCGTAACAAACGGCCCGGCTGGCCCCACCAACTCGAGACTGAAGCGGTGCCACCGCAGGTTGTGCTTGACGGATTCACACCATCGTCATACCGTTGCGGCCGGTGGACGCCCCCCAAGGCCCGCTCGTGCTCGTGGTAGACGACTACGATGACGCCCGTGAGATGTATGCGGAGTCATTGCTGGTCAGTGGTTTCCGGGTTGCCGAAGCAGCGGACGGCGCACAAGCTGTCGAACTGGCGCGTTCGCTCTCGCCTGACGTCATCCTGATGGACCTGTCGCTGCCGGGCGTGGACGGCTGGGAAGCCACCCGCCAGCTCAAGGCCGACGCCCGGACCCAACACATACCGGTGGTCGCGCTCACCGGCCATGCCCTGTCGAGCGCCATCGACGCCGCCCGCGAGGCCGGCTGCGATCGCTTCGTCGTCAAGCCCGCGCTGCCCGAGGTCGTCATCGACGAGGTGCGTCGGGCTATTTCGAAAAAAGAAGCTCGGGTCCACTGATTAATCGAGGTTTTCAACGTATCGGCGCCCCGTAGCATCGACTGGATGCTCTTCCCGTTCGCCGAGTACTGGTGGGCGTACGCCGCCGTCACGGGCGCATCGGCGGCGTGCTTCCTGCCACGCCGCTACACCTCGCGCTGGTCACTATCGAGCTGAGCGACATCATTCCTGGTCGCTCGCGATCATCACGGCGGTGGTCGGTGGGTCGATCGTTGCGTCGCTCATCGCCGATCGCCACCCGCGTCACCGGCGGCGCCAGGATGAATTGGCGGCCAAGGCATAATGGTGCGGTCTGTCGCAGCGCGCAGCCATGCCTGACACCGGCGATCGTCTCTACGAGTGCGAGCGGATCGGGACCGACGCGGGCCCGCGCCGCGATCGCGTCGCGGTTGAGGAGCCGATGGAGGTGCGCGTCAACGGCGCGCCGTTTGCCGTCGTGATGCGCACGCCCGGGGCCGATCGCGATCTCGCGGCCGGGTTTCTGCTGGCCGAAGACGTCATCCACGGCGCCGACGAAATCGGCTTGATCGAATATTGCCTCGACGCCGACGACGAAGGCCGCGGCAATGTCCTCAACGTGACGGTGATGGGCGAGGCGGTGATGCGGCTGGACGACCGGCTGTCGAACCGGCGCCAGGTGATGATGACGGCCTCGTGCGGCCTGTGCGGGCGGCGAACCATCGAATCGCTGCGGGTGCGGGTTCCGAACGTGGCCGGCGACTGGACCGTGCCCGCCGCCGTCATCGCGTCGTTGCCCCCGGCGCTGCGTCAGACGCAGCGCGTCTTCGACGTTACCGGCGGTCTGCATGCCGCCGGCCTGTTCGATCTCGAGGGCGGCATCCTCCGCGTTGCCGAGGACGTCGGGCGGCACAACGCCGTGGACAAAATCACCGGCCGGATGCTGCTCGAGGGGAAGTTGCCGCAGTCGCGCGCCATCCTCCAGGTTTCGGGCCGGACCTCGTTCGAGCTGGTGCAGAAGGCGTTGCTCGCCGGTATCCCGATGATTTGCGCGGTGTCGGCGCCGTCGAGCCTCGCCATCGACCTCGCCCGCGAGGCGGGGATTACGCTCTGCGGCTTCGTACGAGGCGAGAGCTTCAACGTCTACGCTCACCCGGAACGCATCGCCTGATCTACTGCTGACACCGCGGGCACCAGTAGGTCGGACGCGCCTCGAGCCCACGCTTTGCCGATTCGATCGGCGTGCCGCACCTGCGGCACGGCTTGCCGGCGCGCCCATATACCCACAGGTTCTCGGCACCGTGCGCCTGCCGCGTGGTCCGCCGCAAACCGCGATACGTGACGATTTCTGCCACGGCGCCCGGTCCGGTGTTGCTTCGCATCAACGGCACCGCCGTGTCCACGATCGAGGCCCGCTCGGCGTCGGTCACCATGTCGGCCGGGCGATCGGGGTGGATGCCGCAGAGGAACAGCACCTCGCTCTTGAAGACGTTGCCGATGCCGGCGACGACACGCTGATCGAGAAGTGCGGCGGCAATCGGTCGCGGCCCGGCGGCCGCGAGCCGCCGCAACGCCTCGTCACGATCGAACACCGGCGCCAGCAAATCCGGGCCAAGCGATGCCAGCGCGCGGTTCCGCGGCAGATCGCTGGCCCGCAAGAACTCGGCCACCGGCACGTTGAACGCCACAGCGACCCAGGTATCCGTATCGATCCGCACCCGCATCTGGTGCGCCGGCCGCTGCCACGCCTCCCCGGGTCGGTACAGGTGCCACGAGCCGCTCATCCGCATGTGCGTGCGGAGGATCAGCTCGCCGCTGAACCAGATCAGCAGGTGCTTGCCTGCCGACTCGCATTTGTCGATGGTGCGCCCGGTCAGCGGTGTGTCGTCGTGGACGCGCGCAAGGTGCGCGAATGCCGTGTCGAACGCGGTGACCACTCGGCCGGCAAGCGCGCGGTGCATTGCCGCCGCGGCCCGGAAGATGGTGTCGCCTTCAGGCACTCACCACCTCTTGGTTGCGAGCCTTGGCGAGCGGACGTTCATGATGTCCGCTTCGGCACGCGCAGTTGCAGGCCGCCGCTCGTCGCGGCGAAGCCGGCTTCGATCAGGTGGATGGCGAGCGGGCTGGCCGCGGCCGCGGCGCCGTTGATCTCGGCGATCAGCCAGCCGCGACGCTCGGCGGGATCGTCGTAGGCAAGGCGTACCAGCTCGCGGGCAAGCGCGCGGCCGACCCGCGAACGATCGGGCTCTTCACCTGGCAGCGCGGTCAACAGCTGCCGATCGCCACGCCCGATCCACGCGCTGAGCGCGCCGTCGATCAGCACCACCCGCGCGCCGGCGGATCGGGACGCGCGCGACCCGTCGCCCTCCGGCCAATCTGGCCACGCCAGCAGCGCGCCGTACGGATTGGCCGGATCGGTGGCGGCCAGCGTCGCCACCTGCGGCTCGTCTCGGACGTCGCGCTCGGCGCGCAGCAGGTCGACTGCACCAGGTTGCGCGAACTGGGCCGCGCCGAGGCCGGCCACGAAATAGCCGCGGCGCACCCGCCCGGTCTCTTCCAACCGCCGCAGCACCGGGTAGACGGCGGTGAATCCTCCCGGCAACGGATCGATCGAGGTCACCTCGCGCGTGACGATGCCGTGACGGGAGAGAAGCTGCTCGGTGGCGGCCTTGGCCCACGCCGTCGGCGTGGCGCGATCGATCACGCTCACGACCGACCAGCGCCCCTCGGCGGAGGGCGGGATCAGCCTCCGCGATCGAAACGGCGTGGCGCGCGCCGGGCGGCGCACCCGCTCGGGGCCTGACGCGTACGCGCGGAGCGGGTGGAGAGTGTCGTTCGTAATCAGCCCCTTCCAGACCAGCGACCAGAGTGCGTCTACGGTCTCTTGCGGGAAGCCGCCTCCCGCCGCTTCGTGCACGGGGCCGAAGAATGACGCGCCGTGCTTCGTCAGGTAGGCGCAGATTCGTGCGTCGCGATCGACGAGACCCGACTGCGCGCCGCTGCCGTGCGCGGGGAGCAGCGCCTTTACGTGGTCGGTGAGAAACAGCGCGATGCGGCCGTCGCGCTCGCCGAGCGGCTCGACGCCGAGCCACAGAACCTCGCCCGCCGAGATCAGCGTGTCGAGCAGTGGTGGTTCGTAGCTGTCGATGCGGGCCGGCAGGACTTGTCGCTCGAGCGTCGAGGCAACCAGCGGAACGCCCTGCAGCTGTTCGACGACGTCGAGCAGGGAGTCGAGTCCCCGGCGGCGACGGCCAATCCCGTGCCAGTTGACCAGGAACCGGGCGAGGACGGCGGGCTCGACCGGCTCGACGTCCTGCCTGAGCCGGGCCAGCGAGCGGCGGCGCAGCGATCGGAGGATATCGG
Source organism: uncultured Acidobacteriota bacterium (assembly GCA_963709325.1). Classification (GTDB taxonomy): domain Bacteria; phylum Acidobacteriota; class Vicinamibacteria; order Vicinamibacterales; family UBA2999; genus VFZN01. The sequence goes on along the minus strand of CAVPVV010000003.1, from coordinate 595,720 downwards.
CATCGCACCACTCGCGGCCGTGACCGCCCGGCCGGAACTCGCCCTCGACCACGCGTCCGCTCTGAGCCAGCCGCTGCAGGGCAGCGGTGACCACGCCAGGTCCGAGGGCGAACCGCCGCGCCACGTCATCGACGGTGAACGGGCCATGCGTCCGCGCGTATCGGCGCACCAGCTCGCCGACCGCATCGGCAACTGGATCGAGCAGCGACTCGGGCAGGCCCATCGGCAGCGGCGTTCCCAGCGCGTCGCGATAACGGGCTGCGTCTTCGACCGCGACGAGCCGCTCCTCCCCGGCGATTCGCACGGGCAGGGCCCGGCGCTCCGCGACCAGCAGCGGCACAGCGGTGTCGGCAAGCCCCGGGACCGTCCGCAGCGCCAGCTCTTCGCGCGTGAGATCGCCGAGGCGAAGCAACAGGTCATGGACCGCATCCACCGATCGCGCGTGCAGGCGCTCGGACAGGAGTTGTGCGTCGAGGGCGGTCGCGTCGATCGCCTCGGCGTCGAGCAGCTCGCGCAGCTCGCCCTCGCCGATCAGCTCGCGCAGCTGAGCCTGATCGACCGCCAGCGCCTGCGCCCTGCGCTCGGCTAGAGGCGCGTCGCCGTCGTAGAGGTAATTGGCCACGTAACCGAAGAGCAGCGAGGCCGCGAATGGCGACGGGGTTCGTACGTCCACGCTCGTCACCCTGATGGAACGGCTGCGGACCTTCGTCAACAGATCGACCAGCGCCGGCACGTCGAAGATGTCGCGCAGGCACTCGCGATAGGTTTCGAGGATGATCGGGAACGAGCCGAAACGCGATGCCACGGCCAGCAGGTCCGCGGCGCGCTTCCTTTGCTGCCAGAGCGGCGCCCGCGCGCCCGGCCGTCTTCGCGGCAGCAGCAGCGCGCGTCCGGCGGCCTCCCGAAAGCGGGCCGCGAACATCGCCGTGGAACCGAGCTGACGGACGACGAGCCCTTCGACCTCGTCGGGATCGGGCACGAACAGCGACGGGTCGGGCGGCACGTCCCCCTCCGGCACGCGGACGACGAACCCATCGTCGCTCCACATCACCTCGGCCTCGAGCCCGCGCTCATCCCGCAGACGCGCCGTTACCGCCATCGCCCACGGAGCGTGGACGCGCGAGCCGAATGGCGACAGCACGGAGTAGCGCCAGTCGCCGAGCTCGTCGCTGCGATCTCTCGATCAGCACCGTGCGATCGTCGGGCACCACGTCAACAGCGCGCTGCTGATCGTCGAGATACTGAAGAAGGTTCTCCGCCGCGAGTCGATCGAGGCCGTGTTGCTGCTGCAGTCGGCGTGGCCGCCTCGTCTGGGGTCGCGCCGCGCAGCTCCCGCACCAGCTTGCCGATGGCGCGCCCGAGCTCGATCGGGCGGCCCGGGCCTTCACCCTTCCAGAACGGCATCTTGCCCGGCTCGCCCGGCGCCGGCGACACGAGGACGCGGTCGTGAGTGATCTGCTCGATGCGCCACGTCGACGCGCCGAGGAGGAAGGTTTCGCCGGCCCGCGCCTCGAACACCATCTCCTCGTCGAGCTCGCCGACCCGAGCCACGTCCCGTTCGGCGCCGGCCAGGAACACGCCGTAGAGTCCGCGGTCGGGAATCGTGCCCGCGTTCGCGATCGCGACCCGCTTGGCGCCCTGGCGGGCGACGACGGTGCCGTTGACGCGGTCCCAGGTCACGCGCGGGCGGAGCTCTGCGAATTCGTCCGAGGGGTAGCGGCCCGAGAGCATGTCGAGCACGCCGTCGAAGACGCGCCGGCTCAGATCCGCGTAGGGCGCCGCGCGACGAACCAGCGCGAAGAGATCGTCCACGAGCCAGCGATCCATCGAGGCGAGCGCGACGATCTGCTGGGCGAGCACGTCGAGCGGATTGCGAGGATAGCGCGACGGTTCGACGAGCCCCTTGATCATCGCGCCGGTTACTGCCGCCGCCGCCAGCAGATCGCCGCGGAACTTCGGGAAGATGATCCCTTCGCTGGCTTCGTCGATGCGATGACCCGAACGGCCGATGCGCTGAATACCGCTCGCCACCGACGGCGGGGCCTCGATCTGGACGACGAGATCGATCGCACCCATGTCGATGCCGAGCTCGAGCGAGGACGTGGCGACGAGGCCGCGCAGGCGGCCGGCCTTGAGGAGATCCTCGATCTCGGAGCGCTGGGCCCGGGCCAACGAGCCGTGGTGGGCGCGGACCAGCGACTCGCCGGCCAGCTCGTTGAGCGCGCCGGCCAATCGCTCGGCGAGGCGACGGCTGTTCACGAACAGCAGCGTCGATCGGTGGGCGCGGACCAGCTCGAGCAGGCGCGGGTGAATGGAACTCCAGATGGTCTGGACCTGCGGGCCCTGCGCGGCGGGGCCGCTCGGCTGGTCGACTGTCGAGCCGACCTTCGCCATGTCGGCAATCGGCACTTCGACCGTGATCGACAAGCGCTTCGGCTCGCGCGCGTCGATCAGCGTAACCGGGCGGTATTCGACGTTCGTCTTGGTTGCGCCGAACTCGTCGTGAATCGACTGTTCGACGTTGCCAGCCTTCTGCGCCTGTGAGGAGCGGGTCGGGCGAGACGGGTGAGCGCCGACCAGGTAGTGACCGACCTCTTCGAGGTTCCGCTGCGTGGCCGAGAGCCCGATCCGCTGCACCGGCCGGCCGGTCACGTGCTCCAGGCGCTCCAGCGTGAGTGCCAGGTGGGCGCCACGCTTGGTCGACACCAGCGCGTGGATCTCGTCGATGATCACCGTGTCCGCCGACCGCAGCCGATCGCGCGCGTTCGAGGTCAGCAGCAGGAACAGCGACTCGGGCGTGGTGATGAGGATGTCGGCGGGATCGCGCTGGAAGCGGGCCCGTTCGCCGGCCGGGGTGTCGCCGGTCCGAATCGCGACCGATGGCGTGTGAAACCGGTCGCCGCGGGCCGTCGCGACGTTGGCGATTCCGGCCAGCGGCGCCCGCAGGTTCCGCTCGACGTCGACCGCCAGCGCCTTCAGCGGCGAAACATAGATGACCCGGCAACGCTGCTGCGGATCCGGCACCGGATGGAACATCAACCGATCCAGGCACCAGAGGAACGCGGTGAGCGTCTTGCCCGTGCCGGTCGGCGCCAGGATCAGCGTGGACTCACCGCGCCCGATGGCCGGCCACCCCTCGCGCTGGGGGCGAGTGGGGCGCTCGAACGCCGACTCGAACCAGGTGGTGACTGCCGGGTGGAAGGCCGGCCGGCCGGAGATCATGACCTGCCCACATCATGGGACAATATGGGGCTGATATGAAAACCGAAATCGCCGCCCCTCCCGTCACGCGTTTCGACTGGACCGACCCGCTGCTGCTGGACGCGCAGCTCACCGAGGAAGAGCGCATGGTCCGGGAGACCGCCCGCGCTTACGCGCAGGAGCGGTTGGCGCCGCGCGCGCTCGAGATGTTCCGCACCGAGAAGGTGGACGCCTCGATCTTCCGTGAGATGGGCGATCTCGACCTGCTCGGCATCGTCATTCCCGAGCAGTACGGCGGTGCCGGGATGGGTTACGTCAGCTACGGCCTCGTCGCACGAGAAGTGGAGCGGGTGGATTCGGGTTTCCGCTCGATGATGAGCGTGCAGGGCTCGCTCGTCATGGTGCCGATCAACGCCTTCGGTACCGAGGCACAGAAGCAGAAGTACCTGCCGAAGCTCGCGAAGGGCGAGTGGATCGGCTGCTTCGGTCTCACCGAGCCGGGTGCCGGTTCCGATCCGGGCGGCATGACCACGCGCGCGAAAAAAGTTGCGGGCGGGTTCCGGCTCACCGGCAGCAAGACGTGGATCACCAACAGCCCGATCGCCGACGTCTTCATCATCTGGGCGAAGGACGATGCCGACGAGATTCGCGGCTTCATCCTCGACAAGGGCATGAAGGGGGTGACCGCGCCGCCGATTCACGGCAAGATCGGGCTGCGCACGAGCATCACCGGCGAGGTGGTGATGGACGACGTGTTCTGCCCGGACGAGAACGCGTTTCCTGAGGTGCGCGGCCTGAAGGGGCCCTTCGCGTGCCTCAACAGCGCCCGCTACGGCATCGCCTGGGGCGCGCTTGGCGCCGCCGAGGACTGCTGGCACCGGTCGCGTGCTTACGTGCTCGAGCGGAAGCAGTTCGGCCGTCCGCTTGCCGCCAATCAGCTGATCCAGAAGAAGCTTGCCGACATGCAGACCGAGATTGCCCTCGGGCTGCAAGGGTGTCTGCGACTGGGCCGGCTCAAGGAAGAGGGGCACGCCTGCATCGAGATTACGTCGATGCTGAAGCGCAACTCGTGCGGCAAGGGGCTGGAGGTGGCGCGCCTTGCTCGCGACATGATGGGCGGCAACGGCCTCGTAGACGAGTTCGGCGTCGTGCGGCACATGGTCAACCTCGAGGTGGTGAACACCTACGAAGGGACGCACGACATCCACGCGCTCATCCTCGGCCGCGCGCAGACGGGAATCGCCGCATTCGTGAACTGAGTGCGGCACCTCTGCACCCCTGCACCCTTGCCCGCCTGCACCTTTGCACCTTTGCACCGCACCTGCACTTTGCCCGGCTCATCCTGTATAATCGTGGGCTACATGGGTGACGCAGCTGAAGGACTGATTGACGCCGACGCGCGCTTGCAGGAGCGCATGGAAGAACTCGAGGAGAGCCGCAAGGCCGCGCGGGATCGCCGGCCGAAGGTGGACCCGGAACGCACCCGCGCGTTCGAGTCGCTCCGCCTCGCCCGGACCGAGCTGCAGCGCCAGCTCGAAGCGACCGCTCACCCGGTGCGGCGCGAACAGATTCAACAGGCAGTTGCCGAGATCGACCGGCAGCTCGCCGCGATGAACTGACGCCGGCCCCGGCGTTACTCGCCAGCGGCGCGGCGCAGCTCCGCCGCGAACGCCACCGCGGTTGGCGGCCGCTTGTCGGGATCGAACGCAAGCGCCCGCCGCAGGACCCCGGCGACCCGATCCGTCAAGGGCGTGCCCTCGAGCGGCGGCTCCTCGCCCTGTCGCACTGCCACGTCCACGAACGAGCCGGCGCCGAACGGCAACCGGCCCGTGAACATCTCGTAGGCCAGTACGCCGAGGCTGTAGATGTCGGACCGCGCGTCCACCCGGCCGCCGCGCAATTGTTCCGGCGCCATATACGCCGGCGTCCCGACGATCGTCGCTCCTGCCGTCATCGTGCCGTGGGCGTCAGCCGACGGCAGCAGCTTCGCCACGCCGAAGTCCAACACCTTCGGCGGGCCGCCGTTCTCGGGGAGCAGGACATTCTCCGGCTTGAGGTCGCGGTGCAGGATCTGCTCGCGGTGGGCCGCGTCCACGCCCTCGGCAATCGACATCAGCATTCGCGCCGACTCGATCCGGTTCGGAGTGCCGCGGGTCAGTCGCGCCCGCAGATCCTCGCCCCGGACGTACTCCATCACGAGGTAGGCGGCGCCGTCGGACAAGGTGCCGTAGTCGAACACGGTCACCACTGATGGGTGCTGTAATCTCGCCGCCAGCTGCGCCTCGCGCTTGAACCGCTCGTGCGCGTCGGGCGACGAGACGAGCTCGCCGCGGACCAGCTTGACTGCGACGTCGCGGTCGAGTCGCAGGTCGCGGGCGCGGTAGACCGCGCCCATGCCGCCGCGGCCGATCAGCGAATCGATCCGGTACTTGCCGTCGATCACCGCACCGACGTCCACGACTGCCGGGAGCACGCCCGTGGTGGCGATTGGCGCGGGCGACGCAAAGCCGCGCGGCGTGGCCGCCGCCTGGCGCCGCAGCCGGGACAGGTCCAGCGCTAGCCCCATCTGCGACGCGATGCCGGCGAGCATCTGCCGATCCTCGAGCGTGAACGACTCCTCCGATCGCTTGGGGCCGAGGACCATGAAGCCGATGAGCGGACGGTCGTCGGTGCTCGTCCCCGCGAACACCGGCACCACCAGCGCCGCGCCCGCCGCCCGGAGCCAGTCGCGATCCGATGCCGGGAGGCGGCCGACGGTCGACCGCGGATCGTCCAGGAACACTTCGAGCGGCTGATCGGACCACTGCAGCAGCTGTACCAGGCCGCTTCCGGACGCCATCGGCTCCGGTTTTCGATTACGCGCCTCGGCCACCTCGTAGACGCCGTTGTTCTCGGCGAGCACCGCGATTGAGCCCGGGTGCAGCGCTGATTCGATGTCGGCGAGGACCAGCGCGATCAGCGCGCGCGGATCTGTCTCGTGCGGAACGCGGCTGGCCAGCGACAGCAGGATCTCGCGAGCGTCGTACTCGGAGCGGAAGAACCGGCGATCGAGCCAGCGCTGCGCCGCGTCCCGATAGCGGAGCCCGAGCGCGACCATCACCAGCATTGCGATGTAGAAGAGAGGCCGCCCCTGGATGATGACCGAGAGCGGCTGGTCGCTCTGCCGGACGAGCGCGACGCCCAGCAGGAGCACCGGCAGCACCGGTCAGGATTCGCAGCGTCTTGCGGGCCAGCGCGTACTGGATGCCCTGCCGCAGCGCCGTGCGCGGCGACATCGCGCGGCGGACCGCGACCGCGTAGGCCATGCCCAACGCCGAAAGCATTACCAAGAACTCGAGGAGTGCGGCGATCGGCCAGGGCCAGCGGAGGTCGCTGCCGAGTCCCCGGGCGATCAGCGGCACCGCGGTGATCAGCATGTAGGCGAGCATCCCCGGCACCGCGGTGACCAGCACGGTCTGGATGCGGCGCCGCTCGACCGCGTCGGGATTGCTCCGATAGCGTTGCACCGCGTAGGCGAGGAAACCGAGATTCGTCGTGAGGCCGAGGGCGAAAAGGCCGTTGAAGAAGAGTGGGTGCGTCGCGAACCAGACGACGGCGGGAGTAGCGGCGTCCATCCCCAGGAGCCGTGCCGTGGTCGCGACACCGACCGAGCCGAGCGGCACCGCGATCAGCCACGTGGCGTAGCGGAGCCACGGTTGGCGCTGCAGCACCGGCGCCTTGGTGGGGAAGTAGAGGATGGCCAGGCTGATCACCGGGAACGACACTGCCATCAGCGTCCACGAGAAGGTGACCAGCGCCGGCGCCAGCAGCGGAATTCGCCACTCTTCGCCGAACAGCGCCCCGTCGTCGGTCGCCCCCATGAGCAGGAATGCCAGCGTGATCAGCGTGGCGGTGACACCGCGGGCGCCGAGCCCGACGACGAGCAGCGCCGCCAGCGTGTAGACGAGATGTTTGGCCAGTGCCCAGCCGTGGAACTGCCAGAACCAGGCGAACAGCGTGTTGGCGTCGAGTGACCACACCGGCAATCGCTCCACGGTGACGTCTCGAGGCGCGGACGCGCCCTGCTCGCGGAGCGTCAGCGTGATCGAGCCGGACGGAGGCATCCGGTACATGTGCACCCAGGTGGCGATAGTCGCGGCGGCATCGGCGGGAAGGCCTTCGCTGAGATCGAGGCGCTCTCCGTTCTGGTCGGTGATCGCGAGCACTTGTGCGCCGGGCCGCACGCCGGCGCGATCGGCTTCGCCGCCCGGCCAGACCGCAGTCACCATCACCGGCTGGCCGAGCACGCTCCGGATGTCGGGCAGGTGTGCGAAGCCGACCAGTTCCTGCTCGCTCAGCTCGTTGAATACCGCGTCGCCCGACAGCGCGATTCCGGCGCCGGCAGGAAACAGCCGCGGCCGCACGACCGTGGCGTGCAGCAGGAAGGTGATGATGCTGAGCGTGGCGACCAGCGCGACGGCAATGCTTCGTCCGGGGGTCACCAGGCAGGCTCCGGCACGTTCATCTCGGCAAGGATATGACGCAGCGTCGCGGTGCCATCGTCCAGCAGGTGGTGCGGCAGCTTGGCTTCAGGTGCGGGCTGCCGCACGGCTTCGCTGACCGCGGCGTGATAGTTACCGGCCATGCGAGTCAGGGTATGGAGCCGGGCCCAACGCGCGCGTCCATTGTCGCCGAGCGTGCGGCGAAGCTCGGTGTCGCCGGCGAGCCCGTCAAGTGCGTATCCGATGTCGCGCGGCTCGTCGGCCGGATCGATCGCGATGCCCACCGCCTCCACGTTGGTGGATACGGCGGCCACGCCGTCGGCGTTCACCGTCAGCGCCGGCACATCGCGCAGCTGCGCGAGCGCGGTGATCAAAGTCGGCTTGCCCGCAGCGAGGCAGCGCAGCCAGGAGGCTGAGGTCTCGCCGTTCGAGGGCCAGCGGAGACACCAGCAGATGTCGGCGGTAGCGAGGCAGGCCGGCAGATCCGAATCCGGCACGTAGCCGGCGATGTGCACGCGCTGCTCCAGCCCGAGCCGTCGGACGTCGGCGTCCACGTCATAATGCCCGGCGCGTGCGCCGACGAGGAGCACGTGAAGGTCGCGGCGCGACGACGCCGCCACTGCCTCGAGCAGCTGGGGAATCCGCTTCTCGGGTGTGATGCCGCCGAACGCCCCAGCCACCACGGCGCCATCCGGGATCCCGTGCCGCTGCCGGACAGAGGGGACAGTCCCCTGAGCCGCATCGCAACTGGGGACAGTCCCCTGAGTCGAGTCGAAGCAGGGGACTGTCCCCCTTTGCGGGTCGGCAACGCCCATATCCACGTGACGGATCTCCACACCGGGGCAGTCCCGCCTCAGCCGTTCGGCAAGGTGGGCGTTGTGGACCACCGTCATCCGGGAAGCGCGGACCGCCAGCCCAACCATGGGCCACAAGCGATACAGGTTCCCGCCGATACCGGCTGCGAACAGGTGACCGAGTCCCGCTGGCGCATCGGGGTGCGCCGCCTGCAACTCGGCGAGGTAGTCCTCCAACCGCGGCTCAAGGCGCCGGAGCAACCACAGGGCCCGCGCCTGATGCACCTGCGCGTCATGCAGGACGAGGAGACCCGGGTAACGGAATAGATACGCCCACATATAGTCGTGGGCAGTCGAGTTGCCGAGGTGATAGACGATCAAGTCGTACGGGTCCCGGCGGTGGCGCCATACGAACTCGTGGGCGGAATGGATGGCGGTATTGGACGACGTGCACCAACGCGTTGCGGCCGCGCGGGCAGTCCCGACCCTGTCCACCCGCTTTGCCTCGTCGGCGTCCAAATCAGTAGGGGGCCATGAGGTCTTGATGTAAAGGTCAATCGCCCCAAAGGATGGAGCGAGCAGCGGCACGAGTTCCGCCGAATACGCCGCGATGCCGGGCGGGTCGGGCGGCACCGGACTGAACCAGGCGATCCGCATTCGCATCATTGTGCCGCAGGCCGCGCTGGCCGAGCCGAAGGGGGCTGCCACGTGATACCATCAACCCGTTTGTCCTTTTCTTCACAAGCCCCGCAGGGGACGTTGTGACTGGGGTTGCTGCGCACATGGAAGGTTGGGGTGGTGTCGGACTGATGGTGCTGCTTGGGGCCGTCGTCGGCCTCGGCGGCCTCGTGATTTCCAACCTCCTGGGGCCGAAGAACCCCACACCCGAGAAGCTGGCGGCCTACGAGTGCGGCATGCCGCCGGTCGGCGACGCCCGCGAGCGGCAATCGGTGAAGTTCTACCTGATTGCCATGATCTTCCTGCTGTTCGACATCGAAGTCGCCTTCCTCTATCCGTGGGCGATGGCGTTCCGGGAACTCGCCTGGCCCGGCCTCATCCAGATCACCGTCTTCTTCCTCATCCTGCTGGTCGGCTACGTCTACATCTGGCGGAAGGGTGTCCTCGACTGGGGGCCTGAGTCCGATCCCGACTACAAGCGGCCGCCGCGGCCCGGTCCCGCGGTGGTAAAGAGGTATCGCTATGGGACTCGAAACTGAGTTTGAGATTCCGGTCCTGACGACCACGGTCGAAACCGTGGTCCAGTGGGCCCGGCGCTCGGCCATCTGGCCGGTAACCTTCGGCCTGGCGTGCTGCGCCATCGAGATGATGGCGATGGCTTCGAGCCGCTACGACATCTCGCGCTTCGGCGCCGAGGTGTTTCGCGGATCGCCGCGCCAGTCGGACCTGATGATCATCGCCGGCCGGCTGTCGCGGAAGATGGCGCCGGCGCTGCGCCGCATCTACGATCAGATGCCGGATCCGAAGTGGGTGATCTCGATGGGCGCCTGCGCCTCGTGCGGCGGCGTGTTCGACAACTACGCCATCGTCCAGGGCTCGGACCAGGTCGTGCCGATCGACGTCTATATTCCCGGTTGCCCGCCGCGGCCCGAGTCGGTGATCTACGGCATCGTCCAGCTGCAGAAGAAGATCGCCGCCAGCCGGCTCGATCAAACGCCGAAGGCGCGCATCGCATGAGCGCGGCCGCCGAGATCATCGCGGCGCTTGCCGCCGCTGTGCCGGGCGCGCAGTACGAGGAGTTGCAGTCGAGCGATTCGAACGTCACGCCGGTGATCCTCGTGCCCGTCGAGCACGTGCTGGCGACGGCGCAGGCGCTCCGCCACACGCCGGGGCTCGAGTTCTACGCCTTCTCCGACGTCACCGCGGTGGACTTCTACCCGCAGCAGCAGCCGCGCTTCGACCTCGTCTACCACTTCGTGTCGCCGCACCGCCGCGCCCGTGTACGCGTCAAGGTCCGCCTCGCTCTCAACCAGGCGGTGAGCTCGATCACCTCGGTGTGGCCCGGCGCCGGCTGGATGGAGCGCGAGATCTACGACCTGTTCGGCATCGTGTTCGAGGGGCATGACGACCTGCGCCGGCTGATGATGCCAGACGATTGGGAAGGACACCCGCTCCGCAAGGACTACCCGGTGCAGCTTCGCAAGGACGCCAGCACCTATATGCCCTTGCAGGTGACGGAAGAGGAGTTCCGCGCGAATCTCGAACGCGACCGCCTGGTGCGGCCGCAGCCGCCCACGCCTTGACGGCGGGCAGGAAAGACGCACCGGCCGCCGCCGAGAGGCTGGCGCAGGGGGCGTGCTGTACACGCTGAACGACCTGGACAGATGTAAAGAAGCCCTTCGTGGTTTCTGTTGGACACGCCGCGATGGCTGAAATACGCACCGAAACGATGACGGTGAACATGGGGCCCCAGCACCCGAGCACGCACGGCGTGCTGCGGCTCGTGCTGGAGCTCGATGGCGAGACCGTCGTCTCCGTCAGCCCGACGATCGGGTTCCTCCACACCGGCATCGAGAAGACCGCCGAGCAGAAGAAGTGGCAGCAGGTGATCCCGCTCGTCGAGCGGATGGATTACCTCGGCGCCCAGTCGAACAGCCTCGCCTTCTGCCTTTCGGTGGAGCAAATCCTTGGTCTCGAGGTCCCGCAGCGGGTCAAGGACCTCCGCGTCCTGATCGCCGAGTTGCAGCGGCTGTCGTCGCACCTGGTCTGGTTCGGCACCCACGCGATGGAGATCGGGGCCATTACCGGGATGCTCTACGCGTTCCGCGAGCGCGAGATTCTGATGAATCTCAACGAGCACCTCGCGGGCTTCCGGTTCTTTCCGAGCTACATCCGGGTCGGCGGGCTGCGCGAGGACATCCCGCGCGGCTGGCTCGAGGCGGTCACGGCATTCCTCGATCGCTTCCCCGGCAAGCTGGACGAGTACGAGACGCTCATCACCAAGAACCCGATCTGGCTGGACCGGACCCGCGGCGTTGGCGTCATCACGCTCGAGGACTGCTACAAGTGGGGCCTGTTCGGGCCGATCGCCCGCGCCTCGGGCAGCGACTTCGACGTCCGCCGCGCGTTCCCGTACTGCGGCTACGAGACCTACGACTTCGACGTCATCGGCGCCAGCAACGGCGACGTCTACGACCGCTATCTCGTGCGGGTGGCCGAGATGCGGGAGAGCACGAAGATCTGCCGCCAGGCGGTCGAGCGCATCGCGCCGGTGGGCGAGTGGGCCGTCAACGACCGCCGGATCGTGCCGCCGCCGAAGGACCAGGTCTATACCGAGATGGAAGCGCTGATTCAGCACTTCCTGATCTACTCGCAGGGCTTCACAGTGCCGGCCGGCGATGCCTACGTGCCGGTCGAAGGACCGCGCGGCGAGCACGGCTGCTATGTCGTGTCCGACGGCAGCAACCGCCCGTGGCGGGTGCACATGCGGGCGCCCGGGCTGATGGCCTGCCAGGCGCTGCACAAGTTCATCGTCGGCGGGATGATCGCGGACGTCATCGCGGTCATCGGCTCGCTCGACGTCGTGATGGGAGACGTGGATCGATGAGCTTTCATCCCGCCATGCCCTACGGCACCGAGCAGTGGCACCGCTCGCAGCGGATCACCCTGCCCGAGGGGCCGGAGTTCCAGTTCACGGCGGACAATCGCGCGAAGTTCGAGAACTTCGCCTCGCAGTACACGCCCGAGCAGCGCAAGTCGGCGGTGCTCCACGCGCTCTATCTCGCGCAGGAGCAGCAGGGCTACATCTCCGCCAATGCCGCGCGTCACGTCGCCGAGGTGGTCGGCTGCACGTCGGCCGAAGTCGAGGACGTGGTTTCCTATTACGTGATGTTCCACCGGACGCCGGTCGGGAAGTTCGTCCTCCAGGTGTGCACGACGCTGTCGTGCGCGCTAGCCGGGGCCGAGCGGGTGGTCGAGGAGTTGAGCCACAAGCTCGGGATCAAGCCGGGCCAGACCGACCCGACCGGCATGTTCACGATCATGCCGATGGAGTGCCTCGGCGCCTGCGACAAGGCGCCGGTGATGATGGTCAACAACGACCACTGGCACGAGTGCCTGGCGCCCGAACAGGCCGGCGCGCTGGTCGATCGCATGAAGACCGAGGGCCTCAAGGCGCTCGGCGGCTGTCATCTCGACATCGAACACCTGCCCGAGGCCGCGTACCGGGGCAAGACAACCACGCCGGCGAAGCCGAAGGCGAACCCGGATTACGAACCGGTGCTCACGAAGTACGCGTTTACGCCGGGTGGCAACACGCTCGAGCACTATCGCCAGCACCAGCAGGGCTACGAGGGCTTGAAGAAGGCACTCGCGATGACCCCTGAGGCGGTGATCGACGAAGTGAAGAAATCGGGCCTGCGCGGCCGCGGCGGCGCCGGTTTCCCGACCGGCCTGAAGTGGCAGTTCGTCGACAAGAAGTCGCCGAAGCCGAAATACATCGTCTGCAATGCTGACGAGAGCGAGCCCGGCACCTTCAAGGACCACCTATTGATGGAACGTAACCCCCACCTCCTGGTGGAGGGCTGCGTGATCGGCTGCTACGCGATTGGCTCGAAGGCGGCCTACATCTACATCCGCGGCGAGTTCTATCACCTGTTCCCGCTGATGCAGAAGGCAATCGACGATGCCCGGGCGGCGGGCTTCGTCGGCAAGAACATTCTCGGCAGCGGCTTCGACTGCGAGGTCTACCTGCACCGCGGCGCCGGAGCCTACGAGGCCGGCGAAGAGACGGCGCTACTGGAGTCGCTCGAAGGCAAGCGCGCCCAGCCGCGATTCAAGCCGCCGTTCCCGGCGGTGGCCGGTGCGTGGGGATGCCCGACCGCGGTGAACAACGTCGAGACCCTCTGCAACGTGCCGCTTGTCATGACCCGCGGCGCCGACTGGTATATCGCGCTTGGCCCGGAGAAGAACGGCGGGCCGAAGCTGTTCTGCGTCAGCGGCCACGTCAAGAATCCCGGCGTGTTCGAGGCGCCGATGAAGGTCACCCTCAAGGAGCTGATCTTCGACTACGCCGGCGGCATCCGCGATGGCCACACCCTGAAAGGGGTGATCCCGGGCGGCTCCTCGGTGCCGATCCTGATGCCGGATCAGATCGACATCCCGGCCAGCTTCGACGACGTGCAGCGCGCCGGATCGCTGCTCGGGTCGGCGGCCATCATGGCCTTCGACGAGACGACCGACATCGTCTGGCTCGCCGAGAACCTGCTGCACTTCTACCGCCACGAGTCGTGCGGCAAGTGCACGCCCTGCCGCGAAGGGACCGACTGGCTCTATCGCCTGCTGCACCGGATGGTGAGCGGCGAGGGGACCGCGAAGGACATCGCGCTGCTCCAGAGCGTCGCCAACCAGATCAACGGCAAGACGCTGTGCGCGTTCGGCGACGCTGCGGCGACGCCGGTGCTGACCACCCTCAAGTGGTTCAAGGCCGAGTACGAGGCGTACGTGAAGGGCGACATTCCCGCGCCGGCCGATTACCGGGCGCGCCAGCCGGTGGAGACTCACTGAGATGGCTGCCGTGATCGACTGGTTGACAGCCCCGCAGACCATCTTCTTCCTCGGCGTCACGATGCTCATCTTCGTGTCGTTGCAGCTCTCGGCGGCCGTCATGGTCTACGCCGAGCGAAAAGTGTCCGCGTTCATGCAGCAGCGCTACGGTCCCTACCTGGTCGGGCCGAAGGGCCTCCTGCAGCCAGTCGCCGACATCGTCAAACTGATCTTCAAGGAGGAGCTGAAGCCGAAGGCGGCCGACACGCTCCTGTTCTCCGCGGCGCCGATCATCTCGGCGATCGCTGCCTTCACCGCGTTCGCGCCGGTGCCGATCGGCCCGGCGACCACGCTTGGCGGCTGGCTGCCGGAGCCGATGACGCCGGTTGTCGCCGACATCAACGTCGCGGTGCTCGTGATCTTCGCGGTGACGTCGATGGGCGTCTACGGCATCGTCCTCGCCGGCTGGGCGAGCAACTCCAAGTACGCGCTCCTCGGCGCCCTGCGCAGCTCGGCGCAGATGATCAGCTACGAGCTGGCCTACGGCATGGCCCTCGCCACCATCGTGATGCTCGCCGGTTCGCTCTCGCTCCGCGAGATCGTTGACAACCAGGCCGGCTACTGGTTCGGCGTCATTCCGCGGTGGCACATCTTCGCGATGTTCCCGACCGGGCTGATTGCCTTCCTGATCTTCGGGACCGCCGGGGTGGCCGAAACCAATCGGGCGCCCTTCGACTTCCCCGAGGCCGAGCAGGAGCTGGTCGCCGGTTACCACACCGAGTACAGCTCGATGCGCTTCGCGCTCTTCTTCCTCGCCGAGTACATCAACATGGTGACGGTGGCGGCGGTCGTCACCAACCTGTTCCTCGGCGGCTGGCACGGTCCGCTGCTCCCCGAATCGTGGGGGATTGTCTGGTTCCTGGTGAAGCTCGCCGCCCTCTGCTTCGTCTACCTCTGGCTCCGCTGGACGCTTCCGCGCTTCCGCTACGACCAGCTGATGGCATTCGGCTGGAAGCGGATGCTCCCGGCGGCCACCGTCAACCTGCTCGTGAGCGCGGCGGGGGTGCTCTACTTTGGTGTTTGATCAGGTCCTCTTCTACGTCTTCGCCGCTGTCGCGGTGCTCGGCGGCCTGCTGGTGATCGCGCAGCGCAATCCGATCTACAGCGTGCTGGCGATCATTGTGTCGTTCTTCGGGCTGGCCGGCCTCTACGTGCTGCTCGAGGCACCGTTCGTGGCGGTGGTGCAGATCATCATCTATGCCGGCGCCATCATGGTGCTGTTTCTCTTCACCGTGATGCTGCTCAACGTGCCACGCGAGGACGCGGCGGAGTGGGACCGGACCCACCCTTTCTACCGCCCGTGGCCGGTGCGGATCGGAGGGCTGCTCGCCGCGGCCATGATCGTGCAGCTGACCTGGGCGTTCTCGCGGACCGCCGGGCTCGGGCAGGGCGTCGGCGATCGACGGCCGGCCGTCTCCTCGGTGGCCGAGCTGGGCCGCAAGCTGTTCACCGACTACATGTTCGCCTTCGAGGTCACCTCGATCCTCATCCTCATCGCCATGGTCGGCGCGGTCGTCCTGGCGCGGAAGCGGGAGTCCTGACGCGATGTCGATCGGCCATTACCTGGTGCTCTCCGGCATCCTCTTTACGATCGGCGCGGCCGGAGTGTTCCTGCGCCGCAACCTGATCACCCTGCTCCTGTCGGTGGAGATCATGCTGAACGCGGTCAATCTCGCGTTCGTCGCCTTCGGCCGCCAGTTCGGGACCGTAGACGGGCAGATCATCACCTTCTTCGTCATGACGGTGGCCGCTGCCGAGGCGGCAGTCGGTCTCGCGCTGGTCATTGCGCTGTTCCGCCATCGGGAGTCGCTCAACCCCGAGGCCTTCACCTCGCTGAAATGGTGATCCGGTGCTAGCGCTCATCCCCTTGCTTCCGTTCGCAGGCTTCCTCGTCAACGCGACGATGGGGAAGCGGCTCCCGAAGAGCCTGTCGGGCGGCCTCGCCTGCGCCGTGATGGTGGTGTCGTTCCTGATCGCCGCCAGCCAGGTCTGGACGCTGTTCGGCATCGCCCCGGAAAGCCGGCAGATCAACCAGACGCTCTACACCTGGATCACCGCCGGCGACTTCTCGCTCGACCTCGCGTTCCGCCTCGACGCGCTCTCGGCCGTGATGATCCTGGTCATCACCGGCATCGGGTCGCTGATTCACATCTACTCCACGGCCTACATGCACGAGGAGACCGACCCGGAGTACGCACGCTACTTCTCGTATCTGAACCTGTTCGTCTTCTTCATGCTCCTGCTCGTGCTCGGCTCGAACGTGCTGGTGATGTTCGTCGGCTGGGAGGGGGTCGGGCTCTGCTCGTATCTGCTGATCGGCTACTACTACGAGCGCAAGTCGGCCTCGGACGCCGCCAAGAAGGCGTTCGTCGTCAATCGGATCGGTGACTACGCGTTCATCCTCGGCACGCTGCTGACGGTGGTGACGGTCGGCTCCCTCGATTTCGTGCAGATCGCCCAGGCCGTGAAGCAGATGCCGACCGAGGCGACCTTCGGCACGCTGTCGCTGATCACGCTGCTGCTGTTCATCGGCGCCACCGGCAAGTCGGCGCAGATTCCGCTCTTTGTGTGGCTGCCGGACGCGATGGAAGGCCCAACGCCGGTGTCGGCCCTCATCCACGCCGCGACGATGGTCACGGCGGGCGTCTACATGATCGGCCGGAACGCGGTGCTCTTCGAGCACGCGCCGATCACGCTCGGCATCGTCGCGGTGATTGGCGCGGCGACCGCGCTCTTTGCCGGGACGATCGGTCTGGTCCAGAACGACATCAAGCGCGTGCTGGCCTACTCCACGGTATCGCAGCTGGGCTACATGTTCCTGGCGATGGGCGTCGGCGCCTTCGGCGCGGGCATCTTCCACCTCTACACACATGCGTTCTTCAAGGCCTGCCTGTTCCTCGGCTCCGGGGCGGTCATCCACGCGCTGCACGGCGAGCAGGACATCCGCAACATGGGCGGGCTGAAGAAGCACTTGCCGATTACCTACTGGACGTTCCTGATCGCATCCCTGGCCATCGCCGGCGTCCCGATGCTGGCGGGGTTCTTCTCGAAAGACGAGATCCTGTTCGAGACCTACCGAAACGGACACCAGGTGCTGTGGGCGGTCGGCGTGCTGACCTCGCTCCTGACCGCCACCTATATGTTCCGCCTCGTGTTCCTCACGTTCCACGGAGAGGAGCGCTTTGGGAAGGCAGCGCCCGCCGGGCACGGTGCGCCCGCGCATGGGCACGGCCACGACAACCACGGACATGGTGGCGGTCATCTCCATGACGCCCCGCCGGCGATGGCGGCCGCGCTGATCGCGCTGGCGATTGGATCGGTGGTCGCGGGCTACATCGGCATTCCGCACGCGCTCGGCGGTCACAATTCGCTCGGCGGCTGGCTCGAGCCGGCCTTTGCCGCCAATAACTGCGGCGCGCCGGTCACCTCCGGTCCGCTTGCCGGCATTGCGTTGGAAAACTGCGCGCCCGGAGAACCGCCCGTGCTGGCCTCGATGGCTCAAACGGCCACGCCCGCGTCGGACGCTGTCCCAGCTCTCGCGCAGCCGGAGCCTGCCGCGGCCGAGCACGCGGCGGCCGCTGCGGCGGGCCATGACGAAAGCAGTCTCGAGCTCACGCTGATGCTCGTCTCATCGGCGATTGCCATCATCGGCATCGGCATCGCGTTCTTCCTCTGGATCAAGAACCGTCAGATTCCCGACCAGATGGCACAGTCGCTGTCCGGTCCCTATCAGCTGCTGCTCAACAAGTACTACGTAGACGAACTCTACGACGCGGCCATCGTCCAGCCGATCAAGACGGTTTCCACCGTCGGCCTCTGGAAGGGAATGGACGTCGGCGTCGTCGATGGCGCCGTCAACGGCGCCGGCTATGTTGTCGGTGGGTTCGCGGCGGGGCTGCGGCTGCTGCAGACCGGCTCGGTCAAGACCTACGCGGTCGGTATCTTCTTCGGCGCGGTCGGCATCCTCGCCTACTACCTCTGGAGATAGCGCGCAGTGACCGGCCTCCCGATACTATCCCTCACCGTCGCTCTCCCGCTCCTCGGAGCCATCCTGCTGTTGTTCATCAACAACCGCGACGGCTCGAAGGACGCACTGATCCGCAACATCACGCTTGGGGTCTCGCTGATCACCTTCGCGGTGACGCTGGCGCTCTGGGCCGGCTTCCAGCCATCGGGGGAGTCGTTCCAGTTCGTCGAGCGGCACCCGTGGATTCCAGCGTTCGGCATCGAGTACTACCTCGGCATCGACGGCCTGAGCCTGATGCTGATCGTCCTCACCGGCTTCCTGACGCCGATTGCGTTGCTGACCTCGTGGGAGAGCATCGAGACCAAGGTGAAGGAGTTCTCGATCTTCATGCTGGTCCTCGAGACCGCGATGATCGGGGTCTTCTGCGCCCTCGACGTGTTCCTCTTCTACGTCTTCTGGGACATCCTCCTCATCCCGATGTACTTCCTGATCGGCATCTGGGGATACGACCAGCGCATCTACGCGGCGGTGAAGTTCATCCTCTACACACTGGCCGGCAGCGTCCTGATGCTGGTCGCGATCATCGGGCTGTCGTGGATGCACCAGGCGCAGACCGGGCAGTACAGCTTCGACTTGCTGAAGCTCTACGCGCTCGACATCCCGTTCTCGACGCAGTACTGGTTCTTCCTGGCATTCGCGCTGGCGTTTGCCATCAAGGTGCCGCTGTTCCCGTTCCACACGTGGCTGCCCGACGCTCACGTGCAGGCGCCGACGCCCGGCTCGGTGATCCTGGCCGGCGTGCTCCTGAAGATGGGCGGCTACGGTTTCATTCGTTTCGCCTTCCCGCTCTTCCCCGAGGCGGCGGTCTATTTCGCACCGCTCCTGGCTTGGTTGTCGGCGATTGCCATCGTCTATGGGGCGCTGGTCGCGATGGTCCAGCCCGACATGAAGAAGCTGGTGGCCTACTCGTCGGTGAGCCACATGGGCTTCGTGGTCCTGGGCATTGCCTCGATGACCGTCCAGGGCGTGCAGGGCGCGTCGTATCAGATGCTGGCCCACGGCGTCAGCACGGGCGCGCTCTTCGCGCTCGTCGGTATGATGTCGGACCGGCGACACACGCGCCTGATCAGCGAATACGGCGGCATCAAGTCGGTGATGCCGAAGCTGACGGCGGCCTTCCTCGTCATCACGCTCTCGTCGGTGGGCCTGCCGAGCATGAATGGCTTCATCGGCGAGTTCCTGATCATGCTGGGCACGTTCAAGTGGGATCCGAAATATGTCGTCGTCGCCGGACTTGGCGTGATCCTCTCGGCGGTTTACATGCTGTGGATGTTCCAGCGCGTCTTCTACGGACCCGTGACCAACGACCACAACAAGCACCTGCCGGACCTGTCGTTCCGTGAGTGGGCGATCGTCGGCCCGCTGGCGGCGATGGCCATCTTCATGGGCGTATTCCCGAACCTGTTCCTGAGGCCGATGGAGCCCGCGGTCCAGCGCATCGTGGAGAGAGTCCAGGCTCATCAGCCAGCGACAGCCCGTTTGGTGGCGCCCGTCGCACCCGTGGCACCAGTCGCAACTGTCGCACCAGCCCGAAATCATGTTCAGTAACGCCTTCGACGCCGTCATCCCCGTCATCTGCGTCACCCTCGCCGGCCTCGTCGTGATGCTGGCGGAAGCCTTCCGCGGCAAGGGTGAACGGATGCCGCTCGGCGGCCTCGCCATCATCGGCCTGGTCGGCGCCGGCGCCGCCTCGGTGCTGCTTTGGAACCGCAACGCGACCAGCTTCGGCGTCGCCACCGCCGACAACTTCTCGCTGTTCGTCAACCTGGTGATCATCATCGTCGGGATTCTCACCGTGGTCGTCTCGTCCCAGACGATCGAGCGTGACGGGTTGCCCGCCGGCGAGTACTACGCGGTCATGCTCTTCGCGCTGGTCGGCATGATGCTGATGGCGCAAGCCACCGATTTGCTGCTGGTGTTCCTGGCGCTGGAGACGATGTCGATCGCGGTGTACGTGCTGACCGGCATCCGTCGCGAGTTGGTGCAGAGCACCGAGGCGGCCTTCAAGTACTTCCTGCTCGGCGCCTTCGCCAGCTCGTTCTTCCTCTACGGTATCGCGTTCATCTACGGGGTTACCGGCTCGACCAGCCTCGATCGCATCGGCGCGGTCATCGCTGCCCAGTCGATGAGCGGCAACCCGATGATCCTGCTCGGCGTCGGCCTGCTGCTGGTCGGCTTCGCGTTCAAGATCGCGGCGGTGCCGTTCCACATGTGGTCGCCCGATGCCTACGAAGGCGCGCCGGCGGTGGTCACCGGCTTCATGTCCACCGGTGTCAAGGCGGCGGCGATTGCCGCGTTCGCGCGCGTGTTCCTGTCGGCGCTGGAACCGATGATTACCGACTGGGCGCCGGTGCTGTGGACGATTGCCGCGGCGACGATGATCGTCGGGACGGTGGTCGGCGTGGCCCAGACGAGCCTGAAGCGGATGCTGGCGTATTCGAGCATCGCGCACGGCGGTTACCTGCTGCTCGGCATCCTGGCTGGAAGCGACGTGGGTAAGGCGGCGATCCTCTATTACCTCGCCGCCTACGCGCTCACGAATCTCGGCGCCTTCGGCATCATCGCGCTGCTCGGATCGAAAGACCGTGCCAACGACGACCTTCGCGACTACGCGGGCCTGTGGAACTCGCACCCGGCCCTGGCCGCGCTGATGACGTTCTTCCTGCTGTCACTCGGGGGGTTCCCGCCCACCGCCGGCTTCATTGCCAAGTGGTATGTGTTCAGCGCCGCGATCGGCGCCGGATATTACGGTCTCGCGGTGATCGGCGTGCTTGCGAGCGTTGTCTCGGTGTTCTTCTACCTGCGCATCGTCGTGATGATGTACATGTCCGAGCGCGATGCGCGGCCGATTCCGCCGCCGGTGACCGCCGTGGCGATGGCGGGGCTGGCGATTTCGCTGATCGGCGTCCTGTATCTCGGCGTGCTGCCGGCCCAGGTGCTCGACTGGGCGCAGGCGTCGGTATCGACGATCTTCTGAGCCTGTCCCGGAGAACACGAAGGGCACGAAGAGCGCGACGCTCACGAAGGAAAACAGCGACACGCCGGGTTTGCGCCCGGCGTTTTGTTTTTGCGAAATGGACCGCGGCAGGTGTCTAAGCGGTGTGGCGGCTGCGAGGTGTTCGCTCGGTTATTGTGAGGCAATGGGACTAGAGGAAGTCGAGACGGCTCGGCTCATCCTGCGCCGTCCGCGGATGACCGACGCCGCGTCGATGTTCGAGCGTTACGCCAGCGATCCGGACGTCACGCGATTCCTGGGTTGGCCGCGCCATGCCTCGATTGACGCCACCGAGGCATTCCTGCGGTTCAGCGAACAGGAGTGGGAACGGTGGCGGGTTGGGCCATACCTGATTCTTTCGCGGGAAGATGGCCGGCTGCTTGGCAGCAGCGGGCTGAGTGTCCAAAGCACGCACGAGGCCGTGACCGGCTATGTCCTGGCGAGAGACGTATGGGGCCGCGGCTATGCCACCGAGGCGCTCACCGCCGTCGTCGACGTTGCTCGCCGGATCGGCGTGCGTCGATTGACCGCGCAGTGCCATCCCGAGCACCGGCCGTCGCGCCGCGTTCTCGAAAAATGCGGCTTCGTCCGCGATGATCCGCCGACGCAACTGGTGGAGTTCCCGAACCTGGCTCCCGGGATGCAGCAGGAGGCGGATTGCTACCTCCGGCTGCTCGCCTGAATCGCCTGACAGCTGGGCGCGGTGGCCGCCGTTCGCTCGAGGTGCGATGACGCGGCGTGCCTCGGTGATATCCTGCCCGAACTTGACGATGGCAGCGGCTGCTTCTCGCGTCACCATCCACATGGCAGCGAGCCTCGACGGGTTCATTGCCCGACGAGACGGCAGTGTGGACTGGCTCGAGACGTCGGACACCTTCGAAGGCGGGGAGACGCTGACGCCGGAGTCCATCGCGGAGTTCCTCGCGTCGATCGACTGCTACGTGATGGGCTCGCGAACCTATGAAACCGCGATGAACTTCGAAGCGAGGGGCCTGGGTTGGGCCTATGGCGACAAGCCGACCTTCGTCCTGACCAGCCGCGAGCTTCCGAAGCGCAGAAACAGCGTCGAGTTCTGCGCGGGCGATCTTGCGCGGCTGATCAACGAGACACTGAGGCCGAACTACCGCAGCATCTGGGTGGTCGGCGGGGGAAAGCTGGCCGGCGAATGCCTTCGCCTTGGCCTGGCCGACGAAGTCCGCTATTCGATCGTGCCCATCGTGGTTGGCGACGGCCTCTCGTTCTTCGACCGACTCGACAAAGACGTCGCGCTGCACCTCGTGGAGGCGAAGACCTACACGAGCGGCATCGTGGCGCTTCGCTACGAGGTGCGGCGATAGACTGCGCAGGTGGGGGCACGAGTGCCGAACCAGAGAACGCGCTCGCACGCCAGTATCGGCTTGACCGTGAAATCCGGGTGGGCTGCAGCCGTGCTGATCGGCGGTCCGATCGCGACCCCGCACGTGCTGGACAGCCGGAAAATCGAGCTCAGCGATCCGGAGGTTGCCGAGTCGCGGCAGCCGTATCACGCCGGGTTTGCAACGGCGCGAGGCCCTGGTCCAGAGCTGACGCGCCTTGTCGCTTCAGTGAAGCGCTTCGGACGGAAATCGGTCACGGAGTTGATTCGACAATATCGCGAATCGGACCACCTGGTCCGCGGCGCCGGCATCGTGGTTGGCAGTCTCATCGATCCGGGTGAGATCGCGAACGAGCACATCCGGATTCATGCCCTGGAAGGCCGGTTGTTCCGAACGGTCGTCGAAGATGCCGTCGTTGGGAATGAGCTGCACGTGTCGATATGGCGCGAGCGGGACATTCAAGCCGAGGCTCTGAAGGTGCTCCGTCGAACTCAAAACGGGCTGCGTGCCGAATTGACGCAGCTCGGTCGAGCGGTTGACGGCCCGTGGCGCGCCGAACACAAGGCCGCGGCCCTGGCGGCGTGGCTCGTCCTTACTGCGTGATGCGACGTATGCTTCGAGTGGCGAAGACAGCAGCGGCATTGGCCAGCCTCACGGCGCTATGCCTGATAGCCGCGTGCCGAGCACCAGTCGATGTCGATCGATCGGCCACCGGTGCCCCGGTCGTCGTCGTTTCGTTCGATGGCTTCCGCTGGGACTATGCCGAGCGCACACCGACACCCAACCTCGCCCGGCTGGCGGCCACCGGGGTCCACGCCGAACGTCTGATACCGGTGTTTCCCAGCAAGACGTATCCCGGTCACTATGCGATCGTCACGGGGCTCTATCCCGGTCATAACGGCATCATCTCGAACAACATGCGGGATCCCGGCTGGCCCGAAGCCTTTCGTCTTTCCGCCCGTGCGGAGGTCGAGAACGGCCGTTGGTGGGGCGGGGAGCCGATCTGGGTGACCGCGAAGCGACATGGCCTCAAGGCCGGCACCTACTTCTGGCCCGGGTCGGAAGCGCCGGTGCAAGGAGTGCAGCCAGACTGGTGGTTTCCCTACGACGCGGGAGTCGCGTGGGAGGCTCGGGTCGATGCCGCGCTCGACTGGCTCACCAGGCCCGAAGCCGAGCGCGCATCGCTTGCCGCGTTGTATTTCGAGGAGCCAAATGATTCCGGCCATGCGCACGGCCCCGACGCGCCGGAGACGTCAGAGGCGACTCGGCGGGCCGACCGGGTCCTCGGCCGACTGCTCGACGGCCTGGCAGCGCGCGGCGTTACCGCCAACGTCATCGTCGTCTCCGATCACGGAATGACCGCGACCGGCGACTCGCGACTAATCGTGCTCGACGACTATGTGTCGCTCCTGCCGGGCGAGCTGTTCGAGTTCGGTGCGCTCGGGCAAATCTTCCCGGCTGCGGGCCGCGAGGCGCAGATCGTCGAAGCGCTCGACCACGCTCATCCCGAGCTGAAGGTGTACCGGCGGGGATCCGTGCCCGAGCGGCTGCATCTATTCGATCATCCGCGCGTAGCGCCGATTCTGCTCGTGCCGTCGAACGGGTGGGAGGTCGTGCCGCGATCGGCGTCGGGTGGCACGCCACCCATCAGTGCAGGCGACCACGGATTCGAGCCCTCGTCGCCCGACATGCACGGCATCTTCTACGCCATTGGTCCAGGCATCGCGCAGGGCCGCGCGATCGGCGCCGTCGAGCAAGTGGACGTCTACGCGCTCATGTGCCGGCTGCTGGGTATCGAGCCGGCTGCAAACGACGGTGTCTGGGATCGCATCTCCGGCGCAGTCCGCGCGAGGTAACCGGCGGCGGACCCGCGAGTCGCGAAGCTCGAGCGCCGTCGATGAGAGTTTATGGCCACCGGATTCACGCCTGGAGGCCAGTTGCTTAGCAAGAAATCTCACGACAGTTCGGTCTCGAAGCTCCGTCCCGGCAGTCGCGAACCTCGGGCTGTTCTGTCCGCCTCTCGTCTACCTGGCCTCGATCGCCGTCGGCATTGCGATTCATCTCATCTGGCCGGCTCGGGTTCGTTCCCGCTTCGGTCGGCACACCAGCCGGGGTCACGGTCATACTCCTGGCCTGTTCGTTTCCGCGCTCGTGGTGATCCCGAGGGAGGAGCGCTATCTCGACGCACGGTTTCCGGCGGAGTATTCGTCCTACAGGAGTTCGGTCTGCCGGTGGCTGTAATCGCGTCGTCGCAGACGAGCGGTCGCAGCCGACCACTCCGACGCGTTGACGCTCGGCCGAGACACTTGGAGCAATCGGTCGAGCCGAGTCTCGAAGAAATGCTCGGGCTGGACGGTGTCCAGGCTCTGCTGAGATCGCCATCGGTCCCAGCGAAATCTTCCACACGCTTCAGCTCGCCTCACTCCTCCGTCATTTCTTGGTGCAAGACTGGAGGTTTGATGTTCGGGAACCTCGGGGAGGTGTTCGATGGCAGTTGCGACGTCGACGTTGCTTGGGCGGCCGCTGTGGTACGAGTTGATGACCACGGACATGAAAGCGGCCGAAGATTTCTACAAGACAGTCGTGGGCTGGAAGACAGCGCCGTTCGATGGTGCGGGACAGCCCTACACGGTCTTCAATCGCGGCGGGGATGTCGGCATCGGTGGTGTGATGACCAAACCGGCCGAGGTGAAGGCGCCGCCCTTCTGGGCCATGTACATCGGTGTCCCGAAACTCGAAGAGGCCGTGGCGACGATCAAGAAACTCGGTGGCAAGCCGCACACCGAGGTTATCGAGGTTCCGGAGGTGGGCCGCCTGCAGATGATGATCGATCCGCAGGGCGCGGCCTTCTACGTCATCGAGCCGGCAAGCAGCGAGCGTCGCCCGGAAGGTGCGCCTGAAGTCGGCGACGCGTCGTGGCACGAGCTGATGACGACCGACTGGCAGGCGGCGATGAAATTTTACGAGGAGGCATTCGGCTGGCAGCCGAGCGAGCAGATGGACATGGGTCCTGATGGCAAGTATCAGATGTTCAACCGGCCGCACGGGATGATCGGCGGCATGATGAACAAGCCGAAGGCGATGGCGGACGTCCCGCCGCACTGGCTGATCTACTTCCGGGTACCGGACGTGGATGCCGCCGTCGAACGCATCAAGGCGACCGGCGGCAAGGTGCTGAACGGGCCAATGGATGTTCCGGGCGGCGATCGAGTCTTGACCGCGATGGATCCGCAGGGCGCCGCGTTCGGGCTCCACTCGAAGAAGGCGTAGAACACAAGTCAGGCAGGGGCGGGTCTTCAAACTCGCCCTCTGCGCCATAGCTGCTGGCCGCGAGACTGCTTCTGCTCGCGAGAGTGGCCATCGGTGACCTCTGCCGACTCGGTGATGTATCGTCAGGCGACCGCGAGCGCGGCCGAGGCTCGCGACTGACAGCCATCGCACAGGCTTGCCGCGGCCGCGCCGCAGGGCGCCTGATGACGCTGCCGCCGGTGTATGCTGCCTCTGTCCACGCCTCTTGGGCGATGGATCGGTCATGGCAAGGAGCGCTCGTGTTCGAGGGGATTCGGCGTCTGTCAGCCCGGCTCGGCTCGACGCCGCGATTCGCGGCGCGGACGGTCGATGCCGCCACCGGCGGGCGAATCCTCGTGCTCGAGGGGCAACCCGGACTAAGAGCGGGAGCTGTCGCCGAGAGCGTGCGGGGCTACACCGGCGGCCAGATGCCGTTCGAGGCGATCGTCGTCGACTTCAACGGTGCGGATTACCGGTTCTCGTCCGACGATCTCGGCACCTTGCTCTCGGCGATCGCGGCTTGGGGACGCCGCCGGGTGGCGCCTTGCGCCATCGTCCTCACCAGCTCCGCCGCCACCGAGCTCCAGCAGCTGTTCGATCTCTGCAAGGTAAACACGATCGAATCGCTCCGCATCGTCGGCAGCGCCGACGCCGGCCTCGAGCATATCCGTGTTCATCTGGAGCGGCGTACCTCGGACAGCCAGGACTGAAGGAGCAGGGAAGGAGCCGGCGGCGTCATGCAGCTCGATGTTTACGTCAATTATCACGGCACGTGTGAAGAGGCGTTCCGTTTCTACGAACAACACCTCGGCGGACGCATCACCGGCATCGTGCGTCACGGGGAGCAGCCCAATCCAAACGTCACCGCCGACTGGCACGAAAAGGTCCTGCATGCGCGGATCGAAATCGGCGGTACCGTCCTCATGGGTGCTGACATCCCGAAAGCCGAACCGATGCGCAGCGCCTACCTGTCGCTGTCGCTCGACAGCGATGGCGAGGCAGAGCGGGTGTACGCGCTGCTGTCGGAGGGCGGGCAGGTTTTCATGAAGATGGAGCAGACGCCGTTCGCCAGCCGCTTTGCGATGTTGAGAGATCGGTTCGGCACGTCGTGGATGCTGCTGCACCAGACGAGGGCGGCGTGATTCGCACATGTTCATCCTGCTCAACGGACCCCTCGGGATCGGGAAATCCACCCTCGCCGAGGCGCTGACCGAAAGCCTCGACCGCTGCGTGATGCTCGACGGCGACCATCTCGTGGCGGTGAACCCGCCTGCCGCCAACGAGGTCGATCATCTCCATGCGACGATCGCGCTCCTCGTCGGACACCACCGGCGATTCGGCTATCAGCATTTCGTGATCGACCATTTGTGGCGGTCGGCAGAGGAGCTCGAGGACCTGCGCCGCCGCCTGGCTGCAGTCGATCCGGAAGCTGGATTTCACTGCTTTCTCCTGACGCTTCCCGCCGAGGAGAACCAGCGGCGGATTGAACGGCGGCAGCAGGCGCGCGCGCTCGACGAGCGGGGATTCGAGCTCCACACCAGCGCCGACGAGCGACAGCTCCTGTCCGGCCGAACCGATCTCGGTGATCCGTTCGATGTATCAGCATCGCCGAACGAGCTGGTCGCGACCCTGCTCCGTCGGTTCGCCAGCGTGACAGCCTCCGCTCCATGGCATCACGCGGAGCCCGCCGGTAGAACCCACCGGCCGAAGTTGTTCTTCCTGTGCGGGAAGATGGCCTCGGGGAAGTCCACTCTCGCGTGTCAGCTCGCCGATCGTGAACAGGCGGTAGTGCTTGCCGAAGACGAGTTCCTGGATCGGCTTTACCCCGACGAGATCGCCGACATTGCTGATTACGTCCGGTGCTCGTCCCGGCTGAGGACCGCGCTCTCAGCGCACATCGCCCGGCTCCTCGGAGCCGGCACGTCGCTGATACTTGATTTTCCCGGCAACACCCGACGCCAGCGCGAGTGGTTCCGGCAGCTGATTGCTGCCGCGCACGCCGACCACGAGTTGCACTTCATCGATGTGCCGGATGAGGTCTGCAAGCGCCAGCTGCGCCACCGCAGCCAGGGCCTGCCCTCCGGTGCCGCATGGACGACAGACGGCGAGTTCGACGCGGTCACGTCCTACTTCGAACCGCCTTCGGAGGACGAGCAGTTCAACGTAATCAGGCACCTACGCTCGTAGCCGCGAAGTGAAACACGATGGCACAAGTGGTCTTCCTGCGAGGCGTCAACGTCGGCGGGCACCGGACCTTCCGCCCGGCGGCGCTCGCCGCCGATCTGCGGCACCTCGACGCCGTGAACATCGGCGCCGCCGGCACCTTCGTCATTCGCGCGCCGATCAGCCGTGCGGATCTCCGCGCCGAATGCGCGCGCCGCCTGCCATTCGACACCGAGATCGTGATCTGCCCGGGGCAGGACATCGTCCGGCTGCTGTCACACAAGGCCCTCGCGGCACACCCGCCGCGACCCGACGAAGTCCGCTTCGTCAGCGTCCTGGCGCGGCCATGCCGATCGGCACCCGAGCTGCCCGTCCGCCAGCCGCCGGAGGGACGGTGGCTCCTGCAGGTGCTCGCACGCGACGGACGTTACGTGATCGGCGTCTACCGCCGGCACATGCACGTCATCAGGTATCTGGGTACCCTCGACCGCCTGTTCGGGGTGCCGCTGACCACGCGGAACTGGAACACGATGACGGCCATCGTGAAGGTCCTCGGCCAGCGCGTGCCGTAGAATGCCGGAATGCAGCCTCGCCTCATCGACTGCACCCGCGCGCACGCGAACGCGATCCTGGCAATTGTGAATGAGGCCATCCTCCATTCGACCGCGCTCTGGGACTACGAGCCGCGGCCGCCCGCGGCGATGGACGCGTGGTTCGCGGCGAAGGAGCAGGGCGGCTATCCAGTCATCGGCCTGGTTGACGACGACGAGGCCCTGCTTGGCTTCGGCACCTACGGTCCGTTCCGTGCCTGGCCAGCCTACAAGTACACCGTCGAGCATTCCGTGTACGTGCACCGCGAGCACCGAGGGCGCGGGCTCGGCCGGATGCTGATCGCAGCGAACCTGGCACGGGCGCGCGAGCAGGAGTTCCACAACGTGATCGCCGGAATCGAAGCGACCAACGCTGCGAGCCGGGCCCTGCACCTGCAGCTCGGGTTCGCGCCCTGCGGGGTGGTTCGCCATGCCGGATTCAAGTTCGGGCGTTGGCTCGATCTCGAGCTGTACCAGCACCTGCTCGATACCCCGGCGGACCCCCGGGACGGCAATCCCGCAGGCCAGGGGTGACGATATCGCGCCGTCACGCATGGTAGGTTTATCCGGAGCGGAATCGCATGACGCTCGAGCGCACGGGAGCAATCGGGCTGGTGGCTCTCCTGGCCGGCTGCGGAGACGGCGGAAGCGGCTCACCGACGGGACCGACCGGCACGGCAGGGCTGGCGCTCGAACCCGGTTCCTACGTCGTCGTAGCCACCGCTCAATCGACCATCCCGCCAATCACCGCCGGCTGTATCGGCACCGGCACCTTCGTCGGTGTGTCCATCCTGTCGTTCGTGACGCTCAGCCGTGAAGCCGACGCGTGGGTGGCGCGGTCCACCACGCCGGCCGACGGCGATGCCGAGATCCGCATTACCCAGGTCGGCATGAACTTCACCCAGCCCGCGGTAAGCGGTGTAGCGCGCGGGACACTGATCGATCGCCGGGCCGTTGAGGGTATGGGGATGGCGTCGATGCGCTTTTCCGGGGCGGGCAACGCCGGCGCGACGCTGACGGGTTCGTATTACTCATCGCCGACGGCTCAGCTCGCCGGGAGCGCGTCGGGACTGGTCGCCGTCTCCAGCTCAATCGGCTCCGGCTCCTGCGAGCGCGGAGAGTGGGCGATCCGGAAGCCTGAGCCCTGCGAGGCGAACCTCTCCTGCTCGTAGGCGTGCGCCGATTCTCTGGCAGTTCCCGGCCATTCCGGTCGGACCGTCGTCTGACTCGTCGGAGGAACCCATGCAACTGAAGCTGCGTACGATCGTCGCGATTCTGGCACTGATGTCGGGGGCCGCGCTGGCCGGGGCGGCCGTTGCGCCCAGCCAGACTGCGATCCAGCCGACCCCGGTCCCGCCGGTGGTACTGAGCGGGGCTGACATTGGATTTCGCATGACCGCACGCAAGGGGACGACGCCGGTCGGACAGCTGGTCGTGAAGGTAGATGGAGAATGGCGCGAAGTGGCCTTCTCCTACGGGATGAAGCCTCTGACGAGCCAGTAAGCGCCCGGCAGTCAGCGGACGCCCGGTCGCGGCGATTACAGGGTCTTGGTGCCCGTGTCCACCGCCGGCACCGTGAGAATCCCCAATCGCTGATACATCGGCCGGACGATCGCGCGGATCTTCGGCAGTCGCACTGCAAACCAGGCCGCGGCCGCCAGGCACACGCCGCCGCTCAGGGCAATCGTCGCCGGCGCTCCAATGCGCTCGGCGACGACGCCGCCGATCAGGCTGCCGATCGGCACCGTTCCGAAGAACGCCATCGTATAGAACGACATCACCCGGCCGCGCAGCCGTTCCTCGACGATCGTCTGAAGGAAGGTGTTGGTGCCGGCGAGTTGCATCATGAAACCGGCGCCGGCGAGTGCAAGCAGGAGGCAAGCCACCGCCAGGGAGTGGGCCTGCGAGAAGGCGATCAGCCCACCGCCGAACAGCAGCGTGGCGTACAGGATGATGCGCCCGATCCCGACCACCGACTCGCGCGACGCGAGGTAGAGTGCGCCGCTCAACGCTCCCGCGCCAGAGGCCGCCATCAGGATGCCGAGCGTGTTCGGGCCGCCGCCGAGCTCTTCCGACGCCATCACCGGCATCAGGACGGAATACGGCGTGCCTGCTGTGCTCACGATTGCCACCATCACCAGCGCGGTACGGATTGGCACGTGGCCGGCAATGTAGCGCCAGCCGTGCCCGAGCTCGTGGAGCACCCGCATCTCGGATACGCCCTCGCGTGTCCGCGGCTGAACGCGCATCGCGAGCAGCGACGCGATCACGAACAGGTACGAGATCGCGTCAATCGCGAAGCACCAGCCTTCGCCGAATCCGGCAATCAGCAACCCGCCTATCGACGGGCCGATGATGCGGCTGCCGTTGACCATGGAGGAGTTGAGCGCGATCGCGTTCGGCAGGTCGCGGCGATCCTCGACCATCTCGCTCACGAACGCCTGCCGCGCCGGCGTGTCGAACGCGTTGATGATGCCCTGGATGATCTGGAGCCCGACGATCTGCCCGACGGTGATGTGTCCGGCGAGGGTCAGGACAGCTAGTACCGCCGACTGGATGAGCGATGCCCCTTGAGTGATGACGAGCATCTGGCGGCGATCCATCCGGTCGACCAGAACGCCGGCAAAGGGTGTGATGACCAGCGTCGGGATCTGCCCGGCGAAGCCGGCGACGCCGAGCAGCAGCTCCGAGCCGGTCAAGCGGTAGATGAGCCAGCTCGTGGCCACGCGCGTGATCCACGTGCCGACCAGCGAGATGCTCTGACCGCCGAAAAACAGCCGGAAATTGCGGTGCTGCAGGGCCCGCGTAAGGCGAGGGCCCTTCTGTGGCGGCGGTGGCATCGCCCACGATCATGACACGTGACGGACGCCGTCCCGAACCGCGTCCGCACGCAAAAACCGGCGACTCCTCGGCAGGAGGCCGGGATTTCAACTCGACTGCGCCGGATGTGCTGCGGCTGGCGCGTCTTCCGGACAGGGAGCGTTGCTGTAGCCCGATCGAAACGCCTTGACGGTGTGCGCCGCCGGATCGAATCGGTGACGCCAGACGCAGGCGGTGTCGTTGGCCAGCAGGTGCAGCGAGACGGACGGTACCTCGGACACCGTCCTGACGAAGTGAATGTCGTCGCGCGGCGGCAGGAGCGCGTAGAACTGGCCGGTCTCCATCGTCTGCCGCCTGGCCACCTCGAGGTCCGCTCGCGTTTCGTCGTGCCCATCGTCCAGCCGGTGGTACACGGTTTCGTCCTGACGCCCGCGGTAGACCCCGATCAGGCCCCAGGCGAGGTGGTCGTGCACCGGGGTTTCGGCCCCGGCCGGAATGACCAGCGAGAAGAGGCAGAGGTCTTCGGCCCGGTAGAGCGCGTACTGGCCGATGCCGCCGCCCATACCGCTCTTCGTGTCCGGCGAAGCGAAAGCGTCGGGCAGCCATCCGTCGGCGGCCAACAGCTTGGAGAACGCCGGCTTCAGGGCCTCGACCCGCGCCGCAGTGTCCGCCATCTCGGCGGTGAGTCGACGTGTCTCGGCGATGAGCTCGCGGATCTCGGGAACGTCAACGAGGAAGCCGAATTGCTGACCCGCTTCGGCGCCGTCTGGATGCTGGTGTCCACTCGCAAAGTCACACATGGGCCGATTATCCTGCACCCTTGCACCTCTGCACCCCTGCCCCCTGCTTTGTGCGTCCCCCCATTCATCCCGCCAAATCGCCTTCCTTCTGTTGACATTCGACAAGAGAGCTGCGAGGCTCCTGTCGATGACCTACAAGACGCTCGTCGCAGCCCTGCTCCTGGCCGCCGGGAGCCTCCACGCGCAGCCGTCCGACGTCCGCGAGCGCCTGCTGGTCCAGCCCGCGTGGCTGGTGCAACACCTGAAGGACGCCGACCTCGTGCTGCTGCATCTCGGACAACGGCCCGAGTACGATGCCGGGCACATCCCCGGAGCGCAGTACCTGAGCCTACAGGACATCTCGATCACCACGCCTGGGGGCCTCACGCTCCAGATGCTGCCGCCCGACCAGCTGCGCGACCGGCTCGCGGCGCTCGGCATCTCGAACACCTCGAGAGTCATCGTGTATTTCGGGCGCGAGAACCCCTCGGTCACACCCACCGCTCGCGTGCTGTTCACGCTGGACTACGCCGGGCTGGGCGACCGCGCCTCAGAGCTCGATGGCGGTCTCGACGCCTGGGTGAAAGCCGGACAGGCGCTATCGACCGACGTGCCGGCGCCGCGCCCCGGTACGCTCGCGCCGCTCGAGGTTCGTCCGCTCATCGTGGACGCGGAGTTCGTCAACGCGAACCTGGGCACGAGCGGCATTGCGATCGTGGATGGCCGCAACACCGGCTTCTACACCGGCGCGCAGACCGGCGGCGGGCCGACCGCGCCGCACAAGGCGGGCCACATCAAGGGCGCGCACAGCGTGCCGTTCAACGAGACGGTCGATCAAACGAACCGGCTGAAGCCGGCCGCCGAGCTGCAGACGCTGTTCGCGAACGCCGGGGTCAAACCGGGCGACACCGTGGTCGCCTACTGTCACATCGGCATGCAGGCGACGCAGGTGATCCTGGCGGCGCGATCGCTGGGTTACAAGGTGCTGCTCTACGACGGGTCGTTCGAGGACTGGTCCCGGAAGGACTACCCCGTAGAGACGGCCCCGAAACCGTAGCCGCCTGGCGATGCCGGCGCCGTGCTCGGTGTGGATGGTCCCTGCCGGTGCCGGCGCGTCGATTCGCTGGATGCTGGTTCCAGTCGATTTCTCTTTTCGTTCCGCTGATGCCTTGACGGTGGCAACTGCGATCGCCGCCACCCGCGGAGCGGGTTGCACCGTGCTCCACGTACGGTTCGACCCGACGCTGGCCGCTCCCGAGGAGGCGATCACAGCGGTGCTGGGCCGCGCGCACGAAGCGGCGCCACATCAGGCTGACCGAGGCCTTGCTCGAGCCGCGGTGTCGCCGCCGTCGAGGGCCACGCTTCGGCTGATGTCGCGCTAGACTCTCCTCCGTGACAGGGTCCGATTCCAGTCCGCGGCCACGCCGCACGTTCATCTTCGCGCCCGGCACGCGGCCGGACATGTTCCCGAAGGCGCTCGGGAGCGGCGCCGACATCGTCTGCGCGGACCTCGAGGATGCGGTCGCGCCGAAGGATAAGGCCTCGGCCCGCGAAATTGCGTTCTCGCACCTGCCGCTCGCGGCCGGACCGGCCCGGGTCGAGCGTGTGATCCGGATCAATTGCTTGAGAACCCTGGACGGGATGGCGGACGTCAAAGCGCTCCTCGAGTCGGCGCAGGCGGTGGAATCGGTGATGGTGCCAAAGGTGAAAGGACCTGAGGAGGTCCGAAACCTCGCCGACCTGCTCGACGAATATCGCCGGGACACGCTCCTGCACGTCATCATCGAGACCAACGAGGCGCTGGAGGCCGCGCACGAGATCGCCCGGGTCAGCAGCCGCATCGAAGCGCTCTTCTTCGGCGGTGTCGACATGGCCGCCGACCTGCGGTGCAAGGGAACGTGGATGGCGCTCTACTACGCGCGGGCCCGGGTCGTGCACGCGGCTGCGACGGCGGGTCTCGACGCGCTGGATGTGCCATACCTGGATCTCGAGGATCGCGACGGCATGGTGCGCGAGGCGGCAATGGCCGCCGAGCTCGGGTTCACCGGCAAGGGAGCGATCCACCCGAAGCAGATTGCCGATCTCAACGCCGTGTTCACCCCGGACGAGGCCAGCGTCGCGCACGCGCGGATGGTGCTGGACGCCTTCGCAAAGCAGGACACTGGCCTGCTCGTCGTCAACGGCAAGCTGATCGAGCGGCCGGTGTTGCGCACCTACGCTCGCATGGTGGCCGTTTACGAGCGCGCGCGCCAGTCCATTGACGATTGATGAGTGACGGTTGATGATGCACCGGCTGGATGCGGGCGCGCCGACCCGGCACGGCGCAGGAGGACCGACATGACGCGACTTGCTCTCGGACTGACATTTTCCGCCGCGCTCGCAGTCGCGATCGGCGCCCAGGCCCCGGCCCCGAGCGGCCAGAAGCCTCAGACGCCCGTCGCAGACCCCTACGCCGGCAACGCGGCGCCAGGCGCCACCAACTTCCCGCTGGCCGCGCCGGCCGGCGTCGACAGCAAGGCGAAGGACAGCCCGCCGCCCGCGGCGGTCAACACTGGCGCGTTCGACGCCGCCAAGTGGAAGTACGGGACCGCATGGGATGCTCCGCCCAAAACGCCGGTCTGGAACCCGGTCAAGATCAAGATGCAGCAGGGTGGGAAGGTCACTGGCGGCACGCTCTTCGCCGCGACCGATCCGAGCACCTATTGCGCGATGGCCAACGCCGGATACGACTTCATCTGGACCGAGATGCAGCACGATCAGCGTGATTGGGGGGCAGTTGCGCGCATGTGGCGCACGTGCCCGTACGCGAAGGCCGTGCCCGGCGTCCGCGTGGCCTATACCGACGAGCGTGAGATCCAGCACGCCCTCGATGCCGGCGCCTTGGTGCTCGTCGTTCCGACCGTAGACACGGTGGAGGAGGCGCGCGAGGTGGTGAACTGGACCTACTTCCCGCCGCTCGGCCGCCGCAGCAACGGCGGCGGACAGGCCTTCGACGCGACGATGTGGGGGACGGTGCCGGGCGGCTACCGCAACACCATCAACGACAATATCGTGCTGGTCCTGATGATCGAGACGCTCGAGGGCGTGAAGAACGCCGCCGAGATCGCCAAGGTCCCGGGCGTCACCGCCGTCTTTGCGGCGAGCGGGGACCTCGGCAACTTCAGCGGTTACCGGCAGGGACAGCCCGACTACGAGCGGCTCGTGAACATCGTCCACGACGCCGCAGTCAACGCCGGGGTGCGGCTCTGCGGCCCGCTCGCCTGGCGCGATCGCCCCGACTTCACCTGCTTCCAGGCGGGCAGCGAGACCGCCGCCATCGCGCGTGGCGTCGCGGCGGAACTGGGACCACTCGCCAACACCCAGGGTACGGTGACCGTCGGCCCGCTGGCACAGAAGCCCTCACAATAGGAGGATGCGCGGCGCGGCCGTCCTGCTCGTCCTCGTCCTGACGGCCCTTCCGGCCTTTGCGCAGGCGCCGCCGGCGATCGTCGTCGAGGCGCCTGCGGAGCTTGCAAACGCGCGTGCCCGGATCGAAGCCTACGACCTGCGGCCGTTGTCAGCCATCGTTCGCCTGACCGGTTTGAAGGACCCCGGCCCGCCGATGCGGGTGGTGCTCGCCGACACTCACGGCGATCTCGCCCGCGGCGTCCCGTCCTTCGTGGCCGGCTTTGCCGTCGGTGAAGAGGGGCTCATCGTGCTCTTCCCGGCCCGCACGCCGGACTACCCGCACGACACCCTCGAGGACGTCCTTCGCCACGAGGTTGCGCACGTTCTCATCACCCGCGCCGCCGGTGGGCAGGACGTGCCGCGCTGGTTTCACGAAGGCTTTGCCGTCGCCGTCGAGCGGCCGTGGGCACTCGAGGACCGGACGCGGCTGGCCTCGGCGCTCGTGTTCGGCCCGCGTTTGAACCTCGGCGCCGTCGATGCGCTGTTTGCCGGCGGGCAGGCCGCGCAAGCGAGAGCCTACGCGCTCTCGGCGGCGATCGTTCGCCACCTGATGGCGGCGTATGGTGACGACGCTCCGGCGCGAGTACCTGCGAGAGGTCGCCGTCGGCCGCTCGTTCGACGATGCGCTCGTCACAGTGACCGCGCAGCCGCTGCCTCGCTTCGAAGACGGTTTCTGGAACGCGCAGCGCACCTGGACGACGTGGGTGCCGCTGCTGGCGTCGACCACCATCCTCTGGATCGTCGTGATTGGGCTTGGTGTCGTAGCGTTGCGCCGGATTCGGCGGCGTTCGCTTCGGCTCCGCTCGGCATGGGCCGCCGAGGAGGCGCTGGCAGCGGCCCGCGAAGCACGTGACGCCGCCGAACCGATGGAGCCCGACAATCGCCGGTGACACACGAGGGCCGCGGGCTGCTCAGCGGCCACGCCCCCAGAGCCGGCGCCACCACTGGAGATCGCCGTCGGCTTCCGGCTGCGGTGTCGATCCGCTCTCGGCCATGCGACGACGCACCTGGGCGATCGGCCAGCCGGTGAGCGAGACCAGCGTTTGCGCCTCCCGTTCGAAACGAGCCGGCAGCGTACGGGCGTACGTGGCCGCCTCGGCGCATTGCATCGGCCCCTTCCACGCGTGGCGCAGCACGTATCGTCCCTGGAAGTTCGTACGATCGCCGGTTTCCTGGAACACCAGGTCCTCCGGGAAGTGCGCCTGGTCGTAGCGCACGTGCAGGCGCGTCACGAAGACATCGCTGGAAACCGACGTGCGCCTCAGCCACGGCGGATTCTGCTCGTCGAGCCAGAACACGCCCAATCCGCGCAGTTCCTGACCGGTCAAAGGGTCGGCCGCGCACGGGTCACACCATGCCATGTCCCACGCATACTCCTGGAACACAGCCGACATCTGCTCCTCGGCCACGTGATGGTCGAACATCGCGCGGTACATGCGGCCGAACTCCTCCGGCTCCTTGATGTAGGTCGGTATCTCGACATCGGTGCGCAACTTCACGGTCCGGTAGTTCGTCGCCTCGACGCGTCCCTTAGGCGTCAGAGTGTAGACGAACAGCTCCTGCGGGCCGTCGGCGTTCACCATCCCGAGGCGAATCGGCAGCATGAACTTCGGTGACTCGTATGCAATCTGCAGCGGCCGGAGGCTGGCGTAGCCCAGCCGCGTCTGCTCGGTCAGGTTCACGCGCGCGACGAAGAACCGCATGTTCTGCTTGATGTAGCTGCCGAGCACTGCCGTCGCGCCGGCCGGGATGCGATACCCGTTCTGCCGGAGCCACTGCTCGAGCCCGGTGCTCTGGGTGGCCGACAGGATCAGGATGTCGTATTCACCGACCGTATACCGGGCCTCGATGGTGACACCGAGACTGCGGGCCGCGGTCCGGTCTCGACGCACCGATTCGGACATCGCCATGGGCATTGCCGCTTCCTCACGGAACCTGCGATCTCCTACCGCGCACGGATCGGCATCGAAGTACTCAACCAGGCGAGGGGCCGTGAACGCATCGAGATGATCGATCAGCGCCCGGCTCCCCACGTGGATCTGATCGCGCGTGATCGGTGTGGGAACCGGGATGACCATCGCGAACTCTCTCGGGTCTCCCTTGTAATCGTTGGCCATCGTCACGACCGTGCGGTTGCCGTCGCGAGCCAGCACCACCTGCGACGCCTGGTTGAAGAGGCGCGCGTCGGCCCGCGAGACGTAGAACCCGCAGAAGGCCTCCGCGGGGCCGGCGGCCAGCGCTCCCGCGACACATCCGAGCACGATCAACGCGACACGTCTGACCGAGGGGCGAATCATCGAAGACCTCCTGAGCAGGGGCCCAGTGAGCCTCGCGGCTCCGGGCCAGTGATAACCGGCGGCCGGCAGGGCCACGTCGATGAGAGGCACGAGCGGAGAAGAGAGCGCGAGCGACCACAGGAACCCGTTGGTCCGGAACAATCGGAAGTGCACGTAGGCGGCGCCGGCGGCGACGATGGTGGCGAAGACCACGCGCCCGAACCGCGAGTCCGGGGTTGTTTTCGGGTCCGAAATCATGAAGAAGGCGAAGAGCAGAAACGCGCCGCTCTCCAGCCGGTGCAGGGGAATGGCCAGCGGCTCACCCAGCCACATCGAGCGGGCGACGACCAGGCCTGCGTAGACGCCTACGAACGCAAGCGTGACGTCGCTGCGTGTCGCGCGATGCACCACCATGAGCCCCGCGCACGCGAACGCGAACGCGAGCAGTACGTTCGTGCCCCACTGCCCGGGTGACACCCACACGGCATCCGTGGTGGCCAGGCAGGTCACGAGCGCCAGGTTCGTCGGGTTGAAGACGTGCTTGCCGCGAACTCGCACCACGAACTTGGAGAGAACCGCGACGAAGGCGGCGGCCACGGCCAGCAGCAGATGGTCGGTCCTCAGCAGGAGGCAGAGCGACAGCGACGAGATGAGCGCGCTCTTGGCGCCGGACAAACGGGGCCGGCCGCTGAACCAATCGGCAGTGGCCTGTGCCAGCAGCGCAGCGGCAATCGTGACAAGGGCCTGCCCGACCGTGAGATCGAATCCAAGCCTTCCGAGACCATACGCGAGCAGCAGCGCCAGCGTGGCAATTTGTCCGTGGCGCGGGTCCGCGGACAGCCAACGCCAGAGGTAAGACAGCGGCATGTGACGTCCTCCAGCCCTTGAACGGGCATCCCGCGATTTCTTGCATCGCCGCGTCCAGGGCTTGAGCCCGTCACCTGCCGGAGGTTACTCTTGACAGACCTTACGCTTACTCAACAGGAGCCCCATGACCCGCACCCTTTCACTCGTTGCCGGTATGCTCGCCGCCGCCGCATTGACGGTCAGCGCGCAGATGATTCATGTCACCCTGAAGGACGCTCAGGGCAAGGACGTCGGGATGGCGATGCTCTCGCCGGCTGCCGGCGGCGGCGTGACCGTCGCCTACGACTTCAAAGGGCTGCCGGCGGGCGAGCACGCGCTGCACATCCACCAGGTGGCCAAGTGCGAGGCGACGTTCACCTCGGCCGGGCCGCACTTCAATCCGGCCATGAGAAAGCACGGGGCGCAGAACCCTGAAGGGCCGCATGCCGGCGACATGCCGAATTTCACGGTCGGCGCCGATGGCTCTGCCAAGGGCTCGGTGGTGAACAAGAACGTGTCGATGGGCACCGACGCGAACTCGGTGTTCGCCAACGGCGGCACCGCGATCGTGATCCATGCTTCCGCCGACGACATGAAGACGGATCCCTCGGGCAACGCTGGCGACCGCATCGCCTGCGGCGTCGTCGTGAAGTAGCTCCGGCTCGATGACCGAGCGCGAGCGTGACGTGCGAGCGGCCGTGTATGGCGCCTTCCGGGACACCGGCAAGGCGCCCGCGGCGGGCCAGCTGGCCGTCACGCTCGGCCTCTCTCGCGACGACATCGTCGCCGCGCTTCGGGAATTGGCCGCCGCCCACGCGCTGGTGTTGAGGCCCGATCGCGCGTCGATCTGGATGGCGCACCCCTTCTCTGGCATTCCCACCGATTTTCTCGTCACCGTCGGGGCACGGCGCTGGTTCGCCAACTGCGTATGGGACGGGCTTGCCATTATCGGCATCCTCGGCGGTACCGGACGCCTGGACACACACTCGCCAGCCACAGGGGACCCAGTTTCCCTGCAGGTGATCGACGGAACCGTGCAGGGCGAGGCGATCGCTCACTTTCTCGTGCCCGCGTCGCGGTTCTGGGACGATATCGGCTACACCTGAGCGAACATCTGCGCCTTCCGGTCGGAAGACGAGCTGCAGACCCATCTCCAGCGGAAAGGCCTCGCCGCGGGTGCCATCGTGTCACCGCAGGTGCTGTACGAGCTCGGCGGCGATTGGTACGCGACCCGGCTCGATCGCGGCTGGGAACGGCCCGGCGCCGCGGAAGCGGAGCAGATCTTCGCTCGCCACGGCCTGACCGGCGCGTTCTGGTCGTTGAGCTGACCGCGCTGCGACCGGGCGCATAATCCTCGAACGAGGAGGTCCGTATGGGTCGCGTTGTGATCGCCTGTTATCGGCCCAAGCCCGGAAAGCTGGCCGCGCTCCGCGAACTGATGAAGACGCATGTCGCGACGTTACGGTCCGTGGATCTCGTGACCAGCCGTGTACCCATTACGATGGAGGCGGCCGACGGCACCGTCATCGAGGTGTTCGAATGGCGGTCTGCCGACGCGATCAAGGCGGCGCACGACCACCCGACGGTGCTCGGGATGTGGAAGCAATTCGGCGAGGTGTGCGACTACATTCCGGTGGGACAGGTGCCGGAGGCGGCGCAGCTGTTCTCGGATTTCACGCCGATTGAGATCCCGGCATGATCGCGCGTCACTGGCGGGGCATCGCCCGCGCCACCGCCGCCGCCGCCTACATCGAGCACCTCCGTGTCGAGACGTTCCCCGCCCTGGCGCAGCTGCCTGGCTTCCTGAGCGCATCGATCCTCAGGCGGGACGTGCCGCTCGGCGTCGAGTTCCTCATTGTCACCTACTGGGAGTCGCTCGAGCGGATCAGCGCGTTCGCCGGGCCGGACCTCGAGGCGGCAGTGGTGCCCGCGGTGGTGCAGGGCATGATGGTCGAGTTCGATACCCGCGCCCGGCACTACGAGGTCTCGCTGTGACGTCCCGCTATACCATCCGCCGGGCGGTGATGGCAGACGCCGACACTCTGGTCGAGTTCACGCTGCGCGAGGCCGAAGATGCCGAGGGCGTCCAGCTGAATCCGGCTCGCGTCCGGCGCGGCGTGACGGCTGCCCTGGACGATTCGCGGCTGGCGCAGTACTGGGTAGCTACCGACCCCGGCGGCGACATCGCCGCGAGCATCTCCACGCTCAAGGAGTGGAGCAACTTCCACGGCGGCAATTACTGGTGGGTGCAGAGCCTGTTCGTCACCCCCAATCATCGCGGCAGCGGGCTGGTCGATCTCCTGCTCGACCACGTCGCGCGCGAGGCCGCCGACGCTGGCGCGCTGGACCTGCGCCTCTACGCGCATGCCGCGAACGAGCGTGCGCTCCGGGTCTACGATCGCTGCGGATTCACCGAAGCGCCCTATGTGTTGATGCGCCGCAGGCTGGTAGGCACGGGTCCGGAGAGAGGAGAGGGGGAGCCAGGAGGCAGGAGGGGAGCCAGGAACTAGGAACTAGGAACTAGGAACCAAGCGGTCCGTCTGGCAGAACAGAGGTTCTCCTGCCTCCTACCTCCTACCTCCTACGTCCTAGC
Organism: uncultured Acidobacteriota bacterium; assembly: GCA_963709325.1. Lineage (GTDB taxonomy): Bacteria > Acidobacteriota > Vicinamibacteria > Vicinamibacterales > UBA2999 > VFZN01. The sequence goes on along the minus strand of CAVPVV010000003.1, from coordinate 554,503 downwards.
TCCTCTCTCCCGATCTAGAACGCAATCATGTGGGTGTACTTGACCACCACACCGCGGCCGGCGGTGAGTTGCGTGTCCTGGTAGTCCTGGCCGTTGTAGACCACGAAGAGATCGCTGAGCGGGTGGTGAATCAGGTTGAACCGGATGTTGGCCGAGAACTGCTTCACGTCGGTGCGGTACTGGATCAGCGCGTCGAGGAACATGTTGGTGTTGAACGCGTAGCCGGAGCGCAGGTTCACCAGCGTCGTCACGAACTGTTCCTGAGGCACTTCGAGGTCGATGTCGCTCACCTGCAGGCCGGCATCGAACATCAACTGGCTGTTCGGACGATAGACGACGCTCAACTGGGTGTTGTTCTGCTGCCCGCTCCAGAAGCCGCCGGTAGTGTATCGCAGCGAGGCCGAGAGCGCCCGGCTGTGGTTGGTGTCGATGATGAAGAGGTGCTGCGTCCAGTCGTAGCGGCCCGGCGGAATCGGATCGACGTCAGGACGAATCTGGAACGGCGTGGTGATCGCCTCGGTCCTTGGCTCGAATGCGTACTCGAAGTAGGTGCCGCTGTTCCAGGTCACCTGCATGCCGGCGTGGCCCAGGCGTGACGCGATCTCGCCGGATGGATCGTAATAGGTCCAGACCCGCCCGTGCGGCTCGAGCTGCCTGATGCTGTAACGGCGCAGCGCCTGCGGTTGCGGCATGAAGGCCACGTCGTAGAACGTGCGCAGCACGCCGGTTCGGCGCACGAAGCCGAGATCGTCGCGGAAGCCGTCACCGATGTGCAGGACCGAGGCCTGGAGCCGCTTCTTGCTGTCCTCCCATCCGACGGCAGCTTTCGAGGTCCCCTGGTTGCGCGTTTCGCCGGGTGTCTCGGACTTCGCGGCGAACCCGTTGAGGTTGAAATAGCGGAAGAAGCGGAAGTTCGCATCCGCCCCCAGCACCCGGTTGAAGTCTCCGCTGCTGCCGCTGGCGTCGCGGGACGTGACGATCGCCCCGATGTCGGAGTTGGCGAGGATGTCGCGGCGGACTCGCGCCACGGTGTAGTTCTCGCTCGGCCCCTCCACCAAATCCTGGCTCTGCATCGTCATGAAGCCGAGTCCGTAGGCACCGGCCCGCCCGGTCAGGCGCGCGCCGCCGTAGAGCGGGACCTGCTCGCCGCCGTCGGTGAGGCCGATGCGGCGGCTGAAGAAGAGGAGAAGGTCTTCCTCGGGCGGCCGGAAGCGCGCCACCTGCCGCTGGTTGCGGGGAATGTCGCCGACGTAGAAGATGCCCGCGTTCTCGAGGAAGAACTCGCGCTTTTCCGGATAGAACAGGCTGAACTGGGTGAGGTTCACCTGCTGCTCGTCGGCCTCGGCCTGAGCGAAGTCCGGGTTGATGGTGAGATCGAGCGCCATCGACGGCGTGACTCCGGCCTTGAAGTCGAGTCCGGCCTTGAAGTCGTTGTCGAACTCGGTCGCACCGACGTTGCGGGTTGCGCCGTCGAGGATGTAGGGCTTGAGCCGCATGTTGCGTCCCGGCCGCAGGGCGGGGAGCCCGGTGAGATCTCCTTCCGACGAAGCCCGGTAGATCGAGAACGCTCTAGACACCGGCGACCAGTAGGTGACCTCGTTCTTGCGGCGGATGCGGCGGGAGAAATTGATGCCCCAGTCGTGCCCCGGACCGCCCTCGTAGCGCAGGGTCTTGAACGGGATCTTGAACTCCGCCGACCAGCCCTCCGCCGTCCTGGCCCCGGCGACCCACCACACCGCGTCCCAGTTCGTGTTGACGTCGCGCCCCTCGTTGGCAATCTGGGTGTCGGAGCGGGCGCCAGCCGCGTTGGTCGAGAAGACGAAGCCGTTGCGGCGATCGAGAAACGTGTCGAGCAGCACCTCGAACGCGTCCTGCTCGCGGGGCACGAAGTCCTTGCGGATCTCGTTGACGATCACCCCGGACGGGTCGGAGTCGAGGCAGCGGGCGGCGATGTAGAGGAAATCCTTGTCGAAGGCGACTCGCACTTCGGTCTGCTCGGTGGCCGGTTGCCCCTCGATCGGGTCCGACTGGATGAACCCGGTCGCCGGTTCGATGCGCTGCCACAGCGCCTCGTCGAGGAGGCCGTCGATGGTCGGCGGCTCGGTCGTCTCGACCGCGAGCAGAGACCGGCGTAGGTCGGGGGAGGCCAGCACACGATCCTGGGCGGCGGCAGGGACACTCGCGACGAGCGCCGAAAGGACTACGAAGAATCTTGTTCCGCGCAACACCGCCGACAGCATATCGCGGCGACGCCGGCGGCGCATCCATTCACCTGCGTGCTAGGCTCGTCGGATGCATCTCCGCACCCTCACAGACCTTTATCGCCACATGGAGTGGGCCGACGCGCTGCTCTGGTCCGCCGTTGCCGACGCGCCCGCGGCTGGCGGCGACGGCAAGGTGCGGGCGACCCTGTATCACGTTCACCTGGTGCAGCACGCCTTTCTCCGTACGTGGCGGGGCGAGAAGATGGAGACGCCGTTCCCGACCTTTGAGAAACTGCCAGGTCTGATGGCGTGGGCGAAGAGCTTCCATCAGGATGCGGCCGTCTACATGGCGCGCCTCGAGGCCGAGCAGCTCGCGAAGCCGATGCCGCTCGCGTGGTCGGCACAAGTCGAGAGCGCGATCGGCCGCGTGCCGGAGATGACGACAATCGGCGACACCGTGCTGCAGGTGGCGCTCCACAGCATTCACCACCGAGGCCAGCTCAACGTGCGGCTCCGCGAGCTCGGGGCGACGCCGCCGCTCCTCGACTACATCGGCTGGGTATGGTACGGCCGGCCTGTCGCAGAGTGGCCGACGTCCATTGGCGATTGAGGATTGGGGATTGGCGACGGGCAGCAGTAGCGGCCAGCGCGCGTTGATCCGGAGCAGTAACGATGGTTGTTGCGGTATTAGCGGATATCCACGGGAATCTCCCGGCGCTCGAGGCGGTGCTTGACGAGGTAGGGGCCGCAGGGGCGGGGCTGGTGGTGGTGGCAGGTGATGTGCTGCCCGGGCCGATGGGGGCGGAGTGCCTGGCGCGGCTTGCCGCTTTCGGGGTGCCGGTCCGATACCTGAGCGGCAATGGCGAGCGCGTGTCGCTCGCAGCGATCGACAAGCAGCCCCTTACGGAGGTGCCGGAGCCTTACCGGCCGTCGATCGAGTGGGGCGCGGCGCAACTCGGTGCAGATCAGGTGACCGATCTCCGGTTGTGGCCGCTGACCGTGGATGTGGCTATCGAGGGGCTGGGCCACGTGCTCTGCTGCCACGCGACGCCGCGCAGCGACAGCGAGATCGTGACGCGCCTGACGCCCGAGGACCGCGCCGCGCCCGCCTTTCTCGGGCTCACCGCGCCGCTGGTGATTTGCGGCCACACCCACTTGCGGATGGATCGCACGATCGCCGGTCACCGCGTCGTCAACGCGGGCAGCGTCGGCATGCCGTTCGACGAGCCGGGTGCTCACTGGCTGCTCCTCGACGCGAGCGGACCGACGTTGGTCCACACCCGCTACGACCTGGAGGCCGCCGCCGCCCGGATACGTGCGACTGGCTACCCCGACGCCCAGTCGTTCGCCGCCAGCTACGTGCAGACCGTTCCCGGCGAAGACGCGATTCTCGCGGCCTTCGGAAACTGAACCGCTCGAATGAGGGCGGCGGCACTACGTGCGGTTACGGGATCTCGAAAGCATCTGGAGCGCCGCGCAGGCCCGAGGGGCCGTCGGGCGAGACGACTCGCACAGCGTCTTTGCCTCGAGCTCGACGCCCGAAGGGTCGCGAAGCCGGGCGATGCCGACCAGCCCATACCACGCCGCCTCGCCGGCCACCTCGGGTGTGGCACCGGGCGGCAGTGTGTGGAGGATCTCCAGCGCGTTCTGCGGCTCGTCGATGAACAGCCGGGCGATGCCCAGGTAGAGCGCGGCCGTGGCGTCCGTATCGGCACCAGGGTGATCGAGCCGGACGCCATCCAGCGCCGACGCGGCGGCGGCGTAGTCACCCTTCCGATACGGTCCGAGCGCTTTCTCGAGGGCGCGAGCGTTCGGGGACGACCCTTGAATCGGGGGCGCAGCAAGCGGAGTCAGCGGGAACGCTGAGAGATACGGCGCCGGATCGACCTTCGCTGCGTCGGGTGCGTTGACGGCGCCAGTCACCGGCGGGCGCGCCGGCGTCGCGTCGCGCTGCAGGTAGAGAAGACCGGCACCCAGCACGATCGCTACCACCAGCGCGAGTCCGACGTTCTTCATCAGCGTGACTGTGAATATACTTCGCCGCCATGAGGCTCATCGCCATTCTCGCCAGCTGGCTCGTGCTCGTGTCCGGATCCGCGCTCGCGCAGGCACCCAACGCGCCGCAGCCAGACACCCTCCTGATTCCCCAAGCCGTGTTCGACGGCGAACGCCTCCAGTCAGGCTGGGCGGTGGTCGTCCGCGGCGAGCGCATCGTCGGCGCGGGCCCTCTCGCCTCGGTCCAGAAGCCCGGCGCCACGGAGATCAGGCTGACCGGCCTCACGCTGATGCCGGGGATGATCGAGGGGCACTCGCACCTGCTGCTGCATCCCTACAACGAGGTCACGTGGAATGACCAGGTACTACGCGAACCGGTGTCCTATCGCGTCGCTCGCGCGGTGACGCACGGCGAGCGGACCCTGATGGCCGGCGTCACCACGGTGCGTGACCTCGGAACCGAGGGCGCCGGATACGCCGACGTCGGGCTGAAGCGCGCCTTCGAAGAAGGCATCGTGCCCGGGCCGCGCATGCTGGTGGCGGGGCCGGCCATGGTGGCGACCGGCAGCTACGGCCCGAAAGGCTTTTCGACCGAGTTCCGCGTGCCGCAGGGTGCCGAGGAAGCCGACGGCCTCGACGGCGTGACCCGGGTCGCGCGCGATCAGATCGGCCACGGCGTGGACCTGATCAAGATCTACGCGGACTACCGGTGGGGCGCGAACGGCGAGTCGCGGCCGACGTTCACGCTCGAGGAGATCACGCGGATCGTCGAGGTGGCGAAGAGCAGCGGCCGGCCGGTTGTGGCTCACGCCGGCACCGCGGAAGGCATGCGCCGCGCGATCCTCGGCGGCGTTGAAACCATCGAGCACGGCGACGAAGGCACGCCGGAGATCTGGAAGCTGATGGTCGAGAAGAAGGTGGCCTACTGCCCGACCTTGGCCGCGCCCGACGCGACGGCGCAGTACGCCGGCTGGAAGAAGGGCGTAGACCCGGAGCCGCCGCGCATGGCTGCGAAACGGGAAACCTTCAAGGCGGCGCTCGCCGCGGGAGTGAAGATGTGCTTCGGCGGCGACGTCGGCGTCTACGCCCACGGCGACAACGTCCGTGAGCTGGAGCTCCTGGTCAAGTGGGGCATGACGCCGCTGGCCGCGACGATTGCCGCCACGTCAGGCAATGCTTCGTCTTTTCACCTCGACAACCGCCTCGGCCGCGTCAAGGAAGGCCTCCTCGCGGACCTGATCGCCGTCGAAGGCGACCCCACGCAGGACATCGCCGCGCTGCGAAAGGTGAGGTTCGTCATGAAAAACGGCCGCGTTTACAAGCAGCAGTAAAAGAAACCACGAAGGCACGAAAGACGCGAAGGATGCACGAAGGCTTCTTTTGGGGCAATCACGCGTGCATCTTGTCGAGGCGCACGTGTGACACTCCCAAGAAAATTCTTCGTGCCGTCCTTCGTGGTTTTCGTGCCTTCGTGGTGTCTTTTAGACGACGTTGAGTTCGCCGCTGCGCGTCGCCCTGGCGAAGCGGTCGGCGGCGAAGGGTGTCACGTCGAACTGCGGATCGTGTCCGGTGATCACGTCGGCGAGGATGCGGCCTGCCGCCGGAGCGTGCTGGAAGCCGTGGCCGCTGAATCCGGCGATAGTGTAGAACCCGGTCACGTCTGATGACGGCCCGATGATCGGGTTGTGGTCCGGGGTCATCTCGTAGAGTCCCGCCCACGCGTGCGACACAGCCGCGTGCTCCATCGCGGGGAGGCGCGTGATCGCCACCTCCGTCACCCTCGGCAGGAAGTCCCACCGCACCGTGATGTCGAACCCCGGTGCCTCGTCGGGATCGCCCATGCCGAAGAGAAGCCCCGGGCCTTCGCGGTGGAAGTAGAAGGTGCTTTCGAAATCGATCACGAGGGTTCGCGTCCGCGGCATCCGCCCGTCCCATTCGGAGGCGTCCCACGAACCGCCGCGCTCGGGTGTCGCGATGAAGATGTGGCGACGCTCCGGCTCCACCGGCACGTCCACGCCGCAGTACCGGCCGATCGACTTCGCCCACGGGCCGGCGGCGTTGACGAGCACCGGGGTGCTGATTGTTCCCCTCGTGGTCTGGACCTCCGTGACGCGATGCCCATCCAGCCTGACCCCGGTCACCTCGGTCTCGCGCACGATCTCAACGCCCTTCGCCGCCGCTCCCTTCGCAAACCCCATCGTCACGCCGTTCGGATCGGCCACGCCGTCGGCCGCGCACCAGGCCGCGCCGCGCAGACCCGTGATATCGATGCCGGGCGCGATCCGGGCCGCGTCCTCGGGCGTGAGCCACTGCACATCGACCCCCATGCTGCGCTGCAGCGCGATGTTCTGCTGGAAGGCGGCCACGTTCGACGGCTTCGAGACGAGAAACAGGTACCCGTCCTGGTGAAAGTCGATCGGTGAGCCGACCCGCGCCTCGAAGTCGGCCATCATTCCGATCGACTCAATCGACAGCGCGATATTCGCCGGGTTCGAGAACTGGTGGCGCACGCCGCCGGCGTTCTTGCCCGTCGATCCGGTTGCGAGCTGGTCTTCCCGCTCGATCAGGGCGACGTTGGTGAGGCCGCGTTGGGCGAGGTGCCAGGCGAGGCTGCATCCCATGCAGCCTCCGCCGACGATGACGACGTCTGCCGTACTGCGCATCCGCTCATTGTAGCGGGGCGCGGCCCTAGCGCTGTGCGCCGCGGAACACCGTGCCGCCCTTCATCACGAACGTCACCCGTCGCAGGGAGCGGATGTCGATCAAGGGATTCCCGACCACGCCGACGAGATCCGCAGCCATGCCCGGTGCAATCGCGCCGATTTCCTTGTCCATGTTCATCGACGCCGCCGAGATGGAGGTGAGCGACAGGATCGCGTCCATCGGCTTCTGTCCCGACTTCACGCGCTCGAGCACCTCGCGCATGTTCTGGCCGTGCGCGCCGGCGACCGCGTCGGTCCCCATCACGATCTTGAGATTCGGCGTCTTCAGCGCGGCGCTGAACATCGCGTCCTTCGAGCCAAGCGCCTTCTCCATCGACGCGAACCCTTCCTCGGTGTAGTTGCCGATGCCGAGGAAGCGCTTCTTGTTCTCGAGGTAATTCTGGGTGACCAGGCCGATGTTCGGGTCGAAGTAGACGCCGCGATCGGCCAACTCCTTCAGCGCTTCCGGCGTGGCCAGCCCGCCGTGCTCGACGACGGTGCAGCCGGCGCGGGCCGCGCGAACCATCGACTCGGGACTGTGTGCGTGGACCATCGAACGAAGGCCCTGCGCCTTCGCCTCGCCGCAGGCCGCGTTGAGCTGCTCCTGCGAGAGCGTCGGCACGCCGCCGTCGCGAATGCTCGCGGACGCGAAGATCTTCACCAGGTCCGCGCCTTCCGCCTTCTTCTTGCGGACTTCGGCGCGCATGTCGTCGGGAGTCATCTTCGGGTTGGTGATCTGTCCCAGCGACGACAGCACCCGCGGTCCGGGAAGGACACCGCGAGCGAAAGCGTCGCGGACTGCCTTGTCTCGAGGCGAGCCGACACTCTGGACGGTGGTGAAGCCGGCCATCAGCGTCACGTACCCGTTTTCAGCCGCGTACAGCGCGTTTTGCTCTGGCGGCTCCGGGCCGCTGTGATAGCGGCCTTCCGTATTGAAATGCCAGTCGAGGTGGACGTGGGTGTCGATGAATCCAGGGAGCAGCGTGATGACATCGCCTAAATCGATAATCGCCGTCCCATCCGCCGGGCCGACGCTCGTGATTTTGCCGTTCTCGACGGTGACCATCGCGTTATCGATGACCCCGCCCTTGCCGTCGATGACGCGGCGGGCCTTGATCGTGAGGGCCGAGGATTGGGCGTGACCGGAGAATGAGGCGAGCGCTACGGCGGCGGCGAGCAGGAACGACAGAATGCGAGTCATGGCCACGCAGATTACGCGCTTCCGGGCAAATCACCAAGAGGCGCGGCACCGCGCTTGCAGTCAGGACCGCCGTGGAGGTGCCCGAACCATGAATCAATGCGCGAAAGACGTCATGACTCCCTCGCCCGCATGCTGCACCGCGGAGACCACGCTGGAGCAGGTGGCGAAGATGATGATCCAGAACGATTGCGGCGAGATTCCGATCATCGACCATTCCGACCGGCTCGTTGGGGTCGTGACCGACCGCGACATCGTCTGCCGTATCGTCGCGTCCGGCAAGAACCCCGTCGGCTATCCGGCCGAGAACTGCATGTCGCAGCCGGTGGTCAGTGTTCGCGCCGACGACTCGCTCCAGGACGTGCTGTCGACGATGGAGAAGAACCGGATCCGCCGCGTGCCGGTGGTCGACGAGCAGGATCGCCTCGTCGGGATCATTTCCCAGGCCGACGTGGCGTGGGTCGGGAAGGCGCCGGACGTGGCCGAGCTGGTACGCGAGGTGTCCCGAAGCACGGGCCAGCCTGCCCACTGAGGCAAGAGCGCGGCCAGGGACTCGATGCCACGGATGGGCACCATGCTGCCCATCCGCGGCCGAGTCCTGCTCAGATTCTCACTTTCGGAGGACTGCCTCCGAGCGGAACAGCTCGTCTGCTGATTGCAGAGTGATCTCCTTCAGCCGCGGCGGGTAGCCTCGCGGCAGCGCCGCGAGAAACTGCCGGACGATGCCGGCCACCTCGGCGGAGTTGTATCCGCCGAGGGTCGCATCGAGCCATCGCTTCGGGAAGAAGATGTCGCCGGTCTTCTGAATCTCCCACAGCATTTCGAGGCTCGGCGCCACGTATCCGGCGGAAGCGCGGGCGCGGAGCGGGTGATGCAGGTAGGTGAGCCCCTCCAGCACCCATGGCTCGCGGCGGCGGTTCTTCACGTCGGCGAGCGACTTGAACCATGCTTCGCGCTCCGCGGGATCGGCCGAGAGCGCCGGCATCACGAAAGCGAAGCGCCCCTTACGGTCCGGGTTCTCGATGCGCGCCAGCTGGGTGTTGAGAACGATCTTCCAGCCATTGACCTCGCGCACCGCCAGTTCCAGCGCCAGCGTGGAGTAGTCGGCTTCGGCGAGCGGCAGGCCGGGGACCTGCTCGGTCTTCGCCCACACCTGCCGAAGCCACGCCACGGTTGGCGGTGTCAATGCCACGGTTCGAATGGTGTTGAACCACGCCGCCTTCTGGCTGGCCGTCGTCGCTCGCGCCAGCCCGGTGCGGAGCAGCTTCTCGAACGCCGGGGCGCGCTTCAGGCGTGCCTCCTGGGGCAGGAAGTGCCACCACGCGTCACCGGCGTAGCCGAGCACGCGCGCGGTGAGCTGTTCGTCACTCTCCTTCGGAAGCGCGGTGGCGGTGAGGTCCATGAGCGCCTCGGGCGCCAGCGTGCCGTCGAGCAGCGCGTCCCAGAGCGTGACCCACGCGCTGCCGCGCGTCAGCGGATCGGCAATCGCGGGCAGAGACTTCGAGAGGTAAGCGAGTGAGATCGGATCGAGCTCGAATCCACCGTAGGCCCACCCCTCGCCGTTCGGCAGGACATAGAGCGGCGCCGGCATGCCGACGGCGTCCTTGACGTACACGCGGTCGCCGTCGATCGAGGTCTTGAGGGTCTTCGCCCCGTCCGGGTATCCGAGCACGATGCGGAGCTGCTGCGGCCACCGTGTGCCGCGCTTCCACGTGTCGCGTTGCGCGAAGGCGAGCTGAGTGATGTGCCCGTTGGCCACGCTCAGGGTGGTGGTCACGACCGGGCGGCCGGGCTGCTCCACCCAGACCTCGCTCCACTCCTTGAGGTCCTGCGGCGTCCGCTTGTCCAGCACCGTGATCAGATCGTTCCAGGTGGCGTTGCCGAACTTGTGGGCGTCGAGATACTCGCGCAGGCCGTCCCTGAACGATTCCTCGCCGAGCAGCGCCTCCAGGTGGCGCATGACGACTGGCGCCTTCTGATAGATGATCGCGCCGTAGAGGCTGCCGGCCTCGTTGAGATTGGCGAGCGGCTGCCGGATCGGGTTTGCCCCCGGCGTGCGGTCCACTTCGTAGGCGGCGGGGTAGTGGGCGAGCAGGAACCGCAGCTCGTGGTTCACTTTCGGGAACGAGGGGTTCACGATCTTCGCCGCCATGAAGTTCGCAAAAACCTCCTTCATCCACACGTCGTTGAACCAGCGCATCGTCACGAGGTCGCCGAACCACATGTGGGCAGTCTCGTGCGAGATCACCGAGGCACGCCCCAGGAACTGGTTCTGGGTCGCGGACTCGTCGAGCAGCAGCCCCGAGGCGTTGTAGAGGATCTTGCCGGCGTGCTCCATGCCGCCGAACTGGAAGGCCGGGATGAGGACGAAGTCGAACTTCCCGAACGCATAGGGAATGCCCGTGTACTTCTCCATGTATTCGATCGCCCGGGCATGGAGATCGAAGATGGCGTCCTTGTTGCGGGCGACCTTTGCAGCGTCGGTCTCGCGATGGAACATGCGGAACGTCCGGCCGTTGCGGGTGGCGGTCTCGACTTTGAAGTCGCCGACGACGAAAGAGAACAGGTAGGTGGAGAGCGGCTCTGTCTCGGCGAAGCGTACCGTCGCGCTCGACTCGGCGTTCTTGTTGCCACCCTCTGTGCTGGTCGAAGCAGAGACCGTGCCGCCGAGCTCGGCCCCATTGCTGACGGCCTTCCACTCCGGCGGGTAGGTCAGTTGCAGCGTCCACCGCGCCTTCAGGTCTGGCTGATCGAAGACCGGGATCGCCTGCCGCGCTCGGGCCGGTACGAACAGGGCGTAGAGAAAGTCGGCGCTGCGATTGAGCGGATCGTTGCCGGCGACGAACTCGATCGTGATGGCGTTGCGGCCGGTCTTCAGTGCGGTGTTCGGAACGATGATATGGCCGTCGAAGTAGCGATAGTTGGCGACCGCGTCGTTGGCCTTGACCGACTTGAGGTGATCGGCGCTGGTGTCGAAGTCGATCACGAGCGGCCCGGTGTTGTCACGAAGCTCGAACGTGATGCGCGTCGTGCCGGCGATCGGCTCGGCCAGATTTTTTGGAATGGCGAGCGACAGGTCGTAGCGGAGGTCGAAGATCGACGCGGCGCGGCGCGTCGCCAGGTCCAGCGCCACCCCGGGCGCCGGCCGGCCCGTCTGGGCTTCGGCCGTCATGGCGATGATGACGAGCAATTCAAGTAACGCCGCAACGCGCATCCGGAAACGGTACTCTCTGACGGGGTGTCGGTGCAAAGGTGCACAGGTGCAGGGGTGCAAGGAGGTCGCGCAGTTAGTGAGACGAGAGCGACTGGTGCCCACGACCCTTCAGCGGCGCTCCCCCGTTACTCGTAACGAAGAGCGCGGACCGGTTCTACTGCCGCTGCGCGACGCGCCGGCAAGTATCCAGCGGCGCCCCCGACGGCAGCCAGCACGACGACCGCCAGCATCAGCGTCAGCGGATCGCGGGGCGAGAGGCCGAACAGCTGGGACGAAACCAGGCGGCTCAGCCCGAGCGACGCCGGTACTCCGATCGCCAGGCCGATCGCGACCAGCATCGCCACTTCGCGCAGTACCAGCCAGACAACGGTCTGCCGCTCCGCCCCCAGCGCGATGCGGATCCCGATTTCCCGCGTCCGCCGGGCGACGGTGTAGGACATCAAGCCGTACAGCCCCACGGCGGCGAGCAGTGTCGCCAACAGCCCGAACGCCGCGGACAACACCGCCAGCATCCGCTCCGTGAACACGGCCTCGTCGATGGTCTGATCCATCGTCGTCACGTTGTAAATCGGCAGCCCCGCGTCGCGCTTCCGTACCGCTTCGCGGAGCCGCTGAATCTGATCGCTCTCGCGTCCACGTTCGCCGCGCACGTACACGGTCATGCCGGTCAGCTCGCTGCTCTGCTGCAGCGGCGTATAGACGAAACGGCGAATCTCGTTGTCCTTGGTTGTTCCCTCGCGCATCGACCCGTGCAGAGAATCCTTCACGACCCCGACGATCTCGATCGCGCCCGGGTTGTTGAGGACGCGCCAGCCGAAGCGGCGTCCGATCGGATTCTCGGCGCCGAAGTAGTACTTCGCGAACGTCTCGTTGACGATGCCGACCAGCGGCGCATCCGCGCCATCGCGCTCGGTGAACTCGCGGCCCAGCACCAGCGGGATGCCCATCGTCCGGAAGTAGTCCGGCGCGATCTCGTTGGTCCACGGGTTCATGTTTTCATCCGGCTTGGTCTGGTAGCCCTGCACCTGTACCGTGCGGCTGGAGACGCTGTCGCTCATGACCGGTTCCGCCGCCATCGACACGCCGCGGACGCCGGCCACCTGTCGAAGGTCCTCCGGCAACTGCTGGTAGAACTGCTTCAGGCGCGGCTGTTCGTAGCCGTTCAGCTCGGGGCTGATCGCGAACGAGACGAGCGCGTCGGCGTCGAATCCGGGACTCAGGTGCTTCAGGTTGTACAGGCTGCGCGCGAACAGGCCGGCGCCGGCGACGAGCAGCATGGACAGTGCGACCTGGGCCACGACCAGGCCCTTGCGGAGGCGGGCATGGGCGGCGCCACTGCTGACCGAGCCGGCCTCCTCGCGCAGCGTCCGGTTCATGTCGGGCCGGGAGGTCTGGAGCGCCGGCGCAAGGCCGAAGACCACGGCGGTCACCAGCGACACCGCGAGCGTGAACAGCCCGACGCGCAGGTCAGGCGTCGACGACAACGTCGTGCCGGTCGTGTCCGTCGGCAGCAGGCCAATCAGCACCTCGCTGACCCACACCGAGAGCACCAGACCGACGATTCCGCCGGCCAGCGACAGCAGTCCGCTCTCGAACAGCGTCTGCCGGACGATGCGGGTCCGGCTCGCGCCGAGGGCGAGGCGCAGGCCGATCTCCTTCTGGCGCGCCGCGGCTCGCGCGACGAGCAGGCTCGCGACGTTGGCGCAGGCGATCAGCAGCACCAGGCCCACCATGCCCATCAGCACCGCGATCGGCGTGCTGAACCCCTGCCTCAGGCCCGACAGTCCCCTGCCAGCCGGCTCGACGACGATAGCCTTGGCGCGGAATCGATCCCTGAACGTCTGGCTGGCGGCGACGAACTCCGGCACCGACTCGAGCTCCTCGGCGTTCACTTGCTTGTAGGTGACGTCGAGTTGAGCGCGCGCCGCGTCGATGGAGACGCCCGGCTTCAGGCGGCCGATGATCGTGACCCACCTCGAGCGACGGTTCTCGAGGTCGTCCCAGGTCGGGGTGACCTGCGCCTTCATCATCAGCGGGACGAACAGGTCTGGCGCGTTAACGGCCAGGACCCCCGAGAAGGACGGAGGGGCGACGCCGATCACGGTCATCGGCGTCGTGTTGATGGTCAGCGACTGGTTGAGGATCTGCGGGCTGCCGGCGAACCGCCGCATCCAATAGCGGTAACTGAGGACCACCACCGGATGACCGGCGGGGACGCGGTCGTCGTCCGGCGTAATCGCGCGGCCGAGCACCGGTCTGACGCCGAGGACCTCGAAGAAGTTCCCTGAAACCAGCTCCACGTCGACGCGCTCGGCCTGCGCCTGCTGCACGATGGTGGCAGCAAATCCGGCGCGCGCGATGGTCCCGCTCAAGACGTCGTTCCGGTCCCGGAAGTCCCGGTACATCGGGTATGAAAACGTCTTGTCGTTCATCGTCCGGCCGTTGAACGGCCCCGGCCCGTCCAGCTGCACCAGTTCGCCAGGCCTGGACACCGGCAGCAGGCGCAGGAGCAGCTGGTCCATCAGCGAAAAGATGGCGGTATTGGCGCCGATGCCCAGCCCAAGCGTGACGATCACGACGAGGGTGAACGCGGGAGCGTGGCGGAGCGTCCTTAACGCATGACGGAAGTCGGTGAGCATGGCGGTTCTCAATCGCAATCAGACGCCATCCGCGCCCGCCGGGTTGGCGCCCGGCGAAAACAGTCTGGGACGGGCACCTCGCCGTGTTCGACCAGCTTGGAGAGACAAAGAAATGTCAGACCCATCAGAAACGGTCCCCGACGATGCGTTCGATGGCCGGCCGCCGACAAGTCACGAACGGCGTTCGGGGCGGCCCTGGGACGCGTCGTACTACGACGGCCCTGCGCCGTGGGACATCGGCGCGCCGCAGCCGGCAATCCTGCGCGCCGCCTCCGACGGCAGATTCGCAGGAGCGGTGCTCGACGCGGGCTGCGGAACCGGAGAGAACGCCCTCCACATCGCGTCGCTGGGTTTGCCAGTCGTGGGCGTGGACGTGGCCGAGACGGCACTGGCGATGGCGCGGCAGAAGGCGGAGGCCCGCGGGCTCGCGGTTGCGTTCGTCGCGGCTGACGCGTTTCACCTCGAACAGCTGGGGCGCACGTTCCAGACAGTGCTGGATTGCGGACTGTTCCACACCTTCGATGTCGAGGAGCGGGTGCAATATGCCGCGAGTCTCGGGTCGGTGACGGCGCCCGGTGGAACGCTCTACGTGTTGTGCTTCAGCGATGATGGTCCGGATACCGGCCCCCACCCGGTCAGTCAGGACGGGCTGAGAGCGGCGTTCGAACCGGGCAGTGGATGGCGTGTCGAGTCGATCGAAGCAGCAAGAATCCGGACGAGATTCCACGACGAGCGAGGCGCGCCCGGATGGTTCGCGACGATCAGACGAACCTGACCTGAACGAAGAAGGAGCACCGAAATGGTGACGCGACGTGAAGTTGTGACGGCAGGCGCGCTGGGCGCGCTGGGGGCAGTGGTTGAAGCTCACCCTGGGGCGGAGGCGGGCCCAACGGACGCGGCCGCGAGCGCACGGGCCGAGCAGTCGCCCGAGACCGTGAGCGCCCAGGCCTTGAAAGACATTTCCGAGGAGGTGCAGCGCATCCGGCAGTTGATGCGCGAAGCCTTCGTCGGGCCGTCCGTCGGTGCCGGCGTCATCGGCGATGTGCGGAAGCAGTTCAGCATCTTCGTGAAGGCCAACCAGAAGTATCCGGACTTCTGCGAGATCGGTCAGGGCGTCTTCACCGAGGTGTACGATTGGCACGTGCGCTATCAGCAGCCGATCGAGGTGTCGCGCGTGGACAACCGGAGCGCCCTTCGCTTCATGTTCACCTGGTTGATCCTGAGGCCGGAGCAGGTAGACAACTACGTGGGTATCCCGTTCGACCGAGGCTGATGCTCGCGCCGCGTCAGCTATTCACGAAGCGGCCCAAGCGCCGAAGGCCTTCTTCGATCCTGTCCGTATCGCGGACCATGGGCCCGAAGGAGATGCGCACGCCGCTGGTGAGCGACGGCCCGAAGCCGCGGCCGGGGACGACCAGGACGCCGGTGGCCTTCAGCGCCTCGGGGACGAATGTGTCCGCGTTCCGGCCGACGTTTACGACGGTATAGAGCCCGCCTGTGGGCACGAGGCGGGGCCGCTCGAGGTGCCGGTCAACCGCTTCGATCGTCACCTGCGCCGCCTTGCGATAGAGCGCGTTGGCATCGTCCACGTATCGCCTCAACGAACCGCTCGGAATCGCTCGCTTCAGATAGCGCGCCATCGTCATCTGCTCGAGCGTGTCGGGACACAGAATGCTGCACTGCTGCACGCGCTCGATCGCGTCGATCACCGCCGGCGCGGCTTCTATCCAGCCGAGGCGCCGTCCGAGCCCGCGCGCCCATTTCGAGTTCGAATGGATGCCGATGACGTACGGATGATCGGCCGGCGACCACGAGTAGTACGACGGGTACGGCGCGAAGTATTGGCACTTGTAGGCGAAGTCGATGGCCAGCCAGGCGCCCGCGTCGCGGGTCCGTTCCAGCATCGCCTCGGCGAGCGCCTGGGGGACGATCTGGCTGGTCGGGTTGTCTGGCGCGCCGAACAGCACCAGCTTCGGGCGGTGCAAGTCGAACAGCCGGCGGAACTCGCGGCTGATGCCTTCCGGATCGACGTCGGGCAGATACGACCAGGTGTCGGGGTCCACGACGCGCAGCCGCACGATCGACACGCCTGGGGCCGCGAAGGCGAGCTGGCCCTCGTAGTTGGCGTAGGTCGGGTCCAGCAGCATCACGGTGTCGCCGGGGTTGACCAGAGTGCGGAAGAGGTCGTGGGTGAGCTGCGTGCTGCCCATGCCGATGGCGATGTGCTCCGGCCCGAGGCGCGGCACATCGAAGAGGGCTGCCTCGAACTGCGCGATCTGCTCGCGGCACTCGAGCTCTCCGAGCGTTGCCGTGTAGCCGCCGCTCTTGTGGAAGAGCGCGCGATCGCTCACCACCTCGACGTACGCCTCCCGGAACTCCTCGGGTGCCTCGTGGTTCACCCAGCCGCCGCCGAACGAAATCACCTGCTCCGGGTCGAGCCCCATCGCGACGATGTTCTGCCGCTCGGCCATCTTCATGATCTGGCGGATGGGCGAGGGAGAGGCCATCTGGGCCTGAACGAGGGACGACAGCGCCGGGGCGGTAACGGATGACATAGCCGGCCATGATAGCGTGCCAACTGGCGGTCGCGGCGAACCGTCCAAGACGGTAATGGATCATCTACTCCTCGACCTCCGTACCGCGTGGCGGGGGATTCGTCGCAGCCCCGGCTTTGCCACAGCGGCGCTCGTGACGCTCACCCTCGGCATCGGGGCCACCTCGGCTGTGTTCAGCGTGGTACGGGCGGTGCTGCTGGCGCCGTTGCCGTATTCGGAACCGGATCGCCGGGTGCTGATCTGGAGCCGGTGGGTGGGTTTCGACAAGACCTGGCTGTCCGAGCAGGAGGTCGTCGATTACCGCACCCAAAGCCGCACGCTGTCCGCGGTGGCGGCATGGGACGCCGAGCAGCAGAACCTGACGGGCGATGGCGACCCGATGCGGGTCGGCGTCGGCCGCGTGAGCGCGAACACGTTCGAGGTGCTCGGCGCCCGCCCGTTGCTCGGCCGCGGTATCCGGCCTGAAGAGGACGTCCCCAACGGGCCGCCCGTCGCCGTCATTGGCTACCGGCTCTGGCAGGCGCGATACGGGGGGATCCGGCCATGGTCGGGCGCAAGGTCTTGCTCAACGACGTGCCCGTCGAGGTCGTCGGCATCATGCCCGACGGGTTTCGCCTCCCGACCGACTTCACCGTCGATGCTGCGGAGCCGACCGAGCTGTGGCGGCCTCTTCAGATGGACACCAAGAGCCTCGAGCGCGGCAGCCACGGCCTCTACGCCGCCGCGTCGCTGGCGCCTGGACAATCGGCGACGACCGCGACCGGGGAGTTGCGCGCCCTGACTCAGCAGATGACTGCCCAGGGTCTCTATCCCGAGTCGATGAAGTTCACGGCCTTCGCGGTGACGGTAGACGAGGAGATCCGCGGCGGTGTCCGACCCGCGCTCTGGATCCTGATGGGCGCGGTCGGCTTCCTGCTGCTCATCGCGTGCACGAACGTCGCGAACCTGCTGCTGGTGCGCGGCGACGCGCGGCTGCGGGAGATGGCGCTCCGGACCGCGGTGGGCGCAAGCCCCGCACGGCTGGTGCGGCAGATGATCACCGAGAGCGTGTTGTTGGCGCTCGCCGGTGCCGCGCTTGGCCTCGGCGCGGCGTTCGCGGCGATTCGGACGCTCATGGCGCTGGACCCGTCGAGCCTTCCCCCGCTGTCACCGGTCAGGCTGGATGGGACGGTAATCGCGTTCACCGTCGCACTCGCCGTGCTGACCACGCTGCTCTTCGGGCTGCTGCCGGCCCTGCGGACGCTCGGACTGAACCTCGTCGACGCACTGCGCGAAGGCAGCCAGCAGGCCACTGTCGGCGGCGGCCGTCAGCGCCTGCGCGGCGCGTTGGTCGTCGCCGAGGTCGCCCTCGCGGTGATCCTCGTCGTCGGCGCCGGGCTGATGGTGCGCAGCCTTGGCGCGCTCAATCGCATCGATCTCGGGTTCAACCCCAGCCACGTGCTCACGCTGCGCCTGGCGGTGCCAACGGCCCGCTACGACACCCCGGAACGCGTGGTGAGCTTCTATCGGACGCTCAACGATCGAATCCGTGCCCTGCCCGGAGTCCAGGCTGCCGGCGTCGTCCGCGTGTTGCCGTTGGCGACCACGATCGGAGACTACGGCCTCGACGTCGAGGGCTACGAGGAGCCGCCCGACAACGGTGCCAAGGGCGACTGGCAGATCGTTTCGGATGGCGCGTTCGAGGCGATGGGCACGCACCTCGTGCGCGGGCGCTGGTTCGCGCCGACCGATACCTCCAACTCGCAACCGGTCGCGGTCGTCAACGAGACGCTCGCGCGCCAGTACTTCAAGGACGGGCAAGCGGTCGGCGGGCGGCTGCGCGTTGGCCGGATGACGAACCCGTGGGTCGTCGTTGTCGGCATTGTCGCTGACGAGCGGCACAACGGGGTCACCGGCATGGTGAAGGGGAAGTTCTACATTCCGCACAGCCAATGGCACGTCGTGACGGGCGGGAACCTCGTGCGAAACGCGTTTGTCGTGGTGCGCACGACGGGAGACCCGATGGCGCTCGCCGGGCCGGTGCGCGGCGAGGTGCGCGGCCTCGATCCGACGGTGCCGGTCGCCAACGTGCGGCCGATGACCGAGGTGGTGGCCACGGCACTGGCCACACCGCGGCTCACCGGGTTTCTTCTCGGAGCGTTCGCGGTCGTCGCGCTGGTGCTCGCCGCGGTAGGCATCTACGGCGTCCTGTCGTACCTGGTGAGCCGGCGGACGCACGAGATCGGCATCCGGCTGGCGATCGGCGCGGGTCGAACCCAGGTTATGGGGCTGATCCTCGGACACGGCCTGCGGCTGACGGCAGCAGGGCTGGCAATGGGACTGGCCGGGGCGTTCGCGCTCGCGCGGCTGATGCAGTCGGTGCTCTACGACGTCCGGCCGACCGACCCGGGAACCTACGTTGCCGTCGTGCTCGTGCTCGCCGCCGCCGCTCTCCTTGCGAGCGCGCTGCCGGCGTTGCGTGCGGTCCGCGTCGATCCGGTCAGCGCTCTCCGGAGCGAGTGATTACAATCGCTCGATGTCCTCGGGCTCGGTCACTCCGGCCATCCGCGTGCTGCGCGAGCACGCCGTCGCGTTCACCGAGCACTCGTACAAGTACGAGGACCGTGGCGGCACGGGGGTGTCGGCTCGCGAGCTCGGCGTCGATGAGCACACCGTCGTCAAGACGCTGGTGATGCAGGACGAGGCCAAACAGCCGCTGATCGTCCTGATGCACGGCGACGTCGAGGTATCAACGAAGAACCTCGCGCGACAGATCGGCGCGAAGACAGTGGCCCCCTGCGATCCAGCGACGGCGGAGCGGCATACCGGCTACCAGGTGGGTGGCACCTCCCCGTTCGGCACACGCAAGCCGCTGCCGGTCTATGTCGAGCGGACCATCCTGGACCTTCCGCGGATCTACATCAACGGCGGCAGGCGCGGTTTCCTGGTGTCGCTCACGCCCTCTGACCTTGCGCGAGTGCTATCTCCAACACCAGTGGATATCGCGATTGCATCGCCGGCTTAGCCGAGGCCCCAAGCCCCTAGAACGTCGCGGTCGGATTCACGGGTGACCCTGACCCGCCCGGCGCCGGCAGCGCCGTCACGGTCAGCAGGAACGTCCAGCGCTTGAGCCGCGCCGCCACCTGCGCCACGTCCTCGAGGTCCGCGACGTCGATGAGCGGCATACCCAGCGAGTTAATCGACAGCAGGTGAATCGGCCGCGGGAAGCCCTCGATGTTCGAGGGCTGCACGTCTTCCACCGAGTCGCTGCTGATGAGCGCCACGTCGCGCTGCTTGAACCACGGCATCACCGAGACGTGGAAGCCGGCCGACAGCTGTGCTGACGGCCAGGGGCCGGTCTCGGCTCGGCGCGCGAAACGTCCGGTGCGGAGGAACAGCGCATCGCCCGTGCCGATCCGGATGCCCGCGAACTTTTCCCACGCCTCCAGGTCAGCGATGGTCACCGGCGTGCCCGGCTCGAGCCATTTCACGCCCTTCATGAGCGGCAGGTCGATCAGCACGCCTCGCGTCATCAGCCCGTTCTTGAAGCCGAGGATGCTGTTCTTCATGCAGCCCGGTCCTTCACCAAAGCCCTCGCGGGTTGGCGTGGCCTTGTGATAGGTCTCGATGTCCCACCCGTTGTAGGTCTTGCCCTCGAAGATGTAGTGGCAGAGCGAATCCATGTGCGTGGTCGTGGTCGCGTGGTAGGTGGACGAGATGATGTCCATCACCGCGGTCGGCGACATCTTGCCGTTGGCGCCGACGAAGAACTCCTGCTTGAACGGAGTCGGGTTGTCGGCCAGCTTCTCCTTGTCGAGCGTGTGCGCCAGCGAAACCGAAGTGCCCTCCTTCACGAGCGCGACTGCGGCCTTCCGCACGGCGGGCGTGATCAGGTTGAACGTTCCGATCTCGTCGTCCTTGCCCCAGCGCCCCCAGTTGGAGATGTCCTTCATCATCTGGATCACCTCCGCGCGCGTGGGGTTGTTCGGCGCGGCCGCTGTCGCCGGCGCCTGGGCGGCGATCAATTGAAGGTGGGTGAGCGCACCTGCTGCCAGCCCACCCGCTAGAACACTGGCCGTCACGAATCGCGTCATCGGCGCCTCCCGTCAGAGATCGATCCGCATCATTGGCTCGCGTACCGTCGTATACCCCATCTCGCGGTAGACGCGCGCGCCGGCTTCGGTTGCATTCAGTGCAAGCCGCTCGATGCCCTGTGTGCGGCACCAGCTGTGCATCGCGTCCATCAGTCGTCGCCCGACGCCCTGGCCACGATGCGCTCGCTCGACGTAGACGTTGAAGACCCACGCCAATCGCGGATTCAGGCGCGAGGGCCCTGGCGACCACGGCACAACGATCATTCCGGTGCCGCCCACCACCGCGCCGTCGTGTTCCGCCAGCCATCCGCGATAGACCCCCGCCGGCAGTGCCTCGGTGTACCACCGCGCACAGGCCTGGGCCATGGCGGCGTAGTCACAGACCGTCCCCATCGCCCGGAACATCTGCTCGCGGTGGTGGACGATGTGCGGCACGTCGTCGGATGCGGCCGGGCGGATGGTGTACTTCATGGGGGCGATCATTATCATGCCCCGGCCTTCGATCCTGCGTCGCTGCGGCGAGGCAAGCGAGAGTCAGGATCTGCCCCGCACGGCGTAGACAGTGAGACCGGCCGCGGCCCACACCAGCGCCACCAGTTGCGCCAGCACGCTGGCTTCGGCGATCACCCACACAGTGACGGCCGCTCCGACGATCGGCACGACCCGATGCGCCAGCCGCGGCGGTCCGCGTCGGGCGACGACGAAATAGCCGGCGACGGACGCATGGAGGAGCGTGAACGCGCTCAGCGCGCCGACGTCCACGATCGACACCAGCACGTCGAGACCATCCGGCCGCCGCGCAGCCCAGATCGATACGACCAGCGTCAGCACGGCTGCCGTTCCCAGGGCCCGGTATGGCACCCCATGACGAGCGTCCACGGTGGCGAGTGCCTGGGGCAGGCGTCCGTCCCGTGCCATGCCGAACAGGAGCCGCGCGGCCGCGGCCTGCCCGGTCATCGCCGCAAAGGCAGGCCCTATCGCCTTGGTGACTGCCAGCACGCGGCCGAGCCACGGTCCAATCGCTGCCGAGGTGATGTCGTAGAACGCCGTTCCCTGCCGGTCAGGATGCGCGCCAAGATCCGCGGGCGACACGAGGGCCAAGAGCGCGCCGAGCCACGTCTGCGCCACGAACGTCAGCCCGGCCGCGACGAGGCAGAACACGATGGCTCTTCCGACATCGCGCGGTTCGCCCGCGTTCTCCTCGGCGAAACCGGCGATCGCATCGAAGCCGAGATACGACAGGACCGCGACCGACACCGCGCCAATAACCGCCGAGCCCTCGAATGGGCTCAGCCCGAACAACGGTGACAGCCAGGGTCGCGCCGGCCCTGCGCTCCACAGGAACAGCGTTGCCGCGCCGAGGAACACGACGAGTACGACGATTTCCGCGACGAGCACCGCGGCGCCTGCACGAGCTGCGAGCCGCACGCCCATCAGGTTGAGCGTGGTGGTCAGGCCGAATGCCGTCAGCGTGAAGATCCACGCCGGAACTGCCGGTATCAGGGCGTGGAGTGCGATACCCGAGAAGAGGTAAGCCACCGACGGGATGAGCAGGTAGTCGAGCATCGCCATCCAGCCGGCCACGAAACCGGCCCGATGACCGAGTCCTTCGGTCGCGTAGGCGAACACCGACCCGGCGTGTGGCACGACGCGAGACATCTCTGCGTACGACCAGGCGGTGAAGGCCATCGCGATGGTCGCCAGGATGTAAGTAAGGGCGACGGCCCCGTTGGTCCGCGCATCGAGCACCCCGAACACGCCGACGGGTGCGAGCGGTCCGATGAACAGCAGTCCGTAGACGACGAGATCGCGAAACGTGAGCGCACGGGCAAGCCGGGCCGGACCAGGCAAGGCGCTGATTATAGCGACCCCGACCCGCGAACCCCGCGAACCCCGAGAACCTCGAGAACCTCGAGAACCTCGAGAACCTCGAGAACCTCGAGACCGTGCTAGTCTCTGTGGCTTCCGGAGGACAACACATGGAAATGCCCAAGCCTGGTGCGGCGCACCAGAAGCTTTCGGCCCTGGTCGGCGACTGGGCCGGTGCTGAAACCTTGCATCCTTCACCATGGGATCCCGACGGCGGCCCCGCCGCGGCCCGCGTCGCCAATCGCTGGACCGCTGACGGCTTCGCGGTCGTCCAGGACTACGAGCAGATCCGGAACGGCCAGGTCACCTTCCGCGGGCACGGCGTGTTCTGGTACGACCCGAATCGCGGCGAGTACGTCATGCACTGGTGGGACTCGATGGGCGGGACCGCCGGCGAGTTCCGGGGCCGGCTGGAAGGCAACCGCCTGGTGCTGGCGTCGCCGATGCCGCAGGGAGGCCACTCCCGCACGTCGTGGGTCCTCACCAGTCCGGACGCGCACGACTTCCTGATGGAGGTGTCGCCAGACGGGGAGAATTGGCAGCCGGCCATGGAAGGCAAGTACAAGAAGCACGTTTCACGGCCGCCCAGGCGGGCGGCGGCGAAGAAGGCGAAGCTGGTTCCGATTCGCCGGGTAGCCGCTTCAGCCCCGGCCGCGCGGAAGAAGGCCAAGAAGGGCGCCAAGGCGGCGAAGAAGGGGAGCGCGGCCCGCAAGAGGTCGGCCGCCAGAGGCCGCCACCGGGCGGCGCGGCGCAAGTAAGCGAGGACGACAATCATGACGCGCACATCGACCGTTAGTGCCATCGTCGTCGCCGGTCTCTTCACCATCACCGTCGCGGCGTCGCAGCAACCAGATGCGCCGAAAGTCGTGGAGGTGGAGAAGGTCAAGGACAACCTCTACATGATGAAGGGCGGCGGCGGAAACAGCGCCGTGTTCATCACGGCTGACGGCGTGACGGTGGTGGACACCAAGAACCCGGGGTGGGGCCAGCCGCTGCTCGAAAAGATCAAGTCGGTGACCGACAAGCCGGTCACCCGCATCATCAACACCCACACACACGGCGATCACGTCAGCGGCAACGTCGAGTTTCCGGCGAACATCGAGATCATCGTCCAGGAGACGACCAAGGGGAACATGCAGGCGATGCGGGCGGTGACGGGGCTGGCGCCGCCGCCGCCGGGGCCGACGATCTTCCAGCAGAACAACGGGCGAGGCCTGCCGACGAAAACGTTCAAGGACAAGCTCGTCGTCGGCAAGGGCGCCGAGGAGATCGATCTCTACTACTTCGGCGCGGCGCACACGGGCGGAGACGCATTTGTCGTGTTCCCGGCTCTCCGTACCATGCACGCCGGCGACGCCTTCCACACCCGCGACCTGCCGATCATGGACAAGAACAACGGCGGAAGCGGCGTCGCCTTTTCCGGCACGCTGACCAAGGCATCAGGGATCGCAAACGTTGAGACCATCATCAACGGTCACAACCCGACGACCACGACGCCGGCCGACATGAGGACCCAGGCGGCCTTTATTGCCGACTTCGTCGCCTTCGTGCAGGCGGCGAAGAAGTCCGGCAAGACGGTGGACGACGTGGTGAAGACGTGGGCGACGCCGACGAAGTACGCCAACTACGCGAAGCCGAACCCGGATCGCGTCCGAGCCGACGCGCAGGTGATTTGGGACGAGACTAAATAGCAGGAAAGCCCGGAAGGGGCAGCCGCGTAATCCGCGGCTCCCCGCTCGGGCGAAATCAGATCTCAGTCCCCTCGCGCGGCGGCCCTGGCCCAGGCGTCCTTGAGCGAGACGGTGCGGTTGAAGACCGGCGCGCCCGGAGCCGAATCCGGATCGGCGCAGAAATAGCCGAGTCGTTCGAACTGGAAGCGCGTGCCGGGCGCCGCGTCGGCGAGCATCGGCTCCATCTGGCAATCCGCAAGCGTTTCGAGTGACGCGGGGTTGATGAGCGTGGTGAAGTCCACTCCGTTCTTCCCGGCCGTGCCGTCAGGATCTTCGACGGTGAACAGGCGATCGTAGAGGCGCACCGTGCCGGTCACCGCATGCGCCGCCGACACCCAGTGCAGCGTCGCCTTCACCTTCCGGCCGTCGGGCGCATCGCCACCGCGTGTCGCCGGATCGTAGGTGCCGCGCAGTTCGATAATCGTGCCCGCGGCATCCTTGATCACCTCCGTGCACGTCACCAGGTATGCATTCCGCAGCCGCACTTCCCGGCCGGGCGCGAGGCGGAAGAACTTTTTCGGCGGATCTTCCATGAAGTCGTCGTGCTCGATGTAGATCTCGCGCGAGAAAGCCACCTTGCGCGTGCCGGCGGACGGATCCTCGGGGTTGTTGATCACGTCCATGTACTCGGCCTGATCGGCAGGGTAGTTCGTAAGCACCAGCTTGAGCGGGCGGAGCACGGCCATCGCCCGCGGCGCCCGCCGGTTCAGGTCCTCGCGAATACAGTGCTCGAGCAACCCGACGTCGATGACATTCTCCTTCTTGGCGACGCCGACGCGCGTGCAGAAGTCACGGATCGATTCCGGCGTGTAGCCACGGCGGCGCAGCCCCGAGATGGTCGGCATCCGCGGATCGTCCCAGCCGGCGACGTGCTTCTGGGCCACGAGCTGCAGCAGCTTGCGCTTGCTCATCACCGTGTAATTCAGGTTGAGCCGCGCGAACTCGTACTGCCTGGGCTCGTGCCCGGTGCCGACCTGCTCGATGCACCAGTCGTAGAGGGGGCGGTGATCGACGTACTCGAGGGTGCACAGCGAATGGGTAACCCCTTCAATCGCGTCCGACAGCGGATGCGCGTAGTCGTACATCGGGTAAATGCACCACCTGTCGCCGGTCCGGTGATGGTGGGCGTGACGGATCCGGTAGAGCACCGGGTCGCGCATGGTGATGTTCGGCGACGCCATGTCGATCCTGGCGCGCAGGACGTGAGCGCCGTCGGGAAACTCGCCGGCACGCATTCGCCGGAACAGATCGAGGTTCTCGTCGACCGATCGAGTGCGGTAGGGGGAGTGCTTGCCGGGCTCGGTGAGTGTGCCGCGATACTCACGAATCTGGTCCGCTGAGAGCGAGTCGACGTAGGCGGCGCCCTTCTCAATCAGCCGTTCCGCGAACCGGTAGAGCTCCTCGTAGTAGTCCGATGCGTAGTACTCGCGGCCGGCCCAATCGAACCCGAGCCAGTGGACGTCCTCCTTGATCGAGTCCACGTACTCGACGTCCTCCTTGACCGGATTCGTGTCGTCGAAGCGCAGGTTGCAGTGGCCGCCGAAATCCTCGGCGATGCCGAAGTCCACGCAGATCGCCTTGGCATGACCGATGTGGAGGTAGCCGTTAGGCTCGGGCGGGAAGCGGGTGACGACGCGGCCGCCATTCTTTCCGGCGGCGATGTCCTCGCTCACGATCTCTCGAATGAAGTCCTGCGGCGGGGCCTCGGCTTTCGTATTCACATCGGGCATACGTCAGAGCTCTTCAGCGTATCTCAAACGCTGCCGCCCGCGAAAGACACCACGACGGCCCGAAGAACGAAGGACGGCACGAAGACAGTTCCTTCCCTTCCTGCCTTCGTGATCTCTTTTGGCTCAGTTGCCCGCGCAGGGGGCGCCGGCCAGCGTCGCCAGGATGATCAGCGGGTTCCGCCCGCGCGGCGTCAGGCCGTAATCGGTGCCTCGCGGGACGACCGCGAAGCTGCCTGCGCCGACGTTCGTGTCGCGTCCGTCCAGCTTCAGCGTCCCCTCGCCGCCAATCACGTACAACATCGCGTCGGCCGACGGATGCGAGCGGTCCGGCCATGCCTGGCGGACCTGCCAGACGATCGACTGACCGACGCCGCTGCAACCAACCAGGTTCTCCTTGTGCGCTTCTTTGCCGGTGATGAAGTTCTTCTCGATGTAGTCAGGAAGGACCATCGTCTTGGGCGTCGACGGCGGCGGCAGCGCCGGTTCGGTCTGCTTTGGCTGGGGTGGCGGCGGCGGTGGCGGCGGAGGTGGTGGCGGGGCCGCGTTCAATGTCACCGTCAAGGCCGGTCCCGGCTGGCCGGTGCGCCACGAGATTTCCTTCTCGAAGGTGTAGAAACCTTCGCGCGCGAAGCGCACGCGGTAGGTGCCGGGAGGAACGGTGAGCAGGCGGACACGCCCGTCGTTGGCGGTTGTGCCTTCGCGGTCCACGGCGCCTCCGACGAGCGACACGGTAACGTTCTCGAGTACCGCGCCGGCGTTGTCGGTGACGGTGATCGAGAGCGTTGTGCTCGGAGCGGAGGTGACCGTGGCCCGCGGCCGCGCGGGCTGAGGAGCAGGCTGGGCGGGGGTTGCCTGCAGCCACGTCAGCAACAGCAATGTGACCATGAAGCATGGTACTACGCTCACGGGCGCGGGGTGCTGAGCACTCAGTGTGGCGCGGCGATTGCTTGACAGTCGTGGGGGGCGAGTCGTAGCTTAACGGCGTTAATCATGGGCACTGCCGAACGACGCGCGCGGGAAAAGGCTTCTCTACGCGGAGAAATTCTCGATGCCGCGAGGCAGATGTTTGCCGAGGAGGGCTACGAGCAGGTCAGCATGCGCCGGCTTGCCGAACGCATCGAGTACTCGCCGACGACCATCTATCTCTACTTCGAGGACAAAGACGATCTCTTCCGCGCCGTCTGTGAGGAGACGTTCGGCAAGCTCGTCCGACGGCTCGACAAACAGCGGCAGCAGTACGAGGGAGAGCCGGTCGCCTGGCTGCGGGCCGGGCTTCGTGAATACATCGAGTTCGGCCTCAAGCACCCCGAGCATTACACCGTCACGTTCATGCGGCGCATGAAGGAAGAGAGCGCCGTGCAATTCGACACCTCGGCCGGCAAGGACGCGTTCGACATCCTGCGGCAGGCGGTGGCGGCGTGCATTGCCGCCGGGCGGTTCCGGGAAGTAGATGCTGAGGTCACCGCGCAGGTGCTGTGGATGAGCGTTCACGGTCTGGTCGCATTACTCATCGTCAAGAAGGCCTTCCCGTTTGCGGCCCGGACCGTGCTGATCGAAGAGCAGCTCGAAACCCTGGTGCGGGGCTTATTGAAGACCCAGGATTGAGGCTGTATCCGACCAGCTCAACGCGGTCAGCCACGCCGCCGCGACCGCTAGCGTGGCCAGCGTCACCGGAATGCCGATGCGCGCGTGGGTGTGCCAATCGATTTCGACCCCGAGGCGCCGCGCCTGATCGACGACGATGATGTTTGCGATGCTGCCGACGATCAGCAGGTTGCCGGCGAGCGTCGAGGCGAGCGCGAGAATTGGCCCGGCGAGCGGATGCGTGGCCGCCGGCAGCAGCAGCATCACCGCCGGCACGTTCGAGACAAGGTTTGACAGCACCACGGTGCTGCCGAAGAGCGTCGCCGGATGGGCGAGATCGAGGCGTGCCGCGCGAAGCGCCACGAACGCCTCGTCCAACAAACCCGATTGCTGGACCGCCGCATTGACGATGAACAGCCCGGCGAACAGGACGAGGAGGTGCCAATCCACCTCGCCGAGCATCTCGCGTGACGCCATTTCGCCGGACATCAACAGCACGCCGGCCGCGACCAGCGCAACCACCTCGCGCGGCCAGGTGGAGAAGAGAAAGGCGGCGATGATCAGCCGACACCAGCGCCAGTCCCTTTGCCGTCTGCCAGCGGTTGAACAGCGTCGCCTCGACGTGGGGGACCGGAATCTCACGCGACCATCGGCCTCGATACCCAATCGCGATCGACAGCCAGACGATGCCGAGGCCGGCGAGCGACGGGATTCCGGCGTCCCACAAATACCGGGCGAATGAGAGATCCAGGACTTCGCCGATCAGCATGTTCTGCGGGTTGCCGATCAGCGTGGCTGCCGAGCCGACGTTGGCGGCGCAGGCGAGCGCGAGCAGATACGGCACGGGATCGAGCCGCCGGCGTGCGCACAGCTCGACCAATATCGGCGCCATGGCCAGACAGACGATGTCGTTGGCGAGTACCGCGGAGAGAACACCGGCAGTGATGACGACCAGCGCGAGCAGTCCCGATGGCGTGTGGTCCGAGGCCCCGAGCCGGCGTGTGACCAGCGTGTAGAAGCCGCCGAGCCGGAACTGCGCTGAAACCACCATCAGGCCGAGCAGCAGCGCCATCGTGGGGACGTCGATGGCCGCCCACGCCGCGTCGAGAGAGATTCGCTCGCTGGCGATGATGACGATCGCGCCGAGCAGCGCGATGCCGGTGCGATCCAGGCGCAGCCCCGGGAACTCCCCGAGGATCATGCCGAGGTAGACAAGGGCGAAAACCCCGGCGACGACGTAATCCATTCGCGCCTGTCTAATGCCGGCCGGCGGTCACCGGCTCACACAAGCAGTGTTACACCCCTGCACCCCCGCACCAAGTCAGTATCGCCAGCTCTTGAGATCGGCACCCTTCGGCGCCGTCTTCTCCATGCGCTCGACCGATCGCGGGATGAACATCTGGTTGTAGCGCAGGCGCGATAGCGCGTTTGGACGCGATGGGTCGCCGTTCCAGCAGTGCTCGGCCCGGTCGCCGTACGCCACTTCGCCGGCGTAATACGGCTTGCTCGTCGATTCGAGGAACTGCTCCGCGAGGTAGACCGCGTTGTTCAAGTGGTAGTTGTCCATATCGCCGACGTAGAGGTGCAGCTTGCCCTCGAGCTTCGCGCCGAGGCCCTTCTCCCAGTCACGCTGCAGGATGTGCACGAGATCGAAATGCTCGCGCCAGTACTCGGCGATCTTCTTGTCGATGACCCCGGTGCGCTTGTCCCAGATGCGCGCCGGATACCCATCGGGTCCAAGCGGCGAGAACGTCGCTTCCCACACGTCCCACTGCTGTCCGGAGCGCGTCTTCGTGCCGAGCACGAGCTCCAGCTGATTGATCTCCTGGATCGTCGAGCTGATCTGTCCGAGGTAGTTGCGGAGTCCCGGCCGCGGCGTCTTCTTCCAGTCGCTCTTGATGCAGTACGCGTTCTCGTCCTCGTAGATGTTCACCACGGTGTAGGCCCGGAAGTCGATTGGATCCGGGCAGGCAATGTAGGCGCCGTTGAACTCGTCGGGGTAGAAGACCTGCGCCGCCATCGCTTCCCAGCCGCCGGTGGACCCTCCGTAGGTGAATCGCGCCCAGCCCTGGCCGATCCCGCGGTACTTCTTCTCGATGTAGGGCAGCAGCTCCTTCATGATGGCGTCGCCCCACGGTCCGGCATTGGCCGAGTTCACCGCGTAGCTGTCGTCGTAGAACGGCGTCGGGTGCTTGATCTCGATGACCAGCGCCCGCGGGAAGCCGGGCCCGGTCCAGTCCTTGTAGAACTGGTGCCCGTACTGCTGCTGGATCCGGTTGTAGCCCTGGAGGTTGAACCGTGCCGAGAAGTCGGGCTTCAGGTTGGGATCCGGCGGCTCGGGCCGGAAGCCTTCCATCGTGTACGGGAAGTGGCCGTGATAGATGAACAGCGGATAGCGCGCCTCCGGATGCGTGTCCCAACCCTCGGGCAGCAGAACGTTGGCGCCGATGTGCATCGGGCGTCCCCAGAACTTCGTCAGGAGCGCGCTCTGGATGGTCTCGTACTTGACGTATTTCGTGTCCGCCGGCGGCGGGATCAGCGGGATCTCCTTGTCGAGCGTCAGCGTGATGTCGCCGGCCGCCGGATCCACCTTCACCTGCATGGGAGTGCTATACAAGTTGCCCGGCGCGAGCGCCCACTGCTGCCCCTCGCCACGGTCCATCGGCATCTTGACAGTGAAACCGTCAGCGCGTTTGAAGGTCTCGTACTTGTGGAGGAGCGCCTGGGCCGTGTAGGTGCCCGCGGGCACGTCCGTGAGCCGCTCGAGCGGAAAACCCAGCGTCGACGCGTCAACGGTGAGCGGGGCGGCGCCGCTCCAGCCGTCGACGTCGATGCCGAACACCTGCTGACCGCCGGGACCGTCGCTCACCTGGAATCGCGGTTCGCGGCTGCCGTCTTTCGCGAAGATCACCAGCAGACGGCCATCGAGCGGTGTCGAAACAGGAGAGGGAAGCTGCACCCGGACGCGCACCGGCGCGGACTGGGCACGCGGCGCATCCATCCAGACGCCAAGCGCGGCGAGGGTCACGGCGGCGACGAACATGCGGAGTCGCGGCATGCGGCGGAGTGTAACATCCCACACGGGTGCGACTGGGGCGGCAGGTGCGACTGATGCGGTAGGCGCGGAGGGGTCCAGACAGGTGCGAATCATTCTCGGCGCGTTGGTGATTGGGCTCGTACTCGCGGCGACGCCGGCGGCGCAGGAGTTTCCTGCGCCGAAGGGGAAGGTGAACGACTTCGCCAACCTGCTGAAGCCGGAGGACCGCGCGACGCTGGAGGAAGTGGTGGCCGAGGTTGAGCGCGATACGACGGCGGAGATCGCTGTGGTCACGGTCGCGACGCTCGGCGGCAAGCCGGTCGAGGAGTACGCGAATCGGCTGTTCAGTGAATGGGGAATCGGGAAGAAGGGGCGTGACAACGGTGTCCTGATCCTCATCGCCCGCGACGACCGCGAGATGCGCATCGAGGTCGGCTACGGGCTCGAGGGCGTCCTCCCCGACGGACTCGCCGGCGCCATCACCCGGGAGACCGCATGGCGCTGTTCATGGGGCTGCTCGGCGCGCCGTTGACCGGTGTCATCCTGCTCGGCTTGTTCGCCGTCGCGGTGCTGGTTGCCGGTTACCGGTTGGGCTCGCGGCCTGGTTGGCAACGCAGCATGCGAGGCAGACGCGCCGGCCCGGGGGGATGGGTGATGGGCAGCTCGGGCTCGTCGAGCAGCTCGCGTTCGAGCTCCGGCGGGTTCGGCGGAGGGCGGTCGGGAGGAGGAGGGGCGAGCGGGCGGTGGTAAAGAGCCGCTCGAGAGTTCACAGTTGGGCGGTTCAGTGTTGCCAGTTGAAGTTCACAGTTTCAGTTGCAGTTTCAGCTCAGTTACAGTTCAGTCTTCAGCTGCTCTCAACGGAGGTTGCACCATGAAGCGGCTTCTGGTGGCCATGGCCGGGGTTATCTCCCTGGCCAGCGGTTCCTCCCACGCGCAGGGCCTGACCGCCGCGACCGCGTTCGAGCGCTTGAAGGCGCTCGAGGGCGAATGGGTGGATGCCGACGGCTTCTTTGGAAAGAAGGGCGCCGTGGCCGTCACCTACAAAGTGACCGGCGGCGGAACGGCAGTGATGGAGGCATTCCCGGCAGGAACGCCCGCCGAGATGCTCACCGTCTATCACAAAGACGGGAACGACCTGGTCCTGACGCATTACTGTTCGGAGGGCAACCAGCCGCGGATGCGAGCCAGCCAGATGACGGCAAACAGCGTCAGCTTCGACTTCGCCGGCGGCACGAACATCGACCCGAACGTGACCTCGCACATGCACGCAGTGAAGATCGAATTCCTGGGCCCCGACGAAATCCGCGCCACGTGGGTGAACTGGGACCACGGCAAGGAGGCACCTGAACACCGCGGGGTGTTCAGGGTCACGCGGAAGAAGTGAACATCGAAAGCCTTTCACCCCGATGACTCTCGACGCTCTCCGCCGCTTGTGCCTCGCTCTCCCCGGCGCTACTGAACAGATTCAGTGGGGCGCCGATCTCGTGTTCAAGGTTGGCGGGAAGATGTTCTGCGTCGCCAACACCGAGGCCGGCGGGGTGGCGATGTCGTTCAAGTGCGACGACGAGACGTTTGCGGCGCTCGTCGAGCGGGAGGGGGTCATCCCGGCTCCTTACCTGGCGCGCGCGAAGTGGGTGGCCCTCGAGCGCTTCGACACGTTGCCGGTTCGCGAGCTGACGCCGCTCGTCAAGCGATCCTACGAACTCGTCTCGGCGAAATTGCCGAAGTCGGCGAGGGCTAAGCTGACTCTGCCGAAGCGCTGACCTCTATTTCGCGCCGCCGAGCAGCGCCGCCAGCGCCCACCCGGTTGTCGAGAACCGCAGCGCCTCGCTGCTCTTCGACGCGCCGCGCACGGTCTCCGGCCAGCTCCCATCGGGCCGCTGCATCTCGACGAGAAACTTCCGCCCCTTTTCGATCGCGGCCCGCAGCTCCTCGACGCGGTAGGTCGAGCGCGCGAGCCGTGGGTCGCTCTCGAGCTGTTGCAGGGCGAGCAGCACGACCGCGGTGTCGAAGGCGGTGGCGTATTCGGCGTTCGGCTCCGCGCCCCAGCCGCCGCCTTCGCGTTGTGCGAAGCGCAGGAGGTTGAGGTATTTCGCGCGCTGGCTGTCGGCCATGACGTCCGAGGTCACGCCCAGGCCGAGGACGACACCGGCGGCGTCGGGGATCGTTTCGACCTCGACCGTGCGCAGCCAGCGATCCGTCTGGGCCACCGCGAAGTCGTCGGGCTGACGGCCGGATGCAATCAACGTGTTCCGCGCCATCGCGGTCGCGATTGCGGTGCCCCACATGACCGGCGAGCTCGGCGGATCCGAGGCGTCCGGCTCCCAGGTTCCCTCCTTTGTCTGATCGGCGAGCAACAGCTTTGCCGTCTCGACCAGCGCCGGGCTCGGATTGAGGTCCTTCTCGCCCTCGGCGGCGAGCGCCGCGGCGAATTGCAGCCGCATCAACACCTCATCGTCGCCGTGGCCCTTGTTGGAGGCCCATCCGGACGGGTTCTGCAGGAACGCGCGGGTGTCCGCCAGCGCCTCGCCCACGTCAATCCCGCGATGCGACGCGACGAAGAGCGCCCGGGCCGCGTCGCCGTTGTGGTGGCACGAGGCACAGCCCTGCTTTCCTTTCCAGGCCGCCACCTGCTTCGACAGATACGCCGCTGCCTTCGCTTCCGGAGTCGGGCCCGCCTGGCCGAACGAGGCGGAGAGAGAGGCGACCCATAGCATGACAGACACGGCAACGGCACGGCGCATGGCACGATGGTACTGCATACAATCAACGGGAGATGGCGGACCGGACGTACCGCGCAGGGCAGTCTGTCGAAGACCACTGCCGCCAGTGTCACGAAGACCGGATGCACACGGTCATCGTCGTCGATGCCAGGTTCCAGCCCATCCGAGTGCGCTGCGACTACTGCAGCAGCGAACACAACTATCGCGGCGGTCCGAGGACCGCTGTGCTGCCGGGACTCGGGAAGCGGGAGTCCGCGGCGGGACCGGAGTCGATCCCATCTGCCGCAGTCTCTTCTGCCGCAGTCCCTTCCTCCAGGCCGGCCAACGAGCCTCTCGTGAGCCCGAGCGAAAGACGGTTTCCAGCCATGAGCCACGATGCGAGCACTAGCGACCTCGAGACCCTGATCCGTACGATCATCCGCGAGGAGAGCGGCCTCACCGCCGTAACGCCCGCTGAAAAGTGGCGCGGCGGCGAGATCGTGCTGCGGCCTGGCAAGACCGGCCTGCAGGAGAAGAGCTGGCCGATCGACACCTTCTTCCACAAGGTGGTGATGCTGCGAAACCGCCTCCGCACGCTGGAACAGCAGGTGAACGCCTCGGAGCTGCCCGACGACCAGAAAGTGAAGCTGCAGGTCTACATCACCGGCTGCTACGGCTCGCTCACCAGCTTCAACATCCTGTTCGCCGACGATGAGGACAAGTTCATCGGCTCCGGGGAATAGGCTTCAGACTGCAAACTTCAGGCTTCAGGCTCAATCCGGAAGGCGTTCGCTACTGGGTTCCGGCAAGAAGGTTGACGCGACGAGGCCGCCGGCGTAGACGACCGCGACGACCAGTGCTGACGCGTAGGCGAGCTTCATCGGCGGCGTCGCGCCCGGCACGTGGTTCACGAGCTGCGTCGTCACGAACGCGAAGCCCGTGCCGAGCATGCGGCCGCCGATGTTGGCGGCAAAGCCTTCACCGGTGCCGCGCAGGTGCGTGGGATAGACGCGCGGCAGATAGTTCCCCCAGAAACTCAGCTGCCCGACCGTGAACACGCCGGCGAGGAACATGCCCCACTTCGTCAGCTCGAGGCTGTGCGTCGCGGCGTAATAGAACACGAACGGCATCACGATCAGTCCGGGGATCTGGAAGATGCGAATCAGCGTCCGGCGCGACACGATGTGAAGCGCGAGGAACGCGAGCAGGAAGCGTCCGACCAGGCCGCCGAATTCCTGGAACGCCTGCACCCGGCTGGCCGTCTGCTGCTGTTGCGGCGGCGGCAGCGCGCGCACTTCGGGCAGACCCGGGACGATGCGCGGCATCTGCTGGATGGCGCCGAACGCCGCGCCGTACGCGCACGCGAACATCAGCGTCGTGACGATGGTGGTGCGGCGCAGCTGCGGCGTGAAGAGCGCGGCGATCGACGGCCGCCGCAGCGTGCCGGCGGCCTTCTTCTCGCTGCCAGGCCGGCGACTCCGGCAGGAACGGCCGGATCAGGATCAGCGGCAGCGCCGGAATCACGCCGGAGATCAGCGTGTAGCGCCACGGCGCGTGGCTGCCGGCGATCGCCGGCAGATGTTGGGCCGTAGGTGACCGCGATCGCGTACGCGCCGGTCACCATCATCGCCGCCGATCGACGAGAACGCCTGCGTGTAGCCGAGCGCCTTCTCGCGCTGCTTCGCGATCGGGGAAGATCTCCGCGATCCACGCCACCGCCGCGACGAACTCGACGAACACGCCGATGTAGGTCGTCGAGCGCAGGACCAGCAGCATCTCGATGTTGGTCGAGAAGCCGGCGGCCATCGCCGAGAACGCGTAGATCAGGATGCTCCACACCAGCACGCGGCGGCGCCCGAAGCGATCGGTGAGGTAGCCGCCGAGCAGCCCGAAGGCGCCGCCGACGAGCGCCGGCACCCAGAAGAACATGCCGACCCAGAAATTGAAGTCTGGCGTGCCGGGCTTGAAGCCGGTGAGCTCGCCGATGGCCGGCCCGACGACGAGCGGCGCCATCAGGATTTCGTAGATGTCGAAGGCGAAGCCGAGCGCGGCAATGGCGCAGATCAGCCACTGCAGCGGGGTGAGTCGCGGCATAGGTCAAGGCAGAAGGCAGAAGGCAAAATGCAGAAGGCAGAAGGCAGAAGGCAGAAGGTAGAAAGCAGCAACGCCCGCCGTCAACGCTCGGCCTCGGCCGCGCGTAGTATACGAGACAGTCATGCCGTCGTCGTCGCGATTCGTTGGTTTTCTGCTCTCTACGCTTTTGTGCATTTTGCCGCTGCCGGTGCTGGGACAAACGACAGCCAGTGTGACGGGGGAGGTCAAAGATGAGACCGGCGGCGCCCTGGCAGGCGCGACGGTGACGGCCCGACAGGCCGCACACCGGATCCGAGCGCACCACGACCACCGATAGTGCCGGACGATACACACTCGCGCTGCTGCCCCCAGGTTCGTACGACATTCAGGCGGCGCTCGACGGCTTCAGATCCCGAACTCGCTGCCACCTTGCGGCTGTCGATAGGGGACAACGTCTTTGTCGACTTCGCGCTGCGTGTGGCGAGTATCTCGATCGTGGACCGGGTGTCGGGGGAATGGCCGACGGTGAACACGCGTGGAGGTGACCTGAGTTACCTCGTAGCCACCGCTGCTATCGAACAGCTCCCCCTCAACGGCCGCAACTACACCGACCTCGCCTATCTGCAGCCCGGGGTGCTGCCGTATCCGAACCGCGACGGCGGGTCGGTGGTCGCCCACGGCCTCGGCATGAGCGTCAACGGGCAGGATCCGCGCGCCAATGTGTACCTGCTCGATGGGACGCTGCTGAACGACATGACCAACGGTCCGGCGGGATCGGCGGCGGGCACCGCGCTCGGTATGGACACGGTGGAGGAGTTCCGGGTCGAGACCAACGCCTACAGCGCGGAATTCGGCCGCATGGCGGGCGGCCAGGTCAACGTAGTGACGAAGGCCGGGACGAACGCGGTCCGCGGCGCCGTTTTCGAGTACCACCGCAACGACGCGCTCGACGCGAAAAACTACTTCGACGTCGGCGAGCAGCCGCCGTTCACGCGCAACCAGTTCGGCGGCACCGTCGGCGGCCCCGTCGCGCGCGACAAGTTGTTCTACTTCATTGGCTACGAAGGGCTACGGGAGAACCTGGGACGGACGATCACGTCGAGCGTGCCTGACGAGAATGCCCGCCTCGGCCTGCTGCCCGATCCGGCCAATCCCGGGCAGTTTCTGAACATTGGTGTGAACCCACAGGTCGCGCCATACCTCAATGAGTACCCGCGCCCGAATGGAACCATCCTTGGCGATGGGACGGCGCTCTACAGCTTCCGGTTCGAACAGCGCCTGAACCAGGATTTCGGCCAGGGCCGCGTGGACTACAACGTGGCGCCGGGTGCGCAGCTCTTCGCGCGATACACACTGGACGATGCTGACCAGCGGCTGCCTCTCGATTACCCGCAGTTCCCGCGCGCGTTCGTATCGCGCAACCAGTTCTTCACAGGCGAGTACCGGCAGGCCGTCGGATCGAATCTGTTTGGAACACTCCGCTTCGGGTACAGCCGGACCCGGATCGGCCAGACTGTGGAAGCCAATACGGCGCTGCCGCCGTTTGTCGCGGGACGCTCGCTGATTGGCAACATCGACGTCGGGGGGCTGCAGCGCTTCGGGACGCAGAGTTCGGTGGACGTCCGCTTCCTGCAACAGGTCTACAGCCTGCAGGCCGATTCCGCCTGGACGCGCGGCCGGCACTTGCTGAAGTTCGGCGGGCTCGCCGAGCGGTATCACCAGGACATGACCAACCCGACGTTCAGCCTCGGGACGTATGCGTTTGCCAACCTGCGTGCCTTCATGCAGAACCAGCCCACCAGCTTCATCGGCCTGACGCCGGAGGCGACGTTCGTGCGCCAGTGGCCTTTCTGGCTGGGCGGCGGCTACGCGCAGGACGAGTTCCGCATCCACCCGCGGCTGACGCTGAACGCCGGGCTGCGGTGGGAGTTCATGACGCTGCCGGTGGACACCGAAGGCCGCGACTCGGCACTGGTGAGCCTCACCGATCGCGCTGCGACGACGGGGCAGCTGTACGAGGGCGCCGACTACAACAACTTCTCTCCGCGGCTCGGCGCGGCCTGGGACGTGAGCGGCGACGGCAGGACATCCGTGCGTGGCGGCTGGGGCATCTACTACGCGACCAACAGCTCGCAGAACCTGATCGTCACGGTGACGAACCCCCCGCAGACCCCGCGCGTGGTCTATCAGAACCCAACGTTTCCGAACCCGCCCTTCGAACGGGCATCGGGGCTGTCGATTCGGCCGATGCAGTGGGACATCGTGACGCCGTCGGTGCACGTGTGGAACGTGAACCTGCAGCGCGAGCTGCCCGGACTCTTCGCGCTCACCGTCGGCT
Source organism: uncultured Acidobacteriota bacterium (assembly GCA_963709325.1). Lineage (GTDB taxonomy): Bacteria > Acidobacteriota > Vicinamibacteria > Vicinamibacterales > UBA2999 > VFZN01. The sequence goes on along the minus strand of CAVPVV010000003.1, from coordinate 516,860 downwards.
ATGCAGGTTCGCGCGGGTATCACCTGCTGCGCAGCAATGACGTCAACACCGCGGTGCCGGTGAGCGTGGGAGACGCGCAGCCATTCTTCCCGGTTGGGGTGCCGCGTCAGAACACCGCCTGGACAACCATTGAGCTCAAGAGCTCGGACGGCGATTCATGGTATCGCGCGCTGGTCCTGGACCTGCGCCGCCGCTGGCTCAACGGCTTCTCGTTCCAGTCCTCCTACACCTGGGCGAGCTCCGAGGACACGACCCAGGCCTCGACGTTCTTCTCCGACGCGACGAACGGGACAACGTCCGCCTTCCCCGAGTACATCCCCGGCTACAACCGTGGTCCTTCGGACTTCAACTCCGAGCACAACTGGGTGATGAACCTGTCGTGGGATCTACCCTGGGGACGCGACCTGACGGGAGTGAGCGGAGCCGTGCTCGGCGGCTGGCGCGTGTCGAGTATCACCACGGTGCGCAGCGGCTATCCGTTGACCGTCTTCGTCCAGAACAACCGCTCGCGTTCGCAGTGGCAGCCCTCACTCGGTCCGGGCATCGGCCGCGACCGCCCGAGCTACGCCGACGGCTTCGGCCCCGATAACGCCGTAACCGGGGATCCCGCGCAATGGTTCAACCCGGCGGCATTCGTCCTGCAGCCAGCCGGCACGTTCGGAAACACGGGACGAGGCGATTTCACCGGTCCCGGCCTGCGGACGGTGGACCTCGCATTCGCCAAAGAGAGCCGCCTGGGCATCTCCGATCGCCGGTTCGAGTTCCGCGTCGAGGTGTTCAACCTCTTCAACCGCGCAAACTTCGGCGTTCCCAACCTGATCGCCTTCGCCGGTGCCGCCGATGGCGAGGCAGTGGTCGGGAACTTCGGCCGCGTCCGGAATACAGTGACCTCCGCCCGCCAAATGCAGATCGGGATCCGCTTCCGCTGGTGAAGAGAAACCACGAAGGGACGAAGGACACGAAGGCCTTCGGGGTTTCTTTCCGTGACAGAATGCCGCTCACACTCACCGAAAGGAACATTCCATGTCGTGGATTGCACTGGCGTTCGGGGCGGCGTTCTCGTGGGGGCTGTACGGGGCGTCGCTGCACAAGGGGCAGATGGACCTGGGAAACCCGCTGCGGGCGCTGCTGTGCGTCGGGGCGGCCTACTTCCTGATCGGCGTGATCGTCCCGGTGCTCGCGCTCAGCTCGCAGGGAGAGCTGCGTGATTTCAACGCGAGCGGCACCGCCACCGCCACCATCGCCGGTGCGCTCGGCGCGATCGGGGCCGTGTTCATCATCTTCGCCTTCCGCTCCGGCGGGTCACCAACCTACGTGATGCCCATCGTCTTTGGCGGCGCCCCTATCATCAACGTCCTGACGACCCTGGCACTGCACCCGCCGAAGTCGGCCATCAACCCGCTGTTCTTCATGGGCGTGCTAATGGCGGCCGGTGGGGCTGGCCTCGTTCTGTACTTCCGGCCCGCGAACTAAGCGGGCCGCTGCGGCGCTCTCTACAGCGCCGACCGACCAGAGCGAGGTCGCGGTACGAAGGTACAAGTGTTGGCTGGAGACGGCGACCGAGCTGAGCGTGTAGTCGTCCATGTGGTTCGCGGCGACGAGCTCGAACGCGGGTCCGGCGCGGAACACGCTGAACACGCCGTCTTCGTTCGCGACGTAGACCTTGCCGTCGGCCAATACCGGCGACGAGCTGTAGGTGCCGGGCGCGAGACGCTGCGGGCCGTAAACGGTCTTGCCGGTTTGCAGATCCAGGCAGTACACCACGCCGCGGTCGGTGATGACGTATACACGCGCGCCGTCGGTGACCGGCGTTGGCACGTCAGGACCGTTCCGGAACTCCCACAGCTTGTGCGACACCGTCACGTTGCCGCGGCCGCCGGCCCGTAGCGCCAGCAGCGGGCGCTCGCGGCTCGGCGCGATCACGATGTCCTTGTAGACCACTGGCGAGGCGACGATCCGGTACGAAGGATCGTTCTGCGGGTTGAGTCCATCGGCCCGCCACAGCTCTTTGCCGGTCGCCGGATCGTGACCCGTGACGCAGTCGGCCCCGGTGATCACGATCTCGCGCGAGTCGCCCAGCGTCACCAGCGCCGGCGTCGTGTAGGCGTCCGGCGACTCGCGAATCGCCTTGTTCGGCCTCTCCACCTTCCACATGGTCCGTCCGGTCCGGCCGTCGAGGCGGAGCAGGTACGACGGGTCGTCGGTCTTCATCCCGTGCAGCACCGGGACGATCAGATCGCCGTCGATCAGGAGCGGCGAGTTGGCGTAGCCCCAGTTGAGACCGAAGCGGCCGTAGTCCTTCTGGATATCGCGGACCCAGCGCTCGGTGCCCGCGAAGTCGAACGCACGCACGAAGCCGGTGCCCGTGACCGCCCACACCGTCGACCCATCGGTCACCGGCGACGGCGAGGACATGTTCTGCTTCTGTTCCTTGCGGTTGCCGTTGCTCAGGTGCCGCTTCCACAGCACCTCGCCGGTGGTCCGTCTCACCGCCCACAGAGACAAGTTGTCGCGGTCGGCTTCCGCCACGTTCAGGAAGATCGTGTCCCCCCAGATCACCGGTGTCGCACCGCTGAACTGCGGCAGGGCGAGCTTCCAGGCGATGTTGCGGGTCGGGCTCCAGGTGACCGGAAGGTTGGTTTCGGGACTGACGCCGTCGCCCGCGGGCCCGCGCCAGGACGGCCAGTTGGCTCCGACCACGGCGGAGCCGGCCAGCAGCGTCGCAATCGACACCACCGCCAATTCGACAACCCGGCGGACGCGTGTTTGAATAGCGGCGCTCATGGACGGCACCTGCTTCGCGAAGGTCAGTCTACGACGGTCGCCCGGCTCAGCGCCTCTGCCGGCGCTCCTGCTCGTGGCCCTCACCAGCGTCGGGTGCTCGGCCGTGGCGGCACAGCCCGGCCCCACGCCGGCCTCTCTCGTCATCGTCAACGGACGCGTGTATCCGGCAGATGGCTCAGGACGGGTCCATGAGGCGATCGCGATGCGCGGCAACCGCATCGCCGCGGTCGGCTCCCGCGCCGAGATCGAAGCTCTCCGCGGCCCCGCGACAGAAGTGCTCGACGCCTCGGGAGGCGCCGTGATTCCCGGCCTGATCGACTCGCACGTCCACCTGCTGATGGGCGCCGAGACGCTCGACCAGGTGTCGTTGCGCGGAGTGACTGACGCTGCCGAGGCCCAACGGCGGATCCGCGAGTGGCGCGCCGCCCACGCGGACCGCTCCTGGATTCGCGGCCAGGGATTTTTCACAGCGTTCACGCGTCAGGAACTCGATGCCGCCACCGGTGACACGCCGGCGCATTTCTTGTCGGGTGATGCGCACAGCTGCCTCGTGAACAGTGCGGCGCTGCGCCTTGCCGGCATCACCCGGAACACCACGGACCCGCCTGGAGGCCGCATCGCGCGCGATCCGACGACAGGTGAGCCCACCGGCCACCTGCTCGAGACGGCGCAAACGCTGATGTATTCAGTCCTGCCGCCGCTCACGCAGGCCGACATGCGTCAGCTCCTTACGCTCGCAACCGCCGAAGCGCACCGCGCCGGGGTGACTACAGCCGTCGTCGTCGGCGGCTCGGAAGAGATCGACGCCTACGATGCAGCCCGGGCCGCCGGCGTCCTCTCTCTTCGCATCCGCATGGCCCTCTGGCTGCGCGAACAGCCGAGCGGTCCCGGGCTGCCGTCGCGGTTCGACTTCTCCGAGCGCGAAGCGGACCATTTCGACGAGATCCGCCGCCGGCACAAGGACGATGCGCTGCTCCGGACCAGCCTCGTGAAGATCATGCTGGATGGCGTAATCGAATCGCACACGGCTGCGATGCTCGCGCCGTACAGCGATCGCTCCGACACATCGGGGGCAACGAACTACACCGCAGACGCTCTGACGACGGCGATCGATATGATGGACCGGCGCGGCTGGCAGGTGATGACGCATGCACTCGGCGACAAGGCCGTGCGCATGGCACTCGACGCCTATGAGAAGGTCGCCGCCGTCAACCCGGCCCCCTCACAGGGGCGGCGGCACCGCATCGAGCACATCGAGGCGATCGACCCGGTGGACGTGCCGCGATTCGGCAAGCTCGGGGTCATCGCGTCGCTGCAGCCGGCGCATGCCGGGGGCATGAACAACCCGGCGCGCAGCTCGCAGCGCTGGACCAACATCGGCTACGAGCGGTCGGCATGGGGATTTCCCTGGCGGAGCATTCGCGAGTCCGGCGGCCGCGTCGTGTTCGGCAGCGACTGGCCGGTGGCCTCGCTGAACCCGGGCCGCGCCATGGCGGTTGCCGTGAATCGCCTCGAACATCCGCCGGTGCCGGGCCAGCGCCTGGCGATGCCAGAAGTTCTGGCGGCCTATACGGCTGACGCCGCTTACGGGATTTTCGACGAATCGCAGATTGGCTCGCTGAAGCCCGGCCTGCTGGCCGACGTCGTCGTGCTCTCCCGCGACGTGCTGGTGACGCCGCCGGAGACCAATGACGACTTTGTCGTCGGCGCCACAGTGTTCGATGGACGCGTCGTCTATCGGCGCGCCGCCGCTGTCCATTGACGATGGCGGGATTGACGATTGGCGATTTATTGATGATCAGCCGACTGGCGCATTGCGGCAATCAATTGAACGATGGAGCCATCGGCGATGGGGCGATTTGAAGAATCACGATTTGGTGATTGGTTCGCAATCGCCAATAAAATTCCCAATCGTGATTCCTACAATCCTCAATTTCCCGATGCCGCACTCACCAATCGAATGGCGCAATCCAACAATCAGCGGATCATCAATAAATTGTCATTCGTCAATCACCAATCGTCAATGGACAGCGGCGGCGAGACCTATTCGCTTCGAATCGCGCTGACGACGGATGCGCGCACCGCGACCCGGAGCGCCGCGACCGAGGCCAGCAGACCCACGGCCAGCACCGCGGCGATGACCGCAGCCAGCGACGTCCACGGCAGTCGCTGCGCACGTTCAACCAGCGCTGGCGCGACTGCGACCGCCGCAGAGATGACGCCGATCAACACGCCGCCGGCGACGAGCGTCATGCTCTCGCTCAGCACGAGGCGGCGCAGGTGCGACGGCTCGTATCCGATCGCCCTCAGAAGCCCCCATTCGCGCTGCCGCTCGAGCACGTTGCGCGCCAGTACGGCGCCGACCCCGATCGTGCCGAGCAGGAGGCCAAGCGCACCGAGCGCCTGGAAGGTGGCCAAGTAGGTGTTTTCGACCTCGTGATACGAGGCGAGTCGGGCCCGCGTTTCGACCACGTCCACTCCCGAGTCGGCAAGGCGATCCTCGAGCCCGGCCGAGATCTCCGCGGCCCGCGGCACGGGTGCGTCAATCAGCCAGACGCGGTGGCCCTCCTGCCGCGGAAACAGGCGAACGAAGTTCTGATCGCCGATGATCAGCTCGGATTGAAGAACGCTGTCGGCGAGGGCGGCAACAATCCGGAGCGTCACCGGGTGACGGCCGTCCGGCAAAAACGAGAACGTGTCGCCGACCGCCAGGTGCAGGACATAGGTCAGCGTCGTCTGATCGACGATCGCCGGCACGACATCATCGCCGAGCGTGGCGTCGAGGAGCCGCCACGGAGAGCCGCCGCCGGGCCGCGGCTCGATGGTAGAAAACGTGAAGCGGCCCTCCATGTCAGCCGGTCGAACGCCGACGATCCGGGGATTTCGTGGCCGGTACAGCGTGAGGCAGCTGGCTTCGTCACCCGGCCGCAGCCTGACGCGCGTGATGCGCACGTCGCGGAGGAGATCGGGATCGATGCCGAGCGCCTCGCGTCCCGACTCGATGTTCGGGTCGTGCATCAGCGGTGCCGCGGCTTCGGCGAGGAGGAGGAAGCCGCCGGTGCCGCTATCCCGCTCCAGCGACACACCCGCGGCATCACGCTGGAACGCGACCACGCTGACGAGGACGAACGTCGCGAACGCGATCAGCGAGATCGTCAGCACGGTTCGGGTCGGCCGCCAGGCAACGTGGCTTCGGCCGAGCGACCACAGATTCGAGAGACCGGCTCCCTCGGGATGATCCGTTCCTCGTCGCAGGGCCGCGACCCGAACGAGCAGGAGGCCGCCGACGAGCAGCGCTCCACCCGCTTCGAAGAATCCCGCGGTCCGATCGACAAGTCCAGCCGCAGTCGCAGCCACCAGTGCTACGGCGGCGGCGATGAAGACAAAGGCCGGCAGCGCCTGGGCTGCGGAGCGCTCGGCGTTGGCGCCGAGGTCCAGGCCGCCCGTAATCAACGACCGCGGTGACCTCCTGGCCAGCGTGCCGGTGCTGAGCCATATCGCGCAAAGCGCCGCGACGACCGCGCCGAACACACCGGCTGCCAATCCGGTCGGCTCGACATGGAGGCGTAGCGCCGTCGTGCCCACAGCGCCTACCCACCAGGTGCGGAGGCCGAGCATGATCAGCGCTCCGTACCCGACCGCACCGGCAACGCCGAGGACGGTGCCGACCAGCAGCACCCATGCACCCTCTGCCAGGAACTGCCGGCGAATCCGCGACGGCGGAAATCCGGTAGCTGCGAGGAGCCCGACTTCCCGCGCGCGCTGTTCGACCGCCAGCGCGAAGAACAGATAGGCGATGAGCAGCGCCGAGACGACGAGGAAGAAGCTGAAGTAGAGAAAGTACTGGCCGAAGTCGGTGGTCCCATCGGCGGCAGCCAGGGCTTCGCGGCGGACCGGGCGCACCGCAACCTGAGGGCTGATCTCTTCCCTGGCAGCCGCGGCAACTGCCTCTGCGTCCCGCAGCGAGAACCGGATCGAGGAAACGTCGCCGAAACGCGAGCCCCACAACCGCTGTCCGGTCTCGAGCTCGACGAACGCCTTCGGGGCCGCTCGCCACTGCTTCCAGTAGGCTTCGTCCTGGCGCCGGACGCGAGAGAGGTCCACCGGAAACGGCGGATCCCATGAACTGAGATCCGCGGCGTCGGTGATGCCGGGATAGTCGGGCGTGAGCGTGCGGTCGCCGCCGATGCGCATCATCGGCAACACACCCTGCATCGTGAACGTCGCCGCTCTCGTCTCGAGCCCGCCATCGTCGTTCCAGACGAAGTACTCGAGCTCGACGGCATCACCGGGCCGTGCATCCAGATCGTTGGCGGCCCATTCGTTCAGCCAGATTGGTCCCTCGGGTTTGGCCCCGGCCGCACTGGTCGCAGCGCGCGGCGCCCTCGCTGGCAGGCTGGAGCGCGACTGAGTGCGGCCAGCTTCCGTAACCTGGACACGCCCGACTCGGACGCCGCCGCGGCCCACGTTCACCTGGAGCGACCCACGGACCAGCGGATCGCCAGCGCTCATCGCCTCAGGTGCGGGCGGGCCGGTCGGCACCGACAAGCGGTTATAGCCGTCGACGTCGATGGCGGTGACAGTGGAGTAGGGAATCGCCCGATCGCCGCTGCGAATCGTGTTGGCCACGTAGGTGAGGGCGGGGATGCCCGGACGCTGCACGCGCGACAACGCCGCCTCGACGCGGCTGACCACGTCGGGGTGGATGTAGCCGCCGAGGCCCTCGAGCGCCATGACCCGATCGCCGGGCACGCGGCGGATCTGGACGCCGTGATCGGGCAGCGCTGCGCCGGCGAGCCACGCGCGCTGAATCGCGCCGACCGCCGCCTCCGGCGTGTCGGCCGCTCCCGCCCGCAGTCCGTGCTGGACGAGGATGGTGTTGACGCGGCCGGCGAGGCCCAGCTCGCGCTGCAACAGGGACAGCGAGACGAAGACCGCGGCGACCGGCCCCTGCCCTGGCTGGAGCGAAAAGCTGCCCATCCGGTCCGCGGTGAGCGTTCGCGTCACCGTCGCCCGGATTCGGGCCGCGCCCTCGTCACGGCGTCCCTGCAGGGTTCCCAACGGGATGTCGGACGGCCCGGCCGCGCGCAGAATCACGTCGCCGCCGGCAGCGATGCCGAGATCGCCAGCCAAGGCATCGCTCAGCGCCGCCTCGCGCCCCGACAGCGCCACTGACGGAACCGCATGAAAGCTCCAGAACCCGTCGTCAACGCCGTAGATCTGCACACCCGAGGCCACGCGCCCGTTGGCGGCGTTGGTGACCGATCCGGTGACGGCGATCAGGCTCGTCGTTCGGGCGACCATGTCGGGAGCGGCGATCGCCATCGCCGCGCCAAGGCGGCTGCCGAAGCTCGTCGCAGTGCTGATCGCAATGTCCGTCGCGCCGAGCCGCTGCAGCGCGAGATCGCGCAGGCTCGAGCGCACCGATGCCCCGACCAGCACAGCGCCCGCGAGCACCGCGACCGCCACCGCTACTCCCGCCGCGACGAGGAGGTAGAGGTGGCGATAGTGCCAGAGCGACGGAGCGGTGATGCTTCTCACTTCTCACTTCTCACTTCTTCAGCGAGCCGGCCCTGTTCCATCGCCAGCCTTCTCGGGAAGCGGGAGGCGAGCCCCGCGCTGTGAGTCACGACCAGCAGCGTCGTGTGTTGCCGTGCGTGCAGACGGACGAGCAGCTCGGCGACTGTTTCCGCGGTCTGCGCATCGAGGTTGCCGGTCGGCTCGTCGCAGAGCAGCAGCCGCGGGCTGCGGACCAGCGCACGGGCAATTGCGGCGCGCTGCTTCTCGCCGCCCGAGAGCTGGGCCGGCCGATGGTGGACGCGGGGCTCGAGGCCGACCGCGCCAAGCAGAACGTGGGCCCGGTCGCGCGCGTCTGGATCCGGGTCACCTACCAGGGTCGGGACCAGGACGTTGTCGAGCACCGTGAGCTGCGGCAGCAGGCAGTGATCCTGGAAAACGAACCCGATCTCACGGTTGCGAAACCGCGCCAGGGGATCGGCTCGGAGCGCGTACGGGTTGGTGCCGTCCAGATCGACGCTGCCGCCGGTTGGCGCCTCGAGGCCGCCGATCACGTAGAGCAGCGTGCTCTTTCCCGAACCGGACGGGCCCGTGATAGCCGCGGCCTCGCCGGTCTCGAGCGTCAGCGTCACGTCATCGAGGACGCGCAGCGGGCCGGCGGCGGTCGGGTAGGTTTTGGAAATCGCCGTGAGCGTCAGCACGGTGGGCCTGGGGCTTGGTCCTGGGGCTTGGGGCTGCGAGGTGAAGTCCTAGTGCGATCGTGTGATCGTATCCCGTTGCCAGCGCGGCCCTACGGTGCGAGGCGGGTCACCGGCGCCTCGCGCCTCGCGTATGGCACATGACCTCGGCCGGGTACGGGTTGTCCTGCGGCCTCGCCGTAGACGGCTTCTACGCACCCGGCCATGTGCTCCAGCGTAAACCGATCGCGGACGGCGGCGAACCCCTGGCGCCCGTACTGTCGCGCCTGGTCTGGACCGCGCCAGATCGCCATGAGCGCCTCCGCGAACTCGCGAGCCTCACCCTTGCCGGCACCGGTGTCAATTCCGGCGCCGGTGGCATTGACGATCTCGGGCAAGGCGCCGTGCGGCGGAATCACGACCGGCACGCCTGAGGCGATCGCTTCCAGCAGATAGAGCCCTTTCGGCTCGTGATACGGGCTCGGTACGCAGAATACGTCGAGGGTCTGCAGGAACGCGAACTTGCCGGCGCGATCCGGGGCGCCGGCGTACTCGAACTCGCCGGCAAGTCCCGCACCGTCGACCGCGCGCGCGATCGCGTCGAAGTACACCTGTTGGTCCGGGCCGCGATATCCGGCGGCGCGAAGCCGTGAAGGCGGCAAGCCCAGCTCGCGGCGCATCAGGATGTAGGCCGATGCGAGCACGTGGAGCCCCTTCTCCGGAGCGATGCGCGCGAAGTAGCCGATGGTGAACGGGTCGCGGGCGAGCGGCGCCGGCGCGAGATCGGCGGGAATGGCAATGCCGAGGGGCGCGACCCGCATCTTGCCCGGCGGAATGTGCAGGTAGTCCTGCATGAAGCCGGCGTAATACTCACTGACGGCGACGAACAGATCGACGTCGGCAACCTGCGATCGGATGAGCGCCAGGGCTTCGCCTTTGAACGGCTCGGGTAAACCTTCGAGGAACAGGTCTTCTCCCTGGAGCGTCACGACGACCGGGACGCCGGGGAACAGTCGCTTGAGCGGGCGCGCCAGCGAGATCAGCAGAGCGTAAGGAATGTTGATGACGTCGGGCCGCGGCTCGCCGCGAAGAAAGTCAAGGAGCTTGTCAATCTCCTTGCGCTGGTGTCCCTGTGCTCCCTTGAGCGTGGAAACCGTCAACGCGCCCAGCATCCGGGGATCCACAGCGATCGACCCGCTCGAAAACGCCTTGATCACCCACGGCGCGTCCCACAGCCGATCGACGAGCGCCGGCGTGTGACGGAACAGCGACAGGTGCTGCTCGAGGTAGACGCTGATGCCGCCGAAGAACACCCGCTCCTGGCGGCTGACGTTCTCCTCGTCGGTAAGCGTCGGCGTGTAGAAGGGCAGGAGCGTCACGTCGTGCCCGCGCTTCATCAGCGCCGCCGCCAGCGCATTGTCGCGGAAGCAACTACCGCAGTACATCGATGCGGCGCCGGCGGAGAGCAGGAGGAGACGCATCGGGTCGAAGGTTAATTGCTGAGCGTCACGCCGGCCTCTGATACGCACGGCGTGCATACAGATGCTCGAACAGATTGCCCTCATGCGGCTGGTCCCAGCCGATCTGCGTCGTCGGGATCGACCCGACGTTGAGGCGATCGACGTTCGACGCGTTCACGAAGCGGGCCTGGAACTCAGGGTCGTTCGAGATGCAGGTGACGACGAGGGACTGGCCGAGGCAGTCGGGCAGACGGTCGGCGGACACCTCGACGACGCTGGCAAACGGAAACAGGAACTCGCGATTCGCGAGCGCGTGATCGGCGTCACAGCGGACGATCGTCGGCAGCAGGTAGGTGCCTCCGTGGACCGACACGACGCGATCGGCGCCGCGCACCGCGGCCGAGACGTCGCTGGCGCCGCCGCCGTCGCTCTCGGCCGGCGCCAGGTCCTGCTCGATCATCGCGGAGATCCGGTGCGCGGTGGACGGATCGGCAAACGGGGCCAGCACCGCCTCTGGGTCGTCCGCCGATCGCGGCGTCACCTTCGCGAGCCGTGCCGCCAGGGCTTCGGCGATGCCATCCGCGTGGCGGGTGACCCACACGCCTGACGCGTTTACGCACGAGCGGCCGCCGTTGTTCGAAATCGACTCCGCGATGACGTCGATGTGACGTTCCCAATCGTCGGCGACGTCAGGGCCGATCACCACCTTGCTCCAGCCGGGTCCGTGGACCTCGACGCGCGGGTCCGATTTCCACCGCTTCGTCGAGCCGACGTCGCCGAAGACCATTCCCCGGCCGCACGACCGCAGAATCTCGTTGCCGCCAGCGTGATCCGTCGGGTAGTAGCTGAACACCGTCGGCCGGGACGCCGGCGCGGATGTAGGCCTGGATGATCCGGAGCGGCGTCCACGGTTCGGCGCTGCCGGGCTTCAGCACCAGCGGCATCTTCATGACCGTCGCCGGCGCCCACAGGGAATGGACCCCGGGCGAATTGCTCGGCAACACGACCCCGAGCGCCTCGGTGCGCGGGAAGAAGCTCAGGAAGTGGCCGTCCTTGAGGCTGACGCCCTGGTCGAGCACCGACAGGTCCAGTCCCCGCATCAGACCTGCCAGGACGGTTTCGACGCGGCTCAGCACGCCGTGCACCTTCGCCATGTTGCGGCGCACGCTGGCCCACGGCATGCCGGTGGTTGCCGTCACCTGCTCCACGTAGTCCTGAGGCGTCTGCGCGGTTCCGCCCGCGGGGTCGAGGGGCAGCGCGTCGTGCATGAACGAATCGGCGGCCTTGTGCGCGGCCTCCACCAGCGTCGCCACCGGAATCGCCCGCAACCGCGTCCGAGCCGCTGCCTGACCGAGCAGATCGCGACGAATCAAGCCGACGTTCGCCTGGTTCATCGCCACAAATGGTTCACGCGTCCGGAAGTGGGGCACCACAGTGCGGTCCACGCTCCGATACGACCGTCCCCAGCGCAGGATTGGCAGTTCAAGCATTGCGAGCTCGCCGATTCGCGATTCAGTAAACCCCTTCGACGACGGCCTTCTGGAACCGGGAGAAGGGTCGAACGTTGCGGACGCCATCCCACGGATATTGCGGACACGGCCGCTCGCGCTCGCACTCGTCGCGCTCCAGGAAGCGCGGCATGAAGAACTCCTTGGTGAGCGTCGTCAGCCGGACTCGCCCGGTGGCGCCGTAGTCCACCATCCGCATCGGATCGTCAGGATCGACAACCTCCATCATCGCGCGGGGTGAGGGCGGGTAATAGATGATCGCCCAATTGTCCTCGGGCTCAGCTGGCTTGTGCGTGGCCAGGCCCATGAGCGTGTTCCCGTAGGTCGGGTTGAAGTACGCGCCCTCCATCAGTTCTTCGACGGCAAAGCGGTGGAACTGCGGCGTCATCTCGGTTCCGCCGCAGAACACGCCGGTGATGCCTGCCTTCTTGAGCGAGATGCGCTCGCACAGCGCTTCGAGCAGCTTCGGCGTCGCGAACAGGCACTTGATGGTGTCGTGCGCCTTGAGGAGCGTCAGCGCCTGATCGATCACGTGGCGCTTGTAGAGCTCCACCGTCTCGATGTCGCCGATCTTGATCAGTTTGATCACCCAGCGTGGATCGAGATCCACCATGTAGCAGATGCCGCCGCGGTGCTGGGCGAGGTGCTCGATGGCGAGGCGGAGCCGGCGCGGGCCGCTCGGTCCGATCTCGAGCCAGTCGGCGCCTTTCGGGAACGCATGCTCCGGCAGCGTCTCGCTGAACAACTCGTAGTCGATGCGGAAGTCGTTGATGTTGATCCGCGACTTCGGCACGCCGGTGCTGCCGCCGGTCTCGAAGATGTAGACGGGCCGGCCAGTGTAACCCTTCGGCACCCAACGGCGAGGATCGCCGCCGCGGAGCCACTCGTCCTGGAAGGCGCCGAACTTGTCGAGATCCTCGTAGCGCGTCACCTCGACGCGCGGGTCCCAGTCGGCCTGAGCGGCCCATTCCAGCCAGAAGGGCGTCCCGGTCTCGGGCGTGAAATGCCACTGCATCAGCTCGCGCACCCATCCATCCAGCCTGTCGCGGGCACGGCTGACATCGGTGGCGGACGGCGCGGCGGCGGGCATGAGGTGGATTCTAAAGCACTCACCGCGTGGGGTGGAGCGATGTGAGATATTCGGCGAGCGCCGCTTTTTCGGCGTCGGTCACCTTGGCGCCCCATCGCATCATCTTTTCCACTTCGCGGGTCCAACCAGTGAGGGTCAGGCGCTGCGATTGCGCCAGGTCGGCGCCGTGACACATCAGGCACGCCCGCTTGAACACCGCCTCGCCTTCCGCCGCCCGCGCATGCGAGACGGCCGGTGCCGGCGCGAAGTTTCGGGCGAGATAGGCGATCAGCGGTTTGCGCTCCAGCTCCGCCACCACCGCTCCCCAGCGAACCATCTTGTCCACCTCGCGGCCCCAGCCTGCGTCGTCGAGACGTTGCGACGCGATCAGGTCGGCGCCGTGACAGACCAGACACCGCGACCGCACCACCTCGGCGCCATCGCCCTCGGGTAAAGTCGCCGGAGATGTTGGCTGCTCAACCAGCACTTTGCACTCGGCACGCAGCACTCCGAACGAGGCACCGAGCACTGCACTCAGCACCCAGCACCCGGCACTCCGCGCCGCACGTCGCACCGCGCACCTCGCACTCCGCACTGTTAATTCACCTCGACCCGAACCGCGTCGTACTGATTCCAGAGATACCCGGAAGGGTTCCAGTGCGCGACCGCAGGCTGGACGATGCCCTTGGCGTCCGTCGCCCGAGAGAGGATCAAGTAGGACCCCGGCCGATCGGCCGTGAGCTGATGCTCGAATCGCCGCCACGTGTACCGCTGCTGCTCGCCGACGAGCCGGGCTGGCTGCCACGTCGCTCCCGAGTCCGCTGACACTTCCACGCGCGCGATGTCGGTCTCGCCGGCCCACGCGAAGCCCGCCACGGGAATGGGACCGGATGCGAGCGACGCGCCGTCGAAGGGCGCGGTGATCAGCGACTTCACGGCCAGGCCGGTGAGTGGGCTCAAGTCCTTCGCGTCCACGGCGGCGCCCGGCGCCACGCGCTTCGACGGGTAGCGGTAGGCGGTCGCCACCCAGAAGCTGTCGGATTCCGCGGCTGCCACTTGCAGGCGGGTCAGCCACTTCATCGAGTAGGCGCCCTCCCAGCCAGGGATGATCGCGCGCAGCGGGCCTCCGTGCACGACGGGTATCGGCTGACCATTCATCTCGTAAGCGATCACCGTGTCCGGGTGCATCGCCTTGGCCATCGCCACCTGACGCACGAACGGCGGCATCGTCCCGAGCGGGCGATCCGCGCCAGTCATGTGAACGAATCGGCCGGTGTCCTTTACGCCCGCGCGTTCGAGGACATCGGCGAATCGCGCGCCGGTCCAGCGCGCGGTGCCGACGGCGCCTTTCTTCCACTGGATGCCGGCGACCGGCGGCGAGAAGAACCCCCGGCCGTTGCCTGCGCACTCGAGCGTGACAGTCGTGGTGACCGCAGGGAACTGCCGGATGTCGTTCAGCGACAGCGAGAGTGGCGAACCAACGTCGCCTTCGACCCGCAACCCCCAGGTGGCGGCGTCGAGGCTGCTCGGGACGGGCAGATGGCATCGCACGTAGAAGCGCTCGATCGGCGTGATGAAGCTGTCGAGCAGGGCGACCGGTGTTTCGTAATCGGGCGGTCGGACCGAATGGCGGGTGAGCGCGTCCTTTCCCCAGGCATCCTGGGCCTGCGCCAGCGGGGTGGTGCGCGACAGTGGTCCAAAGGCCGCGACCACCCCGAGACGACTGGCCAGAGTCAGCAATTCGCGACGATTCATCGCACGGGATTGTACGCCGTGCGCCTCACGCTTCCAATTTCTCGACCAGGACGCGCCATCTGCGTCTTGTGACGAGCACCGTCTGTCCATTAGCCAGGACCACCTCGCCGGTGCCGTCCGGGAATGGCCGCGCTTCGCGAACGGCGTCGAGATTCAGCACTACCGTGCGAGACACCTGGCAGAAGCGCCCGGGATCCAGGCGACGGACCAGCGCGGCCAGGGTTGGCTGCATCGACAGCGTCTCGGACGCGGTCAAAAGGTGCGTCACGCCGTCCGTGAACGTGAACGCTACCACGTCCGCAGCTGGCACCACCTTGTAGCGGGCGCCCCGCTTCGCGAGGAAGCGGGTCGGCGACAATCCTTTATCGCGTGCCGCGGCCGCGAGCGAACGCCCGAACCCCTGCGCGCCAGCTGCCTGGCGCACACGATCCAGCGCCGCGGCCAGCCGCGCCCGGTTCACCGGCTTCAGCAGGTAGTCGGTGGCCGAGAGCTCGAATGCATCCACGGCGAATTGATCGAAGGCGGTACAGAAGATGACAAGAGGCCGTCGCGCCCCGAGCGACGCGGCCACGTCGAGCCCGGAGAGTCCTGGCATCTGGATGTCGAGGAAGACCACGTCCGGCTCGCGCTCGGCGATCAGCTCCGCAGCCTGCACGCCGTCCTCGGCTTCGCCGATCACTTCGACATCGGCATGGGCCCCCAGCAACTGCCGCAACCGCTCCCGCGCCGGCTGCTCGTCGTCTATGAGTAGGGCTCGAATCATCAATCCTCAATCCTCGGCGGACACGGACCTGAGCACCATCACCGTGACATCGTCCTGTCCTTGTCTACCCCCGCGATGCTCGCGAACGGCAGCCAGCAGCGCGGCAGCCTGCTCGGCGGCGGGCCGGCCGCGCAGCGTGGAGACGAGTGCCCCGACACGTTCGAGGCCAAACTCCTGGTCGTCGGCGTCGAGCGCTTCGTTGACGCCGTCAGTAAACAACACGAGCGTGCGCCCTGGCGCGAGCGACACGTCAACGACCTCGAAGTGAGCGTCCTCGAAGAGGCCCAGCGCCGGGCCGGTCGCGGCGATGGACTCCACGGCCGACGCCGGAGGTGCCGCCTCGTCGACGAGCAATACACCGCCGTGGCCGGCATTCACCAGCCGCAGGCTTCGGCTCGAGGCGTCCAGTCCGGCATAGACGAGGGTGGCGTAGCGCTGCCCGTGCGTCGAGGCGAACACATCGTCGTTGATCGCGGATGTGAGCGCGATCGGATCGAGGCGGGCGTGGCGCGCAGCGGTCTGCACACGGCCCTGGAGCGCGGTGGCGACCAGCCCGGCGGCTACGCCCTTGCCCGAGACGTCACCCAGGAGCAGACCCCAGGCGTCGCCGTTAATCGCAAACAGGTCATACAGATCACCGCCGACGCCGGCGGCAGGCAGCGATGCGCCCGCGCAGTCGAATCCTCTGATGGCCGGCAGCGCTCCGGGCCACATCTCTGCCTGCAGCGCGGATGCCGCCGCCACGTCCCGCTCGGTGTCGCTCCGTCGCGTCAGGCGCTGTCGAATCCGCTCGAGCGTCGCCGCCAGCTTGCTCCGGTTGACCGGTTTCAGCAAGTAGTCAGTTGCGTCGCACGCGAACGCTTCGACCGCGTAGCGCTCGTAGGCGGTCGTGAACACCACGAACGGCCGCGGTTCCGGCAGCGACGCCGCCAGCGTGGTGCCGCGCATTTCAGGCATCTCGATGTCCAGGAAGAGCACGTCGGGGTGCCGCTCTCGGATGAGTGCGAGCGCCTCGTTCCCGTCACCTGCTTCACCGATGACGGCAACTCCCGTGTGGGCTTCGAGCAGCTGCCGCAGCCGGGCTCGGGCCGGCGGCTCGTCGTCCACGATCAGCGCGCGGATTGTCATGACGATGCCCGGACCGGCTCCTGCGCGGTGACCCGGACGACGGGCATCACGATGCGGGCGATGGTGAGGGTGTTGGAGGGGTCGCGCTCCAACGACAGGCTGGCGCGATCGCCGAAGTGACCGGCGAGACGTTCGCGGACGCTGCGCAGCCCGAAGCCGGTGCCGCTCCGCGGCATGGTCGGCGCGGCGCCCGGCCCGGGACCGCTGTCGCGCACTTCCACGGTTATCGTAGACGCGTCGCTGCGCACCACCACGTCGATCCGGCCAGGACCGCGGGTCTGCGACACGCCGTGCTTGACGGCGTTCTCGATGAGCGTCTGGAGCAGCATCGACGGGACGAGCGGCGGCGGCGACAGGTGATCCGAATCGATCTGGAACGTCAGCCGCGGCCCGAAGCGGGCCTGTTCCACATCCAGGTACGCGCGTGCGAAGGCGAGCTCCTGGTCGAGCGGCGCCCACTCAGAGTCGGAACGGCGGAGTGTGTAGCGGAACACCTCGGCCAGCTGCTCGACGGCCTCGTCGGCGCGTGCCGGGTCGGTGTGGATGAGCGACGCGATCGCGTTCAGCGCGTTGAAGAAGAAGTGGGGATTGATTTGCGCGCGGAGAGCCTTCAGCTCGGAGCGGCTCGCCTGGTGCCTCAGGTCGTGAGTGACCAGCTCCTGCTCCTGCCGTTTGTGCTGGAGCCGCAACGTTTCCAGCATCAGGCCCAGCACACCCGCGAGCGAACGGAGCATCTGGAGGTCTTCGCTGAGCAGCCGGCGCGCGTCGGGGGCGGGCTGAACCGCGACGCGAATGCGGTCTCCAGACGGGGTGGAGCCTTCCACCTCGACGCCTGCCGCGTTGGCCGAGGGCTCGTCGTCGAGCCGTACTTCGACACGGGCGTTAACAACCTCACCGATGCGGCGCTCTGCCTCTTGCACGAGCGCCGCCTCGTGACTCGCCGACTGCATGGCGCCGAGGAGGTGTTTGACGGCGCCGAAGGCGGTGAACCGCCGCCCGAACCATAAACGGTCGAGGGCGCCAGAGAGCTCACGCGCGAGCCACGGCAGCGCCATCGCGATCGGCACCAGCGCGATCGCCGTCAACCACGGCCGGACGGCACTGCGCGGCATCGCGTCGACCAGCGGCTGGATGCTGGCGAAGACCCCGCCGAGCGCTAGCACCATGGTGACGAGCACGACGCCTCGCTTGATCACGAGGTCATAGAAGTCGAAGCGATTTTCGAAGTACATCGCGACGATCAGGAAGAGGAGCGGCGACGTGCGGGTGACCCGCTCGAACAGCGCGACCAGCATCGACTGCTCGCCGATCGTGGCTGCAGTCAGGAACACGACCGAGAGGAGCACGAACAGGGACAACATCGCGTTGCCGAGGCGATGCTGCGCGCTGCGCGGGTTGGCCGGCATGCTGCGGCGGCGGGCGAGCATCAGCAGCGTCGCGTACAGGCTCGTCGCGCTGTAGAGGGCGGCGAAGGTGTATCCGACAAGCCGGCCGAATCCGGGCGGCCTGGTGAAGAGCCCGAGCGCTGCCCCGACCATGTACACGCCAATCGAGGGGCTGATCACGTACATCGCCAGCATCAACCGGCGCCACACCGGACCGACCTGCGAGGTTTCCCGACACACGACATGCATGATCAGCGGCGGGAAGATGAACGCGGTGATGAAGATCGCCAGGTCGACCCAGTCGGACCGCGTGGAGGCAGCGCCCATCAGCGAGCCGAACTCCGAAATGGCGTTGAGCGCGAACCAGACCGTGCAGACCGTGAACATCGTGAGGCTGACGGCATCGAGCGTGGTTCGCGGTGCCGCCGGCCGAGGCGTGCTCCAGACCGGGGTGACCTGGCGGATGGCCATCCACGTGGCCGATCCATAGGCGAACACGCCGAAGATGCAGACGACGAGAAAGATCAGGCTAATCCAGGTCATGCGCCTGCCTCAGTTTACGGTTCGCGCGACCTGACGGATCGGCCGAAGCGGGCGAGTGGCGCCCCGCTGGCCTCGAACGGCGGGCTCGCAGCGTCGAGCGGCGGATAATGACCGCGATGATCACCCGGTTCGCGCCGGCCCCGACCGGGTTCCTGCACCTTGGGCACGTCGTGAACGCCCTCTACGTCTGGGGCATGGCGGCGGAGGCGGGCGGCGGGGTCCGTCTCCGGATCGAGGACCACGATCGCCAGCGGAGCCGGCCGGAATTCGAGGCGGCGATTTTCGAGGATCTCGCCTGGCTCGGGTTTGCCGCCAGCGGACCGATCGTGCGTCAGAGCGAGCGGGACGAGGTCTATCGATCGGCCCTTGCGACGCTGGCGAGCCGCGGCCGCGTGTACGGCTGCACCTGCACGCGGGCAGATCTGCAGCAGACACCGGCTGATATCGACGGTGAGCGTCGTTATCCGGGCACCTGCCGTAACCGCGGGATCGGCCTGGCAGAGGGCGTGGGATGGCGTGTCCGGCACGACCCTGGGGAGGAGCGCTTCGACGATCTGCTCCAGGGCCCTCAGGTGCAAGACCCATTCGCCCAGAGTGGCGACCTCCTCGTTCGCGATCGCCTCGGTAATTGGACGTACCAGTTCGCGGTAGTGGTGGACGACATCGCGCAGGAGATTACCCACGTCATCCGCGGGAGGGACCTGCTGCCCTCGACCGGTCGGCAGATTGCGCTCGCGCGGCTGCTCGGGCGCGCGACACCGCCGCGGTTTGCGCACCACCCGCTGGTGATGAAGACGCCGACCGATAAGTTGAGCAAGTCGGACGGCGACAGTGGCGTGCGCGATCTCCGTGCGGCGGGTTGGTCGGCGGCCGACGTGCTGGCCCGCGCTTCAGCACTGGCGCGACAGCCAAAGGCTCAGCTATAGTCCGCCTCGTCTGGTACCGTCGAGCCGAGTGCCATGCCGCGCCGGTGAGCCGGTCCACCGTATCGCCCCCAAGGAGGGGACCATGCCGAAATATCTACTGAAGGCCAGCTACAACGCGGAAGGCGTCCGCGGCGTGATGAAGGATGGAGGCTCCAAGCGCGAGGCAGCGGCGCGCGCGCTCGTGAAGTCACTGGGCGGAAAGGTCGAGTGCTTCTACTTCGCTCACGGCGACGCGGACGCCATCCTGATCTGCGATTTCCCGGACGTGCCGAGCGCGCTCGCAGGCGTGATGGCCGTCAATGCGTCGGGCCTCGTCACGGCCTCGACGATCCCGCTGCTCAGCCCGAAAGAGGTGGACGAAGCCGCCCAGAAGTCGGGCAACTACAAGGCTCCGGGGCAGTAACCCAGGCCTGAAGCCTAGAGCCTGTTCTTGTGGCGCAGCACGCGGCCCGGCCGTGCGTCGGTCTGCGTGCTGCGCTCTACGACGGGCGCGCCGTTGACGAGGACGTGGACGATGCCGGTCGCGTACTGGTGAGGCTGTGAATACGCGGCCGTGTCCGCGACAATGCCGGCGTCGAAGATGACGATGTCCGCCGCCTTGTCGGCGGCGACGCAGCCGTGATCAGCGAAGCCGAACTGGTCGGCCGGCAGCGACGTCATCTTCCGCACCGCTTCCTCGAGCGTGATGATCTTCTGCTCGCGCCGTTCCGGATGAGCAGCTCGAACGGCTGACCTTGAGCGCCGCCATTCCGCCACCCAATCACGGCGGCCAGGGCGACGGCACCAGCGACCACGAACATTTTTCGAATGGCTCAGATTGCAGCGGCCTCAAACCGCACCAGTGCACCCATGCACCCGTGCACCGATATTTGGGTTTATCCTTTCTCCCATGTCTCGCTTTCCGTGGAGACCTCGCCCGGGAGTCGGGGTGGCCGAGCCCGACGTCGAACTCCCCGTGCCCGTGGTCCCCGAGCCGGAGATCGACACCTCGGACCTGTCGGTCCTGGTTCGCGCGTATCACGGACCACAAGAGCCGCCGGTGGACGTCCCCACCGTGGTCAAGAGCGCGCAGTTGACGATCACGCGAAACGAGCGGCGCGACTTTCCGGATCGCCAGATCCTGACGTTCCTCGACGGCGAGCCGATGGGGAAGGTCCGGTACGGTGAAACCCTGACGCGTGAAGTCGCTCCGGGCACGCACTCGGTGCGCGCCTTCAACACGCTGTTCTCGAAGACGCTGACGATCGACGTGAAGCCGGGCGAGCAGGTTCGGCTGCGAACCGGCAACGGGTTTCCGCGAGCGGGATGGTTCCTGATGATCTGGCTCCACGCAACGTATCTGCTGGTGCGGCTCGAGCGCGAGCCGTGAGCCAAACCGCGCGGCTGACGATCGTCCGGAACGAACCGCAGGACGTGCAGGATCGGGTCGTGCACCTGTGGGTGGACGGCGAGCGGTGGGACAATCTCCCCTACGGTGCGACGCGGAGCCGGGATATCACACCCGGCCGTCATGTGGTAAAAGCACACAACACGCTGTTTGGCACCACGATCGAGTTCGACGCGGCGCCCGAGGAGGAGGTCCGCCTCGGCTGCCTCAACGGGCTCACCAGCGGCGGGAAACTGATGGTGCTGATGCTGGGGGTGGCGTGGCTTCGAGTCAGGCTCACCCAGCTGCCATCGGGCATCGTGGGGGAGAAGTCGTGAGGCAGTCGTTCGGCGTCCTCGGTCTCGTGGCGCTCACCGTGACGGTGGCGTTGGCGGCGGACCGCATCTTCACCAATCCGAAACCGGATGCGCACCTGAAGAAGCTGTTTCCGCAGGCGGTGGCGTTCTCGCCGCTCGAAGGCACGCCGCTGCACTTCACGGCCTACAGCGCCGACCCGAAGAAGTCCCCGGACGCCCCGGTGCTCGGCTACGCGTTCTGGACCACCGACATCATGCCGAACGAGCGGGGTTACCACGCCGCCATCCACTTCCTCGTAGGTATGGACCTGCAGGGCGTGCTCACCGGCGTGGCGCTCGACTACGACTCCGAGCCGTACGGCTACTTCTCGATTCAGCCGCCCGAGTTCGTCGCCCAGTTCAAGGGAAAGAGCATCCGCGATCCGTTTCGCATCGGCCAGGACATCGACGCGGTGGCGCGGGCTTCGATCACCATGGAAGCGGCCGCGCGCGTGATTCGCGAGAGCTCGCGCACGATGGCCCGCCAGTTCCTCAACCCAGCCTCGGTGAAGAAGCCGTGATGTTTCAGCCGGAGCCCGATCCCTGGGGCTTCGAGGAAGCGCCGGTACCGACCTTCGCGGAGATCCTGCAGCCGCAGATTCCGGACCTGCTGCTGCTCGTCGCCTTTCTCGCCTTCGCCTATTACAGCTTCCGCCGGAAGAGCGTGCCGCTGAAGTACGCCGCGCTGGTGCTCGCGGTCGGCTACATGGGGTTCTGGAAGAGCAGCCTGATGTCGATCACCGACGTGTTCCGGGTGGTCGACATGGACTTCCCGGTCTTCCAGAAGACGCTGGTGTGGTACCTCTTCGCCGGGTTCACGCTGGTCGTCGACCGTGCTGTGGGGCCGCTTCTACTGCGGGCGCGTGTGCGCGTTCGGTGCGCTGACGCAGCTGATTGACGCGGTATTCCCGGCGCGCTGGCGCTACGAAGTTCCCCAGGCGATCGAGGCGCGGGCGGCGTGGATCAAGTTCGCCGTGCTCGGCGCCGTGCTCGCTCTGTACGTCGCGACGCACGACGTCACGATTTACCAGTACGTCGAGCCGTTCTGGATGTTCGGCGGATTCGGTACGCGGGCGATGTGGATCGCCGTCGGGGTCCTGCTCGTCGCGAGCGTTTTTGTGCGGAACCTGTATTGCCGCTTCCTGTGTCCGCTTGGCGCCGCGCTCGGCGTGATCTCGAACCTGACGGTCTTCCGCATCAAGCGCTGGTCCGAGTGCAACACGTGCAAGATCTGCCAGAAGACGTGCGAGTGGGGCGCGATCCAGGGGCCCAGGATCCTGGTCACCGAGTGCGTCCGCTGCGATGACTGCGAGCGCCTGTACGCGGACGAGCAGAAGTGCCCGCACTGGCGGATCATCGACTACCGCGCGAAGAAGGCGAAGGTGTTGCCGCTGACGCCGGTTACAGGCCGCCCGTCGGGCCGGTAGGCCTTCGGTAGGCCGCGCTCGGCGCGGTGGGTGCGCCTTCGGCGCGCAGGGAAAACTCAGTTTCATCGTGAGAAAGCGATCCGACGGCGCGAAGCGCTGCCCACGGACGGCGCAGCCGTCGCCTACCGAGCGAAGCGAGGCCTACGGTCGAACGCGGGACGCGGTGACCGCCGATTCGCAGCCGCTCCGCGCGCCGCGCTCCAGTTCGCAGCGGACGAACGCGGCGCGGTCATTCGTGAAGCTCAGCATGTTGCCGCGCGCCGCGTCAAAGTCCGCGGGCGGCCTGAGCGTGTCCTCGCGCATGGGCTGATCGATCAAATCGAGCTGCCGGTGAATCTCGGCCGTAAACCACGGCGTCGGCGGTTCGCCGACCGGCTCCAGCGCCAGGTCCATCGCTCGCTGCAACTCGGCGTAATACATCGCGCGGTATTCCGGCACGCGCATCAGCTTCCGCGTCAGCACGTTGTCTTCGAGCCCCTGGTCGATGGTGTAGGTGGGGCCCCAGAAGGCGGTGTCTTCGTCCCAGTCGATGAAGACGTGCTGGCTGCTGCCTTCCAGCCGGTAGAGGTAGAAGTTGTTGACGCCCCAGTGGCCGACGAAGCCGTCGATCTGCGCGACGAAGTTCTGGGTGGCGACGTAGCGAATGAGCGCCGGGATGTCGAGCAGCGGCCCGAGGACCTCGGCGAGGCGGTCCTCCCGCGTCTCGTTGACGAGGTGGACCAATTGCTGGATGGGGCGGTACTTCTGCTCGTCGCTCTTCGACTCGTGGGTCTTGGCGTCGAAGCGGTTCTTGTACGGTCCCAGGTCGTCGCCCAAGTCCTCCATCCGCCACTCGTCGTTCCAGCGGAATTCGAAGAGGTAACCGTCGTTCTGCGTGTCTTCGTCGATGATCCCGAACACCCGGGCGAGGAGGCGCTTGTCCACTGACTCGACAATGGCGTAGATGCCCGCGTACTCGTTGTTGACGTAGAGCCGGGCGTGCGCCTCGCGCGGGGCGGGAACCCCCATCTTCGCCATCAGCTGCACCGTCGCGGTCTCGTGCACGCCGGAGGCGTCCTGCGTCAGGTTGTCGAGCACGAGCGACTTGAGACCGAGGAAGCGCTGGTCGGTGGCGTAGCGATCGAAATCAACCCGGAGCCCGGGCTTGGTGCCGCTCCGTGAACCGTGGCCGCGAGACCGGATACCAACGTTGCGGATCGTCTCACCGTTCCACTTGAAGTCGGCGGGGTAGTACTCGTTCTCGAGGAAGGTCTCCTTGAGCTTTGCCCAATCCTGGGAATTCACCAGGAGGTCCACCCGCTGGAGAACCTGAAAATTGAACAGGTCGTCTGCGGTCTGCGCCCCGGCCGGCGTGGCCAGAGCGTGCAGCACAAACAGACAATTAAATACAAGTATTGCAGTACTGCGTCGCATAGCGCAAAATCCGTGTTAATAACTTTTCGGCCGCCCGTCCCTCGGCCTTGGGTGGTTCGTCACTAAAGATGCTCAGCTCCCACCGGGTGCTTGGGCTGACGTTGCTGGTCGGGTGCGCCGCCTCCTCCACGTTCTGTGGAGGGGCCCCTACCTCTCCGTCAGCTACTTCGCAAGTTTCGACGCAAGCGGCGGTCAACGGGACGGCCGGTGGTACTCCGACCGCCGGTAGTCCGACGACCCCGACGCTGCCTCCGCCGCCCGGCACCGGCAGCGCGTGGGTCAATGCCGTTGGCGACATCGGCTGGTGCGGCTCCGAAGCCATGCCCAAGGTCGCTCGTCTTCTCGACGGCCTTCCCGGTGACATCTTATTAACGGGCGACATCGCATACATGAACGGCTCGGCCGAAGATTTCCGGCGATGCTTCGATCCGGATTTCGGGCGTCTGGCCAACCGGCTTAGACCCACGCCCGGCAACCACGACTACGGTACCTCGAACGGTGACGGGTATTTCGGGTATTTCGGCGCCCGCGCCGGGCTCGATCGTCGCGGGTTCTATGCCCTCCGCGCCGCCTCGTGGAAGGTGCTGATGCTCAATTCCTCGGTGCCGATTACCAGGAATTCCGAACAATACCTATGGGTGCAACGCCAACTGCAGGAGGAACCGACGCGTTGCACGCTGGCGTCGTTTCACCATCCTTTCGACAGTTCCGGCACCAATGGCCCAAATCCCTGGCTGAAGGATATCTGGGAACTGCTCCATCAGCAGGGCGTGGAAGTGGTCCTCGCCGCCCACGATCATCTATACGAACGCTTCGCGCCGATGGATGCGGACGGCCGGCCCGACGTGGCCCGCGGCGTTCGGCAGTTCACGACCGGGACCGGCGGCGCGCCTCTCTACTCCCGAAGCCGTGTCGCCGCGAATTCCGAGACCCTCGTCCAGTCCTACGGCGTCCTTCGCCTGCGCCTCGATCCGACCCTCTACGAATGGGACTTCGTCGACGTGAACGGCGCCTCGCTGGATCATGGACTGACGATCTGTCACTGAAAACAGGCTCAAGGCTTCGGGCTCCAGGCTTTAGGCCCGTCACGGCTGTCACGCGTTCGAAGGCAACGTTTTCCCTGAGAGCCTAGAGCCCAGAGCCTGACGCTACGGCGTCGGCGGCCGGTCGATCTTGAGTCGGTCTTTGAGTCCGCTCGACACCCGGACTTCGTTGTCGGCCGTCACGATTACCGCTTCGACGTCCGGCAGCGACTCGACCAGCGCCATGCCCGCCTCCGGGCCCATGATGAAGACGCCAGTCGACGCCCAATCCGCGGTCAGCGCGCTGTGAGCGAGGATCGTTACGCTCCGGCAGAGCCGGGCGGGCTCGCCGGTGGCGGGATCGAGGAGATGGTGATATCGCACCCCGTCCTTGATGAAGAACCGCTCGTAATCACCAGAGGTTGAAAAGGTCTCGTCGTGCAGTTCGATGGTGGCGAACGTCTCCCCATCGGCGCCGCGCGGATCGTAGAGGCCAACCCGCCACGGGCGGTCGCCTCGTCGGCCGGACGCATAGAGGTCGCCGCCGGCCTGAATCAGGAAGTCGGAAAAACCAGCGTTCCGAAGGAGGGCAATGGCGCGGTCGACCGCGTAGCCCTTACCGATCCCGCCCAGGTGTATCCGGACACCGGGCCGGACGATCTCCGCCGTTCCGGCGGCGCGGTCCAAGCGGACGGCGGCGTGATCGATCAGAGGCAGCCGCGCGGCGATCTCCTCGTACGCGGGCACGCGGTCGTCCTGGTCGTGGTCGAACTTCCAGATGTCGGCAAGGGCGCCGAAGGTGATGTCGAACTTCCCAAGGGTCAGGCGGTTTGCCTTCTCGGCTTCCTCGAGCACCTGGAACATGTCAATACCGACCGGCACCGGTCCTTTGCCAGCTGCAGCGTTCAGGCGCTGAACGTCACTTTCCGGTCGCCACACGCTTAGCGCGTCTTCCAGCCGGTCGAACTCGCTGTAGACGGCGTCGATCGCCTTGGTCGCGCGGTCCTGGTCGGTCGTCCAGATCGACACGCGAAGCGACGACCCCATCGCGATCCGGTCCTGTTCGATCAAGGCTGCCTGGGGCGCCGACACCTGGCACGCGGCTGCGAGGGCGGTCAAGAGGCCGACGATGACGATGCGGCGCCTTCGCATTCGGGCCATTCCGTACTCTAACGTGCCGCGAAAAGGCACGACCGAGGACCTCAAGACCCCAAGCCGCAGCCGACGAACGTAACGCAGTTGAAACGTAAGCGTAACGACAGTGTAACGTGAGCTTGCGACACTCGTCGCCGTGACCAGCAACCACGTTCATCATGCTCTCGTCGTCGTTGTCGCCTCGGTGATGCTGCTGACGGCGGGCGCGCCCGCGAGGGCGCAGGGTACCAACGACGCGCTGCTGCGGCTGCTTCGCATCCTGCGCGACAAGGGCTCGATTACGGCCGACGAATACGAAGAGCTGCGTCTGGCCGCTGGCGCCACGCCGCCGGAGGCGCCGCCGCAGGCCAGGGCCTCGGCTCCCACAGCGGCTCAAGCGGCGCCCGCGCCGCCGGCAATCCCCGTCACTGCCGAACAGCTTGCCACCCGCGTACAGGCGCTCGAGACTCAGGTCGCCAAGCCGTCAGACGATGTGGTGAAGAAGACGTTGGCGAACAAGTGGTACGAGAAGTTCGGCATGCGCGGCTACACGCAGTTCCGCTTCAGCGAAGTCGCGCAGGGCAGCGGGCCGGATCTCGAGATTCCGGCCGATCGCTCGGTCAATCCAACCGAATCGTTCATCATCCGCCGCGGCCGCTTTGTGCTGAGCGGCGACGCGACCGATCACCTCGCGTTGTACGCACAGGCCGACTTCAACGGCTCGCCCGGCGCAGGCGATTTCGCGCTCCAGATGCGCGATCTGTACGGCGACATCAACCTGGACAAGGCGAAGGCCTGGCGTGTGCGCCTCGGCCAATCGAAGGTCCCGTACGGCTTCGTCAACATGCAGTCGAGCCAGAACCGGGCGCCGTTCGAACGGCCCGACGCGATTAACAGCGCGATGGAAGGAGAACGCGACTACGGTGCCTACCTGATGTGGGCCTCACCGGAATCCCGGCGCCGCTTCCGCGACTTGACCGCGCTCGGCCTGAAGGGCTCTGGCGACTACGGCGTGTTCTCGGTCGGCGCCTTCAACGGACAGGGGCTCAACAAACCCGATCAGAACGGCAACCTGCACGTCGTCGGGCGCGCTGCCTACCCGTTCAAGCTGAGCACCGGGCAATACGTCGAGCTCGGGGTGCAGGGCTACTACGGCAAGTTCGTCACCCCGGTTCAAGCGCTCAGCGTCGGCGGCGGTTCAGTGACACCGACCCAGCCGACCGACGGCACCTCGGACGGCCGCGTCGCGTTCACCGCGGTGTGGTACCCGCAGCCCTTCGGCGTAGAAACCGAGTGGAACTTCGGGCGGGGCCCCGAGCTCAGCGCCGATCTCACGCGCATCGAGACCAGTTCGCTGCAGGGCGGCTACGTGCAGTTCAACTACCGGAAAGCGGGCCCCGGTGCGCAGTCGCTCTTTCCGTTCACGCGGTGGCAGTACTACGACGGCGGGCGCAAGTTCGCACGCAATGCGCCGCACGAAGAGGTGAATGAAATCGACTTCGGCCTCGAGTTCGCGCACTGGGCGGAACTGGAGCTCACCGCGGTCTGGACCCACACGTTCGAACGGACCCATTCCAGCGCGTTCCCCTACGACGCGACGCGGGGCGCCAACCGCATTGGGTTCCAGGCGCAATGGAACTACTGAACGCCGCGGTTCGGTGCCTAGAATGAGGCATGCGCGGGGTTCTCGGTGGCGTCGCACTGCTTGTCGTGCTCGCCGCCTGCCGGGCCTCGGATGCGCGAAGTGGGCCGCCGGCGCGTACCGGTGAGCCGCTGGGGGCGGCGCCCCTCTCCGCGGCACTTCGCCTCGATGACGATCTGATCGCCGCGACGATACGCGATTTCGCTGCCGGCGGTGCCGCCGGCCGGTTACGCACCGCGAAGGAGCGTGCCGATCTCGTCGCTCTTTATCCCTCCGGCGCGGCCGGCGCTCTGTGGCTCGGCGGCGACGGCCTCCCGAACGACGCTGCCCGCGACGCGCTGGCGCTCCTCGCCAGCTCCCAGGCGCACGGGCTCGTGCCGGACGACTACCGTGCCGGCGCGCTGACAAGCCTCGCCGCCGATCTCACGACCGTCCGTCCACGCGAGGCGCTGGCCCGCTTCGAGCTCTCCGCCAGTCTCCACGTCCTGCGCTACTGGCGCGATCTGCACATGGGACGCGTCGATCCCCGCAGGCTCGGCTTCCGCCTGAACGCGCCGCTGGACGATCACGACTTTCCGGCGATGCTCCGGGCCGCCGTGACCGCCGGTCGCCTCGGCGCGGCGACCGGTGAGCTCGTGCCGCCGCTGGTCCTCTACCGCTCACTGGTCACCGCGCTCGATCGCTACCGGGAGCTGGAGGCTCGGGAACGGCCGTTCGAGGTGCCGGCGCCGAAGCGGTCGTTCAAGCCCGGGGACGCGGTCGGAGGCTTGGCATCGCTGAGTCGAAGGCTCGTCCTGGTCGGGGACCTGCCCGCCGATGCCCCGCAGCCCGCCGACGTGTACGACGGCGTTCTCGTCGAGGGTGTCAAGCGGTTCCAGGCGCGGCACGGCCTCGAAACTGACGGCGCCCTCGGGCGTTCCACGCTGGCCGCTCTGCAGGTGCCAATCAAGGCCCGTATTCACCAACTCGAGCTTGCGCTCGAGCGCCTGCGCTGGCTCCCCCATCTCGAGGAGGAAGGGTTCCTCGCGGTGAACATTCCGATGTTCGGCCTGTGGGGCTGGGGCCATGTGCCTCCCGATGGCTCACCGGCGTTTGACATGGGCGTCATCGTTGGTCGGTCGCTCAACACGCAAACACCCGTGTTCCTCGACCAGATGGAATCCGTGATCTTCCGCCCTTACTGGAACGTGCCGCCGTCGATTCTGCGTGGTGAGGTCCTGCCCGCGATCGCCAAAGACCCAGCCTATCTCGCCCGCAACGACATGGAGATCGTGGCCGGGCCCGGCGACGACGCTCGCGCCGTGACGGCGTCCGATGAATCGATCGCGCTCCTGCGGCAAGGCCGGCTCCGGGTCCGGCAGCGTCCCGGCCCGAAGAACTCACTCGGCCTCGTCAAGTTCGTCTTTCCGAACGACGACAACATCTACATGCACGGGACCCCGGCGCAGCAACTGTTCGGGCGGGCCCGCCGCGATTTCAGCCATGGCTGCATCCGAGTCGAGAATCCGGTCAGGCTTGCGGAGTGGGTGCTGCGCGATCAGCCAGACTGGACGCGCGAGCGGATTCTGTCGGCCATGAACGGCCCGGCCTCACAGCGAGTAACCCTGACCAGGCCGTTGCAGGTGATCCTCTTCTATCTCACCGCCGTCGTCATGCCCGAGGATGGGTCGGTGCACTTCGCCGAGGACATCTACGGCCATGACGGGAAGCTCGCGAGTGCGCTGAGAGAAGGGACAAGTGAAAAGGGAAAAAATGAAGCCGCCGGGCATATCCAGCGCGGGGCGGGCCAACGCTGATATCCTCAATAGTTCGTGACTGCGACCGTAACCTCAGATGCGATCGCGCGGGAAGTGGCGCGGCGGCGGACCTTCGCCATCATCTCCCACCCCGACGCGGGCAAGACCACCCTCACCGAGAAGACGCTGCTCTACGCCGGCGCGATCGAGCTCGCCGGCGCGGTGCGCGGCAAGAAGACGCAGCGCCATGCCGTGTCCGACTGGATGGACATCGAGCGGGAGCGTGGGATCTCGATCACCTCGGCGGCGCTGGAGTTCGACATCTTCGACCGCAAGGTGACCCTGCTCGACACTCCCGGCCACAAGGACTTCAGCGAGGACACCTACCGGACCCTGCTGGCGGTGGACTCGGTGGTGATGGTGATCGACGCCGCCAAGGGCATCGAGAGCCAGACGCGCAAGCTGTTCGAGGTGGCGCGGCAGCGGCGCCTGCCGATGCTGACCTTCGTGAACAAGCTCGATCTCCCGGCCCGGGATCCGCTCGAGCTGCTCGACGAAATCGAGCGCGTGCTCGGCGTCGCCGCGGTGCCGATGAACTGGCCGATCGGCACGGGCGATCGCTTCCGCGGCGTCTACGACCTGCGCGAGAACAAGGTGCTCTTCTACGAGCGCGCCGGCGGTGAACGGCGGGCGCCGGTCGCGGTGTCGAGTGCCGACGATCCGAGACTGGCCGCGCTCATCGGCGAGGAGCGGCGCGCGGAGTTGCTCGAGGCCGTTCACCTGCTGCACGCGGCGGGCACGCATTTCGATCTCGAGGAATACCGGGCCGGCCGCCAGACGGCGGTGTTCTTCGGCTCGGCGCTGTCGAACTTCGGCCTCGAATCGTTCCTCTCCGCGCTCGTCACGCTGGCGCCGCCGCCGTCGCTGCGCGACTGCGAGGACGGCGCTGTCGATCCGGTATCAACCGACTTCAGCGGGTTCATCTTCAAGATCCAGGCGAACATGAACCCGAAGCACCGGGATCGGGTCGCGTTTCTCCGGGTCTGCTCGGGCGTGCTCAGCAAGGACATGCTGGTGCGCAACGCCCGCCACGACGAGTCGGTGCGCCTGTCGCGTCCAAGCCGCTTCTTCGGCCGCGATCGCGAAACGGTGGAGACGGCATATCCGGGTGACGTCGTCGGGCTCGTCAACCCCGGCCGCTTCGCGATCGGCGACACGCTCTACGCAGGCCGGCGCGTCCAGTACCCGCGGATCCCCCACTTCCCGGCGGAGTTCTTCGGCGCGCTGCGGCTGCGCGACGTCAAGTACAAGCAGTTCGACGAGGGGATTCGGCAGCTCGAGGAAGAGGGCCTGATGCAGGTCGTATTCCCGATCTACGGCAAGCGCGAGCCGATCCTGGGCGTCGTCGGCTCGCTGCAGTTCGACATCGTCGAGGCGCGAATGCAGAACGAGTACGGCGTGACCTGCCAGGTGGACAAGCTACCGCACGTGGCGGCGCGCTGGATCGACGACGACCCTGGCGGTTCACTGAAGCTGCCGCAAGGCGTGCTCGAAACCGTCGATCGTGACGAGCGCCGGGTGCTGCTGTTTCAGTCGGACTGGGAGCTTCAGTACACGCAACGGGAAAACCCGACCTTGCGGCTCCTTGCCGTCGCCTGAGAGGCGCCTGCCGGGAGGGCCTTCGCTGCAAGAGTTCAAGACCTCAAGCCCTCCACGACCGCCCAGCTGATGGTCGCGACCACGACACCGAGGATCGAGTCCAGCAAGTAGTGGTAACGACCCAGCACCGTCGCCATCGTGATGCCGACGGCCACGACCATGAACACCACGCCTGCGCTTGGGAAGGCCGACGACACTGCGAGACCGATCGCCACGGCGCCGGCTGCATGCGCGCTCGGGAACGTGTTGCACTGGATGCTGCCGTATCGGAGCAGCCACAGGTTCAGGTTGCGGGCCGAGGTTCCGGAGGCGGCTTCGGCCTCCACCGCGCGAGGCGGCCGCGATTGCAGCCAGGGAAGCGCCGCATAACAGGTGAGCTCGGCGACGAAGAGCGTCGTCCAGTACCGGCCGAGCGCGTCGTGACGGCCGCTAGCCAGTAGAACGATGGCGCCGGCCGGAACAACGGCGTAGACCAGCAGATAGAACAGCTCGAACACGTCGCGCACCAGCGTGGAACCCGCACCGAACACGCGCAGGATTCCGGTTCGCCAGAGCAGGGCATCGTCTATTGCCAGCAGCCATCGTTCGAGCGGCGGCGACGGCCGGACGAAGAACGCGCCTGACGCGCGGTAGGTGACGAGCAGCGCCAGGCTTGGCACTACCACCCACCGCACGGCAGCCGCGAAGGGGGTGCCGTCACCGGAAGACGGCCACCAGAGCCAGAGCGCCAGCAGGATTGCGAGGGCGAGGGTGGCCATCAGCCGAGCGATGGCAAAGCGGGGCACCGCCCACGCAATTGCCGCAAGGTAGATGGCGTACGCGAGCGTCACGTCTGTCCAGGCGAGCACCACGACCGTCCCTTTGTACTGTGACGTTCCGGCGTAAGCCGGCTCACCCCGGCACCGGACGCGCCGATAACCCTGACGGATCATGCGGAACTTCGGTATCCGGTGTCCAATACAACAGAGAGCGTCGCGAAACCCCCGCGGCGATTCGTCGACGAGAGGGTTCCGATGACACGCTCAGGGTCCGTCCCCGTCTGGGTTTGCACACTGTTGCTGGCCGCCACCGGACTGGCCGCGCAGCAGGCGCCACTCCGGGTTGTCAGTGTCGGCCCTGAGGGCCCGCTCGATTCGCTCGCCCAGGCCAACGAGATCCGGGTCGTGTTCTCCGAGCCGATGGTCACGCTCGGACGCATCCCCGCGGAAGTGCAGGCGCCTTTCGTCCGCATTTCGCCGGCCGTGCGCGGCTCGTTCCGCTGGTCGGGCACCACGATCCTGATCTTCACGCCGGATCGCGGGACTCCGCTGCCTTATGCCACCACTTATGAAGTCACGGTGGAGACGACGGCGGCGGCGGTCAGCGGCCGGCGGCTTTCGACGCCACGGACATTCACGTTCACGACGCCCACCGTCCGGTTGCTGAGTACGGACTGGTACCGGCGCAACGACCGCGTCGATCAGCCGCTGGTGATGCTGCTGCGCTTCAATCAGCCGGTGCGTGCCGGCGACGTGGCGGCGCATCTCACCGCGTCGCTCGAACGTCACGACTGGCAGCCGCCATCGTCTTCGCCGGAGGAGCTGGAACGGTTGCGCGCCATCGATCCAGGCGCGCTGGCAGCCTTCACTGCGAAGGTCCAGGCCACCCAGCGGGTCGCCGCGGGAGGTGGAACAGTCGGCTTTCGGCTGACCACGGACTGGAATCGCGAACGTTTTCCGGCGTCTCCAGACCTGGTGGCGTTCGAGTCCACGTCGCCCGTCATGCCGGAGAGCTGGATCGGTCTCGTCCTGGACGATCGGTTGCCGTCGCCGGCCGGGCCGGCGACGCCCGCCAGGCCGCAGTCCTACACGCTCCAGGCCGAGCCCGCATTCTTCATCGACGGCTTCTCGTGCTCAGCCGAGTGTGACGCCGACGCTCGTAACCCGTTGCGAATGCGCTCGACCGTTCGAAGCCAGGACGTCGCGTCGGCCCTGAAGGTTTCGGATGTCACCGCGAACGAGCGACCCGTGTCCCGGGTGGCAACTCCTCGACAACGCGACTACGAACCGGACGAGTCGTTCGCGCTGACTCTCGAGGAGGCGGGCTACCAGGCACAGCCGCCCGATCGCCGGTATCAGGTCATCGTCGCACCGACGCTGACTTCGGAAGATGGACAGCAGCTCGGA
Source organism: uncultured Acidobacteriota bacterium (assembly GCA_963709325.1). Classification (GTDB taxonomy): domain Bacteria; phylum Acidobacteriota; class Vicinamibacteria; order Vicinamibacterales; family UBA2999; genus VFZN01. Next base: position 483,425 of record CAVPVV010000003.1, on the reverse strand, counting down.
TACCGGTGGCTCGGCCTGGTCGGCAACTGGCACATGCGGGCGTTCAGCAGCTTCGGCGACGGTCATGGTGTGTGGGAGCGGAGCGGGGGAGCGCTGCTGCCCTTCTACGCCCGCAACCTGCGCGACGTCACGCAGTGGGCCGCGCGGCTCACGACCTCCGATCTCATGCCGCTGCTCCTGACGCTGCAGTCGCACGGTTTCAACGTCACGCCTGAAGGGCCTGGCGTGACGCGACGTTTGTCTGTCGCGCCGGATCGCGTGCAGTCGCACGGCCTCGACCTGTCGGGTGCGCTCACCGGCGGCAGCCGCCTGGTATGGGCCGCGGTGCGTGACGGTGCCACGCTGCCGCGGACCCGCCGCTTCGGCCTGCCCGACGATGAGGGTTCGCGGACGCGCGCGTCGCTCGTCCAGGTCACCAACCTGGGCGTCACGGTCAAGGACAGCCCGCAGAACACGCTGGTCTTCGTCACCCGCCTTGATACCGGTCAGCCGGTGCCCGGCGCCGCGGTGTCGATTGTCCGCACCGACAACACGACATTCTGGCGGGGGACGACCGGCGCCGATGGCGTGGCGATTGCGCCGGACACTCGGTTGCGCGACCCCGACCGCTGGTACGAGCTCGCCTTCGTCGTCATCGCCGAGAAGGATGGCGACATCGCCTACACCGGCAGCGATTGGAACGAGGGAATTTCGCCGTGGGAGTTCGGAGTCGGGCTCAATCTGCGCGAACGCGACCCGCTCCTCCGTGGCTCGGTGTTCACGGATCGCGGTGTCTACCGGCTCGGTGAGGAGGTGCACTTCAAGGCGATCCTGCGCGAGAACACGCCCGCGAACGGGATTCGTCTGTTTCCCGAAGGGACGCCAGTTCTCATCTCGGTGCGCGACGCCCAGAACCGTCAGGTCGACTCGCGAACGATCCGGCTCTCGTCGTGGAGCAGCGCCGAGTGGACCATGACCCTGCCCGAGAGCGGCACGCTCGGCAACTACTCGCTCCGGGCGATCCTCGAGAAGGACCGGCCAACGCCCAAGGCGCCGGCCGACCTGAAACGCGGGGTGACGCCCAGCCCTGCCGACGACGACTTCGTGCCCTACGAGAAGCAGGTGCAGGGAGGGTTTCTGGTCGCCGCTTACCGCCGCCCGGACTTCCGCGTCGACGTCACCCTCGGTGGCAAGGACCGGATCGCCGGCGACTCGCTGGCCGGCACGGTCAACGCCCGGTACCTGTTCGGCGCGCCGATGGGAGAGCGCCCGGTCACCTGGCGGTACTCGCGCACGAGCGGGGCTTCGGTGCCGGCAGCCATCGGCGAGCGGTTCGGGCCCGATCAGTGGACGTTCGTGGGTTCCTACCGCTTTGAGTCCAGCGACATCAGGCGAAACGAAACGATGCTCCAGCGCGGAGGCGATCTGTCGCTCGAGCTCGAGACCACGCGCGACGCCGGCGTTCCTTATGTGTATGCCCTGGAAGCCGACGTGGAAGACGTATCGCGGCAGCACATCGCCAACCGCGCGAGCGTCGTGGTCCATCCTGCGCCCTGGTATATCGGTATCCGCCGGCCATCGTTGTTCGTCGAACAGAGAGCGGGCTTCAAGACGGAGATCGTCAGCGTCGGCCTCGACGGCACGATCGCGCCGGGTGTTCCGGTCGAGGTCACGCTGACCCGCACCCAGTGGACAAGCGTGCGGCGCGCCGAGGGCAATGGGTTCTACACCTGGGACACCGAACGGCGCGAAATACCTGCGGGCCAGTGGTCGATCACGACCGGCGCCGATCCCGTCCCGCTCGACATCCGGTTCGAGGAAGGCGGCTCCTATACCCTCGAGGCCGTGGGCCGATCCGCGGACGGCCGCTCCGCTGTGACCCGGCTGCAGTTCTATGTGCTCGGTGATGGCTACACCGCGTGGGCCCGGTTCGACCACAACCGGATCACGCTCGTGCCCGAGCGGCAGACCTACCGGCCCGGCGAGACGGCGCGGATCATGATCCAGTCGCCGTGGGAACAGGCCACAGCGCTGGTCACGACCGAGCGCGAGGGGATTCGCAGCCACCGACAGTTCACGCTCACGTCCACTCAGCAGTCGATATCAGTACCAATCACCGCCAGCGATGTTCCGAACGTGTTCGTGTCGGTCCTTCTCGTCAAGGGGCGGACCACGCCGCCTCCCGCGGAAGGCGCGGCGCTCAAGGCCGACGCCGACGTCAGCGATCCGGGCAAGCCGTCGTTCCGTCTCGGCTACGTCGAGCTGAACGTCGAAGATCGCAGCAAGCGGCTCGAGGTGACGGTCAGTGCCAACCAGGAGGAGTATCGGCCAGCGGCGACGGCCAACGTCCGCCTCGACGTCCGAGACTTCGAGCAGCGCGGCGTCGCGAGCGAGGTCACGCTGTGGGCGGTGGACTACGGGGTGCTCTCGCTGACGAATTACCGGCCGCCCGATGTCACCGGCTCGGTGCACGTCCGAAAAGCGCTGCAGGTCCTGAACGAAGACAACCGCCAGCGGCTGATCTCGCGGCGCGTGCTGACGCCCAAAGGCGCAACCGACGGCGGCGGTGGCGGCGCAGACGGTGGGCCGGGCGGGATCCGGCGTGACTTCCGGGCGCTCGCGTTCTGGCTCGGGTCGGTGACGACCGATGCGAACGGCCGTGCCTCGGTGGACGTCAAGCTGCCCGAGTCGCTGACCACATATCGGATCATGGCGGTGGCGGCGGATCGTGAGTCGCGCTTCGGCGAGGCCGACACCGAGGTGCGCACCAATAAGCCGCTGACGCTCCGCCCCACCTTCCCGAGGTTCCTCGCGGTCGGCGACACCGCCTTCTTCGGCGCCGTCGTCGGCAGCCGGCTGCGTGCCGCCGGCACGGCCACGGTGACGATGCGATCGCTCGACCCGGGTGTCCTCGAGCTCACGGGCGGCGGTGAACAGCGCGTGGAGGTTGGGGCTGGCGGGAACGTCGAGGTGCGGTTTGCCGCACGTGCGAAAACCATCGGCCGGGCCCGGGTCCAGATTCGCGCCTCGCTCTCGGGTGAAGACGACGCCTTCGAGGACGCGGTTCCAGTTGAGGTGCTGGCCTCGCCAGAAACCGTGGCGGCGTATGGCGACACGGCGAGCGGTGCCGGCCGGGAAACCGTGACGATTCCCGCGGGCGTCGTGCCGGGCTTTGGCGGCCTCGATCTCGAGTTGTCATCGACTGCCTTAGTCGGCCTCGGCGAGGGCGCGCGCTACCTCGTCGAATATCCCTACGGGTGCGCCGAGCAGAAGGCGTCCTCGTCCTTGGCGCTGTTGCTGGCTGCCGACCTGGGCAACGCGTTCTCGCTTCCGGGGATGGCCCCCTCAGAGATGCGAACGGTGGCCCAACGCGCCTTGAAGGAGCTCGAGCAGCTGCAGTGCGAAGCCGGCGGGTTTGCTTACTGGCCGGGCGCGTGCTGGACGCAGTCGCCGTATCTCACCGCCTACGTCCTGCACGTGCTCAAGATTGCTGCCGACTTGAAATACGACGTGGACACCGGAGTCCGGGCCCGCGCGTACGACTACCTCGAACGGGAGCTGCAGCAGTTGCCTCCCAACATCAACGAAGGCTGGTGGCCGGCCTACACCGCGTGGCAGGCGTTTGCCGTCAGGGTCCTCGTCGAGGGAGGCCGCAACGCGGACTCACATCTGACGCGGCTCTACGGCTATCGCGATCGCATGCCGGTCTTCGCGATGGCAAACCTGCACGACGCTCTCGTGGCGCGGGGCGAGGGTTCCGGCCCTCGCGTTGCCGAGCTCCGCACCCGGATGACCAATGCCATCCTGCCGGAAGGTGGCTCGGCGCACGTCGAGGAGCTGGCCGATCCGTATCTCCTCTGGTTCTGGAACTCCAACGTCCGCTCCACTGCCATCGTCCTCAACGCGCTCGTCAAGGCCGGCGTCGACGACGCACCGCTCCGCGGGCTGGTGCGGTGGATGATGGCGGTCCGCAAGAACGGCCGGTGGGGCAACACGCAGGAGAACGCCTACGCGATGGAGGCCCTCGTGAACTACCACCGCAAGTACGAGTCGGTGGTTCCCGACTTCGGGGCGGTGGTGACGCTGGGCGCGCGTGAACTGGCCCGGGAGGAGTTCCGCGGGAGGTCGGCAGAAGCGGCGACCACGAATGTGCCGCTGGCGCTGGTGCTGGCCGCCGGCAAGCCGGGAACCGCGGTGCCGATGAACTTCGCACGCGAGGGGAATGGCACGCTGTTCTACAGCGCGCGCCTGCGGTATGCCGTGGACGCGGTGCACCAGGAAGGCCTCGACGCGGGGCTCCGGGTTGAACGGCATTACGAGCCCTTCGTCGAGAACGGCTCCGGGCCCGCGGCGACCAGTTTCGCGGCCGGCGATCTCGTCCGCGTGGTCCTCCGTTTCCGCCTGACCAAGGAGCGCCGGTTCGTGGCGGTCACCGATCCGCTGCCGGCCGGATTCGAGCCCGTCGACTCCTGGTTCGCGACGACATCTCGCGACCTGACCACGCAGCAAAGCCAGTACGGCGATGGTGACTCCGACTGGCGCACCGTGTGGCAGCGCGGCGGGTTCGATCGCGTCGAGCGTCACGACGATCGCGTTCGGCTCTTTGCGACCCGTCTCGCCGAAGGCGACCATACCTTCACCTACGTCGTGCGGGCGACGACGGCTGGCACGTTCCGGACGGCTCCGGCCTATGCCGAGGAGATGTACGAGCCGGAAGTGTTCGGGCGGACCGCGACGAGCGTGATCGAAGTCAGACGCTGACGCGGAGCCGGGACGAGGGACTCGTGAAGACGAAACGCATTCGGGCCAGCACAGCGTGGTTGGCGCTCCGTCACGGGATGGTGCAGCGACGGCGGCAGCTTGCCGTATCGGCGTTGGTGATGATTGTGGCGGCGAGCGCGTGGGTGCGTGGCGGACCGCTACCACCCGGGCTCCTCGACGCGGCGGAACAACCCTCAACGCTCGTCGTGGATCGGCAGGGCCGCGCATTGTACGAAGCGTTGTCGGTTGACGGCACTCGCGCGATGCCGATGACCGCCGACCGCATCCCGCCCGTGCTCGAAGCGGCCACGACTGCCGCAGAGGATCGGCGCTTCTACTCGCACCTCGGGGTCGATCCGATTTCCGTCGCCCGCGCCCTCAAGGCCAACCTCGCCGCCGGAGCGGTGGTCGAGGGCGGTTCGACCATCACCCAGCAGGTGGCGAAGCTGCTGCTGGACCGCAGAACGCCCGGCGAGCGCCGCGGTGTCCTGAGAAAGGTCGAGGAGGCGCTGGTGGCGCTTCGCCTGGAGCATCGCAGGGGCAAGCGCGACATTCTGGCGATGTACTTCAACCTGGCGTCGTACGGAAACCAGATCAGCGGCGTCGAGCGAGCCAGCCGCGCGTACTTTGGCGTCAGTGCATCGATGCTGACTCCGGCGCAGGCGGCGTTTCTTGCCGGCCTGCCGCAGCGCCCGTCCGCGTTCAACCCGTACCGCCGGATGGACGCCGCCCTGGCGCGGCAGCGCGTCGTGCTCGCACGCATGGCCGCAATCAAGGCGCTGTCAGCCGATCAGGTGCACGAAGCGCGCGAGGAGCGGATCGGCCTGGCCCGCGAGCGGACCCCGTTCACGGCGCCGCATTTCGTCCGGATGGTCCTGACCTCCGCTGGAATCGCGCGGCCGGCGAGAATTGAAACGACGCTCGACGGCGATCTGCAGGCTGACGTCACCGGCATCATCCGCAGCCACCGCGATCTGCTGCTGCAGCACGGTGCGTCAAACGCCGCTGTCGTGGTACTCGACAACACGACCGGCGAGTGGCTGGCGTGGGAAGGATCGGGAGACTACTTCGACGCTGACAAGGGCGGTACGATCAACGGCCCGACGATGCCGCGGCAGCCGGGATCGGCGCTGAAGCCGTTCACTTACGCGCTCGCGTTCGATCGTGGATACACGCCGGCGTCCGTGTTGCCGGACGTGCCGTCCAGTTTTCCCACCTCCGAACCCGGCGTCGTCTACACTCCTCGCAATTACGACGGCCGCTATCGAGGGCCGCTGCTGGCTCGGTTCGCGCTTGCCGGATCGGAGAACGTCCCGGCAGTGGCGCTGGCTGCCGAGATGGGCGTGCCCGATCTGATGCGGCTGCTGTCGCGAGCGGGACTGACGACGTTCGATCGAACTGCCGCGCATTACGGGTTGGGGCTGACGCTCGGCAACGCTGAAGTGCGCCTCGACGAGCTGGTCGCCGCCTACGCGGCCCTGGCTCGAGGCGGGGAGTGGATCGAGCCAACCTTCCTGCCCCGCGACCGCACCGCGCCTGCCGTCCGCCGCCTGGTGTCACCGCGAGCCGCGTTCTGGGTCACCGACATTCTCAGCGACGGCGAGGCGCGTGAGTTTGCCTTCGGCCGGGGCGGCAATCTCGAGTTGCCGTTCGCAGTCGCGGTGAAAACGGGGACCTCACAGGCCTATCACGACAACTGGACCATCGGTTATTCGCGGCAGGTCACCGTTGGCGTCTGGGTCGGCAATTTCGATCGGACACCGCTCCGCAACTCCAGCGGGGTCACCGGCGCCGCGCCGATGTTCCACGCCGTGATGCTGGCCGCTCAACGCCGGATCGGTGGACCGTCGTGGCCGGAGGCGGCGGAGGCCATCGTGCCGCAGCCGCGGGACACGACGCGCGTTGAGGTGTGCGCGCTGTCTGGCATGGCTGCCAACGCCTGGTGCCCGCTCCGCCGCCGCGAGTGGGTGGCTGCCGAAGCGGCGCCGCTCCCGTGCAGCTGGCATCACCACGGTGACGAGGGACTGCTCACGTTCTGGCCCGCGGAATATCACGCCTGGGCGCGCCAGCAGGGTCTCCCCGCGCCGCCGCTGGTGTCAGATGCTGCGGCTGCCAGGCGCGAGCTGTCTGGCACCGGGGTTCATCAGCGCAAGCGGACGGCACTCGAGATCGTCAGTCCCCCCGAGGACGCGACCTACCTGATCGACCCGACCCTGCGCCGCGAGTTCCAGACGCTGCCGCTCCGGGCCTCGTCCACCTCCGGCGGGCTGGTCGAGTGGACGGTATCGGGCCAGCCTGTCGGATCGACCCGATCCGGTGCCGCCGTGGACTGGCCGCTCACCCCTGGCCGCCACCGGATTGTCGCGAAGGACGGCGGCGGGCGCGAGGCCGAGGTGACCGTCACGGTGAAGTAGTTGGCCTAGCGCGGTCCCAATCGCGCCTGCGCGGCGCGAACCTCCTCCTCGGTGAACACCGCGGTCAGGTACGGCTCCTTCGCCAGCATTGCCGCGATGTCGCTCAGCGACAGCTTCAACGACCCCAGCCGCCGCAGATCGAGATAGATCTGGTTGTTGGCCGCGTCGCCGTAATACGCCACCAGCTTCTTCTCGGCGGGATCGAAGCGCTCCTCGATCCGCTTCTCGATGTCGTCGATGTAGTGACGGCGTCCGGCCGCCGGCTCGCCGGGCATGCCGTGGTCGGCGGTAATCGCGACCAGCAGTCCGTTGGGACCGGCCTTCTTGCCGAGCGCGTCGAGCAGGCGCGTCACCTGCCTGTCGAGCTCGATCATTTCTTCCCTGGTCTCCGCGGCGTCGGGACCGTAAGCGTGCGCGACGTAATCGGGACCCTTCATGTTGACCATGAGGAGGTCGGTGATTTCGTCGGCGCCGAATGCCTCGTGATTTGCGACCGCAAGCAGCGCGTCACCTTCGAAACGCTGGAAGAGGCTGGAGGCGCGGAACGCGTTCGGGTTGGCCACGTCGTGACCCATCCACGTTCCGCCGGCCTCGGTCCAGTAGGTCTTGCCATTGATCGCGTTCAGGTACTCCGGCAGGCGGTAGCACTGGGGATTGGTTTCCCACCCCGCATTGCTCGCGTTGTAGCTGGCGGCAATTACCGTCCGCCCGTTGACGAGGCAGGCGCCGCGCCCGACCAGCCCCGCCGCCGCCCGGATCGCGCCGCCCTGGCCGACGATGATTGCCTGGCCGTCGGTCTCCAGGTTCCAGACGTCGGCGAGGGTCAGTGCCATCAGTTCGCGGGGGTCGAGGCCTGCATATGCCGGTTGCGGCTTGCCGGTGATGCGGTTGTAAAGGTTGTTCGCGGCAAGGCCGTGAAACCGCGGGTCGGCCCCGGTGCCGATAGTGGCGTGACCGACACTCGTCAGCGTCGGCAGGTAGTTGATGCGCGTATTCGAGAACCACGCGCCCTCGCGCTTGAGCCGCGTGATGGTCGGCATCTCCCTGGCGTAGGTGTCGAAATAGTCGGCACGCATCGCGTCCAGCACGAGAAGGACGATCACTCGCGGTCGAGCTCCTGTTTCAATCGCCTCGCTCAGGACGCGTCCGGTCATCGTCGGCGGCGCGGTCGCGCCCATGACCGCCGCCAGGGTCCGCGCCAGATCCTGCTGCACGGCCGGGGTGTTGTAGGTGCCGGCCTTGACGAACGGCGTGCCGTGGAGCAACAGCGGGATGTGGACGTCGTAGTCCCACGGCGACCCGTGCATGAAGGTGTAGAGCGGATCGCGATCGGTTATGACATCGCCTTCTCGCGGGATGAGGAAGATCTGGCCGCTGCGGCCCGGGAAGTAGCCGCGAGCGAACATCTCGAGCCACGTTTCCCGCTGTCCGCCGGATGTCGCCGGCCGCGACGTGGCCGGTTCGACCGAGGCCGGAGCTGCGGCTGGCGTGGGCGCCGAACTCGCTGATGACTTCGTTGCTGTTGCCGGCGCGCACGACGACCCCGTGACCGTGGCCGCCGTGACCACCACGATCGGGAAGTACCGCAGAACATTCGGCATAGGATGAGGCCAGGTCTGAAACGGAAAATATCACGGGCGTACCGTGCGCCCTGCGTTATTGTCGAGCCGGCTCCGCACAACGCATGACCGATTCGGCCGCGAACCTGCCCGCCCGCCTCGACGACCTCTACTCGCGTCTGGTGGCGCTTGCGGAACTGACGCACCGGCATCGCTGGCGCGTCGCTGGGTTGGGCGCGCCGATCGTTGCCCTGGTGGCGATAGGCATCAGCCAGTGGGTGCTGCTCGATTTCCCCAATTCCGGCGACGAGTACAACTACCTCTACGAAGCACAGACGTTTGCCGCAGGACGGCTGTGGAACACGCCGCTCTCGCCGGCTGACGTCTTCACTACCAACTACATCGTCCAGGAGCCACCGCGCGAATTCAGCAGCTTCCCGTTTGGCTGGCCGATCGCGATTGCCGGCGCTCTGGCGCTCGGCCTGCCGCCGTGGATCCTCAATCCGGTTCTGGGCACGCTGACGCTGGCGCTGGTCTGGGCACTGGGGACACGTCTGTATGGCGGCCGAACCGGGGTCATCGCCGCCGCTCTCGTCGGCAGCTCGCCGTTTTTCCTGTTCAATGCCGCGTCGTACTTCTCGCACACGTTCTGCGGAGCGCTGCTGCTCGGCGCGGCTTTCGTCGCCTCGCGCGAGGAACGGAGCCCTCCCTGGGTGCCGATGCTCGTCGGATTTCTCATCGGGTGGGCGGTCGTCGCCCGCTACCTGACCGGAGTCGTGTGCGGCGCGCCGATCGCCTTGTGGCTGCTGCGCCCTGGTGTCCCGCGAGTGAAAACGATGGCGTTCGTCGCGATTGGCGGGCTGCCATGGGTGGGCGCGCTCGCGGTCTACAACCAGGCGATGACCGGCAACCCATTGAAGCTGACGACGACGGCCTTGACGGTGTCACTCTGGTTTCGCGACGGCTGGCTGTTGCGAAGTGCCGACATCCTTTCCGCACACCTGCTGCGACACCTGCTGTGGACGCCGGCCGTGCTGGTCCCGGCGTACCTGATCTACCTGAGGAAGGCGCCAGCCGAAACCCGTCGCGGGCCGCTCGACTGGATCCTCGTGGTCACGATCGCGGTGCTGTACTTCTACGTGGAGCGTGGCGGCAACCAGTACGGCCCCCGGTTTCACTACGAGGCCTTCTTGTTCGCGGTGATCTTCGTAGCCGCCAACGTGTTTCGCGCCGACAGCCTGCAGGCATCGCCGCCGCGCGATCGGTGGCTGTTCGCGCTGCTCGCGGCAAGCGTGGTCCTCATGCCGATTTCATTCGCGGTGCATGCCGTGGTGGAGCACCGCGTGGTGTTCGAGCGGATGGATCCGTTCACGCGTGCCGCCGGGCTTCGCGACGCACTCGTGCTGATCGGGGATCGCGTTGGCGCCACGCGCTCGATAGCGGCGCCCGACCTGACACGAAACGGTGTCAATCCTGGCGGCCCGGTCCTCTACGGCCTGCACATCGACACTCCGCGTCATTGTCCCGGCGGCGATCTGGCCGTCCCCAACCGCGCTGCGTACCTCTACGTCTGGGATTACGCTAACCGCGTGGGAACCCTGACCCCACTGGACTGCTCGGCAACGCTGCCGCCTCGGTGAGTGTGTTCGCGTCGCTGGTGCCGCAGGGCGACAGCCTCCGAGCAAAAAGCGGGCTTGGCGGCAAGCTCGGCGGCCAAAGACTCCCGGTCGCCGCCGGAGATGACTAAGGTCTCTCGCCGACGGGGCCAGAATCCCGGTCCTAGGGCATCTCTGCGCTGAATTGCACCATATTGCACCACTCCGATCACTGGCGGCGATCTTGCTCATGTCATAGACGCGCCACGACCCTCCGCGTGGCGCAAAACAGCACTCCGGAAGACTCGCGCCGCTGGGCGCGCGCCGGCCGGCCCGTCGGCTCCCCCGACGGGTAGGTGCGAAAAGGGCGGCGCGCCGGTATACGGACGTCGCCCTTTTCTCTTCTTCGCGGCCGCGAAGCTGAGGGCGTAGCACTCCCTGCAGCGCTCCTCTCCCGATCGCCTGCATCGTCCTTCCTTCCCCCGGCGCCGGCGCCGGCGGCGCGACCTCCCGACGCTATACTGGAGTGTTTTTCACGACTGAACATGCGTCGGCAGGGCGGGCGTCGGCCCACCGCGGCGCCGATCCGAAGGAGTCAATGCCCGTGGCGAAGATCAAGGTCAAGAATCCAGTCGTCGAGATGGACGGCGACGAGATGACTCGAATCATCTGGCAGAAGATCCGCGAGCAGCTGATCCTGCCGTATCTCGACATCGACCTGAAGTACTTCGACCTGGGGATCGAATCGCGTGACGCCACCAACGATCAGATCACCATCGACTCGGCCAATGCGACCCGGCAGTACGGCGTGGCGGTGAAGTGCGCCACGATCACCCCGGACGAGGGCCGGGTCAAGGAGTTCGGCCTCAAGCAGATGTGGCGGTCGCCGAACGGCACGATCCGGAACATCCTCGACGGCACGATTTTCCGCGAGCCGATCATCTGCCGCAACGTGCCGCGGCTCGTCGCGCACTGGGACAAGCCCGTCGTCGTCGCCCGCCACGGATTTGGCGACCAGTATCGAGCCCAGGACTTCCATTTCCCTGGAGCTGGAACGATCACGATCAGCTGGACGCCCGATGGCGGCGGGGAGGCGATCTCGCGTGAGGTCATCAAGACCAAGGGCGGCGGCGTGGCGCTCGGCATGTTCAACCTCGACGCGTCGATCGAAGGCTTCGCCCGCGCCTGCTTCACTTACGCACTGGGCCGTGACTACCCGGTCTACCTCTCGTCGAAGAACACGATCCTCAAGGTCTACGACGGCACGTTCAAGAACACCTTCCAGCGGGTTTTCGACGAGGAGTTCAAGGGCCAGTTCGAGGCCAAGGGCCTGACCTACGAACACCGCCTCATCGACGACATGGTGGCGGCCAACCTGAAGTGGAGCGGCGGTTATCTCTGGGCCTGCAAGAACTACGACGGCGACGTGCAGTCGGACACGGTGGCTCAAGGCTACGGTTCACTGGGCTTGATGACGTCGGTGCTGATGTCGCCCGACGGCAAATCCGTCGAAGCCGAAGCGGCGCACGGAACCGTGACCCGGCACTACCGGCTTCACCAGCAGGGCAAGCCGACGTCCACGAACCCGATTGCGTCGATCTATGCGTGGACCCGAGGACTGCAATATCGCGGCAGGTTCGACGGCACTCCCGATCTCGCGAAGTTCGCGACGACGCTCGAGAAGGTGTGTGTTGACGTTGTCGAGTCGGGCCGGATGACGAAGGATCTGGCCATCCTCATTCGCGAGGATCACCCGTACCTGACAACGGACCAGTTCCTGAACGCCATCGACGCGGAGCTACGGACACGGATGCAGTGACGTAGGATAGGAAGGCATGTGGACCGGCGCGATCGTACTGTCGCTCGTCGCGGCAGTGTCTTCCGCCGGATCCCAGTCGCAGCCTCCAGACTGCGCGACCTGGCAGGCGTGCCGCGACGCTGTTGAGGCGGCGATTACCGACGAAGCGTTCGAGCGCGCGCTCGACCTGGCCTGGCGCGCTGTCCAGAAGGGTCCCAAGGACGACCCGGCGCTGATGTTCCTGCTCGCGCGGGCGGAAGCACGCGCGGGACGCCCGCAAGATGCGCTGGTCATGGTGCGCCGGCTCGCACAGCGGGGCGTTCGCACCGAGGCACTGGCGCATCCCGATCTCGAGCGCGTGCGCAATCTCGATGCCTGGGCGGAGGTGGAGCCGCTGGTTGCCCGTGCCAACGATGGCGCACCGGTGCCGAGCCCGGCGCCGGTACGCGCGCCGAAGACGGCAACACCGCCTGCGCCCGCGTCAGCACCGCCCGAGCCGCGGCCGCCGGCAACGACCAAGTCCAAGGCCACACCCGCGGCTTCACATCGCGCCTCGCGCGGAAGCATCCCAATCGGCAACGCCGGGCTGTCCGAGGATGTGCTGCGTTTCTCCAGCGACCGCTTCACGCCTTCCGGACTGGCCTACGACGCGGTGTCCCGCCGCTTCGTCGTTGGCGATCAGCTGGGACGAAAGCTTCGCGTCGTTGGCGAAGGGCAGGATCACGCGGTGGATCTCGTCCGCTCGGAATCGGCGGGGTTCTATGACATCAGAGCCCTTGGCATCGATACGCGGCGAGGCGACCTCTGGGTCGTCACCTCCGACGCGGCTGGGGCAGAAGGCACCGTCCATCGGATCCAGCTCGTTTCGGGGCGCCCGCTCCAGTCGTTGCCGCTCGCCAGCGAGGCCGCTCACTTGATCCACCCGGTAGATCTCGCCATCGCCGAATCTGGCGCTGTGTTCCTGCTCAACCGGGACGGTCGAATTCAGCGGGTTCGTCCAGGAAATCCGACGATCGACACGGTGGCGGCGCTGAAGGGTATCGAAGAGGCATCGACCCTGGCTCTCGCGTCCAACGACGCCATCGCGTATGTGGCCGACGCGCAGGGACTGCATCGTGTCGATCTGGGAAACGGGTCTGCAGCCGCGGTGACCACCGCGGCTGAGTTACCATTAACAGGACTCGAGCGCCTCCGTGCACATCGTGGCGGCTTCGTGGCGCTGCAGCGGTCTCCCGACGGGGAGCGACGGCTGCTGCGGCTGGAGCTCAATCGAACGGGTCGAGCGGTTCGCTCCGCGACGACCTATGACGTGCGCGTCGAGGTGGGCAGTCCAACCGCGTTTGCCGTCTCCGGTGATGAGGTGTCGATCGTCAGCGGAGCACCGGCCAGCGCGGCCGACGTTGACGCGTCGCCTGCCGTCGGCCCCCCCGCCGAACTCGCCGTGCGCCGGTTCCGCTTGCGTTAGTGATTCGGGGGGATGTTGTGCCAAGACTGGCTCTGCCTACGCTCGACGACATGAAACCGGAACAGCGTGCCGTCTATGCTCAGACGGTCGCTGGCCGGCGTGGCTCCGTGCCCGCCAACGTAATGGTCTGGCTGCGCAGCCCCGACCTCGCGGCCCGGGCCCAGAAGCTCGGCGAGCTGATCCGGTACGACACCTCGCTTAAGCCGCGGCTGTCGGAGCTGGCCATCCTGGTTGTCGCGCGGCGCTGGCGCACGCAGTACGAATGGGCCGTGCACGCCGCCGAGGCGCGGAAGGCCGGAGTGGACGAGGCGGTCATCGAGGCGATCCGCACCGGCAAGACACCGTCGTTCACCGATCACGTGGACCGCGTCGTGTTCGAGTTCAGTTCGGCGGTCGCCGCCAACGGCCAGGTGTCGGACGAGCAATACCGCACGACCCTGGCCGATCTGGGTGAGCGCGCGCTCGTCGAGCTCGTGGCCCTGCTCGGCTACTACACGATGGTCTCGTTCACCCTGAACATCTTCGACATCCCGGCGCCCGGCGGAGCCAAGCCGCTCGAATAACGGCCACCCGCTGGCCTCCGACCTGCATCCAAGAGGCAGGGGGAATCATGTTGCGCGTGTGCCCGTCCTGTGGCCGAACCAATCGAATACCGGCTGATCGTCTGGCTTCCGAGGCGCGGTGCGGCGCGTGCAAGACGACGCTTCCGCCGCCAGCGGAACCGATTGAAGCCGATCCCGCTTTATTCGACGGCGCCACCGCTCAGGACAAGCTCCCGGTGCTCGTGGACTTCTGGGCGGAGTGGTGCGGGCCGTGCCGGATGGCCGCGCCCGAGGTCGCGGCGGTTGCCAAGGAGCTGGCGGGTCGAGCGCTGATACTCAAGGTCGATACCGACAAGCATCCGGAACTCGCTCGCCGATATGGCGTGCAGGGCATTCCGAACTTCATCGTCCTGCGGCAGGGGCGAGTTGTGCACCAGCACGCCGGGGTCGTCGGCCGCGACGAAATGCGGCGCTGGATCGAAGCGGCCGCAAACGCCTGAATCTACGCGGCGGCGCGGCGGGAATCCGGCGTCCCCACTCGCCAAGGAGGCTCATATGCTGCGACACGCTCTCGTCGCATTCGCGACCGTCTCGCTTTCGGCCGGCGCCGCCTCTGCGCAGCCGCAGGTGAAGCAGGGCACGATCTAGCAGGTGCCCGCGTCGGACCCGCGCGCCATGTTCGAGCGATACGGCCCTGATTCGAATCCAGGCGCTCGCCGATCTGATCAAAGGCATGCAGGTCAACTAGCATAGGCGGCGATAGATCGCGACGCGGCCGGCCTCAGCGGTGGCGGGCGCGCGCGGTGCGTTGCCTTCAACTCCGATTATGTTCGGGTCGTCTTCGCGTGAATCCCGGTTTGCGGACCGGTCCGCCGCAGGCGAGGCACTCGGAGAGGCGCTGTCGCGCTTCGCCGGGTCGGATGCCGTCGTGCTGGCCCTCCCGCGCGGGGGCGTGCCAGTGGGTTTCGAGGTGGCGACCGCACTCGCCGTGCCACTCGACGTCCTCGTCGTGCGCAAGCTCGGGTTTCCGGGACACCCCGAGTTCGCGATGGGGGCGATCGCGAGCGGCGGTGTTCGGGTGATGAACGACGAGATTCCCGCCGGCTCCCTGCCGCCGGCGGCGCAAATCGACGCCGTGACACGGGTCGAACAGGAGGAGCTGGAGCGCCGGGAGCGCGCGTATCGAGGCCATCACGAGCTCATCTCCATCCAGGGACGCACCGTTCTGCTCGTGGACGACGGCCTCGCGACGGGCACCACGATGCGGGCGGCGGTGCGGGCAGTACGTCAGCTGGGACCGTTCCGAATTGTCGTGGCCGTGCCTGTGGGTTCCGGGGAAGCGTGCACAGCGCTCCGGATGGTAGCCGACGAGGTCGTCTGCCTCCGGACCCCCGAGCCATTCACGGCAGTGGGCTTGTGGTACGAGGTCTTCGATCAGACCTCCGATGACGAGGTTGCTCGGTTGCTGGCGACGCCGACCACAGGCCCGGACGCGGGGCCGCACAGAGCGCCACCGAGGCCGTGATGGGCGTCGACCCGAATCTCCCTGCTCGCACCGTTTCGGTTCGCGCGGGTGACGCCCTGCTGCAGGGAGACCTGGTGGTTCCTCTCTCCTCGACAGGATTGGTGCTCTTCGCGCACGGCAGCGGCAGCAGCCGTTTCAGCGAGCGCAACCGGATGGTCGCGAACGTGCTCCAGCACGCCGGCCTCGCCACGCTGCTGATGGACCTTCTCACCGTGGAGGAGGAAACGGTCGATCGTTACACGCGAGAGTACCGCTTCGACATCGAGCGCCTTGGCCGACGCGTTGTCGCCGTCGTGGACTGGGCGGCCGCGACGCCATCGATTGCGATGCTCTCGATCGGTTGCTTTGGCGCGAGCACCGGCGCGGCGGCCGCGCTCATTGCTGCAGCCGAGCGGCCCGCTGCCGTCCGTGCCGTCGTCTCGCGCGGGGGCCGGCCGGACCTCGCGGCTCGGGTGCTGCACCTCGTCGAGGCGCCGACCCTCCTCATTGTCGGCGAGCTCGACGACGAGGTCCTGGTGCTGAACGAGCGAGCAAAGCAGTCGATTCGAGCACCGGTTGTGCTCGAGATTGTGCCGGGCGCGACGCACCTGTTCGAGGAGCCCGGCACCCTCTCAACGGCGGCGGCATTGGCGCGCGACTGGTGCCTGCGCTACCTCGTGCCGCGCGGTACCGACCCGAGCACGCGTTCTTAACCGCCGGATCGCTTCCCGTGGGCGTGCTCGGTCGGCGTGACGTCGCCGACCACGACCGTGCCCATCAGCCCGCCTTCAGCGTGGTCCAGGATGTGGCAGTGGAACATCCACTCTCCTGGGCGCTCGTCGAACACCACGATGAACCTCGCGGTCGTCTTCATCGGGATGTTCAACGTGTCCTTCCATCCCAACGGATGAATCGGCTGGTCGCGCTCGTCGAGCGGCAGGAAGTAATAGCCGTGGAGGTGGAAGGGGTGATCCCACTCCGTGTCGTTGGTAATGGTCCAGATCTGGGTTTCCCCGAGACGAGCCGTGAACGGCTTGGCCTGCCAGTAAGGCACGCCGTTGACCCGGAACTCGGAACGCCCGTCGGGTCCTGCCGGCGGCAAGGTGAGCATCACCGGGACACGGGTTGCGCCTTCGGTCGATGGCGGCGTGATCTGGCGCGCCACCTTCGGCGTCGGCTGCGCCTTCATCGGCGGCTCGCCGATGAACTCGATGGTCAGCAGGTCCTCGACGTCGCGATACTCCACGCTGCCGTAGCCGCGGTTGTAGAGCATCGC
Source organism: uncultured Acidobacteriota bacterium (assembly GCA_963709325.1). Taxonomy (GTDB): domain Bacteria; phylum Acidobacteriota; class Vicinamibacteria; order Vicinamibacterales; family UBA2999; genus VFZN01. The sequence goes on along the minus strand of CAVPVV010000003.1, from coordinate 466,532 downwards.
GCGCACGATCAACGAACTGCCTGGCTTGCCGGTCGGGCGGACGAGGACATCCAGCCGCTCGCCTGCGGTGATCAGCACGGTGCCGGCTTCGGTTGGATGCTCCTGCAAGCCGCCGTCCGTGCCAATCGTCGTGAACGGCTGTCCGTCCATGTCGAGGAGGAAGAAACGGCTCTTGGCGGTGTTGACGATGCGCCATCGCTGCCAGGCGCCCGCTCTGGCCTTGATGGCCGGCTTCTGGCGGCCATTGACGAGCACGTATTGCCCCTCGCGGCCGAAGACCTGCCCGGCCGGACCTCCGCTCTCCGCAGGCTCGAGATCGCCGCGCTTGTCGAACCCGATGTCGCTCAAGACCAGGGTGAGCTCATCGGCGATCCCGACTCCATCCGACGGATCGTCAACCTGCAGCGCGCCATACAGGCCGAAGCCGACTTGCGCCGCGGACATCACGTGCGGGTGATACCAGAAGAGACCCGCATCTCGCACGACGAAGTCGTAGGTGAAGGTTTCACCGGTCTTGACCTCGGGCTGTGAGATGTTCGGCACACCGTCCATCTCGATCGGGATTCGCACACCGTGCCAGTGAACGGTGGTGGGTTCACGCAACTCGTTGGTGAAGTGCACGATGACGCGATCGCCGACCTTCGCCCGGATGAGGGGACCAGGCAGGCCGCCATCGTAGGTCCAGGCTTTTACCTTGAGGCCGGGTGAGACCTCCACCTCGGCGAGTTTCGCGACGAGATCGATCTCGAGAATGCCCGGGTCCGGATTCTTGTCGACGGCTTCGCGCAGCTTCACGCCGGCGTCCCAGCCGGCGGGCGCGAAACCGGAATTTGCCTGGGCCTGGCAGGGGGCAGCAGCGGCGAGAACGAGCGCGAGCAGGACGCTCGCGCCCATGCAGTGCCGAAGCACGGAACCGGCTCGGATTGTGATCGTCATTGCTTGTAGCCTTCTCAGGCGGGCCGGCGCACCGCACTCCAGCCGAAGAACAGGCCGGACATGAACCACGTGAACGCCGCAACTCCGAATAGGAACACGGTGTCTCCGATGATGCGCATCCAGCGCAGGGTTTCGATGAGGGGCTGCTGGAGGAACTCGGCACTTCGCGCGAACCACAAGCCGTGCTCGACGCTGGCCCAGGCCTGCATCAGCCCGATCGGCAACAGGCTGAGCCCGACCATCAGCGCCAGCCCGAGGTTCATGCTCCAGAATGCCACAGCTAGGCTCGTTCGCGTTGTCGCGCTCACGACGCCAGCGCACGGCGGAACAGGATGTTGTTCTCGAGATGAATGTGGTCCATCAGCTCCTGTTCGAGCTGCTGGAGACCGAGATACAGCGCCCGCCACGTGGTGCAGGCCTCGTCCGGCGGGATCGAGATCACCAGTAAGCCGACGCACTTCCAGCAGATCCTCGCCGTGATGCTCGTGCTCGACCTCCATCGCGCGCACCGGCCCGCCGGCGCGGCCGGCCATGCCTGACACGATCAGCGGGAAGAGAATCTGCTCTTCCTTCTGCAGGTGGGTGAGAACGGCCTCGTGCATCGTCTCGAGGTGCGCGGTGAGGCCGCGGGGGCACGACGCCTTGTCGGCATGTCGCGCTTCGACCCGCCGCGCCATCACGACGAGTCCGGGCAGTTGCTCGCGGAGCCGCGTGTGGTAGACGGACTGGATGTGCTGGACGAGTGCGGGAGGGGCGCGTCGTCCCATCGGCGTTGATCCGGCTCGAGCGGATCCTCCTCGGCGATCGAGGCGAGGATCGCATCCGGATCGAGCTGGCGCTCGCGGCACACCTCGTCCAGCGGGCGTCGCCCTCCGCAGCAGAAATCGAGACGATGACGGCGGAAGACGCGCGATGCGGCCGGGTGGGTCACGGCCAGTTCGGCCAGGGTGGTGGAAGCGTTCATCGGAAACTCCTGCGTCAGGGGAGAGCAGGACGGATGCCGGACGTTCGGCCCTTTCCAATCAACCACTTACGTCGAATGTTATGATTTGGGTAACGGTGCCACGTTATGAAATCAACAACGGCGTTACCGAATCAGCAACACCAGCCGCTCGAGGTGTTGCTCGACATCGCGCGCGACCTGACCGCGTCGCTCGCGGCGTCGGACCGCTACGCGCGGCTGCTCGGGGGTGTCCGCCGGCTGATTCCCTGTGACGCGGCGTGCCTGCTGCGACTCGAGGGCGGCGACCTGGTCCCCGTCGCCGGCTATGGGCTGACCGCGGCGGCCCTTTCGCACCGCTACCCCCGCCGGGAACATCCGCGCCTCGACGTCATTCTGAACTCGCGCGATCCGGTTCGCTTTCCGGTAGACAGCCAGCTGCCCGACCCGTTCGACGGCGTCATCGAGGCGGCGCCGGGTCCGATGCACAAGGTACACGCGTGTCTGGGCTGCGCGCTGACCGACGGCGGCGAAGTGGTGGGCGCGCTCACGGCCGATGCGCTGGAGCCGCATCAGTTCGACGGCCTCGACGAGCGCATCGTCGCGACCCTTGGCGCGCTGGCGGGCGCGGCGCTGCGCACGACCTCGCTCATCGAGGCGCTCGAGCGGCGGGCGGCGCATCGCGGCCAGGTGGCGCGCGAGCTCGTGCGGAGTGCCGTCGAGTCGAGCGGCGGCGCGATTCTCGGCGCGAGCGAAGCGATCGCCCGGCTCAAACGGGAGATCGCGCTGGTCGCGGCCTCCGACCTCGCAGTGCTCATCACCGGCGAGACTGGAGTCGGCAAGGAGCTGGTCGCGCACCATGTGCACGCCGCGTCGAGACGCGCCGACGAAGCGCTGATCCACGTCAACTGCGCGGCCCTGCCGCTCTCGATCGCCGAGAGCGAGCTGTTCGGGCACGTCAGCGGCGCGTTCACCGGCGCTTCGCGCGATCGCGCCGGCAAGTTCGAAGTCGCCGACGGCGGAACCCTCTTCCTCGACGAGATTGGCGAACTGTCTCTCGAAATCCAGCCGAAGCTGCTCCGCGTCCTGCAGCATGGCGAGATTCAGCGGGTCGGCTCGGATCGCCCGCACCGGGTGAACGTGCGCGTGATCGCGGCGACCAATCGCGACCTCGAGCGCGAAGTGGCGGCCGGTCGCTTCCGTGCCGATCTCTACCATCGGCTCGCCGCGTTTCCGTTGCATGTGCCGGCGCTCCGAGATCGCCTGGAAGACGTGCCGCTACTGGCCGCCCACTTCGCCGACGCGGCGGGCCGCCGCCTCGGGCTCGCCGGCGTGCGGTTTACCGAAGCCGCGCGGCGCGCGCTCGATCGCTACGACTGGCCCGGCAACGTCCGCGAGCTGGAGAACGTCGTCAGCCGCGGCGTGCTGCGCGCGTCGTTCGATCGATTGCGAACCGAAGTGGTGCTCGTCGACGCCGCGCACCTCGATCTGCGCGCGCCCACCTCCGCCGACATGCCGTCGCCGGCCACCGCGAAGCCAGTTGCCGAGGCCGCGCCGCTAGCGGTGCGCGTAGAGCAGTTCGAGCGCGACCTGATCCTCGAGGCGGTGAAGCGGAATGGGGGGAACTGGGCGGCTGCCGCACGGGAGCTCGGGATGCACCGGAGTAACCTGCACCACAGAGCGAGGAGACTGGGACTGAGGTAGCTGCGGAAGTTGACAGTTGGGCGATTGAGAATTGCGACCTCAAAACCTCGAGACCTTTCACCCCACGGTCATTCCGAAGAGACGGCCGATCAGTGCCGTCGCGGCCATCGCGAGTGCGCCCCAGAACGTGACCCGTGCGGCACCGAGCCATGGCGATGCGCCGCCGGCGCCTGCGGCAAGGGCGCCGAGGCCGGCGAGGGACACGAGCGAAGTGAGCGACACGGCCAACACCGCCGTTTCATGGGCCAGTAGCGACACGACAATCGGCAGTGCCGCGCCGACCGCAAACGTCGCCGCCGAAGCGGCTGCGGCTTGCAGCGGCTTTGCCGCGAGCTCCTCGGTGATGCCGAGCTCGTCACGCGCGTGCGCGGCGAGAGCGTCGCGGGCCATGAGCTGCTTCGCCACCTGCCGTGCCAGGTTCGCGTCCAGCCCGCGCGTCTCGTAGATGCGAGCGAGCTCGTCTTCCTCGGCGCCAGGGTCGGCGGCCAGCTCCTTACGCTCGCGAGCCACATCCGCGTGCTCGGTGTCGGCCTGCGAGCTCACCGAGACGTACTCGCCGGCTGCCATTGACAGCGCGCCGGCCACCAGCCCGGCGACACCGGCGACCAGGACCTCGCCACGGGCCGCGCCGGAGGCGGCGACGCCGACGACGAGGCTGGCGGTTGAGACGATGCCGTCGTTGGCGCCGAGCACGGCCGCGCGCAGCCAGCCGACGCGTTCGGTGCGGTGACGTTCGCGATGAGGAGGCATTGAACCTGAGAAATTTGACAGTTGGGCAGCTTAGAGTTGCCAGTTGACGTTGACAGTTTCAGTTGCAGTGCAATCGTAGTCCCAAGCCCCAAGACCTCGGGCCCCGAAAACCTCGCTTGTGGCACCATGCGCACATGCACAGACGAAACCTGATTGCGGCGGGAGCGGGACTGGTGATGGCGTCCGCCATGTCAGCGCACGCCGGCACTGCGGACGATGCGGCGGTGGTCAAGATGCTCGACGAATTCGCGGCCGCCTGGAATCGGCACGACGTGGATGGCTTGATGGCCTGCATGGCCGACGACTGCGTCTTCGAGGCTACGGCGGGGCCTGACGTCGCCGGCACGCGGCACGTGGGACGGGAGGCTGTGCGCACAGCCTACGCAGCGATCTTCGAAACCTACAAGGACGGCCGCTGGAACAACCCGCGTCACTTCGTTGCCGGGAATCGAGCCGTCTCGGAGTGGACCTTCACCGGCACGACTAGCGCCGGCGCCAAGGTTGAAGTGAACGGCTGCGACGTTTTCACGCTCCGCGGCACGAAGATCGTGGTCAAGAATTCGTACCGGAAGCAGAGGTCTTGAGGTCCTCGGGCGTGGACGTGGGGCTCGGGGCTTGAAGGCGGGGGGCTCGGGTTCCGGACGCTGGCTTCGAGTGATTGCCGCGGCGCTTGTCGCCGGTATCGCCTGTGGCCCATCGCTCGAGGTACTGACGGCAGGCGGCGACGGCCCGCCCACGCTGGTCCTGCTCCACGGCTACGGATCGTCCGCCGAGGAGTGGATGCCGTTCACGAACACGATCGAGTGGCCGGGACGCTTTGTCTTTCCACAGGGGCTCGAGCGAACCACGCGCGCGGGCGGTCGCGCGTGGTGGCCGCTCGAACTTGGGTCCGCGGAGGACGGCGTGCCGGACCTCTCGCAATCCCGCCCGAAAGGGCTGACGCCCGCGGCCGCAGCCGTGACCGGGCTGCTCAGCGGGTTGTCGTGGTGGAGGGGTGGCGACGTCGTGCTTGGTGGCTTCTCGCAGGGCGCGATGGTCGCCAGCGACGTTGCGTTCGGCTCGACCGCGCACTTGTCCGCGCTCGTCCTGCTGTCGGGCACGCCCGTCGACGAAGCCGCGTGGCGCCGTGGCTATGCGGCGCGGCGAGGACTGCCGGTGTTCATCGCGCACGGTCGCGACGACGCGGTGCTGCCGTTCAGCGGATCCGAACGGATGCAGCGAGATCTCGCGGCCGCCGGCCTGCTCGTCACGTGGGTTCCCTTCGACGGCGGCCACGAGATTCCAGCGGAGGTGGTCATCGCGCTCAACCAGTTTCTCCGCGCCGTGCGGGAGAGGTCTTGAGGTCCTGGGGTCTTAGTGGGACCTGGGCTGGCGGTCCGCTGAAACGAAAGCTGCAACTGTGGCTGCCACTGGCACTGAAATTTCCATTTCAACGGGCAACTCTCAACTGCCCAACTGTTTACTGTCCGGGTCTCTACCTTACGGGATCAATCCTCGGCCCGTTCTGCTGGACCGGCCGCGGCGCCCGGCGATCGACATCACGCAGGCCGGTGGCCGCCACCGGGCTCCGCGCGTTATGGAACGACACCGGCGTGCGGCTGGACTCGTCGACGAGCAACTGAAAGATGTCGGGCCGGGCGTAGTGGCCGACCGCGTCGAAGTCCATCCGCGCCCGTGCGATGTCGTTCAGATCGAGCTGCGCGGTGAGGATCGTCTCGCCGCTGAAGTCCGGTCCGGCCAGCACCTCGCCGAGCGGGCCGATGATGCAGCTGCCGCCGCGGGAGATGACGGTCTGCGGATCGTCGCCGAACTCGGTCTGATAGTCGGGCGGATAATCGCGGCGGCGCGCGAACTGGTTCGCCGATATGACGAAACAGCGTCCCTCCTGGGCGATGTGGCGCATCGTCGGCAGCCACGTCGGTCGCGCGTCGGCGGTCGGCGCGCAGTAGATTTCAATCCCCTTCGCGTACATCGCCGCGCGCAGCAGCGGCATGTAGTTTTCCCAGCAGATGATGGCGCCGATGCGTCCCACGTCAGTGTCCACGACCGTCAGCGTCGAACCATCGCCAAAGCCCCACACGATGCGCTCCGAGGCGGTCGGCATCACCTTGCGGTGCTTGCCCAGATAGCGCCCGTCCGCGCCGAGGAACAGCGCCGTGCAGTAGAGCGTGCCGCCGCTGCGCTCGACCACGCCGACGACCAGGTGCAGACGGTGGGCGCGGGCAAGGCCGGCCATGCGCTCGACGTGCGGCCCCGGCACGTCGATCGCGCTTTCCCAGTGACGTCGAAACTGCTCGCGCCCTTCGGGCCGCCGCGAGCCGACGACCGCGCCGAAGTCCAGGCCACGGGGGTAGGCCGAGACGAAGGCTTCAGGGAAGACTGCCAGGTGCGCACCGCGGTGCGCGGCATCCGAGAGCAGATCGCCGAGCTTCTGCAACGTCCGCTCGACATCGAAGGCGACCGGCGCCGCCTGGATGGCGGCCACGCAGTACGGACCTCGGACGGGAAGGTGTCCGCTCAATGGGGGAATGGCGACTCCTCGGCCCACACTATACCGCGCGCGTGCGGGTGCGTTGCGCTATCGTTCACTCGAATTATCAAGTGATCGTGCAATCTCGTGCGAGGGTGCTTGCGACGGTGCTTACGGCGCTGACTTTAGTCACGGCGCTGGCTGACTGCGGGCGGCGTGATGAGCCGTCGCCGCCGCCGGTGCCGGTGATCCAGCAGATGGGGAAGTGGGAAGGCACCGGCAACCAGACGCTCGGCCTGGTGAGCCAGTCCGGCCGGTTTCGGCTCCGCTGGCAGACCCGCCCCGAGCCCGGGCACAACGCGGCGAGCGGTCGCTTCAAGCTGACCGTGCACAGCGGCGTGAGCGGCCGCCCGCTTCAGGAAGTGACCGACGAACGCGGTCCCGGGGAAGGGGCCTACAACGTCGAGGACGACCCGCGGCCGTTCAACCTGATGGTCGAAGCTGAGGGGCTGGTGTGGACCATCGTCGCCGACGAAATGGTGTTGACTCGCCCACGCGTCCAATGACTGCAGTGCCTGCGTCCATTAGCGATTGGTGGTTGACGATTGGTGATTTATTGACGATCCGCCGATTGCGGTATTGCCGCATTCGATTGCGATTTGCGGTATTGACGGATTGAGCGATTGCGTCAATCACGATTGAGGATTGGAGAACGAGCTTCGCGGCGGGATGACTGCCCGGCTCATGCAACCGAGGCTTGAGCGGCCGACACTAGTGCTGCCTGAAACAGGAGTAACCCAATCACCAATCGTGATTCCTGCAATCGTCAGATCCTCAATCCCTCAATCGCCAATCGAATGGCGCAATCCGCAATCAAGCAATCATCAATAAGTCGTCAATCGACAATCCCCAATCGTCAATGGACGCCGGGCGCGGTAGCGGTATAGTTTGAGCCCATGAAACAGCGCCTCGCTCCAGTCTTGTTCACCCTGTTGGCTACCGCCGTGCTGTCGGCGCAGCGTCCTGCGAGCGCGCCAGATACAGCGCCGTCCGGCAAGCCGCCCGATACGGTCTTCATCGAAGACCTTACGTGGGCCGAGGTGCGCGACCTGGTCAAGGCGGGGTGGACCAACGTCATCATCGGGACCGCCGGCACCGAGCAGAAGGGGCCGCACATGGTGGACGGCGAGCACAAGTTCGTCATGACCTGGTCGGCCGACAAGATTGCGCGCGCGATGGGGAAGACGCTGGTGGCGCCGATCGTGACCTACGTCCCGGAGGGAACCTGGGAGAACCAGGCCGGCCACATGGGAAAGCCCGGCACCATCACGCTTCCCGAAGAACGCTTCGTCGAGCTGCTCGTGGCCGCTGGCCGCAGCCTCAAGGCGGGCGGCTTCACCAACATCTGGTTCATCGGCGAATCGGGCGGCAATCGGACCGGCATGCGGACCGCCGCGGAGAAGCTCAACGCGACGTGGGCCGGTGCTGCCAGGGCCTACTGGGTGGACGACTACTACACCAAGGCGCACCGCGATCAGGAAGTGGTGGCCGCGAAGTTCCTCGGCGTCCCCGAGAATCAGGTCGGCAACCACGCGAACATCCTCGACACCTCGGAGCTGCTCCTCGTCGCGCCCCAGCACATTCGCACCGACCGGCTGACCGGCAACGACTACGAGAACAACGGCGTCTCGGGGAACAACCAGTCGAAGGCGAGCCCCGACTTCGGCCGGCAGCTGCTGCAGATCAAGCTCGATCTCGCGACGGCACAGATCAAGCGGATGCAGAGTGGCGCCGAGCCGCCGGTGCCGGCGCTGCCGGAGCAAGGCGGGGGCGGCGGCCGCGGAGGGCAGCGACCGGCTCCGGCTGCACCGACGCGCCCGACGATGGACACGGCACCGGCGAGCAAGACCGCCACGCGCGCGCCTGACACGGTGTTCATCGACGAGCTCACGTGGGAAGAGACGCGCGACGCGATGAAGGCGGGCTACCGCACGGTGATCGTCCCGACCGGCGGCACGGAGAAGAACGGGTACCACATGGTGATGGGCAAGCACAATTTTGTCGTCGCGCACGCCGCGAACGTGATGGCCCGCCGCCTTGGCAAGACGCTCGTGGCGCCAGTGCTGCAGTACGTGCCCGAGGGTGATCCGGATCGCCAGGTGCCGGGCGGCATCTCGGTCCCGTCTCCGGCCTACGATCAGATCCTCGATGCGGCGGCCCGCAGCCTCAAGGCCCACGGCTTCAACGAGATTCTCTTCATCGGCGACAGCGGCCCGAACCAGGCCGGGATGAAGACGGTGGCCGACGCGCTCAACGCCGAATGGAAGGACGCCGGCGTGAAGGTGTTCGCGCTCACCGACTACTACGAAGGCGGCCGCGAGCACTACCGGGCGTGGATGGAAGCGGCGTTTGGCTACGACGACGCGACGGTTGGCAGCCACGCGGGAATCAGCGACACGTCGCAGATGCTCTACGTCCGCCCGCAGGGCGTGCGCAAGGATCAGATCATGCCGTGGGGAGGGCCGAAAGACTCGGGGGTCAGCGGCGACCCGGCGAAGGGCACCGCCGAGATCGGGCGGATGGGGATCGAGTTCAAGGTGAACGCCGGGCTCGCGCAGTATCGGCTGATCAAGAACCCGCCGCGGCAGCGGCCGACTCAATAGGCGCTGCTTCGCGGCGCAGGCACTCGCTCCGCCCGTGCAGGCCGCGCGCACGCGTCGGGCGCGGGCTTAAAAGCGCTGGGGCGCTCGCTTCGCTCGCGGGGGCCTCACTGCGTTCGGTTGGCGCGGTTTTCGCCGCGTAGCGCAAAGCCACGCAAGTCCAAAGTCCACCAGATCACCAGAGTCCTGCGGTCCGAAGGACGCCTACGGCGCGAAGCGCCGCCTACGGCACGAAGCGTCGCCTAGCGAAGGCCAAGAACCCACTGCAACCCAGCCCCGATGTGCTGCCGGTACGACACGTTGCGCCACACGTCGTCGCGATGGCCCAGCGCGGTGTAGAAGACCCGGCCGGCGCCGTGCGCTTTGGCCCAGGCAAGCGGGAGATCGGCCGGCTCACCCTGTCCCGGCAAGCCGTCCAGCGGCTGCCGATCGAGCGACAGGAGCATCGTTGCCTGCCCCCGATTGCCGCGCACGAACCTGTAGATCTCGTCGAAGATCGCGAAGCGCTGACCGAGCATGGCCGACGCCGGGTGCGTCGGGTTTTCGACGATGGCGTCGACCGAGGACTCGGCGCCGTGGGTGAGGAACTCGTTCCCGAGCATGTCGAGATACGCCGGTTCGTCGTGATAGGTGTCGGCGGCGCTGTGTATCCCGGCAAAGCCATGTCCGTCCGCGATCCAGCCGAGAAACGCCGGGAGATCCGGCAGGCCCAGGTTGCCTGTGGTATTGACGAACGCCACCGCGTCGAAGCCGCGAAGGCTGGCCGCTGACAGCATCGACTGCACGTCGGCGCCGGTCCGGCAGAACTGCACGGTGAACGTGCCGGTCTGGCGGGCCAGCGTGTCGAGCGTCTGTTCGGCGATCTCGATCGAGTCGTGGCGAAACCCGGTGGTGTAAGTGACCACCAGCAGCCGCTTCGCGGGCATCGTCGACGTCGGCGCAGCCGGAGACTGCTCCGACGATCCGCAGGCCGAGAGCAGCAACACAGCCGTCAGGACTAGGCCGCGGAGCATCTCTCCATCCTACAGGCGCTCGCGGGCCGTGGCGCGCCTGCACTCGCCCCTCGCCTTGTCCCGCGGGGCGAGGGGCCGTCTGCGCTATTCTTGAAGGGCTATGCCTTACCGAACCCTCGGTATCCTTGCCTTGGCGCTAGCCTTGTCTGGCGCGGCGTGCCGCAGTAGCCAGGTGTCGGGGACCACGTCAGGTTCCACGCCAGGTGCGCCGAATGCAACCGGTGCGGCTGGTGCGACGGGTGGTTCCGGTGCGACACCTGCGGCTGGTGCGACCGGTGCGACAGACTCGCCCGCCATCATCCAGCCAGGCGCGCCGGGCCAGGAGAACCGGACCATCAGCGCGGCCGCGTCAACCGACTTGTCGAAAGTGCGGTTCACTCCTGCCGACGTGAAGTTCATGCAGGGGATGATCGGCCACCACCAGCAGGCCCTCGAGATGGTCGCGCTCATCCCCGAGCGCACCAGCCGCGACGACATGAAGATGCTCGGCAAGCGCATCGAGCTGTCGCAGCAGGACGAAATCAAGATGATGCAGGAGTGGCTCAAGGGCCGCGGGCAGGAACTGCCGGATCCTCACGCCCATCACATGCACGGAGCCACCTTGATGCCGGGCATGCTGACGATGGAGGAGATGGCGCAGCTGGAGGCGGCCAAGGGCGTGCCCTTCGACCGGTTGTTCCTCGAAGGCATGATCAAACACCATGGCGGCGCGCTCATCATGGTGCACGAACTCTTTGGCACGCCCGGCGCCGGCCAGGACGGCGACATCTTCGCGTTCGCGTCGGACGTGGAAGCGGATCAGCAGATGGAAATCGATCGCATGGGCGCGTTGCTCAGGGAGCTGCAGAAATGAAGTCAGTGACGATGCGGGTGTGGGCCACCGGGGCCCTGGTGTGCGGGGTGGTGATGCTCGGGACCGCGCAGCAGAAGGCTCCCGATCCGAAAGACCCCAGGATCGGCCTGAAAGCCGGCCTCAAAGACGCCGGCACCGCCGCGCGCAACATGGAGCTCGTCTCGAACCTCGGCCGGCCAGAAGGGTTCTACGACCCGAAGGCGCCTGCCGGCGACGCGATGCCGCCCGAACGGCCTGAGCCGGTGGCCGGTGCGGCCGCTGCTACGCCGGCCACGCCGGCCACGTCTGGTGCGGAGGGTGCGGCGGGTGCGAATAGTGCGCCGGCGCCGGCTGCGGCTCCGCCGGCATTCCGGGCCAGCGCGCTCGACTTCGCCAATTCCGATCTTGCGTTTGCCGGTACCCACATGTGGGTCGGCAACTTCCACGGCTTCAATACCTACGACATCGAGAACCCGCGCAAGCCGAAGCTGCTCGCCTCGATCGCATGTCCTGGCGGGCAGGGTGACGTTTCGGTCTACGGCAACCTGCTGTTCATGTCGGTCGAGCAGACCCGCGGCCGCATCGATTGCGGCCTGCAGGGCGTGCAGGAAACCGTCAGCAAGGAGCGCTTCCGCGGCGTGCGCATCTTCGACATCAGCGACATGAAGAAGCCGCGCCAGGTGGCAGCGGTGCAGACCTGCCGCGGCTCGCACACACACACCCTGGTGCCGCCGATGAACGACAAGTCGAAGATCTACGTCTACGGCTCCGGCACCGGCAGCGTCCGTTCGGGCGAGGAGCTCGAAGGCTGCTCGGGCGAACAGCCCGACAAGGACGAGAACACGGCGCTCTTCAGCATCGACGTCATCGAGGTCCCGCTGGCCGCACCGCAGAACGCGAAAATCGTCAACCGGCCGCGTATCTTTGCCGACGACAAGGGCAACATCGCCGGCCTGTGGGCAGGCGGCGATCACGGCCCCGGCACGCAGAAGACCAGCACGACGAATCAGTGCCACGACATCACGGTGTTCCCGGAAATCGGCCGGGCCGCCGGTGCCTGCTCGGGCAACGGCATCCTGATGGACATCTCAGATCCGGTGCACCCGAAGCGGCTGGATCACGCCAGCGACAAGAACTTCGCCTACTGGCACTCGGCGACGTTCAATAACGACGGCACCAAGGTCATCTTTACGGACGAGTGGGGCGGCGGCACGCGGCCGCGCTGCCGCGCTACGGATCTCCCCAACTGGGGCGCCGACGCCATCTTCGACATCGTCGACAACAAGCTGGTGTTCAAGGGCTACTACAAGATGCCCGCTGCCCAGACCGAGACAGAGAACTGCGTCGCGCACAACGGCTCGCTGATCCCGGTGCCGGGCCGCGACATCATGGTCCAGGGGTGGTACCAGGGCGGCCTGTCGGTGTTCGATTTCAGCGATTCGGCCAACCCGGTAGAGATTGCCTTCTTCGATCGCGGTCCGCTCGACGCCAAGAACCTGATCATCGGCGGCTTCTGGTCCACCTACTGGTACAACGGCAACATCTACGCGTCGGAGATCGCCCGCGGAATCGATGTGTTCCGGCTGATGCCGAGCGATTACCTCTCGCAGAACGAGATCGCCGCCGCGATGCTCGTGCGCCGCGAGGAGTTCAACGCCCAGGATCAGCCGAAGGTGACCTGGCCGGCGACGGCCGTGGTGGCCAAGGCGTATATCGATCAGCTGAACCGCTCGAAGGCGATTGACGCGTCTCGCGCCCAGGCCGTGGTGCAGGCGATGGATCACGCCGAGCAGATCCGGCCGGGCGATCGCAACGCGGCCGCGACGATCGAGCAGCTGAATACGCTCGCCGGACAGGTGGAATCCGACGCGGCCGCGAAGAGCGGCGCCGATCAAAAGCGGCTGAAGGCGCTGGCCGAGACACTGAAGGGACGCGCGGCGCGTCTGAAGTAGCCGGCATTCCGTCGAAGGTTCAGGGGAGAGGGCGCCACCCTGGCGCCCTCTTTTGTTTTTGGGTCGGCTCACCGCCCGATCAACGACACCGCGGTGCTGACACGCTTCTTGCACCAGGACAGCCGCATGGCAAAACACAAGGAACCGACCGACGCTGAAATCGCGGCCGAGGCGGCTGCGATCTACCCCGATACCAACGCTGGCGCGCCGACGGAGGACGAGATAGCGGTCGAGGCGCACGCGATTTACGTGTCACGTGGCGGCGAGCACGGCCACGACATGGACGACTGGCTGGAAGCCGAGCGCCGCGTTCAGTCGCGCCGTCAGTCCGCTGCCAAGACCGACACGTGGCAGGAACGCGACGCCGACCGTCGCGCGCAGGGCGCCGACGATCTGAAGGGCTAGCGCGGCTCAGCTGATGGCGTGACACGGTCGCCGACGAGGTTCGAAGTCGCCGCCGCGCACCAACTCCGGCCGGGCGGCCGGAGATCCTCCGGCTACGTCATGAACCAACGGCCCCGTCGAGTCGATACCGCCGTGCCACCGGTGGCGTTGGGCCGGCTCCTCAGTAGTGTGGTCAAGATCCGAATGCGACGTGAGCACGGCAGTTCAGTGCGTCGCTAGCTCAGGCCTTCGTCTCAAGAACAGCCACTGCCCATCCACGGCGAACGACCACGTGAGCAACGCGAGGCCTGCGGCGGCGATCGTCGTGGCCCATCGTGACGGCAGTCCTGGAATCAGGGCGACCATAAGAGCGACGATCTGCACGACGCAGGCCGTCTGGCGGCGCCGGCTGGCGGGCAGATCTTCACGCATCCACGGCAGCAGCCATCCGGCCGCAATGAAGGCATATCGCATCACCCCTGCAGCGACGATCCACGGTCCAACGTTCGCCGCACGCCAGGCGAGAAGCGACAGGACGAGGACGAGGAGCGCGTCCACCTCCATGTCGAATCGGGCGCCGAAACGGCTGGCCATTCCGCTGCGGCGAGCCAGAATGCCATCCAGCAGATCGGCGGAGGCGCCAGCGGTCGCAGTCAGCACCAGCGGCCAGGTCCTGACGGGTGCCTCGGGCGCAAGTGCGACCCCCGCGACGAGCGCCAGGACCAGGGCGCGTCCGCCCGTGATCAGGTTGGCGGCGCCTATTCGCGCGTGCGGATGCCCGCGGCCGAGACCGGCGACGGCGAGCACGAGAATTGCCCCGGCGACGCCAGCCACGCGGGCCGGATACATACCATCGAGCGCCAGCCGTGATTGCGCGGCGATCGCCGCGGCAGTGACCACTCCGACGCCGATCGCGGCCAAGGCTGTGCTGCGGCGGTAAAGGGCGGCGCTATGCTGATGAGCGTGTTCCGTCACGTCGCTTTGGTTCGCAGCATATCAGCGGAGTCGCGGGAGTGACGCCAGGCCATGACATGGTGTCGTCGCTGGTGCTGCTGGTTCCGGGCGACATCCATCAACGGACCGGCGGCTACGGCTACGACCGTGAGATCCTGGCCGGCTTGCGGCGGCTCGGCTGGGACGTGTCGTTGTGCACGCTCGACGACAGTTTCCCCTTCCCCTGCGATGCGGCTCGCGACGAGGCGGTTCACATCCTCGCGGCGCTGCCGGATGGCGCCTTGGTGCTTGCCGATGGCCTGGCATTCGGAGCGATGGCCGATGAAGCCGAGCGCGAGGCAGCGCGCCTCCGCTTCGTGGCGCTGGTGCACCACCCGCTCGCGCTCGAGAGCGGGCTCGACTCGACCTCAGCCGCCGCCTTGTTCGAGAGCGAGCGTCGCGCCCTGCGGACCGTCGGCGGCGTAATCGTCACGAGCCCGGCGACGATCCGATCGCTCGAGGCATACGGCGTTCCCGCGAATCGCATTGCCGTCGTGCCGCCAGGCACCGCGGTGGCGCCGCTCGCGAGAGGCAGCCGCGGATCGCATCCGGCGCGTGGAGGCATGCCCGTGGAACTGCTCTCGGTGGCCTCGCTGACACGGCGGAAGGGCTACGACCTGCTGTTCCATGCGTTGGCCCGCCTCGCCCACCTGGAATGGCACCTCACCGCCGCCGGCAGTCCAGATCTCGATCCCGCGACCGCTAATGCGCTCACGCAACAGGTGCTCGAAACCGGCCTGTCTTCGCGAGTCACGTTTGTCGGCGAGCTGGACGAGCACCGGCTGGGCGCGGCCTACGATCGCGCTGACGTCTTCGTTCTCGCGACGAGGCACGAAGGCTACGGGATGGCCGTCGCAGAGGCGGTCGCGCGCGGCATTCCGATCGTAAGCACCGCGACCGGCGCGATTCCCGATCTCGTAGACGACGACTCGGGCGTGATCGTGCCGATCGACGACGTCGAGGCGTTGACCGAGGCGCTGGAAACGGTGATGAACGACGATGCGCGCGCGCGTCTGGCCGAGGGCGCCCGCCGACGCCGCGGCACGCTGCCGACGTGGGCCGACTCGGTTCGGCAGATGGTTGCCGCCCTCGCCGCCTTTTCAGATCATGGAATCGTTCAGCGCTGACTGGCTCGCGCTGCGCGAGCCGGCCGATCGCGCGGCCAGGTCACAGGGCCTGACCGAGGAGCTCGGCGTACGGCTGGCGCGCCGCGGTGTGACAAGAGCGATCGACATCGGCTGCGGCACCGGTTCGAACGTGCGCTATCTGCTGCCGCGACTGCCGCGCGTCACCGACTGGACGCTCGTCGATCACGATGCGGGCCTGCTCGACGAGGCGGGACGAACGCTCGAACCGCTCGCTCGGGCGCAAGGCGTCACCCTCCGCATGAAGCAACTGGATCTTGCGGACCTCGACGCACTGCCCCTTGTCCCCGGCGCGCTGATTACGGCTTCGGCCTTGCTCGACCTCGTGTCGGCCGACTGGCTGGGGCTTTTCGCGGACCGTTGTCGTGAGGCCGAAGCGCACGTCCTGGCCGTGCTCAACTACGACGGCCGAATCGTCTGCAACCCGCCGCACCGGGACGACAGCTGGATTCGGGATCTCGTGAACACGCACCAGCGCACCGACAAGGGGTTCGGTCCCGCTCTCGGCCCTGCAGCTGTCGGCGAAGCCCAGGCGTCGTTCGGGGATTACGAGAGACTGGTGAGCGGCAGCGCCTGGCGGCTCGCGCCGGACGCGGCGGCGCTTCAGGAGCAGCTGGTCGATGGGTGGGCCGAGGCGGCGCGGGCGATCGCGCCAGGCGAGGCCTCGCGTGTCGAGCAGTGGCGGCTGCATCGCCGCGATCACATCGCGGCCCGCCGCTCTTCGATCGTCGTTGGACATCTCGACCTGGCAGTCTTCCCGGACGTATTCCGGCTCGGGCTCGAGACGAGATAGGATCTGCGGATTATGGCGCGGCGAAACGCTGTAATGAGGGCGTTACTTGTTGCATTCTGTCTTCTGTTCAACGGGAAATGGGCCGGCGCCCAGACCGATACGCCGCCGACCCGCGCCGACGCCTTACGCGCCGAACGCGCTGCAAAGGCGCAGGCCCTTGCCCCGCACCATCCGAACGCGCTCGAAAGCGGCCTGAACTTCTTCGAAGACCGCGCGGTGTTCATTCTCGATCGCGAGGGCTTCTACCCGAAGCTCGGCAGCATCACCGTCGGCAGCGGCTTCGCCTACGGCCTCGGCTTCCGTGACCGCGATCTACTCAACAATTACGGCGCCGTTGACCTCTGGGTGGCGGGATCCACGCGCGGGTACTTCGCGGCCGAGGGCCGGCTGCGATTTCCGGAGCTCGCGCACAAGCGGCTGCTGGTTGAAGGGTGGGCAGGCCGCCGCGACTATGCCGGTGAGTACTTCTACGGCCTGGGGACCGATTCGCAGCGCGCCGACCAGTCCGACTACGGCCTGCGCACGACGGTGTTCGGCGGCAGCGCCGGCGTCCGGCCGTTCTCGAAGCTGATCGTCGGCGGCAGCGTCGAGTACCTTCACCCGAGCGTCGGCCGAGGCAACGACGACACCGTGCCCGACGTCGAGGATGCCTTCGGCGAGGCCGAAGCGCCGGGCGTGAGCCAGCGCGCGGACTTTCTCCGCACGCACGGCTATCTGGAGCTCGATTACCGGCAGCCGCGCTACCCGCGGCAGGGCGGCTTCGTCCGCGCCGACGTGTCGCATTACGAAGACCGTACCACCGGCAGTTACACGTTCAACCGTTACGACTTCGACGTGCGGCAGTTCGTCGGGTTCTTCGCCGGCCGTCGCGTGCTTGGACTCAGGGGGTTTGTCTCCACGACCGATGAACGCGAGGGCGGCGTCGTGCCGTTCTACGGCATGCCGACGCTCGGCGGTAACGACACGCTGCGCGGGTTCCGGATGTACCGTTTCCGCGGCCCGCACGCGCTGCTGCTGCAGGCCGAGTACCGCTGGGAGATCTGGAGTGGTCTCGATGCGGCGCTGTTCTACGATGCCGGCAAGACGCCGCTGGAGCGCTCGGACCTGAACTTCAATGGGCTGGAGCGCGACTACGGATTCGGATTCCGGTTCAACACCGACAACGGCATCATCTTCCGCGCCGACGCCGGCTTCGGCAGCCGCGATGGTCCGCACCTGTACCTGGTCTGGGGCGGGGTGTTCTAGTGCGTACGGGGTTCTCGGGGTTCTCGGGGTTCTCGAGGTTCGCGGGGTTCGCGAGGTTCGCGGGGTTCGCGAGGTTCGCGGCAGTTCGAGCGGGCGTCATCGTGGCTGTCATGCTGGTGGCCACCGATGCAGCCGCGCCGCGGTTCTATCCCGACGATCCGATCTGGACCGACGACGATCGCGCGTTCGACGTCTCCGGTGTCGGCACGATCGAGGACAGCAATGGCTACGACTTCGTCGTCCACACCTTCTCGAAGCCGGGTGAGCGGCGGGACGTGCGCGCGCTGAACGTCAATACCGTGGACGAGTTGCCCGACTCCAGCTGGTTTACGAACCGGATCGGCCGCCGCCCGATGAGCGTGGCCGACGTGGTGCGCGGGCCCGATCTGCGTGACGGTGTGGACATGGCCGGCTGGGTCGTCTCGGGCGGCAAGAGCACGGGTGTCCAGCCTGGCTTTCGCATGACCGACCCGAGCGGGCAGATCTATCAGATCGAGGTGGATCCGCCGTCGAACCCCGAGATGGCGAGCGGGGCGGAGGTGATCGGCACCGCGCTCTATCACGCAATCGGGTACTCGGTCGTCGAGGTCTATCTCACCGAGCTCGATCCGAAGACGCTGGTGATCGGGGACACCGCGATGATGCGGGACCCGCTGAACGGGAAGCGACGCCGGGTCCGGCCGCGCGATCTGGAGCTCGTCTTCGAGCGCGCGGCACGGCAGCCGAACGGGCGCTATCGCGTGCTCGTCAGCCGGTTCGCAAGCGGGCGCCCGATTGGCAACTTCCGGTATTACGGCACCCGGCCGGATGATCCGAACGACGTCGTCGCGCACGAGCACCGGCGCGAATTGCGCGGCGCCCGCGTGTTCGGGGCGTGGCTCAACCACGACGACTCGCGCGGCGTGAACAGCCTCGACATGCTCGAGTCTGGCGGCGGCCGCAGCTGGGTGAAGCACTACATGTTCGACTTCGGCTCGATTCTCGGCAGCGGCACGGTGTTCGCGCAGCGGCACCGGGCCGGCAACGAGTACATCTTCGAGCAGCGCCCAGGCTGGGTCACGCTGGCCACGCTCGGCTTCTACATCCGGCCGTGGATGAGGATCGACTATCCAGACATGCCGCCCTCAGTGGGGCGAATCGAGGCGGAGGTGTTCGATCCCCTGCTGTGGCGTCCGGAGTACCCGAACCCGGCCTTCGACAACATGCGAGCGGACGACGCATTCTGGGCCGCGCGGATCGTGTCGCGCTTCACCGACGAGATGATCCGCGGTGTCGTCGCAAAGGCCCGCTACAGCGATCCGAAGGCGACCGAATACCTCGGCGACGTGATGATCAAGCGGCGCGACAAGGTGGTGAGAGCCTTCATCAACGGGGTATCTCCGGTTGTCGACGCTGGCCTCGATGCGAACGGGACCTTGCGCTTCGCCAACGCCGCGGTCGACGCCAGGGCGGCCACCCCGCCGGTCGGTTACACGCTGCACTGGTTTGCGTTCGACAATGCCACGGACACGCGCCGCGATATCGGCGATCCAGTGCAGGTGACGTCGCCCGAAGGCCGTGCGCCTGCTGAGCTCCTGACCGGCAGCGACTTCATCGGCGTGCGGGTCAGCGCGGAGCACCCTGACCACCCCGGTTGGTCGTCGCCGGCGAGTTTCACGTTTCGGCGCACCGCGGCGGGGTGGGCGCTGGTCGGCGCCGAGCGCTGACGATCAACGGCGGCGACTGTATCTTTTTGCACAGACGGGTCGCGGCAGCTCGGATACGATGACACGGCTATGGAAATGAATTCGCGGGACGTGCGCGGCGTGGCGGTGGTCGATCTCGTTGGACGGTTGACCTCCTCCGACAGCGCGGGCGCGCTCGGCGCTCGAGTGGCGCGGCTGATGGCGGAAGGCCACACCCAGGTGGTGCTCAACCTCGCGAAGCTGAGCTACATGGACAGTTCGGGCCTCGGGGAGATGGTGTCCTGCTACTCCCATGTCCGGAAGGCCGGCGGCTCGATCCGGCTGGCGCAGACGACGGCGCGTATTCAGGATCTGCTTACGCTGACGCGGCTGCTCACAGTCTTCGAGTGTTACGAGACCGAGGATTTGGCGCTCGCCAGCTTCGCGCAGCCGGCGACAGCCTGAATCGGGTCGGCCGGCAGTACGTCGCACCTCTGCGCCATCGCTCGGGCGCTGACTCGCCCCGTCCCGATCTCCGCGAGACCACACCACATCTCGAGCCGCGTATCGTCGGTCAGGAACTCGAGGGCGCTCAGTCGCAACTCCGGCGGGCCACGGCGCAGGTCACGGAACGCCTGCGCAAGCACGCGAATGGCCAATCGCCGGTAGGGCTGCAACACCTCACCTGACACCCCGAAGTGCAGGTCTGACGACAATCGAAATGGGCCACGCACGCGGGTCATCGTACCGGAGTGAATGGTACGCTCGTCGGACGTTCCCCGACTGTGCACTTTGGAACACTTGGCGAAAGCCGTGCTAGAGTCCCGCAGTCCGCCTCCGCGAACCGGCGGTGCTGATTAATGCCGCGAGCCTCGCGCAAGCCGCGCGCCCGTTTCAACCCACAGACGTATCTCGATGCGGTCGGCAGTGCCGCGCGTTCCTACGCCAGCGGCGCCACCATCTACTCACAGGGCGACCTGGCGGACCGCGTGTTCTACCTGCGATCGGGGCACGTCAAACTGGCCGTCGTGTCCAGTCGTGGCAAGGAGGCCATCGTCGGGATGCTCGGACCGGGAGAGTTCTTCGGCGAAGGGTGTCTGGCTGGGCAGCGCCAGCGGATGGGCACGGCCATCGCACGCGACCGGGTTTCGGTCACGGTGATTCCGCGCCGGACCATGCAGCGCCTGCTTCGCGAGCAGCATGAAATGTCGGATTTCTTCATCAGCAAGATCCTGACGCGGAACATCCGAGTGGAGGAGGATCTCGTCGACCTGCTGTTCAACAGCTCCGAAAAGCGGCTGGCGCGGGCGTTGCTGAGGCTTGCGGTCTACCAGGGCGCAGACGCACCGCCCATGGTGGTGCCGGCCATCTCGCAGGAAACGCTGGCAGAGATCGTCGGTACGACCCGGTCGCGCGTCAACGTCTTCCTCCAGCGGTTCCGCCAGCTTGGTTTCATCGAGGGCCGGACGGCTTTGCGGGTGAACGCCTCCCTGCTGAGCGTTGTCCTCGCGGACCCGACATAACCAAACTCCAAGGCATCGATAGACGAATCCATTTGCGGCCGCGTCCGCCCGAACTCATCTACGGCCGCGCGGGTAACCGTTCGGATTAGTAGATGCCTGGCAGGAGCCGGTAGCGCACCTGCTCGGCAAACGAACGATAGGATGGGTCGTCACGCAGCACGCGCTCCTCCGCCTGGATTCTGAGCACCTGCAGTACCAGCTCTAGGCCGTAGAGTCCCGCGTTCAACCACGCCGGCCGGGCGATCAGGAAGCCGATGTGGCTCAGAATGTAGCCCGCATACATCGGATGCCGGACGAGCCGGTACATCCCGCGCCGCTTCACTCCACGGTTGGCCGCCACCAGCCCGAAACTGGCGTTGAGGCTGAGTTTGGCCCCGACGTGCATGACGAACCCCGCCAGGAGCAGCGCCGTGCCCACACCAGGCAGGAACGGCGGAGCGGAAGTGGTCACCAGTAGCGGTACAAACGAACCGCCTGCGGCGATCAGCCAGTCCCACGGCCGGAGCGAGATCCGATCGGTCGGCCGCCTCAGGAGCAGGAACAGCAGGACGGCACTTTCGGAAATCACCAGCATGATGGACGACGCGTATTCGGGGCTGAGCGCCGGAGGCCAGGCGCGGTAGACGAGCCAGACCCAGAGGACCGTAACGACGGCTTGTTCAATACGATCCGCGACCCGTCCGTCAATCCTGAGTGCCGAAAGAGATGTCACGCCGCCGGGCTCCAGCAGGAGTGTAATCCACCGCCGACTGTCAACAATTCGTTACATTCCGGCCGCGCGGGTGTAGTATGTCCCCCACACATAGATAGGCCCCTTGAATAGGGGGCTGCATTACCGAACGCGGAGTGCTTCGAGGAGCCCAGCGTATGTCACAGCAGGCAGGCCTGAATCGGAGATGGTTTCTGAAGAATGCGGGGTTGGGAGCGCTCGCTGCGGGCGCCGCCAGTGCGGGTGCGCCGCTCGCCGCCGCCACGCCCACGCCGTCCGCTGAGCAGATGTTCGCGCCCGGCCCGAACGGGAAGTACGACTTCGACACCCCCTACAACCGCTTCGGAACCAACTCGGTCAAATACGACCAGCAGATTCGGGTCTTCGGCCCGAACAGCGTCGAAGTCGGCATGGGCATCGCCGACATGGACTTCCGCGCCTCTCCGTCCATTACCAAGGCGCTCACGGAACGGCTCAAGCACGAGAACTGGGGCTATCTCGATATGCCCGCCTCGTTCCTCGAGGGCGTCGCGGCCTGGAACAAGCGCCACTACGGCGTCGACCTTCGAGCCGTCGCAAGCCGTCGTCACGATCGGCGTCCACCCCGGCATCATCGCCACGCTCAAGACGTTCTCGCCGAAGGGCACCAAGGTGCTGCTGCAGACGCCGACCTACAACGGCTTCTACGGCGACCTGACCGCGACCCAGACCCTCGCGGAGGAAGTGCCGCTCAAGTTCGAGAACGGCAAGTTCGCGATCGACTTCGATCAGTTCGAGAAGCAGCATCAGCCTCGATACCAACACCTACATCCTGTGCAACCCGCAGAACCCGACCGGCAACTGCTGGAGCGCAGGAAGACCTGCTCCGCATCGGCGAGATCTGCCTCAAGCACCGGGTCGTCGTCCTGGCCGACGAGATCCACTGCGACTTCGTCAGCAAGGGCAAGAAGTACACGCCGTTCGCCAGCCTGCCGAACAAGGCCGTCGTCGACAACAGCATCACCTTCAAGGCCGCCAGCAAGTCGTTCGGTCTGGCCGCGCACAAGATTGCGTGGTTCTACTCGACCAACAAGGACTTCATGGCCAGCGTCAAGGTCAACCACCGCGCCGAGCTCAACACCCTCGGCGTCGTCGCCAACACGGGCGCCTACACGCCGGAGGCGAGGAGTGGCTGAAGCAGGTGGTCGAGTACATCGACGGCAACCACGACTTCGCCGTGGACTACATCAGCCGCAACATCCCGATGGTGAAGGCCTACAAGCCGCAGGGCACCTACCTGATGTGGCTCGACATGACCGGCCTGGCCGAGAAGCTGAACACCAAGCAGATGGCCGAGACGCAGAACCGCAGCCGCGCCGAGGGCACGGCGGCGTTGACGCCGGAGACAGATGATCGAACGCTGGCTCGTGAAGTACGCGAAGGTTCACCTGAATGCTGGGAGCAGCTACGGCAAGGGTAGCGAGAACCACATGCGCATGAACATCGCGACTTCGCGTAAGACGCTCGAAAAGGCGCTCAGCAACATGGCCAACGCCATGAAGCCGGCGGCGCTGTCCTCGGCGCTCTAGTCGACGTTCCGCGGATAATCAAAGGGCGCGGCTTCCCACCGGAAGTCGCGCCCTTCGTCCGTACTCATGCCCCGCATCGTTCTGACAAGCTTCGGATCGTTCGGCGACCTGAACCCGTATATCGGCCTGGGCCTTGCCCTGAAAGCGCGTGGTCACACGCCGGTTCTGGCGGTTCCGCCGATCTACCGGGAAATCGTGAGCGCGGAGGGCCTCGAGTTCCACGGGATGCGCCCGGACCTGCCGATCGACGATCACGACTTGACCCGCCGCATCATGGATCCGAAGAAGGGGACCGAGGTCCTCTTTCGCGAACTGCTGCTGCCGGGGCTCCCGCAAAGCCACGCCGACCTGACCGAGGCGTGCCAGGGCGCCGATCTCCTGGTCACTCACCCTGCGACGATGGCCGGCCCGATCGTCGCGGCGCAGGTGGGCGGCGTGTGGGCCTCGAGCGTCCTCGCGCCGATGTCGTTCTTCTCGATCACCGATCCGGTGGTGCCGCCGCCGGCGCCGTGGGTACACGGGTTGTTAGCACGCTCTCCCTGGCTCAGCCGGGGATTTGTGTCGCTCACCCAGAGGATTACCCGGCCATGGGCCGAGCCGGTGCTCCGGTTCCGCGAATCGCTTGGCCTTCCGCGAGCCGGCAACCCGATCCTGGAAGGCCAGCACTCGCCGCATCTCGTGCTCGCCCTGTTCTCGCGAGAGCTTGCCAGGCCGCAGCCCGATTGGCCGCCGAACGTCGCGGTCACCGGTCCCGTGCTGTACAACGGAGCGGCGTCGCCGGAGCTGTCCGACGAACTCGAGCGATTCCTTGCGGCAGGCCCGCCGCCGCTCGTCTTCACGCTCGGCACGTCCGCGGTGGAGGCAGCCGGCTCGTTTTACGAAGTGAGCGCGAACGCCGCCCGTCACCTTGGGCGCCGCGCGGTGCTTCTCATCGGGCGCCACGCGCGCAACCGCCCCGCGGGAATTGGTGACGATGTGCTGGTCTTCGAGTACGCGCCGCATGCGACGCTGTTCCCGCGGGCCGCGGCTATCGTCCACCAGGGCGGAGTCGGGACGACGCACCAGGCGCTCGCCTCCGGCCGGCCGACGCTGATCGTCCCATGGGCGCACGATCAGCCCGACAACGCGATGCGCGCCGCGCGGCTCGGCGTGTCGCGCACGCTGTTTCCACGACGGTACACCGAAGCGAACGTCGTGCGGGATCTTGGCCAACTGCTGGGTGACGCCCGCTACGCGACCCGGGCGGCGGAGGTCGCCGCACGCGTTCAGGGTGAGCGCGGCGCGCAGGCCGCTTGCGACGCCCTTGAACGGCTGCTCGCGCGAGCAGGAGTCGGAGTCAGGGGGCAGGAGGCAGGAGTTAGGAGCTAGGAATTAGGAGCCAGGAAAATAGGAAAGTGGCACTTCCTAGAGCCTAGAGCCTGCTTTTCCGCAGGTGCAGTCCATGCAGCCGTGCTCAGCGCAGGTGCCGCAGGAGCGGACCACTTGTTTTCTCAGCGCCTCGCGGGCGCGGAACACACGGACGCCAGCGTTGGCCGCGGAGATCTGCTTCTCGGCGGCGAAATCCTTGACGGGCATGCCGTTCACGTCGATCATCCGCAGGGCCTCGGCGTACTCAGGCTTGAGCGTGTCGGCCAGCGTCTTCACGCAGCCGCAGATTTCGTTCTCGATCTCGGGCGGTGGCACCGCCGTGTCGAGCTGCGCGGCGAAGCTCTCGAGGGCGCGGCCGGCGGCCGCCCTGCGGCGGTAGTGGTCGATGACCGCATTTCGCAGTACGCGGTAGAACCAGCGCACAACCGACTCATCACCTCCGAGGGCATCGAACTTCTCGAGGGAACGGCCGAACGCGTCCTGCAGGATGTCTTCCGCCTCCTCGCGCGAGCCGACTCGGCGCTCGAGGAAGCGCAGGAATGCGCGGTGGTTGTCCACCAGCGGCTGAAGCCGGGTCTCGTCTATCGTCGTCTTCATTGGATCGTCGTTCGGTTCACTGCTCCCGTGCTTCATAACCGGCGTCGGTGATCGCCGCGATGATGGCGGACGGAGTCGTCGTCTCGGCGTCGAAAGACACCGTGGCCCGGTTCCCGGGACGATCGACGACCACGCTCGAAACGCCCGGCACGTGCTCCGCGGCGTGCCGGACGTGCTTCTCGCAATTGCCGCAGGTCATGCCGGTGACGGTGAAGGACTTGGTGACGGTCATCGGGTTCTCCAGGTTCGCGGGGCTCATGCGCTTCGCAGCCGCAGGCTGTTCGAGACCACGCTCACGGAGCTGAACGCCATGGCGGCGCTGGCCAGAATCGGGCTGAGCATCAGTCCGAACATCGGGTAGAGCACCCCGGCCGCCACCGGGACCCCGAGCAGGTTGTAGGCAAACGCCCAGATCAGATTCTGACGCATTGTCCGGATCGTACGCCGCGACAGCTGGATCGCCGCTGCCACACCGGCCAGATCGCCACGTACCAGCGTGATGTCGCCGGCGGACATGGCGATGTCGGTTCCGGTCCCGATGGCAATCCCCACGTCGGCCTGGGCGATGGCGGCGGCGTCGTTGATGCCGTCGCCAACCATGGCCACAACTTCTCCCAGACCCTGAAGACGACGCACTTCAGCTACCTTGCCGGCGGGTGAAACTCCGGCCACTACTCGTTCGATGCCGGCGGCGGCCGCGACGGCTCTGGCCGTGGCCGGGTGGTCGCCGCTCAGCATGACGACGTCCAGGCCCATGCCGCGCAGTTGACGGATCGCGTCAACCGCCTCCGGCCTGAATCCGTCTCCGACTCCCACCGCGGCGGCCAGGCCGGCGTCCACCGCCACGTAGATGGCGGTGACGCCGGCCGACGCCCATGCCGAGGCGACCGGCTCCAGCTCCTCCAGGTCCACTCCGTGCGTCCGAAGGAAGGGGGCGTTGCCCGCCACTATCAGGTGACCGCCGACGCGGCCTTTTACGCCGGCGCCCGTCGCTGACCCGAATTCGGTAACCGGCGAGCACGCCGCCCCGCGATCGTCTGCCGCGCGGACGATGGCGCCGGCCAGCGGATGCTCGGAAGCCGCCTCCAGGCTGCCGAGGAGCTCGAACAGGCGACTCTCCTCGGGCCCGCCACGCGCGACCGCCAAATGGGTGACGCGCGGACGCCCCTCGGTGATCGTACCGGTCTTGTCGAAGACGACCGTTGTGACGGCACCGGCTCGCTGCAGCGCCTCGCCGCCCTTGAAGAGCAGGCCACGCTCGGCGCCGCGACCGGTCGCGACCATCACCGCGGTTGGCACGGCCAGCCCCATCGCGCAGGGGCACGCGATGATCAGCACCGCCGTCGCAGCGGCAAAGGCCCGCACCGCCGGCGCATGATCGGCGGCGACGAACCAGAGCACGAACGTCGCGATCGACAGCGACAGGACCACCGGCACGAACACGGCGCTGACGCGGTCGGCCAGCCTTTGCATCGGCGCGCGCGAAGCCTGTGCGTCGCGCAACAAGCGGAGCATCTGGCCGAGCACGCTCGCGGCGCCAAGCCGGGCCGCCCGGTAGCGCAGCAGGCCCGCGCCATTGATCGTACCGCCGATCACCGAATCGCCGGCCTGCTTCACGACCGGCAGGCTCTCGCCCGTCACCATCGACTCGTCCACGGCGCTGCTGCCGCTCTCCACATCGCCGTCCGCCGGGATGCGCTCGCCGGGCTTGAGGATGACGAGGTCGTCCTCGACAAGTGCGGCGATCGGCACTTCGATCTCGTGCTCGTCGCGGAGGACCCGCGCGTGGTCGGGCCGCAGTCCCGCCAGTGCGCGAAGGGCTGCCGCGGTCTGCCGTTTCGCGCGTGCCTCGAACGTGTTGCCCACGAGCACGAGCGAGATGATGAACAGCACCGCTTCGAAATACACGTCCGGCGACACGCCTCGCGCCAGGAAGAATCCGGGCGCGATCGTCGCGGCCGCGGAGTAGAGGAACGCGGCGCCGGTTCCGACCGCGATCAGCGTGTTCATGTCAGCGGCGTGGTGCCGGAACGCGGACCACGCGCGGCTGTAGAAATGACGGCCGGGCCACGCCATCACGACACCGGTCAGCGCCAGCAGCGTCCACTGCAGAAGTGTGGGGCTGGTGCTGGACAGCCATGGTGCGGCCGCCGCGACGAGTGGATCGAGATGCTGGTGGCTCCACTGCATCAAGGGGTCCGGTGCGGCCGTCGCGTGATGGGCCGAGACGGCGATGGCGCTCATCACCGGCATCGAGAGGACCATCCCCACTCCCGCCGCGACGAAGCTCACCGCCGCCTTTGTGAACAGATCGCGGTATTCCGCCGCCTGTGCCGCATCGCGTGCCACGTCCTCGTCCTCTTGACGTACCGCTGGTTCGCGGGTGTCGTACCCGGCCTGGCGCACGGCGTCGATCAGCTGAACGGTCGCGACACGTTCCGGGTCGTACCGCACTTCGGCGGTTTCGAGCAGGAGGTTTGCCGTGGCACTACGAACGCCAGGCGTAGCCCTGAGCGCCTTCTCGACATGGACCGTGCACGACGCGCAGCTCATGCCGGAGATCGGCAACGTGATGGTCTGTTCGACGGCCGCCACGATCAGTGCTCCTTCCTGGATGTGACGGTGATCCGGCCGCGCAGCATGCTCATGCCGCAGCTGAAAACGAACGTGCCGGGTTCGGTCGGGGTGAACTCCACCACGGTGGTCCGGTGGGCAGGCAAATAATGCTTCATGCCGAAATCCGGCATGACCACCTCCTCGGAGCAGGGCGAGGTCTCACGCCGATCGAAGACGAGGCGCACCGGTGCCCCCGCTGCTACTCGGATGTTTGCCGGCTGATAGCCGCCTTCCACCACGACCGGAACGGTCTGAACCCCGCCCGAGGCCACGGATTGGAAGGCCTCCGGCCGGGCCAGGAAAAAGTACCAGTTGATCCATCCGACGAGCAGGATGCCCAGTGTCGCCACCGTCCAGTCAGCCATTTGTGCCCCCTTCATGGCTGCAGACGCTTGGGTGAAAAAAGTATTACAGTCGCGCGAACCTGTTGACCTGGCTGCCCGCGTGCCCGCGGTCCCGCGAGTCTCTCCGAACAGCGAAGCTCCCGAAGGGCGCTGTTCGACGCTCCCGCCCCGGCGGACGAAGCCGCTACTGGCCGCGATAAAGACTCGGACCAGGCGGCGCCGTCTTCGGCGAGCCAGCCTTCTTCCAGGCCTCGTAGCGCATCCTGAGCGTCTTCACCGGGTTGCCGCTTTCGCCCTTCTGCGTGTCGTCGTCGGTGACGCTGATGTAGACGGAGTACTGGCCGTCGTTGTGGGTGGCGCCGGTCTTGTCGGTCTTCTCGGCGATCGCGATGTAGGCCACGTGCGCTGTCTTGTCGTCGCAGGGCACGAAGTCGAGCGGGTTGTTGCCGCAGTTGCAGCGGTGATCGCCGCCGTTGGCATCCGCTGCTTCCATCGCCGCGATCACGCGGTCGGCCATCGTGCCGTTGGTACGCGTGAAGGCCAGCGCCGCCTTGATCACCACGTCGTCTCCGAGCAGCGTGTTGCCCTGCACCTGGTAATAGATCTCGCCGACCTGGCCGCCGAAGTAGAGCGACGACTGCGAGTTGCCGCTGCCGTTGAAACCAGCGCGGTTATTCCGATTGGTGACCGTCGTTCGGTTCGGCATCGCCAGGATCCCGAACTGCCGCCGCTCCATCTGGTCTTCGGGCTTGCGGGCGGCTTCGTGCTTCTTCAGCAGCTCGATGATCTGTGGCGGCGGCGTGCCTTTCTTCAACTCGTTGTAGACCAGCATCTGGTCCTCGCGAGTGTTGTCCACGCCAGCCTGACAGGCGGCGACGCCCAGCCCCGGCACGATGACCGCCTGCACGTCCATCAGGTCCCGCGCGCCGTTCGGCTTTCGCTCTGGGAAGCCGGCCTGTCGAACGCAGGTTGCCGAGGCGATGATCACCTGCCCGGTCGAAGCGTCGAGGGCGATCACCGACCACGTGGCAAAGGCGGGCGCAGCGACACCCAGAACGATCGACACGGCAAGGGCACAGCTCTTCATGGCGCCGCAGTCTACCAGAGGGCGTTGGTGCTAAGCTGAACGTCGCGGCGGGACGCGTTGTCCCGACGGAATCGGCGTCACGGTCATGGTCCGCGTCGAAGAAACGATGATTGCCCTGCTGCTCGCTCTTACGCTCGCGTGCGCGGCCGAACCAGCGTCGCCCGCCAGTACAGTCGCTGCCTCATCGGCGGTCGAACAGTCGAAGGACATCAAGCACATCGAGCCGGCGCCCGACTCCGTCGGGCCCCAGCCGGTGCGCTTCGTCTGGTCGAAGGTGGACGGCGCCGAGAGCTACACGCTGCGGATCTGGAACGAGGCCGACGTCCGGGTGGCGTCCGAAACCGGCCTCCACACCACCTCGGCGGAGTTCCCCAAGGACGCCGACATGCCGGCCGGGACCTATTTCTGGTCGGTGGTGGCGATGCGCGGCGACGATGCGATCGCCGAGTCGGGGCTGGCGGCGTTCGTCGTCAAGAAACCCTGACCGCGGCGGTCGATGAGCGATTCCGCGCGGACTCTGCTGGTCGAAGGGCTGGACGTTCCAGGCGTGCTGGCCTCCGTGGCGGGCGTGTTCGCCCGTCGCGAGACGAACATCACCGCCATCCAGACGCTGCCGAGCGCGGCGGGCCGCGCCTCCATGACCATCGAGGTGGACGGCGACGCCGACGTGGCGCTCCTGGTCAGCGAGCTGTCGCAGCTTCCCGCCATTCAGCGTGTATCGCTCGAGCCGTCGCTGCTGGCCATCTACGGCAAGCGCGTCATCATCATGGGCGGCGGCGCGCAGGTCGGGCAGGTGGCGGTGGGGGCGATCAGCGAGGCGGATCGTCACAATATCCGCGGTGAGCGCATTTCCGTGGACACGATTCCGCTCGTCGGCGAGCGGGCGCTGGCCGACGCAGTGCGTGCCGTGGCCCGCCTCCCGCGCGCGCAGATCCTCGTCCTCGCCGGGGCCATCATGGGCGGCGACATCACCGCCGCGGTTCGCGAGCTGCAGCAGCACGGCATCCGGGTGATTGCGCTCAACATGGTCGGCAGCGTGCGCGAAGCGGCCGACATGGTCGTGACCGACCCGCTGCAGGCCGGCGTCATGGCCGTCATGGCCGTTGCCGACACCGCCAGGTTCGACCTCGCCCGGCAGCGAGGCCGTACCTACTGAATCGTGTCCAATGCACCGGCACCCCTGCACCCCTGCACCTTTGCTACTCTGCACCCCTGACTCTTGTGGTTGTAGAATTTCGCTCGGGAGACAGACATGAAACTGAACCGTTGGACCGGTGCGTGTGTCATTGCGTTCGCCTTCGCCTCTCTCGGCGCGGTGCTCGGGGCGCAGCAGGCAGCGCCCGATCCGAAGGATCCCCGCATCGGTCTCAAGGCAGGCCTGCGGGACGCGGGCACGGCGGCGAAGAACATGGAGCTCGTCGCCAACATGCCGAAGCCCGAAGGCTTCTTCGACCCCGCCGCGCCGGCCGGGTCGGTCAGCGATCCGGAGCCGCCGCCGGGTGCCCCGCCCGAGCCGCCCCGGGATCCGAATGCGCCGCCACCGCCGCCCCCGCCGGGGAGCGGTTTCACGAATTCGGACCTGGCGTTTTTCGGGACCCACGCCGTGGTCGGCAACTACCACGGCTTCAACATCTACGACGTCGAGAACGCCCGGAAGCCACGCCTGCTGACCTCCGTCGCCTGCCCCGGCGGACAGGGTGACGTGTCGGTGTGGGGCCACCTGCTGTTCATGTCGGTGGAGCAGACGCGCGGCCGCCTGGATTGCGGACTGCAGGGTGTCAGCGAGACGGTGAGCAAGGAGCGCTTCCGCGGAATCCGCATCTTCGACATCACCGATCTTCAGAAGCCCCGACAAGTCGCAGCCGTGCAGACCTGCCGCGGCTCTCATACGCACACGATCGTCCCCGACCCGAAGAACCCGAGCCACGTCTACCTCTATGGCTCCGGCACCAGCTCCGTCCGCCCCGGCGAGGAGCTGGAAGGGTGCTCGGGCAAGGACTCGACCGAAGACGCCAACACGTCGCTCTTCAGCATCGACGTCATCGAGGTGCCGCTCGGCGCGCCGCAGAACGCGAAGATCGTGAACAAGCCGCGGATCTTCATGGACGAGACCGGCAACATCGCCGGACTGTGGAAGGGCGGCAACCACGGTGAGGGAACCCAGAGCTCGCGCCAGACGAACCAGTGCCACGACATCACCGTGTATTCGTCGATTGGCCTCGCCGCCGGCGCCTGCTCCGGCAACGGCATCCTGCTCGACATCGCCGATCCGCAGAACCCGAAGCGGCTCGACTTCGTGACCGACAAGAGCTTCGCCTACTGGCACTCCGCGACCTTCAACAACGACGGGACCAAGGTGGTCTTCACCGATGAATGGGGCGGCGGCGGCCGGCCGCGCTGCCGCACGATCGACCCGCACACCTGGGGCGCCGACGCGATCTTCGACATCGTCGATCGCAAGCTGGTGTTCAAGGGTTACTACAAGATGCCGGCGGCGCAGACCGAGACCGAGAACTGCGTGGCGCACAACGGGTCGCTGATCCCGGTGCCAGGGCGCGACATCATGGTCCAGTCGTGGTACCAGGGCGGCGTCTCGGTGTTCGACTTCACCGATTCGGCGAGCCCGGTCGAGATCGCGTTCTTCGACCGCGGGCCGATCGACGGCGAGAAGCTGATCACCGGCGGCTACTGGTCCAGCTATTACTACAACGGCTTCATCTACGGCGCCGAGATCGCGCGCGGGATGGACATCTTCCGGCTGCTGCCCAGCGAGTACCTGACCCAGAACGAGCTCGACGCGGCCAGCCTGATCCGATGGGAGGAGTTCAACTCCCAGAACCAGCCGAAGATCACCTGGCCCTCGTCGGTCGTCGTGGCTCGCGCCTATCTCGATCAGCTGAAGCGCAGCAAGGCAATCGCTGGGGGCAAAGCCGACACGATCTCCGCGACGCTCGACCGCGCCGATCGTGTCACGCCGCGCGACAAGGACGCAGCCGCTGTATCAACTGCGCTGACGTCGCTCGCTGCCGACCTCGAAAAGGATGCGGCCTCGGCAAGCGGCCGCGACCAGATGCGCTTCCGCGCGATGGCCGAAACGGTCAAGGGGCGTGCGGCTGCCCTGCGCTGAAACCTTGTCAAGGCAAAAGGCAAAAGGCAAAAGGGAGAAGGCAGAAGGCAGACCTCAGGACCTCGAGACCTGGCCGCGTAAAGCTTCCAACACCGCGGCCGGGTCCTCCTCCTGCGGCCAGTGTCCCGCGGACGGTATGGCGACGGTCGTCGCCTTCGGGAATGACTGCTGCCACCGCTCCAGCATGTAGGCAGGGAACGCCGAGTCCTTCATGCCCCAGACCAGACTCAAGGGAATGCCGGTCAGCCGCGTCCGCCGCTGCCACAGGCTGTCGAAGAAAGCGCTCGAGGCGAGCAGCGACTTGGCCAGAGCGAACAGGACACGCTCGCGCGAGTCGGGACTGGGGAACAGCGGCAGATACTGGCCGTGGATGGCCGGGGTGAGCTTCCGCCGGTCGCCATAGGCCGAGGGCATGATCAGGCGCTGGGACGCATTGAAGCGCCGGTAGAGAAACCGTCCCAGCGCCCCGCCGGCCAGCCGCGCTTTTCTGCGCATCGACGCATCGTCTTCGAACGACCACATCCAGGAGTTCAGCACCGTCACCGAGAGCAGGCGCTCGGGATGGTCCAACGCCCAGTCGAGCGCGATCGGGCCTCCGAAGTCGTGGACGACGAGGTGGAGCCGATCGGCAGGAAGGATCGCATCGATCCACTCGTGAAACCGCCGCGCGTGATCCTCGGGGCGATAGCCAGCGCTCGAGGGGCGGTCGGAGAGCCCGAAGCCGAGGTGATCGAGCGCCAGCACCCGAACGCGATCGCGCAAGCCCGCGATCAGGTGGCGCCATTCGAAACTCCACGTCGGCGTGCCATGGACCAGGACGACCGGTAGGCCCAGGCCCTCGTCCACGTAGTGCACGTGTCCGTCGCCAAGGGTGGCTTCGCGCGGCGGATACGGCCAGGCCGAACGATCGAGCCAGGTGGGAACGTTCATGCAAGTAGTCAAGCACGGTTGACCAGTATAGTCAATGTCACTTGACTAAATCCCGAAAACTCCGCGAGAATGGCGACGTGACAGGGGTCCGAAGACGACGTGGCAGCGATCCGGAACGATTCGCAATCGGCCGACTGGGGGGGACCCGTCCCGAGCGAGGTGCGATCCAGCGAGTCGAGGGATTTGGCCCGCTCCTCTTCGAATGCGCCCGGCTGCTGGACGAGATCGCGCAGGCCGAGGTCAACCGGCAGGCGGGGCGCCGGCTCCTGACGCCGGCGCTGGTGCGCCTGCTGCCGCATCTGTCGAGGGAAGGCATACGGCCGACGGATCTGGCGCGGCGCGTCGACGTCACCAAACAGGCAGTCGGCCAGGCGCTGGCCGGCCTGGAGGCGATGAAGCTCGTCGAGTTCGTGCCGGACACCTCCGATGGCCGCGCTCGTTTGGTGCGGCTGACCGCGGTGGGCGAGGCCGCCTACGCGCACGGTCACGGCGTGCTCGCGTTCTACGCCGGTGAGCTCTCGGCCAGGCTCGGGGCGACACGGGTTGCGGCAGTTGCGAAAGGCCTGGCGACGCTGTTACCGGTCCTGCAGGAGTGGAGCCTGCAGGGAGCTCCGACAGCGCCAGGCATACCGGACGGCGGGGCGTCCCATCGTCTCCCTAGGCCGCCGTCGAGGCGCCGAATGAGTTAGCGCCTTGCACCCCTGCACCCCGGTTCGGAAGGCTATACTGGGTTCGTGGTCCGTTCGCTCCGTTCGTTCGCAAGCCTGGCGCTCCTGTTGGTTCTGACAGGCGCGCCGATCGCGACCGTAGTGTGCGCGGAGTGGTGCGCCCCGTCGCGCAACGCGGCGGGCGCGTCGGTTCATCACCAGGTCCGGTCGAGCGGGCACGCGCCGGCGACGGCCATGCCCTTTGCCGCTGCCGACTGCCATCGCAATCCGGGCAGCGGTCCCTCCGTCGCCGCCCACTCCGCCCCGGAATGTCTCGACTACGCGCTCTCCAGCAACGACGCGGGACCGATCGCGCCTCGATTGCAGGTCGCGCCGCCGATGAGCCAGACGGCCGACATTGTCACCGATGCGCCTCATCCGATGCTTCGTCAAGCCGGCCTTGCGAGTGACGTCGTCCACTCCCCGCCATCTCGTCCTCTCGCCGCCAGTCCCGTCCTGCGGATTTGATCCGACGCCAGGCCTGACCAGGCCGCTGTAGTTTCACGCGCGCCAATCCGTTACCGATGGTGTCGCGACCTTAGTGTCGCGCACCGATTTGGCGTGCGGGTAGCGAGAGTCACATCTGCAGAGGACGAAGAAATGAGTGCGGGAACGTTGACGCGACGGAGGTTCGTGCAGGGGCTGGCCGCGGGCGGGGTCGTCACCTCGCTTGGCCGACTGAACGCTCTGGCGTGGGACCAGCCGTCGAGGCCGTCGCGTGTCGAACTGCGCGGCACCGAGATCGAGCTCTCGATCGCCGAGACGCCGATGAACATCACTGGCGCGCCGAGGATTGCCCAGACGATCAACGGAACGTTACCAGGGCCGCTGCTGCGGCTGCGCGAAGGCGACACAGTGATGCTTCGGGTCAGGAACCAGCTGGACGAGGATGCGTCGATTCACTGGCACGGGTTGATCCTTCCGGCGAACATGGACGGCGTTCCCGGACTCAGCTATCACGGCATCCACCCGGGTGAAAGCTACGTCTATCGCTTCCGCCTGAAGCAGCACGGCACCTACTGGTATCACAGCCACTCGGGCTTCCAGGAGCAGCGCGGCGTCTACGCGCCGCTGGTGATCGAGCCCCGCGAGACGGACGGCATTGCGGCCGACCGCGAACACGTCGTGCTGCTGTCGGACTGGACGGATGAGAGCCCGGAACGCGTGTTCGCGAAGCTGAAGAAGCAGTCGAACGGCTACAACTTCCGACAGCGGACGGTTGGCGACTTCTTCAAGGACGTGCGCGACAACGGCTGGAAGGCCACGATGGCCGATCGGAAGGCCTGGGGCGAGATGCGCATGAGCGCATCGGACCTCGCCGACGTGACGGGCGAAACCTACACCTACCTGATGAACGGGCTGGCGCCGGCCGCGAACTGGACCGGCCTTTTCGTGCCCGGCCAGAAGGTGCGGCTCCGCGTCATCAACGGGTCGGCGATGAGCTACTTCGACCTGCGCATCCCCGGGCTCAAGCTCACAGTGGTGGCCGCCGACGGACAGCCGGTTCGTCCCGTCACTGTCGATGAGCTCCGCATTGCCGTCGCCGAAACATACGACATCGTCGTCGAGCCCAGTGGACAGGAGGCGTTCACGATCTTCGCGCAGGCGATGGATCGCACCGGCTTTGCCGCGGGAACGCTGGCGGTGCGCGAAGGGCTTCGCGCACCCGTGCCAGAGCTCGACCCACGGCCGGTGCTGACCATGTCGGACATGGGCCATGGCGGCCACGAGCATGGGGCCGGTGCGATGGGTGCAGCGGGTGCGACCGGTCCGACAAGCGTCCCTGACCCGCACGCCGGCCATACGATGCCGGCGCCTGATCCACCAAAGCCCCAGACGGACCCGCATGCGGGACACGGAGGGGCGCCCGTTGCACCTGTGGCACCCGTCGCACCCGCAGCTGGTGCGGGAGGAGTCGTTCATCCCCCGACCGAGAAGAGCCCTTTGGTGGACATGCAGACGATGAGTCCGACGTCGAAGCTGAACGATCCCGGCATCGGGCTACGAGATAACGGGCGTCGGGTGCTCACTTACTCCGATCTCCGGAGCACGTTCGACGATCCGGATGGGCGGGAGCCGAGCCGGACGGTCGAACTACACCTCACCGGCCACATGGAGCGCTTCGCCTGGTCGTTCGACGGCGTGAAGTTTTCCGGCGCCGGGCCAATCCGGCTCACATACGGCGAGCGCGTCCGCGTCGTGCTGGTCAACGACACGATGATGACCCACCCGATCCACCTGCACGGCATGTGGAGCGATCTCGAAGACGACGAGGGGAAGTTCATGGTGCGGAAGCACACCATCGAGATGCCGCCGGGCAGCCGGCGCAGCTACCGCGTCACCGCCGACGCGCTCGGACGGTGGGCGTATCACTGCCACCTCCTGTATCACATGGAAGCGGGCATGATGCGCGAAGTGCGAGTGGAGGAAGCAAACGCTGGTGCGACCGGTGCGACGAGTGCGACGGGCGCGGAAGGGTGCGATGAGGCGCGATAAGCGCGTGTCATTGGTGGCGCGGCTGGTGCCGATGGTGCTCGCTCTTGGCATGTCGGTGGGGTCGGCGGCGGCACAGAGCACCGGTCCTCATAGCGCACACGCCATGCCAGTCGAGCAAACGCCGGCGGGTGAGCCGCTGCCTCCGTTCATTCCGACGCTGACCGACGATGATCGGAAGGCCGCGTTCCCGGACGTGGACGGTCACCCTGCGCACGATCAAGGCATCAACTACTTCGTGCTGTTCGACCAACTCGAGTGGGAGACCGGCACGGTGCAGGCGGCGTTCGGCTGGGACACCAAGGGCTGGGTGGGACGCGATCGCGACCGGCTCTGGCTGCGCACCGAGGGGCAGCGCTCTGACGGCGACGTCTGGGACGCGCAGACGCACGCCTTCTACGGGCGGCAGGTCTCGCGCTGGTGGGACGTCCTCGTCGGCGTCCGCCAGGACCTCGCGCCGGGGCCGGCCCAGACGTGGGCTGCCTTCGGGGTCCAGGGACTCGCGCCATACTGGTTCGACGTGGAAGCCACCGCCTACCTGGGCGCGGAGGGACGGAATCACTACCGTTTCGAGACCGAGTACGACCTGCTGCTGACGAACCGCCTCGTTCTCCAGCCGCAAGCGGAGATGGAGATCTACGGCAAGCCCGATCTCGAGCACGACCGCGATCGCGGGCTCGCCACGCTCGACTTTGGCGTCCGGTTGCGCTACCTGGTTCAGCGAGACCTCGCACCCTATGCTGGCGTGGTCTGGCACCAGAAACACTTCGGCACCGCCGACATCGCGCGCGCCAACGGCGAGAGCACCGGCGGCGCGCGATTCGTCGCCGGACTTCGGTTCTGGTTCTGAGAATGGGCCGTGGACAGGTATGACTGCCGGGGTCCGGATTCGGCGCGCGACGGAACAAGACGCGGCTGCAATCGCGCTCGCGCACCTCGACTCGATTCGCACGCTCGGTCCTTCGTACTACCCGCCCGAACTGGTCGACGCCTGGGCAGAGGGGCTGACGCCCCGCCTCTACACACGGGCGATGCAGCACGGCGAAGTCTTTTTCGTCGCAATCGGCGAGATCGACGGAGAGCAGGTTGTCCTGGGCTTTTCGACGCACCGCGTCGACGACAGGCAGGATGGCCTGGCGGTCTACGTCCGCGGGCGAGCGTCTCGGCAGGGCATCGGCACCTCGCTGCTCCGAGAGGCTGAACAGCATGCCCGATCCAGCGGCGCCACGACCATTCACATCCAGGCCTCGCTCGCCGGCGTCGAGTTCTGGCGGGCCAACGGGTTCGAAGAAATCGAGCGCGTCGATGCGCCGCTGAGGTCCGGCGGATCGATCCCGTGCGTATCGATGCGCAAGCTGCTGGCCTGAACAGGCTCTAGGCTTCAGGCTCTGGGCTTCAGGCCTGTCGGGCTGCCACGGGATGGCTCCGGGGAAGACCTATTTGCCGCCGCGGCAGAGGATATTCACCTCACGACCTGTTGCAGTCGCGGTTGGTGCTGGACACGCTTCAAAGCGGACCTCTGTCATGGTCAGCGTGACTGCCCTAGAGCCCAGAGCCTGAAGCCTAAAGCCTTCGAGGGCCTGAAGCCTGGAGCCTATTTCTTCAGCGTCTTGTAGTACGCCTCGATCGGCGGGAACGGGCCGAACTTGTGCTGCTCGAGCGGGAAGTCGTCGGCGAAGGGACCATAGGGATTGTCCACCGGCTTCGCGCTCTTGTCCGGGTAGTCGACGTCGAGGTTGGTCAGTTCCGGCCGCGGCTGGTCGTTGATGTACGCCGCGACGTCAAACGCCTCCTCGTCGCTGAGCGTCGGCTCGCCGAGCGGCATCCGCGCCTTGATGAAGCGCGCGGCCGTCAGGACCCGGTGCATGCCGGCGCCGTTGTTGAAGGAGTCCGGGCCCCACAGCGGCGGGAAGAGGTAGCCCTTGCGCTTCTCGGTGGTGGCGAGAAGTCCGAGCCCGTCACCGCCATGACACTGCGCGCAGCGTCTCTTGTAGACGTCTTCGCCCGCGCCGACGCTCGCGGCGCGATTCGGAGTCTTGAACGCCGCCGGCTCCTCGGCCTTGCGCAGCGATGCCCCCATCGACGAGTACTGCGCGCCGAGCGCTCGAAGATAGCCGGCCATCGCCGTCATCTCGGTGCTGTCGAGCGGCAGCGGCGTTCCGTTCATGCTCCGCTGCATGCACTCGTTGATGCGGTCCTCGATGTCGGTGACGTTCCCCGCCCGGCCCGAGAAGCGCGGGTAGTGCTCGTCGGTCTGCAGAAGAGTCAGAGTGCCGGGTTCCGTGCCGGTGCCGAGGTGGCAGGAGCTGCAGTTCAACCGGCTGTTGATGTACCGGAGCGACGCATCGGGCTGGTCGGGACCGAGCAGTTCCGCGGTGTGCGCGACCAGGCGGCGGCCGTATTCTTCCGTCGCCCTTGCCGGTGCCGGCTTGCGAATCATCTTCATCGCGTCACTCAGCGGCTGCGGTTTCGAGCCGGGCGGTGTGGGAGGCGGAGGCTCGGCAACCGGCAGGCGAGGCCGATCCTCGCTCAACAGCCCGATGCTCGGCCCGGCATAAAGCGCGACCCCGACTGCCGCAATCCCGACCACGGCGCAAGCAGCGACGATGCCGGCCAGGCCAGTCGCTGGCCGCTGCACTTCTCGATCGCTCACGAGCTCATTCTCCGGTGGTGCTCGTCCCGATCATAGTCGTTGAGTGAGTCCTGGAACTGGTACTTGGGCTTCTCGATCCAGGTCCGCAACCGGGGCGATACCGCCCAGGCGGCGACGAACGCCAGGCTCAGCCCAATCGACGCGCCGACGATGAGGTTCGTGATCATGGCTGCGACGATGCCTCCAGCGCGCCGGCGTAGAAACCGCGCACGTAGTGGGCGACGGCCAGCAGCTCGGCCTCGGAGAGCCGCGGCGTCCACGGCGCCATTGGCGTGCCGTCGATCCCATTCCGCAGCACCTGCACGGCGTGATCCAGGGTCGGCCGCTGACGCCGGAAGCTCGCCGGGTTGATCGCGAGCTCGGCGGCAGCTGTGCCGCTGCCATCGCCGCGCGGACCGTGGCACTGCGCGCAGTTGGCCGCGAACACCCGCTCGCCCAGCTCCGCCTGTGCGGTGTCGGGCGCCGCCGCTTCCTGAGGCTTCGCGAGCGCGCGGACTGCCTGGGCGAGCGCGGCGCGATCGTCGGCCGACTGATCGCGCCATGCCGGCATCGCCGCGCCGGCGACGCCGTTCCACAGCACGTCGGCGAGACGCGCGGCTGAATACTCGTGGTCCGCAAGGCTGGATGGCCTCGGCCGGAGCGTGTCGCCACCGGCCCCGTCCCCTTCGCCGCGTGGCCCGTGGCAGGTCGCGCAGTGACGGGCGTAGAGCCGCTGCCCGCGCGGGAGGTCGTTCACCAGCGGCAGCGAGGGCGCGTCGTGCGTTCGCCGCGACATGGCCGGGTGCGCGTTCAATTCGCCCTCGAACGCCATCTGCGCCATCTCGTCGTCGGGGCAGTTGCAGCGTTCGCGAGCCCGGGCTTCGCCTTCGGGAGCGGCCAGCGCGCGTGCGCGGCCGAGCGACTCGAGATAGGCGACGAGGTCGAACGCCTCCTGCTTCGGCCGGTCGGCCGCGCCGTCGAAGAGCGTTGCGTAGCTCGGCATGACGGAATCGGGCACCATCGTGCGCGGTGCAAAGAGGTGGGCCAAATGCCAGTCCTGCGGGCGCGTGCCGGAGGCTCGCGACAGATCCGGCCCGATGCGCCTCGTGCCCCAGAGCTGCGGGGCATCGGTTCGCGTCTCCCAGGCCAGCGTCGGCCGCCCGAAGCGGTTCATGTCCGAGTGGAGGTAACGA
Organism: uncultured Acidobacteriota bacterium; assembly: GCA_963709325.1. GTDB lineage: Bacteria > Acidobacteriota > Vicinamibacteria > Vicinamibacterales > UBA2999 > VFZN01. The sequence continues at coordinate 426,157 of CAVPVV010000003.1, read as the reverse complement.
ACCTGCTGGGTGTGGCAGTACCCGCACCCCTCGCGGCTGTAGACGTTTCTTCCCCGGCGGGCGCTGTCGGAGAGCTCCAGCGTGTACTCCGGACCCATTGCCGACGCCTGCGCCTCGAGGACGCGCTTCGGCCAGAGCCCGAGCAGCGCCACCGACATCGCGAAGAACACGATGCCCGCGACGCTGGCGACCAGATACGAGTGGCGCAGCGCGCGCTGAGGCCGATCGCTCACGAGGACGCCTCCATCGCGGCGGCGCTGGCCAATCGCGGCGATACCTCAGCCGCGGGCTCGGTGCCGCCGCCGTCCTCCAGTTCGAGCCGTCCCGCGCCCACCGGGCCGGTTGTCAGTCCGAGCAGGAGGGAGATGAACCCGGCAGCCAGCACGAAACCGGAGAGCACGCGGACGAGCCAATACGGCCGCGTCGCGACAACCGACTCAATCCAGGGTGCCGCGGTCTGCCACATTCGTCCCTGCACGATGCCGGCAATCGTCAAGTCCACGAACATCGTCACCATCCCGGCGACGAGCAGCCAGTACGACCAGCGAATCGCCCGCGCATTGTAGCGGGCCCACGGGATGCGCTGCCACACGTGCACCAGGCCGCCCGCCGCCGCGAAGCTCGCGAACCCGAGCATCGCCAGATGCGAGTGGCCGACGACCCAGTCACTGAAGTGCACGGTCTGCTGCACGGCCATCTGTGCCTGCGATGCGCCCTGGACGCTGACGACGAGATAGAAGAGCGTGCTGGTTGCGACGAATCGCAGGCCCGGATCCTTCGCGATCCAGCCGGCGCCGCGCATCGACAGGAACAGGTTGGTGACGACGATCACCACCGTGACGCCGAGCAGCGCCGATGCGGCAATCGCGCCAATCTGCGCCGGCATCGGGATCACCGAGTAGATGTAGTGATGCGTGCCGTTCAGCGGGTACAGAAAGAACAGCAGCCAGAAGCCAAGCATCGACAGGAAGTGGCTGTACACCGGGCGGTGCATCGACGCCGGAATGACGAAGTAGATGACAGCGAGCGCCAGCGGCGTGACGAACAGTCCGATCGCGTCGTGAATCCACAGGCCGCTGAACGCCGCGCCGCTTGCGCCGGGCACGAACTCCGGCACCAAATTCCCCATCGGGTAGGCGAGCAGCGTGAACACCAGCGCGCCGATCACATACCAGCTGGACACATACAGCGATTCCAGGCCGCGCGCGAAGAAGCCGGGCAGGAACTGAACGAGAGCGAGCCCGAGCGCGACGATGACCAGGGCGTCGACGATCAGCGGAAACTCGGCCCACTCGAGCGGCTGGCTGATGCCGGAAAGAACCAGGATCCAGCCCGGCGCCATGATCGCGAAGTTCCACAGGCCGAACATCCAGAGCCCGAGTTTGCGGCTGGTAACCGGGCGGCCCGTGAGGATTGGCACGCCGTGATAGAGGAACGCGAGGAAGGCGTTACCCAGCCAGCCAAGCATGATGCCTTGCGTATGGGCGTAGCGCAGGCGTCCCCAGCTGAGCCAGGAGACGTCGCGCCCCAGGTCCGGGTAGAGGAGCTGGAGCGCGACGATGATGCCGAAGGAGGCCGAGACGAGGAGCGTGACCAGCGCGGCGATGCCGTGAGCGTGGACGAGCTCCGTCTCGACGTGGGGGGCAGTAGTGCGTGCGGCCAGACCTGAACCTCTTACTTGTTGATCGGGACCATGATGTGCGCGCCGGGCGTGCCGGGCAGCATCAGCCAGGGCGTGCCGCGCAGTTCGAGCGCATCCTCACGGGCGCTCGCCGTCGTCACGCCGATCGATTCGGGCGTGGCGCCGGGGACCGAAATCACCCACAGCAGCTGGATGCGATCGCGCTTGCCGTAGAGTCGATAGGACATCGTGCCGAACGGCGTCGGTTTGAGCTGACCCTTCTTGGTCGCCTCTTCGATCCCCATCTGGATGGCCTTCTCGTCCCCGCCCTGGGCGCGCAGCTTGGCCGCCATATCGCGCCGCTGTGCGCTGACCTTGTTGTAGCACCAGGTGAAGCCATCCTCGCCGCGCGGCGTGCACTCGAGCGCGTTGGTGCCGGGGCGGAGGACGATGCGGTCGCCGGTCTTCGGATCGTACTTGTAGACAGCCGCTCCTGCGCGCAGGTCCTCGGGCAGCGGCAGCGTCGCCTGCGTGATCTCGTCCGGTGCCTCGTCCGTGATGGTGGAGGTCTTCGGTGTCGGGTTGATCGGGATCATGATGTGCGCGCCGGGGGTGCCGGGCAGCATCATCCAGGGCAGCCCATGCCCCTCGAGAGCGTTGTCGCGCTGGCTGACGGTCGAGACGCCCATCTGCTCGGGGGTTGCGTTGGGCTGGGACCAGACCCAGAGGTTCTGGATGCGGTCGCGCTTGTCGTAACCGCGGTAGGACATCATCCCCTGCGGAGGCGGCGGGAGCGTGCTCGCCTTCTGCGCGTCGGCGACGGCTGCGGCGATCTCCTTGTCCGTCTTCTTCTGCGCCGTCAGCTTCGCTTCGAGGTCACGCCGCGGGGCAAACGACTTGTGGTAACAGCGCTCGAAGCCGTCGGCCATCTTCGGCTGGCACTCCAGGAAGTTCGTGCCCTGCCGAAGCACCTGTCGCTCACCGGTGGTCTTGTCGTAGGTGACCACCGTGGCGCCGGCCCGCAGGTCCTCCGGCAGGATTGAGACGGCCTCGGTAATCTGAGCCTCGACCGACGGGGTTTGAGCGGCGGCCACCCACGGGCTGGCGAGTGCCAGCACCGCGAGGACACCAATCGACTTCTTCATCACTCCTCCTTGGACCGTCTGTCTCTGCTTTTTGCCTTCTGCCTTCTGCCTTGTGCCTTGCCTGGCCTTCTGCCTTCTGCCTTGCTCCCGGCTCATTGCCGGTTGTAGCTGAAGCCCGGCGGCCTGCGCCTGCTCGATGGCCTGCACCATGGCCGGAACAATCGTCACGCCGGGCAGCAGGTTGGCCCGCAGCTCCTTGTCGAGATCCGCCGCCTTGCCCTTGCCGCGGGCTTCGAGCTCCAGCTCCCACAGCCCCAGCGCGTTGGCGCAGAGCAGGAACTTGGTTCCCATCTTCTGCAGGTTCGGGATGCTCAGTCCCATCATCGCGTCGCCGACCATCGCAATCGGGGGGAGCTGGGCGCGCTGGAGCAGGAGATGGCCGTCCTCCTTCGTGGGGCTGGCGAAGACATTGCGAGTATATGGCTTGCCGCTCGCGTCCTTGAGACCGAGCAGCTCGCCCAGTCCCAGCTTCGCCCACATCGCGTCGTTGAATCCCATTCCGATGCTCGACGCCGGACCGACACTGTAGAACGAACTGGCGACGCCGGCCTCACCCGGTTTGTAGGCGCCGAGGTAGTTGAGGATGTGGAGCAGTCCGAAGCCGTTCGCGTGCTGCGGGCAATCGAAGAAGCAGCGGGCTTCTTGCCCGGCACCTCCTTGATCCAGGCAGGCTCGCGCGCTCCCGGTCTGCTCGGCGTCAGATGCGCGCAGTGTCACCGCCGACAGTCCGGCCGCAGCGGCGGCGAGACTCCGACTCACGAACCCACGACGATCCGATCGAAGCCATGCAGACATGGGGACCTCCTGAGTGGGGCTGCTTTCGCGGCCCGAAGTTTCACTTCACACTGGCTATCCGACGAACACGTAACTGAAGCCACGCTCCTGAGCATGGGTGAGGGGCACGAGGCCGGCCACGCCCATGGTGAGGTGGCCGCTGCTAATCACATTCGCGGTCATTTCCTTGATGATGGGCGCGGTGTCGCCACCGGGGCCCGCGACGCGGTTCGCCAGGCCGAGACTGGCGGAGCCGCAGACGATGAATTGGACGCCGCGTTTCGCCAGCGCGGAGAGCTGGACGCGGTTGCCCGAGTCGTACGGATTCCCGGTGGGCGGGACTTCAGCCTTGGAATCCAGCGCCTTTCCGTGCTTCTCCCAGAAGCTGTTGTTGTAGCCGTACGCAGTCGCCGAGTGGCGGAGCACGACGATGATGGCGACGTCGGAGTCTTCGAGGCCGTACCCGTTCTTGTGGCCGGTGAAGAGGTTGCCGGCGAACCGGATGCCCTCCGGAAGGCCCTCCGGGCTGGTCAGGTCCAGGATGATGCGGTGCTTGCCGGGCATCCCGTCCATCCAGTCGTCCTGCGAGTGCCGCGCCGGCTCGAACGCCTCCGCGCCTGGCGGCCTGCGCCTGCTTCGACCCAAATGCCACCGCGGTCGCAGCCGCACCAAGGCCGGCTACCAGCTGGCGACGACCCTTGACGTCTCGCTTCATCACCGATCCTCCAGAAAGTGCCACAGCGGCCCGAAGCCGCACGTTCCGGATTATACGTGGACCGCATGGGCAAGGTGGGTCGGACCTGATGGATCGCCCCGGCGGGAGAGGGTGGCTAGGGAGTGCCCTCGTTCGAGCCCTGGGAGCCGTCCTCTGCCGCCGTGTAGCGGAAGTCGCAGCACGCGGCGCCCTGCATGATCGTCCTGGTCCGGACGAACGTCACGTTCGGGTTGAACCCGTCGATCAGGGATGCGTCGCGGTTACAAGACAGCACCGCCCCAAGCTCGGGTATGCCGAGCGCCCGGTACAGCTCGGCGTACCGGCAGCGCGTCACGTCGAACGCGAGCCGCTCGTTGGACTGCTCCTTGACCTCAAACCGGAGGGCATCGTCGCGGGTCCACGGCTCGAGGGTCGCTGCGAATGAGGTCAGGGAGTTGTCGCCCCTGGCTGCCGCCATGGCCCGCCCCTGCTCGCGCGCGATCGAAGCGATGACGTCGCGAACGATGGCGACGACCTCCTCGCGCCCGAAGCGCGCGCCCAGCGCGTCGATGACCGGGGCGAGGACGCGGGCCTCGATCTCCCGTCGGGTCAGCACGCCAACCGCGTTGAGCCGGTCGACGTCTCCGGAAGGCTCGGATGACCCGGCCTGCCGGCACTCCCGATCGTGATTCGCTCCCGGCCATTTTCGTCCCCCTCCCGACGACCGACTCCCGACTCCCGACTCGCGCCGCCCATCGTACATGACTCGGGCGCGGCGATCGGTGTCGATCGCCGCGCCCGTTGGTCGGTTATTTCAGGGGGCGCTTAGAAGGTGAAGCGGAAGCCGATCTGTCCAACCCGCTGTTCGGGCTGCTGGAAGTCGCCGGCGAAGGCGTTCGGCTGCATGAAGCGCGCGCTCGTCTGGTTGGCGACGAAGCTGGCCGGGTTCTTCGCGTTGAAGAGATTGAAGACCTCGCCAATCGCCTCGATGCGCATGCTGCCCGGCAGCTGGAAGCCGTTCGACACGCGCAGATTCATCTGCGTGCGCGGCGCGCCGCGACCGCAGTTGTAGGTCTCGCAGGCGCCGATGTCCTCCGGCGCCTGGCCGACGTCCGTGTACTTGAACGCGCGCTCCGGGATGTCGTTGTTCGCGCGGTTGAGGTTCGTGTCCACGCCGGTGATGGTCGAGACCGGCAGCGACGAACGGTAGAAGAACGTCGGCGCGATGGTGAAGCCCTTCAGCAGGTAGACCATCGCCAGCGAGCCCTGGTGGCGCGCGTCGGTGCGCGACGTCGGGCCGTAGACGCGCGGATCGTCGTAGAGCAGCACCGCATCCTGCAGGTTGTTGGCGTTGAGCTCGTCCGCCGCCGTGCCGATCATGCTCTTCGCCTCGGCGAGCGTGTAGGTGACGGTGTAGTCCAGGTTGTTCAGCATCCGGCGCTTGAGGCCGAGGATCATCGCCGTGTACTTGCTCTCGCCGCGCGCTGATCGCCGGGCGGGTGCCGATCGGCGTTCGGCTTGACGCCGAGGAACGTCAGGCGACGCGGGTAGTTGCGCCGCCGCCGACGATGCCGGTGTTGATGCGCCGGCCGGACGTTCAGATCGCGGCCGTCGGCGCGGACGAAGTCCGCCGTGATCACCGTGCTCCGCATCAGCTCGTGCGACCAGCCGAACGAGGTCTGCCGCGTGTACGGCATCTGCAGCCGCGGGTCCGTCCACTGTCCGAACAGCGGCACCGCGTTCGGGTCGGCCTGGTTCTGGCTTGCGATGTTCGACAAGCGGCTGGCCGACCTGGTAGAACGAGCCGTCCGGATTGCGGATGCCGGACTGGTTGTCCACCGACGAGCACGGCGCCGAAGCCGTTGCCGGTCGCATCGCTGGCCGCAAACAGCGCGTTCGAGTTGGTGTAGGCCATGTCCATGTAGATGCCCCACCCGCCGCGAATCACGTCCCTGCCGTCGCCGCGCAGGTCGTAGGCCGCGCCGATGCGCGGCTGCCAGTTGTTGGTGTCGTTCTTGCGGTCCAGACCGGCGTTCTCCAGGCCCTTGATGCCCGGCCAGCTGTCCGGCCCGGCCGGCGTTCTGAATGATCACGTAGTTCGGGTTCTTCGACTGGTCGAACTGGTAGCCGTCGATGAGGTCGTAGCGCAGCCCGAGGTTGATTGTCAGCTTGCCGGTGACGCGCCCAGTCGTCCTGCACGTAGAACGCGTACTGCTTGAGCGGGATGTTCGCCGCGGCGTCGCCGTCGTTCAGCGTCACGTTCGAGATCGGCCCGTTCGGGTTGTCGGTCAGGTAGGTGTGCTGGACGACGCCCTTGCCGGAGTTGAACGTGATGTAGAGACGCGGCTCGTTGATGAAGTTCACGCCGACCTTCATGTCGTGGCCCGACGCCGCCCTTGCCGGTGAGGTGCCACGAGAAGTCGTCGCGGAACTGCCACTTCTTCTGCTCCGTGGTCTGCGGCGTGTTCGGGCTCTGGCCGACCGCGACCGGTTCGGGAAGAGTCTTGTAGGGATCCTGCGCTGTTGGCCGAGATGTTGTTCGCGAAGTCCGCGTACTGGAAGATGAACTCGTTCAGCTTGCTCGCGCCGATCACGCGGTTGTAGTTCAGGTTGATCGAGTTGAACTCGTTCGTGCTGTTTCCCCACGCGTTCGGGCGCCCGGTTGGCAGCCGCGCCGTAGGGCTGCGAGTTCTGGTTGCGGCCGTAGCGCACCGACAGGTAGTTGGCCGAGTCGATGTTGGCCGTCACCTTCAGGTTGTAGAGGTTCTCCCGGTACGGCGTGCTCGTAGACGCCATCGAGATCGGGGAACAGGCCCTGGGTGACACCGCCTGGAACGTGTCCTGCTGGGTCCGCTCCGCCGCGAAGAAGTAGTGCAGCTTGTCCTTGACGACCGGGCCGCCGATGCTGCCGCCGAACTGGTTGCGGCGATAGTCCTGCTTGTCGACGTTGTTGGTCTTCTCCGTCGTCGTCTTGGCGTTCATCGACTTGTCGCGGAACAGCTCGAAGAAGCTGCCGCGCATGCTGTTCGTGCCGCTCTTGGTGACGATGTTCATCACGCCGCCGTTGCTGCGGCCATTCTCGGCCTTGGAGCGCGAGGTGACGAACGCGAACTCCTGAATGGCTTCGAGCGGGAAGAGCTGAAGCAGGCCGCCGACGGTGTCGTCGTTGTTGTCGCCGCCGTCGATCTGGTAGTTCACGTTGCGCCCGTTGCCGCCGTTGATCTGCGGCGAGTACTGGGTGCTCTTGGTCGGATCGGAGTGGTAACCGAGGCCGACGCCGGGCAGCGTCGCGGCGAGGTTCGCGAACTGACGGCCGTTGAGCGGGATGCTCTCGATGCGGCCGATTTCCACGATGCCACCGACCGACGAGGCCGAGGCCTGGATGAGCGGCGACTCGCCGGTCACCGTCACGGTCTCGGCCAGGGCCGCCACCTTCAGGCGGAAGTCGAGAGTGATGGTCTGGCCGACGTTGACGATGACGCCCTTCTGGTCGATCGAGGTGAAGCCGGGCAGCTGGATGTTGAGGTCGTAGCGGCCGACGGGCAGGGCGTTGAGGCGATAGACGCCTTCCGCGTCGCTGACCGCGTCACGGGTGAACCCGGTGGCCGGGTTGGCGGCGGTGATCGACGCGCCGGGAATGGCGCCACCCTGGTCGTCCAGGATCCGGCCGATCACGTTACCGGTGGTTTGCTGTGCGAGGGCTGAGGCAGAAACAAACAGACACAGCGCAAGAGATGCGGCAAGCCGCTTGGTGCGCATACAGGGCAACTCCTTCCGAACGTGCTTCCATAGCGAACGTTCGTTCAAATTTTCAGTCGTCAGCCATCACAACACTCCTGAGTTTCGAAGTCAAGACCGGTCACTGGCTCTAAGTGCTAGAAAAACAAGATGTTGTGCAGAATTACAGCACTTTGCCACAAGATTCCTGTGACGAACGGCATCACCAGGCCGCTATTAGTCACTTCAAGGCTGTGACGAGCCGTTCGACTTCCGCTCGTTGCGGTGCGCTGGCGGGCAGCTGATCGAGAAGACGCTCCGCCTCGCGGAGCGCGCCGATGCGATCTCCGGTCCTGGCGAGCGCGCGTGCCAGGGCGAATCGAGCCTCGAGCAGCGCCGGCTCCCGCTCGAGGGCGTCGCGCAAACGCGCGATGGCGGTATCAGCGTGACCTTGCTCGAGCGCCAGAATGCCGAGATTGGCGGTGACGATCGGATTACCCGGTTCGGCAGCGAGCGCGGCCTCGAGGGCGCGTTCGGCGGCGCCGGTATTACCCGCCTGGCCGAAACACGCTGCGAGCCCGAGGCCCGCATCGGCAGACGGCACGTGTGCGTCCAGCGCGGCCTGGAGGTGCGGCACCGCGGCGGCGCAGCGCTGCCGCTCGATCTCGGCGTAGCCCAGTCTCAGGTGCGCCTGCGGGTTCCCAGGGTCGGCTCGCAGGATGCTCTCGAGCGCGGCGATGCGCGCCTCACCCTGCACTTCATCCGACGTCACCATCGCCATCTGCGCCGCGATCTCGATCCGGTCCTTGGGATCGGCGCGTGTCGTCCCGCCGCGGTTTCCTCCGCTCACGTACCCGAGGGAGCCGAGGCGCGCCGTGACGTCGGCAGGCGGCGTGACAGATGAGCCGGGCTCCGCCGAGCTCCTCGAATCCGCCACCTTGTCCAGTCGCGCGGCCTCGTCGGGTGACGCCGCCGACACGTTGCTGTCTTCACCCGGGTCCTTCGAGAGGTCGAAGAGCTCCGGCCGCGGCGCGGCGATGTACTTCCAACGGCCGTCGCGCACCGATCGGAGGGATGCCCAGCCGAAATCGAAGAGCGGCGCGAACGATTCCGCATACAGGGCGCGTGGCGCAAGCGAATTTCCACCCAGCGTGGGCGTGAGCGACAGGCCTTCGCCAGGACGGATGGTATCGACGGCGGTGAGCGCGCGAACGGTGGCGGGGATGTCGATCAACGACACGTCGTCTCGGATCAACGTGCCGTGCGGGATGCCTGGCCCTCGCGCGATGAGCGGGACGCGCAGCGTCGTGTCGTAGACGAAGATGCTGTGCCCGATCTCGCCGTGCTCGCCAAATGCCTCGCCGTGATCGCCGGCGACGATGACGAGGGTCTGCGAGGCGCGATCGCCGAGGGCGGAGAGCAGCCGGCCGGCCTCGCGGTCCGCGGCGGTCACCTCGTCCGCGTAGCGTTCCCTGGCCGAGCCGCCGGACGCCGGCGTGCCATAGGGCGCGTGCGGCTCGAACAGGTGCACCCACAGGAAGAGACGAGCGTCTCCCCGGGCTCGGAGCCAGGCGATCGCCCGGTCAACCGTCTGGGTACCACTTCGCTCGTTGAGCGGCCGCCCCTCGGGTGATCGCGGCAGTTCGTCGTCGTAGACGTCGAAGCCGCGGGCCAGGCCGAAGCGGCGATCGAGCGGAAACGCTGAGACGAACGCGCCGGTGTCGAAACCGTCTGCCTTCAGCGTCGTCGCGAGCGTGGGGACGCTGTCTTTCACCGCGATGCCGTTGTGCCGCGCGCCGTGCATTGGAGGATAGAGGCCGGTCAGCAGGCTGGCGTGCGAGGGCAGGGTGATTGGCGCGGTGGCCCACGCACGCTCGAAGCGGGCGCCGTCGCGGGCAAGCCCGTCGAGCGTCGGCGTCCGCGCCGCCGACGATCCGTAGGCGCCGACGGCGTCAGCGCGCAGCGTGTCAATGGTGATGAGCACGACATGGCGGGCTGGCTCAACACGCGGGGTGCCGCTGCGGCACCCCGCGAGCGCGAGAAGCGCCATCAGGCACGCGGCGTGCCTCACCGTCGGTCCACCTGCGCGAGCAGCGTCCGCGCGGCCTCGCGCTCGCGACGGTAGTGGGCCGGGGCCTCGAGCACCTTGCGATACTGCACTGCGGCCCGGGCCGGGTCCCCGCTCTGCTGCAGCGCGATCCCGAGATTGAGCTGGGCCTCGACGAAGGATTCATCGCGCGCGGCCTGCTCGAGGAGCGGGACCGCTTCTCGCGCCCGTTGCTGCTGCACGAGGATGACGCCGAGTCCGTTGGCCGCGTCGGCAAGCGCGCCGTTGCGCTCGAGCGCTCGCCGGTACGCGTCTTCCGCGCCCTTGAGATCGCCGGCGGCGCGGCGCGCGTTGCCGAGGTTGGCGAGATACACCGCGTTGGTGGGATCGGCGGCGGTCGCCGCCTCGAACGCCTGGGCGGCTTCAGAGTCGCGGCCAGCATCCGCGAGCAGCAATCCTTTGCCGTTCAGGGCGAGCGGGTTGTTCGGGGTGATCGCGAGCGACGCCTGTTCGGCGCGGAGCGCCTCCACCGCGAGGCCGGACTCCCGCGCGGCAACGGCCAGCTCGTGATAGAGCAAAGGGTCTGTTGGCCATTTCGCGACCGCGGCTCGGAAGCGTTCGAGCGCGTCGCGCTTCTTTCCGGCGGCGGACAGCGCGCGGGCGTAGGTGATCGCGAACAGCGAGGCGTCGGGGTAGGCCTTGGCGACGCGAGCGAGTGAGGGCAAGGCCTCGGCCGGGTGACCGTCGGTGACCGCCGCCAGCGCTTCTTCGAAAGCCGCCCAGTCGGGCATGACTGTCGAGGGATCGATGGCGTCGGACTTCGGCGGTGCGGCCGGACGTGCCGCGGCGACGTAGCCGAGCGACTGGAGGCGGGCCGCCGTGTCGGCAGGCAGGCTGCCGTTTGCCGGCGGGCGCTTCGTCGACTGCTCCAAGGAGCTCTCGGTGAGGGTGAGACTCCTCGTCATCGATCGAGCGAGCTCTGGTTGCGTCGCGGACACGTCGCGCTGCTCTCCCGGGTCGGCCGCGAGATCGAACAACTGCGTGCGTGAGGAGACGATCAGCTTCCAACGGCCGTTCACCAGCGCGCGAAGGCGCGACCATCCGGCGGCGGTGGGGTAATCGGTCTCGCTGATTGACTCGTCCCTTTCCGGGGGCGGGCCCAGCAGGTCGTGCCCCATCCAGCCGTTCGCGTTTTGCGCCGTGATACCGGCAATGGTCGGGGTGACATCGGTAATGTCCGCGAAATCGTGGCGGTCGCCCGGAGCGACTCCGGGCGCCCGGATGATGAACGGCACTCTCAACGCCGGCTCGAACAGCAGCATGCCGTGTGTTGGCTCGCCGTGCTCTCCAAGGCTTTCGCCGTGGTCGCCGACGATGATCGTCGCGGTTCGGCCGGCGTCCTGCCTGGCCTCGACTCTTGCGAACAGCCGGCCGAGCTGCTCGTCGGCAAACGCAATCTCGCCGTTGTAGGGATCGCCGCCGGCGCGAGCAAGCGCAGCGGCGGGCGGGCGATACGGCGAGTGTGCGTCGTAGAGATGGACCCACAGGAACCAGGGCCCGTCTGGCGGCAGCGCGTCGAGCATCGCCACTGCGCGATCCACCACCTCGTTCGCCGGCCGCTCGGCTTCGAGTACGTCGGTGGCGTTGGGATTCCTGGCGATCTGGTCGTCGTACTCGTCGAATCCGGCATCGAGACCGAAGCGCCGATCGAGCACGAATGCGCCGACGACTGCTCTCGTGGCGTAGCCGCGGTCCTGCAGATCCACGGCAATGGTCGGGGGGCCGGTCAGGCGTCCAGACCCGTTCAGGTGAACTCCGTGTCCAGCTGGCAGGTATCCAGTCATGATCGATGCGTGAGCTGGCAGTGTCAGAGGGACAACGCTTCGCGCTTCGGTGAAGCGCAGCCCCTGGGCCGCGACGCGATCGACATTTGGCGTGAAGCCGCGCCCCAAGCGATCCGCGCGGGTCGTGTCCAGCGTGACGAGCAGGACATTGACGGGATGAGAAGCGCTCGGCGCCGATCGGCATGCGGCGAGCAGAGCGAGTGTGGCGAGGCAGGCAAGTCGGCGGAGCAACACGCGACGGACTCGATGATACGCCGGATGCCCGGGCCGCTACTCGAGCAGGTCAAGGCAGAAGGCAAAAGGGCAAAGGCCCAAGGCGGCGCGATACCATAACAAGATGCGGAAGGGCGCGCTTGCCGCGCTTGTGCTGATAGTCGCGGTCGCTGCGGCCTGGTTCTGGCAGCGGGGCAGTACCCGGCCTCGATGCGCGACCGCGCTCGGTGCTGCTGGTGAGCGTCGATACGCTCCGGGCCGATCATCTGGGCAGCTACGGCTACGGCGCGGCCGCCACGCCGGTGATCGACGGACTGGCCGCCCGCGGATTGCGCTTCGCGCAGGCCACCACCTCGGTGCCGCTCACCCTGCCCGCGCACACGTCGCTGATGACGGGAACGTTTCCAACCTTCAACGGCGTCCGCGACAACGGCGGCTTCTACGTCGACGATTCCCTCACCACGCTCGCCGAGACGCTCAAGGGACAGGGCTATCGCACCGGCGGATTCATCGGCGCGTTCGTGCTCGACCGGCGCTGGGGCATTGCCCAGGGCTTCGATACCTACTTCGACGACTTCGATCTCTCGAAGTTCGACCTGGCGGCGGGGATCGACGCCGCGCAACGTCCCGGCAAGGACGTCGTGGATCACGCGCTCGCGTGGCTCGCCGAGGATCGCGACCGGCCGTTCTTTGCCTGGGTGCACATCTACGATCCCCACGCACCGTATCGGCCACCCGAGCCGTTTCGATCGCGATTCCCCGACAGCCCGGTACGACGGCGAAATCGCGGCGAGCGACGAGCAGATCGGACGCGTGCTGTCGGCATTGAAGGATTCCGGGCAGCTCGACTCCACGCTCGTCGTCGTCGTCGGCGACCACGGTGAGTCGCTCGGCGAGCACGAGGAGCTAGCAGCACGGGTTTTTCATCTACGACGCGGCGCTCCACATTCCGCTGATCATCGCCGGGCCCGGAGTACCGGCGAAGGCCGTGAGCGAGCAGGTGCGGATCGTGGACGTGATGCCGACGGTGCTGGACCTCATCGGGGTGTCGCCCCCGGAGGGCGTGCAGGGGCAAAGCCTCATGCCGCTGGCCCGCGGGGAGACGCTGGATCTCCTGGCCTATAGCGAAACCTGGTATCCGCGGTACCACTACGGATGGAGCGAGCTCACGTCGGTCCGCGACGGGCGCTTCAAGTTCATCGCCGCGCCGCGCCGCGAGCTCTACGACATCGCCGCGGATCCGGGCGAGACCAGGGAGCTGTCTGCAGAGAACCCTCGAATGGCTGACGCGCTCGAGCGGGCGCTCCAGGACATCGCGAAGCGCACCGCGACCAGGGCCGTGACGCAGCAGCCGCAGGCGATGGATCCCGACACGGAACAGCGGCTGCGAGCCCTCGGATACGTGGCCAGCACGCCCACCCGTGCCGCGATGGAGGAGCGTTCCCGCACCGATCCGAAGGACATGATCCGGTTCTACAACCTGCTGAAGATTGCGGCCCAGGATTCGGTCGACGGCAACCTCGAGGCCGGTATCGCCAAGGTTCAGGAGGTGCTCGCCGCCGATCCGAACGTCATCGAGGGCTACACGATGCTCGGCAACATGCACACCAAGGCTGGCCGGACCAAAGACGCCATTGTCGCGTATCGACGGGCGCTCGCCGTGGATCCCGAGCATCAGGGGGCGATCTGGGACCTGGCCCTTGCCTATAAGACGGCAGGCATGGAGGACGAAGCGAAGGCCGGTTTCGAGCGCGCCTTCCAGCTGAATCCGCGCGGCGCCAAGCCGCTTTACCAGCTGGCCGACATTGCCCTCCGCCACCAGGATTTTGGCGAAGCGGCACGGCTGCTCGAGCAGGGGCTCACCCTCGACGCCGATCGGCCGGCGTTCCTCACTCGGCTGGCGGAAGTTCGGATTGCGACGAATCAGCTCGACCTGGCCCAGAAGGCGCTGACCGACGCCATCGCACTCAAGCCGGAGCAGGCGATGGCTCATTACAACCTCGCGCTCGTCTACGAGGCGCGGGGTAACCCGCAGGGCGCGATCGCCGAGTACGAAGCGGAGATCAGGAACAGCCCGAAGCTGTCGCAGCCGCACTTCAACCTCGCCAAGCTACTGGCCGCGGGAGGCCGTCGACCCGAGGCGATTACGCACTTCAGGGCCGCGGTTGACCTCGATCCCGAGTTCGGCACCGGCTATCTGTATCTGGCCAAGGCGCTGCTCGACGCCGGGAACATGGCCGGCGCGGAACAGGCGGCGCTGCGCGGCTTGGCGCTGAAGCCGGACCCGGCGGTTGCGCCACTCGGTCACTTCGTCCTCGCAGACGTGTATGGCGGCATGGGTCGCGAGTCCGACGCAAAGCGGCAGGTCGAGCTCGGCCGCCAGATGCAGAGTCGAGTCCGAAGTGAGAAGTGAGATCGGAGTCGTGAGAGGCACGAAGCTGCTCGCGCTGGTTGCCGTCGGCCTGACGCTCGCCTCGTGTCGGCCCGCACCCGTCGGACCGGTCCGCTCGGCGACGCCCCGGCACCTCGTCATCGTCACCATCGACACGCTGCGCGCCGATCGGCTCGGCGCCTACGGCAGCACCACCGTGAAGACTCCGAACCTGGATCGACTGGCGCGCGAAGGCGCGATGGCCGAGCACGCCTCGGTTCACGTGCCGCTGACACGGCCGTCGCACGTGTCGCTCTTTACCGGTCTCTACCCGGCGGAGAACGGCATCCGCGACAACGTGTCGCCGTCGCTGGCCAAGAACGTGCCGGTGCTCGCCGAGCTCCTGCACCAGCAGGGGTTCAAGACCGCCGGGTTCGTCTCGAGCATCGTCTTGTCGCGACAGTCGGGCCTCAATCGCGGCTTCGATCACTACTCAGATCGCTTCGACATCGGCGAAGACGACGCGCGGTTCCTCAACACGATCCAGAAGCGGGGCGACCAGACCATGGGGGAGGCGGTGGCATGGCTGGGGCAGGGCCAGGGCGGTGGCGAGCGTCGCTTCGCGTGGATTCACCTCTACGACCCGCACGATCCCTACGAACCGCCGGAGCCGTACGCCTCAGAGTACAAGGATCGTTTGTATGACGGCGAGGTCGCATGGTCCGATGAGCTCATCGGGCGCCTGGACACGGCGCTGACCGCGAACCACCTGCGCGACGACACGCTGCTCGTTGTCACCTCCGACCACGGAGAGGGACTGGAGGAGCATAAGGAGGCCGTGCATGGGTTCTTCGTCTACGAGACGACGTTGCACGTGCCGCTGCTGCTGAGGGGGCCCGGGATTGCGCCCGGAACGAAGCTCGGATTCGTCACGAAGGCCGTCGACCTGATGCCGACGGCCCTGGATTTGATGGGGTTAGCGGACAAGACGCCGAAGGTGTCGGGCCGCTCGCTGGGGCCTGCCCTGCGCGGCACGTCGATGGACGAAGAGGTGACGTTCGCGGAATCGCTGACGCCGCTCGTTCATTTCGGGTGGAGCGATCTGCGTGCGATTCGCGACGGCCGATGGAAGTACATCCTCGCGCCGCGGCCCGAATCTGTACGATCTCGATCGCGATCCCGGCGAGCGCGAGAACCTGATGGAGCGGGAGGGCCAACGGGCCCGCGCCTACCGGAACGGGATCGAGCAGCGGCTCCGCGTGGAGCAGGCGCTGCTGGCGAGGACGCCCGCCGAAACCGCCGCTATCCCGCCCGATCTGCTGGAGAAACTCGGCGCGCTCGGCTATGTCAGTTCGGCCGGCGGGACTTCGGCGAAGGCCGCCGGTGCCGACCCGAAGGACAAGATCGAGGAGTACCAGGAGGTCAACACGCTGATGCGCGAAGGACTGGTCGCGCTGCGGGAGGCACGGTTCGCCGACAGCATCGCCAGCTTCCAGACGCTGTTCTCTCGCGGGAACGACAGCTTCGAGTCGCATTACTACGCGGCGCGGGCCTTGATGGGGCTGAAGCGGTATCGCGACGCGGCCACCCAATACGAAGAAGCGATCAAGAGACTGCCGGCGTATACGGCAGCGTTCGTCGGCCTCGCCGAGGCCTACCTCGGCGCGGACGATCTGGCGAAAGCATCCGACGCGGTTCGGCGCGGCCGGGTCGTCTCGCCGCAGGATCCGCGGCTCGTCGAGCGGCAGGGAGACATCGCCAGGCGTCTCGGCGAGGCCGGCGCGGCGGTGCAGGCGTACCAGGAGGTGGCATCGCTGGCGCCAGAGGATCCGCTGATCCGGGTGAAGCTCGGCGAGCTGTTGAGGGATGTCGGGCGGGTCGACGAGTCGGTGCGCCTGCTTCGCGAGGCGGTCAAGCTGGATCCGGAGACCGCGTCCTACTGGAACTCGCTCGGCATGGTGCTGGGCGGCAATGGCGATTTGCCCGGCGCGGAGCAGGCGTTCCGCGAGGCGTCGACGCGCGAGGCGTCGAACGCGCAGTACCGCTACAACCTGGGGCTGGCGCTGGCGCGGCAGCAGAAGCGCGATGAGGCCCGGGCCGCGTTTCGCCGCACGCTCGAAATCGATCCCCGCTTCGCCCCCGCGCGCGAGCGCCTGGTGGAGCTGAGATAAAGAGACCACGAAGACACGAAGGACGGCACGAAGACTCTCCTTTTGGTGTGGCACGCGTGCTTCCCAAGAAAGATTTCGCGCCCTTCGTGATCTGCTTCGTGTCTTCGTGGTTTCTTTTGGCCCGCGCTAGACTGCGAGAAATGCTCCGCCGTGTGTCGTCGGTCGCGATTCTTGTCGCGGCGGTGTGGGTGACGTTCTCGCCCGCGCTCGGGTTCTCCTTCCTGAACTGGGACGACAACCTCGTCATCCTCGACAACGCGGCGCTCGCCAGACTCGGCCGGATGGAGGATGCGCGCCGCGTCAACGCGCAAGCCGCGCAGGTCGCCGCGATACAGGGCGACCGCGACCTGTCCGTACAGATCACGGCCCGGGGTCGCGCCTACCGCTGACCCCGGGCCGTTACCCTGACTCCTAACGCCTAACTTCTGACTCCTATCTAGAAGCGGAACTTCCCGCCGAGCATCAGGCGACGCGGGGCGATGAACCGCGACGGCACCAGGTAGGTCTCATTAGTGATGCGCCGATCCAGAACGCTCTCGTTGGTGTCGGCGTTGAACAGGTTCAGGAAGTCACCGAACACCGCCAGTTCCGTCGTGCCCCCGAGCCCGAACGCCTTCTCGACGCGGGCGTCGAGCTGCGTCCAGGTGTCAGTCCGCAGGTCGCCGCTGATCGGGTTGGCCACGACGCGGGTCGTGCCCGGGATGCGGGTCACGCTGGCGGCTGGTCGGATCTCCTCGATGATCGGCTTGCCGCTCTGGACCTGGAAGTTGGCCGAGGTCATCACCCGCCACGGCCATTCGTACACGAACTGCGACTTCAGCACGTGCGGCCGATCGCTCTGCAGTCTGCCTTCGCTGTTGATGAAATCGTTCGGGTTCTGCCCGAAGATTCCGGCCGTGCTGACCTGCCTGAGGTGAGCGGCGTGGCACGGGCCGAGCTCGAACCCTGGCGGCCTTCGGACTTCGAGAACGTGTAGCCGAAGTTCGCCTGCCAGCGGTTCGACATGCGCTTCTTGATTTCAAAGGCGATTCCCTTGTAGCGCAGAACATGCGGTCGTCGTTGCGAAGCTGGAACAGCCGCGAGTCGCCGCCGCTCGTCAGCTGGTACACCTGCCGGTACGTTTACCCCGGCCGGGGCCGCCGTCCATGGCACCAGCTGGTACGTGCCGCCGATGTCCGGGAACGCGGTGTTGTTCTCGCCGCGCTTGTAGACGTAGCTCACCGAGAAGCCCAGGTTGGCGCCCATCTGCTGTTCCCAGTTCGCGATGAACTGATCGATGTAGGGGTTCGACAGATTCGGGTCCACCGTCAAGATTGACGGGTCGGTGACGCCCTCCGTGTCCAACGGCACGCCGTTGGCGTTGTAGGTCCCGGAGAACAGGTATTTCGTCGTGATTGACGGCGTCGTGTTGTCGAACTCGCTGGTCACGATACCGCGGTAGTAGCGGCCGTAGTTCACCTTCGCGACGGCGGAGCCGTTGCTCGTCACCTTGTAAGTGACTCCGAGGCGCGGCGACAGAGCGTTCCAGCGGAACACCTCGTCAACGCCAGGCGACTGCTGGCCGGTCGGGTTCCCCTCTGCATCGAGGAGATCCTGCGGGACGAAGTAGCCCTTGCTGGTGTCGAACCGCAGCCCGAGGTTCAGGGTGGCGCGGCCCAGCTGATAGGTGTCGTCGGCATAGAATCCGACCCCCTTCATGCGGCCGCCCTGCGTGTAGGGCAGCTGGGTGTAGCCGTACTGCGGCACGCCGCCGGAGGTGTAGATGTAGTCGTTCGGGCCGTAGGTGTACTCACCGAGGCCGCTGTTGAACTGGACGCCGAACTTGAAGTCGTGGCTGCCGCCGAGGAACTCGTCCGCGTACTTCGTCATTTTCGCCGCGAACGCCGTCTTGGAGCTCTTGCCGTCATACCAGGAGTAGATGCCGCCGGTGATCGCGCCGGTGTCCAGGTCCTGGAAGCGTCGGTTGACGCGCGGGCCGCCGTTCAGCGGGTCCCCGTGGTCAACGCCGTAGAAACCCGAGTACCGGACTTCGAGGACCGTGGTCGGGTTGATGACGGAGTTCCACATGATCCCGGGCGACGGGTTGTGGCCGTTCTCGACGCCGATAGTGCTCGGCGCCAGGTTTGCGGTCGCACGCCCCGGGATGCGGTAGAAGTCGTCGTGGGTCTGGGCCTGGATACGGTTGTTCTGGTTGATCTGGTAGTTCAGCTTCCAGAAGTAACGTTTCGCAGTGGACCTCGCGGGCGTAGCCGGGTCGGTGCCAGGCTGGGAGTCGGCGTCGTTCTGGTATTGATAAGAACCGAAGAACCAGAACTTGTCCTTCATGATCGGGCCGCCCAGCTGCCAGGTCGTGTCCACGAACTTGTCGCGGTTGTAGGGCAAGCCGTCGTCCTGCGCGTCGGTGGTGTTCCGGCCCGTGAGGTTCTGGTGCTGCCAGTAGAGGTTCGCATCGCCCCTGAACTGGTTGCTGCCCTGGCGGGTGACGATGTTGAATACGGCGCCTCCGAGGTTCCCGTAGTCGGCCGGCGCGCCGAGCGAGAGCACCTGCACCTCCTCGATCGCGTCGGTGTTCGGCCACGGCCAGGCGGCCCCCGTGAACGGGGCCGTGAAGTCCGTGCCGTCCAGGAGATAGAGGTTCTCGTTGGTCGCCGATCCGAACGACTGCGAGCGTGAGCTCGGTGGACGTCGCCGGGCTCACGCCGGGCGCCGCGTTCACGAGGTCGAAGAACGTGAACCGGCGGACCGGTGCGTTCTCCACCCATTCGCGCCCGTAGTTGGTCGACACCTGCGTGCTGGCGGTGTCCACCACCGGCGATTCCGCGGTGACCGTGATGGTCTCCGACTGGCTGCTGACCTTCATCTGCACGTTCAGTTCAGCCGTGGCGCCGAGAGCGACCGGTACGCCCGTCTGATTCTGCGTGGCAAATCCCTGGAGCTCGACGGTCACGTCATAGCTGCCGGGAGGAAGGTTCGGGAAGCGATAGATGCCGGATTCGTTGGTGACGGTGGTCGGGGCGCCGGGGACGCCCCGGCCTCGAATCGTGACCGTGACACCGGGGAGCACCGCACCGGATTCGTCGGTGATCACACCGCGAAGATCACCCGTGGTGCGCTGCGCCAGCGCCGTGAGGGGTAGAGCCAACAACACGAACAACGTACAAAGCAACGTGACACGTCGCATTCTGACCTCCAAGCAGTACCGCGTCGGCCGCGTCCTCTGCCGGACCCGGGCGTCGATACCGCCGGTTTACACTACTGAAACAGTCCAGATTATCCGGCCGCCCCGGTCCCCTGTCAACGTGCTTTTCTTGAGCCCCATCAAACACTTAGGCAGGACGGACGCCCGGACGAAGGCGGGATTTCCAGTACAGCCACGGCCCGGCGAGCATCGGGATCCCTATGCCAGCGGCCATCTTGGATCCCCGTCGAGCTCGTACAACGTGGCGCGTGAGGACAGAATCAGCTGCCAACGGCCGTTCACCACCGGGCGAAGTGGCGACCAGCCGGCGGCGGTCGGGTAGTCGGTCTCGCTGATTGCTTCCACGTCCTTGGGACGGGATCGAGGAAGTCGCGGCCCGTCCACGAATCCGGCTCGCCGCCGGTCAGGTGCGCGATCGTTCGGGGCAGGTCCACGGTGACGGCCGGATCGCTCCGCTCGCCCGGCGCCAAGCCTGGCGCCTTGATGACGAACGGCACACGCAGTGCGGGCTCGAACAGCAGCATGCCGTGCGTGGGCTCGCCGTGCCCTCCCAGGCTCTCGCCGTGGTCGCCGACGATGATGGTAGCGGTACGCGTGGCGTCGGGACTGCGCGTCGAGGCGCTCGAACAGTCGCCCGAGCTGCTCGTCGGCGAAGGTGATCCCGCCGTTGTATGGGTCGCCACCCGCCGCGTCGAGCGCTGCCGCCGGCGGGCGATACAGCGACGTGGGCGTCGTAGAGGTGTGCCAGGAACCACGCCGCAGTCGCTGGCTCTCAACCGGGATGACGATGCTCCGCAGTAAGATCGATGAAATGTTCGACCTTGGGCTGAGGCGAAGAGCGTTGTCGTGGCTGCTCGCCACGGTGTTGCTGGCCGCCTGCAGTCGGTTCGCGTCCCCTCCCAACGTCCTGATCGTCACGCTCGACACGTTGCGAGCGGACCACGTAGGTGTTTACGGGTACTCGAGCGCGCGCACGCCGGTGCTCGATCAGCTGGCGGCCCGAGGAGCTCGCTTCGCGAATGCGACGACGACGGTGCCGCTGACCCTGCCGGCGCACACCTCACTCTTCAGCGGGGCGTTTCCGGGAGGGCACGGCGTACGAGACAACACCGGATTCCACGTCGAAGACCGCGTGACCACTCTGGCCGAGGTGTTCAAGGCCAGCGGCTATCGCACTGGCGGGTTCGTCGGCGCCTTCGTGCTCGACTCGCGCTGGGGAATCGCGCAGGGGTTCGACGAGTATTTCGATGATTTCGATCTTTCAGAGGACTTTGGTCCCGGCCTGGACGCGATCCAGCGTCCGGGAAACCAGGTGGTCGACCGTGCGCTCGCGTGGTTGAAGCAGACAGACTCCCGCCCGTTCTTTGCCTGGGTACACCTCTACGATGCCCACGCGCCGTACGATGCGCCCGCGGACGTGGCGGAGCAGTTCCCCAGGACACGCCTCGGCGCCTACGACGCCGAAGTGGCCTTCGTCGATCGGCAGGTCGGGCGCCTGATTGACGCGCTCCGCGCCGCCGGGACGCTGGATCGACACCCTCGTGGTCGTCCTCGCCGACCACGGCGAACAGCTCGGCGAACACGGCGAGCAGCAGCACGGGTTCTTCGTCTACGACGCCGCGGTCGCAGATTCCTCTGATCATCAGCCGGTCCCGGCATCGAGCCTCGCGTCGTGTCCGACCAGGTGCGCATCGTCGACGTGATGCCAACGGTGCTCGACCTTGACCCGCATCGATGTCCCTTCGAGCGTCCAGGGCAAGTCGCTGCGGCCCGCGCTCGACGGCCAGCCGGTCGAGCTGCTGGCGCTGTCCGAGACCTGGTATCCGAGATACCACTACGGCTGGAGTGAGCTCACGGCGGTCCGCGACGGGCAGTTCAAGTTCATTCTCGCGCCTCGCCGCGAGCTCTACGATCTGGCGAAGGATCCGAAAGAGGAGCACAACATCGCGGCTGCCGATCCCGTCCGCGCCGAGGCGTTCGAGCGCGGCCTGCGCGCCCTCGTCGGCGAGACGACGCGCAGCGAGGCGGTCAGCAAGCCGCAGGCGGTGACACCGGAGGTGGAGCAGCGCCTCCGCGCCCTCGGCTACGTGAGCGGCGTCAGTGCCAAGAATCTCGAGGATCGGCCTCGCGGCGATCCCAAGGACGCCATCGCGCTCTACAACCTGCTGCTCGTCGCCGGCGAGGATTCGGAGGCGGGCCGCTACGACGAGGCCGCAGCCAAGGTGCAGCAGGCCCTCCGCGAGGATCCGAACATCATCGAGGCGTACTCCCGGTTGGGCAACATCTACACGAAAGCCGGCCGGCACGCCGATGCCGTCGCCGCCTACAAGCGGGCCCTCGCACTCGATCCCGAGCACCTCCTCTCGACCTACAACCTCGCTCTGGCATACCGCGCGCTCGGTCAAGATCGACGAGGCCATCGTCGGGTTCGAGCGGACGCAACAGCTCGACCCGAGAAGCGGCCGCGCCAACTTTCAGCTTGGCGACATCTTCATGCAGCGCGGCGAGCCGGCCAAGGCACTGGAGGTATTGACACAGGGGCTGGCGCTCGACGTCGATCGTCCGCCCTTCCTGGTCAAGCTGGGCGAGGCCTACCTCGAGCTCAAGCGCTACGACGAGGCCGAGAAGGTGTTGAAGGAGGCGATCAGCCTGCGCGCCGACGTACCGCGCGGGCAATACAACCTTGCGCTGATACAGGAGCAACGCGGCAATGCCAGCGCGGCGCGCGCCGCCTATGAGGCCGAAGTCGCGGCGAACCCCAAGAACTACGGTGCGCAGTTCAACCTTGGCCGCCTTCTGGCTCAAGGAGAGGCGAACCGCCGAGGCGGCAACCCGATTCCGCGCGTCAGTCGAGACCCGGCCCGACTTTGCCGAGGGACATCTGTATCTGGCCAAGGCCTTGCTGGATCTGGGCGAACTGCAGCCTGCCGAGACAGCCGCGAAGCAGGGGCTTGCCCTGAACCCGGATCGCAGCGATTGCGCCCCTGGGCCATTACGTCCTGGCCGACGTCTACTCCCGTATGGGCCGGGAGAACGAGGCGGCCCGCGAAGTCGCACGCGCCCAGTCGCTGGAGCGCGGGCGATGATCGACGCGCGGGCGCGGCGTGGGTCGTTCCGCGCCGCGGTGAGCCGGTTCGTGGTCGCCGCGCTGATCGCGATGGTGCCGGCCTGCCGGAACGCGCCGGCGCAAGGCGCGTCATCGCCCGAACCGCCCAGGCATCTCGTCATCGTCACCATCGACACCTTGCGCGCCGATCGGCTTGGGGCCTACGGCAACACGACGATTCCCGACCCCGAACTTCGATCGTCTCGCCCGAGAAGGCGTTCGTGCCGCCGATGCCACGACTCACGTCCCCATCACGCGGCCCTCACACACCTCGATCTTCACGGCGCGTTATCCGGCCGAGCACGGTATCCGCGACAACATCTCGGTGCCGCTCGCGGCCGACGTGCCGACGCTGGCCGAGGCCTTGAAGGCGCAAGGCTTCGCCACCGCGGCATTCGTCTCATCGTTCGTGCTGTCGGCGCAGTCGGGCCTCAACCGCGGGTTTCGATCATTACGACGACGCCTTCAAGACCGGCACGACCGACGAGGCGTTGCTGTTCGGCTCGGTGCAGCGGAGGGGCGACGACACGCTCACTCGCGTCGAGCAGTGGCTCGACGGGCGCTCTACCGAGGTTCGGGCCAGGCGCACGGCGCTGTGGGTGCATCTCTACGATCCGCACGATCCCTACGAGCCGCCCGAGCCGTTCGCGACGCAGTTCGCCGCCCAGCCCTACGACGGAGAGGTCGCGTGGACCGATACGCTGCTCGGACGCCTGCGCGCGAGCCTCGAGGCGCGGCAGATGTGGGACGAACGCCCTGGTCGTCGTGACCGCGGACCACGGCGAAGCCCTCGGGCGAGCACGACGAAACCGGCCACGGGTTCTTCACCTACGAGACCACCCTGAGAGTGCCGCTCGTGATGAGGGGGCCCGGGCTGCCAGCGAACACCGTCGTGAATGGCACGTTCCGTCTCGTCGACGTAGCCCCGACGGTGCTGGCGCTCCTCCGCCTCCCGGCGCTGGCTGATACCACGGGCGTCAACCTGGAGGCGCATCTCGCCGCCGGAGGACCGCCGATCGCGCGGATGACCTACGCCGAATCTCTGACGCCGCTCTTGCAGTACCAGTGGAGCGACCTGCGCGTCATGCGTGACGGTGCATGGAAGTACATCCTCGCGCCGCGGCCCGAGCTCTACAACCTCGAGGCCGACCCTGGCGAGAACCGCGACCTCGCCGCCGCCGAGCCCCAGACTGCCGGGCGCCTGCGCACGGCCCTCGAGGGGCTGCTGCGCGCCGAGCGCAATCGCGCGAGGAGCACGCCGACCGCGAGCCCGGCCCTGTCGGCCGACGTGCTGCAGAAGCTGGGGGCGCTGGGCTACGTCAGTCCCGGCGCGCCGAAGGACTCGGTGGCGACCGGCGCCGATCCCAAGGACAAGATCGACGAGTTCAGGACTCTGAGCGGGCTGATGCGCGACGGCCTCGCGCTACTCCGGCAGGGGCGCTATGCCGACAGCGTCGGCAAGTTCGTTCGCCTCCAGAAGGCCGGGTCGGATGCGTTCCAGGTCCACTTCTACCTTGGGCGGGCCCAGCTCGGCCTCGGCCGACGTCCGCGACGCGGAGCAGAACTTCCTGCGGACCATCGAGGCCATGCCCAGCTTCACCCAGGCGTATCTGAGCCTCGCCGAGGCGCGACTCGCACGCAAGGACCCGCGCGGTGCGATCGAGGCACTGGAGCGCGGGCAGCGTGACGCGCCGAACGAGCCGGAGCTCTTCGAGCGCGAAGGCCAGGTCTGGCAGCAGGTGGGTGACACTCCACGCGCGATGGCCGCCTACGAGAAGGCCGCGGCGCTGGCGCCGAAGGACGCGCCTGGTGCGCTGGCGCATGGGGGAGCTGCTCCTGACCAGTGGCGCTCCCGATCGCGCGCTGGCGCTGTTCCGCGAGGCCACCGCGCTCGATCCGAGCGTGGCCGACTACTGGAACTCGCTTGGCATGGTGCTGGGTGGGAACGGACAGCATGTCGAGGCCGCCGACGCGTTCCGCAAGGCGATCGAGCGAGACCCGAAGAATGCGCTCTATGCCTACAACCTCGGGCTGGTGCTGATGCGCGCCGGCGATCCGGGCGCACGGGCGGAGTTCGAGCGTGCGCTCTCGCTCGACCCCGCTTTTCGTCCGGCCAGGGAGCGCCTGGGGGAACTGGGTCGATGAGCCCCAGCCGCCCCGTCCGCACGCCCATTCGGCGCGTGGGGTGGAGCGGACGTACCCAAATCGCCGCCGTCGTGTGCCTGCTCGTCGTGGCCACGGCTTCCACCTTCTGGTCGGTCCGCTCTCACGAGTTCCTCAACTGGGACGATCACGATCTCCTGGTCGACAACCCGTCGCTCCAGCAGCCGGCAGGGCCCCTCATGCGATGGGCCTGGACGACGCGGCACATGGGGCACTATCAACCCCTCGCGTGGCTGGTGTTTGCCCGGGCCTCGGGCAGTCCGCCGTCGGCGCCGCGCGTGCACAGCCTCGCGCTGGTGCTGCACGTGGCGAATGCGCTGCTCCTCTGTTGGCTGATAGCGTCGATGATCGACCGGGGCGACCGGAGCCCTTCCCGCTGGTGGATTGCCTTCGCTGCCTCGGCTCTGTTCGCGCTTCACCCGCTGCGAGTGGAGCCGGTGGCATGGGTCAGCGCCCTCCCGTACCTGCTCTCGGCGGCCCCTCTGCTCGGTTCGCTTCTCTTCTGGGTGCGATGGGCACGCACCGGGTCGGTCCGCGCCCGCTGGTCGAGCCTGGGCCTGTTTGCGGTGTCGCAGCTTTCGCGTGTGACCGCACCGTTCCTGCCGCTCGCCCTGATCGTGCTTACGCCCGCGATTCCCGGAGCCATCGCCCGCCCGTGGACGGCGCTGGTTCGTGCCGTCCTGCCCTTCGGCATCGTGGCCGTTCCCCTGGCCCTGCTCGAAGCCAGCGCCCGCGCGACCGAATCGCTGACGGAGTTTGGCATTGGGCCACGCCTCGCGTGGACCCTCACGCATCCGGCGCTCTACCTGAAGCGGACCTTGGTGCCGGGCACATTGAATCCACTCGACGCGCTGCCGCGCGTCGCGGTCCCCGACTGGCTGACGGCGGTGGCGGCAGTCCTCGTCACCGCGATCATCCTCGCGATCACCACTCGCCAGTGGTCGGGCAAGGTGGCCGCCGCCGTCTGGGGCACCTACATTCTGTTGTTGCTTCCGGTCGTCGGGCTTGTGCCGTCGGGCCTGCAAGTCACCGCGGATCGCTACACCTACCTTCCGGCTCTGGTGCTGTCGGTGGCGGTTGGGCGCCCTGATCGCCGCGCCAGCGTGCACCGTGGCGAGCGGTCCTCGCGCTGGCGACGGCGGGGGGCGCAGCCGCGATCTTCGCGCCGTCGGCGCACGCCCAGCTCCCGTATTGGCGCGATTCGATCTCGTTGTGGTCGAGGGCGGTCACGCTCGATGCCGACAACGACGTGGCGCTCTACAATCTTGCGCTCGCAGAGATAGAAGCCGGCCGCTCGCGATCTGGCCATCGAGCACCTCACCCGTCTCGTCACGCTGGTGCCGGACCATGCCGTGGGACGGAAGCGCCTCGAT
Source organism: uncultured Acidobacteriota bacterium (assembly GCA_963709325.1). GTDB lineage: Bacteria > Acidobacteriota > Vicinamibacteria > Vicinamibacterales > UBA2999 > VFZN01. The sequence continues at coordinate 399,719 of CAVPVV010000003.1, read as the reverse complement.
GCGCTCGTCGCGGACCGTGATTTGCGGGCCGCCGAGGCGAGCGCCGCGGCTGGTCGGCTCCAGGAGGCGATTGCCGCGTTCGACCGCGTGCTTGCCGTCGATCCGGCACGCACCCGCGCCCGCCGGGGCCGCGGGATGGCCGCGCTGCAATCGGGCGACGTCGGCCGCGCCGCCACCGATCTGGCAACCGCGGTTCGCGAGGGTGAGGACGATCCGGCGGTCATCGGTGGGCTCGCCTTCGCGCTTATGGCCACGGGGCGCGGCGCCGAGGCCGTGCCGCTGCTGACTCGTGCGGTGGAGCGGCATCCGGCCGATGTCGGCTTGGCGAATAACCTCGCGCGCCTCCTGGTGACCGTGGAGCCGGCGTCGCTACGGCAACCAAGCCGCGCGCTGGAGTTGGCGGCACGCGCGAACGATGCGACCGGCGGCAGCGACCCGCGTGTCCTCGACACGCTGGCGCTGGCGCTCGCGGCCACCGGCCGCCGCAAGGAAGCGGCCGACGCCCTCGACGCCGCCATCGCCTTCGCGCGAGAGTCCGGCGATATCGCGCTGGTCACCGAGCTGTCCCGCCGCCGACAGGCGCTCCGGCCGTGAACGTCGCCGGTCGGGCGGAGGTCCCGTTCTCGAACCCGCCTCGCGTTCGATGAATCGCCCGTACAGAGCACGGCCCGAGGCCGCGTCGCCGCTGACCCCGGGCCGTTCCTAGTTCCTGGTTCCTAGTTCCTGTCCTAGAACCGGAACTTCGCGCCGATCATCAGTCGGCGCGGCAGCACGAACCGCGACGGCACGCCGAAGTTCGTGGACACCTGCCGACGGTCGACGATGCTCTCGTACGCGTCGTTGTTGAACACGTTGAGGAAGTCGCCGAATACGGCGCCCTCGGCGGTGCCGCCGAACTTGAGGGCCTTCTCGAGCCGCACGTCGAGGCCGTTCAGCGCGGCAACGCGACGGTCGTCGTTGAAGGGCTCGTAGAGGACGCGCGTCGCGCCCGGGACGAGTCCGTTGAAGCGCACCTCGCGCCCCCATGGCTTGCCCGACTGGTACATGTAGTTGCCCGGCCAGCGTCATGTCCCACCCGAGCTCGTAGACAAGCTGCCCCTTGAAGAGAACCGGCCGGTCCCAGATGAGCAGCCCATCGGAGTTGGTGAGTCGTTGGGGTTCGGGCGGCCGAAATCGCCCGCGGTGCTGTTGCCATTCGACGTTGGCGAGACGCGCGCCGTGCTCGTGCCGAGCCGGCCTTCGGCCTTCGACAGCGTCAAGCCGACGGTGCCCTGCCACCGGTTCGACATGCGCTTGTTCACCTGGAAGTGCACGCCCTTGTAGGTGGCCTCCATTTCGTCGGCGTTGGTCAGCTGCAGGATGCGGCTGTCGGCGCCGCTGGTGAGCTGCAGCAGCTGGAAGTCCTTCCCCTCGGCGGTGCGGGTCACGGTCGGCGTAGGTGCCGCCGATGTCCTGCCAGCGCCGACTGGTTGTTCCACTTCTTCCAGACGCCGTTCACGGCGAACCCAATCCGATCGGAGAGCTGGTGCTCGAAGGAGACGATGTACTGGTCGATGTAGGGGTTCTCGAACCCCGAGTCGATCCGGAGGTTGTCGTTGCTGGTGACCAGGTCCGAGATCCTGCGGGTTGCCCTGGGCATCGTAGGTGCCGTCGAACTCGAACCGGTCGGCGATCGACGGTGTCGCGGGATCGAACTCGCCGGTCACGATGCCGCGGTAGTAGCGGCCCCAGCTTCCCTTGATCAACGACTTGCCAGCCTCGTCCAGCTTGACCGTCGCGCCGAGGCGCGGCGAGATCACGTTCCAGTCGAACAGCTTGTCGACCTTCTGCGTCGAGCCAATCTCGTTGGCGTTGCGATCGAGAATCGGGAACGCCGTTGAAGTAACCCTTGCTCGAGTCGAAGCGCACGCCGGCGTTCAGCGTGAGCCGGTTCACGCGAATGGTGTCGTCAACGTAGACGCCGATGCCGCGCATCCGGCCGCCGCTCCAGATACGGGATTCTGCACGTAGCCGTAGGACGGCTCCGATCCGTACGTGTAGATGTAGTCGTTGTAGCCGTTCACCGACTCGCCGCCGCCGCTGTTGTACTGCACGCCGACCTTGAAGTCGTGCTGCGCGCCGAGGAAGTCGTCGGCGTACTTCGTGACCTTGCCGGCAAACGCGGTCTTGAACGACTTGCCGTCGTACCAGTAGTAGATGCCGCCGGTGATGTTGCCGGTGTCGAGATCCTGGTAGCGCCTGGCGATGCGGGGGCCGCCGTTCAGCGGGATCGTTATGGGCGGTGCCGTAGAAGCCCGGAGTACCGCGCCTCGACCACCGTCGTCGGATTGATCACGGCGGTGTACATCACCCCCGGCGAGGGGTTGTGTCCGTGATTGAGGTTGATGCTGCTCGGCGCCTTGTTTGGCGTCGCGCGCTCCGGGATCTCGTAGAAGTCGTCGTGCGTCTGCACCTGGATGCGGTTGTCCTGGTTGATCTGGTAGTTCACCTTCCAGAAATAGCGCTTCGCGTTCGACTTGGCCGGGAATGCCTTATCGGTCCCCGGCTGGGACTCCCAGTCCTGCTGGAACTGGAACGACCCGAAGAACCACAGCTTGTCCTTGATGACCGGGCCGCCGAGCTGCGTGGTGCTGTCGACGAACCGGGCGCGGTTGTAAGGCTGCCCGCCGTCCTGTGCGTCCGTGGTGTTGCGTCCGGTCAGACCGGAGTTCTGGTAGTAGATGTTCGTGTCGCCCCGGAACTGGTTCGAGCCCTGCCGGGTGACGATGTTGAAGACGGCGCCGGCAACGTTGCCGTACTCGGCGCTGGCACCGAGCGACAACGACTGGACCTCTTCGATGGCGTCGGTATTCGGCCACGGCCACGCGGCGCCCGACAGCGGCGCGGTGAAGTCCGTGCCGTCGAGCAGGTACAGGTTCTCGTTGGTCGCCGAGCCGAACGACGTTCGAGCGCGAACGAGGTCTGCGATTGCTGGGCGACGCCCGGCGCGGCGTTGATCAGGTCGAAGAACGTGAACCGGCGCACCGGCGCGTTCTCGACCCACTCGCGGTTGTAGTTCGTGGCGACTTCCGTGGTCGCCGCATCCACGACCGGCGTTTCGGCCACGACGGTGATCGGTCTCCTGCTGCGTGCTCGACGTTCATCTGGACGTCGACGTCGACCGTCGCGCCGAGCGCGACCGGGATGCCGGTCTGCGTCTTGGTCGCGAAGCCCTGCAGCTCGGCAGAGACCTGATAGGTGCCTGGCGGCAGGTTCGGGAAGCGATAGACACCCGGACTCGTTCGTGACCGTCGTCGGCGCGCCAGGCACGCCTGGGCCGCGCAGCGTCACGGTTACTCCAGGAAGCACGGCTCCGGATTCGTCGGTTACGACACCGCGAATGTCACCGGTGGTGCGCTGCGCCAGCGCAGTGAGGGGCAAAGCCAAAAGCACGAACAACGTACAAAGCAACGTGAGACGTCGCATTCGGACCTCCAGGCAGTACCAGCGTCGGACCATGTCCCCTGCCGGACACGGGCGCCGATACCGCCGGTTACACTACTGAAACAGGCCAGATTATTCGGCCGGGCCGGCCCCCTGTCAACGTGCATTTCCTCAGCCCCATCAAACACTTAGGCGGGACGGGCGCCGGGACGGGGGCGGCGATCTCCAGTACATGCCATAGCCCGAACGAGGATTGGAACTCCCGACGCCGGCGCCATCTTCAGCTCGAAGACCCAGACATCTCCCACGTCTCCGGTGGGCAGGAAGACGGCGACCATGCCGGCCGGCGTGTGACGGCGGCGCCCACGGCGCCGGCCAGGCCGCTGGCCCCGCGTCGCCCTTCCAGCGTCATCAGCGCCAGCGAAGGCGTAGACGAACGGCACCAGGTTGATGACGACCGCCGCCCGGAGCAGCACCTGGTAGGCCTCGGCTACGGATCGAGCCGGCGAACGACAGCGCGGTGAGCGCCGCCGAAACGATGGCGCACCAGATCAGCGCCACATACGGGGAGCCCCACCGCGGGTGGACCCGGCCCAGGGCCGCCGGGAGCGCGTGGTTGAGGCCGGCGACGAACGGGATCCGGGCCGGACCGGCGAACCAGGCCGACGCCGATCCGCCGATCGCAATCGCCATCACGATCGCGATCGGTGCAACCAGCCAGACTCGCGCCGGCCGCGACTGCCCCCTGGTGCACGGCCTGCATCACGCCCTGGATGGCGCCGAGCTCCCCGGCCGGCACCAGCGCGAGGAGCGCGTCGGCCACCAGCAGGTAGGCGGCCAGCGAGATGAGGCCGGTGATCACCACCGACCGCGGGACGTCCCGCTCCGGATTCCTGATCTCGTCGGCCATCGTCGAGGCCAGCTCGATGCCGATGAAGGCGAAGCACATCACGCCGAGGCCGCCGGCCATGTCGGCCAGCGTCCCGGTGACCGGCGGCGGCGACACGGCTGTCCCGTTCGCTCGCGCCACGGCCGCGGCCAGCGCCACCAGTCCCACGGTGATCACGCCGCCGGCGCCGCCGATGTTGTTGATCCACTTGCCGACGCGAGAGCCCGCGAATGTTGGCGATGCGTGATGAACGCCAGCCACCCGAACGCAACCGTGGCCACGAACGCCTTGTCGTCGACCAGGCCGACCCACCGATCGCCTCCGGCGTAGGCGGCGACGCCGGCGATGTAGACGAGCAGTACCGGCACGTAGAACAGGCTGTTGGTCCAGTAACACCAGCCGGCGATGAACCCGTGCAGGTCGCCGAAGTGCTCGCGGCACCACAGGTACACGCCGCCTTCGCCCGGGTAGCGCTTCGACAGCACGAGCACCGCGATCGCCTCCGGGACGAAGAAGGCGAGCCAGGCAATCAGCCACAGCAGAAGCGTCGCCCGGCCGAAACCGCTGACCGGCGGCACGACGTTGACATTGACGATGGCCACGGTACCGAGCAGAACCAAGTCCGCGAGGCCGAGCGTCTTTGGTATGGAGGAGGTCACGTTACGTCGGCGAATCTGGCGATCTGGTGATCTGCTCCCCTGTCAACTGTTCAGCAGCTCGGTCGCAGCGCGATGTCCATGATCGATCGCCGCATCGTGTAGGCGTACGCCGCCGAGTCGGAGTTGGCGATCGTGATCCTGCCGAACGGCCTGCGCGCGACGGCGCAGGGTTGTTCGCCGCCATTCAGCCAGAACGCATCTTCCAGCGAGTTGTACTGATACGCGTAGCCATGCGGCCAGCGGTTGACGGTGATCCCGAGGACGTCGCGCGACGGGTCGAAGCCGCCTCCGCTCAGCGAGCGGCCGAACTGCTCGCGGATGTTGCGCTCGATGATCGTGAACGGCGTGGACAACAGCTCGCGGCGGCCGGCCCGATGCTGCTCGCGCGTCGGCAGGCCAGGCTTGCAGGCCGCCTTCGACAGGTGCAGCACGATCGGTTGCTCGGGATCGGTCTGGTGCTTGTAGGCCGCCGACGCTCACCGGGAAATCGAGCCCGAACGACGTGTGGAACATCGACGGCGTCGACACGCGCTGCACACCCAGCTTCTGGAACGCCGTCCAATCGCGGATGAAGACATTGGTGTAGACCAGCGGCACCTTGATCGCGTAGTCCATGGCCGTCTTCTGCGCGGCCGGGAGATCCGGGCAGATCGCCGGGATCACCGTGTGCCAGCACGCCAGGACGACACCGCGGGCGCGGACTGTCTTGAGGCTTGTCGCGCCGGCGCCGGAAGCGTAGGTGACTTCCACGCGCTGATCGCCGCCGGCCGGGCCGACGTGTCTGACGCGCAGCACCGGCGCGCTGAGCCGGATGCGGACCGGCGCGCCGGCGGCATCGAGCTTCGCGTAATCGGCGCGCGTCGTGACGAGGTCCGCGGCCGTGCTGCCCGGAATCGCACTGGGGACGAGCCGCCTCGCCAGCAGCCGCGCCACCGACGCGTTGCCGTCGGGGAAGTGGAAGTAGTAGTCCTCCGCCTCCTCGCTCCGGATCGAATCGTAGTTCTGGCCGGGCCCCGGCTTGTCGTCGAGCCCCATCCCCTGGAAACCGGGCAGGCCGAGCGCGAACGCGTCCTGGGCCGGCACGGCGTCGATGCCGACGCCGAACAACCCATGCGTGCGCGTCTGGAACGGCCACAGCACGCCTTCGTCGAGCTTCAGCTCCTTGACGACGAAGTCCTTGTAGGTCATGCGGGCAAGGCGCGCCTTCTTGTCGGCCATGGAGAGGCCGGGCATCGGATCGCGCTTCTCGGTCAGCAGGCGCGCGAGATCCCGCTTGACCGCGTCGCTGAACGGGGCCTGGTTCCGGAATGCCTCATCGCGGACGTCGCCGACGACCAGGCGATCGGCGCCGAAGCTCTCCTTGTCGAAGAACGAGGCGGAGCGCAGGCCAAGTGATTTGTAGAGGCCGCTGTCGAGGGCCTTGCTGTAACCGGCCACATCGATGCCGAGCTCGGTGATGAGGCCCTTGGCCACCGAGCTGTACGGCGCCGGGCTGTCGATCGACTGGGTGCCGCCGTAGCCGATGTAGGTCCGGCCGCCGTAGCTGAACTCGTTCCGCTTGGCGTGCCCGCCGAAGTCGTCGTGATTGTCGAGGACGAGGATGCGCGCCGCGGGACGCGCCTTCCGGTAGCTGTAGGCGGCGGTCAGCCCGCTGATGCCGGCGCCGACCACGACGAGATCGTATTCCTCGCCGGTGTCGCTCGGCGAGCCGGCCGTCTTCCAGAACGCCGCCGGATCGCGGAGCTGGTGCAGGATCTCGAACGACCCGGCGTGTGAGCCGCGCAAGCCGGTGAGGGCGGGCGGATACGACGCTTCCTGGGCGAAGAGCGCCTCTCCGCCGCCGGAGAGCCATCGGCCGGCCATCGCACCGCCGACGCCAATCGCCATGCCGTTCAGGAAATCTCGACGGCTGATGCGCGAGGCCATGCCGAGGCGTTTGTCGTCGTTCATCATGCCTCGCATTCTACAGCCGCTGTCCATTGACGTTTGGCGATTGACGATTGGCGATCTATTGACGATCCGGGGATTGGGGGATTGCGCCATTCGATTGAGGATTCCGGCATTGCGGACATTGGCGATTGGGGGAATCACGATTTTTGATTGGGAGCCAATCATCAATCGTCATTTCAGCGGATCCCGCAATCGGCAATGCTGGAATCGCCAATCGAATGGCGCAATCCGCAATCGGCGGATCGTCAATAAGTCGTCAATCGTCAGTCACCAATCGCCAATGGACAGCGGGCGGTTGCGCGCTCCGGCGGGCTGAATTAGGGTGGCGACATGTTCAGATACGCCTGGCTCTCCGCCCTGTTCCTGTTGCCGGCCAGTCTCGCCCTCACCGCGCAGCCTTCGACCGGCGCCCTCACCGGGACCGTGGTGGTCGTGAACCAGCAGTCGGACACGGTGACGCTCGTCGACCTGAAGGCGATGGAGGCCTATCGCCATGTGGCTGTCGTCGGCGGACCGCACGAGGCGGCCGCGTCGCCAGATGGTCGAACGGTCCTCGTCACCAACTACAACAAGCAGGGCGTCGGTCAGCAGAAGACGCTGAGCCTGATCGCCCTGCCGAGCGGCGACACGATCAAGACGATCGATCTCGGCGAGTACCGGGCGCCGCACGACGTCCGATGGGTAGACCCGACGCACGTCGTCGTGACCTCGGAAGCGAACCAGGCGTTGCTCCTCGTCAACGTCACGACCGGCGCGATCGAGCGCGTGTTCCGCACCGAGGCCGGCGTGTCGCACATGCTGGCGCTCTCGACCGACCGGGCCCGCCTCTACTGCTCGAACATGCGCGACGGCAGCGTCAGCGCGTTCGACTTCAAGACCGGCGTGAAGATCAAGGACGTCAAGACCGGAGAGGAGTGCGAAGGCGTGGGTGTAACGCCCGATGGCCGCTGGGTGTGGGCCGGCAACCGTGCTGCGGACACGATCTCGATCATCGACACGACGAGTCTCGAGGTCGTGAAGCAGATCAAGTCGGCGGGCTTTCCGTATCGCATCCAGTTCACGCCCGACGGGACCCGCGCCCTCATTCCGCACGCCCAGGCCTCGTCGCTGGTGGTCGGCGACGTCGCGACGCAGAGCGTTGTCAAATCGATTCCGCTGGGCCGCACGAAGGTGAAGGACCCGTCCACCGCCGGCGTATTTCCGCATCCCGACAACCGGCACGCGTTCGTGACCGTGCGGAACGACAACTCGATGCTCGTGCTCGACCTGGTCACGGGCGACACGCTGGCGCGCGTCGAGGTTCAAGACTCTCCGGACGGCGTAACCTACTCACCGGTTCAGCGCTGACCTTGGCAGAGGGAAATGGGCTTGCCGAGGTATCACCGGACCGGGTAAACAGTGGCGGTAGGGAGGTGCATCCAGTGGCCTACACCTACGAAGAGCTCAAGACGAAGAACCTCGCGGAACTGCGGGACATCGCGAAAGACATTCAGCACGACGCCGTGCAGGGCTTCACGCAGATGAACAAGGAGCACTTGCTCCCGGCGCTCTGTGCCGCGCTGGGCGTCGATGCCCGCGAGCACCACGCCGCGCACGGAGAAGGCAAGGCCGCGGCTCGTGCCCGCATGCAGGAGCTCAAAAAGCAGCGGACGGCCGCCGTCGAGGCGGGCGACGGCGGGGCCCTCAGGGCCATTCGCCGCGAGTATCACCACTGGAACCATGTGCTGCGTGTCGACGCGCGGCGGCCCTGAGGAAGGCAGAAGGCAGAAGGCAGAAGGCACAAGGGCAGAAAGGCGCGCATATCATGTGACGGTATGCGTGTCGCAGTGGGGCTCTTTCTGCTCGCGTGGGTTGGCCTTCAGGCGCAGGACGCGGTGCCGCACCTGCCGCCGCTGGATCGATCGCTCCCGCCCAAGGCGGAGCGCACCTACGCGGCAATCGAGGCGCGCGTGGACGAGCACGTCGCGATGGAGCTGGCGACGAAGATCGCTCCGCTCTGGCGGGTCGCGGGCAACTCCGACTTCGATCGATCCCTCGATTGGATTCAGGAGCGGTTGCAGGCCGGCGGGATCCAGACCCGCATCGATGTGATTCCCTCCACGAGCCAGGGCTGGGAGATGCGTGAGGCGGTGCTCAGGCTCGACGGTCCCGACGGAGAGATCGTCCTCTCGCGTGCGCAGGACCGTGTGCCGCTCGCCATCAACTCGTTTCCGACACCGTCCGGCGGGCTGCGAACCAGGCTGGTGGACGTCGGAACGGGTACGGACGACAAGGCGTACGAGGGGAACGACGTTAGTGGAGCGGTGGTGCTGGCGGACGGTGCTATCGCGACGGTCTGGAATCAGGCGGTGAAGGTCCGCGGCGCGGCCGGCGTGATCTCCACCCAAATCGCCGGCTACACGAAGCCCGCGGCCACACCTAATGTGCTGCAGTGGGGCGCCATCCCCTACGCGGACGACCGGCAGTCGTTTGGTTTCAAGGCGACGCCGCGCGCGGCCCGGCGCCTGCGCGAGCGGCTTGCGGCCGGGCCGGTGCAGGTCCACGCGCAAGTGGACACGCTGTTTCATCATCGTCCGGTGCGCACGCTTGTCGCGGAGTTCCCCGGCGCCGTCATGCCCGATGAGCGCATCGTCCTCGTCGCCCACGTCCAGGAGCCCGGCGCCAACGACAACGCGAGCGGGTGCGGCACGCTGGCCGCGGTCGCGCTCGCGATCCAGCGGGCGATCCGCGACGGGCAGATCCCGCCGCCGGCCCGCACGCTGACACTGCTGTGGGGCGACGAGAACCGTGCCAGCGACGCGTGGATTGGCGAAGACCAGGCCCGGGCCTCGAGGGTTGTGGCCATGATGTCGCTCGACATGACGGGGGAGGACACGACGAAGACGGGCGGGACGTTCCTGATCGAGAAGGGACCGGATCCGACCGCGTTCTGGCAGCGGCCATCCGATCCGCACACCGAATGGGGCGCGAGCGAGGTCAATCGGTCGTTACTGCGCGGCAGTTTCCTGAACGACCTGCACCTGGCCGTCGCGCTGCGCCGGGCCCGCGACACGGGATGGGTGGTGCGCACGAACCCGTACGAAGGCGGCAGCGATCACACGTCGTTCGCGAAGATCGGGGTGCCGGCGCTACTCAGCTGGCACTTTACGGACCGCTACTATCACACCAATCTCGACACCATCGACAAGGTCAGCCCGAGGGAAATGGGCCATGTCGCGACCATCGTCGCGACGACCGCAGCATTTCTCGCCACCGCTGACGCCGGCGACGTACCGCCGCTCACCCGCCTGCTGGAGCGGGCCCGCGACGAACGGCTGACTGCTGAGCGCGGCAATCAGGCACCTGCTGAAGTGATGGAGGCGTGGAAGGTGTGGTACGACGAAGCCTTCGCCAGCCTTGCGCGTCTCAGCGGCGGCGTCGTCCATTGATGATTGAGGATTGACGATTGACGAATTACTGACGATTGGGGGATTTCCGGAATGCGCCATTCGATTGGCGATTTGGTGAATTGATGATTGAGTAGATTGAGGGAATCGCGATTGTCGATTGCGTTGCGGGCTGCCGTCGAGTCGCCGCCGCAATGCAATCGTCGATCGCTATTTCAGCCGATCGTTCAATCGCCACTGCCACAATTTTCAATCGAATGACGCAATCCCTCAATCCGCGGATCGTTAATAGATCATCAATCGTCAATCCTCAATCGTCAATGGACGCGGACAGGACACTCCGATGACCCATGTCATACACCGCCATCTCCACACCATGCCGCCCACCGCAGTGGCTGGCGAGGGAATGGTGTTGCGCGATGCCGACGGCCGCGAATACATAGACGCGTGCGGCGGGGCGGCGGTGTCGTGCCTGGGGCACAACCACCCCGACGTGCGCGCGGCGATGCACGCGCAGATCGACGCGCTCGCCTACGCTCACACCAGTTTCTTCACCACCCAGCCAGCCGAAGCCCTCGCCGACCAGCTGGCGCGAACCGCGCCGCCGGGAGTCGATCGCGTCTATTTCGTGAGCGGCGGGTCCGAAGCGATCGAGGCGGCGCTCAAGCTCGCGCGCCAGTACTTCGTGGAGATCGGGGAGCCGGAGCGAAGCGTGTTCATCGCCCGCCGCCAGAGCTATCACGGCAACACGCTCGGGGCGCTGGCGGTCGGCGGCAACGAGCCGAGGCGAGCCGTCTACGCGCCGCTGCTCATCGAGGTGACGCACGTCTCGCCCTGTTACGCCTACCGCGATCAAGCGCCTGGAGAATTGCCGGAGGCGTACGCGGCACGGCTCGCGGCGGAGCTCGAGGCAACGATCCAAGCGTGCGGGCCGAAGCGCGTCATCGCGTTCGTCGCTGAGACCGTGGGCGGCGCCACGCAGGGAGCGACCACGGCGCCACCGGGTTACTACCGCGCCGTCCGCGAGATCTGCGATCGCCACGGGGTGCTGCTGATCCTCGATGAAGTGATGTCCGGCATGGGCCGCACCGGGACGCTTCACGCCTGCGAGCAGGAGGGCATCGTTCCCGACCTGATGACCATCGCCAAGGGCCTGGGCGGCGGATTCCAGCCGATCGGCGCCGTGCTCGCGCGCGGGGAGCTGGTGTCCGCGATCTCCGCGGGAAGCGGGTTCTTCAAGCACGGGCACACCTATCTTGGGCACGCGGTCGCCTGCGCCGCAGGGCTGGCGGTGCAGCAGGTGATCGAGCGCGACGGCCTGCTGCTCAACGTGCAGCTGAAGGGACGATCGTTCGAGCGGCTGATGCGCGAGCGGTTCGCCGGCCACCCGCACGTCGGCGATATCCGCGGCCGGGGGCTGTTCTGGGCCGTCGAGCTGGTGCAGGATCGCGGCAGCAAGGCGCCGTTCGACCCGGCCGCGAAGCTGCACGCCCGCGTCAAGCGTGAGTGCATGGCGCGAGGATTGATGACCTATCCGATGCCCGGCACGATCGACGGCAGGCGCGGCGACCACATCCTCCTCGCCCCGCCGTTCATCGTCGAAGACTCGCACCTCGAATTGATCGTCGATCGCATGCACGGTGCCATCGACGCCGCGATCGCATCACTCGACTGATCACGGGGGTGCAAAGGCACGACGGTTCAAGCCCCAAGCCCCAAGCCCCAAGACCTCAAGACCGACAAGGAGCGCACATGAAGCCGGAGCCGGGTCCCATGTCCGACGATGCCCGGGAGATGTTGCGGCACACGGTGGCGACGCTCGCCTACCGCGCGGAGAAGGTGCTGCGCGATGCGCCAGAGGAGTTTGCAGAGCTGCGCATCTCGCCGGGTAGCCGCACGCCGCTCGAAGTGCTCGGCCACATGTGCGACCTGATGACCTGGGGCGAGCGGATGGCGCGGGGCACATACAAGTGGGAGCCCGTACCCGTGGACTCGTGGCCGGCAGCGGTCGAGCGGTTCTTTGCGACGCTCGCCGCTCTTGACGCGGCGCTGGCCGAGCGTTCGGGCGCGACCTATCGAGCCGAGGTGATCTTCCAGGGCCCGGTCGCCGACGCGCTCACTCACGTCGGGCAGCTTGCGATGCTGCGCGGCACGATGTCTGCGGCCGTGCGACCCGAGAGCTACGCGCGGGCAGACATCACCATCGGGCGCGTCGGTCGCGAGCAGTCAGCGCAGCGATCCGAGTTCGACGGCGACGCCAGCCGGCCGAAGGGGTAGAACCTGTCGGGAGTCGGCCGTCGGGAATCGGGAGAACCGCTTCGGGAGTGAACTTCGGCCGGACGGTCATAGCTCCCAGAGACTTCGCCGCTCGCGGCCGCCCGCCCTCAAGACCCCAAGACCGAAGATTTCACGAGTGGCTGACGATGAGCACCACCGCCGCGACTGCGCCGGCGACGCCGACCTGCTGCCACATGCCGAGCCGCTCCCCGAGCACGATGCGCGCAAGCAGCACCGTGCTGGCCGGATAGAGAGACGACAGCGTCGCCACCAGCCCGAGCTGTCCCTGCCGCGCGGCGGCCAGATACAGCGCGTTGGCCACCATGTCGAGCGCCCCGCATGCGAGCGCGGGAGCGAGCGCGGCCCGCGGTACGCCGGCCGGCCGGCCGCCGATCGACGCCATCGTGAAGAAGAGCGCCACCGACACCGACCGCGACACGACGAGCGGCCAGAGCACCGCCTCGGCCCGCGTCTGGGCCAGGCAGGCGAAGAAGAACCCGATCGCCACGCCCGACGCGAGCGCCACCCGAACACCCTTGCCAAGCGTTACCCGGACGGGGTTGCTCGAGGCCGGTGTTTCCGACTGGCTGAGCAGCGCGACCGCGGCCAGCGCCAGCACGACGCCGGCGGCGGCGACCGGATGCGGCCGCTCACCGAGCGCCAGGCCGATGGCGAGCGGGACGATCGCGGCGCAGACGGCCGTGACCGGCGCGACCACGCTCATCGGCCCGATCGCGAGCGCCAGGTACAGGAGGGCGACGCCGCTGCTGCCGGTCAGGCCGGCAAGAACGCCGAACACGAGGTCGTGACGCGAGACGGTCGCGTCCGGCAGCAGCGGCGTGACGGCGAGCAGGAACAGCAGCCCGGCCCCCTGCGTGGTCAGCACCGCGCCGATCATGGTGGCGCGACGAGTCGCGATTCCGCCCAGGAAGTCCGCGGCGCCGTAGACCAGCGCTGCGAGGAGCGCGTAGAGCGACGCCATCACCGTGTTTTCTCCCCGCCGTGGCCGAGCACCTGCCGATGGATGCGGATGTCCGGGCATCGCGCCTCAATCGCCGCCAGCAGCGCATCGCCCGCGGCGTGAAGCTGGCCGAGCGGGAATGGCTCGAGCCGCTCGAGGATGAAAAGGACGTCGGTCGAGGCATCGGTCAATCGCGTGCGCGTGCCTTGCCGCCAGTTCCAGCGCCGGCAGGTGACGCCACGCGTGTCGGCCCAGACCACCTCGCCCGGGTCGGGATGTTCGACGGCGGGCGCGCCGTCCTTGATGGTGTCGAAGGGCTCGGCGCCGGAGGCGCGAATCAGCCGGAGTGTTCCGACAAACTGTGCCGCATCCTCGCCGCCGACCGGCAGGGCATGGAGCACGCTGACCGCGTTATAAAGATCCACCAGCCAGTTGACGCGGGGCAGTTGGCCCTTCGCGGCCCGCTGCCATAACGCATCCACCGACGACGCGGTGCGCTGCGGCTTGGCGCCGAACCCGCGATACGCCTCGCGCCACGCGAGCACGTGCGGAGGAGGGGGTGCCGTGGTGCCGCGCGCCGCCGCTTCGGCCTGCTGGAGCAGCCGCTCCGAGTCCTCGGTTCCAGGCCCGTTCCGCAGTCCCGACACCTGGAGCGCCAACGCGGTGAAGTCGGGGCGCAGCGCGAGCACCTCGCGATCGACGTCAACTGTCAGGGCGGCCATCGGCAGATGATATCAAAGTGAACAGATGGTTCAGTATACTGACCACGTGAACGACCCCAGGCGCGTCGAGGCGGCGCTCGCCCACAACCTCCGCGAGTGGCGTACGCGGCGCGGCTGGAGCCAGGCCGAGCTCGCCACACGCGCCGGTCTCAGCAAGGGCATGCTCAACCAGATCGAGCAGTCGCAGACCAATCCGTCGATCGCCACTCTCTGCAAGCTCGCCAACGCGCTGGGCGTCGCGCTCCCGCGCCTCGTCGAAGTCGCCGACGAGCCGGTGATCCGGCGAGTGGCTGCCGAAGACGTCGCATGGCTGTGGCGCGGCCGCGGGCGGGGCAGCGGCGCGGGCCTGGTCGGCGGCATCGAGACGCCGATGCCGGTGGAGCTTTGGGAATGGCGGATGGGCCCGCGCGACGTCTACGAGGCCCTCGCGCATCCCGCCGGCACGCGCGAAATCGTGTACGCGCTCGAGGGCCACGTGTCGGTCATCGTCGAAGGCGTCGAGATGACGATCACCGCGGGCGAGTGCGCCGTCTTCCACGCCGATCGTCCCCACCGCTATGCGGCGGCGGAAGGCCGGCCGGCGCGCTTCATGATGGTCGTCGTCGAACCCCTCCAGGGAGCGACGCGCGTCCCTTCGCTGTCGCGCGGGGTGTCAAGGCAGAAGGCAGAAGGCAAAGGCAGAAGGCAAAAGGCACAAGGCAGAAGGGAGAGAACTGACGGTCGAGGACAACGGGAGTGCGGGCCTGAGGCCGTGGGTCTTTTTTCCTTCTGCCTTCTGCCTTCTGCCTTGACGTGCTCTTATTCCCTGAGGGCCACGACCGGGTCGACGCGAGTCGCGCGGCGCGCGGGCAGCAGGCTGGCACACAGCCCGGCCAGCAGGAGGACGACCAGCGAGAGCGCGAAGGCAGGAATGTCGAACGGCCCGACTCCATAGAGGACACCAGCCATCGCCCGCGCCAGCAACGCCGCCGCGATCATCCCGGCCACGCCGCCGATTGCGACCAACTGGAGGCTGTGCCTCACGACCAGCCCAATCGTCTGGCCGACCGACGAACCGAGCGCCATCCGCAATCCGATCTCGCGCGTTCGCTGACTGACGGAGTACGACAGCACGCCGTAAATGCCCAGCGCCGCCAGCAGCAGGGCGGCCAGCGCGAACAGCGCCAGCAGCGTGGTGCTCAGACGCGGCAGGAACACCGCGCGAGCGAGGATTTGATCCATCGTGCTGAGCCGATAGATCGGCTGTTCGGGATCCACGCTCCAGATGACCTGCTGGATAGTGCTGCCAAGCGCCAGCGGATCGCGCTCGGTCCGCGCGACCACCGCCATGCCGGCCATCGGGCTCTGGCGGAGCGGCAGGTAGACCTGCTTCTTCGGCTCGGTGTCGAGGCCCTGCGCGCGCACGTCCGCGACGATGCCGACGACCTCGCTGCGGCCGTGCGGGTTCTGAATGAACTGCCCGATCGGGCTGCGGTCCGGGAAGTACCGGCGGGCCATGGTTTCGTTGATCAGGCTGGTTCGCGGCGCGCCGTCCGCGTCACGCTCATCGAGCAACCGTCCGTCGAGCAGCCGGATCTTCATCGTCTCGAAGTAGCCCGGCGCGACGATGCGAACGTCGGCCTGCGGGTCCTCGCCGCGCGGCGGCTGCTGGCCTTCGACGTTGAACGGCAGGGCCATCGTCATGCCGACGTCGGACATCGGCAACGCCGACACCGCGGACGCGGCGGTGACGCCGGGCACGCGCCGGAGCCGTTCGATCACGTCCTCGTAGAAACGTGACAGCAGTTGCCGATCGTTGTACTTCGTCGTCGGCAGCAGCACCTGCGCGCCGATCACGTTGGCCGACTCGAAACCGGGGTAGACCTGCAGCAGCTTCGAGAAGCTGCGCATCATCAGGCCGGCGCCGACCAGCAGGACCAGGGCAAGCGCCACTTCGACAATCACCAGACCGCCGAGCACGCGCCGCGCGTAGGGGCTGGCGGTGGAGGCTGCGGACTCCGACAGCTCGGCGCGCAGATCCGTTCGTGCCGCGTGGAACGCCGGGATCATGCCGAAGGCGAGCGCGACAGCGATCGAGATGCCGGCGGTGAAGGCGAGAATGCCAGGATCGATGTGCAGCTGATCGAGGCGGGGCAGCCGCGCGCCGGGGAGGTTGCCGAGAACGCGCAGGCCGCCAAACGCCGCGACGAGTCCCGCCAGCCCGCCTCCGACGGCGAGCAGCACGCTCTCAGCGACGATCGGTCGTGCCACCTCCCAGCGGCTTGCGCCAAGCGCTGCGCGAACGGCGAACTCCCGGGAGCGGGCCGACAGCCGCGCCAGCAGCAGGTTGGCCATGTTGGCGCAGACGATCAGCAGGAGAAAACCGACCGCGCCCATCAGCACCAGCAGTGCGGGCCGTGAGGCGCCGACGAGCTGTTCGTGCGCCGCGACCACCCTGGCGCTCCAGCCCTTGTTGGTGTCCTGGTATGCGGTGGCAATGCGCTGCGCCAGCACGCCGATCTCGTCCTGCGCCCCTGCCGATGTGACGCCGTCGGCAAGGCGGCCGACGACCGTCAGCGACCGCGCCTGGCGCGAACGGCCGTGCAGGTCTTTGGGATCGAAGGCAAGCGGCGCCCACGCTTCGACGGCAGTGGCGGTCGGAAACTCGAACTCCGGCGGCATGACGCCGATGACGGTGTAGGGCTGCGCGTCGAGCCTGATCGCCTGTCCGATCACCGCGGGATCCGCGCCGAGCTGCCGAGACCAGAACCCATGGCTCACGAGCACGACCCGATCCCGCCCGACCACGGCCTCGTCGCTGGTGAACGTGCGGCCCAGCATCGCGTTGGCGCGCAGCACGTCGAAGAGTTCCGGCGTGGCCCGCACGCCCGCCACGTTGCGCGGGTCACCTCGCCCGGCAAACGAGAAGTCCACGTGGCGATACGCAGCCATCGCCGACAGACTCCGGGCCTCCTTTTTCCAGTCTTCGAAGGTCGGCACCGACACGCGGTCTTCGTTTCCCTGGGGACTCACCTCCCACAACACGACAATGCGCTCAGGGTCGGCGTAGGGGAGAGGGTTCAGGACAACGGTCTTGATAACGCTGAAGATCGCGGTGTTGGCCCCGATGCCGAGCGTCAGAGTGGCGAGCGCGATCAGCGTGAACGTCGGTTGCCGAAGGAGCGAGCGGAACGCGTGCGTGATCGCCGAGGACCAATCTGACATTGCCCCTCCGGGGAACAAGGCAACAGGCAAAAGGCAGAAGGCAGAAGGCAGAAGGCAAAGCCAGCAGCCTGGCGCCGACGTACTAACCCTACACCAGTCCCCCTACGGAAACGAGCTTGGTCTCCAGGTATTCGTTGAGGCCTTCGGCGCCGCTTTCGTGGCCGAGGCCGCTCTGCTTCCAGCCGCCAAACGGTGCTTCGGTGGCCTGCGGTGCCCACTCGTTGATTCCGACCATCCCGAACTCGAGTCCTTCCGAGAGCTTCACGGCGGCGCGCAAGTCGTTGGTCCAGACGTAGGCGGCCAGCCCGTACGGCGTGCGATTGGCGAGCGCCAGCGCTTCTTCGACTTCGTCGAACGCAATCACCGGCATGACCGGCCCGAAGATCTCCTCCTCGAAGACCGGCATCTCGGGCCGCACTCCCGCGAGTACCGTCGGTTCGAAAAAATAGCCTCGAGCGCAAGGTCGACGGCCGTTGCCCGCCGGCCCGCACCGCCACACCACGGCCCGCAGCGTCCTGGACGAGCGCTTCCACTCGATCGCGCTGCCGCCCGTTGATCAGCGGGCCTACCTGCACGTCATTGTCGAGGCCGCTCCCAACTTTGAGCTGCTGGGCGCGCGCGGCCGCGGCGTCGGCAAAGGCGTCAGCAGCGCGCCGGTGGACGAGGAAGCGCTGCGGCGAGACGCACACCTGCCCGTTGTTGCGAAACTTCGCGCGTGACTGCCCCGGCGGTGACCTGCTCGAGATCGACGTCTGGCATCACGATGACCGGCGCGTTGCCTCCCAGCTCGAGCGAGAGTCGGGTCACCGTTCGCGACGCGCCGTCCATCAGGAGCTTCCCGACGCGGACGCTCCCGGTGAAGCTGATCTTGCGGATCGCCGGGTGGTCCAGCATCTCCTGGCCCATGCCTTCCGGCTCGCCGTTGATCGTGTTCAGCACGCCTGCCGGGAGTCCCGCCTCGACGAGGATCTGGGTCATCGCCATCGCCGTCAGCGGTGTGAACTCTGACGGGCGGCCCACCACGGTGCATCCCGCGGCGAGCGCGGCCGCCCACGCGCGGGACGGGTTGTAGGCGGGGAAGTTCCACGCGGTGATGACGCCGATCACGCCCATCGGCTGGCGCAGCACCGTCATGCGCTTGCTCGCGACGCGGGACGGAATGGTGCGGCCGTAGGCGCGCTTGCCTTCCTCGGCAAACCAGTCGAACAAGTCGGCGGCGACCATCCACTCGCCACGCGCCTGCGCGAACGGCTTGCCCGACTCGAGCACGGTGGTCCGGGCCACCTCGTCCGAGAGTTCGCGCATCCGGGCCGCGGCCTTCTGGAGAATCGCGCCACGCTCGTAGGGCGTCCGGCGTGACCACCCGGGAAACGCCGCAGCCGCCGCGTCGATGGCCGCACGACAGTCCGCGCGAGTGCCGAACGGGACTGTCCGCACCACCTCCTCGGTGGCAGGGTTGATCACGTCCCAGGTGGCGCCGTTCGTCGCGCCAGTCCACGCGCCGCCGATGTACTGCTGGTAGGTGAAGGTCATGGCAGGAGAGGAGACAGGAGAAAGCAGTCAGGAGTCCAGGAACTAGGAACCAGGAACCAGGAACCAGAAAGCAGAATGGATTGAGAACAGATTCTATGCAAGGTGAAGTCGAATCGAGCCTGGATCTAGCGGCATTGCCTGCTCCTTCGCCAATGCAGCGCGACACGCGTGCTGGCCTGAAGCCTAAAGCCTAAACCTGCCTCTCGTCCGTCTGACCGCCCGGCCCTCGAAGAAGCCGGTGTGGACACGAAAGCCGAGCCGCTCGTAGAGGCGGATTGCCCCGGCGTTCGCCGCGCGGACGTTGAGGCCGATCGTCTCCGTGCCACGCTCGATCAGCCGCTGGACGACGGCAGAGACGACGACTTCGCCGTGGCCGCGCCCGCGATGCGAGCGCCGGGTGTAGACGTTGCCGATGGCGGCGACGCTCTCGCTGGCGGAGTAGAGGTGCGTGCCGCCGGCGGCGACCAGCCGGCCCTCGTCGCGCACGCCACAGAACGTGTCATCCCCGAGCTGGGTGGCGATGAAGAAATCCGGCTCCTCTCCGCTCTCGCGCCCGTCTTCGTACAACTCGCGAAGCTCATGTTCGTCGGTTGCTCCGAGTGGCGTGGACGTTGCTCCGAGGACAACTGGCGAACCGAGCCAGGTCGAGCGTCATTCGCAAGACCGGGCACGTCCACTCCAGTTCGAGCCGCTGCTGGATGGCTCCCAGGAACCGTTCTGGAACCTGCAGCAGGCACGCGTCCAGGTCGGGAAGGTCGGCGATCACGTCCGGCTCGCCGGCAGCAAAGAGAATCGGAGTGCCGAACTCGCGATAGAGCAGCGCTACCGATCGCCCGCGCACGTACCAGTCGCAGTATTGGGCGCGCCGCGGATCGAGATCGCCCAGCGCGTAGATCGACCACGGCCGGTCCTCGCGCAGGAGTGATCGTACGGCACCGACGTCAGCCATCACGCGGAGTACGCCAGCTGACCGCCGACCCAGGTCTGCGCGACCGCGAGCGAGGTGAGCGCCCTCCGGTGGGGTGGCTCGAATGTCGCCGGAGAGGACGACGAGATCCGCCTGCATTCCGGTTTCGAGACGGCCGCGCAGGCGATCGTCTCCCGACGCCACGGCGCCGCCGCGGGTGTAGCCGTCGAGCGCCTCGTCGAGGGTGATGGCCTGGTCGGGCGGCGATCAGGTGGCCCTCGGCGTCGCGGCGGAGCAGCGCCGCTTCCATCCCGGCGAGCGGCGAGTCGTTCTCCACGACCGGCGCGTCCGACGAGAGGGCCACCGTCACCCCGGCGTCGATCATCGCTCGCACCGGGTAGGCGCGGGGCAGCAGCGTGTCCGGCAGATACTGGCGGAAGTTCCTGCCGAGCGCCTGCACGAAGATGGTCTGCGGAGCGGCGATGATGCCGCGTCGCGCGGCGCGGGCGAGCTGCGCGTCAGTCGGCAGGCCGAAGTGCTCGATGCGGTGACGCATCGGCCCGTCGCCGAGCGTCTCGTAGACGTCCAGCACCTGTTCGATCGCGACATCGCCGATCGCGTGCGTCGCGATCCGCCACCCGGCCTCGTGCGCGTCTCGCGCCAGCTCCAGGAACTCGCCCGGGTCCATGCGCAGCACGCCGCGCGTGTCGGCATGACGGTATGGAACGCTCAACGCCGCCGTCGCGCCGCTCAAGCCGCCATCGGCGAAGAACTTCACGGTGTCGACTCGCAGTCGATCGCTGGAGTGTTTCGGCGGCAGCGGGATCGCGCCGACACCATCCACGATACGCAGCGCCATCACGTTGACGCGGCAGGGGAGTTGTCGAGCGGCGTCGAGCTGCCGGTAGGTCTCGAGGAGCTCGGGCGCCACGCCGGCGTCATTGGTGCTGGTAATCCCGCGCGACAGCTGGTGCCTGAGCGCGGCGTCGATCATCGACGCGTACTCGTCCTGCGTGGGCGGCGGCATCCGCTGCAGCACGAGCGCCATCGCGCGCTCCGACAGCACACCGGTCGGCTCGCCCGCCGTGTCGTGCTCGATCTCGCCGCCTGGCGGGGCCGGAGTGTCGCGCGTGACGCCCGCGATCGCCAGCGCACGGCTGTTGCAGGCGATGATGTGGGCGCAGGTGCGCATCAGCACGACCGGGCGATCGTCGGCGACGGCGTCGAGGTCGTGTCGAGTTGGGCCGCGCCGCTCGGGGAAGCCCGCCTCGTTGTAGCCGCGGCCGTAGAGCCAGGCGCCCGCGGAAAGGCGCGCCGCCTGCGCGCGAACGCGCGTCCCGAGATCAGTAAGGCTCTCCGCGCCTCGCACATCCAGCAGCGTCGTCAGCAGGTGACCGATCTTCCAGATGTGCGCGTGCGCGTCGACGAAGCCGGGGAGCAGGCTCCGTCCGGCGAGATCGGCGACGTGCGTGCCCGGCCCGCGGAGATTCAGAACCTCCGCGTCGCTCCCGACCGCGGCGATTCGGTCCCCGGCGATCGCCAGCGCCGTCGCGTCGGACCGGCCGCCGAGGCCGGTCCAGAGACGGCCGTTATGAAGGATGGTGTCGGCAGCCGCCATCCGTCACGCGTGTTGGAGGGCGAGCCCCATCTTCGCCTCGACCTCGGCAAGCGCGGCTTCGACCACGGCGAGGCCCTCGCGCAGCTGATCGTCGGTGATCGTCAGCGGCGGCAGGAAGCGGATGCCGTTGGTGAAGAGCCCGGCGCGCATCGCGATCACGCCGCGCTGGAACGCGCTCCTTGATAATCGCCAGCGTCTCGTCGGGCGCCGGCTCCTTCGTCTCGCGGTTCTTCACGAGCTCGATCAGCATCATCGAGCCCAGCCCGCGGACGTCGCCGATGAGCGGGTGCTTCCGCTGCCAGCGCTTCCAGCGTCTCGCGCAGGATCTGCGCCGACGCGCTCGGCGCGGGCGAGAAACGAAGGCTGCCGCATCATCTCGATTGCGGCGATGGCCGCGACGCAGGTGACCGGATTGCCGCCGTAGGTGCCGCCCATGCCGCCGACGTGGGTCGCGTCCATGATCTCGGCGCGTCCGGTCGTGGCGCTGATCGGCATGCCGGCGCCGAGCGACTTGCGCGGTGACGATGATGTCGGCAGCGATGCCGTAGTGCTCGAGCGCGAACAGCTTGCCGGTCCGTGCGAAGCCGCACTGCACTTCGTCGGCAATCATCACGATGCCGTGCTCGGTGCACAGGTCGCGGATCCGCTGGAGGAATCGCGGCGGGACCGGCACGAAGCCGCCCTCGCCCTGCACCGGCTCGATGACGATCGCCGCAACCTCCGTCGGGTCGACCTGCGCCGTGAATGCCTGATCGAGCTGATGCAGGCCGAAGTCCACGGCCTGTTCCGCGCTCGTGCTCGCCGGGCGCGCGATACGGATTCGGCATCGGCAGCCGGTAGATGTCCGAGGCGAACGGCCCCATGCCCTTCTTGAACAGGCTGTACTTGCTCGTCAGCGTGAGCGTGAGCAGCGTCCGGCCGTGATACCCGCCCTCGAAGCAGATGACGCCCGGACGTTTCGTATAGGCGCGCGCCGCCTTCACCGCGTTCTCGACGGCCTCCGCGCCGGTGTTGGCGAGCAGCGTCTTCTTGGCGAACGTGCCGGGCGTGAGCTCGTTCAGCAGCTCGCACAAGCGCACGTACGACTCGTAGGTGCCGACCAGCGAGCCCATGTGGATGAGCGACGCCGCCTGCTGCTGCACGGCCTCGACCACCGGTGACGGGCAGTGACCGACGGCGAGCGCGCCGATGCCGCCGACGAAATCGATGAACGTGTTGCCATCCACGTCGTGGACGAGCGCGCCCTCGGCCCGCTCGACGACCACCTCGGTGGCCTTGCCGAGGCCGGTGGGTACGGCGGAGACGCGGCGGGCGAGCAAGGCCCTGCTCTTCGGGCCGGGAACTTCCGTCTTCAAATCAATCGACGCCATCGCTCAACTCCTTCACTGTGACGCGGCGGTGGCCGGGCGCACCGCGCCCGGGACGTCCTTCGCCGCGTCGAGCACGATCAGCACGCTGTAGTTGTCGCACACGGGATCCTGCAGGTAATCCTTGAGCAGCCCGCGAAACTCGAACCCGACCTTCTGCTGCATCGACAGCGTCGGATCGTTGATCCGGCCGGCGACGAGGTCGTCGTAATACTCCTCGGCGGTCATCTGGTGCTTCACGGCGCCGTAGCCGCTCAACATGCCGGCGGTCACCTGGCCCTTGAGC
The DNA here is from genome assembly GCA_963709325.1 of uncultured Acidobacteriota bacterium. Taxonomy (GTDB): domain Bacteria; phylum Acidobacteriota; class Vicinamibacteria; order Vicinamibacterales; family UBA2999; genus VFZN01. The sequence goes on along the minus strand of CAVPVV010000003.1, from coordinate 376,537 downwards.
CCGAGCGCCCAGACCAGCTCCTGGCGCGCGGCGTAGAGCGCCTGGGCGAGACCGCGGCCGCGATAGTCGGGATGCACGCCGATGTCGGCGCCGTACAGCCAGTCGCCGTCCGGCTCGTGCGAAGTGAGCCAGCCGCCCTGGATGATCTCGCCGAAGGTGTGGTTGACGTGATTGAAGTCGAAGTGCAGCCGGATGGTCGCCGTCGCCGCGACGACGCGGTCGCCGTCGAGCCCGACGAACTGCCCTTCGGGGAACAGCTCGATGTGCTTGCGATAATGTCGCGCCTTGAAGCGCTCTTCGTCGGCCAGCGTCGGAAAGACGACCGTCTGCAAATGCTCGAGCTGTTCGGCGTGCTCCGGCCGGGCTGAAGCGATCACCAGGCCGTTGGGAAGCAGGCGCCGATACGTGCCCACGCGCATGCTGGTCCGCTCCCCCATGAGGTATCCGCGCAGTATACTCCCGCACACCCGCATGGGTCGTCCCCGCCCCCTGCTCCCGATCCTGTTCGCGCTGACCATCGCGTGCCGCCCGTTCGACGGGCCGCAGCACTCGACGCGCGATGTCGATGTTCCGGCCACGATGCGTGATGGCGTCGTACTTCGCGCGGAGGTTCTGAAGCCCGCCGGCGCCGGTCGCTTTCCGACGCTCGTCTATCGCACGCCGTACGGGGCCCACGCCGCGATCGAGGAGTACACGACGTTCCGCCGGGCGGTCGAGCGCGGCTACGCGGTCGTGGTGCAGGACGTGCGCGGGCGCTATCGCTCGGACGGGGAATTCCGTCCCTACGAGCATGATGGCAAAGACGGGTACGACACCATCGAGTGGGCCGCCATGCAGCCGTGGTCCGACGGCAACGTCGGCACCTTCGGACTCTCGTACCCCGGCGCGGTTCAGTGGCTGGCCGCGGTCGAATCACCGCCGCACCTGAAAGCCATGGTGCCGGCGATGACGTTCTCGACGCCGCAGAACTTCTTCTACAGCTGGGGTGTGTGGGATCTGTCGTGGACGTACTGGATCTGGGCGAACATCGCGCCAGATTCGCGCGTCAGGAAGAACCTCGCTGGTCCGCGCACTCACGAGGAGGCTCGCAAGAGTTGGGCCGAGCTCGAAAGCCGCATGCAGGACACCCTGCCGCTCGATGCGCTGTCCGAGATGAAGGACGTCGCGCCCTACTATCTCGACTGGCTGCAGCATCCGCCCGAGGATCCGTTCTGGAACTTCGCCGAGCTCCGCGGCAGGTACGCGAAGACCAACGCCGCCGTGCTCAACCTCTCCGGCTGGCACGACGACAACTACGGTCCTGAAGGGGCGACAACGAACTTCGGCGGACTGGTTCAGGCGCGCGGCGGCCAGCCGTCGCGAACGGCGCTGTTGATTGGGCCGTGGGTGCACGGCGTGGACGCGACCGGCCGCACGAAGTCCGGCGAGCGTGGGTTCGGGCCCGATGCCGCGATCGATTACGACGCGGTCGTGCTCGACTGGATAGATCGTTACGTCGCCGGGAAGGCCGCTGCCCCGGAGCCGCCGCCAGTCCGCTACTTCGTCATGGGAGCGAACGCGTGGAGAACGGCCGAGACCTGGCCGCCACCTGCCGAGCACACGACGTTCGTCCTGACCGCCGCCGCCCCCGCCCGCCCCGGCACCCTTGAAAGGGGGACAGTCCCTCTCGCCCCCTCTTCCTCGTTCGTGTCAGATCCTGACAACCCGGTACGCAATGGCTACGACGGGGCAGGGGCGCACGACTACCGCGCGCTGGTCGAGCGGCCCGACGTGCTGACGTTCGATTCGGCGCCGCTGACGACCGACACCGAGGTGACGGGACCGATTACCGCGGAGCTCCACGTCTCGTGCGACTGCCGCGACACCGACATCTGGGCACGACTCCTTGACGTGGCGCCGGATGGCACCGCGTTCAACCTGATGAGCCCGGGTCTCGACGTCCTCCGTGCGAGTTACCGGGAGCCGGAGAAGGGCCGCCAACTCCTCACGCCCGGCGAGATCTACGCACTGCGCCTCGACAAACTGATCACCAGCAACCTGTTCAAGGCGGGGCACCGCATTCGACTGCAGGTCTCAGCGTCGTTCTTCCCGAACTTCTCGCGGAACCTGCACACCGGCGAGATGGAGACGACCTCCGACCGGCGGCAGAAGGCGACGATCCGCGTTCACCACGACGCCGCGCATCGCTCCACGGTCACGCTGCCAATCGTGTCCACGAGCAACCCGAAGGACACCAAGATCACGAAGGCCACGACCACGACAAAGGACACTCTGGAATGACTTCGAATCGGTGGGTAGGGCTGCCGCTAGCGCTCGCGCTCGCGGCATGTCAGCCGGCACAGCCGGGCGGACCCTCAGGGGATCAGGCACAGACGGCGGATCTCCTCATCGTCAACGGCAAGGTGTTCGCAGCCGATCCCGCGGGCACCACGGCGGAAGCCGTCGCGGTGCGGGGAAACACGATCCTGCGCATCGGCACGACCTCGGAGGTCGACAAGCTGCGCGGCCCGAACACCCGCGTCATCGACGCCAAAGGCGGCTCGGTCGTGCCCGGCTTCAACGACGCGCACGTCCACTTCATCGCCGGCGGATTCGCGCTGAACGACGTCGACCTCGCCGGGTTGAACACCCTTCGCGAGGTCCAGGCCGCGATCAGCCAGTTCGCCGCGGCCCACCCGGGCGACGGCTGGCTGCGGGGACGCGGCTGGCTCTACACGCCGTTCCCCGGCGGCTCGCCGACGCGGGCACAGCTCGACGAGATCGTGCCCGATCGCCCGGCACTGATGCGCTGTTATGACGGCCACAGCGTCTGGGTGAACTCGAAGGCGCTCGCGCTGGCCGGCATCACCAGGGACACGCCGAACCCGCCCAACGGCGAGGTCGTCAAGGACCCGAAGACCGGCGAACCGACCGGACATCTCAAGGAATCCGCGGCGCGCCTGGTGGACAAGGTCCAGCCGCCGCAGACCGACGCCGATCGGCGCGCGGCCATCAAGGCGGCCGTCGCGCACGCGAATCAGTTCGGCGTGACGAGCATCCAGAACGCCGGCGGCAGCATCGAGGAAATGGCGCTCTACGAGTCGGCCAAGCGTGACGGCGACCTGATGGTGCGCGGCTACCTCGCCTTCCAGGCGAGCGCCTCGACCACCGAAGCCGACGCCGACCGCATGGTACAGACCTGGAAGCAGATGGGCCAGGACCCGACCCTGCGCACCGGCATCGTCAAGATGTTCGCCGACGGAGTCATCGAGAGCCGCACGGCGGCGATGCTGGCGCCGTACCAGAACAGCAAGAGCGCCGGCGAGCCGAACCTGTCGGCGGAGGAACTGAACCGGGTCGTGGCCATGCTCGACAAGCGCGGGCTGCAGGTCCAGATCCACGCCATCGGCGACCGGGCGATCCGGATGTCGCTTGACGCGTTCGAGAACGCGATGAAAATGAATCCGGCCCCCGAGCGCGGCCGGCGCCATCGCATCGAGCACATCGAAGCGGTATCCGAGGCCGACATCCCGCGATTCGGCAAGCTCGGAGTGATCGCGTCGCAGCAGCCGATGCACGTCGCGCTCGGCGACATGAACCAGGCGAAGCCTTCCGGCCCGTGGCCGGACAACGTCGGCCCGGAGCGCTACCTGCGCGCGTGGGCCTGGCGCCGGATCATGGCCGACGGCGGGCGCGTCGCGTTCGGCAGCGACTGGCCGGTCGCGCCGCTCGAGGCGGGGCAGGGCATCTGGCTGGCGGCGACCCGCGTCAGCCAGCCTGGAGGCGTCGAGCAGGCGATGCCGATGGCCGATGTAATCCGCGGCTACACCACTTGGGCGGCCTACGCCGAGTTCGAGGACCAGCGGAAGGGTACGCTCGCGCCCGGCATGCTTGCCGATCTCGTCGTGCTCGCCTCGGACGTCTTCACGAGACTGCCCGGAAAGTCGACAGATGTCGTAGTTACAGCGACGGTTTTTGACGGCAAGATCGTTTACGAACAGGCACGCCGTTAAGCGAACAAATGGGCTATTGTTGAGGTGCAGCGAGGCCGATATGACTGAACGAGGAGTCGTGCAGGTGCCGGAACCCGTGTTCGTCGATTTCTACGAGGTGCTGCAACTCAGTCCCAACGCCACGACCGAAACCGTGGAGCGGGTCTACCGCATGCTCGCCAAGCGGTACCATCCCGACAATCAGGACACGGGAGATGCCGCACGCTTCGCGGAAGTTCAGCGCGCCTACGATACCTTGTCGTCGCCAACCTCGAGGACCGCCTACGACGTCAAGTACGAGGAGAACCGCGCAATCACCTGGAAGGTGTTCGGCCAGCAGGGCGCGAGCGATCATCGTTCCGAGGACCGGCGGCTGTTCCACGCCATCCTGTCGCTGCTCTACATCGCGCGCCGACGCGATCCGCAGCACGGCGGGCTCGGCTCGGTGACCTTGGAGAAGCTGCTCGGCTGCCCGAGTCAGCATCTCGAATTTCCAATCTGGTACCTGAAGGAACGCGGCTGGCTCGAACGGCTCGAGAGCGGGCTCTACGCGATCACTGCCGACGGTGTCGATAAGATCGCCAGCGAAGACCTGTCGCTGCCGGCCAATCGCCTGCTGACCAGCCGGCTTCAGGCCGAGTCGTCGCACGAGACCGACGCAATACAGCTCACGCGTTCCGCCTGAGACGCGGCTCGCCGGCCGACCTTCAAGGCCTCGCGAACCTCGTCTCGAGGTCTTCGAGCTCGCGCCGCGTCCGCCGCGGAAGCGGCTGCGCCGCCTTTTCCTTGCGCTCGGCAGCGAAGTACGACTGCAGTTCGTGCCGGACGGCGTCCGGTACTTCCTTGAAGTCGCGCCCAGCCAGCTTGTGGAGCAGATCCGCGTAGGTCCTGTCCGCGAGCCGGTTCTTGCCGGGCGCCGGCGGCACTCCAGTGTCGAAGTCGATATTGGGCAGGTGCAGCTGGCCACGCCGGAGCGCGGCGATTGACTGCTGATAGCGGGTCCGCGACGCCACCGCGCTTTCCAGGAACAGCTGCTCCACGTCGAAGGCCAGCGGTTCGAAAGCGAGTGGCTTGAACGGTCCAACCTTCGGAACCGCCTTGAGGACCAGCGCGAAGAACCGCGCGAGCAATCCCGGCTTCTGGTAGGCCGCGCCGTAGTCGCGCTCGTAGTCCTGAAGCGAGTAGGCGTAGACGAACGACGCTTCCGTGACGCCGGGTGACCGCTCCTCGATCTCCTCACGCTTGTCGCGCCATGCCAGCCGCGTCAGCTCTGGAATCGTGTCGCTGACCGCCTTCCGATATGTGCCGATCGCGAGGTCCACGCTGAGGAGCAGGTCGCCGAGCTCGACGCCGTAGGTCTCGCGCACGGCCCGCTCGAGCGCTGGCCGCGCTACCTTGAATCCAATGCGATCGCGATAAGCCTGCGCCGCGTAGCCGCCGCGGGCGACGCGGAGAACGTCGAAGGCGAACTCGACCATGATGTGACGCGACGGGGCGTCTACGTAGAGCGCGCGCGGCCCGACCTTCTCGCGGACCTTGGGATACATCATCGGCACGCCGGGATTGACCGCCAGTGGATGGCCCTGGGTATCCGAGGCATAGTGCGCCAGCGCGCCGAGTGCAAAGGCGTACTCGTTCACGTCGGCCGCGCCGTCGAGCAGCGCGCGGACGAAGTCGCCGGTCCGCACGTAATGAGTCAGGTTCGTGAACAGGTGACTGCCAAATGGGTAGTAGCCGAGGTCCTGGATGAGCGCGCCGCCGTACGCATACGCGCGCGCGGCCGTGACGTCGGCGTCGGTGATGCCCTTGAACCGCGCGTGGAGCAGCGCGACGATGTCGCGGTCCCAGACTGCGTCCACCACGTCCTGGTGCGCGAAAACGGAGTATGCGCTCGCGGGCGGCGTCGAGCTCAACACCGCACATGTCAGGGTCAGAATCGCCGCGAATCTGCACACGAACGACGGCAGAGGTGCGGCGACGAGCACGGCCATACAACCGCCTGAAGCAAGCGGTGCGCCAGTGGCCCCCGCCAGCGCGGCCGTGAGGCTGGGGACTTGGGCCTTGTTTCTGCCTTGTGCCTTTTGCCTTGTGCCTTGCCCTTTTCTAGAGAGTTACGCCCATTCGTTTCGCGAGCGCGAAGGCGGCGGCCATCGAGATTGCGATGTAGACGATGAGCCAGTGTACCCGCCAGCCAAGGACGTCGAGCCCGGGTTCGGGATAGGGCACGGCGATCTGCGAGACCGGCACGCCGGAAGGCAGTGCCGGTTCCGAGGGATACAGCAGGAGATTCAACACGCCCGACACCCGGAATGGAGAACGGCGCGCCGGACCGCCGGACGCGTGCAGCGTCTTCGAGAGCTCTTGACCGTCAACAGTCGCACGAAGCACGAAATCGCCGGGCGCTGTCGGCACGACGCGCCAGATCACTTCGCCGGCGCCGGGAAAGACAATCGGACCGGCATCGACGCGAATGCCATCCGTCGCGCTGAGCGTCGGCGTGGCTGGCGGCGCCGACCGCCCGTCGCGAAGCGACATCGTGACGAGCGCGGGCGCGCCGACCGGCAGGCCCTCGTAGCCGTAGTACGCCTGCAGTTGCGAGATGACGAGCACGAGCGGCAACGCGACCCACGCCAGCGGCACGAGCGAGTAGGCGAGATAGCGCGCATTGTGGGCCAGCACCCGCCCGAGCGCCCGCAGCACCTCCCCCAGGTTGTCGTTGAACAATCGGATCTCGAACAGCGCCGCGTGGATGCCGCGTTTGGCGCGGGCGATACCCGCCTGATTGGAGGTGCGTCCGACGACCCACAGCATCGCGAGCCCCGTGACTACTGACACGAACGTCAGCGTCACCATCGGGGCGAGCCGGACGGCCGGCGCGAGCACGAGATCGAAGCCGGCGGTCAGCGCGGCGTTGACGCCGCCGACCACGCGCTCAGGAAATGTACCCAAGCCCCTTCAGCTTCTTCTTGATCTCTTCCTCCGAGTCCGACCCCTCGAGCTTGGCGAGCTCCTTCTCGAGGACATGGGTGATGAACTCGTCGACCGACGAGTAGCCGGCGAGATCGGCGTAGCGCTTCACCCGCGCGACCAGCGCCTTGTCCAGCTTGATGCCCGATCCAAACATGTCTAACCTCTCAGCTGATTTGGTTTGAGCATGCTATCAGCCTCGAACAGCTAACCTTCGTGCCGGTCCCCGACGAATCAGCGAACTGATGGAGCCTCAAGCGAAGTGAATTGAGGGGTTGGTCCTCAGTGGGTTTCGCCGTGCTGCGGGAAGCTGTCGATGCCGTACTCGGCCAGGATCGCTCCGGCCAGGTGCTGCAGGGTTGGCGCGGGCCGCTTCAGCGGCCGGCTCGAGAGCAGGATCCCCGGCACCGTTTCGTGATCCATGCAGTGATCGCCGCTCCACGGGCTGGTGTTGTCCATGAACACCTCGGCCGGCATCGCGCCGAGCGCCGATTCGTCGGAGCTGCGCGTCCCTTTGGCGTAGCCGACGACGAGATCTGGCGCGATGTCCTCGGACCCGGCCATCGTATAGAACTGCTCCCGCTTGTACATCTTCGTGATCGCCGGCATGCCGGTCGCCGGATCCACGACCGCCAGGAGCTTGGTCGAAAGCTCGTTGACGAGCGCCTCGCGCGCGGCGGGATCGACGCTGCCGTCCTTCTCGCGGCCCTTCAGGTTCACGTAGAGGCCGTTCAAACCGAGCGCGTAGGCTCGCGTCTTCGACCAGTCGACGTTGCCGAAGAAGCCGGGATCGTCCTTGCGCCCGGCATCCTTGAGCGCGATGTAGCCATTGTCGCGCAGCCATGAATTGAGGTGCATCGCACGCCGCCACGACGTGAACCCGTGGTCGGACATCACCACGAGCAGGTCGTCGGGGCCGATGCGATCGAGCGTGTCGCTGACGATGGCGTCGAGCCCCTTGTAGAGCTCGTCGACGACCGTGGCGTTGGGTCCGTCCCTGACCGGATCGTAGGCCGGATGCTCCGGGTCGCGCGCCCGCCACATCATGTGCGAGACCTGGTCGACGTTCCCGAAGTAGTAGAAGAGGAAGCCGCCCTGGAAGCGATCGAGCACGTAGCGATACTGGGCGCGATTCTCGTCGCCGGCAATCTTCGCCTGCTCGAGAAACTCGCGATCGGTCAGCACCCCGGTCTTCAAACCCTTCGTGTCTTCGGGCATGCCCTGGGTATAGAAACGGCCGGTGGCTTCGGCCAGTTCCGCTGCGTACTCCGGCGGCGTGGACACCGGCATCGCCGGGGCCATCGGATCCATGTTGACCGGACTCGCGTACAGCTCGAAAAAGGGATCCAGGCCCTTCAGGAAGAACCGGACCTCTCCGGCCAGCGACTGCGTTGGTGCGAGCCTGAACTGCAACGGCAGCCAGTCGCTCCACTCGCCGACCTTCAACAGCCGCTCCTCGCTGCCGACGACGATCTTCGCGAACTGGTTCGACCGATCGGGATACGCCGTGAACTCGGCCTTCAGTTTCTCCGGCGTGCGCAGGAACGGGTTGTCGGGCCCTTCGAGGCCGGCCCGAACGCGCCCATCGCGGACCCGGACGTTGTAGGCCGTGCCGCCGGAGAGCGTCTGCCCGGCAAAGGCGTACGGCTCCGAGGTGTAGAAGGAGAAGGTGCCGTAGGTGCCGAGCAGATCCGGCGTCCCCATTCCGCTCAGCTCGCGCCAGGCGGTGCCGGACGGGGGGAAGTTCGCCGGCATCCTGATAATCGTCGCCGGGACGCCGCGTCTCTCGAGCAGCTCCCAGAATGGCTGGCCGCGTCGCAGCAGCTCCACCTTGCCGCTCGACAGCGGCAGCTGCCACTTGCCGACCCCGATCGTGCGTGACGCCCCCTCGGTCTTCGTCGTCGACAAATAGGGCAGCATCGTCTTCGGATCGCGATGAACGAAATCGAAGATACCGTGGCCACCGGGATCGAGGCCGGTGATGAACGTGGACCACGCCACGGGACTCTGCGGCGGCACCGTGGTACCGAGCGGCGCGAACCCACCGCTGTTGGCCAGGCGGGCAAAGCCGGGCAGGCGGCCGCTGTTGATCATCTGCTCGGTGAGCGCGTGATCGAGCCCGTCGAACCCGAGCACGATGACCTTGCGGCCCGGTGTCGCACTGGTGGTGGTGCACGCGAGGCTGCCCGCGATGGCCGCGATGGCGGCCGCAAACGCGACGAGCACGAGGCGCCTCATGTCAGCCCCGCCAGCGGCTTGCCGTCCATGTACGGCGGCGGCTCGATGCCAAAGAGGCGCAGCGCGGTTGGGGCGATGTCGATGAGCGCCGGGTCCTTCGTCGCGACCTTGCGATTGCAGAAGAACACGCCAGGCACCAGCCGCGGGTCCACGCAGTGGTCGCCGCTCCACGGCTTGACGTTGTCCTCGAACACGGGCCCGGCCACCATGCCGGTCGCGCAGTCCCACGAGATGCGGTAGCCGGCGTTGTAGCCGATGATCAGGTCGGGCGCGTTCTCCAGGTACGGTCCGGAGTAGAGCGCGACGGTATCGAACGCCTCGTTGATGCCGACCGCCTTCTTCTCCTCGTCACGCAGGCCCTGCAACTTCGCGATGATCTCGGCTTTCACCGCCGCGGCCTCGGTGCCGGGCTCGACGATCCCCTGCGCCTCGCGACCCTTCATGTTCAGGAACAGACCGGTCAGCCCAAGGACGTAGGCTTTGGTCTTCGACCAGTCCACATCGCGCAGCCATTCCGTGCGGCCGTCCGCGCCGGGCTTGAGCGTGAGGTAGCCCTCGCGCAGGAGCCACTGGTTCAGGTTCACGCCGCGACGGAACGAGGTGAAGCCGTGATCGGAGATCACCATCAGCACGTCACCGTCGCGCAGCTGCGCCCGGACGCGGCCGACCAACGCGTCGTTGTGCAGGTAGAGCTCGCGGATCGCGTGGCGATGCGTTGCCTTCTCTCGACCGCGGGCGGCCGGGTGACCGTGGTCGATGTCGCGCCAGAACATGTGCTGGATCCGGTCGGTGCCGTCGAAGACGCAGACCAGCGAGCCGCTGTCGAGCCGATCGAGAGCCGCGAAGAACATCTCTTCACGCTCGCGATCGATGTCGTACGCTTGTTTCAGGAACGTCCCATCGTCGGTGACGCCTTCGTTGAGCGCCCAGGTGTCCTCGGCCAGTCCCAACGTGGCGAAGGGGCCCACCTTCTTCGCCAGATAGGTCGCATAGTACGGCGGATGCGAGATCGGCATCGCCGGCGCTTCCGGGTCCAGGTTGATCGGCGCGACGTAGAGCGAGAAGTGCTCGCCGATTTCCGTGACCAGCAGGCGCGTGATCCCGCGCGCGGTCACGCCAGGCATGGCCGGAAACGCCAAGGTGACCCAGTCGCTCAGCTCACCGGTTGCCAGCGTCAGTTTCGTACCGCCGATATCCACATCGGCGCGACCCGCGCCGCGATCGATGCGAATGTCCAGCGGCACTGCCAGTGGCGGATTACCGTTCACGAACGTGTTCTCGGGCCCCTGCAACGTGGTGACGACTCGATCGTTTGCGACCGTGACCGGATACCGCAGCCCGCCTTCCTTGAACGCGGCGCCGGCCGGCCGCGTGGTGTAGAGCAGGAACGTCCCCTGCGTGCCGAGTAGGTCGGGCACGCACATCGCGGAGAGCTCGGCGCCGTAGAAACGGTCAGGAGGAAAGGTGATCGGTACCCGCAGCACCGTGCTCCAGATCCGATGTTCGCCAAGGATGGTCCAGAACGGCTTGGAGCGTCGCAGCAGGCGCAGCTCGGGTTTACGGAGCGGGATGCGGTACTTGCCCAGCTTCAGGACGCGGTCGACCTTGCCGATGTAGGTCGACGAGAGCATCGGCAGGTAGGTCCGCCGATCGCGATCCAGGAAGTCAAAGATGTTATGGCGCGCCGGATGCGCGCCGGTGCTGAACGACGACCATGCGACCGGCGAGAGCGACGGGTAGGTCGTCGTCAACCGCTTGTAGCTGCCCTCGGCGGCCAGCGCGCTGAAGTTCGGTAGCAGCCCTTCCTTCATGAACTGGTCGGTCAGCTTCGGGTCCTGTCCGTCGAGCCCGACCACGATCAGTCGTTTGATCGACGCCTTGGGTTTTCGAGGCAGCATGATGAGCCGCCACAGCGCCCGGAACGGCCACGCGAGGACCGTCGCGAAGACCGCGAGCACCGTCGTCACCAGCACGAACGCCGACGACATCAGGGCGAAGCCCGCGCCGGGGCCGATGTATGCCAGGGCCGGTGCGGCGCTGGCGAGGAGCAGCCACAGCGTCAGCGAAAGGGTGAGCCAGGAAGTGGGGCGTCGCACGGATGAAACGGCCTTCGACTCACTCTAGCAGAAGCGGTACAGGTGCCCGGCCGACACCTGCGCGCGGCGTCTCACGCAGAACCGATGCGGTGTAGGCTTCATCCGACCCGATCGCTGCCGAGCCTCATGCCCGTGCCCAGACACCGCCTGATCGAGACGGAATGGCCCGACTTCGGCCCCGAGCCGCTGGCCGCTCCATCGGTCCCGCCCCAGGAGTTTGCCGCGCGCCTGGATCGCCTTCGGGCCCGGATGGAGGAGAAGAGACTCAGCCACCTGCTCGTTTACGGCGATCGGGAGCACTTCGCCAACCTGGCCTGGCTGACCAATTTCGATCCCCGCTTCGAAGAGGCCCTGCTGGTTCTCCGCGGCTGACGGCAGCCACCCTCTCCTGGTGGTCGGCAACGAGTGCGAGAGCTATCTACCCATCAGCCCGCTGTGGAAGAGCGGTGTGCTGCGGGCCGAACGGTATCAGCCCTTCTCGTTGCTCGACCAGCCGCGCGACGCCAGCCGCAGCCTGCAGGACATCCTGCGCTCCGAGGGCATCGGCGCGGGGGCAGTTGTCGGCTGTGCGGGTTGGAAGTACTACGAAGACCCGCACCGCATGGACACCCCGTCCTACATCGTCGACACGGTCCGGGACCTGGCCGGTATCGGCAAGACCGTGGACGCCACCGACCTGTTCGTCCATCCTGCCTGGGGCCTTCGAACGACCTGCTCGGCGGCCGAGATCGCCTACTTCGAATACACCAACGTCAAGGCGTCGCTGGCGATGCGGCGAATTCACTTTGCCCTTCGCGACGGCATGACGGACCACCAGCTGCTCGCCGAGGCTCGGTACGACGGCCTGCCGCTCTCCTGCCATATCACCTGCAAGAGCGGCCCGCACCGCGTCAGCCTGGCCAGCGCGTCTGGAAACGTGATCGAGCGCGGCCACACCTGGTCTGCGAACGTCGCCTACTGGGGCAGCAACATCTGTCGCGCCGGCTGGGTCGTCGAAGGGCCAAGCGAGCTGCCGTCTTCGGCTGTGGACTACGTTTCGGCGTTCGCCGGACCGTACTTCGAGGCGATGGGCGAGTGGTTGGGGATGCTCGAGCCGGGCGTACCCGGTGCCGCCCTCCATGACCTCATCCACCGGCGCCTGCCATTCGAGCGGTTCGGCATCTTTCTCAATGCCGGTCATCTCATCCATCTCGATGAGTGGGTCAGCTCGCCGATCTACGCGGGCTCCGCATTGCCCATCCGCTCGGGCATGGTGCTGCAGACCGATGTGATCCCGACGTCGAAGGCGTATTTCTCGACCCGGATGGAAGATGGCGTCGCCGTCGCCGACACGGCGCTGCAGGCAGCGATCAGCACGGATTATCCGGAGACCTGGGCACGCTGCCAGGCTCGCCGCCGGTTCGTCGAAGCGACGCTGGGTATCCAGTGTCCCGCGGAGGTGCTGCTGCTCTCGAACATGGCCTGCCTGGTGCCGCCGTATCTCCTGCGACCCACTACGGTGCTCGCACTTGAACGGTGACCCGGCGGTCGCTCCGCCTTTTCTCGTGTGCTTCAGGGCAAGACCTGCGTCCCGACTGTTCAGCCGCTAGGCGCGGGCGCGCGAACGCGCGGGCCCGGACGGCCGACGCCCCCATCCGCTGCCTGAGCGCGAGCCCGACCGGGATCCGGTGGATCGGTGGCCGTTCGTGCCACCCGGGTGATGACGCCCGGCCCTGGGCAGTGCCTCGTGCGACGAGGCCGTCACCGGAAAGCCTTCCAACACGACGTGCTCGACCGGCGCCGGCAGCAGGCGCTGGATGTCGCGCAGCAGATCGCGATCCGCCGGCGACACGAGCGACACCGCGCGGCCGGTCAGACCGGCACGGCCGGTGCGGCCGGCGCGATGGATGTAGTCCTCGGCGACCAGTGGCAGGTCGAAGTTCACCACCAGCGGCAGTTCCACGATGTCGAGCCCGCGCGCGGCGATGTCGGTGGCGACCAGCACGTTGACACGCCCCGCCTTGAAGTCCCCGAGCGCACGCGTGCGCGCCCCCTGGCTCTTGTTGCCGTGAATCACGGCGGACTTCACGCCGGCGCGCTCGAGGTAATCGCCGACGCGGTTCGAGCCGTGCTTGGTCTTGCAGAACACCAGCGCCTGACCAGCGGCCTGAAGCAGCACGTGCGAGAGCAGGTCGCCCTTGCGCTGGTCGGAGACGGGGTACACCTGGTGCGTCACCGTCGGCGCCATCACCCCGCCCTCCGAGACGTCGACCCGCATCGGGTCGCGCGTGAAATCGGCGGAGAGGCGGACCACCTCCTGCGTGATCGTCGCCGAGAAGAGCAGCGTCTGGCGTTCCCGCGGCAGCACCTTGAGAATGCGCGTCAGCGGCGGCAGGAATCCCATGTCGAGCATGCGGTCCGCTTCGTCGAGCGTGAGGATGCGCACGGCCGACAGATCGACCGTGTGCTGCTCCATGTGATCGAGCAGGCGGCCGGGCGTGGCGACGATGATGTCGGTGCCGCGGCGCAGCTCCTGCTTCTGCGGGTTGATCGAGACGCCGCCGAAGATGGCGGTGACGCGAAGGTTCGCGGGCACCGCGTAGGTCTGGAGCGACTTCTGGACCTGCTGCGCCAGCTCCCGCGTCGGCACGAGGACGAGGCCGCGTGGCTTGCGCACGCCGGCGGGAACGCCGCCCTTGACGAAAAGGCGGTCGATCATCGGCAGGCCGAATGCGGCGGTCTTGCCGGTGCCGGTCTGCGCGCGGGCGAGCAGGTCACGGCCGGTGAGGACGATCGGAATGGACTTGAGCTGGACCGGCGTGGGCGTTGTGTAGCCCAACCGGGTCAAGGGATGACAGAGAGAGGGCGACAGCCCCAGAGATGCGAACGGCATGCGGAATGCTCCTGACATTGCCTGGAGCGTTCCCTGACCGCACACAGCAGGCTGACGATGAACTGACGAACATCACGCCGGCTTGGCGGGACGATTCTGAGCTGACGGAACCGAGCGGTAGAGGATTTCAGTAGGAACCGAGGACCTTAGCGCAGAGACTCGATAAGTCTAGCCCGGATCGGTCGTCGGAACCTAATTCCTCGACGACGAGCGGCCGTTGGTCGCGATCAGCCCGCGGTGGCACAATACCGGCGGTGTCGTTCCTCCGCCGTCTACGCCGCGGCCGGCCCATCGTCGTCGTCTCCGGCCTGCCGCGTTCCGGCACCTCGATGGCGATGCGGATGCTCGAAGCTGGAGGCGTGCCGATCCTCACCGACGGCGTGCGGACGGCTGACGACAGCAATCCGAAGGGTTATTTCGAATTCGAGCCGGTCAAGGGTCTCGACAAGCCTGGCGATCACGCGTGGCTGGCCGGCGCCCGCGGCAAAGCGGTGAAGGTCATCTCGTTCCTGCTCACGTATCTGCCCGAGTCTTACGACTATCAGGTGATCTTCATGCGCCGCGATCTCGACGAGATCGTCGCGTCACAGAACAAGATGCTCGACACGCGCGGCGAAGCCCGCGGCGCGGAGGACGCCCGGTTGAAGGCGCTCTATAGCGAACACCTGGGTCAGGTGGAGCGCTTTCTTGCACGCCGCGCCTGCTTCGCGACGTTGAGCGTCGAGTACGCCGATGTGCTGGCGACTCCTGCGGCGCAGGCCGCTCGGGTGAACGCCTTCGTCGGCGGGCGGCTCGATGTGGACGCGATGGCCTCCATTGCGGATCGCGCGCTTTACCGTAATCGACGGGTATCCAGTTGATGACCGAGCGCGCCGCCGCGTGCGCGGGCAAACGAAGGAGAGAGGCCGTGGCTCAGGTGGTGGAATCGCAACTCGACGCACGGCTGGCCGCCGCGAGGACACGCTACGCCGAGCAGCGCCCGGTGTCGGCCGCGATGCACGGTCGCGCGCGCGCAGTGATGCCGGGCGGCAACACGCGGTCGGTGCTGCACTTCGAGCCATTCCCGTTCCGCGTCGCCTCGGCGGCGGGCGCCCTGATCACCGACGTCGATGGCCACCGCTACGTCGACTTCCTGGGCAATTACACGGCAGGGCTGCTGGGGCATTCACCGGCGCCGGTTCGCCGGGCTCTGATAGAACGGCTCGCGCAGGGGTGGACGCTTGGAGCCACGCACCCCGATGAGATCCGTCTCGCCGAGCTGATTTGCGCCCGCTTCCCGAGCATCGAGCAGGTGCGCTTCACGAACTCCGGCACCGAGGCCAACCTGATGGCGATCGCGACCGCCGTTCACGTCACCGGCCGCTCGGGGGTCGTGGTGTTCGAGCACGGCTATCACGGCGGCGTTCTCAGCTTCCGCAACGGCCACGCGCCGCTCAACGTGCCTCACCGCTGGCTCGTCCTGCCCTACAACGATTCCGCGGCCGTGGATGCGTGCCTGGCGGCACATCGCGACGATGTGGCGTGCATACTCGTGGAGCCAATGCAGGGGTCGGCCGGGTGCATCGTGCCGGGCGACGGCTATCTGGCAAGGCTGAGGGTGCAGGCCGACGCGCACGGCATCCTCCTGATCTTCGACGAAGTAATGACCAGCCGTCTGCATCCGGGCGGCGCGCAGGCGCTGTTCGGCGTGACGCCCGATCTCACGACGCTCGGGAAGTACCTGGCGGGCGGGATGAGTTTTGGGGCGTTCGGAGGGTCCGCGCCGCTGATGGCCGCATTCGACCCGCAGCAGGGCGGGCGGCTTACCCAGGCCGGCACCTTCAACAACAACGTGCTCTCCATGGCCGCCGGCGTTGCGACCCTGACCGAGGTGCTCACCGACGACGTCCTGATCGCGACCAACGCGCGTGGCGACCGGCTGCGCGCCCGGCTGCAGGACACCTTTTCCGCGTCTGGAGTACCGCTCGCGACCTCGGGCCTGGGCTCGATGATCGGCATCCATGGACCGGACGACTGGCTGGACTTGTTCTTCCTCGCGATGCTCGAGGAGGGACACTACCTGGCGCGCCGCGGTTTCATAGCGCTCTCAATCGAGATTACCGATGCGCATGTGGACGCGTTCTGCGCCAGCGTCGGCCGATGGGCGGACGAGTCCGTTCGCTAAGCGAGCGCTTTCTCGCCAGCGCGACGTCGGACCGGGAAGGGCGTCAGGGCTGACGGAACTTCGGCAATCTGACGAACGATTCGGCTGACGCCGTCATTCCTAGCGGAAAACCGTCCACGCTTCGCTGGGTTGGTTCTTGCAAGAGGCGACTAGCGGACCTGTCTGGCCGTCGCGCTGTGGCGCAACGCTGAAGGCCGCAGCGTTCGTAACGCCTGAGCAGAATTAGAGGTGGTCATGTCTGCCTGGAGATCACGGTCGATCCATTGCTGCGTGGGAGTGGGTGCTGTGGCCCTTCTTACTTCCGGCCTGGCCGGGGCGCAGCCAGCCACGAGCCGTGTCAGTGTCGCATCCGGCGGCATCCAATCGAACTATCCGAGCCTGCAGCCCGCCATCAGCGATGACGGCCGTTGGGTGGCGTTCGCGTCGAGCGCACAGAACCTGGTGCCGAATGACACCAATGACAAGGAAGACGTGTTCCTCCACGATCGGCAGACGGGGGCGACAACCAGGATCAGCCTAAGCTCCGGCGGCGTTCAGAGTAACGACGACAGTTTCGGTCCGGTCATCAGCGCCGATGGACGGTGGATTGCGTTCGTCTCGGCTGCCACCAACCTGGTGGACGGCGACACGAGCCATCTTGTCGACGTCTTCCTCCACGACCGCGAGAGCGGCACGACCATCCGCGTGAGTGTCGGGCCGAATGGCGCGCCAGGCAACCTCGAGAGCCGGGACCCCGCGATCAGCGGCGACGGACGATGGGTCGCCTTCTCGTCGATTGCGACGAACCTGGTGGAGGACGACACCAACGGGGAGAGCGACGTCTTCGTGTACGACCGTGAGACGCGGATCACGAGCCGGGTGAGCGCAGGCCCCGGCGGTGTTCAGGCCGATGCCGGCAGCGCCTGGCCCTCGATTAGTCCCGACGGGCGGTGGCTGGCATTCGGGTCGCTGGCCAGCAACCTCGTCGCGGGGGATACCAACGATCAGATCGACACATTCGTTCTCGACCGGCAGACCGGCGCGATCACGCGGGTGAACGACGGCCCGAATGGCGTGCAAGCCAATGGCCCGAGTTGGGGAGCGCCGTCGGTGAGCGCCGACGGTCAACGCGTGGCCTTCCAGTCCGCGGCCAGCAACCTGGCGCCGGGGGATACGAACGGCCGGGACGATGTGTTCGTGCACGACCTGCAGACTGGACGGACAGCGCTCGTGAGCGCCGGGCCCGGCGGCGTGGTGGGAGATTCGTGGAGCGAGTTCCCGCGCATCAGTGCGGACGGCCGCTGGGTCGTATTCGATTCGGCCTCAGCGCTGGTGTCTGACGATGAAAACCACACCGCTGACGTCTTCGTGTTCGACGTGGAAACGAGCACGATGCGACGGGTCAGTGTTGGACCCGGTGGCATCGAGGGGAACGGCGAGAGCTATTTCCAGGCGATCAGCTTCGATGGCCGATGGGTCGCATTTGCCTCGTGGGCGAACAATCTCGTCTCTGGCGACACCAATGGTTACAGCGACATCTTCGTGCGTGACCTCGAGGCGGCTATGCCGCTCGCGCCGACCGCGCTCCGCATCGTGTCGGTAGAAGGCAATCGGGTTACGTTGCGCTGGAACGCGCCCGGGTACGGTCCATCACCAACCGCGTTCGTTCTCGAGGGAGGCGTCCGGCCCCGCGAGGTCCTGGCCAGCGTGGTCACCGACAGCACCGCACCCGTCTACTCGTTCGTCGCCCCACCGGGCTCGTACTTCGTGCGAGTCTACGCGTTGAGTGGTGGCTCTCGCAGCGCTGCTTCGAATGGCATCGTCGTACACGTCAACGTGATGATGCCTCCGTCGCCGCCGGCCGGCTTGCTGGCACTACTCAACGGATCGGCACTGACGCTTGCGTGGCGAAACTCGTACGACGGCGGAGTGCCGGTCTCGCTGCAGGTCGACGTGACCGGACCGATCATCAGGCCATTTTCCGTGCCGCTGCCGCTCGGGGAAACGGTCAGCTTCAGCGATGTGCCGCCCGGGGTCTACACCGTCACGCTGCGTGCTCTCAACGGCGCTGGCGCGAGCGCGCCTTCCAATCCGGTGAGCGTCATTGCGCCGGGGCCGTGCTCCGGTCCGCCCGCCGCGCCGACTGATCTCTTCGCCTACGGATTGGACGGAACAGTGCACCTCGCGTGGGCGCCGGGCATCAGCGGTCCGGCTCCAACGGCCTATGTCGTCATCGTGACCGGAGGATGGCTGGGCAGTTTCGTGACGACCGCGCGCCAGGTGGCCGGTGCAGTAGGACCGGGTTCCTACACGCTCAGCTTGATCGCGGTGAACCCCTGCGGCGCGAGCGCCGCGTCGGCGCCGGTGACGATCGTCGTGCGCTAAGCAGCGAGGGGCGCGAGGCTTTGCCTTGTGCCTTCTGCCTTTTGCCTTCTGCCTTGCTTCTCCCGCCAGCCTGCTAGGATGGGGCCCTTCGAGGAGGGTCCCATGGCGTCCCAGCACTGGCGCACTCGCGTGCCGCTCGTAATCGCGGCCCTGCTTCTTGCCGCTCCTGGCCCTGGCCTGGTCACGATGCGGGCCAACGGCGAAGCGACGCGTATGCTGCGCTCGCCGACGGTGAGCGCGAAGCACGTGGCGTTCGCCTACGCCAACAACATCTGGGTGGCGGAGCGCAGCGGCGGCACGGCACGACGGCTCACCAGCTTCCAGGGCCAGGCGAGCAACCCGAAGTTCTCGCCGGACGGGGCGCTGGTCGCGTTCAGTGCCGATTACGGCGGCAACACCGATGTGTACGTCGTGCCAGTGGACGGGGGCGAGCCGACGCGGTTGACATGGCACCCGGCCGCGGACACTGTGCAGGGCTGGACGCCCGACGGCACGCGCGTGCTCTTCGCCTCGCCGCGCGCGACCGCGGCGCCGAATGCCACGCCGCGTTTCTGGACGGTGCCGGCAACAGGCGGTGTCGAGGAGCCACTCCCGCTGCCGCGCGCCTACCAGGGGAAGATCTCGCCCGACGGCCGCCGCGTGGCCTATCGCATGAACACGTCATGGGACGAGGAGCGGCGAAATTACCGCGGCGGACAGAACCGCCCGATCTGGATTGTCGACCTCAAGACATTCGACCTCGTGTCGCCGCCATGGACCGATTCGAAAGACGTCGATCCGGGCTGGGTCGGCGACACCGTGTTCTTCATCAGCGATCGTGACGGTGTCGCGAACGTCTGGTCGTACGACCTCGGCTCGAAAGCGCTGACCCAGCGCACGTCGTTCAAGGACTTCGACGTCAAGTCGCTGGACGCCGGCGGCGGGACGGTGGTGTTCGAGCAGGGCGGGTGGATTCACACGCTGGATCCGAAGTCGGGCAAGAGCGAGATGCTGACGATCAAGGCGACCGGTGACTTCCCGTGGATGATGGCGCGCTTCGAGGACGTCACCAGCCGGATGACGACACTGGGCATCTCGGCGACGGGCAAGCGCGTGCTGGTCGAGGCGCGCGGGGAGATCTTCACCGTGCCGGCCGAAAAGGGAGACACTCGCAACATCACGAACTCCAGCGGCTCGGCGGAGCGCCAGCCGGCCTGGTCGCCGGACGGCAAGTGGATCTCGTACTTCAGTGACAAGTCGGGCGAATACAAGCTGGTGATCGAATCGCAGGACGGCATCACGCCGCCGCGAGAAATTGCCTTCGCAAAGCCCTCGTTCTACTACTCGCCGGCCTGGTCGCCGGACTCGACGAAGCTGCTCTATACGGACACGAACCTGAACGTCTGGGTGATGGACGTTGCGAGCGGCAAGGCAAAGACGCTCGGTAACGATCCCTGGATGGTCCCGCAGCGGACCCTGGCTCCGACGTGGAGCCCCGACTCGAAGTGGGTGGCGTTTGCGTCGCGCCTCAACACGCTCTATCGCGTGATCGTCGTGGCCAACGCGGAGACTGGCGAGCACAAGCAGATCACCGACGGGCTTGCCGACGCGATGTACCCGGTCTGGGATCCGGGCGGCAAGTATCTCTGGTTCCTCGCCTCGACGGACTTCGGGCTGCGCTCGCAGTGGCTCGACATGACCTCCTACGATCACCAGGAAACCTTCGCGCTCTACGCGGCCGTCCTCAAGAAGGGCGATCCGAGCCCCCTGCTGCCGGAAAGCGATGAAGACCCGGGCGTTGGCGCTCCCGCCGAGCGTGACGACAGCGACAGGAAGGACACTCCGAAGCCGCGGCCGGCCGTGCAGATCGATTTCGACGGTTTCGCCCAGCGCATCATCGCCGTTCCCGGCGTGCCGTCGCGCCAGGTACTCGCAACTGCGAACCGGCACCAGCGGCACGGTGTTCATGCTCGAGGCGCCGCCGTCAGGCCAGGGCGAGCGCGGCAGCACGCTGCACCGTTATCGTCTGAAGGAACGAAAGTTTGAGACGTTCCAGGGCAACGTCGCCGAGTACGCGGTGAGCGCCGACGGCAGGAAACTCGTCTACCGCACGCCCGGCGCGCAGCCGAGTCAGGCGGCACCGGCGCCGACCTCGACGCAGCCGTCGCTGTTCCTGGTTGACGCCGACAAGACACCGCCGGCTTCCGGACAGGGACGGCTCGACGTCACCCTCCGCATGTACCTGGACCCGAGGGCGGAGTTCCGCCAGATTTTCGACGAGGGATGGCGCCTGCAGCGCGACTACCTCTACGTGCAGAACATGCACGGCGCCAACTGGCCGCGGATGAAGGAAATGTACGGCGCGATGCTGCCGGACGTGATGCACCGCGCCGACCTCAACTACCTGCTCGACAACATGGGCGCAGAGATCGCCATCGGCCATTCCTACGTGCGCGGCGGGGCGATGCCCGACGTGCCGCCGTCGCGCGGCGGGTTGCTCGGAGCGGATTTCATTATCGAGGGCGGCCGCTACAAGATCGCCCGCATCTATCACGGCGAAAGCTGGAACCCGGAACTGCGCGCGCCCCTGGCCGGCCCCGGCATCGACGCGGCGGTTGGCGACTTCGTCCTCGCCATCAACGGCGTCGATCTCGTTGCGCCCGACAACATCTATCGTCTGCTCGACGGCACGGCCGATCGACAGACCGTGCTGACCGTGAACAACCGTCCCGATCGCACCGGCGCGCGCCAGGTGACTGTCGTCCCGGTGAGCAACGAGCAGGGCTTGCGAACCCGCGCGTGGGTAGAGGACAACCGCCGCTACGTCGATCAGCGCTCGAACGGTCAACTCGCCTACGTCTACATCCCGAACACCGGGCAGGGCGGTTACGAAAGCTTCAATCGCTATTACTTCGCTCAGCAGGACAAGAAGGCCGCGATTATCGACGAGCGCTACAACGGCGGCGGATCGGCCGCCGACTACATTGTCGACGTGCTGCAGCGCGACTTCGACGGCTACTTCAACAACGTGGCCGGCTCCCGTGTTCCGTTCACGAGCCCCTCGGCCGGCATCTGGGGACCGAAGGTGATGATCGTCAACGAGATGGCGGGCTCTGGCGGTGACCTGATGCCGTGGATGTTCAAGTACCGCAAGATCGGGCTGCTCGTCGGCAAGCGGACCTGGGGCGGCCTCGTTCATACCGCGGACACGCCGACGTTCATCGACGGCGGCACGATGATCGCGCCGCGCGGCGGCTTCTTCACGCGCGAAGGGAAATGGGCGGTGGAGAACGAGGGCACCACACCCGACATCGACGTCGAGAACTGGCCGAAAGAGGTCATCGCCGGCCGCGATCCGCAGCTCGAACGCGCCGTGGATGAAGCCCTTCGCCTGCTCAAGGAGAAGCCGGTCAATCGGATGACGACCGAACCCGCCCCTCCGACCTGGGGACGTCGGCCGGGGATGTAAAGGTCGTCGCGACTATCGTCGTTTTTCGATGTCGTGGTGCAGGGTCTCGGTCGCGAGAAAGACGGAGGCGATCGTGACCAGGGCCATGCCCGCCACAAACAGCGAGAGCGCGCCGCGGCCGTAACCGAGCTGCAGCAGCCGGGTCGCAACGATCGGCGACAGCCCGCCGGCCAGCACCGAGGAGAGCTGGACGCCGAGCGACGCGCCGCTGTAGCGGACACGGGTGCCGAACAGCTCGGAGAAGAACGCGCCCTGCGGCGCGTACATCGCGGCGTGGCCTAAAATCAGTCCGCCGAAGAGCGCGATGCCGGTCAGCACTCCCGATCCGCTGTCGAGCATCCAGAAGATCGGATAGGCCGTTACCGCCGTGCTGATCGCGCCGAACAGATACACCGGGCGGCGGCCGATGCGATCCGACAGCGCGCCGAAGAACGGAATCGCCGCCAGCTCGATTGTCGCTACCACGATAAGAGCCGTGAGCACGGTTTCGCGATCCATGCCGACGTGCTGCGTGGCGTAGACGAGCACGAACACCGTGTAGATGTAGAACGCGCCGTTCTCGGCGAACCGCGCGCCCATCGCCAGCAGCACTTCCTTCGGATGCGTCCGGAGAACCTCGATCACCGGCCGCCGGGCAGCCCCTCCGCTCTCCTTGACCCGGGTGAACGAGGGCGTCTCCAGGATGCGCAACCGGATGACCAGGCCCACGACGACTAGGGCGATGCTCAGCAGGAACGGAATGCGCCACCCCCACGCGAAGAACGCGTCCTGGGGCATCCGCGAGAACGCGGCGAACACGACCGTGGACAAGAGCAAACCGGCGGGGACGCCAATCTGCGGCCAGCTCCCGTAGTAACCACGCTGGCCCGGCGGAGCATGCTCGACCGCCATCAGCACAGCTCCGCCCCATTCCCCGCCGACGCCGAAGCCCTGCGCCAGGCGCAGGATCACCAGGAGCACGGCCGCCCACGGGCCGAGCGTGTCGTAGGTGGGCAGCACCCCAATCAGGAACGTCGCCACGCCCATGATCATCAACGTGAGCACCAGCATCGACTTGCGCCCGACGGTGTCGCCGTAGTGTCCGATGACGATGCCGCCGATCGGGCGGGCGACGAAGCCAACCGAGTAGGTGGCCAGCGACGCGAGCGTGCCCATCAGCGGGTCGAAGGTGGGAAAGAAGAGACGATTCAGGACCAGCGCCGCCGCCGTCCCGTAGAGGAAGAAGTCGTACCACTCGATAGTGGTTCCGATCAGGCTGGCCAGAGCCACAAGCCGGATCGGACTCTGCGGGGATGTCGTCACGAGGACCTCAGAACTGATATGCACAGCGAAGAGATGAACCCATCGCCAACTCGTGCCGACTAGGCGGAGCCCTCGAGCCCGCCGTTGGGGCCGACCGAACTCTATCCCGACCGTGGACGTCTGTGACGGTAACATGGGCACGCATGAACGTGCGAGCCGCCTTCCTCGCGTCTGTCACACTCGCGCTCGCGGTGGTGTGGACCGCTGGCGCGGGGGCTGGCCGCGCATCGGCGGCGGCCACGGCGTCCGGCGTGGCGCATCAGTCGTTGGCGGATCGGTACGAGGCGGTGCGCGACGGCAGCCTCGTCACCTTGACCGATCGCGTCTCCGAGTCATCGGTGTCGATCGCGCCCTCGGTCGGCAACATCGCGACCGCGTTCCGCGTAAAGGGCCAGAACGTGCTGCGATTTCCGCACGAGTCGTATGCCGACTTCGAGTCGCGGCCGGCAGCCACGGGCATTCCGTTCATGGCGCCGTGGGCCAACCGGCTCGACGAGCAGGCCTTTTATGCCAACGGTCGTCGCCACGACTTCGACATGACGCTCGGCAACGTCCGCGGGGACGTGCCGATTCACGGGTTCGTCACGACGACGAACCTGTGGCAGGTGACCGCAGTCGCCGCCACGGACCGCGAAGCGTCGGTTACGAGCCGGCTGGATTTCTACCGGCAGCCGGCGTGGATGCGCCAGTGGCCTGTACGCGCACACCATCGAGATCACCTACCGCCTGGCCGCAGGTGTTCTCGAGATCGAGACGACGATCAGCAACCTGAGTGATGAGCCGATGCCGGTGGCGGTCGGGTTTCACCCGTACTTTCAGCTGACCGATTCACCGCGGGACGAGTGGCGGATCACGGTCGCGGCCCGGACGCGATGGCTGCTCGATTCGAGAAAGCTGCCCACGGGAGCGACCGAGCCGACGACACGGCTGCTGCCCGGGCCCGACACCGGTCTCGAGGGCTATAACCTCGACGAGGATTTCGACGATCTCATCCGCGATGCGGACGGACGGGCGACGATGTCGGTGCGGGGCCGCGCCCAGCGTCTGGACGTGGTCCTCGGACCGAGATGGCATTCGGTCGTCGTGTGGGCGCCGAATCCGTCCGGCAAGGGGCGCGGGGGCCAGGGCGACTCGCCGCCGGCCGAGCGCAACTTCATTTGCATCGAGCCGATGGCGGCCCTCAC
Organism: uncultured Acidobacteriota bacterium; assembly: GCA_963709325.1. Lineage (GTDB taxonomy): Bacteria > Acidobacteriota > Vicinamibacteria > Vicinamibacterales > UBA2999 > VFZN01. The sequence goes on along the minus strand of CAVPVV010000003.1, from coordinate 351,931 downwards.
CAACGCGCTCAACCTGGCGCACCGCGGCCAGTACAGTGAGCTGCAGTCGATCGCGCCGGGTGGAACGTGGCGCGAGAGCTTCTGGGTGAGGCCGTCCGGGTTCTAGCGGGCTGCCGGAAAGCGCAACTCAGTCCCGGCGTCGGGAAAAGGCGCGCCGGAACCGTATCAGGCGCGCCCCGGGCAACTGGCAAAAAGCCGCTATCGCGCTGTGGCTCTACTTCGAAGCCATGGGCGCCGGAATCAGGCTGAGCTCCGGCCGCAGCCTCATGATGGTGTTCTGCACCGGCCCTCGAGTGAGCGCCGCGGCCTTCGCGGCGAGCGCCTGCGCCCCGGCCGCGCCGAGCACCCTGGTCTGAATCGGCCCGCCGTCGATTTCGGCGAGGTTCGTCAACCGGCGCGTGGTCTCAACCGTCCCTGCGGGGCCGCCGAACACCGGAGCAGAGGCGCGATACCATTTGACGCCGCCCTTTTCGAGCACCGGCAGCAATTCGTTCTTCAGGAATGCCCTGTATTCCGTGTTCTTGCCGGCGGCAATCGGAATCCGGCTTCGCAGGAAGTACTCGCCAGCCGACTCCGGTTTGTCGATGGCGACATCGTCCCACGGCAACGAGAAATACCAGGTGGTCGATGTGACGCAGTGATTGACAGCCGCGACGAGCTTGGTGAACGCCTCCTCGCCGAGGGCCTTGCGGATCGGGCTCGGGTTGTCGAGGTCAGCGAACTTCATCACGAACGTCACCGTGGTGTACTCGAAGCGGTTGCCCGAGTAATTCGACAGCACCGCATAGACCGGCAGCCCCGCCTTCTTGTACGCGGCCGCGAGCTGCTTCTTGTAGCCTTCGAACTCCTGGACCATGTCGGGCTTGACCGTTTCGACGGTGAAACGCAGCCACTGGGGTGCGGGCGGGGTCTGAGCGGAGGACAGCGCTGGGAGGCCGATGGCGAGAATGGCCGACGCGACAGCGACCCTGGTCAACTGCGGAGCGAGGTGACCTTCATGGGGGTATCCTTTCCCTCTCCGAGTTTCCGACGCGGCGACACCGATGGGTTGGATGCTACACCCATCGAGGTGCCTCCTTGATGCTCAGATCCCCGCGTACCAGGCGTAGCCATCCTCGGCGTCGGCCGACCCCTTGCCGAAATCCTTCAGCGAGTCGGTGACGATCAGCCGATTGATGTACTTGACGCTCTTGTAGCCAAGCTGGCGCGGGACGCGCATCCGGAGCGGACCGCCGAACGGTACCGGCAAGTCGCCGCCGTTCATGCCCCACGCGATCAGCGTCTGTGGATGCCGGGCCTCGTCGAGATCGACGCTGTCCCAGGATCGCTCGTCGTAGGAGCGGTACACGACATACCTCGCCTCGGGCGAGGCGCCGGCGAGGTCGAGCACTGATGCGAGCGGCGTGCCGATCCACTCCGCGATGTACGACCAGCCCTCTTCGCAGCTGATCTCCGTGATCTGGCGGCCGACCGTCATCGCGCGCAGGTCCGCGCGCGAGAGCGACATCGGACGGGTGACGAGACCCTCCACCGCCAGCCGCCAGGTCTCGACGCCTGCGGCCTGGATCTGCTGGAGGTCCGCGTCTCGTTCGCGAACGCCGTTCGCGAACGGCCGCGTCGAGATCATGTCGCGCGGGAACTCGCGGGCCAGCGCATGCCGGCCGATGAGCCGGTGGGCGGCGTAGGTTAGCGTTTCGCCCGGCCCGTAGATACTCCCGGCGTCCGGCGGGACGAGCCCGAAGCGGCGCCCCAGCACGGCGGCCGACGCGACGACCGAGGTGCCGGCGGCGACGACCCCGGCGGTCAGCAGCGCGCGGCGCGAGAGGGAACTCATGGCCGAACCTCCGCCTCGCCGGTGATCATCGCCCGCAGGCGGGGAATGAAGCCGGCGAGGACCAGCATCGCGAGGTGGACGAACAGGAAGAGGGTGAGCGCAATCGAGACGGCGAAATGCAGGGTCCGCGCCGATTGCTTCCCGCCGAGGAGCGTCACCGTGGACGGCCAGATCGCCGTGAAGCCCGGTGACATTGCCAGGCCCGTCCAGATAACCACGGGCACGAGCACGAAGATCACGAGCAGGTAGGCGATCCGTTGCAGCAGGTTGTACGACCAGGGATCGGCCACCGCCGCGGAAGGGAACCGCACGTGTTCCGCGATCGCGCGTCGAACGGCTGGCCACCGCAAGTCGGCTGACGAGGGGACGAGGTTGGTTCGGAAATGTCCGCTTCCGAGGCCGGCACCCAGGTAGGCGAGTCCGGTCAACGCCAGCAGCCATGCCGACTGGAAGTGCAGATACCGGCTCCAGCCATTCTGGTCGGGCAGCACGTAGTCGTATCCGGTCGGGACGGTCGGGCGCGAAGACGGGACCGGGATGACGAAGAGCGGTGTTTCTTCGACGTTGCCGGTCTCGCCCCAGTAGAAGCGCGGATGGGAGAGCAGGACCTCGCCCCCGCTCACCAGGAGCGCAAGGAAAGCCAGGGTCGTCAGCCAGTGCGTGACGCGCACAAAACCGGCGTGGCGCCGGGCGACAGCGGGAGCGCTCACCGGGCGAATCCTAGCATTTATGGGGCACACTAGCGCACCGATATGGTCACGAAACCCGCTGTCGTCTTCGTCGCCGCCAGCGTGCTGGCCGCCTGCACGGCTCCGCCTCGCGCCGATGCGCCGCGGCCCGCGGCAGGAGATCCGGCGCTAAGCGCCTTCATCGCCTCCATCCGCACCGTGGACAACCACACGCACGCCAACAGTACCGATCCAGACGACGCCGATTACGATGCGCTCCCCGTGGACGGCCTCGGCGCCTTCGAGCTGCCGGCGATGCTGAAGCCCGATCACCCGCAGTGGGTCGCGGCGAAAAAGGCGGTGTACGAGGGCGCGGCCAAACCGGCGGGCGATGCGTTCCCGCCGTGGGTGCTCGATCGGATCGGCACCGAGGTCCTGCTGGCCAATCGGATTGCGATGGGGCCTGGGCTCGCGCCGCCCCGCTTCCGCTGGGTGTCGTTCGCGGATGCGTTGATGTACCCGCTGTCGACCGCGGTCGAAGCGCAGGCGACACCGGACCGCGCCAAGCTGTTCCCGCTCGAAGACGCGCTGCTGCGCCGGTACCTTGCGAATCTCAAGATCGCGGCCGTCCCGGCAACGCTCGATGCCTACCTGAAGGCGGTGGTGACGCCGACGCTCGAAGCGCAGCAGCAAGGCGGCTGCGTCGCGATCAAGTTCGAGGCGGCCTACCTGCGGGCGCTCGACTTCGAAAGCGTTCCCGAACCGGTGGCTGCGAAGGTGTACGCGAGTTGGGCAGGACGCGGCGCGCCTCCGCACGCCGACTACAAGGCGTTGCAGGATTTCCTGTTCCGCTATCTGGCGCGTGAGGCCGGTCGGCTCGGGATGGCCGTGCACATCCACTCGTTCGAGGGCGTCGGCAACTACTACGACATCGCCGGCGCCAACCCCGCGCTCCTCGAACCCGTCCTGAACGACCCGGCGCTCCACGCAACGAACTTCGTCGTCATCCACGGCGGCGGAAGCCAGGCCTCGCACACCACTGGCCTGCTCTGGAAGCCGAACGCGTACGCCGACATTTCGTTGATGACCCAGGCTTACCCGCCGGCAGAGCTCGCCGCAGTCCTGAAGCCGTGGCTCGCAACGTTCCCCGAGAAAGTGCTGTTCGGATCCGACGCCTCGGCGCTCGGCCCGGACCTGGGCTGGGAGGTGTCGGCGGCCGCTGGCACGGCCAACGGTCGGACCGCGCTCGGCATCGCGTTGTCGGACATGATGGCCGCCGGCGAGATCACGCGCGATCGAGCGCAGGAGATTGCGACGCTGGTGCTGCGCGGCAACGCGTCGCGACTCTACAAGCTGGGCCTGCGCTGAGAGAAAGCGCGGCGCTCAGCCTCGCTCGCAGAGCAATTTCCCGCCGCGAGGGTGAGATCCGGCGTGGAATCAGCGGTTGGTCAGCCGCACCACCTGGCCATCAGTCGGACCAGCGAAGGCCGCGAAATTGGACACGTACACTGCGCCGTCGGGGCCAATCGCCACGCCGCCCGGGACGGTCAGCGCCCCGGCTGTCAGGAAGGTGTGTACGGCGGGCGTCGCGAACGGGATTTTGACGACGTCACCGGCCGAGAATGGCGGCGGCCACTGCGTGAAGAGCTGCGACGCGTAGAACGTGCCGTCGGGACCGAACGCACAGCCGTTGATGGGATACAGGCCGGTCGCCCACGGCGTGGCGAGGCTCAGCACGGTGTTGAAATCGTTCGGATTGGCCGCGGACGGATCGACGCGGTAGACGATCGCGCTGGGACCCAGCACGATGCTGTCGACGAGCGCAAGCGTTCCGACGTAGAGGGCGCCGTCCGGTCCGGGAGCGATGCAGGTCGGCGTCGAGTCGCGGATGGCGTTGTCGGGGAAGTAGGCCAGGATCGAAATCCGGCCGTTGGCGGCGACGAAGTTGAGCGTGTTCGCGCCGGCGTCGGCGACGTAGCTGCCGCCTGGCACGGCGAGCACGCCGTAGGGATTCGAGTCCGGAAAATCACCATAGGCCAGGTCCAGGTGCTCACCGGTCCAGGCGTAGTTGTAATTGCCAACGTTGGCGACGTCCCGCCAATGGCCGGCCGGATTGAACTCGAGGAGGTGGCCGAACAGCGGTGGTCCGCCGGCGGCTTCCGAACCGGCCATGATCGCCCGGATGTTCCCGTTGCCGAGCGCGGAGAGACCATCGACGCCGACGAACTCACCGTCGGCGCCTTCCGAAGGCAGTCCGGTGATGACATCGCGAACGCGTGGTTCCGAGGTCCAGGCGTTTCGAATCTCGGTGATCTTGCCGGTGGCGCCGCCCGATCCCGCCTGCGCGACGTAGAGGCGGCCGCCCGGCGCGAACGTGAGCCCGCGCGGACTCGACAGGCCGCCGGCGACGACGGTGTAGGCAGGATCGGCTTTGGCGGTGATCGCCAGCGCGGCAAGCGCCGCGACGCAGGCGACGGTTGTGCGAAGACGCTTCATAGTGACCTCCAGGGGCCCCGGGGATGGAGGCAGGGTCGGTCGCGGCAGCCAGCGCACGCCGCGGCGCACGGCAAGATGCCGTTACGCGGCCGTCATCTCGGGGGGCATCCGCCATCCTTGAAGCGGCAGGTCCGGGTGTCAAGTCGAAACTGGCGGAGTCGGTATTACAGGCACCATCATATATTATTATAGAGCACCAAACCGATCAGCCATCTACAAGTATCTAGCCACACCTCGCACACATCAACATGTTCACCACATATAGACACCCCTTATTATCCGCTACCCCCCGGCGACTCAGGGTGCGACCGGCCCCGATCGTTTCGCGAGCGACGAGACCAGGCCCGACAATTGATCGGGCACGCTCGACTCGTCGAACTCGAGTCGCACCGGACCGTCGTCGGTGTCCAGATCGAGCTCGTAGGTGAAGAGATCGCGTCCCTTCGACGAGCGCGCCGGTGCGGCGCGCTCGCTCGCGTAATGTTCGAGGGTGCGGAGCTCGGTCGCGCTCAGCTCCGAGGCCGGCACCTCGACCCCGCGCATCAGGCCCGCGAACCCACCAGACTGCCGGAAGCGGATCTTGTGGATTGGCATCGCCATCTAATCTGCGTCAATTCGAGGCGCGTCAGCAAGCTGAAGGATGCCTCGACGGGTCGGTCGATCAGAAGCCGACCGTCTGCCACGCCTTGGTGACCGCTTTCTCCTCGGCGCTCCCGGCGCCGAACAACGCCCCTGCGCTCTGCGTGGACATCTGGACCATCTCGTTGAAGTCGCTGGTCTGGTTCAGGGCGACGAGCGTCTTGTACCAGATCTGGCCGGGCTTCTCCCAGGCATTCCCGCCAAGCGTGGTGGCGATCAGGAAGAACGCGTGGTTCGGGATACCCGAGTTGATGTGCACGCCGCCGGAATCGGACGTCCCGGTGTACTTGTCTTTCAGGTTCTTGGGTTGGGGATCGGTCCCGAGCAGCGGATCGTTCTCGTAGGCCTTGCCTTCCTTGAAGGTCCGGAGCGACTTGGCCTTCGTGCCGGGACCCATGATGTCCGGTCCGATCAGCCAGTCGGCCTTGGCGGCGGTCTGCTTCTTCTTCCACTGCTTGACGAGCGAACCGAACACGTCCGCGAAGTGCTCGTTCAGGGCTCCGGATTCGTTGCGGTACTCGAGGTTGGAGGTGTGGCTCACGACGCCGTGGGTGAGCTCGTGTCCGACGACATCGAGCGATTTCGTGAAGCGGATGAAGACCGAGCCGTCTCCGTCACCGTACGCCATCTGCTCGCCGTTCCAGAATGCGTTGTTGTAGTTCTGCCCGAGATGGACGCTGGAGATCAGCGTCATGCCCTTGTCGTCGAGCGAGTTGCGATTGAAGAGCTTCTTGTAGAAGTCGTAGGTGGTGCCGGCATAGTCGTAGGCCTCGTTGACGGCCGGATCCTTGACCTTCTTGTCTCCCTCGCTGCGTACCAGTTTCCCTGGCAGGAAACTGGAGCCCTGGTTCTTCATGTCGTAGACCAGGCGGTTCTTGGTGCCGGCTGGCGACGGCACCGCAGTCATTGCCGCGAACTGGGACAACGCGGTGCGGGTGGCCCGTAACGTGGCCGATCGCGCGATCGCCTCGATCGCCTGATCGCGAACCTTTGGCACCTCGGATTTCGCCAGTTGGTCGAGCACGTACGGGGGAAGGATGCAGTGAATTGGATCTGGGCAGCAGCTCACGAGGAACCTCCCAACGGTTGACGAGATGGAAACGCGGATCAACGTTCAGCTGGCACGTGCCGAATTCGGGCGATAGTCATGGACCGAAGGGACGGACCGGGCCGAGCCGGTCCGCGCCGCGCGCGGCAACACCGATCACGTCGGCAGCCTTCTCGCCGATCATGTAGACCGCGCTGGCGATGAAGAATCCGGGGATGCGCGGGAAGACCGACGCATCGACCACCCGCAGCCCCGACACGCCGTGGACCTTGAAGTCGCTCGAAAGCACGCCGCCGTCCTCGCGGCGGCCGATGCGGCAGGTACACGACGCGTGATGTCCCCACGCATGGTCGCGCACGAAGTCGGGCAGCTGTTCGTCCGTGACGGCGTCGCCGGGCAGTTCCTCGCCGGCGATCAGTCCCTTCTTCTTCAAGCCCGCTGCGAGCTTGCGGGCAACGGCGACGCCGGCCGCCACCGCTTTCAGGTCGCTCCCGGCACTGTCGTTGCCCTCGTCGAAGTAGCGGAAGTTGATGTGCGGGCCGATCGCGCGGATCCGCGGAAGCGCAAGCGTGACTTCTCCAGCGGTGTTGTTCGTGTGCGCCTTCAGCACGACCCAGGTGAGGCAGTTCGGATTCCTGCGCGAGCAGCGAGGAGTAACCGGGGAAGTAGCCTTCGAAGCGACCGAGGATCGCGTAGCAGAAACAGGTCCGGTGAGAACGCCGCCGGGCCCGATCGCGCCATCACCGACAGGATCGCGCCGTTCGTGTTATAGACGCCGTCGCGGTGCTTCGCCCATTCCTTGTACTGCGCGTCGTCGCTCGTGAACGTCGCCCCTTCGAGCGACTTCCACGCCGGGAAGCTCATTCGGTTGACGACCGCCACCTCGTAGCGGTCCTGGAGGTTCTGGCCGACGCCGGGAAGATCGACGCGCACCGCGATGCCGTGCTTCTCGAGCCCGTCGCGGCCGCCGATGCCCGACAGCATCAGCAGCTGCGGCGTGTTGAACGCGCCGCCGGCGAGGATCACCTCGCGGGCCGCGAACACCTGGCGGGCGTATCCATAGGCCTGGCTCGGCCGCGGATGCGCGCCGATAGAGGCGTTCGCCGCTCTGGTACTCCACCCCGATCGCGCGGTTGCTGCCGTCGAACAGCACGCGCGTGGCGAGCGCGTGCAGCTGGATCTTCAGCCGATCGGGATGCTGCCTGGCCACGTCGAGCACGCGCTCGCGCGTGCCGACGCGCTGGTGGTTCCTGGTCGTCAGCGGCGTGTAGCGCAGGCCGATCGCGTCGTCCGACACGACGCGCCAGTCGTTCGGGTCGAGCTGGCTGTCGAGCCGGGCCCGGCGATCGGCGTCGGTCAGGGCGAATTCCGGGCTGCTCAGCACGGCGCGCGCCGACTCGAGGATCGTCGTCCGCAGATCGCCGTCGAAGATCGCCGTCCCGGGAATCGCCTTCTCGGTCTGCAGCCAGCCGTTCCAGCCGTGGCGGCTGGGATTCTGCCAGTGGCTGCGCCGTGCTCGTCCGGACGATGCTCGCAGCGCTCGATGCGCTCGAAGTACGCGCGCATCTGCTTCGGCGCGCCACGACGGATCGCCGGTCAGATCGGCGATCTGATTCCAGTCGGCGTTGTGCGGATAGACGAGGATCATCGCGTTGTGCGCGGTGCAGCCGCCGAGCGTCGCCGGCCCGCGGATAAAGCACGCCGTCCACCGCCTGGCCGTCCACCGTCGTCGCGGTACTTCGGATCGCGTTTCTGCCTGGCCTCGATCGGCGTAGTGCCGGACGAAGAAGTCCCACCGGATCGCGTCGTTCTCGGTCGAGAGCGCATGGAACGCGGGCACGTCGTAGTCGTCGGGCAGGCTGTTCACGCCCGGCGTCTGGGGCGTCGACCCGATCGAGCGTGCGCGGATCGCCGCCGGCCTCGAGCAGCAGCACCTGAAAGCCCGCTTCGGCCAGCCGCGCCGCGACCGTGCCGCCTCCGGCGCCCGAGCCGACGACGATGTAGTCGGCGTCGTACTCGGCGGGCGGTTCGGTCACGGGAGCCGCGCTGCCCGGCGTCGCGCCAACGTTCATTCCGTGATCGTCAGTGCCGTTCGCCACCTAACGCCCTCCCGCCTCTACATGGTCTTCAGGAACCCGATCAGATCGCGCTTTTCGGCGTCGCTCAGTCCCGGCTCCTCGGTGAACAGGTTCGTCCCGAAGTAGTGCCCCTTGTTGATGACGTAAGTCGGGACACTTGCTCATCGAGAGCATCGTCTCCATGACGTTGCTGGTTCTCGAACGAGTCGTTGCCGCGTTTCAGCTCGCTCTTGATCTGCTTGAGCAGGCCCAGCAGCTTCTCGGCGCTGCGCATCGCGCTCGGCCTGGGCAGGTCGGCGCCGAGCAGGTCCATGCTGGTGAGCAGGCTGACCGGCGTGTCCTTCGGGATCGGCCCGATGTCCACTTCGCCGTTCCGGAAGAAGAACGGGAACAGCCGCTGGCCGATCCCGAGCAGCCCGCGCAGGTTGTTCGGGTACGAAGCCTTTCGGCACCCGGATCATAGCTGTCGGCGGTCGTGCGCTGAATCCAGCCGACGCCGGGGCCGTTGATGTTCAGCCGCGTGAAGAGCGTCGTCCTTGCGGCGGCGTTCCGGCCACAGCATCTGCTCGATCGAAGCCTGGAAGACCCGCATCCGCGCTTCGACCGACGGGCTCGGGTTGAACGGGCCGACGCTGTTGTTCTGCAGGAACGGCGCTGTGGACCAGAGGCTGACGAGCGACGCGGGTCGCGTGAACCCGCGCCCGCCGCCGGGCAGCGTGTAATCGTACTCGGCGCCGGTGAGCGGATGGCGCAGCTTGACCGAGCCGACCGACGGCAGGTCCTTGTAGGACTGCGACGAGAAGTTGTCCCAGATGTTGCCGGCAATGGCGTTGGTCGCGATCGGGCTGCAGACGTTGGTCTGCAGCAGCGTCGACGGCACCCGCAGCTCGGTCGAGAGGTAGTTGTCCTTCAGGAAGTCGTCTGGCGAGCGCAAGCTCCCGCATCGGTGTCTTGAAGGCGTCGGTCTTGGTCCACGCCCAGTACTTGTCCCAGCACCCGAGGTAGTCCTTGCCGTTGCAGCGCTCGAGTCGAGGCCCGGCGGCAGCGGCGGCAGCTTGCTCGAGTGGCAGCGGGCGCAGCGCTCGGCGAAGACGATCTTGCCGCGCCGCAGCGACGTCGGCGTCATCGGTCAGGTAGCGCCGGCCCGCCGGGCGCGTCCTTCAGCTAGTGCGGCTCGGTGCTCGCCAGGAAGAACCGCGCCATGTTCGGCGTCTGCAGTTCGGTGGCCTGCCAGTAGACCGAGTTCTTCTGCGCGTCGGCGATCTTGATGGGCGAAATCTCCTGGCCGCCGATCAGCGGCCGGAAGTGGAGCAGCCACTCCTCGCTGAAGAGACCGATGTTCAGGTAGACGCGATTGAGCGCGCCGAGCGCGCCAACCGAATCGGAGCCGTCCTTCAGCACCCGCGGCGTCCAGGTCGTGGCCGGCGTCGTCGAAGAACTGCGCGAGCGGATCGGCGGCGGAACGAAGTCGTTGAACTGCCGGTTGTCGAGGCCGCCGCCCGACAAGGTCTCCTTGCCCCAGCGTTTGGCCAGGCCCATGCGCGGGCCGAGGTAGTACACCGCGTTCATCGTCCGCGGGTTGTTGATGTTGTCGGTCGAGACCAGCGAGGTGTCGAGCGTGCCCGGCAGCGAGGTGTGCAGCGCCTGATAGAGGAAGCTCTCCTCGTTGGTCTTGCCCTTCCAGTCGAAGACACGGTCCCACCAGAAGTACTGCGCGCCGACGTTCGAGCTGAGATTCTCCCAGCGCGGGTTCTCCGGATCGGGCGGCGGCTTCACCGGATTCGGCCCGACGTGGCAGAACGCGCACGACATGCCGATGCGATACGGCCTCACGAGATTGCGCGACTCGTAATACGCGGGGTCGCGGTAATACTTCTCGGAGTCCCACTGCGCGCGCGCGTCTTCGTCGAAATCCGGATTCGGGAACAGCCGCAGCCCGACGACGCCGGTGGGCTCGCCGTAATAGGAGCCGACCGGCACGGTCCGGCCGCGCGCGCCGACTTGAACGCCCTTGTACTTGTCCGGCGTTCGCGAACGGGTCCGGCCCGCATGCGGGATCGCGCACGTCGAGCCACAGCCCGTAGCGGTTGGGATCGGGTCCGGTCGGCTTCGTGAAGCACGGCTCGTTGACCAGCCCGAGATAGTTCCAGCGGTTGTCGCGCGAAGTAGGGCAGCGTCGGGTGAGACGAAACTGTCTTCAGGAAGTCGAGCGAGCCGAGACTCTCGTGCGGCGAGCACGTCCCAGAGCCGATCGTTGCCGCCGGTCCAGACCAGCCACATGTTGCGGCCCTCGATCTGCTCCTTCGTGAGGGGCAGGCCGCCGTCCATGTCGTGGAAGTAGTCTTCGTCGGCGGCCGGGAACGACGCCGCCGTACGCTTTGCACGCATCGCTTCGTCGAGAACTGTGCCGGCTTCGGCTGGCCGCTCCCGCAGGCGACGTGCCATCACGGCAGCACAGCCACACTGAGAACGCAAGCGATGTCGTCCTGTAAGAGCGCATGAACGAGCCCCTCCAGGCCACGCGCGCCGCATCGTTTGGGGGGAGGGAAGATGCGGAGCGTCGGCCCCCTGCGCTAGTGCCCGATGTGACCGCGTCGTTACACCGCGCGCCTGGAGCTTACCCCAGGTTGAATCCGCCTCTTCGTCTTTCTCGTCTCTTCACACACCGTGAAACGAGATGACGGTGACGTGCACCAGTGAGACGGCCACCGCGTGCGGATTCCCCTTGCGCCGGTGGAACGGGCCGTGCTCGAATGGCGCACCCCCTGAGGAGACCCATGGCCGATCCGATCTTCCAGCCGCTGGTCTTCCGGAACCTGACCGTCAAGAATCGCATCTTCCGGTCGAACATCTCCGGACGCTTCGACAACTACGACGGCTCCGGCACTCAGACGCGCATCAACTGGGAGGTGAAGTTCGCCAAGGGCGGTGTCGGCGCGATCATCTCCTCGTTCGTGCCGGTCCACCCGCGCGGCCGCATCATTCCGTACTACGCGACGATCGATCGCGACGAGCGCATCCCGTTCTGGCGCGCGGTCGGCGACGCCGTGCACGAGCACGACTGCAAGTTCATCATGCAGCTCAGCCATGGCGGCCGGCAGCGTGACATTCCCGATCTGCAACATCCGAACGGACAGAGCTCGACCGACAAGCCGGATCCGCTGCACGGTTTCGAGTGCGATCGGATGACGATGGCCGACATCAACGAAGTGGTCGCTGCCTTTGCCGAGGGCGCCCGGCGGGCCCGCGAGGCGGGACTGGACGGCGTCGAACTGCACGGCGCGAACGGCTACCTGATCACGCAGTTCCTGAGCTCGGCGATCAACGATCGCGACGACGAGTACGGCGGGCCGCTCGAGAACCGGGCGCGGTTCGTCATCGAGATCGTCAAGGCGATTCGCGCCCGCGTCGGCACGGACTTCCACCTGCAGATGAAGATCAGCGCGACCGAGTTCAACAACGCGCTGTTCGTCCTGAAGCACGAGGGCGCCGGCAACACCGTTCGAGGAATCGGTGCAGGTCTGCAAGTGGCTGGTCGAGGCGGGCGTCGATGCCATTCACGTCTCCACCGGCAGCTCGTTTCCGCATCCGCGTAATCCCGCCGGCAGCGACCTCGACGTCGACCTGCTGTCGCAGACCTACGAGCAGCTCGCCACGAGCGGCGCTGCACACCTTCCGCAACCTGCTGCTGTTCCACAACGACCTGACCGGAGAGCTGTTTCGCAAGCAGTGGCTCGACGCCGGCGTGCCCGCCAGGACGAGATCGAGGGCCTGTCGCTGCCACGACGCGCGGATCATCAAGCAGGCGGTGTCGGTGCCGGTCATCTGCACCGGCGGATTCCAGACCGCGTCGATCATCCGCAAGGCGATCACCGACGGCGACTGCGACGGGGTGAGCATCGCGCGCCCGCTCGTCGCCAACAACGACCTCGTCAAGCAGTTCGCCGCCGGCCGCGATCGAGCCGAGCGGCCGTGCACCTACTGCAACAGTGCCTGCTCGCAAGTCGTCGAACACCGCTCGGCTGCTACGAGGAGAGCCGGTTCCCGAGCCGCGACGCGATGCTGCACGAAGTGCTCTCGGTGTTCCAGCCGCCGCCGTTCCGATGATCGCGCTGCCGCCCGTGGTCCGCATGGTGATCCTGGCCGCGGTCGTCCTCGCGGCCGCCGATCGTGCTGTGGGTGGTCGTCTCGATTCGGACCGATCGGCCGGTCACCTACGAGGACATCGAGGAGCACTTCAAGTACGGATCGATCGGCAGCGAGCCGGGCGGATCGCTGCTCGCGCCGGTCGGCGGCGTGCTGCCGCCGTACTGGGTGTTCAAGGCGCTGCCGTCGGTCTGCAGCGACAGCCTCCCGGGCGGCTGGGCGACGTCTCGGCTTCGTCATCGAACCGGGAAAGGACCTGCCGATTGGCGTGTCGAGACGCCGCCGGCTCGGCATCGATCAGGTCGGCCTCAACTGCGCGGTCTGCCACACCGGCACCGTCCGCGACGCGCCAGACGCCGCCGCGAAGATCGTCCTCGGCATGCCGGCGCAGCAGCTCGAACCTCGCAGGCCTTCGTGCAGTTCGTGCTCGACTGCACGCTCGACAACCGGCTGACCGCCGATGCGGTCGATCGGCCGGCTGCCGCAGAGCGGCGGACCGTCGCTCTTCGAGCGAGCGCTGCTCCGAACCGGGCTGATCGATCGGCTGAAGCTGCAGACGCTCGACCTGCGCAACCGCATCGCGCCGATTCTCTCCGGCGGCCTGCCGCGCTGGGGCCGCGGTCGCGTCGACACGTTCAATCCCTACAAGGCGATCCAGTTCAACTGGGATCTCCGCCTGCTGCCGGCGCACGAGAAGCTCGGCGCGGCCGACCTCCCGTCGCTCTGGAACCAGCAGCCGCGCGAAGGCATGCACCTGCATTGGGACGGCGACAACGACTCGGTTGACGAGCGCAACCTGAGTGCGGCGCTCGGCGCCGGCGTGACACCGGTCACCGTCGATCACGACAACCTGAAGCGCGTGCGCGACTGGATCTGGACGCTGCCGCCGCCGGCGTATCCCTATCCGGTCGATCAGCGCCCTCGCCTCGCGCGGCGCGGCGCTCTATCAGCAGCACTGCCTCGAGTGCCACGCCGATCACCGGTTCCGCGAAGGCGTCAAGAGCGGGCTCGCGTGTCGGGCTGGTCGAGCCGATCGACCGGATCGGCACCGATCGTCACCGGCTCGATTCGTACACGTTCGCGTTTGCCGCCAACCAGTACGGGCTCTACCCGGATTCCGAATATCGCTTCACGCACTTCCGCAAGACCAACGGCTACGCGAACCATCCGCTCGACGGCATCTGGCTGCGCGGCCCGTATCTGCACAACGGCTCGGTGCCGACGCTGCGCGACCTGCTCGATCCCCCCGAACAGCGGCCGGCAGTGTTCTATCGCGGGTACGACGTCTTCGACCAGGCCAGGGTCGGATTCGTTTCGAACGTGCCGTCGGCGGGCGGACAGGTGTTCACGCGCTACGACACGGCGGTGCCGGGCAACGGCAATGGCGGGCACGTCTACGGCACCGCCGCTGGCGGACGAGGACAAACGGGCCATTGTCGAATACATGAAGACGTTCTACGAAGGTCGAGGCAGAAGGCAGAAGGCAGAAGGCAGAGGCAGCTTGTCCGCCGGAGCGCTGGCGAAGGCGGAAAAGCAGAACTGCCAGAGGGGGAGCGTCATGGATAGCGCGCGGCGATGGTTGAGCCGGGTGATCTGGATCGGGATGCTCGCGAATCTGCTGCTCGCCCTTCCGACGCTGATCTCGCCGGCGCGTTCGATCAGCTTCTCCGGCCTGCCGCCGGCCTCGCCGCTGTTGTGGCCGCGCTTCTCGGCGCTGCTGCTCATTCTCCTGAGTGTGTTCTACATGCCGGCGGCGGTCGATCCCGACCGCTACCGCGTGGTCGCGTGGATGGCGGTCGGAGCCCGTCTGGCCGGCGTGATCTTCTTCATCGGCTTCCAGCCAGCTGAGTACCGCATGCTCGGGTACTTCGACCTCGCGTTCTTCGTGCCGGAACTGATTCTGCTGCTCAGGCTTGCGCCAGCATCGGCGGCGCCGGCGGCGCGCTTCGGAGTCGCCTCATGACCTGGTTCACGTCGCGGCGGCAGCGCGTTGTCATCTACGCGCTCGTCCTTCTCGCCGCTGTTGGCGGTCTGCTTCGTCTACAACCGCTTCTTCCGCGAAGAGCCGGCGCCGTATTTCGAGAGCGACGAGGAGCACTTCCTGTACGGGTCGGTCGGCACCGAGGCCGAGCAGGGCGTGCCGTACTGGATCTGGCTCGTGCTGCCGCGAATCTTCCCGGAGTACCTGCCCGGCCCTGGCGGCTACGCGTCGATCGGCGTTCTCGCCCGCGACGGGCACGAGATGCCGATCGGGTTGTCGAAGGTCACGGTCGGCTTTCCCCGCGTCGGCATCAACTGCGCGATGTGTCACGCCGCCAGCTTCCGCGCCAGGCCCGACGATGTCCCGACGATCTATCCCGCGGCGGCGTCGCACCAGACCGGCGAGCAGGAGTATCTCCGGTTTCTCATCGCCTGCGCCTCCGACCCGCGCTTCACCGCCGATACGATCCTCGACGAGATCGCGAAGAACACCACGCTCTCGTTCATCGATCGCCTGCTCTACCGCTTCGCGATCATTCCCGGCACCCAGCGCGCGCTGCTGCGCCTGCAAGGGCGCCAACGCGTGGATGACCCAGCCGCCCAGACTGGGGCCGCGGCCGTATCGACCCGTTCAACCCGGTGAAGTTCACGATCCTGAAACAGCCGATCGACGACACCATCGGCAACTCGGACATGATGCCGCTCTGGAACCTGAGCCGCCGCGACGGCACGGCCTATCACTGGGACGGCCTGAGCACGTCGCTGCGCGAGGTCGTGCAGTCGTCGGCCCTTGGCGACGGTGCCACGCAAGCCTGGATGGATCGCGACTTCGCGAAGTGGGACAACACCGATCCGCAGGAGATGTCGAGCCTGCGGCGGGTGATGAACTACATCGGCGAGCTCAAGGCGCCCGGCTATCCGCTTCCAGTCGACAAGGCGCTGGCGGCCTCCGGCGCCACGGCTTATGCCGCCCACTGCGCCGAGTGCCACGACCAGGGCGCGAAGCGCACCGGCACCGTGATTCCGCTCGACGAGATCGGCACCGATCGTCACCGGCTCGACATGTGGACGGCCGAACGCGGCAACCGCCTACAACGGCTACGGCGAAGGCCACCCGTGGAAGTTCTCGCAGTTTCCGGAAGATCGAACGGCTACACGGCGACGCCGCTCGACGGCATCTGGCTGACCGGGCCGTACCTGCACAACGGATCGGTGCCGACGCTGGCCGATCTGCTGGAGCCAGCGGCGAGTCGCCCGGCTAAATTCTGGCGCGGCTACGACGTGTTCGACGCGACGAAGGTGGGGTTCGTCGTCCAGGGGCCCGAGGCCGAGCGGGTTGGCACCGCTGTACGACACGACGCTGCCTGGAAACAGCAACGCCGGCCATAACTACGGCACCGACCTGTCGGCCAATGAGAAGCGGGCGCTGGTCGAGTATTTGAAGACTCGCTGACGCGGACCGCGCCGCGTCACCTCATTTCAACAGGTAGTCGACGAACAGCGGCGTGACGCTGACATTCGTAGCGGCGCTCTGGTTGCGCTTCCACTCCGTCCACTGCGACGGCGGCGCAATCCCTTGCAGTTCCTCTTCGACGGCCACGTTTGCCGCCACCGCCGCGTCGTCGGCCCACCCGATGTCGGAGCGGACGATGCGGCCCTGGCACTTGGGCAGCAGGGCGCGGTAGAGCGCGACCGCTGGCATCCGCCACGACTTCTTCGGGTTGCGATTGAGTGCCACCGCGCGGTCCACCGGCACGAACGCGGTGAGCTCGTGCTGCTGCTCCATCAGCTCGAGGCCACGCCCCTTGGCGGTGCCGTTGTGGCTGCCGTGGTGCCCGACCTTGTAGAACACCGCGCGTGACAGCAGCGTGGCGGCCGTCACTGTCTGGTCGCGATCGCCATTGCCGATTGTCCAGGTAATGGCCGGGTCGTGCCAGGAGAGCCAGTTACCTTCCTGGGCGTCCGCCGGAAAGAGCAGCACTTTCCCGTCGGCGATCCGCTCGATGGCGATCGCGAGGCTGGTGTTGTTGGTGGCGCTGTCGAGCTGTAGTGCGAGATCGCCAGCCATGTGCATCCAGTCGTCGTCCACGCGGCGCCAGTCGGCCTCGCTCAGGTACTGCGGAAATAACGCGTGGGCGCGCTCACTCTCGCGCTCTACGCGGAACCGTGCGTCGAACGGCTGCGCCGCCTGGAACACGGCACGTTCGTCGAGATCGGCCGCGGCCAGATACGCAGCGGCAGTCTGGCCCGACGCGACGAACGCGGCGCCGCTGCCCAGCCCGCCGGCCACGCCATACAGCTCCGAGCTGCCAGCCTCGCCCACGTCCTCGAGGGCAGCTTCGAGTGATGGCGGTCCGAGCACGTAGATGCGGAATCCGTTGCACCACGGTTCCTCGATCGCCGGTTCACCGGGCTTCAGATAGCGCGGGCGGTTCGTCAATCCGGTGCGGACAAACGACATCGCTTCGTTGATCGTTTCGGCAAACGCGCCCGCCGCGTCGGGATCCCCTCCGAACCCGAGGACGTCGTGGACAGCGAGCCCGACCGCGCGCGAGGTGGAGCTGGCCTCCGGCCTGGTGAGCGCACGGCTCGCCTGGACGAGCGCCTCGCCCAGGTCGTCGCGTCGTTTCGCGATGGCCTGCGCCTTCGGGTCCTGCGGGTTCTCGGTCCACGCCAGCCAGACCTGGTCGACCTGCAGTGCCTGGAAAGCGGCGCGCTGCGTCCGGAATGCCGAGACGTGATCCTGATGCTCGTGGGTAGCCATCACCACGTCGAGATGGCCGCCCGTTGTCTCGCGGATGTTCTTGAGGACGTCGGCCAGCGAGATCCCGGTGGTGGTTGCGCCCAGCGAGCCGCAGTCGATCAGCAAGTGCCCCTCGTTGGCGCCGACGTCGAAGGTCACGAGGAAGCAGTCGCCCAGTCCCTGGCGATACATACGCACGCGAACGGCGGGAGGCGGCATCGCTGGTCTCCTCAGAGGCCCCGGTGAATCGCGGCAAACGGCTCGGCGTCTCCGAGCGGGCCCGACACTCCGAAGTAGGTGGCGTGCGACGACTCATCGAGCGTGCGGGCAAAGGCCTGCTGGCGCTGCTCGCGATTGGCGCTGGCCGCGCTCTTGCGGATGCAGTAGCGGATCGCCAGCCGGCGCAGGTCGGCGACGATGGTGCAGCCGCCTTCGAAGGGCATGGTGCCGGCGGCTGGCCGTTGAGGATCGATGGGAATCTGACGCTCCTGGAGAATCCCGACGAGGAACTGGGGATCGATGTAGCCGTCCGGACTCGGGCGCAGCGCGAAGCGGCCGGTGTGGACCTCGAACGTGCGGGCCGGATCGACGCCGAGGAACGCCGCGTCGCCAGGTCCGTCCGGGTGACTCGCGAAATGGCGCGTCAGCCACTGGTGGAGTCCTCGCCGCAACTGGTACTGGAGGCGGAACGTTCGCTCGCGCGAATCAGGCTCGTCGCCCTGCGCGAACAGGAACTTCTCGGCGTAGCCGCGGACCCGTTCGAGGCCGTCCTGCAGCGCTTTCGAGCAGCGCGTCTCGTCGTTGTCCGGCCTTCGCCACAACAGGCTGTCCTCGCTGAGCGTCCGCAGGTCGCGCGGATAGATACCCCACTTGCGAAACGCCTCCACGAACGCCAGCCGGTATCGCAGATCGTCGTCCGCCACCGCGTCGGTGTCGGCGGTGACGATCGCGCGCAGGAATTCCCCGAACGTGATGTCGACCGGCGGACAGTAGTCGAGCGCGCGGATGCACATTGTCAAGACGTGCTGTGCGGCGCGGGCCGCCTCTTCGGCCAGGCGGCCCACCAGGTCGGGGTGAATCGCGCCGGGCTGGAGCAGTCCGGTGCCGCCGGTCGCGATCCGGATCAGGTCGGCGGTGCGCCGTTCATAGATGCTCAGGAACGCGTCGAAGACCGCGGCGACCAGGATCGCGCCGCGCTCGTGCGGGGTGAACGTGGTCCGGTAGGCCTGCGGATCCGGCTGGCGGCGCGTCCACGCGCCGGTCTGCGGATCGGTCGTGCCGATGGCGTCGCGCAACGCCCCGCGCAGCCCGAGCGCGCGCCCGAACTGCCCGGCCAGCTGACCGAGCAGGCTTTCCTCGGTGCGAAGCGCGCCGCGGGTGGAGGCGATCTGGTGCCGCAGGATCTCCGGAAACGTGAAGTGCTGGAGCAGCGAAACGATGTCGGCGAAGCCCTCGTGGAAGGCGCGGACGTCGGGATTGGTCGGGCTGAGGTAGCGGCGGTGCATGCCGTCGAGCAGCGCGTGGGTGGTCTCGTGCGCGATGATGTCGTGCGACAGGCACGTGAACACCATTCCACCGGGAACGTGCTGTGCCGCAGCGCTCTCGGTGGCCCGGAAATAGCCGAAGAGCAGCGCAATCTTGTCGGGTGAGTAGTAGGCGTTCGCTTCCCGCAGCGCGTGCGGATAGACGCGCAATCGCTGGACGAACGTGGAGTCGTTCTTCCGCCCCTTGCCCCGCGGCGGCGGACCGTGCCGCCACAGGCTGCGGCGGCCGAGCGCCCGCTCGAAGTTGCGGATCGTCAGGCTCGCCACCGCGTAGACCATCTGCTGGTGGAACTGCGGCGTGCCCTCGCTCGGCCGCAACCCGTTCTGGGCGAGCACGTTGGGCAGGTCGAGGTCAACCGGCTCATAGAAACAGCCGCTCGCCGGATCGACGTCGATCACGTCCAGGTACTCGCCGGAGGGACCGGGAGTCAGCGTTTCCCACGGGACCTTGAACGTGACCTCGCCGATCATCGCGGTCGCGAGCTGCGCCGTGAGGCTCGGATCGCCGCTGTAGCCGCGCAGGCAGCGGAACGCCGGCCGGCTCGGCGCGAACGGCATCGGTGTTGCCGGTTCCGGAGGTGGAGTCGAGGCGGGGGCCGCAAAAGCCTTGCGCGTCCGTCGGGGTGGGGTTTTCGTTTTGGCCATGCTGATTCGCCGTCTCGACGTGGAAACCAGGAGCGGCTTCAGATCCCAGCGGTGCAGCACAGCACCGCATAGGCCACCGCTTCACTGCGAACGTCGCCATGGTCCTTGATGATGCTGTCGGCGCGCAGGTTGTTGACCGTGCCGGGCGCGAAGGCATACGCCGTCTTCGTGCCGCCCATCACGACGCCGTGTCCGTCGGCCTCGGTCGTGTGCTGGGCGCCGTTACGCCCCAGCCCGCCGTACGGGTCGTTCTCGTCGCCGAGCGCGGCTGCGATCTGGCTCGCGATGCGTGATGCCAGCGGCACCGGCACCGGTGCGTCGGGGATTACCTCCGCGTGCAAGGCCTCGAGGGCTCTTGCGGCGCCTTCGAGTCCGCCGATGTGCTGGACGTTGAGCTCGATCACGTACGGACCGCGCTGATCGCGCTCACTCTCGAGCCGCCACTCCTTCCTCTTTTGCGGGTCGTAGAGCTCCGGCGGCGCGAACATCTTCGAGAACCGATCGGTCAGGCTGCTGGACGCGGCCTGGGCGCGGGTCGGCGGCGGTTCGGACACCGGCCCGGGGCGGCTGGCAGTCCGCCGGCGTGGAGCAGCCTTCGGCTGACGCCGGCTGGAAGAACGAGAGGTTTTCGAGGATTTGGCCATGACGTCGGTACGGGCGCGGAATCGGCGCATTCTACGCTGCGACAGCGGCTAGTGACGACACCACCGAAACCGTGTCATCCGCTCGACAGGAAGTCGCCGAGCCTACACCCGCCGGAGTTGCACGCGCTCGATGCGGTGCTCGGCGCCTTTGTGCAGGATCAGGTGCGCGCGGAAACGGGTCGGCTCGATGTTCTCTCGCAGGTTGACCGCGTTGATTCCCGACCAGATTCCGGCCGCTGTCTCGCGCGCTTCGGGCTCGTTCAGGCTGGCGTAGCGATGGAAGTAGGAATCGGGATCCTGGAACACCGTGTCGCGCAGCCGCAGGAAGCGCTCGATGTACCACGCGCGGATGTGTGTCTGATCGGCGTCCACGTAGATGGAGTAGTCGAAAAAGTCAGAGGCGAAGAGCTGCGTTTCAACCGTGCCGGTAGGAGGGGCCTGAAGAACGTTCAGCCCTTCGACGATGACCACGTCAGGATGCCGCACCGTCTGGCTCCCACCGGGGACGATGTCGTAGCGCTGGTGGGAGTAGACGGGGGCGTGGACCTCGGGATAACCGGCCTTGACGTCGGCGAGAAAGCGCACCAGCGCGGCGCGATCGTAGCTCTCGGGGAAGCCCTTGCGCTGCATCAGGCCGCGCGCCTCGAGCACCGCGTTCGGAAACAGGAACCCGTCGGTTGTGACCAGGGCGACCGAGGGATGGCTCGGCCATCGCGCCAGCAGCGCCTGGAGCACGCGCGCGGTGGTGCTCTTGCCGACCGCGACGCTGCCGCCCAGGCCGATGATGAACGGCACTTTCTCCGCGGTGTTACCGAGGAATGTCTGCGAGGCGTGGTAAAGCGATTGCACCGCCCGGACGTGCAGGTTCAGAAGCCGCGACAACGGCAGGTAGATCTGCTCCACCTCCTGGAGTGAGAGGCGTTCGTTCAGGCCCTGGAGCGCGTCGAGATCCGATTCGGTGAGGGTGAGCGGCGTGTTGGCCCGTAACCGTGCCCACTCCTCGCGGTCGAAGGTAAGAAACCTCGACAGGGGAGCGGCGGTCGTGGAAGCCATCTACGGCGGACAGTACAGGCCCGGGTTCCGGGTTGACAAGCTCAAACTTTGGCCGCGCGCGCCGCCCTGTCGAACCGCGCGCCGATCTCGGCAAAGGCCGGTGTCGGTCCCTGCCAGAGCAGCTGATCGACGTTCGAGAACAGCGGCAGGTTGGTCCGGAGCGTCGCCAGATTGCGAAAGAGCAGCACCAGTTCGCGCTGGGCCTCGAGCGTTGCCGAGAGGACCGCCGGACGCGCGGCGTTGACGGTCCACGTCCGCGAGTCCGCGGGAATCTGCTCCAGGTGACCGAAGCGGGCCAGCACCGCCGCGGCGGATTTGGCGCCCCAGCCGGGAAGGCCAGGGTATCCGTCGGCGGCGTCGCCGACGAGCGCGAGGTAATCGGGGATCGAAGCCGGCGGGACGCCGAACTTCGCGACGACGCCGGCCTCGTCGCGGATCGTTCTGGCGCGGCGATCCATCTGCACGACTCGCGTCCCGCTCACCACCTGGGCAAGGTCTTTGTCCGGCGTGCACACCACGACCCGATCCGCGCGCGGGTCTCCAGCCGCGATCGCTGCCGCCGAAGCGAGCGCATCGTCGGCCTCGTACTCGATCATCGGCCAGACGGCCACGCCGAGAGCCGCGAGTGCTTCTTCGAGGAGCGGAAACTGCGCGTGCAAATCCGCCGGGATCCCGGCGCTCGTCTTGTACCCGGGCCAGAGGTCATTCCTGAACGATTCGATCACGTGATCGGTGGCGACGCCAATGTGGGTCTCGCCCGCCTTCATCATCGACAGAAGCGAGGTGAGCACGCCGCGCACCGCACCGATCTCCCGGCCGCTGTCGTCTTTTGCCGACGGCACCGCGAAGAAGTGGCGGAACAGCTCGTAGGTGCCGTCGATCAGGTAAACGTCCATGGAGAGTTAACAGTTAGGCAGTTTAGACTTTTCAACTGCCTCCGCAGCCGCTCCAGACTCCTTGCCGCTGCCACCGCCGTTATCACCCAGATGAAGGGTTCCACCTGAAAGCGGTATCTCGACGACTCCAGGAAGGTCGCCATGCTGCTGATCGCGATCACGAATACCGTCTGCAGGACGCAGAACGCCATGAGCGCTCCGCGCGCGCGGGTGCTGCTATCTGGCGAGCGGATCAGGCTGACGGCGTGCCAGACCGCCCAGGCGAGCACCAGCGGAAGCGCCAGGTAGATGCCGATCGGCGGTGCCACCAGGCGATGGACGATGGTGTTGTAGGCAGCTTCGTAGGTGCCGAGCACCCGGCGGTGCCCGGCATGCGGTGACGCGGGCGTGTCCGTCCGCGGGTGCCATTCCGTGGACGGGCCGAGCAGCGTTCGAAGGCCAGTCAGGACGTTCGCGATGTAACCGAACGGGTGAGCGCGAAGGTAGGCTTCGACGTCGCGGCGGCGGGCGCGATGGGCCTCGAGGATGAACCAGTGGTTGAAGTTGGCGGCTTCCCCGTTCTCGTGCTCCAGGCGGGTCAGCTGCGGCGGCCAGCCGGGCAGCTCACTCGATGAAAAGAACCGCTCGTAATCTCGCGGCGGCGCATAGGGGCTGGTCGCCGCGAACTGGGACAGCCGGCCGTCCGCCATCCACCGATCGCGTTCCGCGCGCGGCATGCGATCGACGGTGACGAGATGGAAACTGGCCGGCCCGAATGTGGACGCGGCGAATTCTCCGAACAGCCATTCGTTCTTGCCGTACACGAGCAGCACCAGGAGCAGCCCGGGGACCGCGCCCAGCAGTGCTTCGCGCCGCGCCGTAGCGCCGCCGCTGGCGATGACCGCTGCGGCGACGAGAATCGCGAACCACATCAGATGAAACGTGCTGCGGGTGACGGCGATCAGCGCGCAGCCGAGAAAGAACGGCGTCCATCGTGCCAGCGTCGGGGCGAGAGCGGCACGGTGGAAGGCCAGGGCTGAGAGCACGAGCAGGGTGACGATCGGCCACTCGTACAGGTAAAGGTTCTCGAAGAAGAGCGCAGGCGGCGACAGCATGAACGCAGTGCTCACCACCGCCGCCGCGATCGGCCCCAGTCCGGCGGCGAGGCCAAGCGCCACCAGGGCGTTGCTGAGCACGAGGCCCAACGTTGCGAACAAGACGTGCGCCAGCGTGGCCGCGTGTGGCCCTGCGGTCTTCAGCAGCACACCGGTCAGCAGGTCCATGCCAGGCGGAAACGCGTGGAAGTACCATAGCGTCTGCGCCAGGTGATCGCGCAGATCGCCGGGATCGGCGAGCCACATCCAGTCGAGGCTGAAGGCGAACGGCAGGCCCAGCTGCCACAGCACGGCCCGCGAGAGGACGAAGAGTACGCTGACGACGAGGTACGGCACGGGCCCGGGCCACACTCTACAGCAGGCCGCGCGCGCCGGGCCGGCTTCGCCGTCAGGCCGCGCTGCGCGCGACAGGAGCCGTGCCTGCGCCGCGAAGCGGCGCCTACAGAGTGTTGTCGTCAGGCCGGGGTGAACCAGGCGGCCGCACCGCTTCGGGATCGCTGCGCGGGGACTTCTGTGCCCCCGTGCGCTCGATGCGGTCGTCGCCCTCATCTCGCGGCCGGCCGGACTGCGACGGGTTGTCGAGCGATTCGCGTTCCTGGTGCTGCGCCGGCGGCGCCCCTGCCTCGGTGTGCGGCTGCGCCTCGTCCTCGCTGCCGTGCGCGGTGCGCTTCGGCCCTTCACCGCCTGATCGATCGTCGCCGCGATCGGCCGGTCGATTCGAAATACCCTGGTGCGCGGAATCCACTCCGGTCTGGCCGTCGCCCGTGTCGCCGAGCGCCCGGCTCTGCCCATGCGCCGCGCGATCCGCGGCACCTCGTTCCCGCGCCTTCTGATCCGTGCGCTTGCCAGCTTTGGCCATGTGTCTCTCCCAAGTGCCTCAGAGGAGGCCCACCGTGCGAGATGTCGAAATTTGACTGTTAACTGCCTCGCTTCTCCCGGTCGTGGAACTCCGGGCTCCTCGCGTACGCCGCTTCATCGTCTTCGGCGCGATGCAGCGTTCGCGGATCCGAGCCCCGCTCCTCGCCGTCGCTTCCTGGCGCGGGGCCGAGCGGCGCCCCGGTCTGATCGGGCGGCGTGGGAGCCTGGGGATGACGCTCGGCGAACGTTTCGTCGGCTTCGGTGCCGGCGGTGTCGATGTCCTGATCGTTCGGCTCGTCCATATCGCCTCCTCGGCTGATGCTGCGTGCCTTATAGGGGCGAGAGCAAGGGCCGTGCCCCCGGCCCTGGTTCGAGGCTATGATGTGAACTCGTTCGAGCCGGCGCATGCATTCCAACGCGGAGAGCGAAAGCCGGGTGGATGCCGCCCATCGGTGCCTTCACCGACGAGTACCGCTGTGGGCCGGCTTCAAGTGGCGCGTTCGCCTCGAGCGTGCAGTCAATCGCCCCTTCCACGGTCCGGCAGCGACGGGCCTTTCGGCTTCAACTTCTCATCAAGGATTCTGAGTCATGCGCACCGCAGCCATTCTCAGCCTCTTCCTTGCGTTTTCCCTCGGCATGGCCGCCGCTCAAGGGGGACAGGGCAGCATGGCCGGGACCGCCGCTCCGCCGCTGGCCAACGCGTCTTCGATCGTCAAGAAGGGCAACCCCCAACGCGGGCAATACCTCGTCACGCACGTGGCGATGTGCATCGAGTGCCACTCGGAGCGGGACGCCGAAGGCAACATCGTCCAGGGGCGGCAGTTCATGGGCGCCACGATTCCGACGCGGCCGGCCTGGGCAGTCGAGTGGGCCGAGCGTGCACCCAGAAACGCCGGGCTTCCCGGTTACAACGACGAGCAGGCCCTGCGCTTGCTCACCGAGGGAGCGATCGCGCGCGATGGACGGCAGTTACGCCCGCCGATGCCGCGGTTCCGCATGACGCCGGAGGACGCCGCCGACGTCATCGCCTTCATGCGATCGCTCTCGTGACAGCTGCGCGCGACGGCTCGCGCCAGCGGACGTGACGCGTCCGGTAGCACCTTGAAGATCAGAGCGAAGACGAGCGCGGTCATGATCAGGCCGACGGTCGCGTCGAGCACCACCCACGCGCTGTCGGGGCCGGGCAGGAGAGAGCGGGTGGGGACTGGCGCAGGTTCGGGCGCCGGCCCCCACGCGCGGATCACGAATTCGTCCCCTCTGTGCGGCCCGGCTTGCTTGCTACCTTTTCCTGACGAGCCGGCGACTGCGACGCGCCCTCTTGACCGGACTGCGTTGCCTGGCTGGCCTGCGTCGCCTGCTGGCCGAGCTGGTCCTGCCCAGCGCCGATACCTTGCCAGGACTGCTGTCCGCCGATTGGAACGTGCTGACCGACCTGCTGAGATCCGGGTTGGCCGGCCGTCTGCCACGCCTGTCCGCCGGCCTGTCTGTTCACGCGCAGGTTGACGTTGACCTCGGTGACGCCGTTCACTCGATCGACGAGCTCCTCGGCGGAGCATTTCTGTTCGCGGTCCGGCACCGTTCCGGTCAGTGTGACTTCGCCGTCTTTCACCTCGACGGTGATGTCGCTGGCGTCCACGCGGTGATCGTCCATCAAGCGATCGGACACATCCTCGCGGATGCGTTCATCGGATCGCTTGTAGCCCTTCGGGCCGCGACCCGAGTAGCCGGGCCATGCCCCTTCGCGCGCACCACCGATGCCGCGCGGCGACTCGCGGCCGGCGATGCCCCAGGTCGTCATCGGTCCACCGGCGCCTCCCCACGGCCATCCCCCGCCGGGCCCGCGGCCGCCCTCGCGTCCGCGTTCGTCGTGCCATCGCTCCTCGTGTCGCACCCAGGGGCTGCCGATCGCGGCACGATCAGGCTCTTCGCCGCGCGACTGCCAGGTCTCGCCGCCGAAGCCTTCGTTCCACCCGCCGTAGCGCCGGGCTTCGTAGCCGCGCGTCCCCGCCTCAGGTTCGCCCGAGCGCTCGCGGCCCCAGTCCTGCTCGTGCTCGCGGCTGCCGCCGGTTCCGAAGCGCTCCTGCTGGCGTTCGCGGCCGCTCTGCGCGTCATACGGCCGGTCGCGCAACCCGCTTCGCTCACTCCACTGTCGTTCCGGGTAGCGGCCGCGGGCGCTCGCGCCTCGAGCCCGGGGGCCGTCCTCATGCGACCCGCGCCATTGCTCGTGCGATCGATGCCATGGCTCCTCTGATCCGCGCCCCAGCTCCTGGATTGGGCTCGATCCCTCGGACCAGTCGCCCCCGGCCTGCCACCCTCGCGGATGGTCCGACTGCCAGTCCGGCTCGCCCTGCCACTCGCGATCGGTCTGGCGATCCTGCGATCGGTATCCCTGTTGGTCGTCCGAGACGCGCTGCTGCCAGTCACGGCTGTTACGTTCGTCGCGGCTGGCGCCGCGATCGAACCCGGTCTCGCGGCTGATGCCGCCGCGGTCGCTCGCCGCGTAGGGGTGATCGTCGGCTTCCGATCGCTGCCATCGCCGACTCCCGCCGCGCCAGTCGCCGCCGCGCGGCGGGCGATCGTCTCCGCGCTCGGTGCGGCGCTCGATGTCACGCGAGCCTCCCGACTCGCGCTCGCTGTCCCGTCGATAGTGATCAGGCATTGGTGAATCTCCTGTAACCAGTTCCTCAGTGCAGCTTGTGTGCCAGAGCCTCGAGCGTGCGCCACGCGCCAGCGTCGTGCGCGTCGCGCGTGAGCCGGCACCCACTAGTCGGTAACGCCGTACCTACGTACGCACCACCGCGGCAGCGCCCATCCACAGCCGGCTCGCTCGACACTGGCGTGCGAGTTGCACTGCTCGTCTGCTGGCGGGCTCGCGGCCCGCAGATGGAGGAAGCATTTCCATGACCGGCTCGTTCCTGCTTGCCAGCGCGCTCGCGCCAGGGCTCGCAGCTGCGCAGACCACACCGCCCAGCCAGGGAAGCAAGCCAGCCGGACAGGCGACACGTCCGGCCGGCGAGCAGCCGAAAGCCATGGCCAAGCGCAGCCCTGACAGCAGCTTCATCAACGAAGCCGCCGAAGGAGGCATGAAGGAAGTCGAGCTCGGCAAGCTCGCCCAGAGCCGCGCCACCGACAGCAACGTCAAGGCGTTTGCCAGCGGATGGCGACCGATCACGGCAAGGCAAACAAGGAGCTGATGAGCTTGGCGAAGGTGAAAGGCATCACGTTGCCGTCGTCGCACCCCGCGACATCGACGGGGACCGGCGCGACCGGCACGGCGGGCAGCAAGGAAATGTCCGGTGAGCTTTCCAGCCTCAAGGGCGCCGAGTTCGACCGCGCCTACATGACGCACATGGTCGAGGACCACGAGAAGGACGTGAAGACTTTCGAGCAGGAAGCCCAGAGCGAACAGGATCCGGAAGTGAAGGCGTGGGCGGCCAAGCAGCTGCCGACGCTTCGCGAGCATCTGGCGCAGGCCAAGTCGGTCCGCGACCGCCTCGCCGCCAGCCAGTAACGAACGATAGGAGATCGCACAATGGCCGAACAGAGCACGAACACGAAGACGAGCGGCGCCGCGACGAGCGGCTCGACCGGCGCCTCGAGCGTCTCGAGTGACACGAACACGTCGAGCGCGACCGGCGCCGCGGAAGACCTCCGGCAGAAGGTGGCTTCTACGGTTGCTTCCGCTGCCGACACGCAGAAGAATCGCGCCGCTGACGGAATCGGCAACATCGCCGACGTGGCGCGGCAGACCGGCGAGGAATTGCGCGGCCAGAACGAGATGCTGGCTTCCTGGGTCAACGCCGCGAGCGATCAGCTTCGGTCGATTGCCGATCGCCTGCGGGATCGCCCCGCGGCCGAGCTCGCCGACGATCTGGCGAGCTTCGCGCGGCAGCGGCCGGCCCTCTTCATCGGGGGGGCGTTCCTGCTCGGCCTCGGCGTCGCACGGTTGTTGAAGGCCTCGCCCGATCGCGCCTACGCGAACCGTGGCTACGGTTACCCGGGCATGCGCCAAGGCGATTACCGCGAGACCGGGATGGGCGGCACGTTGTCTGGCGCCGGCGAGGGCCGGAGCAGCGGCGCGTGGGCCCGCGATACCGGCGCGTATTAGAGAGCACTGGAGGTTCTGATGTCCATGCCCGTGCCCGAGCGCTCGGTCGCAGAGCTCTTCTCCGATCTCTCGCAGCAGCTGTCGACGCTGTTCCGACAGGAGGCCCTGCTGGCCCGCACCGAGATCACCCAGCGCGTCCAGGCATTTGCCAAGGATGCGGTGGTCATCGGCATCGGGGCGGCTCTGGGCCTGGCAGCGCTCATGGCGGCCACGGCCGCAATCGTGCTGCTGCTCGTCCAGCTGAACCTCGCGCCGTGGCTTGCCGCTGTGGTGACCGCAGCCCTGCTGGCTATCGTTGCCGGGGTTCTCATTCAGGCGCGCCTCAGCGCGATGCGAAGGCGCACCATCGTTCCGGTTGAAACCGTCGAGTCCATCAAGGAGACAGCACAGTGGATCAAGAAGGAAACCGTGGGCAGCTCGACCAACCGGTGAGCGAAACCCCGGATGACGAAGCGGCTCGCATCCGCGAGCAGATCGAACACACGCGCGCGAACCTCACCGGCACGATCGAGGAGCTGCAGGATCGCCTGCGGCCCGAAAACCTCGTGAATCAGGCCGGTGACGCGGTCCGCGCCACAGTCGAACAGAAGGTGAGGAACATGGCGAATACCGCAACCGATACGGCGCGTCGCGTGGCCGATCAGGCCCGGACGTCGGCGGCTTCGGTCACCGATCAGATGCAGAGCCGCCCCATTTCCACGGCGTTGGCCCTCGGCGGGTTGACCTGGTGGCTGACGCGGGGCAGCCGCGACGAATACTCCGAGTATGGCAACGGCTCGGCGATGCGCGGCGTGATGCCTGCTGTCGCGATCGGCGCGCTCGGGTACTACCTGCTCAGCCAGCACATGCTCGACCAGGGCTATTCGTCGCGCCGCAGGATGTACGGTGACGAGTACCCGGACGAACCGGGCGGCCTGGGCTCGGGTGAATACGGCGAGTACGGCGAGTACGACCCCGCCGAAGGAGCGGCGAGCCTTGCCGGTCGCGTTCGCCGGGCCGGTGCGACCGCCAGCGATCGCGTGCGCGAACTGGGCGAAACGGCGGGCGAGCGCGTCCGCCAACTCGGCGAGACGGCCGACCAGTACCGCCAGCGCGTCGGCGCAGTGGCGGGTGAATATGCCAGGGATGCCGGCGACTATGCCAGCCAGGTTGGAGAACAGGCACGCCGCTATGCCGGCGCGGCCCGCGCAAGAGTGGGGGAGACGACGCACATGCTGCTCGAACGCTCCGAGGATTTCGCCGAGGACTTCGATCGGTGGATGCACGAGAACCCGCTCACCGTCGGCGTGGCGGCGCTTGCTCTGGGCGCGATCGCGGGGCTATCGATCCCGTCGACCGAAACCGAGCATCGCACGCTCGGCCCGGCCCGGCAGAAGCTGATGCAGCAGGCCGGAAGGGCCGTGGATTCGGCAATGTCGAAGTAAGAAATGAGAGGTGCGAGGCAGCCCTGAAGGCAGGGAGCCTCGAGCATCGAAAAAGGCCGGAGGGGCAACTCCTCTCCGGCCTTTGTTCGTCAAGGGCGCATCACCACCTTGGTGCAGTTGTCCTGTTTCGCCTGGAACATCGCGTAGGCGTCCGGGGCGTCGTCGAGGCCGATCCGATGGCTGATGACGAATGTCGGATCGATCTGGCCCGCCATCACGCGATCGAGGAGCGGGCGCATGTAGCGGTGGACGTGAGTCTGGCCCATCTTGAAGGTCAATCCCTTGGCGAATGCGGCGCCCATCGGGACCTTGTCCAGGTAGCCGCCGTACACGCCGGGAATCGACACCGTGCCTCCAGGCCGGCAGGCAGTGATCGACTGCCGAAGCGCCTGGAGCCGGTCCGTCCCCATCCACGCCATCTGCTTGGCGCGGTCGTAGCGCGCCCCGAGCGATCCTGCGCTGTGGGCTTCGAGGCCAACCGCGTCGATGCAAGCGTCGGGACCGCGCCCGGCGGTGAGGTCCATCAGGCGGTCTTGCACGTTCTCCTGCATGAAGTCGATCGTGGTCACATCGAGTTGCTCGCGCGCGAGCTGGAGGCGGGTCTCCACCATGTCGATCGCAATCACCTGCGAGGCGCCGAAGAGCAGCGCCGACTGCATGGCGAAGAGCCCGACCGGGCCCGCGCCCCACACCGCGACAACGTCGCCGGGCATGATGTTGGCGTTCTCGGCCGCCTGAAATCCGGTCGGCAGGATGTCCGACAGGAACAAGGCATTCTCGTCGCTCACCTCTACCGGCAGCTTGAGCGGTCCGACGTCCGCGAAGGGCACGCGCACGTACTCTGCCTGACCGCCGGAGAAGCCGCCGTAGAGATGCGAATACCCGAACAGGCCGGCGCCCGGGGTCCCGTACAACGCGCGCAGCATCTCGTTGCCGGGATTCGAGTTTTCACAGAGCGACCAGAGATCCCGGCGGCACGAGACACAGTGCCCGCAGGCGATCGCGAACGGAACGACGACGCGATCGCCGACCGCGAGCTCGCGGACGCCGGACCCGACCTCGACGACCTCGCCCAGGAACTCGTGGCCCAGAATGTCGCCGGATTTCATCGTCGGAATGAAGCCGCCGTAGAGGTGCAGGTCCGAGCCGCAGATCGCGGTCAACCGCACCTTGAGAATCGCGTCACCCGGATCGAGGATCTTCGGATCGGGAACGTTCATCACCCGCACGTCTTCCTTGCCGTACCAGCACACCGCTCGCATTGATCACCCCTTCCCGCGCTTACGCCGTCAACACCACGCTTCGCCCGAACTCGAGGAACCGCTTGATGTCGCGAAGCGCTTCGCGGACCACCATCGACGGCGGGTTGCCGCTGAGCGTCGCGGCCGCGGATCCGACACGCCCGAGCGGCGGCGCGTATTGCAGATGAACGCGCACTTCTGTGCCTTGCGTCCCCGGCGCCGGGACGAAGTTGACGCTGCCGGCGCTGACCACGTCGGCGTCACTCGTGGTCTGCCAGCCGAGGACCTTGTCGGGCACTTCGTTGATCAGCTCAGCGGTCCATTCCACGAGCGGCTCGCCATCGGGCGAGGTGCGAAGCTGCCAGCGCGAGCGCGTGCCGTCGATGTTGTCGACCGTGATCTTTCCCCGGGTGGCCTCACCGATCGACGTGAGCTGCCGCCAGAATGCGAAAACCGTGTCGACCGGCTGCGCGACGGTGATCGCTTCGCGAATGTGCTGGCCTTGAGAGCCGGACAAGTATTCCGTCGTCGACGTGGCGGGCAGATCCAACGCCGCGTACAACGGGCACACACCGGTGGCAGCGCGGGTCAGCGCTGCGCCGGCCGCTACTCCAGCCGGCACGCTCCAGCGACGATCGCTCCGGCTGAGCATGAGGAGGCCAACGCCGACCAACCCGCTGGCGAGCCGCTCCGGTGACGACACATGACCTGGCTCGACGCGCGTACCGCGAATTGCCCAGCGCTCGACCTGTTCGACGAGTGCGTCAGCCATTGAAGTGCCCTCCACGGCGATGGCCGTTCTGGCGTTTCAGCTGGCCGTGTGCCGTTCGCGCTTCCGCCTCTGCCTCGAGTTCGTCCTCTTCGTCTTCATCCTCGTCCTCGTCGTCATCCTCGTCGTCGTCGTCCTCATCCTTCTTGTCTTCGTCTTCGTCGTCATCCTCGTCGTCTTCCTCGTCCTCCTCGTCGTCTTCGTCATCGTCCTCGGGCTCAGGCTCGTCAGCCGCCATCTCAAAGACGGTCTGCGGCCAGGCGCCGTCGAGGGGCGCGGGCAGCCGGAGCGGGAAGGCATCGAGCGTGTGCATCTGGGCCATGGCGGGTTCCTTATGGAGTGTGTGGTGGAATCAGTGAGAGCTGCGATGCCTTCTGCACCGCCGGGTTTGGCGGATGCACGTTGTGTTCCGCATCGCCAACCGACTGCCCCAGCGAAGACAACGCACTCAATCCGGTGCAGATGTTGCATGCGCCACCGCGCCCGGAGTGGTGCACATCAGTTACGCCCTGGCAAACCGCGGCGCTCGCCGCTGCACTAAAATCCGCTCATGAGCGGCCGCCTACCCCTGGCCGTTGGCGTGTTCACCGCAAGCGCGGCGGCTGCCGTACTGCTGGCGTGGATGGCCGGGCTGAGCGACGCGCCGCGTCTGGTGACGGGCTGGCGCGTGATGGTTCCGTCCTCGGCTGTGTCCTTCCTGTGCGCGGGCGTCGGTCTCGCGCTGGCCGCACGTCTTGGATCCGGCGATGCTCGCGCCGCCAGGGCGGCGGCGATCCGCGCGCTGGCTGCCCTGGTGCTCGTGCTGCCGGTTGCGACGCTCGTCGAGTACGGCGGTGGCGTTCGCTTTGGTGTGGAGCAGTGGTTCGGCGCGACTGTGTCGGGCCCATTCTCCAGCCCATATGCAGGCCGCATGTCGCCGATGACCGCGCTCTCGTTCGTGCTGCTGGGAGTTGCGCTGGCGTCGCTGACCTGGCCCGGACGCTGGGCGTCCGGCATGGTGCGAGTGTGTGGCGGAACCGCCCTCGCCGTCAGCTGGTTCGCGGTCCTGGCAATCAGCTTCGACGAGGCGCGGATCAGCGATCAGCCGCAGTTTCCCGGGATGGCCGCGCTCACCATCGTGCTGTTCGCCATCACGAGCTACGGCGCGCTCGCGGCATCGCACGAGGTGGTCACGCGAATCCGCGACTCCGGCGCCGATCCTGCGCTGCACGGTGGCCTCGTCGTCAGCGCGTTTGTCTTGCCGCTCGTGCTCGGCCCGGCCACCGAGCTTCTGTCGCGATGGATCGCGCCGGAACTGACGACCGCGATCGCAGCTGTCTCACTGGCATTCGCGCTGACCCTCGTCGTGTGGCGAGGCCTGGCGCGCATGCAAGAGCTGCAGTATCAGCGGCGCGCCGCCCTTGCTGATCTCGAGGACCGCGTGACCGCGCGCACGGGCGAGCTGGCCGACGCCAACGAACAGCTGCGGGAGAGCGAGGCCCGGCTTCGCGAGGCCAGCCGGCACAAGGACGAGTTCCTGGCGATGCTGTCGCATGAGCTGCGAAACCCGCTGGCACCGATTCGCACGGGCGTGGAGCTGTTGAAGGACATGCACACGTCGGCAATGGTCCGCGCCGAGGTGTACCGCGTGGTCGAGCGGCAGATGGCGCACCTGGTGCGCTTGATCGACGACCTGCTCGATGTCAGCCGCATCAGCGCCGGCAAACTGGCGATCGACGTTCACCGGATCGACTTCCGAGAGGTCGTCGGGCATGCGGTCGATGCGCTGCGTCCGCTCGCGCAGCAGTCACGCCACGAGATGCGCGTCTTCGTGCCGCCTCGTCCCGTCGAAGTTGACGGCGACCCGGTCCGGCTCGCGCAGGTGGTGTCAAACCTCGTCCAGAACGCGTGCAAGTACACGCCGCCTGGTGGCACGGTATCCGTGGTCTTGGAAGAGAGTGAAGCCGGCGCCGAATTACGCGTACAGGACAACGGCGTCGGTATTCCCGCGGACTTCCTGCCCAGGATCTTCGATCGGTTCACGCAGATCGCGCCTGGAAACAACGGATCCCGCGGCGGTCTGGGATTGGGACTCACGCTGGTCCAGGGCATCGTTACGCTCCACGGCGGCTCGGTCGAGGCACGAAGCGATGGCCCGCAGCAAGGAAGCGAATTCGTGGTGCGGCTGCCACATTCATCCCGTCGCCCGCCCGTAGCCGAGGTGCAACCGGCCGACGATCGTCCCACGGCGGCCTCGCCGCCGTCGCGCCGTGTACTCGTGGTTGACGACAACGCGGATAACACGGCCGCGCTCTCGATGTTGCTGCGCCAGCTCGGTCACGAAGTCGAGGTAGCCGACGATGGGGAGATGGCACTGGCGCGGGCGCAGTATTTCCGGCCCGACGTGATCCTGCTCGACATCGGCATTCCAAAGATGGACGGCTACGCCGTGTGCCGCAAGCTGCGCCAGCAGGAGTGGGGCCGGAACATCCGGGTTATTGCACAGACGGGTTTTGGTGATGAGCAGGACCGCCGGCGAAGTGCCGAGGCGGGGTTTGACGGACACCTGGTGAAGCCAATCGATCCGGCACGGCTGGGCGCGGTGCTTGTCTAAAGGCAAAAGGAAAAGGCGAAAGCGAGAAGGCAAAAGGCACAGGCAGAATGGCCGCTGGCACTCTTCGTGGATCACCAGCGGTCATGAGTACGCAACAGAATTCCACCCGTGGCGGCTCGCTCCGGCCGAGCCGCTCCGACCGTTCCGGCCGTCCGGGCGAGGACGACCGCGAGGAAACGCTCGATCAGACGATCGAGGACACGTTCCCGGCGAGCGACCCGCCGTCGAGCATTCCCGATCCCCAGAAGCCGCCGCCGAAGCCGAGCGATCGCGGGCCGCGCGAGTGAGCGAAGGCGAGCGGCCGGCCGGCGGGGGGTCGCGGGCGGCGAGGCAGCGGCGCCTCGGTGCCGCTCGTGATGAAGCGGCGGGCTGCCGCCGGTGCGAACTGTGGGAGCGGGGTACGCAGACGGTGTTTGGCGAAGGGCGTGCCGGCGCTGAGCTGATGCTGGTCGGCGAGCAGCCTGGCGACCAGGAGGATCGCGCCGGCGAGCCATTCGTCGGCCCCGCCGGCAAGGTGCTCCTGGAAGCGCTTGCAGAAGCAGGGCTCGACCAGACGCCCCGCTATGTCACCAACGCGGTCAAGCACTTCAACTGGGAGCCGCGCGGCAAGCGCCGGTTGCACGTGAAGCCGAACCTGTCGCACATCATGGCCTGCCGGTTCTGGCTGGAGGAGGAAATCGCCGCCGTCGCGCCGCGGGTGATCGTCGCGCTCGGGGCCACGGCGGCCCGGGCCCTCCTGGGTCCGTCGGTGCGTGTGATGCGCGATCGCGGCAAGTGGCTTACCTCTCCGCTCGCTGGCAGCGTGACGGTGACTGTCCACCCATCTTCGCTGCTTCGCGCGCCGACACCCGAGGCAAGGCAGGAAGCGCGCGCGGCGTTCGTCGCGGATCTCCGCCGCGTGACTCAGCGGCTCGAGACTCCGGACTCGTAGCCCGGGTACGCGATCGACAGGCCGATGACGACGAGGCGCCGCGGGCCGCTGCTCATGACGCAATCGCTCCCGATGGAACATCAGGACGCGTACGCGAACCTCCCGGGGATGGAGAGGACCGGTGTCGAGGAAAGCTGGCGGTAGACGGCGAAGTACGCGTCGCTCATGGCATCGACGCTGTAGCGTTGGGCGCGATCGAGAGCGAGCAGGGCCATCAGCTCGCGGTGGCCCTCGTCGTCGATCAGCTTTGTCAGGGCGCGGGTCAGGGCCGACGTGTCGTCCGGATCCACGAACGTCGCGGCTCCGTCCCACAGCTCGCGCAGGCTGGGGATGTCGCCGAGAACCAGCGCGCAGCCCGATAGCGCCGCTTCGAGCACCGACAGGCCGAACGGCTCGTAGCGGGCCGGCAGCGCGTAGATTCCGGCCCGGCCGTACCAGCTGGCCAGCGCGGCGGCCGCCAGCCGGCCGAGCGGCTTCAAGCCAGGCATGCCGGCCGCGCCGTCGCCGGCGACGTAAATCGGCCACGGGATTGCCGGTGCGATCGACGCCAGTTGGGCGACGTTCTTGGCCTCGTCCCAGAGCCGGCCGGCGGTGAGGATGAACGGCTCCTTCGGCGCCGGAGAGTACGGCGCGGTGTCGCGTCCGTTGTGAATGGCGATGACTGGCGAGCGCGGCGCGTAGTGACGGATCACATACAGGGCCATCGTTCGCGACGGGGTGACTATCAATCGCGCGTTCGCCAGCCCGCGTTTGACCGAATGCTCGTAACGTAGCCACTCGGCGGTGGCTGGCGCCCGCTTGACCTCGTGGAACCACGAGAGGACACAGGAGTGGGCCCCAATCAAGACGGGCGCGGCAAAGGGCAGCGCGCCATGCGCATAGCCATTCACGTGGACGACGTCAGGTGACCACACCCTGGCGAGATCCAGGAGCCACGCGCCAGCATCGTCGACCTCGGCCCACGGCTCGTTCATCCATTCGAGCTTGTACGGACGTACCACGATCGTGAGCCCGGTGATCTGATCCGCGGCCCGGCGCTGTTCGAGCGACAACGGCGCTCCCATGACCGCGAGGATCACCCGAACGCCGCGGGCGGTGAGTCCACGGACCAGATCCAGCGCGTGGGTCCACACGCCGCCGATCGAGTCCGCGGTCATGAGAATCGTCACGACCCGTACACCCGGTCGAGCACGGACGCCACCTCCACAAACCGCTCCGCATCTGGATCGAAGCGGCGATCGGTAGCCAGCCGATAGGCCCACGCCACAGCGGCCCGGCCGCCCCAGACGTCAGGAGAGGCGTACAGGATCTCGGTGCGCGTGTGGTGAAGACGTTCGGCGCGGAAATCGTAGGAGGAGTCGCCGATGTTCTCGAGCACGGCCGCGCCTTCGGTTCCATGCAACACGATCCGGATGTCGCAGTCGCGGCCGATGGCGATGTTCCAGGAGCACGCCACGGACACGGTCGTGCCCGATTCGAGCGTCAGTGTCGCAGTCGCAAAGTCCTCGGCTTCGGGGTCAGCGGCGGAGAGGCGCCGGCCGCGAGCGAAGCGACTTCCCGTCGCGTCGACTATGGGCGAGTCGAGCAGCCACAACACCAGATCGACGAGGTGCGCGCCCAGATCCATCAGGCACCCGCTGCCCGGAGACCCGTCTCGAAGCCGAGCCTCGTCCGGCGTGGAGGCCAGGTGAAAAACAGCCTCGACGGTGCAGATTCGGCCGAGCGCGCCGCTGCGAACGAGGCGGCGCAGCGCGTTGCTGGCGGCGAGGTGGCGATAGGCGAAGTCGACGTGGAGAAGGCGATCAGCGACGCGCGCCGCATCCACGACGCGGCGTGCGTCAATCCCGGTCGGTGCCAGCGGCTTCTGGCAGAACACAGCCAGGCCGCGCGCCATCGCCGCGATGGCCCGGTCTGCCTGCAGCGGGCCTGGCGTTGCGATGACCACGCCGTCCAGCTCTGCCTCGAGCAGCTCATCGAAGCTGCGGAAGACATCTGCGCCGGGGGCCAGACGCGCGGCCGCTTCCGCCGTTTCGCGGCAGGGGTCCGCAATCGCCGACACCTGGGCGGTACCGCTGGTCGCCAGCGAGGCAAGCCGGTGCCGGCCGATCCGGCCGACGCCGAGGAAGCCGACGCGCGGCAGCGGCGCCTTCATCGCCGGGCCGGTCGCGACGGGCTCAGGCGCGGTCGATGTCACGGCATCACCCCACCCTGAGCGAACTGACGAGGCGGACGTCAATCAGTACGCCGATGCTCACTATTGGAAACATCGAAGGACGACGCCTCGATGAGCGGTTGTCGCGCGGGTGGGCTGAGAGAGCGGGGGCGCCTCACGGCGCGCGTGGATGCAACATGACTGCCACGGCTTCCGAGGTTCGTGCATCGATCCGCGACGTCAGGCCGTGTAAATGGCGGAGACGGATGTGGTTGGGGCGCGAGCAGGGCGCAATGTTGGAGGAGCTGGCCAGTGGCCCGGATCCTGCACAACGCACAGTGCCGGCGAGCGCGTATTCGCCTTCGTCAGGCAGAGGAGGCAGAACACAATGGCACGACACATTCTTGCCGCATGCGGTGCGCTTGCTATCGCTGGCGCGGCCCTGAGCGCACAGTCCACCACTCCGTCGCCGAGTTCCCCGCCCAGCCCCAGCCAGTCGGCAAGCGCGGCCGGAGCGGTCACGGTTCAGGGCTGCCTGAAGCCGGCGAGCATGGGCGGCGCCACCAGCGGTGCCGCTGGCACTACCGGCACCGCCGGAACGACCGGCGCGGCCGCGAGCGGCGCGCAGTACATCCTGAGCGACGCGAAGCCTGCCACCGGATCGACCAGCAGCACCGCGGGTACGTCCGGCATGGCGCCCTCCGCGAGTGAGTACCAACTGCGTGCCGAGGACGCGTCGGTCAACCTCTCGCAGCACCTCAATCATCAGATTGAGGTCACCGGCCGCGTTGCCAGCTCGAGCTCGATGCCGAGCGGCGGCACCACCGGTGCGACCGGCGCCACCGGCGCCAGCCGCTCGGGTGACAAGCCGACCCTCACCGTGACGTCGATCAAGATGATCTCGGCTGAGTGCAAGTAAGCAGATACGATCGCCGAGCGCGGGTGGCACCTTACCGCCCGCCGCTCGGTGACGTCGTCCCCCTGGCCTTGGCGAAGAGGAGCATTCAACCCGCCTTCCGCTCAACCTTCCTGGCTTCCATTTTCAATTCGGCTTCCGCCAGACGGGCCAGCACCCGCGCCAGCTCCGCGACGCTCCACGCCTGCGCGAAGCAGCCCCGCGGCGTATACGGCGGCTGGGCGTCGAAGATCTCGCTGATCGATCCGACGCAGGCGGCTCCGGTCACGTGGTGCAGCAGCGGCACCAGCAGATCACGCGCGCCCTCGAAGTCCCGCGGACGGGTGAGGAGCCACGCCTCGACGAACGGGCCGATCAGCCAGGGCCAGACCGTGCCCTGGTGGTATGCCGCATCACGGGCTCGCAGGTCGCCGAAATAACGCGGCTTGTAGTCGGGATCGCGGGGCGACAGCGTGCGCAGGCCGACTGGCGTGAGCAGCTCGTCGGCCACTGCCTGAAGCACCGGCTCCCATTTCGCATTTTCGAGCGGCGAGAATGGCACCGCGATCGCAATCACCTGGTTCGGCCGGCACGCGTCGTCATCGCCGTGTTCGCCGTCGACGATGTCGTAGAGGTGCTGCCGGTTCGGGTTCCAGAAACGCGTGTTGAAGGATTCGCAGCAGAGCCTGGCCTCACGCGCGATGCCTTCGGCCAGCAGCCCGCGCCCGTCGCGCACCAGCCAGCTTTCGAGAAGCTTCAGCGCGTTGTGCCAGAGCGCGTTGATCTCGACCGGCTTGCCGCGGCGCGGCGTCACGACCCAGTCGCCCATCTTCGCGTCCATCCAGGTCAGCGGCAGATCGGGTGCGCCCTGGGTAAGAAGGCCGTCCGCGTCGATCCGAATCCCGAACCGCGTGCCCTTGCGGTGACACTCGACGATCTCCTCGAGCCCGGGCAGCAGCTCGTGGACGAGCGTGTGATCGCCGGTGATCGTGTCGTAGCGGTGCAGCGCCTGGAAGAACCACATAGTGGCGTCGGCCGTGTGGTACCGACCTTCGCTTGAGCCTTCCGGAAAGAGGTTTGGAATGAGCCCGTCGCGAACGTGATGCGCGAAGGTGCGGAGGATGTCGCGTGCCTCTCCGAAGCGCCCGGTGACGAGCGTCAGCCCCTCCAGGCTGATCATGGTGTCGCGCCCCCAGTCGGTGAACCAGGGATAGCCGGCGATCACGGATCTCGGCTCCGCGCCGGCAGCTCGGATCGGCGTGTCGCCGACATCGTGGGCGGCCGGCCGAATCACGAACTGGTCGGCGGCGAGCGGAAGCAGAAACGAATCCGCAGCCTGCAGCGCCGGGTGGCTCGCGCCGATCAGCCGCTCGCGCCGGCTCAATTCGAGCTGCCAGGCGGCTTCGGGTGTGAGCGCATCGAGGTGCGCCCACGGATCGCTCGAAGCGGTGACGTAGAGGTCTTGATCTGGCAGGAGCTGCAGGGTGAACGCGCCGGGTGCGTGCATCGAGCCGCGCGAGTCGTAACCGCGCTCGGACTCGATTGGATACGGCACGTCATCCCAGTTCGACTGGGAGTCCTTGAAGGCCACGCGGTCGGCGCTGGCCGTCATCCGCAGCGCCGCTGGCGCGCCGTCGAGCCTGAACTCGAACCGCGCCGGTCCGTGCGCGATCACGCTGTAGCCGTGCGCCGGGGACACGGCGAGAGCCCCCTCGTGCGGGCGGAAATCGAGCCAGGGCCGGAGGACCAGCGTCGCCGCGGCCGCCGTGCCGGTCAACCGATACCGGACGTGCACCGTGTTCTGATCGTGCGGCATCATCAGCGACTGTTCGATGCGGGCGACGTCGTTCACTCCGAACACCCAGTGGGGAAGTCCCGCCTGAAGATAGAAGTCTTCCAGCTCGGCGCAGACCCGTGGCTCCGGCCCGGGCCGCAGGTCGATCTCCCGATCGCCGCCAAGCCGGATCGTTTCCTGAAGCTGGTGAAGCAGGAGCACGCGGCCGATCGGGGCGGGGAAAGCGGCAACCAGCAGACCGTGGAATCTCCGCAGGACCGGTCCGGCGACGCTGCCCGAGGCATAGCCGCCCAGACCGTTGGTGACGAGCCACTCGAGCGGCGCATCGGCTGGCGGCGAGGCGGGGGCGTGTTTCTTCAAGAGCAGGAGGGCACGGGTCTTCATCATTTCAACGCTCTCGGTTCGAAAACGGTGGTGGCACGTCCGCCGGCGATCAGCCGCTCGGGCGGCGCGATCGCGACGATGCCGCTGCCGCCGTACTTCGGGTCGTCGGAGCACCAGCGCACGCGCCACTCGTGGTTGGCGGGCGGCGCCACGATCGGATCGGGCAGCGCGGCGAGATTGACATCGGGGTCGAGATTGACGACCACCAGGCGATCGATCGAAGACGTGGCGCCCTCGAAGCGGAGGAGCAGCGTCCGATCGCCGGCGGTTGCGCCCGACAGGCGTTTGGCGTGCTGGCCCAGCGTCGGGTCGTGGTGGCGCATCGTCAGGAGGTCGGTGAACAGCTGGCGGCAGCGCGCGGCCCGCGGCGGCTCGGAACCGGCCCGGCACGCATCGAAGACGTCCTCGCCAATCGAGGGGTGCGCGGTGGAGGGCACGGCCTCTTCGGCGAATCGCGTGAACTGGCCGAGGAACTCGCGGCGGCCATCGACGACGCGCGCTTGCAGATCGGGACTGTGGTCCGCGAAGAACCGGAACGGCGTATCGCTGCCGGACTCCTGGCCCTGGAAGATCAGCGGCGTCCACGGGCCGAGCAGAAGGTAGGCGGTCATTGCTCGCCATGCCGCCTCTCCGGAGAGGTCAATCAATCGCAGGCCGGCGGCCGAGTTCGCGACCTGGTCGTGGTTCTCGAGGAAACAGATGAACTGCGGCGGCTCGCGATCGAGCGCCGGCGTGCCGCGCGGCTGCCTCTGCCACGCGTAGTACTGACCCTGGAAGAGAAAGCCGCGCTCGACCAGCGCCAGCCACTCCCGGCTGGTGCCAAGGTAATCCGAGAAATAGGCATCGCGCAGGCCGGTGAGGGCGACGCGGCAGGAGTGGTGGAAGTCCTCGTTGAAAATGCCGTCGAGCCCGTAGCCGCCGGCCGAGGGCGGCCGGATCATCCGCGCGTCCTGCGGCTCGTGTTCGGCGATCACGATGACGCTGCGCGGCCCGGCGGCTTCGCGCGCCGTGCGGCCGATCGCCGCGATGATGTGGTCGGGCGAGTCGTCGAACATCTGCTGCGCGGCGTCGAGACGGAAGCCGTCGAAGTGAAACTCCTTGATCCAGTAGCGCACGTTGCTCAGGACCAGCGAGCGCATGAAGTGCGCGCCCTCGTTGTCGAAGTTGAGCGCCTCGCCCCACTCGTTCCGGTGACGGGTGCTCTGCCATCGGCGATCGAACCGCTCGAGAAAATTGCCCGACGGGCCGAGATGGTTGTAGACGACGTCGAGGATCACGCCGAGGCCGATCTGGTGAGCCGCATCGACGAAGTGCTGCAGGTCCGACGGCTGTCCGTAGTTCCGAGTCGGCGCGAACCACTGCACGCCGTCGTAGCCCCAGCCGAAGAGGCCGGAGAATTCGGCGATCGGCATCATCTGGATGACGGTGATCCCGAGGTCGCGGAGCCGCGGCAGCAGGGCCTCCGCCGACCGCCACTGGCCGGGGCGGGTGCACGTCCCGATGTGCATCTCGTAGATCACCTGACCTGGGAGCGCGACGCCCCGCCAGGTATCGTCGCGCCAGCGGTACGCGCCCAGGTCAACCATCGACGACAGCCCCTCGGGCCCATCGGGGAGCGATCGCGACACCGGATCCGGGTAGACGCGAGGGTCGCCGGGCAGCCGGATGCCGTATCGTGCGCCTGGGACTGCGCGCAGGATGGTGGAGAAATGGCCGTCGTCTTCGCGCTGCAGCCGCGTCGCGACGCCTTCGACGACCACCTCGAGTTGGTGGTGCTCAGGTGCCCAGACGCGGAGACTAGCGTGGCCGCTCGAGTCGAACTGGGCGCCGACGGGATACTCGCGCTCGACCGGCTTCACGCCTCACCCTCACCGTGGCGGCGAACCAGCAGAATGACCGTGCGACCGGGCACCTCGACCGGGTCTGTCGCCGTGTCGGCCTCGGTCGAGCCACTCTCGGAGTCGGTCCTGACCGGCAGCTGCCATGGCGGCTCCGCCTCACCGGGCAAGGTGTAGCGGATCGCGTCCTCGCTCGCGTTGAGCAGCAGCAGTGCCTCGTGTCCATCCACGGTGCCGAGCAGCGCGAGGTGGGCCCGCGGCGCCTGCCAGTCGCCCTCGTCGAGCGGCTGGGCGTCCGGACGCAGCCAGCGCACCTGCAGATCGCGCCCCGGCCACTGGCCGTGCTGCAGCCAGGGAATCTCCTTTCGGATCCGAATCAGCTGCTGCACGAAGGCGCGGAGCGA
This sequence comes from uncultured Acidobacteriota bacterium, assembly GCA_963709325.1. Taxonomy (GTDB): domain Bacteria; phylum Acidobacteriota; class Vicinamibacteria; order Vicinamibacterales; family UBA2999; genus VFZN01. The sequence continues at coordinate 309,031 of CAVPVV010000003.1, read as the reverse complement.
CTCGTCGGCGGCTGACCAGTGCAGCCAGGAAATCGCGTTGTCCTGGTCGTACGCATTGTCGTGGCCCTGCTGGGTGCGGCCCGACTCGTCGCCGGCAGTGATCATCGGCGTGCCCATCGACAGCAGCAGCGTCGCCAGGAGGTTGCGCTGGAGCCGGCGGCGGGCCTCGTCGCGCTCCGGGCCCGGCGGCAGTGCCTGCAGCGACTGGCTCGACTCCGCCAGGTCGGCCAGCGTCAGACCGTCGTGGCTGGCGATGTAGTTGATGCTCGCGCTCGGCGGGCGTCCGTCACTTTGGAACAAATCGGCGCTGCCGGTCAGGCGGGCCGCGAGATCGAGGAGGTCCGCCGCCGGCTCGGCGGACTCCTCGCGCCAGAACCGACGCACCGTTTCGCGATACTTGTCGTTCCACTCAGACCAGTGGAACGGGAAGTTGCCGACCTGGTAGCCGTTGGCGCCGGTGTCCCACGGCTCGGCAATCAGCTTGACCCGCTGCAGCACCGGATCCTGATGGATGGTGCAGAAGAACGCCGACCAGGTATCGACGGTATGTTCTCCGCGCGCCAGCGTCGCAGCGAGGTCGAACCGGAACCCGTCGACGTGCATCTCGCCGACCCAGTAGCGCAGCGAATCCATGACCAGCTGCAGGACGTAGGGGTGGCGCAGGTTCACGCTGTTGCCGGTCCCGGAGTAGTCCATGTAGTAGCGCGGGTCGTCGGGTACCAGGTGGTAGTAGGCAGGGTTGTCGAAGCCCTTGAAGTTCAGCGTCGGCCCGAGATGGTTGCCTTCCGCCGTGTGGTTGTAGACCACGTCGAGGATGACTTCGAGGCCGGCAGCGTGCAGCGCCTTGACCATCGACTTGAACTCGCGCACCTGGCCGCCCCGATCGTCGGCGAACGAGTAATCGGCGTGCGGCGCGAAGTAGCCGTAGGTGTGATAGCCCCAATAGTTGCGAAGTCCGGCCTCGAGAAGGTGGGGCTCGTGCGCGAACTGGTGCACCGGCATCAGTTCGACGCTCGTGATGCCGAGCGAGGTGAGCGCGTCGAGCGCGGCCGGGCTCGCCAGTCCCGCGTAGGTGCCGCGCAATGGCGCCGGGACGCCGGGATGACAGTGCGTGAATCCCTTGACGTGCAGCTCGTACAACACGGTCTGCTCGGGCGTGTGGGTCGGCCGCGAATCGTCTCCCCAGTCGAACGAGGGATCGATCACGAACGAGCGCGGCGCCGACGGTGCACTGTCAGTGGACTCGAGCGCCATGCCGTCTCCGCCGAGCGGATAGCTGAACATCGCGGGGCCCCACTGGATATTGCGCGACAGCGCTTTGGCATACGGATCCGCGAGCAATTTGGCGGGATTGCAGCGGAGGCCGCGCGCCGGATCGTACGGGCCCTGCACTCGGTAGCCATACGCCTGGCCGGGTCCGACGCCGGGGACGAAGACATGCCACAGGAAGCCTGGCTCCGGCGCCATCGCCAGACGATGCTCGGCACCGTTCCCGTCGAAGAGGCACAACTCGACGGCCGTGGCCGGGCTCGAGAACACCCGGAAGTGGGTACCCTCGCCGGTCCATGTCGAGCCGAGCTCATCGATCGTTGTCATGCCGCGCGCCGCTCCAACAGCGCCACTGGAAAGGTACGCCACAACGCGCACACGGATTGTTCGCCGCCAGGGACATCGCGGTTGGTCAGCACGTCGGTCCAGGTGCCGGCGGGGAGATCGATCGATACCTGACCGCCGTTCCACACCGTCCGAGTCGGCACCACGACCGCGATCTCGCCGCCGCGCAGGAAGGCGACGACGTGCGAAGCGTTGTCACCGCCGGAGACGGCCAGCGGCTCGTAAGAGGCCGTCGCGGTCAACCCCGGATGGCGCCGCTTCAACTCGAGGGCGCGTCGCGTGATCCACAGCTTGGGCAGCCCCTCGTCGATCCGCGCCGCAATCTCCTCGGGCGCGAGATTGTCGAGCGACTCCAACGCCGCCTGAAGAGGCTCGTAGTCCACCGGACGCCGGTTATCGGGATCGCTGACGGTCAGCATCCACCCGAAAGCGCCCTGATAGAAGTCCGGCACGCCGGGCGTCGTGATCTTCAGGAGCAGCTGGGCGAGTGCCTTGTGCCAGTCGCCGGGGTGCAGCGAGCCGGCGAATGCCTCCACTTCGCCGACGAACCGCGTGTCGTCATAAAGTCCGTCGATGAAGCGGTGCATTGCCTGCTCGTATTCCGGTGATGGCGTCGTCCAGTTCGTGAAGAGCTTGGCCTCGCGAGCGGCTTTTTCAGCGTGCACGTGGGCGCGCTCGCGCGACAGCGGCCAGGCGCCAACCAGGGTCTGATAGAGGTAGTACTCGAAGTTGGTGTCAGGCTGGCCGTCGATGCGGAGTGTGTCGAACTGCTCGTGCCACGAGGTGACCTGAGCGATCCATTGCTCGACGCGCTCGGAGATGACCGTGAGGCGGGCCCGCACGTCCTCGGATCGCTTCGAGTCGTGCGTGCTGGTGTTCCGAAGCCCGAGCGTCTGCTCCCGCTGCCAGCGCCGCACGGCGTCGTGAAACACGGTAACCGAGTCGGAGAAGCGCGCCGGGTCTCCACCCACTTCGTTGTGAGCGATGAAGCGCGTGTAGCGGTAGAACGCGGTGTCCTCGATGCCTTTGGCCGCGACCGCGGTGCAGAGCTGCTGGAGCCCGATCACGAACCCAGCCGCGCCGCCGGGTTCCTGGCACAATCCCTCGGCGAAGTCGACGAGCGGCGCAGGCAGCTCGGAGCCGGCCTGGCGAAGCCCCTCGAACATCTGGCCGAGAATGGCGGCGTCGCGGGCGTCCGCGTGGCCGCCGGTGACATAGGTTCGATAGACCGGCGACTGGGCGACCAGCGCCTGGACGAGCAGCAGGCAGTCGCGCTGCGAGTAGTCGCGCAGCTGGATGTCGGCCTGGCAGCGCTGGTGGAGGATTGCCGCGACGCGTTCGGCGTCGCCGAGCAGCCAGTGAGCGAGCATCTCGTGCTTCGCGTCCCGGGCAACGTCCTCGTAACGATCGCTCAATCCCGTGAAGCTTTCGTGAAACGCGGTGAGCGGCGCCTCGGCTTCCGGAGCGGCAAAGAGGCGCGTCACCAGTGCCCCGAACTCGTAGCCCGTCGTCCCGTCGATCGGCCAGCCGGGCCACGTCTCGTCCGCCGCGAGGATCTTCTCAACCCCGATCCACGCGTCCGGCAGTTCGCTGCGCAGCCGCTGAAGATAGCCCGCAGGATCGGCAAGACCGTCGACGTGATCGATGCGGAGGCCATCGACCAGGCCCTCGCGGACCCAGGCACGGGGCAGCCGATGAAGCGCTTCGAACACCTCGTCACGCTCGACGCGAGTGGCGATGAGCGCGTTGACGTCGAAGAACCGGCGGTACGGGCTCTCGTCGCGGGCCAGCCGCCACCAGGCAAGCCGGTAGTGCTGCTTCTCGAGCAGCTCGTGAAGCGCCTGCCGATCGGCGTTGAGCCGCGCGACGATCGCGTCGACGGCACCGGGCTGGCCCGCGCCAAGCTCCTGGATCGACTCCGGCGAGAGCGGGAAGCGCTCGTCGCCATAGGCCACCCGGATTCGGCCGTCCTCGTGGACAAGCGTGAGGCGCCCGGCCTCGAGCTCTTCCCCGTACGGCTCGGCGAGAACCGGGATGACGATCGTCGTCGCGTTCTCGCCGTTCTCGTCGAGGCTGAGATCGAAGTACGTGAAGTAGCGGCTGTCGCGGCCGTGCTCGAGCACGTCGGACCACCACGGATTGCGGCTGATCGACAAGTGGTTGGGGACGATGTCGATGATGATGCCGAGGTCGTGGGCGCCGAGAGCGGCGATCAAGCGCCGCCACTCAGCGTCGCCTCCGAACTCTTCGCGGATCCGACCGGGATCGATTACGTCATAGCCGTGGCGACTGCCCGGAACCGCTTCGAATACAGGTGACGCGTACACGTGCGAGATTCCGAGCGTGGCAAAGAGCGGCGCCAGGGCCGCGGCGTCGGCGAAACGGAACGAGGGCTCGAACTGGAGGCGGTAGGTCGCGCGCAGCGTGGACATGACTGAGGGGGAGCTGCCGTGCTGGATCGTTGCATCTTATGTGCCCGGGAACTCCTTTTGCTTCAACGTAGAACAGGTGACCGCATGGCGCGAGCATTGTGGAAGGGACTCATCAACTTCGGACTCGTCAATATCCCGGTCGAGCTGCACACGGGCACTCGCGACCACACACCGCACTTCCGGCTGCTGCATCGCACCGACCTCTCGCCGATCAAGATGGAGCGGGTCTGCCAGACCGACGGCAAAGCGGTCGGGTGGGACGAGCTCGTCAAAGGCTATGAGATCGAGCCGGGCCGGTTCGTGGCGGTGACCCAGGACGACTTTCGAACGGCCGCGCTGGAGCGGAGCCACAGCATCGACATCCTCGCCTTCGTGCCTCGCGAGCAGATCGACGATCGCTACTGGGACACGCCGTATATTGCTCAGCCAGCCAAGGGCGCCGAGCACTCCTATGCCCTGCTCGCGCACGCGCTGGAGAAGAGCGGCCGCGTTGGCATCTCGAAGTACGTGATGCGGCAGCGGCAGCATCTTGCGGGACTGATCGTGGTCGATGGACGCCTGGTCGTATCGACCATGCGTTTTCACGAGGATCTGGTGGCGCTCCCAGAGGCGCCTTCATCGCAGAAGCTCGCGACGCGCGAGGTCGATCTGGCTATGAAGCTCATCGAAGGTATGGCCGATCGCTGGGAGCCGGCCAAGTACACGGACGATTACGTCGCGGCGTTGATGAAAGTGATCGAGGCGAAGGCCGAAGGCGAAGTGGTGCGGCCGCCGAAGGAAAAAACGCCGCGGCCGACCAACGTGGTCGATCTCGTCGAGCGGTTGCGCGCCAGCCTCGCGCAGACACAGGGAGGCACTCGGCGTGGCGGCACGACCGCGTCACGCAAGACCGCCACGGCGTCGCGTCGGACAGCTGCGGCGCGCAAAGCCAAACGGGCCGCGAAGTCGCGCCGCCACGTTGCCTGAGGCGCGGGTCAGCGTTTCGGGGAACCGCTCGACTTCCGCGAGCGGCTCGTCTTTCGTGACGAACTCGACTTGCGTTTGCGGGAAGGGCTGGACTTCCGCTTGCCCGGCACCTTGGCGCCTTTCTCCCGCGCCTCGCTCAGCCCGATCGCGATCGCCTGCTTGCGGCTCTTCACCTTGCCGCCGGAGCCGCTTTTCAGCGTGCCCTTCTTCCGACGCCGCATTGCCGACTCAACCCGCTTCGACGCTGCCTTCCCGTATTTCGCCACATCCCACCTCCGGACACCGGGGACAGTCCCCACGTTCTTGTCAGGGGACTGTCCCCTTGCAGAATCGTCGGGGGACTGTCCCCGTTTTGCGTTGTCACGCGTCGACAGACGAGTCGTCGGGGGACGTGGAATCTGCCATCAGCCGACGTAAAGACAGCGCATTCCTTACGGCCACACCCTCGGGGTCGTTGTTGAAGTACGCGAACACCGGCATCCCATCCTGCTGGTGCTCGCGCAATCGTCCTGCCCACCGCGTGAGCGTCGCGTCGTCATAACTCCCGTGGTAACGCCCGGTCGAGCCATGGAAGCGCACATACAGGACGGGGCCGACGACCGGCTTCGCGATCGTCGACCCGTGCTTGTCGTGCAGGCACAACGCGACGCGCGCCCGCGCCAGCAGATCGAAGGTGTCGGGCACGTACCACGACGGATCGCGAAATTCGATCACGTGAACGAGCCGCCGCGTTGTCATGCCGTGCGCGCCGGCCACCGGCAGCCGCCGGGGCAGCGCCTGGACAAACGTCGCCAGCCGATCGAGATTCAACGGAAACGCGGGCGGCAGTTGATAGAGCACCGGGCCCAGCCGATCGCCGAGCGAAGCGGCCCGCTCGAACAGGCGCGCGATCGCCTCCTCCGGGTCGCGGAGGCGCTTCAAGTGGGTCAGGTAGCGGCTCGCCTTGACCGCCATCAGAAACCGTCGGGGCGTTCCGGCGCGCCACGCGGCGAACGTCGCTGCCTCGGGAAGGCGATAGAACGTGTTGTTGACCTCGACGGTATCGAAAAGCGTTGTGTAGTGGCCGAGCCACTGACGCGCGGGCAAGGTGGCGGGGTACACCGGACCCCGCCAGCTCTTGTAGTTCCACCCGGAGCAGCCGATACGGGCCCGCGAGCGCACCGGGTCTTCGCACGCTAGCGCCCCGAGGCCAGGACGCGAGCCGTCGGCCGATTGACCACCCGCCGGCGCGCGCGCACGACCGCGGCCTCGAAGGGGAGCGGCGTGGGGAAGGCCGAGCGTGGCCGAGAATCCGGAAGGATGGCCCACGTTTCCATGCACCGTGGGCACCGGAACATCGCATGGCCGGCGCCGTCGCGGTCGAACACCGGTTCGTCATGCCACAGGCAGCGCTCCTTCGTGAGCCACTCGAACCAGGACGGCATACGCACCTCCACACCACGCCCGCGGAGCACCCCGGCGGCCATCCCAGCCGCCCGGAGCGCCCCAACGGGTTGCTGAGCCGCGGCCGGCGGGGGCTACCGGGCCGCGGCGGTACCCCTTACCGCGACTTCACCATCAGCTGGTTATCGATGCGGTAGCCCTTGGCTTCCCTGGACGCGATCTGCTCGGCCCGGTTCTTCTGAGCCAGCGTGCTCACGGTGCCCTTGAGCACCACGACCTTGCGATTGCCGTCGGTGTCGACGTTGATGTTGCTGGCGTCGACGCCGTCGTCGCGCATCAGCGCCTGCTTGACGTCGAAGGTTTCCATCGCGCCGGCGACGCTCTTGCCGGCCGTGCCGACCGCGCCGCTAGCATCGCGGCCGGCTTCTCGCGCTGCCGTACCGGCATCACGACCCGCGTCACGGGTGGCATCCGTCGCGGAGGGCGCCTGTCGAGCTCGCTCGTCGGCGGTTGGCTCCGTGCGTCGCGCGTCGCGCTGGCAGGCGGCTGCGCCGCATGCCAGGGCCCCGGCCAGCATCAGAGAAGTGAATGTGGGATACCTCATGGTGAACATCACCTCCGCTGCTTGCCATAGCAGGCGGCGTGCCAGCAGACGGATGCCGTCGAGCTCCGCGTCGTGGTCATATGGACGAGCGACCGCCCCGCACGTGGGTAGCGAGCGACTCATCTTCGGCAGGGGCCGACCTGCGACCCGCCTGCTGGCGTCCGCTCGAGCCGTTCGGCCTCAACGGCGACTGCGCTTCGCTCCAGCCCGGCTGCCGCGAGCGTTCGATTGGCTGCTGCTCCGGTTCCTGCTCGAGCGCCCGCCGCGACCGTTGCTCGAACGTTGTCTCGAGCCGTTGCTGCCTGCCACCGCCAACTCCTCGTCGTCGCGGCGCGGGCCGTTACCGCGGGCCTTCGCTTCCTGGTTGGCGCCGTTCTTCGCCAGCCCGGTGAGCAGGGCGTCCGCGTGCTTTCCCTCCTCGAGCGTCTCACGCAGCAGGTCCGCGATCTCCGGCTGCCCGAGCTGGTCCGCCCAGGCAGCCACCGTGCCGTAAACAGCCATCTCGTAATGCTCGGCACGTTGCGCCGCGGCGATGATGAGCGCGTCCATGACCGACTGCGGGAACACCTGCTCGAGGCGAGAGACCTGCTGCTCGGTCTCGGCCATGTATTTCATCTCTCCGCCACGCGACTGCGCGCCATCGCGAGTCGTGGCCTGCCTGCGACAGCGCGCAGGCCGACGAGTCGCTTCGTCGAGATCGATCTACGCGCGCGGTGAGGGAGGTTCGGTGATGCCCGGCTTTTCCGAGGGGAGTTCGAGCGGCGGCTCGATCGGCGGCGGATCGATGCTCGGCTCACGCTCGATATGCGGGCGATTGGGATCGTCTGGCGGCACGACCGGCTGTTCGGGTTGAGGAGTCGGCACCGGTCGTGGATCGTGCGGCGGTACTGGCGGCGTCGGCACGTGGGTCTCCGTCACCGAGGGGGTGGGTTGTCAGGCGTCGGCAGCTCCGCCTTCGCCGGATCCATGTCTCCAGGCGGCGCGCCTTGGGGCCGATAGTGATATCCGCGTCGCACGGCGCCGACGGCAAGCAGCACGCAGCCGATCGCCAACGACAATCCTGCGATGAGAGCCATGGTGAGATTGCGATCCTCGGACACGCAGGCGTTTACCGAACCCGCAATGCCGAGCATCACGAGCACGGCCCCGAGGACGAGCATGGTCAACAAGAGGGCTCCTCTCCGGACGAGCCGGCAATTGCCACGCCCGTCACCTCCACCTGAAGTGCAACCCTCGTGCCCGAACCCACGCGCTTTGAAACGGCGTGTTTGAACCGCGTGCTATTCAGTACTCGTTTCGCTGATGCCGCACTCCTTTATCTTGTTCAGCAGCGTCTTGTAGCTCACGTTGAGATACTGCGCTGCCTTGCGGCGGTTCCAGCGGAAGCGCACGAGCGCGCGATCGATCGCCTCGCGTTCGGCGCGCAGCGCCGCGTTCTTCGCGAGCATCTGGAGATCGACGCCCTCCGGCGCGCTGCCGTTCTCCGAGCCGGGCAGCGGCTCGTCGAGCACCGCGACCGCCCCGGTCGCGGGCGCCGCGGCCGGCGCTGCGGCGGTTGACACCGGCTCGGGGGACGGAGCGGGAACCGGAGGCGGCGCAGGAGGCGGAGGAGCGGGGGGTGGTGCCGCCGCCACGACCGGCGGAGGAGCGATGGGGGCGGGGAGCGGCGTGGCGGCTCCCGGAGGCGGTGCGGACGTCTGCCCAGCCGCCTGCGCCGCCTGGCGCAGCCGGTTCAGCTCGGTGAGAATCAACGCTTCTTCCTGGAGCACGACGAAGCGCTTCATCATGTTCTCCAGCTCGCGGATGTTGCCCGGCCAGCTGTAGGCCATGAGCGCCTCGATCAGGACCGAGCTGGGACGCGCCGCCGGCCGCCGATACAGCTTGGCGTATTTGACCAGGAAGAATTCGACGAGCGGCTGGATCTCTTCACGGCGTTCGCGCAGCGGCGGAACCCGCAGCTCGATGACCTGCAGCCGGTAGTAGAGATCCTCGCGGAAGGTGCCGGCCCGCATCATCGCCTCGAGATCGCGGTTGGTGGCGGCCAGCACCCGCACGTCCACTTCAACCGGCCGGTTGCTTCCGAGGCGCGTGAACTCGCGGTCCTGCAGGACGTGCAGCAGCTTGGCCTGGAGCCCCGGCGGCATCTCGCCGATTTCGTCGAGCAGGATCGTCCCCTGCTGGGCGAACTCGAACTTGCCGACCCGGGTCGCGCCGGCGCCGGTGAAGGCGCCGCGCTCGTGTCCGAACAGCTCGCTTTCGAGCAGTTCCGAAGGCAGCGCCGCGCAGTTGACCTTCACGAACGGCTTGGTGCGCCGCGGCGAGCGGCGGTGCAGCTCGCGCGCGATCACTTCCTTGCCGACGCCGCTCTCGCCGCGCAGCAGCACGCCGACGTCGCTGTCCGCGATCCGCTCGACCATCGCTACTACAGGCTGCATCGCCAGACCGGAGCTCCAGCATGGTTGCGCGCCCTCGGGGTCCTCGGCCATCTGCGCGCTGAGGCGCGCGAGTTCGGCGCTGAGCGCCTCGCGCTCGAGCGCGTTGCGAATCGCCGCTTCGAGGGCCGCCTCGCCAACGCCCTCGGGATCGTCCGGCTTGAGCACGTAATCGGCGGCCCCGAGCCGCACGGCCTCCACGATCGTCGCCGGCGCCTGGCGGCCGGAGAGCATGATGACGCGCGCCGCGGGGTGCGCATGCCGGATCGCCCGGAGCGTCTCGAGGCCGTCGAGATCCGGCATCAGGACGTCGAGCAGGATCACGTGCGGCGTCGAGCCGGCTCGCAGGCTCTCGAGCAGCGCGCCGCCGCTGTGGAACACCTCGATGGTGTAGCCACGCGAGCGCAGCAGGGTCTCGAGATAGCCCGTGAAGGCCGGATCGTCATCGACTAAAGCGAGTTGCGCGGTCATTACGTGGACACCTCCAGTGGCAGGGCCATGCCCACCACACCCTGTCTTCCGTCAATCGCCCATACCGTGCCGCCGTTGCGCTCAACGGTCCGGCACGCGCAGGGGATGGCGAGCCCGTGGCCTCGCCACGGATCGAACGCCTTTCGCGGTCCCTCGACCAGCAGCCGGTGGTCATCCGCCGCGCCGAGCAGCACGCGCAGCTCCTCGTCGCACGCGTCGATGGTCACGCAGCGATCGGGCCTCGGTCGCACGCCCGCGACCGCGGTGACGATCGCGGCCATCGCGCCGGCAACGGTATCGAGCGAAGCGAGGCGCAGCATGCCGTTGTCCGGAATCGCCTGGATGGTGGCCGGCAGCCGTTCCTGGATAGCCCGGCTGACCTGATCGGCGAGCAGCCGCGCGGGGACGCGCGTGCCGGCCGGGGGGGCCGCGTCGTACGATTGGATCAGCGTGGAGGCGTCCGCGCAAAGCCGTGAAATGCGTCCCAGTGCGTCGGCCGTCTGGTCGAATGCACGGTCGCGATCCTCGGGCAAGGTGAGCCGGTCTTCGCGCAGGAGCCGCAGATAGCCGTGGGCCACGCTCAGCGGCGCGCGCAGGTCGTGGATCAGCAGGTTGAAGGCCCTGAACAGATCAGCGGTGACCGGCGATTCAGACATGGCGATAGGAAGTCCAGGTCGTTTGAGAAGGTTCTCAAGTACCCTGAGTCCCTCACTATACCAACGGACATGACCTCAACCATTCTGCTCGTCGACGATTATGCAGACGCTGTGGATGTGCTGGCGCTCTACCTCAAGGGTGAGGGCTTCGACGTGCTGACGGCGTCCGACGGCGAACAGGCGCTGGCGCAGGCCCGCAGCCAGCGTCCGGACCTGATCGTCATGGATCTGGAGATGCCGGTGCTGTCGGGGTATGAGGTCGCGGCGCAATTGCGGGCAATTGAGGACACCGCGGCAATTCCGTTGATTGCCGCAACCGGCCACTCACATTCGCGCCAGCTGGAGCAGGCGATCGCGGCTGGATTCAATGCCGTGATCGTGAAGCCGTGCGACCCAGACCAGCTCGTCCGCGAGATTCGGCGACTGCTCGACAGCAGAGCGCCGGCTGTGTAACGGCTTTCCCACACGCGTAAAGCCGGCAGCCCACGCATTGCCGGAGCGGGGCCACGTGGGCGCCTCAAGACGTGGCACAGGCTTCGCAGTGACAGCTGATGACGTATGACTCGTCATCTGCTGACCGCGAGCACGGCGATGTTACTCGCCGCCGCTACGCCCACCTTTGCCGCCTCGATCGTGCCTGGGTGCGGCGCGGATCTCGCCACGCCGCCGCCGACGCCTTACGTCGCACTGCGACATCTCGAGGCGCGCACCGAACGGGGCGGCCGCAGCGGCTGGATCGACGTGCGCACCACGCTCACGGGTGACGGGCGCTTCGTCTATGAAGTGTTGCAGGAAGGCGGCTCCGAACAGGTGCGCGAGAAGGCGTTGATCCCCGCTCTCGAGCGCGAGAAGGAACTCGTCGCCCGCGGCGGTGCGGTCCACATGCCGGCGCTCCTCACCGGCTACGCGTGCGGCGACGCTCAGCCTGAAGCGGGCGGCCTGATGCGCGTGGCGATTCATCCGCGCGAACCGAGCAAGCACCTGGTGAACGGGACACTGCTTCTCGACCCGCGCACCGGGTCGGTGCTGAGAGTCACCGGCGCGCTCTCGAAGAACCCCTCGTTCTGGGTCTCCGACGTCGAGATGGACTGGACCTACGCGGCCATCGCCGGCGTCGTGCTCCCGACCGCGGTGCAAGCCCGGGCCAGGGTGAGGTTCGTCGGCCCCTCAACGTTCTCGATGACATACCGCTATATCAGCGTCGGAGGACGGTCGATCAGCGAAGGACGGTTGGCTGAAGCGTCTACAACGGACAGGAGGCAATGATGCGAAGCGTGATGTGCATTGGCGTGTTGACGGTCGCCCTCGGCGTGACCGGCTGCCAGCGTGGACCCGATGTCGAGAAGATGGCGGATGGGGCACTCAAGAGCGTCGCGCTCGACAACAAGGTCGACGCTCACTACGACAAGGGTGCGCACGTGGTGCGTCTCTCGGGCACGGTCGATACGGCGGCCGAGAAGGACAAGGCCGTGGACGCGGTCCGCGCCTCGATCGGATCGCAGGCGCAGCTCGCCAACGAGATCGTGGTCGAAGGGCTCAACAAGGACGCCGCGAACGACATGGACAGCGGCATCAAGGAGCGCTTCGAGAACCTGATGGAACACTCCGAGCTCGATAGCAACAACGTCGATCTGCGGGTCAAGAACGGCGTGGTGACCCTCGAGGGGACGGCCCGCTCCGACGCCGACCGGACCAAGATCGAGAGCATCGCTCGCTCGATCCCCGGCGTGACCCAGGTCGTGAACGGGATGACCGTGGACGAAAAGCACACCAACGTCGCCGATCGCGCCAAGACCCGTGACCGCGACGTCCGCGGCACGAGCGGTACGAAGAAGCCCGAGAAACACTAGGGGCAAGGCAGAAGGCAGAAGGCAGAACAAGGCAGAAGGCAGAAGGCAGAAGAAGGCAGAAAGGCGGAATGCGATGAGTCGCATCCCGCCTTTCGCTTGTACGACGCTCAGGCGGCGCGGCGGCTTTCGTGACGGGCCCGGTGGCGGAGCATCCGCACTACCGACGATTCGAATGAGGAGAGGCCGTTGATGCGCGCCGCTCGCCCGTGAAGGGCCTTCTCCAGGCCGCCATCGAGGTAGGCGTCGATCACGGTTGGGTGGATATAGCACTTCCGGCACACTGACCGCGTGTTGTTCAGCAGCTGCGACACGGCGTCGACGGCTTGGACGACGTGTTTCTCGCTCGGCCCGCGGGCGGCGGTCCGGATCAGCTCGTGCAGCGCGCGGGCGGCGAGGATGGTGCCCGCCCACGTGCGGAAGTCCTTGGCCGTGAACGCATGACCCATGGTCGATCGTAAGTAGCTATTCACGTCCGAGGAGGTGATGTCGCGGACCTCGCCGCGCTCGTCCACGTACTGGAACAGCTGACTGCCGGGGAGCTCCTGGCACTGCTTGACGATCCGCGCGAGGCGCGGGTCGGTGAGCGCCACGTCGTGCGGTTTTCCGCTCTTGCCGCGGAAGCGGAACCGCATCCCAGCGCCGGACACGTTTGCGTGGCGGTCCTCGATCGTGGTCAATCCGAAGGATCGGTTCTGCTTGGCATATTCATCGTTGCCGATGCGGATCAGCGTCTTCTCCAGCAGCCGAACCACGGCGGCCACCACTTTGCGCCGGGGCAGCCCGCGCATGCCGAGGTCGGCAGCGGTGCGGCGCCGGAGCGCTGGAAGCGCCTCTGCGAAGGTCAACATCCGCGCGTACTTCGCTTCGTCGCGTACCGACGTCCAGCGCGGGTGATAGCGGTGCTGCTTGCGCCCGCGCGCGTCGCGTCCTGTTGCCTGCAGGTGTCCATTGGGTCGAGGGCAGATCCAGACGTTCGTCCAGGCGGGAGGGATGGCCAGCGATCGGATCCGTCGCAGCTCCGCATCATCGGTGATCGGACGGCCATCAGCGCGGCGATAGACGAAGCCCGTCCCGCGCGCAACGCGGCGAATGCCTGGCGACTCGTCGGTCACGTAGATTAGGCCCCGCACTCGCGCTGCTGAACTTCCGGCCTCCATGTCACTGGTAAATGCAAGAGCCCGGCCGCTGCTCGACATCGGGCGAGCGATTTGCAAACCCGATGATCGAACACGGGAGCCACGCGTTGTGGCATACCGCGGGTGCCGCGCCTCTCAACGTGCGCACCTATCTCCACGCGGGCGATCGGCCTGGCGTGTGCTTCTTCAGTCTCGATGCCGGAAGCGCCGCGCCAGCGATGGCCGCATGTTGGGGCTTGCGCTTGCCGTATCACACGCCGCTTCGATGACGTTTCGATGCGCCCCTGAACGCGTGGTTCGCCTCTCGGCGCGATCGCAACCACGTCCGCGCGCCTTGATGTGGATTACGCCCCGGAGGAGGCGCCAGGGCGTGCTGGCCTGGTGGCCAACGACCGCGTAAGGGCCTCCGAGCAGCAGCATGCAGCGCTCGCGGTCAAGGCGGCAGCTGCGGTGCCACTTGTGGGCCGGTCAACGGCTCTGAATGAGCAGCGTCCGGCTGTCGGCGGTGGTGTTTTCAGCTCGGTGTGCTGGCAAAGCCCTTGCTCACGCCGAAGGCGCGGGGGGCTGACGCCCGCCGCCGGGAGGGCAAGCTGCAGGGTACATCACTCGACGCAAACGGTGTCGAGGCGCCGTCCACATCCCCGCCTCGCGAATCGAGCGGCTCGCCCGCGCATCGGACACTGCGTGAGGTGTTCGGGTTCGACGCGTTCCGGCCCGGACAGCTCGAAGTGATCGACGCGGTCCTCGCCGGTAGGGATGCACTGGCGGTCATGCCGACCGGCGCCGGCAAATCGCTGTGCTATCAAATTCCAGCGCTCCACCTGCCGGGAACGACGGTGGTGGTCTCGCCGTTGATTGCCCTCATTACCGATCAGACCCAGAAGCTTGGCGGGCTGGGCCTGGACGCCTCGCAGATCGACAGTTCCAGGACGGCGCGCGAGCGCAACGACGCGATCGACGACATGCGTCACGAGCGGCTCGAGTTCGTGCTGACGACACCGGAGCGGCTGAACGACCCGGAATTCGTGGACGTCCTGCGCCGCGTCAAGGTCGATCTGGTGGTGGTCGACGAAGCTCACTGCATCTCGCAATGGGGTCACGACTTCCGGCCGGCGTACCTGGGGCTGAAAACGGCCATCGAGACGCTTGGCCGCCCTCCGGTGCTGGCGCTCACCGCGACCGCGACCGAGCAGACCAAGACCGACATCGTGGCCCGGCTCGGCCTCCGCGACCCGGCGATCATCACGCACCCGACCTACCGATCGAACCTGTTCTACGAAGTGCGGCACGTCTCGACCGAGGCGGACAAGCTGTCGGCGCTGGTGCCGCTGGCAGAAGAGGCCGAGGGGTCGGTCCTTGTGTATGCGTCCACGATCCGGACCGCCGAACTCGCGTGGCGACGGCTCCAGGCGCTCGGCGCGGCGGTGGAGCTGTATCACGGCCGGCTGTCGCCCCGCGCCCGGCAGCGTGCCCAGGATCGGTTCATGGGCGGCGAAGTGCGTGTGATGGTCGGCACCAACGCCTTCGGGATGGGCGTGGACAAGCCCAACGTGCGGATGGTCGCGCACATCAACATGCCGGGATCGCTCGACGCCTATTACCAGGAGTCGGGGCGGGCCGGCCGCGACTGCGAGCCGGCGCGATGCGTCCTGCTCTATACGCCGACCGATCGCCGGACGCACCAGTTCTTCATGCGCCGCCGCTATTCGCCGCCGGCGGCGGTGCTGGCCATCGCCCGCGGCTTGGAGGAGAAGTCGCCGCTCCCGCTCGACGAGCTCGCGGCGCGTGGGAATGTGTCGCCGCGTCGCGCCGACGCGATCGTCGCGGCGATGGAGGAGGCGGGCGCGGTCCGTCGGCTGCGCGATCGCCGCGTCCGTCCGGTGTCGCGCCACCTGGTCACAACCGCGGAGCAACTAGTCGAAACCTACGCTGAACTGCAAGCTGCGGATCGACAGAAGCTGGATCAGATGATCGTCTACTGCCAGACCGCGATGTGCCGCTGGCGCAAGCTCCTCGAGTACTTCGACGGCATCAGCACGCTCGAGCACTGCGGCCATTGCGATCGCTGCCTGACGCAGGATAGGAGTGAGGAGACAGGAGACAGGAACCAGGAATTAGGAACTGGGAATTAAGTGTGTGATCCCAGGACATACGTCTCACCCTAGATGGCGTCGCCGCGAGGCGCAGCATGCGGGAGTGGAGTTCCTAGCTCCTTTGTCCTTTTTCTGTCTCCTGTCTCCTGCCCTTCAGATGTCAGCAATCTCCCAATCGCAGACGAGGAGTTGCGAGCCTTGCTCGACGAGTGTCGCGTGAAGGATGCCCATCCGGTACGTCGGCCAGAATGCGACGATGGTGCCGTGCGGACCTGGCTCGAGCCGTCCCTGCGTCGGATCGGGAATCGGCGACGGCGGCGACTGGGCCGGGCAGCCGGGAGCGGTCACGTCCCAGCGCAGGCTCGAAAGTGCTGTCGTCGCCGATGGTGGCTCAGCAGTCACCGGTGTCGGCGCGGTCGGTGAATTGGAGCAGTTTACGGCGAGCAGTGCGGCCGCGATTGGCAACCAGATGCGCATCGTAGTATCTCCTGCCTGGAGGCACTTCAGATGTCGTACCAACCAGGAGTGTGATCGTCGCGAAAGGCAGGGTTCTCTGTACGCACAAGCGGCCCGAGCCGTCGCCCAGCGGGGACGGATCGGGCCGTTCGTGTCGAACGAGTCTGCGCTCTAGAAACCGCAGCCCATCTGGTTTGCCGCGAACCACAGCACCACGATCGAGAAGGGCACGCCGAGCAGCCACGCGACGCCGTACTTCATATGCGGACTCCTGGTTCACGATGAATGCGCGCGCCACTTGGCAATGGACGCCGGATGGCGCCGGGCACCACGGGAAGACCCGGCCAGGCGCTGACGGGTTCCACGCCTGGGTAGCGGGACAGGGGACGCGTCGACATAGCGCGCGTGTTCATGATCGATGCTCCTGGAGGCCTCTGAAGTAGCGGATGTCACCGCGGATGCCGAAGTTCGCCATGAACACGGGTCCTCCGCGACCCTTCAACACAACCGAATCGACACACCAGCACTCTCAGGCGCCCCGGAACTGGAGAGGACCGTCCGGAGGATGCGGCTTGTGACCGCGCCCTCCGGAGGTGGTGGCGGGCTCTAACGAGGCTGGCAGTCAGCGGCTTCCCTTTGGATGTCGCCGACTCGCCATCCTTCGTTGCAAGGGGGTTGCCAACGATTACTGGTGCGTACCGGTACAGATGGTGCTTGCGTTTACCCAGGGAGTCCCTGCCACATGAGCAACACTCGCCCGACCGAGACCCACAATGTGGCGAAGCCGACCTCAGATCGGCAGCAGCTCGTCCCGCCCTTTCCGCCACAGCACCAGGACCGCCCGGGGTCCGGGGCCGAAATGACGCCTGCGGCGCGGTTCGAGGCGCCGGGATGTGTCAGCGGGGACTCCGGAACTGGCCGGGCTACGGCTGTGCTGCTTGCGAGCAGTGTGCCGCTGCTCGATTACGCGGCGACGAAGGGCCCCATTCACGCGTTCACCAAGTCGCTCGCGCACGGTGAGGTCATCAGCCTTCTCGGAGGAGAGACCAGTGCCGCCTGACGCGTTCTCCCGTCAATTACCGCGGCTGGCCGGCGCGGCCGCGGCCGGCGTGGCAGCCGCGACTGTCGCGGCGCTGCTTCGCCGGCGGCCATCGTACGACTTCGTCGGCCGAACCGTTCTCATCACCGGCGGCTCCCGCGGCCTCGGGCTCGTCCTTGCGCGTGCGTTCGTCGCGCGAGGAGCGAGCGTCGCGCTGATGGCGCGGGACCCGCAAGAGCTGGCCCGGGCGGTCGAGAGCCTCGGTCCGGGGGTGCCGGCGGCGGGCGTCGTTGGCGACGTGCGTCTGCCCGATTCGTGCGCCCAGACGGTGGACGAAGTGATCGCGCGCTTCGGCCGCCTCGACGTGCTCGTCAACAACGCGGGACTCATCCTGAGCGCGCCGCTGGCGCGGACCGGCGTCGACGACTTCGAGGCGCTGATGGACGTGCATTTCTGGGGGACGCTCCACATGACGAGCGCGGCGCTGCCGCACTTGCTCGCACGTCCCGGTGGGCGGGTGGCGAACATCTGTTCGATTGGTGGCAAGGTAGCGGTCCCGCACCTCTCGGCGTACTGCGCCAGCAAGTTCGCGCAAGCGGGACTCAGCGCGGTGCTGCGCGAGGAGCTGCGTCAGCACGGCGTCACGGTGACGACAGTTTTTCCAGGGTTGATGCGAACCGGTTCGCACGTGCAGGCGCGATTTCGCGGCGATGCCGGGCGCGAGTACCAACTCTTCGCGCTTGCCGCGGGGACGCCAGTTCTGGCGATCAGCGCCGAGCGCGCGGCGCGCAGCATCGTCCGCGCGGTGGCGAGAGGACAAGCCGACCTGACGATGCCCGCGTCGATGCGCCTGGCTGCGAGAGCGAATGCGGTGGCTCCCAACCTCACGGCGGCGCTCCTGTCGGAGGTGAATCGCTGGCTGCCAGACGGGCGGGTACTCCCGACGAGGCGCCCGCGCTCGACCGCGATGCGAGGAGCGGACTTGCCGCTCGCCCCGGCCGTGCGGGCCGCAATCGTCCTCGGCGAGCGGGCCGCGAATCGCAACAACGAGCGTTAGGCGCAGCGATCGCGGCTCGTGGCGCGCCGGCCGTTCACGCGCCGCGATCGACTCGTGGATCCGGCGGGATAGGTGAGGGCGGCGGCTCGTGCGGCGTCGGTGTTGTCGGTGAATGAGCAGGCGGTTCGACAGGAGGCAGCGTCGGCGGCGGATCGAGTTCGGGGTCGTGTCCGACGCCGGGATGTTTCGGGTCGGGCATTGGAGGATTCGGAGACGTCGACGCCGTCTCAAAGCGCGGCCGTATTAATGGCGCCATATACGACAGGCCAAGCAAGAGCATCGCCGCTGGAAGCGGATGGGCGGCCTGACCGCAGCCGTTCTCATTGAGAGCATCCGCTTACCACCAGAGCCGCAGCGAGCCACCGCAATCGCTGGCACCAAACATGCTCTGCCATCCGGCGAGATGCCCGGACCCGTGCCGGCAACTGAGAGGAGACGACGACCATGTTGACGACGATTCTGGTGCTGCTCGTGGTGCTCTGGCTGCTGGGGATGGTCAGCTCGTACACGCTGGGCGGCTTCATCCACATCCTGCTGGTGCTCGCGGTCGCCATTCTGTTGATCCGCGTCATCCAGGGCCGCAACCCGGTCGTTTGACGCGTGGGTCGGTACGCGCGCGCTGGCGCGCGTCCTCCCCGTTGTAGACACCACGAAAGCGGCCGGCTTGCGCCGGCCGCTTTTACGTTCAGCGGTTGCGACCCTCGGGAGTGACGACCGACGGGGTCACGATGTGGGACGCGTCCTGGCGCTCATCCCCCTTGGTGTAGTCCTGCTTGTTGACGCGAAGGTTGTTGGTGACATCATCCACGCCGCTGACACGTTCGGCGCAGTCTTCGGCCCGCCGCTTCTGGTCGCGGGCGGCGACCGTGCCGATCAGCGTGACGTGGCCGTTCTCGACCTGGACGGTGATCTCCGAGGCGTCCACCAGCGGATCCGCGGTCAGCGCGTCCGAAACCTCTTCTCGGATGCGCTCGTCGGAACGACGATACCCCTTGGGACCGCGTCCTGCGTAGCTCTCCCGGCCCCAGCCGGTGGTCGAGCCCCAGTCCGATCCGGACCGATACCCGGTACCGGACGATTCACGATTCTCCCAGTCACGCCATCCAGAAGCGCCTCCCGGCGTCCAGTCGCTGAAGTGACGACGGAGCTGGCCGCGATCGTACGAGGACGAGCCGTATTGCCCGCCGCGTCCGTACTGCTCTCGATCGTCGCGACCGGAGTAGCCGCGTCCCCAATCCCCGCGGGAAGAGTCGTGCGAGCCACGGTCGTAGTCCTGCGAGCCGCGGCCCCAGCCGTAGCGCTCGTTCTCGTCGCCGCGCGAGTGGTCGGGCCGGTAATTGGAGCCGCGGCTCTCGCCCCAATTCGATCCGTAGCGCGATCCTTCGTATCCGCCCAGGTCGCGGCCGCCGCGCCAACCGCTCGCGCCGCTCGTGCGCTCGTAGCTCGCGTCGCCCCGGTCGCGCCAGGAGCGATCGCCCCCGTACGGGTAGCGATCGTGCCGCTCGTGGTTGCCGCGGCGCCACTGCGCTTCGTCGTCGCCGAACCACGAGCGCACTTCGTCGCCCGCGCGTTCGCTCCAACTCCGCCGATCGTCGCGGCGGTAATCATCGTCATGCCAGCGGTTATCAGCCATGTGAAACATCTCCTCTGAGGAAGCGCCGGGACTGCCGAGATGAAGCTCGGCGCGGCGCATGGCATCCTCTGGTTTGCTGCAAGCGCGAGGCCAGCGCATTCGTGCCGCAGGCAAATTGCTTCTCTCGACACGGTGATATTCCGAGACGGGCATCTGCCGCCGCGGTGCATATGAACGGTTCAGATGTTCCCGCACTCGGAAGGTATGAGTCAGCGGCGGCTGATGGCTCGAAATCTGCTCGAGCCACTGGCGAGGAGAAGAAAATGCGCCACACAACTCTCTCGGGCTGGACCCTGATGTTCGCGGTTGCGTCACTCGGTATTGCCGGCGCGCAGGCGGGAGTTCCGCGGCCCTCACCGCCCGCGCCGGATCTCGGCCGAACGGTGACGATGACCGGTTGTCTGCGTTCGTGGGATGGCTCGCCGGCCGGGATCGGACGCGGCGATGCGACCGGGCCAGGGGCCCAATTCGTGCTGACCAACGTCGAGGAGACGGTGCCTGCAACGCCTCGCACACCGGTCGGCACGAGCGGAAGCGGCGCCGCGGCGCCTGCGACAACCGCGGCAGTGGCCCACGATACCTATGTCGTGCAACCGAGCGATCCGCAGCTCGCGCTCCCGCCGTTTCTCGATCAGCAGATCGAGGTGTCTGGCACACTGCAGGTGATTCCGCCGCACGACGCCAGTGCCGGCGGCGGGACGCCGACCACGCCACAGCCGGCCGGATCACCCGCGCCGCAGACCGGCGCTGCCACGCCGAGCGTCCCCGGCAGCGCCGGGACGCAGCCGCAGACACCGGTGCAGCGGGTGATGGTCACGACCATCAGAACGGTGGCGAAGACCTGTCCGTAATCGGAGGAACCAGCACGCGCGGCGTCAGCTCGGAATCCGAGGCCGCTCGCTCCACGACGTTGCGGGCGGTGGTGAGGGCCGAGCCAGGCCGGCAAAGGAGCAGTACGCTGCCGCCGAAGCCTCCGCCAGTGAGCCGAGCGCCAAACACGAGCGGCTCGTCATTGGCGAGCGCGACCAGGCGGTCGATCGCCGGCAGCGAGGCCTCGAAGTCGGCGCTGAGCGACTCGTGGGCGGATCGAACGAGCGCCCCCATCGCGGCCGGCTGGTCGGCGGTCAGCGCGCCGACCGCCTGCAGAACGCGCGCGTTCTCGGTGATGACATGGCGAGCGCGGCGATCGAGCGGTGCTGGCAATTGCGCGACGCGCGGCAGGTCGCGAATCGACAACGCGCTGAGGGCGTTGACCCCGAGCGCGGCGGCCGCCTGTTCGCACTCGCGCCGCCGCCGCCCGTAGTCCCCGTCGAGGTTGCGATGCGTGATCCCCGTGTCCACGACGGCCACTTCCATCGAGCCGGGCATCGGGATGTGGAGCGTGTCGAGCGTCGCAGTCTGGATGAAGAGCGCGTGCGACGGCCGCCCGACGCTGCACACGATCGGATCCATCACGCCGACCGGGCTCCCGACGAAATCGATTTCGCCCCTGTTCGCCAGCCGAGCCACGGCCATGTCGTCGATCGGGAGCGAAGCCGCCAGTCGCAGAGCCCGGACCATCGCCACCTCGAGCGCCGCGCTTGACGACAGGCCGCTCCCGACCGGCACCTGCGACGAGACCAGCACGTCACAGCCAGGAACCGCGCACCCTTCCCGGGCCAGCATCTGCGTCACTCCCTGCAGATAGTCGAACCACTCGCCGGAGCGCTGCTCGCGTCCGAGCTCGTAGGAGCGCGGGGTGGTGCCGCCCGGAAGGGTGGTGGTCGCGGCGCAGATCGTTCGATCGCCACGCAACGCCAGCTCGACCCGCGTCGCGAGCGGCAGGGCGAGAGGGAGAACGTAGCCACCGTTGTAATCGGTGTGCTCACCGATGAGATTGACGCGGCCAGGCGCGGTCGCCGTGAACTCCGCACTTCGGCCGAAGATGGATGCGAAGTCGCTCACACTTGTTCGCGTTGCGCCCTGTGTGCGGACATGGACGCGTGTCCAGCAAACTTCGCGCCGGAGCCGACGGGTCGCGGTTGTCCGCGACGCCGTCAGACCTGGAGCCCGGGCTGGTGCCGGCGTCTACTTGTCACTCACCGGCTCACGCTTGATGCGCGTGAGCATCCGGTTGAACGCGGGCAGTTGATCGGCCACCGTCTTGTTCAGCCGCGTCGTGTGCCCGTCGAGCTCGGCCGAGAGCTCCTTGAAAATCGGCTCCACGTTGCCGGTCGGTCGCCCCTCGCCGGACACCGCAACCCGCAGCAGCGAGGCGAGCCGGTTGTTCGTCTTGATCGGGAAGTTCAACGGATCCTGGTTGCTCTGGTTCCGAACCTGGTAGACGTCTTCTTCGACGACCGAGAGCGCCTGCATCAGCTGCTCGCCGGCGGCAACCACTTCCTTGGGCGCGTCCTTGATCCGGGCCGCGATATCGGTCTTCATCCGCCGGATGCGAATCACTGACTGGTTTGCGTCATTCACCTTGTCGCGGATCCGCGAGGCGAGATCCCACTGGTACTGCAGGTCGGCGTCGCTGATGTTGCGGAGCGGATGCTTGACGATGGTCAGCGGCTGCGTGCTGGTGACGCCGTCGGCGGTCAGCTTCACCTGGTAAGTGCCGGGCAGCACCATTGGCCCGTTCTGCGTCGCGCCCCACAGGATCATCCCCGGGAACGTGACCACGCCGGTCGAGTTGAGGTCCCAGTTGAACCGGTTCATCCCGGCCGTCATCGCCGGACCCTGCGGTCCCCGCGGGAACTCGTCGTCGCTGGCCGGAGCAGCAGCCTGGCCTTCCTTCGGTACGCAGACCCGTGAACGACCGCACCACCTGGCCCTGGGCGTCGAGGAACTCCAGGGTCAACGCTCTTCGGCTGCGCCTTCAGGTAGTAGTCGATGGCGGCGCGGTCGCCGCGAATCGTGCTTGCCGGCTTGAAAAGGAACACGTCGGTGAGCGGCGCCTGTCCGAACTGCCGCAGCGTTTCGACGTTGTCCATCACGTAGAAGCTGCGGCCGTGGGTCGCAATCGCCAGCGCGTTGTCGGTAACCCAGATATCGGAGACCGGCACGTCGGGGAGGCCGTTGACGAACTTGCAGCCACTGCCCGCCGTCGTCGAACGAGATGTAGGCGCCGTGCTGCGTGCCGGCGTAGAGCAGCCCCTTGCGCTTGGTGTCGGCGCGGACCACGTGCACGTAGTCGTTGGCGGGAATACCGCTCACGATCTTCGTCCACGACTTGCCGAAGTCGGTGGTCTTGAAGATGTACGGCGAGACGTCGCCGAGCAGCATCTTCTTCACCGCGACGTAGGCGGTGCCGTCGTCGAACGCAGACGAATCGATCTGACTGACGCGCCCGAGATCCGGCATGTCGCGCGGCGTGACGTTCGTCCAGTTCTTGCCTCCGTCACGCGTGACCTGGATCAGGCCGTCGTCGGATCCTGCCCAGATCAGGTTGATGTCCTTGCGGCCTGGCGCCAGCGAGAACACCGTCCCGTAGATCTCAGGGCTGTTCATGTCGTGGGTGATCGGGCCGCCCGATTCCTCCATCGTCTTCGGGTCGTGCCGCGAGAGGTCGCCGCTGATGGCTTCCCAGGTATCGCCGCCGTTGGTGGACTTCCAGATACGCTGCGAGCTTGCGTAGATCACCGTCGGATCGACGTAGGAAAAGACAATCGGGTAGGTCCACTGCCACCGTTCCTTGACGTCTTTCGACGGCTCGCCGGAGAAGAACCGCGGGTAGGCGCCGACTTCCTTGAAGTCGCCGGTGCGGCGGTTGAGGCGCGTGAGGAACGAGCCGTTGTTGGCGCCGGCAAAGAACACGTCCGGGTCGCGCGGATCGGCGGCGATGTAGCCAGGCTCGCCGCCACCGGCCTCGTAGGGCTGCACCGGCGGAATGCGCCCGAACCCGCTAGCTGAGGTTGCGGTCGCTTGGCACGCACATTGTGCTGTTGTCCTGCTGCGCACCGCAGACGTGGAACGGCAGGTGCGCGGTGGTCGTGACGTGGTAGAACTGCGCGGTCGGAAAATCCTGGTCGCTCCAGTTCGGACGCGGCGCGGAAACGCGATAGGTGATGGCGCCGCCGCCGTCGTTACCGAGCACGACGTGCTCCGAGTCGCCCGGATCGATCCAGAGGTCGTGGTGGTCGCCGTGGGTCCCCTGGCCGATGTTGGTCAGTGTCTTGCCGCCGTCGGTCGAGCGGAACGCGCTCGTGTTGAGCATGTAGACGGTGTCCTTGTTGTTCGGATCGGCCGCGACGTGCGTGTAGTAGAAAGCACGCTGGCGCACGCTGCGGGCCGCGTTGGCGAGCGTCCAGCTCTCGCCGGCGTCGTCGGAGACGAACAGGCCGCCGTTCTCGTTCTCGACCAGCGCGTAGATGCGCTTCGAGTCAGCGCCGGAAATCGCAATCCCGATCTTGCCGACCATTCCCGCCGGCAGTCCCTTGGCGCGGGTGATCTCGGTCCACGTTTCGCCGCCGTCGGTTGATTTGAACAGCCCGCTGCCGGGGCCGCCGCTCGACATCTGATACTCGACGCGATAGGCCTCCCACAGGGCGGCGAACATCACATTCGGATTGCGCCGATCGATCGCCACGTCCACGGCGCCGGTCTTGTCGTCCCGGTAGAGCACCTTCTTCCAGTTCTTGCCGCCGTCGGTGCTCTTGAACAGTCCCCGCTCCTGGCTCGGCCCCCCGTAACGGCCGAAGCTGGCGACGAAGACGATGTCGTGATTGGTGGGGTGGATGCGGATCTTCGAGATCGCATCGGTCTCGTGGAAGCCGACATTGCTCCAGGTCTTGCCGGCGTCGGTCGACTTGTAGACGCCGTCACCCGGCATGATGTTGCCGCGGATGCACGCCTCGCCCATGCCGATGTAGAGCACGTCGGGATTCGACTCGGACACCGCCACGGCGCCGACGGACGAACTGGTGATCTGCCCGTCGGTGACCGGCGCCCACGTGGTGCCGCCATCGGTGGTCTTCCACAAGCCGCCGCCGACAGCGCCAAAGTAGGCGTCGAGCGGCCGGCCCTTCACGCCCGACACCGCGATGGAGCGCCCGCCGCGGTCGGGACCGATGCTCCGCCACTTATACGAGTTCAACAGCGCCGGGTCGATCGCCGGCGCCTGGGCCGTGACCGGGGCGATGGCAGGGGGCCACGCGGTCAGGCCGAGGGCAAGCAGCGCGATGCCCGCCCACGTCAGCCGTCCGCGTCGATATGCAGTCATGATGTGTCCCTGGAGAAAAGGTGATGACCTCGATCGGAGGTGTGCAGCAGTCTAGCAGAGCGGGGCTTCGGGCATACTTACGGCGATGACCAGCACCGTTGCCGCTGCTGTTGCCCGATCGATTGCCGCCGCCGGCATCGATCGCGTGTTCGGGCTCCCGGGTGGGGAAGTCCTCGTTCTGATCGACGAACTGCGGAAGGTCGGCGTGGACTTCGTGCTGATGCGGCACGAAGCCAACGCGGGGCTCGCGGCCGCGGTCTACGGCAAGCTGCGCGGCACCGCCGGTGTGACGGTGGCAACGCTCGGCCCCGGCGCCGCCAACCTGATGCTGCCGATCGCGAATGCCTATCTCGATCAGGAGCCGCTGCTGGCGATTACCGCCCAGATTCCCGCCGAGTTCCCGGCCGCGCACACCCACCAGCTGCTCCCGCTCGACGATGTCTACCGGCCGGTGTGCCGATTCGTCGATTCAGTGACGGCATCGAACGCAGACAGCGTGGTCACCAGGGCAATAACGGAAGCGCGACGGCGGCCGTTCGCCGTGTCATACCTGACGCTCTCCGCGCGTGAAGCGGTGAAGAGCATGCAGGAGCCATCGCCGGTCGCAACAGCGGCGGAAGGACGGCGCGCCCTCGTCCTGGGCGATCCGCGCGCGCAGGCGGCGCTCGTCCGTGACAAGCTCGCGGATGCCGAGCGCCCGCTCGTGGTCATCGGCCTCGGCGTGGATGCGTCGCTTGCGCCGCGTCTCCGGCAGTGGCTGGACTCGTGGAACCTGCCGGTGGCGGTGACGCCGAAGGTGAAGGGCATCGTTGACGAAACCGGACCGAACTTTGTCGGGGTAGTGAGCGGCATGGCCGCCGACGGGCTGCTCTGCGAGGCGCTCGAGGCCGCGGATCTGCGGATCGGGTTCGGCCTCGATCCGGTTGAAGTGGACAAGACCTGGCATGCCGAATTGCCAATCCACTGGGTGCTCGACGCCCCGAACGCCGTGGATCGCCTGCCCGAAGGCGTCGAGCTGGTTGATCACGCGGCGTTCATCGACGCGCTGCTGGACGCCGGGCCGGCGCCGCGCGCCTGGCAGGCGCCATTTGCGTCATTTCAGCAGCGCCGTCGAGCGTTGCTCGATGGCTCGTCTCGCCTCGGCGTGATCTGGCCGGGCGATATCATCCGCGCGCTGGCCGGCGCAGCGCCCGCCAACACCATCGTCACCACCGATGTCGGCTCGCACAAATACCTGTTCGGCCAGTTCTGGCCGAGCCGCGTGCCCGAAACGTTCTGGATGTCGAACGGGCTGTCCGGAATGGCATACGGGATCAGCGCTGCACTGGGCGCCAGCCTGGCGCGGCCCGACCAGCCGGTGCTGGCCGCGGTTGGCGACGGGGGTTTCTCGATGAATGCGCAGGAACTGGAGACTGCTTCGCGCGTCGGCGCACGCTTCGTGACGGTCGTGCTCGAGGACGGCAGCTATTCGCTCATCAAGCTGGCCCAGGAAAATCGCAAACTCGAACCGTACCGCATGGATTTCGGCCCTATCGATACCGTGAAGATGGCCGAGGCCTGCGGCGTGGCCGCGGTACGAACGAGCAAGCCGGCCGAGCTGGCCGACGCTGCGGCCAGCGCCCTCGCGGATCGGCGGAACCTCGTGATTGCCGTACCCGTCGATTACTCGGATTATCGTAAGTTGTTCTGAACCCTGGAAGGAGCCCGTATGACGCCCGAGAAACGCCGTCGTTTCCTCACCCCGCTCGTCACGCTTGTCGCCATGTCGGCGAGTCTCGCGCTGGTGCCAGCCCCCGCCCGCGCGCAGGATGTGATGTCGAAAGAATCGGTTGCCGAGCTGAAGACCTCGTTCCTCGCCGACCTCGAGGTGGTGCGCGGCAAGTTCGTCGGTCTGGCCGAGGCGTTTCCGCAGGACAAGTACGACTGGCGCCCGATGGAGGGCGTGCGGTCGGTTGCCGAAGTGCTGATGCTGGCGGCGATGGAAGGCTACTCGTTCATCCCGAACTCGTTCGGTGGCAAGCCGGTCGAGATGAGCAAGGATGACATGACCAAGCTGCGCTCACTCAACACCAAGGCTGAGGTCATCGATCACATCAACAAGGGATTCGCGCACGCCAAGGCGCAGCTGGAGGCGATCGACAACGCATCGCTCACCAGCAAGCGGGCCCTGTTCGGCCAGCAGCGCTCGGCCGCCGCGATCGCGCTGCTCGTCGGCGGCGATCTGCACGAGCACCTCGGCCAGCTGATCGCCTACGCGCGCATGAACAAGATCGTCCCGCCCTGGAGCAAGTGACCTCTTGGACTGTGGATGCGCGACGGTGCCGCCCGGCATCGTCGCGCATCACGCCACACGCGGTCGCGGCCGCGGCTCAGCGCGCCAGTCCGGCCGGATCGACGTCGCCGCCATAGTGCTTCGCAACTGTCGCGGCGATCTTCCCCTCGGCGATCCGCAGGTCGTTCGACGAGCCGCGGTGATGGTCGGCCATCACCACGATGACGATCGGCTGCCCCTTCACCCACATGATCCCGGCGTCGTTGGCCACCCAGGGTTGGCCATCGCCGGTCTTGTGGGCGATCTCGATGCCGTCACCGAGATAGCGCGGCAGGCGATCGTTCACCTGCTGCTTCTTCAGGATGCCGATCATCAGCGCGCTGGCGTCCCTGGATACGAGCTCGCCCTTCGCCATCCGCGCGAACAGCTGTCCGATCTCGCGTGCGGTGCTGCGGCCGAAGTAGAGGCCGGTGTCCTCGATGACGTGGCGGAAGGCATCGCTCACGTTGGCCGCCGGATACTTCTCGAAGGGGAACGTGACCGTTCGATCCCCGCTCGCGTCCTTATAGCTGGCGTCCAGGGTCGAGAGCCACAGCCGGTCCCAGTCGAGGTCTGAGAACTGAATCCGCGTCCGGCTGAGACCGAGACTGGTCATGTACTTCGTCACGGTCTCGCGACCGACCAGATCCGCCAGCGCGTCGGTGGCCTCGTTGTCGCTGATGATCGTCATCAGCGTCAGCAGGTCGCGCACGGTCGGCTGCAGCCCTGGGTCGAGCGCGTAGAGGACGCCCGATGGGATCCGCCGCTGCTCGGCCTTGAGCGTCACCCGCTGATCGAGCTTCAGCCTGCCGTTCTGCACCTGATCGAGCACCGTGGCCATGATCGGGATCTTGATCACGCTGAACGTCTCGTACTCGCTGTCTGCGTCGATCGCGACCCGCTCGCCGGTGCCGAGATGCTCGACATACACGGCCATGCGGCCGTCCACGCGATCGCGAATCGCGCGGACGCGGTTTTCGAGGGTGTCGCCCGTGGATTCGGGCGTGGCAATCCGGTCGGCCGCGCCATTGAGCAGGGCCGTGTTCGTGGCGATTGCGGTCTGGACAAGCGTGGCCTGCTCGTGTGCCAGCGCCCAGTCACCGCGTTCCGCGGCTTCGGTGACGCCTGGCAGCGTCATCGCCGCGTAGGTGTAGCGCGGCGCGAACAGCAGGTGCTTGAACCACGGCCGGCCGGGGATGCCGGCTGGATGGGCCCAGTTGTTCTCGAACGCGAGCAGATCCTGGTTCAAGCGATCGGCGGCCGCGGACGTGATGGTCCCAGCCTCGAGGCCTCGCACCACCGCGTTGTCCAGCCGGCGGGCCGCGGCCCGCAGCTCCCGCGATGCGGTGACCAGCGGGGCACGATCGAGATGTCCGTCAACGCCCTTGAGACCATCCAGCTCGCGCACGAACTCCCGCACGCTCGCCGCATACGGCTCCATCGCGTACGGGAGCACGTCGGCGTTCGCCAGGCGCAGCGCCATCGTCCCCCAGAGCTGCGCCATCAGCGTGTGGTACTTGAATCCGGGGTCGCCGATATGCGAGATCCAGTAGTGGTCGTCGTAGGCCGAGTGATACACGCCGTACGGCCCGTCGAATCCCATCTCCACGACCGGACGCGAGAGGAAATTCAGGAACACCGTGTGATCCGAGCCGCTGCCGATGCGCGTCCGGACCAATGCCTGATCCGGCAGGAGGCCGTTCTCCGGTCCCTGGGCACCGCCGGCTGGCTTCCGCATGGCGTCGTAGAGCGACACACCTGATGGATCCCTCAGGTCCTTTGCGACATCTACCAGGAGCGGCGCCAGCGAGCCGACCGCGGAAGCCGAGAGGTGCGGGCCGGATGCCGAGGAGTCCACGTTGAGATAGGCGACCAGCTTCTTCTTCAGCTCGGCGGCGAAGTGTTCGCCCCACTCCGTCGAGCCGGTGAGCGTGACCTCCTCGCCGTCCCACGCGCAGAAGATGAGCGTCCGCCGCGGCCGCTGACCCTTCTTCGCCATCTCGGCCACCGAGCGCGTCAGGTCCATCATCGTCGCGGTGCCCGAGCTCGGATCGACGCCGCCGAACACCCACGCGTCGTGGTGGTTCCCGAGCGTGATCCATTCATCCGGCCGTTCGCTGCCGCGGATGCGGCCTTCGACTACCCAGTTCGGCTGCGTGTCGGTGCGCATGTCCACCTTCAGGTGAACCCGTGCCTCGCCGCCAAGTCGGTAGTCGATCGGCAACGCCCCCTTCCACTCGGGCGGCGCCGGCGGGCCGCCGAGCGCCTCGAGAATCGGCTTGATGTCGCGCCACGACATCGGCACGCCCATGATCGTCGGCACCGACACCGCTTCCTCCTTGCTGATGCGGTGCGCGCCGGGTGTCGAGGCCCAGCCCGGGGTGAGCGGATCGCCAGGCACGATGTAGTCGTAGGCGATGCCGCCGCGCTGGAAATGGCTGTCCGGGCCCCATGGCCCCTTCGGGAATACCTCACCCTTCGTGTAGCCGTCTTCCATCGGATCGGAGTAGACGATGATTCCCGCCGCGCCCTCGCGCTGCGCGGTGAGCGCCTTGAAGCCCCGATAGCTGTACGGATTCGAGTAGCGGACGATGACGATCTTGCCTTTCGGATCGATTCCGGCGGCGCGGAGCCGGTCGTAGTCCTCCGGATTGCCGCTGTTGGCGTAGACGATCGGCGCGGTCACGTCTCCCGATGCTGAGAACGACAGCCAGGCGTGGCTGATGTCCTTGTTCGCGGTGTCGGGGTCTTCCTTGTAGGCGTCTTCCTTGAGCGACGGGACGTAGTGTCGCGGCGACACCATCTCGACGCGGACCTCGCGCGGGTTCGACGAGAGCACGTCGTAGCGGTGAATGGTGACGTCCTCGAGACCCTGCTCCTTCCACGCCTGCGCGATCCGCTCGGCGATGGCTTTGGTCCGAGGCGAGGTGGCGGGATGAGGTTCAGCGGTGAAGTAGCGGTGCCACTCTTCGATGCGCTGCGGCGAGGGCAGCGCCTGCAGCGTGCGCTCGACGTCGCGCTCGGCGTGCGCGCGGGCCGGCGTATAGCCGCGCAGCGGCGACGCGGCGGTCCCGGTCGAGGATTGGGTGAGCACCGTTGGCGTGATGGTGATCAGGCCGAGAGCGGCCGTCAGAAGGATGCGAACCTTCGCCGTCATGAAGTCTCCGAGCAGATGCTAGCATCGCTCGGCGGACCGCTCGCCGTCGCCACAGCCTGGAGCCTTATTTCGCGCCGAAGGCGTACAAGGCCGCTACCGTCCGGACGTAGATGCGGCCGTCGGCGAACGCCGGCGTCGCGTAGGCGTCCTCGCCGAGGTCGTTGACGGCAATCGGCGTCAGGTCCTCGCCGGGCTTGACCACGACCACCGCGCCGGCCTCGCTCGTGAAGTAGACGTGTCCGTCAGCGGCGACTGGCGACGAGAAGTGCGGCCCGAGCGCGCCCGTGAGGCGGCCCTGCTTGAGGAGCGCGCCGGTGTCCGGGTTGAGCACTGTGACGATGCCGTTGTCGTTGATCATGTAGAGCACGCCGCCGTAGAGGAGCGGGGAGGGGAGCTGCGGGACCGTGCGCTGGTACTTCCACCGAATCGCCGAATCGCTCATGTCGCCCGAGCCACCAAGCCTGATCGCGAGCATGCCGTTCTCGGAATCGAGCGCGGCGCGATAGTAGGACCACTCGTCTTTCGTCAGCACGCCGTTGGTGTCGAGATCGGCGACGTCGAACCAGAACGCCGGAGTGAACTTGGGGAACTCGCTCTTCGATAGAGTGCCGTTGCCGTCGGCGTCGGCGGTCTTCCACACCTCATCGGCCGAGGGCACGCTGACCTTGTTGCCTGGATCGTTGACCGGCGCGCCATAGCCGTTGACGTAAATGGTGTCGCGGCTCATCACCGGCGTGGACTTCATCTCGAACGACAAGCCGCCCACCCACCAGAGCTTCTTGCCGGTCGCGGCATCGTAGGCCGTGAGGAAGAACGAGCCCGGGAGCAGGAGCTGGTCCTTGCCGTCAGGTCCCTTCCAGAGGATAGGCGTCGAATGGCCGCTCTTCGCTTCGGGCCGCTCGACCTTCCAGCGGATCTTTCCCGTGCGCTTGTCGAGGGCCATCACGTAGGAACCGAGGCTCTGGTCGCAGGCGAGCACCAGCATGTCGCCGACGATGATCGGCGACGATCCCATCCCGTAGATGTTCGTGAACGGGCCAAGGGCCATCGTCCACAGCTGGGTGCCCGCGGCATCGTAGGCGACCAGGCCGTAGTCCGGGAAGAACACGTAGACGCCGTTCTCTTCGACAGCCGGGCTCGGCGAGGCGGCATTGTTGCGCTTGTCGATCGCTCGCGTCTTCACCGGCGGCGCAGGCCTTTCCCAGAGCAGGGCGCCCGTCTCCCGATCGATCGCGAGCGTCACGAGGGTGTCGCCGCGAAAGCCGGTCAGGTAGATGCGGTTGCCGAGGAGGATCGGCGATGAGTGTCCCTGAGGCAGATCCAGCCGCCAGAGCAGGTTCTTGCCCGGGCCGAACTCCACGGGAACTCGCGTGGCGGTAGAGATGCCGGATCCGTTGGGGCCGCGGAACCGCGACCAGTCAGGCATGTCGGCGGCGGTGAGCGGTCCAGCCGCGGTCACGCTGGCGAGGAGCACGGCGATCCGGACAGCGGTTGAGCGACGCATGGCGCGGAGTATAAACCCGGCGCCTGCGGCGCTCACTGCGAACCATTGGAGCGGCCGGTGACGGCCGCGGGGACCAGGGCGAGCGCCTACTGCGCACCGCTGGCCAGTTTCGCGCGCATCGCGCCGCGATCGACAGCGACGCCGTTCAGGTAAACAGCGTTGATCTTCCGCGTATTCGTGATGTTCTCGATCGGGTTGGCGTCGAGGACGATGAAGTCCGCGCGCTTGCCGGTCTGCAGCGTCCCGGTGTCCGAAAGCATCAGGAGCTCGGCGGATGTTTTCGTCGACGCGACGATCACCTGCGCCGGCGTCATCCCGGCTGCCACCATGTCCTCCATCTCGACGTGCTGGCTCCACGGCGAGAAGCCGTCGGTGCCCATCGCGATCTTCATGCCGGTAGCGTTCAGCTTCGCCAGGTTCCGCCCCTGAATCGCCCACGTGGCCTGCACGTCTGGACGGGGCTTCGCGTTGGCCTGCAGCTTCTGAAGCTCGCCAGCGGGAACGCTCCCCGACAGCCAGCTCAGATCGGTCGGGACACCGCGATCGGGCATGTTCGGAATCAGCACTACGTTGGGGCGGGCCTTCACCATCGCGACGAACTCGTCGTCCACGTCCTTGTCGCGGACCCCGTGAGCGAAGATGTCGATGCCGGCCTTGAGCAGCCCTTTCGCGTCCTCGAGCGCGAAGATGTGCGCGGCGACCCGCAGCTTGTGCTTGTGGGCCTCATCGATCACGGCGCCGTAGAGCTCTGGTGAGAGCTTCTTGTACTTGCCGTCGCGATCGTCGACCCAGATTTTCACCATGTCGACCTTCTTGGCGGCGAGCTCCTGGACGGCCTTTCGCGCTTCGGCCTCGGTGGTCACCCAATACGGCGCGTCGGTTCGGCCCGGCTCCGGCGCGGTGATGCCGCGGCCGGCGGTGCGCAGCCGCGCCGCGCCGGGGATGGTCTCACTGCGGACCGTGAACGCGGCGTCGGTGTTGTCGAGGCCCATGCTTTGAATGGCGCTGACGCCGAAGTAGGCCTTGGCTCGCAGCTGCTCGACCAGTTGATCGTGCGCGGTGGCCGGATGGGTGTGCGTGTCGACGATCGTCGGCATGACGGTCTTGCCGCTCAGATCCACACGGGTCGATCCGGCCGGCGATGAGACCTGGCCGGCGCGGCCGACCGCGACGATCCGGCCGTTGCTGACAACGATGGCGCCTTTGTCGATCGGCGCCGCGCCCGTGCCGTCGATCACGCGCGCGCCTTCATAAAGAGTGGTACCCGGCGTCTGGGCCGGCAGCGGCACGAGCCAGGCAAGGGCGACGACGATGGTGGTGGCGAGGATGTTCCGCATGCCGCGGATTGTAAGGGGGACAGTCCCCTGTCGAAAACTGTCAGGGGACAGTCCCCAGTTGCGGGGTGAAGCAGGGGACAGTCCCCTTATGCGGATCGACTCAGTGGCCTGTCCCCTGTGGTAGCTTCTGCCATGCTTCGCCGCTGGTTGGCAGCGCTACTCCTGTTTCCACTCGCGGGGTACGCACAAACTGCCCAGACGCCCGAGGAACTGGCGCGTATGGAGCAGCAGAACGCGACACTTCGTGGCATTGTCGGCAAAGGCGACAAGCTGCCATACGAACAGAACGCGCTGCCGATCCAGGCGCCGGGCCCTCCTGGCTGGGCGACCGGCATGGTGTCGTGGGTCGCCTCCTCACGCGACGGACTTGATTTACCTGCTGCAACGTGGTGACAAGGCCGATCCCGTGATCGTCGCTCGATCGCGACGGCAAAGTCGTGCGGTCGTGGGGCAAGGGGATGTACACGATGCCGCACGCGATTCGGCTGGACCCGCAGGGCAACGTCTGGACGACCGACGCCGCCAGCTCGATGGTCTACAAGTTCGCGCCCGAGGGAAAGCTGCTGCTCAAGATCGAGGTCGGCGGGCAGCCGGCAGCCGTGCGGCAACTTCTGCAGCACCACCGACATTGCATTTGCCTCGCGACGGACACCTGTTCATCGCCGACGGCTACCGCAACGCGCGCATCCTCGAGTACACCGCCGATGGCAAGAAGGTGAACGGAGTGGGGGAAGCGCCGGCACCGACCCCGGCGAGTTCCGGCTGCCGCATTCGATCCAGATCGACGAGCGCGGCATCATCTACGTCGCCGACCGCGAGAACGGCCGCATCCAGCGCTTCGATCGCAACGGCACGTTCCTGGGGGAATGGGCGCAGTACGGCAAGACCTTCGGCCTGAAGCTCGTCGGCGACGCGATCTGGCTGTCGACGATCCCGCGCGGGCCGAACAGCTGCGCCCGGATGGCTGATCAAGACTCGAACCGCGACACCGGCGCGTTTCGTGCGGATCCGTCGAGTCGCAAGGGCAATCACGGCGTGGAGGTGATGACGAGCGGCGACCTCCTGCCTCGCGCCTGGGCCTGACCAGGTCCCGCAGCGGTATCACCCTGTCAAGTAACGCGTCAAAAGTTTCTTGTTACTGCGCGCCGAGCTTGTCGCAGCATCGCCTCGGCCTCCGGGTAGCCGGGGAAGCCGTTGCCACGGCCTTGGCGGAGCGCGCGGAAGCGTCAGCGCGAGCGGGGTCTGACCTCCCTTGTTCTGCGCATTCACCGGCGCGCCGCGCTCGACCAGCAACTGGATGACCGCCGGCAGGTTGCTCGTCGCCGGCGGCATGAAGCGCGGTGTCGCCGCTGTCCGCCGGGTGCGCGGCGTCAGCGCCGGCATCGAGCAGCAGCGTCCGACCGCAGTCGAGCACATCGGCCTCCGGCGCGCGGCACCTCCGGGGTGTCGGAATCGACGATGTTCCAGCTGCGCGAGATCTGAGGGGCGGGCTTCTTTCTCGATCGACGTCGCCAGCCGCGATCTGCAGCGCGCTCGTGCCGTCCGGCAGGCGCGGCGTCGGCGCTGCGCGCCGGCGGCCAGCAGCGCCCGCATGATGTCGGTTTCGAGATACGCCGCGGCGACGACCAGCGGCGTGGCGCCGTACGAACGGCGTGGGCAGCGCCCACTGCGAGCCGAAGCGGCGCACCGGGCTGCCCGTTGGTGATGCGTCGCGTTCGGGTTGGCGCCCTGCGCGAGCAGCGCCTTGACGAGCGGCGAGATCGCCGCGAAGCGCGGCGGCGTGGAGCGCGGTGTAGCCCGCCGCCGGCCGCGTTCGGATCGGCGCCGGCCTACAGCAGCGTGCCGGGCGACGTCGCGTGATGACCCGAGAACGCCGCCATCACCAGCGCCGATTTGCCGTCGGCCGCGGCGTCGTTCGCGTCGGCGCCGGCGCGCCAGCAGCAGCCGCGCGGACTCGGCGCTGCCGACCTGCGCCGCGAACAGCAGCGCCGTGCTGCCGCCGCGCCTCGATCTGCGCGCGTCCTGCATCGACGGTCTTCACGGCCCGACGCGGTCCGCGGTCGAGCATCACCGTCATCGGCCGCGCCTCGGTGCGCGCGTGCACGTCGGCGCCGTTCTCGAGCAGCAGCCTTGACGATGTCCGGGTGCTGCCGCGAGACCGCCCACATCAGCGCGGTCTGCCGCCGCGCTGCGTTCGCGCGCGTTGACGTCGGCGCCATGAGCCAGCAGCAATCGCACGGCCTCGACGCTGCCGCTGCGCGCCGCCTCCATCAGCGGCGTGACGCCGGACGGCGCGTGCGGCGTTGGCATTCGCGCGCTTGTCCGAGCAGCAAGCGTGAGCGATCGCGGCGTTGCCGTTCGGCGGCGGCGAGGTGCAGCGGCGTGACGCCGAGATCGTTGGCCGACGTCAGCCGACGCGCCGGCATCGAGCAGCAGCCGCACCAGCTCGATCGCTCCGCGTGCGACGGCCCAGTGCAGCGCCGTGGCGCCGTCGCCTTCCGGCGCATTGACGTCTGCGCCGGTCTTCAGCAGGGCGCGGACGGCCGCGACGTCCTGCTGCCGCACGGCATCGACGAGCGGCGTCGCCGCGCAGCAGCGCCAGCGCAGCATCCAGGCGATCACCGCGCGCGGACCTCACGTCACGCCAGGCTCGATCGCGACCGGTGCTGTTGCCGATGCTGCTCGATCCGGCACGCCAAACCGATCCAGCAGGCTCGAGGTGGAAGTTCGCCAGCGGCGTGCCCTTCGCGAACTTCACGTGGCGGCCGCCCGCGATCCGGCCGGCGCGCGCCGCCGACCAGCAGGATCGGCAGGTTCTCCGGCACGTGGCCGTTGCCCTCGCTCATGCCGGCGCCGTAGACGATCGCGACGTGGTCGAGCAGCGACCCGTCGCCGTCCGGCGTCTGCCGCAGCTTCTCGACGAACTCGGAGAACAGCGACACGTGGTAGTGATTGATCTTCGCGCACTTCTCCATGCGCGACCGGATCGCGCTGGTGATGCGAGATCGGATGGTGCGCGTCGGGCACGCCGATCTCCGGATAGGTGCGGCCGCTGAACTCGCGGCCGATCATGAACGTCACGACGCGCGTGACGTCGCCCTGGTAGGCGAGCAGCTGCAGGTCGAACATCAGCCGCGCGTGCTGCTCGAACGTGTCCGGGAACCCCGGCCGGCCGATCGAACGACGGCATCTCGGTGTTGAACGCGATCGGCGTTCTGGATGCGCCGCTCGACGTCGCGCACGCTCTCGAGATAGCCGGACGAGCCGCGCGCGATCCGGCGCCGACACCGACGCCTGCAGGCTGGCGACTTCGTCGAGCAGCGAATCGAGGATGCTGCCCTTCTGCTGCGCGCGCGCGCGCCGGGCGGCCGCGCATCGCGCGGCGCCGTCGCCGAACAGCCGCACGAACGCCGCGCTCGGGTCGTGCTCCATCGGCAGCGGCGGCGTCGGTCCGGCCCAGGCGATGGTGCCGGTGTAGACGCAGCTGCGGCCGAAGTCGCACGACGAGCCGGAGTCGACCGACTCGAGCGCCAGCTCCAGCGACGGCAGCGCCGTGTCCTGGCCAAGCTGCCTTCGCGGGATCTGATCGATCGACACGCCGGCGCGCAGGTTGCGGCTCGGCGTGACGTCGGTGAGGAAGCGCGTGCTGGCGTCGGCGTGGTTGTTGTACTGCCGCTCGCCCGGCGGCGGCGGCGGAACGCTGTCGAGCCCGCTCACCACCAGCAGGCGATCGCGGAACCGCTCCAGCGGCTTCGAGCGTCGGCGAGAACTCGAACGCCGCTGCCTTCGGCGGTTGGGAACCACTGGCCGGGGATGACGCCGTTCGGCACGTAGACCGCGCCGAAGCGCAGCGCGCGGCTGCGCCGCCGTCTGCTGCAGCGCCGTCGAGCGCCGGCACCATCGCGTCGAGGAACGGCAGCGGAATCGCAGCGCCGAGCGACTCGCAGCATCGTGCGGCGCGACAGCGCTTTCCTGGTGATCATCATGAGGCGGCCTTCCCCATCTGGAACGGCGTGCTGCGTGACGATACCGAGAATCAGGGCCGACCAGCGATATCCGCCGGCCGCGGCGTCGCGGACGATGCGCGCGGATGCGCCGGCTGGTCGCGATAGTCGACGTGGCGGCCGAGCGCGTAGGTCAGCAGCTTCGACGACGAACGTGTGCACGTAGTCTGTCCTCGGTGCTGCAGGACGAAGCGCGCGCAGTCCCGGCGACGCCGTCGATCGGCGTGCCGTCCGCGAACACCGCGGACGCGTCCACCGGCAGGCCGCCGCTGACCGCGCGCCAGCGGCCGATCGCGTCGAAGTTCTCCAGCGAGAAGCCCGAGCGGATCCATCCGCACGTGGCACACCGCGCACGCGGGGTTCTGGCGATGCGTCTCCATCTGCGCCGCATCGACAGCGGCCGCCCGTCGTCGGTCTTGGTCTCGAGATCCGGGCACGTTCGGCGGCGGCGGCGGCGGCGGCATGCCGAGCAGGTTCTCGAGCACCCAGAAGCCGCGGACAACCGGCGCCGTGCGATCCGGATAGGACGTCACCATCAGCACGCTCGCCCTGGCCGAGAAGGCCGCCGCGACGCCCGTCGGTAAACGTCACCTTGCGGAAGCGCTCGCCGGTGACGCCGCGGCACGCCGTAGTGCTCGGCGAGCCGCTCGTTCACGAACGAGTAGTCGGCGCTGATCAGCTCGACGATGCTGCGATCGTCGCGCGACCTGGCTCTCGACGAACATCGTGGTTTCCCTGCATGAACGCACGGCGCAGGTTCTCGTCGAACTCGGGAAAGACGTTCGGGTCCGGCAGCGAACGTCTGCGCCTTGCGCACGCCGAGCCACTGGCCGGCGAAGTTCGTCGACCAGCGAGCGTCGCGCGCGGATCGCGCAGCATGCGCGTGACCTGCTGCGGCGAGCATCGCCGGGTCGTGCAGTCGTCTCGCGTTCGGCCAGCGTCGAGCAGCGTGTCGTCGGGGATGCTGTTCCACAGGAAGAACGACAGCCGCGAGGCGAGATCGAGATCGCTCAGCCGATAGACCGCCGCCGGGCGCCGCGCCGGCCGGCTCGCTGCTCGATGCGGAACAGGAAGTTGAAGCTGACCAGCATGCGCTCGATGCGCCGACTGGATGCCGCGCCTCGAAGCCGCGCGTCGGCGCGTCCCTCGTCGTAGAAGCCGAGCAGCGTGTCGATCTCCTCGTTCGTCGGCGGCCGGCGATACGCGCGGCGCGCGAGCCGCGTACAGGATCTGCCGGCGCGCAGGCGCGACTCGTCGGCGCCGCGCGCCGGGCCGGCACGTGAAGATCGTGCGACGGCTCGGCGTGTCGCCGGCGCCGCGGCGGGTGGTAGGGCCCGTTGATCGTGAGCGCATCGACCGCGGCAAGCCGTCGTACTGCTCGTCCGACCCGCGGCCGAAATCCACCGGCAGCGGCTGCGCGACGCCTTCCGGCTCCCACGGGCTGTCGACGAACGACGCGCTCACCGACGTGCGGGCCGGCGCGGCACTGTGCGCGCGCACCTCGAGGGCCGCGTCGGCCGCGTGCATGTAGAGCTCCTACGGCGTGTCGCCGACGATCTCGCCGTTCCACGTCAGCGGGCCCGGCGTCCCGGTCGCTTCGCCGCCGACGCGTGAAGCGCTTGACGCGCGCGCCGTCGATCCGCAGATCGAGATCCTGCGCGTGGCCCATGCCGACGATGTAGTCGTAGACCTGGCGGCGCAGGCGGATCTTGAAGCGCGTAGTCGCCGTCGAGCGGGAAGTCGTGGCGCACGGCGAGGCCGCCGCGCGAGCCGAACGGCAGATCGTCGCCGAGGCGCACGTCCTGCTCGAGCAGCCGCGGCACGCGGTAGGTGGCCGAGCGGGCGGCGTCGCCGAGCGATGCGTCGCCGACGGCCAGCCGGCTGATCTCGCGCGCCGCGGCCAGATAGCGCTCGAGGTGCGCCGGCGACAGCGCCAGGCTCGCCGCGACGTTGTCGAACCCATCGTCGGCTTCGTCGGGCAGCAGCAGCGAGGCGGCATCGACGGCAGGCCGAGCAGATCGCGGATGGCGTTGCCGTACTCGGTGCGATTCAGGCGATGCGCGCCGACGCGGCCGGGATCGGGACGTGTGGCCGCGGCGGCGCGATCGAGCGCGGTCGGCGAGGTCGGCGGTGACGCGCTTGCAGCGCCTGCGGCATCGGGGCGCGGCTGCCGTGGCGGCGGCATCTGTCCCGTGCGCGACCTTCTGGAGGACCTTTTCCCACAGCTCGGGATTGCTGCCCGGTTCGCCAAGATCCGCGCCGGATAGAACGAGACCGCCTGTCCGGAGCCGTTCGTTATGGCACGTCGTGCAATAGGTGCCTGACGAACCCGACGTGGATCCTGAGCCGCCGCAGGCGCGGCTTGAACCGTCTCGCGTGACGGCGGAGTGTCGGCATGGGAGGCCACGCCGAGCCAGACCAGCCCGAGCAGACTGAGCGCCGCGCGCCGCATCCCGGGCAATTTACCAGACGGCCGCCCCGGAGGGGACAGCCCCGGTCTCCGTTTGTAACGGGATCGCCCGCATTTTCGCGGGTAGAATCGCCAGCGTTAACCCCGCGAGTTCGCGTTGGTGGGGTGACGTGGGACAGGAGGAATCCCGAATGATGCGCACACGTTTCACAGTGTTGCCCTTGCTGCTGAGTCTGGCCACGACCCCCGCCCTCGCTCAGGACAATCCGAAGATCGCCGCCCAGAAAGCCGACGCCGCCCGTGGCGTGGACGAGATGGCCAAGATGGCGCAGGAGATGGTCGACTCGGTGTTCAGCTTCGGCGAGCTGGGCATGCAGGAAGTCGAGACCTCGAAATACCTGACCGGCATGCTCGAGAAGTACGGCTTCAAGGTCCAGCGCGGCGTGGCCGGCATTCCGACCGCCTGGGTCGCGACCTGGGGCTCCGGCAAGCCGGTGATCGCGATGGGCTCGGACATCGACGGCATTCCGCAGGCCTCGCAGAAGCCCGGCGTCGCCTACTTCGATCCGATCATCGAAGGCGCGCCGGGGCACGGTGAAGGACACAACACCGGCATGCCGCTCCAGGTCGTCGCCGCGCTGGCGGTGAAGCGCATCATGGAGCGCGACAAGCTGCCGGGCACGCTGATGCTGTGGCCAGGCGTCGCCGAAGAGCAGCTCGCCTCGAAGGCCTGGTACGTCCGCGACGGCGTCTTCAAGGACGTGGACATCACGCTCTTCGCGCACGTCGGCAACAACCTGGGCGTGTCGTGGGGCGACGGCGGCGGCAACGGCATGGTGTCGGTCGAGTACACCTTCACCGGTGAGACCGCCCACAGCGCCGGCGCGCCGTGGCGCGGCCGCTCCGCGCTCGACGCCGTCGAGCTGATGAACGCCGGCTGGAACTACCGCCGCGAGCACCTGCGCCTCTCGCAGCGTTCGCACTACGTGATCACCAACGGCGGCGATCAGCCCAACGTCGTGCCGCGCAACGCCAGCGTCTGGTACTACTTCCGCGAGAACGACCAGCCGCACATCCAGGAGCTGTGGGACATCGGCAACAAGATGGCCGAGGGCGCGGCGCTGATGACCAACACCACGTGGACCTCGCGCATCCTCGGCACCGCCTATCCGCAGCACATGAACAAGACGGTCGCCGAGGTGATGTACGAGAACATCAAGAAGGTCGGCCTGCCGCGTGGAGCGAGGCAGACCAGACGCTGGCCAAGGCGCTGCAGAAGGAGCTCGGCAACGCGCGCCAGGAAGGCCTGGCGGTCAAGCTCGAGGAGCTGCGCGGACCGGTCAAGCCCGAGGACAACTACGGCGGCGGCTCGGACGACATCGGCGACATCTCGTGGAACGTGCCGACGGTGACGCTGCGCTATCCGGCCAACATTCCCGGGCCTGCCCGGCCACAACTGGTCGAGCGCCATCGCCAGCGCCACGCCGATTGCCCACAAGGGCGTCGTCGCCGGCGCGAAGGTGCATGGCGATGACCGTGCTCGACCTCATGAACCGGCCCGAGCTCGTGCAGCAGGCGTGGGACTACTTCAAGAACGTCCAGACCAAGGACCGCAAGTACATCCCGTTCATCACCGAAGGACGATCCGCCGGCCACTCACCTGAACGCCAACATCCTCGCGCAAGTATCGCGAGCAGATGAAGAAGTATCTACTACGACCCGACCAAGTACTCGACCTACCTGGAGCAGCTCGGCATCCAGTACCCGACGATTCGCACGTCGGGCACCAAGCAACAGCAACAGGAACAGTAATTCCGCTCGACCACCGGGGGGCAGGCGCGAACGCGTGCCCTCCGGGAGCCCTCCGTGCTCGGATTCCGCCTCCCGTTGGGTCCTCGTTCTTGCTGTGTGGAGGCCTCATGTCGCGGCCTGCCGGCCGTTCGCCTCATTTGATCCTGCGGGTCCTCGCAGGGGTCCTTCTCCTCCTTTCGTGCGTTGTCGTATCAGCAAACGCGCAGACGGCGCCCGGGCGACCGACACGTCCGAGCGGCGGCGGTATGTCGCCGTTTCGGGGACCGGGTGTCCTGGGCACCTCGTTCGAGGCTGCGTCGCTCGATCAGCCTGGCTGCCCCATCCATCTCTCCATTGAAGCGCTGCGCCGCACCGAGCGGGGCGTGACCGTGACGATCCGCCTCGCAAACCTGGTGGACGGCTCGATCTCGCGACAAGTCGTCGGCGCCTGGGTATCTGGTACCGGACGGAACGATCCGCGGCTATCAGAAGCTCGAGAGCGATCGTCCCTTGATCGAGTCGGCCTCGAGAGTGACGGACCTGATCATCCGCACCGTCTCGGTGATGCCGAACGACATCATCGTGCTCGCGGTCGAGGAAGCGCGCGGCGACCAACCCTGGCGCCGCGACACGAAAGAGCTCCAGCAGGAGGTGCGGAGCGCGATCGCCCGGTGACCGTGGCGACGATGTTGGTGGCGTGCGCGCCTGAGGCGAATACACCCGGTTTATCGTGCAACTTATCAGCCATCGCTCCGGCGGCAGCCCGGCAGCGGTGGTAACGTTACGCTCATGCGGACCGTCCCCTTGTTGCGCATCGCTGTCGGCACCCTGCTGGCCATCGCGGCGTGCCCCGTAATGCCCGAGGCGCAGCGCAAGCCTCGCGAGCACGAGCTCAAGCTGCCGATTGGCGGGACGCCCGGCCCGCTCGACGCGATTACCGACGTGGCCGGTGTCGAAGTCGGCCACACGACGTTGATTTCGGGCAGCGGTCCACTGGTCGTGGGCAAGGGTCCGGTCCGGACCGGCGTCACCGTCGTGCACCCGCGCGGCAAGGCGAATCCCGATCCCGTGTTTGCCGCCTGGTTCACGCTGAACGGCAACGGCGAGATGACCGGCACCACCTGGGTGCAGGAAAGCGGATTACTCGAGGGGCCGGTCGCGGTCACCAACACCCACAGCGTCGGCGTCGTCCGCGACGCGATCATCCAGTGGGAAGTGCGTCAGAAGAACGCCCTCCAGCCGTGGTGGCTGCCGGTGGTCGCCGAAACCTATGACGGCTCGCTCAACGACATCAGCGGCTTTCACGTGAAGCCGGAACACGTGTTCGCGGCCCTCGACAGCGCGACGAGCAGCCTGCCGCAGGAAGGAGTGGTGGGCGGCGGCACCGGGATGATCTGCCATGGCTTCAAGGGCGGCATCGGTACCGCCTCGCGGAAGCTGTCGGCCGAGCAGGGCGGTTACACCGTTGGCGTGCTGGTGCAATGCAACTACGGCGTCCGCCGCGATCTCCGCATCGCCGGCGTGCCAGTGGGGGAGGAGATTCAGGATCTGACCGCCTGCATCGCCAACGACCGGCCGCTACCAGCCGACGCTCCGCGCCGCCGCTGCGACCAGCCGGCCTCGCCTCGCCAGGACGACGACCGCGATCAGGGCTCGATCATCGTCGTCGTCGCCACCGATGCGCCGCTCCTGCCGCATCAGCTGAAGCGCATCGCGACGCGCGTGTCGGTGGGGATCGGGCGGCAGGGCGGCTTTGGCGGCAACAGCTCCGGCGACATCTTCATCGCGTTCTCCACCGCGAACCCGCGCGCGTGGCACGACGACGTGCCGGTGCGGGACGTGAAGATGCTGCCGAACGATCGGATCACGCCGCTGTTCCAGGCCACTGCCTGGGCAACCGAGGCGGCGATCACCAACGCGCTGCTCGCAGCCGAGACGACGACCGGGGCCAACGATCTGCGCGTCTTCGCGATGCCCCCCGACCGGATGCTGGCGGCCATGAAGAAGTACGGCCGGCTGCCCTGACAAGGCAGAAGGCAAAAGGCCAAAGGCAGAACCCAAAACCCCGACCCCGAACCCAAACGCGGACACGCCATGAAGCCTGTGCGGCTCGCGGTTGAATACCTGCTGCTCGCGGGGTTCTTCGTCGCCCGTCCGGCGCTGGTGCTGCAGGCGCTCGCGTTCGGGACGGCGGCCGCGGCGGCATGGACGGTCACGTCATCCGACCTGCCAGGCTGGGTGGCACAGGCCCTCGTCTCGGCCGCCATGCTATCGGCGACCTTGTTGATCACCGGCCTGCTGCTTCCGATCGCGCGACGATGGGAGCAGCGAGACGCGGATCAGCATGCGACCGCAATGTGGCCGATACCGTTCGGGCTGACGTTGTCCCTGCTTGCCGGACTGGCCCTTTACGCGGCCTCGTCGCTGCCGGCTTTGTGGAGCGAGATCGCCGGCCGGCTGAACGGCAACATCGACTGGGGTAATCTGTCACGACCCGCGCCGAATGCCGGTGTCATCCTCCTGCCGACTCTGATCGGACTGATGGTGCCGGCGCTCGTGAGCTTTGCCGCACTCTCGGCAATCGTGCTGCCGCTGGCGCTTCTCGTCCTGCTGCCCAGCCGCGGACCGCGCTTCATGCCGCTCGTCGGAATGAGCGCGGTGTTTCAGGTCGGCATCACCCTCGCGGGCTGGCTTGCTTCGCGAACGCTGTCGGGCCTGGCCGCCGCCGCTGGAATGTTGATGCGCGACAGCGGCGACGCAGAAGTGTTGCAGGTTGCCGATCAGTTGATGCAGGCCAGCGCACTGCTCGAAGGCACCGCCGTGGCCTTGCTGGCACCGGCGCTCGGGTTTGTCGCGTGGCTGGTCGTGCTGCACCCCTGGCGGAACACCTGAGAGAAGAACCAGGCAAAAGGCAAAAGGCAGAAGGCAGAAGGCAGAAAGGGCAGAAGCGCCCGCGCGTCTCCGCTGTTTCTGCCTTGTGCCTTCTGCCTTCTGCCTTCCGCGAGCGTCAGAGATGCGCCGCGAGCGGAGGGTGCACTCTTTTGCCGGCCGCGAGCGACGACAACACGACGTCCGCCGTCACTGGCATGCGCTTGAACATGTCGAAACCGATGGCATCGCCGATCGCCGCGAGCACCGCGCCGGCTCCGGCGCCGACTGGCGGTT
This sequence comes from uncultured Acidobacteriota bacterium, assembly GCA_963709325.1. Classification (GTDB taxonomy): domain Bacteria; phylum Acidobacteriota; class Vicinamibacteria; order Vicinamibacterales; family UBA2999; genus VFZN01. The sequence goes on along the minus strand of CAVPVV010000003.1, from coordinate 264,327 downwards.
CACCCACGCCGCGCGCGCCGACCGGGCCGTCAGGGTCGCGGATGTCGAGCGCTTCGGTGTGCATGCCATCCGGCGGCACGTCGAGGATGGTCAGCGGCCGTACGTGATGGAACCGCCGCGTCACCGGCATGCCGTAGTGCGGATCGAACGTCCACCGCTGGGTCAGCGCATGGCCGATGCCCATGCAGCCTCCGCCCAGCAGCTGGCCCGACAAACTGCGCGGGTTGACCACCGTGCCGACGTCGGCGATGGCGGTGTAGTCCACGAGCCGAAGGGCCCCTGTCTCCACGTCAACCTCGACTTCGGCGAATCCGATTACGAAGGAGTGTGTGCTGCCGTCGTGCGGATACGTGTCCTTGGCGACGCCCATCACGCCGAGCCCGGCCAGTGCCGTTGCCGAGGCCTTCGTCATCGCGTGAATATCGGTCGGCAGCTCATGGCCGTCGAACGCGCCGCCGAGCGCGATCGCACGCGTCGCCGCCTGCCCGACGTCGAGGCCGCGCGACGGATTGCCGTGACGGAGCACGCGACCGTCTCGCACGTCGTAGTCGTCTGGCGCCCCTCCGAGATCGCGCGCGGCAATTGCCTGGAGCTTCCGCTTCGCGTCCATCGCAGCGGCGTGATTGGCCCGGGTCATCGCCTGAAGGGTCTGGCTGCCATCCGACGTGCACGTCCACGGCACGTGCTTCGCGGTGCTGCCGAAGACCACTTCCACGCGTTCCCACGGCATGCCCAGCACGTCGGCGGCGAGCCGCGCGATGTCCATCACCGAATGCGTGCCGTGGTTGCCGATTCCCGACTGCACGTAGAGCTTGCCGTCCGGACGGATGGTGAGCAGCCCGTCGTAGCCGATGGAATAGCCGCCGCTGAACGGGCTCACCGAGACGCCAACCCCGCTCACCTTGGTGCCGCGCCGCTGGCCGCTGCGCGCCTTGCGCGTGGCCCAATCGAACGAAACCGCGCCCTTGTCCAATGCTTCGCGGACGAACGCGCTGGTCACATGGCTGCGCTGTCCCTTTTCGTCGGCCCCGCCGAACTCCGCCTTGCCTGACGGCGCGTTCACCCGATGCATCTCCACCTGGTCGATGCCGAGCGACTTGGCGGCCTTCGCCAGGATGGGCTCCATGATCGCGTTCGCCTGCATGCCGCCCGGCGACCGCTGGTAGGTGCGTGGCGGCGTGTTGGTGAGCACCGAGATCCCGCGGAAGCGCATCGCCTCCGGCTGATACGCGAGCGAGCAGATGCTCGCCGCCGAGTCGTGGTCGTACTGCTTCTCGTACGGGCCGTTGTCCTGGACGATGAAGATGTCAACGGCGGCAAGGCGGCCGTTGGGCCGGAAGCCGGCTTTGACGCGGGCGAGCAGGCCCGGGCGGGCGCGCCCGATGAACAGCTCCTCTTCGCGGCTGATTCGCATCATCACTGGCCGGCCGGTCTTCTTCGCCAGGAGCGCCGGAATCGCCATGCTCTGCGCGCCGGGAATCTTGCTGCCGAAGCCGCCGCCAGTGTACTCGCTGATAACGACGACATCGTCGGTCTTGATGCCGACCCACTGCGCCGCCATCTCCACCGTCTGGGCGACGCTCTGCGTCGAGCAGTGGAGATACAGCTTCCCGTTCTGCCAGTAGGCCATCGCCGAGCGGGTCTCGAGCGGCATGTGCCCCGACGACTGGGTCATGAAGGTTTCGTCGAGGACGAGCGATGCGTTCTTGAATCCCGCGTCGAGGTCGCCGTACTGCCAGGTGTCTCCGGCTTCGCCGATCGGCAGCGCGCCGTCTCCGGCAGCCTCGAACTCACCGGCCGCCCACTTGACTGTCTTGATCTCCTGGCCGACGTAGGCATTGCCCTCGCGCCGCGCGTTGGGGCTGCCGGGGCGCAGGCTCTCGAGCGGATCGGTCACAAACGGCAGCGGCTCGACCTGGAGGTGAATGCGATCGATCGCCTCGGCGGCGGTGTGCTCGTCCACCGCGGCCACGGCGAGAATCGGCTCGCCTTCGTAAACCGGTTCGTCGCTGAGCGCGACCTCGGGGCGAAGCACGATCGCGTCTTCGTGTCCCTTGAGCGCGGGTGGCGCGACCGCCGGCAGGTCGCTAGCGCGGAGGATGGCGTGCACGCCGGGCATCGCCAGCGCCTCGCGCGCGTCAACCGCCACGACGCGGCAATGGGGGCGAGGACTGAGGAGCAGCTTGCAGAAGAGCATGCCCTCGGCGCGGTAGTCCTCGGCGTAACGGGCACGGCCCGTCACTTTGGCCACCAGGTCCGCGGTGGTGTAGTTCTGTCCGATGAGGCGGGAGTCGGCCACGGCAGGGCCTCCTTGGAGGGCAAGTATAACTGGACGGAGCCTGAACAAGGCAGAAGACAGAAGGCAGAAGGCAGAAGGAGTGCCGCTCGATCCAACAAACCCGCCGCTCGCGGCCGACGCTCGAACGGGCCTCGCCGGCCCGCCGTCGAACTCGCCATGCAGACATCGGTCACCGTTTCGATCGTCGCGTCAACCTTCGCCCTTGGGCTCGCGCTGACTTCTGCAGCGACCTCGGCCCAGCAATCACCTTCTCCCGACTCTGCGCCGCCTGCCTCGACGGCGTCGGCGCCGGATCGCTTCGACCTCGAGGTGCGCACCGATTTCTTCGCCGGGTTCACTGGCAACGGGGCACGGCTCGAACGGGGAATGGCAAAGTCCGAGGCAGCCCTGGCCGCCAATCCTAACCACGCGGAAGCCATGGTCTGGCACGGCGGCGGGCTGCTCTTCAAGGCCGGGCAGGCATTTCGGACCGGAGACACCTCCACCGGCATGGAATGGTTCGGCAGCGGCGTGGGCGAGATGAACCAGGCGGTCGCGCTCGCGCCGGACGACGTCGGCGTTCGAATCCCGCGCGGTGCGATCCTGCTCGAGGCCACGCGCCAGATGCCGCCGGCGCAGGCGGAGCCGCTGTTGCGGCTCGCGGTCGGCGACTACCAGCACGTGCTGGAGCTCCAGGCGAAGATCTTCACCTCGCTGGGTGGGCACGCCAAAGGCGAACTGCTCTTCGGCCTTGCCGACGGCAACGCGCGGCTCGGCGATCAGCAGAAGGCGAGGGAGTACTTCCAGCGCATGACCGAGGAAGCGACGCCGTCACCGCGCCGTGAATACGCGGCCGCGTGGCTTGCGGGCGCCGCGCCGCGGGCCGTGCCCGCCTGTGGCCCGTGCCACGCGGCCAAGTAGGCTTCAGGCTCCAGGCTTCAGACTTCAGGCCTGTCAGTCGTATCGAAGTGCCTCGACCGGCTCCGTCCGTGTGGCTCGGCTGGCGGGAATGAGGCAGGCGACAAGGCCGGCCAGCGCGAGCGCGGCGACGACGGCGGCGAAGATGGCCGGATCCCAGGGGCGAACGTTGAATAGCAGCGTGTTGAGGGCGCGCGACAGCAGCGCCGCCAGTCCGAGGCCGAGCGCGAGTCCGACTCCGATCTGCCAGACGCCCTGCCGCAGTATCAGGACGAGGACGTTGCGACGGTCGGCGCCCAGCGCCATGCGGACGCCTATCTCACGGGTTCGGCTGCTTGCCGAGAACGCCATGATTCCGTAGAGACCGATCGTGGCCATCGCGAGAGCCGCCAGCCCGAAGGCCACGAACAGCGATCCGAACGCGCGGTAGAACCAGCTATCCAATGAGTACTGATCGCTCAGCGACCGTACCCAGTAGAGCGGAAGCGCCGCGTCCATCCGGTTGACCTCGTCCTGGATCGTCCCGGCGTAGCTGGCCGGCGATTGCTCGGTGCGAACGACCAGGCTCATGAAGTTGATGACGTTCTGCGCGAGCGGGATGTAGACGCCTTCATGCCGCGGGTTGATCGCGCCGACCGCGCCGCCCAGGTAGAGATCCGACACCACTCCCACGATTCGCCGCCACGGAACATCGCCCGACCCGAGCTTGATGCGTGCGCCGAGCGGATCCTTGTTCTGAAAGAACAGGGAGACGAACCGCTCGTTGACGATCGCGACCGGCTCACGGTCGGCCGCGTCGGTTCTCGCGAAAGCGCGCCCCCGAATCGGTTGCACTCCGACCACGTCGAAGTAGTCAGGCGTGATGACGATGCGTCGCGCGAGCGGATGGTCCTGATCCGTTGGATAGGCCACGCCGTCCACGGTGAGCGGCTGCATCTGGCTGGTGCCGCGCCCCGGAAGGTCCGAGGTGAACGCGGCGGCGCGGAGGCCGGCATGTCCCGCGAGCCGATCGAGGAGACCGTCGTAGAACTGCATCTGCGCTGCGGGTGTCGGGTAGTCTTTCTCGAACAGGCCGACCCGAGCGGTGAAAACGTTGGCGGTGTTGAAGCCGTAGTCGAAGTCGGCGACGTTGATGACCGTCCGGATCATCAGCCCGGCGGCCACGAGCAGGCTGCACGAGACCGCGAGCTGGGCGACCACCAGCGCGCGGCTGATCCGGCCCATACGTTGGCCGGAGGAGCCACGCGACTCGTCGTTCATGATCTCGGCTACGTTGGTGCGCGACGCGCGGACGGCGGGAATGATGCCGGCGAGCAGCGTCGAGATCATCGTGAGCCCGATGACGAACGCGAGGACAGCTGGCTCGAGACGGACGACGAACCAGAGCGGCATCTCCAGCGTAGCAAGCCCCGCGTTGAACGTGTCCATGCCTATCCGGGCCAGCCCGAGTCCAGCGGCGGCCCCGACCAGCGCCAGGATGAGCGTCTCGACGAGCAGCTGCGAGATGGTCCGGCTGCGGCCCGCGCCGAGCGCAGTGCGAATCGCGACCTCCTTGCTGCGGTCCACGCCGCGAGCCAGGAGGAGATTTGCGACATTGGCGCATGCGATGAGCAGCACGCCGAACACCGACGCCAGCATGGTGTAGAGCATCCCGGCGCCGTCGGGCCCGATGAACAGGTCCGCTTGCCGGACGGCGCTGACCCCGATGCCCTGATTCGATTCGGGGAACTCCTCGGCGAGTCGCCCGGCGATTGCCGACATCTCGGCCTGTGCCTGTTCGAGCCGCACGCCTTTTTTCAGCCGGCCCACGGCCTGGAGTTGCGTGCCCTCGAGCGCCGGTCCGCCGCTCCTCGAAAACGCGAGCGGGTCGATCCGGAGCGGCAGCCAGGCGTCCACCGGGCCCGGGAACCCGAACTTCTCGGGCATCACGCCGACGATGGTGGTGGGCAGGGCGTTGGCGCGGACGACGCGGCCAATCACTGCCGGGTCACCCTTGAACCGATCCTGCCAGGCCCGATAGCTGAGGATCATCACCGGCGGCGTCGAGGGATGGTCTTCTTCGGGACGGAACGTTCGGCCGAGGACGGGCTGGACCCGCAGGATGTTGAAGATGTGCGCGCTGGCGTAGTTACCGAGGTACCGAATCGGCGTGCCTTCGGTGCCGCCGACGTTCACCGTCTCTGCGTAGTAGGCCGCGATGTCCTCGAAGCTCGTCTGCTGCTTTCGCCAGTCCTCGAAGTCGTGGATGCTGACACCCATGAACTGGACGCCCTGGGCCGGGCGGTTGCGGAAGAGCGCCACCAGGCGGTCGGCTTCCTCGTAGGGAAGCCCCTTGATCACCGCCACATAGACGATGCTGAACATCGTCGTGGTGAGGCCGATGCCGAGCGCCAGGGCAGTGATGGCTGAAATGCTCAGGCCCGGCCGCCGGACCAGCATGCGTACACCGTAGCGGATATGGCTGAGGATGGTGCTCATCGGGCTCGCCCACGTATTGGACGAGCGCACGGGCGAAAATGTTGTCAGGCGCCCTGAAAGCCGGCGAGGACGTTGACGGCGTTGACCCCGATGTCCTCGACCGCGTAGCCGCCTTCCATGACGAAAAGGGTCGGACAGCGGATGGCGGCGATCCGGGCGCCGATCTTCGGGAAGTCGCCAGTCGTGAGCTGGAACCGGGAGATCGGGTCGTGCTCGTAGGTATCGACGCCGAGGGAGACGACCAGCACGTCGGGGGCGAACGCCGCGATCTTTCCGCAGGCGTCGACCAGAGCGCGGCTCGTACGTGTCCCAGGTGGTACCGAACGGCAGCGGATAGTTGTGCGTGAACCCAGTGCCGTCGTCTTCGCCGTTCTCGTCGCCGTAGCCCAGGAAGTAGGGATACTCGACGCGGGGATCGGCGTGGAGTGACGCGAACAGCACGTCCTTGCGGTGGTAGAAGATCTCCTGCGTGCCGTTGCCGTGGTGGTAGTCGACGTCGAGAATCGCGACCCGGGCCCGCGCTTCGTCGACCGCGTACTGCGCGGCGATGGCGGCGTTGTTCAAGTAGCAGTAGCCGCCCATGGCTGCCGTCGCGGCGTGGTGGCCCGGCGGGCGGCAGAGTGAGAACACGCTGGCCGCGCCGTCGAGCAGCGCTCGCGCACCACTCACCGCCACATCGACGCTGGCCTGGACGGCCTCCCACGTGCCCGCGGTGATCGGGACGCCGGCATCGAGCGAGTAGTACCCGAGCTTGCCGTCGATGTATTCGCGGCACCCGATCGCCGCGGAGGCTTCGGACTGGCCAAACGAGCGGCAGCGCGTCGTGGGTGCGGCCCTCAGCGAGCCACTCCTGCCACGCGGTCGCGAGGAAATCCACGAAGGCGTCGCTGTGCACACGGCGAATCGGCTTCTCGCCGAAGCGGTGCGGCTCGCGCACCTCGCCTAATCCGACCTCGCTGACGCGAGCGAGGATCATCTCGGCGCGCCGCGGCATTTCGAAGCAGGGCTTCATCTGGCCATCGATCAGCTCGGCGTTGCCGTGGTGGCGGTGGTGCAGGTCGGAGTAAATCGTCAGCACGTGGATCCCCTGGCGACGACGGTAAACACGAAGGACACGAAAAACACGGAGGACAAGAGGGGTGGGGAAGTGTAAAACGATTCTGCGTCCGCGGGTCTCAGAGTCTGTGCTCCTGCACGGAGCCTCGCCACCTCCGCAGCCCGAGGTAGATCGCCCCGGCCGCGAGCCACTCGAGCCCAATCGTCAGGCTCTCGCGCGACAGTGACGTCCACAACCACGCGGTGAGAACACAGCCGATCCCCGGGAGGATCCCGTACTGGAACCGCTGCGGGCGCCTGCGCGGGAGGTTCGACTCCTGGCCTCCAACCTTAGACTCCCGCTCAAGAAGGTAGTGCCCGATGACGGCGAGGTTCACCACCGAGAACGCCACGAGCGCGCCGAAACTGATCATCGATGCCAGCAGCGCCAGCGACACTTTGAGCGCCAGCAGCGACACCACCGAGACGAGCGCGATGGCTGAAACCGGCGTGCCGTAACGCGCCGAGAGCCTGCCGAAGAAACGCCGCGGCAGCACGCCGTCCCGGCCCATCGTGTAAAGAATGCGGGAGACCGACGCCTGCGACGTAAGCGCCGAGCCGAACGCGCCGGCCACATAGGCCAGCGTGAAGAACAGAGACAGCCCGGGTCCGCCGGCGCGCGTGATTACGTCGACAGCCGCGGTGTCGCCAAAGGTGCAGCCGGCATCGAGCGCAGGCAGGCATCGCGGCTCGCGCAGCACGAGATGCCCGACGTAGGAGAGCAGCGTGAAGAGTCCCCCGCCCAGCAGCGTCACCCAGAGGATCGCCCGCGGGATATCGCGCCGCGGGTCCGGTGTCTCTTCCGCAAGGGTGGACACCGCGTCGAATCCCAGGAACGAGAGGCAGAGCACGGCCGCGCCGGCCAGAAGAGGAGCAAGGCCTGCCGAGGGATCGACGCCGGCCGCGGCGTACGAGTGGTTTCCGGCGAACGGCTCGGCGAGCGAGACGGCAGCCCCACGCACGAACCACAAACCCGTCGCGACGAAGGCGACGACGAACAATGCCTGCGCGGCCACGATGATGACGTTGGCGCGAGCGATGGATTCGATGCCGATGACGTTGAGCACGGTTACGGCGGCAATCGAGACCAGGATGGCCAGCGGCGGCGGAATGGCGGGAAACTGCGCGTGCAGGTAGAGGCCAATGACCAGGTAATTGATCATCGGCAGGAAGAGGTAATCGAGAAGTAACGCCCAACCCGCCAGGAAACCCACCGACGGGCCGAATACCGCCGACGCGTACGTGAACGTGGAACCAGCCAGCGGATAAGCGCGCGCCATTGCCCCGTACGACAGAGCGGTGAAGGTCATGGCCACCAGCGTTACCAGGTAGGCCGCTGGCAGTCGGCCGCCGGTTTGAATCGTGACCAGCCCGTAGGTGGTGAACACCGTCAGCGGCACGAGGTAGGCGAGGCCGAACAGCACCAACCCGGGGAGCGAGAGAACTCGGCGCAGGTGCGGCGTTTCGCCGGTGGCAGCGGTCACGTCGGCGCCATCTTGGATCGGAATACAATGCCGCGCGTGAGAGCTCACGCCCCGCTGCTGCCCCTTCGCCGGTCTCTTCCGATCGCACTCACCGCGCTTGCCGCCGCCGGTTCGCTGGCGGTTGCCGACCAGCAGCCGTCTTCACAAGCGCCGCCGCGCGGTTCGTCGGCGCCGCCCGAGCAGGCGAAGGTAACTCCGATCAACAACCTGCCCAATCCCTACGAGACTGTCCGCAACTGGGGCACGCTGCCGAACGGGCGCAAATGGGGTTCGGTGAGCGCCATCCAGGTGGACGTGGACGGCAAGTCGATCTGGGCGGGCGATCGGTGCGGCGCCAATTCGTGCGCCGGCTCGAAGGTGGACCCGATCGTGAAGTTCGACCCGAGCGGGAAGGCGATCAAGAGCTTTGGCGCCGGGCAGATTCTCTGGCCGCACGGAATGGACGTGGACAAGGACGGCAACGTCTGGGTCGTGGACGCGCGCTCGGCGACCGATGCCGAGCTCAAGCAGTTTCCCGATTCGGCCGGTAAGGGACACACCGTTACCAAGTTCAGCCCTGACGGAAGGGTCTTGCTGCAGCTCGGCTCGCCGGGCAAGGCCGGCAACCCGCCTGAGGCATTCACCGAGCCCAACGACGTCGTCATTGCGCCCGACGGTAGCATCTTCGTCGGCGAGGCGCACAACGCCCAGTACCTGGATCAGAACCCGCCGGACGGTATCGGCCGAATCTCGAAGTTCTCGAAAGACGGGAAATTCATCAAGACGTTCGGGTCTTACGGGTATGGACCGTCGCAGTTCCGCGGGCCACACGCGCTGGCCTTCGATTCGAAGGGCCGCCTGTTCGTCGCCGATCGCGGCAACCGGCGCATCCAGATCTTCGACCAGGACGGAAAGCTGCTCGACACCTGGTACCAGTTCAGCCGCATCAGCGGGCTCGCGATCAGCACGGACGACACGCTTTACGCCATCGACTCGGAATCGGACGACAATTACAACCCCGGCTGGCGCAAGGGGCTGCGGGTCGGGAGTGCCAGGAGCGGCGAGGTGTGGTTCTTCGTCCCCGAACACGTCTCGAAGCAGGCGTCCGGGATGGGCGGCTACGGTTCGATGGGTGAGGGCGTCACGGTAGACGCGCAGGGCGACGTCTACGCCGGCGAGGTCGGGCCGATTCAGGGCGTCACGAAGTTCGTCCCTCGACTGAAGCGATAAGCCGCCGCGGCGCCCGTGCGCGGCTCATTAGCGGGTTGGTATTCGGCGTTATACGCACATAGGTCGCGCGCATACTGCACGGCCTTTGGCAGGGATCGCCTCTATACTGCTTGACAACGCGGCGCCCTCTCTCGAAGATGCGCCTCGAAACGTCCTCGCGACCGAGCCGCGCGTCTCAGTGCGCGCGGTTCCGGCGCGACAGCTCCGGAAGGGGGCGGCATGCGGCGGCTGTGGCTCAGTGGCGGAATCGTTCTGCTCGGCGGACTCATGGCCGGATTGGCCATGCACGCGGAATCCGGACCCCTGCCCGAGTGGCGCTATTGGGGCAGTGATAAGGCCTTCACACGTTATCTCCCGCTCGATCAGATCACTCCGGCCAACGTCAGCCAGCTGCAGGTGGCATGGCGACAGCCCGGCGCCGATCCAGAGTCTCAAGGAGCGCTACCCGGAGCTGAGAATCTCCGGGAACTTCCGCTCGACGGCGCTGATGATCCACGGCGTCCTCTACGCGCCGAACGCGGTGGGCCTCCTCCGCGCGCTCGATCCGGCCACCGGCCAGACGAAGTGGGAGCAGAAGCCGTTCGGCGACACCATCGAAGAGATCTCACGGCCCAGCCCGCGCGGCGCCGAGTACTGGCACAAGGACGATGCTGAACGGCTGCTGCTCGTCCGCGGCGAGTACCTGTACTCGCTGGATCTGAAGACCGGTGAGTACGACAAGGCCTTCGGCGATCAGGGCAGAGTCATGCTGCACTGGGACGCCGAGCTCGCCGGCCTCTTCAGCTGGACGGCGGGTCCGATCATCGTCAACGACGTGATCGTGGTGGCGGGCGCCACCGCCGGCGCGGGTGACGGCGGCGTCAAGAAGGAGGCCACGCCGGAGAACATCCGCGCTTTCGACGTCCGCACCGGGAAGCTCCTGTGGATCTTCAACGTCGTGCCCCACGCCGGCGAGTACGGCGTCGAGACGTGGGGTGAGGATTCATACACCTACTCGGGCGACCTCGCGTCGTGGTGTTGCCTGACCGCCGACGAAGAGCTCGATCTCGTCTACGTTCCGCTGTCCGCACCGACCGGCATCGTCTACGGCGGCCACCGTCCCGGCAACAACCTCTTCTCGGACTCGCTCGTCGCCATCCACGCCAAGACCGGCAAGCGGGCCTGGCACTTCCAGATGGTGCACCACGATCTGTGGGACTACGACACGGTTGGCCCGGCAACGCTCGGCGAGATCACGGTTGATGGGCGACGGATTAAGGCCGTGATGCAGCCGAGCAAGACCGCGTTCCTCTACGTGTTCGACCGCGAAACCGGCAAGCCGGTGTGGCCGATCGAGGAGCGGCCGGTGCCGCAGTCCACGGTGCCGCGCGAAGCGACAGCGAAGACGCAGCCGTTCCCGACCAGGCCGCCGGCGTTCGATCGGCAGGGCTTCACCGAGGACGATCTGATCGACTACACGCCCGAACTACGGGCCCGAGCGAAGGAGAAAGTGAAGGACTTCGTGCTCGGACCGATGTTCACGCCGCCGCAGGTGCCGAGCACCGAAGCGGGCGGCAAGCGCGGCGCGTTGATCATGCCGGGCGGATGGGGCGCCGGCAACTGGCACACCGGCGCGTTCGATCCGGAGACCGGCGTCTATTACGCCGTCTCACATACCCTCCCGGGCATCTCCCGCGCCTACAAGGTCGAGGATCCCGAAGGGACGCTGCTTTATGCGACGCAGGCGCGCGGCACACCGCCCAACCAGGGGCGGCCGCAGCAACAGCAGCCACCATGGCCGGGCCCGGATCTGTCGATCGACGGATTCCCGATCTTCAAGGGGCCGTACGGGCGCATCACCGCCATCGACATGAACCGCGGCGAGCAGCTGTGGATGGTGCCGAACGGGGATGGCCCGCGCCACCACCCGCTCGTCAAGGACCTGAACCTGCCGCCGCTCGGCGTCCCGGGTCGCGCGGCGCCGCTGCTCACGAAGTCGCTGCTCTTCATCGGCGAGGGAAGCGACTCGATCCCGGGCACGAACCGCGACGGCATGTGGGGCAACAAGTTCCGCGCCTACGACAAGAAGACCGGCATGGTGCTCTGGGAGACGGAGCTGCCCGCAGGCACGACCGGCGCGCCGATCACCTACATGCACGGCGGCAAGCAATACGTCCTCGTGACGGTTGGCAGCAGCACGCATGCCCCCGAGTGGGTGGCCTTCGCGCTGCCCTGACGCACGCGGGTTCAAAGCACGCGGGTTCAAGCACTAAGGTTCAAAGCGCGACGGTTCAAATGCACGGGCTCGGGAGGCGACAATGATTGGTCGAGCAACGGGTCGGGGACTGCTGGTGGTTGTGCTAGTGCTGGGGACCGCGCTCGCGGGTGCGGCCCAGACATCGACAGGAGGGCTCCGGGGATTCGTCCGTGACAACAGCGGTCTGGTGATGGCCGGAGTCACGGTCGAAGCGTCGAGCCCGGCGCGGATTGGCGGCGCCGCGGTCGCGGTGACCGACGCGCAGGGCCTCTACTCCTTCGCGAATCTGCCGATCGGCACTTACACGATGGTGTTCACGCTGCAGGGGTTCACGTCGGTCCGGCGCGAGGACATCCGCGTGGAAGTGGGACGCACCATCCAGGTGGACGCGACGCTCGAGGTCGGCAACCTCCAGGAGTCGGTCACCGTGACCGGCTCGTCACCGGTGGTTGACGCGGCCAACGCCGGCTTTTCCACGAACTTCAACCAGGAACTGCTCCAGAACGTTCCGACCGCGCGGCAATCGTATTTCGACGTTGTCACCTTCGCGCCGTCGGTGCGCATCAACCAGGTGCCGAACGACTCGCGGTTCATCATCTTCGGGTCGAGCAGCGACCAGAACCAGTTCCAGTACGACGGCGTGGACATCTCGGCGGTGTCCAACGGCGGAGTGTGGGACTTCCCGAGCCCCGACATCATGCAGGAAGTGCAGGTCAAGGCGATTGGCGCCTCCGCCGAGTTCCACAGCTTCCAGGGCGGTGTCGTGAACATCGTCACCAAGTCGGGAAGCAACCAGTTCCGCGGGATGGGCAGCGGCTATTTCATTCCAGGCGACTGGGTCGCCAACAACACGCCGAACGAGCAGTTCCCCTACACCATCCATTACAACCAGCAGGGGACCGGAGAGCTGGGCGGCCCAATCAAGCGCGATCGGATCTGGTTCTACGGCTTGCTGACCGCGACGCGGCAGATGACCACCGGCGTCGGCGTCGATCCCAACAGCGAGAAGGCGGGCGGCCGCAACTTCAAGCCGTTCGTCAAGGCGACGTGGCGGCCTTCCGAGAATGGGAACCTGTCGATCGGCTTCAACAACAACAACTTCTGCTGCGCAGCAACCGCGTCGCGAACCGCGCCGCTCGTCACCCAGACCGTCGAGCACGGGCACAACCCGGTGATCTACAGCCAGTACACCCATTCGTTTGGGAGCGCCACCTTGCTCGAAGTTCGCGGCGGCGGCATCTACATCCGCGACAACTTCACGCCCTACTCGGACGACTTCGAGACCCCGGGCCGCACCGATCAATCCACCGGCATCTCGTCGGTCAACGGCCAGACCGCGAGCAAGCAGTTCCACAACCGGACCACGCTCGACGCATCGCTGGCCAACACCCGTTCGTGGCTGGGCGGCACCCACGACCTCAAGACCGGCATCCAGACGACGTATGGGACGCAGCGGACGGTCGGCATCCGCATCGGTGGCGTCAGCTACACCGATCTCAGCAGCGCGGCCTACCGCGCCACCTACAGCGAGCCGTCGGCGACCGGCGGACGGATCAGGACCCTCGGCCTTTACGGGCAGGACACCTGGACCGTGAATGACGCGCTGACCGTCAATGTCGGCCTCCGTTTCGACAACGTGCGCGGCGATGTGCCGGAGATGACCTCCGAAGCCACGCTAGACGGCATCAAGGGCGCCAGTTTCTCGCCGCCAGTCGTCTCGTACGCGGGCATCCCGGACCTGATTTCCTTCAATACCTTGGCGCCGCGGATCGGTTTGACCTATCGTCTCACCAAGTCCGGGCGGACAGTCCTCAAGTCGGGCTACGGCCGCTTCTACGGGAAGCTGACCTCGCTGATGTTCTCCGGCACGTCCCCGGGCGGCGCCGTCACCTACGTGCGCGAGATCAATCCGGCAACGGGGCAGTACGACATCCCGGTCAGCGTGACCGATCCAAAACTGAACTTCGGGGTAGACGGCGGACTCAACAACCAGTACACCGATCAGTTCTCGGTCGGCGTCGAGCAGCAGGTCGCGGATCGGACCGGTGTGGCCGTCTCGTTCGTTTACAAGAACGAGGGCGATTTCGTGCGGCTGCGTGACAACCGCGGCACCTACGTCCCGCGCGACATCGTCGACACCTTCGAAGGGAACAGCCAGATCATCACGGTGCAGAACCTCACGAGCGGCGTCGGATCGCAGCTCTTCACGGTCGTGAACCGAGGCGATCTGGACCAGTCCTTCAAGTCGGTCGTGATCGAGGTGAACCGGAGGTTCTCGAACAACATCCAGGCCCAGACTTCCTACACCTGGCAGGACTCGAAGGCGTTCGGATCGGGCTCGGTCACCGGCAGCACCCAGCAGGATTTCAGTAACCTGTCTCCGACCGCCGGCTACGGACGCGATCCCAACGACACGCTGAACGCCTTCGGGCCGACCGCGACCAATGCGACACACGCCGTGAAGCTGTCGGCCACCTACGCCGCAATGTGGGGGATTCAGGTCGGGGGGCGCTATTCCTTCGAGTCCGGCCGGCCCTATGGCCGCCAGATCATCGTCCGTGGGATGGGCGCCGGACAGGGTGATGTGACCATCCTCGCGGATACTCGGGGCACGTATGCGCTACCGGCCGTGAACGACTTCCAGATCCGGCTCGACAAGGACATCCGGATCGCCAGCTCCCAGCGGCTGCGGTTCTCGGTCGACTTCCTGAACATCTTCAACTCCGACACGGTGCTGACGCTCCGGAACAACAGCTCGCAGGTGACGGCGACCACGCCGTGGCAGCAGTCGCTCTCGGTGGTCCGGCCGCGCACGGTGCAGCTCGGCGTCCGTTACGAGTTCTGATGTTCTCGGGGTTCTCGAGGTTCGCTCGGGGTTCTCGGGGTTCTCGAGGTTCTCGGGGTTCGCGAGGTTCGCGGCGTGCGTCGCGGCAGTGATGGCGGTCGGGGTCGCCGGGCAACAACCGGCGCCCGCGGACCTTGTTGTCGTCAACGGCCGCGTCTTCACCGGAGCCGGGAGCCCGCGTCAGGAGGCCGTGGCCGTCCGCGGGTCGCAGATCGTCGCGGTCGGTACCCGGACCTCGATCGAGGCGCTGAAAGGACCGTCCACGAGCGTCGTGGACGCCGGGGGCGCGGCCGTGCTGCCCGGCTTCAACGACAGCCACGTGCACTTCGTCAGCGGGGCGCAGAGCCTGCAGGAACTGGATCTGAGCGGGGCTCGAACGCTGGAAGACGTGCTGCAGAAGATCCGCGACTTCGCCGCCGCGAATCCCGGTGTGCCCTGGATCCGCGGCCGCGGCTGGAACTACGGCGCATTTCCCGACGGGCTGCCAACGCGCGCACAGCTCGATCGTGCGCTGCCGGATCGGCCCGCCGTGCTCGTCTGCTTCGACGGCCACAGCTCCTGGGTGAACAGCAGGGCGCTCCAGGCCGCCGGCATCGACAGCTCGACGACCGACCCGCCGAACGGCGCGATCACCCGGATTGGGAACACGCGCGAGCCGGATGGGCTTTTGAAGGAATCGGCACAAGGCCTGGTCCGCAAGGTGATGCCCGAGCCGTCACGGGCCGAGAAGCGCCGCGCGATCGCCGCCGGCATCGAGCGCGCCCACGCGATCGGTGTCACCAGCATCCAGAACGCGAGCGGCAACGATGATGAGTTTGCGGTGTATGAAGAGGCGCGTGCGGCCGGCGAGCTGCCGCTGCGCGTCTATTCCTCCCTGTCGGTGTCGCCGGGATTCACCGAGGCCGACGCGGATCGGTTCGACGCGATCCGCCGCCGCATCGCGAACGACGATCGATTCAAGGTCGGGGCCGTAAAGCTGCTCGTGGACGGCGTCATCGAGACCAACACCGCGGTGATGCTCGCGCCATATGTCAACAATCCCGCGACGAGGGGTGTTCCCAACTATCCGGCGCCCGAGCTCGATCGCATTGTCCGCATGTTCGACGCGCGCGGCTGGCAGATCTTTGTTCACGCCATCGGCGACGGCGGGGTCCGGATGACGCTCGACGCGTTCGAGCGGGCCGCGAAGGCAAATCCGCCGCCGGCGCGAGGGCGCCGGCATCGCGTCGAGCACATCGAAACCATCGACCTGGCTGACGTGCCGCGGTTTGGCGCGCTTGGAGTGATTGCGTCGATGCAGCCACCTCATACCCGCCTGATGAACAGCCCGAATCCGCGCGGTCAATGGGCGGGCAACATCGGGCCGGAGCGCCAGGCGCGGGGCTGGATGTGGAAGGACATCCGGGAGCGGGGGGGCCGGCTGGCATTCGGCAGCGATTGGCCGGTAGCGTCGCTCAACCCGCTGACCGGAATCTGGATCGGCCTCAACCGGATCGGCCACGGCTCCGTCGCGTCGCAGCGGCTCTCGCTCGATGAGATGATCGACGGGTACACGGCCGGTGCCGCCTACGCTGCGTTCGACGAAGATCGAAAGGGCCGGCTTGCTCCAGGCCAGCTGGCTGACATCGTCGTGCTCACTCGAGATATCTTCGCGGAACCTCCCAGGGCCGCCGACGATGTCCAGGCGGCAGTCACGATCTTCGACGGCCGCGTCGTGTATCGCAGATAGCACCCTCCACGGAGTAGATCGAGCCGCTGGTTACCGGCCGATCACGTCGATTTCGCGGAAACGACAGATGACGTTGCCGGCCGTGTCATCTCGGCCCGGTACAAACACTCCTGCGGTCCGGACGACCCGGATCGACAGGAGGCACGATGAGATTGTCACGGCACGACGCCTGCATCGCCGCAATCGGCGGCACGGTCCTGGCGGGCACGATTCTGTATGCGAACGGTACGCGCTTCTCGGACATCAACCCGCTGGTCGCCTCGGCCGGCCCGATCGCCGTTGGCTCCGCTGCTGAAGCGATGCCGATCCGGTTCGGCAACGAGGACTTCGAGCAGCGGTCGGTCGCCGATCGCGCGACTCAGATCGCGCTGGGTATTCCGAACACCGGCAGCTTCGACATGATCGCCACGAACGAGACCGGTCCGCACCAGGGCCGGTATCTGTTCACGGTGTTCGAGACCGGCCAGTCCGGTGTTCAGCGCACGGACCTCTGGACGGGGCAGACCGATACGGTCTGGTACACGCCGACTGCGGGCGGACACGTGTCGTTCGACGCCTGCTACTGGACGCCGTGGGGGACGTTGATCACTGCGGAAGAGTCGTGGGAGACCGCGGCGGCGGGCTCGACGTCACCGTACGGGCGGCTCTTCGAGCTGAAGAACCCGCTCGACGCGGCCGGCCTGGTCAACCCGGTGGGTGCCGGCAGCAACGTGAACGCCGACTTCGTCCACCAGAACGCCGTTCCGCGGACGTCGCATGAGGGCATCCAGCTCGACAAGGTCGGAAACATGTACTTCATCGACGAGCTGAACGGCGGGAACATCTACCGGTTCACGTCCGCCGCGCGGCTGGCCGACGTCTACGCCGGCGCCGACTACTTCGCGGCGGGGCAGACCTCAGTGCTTCGCGTTGGCGATGGCACCGCGCCGAATGCGACCGGCGCCTACACCTGGGTGCCGTTCACCGACGCCAGCGGCGCGGCGCTGGCCGGCGCGCTGACGATGACCGACACCCGCGGCGTGACCTCGGTGGACGCGCGCAACACCACCGACCGGCCCGCGTTCAAGGGCACTGACTACCAGCGGCCCGAAGACATTCAGATCAAGACAGTGAACGGGCGCGACTACCTCTTCGTAGCCACCACCACCACCCACGAGGTCTACGTCCTCGACCTTGCTGCCCAGCGGATTTCAGTGTTCGCCAACCGCAACACGATCGACCTGGCGACCGGTCAGCCGGTCGGGACCGCGTTGAACAGTCCCGACAACCTGGCCGTCGACGCCGACGGCTTCATCTACATCGTCGAGGATCGCAACGGCGGCCAGGACGACGACATCTGGCTGGCGGTCGATCTGAACAACGATGGCGACCTGCTGGATGCCGGTGAAGGGATCGCGCGCTGGGCCAGCAACGGCACCCAGGGCTCCGAGTTCACCGGCCTGTTCTTCGATCCGACGAACAAGCGCCGCGCCTGGGTGAACATCCAGCACCCGAACAGCGGCAACGACCGGACGATCGAGATCACGATCCCGGGCGGGCAGAACACCAGGTGAGAGGTTAGAAGTGAGAGGTGAGAAGTGAGAAGCAAGTTGTGAAGCTTTGGTTCTCACTTCTCACTTTCGGGTTCCTGACGGCGCCTTGAATCGCGAGTCATCGATCGTCGGGTTCAACTCGATCGTCTCCACGACTATTCGCAGGCGATCCGGGCGATTCGCGGCGCCCATCTCGATGGTGTGCGGGAACACCAGGCCGCCGACACTGCGGTAATCGCTGAAAGTCGTCTCAACGGCGAGGTTGCGTCCGCCCACCGTTCGGTTCGTGTCCGAGCGGAGCATGAGGAACGTTTCCCCATCCACATAGTGCTCCTGGGCCGGACTGTTCTTCGGCGTCACGCGTATCCGGAACGTCTCACGACCGGCGATCGTCTCCCGTCCGACGAGGACCAGTGCGGCGCCGTGCCGCCGCGCGGCGACGAGCGGCCCGTCGAGGTCGGCCTGTTCGAC
This sequence comes from uncultured Acidobacteriota bacterium, assembly GCA_963709325.1. Lineage (GTDB taxonomy): Bacteria > Acidobacteriota > Vicinamibacteria > Vicinamibacterales > UBA2999 > VFZN01. Next base: position 246,052 of record CAVPVV010000003.1, on the reverse strand, counting down.
GGCGAGGAGCGCCTCGTCGGCCGGCATCAGCCTCGGTTGGATCACCCCGGTCAGTGGCGAGATCTGCCAGCCGCGCTTGCCGTCGAAGGCGAACACGCCTGTGATGCCCTGGAACGTGAACTCGGTTCGGACCCGGCCTGGCTGCTTGATCTCCCTGGTGATCAGCGCCTCGCGGCCGGGTCCGGCCATGGCTCGTCCGGTCATGCGGAGGGTCCGCACCGCCTGCCATTGGGCGGCGCTGCCGCGCGCCTCGATGTGCCGCGCGACGATCTCATCAACGGTTTGCGCGTGCGCGACGCCGGCGATCGGCCCCAGGCCGAAAAGGCAGGCGAGTATCAGCCGCCGCATCACTGGCGCTCCTCGTCCGGCCGTGGCCGTGCGGGCGGCCGCGCGATTGGTGGGGTCGGCCGCGGCGGGGTCACGATCGGGCGCGTCGGCCAGACCGGCGGCCCGTATCCCCAGTAGCCGTCCCAATACAACGGGTAGCCGGCGTTGCCAGGGGCCGCAGCAGCCTCTGCCTCGCGTGCGCGAGCCTCGGCCTCGGCGGCGCGGGCTTCGGCTTCCCGGGTCCGCCGCTCGGCCTCGAGCTGCGCGATCTCCGCCTGCTGCTGTGCGTCGCGCTGCCTCACGATCGCGTCCCGTTCGGCGGGCGCCATCCACTCGCCTTCGAACTGCACGAAGCCGCGCGCGCGGTAGCTCTCCTCCTGCGTCACCCATCGGTCGTCCATGAATACCCGGCCGAGCGCCTGGTTCGCCTCGACGTTGGCGGGATCCGCGGCCACGACGTTCTCGAAGGCGGTGCGCGCCTGCGCGCCGAGCCCCTGGCTCGATGCCCACTTGCCCAATGCCAGCCAACTCGCGGCGTCGTCGGCGCGGAGCGCTCCCGCTCGCTCGTAATAGTCGTCGAGCGGCGATCGCTTCTGATCGATGCGGACGACGCTCGTCATCGGCACGGTGATCGTCCCTGCGCCGACGTCCACTTCGATGGCCTGGTCGGTACGGGACAGGATCCGTCCCGACACCCGGCCGCCACCCTTGAGGATCACGTCATCGGCGCCGGCCATGGCCGGGGCGAGGACCAGAAGCAACGCGATGGTTGACCAATGACGCACAGGTGATTCCCGAAGAGATCTCACCTCGATGCTACGCTCCGGCTGCAACTGAATCAAGGAACGGCCGCGAGCACTGTCACTTCGACGGTCAACGTCGCCTTGGGCGGAATGAGATCAGGGACGCCGTGATCGCCGAATCCGAGATGCGGTGCGATCTCGAGGCGTCGCATGCCGCCGACGCGCATGCTGTCAAGGCCATAGAAGAGGCCATTCATCAACTGTCCGCGGTTCACGAAGATGGTCGTCACGAGTGTCCCGCCGTCGTCTTCGAGACGTGCGTCATCCACGCGTCCCCAGGCAGTGGACCAGCGGACTGGCGTGCCGTCGGGTAACCAGGTACGAAGCCGGACGCGATAGTTTCGTTGGCGGTGAACCGGCTCGCCCGTGCCCGTCACCTCGGCCAACAGGATCAGGCCCGAGCGCAGCCGCTGACGCAGCGGCGCCCCGCGACCCTCGAGCAGGGCCGCGATTTCGCTCAGGCCGGCGGCGCAGGCCATCTCCAGCGGCGTCTCGTGATCATCGATTCGCGTGCGAAGGTCGGGATCGGCACCGCCATCGAGAAGGATGTGCACGGCGGCGGCGTCGCGGATCGCGACCGCCATGTGCAGCGGCGTGTAGTCGTTGATGCCCCGCTGGTTCGGGTCGACGCCGCATGAGAGCAGCAGCCGCAGGACGTCGTGCCCGTCCTCGCGCTGCCGCGCCCCGGGCGTCGGCTGCATCGCGCTGAGCGTCGCGATCAGCGGGGGGAACCCGTCGTCGGCCGGCGCGTTCGGATCGGCGCCGATGTCGAGCAGGGTTCGAATGAACGCGAGCGGGCTGTGATAGACCGCGTACACCAGGCACGACCCGATGGTGAGGGGCATCACGCCGTTCGGGATTGCTGCCGGGTCCTCGACCGCGGCGCGCAGTGCCTCGAGGGCGCCGGCCGCGAACGCGTCGTCTATCCGCCGCAGCCGCCGCGCTTCCGCGCAGCGCTCCTCGTCGCTCGACGTTGCCATCGTGCCAATCATCTCGCAGCTGAGGGCCCGACGCGTGCGGTTCGGCCCGGAAATTGCTGAACCCGGACTGTATGCGGCTGCCAAGGCTTCGCAAGGTCGCGCTCGGCGTGGTGATCACGGCCGCCGTGGTCGCCTCGCTGCTCCTGCTCGCCCAGGATCAGGTCACCCTGAGACTTCGGAGTGAGAGCGGCGCGGGGGATCCTCACCACGCAGAATACGTCGCAGGCCTGCTCGGTGCGCAATTGACGCACGGGAACCGCTTCGCCGTCCTGACCAATGGCGACCAGATCTTCCCGGCGATGCTCGAGGCCATTCAGCAGGCGAAGCGACGGATCAGCTTCGAAACCTACATCTACGAGTCCGGCGAGGTTGCCGGCGCGTTCACGCGGGCGCTCGCCGAGGCGGCCGGCCGCGGGGTCCGCGTCAATCTCGTCGTGGACGCTGTGGGAGGGAGCGGCATCGACAGCGACGATGTGAAGCAGCTCGAGGATGCGGGTTGCCGCGTCGTGCGCTTCAACACGCTCCGGTGGTACTCGCTGGAGGAGGTGAACTACCGCACCCACCGCAAGGTCCTGATCATCGACGGCGAAGTGGCGTTCACCGGCGGGGTCGGAATCGCCGATCACTGGAACGGAAACGCGCAGGACGAAGATCACTGGCGCGACACGATGGTTCAGGTGATCGGCCCGGCGGCGCGCCTGCTGGAAGGCGGCTTCTACGAGAACTTCACCGAGGCCGTCGCCGAAGCGATGCCCGAGCTCGACGACGTGGGGCCGGTCCGCGGAGATCAGGGAGCGGCGTTCGTGGTTCGCAGCTCGCCAAGCGGCGGGGCGAACGACATGAAGCGGCTCTACCTGCTCGGTCTCGCTGCCGCCCGCCGGAGCGTCGACATCACCACGCCGTACTTCATGCCCGACGAGTCGAGCCGCTGGTCGCTGCAGGACGCAGCGAACCGTGGTGTGCACATCCGACTGCTCGTCGAGGGTGACAAGACCGACGCCAAGCCGGTGAAGTACGCCTCCAGGCGCTACTACGAGGAGTTGCTGAAGCTGGGTGTGGAGATCTACGAGTACCAGCCGACGATGATGCACGCCAAGACGTTTGTCGTCGACGGGACGTGGAACATCGTGGGCTCATCGAATTTCGACAACCGGTCGTTGGAGCTGAACGACGAGCTGAACGTCGCGGTGTCGAGTCCCGAGCTGGCGGCGCGGCTCCTCGAGGACTTCGATCGCGATCGCCAGCACGCCCGCCGGATCACGCTCGAGGAGTGGCGGCGGCGCTCCCTCTGGTCGCGCCTGCTTGAGCAGTTCTGGGCGCTCTTTGGCGAGATCTTCTGACCCCTTCAGCTCACCGCGGCGGTGCGTTCCCGGCGTCGGACTTCCCGGAACCGTTCGAAGCTCACATGTTCGTCCTCGAGACCAAGCAGCGATCGCAGCGACGTGCCGGCAAACGTATGCCGCAGCATCGAGAGGCCGTGCCGCAGCACGAATCCCGGGCTGTGAAACACCGCCACCGGCATGTGGCGGACCTTCATCCAGCGCTCCGCGCGCCACCGCATGAACTCCACCTCTTCGGCGGTCACGTGCTCCGTGCGGACGACCGCGGTCGTCCCGTCGTATCGCGCCACGTCCTCTTCGACGATCAGCCCGCGCTGACGGAAGGTTTCGGTCATCGGGGTGCGCGGATAGGGGGTCGGATGCTGGATATACGGCCAGTCCACGTACTCGCGCGCGAACGCCAGGTTGGCTTCGATCGACTCGCGTGTGTCGTCAGGATTTCCGACAATCAGGCCGCCGACGACGTACATGCCGTTCTCGTGCAGGTGCTGAATTGCGGAGATCGATGCGTTGCCGACCGTCCGGCCGTGCTCCCGTTGCGCGTTCTTCGCCGATGCCTTGAGGAACGCGAGGTCGTCGGCGAGGATGTTCTCGATTCCGAGGAACACGTAGCGGAATCCGGCTCGGCGCATAAGCGGGGCGAGTCTCGCCCCGTGCTCCGCGAGCGGAGCGGTCATCGCCTGCACGAAGTACTCCATCCCCTCGAGCCCGCGTTCGACGATCGCTTCGCATAGCCGCTCGAACCGTTTGACGTCGAGCGTGATGTTGTCATCGACCAGGAAGATGGCCTCGGCGCCGTGGCGGCGCGCGTCAGCAATGTCGTCGAGCACCCGATCGAGCGGATACGGGTGGAAGTTCCGGCCGCGCATCTCGATGATCGAGCAGAAGCTGCAGTCGAACGTGCAGCCGCGCGACGTCTCGACGACGTCGACGCGCCGGCCGAGCAGCGTGTAGCCGTCGAGGACGCGGGCGGCGCGCTTGGGCAGCGCGAGCGGTTCGGCCGCCAGCCGGCTCACGTGGCGTTCGGGATTGTGGACCAGAGCTGCACCGGCGGTGGGGCGGTACGAGAGCCCGGCGATGGCCGAGAGCTGGCACCCTCCCTCCAGGGCTCGGATCAGCTCGCGGAACGTGTGCTCACCTTCGCCGCGCACGAGGATGTCAATCGCGGTCGCGGGGGAATAGACGTCGGGAGCGAGGCTGGGGTCGTACCCACCCGCCACGATGTGGGCGTTCGGCGCGAGGCGCCGTACCAGCTCGGCCACGGCGAAGGCCGTCGCGCGCTGGAACGTCATCACCGAGAGCCCGACCACGTCGGGCTCGAACTCGCCGATCAGGCGCGTGACGGTCGCGCCGACGCGTCCCTGCACGAGCACCAGGTCGGCGATCGCGACTTCGTGGTGCGAATCAAGATTGCCCGCGAGCGAGGCGAGCGCCCCGTTCGGCATCCGAATCGCGATCGGCGCCATGTGCTCGAACGAGTCCGGCATCGACAACAGCAATACCCGCATCCGGCCTCCTTCGTGAGGGGCGGGCGCTAGTGTACTCTCAGCGCCGTTCGGCGGATACTCGGGAACCGCCGGCCGTCGACAATCGTCGAATTCCCCGATGCTGCACGACCTGCGCCTCGCCCTGCGCGGACTGGTTCGCGCGCCGCTCGCCTCAATCCTCGCCATTACGTGCCTGGCCCTGGGCATGGGCACGAATGCCACGATGTTCAGCGTGGTCAGCACGACGCTGATCGATTCGCTGCCGTTCCGTGACAGCAGTCGCCTGGTCACCGTCAGGTCCACCCAGCCGGAAGGCGGCGTGCGACGAGGCAACGTCTCCTTCCAGGACCTGCGGGACTACCAGGAGCAGGCGACGGCGTTCGAGACGCTGTCCGGGCTGCAGAGCCGCAGCCTCACCTTCTCGGATACCGACGAACCCGAGCGCGTCCAGGGCGCGGCCGTGAGCTGGCGGCTCTTCTCGATGCTTGGCGTCGTCCCGGCCCTCGGGCGCGATTTCACCGAATCGGACGACAGGCCCGGCGCGGCCCCGGTCGTCATCCTGAGCGACGAACTCTGGCGGCGGCGCTACAACGCCGATTCACGAATCATCGGCCGCGCCCTCGCGGTCAACGCGCGTCCTCACACCGTGATCGGCGTGCTTCCGCCCCGCGTCAAGTTCCCGTTCCAGGAGGTGGCCTGGGTGCCGCTGGTGCCGCTTGCGGGAGAGCAGCCGCGGCAGGCCCGAGACCTCCAGGTCTTTGCGCGGATCGCACCGGACCGGACGCTCCAGCAGGCGCGGGAATCGCTGGTGGGGGTCGCGGCGCGCCTGGCCGGCCAGTATCCCGAGAACGCTGGATGGAGCGTGCTCGTCAATCCGCTGACCGAATATTACATGCCGGGTGACGCGCGGCTCTTCGTGCTCACCGCGATGGGAGCGGTGACGCTCGTGCTGCTCATCGCCTGCGCGAACGTCGCCAACCTGCTGCTGGCCCGGGCCACGGCCCGGGCTCGCGAGATGTCGGTGCGGGCCGCTGTCGGTGCGGGCCGCGGCCGCATCGTGCGGCAGTTGATTACCGAGAGCATGGTCCTCGGTCTGGTCAGCGGCCCAATCGGCATCGCGCTCGCCTACGCGGGCGTCGGCGGCGTCCGGGCCGGCGTCCAAGCCGATGACATTCCGTACTTGATTCATTTCGAGGTCGACGCCCGGACGCTGCTCTACACCCTGCTCATCAGCATCGCGACCGGAATCGTGTTCGGCCTCGCGCCGGCCCTGCACGCGGCGCGCGGCGATCTGGTCTCCGCACTGCGCGAAGGCGGGCGAACCGGCGAAGGCAGCGCCCGAAACCGGGCGCGGTACGCGCTGGTGATTGCCGAGGTCGCGGTGTCGATCGTCCTGCTGGTTGGCGCGGCCCTGTTCGTCCGGAGCTTTCTGCAGCTGCAGCGTGCCGACGCGGGATTCGATACGCGCCCGATCACGACTGCCCGGATCTACATGCCGGCCGAGACACACACGGAGCCCGACGCGCGGCTGCGTCGGGTCGACGACATCCTGCATCGCCTCGAGGGAACGCCCGGAATCCTCGCGGCGGGTGCGTCGAACCTGATTCCGCTCGACGGCGGCGGCACGATGACGCGCATTCGCGTTCCGGGCAAGAACTTTGACGCCGGCCGGGAGCCGAGACTGTTCTACGCCGGGGTCACTGCTCACTACCTCGACGCGCTCGGCGCGACCCTGCTGCGCGGGCGCGGCCTCACCGAACAGGAGTCAGCAACCCGCTCACGACTGGCAGTGGTGAACGTGAGCATGGCGCGGACGCTCCTGGCGACCGCGGAGGAGAACGCGGCGCTGCCGCGACTCAGCCCCAACCGGCTCGCCGGCGCCCGTGAACTCGATCGGCTCGATCCGATCGGTCGCCAGTTCACCATGCTGCAGGACCCGGACGCGGAGACGTTCACTGTCATCGGCGTCGTGGCTGACCTGATGATCGAGGAGATTGCGGAAAACGAGGTGACACCAGCCGCGTTCGTCGCGTATGCGTATCAGCAAACGCCAAACACGGGACTGATCGTCAGGACCTCCGTTAGTGACGCTTCCGAGCTGAGCCCGGCAATACGGGCCGCCGTCCGCGCATCCGATTCATCGATTCCGATGTTTGCTGCCAGCTCGATGGACGAAATCCGCCGCCGCGGATTCTGGCAGTTTCAGTTGTTCGGCCAGATGTTCGCCGTCTTTGGTGGTCTGGCGATCATCCTCGCCATTGTCGGCGTCTACGGTGTGCTGTCCTATAGCGTGTCGCAGCGGACGCAGGAATTCGGCGTCCGGATGGCGCTCGGCGCCGAGCCGCGCGACGTACGGGGCATGATGATGCGCCAGGGCGTGATGCTGGCGGTCTGGGGCATCCTCCTCGGGATCGCCGGCGCCTTCGGGATTACTAGGGTGATCGGTAGCCTGCTCTACAACGTGACGCCAACCGACCCAGTCAGCTTCGGCGGCGTGGTCGTCCTGATGCTGCTTGTGGCCGCGGTGGCCGCGTACGCTGCCGGCGCGGCGCGCGACGCTGGTGGACCCGCTCGTCGCGTTACGCGCTGAATAGGAGAGAGGAGAGAGGAGTTAGGAGGCAGGAAGCAGGAGGAACTGATTCCTGTCTCCTGTCTCCTAGTTCCTGTCTCCTCTCTCCTTGTCAGGGGCGTGGGGCCGCGCCACCGCCGCCAGCACCGCGTCCGGCCGGCGCCGAAGGCGCAGCGCCTGAGGGCTTGCCTGAGGGTCCGTGTGCGGCCGGCGGTGGACCGGGACGCGGACCACCACCCGGATGTCTGCCACCGCCGCCCGGGTGGATGCTGCCAGGAGGAAATGAGGGGCCTACCGGGAACGTACCGCCCCCGATCGGGAAGTTGCCGGCCGGTCCGATTGGAAAGGACGGCCACACTCCTAACGGCGTGTTCGGATACATTCCCAGCGGCGGCCAGACTGTGCCGGGCGGTTGCCGCCACTTGTTGCCGTACCCGGGCCGGCCATAGCCGTATCCATACCCGTACGATGGATAGCCGCCGACGACGTAGCCGCTGCCGTAATACAGCGGAATCCCGCCGACAGCCGCGTCGAGAGTCGCCTGCTGCGCTCGAGCCTCCGCGTCGGCCGCGCGCTGCTTCCGCGTCGCGGGCGCGGCGCTCGGCGTCGAGGCGCATCAACTCGTTGAACCGGTCGTCGCGCTCCTCGAGAATCGCGTCGCGCTCGGACGGGGTCATCCACTGGCCCTCGAACTGCACCATGCCGCGGGCGCGATGGATCTCCGGCTCGGGTACCCAGCGGCCATCCAGGAGGACGCGGCCGAGTCCCTGGTTGGCCTCGACGTTCTGGGGTTCGACACCGAGCACGTGCTCGTAGGCGCGCCGCGCCTGCGTGCCCAATCCCTGGGTCAAGGACCAGCGCGCCAGCTGCAGCCATCCCTGGACATCGCTGTCCTTCAAGCGCGCGGCGTGCTCTTCGTACTCGTCGACGATCGATCGCTTCTGTTCAATCGAGAGGACGCTTGCCATTGGCACAGTGATGATGCCGGCGCCAACGTCCACCTGCACCGCGGTATCGGTCCGCGACAGGATGCGGCCGGAAATCTTTCCACCGCCCTTCAGCAGGACCTCGTCGGCGAAGGCGAGGGCAGGAAGGAGAACCAGGGCACAGGCCAGGATGAGGCAGCGGCGCATGGTGAGTCTCCTCACTCGATGCTACGTCGCCTTTCGCGCGATGGCAAGGAACGCTTCCACGACCGGCGGGACCGGCCCGCTCGGCCGGACCATGGACAGCCGAACTGAGGTGCGCGGGATGGGTTTGTAAACGACGCCCTTCCAAGACATGCGTTGTGCAGCCGCGGGAACAATCGTCACGCCGACGCCCGCGCCGACCAGCCCGACGGTGGTGTACACCTCACGGCTCTCCTGGACGACGTTGGGGGTGAAACCGGCGTCGTGGCACAGCCGCAGCACTTGCGTATGGAGCTGGGGCGCAATCGAGCGGGGGAACAGCACCCAGGGCTCGCCGGCGAGCGAGGCAAGCGGGACTCGGGCCTGTGCCGCCGCCGGATGATCGCGGTTGAGGGCGATCAGGAGGGGTTCGCGGGCAAACAGCTCGACGTGCAGCCGGGGGTCGGTTTCCGCGCCGCGCACGAACCCGAGATCGAGATCGCCGCGGAGGAGCGCGTCCATCTGCTCCCCGGTCGCGAGCTCACGGAGGTCCATGCGGACGTCCGGATAGCGCTGCCGGTAGGTACGCACGACCCGGGCGAGCGTCGAGAGCATCAGCGTGGGACCGAAGCCAAGTCGGAGCACGCCGACTTCGCCCGCGCTCGCACGGCGGGCCGCGTCGATGGCGGTGTCCACCTCCAGCAGGATGCGCTCGGCGGCGGCCGCCAGCGTGCGGCCAGCCTCGGTCAACGCTACCAGGCGGCTATGGCGGTCGAGCAGCCTCGCGCCGACCATCGATTCGAGCTGACGGATCTGGACGCTGAGCGCGGGCTGAGAGACCGCGAGGCGCGCGGCGGCCCGGCCGAAGTGGAGCTCGTCGGCGAGAGCGGCGAAGTACCGAAGGTGGCGTAACTCGGGTCGCGCGGGCACGTTCATAGGTGCTGATTATCGATCACGGCCTCAGACGCTATTGGACATATTGATTCAGGGGGCCTACCTTGGTGATATGCACCGCGGTTCCCAGCCGGAAGCGCCGACCTCGGCTACGGCACAACCGGCAACGGCGCTCGCGCTTCTGGGTCAGGTCGTTGACTACGCAGGCTTGTTTCCGCCGGCGGGGCTGGCGATGGCCGCCGCCGTGGCCGAGTACATCGCGGCGCGCTCCGGTCCGGATGTTTGGATGCTGGGGCGCTTCGTCCTGCCCGTCTCGCGATTAGGTGAGTTCGCTGCCGAGTCCGCACCCGCTGATCGGGCAGAGGTTGTCCGGTTGAGCGCGATCGTCCGGGATGGGGCAGACGAAGATCGCATGGCGGTGACCGTGTTCAACCGCGACGCCGCGCGGCACAGGGCGGTCGTCGACACCATTGAATCCAAACCGCAGACACTTGAAGGAATCGACCGGCTGGCAGACTCGTTCGGCTCCGAGTTCGACGTCTACGTGGAAGTGGTCGCCGGTGACGATGCGGGCCGCTGGCTGGAACGGGTCCGCGATCGCGGTCTGAAGGCCAAGGTCCGGACCGGCGGACTGACGGCCGACGCGTTTCCCAGCGCCTCGTCGCTGATGACGTTCATCGACCAGGCCGTCCGCCTTCACGTTGCGTTCAAGGCCACCGCCGGACTGCACCATGCCGTTCGCGGGACTTATCGCCTGACCTACGAAGCCGGATCGGCCGTGGCGCCGATGTACGGCTATCTCAATCTACTGCTCGCCGCCGCGGGCCGCCGCGCCGGTCTGCCGCTGTCGGACTGTCGAGCGCCTGCTGCAGCTGACCGACGCCGCCGGGCTCGATTTCGGCGAGCGATTCGTTCGCTGGGGCAGCGTCGAGCTGCCGGTCGAGGCGCTCCGGGCCGTCCGCGATCACACCCTCGTGAGCTTTGGGTCCTGTTCGTTTACCGAGCCCGCCGGCGAGCTGCACGCGCTGACGGTTTCCTGATACTGGAGATCCCGCATGGGTCCGTTTCCACACGACGCCGAACCGCCGATCATCAGCGACGCCAACCCGATGGGAACCGACGGTTTCGAGTTCGTCGAGTTCTGCCATCCCGACCCCGCCGAGCTGGACCGCCTGTTCACGCAGATGGGGTTCACCGCGGTGGCGCGGCACCGGTCGAAGAACGTCACGCTCTACCGGCAGGGGGGCATCAACCTGATTCTGAACGCCGAGCCTGGCTCGTTTGCGGCGCGGTTTGCCGAGGAGCACGGGCCGTCGGCGCCGGCGATGGCGTTCCGCGTGGTCGACGCGCAGTATGCGTTCGAACGCGCGGTCAAGCTCGGGGCCAGACCGATCGAGCGCGCCACCAATCCCGGTGAGCTCGAAATTCCGACGATCGAAGGAATCGGCGGCCTGCACATCTACTTCGTTGATCGCTACGGCGCGAACGGCTCGATCTACGACGTGGATTTCGAGTGGCTCGGTGAACGCGATCCGAAGCCCGAGGGGCTCGGCCTCTGGTACATCGATCACCTCACCCACAACGTCTATCGCGGCCGGCTCGACGAGTGGGCCGGGTTCTACGAACGAATCTTCAACTTCCGGCAGATTCGCTACTTCGATATTGCAGGCAAGCTGACCGGCCTCCATTCGCGCGCGATGACCAGCCCGGACGGCAAGATCCGTATCCCGATCAACCAGGACGCCGGAGACAAGGGGCAGATCGAGGAGTACCTCGCGGAATACGGCGGCGAGGGGATCCAGCACATCGCGCTGGGCGCCCACGACCTCTACGCTTCGATCGAGGCGCTGGTCGCTCGCGGTGTCGAGTTCATGCCGGCTCCGAACCCGATCTACTATGCGCGGGTGGATCGCCGGCTGCCGGAGCACGGCGAGGATCTCGGGCGGCTGGAACAGAACGGCATCCTGATCGACGGCGAAGGGGTCGTCGAGGGCGGCTTCACCAAGGTCCTGCTGCAACGCTTCGGCAAGACGGCGATCGGCCCCATCTTCTTCGAGTTCATCCAGCGCAAGGGCGATGATGGGTTTGGCGAAGGCAACTTCAAGGCGCTGTTCGAGTCGATTGAAGAGGATCAGATACGCCGCGGCGTGCTGTCGCCGGCCGCGGCGAAGTGAGAAGGCACAAGGCACAAGGCAGAAGGCAGAAGGCGCAAGGCAAGTGCGAATTGGAAACAGCGCGTGAGTGGCGACAAGCCCAGGTCGTGGGTGCGGGTTGCGGCACTCTCGGCGTTCAATGGCAATGATGTACTCGGCGTCGTGTGCGAGGGGCGGCGGCTCGCGCTGTATCGGCTCGCCGACGGCATCTTCGCCTCGACCGACACCTGTCCGCACCACGGAGCCTCGCTGTCCCACGGATGCGTCGTCAATGGCCTCATCGAGTGCCCGGTTCACTACGCACTCTTCGACATCAGGACCGGCGCACCCGACGGCGCGGTGACGACGAACCGGCTGAGGACGCTGCCGGCGAAGATCGAGCAGGACGATATCTACGTGGATCTGTCGGGCCTCGAGGAGAGCGCACATGAAGGCTGACTTTCCGACCGCGACACCAGACCTGGCCCGTGCCGGGCAGCCGCTGGTGACGCCGGGCTACATGTCGGGCTTCGGCAACGGATTCGAAACCGAGGCGCTGCCGGGGGCGCTCCCGATCGGCCGCAACTCGCCGCAGAGATGCGCCTACGGGCTGTATGCCGAGCAGCTGAGCGGATCGCCCTTCACCGCGCCGCGCGCGAGCAACGAGCGCACGTGGCTGTACCGCATTCGGCCGACTGTGTTTCACTTCGGCGACTTCGCCAGGACAGATATCGGACTCTGGCGCACCGCGCCGTGCCACGAAGTGGAACTGCCGATCGCGCCGATGCGCTGGGGTGCGATCCCGTTGCCGAACGAGCCGCTGTCGTTCATCGAAGGGACCCGCACCATTACAACCGCGGGCGATGCGGGGACGCAGTCGGGCATGGGCGCGCATGTCTACTTCGTCACCCGGTCGATGGAGGACGAGTACTTCTACAACGCCGACGGCGAACTGCTGTTCGTCGCCCAGATCGGCGAGCTGCGCATCTGGACGGAGTTCGGGATCATCGACATCGAGCCCGGCGAGATCGCAGTGATTCCGCGCGGCGTCAAGATTCGGGTCGAGCTCGGCGGCGGGCCGGCCCGCGGCTATCTGTGCGAGAACTACGGCGGCGGATTCCGGCTGCCCGAGCGCGGCCCGATCGGCGCCAACTGCCTCGCGAACCCGCGCGACTTCCTGACGCCGGTCGCCGCCTACGAGGATCGCGACGTCGCGTCGCGGCTCTACGTGAAGTGGGGCGGCGCGCTCTGGGAGTCCGCGCTCGATCACTCGCCGCTCGACGTCGTCGCCTGGCACGGCAACTACGCCCCGTACAAATACGACCTGCGGCGCTATTCCCCGGTCGGCCCGGTGCGGTTCGATCACGCCGACCCGTCGATCTTCACCGTGCTGACCTCGCCGTCGGAAACGCCAGGCACCGCGAACGTGGATTTCGTGATCTTCCCGGATCGCTGGCTCGTTGCCGAGAACACGTTCCGTCCGCCCTGGTATCACATGAATGTCATGAGCGAGTTCATGGGCCTGGTCTACGGGCAGTACGACGCCAAGCCGCAGGGATTCGTGCCGGGCGGCATTTCGTTGCACAACATGATGCTGCCGCACGGACCGGACGTCGAGGCGTTCGAGGTGAACAGCAACGTCGAGCTCGAGCCGAAGAAGCTCGACGGCACGCTCGCGTTCATGTTCGAGACCCGCTTCCCGCAGCGCGTGACGAAGTACGCCGCGGAAGTGGACGCGCGACAGGACGCGTACCGCGGATACGGCCGGCAGCTGAAGAAGCACTTCGACCCGACCAGGCCGTAGCGTGCGGTGCCGGTGATGGAGCTCGACGCCACGCACGATCCGAAACGCCGAAGCTGGGTCGCCTCGGCGAACGGTCATCCGGACTTTCCGATTCAGAATCTGCCACTGTGCGTCTTCACGCCGCTGACGGTTTCTGACGGGGGACAGTCCCCCCAGGCGGCGCGCGCGGGGGTTGCGATCGGCGATTTCATCCTCGATCTGGCGGCCGGGTATCGCACGCGCCTGTTTGCCGAAGACGCCGCGCGAGCCGCGGCGCTGGCGGGGGATGGCCACCTCAATGGCGTAATGGGCCTCGGTGCCGCGCCGCGACGGGCTCTGCGTTCCCGACTCTGCGAGCTGCTTGCCGAAGGAGCGGCGGAGAGGGCGTTGGTCGAGCCGCTTCTGCGTCCCGCTGCGGAGTGCGTCCTGCACGTGCCGGCGGACATCGGGGATTACACAGATTTCTACGCCGGCATTCATCACGCGCTGAACGTCGGCCGCCAGTTCCGCCCCGACAACCCGCTGCTCCCCAACTACAAGTACGTGCCCATCGGTTATCACGGACGCTCATCGTCCATCTGCGTCTCGGGTACTTCCATTCATCGCCCGAACGGCCAGCGCAAGGCGCCGACGGAGGAGGTGCCGACGTTTGGGCCCTCGCGGCGTCTCGACTATGAGCTCGAGATCGGCATCTGGATTGGGCCAGGCAACGACCTCGGTGCTCCCGTGCCGATGCCCGACGCGTGGGACCACGTGTCGGGTATCTGCCTGCTCAACGACTGGTCGGCACGCGACATCCAGGCGTGGGAGTACCAGCCGCTCGGCCCGTTCCTGGCGAAGAACTTCGCGACCAGCATCTCGCCGTGGGTGATCACCCCCGAAGCAATTGCGCCGTTCCGGGTGGCGCCCGAACCGCGGCCGGACCAAGATCCGGCGCCGCTGCCGTACCTTCTCGACGCCATGGACCAGCGTGACGGCGCGCTCGACATCGAGCTCGAAGTGCTGTTGTTCACCAGCGAGCTTCGTGAGAAGAACCTGCCGCCGCATCGCCTCTCGATCGGGAGCACGAAGCACCTGTATTGGACGATCGCGCAGCTCATCGCGCATCACACGAGCAACGGCTGTAATCTGCGCCCCGGCGATCTGCTCGGCTCGGGCACGATTTCGGCGCCGAGCCCCGACGGATACGGCAGCCTCCTCGAGATCAGCGAAGGCGGCAAGCGCCCCATCCGGCTCGAAACCGGCGCCACGCGGACATTCCTCGAGGACGGGGACGAGGTGATCATGCGCGCGCGAGCACGCCGCCGCGGATTCACCGCGATCGGACTGGGCGAGGTCCGCGGGCGAGTCCTCCCGGCGCGCTGACTCCATACGGAAACAGCGCAACGGTGCGGCGCCGGAGCGAATATGATGGGCGGCACGAGGAGTCCTCATGCGCGTTTTGATTGCCACCCTGTTTGCGTCAGCCCTGGCGGTCGGCACAGGCGTCGTCACCGATGCCCATTTCAAGCTGCTCGAGCCAGCCTCCTGGATCGTTGAAAACGAGCGCGGCGATCCGCAGAAGGCGGCCCCGTGCGGCGCCGATCCGAAGGCGGAAATGAGCAAGGCCCTGACGCAGGTCAAAGGCGGGTCGGCTCTGCACCTGAAGGTGACCGAAACGATCTATCACCCCGGCCACTACCGCGTGGCGCTCGCAGTGAACTCACGCGAGGAGCTGCCGCCGGACCCGATGACCTTCGAGCGGACCACGGAGAAAGGGCCTCGCTCGGTATGGGGCGTGATCCAGAGCCCGCCGCAACTGCCGGTCCTGGCCGACGGCCTGTTTCCGCACTACACGAAGCCGGCCAACCCGCAGCCTTTCGAGACCGACGTCCAGTTGCCCAACATCACCTGCCCGCGCTGCACCCTGCAGGTAATCCAGTTCATGGCGGACCACGGCTACAACCAGCCCGGTGGCTATTCCTATCACCACTGCGCGGACCTGCAGATCACGGCCGATCCCGCGAAGCCGATCGACAAGGGCTGGCCGACTCCGACGACGACGATGCAGTAAGGCTGGCTCATTTCTTCGGCGGCCAGTTCTTCTCTATAACCGGCCTGACGGCCGCGTTCCATCGCTCGTAACCGCGCTCGTTCAAGTTCAGGCCGTTCTCCGCGTACAGCTCGGGGCGCGGCTTGCCGTCCGCTCCAAGGAGCGCGGATTCCACATCGATGTACTCGATGAGCGGATCGGCATCGGCCAGCGCCTTCACCGACGCGTTCGCGCCGCGAATCGTGCTCATCTGCGCCCAGTGCGCCGGGCTTGGCTTGGTGCCGATGACGATAACGCGAGTCGCGGGCAGACGCGTGTGGATGGCGGCGATAAGAGTGCGGTAGTCGGCCGCGATCTGCTCCGCCTGCTTGCCGGCGGCGACGTCGGCGTCGCCGGCGTAGAACACGATCAGCGGCGGCTTGTAGCGAAAGATGAGGCGATCGGCGAAGTAGATGTTGTCGGAAACGTGCGAGCCGCCGAACCCGCGCTTGATCGCGCTCCTTCCGGGAAACGCCGCGGCAACGTCCCAGTAGCGGATGCTCGAACTGCCGACGAAGAGGACCGCGCCGTCGGGAGGCGGCGTCGCCCGGTCGGCGGCTTCGAACTCGGCGACCTCCGACTCGAAGCGCCGCGGATCCGGACCGGGTTGGACGATCGCGCCGGTTACGGCGGCGCTCAGCGCGATCATCACGGCGAGGCTGGCGATCGTCGAGCGCTTCCGACAGGTGGGTCGCATGCGTGGCTCCATGACAGCCGCGCGATGTTCTGCTCGTCGCGGCTAGAATGGTTGGGTTGCTGGCGCAGATTGTAGCCGACCCTCCAGGTGTCATCGCAGCAGGGTGGCGCCCCGTGCGCCCCGCCTGAGGTCCACCGTTGGACTTCTTCCTGTTTGCCCTCACCGGATTCGTCGCGCAGACCATCGACGGCGCGCTGGGCATGGCCTACGGCGTGTCCTGCACGTCGATGCTGCTGGCCTTCGGCTACTCGCCGGCGGCAGCGAGCGCCAGCGTTCACATGGCCGAGATCGTCACCAGCGGCATCTCCGGCCACTTCCACTGGCGGCTGGGCAACGTCGATCCGGCGCTCTTTCGCAGTCTGGTCTGGCCCGGAATGATCGGCGGCGCGATCGGCGCGTACCTGTTATCGGCCCTGCCGGGCGACGCGCTGAAGCCGTGGGTGGCGATCTATCTCGCGGTCATGGGTGTGCGCATCATCCGCAAGGCGTTCAGCGAGCGGCCGACGGCTCACGTCACCGGCAGGCAGATGGAAGTACTCGGGTTCGTCGGCGGCTTGATGGACGCGATTGGCGGCGGCGGATGGGGACCGATCGTCACCTCGACGCTGGTCGAGCGCGGGCACGAGCCGCGCATGGCGATCGGATCGGTGAATCGCGCGGAGTTCTTCGTGACCGTCGTTCAGTCCGCGACGTTCGTTCTGACCATCGGCATCGGCAACTGGCCGGTCGTGCTCGGACTGTGCCTGGGCGGCGCTCTCGCCGCCCCGCTTGCCGCGACCCTCGCCCGACGGCTCGAGGCCACTCGTCTCATGATCGCCGTCGGCGTGCTGATCGTACTGCTCAGTCTGCGGACATTGATCGCATCGCTCTGACTGACGCTCGTCGGGGGCGTGGGCCGCGCCACTCCGCTCGCGCAGCCCATGTGTAGCTGACGGCTATGACAAACGCGCGCGTGTGTAGCGCGCTTCCACCCGAGCGTGGCTGGCAGTTTGCATCGCCTAAGCGAGATGCGTGTACGCCCGAGTTACTACCTGAGCTTTACGCGCACGCGGTGCTCGGTGGCGATGCTGCTGTGCCTCGCCGTGTTCGGTGCGGCCTGCTCGTCAAAGTCTGAAACTACGACATCGCCGACCGCGGGCGGCCGCTGCGGCATGACCCTCGCCGCGTCGCCATCGACCGTCGACGCGAATGGCGGCACCGGCCAGGTGAACATCACGGTCGATCGCGACTGCACGTGGGATGCGCGGGCCGATGCGGACTGGATCCGCCTGACGCCGCCGACCAGCGGACAAGGGCAGAGCACGCTGCGGTTCACGACCACGGCGAATACTGCCGTGTCGTCGCGGCGCGGCGCCGTCGTCGTCAACGACCAGCGCGTGGATGTTGTCCAGGCAGCCGCTGCGTGCAGCTACGCGCTGAGCGCCCCTGGCGCGGAAGCACCGGCCGAAGGGGCCTCCCTGGCGGTGACCGTCACCGCTCCTAGCGGGTGCGCGTGGACGGCAACCAGCCAGGTCGAGTGGGTCCAGATCAGCCAGGGCCGGCAGGGGAACGGCAACGGCGTGGTCTCGATTGTCGTGGCGGCCAATGGCGGCGAGTCTCGGGAGGCGGCCGTTCTCATCGGTGGACAAAGTTACACGGTCAGTCAGCCAGGTTCGACTTCACCCACCAATCCCAACCCGCAGCCTCCCCAGCCCGGTTGTCAGTTCAACCCCTCCCCTACGTCGGCATCGTACGGGAGCAGCGGCGGGGACGGCGCGGTTACCGTCGCCGCCTCCTCTTCGTCATGCGTCTGGGCGGCGGCCTCGAGCGTTCCGTGGATCACCATGGTGACGACTGCCGGCAACGGCAACGGCACGGCACGGTACACCGTCGCGGCCAACACCGGGGGCGAGCGCACCGGCAATTTGAGCGTCGCGGGTTCGACGATCCGCGTCACCCAGGCAGCCGCTCCGCCGGCCGGGTGCGTTTTCACCGTGTCGCCGAATACCGAATCGTTCGCCGCGGCGGGCGGCGACGGCACGATTCGAATCACCGCCTCGACAGCGAGCTGCACGTGGACGGCGGCGACCAGCGCATCGTGGATTTCACTCGCGAGCGGCGGCGGTAACGGCTCCGCCACCCTCCGCTATACGGTTGCCGTCAACACGGGCGCCGAGCGGAGCGGAACCGTGAGCGTCGCAGGCGCCACCGTCACGATCACGCAAGCCGCTGCCCCCGCGCCCACCTGCACGTTCGACGCGTCGCCCCGGACACCGTCGGTCGACAACGCCGGTGGCGAGGTCACGATTCACGTGACCACGTCCGCGCCGAGTTGCGCATGGACGGCGACGTCCGGCGTGCCGTGGATTACCGTTGCCGCCGGATCGGGCACCGGCGAGGGCAACGCTCGCTTTACAGTCGCTACCAATACCGGTGGCGGCGCGAACCGGGGCGCTCACCGTCGCCGGGATCGCCATTACGGTCACGCAATCCGCGGCGCCGCCGGCGTGCACGTTCACCTTGTCCCCGACGTCCCAGTCGGTCGCCTCCGCCGGTGTTGACGAGCGCGTCAACGTCAATGCGTCCGCAAACAGCTGCGCGTGGACGGCGGCCTCGAACGCCCCGTGGATCACAATCACGGCCGGGAACAGCAGAACCGGTGACGGTGACGTGCGCTACACCGTCGCCGCCAACAGCGGTGGCGCGCGAACCGGGACAATGACCATCGCCGGCGCGATGTTCACGGTGACCCAGGCCGCGGCGCCGCCGTGCACGTTCACCGTGAACCCCACGTCGCAGTCGTTCACCGATACCGGAGGCACCGGCACGGTCAGCGTCAACGCGTCGGCAGCCAGCTGTGCCTGGACGGCCACGACGACCGACTCGTGGATTACCGTGACGACAGGCGCGGGCACCGGGGACGGCACCGCCCGATACTCGGTCGCGGCAAACACAGGTGCGGCGCGCAACGCCACCCTTACGGTTGTGGGCGTTGGAGTTGCCATTTCCCAGGCTGCGGCACCTCCGGTCTCCATCGAGGTGTCCGGCGCGGTCTCGGGACTGAGCGGCAGTTGCCCGGCGCTGACGTTCACGGTCGGCGGCACGCTGGTTCACGCCACCGCGGCGACGGTCTACGGAAGCCGCTGCGATCGAATCAGAAATGGCGACACCGTCACCGTCACCGGCGTCATCCAGCCCGACAATTCGATGCTGGCGTTGGCCGTACGAGAAGGCCGATGACGCGCACACTATTCCCCGTCACCGTCCTCTTGACGCTTCTCTGCGTTCGGCCTGCCGACGCTCAGGATTCGCTCGTCGATACGCTCTCGTTCCTCCTTACAACCCAGGCGGTGGCGACTGGCGACTTCGTCAAAGACCGCCAGTCGGCGGAGGTCACCCGCGACACCATCGAGCGGCTGCTCCTGATTGAATTGACCACCACGCCGCTCAGCTCGTCGTCGGGAGGCTTTTCGTATCGGTTCAATCCGGCGATCGGCACCGTCGAGCGCGCCACCGGCAACTTCGGGCCGTTCTTCACCGAGCGCAGCCTCACCATCGGCGCGCGACGCGTGTCGGTCGGCGCGCAGGCGCAGGTGGCGCATTACTCCCACCTGGACGACAACGATCTGCTCGACGGCTCGTTCGTGACCATCGCCAATCAGTTTCGTGATGAGGCCCAGCCGTTCGACGTCGAAACCCTCACGCTCGACATGCGCTCGACCACGCTGACGCTCTTCGGCAATGTGGGTCTGCACGACCGCATCGACGTGGGGGTGGCGGTGCCGATCGTCGCGTTGACCATGGAGGGGTCGCGGATCAACGTCTATCGCGGGTCGAGCCTGTTGCAGGCAGGCGCGAATGCCGAGGCGTCCGGCTTAGGGGACATCGCGTTCCGCGGCAAGTTCAACGTCTGGAGCCGCGGTCCGAGTGGCGTGTCTCTCGTACAGGAGGTCAGGCTTCCGACCGGCCGCGAGGAAG
Source organism: uncultured Acidobacteriota bacterium (assembly GCA_963709325.1). Lineage (GTDB taxonomy): Bacteria > Acidobacteriota > Vicinamibacteria > Vicinamibacterales > UBA2999 > VFZN01. Next base: position 225,903 of record CAVPVV010000003.1, on the reverse strand, counting down.
ATCTGCTCGGCTCTGGGGAGACCTCGTTTCGTACGGTCTTCATCGGGTCGGCCGAGTCGGGATCGATTGGCGTGCACGGTAATTTCGGAACGTCGTTCGGGGGCCTGGCGAACGTGCTCGATTATCGCGGCGCGTTTACGGTGACGCCCCTGAGCCCGCTGACGCTGGTGGCCGAGCTCCTCGGACGGCGAATCGGCGACGTCGGCAGCCTCGTCCAGGAGCGGGTGCCGCACCCGCAGCTCGCCGGAGTCGATACCATTCGCCTGACAAGTACTGGCGACAGTGTGAATACGTCATCGGTCGTGCTTGGCGCGAAGTGGAATGTGAGCGGGACCTGGCTGGCCAACGTCAACGTGGCCATACCTCTGACCAGCCGCGGCCTGCGACCGGACATGGCCGTGCTGTTCGGGTTCGACTACGCCTTCGCACGGTGAGGCCGGCGCCTGGCGCCATCAGCGCACCGTGACGCTATCGATCACCCAGCCTGTACCGCGCTTTGCCATCCGGAATCGCCATTGCCGCGACTCGGTCCTCGGGTCCGGGCCGCCGACCCGCGGCACGTAGGTCGTTTCGCCGCGGCATGCAACTTCGCCGGTGCGAGCCTCCGCACGAGTCTGACAGGCCTCGAAGGTAAGCGTCTGCGCGCGCAGCCCCTCGAACGCTTTGGACAGGGCCCGGGCGTCGACCGAGGGCCAGATTTCCTTCACCCTCGCCGCGTCGCGACGCGCGTAGGCCATCTGAAGCTGTTCGAGCGCCGCGGCCATGCCTTCGCTGGCGGTCAGCTCTCTCGCTGCCGCGGCAGGCGGCGGAGCAGGGGCGACTGGTGCCGGCTCGGTCCGCGGCCGTTCGGTGTCCTCCGCAACCGGTTCAGCGATCGGTGGGTCAGGGATGAAGCGAGGCGGCTCGGAGCGGGCGTTTGCTGTCGGGGCGGTCTCTCGCGCCGGCGGCGTGGCGGGCGCGACCGCGGAACTCGAGTTCGCCATCGATGCCGGTGGTGCCGTCGCCGCACCTGGTGATCTTCCGGTCGATGGTGGCGGAGGCGGCGGTGTGGGTCGTGACGCGGCCGATATGGCTGGCGCAGGCGGTCGGACCGTCGTCGGTCGCGGCGCCGTCGTTTCGGAGGCGTATGGACGGCTCGCTGGCGCTGTGCTCTTCGGTTGGGCCGTCACGGGCGGCGTAGCGGCGGCTGGAGTGGTGTCCGACCCCGAGATCCCCAGACTGCTGGTCTCGGCGTCCTTCGACCGGTCCTTGTCACGCGGGGTGGCGATGCCAGCAGTGGCAACCGCCGCTGCAGGTGTCTCCACGCTGGGTGCTGTCGAAGGAGCGTCGGGCGGTGGAGCAGCATCCCGATCTGCACCTGCAGCTGCCGGCGCTGATGAATCGTCGGACGACGGCGAGACCGATTTCCGCGCCATGAACTCGTCAGCCTTGGCCAGCAGAATCAACAGCACCGCGAATGCGAACAACACGAGCGCCGCGACGGCTGCCAGGGACGCAGCGATCTTCCTCGCTCGGGAGCGGCTCTCAGGCTCGGCATTGAAAGTGATTGCCGGCAGCGGTCCGGTCTTCGGCCACGCCGTGTCGCCTTCATGCTCAACAAACGGCGCCTCGGCGGGTGGCGTTGGCCCGACCGGCCCCCCGATATCCCTAGCGAAAGGAGCGTGCGATTCCCGCGATCCGAGATCCAGATCCTCGATTCGTGGTTGCTCCAGCTCATGTGCCACAGTCTCTGCGGCAAACGCGTCCAGTTCTGCGACAAACGCGTCCAGACCGGCTGCCTCGTCTGTTGGATCAGGCTGCTGCACAACTGGCGGCGTTGGCGCTCGGTCTGGCTCAGCTGCAAGTGTCGGTGGCGCTTGCGGCTCCACTCGGGCGGGGCCGTCGTTCCGATTGAGCTCGGCATCCGCGGATCGCGGCTTCCCTGAACGGGGCGCGATCTGTTCGAGGGGGAAATCGTCGCGCCGTTCGAACTCGAAATCCTGGAGGCCTGTCACCTCATCCGCCGGCAGTACGTCAACCGGCGACGTAGGCGGGGCAATGGATCTCCCACCAATGTTGAGGCGGGGAGCGCCGTTGACGTCCACGACGTTGGCACCTGCTCGCCGCGGCCCAGGGAGGTTGAAGAGCGTGACTTCCGGCTCGTCGGACGATGGCGGCGGAGGCCAGGCTGTGTCCGGGACCGGCAAACGGCGGCGTTTCACGAGGGCGTGTCCTTGCAAGCATCGTGCAATCAGAGCGGCCCCGGAAGCAACCTCATGAGTGCTAGCATCGCGACAGTGGCGATCGGGATAGAGATGATGAAGTCGCTGCCGGCACGCTGATGCCGGCGACGTTCTGGTTCCTGAGTCTGGCCGCCGCAGGCTTGTGGTGGCCCCGCGATCTCGCCGGGATAGCAGCGCGACGCATCTGGACGTTACCGGCGCTCGCGGCGATCGGATTCGCGGTTGTCGAGGGATTCGTGAATGGCACCGGCCTGGCAATCGTCCTCGGGTTGGCCGCCGCTGCCGCATACGCTCATCAGGGGAGTCACTCAGTAATCAGGTGGCTGGCGCATGCCTACGTCCTTGCGGTGACGACCGGCTTGTTTCTGCACGTGCTGCCTGGATTTGCGAATCCGGTGGTCATTGACCACGTCGTGCTCTCGCCGGGCGCCGTTCCCTACACGCAATACCTCAACGTCGACAAAGCCCTCGCGGGACTGGTCCTGCTGGGCTTGTATGTGCCCGAACGTGTGCAGGAGGACCGCGGGCCGCGACCACTGGCGGCGTCTCTTGCTCGCTTCCTTATGGTCGTCGCTGCGGCCATCGTCGTGGCGCTGGCGACTGGCTACCTGCGCTGGGATCCCAAGCTTCCCTCGTGGTGGCCGATGTGGCTCGGCATCATGCTGGTGCTGACCGCGCTGCCGGAGGAAGCCGCGTTCCGCGGCGTCGTTCACAGCACGCTGGCCGAGCGTCGTGCCGATCCTCGGAGCGTGCTGGCGATTGTGGTCGGAGGACTGTTGTTCGGCGTCGCCCACATCGCCGGCGGGCCGGTGTACGTGCTGGTCTCAGCGGTGGCGGGGATTGGGTACGGATGGATTTACGCATCCACGGGCTCCATCGCCGCGGCCATTCTGGCTCACGCCGGCCTGAACACCATTCATCTCCTGTTGTTCACCTACCCGTCTCTGGCGATCTCGCCGTAGTCATCCGCTTCACGCATTCCGCGACCAGGCCGCCATCCACGCCTGGTTCTCCACCGAGATCGCGTCCTCGGCGCGATTGACCAGCACCTCGAAGTCGATCGTCAACCCGCGATCCCGATCGTCCGTGAACTTGGACTCGATGGCGCGGAGGCGATCCGCCGTCGCCTGGTACGACACGATCAGGTGGCTGAAACGTGACGCCTCGGCCTGCGCGGCGACTGCTCCGGCAATTGTCGTGGCGACGGCCACCCACGGGGCCAGCGAGGCGGCAGGCAGGGAGGCGGCCAGCGCCCCGATGATGGCGCCGGAGTACAGCAGACCCTGTTCTGCGAGTTGCCAGCGCGCGCGGCTGGCTGACAGCGTCGCGACCTGTTTCAGGTAGTAGCCGTCGATCTGCTGCTTTACCCGCCGCTCGACGTATGCCGCGGCGTCGAGGTCTGGCGGGGGCTCACGCGAGGGCGACTTAGTCGGGACTGTTATCGCAAGCAGGTCCTGCGCGCGCTGAACGATCTCTTCAACCCGTCCCCTGAGCGCGTTGTCGCGGTCGGCTGCATACCGGCCGGTGCCGGTGCGGTAGCGGTAGACGGCTTCCTTGAGCGCTTCGGACACCGAGCGGGCCCGGTTCCATTGCTCCACCGTTTTCACCTGGCCTGCGGCCCGTTGCATGGTGGCCGCGAGTGCCGCCAGGATCGCGGAGGTGCCGGACACGGCCCGAACACGTGCGCCCGGCGCCGTGCCGGCCGCCGTGAGCCACGCGGCAAGGCCGCCGAAGAAGGCCGCCGCTGCCAGGAGATAGAGGACCCTGGAACGCTGCCCGGCAATCCGGGTCTTGAGCGTGCTGGCGCGGGCCGACCACTCGGCCTGGGCCTGCCACGCATCGCTCAGCGCGCGAGAAATTGCGCTCATGTCCGGAGCGTAGCCAGCACCTGGCGAAGCCGCGTGTCGCCACCGTCCACGTGCTTCGACACCGTTTCAAGTCCGCGTTCGATAGCGGCGAGTTGATCGGCGCCCGGTTTCGTCTGGCGGATGGCGTCGATCTCCGCGCGCCAGCCCGGTCTCGTTCCCGAGGAAGAACTGGGCGTTGGCGGCGCTGGCGTGCGTCCAGGTATTGGCTTCGTTGAGGCGGGACAGGATGTCCAGCACCCGCCGGTAGGCGACCGTCGCCCCGTCGCGGTCCCCGGCTTCGAGGCTGGCCTCGGCGACCAGCGTCGCCAGATAGTGCGACTCGGGATTCACGTCGAGCGCCGCGCGATAGACGTCGGCCGCCTTCCGCGAGTCGCCACCCGAGCGGTAGAAGCGTCCCTGCAGCGCCGCGCACTCGGTGTTGTGGCGAAAGGCGTCCTTGTCGAGTTCGCCGATGCGGTCGAGGATGCCCTGAACCGACTCGCGCTTGTCGTTCTTTTCCAGGTAGGCACTGCCAAGGGTCCGCAGCACGAAGATATCGCGCGGCGCCAGGTCCCGGGCCTGTTCGAGCTGTTCGATCGCGCGCTCGTACTCGCGCGCTTTCATGTAGATCTCTCCAAGCCGGGCGTGGATTCGCAGATCGAGCGGTCGCGGGTTCTTCTCACCGTTGCGGCCGAAGGCGATGTCCATCCAGTCGTGCAGGTGCCTCACCTCCGACGCCCTGTTCTGTCGCAGCACATCGTCGAGCCGCTGGCGCCATTCGTCGAGCATCGTGACGGTTGGCACGGCCGGCGCGTCGAGCAGCGCCTTGTTGACGCGCCCGAGGTAGGTGCCGACGGCATCGTCTACCAATCCTCCGAACTCTGTGACTCGATCGGCGCCCAGTTCCGGGTCGTTTCGATACTGATAGAGGGTTTCCTGCATCAGCCGCTTGATATCGGACCGGCTGTCGCCGCGCCGGAACTGGACCTTCGAGTCGCGGATCGGCGAAGGGATCATGTCCGTGGGCAGATTGTAGATAAGCGGACGCACTTTCCCCAGTGCCTGCCCCGACTGGGACCCGAGGGCGGCGCCGGCCACGGCGCCGGCTTCCCACAGGATCCACGGCCGGTGCACGGACGAGGGTGTCACCAGGATCAATGCGAAGTCGCAGGCGACGACCTTGTCGACGATCCACTGGAACCAGTCAGCGCCCGAGTCGATGCCGCTCTCGAGCTTGGTGCTCGGCGAGTAGTGCGGTTTCAGGAAATCACCGAAGAGGCTCTTGAACATGTCACTGAGCGCTACGGCGATCGGCTCGTCGGCGTGATTGAGGCTGATGAAGATGTGTCGGGGCATAGGGTCACCGGGTTGGCACAGGCCAGCGATCGAAATCCGCCGGGAAGTGCTCGGGCCGGACCAGCTGCGCGGCGATCTCGCCGAGCGCTTTCAGCTCCGGCATGTTCTTCGGCCGGTCCATCAACGACAACCGATCGAGCACCGCCTGCGTATAGGACGTCTTCACCTGCTCCACAATCGTGTCGGCGATCTTCGGGGGCAGCCTCGCCGGCAGCGCGTCTCGGAACCGCTCCAACTCGAAGCGCAGATTGTAGCGTTGGTAGGTGAGGAGCGGCTGGCCAAAGGGCGGGGAGCCTTCGGCCGTGCCGACGAGGCTGTCGATTCGCCGAGCCGTGTCACTGCGCGACAGCCACTGGAGGGCGAGCTCCACGTCGGTCGTGCAGTCGTCCATCAGGGCGATTAAGGCGTTGAACGCATAGACGCTGGACACGCGTTGGACGCCTGCCGCCTTGCCGGCGCCGCGACGGCGCAAGCCGGTACCGACGGACACGAGCAACAGCGCCTTCTCTCCGGGCGTGAAGTTGAATCCGTACGCCGGCATGAGGGCTGCGCGGAGACACTGAAGCGCGGGGTTGTTGAAAGGGGTGACGCCGCCATCCACGAACTCACCTGACGCGCTGACCTGCCTGCCGGTGGTGGGGTCCAGCCACGACCCGACCACCAGGGCCTCAGGCCGGAAGTAATGCGGCGCGGCGGTCGAAGCTCGCACGACCTGCCAGAGCAGCATGTTGCAATTGCCGACCCGCTTCTGACCGGCGACGGGCGAGAAATACGGATCGTGCTGAGAATTGGTGACCACCCACGGGCTGCCGGAGTCCATCCGCTTGGCGATCACGAGGAGGCCGGTCCTGAGGCGATCGGACCCGAGCGTCGTGTCGGCGCCGAACGCGTCCTGCAGCGCGCGCACCAGTGAGGCGTGCCCGAACTTTGGCGTGAATGCCCCGATCGAGTACCAAGGTTTCGTGAAGATTCGGGTCGCGAGGTCGCGATAGAGGCGCTCGATCTCGTCAACGCTCCTGCCGAGCGCAAGCCCGGCGGCGATGATGGCGCCGGTCGACGTGCCGCCGATCAGATCGAAGTATTCGTGCAGCCGGAAGTCAGGTCGCCCGTAGCGGGCGCGAAGAATTGTCTCGACCGCGCGCAAATACTGGAGGGTGAGCATGCCCCGGACACCGCCGCCGTCGAGAGCGAGGATGCGTCTGGGAACTGCATCGGTGGAGACCATGGCAACGCTATTAATAGCAGGTGGCGGGGTTGTTTCGGATGGCCCCGGCGAACGCGAGCCAGCCGTGGCCGGCACTCAGCGCACCAGAGTCTTCCCATTCCCAGACCGCGGCGAGGACCGCCTGCGCGAACGCCCATTGAAGCAGGCGCCCGCGGTCCAGCCTCAGCGCCCGCGTGAAGTGATCGACCCGTTCCCGGATCGTCAGCGGGTCCGCGAAGATGTCGGGACGCTCGCACGGATTCCGCAGCGCCGCGCCAACTTCGAAGGCCACTTCTCCGACTACTCCCTTGGGATCGATGGCTACCCAGCCCTTGCGGGAGTCCGAGAGCACGTTGCGATGGTGCAGATCGCCGTGGAGCAGGCGAACCGCAGACTGCGAGGCGCAGAGCGCGCGATACGTGTCATGCGCAGCATCGAACAGCGCCTTCGGAATTCCGCTGGGCGGCGCGCTTACGTGCCGCTCGAAGCTTCGACACCACGACTCCACTGGCGGCGCCGTTGCTGGCGGCGGCCCGGGCTCCATTCGCGCGATCACGCCGGCGATGACAGCTGTGGCTTCGCGGTCCCCGACGCCTGCTCCCTGGAACGCCTCCAGGACCGAACCAGTGAACCATTCGTCGGTCGAACGGCGAACGACCTTCAGCACGACCTCGATCCCGCGCCAGCGGCCGAACACGCACACGGAGCCAGTGGTGTGAACGACCTGTTCAGGCGTGACACCCCACGCCGATGCGTGTGTCTCGGCGCGGGCCAGCAGATCGTCGCGGTCTGTCATGTGCTCGTGGTCACGAGAGTACGGCTCGGGAGGTGCCATCGAGAGTCAACGGAAGTGCTGCGCCAGCGTAATCCGCGACTTGTCTGCATACAGCCCGCAGCCCAGCACGCGCCACTTGCCGCGGATGTTCTCGTAATGGCCTCCGCCACGCCCTTCGGCCCACATCATCGCCAGCGCACGATCGATGAACGTTCGCGCCGAGCCGCCGGCCTGTTCGAACGACCAGCGGAGCGCCTCGTTTTCGGCGAACGCGCCTCGAGGGCGGTTGCGGCCGGACGATCGATGGTGGGCCTTGCGACGTGCGTGGTCGTCGCGAGCCGAAGCGGCGGCGTAGCCTTCCGCCTCGGTCGAGCGGCCGAGAGGGTCGAGTCGCAGCGACGCACGGTATCGATTGGTCACCGCGACGCAGTAGGCCAGATCGTCCGGTGTGACGACAATCGCGCGTGCATCGCTGGTGGGTCCGGTCGCTGCACGAACGGCTGAGGTCGCAGCTGGGGCCGTTGCACAGGACGTGCACACGGTCAGCACGACCAGCAGGGCCACGGGTGGGCGGCGCATCGCGGCAGTTTAGTGCGGGTGTTACGGCTGCCGTGTCTTCAGCCTTTCGGCGGCCGCGATCTCGCGTTTCGCCTCCGCCATGCGTCCGCGTTGTTCGTAGACGTCCGCCAGCACGTAGTGACCGAGCGGCGTCAATCGTGGTTCGGGGTGGTTCTCGAGGCCGCTTCGCGCCCACCGCTCGGCGCCATCCAGATCGCCGGTTTCGAAAAGCGCCTGTGCGAGATAGAGGTGACCGGTGCCGAATGCCGGCTCGATCTCGACAACCTTGCGGAAATACGTGATCGCCTCCTTCGTGCGGCCAGTCTTCTGCATCAGCTTCGCCGCGTTGAAGGCCGCGCGATAGGCCGTCGTGTTGCCCGTGAGTTCCGTCCGGTAGGCGTCGATCGCCTTCTCGATCTCGCCCCGGCCTTCATGAACGAGCCCGAGATCGTAGTGGGCCAGCACCAGGCCTGGTTTCTTCTCCAGCGCCCGCCCGATCGCCTGCTCGGCCTCATCGAACCGTTTCTCCTCGATGCAGATCTCGCCCAGCTTGAGGAGAAATCGCGGCTCATCGACCTGTCGCTCGAGCGCGTCCCGGACGACGGCCTCGGCGCGAGCGGGGTCTCCCTGGCGCATCCACAAATCGGCCAGCTGCCACAGAACCTTCCCGTTCCTGGGATCGAGCGCACGAGCCCGTTCGAAGCCGACCAGGGCTTCGTCGAAGCGCCTTTCGTCCTTGTAGGCGATGGCGAGGCTGAACAACGCGTTCTGGTGTTCGTCGTCTCGCGCGAGCGCTGCGCGATAGGCGGCAATCGCGTCCTCGGGGCGGTTCATCTTCTTGTAGATATTGCCGAGCACCATGTGGGCTTCGACGATGTCAGGGTCCTCGGCGAGCGCCGTCCTGACCGCCGCGGCCGCGTCGTCGAGTTTCCCCTCGATGGAGAGGCTGGCGGCCTGCTTGAGGAGGTTGTACAGCGCGATCTTGTCTTTGGGATCGCCGCCGGCGGGCTGATCCAGCCGCTTCGGGTTGACGCGACCGGAAACGTATCCGAGCGCGGCGAGCCGTTCCTCCGTTTCGGAATCGATCGGCCGCGGACCTCGGTCCGCACCCTCTCGTGCGGTCCGGCCTTCGAACGCCTTGAGCGCGCGCGCGAAACCGTCGCGCCGGGCGGTCTCGCCAGCCGAGCGATCGTGCTCCTCGCCCGGATCGTCCGCCAGGTCGTACAGCTCCGGCCGCGGAGCCTGAATCAGCTTGAATCGTCCGTCCTGGATCGAGCGCAGCTCGCTCCAGCCGTAGTGGTAGCGCGGGTACCAACTCTCGCTGTGGGCGACGAGGTCGAGCGCTTCCCCCCTGGAGAGAGGCATCAGATCCACGCCCTGCACCGCCGCGGGCACCGCGACGCCCAGGAGCGAGAGCGCGGTAGGCATCACATCCACGATGCGGACCTGATCGCCAATCACCGCGGCCGGCACGCCCGGGCCGTTGATGATGAGGGGCACCCGCGTGGCCGCTTCGTAGATGAAGAAGCCGTGCGTCGCCTCGCCGTGTTCGCCGAGCATTTCTCCGTGATCGCCGACCACGACGATCAAGGTATTCGACAGCCGGCCGTCGGCGCGCAGGGCATCGACCAGCCTGCCGACCTGCAGGTCCACGTACGCGATCTCGGCATCGTAGGCACCGTCCCTGGTGCGCGGGAACTGCGACTGCACGTCGTCAGGCGCGTCGTACGGTGTGTGGGCGTCGTATAGATGCACCCAGGCGAAAAAGCGCTGTTCGCGGTTCTCCCCGAGCCAGGCCAGCGCGCGATCGACGACGTCCGCGCCGCGCCGCTGAATCATGTCCATCGACGCGGCGTCGGCGAACTTGTCGAGATCGAACTCGTCGAAGTAACGATCGAAGCCCTGCCCGATTCCCCAGCGCCGATCGAGCACGAACGCGCCGATGAAACCGCCGGTGCGATACCCCTGCTGCTTGAGGACCTCGGCGAGCGTCAGCTGATCGTCGTCCAGGTAGAAGCCGCCGTTATCGCGGACGCCATGCCAACCGGGAAACGTGCCGGTCATCAGCGAGGAATGAGCCGGCAGCGTCAGCGGCACGACCGTTGTCGCGTGCTCGAAGCGGAGGCCGGCGTTGGCCAGCGCATCGATCCGCGGCGTCCGGGCCGCGGCATACCGGTAGCTGCCGAGATGATCCGCGCGGACGGTGTCGAGAGAGACGAGGAGCAGGTTGCGCGGAGCGGCCGTCCGAAAGTAGGGAAGTTGTCCTCGGAGAACGAACCAGCCGCTGCCAAGCGCGACAAGGGCGGCGGCGATCGCCGCGCCCCGTCGAGTCCAGCCGCGGGTCACGAGCCATCCCCGTGCGATCCGCCGCGGTCGGCGGCGAGCTTGCGAAGCTCGTCACGGGCTGGCGCGAAGTCGGGCGTCAGCTGCAGGGCCCGCTCGAAGGATGGACGTGCCAGCTCGCCGCGGCCCTGCCGGACCAGCACGAGCCCGAGGTTGAAGTGATAGCGGTGATCCTGGCCGTTTCGCTCGATCGCGTGTCGAAACGCGTCCTCCGCTTCATTCAAGCGCCCGGCACCTCCCAGCGTCATCCCCAGGGCGTTCCATGCCGACGCATTGGCCGGATCGACGGCGACCGCGTCGCGGAGCGTGGCGAGCGCCGCGTCAACCCGGCCGAGATCGCGCTGCAACTCACCGAGCTGCTGGCGGACATTCCCGTCGTTCGGTAACAGTGACGCGGCCGACTTGTAGGCGGCGACCGCCTCCCCGGCGCGCCGGAGCCGGAGGCACAGGGTGGCCTCGGCAAGCGCCAGCTGCGCTCCCCCGGGGTTGTGGCGGCGGCCGTCGCGCACGATGGCCAGCGCCGCCTCGGGGCCGGCCAGGCTCAGTTGCGACTCGGCCCACCCGGTCCACGCCTCTTCGACGAGCGGCCCTCGTCGCGAAGCTTCCTCGAAGTGCGGCGCGGCTCGATCGAAGCGCTTCATGCCGGCGAACGCGCGCGCGAGATAGAGGTGCGCCTCGAAGCTCTCGATGCCGCTGTCGAGCAACGCGCCGAACTGGTCGGCCGCGGACGAATACTCGTGCCGATTCAGCGCCAGCAGGCCATCGCGCATCGCCTGGTTGGCGCGACGGAACTCGAGGATCTTGTCCTTCGGGTCGGCTCCCGATGCCTTGATCGTCGACGGGTCTCCGACACCGCTGACGTAACCGAGCGCGCCCAGCTGCTCGAGCAGGCCCGCGGGAACGGTGCGTGCCTGGACGTCGGCGCTGACGCGGCGTTCCTGCTCGAGAAAATTCGTGAGCGTCTTCCGAAACGACTCGGCGCGGGCCGGCTGCTCGCCGGCGAGGTTGGTCCGTTCGTGGGGATCGGCGGAGAGGTCGTAGAGCTCCGGCCTCGGCGCGAGCACGTACTTCCACGCGCCGCTGCGAAGGACGCGGAGATCGCTCCACCCGAAATGCAGCAGCGGCACCAGCGATTCCGCGTAGTGGACGGTGTCGGTTGACCCGGTCCCGGCGCGCAGTTCGGCGGCCAGGCTGACGCCCGCGGGCTTGAAGTTCTCCGGGATATGCACCCCCAGCAACTCGAGCGCCGTCGGCATGACGTCCACGAGCCCGACCGAACCGGTTATGCGCCCACCGCCGCGGACACCTGGGCCGCGGAAGATCATCGGCACCGCGAGCGTCGTCTGGTACACGAAGAAGCCGTGCAGCGTTTCTTCGTGCTCGCCCAGGCCCTCACCGTGATCGGATGCGACGACGACAAGCGTGTTCGACTTCAAGCCGAGGCGGTCGAGGGTGTCGTCGAGTTGTCCGACGAGCGTATCGACATACGCGATCTCACCGTCGTACGGCCGATCGCGATAGCGCGTCGCGTAGGGCTCTGGAGGCTCGTAGGGATCGTGCGGCTCGAACAGGTGCAGCCACACGAAGAGTCGATCCGCCTTGCCCTGGGCCTCGAGCCAGCCAGTTGCCGCCCGTAACGACTCGGCGCCCGGCTTCTGCAGCGTCGCCAGCATCTCTGCACCCTGGGCCTTCGGAAACGCGTCGTCGTAACGATCGAACCCGCGGTTGAACCCGCCTCGCCTCTCCAGCACCATCGTCGACACGAATGCCGCGGTACGAAAGCCGGCAGACTTCAGGATCTCGGCGAGGAGAGGGGACGAAGGTAAGTCGACCGGCGCGAGGTTGTCGCGCACGCCCGACTGCCAGGGCAGGAGGCCGGACAATAGCGTCGCATGCGAGGGACGGGTCAGCGGGACGTGGCTCATGGCGTCGGCCGCAAACGCGCCCTCGCGGGCGATCCGATCGAGCCGAGGCGTGAGGTCGCCGCCGCCGTAGACGCCAACCCGATCGGCGCGCAACGTGTCGATCGTCACCAGCACGAGGTGCCGGGCGGTGGATGGCGGACGCGACTCGCTGCAGGACGCGACGCTGAAAAGCCCGATCGCTGCGGCGGCCAGCAGCACGGTGTGACGTCGCGGCGGCCGCGCTCGTCCCAGGCTTTCCCTCGGGAGCCTTGACACCGTTGACACACCGCTGTTATACACCCGCAAAGTTCAGCCACCGGCAACTGCAAGAGCGGCACGTTCGACCGCACGGGAGAGGATCGTCATGTGTGACGGGACCACGTGTAGCGGCGTCGTTCGTTCGTGGGTGTTCATGTTCCTGGCTCTCGCGTCAGTTGCCGAGGCCCAGCGCACCACCGGCGATCTCCTTGGTGTGGTGCGCGACTCGTCTGGTGCTCTCCTTCCGGGAGTGACGGTGACCGTCAGCGGCCCGCGGATCGCGGGCACCCAGACCACCGTCACCACCGAGAACGGCAGTTACCGCGTTCCCAACCTGCCGCCAGGAACCTACACCGTCAGATACGAGCTGTCGGGGTTCAAGGCCGTCGTCCTCGAGGGCATCCGCATCAATCTGGGTGGGGTGGTCGATCAGAACGTCGGACTCGAGATCGGCCAGCTCGCCGAAACCGTCAGCGTGGTCGCCGAGTCGCCGGTCATCGATACCACGTCGAACGAAGTCGGGACGACTTTCGACCAGGAGTGGCTGACCGCGGCGCCAACGAGGCGCGCCGGCATTTACGATCTGCTGTCCCAGGCGCCGGGGTCGGTCAAAGGCGGAGACGGAACCGCCGCCGGCGAACGCCGGACCATGAGCTTTGGCGCTTCGTTTGACGAAAACGCGTTCCAGCTCGACGGCGTAAACGTGACCGACAATTTCTTCAGCGAGGGCTTCTCCGAGCCCAATCCGGATGCGGTCGAGGAGATCGAGATTCTTGCGCTCGGCGCGCCCGCCGAGTACGGCAACCTCATGGGCGCCGTCTACAACATCGTCACCAAGCAGGGCACGAACCAGTTCCATGGCGACGCAAGGGCGTTCTTCCAGACCGACGGCATGACGTCGAACAACACCAAGAACGTCAAATTTCCGAATGGCAATTTTGCGGACGCCTGCTCGGACAACCCCAACGCCCGGTGTCCATGGACGCGTGGCGACTACTACGAAGTGACGGCCCAACTCGGCGGCCCGATCATCAGGGACCGGGTGTTCTTCTTCGGATCCTATGGGCACCAGAAGGACGAATTCACCCGCGTCGGCGTGAACTCGGAACTGCCCGGCAGCTCGATCGACACGACCAAAGATCGCGTAATGGCCAAGGTCACCTGGCAGGTGACACCGAAGCAGCGGCTGGTTGGCAACTTCCATTTCGATCGCTTTCCCAGCGACACGGGTTACAGCTTCAACGAGACGCCGTCCACGGCGTGGACCCGGACCCAGAAGGCGCCGACGCCGGGCGTGGGGTACACGGCGACGTTGTCCGACAAGACTCTGCTGGAGGTGCGGTACTCGGGGTTCTACGGCAACGTCACCGGCTATCCATCCGACCCGAGCCTGCCGCTGGACATGCCCCGCATCTACAACGGTGCGACCAACACGATCAGCGGCGGCAACTACTACTGGTATCACTACGATGCCTATCGCACCACTGCGACCGCCAAGATATCGCGGCATGCCGCCCAGTTCCTGGGCGCTGAAGAGGACTTCCACTTCGGCGTGCAGTACAACCAGGCTGGCGTCTCCGGTGTGTACGGCTACAACGATTTCATCTACACCTACCTGGTCGGCGGCGTGCCCTATGGATACGGCAACGTGCGCCAGCCGTTCTCCTATGCGGCGGAGATCCGGAACCTCGGCGCATTCATCGACAGCAACGTGCGGATTGGCGATCGCATCACGATGAACCTCGGCGTGCGCGGCGACTACAGCAAGGCTCTGGCCCCGGAGCAGCAGGAACTCGACGATAACGCGCAGCCGACCGGCCGCACATTCCCCAAGACCGACTTCTTCACGTGGAACAGCATCTCGCCGCGCCTGGGCGTCAACATCAAACTCAACTCGACCGGGAGGACGGTCCTCAAGTCGCACTGGGGTCGCTACCATCCGCAGATTACGACCGGCGAGTTCGCCAACGTCATCGGCCCCAACATCAAGCCGTATTACCAGGGGACCTACAACTTTGCCACCGGCGAGGTCGAGGACCTGTTCGTGACGAGCAGCCCTGAGAGCCTCAAGGTCTCGTCCTCTTACAACAACCCGCACACCGATCAGTTCATCGTCGGCGTCGAGCAGGAGCTGACGTCGAAGATCGGCCTCCAGGTGAACTATGTTCGGAAGTGGGGCCGCCAGTTCGCCGCTTGGCGTGACACCGTCGGCACCTACGTTCCGGTGACCGTGGTAGACGACGTCGGCACAGGTGCCACAGGCCAAACGATCACAATCCAGAGGCTGACCAGCGATCCGGGTGCCCGCATTTTCGAGCTGGGGAACTCGGATGGCGTGTTCACGAACATCCACGCGTTCACGGCCAACGTGACCAAACGAATGACGCAGTGGTTCGCGAATGCGTCGGTCACCTACCTCCGGTCGGAGGGCGCGGTCGGAGGCAGTCTGCGGAGCACGAGCATCCAACAACGGAGCGGTCTGGAGTTCCAGCCCTTCGGTCGAAACCCCAATGACTTCGTGAATGCGGTGGGCAGGCTGAACGGCGACGTCGGCTGGCAATACAAGGCGCAGGGGGTCGTGAATCTGCCGTGGCGGTTGCAAGCATCGGCGAGCCTCGACTCTCATGGCAACGCACATCGGATTCGGACACGGTCGATCCCGGCCTCGGTGGCCGGACAGCCGTCCACGACCATCATTCTGCAACCGCGTGGCGAGCTCGACCGGTTGCCCTGGACCACGATTGTCGATTTCCGGATGCAGAAGGAGTTCGCCGCGGGAGGCAACTCCCGGCTGACGCTGTTCCTCGACGTCCTGAACCTGAACAACGAAAACAGCCCGCAGGCGGTCGTGTCATCGAACGTGACCAACGGCCAGTATCAATACCCCGGGACGTTCGTCGCGCCGCGTCGCCTGATGCTCAGCGGGAAGTTCAGTTTTTGATACGAGACGCTGAGCACACGACGCGGGTCTGTTTGCGTTGAGCCCGTGCGGGGAGCGCTGCAACTCGACGGCTGCTGCCAGTTCGGCATCGGCAATCGCAGCCCAGGTTTGCTAAGCTCCCTGTTCGGTGCCGTCTCTCGCCGCGTCCACCAGCATCGCTCGCCGCTGGCTGCTCAAGGGCATCCACCCCGCTGAAGCGGCGCACGGGAGCCGTCATACCGCACCCTGGTGGCAGGTGATGTGCCTGACCGGCGTCGATTACTTCTCGACGCTGGGATATCAACCAAGCATCGCGTTCATCGCCGCCGGCTTTCTGTCGCCCCTGGCCACGCTCGTACTCGTTCTGGTGACGCTGTTCGGGGCGCTGCCGGCGTATGCCCGCATCGCCGAACTGAGTCCGTTCGGTCAGGGCAGCGTGGCGGTGCTGGAGGAGCGGCTTCCACGGTGGCGTGGCAAGGCGCTGGTGCTGTGCCTGCTCGGATTTGCCGCCACCGCGTTCGTGATCACCATTACCGTGTCGGCGGCCGACGCCGCGGCCCACATCGTCGAGAACCCGTTCATGCGGTTTCTGGTGCCGCATCCGGTGGCGGTCACGCTTGCGCTAATCGGAGCGCTCGGCGTCGTCTTCCTGCGCGGGCTCAAGGAGGCGGTCTCGGTGGCGGCGATCATCGTGGCCGTCTACATCAGTTTCAATCTCGTGGTGATCGCGCACGGCCTGTCCCAGATCGTGAACCAGCCCGAACTGCTCGCCAACTGGCAGTCCCGGCTGCTGCAGCAGGAGCCGAATTACGGGTTGGCCGTCCTGGCGGCCTTGCTCGTGTTCCCACGGCTCGCGCTCGGCCTGTCCGGATTCGAGACTGGTGTCGCCGTCATGCCGCTGGTTCGCGCCGAGGGGGAGTCAGAGGACGAGAGGCTCGCCGCTCGCATCCGGAACACGAAGAAGCTGCTGACGCTCGCGGCCTCGATCATGAGCGTGCTGCTGGTGGGCAGCAGCGTGGTCGCGACGCTGCTCATCCCGCCGGAGGCGTATCAGGGAGACGGCGCGGCGAACGGGCGTGCGCTCGCCTATATCGCGCACCGCGACTTCGGCGACCTGTTTGGCACGCTCTACGACCTGGCGACCATCACGATCCTGTGGTTCGCCGGGGCCTCGGCGATGGCCGGCCTGCTGAACCTGATCCCGCGCTACCTTCCGCGATACGGGATGGCGCCGGAATGGGCCCGTGCCGAGCGTCCGCTGATCCTGATCATCACCGGCACCGCGTGCCTCGTCACGCTCCTCTTCAACGCCGACGTGAACGCGCAGGCAGGCGCCTACGCAACCGGCGTGCTCGTCCTGATCTCTTCGGTGGCGTTTGCCGCGACGATTGCGACACCGAGCCGGCGGGTGCGGTTTGGACTCGTGTTCGCGGTGTTCGCCTACACGACACTGGTCAACATCGTCGAGCGGCCGGAAGGCTTGACGATTGCGCTCTGGTTCATCGCCGTCATGATCGTTACCTCGCTCGTCTCTCGCGTGATGCGCTCGACGGAGCTGCGCGCCAGCGGCGTGCGCTACGACCCGGCGGCCGAAGCGATCGTCTCCGCCGCGGCGGGATCGCCGCTGCGGATCATCGCCAACCGTCCTGACTCCGGATTGCCAGAGGAGTACGCCCAGAAGCTGAACGAGGCGCGCCAGTCACACCATCTGCCGCCTGACTCGTGCGTGGTCTTTCTCGAGGTGTTTCCGAGCGATGTCTCGGCGTTCGCCGACGAGCTGCGGGTGTCGGGCAAGAACCTTGGCGAGTATCAGGTGCTGGCAACCACCAGCCCCGCCATCCCCAACGCCATTGCCGCGGTGCTCCTCGACCTTCGCGACCGTACAGGAGTCCCCCCGCACGCATACTTCGGTTGGACCGAGGGCAATCCCATCACCTACCTTCTGAAGTTCCTGGCATTCGGCGAGGGCGATACCGCACCCGTTGCGCGTGAAGTACTGCGTCAGGCCGAACCCGATCCAAGCCGGCGGCCGCGGATCCACGTCGGGTAAGCATCGTGGACACCGTCTTCGACGGCCTCGGGTATGTCCGGCGCCGCCCGCCAGGACCAGGCCCTTCCGAACCCTGAACGCACCCACGCCGGATTGGTCGTGACCTGGTTCATGTAGTCCGGCGGATTACTCCATCCGGAGGACCTCGACCGGATCCAGCCGCGACGCCCGTCGCGCGGGCAGGTACGCGGCCAGCAGTCCGATCGCGGCGAGAAGAGCGACCGCGATGGCGATCGTAGCGGGATCGGTCGGTTCCAGGCCGAAGAGGAGGCTTCGCGCAGCTGCCGCCGCGCCGAGGCCGAGCGGAATGCCGATGGCGAGTCCAATCGCGACGACCACGCCGGCTTCGCCGACGACAATGCGGACCACGTCGCGACGGTGAGCGCCGAGGGCCAGGCGGATACCAAACTCGCTCGAACGCCGCGTGACCATGTACGACATCACGCCGTAGAGGCCAATCGCGGCTAGCAGCGCCGCCAGCGACCCGAACGCGACCGACAGGCCGGCCATCAGGCGCTCGCGCAGGAGCCCTTCTCGGACCTGGCGGCTGAGGACCGTCACATGAAGAGCGATCGCCGGATTCACGCCGGCAACGCTCTGCTCGATGGCCGCCGGCAGGTCGTCGATCGGCCCGCGCGGCTTGACGACGAACCACGCGGCTTCGCGCAGCTCATCGTCCTGCGCGGCAGGGAGGTGGACCACCGGCGCGAAATCGCTGCGGATGTCCTCGTACTTCGCATCCGCGGCAATGCCTACGATCTCAATCCGCCGAGCCGGCTGGCCGGGCGGCGTCTCGATCCAGAGCGTGTGTCCGAGCGCGTCGCCATTCGGAAAAGCCTTTCTCGCGAAGGCGTCGCTGACCACCGCGACAGCTGGCGCCTGCTGTACATCCTGCGGCAGGAAACCGCGGCCCTTGAGAATCGGAATGCCCAACATCCGGAAGTAGTTGGGACTGACACGGTTGAAGTTCGACAGCAGCTTCTCCGACGAAACGTCCACGTAGACGTAGTCGTTCCACCATCGTCCGGTCAGCGGCTGGTTCCGCGACGCCGCGACGTCGGCAACCGCGGGATGGGCGGCAATCGCG
The DNA here is from genome assembly GCA_963709325.1 of uncultured Acidobacteriota bacterium. Taxonomy (GTDB): domain Bacteria; phylum Acidobacteriota; class Vicinamibacteria; order Vicinamibacterales; family UBA2999; genus VFZN01. The sequence goes on along the minus strand of CAVPVV010000003.1, from coordinate 207,379 downwards.
TCGCGCAGCCGCTCGCGAAGCAGCTGCCGCTGATCCAGCGTGCCCTCCGCCAGGCTCCTGTGCGACAGGCCGGCCACCACGACCTGCTGATCGAAGCCGACGTTGACGTTGAGCAGGTTGTAAAGCGTTCGCGTGAACAGGACGGCGCCTAGCAGCAGGACCACTGACAGGCCGACCTGGCCGATCAGGAGCAGACGCCGGAATCGGAAGCGATCGGGACCCTGAGTCATGCCGCGGCCGTCAGCACGCATCGCGGCAGCCGGCGCCAGCGCGGTCGCCTTCAGGGCAGGGGCCAGGCCACACAGCAGGCAGGTCACGGCGGCAACGCCGGCCGTGAATCCGAGGACGTTGAGGTTCCACTGGATGTCGAGAAACACCGGGCCCATCCCGTCGGCGAGCTGCGTCACGACCACGGTGGTGAGGCCGCGGGCCACGATCGTGCCCGCGACGACGCCGGCTGCGACAAGGATTGCGCTCTCGACGAGCAGCTGCCGCACCACTCGCCGGCGGGATGCGCCAATCGCCAGGCGGACCGCGATTTCCTTCTGACGGGCGGTGCCACGTGCCAGCAGCAGGCTGGCCAGGTTCGCACACGCGATCAGCAACACGATCCCGGTCCCCGCGAGCAGGACGATCAGGACCGTCCCGAACGTGTCGCGCACATCCGAGACGCCAGACAGCAGGGGAGAGGCCTGCAACGTGTTGGCGAGATATTTCTCGATCCCCTCGCCGCTCGAGTCCGGCGGCACCGTGGACTTCATCACCGCCGGCGCGATCGCTTTCAGGTGCTCGGTGGCCTGCTTGAGCGTGACTCCGGAGGGGAGCCGGCCGACGGCCGACAGCCACCAGCTGCGCCGCGTCTCCAGCCGATTCGACGGGTTCAGCAAGGGGTCGGTGCACAGCGGGATCGCGACATCGAAGCGGCGGCCGACGTCGAGCCCGTAGAACCCCGGCGTGGTGATGCCGACGATCTCGAACGAGGTGCCCTCGAGCCGGATGGTGCGGCCCAGGACCGAAGTATCTCCGCCGAGCGCGCGCTGCCAGTAGGCGTGACTGATCACGGCGATCGGCGCGCATCCAGACCGGTCGTCGTCGCGTCCGAATACCCGGCCGAGCTCCGGCCGGACCCCCAGCACGCCGAACGCGTCGCCGCTCAGCCACAGCGTGTCCACCTCGCGGATGATCCCACCGTCCGCCGTGTTCACGCCGCGGCTGCTCCACGCAAACAGCCCGGTGAAGATTCTCTGGTTCCGGCCGATTTGCTCGAACTGCGCGAACGTCATCTCCGGCCACCGGCTGCTGAAGCTGCCGCTGCGCTCGCTGCCGGGCGGCAACGACACCTTGACGAGGCGATCGGGCGCGGCGACCGGAAGACTGCGCAGCCGGACAACGTCGAGCAACTGAAAGAGGGCCGTGTTGGCGCCGATCCCGAGCGCAAGCGACAGGATCGCGGCGATTGTGAACCCCTTGTCCCGCCTCAGGAGCCGAACCGCGAGCCTGATGTCCTGCCAGAGCGTGTCGAGAGGCATCACAGTGTTCATCACGTACACGTCCTCTCGCACGCGAGTCACGTTGCCGAACTTGCGGACGGCGGCGTCGTGGGCGTCGCGCGGCGATAGGCCGCGGGCAATGTTGTCGTCGGTTTCGAACGCGATGTACGACGCGATCTCGCGCTGGAGCTCCTCGTCGCGCTGACGGCGGTTGAAGAAACGGCGCCAGGTCATTGCTCGTCCGCCGGGTTCAGCACCTGGGCGATCGCCCGCGCCAGTTGCTCCCATCGGCTCGTTTCCGCGGCCAGCATCTTCCGCCCCGACGGCGTCAGCCGGTAGTACTTCGCCTTGCGGTTGTTCTCGGACGTGCCCCAGAACGATGCGACGCAGCCTCGGTCCTCGAGCCGGTGAAGCGCCGGATAGAGCGAGCCATGCTCGACCTGCAGCACCTGCTCCGATCGCTGGGCGATGGCGTGCGCGATGGTATGACCATGGGCCGGGCCGAGGACCAGGGATCGCAGGATCAACATGTCCAGGGCGCCCTGGAGCATGTCGCCGCTGCCGGGACTGGAGCGTCGGGGCACGGCCGGAGTTTACTCCACTAGAATATCTATGGGAATCGCGGAAGCGGTCAGACACCTTCCGACAATCTCTGCAATAGAGATTTCGACAGCGCTATCAGTCGAATATCTATGGGTGTGCCGTCGCGTCAGACCGGGCCGCGGTAGCCGTATACTCCTCGCGTCGCCTCCATCTGAAAGGAGCCGCTGCATGTGCGCGATCCTCCGCGCGTCGCTCGGAACGCTTGTCCTCGCCCTCCTGCTCCTGCTGCCGTCGCCGGCGACCGCGCAGGCGCTGCCCCCCGGATGTGAGCTCGGTGTCCTGCCAAGCGGCGCACGGTCGCTCATCTGCGTCCCGCCAGTCGGATGGAACGGCCAGCTGGTCGTCTATGCGCACGGTTTCGTGGCGCCGTTCCTGCCTCTTGACTTCTATCAGCTGTCGACCAACGACGGCACGTCACTGCCGGTCGTGCTCGTGTCGCTTGGGTTTGCCTTCGCGACGACGAGTTATCGCCAGAATGGGCTGGTGATCCTGGAGGGCGTGGACGATGTCCGCGAGCTCGTGGCGGCGTTCGACGCCAGGCACCCGCCGCCGACACGCACCCATATCGCCGGCGTCTCCGAAGGCGGGCTCGTCGCGACGCTCCTGGCCGAGCGCTCGCCGGAGTTGTTCGCGAGCGCCTTTGCCGCCTGTGCCCCGATCGGCAATTTCAGGCTGCAGGTCAATTACGTCGGCGACTTCCGCGTCCTGTTCGACTACTTCTTCCCCGGAATCATTCCCGGTTCGGCGATCGATATTCCAGCCGAGGTCATCGTCGATTGGGAATCGGTCTACAAGCCGCGAGTTGCCGCGGCGCTGGTCGCAAATCCAGGCAAGGCGCTTGACCTGATGCGCGTGTCGAAGGCAGCCTTCGACCCGGCCACTCCGCTCACGATCCTCAACACCACGTTCGACGTGCTGACCTCCAACGTCGTCGCCACCAACGACGCGCGGCAGAAACTCGGCGGGAACCCATTTGGCAACCGGTTCACATGGTATTTCGGGTCGAGCAACGACCTTCGGCTGAACCTGCTAGTCCGCCGCTTTTCTGCGTCGCCGGCGGCCCTGCAGGCCCTCGGCAACTACGAGACGAGCGGAGACCTGAGCATCCCTCTCGTGACACTGCACACGACGCGGGACGACCTGGTGCCGTTCGGACACGAACTGCTGTACCTGCCGAAGGTAGATCTGTTCGACCGCGGCCGCTTCCTCCCGATTCCGGTGGACCGCTACGGCCACTGCACGTTCACGACGAATGAGTTGCTGGGCGCGTTCGGGCTCGCGGTCAGCCTGCCCTGACAGGGGGCCGGCGCTTCTCCCCCCTTTGCCCGATGTCGCGACGACGCCGATGACCGATACGATGCACGGGTCTTGAACAAAGCCGTGCAGCGCATCACCGGAGTCGCCGCCGTGTTGGCCGTTTGCCTGCTGACGACGCGCGTCCTGGCCGCCGCGCAGGAGGCGAACATGTCCACGACCGTGGCCTCGCTCGGCTCGGGCATCACGATGTCACGGATTAGCATCGATGCTCTCAAGCCCAGGCCGGCAACCGATCGCGGCCTGGCGTTGCCGTCCCTCTCCGTGACCGACGACGGCAGCGGGCCCCGGGTGAGAAATCTCGTGCTGGAACTGCCGGACCTCGAGCTCGCGACGCTGTCAGTGTCGTCGCGGGTCGGCGACCAGCCGCTTCCGGCCGTTTTCCGCTCCGCACCGTTCGCAGGATCGGCGTTGGCCTCTCCGGTGCGCGGACTGACGTTCACGACCACCGGCAGTGCGCCATTGAGCGTGTCGTTCGGGCAGATGCCCGTCGCAGCGTCGGCTACGCAGGCGCCAGGCTCACCGGCGTTGGCCGCGGCCGCCGTGAGCTTCAACCCGACCGCCCGCCTGTCGGTCACGCCCCAGGCCGTGATGCCCAGCGGTTCGCCCGGTGCGCCGACCAGCGTCGGAACCGCGATCCGGGCGAAGGTTGTCGACAACGTGACCGTGCTGACTGACCTCGGAATGGCCGGGAGCGCCGACGCCCCCTGGGCTCCGTTGACATCTGCTCGCCTTGTCGGCCAGTGGCCCCGGGCCGGGATCGAGACCAGCGTGCTGCGCGGCGCACCCGCCCCGGTCGGCACGGCCACAGCGCTGGTCTCATCGCGCGACCGCGAAGCAGCGCAGGCACAGGTGCAGCCGTTGCCAGGCCTCACGCTTGCCGCGCTCACGAGCTTGTCGCGCCCGTCGAACGAACCCGATGCCGACGACACGGCGCTGGGATCGCTCCGCGTAGCCTATGACGGGCTCCGCAGCGGGCAGATGGCGGCCCTCCGGCAGCGCGAGGCGACGGCGTCTCGGGAGTCGGACGTCACCTCGCTCGAATGGCGGCAGCGCGGGCCCGGCAAGATGGCGGTGCGCTACGTGTATCTGCGGATGTCGGACTCGGCGCCGGAGGGAGTCGAGCGGGGCTCGTCCCGGGTCGAGCTCGATCTCCCGTCGATGGCGACCCGATGCGCGGGTTGCCCGGACCTGCGCGCCGCGCTCACGGCGGGATCCTCTCCGACCGGCGCCGGCGTGAACTCGAAAGTCAGCGGCCGCGTGGCCCTGATCGAAAATACGGCGCTGACCGGCGAAACGGAGCTCGGTATCACCAACCGGGACGGCCAGCTGTTGCGTGCCCTGCGCCTGACCACCGACATGCCGGTCGTCCCGGCGACACGGCTCCAGCTGTCATACGCCTATCGCACCGGCACACAGTTTCCCCTCGGCCAGGTATTCGAAGCCCGCATCCTGCGGCGAGTCAGCCTCGGCTGGTAAGCGTTCCTCGATGTCGGTGGACATCGAGCTGATTCGGGACTAGCATCCGGCCAGGGTCACACTTTTGCGGCGCCGGTTTGCTTCGGCTTCCGACGTCGTTCCAAGCAGTTTGAGGTGTGCCAGCCATGACTCGAGCGATTGTCTTGAGATCCTTGCCCGTCGTCCTGGCGAGCGTGATCGTGGCCGGATGTTCGGCGGGAGGCCCGACCGGTCCCGATTCACCTCTCGCTTCGACAGCGCAGGCGCCGGTGCGGCTCTGGGGAATGGTGGTCGACGCGACCGGTGCGTGTGTTGCTGACGCCATTGTCGAAGTGGTGGCCGGACAGCACGCGGGCCAGCGCGTCACGCAGACAACCCCGTGCGGCGTCTGGGATGAAGACGGCGGCTTCGTGTTCGACGATTTGACGGCCGGCGTCGGGATGCTGCTTCGCGCGTCGGCAGCTGGATGGCGGACCGACGAGAAGGCCGTCACTCCGCATGCCGGGGCACAACAGGCCGTGTTCCTGACGCTCTCTGGAGTGTAATCCACAGGTCGCGCGCCGCCAGGGTGGCTGAGACGACCGTTGTGACGCCGAGCGCCCGCCGACCATTCCGCCCTCGTCATGTGGATGAGGCGTCACGAATTCATCGGCTTGCGCTTCGTTTGCCTGTCGCTGCCGCTGGCTCGCGAACTGCCTGCGCCGGCTCGAAGCGGAGGATGTCGCCGGGCTGACACGCGAGGGCCTCGCAGATCGCATCGAGCGTCGAGAAGCGGATGGCCCGCGCCTTGCCGGTCTTGAGGATCGAGAGGTTGGCGAGCGTCATTCCGACCCGATCCGCGAGTTCGGTCAGCGTCATCCGCCGATCGTGGAGGAGATCGTCGAGTTTGACGGCGATCGGCAACTCACACCGTCCCTTCGAGGTCGTCGCGCATCAGCGTGCCTGCGGCGAACACGCGGGCCAGCAGGAACGTCAGGAGAACCGCGAGCCAGCCGCTGATCGAGAAGCCTGCATCGAGATGAACCGGATGCGCGGGCGTCGAGACGGATCTCGCGACTGCGCCGATGAAGATGCTGAGCAGCTGGAGCGCGAGCAGCGCCCAGGCGATCGCCTGCAAGCGCTGCGCGTTGGCGGGGACAAACGGGTCGCCGTCGCGAACGGTCCCGACGATGGCGAGCAGCCGCGTCAAGACGGTGTAGTTCAGCGGAACCGCGGCGAGGCCGGCAACCGCGATGACGCGGAGGCCCATGATCAGCCGGGCCGCGTCAGGCGAGGGAGCAATCTTGAACGCCGCCATGATCCATTGTTCGTGAGGCATGACGATCAGCAGGGCAAGAAGCGCGGCGCCGTACAGCCAGTTCACGACGACGAGGATCCGCAGAAAGAGGTGTGCGATTGGCAGCGCGGCGGATGGGGAGCTCGGCCTCATACGGGGTTGACCACCTTGCGATATCGAATATCAATACGTTATTTATTGATTATCGTCAAGTCACGTATCGGTAGTCAATAAATCTGGCTCGCGCGCCAGGGAGTGGCGCAGCGCGAATGAAGTGCTCTGCTTGCAGTGCCTCGACGCCCGCCGCTAGCATCCGGAGGATCTGACCCAGTAGGAGGTTACCGTGGCAACAACGCAAGAAGCTCTGCAGATCAGCGCAATCGCTCCCAGCCTCACCGTCGACGATTTGCAGAAGAGCATTGCCTTTTATGAAGCGCTCGGCTTCGCTATCGACGAGCGGTGGGAGGAGAACGGGACGCTGCTTGGCGTGATGCTCCGCGCCGGCAAGAGCCAGATTGGACTGAGCCAGGACGATTGGAAGAAGGGACGCGATCGGAAGAAGGGCATCGGCACGCGATTGACCCTGTCGACGACACAGAATGTCGATGAGATCGCGGCGCGAGCCAAAGCGGCTGGTATCAGGCTGAGCGCGGAGCCACACGACACCGAGTGGAACAGCCGCGCGTTCGAGGTCACCGATCCGAGCGGCTTCCTGTTGACCATCTATTCGGAAAACCCTGCCTAGCGGATGCGCCGCGCTGTCTCGTCCCCCGACTCTCTGGACAATCCCCGGGCTGCGGTGATGGTGTGCGTCACGACCGCCTCATGAACGCCGGAGCCCGGCGCGTTCAGCGCGTCTATCTCGTCTTGCTCCTCCTTCATACGCTGGCGGCGTCGTTCATCTGGGGGATCAACACGCTCTTCCTGCTCGACGCCGGGCTCACCAACACGCAGGCATTTACCGCCAACGCGTTCTTCACCGCCGGGCTCGTTCTCTTCGAGGTGCCAACCGGAGTGATCGCCGACATGCGAGGACGGCGGCTCTCGTACTTGCTCGGCACGCTGACGCTGGCAGTGTCGACGCTGCTCTATCTCCTGATGTGGCGAGTGTCGGCGCCATTCTGGGCCTGGGCGCTGGCGTCGGTGGTGCTGGGCCTTGGCTTCACGTTCTTCTCCGGCGCGGTTCAGGCCTGGCTGGTCGATGCGCTGAAAGCGCACGGCTACGAGGGTGCGCTCGACCCGGTGTTCGCCCGCGGGGAGATCGTCCAGGGCGTGGCGATGCTCGGCGGGTCGGTGTTGGGCGGTTACATCGCGCAGTTGACGAACCTCGGCGTGCCGTACGTCCTCCGAGCCATCGCGCTGGTGGTCAGTTTCACGATGGCGTCCTTCCTGATGCACGACGTCGGGTTCACCCCGATGCGCGACGGCGGCCCGCTGCAGCAGGCGACGGCGCTGCTCCGGGATGCGGTTCGATACGGGATGCAGAACCGTCCGGTCCGCTGGGTGATGATCGCGAGCGCGTTCACCGATGGCGTATCGATCTACGGTTTCTACGCGATGCAACCGTATCTGCTCGACTTGTACGGCGACCCGAGGGCCTATGGCGTAGCCGGGCTGTCGGCGGCGATTGTCGGCGGCGCGCAGATCGCCGGCGGCCTGCTCGTCTCGCGGCTGTCCCGGGTCGTGCGACGGCGTACGACCTGGCTGCAGGCCGCGGTGATGGCGAGCGGCGCGGTCCTCTTGCTGATTGGGCTCGTGCCCCGCTTCCCGCTCGCCGTGGGATTGCTGGTGCTGTGGGGACTGGTGTTTGCCACCGTTACGCCGGTCCGGCAGGCCTACCTCAACGATCTGATTCCTTCTACGCAGCGAGCCACCGGCCTGTCGCTCGATTCGTTGATGGGGTCGTGTGGTGGCGTGATTGCCCAGCCGCTCCTCGGCAGGACCGCGGATGTGTGGGGTTACCCGGCTTCCTACGTCGGCTGTGCCCTGATCCAGCTGATGGCGGCGCCGTGCATCTGGCTGGTCCGACGTGAGCGGGCCGATCTCTAGGATGATGCCATCACGGGCACGATGGGAATCAAGATGGCCGGGTGGGGGCCCCCGGTCCCATCGTGATCGTGATGCAGGGTCAGCGCGCCGAGATCTTGTTGCCGATCTGCAGGTCCCAGCCCATCGCGTCGGGGACGTGGAAGCTCTCGAGCGTACCGGTCATGTCGGGCCGCGGCTCGCGCTTCCCTTCCTTGTTGACGTAAACCACGTCCCGCTTGATCAATTCGGCGCGCACGTTGTCGGTGTTCCAGTTCTCGATGCCGAAGCTGATGTGCCCGATCGCGGCGGTCACCTCGCCGCGGCGCCGCCGCCGGCGCCGCTGTGCCGGATGTCGCAGCCGCCCGCGCCGCCGCATTGCCGCGGATAATCGCGCCGCCGATATCGCCAATCTGCACCGACACCTGTGATCCGTTGCCCGGACGCATCGTCCATCCGAGCAGCGCCTGGTAGAACGCCGCGCTGCGGCGAAAATCGGGTACTTCGAACGAGATGTGATCAAGGTAGAGCGTGTTCCAGCCGGTCGGCGCGAACGGGGCCGGGGCCGGCAGTTTCGCGGTTGCCGGCGTCCTGCGCCGAAGCGCCCTGGTGCCGTTGGTGACCGCGACGTCGAACCCGTCGGGATCCTTGACACGGAAGCTCTGATAGTCGGGACCGGCGTGATCGGCCATCGGGTGCAGCCCGCGCTTCTCGAGCTCCGCCTTCACTTTGTCGGTGTCCCAGGGCGTGATGCCCCAGGCGAAGCCGTCGAACACGGCCTGCACCGGCGGACGATTGACGCCGAGCCCGGCGTCGGTGATGGCTGCCGGCGGCGGAGCCGTCAATCCGCCGCGGATGACGATCCCGCCCGAGTTCTCGCCGATGTCGAGCACGGCCTGCTTACCATCGTCGCTGCGAACCTTCCAGCCCATCAGCGTCGCGTAGAAGGCCGCCGCCTTGCGGTAGTCGACGCAGCGATATGACAGGTGGTCGAGCCAGACGGTATTCCAGCCGGTGGCCTCGAACGGCGGGACGAGTGGCGTCGTGTCGCGCGGCGCTGGGGGACGCCCGCTCCCGCCTTGTTGGGCAAACGACGCGCCTGGCAGGGCGACGGCGGCGATCGAAAATGACTGGAGCAATCGCCGGCGCGAAATCCTTCCGCGAACCATGGTGTGTTCTCCTTGATGGGGATGCTAATGAGGAGGGACGGCCGACCGCAACAGCTAAACGTGGCTTGATATATTGCCTGAATTCAGGAGGAGCCGCATGAGCTGTGCCTCACGGTCCGCTGCTTTCGTCGTCGTCGCGCTGATGGCGTTCGGGATGGTTCCGCTCAGCGCTCAAAGCGTGGTGGGTAAGGGAAAGACCGGCCCTGTGCCGGACCCGGTTGTCCTCAACAACGAAGGCCTGTTCCAGGCGAAGTTCGCCAGTGTCGGCGACGACATGTTCATTGGCGGGCAGCCGACCGAAAAGGCGCTCCGCGACCTGCGCGCGAAGGGCGTGACGACGATCGTGAACCTGCGGATGCCGGAGGAGATGAAGAAGGTCGGTTTCGACGAGGCCGCGCTCGCCAAGGAGCTCGGAATCCGTTACCTCCACATTCCGATGCGCGGCACGAAGGAGAATCCCTACGGGCCGAAGGAGCTCGACGCGTTTACCGCCGCGATGGACTCGGCTGACGGCAAAGTCCTCCTGCACTGCACGGTCGCCTGGCGGGCGAGCCACCTCTGGGCGGCGTACCTGATTCGTGAGCGGAAAGAGCCGGTGGCACTGGCGCTGGAACAGACCCGCAAGATCAATCTCATGGATGACATGCGGATGGGCGATCAGCAGCCGCTCGAGGGGTTTCTCGGGCGCGTGGTGCCCGAGATGGGCCATCCGAAGTAGGCCTGCTCGATCGCGCCGGTTGCTAGCGTCCGCCGCCTTCTATCGAGCGATGCATTGCCCGCGGCGGGTCGGCGAGCGACGGCAGCGGAGCCGACGTGGACACGGGCAGGTCCGTCACTTCTTTGGCGCGCCGCCGCATGACCCGCAGGCGCGCGTTCTCGATGTAGACGTAGTAGACCGGCGTGATGTACAGCGTCAGCAGCTGCGACACGAGCAAGCCCGCCGACCACCGCGAGTCCCAGCGGACGTCGTGACTCGGCGCCGGCGCCCCAGCCCACCGCGATCGGCAGCGTCCCGACCAGCGCGCACATCGTCGTCATCATGATCGGCCGGAAGCGGACCATGCAGGCCTCGATGAATGGCCTCGAGCGGCGTCTTGCCGTCGCTCGCGCTCGGCCACCGCCGCGAAGTCCACCATCATGATGCCGTTCTTCTTCACCAGACCGACGAGCATGATCACGCCGACGAACGCGTAGAGGCTCAGATCGCTCTTGAAGATCAGCAGCGTCAGCAGCGCGCCGAACCCGGCCGACGGGCAGGCCCGAGAGGATGACCAGCGGCTGCGTGAAGCTCTCGTAGAGGATGCCCAGCACGAGATAGATCGACGACGATGGCCATGACCAGGATGAGGCCGAGGCCGCGCAGCGAATCCTGGAACGCCTGGGCCGCGCCCTGGAACCGCGTCGACACCGTCGCCGGCAGCGTGGCCGCGGCCGTCTCCTGAATCTGCGCGACCGCGTCGCCGAGCGCGTAGCCGGGTTTGAGGTTGAACGAAATGGTCACCGACGGCAGCTGGCCGGTGTGGCTCACGCTCAGCGGCCCCGCGCCGGTCGTCACCGTCGCCACCGTGTTCAGCGGCATGAGCTTGCCCGATCGACGAACGCACGTACAGCATCGACAGCGCCGCCGGATCGCTCTGGAACTCCGGCGCCACGCCGAGGATCACCTGGTACTGATTGTTGGGCGCGTAGATCTGCGACACCTGGCGCGTGCCGTAGGCGTTGTAGAGCGCCGTCTCCACCTGGTTCACCGTGAGGCCGAGCGACGAGATCCGGTCGCGATCCATGTCGATCTGGATCTGCGGGTTGTTCAGTCGCAGATCGCTGTTGACGTCCTCGATGCCGGGCAGCTGCCCGCATCTTCTCCTCGAGCAGCGGCGCCGCCCGGTAGAGCTCGGCCGTGTCGGTGTCCTGCAGCGTGAACTGATAGGTGCTGCGCGGCCCCTGCTGGCCGCCCAGGTTGATCGGCGGCTGGTTGACCATGAACACGCGCACGCCCGGCACCTGCGCGACCTTCGGGCGCAGGTCGGCGATGATCTGATCGACCGAGCGCGTGCGCTCGGACTCGCGGCTTCAGGTCGATGCCACATCCGGCCCTGGTTGAGCCGCGCCGCCGCCGCCACCACCGCCGCCGCCGAAGTTGCTCGCTGAAGCCGATGATGTCGGGATCCTTGGCGACGATGTCGGCGACCTCGGTCTGGTGCCGCACCATCTCCTCGAAGCCGATGCCTTGAATGCCTTCGACGCGTCATGTTGAAGCGGCCCTGGTCCTCGCTCGGCAGGAAGCCCTTCGGGAATCAGCATGAACAGGTAGACCGTGCCGCCGAGCAGCACGAGCGAGATCGCCATCGTCAGCGGCGCGATACCGCAGGCTGAGGCGCAGCGACCAGTCGTAGGCGCGCGCCCAGCGCGTCGAACATGCGCTCGGTCAGGTTGTAGAGCCCGCCATGCCGCTGGCTCTGCGGCGGCTTCAGGAACCGGCTGCACAGCATCGGCGTCAGGCTGATCGAGACGAACCCCGACACGATGATCGCGACCGCGATCGTCACCGCGAACTCGTTCAGCAGCCGCCCGACCAGGCCGCCCATGAAGAGGACCGGAATGAAGATCGCGACCAGCGACACCGTCATCGCGACGATCGTGAAGGCCACTTCCTTCGACCCGTCGAACGACGCCTGCATCGGCGTCTTGCCCATCTCCATGTGCCGCACGATGTTCTCGAGCATCACGATCGTGTTGTCGACGACGAAGCCGACGCTCAGCGTGAGCGCCATCAACGACAGGTTGTCGAGGCTGTAGTTGAAGAGGTACATCACCGCGAAGGTGGCCACCATCGTCACCGGCAGCGTCAGGCTCGAAATGATGGTGGCGCGTCACGCTGCGCAGGAAGACGAAGATCACCGCCACGACCAGCGCGAAGGTCAGCCACAGCGTCATCTTGACGTCGTGCACCGACTCGCGGATCGGTCGCGGACCGGTCGGTGCGCACGTCGAGGATGACCGACGGCGGCAGCTGCTCGCGGAACGTCGGCAGCAGCGTCTTGATGGCGTCGACGACCGCCACCACGTTGGTGCCGGGCTGCTTCAGGATCGACAGGTAGATGTTGCGCAGGCCCTTGATAGAAGTTCGCCGACTTGTCCTGCTCGATGCCGTCGTAGACGCGCGCCACCTCGTTGAGCCGCACCGGATTGCCGTTGCGATAGGCGATCACCATCGGCCCGTACGCTGTCGGCGCGCATCAGCTGGCCGTTGGCGACCACCGTGATAGGCGCGGTCCGGGCCGTACATCGTGCCGGTCGGCAGGTTGACGTTCGCGCTCTGAATCGCCGTCGCCACTTCGTCGATGCCGATGCCGCGCGACGAGAGCTTGCGCGGATCGAGATCGACGCGCACCGCGTACTTGGCCGCGCCGAACAGCTGCACCTGCGCGACGCCGCTGACCATCGAGATGCGCTGCGCGATCGTCTCGGCGTACTCGTTGACGGTCGACAGCGGCAGCGTCGCCGAGCGCAGCGACAGGAAGATCACCGGCTGGTCGCCGGGATTCACCTTCTGGTACGACGGCGGCGACGGCATCTGCGGCGGCAACTGGCGCGCCGCCCGCGCGATCATCGCCTGCACGTCCTGCGCCGCGGCGTCGATGTTGCGGTTCAGATCGAACTGCAGCGTGATGTTGGTGCTGCCCTGCGAGCTCGTCGAGTTGAGCGAATCGAGGCCGGCGATGGTCGCAAACTGCTTCTCGAGCGGCAGCGCCACCGACGACGCCATCGTCTCGGGGCTGGCGCCGGGCAGGCTGGCCTTGCACCTGGATGGTCGGGAAAGTCCACCGTCGGCAGGTCGCTGACCGGCAGCAGCTGATACGACATCACGCCGAAGACGGAGATGCCCAGCATGATGAGCGTCGTCGTGATCGGCCGCTTGATGAAGAGCTCGGCGACGTTCATGATCCCGCCTTTGCGCCGCTGGCGTCCCGCACGCTGACGCGGCTGCCGGGCACGAGCCGCAGGTGCCCGTCGGTGACGACCGATGTCGCCGGCCTGGCGAGTCCCTGCTTGATCACCGTCTCGGTGCCGGCGAGCCGCGCGACGGTGACCGGTCGCATCTCGACGGTCTGGTCTGCCTTGACGACGTAGACGTAGCTGCCGTCCGGGCCCGTCTGCACGGCGATCGACGGCACGACGATCGCGCTCGGCTCGGTGGTCAGCCGGACGACGACGTTGACGAACTGCCCGGGCCAGAGCGTCCGATCCTGGTTGGCAAACGTGCCTTTGATCTTGATCGTGCCGGTCGTCTGATCGACCGACGTTGTCGACGAAGGTGATGCGGCCGACGGCGCGCGCGCCGGCCGGGTCGTTGGCGAGCCTGCGCCTCGACCTGGAGCGTCCCGCGGGCCATGTAGCGGCGCAGGTCCGCCAGCATCGCCTCGGGAAACGCGAACGACACGTAGATCGGCGTCACCTGGTTGATGGTGACGAGCGGCGTCTGATCGTTGGCGCGAACGAGATTGCCGGCGTTCACCATCAGCGCGCCGGTTCGCCCGCTGATCGGCGCGCGGATGGTCGCGTACTGCAGCTGCACCTTCGCGTTTTCGACCGCCGCGCGATCGGACGGCCAGCGTCGCTTCGAGCGCGGCGACCTGCGTCGCGCGCCGTGTCGCGCGTCTCACGCGCGACGATGCCGCGCTGGGTCAGCTCCTCGTAGCGCTCCAGGATCGCCTTCGCGTTGGCGGCGTTGCGCCGAATCGCGCTCGAGTGTGGCTGTCGGCCTGCAGCAGCGCCGCTTCGAGCGGCCGGCGGTCCAGCGTGAACAGCTCCTGTCCGGCCTGGACGTCGTCGCCCTGCTCGAACTTGACGGTGGTGAGCTCGCCGGTGATCTGGGCGCGGACCGTGACGGTCGAATAGGCCTCGACCGAGCCGATCACGCTGACCTCGAGCGGCATGTCCTTCTCGACGGCGGGCGCAGCGGTGACGGGCACGGCGGGGGAGGCGGGCGCCCCGGCCTTCTGCTGAGGTTGCTGCCCTGCGGTTTCAGAGCAGCCTCCGGCCGTGACCGCTGAGGTCAACACCAGGCCGAGCACGAGACCGGACGCCAGACGCATGCGCGACATTAGACCACAGGGCCCCTCCTCGACCGGAGCACGAAGGGACCAGACCAGGCCCGAACGCGGCCCGTTCACCCGAGTGTGGGCAACTGGCGGCGATAGCGTCGTGACAGAGGGAGGCGAGTGCCGTCCCGCAGGACAACGCGGTGCTCGCCCGTGGCGACCGCCTCGATGTGGGCGATGCGGTCGGCGTTGACGAGGACGCCGCGGTGGGTGCGGAGGAACGGCGGGCAGGGAAGCCGTTTTGCGGCGCTCGCCAGAGTGTTGCGCACGAGGTACGTGTCGCCGCGAGCGTGGAGCTCGACGTAGTTGCCGGAGGCGCGGACCCAGTCGACGTCAGTGACGGGCAGCACCTCGAGCCGGCCGCCCTTCTCCACGGTAACGTGCCCGGAAGGCCCCTGCGAGGGCGCGGCGGCGCCGCCGAGAAGAGCGCCGAGGCGGTCGCGGAACGCGGCCATGGTGTCGCCGGCCAGTCGCTGCCGGGCACGCTCGAACGCCGCGGCAAAGCGGTCATCGTCGAAAGGCTTGAGCAGATAGTCCACCGCGGCAAGCTCGAAGGCCTCGACCGCGTACTGGTCGAACGCGGTGACGAAGACCACGGCCGGCAGCCGATCGACGCCGATGGCGCGCGCCACCGCCAAACCATCGCGTCCGGGCATCTGCACGTCAAGAAACGCAAGGTCGATGTCGCCCTGACGGAGCGCCGCGAGCGCGGTATCACCGTCCTCCGCCTCAGTGATCCGGCCGACTTCGGGGCGGCGGCGGAGCAGCGTGAGCATGCGCCGGCGGGCCAGCGGCTCGTCGTCAGCCACCAGGATCCGGAGTCCGGCCGGGACGCTCATCGCGTGTAGGCTACGAGCGCCGCTTCGGGCTGCGTGGACCGTGCGAAGCGAAGCGGGAGATGCACTTCGACGGCAGTTCCATCCGTGGTCGGCACGAACTCCAGCCGCTGTGCGTCGCCATAAAGGTGCCGCAGGCGGGCTCGAACATTCCCCAGCCCGATTCCGCCGCCTCCGTCCGAGCTGCTGGCCTCGTCTCGAGGAGCGGTCCCTCGATCGATGACGCGCAAGCTCAAGGCGGTAGCTTCCACCCGGGCGACAACCTCGATGCTTCCAGGCCCTGGCCGGCGCGCCAGGCCGTGGCGGACGGCGTTCTCGAGCAGCGGTTGCAGCAGCAGGCCGGGGACCATCGCCTGCCGCGCGGCCGGCGGCACGTCAACGTGAACCGCAAGGCGATCGCCGAAGCGCACCTGCTCGATTGCGAGATAGCTGCCGGCGAGCTCGAGCTCGCGCCAGAGTGGGACCTCAGCGGCATTACGCTCGTCGAGCGCGAGGCGCAGCAACTCGGCGAGGCGGGCGATCATTCGCTGCGCCGCCGGCGGATCGTCGGCGATCAAGGTCGAAACGGCATTCAGCGCGTTGAACAGAAAGTGGGGTTGCAGCTGCTGACGCAGGGCGTCGAGCTGCGCCTGGGTGAGGTGGCGCTCGAGCTCAGCCTCTCGCTGGCGGCGCCGGCGCGCCCATGCCACAGCGTTGTAGCCGAGGACCAGCGCCAGGTACACGATGACGTTCGCGTAATACGTGCGCGCGAAGAAGCGGCGGGCGTCGGCGAAAAAGATGCCGGTGCCCTGCCATCCGTGGATCAACACCTGGTCGAGCAAAGTGTGAAGGAAGAGCTGAGCCAGTGCCACGCCCAACCCGAGGCCAAGATGCATGAGCAGCCGCGACGGCCAGCGGCGATCGAACAGATCCCACTTGCGGGCCAGACGCAACACAAGCGGTACGAGCGCCGCCCAGGCGCCGAAGTGCACCGCTGCCTCGGCGAGCTCCTCGGGAAAGCTGGCTGGTTCATCCTGCAGGCGGTGGTAGAGATAAAGGTGGGTCGCGTAGATCAGCGACCCGGCTGCGGCGGTCAGCGCCGCGATCGCCCACGCCGGCAGCGACAGCCGCGTGGTGCGGGCCGCAGAGCCAGGACCACTCATCGTCGTCAAGGATACAGCCTGCCTGGCGCGCCGCCGGGTTGACGTTTCACGCCCCGACAACGATCCCGGCGAGGCGCAGCGGCAGCCGTCGCAGGCGCAGGCCGCTGGCTGCGAAGATCGCGTTCGCGAGTGCCGGGGCCACCGGCGGTACCGCCATTTCTCCGGCGCCCAGCGGCGGTCCGCTCGCCTCGCCGAAGTCGCCACCGCCGCCGACCAGGTGAACGTCGACGGCCGGCGCTTCGCCGATTCTCAGCAGAGGAAAGTCGTCGAAGCTTCCCTGGACCACGGCGCCGCGCTCGACGGTGATCTCCTGGTGGAGCGCTGCGGCCAGCCCGAACATCACCGAGCCCTGCACCTGCGCCTCGACGCCGCTCGGGTTGACGATCAGCCCGCAATCGACCGCGCACACGTATCGCCCGATCCGCAGATGGCGGCCGTCCATCTCGACCTCGGCGACCATCGCCGCATAGGCCTCGTTGGCGTAGCTGCAGGCAATGCCGCGGCCGTGACCGCGGGGCAGCGGCGTCCCCCACCCGGCTCGCTCGGCGGCGGCGCGCAGGACTCGAGCGAGGCGACCGGTGTCCCAGGTGTACTCGGGGTCATCGTCGTACGGCATCTGCCGTGGCGGCCCCAGCACCTCGAGCTGGACGTCAAGCGGGTCGCGACCGGCGAGGTGGGCGAGCTCGTCGACGAAACACTGCGTGGCGAAGACGTTGGTCGCTTCCTCGATCGAGCGCCACTGTCCGCGCGGGATCGGAGTGGAGATCTTGCTCGCCTGGAGGCGGAGGTTGGGGATGAGGCCGACCGGAAGGTCGTACGAGCCGAGATCGGCGCCGGCCGGAAATTCTGTGATCCCTGGCGGCAGCGACCAGCGCAGGAACTCGCCTCGCGAGGCGTTGACCAAGTGCGTCTCCCATGCGATCGGGCGGCCGCGTTGATCGATCCCGCCGCGCATGCGGTGCAGGGAGCCTGGGCGATAGAAGCCGTGACGCATGTCGTCCTCGCGCGTCCACACCACCTGCACGGGAGCGCCGGCGGCGCGCGACACCAGCACCGCTTCGACGACCATATCGTGATAGAAGCGCCGCCCGAAGCCGCCGCCCATGCGCAGCGGGTGAACGATGATCTTCGAGGCAGGCACGCCGCTGGCCTTTGCTGCCGCATCGCGCGCAGCCGCGGGATCCTGGGTGGGGGCCCACAGCTCGCAGCGATCCGCCTGGCACCAGGCCGTGCAGGACACAGGTTCCATCTGCGCGTGGGCGACGAGCGGTTGCTCGTAGACGACGTCGAGCGTGCGCGCCGATCGCCGCAGAGCCGCTTCCACATCGCCGTCGTCGCGTTTGATCCGCTGTGGTCTCTGTTGGGCGAGGCGGCGAGAGTGCTCGGCAAGGGCCGACGTGCTCTCGTTCGCGCCCGGACCGTTGTCCCAATCGATGCGCAGCTTGTCGCGAGCCTGCAAGGCCGCCCACGTGGAGTCGGCGACCACCGCGACCCCGTTCGGCGGCTTTGGACTGTTCTCGCCGAGGTCTGGTAAAGCGTCCGCGTCGATGGTCACCACCGCCGAGATTCCGGAGACCGCGCGGGCTGCCTCGTCGTCGACCGCGCGAACGCGTGCGCCGAGGGTCGGGCTGCGTGCCACGACGGCGAACCGCATGCCGGGAACGCGCGCGTCGAGACCGAAGCGGATGCGGCCGGTGACAATCTCGGGTACGTCGAGCTGCCGCATGCGCTTGCCGAGAAGCGTCAGGTCTCGAAGGTCCCGCAGTGGCGCCTGTGCCGCGTCCGCGAGTAGCGTCGGCTGCCTCTCGGCGAGCGCACGCGCGGCGGCGGCCAGCTCGCCGTAGCTGACAGTCCGGCCGCTGCCGTGCGTGATGCGTCCGCTCTCGGTGCGCAGTTCGGTGACCGGCACCTGCCACTCGTGCGCGGCCGCGCTCAGCAGCAGCCAGCGGGCCGCCGCTCCGGCCTGGCGCAGGCGAGTGAAATCGTGCTGCGTGCTGTTGCTGCCGCCCGCATATTGATCGCCGTATTTCTCGTCGAAATCGCCCTGCTCGAGGCGGACGCGCGACCACTCGGCATCCATCTCCGCGGCGACGATGCGCGGCAGGCCGGAGCGCACGCCCTGGCCCATTTCCTGGCGGCCGACGACCAGCGTCAGCGTACCGTCCGGGTCGAGACGCAGGAACGCGTTCGGCGTGAAGGGCGTACCGCTCGCCGCATCACGTGTGCCAACCGAACTGCAGCTCAGCGAGTCCACGGCGAGGAGCAGGCCGCCTCCGGCGACGGCGCCCAGGCGCAGGAACGCGCGGCGGTCCAGCGTGATGGCAGTGCTCACGGCTTGCTCCCGTTCGCCGAGCTCACCGCTGTCGCGGACGCGGTGCCAGGGCTCAGCGCCGCGGCTCGGTGGATTGCCCGCCGAATGAGCACGTAGGTTCCGCAGCGGCAAAGGTTGCCCATCATCGCCGCATCGATCGCCGCGTCGTCCGGCTTCGGGTTGCGGGCAAGCAGGGCAGCGGCGGCCATGATCTGCCCGGCCTGGCAGTAGCCGCACTGCGGGACGTCCTCCTCGATCCATGCTTGCTGGCAGGGGTGAAGCCGAGTGCTGTCGTTGCCCCCGGCGCTTTCAGCTGTGGCCGCAAGTCCTTCGATCGTGGTGACGCGACGATCGCCGATCCTGGACGCGACGATCCGGCAGGAGCGCACCGGCTCGCCATCCACGTGAACCGTGCAGGCGCCGCACAAACCGCGGCCGCAGCCGAATTTCGTGCCGAGCAGCCCGAGGTGGTCGCGCAGCAGCCAGAGCAGGGGGATTCCCTCCGGCGCCTCGGTCTCACGGTGCTCTCCGTTGACCCACAGCTGGTAACGCGGCATTCACTCTCCCTTGTCCGCGCAGGTGGCGCGCGAAACCCAGCGTAGGTCCGAGGGAGCGGGCGTTCAACGAGAACGGGACGAGCGGTCGAGGGCGGGGACGAGCGGTCGTGGGACGGCCGATACTTGCGGGCCGTGAACGATGTCGGTGGCGGTCTTGCGGCGGACCGCGTGATCGTGGTTCCCCAGGTCATCTCGGGGGCGACCGCGGCAGGTCGCATCACTGCCGGAGCCAGCCAGGAGGCACGCCGGCACGGCGCGCTTCCTCCTCGAGCGCGACGACAGCCTGTTCGTCCCGCGCTACGTCGGTCAGCATCGTCTTGTGCGACTCGCTCAGCAGCAGCGACTCGGTGTAGTCCGCACACACGATGCCGATCCGGAAGCAGCGATCCGCCGACTGCAGGAGCGCATCGGCCTGCCGTCGCGTCTCCGCGGCCAGCGCGCGGTCGCGGTCCAGCCGCTCTTTCAGCGGTCGCATCCGTTCGCGCCAGTACTCCTCGCCGCGCTCGGACGATGGCGCCTCAGGCGATGACGGCGTGCCTGCGGGCGCAGGCTGCGGAGTCGAAGTCACATCGTTGGGCACGGGAGCGCCGGACGCCTCCGGGCCGGGTGCTGGACGATCGATGGCAGGCAGGTCGTTGTTGGTGTAGACCTTCACCGCCGGCTTGTCGGTCTCCGTCTTGCGCGCGGCTTCGGCGGCGCGGGCGAGATCGGCCAGTCCCTGAGCGATCGCTGGTGCAGACAAAACCACCAGGCTGATCACCGCGACGGGAACGACTCGGGAGCGGATCGAACTCACGGTCTCCGAATCGGGAGCAGGAACCTTCGCTCGAACCATGCGCGCATTCTAAGGCTGCGGGGTGCGATGTCCGGAAGGTTATGAGGAGTCACTCCTGCGGTTCCGCGGACAACGCAGCCACGGTTCGCTCCACCTGAGCGCCATGCTCGTGGGTATGGATGCGCAGCGCCTGCGCGTAGGCTTTCCAATCGAGCGCGTCGACCCACTCGATGACCTCGGGGCCATCCGGACCCTGACCTTTCACGACCATGACGAATGGCGCCTTCACAGCGGCTGGTGCCGTATCACCGGCCTGCTCGACCAGCTCGATGATCCGCGTGTGAATGTCCCTCAATTCGACAACGAGAGCCGCCCAGGGCCGATCGAACGGATTTGCCGATCTGAGCCGGGCCGGTATTGGTCCGCCATCCGGAGAAACGCCGGCGCACAGTGCGCGGAGTTCGAGGACGGCTGGCCGATGTGTTTCGACAAGATGGTCGACGACCTCGTGGACCGACCACGCGGCGGCCGCGGGTCGTCGAGGCCGCAGGGCTTCCGGCACGCGATCGAGCGTCAGTTCGATTGTCCGAAAGGTCGAGCGTAGCCCGGAGAGCAGCTTCGCGACGGGTGCGTCCGTGCCCTTGCGGCGCAAGTAGTCGATTGCGGCCGTGCGCTCGGGTCGATCCATGGTGGCGCATCCTGCGTCCGGGCTATTGTGGCTGCTTTTCGGCCCAGCCGTATAATTCAGCACTTGGGGTGACGCCCGGCACTCGACTCGGCGGCTACGAGATCATCGCGTCGATCGGCGATGTCGCGGCGGATCGCACGAAGCGCCCTTCCACTGGAGCAGGCGTTGCCCATCGCGAATCAGATCGCGGAAGCACTCGAGGCGGCGCACGACCAGGGTGTCGTGCATCGCGACCTGAAGCCCGCCAACATCATGGTGCGGTCGGACGCTATTGTGAAGGTGCTGGACGCACACGCATTCGGGCCCGGAGGCGTGGTACACCATGACGGGCGAGACCTGTCTCGAGACACCCGAGGGACGCGTGGTTGGACGTGCCGGCGGACCGCCGGTCATCGTTCCCGCCGGGCCGCCGATGCACTTGACCGCCACGGGAACCAGCATGCGGCGCGCGATCGTGCTCATCCTGCACGATCGGTCGCCGCCGGCGACGACCGTGACGCACGCCTGGACGCCGAAGGGACTGTGTCAGGCGCCTTAGAGGAGGCTCGATCGATTGTGACCGTACGATCGCGACGTCAGTAGGCGACCGTCAGGACGCGCTCGATCGGTCTCGGCATGGACTGGTTAGCTGGTGTCGTCAAAATGCCTACTTGCGGCGTTCCCGGATGTGACTCGCCTCTGGTCGTCCTGCGACTACCAGGGTTCCCTCCGCAATCGCTACCATGCCTCGGCCCTCGAAGGGCGGCGGTCATCACGACGAACAAGGAGAGGTGAGCGATGCGGTTCCGAACAGCAGTGGCGCTCCTGGCGAGCCTCGTCGCTTCAGTCGTGCTGTGCGACCGCCTGTATCTCGCGGACGCGCAGCGAAGAGCGCAGCCGCCGAACGCGTCCGGCTCAGCGCCGGTGTTCGTGCCGTGGCCGCAGTCGGCCACCGGCAAGACCTACGGCACGATCGATGGCAAGCACCTCTGGCAATACGTCAACGATCAAGCTGAGATCGCACGACGATACCGCGACAGCGGGCATCCGCAGTTCTGGGGGCGTATCGCGGGCACATCCGGCGACGTTGAGTCTGCCGAATGGCTGCTGAAGAGGTATCAGGCAATCGGATTGAGCGACACGCGCATCCAGCACGTCGCGATGTTCCTGCCGCAGTGGGCGCCCGAGTCGTGGGAGGTGGCGGCCGTCGCTGCGGGAAGGACGATCCCCCTGAAGTCAGCGCAGCCACCGTATGGCGCGGCATCCACTGATGGCAAGGCGCTGGAAGTGCCGGCCGTGTACGTCGGGCTCGGCAGCGACGCGGATTTCGCCGGCCGAGACGTTCGCGGGAAGGCCGTGCTCATTTTCCGCGGACAGCTCGGCTACAACATCGGGCCCGCCGACGTCCTGAAGCGCGCAGAAGATAACGGCGCGGCGGCAATCCTGGCGTCGGATTTCCGTGGCGGCAACTACAACATCCAGTCCTACAAGGCGACGACCAGGGTGCCGACGTTCAACGTCGGTAGCGAGGATGGCCTCGCGCTCCGCGACCTGATCGCGAAAGCGTCCGCCAGCGATCCACCGCGAGTCAAAATCCGGCTGGACGCAAAGTGGGACTCGGATCAGGAATCGTTCCTGGTCTGGGGCACGCTGCCCGGCGCCACTGACGAGACGGTTTACGTCGTCGCGCATCGCGATGGCTGGTTCGACGCGGCCGGTGACAACGCGAGTGGTGTTGCCTCGATGCTCGGGCTCGCCGAGCACTTCGCGAAGGTGCCACAAAGCCAGCGCCGCCGCACGATGGTCTTCATTGGAACGGATGGTCACCATCAGATTCGGCCCGGTTGGTACGGCGCGGCCTGGCTCGTCGCGAATCGGGACAGGTTCTTCGCGAAGACGGCGGTGATGCTCAATGCCGAGCACCCGTCCGAGGTGCTCACCCACGGCGGAGACACCGGGTGGACGGAAACGATCATTCCCAACCAGTGGTACGCCGGCGGCAACCAGCGTCCCGAGCTGGCGAAAATCGCGGCTGACGCCTTCCACGAGTTCGGTGTGCCGCTCTGGTCGCAACCGAGCCCGACCCCACCCGGCGGCGATCTGTCGCCGTTCTCATGGTTCCTGCCGGGGGTGGTCGTGCAGTCGAACGACTTCATCTACATGCACACAACCGGCGATACGCCGGAGAACGTGGCCTGGACCGGGCTGGAGGCCGCCACTCGCGCCTACGCGAAGATTGTCGACGAGGTCAACAAGCTGCCGCTGAGCGCGTTGCAGCGACCGGTGGAACAAGACCCGAACGCACCAGGATCGCCGCGAGCGCACCTCGATCTCTCCGACTGTGCGGCGTGGATCAGGGACTCCTCGGTCCGTTGCAAACCGAGAACTGACCGGTGAAAGGGGCGGGGTTAGCCTTGTAGCGGCGATCAGCGCATCATTCGATAGCGCTTGCCCGCGTTCTGGCGTCATCCTCGGTCGAATCTGCCGCGGTCGCGGTGGCGGGCTCCGCCAATTCCTCCATGCGATCGGTGAGGTGCCGAACGTCGGTCTGTTTCATGAGGTCTCGGAGCTGCTGCGGCGTCACGGTGGTCTGCACATCCAGGTGCCGAGCGATGTCCTGCAGCAACTGCAGCACAGCCGTCATCTCTCGCTCCGCGAGGAGGTCGATTTGCAGGTCGAGATGACTTCGCTTGTCGGTCTGGCGAGAGAGCCGGTTCTGGCTGGCCAGAACGATCAGGGCCAGGAAGATCGCCTCGAGTGAGACGGTCATCGTCAGGAAGGGAAACGGGAACGGATCGAACGGCCGGACCCGCCTGAGCACGCCGGCGTTCAGGCTGACCCACAGGCCGAACCAGACGAGGTGCAGCGCGAGCACGGGGCCGCTTCCGGCCGTATACGCAATCCAGTCGCTGATCTGCTCGGCCTTCGAACGGGCCAGCAGGATCCCGTGCTCCCAGCGCTTGATCGCCTGAACGTTCTCCTCCACGGCGGAGGCGGCATCGGGCCCGCACGCGCCGTCATCAACTGCGCGGGCGAGCCGCGCCTCAGGCTGTCGATTGCTCATCCTGTGCTCTCTTCCTGCTCACGTTGAGACGAGAACGACCGACGCCGATCGCCGTAGAGCGCATTCGGCCGCCCCGGCGCGTCTGTCGCTCCTCGCCGCGCGACGGGCGCCGGTGCCGCGTCGCACGGGTCGGTCTCGAGCACACGCGGGTGAGTTCTTTTCAGAAGCCAGCCCTCCATTACTCCGGTTCGGAAGCAGAACTGGTGCCGCCCGCGCCGCTTGGTACGCAACGTGCTCTCATCGGTGCGCGACGCCGCAATCCTGCTCGCCATCCAGCCCGACGCACTAACTGCCCTTCGGGCAACCGAAACGCACACATGGCCAAATCATCACGACCCGCAAAGACAGCAAAGAACAAGAGCACCGTACGGAATAGCCGGACGACCGTGAGCGGTCCGGCCGAGCCGGACGCCTCTGGGCGCCGGCGACATCGCTCGCCGAGAAGGCAGCCGGGACGCAGGACGTCGCGTCCGCGTTCTCCTTCAATCCGAACAAGGCGGCCGAATACGATCCCGACGCGGCGCTCGCGCCGCCTGAGGGCGCGTCGGTCAAGCCCGCGGATCCGATCGTCGGGGCCAGCACCGTGAGCGAGCTGAACGGCTCCGACAAGGTCGGCAGCGGTGGTCCGAACATCGGCCAGAACCCGACGGTCGGTCCGCTCGATCGCGTGCGCGTCGATTCGACCGGCCGCGCGCTCACGACCAATCAGGGCGTGCCGGTCGCGGACAATCAGAACTCGCTGAAGGCGGGGCTGCGCGGCCCGACGCTGCTCGAGGACTTCATCCTTCGCGAGAAGATCACCCACTTCGACCACGAGCGCATTCCCGAGCGGATTGTCCATGCGCGGGGCTCGGCGGCGCACGGCTTCTTCGAGTGCACGAAGGCGATTCCCGAGTTCACGCGCGCCTCGCTCTTCGGCGAGGTCGGGAAACAGACGCCGGTGTTCGTCCGCTTCTCGACCGTCCTCGGCGAGCGCGGCTCGACCGACACGGCCAGGGACGTGCGCGGCTTCGCGGTGAAGTTCTATACGGACGAAGGCAACTGGGATCTCGTCGGCAACAACATCCCGGTCTTCTTCATCCAGGACGCGATGAAGTTTCCCGACCTGGTCCACGCCGCGAAGCCCGAGCCGCATTTCGCCATGCCGCAGGCGGCGTCGGCGCACGACACCTTCTGGGACTTTGCGTCGCTGATGCCCGAGATCACCCACATGTTGATGTGGGCGATGTCCGATCGCGCCATCCCGCGCAGCTATCGCACGATGCAGGGCTTCGGCGTGCACACCTACCGCCTGGTCAACGCCACAGGCGAGTCGCACTTCGTCAAGTTCCACTGGAACCCCAAGGCCGGCACCCACTCGCTCGTGTGGGACGAGGCGGTCAAGATTTCGGGCGCCGACTCCGACTTCCATCGTCGCGATCTGTGGGAGGCGATCGAGGCGGGCGCCTATCCCGAATGGGAGCTGGGACTGCAGATCTTCACCGAAGAACAGGCCGAGGGCTTCAGCTTCGACGTGCTCGACGCCACCAAGATCGTGCCCGAAGAACTGGTCCCGATCGTTCCGGTCGGCCGGCTGGTGCTGAACCGGAATCCCGACAACTTCTTCGCCGAAACCGAGCAAGTGGCGTTCTGCGTGGCGCACGTCGTCCCCGGCATCGACTTCTCGAACGATCCGCTGCTTGCCGGCCGCATTCATTCGTACGTCGACACGCAGATCTCACGGTTGGGCGGCCCCAACTTCCACGAGATTCCGATCAACGCGCCAATCGCGCAGGTCCACAACAACCAGCGGGACGGCATGCATCGTCAGGCGATCCATCGCGGCCGGGTATCGTACGAGCCCAACTCCCTGGGTGGCGGTTGTCCCTTCCAGGCCGGCGCGGCTGGCTTCGTCTCGTTTCCGGAACCGCGCGAGGACGGCGATCACAAGGTCCGCGGGAAGGCCGAGCGATTCGCCGATCACTACACGCAGGCGACGTTGTTCTGGAACAGCCAGACCGACGTCGAGAAGCAGCACATCGTCAACGCATTTCGTTTCGAGCTGTCGCGCGTGCAGACGCCGGCGGTCCGGGAGCGGATGGTGTCGGGATTGATGAATGTCGCGACGGAACTGGCCGAGAGCGTGGCGGCGGGACTCGGCATTCGCGAGATGCCGGCGCCGATGCCGAAAGTCCTGACGCGATGACGTCACACCAGAGGTTCGTGTGTCACCGGCGCTGTCACTGTTCGCACGCCCCGGCGACGGCAGCATCCGGACTCGCCGAGTGGCGATTCTCGTAGCGGACGGGTGTGATGGCAAGTCGCTCGTGGCACTCGCCGCTCGACTGACCAGCGAAGGTGCGGTTCCGCGCTTCGTCGTCGACGACGCTGGGTTCGGTGCAGCCGGCCGCCGGCGACGCCATCGAGGTGGACGTCAGCCTGGAAGCGGCGCCGGCCGTCCTCTACGACGCCCTGGTCCTGCCGGACGGGGCCGACGCCGTCGCGGCACTCGGCGCCGACGGTCGGACGCTCGAATTCATCAAGGACCAATACCGCCACTGCAAGCCGATCCTCGCGCTGGGCGCCGGCGAACAACTGCTTCGCGCGTGTGGCATCGACGCGGCGTCTGCCGGATGGACAGCCCGACCCTGGACTCGTCATCGCATCGGACACGAGTGCGGCGGCCGACGACTTCGTCGCCGCCATCGCCAAACATCGGCACTTCGACAGAGAAACCGATCCGCCACGCGTGTGAGGACACGCGGCTGCGGCAACTTCACTACACAGAGGAGATTCGACCATGGCTGAAGCAGGAACGCTTCACGACGCTTTCATTGATGAATTGCGCGACACCTACGACGCAGAAAAGCAGCTGACCAAGGCCTTGCCGAAGCTGGCGAAAGCCGCGAGCGAACCCGAAGCTCCGGGCGGCGTTCGAGACCCATCTCCAGGAGACGCAGGGTCAGATCGCGCGTCTCGAACAGGTGTTCGCGAGCCTGGACGAAAAAGTGCGCGGCAAGCACTGTGACGGCATCGCCGGGATCATCGAAGAAGGCAAGTCGATCATGGAAGAGGACTTCGATGAGACCACGATGGACGCCTGTCTGATTGCCGCCGGACAGCGCGCTGAACACTACGAGATGGCCGCGTACGGCACGCTCGTCGCGTGGGCCGAGGCGATGGGTCACACCGAGGCCGCCAGGCTGCTGCAGCAGACGCTCGAGGAGGAGAAGGCGGCCGACAAGAAGCTGTCGGGGCTGGCCGAAGGCGGAATCAACCAGAGCGCGGCTGACGCGGCGCACCCGGACGATGACCAGGAAGAACCGGTCGGCGCCACCGCCGGCGGGAGCCGAAAGAGCTCGGCGAAGACCGGTCGCCGGTAGCGGTTGGGTGCGGCCAGCGCCAAGCCACAGGGCGGGCATGGCCGGACCGGTCTGCTGAGACGACTGAAGAGGAATCGACCTCCAGCGTGATGGGGCGATCAGCAGTTCACGGCCGGAAGACGCATGCCCGCGCCGGTCATTCGCCAGTCGTTGTTCCGGTGGCGGGGACGGCGCTCTTGCTGATCGACGTCATCAATGATCTCGCGTTCGACGGCGCGGAAACCATCGTCGCGCAGGCGGAAACGATGGCCGCGCCGCTCGAGCGTCTCAAGCGGCGCGCCACGGCCGCCGGCGTGCCGGCGATCTATATCAACGATAACTTCGGCCAGTGGCGGTCTGATTTTCGCCGCACGGTCGCGCATTGCACCGCGCGCTCCTCTCCGGGGCATATCGTGTCGAGACGTCTCCGGCCGACGGCGCGTGACTATTTCGTGTTGAAGCCCAAACATTCAGGTTTTTTCGACACCACCTTGGACACTTTGCTAGAGGCCCTGCGAATCAGGCGCGTCATTCTCACTGGCATCGCCGGCAACATCTGTGTGCTGTTCACTGCCAACGATGCCTATATGCGGGAGTACAGGATCTTCGCGCCGGGCGATTGCATCGTGTCGAACACGACCGCCGACAACGATCACGCCCTTCGCCAAATCAAGACGGTACTGAAGGGCAACGTTACCGTATCGACACGGCTCAGATTTCACGCACACCGTCGCCTCCGGACCGCGAGGGCGGAGTGACGACGATGAAGTGGATTCGCGATCGGGCGCTGACGCTGGTCCTGATGGCCTTGTTTGTGCTGTTTCTGATGGGCCAGTTCCTGACCGGGTTCGCCGAGTACAACGATGAACAAGCGCAGCATGGACAGGCAACGGTCACCATGACCGGCTATCTCGCCACCGGTCACCTCTGGGAGGCGCTCTTCGAAAACTGGGAGAGCGAGTTCCTGCAGATGGCCGTGTTCGTGTTGTTGACGACGTGTCTCATTCAGAAGGGGTCGCCGGAGTCGCGGCGACCGGGTGTCACGGAACTCGTCGATGCCGATCCTCGCGACTTCGCCAGCAACCCGGACGCACCCTGGCCGGTCCAGCGCGGCGGCTGGATCCTGCGGCTCTACGAGCATTCCCTTGGCCTGGCCTTCGTTCTCCTGTTCTTCCTCGCGTGGGTCGGCCACGCCCTCGGTGGCTTTGCCGAATATGCCGCCGACCAGGTGACGCATCGCCAGCCGCGACCGGTGCTCACCGATTATTTGATGTCGGCCCGGTTCTGGTTCGAATCGTTCCAGAACTGGCAGAGCGAATTTCTCGCGATTGCCTCGATGGTCTGGCTGGCCGTGTACCTCCGACAGCGATGGTCGCCAGAATCGAAGCCCGTGCATGCGCCGCATTCGGACACAGGGCATTGAGCGGGAGCTATAGCTTGCCAGCCTGAGCAGGCGGTTCCACATCGAGGCGTGTCCGGGCGCGCTCTGCGAACTGAGGGCGGTATCGGTTTTGCGATCGCCATGTCCATGGCGGAATCTCCCGCGCCGTTCTCGCAAATCGATCAAGACGTCAGGATCGAACGTTGGGTGGAGTCGACGTGCGGCCTCTGTTCGGTGGGTTGTCGCCTCGACATCGGGGTCAGCGGCGGCCGCATCGTCGGCGTCCGCGGCCGGGTCGGCCATCCGGTGAACGATGGCCGTCTCGGCCCCAAAGGGCTCAATCAGTATTTCGCCAATCGCAGCCCACAGCGCGCTTTGTACCCGCGCGTGCGCAACGCACAGGGCAAGCTCGTCCGCGCGTCGTGGGATGAGGCGATGGACCTGATGGTCGAGCGCGTCAACGAAGCGCTCGCGACCGAGGGCCCGGACGGAGTCGCAGTCTACAACTCGGGCCAGCTGCTGCTCGAGGAGTACTACACGCTTGGCAAGATCGCTCGAGCCGGGCTCGGCATTGCGGCCATCGACGCGAACACCCGGCTTTGCACCGCGACCACCGCGGCCGCGCTGATGGAGAATTTCGGCGCGGATGGCCCGCCCGGCGCCTACGAGGACTTCGAGCACACCGACTGCATCGTCCTGGTCGGGCACAACGCCGCCGAGCAAAGCACCGTGCTCTGGATGCGGATTCTTGCCGCGAAGGCTGGCGCTCGCCGACCGAAGGTGGTCGTGATCGACCCTCGACGTACGCTGTCGGTCGAGACCGGGGCCGACCTGCACCTCCAGCTTCGGCCTGGAACCAACGTCGCGCTGCTGAACGGGCTCTGTCACCTGCTGATCGAGCAGGGGTGGATCGACCGCGCCTTCATCGAGCGGCACACCGTGAAGTTCGAGCAGCTCCGCGACGTCGTGTCGCGATACCCGCCGGCCCGCGTGGAGGAGCTCTCCGGCGTGCCGCAGGCGTCACTTCGCCAAGCGGCAGAGTGGATTGGGACGTCGCCCGAGACGGTGACGACCTGCCTGCAGGGGGTCTACCAGAGCAACCAGGCGACCGCGGCCGCGTGCGCTGTCAACAACATGCACCTCCTGATGGGGAAGATCGGGCGCCCGGGCAGTGCACCGATGCAGTTTGCCGGCCAGCCGAGTTCCATGTGTACGCGGGAGACCGGGGCGAGCGGGACCTACCCCGCGTACCGCAACTGGGAGGACGCCAATCACATGCGCGACCTCGGGTCGCGCTGGAATGTGCCGGCCGAGATGCTCGGCAAGAAACCCGTCACCACGCCAGAGATCTTCGAGCTCTGCGAGAAGGGGTTTGTGAAGGTCCTGTGGAACATTTGCACGAACCCAGCGGTGAGCATGATGCATCGCGGTACGCACCTGCGGACGCTGAACGGCGTCTTCCTGATCGTCCAGGACGGGTTCGCGGATACCGAGACTGCGCAGCTTGCAGACATTCTGCTCCCCGCGGCCATCTGGGGTGAGAAGACCGGGTGCATGACCAACGCCGAGCGGCGCTGCACGCTGCTCCGGAAGGTGGTCGACCCGCCCGGCGAGGCACGCGCCGACCTCGACATCTTTCTGGAATTCGCGGCGCGAATGGACCTGCGCGACGCCGGCGGCGCCCCCCTGATCGGCTATGTCAACCCCGAAGGCGCGTTCAATGAGTGGCGGGAGATCTCGCGCGGCTGCATTCCCGATTACTCGGGCATGACCTACGCCCGGCTGGCGGAAACCGGCGGCCTGCAATGGCCGTGCACGGAGGTGCGTCCCGATGGAACGCCCCGGTTGTACACGGACCTGGCGTTTCCGACCAGTTGGAACGTCTCCGAGTCGTACGAGAAAGACATCGACACCGGCCACGAGCACACGATGCGCGAATACCGAGTGAAGAAGGACCCGAAAGGGCGAGCGGTATTCGTGGCCGAGGACTACCAACCGCCGATCGACTCCACCGACGATGAGTTTCCAATGATCGCTACGACCGGCCGGCTGGCGTATCACTGGCATACGCGGTCGAAGAGCGCGCGTTCGCCATGGCTGAACGCGGCCGCTCCCGGCGTGTTCGTCTCCATCAACAGCCGGGACGCGGAGCGGCTCCGCGTTGCTGACGGTGACATGGTCCGCGTCGTCTCGCGGCGCGGCACGGTCGTCGCGCCGGCCAAGGTCGGAGAGGTGGTGCCGGCCGGGGTGGTGTTCGTGCCGTTCCACTACGGTGAGATCGGCCAAACTCACGCGGCGAACAACTTGACTCCGGCGGCGTGGGACCCGGTCTCGAACCAACCGGTTCAGAAACTCGCCGCGGTACGCGTCGAGCTGGTGCGAAGTACCATGTCACCGACTTGGTGGCAGCAGGATCAGCGACGATGAGCAGCCGCCACGGGGTCGAGGGGCGGCCGCTGCTCGACCGCCTGCAGCCGCTGATCTCGCGGGAAATGGCATCACTGGTGTCGATCGACGCCGCCGTCGCGCGCGAGGAGCATCCGGACTACGTGGTCATGTTCCAGAGCGCGAAGATGGCCAAGCAGGCCAACGTCGAGCAGATGGTAACCGTCCTGCGGATGCAGCGTCTGTTCGCGCAAGATAAGACCGGTGGTCTGCGCGGCTACCTGGAGAAGGGCCGGACGGTGCTGGCGAAAAACGTCGGTGGCACCACCGCGACGCTCATCGGCATGCGATCGGCGACTCACGGACTCCTCGAGGCATACACCGACGCGGTGACCGAGGTGGATGGACTGGCGCGGCGGGCGGTGCGCAAGGCCCTGGGGCGCACGATGGTGCACATGTTCCTGCTGACCGCCCATATCGCGAGGCGAACCGGCAGGCGGTCCGACCTCAACGCCCTCCGGGTGGCGCTCGACCGACTCTTTGCGGCGGAGGCTGCCCGCGCCTGCATGCGGTGCCATCTGGATCGGCCGGGAGCGCGTCCGCCGCTCGAGCGAACCGACCCGCACCCCTACACCTACCTGTGTGCCGCGTGTCACACCGCGGTCCGAGACGAGTTTCCGCCGGACCTGGCTTCACAAATGGACCGCTGGCCGTGGCATCTACAGGAAGAGCGCGTGCTCCAGCACGCGCTGGGACGGACCTCGGTGCTGCGTGCGATCCACACGGTGCTCCACCCGCTGTGCGGCCTACCGGAGGAACTGCCGAAGCCGGCGGCCGAGCAGGCCGTGGCGATGCCGGCGGTGGAGCCGAGCCCGTCGCCCGGGCCAGAAGAGCGCTCGGGTATCTTGAGCGTCGAAGCGCGCACTCAGGCTGAGTCCGAGTACGTTGCAGCCCTGTTCGATCCCAGGCGCGTCAGGACGTCGTGGTGAGGGAAGGGGTCGAGAGTTGAGAACGGCGCCCTAGGCGAAGCGTCGGAAGAACCATCCCTTCACCGCCTCGCTCGCGACGAGGTAGGCTCCCGTGATCCCGAGCAGCAGCAGAACGAACGGCAGCGGGAGGGGCACGAATCCGAACAGCGTCCCGAGGGGCGTGTAGGGAAGAAAGATCGTCGCGCCCGCCACAGCCAGCGTGGCGACCAGCAGCAGTGTGCCGGGCCGGCTGCGGTAGAACGGGCGGCGGGTGCGGATGACCAGCACGATGAACAGCTCCGTCATCAACGATTCGATGAACCAGCCCGTCTGGAACTCTCGTTCTGTCGCCCGCAGCCAGTAGAGCAGCGCCCCGAAGGTCACGTAGTCGAATACCGAGCTGACCAGGCCGAACACCAGCATGAAGTTCCGGATGAACCGGATGTCCCAGCGCCGTGGACGCTCCACCTGTTCGAGGTCGACGCTATCGGTGGCGATGGTCATCGAGGGGGTGTCGGAGAGGAAGTTGTTGAGCAGGATCTGCTTGGGCAGAAGTGGCAGGAACGGAAGAAACAGGGACACGCCCGCCATGCTGACCATGTTGCCGAAGTTCGCGCTGGTCGTGATGAAGACGTACTTCAGCGTGTTGGCGAACGTCTGTCGGCCCAGCCGGACGCCCCTCGCGACGACACCCAGGTCCCGCTCCAGGAGAACGATATCGGCCGCCTCCTTGGCGACGTCCACCGCGCTCTCCACCGAGATCCCGACATCTGCGGTGTGGAGCGCGCTCGCGTCGTTGATCCCGTCACCGATGTAGCCGACCACGTTGCCGGCCTTGCGGAGCGCCGCCAGGATGCGCTCTTTCTGGTTCGGCTCAATCTCCGCGAAGATGTCCACCTGTCCGACGCGCGGCAGGAGCGCCGTGTCGCTCATCGTGCCGAGCTCCTCTCCGGTGAGCACGGCCGGTCGCTCCACCCCCATGTGCCGTCCCATCCTGGCGGCGACGAAGCGGTTGTCGCCGGTGACGATCTTGAGCGCCACGCCGAGTTGCCTGAGCTCCGCGATGGCGTCGCGCGCATCCGCCTTCGGCGGGTCCTCGAGCAGCAGGAACCCGATGAAGGTCATCTGCTGCTCGTCATCTTTGTTGATGATCGGATCGTCGGTCAGGTCCCGGACCGCGACGCCCAGAACGCGATAGCCCTGGTCGCAGTAGGCTTCGAACCGCTCGTCCAGCCGCGCCCTTACCTCGGCGATTGGTACGGTGCTCGCCGCCTCGGGATCCAGACGCGGCCGCGCATCGACACAGGCGTCGAGCACGTTCCGCAACGCGCCCTTGGTGATCATCGTGTGCCGGTAGGTGTCGGCGGCCGGCGTCGTGCGCTCGACGACCACACTGAGGCGCTTCCGGATGAAATCGTAAGGGACTTCGTCCACCTTCCTGTACTCCGGGAGGCGGGGACAGGGGAGGCGTCTGAGCGCCTCGTCGATCGGGTTCGGGAAACCAGACTCGAAGACGGCGTTGAGCTGCGCGTAGAGGAGGACCTGGTCGCTCGGGTTGCCATCCGCGTCGAAGGCGGAGTGCAGCTTCACCACTCCCTCGGTCAGCGTGCCGGTCTTGTCGGAGCAGAGCACGTTCATGCTGCCGAAGTCCTCGATGGAGTTGAGGCGGCGCACGATCACGTGGGAGGCGGCCATGTGCTGCGCGCCTCTGGCCAGCGTCAAGGTGACGATGGCCGGGAGCAGCTCCGGGGTGAGGCCGACCGCGAGAGCGAGCGCGAAGAGGAACGAATCGAGGACCGGCCGGTGCAGGTATACGTTGATGCCGAAGATCGTGAGCACGAGCAGCAGGGTGATCTGGATCAGGAACCCGCCGAAGCGCCGCAGGCCCCTTTCGAACTCCGTCTCGGGCGGCCGGAGTCGGAGCCCCTCGGCGATCTCCCCGAACACGGTGTTCGTCCCGGTCTGGACCACGACCGCCCGCGCCGTTCCGCTCACCACGTGCGATCCCTGGAACAGTGCGTTCGATCGCTTTGCGAGCGGCGTATCGCCGGGGAGGTCGCCCGCCGCCTTTTCGGTCGGATAACTCTCGCCCGTCAATGTCGACTCATCCACGAACAGGTCGGTGGAACGGAGGATCCGGCAGTCGGCCGGGACGGCTGCGCCGGCCGCAACGACGACGACATCTCCAGGCACGAGAGCGTCCTGCGGCAGCTCGACCTCGTCGCCGTTGCGCAGCGCCGTCACCTTGGTCTGGATTACGGCCAGGAGTTTGGCAACCGCGCTGCTCGCCCGGTATTCCTGCAGGAAGCCGAGCAGCGCGCTGCCGAGCACGATCGCCAGGACGATCATGCCGTCCGTCGTCTCGCCCAGAAACAGGGAGAGCGCCATCGCGAACAGCAGGAGGATGACGAGCGGGCTGCGAAACTGGTTCAGCAGCAGGCCGAGCGGCGTGATCGTCCGGGTGTTGGAGCTGCGATTGGGACCGAACCGCAGTAGCCGCCGGTCGGCCTCGATCTGGGTGAGGCCATCGGGCCGCGCGGCGAGATCGGCGAGCACCGTCTCGATCGGCGCGGACCAGAACGGTGCCGGCATCAACCGGATCATAGTCCGCGGTTCGGTTTCAGAACAGCGCGGCGCGGAATACACTCGATGTGGCGAATCAACGCCGCCGGGATGGTGGTGACATGCCGAAGCGCGACAACGGGTTGGGACGTAGCAAAGCGGGTACGAAGGCGACCAACGCATCGGGCGCGACGACGAGCGATGCGATGGAGCAGCGGGTGGTGGCGTTTGCCGAGCAACTCGGGCGAATCGCTGGAAGAGTTCAAGCGCAGGCCGACGGCTGGATGGACCGCGAAGCGCTGAAGAAACAGATTGCCAGTGTGCGCGATGGCGCGGCTGATCTGCTCGAGCAACTCGCGGACCGCGCAGCGACGGCCCCGGTGAAGACTCCAGCCGCGGCAGCTGCCCGCGGCGGCCCCAAGGGGCGGAGCGGCGGCATGGTCGACGCGCCAGGTAAGCGACATCGCAAGCCGATGCCGGCCGATCCGGATGCGAACATCGCTGACAGTCAGGCGGCCAAGATGCGGACGGCCAGGACGATGGTCAAGACCTACCGGCGCCGCGGTCGCGGCTAGGGCACCTGGCCCGCATTTCGGCGATCGGGGTCCGTGTGAGTCGACCGTGGCGGCGCGCGCGGACAGCACACATTCGGCGCCGCCAGGCATCGGTGGCTAGAAGAACTTTTGTTTGTCTGCCGTGTGCTTACCACTCCCAGGCCGATCATGGAATTCGGGGCTGTGCGCACGCGTATCTTCGTCGTCTTCGGCCCTGGGCATGCTACCTGGGGTCTGGGCGTTGATTCCGGGTCGCGTCGGGGCGTTCGCGGCAGTGATGTGGGTATCGAGAGCTCGGGCCGTGCCGGGTCCCGCGATCCTGTGCCACCGCTCTCGCAATGTTGCCAGCATGTTCCTCCATCAACGGCGCCTCGCCAGACGTGCCGAGGTGCGGTCTCGCAATGCACCGACGCCGGTGTCCAGATCATGTGCTCGGCAGGCGGCGTCAGTCTGTCCTGATGTGCACGCTCCGCCCCGCGGGTTCGATCTGGGTACGGCGGCCGCGGAAGATGCTGCTCTCGCTGTCCGCTTGGGAACAGCGCTGACTGGCACGCCGAAAGTACGATGAGGTGAGCTCAGGAAACACAGCAATGACCAAAAGACGCACTTCGCGGGCAGGGCAGCCGCCCGGTAAAGAGGCCACCACCCCGACAGGTCGGCAGCCTAAGACGAGTTCCGGAGCCGAGCGCCGATCTAACCCGACGGAGCAGGTCAGACGCCTCGCCGAAGAGGCACGTCACGGGCGCGAACAAGAGCGAGTTGCCTCTGAAGGAACCCGTCAGCGCCAGGAACAGATGCGGCAAGCGGCCGAGACGGCGCGGGTGGGCGGGGAAAAGGCGCGGCTGGAGGCCGAACGTACGCGTCATGAAGCGCTAGGCATCCTGCGAGCGACCGCCGAGAGCCTCCAAACCAGCCTCGAGAAGATGACCGACGTCGAGAAGATGCGCCGCCTGCTGGCGGAGTTGCGCGACGCGCCCACGCGCGATACCCACTAGCTCTCACTCCGGGTGCGCTGCCCGATACTCGGCAAGCCATTGCTCGCTCATCCAGCCAAGATCGCCGGCTCTCATGCCACTTCGCAGCTGCATCTTGGACGCGATCACGACGCCGAGCAGGACGATAGCAACGACGATGAACAGCATATGGGTCCGAGTGCTCGCGGCGTGCTTGCATCATGGCACTTCGATGTGCCACGGGCTGTGCGCTTGTGCACACGGCACCTGCCGAGCTAACCGTCTGAGGGCTCCTGTGCGCGTCGACACGCCACCGCGAGGTCAACGCGTGCCATCTCTGCCGACCATGCGCATGAGGTCCCAGGCATTCTCGAGTGCGGCGCCGCTCGCCGTGTTGTCGAAGACGCACCAGACATCCACGTGCGCCGCCGCTCGGCGCAGGTCATCAGCCAGCCGGGCCAGCATATCGGGCTCGTAACGCGACCAGTACTTCCGTGGGGCGCCGTGCAGACGGTAATAAACGAGACCGCTCCATCCGGCAGGACGCTCCGCCCCCGGTGCTGGTGCTGGATCCGCGGCGACGCGCGCGACGTCATGCCGGACGAGTAGGGCGTCCGCCGCCGCAGCGAACCAGGTCGGGTGGCGCGGCTCGCAGACGACAGGGCCGCCGAACCGTGAGCGCAACAGGTCGAGGAAACGCCCGGCGACGCGCCGATCGAAGGCCAGCGAGGGCGGAAGCTGGAGAAGCAGAGGGCCCCGCTTGTCGCCCAGGCCCGCCGACTCCTCGAGGAACCGCTCGACTAGCGGTCGCGCCGGTCGCAGCTCTCCCTCATGGGTGATAGCCCGCGGGATCTTGACGGAAAAGCGGAACTCCGCCGGTGCTGATGCCGCCCACCGCGCATAGGTCGCCGCGGCATGGGGACGATGGAAGGATGAGTTGATCTCAACGCAGTGCAGCACGCGCGCGTAGCGATGGAGGTGTGTGCCCTCTCCTGTAAAGTGCGGCGCAATCTGACGGGGAATCGACCAGCCCGCGGTCCCGATGAACAGATTCCCTGACATCTTCGAGCTTCTACTAACCGGGTAAGCGGGTGCGCACGGACGCGCGACGTCGAGTTCTGTTAATGATCACTGTCGAGATGACTACGACCACGCCGATCGGCGGCCGAGGAAGTCACCCTCGACCGCGAAGCCGTCCTCGGGCGTGGCCCGGTCGCCTGACGCGTCGGGGATATCGCCGGCCTACCGTGGCGCCTCACTCGCGCCTGGCCAAGGGCGCGCTGACGTTCTGGACTCGGGCCCGCCGCCTCCTCTGGTCGTGGTGGCCCTGGGCGAGTGCCAGCATCTGGGCGATTGGCAGTGAACATTGGGGCTGGGCGATCGGCACCGGCGTCATGGCCCTCGTAAGCTATCTCATCGCGCCAGCCGCCGCACCGCCCCGGTTCGGACTGGATCACGAGTTCTCGATCGATTCGCCGGAGTTCCTGGGGACGATGGCCGGCGCCACGGGCAACCCCTTCCTGCCGGGAAACCAGCTCGAGTTGCTCAACAACGGCGATGCGTTCTACCCGCCGATGCTCGCTGCGATCCAGGAGGCCGAGCACTCGATCACCATCGAAGCCTACATATATTGGGCCGGCGCGATTGGTGCTGCCTTCGCCGAAGCGCTGGCCGAGCGGGCCAGGGCGGGGTGCCCGGTCAAGATTCTCCTGGACGCGATTGGCTCGGCGAGCATCGGTTCCGAGATCCTCGACCTTCTCGAACGAAGCGGATGCCAGGTCGCCTGGTACAACCCGATTCGGTGGTACACCCTGGGTCGGTTCAACAATCGCACCCACCGAAAGTCGCTGATCGTCGATGGCGACGTCGCCTTCACCGGCGGCGCCGGGATCGCCGATCACTGGCGAGGCGATGCGAGAGGTCCCGGCGAATGGCGAGACATGCAGATCCGGCTCGAAGGGCCGGCGGTCGTCCCGTTGCAGACCGGATTCGCGCACAATTGGCAACAGACGACCGGCGAGCTTCTGTCCGGTGATGCCTACTATCCGATTATCGGTGTGCGCGGCCGGCTCGCGGTCCAGACGCTCCTGAGCTCGCCGGAAACCGGCGCGTCGAGCGTGCGCACGATGTACTACCTGTCGATTGTCTGCGCGCGTGAGTCGATTGACATCGCGAATCCGTACTTCGTTCCCGATCCGGTCGTGATCGAAACGCTGATCGACGCCCAGCGGCGCGGCGTAGCCGTGCGCATCATGGTGTCGGGGATCCGTAACGACAACTGGCTGGCCAGGCACAACAGCGTGAGGCTGTATGGCCGCCTCCTCGCCAACGGGATCGAGATTCAGGAGTTCAATCGCACGATGCTGCATCAGAAGACCATGGTGGTCGACCGGAGGTGGGTGACGCTGGGCACGGCAAATTTCGACAATCGCTCCTTTGCCCACAACGAGGAGAGCAACGTGTGCGTGTTCGACCGGGCGCTGGCCGAGCAGCTGCACGCGGTGTTCACGGACGATCTGAGCGGCTGTGAGCGCCTCACCCTCGAACAGTGGAGCCGACGAGGTGTAGGAGCGCGCGTCCAGGAGTTTGTAGCCGCGTTCCTGCAGGAGCAGGCCTGACGAGCTGGGTACGGCGGTGCGGCTCCCGCTTCGGTTGGCGCCGTTCGAATCTGCACAGCGCGCGACTGGCGGACCTGTCACGATGATGCTGTGATACAGAGCGTTGCCGCCGCGCCGCCGATGGTCCTCGTCCCAGCACCGCCAGAAATTCCCGCGGGTCGCTGGCGCCAACTGATCGGTGTCCTCGGAGACGCCGTCATGGTGCTCCTGCTCGGGTCCGCCTTTCCTTTCGCAATCCTCGCCGTGGGCACGCCAATCGCGCTCGTCGTGCTCGTCCTCATCAAGATCGCCCAACGATTCTGAGGAGTGGCCGGCCGGGGAACACGTGAGTCCCGCACCACGGCACGAATGCCTCGGCGCCCCCGCCGCTGACAAGCTAGCGAACGTCGAAGGCCGGCCGCGAAGCGGAGCGCAGCCGGAGCAACCGGTGGACAGTGCGAATCAGCAGTGCCCCGGTGCAGGGCTTCAGGAGCACGGCGTCACATCCGGCGTCGAGCGCGGCCCGTATCTGCCAGGCATCATTGCCGCTCACCACGAGAATGGGAACTGTGCTTGTCGCCGGATCGCCTCGCAATGCCCGGCAGAAAGCGAGGCCGTCCATGCGAGGCATGCCGAGGTCGGACACGATAACGTCCGGTACAAGTGCCCGCGCTTCGGCGAGGCCGACGACCCCGTCCGCGGCGAATCTCACGGCAATCCCCGATCGGTTCAGGAAGCGGCCGAACAGGTCCCTGATCTGGGACTCGTCGTCAACCACCAGGACGTTGGGTGCGCGTGATCGATCCATCGGTTAGTAAGGGTGGCGGGACAGGGTTCCGAGCGGCGTCGGTTGGGCGATCGAATGATCAGCCGTTCGATTCCTGCGGTTCCGAAACTGAGCGGCGGCCGCGTCCGTGAAGGTTGGTCAGCTCGGCAAGCGCCACGATCGGAATGTCACTCGTGGCCGGGTCATGACGAAGGCGTAGCACGGTGTCTCCGTCGAGCCCGAAGTCAAGCAGAATGAGGTCCGGCCGCAGCTCCACCGCACGAGCGAATCCCTGCGGTCCGGTATGGGCTTCGGCGACCCGGAATCCATTGGCAGCAAGGTGCTCTCGATAGCCGCCGCCCTTCTCTTCGTAGATCACCAGCACCAACGACGGTGGGCGCGCACTCTGCGACGTCATGGGAATGGCCGGCGACAGCGGCGTGAACGAGGCCGGCTACTTCATAGCCTGGTGAATCCGCTCCGACATGGTCTGGTCTGGGTCATGCCAGTAACGCATCATCGCCAGCGGAGGCAGGACGGCAGTGGCGGCGAGCAGGACCCAGCCGGACGGGGAGCTGACCCGACTAAGGATGGTAAAAATGGCGATCGCGATCAGCCAGACAACGGCGATCGTGAGCTTGATGTGTCTGAGTGCCATAGAAATACTGTACGGCTCGGGTGTGCCGGTGGCTGTTCCGGATTGCACAC
Source organism: uncultured Acidobacteriota bacterium (assembly GCA_963709325.1). Lineage (GTDB taxonomy): Bacteria > Acidobacteriota > Vicinamibacteria > Vicinamibacterales > UBA2999 > VFZN01. The sequence continues at coordinate 167,375 of CAVPVV010000003.1, read as the reverse complement.
ACTTAGACCGCTCGTTCGCATGTGCAATGTCGCACAGACACTCTGGCGCTCCTCGGTCACGATAGTGAGGCCGTGGAGCGTGATATGAGAGGTACAGCGGCCGTCGTCATCGCAGTCGTGTTCGCGTTCAGTGGCCAATTCACGTCGGCGCAGGAACCGTCGCATTATCGAGACTACGTGCTCGGAGCCAGCCTCGAAGCGGTGGTGACGGCCAGTGGAATGCGCCCGGCCGACGTCAAGACCATCCACGAGCGACCCGCCACCATCCAACGCCTGCTCTGGCGGGCGCCCTACGTCCGATCCACGGACGTCTCCCCTGATCCGGTCCGGGAGATCGCGCTCTCGTTCTACAACGGTGCGTTGTATCAGGTGATCGTCACCTACGACCGCCAGCGCACTGCCGGCCTGACGAACAGTGACGTCGTCGAATCGCTGTCCGCCAGCTACGGACCGGCGGTGGTCGCATCGGCGCAAAACCGCTTCGATGTGCCGAGCGACGGGCTTCCCGGCAGCATTGCGGTTGCACGCTGGCAAACGGCCGACGCGCTGTTGATGCTCCTCCGGGCCGATGACGGACTGGAGTTCCAGCTGATTCTCGAGTCGAAAGCAGCGAGTGCGAGCGCCCGACGCGCGATTCGCGAGTCAACGAGATTGGATACCCTCGAGGCGCCGCGCCGCGACCTGGAACGGCGCACGAAAGAAGCGAGCGATGCGGAGGCCGAGCGGGACAAGGCGCGGATGACGAACAAGGCTGCGTTCCGCCCGTGAAGGAGCGCACAACATGATCGAATCGGTTCGCCGCTCCCCGTCGCCGGCTGGGTCACGGGTACCTCCCCTCCGGCTCCTCCGTTGATCTGAGAGCGCCGCCAGTCGCTCAGGCCGGGTCAGGCAACTCCAGCTGCTGCCTGTCGGAGCCAGCGGCCAAATCTGTTCCGAACAGGCTGATGGCCCGGTCGCAGTCGGTCAGCGTCTCGCCGATTACGGCATGCGCTTCCATGATGATTGCGAACTCGGTCACCAACTGCGTCTTCGTCTCCGACTGAAGACCGGCATCTCCGCCATTACTGTCAACCAATCGCTCAGCCTTGGTTATCGAACGTATCAGCTGCTCACACTGGCTGCGCAACTCTGAAAAGGCGCACGTCACGCTCGAGATGTTACTCATGAAGGTGTCTATTCTCCCCGGAGCTGAGGTCCCCGATCTTATTCACCGTCGAATGTCCTCGCCGTTCCAAAGTGCGCAGGGATGCTTCGTCGCCGAGCCGTTTCTCATTGAGCAGAATCAACAGCGCCGACAAAGCGGGCGGCGGCAGGTGGAGAGACCCGGGATTCGAGCAGGGGACGCCACGGCGCCCCCCCAACGAAAATGGTGCAGTGCTCCCCCTAGGCTTCGCGGACGTTCTCGGCCCGCGGACCTTTCGGGCCCTGCCCGGTCTGGAACGTCACGGCCTGACCCTCACGCAGCGAATCGAACGACTGGCACGCCGACTTGTGGAAGAAGTACTCCTGGCCCGACTCGTCGGCGACGAAGCCGAAACCCTTGTCCGCGACGATACGCTTGATGGTGCCCTTGGATGACATGTGAAACTCCCACCGAAAAACGCCCGTCGGAGAGGCGCGGGACATCCAGCGCCATTGTCTCCGACTCGTCTGCGTGGTCCAGAAGGAGTTCGTGCAGGCCACCGGTGCGGTGGACGAGGCGAATGCAGTCCAGGCTCAGCGTAGAAGCGGCGTGTAGACGGCATCGAGTGTATCAGCTACTGGCCGTCCGGTGCAGCCGGGTCGCTTCCGAGACTATCTGGGCTGATCCGGTTCTGTAGACGCGAAACCCCACTCACAGCAGGAAGTCGAACAGGTTCGCGATCGGCATCTCCAGCAGGAAACGGATCCGGTGCGTCAACGGAGCGGTCCCCAGAAGGGCCGAACGCCCGACAATCGTGCCGCGCTCGATGACCGTGCCGGCCGCAGCCTCGCGGGCGGCAGCACCTCGGCGGCGAGCGCCTGCTGTCCACGGCACACCAGCATCAGTTCGGAGTTGAGGTTGGCGGAGCGCGGATCCATGTTGTAGGTGCCGAGGAGCGCGGCGACTCGACCACCGCCTCCTCTTTCGCGCGGCTCAGCTCCTCGACGATGGCATTGAATACGTGCCGGTTCGCCTGTTGCGCGCGGGTTACGGATGAAGCGGGTTACAGCTCGACGATAAGCTTGCGGGATGTTATCGGCAATACGCTGAAATTCTTCAGGTGCTGGATTGTATGGGTGGCGCGGGCGGCGGAGATGCCGCCGGCGGACGTGGCCGCTCGTCCATCGCCGGTGTCTGATGTTCATCGTCCACCCAATTCCCGCCATCCCTCGAGGAGCTCGCCGACGAGGGCGGTCGTCTCCTTGCGAAGGCGACCATCGAGTGTGACGACCGACGACAGCGCCTGTGTCCGCACCGACTCCACCTTGCCCGCACCCAGTTGAACGCCTGAATCGAAGGCGATGTCGGCGAGGTCGTTGACCGATCGAAGATCGCTGAGGTGCACCTCACGGTAGGAAGGCTCCCAGTTGGAGATCCACCAATCCAGCCAGTCTTCAGCGCGCTCCGCCGCCGCCGCGATCAACACGGTCGGTCCGACTGCGAGGATGTCGTGCCTCAGGCGGCCGAGCTGCCGCGTTCCGGCGATGACGCGAACGGCCTGCTGAGGAGTCGGCTCGAGACAACCGACGCCGTTGAGGTTTGCCACTTCTTTGGCTTCGATGAGCTGATCGTCCGCGGGATCGGCGGTCTGGCCCTGCACGCGAATCAACACCTTCCGGATTCCGACGCTGCCGACGCCGATGCGCAGCCAGCCCGCACGGACAACGGCGAAGTAGCCCGGCGCGAGGTCTGAACGCTCACGGCGGACAAACTGTTCAAAGGCCGCCATCGCGTCGGCCAGGGATTGCAATGGTCCCCCTTCCATCGGCTGCATCAGGTTCTCGGCCCACGCGAGATATAACGCTCGAGTGGCCGGCGACTGCCTGCGCAGCTCACGGACGATGCCGGGCTGGGCAGGCCGGTACGTCGGATCGGTCAGGCCGCGCCGGTAGCCCTCGAGAAAGCGGTCCCAGAGCCTGTCGCGATCGCGCGTCCAGCCAAGCTGACGGGTGGCGAGATCGAGCGAGCCGAGGTACCGGACGAGGTCGACGACCGCGGGACCGCGTGCAGAGTCGTCGAAGTCGTCGAGCCCCCAGGCGTCCTTCGTCAGCGCGAACTGCTCGACGTGCGCATCGCCGTGAAGGCGCACGATCGGCACGTCAGGCGCGTCGGCGAACACCTCACAGACCCGCATCGTCCAGGCACGATTAATGAAGCGGAAATAGGTGAAGGGATTTTCTCGGAGTCGATCGATCAGTTCGGCGGGTGCTCGCTCCAGCGTCGCTGGATGGGGCCGGAGCTGGCCTCGCGCCCCTGTCGGCGACACCCCCACCCAAGCGAAGCAGACAGCCGCGAGCACAGTTCGCCAGGCGGACGAATGGCGGCGCCGAGGCACGGCGCATTCTACCGCCAGCGCTAGACCATTGCCTGACAGGGGCCCGTCACTTCGAGGCGCCGGCCGCCAACTGCTTTGCGATGAACGCCTTGACCATCTCGTGGGCGCGATCGGTCAGCGGTCCCGGCTTTTCGACCCAATTGTGCTCGGCGCCCTCGAAGAGCTCGAACTGAATGTCCCCGCCGGCCGCCTTGTAGCTGGCGGCGAATTTCTTCTGGAACTGAGGCAGCACGTTGTCGTCGAGCGAGCCCGCCATGATCAGCATCGGCACCAGGTTGATCTTCTCCTTCCGGTCGAGAATCTCCTGGGGGTTGCTCTCGTGAATCGTCTCCATCGGCCTGAAGTAGGTTTCGTTGTTCTTCACCATTCCGTCCGCGCCCCGCTTCTTGGCGTTCTCGTAGCGGCCGACGGTATCGCTGATCCCCGAGCGCATCGCCGCGTAGGCGATCCTGGCGTCGAGCTTCGGCGCCTCGGGCAGCGGAATCTTGTTGTAACGCGGATCGTCGGGACGCATCGCGAGCAGCTCCGCGGCGTGTCCGCCGCTGGAGCTCCCGTAGACCCCGATTCTCGACGGATCGCCGTTCCACGAGGGCGCCTTCCACTTCAGCCATCGCACGCCGTAGTTGGCATCCTGCACGTTGGCCGGATACGGCGCCTCTTTCGCGAGCGTCATGTCGATCGCGACGACGAGCAGCCCGCTCGACGCGAGCGCGCGGTCCATCGGCTCTTCGGCATGGCGATCCTTGGCGTTCCAGGCGCCACCGTGCAGGTCGAGGACGGTCGGGAACGGCCCCGGTCCGACCGGGCGGTAGACGCGAGCCATCAGCATCCGGCCCGCCTCGTTGCGGCGGAACTCCACGTCGGTGACCGTGATCTGGAACTTCGCGGCGGGGTCATAACGCGCCGCGACGGCCGGGGCCGGGCGCGCGCCGATCGCCCAGGCGACCAGCGGCAGGCTGGCGCCCAGGGCCATCACCGTGATCAGAAGAGGAAGACGTCGGGTACGATGCCGGTTCATGTGACCTCCCTGGCGGATGTTCTGCCTTCTGCCTTCCGCCTCTGCCTTTAGGTTGTTGGCTTTTTCAGCAACCTGTTAGAACCTGAACGTCGCGTCGAATTGCGCCGACCGGGACGTCTGCTGGTTGTCCTGGACCAGGTAGAAGTTCGGGTCGTATGACAGGTTCGCTCCGGACCGGTGCCATTCGGTGTAGCGGCCTGCATTCAGCGCGTTGAAGATGTTGAACCCTACCTGCACCTGGCGGCTGTTCGCGAGTTTCAGCCGGTAGGCGAGCTTCAGGTTCACCGTGTGCACGTACGGGAGCCCTGCCTGCCCTTCACCGCGCGTCGGATACAGGAACCGGATCCGGGTGGCGAGCGGATTGGCCTGGCCGCCGCTGGCGACAGGCGTCGTGCCGTTGAACCGCGCCGGCCCGTACCTGAGGACGTCAGGATCGTTGGCCGGCAGCTGCGCCAGGATCGGACCAGTCCATGGGCCGCCGACCATCGTATAGCTCGTCGACAGGACGATGCCTTTCGGCGCGTTCCACGTGCCGGCCACGCGGAACGACCCCGGCGTCCAGGTCGGGGTGTTGCGCAGCGTGTTGCCGGTCGCGAGGCTGTTGTTGTCGACCGGATCCTGGTTCCGCCAGATCGTCTTGTCGTTCGCAAACGCGTCCGGCTGGATGAAGCGCGCCGGGTCGGTCGGGTTCCAGTCGCCGTCTTCGTGCTGCCACTGGTGCTGCAGGCTCATCATCGCCTGGAAGTTGTGCGACATGTTCTTCGCCAGGGTGAACATCACTTCGTTGAACTGCTGGCGCGCCCAGGTCCGGTTGGTCAGCCTGAAGATCTGGCCAGACCTCGGATCGACCACTCCAAACCCGCCGAACGGCTGTCCGGGTGCGTCTGGCCAGAAGCCGTTGATCTCGGTCTGGGCATACGAGTCGCGAAACACCTTGTGCGTCCACGCCACGTCGAGGCTCATGTCGAGCGGCAGCTGACGCTGATAGCCGGTCGTGAACTCGTCCACGAACGGCTGATGGAAGTCCGGATCGAACCGCTGGCTGTCGACCGCGGCCGACACGGCCGGCGTCACCACCTCGGACTCGAAGATCCCGTCGCCGTTGGCGTCGTATTGCGTCTTCGAGGATGACGTCGGGTTGCCCGAGAACGCCGCAACCGCGTCCCGGCCTCCCATCAACTGGCGATGCACGCGCGCGAAGCTGGCCCGCACGACGTTCTTGGCGTTCTCGTCCAGCAGCAGCGCCCCGCCGAGTCGCGGAGCGAGCTGGACGGACTTCTCGATCTGGAAGCTCCGCAGCAGGTCGTAGCGACGCACGAAGTCGCTCCGGACGCCGAGCGTCATCGTGAGGCGCGGGACCGGCCGCCAGGTGTCCTGCACATAGATCCCGATGTCGCGGTCGCGCCCCTCCGTGTTGACCAGATCGAGGGCGCCGGTCTGAAACGTGCGGTCCAGCGGGACGAGCGGGGAGTTGATGTCGTTCGGGTCGCTCAGCCTCACCGATTCCGCTGTCAGCCCGCTGGGATCCAGCACGACGTTGGTGCCCCTGTAGTAATTGCGCGGCATGACCAGGAAGCCGGTCTGGAACTCGTGAGACCCGGTGCCCCCGAGGCTCTTGTACCAGGTGACGTCTCCTCGAATCATCGAGTAGCGGGACTCCTCGATCGCCATGGTGCCGTAGCCGCCATCATTGAAGATGTTGCCGACACCGGTCGGAATGCCCTGGTTCACCGTGATGCTCTGATAGGTCGCGACCGGCACGCCGAGATCGATCAGCTCCTGCTCGTAGCTGGACCGGTCGTTGCCCGACTTGTTGTTGTAGTTGAACGCGAACTTGGTCGTGACGCTCTGGCCATAGGTGGACTGCAGCGAAACGCCGTACAAGCCCCCGCCCACGTCGGTCCGCGTTCTGCGCTCAGCCTCGTTCGAGCGCACCGAGCGCTGGCGCATCCGATCGTACTGATACAGACCCACCAACTCATGTCTGGCGCTGAGGCGGGACGTCACCTTCATGAACGGCTGGTGTGAGTGCAGCTCGTTCGCCGGCAGGTCATCGAGCAGGTCGGGCCGGAACGCCTCGAAGGACCGGATGTCGGCCGGCGAGCGATCCACCGTCGAATCGATGAACGCCCGGCGGTAGGCGCCGAAGACCCAAATCTTGTCCTTGCGAATCGGCCCGCCCAGCGACACGTCAAACTGATCCACTTTCCGGGTGCCCGGGGTGCCGACGACGCCGGCCTGCCGGTTCTCGGCGGCGTTGTTCCCATTCCAGGAGAGGGGCATCAGGGTGTATCCCACCGAGCCCGAGAGGGAATTGCCCCCGCTCTTGGAGATCATGTTGATGACCAGCCCGTAGCCCATCGGCGCCGCCGCGTCCACGCCGGCGAGCTTCACGTTGGTGTCGGAAATCGCCTCGCCGCTCAGGCCCGTCCGGTTCACGTTCATGTCCCAGTAGTTGGCGGCCATGAAGCCGTCCATCTGGGTGACGTGCTCGCGATGCTCGACGCCCGACGCGTAATAGTTCTGGCGGCCGCTGCCGTCGTTGTGCGGCCGCGACAGGACACCCGGCGTCATCTGCAGGAAGTCGGTCCAGAATCCCCCTTCCGTCAGCGGCAGGGCTTTCTGGAACTGCGCGTCGACATTCATCACGGTCGCGGGATTGGACACTTCGACCATCGGCGAGCGGCCCGAAACCGTGATCGACTCTTCGAGGCCGCCGACCCGCAGGACCACCGGCTCGACCTGGAAGTTTGCGGCAGCGCGCAACACGATCCCTTCACGGCGGACGATCGAGAAGCCCGGGACCTCCATCGTGAGGGTGTAGGTGCCGGGCGCAAGGTTGGTGAGCCGATATTCACCGGACGCATCCGTGACGGCCACCCCCGGCGCAATCGCCTGTGGGCTGGTCGCGGTCACGGTGACGCCGGGCATCGCCGCGCCCGATTCGTCGGTCACGATGCCCCGGAGACTGCCGTCGCCGCCCTGCGCCGCGGCGTTCGCGGACAGCGCGACGCTGAATAGACACGCCAACAACAGCACTGCCTTGCTGATTGTCATTACGCCTCCTTCAAGTCAAACGCTCGCCGGTTGACCCGAACCACGGCAGAAGTCCGTTCCCTCGCCGCACGATGGCGAAGCGTCGCGACCATTGCCTCAGTTCGAGGCCGGGCTCGACACGATCTCTTTCGCGGCGCCGGTCAGCCGCAGGATATGCAGGCCTCCGCCGGCGCGGTCCGCGCCGTAGATGAGACCGCGGTCGTCGATCTCGACGTTGTTGGTCACGCCAACCTTCTTGCACTTGCTGGTCTCGGTTTCGGTGCCGAACTCGCCACCCTCGCGCGTCTCGGCGTTGCCGCAGGTTGGGACCGTGTTGTGGTTCGCCGGCGGCACGAAGTAGCCGACTTCGCGCACCGCGAACGGATCGCGGATGTCCCAGATGCGAACGCCGGCGTTGAACCAGGCGAACACCGCGATCTTCCCGTAGTACGGCGGATAGAACGATTCCGCCGAGGAGTGTGCGCCGAACCGGCCGCCGCGCCCGCAATAGTCCCCCTGCGTCTCCTGGACTCGGAAGGTCGAGAGCGGCCAGGGCGTCGCTTCATGCGTGATATCCACGAGCCAGGCGAGGTGCGGCGCCGCGCGATGCTGCAGCAGCTGGCTCGATGGATAGTTCTGGCCGCAGTTGTCGGCCCTCGCGGCTTCCGAGGTGACCAGCAGCAGGTCGCGCGTGCGCCCTTGCTGATGTCCCTGGAAGCCTGGCACCGGCACGCCGAAGATTGGCCACGTGGTGTGCGCGCCCTGATCGGGCGACATGTGCAGGAACCCGACCTGCGGCGCCAGCAGTTCCTCCGCTGTCGGGTTGACGCGGTTCTTGAACTCGGTCAGCAGCTTCTTGCGATCGACGATCGAGATCACGCCGTCGTTGCCGGTGCCGTAGGCGATGTAGACGCGATTCTTTCCGGGACCAGCCGAAATGGCGCCGTGAATGCCCTCGCCTTCCTCCGAGGCGCTCGCGCCCGGCTGGGTGCCGACCATACCGAAATCGCGGATGTAGACCGGCTTGGCCGGATCGCTCAGGTCATAGATCTTCAGGTGGTTGCCGCCGTGCCAGCCCTCGTCGCGCTTGTTGGCGACCAGATACGCGATGCCGGTGTCGCACTCCCACCAGCTCTTGTGAGTCCCGCTCAGACCGTCGACGATCGTGACCAGCTTGGTCGGCTTCGCGGGATCGGTCACGTCGTAGAGTTCATGCGCCGAGTTGCCGTAGGGCCGCAGCAGGTACCACTTGCCTTTGACGCCCTGCGGCAGCGTGTCGCCACTGCACACCCGCGCCATCTGCGCGCCGCCACGGCCCGAGGCAATGTGCGCCAGGTACTTCGGACGCGCGGGATCGGTCACGTCGACGACCGACGTTCCGTTGATTTCCGGCTTGCCGGTCATCGGGTTGACGATCGGCTTCTGGTTGTCATGATGGCCGACGTAAGCGATCACTCTCCCGTTCTGACTGATGAGGGTCGGCTGGTAGGCCGACCGTCCCTGCAGATCGTCGTGTCCGACAACCTCCATGTTCCACGTCGAGGGCTCATCGGCCTTTCCGGGTCGCGGCGCCTGACCGGCGGCACCCGTCCCGTCGCCCGTCAGCCGGACGACTGGAATCGCCGGTCCGTTCGGCGGGTGGGCCTGCTGCGCCGCGACAACGAGGTTGAGGACGATGGCAATCGAACACGCTGTGAGAAATCGCGTCGGCATGAATGTCCTTCCTGTGGACCCGAAGGTCCGCGGCTGCGGCAGATCGAAGGATCTGCGGCGACGGCTTTCGGTCAGGCTTCAGCTGGGCGTGCGTTCAGAGACGCTGACTGATTTGGGATGCGCCAGATATATCCCGGATGGACGAACGGCAATGCGCCGCACCGCCTCCCTTCGCGGGCGCGGATGTTATCAGCGGGCCGTCACCGCTCGTGTTAATTAGTGTTTCCGAGATGTCTATGAATTGTTTCCGCGCGGCGCGGCAACTGGCTCAGACAACCAGACGGTAGCCGCTGCCGTGCACCGTCAGGATGAATCGCGGATCGTGCGGCCTGGGCTCGACGTGGTTGCGAAGCCGGAAGATGTAGTTGTCGACCGTGCGCGTGACCGACAGCTGCGAGTAGCCCCACACATCGCGCAGCAACTGCTCGCGGCTGACGACTTCGCCGCGGTGGGCAATGAGATAGCGCAACAGCTCGAATTCATGAGGTGACAGCTCGAGGTGGCGGTTCCTTCGCGTAACCGATGAGGTGCGGAGGTTGACGCGAATGTCGCCGATGACGAACTCGCTGTCGTCGGGCTCGCCGGTGACGCCCTCGCGGCGAAGCTGCGCGCGCACCCGCGCCAGCAGCTCGCGCACGCTGAACGGCTTGCTCACGTAGTCGTCGGCGCCGAGATCGAGGCCGAGGACCCGGTCGGATTCGTCGGTCCTGGCCGTGAGCATGATGATCGGAATTCGGGCGTCCCGCGCCCGGACCGTGCGGCACAACTCGAATCCGCTCGCCCGCGGAAGCATCACGTCCAGCAGGATCAGCGCGAACGGATGCCGGTCGATTCGCTGCAGGGCCTCCTCGGCGGATCCGACGGCGGCCACGCGGTAGCCTTCGAGTTCCAGGTTGTCAGCGAGCAGGTCGCGCATCTCGGGTTCGTCCTCGACGACGAGCACGCGCGGCGGTGCCGACGGTCCTGCGACAGCCTTGCCGTTCATGATGCTCTGGAGATCGGCTCGGTTGCGCCACCGCTCTCGAGAATCTGCCGCGGAAGCTTGATCGTGAAAGTACTGCCGAGACCTGGTTCGCTCTCGACCAGTACTCGACCGCCATGGGCCGCGACCAGCTCGACGCAGATGGCGAGCCCCAAACCGAAGCCGCGCCGATTCAGCGTCGCCCCCGACCCTCGATAAAACCGATCGAAGATGTGGGGGCGCTCGTCGGCAGAGATTCCGATTCCCAGGTCGGTAACAGCAATCGTCGCCGCTGAAGGTCCGGCGCTCACGTCGACGCGAATCGACCGGCTCTCTCCCAGTACTTCACCGCGTTGTCGAGCAGATTCACCAGGGCCTGTTCGAGCGCCGCCGGATCGGCCCAGACGACTGGCGTGCCGCTGCCGACGACCTCGATGTCGAATCCATCGGGCTCGAGGCTGCGCTGGAACGCCTCTGCGGTTTCGCGCACCAGCTCGGTGAGATCGAGCCGCTCGAACTCGTACGACGTGCCTCGCCGTTTGACGCGCGAGAACTCGAGGATACGCTCGACCAGCGACGACAGCCGGTCGGTCTGCTCCCACAGGATTTCGTGGTAGCGGGCGAGCTTCTGTGGCGACTTCACCCGCTCGAGCCTGATCGTCTCGAGCACGGCACTGAGCAGCGACAATGGCGTTTTCAGCTGGTGCGACATGTGGGCGATGAAATCGGACTGCATGCGCGCCAGTTCCTTCGACCGCCGGTGGCCCTGCACGGCGAATCCCAACGCCACCACGATGAGCACGATCGAGACACCAGCCAGCCAGTAGGCCTGCGTCACCGAGAAGAAGGCCATCCGGGGATCGCCGGACGGCCCCACCACGACACTCCATAGAGGCGAGGGCGGCGCCGGCGCCATGCGCCCCCGTATCCCGTCAGGAAAGAACTGGAGACGGAACGTCGCCGTCGCCGACAGCTGCGGCAACGGACGGCCGGACGCGAACACCTCGCGTCCGGCCTCGTCCAGAATCCGGAGCTGCAGGTCGTAGACGCCGGCCAGCAGCGCTGCGAGCTGCTGCCGGTGCAGATCGGCGAAGAGACGCTCGCGCACATCGTCGACATTGACCATGAAGCCGAGGACGGTGAACGGCGTCTCCCGGCGCGGGCTGGCCCAGAACACGCGAATCACGCTGAGGTAATGGCCGCTGGCCATGTCGTGCTCGATCGCGGCGTAGTTCCGCTGCGCCATGCGCGCGAGCGCTTCGCGATAGAGCACGCGCCCGGTCGCCGAATCTCGATAGAAGGATGTCAACGCGGATGGCTCGCCGCCGCCAGCCGCCGGGGGCCGTCGGGCATCGGCGTCCCGGTCGAAGAAGATCACTTCATTCGGCGCAATCGCGTCGCTCAGACCATGCCACAGAAAGAATCGCGCGACCTGAGGATACTCGGTGAATCCGTGGCGAAACGCGTCCGCCACCAGATCGATGCGGCCGGCACTGAGCTCGGGCTGATTGACCGTGCTGAGCGCCTCAACTGGTCCGCTCAGCGTCCGCGCGATCGTGGTCGCCAGCTGCGAGGCTGCGCTCTCCGAGACGCCGCGGACCACCATCTCGGCCTCGTGCCGAAAGGACGCAATCGCTCGGTGCTGAAGGTAAACCACGAGGACCGCCGCAGCGAGGAGCGCCGCGACGACGAAGAGCACCGGCTCCGGCTTGCGATCAGCGAACGCCGGAAGACGCTTCATCAGCCGCGGACGTTAGCCGCGGTTTCAGGCGCTGTCAAGCGGCGATTCGCCAGCGTGCCACAAGGGCCTGGATCTAGTCGCCCGTATCGGCCGATCAGGCATTGTCGCGCTTGGCCGATGGCGACGTTGGGGGGCGAGCGCGGTTACAGCCAACCGCCGCTGAATCCCGCCCGCGCCAGGCCGGTCAGAATCGCCGGGCAGCGGCGCATGATGTTCCAGAGCAGCCCGGTCCGGTAGTTCTCGATCATCAGCACGATCGGCCCTTGATCGATGCCGAAGTGATACGGCGTGACCCACCACCCCGTCGGGCTCTCGGGCATGGCAAACGTCTGATTGAACGACGGCTTGAACCCGTATTTATTCGTCATGCCCAAGTCCATGTGCGCGAATTGCCGTATCGTCGGGATCACGATCTCAGGAGCAAAGGGCAGCGAGGCGACGGCGACCCACGGCGCGACCGTGCCGTCATCGGGACCAAACGGGGCGCCGCGAGCGACATAGTCGTAGAACTCTCGTGGAACGCCGTTGACCGTGCGCTTGAGCCAGCCCGGCCCATCGCATGCGGTGAATCCCCAGCAGTGCTCGCCGTAGCCGGCGAAATCCATCGGATTGCGGATCGCGTAGTCCTGCTGCACGAACGTCGCTTGCCGGCTGTTCTCGAAGTAGTCAGTCCCGTGCCCATGCATGAACGCGTCCTGAATGCCGCGAAAGTCGATCCACATGTGCGAGAGCTGGTGCGTGAAGAGCGGCCCCGAGTACAGCACTTCGCGGCCGTAGATGCTCCGCCACTGGTACGTCGCGCAATAGGCGCGGTAGCTCTCGGGCGGCAGGGGATGCGTCGGCGACCCGAGACCGAGGATGTACAGCAGCAACCCCTCGTCGTACCCGGCGTAGCGCTGGCGGATGAACCCGGTCTCAGGCCGCCAGCCATGTGTGAGAGTGGGACCACCGTCACAGGCCCAGTTCCAATCTGCCCGACGGTAGAGCTGGTCGGCCAGGCTTCGGATTTCGACCTCGAGCGGCGTATCACGATCGAAATACGCGCTGACCGTCAAGGCGCCGGCAAACAAGAACGCCGAGTCGATCGTGGACAGCTCGCATCGCCAGACGCGGCGACCGGTCTCGATGTCGAGGAAATGGTAGAAGAAGCCCTTGTAGCCCGACGCGTCCGGCTCGGGACCCTGCGGGCAGGCGAGCAGGTACCGCAGTCGTTTCAGCGTAATCTTCGCAGCGAAATCGCGGTAGAGCACGCCGCGCTCGACGACGACCGGAATCGTGGCGAGCGCCATGCCGACGGCAGCGATGCTGACCGGCGCGTTCGGGTCGGTCTTGTCGCGGACGAGCCCGTTGTCCGGATTTGTTTCGTGCAGATAGTAGAGGACCGTCGTGAACTGGAGCAGACCGAGATCCTTATCGGTCAGGGGTCCCGTGAGGTCGTCGCTGGAACCTCGAGTGTTGGCCATCAGGTCAGTTGCATTCCGCCACGTTCTCGGTTCGATGGGACCGCGGCTGACGCCATCTGCAGCACAAAGCACGTGCGCTGGCGCAATGCCACCTCGACCGGCGTTGCCGCGGTTTGGCGGAGTGAATTGCGAATGCGCGTTCCGCTATTTGCGCGCAATATCTACATCGTGAATCAAGAAAAGAAGCTCCGTGCGCTTGAACCCACTATAGTTCCTTGACGGTGTTCATCGGGTGGCTGGCAGGGCGATTGCATCACAACGAGGCGGAGTGACTGCAATGCAAAACGATGCTCAGCTCTCCGCCACTTCGGAACTCTCCTACCTTGATGCCTCGAAGGTCACCAGCCCGGCGGGCGTCCTCTCCGACCTGGATGTCCTGAACGCTGAAGGGCGGCGGCTCGGCAGCATTGAGGGCGTGGTCATCGACGCAAGCGCTCGACGTGTACGCTATCTCTCCGTCCGATCAGCCGGCTGGCTCGGTCGCAGGCGATACCTCGTGCAGACCGATCAATTGGCTCAGATCGATGGCGAGCGTAAGGCGCTTCGTCTCCTCGTGGATCTGGCGAAGGCAGCCGTGCACGGTCTCGACGCCGCGATGTTTCACGAGTTTTCTGACGACGATCTGCTGACCGCCATGTTCCCGCTGCGCACAGCATAAACAACCGGTAGTTCTGCGCAGGCGTCCTGCAAGGGCGATCGAGACTACCAACAGGCGCTTGGTTCTCGGAGTCGCTGTGGGCCAAGCATCGTCCATGCGGTGAGCATGCATCCGGTTCCACGCGCAGCTTCAGGCACGGAAAGGCCTGGAGAGCCCTCACAGGGGCTACATCTTCAGCATCGAGATGGCCTGGATTCGTCAGAGGCCCGATTCACGTGCCGCACAGCGCCATCATCTCGCAGCCGCCATGTATCGGGATCACGGCGGGGCGGCCATAATGGCGTCGTGTCGGCCCTGCTGTCGTCCCTGCCTCGCGAGCGGCGGCTCGTGGCGCTCGCCCCTGGAGCGGTCTGGTTGAAGAACTGGCTGTCCGCGGAGGTGCAGGCGAACCTCGCGGACCAGTGCGCCCGGTTGATGGATGGTCCGGGCGGGGGCTACGTGCCAACCGTACGCGGCGGTGGCCGAATGCACGTACGGATGCTGTGCCTCGGGCGCCACTGGAACCCGCTGACCTACGCGTACGAACCGACGCGAAGTGACCACGACCAGAGAGCCGTCGGACCGGTGCCCGAGGACTGGGTGGCGCTTGCGGGTGCGGCTGCTCAGGAGGCTGGCTTCGAGTATCGCCCGGACATCTGCCTCGTCAACCACTATGGCGCTGACGGCCGGCTGGGACTCCATCAGGACAAGGATGAACGTCCCGCGTCACTCGAGGCAGGGTGGCCTGTCGTCTCGGTGTCTCTTGGTAACACGGCCAGGTTCCTCTTTGGCGGCCCGCGCAGGCGCGATCCCGTCGAGGCCCTGATGCTCGAATCCGGCGATGTCTTCGTCTTCGGCGGCGCGTCGCGCCTCCGGTACCACGGCGTGTCGAGAATTCTTCCCGACACCGCGCCGGCGTTTCTTGGTCCCGCGGGGCGATTCAATCTCACGTTCCGGCGTTACTGAGCGTCAGGATGGCAGAGGTGCTCTGACCCGACGGGCGATCGAGAAGCAATCGATCGCGTTGGCGGTCAGCGGGTCAAGCCCCGGCCGCCAGGCGAACCCCGTTATCGTCGGCGCGGCTGATCTCCTGGCGGTGACGCTCCGGCGCTCGTAGGGGAGGAGCCGAGAAGGGACGTTACGCAACAGCGAAACGGCCCTAATGTTGCGACCGGCGCCTCGGGGCGGGGCCGTCGAAGTGCTTCACGACGATTTCGGCGATCCGGCCGATGCGGTCCTCGGCTTCGCCATACGATCCGGTAATGCCCGCCGCGAGCACGGCGATCACAATCGGCCCCGAGCGCGCGTAGATGATGCCGACGTCGTTGGCGATGTTGCCGGCATCGCCGGTCTTGTGCGCCACAGGCACATCCACGAAGTGCGGCAGGCGCCGCGATCCAGCCAGCTGGCGGCGCATGAAGGTGCGCATCGTCGCGGCGCTGGCCGGCGCGACGATGGTCTCGCGCTCGATCGCCTCGAGCATCCGCGCGATCTCGCGCGCGGTGATCTCGCCGAGCCAGATGTCGCGATCCTCGACCATCAGGCGGCGCTGGTTCTCGCCGTGCCGCCGCCGGTTCGCCGGATCCCGCACGACGTCGAGCCACTCCTGACGCTCGCCGGTGAAGAGCGGGCGGTAGAGGTCGAAGACGGGGTTCTCGGCCATCGCGTACTGCAGACCGGTCACCTCCTCGGCCGTAATCGCCGCAAACCGCGGATCGAGCCTGGCGAGGAGCTTCCGCCGGTACTCCCAGCCGCGGTTGATCATGCGCAGGCGATACCCCGACGCCGCGAGCCACGCGTTGAGCGCTTCCACCCCGCCCACGCGGGTCGTCATGATGTCGGTCGCCGTGTTGTCGCTCGTGACGATCATCTGCTGAATCAGATCGCGGAGCGTGGGCGAAAGGCCGAGGTCCGCGTACTGGAAGATGCCGGTGCCATCGCGCAGGAGGGCGCGCGTGAGCGTCACGCGTTCGTCGAGCTCGAGCGTGCCTTGCTCGGCGAGCTGGAACGCTCGCACCAGGATTGGGATCTTGATGACACTCTGGCTGTTGAAGGCCTCGTCGGCCCTGACCGCGGCTTCCTCGCCGGTCTTCAAGTGTTTGACGTACACACCGGTTCGAGCGGGAAACGAGCGAAGCGCGTCCTCGAGCGCCCGCGTCAGCAGCGTTTGGCCCTGCGTCGCGGCGACGGCCGGAACGACGAGGGTGAGCAGCACACTGAGAGTTCGCACCGGCACCTCGACAATGCGGGCGGCATGTTAGCACCCGATTGCATCGGGCCGGCAAAGCCGCGATTGCCGTTCGTCAGAAAGAGAGCCTCAGCTGGCGCAACCCGACGGCAGCGAAGTACGGGTCAAGCCGCCGTCCGAGCTCCGGCCACTTGTGATCCGGCACCTGCGGGTGGAGATGATGCTCCAGATGATACAAGTGCTCGAGCGCAACGAATCGAGGATTCGGAGAACTGGGAGCTATCACCGAGCCGGGCGGGGCGCGGACATCTGCATCGCGACTCGCACGGCCAGGCCGGCAAACAGCAGCGCCAAGGCGCCACCGGCGTTCACAGTGTCCCCGGCCACTGCGCCCGCCATGAACACCGTGGCGCCGGCCAGCACCAAACCCGCCGACATCGGGTAGCCCCACGCGCGAAAGGGGCGGACACGCTGCGGCTGGCGGCGTCGCTCCACGACGAGCGCCAGGCAGCACACGCTGTAGTTCGCCGCCAGAAAGAACGACACGATCGCGACCAGCCGCTGGAAGGTGCCGGTCGCGATGAGCGCCACCGCAACGGCGGTGGTCAGGAGCAGCGCCATGACCGGGGTGCCGGTGGCCGACACGGCTGCGGTGCGTTTCCACAGCAGGCCGTCGCGACCCAGAGCGAAGAGGATGCGCGTGCCGATCATCATGATGGCGTTGAGCATCGGAGGTAGCGAGATGATCGACAGCACGGTGATGATCTGGCGGCCGCGCTCGCCGACCAGGACCTGCGCGGCGTCGGCCGCTGGCAGCGTCGAGCGCGCGAGGTCGGCGACCGGCAGCACGGCGAGAAGCGCGACGTTCACTAACAGGTACACGGCGATCACCGAGACGACCCCGCCGACCATCGATCGCGGCAGATTGCGATCGGGATCGCGATCTTCCTCCGCAAAGTAGAGCGCGCTCTGCCAGCCGCCGTAGCTGATGACGACCGACTGCAGCGCAACGATCAGTCCGACGAACGACGCCGGCGCCGACGCGGCGGACGCCGCCTGCAGGCCGGGTGCGAAGATGAGCGCCGCGACCATCACGCCCACAAACGCGACGAACTTGACCGCCGTCGTCCACTCCTGGAACCGGCTGCTGACCCGGATCCCCGCCAACTGCAGGCCGACCAGACCCATGAGCGTGGCGATCGCCACGATCCTGGCGAACCCGGCGAGGGCCGGCATCAGGACCGCCGAGAATTCGCCGACCGCAATCGACACGTACCCGAGCACCGCGCAGTAGGTGACCCAGTCGGTCCAGCCGACCGCAAATCCCACCGTGTCGCCGAACGCGCGTCGCGCGTACACGTAGTAGCCGCCCGCCTCGGGATACATCGTTCCAAGCTCCGCCAGGCACACCGCGCAGAGGCATGTGTAGAGGCCACCCACCAGCCAGATGGCGAGGATGATCGCGGGACTCGAGACTTGTCCGGCCACGAGGCCCGGTGTCCGAAGGATCCCGACCCCGAGCGTACTGCCGACGATCACGGCAAGGCCGAAGCCGACGCCGAGAATGCGGCGGAGGCCGCGAGGCGTCGCAGCGGCGCTGGCGGAAGGTTCGAGCACGATTTCCGGCTGCGGGGTCACGGCTTGAGAGCAACCAGCACCACGTCCACGGCCTTGCCGATGTTGCGCGCCGAATGGCTCGACCCTCGCGCCTCGAACTCCACATCGCCGGGCACCCACCGATTCACCTTCGCCTGGCCATCCGCGGTGTCTTCGATCTCCCCGCCGGACAAGTGGACGACGAGCGTGTCGGAGCGGTGCGTGTGATACCCCTCCCGCGCGCCAACTTCCATGCGCGCGCGCAGGACCGAGACCTGGTCATTCTCAAAGAGCGCGTCGAAGCTCATGCCGGTGAATGGCGCGTCCCCCGGCTTGGATCCTTGCACCGGGTCGGGCGACAAACGCGGCACCCGGCGCGGCTGGATGATGACCGTCAGCCCACGATCGTCACCGGGTTGCGGTGGGCTTGCCACGTCATCCATCCACACGGCCGTTCCCATTCTGCGACCCGGTCCATCCGCGATCGACACGACGACGCCGGGACCCTGTTCGACGCCGATCAGCGATCCAGCGGTTCGATACGCCCGGACGCGCATGTTGTCGAGCACGACCGCCGCTCGATCGCGGCCGCCACGCACTGCTCCCGTCGGCGCTTGCGTGAGGGCCGCAAGAATCAGGGTTGATGTCGCTACCGACGCCGCGGCGGTCAAGGAGCGTCGCATGGTCCACCTCCGATGCAGCCGCGCCATGCTACATCGGGTAAGCTCTGCCCGCATGGAGTATCGACGGCTGGGAACGACCGGCCTCAAGATCTCACGCCTGGCTCTCGGCTGCGGTAACTTCGGCGGCATCGGCTCGGCGCCGGCGTTCTTCGGCATGGGTGAGAACGAAGAACAGGCGATCGAACTGATGGATCGCGCGTTCGACGCCGGCATCAACGTCTTCGACACCGCCAACGCGTATGGCGGCGGCCGCAGCGAAGCGTTCGTCGGACGATGGCTGCGCGCGAAGGGGCCGGCGGTGCGCCAGCAGCTGCTGCTCAGCTCAAAAGTGTTCAACCCCGTTGGTCCCGGGCCCAACGACCGCGGCCTGTCACGACGGCACATCCTCCAGCAGGTCGACGAAAGCCTGACGCGGCTGGGGACCGATCGGCTGGATCTGTACCTCATTCATGAGCCCGATCCCGACACGCCGCTCGAAGAGACGCTCGCCGCGTTCGACGACCTGGTTCGCATGGGCAAGGTGCTGTACGTCGGAGCCAGCAACATCGAAGCGTGGCGGCTCGCGCGTGGACTGTGGATCAGTGACATGCGCCGCCTGACGCGATTCGAATGGGTTCAGAACTCCTTCAGCCTGCTCGACCGCTCCCCCGAGCGCGAGCTGTTTCCCTTGTGCGCCGACACCGGTGTCGGGTTCATGGCGTTCAGCCCTCTCGCGGGCGGATGGCTCACGGGCAAGTACCGTGCGGGCCGCGCTCATCCGGACGGATCGCGGATGACGCTGCGGCCAGAGCCGTACCGGCACCTGGAGCGCGACGAGATCTTCCAGGGGCTCGGCCGGCTCACGGAGGAGGCGCGCGCCCGCGGTGTCGAGATGAGCTCGCTCGCCCTGGCTTGGGTGCTTGGCCACCCGCGCGTGAACGGCATCGTCATCGGACCACGCCGTCGACCGCATCTTGACGACGCCCTGACGGCAATGACGCTCGACTTGTCGGACGGCGAACGGGTCGGCCTTGCGACGCTCTTTCCCGCGGTTTGACACTCCCTGCGAGGCAACCGGGATGAATCAAGCCATCCCCTTGGAAACGATTCGGGCGGCGCGAGGACGCATCGCCGGCGCGGTGATCCGGACCCCGCTCATTCGTTTGAACGTGGACGATGCGCCTGCGGAGATCTACCTCAAATTGGAAAACCTGCAGCCGATTGGATCGTTCAAGCTGCGTGGCGCAGGCAATGCCATCTCGTCGGCGTCGACGGAGCAGTTGGCGGACGGCGTGTGGACGGCCAGCGCCGGCAATATGGCTCAGGGCGTGGCCTGGCACGCCCGGCAGATGGGCCTGCCCTGCACGGCGGTCGTGCCGGACCATGCGCCTGATGCCAAGCTTGCTGCGATCACCCGCCTCGGCGGCCAGATAGTCAAGGTGCCGTTCGACACATGGTGGCAGATCATTGTCACGCGCGCCTTCGAAGGGATGAACGGATTCTTCGTCCATCCCGTGAGCGACCCCGCCGTGATGGCCGGTAACGGCACCATCGGGCTGGAGATACTGGAAGACCTGCCGGAGGTGGACACCGTTGTCATCCCGTTTGGCGGCGGCGGACTCAGTGCGGGCATCGCCTCGGCGATCCGCGCCATCAAGCCGGATACAAAGCTATACGCGTGCGAAGTCGAGACGGCTGCGCCGCTGGCGCCTTCGCTGGCAGCCGGGGCGCCTCAAACAGTGAGCTACACGGCAACGTTCGTCGATGGAATCGGCAGCGGCGGTCTTCTGCCCGATATGTGGCCGTTGGTCAGCCGCTTGCTCGACGGGTCGTTGGCCGTGGCATTGGCTGAGATTGCCGCCGCGATCAAACTCCTCGTCGAACGCAATCGAGTCGTAGCGGAAGGGGCGGGGGCGACCCCAGTGGCGGCGGCGCTCTCCGGCCAAGCCGGCGCCGGGAAGATCGTGTGCGTTGTCTCGGGCGGCAATATCGATTCGTTCAAGCTGGCCAAGATCCTAAAAGGGGAATTGCCATGACACCCCCGCTGACCTTCAAGCGTGTAGTCACGACGACCAAGGGTGGGCGGACCCGACACATGCCACTGACGGATCGCTTGCTGACGGCCTTCGTGTGCGCGAGAAGACGCAGGAGCGGCTCTTACGCTGCAATCCTCCGCCATTGACACGATGGCGCACCTGATGGACCAGCGGCAGTCCTTCCCCTGGGGCCGCCTCTCGCGCGGCGCGCGACGTGCTGGATCGCAGGTCTGGAGCGGTCATGATTTATCTCGTCAGCGCAGTGTCAGCTTCTTCAAAGTCACCTCACGCTCACGCAGCATTTCGTCGGGCTCGCGCGTGTTCACGTCGAGGTCATCCCAAGTGTCGCGGTTCAAGAGCTCGTGTTCTGGGCCAAGCTGCGTCCGAGCTGGTGTCCGTCCGGAGGAGCAACATGGGTTCGACGGCTTGGCCGGCGCAGCGTCGAGGCGATCGGCACCGCCAGCGCCCCTACCACAGCATCGGAAGTAGCTGTCCCAGCACGCCTCCGCCCAGCACGATGCCGGTGACGATGGCTCCCCCGACGGCGAACCAGTCCAACGGCCTTTTGGGGGTTGGCGCGCCGGCGTTCAATTTTGCCCGGAGGGCATTCGCGTGAGCGGGCACGCGAATGCCCCGCATCACGGGTTCGGTGCCTGTTACCTCCCAAGAGCGTTCACAGCTTTGGCAGGAGTATTCGATGCGGATCTGCGGCCCTGTCTTGCTCCATGACTCCGGTGTGCCGGTACGACGGCAGCTTGGGCACAGCGAGAAATACGTCCACGGCCCAAGCAAGGTCGGTTCGCGGAGGTGAACGGTGCCGGGTCGGTCCGGGACGGGCTCGCCCGTCACCAGCGCCCTCCGCTTGTCAAGAAACTCGCGATACAGGTCACACCCACACTCCATCGCGGCGACGTCTCGTTGCTCGATCGCGTCACGGACGAGGTCGCGCACGTCGGCCAGACGCGTCTTCACGATATCGGAGCGGGCTGGATGCGCGCAACGTCAACCGTTCGTGCTGCGGCGACCTGCTGGCGCGGGGTGGCGTGCATCCGCGTGAGCGATAGGAACCCACACGGCCGGTTCGCTCCGGGAACCCAGACAACTTCGGCACGGCGGCACACGTCGCGTCGCCGAAATGTGTGGAACACCCTGACATCCCGCGCACGGCCACTACGCCGGCGCGGTGCGGCGACAGAATAGGGACAGCGCCGCGATCACGCGCGTAAACGCTGACGATCTGGCGAGCCCGGGGATTCTTTACCGACGTGCCACTCCATACCGCAACTCGTGCCGTGTGGGTCGCGCAGTGTTTAGGGTGCTGATCTCCAGCTTCTCGACCAGCCCTCGGGGCAGCTCATGAACAAGCTCGATCGGGCGCGCTGCGACGCATGGTGCCGCCTCCGAGGTCGAGCTGTACGTGATTGCCGGAGATGAGTCGGCCGCCCACTCCACGAACTCGACCTGCCCGACGAGCACAGGGCCTCAACTACGTGCACCGCCCGCTCCAGGCCAGGGCGTCCACCGGCTACGTGACGCCGAGTCTCGAGATGCTGTGGGAGATCCGAAGACGGGGGATATCTTCTTCCCCAATCGCTGGCTCGATTCGATCCTCGGCGGACACAACTCCCCCGAAGTGGCGGGCAATGGTCCGCCACTTCCTGGCACCCCTGCCCGCGAACTATCGGGAGCGGCTGAAGAACATCACGCTGCAGTCGGCGGACGAGCTGTTCCGCGCCGAAAGCCGTGCTGAAGCGTTGAGGATCGACGGACGCGGGTGAAGCCCGCGCCCTTCAAGCTCGACTACTTTGGCGCACACTCGCCTTCCACCGGCCGGATGCCGGTTGCCTTAATCTCGACCAACGCGCCGGGTTTGGTCGCGTTCTCGAGTTTCTCAAAGGTTCCGTCCACCTGCACGCGTCGATTGATGTGCTTCATCAAGGTGTCGTTGTCGATGCCGTTGACGTCGTACATCGCGCCGGTCGTCCCGCTGGTTCCGACCGCGCCACCGGACGGAGCGGACATCCCCTTCACCATCTTGGTGCTGGTCAGAATGAAGTCTTCGCCGATACCGACCTTCTCGGCGACATTGGCTTTCCTCCCCGGCACGTCGCTCTCACGCATCAGGCAGCCCTCGACCGTCACAGGCCCAGCCGCGGTCGCGGCCGGCTGGGATGGGGAGGCGGGCGGCGGAGTCTGGCCCGCCACCGAAACCGTGAGCGCGAGCGCCCCGGCCAGAGTCGCGGGAATGAGGTAATGCTTCATGTCGGTTCTCCTCGTACAGGGTGGTTTGCTCGAGTTGGGGGTTGTCTTCTAGAGCTGCAAATACCAGGCCGGGCCGGAAGAGGTTGCGAAGGTTCGCTTGTGGGCAGCGTTCTACCCAAAGCTGATCCTGTATTGCTCGGTCGTCGCGTTGATCATCGGCGTCACGTTGCACCTGTACTTCAATGTCTGAGTGCTATGGGTTCATATGTGCTGGCAAGCTGGCGGGGCGCAGCGAACGCTGATGACGAATAAGGCGTCAGTGAAGACCGCGACGAACCTGCCCTCCGCAGTCGAGGACCTCGTCGCGGAGCACATCCATGACCCAGCCGGCCGTACGGCGCACGGTGTCGAGCGGCCACGGCGTCGGCAAATCGGTCATCGTGGCGTGGCTCGTCGATTGGCTGATGTCTACGCGCCCGTTCTGCCGAGGCACGGTCACCGCGAACACCTTCACCCAGCTGGATACGAAGACCTGGGCGAGCATTCAGACGTGGTCGAAGCTGCTCCTGAACGCGGACTGGTTCAACGTCACCACGGCCCGGATGTATCACCGGGATCACCGCGAGTCCTGGTTCTGCGCGCCGCAAAGCTCGAAGGAGGAGAACAGCGAAGCCTTCGCCGGCCAGCACGCCGCCGGTTCCTCGTCCTGGTATGTCTTCGATGAAGCCTCCGCCATCCCTCCGAGGATTTGGGAGGTGGCGGAGGGCGGCCTCACGGATGGCGAGCCGTTCATCTTCGCCTTCGGCAACCTGCGGCATAGCGGGCCGCACATGGCTGCGGCACACGTTCTGCTCGCATCTGATCATGCGCGGGGCACTCGTGACAGCGGTGAAGGAGTTGGCAGGACACCGCGACATCTCGACGACGATGCGATATGTGCATCTCGCGCCGAGCGTACTGACCGATGCGATCGCCTTGCTGGATGGACGCGGATTGTCACTCCCGCGTGGAGACGTTGTGGAGACGGCGCAACGCTGAACGAGAAGTGATTTAGTTTGTTGGGGTTAGTGGTGAGCCCGGAAGGAATCGAACCTTCAACCAACAGATTAAGAGTCTGCTGCTCTGCCAGTTGAGCTACGGGCCCACTCGGGTGCTGGCCCTTCGACTCGCGTCGCTCGCTCAGGAGGCTCCTTCGCTCGCGCCGTAGTGTCGGGGGCTGACCGCTCGCGGTCGCGCATGGCTGACACCACGACGCGACTGGCAAACCCAAACTATAGCATCAGGCAGCCGCCGACGGCAACGCTCGAGCTGAGCGCGCCCCGGCGCTCATCCCGCCCACCACGAGCGCCGCGTGAGCGCGCTCCATCGTCGCGCCCGCCGAGCGCCGCGCCTATGACATTTCGGTGACCGCATTGCATTTGCCGCCGCGCGTGCGCACACTCGATGCAGAAGGAGCGCGTCGTGTCCCCCCGAATCGCTGCACTCGTCGTTGCCAGTGTCTTCGTCGCGTCCAGTCCTCTCGCTGACCGCATCGTCAGCCACGCGTCCGCAGCGCCGTCCGCCACGCCTCGCGTGACGCTCACGCCGTCCCTGCCCATCGTCCTGCCAGGCGAAGTCGACTCGAACAGCCCCGCCGTCTGGGACCTCGTCGACGGGCAGCAGACGTTGTTCGTGATGACCTCGTTCGCCGGCCAGCCACAGATCGCGTCGGGCCGTTCGTTGACGTCGCTCAGCGCTCCTGCCGCGTCCGAATTCTCGTCGCCGCCGCCGTACGGCACCTGGATGGAGGCAGTCGTCGCAGACGATGGCGGGACGTGGTACGGCTACTACCACCGCGAGGAGCCCGCGATCGTCTGCGGCCGTCCCGATCGCTTCGTCCCGATGATTGGCGCGGCTCGCTCGTTGGATCACGGCAGCACATGGGACGACCTCGGCATCATCCTCTCGGCCGATCCGTCAACCGTGGCCTGCGATTCGACGAACCGCTACGTCATCGGCGGCGTCGGCGATCTGAGCGTGATGCTTGATCCGAGCAAGACCGAACTCTACATATTCTTCAGCCAGTATCAGAAAAATCAGGAGGCGCAAGGGGTCGCCGTGGGCCGGCTGCTGTGGGCGGCGCGCGACCATCCGGTCGGGCGCGTGACGGTGTGGAACGACGGCGCCTGGCTGCACGGCCGCCTGTCGCGAACCCCGATCACCAGCCCCGACGGCACCGCTCAGCGGGTGTGGATCGACTATCCCGAAGGCACACCGCTGGTTCCGACGGTGCATGCGTGGCACGACGGCGACAACCAGGTCGATGCTTTCTGGGGGCCATCGGTGCACTGGAACGAGTACCTGCAGCAATATGTGATGCTGCTCAACCGCGCGAAGGACGAGGACTATACCGAAGAGGGCATTTACGTGTCGTTTGCTCCGCGGGTCGACGATCCGTCGCTCTGGTCGATGCCGGAGAAGATCCTCGGCGGCGGCCGCTGGTATCCGCAGGTGCTCGGCCTCGTGACCGACGGGACCGACAAACTGTCCGGCGCAACCGCACGGTTGTTCATGAGCGGCCGATCCGAGTGGACGATCTCATTCGCGCGATAGCGCGGGTCATCGCGGGACGAGCGAGTGAGCGCGCCTGAAGCGCGAGGTCCAGGCCAGTGTCTGCCGGAGGTACTTGTCGCCATCGCGCTGGCTGGGCTCGATGGCGGTGTTCTCCCACCATTCGTTCCAGCTGGTGACGGCGATCCAGTCGGCGCCCATCTCGAACGCGGCTTGCCACTGCGTGTCGTAATAGCGGCCGTCGTCGCGATCGGTGATGCGGGGCACGCGGCCGTCGGTGAGTCGAGTGTCGTCGTAGCCCGGGCTGACCGTGGCCACCCAGATCCGTCGTCCGCCATCGTCTCCCGGCAGCAGGTGATAGGTGCGGGCGCCGAGGCTCTCGCGACGATCGAAGTCGCGGATCGCCTCGCCGGCGAACTGATTTGACGCGTAGTAGAAAAGACCCTGGAAGGCGCCGAGCCGCGTGGTGTTGCTGCCCTCACCAATGAGGAGCACCTCGCGGCCGCCGGCGCGCAGCCGGCCGAGGACGTCGCGCCAGCGCGGCTCGGTGAGCCGCTGCGCCGCATAGGCGAAGACCACCGGGCGCTCGTCAACGCGCAGATAAGCAGGATGGTCGGCATACGCGTCGACGACGTCCTGCAGCCACTGCAGCACTGTATCGGGATCGGGCGCGATTCCGTTCTGCTCGTGCTCCGGGTTCGCGACCGTGGTCTCGAGGAGCACGCAGGCACGGAGGCCGGCGCGGCGGGCCGCTTCGAGCAGCACCATCATCCGGCGGTGATTCCAGCCGCCGTCGAAGGCGAGCCCCTGCCACGACACCGCCACGGCGTCGAGGCCGGCTGCTTTAACCTCGCCGAGCACGCGGACCATGTCGTCGAGGTCATCGGTCGAGTAGCGGCCGAGCGGCGTATCAAGCAGTTGGGGATTACTCCATGTGTCTCGGTCGTACCACGGATAGAAGAACGCGAGTTGGAGATGTGACCCGGTCGTGCCGACGCGCAAGGGAGAGGAAGCGCGCAGCCGGTCCGAGGCCGTCTCGCGCCGCGTCGGTTGATCGATCGCAAAACGATCGACGAGCGTCGATCCGCGGCTGTCGTTGTAGACCTCGATCGTCACTGTTGCTTCGGCATCTGGGGATATCGTCCAGCCCACATGCCCCGAGGGGCCGACGCCGGCGAGCACCGTCTCGATGCGCAGGTCCGCTGGTACTCGTGCGGTGTTTCCGGTGAGGTGCAGCGTGTCGCCATCGGGGATCACGCGCATCAGCGGCGGCCCGGCGTTGAGAACGTTGAACGTCGTCGCAGCGAGGGTGGCACCATCGATGGCGAGATCGAGCCGCGCGCCGCTCGTCTGGACGTGGAGTCCGACGCGTGCCAGACCGATTGCCGGCTCGCCGAGTTGTGCCTCGTCCAGTCCACTCGATGCGAGGGACATGAGTGCGACAAGGAGCGCGAGCCGGACGCCCACGGGTCCAGCTTATGTGATGCTGCCGCGCGCGCAGACGGCCAGGGCGTGTAATTTTTACACGCTTCTGGCATGTGAGTATCCGTATCTTATTGATGGATCGGGATCTATGGCGGCACTCCGCTTGCAGCGCTTCACGGATATGCTCAGCAGTCGGCTGACGCCGTTTGGCGGCGGACGGGACCTCCGAATCGATTGGTTGCGCGGGCTTGCAATGACCTGCGTGATCATCGACCACTCCAGGCGGTCCTCAATCCTCAGCTGGTTCTCGTACCAGCGCTTCTGGGTCGTCACTGCGGCCGAAGTATTCGTGGTCCTGTCGGGTCTCGTGCTCGGGATGGTGTACGGCCGCCGCCTGGCGCGGGACGGCTGGGCGTCAGTGGCCACGCGGATCGCTCGTCGCGCGCTGACGCTGTATGCGGCCTTCATGGCCGTGACACTCTCGCTTCTCGCCCTATCGTGTCTCGGCATCGACGTCAGCGGCGTGGCGACCTGGGACCCGAACGCGCTTTCGTGGTTCATGGATCCGCGGAGCATGAGCGCCGGCGACTGGCGCGATCTGTTTCTGCTGCACTACGGCCCATGGCCGTTCGAGATTGTCGGCCTGTACATCTGGCTCGTGCTGGCCGCGCTGCCGTGCCTGCTCGCCCTGCACTTCCTGGGATGGCGTCCGCTGCTGGCGCTGAGCTGGGCAGCGTATGTCTGGTACTGCATCGCTCCGCAGCAGCTCACCGCATCCGAGTTCGAATCGGTGTTCCCGATCCTGGCGTGGCAACTGCTGTTCGTGCACGGCATCACCATTGGCTATCACCACAAGCATCTCGCGGCGCTTCGCGAGCGGTGCCCGAAGCCGGTGCCGGTGGCAATTGCCTGCGCCTCGGTCGCGTTCACGGTGTTTGCGTTGTGCAATCCGGAGGTCAATGGTCCATCGTGGTTGCGATGGCAAATCATCTCGGGCGAGCAGTTCTCGACGCTCTACGAGCGCTACTTCTCTCTGAGCGATCTCGGGATCGGGCGCATCCTGAACCTGGCGGTCGCGCTCCCATTCGGATACGCCGTCCTCGCCTCGCGTGGGATCAGGTCGATCGCCTTCCGGCTGCAGCCGCTGTTCGTCACGCTAGGTCAGGCATCCCTGGCGGCATTCGTCCTGCACGTCTACGGGCTGCTGCTCGTCGCACACCTGCCGGAGAGCGATCACCTGTGGATCAACACTCTCATCCAGATCGCGCTGATCCTCGGGATTGCCGGAGCGCTGAAGGCCATCCAGCTGATGCCGCTCCGGCGGCGCCTGACGCCGGTGCCACAACCCCTGCCGGCGTAAGAACAAGGCAGAAGGCAGAAGGCAGAAGGCAGAACAACGTTCACGCCGCAGGCTGGGCGGAGTGCGGTGCGCGCGAGGCGCAGAGTTCGCAGGCGGCGGCGCTGTCGCCGGTCTGACAGATCCGGCCGCAGCCGCCCGCGTCAGGTGCCTGAGAGAACGATGGATCGCAGGTGGACGCACATGTCACGATCTGGCGTGCGATCACATCGAGTAACGCCGGAGCGTCGTTCAGGCAGGGGAGATGCAGCGATTTGATGCCCCAACCGTGGGTCGTTGAACGCAGCATGTCGAGCGCGACCCGGCCTTCGAGCTGGCTCTCCGCGTTGTCGCCGAGAAAGCCGAACGGGAAGTAGACGACTTTCCTGAAGCCCGCCTCGGCGACGTGGCGGAGCGCCTCGTCCACCGGCGGCTCGGTCCAGCGGCCGCCGCGAGTGTGATTGAGCCAGCCGTTGATCACCATGCCGAAGCGGTTCGCGAGGCGCGCGCTGATCGCGGCGCAGAGCGCCTCGGTCGCCTCCCGACCGGTGTCGATGGGCTTCGGCGGGTCGAGAACGGTGCCGTGCGCCGCAAGCACAAGCGCCACGTCGCGCCCCTGCCATCCAGGCTCGGTCTCCGTCTGTGCCAGCACGTGCGACGCCGAGACCTCGCCCAGCACCTGCGGCGAGATCGCGCCGAGCACGTGGGTCGGACCTTGACGGCCCTCCGACGCCTCGCGCGTCAGCTCGTGGGTGAACGCCGAGTCGGCCGCGTAGAGCGGCACCACCCAGACCGGCTCGTCGGCTGGAAGGCGGTGGACCGCCTCGCGGACCAGCGGATGGCGATACTCGTACGCGACGTGTACCTTCCACCCCGCGGACGGTTCGACGCGCGCGAGCATGTCCGTCAACTGGCGGGCCTGCCGCTCGGTGATTGGCTCGAGCGGCGACCCGTACATCTGCTCGCGCCACAATTTTCTGCGGCCCCTGGCGCGCGCCACCGCAATTACCGGCAGCAGCGCCTTCGGAATCGCGTCCACCTTGCGCGTGAGCCCGACGAGGATGCGCCACGAGTAGGTGAGCTGGTCGACGAACGACGCGTTCGGCGGCTCGCCGTAGGTGACGAGCACGACGTGACGCCTGCCGCTCATACTGCCACCCGTTCAGCAGGTGTAGCCGCCGCGCGCCAGCCTGCCGCCGGCCAGAGCTCCGCCGCTAACGTCCGCGCCAGCGCCCGGCCGCTCTTCACCGCATGATTGAAGGAAACGCCGTCGTACGAGGTGCCGCAGACGTGCAATCCGGGATGCATCGCGGCGCGCTGCCGCAGCCCTGCCATCCGCGCCTCGTGACCAACCGTGTACTGCGCAATCGCCTGCGGCCAGCGGTGCACCGACACGTGGACCGGCTCCGCCCGCATGCCGATCACCCGCGCCAGTTCCGCCCCCGCGACATCAAGGCACTCCGTTTCAGTGCGCTCGGCCACCCCCGGGACGCGGGCGCCGCCGAGTATGGCGCGGAGCAGCACATGACCTTCTGGGGCACGTCCGGCGAACAGCGACGATTCCCAAACCACGCCGAGCGTCGTCAGTCCTTCACGGCGGGTGATGAGATAGCCGTACCCGTCGAGCGGGCGAGGCACGTCCGCGGTGTGGTAGCCGAGGCCGACGACTGCGACCCCCGAATAGACAACGTCGTTCAGGAGCTGCGCGAGCCCGCCATCGACGCCACGCAGCAGCGGCGCGGTCACGCGCGCGGGAGTCGCGAGCACCAGGCGATCAGCCTCCACGCGGCGCCCATCGTCCAGCCGGACGCTCCAGGATCCAGCGCCGCGCTCGATGGCCGTTGCGCCAATGCCGGTCATGAGCGAGCCGCCAAGCTCGGCGGCCATCGCCTCCGCGAGCACGCTCATGCCGTTGTCGAAACTGAGCAGGCGCGCCGGCCCGCGGCCGGTGCGGCGGCGGGAGAACATCGCGCGGAACAGGCTCCCGTGGTCGCGCTCCATCTCCACCATCATCGGGAACTGCGCACTCACCGACAGGCGGCGGCTGTCGCCGGCGCTGATTCCCGAGACGGCGGTGTCGACCAGCATGTCTGCGGCTTCCGCGCCGATGCGGCGCTCGGCGAACTCGTAGACGGTCTCTTCCTTTGCCGGCGGGCCTGGTGCCCACGGCTCGGCGAGCAGCCGCGCCTTGCCGCGCCACGACAGCGCGCGCGTCTTCACCAGCGTCACCGGCGAATCGGGTACTTCGCACAACCGTCCGTCGCGGACGATGAAGCGGCGCGCCGAGGCGGGGTTGGCGGTGATGACGCGGGAGTTCAGGTTCAGCGAGTCGATCAGCGCCAGGGTCTCGGGCTCGCGGTTCAGGAACCCGTTGGGGCCAGCCTCGACCAGAAAACCGCCGGCCGTTTCGGTACGCGCGTGCCCCCCGGCGATCTTGTGACGTTCGAGCACTGTCAGGTGCAGCGGCGCGCCGCTGCGGCGGGCCTCGGCCTGCAGCGTGACGGCCACGGTCAACCCCGAGATGCCGGCGCCGATGACGACAACCCGGGGCTGGCTCATACGGTCCGGCTGAACACTGGCTTCGGGCCCGTCGTACGGGCGCGAAGATAGCGGTCGAACACCATGCAGACGTTGCGGACGAGGAGCCGTCCGAGCGGCGTCACTTCGATCGCCTCCGGAGTGATGCGGACGAGCCCGT
This sequence comes from uncultured Acidobacteriota bacterium, assembly GCA_963709325.1. GTDB lineage: Bacteria > Acidobacteriota > Vicinamibacteria > Vicinamibacterales > UBA2999 > VFZN01. Next base: position 136,595 of record CAVPVV010000003.1, on the reverse strand, counting down.
CGGCCTGGGCCGATTGGGGCCCCGTGAGCTCGGCGAGTTCCGGTGCAAAGTACTCGGCGAAGGCAATGCCGAAGCGGCGCTCCACCTCGCCGACGGTCAGATGCCCGTTGCACATCAGGGTCGTGATCACCTGGCGCCGGATCTCGTCGTCTCGATTCAGGCCGTAGCCGCGCTCGATCGGGAAACGGCCCGCGTCCAGCGCGTCGTAGTACTCGTTCAGTTTCTTCGTGTTCTGGACGAACGCGTTCTGAACGTCGCCGATGCCGGAAACGCCGACCGCCACCATGTCACGGGCCGATTGCACGGTGTAGCCCATGAAGTTCCGGTGCAGCACGCGCCGCTCGAGCGCCTGCGCGAGCTCGTCCTCAGGCACGGCGAAGTGATCCATGCCGATCTGCCGGTAGCCGGCATCCAAGAACGCACGCCGAGACAGCCCGAGGAGCTCGATCTTGAGGTCCGGCCCGGGCAGGCTTTCTTCGGGCAGGTGCTTCATATGCGCCTTCATCCACGGCACATACGCGAACGAGTACACCGCGACGCGCTCGGGCCGGAGCGTGATTACCTGCTCGAGCGTGCGCGAGAAGCCCTCGACGGTCTGATACGGCAGCCCGTAAATGAGATCGATGTTGATCGAGCGATAGCCGAGCTCGCGGGCTCGATCGACGAGCGACTTTGTCAGCTCGTAACTCTGGATGCGATTGACCGCTTCCTGGACCTCGGGCGCGAAGTCCTGGACGCCCATCGAGAGACGGTTGAAGCCGCGCGATCGGAGCGTTTCGAGCTGGCCGGGCGTGGTGACGCGCGGATCGATCTCGACGCCAATCTCCGCGTCCGGCGTGAACGAGAAATGGCGGGCGATGCGCGCGAACACGCGATCGAGCTGATCGGCCTGATAGTAGGTCGGCGTCCCTCCGCCCCAGTGGAGCTGCGAGACGCGCCGGCGGTTCGGGAGATGAGCGGCCAGCAGGTCGATCTCGCGATCGAGGTAGTCCAGGTAACTGTTGGCCACTTCGCGGTGCTTCGTGATCACCACGTTGCAGCCGCAGTAGGCGCAGCGTTCTTCGCAGAAAGGCAGGTGGACGTAGAGGGATAGCGGATCGTCGGAACGGAGGTTGGCTTCGGCGAGCCGACGGACGTACTCGCTGTGATCGACCCCGGCGTGGAACTCGACCGCGGTCGGGTACGACGTGTAGCGCGGCCCCGGCCGATCGTAGCGAGCGAGCAGCGCCGGCGTCAGTTCGCGGGGTTCGCGAGGCTCGGCACCGGCGGCGTCCGGGATCATGCGGTTGCCTCCACTGCCGGCTGCGTCGCCGCCTTGTGCACGGCCTCGACCAGCGCCTCGACGCTGGCGATCGGCGTGTCGGGCAGGATGCCGTGGCCGAGGTTCATGATGTGGCCGGGGCGTCCACGCATTCGCCCGAGAACGCGAGAGGCCTGCCGGCGCACTTCGTCAGGTTCCGCGAACAGGACATGCGGATCGAGATTGCCCTGCAGCGCCAGGCCGGGCCCGACCCGTCGCGCCGCATCGTCCAGCGCGGTCCGCCAGCAGATGCCGAGGACGTCAGACCCTGCCGTCGCCGCGGACTCGATGAGATGCGGGCCGCCGTTGACGAAGTAAATGATCGGAACGTTTCGGTCCCGCAGCCCGGAGACGATGGCTCGGACCGGCGCCAGGGCGTAGCGTTCGTACTCTTCAACACCTAGCAGCCCGGCCCACGAGTCGAAGATCTGCACTGCCTGCGCGCCGGCGTCGATCTGCAGCCGCAGGTAGTCGATCATCTGCGCCGCCAGCGTCTCGAGGAGGCGTTCCAGCGTGGCCGGTTCGCGATAGAGCAGGGTCTTCGCTGCGCCGAAGCCTTCCTTACCCTCGCCCTGCACGAGATAGGCCGCCAGCGTGAACGGCGCGCCGCAGAAACCGATCACCGGCGTCCGGCCGTCGAGCTCGCGCCGGAGGAGCCGGATCGCGTCGCCGACGAAGGGCACCACTTCGGCCGACGGGCGGGGCGTGAGGGCCTCCACCTGCGCCCGGGTGCGAACCGGCTCGGCGAGCTTCGGTCCGGGATTGAACGTCATCCGGCAGCCCAGCGCTTCGAGCGGCAGCAGAATGTCGGAGAAGATGATCGAGGCGTCGAGCGGGAAGCGCCGCAGCGGCTGCAGTGACGCTTCAACCGCCAGCTCCGGCGTCTTGCACAGCGTCAGGAAGTCGACCTGTTGCCTGAGCGCGCGGTACTCCGGCAGGTAGCGGCCCGCCTGCCGCATGATCCACAGCGGCGTCCGATCAACGGGCTCACGCCGGCACGCCCTCAGGAAGCGGTCGTTCACGCGCCTGCCTCCGCGAACGCGGCCCTGGCCGCGACAATTGTCTCGTCGATCACCCGCTCGTCGTGCGCGATGGACACGAACGCGGACTCGAACGGAGAAGGCGGAAGCAGGACGCCGCGCGCCATCATCGCCCGGAAGAACCGTGCGTATCCCTGCCGGTCGACCGCGTCAGCATCGTCCCAGGACCTCACCGGGCCTGCGGAAAAGAAGACCGTGAGCATCGAGGCGACGCGCTGCACGGTGACCGCAACGCCGGCGGCCCGCGCCGCCTCCTCGAGCCCGCGCTGCAGGCGTGCCCCGCGCGACTCGAGCACGTCGTAGAGATCGGGCGCTGCATCGATGGCGTCGAGCGTCGCGAGACCGGCGGCCACGGCCAGCGGGTGAGCGGCGTAGGTGCCGGCTTGATATACCGGGCCGGCCGGCGCCACGTGCTGCATCAGGGACCACTGACCGCCAAACGCCGCGAGCGGGACGCCTCCGCCGGCGATCTTGCCGAGGGTGATGAGATCCGGTGTCACGCCGTATCGCGCCGCCGCGCCGCCGCGCGCGACGCGGAAGCCGGTCATCACCTCGTCGAAGATCAGCAGTGCGCCGCTCGCCGTGCAGCGATCGCGCAGCGCCTCGAGGAAGCCGTCGGCCGGCGGGACACACCCCATGTTGCCCATCACCGGTTCGACTATCACCGCGGCAATGCCATCGACGGCGCCTCGAAACGCGCGGTCCACGGACTCCAGGTCGTTGAAGCGCGCGATCACGGTGTCGCCGGCGGCGCCTGGCGTCACGCCCGGCGAATCGGGAACACCAAACGTCGCCGCGCCGGAGCCGGCGCTCACCAGGAACATGTCGGCGTGGCCGTGATACGCGCCGGCGAACTTGACGATGGCACGGCGGCCGGTTGCCGCGCGGGCAAGGCGGACCGCGCTCATCGTCGCCTCGGTGCCGGTGACGGTGAAGCGCACCATCTGGCAACCAGGCACGCGCGAGACGATTCGCTCGGCGAGGTCCACTTCGGGCGGCGAGGCCAGCCCGAAGACGAGCCCGCGTCGCGCCGCGGCGACCACCGCGTCCTCGACCGCGGGGTGGCCGTGCCCGAGCAGCGCCGGTCCCCAGGCGCCGATGTAGTCGATGTAGTCGCGGCCTTCGCTGTCGGTCAGCCGCGCGCCTCGCGCGGAGACGATGGCCACCGGATCGCAGCCCATGGCGCGAAAGGCGCGGACTGGTGAGTGGACGCCGCCAGGCGTCACGTGGAGGGCGCGCTCGTGCCAGGAGCGGGTGAGGGTGCCGCCGGTCATCGGACCGGCTCCATCGCCGCGACAGCCCGATGCTCCGAAGCAATCTGCAGCGCCAGCTCTCGAGCGAAGTAGGTGATCAGGATGTCGGCCCCAGCCCGCCTGAGCGCGATCGCCGCTTCCTGCATCGCGCGCGGCAGATCGATCCAGCCGCGCTCGGCAGCCGCGTGAAGCATCGCGAACTCGCCCGACACTTGATAGGCCACGACCGGCACATCCACGCGATCGCGAACGGCGCGGATGACGTCGAGGTAGGGCATTCCAGGCTTCACCATCACCATATCCGCGCCCTCGGCGATGTCGGCAACCGCCTCGCGAATTGCCTCGCGCACGTTGGCGCCGTCCATTTGATAGGCGCGACGATCGCCAAACTGCGGCGTCGAACCGGCGGCGTCGCGGAACGGGCCGTAGAACGCCGACGCGTACTTGACCGCGTAGGACACGATGACCGTGTCGGTGCAGCCGGCCGCGTCGAGCGCTTCGCGAATCACGCCCACCCGCCCGTCCATCATGTCCGATGGCGCAATGACGTCGGCGCCGGCTTCCGCGTAGACGCGCGAGGCGCGAGCCAGCAGCGGCAGCGTGGCGTCGTTGTCCACCTCGCGGCCGTGCAGGAACCCGCAGTGTCCATGACTCGTGTACTCGCAGAGGCACACGTCGGCCCAGACCGCCAGCTCGGGAACATCGCGCTTGATGCGGCGGATGGCGTGCGGGACCGGTCCATCGGGATCCCAGGCACCGCTTCCCTCCGCGTCCTTCGCAGCCGGGATGCCGAAGAGCAGCACCGATCCGACGCCCACTTCGGCGAGCGCGGCGGCTTCGCGCGCGGCGAGATCGGGTGACAGGCGGGCCTGGCCGGGCATCGAGGCGATCGGCTCGCGAACGCCGGAGCCGGGGCAGACGAAGAGAGGTGCCACCAGTTGATCGGTAGCGAGGTGCGTCTCACGGGCCAGCGCACGCAGCGCCAGGGTCCGGCGCAGGCGTCGTCCGCGATGGGTCGGGAAGCTCATGATGTGGCCTCCAGGGCCGGGGGAGCGCCGAGACGCGCGGCCTTCTCGAACGCCGCGAGGATGCGGCCGGCGCCGAGATCGAGGAGGCGGCGAGCGGCCGTCTCGCCCAGCTGCTGGGCACCGGTGCCGTCCAGGTTCACGCGAATGGCGTGCGGCGCGTCGAGCTCGAACACCGCCGCGGACAGGCGCAGTATGCCGTGCTCGTCCTCCGTGGCGGTCGCGCCGACAGGCACGGAGCAGCCGCCGCCCAGCGCATGAAGCACGGTGCGCTCGGCGTCCACCGCCCGTCGCGTCGGCTCGTGATCGAGCGATGCGAGCACGCGCAGGAGCGGCTCGTTCTTCAACCGGCACTGCACGGCCAGCGCGCCTTGCGCCGGCGCGGGCATCACGGTGCCAACCGGGAACACCTCGGTGATGTGCTGCTCGAGGCCAAGGCGCACGAGCCCCGCCCGCGCGAGCACGATCGCGTCGAGCTCGCCGCTCGCAATCCGGCCGACCCGGGTCGGAACATTGCCGCGTAGCGGCCGGATATCGAGGTCGGGTCGCTGCGTGCGGATCTGTGCGGTGCGACGGGCACTGCAGGTCCCAATCCGCGCGCCTGGGGGCAGCGACCCGAGCGTGACGCCGGTCCGCGCGCAGAGCACGTCCTCAACCGGTCCGCGAGGCGGCACTGCCGCCACGACCAGACCGGGAGTGTTCGCGACCGGCAAATCCTTGTAGCTGTGTACGGCGACGTCCACACGCTCGTCGATCAGAGCGCGCTCGATCGTCGCCGTGAAGAAGCCCGTGCCCTCGACGGTCGAGAGCGGAACGTCGGTGACCTGATCGCCGGTGGAGCTGATCTCGACCAGTTGCACCGGCAGATGCGGCATCACCTCGGCGAGCCGCGCCGCGACGTACCGCGCCTGCCACAGGGCGAGCGCGCTGCCGCGAGTGCCGATCCGGATCGCATTCACGCGTCGGCTCCGGGCCCGAGCGCGAAGAGGCGGCGGAGGTACTGCGCCTGCGCAGGATCGAGCGGTACTTCGCCCGTCTCGAGCGTGGCGAACGGAATCGCCAGCACCTGGTCGAGCAGCCGGCGGCTGAGCCGATCGAGCAACTCGACATCCATCGCGCGGGGATCGCTCAACTCCCCGGCGGCGCGGGCCAGCTCCGCCTGTCGAATCGATTCCACCTTGCGCCGCAGGTCCGAGACGAAAGGCCGCAGCGCGTGGCGTCGCGCCCACGCCTGCAGATGGAGCAGCTCCCTTTCAATCACCGTCTCGACCCTCGGGATCTCGGCTGCGCGCCGATCGCGCTGGTCGGCGACCTGCTGTTCCAGCGCCGCAAGATCGACTCGCGTGACGCCGGGCACCTCGCCGGCTTCGACCACCGGCGGCATGCTGAGGTCGACGATCAGGAGCGGGCGCCCCGGCCGCGCGGCCATCGCGGACTGCAGCGACGCGCGATCGATCACTGGCGTGGGCGAGGCGACGGCACAGATGGCCGCATCGGCGCGCGCGATCTCGTTGATCAGCGTATCGAGGCCGATGCCGTTCGCGTCAACCGAGGCGGCAACGGTTTCGGCGCGCTCCCGCGTCCGGTTGGCGACGGTCAGGCGTTCCACCTCGAGCCCGCGCAGGTGCCTGGCCGCCTTGACGCCGGTTGTCCCGGCACCGACCACCACGACGTGCGACCGCGGCAGCGGCAGCGTTGCGGCCACAAGTTGTACCGCTGCCGACGCTACCGATAGCGCGCCGACACCGATGCCGGTCTCGGCCCGGGCCATGCGGCCAGCGCGCTGCGCGGCCATCACCACGCCCTGGAGGAACGGGCCGCAGGCGCTGTTGGATTCCAGGGCGGCGCGAACCTGGCCGAGGATTTCCGCCTCGCCGAGGACCAGGGACTCGATTCCGCAGCAGACCCGGAAGAGATGCACGGCGGCCGCCCGTCCGCGGAGTGGCAGATGCTCCCGGAGCAGGTCAGCGGCCACCGGCATCACGTGCGCGAGGACGAGGTCGCGCACACGCTCGTCATCGCCCGGCGTTCGTGCCCGCCAGTAGATTTCGGTGCGGTTGCACGTCGCCAGGATGAAACTCTCGACGCTCGACGCGGCGAGCGCGGCCTGCAGCGAGGTCACGGTGTCGGCTGCCAGCGACACCTGCGGAAGCTGCTCGATGCCGAGGTTGTGATGATTGAGGGTGAGGACGCGGAGAGCGGCAAGGCCGCTCAGCTCGGCAACGGCCCGAAAGTGCGCATCGGCAGGCACCGTGGAACAGACGCCTTGGTGCGGGCAGCCGGGACTGTGGGACATAACGACGCTGTACGTAAGAGGCTACGTCCCAAGCCCGACCCGAACAATTCGCGAAACTACCGACAGCGCATCCGTAGAAGTACGGACTAACCCCACACTTGACTTTGTTGACGCATGCCATCGGCCGGGACTCCGCTCGTCTGCGCCCGTTCCGCGCGAATCAGCAAGCAGATGGATCCGCAACTCAAGGAGCTGAGGGGTTAGGACCCATGCGGCGGGTCGATGATGCCCTCGCGGATCGCCACCTGGATGAGGAGCGCGACCGACTTGACCCCGAGTTTGTGCATCAAGTTGGCGCGATGCGTCTCCACGGTGCGGGCGCTGATGTCGAGGCGCTGCGCCACTTCCTTGCTCGAGAGGCCGCGCGCCAGCCAGGTCAGGACCTCGCGTTCGCGGTCGGTGAGCGGCGTTCCCCGTGCCGCGGCGGGCGTGTCACCGCGAAGCAGTTCTGCCATCAGCGCCTGAATCGACGGGCTGAAGTACGACTGGCCGGCCAGCACCGCTTCGACCGCGGCGACGAGGTCCTGGACGGCCGAGTCCTTCAACAGGTACGCGTTGGCTCCGCCCTTCATCGCCCGCGCGACGTACTCACGGCCGGCGTGCATCGTGACCACGACCACCTTGAGCGACGGCTGCGCGGCCCTGAGCGCGGGCAGCACGTCGAGGCCACCAGTCCCCGGCATGTTGAGATCGAGGACGACGACGTCCGGCGCCGTGTCGCGGACCAGCGTGACGGCCTCGGCGCCGTCACCGGCTTCGCCGACCACCTCGAACCCCGGGTGCGCCTCGAGGATGCGCCGGATGCCGCTGCGCACCAGCGTGTGATCGTCGGCGAGGACAACACGGGTCGGCGCGTGACTCATGACGCTGCCTCCTGCAGCGGGATGTGGGCGTCGAGGCGTACTCCGTGGCCGCGGGCGGCGCCAATCGCCAGCTGTCCACCGAGCGCGGTGACGCGCTCGCGCATGCCGAGCCAGCCCACGTGCGGGCTGGCGTCCGGCGCGATGCCGTGCCCGTTGTCCTCGACGATGATGCGTGCTTCGCGCTGATCGGTGGTGAGCCGGACGTCCACGTCGGTGGCCCGCGCGTGCCGGGCGACGTTGGTCAGCGCCTCCTGCACCACTCGATAGATCACCACCTCCACATCCGGCGGCAGTCGCCTGGTCGCCCGTTCGAGATCCAGCGCGACCTGGATGCGGGTGCGGCCCGAGAAGTCGTCCACCAGCGCCCGCAGCGAATCGAGCAGCCCGAGATCGTCAAGGGCGGCGGGGCGGAGCAGATTGCTCAAGTCGCGCACCTGGTTCAGCGCGCGGCCGACGAGCGCACCGGCCTCGGTGCGGCCGTCGAGCTCGAGCTCGATCTTGACGGCGGTGAGCACCTGGCCGGCTTCGTCGTGGAGCTCGCGGGCGATGCGGCGCCGCTCGTCTTCCTGGACCCGGAGCATCAGGCGGGTGAGCTGTTCGAGCTCGGCGCTGCGCGCCGCCAGCCGCTCGCGCTCGCCGCCGAGCACCAGGAACAGGAAGCCCAGTCCGATGGCGAAGAGGAAGAGCACATCGGCGAAGACGCCGTAGAGCACCGCCGCGCCAAAGCCGCGGAGCAGCGGGTAGTCGAGGTGATGAAGCCCCCAGATCACGAACACGATCGAGAGCACGGTTGCCGCAGATTGGCTGGGGACGCGGTCCCGCGCTCGCCAGAACACGACCCCGGTGGCGATGGTGACGCCGGACAGGAGCACGACCGTGGTGATGCCGGCCACCATCATGCTGCCCATGCCGTAAATGGTGACCCACGCCCAGAGAATCGACAGCGGCACGACCACCACGTGCAGCGGACGCAGCCGGAAACCGTGCGAAAGCTGGAGCGCGGCGGCGAGGAGCAGCATGGCGCTGATCCCCGTGGCCGCCTGGTGCAGGAACAAGAAGACCATGTCGCGCCGAACGATGAACGCGGACATGCAGGCGAGGCGGACAACGTACACCGACCAGGCGATCGCCCAGGTGAGAAAGTATGGCCCGCGGTGCCGCCGGTAGATGACGTAGCACGCGACGGCGAGAATCGACGTCACGACCGACTGAAATCCGAGTGCGCTGCACTCGACGAACGTGCGATCGAGGCTGTCGAGGAGCGGCGGAGCGACGTCCTGGAGGGTCATCGCGCCAGCAGCTTCCGCGCGATCGTGTCCGCCGCCGCGTCGAATGACGCCTCCGGAGCGACGAGACACGGCACGCCCAGCTCCGCGAGCCGATCGGCCGTGGTCTGTCCAATCGCGACGATCGCGTGAAGGCGAGCCAGGGCGTCGCGGCCGATTGCGGCGACGAGGGCTGCCGCCGCGCGCGGGCTGGCGAGCACGGCTGCGTCTGGCGCGGCCTGGTGCCAGTCTTCGCGAATGCGTTCCGGCGGGCGCGCTTCCATGCGGTATGCGTCGATGGCATCGACGTCGGCGCCAGCGGCACGGAGCGCGTCGATCAGCGTGGTGCGGCCGCCGGGCGTGGTGAGAACGAGCACCCGCCGTCCCGGCCACGAGTCGAGCGATGCCAGGGTGTCCCAGAGGGCGGCTGCGCCCGCAGTGTCCGCGACGACCGGCGGCGGCGTCGCTCCGAGAGCCGAAAGCGCGCGCGCCGTGGTCAACCCGGCGGCCGCAGAGCGAAGACCGTGCGGCCATGAACCATGACGCTGGGCGCCGAGCGCGTCGACCGCGCGAGTCACTGGCCACGACGATCCAATCGTAGCTGGCCAGGCGTGCTGCCGCGTCACGAAGCGGCGTCTGGTCGTCGAGGAGCGCCTCCACGAGCAGCGGGCACGAGACCGGGGCCAGCCCGCGGCCGCGGAGCGCCGAGCCGAGCGGGCCGCTTTCGTCTTCGGCACGTGTGACCGCGACGCGCATTTGTCACAATTCTGCCCCAATTGGTGGCACGGCCATCGCAAGGGGTGAGCGCACCAAACCTCAAATGGCCTGGAGAGTGGACACGATGCACGAACCAAGACCGCGTCGCCTGAACCGGCGGCAGGCGCTGGAGCTGCTGGGCGCAGCAGGAGCGGTGATGACTGCGGCGTGCGGCGGCGAGACGCCGACCAGCCCCAGCGCGACATCGACCAGCACCACCACCACCACCCACGACAACGACGGACAACGGCACCGTCATGGGAACGGGGTGCGCGGTGACGCCCACCGAAACCGTCGGCCCATACCCTTCGCACGGCGATTATTTCCGGCGGAACGTCACCGACGGAAAGCCGGGGCTGCCGCTGTCGCTGACGATCGCGGTGGTCAACGCGACATCGAGCTGCGCGCCGGTCTCGGGCGCGACCGTGGAGATCTGGCAATGCGACCACCAAGGGGTCTATAGCGAATACGGCCAGGATGTCGGTCAGAACTTCCTGCGCGGCGCGCAGACCACCGACGGACAGGGACAGGCCACCTTCGACACGGTCTACCCCGGCTGGTACCAGGGACGCGCGACCCACGTTCATGTCGAGGTCACGATTGGCGGCCGGTCGGTGAAGGTGACGCAGATCGCGTTTCCCGAAGACATCACGGCGGCGGTCTACCGCACCGGGGTGTACGCCGCCAAGGGCCAGAACGCCACCACCAACGCGCGTGACGGCGTGTTCGCCGACGGGGTGTCGCAGGAGTTGATCTCGCTGTCGGGTAATACGTCGAGCGGGTTTTCCGGGACGTTCCAAGTCGGGATAGCAGTGTAGGTCCGAGCCCCGGGCTACGGCCGCCGGTTCGCCCACATTCCGCGGTGCGCGTCACGCGCCTCTTTCTCCGCGGCCTGGAGTTGGGGTTTGAGGCGATACGTAAAGCGGCGGTAGGTCTCGGCGAGGCCGGCGCGGATGATCGCTTCGTTGGCCAGCGTGCCGTCCTCGAGGTAGACGTAGGCGAGCGTCCGGTCGTACGGGTCCTTGCGCTCCCCGTCGTATTCGAGGCGAACGAGCTTGCCGTCGAGCAGCGACTTCATGAAGCGGGTGGCCTCGTCGCCGTACGGCTCGGTGGGGCGATACCCGCCGGTTTTCTCCGGCGCGTCGACTCCGATCAAGCGCACCGTGCCGATCCCCGATACGGTGATCGTGTCGCCATCGATCACCTTGCGCACGCGCAACGTCGCGTGAGCGGTGGCCGCCGGCGCCTGTTCGGTCGTCGCAGCACCGAACGACGTCGATGCCAGCAGCGTGACGAGAGCAAGGACTCGGGCAGTCACTGCCGCTCCCGATAGCGCCTCAGCTTCGCGCGATTCCCGCACGTCTTCATTTCGCACCACCGGCGGCTGTGGTTTTTCGTGTCGTCCACGAACCACCATTTGCAGTCGTCGGCGGCACAAGCCCGCACCCGAGAAAGGGTCGTCGATTCGACGAGCCGCGCTGCGGCGCGCGCCAGTTCGTGGGTCACGTCCGCGAGCCGGGCGACCGGCCCCGGCGCCCATTGCAGCGCGCCGTCCTGGAAAACCAGCCGGGCCTGGGCATAGCCCGCGCCGAGGTGATCGGCCAGGTCGGCCAGCACCGTCCCCCCTGGTGCTTTGGCTTGCTGAACCGCGGAGAACAGGGCGTGCAGCGTTTCACGGAGCGCACGAGCGCGGCTGAGGACCCGTCCAGCTTCGCTCGGATGCGCCTCGGCCGCCTTCCGCAGTTCCGCGGCGACCGGCGCCGTGATGATCCCAGCGCCGCGTGCCCACTCGAGGAGGGCGTCGTACGACGACAACGTCTCGGCCGGGGCCGCCGCGTCGCGGCCGGTCAGCGTGTTGACGAACCCCATCACCCGGGCGATGTCGTCCCGCGGGTCCGGGGCGGTCCGTCGTTTCGCGGGGTTCACTGAACGAGATTGTACGACGCGGCCGTGTAACCATCAAAATATATTTGACAGGTGTCACGGTCGGCAGTATCGTGACACCTTCAAATATGAGATAGACGGTTTCAGCAGAGGAGGCTCCGATGTCCACCACCACCAAGAACCCGACCCCCGCGGCCATCCCGACCGCCGTCCTGCCTCGAGTCATCGATGAGGGGCACGCCGCTGACGCCTGGTATGGCGCCGACATCCTCACCGCCGTTACCGGTGTGGATGCCGACACGGCGGCGCGCCGGCCCAAACCCGGCCGGCACAACGTCGGCGAAATTGCGCTGCACCACGCCTACTGGCTTCGCGAGGTCCGGTCGCGCCTGACCGGCGCTCACGACGGGCCGTTCGTGCTCGACGGCGAGGACTGGTTCGAGTGGGATGCGGCGTCCCGGCTCTCGTGGGCCGATGTGAAGAAGACCCTGTCGCAGGAAGTGCGGCAGCTGCGCGACACCGTCGACGCCATCGACCAGGGCAAGCAGGCATCGCCCCTGAGCGCTGAAGCCCGCTTCGACCAGGTGCTCGGCATCACCGGCCACGCGGCCTATCACGCAGGGCAAATCCAACTGGTAAAGGCCCTGGTCGGAGCGTGATAAGGCAGAAGGCAGAAGGCAGAAGACAGAAGGCAGAAGGAAAGGCAGCAAGTTTTGCCTTGTCCCTTCTGCCTTGACGTTCAGACCGTGAACGGCCCGGCCAGGATGGGCAGCACGCCGTGTTCGACATGGAGCTGCACCGTGCCTTCCTGTGGCCAGGCAAACAGGGCATCGTCTACATGCAGGTCGTCGCCGCGAGTGATTGTTACCCTCGTAGCCTGTCGCGTCAGCAAACCGAGGCTGCAGGCCTCGTTGGCCATGCGTGCCTGCCAGTAGGCGACGAGATCCTCGCGATGCGCTTCGGTCGCAATCGCCACTGTCAACGCACCATCGAAGGGGTCGGCGCCGGTCGAGACGACGAAGTTCGGGCCGATCGACTTGATGTTGAGGATCTCGACGAGCAGGCACTCCTCCTCGACGCGCTCGCCGTCGATGTGCAGGGTCCAGGGCGCCGCGGTCAACCGTGAGACGACGTTCAGGTACCCGCCGAGCGCCAGCTCGAGCCGTTCCTCGGGCGGGTGCGTGAGATCGAGCGGCTGGGCGTCGATTGCCGCGATGCTGCGCGCGACAAGCCCGCCACCGACGCCTTCGACGAAGCGTCGTTCACCCCACGGACCGCGGGCCACGCCGAGGTCGGCATGAATCACCCGGGCCTGCGTCCAGTGCTCGATGAGTGCGTCGAGCGGCCCGTCGCACCCGAGACTGAGGGCGATGTTGTTGGCGGTGCCGAGCGGGAGCACCGCCAGCGCCAGCTCGCGGCCGGGCATCTCGCGGGCGACCGCGGCCACCGTTCCGTCGCCGCCCGCGGCGACGATCAGCTCGGCGTCGAGCTCGAACAGCGCGGACACGCCGGCATCCTTCTCCACCAGGCCAGCCAACTCGTGGCCGTGCCGCTCGATCGCGCGGCGGACGTCCTTCGCCGCCACCTGGCTCCCGGCATCGTCGTTGTAGAAGACTGCGACCTTCACGAATCCAACCCTCTCCTGTGGCTCTGCCGTGCAAGAAGCGGTCCCCATGGCCGAGGGTTTGCTTTGATGGCCGCATGAGGATTCTCGTCTCAAACGACGATGGTGTGTACAGTCCCGGTCTGGCGTGTCTGGCCGAGGTGGCGTCTGAGTTCGGCACCGTCTGCGTCGTCGCGCCCGACTCTGAACGCTCCTCAACCGGGCACGCGATTACCGCCTCGCGGCCGCTGTCGTACCGCCGAACCGCGATCGGCGATCTCGATGCGTATCGCGTCGACGGCACTCCGGCGGACTGCGTCGCGCTCGGGGCCCATCAATGGGGGAAGGTCGACCTCGTCCTGTCGGGCCTCAACATCGGGCTCAACCTCGGCAACGGGATCTGGCACTCGGGAACGCTCGCGGCCGCTAAACAGGCGGCGATCCTCGGCCTGCGTGGCGTCGCGCTGAGCGCGCCGGCAGGCGTGGAGCCCCACTTCGAGCCCTACAAGCCGTGGATCCGGCGCGTGCTGCACACGCTGTTCGAGGAGCCGAAGGTGTGCCTCGTGAACGTGAACTTCCCGCGCAATCCGAAGGGGATGATGTGGACGCGCGTGTCGGTTCGCCAGTACGACGGGCGCGTCGTGCCCACTGAGGATCCGCAAGGACGCGAACTGTACTGGTTCACCGTCACGCCGATCGCCGGCACTGAGGAGGGGACGGATCGCTGGGCGGTGGAGCAGGGCTGGATCTCCATGACTCCGCTCAGGCTCGATCTGACCGACGAGGCTCGCCTCGATGACGTGCGCCACCGGCGGCCGCTCGACGAGGCGCTGGCGATGGCGGTGTCGCCGCTGACCTCGTCACCCGATGCGGCTGCCGCGGTGCGTGAGGACGAAGCGGCCGCTCAGACTGTGAGCGAACCGCCGGGCGCAGGACCGTCTCCCACGTGATGTGAGCCGCATGGCCGACATGGATCTCTTCGGCTGGCCAGACGCGAGCGGGTTGCCTGGGCCGTCTTGTCCATCGCGCTCCGGCTGGACCGCTGGGTGAGCGATCGCCGCCGCGGATGAGCACCGTGCTACTCATCCTCTCTCATGTGCTGCCGACCCTGGTCATGGGCGGACTGCGGCGTTTCGGCATCACTCGTGCTTTCGTTCTCATCGTCTAGCGCCTCGGCGCACAGGAGGGAACGATGAACGAGGACACGTTGAAAGGCCAGTGGACGCAGATCAAGGGCCGTGTACGTGAGCAGTGGGGCAAGCTGACCGACGATGACATCACCCGCATCGAGGGCAAGTCGGAGCAGCTGGTCGGTCGCCTCCAGGAGCGCTATGGATGGGCGAAGGAGGACGCGCAGCGCGAGGTCGACAGCTGGATGCGCGACCAGAAGTAGGGCACAGCGCGATTTACCCCGCCCAGCAGCACGTCACCGAGCGCCACCGCAGCGGGCCGGAAGGGTCCAGGCGGTGGCGCTCTTTACTTGTATGCGCTCCGGCTCAGCGGTGGTAATCTCCGTGCCGGAGGCGCCTCCTATATGGTGACGGGACTCGTTGCTATCCTCGCAGCGTCCGTAGGTACTCCTGCCGGCGATGTTCGGCTTCGGCCGATCGAACACCTACGCGTGGATTGGGTTCATCGGGGTTATCGCGGGCGGCGCCGTGCTCATATTGACGCCGACGCCGTTGGGATTCGACCCGAACGGCGCCTCGCAGCGGTGGCTCCTCTCGTCCGGCATCGGTCAGGAGATTAGCGCCGCCCTGCTGGCGGCGGGCGTGGCCGGGCTGCTGGGCGCGTTCTTCGCGGGGCACGCCGAGCCGATCGAGCACACGGAGCAGAGCCAGCTCTGAGGAGTGGGTGAGAGGCGGGAAGCTCGCGCTCGCCTCCACCGCAGGTAGTTCGGTGCGACCGTTCGGCCCAGCTGACTGAGGCCGCTGCTCGTGCGGCACGCAGCGGCCGAATCGT
The DNA here is from genome assembly GCA_963709325.1 of uncultured Acidobacteriota bacterium. Lineage (GTDB taxonomy): Bacteria > Acidobacteriota > Vicinamibacteria > Vicinamibacterales > UBA2999 > VFZN01. Next base: position 121,348 of record CAVPVV010000003.1, on the reverse strand, counting down.
AATGACGTTCTGGGCGTTGCCGGATCGGGGCAGCTGGACTACACTCGAAGTTCGTGCGCCCGTAGCTCAGCTGGATAGAGCGTTGGCCTCCGGAGCCAAAGGTCGCAGGTTCGAATCCTGCCGGGCGCGCCACGGCCTTTCTGTGAAATCCCAGGACAGCGGTAACAGGTCAAGGTCTCTTCTCGGGTTGAGACACCCAGGGTCGAGACGCGATGACAAATCAACATCCGCTACATGCGCGACTCCGGAGAGCTGCTCACCCCGCAGGCGTGGCTCGCCGGCGGCTTCATCAACGCGCTGAACTGGTTCCATCACAACCGACTTTCTCATCGGAACCAACGCCGGTTCTGGTCTGGATGGTCATCGAGGCACGGCGCCTGGGCATGTGGCAGTGGTGGTTCCACGTCCTGGCCGAAAGCGTCAGAACAGCCGGACCCGATAACCAGCTGCGCCGTGCAGCTCGCCGTAGTGATATGCCACGTTGGCGCGAAGTGCTGCGGCGGCTCCAGGATCGATCGCATAGAGTCCAAGACGTTGCCCGCCTGGTGGAATGGCGACTTCGGCCGTCTTGATCCACTCCCGGGGGATGCGCGGGGCGACCCAGGCCCAGTCGAGCTGAATGATCGCGATCCGCGGTTGATACGCGCCGGTCCAGGTGCGAACATCATCACGCTCGTAGCTGCCCGTGCGACGTTGGACGATCAGCGGTTCGACATCGCCCAGGCCGGCGATATCGAGAATGCGGGCCTCCGTGTAATAGGTGACCGCGCCGAGATCGTTGACCGCGACGACGTCGTGTGAATAGTAGGCGCGGACGAACTCGGCTGCCGCCACGTGCTCGAGAAGGGTGTTCCTCGACCCCGCGATCTCCGCGCGCGGAAAGATCGCCTCCTTGTAGTTCGCGACATTCCCGACCAGCGTCACCAGCACAACAGCGCACGTCGTATTCCAGAGCTGCGCCCGAGTGCCGGTTCCGGAACCGAAATCCGAGAGCGCGACAGATGCCGCGAAAACCGCGAGGCCCAGCAAGTACGCGTCGTAGCGATAGGCCCAGTATGTCGACGAGAACACCAGGTGTCCGTGCAGAAGGATCGCAGGCGGAAGCCAAAGCGGGAGCAGCACGTGAGGCCGCGACATGCCGCGTCTTTTGATGGCGTGAACAGCGGCGCCAACCAAGCTTACGACTGCCACCGCCAACAGCGGTAGGTTGTGCTGCAAGAAAGCCAGATCTTCACTGCCGATCGGTTTGAGCAGGACGGCGAGGCCGGAGGCCGAGCCACTGGCAGCCTTCAACATCAGCGAATTCGGGAAGAAGAACGCGCCGTTCATCACCGAGATGGCTCCGAACGCAACCGCCGGCGCACACGCGGTGGCCCCGATCAGGACGCCGCGCCACAGTTGGTGGAGAAAGGCGAACGTCAGGCACACGATCGCAATCAGGAAGAAGCCCTCGTAGCGAGAGGCTCCCAGCAACGCGGCAAGCCCGCACAAGAGGATTGTCGAGCGAAATTCGGGCACGTCTCCTCGCGTGCGTGCCAGTGCGTCCGCGGCGGCGCACGTGAACCAGATCGTCAAGAGCAGATGCAGCACGTGCTCCATGCCTATCAGGATCATCGCCGGTAGCGCCGACGCGATGACCAATCCGAACAGTGCCGCGAGTCTGACCACCGCAGACACCGAAAAGCGCGTGAGATAGCGATCTGCGACAACGAGCGTCAGAAGGGCCAGCAGCGTGTTCAGTGCCAGCGGTGTCGCGTCGCGCACGCCCACAGCAACGTCGATCAATGCAAGCAGGAGTGTCCACAGCGGTGACGATGACGACGACGAGAAGTGGAATGGCGTGCAGCCCCAGACGCCATGCCGGGCGACGTTCTTGGCGATCGCCAGATGGATGTAGGCATCGTCCAGTGCATAGATGAGGCGTCCGTCAGCCGCCGCGATCGATGCGCGGACGCTCAATACTACCGAGACGAGCAGGACCGCTACGACCGCGAGCAGTGGCCCGTATCGGCGCAGTCGCCGCCACCCCAGACTGGAATCCACGGGAAATTCTCGTAGAAAAGTTCAACCCGGGCATAGTTTCCAATAAGAATCTGGGTGGTGCGCGTCCTCCTCGTTCGCGTACAGGCGTGGCGGCGCATAGGGCTGAGCGTCGCGATCGCCGCAATTGCGGCTGCAACCGCCTACGGCGCGGCTCGCCTGATCGACACCGAGGGGCTCACCTGCGAGGATTTTCCGAACGCGGCGTGGGAAGGCGATCCCGTCGCCACCCACGTCGAAGCCGACCTCACCGCGCCACTGCTCGGGACAACGCTGCGGGATCGCGATAGTTTCAGCACGGTGTGCAGCGGCTGGCTATTTTTGCCGCTGCCGGAACGGATGACGTTCCTGCTGGACTCGGACGACGGCTCGGATCTGGTCATCGACGGCAAGCAGGTCGTCAATAACCTCGGGACGCACAGTCACGCCGCGGCGGTTGGATCGATGGAGCTCCTGCCAGAGTCCCATCGGATCACGATTCGCTACTCGCAGGCTGGAGGGCCATCCGCGTTCTCGCTGCTGGCCGCGCCAGAGGGCGAATCACTGCGGCCGCTGGCGGCCGAGACGCTGGCGCGTAGGCGGGTAACCCATGCGGAGTTCTTTCTTCGCCCGCTGGCGCGTCCGGCGAGGGCACTGATATTGCCGCTGTGCGCGGTGTCGATCGGCCTGCTCTGGTGGCCTGCCCTCGGATGGGCGTGGCCGGCTGTCCGCCGGGCCGTGGGTGTAGGTCACGCTCGCCTCGCCAGCTCACGGCGGGCGCTGGCGATCCTGGTGGCGGTGGGCATTGGAGCGCGCCTGGTGCTGACCCCTATCACATCCGGCATCCTATGGCCCGACTCGTACTCCTACTACGACACTGGCCGCAGCATCCTCCACGGCAACTGGATGAGCCACGAGATCTTCCGGACGCCCGGGTTCCCGGCGTTCATGGCCCTGTTTCTCCGTGCCGGACTGACGCCGGCGGCGGGCGCGGCCATGATCGCCGCACAGCGGCTACTGGGCATCGTCGCGACGGTGCTGGTGTATCGCATCGGCCGCCAGACGCTTTCACCGGTCACCGCGTTCTACGGCGCGCTCCTCTGGACGCTGTCGCCGCTGGTCCTCTATTACGAAACGGCGGTCACCTCGGAGGCGCTCTTCGTCCTCGTGATCCTCGTGACCGTCTGGGTGAGCCTGCGGCAACTCCCGACGGGCCGCATGTGGGGTTGGGCGCTGATGGGGCTGCTGTGCGGGCTCTCCGTACTCACGCGGCCGGTGGCGCAAGGCTTCTTCGTCGTCCTGCTCGCATTCGGCTGCTGGCATCTGCGTCAGCCGCGACGGATCTTGCTACCCGCCACTGCCGCACTCACGGCGTATCTCGCCTGCATCGTTCCGTGGATGTACGTCAACAGCCAGACGCACGGGTTCTTCGGGATCAGCCGTGGCCAGGGGCTCGGTCTGTTCATGCGCGCGTTCGACACCGAGCGCTTCGAGCCGCCCGAAGACACCGCGTTCCCGCTCGTGCGCGAGTCGTATATGCAATTTCGGAACGCGGGCGTTCCCTACGTGCACTTCCGCGTCAGGGACGATCTGAACTACAAGCGAGGCTATTCGGGGTACGGGGCCGATCGAGCGATGGAGGCCTTTGCGTTGGAGACAATCCGTGCGCATCGACTCGAGTTCGCCGGCGGCATTGTGATCGATTGGGTTCGCCTGTTCGTGTCGCCGCACCGTAGTGTCGATATCTGTGAGACGGGATCTGGTCCGGTGTTGTGCGCGGCCCGCAGCCGCGGCGACTCGTTGCCGCCGTTCCCGAATGCACCTGCTTCGGGTCTTCACGTGCTGAAGTCGATCGTCGCTCGTTACATCGACGCGATGTACCCGGTAGCGGCCCTGCTCGCGCCGCTGGCGGTCCTCGGTGTCCTGCTCGCGCTCTTCAGGGCCGGTGACACGCGTCAGGCGATGGATGCCGCGTTGCTCACGGCAACGGTCGCGTACTTCACGCTGATCTCGGTCACCTTCAGTTCGCTGGAGGATCGATATCGTCTGCCTGTGGACGCCTTTGTCTTCCTGTTCGCGGTGCATGGACTTGCTAGCTTATGGACCGCACGCGCAGCCAGGCAGACCATGCCGCCTCTCAGGATCGCCCGCCCTGTGTCCCTGTTGCACCATTGACATCGGTAGAGCGGCAGCCTGCCTCGGGCTTCACCCTGGTCGCCAGCCTCGCGCCCGGTGGGCCGCCAATCGCGTCGCTCCCGATCGGTGCGGTGCAGAGCATCACGCTAATGGCGCCGGTGGGCGTCTATTACGTCCGCGTCGTCGGCACCAACGCTTCGGCTGCGGGGCCGGCGTCCAATGAAATCGTCATCGTGATCGGCGACGGCTTCCTTCCCTCGGCGAGCGCCGAACCTCGCTGCAGTCGTCTCGGGAAATGTCGTGACCTTTGCCTGGGGCGCACCGGCCAATGTCACGACGGCACCTTTGCAGACCTATGTGATCGAGGCGGGTAGCGCGCCGGGTCTGACACCGGGTACCAGCTCCAGGCTGGCACCGCGCCGGGAAGTTCGAATGCCGCCGTGCTGAACCTGCCCCCGTCGCAGCGATCGTTTGCCGCCGCCTCCGGTATCTCCTGAGATCTATTTCGTGCGCGTCGTGTGAGCTCGCAGGGACCGAGTGGCGCGTCCAATGAATTGACGCTGGCATGAATCAGTGTGGCGACGCGCGACGAGCCAGGTTGATCAGCTGATTGGTTGACGAGTCATGGGCGGCGGCGTCGGCGCCAGCTTTGAGGTCCTCGTCGACTTTCCGCGCCAGCTGCTTGCCCAGCTCAACACCCCATTGGTCGAAGGAGTTGATCCCCCACACTGCCCCCATCGTGAACACCTTGTGCTCGTAGATCGCGAGCAGCATCCCGAGGGTCCGGGGATCGAGCGTGCGGTAGACGATCGTCGTCGACGGGCGGTTGCCCGGGAACAGCTTGTGCGGCATCAGTGCCTCGAGCGCGTCGCCGCTCAGTCCCTGCGCTTCCAGTTCCTGCCGCACGGTGGTCTCATCCTTGCCCTGCATCAGCGCCTCGGTCTGCGCGAAGCAGTTGGCCAGCAGCAGCCGATGATGATCGCCAAGCGGATACGGTGTCTCTAAGCCGACCAGGAAATCGCAGGTCACACGTCGCGTGCCCTGGTGAAGTAACTGGTAGAACGCATGCTGGCCATTCGTGCCCGGTTCGCCCCACACGATCGGCCCTGTGCCCATCGTCGCCGGGTGTCCCTGGCGATCCACGCCTTTGCCATTGCTCTCCATGTCCAGCTGCTGGAGGTAGGCCGGCAACCGATGAAGCAGCTGCTCGTAGGGCAGCACCGCGTGAGCGTCGACGCCAAGCACGCTCGCATACCAGACGCCGACGAGTCCGAGGACGATCGGGATGTTCTGCTCGAGCGGCGTGGTTCGGAAGTGCTCGTCGATCTCAAAGGCGCCGCGGAGCATCTCCTCGAAGCGAGGGAAGCCGATCGCGATCGCGACCGGAAGACCGATCGAGGACCACACCGAGTAGCGGCCGCCGACCCAGTCCCAGAACACGAACATCTGATCTGGTGAGATGCCGAATGTCCGCACCTCGGCTTCGTTGGTGGAGACCGCGACGAAGTGCTTCGCGACGTGGGCCGCGTCGTGCGCCGCGGACAGGAACCAGTCGCGCGCCGTCCGGGCATTGGTCATCGTCTCCTGGGTGGTGAACGTCTTCGACGCGACGATGAAGAGGGTGGATTGTGGATTGAGATGCGTGAGCGTCTGGCCGATGGCGGCGCCGTCCACGTTCGAAACGAAGTGCAGGCGCGGCGCGCCGGCGGTGAACGGCTCGAGCGCGGCGGTAGCCATCGCCGGGCCGAGGTCGGAGCCGCCGATCCCGATGTTCACGACGTCGGTAATCCTGGCCCCGGTGTAACCGGTCCACTGCCCGCCGCGAACCGCGTCGCTGAACGTGCGGATGTGCTCGAGCGCGGCGCGGACGTCGGGCATGACGTCACGGCCCTGCACCAGCACCGGGCGATCCGACATGTTTCGAAGAGCGATGTGGAGAACCGGACGCTGCTCGGTGCTGTTGATCGGCTCGCCGGCAAACATCCGATTGCGGAGCGTTTCGACACCAGTCGCACGGGCCAGCCCGAACAGCAGCCGCATGGTCTCGTCGTCGACGTGGTTCTTGGAGTAGTCCACGACCAGATCGCCGAGGCGGAGCGTGAAGCGGCTCGCGCGATTCAGCTCCTGGTCGAACATGAACGACAGCTTCCGCTGAGCCCAGGTGGCGGCGTGGGCGCTGAGCGGCTTCCAGTGTGACGGCACCGGCCGTTCGTCGGCCCAGACTCGGAAGCCGCCTTCGAAGGCGCGATCGTTGTGGCCGCGGCGGATGCGCGGAGGCAGCTCCTCGAACAGACGCACATTGCCGCCGCCCAGCAGGACGTATTCGGCGGCGCTCGCGGCCCGGAGCAGCTCCGCCGCATCGAGGACCACCCGCTTCCACTCGTCCTCGCCCAGCGCGAGCAGGCCGCGCTGACCGGTGTAGTCCTCGAAGGTCTGATCGCGGTAGGGCAGGTGCGCCAGCTCGAGCGGCACGACGCGGCCATCGTCGACCAGCGCGGTGCCGAGCCCGGAGCCGAGCCCGAGGAACAGCATTCGTCCGCCCTCGTAACTGCCGAGCGCCTGCATGGCCGCGTCGTTGATGATGCGCGTCGGCACGCCCATCTCGCCTTCGTAGTCGAAGCCGACCCAGCCGCGCCCGAGATTCCAGGGCTCTTCCTTTACCTCGCCGCGGAGCACGGGGCTTGGAATGCCGATCGTGGTGACGTCGAAGACCCAGCCGGCAGTGTGCTGGCGGACGCCGGCGATGAGCTGCTGAGGGGTGAAGCCGTCGCCGGAGGAGAACTTGCGCGGCTCGGTGCCGTTGACCATCAGCTTGACGTGCGTGCCGCCGACATCGACGACGAGGATGCGCATGGAGCAAGGATATCTGACTCGCCGTGGTCTGCTATCCTGCACTCAATGTCTCTTCTCGACTCCCTCAAACGCTACACAGTCGTGGTCGCCGACACCGGCGACATCGATGCCATCCGTCAGAACAAGCCGCAGGATGCGACCACGAACCCATCGCTCCTGTTCAAGTCGGCGCAACAGCCGCAGTATCGCGGACTCGTGGACGCGGCGCGGCGCGACGCGAAAGCGCTCGGACTCGGGGGCGACGCTGAGGTTGCCGCAACCATGGATCGCCTCGCCGTGAACTTCGGCTGCGAGATCCTGCAGATTATTCCGGGGCGGGTCTCCACCGAGGTGGCGGCGCGACTGAGCTTCGACCGTGACGGATCGATTGCCAAGGCACGCGAGATCATCCGGCTGTACGAGGCGAAAGGGATCTCGCGCAAACGCGTGCTGATCAAGGTTGGCAGCACCTGGGAAGGGATCAAGGCAGCCGAGGCGCTCGAGCGGGAAGGCATTCACTGCAACCTGACGCTGCTTTTCAGCTTCGCGCAGGCCGTGGCCTGTGCCGAAGCGGGCGTCACGCTCATTTCTCCGTTCGTCGGCCGGATTTACGACTACTACAAGAAAGAGCGAGGCGGCGAGATCCCCGAGGATGCCGATCCCGGTGTTGAGTCGGTCACCCGGATCTACCACTACTTCAAGAAGTACGACTACCGAACCGAAGTAATGGGCGCGAGCTTCCGCCGCGTCGGCCAGATCGTTCGGCTGGCCGGCTGCGACTTGCTCACTATCAGCCCCGAACTGCTGCAGGAGTTGACGGGCATGAACGGCGACCTGACGCCGGCACTGACGCCAGAAGCGGCCCGCGCCAGCGACGAACCGAAGATCACGCTCGACGAGAAAGGCTTCCGCTGGCTGCACAACCAGGACGCGATGGCGGTGGACAAGCTCTCCGACGGCATCCGCCGGTTCGACGCGGACGGCCGCAAGCTCGAAAGCTGGGTGAGGACCCTCTGACTACCCGATCGATCGCACAATCATCAGATGATGCCGAGGACGATCGACTATCCGCCGAACTCTTCGCTCGAGCCGTTGACGCGCGATCGGCCGACATTGATCGTCTTCCTGCGTCACTTCGGCTGAACCTTCTGTCGCGAAGCGCTGGCCGATATCGCGGCTCAACGCGCGGCCATCGACGCGACCGGAACGCCGGTGGCGTTCGTGCACGGCACCACTCCCGGCGAAGCCGACCCCTGGTTTGCGCGGGCTGGGTTGCACGCCGTCCCGCGGGTCAGCGACCCTGGCCTCCTGCATTACAAGGCGTTCGGCCTCGAGACCACTGGGGCGATTGACGCTCCTCAACCCGCGGCTCTGGGTGCGTGGTGCGGCCTGCGCGGCACGACACGGCTTCGGTCCGCAGCCCGGCGACTTGATCCGCCAATTGCCCGGCGTGTTCCTGGTTCACGGCCGCGACGTCCTGGCCGAATGTCGTCACACCTCACCCGCGGACCGGCCCGACTACCTAGGTCTGATCAGTCGAGTTAAGGGCGCTACAATACCGTGACTTGCGGACCCCCGGTGTGGCGGGTGGTCACTGGAGGCGGCATGCGCACGCGTTCACTCGTGATTGGCCTGCTCCTGCTCGCGATCGGCAGCGGCGCCGCCGCCCAAGGCACGGCGGGACAGCAGCCGGCGAGCGGCCAGTCCACCTCCGGCCAGCAGCAACAGCAGCCGCCACCGGAACCGCCCCAGGAGCCGCCCGTGTATACCGAGGCGGTGATCGTGAGCGCGTCGAAGGTCGAGCAACAGATCGTCAACGCCCCGGCCACCGTCTCGGTGATCACTTCAGACACGATCGAGAGCACGCCGGCCAACAACTTTGCCGAGTTGCTGAAGTCGGTGCCGGGGATGAACATCACCCAGACCTCGGTGCGTGACTACAACCTCAACATGCGTGGCGCCACCTCCACGCTGTCCACGTCACAGCTGGCAGTGCTCGACGGACGCAGCCTGTACCTCGATTTCTTCGGCTTCATCGCCTGGGACCTGGTCCCGGTGAACGCGTTCGAGCTGAAGCAGATCGAAGTCATCCGAGGGCCCGCGTCCGCGGTCTGGGGCGCCAACGCGCTCTCCGGTGTCGTCAATTTCATCTCGAAGACACCGCGTGAGTTGAACGCCAACAACCTGACCATCAATTTCGGCGGGATGAACCGCAGCCCCGACGGCGGACAGCAGCTCGATACCGGTACCCTCTACTCGATCAACGTCACGCATGCCCGGCCCGTCAACGATCGCTGGGCCTACAAGCTGTCGGCCGGCTACCTGTCGTCGGATCCGTTCTCGCGGCCGGTCGGAGAGATCCCGAACGGCACCGGAACGCAGTATCCGCCGTTCTCCAATAGCGGTACCTCGCAGCCCAAGTTCACCGGCCGGGTCGACTACGACGCGCCCGCGGGCGCCTACAAGCTGGTATTCGAAGGCGGCTACTCGGGAACCGACGGCATCATCCACACCGGCATCGGCCCGTTCGACATGACCGGTGTCGGCCTCGGCTACGGCACGGTGCGTTACACGAAGGGCGCATTCAAGGCGAACTTCTTCACCAACATTCTCAACGGCGACGCGATCGCCTTGCTTGCCGTGGGTCCTGACGGCAATCCAATTCCGTTCAAGTTCGACACCCAGACGTACGACGTCGAGCTCGGCCACGCGAAGGCCCTGGGCACCCGGCAGGTCTTTACCTACGGCGGCAACCTCCGCCGGAACAACTTCGATCTGTCGATCGCGCCGCTGGGTAACAGCCGCACCGAAGTTGGTGGCTACGTCCAGGACGAAATCTTCCTGAACAACCAGTTCCGCTTGAATCTCGGCGCCCGTGTCGACAAGTTCGCCAACATCGACAACGCGGTGTTTTCGCCGCGGGTGGCGTTCATCTTCAAGCCGCAGCCTGATCAGGCGATTCGCGCTCTCGTTCAACCGCGCGTTCCGTGCCCCGTCGCTCATCAACAACTACCTCGCAGACCGCCATCGTCAACCAGGTGGATCTCGGGCGCATCAACCCGATCTTCACCGGGCGGGTCTACAACTTCCCGACTGCGGCGATCGGCAACCAGGACCTCGTGCAGGAGACCACCAACCAGGTGGAGCTGGCCTATACCGGTGTCATCAACAAACGGGCCACCGTCTCGATCGCCGTCTACTACACGAAAGACACCGACGAAATCTTCTTCACCCAGACCGGCGCGCTACCGGGCGACGAATCCGCCGCCGGGATGGACCACCGCGCTCGCACCGTTGCCGCCGGCCACGGCATTGGGAGTGCTCGAGGTGCTGCCACCGCCGTGCCCGTCCCTGACCGAGCCGTGCACCACGGGCGGCCTGCCATCGGAGTTCAGCTACCGGAACCTCGGCGAGGTGATCAACAAGGGGATCGAGCTCGGCGTCGACGGCGCGGTGAGCCAGTCGCTGAACGTCTTCGCCAACTACTCGTGGCAGGCCGATCCCGATCCCGACTTCGACGAATCCGAAAGTCAACTTCCCGCCGAACAATCGCGTCAACCTCGGGTTCAACTTCAGCCGCGACAGCTGGCTCGGCAACGCGTCTTTCTCGTGGGTCGACGATGCGTTCTGGCAGGATGTCCTGGACGCCCGCTATTCCGGTCCGACCAAGGCGTACTCGCAGGTCAACGGCGCGTTCGGCGTCAAGTGGGGCGGCGAGAAGGTAATCACCTCGATCAAGGTCATTAACCTGTTCAACGAGGACATTCAGTCGCACGTCTTCGGCGACATCATGAAGCGGCAGGTAATGGGAGAGCTCCGCGTCACGTTCTAAACAGGAGTCAGGAATTAGGAGTCAGGAACCAGGAGCCAGGCATGAAACTGCGAATGAGCCTCGTGGTCGCGGCGGCCGTGCTGCTCTCGCCCGGTATCTTCCGGGGGCCTGGTGTGCAGGCGCGCGAGACGGTGCCGCTCGACGCGTACATCGAACAGGCGCTGAAGACGTTCGACGTGCCTGGCATGGCGGTTGCCGTCGTCAAGGACCAGCACGTCGTTTACAGCAAGGGCTTTGGATTGCGAAAATCCGGCCGGCCCGAGAAGGTGGACGACGGCACGCTGTTCCAGGTGGGTTCCACGACGAAGGCGATGACAGTGGCGGCCCTGGCGACGCTCGTCGATGAAGGGAAACTGAAGTGGGACGGTCCGGTGCGCGACTACCTGCCGGCATTCCAGATGTACGACCCGTATGTGTCTCGCGAAATGACGGTGCGTGACCTGCTCTCGCATCGCAGCGGGTTGGGCATGGGGGAGGGCGACCTGCTGCTGTTCCCGTCGTCGAACCTGTCGCGCGGCGAACTGGTCGCGCGGATGAAGCACCTCAAGCCGCTCTGGAGCTTCAGGACCCACTGGGCCTACTGCAACCTCTGCTTCGTGGCGGCCGGCGAATTGATACCGGCGCTCACCGGGAAGAGCTGGGAGGAGTACATCCAGGCGAGGATTTTCGGTCCGCTTGGCATGCGCGCCTCGCGCGTCACGGCAAGGGGCCTCGAGGGGGCGCCGGATGTTGCCGCCCCGCACGAGCTCATTGACGGCGTGGTGACGCCAGTTCCGTGGGACGTTATCGACAACGCCGCCGCCGCCGGTGCGGTTGTTTCCAACGTCAGCGACATGTCGAAATGGATCGCTGTCCAGCTGAATCATGGCGCGATGCCCAGCGGCGAGCGCCTGTTCAGCGAGGCCTCTTCACGGGAGATGTGGCAGGGGGTGAGCATCAGGCCCGCGACGGCCCCTTCGGCCATTCCTGCTGCGGCGCTGCGCCGCTTCAGCGAGTACGCGCTCGGCTGGTTCGTATGGGACTACCGCGGACACCAGGTGATCGAGCACTCAGGCGGCGTGACCGGCATGATCACCGAGGTGGTGATGGTACCGGAGAGGAACTTCGGATTCGTGGTGTTCTCGAACACGCCGGCAGCTAACGCCGGGGTCGTGCCCGCGGTGATGTATCGGCTGCTGGATGAGCACCTCGGTGTCACTCCCGAGAACTGGATTGATACGTTCAAGGCCGTTCAGCAGAAGGCACTCGAAGGAGATCGGCAGGCGCTCGCCACCTCCGCCGGCGCGCGAGAGGTGGACGGCAGAGCGTCGTTGCCGCTCGAACGATACGCCGGTACTTATCGCGACGAATGGCTCGGCGAGGCCGAGGTCAAGATGGAAGGCGGCCGGCTGGTGTTCTCCGTGTCGTGGTCGCCGCACCTGACCGGAGACATCGAGCACTGGCAGCACGACACGTTCGTGGTCAGGTTCCGCGACAAGACGGTCCCCGACGCGTACCTCTATTTCTCCCTGCGGCCGGACAGCACGATCGATCGCGCCCGGATGGCAGCCGTGTCGGCGCTGGCCGATTTCAGCTTCGACTTCCAGGACCTGGAGCTTCGGCCGGTGAAGCGGTAGTCGCGCGCGGAGCTCCCTCAGCGGCCGAGCGAAGTAATGCGTTCGTTGATGGGCGGCAGGTAGTCGCGGTTGAAGACTTCGAGGATGCCAGGGACGCGTTTCAGCTGGCGGCCCTCGACCATCTGCACGATGTTGGTGGCGAGCCGGCCCTCGTCGAAGTCGCCGATGCCGATGCGCTGACCCTCGGGGTGCGACATCTCGCCGTCCAGGGTGTTCTGAAACCGGGCCCGCTCGATGGCGCGATCGATCTTTGGGTCGCGCTTCGCCAGGGCGTCCAGCGCCGAGTCGGGCTGGAGGATCGCATCGCGCAGGCCCCTCGTGACGGCGCGGAGCAGGCCGCGCACCGCCTGCGGTGCCTGGGCCAGCAGCGATCGCCGCACCATCAGCGCGCTGCCATAGAAGTCCGACATCAGGTCTTCGTACTTGAAGAAGCGCAGCTGCTTGTCGGCATCGATCTTTTCCGCGGCTGCGGCGGCCCGGATCGTCGAGTTGTAGCCGAACACCGCGTCGGTCTTGCCGGAGACCAGGTCCTTCAGCATCGAACCCATCGACGCGTCGGAAGTTGCGATCGTCATCTCCTGCGGATCGATCCGCGCGTGCGCCGCGAAAACCGGGAACGTGTTGAGCGCGACATCGGTCGGGTGGCCGACGAGCGTGCGACCGACGAGGTCGTAGGGCAGCTCCACCCGTCCGCCCTGCTTGACGACGAGGACTGAGGGCGTCGAGTTGAAGACCATGTACACGGCCACCGGCGACTGCTCGGGTTCCCGCGACACTGACTCGATGAGCGCGCTGATGTCGCCGTAGCCGACGTCGAAGCCTTCCTTCATCATCCGCTCGGGTGCTGTGTAGGCGCCCAGGCCCGTCGTGAAGGCGACCTCGACGCCCGCGTCCTTGAAGTAGCCCTTGTCCTCGGCGAGCAGGAAAAAGGCGTTCGCGCCGGTGTACCCAGAATTGAGGAGCATCTTCAGCGGCCGCGACTGAGCCCGAAGGGGCGCGGCGGCAGCGCCCAGAGCCAGCGTGGACACTCGCAGCCAGTCGCGACGCGTCAGCATGAGCATGCGGCGAAAAGTATGGCACAGGCTTCTGCCTTCTGCCCTTTGCCTTCTGCCTGACGTCAGCGCAGCTTTTCAATCGCCGCGAGGAGATTTGCGCCTTTGTCTTTCCTGAGAGCCGCCCAAAGGTCGCCGGCGGCAGCGATCCGGGCCGGCATCGTGTCGATCGTGAAGTCCTGCGGTTTCGGCCGCTGGTCCAACTCCTTCCAGGTGAGGGGAGTCGATACCCCGGCAAACGCGCTCGCCCGGGCGCTGTAGGCGCAGGCCAGGGTCTTGCCCTGGATGTTCTGCAGGTAATCGACGTAGATCGTTCCGTCCTTGCGGCGGCCGACCATGCGCTCCACCGTCGCCGTCTTCGGATGGCGGCTCGCCACCATTGTCGCGACAATCTGGCAGAACAGCATGCCGGCCTCGTACGGTGTGTGCGGCGGCAGCGGAATGAAGATGTGCAGCCCCTCCGCACCGGAGGTCTTCGGATAGCCGCGCACGTTTACCCGCTCGAGCACTTCGTGGACCCAGTGCGCGACGTCGAGGATCTGATCGAAGGTCGCACCCGGCTGGGGATCGAGATCGATCGCCACCTGGTCGGCCGAGTCGAGATCGTCGATCGTCGAGAACCACGGGTCCATCGAGATCGAGGCGAGCTGCGCCATGTACAACAGCGTCTTCAGCGAGCCGCCAATCAGCCTGGCCGGGACATCGTCATTGGGCAGCGTTTCAATGCGCACGCCCGGCACTACCGGCTCCGGCGCGCGGTGCTGGTAGAAAGCCTTGGCATTGACGCCGTTTGGCAAACGCTTCATCACCAGCGGTCGATTGTTCACGACTGGCAGGATGAGCGGCGCGATCTTCGCGTAGTAGCGGAGGAGATCGCCCTTGGTCCGGCCGATGTCCGGCCAGAACACCTTCTGCAGGTTGGTGACGTCAAGCGTGTCGCCGCCTGGGAGCGAAATCCGGCCGTCCTTTCGCGATTTCTCCAGCGCGTCCAGCTGGTCCACGATTGCGGCGGTGCCTGGCGCCTCCATCGATGCTGCATCGTAAGGCGCCTGGGCGGCGACGCCACTCGACGATCGACCACGCGCCTGGACCCCGTCTGCCGCGCGGGCGCGCTTGAGGCCGGCAACGCGGCCGATCTTGCTCTTGTCTTCGCGCACGCCGAGGTAGGCCGGGTGTCGGAGCCGGCCTTCGTCGGTCATCTCCGTGAAGCGGACCTGGACGACAAGGCGCGGCTCGACCAAACGAGCCCGGCGGGCGAGCGCGGCCGGCATGTCGGTGAGCGGGCTCGAGGGCGTCGTGAGCGGCTCGAGGATGCGCCACAGCCGCTCGATCTCGTCGCCGCTGAATCCGGTCCCGACGTCGCCGACGTACCGCAGCGGTGCGTCCGCTTCATCGCGCGTCCGGTTCTCCAAGCACGAGCGCGCCGAAACGAGCCCGCGTCCCCTGCGGGATCGTGTAGCCACAGACCACGAAGTCGTCCGACTTCTCGATCTTCAGCTTGCGCCACTCGGGACTGCGCTTGCCGGTGCGATACGGCGAGCGCGCCTGCTTGACGAGCAGACCCTCCCAGCCGTCGCGCTCAGCCCGAGCCTTGAGTGCGCGGCCATCCCTGGCCACCTGCTCGCTGACACGGAGTGTTGTGTCTGGGAACGCATGCGCCTCGAGCAGCTGCTCGAGGGCGGCGCGGCGCGCGGTCAGCGGCTGGTCACGAAAGTCGAGCTCGCCGACCCGAATGAGATCGAACACATACAGCGCCGCGGGTTGTTCGGCGGGGGAGAGCTGCGCCTTCCGGGACTGAAAGCCCGGGACGTGCACATGGATGCGATGTTGGAGTTGCTGAAAGCCGAGCGGAGTGCCGTCCCGGCCGAGCGCGACTACCTCGCCGTCAACGACGATGGTGTCGCGGAACCCACGGCCCCACGCAACGAGGGCCTGGACGATGTCGGGGAATTGCGCGGTTTTCTCGTTGCCGTTCCGCGACCAGAGTCGCGCCGCCGCCTTCGGCCCGCCGACGACTTCGACGATTGCCCGGATGCCGTCGTACTTGGGCTCGTACAGCAGATCCTCCCCCTCAAGAGGAGGTTGGGGGTCACCGCCCACCGCCAGCATGGGCCTGAGATCGCGAGCGTTGAAAGCTGGCATGGTTGATCGAGCGATCTATCTGCACCCCTGCACTTGTGCACCTTTACACCTCTGCACCTCTGCACCTTGCACCTCTGCACCTTTGCACCTCTGCACCAACAAGCATCAGAACGAGTATCTATCTTCGAACCACGGCTCGGCGGTGTTGGAATATCCCCGCTCCTCCCAGAAACCGAGTCGGTCGTGCTCGAGGAACTCGATCTTGCGGATCCATTTCGCGCCCTTCCACGCGTAGAGCTTCGGGGTGATCATCCGGCACGGGCCGCCGTGCTCGCGAGGCAGCGGCTGGCCTTCCCATGTGTGGACGAGCAGCACGTCTTCCTCGACCGCCCTCGCGAGCGGCAGGTTCACGGTGTAAGGGATTCGGGTTCCCGGCATGTGGTCGTAGCCGGTGCAGAGCACGAACTGCACTTCGGCGGACGGGACCGCGAGCTCGGCGAGGGTCCGGAACCTCACGCCACCCCACTGATTGTCCATGCGGCTCCAGGTCGTGACGCAGTGGAAGTCACTGATGTCTTCCACTTGAGGCAGCGCCATGAACGCCGGCCAGTCGAGCGTGACTCGGGTTCTCGCAGCTGCCGCCAATCTCCAGCTGCCAGTCGGCGCGTGAGACGTCCGGCAGGTCCCCGAGGTCCAGCACCGGCCAGTTCTTCACCAGGTGCTGGCCGACCGGCAGTTTCGGCATGCCGTGGCGATTGGCGGGGCCGCTGCCGCTCGGGCTCGCGTGGGCGAACGCCTCCGGCCTCGCGGTGCGGAGCGCCCGCTGCCGCTCGATGTAACGGAGGCGCTTCTGCACCAGTGAATCGGTCATCGGTTCAATTGTCTCCGGTTCCGTCGGTGTGCCCCTCACGAACCCAGAATCTCGAGCGGCGGGTCGATCTTGCTCAGGTTCGACAGCCCGCGATCGATGTTCAAGCCGCTCCAGAGAAATGCGGCCCAGGGACGGGGCCTGTCGTTCCGATTCCTGAATCGCTCCCGATATCCGGCGGCCTGCAGCGCTTGCTGTACCCGCTCGAGCGGCGGTTGCGAGCGGCGATCGAACCAGTCCTCGTAGACGACGATGACATCGGCATCCCACGAGAGCAGGTTCTCCGCAGAGCTGCGCGGCTCGGTCTGATGGAGGAACGGATACAGGTTTGGCAGGTACATCGGGCTCCCGGTGCCGAGTACCACGGGATCTCCGGTGAGCGTCTCGCTCATCCAGCGCTCCGCGTGGCGGCGAGAATCATCGGCCATCTTCGTGTTCAGCGCGACGGTCGGCGCGAGCACGGCCAGCAGGAGCGCCGCCTTGGCAATGACGAACGCTTTCCCCTGTGGCATCCGATCGAGAATCCACGCCCAGCCGGCACCTGCGACAATGGCCAGCGTCACCACCATGGCGATCAAGTAGCGATCGTATGCGTAACCGACGACACCGATGAACGCCAGCCAGTAACCAACCGGGATCGACAGCACAATCCAGAAACACCTGACGGCCCCGGTCGCTGCGAGCTTCGCGAGGCCGATGATCATCAACACCACCACAACCGGGCCGACGATCTGGCAGAAGAGCGCCACGGTCATCGCAGCGAGCTGTTCGAGGCCAGTGGGCGTGGCTGAGAACATCCGGAACGGAGTGGAGCCTCGCCCGGCAATCAGCGCGAAGTGCGTGCGCAACCCGTTCAGGTTCCACCACGCGCCCGACACCAGGCTGTAGGTGAGTATCGTGGCCGAGAGTCCCGCCCACAGCCCACGATCGAGCGCGGTCGCTCCAAGGCGGGCCAGCGCCTTACCTTGCGCCCTGCGCCACGCCGACCATAGCAGCACCAGCGCCGGCCCAATCCAGAACCCGTAGGCCTGGTCCTTGGTCGCAACCGAGGCCGCGGCAAACCCGCCGAGCCATGCGTGAGCGGCAATGGAGCCGGTCTGGGCGGCGCGGACCAACGCGACCGCCCCGGCGATCATCCAGAACGTATAGGCGCTTTCGGGGTTGTAGGTCTTGCTGTAGAACGCGAACAAAGGGACGCCGAGCACGACGTACGGTGCCAGCACGCGAGCCCGACCGCCGACCGTGCGATCGGCCAGCATGGATACGGCAAGCAGCGTCAGCCACGCGAAGCCGAGGCTCGATCCACGGCTCATGAGATGGACAAGCGTCTGGAGAGCCGAGTCGAATTCGACCGCGCCGCTACCCATCAACAGCACTGATGGGGCATTCAGGACCATGAACAGGTAGAAGGGCAGCGGGGGATACATGTCGAACCACCCACCGGCGAATCGCTGTTCCCAGGCGTCGAGCACTTGACTCGGAACGACTTCGTCAGGCACCCAACCTCGCCATGGCGCCGTCCCGAGCGAGAGATTGGCTGCCAGCAGCGGAAGGGCTATGAGCGCCAGCGGCACGATCTCCGACCATCCAAGCGCTCCCGTAATCCGCTCGATGCCACCGGCCGAGGCGAGCATCGCGGCCGATCCAAGCAGCACGCCGAGCAGAATCCAGACCGACCACGCAGTCACCAGCGCAAGCCGGAGCCGATCCGTCAAGACGATTCGCCTGAACGTGGTGCCGTGCGGTACCACCCTGGTGCGCAGCGGTCCAGACTCCTCGCGCCAGAGGGGCGTGGAGCACCAGAGTCTCAGCACCGCATCGCCGCCGATCTGCGCGTACCGGATGCGGATGGAATGGAGGCCTGCTTCGAGCGGGATTGGCGCGGACTGCTGAAGCTCGCCGCGGTTCTCCAGGCGGTCCATCACCACGGCGTCGTCCACCCAGATGGCGATGCCATCGTCGGCGCGGGCGCGCAGGTGGTGAACACCCGAGACCTTCACCACCAGGTCACCTCGCCACTCGACTGCAAACGGGCGATCGGAAGGGATGCCGTTCGCCGAGGCCACCACCTCGGGGTCGAGCGTCGGGTCGTGACCGACGAACGCCGGCCGCGCATCCGGCCCGAGGCCGTCGAAAAGCGTGGCTTCGAGGCCGGCTCGCGGACCAGCGACGGCCAGCACCAGAAGCCCGATCACGGTCGCCGCCACGAGCCCGCCGCCGCCGATAACCCACAGGCGGAGAAAGGGATGGCGGCGGAGCACGGACCGGACCGGTAGCATGAGGCGGTTCCCGCTAGAATATAAAGGATGCACCGGCTGCCGAATTCGCTGCTGCTTGCCGTGGCAGCCGCTCTCCTGGCGGCCGCCTGCGCAGGAAGCCCCACGTCTCCGACTCCGGCGACGACCGGCCTCATCGTCGGAGAGGCGATGCAGGAAGCGCCGCCGGTTCCCGCGTCACTGGTTCCGACACCGCCGAACGCGGTCGGCGCGACGCGGTTCCTCGCCTTCGGCGATAGCATCACCTGCGGTGTCATTTCGGCCGGGACGTTCACCCTCGTGCCAGTCAATTGCGATAACACGAGGGATTACGGTTATCCCGAACGCCTGCAGTCGATGCTGAGCACGTACAACCCGGCCCAGGCGTTCTCGGTCCGGAAGCGCGGCAGCGGTGGTGAGACCGCGGCCGAGGGGATCTCGCGACTGACGTCAGATCTCGCCGAGCTCGCCGGTCCCTCGGTACCGGTCAGCAGCCGGCCACAGGTGCTCCTTCTGCTCGAAGGCATCAACGACATGACCAGCGGAGTCAGCGCAACACGGGCGGCCAGCTCCGTGGCACAGATGGTCCAGATCGCGCGGGTGTACAACCTGACCGTGCTGGTAGCGACCATGTACCAGACCTACCCCAGTGAGCCGAAGGGCGACAACGCCAACGACAAGATTGTCCCCTTCAACACCGAGCTTCGGCGCCTGGTCGGTGGCCTTCAGAACGTCCGGATTGTGGACCTTTACGAATCGTTCGGCACGACTGCGTATGGCACGTACGTCGGTCTCGATGGAGAGCACCCGACGCCGGCTGGCTACGATCGGATGGCGCAGAGGTTTCACGCCGACATCCTGGCTCAGTTCCCCGTGCGCGGCGGACTTCAGTAGGCTCTAGGCTTCATGCTCTAGGCTCTAGGCCTGACACGCTTGTCGCAATGCCTCAGCATGCTTCAGGTCACAGGTGCAGCGTGACAATATGATTTTCCCTAAAGCCTGAAGCCTAAAGCCTAGAGCCTTGCGAAGGCCGACAGCGTCCGGGCTTTCACTGACGTCGCGCTCAGGCCTGCGGCCGTTCCAAGCCGCATCGTGAGATCGGGCGGTGAGATCGTGAGCTGCCACGTGTCGGCACGGGCGCCGAGCGGTGTGAAACTCTCAACCCACTCGGGCCACCACGGCGCGGCTTGCCCCGAGAGCGGCTCGATGACGAGCAGCTGCGACCCGCGTCGCACGGCATCGGCGAGGGTGTGGTGCAGCGTCTCGCGCTCGGCATCGGGCAGCTCATTGGCGAGGTAGCCGGCGACGATGAAGGAGGGCGAGGTGGGACGCCGGAGGCGAGCCACACTGGCGCGCGTGACCGCGGCGTCGAGGCCGAAGCTCGCGTAGGTGGCTCGAGCTTCGTCGAGCGTCCATGGATGCACGTCGATGCCATGGATACGGCGAGCACCGGTCCAGGTCGCGACTGCGGCACCCACCGCGCCCGTGCCACACCCCAGATCCAGCACCGGTAGTGAGGCCGAGCTGTGAAACGGGACCGCGAGCGCTTCGAGAATCCGCGTCGTCGTGACGAAGTGCAGCGGTCCGTAGTAGAGCGCGAACGCAGCTCGCTTGCCGGCGGTGTCGAGAACTTTGCCGGCAGCAATCGCCGTGTGCCGCCGCTCGACGTATGCCGAGGAGAGCGCGCGCAGTGCACGCGAGACCTCGGCGAACTGCAGATTGGCGAGCTGACGCGCCTCGATCCGCGTCATCCATTGATCCAGCCCGACCGACATATTCAATCCTCAGCCCAACTGAGCAGTGCATCCATCCGGCGGGTAATTCGCCGGGATCTGGCACAACCGCTGGGAGTTCGAACTGATCGCATTCACCATTCAATCGACTGGCGGGTTAAGCGTGCCACGTACAATGTCCTACGGTGACAGCAAAGCGCGTCTTCCTCCTCGTGCTCGGCGTCATCGGTCTGTCGCTCGGCGTCGGCCTCACAGTTGCCGTGAAGCGGGCCGAACCGCGCCTGCGGCAGGAAGTGGTCCGCGCCCTCGAAGCGCGCATGGATGCAGCGGTGACGCTCGAGACCTTGACCGTACGGATGTGGCCTCGCCCGATGTTCGCGGGCGGAGGGTTGACGATCCGCCATCGCCAGCGCAGCGGTCTCCCGCCGCTGATCGTGATCCGGGAGTTCTCCGGTGACGCGTCGTGGAGCGGGATCTTGACGGCAAGCTTGAACGCAGTGGCGCTCGACGGGCTGGAAATCACGATACCGCCGCGGCGCAGACAGGACATGCCCGACCTCGTCCCCGACCAGAACGTCGCGGCCGACGGGGAAGGCGTTCGCTCGCGGTTCGGCATCGCCACGCTCACGGCGAAAAACGCGCGGCTGACAATCCTGCCCGGCAATCCCCAGAAGGACCCGCGCGTCTTCGACATCCACTCGCTTCAGATCGACGACCTGACGCTGCAAACCCCTTCGCGCTTCGTCGCGTCGATCATGAACCCCATCCCCGTGGGACGCGTCGAGACCAGCGGGTCGTTCGGGCCCTGGAACGGTGAGGAGCCCGGCGATACGCCGCTGGACGGTCAGTTCCAGTTCGACGCCGACCTCGGCACGATCAAGGGCATCGCCGGCGCGCTTCACGCGACAGGCGGCTTCGAGGGCATGCTCGACCGTCTCGCCGTGAAGGGGACTACCGAGACGCCCGATTTCAGCATCCCGAAGCTCAAGGCCGCCTCCGTTCCGCTGGCGACCACTTTCCAGGCCGTCGTCGACGGAACGAATGGGGACGTCCAACTCGAGCAGGTGGACGTTCGGCTGGGCGACTCGCCACTCACCGCCAAGGGCTTCGTCGTCGGGACCAAGGGCGTGAAGGGGAAGCGGGTGCTGCTCGACGTGACCGCAGCTGGCGCGCGGATCGAGGACATGCTTCGCCTGACGGTCCGGACCACGCCGCCGATGATGCGAGGGGCGCTGGCGCTGACCACCTCATTCGATCTGCCGCAGGGTGATGCGGATGTGCTCGACAAGCTGCGGCTCGGCGGTTCGGTGACGATTACCGACGCGCGTTTCGCGAGCGACAGCGTCCAGAGCAAAGTGGATGCGCTCAGCCGGCGGGCGCGCGGCCGCCCGGAGGATCAGTCGGTGCACGACGTGCCTTCCATGGTGAAGGCGAAGTTCACGCTGGCGACGGGCGTCCTGACGCTCCTGAGCGTCAACTACGAAGTGAGCGGAGCCGCCATCGCGCTGCACGGCCGCTACGAGCTCGAGCGTGGCAACCTCAATCTGGACGGGACGGTGCGCCTCCGTGCCACGGTCTCCGAAACCCAGACAGGAGTGCGCCATTTCCTGCTGAAACCGCTCGACGCGATGTTTCGCAAGGGCGGAGCGGGCACGCGTTTGGCTATTACGATTACAGGGCCTGTGGAGTCGCCGAAGGTCGGGCTCGATCTCCGCCGCACTCTGAAGGGTAAGTGACAATGACTTCCTTGCCGAGCGGAGCGAGGCCTGGAGCCGCAGAGCGGTTGCCCGCGGCGCGAAACGCCGCCTACAGAGAATGTGTTGAAGGCGAGGCTTTGAGTGGGGTGAGTGACGGGGATCGAACCCGCGACAGCCGGAGCCACAGTCCGGAGCTCTACCGCTGAGCTACACTCACCATCCGGCCGAGAATTTTCAGTTTAGCATGATCCCGTTTCTTCCCCCGAACGCGCCGTTCCCTCCCGTAGAACGCGCGTTGAAGCGCCCGGACGGCCTGCTCGCGGCTGGCCTCGATCTCTCGATCGAGACGCTCGCACGCGCCTACACGCGGGGGATCTTCCCGTGGTTCAACGCCGGCGATCCGATTCTCTGGTGGTCGCCGGACCCGCGAATGGTGCTGCCCTGCGACGAGTTCCACCTGTCCCGTTCGCTCCGCCGCCGGTTGAACAAGCGCGATGTCCGGGTGAGCCTCGACGAGGCGTTCGTCCAGGTGGTCGCCGCCTGCGCCGAGCCCCGCGACGACCAGGGAGGCACATGGCTCGTCCCAGCCATGCAGGCGGCCTACCGGGTCATGCACGAGGCCGGTCTGGCCCACTCGGTCGAGGTATGGCGTGGCGATCGGCTGGTCGGCGGGCTGTATGGCGTCGCGCTCGGACGGATGTTCTTTGGCGAATCGATGGTGTCGCGCGAGAGCGACAGCTCGAAGGTCGCGATTGCCTGGCTGGCGGCGCAGATGATCGACTGGAACATGCCGCTCATCGACTGCCAGATGGCCACCGAGCACCTGGCCTCGCTCGGCGCCCGCTCGATTCCGCGGCGGCGGTTCACCGAGGTCGTGGGCGCGCTCGTCGCCGAGCCGGGGCCGGCACGGTGGCGCTTCGATCCCGAGCTGGATCCCGTGTCGCGGCTGGCGCGGGCCTCGTCGGCGCCGTCAAATGCTTGAACGGCGAGTGGTTCGCCGTTCACCGATTCCTCGGGTCCGCGGCCGGCGACCCAATCTACACTCTCACCCATGAGCCTTTCGACCATCGGACAGATTGCGATCAACGCTCGCGACATCACGCGGGCGACCGCGTTCTACCGTGACACGCTGGGACTGCCCTTTCTCTTCTCGGCCGGTACGATGTCGTTCTTCGATTGCGACGGGGTGCGATTGATGCTGGGTGTCGCGAGCGCCCCGGAGTACGACCATCCGAGCTCGATCCTGTACTTCAAGGTGGCAGACATCACGGTGACTTACACGGCGCTGAGCGACAGAGGTGTCCAATTCAAGGGGACACCGCACCTCGTTGCCAGGATGCCGGATCACGAGTTGTGGATGGCCTTCTTCGACGATACCGAGGGGAATACGCTGGCGCTGATGAGTGAAGTGCGTCAGTGACGCCAGCGCGGTCGGGAGTCGGGCGTCGGTCGGCACTCAGGGGAGTCGTGGCGCTCCCTCTAGAGATCCACTCCCGCTCACTGTTGCACTCCCGAACGCCGCCCGCAAGATTCTCACGCGGACTCGCCTCCCGACGTGATCGCCCCGCCTCAACCGTGGTAACCTGAGCGGCGTTCGCAGCTACAATCGAACTGTGGCTGACGCGACGTTTCGCGAAGACCTGCTGAGCGGATCCCGCATCGAGGAGCGCCTGCAGACGCCGCGCCTGTGGCGCGTGCTGCTGCACAACGACGACTTCACGACGCAGGAATTCGTCGTGTGGGTACTCGAGACCGTGTTCCAGAAGGACGCGGCCGAGGCGCGCGCCATCATGTTGCACGTGCACCACTCCGGGATCGGGGTAGCCGGGCTCTACACGCGCGATGTCGCCGAGACGAAGCAGCAGGCCACCCAACGTCTGGCCGAGCAGCAGGAGTACCCGCTGCTCGTGACTGTGGAGCCAGAACCCGAAGGGGCCACGCAGTGAGTCGGCAACCGGTACCGTTCGCACCAGAAACGCTCGAGAGCATCCGGCGCGCTTTTCGCCTCGCCACCGATCGCCGGCACGACCTCGTCAGCCTCGAGCACCTCCTCACGGCGCTGCTCGAGGATCCGCAGGCGCTGCGCATCCTCGAGGTCTGCCGCGTCGATCTGCCAGCGCTTCGTCACGAGCTGGACGACGTGCTACAGCGCGCGTTCTCCCCGGTCCCAGGCCGCCGCGCGGTCAAGCCCGAATCCACCATCGGCTTCGACCGCGTCGTCGAGCGGGCGGTGGTCCACGCCGCCTCGTCGAGCGCCCAGCAGGTCGAGAGCGGTGCGCTGCTCGTGTTCCTGCTCCAGGAGGACGACAGCCACGCCGCCTATTTCCTCCGCAAGCAGGGGCTGGATCGACTGACGCTTCTTCGCGCGCTGTCCCATGGACCGGACGAGCACAAGGCGCCGGTGACTCCGACCGATCCGGATGCGCCAGCCTCGGGGCCGCGCGAGCCGCTCGAGGCCTACGCCACCGACCTGGTTGCGAAGGCGGCCCGCGGACAGATCGATCCGCTGATCGGCCGGGATCTCGAAGTCGAGCGGATGGTGCAGGTGCTGTGCCGGCGGCGCAAGAACAACCCGCTGCTGGTCGGCGAGCCGGGAGTCGGCAAGACCGCGCTGGCCGAAGGGCTGGCCCGCCGCATCCAGGAGGGGAACGTTCCGGCGGCCCTGAAGAACGCACGCGTCTTTGCCCTGGACCTCGGCGCGCTGGTCGCGGGCACACGCTACCGCGGTGATTTCGAGGAGCGGGTGAAGCAGGTCCTCGACGCGCTCGAGAAGCACCCGCACGCCATTCTCTTCATCGACGAGATTCATACTCTGGTCGGCGCCGGGTCGGCATCGGGCGGCACGATGGACGCCGGCAACCTGCTGAAGCCGGCTCTCGCCTCCGGCACGCTGCGCTGCATCGGATCGACCACGTTCAGCGACGTCAAGCAGTCTTTCGACAAGGATCGCGCGCTCTCGCGACGGTTCCAGAAGATCGACGTGCTCGAGCCGTCGGAGGCCGAGGCGCTCGAGATTCTCAAGGGGCTGCGCGGCGCTTACGAGCAGCATCACGGCGTTACCTATAGCGACGAGGCGCTCGAAGCCGCTGTGACATTGTCGGCGAAGCACCTTCGCGACCTGCACCTGCCCGACAAAGCCATCGACGTGGTGGACGAAGCCGGTGCCTCGGCGCGGCTGTCAACGGCGGCGCCCGCGACCGGAGAGAAGATTCCCGTCACCGCTGCGGACATCGAGCGCGTGGTGGCCAAGATGGCGCGAGTTCCGGTTCAAGCTGTCTCGAGCGACGACAAGACCGCGCTCAGGCAGCTGGACACCGAGCTCAAGTCGGTCATCTACGGCCAGGACGACGCGATCGACGATGTGAGTTCGGCGATCAAGCTGGCGCGGTCGGGTCTCCGTGCCCCAGACAAGCCGATTGGCAGCTTCCTGTTCGCCGGGCCGACCGGCGTCGGCAAGACCGAGCTCGCGCGACAGCTCGCCCGCGTCCTGAAAGTGGAGTTCATCCGCTTCGACATGTCGGAATACATGGAGAAGCACGCCGTCGCCCGCCTGATTGGCGCGCCGCCGGGCTATGTCGGGTACGAGGACGGCGGACTGCTGATCGACGCAATCCGCAAGGCCCCCCACGCGGTGTTGCTTCTCGACGAGATCGAAAAGGCGCACCCGGACCTGTTCGCAATCCTGCTGCAGGTCATGGATCACGCCACGCTGACCGACACGCACGGGCGCCAGGCCGACTTCCGTCACGTCATCCTGATCATGACGACCAACGCCGGCGCGCGCGATCTCTCGGGCCGCAAGATGGGCTTCGGCGATGCGGGGGAGGGAGGCCGGGCCACCGGCGCGCTCGAGAAGATGTTCTCACCCGAGTTCCGCAACCGGCTCGATGCCACGGTGCACTTCCACGCGCTCGGCCCAGTCGAGATCGCTCGCGTGGTGGACAAGCACGTCGCGGAGCTCGCGGCGATGGTGGCGGGGCGCCGCCTGACGATCGAGCTCACCGGCGCGGCCCGCACCTGGCTCGGCACCCGCGGCTTCGACCGCGCCTTCGGTGCGCGTCCGATGGCGCGGCTGGTTGAGCGCACCATCAAGAAGCCCCTTTCCGAACTGCTGCTGTTCGGAGAGGTCTCCGACGGCGCGCGAATTATCGTCGACGCGGACGGGGAAAACCTGACCCTGCGCGTCGACGCTGCCGAGCGCGTTCACTCACCGGTTGCACCGACTGTCTGACAGTACGTAGGAAGGGCCTCGAATCCGATTAGAATCCGAGGCCCCCGTAGTGTTCGATGAGGCTTGGTGATGCCGTGCGCTACTTGACGGTCACCTTTACCAGCGCTGATGTCCAGCAGCACTGGAATCCGCCGCCACCTTCGCCGGAGAGATCGGTTCCCTGCGCACGCAGCAAGTAGTCGCCGGGCATCGAGAACGTCGCGCTTGTCGACGCCTTGCCGGCGGCGTCCTTGTCCACCTTCGGGCGGTCCTCGGTGAACTTGACGACGGCCCCGACCGGCTGGCGGTGAACGACCCAGCGCACGTTGAGCGGTTTGTTGCCGCGGCCCGGGAACCTCGGGTCCTCGACCCCATCGTCACTCGCCCACGTGGTGAGTTCCAGCGGGGTATTGACCGTTGCGGTCTTCTCCAGCGCGACACCCATCGGCGGGCCCTGGAAGGTCTTGCCGTTCGCATCGAACTTCAGCACCGGCGGCGTGTTGCCCATGCCGGTCTCGCGGTAGGGTTCGACCACGTAGTCCACGTTCAGGCCCATCGGAATCGCCGTGGTCTGCCCGTTGGCGGTGATCGTCCAGGTCATCTTGTCCTTCTCGCCGAAGGTGTCGGGCAGGACGATCGTGAACGTGCCCCAGCCGCGCCGCGGGTCGAAGTGCGTGGGTTGCCCGTAGTCGGGGCCGCCCGGCTCGATCCGGTTGTTCGGGCCGACCGGGATGTCGAGTACCTGCTTGGTGTTGCGATTCCAGAAGCCGATCAACAGCGCTTTTTTCTTGTCAGGTGTGACGAACCAGCCTTCGTAAGCGGCGTAAACGGCCTGGCCGGACTCCTTCATGGTGTCCATCGGCAGCTGGGTAGGGGGTGGGAGTTGAGCCGAAACCTGTCCAGTGCCGACGAGCGTGGCGCCGGCGACGAGCAGGGCCAGGGCACCGCGCGTGACAATCGATCCTGTCGCGTGCATCCAAGAGTCTCCGAAACAGAAAGGGAAGGGGACCTGGTTCTACGGGAGAAACGACGAGGGGGTGCCGATTCCCGGCACCCCCTCGGATCTGACTGGCCGCTTACTGCCGTTCGTTCTGGCGCTCGGCGGTGTCGGTTCCGAGCTTGGCCTTGCGCTTGTCGACTTCGGCCTTGAAGTCGGCCTCTTCCATGTAGGTCATGTTGATCCAGGCATGACCCATCTCGTCGACCGTGCGATCGCCCCAGCCGACCCACTGGTTCGGGTCGGGGTTGTTCTTGTTCGCGGTGGTGTTGTCGTACCACGACGTCAGGCGGAGGATGGTGCCCTTTGGCAGAAGGGGCGCGTAGTCGTCCGCGTAGACGTAGTTGGACATCCACTGGAAGTTGTATTCGCTGACCATGCTGATCGTCTGGATCTTGCCGTCCGGCATGATCGCTTCGAGCAGCATCGCCTTGCCGCGCAGGTGCATGTGCGGCTGGTAGTTTTCGAGGCGCCCCGACTTGCGGAGCACGTGGAAGTTCTGGGTCACGATCAGTGAGTTGGGCGGGATGTCGAGGTTGCGGTTGCCGCCCTGGATGGTGCTCCACAGCGCGAGCGTCTGGCGGAACTTCGGCTCCTGGCCTTTCGGATAGAGGTAGACGGCGAGCTCGACGTTGTCGGTGATCTCTTCACCGACCGAGTGGTAGTGGATGTCGAACACGATGCGGGAGCCGGGCAGAAGCAGCTTGCCGCTGTTCTCGCGCATGATCTCGCCCTGCTTGCCGACGGCCCATTCCATGAAAAGGCCGGCGCCCGAATCCTCGTTGTCCTTGTCCTTGTCCTGGCCGGGCTCCTCCTGCTGGAGATGGGCGAGCGCGTGGTGGGTGATGCGGCGTCCATTCTTCGTACCAGGACGGATCTCGATGGCGCGGACCCAGCGCGGCTCGGTGAGGCCGATGTCGACGGCAGGCTTGTACCAGGCATCCTGGCCGATCGCCGGCTGCGTCCACTGCGGGCTCTTGATGATCAGGTCCGGCTCCCCGAACATGCTCACGAAGTTCCACGAGTCCTCGTTGGGCCACTTCACCGGCGGCGGCATGTCCTTCATGTCGCCCTTCGGAGCGCCCGAGTCGACCCACTTGACGATGGTGGAGATCTGTTCGTCGGTGAGCGAGCGATCGTTCGAGAAGTGCTGGATGCCGACCGCTTTGTCGATGTGCCAGGGCGGCATCTGACGGGCGGCGACGCGGGCCTTGATCGAGCGCGCCCACGGGCGCGCTTCCTCGTAGGTGACGAGGGACATCGGCCCGAGCGAGTCCTTGCGGTGGCACGACTCGCACGCCTTCTGGAAGATCGGTGCAATATCCTTGGTGAACGTCACCTGGGCGGCGGGCTGGTTCTGCGCGGCAGCGGGACCGGCCACCAGTGCCAACCCCATTGCGCCCAGCCAGGCGCCCCAGCGGAAACGAGCATCTGCCATAGCTCAACTCCCCCGTTATCAGTCAGCGGCCAGACCCACCCAACCCCGTGCGCGAGCGGTCAGCGGGCGGTAGGGGATTGTACTCCGCGTTTCGTCCCTGTGTCACCTGTAAAACCATGCATCTTTTCGGCTTATGGTCGTCCCGGGATCCGTGCATGGCGGCCCGTTCACCTCGGCCGGAGGGCGGAGTACAGTGATGCGCATGGAAATCGCCCGGGAGCGCTTTCTCGACGAGAGCCGCGAGTATCACCTGACCCTGGCACTGCGGAGCCGGACCACGGCGATGCACAGCGCGCTGACCGCGCTGACCGCCGACGAGCGCGCGTCGGTGGCGGCATCGCTCAGCCGGGCGCTGGATGAAATCGCCACGGTCGTGGGGCACCGCCTGTCGAGCCGGGTCGAGTAGCGCCTGTTCAGTTGATGCGCGTGTCGAAGTGGCCGCACGGAGAAGCAACGCGCTCGCGCCCCGTATCGAAGTGTTAACATCCGTGCACACGAGGGATTTGTGCCGATGACGTTCAGAACCGCAGTGCTGGGTGTTGGAATGGTCTGGGTGGCGGCCGTGGCCGTGCAGCCGCGGGTGGTTGCGCAAGAGAAGTCCGTGTGGGACGGCGTCTACACGGAGGATCAGGCCAAGCGGGGCCAGGAGGCCTACGCCTCCGAGTGTTCGGCCTGCCACCAGCCGGATCTGGGCGGCGATGGCTTCGCGCCCGGTTTGTCGGGCCCCGAGTTCGCGTCGGCCTGGAACGATCTCTCGGTGGGCGACCTGTTCGACCGCATCCGCCAGTCGATGCCCCCGACCAACCCCGGGGCGGTCCCGCCCGCCTCGAAGGTGGATATCATCGCCTTCATTCTCAAGTCGAACAAGATGCCGGCCGGCAGCACTGAACTGCCGAAGGAAGCCGAGGCGCTCAAGCAGATTAAGTACCTGGCGAATAAGCCATAGAAGGTCCAGAGGTGCACAGGTGCACAGGTGCAGAGGTGCACAGGTGCATGCGGCCTCTGGTTCCGGCGCCTTGTGCGCGCTCGTAGCTCAGTTGGATAGAGCACCAGCCTTCGAAGCTGGGGGTCACAGGTTCGAGCCCTGTCGAGCGCGCCACTTCACCTGCGGCGAAGTGTCTCCACTTGACAGGCTCTAGCTCATGCCGCGGGCGCCTTGGGGCGCGCCCGCGAGCATGTACGAGCCCTCTTGGCGGGCCACTTCATTACATCTGCTTCTCCCACAGCACGGTGCTGCTGACCGGCTGCCCGCTGGCGTTGGTGCCCTTGGTCTCGATCACCATCGTCTTGCCGTCCTTGTCCAGCGTGCGCTTGCCGGTGGCGACGGGCTTACCGTTCACGAGCTGCGTGAACTGCACGGTGAAGGGATCGACGACGGTCAACGTGATGGTTGCAACGACGGTCTGATTCATTCCCGATATCGGGTAGGGCTTGCCATCGGGCTTGTATACATACGCTCCGTGGTTCTTCTGGCCTTCGGCGTTGGTCCCGTCAGTCGTGATCAACCAGAAGCCGTTGCCCCGATCTTCGTGGACGCGAGTGCTCTCCTTCGGCCCTGGGCCAGGCTGATACGTGGACTTCGCAACGTTCGCCTTCCAGGTGCCGGCGTACAGCTTGTTGGCGTCCGCCTGGCGCCCGGAGACCACCGGTGACAGCAATGCGACCAAAGCGACGGGGGCGAGAGCGGCGGCGACGGCGCGTGACGCGATTCGCATGACACTGCCTCCTTCGAGCGACGGGTGACCAGGCGTGAGGCTACGACTGACGGCGGCGACGGCGGGTTCGGCCCGATGATAAGTGAACTGCTGAGTTTGTCAATGGCTGAGGTTCAGTCGGACGCTCGTGATACAAGGCGGACTCGGGAGGGCACCTATGAAGCGCATCGCAGTCGGACTCATCGGCGTGGCGTGCAGCGTCACGGCGATCGTCGCGCAGACGAAGATCAACCCGACCGACCCGCAGCCTACCTGCGCGATGTGCCCGGGCTATTACATTCCCGCCAGTGAGCTCGAGGCTTACACGAAGAAGGCCATCGCCGAGAAGCTCACCGATCAGCAAGTGCGCGCCGTGGAGATCGGCAAGGCGCACATCGGCATCGGGCGAGTGCACCGCGGCCGGCTCGAGAAGCCGGCGCCGGACTCAGTGGCCGAACACGACCAGGTGAGCGAGGTCTACTACATCACCGATGGCGCGGCGACACTCGTGCTCGGTCCTGACATCACGAACCGCCAGCGCCGCCCCGCCACCCTGCAGACCGTGCGCGAGTTCAACGGGCCCGGTAATAACGGCTCGGAAGTTCGCAACGGCGTCGCCTATGACCTCAAGGTCGGCGACGTGGTCGTGATCCCGGCCGGCACCGGCCACTGGTTCACCAAAATCGACGATCACATCGACTACGTGATGGTCCGCATCGATCCCGACAAGGTGACGCCGCTCAAGGACGAAGCCTCATCGAAGGCCTACTTGGCGAAATGAAAAGAAACAGCACCTTTTGTGTCATTTCGCCCTCGGCCAAACGGTCCCCTGATGCATCGTCGTCACCGGCGCGACGCCCTTGTTGACGAACTTCTGGACCCGCTTTCCCTCCCACGTTTCGGTCGTGTAGATGTTGCCCTGTGAGTCGATGGCGATGCTGTGGACGCCGTAGAACTGTCCTGGCTGGCGGCCGCCGTCGCCAAAGCTGGTCAGGAGCTCGAGCGTGTCACGCTGCAGGATGTAGACGCGATCGTTGATCCCGTCGGCGACGAACAGGTAGCGCTGCTGCGGGTCGCGTGAGAACGCGACGTCCCACACCGAGCCGGAGAGCTTGGTGTTCTTCGCCAGGAACGCTTCCTTCACGAAGGTACCGTCCTGTTTGAACACCTGCAGGCGATCGTTGAGGCGATCGCAGACGTACACGAACCCGTCGTTCGAGACGTCGGCGCAGTGAACCGGGTTGCTGAATTGTTTGGCGGGGGGCGCCGCCGGATCGTACGATCCAAGGTTGACCGAGTCGTCCGGCGGTTCCCCGTACGCGCCCCAGAACCGCTTCATCTTGCCGGTCGCCGCGTCGAGGACCGCGACCCTCCGGTTGAAGTAGCCGTCGGCGACGTAGGCTTCGTTGGCCTTCGGCTCGACGAACACCTTTGCCACCCGGCCGAAGTTATCAGGGTCCTTGCTGCCGCGTGTGAAAGTCGGCTGTCCGTTGGAGGACTTGCCGCTGACCCGCGCGTTCGGCTTGCCGTATTGCGCGATGAACTTGCCGTCCCGCGTGAACTTGAGGATGTGCGAGTCGCCGGGCCCGTTGCCGCCGATCCAGACATTACCGAGATGGTCGACGAATATGCCGTGATTGGAGTCCGGCCAGTCGAAGCCGGGACCTGGACCACCCCACGACTGCACCAGGGTCCCGTCTTTGTCGAACTCGAGCACCGGGGGCGCGCCGGCGCAGCAGAAGTCGGCCGACTTCAGCTCGAGCCCTTTCTCGTTGTTGTTCAAGGTGTCGGAGCCGCGATGGATGATCCAGACGTGATCCCGTTCGTCCACCCAGACGCCGATGGTGTTACCCAGCAGCCAGTGATTCGGCAACGGTTTGGGCCAGAGCGGATCGACCTCGAAGCGCGGCGCCTGGGCGCCCGGCTTCGTTTGCGCCGCCAGCGATCGCTCGAGCAGAGCCTGGCCGATGCCGAGCGCCGTGACAATCACGGCAAGGGCGAGAACGACAGCGTGCCGCGATGGACGCATGGGATGGCTCCTTTACAGGGGCTGGGTGCCTGACCGCACGATTCGGCGCACGATAGCCTCCGGCTCCGCCGACCGTCAAGCAAGGGCTTGTGCCGGAGGCCCTTTCTCGTTCTCATGTCCATATGAGCGCAGACACCCGCCTCGAGCATGACGCACTTGGTGACGTCGCGGTCCCCGCCGATCGCCTCTGGGGTGCACAGACCCAACGTTCGCGCGAGTACTTCGCGATCGGTGTCGATCGCTTCCGCTGGACACGCCCGGTCATCCGTGCCCTCGGCATCGTCAAGAAGGCTGCCGCGCTCGCCAATCACGAGCTCGGCGAGCTCGACGCGGATCGCGCACGGCTGATCGAACGTGCTGCCGATCGCGTGATTGCCGGCGAGGTGGACGGCGAGTTCCCGCTGGTCGTCTTCCAGACCGGATCCGGCACGCAGAGCAACATGAATGCGAACGAGGTGGTCGCCAACCTTGCGAACCAGGAGGCGGGTTCGCCGCTCGGTACCAAGCGTCCGGTCCATCCGAACGATCACGTCAACATGGGCCAGTCGTCGAACGACGCGTTCCCCGCCGTGATGCACATCGCCAGTGTCGAGGTCCTCGTGCATCGCCTGCTGCCCGCGGTCGAGGCGCTCCGCGGCACATTACTGGCGAAGGCGCGCGCCTTCGACGACGTCATCATGATCGGTCGCACGCATCTGCAGGATGCGACGCCGATCGCGCTCGGCCAGGTCGTCGATGGCTGGGTCGCGCAGATCGACGCCGGCATCGAGGCCGTCCGTCACGCGCTGAACGGGCTGATGGAGCTGGCGCTCGGAGCGACGGCCGTCGGCACCGGGCTGAACGCGCATCCGCGCTTCGGCGAGCGCGCCGCCGCGCACGTTGCGACGCTGACCGGCCAGCGCTTCCGCCCGCCGCGCAATCTCGTCGCCGCGCTTGCCGGGCACGAAGCGATGGCGGCGGCGAGTGCGGCGCTCCGGCTGCTCGCCGGGGCGCTGATGAAGACGGCCAACGACGTCCGCCTCTACGCGTCGGGTCCGCGCGCCGGCATTGGGGAGCTGCGGATCCCCGAGAACGAACCCGGGTCGTCGATCATGCCGGGCAAGGTGAACCCGACCCAGGCCGAGGCGCTCACGATGGTGTGCGTACAGGTTTACGGGAACGATGCCGCCGTGGCGTTCGCCGCATCGCAGGGGCACTTCCAGTTGAACGTCTACAAGCCGGTCATCCTGCACAATCTGCTGGAATCGGCGGAGCTCCTCGCCGACGCGTGCCGGTCGTTCGATGCCCACTGCGCTCGCGGCCTGGAGCCGGACCGGGCGCGCATCGCGCAGCACGTGCAGGACTCGTTGATGCTGGTCACGGCGCTTGCGCCGCACATCGGCTACGAGCGCGCTGCCGCGATCGCGCGCCACGCCCACGAGCACGGCACCTCGCTCCGCGACGCCGCGAAGACGATGGGAGTGAGCGACCAGGACTTCACCGCGTGGGTCGTTCCCGAACGAATGGCCCGACCGCACGAGTGAAAGAAGGTTTCAGGCTTCAGGCTCCAGGCTTCAGGAACAGCCTGCTGCCACGCTGCATTCGCGAGAAAAGACACGAATTCAACGAGACACGCGTGCTGGCCTAAAGCCTGAAGCCTGGAGCCTGAAGCCTTCTTCACGCGCCCGGCAGCCGCAGCTCGGCTCGCAGGCCGCCGAGCTCCGCTCGGCCGAGGGTCAGCGTGCCGCCGTAGAGGTCCGCGAGATCGCGGACGATGGCGAGGCCAAGGCCGGAGCCGGCGGTCGATTCGTCGGCGCGAACGCCGCGGCCCAGTACCTCCGACCACTTCGTCTCCGGCAGCCCGTCACCATCGTCTTCTACGACGATGACGATGCCCCCGTGCCCGTCGTCGCTCGCCCGGACGCTCGCGCGCCGGCGCGCCCATTTGCAGGCGTTGTCGAGGAGATTCCCCACCATCTCGTCGAGGTCCTGCCGCTCCACGGCGACCGCCAGGTGCGTCTGCCCGGTCGTCAGCTCCACGCGCTCCGCGTAGAGCCGTCGTAGCGTCCGCGCGAGAGGCTCGATCGACGCCGAGACGTCGCAGCGTGTGCCTGGTGCGGCGGCGGACGCCGCGGCGCGAGCGCGGGCGAGGTGGTATTGGACGCGCCGCTCCATGCGGCCAACCTCGTGGCGCAGGCTGTTGGCGACGTCGCCGAGACCCGCGCGCTCGACCTCGGCGGCATCCTGCGCCAGTACCGCCAGCGGCGTCTTGAGGACATGCGCCAGATCGCCGGCCGTTGCCTGGGCCCGCCGGACCGCCTCCTCGCGATGCTCGAGCAGCGCGTTCAGGTCGCGGACGAGCGGCTCCACCTCGGCGGGATAATCGCCGTCGATTCGCGACGCACGACCATCACGCACGGCCGCCAGCCGCGCCCGGAGGCTGTTGATCGGCGTGATGCCGCGCCGCACCTGAGACAGGCCGCCGAGCATGAACACCAGCGCGAGCGAGCCGAGCACCATCCAGTGCTGCACGCGCAGGATGACTGGAAAGTGCTGCGAGACCAGCACGAAGAACATGTGCGAGGCGCCCAGCAGGCCGAGCGTCCACAGTACCGATCCGACGAGGAACTGGCCCTTGAGCGATCGCGGACGGATCACCGTGCATCTCCCAACCGGTAGCCGAGCCCGCGCACGGTCGTGATCAGCGCGGTTCCGAGTTTGCGCCTGAGCCGCGCCACGAACACCTCCACCGTGTTCGAGTCGCGGTCGGCGTCCTCGCTGTAGATGTGCTCGGCCAGCTCGCCCTGCGAGACGACCCGTCCGCTGTGGTGCATCAAGTAGGAGAGGACGCGGAATTCATGGCTGGTGAGCCGAACCGGCTCGCCGCGGAGCGTCACCTCGGCGGAGCGCGGGTCCAGTGCCACCTCGCCGGCTCGAAGGAGCGGAGCAGGCTGCCGGCTGGCGCGCCTGATCAGCGCCCGGACCCGCGCCAGCACTTCTTCCATCTCGAACGGCTTCGCGACGTAGTCGTCGGCGCCGCTGTCGATCCCCTGCACCTTGTCGTGCCACGAACCGCGCGCCGTCAGCACCAGCACAGGTACGTCGATGCCTTTGTCGCGCCAGCGGCGGAGCACGGTCAGGCCGTCGGTGCCCGGGAGGCCGAGGTCGAGCACGACGGCGTCGTATCCTTCGGTGGCGCCCAGGAAATCAGCGCGATCGCCGTCGGCGGCGCAGTCCACCGCGTAACCGGCGTGTCCCAGCGCCTCGGTCAGCGCTTGCGACAACCGCGGCTCGTCTTCGACGACCAGTACCCGCACACGTCTATATATCCCAGCCGTCCCTGAACCGCTCCTGAACGGGTTGCCCGTCACCAGGGACATCCCCGTGTCGTTCAGGATGGATTCAGGCTGCTGTCGCTACGCTGCGGGTGGAGGTTGACGATGGGATACGCACGATGGGCGGGCGCGGCCGGGCTCCTGATCATGCTTGCAGTCGCGGCGAGCGCGCAGCCGGCAACCGGGGAACGGAAGGACGAGCCGCGCAGCCTCACCGGGACCTGGGTGATCCTGCTCGAGGGACATCAGGTCGGGCTCGAGGTCGAGGACAAGTCGGGCACTCTCGAGGCGACGCTCTTCATCATGGGGCAGCGGGTGCTGCTCGACGGCGAAGTGAAGGACAATGCGTTCACGCTGACGAGCGACGCTCAGGTGGGCACGTCACACTCGGGCGGCGAAACGGTCAAGATGAAGCTGACCGGAACTCACAAGGCAGACGACACCCTCGAAGGGACCATCGACCTTCCGCACGGACCGATGCAGTGGACGGCTGAACGGCTGAAGAGGCCCTGACATGCTCTCGGCAATACTCGACGACCTCCGGCACGCGTGGCGCGGCGTCCGCGGAATGCCCATTGTCGCGGCGGTCATCGTCGCGTCGCTGGCGATCGGGATAGGCGTCAACGCCGTCGTGTTCTCGTGGGTGCAGGCGCTGGTGCTCCGACCGCTTGCCCGGCGTCCGCGCGGCCTCCGAGATCTACATGATCGAGCCGCGCACCGAGACCAACGGACGCCCTGGAACGTCGTGGCTGGAGTTCGAGGATCTTCAGCGCGCGGTCGGGCCGTCGCCGACGCTGGCCGCCTTCCGCATGACGCCGCTCACGATCGGCGAGACTGCTCGTACCGAGCGGGCCTACGGCCTGCTCGTCTCCGACAGCTACTTCGACCTCCTCGGCCTGCGCCCGGCGGCGGGCCGCTTCTTCACGTCCGCCGAGACCAGTCGCGGCGGCAGTGCGGACGTCGCCGTGGTGTCGTACGAGTTCTGGCGGAATCGCCTGCAAGGCGCGCCACCGGAGAGTCAGACGGTGCGCGTGAGCGGTCGCGACCTGAGAGTCGTCGGCGTCACGCCCGAAGGATTCAAGGGGACGGTGCTCGGATTGCAATTCGATCTGTGGGTGCCGGCGGTCAGCGCACCGGCGCTGCTCGCCGGGTCCACCGAGCTCGATGTGCGGACCAGCCGCGGCTACTACGTCATGTCACGACTCCGGTTCCGTAGCGACGTGACCGCGGTGGCGACTGCGGTCTCTCGCGAGATGACCGACCTGCAGGAACGATTCCCTGAGTCGAACCGCGGCGTCGGCGTCGAGGTGCTGCCGTTCTGGAAGGCCTCGCGCGGGCCGCAGGGCTTCCTGGTTCAGGCCCTGGCGCTGCTGCAAGGGGTGCTGCTGCTCCTGCTGCTCGCGGTCTGCGGCAACACCGCAAACCTGCTGCTGGCGCGGGCTAGCGAACGACAGCGCGACGTCGGCGTGCGGCTCGCCATTGGCGGCGGGCCGTGGCGCGTCGCGCGGCTCCTCTTGCTCGAAACAGCCATACTCGCCGGCGCCGCTGCGGGAGCCGGGACAATGCTGGCGATGTGGAGCGCCCGGATCACGCGCGCGATGCCGCTCATCACGCTGGCATTCCCAGTCCACTTCGACACCAGCGTCGATGGCACCACGCTGCTATTCGTGCTCGCACTGGCCCTACTGGCAACGATGGCTGCCGGTGCGGTGCCGGCCGTGCATCTCGCCCGCGTGGACCCGCTGATCGCGGTCCGCGGCGACGACACGGTCTTCGGTCGCGACCGGCTGCGCCGCTGGCTCATCGCCGGCGAGGTCACCGTCGCGATCGTCGTCCTGCTCGTCGCCGGCGTCTTCTATCGCCGCTTCGCGCAAAGCGAACGAGTGGACCCGGGCTTCCGCATCGACGGCGTGCTCCTTGCCGCCTACGATCTCGGCGGGCAGGGCAGGCAGCCGGAAGACGCGCGCCGCTTCGCCGAACGCTTCCTGATCGCCGCGTCGCAGATCGGTGACGTGCAGTCGGCGGCGATCGCGTCTTCGGTGCCGCTCGATATCCACGGGCTGCCGCAGCGCTCGTTCGTGCTCGAGGGACGGCCACGGCTGGACGGCGGCCGCGATCGCGCGTCGAGCAACATCGTTACCCCCGGCTACTTCGACGTGATGCAGACGCCGGTCGTGGACGGCCGCGACTTCACGCCGATCGGCGATCGCACCGCTCCGCCCGAGGTGATCGTCAACGAGGCGTTCCGCAGGCGCTACCTGCCCGATGTCGCAGTGCTCGACCGCCGTCTCGAGTCGGGCGACCGCACCTACCGGATCGTCGGCGTCGTCCGGGACTCCACCTACGATGCCTTCGGCGAGGCGCCTTCGCCGGCGATCTTTTTCTCGTATCGCGATCGTCCGCTGATGCAGGGCGAGCTGCACCTGCGGACCCGACCCGGCGCCGAGGCGGGGCTCGGGCCCGCGGTCCGGGAGATCGCGCGTCAGCTCGAACCCGGCCTGCCGCTGTTTGCGGTCAGGACGCTGGCCGAGCACGTGGAGATGAACCTGGTAATCCGACGCGTTCCCGCCAGGCTCTTCGTCGTTCTCGGCCCGCTGCTGGTGGCGCTGGCGGCGTGCGGGATCTATGCGGTCGTGTCGTACGCGGTGGCACGGCGGACGCGCGAGATCGGCGTGCGGCTCGCGCTTGGCGGGTCCGCCCCTCGCGTCACGCGGCAGATCGTCGCCGAGAACATGAGGGTCATCGCGGCAGGCGCGACGGCGGGCTGGCTGGGCGTGTACGTCGTGTACATCCACCTGGCGCCCGGAACGCCGATATCGTGGCTGGTGTTCGCGGGCACGCCGGCGCTGCTCCTGGCGGTTGCGGCGGCGGCCTGCTGGATACCCGCGCGCCGAGTGAGCGCGATAGATCCGGCCCTGGCGTTGAGGAGAGACTGACGCGCGGCCGGAGCCCGGAGCCTAAAAGCTCTGGAGCCTACTGAGAGACGCGCGTGTAGACATCCCGGCCCATGCCGTAGTTGCGGCCGCCGCGGGTCTGGTAGCCGTGCTCGACGATCACGACCACATCCACCATCATCTCGGCCCCGTCCGCCGACAAGGTGCGTGTCTCCCGGCTGGCGACGGTCTGGCCCTGGATGAGGCGCGTGCCTTCGGTCACAAGCGAGGCGCCGCTCCAGTAGGCGCGGGCAGCGGAGCCGTCGATAGCGAACGGCGCGGTCGGCGTGGCCACGAATTTGTGGACCGTCCGGTTCTGCTGCGCGCCCTTCGATGTGACGAACGTGACGTCCTGATCCGTTAGCGTGATCTGGACGGTCAGTTGACCGGGCGTGTCCTCGGCGGCCGACTCGCTCCGCGTCGGATCCAGACGCCATGTCCCGGAAAACTGCGGATGGGTTTGAGAATCGAGCGATGCCGCGGATACGACGAGAAGCGACGCGAGAGAGACGGGCAACCAGACGTTCACGGCGCACCTCCCTGGGGCGGAGAATAGCACGGGGTTCAGAACACGGGGGTTCAAGAGCACGCGGAAGTTCCTCTCGGAAGTTCCAACCCAGGCGTGCAAACACGGCAATGCAGGAGGAAGGCCTTCCTGTTTCCCGCGGCCGCCGTGCCTTCGAACCCCCGTGATTTACACTGCAGGTATGCAGCTCCGCGTGGCGCGCCTGTGTCTCGACTGCGAGGAAATCCACGCCGACTACCACTGCCCGGTGTGCGCGTCGGACCACTTCACCTACCTGACGCGGTGGGTGCCCGCGCCCGAGCGGCGCGAGCGACCGCGTCCGTCAACGCCTCCGCCTCCCGAGCTGGATGCCTACCGGCAGCTGATGGCTCAAAAGAAGGGGCCAGGGCGGGTATTCACTCGGGCATTGGTCGGTCTCGGGGCCGCATCGGTGCTCGGGCTGTTCGTCGGCAGCCAGCGCGCGCGCTCCCGGCAGTCGGCCGACGACGACGGCGGGGAGTGATTCGGCCGGCGGCCGATCAGCGGTTCAACCGGTTGTACTTCGTCAGGATCGCGCGAAGCTGATCGGTTGGCAGCGCGGGCACCGTGTTGCCGTTGATCCCCACCATCGTCTCGGCCGCGACCAGCGCGTTCACAATCGCCTCCTCCGTGGCTTGGATCGTCGCCTCGAAGAACGGCGTCAAGTCACCGTTGGGAAGCCAGGCCAGCGGCGTGACGCCGGTCTCGGCGGCCGCGCCCGTGTTTCCCGTCGAGAACGCGATGAAGATGTCGCCGGAGCCGTTCGACGCGACACTGCCAAGCCGAGCGATCCCCATCGGCACGCGCCGCGCCAGGCGTTCCAGCTGGTGGGGCAGCAGCGGCGCGTCAGTAGCGACGACGACGATGATGGAGCCGTCGCGATCGGCCGGTGGGCGCGCGCCGCGCATTCGTTCGGCGCCCGCGATCTCGCGGCCGACCGGCACGCCGGCGATCGTGAGCTGTTCGCGGGTCCCGTAATTCGCCTGGACGAGCACGCCGAGGATGTTCGTCCCGACCTGCCGGCTCGCGGTGCCGATGCCGCCCTTGAAGCCGTGCGCAACCATTCCCGTGCCGCCGCCGACGTTGCCTTCGGGCACAACACCGCCGCGCGCCGAGTTGAGCGCCTCGAACACGTGCGCCTTGGTCACGTGCTGGCCAAGCCCGTCATTGAGGAAGGCATCGGAGGTTTCGCCAACGACCGGCTGATGCCACGGAATCTCACGCTTCGCGACTTCCTGAAACCAGCTGTTGACGGCGTCGCGGACGGCCCCGACTGAATACGTGCCGGTAATCATGACCGGGCCGCCGAGCACACCGCCTTCAACCACCCATGGCGAGCCGGTCATCTCGCCGAAGCCGTTGCCGGCGAACCAGCCTGCGAAGACTGGCTGCCACACCTTGCCGCGCGGCCAGATTGCGGTGACGCCCGTTCGCACCGGCCCCTTGCCGACGACGAGCGGACCGTCGCCGCGGACGATCGTCGCGTGTCCCACCTCGACGCCGGCGACGTCGGTGATCGCGTTCAGCGGCCCTGGCGTCCCGTCGAACGGCACGCCGAGCGCCCGGGCGCGAGGCTTTGCCTGAGAGTGAACGAGGGGTGAGACGCCGGTGACGAGGCTGAACACCACCACCGCTGCGATCGAGGTTCGCCGCGACAAAGACGTTGCGCGCATGCAACACAGGTTGCATCAATCGCGCGCGTGACGGAAGCCGGAATGCGATATCGTCGCGTGGGCCCCTGAGGAACCGGAGGAGACATGTCGCGTCGTGTGCTTGGAGCGTGTCTGTTGGTGATCCTGGGTGCTGGAGCGATGCCGGCGTTTGCGCAATCGACTCACAAGCTTGGTGTGGTGATGGGGTATCCGACGGCTGCCGGAGTGCTCTGGCATGTAGGGGATCGGATCGCGCTGCGGCCAGATTTCTCAGTGACCCGCCAGCAAGTCGAGACGACGACGACCACGACGTTTGTGAACACGACGGAGACCTTCACCTCCAGCACCGATACGTGGAACACATCGCTCGGTCTGAGCGCGTTGTTCTACCTGGGACCGCGGGAGGATCTGCGGTTCTATGTCAGCCCCCGGTTGGCCTGGCTGTGGACGCGGGGTTCATCCGAGAATTCCTTGGGCTCATCGGGTCTCACTCCCCGCGACGTCGATACTGACGGTTATCTGGTGTCGGGGGCCTTCGGCGCGCAGTACAGCTTGTCAGACCGATTCCGTCTCTTCGGCGAGCTCGGCGTCAACTATTCCAACCAGGACGAAGACACGGACCTCAGTGGCTCTCGCTTTACAACGTCACTTACCGGCTTCGGCTTGCGCTCCGGCGTCGGGATCGTCGTCTACTTCTGACAACAGAAGCGAGGCGACGAAGTCGGAGATTGCATTTCCTCTCTCCTACCTCCTGACTCCTGTCTCCTGACTCCTATCTCCTCACTCCTATCTCGCGACAGTGAACTGGCGCGCTTCAACGACCGTGCCGTCGGCTGAGAGGACCGCGACCTCCCACTGCCCGGGGCGGCCGGCGACGCGCTGGTGACTGAAGGTGCGGAACCCCTCGCGTGCGTTGGCGCGCACCTGCAGGCTCACGGTTTGGACCGGCTTGCCCTGATAGGTCCAGCGATGCCGGATCGTCGCGTCGCGCGGGCTCTTCACCCGCGTGTAGTAGTAAACGGCATCGGAATCGCCGCTAGCCGGGAACGGATCGCACCGCCAGCCGCCGCCGCCCCGATTGAGTCGCTCGCAGAGCGACGAGTCCACCGTCAGCCCGGAGTCCGCGTCGGTTGTCGATGCGGGCCGGCTCGCCGGCGCGCGCTCCGTGGCCTCACGAGTCGGCGGTGCGGTGGTCGTCACCGCAGGCGAAGGGGCCGGCGTCGCGGGCGGGTTCGCAGTGACCGGGGGAGAGCCCGCTGCGGCGGGTGGTTCCGCGGGCCTCTCCGGCGCCGCTTGCGGTGCGACGTTCGTCGTCTCCGGCGTGGAGTTACCGCGCTCGATCAGCGCCCAGGCAATGGCGCCGACGGCCGCCGCGCCGAGGATCATCCACAGGAGTAGCGCCGACCCGCGGCGATTCCCGCTGGCGGCAGGCGTTGCATCCACTCGCTGTGGCGGTCGCGGAATCGCCGGCGCCTGCGGCGCCGCGAGGTTCATCTCCAGCGGTGGGGAGGAAGCGGGCGGCGGGACCGCGGGGCGAGGCGGCGGCGCAGGGGCCGGCGATTCGCCGCCGGACGATCGGACTCGAACGAGTCCAGCCCGAGCCGCAGCGCCGTTGCATCGTCCGCGCTCGCGACCGGCGTCGGTTCCGGCTTCTCGAACTCTTCGTCGATGTCGTCGCGCAACGGATCCAGACGTCCCGTCGCGTGAAGAAACTCGACGAGGTTGGCGCGGGCGGCTGCGGTCATCGAATCCTTCGGACCGACGGCCCGTCGCGCGATGGCGTAGGCACGCCGGTAGCAGCGCTCGGCCTCGGCGTTGTCGCCCAGACGCTCGAGCATCATCGCGAGGTTGTTCAGGTTCGGCGCCAGCGCGGCGTCGTCGGGACCGAGCGCCTGCTCCTGGGCCGCGAGAGCGCGCCGCAGCAGCGACGCGGCTTCTCCCGCGTCGTTGCGCCGGGCCGCTTGGGCGGCGGCTTTCATGAGGGCATCGAGGTCGAGAGTCTGGTCCATAGGTGGGCTCACCCGAGCGTGAGCGCGGGGGACGGGCTCGACAGTCCATGGATTGTAGCCTCAGCCGACGACCTTCGTGCTAACGTTCAGCCCTCCACAGGAGGTTTCGATGCGCCAGTTCGTCCTCGGTGTGCTCGGGCTCGGCCTTGCGGCCGCTCCGCTCGTCGCGCAGTCGCACACGTTGATTGTGCTCAGTCATCGCAATCACATGGCCTACGAGCTCGATCCCGAGTCGGGCAAGGTGCTCCATGAGTACGAGGCCCCCGATCAGCCTCACGAGGCGACGGTCTCGCCGGACGGCAAGCGCATCTTTCTCGCCGTGCCGCAGGGCCCGACGGTGGAGATCCTCGAAGGCGAGTCGATGAAACGCATCGGCCGCATCGAATCGCCCGAGTTCAAGCGGACGCCGGTCCAGACCCAGAACGGTATGAACAGCAACGCCGCGCCGCACGGGATTGCGATCACCGAGGACGGCAACAAGGTGTACGTCGGCCTCGAGAACGCGGACGTGCCCGGCGTCGTCGTCATCGACCCGAAGGCCGGCAAGGTGGTGAAGAAGATCGAGTTGCTGCTCCAGGGCGGGCACTATCTCGCCATCCAGCCCGCCACTGGCAAGCTGTATTACCCCCACCGCGACGACAACCGCGTCGTCGTCCTCGATACGAAGACCGACAAGATCCTGAGGATCGTTCCCGTCAAAGGCGGTCCGGTCGGCGTCGCATTTCGCCCGAACGGAGAAGTGTGGCTGCACGAAGACGGAGACGGCTCGGTCACGGTGCTCGACAAGACCGACGCGGTGGTCCAGGTGATTCCGACCGGTGGGCAGGGCGCTGGCCGGATTGCCGTTTCACCGGACGGTCGGTATGCAGCGTCCACTCACGGCGGCACGCAGGACGTCGCGATCATCGACACCGAGAAGCGTGCTGTCGCAGCCACGGTC
The DNA here is from genome assembly GCA_963709325.1 of uncultured Acidobacteriota bacterium. Taxonomy (GTDB): domain Bacteria; phylum Acidobacteriota; class Vicinamibacteria; order Vicinamibacterales; family UBA2999; genus VFZN01. The sequence continues at coordinate 77,466 of CAVPVV010000003.1, read as the reverse complement.
CCGCTAGGCAGGGGGCCTGGGTTTCCAATGTTTTCGCCCGACAGTACCAAGCTCTACGTGCTCAATTCCGGAGGCGGTGACGTCGCCGTGATCGACCTGAAGAGCCGGGCCGTGACAGCTCGTTACAAGGTGGGAACCGACCCGTTCGGCGGATTCGTGAAGACTCGATGACCCATTTGGCACGGCCCAGGCATCCATCGACGAAAACAGGGATTTACAAGCATTTCAACGTGTTATAGGCTCCGGCTCGATCTATAAATCCAGTTCATGCCGGCGACTGCACTTTTTCTCCCATAGGCGCGAGTCGAAAGGAGTGGGCAGATGCGGTTAGGGAAATTTGCATGCTTGGCGCTGGGGCTGTCCCTGGCGTTTTTGTCGGAGATAGCGTCGGCGCAGACCGGCGCGGGTGGTTTGCGCGGTTTCGTGAAAGATGAATCTGGAGCGGTCCTGCCGGGCGTGACTGTCACGGCAACCAGCCCCGAACTGATCCAGCCCAGTGTGGTGGTGACCGATGAGACCGGTCTCTACCGCTTGAACAACCTTCCCCCAGGAAACTACGTGATTCAGGCGGAGCTCGCGGGCTTTGCCACCACGCGGCGGGAAAACATCCTCGTACGCGCCGGCCAGACGTTCACCCTCGACGTCCAGCTGGGTTTGAGCACGCTGGCCGAGACGATTACGGTGTCGGGCGAGTCGCCGATGATCGAATCGACCAAGCCGACCACGTCGATCACGCTCGATCGTGAGCTGATCCGCGCGGCGCCGGTCACGTCCCGCCGCCTGTTCAGCGACGCGCTGGACCTGGCGCCTGGCGTCTCGTCCCGCAACGTGGACGACGGCGTGGGCCGTCGCGCCTACTACTTCAAGGGCGCGGTGATCTTCTCGCACGTGTTCACGCTCGAGGGCGCGCCGGCCGGCTCGTTCCTCGACTCGTCGGCCCACTCGATCGGGTTCGGCGGCGACTCCGTGCAGGACTCCGAGCTGAAGCTGGCCGGCGTGGACGCGTCCTCTCCAAGCGGCACCGGCGTCGTGATGAACATCCTGGCCCCGCGCGGCGGCAACCAGTTCCACGGTGGGTTCGTGTACGACTACCAGAACGTCGACTGGAACAGCGACAACACGAAGGGTGGCAGCGCCCCGGGCGGCATCCCGACGGCGCAGTCGGTGAAGCAGTTCGACGCGTCGGTGGGCGGTCCGGTCATGCGCGACAAGGTGTGGTTCTTCGCCTCATTCCGCCGCGCCGATCTCACCAACGGTATCAGCCGCTCGGATTTCAACACCCAGAACGTGCTGGCCAACGACCCGAGCTTCCAGAGCTTCGACAACTACCAGAAGAGCAACCAGCCGTTCTTTAAGGTGACGGCGCAGGTGAGCGCGAAGCACGAGGTGACGGGCTTCTACCAGAACGACCGGTCGCGGTACACGAGCAACCGCGAGCTCGACAACAAGCTCTTTCAGTACAATTCCACCGGCGGCGGCCTGTATCACGGCCGCATCAACTCAGTTTGGAACAACCAGCTGACCACGGCATTCGCGGTCAACTACAACAATAAGCGCGGAAGCGACGAGGGCACGTATAGCGACCTGACACTCACCGGACCGCAGCGGATCATTCACCAGAACGCCTTCGCTCAAGCTGGCACCCAGGTCGGCACCGGCGGTCTCGCTCAGCTCGACAACCCTCAGTCGCTCGCGTTTTCGGATTCTCGGATGACGGTGATCCGGGGCGACGTCACGTACTACAAGACCGGCTGGGCCGGTGGTCACGAGTTCAAGGCTGGGTTGTGGTGGGCCCCAGACCTGGTACGCGAGACGACTACGCAATACGTGAACGACGGTCTGTTTCTGCAGGAGGACCGTTATGTGAACGGAGTAGATCCATCGGCCGGATACTTCCCGTTCCACTTGCGCTATCGCTTGCCAGCTACCTCTTCGACTGTCAACGAGCACGACAAGGTGACAGCGTTCTACGCGCAGGATGCCTGGTCACCGAACCCGCGGCTGACCATCAATGGCGGCGTGCGGATAGATATCAATCGCCGATTCGACAAGAATCTCGATTTCTACCGCGAGAAGGATACGCAGTTTCAACCCCGCATCGGCGCGTCGTTCCTGCTGACCGAGGACGCCCGCAACGTCGTCCGGGCGAGTTACGGCAAGCTCTACGAGCAGGTCAACGGGCGCGACTACATCGTCACTTTCGGTACTAACGGCGGCATCGAGGAGAACAACGTCTACATTGCGCCAGACGGGACCAGCACGAGCGTGTTGACCCCGCCAACGCGCAGCGTCGATCCCAGTCTGTTGTTCGACAAAGACCTGCATCAGCCGTATATCCACGAGTCCTCTGTGGGTTACAACCGGCAGCTGAAGGGGCTGATGAGCGTTGGCGTGGCCTGGACGCACCGTCGTTACCACGACAACTTCGCCGAAGTGGATATCAACGGCATCTACCCGGATCAGCCGTTCCAGCCGTTCATCGGCTTCGGGCTCGTCGATCCCAACCAGGGGATCATCACCCAGGAAACCAACGCCACCTGGACACAAGTGATCGTCAACGCGTTCGAGGCGACGTTCGCCAAGAACATGTCGCACAACTTCCAGGTGCTGGCCAGCTTCACGCGCCAGTGGCAGCATTTGGAGGGAACTTGGAACCCGACCGATGCGGCCCGCTTCGTTCAGCCGAGCGCCTTCCCCAACAACGGCGATTTGTCGACGCAGTTGTTCGGTAACGGCGACGATACGACGCTCGATACTGGGGGACGTGAATCAGGTGCGGCATACCGTCCCTTCTCGCTGCGAATCGGTGGCCAGTGGAACGCGCCGTGGAAGCTCAGTGTCGGGGGCAGCTACGTGATCCAGGCCGGAGGCTATGTGGGACCGCTGAAGGTACAGCTGGCTGCCAACGATCCGGAGGTGACGCAGTTCGGGCCGGCCACTATCCGACTCGCGAACGGCACCACCCAGTCGAACCCGCTCGCCACGCGCCTTCGCTTCCAGGGCCCGACCCGTAGCGACGGGCAGATCCGGAACGACGACGCGAAGTACATGCAGCTGAAGATCGGCCGCGTGTTCCACTTCGGCACGAAGTCGATCGAGCCGTCGGCGAACATCTTCAACACGTTCAACACCGGCGCGAACACGCAGTGGAACACCGGCGCGAACCTGGTCTACAGCCCGAACTACCTGGCGCGGTTCAACCGGCACCCGCCGCGTTCGTTGCAGCTCTCGGCCGCCTTCAAGTTCTAAGCACGAAGGACACGAAGGGCTGACAAGAGCACGTCCCACGAAGGGCACGAAGAAGAACAATGGAGAGAGCCTGGCGAGCGCCGGGCTCTTTTTTTGTGTCTGCCCGTGCCGGAACCTTGTCAGTCGCTCGCTGTTCGTGGTCCAGTGTGGAGGATGCTGTCGTCGATTCCGCCTCGGGCGGGTAGACATTCGCTCCTGGTGTTGGGCGTCGCCCTGTTCGGAGCCAGCGGGCTCGCGTGCAACTCCGGCGGGGTCACGCCGGCTGCTCCCGCCGCTTCAAACAGCCGGCCGCCGAACGTCGTCCTCATCACGCTCGACACGACTCGCGCGGATCACCTGGGGAGCTACGGCCACAAGGGCGCCGAAACACCGAACCTCGATCGCGTCGCGGCCGCGGGGGTGCGGTTCGAACGGGCCCTGTCGCCGGTGCCGCTGACGCTGCCGGCGCACGCCAGCCTGATGACAGGGCGCTACCCGTTCACGCACGGCGTCCGCAACAACGGCCATTTCGTACTGCCTGATGACGTGCCAACACTCGCCGCCGTACTCGGGGCCCGTGGCTACGACACCGCTGCCTTCGTCAGCTCGTTCGTGCTCGATCGCCAGTTCGGGCTCAATCAGGGGTTCGCGCACTACGACGATGGGCTCGACGAGGTCGCGGCGGGCGCGGCGACTTCGGTCGAGGCCGAGCGTCGCGGCGATCGAACCGTGGCCGCCGCCGAGGCGTGGCTCCGCGATCCGGCCCGGCAGCAGCAGGCCCGGCCGTTCTTCGTCTGGGTGCACCTCTACGACCCGCACGAACCGTACGCACCGCCGTCGCCGTTCCGCGAACGCTTTGCGGGACGGCTCTACGACGGCGAGATCGCGTTCGCGGACGCGCTCGTCGGCCGCGTGCTCGACACAAGCGGGTTCGGACAGGCCCCGGGACCGCTGGTCATCGTCGCCGGCGATCATGGCGAGTCGCTGGGCGAGCACGGCGAGAGCACGCACGGCTTGTTCGTCTACGACGCCAGCCTGCACGTGCCGCTGATCGTGGCCTGGCCGGGAGTGCTGGCGCCGCGTGTGGCGGCCGATGCCGTCCGGCTGATCGATCTCGCACCCACGGTCACTGACCTCGCCGGGATCGGCGCGCTCGATGGTGCGGAGGGCCGCACCTTGCGGCCGCTGCTCGAGGGAAGCGGTCCGCGCGACGAGCCGCCGCCCAGCTACGCCGAATCCTATTTCCCGCAATTCTTCATGCAATGGGCGCCGCTTCGTGCCATCGAGGCCGGCCGCTGGAAGTACATCGACGCACCCGAGCCCGAGCTCTACGACCTCCAGGCGGACCCCGGCGAGGCGCGAAACGTCGCGGCCTCCGAGCCGGCGCGCCTCACCAGTTTGAAGCGGGCGCTCGACGGGATCAGCGCCGCGGGCGGCGGCCGGCAGGCATCGACCCCGCTGACCGGCGAAGCGCGTGAGCGGTTGGCGTCGCTGGGATATCTCAGCGGGCCGGCGCCGCAGACCGCGGCCCCGGGGACAACGTTGCCCGATCCGAAGCGGATGGTGTCGCTCTACGAGCGCCTCGTCGAAGGGAACCGCGCGCTGTCGGAAGGGAACGCGGGCCGAGCCGCAGGTCTCGCGCGAGAGGTGCTCGCGAAGGATCGCGGCAATGGGTTCGCTCAGCTGCTGCTTGGCCGCGCCGCGCTGGCCTCGGGGCAGCACCAGCAGGCCATTGACGCTTTCAAGGCCTACCTCGCGGTCGTGCCCGGCAGCGCCGAGGCCCACCACTGGCTTGCGCTCGCGCACCTGCGCCTGGGCGACCGGGCTCGTGCGCTCGCAGAGGAGGAAGCGGCACTGGCGATCGATCCGCGCATGGTGCCGGCCATTTCGCTGAAGGCTGGACTGCTGTTCTCAGCGGGGCGGAAGGACGAGGGGATCAAGGTATTGCGGGACGCCGTCGAGCGTGACGCCGAGAACCCGGCTCTCGGCGTGGAGCTCGCGGACCTGCTGACCGACGCGAGGCGCTACACCGAAGCGGAAGCGGAATACCGGCGGGTGATTGCCGTCCGTCCCCGCGACAGCCGAGCCCTGCTCGGTCTTGGCCTGGTGCTGGGCGCCACCGATCGTTCCGCCGACGCTCTTGAGCCGCTCAATCAAGCGGTCGAAGCCGCTCCCCGCAACAGCGAGGCACGCTTCGCACGCGCCGAAGTGCTGGAAAGGCTGGGCAAAGTGGCGGAGGCGAAGGAGGACTATGCGCGGGTCGCGGCGGAGGCCGAGCGGCCGGACATCCGGCGCGTCGCCGCGATAAAGGTGAAGGAGATGAAGTAGGCGAACCTGGTGATCTGGTGACGTGGTGATCTGGTGATCAATCTACCGATCTGTTGATCTCGGGATCTATCTCGTGATCTTGCGATCTATCTGATGATCTTGCGACCTGGTGATCTATCTGGCGATCTTGCAGGGGCGGCGGCCCCTCGAGATCACCAGATAGATCCTGAGTTCACCAGATCGATCATCAGCTCTTCAGATCACCAGATCAGATCACCAGTTCATGAGATCTCCAGATCTCCAGATGGCATGGCTACTGCGATCCAGGCGTCTTCGTCAGAATCTGCCCGGCCGAACCGCGCCGGAGCATATCGTTGAAGCTCGAGACGTCCTTGTCGATCAGCGCGCCAATCTGACTGAGGTCCGTCTTCAATTGCCCCTGCAGAAGCTTCGACGCGTCCATCACCTGGTCCGTGGGTTTGTAATCGGTGCCTGACATGCCGTTCGCCAGGTACCCGAACTTGCCCAGCAGCTTCGCCGCGTAGCGGACGCCGTCCTGGCCGCCCGTGATGCGCAGGTCGACCAGGTTCATCTCAGCGTTCGAGAGCTTGGCTTCGAGCTCGGCCGCGGCCCGCTTCAGCTCCCCATCGGGCAACGATTTCATCGTCGTCTGCAGCTGTGCGCGTACGTATTCGAGCTGGTTGACCGCGTCTATCGTGGTGTTGATGTTGCCCGCCAGATCGCTCAGCACCGTGACCTGAGTCTGAATGTCGGCCTCGGTGCCGCCGGAGTGCGGGTCCTTGCGGACCGTCAGCGGCTGCGTGTAGTCGCGGCCGCCAATCGTCAGCTTCACGGTGTAGTTGCCCGGTGGCTGAAGGATGGTCAGTCCGCCGCCGCCAAACCCCCCGGGAGAACGCGTCCCGTCCTCGCCGAGCGGCAGCTCGTGGCCGTAGAGCGGGTTGGTCCGCATCCGAACCTGCTTCGTGGGTTCGCCTCGAAGATCCCAGTAGACGCGGTTGAGCCCCGCGCCGCCCGGTACGGTCATCGTCCGGACCACCTTGTTGCTGCCGTCGAGGATTGACAGCGTCCCGCCGTCCTGCACGGCGCCCTTCAGGTAGTAGTTGATCGACGCGCCGTACTGCGGGTTCTCGCCGACCGTCGGATCGTCGTAAGTCGTCGACGGCGCCGTGATCCCGCGGAAGCGGTAGGCCGGCCGCAGCGGGAAGAGGTGCGCGTCCTGCGCCGACCACGTCGGGCAGCGCGCGCAGCGCCGTGATGTCGTCGATGATCCAGAAGCCGCGGCCGTAGGTGGAGATCACCAGGTCGTTGAAGTGCTCCTGGACGACGATGCCCGAGACCGGCGCGTGCGGCAGATCGTTCTGCAGCGGCTGCCAGGTGTCGCCGTTGTCCCACGACACGTAGATGGCGTTCTCCGTCCCGACGTAGAGCATGCCGCGGCGGACCGGATCCTCGTAGATCACCTTCGCGTAGCTCAGCATGCTCTTCGGGATGCCGTTGGTGATCAGCTTGAACGTCTGGCCGTAGTCGGTGGTGCGGTAGACGAACGGATCGCGGTCGTTCATCTGGTGGAAGTCCACCGTCACGTAGGCCGTGCCCGCGTCGTAGCGCGACGGCGCGATGCTGCGGACCGAGCCCCACGGCGGCAGCCCGGGCATGTTCTTCGTGACGTTGGTCCACGTCTTGCCGTTGTCGCGCGTCACCTGCAGCAGGCCGTCGTTGGTGCCGGCCCAGATCAGGCCCTTCTCCTTCGGCGACTCCGCGATGCCATAGACGACGCCCGCGTACTCCACGCCGATGTTGTCCGGGGTGAGGCCGCCGGAGCTGCCCATCTTCGAGCGGTCGTTGAGCGTCAGATCCGGGCTGATCACCTCCCAGCTCTGACCGCCGTTGGTCGTCCGGTGGACGTGCTGGCTGCCGACGTAGATCGTGTTGTGGTCGTGCGGCGAGATGTGGAGCGGCGCGTCCCACACGAAGCGATACTTCACGCCCGTCGGCCGGGCCATTCGACTGGTCGGGCCACACCTCCACCTGGCGGCACTGCCAGCGGCTCACCTCGAGGCGGGTGACGATGCCGCCGACCATGCCGGAGCCGGAGGCGGTGGACCAGACGATGTTCGAGTCGGTCGGATCGGGGGTGGCCCAGCCGCTCTCACCGCCGCACACCGCGCGCCACATCGCGCGCGGGATGCCGGGCTCGCCGCCGAACCCGCCCTGCAGCCGGCTGTTGCTCGGTCCGCGATAGGTCGGCTCGTCCTGCTTGTTGCCGAGCACGTTGTAGGGAATCTCGTTGTCGACCGTGACGTGGTAGATCTGCGCGTTCTTCAGGCGCTGGCGGTACCAGCGTCTGGCCGCGGTTGATGGTGATCGACAGCCCCTGGTCGTGGGCGACGATCTGGCGGTTCGCGTTGGTCGGATCGATCCAGATGTCGTGGTGGTCGCCGCCCGGGGCCTCGGCGCGCTGCTGCACGACGATCGTCTTGCCGCCGTCGATGCGTCTTCGAGTACGACGCGGTGAGGAAGTACGCCTCGTTCTCGTTGTCGGGCGCGACCATCATGCGGGAGTAGTAGTGGGCGCGGCCCATGACGTTGTGGTCGTAGCTGACCACCTGCCAGCTGTCGCCGCCGTTGTCGCTGCGCCACAACTGGCCGCGATCGGTCGGCTGACCCTTCCACGGCACGCCGTCACCGGTCTCGATCATCGCGTAGACGCGATTGGTGTTCGACGGGGCGATGCCGAGGGCGACCTTGCCGTGCGGGCGGGTCGGCAGGCCGTGCCCCTGCAGCCGCGTCCAGGTTTCGCCGCCGTCGGTGGACTTGTAGAGTCCGCTGCCGGGCCCGCCGCTCTCGCGGCCCCAGGTGTGGATCTCGATCTGCCACATGCCGGCGAAGAGCGACGCGCGGGTTCTTCGGATCCATCGCGAGGTCCGAGCAGCCGGTGTTCTCGTCCACGAACAGCGTCTTCGCCCACGTCTTGCCGCCGTCGGTGGTGCGGAACACGCCGCGCTCCGGCTGCGGCCCGTAGGCGTGGCCGAGCGCGCAGACGAGCGCGCTGTCCGGGTTCTGGGGGTGGACGACGATGCGCGCGATGCGGCCGGTCGGCTCGAGCCCGAGCAGCTTCCAGGTCTTGCCGGCATCGGTGGAGCGGTAGACGCCCTGTCCGACCGAGACGTGGCTGCGGATGTGGGCCTCGCCGGTGCCGGCCCAGACCACGTTCGGGTCCGATGCGGCCACGGCCAGCGCGCCAATCGACTGCACCGGCTGGGCGTCGAAGATCGGCGTCCAGTTGGTGCCGCCGTCGATCGTCTTCCAGATGCCGCCGGAGGCCGACCCGACGTAATAGGTGTACGGGATCGCCGGCGACGCCGGCGGCAGCCGAGAAGCGATTGCCCTCGGGACCGATGGTCCGCCAATGCAGGCGGCCGTAACTGGTCAGGCGCGGGACCGGTGCGCTGCTGAGCGGTGACCGTTGTCAGCGCCATTGCCACTATCACTCCCACGCGGATCAGCAACCTCGTCATCCCCACCTCCGAGTACTTGCACGACATCGAGGTCGGCCGCCGACGGCAGCGCGACCCGTCAAGCAGTGGCGCTCGACGGATGCTTTATATACCTCGCGCCGGGCCCGTGCACGAGAATCTGAGCGCGGTGACAAGGTAAGACGAATCCGCCCGGGGCCATCGGTGACGTCGGTGAACCGCCGCAGCTTCGCGGTAGCAGGCCGCGGCTGCGACGCGTGCCGACCCGGCGCGGGGCCGGCAACGGCCTGGGCCGGGCCCCCCGGTGCTACGACGGGCGCGGGTCGAGGCCCGAGCGCCGCATCGCCTCCACGCGGTCGAGGGGATTCGTTGGGCACGTATAATCGCCCCCGCTTGACGCTCCAGCCCGGAACCCGGATCGGCGGATACGAGGTCGTGGCGCTCATCGGCACCGGCGGAATGGGAGAGGTCTATCGCGCCCGCGACACTCGTTTGGGCCGCGACGTCGCCTTGAAGACGATCTCGCCGCGGATTGCCGCTGACGCCGACGCGATCGCGCGATTCGAGCGCGAGGCGCGGGCACTTGCGTCGCTCAATCATCCGAGCATCGCCGCCATCTACGACGTCGTCGATCGCGCCGGGCAGCCGGTGCTCGTGCTCGAGCTCGTCGATGGGGACACGCTCGCAGATCGGATTGCGACCAGACGCTTGTCGCTCGCCGACACGCTCACACATGCGAAGCAGATCGCCGACGCGCTCGACACGGCGCATGAGGCCGGGATCGTGCATCGCGACTTGAAGCCCGCCAACATCAAGATTACGGACGAGGGTCGAATCAAGGTTCTCGATTTCGGCCTCGCCAAAGCGATTGCGATCGCCGCCGGCCAATCTCCTGACGCCGACCCGGCGGCCACGCCCACGGTGACCGTTCACGGCACCCACGCGGGTGTGATTCTCGGCACCGCCGCCTACATGAGTCCCGAGCAGGCGCGCGGCAAACGGATCGACAAACGCACCGACATCTGGGCGTTTGGCTGCGTCCTGTTCGAGATGCTGACAGGGACGCGCGCGTTCGACGGCGAAACCACCTCCGACGTGATTGCGGCCATTATCGAGCGAACGCCCGACTGGAGCCGGCTGCCGGCGTCGACGCCGTCGTACCTGGCCCGGATCATCGAACGGTGTCTCGAAAAGGACCCGAAGCGCCGGTCGCGTGATATCGGCGACGTTCGCCGCGAGCTCGACGACGGCGATGCGGCCGCGGCGCCTTCGTCGCGCCGATGGGCGTTGACCAGCGGCGCTCTCGCTGCGCTGGGGATAGCGGCGATCGCGGTGGCCGCGACGCTCTGGCGATCGAGCGCGGAGGCACCCGCTTCATCGGCAGCGCCGATCGAGTTCACGTTTGGCGCTCCGGCCGCCTATACCCTGGCGCCGGTGCGGAGCATGGTCTCGCCGGATGGCCAGTACATCGCCTTTGTGGCCGTCGATGACAAGCAGGTGGCGGCGCTTTTCCTGCGCTCGCTCCACACGGGCTCGTCGCGCCGCCTGGATGGGACCGAGGGCATCGACGGCGCGCCGTTCTGGTCGCCCGATGGCAAATCGATCGCGTTCATGTCCGGCAACGCGTGGCGGCGGATCGGCGTCGACGGTGGTCCTGCCGTTGCCATCGCTCGCAATGTCGTCAGTAACCTCGGCGCGAGCTGGGGCCCTGGCGACGTGTTCCTCGTCGCGCCGGCCAACCGCGCTTCGCTCTCGCGCGTCGCGATTTCCGGCGGGCCGCTGCAGCCCGTCACGGCGCTCGACGCCGAAAAGGAGAACTCGCATCGCTGGCCGCAGTGGCTTCCGGACGGCGGCCATTTCCTGTTCACGGTTCGCAGCGACGCCGCCGAACGGCTCGGGATCAAAGTCGGCTCGATCGAGGGCGGCGACACGCGCGTGCTGGTCAATGCCGCGTCACAAGGCGTCTATACGCGGCCCGGCTGGCTGTTGTATGTCACGCCCGACCGGGCATTGGTGGCGCAGCGGCTCGATCCCGGCACCTGGACACTGCAGGGAACGCCTCGGCCGATTGCCGGTCCGGTCCGCTACAACGGACCGAGCTTCAACGGCATGTTCGACGCCTCGCTCGACGGCAGTGTCCTGACCTACGCGTCGGGAACCCGCGACACCGCAACCCTGGAATGGTTCGATCGCACCGGCAAATCACTTGGCCGGGTCGGCGACGAGCGACCGTACCTGAGCGTCCGCCTGTCTCCAAACGGGCGCGCGGCGGCGGTCGATCTCCCCGATCAGAACGTCGGCACGCGCGACATCTGGATCGTCGACATGCCGACCCAGACGCTGACGCGCCTGACGTCGCATCCGGCCACCGACTGGCGTTCCGTCATCTCGCCTGACGGTTCGACGATCGCGTTTGCCTCGGATCGGGCCGGCGCATCGTCGATCTTCGTCGCCAGCGTCGCCAACCCCGGCTCTGAAAGGCCGCTCTTTCGCATTCCTGGCACCGGCGTCTTTCCCGCCGACTGGTCGCGGGGCGGCGCCGACTTGTTTGCCTCGGGCGACACCGTGGATGGGCGTCCGAGGCAATTGCTGACGGTGCCGCTCGCGGGCGGGCCGGCGGCGACGCTGGTCAGCACCCCGGCCGCCGACATCGGCATGCCGCGGATGGCGCCAGACGGCGATCGTGTGGCGTTTCTGTCTAACGAGAGCGGCGCTGTCGAGGTCTACATCATGTCGATCCGCGGTCATCAGCGGGTCCAGGTGTCGACCGGCGGCGGAACCAACCCGGTGTGGGGACCTGACGGCAAGGAGCTCTTCTTCCAGAGCCGGCAGCGCGAAACGATGCGCGTTGTCTTGAACGGCACCACGGTGTCGCGGCGCGCCGAAGCGATGTTCCATCTGTGCGATTCGGTGAAGCGGGCCTTCAATCCGGCCGCGACCGAATACCGCTACGACATCAGCGCCGACGGATCGAAATTCCTGGCGATCTGCGACCCCTTCGACAGCACGCCCGCGGCGATTAGCGTGGTCGTGAACTGGCAGAGCAGGCTGCGGTAATCGGCGCGTGTGGGCTGTGACCGCTGATGTGGCGGACACCGTCCTGCCGGCGGCCCCGGGCCGGCCGAATCAGGTGGCGTCGACGAATCGCCGCAGGTCCGCGGCAAGCCCGCCGATCGCGGCTTCGAGCTCACCGGACGCCTGGTCGAGGCCGGCACTGGCGCCGTCCGAGCCGAGCTGCTCGATCTTCCGGGCCCACGCGAAGGCGGGGCCCTGCGAGAACAGGCCGGCAGCGCCCTTGAGCGCATGGGCCGCGGCCGCCGTCTCCTTCATGTCCCCGGCGGCGACAGCGGTGCGCAGCCGGCCCATCATCCGCGGCAGGTCGTCCAGGAACACCGTCGCCGCTTCGGCGACGATGGACCGCTCGCCGCCGAAGGCCGCGACGAGCGCCGTTTCATCGATTGCTCGTGGAGAGGACGAAGCGACCGGCGTCTCGTTTGGGGTGTCGCTGCCGAGCGGCCCGCAGCATTGCTCGATCGCGGCGAACAGCTCGTCGGGTCGGAGCGGCTTTGCCACGTAGCCGTCCATGCCGGCCTCCAGGCAGCGCACTTTGTCGCCGGACATCGCGTGCGCGGTGAGCGCGACGATCGGCAGGTGGCCCCCGGTGTCGCGTTCGCGGGCGCGGATCGCTTCGGTTGCTTCGAGGCCGCCCATCTCGGGCATCTGGACGTCCATGAGCACGAGATCGAAGTCGCTTGCGGCGGACCTGTCCAGCGCCTCGCGCCCATTCCCGACGATGGTGACGTCGTGGTGGTGCAGCTCGAGGAGCGCGCGCAGCAGCTTCTGGTTCGTCGGGTTGTCCTCCGCGACGAGGATCCGCAGCGTTCGCCGCGCCCGCCGAGGCTGCCGGTACGTGCGCCGCCGCGTCCATCGATTGCATCGCGCGCTGCGCGAAAAGCGTGACGATCGCATCGAGAAGGTCCGACTGCTTGACGGGCTTGCGTCAACTGGCGGTGAAGCCCGACGGCCCTTGCCGGCGCGTGCCCGGGCCCGGCCGAAGTGAGGAGAATCACCTTTGTTCTCGCGAGGCGCGCGTCCTCGGCGATGCTCGCGGCCAGCGCGAACCCGTCGGTCCCGGGCATCAGCGCGTCGGTCAGCACCAGGTCGAACGGCTCGCCGCGTTCCGATGCCGCCTGCAGCATCGACAGCGCCGGGGCGGTCCCCTCCGCGGTCGCCGCCCGCATCTCCCAGCTGGTGAGCACCTCCGACAGAATCAGGCGATTCGTCGCGTTGTCGTCCACGACGAGCACGCGCAGGCCGCGCAGGCTCTCGAGCGGGATCTCCGGCGCCGCGGCATCTGTCGCCGGCCGGCCGAAATGCGCGACGAAGTGGAAGCGGCTGCCTTTGCCCAGCTCGCTTTCGATCCAGATGCGTCCGCCCATCAGCTCGACGAGCTGCGCGGAGATCGTCAGGCCGAGGCCGGTGCCGCCGTAGCGCCTCGTGGTGGACGGGTCGGCCTGCACGAATGGTCCGAAGATGTCCCACAGCTTGTCTTGCGCGATGCCGATGCCGGTGTCGCTGACGCAGAACTTGAGCGCGAGGTCGTTGCCACCGCTCTTGTCCAGCGAGACCTCGAGCACCACCTCGCCGGTGGTCGTGAACTTCACGGCGTTCCCGACGAGGTTCAGGATCACCTGGCGCAGGCGGCCGGGGTCGCCGACCAGGGCATCGGGAATCTCCGGCGCGATCCGGCAGGCCAGTTCGAGGCCTTTTTCGGCGGCGCGCTGGGCGAGCAGGCGGACCGCATCCTCCACGGTGTCGCGGAACGCAAACGGCGTGCGATCGAGCGTGAGCTTGCCGGCCTCGATCTTCGAGACGTCGAGGATGTCGTCGATGATCGTCAGCAGCGCCTCGGCCGAATCGCGGGCGGTATTGATGTAGTCGCGCTGGAGCGGCGTGAGCTCGGTGCGGAGCACGAGATCGGTCATGCCGAGAATCGCGTTCATCGGCGTGCGGATCTCGTGGCTCATGTTGGCCAGGAATGCGCTCTTCGCGCCGGCGGCGCGGATCGCGCTCTGGCGCGCGATGTCGAGCTCGCGAACCAGTTGCGCAAGCCGCTCGGCGTTCTCCTCTTGCTGAATCTTGGCGCGTTCCATGTCGGCGGCGTAGCGGCGGAGCTCTTCTTCGGCCGTCTTTCGATCGCTGACATCGCGGGCCGCGGCGTAGACGAGGCCCTGCTCGGCGAGCGGTGCCGATGCCCACTGCAGCCACTTGTAGGACCCATCCCGGGCCCGGTAGCGGTTCTCGAAATCGATGACGTGGCTACCGGTGGACAGGTCCGACATCGCCGCCGTAGTCGCCTCGCGGTCGTCGGGATGGACAAACGACATGAACGGCGCTGCGCAGAGTTCCGCTTCGGTGTATCCGAAGACGCGCTCCCAGGCCGGGTTGGCCCGGACGAAATACCCGTCGAAAGTCGCGACGCAGAAGAGGTCCAGCGACAGCGTGAAGAACCGCTCGAGCTCCTCGTTCGCCCATCGCCGCTCGAGGAACAGGCCGATATGGCTGCAGACCGTCGTCATCAGCCGTACGCAGCTCGGGCGTTGGCTGGACGATGGCCCGGCTGAAGAACTCGAGCACCCCAAGGACGTTGGTCCCCTGAAGGACCGGGATGGCGAACGCAGCGTGCAGCCCGCAGCGGGTGGCGACGGCGGCTCGCGGAAAATTCTGGTCGCGAGTGACGTCGGGAATCCACGACGGCTGGCCGGCTGCCCAGACCCGGCCTGGCAAGCCGATGCCTTTGGCGAAATTCGCCGCGCGCGATGCCTCGGCGAACTCGTCGAGCGGGGCGGAGGGCGACTGCCACATGCCGACCACCCGCAACACGTCGCGGGCGCGGTCCACCTCCCAAAGCGCCCCGAACTCCCAGTCCAGGGCGCGGCAGACCGATTCGAGCATGCGCGGCGCGGCCGCGGCGAGGCTCGGAGACTCGGCGAGTGCCCGCGCGGTGTCGAACAGCACCGGCTGGAACGGGCCGGGCACATCAGCGGTGTTGTCGGCGGGGGAGACCGGCTCGTCCATGCCTGCGCTCACAGGGGAACCCCGGTGAGTATTACACTACGCGCTCAGTCTTCAATCGGGAGGCTCCTCACCCCCACTCACTGGGATGGGAGTGCCGTCGGCTCAACTCCCGTGCGATGGTGCCCGTTCCTGGCAAATCACCGGCCGGATGGATGCTGAACTCCGGTGACCTGAGGGGGTTAGATGGCCGCCGCGACCCGCTCTCCACGGCGCATCCTGATCGTCGACGACGATCGCGCCCTGCGCCACGTCCTGGGCGCACTGCTCACCAATGCCGGGCACGTCGTCGAACAGGCGGCCGATGGCGCCGAGGCACTGGCACGGCTCGACGGCGATCGCTTCGACGTCGTGCTGCTCGACATCGGCCTGCCCGGGGCGAACGGACTGGATCTGCTTGCTAACGCCCGGTCGCGGCCGTCGCCGCCGATCGTGATCATGATGACCGCCGACGATACGTCCGACTCGCTGCTTTCCGCGGTGCGGCGGCAGGCGTTCCGCTACCTGCGCAAACCGTTCGCGCCGGCGTCAATCGTGGACGTCATCGAGGATGCGATGGCGGAGACGGCGGCGATGTCGATCGAGGTCGTGTCGGCACGCCCGGAGTGGGTCGAGCTGGTCGCGCCCTGCACGCTCGAGATGACCGACCGGATCCAGTCGTTCGTGATGCAGCTCGATACCAAGCTGCCCGAGTCGGTGCGGGAGTCAGTGGCCCAGGCGTTTCGCGAGCTGTTGAACAACGCGATCGAGTGGGGCGGCAAGCTCGATCCGGGTCGGAAGGTGCGCATCTCGTGCGTCCGTGCCAAGCGCCTGCTGCTCTACCGGATTTCCGATCCCGGTGAGGGGTTCGATCCGGACAAGCTGCGGCATGCGGCGATCACCAATCCGCCCGACTCGCCGCTCGAACACGCGCTGGTGCGCGAGGAGCAGGGGCTGCGGCCCGGCGGGCTCGGCCTGATGATGACCCAGTCGCTCGTTGACGAGCTGATCTTCAACGAAGCACGCAACGAGGTCATCTTCATCAAGTACCTCGATTGACAGGAGGCGGTACATGGCGCCGATGCGCATCACGGGACACGACATCGGCGATGTCACGGTGCTGGAGCTCGACGGCCGCCTGATCCTCGAGGAGGGCGAGCTCGCGCTCCGGGACGCCGTGGATCAGCTGGTCGGGAAGGGGCGCGTCAACATCGTCCTCGACTTCGCGCAGGTGACGCGCATCGACAGCGCGGGCATCGGCATGCTGGTCGCGAAGTACCTGAGCGCGATCAACCGCGGCGGGAGCCTGAAGCTCCTTCACCTGACGTCGCGGGCCGACGAGATGCTCAGGATGACGAAGCTGCGAGCGATTTTCGAGGTTTTCGAGTCCGAGGTCAGGGCGGTCGACAGTTTCGGGACGGAGTGAGAACGGCCACCCGCTCGGTTATTCAGACTTCAGGCAATCCACCGGATCGACGGCCGACGCGCGGCGCGCTGGCAGCCAGCACGCGAGGACGGCAACCACTACCAGTCCCGCCGCCGTTGTGCCGATCGTCAGCGGATCGCGCCAGGTCACGCCGTAAAGCAACCCCTCGAGCACCCGCCCGAGCGTCGCCGCGCCGGCGAGACCAACCCCGACGCCGACGGCGGTCACTCCCAGCCCCTGGCCGATTACCAGCCCGCGAATGGCCGCGGGCGTCGCCCCGAGCGCGAGCCGTATGCCGAGATCCCGCGTGCCCTGGCGCACCAGATAAGCCATCACTCCATACGTGCCGACGGCGGCCAGGCCGAGCGCAACTGCTGCGAATAGTGCGAGCGCGGTCGTCGCGAAGCGCCGCGACGCAAGCGCCTGTTCGACGCGATCGGTCATCGGCGTGACGCGGTGAATGGGCAAGTCCGGATCCTGCGCATGTACGGCGGCGGCGATTGCAGGGCGCAAGGCTGCGACGTCGCCGCTGCCGTGAACCGCGACGTAGAGCACGCGGCCGGGCCGCTGTGCATGGGGCCGGTACACGGCAATCCGGTCATCGGTATCGAGCCCATACTGCTGAACGCGCCCGACCACGCCGACCACGCGCTCCCAGGGCGCGTCCTCCGCGAGGTCTCCGAACTTGAGGCGCTTGCCGATTGGGTCCTCGCCGGGCCAGTGCCGTTCGGCGAGCTTCTCGTCGACGATCACCACGGGCTCAGAATCGGGCGTGTCGTGCTCGGAGAAGAGGCGACCGCGGCGAAGCGGGATGCGCATCGCTTCGAAATAACGCCCGGCCACGGTGCGCTGATCGGCGTTGATGAAACGTTCACCAGGCGGCGGGGTGTGTCCTTCGATCGTGATCGGGCCCCAGGCGGCGAAGTCGCTGAGCGGCAGCGCCGACACGCCGCCGGCAGTCTGTACCCCGGGGAGTGCCTCGAGCCGCGGCCAGAGCTCGCGGTAGGTTCTCGCGACGCTGGCCCCATCCGGATACTTGCGGCCGGTCGCGGCAACTTCAAACGTCACGACGCCGCCGGCCTGGAATCCCGGCTCGATCGCGCGGAGGCCGGCGACGCTTCGAACGAGCAGCCCCGCGCCGCTCACCAGCATCACGGCCAGGGCGATCTCGCAGATCACCAGTGCGCGCCGCAGGCGATGACCGCGTCCCCACAGCAGGCCCCCGCCCGCGGCGCCGCGTCCGCCGCCGCGCAGCGACTCGATCGGATCCGCGCGGCCGGCGCCGACGAGGGGCGCCAGGCCGAAGAGCAGGCCTGACGCGACCGACAATATCAAGGTGAACGCGAGCACGCCGCCGTCCACGGCAATTGCATCGAGCCGCGGCAACTGGGTGGGTGCGAGCGCGCGCAACCACGCGACGCCACCATAGGCCAGCAGGAGACCGGCAAGACCGCCGGCGCACGACAGGATGACGCTGTCGGTGACCACCTCCCACGCCAGCCGGCCGCGCCCGGCGCCGAGCGCGATGCGAACGGCGGTGTCGCGCTGCCGCGCAATGGCCCGCGACAGCTGCAGGTTCGCGACGTTCGTGCACGCGATCAGGAGCACGAGCAGCACCGCGCCGCTCAGCACCAGCAACGGGCGCCTGACCTCGCCGACCACTTCATCGCGCAAGGGAACGGCGCTGAACGTGAGGCCGCCGGCAGGCGGGTAGATGTCGGGATGGTCACTCCGCAGCCGCGCGGTGACCGTGTCGAGCTCCGCCTGGGCGGTGGCTAGCGGCACGCCGGGCCGGAGCCGCGCGAGAAGATTGTAGTCTTCCGCCGTTCGCACGTCGGCCGCCGCAGGCGCGAGCGGGAGCGGAACGAAGACGTCGCTGTCTTCGACTACGCCCAGCGTCGGCAGGACCGACCGTGGCAGCGAGAAACCAGGCGGGAGCACGCCGACGATTTCGTACGGCTCGCTGTTCAGAGTGAGCGTGGTGCCGACGATGCCGGTGTTGCCGCCGAAACGCCGCATCCACGCGCCGTGGGCCAGCACCGCCGAGCCCGTGCGCCCGGGAACATCGTCTTCAGGGAGAAAGAGCCGCCCGACTGCGGCCCGCGCGCCCATCATCGGCAGCAGGTTCGACGACACCCGCAGCACGCCGAGTCGCTCCGGTTCACCTCGGCCCGTGACCGTCGCGTACGAGCCGATGGCAATCGCGACGTCGCTGAACGCGGCCGTGGCCTGCCGGATGTCGAAATATTGTGCGGTGGAGAACCAGTCTTCAGTGATGCCCAGGCCCGGCGATCGGTTCCAGAGAATCACCAGCCGTTCAGGATCCGCGTACGGCAGCGGCCGCAACAAGACGCCTGCGGTAACCGAGAACAGGGCCGAATTCGCGCCGATTCCGAGTGCCAGCGAAACGATCGCGGCGGCGCTGAAGCCGCGATGATCGACGATCAGCCGCCTGACGAGTTGCCAGGCCGCAGCAAGGGCTGCCAGCATGCCGGACATGATCCGTCAATGCGGCGATTTGCCTGCAGCCTTTTCTGCCTTCTGCCTTCTGCCTTCTGCCTTCTGCCTTGCCCGACCGCCGCCGCCCTATTGGATCGACCAGCGGCGGGCGACGAACGTGACGGGCGCGGGCGCCTCTCGAGCGAACTCCGCCCAGCTGCGCGCCGCATCGGGAAGATCCCCTTCGATCGTGCCCCCGCATCGGACCACATCCGAAGTGTTCAGCCAGGCGCGCTTGACGACGCAGTGGACGCCGAACTCCGGGACCCGCAGCCGGAAGAACGGTGGTAGCACGTTCGTGCGTGGGCCCGCCATCTCGAGACCGACACCGCCGACGCTTGCCTCGCGGATAGTGACCGTGACGCCGTTGGCCGTCGCCGGAATCGGTTCGACCGGCTTGCGAGGGTAGCGGCGGGCCGGCCGCCCTTCGGCCAGCGCGAGGCCGACGGCGATGATCACGGACTCGCGCGTCATCGGCCGCGCCAGGACGTTGAGGTCGCTGCGAAGGCTTGCCGGCAGGTGGCCGGACTCGCCAAGTGCCACGAGCGGCCGGTTGGCGCCGAGCCGGCGAACCAGGTCGCGCACGTCGTTTTCGCGCGGCACGAGGACGAGGTCGGCCAGCAGCGCCTCGATCGGCGCGCCCTGGAGGTGCTCCTCGAGGCGCCCCACGTCGGGCAACTCGATGAGGTCGTAGCCGGTCTGGCGAAGCCACTCGGAAATCTGTGAGCGTTCGTTGGATTTGGGACAAGCGACAGCGATAGTGGCGCGGTCGTTCATGGCCGCCGCGAGCGCAAGTTCCAAGCCACCCGGCTCGTGCGCAAGATGACGCGCGGATGCGCACGGCTCCACCTCGCAATCGCGCGCCGGCCTCACGGTTTCGGTATTTGGCTCGCGAAATTGTCAGTGCTGGCGCTCGAGCGGTGATGTTCGCGGCCGAGCCGAACGATATACTGAAGGACTGCGCAACCCCCCGGAAACTCAACGGTACACCTGCGCCATGCACACCGCCCTCGTCGTCGACGACTCGCCGATGATTCGCCACATGGTGAGGATGTCGCTCGAGGACATTGCCGGGCTGTCGATCACCGAGGCGGCGACCGGGCTCGAGGCTATCGAGCTACTGATGGTCAGGGGCGCCGACCTCGTAGTGCTCGACCTCAACATGCCGGACATGCACGGCCTCGAGGTCCTGCGTTTCGTTCGACGCCACGCGGCTTTCTCCTCGCTGCCGATCATTGTCTTGACGACGCGCGGCGACGAGAACACACGCGAATCGGCCATGGCAGCGGGGGCGAGCCTGTTTCGCACCAAACCGTTCCGGCCCGACGCTTTGGCGTCCGATGCCCGGGCCATGCTGGATCAGGCGCTCGCGCCGGCGCGGTCAGGGGCCGACGCGTGACGGGCGGTTCCGGCGAGGGGCGGCTCCCGAACTCGATGCTCGACGAGTTTGCCGTCGAGTGTGAAGAGCACCTGACCGCTGCGCGCGACTCGCTCGCCAGGCTCGAACACGAGCCGGACCAGGCCGTACGCGCGCGGCTCCTCGAGGAGGTGTTCCGCAGCTATCACTCGATCAAGGGCCTGTCGGCCATGGTCGAGCTGCACGACGGGGAGCGCCTCGCGCACGCGCTCGAAGAGTGCCTGCGCGGCGTCCGCCACGGGCAGCCGCTGACCAATGCGACCCTCCAGGCGCTCAACGCTGGCACGTCGCAGCTCGAAGCCCTCATCGCTGCTTACCATCGCAACGCTCCGCTTCCGTCCATCGACGCGGTGCTGTCGCAGCTGCCCAATGCAAGCGCACCGAGCGGCGCGGTAATTGACGGCGGCGACAAGGCCGGCTCGACAGCAACTCCAGAACCGCCGGCGACCACCTGGATCGTGACCTTCGTCCCTTCCCCCTTGCTCATCGAGCGCGGGATCAAGGTGGACGTGGTGCGCGGCCGGCTCACGCAAATCGGCCGGATTCTCGGGGCGACGCCGCAGGTGACCAGCGATGGCGCGGTCGCCTTCGAGTTCCGGATCACGGAGGTCGCCGAGGCTGCAGCGTTTGACGAGGCGTGGCGCGAAGACGGAATGACGTGGACGCCTGCGCCGCAGGAGGAGAGCGCGACCGGAGAGACGCGGCCGGGTGGCGCGGACAGCGGCGGAGTCGCTCGCGCGATGTCCGGCGTGCTCGCACCTGCTCATGTCGTACGGGTCGACCTGTCCCGCTTGGACGCGCTGATGCAGCGCGTGGCCGATCTCGTCATTACCCGGGCCCGTCTCGACGACGTCATCACCCGGGTGGAGCGCCACCTGCCGGTGGCGGACTGGCGCGCGCTGCGCGAGCACGAGCAGACGCTGGAGCGTTACCTTCGCGATTTGCGCGAAGACGTAATGCGGATCCGCATGGTCAGAGTCGACGAGATCTTCCGGCGCATGCCGTTCATCGTTCGCGATCTTGCCCGCGACAGCGGTAAAGAGGTGACGCTGGAGATGAGCGGCCAGCGCACCGAGGTCGACAAGTTCCTGGTGGACCGCCTGATGGAGCCGCTCCTCCACCTGGTGCGAAACGCCGTCAGCCACGGCATCGAGCCGCCAGCCGCGCGTCGGGCGGCTGGGAAGCCGCTCCAGGGCACGATTCGCCTCAGCGCCGCCACGGTTGGCGACATGGTGTCGCTCGCGATCGAAGACGACGGCGCGGGCGTTGACGTCGCGGCCATTCGCCAGCGAGCGGTCGCGATGGGACTGCCCGATCCGGGCCCAGGCCTGACTGACGAGCAGGTCCTCGATCTCATCGCCCATCCCGGGCTCTCGACGCGGGACCAGGCCGATCGCGCGAGCGGACGCGGCGTGGGGATGGCCGCAGTGCGTGCCGCCGTTCACGAGCTGGGCGGCCGCCTGAGATTGCAGAGTGGGCCCGGGCGCGGCACCTCGTTCTCGCTCGAGCTTCCGGTCACGCTCACGATCACCGGGGCGCTCATTGCCTCGATTGGCCCCGAGACATTCGCGGTGCCGCAGGGCGCGGTGCGGGAAGTGGTGGAGATCGAGACGGCGGCCATCAGGCAGATGGAACGTCACGAACTGGTGGTGTATCGCGGCCGGGCGCTGCCGCTGCTCCGTCTCGACGCCTTGTTCGGCGTGCCGCGCTCCGACCGGTCTCGGCTTCACGCCTTTGTGGTTGGCTCCGGCGAAGACGCCATCGCCCTTGTCGTCGATCGCATCGTCGGTCACCGCGAGGTCGTGGTACGGACGCTCACCGATCCGCTGGTGAAGACCGCCGGCATCAGCGGCGCCACTGAACTTGGCGACGGACGGTTGATCCTGATTCTGGACGTCCTCGCTCTCAGCCGGCAGGCTCGAGGGCGATCGCCGGCGGTCGCTACGCCGTTCCAATCGCCTGCTGCGTCGAGGAGGGCACTGGCATGACCCCCGGCTCCGACAGCTACATCCTGTTCACGCTCGCCGGGACCACCTACGCACTTCGAAGCGAGTACGTGCGCCACATGGAAATGGTCGACCACGTCACGCGCGTGCCGAACGCGCCAACGTATGTCGACGGCGTGGTCTCCTCCCGCGGCCAGGTCGTGCCGGTGATCAACCTGCGCGCGCGGTTTGGATTCGATCGCGTCGAAGCCGACGCCCGGACCCGGTTGATCATCGTCGAGCTGGAGTCGCGAGTGGTCGCGTTGCTGGCTGACAGCGCCCGGGAATTCGTGACGATTCGACCCGACAGCATTCAGCCCCCGGGCGCAGCCCTTGCCGGATTGAGCGGCGAGTACCTGGAGGGGATCGCCACGATCGGCGATCGGCTGGTACTGATTCTCAATGTGAAACACGTCGTGGACGTAGCCAACGCACCCGGCTTCGCGGTGGTGTGACCGTAGACCTGGATGGAGTGACCATCATGGCAGCACGAGGCAGCGGAGCAAACGGACTCGATCACGGCATGGCGGCCGCGGAAGCGGCGCGCTTGCGAGACGAGGCCGGTCGAATCTCCAGAACCGCATCGATCATCGCCCAGACCGCGCAGGAAGTGTCCGAGGGGGCGACCAACCAGTTGCGGTCCCTGGACAACGCGCTGAGCGGCACCAACCAGATGGCGGCCTCGCTGCAGGAAACGGCCGCCCAGGCGGCGTCGGTGAGCGCGTCAACCGAGCAGGTCGTGTCGGCGCTGGTGGAGCTGTCGGCGTCGCTCGAGCAGGTGACCGGCAATACCGACAGCCTCGCCCAGTCGGCCCGCGACATTGCCGGTTCCGCCCAGGAAAAAGAAGCCTCGATCAAGACGGTATCCAGTGCCGCCGAGCAGATGGCGGGGGCGGCCCGCGAGGTCACGACAGCGATCGGCGACGTCAGTGCCTCGATCAAGGCGGTGAGCGCCGATACCGACCTCCTCACTTCGTCGGTCAACGAAACCGCGGCCGCCATCGAGGAGATCGCGAAATCGGTCCAGGGCGTGGCGAACAGCGCCGACGACCTGCTGGGGTCGGCGGAGGAGTCGTCGGCCTCAGTCAACGAGATCGCCGCGTCGATCGAAGAGATCTCGGCGATGACCGAGTCGCTGGCGACGACGGTGGAGCAGAACGGCTCGGCCACCGAGCAGCTGGCGCGCTCGGTTCAGAGCGTTGCCGACAACGCCGGCCGAATCAGCGACGCGGCGACGGCCGCGGCAGCGAGCGCGACCCAGCTCGATCGATCGGCGCAGTCGGTGGCAGGGCTGACCCGCCAGGGCGACGAGCTGGCGAAGCGGGTGAGGCGCGATGTCGAGGATGGCGCCGCCAACGTCAAGCGCTCGATCGACGGCTTCGGCCGGGTCCGCGAGTCGATGACCCGCTCCTCGACCGTGATTCGGGACATGGGGCGGCGGGCCAAGGAGATCGGCGGCATTGTCGACACGATCAACCTGATCGCGGAGCGAACCAACCTGCTGTCGCTGAACGCGTCGATCGAGGCGGCCCGCGCCGGCGACGCCGGGCGCGGGTTCGCGGTCGTGGCCGAGGAGATCCGCAACCTGGCGGACCGTGCCGCCAAGGCCACGGCCGACATCGACGCCATCATCGGATCGCTGCAGGAAGTCGCGGAGGAAGCGGTGGCCGCGTCCACTGAAGGCCTCCGCGCCGCCGATGAGAGCAATGCGATGGCCGAGGATGCGCGCTCCGGCCTCCACAAGATTCTGAGCGGTGTCACCGAGAGCGCGCAGGTAATGTCACAGATTGCCCACGCCTCGGACGAACAGCGCGAAGCGGTCCGGGCCGTCGCGGTCTCGACCACGGCGACCGCCGAACAGGCTCGGATGGTGTCCACGGCGACTGCCGAACAACGCACGTCGGTGACGACCCTGGTGCAGTCCAACACCAGTGTTCGCCGAACCGCGCAGGAGCTTCGCAAGGCGACCACCGAGCAGAGCAAGGCGACGCGCGACATTAGCAAGGCGGCGCAGAACACCAGGGATCTCGCCGCCCAGCTCCGCCGCGCAGCCGCGGAACAGGCCCGGACGGCCGGCCAGATCACGCAGTCGGCCGAATCGATGCGACGCGGCGCGGCAGCCACCACTCGGACCCTGGCCGCCCAGGCGACCTCGGCCGAGCAGGTGGCGCGCTCGGCGGAAAGCCTTACCCGGACGGCGGCAGGCGTCACCTCGGCGCTGGCCGAGCAGGCCACGGCCGTGACCGATGTGACCAGGGCCACCGACAGCATTCGTGTCCAGGCCGAGCAGGCGGCCCGTGCGCTCCGCGAGCAGGCGCGCACGATGCGGCAGGTGACCGATGCCGGTTCCAACGCAGCCCGGCAGATCAAGCAGATCACCGCGTCTAACCGGGAACACACATCGGTCGTGACCGGGCTCGCCAGGCAACTTGCCGAGATCCGCGAGATCACCGATCGCAACGCACACGGTGTCCAGGCCACACATGGCGGCACCGAGGACTTGCTGCAGCGCGCGGAAGCGCTGTTGTCGATCACGCGGGGTCGCGGTCAGCGCTCCGCCCGGTCCGGCAAGCCGTCAAATGGCAATGGCCGAGTCTGACGAGCTCCAGCAGCGACGCCGGGCCTTCGCCGATGCGATGGCCGGCCTGCGCCTCAATCCGCGCGACCTGGCCCGCGGCAGCGCCGCGGTGTCGTCGTTGCGGGTGCCGATCGACGAGGTCGTGCCCGGCTTGATCGAAACGCTCGGCGCGCCTGATGCCGACCTGCGTTCGCTGGCCGCCCAGCTGCTCCGATTGCAGGGTGATGCCGCCGCCGTTCCTTCGCTTCTCGCCGCCATGCAGGACGCCGATGAGAACGTCCGCTTTCATGCGATCGAGGCGCTGGGCGCGCTCGGGGCGGCGGACGCGGTCGAGCCTTGTGTCGCCGTCGCCTCCGGCGGCTCATGGTTCCTCGCCGCGGGAGCGCTGCAAGCGCTCGCGGATATTGGCCGACCGCTCGATCCAGCGCGGCTGCGCGGGCATCTCGAGAACCGGTGGCTACGCGAGTCGGCCCTCATGGCACTGGCAGCCACCGCACCTGAATCGGAGCTGGAAGCGGTTGCCGGCGACGCCATTGCCCTTCTCGACGCCGGAGCGTCTCCAACTGCTTCTGCGAGGAGCCTGATCACGATTCACGCGCGGCTCGACGCTCGGCACGGGGGCGGTGATGCCTGCCTGCGTTTGTGGCTTCCACGCATCGCGACCCCCGCAACGCTCGAGCTTCTCGTCCACGCTGCCGAGGACAGCGGCGGCGACGAGCGGACCGCGCTGACCCGCGTGCTCACGTGGCTGTCGGGACCGCAGGTCGCGGCCGCGCTGGTCCGGCTCCTTCCCGACGCCGAGCGGCCCGAGTTGCTTCTCGACGCGCTGGAACTGCACCAGCGCGATGCAATCGTTCCGCTCCTCGCGGCCCTGGGCGGCGACGCACCCGTCTCGCCGATCGTGATTGCCGCGCTCGGACGGCTTGGCGACGGCGAGGCGACCGTGCCGCTTCTCGACCAGCTGCGCGCGTTCCCTGATCGCGCCATCGTCATCGCTGGAGCGCTGGCCCAGTTGCGGGATCGGCGGGCGCTGGACGCCCTCGTCGGACTGCTCGCCGCCGACGACGCGGCGGTCCGGCATGCCGCAATCGGTGCGATTAACGCGATTGGCGCGCCGGAGACCGAATCCCGCCTCCAGGCGCTGCTCATCGACGCGCACGCGCACGTCCGCGAGGCCGCCGTGCGCATTGCCGGGTATTACGGGTTCCGGAGTTGTGCCTCGGCGCTCCTGGCGGCATGTTCGGATTCGGTGCCCGGCGTCCGTCTCGCCGCGCTCGAGTGCATTGCCGGAGCGGATCACCCTGCCGTGGAGGCGCGGTTGACCGCGGCGCTCGCCTCCGAGGACGC
Source organism: uncultured Acidobacteriota bacterium (assembly GCA_963709325.1). GTDB lineage: Bacteria > Acidobacteriota > Vicinamibacteria > Vicinamibacterales > UBA2999 > VFZN01. Next base: position 51,167 of record CAVPVV010000003.1, on the reverse strand, counting down.
TCCGACGCGGATTTCCGCGGTCCGCGGCCTCTCGGCCTGGGATGATCCCGTCGCGACGTCGCTGCTTCGCCTGGCGCTCGCCGACGAGGACATGTGGGTACGGTATTCCGCGGCCCGCGCGCTGGGGCCTCGGCTCGACGAATCGGCGCGCGCCGAGCTCCTCGATTGCGCCGCGACCGATTCGGCGCCGCCTGTTCGCATTGCCGCGCTCGAGGCGGCAGGCGTGCCCGCTTCCGATGCCGAGCGCGCTCTTCTGACCGGCCTGGCCACGAATGACCCCGAGCCCGAGGTGCGGGAAACCGCCCGCGCGATGCTCGCTCGCTACGATGGCAGCACCGCCCGGCGGCAGCGCGCATGACCTACGAGTCCGACGCGCTGGGGTTGTCGGGTGCGTCGGCGCGGCTGCTTCGCGATCTCGTTCACGAGACCCTGGGTCTCCACTACGAGGACTCGCGCTTGCCGCAGCTGCTGGATCGCGTCTCGCCGCTCGTCATCCGGCGCGGGCTCACCTCGCTGCTCGACTACTACTACCTCCTGAAGTACGAGAGCGGGCGTGAGGAGGAATGGGCGCGGGTGACCGAAGCGCTGGTGGTGAACGAGACCTACTTCTGGCGCGAAATCGATCAGCTGCAGGCGCTGGTTGCCGAGGTCGTGCCCGACCTGGTCCGGCGCCTCCGCGGCCGGACGCTGCAAATCTGGACGATTCCCTGCGCGACCGGTGAGGAGCCGCTGACCCTGGCAATGCTCCTCGACGAAGTGGGCTGGTTCTCGCGGGCGTCGATCCGGATCGTGGCCAGCGATGCGAGCCACGCCGCGATCGACCGCGCCCGCGCCGGGACGTACCGGGAGCGCGCGCTGCGCAACGTGCCGCCCGCGTTTCGCGAGCGCTACTTCACTCGCGAGGACGGAGCGTGGCGGGTCAGTGACGAGCTCTCCCGCAACGTCACGTGGCAGGTGGAGAACCTGGTGAGCCCGGAGACCGTCGCGGCGCACGCCGGCGCGTCGATCGTGCTGTGCCGCAATCTGTTCATCTACTTCTCGGCGGAGGCGATGCGGAAGGTCGTGGGCCAGCTTGCCGAATACATGGCATCCCCCGCGTTCCTGTGCCTCGGCGCGGCGGAATCGCTGCTGCGCCTCGACACGCCGTTCGAGCTCCGCGACATCGGCGGATCGTTCTTTTACGTGTGCGACGGGACCACGAACCGCGCAGCTGAACCCTACTCCCAGGCAGCGGAGCGACTGTGACAACGCCCCCCATACGCGTGCTCGTGCTCGATGATTCCGCCTTCGTCCGTAAGACGGTGAGGCAGATGTTGACTCGTGACGGCGACATCGAGGTCGTGGCCACCGCCCGCGACGGCGAAGAAGCGCTCGAACTCGCCGAGACACTCCGCCCCGACGTGGTGACCACCGACCTCATCATGCCCGGCATGGACGGGGCCGAGTTCACGCGCCAGTTGATGGCGAGGCGTCCGACGCCGGTCGTCGTGGTCAGTATTGCGTCGGCGTCGCACGAGCGGGTGCTCGCGGCGCTCGAGGCGGGCGCGGTGGACTTCACCCGCAAACCGACCGCGCTCGCCACCGACAAGGTGCTGGAGATTCGGGACGAGCTGGTGAGGAAAGTGCGCTCGGCCGCGCAGCAGTCCGCGCCACGGGCGATGCTGTCCCCCTCGATCGAATCGGCTGCCAACGAGCTTCCCGGCCGGCTCTACCGGGGAGCGTTCGACATTGTCGTGATCGGCATCTCGACTGGCGGCCCGCAGGCGCTTCGATCGCTCATACCTCGGCTGCCGCTCGATCTTCCCGTGCCGGTTCTGATTGTCATGCACATGCCGGTGGGATATACCGAAGCCTACGCGCGCCGGCTCGGTGAGCTGTCCCACCTGACGGTAAAAGAAGCGGCGGATGGGGATCTGATGCAACCCGGCCAGGTGCTGCTGGCACGCGCCGGTTATCACCTGCGGATCAGCCGGAACGGCGCCGGCCGGATCGCGGCAAGGCTCGATTGGGAGCCGGCCGGCAGTCTCCATCGGCCGTCGATCGACGTGCTGTTCCGGTCGGCGGTGGACGTGTGGGGAGGGCGCGTGCTCGGCGTGGTGATGACCGGGATGGGCGCGGATGGGCGCGAGGGCGCGGCGTGGATCAAGAGCGCGGGCGGCACCGTGCTGACCGAAGCGGAGGACAGCTGTGTGGTGTACGGTATGCCGCGGTCGGTCGTCGAGGCCGGACTCAGCGACGCGACCTGCACGCTCGAGGCGATGCCGCGGGCGATTCTGGAGCTGTTATGACCGACCGTAAGGTCCTCGTCGTCGACGACTCGGCCCTGATGCGGCGCAGCCTGCGCCAGATCTTCGAGCCCGAAGGATGGCAGGTGCTCGAGGCCGACAACGGCCTGGCCGCCATCGAGCACTTCTTCGTCGAGCGCCCGTCGCTGGTGATGCTCGACCTGGTGATGCGAGGCATGTACGGCCTCGAGGTGCTCAGCAAACTGCGGCAGATCGATCCGCAGGCGCGGGTGATCGTGGTCTCAGCGGACGTCCAGTCGTCCTCGCATGCGATGGCCCGCGAGAGCGGCGCGTCGGGCTTCGTGATCAAGCCGTTCAACCGAGAGCAGATCCTGACCGCGGTCAGCACCGCGCTCGAGGAGAAGTCATGGTAGGCCTGTCCGCGGAACGGCGGGACGCGGTCACCGAGCTCCTGAACATCGGCTTCGGGCGGGCCGCGGCGGCCTTGTCGGCGCTGACCAACGCCCGCGTCGAGCTGCTCGTGCCCGAGGTGCAGATGTGCCGCATCGAGGAGCTCGGCGCGGTGCTTCGCCCCCACGTCAGCGGCGAGATTGCCAGCGTCCACCAGGTGTTCTCCGGCCCGGTCGCCGGCGACGCGCTGCTGGTGCTCGATCGATCGAGTGCCGAAGTACTGAGCCAGCTGCTCACCGACGAGATCCTGCTTCCGCTCGCGGTCGATATCTCGGCGCGCGAGGTGATCGCCGAGGTCGGCAACATCCTGCTGAACGCCTGTCTCGGCGTGTTCGGCAACCTCCTGCACGTGCAGGTGACCTTTGCGGTCCCGAGCGTGACCCTCGAGGCGCTCGAGGCCGTGGTCAGCTCGCTGGTGGTCGAGCGCGAAGAGCTGAGCCACGCGATCGTGGTACACGCCGAGTTCCGGCTCAAGGAGAACGGCGTGACCGGCTACCTCGTGATGGTGCTCGGGGTCTCGTCGATCGAGCGGCTGATGGCTGGCATCGACACCTGGATGGTGGAGCAACGGGGATGAGCGACCGCGTCACCGGGATGCTCGCCCACTGGCTCACCGAGTGCGCCGACCAGGGAGTGTTCACGACCGACCTCGACTTGCGCGTGACGAGCTGGAACGCATGGCTCGAGCGCTATACCGGCCGGAGCGCGGACAGCGTGGTCGGCCGTCCGCTCGCCGAGCTGTATCCCGAGCTCGCCGAGCGCCACCTCGATCTGCTGTATCGCGACGCGTTGGGCGGTCACGGCTCGATCGTGTCGACGGCCCTGCATCGGTACCTGCTGCCGATCGAGAACGGCTCGCCGGACAGCGAGCCGTCGCAGCGGGCCCGGATCGTCCCGGCGATCGTGAACGGTGAACTGGTCGGCACCGTCACCGTGATCGACGATGTCAGCGAGCGGGTGGCAGCCGAGCGGCAGCTGCGCAGGCAGGTGCTGATCGAGCACGAGGCGCGCACCCGGCAGGCGCTGCTTCTCAAGCTCACCGACGCGCTGCTGACCGGGCGCCACGACGAAGCGTCACTGGGACGGCTGGTGTTCGAGACGATCGGACCCGCACTCAACGCGGATTTCGGCTTCAACTATCGGCTGGATCCGACATCGCGGATGCTGACGCTGGTGGCGAGCATCGGCGTGCCGGCGAGCCTCCGCGACGGTGTCCGCCAGCTGGCTCTCGACCAGGCGTTCTGCGGCGCGGTGGCGGCTTCCGAGCAGCCGCTGATGGCCGATACCGAATGCATCGATACCGATCCCCGCGGGAAATTCGTGCGCAGCTTTGGGGTGAGCGCATATGCCTGCCATCCGCTGCGATCGCCGAACGGAGGTGTCCTCGGCACGCTGTCGTTCGGGAGTACACGGCGCAGCCACTTCACCGACGAAGACGTGGCCTTCCTGCAGACCGTGAGTCACTTCGTCGCGCTGGCGTGGGAGCGGCGGCGCGTCCAGGCGGCGCTCGAGTCGAGCGAGGAGCGCTTCCGAACCGTCGCGAACGCGGCGCCGGCTATCGTCTACGTCTGCTCGCCGGGCGGCGAGATCACGTTCGTCAACGAAAAATGGTTCGAGTTCGCCGGGCCGGCCGGCGATGGCATCTTCGGGAATGGCTGGAGGGGGTTCATTCACCCGGACGATCTCGGACCGGTGGCGGCGCGGTGGGCCCACTGCTGCGCGACGGGCGAGGCGTTCGACGGCGAGGTCCGTTACCGCCGCGCTGATGGGGCGTACCGCTGGCACATGTTCCGCGTCCTGCCCGAGCGCGCCTCCGACGGCACCATCCGCGCCTGGTACGGCTGCAGCGTCGACGCCCACGAGGCGAAGCTCGCCCAAGAAGCGCTGCGTGCGACCGACCGGCAGAAGGACGAGTTCATCGCGCTGCTGGCCCACGAGCTGCGCAACCCGCTGGCGCCGATCCGCAGTTCGATGGGGGTGATGCGGGCGCGCAGCACCGGCGACGAGATCGTCGATCGCTGCCGGGAGATCGTGGATCGGCAGGTCGCGCAGATGTCACGGCTGCTCGACGACCTGCTCGACGTCTCACGGCTCTCGCGCGGCAAGCTGACGCTGAAGCCGGAGACGGTGCGGCTGAGCGACGTGATCGAGACAGCAGTCGAAACCGCTCACCCGTTGATCGACGGCCGCGGCCACACGCTTCACGTGGAGGGCAGCGATCGCACCATCGTCCTCGAGGCCGACAAGGCGCGGCTCACGCAGGTGTTCGCGAACCTGTTGAACAACGCCGCGAAGTACACCGAGCCCGGCGGCCGCATCGATTTGGTGGTCCAGCGCGTCGAGGGCGGCGTCAACGTGACGGTGCGCGACACCGGCATGGGTATCGAGGCCGACCTTCATCCGCGCATTTTCGAGATGTTCTCCCAGGCCGGCCACGCCCGGGACACCTCCGGCGGCGGCCTCGGTATCGGGCTGGCACTGGCCCAGCGCCTCGTCGAAATGCACGACGGCACCATCGATGTACAGAGCCAGGGCCGCGGCCACGGCAGCGAGTTCATCGTCCACCTGCCGGTGACCGCGGTTCCGCACGCGACCGAGTCGGCGCGTCCGCAACTGTCGCGCGAGACGGCCGGTCTCGTCCGCCGTCGGGTGCTGGTCGCCGACGACAACGCCGACGCCGCCGATACCCTTGCGATGTTCCTCGAAGACCTCGGGTGCGACGTCAGGACCGTTTACGACGGCAATGAGGCGGTGGCGGAGGCCGAGCGGTTCCGTCCCGAGCTGATGCTCCTGGATCTCGGGATGCCGGGGCTGAACGGTCAGGCGGTCTGTCACCGCGTCCGCGGCGAGAGCTGGGGAGCGGATGCGGTGATCGTCGCGATCACGGGATGGGGCCAGGAGGCCGATCGCCGCCGAACCAAAATCGCCGGCTTCGACTATCATCTCGTCAAGCCGGTCGAGCCCGACGTGCTCGTCCAGCTGGTGCGCAGCAAGCACCGCGAGGTGAGCGGGCTGCGCTGAGCCGTAACGCGACGCCCTGAACCCGTTCCATGATCCCGTCGAGTTCCGCCGCAGATACCATCGCGGCTCGCCTGACGGCGGCCCACTCCGATCTGGCCCTCAAGTGGCTGGAGCGGCTCGCCAGTTTGCTGCCGGTCGAGCCGAACGACGTCTTTCCCTCGGACCACCTCCTCGACCACATTCCGACACTCATCCTCGAGATCGCGGATCACCTGCGAACGCCCGAGCATCAGATCGTCGCCAGCACCGCGGTGATGACCAAGGCCGCCGAGCTGGCGATGCTCCGCCTGCAGCAGCAGGCCTCGGTGCACCAACTGCTGCGCGAATACGAGCTGCTCGGCGACGTCCTCGACGAGTTCATGACGGCCGAGCTCAAGGAACAGGCCGACTGCGACGTTGGCGAGTACGTCGTCATCCAGCAGCGGCTGTCGCGTTCCGTGCAGACGCTGCAGCGGCACACGGTGGACACGTTCGTCACCAAGTACATCGAAACGATCGAACGGCAGGCGGCCCAGATGCGCGGCTTCAATCGCCTCGTGAGTCACGAGTTGCGCCAGCCGCTCGGCGTGCTGAGTCTGCTGGCCCGGATCATCCCCGCCTCGGTGAAGGCCGACGGACTGCCGCCGCTCGTCGACATGCTGGACCGCAACGTCCTGCGGTTGACCGAGATCGTCGGAAAACTCGAGCGGCTGGCGAGAGTCGACGGGTCGGCCGATACACCCGTGACCCAGGTCATTCAGCTCGATGCCCTCGTTCGCGATGTCGCCGAACAGCTGCTCGAGATGGCGCAGGCGCGAGGCGTGGTGATCGAGATCGATCCGCTGCCCGAGGTACGGCTCGAGCCCGCCCGGGTCGAGCTCGTGTTCCTCAACCTGCTCGCCAACGCGGTCAAGTACAGCGATCCCAACAAGGCCGACCGCTGGGTCCGCGTCCGTCGGCAGGAGGACGGCACCGCATTGAGTATTGCCGTTGCCGACAACGGTCTCGGCGTGCCTCGCGCCCGCCTCGCCTCCATTTTCGAGGCGTTCGTTCGCGCCCACGCGGATCGCGATGCGGAGCTGAAGACGCAAGGCCTCGGATTGGGGTTGAGCATCGTTCGGGACGCGATGGAGGCGCTCGGCGGCTCGGTGACCGTCGAGTCAGCCGAGGGCGAGGGTACCACCTTCGTTCTGTGCTGGCCTCCGCAAGCCGTCGCTCCATAGCGCGTGCGCAGGGCGCGGCCCGTTCTCGTACCGCGCTGGTCGCGGTGTTCTGATCTATTCTGACCGCGGCGTCGACAGTCCCGGGAGGTGATGATGCGTCTCGCGCGACAAGCGGCTGCGGTGTGCTTCCTGGGAGCGATCACGGCGGTCCCTGCCTGGGCGCAGATCAAGCCCGAAGAGCAGCTGCCCAAGGACGACATCTTCCGGCGCATCAAGCCCGAGGACATGACCTCGCAGGCCATCGCGCTCGACGTCCACCCCGAGTGGCCGGTCGTAGTTGTCGGCACGCTCGAACAGCGGCAGATCAATCTCGGGCGGCCGATCTACGCGGTGGTAGCCCGCAATCGCTCCTTCGACGAGGTGAAGTCCTACACGCTGGCGGCGGTCATCGTGGGGCGGGACGGGCAGACCAAGGCGGTCCAGCGGCTGACGACGGTGAAGAACCTGAAGGCCGGTCAAGAACGCCGGCAGGACACCGAGATTCGCGCTGCGGTCCCGAGCATCTCCGACCACATCATCTTCCTCGTCGCCGAAGTCGAGCAGGCGGCCGGCGAAAGTTGGCGGCTCGACGACGAGGCGTTGCGGCGGCTCGTTAAAGAGGCTATTACGGGCTCGCCGCCCGCTCCCCAATGACGATTTGGTGACTGACGATTGACGATTTATTGACGATCCGTCGATTGAGGATTGCGCCATTCGATTGGCGATTGATGCATTGGCGATTGAGGGATCCGGCGAATCACGATTTGTGATTGGGCGCGCCCAAAATCGCAATCGTCAATTCCAATCGTCAACTCCAATCGGCAATCAATCTCCAATCGTGATTTCTACAATCGCTCAATCTCGCAATGCCGCAATCGTCAATCGAATGGCGCAATCCCACAATCGGCGGATCGTCAATAAATCGCCGATCGTCAATCCCCAATCGTCATTGGGACGCCGGCCCGCGGAAACTTAGCGGCGGTCGTCGATATTGTTGATAGCCCAGCGGACGGCGCGCCGCACCGTGGGCGAGCGGTCGTCGCGCACGGCTTCGAGCGCCGAGAGCGCCGACGCGCTCTCTATCTCGCCGAGCGCCCAGGCGGCGATGGCCCGCACATCGTCTTCCGGGTCGCGGAGCAGCGGCGTGAGGCTTGGCACGGCGGCGGATGACTCGATCTCGCCGAGCGCCCATGCCGCCATCCGCCGGACGGACGCGTCACGATCCTTCAGCGCCGGCACGATCACGTCCACCGCGTCTTTGCCCTCGATCTCGCCCAGTGCCCACAGCGCCGTGAGGCGGATGTCCAGGTCGGCGTCGCGGACCAGCGGCGCCAGCACCGCGATCGCCGCATCGCTCTCAATCTCGCCGAGCGCCCACGCGGCCATGCGGCGAACTCGCGGATCGCGGTCCTTGACGAGCGGTGCGACGAGGTCCACCGAACTCCGATCTTCGATCTCACCGAGCGCCCAGGCGGCCATCTGCCGCGTCTGCCAGTCGGCGTCGCTCACGATCCCGCGCAGCAGGGGAACGCCCTTTGGCGACTCGATTTCGCCGATCGCCCAGATCGCCATCTGCCTCACCTCGGGCGCCCGGTCGCGGAGCGCGCCTTCGAGCGGGGCGAGTGCTTCGTCGTCTTCGATCTGGCCGAGCGCCCACGCCGCGCGGCGCCGCACGACTGGTGACTCGTCGCCCAGGGCGCGGCCGAGCGCTGGAATCGCGCCGGTGTGTTCGAGCTCGCCCAGCGCCCACGCGGCCATCGCCCGCACCGCCGGTTCGCGGTCTCCAAGCGCCGTCGTCATGACGCTCATCGTCTGAGGATCCTCGAGCTCCCCGAGGCCGAGCAGGCCGGTCTCTCGAAGACCCGCGTCGGCCTGTTTCACCAGACCGCCGAACTCGGCCGCGGCCCACGCCGGCTTCGCGCGCGCCACCATCCGCGCCGCGATGTTCCGGATGCAGCGGCTCGGGTCTTTGAGCGCGTTGCGGAATGCCTGGAGTACCTGCGGATCGAGCTCGTTGCGCCCCAATCGGCCGACGTGCGGGCTGGGGATGTCGATGCCGCCGCCGGCTCGCGGCATGGGCGTGGGCGTCGGCATCGGCATAGGCATCGGCTGGGGCATGGGCACGTCGGTGTCCCAGAACCCGCCGTAATTAGTGAGGGAACGGCCGGCGAGCTCGCAGACCGCCGGGTCAGCCGCGCGCAGCGAGGCGAGAAGCTTGTTCACGGACTCGACGTCGCGAAGGTCGGGCTGCTGAACGGACAACGCGGCGGCGAGGAGAACGGCACTGATCATCGGTGGCTCCAGTTGAATGCGACCGATTTGACGGAGCAGCGGGGCCGGGGGTTGGAACGGACGTCGCCGGGTTCTCGGGGTTCTCGAGGTTCTCGGGGTTCTCGAGGTTCTCGGGGTTCTCGAGGTTCTCGGGGTTCGCGAGGTTCGCGAGGTTCTCGAGGTTCTCGAGGTTCGCCAGGTTCCCTCAAGACCCCAAGACCCCAAGACCTCGACCCCAAGACCCTGTGCCTTGGACCTCGGGCTATGGCACCGTCAGCGTCTGCGCGGCGGTTGCCGGCCCTTGTCCGCAGGCATTCGTTCCTGCGACTGTTAGCGCGTAAGTGCCGGGGCCCGCTGTGCCGCTGATTGCGGTGCCGGTGACCGGCAGGCTGCCGTTGAACGCACCCGTCACAGTAACCACATATGCGGTTGTAACCGCGCCGGTCGGCGCAGGATCCCACCAGAGCGAGAGCAGGGAGCCCTGGCGGTAGGCTACGAGATTGACTGGCGCGTCGGGAACGCCCGCGCACGCACCAGGAATGGTGACGGTCACCGCGTTCGATTGCGCGCTAGTACCGGCGACGTTGGTCGCGCGGACCCGCACCGTGTAGGTGCCGGGCGGGACCGTCGGGTAGGCAACCGCCTCCGTGAGTGCGAAACCGATCGACGTGGTGACGGTGCCGCTGACGTCGAACCAGATCGCGTCGGGACGACCGCCGGCGAACGTGTTTCTCCAGGTGAGCGAGAGGGCCGCGCCGTTGACGAGAGCGCGCAGGTTCTGCGGCGCCGACGGCGGGCCCGCCGCCGCCGTGACGAGCCGCACTTCGTTCGATGGCGCGCTCTGCATCGCGCCGTTCAGCGAGCGTATTCGCACGTAGAACGATCCGCTCGGAGCTGTGAACGTGAACACCGGCGCGGCGCTAGCGGTCTCCAGTGTCGCGATCGTTTCACCCGGGTTGATGCCGCCCTCGAGCCGGTACGCCGTCGGCGGCGTGCCGGCAACGGGTGCCTGCCATTGCAGGGTGACGGTGAGCCCGTCGATCGATCGCACCCGCACGAGAGTCGGCGCATCGGGCGGTGGCGTAGGGATGATGATGGATCCGGGAACGCCTTCGGTCGCGAGGTCGATTGGAATGTCCCCGACCACAGTTCCCTTCGCGGTGGAGACGACCCGCACTCCAGCCCCAACCGACACGAACGCGAGGGAGGAATCCGGCGTGAAATCCATCACCTGCGGACCGAGGCTCCACGGAATCGTGTTGACGAGGGAAAGGGACGAACGATTCAAGATGGTCAGCCTCGAATCTCCCGCCAGCCAGAGTTCCGCATCGTCCGGCCGGACACGGACTCTCCACGAGGGTGCCGTGAACGTCGCCACCGCTTGGAGTGTGGCGGTGTCGTAGACGGCGACGTTTGCCGGATTGCCGAAGCCAGGATTACCGGTCACGTAGAGCCGCGAGCCGTCGCGGGCCAGATCCATGGAGCTGATGGTGCCGGCCGGCACCGGGACGGATCCGAGGAGAGTGCCCGAGCCCGCGTCGAGGACCAGCACGCGACCGAGGGCTTCCATCACGTAGAGCAGGCGCCCGTCTGGTGCGGCCAGGATGTCGAACGCGTTCGTGCTGGCAGTGATTTGAAATGTGGTGAGGGGCGACAGAGTCCTCGGATCGAGCACCAGGATGCTGCTGCCGCGAAGAACGTAGAGCCTCGTTCCGTTCGGCTGCATCGCGAGCGCCGGCGGCATCGGCGAGCTCGCGCCGCCAATCGGCACGCTCGTGATGACCGTGCGGGTCGAGGTATCGACGACCGAGACTGTGTTGGATGCCCGGTTCACGGCGAAAATACGCGCGCCGTCCGGCGAGGCAGCCAGGCTCCTGGGTACGCCGCAACCCAGGCACCCCATCTCCAGCGGGATGTCGGCGACCCGGGAGCGCGTCCGGGTGTCAATCACCACCAGCTTCTGGGGCACCGGGCTCGTGTCGTTGCGGTACTGCGTAACGAGTGTGTAGGCAAAGGGCTGTGCCGCGGCCGGCCGTGCGCCGCCGAGCGTGCACAGGAGGGCACTCAGCACCAACAGGGCGGTTGAGCGAACCGATGAAGTGGGCATCAGCGGGGGCTACGGCAGAGTTTAGCAGGGCCGCGACGGGTTCCGCGGGTAACATAGGCACGGCAGGAGCGGGCACCTCCTATTCGAACCAGCCGCGAAGCCGAGGAGACGAGCATGTTGTGGCATTGGGGACGTCAGATCGGGGCGGGCATCGCGGTCGTCGGGCTGGTCAGCGCGTGCGGCGGATCGGCGTCTCCGCCCCGCGAGGCGGGCTCTCTCGACTCGCCCGAGATCAAGTCCGCGCTCACCGGGATTCGCGCCGGCGAGGTCGAGAAGCACATGCGCTTCCTGGCCGACGACAAGCTCGAGGGACGCGGGCTCGGGTCCGCCGGTTATGAAGAGGCGCTCAGCTACGTCGAGACCAACGTCAAGTCGTATGGCCTGGCGCCTGCCGGCGAATCGGGCGGCTACCGGCAGCGCGTGCCGCTGCGGAACAGCGTGGTCGTCGAGGACAAGAGCTCGATGGCGGTGCGCACGCCGGCTGGGAAGAGGAGCCTCACCTACGGCAAGGATTACTTGCTCGGAGCGGATGCGCTTCGCGAGGATGTCGCCATAGACGATGCGCCGGTGGCGTTCGTCGGGTACGGGGTCAGCGCTCCCGGGCTCGGCTACGACGATTACGGCTCCGGCGTGGACGTGAAGGGCAAAGTCGTCGCCTACCTGAGCGGCGCACCGGCGATGCTTCCGAGCAACGAGCGCGCCTATTACTCGTCAGGCGCGGCCAAGGAGTCCGAGGCGATCAAGCGCGGCGCCATCGGTACGATCAGCTTCACGTCGGCCGACGATCCCCGCTTTCGCTGGGACGTGAGCGTCGCCACCGGCAAGCAGGGCAGCTACGCCTGGGTGGACGCGCAGGGAAACCCCAATCGCGGCGACCCGGCCCTGCGCGGTTCGGCATCGCTCAATCAGTCGGGGGTCGAGGCGCTGTTCGCCGGTGCGTCGAAGCCGCCCGCGCAAGTCTTCGCCGCGGCTGCAAAGAGCACGCCGCAGGCGTTCGACCTCGCGACCCGCGTGTCGATTACCACGCGCTCGACGCATAAAGACGTCGAGAGCGCCAACGTTATCGCGCGTCTCGAGGGCAGCGATCCGGCGCTCAAGGGCGAGCACGTCGTCTACGTGGCCCACGTGGATCACTTCGGGCGCGGGGTCGCGATGAACGGCGACGACATCTACAACGGCGCGCACGACAACGCGTCGGGTGTGGCGATCGTCCTCGAAGTCGCGCACGCCTACTCGACACTTCCGACGCGGCCCCGTCGCTCGGCGCTGTTCCTGTTCGTGACGGCCGAAGAGCGGGGCCTCCTCGGCTCCGACTACTTCGCGCGTCACCCAACCGTGCCCGCCGACAGCATCGTCGCCGACCTCACGCTCGACATGCCGTTCCTCTATCACCCGTTGCTCGACATCGTCCCCTACGGGGCGCAGCACTCGACGCTCGTGGGACCAGTAACCAAGGCGGCCGAGCACCTCGGCATCGGGATCGGCACCGACCCCATCCCGGAGCAGGTGTTGTTCATCCGCAGCGATCACTTCAGCTTCGTGCGCCAGGGCGTGCCGTCGCTGTTCATCAAGAGCGGGTTCAAGACCGGCGACCCGAGTCTCGATGGCGCGGCCATCAACGCGGGTTACCGCCGCGACGTGTATCACAAGCCAAACGACGACATGTCGCAGGCCTTCAACTTCGAGGCTGGCGCGCAGCACGCGCGGATCAACTTTCTGACCGGATGGCTCGTGGCGCAGGAGACGGCGCGCCCGGCATGGAACCCCGGCGACTTCTTTGGCAACCTGTTCGGCGGCGGAACCTCGGAAGGACAAGCGGCAGCCCAGACGCGGCACTGACCGGGACCAGCTCAGCAAGAGATCGTCGCGGCGTGTTGTAACGGCCCACGCTCCTCGCGCACCATCGCCTGGCCCCCCCGGGCGATAGGAGTGCACGATGCCGCTGACCGCCGCCCGAGACCGGATCGGCCACGCGGACGCAGTGAGCGTGCCTTGATTACGTAGCCAGTTGAACGTGGGCGGTCCGGTGCTCGAGCGCACCGGGCCGCCAACGGTTCACTTCGGCTGTCGTGCCGGGATTTCGGTAACGCCGCTGCATGGCCGTCGATCGCGCGGCCATCGCCGCACTTCGGCCCTCGCTCCACGCACTTGGTCCCCGCCGGCGCCGCTCGCTCGTGGCACCCGCTTTGCTCCTCGTTCTTCGCAGCCACCCTGCCGGAAGGAGGACGCGCATGCTGCTGGTGCTCTCGGCCACACTCGGCCTGATCCTCACCATCGTCGTGGAAGCAGCCGCGCAGCCGGCGAGTCCTCCGCCTGATACTCCCGACACTCGCCGATCGGACTGGAGCGCGTCGGCCGGTTACGCGACCTTTGCCTTCCGCGACGTCGCGCTCACCGCCTTCCCGATGGACGGCTCTCCAACGACCCTGGAGGGCCACGGCCCGCTTCTCGGTGGGCGGTACCAGCGATCGAGCCGCGGCCGGCGGCATCGCTTCGACGTGACGTTCGCCCGCGCCGCCAGTCTGGACTACGTCACGCTCGTCGATCGCATTTCGCTGCCCGCAAACGACCATGCGTCCCGCGTCGAGGGCAGCTACGAGTATCGAGCGTATCCGGCGCGGGACCTGTTCACCGGAGGCCTCGATCTCGGCATCGGCGTGCAGACCGGCCTGGCCTAACGCGGCACCTCCCGACACTACGAACCGGCGATCGACTTCTCCCGTTCGGAGCGCGACGCGGGCGTCGCCGGCGTCGTCGCGGCTCGTTACGGCAGGTGGCCGCGGGGCGAGATCGAACTGGCCTGGACCGCGGGACTCGCGATCACCCGATCGAACCAGAGCCACACCGGCGGCACCGGGCTCGAAGAGGGTTACTGGGGCGGCGGCTTCAGGTCCGACGTGGCGATCGAGGGCCGGCTGCCGATCGCGCGGCACGCGCATCTGACCGGCCGCTACGTCCTCGGCCGCGTGTGGCGGATGACGAGCTTCCACACCTACTCGGTGGGGCAGGGGCAGCTGACCGTCGGGGTGCTCTATGTGCGCTGACCGACGGCGGCTTCTCGTGCCGGGTCTCGTCTTGCTGCTGGCCGGTTGCCAATCGGTGATGGGACCGACACCGATCGAGGGCGAGTGGACGGCGCATTCGAGCGCCCACTTCAGGCTGCAGGTGCAGCCCGGATCGTTTGCCGACCAGTCGATCGCGACGCTGATCGACTGGCTCGAGGATCAGTACGCGGTGACCAACGCGCGGCTCGAGCTCACGTATGCCGGGCACGTGACGGGCATCCTGTATCCTTCGGCCGCCGAAGCCGGGCGGCTGTCCGATCACAGCGGGACCGCGTATCCCGAGACCGAGTCGTTCAAGGCCGTCTCGGTGCCACCACTCGACGGGAGCCTGCTTGCGCTCGTGAACCACGAAGCCAATCACGTCATCCTGTGGGTGGGGCTCGGTCGAGCGGGCACGACCATGATGCGCGAGGGGCTGCCTTCGGCGCTAGTCTCGGAGCGGTTCTACCCGGTCGGCCCGACGTTCCTCTACTCCTGGACGGCGCGTAATGCCACACGCCTGCCGCCGATCGCGGAGCTGGCCAACGACGATGGGTGGGAGAGTCGCCCGCAGGACGTGGCATACAACACGAGCGCGTCGTTTCTTGCCTACCTGATGCAAACCTATGGGCCGGCGCCGATGAGACGACTGTACGGCGCCTCGTCGGACACGTTCGAGGCGCGGGTTCAGGAGGCCTACGGCCGATCGCTGGCGCAGGTGGAGGCGGAGTGGAAGGCGTTCTGCGGCATCTGACGTTCGGCGAGGAGCCGGCACTCCTGGCATACGGCATCCGGGAGTGACGAGAGCCAGCCGCGGCCGGCGCTCATGAAGCGCTCGTGGACGCGGGATGGATGTGCCGCTCGATGGCCGCGAGCCCGACCCCCGTCAGCACCATGGCGGCAGCGACCGTCGCGAAGAACAGCGCGCTGCCTCCGCCCTCGATCGTCCACGCGCCGACATACGTGCTGGCGATCGCGCCGATACGGCCGATCCCCGCGGCGGCGCCGACACCCGTCGAGCGTATCGCCGCCGGATACATCTGCGCCGCCAGCGCGTACATCGTCGTCTGCACCGCGTTGACCAGGCCGCCCGTGACGGCCAGCAGCGTCATGAGGACGGCGGTTGACGTGTCCGGACCGAGCGACATGAAACTCAGGGCGGCGGCGCCGGCGGCCGCGCCGCCAGACATCACGATCATCGTGGTTCGAGAGCCGACCCGGTAGAAGGCGAGCGCACCGGCGATGGCGCCGATCACGCCGCCAAAGTTGAACATCGTGATGCCGAGGCTGCCGAGGGTCGGGCTCAAGCCCGCGCCGGTCAGCATCGCGGGGATCCAGTTGAAGCCGAGGTACACCGCGAGCAGGCAGCTCGCGAATGCCGCCCACAGCGCCTGCGTGTCGCGGCGGAACGGCGGCTGGAGCAGGGCTGACACCGTTGCGCGACCCGCCAGCGCCTCGGCAGTGTCGCTGAACGAGGCGGACGGGGGCGTCGCATGGCCGAATCGGGCCAGGATTCGCTCGAGCTCCGGCCACCGCTCGGGATGTCGGGCGAGGTAGCGCGGAGATTCGACGAGCGCCAACGACAGCAGCAGGGCGGCCGCCAGGGGGATGACGCCGCCGACCAGGAACAAGGCGCGCCATCCGAATACCGGGACAACGGCCGCGGCCAGCAGGCCCGCCAGCGAGGCGCCGAGCGGCACGCACACGATCGCGAAGGTGACGGCCAACGGCCGGTGCCGGGCCGGCACGTACTCGGCGACGAGTGCCGACGCGTTGGGTATGGCGCCGCCGATGCCGAATCCGACGACGAGCCGAAGTACGCCGAGCGAGAGGAGCGACGTGGACGCCGCCATCGCCACCGACGCCGCGCCGAACAGGACGATGCTGCCGAGCAGCGTGCGCTTGCGGCCGTAGCGATCACCGACGATCCCCGCCGCGGCCGCGCCGACCAGCATGCCGATCATCCCCACCGCCAGGACGGGAGCGAACGCGGATCGCGCCACCGTCCAGTCGCGCATGATTTCCGGGATGACGACCCCCATCAGCTGCAGGTCGACGCCATCGAAGACGAGCGTCAGCGAGGAGAGTGCGACGAGCATGCGCTGATAACCGCTCCACGTTCCGCGGTCGATCAGCGCGCCGATGTCGATGTCTTCGGTGCTTGCGACTCCGCCGGACATATTGCGCGCTCAGCCGACGACGGCGTTCTGCATCGCCCACAACGCCGCGGCGGCTCGCGTCGAGACACCGATCTTGTTGTAGATGTCCTGGATGTGGTGGTCGGCGGTCTTGGTCGAGATGTACAGCCGATCGGCAATCTCGCGCGTCGTGAGTCCCCTGGCCGCGAGGCGCAGCACCTCGACCTGTCGACGACGACAGGCCGCCTGGATTCTGCAGCCGCCGGCTGGTCCCCGTTTCCGGCTCACCATGCCCGGCGGCCACCAGCACCGCGCGGCACGCGCGAGGCTCGAGCATCCCGGTCGACTCGAGCCGGCGAAGTTCGGCGGCCGCGTCGGCGGCAGAACGCGCCGGCCGGTCGGCCCTGTCGGTGGTCATGCCCACATAGACCTCGCTTGCCGCGAGGACGCACGCGCCGAGATTGCTGGTATCGGCGGGCGTGCGCCGGTGGTAGCCCGACCCGTCGCACTTCTCGTGATGTGCGGACGCGACCGGGTTGAGCACGGCCAGCGCCGGCGACCGGCGCAGCATCTGCTCGGTCAGCATCGGATGGAGCTCGACGCGGTCGAATTCGGTCCGCGTCAGCGCGCCGGGCTTGTCCCAGATGGAGTTGGGCACGGCGGTGATGCCGAAGTCGTGGACGAGGGCAGCCCGGCGGAGGGTCGTGATGGCCTCGTCGGGGAGACCGAGGACCCGCGCGGCGTCGGCGGCAAGCTGCGCACAGCGGCGGCTGTGCCCGCCCATGAACGGCGACTTCAGGTCGATGAAGTCGGCCGCCACCGTGAGGGCCTCGTCGAGCGCCTCACCAGCCAGGATTCGATGAGGCTCGGGCTCGAGGGCGAGAACGGCATCCCACGGCTCGATGGTGCGCAGCCGTTCGAGCCATTCCCGTCCGTGCGCGACGAAGAGATCGGCGAGCGCCGGATCGTAGGTTCGATCGCGACGCTCGCGCGCGGCTTCGATGGCATGGTCCGGCGAGAAGAGTCGGCCGATCGCCTCCATGTCGTGACTGAGGTGCACGATTCGCATCGGGAGCGGGATCGCCTCACCGCGTGCATGGGCCGGGAACCCTTTGCCGTTCCAGCGCTCGAACGTGAACGCAAGCGACTCACGAACCCCGGGCCCGAAGTCGAGCCGACGCACCAGCATGTCGCCCACTTCGCAGCCCGAGGCGAAGTTGTGCACCGCCCATTCGTGGGCGGTCTGCTGGAGCATCTTGACGATCTCGTCACGCTCCCCGGCGGTCCGGCCGGCCGTGGCGAAGGCCACCACGTCGCGCATCACCTCGGCGGGGTTCGCGGCGTCGTGGACCAGCGTCTGCGCGCGAATCGCGATCTCGTCGCCAAATACGGTCGCGACCTCGTGGGCATGGCCGGTGCAGCCGACGTAGCGGAGCAGCGCCACCCAGTAGGCGGTTTCCCGCACCCCGCGGTCGAAGTCCGCGGTCTCGCACAGCCAGCTGGCGAGCAGGCACGAGCGCAGCTGCGACTCGAGCGGCTGCCCGAAGGCGTTGTCCTGGGCGAGGGCCAGGGTGGCGACGAATTCACCGAGACGGAGGGGAGCCATGCAAAATGGGGAGTTCTCCCGATGTATTACCCGGGCGATAGGCGCAGCATACATACCACAGGAGGAGGACATGCGCACATTCACCAGGAGACTTCAGACCACCGCTCAGCCCATCAAGGTCGGGGTCATCGCGGACCAGACAGGTCCGCTCTCGTTCGTCGGCCTCGCCAACGCCAACGTCGCCAGGATGGTCGTCGGCGACATCAACGCCAAGGGAGGCCTGCTCGGGCGGTCCCTCGAACTCTACCTCGAGGACGGCGCGACCGACGATGCGGTGGCCGCCGCCAGCGCAGCGAAGCTGGTCGAACAGGACCACGTGGACGTCATCATCGGCGGCATCTACAGCTCCACCCGGCAGGCCATCAAGGGGCCCGCGGTCGTCAAGGGGAAGACGCTGTACATCTACCCGGAGCAGTACGAGGGACAGGAATCCGACCCGCTCATCTTCTGCACCGGCCCCGTGCCCGCCCAGCAGGTCGAACCGTTCATCCCGTGGCTGATGCAGCAGACCGGGGCGAAGCGCTTCTACCTGCCGTCGGCCGACTACATCTGGCCGCGGGTGATGAACCGAGGGTGCGGGCGGTCGTGACCGCCAACGGCGGGTCGATTGTCGGCGAGGAGTACTTCCCGCTCGATCACACCGACTATCGGGCGACGATCGACCAGATCGCCTCGAGCGGCGCGGACGTCGTCTTCAACACCACCGTGCCTCCCGGCGTGTCAGCGTTTCTCGACCAGCTGCACCAGTCGGGCTTCTGCGCGCGCGGCGGGCAGCTGGTCTGCACCTACTTCGACGAGAACTTCCTGAACATGGTGCCGGCCGCGCACGTCGAGGGGCTCTACAGCTGCCTCGACTACTACCAGGCCGTCGGCCGATCCCTTCAGCCAGAAGCTGCTCGCGCAGTACGACGCGCTCTACCCCGGTCTTGCCAAGTTCACCGGCGGTAGCGCCTGCTCAGGCCTCTACCGTGGGCTGCGGCTCTGGGCCGCGGCGGTGACCGAGGCGGGCTCGCTCACCCAGTCGGAGGTGATTGCCGCCCTCGATCACGCGCGGATCGTCGAGGGGCCGGGAGGTCCGGCGGCGATGGTACCCGGCCAGCATCATGTGCGGATGAACATGTTCATCGCCCAGGCGCGCAGCGGCCGTTTCCAGATCGTCAAGAACCTCGGAGCCATCGAGCCGCAGGAGCCGCTCGTGGCCGCACCGGCGTCGTCAGCTGACGAGGGGCCGTTCATGGGGATGGCCGCGACGGGCAAGCGGATCGAGGTGAAGCTGATCGACATCATCCTCTTCGGCTGGCGACGTAGCCGTAGAAGAGACGAGAGGGCTGGCGCGAGCCAGCCCTCCACGTCGGTAGCGCGACAGGCCTGAAGCCTGAAGCCTGAAGCCTGGAGCCTGGAGCCTGGAGCCTGAAGCCTTCTACTGCTTGATCGTGAACACCGACTCCGAGATCGGTGTCAGCAGGTTGAGCGTTCCTGCCGCGGTCAGCGCCGACAACCATGTATAGCGTCCGGCAGGTGCGCCGCGCGGGATGGTGATCTGCGCCACTGGTGCGGTCAGCGAGACCGGCACGATGCCGCGGGCCACGGGCACGAGCCCGGGCACCAGTCCCGCACCGGTCCACGACATCAGCTGGCCACTCGGAAGCTCCAGCACGATGTAGGCGTCGGCACGCGTGGCAACCGGCCCGGCGCCGAGCGATGCGTCGACGGCCATCGACTGGCCGGCCCCGAACTCGACGTCGTTGAGATCGGTGGTGAGCGCCGGCGCGGGCCGCCGATGGAACTGGATGTTGCCCCTGGCGATCGGGCGGAGCGCGCGCGCCTCCACGATCTCGCCGCCGGCAACGATAACTACGCCGAAGAGGTCGCGTGGACGATTGGGCCGGTCTGGCGCCGAATCGGATCCATGATGATCGCTTCCGCTGTCGTCATCCACCTCGCCGTCGTGGTCCTCGTCATCATCGTCGTCGCCGTCGCGCCGGCCTTCGCCGTTGTCCCGGACGAGCACGCTGAACGTGCAGTTGGGCCGCCGCTCGCAGATGCCGTCGAAGCGTACGGTCTTCGGCGAGCCGTCTGTGTCCACTTCCACCACATCGATATGCTGGACGCGGCCGGCGGTGTGCACCGGCCCGAACCCCGCGAGGTGGCCGCGGTTGGCGTGATTGAGATAAAGGAACCGTCCGCGAGCGTCGCTGCCAGGCTCGCCGGGGATTGCGACGAACGCGAACGTCGCCCGTTCGTGGCCGGTGCGGCGCGAATCCGTCGAGTCGGGATCCGGCACCCAGATTTGTCCGCCACCGGTCACCTTGATTGCTGCGTGCGGCGGGAATCGTCCGCCGAAGCTGCAGGCCGCGACCTGATTGGCTGACATCGTCACATCGCCGGCGATCGCGATGGCCCGTCCATCGAGTTGTGCCGCCGCGCCGAGTGCGACGTCGTTAAGGGCGAGGATGTTGCCGATCACCGATGCTCCGGCACCGACGGTAGTGCTCGCGCCGGCCACCTGCCAGTTCACCGACGACCCTTTGCACACGGTCGTGATTCCCGGTGCCAGCACCTGCGCGCTCGGGTCGATCGCCAACAGCCCGCCGACCTGGAACGTCCACGGCCCGGCGCCGGTGAGCGTCAGCGTGCCGGTGAGCGGTGCGTTGCCGTCGAAGCAGTAAACGCCTGGCGCGAGTGACCGTCCGCCAAGGTTCTGACCGGTGAGGTTGTTTGCCGCGGGACACGTGCGCGCGTCGACGAGCTCGTAGGCGTGACGTGCGTCGAGGAGCGCCTGCACGGCAACGGCATCGCCTTCGCGGACGTCGCTGTTCTCGTCCACGGTGCCCGGAGGGAAACCGGTCACCGAACCAGCAAGCCCAACACCGACATCGCCGATCACAGCAGACGCGCCGGTATTGGTGACTCCGGTCCGCCCCAGCACGCCGAAGCTTTCCGCCGAGCCGAGCGCAACGGGCTGCGCCCCGGCCGATGACGCCGCGATCAGCAGCCACGCGACCACCAGTCCGGCGACACCACGGGCTGGCCGTACAACGACATTGTCCGATCCTGACATCGAGACCCCTTTCTGACGATGTGTCGTTCTCTTAGACCGTCCGCACCCGCGCGGGGATACACGGGAAACATGGACTCGGTGGCGCTGCGAGTCCGAATAAGACGGACAAAATGAGCCTAGCACGGCCGGAATCGGCCGGATATTTTCTTTTCGTCAACCGTCGACTTGTTCGCTCGGCCTGCGCGGATCGAATTACGATCTTGCCGATCGGATCGCGCAGATCGAGACGCGAGCTTACGATTTTCGCTCGTCGGTTTGGCTGAATTACCGGCGGACCGGCCGCCAGGCCGGCGTCCCTTCCTCCCACTGGTTGTCGGTGAGCTGCCGAAGATGATCCGCTCGCCGTGCGTGGTGCGGCAGCTGCGAGCGGGTGCGAGCACCCGAAAGTGATGCGCACTGCCCGGCCCGCACCCGGCGTGCGCGCAGGGCGCCTAATACGGCCAGCCCATCGCGCGCATCTGCTCGAGGTGGCGCGGATCGGCAGCCAGATTGTCGATGAGCGGCGACATGTAATAGAAGGGCGACGCGCCGTCTTCCTGCGCCTTGGCCTGCCACTCGAACGCCTGGTCGAGATCGTTCAGCGCCGCATAGATGAACGTCCGGCAATGGGGCGGAACGTAGCGGGTCGCGGCGAGCGCGTCGAGCTCACGCAGAATCGCCTGCACCTGCTCCATCGACTTGCTGCGTGCGTGATAGTAACCAAGCACGCCGACATAGAACGGTGCGCGGCCTGACATCGACGCCGCCCGCTCCGCCGAGCTCGATCGCTTCGGACAGGCGGCCCTGCATGGCCCGGCACATGCCGATGACATGCGTGCTGAGGATGAAGTTCGGATCGATCTCGAGGCTGCTCTCGCATGCCGCGATCGCCTCGTCGTAGCGTCGCGCCAGGTACAGCGTGTGGCCGGCCCCGGTCATCACGAGGGGTGAGAGCGGCTCGGTCTCCTGTGCGGCGCGGACCTGAACCATCGCGCTGGCGACGTCGCCCTGGAGCACCAGCAGCCACGAGTAATAGATCCGCGTGAGAGCGAGCTGCGGATCCAGCTCGAGGGCGCGGGCGAACTCCCGCGCGGCGCCGGCCAGATCCCAGTCGTTGCCCAACTTGATGAAGGCCAGCGACGTATACGCCTCGGGCAGATCCGGGTTGAGCGCCAGCGCCCGTTCGGCGGCCGTCAGGGCCTGAGCGAGGGCCGTCCGCGGCCGCTGGACCGAATAGACGCCGATGAAGGCGTAGGCGTCGGCCAGCCCCGCGAAGGCCAGCGCGTATCCGGCATCTTCCTCAATCGCCTTCTTGAAGTGCTCCAGCGCGGCCATGAGCCCGCCGTGCCGACGCCGCGTCCAGTAGAAGCGTCCCTTGAGGTAGTGCTCGTAGGCCCGCGCGTTGTCGGTGTGCCGGTCGATCAGCGGCCGTCGCAGCACCTCGGCGAGAGACACTCTTCAGGCGATCGACGACGCTTCGGGCAATGTCGTCGACGACCGCGAAGACATCGCCCACGTCCCGGTCGTAGCCGTCGGACCAGAGATGGCAGCCGTCCGCCGCGTTCACCAGCTGCGCCGTGATTCTGACCCGTTCACCCGACTTCCGCACCGTGCCTTCGATCACGGCATCGACGCCGAGGCGTCGGCAGAGGTGGCGGATGTCCGTTTCCGCGGCGGCGGCGTGGGCCGCCGTCGTGCGCGAGACAAGCCGAAGGCCGGGCACCTTGCCGAGGCCGGTGAGCAGTTCGTCCGCCAGGCCGCTGGAGAGGTACTCGACATCGCGATCTGGACCGAGAGTCGCGAACGGCAGGACGGCTATCGACGTGGTTAGTGCGGATCGCTCGGGTCGCGTCGGCGGGAGCCTGCGGCGACTCGTACTGTTGTGCCACCTCCATCGAGATCGCGCCGCATGCTCGTCGCAGGTCCGGTAGCGGCGGGCCGGATCGCGGTCGAGCGCCCGTTCCACGATGGTCGTGAAGCTGTCCGGCAGCTCTGGCCGCAGTTCACCGAGACCGTATCGCTCTCGGCGCGCCTGCGCGGCCGCAATCTGCTCCAGCGACCCGCCTTCGACCGGATATCGCTTCGTCACGAGATGGAACAGCAGCACGCCCATGCTGTACACGTCGCTGGCAATCGTCGCGGGAGCTGCCATCGAACAACTCAGGAGCGAGATACAGCGGCGTCCCGGCCGCGGACCTTGCTCCGGATCGCTCCGTGCGCAGCTCGCCGGCTCCGAAGTCCATCAGCACGATGCGCCCGTTGCCCTCGCGCATCACGTTGTGCGCCTTGATATCGCGGTGGACCAGGCCGGCCTTGTGCACGGCCGCGACGGCGCGGCACAAGTCGATGCCGACCAGCGCCGCCTCCCGCGGATCGAGCGCGCCGCGCGTCGCCAGGACGCGAGCCAGCGTGAGGCCGTCGACGAACTCCATCCACAGGCCGACAATGCCGTCGTGTCGATCGACTCCGTGGACGGTGACGACGTTCGGGTGCCGGACGCGCGCCAGCAGCCGTCCTTCCTGGATGATCTCTCCCGACACGCTCGGTCCCTCGAAGCAGCTTGAGAGCGACCGGGCGCTCCAGCGCGTCGTCCCAGGCGAGATACACGGTACCGAAGTGACCCTGCCCGATCTTGGCCCGCAAGCGCCAACGGTCCCCACCTCGATGGGGTCGTCGCTCGGCGCATCGGAAGCCGTGGTGGTCGGCAGCGACGGCGATTCGCGATGCACCGCGGCCAGGGCGGCAACCACTCGCAGTTCGCGGATCAGCCGCCGGGCGTCGGCGTTGCCGGTCGTCGACTCTGCCGCGGCCCAGTCCGGACCAGTCGCGTCGACGATGGCGCTCGCCAATTGAATCACCAGCGCATCATCATCCGGCATGATCGGTGGAAGGCGCCGACTATAATACGGCTTCGCCGCGTGACGGGCGCGATGGACGAAAGCGAATCCTCCTTTACGCTCGTCGAGCGTGCGTGCCAGGGCGATGAGCAAGCGCTCAACGACCTGTGCGCGCGCTACCTGCCGCGGCTGGAGCGATGGGCGCACGGCCGGCTGCCGGGCTTCGCTCGCGGACCCTGGACACCCACGACCTGGTTCAAGAGGCCCTGGCCGGTGTCGCCAACCGCATTCGGCACCTTCGAGCCTCACCACAAGGGTGCCTTTCAGGCCTACGTCCGTCAGGCTCTGCTCAACCGGGTGCGCGATCAGATCCGTCGCGCCCGGCTGCCGCCGTTACCTCTCGATTCCGACAAGGCCTCATCCGATCCCTCGCCGCTCGAAGCTGCGATCGGCCTCGAAGCGCTCGAGCGCTACGAAGCGGCCCTTCAGCGGCTGTCGCATGCGGATCGCAATGCCATCATCCTGCGCGTAGAGCTGGGGTGTCCGCTCGCCGAGGTCGCCGAGGCCCTCGACAAGCCGAGCCTTGCCGCCGCACGAATGGCGGTGAGTCGCGCGCTGGTCCGTCTCGCCGCTGAAATGTCGCAGGCGCACACGCCGCCCGGATAGCGGTCAGGCGGCCGGCGGCCTCGAGAGCCGCATGGATATGAGGCGCGACCTCCGGGTGGGCCCGAACCTTCTTCGAGGCGATGCTCGCGATCTCGTAGTCCTAGTGGGCAGCGCGCACGGCGCGGAGGGCGTCTTGCAGCGCCAGAGCGGTCGGTGGCCGGTGGTCCCTGTCTCGGCTCAGCGCACCGGCCAGGCACTCGGCGACGGCCCGCGGGCAGTCCTCTCGAACCGTGTCCAGGGGCGGCAGGGTCAGCGTCGCGATCCGCTCGAGCGTCTCGAGGTGCGTCGCGCCCGCAAACGGGTTTGCGCCGGCGATCGCTTCATACAGCGTGAGCGCGAGCGCCCAGAGATCCGAGTGAAAGTCAGCAGGGTGGAGCGAGGCCAGCTCCGGCGAGAAGTAGGCGGGAGTTCCGATCAGCAGCGCCGCCGAGTCGCTTCGCAGTCCTTCCGTCGTCGCCGTGGTGGTCGGCTCGCCTTCGCGCGTGCCCACCGCAGTGACGATCATCTTCGCGAGACCGAAATCGAGCATCTTCGGAACGCCGCTCGACGAGAAGCCGATATTGCTGGGCTTGATGTCGCGATGCAGGATCGACTGGCCGTGCATGTGGGCGAGCGCGCCCGCGAGCACGATGCCGATGTCGAGGACGCGAGCAATCGGCAGCGAGCCTTCGCGCAGGGCCTGCTGGAGGGTGCCGCCATGCAGGTACTCGACCAGCAGCAGCGGTGTCCCGCGCCACAGATCGAGGGCGTAGATGGTCGCGAGGTTCGGGTGCGACAGCGCCGCCATCGCGCGCGCCTCCTGCCGCAGCTGCCGCGCGTGCCCCATCGACACGGCCGGTAGCGTCTTCACCGCCACCTGGCGGCGCAGCGCGAGGTCGGTGGCCTCGTAGACGACTCCCATGCCGCCGGTGCCGATGCGACGCTCTACCTGCAGGCCGTGGACATAGAGCGGGACGGGGGCATCGTGCAGCGATCCACCGCAGGCGGTGCAGGTGACGAGGCCCGGTGCGTGCACGCGCCCGCAGCGGGCGCACTCGCGGGCCGGGTCGAGCTGCGGTGGCGGAGCCGGCTCGGCGCCGTTGGCCGGGGCGGGTGACGGCGTCAGCGGTCGAAGCCGCCCGATCGCCAGCCCCGCCGAGGAGGCGGTGTGCGACAGCAGCCAGCGGTCCTCGCGGCTGAACGGCAGCTCGCTGCGTTTCTCGCCGATCGCGATCAGCCCGGCCAGCCCGCCGCGACCGTCGCTCACCGGCACCAGCAGCCGGAAATCGCCCTTTGCCAGCCAGCCCCGCTCCGCGGACGGCAGCCGCGCCAGCGTCTCACCGGCGCTCGACGGCCCCACGTCCATCGGTGCGTCGCCGCCGGCGACAAGAGTGGCCAGGGTTGCAGTCACGGGGAGCGGTTCGCCAGCGGCGCCAACCGGGTGCAGCCCGGCGCCGGTCGCATCCAGCAGGAACAGGGTGGCGCGCGTGACGTGGAGTGCGCGGTCGATCTCGGAGGTGATGTGCTCGGCCAGCACCTCCACCGATGGCGCGCTGCGTCCGCTGTCGATCAACGACGCGAGAATCTGCCGCGAGTCGTACTGCTCGCGGAAGAAGCGACGGTCCAGCGCGGTGAGGAGCGGCCGCCGCACGAGCAGCAGCAGCGTCGCGACGGCGACGAGCGCAACGAGCGCGAGTTGACGCGGGCCGCCCAGCAGCTCGTTGAGCGGCGCGTTCCGCTCCTGGAACACGATCCAGGCCAGGATCGCGAACGGCACGAAGATCAGCCCGATGAGCGTGGCCCGCGCGAAGGCGTAGCGTACCGCCCTCCGAACAACCAGGCGCACGCTGAGCACCTGGCTGCTGTAGACCGCGTAGGCGGCGACCAACAGCCCGCCGTAGAGCAGGGGATAGAACACGACGCCGCTCCAGAATCGCGGCGTCGGTTGCGACATGAAGCGGCCGTAGGGCGGGATGAAGAGCTCCGCGGCCGCCTCAGCCAGGATCGGGGCCGTACCAAGCAGCAAGCCGGCGACGAATACCTGGGCGCGGCGGTAATCGGATCGCCCGGCCGCGCGCATGTTCACCAGCACGAGCGCCAGTCCGGCCAACGTGAGCGGCGTGACCAACGGGTACGAGCGATCCGCCAGATCGTTCGGCAGCAGCCAGCGCACGCTCTCGGGGATCGTCAGCGTGCGGCGCATGACGTCGGACGCCGACCACACGCTGACGGCGAAGATCGCGATGCCGACGATCGCGCAGACGATGAGCCCGGTCCTCGCCAGCTTTCGCCAGGTGCCAGCGAGCGCGTCACGCGGGAACGCGCACGCGAACATCCACACCAGCAGCGGGCGGAACGCGCCCGGATCGAGCGACGCCAGGATCGCAGACGGGTGGGCGAGGAGCGCAGGTGCCTGAGCCGCGACGCGGACCAGGCCGCGATCGGCAGCCATCGACGCGGTGAGGGCGAACGCCCCGCCCAGCAGGATCGCGCGCGAGTCCCGTCGTCCGCCGAGCAGGAGCGTGCCTGCGACCGTCACGTAGACGGCCATGGTGATCAGGTAGACCCATCCCGGAAAGGGAGACGGCGGGCCGGCTGTGCCGGCAGGCAGCAGCAGGCCGGGGCTGCCGAGCGCCACCTTGACGGCGGCCAGCGTCATCAGCGCCCAGAACCACCACGGGCGGGCGCCGTCAGCACGCATCAGTAGTGGTGGCGGAACGGGCAGAAGGCGCGCTGGTGGATGGTCGTTCGCGCGGCCTGGTAGTGGGCCCGCGTGATCGTCACGACGCCGTCGTGCAGCGCCTGGTGCGCCGCGAGCGCGCCCATTGCGCGCGCCGCCTCGAGCGCCCGCGGTCCTTCGACCTCCCACCGTTCCAGACCGCGTTCGAGCGGCGCTGCGTAGTCCTCCCGTGCCTGCAGGATCGCGTCATTCTCGACGTGCAGGTGTCCTGCGCCTTGCGCGAACGCGCAGCAGATCTGGACGAAGTTGGCGAAAACCGCATCGGACAGGGGGACTTCCGGCATAGAGGCCTCCGTGCACGGGCACAAGGATCCGCGGTCACCGGGCGACCGGTGGGTGTGGGGCGATTCTACGCGAGTCTGCCGCCACTGCGACCCAGCCTGACACAGGGGCCGCGGACCATGACTTGGACGCTGGTACCGGTGGTCGTATCGGCCAGGGCACGCCAGTGAGTGGAGCAGGTCATGCAGCAGGCACGGTGGAAGGTGATCGCGTGGTGTGCGGCTCTGTGGTTCGGTCCATTGCTTTGCGGGGGAGGGCTGGCGACCGCGTCGGCCGCGGCCATCGAGCAGGCGGTAGCGCCCGCGGTGACCGCGGCAGTGATCGCCGACGCGCCGATCTACCTGAAGGTCGGTATGACGACCCCGCTGCGAGTGGCGGCGGCCGGGACCACGCTGAGAGTCCTCAGTGAGTCGGGAGAGTGGACCCAGGTGCAGTTCCAGGACCCGCAGTTCGGTCTTCGGACCGGGTGGGTCGCGAGCAAGCTGATTCGCAAGGCGCAACCGGACCTGGAACCGATGGACCTGTCGATCTCGAAGGCGCTCGATCGGCCTACGGCGGCGCAGACCGCTCCCGTGCCTCGCACGCAGACGACGCTGCGGGCAGACGAGGAGGAGCCGCTCCGGGAGGGCGTCTGGTTCAGCGTGGGCTTCGGGTTCGGCTCACTAGGGTGCGAGAACTGCATTGGCCGTGACTCCGGATTGAGCGGAGGGCTCGCGGTTGGTGGGACGCTGAACCAGCACGTCCTGCTCGGCGTGGGGACGACCGGCTTCGCGCGCAGTGTCGATGGTGATCTGCTGTCGGTCGGCACGCTGGACGGACGCGTGCGCGTCTATCCGTCACGCCGATCCGGCTTCTTTCTGAACGGCGGCGTCGGCCTCGGGAGCCTGAGCTATCTCGGCGAATCCGAGTTCGGCCTGGGTGTGATGCTCGGCCTGGGCTGGGACATCCGCGTGGGTCGGAACGTGAGCGTCACCCCGTTCTGGAACGGGAGTGCGATGCAGAACTCGAACGTCGATGCAAACTTCGGCCAGCTGGGTGTGGGGATCACCATCCACTGAGCGTGGAGAGCTGCGCAGCGTGACAAGCGCTCTTCCTGAAGCCTGAAGCCTGGAGCCTGAAGCCTTTTTTCGTGTGCGCGTGCGTCGTTCCGGCACACGACGGTTCGCGCACCCACGATAACTCCCTGGTAATGCGAGGCAGTCTCGTGCTGGCCCGCGAATTGCGATGACGCGCCGCGACTCTCCACGGAGGCGCGCCATGCTCCACAAGCGTTGGTTGATCGGCGTCGTCTTGACGGTCCCGTTGATCGCCGGCGTCGCCGCCTATGGCCTGCGGGCCCGGATGAACGGCGAGATGCGCTCGGAGATCGTGCGGGCCTTGCCCGACCTAGACCCTGCCCGCACTGCGGTCCTGACGGTGAGCGATGTCTGCGACAGCGCGGCGCCGGAAGAAGCTGGCGTGTGCGGGCACTTCCGGAACCTCGGATATCTCCTCGCCACCGCCGTCGCGGCGGCCGCTGCCGGGCTCGGCCTTCTCTTGATGATCCGCCTGGCCGGCGCGGTTGCGGCGCGAAGTCGCACCGTGCTTCTCAATGCCTTCAGGCCGGGGTTGTACATGACGGCCCTCGCGGTGATTGGCCTCATCGCGGTGCACGGCGCGCTCGCGGTCGTCACGCTCTACTACGTGGAAGGGACGCTCACCGGGCGGATTCACACCGGAGTCATCATCGCGATCGGCATGGGTGCGCTGGCCGGCGTTTTGGCCGTCGCGCGGAGCACGTTCGGCGTAGTCCGACCCGCCGAGACGGAAGTGATCGGCATGCGCATCGATCGCGCAGCCGGACGCCAGCTGTATCAGCGCGTCGAGGCGCTCGCGAAGTCGCTGGGTGCGCTGCGGCCGCAGCACGTAGTGGTCGGTCTCGACCCGAACTTCTTCGTCACCGAGGCGCGCGTGAGGTGCCTGAACGGAACGCTCTCCGGCCGCACGCTCTACTGCTCGCTGCCACTGGCCCGCATCCTGAGCCGGGCCGAGTTCGACGCGGTGATCGGCCACGAGCTCGGCCACTTCCGGGGGCAGGATACGCAGTTCAGCCAGCGGTTCTACCCGATTTACCGAGGCACGGCAGACTCGCTGCGCGCGCTCGGCAACACCGGCGTGGGCGGCGCAGGCCTCCTTCCGTTGCTGCCGGCGGTCGGCGTCATGTCGCACTTCCTCAACGCCTTCGCGCTGGCGGAGCGCCAGCACGGACGCGTCCGCGAGCTGGCCGCGGACCAGGACGGAGCCAGCGTGTCGAGCCCGGCGGCGATGGCCTCGGCGCTGGTCAAGGTCCACGCCTACTCCGGCGCGTGGGACAGTGCCTGCGAGACGGCCATCGACGCCGCGAAGAATCGGCAGTCGATCCGGAATCTCAGCTCCCTCTTCGCCGGCATCGTCGCCCGTGACGCCTCACGCGATCTGGTGCGCAGCGTCGGTGCGATCCGGACGATGCACCCGACCGATTCGCATCCGCCGTTGAACGTCCGGCTCGAGGCGCTGGAACTGCCGCTGAAGAAGGTGGAAGCGGAGGCCCTGCAGATCGAGCCAGGTGACGCCGCGATCGGCCTCATCGACGACGCTGAGGCAATCGAGGTGGAGCTGAGCATGGCGTTTCACACCGTGCTGGCTCAGTACGTGAACGCCGACGCCGGCGCGAACGACGACCCGGAGCCGTAATTCGAGGTCTACGGGCACCTGCCGCGGCGGGGGCTGCCCGGCGTGCCGCCACACCGAGGCTTCAGCGCCGGAGGCGGCAGCGTGACAAGCGTTCTTCCTGAAGCCTGAAGCCCGAAGCCTGGAGCCTGCTTCACTGCGTCGCCGGCGCGCCGCGGCGCGCCCGCGCGGCGACGTCTGCGAGCATCGCGTCGAGCGCGGCGCGATCGAACGGGTGGCCCTTCACCACGACGGCACGAATCGCGCGCGTCGCGCTGATGTCGGCCAGCGGGTTGCGATCGAGGAGCAGCAGGTCGGCGACCTTGCCGGTCTCGACGGCGCGGTAATTATCGGGCACGTGCAGGAACGTCGGTCCGTTGACCACTGACGCCACCAGCGCCTGCTGCGGCGTCAGGCCGCTCTTGACCAGCAGCGCGAGCTCCTCGTGGAGCCCGATGCCAGGGTAGTTGAACGAGTTGAGGAAGCCGGCGTCGGTCCCGGCGAGCATCGTCACCCCGGCCTTCTGCAGCAGCGGCACCAGAGTCGCGCTCTTCTCGAAGCGCGCGTGACGCCGCGCCACCGCCGCCGCATCGTCGGCCGCGGCGCGGGTGATGCGGCCTTCGTAGGTGGCCTGCAAGCCGGGGCCGATGTACTTCAGGTAATCGTCGCTGGCGTGCGTGTCCTGATCGAGATAGGCGAGAATCCGGCTGCCGTTGAGCGTCGGCGTAACGTACGTGCCGCGGGCTGCGAGCCGCTTGAACGTGGCCAGCGCCGTCGCCTCGTCGAACGAGTCGATCATCGCCGTCACCGCGTCGCCGCCGGACATCTTGCCGGCCGCCACTGCGGCGCTCAGTTCCGCCTCGCGCGGAGAACCTCCGCGCAGCAGGTAGGACATGTGCTCGATTGACCCGAGGCCGGCCTCGGACACCTGGTCGAGCGTGAGCGCGACCGGGACGTGCGCCGAGACTGTGAATCCGCGGCGCCGCGCTTCGGCGAGCCCGTACATGTAGAGCGGCGCGGTCAGCGTGTTCTCCGTCATCTTGACGAAGTCCACGCGCATCGCCTGCAGCTTGTCGAGCGCGGCGCGCACGTCGGTCTCCGAGCCGACCTCGAGGTCGCCGGGCCAGATCGAGTCGATGCCTTCGAGCTTGGGACCCGACGTGAAGATCGTCGGCCCGAGCAGCGTGCCGTCGGCGACTTGCTTCCGCCACTCCAGCACGCTCTCGCTGAGATCGCCCGCCGCATCACGCACGGTCGTGATGCCGTGGACGAGATACAGCGGCAGCAGGTTGCGGTTCTCCTCGATCAGGCCCGGTCCGCCGCCGAAGTGGACGTGGTTGTCCCACAGGCCGGGCATCACGAATGCGCCAGCCGCGTCGACCGTGTTGGTCGCGGAGTAACCGGAAGCATCTGCCGTCACGGCGACGATCCGACCACCGCGCACGACGATGTCGCGGCCTGGCGTTGTCGTGCCCTGTTGAACGTCGACGACGGTGGCGCCTTTGATCACCAGGTCCGCCGGCTGGCGCGAGGCGCTGCAGGCGGTGGCGAGGACGACGAGAGCGGCGACTGTGAGTCTACGGATTGGCACGCCTCACCGTAGCACGGCGCGTCCCGCGGGAAATACGTCGTGACCGCAGCGTCGATCCGAGATGCGACAAGTCTCGGTCATGTGAAACGGCAGAGCCGGGATATGCTCGGTTCGCGCGTGTCTCACAGCTGGCGGGTCACCGGTTTGCTCAGCCTGGTCTGCTTCGTCTCGTATCTCGTACGCGCCGATGTGGCCGTGGCCCAGGAACGGATGGTGCCGGCGATTGGCATCACCATGGCGGCGATGGGCGCGGTCACCGCATGGGGGTTCCAGCTCCCGTACGCGCTCTTCCAGGTGCCGGCGGGCATGTTCGGCGAGCGCGTCGGGGCCCGGATCGCGCTTGCCCTGACGCTGCTGGCGTGCGGCGTGTCCTCGCTCGTCACGGCGTTGCTGCCGGCGGGTGACGCGGGTTTCGGCACGCTCATCGCCACGCGCGTGCTGCTCGGCACGGCGCAGGCCGCGGTCTATCCCGTTGCGGCGATGGCGGTCGTCGCATACGTGCCAAGCGGCGAGCGGGTGCGCGCCACCTCCATCTACATCGCGCTCTCCGCGCTCGGCGCGGCCGCCGCGCCGCTCCTGATGGCGCCGACGATGGAGCTGTTCGGGTGGCGCGCGGTGTTCCTGCTGAGTGGAGTGGTGGGTCTGATCACGGCGGTGGTGTGGTTCGTGCTGATGCCGGCTGCTGTCCCGCACCAGGAGGTCGAGCCTGCGCTGACCGGCGCCGCCGGAGCTCTCGCCGAGGTGATGCATGTCATGCGGAATGCCGCGGTCGTTCGGCTCTCGCTGGCCTACCTCCTGCACTCCGCCACCTGGTTCGTCTTTGTGTTCTGGTTCTTCCGCTACCTCACCGAGGGACGCGGCTTCACCGTGCTGGCGAGCGGGTTCTGGGGGAGTCTCCCGAGCATCGCCGGCGTGGTGCTCGCGCCGATCATCGGTGCGGGAGCGGATGTGCTCGGCCGGCGAATCGGGTCGTTGCGCGCTCGGCGCCGGGTGGCGGTGGCGTGTCTGATGACGTCAGCGGCCGCGGTCGCTGCTGGCGCGACGCTGCCGAGCGCCTATCTCGCGATCGCGGCGCTTAGTCTGTCGTCGGGTTGCATCAACGGGGCCGAGGCGCCGTTCTTCACCACCGTTACGGCGCTCAGCGCCGGGAATCCAGGGTCGGCGGCCGGGTTCCTGAACTTCTTCGGTAACCTCGGAGGCGTCCTCTCCATCTGGCTCGTGCCGCGCATGTCGGCGGCCTGGGGATGGGACGGCACACTCGCGTTCTGGTCCGGACCTTGCAGAAGGGTTCCGCCAGTCGGAGGGCGTGTTCGCGGACCCGCGGCTCCGGGTCGCTCAGCGCGGCGAGCACGAGGTCCGGCCCCAGCGCCCCCAGCCCCGCCAGCGCGGACAGGGCGTGGGCTCGTCCCGACGGCGTCTTCGAGCGGGCGGCCAGGTGCCGCAAGGGGGGGATGGCGTCACGGTCCTGCCGCTGGTAGAGCAGCCGCGACGCCGTGTCGCGGTGCCAGCCGTTGGGGTGCTCCAGCAGGGCGACCAGCTCGGCCGTCGTCGCCTTGCCCAGCCGCGCATGTCCGGCCGGTGCCCCTCCGGCACGATGCGCTAGATCCGCCCGCGATCGACGCCGCTGCCGACGTCCAGGTGCTTGAGGATCTGCGGCGGCAGGAAGGCGGCCCCCTCGATCAGCTCGCGGTACATGTCGATGACCCAGAGGCAGCCGTCGGGCCCGTTGGCCATCTGCACCGGGCGGAACGAGTTGTCGCGCGAGGCGAGGAACTCGCGGCCCTCCTCGGCGCCCCGGGCCGTCACGAGGACGCCGTCCGGCTCGAGGAGGGCGCGATAGACGAGGTTGTTGGACACCTCGCCGACGAACAGGTTGCCGCGGAACTCGGCGGGAAGGCGTCGCCGCGGTAGACCGTCACGCCGGTGGCGCCGGTGAAGAAGCCCGACGGGGTCCCCCCCTCGTCGGAGCCGGGGACGATCCCCTGGCTGCGCAGCCGCGTCCGCAGCGCCCGCCACGGCTCGACGGGGCTGATGCGGTACAGCTTCGTGTACTTGCCGGCCGGGGCGATGTTGACCGCGGCGGGCGGCGCCTGCAGGTACGGGTTGCGGGCGAGGTAACGGCTGTCGTACATGACGAGGTGGAACGGGTCGCTGTTGCCGCAGACGAACGTCCGGCCCCAGTCGTCCAGGCTCATGCCGTGCTGCCCGCCGCCGCTGGTCAGCTCGAACGTCTCGCCGCGCGGGTCGAAGAGGAAGCCCTGGCCGCGGACCGAGACCGTCTTCGCCTCCGTCCGGCCGGCGCGGCGGACGTCGCCGCCGTCGATGCTGGTCGAGACGTGGAAGCGGTTGTCGAGCCCCCAGCGGAACGAGTTCAGCATCCCCTCGCCGGCGCGGTCCCGGCCGAAGCCGGTGAAGACGACCCGGCGCACGTCGGCCTTGCCGTCGCCGTCGGTGTCCTTGAGGTAGAGCAGATCGGGGGCGGAGCCGACGTAGACGCCGCCGTCCCAGCAGGCGACGGCGGAGGCCATCGGTACGTCGTCGGCGAAGAGGGTGCTCTTGTCGTAATCGCCGTCGCCGTCGGTGTCCTCGAGGAGGCGGACGCAGCCCTTGCCGTGGGGCTTCGTGCCGGCGTACTGGTTGTACTCGGGGAACTCGGCGACGTAGAGCCGGCCGTCCTCGTCGAAGTCCATGGCGACGGGGCTGCGCAACAGCGGCTCGGCGGCGGCCAGCTCGACGCGGAAGCCGGGCCGGACGACGAACGCCTTCTGTGCCTCGGCGGGAGTCTTCGGCGGGATCCGCGGCAGCTCGGCGGCGTAGTCCTTGTCGGCGGCGTCTTTCTTCGAGGGGGGTTCGTCCCCGCCCCCGCCGGCGGCCAGGGCGAAGATGAGCCGCCACGACTGCGGCGACAAGCGTCGGTGTGCGATCCGTGGTCATGGGGAACCTACCCGGGGCTATTGTCGGCGGTTCATCCGGGGTTTCAGGGTGGTTATACCAGCGTCATCGGTCTCGAGATAGAATCTTCGCGATCGGAACCGGACACCGTGGGCGGGTGCATGAGCCGGAAGGCAGGTCGAACATGTCCCGATCCTTTGCCATGCTCGCAGTGTGGCTCGCCGTGATCGAGGGAGCGGCCCGAGCGGACGAGCCCCTGAAGGTCGGCGTGTTCGCCGTCGACGCCTCCCCCCCGATCGGGAGCCCGATGGCCTACGACCCGACGAGGGAGGTCGTCCACCCCCTCAGCTGCCGGGGCGTCGTCCTGATCGGCGAGGGCGATCCGATCGTGCTCTGCGCCGTGGACTGGATCGGGATCGGTAATGACGGCCATCGGGAGTTCCGCAAGGCCCTCGCCGGCGCGGCCGGCACCGGCACCGTGACGCCGGTGGAGCGAGCGTACACGGCATGCCGAGGTGCTCGGGCCGAGCAGACCGCCGTGTCGAACGCCGCACCCTGTCCGGCGGGCGTCGTGTCGCGAAGCCGTGGCTCGCCTGCGTTGTCCGCCTGTTGGCGGAGGGCCCGGAGAGGGATACACTACGCGTCGTCTCCCGTTCCCTGGAGGTACTGCATCATGTTCGCTCTCCGATATCTTGCTCTCCCGCTGTCACTTTCCGCGTTTCTGCTACCATCCGCATCCCGTGGCCGCGTTGGCGGAGGAGGATTGGGCGGCGAAGCAGGTCGAGCTGAAGAAGGGGGACCGGATCATCTTCTTCGGCGACTCGCTCACGAACCTTGCAGGGACAGAAAAGCCGAAGGAGCAGGTCACGAAGGGCTACGTCCGGATCGTCCGAGAAACGCTGCAAGAGAAGCACCCGGACAAGAAGATCGAAGTCGACTGGGTCGCCACCGGCGGGCACACGGTCCCGGACCTGCTCAAGCGGGTCGATGCCGACGTGATCGCCAGGAAGCCGACCATCGTGGTCATTCAGATCGGTTGCAACGACGCCCGTCGCATTCCCAAGGAAACGTTCCGAACCGGCCTCGAGGAGCTCATCGATAAGTTGCAAAAGGCCGGCATCCAGGTGGTGCAGTGTTCGCTCACGAGCGTCGGCGAGAAGCACGACGGCACGAACAAGGACGATCCCAAGCTCGACGAGTTCGCCCAGGTGGAGCGGGAGGTCGCCAAGGCCAAGCAGGTTCCGCTGAACGACCTGCGCAAAGCCTTTGTCGCCTACTGGAAGAAAAACAACCCCGACAACAAGCCCAGCGGCATCCTCACCTACGACGGCAACCACTTCAACCAGAAAGGCATGGACTTCGTCGCCGAGCAGATGCTGGGAGAAGTTCAAGTGAGGAGATGGATCATGAACCCCGCCTCCCGGTACCTCCTCCTGGTCTGCCTGGCCGTCTGGCACTGCGTCACCGCTCGCGCCGCGGACGAGCCGCCCCGGACGGGGCCGGCGACGGAAAGACGATTCCCGCCGCTGAAAGTGCCCCCCGGATTCAAGGCGACGCTGTTCGCCTGCGATCCGCTGATCGAATACCCCTCCGCGATCTCGGCAGGGCCGCGCCCGGGAGCGATCTTTGTCGCGGTCGATTAGACACTTCTCGCCGATCCCGACAGGCTTGCGGCCGTCTCTGAAGGGGGCTTGACGTAAGGAGATACGGCCTGCGTGCTGGTGGGTGCGTTACCAAGCCCACCGGAGCACGCAGGCCATGGAGACCGTCAGGCCCCCACGTCCGCACCATACCCGTCCGCTGCGCCCCCGCAAAGGCCCCGTGCCCGACTGCGGCAAGCGCGGGCGGCGCAAGGCGACCCACCACCGCCGGGTCCGCACCGTCGCCTACAAGCAGGTCGCCTTCCTCGAGGTCACCTACGGCGAGTACCGGGCCCGCTGCGGCTGCTGCACGACCTTCCGCAACACCCCGCCGGGCGTCGACCCCAAGGCCCTGTACGACAACAAGGTCCGCCAGGCCGTCCTCGACCGCATCCTCGACGACGGCATGAGCGTCGAGCGGGCCATCGCGTCGATGCGCCGGGACTTCCTCCTCGACCTCTCCGACGGGTTCGTCTACGACTGCCTCGACCGGCAGGCCAGGCGGCTCGACATGGCCGAGCATCGCCGCTGGGTCCTGGACCGCTTCAGCGGCACCCTCTGCGTCGACGAGCTGCACCTGGGCCGCTTCACCCTGCTGCTGGCCACCGACCCGCTCCAGGACCTGCCGGTGGCCTTCGCCCTGGTCGCCGCCAACGACCAGGACCACATGCGGCGGTTCCTCAAGAACCTCAAGACCTGGGGGCTGGTGCCCGAGGTCGTGGTCACCGACGGCTCGAACCTCTACCCGGCGGTCCTGGCCGAGCTCTGGCCGGACGCCGGCCACCAGCTCTGCGTCTTCCACGTCCTCAAGGACCTCAACAAGCTCGTCCTCGACGCCGTGCGGCGGCTGCGGCGGGGGATGGCCCGGCGGGGCAACCGGGGCCGGAAGCGGAAGCGGGGGCGCCGCCCCAAGGGCCGAGCCAGGCGGCGGGGCCTGACGGACAAGGAGAAGGCGGCGTTCGTCTTCAAGCACCGCTGGCTGATCGTGAAGCGGCGGGACCGGATGAGCGAGCAGGAGCGAGGCCGACCTGGCCACGATGCTGAGCTACCTGCCCGAGTTGGAGACCCTGCGGGACTTCGTGGACCGGCTGGAGAGGCTGTTCGAGGAGGGGCAGAGCGAGGCGCTGGCCTGGGGGCGGCATGCGGCGTTGGTGCGGAGCGGGGCGTTCCGGGCGGTGCCCGAGCTGGCGAAGGCGATCGGGCATGCTGGCGGCGGAGAAGTTCGCCAAGATGATCGCCTTCCTGAAGAGCCCGGCGTGCCGGCGGGTGCGGACGAACAACCACGTGGAGCGGATCAACCGGAAGCTGCGGTTCCTGGAGAAGGTGCGGTACAAGTGGCGGAGGCGGCGGACGACGGTGCGGTTCGTGGTGCTGCTGCTGGATCGGTACTGGAGGCAGGAGCGAGCGATCCGCAACCGCTGGCACGATGAATCTCCAGCCGACGGTTCGGAACCGTTCATCTCCCAAGTCCGAGGTGGTGGATCGGGTTGCGTGACATGACCGGACTGGGGACGGAGATCGTCCGCCGCAACGAGGTCCGGCTGGTCGAGGACACCGACGGCGACGGCTACGCCGACAAGGCGACCGTCTTCGCCGGCGGATTCAACTCGATCATGGGACTCGCCTACCACGACGGCACCCTGTACGTGATGCACGCGCCGTTGCTCACGGCCCTGCGCGACACGAAGGGGACCGGCGTGGCCGACGAGCGGAGGGACCTCCTGACCGGGCTGGGGCTGCCGCCCGAGGAGAATCCCGTGCGGCTGCACTGCGCCAACGGCGTGACGGCGGGCCACGACGGCTGGCTCTACCTGGCCCTGGGCGACCACGGCTGCGACGTGCGGCGGCCCGAGGGCGACCGGCTGGTCCTCGAGGGCGGCGGCATCCTCCGCTGCCGGCCCGACGGCCGCGATCTGCACGTCTTCGCCACCGGCCTGCGCAACATCTACGACGTCGCCCTCGATGACGAGCTGAACGTCTTCGTCCGCGACAACGAGAACGACGGCGGCGACTACAAGATCCGCGTCTGCCACAGCTTCTTCGGGGCCGACCACGGCTATCCGTACCTCTACGACGAGCGGCCCGAGGAGGCGCTGCCGCCGCTGGCCGACCTCGGGCTGGGCTCGTCGGCGGGCGGCGTCTGCTACCTGGAGCGGCACTTCCCGCCGGAGTACCGCGGCAACCTGTTCTTCTGCGAGTGGGGCAGGTCGCTCGTTCGCTATCCGCTCGAAGCGAGCCGGGAGCAGCTTTGCGTCGCCGAAGGAGATCGAATTCGCGGCGGGAGCCGGAAGGCGATCCCTACGGATTCAAGCCGACCGACGTGGTCGTCCAGCGCGACGGCACGCTGATGGTCTCCGACTAGGCCGACGGCCAGCGTCCCAAGCGCGGCCGCGGGCGAATCTACCACATCGCGTATGCCGGCGACGACACGAAGGAAACGCCGCCGCTTCCTGCCGACCCACTCGCGAGGCTCGATTCCGGAAGCTACTTCGAGCGCTGCGAGGCCCAGGCGGTCGTCGAGGGTGAGGCCGAGAAATGGCTCAAGAGACTTACCGATGCGCTGGCTGCCGGTCGCATCGGCCCGCGCGGCCGGCTGCACGCGATCTGGATACTGGCCCAGGTGCAGGGCGACAAGGCCATCGAGCCGCTGCTGGCCATCGCCAGGTCCGATCCCGAGCCGTCCGTCCGGGCCCAGGCGGTGCGGGCCATCGCCGATCTGGCCGATCCGGTGCTCGCGCGGCATCGACTCGATGCGGGACCGGGAGATCCAGCGCTGGCCGCGCGCCTGGCCGCACTGGACAACGGGCAGGATCGCCGCGTTCGAGCTTGAAATCATCATCGCCCTGGGCCGGTTGCGGTGGGCCGGAACCGCAGACTGGCTGAAAGAATCACCTGACCAGGCCCGATGCGGCCCTCGCCCACGCCGCCCATGCAAGCGCTGAGGCGCTCGAGCAACTGGCCCGCGGTGCTCGAGTTGCTCGATGCGCCGGATGACGAGCCGTTGCGGGGAATTGCGCTGCGGGCCATGTCCCGTCAGTACGACGCGGGGCTCGTCGACGGCCTGTTGGAGAGGCTTGTCGCGCGAGAAGGATGGCGTTCGTTCGCGCGAGTATGCCGACTGCCTGGCGCGCGTCTATAAGAAGCCCGGCCCGTGGGTCTACTGGGACTATCGGCCCAAGCCGCGGCCGGCCAATCAAGTCGCCTGGGAGCGAACGGAGGCGATTGCCGTTGCGCTCAACCAGATGCTCTCCCATAGCGATCCCGAATTGCGGCTGGCGGTGCTGAAGCAGATGCAGCGCGAGCAGGTCCCCGCCAGCTTGAAAGCGCTGGGACAATGGCTCAAGGAGGAAAGTGATCCAGGGCGAGTCGCCGCCCTGCTGGATTTCCTGCGCGATCAGCCGGCGGCCGACGTACAGCAATATTTGGAACCGGTGATCCGAAGCCCGTTGCAGAGCACCACCAACCGCCTGACGGCGCTGGCCCTCTTCGTTCGAGGGATCGACAAGGAACATGCCGGCTCACTCCTGGCGCTGTCGGAGGGACTGGAAGATGGGCCGGTCCTGGCCGAAGCGCTGCGGCTCGGTCGGCAAATATCCCCAGCTCGCTGGCCGCGCCGCTGCTGACCGGCAAGCTGGATTCGGTCAAGCCGGAGGTCCGCGCCGCCGCCATCGAGACGCTGGGCGAACTGCGGGCCGCGGAGGGACGGGAGCCGCTCGTCGCGGCTGCTTGCGGATCATGATCCGCAAGTCCGCCGCGCCGCCGCGGGCGCGGCCGGAAAACTGCAGGAGCGGCGCGCGATCGAGCCACTGCTGAAGCTGGCCGCCGACGGCGACGCGCTGATTCGCGGCGCGAGCCTGGATTCGCTGCGGCTGCTCGAGGAACCCCGCGCCGTGCCGCTGGCGCTCGCCGCACTCGGCGACCGGCAGACGGAGCACATCGCCCTGCACTACCTGCGCGACCCTCGGCGGTCCCGATCAGGCCGGTGCGGTCGCGGAACTGGCGAAGCGAAATCCGTCGCTCGAGGTGCTCACGGCCGCCGTGCAGACGTTGACCACCTGGCGGGAACGTGCGGCAACAACGGCGACTCAGCAGCAGGAGCTGGACCGCGCCGTGGCGGAGATTCAGGGGGCCAGCGGCAGCCTGGTCCGCTGGAAGGTGAGCGGTCCAGGATCGTCGGACGACAGGCATCGACGAAGAGCCTGCTGATGCGCGTATTCAATTCGCCGTCGGCACGGAAGGACGCCTCGTGATCGCGGCGAAAGGTGCTGCACCAGGCAACTGGTTCCAGGCGCGGACAGACATCGCCGTCTCGGAACCGACCGATGTGGAACTGCTCGGGTCCAGCAGCGGCGGTCTGCAAGTTTGGATCAACGGCAAGTCGATCTATCGGCGCGAAAATCCGCAGCGATTCCGCATCGATTCCGACCGCATTTCCGCCACGCTGGCCAAGGGGAACCAACCGCCTGGCGGTACGAGTGGAGGCCGCGTCGCCTGAATCGCCGGTCGAGTTTCATCTGCGATTCCGCCGCAAGAGCGCCCTCGTGGAGCACGAACGGCTCCTGCAAGCCGCACTCTCTCGGCCCGGCAATCTCGAGCACGGGCGAGCCATATTTCTCAACGTGGAGAAATCGCTCTGTCTCAAATGTCATCGGCTCGGCGACCAAGGAGAGC
Source organism: uncultured Acidobacteriota bacterium (assembly GCA_963709325.1). GTDB lineage: Bacteria > Acidobacteriota > Vicinamibacteria > Vicinamibacterales > UBA2999 > VFZN01. The sequence goes on along the minus strand of CAVPVV010000003.1, from coordinate 10,077 downwards.
GCACCGGGCCGGAGCTGACGGGACTGGGGAGCCGCTTCTCGCGAATCTACATCGCCGAATCGATCCTGCAGCCCAGCCGCACCATTGCGCCGAGCTTCGGGACCGTGGTCGTGGTGCTGGAGGATGGCAGGGTCTTCTCGGGCGTCAAGGTCACGGACAGTGAAACCACGCTCACCCTGGTCGACAACCAGGGGCAAAAGCAGCTGATCGCGAAGGCCGAAATCGAAGAGCAGGCAGCTTCTCCCTTGAGCACCATGCCGGAGGGATTGGAAAAACGCATCACGGAGGAGGAGTTTGTGGACCTGATTGCGTTCCTGGCCAGCCTGAAGGAAGGTCCTACGCCATGACGATCTCGCAGCCACGTGAATCGCGTGACCGCAAGAGCGGCCAGCACGCTGAGAAGGGCGGGAGCGGGGCTTCGGATTAGCTCGACCATCGCGGATTGCATTCAAGCCTTGTTCCGGGCGTTCCGGCTTGTCATCGTAACCCTTTTCCTGGCGGCTGAGGAGAAATCGGATGACGTACGGGAAGCCAACGGCGTCAGTTCCGCTCCATCGACCTCTTCACCTCCACTCCCCGCTGAGGCTGAAAGCCGCCCAGTAGAAGGGCACGATGCGCCCCGGGTCCTCTCCCTGGACCCGCGGAGCATGCTTCGCCGGATCGTAGCGCTTCATCACCGCGAGCTGGGCCTGCCGGAGCGCCTCCAGTCTCGGCAGCGATCGCTTCCACAGGTTCGTGTAGAACTCCACGACCAGCATCGCCGTCGCCTCGTCGTCCACGCTCCAGAGCGTGCTCACCAGCGTCCGCGCCCCGGCGACCTGGAACGCCCGCTGCAAGCCCATCAACCCCTCACCGCTGACCGACGACCCGAGCGCCGTCTCGCACGCCGATAGCACCACCATCTCCACCCCGTCCAGGTCGAGTTGCTGCGCCTCCACCGCCGTCAGGATCCCGTCGTCCTGCTCGGCGGACACCGTCCGATTCGCCCCTGCGAACGCGACCCCCGAGAGCAGACCCGGGCTCAGCCTCACCAGCCCCTGCGGCGTCCGCCAGTAGGCCAGGTCGTCCCCGGCCGCGACCGGCACCGGTGCCAGCTCCGGAGGTTCGAAGAAGCCGTGCGTCGCGAGATGCACGAACCTTGGGTTCACCAGCGCCTTCCGAAACGCCCCCTCCGTCGCTGCCGCCCCGCGCAGCGTGACGGCCTCCCCGTCCGGAAACACACCCGCGAAGAGAGCCTGGACCGCGTCGACCTCGCCGCGCCGTCCCCGCCAACGGGTCGAATTTCATCATCCGGGCCCGCGGCACCACGCTCGCCAGCCTCGGCCCGCGCTCGGCCCGCTCCTTCGCGTCGAGGGCCCCACCCGGCTCTGCGCCGAAGTCCACCTCGCCCACCGCCACCAGCTTGCTCGGCGTGCCCGCCTTCTCTCCTGTCCGCCGCCCCTCCAGGAGCAGTTGCGGCACCGGTGCCACTGCGATCGCCAGCTCCTCGATCAGGAACGTCCCGGGCCTTGTCCCGGCAAGCGCGCCCAACGGAAACTTGCAGAGCTCCCCGTCGGGAGACGCCAGAATCGTGTCCACTCCCTTCAGATGAGGCCGGAGCGGGCCCCACAATCGCTCGGTCAGAAGTTGTGTCGCAGCGTCCGCCCTCGCGGCGCGGGCCCTCGGGGGTAGCGTCACAAGGGCCGGATTGGTCGACGGCAGTGCGTTTCGTCGCCAGTCCGCCACCGCCGCCGCGAGCGGCATCCAGGCCCCCAGGTCGAGCCGCACAACCGGGCCCTCGGGGCGCACCACGAACGCCATCAGCCGCTTGCGCTCCGGCGCTCATCTGTCCCCAGCCGGGCCAGGCTGTGAACACCTTGAAATCCACCAGCGCCGTTCGCTCGGGCAGCGAGTCCTTCAGTCGCTCAACATCCGGCCGCTCCCGATCCTCCCGCTCGCTCAGTGCCGAGACCCGGTCCGCGATCTGTCCCTCCAGCCGGTCGCGCTGCGCCAACTCCGCGACGATCCGGCCCCACGCCGCCCGGTCCTCGGGCTTCGGCGCCGACATCGCAGAGCCGGCCAGTCGAGCGGAGGTCTCCCGCAGTTCCGCCACCAGCGCAGCCATCTCCGGTCGGCTCCGCCACCGCCTCGTCCGTAGCTCGTAGGCGAAGTACCCGCCCTTCCACGACAGCACCTGCCGGTATGCCTCGTCCGGCGTGATCTCCGCCCGCGGATCGAGCGAGAGGGTCAGGAACCGGTCGAGTGCCAGCACGTACGTCCCCGACGACATCGGATCGAAATGGACCTGCTCCTGCGCCACCGCGGCCTGCCGCTCGAAGTTCTCGGCATGCGCGTCCATCGCCTCGCGCATCCACTGCCCGGCCCGCCCAGACTCGCCCGCTGCGCCGTGAAAGCTCGCCCGCTGCGTCAGGGCGTTCGCGTACGACTCGCGTGCCGCGAACTCGCTCCAGCGGTGGGCAAAACGCAAGGCACCCGTGTCAGGGGGCGTCCCGAGCCGCCAGATCCACTGGCCCGAGATCGGACTCGCGTTCGCCTCGAATCGCTTCCGGTAGTACGAGAGTAGCCGCTCATGGGCCCGCTCCGTGCGGGCTCGGTCCCCCATCTCCGTCGCCAGGCGAACGCGAAGGCTCAGGAGCGACAGCAAGCCCGGGTCGTTGGGGCCGAGCGTTGCCTCCTGGATTGCCAGCGCACGCTCCGCCAGCTCCATCGCCTCTTCAGGGCGCCCTCCCTTCCTCGCGGCCTGCTGGGCCATCGCGGAGAGAGTCCGCGCCACCCCGGGGTGCTGTTCGCCCTGGCTCTCGAGCCGCACCTCGAGCGCCTCCCGATAGAGGGCCAGGGCTGCCGCTGAGTCCTCCTCGCCCCCGGTCACGCTCGCGATCTGTTCCAGGCTCGCCGCCACGTCCGGATGATGCTCTCCCAGGCCCTTCCTCCGGATCTCGAGTGCCCGGCGGAAGAGATCCTCGGCCTTCTTGCGATACGCCTCACCTCGCTCGGCCTGGGAAAGGTCGCGAAAGAGCCACCCGAGCTGATCCAGGTACTGGGCGGACTCGGGATGGTCCTCCCCGAGAGCGTCCGTCAGCACGCCGACCGCCTTCTCCTTCCGCTCGATCCGCTCCGGCACGTCGTACGAATGACGCCCGGCTTGATTGATTTCGTTGAGCAGCCGCAGCCCGTCGCGATACTTCCGCAGCCGATCCCCGCTCAGCTCGCTCAGGCGTTCCGCCCTCTCGAGCGCCAGCCGCGCATCGACCGTCTGCCAGTGTTTCGCGCCTCCCACCCGCTCCCGGATCGAGAGCGCCTCGCGCAGTCGCTGGAGCGCACCGGCCATGTCGTCGTTTGCCGCGTGGAAACCCGCCGCGAACTCGAGAGCCCCGGCCACGTCCTCATGCTCTGCACCGAAGAGCCTCCGCTCGAGCGCGAGCATACGGTCCGCCGAGTCCATCGCCCCTGTCAGTTGCCCCGCCTCGCGCAACCGCAGCGCCTCCCAGGCCAGCGCGTTCCGCGGCGCGAGTTGCTCCGGGCTCGGACCTCCCTCGGCGGTTCGCACGGGTGAGTCTTCGCTTCGCGCCGGCGGACTCCCGGCGACCAGCAGTACCCCGATCAGCCCGATGCGAAGTGGGCCCTGGCAACGGACGATGGCTCCGACCATGTTGGGCCTCCGTCGTTCGATTCCCGTCCACCTCGAATGGCGATGACGCCGCGGTCGCTAGCTGACCCATGAAGTATGATCCGCTCTCACTCGGAACTCCATTGTCCAGACCGAGGCGGGAGCAGGTGGGGGTATCCAGACCGACAAACAACAGCAGCAATCCGAATGCACGCTTTTCGGGAAAGTGCAGGACAGATCCCGCGCCCGGCCTTGGCCCCGAGCCCGACCGGTCCTCGCGACGAATCGATCCGCGAGTCCCGAGCGCGGAGGGGCTCGACCGCCGCTGAGAGACGAATGGATGTCGAAGTTCGCAGCATGTCCGTCTCGGCGGAATGGATTTTATTTGGCCGTGAGGAATACCGTTACGTGGTTCGATCTCACATCAAGAAACGTCGGGCAATCCGTAAGGCTCACGGTAGGCCTTTCCCAGGAGTCGGTTCGCCTCGTCGCAGTCGGGAAAGAGGCCGGTCACGGGGTCGAAATCCAGCCGGCCGCGCGTACGATAGGCAATCTCGCCGAGGTGGACCAGGGCGCAGCTCCGGTGCGCGACCTCGGGCGCGGCGCGGGTGGGAGTCCGATTCCGGACGGCGTCGAGGAAGTTTGCCATGTGTTCGGGATAGCCGGTCTGACCATGGAGGGCGTCCCCCTCGGTCGGGCCGGGCTTGGCCTTGGGACCAAGGAACACGCGGAAGGCCCCCCGGCGCGAGAACACCATGTAGCCCTCGGTGCCGTAGAAGACGTTCCCGTCGTCGAACCCGTGAAGGCCGTAAGGGGCGAACGGGTAGTTCTCGTAGACCAGCAGGCGGCCGTCGGGGTACTCGTAGGTGACGTTCAGGTTGTCGGGGTAGTCGCCGTCGTTCCCGTGGAGCGACATCCGACCGCCGCGCGCGGTGATCTGCTTCGGGAGCGTCTCGACCCCCAGCCCCCAGACGGCCATGTCGATGTCGTGGATGCCGTCGTCGCCGATCTCGCCGTTGCCGTAGTCGCGGAAGATCCGCCAGGTGCCGTGGAAGCGATGGGCGTTGAACGGCTCGCCGCGGCGCGGGGCCGAGCCAGCGGTCGTAGTCGACTCCGGCCGGCGGGGCGCCGTCGGGTTGCGGCTTCAGCACCGATCGCGGTTCGGCCGTCCAGGCGCGAGCCACCTTGACCTCGCCGATGATCCCGTCCTTCAAGAGCCGCCCGGCCTTTTCGCGTGACGGGGCTGCTCCGCATCTGGCTCCCTTGCTGGACGACGCGGCCGTACTTCTTCGCGGCCGCGATGATCTTCGGCCCTTCGTCGTAGACGTGAGAGATCGGTTTCTCGATGTAGAGGTCCTTGCCTTGCCTCATCGCCTGAAGCGCGATCGGCGCATGCCAGTGATGCGGCGTGGCGATGATGCAGGCGTCGACGTCCTTGTCGTCGAGCACGTCCTCGAAGCGGGCCGTGCGCTTCGGGGGGGCCGGCTGGAACCCGTCGATGAGCCTGGCCGCCTTCTCGATCTGCGCGGGGTCGACGTCGCAGAGCCAGGCGATGGAGACCGCCTCGTGGCGGCCCACCAGCCCCTTGACGTGATGCCCCATGATGCCGCCGCAACCGATGATCCCCAGGCGGACCGTCGCCGGCTTGTTCGCGGCGAACCCATGAACGGCCCCGAGTGTCGAAGCGGCCGTGAGCAGGGCCGCGGCCTCCGTGGTCCGCTGGATGAACACGCGCCGGGTTGGTTCGGGATTCATCCGACTCTCCGTGGTGGCAGGATGTCCGCTCGCGAAGTCCGCACAGACGATCGGACCATCCACACTCGTGGAACCGATCGGCTCGCGACGCCGGTGCAACGATTGTTCAACAGGAGTGGCGTCCTCAACGATACCGGCCGGGGGCGTGCTCGGCAACGGTGTCGCTCAGGCGTCGATGGCCAGCCCGCAGACCTGGGGCACTGTCGTCTACTCGGCGAGGTTGTGCCGCAGGGTGTCGTCGATGGCTTTCTCGCCACGGTTGAGGCGTGCCATGTCGGCGACTTCGTCCACCTGGGGGCTGGACTTCGGAGAGGCCGGGACGAAGTTCGTCACGGTCATCTGGCACGCTTACGGATCAAACGCGGGCTTTGGGGACACGCATCACAACCATTTTGCGAGGCCCAAGGACTATTTGCTCCCCGTGGTCGACCAGGCGTCCTCGGCGTTGATCCTCGACCTCGAGCTGCGAGGCTTGCTCGACGAGGCCCTCGTGATGGTGATCAGCGAGCACGGCCGCACGCCGCTGACCGACAGGAAGGCCCGGGGAGAGGCCGCGACCACTGGTCGCGCGCCTGCTCCCAGGTCTATGCCGATGGCGTCCTGGGCCGAGGCCACTGAAAGCGTCGATTCATCGACCCGGTTGCGCCCTGACTTTCCACTTCGAGTTCGGGCTGGGCGTCCAGCGCCAGCGCCCGCCGGTCTCGGCCAGGAAACCCATGGCCTCCTGGTGGCAGATCAGCTGGGCGTCGAGCAGATGGTCGGGCGTGTGCAAGAACGGCTGCCCTTTCCGCTTGGCCGTCGAGAACGTGTGCGAGGGAGACTCGACGAGCACGGAGAGCGAGCCGCAGTGCAGGTTCAGGGCCGAGTCGAGGTTGAACACCGACGGCCGCTCGCGCGCCGGGTCGGCCTCGACGGAGGCGTCGTCGCTCGCCTGGAGGCCCGCGGCGGTCAGCTTCGTCATCACCCTGCGGTAGAGGGCGTCGAAGGTCGGGGTGAGCGCCGGCTCGATGAACGGACGCAGGGGCTGGAGGAACGTCGCGCCGGTGTGCATGTTCATCGTCAGGTCCGGGCGCTCCTCGGCGGCCAGGTCCAGCAGTGCCCGCGTCTCCGGCTGCGGCCGCCCGAAGAAGTCGTCGTGCTGGACGTTCACGCCGGCGTCATTGGGGTAGCCGCCCGGGAACTGGGTCCGCGGAGAAGTCCAGCGGGATGAACTCCTTGCAGTCGGGCCAGCCGATGAGCGAACCGTCGGGCTGTCCGCCGGTGTTGAAGTACTCGGCGACGGTGTGGTCGGTCCCGCGGTGCACGCCCATGCGGAGCGGGACGCGCGACCGGCCGTCGACGTTCAGGATCGGGATGAGGATGATCCGGTCGAGGGCCGCGGCCGCGGCCGTGATCCCGGGCCAGGCCCGCCCGCGGAGGTCGGCCCCCGTTTCGAGCACGGCGATCAGGTTCACGATCCCGACGATGCCCTCGAACTCGCCGCCGTGGACGGAGGCCATCCGCGAGATAGACCTTCCGGGCGTAGTCCGGCCCGAGCCAGGCGCGGACGTCGCCGTAGCCGAGCGAGCCGGAGAAGGTCGTCGTCCCCTTCCCGACTCCTGGGGCGGCCGTAGAACGACGGCCCGGATCGGACGGCCCCCGGCGCTGCGGCCGATCTCCTGGACCGTCCCCTTCCGCACGCGACCATCGAGGAATCGCTCGACCTCGTCGTACGTGCTGACCCAGAAATCGGGGATCGTGCTCGGGCTCGCGCAGGTAATCGGGCGGGACGGAGAAGCCCGTCCGCTTTCGCTGGAGACCGTCGCGCCCCGCAGCCTGGCCCGCGGCCGTCGCGCCCGGCTGCAAGGCGCCTGCCGCGGACAACAGCAACAGCTCTCGTCGATTCAGTTCAGTCACCGATGCCTCCCCCTGGTTTCCCCACGACGCCCGGAACACCTGGCCTGGTTCATCCCGTCCCCTTCGCCCTGCTGTCGCGCTCGACCTCGACCGCCCGTCGGGGTAACTCACGGCCAGCTGTCACATCGCGAACGCGTTCCCCCTACGGCCGTGAGGCCTTGCCGTCGCGCGCCGTCAGGGCGGCGATCTCGCCCGCCGAGAGTGCCCGGTCGTAGAGGCGCAGGTCGCTGAGGCTGCCCCGGAAATGGTCGTGCGCCCCGAAGCCGATCCGCAGCGGTGCCTGGTTGGTCAGGTCCAGGGGCGAGGCGTTCGAGGCCGAGTCGACGACGCGACGCGCGTCCCGTCGACGAAGAGGGAGAGCCGTCCCCCCTCGCGGACGGCCGGCCAGGTGCCTCCAGCCCGGTGCGAGCGCACGGTCGAGGGTCACGCTCTGGCCGACCTCCAGCGCGTGGACGCGCCCCGAAGGGAGCGTGCCGCAGAAGAGGCGGCCGTCGAAGACGGCCATCGACCACGCCCGGCGGTAGCGCACGTCGGGGGTCAGGTCGAGCCGGCCGGTCCGGGTCCAGCGCGTGCCGTCGTCGAGGCGATAGACCTCCGCGAGCGGGAGCGTCCCGGCGTAGAGCTTGCCGTTGTGGACGGCCATCCCCATGACCTCCTTCTCCTCCCCCAGCCGGCCGGCCGGGACCCAGCGCTTGCCGCGGTCGAACCGGAACACCTGCCCGTTCGGCCAGGTCCCGACGAACAGCTCCCCCGCGTGGACCTCGAACGAGTAGGTCTGGCCGGACGACTCCAGGGCGGGGAAGGCCTCCCAGCCCTTGCCGTCGAACCGGCAGACGGAGCAGGAGTCGTACGACCCCGCGTAGAGATGTCCATTGAAGACGCCGAGGGCGACGACCCGGCGGCCGTCGGCGGGCAAGGGGCAGCGCTGCCAGGCGTCGCCCGCCTCGGTAGCGGAAGAAGCCGGCCGGCTTGTACAGCGACGAGGCGTAGAGCTCGCCGCGGAAGACGACCATCCCGCCCACGGCCTCCGACGTCGGGCAACCGACCGCAATCGGCCCAGTGGCCGTCGCCGTCGTAGCGGACGATCTTGCCGCCCAGGTTCGCGTTCGTCGACTCGGGCAAGGCCGAGCCGGCCAGGCGGTAGCGGCCCGTGCCCGCGTAGAGCTTGCCGCCGAAGGCCGCGAGCGAGGTGACGGCGTTGCAGCGGTCGGGGCTGCCGCAGTCGACCCACCGCGAGCCGCCGTCGTACCGGTAGACGTGTCCCGCCTCGCCCGGGCCGGCCTCGCAGGTGCCCACGAACAGCTTGCCGTCGTGGACCGCCATCGCCATCACGTACACGGCGTTGCCGGGCCGCCCGCGGTCGGACCAGACCGGCTCGGTGCCGGCGTCGATGCCGAACTGGACGTTGCGGTCGTTGGCCTGACTGTTCGTCATCCCGGCCCCGCTCTTGATGCACCAGTTCAGCCCGCGCCGGGCGGCGGGGTCGTACTTGCTCACCAGGTCGCCCAGGACGTCGTCGAGCGATTCCTCGGTGTGCACCCAGACGGCGAGCGTGAAGTCGCCCTTGCCGAGGCCGAGCGCGGGATTCGCCGGGCACCTCGACATAGGACGACTTCCCGTCGAACCGCGCCGCGCCGCGAGGGTCGCCCGCCGGGGCCGGGCGCGGTCAGGTCGACCGCGAAGGCCCGGCCGTGGTTGCCCCGGCCCGATGCGTCGTTCGCGTCGCCGGAGAACCTCCAGTGACCGATCAGGCCGCGGTCCTCCGCGCGGGAGGGCAAGCCGGAGTAGGAGCAACGCCAGCAGCAGCGGTCCACCGCATGAGATCCTCCCTCGGCTTTGGGGCGGTGTTCGGGCAGTCGTCGGCACCCTGCCGAGTGTCCCGCGGCGAGACTCAAGGCCGGGGCGCGCGAGACGGTCTCGATCCTCGTCGTGAGCCGATGAGAAGGTAACCCAAGCGGACGAGGTTATCGAGCAACTTGATGGGGTTGGAACATCATGGTCGACGACAAGCCGGGCGGCGCGTCGGAGAAGAACGTACGTCGAGGTGACGTCATCGCCTGAACAGGGCCGGCGGGGAATCGTCGGCTGAGGGATTGCACTCCAGCCAGTAAGAGTGCTCAGTCCATGATGATTCGATCTCGCGACGACGGCCGAACTGGATCAAGTCCCACCACCGGCCCCTCGTGGTTGCCGGTGTCATCCGCTCGATGTCCTTGCGTGCGATGCGCATCTCGGCCAGGTCGGCGGCGTGAAAGATGATCGCGTCGGGGCCGTCGCGCACGGCCCGGCCGTCTCGCGTTTCCGGCAGGAACGATCGGTACTCCGGCGCGACGGTGAGGTCGGGGATGCGGATCGACTCCGACAGTTCCGCCCGCGTGAGGACCTGGCCGATCCTCGACATGTCAGGGCCGACGGTCCCCCCGCGCCCCACCGCCCGGCGACTGCCGCATCACCCCAGCCCCTACGAGAGGAGCGGCTTGAAACATCTGACCCAGTGATCACCTCCCAACCCGTAGACTACGGGCCTTCGCCCCTCTCTGGCGTACAAGCAGCCCCCCCAGTTCGCGTCCGTGGACACGTGTCTCGGAATGCCGCGGTGAGTCAAAGCCCGCCCGTCCGAGGGCGGCTGTGTTGCCGCCACCCGGCCCGTTCGGTAGTGTAAGCGGGGCCCTGATGTTAGAGAATAGTTTGACAAAGGTAACTGCCCCCCGCGGTAGGTCGGACGTGGTTGGAGTTCGGCAGGTGAGCCCTCGCCTGGAATGGATCGGGACCAGGTGACTCACGACGAGGTACAGGAGTCGTTCGATGCTTCGAGTGCT
>CAVPVV010000002.1:0-38755 GCA_963709325.1 uncultured Acidobacteriota bacterium | reverse complement strand
CTTACCTGAACGCCCTCGACAATCCGTTCGTCTACGACGATTTCTTCACGGTCACCGGCAACCCCTCGATCGCCGCCGAGGCTGACCCGCACTGGGCGGTCATCTACATGCCGTTCCGCCCCGTGGTCAATATCTCGTACGCGCTGGATCGCCGGGTGTGGGGGTATCGGCCATTCGGTTATCACCTGACCAGCGTCACGCTTCACGCCGCTGTCGCCGTGCTGCTGTTCGTGTTGCTGCTTCGGGCGCTGCGCGACGGCCGCGAGGCGTCTGGGGCAGTCGATGTCGCGAGGCGGAGGCGCGAGTCATGGGCCGCCTTCGCCGGGGCTGCGCTCTTCGCGGTCCATCCGATCCAGTCGGAGACCGCCGGGTATGTGTCATCGCGGTCCGAGATCCTGTGCGGACTGTTCCTGCTCTCGACGTTGTTGCTGGCACGCGCCGCGAAGGCGCAGGGAAGCTCCGTCACGTCCGCGCGCGCGAGAGTCGTCGCCGGGTTGGGAGCGGCGGTCTGCGCCCTGCTGGCGCTGCTCTCGAAGGAGGTGGCGGCGAGCCTGCCCGTGCTGCTGCTCGGCTACGACTGGCTGCTGCTGCACAGCGCGAGTCCCGCCGCGCGCCGGCGTGCGCTCATGGTCGTCGTGCCGCTCGGGCTCGTCACCGCGGTGACCATGGTGTACCGGGTCCGGTCGCTGGCCGGAACTGACGCCACCGTCGCCGCCGCGCCGCTCCTCAACGTGCTGACGCAGTCGATCGTCATCTGGCGCTATCTGGGACTGATGCTGTGGCCAAGCGGCCAGTCGATCATGCATAGCGCCCACACGGTTACGACACTTGCCGACCCGCTGGGGCTCGCCGCGGCCGCCGGACTCGTGGCCCTCGCCGGAGTCGCTTTCATCCTGCGGCGGCGTTTGCCGCTACTGACGATGGGCACGTTGTGGTGGTTCGCCTGTATCGCGCCGTCATCGAGCGTCATTGCGCTGCGCGAGACGATGGCCGAGCACCGCGTGTACGTGGCGAGTGCCGGCATCGCGATGATCGTCACGGCCCTCGTCGAGCGGCTGCTCGAATGCGGCGGAACGGCCGTCGAGCGCGTACCGATGTGGTTCAAGGTCGGTCTGCCGGTGGTGCTCGCGTCCTGCGTGGTCCTAACAATCGAGCGCAACCGCGTCTGGCAGAGCCCGGTCGCCGTGTGGCGCGAGGCGATTGCCGCAACTCCCGGGGCCTGGGAGCCGCACTACGCGCTTGCGGACGCGTTGCGCGAGAACGGCGCCTGCGCTCCGGCCTTGAGCGAGTACGAGACGGTGCTGGCCATGAAGCCCGCGACGCGCGAGGTGCTGACGAACTACGGCATCTGCCTCGGTCAGCTCGAACGGCTGCCCGAGGCCGCGGCGGCGTTCCGCCAGGCGCTGGTCATCGATCCGCAATACGCGCGGGGTTATACCAACCTGGCCGCGGTGTCGCTGCTCGAAGGGCATGCCGACCAGGCGCGCGACTACTATCAGCGGGCGATCAGCGTCGATCCGAAGAACGTCCATGCCCGGATGCAGCTCGCCCGCATCTACGAGGAGCGCCTGCAGGATTACGCGCGCGCGGCGCAGCTGTGCGCCGAGGCCCGGGCGATCTCGCCCTCCACCCCGGGAGCCACGGACTGCATCGTCCGCAACGAGCAGCGCGGGCGGGGTGGCGCGTCGTGAGGCGCTTGCGGCTGCTGCACGCGATCCACGATTTCCTGCCGCGCCATAAGGCCGGGTCCGAGATCTATGCGTCCGAATTGTGCCGGGAACTGGCCTGTCGGCACGACGTGTTCCTGGTCTGCGCCGAGTACGACTCCACCGCGCGTCACGGCACGATCCGCTGGCGCGCGTTCGAGGGGCTGCCGGTGATCGAGATCGTCAATAACTGGGAGTGCGACCGGTTCGAGGACAGCTACGCCTCGCCGCGGATCACGTCGCAACTCGGCCACGTGCTCGAGGCCACCCGTCCCGACATCCTGCACGTCCATAACCTGCTGAACCTGTCGTTCGACCTGCCGCGGCTGGCCCGGGCGCGGGGCATAGCCACGACGGCAACGCTGCACGACTACACGCTGGTGTGCGCCGCCGGCGGGCAGCGCGTCCACGTCGCCGAATCGCACATCTGCGAGACCATCGACCCGGACCGATGCAGCCGCTGTTTCGCGGTCACGCCCTTCAGGGCGCAGATGGCGGCGGCGGCGATGGCGAGAGCGCCCGGTGGCGGAGTGCTGCGCCGCGTTGCCGAAACCGCGCGCCGGGTGCTGCCGGTGCTGACCGATGCGGCCGCCCGGCGAATCCCGATGTCGCCCGCGACATCCGGCGACATCTCGGTCCGCCTGGGACGTGCCCGCGACGTGTTCTCCGAGATCGATTGCTTCGTCGCGCCGTCGGCGGCGCTCGGAGCCGAGTACCTGGAGCTTGGCCTGGATCCGCAGCGGCTCGAGATCTCCGACTACGGGTTCGGGCTACAGTCCGCATTAGAACGCCGGCCCCATGTCGGTCCCCTCCGCGTCGGCTTCGTCGGCAGCCTGGTGTGGCACAAGGGCGCGCACGTGCTGATCGAGGCGGCACGCCGCCTCCACGGCTCATACGAGATCGTGGTGCACGGCGATCCCGCAGTCGGGCCGGAGTACCACGCCCGGCTCGTCCGCGAGGCGGCCGGTCTCGACGTGCATTTCGCCGGCCCGTTCGATCGCGAGGACGCCCCGCGCGTGTTCGGTGGGCTCGACGTCCTGGTGGTCCCGTCGCTCTGGCTCGAGAACTCTCCCCTCGTGATCCATGAGGCGTTCATGCACGGCGTCGCCGTCGTTGGTTCGCGGCTCGGAGGCATTCCGGATCTGGTCAACGACGGTGTGAACGGACTCCTCTTCACCGCCGGATCGCCTCGCGCGCTGGCTGTCGCGCTGCAGCGATTGATCGACGACCCTGGTCTGGCCGGGCGCCTGGCGGCCCGTGCGCCAGCGGTGAAGTCGATCGAAGCAGACGCGCGTGAGTGGGAGGCTCGCTACGAGCGCGTCCTCCAGGCTCGTCCCGCGTGAACGATAGGGAATCCGTCGCCATCGTCGTGCCCACCTTCAATGGGGCGAAGGAGGTCTCGCGACTGCTGGATGCGATCGCCGCCCAGGAGGGGCGGTTCCGGCCCTCCGTGATCGCGATCGATTCGGGTTCGGCTGATGGAACCGTAAGCATCCTGCAGTCACGAGGAGTGCGCGTGCTGCCTGTCGGAGCGGGGCGGTTCAATCACGGCGTCGCGCGGAACTGCGCTCTCGAGTCAGTCGCGACGCCCTTTGCGGTGTTGATGGTCCAGGATGCCGTTCCGGTCGGACCCCACTGGCTCGAAGCTCTCGTGACGCCGCTGCTCGAGGACGCGTCGCTGGCCGGAACGTGGGCGCGCCAGCTCCCGCACGAGGAGGCGAGCCTAATTACGCGCTACTACCACTCACGGTGGATGGGCTCTGCGACGGCCCCGCGGATTGCCGGGCCGCTGACATCGGCCGCGTTCGAGGCCCTGCCGCCCGCCGACCGCCACGCGGTCTGCGCGTTCGACAACGTGTGCTCGTGCATCCGGATGTCGGTCTGGCGCGAGCACCCGTTCCCGGCTGCTCCCTTCGGCGAAGACATCGAATGGGCCAGCATCGTCTTGCGCGCTGGCCATCGGCTGGCGTTCGTGCCCGACGCGGTCGTGCAGCATTCGCACGAGCGGCCGGTCAGCTATGAACTGCGCCGGACGCGCCTGGCGCATGCCCGGCTTCATCGCCTGTTCGGGTTGTCGACGGTGCCATCGACCGCCGCTCTGGCACGCTCCGTTGCGGTCACGGTTCTGCTGCATTTCCGACTGGCAGCTCAGGAGCCTGGCAGCCGTCGGGGCCGGGCGATCGCTCGCGCCCTCGGCCTCGCTGTCGCCTGGCCGCTGGGGCAGTACCTTGGCGCGCGCGACTCGCGAGCGGGCCGCATCCCGGACAGTGTCGAAGGCGTCTGATGCGTGTCCTGCTGGTCGTCCACGGCTACCCGCCACAGGCCATTGGCGGCACTGAGATTTACACCCGGGACCTAGCTGTCGCGCTCGCCTCGATGGCGGATGTCGAGGTCTGCGTGCTCGCGCGAGAAGGCGATCCGCGACGGCCCGACGGCGACGTGCGTCACGAGCAGCGGGGAGCGATCCGCATCGCCTGGATCAACAACACGTTCGCGTCCTGTCGATCGTTCGAAGCCACCTATCGCCATCCGGCGGTGTTGCGCGCAGCCGACGTCCTGATTCGCCACATCCAGCCGCACGTGTCGCACGTGCATCATCTGACCTGCCTCTCGACGGATCTCGTGACCTGCCTGAAGGAAGCCGGCGTTCCAGTCGTGCTGACGCTGCACGACTACTGGATGCTGTGTCACCGCGGCCAGCTCGTCGATCGCGACTACGCCCGCTGTGACGGGCCGGTGACCGGCGCGTGCACCCGCTGCGTCCCTGCGCAGGTGACGGCAGGAGCATCTGCTTACCAAACGGCCGCACTGCTGCGGCGCCTGCCAGGCTCGCGCGGGCTGACAGCAGCTGCCGCGACGCTGATGAACAGTCGATCGGGGGACGCCGGCCTCGAGGCGAGCGCTGTCCGTTTTCGTCACATGCAAGACATCGCCGGAAGGTGCGACCTGATCCTGGCCCCTTCCATGACGCTCGCCGCCCGCTTCGTCGCGTGCGGCATGCCGATGGCGCGAGTGGAGCCGTGGACATTGGGCGTCGGCATCACGACCGCGCCGCGCGTCTCCCGTGAGCTCGCTGGCGCCCTTCGTCTGGGGTTCGTCGGCTCCTTTCTACCGACCAAGGCGCCACACCTGTTGGTCGAAGCGGCCGCGCAGCTGCCCGCCGGCAGTGTCACCGTCGATCTTGCCGGCGCGCCGGTTGACTACCACGGTGATGGCTCGTATCAGAAGCGCCTCGACCCGTGGCTCTCGCACCCCGTCGTGCGACGGTATGGGCCGATCTCACACGCTGACATGCCCGCCCATCTCGCCAGGCTGGACGTCCTGGTACTGCCGTCGATCTGGTTGGAGAACTCGCCGCTCGTGATCAAGGAAGCGTTCGCTGCGGGGCTGCCAGTCGTGGCATCCGATCTTGGCGGGATGGCGGAGCTGGTGCGGCACGAGGTCGATGGGTTGTTATTCCCGGCCGGCGATGTCGACGCGCTCGCGGCGTCCCTGCGCCGCTTTCTGAACGAGCCCGATCTGATCGACCGCCTCCGTGCCGGCGTCCGCCCACCGGATTCGATCGCTCGAAGACGCGCTGCGCACGCTGCATCGATATCACGCACTCGTCGCGCAGCACTCGGTGCGGCCCGCGCCGGCCGCGCGTCCCCGTGCTAGCGTCACCGCGGTCGTCCTGAACTATCGAGCCCCCGAGCAAACCAGCCTGGCGGTCCGTTCGCTCCAATCGTCCTTCACCCCGCCGTCGACCATCGTGGTCGTGGACAACAGTCCGGATGATGGCCCGAGCAGCATGTCCAGCTTGCTGCACCGCACGGCGCGGCAGGGTGTGACGTTGATCGATGCGCCGCGGAATCTCGGGTTCGCCGGTGGAGTGAACGTCGGGATCGGCGCGGCGATCGGGCTCAGCTCCGAGTTTGTGCTGTTGGTCAACAGCGACGCCGTGCTCGCACCGGATGCGATCGCGCACCTGCTCGAGGCGGCGGCCGCGTGTCCCGCAAGCCGGTGTGCTCGGGCCGCTGATTGTCTCGCGCGAGGAGCCGGACTGGATCGTGTCGGCTGGTATCGACTACTCGACGACGACCGGTCGCATGCAGAACCGGCTCACCAGCCGTCCGGTGCGTGAGGCGCCTTCCGGCCCGGTTGCGGTCGCCGCTGTGACCGGCTGCGTGATGCTGATCCGGCGGACCGTGTTCGAGGCTGCGGGCCTGTTCGACGACGCGTATTTCTTCTCGTTCGAGGATCTCGACTTCTGTATGCGGGTGCGCGAGGCAGGTTTTTCGGTGCTGTGTGTCCCGCAGGCGCGCGCATGGCACGAGGGCGAGCCGGTCGATCGGCCGCCGCTCGCCGCGCCGGATTTACTTCGCCACCCGCAACCACCTGCGGCTTGCCGGTTCGCTCGAGCCGCGCCCGATCCACCGTGCGGTTCGGGCCGCCTTCATCATCGCGCTCAACACGGCCTACGTGCTGACCTCAGCCGACGCGCCGCTGTGGTCCGGTCTCGCGGCGGTGATCCGGGGCACCTGGCATCACCTCCTCGGTCGGTATGGTCCCGACCCGGCGGCGTAGCTCGCGGAGGTCGCGCTCGAGCAGCGCCAGGTCCTCGACCATGCGCTCGATTTGCTGTCGCTGCCTGGAGATCACGACCGAGAAGTAGAGCGAGACGACGAACACGAAGAACACGAGGCCGAGGATGAGGAGCGCCGGGGGATAGTGAATCCCGAGTGCGCCCGCGACGAGGTGCAGCGCATCCCGCCAGAGCGAGAACACCAGCAAGGCCGCGGCGCCAAGACACCAGATCAATGAGTGCTCGTCGGTCAGCTTCCGCCGACGCACCAGTTCCAGGACGAGCAGCAGCAGCGCCGCGCTGATCGACGTGGCGACGATCTGGAGCAGGTCAGTCATGGCTCGTGCCTTCGACGATGCCGCGGATCGGCACCATCAGCAGGGCGAGGATCGTTCCGGCGAAGGCAAAGGCGGCACGGGCCGGCGTGAGCGACGTGCGTCCGGCCAGGCGCGGACGCATCCGGATCGGCACTTCGCCGACGCGCAGGCCATTGCGGCAGAGGAACAGGACCAACTCGGGTTCGGCGTAGCCGGCGGGGTGATAGCGTCCGAGGAGCCGGATCGCACGCGGGCCGAACAGCCAGAACCCGGAGGTCGGGTCGGTAAACCGCCGTCCGGTCCAGAGCGTCAGGCACGCGGCGAGTGACGCCTGACTCAGGCGCCTCGGCGACAGCAGCCGTGGCCACCGGAATGGCCGGCCGACGTAGCGCGATCCGATCGACGCGTCGAGCCGGCCTTGCACGATCGGGCCGAGCAGCCGGCCGACGTCACAGGCCCGGTGCTGGCCGTCGCCGTCGACTCGCACCACGTAGTCGTAGCCCTCTCGGGCGGCATAGCGCAGGCCGGCGCGGACCGCGCCGCCGACGCCGACGCGCTGCGGTAGCGTCAGCCAATCGACACCCAGCGTAGGCAGTAGCTCCTGCGTGCCGTCGGTCGACCCGTCGTCCACAACGAGGATATCGAGCGCCGGCGCTGTGCGGCGCAACTCGCGGACGACGCGCGTGAGGTTGAGCGCTTCGTTAAAGGCCGGGACGAGGGCGAGGATCCGGGACGCGTGCGGTAGATCGCCATGAGCAGCGGCGATGACGGCACGTTGCCGCGGCATGCTGTGACGGGGCGTCGATCGTCGTCGTGCCATCCGGCGGGTCAGCCACACGATGATCGCGGCGGCCCATGCGACGTCTCGGACGAGGTGCGCGGCGCCGAACCCGAGCGCCGCTCGATCGCCGGACTGGCGCCAGGCGCGCGATCCCGGCCCAAGAACGTTCCAGCGAACAGTGCGAGGACGATCATCGACGACAGTGCCGCCGGCAGGCGCCACGGGAGACCCGCTCCCGCGACAACGACGGCCGCGAGTGCGCTCGCGATCGCGATCAGCATCAGCGGGCCGTGCGCCATCATCAGCGCGCCCGACACGTCGTCCCCGGTGAAGCGGCGCGGGTGTCGCGCGAGGAGGTCCAGCCGTCCGTAGCCGACCCCGTACTGCTGGCGCAGGTAGCCGGTGAGATCGTCCCGCCAGCGATGTGTGCTGGTCGCGGCCGGGCAGAACACGAGGCGATGACCCGCGCCGATCAGACGGTAGCTGAGATCGTTGTCGCTACCGTAGCCGAGCGACTCGTCCAGGAGGCCGACCTGGTACAGCGCGGTTGCGCGATAGGCGGTGTTGCCGGTGCAGACGTGATCGACCGTGCGGCTCGGCATGCTCCGGTAGCGTTGCTCGAGGTCGCGGCCCATCACGCGCGCCCAGAAGCGGCCGTCGGCAGGTGTCTGGTAGTGGCCCTGTGCCGCCGCGACCGCGGGGTCGGCGAGTGCGCCCAGGACCTCGGCAAGCCAGCCCGGATCGAGGATCACGTCCTGATCGATCTGGCAGATGACGGGATGGCGCGCCTGGCGAATACCCGCATTGATCGCCGCGGCGATGCCGCGCCCAGGGCCCTCGAGGAGTGTCAGCCGCCGGTCCAGCGCGGCGGCCTCGAGCAGGCGTCGCGATCCATCGCGGCTGCCGTCGTCGACGGCAATGATTTCGAACGGGCGCCCGTCGCGTTGCGCGTCGATGGCGTCGAGCGCGGCGGCGCAGCCAGCGCCGGCCGTTGTAGACCGGCAGCACGATGCTGACGCCGGGCAGCGCGTCCGTCATGCGGTCCGGCGGTTCCGCGCGTTGCCGTCGCCGAGCACCTCGCGATAGAGGGCGTCGAGCCGATCGCACACCGCGTCGCTGCCAAAGCGCTGCCTGATGCGGCCGCCCGCGATCCGCGCGCGCTGGCGCCATAAGCCGTTGGTGTCGAGGATCGACGTGATCGCGCCGGCCAGCGACGCGTGATCGCCAGGCGGCACGATGTGGCCGCCGCCGATCGTGCCGACGATCTCGCCAGCGCCGCTGTCGCTGCAGACGATGACCGGTGTGCCGGCGAGGAGCGCCTCGAGCGGCACGAGCCCGAAGACCTCGTCCTTCGACGGATAGACCACCACGCTGGCGGCGGCGAGGGCATCGAGCCGATCGCGGCCGGTCAGCGTGCCGAGGCGCAGGACGCGCGGGTCGGTCCCGAGGGCGGCGGCGTCGAGTCCCGAGTCCATGTCGCTGCCGGCGATGATGATGCGGAGGTCGGCGCGGTCGATTGCCGCGACCGCCTGGAGGAGCGTGCCGGCGCCTTTGCGGGGCGTGAGCTTCGAAAGGTGCAGGACGACCGGCGCGTCCCCCAGCGCGTGCACGGCGCGGAAACGGCGCCCATCGGGCGCCGGCTCGAACTCGCGTTCGTCGATTGGGTTCGGAAGGAGCGTCACTCGATTCGCCGGGCACGCCCAAGCCGACCAGCTGACGCAGCTCGGCGTCACTGACTGCGACGACCTGAGCTGCGCCTTCGAGATATCCACGCCCGGCCGTTGCGTCGAAGATGCGCTTGGCGGCAATGCGCCGTTCGATTAGCGGGGCGGTGCCGTGCGGCGAGACGACGTAGGGGATGCGGGCGGCGGCGAGCAGCCGGGCCGCGGCGGCGACGGGCAGGTTGCGGCAGGCGTGCAGGTGGCCGATATCGATGCGGGGGAGCGCGGCGCGGAGCGCGCGCACGAAGCCGATCGGCGTGAACAGCTGCCATCGGAAGGCGACGCTGTTCGACAGATTGCGGAACATGCGGACGTCGACCCGTCCCGGCCCTTCGGACGGCGTGTGCGGCAGGCGCACGCGCGAGACCGCATCGCAGGCGTCGGTCGTGCAGACCGTGACGTCGTGGCCGCGCCGCGCCAGCCCGTGGGTGAGTGTCGTCGCGACGCGTGGGATCCCGCCGTAGGCCCACGCGTGTTCGAAGTACGGCACGACGTGCAGGATGCGGAGCGGGGGCATGGCGAGATGGTGCCGTATATTATCAGGGTCCCTGAATGACGACCGCGCGATCTCTGTAACACTGATGCAGGTCGGTCAAAACCGTCAATCAGAGCGACAGCGGCCACAAAGAGTGGTGGCGAGGTCTTGATGCCGCTGCATCCGCAGACTTCGACGAGCCCGGGGCGACCCTCTGACATCTCCTTCGAGGGAGTGCTTGGCGCGATCACTGGGCGTTGGCTGCTCGGCTGGGCGCGGCCGACTGACGAAGCCTGCGAGCGGCGTGCTATCGCCGGTCGTCGTGGACGACGTCCAGATCCTGGAAGTCACGGCCGACATTCCATGTCGATGTACAACAGGCCAGCCGCCTACTCCGCTCGCCGACGGTCACTGACACGTGGTGTTCGATGCACGCCGAACGTGACCTGCACGGGGCAGTCCGGCTGTCGTACCGCCTCGATGGCACCTCAGACCGAGAGCGAGTCCGGCGGGGAGTCTATTCGAGCTCGTTTGGACGCGTGTGGCCGGACGCGTTCAATGGCTACCAAGTGATTGCGAGCAAGCGCTCGATGCAGTGGATCCCCGACGCCGCAACGGAACTGCTCCGCTCCTGGCAACAGCACGGATTCGTTGTCGTGCGGGAAGCCATCGATTCTGAAACCATTGATCAGCTTAAGGCTGACATTGCGGAGGTATGGGCTGGCACCCTGCCGCATCCTGCGATCGTCGAGAAGTGGGAACGTGAGACCAAGACAGTTCAACCGGCGTGCCTGTGCTTCCGAGATCGGCCGGTCAAGCTTCTGGATCTGTTCGCCGCATCTACGGTGTGGCGCCGGGTCATGTTTGCACCACTGACCAATCGAGTTTTGTTGCTGTTGCTCAAAGGCCCATGCTTCGCGTTTCAGAGCATCCACTTCGGGTGGACCTCACGGCGGGAGGTGCACCAGGATTCCGCGTTGGTTCGCGTCGTCTCGCCGAGGGAGTTCCCAGCGAGCTGGGTCGCTCTGGAAGAGATCCGGCCCCACTCCGGCGAGCTCGAGTACACCTCGGGAACTCAGCGGGTGGCGGATTGCCTGTTTAGCGGCACCACGAATTGGATCCCGTTTCGATCGCCTGAGGACGACATCGACATCGCGTCGCTGAAAACACATTGTGCCGCCCCGGACCTCGATCCGCGGCGCTTTCTGCCGCGGCGTCGTGACGTCCTGCTGTGGTACGCCGACTCGGCACACGGCGGCAGCAGCCACACGTCATCGGGGGCGACACGAAAGAGTTTCGTCACTGACGATTGTCCGGGACATGGTCGTCGGTTTGCCGGGTGGGGCATATGCCGCTCCGCGCGTCATCGATTCAAGGAGCTCGGGTATTGCAGCTTCGCCATACGCGGCTGATGGGCCGCGACACCACTGTGGGAGTGCCGGCAGCACATCAGAAGAGGCGTGTTCAACGCTGCGAGCCCACAAGGTGGGAGCACAGCCAGACGGCGCTGAGCAGTCAGGCTCCCGCTCTTCGGGCGCGTTGGCGGCGCGCCGACGTCATGGCGTTGGCGTCGTTATCCGTCGTTCATGCCTTCCTGTTCTTCTTATGTAATCGTTGGGAAGGCGTCTGGCGCCAGGTGCCAGCCATCGACCAGTCGCTCGATTTGACCACCGCGTGGCGCTTCTATCACGCGCTGTCGGACCGCGCCTTCTTTGATGTGGCCTCGGTGTGGATGCACTCAAGCCCGGTGCACACACCCTTAGTACCGCTCGGATCGGCCCTGCTCATGCTCGTGGCCGGCGAGTCTCGAGTCGTTGCGGAATCGGTGCTGCCGGTGTCGACGGCAGTGTGGATCGTTGCGACTTACGCGTCGATCACACGACTCTATAATCGGCGCACGGCGCTCTGGACGACCGCGCTGATGACCAGCTTCCCGGTTGCTCTTATCTACTCGCGGACATACCTATTCGAGCAGCCGCTGGCCGCGATGTTCGCGTGCGCGGGCTGGGCATTGATTGCGACGAACGGATTCGCGGCCTGGCGACCCTCGTTGCTCTTCGCGGTCCTAGGCGGCCTCGTCGGGTTGACTCGCGGCGGTGCGCCCCTATTTCTAGTGGGTCCGCTGGTGGTGATCCTATGGACGGTGCGGGGCAAGCCTGATCGGTATATCCGTCTTTGCCGCGCCCTCGTCGCACTTCTGCTCGCGGCTGTCCTCGCCGCCACCTGGTACGCACCGAACCTGCAATCGTTCGCCGCCTATGTGTATCGTGCCTCGTATGCCAATGAGGCCATCTTTCGCAGCGGCGAGCATGCAAGCGTTGCCCTCCCGAATGCTGCGTATTACGGCCGCTGGCTGATGTTGCAGGGGCCGGGCCTTCCCGTCTTGGCGATCGTGAGCGTGAGCTGGCTGGCATCCGCGCCCTGGCCGGTTGGACGACCCTTGGGTGTCGGCGCGGCGTTGGCAGCGGCTTTCGCGATCGATGCGGTTGCCCTGCTGCCGACAGCAATTCAGCACGAGGGAGCCCGATATTTTTTGCCTCTGCTGCCGCTGGTGGCGCTGCTGCTCGTGCGGACAACCATGGCGATTCGTAGGGTCCGTCTGCGGAGGGTCACTGGCATACTCGTGGCAATTGGGGCGGTGCATCACGTCGTGGCGCTGTCCATAGCGTCTTACTCTGGCCGTTCGGCAAGCGCTGCAGCAGAGGCTGGGTTCTGGGATCACACCCCATATTTCGTGGCGGTGATGAGCTACTACCACTCCACTCCGGACCGGAACCTCGAACTGAACGAACTGATCAAGACGCTCGCGTCGAGCGGTTTGCCCGCCCAGGCGACAGTGGCGACACTGCAATCGCCGGATGCATTCTTCAGTCCGAATGGTCTTCAATTCCAAGCGGTACGTATGGGGGTGTCGTGCTGCCGCTTTGTGTGGGTGCCGCCGCTGGGTGGCTCCGACTATAGCGCGACAGCGCGCGCACTCGCGGCTATGCCGGTTGATGTCGTCCTGGTCAGGGAGGGTGGCGGATGGCCGGTCAACCAGGATTTGCTCGCGCAGGCGTTTCCGTGGTTGTCCGAGCCCGCTGACACCCTGTGGAGGGCCGTCGGCCAGCCCTTGGCGATTTCAGATGGATCCCGTGTCCGGATCTTCGAGGCAGCGGTACGCCGTGAGTAGGCCACATTTGGCGGTCCCCCTCCCAGCCGGTCGCCGAAGGTGGTGGGCGGACATCAGGGAAGTACGGCTGGCACTTCGCCAACCGGCTGTCGATCCAGAGAGTGTTGAATGATACTTCCGGCGCGACGAACCTCGCGTCCGCCTCGTCAGCTGGCCGGGTTGGTATGGACTCTGGTGAGGACGGATTTCGCGACGCGGTATCACGGGACCGTGGGCGGGTTCTTGTGGGCGCTGCTAAAGCCGCTCACGATGTTTGTGGTACTGATGGGGGTGTTCTCGTTCGTCTTCTCTAACACTCCGCAATACCGGCTTGGACTCATTCTCGGCCTATTCCTTTACGAGTTCTTTCAGGATGGCACGCGCACCGGGCTCGAATCGCTTCGCGCCAAGGGCTACCTGTTGACTAAGGCTCGATTCCCCTCGTGGGTAGTGGTGGTGACATCGGTGTCGAACGCGGTCATCACGCTCATCCTGTTCTCGGTTGTTCTGATCGGTTTTCTGGCTGTGAGCGGCCGCGCCCCGGCTCCGTTCGCGGTCGCTCTCTACGTCTGGTATCTATTTCACCTGTTTGTCATCGTTGTGGGGTTCTCCCTGGCGGCGAGCGTCATGTTCATGCGCTTCCGTGATCTGAATCAGGTGTGGGAGGTGGTAACGCATGCGGGCTTCTTCGTGGCGCCGATCATCTATCCGATCGATGTCTTGCCCGAGCGCCTGCATCGCTATCTTTACCTCTGGCCTCCAACGCCGATCATCCTGTTTTCCCGCAGTGTTCTGATTGAGCACAAGGTGCCGAGCGTGTTGGCGCACGGGCTACTGACGCTGGAAGCGGCCGTCATTCTGTCGACCGGCGCGTGGATATACAGCTTGCGCGCGCCGCGCGTGCCAGAGTACCTGTGATGGCGGGAGTCCTGGACGTCGTGGGCGTCTCGAAGTCATTCAACATCCCGTCCGTGCGCCGCGACACCGTTCGCGAGCATGCCCTAGACTTCTTCCGGCCGCGCGCGACCGAACGGCTGCAGGGTACTGGAGGACGTTACCTTTGAGCTCGGGCGCGGCGAGAGCCTAGGCGTGATGGGACGGAACGGTTGCGGCAAGAGCACGCTGTTGAAGATCGCCTCGGGCATCTACACGCCGGACCGTGGGCATGTAGTGGTGCGCGGCCTGATCACGCCGATCCTGGAGCTCGGCCTGGGCTGGAACCCTGATCTCGACGCGATCGACAACATCGACTTGCTTGGCACGGTGATGGGGCTGTCGCTGCGTGAGCTTCGCGCCGCCCGCGATGAGATCCTAGCTTTCGCCGATCTCGAACGCTTCGCCAACCTCGAGCTGCGCCATTATTCGAGCGGTATGGGGGCACGGCTCGCCTACGCTGTGGCGTTTTACGCGGTCCAGGAAGTGCTCATCCTCGACGAAATATTTGCGGTGGGAGACGCAGGATTCAGGGAGCGTTGTCAAGGCCGTTATCGGGCGCTACATCAGGCGGGACATTCGATGATATTGGTGAGTCACAATCCTAGCATCATTGCCGAATTCTGCCAACGAGCGCTGTTGCTCGACGGTGGTCGGGTTATCGAGGTCGGACCCGCGAACAGAGTTGCGAACTCCTATTCATTGCTCTTCAGGAAGGACGGCAACGCCAACACACTGCCGCCGAACGCCTGATGGCGCAGGTTGGCCACACCGCGCACACGCGCGCGGAATCGGCGCCTGTCAATTCCCGTCCAGATCCCGCGTCAACTCGGTCGGGCGGCTGAATGAAGAGGCTCGGGCGTGCGACTCTTGCGGGAGCGATACTGTCTCGCCGGATTGATGGCGAATTGCATGAGCCCGAAGCATGACACCCCAGCCTGAATCCGGAATGCGCGTGGTCGCCATCATCTCGGCTTTCAACGAAGCGGACATAATCGGTGACGTGATCAGGGATTTGGTCACTCAGGGAATCCATGTGTATTTCATGGATGATGGTTCGACTGATGAGACCGCGGCGATTGTTGAGGAGTTCATCGGTAAAGGAGTCATTCGAATCGAACGACGTGAGCAGGACGGGAACGTCTCTAACCGCGGCCAATTCGAATGGGCTCGTATTCTCCGGCGCAAGGCCGAACTGGCGAGCGAGATCGACGCCGACTGGTTCATCCATCATGACGCCGACGAGTTTCGTGAGAGTCCCTGGCCCGGAGTGTCGCTGCTCCAGGGTATCGCTTACGTGGACCGGGTCGGGTTCAACGCCATTGATTTCGAGTGCATGAATTTCTCTGACTGGGGTAAATCCGCAACCGTGCCGGATGACGGCGCGCAAGTGGCGAGGTACACACCGCCCGCGAGCTACGACCGCCTGCAGATTCGCTGTTGGAAACGGACAGAAAGGGCGGTTGACCTCGAATCGTCCGGGGGGCACGAAGCGTGCTTCCCTGGACGGCAGGTGTTTCCGATTCGGTTCCTGCTGCGGCACTATCCGCTCCGAGGGCGCGAGCACGCGGCGCGCAAGATCTTCGTCGAACGGCAGCCCCGGTATGTTCCGGCGGAACGCCAGCGCGGCTGGCACGTCCAATACGACCGCCTCAGCCCAGCGGAAGTGCTGACCGGGCGAGACCCCGTGGCACTGGCCTATGACCCGGATGTCATTCGCTTGGCGGTGATGACGCGGCACCGCGACGTCGAAGCACTCGAGGAAACCTTGGCGGTCTCGAGTGGAGAGTTAGCTGACCTGCGCGGGCAACTGACCACCGCCGCAGAGCGGAACGGGGTGATGGCAGGGGAGCTCGCCAAAGTCGAAGGTGCCCTGCTCACGCTCCGGGAAGAACTCGCAAGGCGCGCCGCCGCGCTTCAGGGCGCGCTTGACCGCGCCGACCTTCTGACGGCCGACGCTGCTCACTGGCGTGAACGTGCAGAAGGCTATCGCAGCGAATGCGAGCTGCTTCAGAGCCGGGTCGCTGCTGGCGCCGTGGAGATCGTCGAATTGCAGGAGGCGGTCGGCGAACTGACTCAGCGGGTCCGGGACCTTCTTCAATCACGCAGTTGGCGGTGGACCGCTGGTCTGCGAGCCGCCTACCGCCTCGTCGTCGGACGGCCGTGAGCCGCGCCCGGTCTCTCCCGACGCGTGCCACGTGCGTTCGGTGGTTCGGCCGGCCTCCGCTCTAGGCGAGAGCGAGAGCGGCGTGCTGAACATACTGGCAGTGGCAATCGTCCGAGGAAGCAACAACGAATCGCAACCGCGATGCAGCGGGCAGGCCGAGGCTGTCACGCCAATCTCGAAACCGGCCGCGCCCGCTATTTCGGCCGTCCGAGTGTCGACATCACCAAAGGGATACGAAATAGCTGGCAGCACATTCGGCACCAGCGCTTGAAGCTGTTGCTGGCAGTCTCTCAGTTCCCTCCGCTGGACCTCGTAGGACTGGGCGGGAAGCGACAGATGATTCACAGTGTGGACACCAATCTCGTGGCCAGGGCGCCCGGCCAGCTCCTGTAACTCGCTGGCGAGCAAAGGGCGTGCGTCAGCAGGGACAAGTGCTGAGGGCAACTGCGCAAGGAGGCCGTCCAGGATTGTCTCGCGTTGATGCCACGGCAGGAACCGAACGAGTGTTTGCAAGCTGCGTACGGCCTGTTCCCGGTTCGTGGTTGAGTCGAGTGCATAGCGGACGCCGGTCGGGGCGAAATCCAGGTATTCAGGCAGCCTGGACTCGGGCTCGAGCAGCGTCGCGAAAGCGTCCCACCAATATCGCGACGGATGAGCGAGGCCGCCCGTTGTTACGAAGAATGTCGCCGGAATGCCGAGCTCGAGGAGGACCGGTGATGCGGTCGTCAGATTGTCCACATAGCCGTCGTCGAACGTCACCGCCACGGCATCCGGTGGGAGGTGCCCGTCGTGGACGAGTTCAGCGAGCTCACGCAGTGAGACAAAATGGCGCGTCGCACGAAGCGACTCCATCTGTTGTCGGAATATCGCTGGCGGAACGCACAAGTCGAAGGGGTCGACCGTGGCGACGGCAATTCGATGGTACGCGAGGATCACGAGGTGTGACGTCGGGTCGACACGTGACCACTTGAAGACGGCTTGATTGCACGAACACAGTGGAGCAGTGGAAACCACGGATCACGGAAGGCTAAGTCGTCGGCCGAGAGATCCTCGGTCGCCAGACCGCTGAGGAAGGCCACGCACAGCTTGACGTTGCCCGGCGTGTGAATGGAGACGCACTCGGAGGGAAGGATCTCCTCGAACAGGCGACGCACCGCCGCTGCAGTGAGTCGCCAGTAGTCTCCGCTCTCGAGCCCCCCGTCCTCGTAATTGACACGACTGACGGCAGGGATGGTGCACAAGAGCACGCCGTCGGGCTTCAACATGCGAACAGCGTGAGATAACGCGGCACGGATGTCGTAAATGATGTGCAGCGTCTGCGTCAGGATGAAGCAATCGAATTGATCGCCTGTCACGTCGTCAGCGCACGAAAGATCGGCTCGCATCGTCGCCTGCGAGTTCTCCGGGTCTAGGTCGATTACCTCGGCGTCAACGACGCGCTCACCGCCGAACATCCGGGTGTACCCCGGATCCTTTACTTCGAGCACGCGACCATGGATGTCGCTGCGGTGCATGTCGAGAAACTGCTCGACGAAGAAGCGGTCGACTGGCTTACCCCGATCCGTTCCCCACACTGCACTTATGGGAGACCGTCCTGACAGGTCGCCCCAATCGAAGGCGTCTGACCGTGACACGCTCAACTCCGTTCTCCCAACGCCGAGGCCGCAGGCGACGAGTCGCGGAGGATCGCACAGCGCGGGGAGCGCCTATGGTAGCGTACGGGCAAATGGTCCCCACGTGTGGTGTGGGCACGCTACTAGCGGCCGCGCTGCGACCGATTCCAGCCTCCGAGCGAGCATCGATGACCGCCACCGGAACCTACCTGCACCAAGCCGGCGTCTGGTGTCGCAGCGGGGACGCGGCGGATGCATACGTCATTGCCGAGCGGACGACCTATGACCCTCTGCGGATTCAAGGCTCTGACGTCGTCCTCGACCTCGGAGCACACATCGGGGTTGTCGCCCGGCAGCTGCTAGAGCGCGGCGCAGCCCGCCTGATAGCCGTCGAGCCATATGGGCCCAACGTGGAGATGCTGCGTCTCAATCTCTCGCGCTGGGCGCAGGATCGATGCACGATCGTTCCAGCCGCAGTGGTTGGCGAGGACCACTCATCGGAGTTCGCCGAATTGCGCGTGCCTAAGGACAACCTGGCGATGTGCTCGCTCGTCGACCACGGCGCACCGTATGCGGTCATGGTCAGCCGGTGTACCGTCGAGGCGATCCGGTTCGACCACTTGCTCGCCACTCATCGACCGACTGTCCTGAAGGTTGATATCGAGGCGGGAGAATACGCCTTGCTGCCGTCGTTGTCCCGCCTGCCCTGCCACGTTCGCACCGCGGCGGTCGAGTGGCACAATTTCGAGCCGCACCTGCACGACGGCGGGTTTCATCGTGCCTACCGCGAAACGCACGCCCGTCTGCTCGCGTGCGGCTTTGCCGTGACTGGTACGAGTGGCGCGATGATCGCACACGAACACTCTGCCGTTCTGCATATTTATGAACGCTCCGCGAGTTGACGAGGAAAGCGTGGTGGTGAGCGTCATAGTGCCGTGCCGGAACGGGGCCCGTCACCTTCCACGGCTGCTGGCGTCGCTTGTGGATCAGGCGATACCTGAGCGGGCGGAGATTATCGTTGTCGATAACGGCTCGACTGATGGGTCCCAGCGCATCGCGCGACACGCGACAGGCAGAATTCCGGTCAGAACGATCGAAGCGACGGAACGGGCGAGCGCCGCCTACGCTCGCAATGTCGGCGCGGACTCCGCTCGCGGTTTCAAGCTGATCTTCGTGGACGCGGACGACGAGGTCGCGCCCGGCTATGTCGCGGCAATCTCGGCGGCGCTCGATAACCATCCGTTCGTCACGTCCAAAGTGGACTCAGAGACGCTCAATGACGCATGGATCCGGGAGTGCCATGGGGCTGCGTGGCAGGCGCACGGCGTGTCGGTTTTCTTCGATTTCCTGCCAGCCACCGGCGTGAATGTGGGCGTTTCGCGGCAGGTGTTTCAGCGACTTGGCGGGTTCGCTGAGCAGTTCGAACCATCAGAAGACATTGCGTTCTCATGGACCGTTCAATTGCAGGGGATGTCGATACACTTCGTTCCCGAAGCCGTTTACCGATATCGCTATCGCGAGTCGCTACACGCCCTGTTTCGACAGAGCCGGCGTTGGGGGCGTTCGAATGTCGCGCTCTACCGCTCCTTTCGGCACTTAGGGATGCCTGCTCGAGAGGTCCGGTGCTCGGTTGCGGAGGCGGTTTCTGCAGTGCTCTCCGCTTTCGCGCTCAGGCGACGCGACGATTGGGCGCGGGCAGCCGTGGCCTTGGGCTACTTCGTCGGACGCCTGGTAGGAAGCATCCGTTACCGCGCGCTGTATCTCTGATCGACTACTCAGGACAGGGGGACGCGGTGCGCTCCGATACCAGGCGTGCCGGTGGGGTTGCCACCCACCGCCGCCGCGAAATTGAGGCCGCCGAGACGCCCCTAAAGTGCGGCGGCCCCACGTCCCACGTCGGGCCACTTCGCCAGGATCTTCTTCACCGCCGCGCTGCGCGCGGTCAGCTTCTCGCGCACCATGATCCCCTGAAATGCCGACGCCAGCTGCTGGCGCCACCACGTTTCGCGCGCCGGGGCGTGCGCGATCGCCTCGGCCAGCGGCTCGAGGCACGCACGGTCGCCAATGATATGCAGCGCCGAGAGGAACGAGACCGGCAGCGGAGAGGATGACCGCTCCAGCGTTTCCCGCAGATCGTAAAGCGCGATGCGGCTGCCGCGCGATGCCAGCAGCTGGTGGACCGAGCCGCGCAGCGCCAGCCACTCCGGCGACTGCGGGCCGGCCGACGCTTCTGCGCGCCGGATCGCGTCGACCAGCTTCTGCAGCTCCGGCAACGAGGCGTTGGCGGCCTGTTGCGTCAGCGCCTCACGAAGAGCCGACGGCCGCTCGGGCAGGTGGCCGTCCAATGCCGCACGCCAGACCTCGACGTTGTTCACACGGGTCGGCCGCGGCGCGGCATCAGGCGATGGCGGTATCGATTCTTCTGGAGCGAGGGCGCCGAGAATGCCGGCGCGCATCACCGTAGGGAGATCGCGCAGCACGTCCCCGGCACTGCGGCGCGCTGCCGCCGAGCTGCTCTCGTCCAGCGCGACGCCAATCAGCGCCTCGAGTGCGTCATTCGCGAGCCGCGGATCGGGGGCATCGACCAGGCCCCGCAGCAGCGCCGCGCCGGCAGTGGCGACCTCCGGGTCGCCATCGGCCAGCGCCTCGCGCGCCGGCGCAACGCACCGCGCGTCCGCGATCGGCTCGAGCACGCGCAAGATCGTCACCCGCACCGCCGCAGTCGGCGCCTTGCTGTAGGCGTCGAGCAGGCGATCGATCGCGCGCGGCCCGATCACCCGGAGCCGCGCCGCCGCCGCCTCACGCCGCACGTCATCCGGGCCCGAGAGCGCGTCGACCAGCTGCCGGATCTCGGCCGCCGACGACGCCTTGATGACCATGGGGGGATTCTAGCGGGATCCGGGATCCGGGATCCGGACCCGGACTCGGCGCTGGGCGCTCGGCGCTCGGCGCTCGGCGCTCGGGGAAAGGTTCAGCGTTCAAGGTTAGCGTTCAGGGTGTGAGGTTCAACGCTCGGCGTTCGGATCCTCGAAGCGGGAAGCGGGAAGCGGGAAGCGGGACGCGGGAAGCGGGACGCGGGACGCGGAACCCGAAAGCGAACGCCCTACGCGTCCTCGGCAACCCGCTTCGGCGCGACCAGCCAGGCGATCCCGATCGACAGGATGTAGAGCGCGATCATCGGCATCGCGAACAGCGTCTGCGTGCCGGGATCGGCGGTCGGCGTGATCACCGCCGAGACGATGAACGTGATCAGAACCGCGTACTTGATGTTGCGGAAGAGGAACCGCGCCGTGACCATCCCCATCCGGGCCAGGAACATCACGATCGTCGGCATCTGGAAGATCAGCCCCATCGCGATCAGGAACTTGGTGTAGAGCGAGAAGACCGCGTCGACCGACGGCAGGAACAGCAGGTCGGCCGAGTTGAAGCCGCCGAAGAACTTCATCATGAACGGGAACATGACGTAGTGGTTGGTGGCGGCGCCGGCGATGAAGCCGGCCGACGACAGGGCGACGAACGGGATCGCCATCTTCTTCTCGCGCGCGTACAGGCCCGGCGCGATGAACATCCACACCTGCAGCATGATGTACGGCGCGGCGACGATCACGCCCGCGATGAGCGCGATCTGGATGTGCAGCGAAAACGCTTCGCCGGGCTGCGTATAGACGAACTTGCTGCCGTCCGGCAGCACCCGCCGGGTCGGCTCGAAGACGAACTCGTAGATCTGGTTGTGGAAGAAGAACGTCAGCCCGATGCCGACGGCGGCCCCAATGACCGAATGGATGATGCGCGTCCGGAGCTCGTCAAGGTGCTCCAGGAACGACATCCGCGCGCCGGCGCCGTCCAGATCCTCGGGATCGACGGGGTCGGTCAGCTCGATGAGCGGATCATCACGGTCCGGCGGCGCGGGGTGCGCCGAGGGAAACGGCACGAGCGCCATCGGCTAGTCCCGAGGACGGGTGATGGCTTGCCGAAGTCCCGGAGCGCGGCGCCCGGCGGGCAAGGCGCGAGGAGCGCGCTTATTGTGGATAAGTAAGCGACGAGCAACGCCGCCCGGCGGGATGCCCCGCCCGGGAGTCTGGTGAGTCATCACGCGTCCACGAGACTAGGCGCTGCCGGTGTGACGCGGAACGCTGTCGGCGTGCGGTTCGACGACGACGTCAGCCGGACGGACCGGCTCGGCGGGCCGAACCGGCTCGGCCACGCGCTGGTCCGCGCGCTGCTCCTCGAGCCGGATCTCTTCGTCGAGCGTGTTGCGCAACTCGTTCGAGGCGCGCTTGAACTCACCCAGACTCTTGCCCAGCGAGCGCCCCAGCTCCGGCAGCTTCCGGGGCCCGAAGATGATCAAGGCGATCATGAAGATGATGATCAGCTCGGGCATCCCGATGGAACCGAACATAAGACAAATCCTTGGAAAGGCGGAGGTTTTGCGGACGCTCTCCGATTATAGGAACCGCCTCCGGCCGGGTCAAGCGAGCCCGGCCGGGCTTGTCCCCGGAACTCGTTGCGGGTGCAGCAGTTGGTCTGTTACGATTAAGAATGCGTTATTCCCGTTTTGTTCCCGTCGCGGTGCTGGGCGTGGTGGTGTCGGCGCTGATCGGCGGCCTGTTCGGCAGCAACGTCGCAGCCCGTCAGGACGAGATTACGCAGCAATACCGGGTGTTCACGTCAGCGCTCGCCGCGGTCGATCGCGAATACGTCGATGCCGTGCCGTCGGACCGCCTGGTCTACAGCGCGATCGACGGGATGCTGAAAACGCTGGACCCGCATTCGAGCTTCTTCGATCCCAAGAGCTACTCGCAGATGCGCGAGCGGCAGGAAGGCAAGTATTACGGCCTCGGGATCCAGATCCAGGTCATCGACGGCGACATCACGGTGATGTCCATTTTCGAAGGCTCGCCGGCGTATCGCAAGGGCCTGCGGCGCGGCGACGTCATCGCGCGCATCGCCGGCAACGACGCGAAGGGGTGGACCAGCGAGCAGGCCGTCGCCAAGCTGAAAGGGCCGAAGGGCACTACGGTCGCCATCTCGTTGAAGCGGCGCGGCTACGACGGGCTCATCGATCTCGACGTCGAGCGCGACGAGGTCAACATCGTCACGGTCCGCGGCGCGTTCATGCTCGACAAGGACACCGGCTACATCAAGCTGGGGGACTTCTCCGAGACGTCGGACGATGAGGTCGGGGCGGCGCTGAAGAAGCTGAGCGACGCCGGCATGAAGCGGCTGGTGTTCGACCTGCGCGACAATCCTGGCGGTCCGCTGGACCAGGCGATCAAGATCGCCAACCGGTTCCTGCCCCGGGGCGACATGATCGTCTACACCCGCGGCCGCATCCCGAACTCGGATCAGGACTACCGCGCCACCGAAGACAGCCAGTACACGCACTTGCCGATGGTGGTGCTGGTCAACCGCAACAGCGCCAGCGCGTCGGAGATCGTGACCGGCTCGCTCCAGGACCATGACCGCGCCCTGGTCGTCGGCGAAACGACGTTCGGCAAGGCGCTGGTGCAGTCGGTCTACCGGATCAGCGGCAACGCCGGGCTCGCCCTCACCACCGGGCGCTACTACACCCCGAGCGGCCGCATGATTCAGCGCCCGTGGGACGGCACCTTCGACGAGTACCTGACCTACTCGCTGCGTGACCAGAACCCGCAGCGCGAGCACTCCGCCGCACAGCTCAAGAAGACGGACGCCGGCCGGGATGTCTACGGCGGCGGCGGAATCGATCCTGACAAGTTCATGGTCGGCTCGGTCGAAGGCTTCAACCCGACGCGCTTCAGCCGCGGCCTCGTGGGCCGGGGCGCCTTCGCCAACTTCGCCGATCAGTTCACCGCCGAGGGCGATACCCGCCTGAGCGCCGCCAACAAGAACAAGAAGGCGCTGGCCAAGGGCTTCACCCTCACCGACGCGATGGTCGCGGACTTCCGCGAGTCGCTGAAGAGCCAGAAGGTCGTCATCGACGACGCCGCCTTCGCCAAGGACGAAACCTTCATCCGGGCGATGATCCGGTACGACATCGACGTCGCGCTCTTCGGCACCTCCGAAGCTCGCAAGAACCTCATCAGCAAGGACCCGCAGGCCCAGTTCGCGCTCAGCCAGTTCCCGGACGCCATCCGGCTGACGACGCTGAGCGCCCGCAAGCAGTAGGGCATTCGGCCCTACATTTAGCGTTGTAGTTTGCTCTTGCCCCTAGGTATTGGGGCTTGCTAGACTGACCGCCGTTCATTGAGCTCAGGGGCCATGCCGCCGCCGGCGGTGTGTGAGCTCGGTTGCACGGTTCGTGTCACGTCACGTCGAATCCAGCACAACTCGTCGGCCGAGGCGCACCCAGCCGCTTCCGGATGCTCGCGTCTGCCCACAGCGGCGGGGCGGGTCCGAGCGGCTGTCCGCGCGCTGGCCAGCGGACCACGACCGCCGAGCCGCAGCCGCGAGCCCGGCATTGCCGCAGGCCCGCGCATGGGACATAGGTGATTCGTCATGCGGTTGAATCGTCTCGAGATTGCCGGCTTCAAGAGCTTCCCCGATCGGTCCGAGCTGACCTTCGATCACGGCGTCACCGCGATCGTCGGTCCCAACGGCTGCGGCAAGAGCAACGTCGTCGACGCGCTGACCTGGGTGCTCGGCGAGCAGAGCGCGAAGAGCTTGCGTGGCGACCGCATGGAGGACGTGATCTTCGGCGGCAGCGACGCGCGGAAGCCGACCGCCGCGGCCGAGGTCCGGCTTCGCCTATCCGGCGTCGCGGCGCGCGGTCCGTCGGACGGCGGCGGGCAGGCGCGGATGGCGGTGCCTGTCGCGCTCGACACCGACGGCGGCCTGCACGGCGGGGCGGCGCTGGCAGTCGAAGAAGAGGACGTGCCGCTCATCGTGCGCGACGTCGAGCTGATGCGCCGGTTGTACCGCTCCGGCGAGAGCGAGTACCTGATCGATGGCGAGAACTGCCGGTTGCGCGATGTGCAGGACCTGCTGATGGACTCGGGCCTGGGCGTCAAGGCCTATGCCGTGATCGAGCAGGGCAAGATCGGCCAGATCCTCAGCGCCCGCCCGACCGATCGGCGGCAGCTGATCGAAGAGGCTGCCGGCGTCACCAAATACAAGAGCCGCCGCCGGGCCGCGGAGCTCAAGCTCGAGGCGGCGCAGCAGAATCTCACCCGCGTCGACGACATCGTCTACGAAGTGGAGAAGCAGCGCGGGGCGCTGAAGCGCCAGGCGGCGAAGGCGCGCCGCTACAAGCGGCTGCGCGAGCAGCTGCGGCAGTGGGAGAAGGTGCAGTTCGCCCGGCGGTACCGCCTGCTGAACGAAGCGATCGATGCCGCCCGGGCCCGGCTGACGGATGCGCGGACCCGCGAGTCCGCAGCCGACACGGCACTGGCTGCCCTCGAGACCACCCTCGAACGCCTGCGCCTCGAACTGACAGAGGCCGACGCCGCGACCACTGCCGCGCGCGAGGCCGCACATGCCAGCGAGCTCGAGAACGGACGCCTGCAGCAGCAGGTCACGTTCGACAAGCGCCAGATCGAGCAGTTGACGCTGTCGGCCGCGGAGATCGCCTCAGAGGTCGAGCAGCTTCAGGCGCGCCGTGAGCCGGCCCGCGTGGAGCTCGAGGCGCGCCGTGAAGCCGCCGCGAATGCGCTCGCCGCGCGTCACGACGCGGCCGAGGCATTGAAGGCCGAAGAGCTCGAGTACGCCGAGGTCCAGCGGCACATCGAGGGGCTCGAGGGTGACGTCGAGGCGGCGCGAAGCGAGGTGTTCGCGGCCGTCAACGCCGCCACCGCGCTCCGCCATGCAATGGAACGGGCCGGTGCGGCCAAGGAGCGGATTCGCGAGCAGCTGGCCAGGCTCGAGGCGGAGAGCGGCGATCTCCGGGTCGAAGCGATGCGCGCCGAGCAGGATCGCGAGACCGCCGAGGACGGCATGGCGCGGGCGCGCGCGGCCTGGAGTCGTTGCGGGTGGACCGCGCCGAACGCGAGGCGGCGCTCGGCACCGCGCGCGTCGAGCGCGAGAGCCGCGCCGGCGAGCTGCGCGCGATGGAGACTGGGCTGGCCGGCCTCAGCGCCCGGCTGAAATCGCTCGAGGAGCTCGATGCCGCGCGCGCCGAATACGGCGACGGCGCGCGGCTGATTCTCGCCGAGGCGCCCGCGGCGGAGATCGCACACATGGGCTCAGTCGCCGACTACCTGGAAGTCGACGGTCATCACGAGCGCGCGGTCGAAGCCTCCTTCGGCGAGCTGCTGCAGCACGTGGTCGTCCAGAGCCACGATCAGGCGGCCGCCGGTATCCGGCTAGCTGAGTCGCACAACGCCGGCCGTGTCGGATTCGTGGTCGCCGGATCCAATCAGCGTGCGGGCAGCCGGCGCAGCCCGGCGAAGCGATCGCCGGTGCCCGGCGCCTGCTCGATGTCGTCCGCGTGAACGGACCCGCAGAGGGCGCAATTCGCGACGTGCTCGCCGAGGCCTGGATTGCTGACGACTTCGAGACCGCCCGGACCCTCGCGGCGCAGGTGCGTGGGCCGGTCGCGACGCTGCACGGTGAAGTCTTCGACGGGACCTCGCGGATAGAGGGCGGGACACGCGCCGAAGCCCGCGGCATCCTGACGACCAAGCGCGAGATCAAGGAGCTGCGGGAGCGCAGCGACGCGCAGCGCCTGGAGGCCGAGCGGCTGCGCGTAGCGGTCGCGGCGCTGGACGAACTGGTCGCCACCACCAGCGCGGCCATCGTCTCGCTCCAGCAGGAGCAGCATCAGCAGGAAAAGTCGACGGTCGGGTTCGACCTGCAGGTCGGCAACGCCCGCACCGCCGCCGAGCGCGTCGCCCGCAAACAGGATCAGATCGCCAACGAGCGCCGCACCTGCGAGGAGGAGATCCGCGTCCAGGATGCCCGGCAGGACGAGGCACAGGCGTCGATCGCGCGCATCGAGCACGATCAGCGCGAGGCCGACACGCAGCTGAACGAGGCGCAGCGGCGCCTGTTCGAGGCGCGCGAACGGATGCAGGCCCACTCAGTCCGGACCGCCGAGGCCAAGGCGATTCATGCCGGCCTGGTCGAGCGGGCGAGCGGACTCGCGGCGGATGTCGGCCGGCTGGAAGAGGCGGGCCGCGAGCTCGAGACTCGCGTCGCCCGCCGTTCAGACGATCTCCAGCGGACTCACGCCCGCATCGAGGAGTTGCGTGCGGCGGTGGTGACCGCGGAAGCAGCGCTGGATGCCGGTCTCCGT
Organism: uncultured Acidobacteriota bacterium; assembly: GCA_963709325.1. Lineage (GTDB taxonomy): Bacteria > Acidobacteriota > Vicinamibacteria > Vicinamibacterales > UBA2999 > VFZN01. The sequence goes on along the minus strand of CAVPVV010000002.1, from coordinate 12,116 downwards.
ACCTTCGACGAGCTGCGCGAACAGGTTCGGACGGCCGACGAGCGCTCGGTGACAATCCGCGAGGCATTCACTGCGCATGAGAGCCGCATTCGCGAGGCGCGACGGCTCGTCGAGAGCGTCCGCGCCGAGGCCGCGCGCTTCGATGTCGCGCGCGCGACCGCGGAGGCCGATCTCACGCATGTCGCAGAGGCCTGCCTTGAAGCCGTGCAGGCCACCATCGAAGCCGTCAGCGCGGAGATCGAAGAGCTCGAGCGCACCGGTGCACTCGCCAGCCCGAAGCCGGTCGATGACGCTCCCGATGCGGCGGAGGTGGAAGAGGAAGGTGCGGCAGTGAGCAGCGACGCCGCGCCGGCCGAGAGCGCGCCGGCGCCGGCGGCGGCCATGACCGCGGACGACATGGTTGCCGACCTGCGCACGAAGATCGAGCGGATGGGCGCCGTCAACATGATGGCCATCGATCAGTTCGACGACCTCGAGTCGCGCCACGCGTTCCTGACCACGCAGCGCAAGGATCTCGTCGACTCGATTGCCGCCACCAACGACGCGATCAAGAAGATCGACAAGACCACGAAGGAGCGGTTCCGCGAGGCCTTCGCGGCGATCAACGAGAACTTCGCGATCACCTTCAGCACGCTGTTCGGCGGCGGGCGCGCCGGGCTGGTGCTGCTGGATGAGAACGATCAGCTCGAGAGCGGAATCGACATGATCGCCCAGCCGCCGGGCAAGCGGCTCCAGAGCGTGCAGCTCCTCTCCGGCGGTGAAAAGGCGCTGACCGCCATGGCGCTCATGTTCGCGATCTTCAGGTACAAGCCAAGCCCGTTCTGCCTCCTCGACGAGATCGATGCGCCACTCGACGACGCCAACATCGGGCGGTTCGTGGAGATGCTGCAGGCGATGCAGGACAGCACTCAGTTCATCCTCATCACCCACAACCGCAAGACGATGGAAATCGCCAACCGGTTGTACGGCGTGACGATGGAGGAGCCGGGTGTGTCGAAGCTGATATCGGTGCAGTTGAACTAGGTCTGTCCGGGGAGGCGGTCGAGCCTCCCCGTCGCGTCCGATCGTCCACGCCTCCTCACGTCCCTCCCGGCAGACCAGAGATTCGCCGTCCGATTCCCGGCACGGCATCCAGACTCGGCGTTCCTCCTCGCTCACGTATCCCGATATGCTTCGTTCAACCCGCGTCTATACGTCTTCCATCTACCATCTGCCGTCTCCCGTCTGCCATCTGCCATCTGCCATCCGCCATGTGCCATGTGCCGTGTGCCATCCGCCATGTGCCATCTGCTATTCAGGATGCGATGTTCAGCATCCTGCTGGAGGTGCACGTCGCCACACGCAGCCCGCGATCAGGAGCAGGCCGACGGCGCTCGAGATGGCCAGGCCGACATAGAAAGGCAGCGGCCGATAGGCGAACCGCACGTCATGGGTGCCGGGCGCGAGGTGCACGGCGCGAAACAGACCATTGGCGCGCAGCAGTGTGCCCCGTTTGCCGTCCACGTCGACCACCCAGAACGGATCGTACGAGTCCACGACCGTCAGGTACCCACCCGTATCCGGAATCGCGACCCTGACTTCGAGCTGCGTGTTGCCCTCTCGCACGATCTCGGCCGCGGGCACTGCGCCAGCGCCCGGCGTGCCGTCGACCGCCGGTGCGCTGCGCTCCAGCAGCACGGACGCGAACGGGTCATGGCTCGGCTCGAACAGCAGATCGAGTTGGCGTCCGAGATCCGGTTCGATGGTGGCGGCCGTGGTCACGTACACGCGACGTGGATTATCGTCGCAGGTGTACAGCGCCATCGGTCGTGAGATCTCGGGGGCGGCGAGCGGTGTGGCTCCAGGCACCGGCGGCTCCGGCACGAAGCAGTACCGTACACCGGTGCGACGCAGCAGGCGAAGGCGGTCCTCGCGTGAGGCCTTACGGAACCGGATCAGCAGCTGCCCGTACTCGCGCGGCCACAACTGCGGCAGGTCGTAAGAGATCATGTCACGCACGCGCCACGCCGCCGGCGTGAGCGCCAACTGGCTCGAGTACAGCGTGACGGCCTCCTGCACGCTCCACTGCGCAGGTGGGAGGAAGCGGCTCGGGCTGTCGATGAGCTCCGCCGGCATCTGCTGGCGTCCGGTGTTCTTCGTGAGCCGTCCGCCGACATAGACGCGATCACCGGGACGGGCATGCGTGGCCTCGACCCATTCCGGAGGACCGAGCAGCGAGGCGGGGATCGTTGGGTAGAGGTCGGCGTTCACCGCCAACGGATCGAGGACCGCGAGACCGCAGATCGCCCAGGTGGCGAGGACGGCACTCCGGTGGCGGTTCCACACCAGGGTCAAGAGGAAACCTGTGCCCACGGTTAGACCGGCCAGCCGCACGATCACGGCATCGCCGCTCTTGAGCCACGCCGCTGCACCGACGGGATCAGCGATCGCGACTCTATGGGCGACGGCTCTCCAGAGTGCCGGGATCGCCGCGACGTCGAACAGGCTGCCGGCACCGATGCACCCGGCGACGAGCGCGGTGGCTCCCAACACGAGCCCCGCTCCGAGCGGCCATTTCATGTCGCGCTCTCCGCGAGCGTGCCGGATGAGCGCGTCCGCGCCGCTGGTGGCAAGCGCCGCGACGGCCAGCACGCCGAAGAGCAGGTACTTGACCGGGAAGCGGAACGCCTTCAGCACCGGCACGACCGCCTGCACGGCCGGATACACCGGTGTGAATTCGCCGAGCGCGCCGATCACCGCGACCCCGAGCACGCACCACCAGAATCGCCGCCACCGCGTCAGCGCTACATCGGATTCACGCACCAGCGCGAGCGCGAACGCTCCGATGCCGATGTAGAGCGAATAGAGCAGCGGCTCGCGGCCGGCGTTCAGGGCCCGTATCCAGGGAAGCGTTTCGAGCGTGGCGGTGTAGGCGTGCCCGAAGAAGTGCGGCAGCACCGTCTCGAGCAGCATCAGCGGGTGAAGCGACCAGAACCCGGCGTCGACGGTGGCGCCGCGCGTGGAGCGGGTCGCCGCGAACCCAAGCGGCACGAGCTGGACGGCGGCGAGCAGCACTCCGGCCCCGATTGCGGCGGAGACTCGAAGGATCCCGGCACGGCGGCTGATTCCTCGGAAGGGCGATAGCGCGAGCGCCGCATAACCGGCCACTACCGCGCACGTGCCCGCGAAGGTCACCGGTTCACCGGCCGCGGCCTGAAATCCGACACACGCCGCCAGCGCGGCGAAGGACGCTGGCGTCGGTCTCTCACAGACCCGATCGACCGACCACAGGATCCAGGGGATGAGGGCCACCGTCCAGGACAGGTTGGGGAAGTCGCCCGTGGACGCGATGGGTCCCGCAAGGGCCACAATCGCGGCGCCCGCGGCAACCGCCGCTGGAGCGAAGCGGCGCCGCAGCCACAGCCAGAATCCGACGACGAGGATCGGAAAGGGAGCGGCGACCCAGAAATTGAAGCCGACAACGGGCGGCGCGAGCACACGAACCAGCGTGACCGGCAGCAGGAAAAAATGATTGAGCGCGTCGGCCACCGCCGACTGTCCGGCGCCGACGTATGGATCCCAAAACGGCCAATCCCCATCGCGCCATGACTGCCAGAGACAGAGGTGTCGAGGCCAGAAGTACAGCCCCAGGTCCCGCACGAAGAAGACGTTTGTCGTCGAGAGGCCGCCGGCGAACGGGATGAGCGATGCCACGGCTGCCAATACCAGCCAGGCATGGCGGTACAGCGATCCCGGACCCGGACGTAACGACATCCGGGAGAGCTTAGCAGGCCGCTGAAAAAGGACGGCCTGATGTGAAATGGCAAATGGCAGATGTGAAAGCAGTGGGGTTGTGCCATCTGCCATCTGCCATCTGACATCCGGCATTCAGGATGCGTTTTTCAGCATCCTGTTAGGTGAACGGCGAGGGTGGGCGCATCCACAATCCGAGTGCGGACCAGACAAACGTCAGCGATGCGCCGATACCGCACAGGCAGCCCGCTTCGGGTGGTGTCCCGCGATTTACAATACGGCTGGTGAACGAGGACAAGGCCGCCAGATACCATCGGCTCAAGCGCCGTGCCGCGGTGATGGGGATCGTCGTGAACGCCGGCTTGCTGGCGCTCCTGCTGGGCAGCGGCGCATCGGTCCGGCTGAGAGACGTTGCCGTTCGATTGACCGGCGGGCAGGCCGATAGCCCGTCGACGGTCGCACTCTACGTGAGCACCCTTGCGGCCGTGCAGGCCATCGCGATGCTGCCGCTGGCGTGCTACGACGGCTTCGTGCTCGAGCGGCGGTTCGGGCTCTCCACCGAGTCGATGCGCGTGTTCATCCGCGATCACCTGAAGGCGGTGCTGGTGAACGTCGCGCTGGCGTTGGTTGCCGCTGAGGTCGTGTTCGCCGCGATACGGCTGTCACCGGGCGCGTGGTGGGCGATCGCGGCCGGTGCGCTCACTCTGGGGATGGCACTCCTCGCCGGCCTCGCGCCGGTGCTGCTCTTTCCGCTCTTCTATCGCTTCAAACGGCTCGATCGCCGCGAGCTGCACGACCGGCTGGCGGCGCTCTCGCAGCGTGCCGGCGTGCGCGTGCTCGGCGTTTACGAGTGGGGCCTCGGGGCCAAGTCGCGGCGCGCCAACGCGGCGCTGGTGGGCAGTTGGCGGACGCGCCGTGTGCTCGTCTCAGACACGCTGCTGGCCGATTACACAGACGACGAGATCGAGGTGATCCTGGCGCACGAGCTCGGCCACCATGCGCATCGTGACCTGCTGACCGGGTTGGCGCTCGAGGCGGTGCTGATCACGGCGGCGCTTGCGGTGGCGGCGCTGACCGTTGATGCGGCGTGGCAGCGGCTCGCGCTGACAGGTCCGTCGGATGTGGCCGGCCTGCCGCTGCTCGTCCTCGGCGCCGGGGCGGTGATGTTGGCCGCGACCCCGCTCGTCAACGGGATCTCCAGGCATCACGAGCGACGCGCCGACCGCTACGCCCTCAGCCTGACCGATCGGCCGGCAGCGTTCGTCTCTGCGCTGCGCCGTCTAGGGACGCAGAACCTCGCCGAGACCAACCCGCCGCGGGTGGCGCTCTGGTTATTCCATAGCCATCCGCCGCTCGAGCAGCGCCTCTCCGACGCACGTGCGTTTCTCGATCGCCCGGCGGGGACCGTGGCGTCGTAGCACAGATGGCAGATGGCAGATGGCAGATGGCAGATGAAAGCTTCCTCACATTTGCCTTTGCGATGCAAGATGCTTTGAGCATCGTGCTAGGGCTCGTTCCGCCATGCTTTTTGTCTGAATAGCGCTGCATCGCTCCGCGCTGCGCCGCATTCAACGTGACGGGCCGGCGTTGGCGTTCTGCGCGTCAGCGGGGCATGCGCGCGGAGGGTGGGCCCAGCAACCGCCTGATCTCCTGATCCCAGTGCAGCGTGATCACCGCGCCGGTGCCGCTCTCGACAGCACCGCGGTCCACGAGCATCCGTCCGTCCGGTGTCATCGCAACCGGACGGCCCGTCCGGGCGTCGCCGATCCGCTCGGCGGCTCCCACCGCCAATGGATCCGTCCGAACCGGCGCCCGCATGAGGGCCGCCCCGGAACGGAAGATCAGAGCCCCGCCGTCGGCCGTCCACCCGGGCAGATCGCCACCGTTCGTGGACACGACCGTGCGGCGCCCGTCGGCAATCCGCTGCAGGTAGACGTCCCATCGTCCGCCCTCGTCGGACTGATACGCCACGACAGTCCCATCGGGCGAGAGGGCAGGGGCGGTCTCGTCGAAGGGGGACTGGACGATCGGGCGCGCCGGTCCGCCGCCGGTGGCGACGATCCACACGTCACGCTTCGTGGTCTCGGTGGCAACGATGAACGCGAGTGTCCGGCCGTCCCCGCTCACCGAGGCTCGGGAATGCATGATGCGGAACGATCGGCATCGGCGCCACGCGACCGCTGTCCACATCGATCGAAGCGAGCTGGAACGCGGCCGAGGTCCGTCGCGCGACGAACAGCCGCCGTCCGTCGGGCGACCACACCGGCGCCGTGTTGACGCCGTCGTGCGTCAGTCTGGTCGCCGCGCCGCGATCGAGGTCGACGATGCGGATGTCGGTGCGGGCGCCGTCGGCAGGACCCGCCCAGGCGAGCCGGCGGCCGTCCGGAGACAGCGCGATCAGCCCGGAGATCTCCCGCGGTAGTGCCGGAACTCCAGCCCGGCTTCCGCCGGGCTCCCAGGCGAGACGGGCGTCGTCGGCAGTGGACGCCTGAGTCACGTAGAGCAGCGACCCCGTGCGCGAGACCGCGAACTGAGCCTGACCCCCGCTAGTGGAGACGGCCGAGACGACGGTTTGCGGCGCGCCGCCCATGACGTGCGTCACGGGATCGATGGCCGTGACCTGCAGCTCGCTACCCCGCGCGACGGCGACCAGGTCGTCCGCAAGCGGACGCGCGATGCCAACCGCGTCGAGCGGGGTCGTCCACGTGGTGATTCGTGACGTGCCGGCGCCGGCCATTGCCGGGACCCAGGGCGGCAGCATGGCGATCGCGAGACGCGTTGGCGAGTCCTGATCCAGGGTCGTGGCGATGGAGAAGAACAGCGTGCGGCCGTCCGGTGCGAGCGCCGGCCATCCGTGCCGGACCTCTCCCTCGGCCTGACGAGTCATCGTCAACGGCGCGGGGGTGCCGCCTGACGCCGATACCTGCCAGAGCCCGCCGGTCAGCGAGCTGCCGTAGATGATCCGCCCTTCCCTCGTCCACACCGCACCGAGCGGCTCCGCGACGTCAGCGATTACCAGCGGAGCGCCACCAGCCAAGGGAATGCGTTTGAGCTTGCCGTCCGCGAAGAATCCGAGCCATGCCCCGTCCGGCGAAAAAAACGGCGATGCCCCCTCCGCCGTCCCGGCCAGCGGCGTGGGCTCGAGCCGGTCCAGCGGACGCACGTACAGCTGACATTCATCAGCAGTGCAGGCGGACCACGCAACCAGGGATCCGTCGGACGAGAGCGCGACCGCCAAGCCGCGGGGGTCGAAGTGCTGTCCGGCCGGGAGCGTCACGGCGAAGCGCCCCGTGAGCGGTGCGGACGGCTCCTGACTGGTGAGCCGCAGGATCGCGACCACGGCGAGGATGCCGAGCAGCGCGGCGAGGCTCCAGGGAACCAGTTGCCCGCCAATGGAGGGCCGGACCATCTCGGGCACCGACGGGGCGGGAGGGATGGCCGGAGATGACGCTGGAGGGGCAGCGGGCTTTGGGCCGACCACCTCGACCGGCGCCACGAACCGGTACCCGCGGCGATGCACCGTCTGGATGTACGTCGGCGCCTGGGCGTCGTCTCCGAGGAGCTGACGAAGGCCGCTGACGGCTTCGGCCAGCGACGTGTCGGTGACGAACGCCTCTTTCCACACTCGATCGATCAGTTCCTGGCGGGGGACCAGGTCGCCAGCCCGTTCGAGCAGCAGGTCCAGCACGCCGAGCACGCGCGGGGGAGCGGCGATCTGATCGGCGCCGCGCCGCAAGAGGTGATTGTCCGGGTCGAACGTGAACGGCCCGAACGTCACCGTGGGCCGGCGGACGCGGGGCGGAGAGACCGGGATCTCGGTGGCTGTCATCGCCGGAAGACCTTATCGTACCGCCCTTTAAGAACTTCTTAAGGACTTCTTCGGCGCGCTTGACGGCAGGTTCAAGACACCGATCGCGCGTCCCACGCAAGCTGGGGCGCATGTCCATCTTCGCAACCAAGAGCATCGAGCAGATTGAGAGCCAGCAGCTTGGCAGCGGGGAACTGAAGCGGGTGCTGGGAGCCGGGCACCTGATGATGCTCGGGATCGGGGCGATCATCGGCACCGGCATCTTCGTCCTGACCGGCCAGGCGGCCGCGGCGCACGCGGGACCGGCCATCGTGTTGTCGATGGTGCTGGCCGGCCTGGTCAGCGCCCTGGCCGCGCTCTGCTACTCGGAGTTCGCCGCCACCGTGCCGGTCGCGGGGTCCGCGTACACCTACGCCTATGCCACGCTGGGCGAGTTCATCGCCTGGATCATCGGGTGGGATCTCATCCTCGAGTATGCCTTGGGTGCCGCGACGGTGGCGGTCGGCTGGTCGGGCAACCTGGTCACGCTGCTTCATCAGATGGGGCTCAGCTTTCCGGCCGCGTTCAGCGCTGCCCCTGGAACGGTCGTCCAGGTGGCTGGCGGCGACGCGGTGACAGCGGTCTTCAACGTTCCGGCCGTCCTCATTACCCTTGCGGTGACCGCCCTCCTCATTACCGGCGTCAGCGAGTCGGCGTCGACCAACAACGTCATCGTGGTGATCAAGGTGGCCGTCGTCCTGGTCGTGATCGGGGCGGGAGCACTGTTCATCGATCAGGCGAACTGGCACCCGTTCCTGCCGGCCAACACCGGGACGTTCGGCGAGTACGGCTGGAGCGGTGTGCTGCGCGGAGCCGGCGTGATCTTCTTTGCGTTCATCGGCTTCGACGCGGTCTCGACCTCCGCTCAGGAAGCGAAGAACCCGCAGCGCGATCTGCCGCGCGGAATCCTCTGGTCGTTGATCATCTGCACGCTGCTGTACGTGCTGGTCTCGGGAGTGATGGTGGGCCTGGTGCCGTACAAGGCGATGCTCAACCAGCCGGCGCCTCTGGTGATCGCCGTGCAGGCAGCCGCCGAGCGTGCCGCCGGCACGCCATGGGCCGGGCCGATGGCGGTCGTCAAGGTGCTCGTGACCGTCGGTGCGCTGGCCGGGCTCAGCTCGGTCATGCTCGTGATGATGATGGCCCAGCCCCGAATCTTCATGGCCATGGCGAAGGACGGCCTCCTGCCGCAGTGGGCCGCGCGCGTCCACCCACGCTACAACACGCCGCACGTGTCCACGATGGTGACCGGCACGGTGGTGGCAGTGGCTGCGGGGCTCACGCCCATTGCAACGCTCGGCGAGCTCGTCAACATCGGCACGCTCATGGCATTCGTCATCGTCTCGCTCGCCATAGTCGTCCTCAGGCGCACGCGGCCCGACCTGCCGCGCCCGTTCCGCATGCCGATGGTGCCCTTCCTGCCGCTGCTGTCCGCGGCCGTGAGCCTTCTGCTGATGGCCGGCCTGCCGCGCGCCACGTGGGAGCGCTTGATCCTCTGGATGGCGCTCGGGGTGGTGTTCTACTTCCTGTATGGATACCGGCGGAGTCGGCTCAGGAACTGACGTTAACGGGACTCGGGATCCGGGACTCGGCGTTCGGCGCTCGGCGCTCGGGGCTCGGGGCTCGGCGTTCGGCGCTGGGCGCTGGGCGCTGGGCGCTCGCAGGGGCAGATTCGAGAGCGTGAAGCCTGGAGCCTGAACGAACGAGATCCGCAGAACCAAGCTGACAGCTGATAGCTGAGAGCTGATAGGGAACCCACCGAATGACCACGACTCTGAGTCCGACCCGATCTCGTCTCGAATCGGTCGACGTCCTGCGCGGCGTCGTGATGATCGTCATGGCGCTCGATCACACGCGGGACTATCTCGGCGCGTCGGTGGGTGACCCGACCAATCTCGCCACTACCACGACCGCGCTGTTCTTTACGCGGTGGATCACGCACTTCTGCGCCCCGGTGTTCTTTCTGCTGACCGGGACCGGCGCCCGGCTCTCGCTCGATCGAAAGGGCCGCGCCGGGTTGTCGCGGTATCTGCTGACGCGCGGGTTGTGGCTGGTGTTCCTCGAGCCGATCGTCGTGCGTTGTCTCGTCTATCAGTTCAACTTCGACTTCCACGTCACGCTGCTGCTGATCCTCTGGGCCCTGGGCTGGAGCATGGTCCTGCTGTCCGGATTACTGTGGCTGCCGACCTGGGCGATCGCGGCATTCGGGCTCGTCATGATTGCCGGGCACAATGCCCTCGACGTCGTGAGGTCGACGAACCCGCTGTGGATCGTCCTCCACGGCCGCGGCATCGTGTTCAGCGCCACCGACCATGTGGTCCTGGTCGTCTACCCGCTGATCCCGTGGGTCGGCGTGACGGCATTGGGATACGCACTCGGCGGGATCTACGCGTGGAATGCGGAGCGGCGGAGGGCCTGGCTGCTGCGGGTGGGCCTTGCGGTTGTCGCCGGGTTCCTGATCATCCGCGGCATCAATGTCTACGGCGACCCGTCACCGTGGAAGGTGCAGGCAGCGGCGCTCTTCACGGCGTGGTCGTTCATCAACACGACGAAGTACCCGGCGTCGCTGCTGTTCCTGATGATGACCCTCGGCCCGGCGCTCCTGTTCTCCGCGCCGTCGACGGGCGCACGCCGCCACTCCTGCGTCCGGCCCTGACCTTCGGCACGGTGCCGCTGTTCTACTATGTCGGGCACTTCACGCTGATCCACGTCATTGCCGCGCTCGTCTGCCAGGTGCGCTACGGAACCATGTGGTACATGGTCACGTCGCCGGACCTCGCGAACTTCCCGTTCACCGCCCCGCCTGATTGGGGCTATTCGCTCCCGCTCGTCTGGGCGTGGTGGATTACCGTGGTCGTGGCCTTGTACCCGCCGTGCCGCTGGTTCGCCGGCGTCAAGGCGCGGCGGAGGGGACCGGTGGTTGGCGTATCTCTGACTCGGGACTGGGGACCGGGGACCGGGGACCCGGCACTTGGCTTCGTAACGCTCGGGTCTAAATCGCGGCTGCGGTACCCCTACGAACCCAAACGCCCGAGTGGGACCCGGCGTCAAGATTGTGGCGCACAGGTCGAAAATCGGGGCTACAGCGGTTTCGGGCCGCACTTCAATCCGGCGTAACCAAGTGCTAGGCGGTCAGCGGCGTGGGGGATGGATGCGTCGTCGAGTCACCAGCCGCCTCGATACAGCCTGTTGGTGACTCCCGATCCCTGGTCCCCGGTCCCCGGTCCCGAGAGAATCTACCTGACGACTATCTCCCCCTTCATCTGCTTGCACCGATCGTCCTGACTCAGGTTGCAGTAGAAGGGGAACGTGCCGGTCTGGTCGGCGCGGAACTCGAACACGATGGTCTGGCCGGCGGCGGCGCGCTTGGCGATGCGGTAGGCGTCGACGGTGAAGCTGTGGGCGATGTCGTGAGCGCGGAAGGTGACCTTGACCAGGTCGTCTTTCTGCACTTCGATGCGGGCGGGAGCGAAGGTGTAGTGGTCGCCGTCGATGGTGATCTCGACGACCTTGCCCTGTTCGCGGGCGTCGGCTCGGACCCACAGGAACCCGAGCAGGCCCACGCAGCCGACAGCCAGAGCGATCGCACGACGACGGTGCATCAGAACGGCCATGACTGTCACCCTCCAGTGGTAAGTCACGGGCCCCTGGCGGCCATGATGGCCGGCAGAGGCCCTGAACTTGAGACGTCCCGGCTGGAGCTTTGGTCGCCCCCCGGCCGCTAGCGCGCCTTCTGGGGCTCTCTTCGGGCTGAGAGCAGGGCCTTGCGGCTGAGGCGAATCTTGCCCGAAGGATCGATGTTGATCACCTTGACCATCACCTGTTCCCCCTCCTTCAGCTCGTCCCGAACGTCCTTGACCCGATAATGCGCGATCTCCGAGACGTGCAGCAGGCCATCGAGCCCGGCATGATCTCCACGAACGCCCCGAAGTCGGTGATGCGCTGCACCTTCCCGAGATACGTCTTGTTGAGCTCCGGCGTGGCGGTCAGCTCTTGGATAATCCCGATCGCCTTCTGCGCGGAGGCTTCGTCCGACGACGCCACGTTGACGCGGCCGTCGTCTTCGACGTCGATTCTGACCCGGTCTGCTCGACTATGCTGCGGATCATCTTGCCGCCCGGCCCGATGACATCGCGGATCTGTTCGACCGGGATGCGCAGCGTCACGATCCGCGGCGCGTGCGTCGAGACGTCGTTGCGTGCGGCCGACAGCGTCGCCTGCATCTTGTCGAGGATGAACAGCCGGCCGGCCCGCGCCTGTTCGAGGGCCTTTCTCATGATCTCGGTCGTGATGCCCGAAACCTTGATATCCATCTGGAGCGCGGTGATCCCGCTCGCCGTGCCGGCGACCTTGAAGTCCATGTCGCCGTAGTGGCTTCGGCCCCGGCGATGTCGCTCAGCACGGCATATTTTCCGGTGCTTTCGTCCATGAGTCAGCCCCATCGCCACGCCGGCGACCGGCGCGGTCAGCGGCACACCGGCATCCATCATCGCCAGCGATCCGCCGCACACTGAGGCCATGGACGACGAGCCGTTCG
>CAVPVV010000001.1:0-1290819 GCA_963709325.1 uncultured Acidobacteriota bacterium | reverse complement strand
GACTTCGTCTCGTCGCCGACGATCACCTCGCCCGCGATGACACAGGCGGGAATCGTCCTCGGTACGGCTGCCTACATGTCCCCGGAGCAAGCGAGAGGGCGCGCGGTGGACAAGCGCGCCGACATCTGGGCCTTTGGCGGCTTACTGCACGAGATGCTCTGCGGGAAACTGTACCTTCAAGGGCGATGACGTCGGCGAGACGCTCGCCTCGATCCTGCTGATCAGCCGGAGTGGACTGCACTGCCGAGCGGCACGCCGCCCGCGATTCGGGTGCTCCTGACGCGATGCTTGCACAAAGACCCTGCCCGCCGGTTGCGAGATGTTGGCGATGCGCGCTTCGACATCGACGATGCGATGTCGTTCACCGATCCTGGCGACGCCGCCTCGGATTGGTGGACCTGGCGAGGAGCTGTGCCCTGGGCGCGGTGCTTCATGAGGAGCAGAAGTATGACGAGGCCGAATTGCGCTATCGGGAGGCCCTCGAGATCTTCCGCCAAGCCTTTGGCGAGCGTCACCCTAGTGTCGCAATGGAGTATCGAAACATTGGCCAGATGCTGACACAGCAGGGTAAGCCTGAAGAAGGTGAGCGTAATCTCGCGCGATGCAGTAACGATCGACAGGGTCACACTGGCGCAAGACCATCCGCGAGCGGCATCGACGCTAGTCTTCTTAGGCCAGGCGCTGTGCGCCCAGGGCAAGGCGCGGGCGAAACCGAACAGGTGTCACGCGAAGCGTTGCGAATCAATCGTGCGAAGTTGGGCGATGATCATCCTCGGACCCAGGGAAGCTAAGGCTGATTGCCTCGCTGGTGTCACAGGCTGAGGATGTGGCGAGTATCGCCTACGCGCCGCTGATTCAAGGCGTGTGACTTCTAAGACAACCAGGTTCGGGACTGCGAGCAACGATAGCAGCGCGTATCGGCAATTCGCGAAGGGCTATTCGCCTGTTCCTCGGAGGATTGCAATCTTCTTCGCAAGCTCTTTGGCTCTGGCGTTGAAGGCACCGGTCGTCGTCCACGATCAACACGCCGCTGGGCTGCGCTTCGGGGATTGTCGTGTACACGCGCTCATGCATGCACTGTGTCTCTTCGCCCTCGAGCCCACGGGCTTTCGCCATCGGGAGTCTCCGGGATTGTCTCGCCCAACTCCACGCGCTTATCCGGACATGTACTCAGTGGGGTCGATGACCTACGATCTCCGATGACTCCGCCTGCACGGCCTCATCAGCGGGTGCCACGCAGCCACCGGTATCGCATCACCGCGACCGGCGCCCAGGTGGCCATGTTCTACGCCCGCCTCTACACACGGGCGCTCCGCCCCGCCTGCTCGCTCCCGGTATCAGGATCACCCCGCGCCCAGCGCGCCTTCGATTGTCTCGACGCCGCGCTCGTCAATTTTCGTGAGGAGGTCACACTTGCCGCCTGAAAAACTTGACTCAAACAGTCATACTTCTCTGGCTCAAGACTGCTAGGTCCGGCCATCGCCGCTCGATTGGAGCACGGTGCTCGGCGGCGTCCAGGTTCCCTCGCTTCGCTCGGCGGCTACGCCGCCCTGGACGCCGCCTGCGCGCCGTGCGGGCCGGCATTTGCCGATGGCCGGCTTGAAATGCAGCGAGCTTTTCTTTGATGGCGGCGTCCGCACCTCTCGCACCCACGCCATTCCCCGACCGTCGCCCGATAGTTTCATACTTGGCAGCACGCCCTCTGAGGTGTCAAACTACCTCGCGGACAACTTCATCAAGACTCATCGGACGCTGAGAACTACACCGCGCTGGCAGCCGGCCCAACGGATCGTCTGTGGCCCTCGGCACACCGGAGTAAACCGACGCCCAGAGAACCCACCAACTTCGAACCTCAGAACCTGGACGTTCGACGAGTCTACAATCCGGTGCATCCGCCATGACGACTGATGGCTGGCAGCGGGTTGCGGGGATCTACCATGCCGTGTTGGCACGCGACACACGCGAGAGAGACACGTTTCTGCGCGGGAACTGGCCGGAGGCTTGAGGGATGCCTGCGAGCAACGATCCGGAACGCTGGCAACGAGTCGCCGACCTTTCTCACGAGGCATTGGAGCGAGACCCACGCGAGCGCAGTGCTTTTCTTGAGTTCGCATGTCACGGGGACGAGGAGCTACGGCGCGAAGTGGAGTCGCTGATTCGCCACGAGGAACAGGCGGACCGATTCCTCGGCGGCTCGGCGCTCCAGGCTCTCGCACATGCGGTCACGTCGGATTCACCCGGATCCCTGATTGGCCGCCAGTTGGGTGCTTACGAGGTCGTAGCCCAGATTGGCGCCGGTGGAATGGGCGAAGTCTATCGGGCGCACGACAAAGCTTGCGACGTGACGTCGCTCTCAAAGTCCTGCCAAAAGATGTTTGCCGTACATCCTGAGCGCCTCGCGCGCTTCACGCGAGAGGCGCATGTTCTCGCGACACTCAATCATCCGTTCATCGCGAGCATCTACGGACTGGAGGAGAGTGGCGGCGTTCAAGCCCTGGTACTCGAGCTGGTCGAAGGGCCAACGCTCGCCGATTGCATCGCGGCCGGGCCAATCCCAATCGACGAGACGGTGGCGATCGCCAGCCAGATTGCCGACGCACTCGAGGCGGCGCACGGAAAAGCCATCGTTCACCGTGATTCGAAACCGTCGAACGTCAAGTTGCGGGCAGACGGGACTGTCAAGGGACTCGACTTTGGACTTGCGACGGCGCCAGAGAACGAGGCGACGGCACTGGGAACGACTCCCACATTGACGGCGGCGACACACGACGGGGTCATTCTGGGGACGGCTGCCTACATGAGTCCCGAACAGGCGCGCGGCCGGCCCGTCGACAAGCGAACCGACATCTGGGCCTTCGGTTGCGTGGTCTACGAGATGTTGACCGGGCACGTCGCCTTCGCGGGTGACACGATAATGGACACGATCGCAGCGACTCTCGGGCATGAGCCCGATTGGGAAAGACTTCCAATACCCACGCCGCCTGGCGTTCGACGAGTCTTGGCGCGATGCCTGGAGAAGGAACCCAAGCGTCGGCTGCGAGACATCGGAGACGCACGCCTCGAACTTGAAGAGTCGCTCCGCGGAACCCAAGGCCAGGCGCTTTCGACATTGCAGCCCGGTCCTGCTGCACGCGACGTTCAGTTTCAACGGTTGACAGATTTCGTCGGGCCGAAGGAGTCTCCTTCGCTGTCTCCAGACGGGAAGATGATCGCCTTCGTCGCCCGGGTCAACGGCCGGTCTCAAATCTGGATCCGGATGTTGGCCGGCGGGGTTCCACTCCAAGTGACGCGGGAGGATGTGGAGCACCGCCAGCCTCGCTGGACGCCTGATTCGAGCAGTCTCATCTACTATGTGCCTGCGACACCGGGCGAGGAAGGAAACATCTGGGAGGTCGCCGCGTTAGGCGGGCCGCCGCGCAGGCTGGCCGCTGCGATTGCGTGCGGGGACGTCAGCCACGACGGCCAGCGAATCGCGCTCTTGCGTTCTGCGGGCGGGCACGTGGATCTGTTGGCTGTGGCGCGCGATGGGTCAGGCACGGAACGGATCGGAGTCTTGCCTGCAGAACAGTCGTATGCGCCCCCGCGTTGGTCCCCAGATGATCGCTGGATTGGATTCGAACGCATCAGCAGCACCGGATTCGATGCCTGCCTCGAGATCGTGTCGGCCACGGGTGGCGAGCGGCAAACGATTGCCCGCAGCGAATGGTTGAGAGGCTTCTCGTGGCTACCCGACAGCTCGGGTCTCGTCTACAGCTCCGCACAGGGGAGCACGCTGCTCTATCCCCCCATCTTCAATCTACGAAGGATCGGACGAGATGGTCGGGGAGACTGCCAGCTCACTTTCGGCGACCTGTCCTACGTCGAACCGGACGTCCATGCATCCGGCAAACTCCTGACGAGCCGGATCAAGAGCCAGTCGGACATATGGAAATTTCCGATCGATGGATCCCCGCTCGAGAACACACGGAGAGGCACGCGAATTACGCGTCAGACCGGACAGGCCCAGACGCCTTCAGCGAGTCCCAATGGGACGGAGGTCGTTTATCTCTCCGATAATGGCGGTCACGGCAACCTCTGGGTGGCGAGAACCGATCGCTCGAGCGTTCGGCAGATCACCTTTGAACGCGATCCTGCAGTCGCCCTGGGTGTGCCCATCTGGTCGCCCGCTGGAAACTGGATTGTCTTTGTCGTCTCTCGGGGCGGGCGATCGGCATTGTGGATGATCCATCCGGACGGCACGGACCGCCGTGAGGTCGTCTCTCGCGGCTGGTGGGCGTGCTGGTCGGGCGACGGCCGATGGCTGTATTACTCGACCATCCGGGATGGTCCGTGTATCGCGAAAATCCCCTCCGACGGTGGCACGCCGATCCTCGTGCAGGGTGACGGCGCCGGAGGGCCTGCAACACTCGGAGGTGACTCGCCACTCTACTATCTCGCGAAACGGAAGTCGGATAGTTTCGGTCTGTGGCAGTCCTGGGAGATTTGCACCGCGCTTCCGGAAAACGGCGCATCGCTGCCGGTAGCTTCTGTCCTTGGCGCGCAAGTTCCTGTGTCGCCCCTGCTCTTCACAATCTTCCTCTCGCCGGATGGCCGTTGGTTGGCAGCACCCCTCACTGATGGAGCTACGGCGAATTTATGGTTGCTGCCGACGACGAGTGGGCCGATGCAGCAGGTGACCGATTTTGGCGACCGGTCGATCGTCATCGCCCGAAGCGTCTCGTGGTCGGCCGATAGCCAGAATCTCTATGCCGCCGTCGCTGAAACCGAGACCGACATTGTGTTGCTGGATGGATTGATCCAGTGATTGCCTGACGGACGGATCGAAGCGCACCATCCGCGGTCCAGTTCGCAAGGGATCGTGCGAGGAGGCCGTGGCCGAGGCGTACTCCCCCTGCACCCGCTGCCCGAAGTCGTAACTAGCGCGGAATGTCGCTCTTGTGCTTCGCGAGCCACTGATCGAAGTTCTGCAGCTCCGGGTTGAGCGACCGCGACACGTCAACACTCCGCGCACCGGCGACTTCACGTTCGAAGTCGCGATAGACCTGAAACATGTTGCCCATCTCGTCGGCCCCGGGGAAGCCGAAGCCGCGGTAGACATCTGCTTCCATGGCGATGTACCTGATTGGACGGATGCCGAGAGCCTTTGACAGCTTCTTGCCCATCTCGTTGAACGTCAGGTTCTCGCCGACGATGCCGATCCTCTTGCCAACGTACTGCTGGCCCGCGTTGAAGATCCTGTACGCGACCTTGCCGATATCGTCCGCCGCGATGCCGGTCAGGCGGCTGTTTCCCATCGGAAACGTCCAGCTGTAGACGCCGTCGGCTCCTTTTTTTTGGCGCCATCCCGCGCATGTACAGGTTGTCCCAGTAAAACGACGTGAGCAGGAAGGTGACCGGCAGCCCCTGAAAATAGGCGTCCGCTTCAGCCTTCCCGTCGAAGTGCGGGACCCGGTACTTCTCCTGGAGCATCGGCATCCGAGTGTCGTCGGCCGCCATCAGTTTGCGTGTATCTTCCAAGGTCGACCAGATGACGTGCTTCACGCCCGCCGTCTTTGCTGCCTCGGCGAGGTTTTGAGCTTGAGCCTTCTCCCTCTCCGCGGAGAGATGCTCCCAGAAGTTGGTCATACAGGTACGCGCCATGCACGCCCGCAAACGCGTGTTCAAGGCTGGCTCGGTCGTCGAAGTCGGCGCGCACCACCTCGGCGCCCTTGGCGGAAAGAGTCTTGGCCTTGTCTTTGTTGGGATCACGGGTGATCGCGCGGCAGTGGAAACGGCCGGTGCGGTCATTCAGAATGGCCGCACAGAGTCCGCTGCCTTGGGAACCGGTCGCACCTCCGACGGCGATGATTTGGTCGGCCATCGTTGTTCTGATCTCGTCAGTTCATCGACAGCGGCAACGATCTGACCTCCAGCATCGACAACAGCCCACATTAACTCCTGATCGCGGCGTGAGGCGCGCGGCCGACCTCGTCGGCCTCGGCCGGAAGGATATTCTGATTGAGTCGAAACATGTTCATTGGGTCGTATTTCTTTTTGACGGCCGCCAAGCGTCCGTAGTGCGCTCCAAAGGCTGCACGAACGAAGCGTTCGTTGTCCTCATCGAGACCAGAAAAGTTCAGGTTGGTTTTTCCGGATGAGAACCGATGCATCGCTTCAAAGACTTCCCGGGCCCACGCGATGCCCAGTTCAGTGTGGTCAGGATTATTCCAGCTCCCGATGATCTCGAGAAGGAAAGGCGCGGCTCGGCTTCCGACGGGCGTGTCATCTGCGCCGACGCGGGCCAGCGCCCCCCCGAGAGCCCAGACGGCCACCATGGATCGGGGCGAGGACCGTCTAGCGAAACCAGCCACGATCTCCTCAACGACCTCGGTATTCAAGTTGTCGAGGTAGATGGCTTTCCAGTAGTGAAGAAATTCGCCTTTGCGGAAGAAGGGGTCGAACAGCTGTTGAAGCGACTGATACTGGATCGGCGCGGACCAATCCAAGATCGGCTCGGCGAGTTCTCGAAGCGGTCGCAAGAGTTCGTCGCCTCTTTCCGTCGGTCCAGAGTACGTCGCTCCAATCATCAAGATCTCACGGCCATGAAGATGCTGCGGGAATACGGGACTCTCGGGAATCGTCCAGAGCACCGCGAGGGCGTTGATTTCGTCAGGGGCGTTCGATACGAACTCGCGGAAGCCGTGCAGGACTTGTCGAGCCTTGTCCGTCGAGTACACCGGCCCGGCGAACGCGAGGAGCGGACCGACCGGATGCAGACGGTACTCAAAAGAGGTGACGACGCCGAAGTTGCCGCCGCCGCCCTTGAGCGCCCAGAACAGATCGGGGTGCTCGGTTTCGTTGACATTCAAGAAACGAGCGTCGGCCGTCACCACGTCCGCGGACAGGAGGTTATCGCAGGTCATCCCGAACGTACGTCGGAGCCAACCCTGTCCTCCACCCAGTGTCAGTCCACCGATTCCGGTTGTCGACACGGCGCCTCCAGGGGTCGCGAGGCCGAAGACCTGGGTTTGTCGATCGAGGTCTCCCCAAGTGGCACCACCTTCGGCCCGAACAGTACGCCGCTCGACGTTCACGCGGATGCCCTTCATCTCCGACAGATCGATCACGAGTCCATCGTCGCACGTGGCAAATCCGGCCACGTTGTGGCCACCCCCTCGGACGGCTACAACGAGCTCGTGCTCGCGCGCGAAGGTCACCGATTGGATGACATCGGCCACCTCGCGACAACGGACGATGAGGGCTGGCCGTTTGTCAATCATGGCGTTGAAGACCTTACGCGCCTCATCGTATTCGGCCCCAGACGCCAGGATTGGGGGAATGCTCAAATTCGCCGCAAGCTGGTCAATTGCTGCCCAATCGATGGACGTGGGTGTTCCCGATAAGGTCCTCGCGGTTAGAGTTGCCATGACGTCCTCTCAACGGATCGCGGACTGACTGACGAGGTTTCTGCTCACTTATTCTCGCCACTCTCTTGATCGTGCTTGGCCACTTGCCGTCTGCCTTCGCCGAGGATCACGTTTGGAGCGCCCGCCGTTGTATTGAGGATAAAGTAACCGTTTCCGTGGTCGAAAATCACCGACTCATGCGTGCTGACCGAGCCGTTGGTGGCCGTCAGGGTGTCTGCAACGAAGCAATCCGCGTTTACGGAATAGACACCCTGAAGATTCGATTGGCCGTTGATGCCGTTGGTCCTCGACACGACGGACGCGACTACATTCCCCTTCCCGTCAAAATCGAACACCCCCACCAACGCGGACGGGCCGACGCCGATGACCTCGCCGCTTGCGCGCACACTATAGCGCCCGTGCAAAGTTGCGTTCGAGCAACCTGCGCTCCCTCGGACGGTGGATCCCCCAAGCAAGATGAACGTTGTGGCGAGCACGCTTGCGACACCTAGCGACGCAATGTGGTGTTTCATGTCAGCCCTCCATTTCCGATTAGCGACAAAGGCAAGATTCCGCTGTGGGGCACCGACCCCAACTCGCCCAGAGAGGTGCCCTTGACCTCCAATCAACTCGACACGCTGGAGGCGCGCCTTCGGCTGGTCGAATTGCCGACGATGGCCCGTCGCGCGGCTATTTAACGTGGAACACATAGCATGGCGTTCGAAGCTCGACCGTTGCGGTGGCCGGCGGCAGCGCATCTATGAGTCGAATCACCAAATCGGTTCTCGCGCCCTCGGGCAGAAAGGGATTATTGATGCCTGCTGTGGTATGCACGGCACCCGCACCGCCCGGTGAAGTCTGCAAAGTCGCTGGCGGGCCACCGGGGTACAGACGCAAGTGGGGCGAATGCGCCGGCCGCCGCCCGCTGACAGGTGCCGTCTGTCTGCTGACCTCCTGGAAGACCGACATCGGCGGCAATTTGGACGTAGAGGAGTGTGTCGGGCGGCGCGCCATGGACGTTGATGTTCACCTGTCCATTGAGTGTGTACTGGCCGCCAATCGCCGTCGCCGTGTCGTTCACGATTCCGGAACCCGTGCCCACAACCGCCGTGAGTTTAATCCCGTCTTGACTGGCGCGGGACATCTCCGATGCGGAGCTGGCTGGAACGGCACTTGGGGCCGTTGGGCCCGCCGGCGAAGTTGTCGAGCACGCTACGGCGAGAACGCTAGTGACGCAGAGAGCTTGGACTACACGAGGACCGTTGACAAGAGACCGCCGAAACATCTTGCACCTCCAATGCCCTTCGATGAGCTGTTTTCTTGCTTCTCCTGAGGTAATGCGGGAACGGCTGGAAAAAAGGGGCATGCTCTGGGAAGCCGCTTCGGGGTGGTTGGGGATTGAAATTGGCCTAGAATGCTCTCTGCTTACCTTCAGGAGAGGCATGCCAGCGGAGGCCGGTCCCGTCACTCACCTGCTCCGAGCCTGGGCCGACGGCGACCAACAGGCGTTCGACCAGTTGCTGCCGCTGGTCCACGCGGAACTGCACCGGCTGGCTCGCGGCTACATGGCTCGGGAACGCCGAGGTCACACGCTTCAACCAACCGCCTTGATCAATGAAGCGTTTATCCGCCTGACCGACGCGCGGGGCCTTAGATGGCAGGATCGCGCGCACTTCTTTGGCATCGCTGCCCGCCTCATGCGCCGGGTGCTCGTCGATCATGCCCGGACACGTGGGTCTCAGAAGCGGGGCGGCGGGGCACAGCGAGTGTCGTTGGACAACGCGCTGGTGTTGGCTCCCGAGCCGCCACTGGACGTCATGGCGCTCGATCGCGCGCTGGAAGCGCTGGCCGCCGTGGACGAGCGGAAGAGTCGGGTCGTCGAGTTGCGCTTCTTTGGCGGGCTGAGTATCGAGGACGCAGCAGAAGTCCTGCACATTTCACCAGACACCGTGAAGCGTGACTGGCGCTTGGCGAAGCTGTGGCTGATCCGGGAGCTCGAGAGAGATTAGCGAACCATCAACTCACGATCGCCGATGCCAGGGGTCTACAGGCCGGCGCATCGGCCATGACGGCTGATTTCACAGATCCACCATGCCACGCGCCAGGGCGGATTCTCGTCGATACGGCCGCACCCGTCGAACCAGCACTGGCAGCTCGCCCTTAGCTAGTCGCCTCGCAGCCGTTGAACGCGAGCACACCCACAGCGCGGCCGCCTGCCGCACGGTGGGATCTTGTCGAACCGTTCTTGCCGATTCTGCCGAGAAGGCCACAGGGTGGCCGACCACGTGTGTCGGACCGCGCGTGCCTGACCGGCATTGTCTTCGTCCTCCGCAGCGGCATTCCTTGGCAGCTGCTCCCGCAGGAACTCGGGTGCGGATCCGGGATGACGTGCTGGCGGCGGCTGCGCGATTGGCAACGGGCCCGGCGTGTGGGATCTGATCCACTTCTCGATGCTGGACTGGCTCGCACGCGACGACCAGATAGATTGGTCGCGGGCAGTCGTGGACAGTAGTTCCATCCGCGCGGTGTCCGGCGGTGACCAGACCGGGCCGAATCCCACCGATCGGGCCAAGCGCGGGAGCAAGCGCCATCTGATCTGTGACGGGCGAGGCGTGCCGCTCGCGATGCGCTTAACCGGGGCGAATCGGAACGACTCGCAGGAAGCCCTGGCGCTGGTAGATACGATCCTCCCACTGTGCGGGCCACGCGGGCGACCGCGGCAACGGCCGGCCTGTGTACTGGGCGATCGCGGCTACGACGCGACCGCAATTCGGCGCGGACTGCGGTCGCGCCACATTGTGCCCATGTTGGCGATGCGCCGCACCCAGCACGGGAGCGGGCTGGGCCGGTGGCGCTGGGTCGTCGAGCGTACCTTTGCTTGGCTGAATCAATTCCGCCGCCTGCGCGTGCGCTATGACAAGCGAGCCGACATCCATGAGGCATTCCTCTCGCTCGGGTGCGCGCTGATTTGCTGGCGGTTGCTGCGCAGGACGTGGAGGACCGCCTGAGCGATCCCCACGTCTCCGGCGTCCTTCACCAGGTCGCCGTTTGAGGTAAATTGCGTCCGCGCAGCTGATCTGGGGCCAGGCGCCCGGGATCGCGCTCCACTACGGCGTTGATGAGGAGCAATTGAGTGCGCGCCCCATCCCACTCATATAATTGACAGCGTGGCGCTCACCGCGGGCACACGCCTTGGCTCCTACGAGATCATTTCTGCCCTCGGCGCCGGCGGAATGGGCGAGGTGTACCGCGCCACCGACACGAATCTCAAGCGCCAGGTTGCCATCAAGGTACTGCTCACGTCCGTGGCGGTTGATGCGGACCGTCTGGCGCGCTTCCAACGCGAAGCCGAAGTCCTCGCGACGCTGAACCATCCCAATATCGCGCACATCCACGGTCTCGAGAAGACAGACGGGACCCTCGCGCTGGTGATGGAGTTGGTCGAAGGGCCAACGCTCGCCGATCGCATCGCACAAGGTCCGGTCGCGCTGGTCGACGCGCTCCCGATTGCGAAACAGATCGCCCAGGCGCTGGAAGCGGCGCATGAGCAGGGCATCATCCATCGCGATCTGAAACCCGCCAACATCAAAGTGCGCGCAGACGGTACCGTGAAGGTCCTCGACTTCGGACTGGCGAAGGCGATCGAGCCGACGGGTGTGGCAAGCGCGACCCCCACCATCTCGCCGACGATCTCGATGCATGCTACGAAGGCCGGGGTCATCCTCGGCACGGCCGCGTACATGAGTCCCGAGCAGGCAGCAGGCAGGCCCGTCGATAAGCGGAGCGACCTCTGGGCGTTTGGCGTCGTGCTGCTGGAGATGCTGACCGGGCGTCAAGTTTTCCAAGGCGAAACCGCGTCGCACGTGCTTGCCTCCGTGTTGAAGGACGAGCCGGACTGGACGACGCTGCCGACGAACACTCCGGCATCGATGCGTCGCCTACTGCGACGATGTCTTGAGAAGGACCGCAGGCAGAGACTGGCGGATGCTGCGGATGCGCGTCTGGAGATCGACGAGGCGTTGACGGTTCCGACGGCCGACGAACTGCCCGCGGGGGCGCTGCGAGCGCCGCGCTCTGCCGTACCGTTGGTGATCGCGTCCGGGCTTGGTAGTGCGCTTTTGGTCGCGCTCACGATGTGGGCATTGATGCGGCCCGCACCGAACACACCAGCGCCCGTGATGCGGTTCGACGAGGACCTCGGGCCCGATGCCATCGCAGCCTGGCGCACGACCGTCACCCTGTCACCTGATGGACGGCGGATCATTTTTCCAATTCGTGGCGCAGATGGTACGCCGCAACTCGCGACCCGGCCGCTCGATCAGGCCAAGCCGACGCCAGTTCCGGGTACGGAGAATGGTGCCGATGCGTTTTTTTCGCCTGACGGCCAGTGGTTCGGCTTCGCGGCGGGCGGCAAGCTGAAGAAGATGCCCGTACATGGTGGCCCGGTCGTCACCGTGTCCGACGCTCCTTTGTTTCGCGGCGGTGTGTGGACCGAGGACGGATCGATCGTGGCGTCGCTCAGCGCACGTGCCGGACTGTCCCGCATCCCCGCCGCAGGCGGCGCGCCTCAACCCTTCACGACGCTGGTTAACGGAGAAGCCACCCATCGCTGGCCGCAGATGCTGGCGGGAGGCCAGGCAGTGCTATTCACCGCCTCAAAAACCACGGGGTACTACGACGAGGCGAACCTTCAAGTGGTGAATATGAACACCGGACAGGTCACCACCATATTGAAAGGCGGGTATTTTGGACGCTACACATCCGGCTATCTCACCTATCTTCATGAGGGCGTGCTCTGGGGCGTGCGGTTCGACCCAGCGCGGCTGGCTGTGCAAGGCACGCCTCTGCCCCTGCTGCAAGATGTGGCGAGCGATCAAAACTACGGAAGCGCCCAGTTCGATGTCTCGCAGACCGGTACGATCGTATATCGGAGCGGCAAAACCTCCTCAGAGTGGCCGATCATGTGGATGGAGGCCGCCGGTCAAACTCACCCGCTGCTCTCGAAGCCGGGCTCCTACTACACGCCGCGCCTGTCGCCCGATGGACGTCGCCTGGCGCTAGCGTGGGAAACCGGTAACGGCTGGGACATCTACGCATACGATATGAAACGCGACACGATGTCGAGGCTCACATTCAACGCCCGCGGGAACCGGAATCCCGTGTGGACACCTGACGGCACGCACCTCGTGTACGCATCGGACGCCGACAAGGCGATCTGGTGGATCAGGGCGGACGGCGCGGGAGAGCCGCACCGCCTGCTGGAGAGCAAGACCACGGTGATTCCCTCGTCCTTCTCTCCCGACGGCCGGTATCTCTCCTACGTCGACGTGACCTCTGACACAGACGCGGACATCTGGATCCTCCCACTGGACGCGAGCGACCGCGAGCATCCCATGCCGGGCAAACCCGAAGTCTTCCTCAAGACCCCGTCGAACGAGGGCCTCGGAGGAGCGGCGTTTTCGCCTGACGGACGCTGGATTGCGTACGACTCCGACGAATCGGGACTGTCCGAAGTGTACGTCCGTCGGTTTCACAGTGCCGTCGGCGGGAAGTGGAAGCTATCCACGAGTAGCGGCCAATATCCATTGTGGTCGCGGCCTGGACGTGCGCTGTATTACGTGACGCAGGACGATCGCAATATCACGATGGTGGCAGAGTACACGGCCAAGGGTGATCAGTTCACGCCGGGGACGCCCCGTGTGTGGTCGGACACGCCGATTCGCCCGATGATTCGCTCGCTGACACCAGGATTGCAACCGTTGGATCTCGCCCCCGACGGCGCCCGTTTCGCCGTGGTAACGAGAGACGTGTCGGCAGACGAGAAAGGCTCGGTGCACGTGACTGTCCTGCTGAACTTATTCGACGAGTTACGTCGTCGTCCGCGGTAGACAGTCTTCAGGCGTGTCAGGCGAGCACGCGCCCCGGATAATGAATGGCCATCAACGCCGTAAGAGCCTGTAACAAAACCCAATCGGCACTCGTTGGGGCCTTCTGGCGGATTGGTCAACACTACGCGACTCTTGAGGAGCTTTAACCCGCGTTCGACCCCTCATTTCCTCGCGTCGGAATGGATGCCGATCCCCACGCGAACCCTGGAACAGTATTGCGCTCGGTTTCCAGTTTGACGAATACGAACTGACGACTCGGTAGTGGTGCGAATCGCAACACCGTGTCAAGCACGCAGCGGGTTTAGGTCAGCTCACTCGCGCCACCTGACGGATCAGCCCACAGGCGCAGAGGGCGCCGAGCGAATCATGACCAGAGATGACGGCTCAAGCGAAAAAGCGATCACGGGGTGGTCCAACCGCGAACCAATCGGATGTTCTGCGCGACCTGCTCGGCATCGCCTCTGAGCATCAGGAAGCTCTTGCCATCAGCGGCGACGGCATACTCCGGCAAACCGGCACAGCAATGCAGATAGCGTCCCTCGAAGAGCAGGCGAGGCTTCCCATGGCGGAACGTCGGGGACGTTTCGATTGGCACGACCATCATGCGGTCGCCCTCGCGATAGAAGAGCTCGCGTCCACTTGGTGACCAGACAGGCTCGGTCCCGCCATCGCTCGAGATCTGCCACTTGCCCTCAGCGCTTGGGAAGGCCGTGACGAACACCTCCCATCGGCCAGTTTCAAACGACACATACACGAGCCACTCCCCATCCCGTGTCAACCTCCCTCCCCAGGTTGGCGGCGGTGTCTGAATGAACGGCGACGGCGTGCGTTCGCCATTCAATCGCAGAGTCCAGATGTCTCCACTCGAACTCAGATGGTCCTCACTGAACACGAGCACCTGGCCGTCTGGCGTCAGTGCGTTCGGCCATTGCGTCAGGGTTGTCGAGAGAAGCAATTCGGGATCGGCGCCGCCGCTGACGGGCATCATAAACATCTGAGAGGGTCCCATCCTCGATGATTGAAACAGGACTTGCTTCCCATTCGGCGTCCAGATCGGCCATTGGTTCGTTCCGTCGTAGGTCAGTCGACTCCAGCCCTCCGCCTGCACGTCGTATATCCACAGGTCACCGGCGGCGAAGAACAACAGGCGGCCTCCATCCGGCGAAAACCGTGGACCTTGCACGAGCTTGTCCGTCGTCAGCAGCGTTCGAGCCTGTCCCCGGCGATCGACCTGCACCAGCGTTCGCAACGCGCTCGCGGTTGACTCACGAGGCACATAGACCAACGATCGGCCGCCAGCTGTGGCGATCTGGGGGGATTCGCCGGCTCTACCGCTCATAAGGACATCGTCGAGTACGAGGGCCGGCTGACCTTCGAGCGACAACGTATTCACGTTGAAGGGCACCGCGTACAGCGAGCCATTGACCAGATAGAGCAGATGCCCATCGAGATAGCGCGCTGCGGCGCCTTGCTCGATGACGGTGCGAGACGAGCCGTCGGTGAGCACTCGGACCTCCGAACCGGGCCGGTTCCAGAAATAGGCGGTGTAGAGGAGGCTGCCTCCAGCCAACATCTGTGGCCACTGGTGTGTGCGCTCGGAACGTTGGCGATCGACGGTCGTGGCCACCGCTGGCACTCCACCTGAGGCAGCGACACGTGCGAGTCCTCGGTCGAACGCGGGCGTGAAGAGAATCGTGCCGTCCGCTGCCCAATGACCAGCCGAGACGGCTTGGGGGTCGAGCGCGCCAACGATCGTGAGTGGGATGCTCCCGGGTCTCACAGAAACTTTGAGGAGTTTGCCGCCCGCGAAAAAGGCAACCCATTCACCGTCAGGTGAGAAGAACGGACTTGCGGCCCCTTCGCCGCCACGGACGGGTCTAGCGTCGAACTCGTCGAGACGACGAAGAAACAGCTGGCGCCCGACATCACGCAACGCAATGAAAGCGACGGTCTGTCCATCCGGAGCCATCGCGAGCGACGGGCTGTCAGTCCATAGCGTGTAGGCAGACGGCAGCGTGATCGTGGTCCGCAGCATTGATTGCGGCACCGCTGCTGGACCGCGCGTGCGCATTGTAATCGTCGCGGTGAGTGTGCTGGCGAGTGCGGCGAGCGCGACGGCGGCGACAAGTCGGGGGCGGAAGCGGGAAGCTGGTGTCGCAACCGCATCCGTGTGGCTGTTCTCCGCGATCCATTGGAGCGCAACCTTCAAGTCGTGCGCGCTGCGCCAACGCTCATCGGGATTCTTGGCCAGACACTTGCTGATCACTCGCGCCAGGATGGGCGGCGCCAGTGGCGCCAATGTCATCAGGGCCGGAGGATCCTGCTCGAGGATGGCCGCCGTGCGGCTTGCCGGAACTTCCCCGGTGAACGCCTCTCTGCCCGCGACCATTTCGTAGACGATGGCACCAAAGGCGAAGAGGTCGGCGCGCGAGTCGACAGTCTGCCCGCGCACCTGCTCCGGTGCCATGTAGCCCGGCGTGCCGAAGACGTCGCCGGCGGCCGTGACGGCAATCGTGTCCTCATCCTCCGCCTGTCCGTTCGGCGTCGGCTGCATGCGCGCCAATCCGAAATCCAGAATCTTGACCCGCTTGTCCCGGGTCACGAACAGATTGTCCGGCTTGAGGTCGCGATGGACGATCCCCTTGTCGTGCGCCGCCGCCAGCCCATTGGCGATCTGGACGGCGTAGTCGATTGCCGTCTCCATCGCCGGCCGGCCGGCCTTCATCACCTCGCGCAGCGTGCGCCCGTCGAGCAGCTCGACGACGACATACGACACGCCATTGTCGGTGCCGACGTCGTAGACGGCGACGATGTTGGGATGATTCAGGGCGGCGGTGGCGAGCGCCTCTTGCTGAAAACGGCGCAGGCGCTCGGCGTCGGTGGCGAAGCGGTCGGGGAGGACTTTGATGGCCACGTCGCGGCGCAGCCGCGTGTCACGCGCGCGGTAGACCTCGCCCATGCCGCCCGCTCCGAGCGCGGCCTGGATCTCATATGGCCCGAGTCGGGTGCCCTGGGCTAGCGACACTTGGAGGGAATTCTACGCGATGGGTCTTGATCAACGCCGATATGGCGTTCCGGTCACGGCCGAGCCGGTCGGTCGGCATATCGCGCCAAGGCAGGACTAATTCGACGCCGGTCCTCTTCATCGGATGACCCTCCGTGTCAAACGCAGTTGGGAGGAGTTCACGGACAAGACACGGACAAAGGTCGGCTCTGATACGTACCCTTTTGGCCCTGCCGCGCTCTGGCACAATACGATGACAGATGACATTGACTCGACGGCGGCTTAGCCGTTTGCTCCCAAGGGCGCTAATTGTGATGACAACATTGGTCTCTCCTATGTCCACTGGGAAAGAATTGCGGAAAGCATCGAACGGGAAAAGCAGGACGCCATGAACATGCGTGTCCGCCGATTGTGGGCTCCGGTCCTGTCTACCTGGCTAGTCTCGGTTTCGGTGCAGTTCGTAGCGCTGCGCGTGCCGCAGTTGCCACCCTGGGTATTTTTCACGCGGAATGGCGTATCGATCGTGCTGGCGCCGCTGTGGATGCTGGCGCTACCGTTCATCGGCGCCTTGGGAGCCTGGCTCTCCATGCGCGCCGGCGGGAATGCCCGCGACCGCCTGCTGGCCGCGCTGGGCTCAGCCTGGTTGATGGGAGGCATCATGACGCTGGGGGTTCCGCTGTCGATGGTCATCGAACGCCACTTCTCGCTGAGCATCAAGCTGACCGCCTACATCGTGTACATGATCGCCGGGTGCGTGGTCCCGGCGGTCTTGCTCGCGCTCGGGGCCCTGCCCTGGCTGGGACGCAAGGCCACGATGCGCGCCCAGGGTGCCACCGGCCTCTAGCAACCGCGATCTTCTCGTAGTAGGGTCTGCCTGTACCAAAAGTTCGCTTGTTAGGCACGAGGCAGGATTGATAGTCACGAGTCGAAGCGCTTAGGCCGTCTGGTTGCTAACCGGATGTGCTTGGCCTGACGCTGCGATGGGTCCTCGGTAACGCCGCAGTGATCCGCGATGGCGGCCGGGCCGAATCGGCAAGCACTAGGCGACTTTTCAGGAATCATCCTGGCGACGTCCGCTGTCAACGTCAGCCAGGTTGCGCGCCATCGTGGATCAAACCCGCATATCGAGAGTGCCTGTGGAGGCTAACGGTATGATGAGATCCGAGTGTTGCTGCCCGCACAAATCAACGAGTTCGAGTCGCGTCAGGCGTCGCTCGCCACGGTGTACCGCTATCACGACGGGACGAAACATCATTTCCACGCGTTCGCACGATCGCTTGGATACCTCGACTGGGCGTCGCAGCCGCGACCGTTTCGCGGGTTTGGCGACACGCCGATCTTCCCGCTGCACCCGACGCCTGGTGTCGCAGCCGATGGATACTCGCCCCGTCGCGCGACGTTCGATGAGGCGTGCGAGCTCAAGCTGGCGGCCGCACCGTTGACTGGCCCGGCACTCGGCGACATGCTCAGGCATGCGCTGGGGCTGTCAGCCTGGAAGCACTTCGGATCTTCGCGATGGTCGCTGCGGGTGAACCCGTCCAGCGGAAACCTCCATCCAACCGAGGCGTATGTGATCTGCGGCGCATTGCCGGGCGTGGTCGATCAGCCAGCGGTGTACCACTACGCGGCCGATCGTCATGCGATCGAATTGCGTTGTGTATTCGACGAGGCCGTGTGGCGCGACGCGTTCGGCGGACGACGGGACATTCTGCTCGTCGCGCTGACGTCCATTCATTGGCGCGAGGCGTGGAAATACGGAGAGCGGGCATTCCGTTATTGCCAACACGACCTGGGTCACGCGATCGCCGCCGTGTCGACCGCCGCCGCGCTCGTCGGATGGCGTGCCGCTCTGCTGCCGGCGTCGTCGCACCGTGCGATCGCGGCGGTGACCGGCATCGATCGCGACGAGGACTTCACCGAAGCCGAACGCGAGGAACCCGGCTGCATCATGGCGATCACCGCCACGGAATCGGCGAAATGCCCCCAGGACGCTGTGAGACGGCTCGCCGACGGCATCCGCCGGGGCCAGTGGTCGGGGCACGCGAGTCAGCTGAGCAAGGATCACATTCAGTGGTCGTCCATCGACGAGGTCGCACGAGCCACCGAAGACTCGGGCCGGTCGAATGTGCCGACGACCTCCCTGGCCAATCATGATCGACATGGCCGGCGCGATCGTGAGATTGAGGCGCGTGCGCTGCTGCTGCAGCGCCGGAGCGCGGTCGCCTTCGACGGCCGCTCGACGATCGACCGGTCGACATTCTTCGACCTGCTGTGGAGCGTCCTGCCCGGCGCGAGCACACCGTGGCACAGTCTGTGGTGGACGCCGCGCGTGCATCTCGCCATCTTCGTCCACCGCGTCGAGCAGGTCCCGCCAGGGTTGTACCTGTTGATGCGCGATCCCCAGGCGTTCGACCGGCTCCGAGGCGCCTGCCGCCCTGACTTTTTATGGGAAGCCGCCGACGAAGGACTGCCGCTTTGGTGCCTGGCGCGCGGCGATGCCCGCTCGCTCGGGGCGCGGATCAGCTGCGACCAGGACATCGCGGCTGACGGTTTCTTCAGCCTCGGGATGCTCGCCGACTTTGACGTGAGCCTGCAGACGTTCGGTCCGTCGTTCTATCGTCACTTGTTCTGGGAGACGGGCATGGTGGGACAGGTGCTCTATCTTGAAGCCGAAGCCGCCCGGGCGCGCGCCACGGGGATTGGCTGCTACTACGATGATCCCGTGCACGACGTGCTCGGGCTACACGGGCACGCATTCCAGAGTCTGTACCACTTCACGGTGGGCATGCCGGTGGATGATGCGCGGCTGACAACCGAGCCAGGATATGCATGGGAGGCGCTTTCGACCTGATCTGGAGACCGAGCGATGAAGATCCCGGTGATCCGCCTGAGCGACCCGGCGAGACGGGCAATCCACGACGCTGCGGTTGAGGCCGGCGGAGATCCCTTAACGGATCACCTGAGATGCCATGGACGACGTCCCCCTGTTGATCGAGTTCGCGCCCCACACCTTGCTCTATCGCGAACGAGACCTCCTCTCGCAGTTCCCGATCGTTCGGAATGGGCCGGCGGGCACGTTTGTCATCTTTCCAAGCGGCGTCAGAGTGTCTCTGCCCACCGACCAAATCGTCGTCGCTGACGACACGGGCGGCTTTGCGCGGGTCGGTTTCGGGGGCATGAGCTTTGCGGGCATCGAAGAAGGCCGTCTGATCTTCCTGCGAGTGCGCGACCTTCAACCCGAGGAGCAGCTGTCTCCCGCGCGGAGCCATAAAATGAAATTGGAGCCGCACATGGTGTCTGCGATTCTCGTGAACGGTCGTCCGGTCTGGCGCGCTGAATCGTTGCCCTCTGAGTGACACGTCGCCAAACGCGTCCGGGGAGCTGTGCGCGGCGACATCATCGTCATGGACGTCGGTTGGGAACATCGTGAGCTGCTAACAGAAAGGCGAAGCCTTCCAGCCTTCGACCTGCATTACCCGCGATAAACGCCGTTGTGTAGACCGCACGGCTAGGTCGGCTCCCGGAGGAGCACCGACCGAGCAGCGGTTGTCGGTTCCTCGAAACGCCGGACCTCGACGGTTTTTGGATCGACAACCACGCCGAGCACGCAGCGAGCTCCGAGGTCGGCGCGAGGAGCAGCGCTGGCCGAAGTCGATCGTGTCGCTGGAGGTGCCCATCAACCGATCACGGAACGGCGAAACGGCGCTCGCTACACGCTTGCTCCGGCTCCTCCGACCGGTCACACTAGGCCGCACCCTCGGGCTGACAAAAGGAACCTGATGATCGGCCAGACGATCGGCCACTACCGAATCGGGCGCGAGATCGGCTCCGGTGGGATGGGCGACGTGTATCTGGCCGAGGACACCACGCTCGATCGCCAGGTGGCGCTCAAGAGTCCTGCCGCCGGCGCTGGCCGACGACGACGAGCGTCGAGCGCGGTTTGCGCGAGA
Organism: uncultured Acidobacteriota bacterium; assembly: GCA_963709325.1. Taxonomy (GTDB): domain Bacteria; phylum Acidobacteriota; class Vicinamibacteria; order Vicinamibacterales; family UBA2999; genus VFZN01. The sequence continues at coordinate 1,270,592 of CAVPVV010000001.1, read as the reverse complement.
AGCCAAGGCCGTCGCTGCGCTGAACCACCCCAACATCGTCACGGTGCACTCGGTCGAAGAGGCCGGCGGCATTCACTTCATCACGATGGAGCTGGTGAAGGGGAAGACGCTGGCAGAGATGCTGCCACGACAAGGGCTTTGCGCTCGGCAGGTTCTTCGAGATCGCGATTCCCGCTGGTGGATGCGGTCGTCGGCAGCGCACCAGCAGGGCATCGCACACCGCGATCTCAAGCCGGCCAACGTCATGGTCAGCGAGGACGGTCGCGTGAAGGTGCTCGACTTTGGCCTCGCCAAGGCGACACCGAGTCTTGAGTCGGGCGACGGCGGCGAGTTCCCGACCCAGATCGGCGACGCGGGAAGGCCACATCGTCGGGACTCCCGCGTACATGTCGCCCGAGCAGGCGGAAGGCAAGACGGTCGATGCGCGTTCGGACATCTTCTCGCTGGGCATCGTGTTCTACGAGATGCTGACCGGGGAACGACCGTTCGGTGGCGACAACGCCGCCTCCATCGTCTCCTCGATTCTGAGGGACACGCCGCGCCCGGTGAGCGAGCTGCAGCCCGCGATTCCTCGCGAGCTCGCGCGACTGGTGCATCGCTGCCTCGCGAAGAATCCCGTCGACCGATATCAGTCGGCGATCGATCTCCGGCACGGTCTCGAAGAGACGAAGCAAGACGTCGACTCGGGTGACGTCCTGTCCACAGCCGTCCACGGCGCACGAAAGTCATCGCTCGATGAAGAATGCCGCTGGCCATTGTCGCGGCCGCACTCGTCGCGGTCACCGCGGGCGTCTGGCTGCTCAGGAGTCGCGAGAGCCAGAGCGTGCCCGCCGTGCCGCGTCTGCAAAACGCCGTGCAGGTGACGTCTGCGCTGGATGTGGAGAGCTACCCGACCTGGTCTCCCGATGGCCAGCGCTTCGCGTATCAGATGGGAAAAGCCGGCTACAACTACATTGGCGATCACGATATCTGGGTGGCGCAACTCGGGGGCGGCGAGCCGGTGAATCTGACGAAAGACCAGCCAGCGAACGATCGCATGCCGAGCTGGTCCCCCGACGGACGCGAGATCGCCTTCTTCTCGGATCGCGGCGGCAGCTGGGGTCTTTACACGGTGGCCGCGATTGGCGGACCGCCGCGCAACATTCTCTCATTGCCTGGGATCGACAATCTCAACTGGAGCGCGCCGCAGTGGGCGAGGGATGGGACCACGCTCTTCGTGTCGGTACGTCAGGGCGCCGAGAACGTCATGATCGTCCTGTCTCTCCAAACCCTGGAGACGACGCGCGTCGCGCTGCCGCGGCACGACGGGAATTACATCTGGGACCTGAGCATCAACCCGGACGGCCGTCGCTTCGCGTATGCCGAAGGAAACCGGGGAGGCACCGAGGTCACCCGCCTCTGGACGATTCCGGCCTCCGGCGGAGAGCCGGTTGCACTCACGGACGGACGGACCAATGTGCGGAGCCCCACCTGGTCACGAGATGGACGCAAGGTCTTCTACATCTCGAACCGCGGCGGGAGCATGGACCTCTGGCAACAGGCGGTGGCCGACGACGGACAGCCCGTGGGGGAGCCGCTCGCCGTCACCCAGGGGCTCGGCATCCGTTCCGCGGCGTTTTCTCCCGATGGCAAACGCCTCGCGTACGCGCGTGGGGCATGGGTCGCTAACGTGTTTCGAGTGCCCATCCTTGCTGACCGGCCGGCGACGTGGGCCGATGCACAGCAGGTGACCTCGGAACACGCCTACATCGAGTTCGTCGATGTGTCTCCAGACGGCACGCGCCTGGCCGTCAGCTCGGACCGACGCGGCAACCAGGACCTCTGGCTGCTGCCCCCGACAGGTGGAGAGATGACCCCGCTGACGACGGACCCCACGCCCGACTGGGATCCGCGCTGGTCGCCGGACGGACGCGAGATCGCGTTCTACGCGTATCGCAGTGGCAACCGCGACATCTGGGTGATGCCGTCCCGGGGCGGTCCGGCGCGACAGCTCACCTCAAACCCCGCGCAGGATGGTGATCCGACGTGGTCGCCCGATGGCCACGAGATCGCGTTCTGGTCGATAAGAACGGGGGAGCCAGGTGTCTGGCTTGTGGATGCGAATGGAGGCGACGCGCGTTTCCTGACGGCGGGCTATCCGGGCGAATGGGCACCCGACGGACACGGGTTCGTTGTCATGAGGCAGGAAAGGCTCTATCGGGTTGCGAAAGACGGCGGTGAGCCCGTGCTCCTGTCCCCCGCCGGAGAGCAAGTGTATTCACTACGCTTCTCGCGTGATGGGCGATCGGTTTACTACTATGTCAACCAGCCCCGAGAGAAAAATGACTTCTGGAGGCTGTCGTTAGACAACGGAAAGGTCTCTCGACTTACACAGCTCGAAGGACGGCGAGGAAACCTCGCTAATAATTTTGCGACCGATGGTCGTTATCTGTATTTCACCTGGCGAGAGGACGACGGCGACATCTGGGTCATGGACGTGGCGACCGACGCCAGAAAAGGAGGGCTCCGGGAAAACTAGGCCACTTCGGATGTGAGTTCTGCGGCCAATCCGGCCAATCGGCCAGGAGGCAGCCGTGAAGAAGAAACGTCATTCCGTCGAGCAGATCACGCCATCCTCAAGCAAGCCGAAAGCGGCGCCGGTCGGCGACCTGTGCCGCCAAGTGGGGATCGCCGAGCAGGCGTCGAATTATCCCGAACCGGGCGCGTCGCGAGCTCCTGCGGACGACCGGCGATGTATTCGTTTGTGCCGCTGACGTTCGAATTTGTTCGGCACGTGCACTGAACGATTAACGCAGCTAGCGACTTAGCGCGGGGGCTTTCGGATCGTAGTCCTGACGCCTGTACCTGCCGCACTTCCCGCATTGGAACACGGCGACGGAAATGGGGTCGTTCAGGCCGATCTCGTCAGATCGCTCGCTTTCCATGAAGACATACTTCATAAACCGGTTGTCCTCCGGCTCGCAATCCCAACACTCGATATTTGGCAGGTTCCGCATCATCCAGTTCCGGAGTGTGTCACGCATGTACCGGAAAGGACTCAGGACCGGAGACACTCGACGTCGCCAAAGCCATGATCATCGCCAGTGCACCCCTAATGCACCCCTGGATCAAATCGCAACCGTTGTCCCGGAAAGGTCAGCGGCTTTAAAATACTGTGGAATAAGAACTTATATGGTGCGCGCTCAAGGATTCGAACCTTGGACCCCCGCCGTGTGAAGGCGATGCTCTACCACTGAGCCAAGCGCGCAGCCCGGTGAGACCCTTGAGTCTATCACAGCCGCCGCGGCCAACCCGGCTGCCGCCCGCTTGAGCGGAGCTGGCCGTGGCCTCCGGCTACACCGTGCCGTACAGTCGGTCGCCGAAGTCGCCGAGCCCGGGGACGATGAACTTCCGCGCGTTCAGTTCTCGGTCCACGACCGGCGCGAAGATCGAGACGTTGGGGTGTGCCTGCTCCACCGCCTTGACGCCTTCGGGGGCGGCAACAACGCAGACGAGCGAGACGGCCCGCGCGCCGGCGGAGGAGAGCAGGTCGAGCGCCGCGACCGCACTCCCGCCCGTCGCCAGCATCGGGTCCACAACAACAACGTGACTCTTGGCGATTTCGCCGGGCAGGCGCTCGAAATACTGCGCGCACACGGCGGTCTCCTCGTCGCGTCGCAGGCCGACGAAGCCAACACGCGCCTGAGGTACGAGCTGCAACATGCCAGGAAGCATCGAAAGTCCAGCACGCAGCACCGGTACGATCACCACGTCACCGTCGATTCGCCGGCCGTCGGCAACACCGAGCGGCGTCGTCACCTGCACCGCGCGCTGCGGCAAGGACGACAGCGCCGCCGCTCCGAGGACGAGCGTGAGCCGCTCGGTCAGCACACGGAACTGTTCGGGAGGGGTAGTCACGTCGCGCAGCTGCGCAAGACAGTCGAGCGCGACCGGGTGATCGACCAGGGTCAGCACGGCGATACTCTAGCGCGAATCGGTTGATCGCTCCGGTGATTGTAGAATTGGCAGCGCCCATGCAGCTCCGCGCAGCGGACCGCGTTTTTCTCTCACTCGCACTCACGCTTTCGATCGCTGGCTGCGGATCGCCGCCCACGCCGGCCGGGTCGGCTCCTCAGGCATCTTCCACCGCTGCTGCCGACATCTCGTTCGTGCTCGACAACGCCATCGTCGTCACGATGGACGGCAGCGGCCGGGTTCTGTCGCCGGGCAGCGTCGCCGTTGACGGTACGAACATCGTCGCCGTGGACACCCCCCAGGCCATTGCTGCGAAATACCGGGGACGACAACGTCTGGACCTCGCCGGCCGCATCGTCCTGCCCGGCCTGATCAACACGCATACGCATGCTCCCATGGTCCTGTACCGGGGGCTCGCGGACGACCTGGCACTGATGGACTGGCTGCAGAAGTACATCTTCCCGGCCGAGGCCAAGACGGTATCGCCGGAGTTTGTTCGCGTCGGCACCCGGCTCGCGGCGCTGGAAATGATCCGCTCGGGCACAACCCTGTATGCGGACATGTATTACTTCGAAGAGGAGATCGCCGCCGAGACCAGGGCCGCGGGACTGCGCGGCGTGTTGGGGCAGACGATCATCCAGTTTCCTGCTCCGGACGCGAAAACGCCGGCCGAAGGTCTGCAGCGGACCGACGCCTTCATCCAGCGCTTCAAGAACGACCCGTTGATCACGCCCGCGGTTGCGCCGCATGCCATGTACACGCTCGACCAGGCGACGCTTCTGGCCTCGCGCGACCTGGCGTTGAAGCACGGCGTGCCGCTCCTGATCCACCTCGCCGAAACGCAGGACGAGGTGAAGATTGCGCAAGAGAAATACAAGCAGCGGCCGGCGACGTTCCTCGACAGCATCAAGTTCTGGGCGCCGGTCACGCTTGCGGCGCACGGGATCTGGGTGTCTCCGGAGGAAGTGTCGATGCTCGTCGCGCGCGGCGTCGGCATCTCGCACAATCCCGAAAGCAACATGAAACTGGCCAGCGGGACAGCGCCGGTGCCCGCCTACCTGAAAGCGGGCGCGAAACTCGGGCTCGGCACCGACGGCGCCGCGAGCAATAACGACCTCGACATGTTCGAGGCGATGCGGCAGGCCGCCTTTCTTCACAAGCTGGTGTCGAACGATCCGCGCGTCGTGCCGGCGAAGGAAGCGCTGGCGATGGCGACGATCGGAGGGGCCCGCGCGCTCGGGTTGGAACAGCGGCTCGGATCCATCGAAGCCGGCAAACTCGCCGACCTGATCGCGGTTCGTACCGACGCGCCGCGCCAGGTGCCGATGTACGACCCGATCTCACATCTTGTCTACACGACGCACGGTGACGATGTGGTGCTGACGATGGTCAACGGTCAGGTGCTGATGCGCGACGGCGTGGTCACGACCTTGAAGGAAGCGCAGGTCCTCCAAGACGCGCGCGCCGCCGCGGACCAGGTCCGAAAGGCCGTGCAGTGACCGGGCGGTCAGGAGTTGAGGAGTCCGATGTAAGGCAGATTGCGGTACTTCTCGGCGTAGTCGAGACCGAAGCCGACGACAAAGCGATCGTCGATGGTGAAGCCGATGAAGTCGACCTGCACGTCCACCTTCCGTCGCGACGGCTTGCTCAGCAGGCACGCGGTTCGGAGCGACGCGGGTTGGCGGCGCCGGAGGATGTCCTGGAGGTAGTGAAGCGTCAGGCCGGTGTCCACGATGTCCTCGACGATCACCACGTGACGGCCTTCGAGGCTGGCGTCCACGTCTTTCACCAGGCGGACCTCACCGGAGGATTTCGTGCTCTCGCCGTAGCTCGAGACGGCAATGAAGTCCAACGAGACGCGATCATCGAGCGCGCGCATCAGGTCCGACAGGAAGACGAACGCCCCCTTCAGGACGCACACGAAATGGATATCATCGTTGGGGAGGGCGGCGCGAATCTCGGTGGCCATCTCGCGAATCCGGGAGGCCAGGGCGGACTGGTCGAGGAGCACGATCGGCGGCATGCGGCACGGAGCGTAGCACACGGATGAGAACGTTCACCATCATCACCGAGGCGGACGCGCGGGTGCTCGAGCGCGGCAGCACGGTTACGCTCGCCCCGGGTGGGCACATCACGCCGCTGGCTCACGACACGCTGCGCGAACGGCGCGTCGTCGTCGTCTCCTCGGTCCTGGATCCGGAGGTGGCATCCTTCGCGCCGGTGGCGGATGTCAGGCGCGTCGCAGTCGGCGGCGACCACACGTCGGTAGCGCTGAAGAACCGCCTGCGCGACACGTTGCGCTCGCGAGGGCTGGCGGTGGCCGACGTCGGAACCGACACGGCCGACGCCGTGGACTATCCGGACATCGCCGCGCAGGTGGCACGGCTCGTCGCCCGCAAGGAGGCGGACGCGGGTATCGTCATCGATGGCGCCGGGCTCGGCTCGGCGATTGCGGCAAACAAGATCCACGGCATCCGCGCCGCGATGTGCTCGACGAAGACCCTGGCCCGCTACGCCCGGGAGCACAACGGCGCGAACGTCTTGACGCTCGGTTCGACTCTGCTGAGCGCTGAAGAGGCGCTTGGCATCGTCGATACGTTTCTGGGCACGCCGACCACGGAGCCGCGGTATCTGCGCCGGCTGGCGAAGATCCATCGCCTGGAGCGGGGATAGAGCTTGACCGACTATCGACGGGTGATCGAACTGATTCTGGAGGAGCTGGTGGCCGCGGGTGCGGTAGCGCCGGCGCGTTGTGCCTGTCATGGCTTCACCTATGAGTGCTGTCCCACCCAGGTCCGTGGCGTGCTCGATGCCGGAGCGTCGCGGCTCGGGCTGCATGCCAACCAGGGCGGCGAGCGCGGCGTGGCCGGACTGATCGACCACACGCTGCTCAAGCCGGACGCCACCGCCAGCGACATCGACCAGTTGTGCCGCGAAGCCGCGGAGTGGAAGTTCGCGACTGTCTGCGTGAATCCCACATGGGTGGCACACGCCGCAGGCCGGCTCCGCGGCAGCGGCGTCGGCGTCTGCTCGGTGGTCGGCTTTCCGCTTGGAGCGACGACGCCCGACGTCAAACAGTACGAAGCGCGGCGTGCGATGTTCGACGGGGCGACCGAGATCGACATGGTCATCAATGTCGGCTCGCTCAAGTCCGGCGATGTGCGGCTGGTGACCGACGACATCCGGGCGGTGGTTGGCGCATGCGCCGAGCGGGCAGTCACCAGCAAGGTCATCATCGAAACCGCGCTCCTCACCGACGAAGAGAAAGTGACCGCGTGCACGCTGGCGAAGGCGGCCGGCGCCGACTTCGTGAAGACCTCGACCGGATTCGGGCCCGGCGGCGCCACTGCCGCCGACGTAGCGCTGATGCGGCGAGTGGTCGGCGACGAACTTGGCGTCAAGGCGTCGGGCGGTGTGCGCGACCTGCAACAGCTGCAGGCCATGGTCGCCGCCGGCGCCACCCGCATCGGCGCCAGCGCCGGCGTACGCATCGTCAAGGAATCGCGCGGCGGCGTCACACCGGCGGGGAAGGCCAGCGGCTACTGATGCGGTTTCGTCTCCTCGGTGTCGCGATCACGCTCGTCGTGTGCGGGATATCGCCAGCGCTGGCTCAGCCCGCCGATCCTGTCGGGCCATTCGCAGCTGACGTCCGCGGTCTGACGACCGCGCTGCCAACGGCCTCAGGGTGGATACCGGCCGTGCCAGAGGGTACTGTCGTCCCGTCCCGCGGCTACGGCCTGGACTTCGGCATTCATGTCTACCCGTTCCAGCTCGGGCCGGCTCGTGTTGGGTTCGGCGGCGCGCTGACATTCGCGCGGGGGACGGCCAGCAGCGACACGGTCGATGGGCGGCAGGAGGTGGTGACGCGCTCGAGCACGCTCGCACCGCAGATCTCGTTCAACTTCGGACACCGTCAGGGCTGGAGCCATCTCAGCTTCGGCTACGGCCTGGCGAAAGTTACGAGCGACGCCAGCGGCGGGGTGCTCGCGCCGGTCACGACCGATTCAGGGTGGGGCGGCGCCATCAACTTCGGCGGCGGGGCGCGATGGTTCCTGTCCGAGCATTTCGGAGCCGGCTTCGACGTGCGCTGGCACAAGCTGGGATCGCGCGACGCCTCCGTGACGAGCGTTGCGGCGCCGCGGACTACGCTGTTCCAGATTGCTGTCGGAGTGACCGTGCATTGAGGTCGCGGCAGGGCGCAGGCGAACAGGCAGAGCCTGCCATGAGCGAAATTGACCGTCGCAATGCGACGGTTACCTGATTGGAATGGAGCGGGAGACGGGGATCGAACCCGCGACCAACAGCTTGGGAAGCTGTGACTCTACCACTGAGTTACTCCCGCTCAATGGTGGAGCGTCGATCTTAGCAGAAAGGGTGGGAGCCCCGGGAGAAGTTCCCACCCTTCACACGGGGCAAAGCGGCCCCAAGCTGCCGCTCAGCGAGTCGGCGGCACCGACTGGCCGCAAGCCATCTCACATCCTTCCTTGCAGCACCCTTGGTCAGTCATTTTCTCGTCGCAGCCGGCTCCCGGCATTGCCGCGGAAGGCATTGCGTCGTGATGGCAGCAGCTCATGCCAGCCATTGCCTGGCCAGTAGCGGCCGGCAGGAGAACCGATGCAGCCAGCGCGGTGGCGGTTTCGTCCACCGGCAGGATTAACGGGGCGGGCACGAGCACCGATCGCGCGAGTGCCGTGCCATCGTCGGTTGCAGTGGCGCAGCAGTTCGCCTTGGCCGCGAGCGACCATGCGGGAGCCTGGGCCAGTGCCGCTGCGGGAAGCACCACGGAGCAGGCGAAAGCGATCAAGACCTTGTTGAGAGCCATGATGCGCCTGTAAGAGGCACAAACCCTGCCAACGCCGCTGCGGCGCCAGCCGGGCGCGTCTCGCCTGCAGCGAGAATCGGCCGGCGATGAACCGGCAACTCGAGTCCCTGCTGCCGGATGCCCGGCGGCACACGACCGCACGGAAGCCCGCTCTCCCGCCCCCGATCGGATGCAGAATCTCGGGCATGAACTGCTACCTCCATGATCGGTCGGCCGCCGTCGGGGTGTGCGGGGTGTGCCTGAGAGCAATGTGCCGCGACTGCGTTGGCGTAGACACGCCACGGCTGATCTGCCGTGACTGCCTCGGCCGGCGAACCGTGCTCGGGTTCGAGTACCGATCGGCGGCCACAATCGCCAGCTGGCCGCTCGTCCACGTGTGCGCCGGCGTCGATCCGGTCACGATGCGGCCGCGGGTGGCGAAGGGCGTCATCGCCGTTGGAAACATCGCCGTCGGGGGTGTGGCGATCGGCGGCCTCGCAGCGGGCCTTGTGAGCGTCGGCGGACTGTCGATCGGGCTGCTGTTCGCGCTCGGCGGCGCAGCCCTCGGCGCCGGCCTGTCAATCGGAGGCTTCACCGTCGGATCGGTGGCGGTCGGCGGCGTGGCCGTCGGATTCGTCCATGCCCTCGGCGGTGCGGCGTTCGGCCCGTCAGTCATCGACGGACGGCGCTGCGATCCGGCTGCGGCCACGTTCATCCGCGAATGGCTCAGCGCGACGCTGCTTCCGCCGCACTGCCGATAGGAACCGCGGGACCGAATCTCCTAGCCGCGGATGATCGCGAGCACCTCGTCGCGCCGCTTCTCCATGATCTCCGGCGTGACGCCTTCCAGGTTGAGGCGCAGCAGAGGCTCGGTGTTGGAGGCCCGGACGTTGAAGTGCCAGTCGGGGAACTCCACCGAGACGCCGTCGAGCTCGTAGACGTGGCCGTTACCGTAGGCCTTTTTCAGCGCCTCGAGCTTCTGCGGGACCACGCTCATGCTCGTCACCTTCGTGTTGATCTCGCCGGAGATGAAGTAGCGCTCGCGGAGCGGCTTGAGCAGGTCGCGGAGCGACAGGCCCTTTTTCGACATCAGCTCCAGAATGAGGAGCGCCGGAATGAAGCCATTGTCGGCGTAGAAGTTGTCACGGAAGTAGTAGTGCCCCGTGACCTCGCCGCCGAAGATCGCGTCCTCTTCGCGCATCCGGCGCTTGATGAACGCGTGGCCGACCCGGTTCATCAAAGCCCGGCCGCCATAGTGCGAGACGATGTCCTTGACGGCGTAGCTGGCGCGGACGTCGTAGATGATCGTCGAGCCGGGGTCCTTCATCAGGAACGAGTCGGCCAGCAGCGCCGTGATGAAATCGCCGGCGATGAACTCCCCGGCGCCGTCGATGAAGAAGCAGCGATCGGCGTCGCCGTCCCAGGCGATACCGGCGTCGGCACCGACCTCGATCACCTTGGCAGTGATGTCGCGGCGGTTCTCCTCGATCAACGGATTGGCTTCGTGGTTCGGGAACGTGCCGTCCACCTCGAAGCAGAGCCGCGTGGTCTTGCAGGGCAGGCGATCGAACAGGGGAGGCGCGACCATGCCGCCGATCCCGCTGCCGGCATCGAGCACGACGTTGAACGGCTTGATCAGCGACGAATCGATGAATCGCATCACGTGCTCGGTATAGCGGTCCAGCACGTCGCGGTGTTCGAGCGATCCCTGGCTGGCGGGAGGCGCGGGAATGGTGCCGCCGAAGATCATCTCCTTCATTTCCTTGATCCCGGCTTCGCCGCTCAGCGGAAACGCCTCGCGTTTGACCATCTTGCAGCCGTTGTACTCGCCGGGATTGTGTGACGCGGTGATCTGGGCGCCGCCATCGAGGCCGTCGGCGGCCACCGCGTAATACAGCATGTCGGTGCCCATCAGCCCGTAGTTCACCACGTTGCCGCCCTGAAGGCGGGCCCCTTCGATGAACGCGGCGGCGAGCTCCGGCGAGGACACGCGCATGTCGCGCGACACGGCGTAGCGGCCAGGTCCCAGGTAGGCGACAAACGCACGCCCGAGCTGGTGGAAGAGGCTCGCGTTCAGCTCGCTGGGATAGAGGCCCCGGACGTCGTAGGCCTTGAACACGTTGGGATTCACGTCAGGCATAGGGCGGAAGAGGAAAGTGGAGCGTCGAGGCAGAAGGCACAAGGCACAACTGCAGAACCGAACGATCCTACAGGTGCGTGTAGTCGGTCAACGTCGTCTTATCGCCGATCACGGCTGTGCCGGTGATCGACACGTTCCGGCCGATGTGGCAATTGCGGCCGAGTATGGGGCCGTCGATGATTGCGTTCTGGCCGATCCGCGTGTTGGGCCAGACGATGGTGTTCGCGAGACGCGCACCGTCTTCGACGATCGCGCCGCGGCCGAGCACGGTGTAAGGGCCAATCTCGGCATCGGTCTTCACGTGTGCCGCCGCGTCGATGAAGCAGGGCCCGGTGATCGTGGCCCCATCGTCGATCCGCGCCTCGGGTGACACCAACGGCTGGCTGTGGTCAATCCCGCGATACAGGCCCGCGGAGAAGCGCCCGTCGAATATATCGCGGTGGACCTGGACGTACTTCTCCGGAGTGCCGATGTCGATCCAGTAGCCGCGATCCGTATAGGCCACGAAGGTCTCGCCCCGCTCGGTGAGCGACGGAAAGTAGCCGCGCTCGATCGAGTAGGAGACGTCCTTCGGGATCCGATCGAAGGTGTCCGGCTCGAGCACGTAGATGCCGGCGTTGATCGTATTGCAGGTGATCTCGTCTGGCTTCGGCTTCTCCAGGAACCGGGTGACGCGCCCCTCGGCGTCGGTCTCGACCAACCCGTAGGCACTGGGATTGTCAACCGGCGTCAGCACGATGGTGGCCTTGGCCTTGGCGTTCCGGTGACGCTCGACGACGGCGCGGACGTCCACGGAGGTCATGACGTCGCCGTTGAACACGATCAACGTGTCGGTGATGCCCTGTGCGGCATAGCGGATCGCGCCGCCGGTGCCGAGCGGAGCAGGCTCGACCACGTAGCGGATGCGGACGCCCATGCCTTCGCCTTCGCCGAAGACCTCTTCGATGCGGCGCGGCTGGTAGTTGAGGCTGAGGATGACCTCGTCGATCTCGGGGATCTGCTTGAGGAGATCGATCTGGTAGTGGAGGAATGCGCGGTCGAAAATCGGAACGACAGGCTTCGGGGTGTGCAGCGTGAGCGGCCGCAGCCGCGTGCCCTTGCCCCCTGCCAGCAGAATCGCCTTCATGACAAACCTTCATCTTACACGAGAGCTGGCCGATTCCCTCACGCGGACAGCACCGGCCGGGTGGTGGGGGTAAAATGAGCCTCGAGCGATGAACCTGCCCAACAGCCTGACGATCGCGCGCATCTTCCTGGTGCCGCTGCTGGTGTCGGTGCTGCTCACGAAGTTCGAAGGGCGGCTGGTCATGGGCTTGCCGGTCGAGGTCGTCGCCGCGGCGATCTTCGGGCTGGCTTCGCTCACCGACTGGCTCGACGGCTATCTCGCCCGGCGCCGCCAGCAGGTCACCTGGCTGGGGCAGATCCTCGACCCGCTCGCCGACAAGCTGCTGATCTCGGCAACGCTTGTTTCAATCGTGCAGCTCGATCTCGCGCCGGCGTGGATGGTGGCGGTGATCATCGGCCGCGAGTTCGCGGTCACCGGCCTGCGCAGCATCGCCTACGCGCGCGGGGTCGCCATGCCGGCCTCGAACCTCGGCAAGCTGAAGATGGTTTCCCAGGTCGTGGCGATCCTCCTCCTCATTCTCGGATGGGAGCGGATGCCGGTGCTGCTGCTGATGGGGCAGGCGGCGCTGTGGGTGGTGCTGGCGACGTCGCTGCTGTCGGCGGTCGACTATTTCCGCCGCTTCAACTACACGATGTCACTGTCGCCACATGTGACCGACATCAACGAAGTGCGCGCCGCGCGGCGTACCGAGTACGCCGCGCGTGACGAACGCAAGGTGATGTAGAGCGAACCGCTTACGGCTTGCCAGCGGCGCGGCGGACCGCAACGTCGCCGGAGTGCACGACGTCGCGTACGCGGACCAGTACCGCACGCGCAGTGGTCTCGGTGACGTCCAGCACCACCGCTTCGCCGCGCTCGCTCATCGGCAGGTTGGTCCCGACCGTGTTGTAGAGCGAGCCGCCCTGCTGGACCCTGTAAAGCGAGAAGCGCGTCCCCGGTGTCACGCCATCCTTCGAGCCGCGGTTGATCGCCACGACATCGCCGTCGCCGAAGTCCTCGCGCAGATCGCGACCGATCATCACCATGGCGCGATCGTCAAAGTTCTCGGGGCCCATCGCCGCTGCGGCGGGAAGCGCGGGGATCACCGCCGGCTCCAGGAGATCGCCGACTTCGATCTGATCGCAGGCCTTGACGACGCGGGCGAGCGCGAACCGAGCGTCGATGCGCTCGATTGTCAGTAGCGCCGTTGACCGGACGCCGCCGTAGTAGCCGGAGCGGCCGAAGATCATGCCCTCGGCGCCGGGCTTGACCCCGTTGTAGCTCTCGCGCCCGCGGTCGATCCGCCGCGACACCAGGGCCTGGCCGAGCTTCAGCCCTTGCTCTGTGCCCGCCTGGATCACGATGAGCTCACCCGGCGCAATCGCCAGCCGGCCATCGCCCCGCTCGGACGCCGCCACCCAGAGCGGCGCGCCCGGCGGCTCGCTCGCCGGCAGGTCGGCGCACTGCACCTGCCAGTTGGTGATCGTACGTGGGCCGAGCCCCTGCGCGCCGGCCACCGCCGGCAATGCCATTCCGAGCACACCCACGAGCCATACCTTCCGCATCTGGTCCTACCTTCCTCCGGGCGTTGCGCCCTTCAACTCCGCCACCCGCTTCTGGGTGTCAACGAGATACTCGCTTTGCTCGAATTCGCGGAGCAACCGTTCGTAGTAGGGGAGCGCTTCTGCTTTCTTATCGGTTCGGTAGAGCGCTTCGGCCAGATAGAAGTAGACCGCGTCACGCCGCGTGAACTCCGGATCGCTGGACAGCACTTCGCGGAAACGATCGATGGCCCCGGGGTACCACCTCTGACGGAAATAGAAATAGCCGACGCGGTACCCGGCGGTGCTGAGGCGATCCTTGGCCTCGCGCTCGATCTGGCGCGCATCGGACAACAGCGCACTGTTCGGATACCGCTGCAGGAAGACCTCGATCTCCTTGATGGCATCACGCGTCGCGGACTGATCCCGTTCGGGCGCCAGCATTTGCCGAGTATACGAGCGTGCGAGTTGCAATTGTGCGTAGTCGGCGCGCTGGTGGGTCGGATAGAAGGTCTGGAACTCCCGGAACTCGTTGGCCGCGAGCAGCAGGTTCTCGGTGCCACCCTGTGACAGATACGTGTCACCGAGCGCAAGCTTGGCGTCGGGCCGAAACGGGCTCTGCGGGTAGTTGTCGACGATATTGCGGAAATATTCCCGCGCGTTCACCCATTTTTCGTTCTTCACCGCCTCCTGGCCGCGCTCGAAGAGAAACTTGTCGGCCTCGGCGCTGCCCGGCGGGAGCGTCGGCGGTTTCTTGCCGCAGGCCGCGGCGCCGAGAACAAGGGCGAGGATCAGCAGCCGCTTCCAACCGTAGATCATGCTCTGGTCGCTTCCATCCAGCGATACATCGTGCGCAGCCCGTCCTCGAGCGTGATCGACGGCGCAAAGCCGAGGTCGACCTGCGCGCGCGTCGTGTCCGCGTAGGTGTCGCGCATGTCGCCCTTCTGGGCGGGCTGGTGCTCGATGCGGACCTCGCGGCCGGTGACACGGCCGAGCATCGAGAACACCTCCTTCAGCGAGACGCGGGAACCCCCACCAATATTGTAGACGCGCCCCGGAACCCCACGGACGGCGGCCTGGTGTGTGGCCGAGGCAGCGTCGGCGACGAAAGTGAAGTCTCGCGTCTGCAAGCCGTCGCCGTACTGCACCACCGGACGTCCCGCGGCAATCGCGGAGAGGAAGCGGTGGAAGCCCATGTCGGGCCGCTGGCGCGGACCGTAGACCGTGAAATAGCGGAGCGAGACCGTCGGCACGCCGTGATTGACGAAATACAGGTAGCAGAGCTGCTCTGCCGCTAGCTTGGTCACGCCGTACGGCGAAACCGGGTGCAGTGGGATCTCTTCGCGCATCGGCAGCGAGGCTTCGTCGCCGTACACCGAGGAGCTCGACGCGTAGACGACCCGCTCGATCGGCCGGCCGACGCACGCCTCGAGCAGAGTCTGGGTCGCGTCCACGTTGAGGCTGGTGTAGACCTGGAACTCGCGTCCCCAACTCTTGCGCACGCCGGCCTGGGCGGCGAGATGGAACACGTGCGTGGCGCCGTCGAGCAGCGCCGGCAGGTTGGCGTCGGCGATGCTGCTCTCCACGAAGCGGTAGCCCTGGCGCGAACGCAAACCCGCGATGTTCGCTTCCTTGATCGGTCTCGGGTAGTAATCGGTGAAGCAGTCGAGGGCGGTCACCTCCGCGCCGTGATCGAGCAGTCGCTCGCTCAGGTGCGATCCGATGAACCCCGCGCCGCCCGTGACCAGTGCCTTCATGCCAGCAGCTCCTTGACTCGCGCCGGAATTCGCACCGGCTTGCCCGCTCGATCGAGCGTCGCGTGCATGGTTCGCCCGGTGGCGATCAGCGCGCGGTCACGGCATCGCTCAATCTCGTAATCGAACGCCATTCGGACCGGCGACACACGCCGCGCCGTCGTCCTGATCTCCAGTTCATCGTCGTAGCGCGCGCCAAGGCGATATTCGCAGTGGGCCTCGGTCACCGGCAGGGACAATCCATCCGCTTCCATTTCGCGGTAGGTCCACCCGGTATCGCGCAGCCATTCGGTCCGGCCGATCTCGAACCAGATCAGGTAGTTCGAGTAGTAGACGACGCCCATCTGGTCGGTTTCGGCATAGCGCACGCGTACCCGCGACGTCGCGACTCGCGGCGCGTGACCTGCGACCACGTCGCTCATCGGGTGGCCGCCTCGCGGAGCGCCCGGACCGCGCCGGCGGGATCGCCGCCTCCGAACACGGCGTTGCCGGCGACGAGGATGCTCGCGCCCGCGTCAACCACGGCGCGGATCGTCGTGAGATCGACTCCGCCGTCAACTTCGATTGGGGCGGTGCTGCCGCTGCGATCCAGCAACGCGCGGACGCGGCGGATTTTGTCGAGGCTGTGCGGGATGAAGCGCTGTCCGCCGAACCCCGGGTTCACCGACATCACGAGGACGTAGTCGAGGTCGCCGGCAACCTCCTCGAGCGCCGATACGGGCGTGGACGGGTTCAGCACGACGCCGGCCCGGGCGCCAAGACGCTTGATCGCATCGATGGTTCGATGGAGATGGGGCAGGACTTCGACGTGGACCGATACCATCGACGCGCCAGCCTCGACGAACGCGTCGAGGTAGCGGTCGGGTTCCTCGATCATCAGGTGCACGTCGAGCGGACGGTTCGCGACCTTCTTGACGGCGCGGACGACCGGCGGACCGATCGTGATGTTCGGTACGAAGTGGCCGTCCATCACGTCGACATGAATCAGGTCGGCGCCCCCGGCCTCGGCTGCCGCGATGTCGCGCGCGAGATGGGCGAAGTCCGCGGACAGGATCGACGGAGCCAGCTGGACGCTCATGGGCTCACCTCGATGCTGATGGCGTCACCGGGATGCACCTGGTAACCGCCGGGCGGCGACTGGCGGGTCACGACGCCGGGCGGAAGCCCGCTGGCCGCGGCCTGGGCCGTGACCGACACGCGAAATCCCTGGCTGCGGAGCAGGTCGGAGGCGCGGTCGCCATTGACGCCAATCAGGTCGGGCATCACGTACGAGGCGCGATCCTCGCCGCGATTGACGAGGAGCCGGACCTCGCCGGTCTGGACACCTGGTGACGGATCCTGCGCAACCACGACGTCCGGCGGATACACGTTCGAACGAATCTCCGCGACTGGTCCCGCCTGCAGGCCATCCTGCACGATGCGGATCTCGGCGGCACGCTGGGACTCGCCGACCAGGTTCGGCGCGCGGGCAATGCGTGGACCGCTGCTCAGCCAGACGCGGATGCTGCGCTGGCGGCGGGAGGACGAGCCAGCTGGCGGCTCCTGCCCGAGCACGTGTTCAGCTGGAACCTGGGCGTCGGGGCGGCGGGCCTCTTCCAGGTTCAAACGCAGTTCGAGGGCGCTGGCCGTCACCGTCGCCTCCGCCAGCGTCCGGCCGATCAGGCTGGGCACCGAGACGTCACGGGCGCGCACCGCAACGCGGGCAGCGACTATCGCGAAGATGACGAAGGTGGTCGCCAAGGCGCCCCCGAGCAGCAGCACCTTGCCTGCGGTCCACACTCTCGCCGATAGGGCCATTCGGAAACCCCTATGCTACTACACGTTCCGGGCGAGGACGGCCCCGTAGAAGGCCTCCAGCCGGTCGGCGGACGGGGTCGTCCAGTGGGTGTGCCGGAGGCGGAAACCGGGCGCCTCGGCCAGGAAGGCCTCCACGACCGCGTCGTTTTCGTCGGGCTCACTCGAACACGTGGCGTACACCAGCGTGCCATCGGCAGCAACGACCGCGCTCGCTCTGCGGAGGAGCTCGAGCTGCCCGGCGGCCAGTCGCGGCAGGTCATCTGCTGTTCGCGCCCACCGGATATCGGGGTCGCGCCGGACGGTGCCCAGGCCCGAGCACGGGGCGTCCACCAGCACGAAGTCGAACACGCCATCAGCAAAGGGGAGGCTTCCAGTTGCCGGCACCCGCAGGATGGCGGCCGGCACCTCCAGGCGGGCCAGCGTCTCGCGAAGTAATCGGATGCGCCGCGGCCGGACATCGCTGGCGGCCAGCAGCCCACCCGCCCCGACCCTGGTCGCGAGCGCCATTGTCTTGCCACCAGGTGAGGCGCAGAGATCGAGTACCCGTCCGGCCTGGCGGAGCTCGCCAAGATCCGCAATCAGCTGGGACGCCTCGTCCTGCACGGTGAACCAGCCCTCGCGGAACGACGGCGTTGACAGCGGCGCGCCGGCCAGCACATGCAGCCCATGCGGTGAGCGAGTCGTCGCCTCGGTCCGCACGCCTTCGCTTGCCAGGCGCGCGGCCAGATCGTCGCGAGTCGCCTTGAGACGATTGACTGCCAGACAAAGACGCGGCGCCTGGTTGTTGAACGTCAGCCATTGCTCGGTCGCGGCTGCGCCGTATCGGTCGAGCCAGCGGCGGACGAGCCACTCCGGATGAGAGTGCCGGACGGAGAGCGCTGTGCTCAGCGGCGAATCCGGCCACGCCAGGTGCTGGCGTTCGCGAGCGAGAGCGCGCAACACCGCGTTGACGAGTCCGCTGGCGCTCGTCTTGGCCGCCTTCCGGGTCAAGGCGACAGCGTCGTTCACCACCGCTGATGGAGGAAGCCGGTCGAGATAGAGCAGCTGGAAAGCACCGAGGCGCAGCGTGGTGCGCACGTCGGGGTCGAGCTTTTCGAACCGTCGCGAGAGCCGAAGCGCGAGCTGGTAGTCGATAGCCAGGCGCATCCGAACGACACCGGTCACGAGCTCGGTGAGAAGTCCCTGATCGCGCGAATCCTCGAGCGGTGCCCGTGCGGACGACAACGCCGCGGGGAGATCGGTGCCTCTCACCTCGTGGGCGCTCAGGGCGGCGAACGCGGCCTGGCGCGCCGGGGCGATCACGGCGTCCCCAGACGTTCGCCGGCCGCCAACGGATGCCCGGCGAGGAAGTCGCGAGCCGCCAGCACCTTGCCACCCTCGGCCTGCAACTCCAGAAGCTCGACGACACCATCGCCAGTCGCGACGCTGACGGCCTCAGGCGTGATCCCGAGCAGGATCGTGCCGGGAGGCGCACCGCCGGCATGACCGGCAGCGACCCGGGAGCGATGCAGGATCAGCCGCCCGCGCGGCCCGAACGTGAACGCGTGGGGCCACGGATGCAGCCCTCGAATCTGGTCGTGAATGGCACGCGCGGATCGCGACCAGTCGACGAG
The DNA here is from genome assembly GCA_963709325.1 of uncultured Acidobacteriota bacterium. GTDB lineage: Bacteria > Acidobacteriota > Vicinamibacteria > Vicinamibacterales > UBA2999 > VFZN01. Next base: position 1,251,887 of record CAVPVV010000001.1, on the reverse strand, counting down.
GCCTTCGTCCTTCGTCAGCCGCGGCGCGTAGCTGACCAGGGCCTCATCTTGCCCAACCTCGGGTATCGAGCCAACCGCAAGACGATCCAGCGTCTCGACCAGCAGGCGAGCCCCTCGCTCGGCAAGCGTTGCCTCGATCTGATCGGTTCGGTCCTCGGGTCCAACCGGCACCGTCACCGTGGCCAGCATTGCACCGGCGTCGAGCGCCTTGACGACACGCATGATCGTCACCCCGGTCACCGGATCTCCGTTCATGACGGCCCGGTGAATCGGCGACGCGCCCCGGTACCTCGGCAGGAGCGATGCATGCACGTTGATGAAACCGCGCGGCGGAACCGCCAGCAGCCACTCCGGAAGGATCTTGCCGTAGGCGGCGACGACCCCGATATCCGCCTCATATGCCGCGAGGGTTGATTGCCAGGGTTCGGGGGTCAGCTTCTCAGGCTGCTCGACCGGAACGCCGTACTCGAGCGCGACCGCCTTCACCGGCCCAATCGTGACGCGCTGACCGCGCCCGCGCGGCCGGTCTGGCTGGGTGACGGCGACCACGACCTGGTGCGACGAAGCGAGAATCGCCCGCAGTGTCGGGACGGCAAACGCCGGTGTTCCGAAAACGATGCGACGTGCACTACCACTTGCCGGCGCGGGCCAGCTTCTTGATCTTGCGCACGATCATGTCGCGCTTGATGCCGCGGAGCCGGTCCACGAACAGGCAACCGTCGAGGTGATCCATTTCGTGTTGCAGCGCTCGGGCAAGCAGCGCCGCCCCCTCGACGGTGTGCGGCTCACCGTTGCGGTCGAGTCCCTTGACGATGGCGTGCGCGGGGCGGGGCACGGTAGCGGTGAACCCTGGAAGGGAGAGGCAGCCTTCCTCTTCGAGCTGCATGCCGTCACGCTCCACCCACTCGGGATTCACCATCGTGTGGAGCGCATTCGGATCGCGGCCCACCGACAGATCGACGACGAAGATCCGCAGCGGCACACCGATCTGAGGCGCCGCCAGTCCGATGCCCGGCGCCGCGTACATGGTTTCGATCATGTCGTCGATGAGCACCGCGATCTCCGGCGTGATGGCACTCACCGGCGCCGACGGCTGCTGCAGCACCGTCTCGCCAAGGCGCAGGATCGGCCGAATCATGCGGACTGCGACACCGGACGGGCGGGACGCTGGAGGCGCGCGGCGATCCGCGCCGCGGCGTCTTCCACATGGGCGCGGAGCTGACGTACCGAGTCGCCGCCGAACCGCTCGACGAGCGCGTCAGCGAGTACCCACGCGACCATCGCCTCGCCGACCACCGCCGCGGCCGGCACGGCGCAGACATCGCTCCGCTCGATAGCCGCCGGCGCCTCTTCGAGGCTCGTCAGATCGACGGATCGGAGCGGCTTCATCAAGGTCGAGATCGGCTTCATGTAGCCGGTAACGCGAACCTCTTCGCCGGTTGTAACGCCGCCTTCCAGCCCGCCGGCTCGATTCGTCGGCCGGACCAGGCGGGCGCTGCCGTCAGGCTGCGCCTGCATCACGATTTCGTCGTGCACGCGCGAGCCGGGACGATGGGCGCCTTCGACGCCCTCGCCGATCGCGACGGCCTTGATCGCGTGGATGGACATCACCGCCTGGGCCAGCCGGCCGTCCAGCTTCCGATCCCAATGCACGTGACTGCCGAGGCCGGGTGGCACGCCGTGGGCCACGACCTCGAATGCGCCGCCCACCGTGTCGCCAGCCGCTTTCGCAGCGTCGATCACCGCGATCATCGCGGCTTCGGCGCCGGGATCGACGCAGCGCAGCTGCGATTCCGCCGGGATGGCGCGTACGCGCTCGAACGCGACGGGAGCTGTGTCCGTCAACCCGGCGTCACCGATCCGGAGCACGTGACTCGCGACCTCGATGCCGGCGGCCGCGAGCAGTTGCCGGGCCAGCGCTCCGGCAGCGACGCGAGCCGCCGTCTCTCGCGCGCTCGCACGCTCGAGCACGTCCCGAATGTCGTCGAGTTCGTATTTGAGGGCGCCCGCGAGATCGGCATGACCAGGGCGCGGTCGGACTACCGCGGCCCGCTTCGCGCCGGTCGATCCCTCCGGCGCCTCCGGCTCGACGTGCATGGTCGCCTGCCAGTTCGTCCAGTCGCGGTTCCGAATCAGCATCGCCACTGGCGCGCCGGTGGTCCGGCCGCGGCGCACGCCGCCAAGAATTTCGGCGCGATCGGACTCGATAGCCATCCGGCGTCCGCGGCCGTATCCGCCCTGCCGCTGCCGCAGGTCCGACGTCATCGCGTCGACGTCGACGCGCAGCCCGGAGGGAAGGCCCTCGACGATGATCACGAGACCCTGGCCGTGCGATTCACCAGCGGTCAAAAAACGAAGCATCGGTTCCAAATTCTATCCGAACTTTCTGCGACTACCGGTCGAGGCGACGGTGCTAAGTCGTTGATACATCACGACGAGCGACGCGGAGACGACGTTGCAGCAAGACCCGGCATGCTGCTCCTCGATCGCTTCCTCAGTGGTGAGGGCTCCGCCCTCGATCTCGCGACTGGACTGCCAGTCCGGCTCAGGATGTTCACCCGGCCGACGGGGAAACCGCCGTACAGCACACGCGGCTCCTGGCGGCTCATCGACTCGGGGCCGCGTTCTGCCCGCGTCTTCGTCGAAGCGTGGGCGCGCGTACCGGACGTTACCGCGGCCGCAGCCGTGCCGATCGACTCGGTGCGTGCCGCGCTCGAGGACGCCCGCGATGGATGTCCTCGCGCTCTGGACGTGGCGGCCGACGACGAGGCGAGCTGGCGACGTGCGACGCTCGACATCGCGCGCGAAGCACGCCTGGCGGGGTTCGTCCCGGTGGCGGTGGGCGTATTGGGCGAGGTGCTTCGTGGCAATCACTGGCGCTGGCCGCGATGGCTGGCCGATCGATCGCTGGTCGTGCTCACCTGCGATGGCCAGGTGACCGCGTCCGGCGCACTGAGCCTCCTTCGACTCGCCCGGCGGGATACGCGTCCTCATCTCGTCATCAGAGGTGCCACGCGGGCGTTGCGCTCGCCACTGCGCCTGATCGCGGCGCCGTCGATGATTCACGAGGGCGCCGGTGACAGCTGGCCGGCCGATACCGCGCGTTCTTCGGAATCGCTGGCCGATGACGCGTGGTGTCGCTCCGCGGGCGAAGGCGGCGCGGACGAGGAAGCCGCGGCCGCTGCTCGCTGGGCACTGATGCTCGCGCCGTCGATCGAATCAGAGGACACAGCCCGCGCCGCGCTGTCGATGACGCTGGCCGCGCAGGGGCGAGTGCTCGAGGCCCGCGCGGCGTTGCCGGATGTCGACAGTCCGCGCCCCGCACCCGTCGAGGCGCGCGTCGAACAGGCCCGGCGGCGCATCGGCGAGATCGAACAGCCGCAACGAGGCGAGCGCGCGCTCGCCGATGATTTTCTTCGGGTGCTGGAGCTCTGTCAGTCGATCGACGACGAAGAGACGGCCGTTGCGCGGGTAGTGGCGCTGGTGCGCGATCGGATCGCGGCGTCGGGACTGGCGTGCGTCGGCTTCGAACGGGGGGTGTCGAGGGTAATCGCTCAGGCCGGTGTGCTGCCTGCGGACGCATCGGTCGCGGACAAGGTCGTTGCCACTGGAGCTGCGTGTCTGCCGAGCGCCGATCGTCCGCCGAACGAGGCGGCATGGCCGATCCGCTACGGAGGGTCGGTCATCGGCGCGCTGCGATGCCGCTGGTCAGCGGAGATGCCAGTCCGGCTGACCGACGCTGACGGTCTCATGACTGTCGCTGCGGCGGCCATCGCACCGGCGGTGCAGGGCTCGCTCGAGCGCGCCCGCATCCGGACCGATGCCCCAGAGATACCGGAACTGGTCGGCGACAGCGAGGCGATGGGGCAGCTGCGTACCGCGGTCGCGCGTGCGGCGCAATCGCCCTTTCCGGTGCTGATCGAAGGCGAGAGCGGCAGCGGCAAGGAGCTCGTCGCTCGAGCCATTCACCGGATGAGCCCGCGCCGGCAGCGCCGTTTCTGCGCGCTCAACTGCGCGGCGCTCGGCGAGGACCTCGCCGAGGCCGAGCTCTTCGGGCACGCGAAGGGCGCGTTCACGGGAGCCGTGGCCGAGCGGACCGGGCTCTTCGAGGAGGCGACGGGCGGGACGTTGTTCCTCGACGAAGTCTCGGAGCTGTCGACGCGCGTCCAGGCCAAGCTGCTGCGCGTGCTCCAGGAACACGAAGTCCGCCGCCTCGGCGAGTCCCACGTGCGCCCGATCGACACACGGGTTGTCGCGGCGACGAACAAGCCGCTGGCAGAGGAGTCGCAGGCAGGACGGTTCCGCCGCGACCTGCGTTACCGGCTCGACGTCGTGCGGCTGACGATTCCTCCGCTGCGCGAGCGGCTGGAGGATTTGCCATCGCTCGTGCGCCACATCTGGCAGGGGCTCGTGTCGCGAACCGGCAGTCGCGCAGCGCTGTCGCCAGTAGCGATGGCCGCGCTCGGGCGCTACGACTGGCCGGGCAACGTGCGCGAGTTGCAGAACGTGCTCGCGTCCCTGATCGTATCGAGCGCCGCGCGCGGGCAGATTTCGGCGGCTCAATTGCCCGCGCACATCGGTCGAACCGCGGCCCTGGGTGATGCGTGCTCGCTCGCCGCGGCGCGCAGGGAGTTCGAGACCCGGTTCGTGCGTGCGGCCCTGGCCCGCGCCGACGGCCGGCAGGCGCTCGCGGCTCGGGACCTCGGGGTCTCGCGGCAGGGACTGGCGAAGCTGGTGACCCGCCTGGGGCTCAAAACACCTGGTTAGCGGACGTCACGGCGAAAGGCCGAAGGCACAAGGCACAAGGCAGAAGGCAGAAGGCAAGAAGGAAAGGACGCAACAGGGAGAAGGAATCAAGAAGGAATCAAGGAACACCGGCTCGAGCCTTGAGCTCCAGCAGGGCAGGCGTCGGGCCGCCCTCGTCGATCGCCCGATCGATCCACCGCGCCGCCAGCAGTGGTTCGCCCATCTGCAGCGACAGCTCGGCGATGTGCGTCGCGATCGATGTCATCGGCTCGCGATCACCGACGAGCGCGGCGTACTGCAACAGTGCGTCGCGCGCTTCGGGTAACCGCCGCTGCCGCTCGGTAACCGCCGCAAGTCGCAGGAAGGCATCGTTCGAGACCGGCAATCGCGTCACAGCCTGGCGCAACGCGCGTTCGGCGCCGGCCACGTCTCCGCTCAGCGTGAGCGCCCGGCCCAGGTCGCTCAGCGCCGCGCTGGTGTTGGTAGCGTGCTGAGCGGCCTCCGTCAGCGCCTCGACAGCTTTGGACAGAGCAGCCGAGTCGCCGCGCCGTTCGGCAATGCCCATCCAGACGCGGCCCAGCGCGGCATAGCTGCGCGGCGAGTCCGGAAAGCGCTCGACGGCTTTCGTCAGCGTCTGGATCGCCTGCGTATCGCGACCGCTGCTGGCGTAGGCCAGGCCCACCACGATCAGCGGCTCCGCCCGGGAAGGGTCCAGCGCGCTTACGGCTTCCAGCATGTCGATGGCGCGCTGGTGCTCTCCCAGGCTGGCGTAGACCTCGGCCAGGGCTTCGCGTGGACCGGAAGCCCCCGGCGACGCCGTGACGACCGTTTCGAGCGCCTTCCGCGCCTCCTGTGGTTGTCCCAGGTCGCGCAGGCAGAGGCCGCGCAGAAATCGCGCGTCGCCCAGCGCCGGATCGAGCGCCAGTGCCTGGTCGAGCGCCGTCAGCGCGTCAGCGGCCGCGCCCGCGCGATACCTCGCCACCGCCAGCTTGTAGAGGACGCGGGCGTTGCGGTCATCGAGCGCGACGTAACGCTGAAAGTACTCCGCCGCGCGATCGACGCGGTCCAGGTCGAGGCTGATGTCGCCAAGCCACTCGAGCGGGCGGGTGGACGACGGGTCCAGTTCCGCGGCGCGCCGGAGGTCCCGAAGCGCGGCCTCGGATTCGCCTTGGAGCTGATAGACCCGGCCCCGCTTCAGGTAGGCGACTACCGCGTCGGGGACCAGCGCCAGGGCGCCGCTGTAGGCTTCGAGGGATTCGAACACCCGCCCTGCCTCGGCCGCCTCGTCCCCGCTCGCCACGAGGCGGACGAACTCCTGTTCGGTGGAATAGGAGGCGTAAGCCAGCGCTCCCACGACGCCGGCGGCCGCCACGAGAGCCAGCGCCACGAGCGTGCGACGCATTGCGACGATGGTAACAAAATGGCTCGTCGGGGTCATTCGCCCCAGCGAAGGCGGGAACTTTCGCAAATCCACGGGTTCTAATTGGTTTAGACTGATGATGGGTCCACGACTTATCGCCGAGGAACTCGTGAAAGAAGCTGGCGCGTTCGGGTGGTCGGATATCGCGTCGGGAGAGGCTGCCCTCATTCAGCGGTGCGCCGCAGGAGAAGAGGGCGCCTGCGCGGAGCTGGTCGCAGGACACGAGCGGATGGTCTACACCCTCTCGCTCAACCTCCTGGGCGACCGCGACGAAGCCCTGGACCTCTCTCAGGAGGTCTTCCTCCGGGTCTTCCGGACTCTTCACGGCTTCCGCGGACAGTCCTCTCTCAAAACCTGGATCTACCGCATCGTCATCAATCAGGCGCGTAACCGGCAACGGTTCTGGCGCCGCCGCCGCCGCGCCGATCAGGTGTCGCTGGACCAGCACGTCGCCGAGCACGGCGACCTGTCGCAGCCAAGCGACGGCACTTCGCCCGACCGGGCCTTCGCCCGGAAGGAGCTCGCCTCCAAGTTGTGGAGCGCCCTCAACGACCTGCCGTTCGATCAGCGGACCGTGGTCGTCCTGCGCGAAATCGACGGGCTCAGCTACGACGAGATTGCCTTCTCGCTCGGGGTCGCGGTCGGCACCGTGAAATCACGGCTGACCCGCGCCCGACAGGCGCTGCGCCACCAGCTGCGGGAGAGCCGGTCATGATGCACGTCACGCGGTGCGAGGACGTGCAGGAACGGCTCGACGAGTTCCACGACGACGAGCTGACGATCGAGCAGCGGGTTGCCATCCAGAGCCATCTGCAGGACTGCGTCACCTGCTCGCTGGTCGCGGCGGAACTGGCCGATCTGCGCCACTCGTTGCGTGAAGCTGCATGGCACCTGCCGGACCGTGACGCCCCGGAAGCCGAGCGGCTGCCGGGCTGCGTGATGGAACGGCTGCGCGTCGAAGAGCAGTTCTCGTTCGAATCCGAGATCAAGTCACTGTTCCAGGACATGCATCTCGTCTGGGCGGCGCTCGGCGCAACGGCAGCGATGCTCTTCTGTCTCATCGGCTCGATCAGTGTGCTGCACGCCGCCAGCCAGGAGCGGCCCGATTCGCTGGCGGGACTGATCACGTTCCTCGCCAACCCCGGTTCGAACGAGAATCCGGTCCGGCTCGACGCGCGCATGCTCGCGCCGCGGACGCGGGTGGACGACGCGTCGGCGCCTCTGCCGCTGGCCACCGGCGACGCAGTGTTTGCGTTGTCGGCGGTTGTGACTCGCGAGGGCAGGATTCAGAACCTCGAGCTGCTCGGCGATACGCCGCTCGGGCCGCAGAAGGTGCGTCCCGACGTGCTGCTGGCCATGCTCCAGCAGGCCTCGCAGGTGGAGTTTGAACCCGCCAAGAACACGCCGACCGGCGATCCGGTCGCGGTGAGCATGGTATGGGTGCTCGCCAACACCACCGTCAAGGGCCACCCGACCGACGACGTGATCCTGGTTCGCCGCCCACCGGCCGCGACGCCAGCCGTCGATCGTCTCCCGGCTACGCCAAAGCCCACTCCCGTGGGCCTGAACCGGCCTGCGACCGACGACGGTTACCTGTCGTAATCAGAAGCCGCAATTGAAGAGCACCACAGAAGCCTCGCGGCCTCATCGGTGCTTTTTGCCTTCTGCCTTCTGCCTTGCTGCACTTTTACTTCGGGATCGCCGCCTGCCCGGCGCCCACGTTGTTGAGGGCGTCGGTCGCGCGGATGACCAGCACGCGTCCGGCGGTGTCGGCGTCGAGGCGAATCTCGAACTGCTCGCGTCGTGAGTCGAGCATGCCGTCTCGCGGGTAGGCGACCTGCCACTTCTGCGAGTCGAGCGAATATTCGACGCGGGTCAACGGCGAGTCCGTGTCGCGCACTTCGACCTGCACCACGAAGCGAGTGCCTTCACGCGCAACGCTGCCGACAATGACCGACGGCGGAGTGTTGTCGATGTCGAAGCTCGAACTCTCCAGCTCGCCGGTCAGTGCCTCCTCGGCCGGGTGAGCCTTGGCGTCCGAGGCGACAACCTTGACGACGTAGGTGCCGTTCGGAGTCGACGACGTGTCCCACACGGTGAGCGTCTCGGAGAGCCCCGACTTCAGCGTTCGCCAGCTGGTCTCACCCTCGCGGCGATACAACACGGTGTAGGTCAGGTCGTCGCCGTTGTCGTCTTCAGCTTTCCACGCCAGCGTCTGGAGCCCGCGCTGGTAAATCCGGCGCCCCAGTGTCGGGCCGCCGGTCTGCGCCGCGGCTCCCGCGCCCTGGCTGGCAAGCTTGCGATCGGCCGGCTCCTCGTCGAAGCCGGCGATCTCGGTCTCGCCGGTGGAGAACGGCTTCTGAAAGGCCACGCCGGCGGGATGCACGGTGATCGATTCCACCCGCGGCCGGATGTTGCGCTGCAGGTAGGCGGCGGAAATCGAGGTCAGGATGGGAGTCGCCGTGGTGCCGGTTAACACCGCGCGCCACTGCAGGTAACGTGCCTTCGGGCTGGTAATGGGCGAGCCTTCGGCGGAGCTGTATGGAACCGACCAGTCGCTCCACGTTTCGTCGGGCGTCTTGGTGTTGCCGGCACGCGTGAAGACCTCGACCTTGGTACCGCTCGGCGTCGCCGCACGCCACGAGATGCTGCCCCAGGACGCGACGACCTTGGCGTCCTTCACGTCCGACTCGTAAGTGCCGCGCGTCGCACGTGCGCCGGACATCGACACCAGCAGCCCGGGATTCGCCGTCGCGAGCAGCGTCCGATCGCCAACCCGTGTCATGGTCGTGGCGTGCTCCGCGGGCACGCTGGTCACGAGAACCGGAACGATCGGCTCACCCGAGAGGCGGTAGATCTTGCCCTTATCGCCGGTGGAGACGAGCACGCCGCCGTCAGGCTCGAGCGCGAGGTCGTAGGGCGAATCGTCCTTCGCTTCCCACAAAAGGTCGTACAGTCCGTCCGGCTGGATGCGGTACACAGCGCCTGACGTCGCGTTGCCGGCCGAGGCCGACTGGGGCGGCGGCGAGCTTTGCGCAGAGACCGGAACATCGATAACCGAGAACGAGAGCACCTCGCTGGACACCGACGCGGTGGCGGGCGGTGTCGGCGCAGGCGGCGTCTCGGCGGTGTCGTTGCCGCCGCCGCTCGACGGCTTGCCGTTGAGCGCGGCAACGTAAATCAAGCCGCCATCGTTGAGCCGTATCGACCGGATCTCCTGGAACGGGGTGTCGAGCAGGAGAAACCCCTTCTTCGCCGCATCGACCCGAAACACCCGTCCGGGCCCGGCCGTTCCGACGAGCAGGGCGCCGGATGGCCCGACGCCCAGCGTCATCGCGTGCGTCGATTTCGTTGTGAAGTACGGCTCGCCCTTGCCGTCGGGCGTGATGCGATAGACGACGCCCTTGTCGCCAGTTGCCGCGTAGAGGATCCCCTTGCGGTCGGTGACGAGCGCCCAGATGTACTTGTCCTCGGGATCGAAGAACGGCGTCGCCTGACCACGGGCGTCCACGCGGTAGATGCGGCCGTCTGGTGAGGTGCCGACATACAACCCGCCGTTCGGAGCCAGGGCCAGGGCATGGACCTCGAGCTCGGGACTGTCGTAGAACAACGTGCCGGTCCCGTCCGGTGCCACCTTGTAGACCTTGCCGTCATTGCCAGTACCGAGATACGTCGTCCCGTCGGGGGCGCTCGTCATTGTCCACACGACTGTGACGGCGCCATCGAAGATCTTCTTCACCTCCGGCCCGAGCGCCAGGCGGCCGTGACGATCCACCGACAGCTGGTCGACGTCGCCCTTCAGGAAGTCCGCCTGCGTGGCTGCCTGCCAGAAACCCGGGGCCGCCGACAGCTGCCATGTACAAACGAGGAGAGCGGCCGCGGCAAGCAGCGCCCGGAAACGAGGGGTTCGGGTCATCGTGATGGGTCGAGGGGGATCGTGAGCTGCCGCGAGCCGGTCACGGCCAGATCGAGCGGCACGTCCCATTCAGCCTTGAGCGCCGAGTTCATGCTGGACACGTTGCCGGCGCTTCGGTCCGATTCGAGCACGCTCAGCACTGATGGCGGCAGCGCGCCCATCGGCTCGCCGCTGACGACCGCGCCGGGATCGTTGGTCGACAGGCGAACGTAGAGGCGATTGCCGCGCCGGGTCCGATTGAACGAGCGGATAATTTGCGAGGGGCGCTGGGCGTCCGCGCCGCGAACGTCGCGGCGATCGTCGGCTGACGCACGCGCGCCGTCTGCGACCAGCAGCTGCACCGATCCGGTGACATTCGGCGGGAAGGTGATCGGCACCCGCTTGATGATCTCTTCGCCATTCGGGCCGCGCAGCGCGACGGACACGATCGCGCTTCCGCCAGCGCGTGGCCGCGGCGTGTCCAGCCACACGCGCTCGATCCGTGCGGCGCGCGTCTCCTCTGACGCATCCACGGTGAGCGCGATCCGCTCGACGTCCACCGGCTCCGAGGTGTTCTTGAAAAGCTGTGTGAGCGGTCCGGCCACATAGGCAGCGGCGAGGCCGATCGGCTGATCGCCGGTGAACACGTCTTCGAAATCCAGTTCGCCGTGGGCCTTGATGCTCGCCGTCCCCTTCACCGTGATCGATGCTGGACCAGTCGCGCGCTCGTAGGCGGTCAGGACGTTGGCAACCGCAAGGTAGGCCAGCAGCGGCGTGAACGTCGCGTCGCGCACCACGCCGAACGAGAAGGTTCGCGCCCCGAGGCGGTTCGAATTGAGCGTCACCGTCATCGGAATCAGCGACGGCCCGGGCCCGAGCGTGCCGGCAATGGCGGTCGCGCGATCCTGCTGCAAGGTGCCGATGACCGGCCCGAAACTCGCCAGCTTGCTGGACTGCATCAGGCTCGGCAGCACGACGTGCACCGTGGCCGTGGTCATCGGGAACTGCGTCGGCCCGAGGTTGTACAGCGGGTGACCGAACGCGTAGACGCGGTCGCCCTCGACAGCCGTGACGGTGCCGGTTGCGCCCAGTTCGAAGTCGCCTGAGAGGAGTGAGACGCCGACGGCGTCACCTGGCGCGAGAGTCCGCTTGGAGTCGGTCGCGGTGGTCGGCGGCGCCTGACCAGTGATTGGAACAAGGCCGGCCGCCGCGAGCGTGGGAGAAAGCGCCGCAAGCAGCGAAGGGTCGAAGCCGCTGGCCGTGAGCGGGACCGCGATCGGGCGGAGCATTGCGCCCTGGGCGGCCGCTTCGACACCGGAGAGCGGCAGTCCCGCCGGACGGGTAAGGCCAAGATCCCTGGTCCAGATCGCAAAGAGCTGTTCCGGCGTGAACGGCCAGGCAATCGAAACCGGCCGGGCGCGCGCCGTGGTGCTGGCCATTGCCGTCGCGTCGGTCATTTCGGCGATCGGCGTGATGCCGGCGATCGGCTCCTTCGAGAACTGGCCGAGCGAGTAGGACACCGCGCCGAGCAGGCGGCCGTCGATGTAGACCGGACTGCCGCTCATGCCGGCAATCACTCCGGTGTCGGCCAGCGGTCCGCCTTCGAGGCGGGCGAGGATGAGGTCGCGGTTCGGCGCGATCACGTTCCGCAGCACGCCGAGGATGTGGACCTTGAAGTCTTCGAGGGTGGTGCCGGAAAAGACGGTGCGGCCGACGCCGACCATGCCGGGCTTCACCTCGTCGATGGACATCTGGCGCGTCTGCGCGCCAGGCCTGCCGGCGAGGAGGAGGACGGCAAGAGCCAGGGCGGTGGGAGCCACGAAGCGGTATATGCGCATGAGAACGGGCAAGTCGCGCGGGCGTTCCTTGTTCAATACTACGCGATGTGTTACTGTTTCGACGTTCGCATGCGCGCTCGAGTCGGTTTGCCCGCCCGCCACGTTGCTTCGCCCGTCGAAACCGGCGTTGGCACGGGTGTGTTTACGGGTTGGTGGTATTGGCGCCCACATGAAGGGGCTGCCTAGCGTTCGCGTGAACTGATCTACCGCCAACCGTCACTCGACCAGCGCCTCTTCAACCCTGTTGAAGAGGCGCTTTTTGCATTTATGGACCAGACCCGCCTGTGCGTAACCGTGATGGCGCCGACCATGGAGGCGCTGCGGCAGCGGCGAGACCAGCTCTCGGCCGCCGAGCTGGTCGAGCTGCGCCTCGACGCCGTGGACCGGCCTGACGTTCGGGGCGCTCTCGAGGGACGCCGGGCACCCGTCATCGTCACGTGCCGGGCTAGGTGGGAAGGCGGTTACTTCGCGGGATCTGAAGCGGATCGGCTCCGGCTTCTCGAGGAGGCGCTGGAGCTCGGCGCCGAGTACGTGGACGTCGAAGCGAAGGCGCTTACGCCAGGGTTTGCTGGCGGCCGTCACCGGGATCGCATTGTCGTGTCGCTGCATGACTTCGCGGGCATTCCTGACGATCTGCCCGAGCGGGTGAGGTCGATGCGGCAGACCGGGGCGCGGGTTGTGAAGATTGCAGCCATGGCTAACCGGCTGATCGACGGCCCGGCGCTCGTGGAGATGCTCAAGCCGCACGAAGCCCCCACCGTGGTACTGGCTATGGGCGAGGCCGGACTTCCAACCCGCGTTCTGGCGGCTCCGCTTGGGTCGCTCTGGACCTACGCCGCCGACACCACGCTTGCCGCTCCCGGTCAAATCAGCGCAGGGCGAATGAGGGACGAGTTCAGGGTCTCTAGTCTGACTGCCCGCACTGCCCTCTACGGCGTCGTCGGACGGCCGGTTTCACATTCCCTCTCGCCGGCCATTCACAATCGCGCCTTCGCCACCTGCGGCATCGACGCGGTGTACGTGCCGCTCGCGGCCGCCGACTTCGAAGACTTCCGGCAGTTCGCCGAGCGGATGGACCTTCGGGGCGCCAGCGTGACCGCGCCCTTCAAGGTGCCCGCCTTCGAACTGGCCGGCGCCGTCGATCGCGAGGGACAGCAGACGCGAGCGATCAACACCTTGCGCCGACCCGACGGCGCCTGGGAAGGACGTAACACCGACGCCGCGGGGTTCATGGCGCCGCTGGCTTCACGCGGCACCCTCCGGGGACAGCGAGCGGCAGTGCTCGGCGCGGGCGGTGCGGCCCGCTCCGTCGCGATGGCACTGCGCGAGGCCGGAATGGACGTGACGATCTCGGCTCGCCGTGAGACGCAAGCCGCCGAGCTCGCTTCTCGCGCGGGCGTGGCGTGGACGTCATGGCCGCCATCGCCCGGATCGTGGGACCTCCTGGTCAACGCCACACCAATCGGCACGGCGCCGGCCATCGATGAGTCGCCGCTCGATGCCGATCTGCTGAACGGCCGCCTCGTCTACGACCTCGTCTACAACCCGCCGCGAACACGGCTCATTGCCGACGCCATCGCCCGCGGCTGCGAAACCATCGGCGGGCTCGACATGCTCGTCGCCCAGGCTGCAGCCCAGTTCGCCTGGTGGACCGGCGCAGCACCGCCCGAAGCCGCCATGCGCGAAGCCGCGCTTGCGCGCCTGCGCGAGACACAGCCTGTATGAAACTGACGTCGTTCGGAGAATTCGTCGAGCTCGCTCAGCGCGGCACCTTCGTTCCGGTCGTGAAGGAGCTGGTCGCCGATCTGCTGACCCCCGTGTCAGCGTTCCTCAAGGTCGCCGAACACTCCGACTACGCCTTCCTCCTGGAGAGCGTGGAGGGCGGTGAGCACGTTGGCCGCTACTCGTTCCTCGGCAAGGATCCGTTTCTCATCCTTCGCGGTCGCGACGGTCACACCACGCTGGAACAGGCCGGGACGACGTCGACCGCCGCGCAGCCGTTCGTCGAAACGCTGCGCTCGCTGATGAACGGCTTCCGGTCGCCCTTTGTCCCGGGCCTGCCTCGCTTCACGGGTGGAGCCGTGGGGTATTTCGGCTACGACGCCGCGGGCTGGTTCGAGCCGGCAGTCGCCCCCGCAGACGGCGGTCCGGCGGATACGGATCAGGCGGGCTTCATGCTCTTCGACACAGTGCTCGCATTCGATCACGTTCAGCACCGCATCCTGCTGATCGCCAACGCCCGCATCACCGGCGACGAGGACCTCCGCGCGCTCTATCAGTTCGCGGTCACGAAGATCGAGTTCCTCGAGCGCGAGTTGGAGCGGGCGCTGTCCCTGCCGCGGCGCGGTGAGACCCCGCAACTGACCTTCACGTCGAACCTGACGCAGGAGCGCTTCGAGTCGATGGTCCGCAGCGCGAAAGAGCACATCGCCGCGGGCGACATCTACCAAGTGGTCCTGTCGCAGCGCTTCGAAACCGAGATTGGCGCGGACGCGTTCACGGTGTATCGCGCGCTTCGGCACGTCAACCCGTCGCCATACATGTTCTTCATCCGGATGGGCGATCGCTCGATCGTCGGCTCGTCGCCCGAGATGCTGGTCCGGGTCGAGGCCCGTCACGCCGTCACCCACCCGATTGCCGGTACCCGCCCGCGCGGCAGGTCTGAGGAAGAGGACCGGAGGCTTGCCGAGGAACTGAAACGGAACGAGAAAGAGAAGGCCGAGCACGTGATGCTTGTCGATCTCGGCCGCAACGATCTCGGGCGCGTGTGCGAGTACGGGACGGTTCGCGTGCCGACCTACATGGCGCTGGAGCGCTACTCGCACGTGATGCACCTGGTCTCGGTCGTGGAAGGGACGCTGGCGGAGGATCGCGATCGCTTGGATGCGCTGGTTGCCTGTTTCCCAGCCGGCACGGTATCCGGCGCGCCCAAGGTCCGCGCGATGCAGATCATCCAGGCACTCGAACCGTCGCGACGCGGCCTCTACGCGGGGGCCGTGGGGTACCTCGATTTCGCAGGGAACCTCGATTTCTGCATTGCGATTCGCACCATCCTGCTCGAGCACGGCCGCGCCAACGTGCAGGCTGGCGCCGGCATCGTCGCGGACTCGAATCCCACCGCGGAGTACGAGGAAACGCGCGACAAGGCCCGCGCGATGTTCAGCGCCCTCGAGCTCGCGCAGGCGGGACTGTGAGGCAGCCTTAATGGTGCTGGTCATCGACAACTACGATTCGTTCACCTACAACCTGGTCCAGTACCTGGGGGAGCTGGGTGCGCGGGTCGTGGTGCGGCGCAACAACGAGACGTCGCTGGACGAGATTCGCACCCTGATGCCCGACCACATCGTCATCTCGCCCGGACCTGGCCGGCCCGAAGACGCCGGTATCTCGCTTCAGGTGATCCGCACCTTTGGCCCTGAGCGGCCGATCCTGGGAGTCTGCCTCGGACACCAGGCGATCGGGCTCGCATGCGGCGGCGCTGTCGTGCGCGCGCCGATCCCGATTCACGGAAAGACCTCCACCGTGGACCACGACGGCAACGGCGTGTTCGCCGGAATCGGCACGGGATTCGAGGCCGGCCGCTATCACTCACTCGTCGTCGACGAACAGGGGCTTCCCGACGAGCTGGTCGTCAGCGCCCGGTCGCGGAGCGACCGCCTCATCATGGGGCTCCGTCACCGCAACTGGCCGCTGCACGGTGTCCAGTTCCACCCCGAATCGGTCCTGACGCAGGAGGGGCGGCAGCTCCTGCGCAACTTCCTGGCCTTGTGATCATGTTCACCGAGCTCATCGAGCGGCTGCACCGTCACGAAGATCTCTCCGTCGAGCAGGCTTCGGCGGCGATGGCGGCGATCATGCGGGGAGAAGCCGCGCCGGCGCAGATTGCGGGACTGCTGGTGGGCCTCGCGATGAAGGGCGAGCGCCCGGCTGAACTGGTCGGGCTCGCGACGACAATGCGCGCGCACGCGGTGCCGTTGCCGGGGGAGCGCGGCCCCGTGTTCGACACATGCGGCACCGGCGGCGACCGATCGGGCAGCTTCAACATCTCGACCGCCGCGGCGCTGGTGATTGCCGCGTGTGGCGTGCGAGTGGCCAAGCACGGTAATCGATCGGTGTCGAGCCTGTGCGGCTCCGCGGACGTGCTGCAGGCGCTCGGCGTTCACGTCCAGATGTCGCCGGCCACCGCGGCCCGCTGCCTGGACCAAGCCGGCATCGCCTTCCTGTTCGCGCCGACGTTCCATCCGGCAATGCGGCATGCCGCGCAGGCACGACGCGATCTCGGGGTTCGGACCGCGTTCAATCTGCTCGGCCCGCTGACGAACCCGGCACGGCCAGCCCGGCAGATGGTGGGGGTGCCGAGGCCGGAGCTGACCGAGCTGATTGCTCGAACCCTGCTGGCGCTCGGCGCCGAGCGAGCCTGGGTTGTGCACGGAGCGGACGGTCTCGACGAGCTGTCCACTACCGGCCACACCAAGGTCTCCGAGGTGCGAAACGGCGCCGTGCATACCTTCTACGTCCACCCGAGCGATTACGGCCTGCCGAAGGCAGCCGTGGGCGCGCTCACCGGCGGCGATGCCGACACCAACGCGCGAATCATCGAGCGGGTGCTTGCGGGCGAAAGCGGGCCGCAGCGCGACGTAGTGCTGCTCAATGCCGGAGCCGCGCTCATGGTGGCGGGCGTAGTGGACTCGGTGCAATCGGGCCTGGCCCGAGCGGCAGAGGCCATCGACCGCGGCGCCGCCCGATCCACGCTCGACCGGCTCAAAGCCGTCTCGGTCGAGGAGGCCGGAGCCGCATGAGCGCCGACGCGAACGTTGAGGCACCGGATCTGCTCGCGGCGATCGTCGAAGCGACGCGAACGCGGGTCGAAACCGCCCGCGTCAACGAATCGGTCGAGGCGCTCGCCAAACGAGCTGCAGTACGACAGCCGCATGGCGATGCCTTCACGGCAGCGCTGCGGCGCGGCGGCGCGGTCAACGTCATCGCCGAGTGCAAGCGGCGGTCACCGTCGCGGGGGGTGCTGCGCGCCGCCTACGATCCGGTCGCAATCGCCAGCAGCTACGCACGTGCGGGAGCGGCCGCGATCTCGGTGCTGACCGAGCCGACGTTCTTCGACGGCTCGCTTGGGCACCTGGCCGCGGTGCGCGACGCCGTCACGACCCCGCTGCTGCGCAAGGACTTCATCGTCGATTCATATCAGCTGCTCGAGGCGGTCGCGACCGGCGCCGACGCCGTGCTGCTGATCGTCGCTGCGCTCGACGACACCGCGTTGGCGGAGTTGTCTCGCGAGGCCGCGGGCCGCGGCCTTGCGACACTTGTCGAAGTGCATACGGAGGAGGAGCTCGACCGCGCCTTCGTGGCAGGTGCGCAACTCATCGGCGTCAACAACCGCAACCTCAAGACACTCGAGGTCGACGTGAATCTGTCAGAACGGCTTGCCGCTCGGTTCACCTCATCGATTACCGCGGTCAGCGAGAGCGGCCTGCGGACCTCCGCGGACCTCGAACGCTTCACGGCGCTCGGCTACCGGGCCTTCCTCATCGGCGAGCGTTTCATGACGACTCCCGATCCCGGTGACGCACTCGCCGGCCTGCTGGCGGAGGTGGCGCGGTGATCATCAAGATCTGCGGCATCACACGGGCCGAGGACGCGCTCTGCGCCGCCACGCTCGGGGTGCAGGCGCTCGGCTTCGTGTTCTGGCCGCGCAGCCCGCGTGCAATAAGCCCCGAGCGGGCAGCAGCGATCATCGATTCGCTGCCGCCGTTCGTGGTGCCAGTGGGCGTGTTCGTGGACCCCAGCGCCGAGCTCGTCGCGGAGTGCCGCGACGCTGGCATCTTCGTCGCTCAGATCGTCGGCGCTGTGCCGGCGATGCCGCGCGGCATGCGGCTCCTGCCGGCCGTCACACTGTCGCCGGATGGCACGGACATCACGCCCAACGTTGTGGGCAACGGCGCGGTGCTCGTGGACGCGCACGACACGGTACGTCGCGGCGGCACCGGCCGAACCATCGACTGGCCAGCGGTGGCGCCAATCGCCGCCAGGCGGCTGGTGATTCTGGCCGGCGGTCTCAAGCCCGAGAACGTCGGCGAGGCGATCGCCCTCGCGCGGCCTGCCGGCGTAGACGTCTCGTCAGGCGTTGAGATGGCCCCCGGAATCAAGGACCCGAACAGGATGGCCGCGTTTGTCGCGGCAGTGAGACAGGTGGCATGAGCAACGACTGGTTCGGGCGCCGCGACCCCGATGCGCGCGGCTACTTCGGCGGGTTCGGGGGGCGCTTCGTCCCCGAGACGCTCGTCGCGCCTATCGAAGCGCTCGAGCGCGAGTATCTGTCGGCGCGGCGCGATCCCCGCTTCGCGGCCGAGCTCGACCGGCTGCTGCGGCAGTACGTCGGCCGTCCGACGCCGCTCTGGGAAGCACGGCGACTGAGCGCCGCCGCGGAGGGCGCACGCATCTTCCTGAAGCGCGAGGACCTCACCCATACCGGCGCGCACAAGATCAACAACGCGCTCGGCCAGGCCCTCCTCGCCGTGCGGATGGGCAAGCGACGCATCGTCGCCGAAACCGGCGCCGGGCAGCACGGCGTCGCCAGCGCCACGGCATGTGCGCTGCTCGGCCTCGAGTGCGTCGTCTACATGGGCACGGAGGACATGCGCCGGCAGGCGCTCAACGTGTTCCGGATGCGTCTCCTCGGCGCGCGGGTGGAAGCCGTGGACTCCGGCAGCCGGACGCTGAAGGACGCGATCAACGAGGCAATGCGCGACTGGGTGGCGCGTCCGCACGACACCCACTACCTGCTTGGGTCGGCGCTCGGGCCGCATCCATATCCGCTGATGGTCCGCGAGTTCCAGAGCGTCATCGGCCGCGAGGCGCGCCAGCAGTGCCTCGAGCAGATTGGGCGCCTGCCGGACGCGGTCATCGCGTGCGTCGGCGGCGGCAGCAACGCCATCGGCATCTTCGATGCGTTCATTGACGACGAGAAGGTGCGGCTGATCGGCGTCGAGGCGGGCGGGGAAGCGATTGTGGCGGGCCGGCACGCGGCACGCTTCGCCGGCGGATCGGCCGGCGTCCTACAGGGCACTCGCACGTTGGTGCTCCAGGACGTGCACGGAAACATCGAGCCGACGCACTCGGTTTCCGCCGGGCTGGATTACGCGGCGGTCGGGCCCGAGCACGCCCACCTTCAAGCGACAGGGCGAGCCGAGTACCACTACGCCACCGACGAGGAGGCGCTCGCCGCGTTCCAGGAGCTGGCGCACACCGAAGGCATCATTCCCGCGCTCGAATCGGCTCACGGCATCGCCCACGCCCGCAAGGTGGCCCCCGGGTTCGGCGCTGATGCCGTCCTGCTCGTGAACCTGTCCGGCCGCGGCGACAAGGACGTGCAGACGGTCGAAGGCATGCTCAAGGAGGACGCGCATGTCGCGCATTGAGCAGGCGTTCTCCCGTCTTAGAGCCGAGAAACGCACCGGGCTGGTCACCTACGTCACCGCCGGCGACCCGAGCATGGCGGCAACCGCGGACATCCTGCGGACCCTGGCTCGCTCGGGCGCCGACGTCCTCGAGGTGGGTGTTCCGTTCTCCGATCCGTTGGCCGACGGGCCGGTGATCCAGCGGGCCACGGAGCGGGCGCTGGCAGCGGGCGCGACGCTGGGCGGTGTCCTCGACATGCTCGCCCGGGTGCGCGATCAGATCGACGCCCCAATCGTAATCTTCAGCTACGCCAATCCAATCCTCCGCATGGGCCTGGACGGGTTCGCGCGCCGCGCTCGCGAGGCGGGTGTCGATGGCGTGCTCACGCTGGACGTGCCGCCGGAAGAAGCGGAGGAGTGGCGACAGCGGTTCGGCACGGCCGGGATTGATACAATTTTTCTCCTGAGCCCGACCACCGCTGACGATCGCATCCGCCGGGCCGCCGCCTTGGGCAGCGGCTTTCTGTATGGGATCTCGCGCCTCGGCGTTACCGGCGCGCGTGACGAAGTGGCCGACTCAGCGGCGGAGCTCGCCGCGCGGGTCCGGGCGGCAACCGACATGCCGCTGGCACTGGGGTTTGGCGTCTCCCGCCCGGAGCACGTGCGGGCCATCGGCGATATCGCCGATGCCGCCGTCGTGGGAAGCGCTCTCGTCAAAGTCATCGCCGAGCAGGGCGGCTCCCCGAATCTGCTCGCCGAAGTGGAACGGTATGTCCGATGGCTGCGGAACTGAGTCTCGACGCGCTGCGCGAGGAGATCGACAAGATCGACGAAGTGATCGTCCGGCTGCTCGACCGGCGGGCGCGGTGCGCCTACGCCATCGGACGAATCAAGCACGAGCAGGGGCTGGGAATCTACGAGCCCTCACGCGAAGCCACGGTGATGGGCCACGTGAAGGCCGTGAACGCAAGCCTCGAGGGGCCGCTCACTGGCGACGCCATCGAGCGTCTCTACGAGCGCGTGATGGACGAAGCACGGCGGATCCAGCGCATCGAATCCGAGCGTCAGAGCGAATCGAAACCCGATCGTAACGAGCAGAAACAAGACTGAGAGCCCAATCATGGTTGTCGTGATGAAGGAGCGCGCCTCCGGCGAACTGGTCGAACGCGTGATTGCCCACCTCGTCGAGCTCGGCATGGACGTGCACCGCTCGACCGGCGCCTCGCGCGTCGTCCTCGGCGTCGTCGGCAGCGGCAAGGTGGACCCCCGGCTGATCGAGATGATGGACGGAGTCCACGAAGTCCTGCGGATCACGGAGCCGTACAAGCTGGCCAGCCGGACCTTCAAGCCCGAGGACACCGCCTTCAACATCGGCGAAGTGCGAATCGGCGGCGACGAGGTGATCGTGATGGCCGGCCCGTGCTCGGCGGAGACCGAGGAGCAGGTCAACGCGACTGCCAGCGCGGTCAAGCGCGCCGGCGCCAAGGTCCTGCGCGGCGGTGCCTTCAAGCCGCGCTCCTCGCCGTACAGCTTCCAGGGGCTCGGCGAAGAGGGGCTGCGCCTGCTCGAGAACGCGGCCAATGCCCACGATCTGAAGCTGGTCACCGAGGTGATGGACATCAGCCAGATCGAGCTGATCGATCGCTATGCCGACCTCTTCCAGGTCGGGGCCCGCAACATGCAGAACTTCACGCTGCTCCGCGAGCTGGGTCGGACCCGCAAGCCGGTGCTGCTGAAACGCGGCATCTCGGCGACGATCGAAGAGTGGCTGCTCTCGGCGGAGTACGTCCTTGCCGGCGGCAACACGCAGGTGATCCTCTGCGAGCGCGGCATCCGGACCTTCGAAACCTACACCCGCAACACGCTCGACATCTCGGCGATCCCGATCGTCAAGCAGCTGTGCCACCTGCCGGTGTTCGTCGATCCGAGCCACGGCACCGGGCGCCGTGACAAGGTGGCGCCGATGGCCCGCGCCGCGGTCGCGGCCGGCGCCGACGGCTTGATCATCGAAGTGCACTGCGATCCCGATCACGCGCTGAGCGACGGCGCCCAGTCGCTGTTCCCCGGGCAGTTCGACCGGTTGATGGCAGAGCTGCGGATCATCGCGCCGGCCATCGGCCGCAGCATCTGCCTCGAACCGGTTGCGCGGCGAGGATGGAGCGCCTGATCGGGCGGCTGGCGATCGTCGGCGACGGCCTGATCGGCCGCTCGGTGCAGCTCGCCTGGCGCCGGCTCCATGCCGACGCCGAGGTGATCGCCTTCGATCGCGGCGACGACCTCGCCCCGCTCGCCACCGCGGATGCGGTCGTGCTCGCGGCGCCGGTGGACGTCATCCTGGCGCTCCTGCCACAGCTGCCCGCGCTCGCGCCGCAAGCCCGCTTCATCACCGACACCGGCTCGACCAAGCAGCTCATCGCCGAGGCCGCATCGGCGGCCGGCCTGCCTTGCTTCGTGCCCGGTCATCCGATGGCGGGAGGAACGACGACGGGACCTGACGATGCTCGCGCCGATCTGTTCGATGGACGGACGTGGTTTCTGCTGCCGGGCCGCGCCGAACCGGGGGCCGGCGCCGCCGCAGCTTCATTCGTCGCCGATCTGGGCGCGCGCGTCGTGCCGCTCGAAGACGATGGGCGCGAGCACGATCGGCTGGTGGCGGCGATCAGCCATCTGCCCCAGGTCGTGGCCACCACACTTCGCGCGCGAGTTGGCGAAACCGTCGGCCTCGAAGGCCTTCGCCACGCCGGCGCCGGGCTTCGTGACACTACGCGGCGGGCGGCAAGCCACGCCTCGATGTGGGCGCCGATCCTCGCGACCAACGCAACCGCGCTTGCTCCGCTGATCCGTGCGCTGGCCGATGACCTCACGCGGGTGGCGCAGGAGCTTGGCGATCGCGAGGCGATGGAGGAGCTCTTCGCGCGGGCCCACCGGTTTCCCTTCGATCCATAATTGCCCGCATGACCAAGGTGATCGAGTCCGCCGATGCGGCGGTCGCCCTCATCCCCGACGGCGCGACGGTCATGATGGGCGGTTTCGGCCTCGCAGGAATCCCCGAGAACCTCGTCGCGGCGCTACATCGCCGCGGCACGCGCAACCTGACCATCGTCTCCAACAACGCCGGCGTCGACGGCTTCGGCATCGGCTTGCTGCTCAAGAACCACCAGGTGCGCAAGATGATCTCGACCTACGTCGGCGAGAACAAGGAGTTCGAGCGGCAGTTCCTACAGAAGGAGATCGACGTCGAGCTGGTGCCGCAGGGAACGTTTTCGGAGCGGATCCGGGCCGGAGGCGCCGGCATCGCCGCTTTCTATACGCCAACGGGAGTCGGGACGCTGATCGCGGAGGGGAAGGAGACGCGCGAGTTCAACGGCCGGACCTACGTGCTCGAGATGGGACTCACCGCCGACTTCTCGTTCGTCAAGGCGTGGAAGGGCGATCACGTCGGCAACCTGCTCTACCGGAAGACGGCGCGCAACTTTCATCCGATGATGGCCACCGCGGCCCGCTGCACGATCGCCGAAGTCGAGCACCTCGTGGCGCCCGGGGAGATCGAGCCAGACCAGGTGCACACGCCCGGTATTTTCGTGAAGCACATCTTCCAGGGGCGCGACTACGAGCGCCGCATCGAGAAGCGGACCGTCAGCCATGGATAAGCGCGAACGGATCGTGTCGCGGATTGCCCGCGAGCTGAAGGACGGCGATTACGTGAATCTGGGTATCGGGATGCCGACCCTCGTCGCCAACTTCGTGCCTCCAGGTGTTCACATCACGCTGCACTCCGAGAACGGCATGCTGGGCGTCGGGCCCTACCCGAACGATGCAGACGTCGACCCGGACCTCATCAACGCAGGGAAGGAGACGGTGTCGGAGCTGCCGGGCGCCTCGTACTTCAGCAGCGCCGACTCGTTCGCGATGGTGCGCGGCGGCCACGTGGACGTCACCGTCCTCGGCGCGCTCGAGGTGGACGAAGCAGGCAACCTCGCGAACTGGATGATTCCCGGCAAGATGGTGAAAGGGATGGGCGGCGCAATGGACCTGGTCGCGGGGGCGCGCAAGGTCATCATCGCGATGGAGCACACCACCAAGGATGGCGGCCACAAGATCCTGGAGCGGTGCACGCTGCCGCTCACCGGTCAGCGGGTGGTCCACCAGATCGTGACCGAGCTGGCGCTCATCGACGTCACGCCCGAGGGACTGGTGCTCAGGGAGATCGCCGAGGACACGACCGAAGACGCGGTGCGTGCGGCCACCGGCGCGCGGCTGCTGGTGAAGGGGACGATCGGACGGTTCTAACGGAACTTCGCCCGCCAGGGCCACGTCTGTGGAAGTAGATACCGTGCTGACTCAGCTGCTGCTCGGCTTGATCCTCGTCGCGCAGTCACCCTCGGCACCGCCGCCGGCCGCGCCCGAGGCCACGCCGCCGATCATCTACAAGATCACCGGTTCCCGCATCGCGATCGCGCAGGACATCGAAGTCAGCGCCGACGAAGAGATTCAGGATGCAGCGGTGGCCGTTGGCGGCTCTCTGCGCGTGGCCGGCCGAATCCGCCACGGTGCCATCGTCATCGGCGGCGACATTCACCTCCTCCCGAGCGCCGACGTTCAGGGCGACCTCGTGCTGGTGGGCGGGACGCTCATTCGCGACCAGGGAGCGCGCGTCGCCGGTGCGGTCAGCTACGTTTCGCTGGGCGACTGGTCGAGGTCGGTCGGCCTCTTCGACTGGCGTCCCCGGCTCCAGTTCGGCACGGCCAGCCGCTGGGTGAGCCTGATCGCGACGATCTTCCGCGTCAGCGTCCTGGCCGCCCTCATGGTGTTCGTCCTGCTGATCGCCCGCGCACCGGTGGCGCGGGTCGGGCGAGCCGCGGCGGCCGCGCCGTTCCGCGCGGCGGTCGTCGGGCTGGCGGCGGAGGTGCTGTTCCTTCCGCTGCTACTGGTTGCCTCGATTGTGCTCGGGATCACCATCATCGGGCTGCCGCTCGTGTTCCTGGTCATTCCGTTGGCCTTCGTTCTCGCGTTCTTCGCGCTGCTGCTCGGTTACACCGCGCTGGCGTGCCGGCTGGGGGAGTGGCTCGAGGACCGCCTCGGCTGGCAGCTCCACAGCGCCTACCTGGCCACTGCCATCGGGCTGTTCTTGATCGTGTTCCCGACACTGCTGTCACGCCTCCTCGGCGTCGCGCCACAACCACTGCGCATGGCCGCGTTCGGCGTCCTCGTCGCCGGGGTGATGGCCGAGTTCCTGGTCTGGACGATCGGGCTTGGCGCAGCGCTGATGACCGGCTTCGGCCGGCGCAACACCTTCGATGCCATCGACGTTCACGTCTAGACGGGAATCGGAGGGTCGTCGATAGTCCCTGCTGGGCGCCACTGCCCGGATCGACGTCCGAGTCATCCTCAGCGGCGCGACGCTCGCAGCGTTGCGTGCAACCGGCTCGAATCGTTGCATGCAACTTGATCGTGCAGCGGGGTTCGAGGTCCGGCCGCGTCTGTGACGGGTGGTAGACTGGCCGTCCCGATGCCTGTCGCTTACGAAGTCCCGCGCATTCACGTCCTCAGCATTCCCCCACCAGCCGTCGACGCCGACCTCATCGTGATTCCGGTGGCGGAGGAATATGCCGCTGGGGTCGCCGCCGAGTTCGACGCGGCAGTGGGCGGCAGCCTGGGCGTGGCGCTGGCTCGCGGCGAGTTCACACCGCGGCCGCTCGAGGCATTCACTGCGCCGGTCATCGGCGGCGGGTGGACCGCCAACCGGATGGTCTTCATGGGCGGCGGGGCGCGTGCGGAAATCGGTCCGGAGCGGCTCCGGCGGATGGCAGCGGCCTCGGTAGCGCTTGCTCGCCAGCAGCGGCGCGGACGCATGGCCTGGCTCGACGTCGAGCCGGGAGCGATGGAAGCGGCGCATCGGGTGGACATCCTCGCCGAGGGATTGACGACCGCGAACTTCGACGGCGGGATCCACAAGAGCCGGCCCGAACCGCGTTTCTTCCTCTCCGACGTCACAGTCGTCACCGCCGCCCAGTCTGCCGTCGCCGCCGCGAGCGCGGGACGGATTGTCGGCGATGCGATCAACTCGGCGCGAGTTCTGATCAACGAGCCGGGCAATCTCCTGGTGCCGGCGCGATTCGTCGAGAAGGGCGCCTCGCTGGCTTCGGTCGAGGGCGTCAGCGTCGATGTGTTCGACGAGCGCAAGCTCGAGACCATGGGGATGGGCCTGCTGCTCGGCGTGGGGCGGGGCAGTGCCGAGCCTCCGCGGATGCTGATCGCCCGCTACGAGCCTACCGAAGCCCCGACGGATGTGACCCTCGGCCTCATTGGCAAGGGCATCACCTTCGACACCGGAGGCATCTCGATCAAACCGGCCGACGGCATGGAGCGGATGAAGGACGACATGGCCGGCGGCGCGACCGTCATCGCCGCGCTTCGCGCCCTCGCGCTGCTGCGAGTCCCGCTGCGTATCGTCGCCGTCGTGCCATCAGCGGAAAACATGCCCGGCGGCCGGGCGCTGAAGCCGGGCGACGTGCTGCGGAGCGCGTCCGGCCTCACTGTCGAAGTGAACAACACCGACGCGGAGGGGCGCCTGATCCTCGGCGACGCACTGTGGTACGCGCGGCAGATCGGCGCGACGCATCTGGTCGACGTGGCCACGCTCACCGGCGCGTGCATCGTCGCGCTGGGCAAGATCACTACCGGGCTGTTCGCATCGCCCCAGCCCTGGGGAGACGCGATCCGGATCGCGGCCCATCGCAGCGGAGAGAAGATCTGGCAGCTGCCGCTCTTCGACGATTACAAGGAGACGTTGAAGAGCGACATCGCGGACATGATCAACAGCCCCGGCCGCCCCGCGGGCGCGGTGACCGCGGCGATGTTCCTGAAGGAGTTTGCCGGGGCAGGCCCCTGGGCGCACCTCGACATCGCCGGAACCGCCTGGGCCGATGAGGCCAAGCCGTGGGCGCCAAAAGGCGCGACCGGCGCCATGATCCGCACGCTGGTGGAGCTCGGACGGATCCAGATCCCGCGCTGAGCGTGGTGCTACACTGAATTCGTGCTGCTCCAACAGCCGCAGATTCCCGACGGCCCGATCCCGACGGTCACGATCGTCGAGGTCCGCAACCCACCGACGCCGGAGCTGAGCATGATCGACGTCGCGGTCGGCGCCTTTGGCCTGACCGGCGTCATCATGGCGGCGGCGGTGGTGGCTGGGCTGCTCGCGGGAGTGCTCTTCACCTGGTACCGCTCACGCCGGGCGATCACCATCATCGAAGCGCGCGGCGGCCAACACGACCTCTTCAAGGTATAGCGTCAGGGTCGATCCGCGAGGGTCGATTGCCGTTTGAGCGCCCGGCGGTACTTGAGCACCGCGTCGTGCAACGCCTCGGCGATCCGATCCTTGTAGGCCGGCGTCTTCAGCAGCTGCGCCTCCTGGCGGTTGGTCAGGAATGAGATCTCGGCCAGCACACTTGGCATTCCCGCGCCGATCAGGACCACGAACGGCGCCTTCTTGACGCCCAGGTTGCGGATTGCTTTGTTCGACTTGCGAAGCCGCGTGATCATCGACTCCTGGACCATCGCCGCGAGGTCGCGCGACTCGTCGATCTTATTGTTGAGCGCAATCGCCTTGATGATGTCGGGCAGGCTGTGCATCGCCCGTTCGGAGGCGGAGTTTTCGCGCGCCGCAACCGCCTCGGCGTCCGGCGTCGACGCGAAGCTGAGGAAATACGTCTCGATGCCGTTGGCAGCGATGTTCCGGCTCGCGTTGGCGTGAATCGAGAGGAACAGGTCCGCGCTCTCGCGGTTGGCGATCGCTGTGCGCTCCTCGAGCGGCACGTAGACGTTGGTGCGGCGGGTGAGGACGACCTCGATGCCGGGCTCGTCCTGGAGAAGTTTCTCCAGCCGCAACGCGATGTCGAGCGTCAGTTCCGATTCCTTGATGCCGTGCCCGCTCGCGCCGGGATCGTGGCCGCCATGGCCCGGATCGATGACGATTCGCGAGACTCCCAGCCCGAGTTGCCGCGACAGCGAAAACCCTCCGGCGCCGTTCACCATCGGCACCCCTGGCGCAGCCGGAACCGTCGGATCCGGCGCCGGCGGAACCGGCGCCGGAGCGGCTGCCGCCGTCGTATTCGCCTCCAGCCGGCCGGCCGCAGCCGGTGCGGCCGGCAATGGGGCGGGCGGAGCAGGCGTAGATGCACGGGTGGACACGGCGGGCGCTGAAGGCGGTGCGGGAGCCACTGGCACATCCAGCCCGGGGTCGGAAGCCACGCGCGCAGGTGGTGTGACGGTTGCCTGCCGAACCGGAATCGTGGCGGCACGCTCGCAATCGATGACGACGCGATAGGGGTTATAGAGCGTGAAGACGCTGTAGCGTGAGACGCCTTGCAGATCCAGCACCACCCGGACCGTGCCGTTCGGGTGCCGGCCAGTCCGGATCTGCCGGACGACGTCGTCGGCGTAGCTGAATACCTTGTCAACGAACGGAGCGGCGAGCTGAGCCCCGCGCAGATCGAAGAAGACTCGCTCGGGACCGTTGATGCGCTCCTCGTAATACGGGACCTCGCGATCGAGCTCGAGCGTGATGCGGACGCTGTCCTGCAGGACCGCGCGCTGGATGTCTGTCAGCATCGCCCGTGTCGGTGCGCCGATTGCGGTCGCCGTAGTCGTCGGCGCGGCCGTCATCGAGGGGCCCGCGGGTCTGACTGCGGGCTGCGAAGCGGCCCCGCTTGCCGGCGCGGTGGTGGCCGTGGGCTGCGCCGGGGGCGGCAATGCAGGGGGGCTCGGTGCCGGCGGGAGCGCGGCTTCGACCGTTTCAATCTTCTCCAGCGCGCTCACCTGGTTTCGTGCCCGCTTCAGGAGCGGGCTGGTCGGGTACTCGCGTGCCAGCCACGAGTAGAGCCGCACCGCCGTGCTGCGATCGTCGGAGCGGCCGAATCGCCGGTACGCTGCTTCGGCCAGCGACGCGCCCTGCCACAACGCGTTGTCGGCGTATCCGCTCGTCGGAAAGCGCCTGACAATCCCCTCGTACGCGGACACCAACCGGCCCACCTGCCGCAGTGCCTCGCTGCGCTGGGCGGGCGTTACATCCCCCTCGGCGAGCAGCGGGCGGACCTCGCCCTCGCGCGATTGGGCCGAGTCGTATCGTTCCTTCGCGGGCTGGGCCGCGGCCGGTGCCGCTGCAATCAACAGTGCGGCCGACAGCGAGACCAGGAGACGCACGGATGTAGGCATGTCGTTCACCGGAGCTGTGCGTCCACTTCGTCGAAGTAATCCTTCGGGACGAGGACTTCGCGGGCCTTGCCGCCGGTCGCCGCCGAGACGAGGCCTTCGCTCTCCATCATGTCCACCAGCCGTGCGGCCCGGCTGAACCCGATCCGCATCTTCCGCTGGAGGTACGAAATCGAGGCCTGTCCGCTCTGCACGACGATGCGCGCTGCCTCGTCGTAGAGCTCGTCCTTTTCCAAGTCCAGATCTTCGGTGCCGCCCTTCTTGTCCTCGGCGGTGATCGTTTCGTCGAAGCTCGGCCGCCCCTGCTTGCGAAGGAAGCTCGCCAGGCGGGCGGATTCCTGCTCGGAGATGTACGGTCCGTGGAGACGGACGTGGCGCGAAGAGGCCGGCGGCAGGAAGAGCATGTCGCCCTTGCCCAGCAGCTGCTCGGCCCCATTGCTGTCGAGGATGGTGCGCGAGTCGATCTTCGACGAGACGCGGAACGAAATGCGCGACGGCAAGTTGGCCTTGATGAGGCCGGTGATCACGTCCACGGACGGCCGCTGGGTAGCGAGGATCAGGTGGATGCCAACTGCGCGGGCCATCTGGGCGAGGCGGCAAATCGATTCTTCGACTTCGTTGCCCGCCACCATCATCAAGTCGGCGAGCTCGTCCACGACCACCACGATGAACGGAAGCGGCTTCGGCGGGTCGCCCTCGGCAGGCACTTCGTTGCCTTCGATCATCGCCCGCACGTTGCGGTTGTACTGCTCGATGTTGCGAACGCCGAACGCGGCCAGCGTCTTGTAGCGCTCTTCCATTTCGCGAACTGCCCAGCGGAGCGCGTTCGCGGCTCTCTTGGGGTCCACGACCACAGGCGTCAGCAGGTGGGGAATGTCCTCGTACATGCCGAGCTCGAGCCGCTTCGGGTCGATCATGATCAGCCGCACGTCGTCGGGCGTCGCGCGGTAGAGCAGGCTGGTCAGCATCGAGTTGAGGCCCACTGACTTGCCCGTGCCGGTCGAGCCGGCGATGAGGAGGTGAGGCATCGTCGCGAGATCAGCCATGTAAGGCTCGCCGTGGATCGTCTTGCCGAGCGCGAACGTCAACTTCGACGTCGTTCGCGTGTAGGCCTCGGACTCGAGCAGCTCCCGCAACGAGATCGCTTCGCGATTGGGATTCGGGATCTGGATGCCGACGGTGGACTTGCCGGGAATGCGATCGATCAGCACCGATTCGGCCTGCATCGCCAGGCAGAGATCGTCGGAGAGGCCGGTCACCTTCGAGTACTTCACGCCGGCATCGGGCTTGAATTCGAACGTGGTGACGACCGGTCCAGGATGAATCTGCACGACCGATCCCTCGACGGCGAACTCGCGGCACTTCTCTTCGAGGAGCCGCGCCGAATCCATCAGCTCGCGCTCGTCGATCTTGCGTTCCGCCCTTGGGGCATCGAGCAAGGTGTGCGGAGGCAGCGTGAAGCCGCTGCGGGCACGAAGAGCCGGCGCATCGGGCTCCGGGAGCGGCAATGGCTGTGGGATTGGCTTCGGCTTCTTGACCACTGCCGGCGTGTTCCGCCGGCCTCCCGCGGCAGGCACCACGTTGTCTGGATCGTCGTCCTCTTCCTCCTCGGGCTCCTCTCGCCGCGACACGGGCTTTGCCGGCGGCGGCTCCGGCTTTGGCGGCTTCGCCGGCCGGGGCGGTTCCGGCGCGTCTTTCTTCCCGTGCTTGATCAGCACCTCGCGTCGCTGCCTGGCCTTCCGCCGTTCGTCGCGCCAGGTGCGTAGTGATTCCCCGGCATGGCGCAGCCCGGCGCCGACGCCGCGGAAGAGCAGCGCAAAGAGAGCGCCGAAGGAGAACTGGGTTGCCAGAATCACCGCGCCGCAGATGAGCGCCAGGAGCGCAATCACCGAGCCGGTCCGGCCTAGCGTCTCGACGATGGCGTCACCGATCCACTCGCCGATGTAGCCACCGGCGCGGTACGGTCTCGGCCCGAGGTCGACCCGCCCGAGCGTGACCGCGAAGAACGCGCTCGTGCTCCCGAAAATCAGAAACGCGCCGGTGAGCTTGGTGTAGAACGCGGTCAGTGGCCGACACCAGAAGTAGCTCCACGCGGCAACCGACAGCAGCGCCGGGATCAGGAACGAGGCGTAGCCGAGCAGCTGAAACGACAACTCGGCCATGAAGGCGCCGAACCGTCCGGCGAAGTTCACCGGCGTATCGTGGGTCGCGCCGGTGCTGAAGAACCAGGCCGGGTCGCCGGGGTCGTAGCTCGCCAGCGCAACCAGCCAGATGAGCGCTACGGCGAAAAGGCCGACGCCGACCACCTCGCTCAATCGTCGCGACAGTGCCGAACCCGGCACGGTGACTGTGGGCACGTCTCAGATCTCCATCACGACCGGCATCACCAGCGGGCGCCGGCCGGTTCGTTTCCGCAAATAGCGCCGGACCTCGGTTCGCACCCGCTCCTGCATCAACCCGGGATCGGTCCGCTCTTCGACCCCGCATTCCTGGATGACTTCGATCAGCATCGCCGCCCCTTCGGTGAGGAGGGCCGTGTCGTCGGCGGTGACGAACCCGCGG
This sequence comes from uncultured Acidobacteriota bacterium, assembly GCA_963709325.1. Lineage (GTDB taxonomy): Bacteria > Acidobacteriota > Vicinamibacteria > Vicinamibacterales > UBA2999 > VFZN01. Next base: position 1,220,804 of record CAVPVV010000001.1, on the reverse strand, counting down.
ACGAGCAGTTCCGGCACCCCCTCAAGCTCCCCGGTCTGCCGATTGATTGCGACGACCGGCACGACCACACCGTCCGCGGCGATGTGCCGTCGATCGCGAAGGACTTCGTCGTCCACCTCGCCCACGCGCGTGCTGTCGATCAGGACGCGTCCAGCAGGGGCCTTGTCCACGATCCGGCCGCCGTCAGCGTCGAAGCGCACGATGTCGCCGTCCGCGGCCATCAGCACGGTGACCCGCGCCGCAAGGCCGCTCGTCACGAGCTCGGCGACACGGGCATGGCGGGCGAGCTGACGGTACTCGCCGTGAATCGGGATGAAGTACTTCGGGCGAACCAGCGACAGCACGAGCTTGAGCTCTTCGCTCGAGCCGTGACCAGATACGTGCACGTGCTTGTCGGCTTCGGTGATCACCTCCACGCCGCGCCGAGCCAGGTGGTTGAGCACGCGCCCAATCGGCTTCTCGTTGCCGGGGATGGCGCGCGCCGACATCACCACCCGGTCCCGATCGGTGAGCCGCACGTAGCGATGGTCGTCGATCGCGATCCGCGAGAGCGCCGCGTTCGGCTCTCCCTGCGATCCGGTCACGAGGCAGAGAACGTCCTGGGCGGGAAAGCTCGGCACGTCGCTTTCCTTGACGGCGACGCCGGTCGCGATGTGCAGGTGGCCGAGGCGCTGGGCAATCTGCGAGTTCTCGATCATGCCGCGGCCGACGAAGGCGACCTTGCGATCGAACGCCGTCGCCAGATCGACGAGGATCTGCAGCCGGTGCAGGCTCGAGGAGAACGTGGCGACCACCAGCCGCCCTTCAGTCCCGGTGAACAGCTCTTCGAAGGCATCCTGCACCTCGCGCTCGGACCCGGTGAATCCCTTCCGGTCCACGTTGGTGCTGTCGCACAACAGCGCCAGCACGCCTTCGGCGCCCAGCTGCGCGAAGCGGGGCAGGTCGAAGGCCTCGCCGTCGAGCGGCGTCTGGTCGATCTTGAAGTCCCCGGTGTGGAGCAGGACGCCCTGCGGGGTGTGAATCGCCACGGCCACGCAGTCGGGCATGCTGTGGGTGACTCGAATGAACTCCAGCGTGAACGGCCCAATCGAGACTCGGTCGCGCGGCGCGACCGCCGAGAGACCCGGCTCGTGCTTGAGATCGTGCTCCTCCAGCTTCGGCTCGACGAGGGCCAGCGCGAGGCGGGTGCCGTAGACCGGTCCGGTCACATGGGGCAAGACGTACGGGACCGCACCGATGTGATCCTCGTGCCCGTGCGTCAGCACCAGGGCTTTGACCTGGCCGCGCCGCGTTTCCAGGTACGTCAAGTCCGGGACAATCAGGTCCACGCCCGGCAGATCGCTGTCGGGGAACATTGCGCCGGCATCGATGACGATGGTCGTCTCCCCACACGAGATCGCCATCATGTTGAGGCCGAACTCGCCAAGACCGCCAAGCGGCACGATGTCTACCGAAGGTGCGCCCGCGGTGTCACTCGCGGGAGCCGAACCGAGCATGAACACAACCCTAGCCTGTGCCGGGCCCGGGAGGGCACCGTCACGAGCACGTTTTCAGGCGCTGGGATGGCCTGAGAGGAGGCGGGTTTTCGGGTCGGACTATAGCACGGCTCGGGGGGCCGCCGAAGCGAAAACGTCCGCAAGTTGTGCCAGTTCAACGAGCTGCAGCGTTTCGGGCCGCCGCTGGCCGTCGAGGGCTGCAACCGATAGCGCCTCAGCCGCTGAAACGCCGAAGCCTTCCGCGAATGGCTTCAGCGCGTTGGTCGTCGTCTTTCGTCGCTGAGTGAAGATGGTCCGGACCATCCGCACGAAGAGCGCCTCGTCCTTGAGCGTTACCTTCGGCGGGTGGAACACCAGCCGGATCACCGACGAGGACACCTTCGGAGGAGGCCGGAACGCACCCGGAGGCAGGTGCAGCACCGGCTCTACGTCGGCATGGACCGCGGTCAGCACCGTGAGCACGCCGTATTCCTTTGTACCGGCAGCGGCGCGAAGGCGGTCCGCCACTTCGCGCTGCAGCATCAGCGAGGCGTCTCGAATTCCCCCCGTCGCCGCGGCCACCTTCAGCAGCATGAAGAGAATGGGCGAGGAGATGTTGTAGGGGAGGTTGCCGACCACTCGCACCTGGTCCGCCGGACCGAGCGGTGCGCCTTGCCATTGCTGGACAAGCGAGGGCAGGTCCGAGTCCAGCACATCGGCCTGCACGACCGTCAGCCCGGGCCGTTCGCTCGAGCGGAGCGCGGCGGCGAGATCCCGATCCACCTCGATCGCCAGCACCCGCCCGGAGCGCTGGAGCAGCGGAAGGGTGATCGCGCCCTTGCCGGGACCGATCTCCACGAATGGATCGTCCGGTTCGGGCTCGATCGCGGCCACGAGCTTGGCGACCCAGGCCGGCTCGAGAAAGTGCTGCCCGAATCGCTTACGCGCCTTCACCACGCCAGTAGCGCTCCTCGATCTCCATGATCTCGTCCTCGGTCATCCCGAAGTAGTGGCCGAGCTCGTGAATGAGCGTGTCGCCGATCTCCATGACGATGCAGTCTTCATCGCCCTCGCAGAAGTCCTCGATCGTCTGCTGATACAGCGTGATCCGATCGGGCAGCGCATTGCCAAATGCCCAACCACGCTCGGGTAGCGGCGTGCCCTGATACAGCCCGAACAGCTCATCGTCGGGATCCATCTCGAGCTCGTCGAGCACCTCCGGCGTCGCCGCGTCCTCGACGACAATCGCGATGTTGGTCATGGCCCCGGCGAATCGCAGCGGGATAGTGTCGATCGCCTCGGAGACGAGCACGCGAAAACGTTCGCGGGTCATCGGAGCGCGTAGTCGCACATCCGCCGCGCATTGCAGATGCGACACTGCGGCTTCGGCTTGCAGATCCGGCGGCCGTGCAGGATGAATGTGTCGGAGGCGAGTGTCCACTTCTTTTTCGGGTAAAGACCGCACAACGCCGCTTCCACCTTGATCGGATCGTCCGAATGCACCAGACCGAGGCGGTTCGTCACACGCAGTACGTGACGATCCACGGGCAGGCCCGGCACGCCGAGCGCGTGACCGAGCACCACGTTGGCGGTCTTCCGGCCGACGCCCGGCAGCTCGACGAGCTCGTCCATCTTCGCCGGGACCTCGCCGCCGTGCCGTGTGACGAGCGCTTCGGCCATCCCAAGCAGCGATCGCGACTTCTGACGGAAGAAGCCGGTGGACTTGATCTGGATTTCGAGGTCGTCCTGGCTCGCGGCGCGCAACGCGGCGGCATCAGGGTAGCGGGCGAACAGCGCAGGGGTGACCTCGTTGACACGCCGATCGGTCGATTGCGCGGAGAGGATTGTCGCGACGAGCAGTTCGAAAGCGTTGCGGAAGTGCAGCTCGGTGGTCGCGCTCGGATGGTGCTTTTCCAGCGCCGCGAGAATCCGGCGCGCTTCGGCGGAAGTCTTCATGGGGGCTGGGGCTTGGGACCTGCGGCTTAGGGCCTGGGCGATCCAGGCCCGCATCCAGCCACCGCCTAATGAATGGGCCCTTTGTCGGCTACGGGGACCGGTACCGGCTGCGGGGCGTGGGCCTCCGAGTAGATGCGAAGGTTCTCCTGGAGCGCCGCGATCAACGTCGGCACGAACTGCACAGGGATCACGATCTTGGCGCGAACCGGCGCCTTGACGACGTGATCCGCTTCGGCCTCGCGGATCTCCTTCTCGCTGAGCGGCTGCACTTCGCAGAACGTGAGCGTGAAGTCGAACGGGGTGTGATTCACGCCGCAGAAGTTCGCGTAGGTCCGCGGCTGTCGGCTGTCGTCATCGGGGACGATGGTGAAGTTGATCTGCTTGCGGTCGGACATGCTCAGTATTTTCGCATCACCCCGACCACCACGCCCTGGATTTGCACGCCGTCCGGATCTACGTAGATCGGCTGCATGGTCGTGTTCGCGGGCTGAAGGCGGATCCGGCCCGATTCCCGATAGAACTTCTTCAGCGTGACGTCCTGGCCGCCGACCAGGGCGATGACCATTTCGCCGTTGTCAGCCGACTTCCGATCCTCGACGACGACCCAGTCGCCATCCCGGATCTGCTCGTCGATCATGGACTCGCCGCGGACGCGGAGGACGTATGTGTCGCGGCGCCCGGCTACCAGCGACTCCGGGACCGAGATCGACTCGGCCGACGCAACCGCCTCGATAGGCAAGCCGGCAGCCACGTAGCCGAGCATGGGCAGTTCCACCGCGCGCCCGCCGGCTCGGCTTGGCAGGAGCTCCACGGACCGGCTGCGGTTCCACGATCGCCGGATGAAGCCTTTCTCCTGAAGATTGGTGAGATGCTTGTGGACCGTGGCGAGTGAGGAGAGGCTGAACCGGTGCCCGATTTCTTCCAGGCTCGGCGCGTAGCCGTGCTGCTGGATGAATTCGTTGAGGTAGTCGAGGATTTCGCGCTGGCGTTTGGTGAGCGGTTGCAACGGGGCCTCCTGGCCGGGGCGAAGACAGAGGCGAAAATCCCGGCGACAGGCGCCAGAGTAGCCAAACAAAAGGCGAAAGTCAACCTTCGCGGACGTTTCGGGTCTAACCATAGAAGGGCTTGCCGCATCGATGTCCAATGGTTCGTCAGCCGTGCGAGGATGGCCGCCGCCGCCCGAGATGGAGTGGACGCTGACGTTCATCCGGCCCAGCGACGACGCGCCGCCCGCCGCGTCCCGCGACCTCTCGTCGCTTGATGACAGGCACCTCGTCGAGCTGACCCTGGCCGGCGACCGCTCCGCGTTCGACGTGCTGGTCGGCCGACATCAGAAGTCGGTGTACCAGCTGTGTTACCGCTTCGTGCCGCATCACGACGATGCGAGCGACCTGGCGCAGGACGTGTTCGTGCGCGCGTGGAAGGGGCTGTCGCGATTCAAGGGCGACGCAGCGTTCACGACGTGGCTGTATCGCATCACGGTCAACGTCTGCCTCAGCCGCGTCAGTGCGAAGCGGCCGATCAACGCGCCCGTTGAGGAACTCGAGCGCCTCGAGGACGTCCAGACCGACCCGCCAGGAACGAGCCTGCGGCGAGCCGAACGCGCCGAGGCGGTGCGCCGCGCCATTCACGCCCTGCCCGAGAAGCAGCGGGCGACGCTGGTCTTGCGCATTTATCACGAGCTGACCCACCAGCAGATCGCGGAGATTCTCGGCAGCTCCGTTGGCGCAGTGAAGGCGAACTTCTTCCACGCCCTTGGCAATCTTCGGAAGCTCCTCGGAGCCGAGCCGTGACGCACCTCACCCCCGACGAGTTCGTGGACGCGGCGGATGGAATCCTTAGCGCGGCGCGCCTGCAGCACGTAGACGCGTGCGCGTTGTGCCGACGTGAACTGGAAACCGTCGTCGATATGCTGCGGGCTGGCGCCGCGGGCCCGGTGCCGGAGCCATCGCCACTCTTCTGGGACCATTTCTCGGCCCGGGTCCGAAAGGCCATCGCGGCTGAGCCATCACCGCGTCAAACGTCGTGGTCTGATTGGCTGCGTTGGCCGGTCCTGGTGCCACTTGCAGGACTGGCCATTCTCGTGATCGCAATCGTGGCGGCGCTGCCCGGCAACCTTCCGGCTCCCGTCGGGGACGATCGCCAGAGTGTCGACCTGTCCGCGGCCGGCGACGTGACCATAGATGCGGAATGGCGTGCGCTGGCCGAAGTGGTCGGGCCGCTGGATTGGGACACGGCCGTGGAGGCCGGCCTCGTGACCGCGCCCGGCGCGGCGGACCTGGCAATGCTCGATCTCTCGTCGGACGAGCGCCGTGAGCTGTCGCGGTTGGTGGCAACCGAACTCGCTCCGCCCGAATCGTGAGCCGAACATCCATGCGAACACCTGCCTTGCTTCTGTTCGTGTTCCTGATGGGAACTGCGGCTGCGTTCGCGCAGGATGCCGTCCGCCCGCCCGACGCGCAGCCCGATCTGAGCCCCGCGGAGATCCAGCGGCTGTTCGACGCGATGCTCGTCGCCGACGCGCAGCGGGCACTGGTCCTCACCGACAAGCAGTATCCGGACTTCATCAACCGGCTGCGAGCGCTCCAGGAAACACGGCGGACGGGCCTGATGCAAAGGCTCAAGCTGATGGGGGAGCTCCAGCGCCTGACCAATCCGCGCGGTCCCGGAGGCGACGACGCGACGATCAAGGAGCGTCTCACCGCGCTCCAGGAGCTGGAATCGCGAAGCGCCGCCGAGCTCCGCCGCGCCTACGACCAGATCGACGAGGTGCTGGACGTGCGCCAGCAGGCCCGATTCCGGGTCGTCGAGGAGCAGCTGGAGCGGCGGAAGCTCGAGCTGCTGATGCGTGCTCGGCAGAACCGGCTACAGCAGAGGAAGCAACAGTAGGGGAGCGCCGGGCTGCTACACTGCTTCTATGCGGCTCTCAACCATCTTCGCCGCCCTCCTGACGTCCTCGACGATCGCGCTGGCCGGGGCGCCGAACTCGCAGCAGGCGGCGGCGTTCGAAGCCAAGATGAACGCGATCATCGCGCGGGGTGAGTCGCGGCCGACCGGCTACCGGACCGAATTCGCCGGTGACGAGGTCAACTCCTACCTGCAGCTCCGCCTCGCGGCGAAATTGCCGACCGGCGTCGCCGATCCGGCGGTCACGCTCCAGGATGCCGGCCGACTCAGCGGACGGGCGATCGTGGACCTCGACGGCATTCGCAAGAAGAGCAGCGGTGGCTGGTTCGATCCCGCCGCGTACCTTGGCGGCAAGCTCCCGGTGACGGCTACCGGCACGCTGAAGACCGTAGATGGCACCGGCCAGTTCTCGCTCGAGACCGCGGAGATCAGCGGCGTCCCGATCCCCAAGAGCTTCTTGCAGGAACTCGTCAGCTACTACACGAAGTCGCCCGACAATCCCAATGGCATCAACATCGACGCGCCGTTCCAGCTGCCGGTGCAGATCCAGCGGATCGATGTCGTGACCGACAAGGCGACGGTCGTGCAGTGACGATCGCGAGAGAGTTGAAAAGTTGGGCGGTTAAGCGTTGCGGGTTGAAGTTGGCCGCACCCATCGCACTTGTCGCAGCTCGCACCGGTCGCACCCGATTGAGATGTCCGACGATCCCCTGCAGACTCCCCTGCAGTTCCTGAAGGGTGTTGGGCCGCGCAAAGCCGCCGACCTCAAGAAAGCCGGCCTGTCGACCGTCGAAGATCTCCTGTTCCGGTTTCCGATGCGGTACGAAGATCGCAGCCGGATGCAGCCGATTATCGGGCTTCGTCCTGGGCAGATGGCGGCAGTGAGCGGGGAAGTGCTGCACTGCAACCTGCAGCACACGCGACGCGCGAACTTCCGTCTCTTTACCGCGCTCGTCCAGGACGCCAGCGGGCAGGTGCAGGTGGTCTGGCCGAACCAGGCGTTCCTCAAGGACGTCATTCGCGCTCACCAGCGGATCGTGCTGTTCGGCAAGGTCGAGCTCTGGGGATCGCGAGGGCTGCAGATCACCGATCCTGAATTCGAGATCGTCGACGGTTCGGCCAGCCAGGCCGAGAGCGGCTCGGCCGGGCCCGAAGGACTGCACACCGGCCGGATCGTCCCCGTCTACGAGCGGACCGGCAGCGTCACGACCAACATGCAGCGCCGCGCCGTGTGGCAGGCGCTCCACATGCTGCCGCAGACGATCTTCGACCCCGTGCCCGAGGAAGTATTGCGGGCCCGGACATGGCCCTCTCGCCGCGACGCGCTCGACGCGGCGCACTTTCCTCCATCCGACACCAGCGTTGACACGCTCAATGCGTTCCGGACCGCGGCCCAGCAGCGGTTGATCTTCGACGACTTCTTCGTGTTTCAGGCCGGACTGGCGCTTCGTCGTCACGAGAACGCACAAGTCCGCAAAGCGCGCGTGTGCCATGTCGACGACGACATCCGCGCCGCGGCCCGTGCGGTGCTGCCGTTCAAGCTGACCGCCGGACAGCGCGACGCCGTTGCCGAAATCGTCGCTGACATGCAGCGCACCTGGCCGATGCAGCGCCTGCTGCAGGGCGACGTCGGCGCCGGCAAGACGATTGTCGCGGTGCTGGCCGCGGTCGTCGCAATGGAGAATGGCTATCAGGTCGCGTTCATGGCCCCGACTGAAATCCTGGCCGAGCAGCACTACCGGACGGTCATGAGGTGGCTCGACGGGACCAGGTATCGAGTCCGCCTGCTAACCGGACGCGTCACGGCCGCGAAGCGGAAGGAGCTGCTCCCTGCGGTTGCGCGCGGCGAGATTGACCTCGTCATTGGCACTCACGCGCTGGTCCAGGAACACGTCGCTTTCCGCGATCTCGCGCTCGTGATCATCGACGAGCAGCACCGCTTCGGCGTGATCCAGCGTGGCTCGCTGGCGGGCAAAGGCGACAACCCCGACGTGTTAGTGATGACCGCGACGCCGATTCCGCGCACCCTGGCCCTCACCGAGTGCGGCGATATGGACGTCTCGGTAATCCGTGGTCTGCCGCCGGGACGACAACCGATCAGCACGGTGATCAAGCCGGACTCGCGGCGCGACGAGGTCTACGCGCTCATTCGCGAGGAAGTCGCCCGCGGCCGCCAGGCCTACGTGGTCTACCCGCTCGTCGAGGAGTCGGAAAAAGTGGACCTGCGGGCCGCGACGGCGATGGCGGAGGAGCTGTCACGCGTGTTCCCCGAGTACCAAGTGGCACTGCTGCACGGTCGCATGAAGGGCGACGAGAAGGACGCGGTGATGCGGGCGTTCCGCGAAGGACAGCTCCCCATCCTCGTCGCCACCTCTGTCGTCGAAGTCGGCGTGGACGTTCCGAATGCCACGATGATGGTCGTCGAGCACGCGGAGCGTTTCGGCTTGTCGCAGCTGCACCAGCTGCGCGGCCGAATCGGACGCGGCGAACATGCTTCGACGTGCGTCCTGGTCTACCAAGCGCCGTGGTCCGACGATGCGCGCGAGCGCCTCAAGGCGATGGCGTCGAGCACCGACGGGTTCGTGATTGCGGAGAAGGACTTGCAGATTCGCGGACCGGGCGATTTCTTCGGTACCCGGCAGTCCGGTCTTCCACAGCTGCGGGCCGGGGATCTCACGCGCGACGCCGAACTGCTCGAACTGGCGTTCACAGAAGCGCGCGCCCGGGTCGAGGAGGGACGACTGACCACGGCCCAGCAGGAGTACGTGCGCAGCGTCTGGCAGCGTCAGTTTGGCCTGATCACGGTCGGCTGAGGATGCGGATCATCGCCGGCCGCAACAAGGGGCTCTCGCTGAAGACGCCGACGTGGGGGGGACTGCGGCCGACTTCCGACCGGCTTCGCGAAACGCTCTTCAATGTGCTGGCGCCGCGAATCGAGGGCGCACGTGTGCTCGACGTGTTTGCGGGCACCGGCGCGGTGGCCCTGGAAGCGCTCAGCCGCGGTGCGGCGCTTGCGGTGTGCATCGAGTCGCATCGGCCTGCGACCGATCTCATTGCCGACAATCGCGCCCGAACCGGCGAGCAGCAACGGTGCCGAATCGTCAGCGCCGCTGCCGAGCGCGCGCTGCGGGCTCCGATCGACGGCGGCCCCTTCGATATCGTGTTCCTGGACCCTCCGTACGACTACGAAGACCTCGCCACAGTCATGAGCGCGGCCCTGACGCAGCGCGCGACGGGCGGTGTGATGATCGTCGAGCACGCGTCGCGGCGGCCCTTGCCGGCGATTTCCGAAGGCGTGCCGTCCCGGACGGTTCGGGCCGGCGACAGTTCGCTGAGTCTCTTCACCTGAACGGGCTCGACCAGTTCACGTCGAATGCGACGCCTCCCAGGAGGCTCGCGTGTCCGGTCGCAAAAGAGCGGCGGTATACAATTGCCGGTCATGGCCCAGCGATCGGGTTCCGGCTCCGTGCCTCGCGACGCCTGCGTGGCGGTCTGCCCCGGATCCTTCGACCCGCTGACGATGGGCCATGTCGACATCATCGAGCGGGCGGCGCGCCTCTACGATCGGATCGTCGTCGCGGTCCTCGTCAATCCCAACAAGCGGCCGCTGTTCAGCGTCGACGAGCGCCTGGATGTCATCCGCGAAGTGTTTTCCGGCCGCGATAACGTCGAAGCCGACACCTTCGAAGGGCTGCTCGTGGACTACGCGAGGGGCAAGGGCGCGACGGTGATCGTGCGCGGGCTGCGCGCGGTGTCCGACTTCGAATACGAATCGCAGATGGCGCTGATGAATCGCCACCTGTCGCCGCACCTGGAAACCACGTTCCTGGTGCCCGCCGAGCAGTACACCTACATCAGCTCGACGCTGATCAAGGAGGTGTTCAGCCTCGGTGGATCCATCGAGGGCCTCGTGCCTCCCGTGGTGGAGGCCAGGCTGCAGGCGCGCCGCCAGGCGCGGCTCCTTCCCAACGCGAGACCGACATGAGCTTTGCCGCCCGCATGAGACAGATTGCGCCCTCCGCCACGCTCAAGGTGACGGCCGAAGCCGACCGGATGCGGCGGCAGGGCATCGACGTCGTCGATCTCGGCGCGGGCGAGCCCGACTTCCCGACGCCCGAGCACGTCAAGGACGCGGCCCGGCTCGCCATCGATCAGAACTTCACGAAATATACGCCGACCGCCGGTGTTGTGGAGCTCCGGCAAGCCATCTGCCAGCGCTACCAGATCGATTACGGGGTCTCCTACCAGCCGGACGAGGTGATCGTCACCGCCGGCGGCAAGCAGGCGCTCTACAACACCGCGCTGGTGCTCTTCGATCACGGCGACGAGGTCGTTACTCACGCGCCGTACTGGCCGACCATTCCCGAGCAGATCAAGCTGGCCGGGGCCGAGCCGGTCGTGGTCCAGACTTCGCCCGAGGATGCGTTCGCGATTCACGCCGAAGCGATGATTGCCGCGATCACCCCCCGCACCAAGGCCATCCTCATCAACTCGCCGAGTAATCCCGCCGGAGCGCTGATCTCGGAACAGGGGATGGCGACGATCGCCGACGAGGCAGCGCGGCGCGGTCTGTGGGTGATCCTCGACCTGACCTACGAGCGCTTGATCTACGACCCGGTCCCGCACAACCTGCCGCGCATCCTGGTCGACAAGCTGCGCGATCGCGCGGTCCTGTGCAGCGCGGCCTCGAAGGCGTACGCGATGACCGGATGGCGCTGCGGCTGGGCGATCGGGCCGGCCGCGTTCATCACCCAGTGCAACTCGCTGCAGGGGCACGCGACCTCGAACGTCAACTCGGTCACCCAGAAAGCCGCCATCGCCGCACTGACCGGGCCGCAAGACGACGTCACGAAGATGCTGGACGAGTATCGCCGGCGCCGTGACGCGGTCCATTCCTGGCTGACCGCGGACCCTCGGATCGCTTGCGTCAAGCCGCGCGGCGCGTTCTACCTGTTCCCTTACGTCGCCGACGTGCTCGAGGCGACCGGGTTCGTCAGCACCAACGCTTTCGCCGAGACCTTGCTGGCCGACGCCCACGTCGCGGTCACCGCCGGAGAAGGGTTCGACGCCCCCGGCTTCGTGCGGCTGTCGTACGCCACCTCGCTGGATCGGCTCCGCGAAGGCGTCGATCGCATTCACGATTTCGTCGCTCGCCGCTCCGGGCAGCCGAGTCACGCTGCGTCGCGGAGCTGAGGGGCCGATGCCGATCGCGCTCGGGCTGATCGCGGCTCTTCGCGCGGTCACTGGCGCGGCGTGGTCTCGCGACGACGAAGAGTCGCGGCTCGTCTACGGCACCGACGCGCTCCAGCGCGGCGTCGCGGCCGATCTCGTGCTCATCCCCGGCACGGTCGAGGAGATCGCCGCCATCGCGCGGCTGTGCGATGCGAACCTGGTCCCGCTGGTCGTGCGCGGCGCCGGCACCGGGTACACCGGCGGGGCAGTCCCGGTTCGGGGCGGTGTTGTCCTCTCGATGGAGCGGTTCGATCGCATCCTCGAAATCGACGAGGCCAACCAGCTCGCGATCGTGCAACCCAACGTCCTCACTTACCAGCTTCAGGACGCAGTCGAAGCTCGCGGGCTGTTCTACCCGCCGGATCCGGCCAGTCTCAAAATCTCGGCCCTTGGCGGCAACGTCGCCGAGTGCGCCGGCGGACCTCGCGCAGTCAAGTACGGGACCACCCGTCACTACGTGCTGGCGCTGCAAGCCGTGCTCCCGAGCGGCGAGATCATTCGAACCGGCTCGAAAGCCGTCAAGAACGTCGTCGGCTACGACCTGACGCAGCTGCTCGTCGGGTCGGAGGGGACGCTGGCGATTCTCACAGAGATCACCCTGCGGTTGATCCCGAAGCCTCGGACGGTGGCCACGCTGCAAGCCGCGTTTCACGACGTATCCGCGGCAGCGGCGGGCGTGTCGGCGCTGATCGAGGCCAGGGTCGTTCCGGCGACAATCGAGATCATCGACGGCGGCTCGCTGCGCGCGGTCGAGAAGCACCTGCAGCGAAGCGTAGCGCCGCCGGGTACCGGCGCATTGCTGATCATCGAAGTGGATGGCGTCCCGGCGGGCGTGGACGAGGAGCTGGCCCTCGTCGCGAACGCGTGCGAGCGCGCCGGAGCGCTGTCGGTGCAACGCGCGTCCACGGAACAGGAGCGCAGCGCGTTGTGGGAAGCCCGGCGCGCCATGTCGTTCGCGCTTCGCTCCGCCGCGCCGCGAAAGATCAATCACGACGTGTCGGTTCCGCGGGGCCGCGTCCCTCAGCTCTTCGCGCTCATCGGCCGGCTCGAGCGGGAGCTCGACCTGTGGATGCCCAGCTTTGGGCATGCCGGCGACGGCAACATCCACGTCAACATCATGGTGAACCCGGCTGACGCCGACGCGATGCGGCGTGCCGACCAGGCGGCGCAGCGGCTCTTCGCAGGCGTCGTCGCCCTGGAGGGATCGATCAGCGGCGAGCACGGGATCGGCTTTGCGAAGGCGCCGTATCTCTCGCTGGAGCTGGCGCCGGAAGTCATCGCGCTGATGCAGCGCGTCAAGGCCGCGTTCGACCCGCACGGGATTCTGAACCCGGGCAAGATCTGGGAGGGATAGCCAGTACCGCGCATCGCGGCGTGATCGCGATCGGTGGTAGGCTGGCGCGGTTCTTCCGCACATCACGGGCCGCTCGGCCCGAGGAGGCTGGTCGTGAAGTCGTCCCGCATCTCCCGCCGTCACGTCCTCGTCGCCGGCTCGGCTGGCGTGGCTGGCCTGGCCTTGCCCGCGTCGGCACAGAACCAGGACACGACGAAGGTCCAGGGTCCTGCCGGTCGCGACGTCGGCGCCCGCTCGCCGTTCGAGAAGCCGGCGCGGATGGCCTTCAGCCCGGCCCGCACCGCAACCTTCACTCCGCTTCAGGATCTGGACGGCATCATCACCCCGGCCGACCTTCATTTCGAGCGTCATCACGGCGGCGTGCCCGCGGTTGATCCGCAGCAGTACTCGCTGCTGATTCACGGAATGGTCGAGCGGCCGACGATCTTCACGCTCGCCGAGCTGAAGCGGTTCCCGGGCACATCGATCATCCGGTTCATCGAGTGTTCCGGCAACGGCGGCCGCGCTTATCGCCTCACGACTCCCACCGCCGATCTCTCGCCGCAGCAGACCGACGGGCTGACGTCCACGAGCGAGTGGACCGGCGTCCGGCTGGCGACGCTGCTGCGCGAAGTCGGTGTGTCGCCAAAGGCGCGCTGGCTGCTCGCCGAGGGGATGGACGCCGCGGTGATGACCCGCAGCGTTCCGATGAGCATTGCCAACGACGATGCGCTGATCGCCTACGGGCAGAATGGCGAGGCGCTGCGGCCGGAGCAGGGCTATCCGGTGCGGCTGATGCTGCCCGGCGTCGAGGGCAACGCCAGCGTCAAATGGCTGCGCCGTATCGAGGTGGCCGATCAGCCGTTCATGACGCGCGAGGAGACGTCGAAATACACCGATCCGCTGCCTGACGGCACGGCCCGGATTTTCAGCTTCGTGATGGACGCGAAGTCGCTCATCACCGAACCCTCGTTCCCCGATCGCCTCGACGGGCATGGCTGGCGTGAGATCCGGGGACTGGCGTGGAGCGGCCGCGGCAAGATCGCGCGCGTCGAGGTCAGCATCGACGGCGGCAAGCAGTGGCAGAACGCATCGCTCGACGAACCGGTGCTGGCCAAGTGCCACACGCGCTTCCGGCTGCCGTGGGAATGGAAAGGCCAGGAAGCCGTGCTGATGAGCCGCGCCACCGACGAGACCGGTTACGTGCAGCCGACCACGGCCGAGTTAGTGAAGGCGCGCGGCCCGAACACGCAGTATCACTTCAACAACATCCGGGAGTGGATCGTCGCCGCCGATGGGACCGTGAAGCTGAAGGGGGGAGCGGCGTGAGCTTCTCGGGGTTCGCGAGGTTCGCGGGGTTCGCGAGGTTCTCGGGGTTCGCCTGCCTGATCGTGTTGCTGATCGGCTTCGGGGTGAGCGTCGCGGCGCAGGCGCCCGCGCCGGCTCACTATGGGCTCGGGCGGGCCGCGACGCCGGACGAGATCAAAGCCCGCGACATCGACGCGCGGCCCGACGGCCACGGCCTGCCGCCCGGCAAGGGCAGTGTGCGCGAGGGCGCGCCGATCTACGCCGCCAAGTGCGCGAGCTGCCACGGTGCCAAGGGAGAAGGCGCCTCGGCGGACCGCCTCGCCGGCCGCAATTCGGGCGACAGCTTCGCCTATGCGATGGATCCGAAGCTGGTCCGAACCGTCGGCAGCTACTGGCCGTACGCGACGACACTGTTCGACTACACCTCTCGAGCGATGCCGTTTCCGCGTCCGGGAACCTTGACCGCGGACGAGACCTACGCGCTCGTCGCCTACATCCTGTTCCTCAACGACGTAGTCAAGGAAGACGCGGTGATGGACGCTGCGAGTCTGCCGAAAGTCGTCATGCCCGCCCACGACAAGTTCGTGCTCGACAATCGGACCGGCGGCAAGACGGTCAAGTGAACTGTCGATCCGATCATCGGTTGGCGACGAGGGCGACGCGGGCGAGGTCGCGTCCGGCATCGGGTTGCATCAGCGTCCGCAGACGGATACCCGCTTCGTTGAAGTAGGCGAACTCCGCAAGTCGCGGGTAATGCTTGCCCGTACGCTGTTCGAGCCGCTCGATCGCCTCAACTGGCGCGACCAGCAGCGCGCGCGCCTGCTGGCCCAGAAACGCATCCAGCTGATCGTCGGTGATCAAATCTACGGTGCGGCGTTCGGTATAGAAGACGAGGTTGCGCACGAACACACGGTGCGTGCCGACTTCCTCGCTATTCTGGGCCGCGGCCCGCACCGCGCGGGCAACCTGCTCGACGGTGTCGTCACCGGTGCCGGATATCCCGCCGTACTGCAGCACGGCAAAGGAGATCGCCGCGCCAACCGCGAGGACGGCGGGCACCCGCCGCCAGGCCTGCGAGCTGGCCACCAGCAGTACCACCGCGCCGCAGATGCCGAGCACCAATGCGGCCGTGATCGTGTGCAGGCCCGCCACGTTCGCGATCAGCGGACGGACCCGCCAGATCGCCAGGGCCATGAAAACGAGCGTCAGGCCCGAGCCGATCGCACCAATCGCGATCGCCGCAGGCCGCCGAATCCTCACCCGGGCGCCGTCGATGGAGCGCCAGTCACGCGTCCGTTCGAGCATCGATTGCGCCAGCAGCGTCGCCAGTGGCGGGAGGACCGGAAGGATGTAGCGTGGTTGCTTGCCAATCGAAATCGAATAGAAGACCAGCGGGATGATCGCCCAGAGCAGGAGGCGCAGTTCGATGGTTCCGATGTCCTGGCGCCGGGTGATGAAGCGCCAGATCGGAGAGATCCACACGACGGCGAGCGGGGTCCACGGCAACAGCCCGCCCAGCAGCACCGGCCCATAGAACCACCACGGGCGGGGATCGTTGAAACGGTCGGTGGCGAAGCGCTCGACGTTGTCACCGACAAAAAAACCCTCGAGGTAGGTCGCACCGTGGCGCTGCCACATCACCCCGTACCACGGCAGGGCGACGAGCGTGAAGAGCACGAGCGCCAAACCGATCTGCGACAGGGTGAGGTTGAGGCTGCGTCGTTCGAGCAGGACGATTGGCAGCACCACCAGGGCCGGAATCGCCAGCCCGACGGGGCCCTTGGTGAGGAACGCGAAGGCCGCGGCCACGCCGGAGAGCGCAAACCATCGGGTCTGATCGCGCGGGTCGTCGAGCATCGCCACCAGCGCCAACCAGATCGCGGCGGTGATGAAGAACGTCAGCGGCAGGTCGGGCAGCGCCATCCGGCCGATGCTGTAGTATCCGAAGCTCGTCGCGACGATCGCGCCGGCCAGCAGCGCAACCCCATCGTCGTACCAGCGGCGTGCGGCGGCAGCGGTCACCAGGACGAGGCCGACGCCCGACAGCGCCGACCAGAGCCGGGCAGCCCATTCCGACGGCCCGGCCAGACGATAGGTGGCCGCCGTCAACCAGTAGTACAGAATCGGCTTCTGGAATCGCGGCTCGTAGTTGTACTGGGGCGTGACCCAGTCGCCTGAAGCCACCATTTCCCGGCCGGCTTCGGCATAAAACGCCTCGTCGGCGTCGGTGATGGCGCCCCGACCCAGCCCCACCAGGAAGGTAAAGGCGGCCAGCAGCACCAGCGGCAAGACGAATCTACGCACGGGTTTCCATTCTAGCGAGGCTCAGGGCGGAGGGACCGGCCGAGCGAGCGGTTTCCGACCCTGGCCGGCCCGGACCGCCGCCCTCGGCGGACGATCGGTTCGCGAACTTCTGCTATACTCATCGAGCTAGCGAAGTTGCCTGCCCCCGTTCGCTCAGGCTGCCGGCTCTGACGGCGCCGCTACACAAACCCCGACACCGACAACTGCACCAGAAGGCCAGCCGGGCAGGCGACCGGCCCCGGAAGCGCAGGAACCAGACCTCGGAGCGAACGCCGAAGAACCTGACAACCCAAGACCCGCGCGAACCCGAGAACCCCGAGAACCCCGCGAACTCCGCGAACCCCGAGAACCCCGCGAACCCCCGAGAACCCAATTCCGCTATGCCCAGCCACAAGCGTCACGGATCCAACCGCGGCCAGCAGCCGCCCCCGCAGCCCGACGTCGCCAACGAGGTCCTCGAGCTCCAGAACACCGAGGGCAAGAAGGGGCTGAACATCACCGAGCTGAAGGAGATGAGCATCCAGAAGCTCACCCAGATCGCCAAGGATCTGGCGGTGGCCGGGGCCACCGGGATGCGCAAACAGGAGCTGATCTTCCAGATCCTGAAGGCCCAGACCGAGCAGAGCGGGTTCATCTTCTCCGAGGGCGTGCTCGAAGTGCTGCCCGATGGGTTCGGCTTCCTCCGCGCGCCCGATTACAACTACCTGCCGGGGCCCGACGACATCTACGTTTCACCGTCACAGATTCGCAAGTTCGACCTGCAGACCGGCGACACCGTCTCCGGGCAGATTCGGCCGCCCAAGGAAGGGGAGCGCTACTTCGCGCTGATTAAGGTCGAAGCGGTCAACTTCGAGGCGCCAGACCAGGCCCGCGAGAAGCTCTTCTTCGAAAACCTCACGCCGCTCTATCCGCAGGCCAAGCTCAAACTCGAGACCGAAGGGGAGAACCTCTCGGCCCGGGTCATGGACCTGATGACGCCGATTGGCAAGGGCCAGCGCGGCCTGATCGTCGCGCCGCCGCGCACCGGCAAGACGATGCTGCTGCAGAACATCGCCCAGTCGGTCTCGAAGAACCACCCCGAGATCTACCTGATCGTCCTGCTGATCGACGAACGGCCGGAAGAAGTCACCGACATGCAGCGCTCGGTGGACGGCGAAGTCATCTCCTCGACCTTCGACGAGCCGGCGCA
This sequence comes from uncultured Acidobacteriota bacterium, assembly GCA_963709325.1. Taxonomy (GTDB): domain Bacteria; phylum Acidobacteriota; class Vicinamibacteria; order Vicinamibacterales; family UBA2999; genus VFZN01. The sequence goes on along the minus strand of CAVPVV010000001.1, from coordinate 1,203,100 downwards.
GCGTCACGTGCAGGTGGCGGAGATGGTGATCGAGAAGGCAAAGCGCCTGGTCGAGCACAAGAAGGACGTGCTGATCCTGCTCGACTCGATCACCCGCCTCGCCCGCGCCTACAACACGGTGATCCCGCCGTCGGGCAAGGTGCTCTCCGGCGGTCTCGACAGCAACGCCCTCCAGAAGCCGAAGCGCTTCTTCGGCGCGGCCCGCAACATCGAAGAGGGCGGTTCGCTCACCATCATGGCGACGGCCCTCATCGACACCGGCTCCCGGATGGACGATGTGATCTTCGAGGAGTTCAAGGGTACGGGCAACCTCGAGATCAACCTTGATCGGAAGCTTGCCGACAAGCGGGTGTTCCCGGCGATCGACATCATCAAGAGCGGCACCCGCAAGGAGGAGCTGCTCATCCCCAAGGAAGACCTGCAGCGCGTCTACGTGCTGCGCCGCGTGCTCAATCCGCTGTCCCCGGTCGAGGCGATGGAGCTACTCCTCGACAAGATGGGCAAGACGCGGAGCAACGCCGACTTCCTGTCGGCGATGCAAAAGGGATAGCGAACACTGGGACTGCTCTCCATTGCCGCGCCCAGGACACTTTAGCGAGGTATCAGTCGGATGGTCACGATCAAGGTACGGCAGAACGGGTCACTGCTCGTCGAAGGCGAGGACGTGAAGCTGATCGACTGGAACGGCAACGAGTACGTGCTGACGAAGAAGCCGTTCGCGTTGTGCCGTTGCGGACAATCGCAGAGGAAGCCGTTCTGCGACTCGTCGCACAAGCTGTGCAACTTCCAGGCGGAGGAAGCGGCGCCGGGACCAAATGCTGCGGTAGCAGCGGCACCACCAGCAGGCGATGCGGCGCCGCCAGAGAAGGTCAACAATTGAGTCAACTGCGCGGCGCTTTGTGCCGCGTCAGTTCGTCCTCAGCGCCTCGGTTGGATCCAGATCCGCGGCGCGCCGCGCCGGCAGGTATCCCGCGGCCAGCGCGGTGAGGCCGATTACGACGACCAGCCCCGCGATCAGCCAGCCCTGGAGCGAGACCAGGCCGTAGAGCGTGGATACCATCACCCGGTTGAGCACCACCGACAGCACTCCGCCGATCGCCAGGCCGACGATCGTGATCTGAACAGCCTGGCGCAGCGTCAGCGCCATCACCTGGCGCCGCGAGGCGCCGAGCGCGAGGCGGACCCCGAACTCCTGCGTGCGCCGCGCCGCCAGATAGGCGAGCAGGCTGTAGACGCCGGTCAGCGCCAGCCCCAACGCGATCAGCCCCATGACGGCCAGAGCCCGGGCCAGGTAGTCGATTCCCCCGACCTTGTTGGCGACCACCTGGTCCATCGTCCGCAGCTCGATGATCGGCAGATCGGGATCCGCGGCGCCGACCGCGCGCCGCAGCTCGCCGGCAAGGGCCAGCGGATCGCCGTTGGTGCGCAGCGCGAACGAGAGGCTGAGTGACGGATCCTGCGGCACCGGCTCGTAGACGGTAGGCCGCCGCTGGTTCATGAACCAGTCGTGCATGATGTCGCCGACCACTCCGACCACCTGGATCCAGGGCCCCTCTGGATCCATGCGGAACCGGCGGCCGACCACCGAATCCCCGGGCCAGTACCGATCGGCGAAGCTCCGGCTGACGACGGCCACGCGCAGCGTGTCGTGCCGGTCGGCGTCGGTCAGCGCGCGTCCGTCGAGCAGCGGGATCCGCATCACGTCGAAATAGCCCGCGCTGGCGCGCTGCAGATCGGCCCGCCGAACCTCGGCCTTCGTGAGCTGCTGCCCCTCGGGATAGATGGGCCGGCTGGTGCTGGCCCCGTCGTAGGGCAAGAAGCTCACGGCGGCCAACGCGTTCACGGCTGGCATGCCGCGCAGGCGATCGAGGACGCGGTCCACGAATTGACGCCGGGAGTCGGGCGTGGCGTAGACGCGATCCGGCAGCAGCATCGTGGCGGTCATAACGTGCGACTTGTCGAAGCCCAGTGCGCCATTCACGGCCTGATCGACCGCGCTCAGGATCAGGCCGGACGCGACCACCAGGGTGACGGCCAGCGCCACCTGCACGGCGGCGAGACTCGTCCCGAGCCAGCCGCGGCCGCGGCCGGTAATCAACGTGCGGCCGCCTTGACGCAGCGCGTCGGCCAGCACGGTACGTGACGCGTTCAGCGCCGGCGCAACGGAGAAGGCCAGTGTGGCGAGCGCGCCGAGCGCGGCAGTCGTGGCGAGCGATGCCATATCAAGACGGAGGAACTCGTGGCCGGACACCCAGCGCAGCACGCCGGGTGGCAACCCGCGGCGCATCCCGGCAACACCGAGCGCGGCAAGCGGGAGCGAAATGGCGATAGCCAACACGGCCAGCCAAGCGCCCTCGACAATCACCTGCAGCACCAGGCGCCATCGGCTGGCGCCCAGCGCGAGCCGCATCGCGAACTCGTGGTTGCGCTCGGTGCCGCGGGCGAGGAGCAGGTTGGCGATGTTGGCGCAGGCGACCAGCAAGAGCAGCAGCGCCGCGGCCTGCCATATCGCCAGGAACGGTCCGGCGCCCTGGTCCGACAGGCCGCGGGTCATCGTCACGACCGAAATCTCCCGGTTCGCATGGGTGTCCGGGTATCGCTGCCGCTGCCGCTCGACGATGGCGCGCATCTCGTCTCGCGCAGCCGTCAGCGACCGGCCGTCACCGAGCCGGCCGAGCACGAGCAGGAACCCGCGGTCCCGCTGCACGCGCTGGGCGTCGGTCAGGGCCAGAGGGGCGTAGATTTCAGCACCAAAGGGAATGGTCGGTCCCGGACGCAGCACGCCGACGACCTCGTGCGGCTCGCCGTTGAGGCGAATCAGGCGTCCGACGATCGACGGGTCGCCCCCGAAACGTCGGACCCACAGCCCATGGGCGAGGACCACGCGCTGATCCTGGCCAGGAGTGGCCTCGGCATCGAGGAACGCGCGGCCGTAGAGCGGCTGCGCGCCGATCAGGCGAAAGAACTCGGGACTGACCCTGAAGCCGGCAAGTTGCTCGGGCTCGCCTGACTGGGACAGGTTCGGATCCCAGGAGTCGGCTGCGGCAAGGACGGGCATGGTCGTGACGGAGTCCTTCCACTCGAGGAAATCGGCTGGCGCCACCGATGACTTGTCGGCCAGCGGATCCTGCTCCGCGGATGAAGAGATCACCGCGAGGCGATCGACGCCGGCAAACCGGAACGGGCGCAGGTACAGCGCATCGGCGAGCGTGAACACCGTGGCATTGGAGGCGAGGGCCAGCGCGAGGGTCACGACAATGACGGCGGAGAGCGCCGGGCGCGCGGTGAGGGCGCGCGCCGCGTGGTGGACGTCACGCAGCCACGCCCACCGGCTGCTCGATTCCGGCTCTGGCTGACGCCAGCGCCGACGTGTCGTGTGTCCAGGCACTAGTCGACCCAGCGATACGCGGCTGGCGATCGCGAGCGCCTGCCACCAGTACCACCGGCGCGCACGGCCGTCACCGAGCCGCTGACAGTGAGCGGCGAATTCCTCGTGGAGATCGCCGACGACGCCGTCGCGCCATTCGGGGTCGCGCAGGACGAGTTGCAGCAGCCGATCGGCGGCGCGCGGCGGCGGAGTGGACGCGCTCATGACTCCTCCAGTACGGCTTCGAGCCCCTCGGAAAGGCGGGCGAAGGCGGTATGTGTAGCCCGCAGCGTCCGCAGCCCGAGCGGCGTGAGGGCAAAGTAGCGCCGGGCTCGTCCGCCCCGTTCGGGTGTCGGATCGCCCATGCGCGACCGCAGGCACGCCTTCGCTTCGAGGCGCTCGAGGGCGGTGTAGAGTGCGCCGCGCGCCACCGGACGCCCGGTCCGGGATTCGATGAACTCGCGCACCGGGACCGCGTAGGCATCCTCGCTGAGGTGGAGGACGGCAAGCAGCACGGCGTATTCGAACTCCCCGACGTAAGGCGGTTTCGGTGGCATGCGGCGGATTGTAATGCCTGCAATGCAGACAAAACAACCAGACGCACCTTCGGCGTGAAATGTTCCAGGAATTACCGGCCGCTGAATGTGGCCAGGACCGCTACCAGATACGCAGTCAGGGCGCCAGCTGTGGTGTCGGCCCGGCCGCGATCATCGCGCGCAGCTCTTCGCCCTCCATCACTTCCTTTTCGAGCAGGCGACGGGTGACGCGCTCGAGCAGCTCGCGCTGCTCGCGGAGGATCCGGCGTGCCTCCTGGTGCGCGTTCGTGACGATCTGCTTGACCTCGGTGTCGATCAGCCGCGCGGTGTCTTCACTGTAGGGACCGCGTTCGGCAGGCATCGCCACGTCGAGAAACCGGTTGCGCCGCGCCGGTTCGAAGTGCACGACGCCGACCCGGTCGCTCATTCCCCATTCCGTCACCATCGCCCGGGCGAGATCGGTGGCGCGCTGGAGGTCGTTTTGCGCCCCGGTCGAGATCTCCCCGAGCGCCACTTCCTCCGCCGAGCGGCCGCCCAGCAGCACCGCGAGCTGGTTGAGCAGGTCCTGCTTCTGCATCAGGTAGCGATCCTCGGTCGGCAGCTGCATGGTGTAGCCGAGGGCGCCGAAGCCGCGCGCGACGATTGAAATCTTGTGGACCGGATCCATCCCGGGCAGGGCGCTTGCGACAATCGCGTGGCCCGACTCGTGATACGCGATGATCTCGCGCTCCTTCTGGTTGATCACCCGCTTCTTCTCGAGGCCGGCGATCAGGCGATCGATTGCCTCGTCGAAGTCGGCCATGTCCACTGCGCTCTTGTCGCGCCGCGCCGCGAGCAAGGCCGCCTCGTTGACCAGGTTCGCCAGGTCCGCGCCGGCGAAGCCCGCAGTGCGCGCGGCGATCTTGGTGAGATTGACTTCGGGTGCGAGCTTCACGTTGCGCACGTGGATGCGGAGCACGGCCTCCCGGCCCCTGATGTCGGGCTTGTCCACCAGCACCTGCCGGTCGAAGCGACCGGGGCGCATCAGGGCGGGGTCCAGCACCTCGGGCCTATTGGTCGCGGCCATGATGATGATGGCCTTGCGCGGATCGAACCCGTCCATTTCCGCGAGGAGCTGGTTGAGCGTCTGCTCGCGCTCCTCGTGGCTGCCCATCGGGCTCTGCACGCGCGTCTTACCGAGCGCGTCGAGCTCGTCGATGAAGACGATGCAGGGGGCCTTGGCCTCGGCCTGCGAGAACAGGTCGCGGACCCGCGCGGCCCCGACGCCGACGAACATCTCGACGAACTCCGAACCGGACAGGCTGAAGAAGGGGACCTTGGCTTCGCCAGCGACGGCGCGGGCCAGCAGTGTCTTGCCGGTACCGGGAGGTCCGACCAGCAGCACGCCCTTGGGAATCTTGCCGCCGAGATTCGTGTACTTCCGTGGAGTCTTGAGGAACTCGACGATCTCGCGAAGCTCCTGGGCCGCCTCGTCGACGCCGGCCACGTCCTGGAAGCTGACCTTGACGTCGTCCTCCGAGAAGATCTTGGCGCGGCTGCGAGCGAACGACATCACGCCGCCCTCGGCCCCGCCGATCCGCCGGAAGAAGAAGGTCCAGAGCCCGATCAGCAACAGGATCGGCACGACCCAGCCGAGAATTTCCGGCAGCCAGCGGCTGACGACCTCGCCGCTGTACTTGACGCCAGCTTGATCGAGATCCTCGACAAGCTTCGGATCCTCGATTCGCGTCGTCGAGAAAGTAGCCTGCTGCCCCTGCTCGGCCTTCTTGAGTACGCCCCGGATGTGGCTGTCGCCGACCGCCACTTCCGCGACCTGGCCGCTGCGGACCAGCGCCTTGAATTCGCTGTACGGAACCTGCCGTCCGCCCGGCGTCATGAACAGCGCCTGACCGATGGCCAGGACCACGAGCACGCCGAGGAACCACCAGAGAGCGGTGGGACGAGGCGTGACCGATCGCTTGTCTCTCGAGCCGGACGGATTCGAAGAACTGGCCAACCGATGCTCCTACGCGTTTACCTGTTCACTCGTGACGTCCATCGTCGCGCTACTTGCGCCGGGCTCCGGCCGTCGCTTCCTCTGCCGGCTTGAGCTTGCCGAAGGTGAGGTGGCCGCCCTCGGCTTCGATGGCCACGGTATCGCCCTCGCCAAAGTCGCCTTCCAGCACGCGGAGGGCGAGAGGGTCCAGCACCAGCCGCTGCAGGGCCCGCTTCAACGGACGGGCGCCATACATCGGATCATACCCTTCCCTCCCCAGCAAATCCTTCGCCGAATCGGCGAGGACGACGTGGATCTTGCGCTCTTCGAGCCGCTTCAGCAGGTGCGTGACCTGGATGCTGATGATCTCCTTGATGTGCGCTGCCGAGAGCGCGTGGAAGAAGATGACCTCGTCGATGCGGTTGATGAACTCCGGCCGGAAGTGCTGCCGGAGCGCGTCGGTGACCTGACGCCGCACCCCCTCGGGCAGCTCAACAGTTCCACTTGCCGCCATCTCGGCGATGTACTGGCTGCCAAGGTTCGAGGTCATGATCACGACCGTGTTCTTGAAATCCACGGTCCGACCCTTGGCGTCAGTCAACCGCCCGTCGTCGAGCAGTTGCAGCATGACGTTCAGCACTTCCGGATGCGCCTTCTCGATCTCGTCGAAGAGCACCACCGCGTACGGCCGCCGCCGCACGGCCTCGGTCAGCTGGCCGGCCTCTTCATAGCCGACGTATCCAGGCGGCGCGCCGATCAGCCGCGACACCGTGTGCTTTTCCTGGTACTCCGACATGTCAATGCGGATCATCGAGTGCTCATCGTCGAACAGGAACTCGGCGAGCGCGCGGGCCAGCTCCGTCTTGCCGACACCGGTGGGACCCAGGAAGATGAAGCTGCCGAGCGGCCGGTTCGGATCCTGCAGCCCGGCGCGGGCGCGGCGAATCGCGTTGGCCACCGCATTGATGGCCTCGTCCTGGCCGACGACACGCTGGTGCAGCCGCTCTTCCATCTTGAGCAGCTTCTGGATCTCGCCTTCCATCAGGCGGCTGACCGGAATGCCGGTCCACTTGCCGACGACCTCGGCGATGTCCTCATCGTCCACTTCCTCCTTGAGCATCCGCGGCTCGGTGCTGCCATCGTGCGCTTCCTGTTCGGCAATCCGCTTTTCGAGGCCCGGAATCGTCGCGTACTTGAGCTCTGAGGCCTTTGCGTAGTCGCCCTGGCGCTCGGCATCTTCGAGCGCGCGACGCCCGTCCTCGAGCTGCTGCTTCAGCTCGCTCGTGCCCTTGATGGTGTCCTTCTCACGCTGCCACTGGGCCTGGAGGCGGGTCTGCTGCTCCTTGAGGTTGGCGATCTCCTGCTCGAGCCGGCCAAGCCGCTCCTGCGAGGCCTTGTCGGTCTCCTTGCGCAGCGCCTCGCGCTCGATTTCGAGCTGCATGATCCGGCGGCGCACCTCGTCGAGCTCCACCGGCATCGAGTCGATCTCGATCCGGAGGCGTGATGCCGCCTCGTCCACCAGGTCGATGGCCTTGTCGGGCAGGAAGCGGTCCGTGATGTAGCGGTTCGACAGCACCGCGGCGGCAACCAGCGCGGCGTCCTTGAACGTCACCTTGTGGTGAATCTCGTAGCGCTCGCGCAGGCCGCGAAGGATCGAGATCGTGTCCTCGACGGTCGGCTCGCCGACCATCACCGGCTGGAAGCGGCGCTCCAGCGCGGCGTCCTTCTCGATCTGCTTGCGGTACTCGTCGAGCGTGGTCGCACCGATGGTGTGCAGCTCGCCGCGAGCCAGCATCGGCTTGAGCATGTTCGACGCGTCGAGCGAGCCTTCAGCGGCGCCGGCGCCGACAACGGTGTGCAACTCGTCGATGAAGAGGATGAACTTGCCCTCCGAATCGACGATCTCCTTCAGAACCGCCTTGAGCCGCTCCTCGAACTCGCCGCGGTATTTCGCACCGGCGACCAGGGCGCCCATGTCGAGCGCCATGATCTTCTTGTCCTTCAACCCCTCCGGGACGTCACCGCGAACGATGCGCTGCGCCAGCCCCTCGACGATGGCGGTCTTGCCGACGCCAGGCTCGCCGATGAGCACCGGATTGTTCTTGGTCCGGCGCGAGAGCACCTGGATTACGCGACGGACTTCCTCGTCGCGGCCGATCACCGGGTCGAGCTTGCCCTTCTTCGCAAGCTCGGTCAGATCGCGGCCGTATTTCTCGAGCGCCTGGTACTTGTTTTCGGGGTTCGGATCGGTGACGCGCTGGCTGCCGCGAACGCTCGTCAGGGCTTCGAGAATACGATCCCGCGTGATGTTCTGCTGCTTGAGGGCTTCGGCCGACGCCGAACGGCCGCGCTCACTCGCGAGCCCGAGCAGCAGGTGCTCGGTGCTGACGTAGTCGTCCTGCATCTGCTTCGCGTCCGCGGTGGCGGCATCGACCACGACTCGCAGCCGTGGCGAGAGATGCGGCTCCGCCCCTCCGCCCGACATCTTCGGCTGCTTGTCGAGCTTTTCGCGCACCTCGCCGGCGAGCGCAACCGGATCGACCGCCAGCTTGCGAAGCACGGACGGAACAACACCATCCTCCTGCTCGAGGAGCGTCACGAGCAGGTGCTCGGGCTCGACCGATGCGTGCCCGTACTCCCGCGCAAGCTCCGGCGTCGCGAGGATCGCCTGCTGTGCCTTTTCGGTGAACTTCTGGAGATTCATTGCCTTCTGCCTTTCCTTCTGCCTTCTGCCTTTTGCCTTTTGCCTCTGGCCTTCGCCTTTACGCCTTCTCGATCCGTGCCAGGGCCTCATAAGCCTTACGCGTGTCATCGTCGAGCGAGCGGGGGAGTGCGATATCGACCACCACGAACAGATCCCCAGCTGTGTTCTTGTCGCCGAGCGGCGGCAAGCCCAACCCGCGCAACCGCAGCTTCTGTCCGGGCTGAGTCGTCTCCGGAATCTTCAGGCGGACGCTCTTGCCGCCGAGCGTGATGACCGTCGCCTCGCCGCCGAGCACGGCCGTGGAAACCGGGACGCTGACACGGGCGGTGAGATCCCGTCCACTCACCTGATAAGCCGAGTGCGGCCTGAGCCGGATGCGCAGGAACAGGTCGCCGCTGGCAGCGCCGCCCGTCCCGCGGCCACCCTCGCCGGCCACACGGACGCGCGATCCGTCGACGACCCCGGGAGGAATCCGCACTTCGACGCTGCGCGCCTCGCCATCGTGCCTGAGCTGGAGGCGGTGCACGCCACCCTGCGCGGCAGACTCGAGATCGATCTCGTACTCGTGCTCGACGTCGCGCCCCTGCTGCTTGTGCGATCGGCCGCGGCCGCCGCGCCGCTCACCGCTGCTGCGCGCGCCGCCGCCACCGCCGAAGAAGGTCTGGAAGAAGTCGGAGAACGGGCTCTCGCTGTCGCCCCCGAACATCTCCGCCACCTCGTCTTCGGTCATGGTGCGGAAGCCGCCCGGCGCGCCGCCGCCGGTGGTCCAGTTCCACTGGCCACCCTGCCCGCCGAACGGACCGCCGCCGGCAAACGGGCCGCCTGGCCCTCCCGCCGATTCGTACTGGCGCCAGTTCGCGCCAAGCTCGTCGTACTTCTTGCGCGTCGCCGGGTCGCTGAGGACCTCGTTGGCCTCGTTGATCTCCTTGAAGCGCGCCTCCGCCGATTTGTCGCCCGGGTTCACGTCAGGGTGATATTTCCGGGCGAGCTTGCGGAACGCCTGCTTGATCTCCTTGTCCGTGGCGGTCTTGGGCACGCCCAGGACGGCGTAGTAGTCCTTGAAATCCATCGCCTACGCCTCCCCGAGCCCCAGCAAGCCGTCGAGCGCGGCGATTTCGCGCAGCAGCCGGCGACGATATCCCGCGTCACGTGCGATCAGCGATTCGTTGAGCAGCGGACGCAGCCGCTGCACCACCTCGGCGAGCGCCAGCAGCCGCTGCACGCCGGCCAGGTTCACGCCGTCCTGTTCGACCAGCCGCTTGATGAAGCGCACCCGTTCGATCTCCTCGGTGGAGTAGAGGCGCATGCTGCCAATGGTCCTCGCCGGACGCACCAGGCCGAGCCGTTCGTACTTCCGGAGGGTCTGCGGGTGCATGTCGAGCATCCGCGCCGCGACCGAGATGAAGAGCAAGTCGGAACTTGACACACTTCGAGTGTAGGCCTTGATACGAGTCGTGTCAACAAGCGGTAGTGCCGGAATGTGCAGTTACGGTTTATATTGATTAATGTTGAATACGAGCCGCACACCAGCCCGAGGCGAGCCCGTTTCGCCCGGCCTGCTGTTCGGATGCGTATTCGGACTGTTGCTGGCCGTGACCGCCGGTTTATGGACGATGTGGCCGGGCCTGGGTCACTCGATGAACATCCGGCAGGTCGAGCCGCCTTCCGACGACCACTACCTCGCTTACGACGGCGGCGGCAATATCGAGCACCAAGTGCTCTACTTCGGCCTCGACCGCGAGGCGATCGCGCACCTTCGCCGCGCCGACGTGCTCCTGCTCGGCAATTCCCGGCTGATGTTCGCGGCCCGGCCCGGGGTGCTCGGCCGCTTCTTCGAGTCTCGCGGGCTCCGCTACTACGCACTCGGTTTCGGCTTCCGCGAAGCCGATCGGTTTCCATTGGCGATCATCGAGAAGTTCGACCTGCGGCCGCGATACGTCATCGTCAACGCCGACGGGTTCTTCTCCGACAGCCTCTCGGACGCGGCCACCGCGACCGTGAGCGATTCGCACTTCGGCGCGTGGCGGAAGCGATGGGAGGCCGAAGCCTCGCATGCCGTCCGCCGCGTCCTCCACCAGACGGTGCCCAACTGGATTGACCTGTTCGGCCGGGCCGGATTTCTCTGGCGACGGGAGGTGATCGGCTACCGTTCGCGCATCAACGGGACGTGGGAGGTCTATCCCTGGGAACCGGCGCGTCTCGCGGTCGGGGGACGTGACATGCACACACCGCCGCTGAACGTCAAGGAATCCGAGTCGGCACAGCGGTTCCATGCGGCGATGGCGGCGCGAGGAGCGGCGCTGGTGCTGACATTCGTGCCCACGCCGAAGCCGATGGCCGGTGGGCCGGCCCTCTTCGCTGAGTTACTCGGGGTGCCCCTGGTCACGTCCCATCCGTTCGGCCTCGGCAGCCACGACGGAGACCATCTGGATCACAACTCGGCGGTCGCATGGTCCGAAGGCCTGAGTCGTGAACTGGGGCGCGTGATTCAGTGAATTTCGTCTCGTGGGCTTTCGCGGCCCTCTTCGCCATCGTCTTTGCCGCCCGCCTCACGATCGGCCGCCGCAAGATCGAACCGGCCTTCGTCCTCGTCCTGATCGTCTCGAGCGCGCTGTTCTATGCCTGGCACATCCCGGCTTATATCGGGATCCTGCTGTTGAGCGCGGGGATCGATTACTGGGCGGGGCTGTGGCTCGAGCGCGTGCCGCACTCGGCCGTGGGACGCCGCCGGTGGATCCTCACGATCTCGCTCGGCACGAACCTCGGGCTGCTCGCGTTCTTCAAGTATTCGGGGTTCTTGATGCGCGTGCTCGCCGACCTGCTCGGCGAGGACGCGGCCGCGCTTCCGCCCGAGCTCGGAATCGCGCTGCCGATGGGCATCAGTTTCTACACGTTCCAGTCGATGTCCTACACGATTGACGTGTACCGCGGGCAGTTGAAGGCGCTGCGCGGCTTCTGGCCGTTTTTCCTGTTCATCAGTTTCTTCCCGCAGCTTGTCGCCGGGCCGATCGTCCGGGCCGTGGAATTCCTGCCGCAGATGCCGCGTCCGCGCCGACTGCGCGCGCGAGTGTTCTACGAAGGGGCATGGCTGATCGTCTCCGGCTTCTTCCTGAAGATGGTCTGCGCCGACAACCTCGCGGTTTACGTTGACGAGTACTGGTCCCGAGGCGCGGCGGAGGATGCGGGCAGCGGCTTCGCGCTGTGGCTCGCGCTGATGTTCTCAGGGCAGATCTTCGCGGATTTCGCCGGGTACTCGAACATCGCGCGCGGTACTGCATACCTGCTCGGGTATCGGCTGCCGATCAACTTCAACGCTCCCTACCTGGCGGCCTCGTTCAAGAACTTCTGGGAACGCTGGCACATGACCCTGTCGCGCTGGCTCCGCGACTACCTTTACGTCCCGCTTGGCGGCAACCGGCACGGGCGAGTCCGCACCTACGTCAACCTGATGATCGTGATGCTGCTCGGCGGCATGTGGCACGGCGCCGCTTACATGTTCATCGCCTGGGGCGCGATCCACGGCGCGGCGCTGGCCATCGAACGGCTGCTGCACCTGCATCGCGACGACGGCTGGGGGCAGCAGCTCGCGGTCCGCGTGGCATGGTACGCCGTCGTGCAATCGGTGGTGCTCGTGGCTTGGGTGTACTTCCGCAGCCAGTCGATGGAGGAGGCCGGCCTGATTCTCGGGAACATCGCCGCCCTCCAGGACTGGAGTATCGGACCGCGCGAAACGGTGGGAGCCCTCTTCCTGCTGCCCATCGTCCTGCACCATGCCTACGTCTGGGTCGAGGAACGGCGGCTCCTGGGTCCGGTCGCGCCGCCGGCCCGCGCGGTACTCGCCGCGGGTATGTTGTACGCCATCGTCACGCTGTATGCCGGGACCGCGGACTTCATCTACTTCCAGTTCTGATCCGGCGGCCGTTGTCCTCGCCTGGCTTCGGCGCCGCGGACGTCGCCGCAACGTCGCCGGCATGGCCCGCTAGGCGATCCACTCGGAGAAGGCGTTCGGCGTCTCGATGGCCACGATGCGGCCGCGCGTCCGCCGCCTGCGGCGCGACCACGCGCTGGCGGGAATCCTCTGGGCGAGCGGCTGGCATGAAGCCCGCGTCCTTGCGGCGCTCGTGGACGAGCCGTCGGCAGTCACTCCGCGACAGATGGACGCGTGGGCGCGGGAGTTTGAGAACTGGGCCATCTGCGACACGGCCTGCATTCACCTCTTCGTCCGTACGCCCTATGCGTGGCGAAAGGTTCGGCAGTGGAGCCGTGCCAGGCCCGAGTATGTCAAGCGCGCTGCGTTTTCACTCCTCGCCGGCCTCGCCGTGCATCAGCGCAACGCGACCGATCAGGAATTCCTTGCCCAGGTCCCGCTCATCGTCGCTGGTGCCCGGGACGAACGACCGATGGTGTTGAAGGCGATCAGCTGGGCGCTGCGGCAGATCGGGAAGCGAAATCGGCGGCTGTACGCGCGGGCTGTGCGCCTGGCCCGGCGCCTCGCCGCCGCCACGGATCCTGGATCCCCGGTGGGTCGGGAAAGACGTCCTTCGGGAGCTCACAAGCCCCGCTGTCAAACGGAAGTTGGCCGCCAGGGACTGATCGCGATCAGCAGGTATACTGGAAGGCTACGTGCCAGAGATTCATGTTTCCGATCTGGTTACGATTGCCCTTCTGGTGGGTCTCGAGGGCATCCTGAGCGCCGACAACGCCATGGTGCTGGCGGTTCGGGTGCTCAGCCTGCCGCGTCACCAGCAGCAGAAAGCGCTGCGCTACGGCATGGCCAGCGCGTTCACGATGCGGGCCACCGCGACAGCGATGGCGGCGTACCTCCTGCACCTCGGTTGGGTGAAGCTGGCCGGCGGGCTTTACCTGCTGTATCTGCCGTACCAGCATTTCTTCGGCCATGAGAGCGCCGAGGAACGTCAGAAGATCAAGCCGGCCGAGCCGTGGCTCGGACTCTCGCCGTTCTGGGCGACGGTCGTGAAGGTTGAACTCACCGACATCGTCTTCGCCATCGATTCGATCCTTGTCGCCGTGGCGGTCTCGAACAAGCTGTGGGTGGTGATTAGCGGCGGCATCCTCGGCATCGTCATGATGCGGATGCTGATTGGGAAGCTGCTTGCGGTGATCCGACGCTATCCGCTGCTCGTGGACGGAGCGTTCATCATCATCACCTGGGTGGGTTTGAAGCTGCTACTCGAGTACGCCAACGCCGAGGGCTGGGTAAAGTTCGAGATCCCCAAGTGGTTCTCGCTGGGGCTGATCGTGGTCATCTTTGCGATCACCTACGCGCTCGCGCGGCGGCAGGGCCCGGTCGAGGAGCACGAGGAGCCGACGAGCGCCTAGCGGGCGGCGGCGTCCCGATTTCCTGGCATTACCGCAGTTTCTGGGCTTCCAGAATCGCCCGCACGAGTTCCTCGGGCAAGGGGGCGGCGCGTTCGTTTTCGCGGGCGCAGGCTGTCTGACCGGCTTTGATCACCGCCGCGTATTGTTCGAGGTAGCACCGGCAGTTGCGGCACCGGTCCAGGTGCACTTCGAACGACGCCCGTACCTCGATCTCGAGCTCCCCGCTCAGGTAATCGGCAAGGAATTCGGCACAGGCGCGGCAGGTGAGTTTGGTCATCGGCCAGGTCTTCCCAGTCGGGGGGCGAGCAGCGTGCGGAGCGCCTGGCGGGCGCGGTGGAGGCGTAACTTCACGGCGTTCGGGGTGATTCCCAGTTGCTCAGCCACTTCCTGCGTGCCTATCCCTTCGATGTCGCGCAGTAGCAGGATGGTTCGATAGTGTTCCGGGAGATCGTCGATGGCCGCTCGCACCGCCGTCTGTTCTTCCTCACGGGCCAGCCGCTCGTCGGCCGGTTCTGACCCGCTGTCGAACCGTTCGGCGAAATGCCCATCGTCTCTGAACGCTGGCAGGAGGTGGTCCAGCGACTCCTCGGGTTTTCGCTTGCGGCTTCGGAGCTTCATCAACGAGACGTTGACGACGATTCGGTGCAGCCAGGTGGAGAGCAGGGCCTGTCCTTCGAACCGATGAATGTTCTTGAATGCGTTGAGGAAGGCTTCCTGCACGGCATCGCGGGCATCTTCCTCGCTCGTCAACAGGCGCCGGGCCACGGCCAGCAGCCGGCCGCCGTAGCTGCGGACGAGCTTTTCGTAAGCGCCCGCCCTCCCGGCTCGCAAGTCGTCCAGCAAAGCGGCGTCTGCCTGTCGGGCTTCGGAATCGGCCGGGCTCTGCTGAGGCGCTGCCACTGCGCTCCTAGGATATCGGAACCCGCGCGGCGACAGGGGACAGTCCCCTGCTGCGTTCCGGATCAGGGGACAGTCCCCCGATTCGGATCGACTCAGGGCCTTGATCTGGATCGACTCAGCGGACTGGTCCCACTGACATCGAGCGCGCGGCAGGCGGAAACCTCACGCAGTCCTGGGAACACTTGAGGTAATCTGCCCGGCGACGATGCTGCCGAACCGAATCGTGGCGCGGTTTGCCGACGGGCGGATGTTGAAGGGGACCACCCAGGACTTCGCGCCGGCAAAGGACGCCTTCCACGTAATCGGGTCCGAAGGCGGTTCGCGCCCGGAGAGAGTGGCAGTCGCCGACCTGAAAGCGGTCTTCTTCGTGAAATCGCTGGTCGGAAACCCCGCCTACATGGAGGTCAAGGAGTTCGCCGGGCCAGTCGCAGGACGGAAGGTCCACGTCACCTTCAAGGACGGCGAAACCCTCGTCGGTTCCACCCAGGGTTACCAGGCGGACCGTCCGGGCTTCTTTATGACGCCAGCCGACCCTCAATCGAACAACGAGCGTGTCTTCGTCGTCGCCCTGGCCGTGGCCAAAGTCAGTTTCGTGTCGTAGCCCGTGGCCTGGGCCTGGGGCCTGGGGCCTGGGGCCTGGGGCTTGGGGCTTGGGGCTTGGGGCTTGGGGCTTGGGGCTTGGAATCAGTCATCACCCCCTTTTCAGTGCTGAGTTCTGCTGGTGCCTCGCCTTTGCCGTAAAGTAGCCGGGTGAACCCGGGGGCCCCCCAGCCGTGCCGGTGATCAGTGCCGGCCTGTTGTTGTACCGCCGCAGCAGCGGCGCCGCAGTGGAGGTGTTGCTCGTTCACCCGGGCGGGCCGTTCTGGCGACGCAAGGACATGGGCGCCTGGACCATCCCCAAAGGCGAAGTCGCGGCCGGCGAGGCGCTGCTCGAGGCCGCCCGCCGCGAGTTCCAGGAGGAAACCGGCTTCGCCATCGACGCGCCGGCAACCCCGCTCGGCTACGTCCGCCTGGCCAGCGGCAGAGATCGTTCACGCTTTCGCCGCGGAAGGAGACCTCGACGCGTCGAAGGTCCGCAGTAACACGTTCGAGATGGAATGGCCACGCGGCTCCGGCGAACGCCACAGTTATCCCGAAGTCGATCGCGCCGCGTGGTTCCGAATGCCCGAAGCCGGCCGGCGAATCCTGCCGGCTCAGGCACCCCTGCTGGCCACGCTGACCCGCCTCCTCGCAGAGCCTGGCTTACAATCCCAGCCCTGATTGCTGAGGAGGCCGCCTATGGACCTGGTCGTTCGCGCCTTTCCCGTCCTGCCCGGTAAGGAAGACGAGATGCAGCAGTTCGCCCGCGATCTGCAGACGACACGCGCCGGTGGGGCGGCCGCGTTCTATTCCAGCCTCGCGATCGGGCACGAAAGCTGGCACGTGCAGCAGCACGCCGAAGGAATGTGGGTGATCGTGATCACCGAGTTCTCGGGTAAGACGATTGCAACCGCGGCCAGCGAATACGCGGGGGCACAGGAGGGATTCGCGAACTGGTTCAAGGAGCGGGTACGGAGCGTCACGGGCATCGATCCGGACACGATGCCTCTGGGCCCGCCCACCAACTGCGTCCTTCACCTCCACGCCGGTGCAGCGGTTCACAAGGACGCCGCGCACTAGACCAAACGGCTCAGGGCCGATTGCAATGCACGACACGAAGCCGGAAGGGCTGGTGGCGGACACGCCTGCGGCGAACCTCCGCGTACGGCTCGCGGTTCTTGCCGACGTCATGACGCTGGTCGCCTTGATGCGAGAGTTCTACGCCGAATCAGGCTTCGGCCTCGACGAGACGTGGGCGACCGCTGCCTTCAATCAACTGATCGGCGATCCTGACCGGGGCGCCGCGTGGCTCATCGAGGAGCGCGGCCAGCCGGTTGGTCACCTCGTATTGTCGGTGCGGTTCGCGATGGAGTTCGGCGGCCTCCTGGCCTACGTCGATGACCTGTTCGTGCGGCCCGAGCATCGCGGGAAGGGTGCCGCCGGCGCGGCCCTCGACGCGCTCGTGACGGAATGCCGCCGGCGTGGCTGCCGCGCGATCGAAGTCGAAGTCGCGGCCGGCAACCTGCCCGCGCTGGCAGCGTACCGGCGAATCGGGATGTCGCCAGGCGGCGACGAGCGGCAGCACCTGCGCGTGCTTCTGACGGCAACATCGCCGGGATAGAACCGTCATGGCACAAGCTGTCGCAATCCTTCCGGCCGACGACCTGAGCATTGCGAAGGCGTTCTTCGTGGACGTGCTCGGGTTCCGCGTCGAATGGGAAGCGACAACCGACGTCGCCGGCTTCCGGCAACGTCTTGTTGATGCCGGACGGTTACGTCCTGATGATCGCGCACACGTGAGCGTGTCCGGCGCGAGCGAGTGCAGGCCGAGATGACACTTCAAGAACAATTCGGCGCGATCGACATCTACGTGTTCGATCAACTGCTGCGGGGACGGATCGCGACCGGCATGCGCGTGTTGGACGCCGGCTGCGGCGGCGGGCGCAACCTCGTCTTCCTCCTGCGGAACGGGTTCGATGTCAGCGGGATCGACGACAACGCGGAAGCAATCGCGCAGGTGCGCCAGTTGGCGGCGGCATTGGCGCCTCAATTGCCGGCTGCCCAGTTCAGAGTGGAAGCAGTGGAAGCGTGCTCGTTCCCTTCGTCCTCGTTCGACGTTGTGATCAGCAGCGCCGTCCTGCACTTCGCCCGCGATGACGCGCAGTTCGACGCCATGACGGCTGCGATGTGGCGAGTGCTGAAGCCAGGCGGGATGCTGTTCTGCCGTCTCGCCTCCAGTATCGGGCTCGACGGTGCACGGCCGCTCGGGTCCAATCGCTTCCGGCTGCCGGACGGCTCGGAGCGCTATCTGGTCTCGGCGGAGCGGCTGCTGACGAAGACGCACGAGCTCGGCGCCACGCTCCTGGATCCGCTGAAGACGACGGTCGTCCAGGATCAGCGGTCCATGACCACCTGGGTTCTGAGCAAATAGCCACGCGGCTACGAGTATTGCCGTCGTGCCTCGTCGAGCCGCTCGCGGAGCCGCGCGACCAGCGGCGCCGGCGCGACGGCGCGTGCGGCCGGTCCGAAACCGAGAATCCACGCTTCGAGTCCCCAGTCGATGACAACGTCGAGCGACAGGCGAACACCGCCATTGGGAAGCTCTGCCAGCTGCTGGCTCGGATGCCAGTCACGTTCGCGGATGTAAGGCGCCTCGGCGGCGGAAAACTCGACAACGACGTGCTCGGGTGTCCCGGAGAAGGCGCCGAGTGAATCCGGAAACACTCCAGCCGAGGCTTCCCGCGGATCGAACGTCTCCTCGAGCACCGTCACCTCCTGAATGCGATGCGCGGCGAACGTGCGCATCTCGCCGTAGATCGGAACATAGGCAAACAGGTACAACGTCCCCTGCGCGTAGGCCACGCGGTACGGCTCGACGACGTAGTCCTTTACCTCGCGGCTCGCGAAGGAGTGATAGCGCATGCGTACGCGCCGATGCGCGAGGATGGCGCTCATCAGCGCGTCCACGTGGCGGGGTGCCGCAGTCTGGGCGCGCGCCACGGGCGCCTTGGCTGCCAGCGCTTGCGGGAGTTGATCGACGAACCGCCAGAGCGGCGGCGGAAGCGCGTCGGCCAGCTTGTCGAACGCCGAGGTGAGGCTGTCGTGAAATGGCCCGCCGGCCAGCGCCGCAAGCAGCGTGCGACTCAGATACAGCGCGCACAGCTCCGAGAGGGAGAACCCGGCCGCGGCCAGGCCGCCGAACACGTCGCGGTTGAGGGTGTAGCGGGTGCGGCCTTCGACTCGTGCGGTTTCAATCGGGAAGCCGGCCTGGGCCAGCGCGTTCACGTCGCGGCGGATCGTCCGATCCGACACGCCGTCGCCGGCGGCCTCCTGGAGCTCGCCCAAGGTCAGACCTCGCGCGCGGCCTTCCAGGGCGAGCAACAGCCGCCACTGGCGGACGATTTCGGTATGCCGTTCCATCGTGACCTTATCTGTCCAGGCCTCTCGTTAGGCTACGCGCATGATGCTGCAACTCCGATTCGGACGGCGGGCGGCCGTCAAGCACGTGTGCCGCGAATGCGAATCCCGGCGGGCGCTGTTTCGCTACCGGGGCATCGTCAAGTGGGACCGGTATCACACGCTCTGTTTTCAATGCTATCGCCGGCTCCTGGATCGCCAGCGCGCGTCGGCGCTGGGCGCCAGAAAACCGGCAGCAGTGGAGGCATCCATCGGAAATTGTGCCGCAGTAGCCTGATGGCGGATGGCACCGGGCTTGAATACCTGGCCGGTATGCGTATCCTCCATCGCAGTCTCATACTTGCGGCCTTCGTGCTGCTCGCGGCCGCCACCGAGGCATTCGCCCAGGGCAGCCGCTGCGCGGACTGCCACATCGCCAACGCGCCGTCCGCGCTGCCCAACTGGAGCGGGTTCGCGCTCCGGCACCTGCAGGACTACGACTCGTCGGCGCATCGCCGCGCCAACATCGGGTGCGACCGGTGTCATGGCGGTAATCCCAACACGTTCGAGAAGTTTCTCGCGCACAAGGACATGTTGCCGCCCTCGAGCCCGGCGAGCCCCGCCAGCAAAGTCAACCTGCCGAGAACCTGCGGTGCCTGTCACACCGGGCCGTTCGTCGCGTTCCAGAAAAGCCAGCATTACAAGCTGCTCCAGGCCGGCGACGATCGCGGGCCGACCTGCTCGACCTGTCACGGCGAAGTGGCCGCCAACCTGCTGTCGCCCGCAGCGCTCGGCAAGCATTGCGCGCAGTGCCACGGCGAAGGGCAGCCGGAAGCTCGCCCCGGCCGCGCCGACGATGCCCGGTTGCTGATGAGCGAAGATCAAGGACGTACGGGAACGCCTCAAGGAGGCGCAGTCGATCATCCGCCGGATCAAGAACAGGGAAGTGCGCGCGAAGTTCGAAGAGCAATACCGGCAGGCGGAAGTGCCGGTCATCGAGGCTCGCAACGCCGGCCACGAGTTCGTCTTCGACAACCTGAAGGAGCGGCTCGAGCGGGCCCGTCAGCGGACCGAGACGCTCATCGACGCGCTCGCGAACCAGCGGTAGCAGCCGGCGCGGAAGCCACAGGACATGCGGGGACGAGCGGCAGGCTCCGCTCGTCGCCCGCGTAGAAGACGCGCTCCAGGAACAACCCTGACGCCGGGGCTGTCACCCTGGCTGGGAGTTCCGAGGGCTCGCGCAGCAACGCCGGAACACGGTCGGCGCCAAGCCGGCCGGTACCCACCTCCACAAGGACGCCGGCCATTCGCCGCACCATCTTCCAGATGAAGTGCGAGCCGCCGACCCGAAGCAGGACGAGATCTCCGTCCTCGGCGAGCACCACCTCCTCGACCCGGACGTCGGTCGACTTCTCGTCGGGATCGTCGTCGCTGAATGCCCGGAAGTCGTGCATACCCGTGAAGTGCGCGGCCGCCGCCCGCATCGCCCGCAGGTCGAGTGCGTCCTTCACCCACCAGACATACGGCTTCGCGAACGCGGAGCGACGGCGGCAGATCTGATACAGGTAGCTTCGCGCCACCGCGGCGTGTCGCGCGTGGAAGCGGGCGGGCGCTGGTTCGATGCGGAGCAGATTGATGTCCGACGGGAGCTCGTCGTTGATCTGGCGGCGGAGCTGTTCCGGCGGCAATCGGGCGCCGATTTCCAGGTGCGCTACCTGGTGGAGCGCGTGCACGCCGGCATCGGTCCGCCCCGAGCCTTGAAACTCGAACGTGCGCTGCCCGGTGGCCGCGCCGATGGCCCGCTCGATTTCACCCTGGACCGTGCGCGCGTTCTTCTGCTTCTGCCAGCCGCTGTATTTCGTGCCGGCGTACTCCAGCGTCACCTTGTAACGAGCCATTCACGCGATCATACGAGACCCGTCCTTGCCCTCGCTCGACTGCCGGACCAGCGACACGCTGCCACCAGCGATCGCTCCCGGCTAGAATCTGCCGATGCACAAACCCGTACACGCCGCGAACCTCCCGAAACCGGTCGGTCCCTACTCGCCGGGCATGAACTTCGAACGCCTCGTCTTCGTGTCGGGGCAGGGCGCGACCGATCCGGCGACCGGTCAGCTGGCCGGTGCGGACGTCGAAACACAAACCGAGCAGTGCCTGAAGAACCTGCGCGCGATTCTCCAAGCCGGGGGCTCCGACCTGCAGTACGTGCTCCGCTGCGGCGTGTTCCTCGTCGACATGGACGAATTCCAGCGCATGAACGGCGTCTATGCCCGGATGTTCGGCGAGCACCGGCCGGCGCGCACGACGATCCAGGCCGCGGGCCTGCCCGGCGAGGGCCTGCGTGTCGAGATCGACTGCATCGCCTACGTTCCGAAGTGAGAACTGAGAGGTGAGAGGTGGGAAGCTCGGAAACGCCGGTCTTGGCTTCTCACCTCTGACTTCTCACTGCTAACTTCTCTTCTGTGCCTGTACTACCTGCATCGCGGTGGTGATCATCGACGCCACGTCGGCCACGTTCGCCGGCAGGATGATCGTGTCGGCGTTGTTGATCACCTTGCCGAACTCGTTGATGTACTGCTCGGCGACGCGCAGCTGGATCGCTTCGGCGCCTCCCGCCATTTGCGACGCCTCGGCGACGCGGCGAATGCCCTCGGCGGTGGCGGTCGCCACCGAGAGAATCGCGGCGGCTTGCCCCTCGGCCTCGTTGATCTGCTGGGTCTTGCGGGCTTCGGACGCCTTGATGGTCTGCTGCTTCTCGCCCTCGGCGGTGTTCACCGCGGCGTCGCGCTGGCCCTCCGAGGTGAGGATGACCGCGCGCTTCTCGCGCTCGGCCCGCATCTGCTTCTCCATCGCCGCCAGGATGTCCTGTGGCGGCGTGATGTTCTTGATTTCGTAGCGCAGCACCTTCACGCCCCACGGCTCGGTCGCCTTGTCGAGCTCGGCGACCACCGACGTGTTGATGTTGGTGCGCTCCTCGAACGTCTTGTCCAGATCGATCTTGCCGACCTCGCTGCGCAGCGTCGTCTGGGCTAACTGCGAAATCGCAAAGAGGTAATCGGAAATCCCGTACGAAGCGCGTTCGGGGTTGAGCACCTTGAGATAGAGCACACCGTCCACCTGGACCTGCACGTTGTCGCGGGTAATACAGATCTGTGCGGGGATGTCCACCGCGGCTTCCTTGAGCGAATGGCGGTAGCGAATGACGTCGATGAACGGAACCAGGATATGAAAGCCGGCGTCGAGCGTTCCGGAATAGCGGCCGAGCCGCTCGACGACGTAGGCGCTCTGCTGCGGCACCACGATGGCGGTCTTCGCCAGCACGATGAGGACGAGAATCGCGAGCAGGATGATGACGAACAGGCCGCCTTGAAACATGGGACGTGTGCCTCCAGGGGACGAAGCTTACTCGGGGCGGACGGCCAGGAGCAGGCCGTCCACGCTGACGACCGTGCAGCGCTGACCGGTGTAGATGGGCACGGTTCCGATATTGCGCGCGCTCCAACTCGAACCACGCACTTCGACCCGTCCGACGGCGCCAGGCTCGATTTCTCCTTGCGGCACGGCGAGCACGCCGACGAACGAATCGACGTTGGGGGGTGGCGGGACTTGGAAACGCCGGGCCAGTTGGCCGCGGAACAGGAGGACATAGCCGAGTGAGAACAGGGTGAAGAGCAGCCACTGCGCCCAGCCCGACTCGGCGAGGCCAGACCGCGCCAGCACGCCCACCGTCAGCGCGCTCAGGCCGAAGAACATGATGAAGAACCCGCTCGGGGTGACCAGTTCGGCCACCATCAGCACGAGGCCCCCAGCCAGCCACACCCACCACTCCATGCGCGCATTATAGGGGCGATGGCATATGATCGAAGGTTCGTATGCCCGTGATTCTCGTTACCAACGACGATGGCGTGACCTCGCCCGGCATCCACGCGCTCGCCGAGGCGCTGAAAGCGCTTGGAGACGTGACGGTCGTCGCGCCCACCCAGGAGGCGTCGGCCATTGGCCACGCGCTCACCTTGCGACGGCCGCTGCGAATCGAGACCTACAGCCCGGGCGTCTACGGCGTGGACGGCACGCCGACCGACTGCGTGAATCTCGGCGTCGACATCGTCCTCAAGCGCAAGCCGGATCTCGTCGTCTCCGGCATCAACAAGGGCTGGAACATCGGCGACGACGTGACGTATTCAGGCACGGTGGCGGGCGCCATGGAGGCGGCGCTGCTCGGGATCCCCGGCATCGCGGTGTCGCTGAAGCGCACCCCGGAGTTCGATTTCACCTACGCCGCGGATGCGGCCGCGACGATCGCGCGCGGCGTCCTGGCCGAGACCTGGCCGGCTCGAACCTTCCTCAATATCAACGTCAATACCGGGCAGCCGAAGGGCTTCCGGATTACGACCCAGGCGCGGCGCAATCACGTCACGAAGATCGCTTCTCGAATGGATCCGCGCGGCCAGCCGTATTACTGGATCGAAGAAGCGCTCGACGACTGGCACCCCAGCGGCGGCCGCTCGGATTACGAGGCGGTGATGGAAGGTTACGTCTCGGTGACTCCCTTACAGGCCGACCTGACCGATTTCGACGCGATCGCGCCGCTGACGAAACTGTTGCCCTAGAGAGGGCCTGCCTCAACGCGAAGGGCCGCGCCCCGATTTGGAGACGCGGCCCATCGGACCCACGCTGTAACCGAGACCCGATCAGGGCATCGGGATGACCAGCAGGTTGCGGGCTGAGAACGATTGCGCACCGGTACCGCTCACTTTGTATTGCAGGGTGAACGTGGTCGACCCAGGAGTCAGCCCGGTGACGTAGTGCATCGCGCTCGAGCTGCTGAGCCCCGTCGTCGCGATCAGGGCCCGCGCGTCGCTCGCCGCAATGGTAGTGGCGCCGCTCACGGCGAAGCCGACGTACCCCGATTTGCCGTTGCCCGGCACGAGCGCGGCGGTGATGATCACGATCGCGGAGCTGCCGGTGAGGTCAACGGTCACGCTCGGATTGGTGCCCGCCGTGGCGCCTGTGAGCGTCTCCGTGTAGGTGTTCGAGTCCGTGCTGCCGGCGCCGAGTTGCACGGCAGCGAATGCCCCGAGGCCCGGCAACCCCTGGGGTCCCGGAATTCCCTGCGCACCCGCCGGTCCGGACGGGCCCTGGAGACCTGTCGGGCCCAGCGGACCTTGCGGACCAATGGGACCAACTGCGCCAGCAGCACCGGCCGGGCCCTGCGATCCCGCTGGTCCGGCCGGCCCCTGGGGACCAACCGCGCCGGCCGCGCCTGTGGCGCCGGCAGGACCTTGTGGGCCCTGCGCGCCCGCCGGACCCGCCGGACCTTGCGGCCCATCTGCGCCGACCCCGCCCGGTGCGCCGTCAGCCCCGGCCGCTCCGGTCGGTCCTGTCACGCCCTGCGGACCCGCAGGTCCCGCCGGCCCCTGAGCGCCGTCGGCTCCGGCCGGGCCCGTCGGCCCCTGAGCGCCGGTCGGACCTGCCGGCCCCTGCGGACCGGTCGATCCCGCCGGTCCAGCGGGACCTGCCGGCCCTTCAGGCCCCTGAGGCCCTGCGGGACCGATCACGCCGCCGAGCAGGTCGCCGTTCTTGACGATCACCGCGGGCGACGCGTTCGGGGGTAGAAAGGAGGAAGTCGTCGCGGCAACGCCGACGATGTAGTACCGATTCGATCACCGAGCCGCGGAAGGGCGGTGTCACGGCCACCACCACGCGGCCCGTACCATCAATCACGCCCTGAGCGAGGACGACCGCATCCACTCCGAGTTGCAGTTGGACGCCGCCGTAGGTGAGGCCGGAGCCCGTCGTGCTGCCGCCAACCGCGAAGAATTGACCCGGAGGGCCGGTCAGGGTCACCTCGACCGGCGAGCCGGCCGGTACCACCGTTTGCGATACCGTCATTTGTACCGCCTGGGCCCACGCCGGAATTGCCGTCGTCAGCGCCGCCGCGCTCATGAGCAGTGCTGCGGCACAGTTGCGCAGGCCTACCGAAACTCTCGACATTCACGTCTCCCTGAGCGTTCGTCTGCCTGCCGCAGTGCAGGCCACACGTAAGCTCGGCCGCGACTGAGCAAAGGTTGCGCCAGCCCATCGAGCGGAGCGGGTGCCTTCCGCTGCACAGTCATGCAGGACAATTCGAGCGCGTCACTGACGCTCCTCGTCAGCGCCGACAATTCCTGTCGCCGGCGAGGTCCCACCAGCCGATGTGCTACACTTCCACTTCGATCTCCGGGGCGTGGCTCAGCTTGGTAGAGCGCTCGGTTCGGGACCGAGAGGCCGCTGGTTCGAATCCAGTCGCCCCGACCATTGCTAAAAGAGGCCCGCGGTCACGCGGGCCTTTTCCTTTGGCCTATCCTGAACGCGCCTCCGTGACTTCCCACGCCGCCGCCGCCCAACCCCGCATCTCGCTGCGAAGCGTCGTGATCGCGGCGCTGGGGCTTGGGCTTCTGGTCGCCAGCGTTCGCCAGGCTGGTGTGGCGACGATCGCCACCAGCATCCAAAGCGTCGGCTTCTGGTTTATCGCCGTCGTCGCGCTCGGCGCCGCGCGCATGTGGGCGCGCTCGGCAGCGTGGAGCACCTGCTCGCGCGCCGAGCATCCGGAGGGCCTGCCACTCGGAGCAGCCTTTTCCGCGACGCTTGCCGCTGACGCGCTCGGTAATCTCACGCCGCTGGGAATGCTCGCCAGCGAACCCGCGAAGGTGGTGCTGGCGCGCCGCCACGTGTCCACGGCGACGAGCCTGTCGTCGGTGACGGTCGAGAACGGGTTCTACACGGCCTCGGTCGTCGCGATGCTCCTCGGCGGCGTCTGGGTGCTGCTGCAGCGCGCCGATGTGCCGTCCGTAATCGAGCGGATGGGCGAAGCCGTGGTGGTCGTATCGGGACTTGCCGTCATGCTCGTGTTGTGGATGTTCAGGACACGGCCCGCGCTGATCTCGCGCGCCGGGCACCTGGTGGCGCGCGCGATTGGCCGATCCGGATCTGCCGAGGCGTTCGAGGCGCTCGAGCGGAGCGTGTACGACGTCGTGCACTGGCCCGCCTCGCGTCTGGCGCAGGTGATGGCGTGGGAGGCGGCGTTCCACGCGCTGGCGGTGCTCGAAGTCTGGCTCGTTCTGCGGCTCATGCCCGGTGGCGCGGCGGCTTCGATCGAAGACGCCTTCCTCATGGAAACGACCGGACGTTTCATCACTGTAGCGTTCAAGTTCGTCCCGTACCGTCTCGGCATCGATGAGATGGGATCGGGGTCGGTCGCACAGTTGATCGGCCTTGGCGCACCGGCGGGAGTGGCGCTGGCGTTGGTGCGGCGTGTCCGGATACTCCTGCTGAACGCCTTCGGCATCGCACTCCTCGCACGCGATCGGCGCGCGTGAGAGGCGTCTGCGCGTCGCACGGTGCGCTACACTGAACGATTGTTAAACAGGGAAGAACGGCGCGTCTCTTCCTTCTGGAGCGTCTCATGAGCACCCTCAAGAAACTCACGATGCTGGCAGCCGTTGCCGGTCTCGCTTTCGCGACGACCAGCGCAGACGTCGTCGTGACCGCGCAGTCGGCTGGCACCGTCGACCCAGGGCTATACAACGGCATGCGCTGGCGGAGCATCGGCCCGGCACGCGGCGGCCGGAGCATCGCCACGGCGGGCAGCGATGCCCGGCCGAACGAGTACTGGTTCGGCGCCACGGGCGGCGGCGCCTGGAAAACCGTTGACGGCGGCACGAGCTGGGAGCCGATGACCGACGGCAAGATCAACACCTCGTCGATCGGATCCCTTGCCGTTTGTGAGTCCAACCCCGACGTCGTCTACATCGGCGGTGGCGAGACGGAGTTCCGCGGCAACATCATCCAGGGCGACGGCCTCTACAAGACCGCCGACGGCGGCAAGACGTGGACGCACCTCCCGCAACTCCGCGACTCGCAGGCCATCGCGCGAATCCGCATCCATCCGAGCAACTGCGACATCGTGTATGCGGCCGTGTTCGGCCAGGTCTACAACGATCACCCGGAGCGGGGCGTTTTCAAGTCCACCGACGGCGGCCAGACGTTCAAGAAGACGCTCTATCGAGACGAGAAGACGCCGGCCGTCGATCTCTCGATCGATCGGCAGAACCCGAACGTGATCTTCGCCAGTCTGTGGGAAGCGAACCGCAGCCCGTGGGGCATGTCGAGCGGCGGTCCGGGCAGCGGCCTCTTCAAGTCCAGCGATGGCGGCGACACGTGGACCGAGATCTCGAAGAATCCAGGACTGCCGTCCGGCCTGTGGGGCAAGGTCGGCGTGTCGGTGTCGCCAGCTGACGGTAATCGTGTCTACGCATTGATCGAGAATGAAAAGGGCGGCCTGTTCGTGTCCGACGACGCCGGCACGAGCTGGAAGCTGATCAACGACAACCGCAATCTGCGGCAGCGGGCCTTCTACTACACGCGCCTGCTCGCGGACCCGAAGGACAAGGACACTGTTTACGTCCTGAACGTGCAGTTCTTCAAGTCCACCGATGGCGGCAAGACCACGACAACGATCCGCCCGCCGCACGGCGACAACCACGACCTGTGGATCTCGAGCACCGACAATCAGCGCATGGTGCAGGCCAACGACGGCGGCGCCAACGTCTCGGTGAATGGCGGCCGCACGTGGACGAGCCAGGACTTCGCGACCGGACAGTTCTACAACGTGTTCACCACCAAGCACGTGCCGTATCACGTGTGCGGAGCGCAGCAGGACAACTCGACGGCCTGTGTCGGCAGCCAGGCGAATCCCGGAGCAGGGGAGGGAAGCCTGCCGCCGATCTTCTACGCGGTTGGCGGCGGCGAGAGCGGCTACATTGCCCCGGATCCGAACCATCTGAACGTGTTCTACGCCGGAAGTTACGGCGGGTTCCTGAGCCGCCTCGATCGAGAGACCGGACAGCAGCGGGCGGTGAACATTTACCCGAACAACCCGATGGGCTACTCCGCGGTCGACATCAAGGAACGCTTCCAGTGGACCTACCCGATCGTGTTCTCGCCGGTGGACGGCAAGACGCTCTACGCTTCGTCGCAATACCTGTGGCGCACGACGAACGAGGGGCAGAGCTGGGAGAAGATCAGCCCGAACCTGACCCGCTCGGATCCGAAAACGATGCAGGCGTCGGGCGGTCCGATCACCAAGGACCAGACCGGCGTCGAGACGTATGCGGTGATCTTCACGATCGCGCCGTCGCGGCAGGACGTGAACACGATCTGGACGGGATCGGACGATGGCTGGGTACACGTGACGCGGGACGGCGGGAAGAACTGGGAGAAGGTGACACCGCCGGACCTGCCGGACTTCACGCGCATCAGCCTGATCGAGGCCTCGCCGCACCAGAACGGTGTGGGGTACGTGACTGGTAACCGCTATCAGCTCGGCGATCGCAAGCCGTACATCTACAAGACGGCCGACTTCGGGAAGACCTGGACCAAGATCGTCAACGGCATTCCCGACACTGACTTCCCGCGGACCATCCGCGAAGACCCGAAACGGCGCGGCCTCCTCTACGTGGGCACCGAGCTCGGGATCTTCATCTCGTTCAACGACGGCGCCTCGTGGCAGCCGCTGCGCCTCAACCTCCCCGTCACGCCGGTGCACGGCATCGTCGTCGAGGAGCGCGACCTGGTGATCGGGACGCACGGCCGCGGCTTCTACGTGCTCGATAACATCGGTGTCCTGCGCCAGGCGACCGCGGAGCTGACCACGAACAACCTCTTCGTGTTCGAGACCTTCAACCCACTGCGCGGCCGCGACCGGAACGTGACTTTCGACTACTACCTTGGCAAGGACTCCGACGAGGTGAAGATCGAGTTCCTCGACGCGCAGGGACAGGTGCTGCGCACGTTCACCGGCAGCTCGAAGCCGCAGCAGGGCACCGGCCTGCCGGAGGGCATCGACCCCGAGATGGCCGCGTTCTTCGGCATTACGCCGCCGCGCGTCGGCGTTGCCAAGGGCATCAACCGCTTCACCTGGGACATGCGGTACGAGGGCGCAACGGTGTTCCCTGGGATGATTATGTGGGCGGCCATGCCACAACGCGGACCGGCCGCGCCGCCGGGGAAGTACACCGTCCGGATCACGGCCAACGGCGAAACGAAGACGCGTGATTTCACGCTCGGCGTGGATCCGCGGCTGCTCGCCGACGGCGTCACGGACGCCTACCTCCAGGAGCAGTTCAAGCTGTCGATGCAGGTGCGCGATCGGGTCACGGCCGCGAACATGGCGGTGGTCCAGATTCGCGGCATCCGGGACCAGATCAACCAGCGGCTCGAGAAAGTGGGGCCGCGGCGAAAGGCCGAGATCCAGAAGCTGGCGGACGGCGTGCTCAACTCGCTTGCGGCGGTCGAGCAGGAGGTCTACCAGGTGAAGAACCAGAGCAGCCAGGACCCGCTCAATTTCCCGATCAAGTTGAACAACAAGATCGCGGCGTTGATGGGCGTCATCGAAAGCGCCGACCAGCGGCCGACGCAGCAGACCTACGAGGTGTTCGACGAGCTGTCGAAGGCGCTCGATGCGGAACTGCAGAAGAAGGACGCGACGGTCAAGACCGATCTGCCGCGCCTCAACGCCGCGTTCCAGCGCGAGAAGATCGAACCGGTTGATCCCGATGTGAAAACCCCGCCCCAACCGGAACCGCAAGGTCGGCGAAGGCAATAGGGAGGCACGGGACAAGGCAAAAGGCAGAAGGCAAGAGGCAGAAGGCAGAACGGCCGGGCTACAATAGCGCGATGCGCGTGGCCCGGCGGTTCCTGGTGAGCGGTCGCGTCCAGGGCGTCGGCTATCGCTACTACGCGTTCGACGCCGCCCGGCGCGAGGGGCTTGCCGGCTCGGTGCGGAATCTGGACGACGGGCGGGTGGAGGCGATTGCGGAAGGGGAGGCTGAAGCCGTGACCCGTTTCGAGCGGGCGATTCGGCAGGGCCCTTCCCGCGCGCGTGTCGAACACGTGATCGTCGAAGACATCGAGCCGTTGGCCAACCACGGCTTCACAATCGACTGACTCCTGTTTCCTGGTTCCTGTTTCCTGACTCCTCTCTCCTGACTCCTGACTCCTGACGATGGACCATCTCAAGTCGAAGATCCGTCACGTGCCCGACTTCCCGAAGCCGGGCATCCTCTTTTACGACATCACCACGCTGCTCAGCGATGCCCGCGGGTTCCGCGACACGGTGGACGCGCTTGCGGCGCCGTACATGGGCGAGGACATTGACGCCGTGGTCGGGATCGAGAGCCGCGGGTTCATCCTCGGCGCCGCGGTCGCCAACGCGCTCGGCTGCGGGTTCGTGCCGATCCGGAAGCCGGGAAAGCTGCCGTCGAAAACCGTGCGCGAGAGCTACTCGCTCGAATACGGCGCCGACGCGCTCGAGATGCACGACGACGCGGTGCAGAAGGGCGCGCGCGTGCTGATCGTGGACGATGTGCTCGCCACCGGCGGCACGGCGTCGGCGGCCGCGAAGCTGGTCAGGCACGTGGGCGGCGACCTCCGCGCGATGGCGTTTCTCATCGAGCTGAATTTCCTCAACGGCAGGACGAAACTGCCTGGGGAGACGGTCTACTCCGTGCTTCAGTACCTGAGGACAGGAGTTAGGGGATAGGAGACAGGAGAGAGCAAGGAGGCGCGGTCTTGCCTCCTTGCCTTAAGATCATCCTGTTGCGCGCCCGTAGCTCAGGGGATAGAGCACCCGCCTCCTAAGCGGGGGGTCGGCAGTTCAATTCTGCCCGGGCGCGCCAGATTCCAGGGCTAAAGCCCTTTCTACGGTTCCCCTGGGTCGAGGTCAGAGTGCGGCCCGCTGTGATCAGGAACGCATCGCGCACGCGTTCATTGCGTCGCGACCGGTCCCAGATACTGATCGAACCACCCGAGCACGTCGCGGATCAGCTCGTTGAGTGGCGGAAGATGGCCCCCTTCGTGGATGGCGTGCCGTTTACGGTCGAGAGGAGCACCGAGCAGCGTGAACAGCGGCTTTGCGATGCTCTCGAGCGGGAAGATGAAATCGTCACGCCCGTTCAGCAACAACGTCGGGGCGGTGATGCGCGGCGCGAAGTTATTCGGATCGGCCTCGGCGGGCCGGCGAGTGGACTGGAGTCCTCCGGACAACAGCACGACGGCCTTGAGGCGCGGCTCGACGGCGACGATAGGCAGCGCCGCGCTGGCACCGGCACTGAGGCCGTAATACCCCACCTTCCCCGGATCGATATCCGGCCGTGTTTCGAGATAATCGATGGTCCTGCCCAGGTCCTTCGACCACTGGACCACCATGTCTCGATACGCGTTCATCTGATCCTCGCGCGGGAATTCGCCGACGCCTGAGTACCGCTGGAACGTGCCCTGGTAGATGGGCACCACGAGGGCACGGCCGCTGCGGGTGATGAAGTTGAAGTAGGCCGCAGCCGGCGCGGCGCTGAGATCGCGGTCGAGCGGACGCAGGCCGAACGCGTATCCACCTGGAAACCAGATGACGGGCTGATAGGGCGGGGCGGCGTTCTTGGGAAGCAGGAGATAGACGGGCACACGATCGCGTCCGTATGCCGCGGCAATCGACACGAGTTCGGCGCGCCAGTGCTCCGTCTCGGGCAGCACCTCGACCCGCGGGTCGAGTAGAACACGGTCGTATGCGTAGAGCGCCTTGTAGGCGGCATAGAGATCATCGCCGACCGGTTTGTCCGAACGGGCCACGCCGACGGGTGGAATCGTCACCAGAGCGTCGGCCGGCAGCGCCGACACGTCACGAACGCAGCGGAAGCCGTGCGTCACGTGTCGATCGAGCGGCAATCGCGGCTCGCGGTTGAAAGCCATGTACGGGGGATCGTTCCACGCGCCGCCGATGACGTTCCGCCGGTCTCCGGTCGCATTCCAGATCCACTCCTTGACGTTCCCCGAGAGGCCGTAGGTGCCATACGCGCCTAGATCTCTGAGCGTGGTCACCGATTCGGCCGACTTGCCGTTGAAGTTCGCTACCGCCGCGACCGCCTGGCCAAACAACACGGAACCAATCGCGCGCCTCCAGTGGAAGAAGGTCGGCAGCCGCTTGCCGACAAACTCCGCGTAGGCGGCGGCCTCGTACCAGCTGACCCCGCTGACCGGATAATCACTCTGCCCTTCGGGGAAGGTGCCCAGCTCCCACGTCGCAGGACCCGGCTGGCCGGTCCGATCGCGCAGGCCGTCGACGACGTCGAACGACTCCTTCCAGTATTTCCGGTCGCGGTAGCCGCCGGCATCGACGAATCGCTTGAATTCCCGATTCGTCACCTCGTACTTGTCGATCCAGAAGTCCGGCAACTGCCCCGCCGCCGTCCCCTGGCGAAACGGTCCTCCAGCGACGTAAAGCATTCCGGGAGGCGTCTCTCCTTGGCGATGAATCGTGAGCTCCGGCCGTTCCGACGAAGCCCCTTCGGCCGCGTCGAATCCGTCCTTGACGAGTCTCCACCGCAGCTGGCCCTGGGGAACTCGCGCATCTTTGAGCGGAACACGGCCCGCCAGCAGCCATGCCCCGTCGACGTCGGCGTAGTCCTTGAAGTACAGGTCCGCACCCATCGGAGCATCCAAGTCGAGAGGCCGGGTGGCGGCGCCGATCGCCTGCTGCACACGCGGATCGCCCGGTGCGAGGGCTGCGGCTCCCGTTCCGACCCGATATGCGTCGACGTACTGCCCGAGGGCGGTGAGCCGCTCGATCTCGGGCAGCGATCGCTCGACGAGCGCCGCTGACTGCCAACGGCGCACCAGGACCCACGTGATTCCGGTCACGACGGCGAGTGCCACGACCGCGGCCACAGCCACGTAGCGAGGCATCCGCGACGGCCGTGCCGCCGTGTGTGCGGGCGCAAGACGCCGGAGATCGTCGAGCAGTTCCACGGCGGAGGGATAGCGCCGCGCGGGATCCTTTTCGAGGCAGCGGCCGACGAGCTGCGCGACGGCTTCGGGAACGTCAGGCCGGACGTCCTGCAGCGGCGTCGGTTGCTCGTGCACGACCGCGTTCAGCACCGACCACTCGGACGCCCCGCGGAACGGCCGCCGTCCCGAGAGGAGCTCGTACAACACGACGCCAATCGAGAACACGTCGGACCGCGCGTCGGCCGGCTGACCGAGCGCCTGCTCCGGGGACATGTATCCACTGGTCCCGACGATGGCTCCAGCCTGGGTATGCGGAGCACCGGTGACGGTCGCCGCATCGACGGCAGGCTCGGTGGTCCATTTCGCCAGGCCGAAATCCAGCACCTTGACCGTGCCGTCGCGCGTCACCATCACGTTGGCCGGCTTGACATCGCGATGCACGATATCGGCGGCATGCGCTGCGGCGAGCGCGGCGGCGATCTGGCTCGTGTAATCAATCGCTCGGTCGACGGCCGTTGGCCCATCGCCGGAGAGACGACTCAGAGGCTCGCCCTGGACGAGCTCCATCACGATGAAGTCACCCTCGTCCGCGGCGTCGATGTCGTGGATCGTGATGATGTTGGGATGATTCAGCGCGGACGCGGCGCGGGCCTCCTGCGCGAAGCGGTGGATCCGTCCGGCACTCTCCGGCCCGCGCTGAAGGACCTTGATGGCCACCTTCCGGCCCAGGCGGGTATCGTCGGCCTCATAGACAACGCCCATGCCGCCGCGTCCGAGTTCGCGTCCGACGACGTAGCGGGAGGGCAGCTGCATCCGGACTGAGTGCCGTGGAGATTCTATCGTAATCCGCCACTCCGGGCGCACGTTCGGGCCCTCCCGCATGCGCACGGCGCACACTGATCTGGGTTAGCCTCCTAAGCGGGAAGGCGGCAGTTCAATTCTGCCCGGGCGCGCCATCGTACCCGTCACTTTGGCCGCGGCGTGCATCCCACCCACTGCGGTCAGGGAACCACGCTGTTCGGCACCGTGTTGATGTTGCCGGACCCGCCGGTTACGACCGTGCCCGCCCCCTGCGCCGTGTTGCTCGACCCGCCGAGAATGGCGCCGCCGTTGAAAGCCGCATTGTCAGCACCGCCGACGACCGAGCCGCCGCTGGCGCGATTGCCACTCCCGCCCGTGATCGAGCCACTGCGAATCGCGCTGAAGCCGTGTTGAACCAGCCACCCGTCACTGACGACGCTGTCCCGATGACATCGTTTCGATATCCGAAGGCAACGTTGGCGTAGCCGCGCCAGCTGCTCGAGCCGACGATCAGGTTGTGCCGGTGCCATTGCATGGTTCGTTGCCAGCCGCGAACGCGTCTTGACACCCCGTGTCGCCCGAACCGTCGAGGACCTGGACGTTCATGCCCGAGAAACGCAGCGTGTCGCGGCCGTTGACGGTTTCTCGTGACACGTTACCCAGCAAACCGTGAAGGGAGGCGAGCGCGGCCGACTGCCTGGCATTACGGGCGTTGAGCTCGGCGACCTGGGACTGCAGCCTGGAGATCTGATCCCGCAGTCCGTTCAGTTCGGCTCGCACGGTTCGGACCTGGACGATCGCCGATGGCTCGATCGGATCGAACTGTCCATTCGCCCGCATCGACCTCCGGTGAGTGCCGCAACGGCGACGACAGACACAATCCCGACCGTCCACGCATGCTTCGACTACATAGATTCCTCGCTTTCGCCGCCTCGCTTCGCGCGCGCAGTTCAAATGCCCTCGTCTGTTGTGATGGCCGAGGGCAAAACGTTTCAACGACGTCATCCGATCAGGACGATCGGCGCTGACGCGCTGCGAACCATAACATCCGTGCAAGCGCCCGCTTCGATCGTTCGACGGCCATTTGCACAGGATTTCGGGTAGCGGGCGGGTCCGTGCCTCCTCAACACCCGCCAGCGGACACGGGACGGCCTGGTCCGTTACAATAGGCAGGTTATGAAGACCTCCGAGCGGCATCACCTGAAGGACAACGAGCTCGCGCTGGCCGTCGGTTCGGCCCAGACCTGGTACGCGGAGAACCAGACGACCGTGCTGGCTGCCTTGGTGGCAATCGTCGTCGTCGGAGGCGGGATCCTCGGTTACTCGACGTGGAGATCGAGCATGGACGCCAAGGCATCGGGCCTGCTCGCCGAAGCAATGGTCGTCGAGGAGTCGCGCGTGCAGCCGCCCGCGCCGCCGGCCGGGACCACCAACGATCCGACCAACCCCGGAGGCCAGCTCCCCGGGACATTTCCCACGCAGCAAGCCAAGCTCGACGCACAGCTGCCGAAGTTCATGGCTGCCGCCGACGCATATCCCAACTCACAACCCGGCCAGATCGCGCGCCTGCACGCCGCCGAGACCCTGACGCAGATGGGACGCCGCGACGAGGCGATCAAGCAGTACGACCAGCTGACCGGCAGCAGCAACCAGATGATCGCCCGCGCCGCCCGTCTCGGTAAGACCTCCGTCCAGATCCAGGCCGGCCAGTTCGACGCAGCCATCGCGACGCTCAAGGAGTTGTCGGAGCAAAAGGACGGCGCGCTCCCGAACGAAGCCGTGCTGATGGAGCTCGCCCGCGCCTACAAGCTGGCAGGGAAGGCCGACGACGCTCGCAAGACGTTCAATCAGGTCGTCGAACAACACGCCGACTCGCCGTTCGCCACCGAAGCCAAAGCGGAACTGGCCAAGATCAAGAGCTGACGAAAGAGACCACGAAGGCCCGAAGGTCACGAAGGACGGCACGAAGACTCTCTTGGGGATGTCACGCGTCTTTCCCGACAAGGAACTTCGTGCGTGCTTCGCGCTCTTCGTGTCTTCGTGGTTTCGTTTGGCAGGTCTTTATTCAGCTTGCTGCTTCAGTTCCTGCAATAGTTGCAGCGCGTCGAGAGGCGTCGTGCGGTTGATGTCCACCTCGCGCAGGCGATCGCGGAGCCGTTCCTCGACGGGTGAGGTCGCTTCGAACAATCCGAGCTGCGACTGCGGCGCGGCCTTCTGACCGCTGATCGCCGGACGCCCGCCGCGACTGAGCTCGTCCTGCTCCAGCGCGTGGAGGATGTCGCGGGCGCGGGCGATCACCGGCGCCGGCAGGCCGGCAAGGCGGGCGACCTGGATGCCGTAGCTGCGATCCGATCGGCCGGGCAGAATCTTATGCAGGAAGACGATGTCGTCCTTCCACTCGCGCGCCGCGACGTGCATGTTGACGACACCGGTGACCGCGTCGGCGAGATCCGTCAGCTCGTGATAGTGCGTCGCAAACAGCGTCTTGGGCCGCGAAGGCCCCTGCTTCGCCAGATACTCGGCTACCGCCCACGCGATTGAGAGCCCGTCGAAGGTGGCGGTGCCGCGTCCGATCTCGTCGAGCACGACAAGGCTGCGCGAGGTGGCGCCGTTCAGGATCTGTGCCGTCTCCTGCATCTCGACCATGAACGTCGACTGGCCGCGGGCGATGTTGTCCGAAGCGCCGACGCGCGCGAAGAGCCGATCGACAATGCCGACCTTGGCGTCGCGGGCCGGCACGAACGAGCCGGTCTGGGCCATCAGGCAGAGCAGCGCCGCCTGCCGGAGATACGTGGACTTGCCGCCCATGTTCGGCCCGGTGATGATCACCAGCTGGGAGCCGGCGCCGTCGAGTCGCACGTCGTTCGGCACGAACGCGCCGCCAGCCAGCCGTTCAACCACCGGGTGACGCACATCGGTCGCCGCGATCTCATCGTCGTCGCTGACGTGCGGCTTGGTGTAGTTGGCCGCCGTGGCGGTTTCGGCAAACGCGGCGAGCACGTCGAGGGCGGCGAGGGCGCGAGCGGTGTCGAGGACGCGCGGCGCTTCGGCGGCGACGCGGGCCCGCAGCGTCTCGAAAATTGCCAGCTCGCGCTGGAGGATGCGCTCGTCTGCGCCGAGGACCTTCTCTTCGTACTCCTTCAGCGCCGGCGTGATGAACCGTTCACCGCCGGCAATGGTCTGCTTGCGGTGATAGTCGGGCGGCACCGCGTGCAGGTTCGACTTCGAGACCTCGATGTAGTAACCGAAGACGCGATTGAAGCGGATCTTGAGCGAACCGATACCGGTCCGCGCCCGCTCCTGTTCCTCCATCTCGGCGATGACCTGCTTGCCCGAGCGGCTGATGTGCCGGAGATCGTCGAGCTCCGCATCGACCCCGTCGCGGACGAAGCCGCCGTCGCGGGCGAGCGCCGGCGGCTCGTCGCCGATGGCCGACTCGATCCAGCCGCGCACGTCAGCGAGATCGTCCAGCTCGCCGCGAAGGCTGCGCACCAGCGGCGCTTCGACGGCGTCGGTGTAGCAGCAGCACCCGGGGCACGCAGGCCAGCGACGCCCTGAGCGCCGCCAGGTCCCGCGGACCGGCGGTGGACAGTGCGATCCGGGACATCAGGCGCTCGAGGTCCTGGACGGCCTTCAACACCTCGCGCAGCTTGGCGCGATCGGTGCCGCGCACGGCGAACGCTTCCACGGCGTCCAGCCGGTCGCGGATCCGCTCGAGCACCACGAGCGGACGGAGCAGCCAGGCACGGAGGAGCCGGCCCCCCATCGGCGTGATCGTGCGATCGATTTCGTGAAGGAGTGAACCCTGGCGGGTGCCCTCAGTGGATTCAACGACCTCGAGGTGCTTGAGCGTGGTCGGATCGATGAGCAGCGCGTCGGTCGCCTGCTTGACGCGAATCGTGCGAACGTGAGCGAGCTCCGCCTTCTGCGTGTCGCGGAGGTAGCGGACCAGCGCGCCGGCCGCGGCGACGGCTGACTGACGCCGCTCGAGGCCGAACCCGTCCAGACTGCTCACCCGCAGCTGGTCGATCAGCGTCTGCCGCGCCGCTTCGATGTCGAAGTGCCAGCCGTCCACTTCGGTCACCGGCAGCTCGAGCCGCGCCACCTCGGGGATCGCCGAGCGGACGTCGTAGCCGGTCGCGACCACGACTTCTCGCGGACGCAGGACCGCGATCTCGTCCTGCAACGCCTGCAGCCCGTCCGGACCTACGTATTCGGCGACGTCGAACTCGCCGGTGGACAGGTCGAGCAGCGCCACCCCGTACGCGGCCGCGCGGTGCTGCGGGCCGGAGGTCGCCGCGATGGCGAGCAAGAAGGACGGCTCGCGTGCGTCGAGGTAGCTCGTATCAGCCAGCGTGCCGGGAGAGATGACCCGCACGACCTCGCGCTTGACGACCCCTTTTGCCTTCTTCGGGTCCTCGACCTGCTCGCAGATCGCGACTCGGTATCCGCGCTTCACCAGCCGCGCGATGTAGCCATCGACCGCGTGATAGGGCACGCCGCACATCGGCACTGGCGTGCCGGACGCGTCCTTCGAATCGCGACGTGAGCGTGAGATCGAGGGCCCGCGCCGCCACGAGCGCATCCTCGTAGAAGAGCTCGTAGAAATCGCCCATCCGGAAGAAGACGAGCGCGTGCCGGTACTGCCGCTTCGCGTCGAAATACTGGCGCATGGCGGGAGTGAGCGTCGGTACCTGGCGGCACCTGGAATTCGGCAGGCTGGGAGGGCTGAGGCACGAGCGTGGCTGGTCGAAACGGACGAGGACGAGTATACGATCTCAGCGCCGCCTCACCCGTGCTCATCCTGTCCCTCGACACCACCACCCGCGCTGGCAGCGCGGCCGTGCTGCGCGACGATTCCGTGCTGGCTGTCCTCGACGGCGACGCGGCGCGAACGCACGGCGAACGGCTGCCGGGCGAGCTCGCCGAGGTGTTGCGAATGGGGGGCGTGACACTCCAGGACATCGACCTGCTGGCGGTCGCCAGAGGGCCTGGAGCATTCACCGGCCTCCGTATCGGCCTGGCCGCGATGCAGGCCCTGGCGATGGTCACCAGCCGGCCGGTGGTCGGCGTCTCGGCCCTGGACGCGCTAGCCGCGGCGGCGTTTGAATCGCGGGCGGTCGAACAGGCCCGGGTCTACGCGTGGATGGACGCGGCGCGTGGGGAAGTGTTCGCGGCCGCTTATGACGCTGCTGGAATCCGGGGCGGCGTGCCAATGCTCACGGCACTGACCGATCCCGAAGTGGATTCGCCCGCCGCCATCCTCGAGCGCTGGCGAGCCACCGGAATCCTTTCCTCCGGCCCGTCTGCCGCACCCGGCTCGTTTGCAGGCGACGGTGCGGTTCGTTTTGAGGCCCTGCTGAGCGGCTCGCCGCGGGTGCCGGTGTCGGCGTTGGCGCCAACCATCGGCCGCCTTGCCCTCCGAATGGCGGGGCAGGGTGACCATCAGCCGCACGCCCTGCAGCCGCTGTACGTCCGCAGGCCCGACGCCGAGCGCGCCCTTCGTCCATGAACGACGGCATTCTTGTCGAACCGTTGGCGGGCGACGCCGATCTCGATGGCGTCGTCGCGATTGAAGAGGCGTCGTTCAACAATCCGACGACCCGCGCCTGGTACGAGGCGGAGCTGGGACGCCCGAGCGTGTGCAAAATTTTCGTCATCCGGACCCCGGAACGTCCGGTCGCCGGGTTCGCCGCCTTCTGGAAGGTCGCCGACTGAAATGCACATCAACAACCTCGCAGTACACCCGGATTGCCGGGGACGGGGTTTGGGCCGCCGGCTGCTGACCGGCGCGCTGGCGGCGGGCTACGCCATGGGCATTCGACGGGCAACACTCGAAGTCCGCCGCTCGAACGTCGTCGCGCAGCAGCTGTATGCGGGGGCGGGGTTCCGGGTAGTCGGCGTCCGCGGCGACTATTACACGCATCCGGTCGAGGACGCGCTCGTGCTCAGCGCAGCCTTGGTTGAAAGGACCGGAGAGGGGTGGTAGAGTGCAGCCAAGAAGGTGGGTCGAAGACGCCCGACCTCGGAAGGAGGCAAGCCTGATGGCTGAGGCACAGGACTTGAAGAACCTGCTCCTCGAGACCAACGACGAGTTTCGCCGATTGGCCTCCAAGCATCACGAGCTCGACGAACGCCTGGTCCAGCTCGAATCCAAGCACTACCTCTCCAGCGACGAGCAAGTCGAGGAAGTCACCCTAAAAAAGAAAAAGCTTCATCTGAAAGATCAAATGGAGGAGATTCTGCGCGCGTACCGCCAGGGCCACGCGCATCCAGCTCCGGCCTGACCGCAACCTGCGGCGCTCTCAACAGTTTTCGGGCCACCCTTCGGGGTGGCCCCTTCGCTGTACGGGAGCACGCTATCATCCAGGGGATGCTGATCGATCGCGCAGGCATCCCTTTCATCGTCATCGCGGTCGGCCTTGCTGCACTGGCAGCATGGGCCGGCGGACGGGGCTGGGCGGTGCCGTTTCTGGTGCTGGCTGCCTTCTTCGTCTTCTTCTTCCGCGACCCCGACCGCTC
This sequence comes from uncultured Acidobacteriota bacterium, assembly GCA_963709325.1. Classification (GTDB taxonomy): domain Bacteria; phylum Acidobacteriota; class Vicinamibacteria; order Vicinamibacterales; family UBA2999; genus VFZN01. The sequence continues at coordinate 1,163,162 of CAVPVV010000001.1, read as the reverse complement.
AGCCCCGGCAGGCCACAACCTGGTGGTCTCACCCGCGGACGGCCGCGTCATGATGGCCGGGGTCGAGCCCGGTCCCGGCGCACCCGAGGGCAACTGGCGGCAAATCAGCATCTTCCTGTCGCCGACGGACGTGCACGTCAACCGGACCCCCGTCGAAGGGTCGGTCACCCACGTGGAGTATCATCCCGGAAAGTTTCTGCCCGCCTACAAGGTGGAGGCCGGGCAGCTGAACGAGTGGACTGAGGTCTGGTTCGAGCGTGGGGGCCGCACCGTGGTGTGCCGGCAGATCGTCGGCATCCTCGCGCGGCGCATCGTCTGCCGGCTGAAGCCCGGCGACAGGGTGAGCCGCGGCCAGCGCTTCGGGGTAATGAAGTTCGGCTCGCGCATCGATCTGTACGTGCCGGTTGACGCGCGGATCATGGTCAAGGCCGGCGACAGAGTAGTGGCCGGCGAAACGGTACTCGCGCAGGTGCCATGAACGTGTCCGACAAGGTCGTGAAGCACGCTCCCCACAGCCGCATCAAGTCCGTCCCCAAGCCGCCGGAGCGCAGGGGGCTGCGGCACGGCGTGTCGTTGCTGCCCAGCCTGTTCACGATTGCAAACCTGTTCTGCGGCTGGGCCTGCGTCGTCCACGCGATGCGCGGCGACCTGACGACAGCTGCGCCGTTTATCGGTGTCGCGATCGTCCTGGACATGCTGGACGGGCGAATCGCGCGGATGACAGGCACGACCAGCGAGTTCGGTGTCCAGCTCGATTCGCTTGCCGACCTGATCTCCTTCGGCATGGCGCCGGCCGTGCTCGCGTTTCAGTGGGGCCTGATACCGCTCGGCCGACTCGGCTGGGCCGTGGGTTTTCTATTCGTCACGGCAGCGGCGCTCCGGCTGGCGCGATTCAATATTCAGACGCTGACCGACAAGCGTTACTTCGTCGGTCTGCCGAGCCCAGCGGCAGCAGCGGTACCTGCGGCGACTGTCTTCTTCTATCCCGACGGGATGCAGACCTACCAATCGGCGCTCATCGCGCTGCTCGTCGTGATCGTGCCGGCGCTGCTGATGGTGAGCACCATACGGTATCGAAGCTTCAAGACGATCGACCTCGGCACCAAGCGGAGCTACCGCGGCCTGATCCTGCTCGCGGCCTTGATGGCCGCGGTGGTCAGCCGGCCGCACGAGGTGCTGCTGCTCATGGCCTACGCCTACCTCTCATCCGGCTTCGTCGGGCTTGCCCTGAACCGGTTCCGGAACGCGCGCCTCACTGAGGTGCCCGCGGTCCTGCCCGCTGAAGAGGCGGAACAATAGAAGGCAAAAGGCAGAAGGCAGAAGGCAGAAGCCGGAAGGCAGGTCAGGCCGGCACGGTGGGCAGCAGGAATGTGACCGTGGTTCCGATTCCCGGATCCGAGGTCACCGCGATGCGGCCGCCGTTGGCCTCGACATTCCGCTTCGCGATCGTCAAACCCAGTCCTGTCCCGCTCGTCTTGGTGGAGAAGTACGGCTCGAAGATGTGTGCCAGCGCGGCGGCGTCCATGCCGATGCCCGAATCGGCGACGCGCAGACGAACTTCTTCCGGCGCGTCGCCGGGGTCCACGCCAAACTGCAGCCGACCGCCGTTCGGCATCGCGTGCAACGCGTTCTCGATCACGTTCGTCAGCGCACGACTGATGAGCAGCGGATCTACGAAGGCCCACGGGGTGCCAGGCGACACCACGACATCGAACTGGACGCGACCGCCAAGGCCGGCTCGGTACGGCCCGAGAATCTGTTCGAGCAGCTCCGCCAGATTCGTGGCCACCGGCCGGGGTTGCGGCGACGACGCGAAGCTGGAGAACTCTGCCGAAATCTGACGCAGCAGCCGCACCTGTCCGAGGATGTTGGCGACGCATTCGTCCACGACCACACCCAACGGCCGCCCGCGATCGGTGTGCACACGCTGCATGTGCTCCGCGTTGAGCTGAATCGGCGTCAGGGGGTTCTTGATATCGTGCGCCACCTGCCGGGCCATGTCGGCCCACGCCGCGAGACGGTTGGTCCGTTCGAGCTCGGCGCGCTGGCGGTGCAGGTCTTCGGCCATGCGATTGAAGGCTTCGACGAGCCGGCGCAGCTCGTCGCTCGAGGTGGCCATCACCCGGGCATCGAGATCGCCTTGCGCGATTCGCCGCGTCGCCCGCATCAGCCGGTTGACCGGATCGGCAATGCGTTCGGCCATCGAGTAGCCGATGCCGGCGCCGATCATGATGAAGACGAGCGCCGCCAGCAGCACGCGGCGATCGAGCTCTTCCACCTGCGCCTCGATCTCCTGCTGCCGCGACGTCAGCGGGACCATCAGGATCGCGTCGCGCGCTTCGATCCGGACCGGCGCCGCCGCGACCAGGTACTCGACAGGGCCAACCGACTCGCTGCCAACGAACGCGGGACGCCCCTCGAGCAGGATGGCGCGGTAGGCCTCGCCAGGGGTACGCGTGGGCAGGAGCCCCGACGCAAACAGGTTTCGTTCGCTGGACGCGAGCAGCTGCGCGCCGTCGAAAACGTTGACGTCCTGCGCGATCACACGGCTCAGCCACACGACGATGTTGTCGTCGATGTTCGGAAGCGAGGCCAGGCCGCGAACCTGCAGGCTGCCGAAGTCCTCGACCACACGGCTGGCAGCTGTGGCGGTTCGCGTCGCCTCCATTTCGATGTCCGCGAAGAGCAGCGACGCGAAATAGGCGCGTGCGACGAACGCCAGTGCCACCACCGGCACGACCGCTGAGGCGACGAACGCGAGGAACAGCTTGCGATAGAAGCTGGCGCGGACCTCGCGCAGCAGGGCGCGCCCGGATGTCGGTGTCCGTGCCGCGACCCGGCCGTAGACGAAGCCCGCGGTGACGGCGACGAGGAAGGTTATGAACGCGAGCGAAATGAGCTCCGCTATCACCGTGAGATGGCCTGGGCCGCGGACGCTGTGCGTGCTGAGCAGGTAGATGGCGCCGCGGTCGTTCAGCACGTACGCCTCGGTCGCCGGGTCGTCAACGGCCGTCGACCAGAATGGTGTCCGGCTCGAGGCTGCGCGCTGCAGGACGTCATCGTCCAAAGCGCGCGGACGGCTCTCGGACGTGTAGAGCACCTTGCCGCTCCATCCGTAAACGGAGAAGGACACCGGCGTCGGGCGCGGCGGCACGCCGGCCGGCGATTGACCGGAGCGGAGCAGCGCAACGTACGGACTCTGCGCCGAGACGAACGACAGGTTGCCGTAGTCCAGCATCAGATGGACGATGAGCTGTCCGACGCGGCGCTGCCGGCCGTCCGCTTCCGTCCGGCAGATGGCCCGGCCTGCGTGCAGCAATCGCCGCTCCTCGGCGAAGAACGGCGACACCTCTTCGAACACGTCCCACGTCACACCCGACGTCGGTCGGCGACTGCGCGCCGGCAATGTCGGGCAGCTTCAACGAGAAGCGGCTCACGAGCGAGCCGGCTCCGTTGTAGAGCTCGATACTCGACGTCAATCGGAGTCGGGCCAGCTCCGTCTGCGACCAGATGAGGAACGCCGCGTCCACGGGCGGGGCGCCTTCCGGGTCCGGATCGGCGGCCCGCACCAGATCGTCGAGCCCCGTGAGCCGATCGATGTCGCGGAGCGTCGCCGCGAGGCGGGATTGCAGCGTGCGGCGCTGATCGAGCACCTCCGGCGCATACACGGACTCCACCAGGTTTCGCCGCGCGCGGTCGGCCGCGTCCACCATCGTCGGGTAGAGCGCCAGCGATGGGAGCACCAGGCCCAGCATCAGCGCCAGCAGGCGAGCGGCCTGGGATGCTCGGCGGAGTCGGGCGCGAATGCGGCCAATCCGCCAGGCCACGGCCACAACGACGAGAGCCGCGATCAAGGCCGGCCAGCGTGGGGCCCAGGCTGCCGTCCCGCCCGCAGCGATCAGCACTGCCGGCGGCAGCGTCCACGCAATCGCAGTGGCGGCGCGGCCCCACGGCGTCAAGCTGCCGGTCGTCCACGGCAGCAGCGCCAGCCGATAAATCAGGACGCCCGCCGCCACTACCGACGCGTTGAGGACGACGATCCCGGTCAGGAGGGCCAGCCGGCTCCAGTCCCACGGGCGAAGGCCGAAGTGAAGGATGTCGGCCGGAACGCTCGCCACGCCGTAGCGGATGAACGCGCCATAGCCAATCACCAGCGCGGCGGCCAGGAAGCCGGCCAACAACTGGCCGAGAAGATAGAGCGTCCATCGCGCGGCGGACCCTTTGAGCGGAGACGCAGCGCCGCGGCGCGAGAGTCGCCACAGGTCGATGACCGAACTGGCGGCGGCTACCAGCCCCGCCGCCACGAGACTCGACGCGAGGAAGTGCAGCGGCGACAGAAAGAAGAGGTTCGGCCCTATCCAGCGCGGCAACCCTGGCGTCACCCAGGGCTGCGGGACGTGAGGGTTGGCCCAATCGATCGCCGTACCGGCCAGCAGGCGGCTGCCCACCAGAATGGCCACCACGCCGCCGGTGAGAATCAGACCGACGGCAGGCCGTCGACTGAGCCGCCGCCAGTCGAGGATCGGCCCGGTGGCCAACAGCAGCACGGCCACCAGCACGCTCAGCAGGACGGCCTGGACCCGCGCGCGGAACGCCGCGCGAGCTGCGATCAGCGTCATGTCCGACACGCTCACGGCGGCGAGGACGTCGCCGCGAGATGCCCGGACGATCACCTCGTCGGGCGCGGCTTCGATTCCCCCCTCGAAGCGTGGCCGGATCCGGACCGAGACAATGGCCTCCGGCAGTTCGTAGGCTCCGGTCTGGTCGCCGGGAACGACCTGGGCGAGCGGGGCCTGGAGGACGAGGCTGCCAACCCGCTGGGCCCGATCGCGGGGATCGGGCAGCGGATGCACGTGGACGAGCCGCAGCCCCTGAGCGTCCGGCACCAGGAAAACCGCTTCGGCGCCGGTAATTCGGGTCTCCGGCAGTTCCACCGGCCGCCCCGTCCACGCCACGGGCGTGCCGCCCGTGCCGTACAGCGTCGCCGTGACGTCGTCGCGCGCTTCGTGACTCGCGGCGGTCAACTGCTCGAACAACCGGCGCTCTGACTCCGGTTCGTGCTGTGCGGCCAGTTGCAGCGATGCGGCGTCGATCGGCACCGCCGCGACGATCCGCTCGAAGCGCTGTTCGAGACCCTGAACGGTTGATTGGACGACGCCAGCGAGGCGGACGCGGGCCGCGGAGGCATCGCCGCCAAAGCGTTGCTGCTCGAGCAGCCGCCCTCCAATCGCCACGGCCACCAGGGCGACAACGCCAGTGGCGGCGAGGCGGACCAGCGCGCGGGTGATGAACGTCGGCGGCCGCATCCCGATGAGGTCATTGTATCGGGGTAACATGGAGTCCTCACCGCTCCATGACCTCGACCCGCTCGCTCAAGCTTCTTCTCAAGCGGGGTGCGCTCGTCGCCGCGGCCAACTGGCCGGTGGTGCTCGTCCAGTTCGTCGCCGACACCGTGTTCAATGCGCTGCTGATGGTGCCGATCGCCGGAGGCGTCGTACTCGTGATGCTGCTGGTCGGCGCCGAGCCGGCCGACCTACTCGCGCTCGAGTATCAGCAGGTCGTGCCCGCGCTGATCGCGGCGCTGCTGGCGCATCCGGTTGCGCTCGCGGCGTTTCTCGTCGCGCTGGGGCTGGTGGCCGGCGGCGGCTCGGTGCTGATGTTCGCGGTGAAAGCGGGGACACTGACGGTGCTCACGGCGGGGGAGCAGGTCGCCGGCCACATCGAACATCCGCCGCTGCACGCGTCGGCACTGACGCTGGCCAACGCCTTCACCATCGAGCGCTTCACCACCGGCTTGCGCCGCCTGTTCCGGCGTTATCTGATCCTCGGCGGGATCCTCGCGGTGGCCTACGCACTCGCGGTCGGCGCCTACGCCTTCTTCGTCTTCGGTCCGCCCGTCGTCCAGGCCCTCGGCGGCGCCATCACCGTGACGCTGGCCTCGATCTGGATCGTCGTGCTCATTACTGTCATCAACTTCCTCTACCTGCTGACCCAGATCGTGATTGCGTCCGACGACTGCGGCGTGCCGGACGCGATGTCGCCGCGTCGCGCGGCTGCTCGTTCGTGACCTGCGCAGCATCCTGGGCGTGCTCGGCGCGATCCTCGCGCTGATGGTGCTGACAACCGCGGCGTCGGTATTGGCGACGGCGGCGCTCGGGCTGATCGCGTTCGTGCCGTTCGTCGGCCTGGCAGCGCTACCGCTGCAGGTAATCGCGTGGCTGATGCGCGGGCTCGTTTTTCAGTACATCAGCCTCGCGGGCGCCGCCGCGTACCTCCGGCTGCATCGCCAGGCAAGCCTCGCCGACGTGCGGGACGCCGTGGCACCCGGCCTCGAGGTCATGCCTGCCCGCCGTAGCCTCGGCGATGGCGGGAGGTCTTGAGGGCTTGGGACTTGGGGCTTGGGGCTTGGGGTTGGGGTTTGGGAACGAAGGTAACATCACGGAGTAACGGTCTGGCCCGGGAGCGCTCCCATCGGCGCGGGCGGCTCTTCGTAGCGCCAGCCAAACCCCTGCATCCGGCCATCGAGCGTGATCGCGACGAGCCGCGGCGAGGTAGGACGCCCGTCAACGCGAAGGTGAGGGGCCGATCGCATCTCTCCCGAGACCGTGACCTGCGTCTCGGGCTTGCCGGTTTTCGGATCGAAGATGCCAACGGTGGTGGACAGCGGCACCACCACGCGGCCGGCCAGCACCTGTGGTCCGGCGACCGGGCGCGACGACAGCTCCGCCGTCCATCGCAGGTTGCCGCTCCGAATGTCCAGGGCGCGAAGTACGTTGTCCCTCGCCGCGAAGTAGACGTGGCGGTCGTCGCTGGCGGCCGGCCCGGCAACGTCGCCGCCGACGCGCCATCGCCAGTTCTGCCGGCCGGAGGCCAGGTCCAGGCTGAAGATGGCGTTGGCGGCAGTCCCGACGATCAACTGGCCATCGATGGCCTTCAGGCCGGTGATCCGGCCCGGCATCAGGTGCGACCAGGTGCGCGCGCCGTTGGCAAGGTCGAGCGCGAGCAGCTGACCGCCGTCGAGCCCGACGTAGACGCGATCGAGGCCGGCGGCCGGCGGCAGCACAAGTGCCGCGCCAAGCGCGACGCGCCATACGATCTCACCATCGCTCGCTCGCAGAGCCGCGAGATCACCCGCTTCGTTCGAGCAGAGCAGCCAGCTGTTGTCCCATGACACGGTGACGATGTGCCCGGGCAACGAGGAGCGCCAGCGGGTCTGGCCGCGATCGGCCGACAGCGCTTCGACCTGGCCCTCGCCGCCGATGAAGACCATCCCGTCGCCAACTGTCGGCGCGATGGCCGTGGTGAGGTCTCGCCGCCACAAGATTTCGCCGCGATCGAGGTTCACGGCAACGAGCGCGCCACTGCGCAGCGGCACGTACGCAGTTGTTGCGTCGTAGGCAGGCGTCGCCGCAGGCGCACTCTCGAGCGGGACGACCCATCGGACGTCGAGCGCCGAAAGCGACAATCCGGCGGCCTGCGCGAGGGCTGCGAGAATCAGCAGCATCGCCAGTTATAATAGCGTCCTTACCTCGAAGGCCCGTGGCACATCAGACCATTCTCGTCCTCGATTTCGGCTCGCAGTTCACCCAGCTGATCGCGCGCCGCCTGCGCGAGCTGTCGGTGTACTCCGAGATTCTGCCGTTCAACACTCCGCTCGAGACGATCCGCGCGAAGCAGCCGCGCGGCATCATCCTGTCGGGCGGCCCCAGCAGCGTGCGTGAAGACGGCGCCCCCCGTCCGGATCCCGGGCTGTTCGCGCTCGGATTGCCGACGCTGGGGATCTGTTACGGCATGCAGCTGATGACCGACATGCTCGGCGGCGAGGTCGGGAGCGCGCCGCACCGCGAGTTCGGCTACGCGGTGGTCCGGCGTGCCGACCACGCGGCGCGGATGCTGCAACGAGTGCCGGGCGAGCTGAAGGTCTGGGCCAGCCATGGCGATTTCGTCGCCGCCGCGCCACCCGGCTTCACCGTGACAGCAACCAGCACCAACGCACCGGTCGCGGCGATGGAATCGCCGGATCGCGGCTTCTACGCGCTGCTGTTTCACCCCGAAGTGGCGCACACCGACCAGGGAACGGAGATCCTGCGCAACTTCGCGTTTGACGTCTGCGGCTGCACCGGCGACTGGACGATCACGTCGTTCATCGACGAGTCGATTGCCCGGATCCGTGCCCAGGTAGGAAACGGCCGCGTCGTCTGCGCGTTGTCGGGCGGCGTCGACTCAACGGTCGCGGCAACGCTGATTCACAAGGCGGTCGGCGACAGGCTCGAGTGCATCTTCGTCGACAACGGGCTGCTGCGCCTCAACGAAGCGCAACAAGTGCTGGCTCGCTACAAAAAGCTGCGGCTGCCGGTGAATTTCGCGGACGCGGGCGACATGTTCCTCGGCCGGCTGGCCGGCGTCACCGACCCGGAGCAGAAGCGGAAAATCATCGGCGCCACCTTCATCGACGTGTTCGAAGTCGAAGCGCAGAAACTCGGGCACTTCGACTTCCTTGCGCAAGGCACGCTCTATCCCGACGTCATCGAGTCGGTCTCTGTGCGCGGGCCGTCGGCGACCATCAAGAGCCACCACAACGTCGGCGGCCTGCCTGAGCGGATGCGCTTCACGCTGGTCGAGCCGTTGCGGGAGCTGTTCAAGGACGAGGTCCGCGCCGTCGGCCGGGACCTCGGCATCGACAAGGAGTTCATCGTTCGCCAGCCGTTCCCCGGACCCGGCCTTGCCGTCCGCGTTCTGGGCGATCTCACACCCGATCGACTGGCGCTGCTCCAGCGCGCCGATGCGATCGTCGCGGAGGAAGTTCGTAAGGCCGGATGGTACGAGCGGCTCTGGCAGAGCTTCGCGGTGCTGCTCCCCGTACAAAGCGTCGGCGTGATGGGCGACGCGCGGACTTACGACTTCACGATTGCGGTCCGCGCAGTGGAGAGTCTCGACGGCATGACCGCCGACTGGGCGCGCCTTCCGCACGACCTCCTGGCCGCGATCTCGTCGCGCATCGTCAACGAGGTGAAGGGGATCAACCGGGTGGTGTACGACATCAGCTCGAAGCCGCCCAGCACCATCGAGTGGGAGTGATGGCTGCACCAGCGCATCCGTGGACCTTTGCACCGTAGCGTGTTGGCATGTCCGATTTCGTTCATCTCCACCTGCATACCGAGTTCTCGCTGCTCGACGGCGCGTGCCGGATCGATGAGCTTCTCGACCAGGTGCAGAAGCTCGGCCAGAAGGCGGTGGCCGTCACCGAGCACGGGAACATGTTCTCGTCGGTGGTGTTCCACGACGCAGCGCGGAAGCGGGGCCTGAATCCGATTCTCGGCTGCGAGGTCTACGTCGCGCCGGGCAGCCGTTTCGACAAGAACGGGACGGCAGGGGAGACCGCCAATCACCTCGTCCTCCTGGCGGAGAACGAAACCGGCTACAAGAACCTGATCAAGCTGGTGTCAGCCGGTTTCACGGAAGGCTTCTACTACAAGCCGCGCATCGACAAGGACCTGCTCGCCCAGCATGCCTCCGGACTGATCGGGCTCTCCAGCTGCCTCAAGGGCGAAGTCGCCACCGAGGTTCGAGGCCCGAACCCCAAGAGGGCGGTCGCGGCCGCATCGACGTTCCAGGACATCCTCGGGAAAGGGAATTTCTTTCTCGAGATGCAGTATCAGGGCATCGAGGAGCAGCGGATCGTCAATAACGGGCTGCTGCCGATTGCCAGCGACCTCGGCATGCCGCTGGTCTGCACCAACGACGTCCACTATCTGAGGCACGGCGATCACAAGCCGCACGACATCCTGCTCTGCATCGGCACCGGCAAGGGTGTCAACGACGAGCACCGGCTGCGCTACCACGGCGACCAGTTCTTCCTGAAGTCGGCGGAGGAGATGGCGCGGGTGTTCGGCGACTACCCGGAGGCGATCGCCAACACGCTGCTCATCGCCGAGCGCTGCAACGTCACGATCCCCGGAGGCCACCACCACCTGCCGAAGTTCGAGGTTCCCGAGGGCTTCACGCTCGACGAGTACTTCGAGCACGAAGTCCGGAAGGGCTACGCGCAGCGGCTGCCGCGGCTTCAGCAGATGGCCGCCGACGAGAAACTGCGCCGCGCCATCGCCGAGTACGAGGAACGCCTCTCGTACGAGATCGCGATGATCAAGAAGATGGGGTACCCGGGCTATTTCATGATCGTCTGGGACTTCATCCGCTACGCTCGCGAGCAAGGGATCCCGGTCGGTCCGGGGCGCGGCTCGGCGGCCGGCAGCCTCGTCGCCTGGTGCCTGCGCATCACCGACGTGGACCCGCTGCACTACGACCTGCTGTTCGAGCGCTTCCTGAACCCGGAGCGGGTTTCGCTGCCGGATATCGACGTGGACTTCTGCGAGCGGCGGCGCGGCGAGGTGATCGAGTACGTCACCCGCAAGTACGGTCGCGAAAACGTCTCGCAGATCATCACCTTCGGCACGATGAAGGCCAAGGCCGTGATCCGCGATGTCGGCCGGGCCATGGACATGCCCTACGCCGAGGTCGACCGCATCGCCAAGCAGATCCCGGCGGCGCTCGACATGACGCTCGAGAAGGCGCTCGCCGAGAACCCGGTGCTCAAGCAGATGCGCGACGCCGACCCGCGCGTGCGCGAGCTGCTCGAGATGGGGAACCGCCTGGAGGGAATGTCCAGGAACGCCGGCGTCCACGCCGCCGGCGTGGTCATCGCGCCCGGTCCGATCACCGACTACGCTCCGCTCTACAAGAGCAACCGCGACGAAATCACGACCCAGTGGGCGATGAAGGAGGTCGAGCGCGTCGGCCTCCTCAAGATGGACTTCCTCGGGCTGAGCACGCTGACGCTCATCCAGGACGCGCTCTCGGAGATCAGGCGGACCGAGGGGTTCGACCTCGACATCGACGGCGTCCCGCTCGACGACCCGAAGACCTATCAGCTCTTCGTGGACGGGCAGACCTACGGCATCTTCCAGTTCGAGAGCTCGGGGATGCGCGAGATCCTGCGAAAGGCCAAGCCGCAGCGCCTCGACGACCTGATCGCGATGAACGCGCTCTACCGCCCCGGCCCGCTCAAGAGCGGGATGGTCGACGACTTCATCAACCGCAAGGCCGGCCGCAGCGAGGTCAAGTACGAGCTGTCGGAGCTCGAGCCGATCCTCGCCGACACCTACGGCGTCATCGCCTACCAGGAACAAGTGATGCGCATCGCCTCGGTCCTGGCCGGCTTCTCGCTCGGCCAGTCCGACGTGCTCCGCAAGGCGATGGGGAAGAAGGACCCCAAGGTCATGGCCAAGCAGCGCGAGGCCTTCATGGAAGGCGCGCGCGGCAAGGGCATCAACGAGAAAAAAGCCACGAAGATCTTCGACCTGATGGAGTACTTCGCCGGGTACGGCTTCAACAAGTCGCACTCGACGGCGTATGCCTACCTGGCCTATCAGACGGCCTACCTCAAGGCGAACTACCCGCGGCACTTCGCGGCGGCGCTGCTCACCATCGAGGCGGCGAACACCGACAAGCTGGCGCTCTACATCGGCGAATGCCGCGACCGTGGCATCGCGGTGCTGCCGCCGGATCTCAACGAGAGCCAGATGCAGTTCACGGTGGTGCCCGAGGGCGTGCGCTTCGGGCTCACGGCCATCAAGGGGCTGGGCGAAGGCGCCATCCAGTCGATCCTGGACGTGCGCACGTCGACGGGCCGAATCACGTCGCTACATCAGCTCTGCGAGTCGCTCGATTTACGGCTGGTGAACAAGCGGGTGCTCGAGGCCCTGGTGAAGTCCGGGGCCTGCGACACGCTCATTCCGACCCGGGTGCCGCTGTCAGCCGGACGGGCCACGCTCTTCGGCGCCATCGACAGCGCCATCGAGCACGGCGGCCGTACCCAGCGCGACCGCGACCTCGGCCAATCGTCACTCTTCGGCGGCGACGATGACAGCGGCGGCGTGTCGATCATCAAGCTCCCGGATTCCCCGCCGTGGACAGAGATGGAGCTGCTCGGCTTCGAGAAGGAGGCGCTCGGGCTGTATCTCAGTGGCCATCCGATCGATCGGCATGCCGGCGACCTCCGCGCCTTCGGCGCTCGAACCGTCGGCGACCTTACGCTCGGAGACCTGCCACCGTCAACTGACGGGTCGCCCGGCCGCCTCGTCGTCGAGGACGTGCACGTCGGGGGAATCGTCTCGGGCTTGCGGCCGCTCAAGACGAAGAAGGGCGACCCGATGTGCGTCTTCTCGTTGGAAGACCACCAGGGATCGGTGGAGGTGGTGGTCTTTCCGGAGACCTACGCCCGCTTCCGGACCGGGTGCGAGAACGGTGCGTTGCTGCTGGTGCGGGGCAAGTTCGAACGCGACGAGGAGTCGTCTCGTCTGCAGGCGACCGAGGTGCTGCCGCTCTCGCTGCTCCGCGAGAAGCTGTCGCGCGGCGTCCGCATCCGGTTGAAGGCCGAAACCCCGCGTGAGACCATTGGCCAGCTCTGGGACGTCGTCAGCCAGTACCGCGGCGACCGGCCCCTGGCCATCGAGGTGGTGGTCAACGGCGGCGACGCCCGAACGGTGGTCCGCATGGATGTCAACGCGTCGATTCGGGTCCGGCCGTCGGAGCAATTCGTCGCCGCGGTCGAGAAGCTGTGCGGCGCCGGCGCGGTGCAGGTTCATTAGCAGTCACGATTCGCACATGGCCGATTTGCTGGAGTTCGAAGAACCCATCGCCGTCCTGCTGAAGGAGATCGAAGCGCTTTCGATGCTGCCGAGGACGGAGGACCGCAACCGCGAGATTGCCCGGCTCGAGAAGCGCATCGACTCGATCCGCGTCGATCTCTACAAGAACCTGACCGCCTGGCAGCGCGTCCTCGTCGCCCGCCACCCGGCGCGGCCGACGACCCTCGACTACGTCGAGCGGTTGTTCACCGATTTCGTCGAGCTGCACGGCGATCGGCGCTTCGCCGACGACCACGCGATCGTCGCCGGGATCGCCGACTACAAGGGCCGTTCGGTGCTAGTCGTCGGCCACCAGAAGGGAAGCGACACCAAGCAGAAGATCTACCGGAACTTCGGCTACGCGCGCCCGGAGGGCTATCGCAAGGCACTACGGCTGATGAGCCTGGCCGAGAAGTTCGGGCGGCCGATCATCTGCTTCGTCGATACCCCGGCTGCATATCCGGGGATCGAGTCGGAAGAGCGCGGCGTCGCCGAGGCGATTGCCCTCAACCTTCGCGAGATGGCGATGCTCGAAGTGCCCGTGATCATCGTCGTCCACGGTGAGGGCGGCAGCGGCGGCGCGCTCGGCATCGCCATCGGGGACCGCGTCCTGATGCACGAGAACGCGATCTACAGCGTGATCCCGCCGGAGGGCTGTGCCGCGATCCTGTGGCGCGACTCGAACCGCAAGGTGGAGGCCGCCGAGGCCCTGAAGATCACCGCGCCGGACCTGCTCCGGCTCGGCATCATCGACGAGATCGTGTCGGAGCCGGTCGGTGGAGCGCATCAGAACCCCGCCCAGGCCGCGGCCCTGCTCGATGTCGCGCTCGATCGCGCGCTGGCCCAGGTTGCGGCCCTGGACGTGGACGCGCGGCTCGAAGCGCGCTACCAGAAATTCCGGGCGATGGGGCAGATCGGCATCGAGAACACCGAGAGCCCGGCGTGATCCCGCGGATCTGGCACACCCACAAATGTGAAGCCGACCAGGCCGAGACACTGGCGCGCGAGCTGGGCGTCTCGGACGTCACCGCCCGGCTGCTGGCGATCCGCGGGCTCCACGATCTCGACGAGGCAAGGCGGTTCCTTGCGCCGTCACTCGACCACCTGCTCGATCCGTTCCGCCTCGCCGACATGGAACGGGCAGTGGTTCGCCTCGAGCGGGCGATCGCGGGGCGGGAGCGAATCGCGGTCCACGGCGATTACGACGTGGACGGCATCACGTCGACCGTCATCCTGCGGCGATCGCTCGAGCTGCTCGGCGCCGACGTCGTCCACTTCGTGCCCGAACGGCTGCGCGACGGCTACGGCCTTCAGCCGGCCACCTTCGATCGCCTCAAGACCGACGGCGTCCAACTGGTGGTGTCTGTCGATTGCGGCATCCGGGGCGCGGAGGCGGCGCGGCACGCGCGCGACCTCGGCATCGATCTAATCATCACCGACCATCACGAGCCCGACGCGCATCTGCCTGAGGCCGTCGCGGTCGTCAATCCGAAGCGGCACGACTGCTCGTACCCGGACAAGGACCTGGCCGGCGTCGGCGTGGCGCTCAAGCTGGTCCAGGCGCTGTGCGGACGCGCCGGTAAATCGGCCTGGGTGCCGGGCTTCGTCAAGGTCGCAGCGATCGGCACGCTCGCCGACGTCGTGCCGCTGGTTGGCGAGAACCGCGTGATTGCCAAGCTCGGGCTCGAGATGCTGTCGAAGGGGCCGCACAAAATCGGCCTGCGCGCGTTGCTCGACGCCAGCAGCCTGAGCGGCAAGACCATCGACAGCTACCACATCGCGTTCATGATCGCGCCGCGGATCAACGCCGCCGGGCGGATGAGCACGCCCGACATCGCGGCCCGCCTGCTGCTGGCCGCCGACGAGGGAATGGCAGATGAGGCGCGGGCCCTCGCCGGGCAGCTCGAGACCGAAAATACGCGCCGTCGTACCGAGGAGCACGACATCGTCGCCAAGGCGCGCAAGGTCGTCGAGACCGATCCCGAGGTCGGGGCCCGCAGCGTGCTCGTGGTCGCCGGTGAGGGCTGGCACCGCGGGGTGATCGGGATCGTGGCCTCGAAACTGGTGGATCACTTTTATCGTCCCGCGATCGTGCTGTCGGTGGAGAACGGCATCGCCCACGGCTCGTGCCGCAGCATCCCGGGCTTCGACATGCTGGCCGCGCTCGAGTCGTGCGCGCCAATGCTGGCCCGGTTCGGCGGTCACAAGCAGGCGGCAGGCCTGCAGATCGAAGCGGCTCGCATTCGCGAGTTCCGCCTCGGCGTGAATGCATACGCGGACGAACGGCTGGGGCCCGACGACCTGCGGCCGCGCCTGTATCTCGACGGGCCGCTCACGTTCCGGGCCATCACGGACCGCGTCGTGTCCGAGCTCAACACGCTCGCCCCATTCGGCCCATCCAACCCGCGGCCGAAGTTCTTCACCGGTCCAGTGGAAGTGGTCGACGGCCCGCGTCGCTTGAAGGAGCGGCACCTCAAGATGACCTTCAAGCAGGATGGCCGGCTGATTCGTGGTATCCACTGGAATGCGGCAGACCGCGAGGAGCACCTCACCGCGCAAAAGGCCGGCGTCGAGTTGGCGTACACGCTCGAGGAAAACGAGTTCCAGGGTGAAAAGTACCTGGAGTTGCGCGTAGAAGACTTCAGGGCGGTATAGCGAGTTCTGAGTCTTCAGTTTTCACCTCCAGGGCTCCAGGCCTCCCAGACCTCAAGACTCCAGGCCCCCCAAGGCCGCGCTGTACAATTGAAGCGTGTGGAGGAAACGCCTTCGGCTGGCGATTGCCGTATTCGGTGTCTGCCTCGCGGCGTTCGTCCTCTACGTGATGCGACCCCGCGAAACCCGGCAGCCACCGGCGCCGATCCAGCGCATTGACCCCAAGGCGACGGTCGAGACGCGCGGCTGCGACGTAGTGCAGCTCAAGGGATCGAAGCAGGATCTCCGCGTCGAGTGCGACTCGCAGGTCACCTACGAGGATGGCCAGACCGCTCTGAAGGGCGTGACGCTGACCGTAGACAATCGTGGCGGCCGCTCGTTCAAGGTCACCGGTAACGAAGCGCGGGTCGGCACCAACCGGTCCACTTTCGACATCACCGGCAACGTGAAGCTCGAGGCGAGCGACGGTCTCGTCGCAACCGCCGGCTCCGCCACCTACACCGATGCCGAGGGCATCGTCCGGGCGCCGGGTCCGGTGCAGTTTTCGCGCGGCGGCATGAGCGGCGCGGGGATCGGCTTCACCTACGACGAGCAGCGCAACACGGTCTGGCTCCTCGATCAGGCGGTCGTCCGCTTCAAGGGCGACGGACAGAACGGGCCGATGGACGTCGCTTCCGGCGCCGCCGGCTTCGCCCGCGGCGATCGCTACATGCGGTTCGAGCGCGGCGTGAAGATGAACCGGAACGGGCAGCTGATCGAAGCCGACGATTCAACGGCTTATCTCTTCCCGGATCGCGATGAACCGGATCAGATCGAACTGCGCGGCAACTCGCGGATTACCGGCGGCGAGGGGATGGGAGGCCTGCGCCTGATGCGGGCCCGCGACATCAACCTCGATTACGCCGACGACGGCCGAACGCTGGAGAAGGCGACCCTGGCCGGCCAGTCGGCGATCCGGATTGCGAGCGCGGGAGCCGGCGCCGACCAGGAGTTGAGCGGCGAGTTCATCGCCTTTGAGCTCGGCGCCGATGGGGCAATCAAGACGCTGTCGAGCCGAGATAACGTGGTGCTGTCGTTGCCGGCCGCCAAGGACACGCCCGCCCGCACCATCCGCGCGCGACAGCTCACAGGTGCCGGCACGCCAGGCCAGGGCCTGACGGCGATGCGATTCGAGGAGAACGTCGTGTTCGCGGAGGCGGCGGTCGCGGATCGCGGCGCCCGCACCGCCCGCTCGCGCGTGCTCGATCTGCGCCTCAATCCCGGCACCGGTGGCCTCGACGAAGCGCGGTTCGGAGGCGGGGTCCGGTTCGAGGACGGCGCGCTGGTGGCCCAGAGCGGCGACGCGGTCTATCGGCTCGGCGGCAACGGCCTCGACCTGCGGAACAAGATCGGGACCGCGGATCCGTTCGTCAGTGACGACACGATTCGCGTGGATGCCGAGGCCATCGATCTCACGCTGGCGCCGCGCCGCATGGTCGCCAAGGGCAAGGTCCGCAGCGTGCTTCAGCCATCCAAGGCCAAGCCGGGTGTCCCGGCTGCGAAGCGCCCGGCGCTGCTGGGCGACAGCGACCCGGTCAACGTCATTGCCTCGGAACTGACCTACGACGAGGAGGCACGGCGTGGAATCTATTCAGGCCAGTCGCGCCTGTGGCAGGGAGACACCGTCATCCAGGCCGAACGGATCACGCTCGACGAGGCCAAAGGCGATCTCAGCGCCGACGGTGGGGTAGTCACGACGCTGGCGCTCGCCTCGGAGTCTGGCGACGCGAAAGCGGCGCCGACGCTGCTCCGCGGCGGGACCTTCACCTATCGTGACGAGACGCGTCGGGCCATCTACGACACCAAGGCCCAGATGAACGGCGAACAGGGAAACCTGCACGCGGACCACATCGAGCTGCACCTCGCCGCCAGCGAGAATCGGCTCGATCGACTCGACGCGCGCGGCTCGGTGGACGTGGCGCTCGACAAGCGCAAGGCGTCGGGAGCCTCGCTCGTCTATCGGCCTTCCGACGAACGTTATGAGATATCCGGGGCGCCGGGCCGCTTCATCGACGAATGCAACGAATCGGCGGGTAAGACTTTGACCTTCTTCAAGTCGTCCGATAGAGTCATCATCGACGGCAACGAAGAAGTGCGCACCGAGACCCGCGGCGGCAAATGTGCTGCCCGCCCCCCGAACTGAATGTCCCGCCTCTGCACCCAGGATCTGACCAAGGCATACGGTGGCCGCACGGTCGTCAAGGGCGTCAACCTCGAGGTCAACTCCGGCGAGATCGTCGGATTACTCGGACCCAACGGCGCCGGCAAGACGACGACCTTTTACATGACCGTTGGCCTCACCGCGCCCGACTCGGGCCGCGTGCTCTTCGACGGCCTGGACATCACCGACGATCCGATGTACGTGAGGGCCCGGAAGGGCATCGGCTACCTGCCGCAGGAGCCGTCGATCTTCCGCGGGCTCACCGTGGAGCAGAATATTCTCGCGATTCTCGAGACCCTGCCGCTGAGCGGGGGCGAGCGTCGTCAACGGGCGAAGGACCTCCTCGCCGAGCTCGGGCTGACGGCCCTGGCCCAATCGCCGGCCTACGTGCTGTCGGGGGGCGAGCGGCGGCGGGCAGAGATCACCCGCGCCCTGGTGATGTCGCCGCGGTTCATTTTGCTCGACGAACCGTTCGCGGGTATCGATCCGATTGCCGTGACCGATATTCAGAAGATCATCTTTCACCTGAAGGAGCGGGGCATCGGCGTCCTGATCACCGACCACAACGTGCGTGAAACCTTGCGCATCACCGACCGTGCCTATATCGTGACCGATGGTGCGATCTTCCGGAACGGCACCCCGACCGCGTTGGCGGCCGACGAAGAGGTTCGGCGAATTTATCTCGGGACCGATTTCAGGCTGGACTAGAATTTAGGGAAGTTCCAGGCTCATGGCAATCTCGCAGAGGCTCCAGACCAAGCTGGCGCAGAAGCTGATTCTGACGCCCTCGCTGCAGCAGGCGATCAAGCTGCTGCCGATGTCGACGCTCGAGCTGGCCGATCTCCTCACCCAGGAGGTGGTCGAGAACCCCTTGCTCGAGGAAATCCCGACCGAGGACCTGCAGGCGGCCGACGCGCAGCCCGCGACCGAGAAGGAGCAGGAAGCCCCGAAGCCCGAGGCCAAGAACGACACCTGGGACGACGCCGATTACGAGTACTTCTTCGGCGAGTACCTCGAAGACAGCTATCGGCCCAAGGCTCCGCAGGAAGTCCGCGAGCTGCCGCCGATCGAGAACACGCTATCGACGTCGAGCTCGCTCACCGATCACCTCGAGTGGCAGCTCTCGCTCCAGACCGACGACGATCAGGTGCGCGAGATTGGCGAAGCGATCGTCGGCAATCTCGACGACGACGGCTATCTGGTCGCATCGGTGGACGAGATCGCGCAGATGGGTCCGTGGCCGATCGAGGAGGTCGAAAAGGTCCTCCGGCTGATCCAGGGTTTCGATCCGATCGGCGTCGCTGCGCGCGACCTGCAAGAGTGTTTGACGCTCCAGGTGCGGCACCTCAATCTCGAAGGCACGCCGGCCGAGAAGATCGTGACCGAGCACTTGCGGCTGCTGCAGAACCACCAGATCCCGGAGCTCGCCAAGAAGCTCAATCTCTCGCTCGAAGAGCTCAAGCACCACATCGAGATCATCCAGCAGCTCGATCCCAAGCCGGGCAGCCGCTACAACCCGCAGCCCTCGCAGTACGTCATTCCCGACGTCTACGTGGTAAAGGTGGACGATCAGTACGTCGCCGTGCTCAACGAGGACGGCCTCCCACAGCTGCGAATCAGCCCGACCTACCGCCGCCTGCTGGACAAGGGCGCCAGCGAGAACAACGACGAGACTCGTGCCTACGTCAAGGACAAGTTCCGCTCGGCGCTGTGGCTGATCAAGTCGGTCGAGCAGCGGCAGAAGACGATCCACAAGGTCGCGACCAGCATCATCAATTTCCAGCGCGATTTCATGGATCACGGCATCGAGCACCTTCGTCCGCTGGTGCTCCGTGACGTCGCCAACGACATCGGCATGCACGAGTCCACCGTGAGCCGGGTCGTGACCAACAAGTACATGCACACCCCGCAGGGTGTCTACGAGATGAAGTTCTTCTTCCACAGCGGCATCAGCAGCTCGTATGGCGAGTCGGTGTCGTCGGTGACCATCAAGAACCGAATCAAGAAGATCATCGAAGGAGAGGACCCGCGAAAGCCGCTGAGCGACTCGAAGATCGTCAGCATCCTTCAGCGCGAAGGTCTCATCCTGGCTCGCCGCACAATCGCGAAGTACAGGGAGGAGCTGAAGATCCCGACCTCGAATCAGCGCAAGGTCCTGTTTTAAGCGTGGTGGGTATCGACGATCCCTGTGGAAGCCGGCGGCTCTCGCGGAGAGCACTCTCCGGCCGTTCCTGCCGAACGGCCGCTCTACTAATCGCGCCTACGTCCCACTAGATCATGCAGATCGAGATCACCGGCCACCGGATGGCCGTCTCCAGCTATCTGAAATCCCTCGTCGCCGCCAAAATGGCGCGCGTATTCCGGCACCTCAGTCATGCGGGGTTGTCGGCGACTGTCGTCGTCTCGCGCGAGAAACTCGACAAGCTCGTCGAGGTCACGATACACGCGCGCGGCGAAAACTTCCTCCACGCGGTCGGCAATGGCCCCTCGTGGAAGTTCGCCTCCACGATGGTCGCCGAGCGGCTGGATCATCAGGCCAGCAAGCTGAAGGGCAAGTGGAAGGATCGCCGGCGCCGCTGACCCGGAGCGCGGGCGTGCCGCCGGTCCCGTTCGTGACCGTTGGGGCGCTCCTCGACGCGCGACCCGAAGCCATCGGGCTGCCCCTGTCGCTGCTGGCCGGCCGGCAGGGCCTCAGCCGTCGCATCACCAGCCCTTACATCCAGAAAACCGGACTCGCGCTGGTCGGCTTCGACCAGTACCTCCAGCCCGGTCGAATCTTGATTTACGGCGACAGCGAATTGCGGTTTCTCGAGACGCTGGCGGCGGAGGCGCGGCGGTCGGCGCTGCGGAGCTCGTTCGAGCACGATGTGCCGTGCCTGCTGGTCACGTCACGTTCGACGATTCCCCAGGATGTCGTCGCCGAGGCCGAGCGGGCCGGGCTGCCGCTGCTGTCCACCACCGTGCCGACCGCCGCCGCGATCGGCAAGATCACCGCGCTGCTCGAAGACCGGCTCGCGGTGCGCGAGATCATCCACGGCGTGCTCCTCGACGTGCTCGGCCTCGGTGTGTTGCTGATGGGGGAGAGCGGCATCGGCAAGAGCGAGTGCGCTCTTGATCTGGTCTGCCGCGGACACCGCCTCGTCGCCGACGACACCGTCGAAGTCCGGCGGCGAGCCGAATCGATCGTGCTCGGCAGCTGCCCGGAGCTGACCCGCAACCACATGGAGCTCCGCGGCATCGGTCTCATCAACGTCCGCGATCTGTTCGGGGTCGCCGCCACCCGCACGTCGAAGCGGGTCGAGCTGGTCATCCAGCTCGAACGCTGGGACGAGAGCCGTGAGTACGACCGGCTCGGGATCGACGAGCAGTATTACGAACTGCTCGGGTTGCGGGTGCCGCTGATTCACATGCCGGTGGCGCCGGGCCGCAACCTCGCCACGCTCGTCGAGGTCGCCGCCAGAAACCAGCTGCTCCGGGCCCGTGGCATCAATGCCGCTCGCGCCCTGGCAGCGCGGCTCGACGCCTCGCTCGTCGCCTCGGCTTCGCCAGACAGTCCGGATCACGACGAGGACGAGAGCGACAGCGGAGACCTCCCGTGACCGCGCGCCGTCAGCCAGGTCGCATCCGAGGGTCGCGAGCCTCGAGCCCGTCCCGCGCCAAGGCGCGGCGCCACCCGGCGACGCGTTTCATCGTCCTCACCGGCCTCTCGGGGGCGGGGAAGTCGCAGGCGATTCGCGCGCTCGAGGATCTCGGCTACTTCTGCGTGGACAACCTTCCGGTCGCGATGCTGCCGTTCATGGCCGAGTTCGCGCAGCAGCACGCGAACGAGCACGACCGCATCGCGGTCGTGATGGACGTCCGTGAGCCGCGGTTCACGCCCGACTTTCCATCCGTGTACCGTTCGCTGCAGAAGACAATGGAGACCAGCCCGACACTGATCTTCCTGGAGGCGACCCAGGCCGAGCTCGTGCGCCGCTTCTCCGAGACGCGTCGGCCGCACCCCCTCGCCAGCGATCGCCCCGTCACCGAGGGCCTCGACGACGAGCGCGCCTCGCTCCGGCCGATCAAGGCCATGGCCGACGAGGTGATCGACACCACCTCGCTCAACGTTCACGAGCTGCGGCAGGCCTTCCTGCAGCTGGTCGCGGGGCGGCGCCAGGCCTCGACGCTGGTGCTGACATTCCTCAGCTTCGGGTATCACTATGGTGTCCCGGCTGAGGCCGATCTCGTCTTCGATGTGCGGTTCCTCAAGAATCCGCACTGGGTTCCGACGCTCCGGCCCCAGACTGGGCGCGATCGCGCGGTGGCCAACTATATGCGCCGGCAGCCGCTGGCGCAGCGGTTCCTCAAGCGGCTCGACGCGTTCCTGCGCTTCGTCCTGCCGCACTACGTCGCCGAAGGTAAGGCCTATCTCACCGTCGCAATCGGCTGCACCGGGGGCCGGCATCGCTCGGTATTCATCTCCGAATCGCTCAAACGGGATCTCAGGGATGTGCGCGGCGTCACGACCAAGGTCCGGCACCGTGACATAGGGAGGCTGGCATGATCGGCGTGGTGGTTGTCACTCACGGACAGCTGGCGACGGAGCTGGTCAACGCGGCCGAGACCATCGTCGGCGATCTCCCGCGGTTCGCGGCGGTCTCGATCGGCTGGCACGAGGACGTGCACGACGCGCGCGACGAGATCCAAGCCGCGATCGGCCGGGTCCGAAGCGGTGCCAGCGGCGTGCTGATTATCACCGACATGTTCGGTGGTACTCCGTGCAACCTGGCGATGACCTTCCTCGCCAAGGATGACGTCGAGGTGGTGACAGGAGTGAACCTGCCGATGTTGATCAAGGCCGCGAGCCTGCGCGAGACCGGCGGCCTTGGCGACGTCGCCAGGCAGCTTGCCGAGCACGGCCGGAGCGCCATCTGGGTTGCCAGCGATCTGCTGGAAGGAACGTCGCCGTCCGGGGCCGGGACGACGCCGGCACAGGGATGATCGTTCGGGAGGTCGTGGTGCCGAACCGGCTCGGTCTGCACGCGCGGGCGGCGGCGAAGTTCGTCCAGATGGCGACGCGCTTCCATTCGCGCATCCTCGTGCGCCGCGACAGCCGGACGATGGACGGGAAGAGCATCATGGGTGTGCTGCTGCTCGCCGCGGCGCGCGGGACGACGATTGCGATTTCGGCCGACGGCCCCGACGAGTCGGACGCGGTCGGGGCGCTGGTTCAGCTCGTCGAGACCGGATTCGGGGAGGATGCATGGAACGGCTGACCGGCATCGGCGTTTCGCCCGGGGTCGCGGTCGGGCGCGCGGTGGTCCTCGCCCAACCCTCGGAGGTCTTTCGCTTTCCCGTGCCGGAAGATCGGGTCGAGCGCGAAGTCGGCGCGATCGAGCTGGCCCGGGATCAATCCCGCCTGCAGCTTGGCGACATCCGCTCGCGACTCTCGGAAGGGCCGGCCCGTGACCTCGCGCCGCTCTTCGACGCTCAGCTGCTGATGCTCGAGGATCCGCTGCTGGTCGGGCGCGCGCAGCAGATCGTGCGTGCCGAGCGTGTCAACGCCGGGTGGGCGCTGCACCGTGCCTACGAGGAGCTGCGGCGGTTGTTCCACGAGATGGAGGACCCGTACCTGCGCGAGCGCGAGACCGACGTTGCCGACGTCGTCGGCCGGCTGCGCATGAACCTGCAGCATCGCGGCGCAGGGCTGCGCGACTGGCTGAAGGAAGTCGAGGGCCCGTCGATCCTCGTCGCAGATGAGCTCACCGCTTCGCTCGCTGCGCAATTGGACTGGACCCGCATCCAGGGCTTCACGGTGGACGCGGGCAGCCGCACCTACCACACGGCCATTCTCGCCCGCTCGCTCGGTGTGCCGGCAGTCGTCGGGCTGCACGACCTCTCGGGACGCGTGCCGGCAGGCACCACGGTCATCCTCGACGGCACGACCGGCGAGGTCGTGCTTGGGGCGGAGGGTGCCGAGCTCGACACGGCCCAGCGCCGCGCCGATCGTCCACGCCGCCGCTCGGGCCTGGCCAGCGCCGCGCGCGGACCTCTCGTCACCGCCGAGGGCACGCCGGTGCGCCTCGACGCCAACATCGAGCTGGTCGAAGACCTGCCGTTCCTTCACGAGTCCGGCGCCGAAGGCATCGGCCTGTATCGCTCCGAGTTCCTGCTCTCGGGCCGGACGCTCGACGACGCGACCGAGGAGCTTCAGTACGCTGCCTACCGGAGCGTCCTCGAACAAGTGGCGCCGCGCCGTGTCACCATTCGCACCTTCGATCTCGACGAGTCGCACCTGCTGGGCAGCCGGGCCCGCAGCCGCTCGCGGGCCCGCGGCGGGCTCCGCGGGCTCCGCCTCGGCCTCGCGTATCCAGACGTGCTGCGGACGCAGCTTCGCGCGCTGATGCGTGCGTCGGCGCACGGCTCGCTGCGCATCATGTTTCCGTTCGTGACCGGTGTCGACGAAGTGCGTGAGGCGAGGACGATGGTTGCGGCCGCGAGCGCGGAGCTCGGACGCCCGGCGGTACCGGTTGGGGCGATGATCGAGGTGCCGGCTGCGGCGCTTGCCGCCGATCTGCTCGCGCGCGAGGTCGACTTCCTGACGATCGGCACCAACGATCTGATCCAATACACGCTGGCGGTGGACCGCACGGACGATCGCGTGTCCGATCTCTACGAGCCGCTTCACCCGGCGATCCTGCGGTTGGTCCGGCTCGTGAGCCGCGCCGCGCGTCGCCACGGGGTGCCGGTATCGCTGTGCGGCGAAATGGCCTCGGATCCGGCGATGGTGGGGCTGCTGATCGGCCTCGGCCTCACCGAGTTCAGCATGACGCCGACGGCGATTCCGCTGGTTCGGCAGGTCGTCGGCGATCTGCACGTCGATGATGCGCGCCGCCTGGCGCGTCACGCGCTGAGCCTGGCGACTGCCGCCGAAGTGGAGCAATACCTGTTCGACGCCCTCGCGGCGGCGGTCAGCGGACCGCTTCGAGGCCGGCAATGAGGCGCGCAGGTCGAAGCGCGAGTTGAAGAGTGGAAGGCGCGAAGGAGAGACGGGACACGGGTATGAAACGAGTCGAGAAGCCGTGGGGCTACGAGTTGTGGTGGGCGCAGACGGATCGTTACGTCGGCAAGCTGATTCACGTCAACAAGGGCCACGCGCTCAGCCTGCAGTACCACAACCGCAAGGACGAGACGATCTTCGTCCACACCGGAAAGATCCTGTTCGAGTTGCAGGAAGGAGACACGCTCACCAAGCGCGAAATGCTTCCGGGCGACTCCGTGCACGTCACGCCCCCGACCGTCCACCGGATGACGGCGATTGAAGACAGCGACATTTTCGAGGTCTCGACCCCGGAAACTGACGACGTCGTCCGCTTGGAGGATAGATACGGCAGAAGCTGACGTCGGACTGCCGTGGTCGGTAACGCGGACGACGACCTGATCAGAACGGAATATCGTCGTCGGTGACGGCCGCCGGTTCTTTCATCGGATCCTGGTAGCCGCCCATGTCGCGCTCGCCGCGCTCGCCGCGGCCGCCGCCGCCGAGCAGCACGATGCGATCCGCCTTGATCTCCGTTGTGTAGTGCTTCTGGCCGTCCTTCTCCCACTGACGGGTCTGGAGACGTCCCTCGACGAAGATCTGCTTGCCCTTGGTGAGATACGGCTGCAGCGTCTCGGCCTGCTTGCCCCAGAGCACGATGCGGTGCCACTCCGTCTGCTCGTGCTTCTCGCCATCCTTGGACGTCCAGTTCTCGGTCGTCGCGATGCTGAAGCTCGCCACCGGAGCGCCGCCGGGCGTGTAGCGAACCTCGGCGTCACGTCCCAGATTGCCGACCAGCAAGACCTTGTTCACGCTGCCCATTTCAGTGTCCTCGGATTCGAAATCAGATGTCGCGGATGCGGGTGAAGCCGCAGATTACACGGATTACGCAGATTCACGAAGGCAAAACGGCAAGGCGGCGCAGCGCAAATCACCACGAAGAACGCGTTGAAAATTCGCGTCACTCGCGCAATCTGCGGCAGCAGATTCTGCGTTATCGTTCTTCGTGGAGTTGACCTAATTCCGTAGTCAGCCGCGCGGCTTCGCGCGCGCGATGCGATCGAGGTTCTGCTTGCCCAGCCGCGCGACTTCCGCGTCGGGGAACGTCTTGAGCAGCGTCTCCCACGATTCGCGCGCGCGATCCAGCTGGCCCATGCGTTCGAACGTCATCCCGCGCTTGTAGTACGCGTCAGGCACCTTGTCGCCGCGCGGGTAGTTGGCGATTACCCGATTGTAGGCGTCCATCGCCTCGCTGTACTTCCCGTCCGCGAAGTTGCACTCGCCGATGTAGAACTGCGCGTCGTCGGCCGCTTCGCTGCGCGGAAAGCTGCGGAGATAGGTGTTGAAGCCGTCGATGCAGAGCGCCCACTGCCCGGCGGTGTAGTCGGTCCAGGCCGTGTCGTAGAGCCGCTGCGGCGAGATGCCGGGCGCGGTCGGATTCGGCGTTGGCGCAACCGCTTGCGTCGTCGCACCGGGGCTGCCGCCAGGCGCGGGCGGCACTCCCGAAGGCGGTGGGGCAGCGGGATCGAGGGATGGGTCGGTGGGCGCAGCGGACGGCGCGGTCGAGGACGGAACCGCAAGCCGCAGCGCTTCGATCTCCTGAGACAGCGACGTGATCCGCACGTTGGTCTCGTCGACGCGTTCCTTCACGACGCGAAGATCGCTTCCGACCTGATCCACCACGAGCTTCTGATCGGCGAAGCCCTTGCGCGTGACAGCGGTTTGATCGTCCTGGCGGGTCGAGAGCTGCTTGAGCGTGTCGCCGATCTGCGCGAGCGCCGTGGCCAGCTGCTGCTGCAGCTGTTGCGTCTGCTCCTGCAGCATCCGGATGTCCGCCATCATCTGCATCTCGCGCCGCGACTGCGCCGCCGCGGGCGCGGCGGCGGCGAGCACAAGCGACGCGACGATCGGGCCGACCAGGGGGTACCGAGTCATGCCTCCCATGTTACCCGCTTACTTCGCGGTGATCACGAAATGGGCCCGGCGGTTCTTCGACCAGGCGGCTTCGTCGTGCCCCTGCTCGAACGGAAATTCCTTGCCGTAGCTGACCACGCGGACGCGCTCGGCGGGAATTCCCAGCGAGACGAGATAGGTTCGCGCCGAGATGGCCCGCCGCTCGCCAAGCGCGAGGTTGTACTCGGCCGTGCCGCGCTCGTCGCAGTGGCCTTCGATGGTGACCTGCCACTGCGGGTTCTTTCTCATGACGTCGGCATTTTCCTGCAGCACCTTCTGACCGTCCCCACTCACGTCCGAGCTGTCGAGCTCGAAGAACACCGGCTTGAGCACGCCTGAGCGGTTCAGTGTGTCGAGGTCGTCCTTCAGGTCACCCGAGCGGATGGTCTCAGGCTCAGGCGGTAC
This sequence comes from uncultured Acidobacteriota bacterium, assembly GCA_963709325.1. Lineage (GTDB taxonomy): Bacteria > Acidobacteriota > Vicinamibacteria > Vicinamibacterales > UBA2999 > VFZN01. The sequence continues at coordinate 1,136,245 of CAVPVV010000001.1, read as the reverse complement.
CGGAATCGGCTCGTCCACCGGCCGGGGCGGAGCCGGCGGCGTCGGCGGGATCGCGTTGGTGTTATCCGGCGGCGGCGGCATCGGCCGGGCCACCGTCGGCGGCTTCTTCGCACAAGCGCCGGCCGCGACGCTCAGAACCACGGCCATCAGCACGATCTGGTGAATCCTACGCTTCATCATGTCTCTCCCCACCCACACTGCTCATTGCACATTCACGCCGCATTCGGCACTCGGCATTGGCACGTCGCACGCTGCACTTAGCACCGTACTCGGCCCTCCCCGGACTCCGCTATTCGCACGCTTACTGAGACCAATTCGGCGTCGAGTTGTTGCCGTCCTTCGTGAGCTGACGAACGTTCTTCCCGTCACGATCGACGGTGAAGACCTGGTTGCGGCCGGCGCGGCTGGAGACGAACGCCAGATGCCGGCCGTTCGGTGACCAGGCCGGGCTCTCGTTGGTACCCTCGCCGAAGGTGATCTGCCGGGTCTGTCCGTCGGCCAGGCTGATGATCTTGATGTCGAACCCGGGCCCGGTCCGAGCCGCATAGGCGATCTCGTTGTACGGCGCTGGCGACCACGTGGCGCGATCGGCGTAGCTGTCGGCAAAAGTCAGCCGCCGGAGTCCGGTGCCGTCCGGAGAAATCACGAAGATCTGCGGTGTGCCGGTCCGATCCGACGTGAATGCGATCTGCGTCCCGGTCGGGGACCAGGTCGGCGTCGAGTCGATGGCCGGGTTGTCGGTCAGCCGGCGCACTCCGGAGCCGTCGCGGTTCATGACATAGAGCTCGCTATTGCCGTCACGGTTCGACATGAACGCGATCTGCTTGCCGTCCGGCGAGAACACCGGCAGGAAGTTCTGGCCCTGGCCCTTCGCCGGCTCCTCGAGCGTGCCGACATAGATGTTCGAGATCAAGATGTCGGGCAGCGTCTTGCGATACGACGTGTAGGCAATCGAGCGGCCGTCGGGCGACCAGTTGGGCGTGATGTTCAGCGTCCGGTTGATGGTGATGCGACGCTGGTTCGCGCCGTCGTAGTCGCCGATGTAGATTTCCTTCACTTCGCGCTTCTCGACGGTGTTGGCGACCGGATCGCGATTGCGATCGGAGGAGAACGCGATCTTGGTCCGCGCCACGCCACGGAGGCTCCGCTGCGACTGGTGGATCTCGTCGGCCATGGTGTGGGCGTAGACGCGCGGGTTGGCGGCCGAGCCCGTGTACTCGCGGCCGTAGCTCTGTTGCTTGGCCCGCACGCTGTAGAGCCGCATCTCGACGCGGATGCCGGTGTCAGCGCGCTGCACCGTGCCAATCACCACGCCGTCGGCGCCCAGTTCGCGCCAGCGATCGAAGGGCACCTCGGCGATCGAGGTCGCCGGCGGGATCGACTTGTAGGTGTCGCGCGGAATCATGTAGAACTCGCGTTCGAATTCCATGTCGGCCCAGAGAACTTCACCGATGACCTTGGCGGCCTCCTGCGTCTCTTTGTCGGGAGAGAGCGCGATCAAGTCTGGAACGGCGAGGCGCGGGGCGACTCCGGATTCACCGGTAATCCGCGTGCTGATGTCGGTCGGCTGCTGAGGTGTGGGCAACTGCGACGGCGGTTGCTGTGCAGTAGCCGCCGCAGCTGCGAAGGCAACAGCAAGCACCACTGCGGGCGACCGCATGCGGCCAATATCAGGCTGGATACTTCCTCGTCTCATTCGCGTCATCCCTCTACGGTATGTAGTCCATGTACAGGTGCAAGGTCAGCCGCTCGTTCGGGTAGGCCGCGGGCAGCGGCGGGAACTGCCGTGTGAGCGCCAGCGATCGCTGCGAGAAGTAATCGAGCGCTGGCACACCGCTCGACTTCTCGACCGCGACATTGCTGATCCGGCCATCCCGTTCGATATCGAACTTGATTAGCGTCGTACCGAGCGCCCCCTGCTTCGACTTCCAATTGCGATTGATCAAGTCGATCATCGTGGCCAGGTAGTCTGGGCAGCAGAAGTTCGCGACGTCGAGATATCCGCCGGTCCCTCCACCTCCGGCCGACAGGCCGAAACCCTGTCCCTTGCCGGCCGTCTGCGCCACCGCGCTGCCTTGCTCGACCTTTTCGCCCTTGGTTGGGGTTCGGCTCTTCGGATCAACCGCGTCCACTTTCGCGGTCGAAGTCGGTTTCTTCGGCGCGGTCTTGGTCGGCTCGACCATTTCGGGCGCCTTCGCTGCCGGTGCCCGCACCGGCTCCACCGTCTTCTTTGCCTCGATCGGGCGCTCCTGCTGAATGGGTCGCCCACCGAGCGTGGCCAGGCCACCATCGCGAGGGCCAACGGCACCGCCAAGCGAGATTTGCATGACGACCTCGGGCTCGTGCTTGATGGCGCCGAGCCAGCTCGCCGGCGCGATCGCCACGAGCAGGGTGAGCACGACGTGCACGACAGCGGACCATCCGACGAGGGGCGCCAGCCGCTCCGTGTCGCGCGTGCGCTGAACGAGAACCGCGGAGACAGCGTCCATCCGCTTATGGCCGCCCCTTGCGCGTATCGGCGGGCACGGTGACGATGCCGACCCGCTCGACGCCGGCTTCCTTGAGTTGACTGATGACGTCCATCAGTTCCTGCAGCTGCACGCCGCCATCGCCACGAAGGAACAACTCCTTCTGGTCCTTGCTCTGCATCATCTGACGCATGCGCTCGGTCAGCACCTGCCGCGAAACCGGCTCGGCGTCCAGATACACGCGACCATCCTTACGATAGGAGAGCGGCACCGTGACGTACATCCGCTCCTCGGTCATCTTCTGCGTACGCTGGGCGACTGGCAAATTCACCTCGACGCCGCGCTGCAGCATCGGCGCCGCGACCATGAAGATGATGAGCAGCACCAGCATGACGTCGACGAGCGGGATGACGTTGATCTCCGACAGCGACGTGTTCACGCGGCGGCCGCGTCCGCGCCGGCCGCCGCCGGCCTCCGGCTGTGGAAGGACCTTCGGCACTAGGTGAAGTTCCTTTCAGCAATGTTCAGGAACTCGAGCGCGAAGTCGTCCATGTCGCTGGCGAACACCTTCACCCGGGTGGTGAGGTGGTTGTAGAAGTAGACGGCGGGAATCGCCGCGAAGAGGCCCGCTGCGGTGGCGATCAGCGCTTCGGCAATGCCGGGCGCGACCACCGCGAGATCGGTCGAGCCCTGCGCGCCGATGTTCGAGAACGCCGACATGATGCCCCACACCGTCCCGAACAGGCCGATGAACGGCGTGATGCTCGCGGTCGTCGCGAGAAAGGTCACTGATTTCTCCAGCTTGTTCACTTCGGCCGAGGAGGCGCGCAGCAAAGCCCGATCCACCGCGGCCAGACTCTTGAGAGTAGGACGCGGTGCCGGCGCGCCCGGACTGCTGGCAGTCGGGGTCCCCTGGCGAATCTGCGCATTCAGCTCCGCGTAGCCGGCCTGGAACATGCCGACCAGTGGACTCCGCGCCAGTGACGCGCAGACCGACTGCACGTCGGAGAACTTCGCGCTCGTTCGGAACACCTGGATGAACTGCGCCGTCTGGCGGTCCACCTTTCGGAACGCCGCAAGCTTCGAAGCGATGATGGCCCACGCCACCACCGAAAACAGCAGCAAGATGACAAGGACCGCCTGGGAAATGGGACTGGCCTTCATGACCAGCTCCACCACACCTCCCGCGGCGGCCTGAGCAGACGTAGCACTGCCTTCCAGTTGCAGTGCCAGGACAAACGACCCAGGCGTCGGCAACAAGCCCTCCGAATCCAATCGATTGGGGAGTGCGCTGCTGGGAAGAAGCGCGGTTCCGAGCAACCGTAACACGTGGCGGGAAATTCTGTCAAACCCATGATAGGATGGGATTTCCAGCCGCGTCCGCACATCCCGCCCAGGGATGGGGGCCCTGATGATCCGCTATCTCGCCATACGGAATGTCGCGGTCATCGAATCGGTGGCCGTCGAATTCGAACCTTCGTTCAACGTCCTGACGGGCGAAACCGGCGCCGGCAAGTCGATTCTCGTCGAGGCCGTCGGGCTGCTGCTCGGCGGCCGGGCTACTCAGGACCTCATCCGCACCGGCGAGGATCTCGCCACGGTCGAAGCGATCTTCGACGCCGACGACGAGCTCGGAAATTGTCGTACGGCGCGAGATCACCGCGCAGGGCCGGAGCCGCGCGTTCATCAACGGCGCGCTCGCCACGGCCGCAGCGCTCAAGGACCTCGCCAATCGGCTCGTCGAGATGCACGGCCAGCACGAGCATCAGCAGTTGCTCGACCCCGCGCAGCACCTTCTCGTGCTCGACGAATTCGCCGGGCTGACCTCGACTCGCGATGAGGTAGCTCGGGCATTCGCCCAACTGCAGAGGGTTCGCGAACTGATCGATCGCCTTCGCATGGACGACCGCGAACGGGCCGCACGGCTGGAGCTGGTTGAGTTCCAGCTCAGCGAGTTGGAGAACGCTGCGCTCGAAGCTGGCGAGGACGAGTCGCTCGCCGGCGATCGTCAGATTCTGCGAAGTGCCGATCGCGTACTGCGCCTCTGCCAGGACAGCTACCAGGAGCTGTACGACGATGAGCAGGCGGCCTTGGCGCAGCTGGATCACGTGTGGAAGAGAGTTGGGGAGCTGGCAACTTTCGACAGCCGGTTCGTGCCATTCGTCGAGGGCCGTGACTCGGTCAAGGCCCAGCTCGAGGAGCTGGCCTTCACGCTGCGAGACTTCGCCGGGGGAATCGACGCCTCGCCAGCTCGCCTCCAGGAGGTGGAGGACCGCCTCGCGCTACTCGAGCGGCTCAAGCGGAAGCATGGACCAACGCTGGCCGACGCGATTGCGCGGCGCGATGCGCTCGCCGCCGAGCACGCCGCCCTGGTCGGCGGCACGTCGAGCCTCGCCGACCTGGAGCAGGCCCTGCACCAGGCGTCATCGTCCTACTTACGCCTCGCACGAGATCTCTCGAGCCGGCGGACCGCCGCTGCGACTCCGCTGGCCCGGAACATCGAGCGCGAGCTGTCCGATCTGGCGATGGAGAAGGCACGTTTCGAACTCAGGATGCACACCGCCTCTGGCGAAGAGCAGTGGACCGACCGCGGCCTCGACACAGTGGAGTTCTTCTTCTCGGCCAACGTCGGTGAGGACCCTCGGCCTCTGGCCCGAATCGTTTCAGGCGGTGAACTTTCGCGGGTGATGCTGGCGCTGAAGACGCTGGCTGCCGGCGCAGCCGAGAGCGCCCCCGGCAAGACCCTCATCTTCGACGAGGTGGACGCCGGCATTGGTGGACGAGTCGCGACGGTGGTCGGGGAAGAAGCTCGCCAGCCTTGGCGAGCGTCACCAGGTGCTCTGCATCACGCACCTGCCGCAGGTGGCCGCCAGCGGGCGAACCCATTTCCTGATCCAGAAACAGGTCCGGGGCCGGCGGACCCTCACCAGCGTCCAGAGACTCGCCCCGTCGGAGCGGGTCGACGAGCTCGCGCGGATGATGGGCGGCGCAGACGCCGGGGAACGGGCGCGCAGCGGCGCGCAGGAACTACTCGACGCCGCAGGGGCGAAAGGTGAAAATCGAGCAAAAGCGAAAGGCGAAAGTCCTCGCGAGAGAAAGCGAAAGTGAAGTATTTCATCGAGACCTACGGCTGCCAGATGAACGTCCACGACTCGGAGCGGATGGCTGGACTCCTCGAGCAGTCCGGCTACGATCCCGCCGACTCCGACCGTGACGCCGACATCGTCGTCGTCAACACGTGCAGCGTGCGGGAGCGCGCCGAGGAGAAGCTGTATACGCGGTTAGGCGAGATTCGGGAGATGGCCCGCGAGACCGGCCGCGATCCGATCGTGGCGGTGACCGGCTGCGTGGCGCAACAAGAGGGCGAGACCCTCCTGGCTCGCTCACCTGGAATCATCGACATCATCGCCGGCACCCAACGCCTGAAGATGCTGCCGATACTCATCGAGCAGAAACGCGAGCATCGCGCCTTCCCGGCCATCGACATCACGACGCCGTACGACGAACCGTCATTTCCGCTCGGAATCACCCGCCGCGGCGATCCAATCAAGGCCTACGTGACGATCATCGAGGGGTGCAACGACTTCTGTAGTTTCTGCGTCGTGCCGTATACGCGCGGGCACGAGCGGATGCGCCCGAAGGCCGAGATTATGGATGAGGTCAGAGCTCGCGGCCGCCGATGGGCGCAGGGAAGTGCAGCTGCTCGGACAAATCGTGAATCACTATCAGGCGCCCGACGATCCATGTCTGTGACTTCCCGAGGCTGCTCGAGGCGGTCCACGAGATTGAGGGCGTCGAGCGAATCCGGTTCGCGAGCCCGCATCCGCGCCACACCAGCGATCGGCTGATCGCGGCGGTGCGCGACCTGCCGAAGGTCTGCAAGCACATGCACCTGCCGGTCCAGTCGGGATCGTCGCGGGTGCTGCAGCAGATGCGGCGCCGCTACTCGCGTGAGCAGTATCTGGATATCGTGCAGAAGATTCGTGAGGCTATTCCGAACGTGCAGCTATCGACCGATATGATCGTTGGCTTCCCTGGGGAGACAACGACGCGATTTCGAGGAGACGCTGTCGCTGACCGACACCGTTCGCTATCACAGCATGTTCTCGTTCAAGTATTCGGAGCGGCCTAACACGCTCGCCTCGAAGCGGCTGCCGGATGATGTCGCGGAGGAGGAGAAGACGCGTCGGATCGTCGAGTTGCAGCAGATGCAGCGGCGCATCCAGTGGGGGCTGCACGAGCAGTCGGTGGGTCGAACCGTCGAGGTATTGGTCGACCACATCAGCCGGCGTCGCGACTCGGAGGTATCCGGCCGAACGAGCGGGAACACGGTGGTCAACTTTCCTGGCGGGCCGGAGTTGGTTGGACGGCTGCTCCCGGTTACCATCCGGCGAGCGGGTCCCAACAGCGTGTGGGGCGAACTGGCGACAGAGGTACGGCCATGATTGAGATGAACATCAAGGGGCTGATGGTCGACCCGATCACGAACATGCCCATCATCATTCTGCGCGACCCGGAGGGGCAGAAGGTCCTGCCGATCTGGGTTGGCGTGTTCGAGGCCAACGCCATCGCGCTGCAGATCGAGAACATCCAGACGCCGCGGCCGATGACTCACGACCTGCTCCGGAACATCATCCAGGACCTGCAGGCCGTGGTGGAGAAGGTGGTGGTCTGCGATCTGAAGGAGAACACCTTCTACGCGATGATTCATCTCCGCACCGCGGCCGGCCCGGTTGCCATCGACGCGCGGCCCAGCGATGCGATCGCGCTGGCTCTCCGGACACGCGCGCCGATCCTGGTGGAAGAGAAGGTCATCGACAACGCCAAGAGCGTGGACTTCACCAACGAGAAGCAGGACAGCGATCGGTTGCAGCAATGGCTGGAGTCGCTCGACCCTGATGACATGGGGAAGTACAAGATGTGATGGGTGCACAGGGCGAGGGTGCAAGGTCCAGGGCGGAAGGGACCGCGCACAGCTGCACCGCTGAATGTATTCGACCAACCTTCCGGTCCCTACCACCCGCTGCGACCCCGGTCTCCGCGCTAACCTCGTGCTCTGGACCCCTCGCGCTTGACGCAACGCAATTCGTCGGCCGGCCGACAATTCGCACAACCCTAAGTAAATCCGCGACTTAGCAAGAATGTCGGAGGGAAATACGCCCGCCGACACATCCTTGCTTGACGCACCTCGGCACGCATCCCTACAATGCGTAAAACCCGCACGTTTCTGCGCGATGATTCTCGCGATTGCCAATCAAAAGGGCGGCGTCGGAAAAACCACCACCGCCATCAACCTCGCGGCCGCCCTCGCGCTCCGCGGGAAGCCTACGCTGCTGATCGACCTCGACCCGCAGGGCAACAGCAGCATGTCGTTCATCGACATCCACACCGCCGAGCGGAGCGTCTACGACGTCTTCATCGATCCGGCGACGCATCTCGAGGACGTGATCGTCCCGAGCGCGCTGCCACACCTGTTCGTGGCGCCGGCGCGCATCGCCCTCGCGAAGCTGGAATCGCGACTCGTGGGTGAGTTGGACGCGCCGTTTCGCCTGAAGGACGAGCTCGCCCTCGTCCTGAACCGTTTCGAGCATGTCGTCATCGACTGCCCCCCGGCGCTTGGACTGCTCACCGTCAACGCCCTGGTCGCGTCCACCCATCTCCTGATCCCGATCCAGTCGTCGTACTTCGCCCTCGAAGGAACCGACGACCTGCTCGAGACGTTCGAGAAGGTGCGGCAGCGGCCCAATCCGGAACTGCAAATTCTCGGGGTAGTCATCACCATGCACGACCGGCGCACGGCACTCGGCCGGGACATCCAGGATCAGATCCGCAAGGTTTTCGGCGACAAGGTATTCCGCACCGTCATCAGTAAGAGCGTGCGCCTGGAGGAAAGTCCGGCGTATCGCGAGTCGATCTTCACGTTTGCGCCGGAATCGAGCGGCGCCACCGAGTATTACAGCCTGTGCGAGGAGGTGATCGACCGTGCCTAAGCGAGGACTGCCGGATTCGCTGCGGATGCGCCACGACGCGCACTACGTCGAAACCCTCAACGCCCCCTCCGGGGCTCCGGTCGGCCGGATGGTGCCGATCGAGAGCGTCGACCCCAACCCTGACCAGCCGCGCCAGGCCATGGGCGACCTGTCGGAGCTCATCGCGTCGGTCAACGAGAAGGGCATCATCGAGCCGCTGGTCGTTCGCCAGAAGGGCTCCCGCTACCAGATCGTCGCCGGCGAGCGGCGCTACCACGCGGCGGTGCAATCGGGCCTGAGCGAGCTGCCGGTGGTCGTCCGCGACGTAGACGATACCGAGATGCTGGAACTGGCCCTGGTCGAGAACATCCAGCGCAAGGATCTGACCGCCTTCGAAGAATCTGAGGCGCTCCACAGCCTGGGTCAGCGCTGCGGCTACACCCACGAGGATCTGGCCAAACGGCTGGGGAAGTCGCGGACGTCGATTACCGAGTCACTGTCGCTCAACAGCATGCCGCCAGAGGTCCGGAAGGTGTGCCGGTTGGCCGGAATCCACAGCAAATCGGTGCTGCTGCAGGTCGTCCGCCAGGGCGATCCCCAGAAGATGCTGGCCCTGATCGAGAAGATCGCCAGCCAGGGCGGCGTGACCCGCGAGCAGGTCCGCCAGGAGACGCGGGTGCCGAAGCCTGGTCGGCCGAAGGCCTTCGTGTTCAACTTCCGGCCGCCCACCAAGGCGTTCAATCTGCGCCTCAGCTTCAACAAGAAAACCGCGTCGAAAGACGAGATCATCTCCGCACTCGAGGCCATCCTCGAGGACCTCCGCAGTCAGCAGTAAAGTACGCGGGTTCAATCCCATTCGTTCAAAGCACGTCGTTTCAAAGCACGAGGGTTCAAGGCAGAGAGGTTCGGCGTCCCGGAGTCGCGGACCGGGCCGGGCACACGCCTGGCAGCGCGACCTCAGCCTCCAAACAGCGCGACCCACAGCCCGGCTTGGCAGCCAACGCCCGCAAACCGCGGCGGTCGGGCACGCGAGCCGCCTATATCCGTCGGACGTGGAACCCGACTTGGAGCACGCCTGAGTCTGAGAACTCGTTACTTCTGACACCGCGTTTGAATCGTGCGATGTAATGACCCCGGCAGGGTCGCCAACCCCAGCCCTAGATCGCACCGGTCCGACGGGGAAACCAGGTTGTCAGCCGGCCTTCGACGAAGACTCATCTGGAAGACAGGCACGCCGGTCCCGGCCTGAGCAGCGGTCAACCCGAGCCGCGGCTGGGCTCGGGGTTTCCGATTCCCGGACCCACTTCCAGAGTATTCCCGGGCGAGCAAGCCCTGCCGGCATGTGGCGACGATTGCGACGCGCCGTTCGCAGGACCCCGGTCCGCGGGCCAACGAATACTTATGCGGAGACCCGCATAACGAGTCCAAAGGAGGGGAAGCGATTCGCCGGCCCGACATCGAAGCGGAACCTGACGCACTCCGGTGGGCCACCGGGGGGACGAAGGCTGGCGACGGAATCCAGGGCCGCCGGTGGGTTTAGTTTACATAATACTTATTATCAGACCTATTGGATATTGCGTAAGGATCCCGGCTGTTGATGAATTGCGACCCAATCTTCTGGTGAATCCCCTATGAAACTTGGGCAACCGAGGCGGATGGTTCGGCCTCGTGATTTAATGGTTCGTGAACGGCATGAAGACGCTTGACCGCTACGTGATTCGGGAAATTCTCCCGCCGTTCGCGATAGCGCTGCTCGTCTTCACATTCATTCTCATCATCCCGTTCATCATCGAACTGGCCGAGCAGATGATCGCCAAGGGCGTGCCCTGGCTGATGCTGCTGAGGCTGATGGTGACGCTGCTCCCGCAGGCCCTGGCGCTGACCATCCCGATGGCGCTGCTCATCGGCATCCTGGTCGCGTTCGGCCGGCTGTCCACGGACCGCGAAGTGGTCGTGATGATGGCCTGCGGCGTCAGCCCGTACCGGATGCTCCGGCCGCTGGTCGTCCTGGCGGCCGTCTCCTGGGCCGGCTCATCGTGGGTGCTGCTCAAGGCCATGCCCGACGCCAACCAGTCGTTCCGCGAGCTGACGATGCAGATCGTCGCCGACCGGGCCGAGGGTGAAGTCCGGCCGCGGGTGTTCTTCGAGGACTTCCCGAACATGGTCCTGTACGTCCGGGAGATCCCCCAGACCGGCGGCTGGCAGGACGTCCTCGCGGCGGACACCAAGAACCCGTCGCAGCCGATCATCTTCCTCGCCCGATCCGGCCGGATGCTGGTCGACCGGCAGGCCCGCACCATCCAGATGGTGCTGCAGGACGGCGCCCGGCACACCACCAAGCTCGACGATCCCTCGGCCTACGAGGTCCTCAAATTCCAGCAGATGGTCGTCTCACTCGACCCGGAAAGCGTCTTCCCGCGCACCGGTCCGGCCCGCGGCGATCGCGAACTGTCGGTCACCGAGCTCCGCCAGCGCGTCAAAGACCTGGAAGCCTCAGGGGTCTCCACCCACAACCCGACCATGGAGATTCACAAGAAGTTCTCCATTCCGGTCGCCTGTTTCGTCTTCGCGCTGATCGGCCTCGCCCTCGGCGCCAGCAACCGCAAGGACGGCAAGCTGGCGAGCTTCGTCATGGGGATCGGCGTCATCTTCATCTACTACGTCGTCATGTTCATGGCCCAGGCGATGACCAAGGGCTACATCATCCCCGCCTGGCTCTCGATGTGGCTCCCGGACATCGTTCTCGGGATCGCCGGCGTGTTCCTGCTGATCCGGCGGGCCCGCTATGCCGACCAGCCGATTCGGATCTCGCTGCCGCGGCCCGCCATCCCGCAGTGGGTGACAAGGCTGGTGGCGCGGCAGACCGCTGACGCGAGCCGGCCGGCATCCTCTGTCACGGCGACGCCTGAACCTGCCACCAGCACGGCGCGGCGCGGCGACCGGGTCGTGGTCGTGATCCGGTTTCCGCAGTTCGACCTGCCCCGGCCCAACCTGCTCGACGTCTACGTCACCAGGCAGTACCTCCGCATCCTCGGGATGACGATCGTCGCGATGCTCGGGTTGTTCTACATCTCGACGTTCATCGACCTGTCGGACAAGTGGTTCAAGGGTCAGACGACGTTCACCCAGATTGTGCAGTTCCTGTGGTGGTCCACACCGCAGTTCATGGCCTACATCATCGCCCTGGCGGTGCTGCTGGCGGCGCTGGTCACGATCGGCGTCCTGACCAAGAACAGCGAGCTGATCGTCATGCGTGCCTGCGGCGTCAGCCTCTACCGGACCGCGGCGCCGATGCTGGCGTTCGCGCTGGTCGCGAGCGCCGTGCTGTTCGGCATGGAGGAGCGGGTCCTGGCGGTCGCCAACCGGCGCGCCGATCAGCTGAAGCACCTGATTCGCGGCGGCTCGCCCCAGACCTTCGACGTGCTGAACCGCAAATGGATCGTCGGCCGTGACGGTGAGGTCTACAACTATCAGTTCTACAATCCGCGTACGTTCGAGCTCAACGGGCTCTCGGTCTTCGACTTTGATTCGCAGAGCCACCAGCTGTCCCTGCGCGTCTACGCTCAGCGGGCCATTTATCAGGCCGACGCCGACGGCTCGCGGTGGCAGATGAACAGCGGCTGGACGCGCATGTTCGGCAAGAAGAACGCGGTCCCGACGTTCACTCCCTTCGAGGTCACACAGATGAAGCTCGAAGCGGCCGACTACTTCGTCACCGAGGTCCCGGAACCGCGGCGGATGACCTACGATCAGCTCAATCACTATATCGAGGAGCTCCGTTCCAGCGGCTACGACGTTCTCGAGCACGAGGTCGAGCTGCACCGGAAAATCGCCTTCCCATTCGTGACGCTGGTGATGACGTTCATCGCGGTGCCGTTCGCCGTCACCACCGGCCGTCGCGGCGCGATGTACGGCATCGGCATCGGTATCGTGCTGGCGCTGGTCTACTGGACCATGATCTCTGTGTTTGCGGCGTTTGGGGCCGGAGGCCTGATCAGTCCGATGCTCGCGGCGTGGGCGCCAAACCTGCTCTTCGGGGCCGCAGCCGGGTTCCTGCTGCTTACAGTCCGGACGTGAGATGGATCGGCCGGAATCGAAGTCGCTGCTGCGCGCCATCCTCGGCGTGGTCTCGCTGATCTCGTCGCTCGTCGTGATTCCCATCGGCTTCGTGCTGCTCGTCATCGACGCGCAGCAGCGGAGCATGACGCGGGCGCTATCGGTGCTGATGGCCGGCGGTTTCCTGCTGGCGCTCGGGATCGCGCTGCTCATCTGGGAAGTCAGCGGCCGCTACGGTATCAGGCGCTGAGCCCGACTCAGGACGGGTCACTGCCCCGCCAGCCACAGATCGGCGAGCTGCACCGCGCCGCTGCTGCCGGTACGCGTGTTGACAGTGTCCACCACCAGCAGGATGACGTCGATTTGATCGAGCGGCGGCGACGGCCGCGAGGTGTAGCCGATCGGATCCAGGTCCTGGAGCAACACCTCGACGCCGCGGAAGGCGTCATCGAGGTAGACCGACTTCCCCCATCGCTCTCCCCCGCCCAGCCCCGAAGCGCGAACCTGCAGCCAGACGCGCATCGGCCGTGCCGCGCGTCCGCGAAGCTGTACCCGATCGTGGCCGCTCAAACCGTCCACCGGGAAGCGAAGCGCGGCGTACTGACCCGATGGCGCGCCGCCGGCGAGTGCGTAGGTCCATTCAATCGCGGCAATACCGTCAACGATCACGCCGGGCCGGAGTGCGCTGGCCGAACCGGGCGAGGCCTCGGCCACCCAGGCGTCGGTGGCAATGGCGCTCTTTCGGGCGGCGCTGGGGGATTCCGCCGGACGTGCTGCCGCATCGTGCCGCTCCCGCATGCCGACGTAGATCGGGTTCGACACCAGCCATGGAATCGGCGGCTGCCCTTCGCCGCCGGGAACGTAGACTTCGACGCGGTACACAGCGGGCTCGGGGAGCACGCCGACGTGGAGCTCGCGATCGCGTGTGTCGAACAGAACCTCGCCGTTGCGCAGCAGCACCATCCTCGCGTCTTGCGGCGACGCCATCTTCACGTGCAGCTTCACTTCTCCGCCGATGTCGAGGTAATCGCCCATTCGAACCGAGTGACTGCCGCTGGTCGCGGTGAACTCGAAGTCCCCAGGCGCGGCCAGGCCGTCGATGACGGTGAAGACGCGCCCCCACCGGATGCGATCGAGCAGTTGCCGAGCGTCACGCGCCGCGTCTCCGGAAAGCGGCGCATCGAGCTGAACCCGGATGCCGAATGCCGAAAACGACGACTGATACGACGGCACCGGCACGTGCCGGCCTTCCTGGTACGGGCTCAGTCTGCTGGCGGAACCCGAGCCGCGCATGAGCGTCGCTGCCGGCGATTCCGACGACACGCCTCGTGGAGGTCAGCGCGTCCCATCGCGCGAGGACGCTCGTGGGCCGGTCCAGCGAGGCGGTGAGCGTCTCGGCCGGCCGGAGCCAGTAGGTGAGCATCAGGCGTCCCAGCGACGCGAAGAGCTCGTCGCGCCATTCACTATCGGCGTTCAGCCACTCGAGGCCGTCGATGGGAACATCCCAATCGGACCATTGCAATGACGCGCGGGGCGAACCGGGGTGCGCCGCGATCCCCATCCCGCCCAGCCGATGGGCATCCTCGAGCACGGCGCTCGGTTCTCCGGCGAGCGGAAACGGCGACGGGCGGCCGCCGAGGACGACGAGATGGCCGCGATCCGTGCTCACCTCGACGGCGTCGATGACGAGCACTCCCGAGACGTAGCGCGGCGGTTCCGGCGCCCGCGTCGCATCGCCATGGTCGGTCATGATCACGAACTGCAGGCCGTCGCGGGCCGCCGCAACCGCGATTTCTTCCGGGGTCCCGGTGCCGTCCGACCGCATCGAGTGCACGTGATACACACCCCGTACCGTGAGCGGCTCGCTACGCCAATGAGGAGCGGGGGTTGATGCAGCCGGCGCCGGTAAGAGCGACGGAATCGCCGCCACCGCGAGCGCGCCCGCCAACAAGACTGACAGAATGGCAAGTCGGATGGGGCGTGTCACCGGCGCGGGTGAAACCGATCATACAGCGTGCGTAATCGGGCATCGAGAACGTGGGTGTAGATCTGCGTGGTCGAGAGATCCGCGTGACCGAGCATCACTTGGATCGCGCGGAGATCGGCGCCATGTTCGAGCAGGTGGGTCGCGAACGAGTGGCGCAGGACGTGAGGACTCAGGCGACGCGCCAGTCCCAGCGGAGTGGCATAGCCGCGCAGCAGCTTCCAGAATCCGACCCGCGTCAGCCCGCTTCCGCCCCGCGCGTTGACAAACAGGTGCGGCGAGCGGCGGCCCTTGAGCAGCGCCGGCCGGCCGTCGCGCGTGAATCGCGAGACCCAGGCCGCGGCCTCATCGCCAATCGGCACCAGCCGCTCCTTGCGTCCCTTCCCCACGGTTTTCAGCAGCCCCTCTTCGAGATTGACGTCGCCAGGCTTCAGCGCGACCAGCTCCGAGACGCGAAGGCCGGTGGCGTAGAGCAGCTCGATCATCGCCCGGTCCCTGAGCCCGCGCGGCGTGGTGACGTCGGGCGCAGCCAGCAGCGCCTCCACCTCCTCGGCCGACAAGAAACGCGGCAGCGCGCGAACGGATCGGGGCCCGCTGACCGCGTCCGCCGGGCTCGCTTCGAGATCTCCGTGGACCATCAGAAACCGGTAGAAGGTGCGAATCGTCGCGACCGCCCGGGCGACCGATCGAGGCGCCCGCCCCTCAGCCATCAGCTGGCGCACGAACGCCTCGACCCCGCGCCGGTCCAGCCGCTCCACGGCCGAACCCCGGGCCACGGCGAAGGCCGTCAGCAGCTGCAGATCGCGGGCGTAGGCCTCGACGGTATTTGGCGAGAGCCGCCGCTCGGCTTCGAGGTGGCGGAGAAAGGCGTCGATGTGCGCGTGCACGCTATCAGATTAGTCCGGCGCGCAATTGACAGCCCAGGTACAGGGGACTAGCATCAGGGTTTCGTCCGAAGGCCTCGATGCCCATCCGTTCCAAGTGGCAGTCGCTCCCCACCGAAGCGATTAATCCGGCTTCCCTGAATATCGACAAACTGCCCGCCGCCGGCATCGTCGACCTGATGCTGAACGAAGACCGGCGGGCGCTCGCCGCGGTCCAGAAGGAGCGCGATCGCATTGCGGTCGGCGCCGATTTGATCGCCCGGGCACTACGCAAAGGCGGCCGTGTGGTCTTCGTCGGCGCCGGGACCAGCGGACGGCTCGGAGTGCTTGAGTCCGCCGAGATGCCGCCGACGTTCGGGACCGATCCGCTGCTCGTCCAGGCGATCATGGCCGGCGGCAAAAGCGCGATTTTCCGCGCCAAGGAAGGCGCCGAAGACAACTACGAGGAAGGCGCCCGCTCGGTCAACCGCGTCCAGCCGACGAAGAAGGACGTGATCATCGGCGTGTCGGCCAGCGGCATGACGCCGTTCGTGCGCGGCGCGCTCACCAGAGGCCGTCAGGCGGGCTCCCGGGTGATCTTCGTGACCTGCGATCCACGGACCGAGCTCCAGACGTTCGTGGACCTGACCATCGCCCCGGCCGTCGGCCCAGAGGTGATCGCCGGCTCGACCCGGCTCAAGGCGGGCACCGCGACGAAGCAGGTGCTCAACATGCTCACGACCGGGGCCATGATTCTCAGCGGCAAGACCTACGGGAATCTCATGGTCGACGTGCAGATGGGCTCCGAGAAGCTCCGCGACCGAGCCCGCCGCATCCTGAACATCGTCGTCGGCCTCGATCCCGACGAGGCCGAAAAGCTGCTCAAGCGAGCGCACTGGAACGTCAAGGCCGCAATCGTGATGCAGAAGACCGGCCTCACCTACACGAGAGCCCTGAGTCGCCTCCGGAAGTCGCAGGACCGCATTCGCGAGGCCATCGACGAGGACATCGAGCCCCGCCTGCGCGCGCTCATCGAGGGGTAGCGGCGGGATCCAGCATCACCGTAGCGTCCGGGTGCAGCTGCAGGAAAGACGCCGGCAGCTCGGTCGTGATCGGGCCGTTCAGCATTCGTTCCACAGCCCTGTTCTTGGTCTCGCCGGTGGCGATCAGGACGACTTGCCGCGACTGGAGGATGGTCGCCATCCCCATCGACATCGCCTCGAGAGGCACATCCTCCAACCGGTCATCAAACCAGGCGCGGTTGGCGGCGCGGGTCGCCTCCAGCAGCCGAACGCGATGGGTGCGCGGCTCCAGCTCCGGCGCCGGCTCGTTGAAGCCGATGTGCCCATTCGCGCCGATTCCGAGGATCATGACGTCGATGCCGCCCGCGGCGGCGATGGCACGCTCGTAGCGGGCGCACTCCGCGTCGAGATCCGGCGCGCAGCCATCGAGGAAGCCGATGTGCTCGGCCGGGATGCCAACCGCGCCGAACAACTCGTGGTCCATGTAGTGGCGGTAGCTGCCAGGTGCAGCGCACGTCAGGCCCACGAACTCGTCGAGGTTGAAGGTCCGTACGCCGGACCAGTCGATCCTGCGCTCGCGTGCTTCGGCCCGGAGTGCGGCGTAGAACGGCAGCGGCGTGTGGCCGGTCGGCAACCCGAGCACGAGCGCCGGACGAGCCTCGATCGCAACGCGCACACGTTCGGCCAGCGCGCCTGCGAGCGCGGCGGCGGTGTCAAACGTCCGGGTAATCACGACTGCGCTGCCAGGGCGTCGAGGTAGACGGGCACGCGGGCGCCGCCGCCGGCCTCAGCCAGGGCCAGCCGCACCGCGCCAGCCGCGGGCTCGGCCGACAACGGCGCGACCGTGGCGCGGGGCGCCACTTCGGCCAGCCGTTTCGTCACCTCCGAGGCAAGCGATGGAATGGATCGGAACATGCCTCCGGAGAGGAAGGTGCGAAACAGGTCGCCGCGCATTTCGAGGCGGCCCGCAACCGATGCCGCGGCGAGCACCAGCTCGGACGCTGCGTCGCTGAGGATCTCCGCCGCGACTGCGTCTCCCCCGTCCTGCGCCTGCGCGACCAGCGGCCCCAGCGTCGCGACGAGTTGCCGCCGTTCGGCGCCCTCGTAGACTTCGTTCACCAGGTCGTCGGGACGTCCCAGGTGCAGGCGGTCGAGCACCATCGGCGTGAGCGCGGTTCTAGGGCCGCGGCCGTCGGCATGGCGCATGACCGCGGCGAGGGCCCGCCGGCCGATCCAGTAACCGGATCCCTCGTCGGCGAGGATCGGCCCCCACCCCCCCGAGCGTGCCGCTACACCGCGCGCGTTCACACCGTATGCAATCGACCCGGTCCCAGCCACCAACACCAGTCCAACCGGCTCGCCGGCGCCGGCCACCAGCGCAATCAGTGCGTCGTTGACGATCAGCGTCCGTTGGCGGAAGCCGAGCCGGCGCATCAGGCCGCGGATCGTCGCCGCATCGTCCTCTCGATCCACGCCGGCGATCCCCAGGCACACCGCAACCGGACGATCGAGACGACCCTCCAGCACCTGGTCGATCACGTCGTGCAGGGTCTTCTCGACGGCGAGCTCTCCGTGGGTCCTCAGGTTGGCGCCACCGCCGCGTCCCTCGGCGACGACCCGCCCGTCGATCGTGGCCAGCAGCGCCACGGTCTTGCTTCCGCCCGCATCGATCCCCAGAACCAGCATTTGTCCTAGCTTACGACGCCACGATGCGCCTCGCGTTTCGTGTTACCTTCTTGTGTTGCCCGTGTTTGCACAGTCCTCCCCGATCCGGGTCACAGCGCTCGCCGCCGCGGTCCTGCTCGCCGTAGCGATCGGCTCGCCATCGCCGCAGGCGGCGCCGGCAGCTGCGGGCGATCAGGATGTCCGCGCGCTGTGGGTCACCAGGGCCACGCTCGGCTCACCCGACGCCGTGAGGAAGATGGTCGCGGCGGCACGCGCGGGAGGCTTCAACACACTGCTGGTGCAGGTCCGCGGGCGCGGCGACGCGTATTACCGCAGTACGCTTGAACCACGTGCCGCCGATCTCACCGGCCACCCGGACTTCGATCCGCTGGGAGTGACGATTGCCGAGGCGCACGCTGCTGGCCTCCGCGTGCACGCCTGGATTGCGGTGAATCTCATCTCGAGCGCGGCCACCCTTCCCGCCTCCAGGGAGCACATCGTCTATCGCAATCCCGAATGGCTGATGGTGCCGAAGCCGCTCGCGATGGAGCTGCGCGGCATCGACACACGGAGCCCGGAATACCTTGGGCGCCTGGCTCGCTGGTCGCGGCAGCACGCCGACGAGGTCGAGGGGCTGTACGCGTCGCCAATCCACCCGGCGGCGGCAGCGCACGTGGCAGCCGTGGTCAAGGAACTCGTCACCACCTACGCACTCGACGGCGTGCATCTCGATTACGTGCGCTTCCCCGCCGAGGACTTCGACTACAGCCGCGGCGCGCTGCAACAATTCAAGCTGTCGGTTCAGCCCGATCTGACGCCGGCCGAGCTGCAGACGCTGACCGCCCGCGAGGCACTGGATCCGTTCGCGTATCCGAACTTCTTCCCGGAACGCTGGAAAGCATTCCGGCGTTCGCGACTCACCGCTCTGGTGATGCGCCTGCGGACGGCGGTGAAGGCGGCGCGTCCCGACGCCATTCTCAGCGCCGCGGTGATTCCAGATGCTGCCGAGGCGCTGCAATCGCGGCTCCAGGACTGGAGAACCTGGCTCGACCAGTCCCTGATCGACGTGCTGTGCCCGATGGCGTACACGACCGATCCGCGCATGTTCGAAGCGCAGGTGTCGCTGGCGGAGGACTACGCCGGCGGCCGCCCGGTCTGGACCGGAATCGGCGCCTATCGCCTGCCATCCGCAACCACGCTGCAGTTCATCGCCGCCGCCCGGCGCCTCGGAACCGCCGGCGTGATCCTCTTCTCCTATGACGCCCTGACCGCGCCGCCCTACACGGCGACGACCCTGACCGAGATCGGCCGGGCTGCCTTCGGCGCCGGCTCATACTGAGCGGCACTGCGGCGCGGGATGTCGCTCTCCGCCCTCGACTACGCGGTCATCGGCGCCTACCTGCTGGGTATCACCGCGTTCGGATCGTGGTTCGCCCGCTTCCAGCACACCACGCGCGACTACTTCCTCACCGATCGCTCGGTGCCGTGGTGGGCCATCTGCTTCACCATCGTCGCCACCGAGACCAGCACGCTGACCTTCGTGGGGATCCCGGCCACCGCCTACGCCGGGAACATGACGTTCCTCCAGCTCGCGGCCGGTTACATCATCGGACGGATCATCGTCAGCCTGATCTTCATCCCGGCGTATTTCCGCGGCGAGCTCTACACGTCCTACGAATTACTGCAGCGCCGTTTCGGAGCGCGGGTGAAGACGCTGTCCGCGGTCATCTTCCTGATCACACGATCGCTGGCTGATGGCATCCGCCTGTTCACCACGGCGCTAGTGATCGCGGTGGTCACCGGTGTGCCGGTGAGCGCGGTCATCGTCGTGCTCGGGGCAGCGATGATCGTCTACACGATGCGCGGCGGTGTCTCGGCGGTGATCTGGACCGACGTGGTCCAGATGTTCATCTACGCGGCCGGGGCGCTCGCGATCGCGTGGGCGCTACTTGGCCAGATCCAAGGCGGATGGGCCGAGGTCGCTCGGCTCGGCCATGCTGCAGGTCGTTTCACGACCATCGACCTGTCCTTCGATCCGGCGCGAATCTATACGCTCTGGGCCGGACTCCTTGGCGGGATCGCGCTGACGCTTTCAACGCACGGAACCGACCAGTTCCTGGTGCAGCGGCTGCTCTCGGCGCGCAGCGCACGCGAAGCGTCGACCGGACTGGTCCTGAGCGGGTTCATCGTCTTCGCGCAGTTCATCCTGTTCCTGCTGATCGGCGTGATGTTGTACGCCTACTATCAGCAAACGCCGCTGCCCCAATCTCTTGGACGCACCGACGAGGTCCTGCCGCTATTCGTCGTCAGCGCGCTCCCTTCGGGCGTGGCCGGCTTCATAGTCGCGGCGATCGTCGCCGCGGCGCTCTCGCCCTCGTTGAATGCGATGGCAGCGACGACGCTGACCGACTTCTACACTCCCTACATGAACCCCGGTGCCGACGAGACGACCCGGATGCGCGTCTCGAAGCAGGCGACGGTGGCGTGGGGAATCGTGCAACTCGCCGTCGCGCTCGGCGCGCAGTTCATGGCCCGCTCGGTTCTCGATGCCGGACTCTCGGTGCTTTCGCTCGGCTCCGGTCCGGTGCTCGGCGCGTTCCTGCTCGGGACCTTGTCATCCGAGGCACGCGAGCGCGAGGTGTTCGCCGGCATGCTCGCCGGACTCGCGGTGATGGCGGTGGTGTGGTGGGCAACACCAATCGCCTGGACCTGGTATGTGCTGATCGGCGCCTCGACGACAGTTGCCGTGGCCTGGCTGGCACGCGCATTCTCGGCGTCGCCGCGACCGGCAGGCGCGAGATGACCTCATTTCCTCGGACCCATGCCGTCCTCGGCGAGGCGATTGCCCGGCGCGTGTTTCCCGGTGCGGTGGTCGAAATCGGCTCGACCCGCGAAACAATCGCGATGCTGAGCGCCGGCAGCCTCAGCTACGATGCCGGCGCGGCACCGGTGACGGCCGACACGGTTTACGATCTCGCGTCGCTCACGAAAGTGCTGTCCACGGCAACGCTGGCGAGCGTGCTCGTCGATCGAGGCGTGTTGCACCTCGACGATCGCGTGAATGTGTGGTCACCGGCCTGGCATGGCTCCGACCGCGACGCCGTCACTCTGCGTCTGCTGCTGCTGCACGCGTCAGGACTGCCCGCACACCGCCGCTATTTCGAGCGGTTGCGGGGCGGGGCCGCATTCGAGGCGGCGATCGGCCACGAGCCGCTCGAGTATGAACCGGGCACGCAGAGCGTGTACTCGGACCCGGGCTTCATCCTGCTCGGGCGCATTCTCGAACGCGCCGATGGTGCTCAGCTCGACGTGCAGTTCACGACCTGGTTGCGGACAAACATCGGTGACGGGCCAGCGGTGCTCTTCAATCCAACCGCGGACGCGATCGAACGAATCGCGCCGACCGAGCAGGATCCGTGGCGCTCGCGCCTGCTGCGCGGCGAGGTCCACGACGAGAATGCAGCCGCGCTCGACGGCGTCGCGGGTCACGCCGGACTGTTCGGTAGCGCTGCGGGCGTCGGGCAAATTGCGCGATGGTGGTTAAGTCGAGCGAACCAAGAGCCATGGAAAACGTTCGCGTCACGCGGCGCCGTGCCGGGCAGTTCGCGGGCGCTCGGGTGGGACACGATGTTGCCGACCTCGTCGTGCGGCACGTGTATGACGCCCGCAGCATTCGGGCACACCGGCTTCACGGGAACCTCGCTGTGGATCGATCCGTCACAGGACCGCTACGTCGCGTTCCTCTCCAACCGCGTCCATCCGACGCGCGCGAGCGATGGGATTGCCGCCGTTCGTCGCGCACTTCACGACGCGATTGCCGCTGACCTGGGCGACGCATAAGGCGGCGTTGGAGTCCGGCCGGCGCCTCGGCGCAGACGTCTCACTCTCAGTGCGAAAAACCAGCCGCGGCGGCCGCGTGCGGCCAGCGAAAGGACGGTCAGTCTGGCGGAGGCTTGAACGGCGACGATCCCGGCTGGGTCGGGGATCCGAATCCGCCAGGAACAGCCGGAAACTTCGGCTGAGATTGTGGGCCGCTCGGCTGCCCGAAACCGCCCATGCCGCCCGGCTGGCCGAATCTTCCAGGTTGCTGCGGCACTCCAGGGCGACCGAAGCCCCCCTGCCCCTGAGGTCCAACGCCCTGGCCTTGCGGACCAACTCCTTGCCCGGGCCGCGCAAACTGCTGACCTCCGAGGCCGGCCTGCCCGCTCGCCGCAAGGTAGACGAAGGCCCACTGGTTGTAGTGATCCATGTTGTTATAGCGTCGGATCGACGTCTCCTTGCTCTTCGACGTCACGCCTTGAATCCCCATTGCCGGCTGCGTCCCGGGCGTGCCGCCACCGACGGTGCCGCCTGTCGTTGGCTGTCCGAATCCTCCGGGCTGCTGCATTCCGAAGCCGCTCTGCCCTCCGAGCCCGCTCTGCCCTCCAAAACCGCTCTGCGATCCGCCTACGCCGGGTCCGCCTTGGCTTCCCAGTCCGCCCTGGCTGCCGAATCCACCCTGGTTCCCGAAGCCGCTCTGATTGCCGAAACCGCTCTGATTACCGAAGCCGCCCTGATTGCCAACGCCGCCCTGGTTGCCCATGCCGCCTTGATTCCCGAGACCGCCTGGGCTGCCGAGGCCAGCCGGAGAGCCGAACCCGCCGCTTCCCTGGCCTCCGGTTGCGCCGCCCGGCCGCGATCCTGGCTGCTGCGCGCCGTTGCGGCCCACCGGGCCCCCGGCACCGCCCACCGGAGCGCCGACCGGGATAATCTGAAAGTCGTCGTTGGCGATCGGGTCCTTGTACTTCTTGCGCAGGAACTTCTGCTCGACGAGGATGTCGAGATTCGGCGGGAAGGTGTTGGCGTACTTGCGCTGGAAGAGCATGATCGCGCGCCGGTACTGCTCGCCTCGCCAGATCAGTTCCTCCTCGCGTTCGCGACGAGTCGCGTGGCTCCACACCGGCATCGCCGCCGCCAGCATCACGCTCATCACGCTGAGCCCGACGAGCAGGGCCGCCATCGCGTAGCCCCGTTGGTCAGCTCGACTGCCTTGACCGGCTAACCCCATGCGCCTATTATGCTTGTTGGTCTCACACGTGTCACGTCCAAGTCTCGCCGTCATAGGCGTGCTCCTTCTGGCCACGTTCGGGTCCGCGTGTGACAAGGTGCCGCTCCTGGCACCCACCGAATCAACGATCACCCTCAACGTCAGTACGACGACGGTGCCGGTCAGCGGGACGGCGCAGGTGATTGCATCGGTCACCGAAAAGCCCGGAACACCGGTCCAGAACGGCACGGTGGTCACCTTCACGTCGTCTTTCGGCACGGTGGAGCCCGCCGAAGGGCGTACGGAAGGCGGCAAGGCGACTGTCACGTTCAGGGCCGGGACGCAGTCGGGCACGGCGGTGATCGGCGCCTTTTCCGGCGCCACCCGTTCCGAAACCGTCGAGGTGAAGGTCGGCGGCGCAGCGGCGTCGACGGTCAGCCTGCGGTCCCGTCCGATAGGCGTCGGAGTTGCCGAACTGACTGCGACGGTGCTGGACGAATCGGGAAATCTCCTGCCGGGTGTACCGGTCGCCTTCTCCACCACGGCGGGTCAACTGAACCCGGGACAGGCCGTGACCGATTCGAACGGTGAGGCCCGCTCGACCTTGTCCACGTCGCGGGAGGCCACTGTTACCGCCCAGGCCGGAGGCAAGACCTCGAACACCGTCACCGTCTCGGCGACTGGGCCAAGCGTGACAATCACGCCGCCGACCACCGCGATCGAAGCCGGCATTCCGGCGGCGTTCCGGATTGCCCCGGCTACAGGCACCGTGTTGCGAGACGTTGTCGTCGACTGGGGTGACAACACAGCCCCGACGCGCATTGCGTCGCTCGCCGCCGAAACCCAGGTGGTGCACACCTTCGCGCGAGCGGGTGTCTACACCGTGACAGTGACGGCAACCGACGCGCAGGGTATCACCGCCCCCAGCGTCATCATCGTCAACGTCGTCGAGCAGAGCACCGTCTCGGTCACTCTGACGGCGACGCCGAACCCGGTCTCGGTAGCGACGAATCAGGGGCTCGTTACCTTCACCGCCACGACCGGCGGCGGTCTGGGAGGCGGCACGACGGTGTCGTCGTTCTCCTGGGACTTCGGCGACGGGCAGGGGGCGACCACGACCGGCGGCGGCACGAATCACCGCTACAGCGCGCCTGGCAGTTACATCGCGTCGGTCGTCGCCCGCGCGCAGAACGGCACCCAGGGATCGAATCAGGTGACCGTTCGCGTCACGCCATAGACACGCGGGTTCAACGCACAGCACGTTCAAAACCCGTGGGCTTTGAACCTGCGTCGTCAGTTCCAGTCTGAGTAGGGCGTGCCGTCCATTGAGGTTGCG
The DNA here is from genome assembly GCA_963709325.1 of uncultured Acidobacteriota bacterium. Classification (GTDB taxonomy): domain Bacteria; phylum Acidobacteriota; class Vicinamibacteria; order Vicinamibacterales; family UBA2999; genus VFZN01. The sequence continues at coordinate 1,111,856 of CAVPVV010000001.1, read as the reverse complement.
TCGGAACCGCTCTTGACGTCGTAGATGCCCGGCTGGGAGGTCGTGTCGTTGACGTTCGGCTCGGCGTTCACGGCCTGCCAGGTGTCCTTCGAGTTGGTGAACGGGTCCACCGGCAGTTCGCGGAGGTAGCCGTCGGTGACCAGGTCCTCCAGCCCCGACGGGTACTTCATCTTGTCGGCGTAGTACTGATCGATCGCGTCCCGCATCCGGAACAGATCTTCCTTCAGCACGGCCTCGCGGGCGCGGATCACGCTGTTGCGATACTGCGCCATCCCCATCGCCGCGAGGATCACGATGATCGAGATGACGACCAGCAGCTCCACCATCGTGAAGCCCCGATCGGCCACGCGACGCACGCCGCGCATTTCAGACGCACTACTCACGCCGCACTCCGCACTGCTCTCTCACCAATCCTTGTATTTCGAGCCGTCAAGCGCGGTGCCGCCGCTCAGCGAGCGGACGTCGAACACGTTCTGACCGCCCCACGTGGTCGCATCGGGCTTGTCCTGGTAGGCGCGCAATCCCCAATCGGCCTGGCCGGTCATCGGATCGAGCGGAACTCGGCGCAGGAGCTTCAGCTTGCGGCCGGACGCGTCGTTGGCAACCGACACGCCTTCGACCAGCGTCTCGAGGTCCGGCGGATACCCCTCGCTGCCGGCCTTCAGCTCGGTGCTCGGGATCATGCCCTGGTCGGCCGCGTCCTTGAACTTGTCGATCGCGTCGCGCATGTCGCGCAACGCGCGCCGCAGTTCTGATTCCTTCTGCCGCTGGATCGTCACCCGCGCCAGCGGCTGCACCGCTGACGCAAGGATCAGGATGATCGTCGTCACGACCAGCAACTCGACGAAGGAGTAACCGTCGGCCCGTGTGATGCGTGAGAGCCTCACCGAATCACCACTCCTGCCGGCGCGAACTGGAGCGTCGCGGCGGCGCCGCCGACAATCGTCCCGGACCCGCTCACGGTCAACGTGCCGGTGCCGGCGCTGACCGGCTCGAAGAGAATCGCGGCGATCAAGCCGTTCGTGGACGCCCCGACCTGATCGCCGGGCCGGACGATTGCGATGTCGATCCGGCCCGCTGCCGCGTCAACCTGCTGCGTGAACGTCGGCGTTACGTTCCCCTGGCGCATGAACGTGCCTTCGGAGACGCTGCGCACCCGCAGCAACGCGGGGTTGAAGGTGATGGAAATGGTCAGTCCCGACACGCGCGAAGCACCGGTGATCGAAACCGGAACAGTGTACGGCCCGCTGCCGACGCGCATCTCGCTGGGCGGGGCAAGGGTGATTCGAGGACCCGCCGCGGCGGTGGTCGCCGCACCAGCCCCGGTCGCACCAGCCGCACCGGCCGGTGGCTGAACCGTCGCACCCGGCGTGATCGGCGTTCCGAACGGATTCGGCGGCGGCGTCACAGCCGGTTCGGGCGCGGCTGGGGGCGGCTCTGTTGGCGCAAACACCGTCACGCCGCTTTGTGGCTGCGGCGGGGTCACCGGCACCGCGGTCGTCCCGGGAATTGGCGATGACCCTGGCGGCAACTGCGGCGTGACTCCCTGCGTCGCCGGCACGACCGGCGTCGGCGTGCCAGGCGGAAGCGGCTGAGGCGTCGGCGGGCCAGGCGGTGGCGGCTGCGGTTTCGGCGCTGCGGGCACAGCCCCCGGCGCGGCCGCACCCGTCGCACCTGGCGCACCTGCTCCTGGCGTACCCGGTGGAGTCACGTCGATGTTCCCTGCCCCACCCACATTGATGAGCGGCGGCGGCCCGCCGAGTCCCATGTTGCTCTGCGTGCCGACGTAGATCGGGCTGAGGTCGGTGGCGGTGAGCTCGTGAGTGCGGATAATGCGCGGCGTCAGCAGCATCACGATGTCGGAGCTGCGGATCGCCTCGTCGTTCGCCGAGAACAGCTGCTTGACGATGGGCAGGCGCAGCACGCCGGGGAATCCGCGCAGCGATCGCCGCTCGTCCTCGCGCAGCAATCCAGCCAGGAGGTTCGACTCGCCATCGCGGAGGCGCAGCTTCGTCACCACCTTGCGGGACAGAAACGAGGGCAGGCTCTGGCCGGCGATGACGGTTCCTTGTCCCTGCGCGCTGCTCTCCACCGACAGCTCGAGGATGATCTCGCCTTCGTAGGTAACGCGCGGCGTCATCTCCACGATGATGCCGACGGTGCGGTAGGCGAACGATGTGAGCGGCTGCGTCGCCGCGCCGCCGCCGGCGATCGGCGTGAAGGTCGTGCTCGGTACCGGGACATCCTCGCCGAGATTCAGCGTCAGCTTCTGGCCTTCGGCGCCGCGCAGCTGCGGCTTGGCCAGCGTTTTGGTGTTCGAGTCGCTCTCGAGAAAGCGCATCACGGCGGCGGGCACCGACAGGTAGAAGTCGGCGGTGCTGATCCCCTGCGAGATCGTGTTGAGGTTGAACGGCGTTCCGAGTCCGCTCGCCGCGTTGGCGGCGCCACCGGTACCGGGCGCGACTTCGGGAGAGAACACGCCGCCAATCGAGTAGTCGCTCAGGCTCAGCCCGTACTGCTTGGCCCGCTCCCGGTTCACTTCCAGGATCTGCACGTCGACGATGACTTCGGCGCGCGGCTTGTCGTTCGACGTGATCATCCGCTCGACCACCTGCACGACCGACGCGGTGGCGCGAACCGTGATCGTGTTGCTCGTCTTGTTGGCGACGATCGTCGGCTGAATGGCGACGCCGGCGACCCTGACGATGCCGGTGAGCAGCTGCGAAATCTCGGTCGCGTCGGCGTGCGAGAGGAAGAAGGTGCGAATCACCTGCTCTTCGTACTGCGTGCGCTTCTGGGTGGTGTCGGCAGCGACGATGATCGTGCGCTCGTTCAGCACCTTGTAGAAGAGCTGATTGGCGACCATGATCTGCTGGAGCGCCTGTTCGAGCGTCACGCCTTCGAGGTTGAGCGTGATCTGGCGATCCTGGAAATCGCGGTCGTAGGTGACGTTGATGCCGGTGGCGTTGCCGATGAAGTTCAGGACGTCGCGGATGCTCGCGTTGGTGAAGCGAATGCTCAGCGGGTCGCGGCTGGCGGGATTGAGGATCGGCTCGCCGGCCTGGCGCCGCGCCTGTTCGCGCAGCTTCTCGATCTCCGGCCGCGGCGCCGAGGCCTCGAGCCGATCGCGCAGCATCCGCTCGATCTCCGAGGCGCGCAGCGCGATCTGCCGATTCGAGGGCTCGAACTCGAGGGCCTTGCGGTAGGCGCGCAGCGCCTCTTCGGGCTGGTTCGCAGCCTCGAACTCGCGGGCCCGCGTGGCGTACATCTGGGCCGCTGCCAGCATCGCGCGCTCGAGGGCGATCTTGTAATCGGGCCGGTCGGGATCGTCCTGGAGCGCCTGCCGGTAGTAGCCGACGGCCGCGTCCCAGTCGCCGGCCTTGGCTGCCTCTAGCCCGCGCGAGTAGGCCCGGCCCGTGGCGCAGGCCGCAACCAGGCCTGCCAGCGCCGCCAGCGCCACCACCGCAATCGTTCGCTTTACGAGTCTCAGGTCCATGCCGGTCTCAAGGTCGGTTGCGTCCCACGTCTCATTCTCGACTCCGTGCGAACTCACTGTCCGGTGAGCCGGATCGTCTGCCGGCCGCGACCGTCGAGATACGCCAGATCGATCGACTCGTTCCCAATCTTCAGGATCCGGTATCGGCCGTCGATGATATCGCCTTCCTTCCCGTGCAGCGGCGCCCGTCCCTCGCCTACGCTCAGCACAGCCCACCGATTGCCGTCGGTCTTCTCGAGCACACCGATGAACTTCAGCGGGATCGGCGGAGGCGGCACCGGTCCGGCCGGTGCCGTGACTTCGGACGGCTGCACCGGCTGGAACACTGGCGGCTTCTCCGTTGTGCCCTTGCCGCCAGAGGCCTCGCGCCGGAACTTGAACGGGTTCCGGGTCGCCGACGACGGCTCATCACGCGACTGCGACAGCGACGACAGCCGCACCGCCTCGGCCTCGGGCAACGGCTCGGCGCCCTTCGCGGTCTGGTTCTGACGGCGGCCGGCGGCGCTTCCTCCAGCTGCTGCCGGTGCCGTCGCCGGGGCGCTGCCACTCCCGAAGTAGGTCCAGCCCGCGACCGCGACAAGCAGCACCACCACGCCGATCAGCAGCAGGCGGCGACGTTCAGGGGGCACGGCGCGTCGCCCTGAAATAGGTGGAGACGTCGAGCGTGAGCGTCAACGGCGCCGCTTCGTCCTGCCCTTCCGAGAGAAAGACGTTTTCGATGACCAGGAAGTCGGGAGCGGTCTCGATATCGTAGATGAGCGCCCTGATCGAGTCGTAGTCGCCGGCGAGCGCGTAGCTGACGCGAAGCCGCTCGAGCGCCGAGTCCTTGATCTGCTCCGGCGAGGAAGCGCTCCGCTGGAACTTCACGTTGCGCTCGCGGGCCATCTGGCTCAACTTGAGGTGCGTGAGCCGGCGCGCCGCGGCGACGTCGCCCGGCAGGATCTCGGTGTAGAAGCGCTCGAGATCTTTCGCCGCTTGGGCGGACCCGTCGCGCGTCTGCTCGGCGTTCTGGAGGTCCGCCTTGGCGGCGCCCAGCGTGTCGCTGGCCCGCGCGGCACGGGCGCTGGCGGCGTTGGCGCTGGCAGAGAGCGGAAGCACGACCAGCATCAGGGCGATTACGTTTGCCGCCAGGGCCACCACCAGCGCGATCAGCCAGAAGCGGTAGTCGCGCATGACTCGCGACAACGGAACCGCGTCGGTTATGCCGAAGAGCGCCTTCACCGGCCCTCCTCGGCGCGCGGCGGGGCCGGCGCGACGGCTGGCGCCGGATCCGGCGTCGGAGCCGGTGCCGCGGCCTGGGCTGGCGTGTTGGCGACGTGGTAATAGCCCTGGATCACCGACCGGAGCGTCCCATCCTCCTGCGCTTCTTCCTGCCGCGAGAGGACTTCCTGGAACGCACCGGTCTTCTCGAGGGCCTCGATGAACCCGTCGAGGTCCTCGACGCGCCGCGAGAGAACGGTGACCGCGACCAGCATCCGCCCCTGCTGATCGACTTGAGGCGTCACCGACGCGATGCGGACGCTGCCGGGCAATGTCGCCTCGAAACGGTTGAACAGATCGGTCCACGAGAACGCACGCCGATCGATCAACTGATTCGCCTCGTGCGCCGCCGACTGGACCGCGGACAGCTGATCGCGATTGATGGTCTGGCGAATTGTCGCGGCCTGGGAGCGCAATTTGCCCGCATCCCCTTCGGCGCGTTCGGCCTCGGTGCGGACTTGCGCGTCGCGCGACGTAAGGCGAAGCACCTGGATTACGTTGAACGCGGTAAAAGCCAGTACGAGCAGGCTCAGAATCCCCAGCGTCACCCGGACGAGGCGGTGGTTGTAGAAGGGACGGGTCGAAAGGTTGATCGGCTGCATGTCAGGCAGCCCTCGCGTCGCGCCTCAGGACGCCGACGAGCGGCGTGAGCGCGTCGGCCAGCTCCGGGCTCGGTTCGATGACGTCGGTGAGCGCTGCCGCGGTGCGCGGATCTGCCAGCTCCACGCGCGTGCCGATGCGCGACTCGAGATCGCGGCGCACGACTTCCCCATCGCCCATCCCTGCGGTGCCCGCCAGCCAGACGCGCGCGAAGCCGGCGCCATTGAGGCGATCTTCGTAATACATCGCCGTCTGGTGCATCAGGTCGGCAAGCGTGCCCTCCGACTCATCCGAGCGGTGCCGGAAAAAGATCAGCTGCTCGCCTCGCATCACCGCAAGAGTGATGGACGTGCCGGCGACGTGCACGAGCAGCCAGTCGCCCGCCGGCATGCCGCCGCCGGCGATGACGCTGTTGAGCACCGCAAACGACGCGAGATCGACAATGCCGGCGTGTGCGCCGGCCATCGCACACGCCTGCTCGTATTGCCGGATGACGTCCTCGCGCGCCAGCGCGACCACCAGGTCGCGGCTGCCATCCGCGGCGGCAGCGCCAGGACTGATGCTGAGCACCGCCTGCTCCACCGGGAACGGGGCGCTCTTGCGAATCTGCCAGCGCACGATCTCGCGCAAGTCTGCTTCTCTCGCGGGCAGCTTCTCGAGCCTCAGCAGCGACACTTTCGCGACGCTGTCGGGAACCACCAGGGCAATCCGATGAGTCCGACCGCTCACCTGGCCGAGCACCCGCGCGATGGCCTCGCCAACCGCCCCGACGTCGGGCAGGTTCGACGCTGCCAGCATCGGCGTGACGGCACCGGGCGGCAGGTTCTCGACGGCGTGCGCGGCAACGACGGGCCGGCCGCCGCGGTGTTCGAGGCGCGCCGCGGCAACGTGGGTCCGGTGAATTTCGACCGCGACGTCCGGCGGCGGTGTCGTGAGCCAGTCGAGTATGCTCATTCGACGAAGGTAACCTTGTTGATCTCGCGGACTGTCGTCAGCCCGTGCATCACCCGCTCGACCGCCGACTCGCGCAGGAACCGCATCCCCTGCTCCTTGGCCGCTCGCTTCACCTCGGAGATCGGCCGCCGGTCGAGGATGATTTCGCGAATGTGATCGGTGAGATCGAGCAGCTCGCAGATGGCCATGCGGCCCTTGAAGCCGGTGCCGCCGCACTCGATGCAGCCGGGGCCTTCCATGAAGACCTGGGTCTCGGCGAGTGCCGGATTGAGGCCCGACTCGATCAACACCTCGGCCGTGTAGCGCACCTCGCGGCGGCATGCCTCGCAGATCCGCCGCACGAGCCGCTGCGCCATCACGCAGTTGAGCGCCGCGATGAACTGATAGGGCTCGACGCCCATGTTGAGGAACCGTCCCAGCACGTCGAAGACGTTGTTGGCGTGGACGGTCGTGAAGACGAGGTGCCCGGTCAGCGCCGACTGAATCGCGATCTGCGCCGTTTCCGGGTCGCGGATTTCGCCGACCATGATCTTGTCGGGATCGTGACGCAGGATCGAGCGCAGCCCGCGCGCGAAGGTCAGACCCTTCTTCTCGTTGATCGGAATCTGGGTGATGCCGCGGAGCTGATACTCGACCGGATCCTCGATCGTGATGATCTTGTCCTCGATGCTCTTGATCTCGGCCAGCGCCGCGTAAAGCGTCGTCGTCTTGCCCGACCCGGTCGGGCCGGTCACCAGGACCATTCCGTAGGGCTCGCGAATGTACTTCCGGAATCGCCGGAGCTCGAGCTCAGGGAATCCGAGGATGTCGAGCCGCAGCTCGGTGAACTGCTCGCTGATCGACTGCTTGTCGAGGATGCGGATGACGGCGTCCTCGCCGTGCGCGCTCGGCATCACCGAGACGCGGAAGTCGATGGTTTTCCCCGGCACCTTCAGCTTGAAACGGCCGTCCTGAGGTACGCGCTTCTCGGCGATATCGAGCTCCGCCATCACCTTGATACGCGAGATGATCGAGCTGTGGAAGCGCTTGGCAATCGGCCGCATCGCCGGCTGCAGCACTCCGTCCACCCGATACTTCACGTAGACCGCGTCGTCCTGGGTCTCGATGTGGATGTCGCTGGCCCGGCGCTGGATGGCGGTGAAGATCGTGCGGTGGACCAGCTTGATGATCGGGCTGTCGTCGCTGGTAAGGCGCTCGAGGCTGAGGTTTTCCTCGCCAGACTCGTCCTCGCGCAGGACCTGGAGCTGGAACTCCTCGGTCGCCTCGTCGAGCAGCCGCTGTGAGCTCTCGCTCTTCTTGAGGATGCCCTCAATCGCCGAGCGTGAGCCGACCATGACCTTGATCGGCGTCCCCAGCAGCACGCTGAGCTCGTCGATCATCGGCAGATCCGTGGGATCCGACACGACAATGACGATGGCCTTGCCTTCGCGGCGGCTCGGCACGAAGCCGTAGCGCAGCATCAGATCGGCGGGGATCGAGCGGAACAGCTCCTGGTCGATCCGGAACTCGTTCATGTCCAGGAAATCGAGCCGGTAGCGCTCCGCCAGGCGGCGCGCCCGCTCGGTTTCCTCGGTTCGCGCGGCAAGCGAGGCGGCCGATTCGGTCGGCTCCTCGACGAGCGTTTCAGGATCCAGGGGCTCGGTATCGAGGTGGTTCGTGACGTCCATCAGCGGTTGCCTATCACCGACGTGAGCTGGAAGAGCGGCATGTAAAGCGCCAGCACGATCGCGGCGATGACGATGCCCATGATCACGAGCAGGGCCGGTTCGATCAGCGTGACGAAGCGGCTCACTTCGGTTTCGATTTCCTCGTCGTAGAAGTCGGCGAGGCTGTTCAGCATCTCCTGGAGCGCACCAGTCGACTCGCCCACTTCAATCATCTTGATTGCCACGTCGGGCACGGTGTGGCGATCGAGCAGCGTCGCGGCAAAGCCCTGCCCTTCACGGACGCGCTGCGCGACGACTTCAAGTTCCCGGCCGAGATAGCGGTTCCCGGTGGACTTGGCCGCGATGTCAAGCGAGTTGACCAGCGGAATTCCGCCGCCAAGCAGCGTGCTCAACGTCCGCGCCACCTGCGAGGTGGCGAACTTGTGCATGCTGGCGCCGATGCCGGGCAGGCTGAGCACCAGGCGATCGAACCGCGCCTTCTGTCCCGGCTGCCCGATCCACGTGTAGAAAGTGAAAGCGATTCCGACGATCGCCGCGGCGATCAGCAACATCTGGCTGCGCACGAGATTCGAGACGGCGACGATGATCCGCGTCGAGAGCGGCAGTTCGGCGCCGAAAGTCGAGTAGAACTCGGAAAACGTCGGAACCACCTTGATCACGATGATCCCGACCAGGACGATGGCCAGCATGATGAGGATCGCTGGATAGATCAGCGCGGACATGGTCTTCGACCGGACCGTGTCGATGACCTTCGTATACGACACGAACCGGCGCAGTACCGTTTCGAGATTCCCGGACCGCTCGCCAGCCATCAGCGACGCGGTGTAGACACCCGGGAACAGATCCCCGTGCGCGGCAAAGGCGTCCGACAACGCGGTGCCGGCCCGCACCTTCTCGTGCACGTCATCCAGCACAGCCTTGAAAACCGGGTTGGAAAGCCGCACACGCAGAATATCGAGCGACTGGACGAGCGGCATGCCGGCCTTCAGGAGCGTCGCCAATTCTTGGTTGAATACCAGAAACTCGTGCCTGGCTATGGTCCGGGTTCGCCTGCCCAGGGACATACCGGCAAGGGTCCCGCGGACGCGCAGGGACAGGACGTGGAGTCCCTTCTCCTCCAGCTCACGGCGAAGCGCGGCCTCGCTGTGGGCGACGTAGACGCCCTCGATGATCTCGCCCGACGGGGTGCCGAGGCGGCAGCGGAATTCCATCCCTAAAAGGCTGACTGACAGGATGTTACACGAAAACTAGGCGGAAAGCCCGAGCCCTTCGGAATCCTCGGACCCAAGTGCCTGAGGGGTTAGACCGCGCGACGGCCCGGAAAGTCGAGCGACAGGATCTAGCGGCCGATTTGCCGGAGGATCCGCGCCACGTAGTCACGCGTTTCGGTAAACGGCGGCAGCCCGCCGTAGGCGCGGACAGCGCCCTCTCCGGCATTGTAGGCCGCCAGGGCCAGGCCGACGTCGAAGCGTCCGAGCAGGTACTTAAGGTGTCGCACGCCGGCGTCGATGTTTGCCCCGGGGTCGTAGGGGTCGGAGACCGCGTACTGTCGCGCGGTCGCCGGCATCAGTTGCATCAGACCCTTGGCGCCGGTCCGGGACCGAGCGCGGGGCTGATAGTTCGACTCCGCTTCGATCACGGCGTGAACCAGCCGCACGTCCACTCCGTAGTTGGCGGCGGCCGCTGCAATCAGCGGCGCAAACGGCCGGCTGGCGAGAACGGCCGGAACCTCGCCCTGGGGGACGCCCGCATCCCGGTCTTGCTTGTCCCCTGGGAGCGGCGTCGGTACTTCGTCCGGGTCGATCCGGGCGATCACCGAAGCCGGCACGCTCGCCTCTCCGCCATCGACCAGCGTCAACTGCAGCCGGTCGCCATCCGCTCGGACGCTGGCCACCTGCATGACCCGACCGGTCTGGAAGACCAGGATCTCCGCCGAGGCAGGCGCCGCCACGAGAAGCCCCGCGAAAGCGATCAGAATGGCGAGGCTCCGCGACATCATCCGAGACTCTTATTGCACGAACGCGTGGAAGACGCGGACGCCGAGTTCGCGGCTGTCGCCCGAGGAACCGCCCGCGTCGAGCGCCGGCACGAAAGTCTTATCGGCGATGAGCCGCAGCTCCACCATGTCAGCGGTGCCCAGCTGCGCGGCCGAGATTGGAATCTTCCGGACCACCGCCGGCGCCCCTTTCTGGATCGGCACGGTCCCGAGCTGCTGATCGGCGATCAGCACATCCAGCTGCTGGGCGGCGTTGCCGCTGGTGGCGGGGTTGTCCACGTCGAGGAAGAGCACCACGTCGCGCTTCGGATTGCGGAACGCGAGCGTTGCTTCCTTCTTGGTCCACTGCCACTCGGTTCGTGACGGCCCCTCCGCCACCACCTCGCTCTGGTGCCAGCCGTCCTTGTAGATTACGAAGATGTTCTCGGTCTGCGGCAGTAGCTCGAAATCCGCAACCTTGTAAGAGCGGTCGCCGCGATCCTCGTTGGACAGCCGAAGCCGTTCGTTGCTGGCTGTCGAATACAAGCCGGCGACGATCTTGGCGGCACCAACGTACGGATAGCGGCCGACGAACATGGTGCGCGTGTATTCCACCGTCTGGCCCGGCTTCCATTCGGTGGTGGGGGTCGGCGGATCGTGGTCGTCGGTCCACATCATCTCGTCGTTGGCGTCGAGAAAGTGGACGAACACGGTCCGGCCGCCAAGCGCCGGGGCGTCGGGCGCGATTGTGAACTTGTAGGTGATCTCGACGGGGCTGCCCAGGGCGATCCGCGAGCGCGACAGCGACACCGCCATCGAGCCGACCGCCGGTGCGTTGTCTGTCCCGCCGCACGCGATCGCCGCGGCGACAAGCAGGAGGCCGAGCGAGCTGCGCGCGGCAAGACTCTGTCTTCGTTGCATGGCGAACGCTTTCGAGAATATCATGCGGGTCATTCGATGCAGAACTCCCAGGACGCGCTCGGCATGGTCGAAACCCGCGGCTTCATCGGCTCGGTGGAAGCCGCGGATGCGATGGTGAAAACGGCCAATGTCGCGTTGATCGGATCCGAGTACATCGGCGCCGGCTACGTCACCGTGCTGGTCCGCGGCGACGTCGGCGCGGTCAAGGCCGCGACCGACGCCGGGGCGGCAGCGGCGCGGCGGGTCGGCGAGCTGATCTCGGTGCACGTCATCCCGCGGCCGCACGCCGAGGTCGAACGGATCCTGCCGAAGGGGTAACCGCCGGCTCCGCTCGAGAAGGCTGTGGGATTGACGATGGCTGGTGCCGCGGCGCAGACCGACAAGGATCTTGCTTCCATCGCCGAGGCCCGGGCCCTGGTCCGGCGCGCCCGCGCCGCACAGGCCATCCTCGCCGAGTTCTCGCAACCGCAGATTGACGCCATCGTCGATGCGATGGCCGCCGCGGTGACGCCGCACGCCGAGACGCTGGCTCGCCTCGCGGTGGAGGAAACCGGCTTCGGCGTCATCGCCGACAAGGTCGAGAAGAACCTGTTCGCCTCCGAGCGTGTCTACGCGTTCATCAAGCCGATGAGGACCGTCGGCGTAGTCGGGCGTGATGACGTCAAGAAGGTGGTCGAGATTGCCGAGCCGTTCGGTGTCGTGGCGGCGATCGTGCCCTCGACGAACCCGACCTCGACCGCCATCTACAAGCTGCTCATTTCGATCAAGGCCCGCTGCGCGGTCGTCCTGAGCCCTCATCCCTCGGCGGCCCGCTGCATCACCCGCAGCGCCGAGATCATGCACGACGCGGCGCGGGCCGCCGGCCTGCCCGACGGCGGCATCGGCTGGATGACAACCGTGACACTGGAGGGCACGCAGGAGTTGATGAAGTCGCGCGAGGTGTCGGTGATCCTCGCGACCGGCGGCATGGGGCTCGTCCGCGCCGCGTACAGCGCCGGCAAGCCAGCCTACGGCGTCGGCCCGGGCAATGCGCCGTGCTACGTCGAGTCGTCGGCCGATATCTCCCTGGCGGCCCGGGACATCGTCGCCGGCAAGAGCTTCGACAACGGCGTGCTCTGCTCGTCGCCGAACTCCGTGGTCGTGGATCGCGCCGTCGATCAGGCGCTGCGCGAGGCGCTCGCCGCGCAGGGCGGGCATTTCCTGACGGCGGCCGAAGGCGACGCGCTCGCGAAGCTTCTGGTCACGCCGCAGCGACTGCCCAATCCTGCACTCGTTGGCAAATCGGCAACCTTTATCGCCGAGCGGCTGGGCGTCCGTGTGCCGGACGGCACGCGGGCCTTGCTCGTGGAACTCGACGGGGTCGGCCGCGACTACCCGCTCTCGATCGAGAAGCTCTGCCCCGTGCTCTCGTATTACGTCGCGAACGACTGGCGCGACGGGTGCGAGCGGTGCAAGGAGATCCTGCGCTACGGCGGCATGGGCCACACGATGTCGATCCACTCGCAAAACGAGGCGGTGATCCTCGAGTTCGGGTTGCACAAGCCGGCGTTCCGGATCGTCGTCAACACGTCGACAACCCACGGATCGATCGGCCTGACGACCGGGCTGGACCCGGCCATGACGCTCGGTTGCGGAGGTTTCGGCGGCAACATCACGTCCGACAACATCTCGCCGCGTCATCTTCTGAACATCAAGCGGCTCGCGTGGGGCATCCGTGACGTGCCCGGCGCGAAAGCCGGTGCGACACCGTCGGGCTCGCCCGGTTCCCGGCAATCCCGTAGCGGCGTGGTCGAGCCAGTACCGCTACCGAAGGTTGCAGCAGGACCGCCGCCTGATCCGGTCGCAGCCTCGACACTCACCGCGCGGATCGACAGTTTTCTCGCATCGCGTGGTGTGTCGAAACGTGCAAGCGCGGCCGAGCCGACCGAGCTGTCGGCGCCAGCCGCAACTGCACAGGGACCGTCACCGCCGCCGCCCGCGCCTCAAGCGGTGCCGTTTGTCTGTGAAGAAGATGTTCGTCTTGCGCAACGCGAGGGGCGAACCATCCTCGTCAACGAGCGGACCATCATCACGCCCGCCGCCCGCGACGCGGCCGAGGCTGCCCGGGTCTTCACATGGGAAGGATGGCGTTCGTAACACGCTGAATCTGAGCGGGTTGACCCCTCGATTTCGAGCGTGCTACCCTGCGGACTCCAGTTGCTTCCAGGTGGGGATGCCGAGTCAAACCTTTCGACAGACCGTCGCCGTCAGCTTGGCGGTCCTGATCTCCGGATGCGCATCGGGAACGGCGCAGAAGGTGGCGCAGGTCGCGCCGCCGACACCCGCACCGGCACCAGCCGCGGCTCCGGCACCTTCTCCTGTCGAAGATCCTCATCTCACACTGATCGCCCGCTCCAACAGCCATTTCGAGCAGGGGCAGCACGAACTTGCGGTCGGGCACCTCGAACGCGCCCGCGAGCAGTTCGATCGCGCGCTCGATGTCCTGCTGGAGTCGCCCGACGGCGCGCGCGTCGACGCCCGCGTCCGCGAGCACTTCGATCGCCTGGTCGATCGAATCGGCGTCCTCGAGCAGCAGGCGCTCGCGACCGGCGATGGGTTCACCGAAACCCGGACCGAGCCGGCATCGATCGATCAACTCCTCGCGATCGAAACCTTCGATACCACCCCGCCCCAGCTGGCCACCGCCGAAGCGGTCGCCGCGGACCTCGAATCCACCCGGCACGACGTGCCGATCCCCACCAACGACCGCGTCCTCCGGTGGGTGGAAGTCTTCCAGGGGCGGCTGCGGGAGTTCCTCGCCGAGGGCCTGTCCCGCGGCGCGCAATACCTCCCGATGATCCAGAGCGTGTTCAGGGCCGAGGGCCTGCCCTTGGACCTGGCGTATGTGCCGCTGATCGAAAGCGCCTTCAAGCCGTCGGCGCTGTCGCGAGCCCAGGCCCGCGGCGTCTGGCAGTTCATGCGCGGGACCGCCATCGAGAACGGGCTGGCCGCCGACTGGTACATCGACGAGCGCGCCGACCCGCAGAAGGCGACAGTCGCGGCGGCGAAGTACCTCAAGACGCTCTACACGATGTTCGGGGACTGGCACCTGGCGATGGCGTCCTATAACGGCGGCCCTGGCCGCATGCAGCGCGCGATGAAGCGCTCCGGGAAGGACGACTTCTGGGATCTGACGACGACCACGCGGTACCTGCCGCGCGAGACTCGCGACTACGTCCCGATGATTCTGGCCGCGGTGATCATCGCGAAGAACCCGGCGCAGTACGGCTTCGAGATTCCGCCTCATACGCCGCTGCCGACCGAGACGGTTGACCTGCCGGCCGCCGTGGACCTGCGCCGAGTCGCCGAGTGGGCCGGCATTGCGGTGGACGACATCCAGGATCTCAATCCGGAGCTCCGCCGCTGGACGACACCCATTCGCGAAGGCACGTATCCGCTGAAGGTGCCGGCGGGTACGGCCGGTCGCATCCAGGACGGCCTGCAGGCCTCGGGGCCGGCTCAGCTGAACGCGCTGCAGTGGCACACGGTCAAGGCTGGTGAATCGCTCACCACGATCGCGCGCAAGCTGCGGGTGAGCCGAAACGACCTGGCTGAAGCCAACTATCTGAAGACTACGTCGAAGGTTCGAGCTGGTCAGCGGCTGGTCGTCCCGCGCATGCCCACGGCAGCGCTGCTCGCCCAGGCCTCCAGTTCCGACGCACCGCGAACCGCGGTCGCCACCCCGGTCGATGACGCGGACGACCTGCCGGCCACCGTCTACAAGGTTCGGGCTGGCGATACGCTGTCCACCATCGCTCGCCGATTCGGGACGACGGTCGATCAGCTCAAGGTTCTGAACAACCTGAAAAACGCCGCGCTCAGCGTCGGCGCCCGCCTCGTCATCCAGCCGGCCCGACCGGCAAACGCGCAGCAGTAGCGCCCGATAAGTGGCACCGAGCCAGGGCGCGCCCCGCCGCCGGGCGTGGGATGTCGCGGCCCTGGCGCTCTACGCGGCGCTCGCGCTCGCCCTGAACGCGCCGCTTCTGCCCGTCTTCGCCACTGCGATCCCGTCCGACATCGGCGACCCGCTCCTGAACACGTGGATTCTCTGGTGGAACGCGCACACGGCGCCGTGGTCAGCTGACTACTGGAACGCGCCGGCGTTCGCTCCCGCGCCATTCACACTCGCACTCTCAGAGACGCTGCTCGGACTCACGCCGGTTACCACGCCGCTGCAATGGCTCGGGGCGTCGCCGCTCGTCGCCTACAACGTCCTCTACGTCCTCACTCCGTTCTTCAACGGCGCGGCGGCGTACGCGTTGTGCCGGGCTGTCACCGGGAGGCGCGACGCAGCGCTGATTGGCGGCCTCTACTTCATGCTCGCCCCTTATCGCGCCGCGCAACTGCCCCACGTGCAGACGCTCGCGACGTTCTATATGCCTTTGGCCCTGCTCGGGCTGCATGCCTACTGGCGCTCGGGCCATCGCCGGTGGCTGGCGTGCCTGTTCGCGGCCACCGCCGCCAACGGGCTGGTCAGCGGGTATCACCTCGTGTACTTCGCGGTCCCGCTCGCGGTCGCTCTGGTCTGGATGGCCGGAGCCTCGCGCGACTGGCGCAAGCCGGCGATTGCGGCTGGAACGGTGGCGTTGGCCGGCCTTGCGTTGCTGCCAGTGCTGCTGCCCTATCGGCGTGTCCACGCGCATTGGGACCTGCGGCGAGGCGTCGGCGAGATGCTCACGTTTTCCGCCGATGTCGCATCGTTCATGTCCGGCGCGCCGTGGCTGTGGCTGAAGCCGCTTCCGAAACTGATCGACAAGCCCGAGGCTGACGTCTATCCCGGCCTGGCGCTAATCGCATGCCTGGCCCTCGGGATTGCGGCGTGGTCGCCCACGCGTCGCGGCTCAGAAGACGCCACGATTCCGCGCTGGGCGAGAACCGCGAGAATCATCCTGCTCGGTGTCGCGGCGACTGCGGCCTCCGCCGCGTTCATCGGCTGGATCTACGGACCGTTCGATCTCGGTGTCGGGCCGCTACACGTCTCCGTCACAGCGTTGAACAAGCCGCTCGGCGCCGCGCTCAGCGCCGCTCTTCTCTCAGCCATCTTGGCACCAGCCACCTGGGGGTCGGCGAGACGGGGCGGCCTGGTCGGGTTGTACGTGACGGTGTTCGTGATTGCCACCGTGATGATGCTCGGACCAGAAGGGCAGTTGATGGGGACGCGCATCTGGTACAAGGCGCCGTCGGCCTGGCTGCTGGAACTTCCCGGCTTCGATACCGTACGCGTGCCGGCGCGGTGGGCGTCGATTCAGATCCTCGCCGGCGCGGTGCTCTCCGCGTGTGCCATTGCCGCCTGGCGCGAGCGCAGTCCGCGAACCTCCGCGCCGCTGGTCGCCGTCCTGGCGCTCGCCATCGCGCTCGACGGGTGGTACATCCTGCCCGTCGCGCCGGCGCCCGCGCCGCTTCCGCTCTCCGTCAGTGCCGACCTGGTCGTCGAGCTTCCCGTTCACGGGTGGGTGGAAGACGTGGCGGCGATGTATCGAGGCATGTCGCACGGGCGTCCTGTGGTGAACGGCTACAGCGGCTACGGGCCCCCGCACTACGGCGCGCTCTCGTTCGACCTGCAGAAGGGCTGTCTCGATTCGCTGGACGCGGTGCGCGGTGGTCGCTCGCTCGATGTCATCGTTCACGGCGCCGCCGAGGGTGGCGCGAGCACACTCGACGCTGTGCGGCAGCGCTGGCCTGACGCGGCGGAAGAGGCGCGGTCAGGCGTCTTCGTCAGGCACGTGCCGGCTTCGGCCACGCGCGCAACGACTGCGCACGACGACCCGATCGATCTGCGCGATTTCTGCCAGGCGGTGCGGGAGGCAGCCGCCGAAACACCGTAATTCCGGCGGATCGCGACGAGGCACCGGCGTTGCAGCCCCACGCTGCATGCTCGCGAGCCTCGAGAGCGCCGCGGTCCTCGGCATCGAGGCCAGCCCGGTCCACATCGAGGTAGATCTGTGCTTCGGGCTGCCTCGGTTTCAGCTGGTTGGCCTGCCCGACACCTCGGTCAAGGAGAGCCGAGACCGCGTCCACGCCGCCATCCGCAATTCAGGGTACGAGTTTCCGCAGCACCGGATCGTGATCAACATGGCGCCTGCGGACGTGCGCAAGGCCGGCGCCTCGTACGACCTGCCAATCGCGCTCGGCGTGATGGCCGCCAGCGGTGTCGTCACCACGCGCGACATTCGCGACGTCGTCATCGTCGGCGAGCTGGCGCTGGACGGGACGATCCACCCGGCGAGGGGCGTCCTGCCGATTGCCGTCACGGCCCGACGCATGGGCGCCGCCGCCTTGTTGCTGCCTGGCGGCAATCTGGCGGAAGCCGCGGTTGTCGAGGGCCTCCGCCTCCTGCCGGTGCGCACGCTGACCGAAGCCGTGGATATGCTCAACCGTCCTCGCGAGGAGTGGCCGGCCCCACCGCCTTCTCCGTCGCCGGCGCCACCCGGCGACCACGCCGTCGATCTCGCTGACCTTCGGGGCCAGGCGTTCGCGCGCCGCGCGCTGGAAGTGGCCGCAGCCGGCGGTCACAACCTTTTGATGGTTGGTCCGCCTGGTGCCGGCAAGACCATGCTGGCGCGGCGACTGCCGACCATTCTTCCGCCGCTGCTCTTCGACGAGGCGCTGGAAGCAACCGCGATCCATTCGGTCGCGGGACTGATACCGGTCGGCGCGGGGCTGTTGTCGGATCGTCCGTTTCGCGCGCCGCATCACACGATCTCGGACGCCGCGCTTGTCGGCGGCGGCTCCCAGCCTCGTCCTGGAGAGGTCAGCCTCGCGCACCACGGCGTGTTGTTCCTCGACGAGATGCCGGAGTTCGAGCGGCGCGTGCTCGATGCGATGCGTCAGCCCTTGGAAGAGGGCCGCATCACCGTTTCGCGAGCGTCACGCTCGGTCGTCTTCCCGGCCCGCTTCATGCTGATCGCAGCGATGAATCCGTGCCCGTGCGGCTATCACGGGAGCGTCACGCGTGCATGCCGCTGCACACCAGTGCACATCGCGCGCTACCGATCGCGGATCTCCGGACCGCTTCGCGATCGCATCGATCTGATCGTCGAGGTCGAGCCGGTTCCGATCAGCGCGCTCAGCAACCCCGATCCCGCGGCGGAGTCGTCGGCGGCGGTGCGGGCGCGGGTGGCTGCAGCGAGGGAACGCCAGGCGGGCCGTCGCGCCCTCAACGCGCGCCTGGCGGCGCGCACGCTCGGACGTGCGTGCGCTCTCGGTGCGGTCTCACGCGCGATGCTCGACGCGGCCGCCGAACGGCTGCACCTCTCGGCGCGCGCGTATCACCGCGTGCTGCGCGTTGCGCGAACGGTCGCGGATCTCGACGGCTCCGAGATCGTGACGGAATTGCACCTGGGCGAGGCGCTCCAGTACCGATTCGTCGAGTGATTACGAGTCGGGTTCACGATCAAAAGGCGAAGACGCGCACTACAGTGCAGTTTTCGATTCTCTGCTGCAAATCTGTCGTGCTACGCTTCACAGGTTATTCCCCACTGAAGAGCTGATGCTGTCCAATCGATACACGATTGTCGTCGCCGACCGCCGTACCGGTGTCGTCCGCCGTTTCACGATCAGCCTTCGCGCCGTGGTTGCCGTGGTCGTTACGGCCGTCACACTTCCGGTTCTCATCGGGCTCGGCGCGGCGTGGAAAGCAAAGGCCGAAGTCGAAGATCTCTACGCGTCGAACGCAGCTCTCGAAATCGAGAACAGCAGCTTCCGCGGCGCGACCGAAGCGCTGACCGGCCAGATCGCCGCACTGCAGACCGCCGTCTCTGACCTCGGCGGAAAGGCGGCTCTCGATCCGACGCTCCAATCGGCGATGGACAAGCTCCCGGCAATCGTCAAGAACCGCGCGATGGGAGGCGGCAGTGCCGCCGTGCAGTCGGCAGCGACCGCGCTCGCCTCGCCGGAGAACACGTTCGGCGTGCTTCAGGAACTGCTCCAAGGCATCGAGAGCCGCCTGCGCCTCGTCAGCACCGATGTCGATCGCCGCAACATCCTCGCTGCCTCGACGCCTTCGATCTGGCCGACGCAAGGCTGGCTGACGTCGCGAACGGGAGGACGCTCCGATCCGTTCACCGGCGAAGCCGACTACCATCCAGGGCTCGACATCTCCGCCGACAAGGGAACGCCCGTCTACGCAACCGCCGACGGCACTGTCAGCCAGGCGTCGTATTCGGGCGCGTACGGGAACCTCATCGTCATCGACCACAAGTTCGGCACTCGAGACTCGCTACGGGCACCTCTCGGCCTTCCGCATCGCTCGCGGGCAGACCGTGAAGCGCGGCGATCTGATCGGCCTCGTCGGGCGCCACCGGCCGCGCCACCGGACCGCACCTGCACTACGAGGTCCGCGTCAACGGTCGCATCCTCAACCCGCTCTCGTTCCTGCTGAACTCGCGCCGCGGCGGCAACGCCAACTAGGCTCTAGGCTTCAGACTCAGGCTTTAGGTCTGAAGAAGCCGCTGTCCCCGGCGGATTGCTGACGCGCCCCGCGTTCAGCGTGACAGCGGCTCTTCCGCGAGCCCGAAGCCCAGAGCCTGAGCCTGTATAATCGTTGGATAGGCACCTCGCCTTTATCCCTGCATGCTTGGTCAGCTTCTCGCCAAGGTCATTGGCACCCAGAACGATCGTGAGCTGAAGCGTCTGCGGCCGCTCGTCGAACGCGTCAACAGCTTCGAACCGGCGATCAAGGCGCTCAGCGACGCGGAGCTTCGCGGCAAGACGGTCGAATTCCGCGAGCGCCTCGGGCGCGGCGAAGCGCTCGACGATCTGCTCCCGGAGGCGTTTGCCGTCGTCCGCGAGGCCGGCCGCCGCGTGCTCAACATGCGGCACTACGACGTGCAGCTCATCGGTGGCATGGTGCTTCACCACGGCGCCATCGCCGAGATGAAGACCGGTGAAGGCAAGACGCTCGTCGCCACGCTCCCCGCCTATCTGAATGCGCTCGAAGGCAAGGGCGTTCACGTCGTCACCGTCAACGACTATCTGGCCCGGCGCGACTCGGAATGGATGGGACGTGTCTATCGATTCCTCGGGCTGACGGTCGGCGTCATCCAGCACGAGCTCACCGACGAGCAGCGCCAGGTCGCCTACGGCTGCGACATCACCTACGGGACCAACAACGAGTTCGGCTTCGACTACCTCCGCGACAACATGAAGTTCGAGCTGGAGACGCATGGTCCAGCGCAGCCACCACTTCGCGATCGTCGACGAAGTGGACAGCATCCTGATCGACGAAGCGCGCACCCCGCTCATCATCTCTGGCCCCGCCGAGGAATCGACCGACCTGTACTACGAAGTCGATCGGATCATCCCGAAACTCAAGAAGGGCGAGGTCCACCAGGGGCAGGTCAAGACGGAGGATCGCGAGCGGCTCGAGGCGTCCGGCGACTACACCGTCGACGAGAAGAACAAGACGGTGTCGCTCACCGAGGCCGGGCATGGCCCACGCCGAGCAGCTGCTCGCGCACCGTCTCCAGCCGGGCGGGCTCTACGACCCGGCGAACATGCCGCTGCTCCACCACGTGCAGCAGGGGCTTCGCGCCCACGTTCACTACCAGCTCGACGTCCAGTACATGATCAAGGACGGCCAGGTGGTGATCGTCGATGAGTTCACCGGACGCCTGATGCCGGGGCGGCGCTGGAGCGACGGCCTGCACCAGGCCGTCGAAGCCAAGGAAGGCGTGAAGATCGAGCGCGAGAACCAGACGCTCGCCACCATCACGTTCCAGAACTTCTTCCGCAAGTACAAGAAGCTCTCGGGCATGACCGGCACCGCCGAGACCGAGGCGGCGGAGTTCGCGAAGATCTACAACCTCGACGTCATCGTCATCCCGACCAACCGGCCGATGCGCGCGCGTCGAGGAGCCGGACCTCGTCTACCGCACCGAAGGCGAGAAGTGGAACGCGATCGTCGAGGACATCATCGCCAGGCAGAACGAGGGCCGTCCGGCGCTGGTCGGCACCGTCTCGATCGAGAAGTCGGAGCGCCTGTCCGGGATGCTCAAGAAGCGCGGCGTCAAGCACGTCGTGCTGAACGCGAAATACCACGCGCAGGAAGCGGAGATCGTCGCCCAGGCCGGCCGCACGCGCCGGGGTGACGATTGCCACCAACATGGCCGGTCGCGGCACCGACATCCTGCTTGGCGGCAACGCCGAGCACATGGCCCGCCAGCAGGCGATCGCCGAGGGCGTCGCCGAGAAAGTGGTCAGAGGCGAGGAGAAGTACGTCGACGACGAGCGAGTTCGTCAATTTCTTCATGGTGGACAGCTTCTACCGGATCCCGACGCCGGACTGGGAGCGCATCTACGGGTATTTCAGGCAGGTCGCGCGGCGAGGAGCACAAGGACGTTGTCTCGCTCGGCGGCCTGCACATCGTCGGCACCGAACGGCACGAAGCGCGCCGCATCGACAACCAGCTGCGCGGCCGTGCCGGCCGCCAGGGCGACCCCGGCTCGTCACGGTTCTACCTGTCGCTCGAAGACGACCTGATGCGCATCTTCGGCTCGGATCGCATCTCCGGCCTGATGCAGCGTCTGGGAATGGAAGAGGGCGTCCCGATCGAGCACGGAATGGTCACCCGCGCCATCGAGCGCGCCCAGAAGCAGGTCGAAGGCCAGAACTTCTCGGTCCGCAAACACCTGCTCGAGTACGACGACGTGATGAACAAGCAGCGTGAGAGCGTCTACACGCTGCGCCGCGAGATCCTCGAGGGCAAGGTCCACGTCACCGAGGACGAGGTCACCGACAGCCGCGGCTACGTGATGGCAACGGCCGAGGAACTGCTCGACAGTCGCATCGACGAGTTCGCCGGCAGCGACACCGACGCCAGCGAGTGGGATGTGCCGGCGCTGCAGCGCGAGCTGACCCAGCTCTTCGCGCTCGACGACGACGACTACAAGGCCATCGCCTTCGACGAGCTCAACTCCGGCGAGCTCCGCGACGCGCTGTGGGAGCGCATCCAGGCGCAAGTACGCCGAGAAGGAGCAGATCGTCCCGCGCGACATCCTCACCCGGGTCGAGCGCGACATCATGCTGCAGATCGTCGACGGACAGTGGAAGGATCACCTCTACTCGCTCGATCACCTCAAGGAAGGCATCGGCCTGCGCGGCTACGGCCAGCGCGATCCGCTGGTCGAGTACAAGAAGGAAAGCTTCCAGCTGTTCCAGGACATGCGCGGCGCGGATCGAAGAGGAGATCGTCCGCTACCTGTGGTGGCTGCGGCCGGTCGTCCAGAGCGAAGCCGATGCCGCCCCGGCGCCGCCTCCGGTTCCAGTGCGGCAGCAGCCCCGCCGGCAGGCGCTCAACTACAACAACCCGTCGCAGGAGTCGGCCTCGGTGTTCGCGCGGAAGCCGGGCGGCCGCGGCGACACAGGCGCCTCCGGAGTTCGGCGGCGGGTCGCCCCGTCCGGCCCGGGTTGGCGGAGACGATGCACCGGTGAAGACGGTAAAGCGCGACGAGCCGAAGATCGGACGCAACGATCCATGCTGGTGTGGATCGGGCAAGAAATACAAGAAGTGCCACGGGGCCGCGTGAGCGAAGAGGTGCAATGACGACACAACTCAAGGACGAACGAACCCTTGCCACGCGCCTCGACACGGCGCTCACCACCGCGCTCACGTTCGACGACATCCTGCTCGTCCCCCGTCACTCCACGGTCCTTCCCGCCCAGGTCGACGTCAGCACCCGCCTCACCCGCAACATCCGCCTCAACGTTCCGCTGCTCAGCGCCGCCATGGACACCGTCACCGAGTCCGAGATGGCGATTGCCATGGCGCAGCAAGGCGGGCTCGGCATCATCCATAAGAACCTGCCGATCGAAGAACAGGCGTCGGAGGTGGATCGGGTCAAGCGCTCCGAGAGCGGGATGATCGTCAACCCGATCACGCTCTCCCCCACCGCCCGGATCTACGAGGCGCTGGAGCTGATGCGGCGATATCGGATCTCGGGCGTCCCGATTACAGAGGACGGCAGCAAGGAAGGCCGGCTGGTCGGCATCCTGACCAACCGCGACCTCCGCTTCGAGACCAACGTCGATCGCCCGGTCTCCGAAGTGATGACCAAGGAGCGGCTGTTCACCGTCCCGGTCGGGACCACGCTCGACCAGGCGCGCGAGCTCCTGCACCACGCCAAGGTCGAGAAGCTGCTCGTGGTCGACCAGGATTACCAGCTGAAGGGGCTGATCACGGTCAAGGACATCCAGAAGGCGATCAAGTACCCGAACGCCTGCAAGGACTCGCTCGGCCGCCTGCGCTGCGGCGCCGCGGTCGGGATCGCGCGGGACACCGTTGAACGCGCCCAGGCCCTCGTCAACGCGCACGTCGACGTGCTGGTCGTCGACACCGCGCACGGCCACTCGCAGGGCGTCCTCGACATGGTCAAGACGCTGCGCCGCGACGTTCCCGAACATCGATCTCGTCGCCGGTAACGTCGCGACCGGCGAAGCGACCGAGGCGCTGATCGGGCTGGGCGTGGACGCGGTCAAGGTCGGCATCGGGGCCGGGTCGATCTGCACCACGCGCATCGTCGCTGGGATCGGCGTGCCGATGATCACGTCTGTCGCCGAGTGCGCCGAGGCGGCCGCGCGCCACAACGTTCCGGTGATTGCCGACGGCGGCATCCGCTTCTCCGGCGACGTCGTCAAGGCGCTGGCCGTCGGCGCGAGCTCCTGCATGATCGGCAACCTGTTCGCGGGAACCGACGAGAGCCCCGGTGAGCTGATCCTCTACCAGGGGCGGACCTTCAAGGAGTATCGCGGGATGGGCTCAATCGGCGCGATGCGGAAGGGCTCGCGCGATCGCTACTTCCAGGACGACTTCGAGCTCGAGAGCGGCACCAGCGCGGCCGGCAAGGGGCATGGAGAAACTGGTCCCCGAGGGCATCGAGGGACGCGTCCCGCACAAGGGCAGCATGGCCATGGTCATCCTCCAGCTGGTCGGCGGCCTCCGCGCCGGCATGGGCTACTGCGGCGCGCCGACCATCGGCGACCTGCAGCGCGACGCGAAGTTCGTCCGCATCACGAACGCCGGCTACCGCGAGAGCCACGTCCACGACGTGACCATCACGAAGGAATCCCCGAACTACCGCATGGAGTAAGTCGCGAGGAACTTCGCGTCCTTTGTGTCCTTCGTGCTCCCTGGAGTCAGTGCAGCGTGATCGCGCGCGTGTCGCCGCCTGCGTCCGTCGATGTCGAATGTGGATTGCGCCCGGGGTTGCGCGGGTCAGGCGTTCGGGCCACTCCACCGCGACGACTCCGCTCGCGGCCAGATCGTCGTCGAGGCCAATCTCCGCCAGGTCCGCTGATTCGAGCCGGTAGAGGTCGACATGAATCAGCGGCAGCCGGCCGCCTCGATACTCGTGGACGAGAGTGAAGGTCGGGCTGGTCACCTCTGCCGCCGCAAGGCCGAGCCCTTCCGCCAGGCCCCGGACAAACGCCGTTTTGCCTGCGCCGAGATCGCCGGAGCAGCAGGACAACTGCGCCGGGATTCAGGTCGCGCGCCAGTCGGGCGGCAATCGCGCGCGTCTCCTCCTCGGAGGCCGATCGCCAGGTGTCGCTCACGACTCCTTCGACGACTGGACGACGCGGCGGCGGGCGGTGAGCTCGAGGATCGCGTCGCCGATGTGATCGGCGAGGTCGCCGGCGATCATCGACACCTCGCCGGAGTCGGCGTCGGCCAGCTCCCCTGCCGCGCCGTGCAGGTAGACCGCAACGCGGCACGCAGCCTCCGCGTCGAGCAGCTGCGCCAGCCACGCGGCGACCATGCCGGTCAGCACGTCGCCTGTGCCGCCGGTGGCCATCCCAGGCGACCCGGTGGGGTTGACGAACACCGGACCGGCTGGCGTGGCAATCAGCGTCCGATAGCCTTTCAAAACCACGTAGACGCGATGACGGCGCGCGAAGTCCTGGGCCATGCCGAGCCGGTCTGCCTGGACGTCCTCGGTGCTGCAGCCCATCAGGCGCGCCATCTCGCCGGGGTGTGGCGTGATGATCAGGTCACGGCCTTCGCGTCCCTGCAGCACGGCAGGCTCGTCGGCGACGGCGTTGAGCGCGTCGGCGTCGAGCACCAGCGGCACTCACTCTTCTCGACCAGTTCACGGACGAACGTCGACACGCCTTCGCCCCGTCCCAGCCCAGGACCGATCGCGATGACGTCGGCCTTCAGGGCGAGAACGGCTTCCGCCGCGGCGAAGTGCACCGTGCCAGTCGGCGTCTCCTCGAGCGGCTCGGTCATGTACTCGGAGCCGTAGGCGGCGACGACCGGGAGGCACGAGCGCGGACAGGCGACGGTCACGAGCCCGGCCCCGGAACGCATCGCTCCGGTGGCGGCAAGGGCCGCCGCGCCAGTCTTGCCCACGGAGCCAGCGACGAGCAGTACCCGACCGAAGTCGCCCTTGTGCGAATCGGGCGCGCGCGGCGGAATCACCGGGCGGAGGCTGTCCTTCGTGATCAGCTCGATGCGCGGCCCCTCGACCTGCTCGATCACGCCCATCGGGATGCCGATGTCG
The DNA here is from genome assembly GCA_963709325.1 of uncultured Acidobacteriota bacterium. Lineage (GTDB taxonomy): Bacteria > Acidobacteriota > Vicinamibacteria > Vicinamibacterales > UBA2999 > VFZN01. The sequence goes on along the minus strand of CAVPVV010000001.1, from coordinate 1,086,448 downwards.
GCGATGACCACCTCGCCGGACTTCTGCTCGGCCGGCGGGAGGATCAGCGGCAGCTTGGGGGCGCCGAGCGTGACGGTGACCGAGGCGTCGATGCAGTCGCCAATCAGGTCGGGCGTGTCGGCCGACATCCCGGACGGCAGGTCGATCGAGATGATCGGAATCCCGCTTGCGTTGAGGTCCGCGACCACCGTCTGGAACAGTCCATCGAGCGGAGAACTGAGACCGGTCCCGAACAGCGCATCGACAATCAGATCGTGAGGACTGACTTCCGAGAAGTGCAGCTCCCAGGCGCTCTCGTCGGCGACCTCGACGACGGTGACGCCAAGGCGTCCGAGGACGTCGAGGTTGATCCGCGCGTCGCCCTTGACCTCGGCGACGCGGCCGACCAGGAATACCGTGGTGTCGACACCTCGCTGGTGCAGCGTGCGCGCGACCACGAAGCCGTCGCCGCCGTTGTTGCCCTTTCCGGCGACCACCGCAACCGCGCGGTCCGCGAGATCGTCGAACAGCGACTCCATCGCCGCCACGACCTGCCGCCCCGCGTTCTCCATCAGCACGACGGACGGAATCCCGACGTCGTGAATGGTGGCGCGATCGGCCTCCCGCATCTGGGCGGCGTTCAGGATCCGCATGTGGGGGCTTGGGACCTGGGCCCTTCTGCCTTCTGCCTTTTGCCTTCCGCCCTTACGCGTACTCTTCCATCGGTGGACATACGCACATCAGGTTGCGATCGCCATAGGGGTTGTCGATCCGCCCCACTGCCGGCCACACCTTGTTGGCCTTCACCCACTGAAGAGGGTAGGCCGCTTTCTCGCGCGAGTACGGATGCGTCCAGCTGTCGGCGCTGACGACAGCGGCGGTGTGTGGCGCGTTCTTCAGGACGTTGTCCTTCGGATCCGCCTTGCCGGTCATCACCTCTTCGATCTCCTCACGGATGGCGATGAGCGCGTCGCAGAACCGATCGAGCTCCTCCTTCGGTTCGCTCTCCGTCGGCTCGATCATCAGCGTGCCGGCGACCGGGAACGACACGGTCGGCGCGTGGAACCCGTAGTCCATCAAGCGCTTTGCGACGTCGATCTCGTCAACGCCCTTGGCCTTGAAGGCGCGCAGGTCGAAAATCATCTCGTGCGCGACGCGACCGTTCTCGCGTGCGTAGAGCACCGGGTAATGCTTCTCGAGCCGGGCCTTGATGTAGTTGGCGTTGAGGATGGCGTGACACGTCGCGTTGGTCATCCCGTCGGGGCCGAGCATCCGCACGTAGCCGTACGAGATCAGCAGGATGCTGGCGCTTCCCCACGGCGCCGCGGAGATCGCGGGCAGCGCCTTCTCTCCGCCGACCTTCGCGAACGGGTGTCCGGATAGATACGGCGCGAGGTGTGCAGCGACACCAATCGGCCCCATGCCCGGGCCGCCCCCGCCGTGCGGGATCGCAAAGGTCTTGTGCAGGTTCAGGTGACACACATCAGCGCCGATCGTCGCCGGGCTGGTCAACCCGACCTGCGCATTCATGTTGGCGCCGTCCATGTAGACCTGCCCGCCGTACTGGTGCACGACGGCGCAGATCTCCTTGATCGCGTCCTCGAACACGCCGTGCGTCGAGGGATACGTGATCATCAGCCCGGCGAGCTTGTCGCCGTGCAGGGCGGCCTTGGTCTTGAGATCGAGGACATCCACGTTGCCGTTCGGCGCCGTGCCGACGACGATGACGCGGAACCCGGCCATGATCGCGCTCGCCGGGTTGGTGCCGTGCGCCGACGCCGGGATGAGCACGACGTCGCGGTGCCCCTCGCCACGGGCCTGATGGTAAGCGCGTATCACGGCCAGGCCGGCGAACTCCCCCTGGGCGCCGGAATTCGGCTGCAGCGACACCGCGGCAAAGCCGGTGATCTCGCAGAGCGCCGCCTCGAGCTCGGCGCAGACCTGCCGGTAGCCCTCGGTCTGACGCGCCGGCGCGAACGGGTGCATCCGCGAGAACGCCGGCCACGACACCGGGTACATCTCGCTCGCGGCGTTCAGCTTCATCGTGCACGAGCCGAGCGGAATCATCGAGGTGTCCAGGCCGACATCCTTCCGCTCGAGATGCCGCAGGTAACGCATCATCTCGGTCTCCGAGTGATGGCTGTTGAACACCGGGTGGCTCAGGTACGGGCTGGTCCGGCGCAGCGCCTGCGGCAGATCCGAAAGCGGATCATCGGCGGGGCTGAGCGCGACGACGCCCTTGCGTCCAGACGCCTCTGCGAAGATCGAAACGATTGCCAGCAGGTCGTCCTGCGTGACGGTCTCGTCCAGCGCGATTCCAATTTCGGTGCCGCTGACCCGTCGGAAGTTGACTCCGTAAGCATCAGCGCCGGTGTGAATCGCTTCCACACGGGACGCGTCCGCGCTCACCCGCAGCGTGTCGAAGAAGTGCGGGTTCCGCTTGCGCGTAGCCGAGACCGGTCAGCGCGCCGGCCAGCGCGCGCGCCATCCCATGGACACGTGACGCGATCGCGCGAATCCCCTGGGGACCGTGGTAGACGGCATACATCGCCGCCATGTTGGCGAGCAGCGCCTGGGCCGTGCAGATGTTGGAGGTCGCCTTCTCGCGGCGGATGTGCTGTTCTCGCGTCTGCAGCGACATCCGGTAAGCGGTGTGGCCCTGCGCATCCACCGACACGCCGATGAGTCCGTCCCGGCATGTGCCGGACGTAGTCCTGCCGGGTCGCGAAAAAGGCGGCGTGCGGGCCGCCGAACCCGAGCGGGACACCGAAACGCTGCGAGTTGCCGAACACGACGTCGGCACCCATCTCGCCGGGCGGCGTGATGACCGCGAGGGCGAGCAGGTCGGTGGCGACGGCGACGAGGACACCTCCGGCGTGGGCCTTGTCGATGAACGGCCGGAGATCGTCGACGCGACCCGCTTCGTCGGGATACTGGACCAGCGCACCGAACACCGGCCCGTCGAGTGGCAGCTGGTCGATCGCGCCGACGCGCAGCTCGATGCCGAGCGGTTCGGCACGGCTTCGCAGCACGTCGAGCGTCTGCGGAAAGACGCGATCGGAGACCAGGAACACGCCGCCGTGCTCGCCGATCTTCTTCGTCTGGACGCGGTGCAGCAGCGTCATCGCCTCGCCCGCAGCCGTTCCCTCGTCGAGAAGGGACGCGTTGGCCACCGGCAAGCCGGTCAGGTCCGACACCAACGTCTGGAAATTCAGCAGTGACTCGAGCCGGCCCTGGGCAATCTCGGCCTGGTACGGCGTGTAGGGCGTGTACCAGCCCGGGTTCTCGAACAGGCACCGCTTGATCACGCTCGGGATCAGGGTGTCGTAGTAGCCGAGACCGATGAAGCTGCGGGCCACACGGTTCTTGCGGGCGATGGTCTCGAGCCGCGCGAGATACGTGGACTCGCTCTCAGCGGGCGGTAACGAGAGCGGTCCGGGCAGGCGGATGCTGGCAGGGATGGCCTCGTCGATCAGCTGGTCGAGCGAGGCGGCGCCGACCGCCTTCAGCATCGCGTCGCGGTCCGCGCCTCGCGGACCGATGTGCCGGGGCGCAAAGGTGTCGAGCGGATCGAAGGTACTCACTTGGCCAGCAACGCCTCGTACGCCGTCGCATCCAACAGGTCAGCCGCATCGCCGGCGTTCGCGAGCTTCACCTTCACCATCCAGCTCTCATGGGGCTTGCTGTTGACGTTGTCGGGGTGATCCTTCAGTCCCGTGTTGACCTCGAGGACTTCGCCGCTCACCGGCGCGTAGAGCTCCGACACCGCCTTCACCGACTCGATCGTGCCGAACACCTTCCCCGCCGACAGCTGCGTGCCGACGTCGGGGAGCTCCACGTAGACCACGTCGCCCAGCTGCTGCTGCGCGAAGTCCGTGATGCCCACCGTGCCGGTGCCGCCTTCGAGGCGAATCCACTCGTGGTCCTTCGTGTACTTCAGATCGGTCGGGTACGACATGTCGGCTAGCCTTTCTTCTCGCGCTTGTAGAACGGCATCGGCACGACCACGGCTTTGGCGCGGCGGCCGCGGATGTCCATTTCGAGCTCGGTTCCCGGCGCAGACAACGCCGGCGGCACGTAGGCCATGCCGAGCGCTTTCTTGAGGTACGGCGTCTGGGTGCCGCTGGTCACGACCCCGACCTGCTGGCCGGCGTGAAACACGGGGTGCCCGTGACGGGCAATGGCACGGTCGATCATCTCGAAGCCGACCAGCTTCTTGTCGACGCCGGCCGTTTTCTGGGAGTGCAGCACGTCGCGGCCGAGGAACGCGTCCTTCTTCCAGCCGACGATCCAGCCGAGGTCCGCCTCCATCACCGTCGCGGTCTCGTCCATGTCGTTGCCGTAGAGGCGCATCGAGGCCTCGAGGCGCAGCGTGTCACGCGCGCCGAGGCCGGCCGGAATCAGCCCGTGCGGCTTCCCCGCGGCGAGAAGAGCGTCCCACACTTGCGTGGCCATCGCCGCCGGGACCATGATCTCGAACCCGTCCTCGCCGGTGTAACCGGTGCGCGAGACCGTGCCGCGCACGCTCGCGATCTCGCCGTGGGCGAACCAGTAGTACTTGATCGCCGGCAGATCGATGGCAGTGAGGGTCTGGAGGATGTCCTGGGCGCGCGGCCCCTGCAGCGCGATCAGCGCATACCGGTCGCTCGAGTTCACGACCGCAATGCCGGGCACCTTCTCCTGCGCCCGCGCCGTGATCCACGGCACGTCCTTGTCGATGTTGCCGGCGTTGATCACCAGCAGGTAGTGCGACGGGCCGAACCGGTAGACGAGCAGGTCGTCCACGAAGGTCCCCTCCGGCGTGGTGAGGGCGGAGTACTGGATCTGCCCGATCTGCAGCTTCGAGGCGTCGTTCGACGACATGTGCTGGACGGCGTCGAGCGCGCCCGCCCCGGCAATCTCCACCTCGCCCATGTGCGAGACGTCGAACAGGCCGGCCGCGGTTCGGACCGCGATGTGCTCGGCGCTGATCCCGGAGTATTCGACCGGCATCTCCCAGCCGGCGTAGGGCACCATTCGCGCGCCAAGGGCCGCGTGCGCTGCGTGCAGGGAGGTCTTCTTCAAGGAGGCTGGAGCCGCGTCAGTCATGTGAGGTAGAAGGGCGCGCTCGCGGCGCGCCGAAGCCCACACAAGGTACTATGCGGCCCCCGCAGAATCAAGAATTCGGGGCCGCGCTCGGCTCCTCGACCACGGCCGCCACCCCCGGCCGCCGCGCCGCCGCCAGCCACCCCGCCGCGTCGTTGGCGAGCGAATACGCGACCGGTACGATGACCAGGGTCAGGAACAACGACAGCGTCTGGCCGCCGATCACGACGACCGCGATGGTCCGCCGCTCCTCGGCCCCCGGCCCGCTGCCCAGGGCGAGCGGCAGCATGCCGCCGACCAGCGCCAGGGTGGTCATCAGAATCGGCCGCAGCCGATCGCGATTCGCTTCGAGAATGGCCTCGCGCACCGGCACTCCCTGGCGACGCAGGTTCAGCGTGTGGTCGATCTGCAGAATCGCGTTCTTGGCGACGACCCCGAACAGCACCAGCATGCCGAGCGCGGAGTACAGGTTCAACGTGTCGCGGGTCAGGTATATCGAGAGCAGCGCGAAAGGCAGCGACAGCGGCAGCGCCAGCAGGATGATCAACGGGTTCAGCAGGCTCTCGTACTGAGCCGCGAGGACCATGTACATGAAGATGACCGAGAGCAGGAACGCCCAGCCAAACTCGGTGAACGTCCGCTCGAGCTCCTTGCCTCGCCCGGAAATCGCCGTGCTGTAGCCGGCTGGCATGCCGAGGCCCGCGGCCGCGGCCCGGACCACCTCGAGTCGATCCGCCAGCGCATATCCCTGCTGAATGCCGGAGCGGAGGTTGGCCTGCCGCTGGCGGTCGTAGCGGTCCACGCGCGACGCGCTCTGCCCTTCCTCGAGCCTGACCAGCGAATCGAGCCGGACCATCTCGCCGGTGTTGCGGGCCACGTAGAGCCGCGCGATGGTATCCGGATCCCGGCGATCGGCTTCGGCCAGCCGCAGCTGGACATCGTAGTCCTCGCCGACACGCGGATCGCGGAATCGCGAGACCTCCTGATCGCCGCCGACCATCAGGCGCAACGAAGCCGCGATGTCCTGGGTGCGAATGCCGAGGTCCGCGGCCCGGGCTCGATCGATCTGCACGCGGAGCTCGGGCTTGTTCAACTTGAGCGTCGTGTCAGCGTCCTGGAGGCCAAGCTCACCCGCGCGTAGCCGCAATTGGTCGGTGTACTTCGCCAGCGACTCGAGATCGGGGCCGCGGATGATGAAGTCCACGTCCCAGTTGCCGCCGCCGATGTTGAACGTCTGCAGGTTACGCACCGCCACGCGGAGATCCCGGTAACCGCGCATCTTCGTCCGGATCGCCTGCATGACGTCGCGTTGCCCATAGTTGCCGCGAAACGCCTCGAGCGGATCGAGCGTCACGATGCCCTTGACCAGCCGGGGTAGCGAGAAGATGCGCTTCTCGTGCGGCTCGATCTTGACGAACAGCTGCCCTTCGTTGACCGCTCCCAGCGGACCGCCGGCTACCGTTGACAGCACCAGCTCGACACCGGGCACGGACCGCACGTCCTTCTCGATCGCGGTCATCACCTCGTTCATCGCCGCCGGGCTGGCGCTCTCCGGCGCTGTCACCGACATCTCGAACTGGGCTTCGTCCACCCCGCCCGGGATGAACTCCTGGCGGACCATGCGATAGAGCACCGCGTTGAGCGCAATCACCACGACCGCGACGATCGCCACGATCGCGCGCCGGCGCAGCGCGAACTCGAGCACACGGGCATAAAGCACGTCGATCCGGTGATAAAAGCCGCCGCGTGATGCCGATTCGTCGTGGCCGTGCCCGTCGTGGGCGTTCTTCTGCCGGCCGCCGAACATCCGGGCGCTCATCATCGGCGTCAGCGTGAACGAGACCAGGAGGCTGACGAGGATCGCGCTCGCCGCGGTGATGCCGAACTGGTAGAGAAACCGTCCCGAGATGCTCGACATGAACGAGACCGGGATGAAGATGACGACGAGGCAGAGCGTCGTCGCCAGCACAGGAAGCGCGATCTCGGCGGTTGCCTCGCGAGCCGCCTCGAACGGGTTCATTCCCTTCTCTTCGATGAAGCGGAAGATGTTCTCCAGCACCACGATCGCATCGTCGATGACGATGCCGACCATCAGGACGAGGGCGAGCATCGTGACGGTGTTGAGCGTGAAGTGGAGCGCGGCCATCAGGCCGAAGGTGGAGACCACCGAGGCCGGGATGGCGACGGCGGCGATGATCGTCGCGCGCCAGTCGCGCATGAAGGCGAAGACGACAAGGCAGGCCAGCATGCTGCCGAGGATGAGGTGGACGTTGATCTCGTGGAGGGAAGCGTAGATGTGCTCCGACGAATCGCGGACGACTTCCATCGTCACCCCGGACGGCAGCTGTGGCCGGATGCGCTCGAGGTTGGCCTTGGCCGCCTCGATCACCTCCACCGTGTTCGCCCCGGCCTGACGGCGGAGGTCGAGGATGACGGTCGGTACGCCGTTCAGCCGGGCCAGCGATCGCTGTTCCTTGGTCCCGTCCTCGGCGCGGCCGATGTCGCGGACGCGAATCGGCTGGCCGTTGCGGGTGGCGATCACCAGGTCGTTGAACTGCGCCGCTTCCGTGAAGCGGCCCATCGTCCGCAGCGACTGCTCGGAGACATCGGTCGTGACGTTGCCGCCGGGCACGTCAGCGTTCTGCTGCTGAAGCGCGGTGCGCACGTCCGCGATCGGAAGCCGATACGCGGCCAGCCGATCGGCTTCCACCCAGATGTTGACCGCCCGCTCGAGGCCGCCGACGATCTGCACCTCTCCGACGCCGGTGGAGCGCTCGAGCACCTTCTTCACCGTCTTGTCCGCGATTTCGGTGAGCTCCCGAATCGAGAGGTTGCCGGCGAGCGCCACCGACATCGCCGGTGTCTGCTCGCTGTTCATCTTCTGGATGATCGGCAGCTCGACATCGTCCGGCAGGCGGCGGACCACGGAGGCGACGCGATCGCGAACGTCCTGAGCAGCCGTGTCGATGTCGCGATCGAGGTCGAAGGTGACGATCACCATCGACTGCCCCAGGCCCGAGATCGAGCGGAGCTCGGTGATGCCTTCGACCTGGTTGACCGCTTCTTCCAGGATCTCCGAGACCTGCGTCTCCATCTCCTCCACCGAGGCGCCGGGGAGGTTGGTGCGGACCATGATCGTCGGCAGGTCCACCGCAGGAAACCGATCGATGCCGAGGCGGAAGAACGACGCCGCCCCGATGACAACCAGCGCCAGGATGATCATCGCCGCGAAGACGGGGCGTTCGATGCAGACGGCAGCGAGCTTACGCATTAGAAGGAGTCGATTGGCGTTCTGGGTTCGGGGACCGGCGTTGGCGGGTCGCGGTTCAGGGTGCGCTGTTTGGCGCTCTCGATTCTCCCGAGAGGGTGACCTTGGCGCCATCGGCGATGTTGCCACCGCTCGTAATCACCATCGCACCGGCGACGAGCCCGTCGAGGACCTCCACGTGATCGCCGACACGCTCACCGGTCTTGATGCGGCGCTCCTTGGCGGCGCCATCCTCGACGGTCAGCACCTTCTCCACGCCCGCGAACACGATGATCGCCGACTGGGGAACAACCAGGGCGCGAGACTCGCTGACGACGATATCGGCGCGAGCGAATGAGCCTGGGCGAAGCTGTCCCTGGGCGTTTGGCACCGAGGCTTCGATGGCCAGCGTCCGCGTGCCTTCAGCAATTGACGGGCTCAGGCGCACCACGCGTCCCTCGTGCAGCTCGGTGGTGCCTTCAACAGTGACGCGCACCAGCTGACCGGTCCGAAGCTGTCCGGCGCTCCGCTCGGGTACTGCCAGCTGCAGCCGGAGCGGATCCTGACGCACGACGGTGACAACCGGGGTACCCGCGGAACGGAACTCCCCCGCCACCGCAGACCGGACGCGGACCACGCCGTCGATCGGCGAGCGCAAAACAGTGTCTTCGAGCTGCTGGCTGGCGAGCGCCAGTTCCGACTTGCGCTGCGCGAGCACGGCCTGACGGTTCCTCACTTCCTCGAGCGCGTCGGCGTATTTTCCGTCGGCGATCTGCAAGTTCGCGTTGGCCGTGTCGAGCTCCGCCTTCGCAGCGATCCCGCGACCGACGAACGTCTGGATTCGATCCCGCTGCACGCGAGCTTCTTCCAGAGCGGCCTTGGCCTGCCGTACCAGCGAGGTCTGCTCGAGATCGACGGCCTCGCCTTCACCCTCGAGCGGGAGGCCGAGCCGGGCGCGGGCCTGCTGCAGCGCCGCCCGGGCCTGCTGCTCTCGAAGCGTGAAGTCGGTCGGCGTGAGTCGGGCGATGACCTCGCCCTTTTGCACGCGGGAACCGAGGTCGACGCGGAGCTCGTCGATCCGTCCCGTCACCTTGAAACTGAGCATCACCTCTTCTTCGGCAGCGAGCGTGCCGTTGACGGTGACGGTGCGAGTCAGCGGCGCCTGTTCGACCCGGGCGACGGTGACTTCGGGTGCGGCATTCCTGGTGTTCTGCGAGGGTGCAGCCGAGGATTGCGTCCCGCACCGGATCGCGGCCAGCGACAGCGCCGCGATGAGGACCAACCGAGGGACACGCATGGCCTTTCATTTTACGTTGCCATCGCGGCGGCACCCGGTCCTCAAATGGCTTCGTGACAACGATTTACATGTCTTACCAATCTGACAGCTCATCCATTGGTACGTTGCTCTGCGACAGTCGGCGCAGGCAGTCGCGTCAGGCGAGCGCGCCGTGCCAGCAGCTTTTGTCCCGGTCGGTATTCGAGGTAGGCATTCAACGTGTGATAGGAGATGCACAATCGCCGGCACGCTTCGCGTTTGTTGCCGCCGCAGCGCTCGAGGACCATGCGCGCGTAGCGGCTTCCCCATGCACGCATCGTATGGTCGTCCTGCGCCGACGGCATGAGGATCTCGGCGTAGTCGCCGCGCAGGCTTGCCGGAAGGTCGTCGAGGCGAATCTGCCTCGACTCGGCAATCGCCACTGCGCCTTCGATCATCCGTTCCAGCTCGCGGACGTTGCCCGGCCAGTCGTACGACATGATCGCGTCCACCGCGGCGGAGGTCATCGTGTAGCGGCCGCGCCCATGGTGCCGCGAAAGAAAGTGCTGCGTGAGCTCGAGGATGTCGCTCTTCCGAAACCTGAGCGGCGGCACGTGTACTTCGACGCCGCTCAGCCGGTAGAAGACGTCGGCGCGAAACACACCGTTGGCCACCAGACCCGACAGGCTTCGATTCGTCGCGGCGACGATCCGCACGTCCACACGACGGCCGCCGGTCCCGCCGACGCGCTCGACCGTGAGGTCCTGGACGGCCCGCAGCAGCTTCGCCTGCGCCGAGAGCGACAGATCCGAGACCTCGTCGAGAAACAACGTGCCGCCGTCGGCGTGCTCGAACTTCCCTCGTCGGCCCCGAACGCCGGTAGCCGTGCGCTCCTCGATGCCGAACAGCTCCGCCTCGAGCAGCGTCTCCACGAGCGCGGCGCAATTAATGGCGACGAATGGTCCATGCCGCCTTCGGCTGCACGCGTGGATCTGCCGGGCCACCAGCTCCTTGCCAACACCGCTCTCGCCCTCGATGAGGATCGTGAAGTCGGTGGACGCCACGCGCTCGACCCGTTCGCGCAGCGCCTGCATCACCTCGCTCGATCCGATCAGCGGACCGAAATCGGCGCGCTCTGCCGATCGGCCATTCACGAAGGGACCGACCCGCTCGGCAGACAAGACAATGGCCGCAAGGGCGGCGGCGCCCTCGAGCAGCTGACACGTCCACTCGTCGGGCCTGGCCTCCGCACCGAAGGACGCCTCCAGCACCGGTCGGCCGTGGCCGTCACCCCCTGGCGCGGCAAACGCTGCATAGTCGTCGGCCAGCACCGGTTGGCCGACCCGGACTCCAGCCTGCTCGGTGACCTGGACATGCCGCGCCCTGGTGAGGGCCGCAACCCGCGCGCACAGTTCCTTGAGCGTGTCGGCCGCATCGCCACATTCGAAGGCAGCGCCCGCGACGCGGCAGACGAGGGTGTGGAGACCACTGCGACGATCCGCGCGGCGGCCGCGACGAATGCTGGGCACCAGGGCTGAGGATTCCATGCGCGCACAAACTCCAATCTCGATGCCAGATTGAGCAAGAGCGCTAAACATATGGCTGTCAATAGTTTGCGATGCGGATCTAGCGGTCGATTGGCGTTCCGACGAGTAGTTACTACCCGAGCCGGCGCGGCCCACCGGGGCATGGGTAGTGATTACCCGACGCTCAGAGCGGTGAGCGCAGGGCCGCATCGAATGCAATAGCTCCACGGAAACCAAGCGGCTGGAGACGGACAACGTGACAGCGTTCGATCCGGCCGGAGATGGTGTGCTTGCGATCGCTGTCGGCACTGACCAGCTGCAATTCGGCCGCCCGTCCAGGACGCAGCCGGGTGGGACACTCGACGAGGACGCCGAACGGGCAAATGTCGACTACTCGAACGCCTACTCCGGGACGGAGCACGGCCTCGCAGCGCCAGCCGGCGGTGTCGGGACCCGTGCGGCCAGCCCGCCGGCGTTCGCGCCCTGCCCTCATGGGACCCACGCCGCGCGCGCCGGCTCGAAGCGGAGCACGCGCACCCGCCCGGTGCTGCCGGTGAGGCGCACAGCCATCTGCGGGCCGCCCGTGGATGCGACGTAGATGGTCCCGCTCGTCAAGGTTCCGGTCGGGGAACAGGAGACGAGCCGTGTCGAACCGATCCGCAGCGGATCGCTGCCGCTGTCCAGCCACTGCGTGCCGCTGATGTCGAGCACGCGCTGGTTGATGCGCACGGCGACACCGTGTGCATGGGCGCCGAGCCGTTCGCTCGGCCCGATCGGGACGTCAACTCCGCTGCTGATGTCCGCTGTCGAAATGCCGTTGCCGTTACCGTCGGCAAACATTTGAAACGCAGCGTCCGCCTGCTGCAGGTCCACCCGCAGAGCCACCGAGACACCGCGACGAAGCGACTCGAGCTGGGCCTGCGCGATTCGCGCAGCGAGAAACTGTGCGCCCGCGATCGTCCGCTCACGTTCGAGCGCGCCGGCGACCACCGGGATGGTGGTCGCCGACACCAGGACAGCCAGGCTCAGCGCCGGCAGGATTTCGATGAGCGTGGCGCCCCGAGCGCTACCGGGTGCCACCCGCCTTCTCCGTTTTCGGGGGGGCCACGGTGATCAGGGGCTTCAGCTTGAGAAAGCTCTTCTCTCCGATGCCCTTGACGTTCATCAGCTCCTCGATCTTCTTGAAGCCGCCGTTCTTCTGCCGGTGCTCGACGATGCGCTCAGCAGTGCGCCGTCCGATGCCTGGGAGCGACTCGAGCTCCGTGACGCTCGCTGAATTCAAGTCGAGCGCAGGGCCGCGCGCCGTGTTCTGCGGCTGTTGCGCCGCCGCGCGCGGTGCGGTCTGGGACTGCTGTTCCGCGGCGTGCGCGACCATCCCGCTCAGCAGCACTGTTGTCAGAAGACACGGCAATACCTTCGTGATCATCGGAACCTCCAATCGCATAGTCGTGCGGGTGAGGAACCGGCCCGCCGCGCGGGGGGCAGGCGGAGGTCAGGCGCCGGCGAAAGCGCGGACGGGACCGGTTCGTTCCGGCAGGGAGCAAGCTGCGCGCCGCGCTCCGGTGCAACGGACAAGCCGCTGAGGGAGAAGAGGTTACGGCTGGTTGAGCGAAAAACTGCAGGGCGGTGCGAGAGAGGCGAACGTGAACCGCGGTTGCGCGATCACCACCCAACCGCGAGTTCTGCGCCGTTTACGCGCGACTGGCCCCAGGCAACAGGCGTTCTCGACCAGCAACCGGCGTTGCCGGCTCGCCGAAGGCGGCGTCGCGCCGGAATCAGGCGCTGAGCGCCTCCACCTTGACGAACGGCTCGAGAAGCCCATCGTCGATCGCTTCCGTGAATTCGAGCGCGCCGCGATAGGTCAGTGGATTCAGGTTGGAGATGTGGCACCGGCGGACGGTGCCGGTGAGATCGAGCCGCTCGGCAGTGTCGGTCAGGAACAGCGCCAGTTCCGCGCGCGCGCCGATGTGCAGCCGCGATGGCACTTCGATGAGCACGCCCCGCGGAGAAATGTCGATGATCCGGACGTCGAAGCCAGGACGGAGCCGCGCGCCGTCAGCAACGCGGGTCTGATCTGGCGACTGCCGTGACGTCCGCCGGCGCTCCTCCGTGTTCTTTGGCGCGTACGACGCGGTGGCGCTATTACTCCCGTGCAACAGCCGGATGCGGGAACCGGTCCGCTTGCCAAGCGGCTGCGACAACCGCTCGGGATCGATCCCAAGAAGGGTAAAGAGCTCGAGGGCCTCTTCCTTGGCTGTTTTCGCCATAACTGTCATACAGAGTACGTTGCAGTTCCTTGGAATGCAAGGCGATTCTGCCCCACGGCAGAATTCAGTGAAAGGCGTGGTAGTCCCGTGCATGCCTTCCGTGCCGGTCATCTCTGCTACGCTCGGTGCCACCATGCGACGCCTGCTCGTCTTCTCGGCCCTTGCCGCCCTCGTCGCGACCAGCAGTTCGCCATCGGCGCAGCCCCGACGCGTCGTCGCAATCGGCGATATCCACGGCGCGTTGCCGGAGTTCAAGAGCATCCTGCAGAGCGCGGGACTCGCCGACGCCTCGGGCCAGTGGATCGGCGGCCAGACCACGCTGGTGCAGACGGGCGACATGACCGATCGCGGGAAAGACGTTCGCGCGGTGATCGATCTGGTGATGGCGCTCGAGTCCCAGGCCGAGCGTGCCGGCGGCCGCGCCGTCGTGCTGCTCGGCAACCACGAAGTGATGAACCTCGTGGGCGAGCAGCGGGATGCCACGCCGGAGATCTACGCCACGTTTGCCGACGGCGAGTCAGAGGCGCGCCGCGAGCAGGCCTGGAAGCAGTACCAGGAGCTCGTCGCAGCCCGCGCCAAGGTGCGGTCCACCCCTGCCGAGGCCTACACCAAGACGAAAGAGACGTGGTTGGCCGAGCATCCTCCCGGATGGCTCGAGTATCGCGAGGCGCTCTCGCCGCGCGGCCAGTACGGCAAGTGGCTCCGGGATCGACGCGCGGCTGTCAAGGTCAGCGACACGTTGTTCATGCACGCGGGCGTCAACCCGACGACGGCGGACGTGGACGCCGAGGCCGCAGCCGGCAAGGTACGTCAGGAAATCGAGAAGATGGATCGCTTTGTCGAGCGGGCGGTGGCCGCGAAGATCGCGTTGCCGTTCTTCACGCTCCAGGAGCTGCTGCAGGTGGCCGCGGGCGAGATTCGCGCTGTCAACGCCGTGATGGCCGCGGCCAAGGAGTCGGGCAATCCGCCAGACCTCAAGACCTTCGATGTTGACGTGGTGAAAGCGGGCGCCGAAGTCCTCGACATCGGATCGTGGAACGTGCTCGCCGAGAACGGCCCGATGTGGTACCGCGGCTACGCGTCCGCGCCGGAGGCCACGCTGCGGGCTCCGGTTGCCGCGATGCTCGCGAAGAACGGCGTGCAGCGCATTGTCATCGCTCACACGCCTTCGGCCGAGCGCCGGATTCTCTCGCGGCTCGACGGCTCTGTCATCCTGATCGACACCGGCATGCTGGCCAGCGTCTACAAGGGACGGCCGTCGGCACTCGAGATCGTCGGCAACCAGCTCACCGCGATTTACACCGACGGCCGCGTTCCGCTCAAGAGCGAGAAGTGAGCACCAGGCGCTCGGCGCCGCGCTTTAGCGCTCGCGCTCGCCTTGGAGCGCGAGTGCCAGCAGCCCCGTAGCGTTGGCCACGGCAAAGCTGAGGCCCTTCAGGTTCCTCTCAGGCGGTAAGCCGGGGATCGGACGGGGAAAACCCGAGGCGCGGACGAGCGGAAGGCTGCCCTCGCGCGGTTCCACTACGCACGCCTCGCGCGGCAGCGTCCAGTCGAGCGCCACGCTGACGACCTGATCCAGGCTGCCCGGCAGCCAGCGCGTGCCCTCCTGCTCACCGGCGGCAATCACCCACGCTCCCCCGGCGGTCGCTGCACTCACGGCAGCCTGAAGCCGTTCGGCATGGCTCGCGTTCGCGGTGCCGAGACTCAGGTTGATGAGGTGCGCGCCTTGCGTGACGCCCCACTGGATCGCGGCGACCAGCGCGTCCACGGTCGTGTCCAGGCGGCGATCGAACACGCGGGCGATCAGCACCTCTGCTCCAGGCGCTTTCTCGCGAATCGCCGCGGTCACGGCAGTTCCGTGCCCCAGTCGATCGAGGTAGTCGTCGCCGAGCGTGCCTGCCGGCGACACTCCGACTCCTCCTGCTACTCTTCCGATGTGCGGATGAGAAACGTGGACGCCGCTGTCCACGACCACGATACGCACCCCCTCGCCGGCCGCAGGCCGGAAGTCGTCCACTCTCAGCAGACCGGCCGGTAACGTCATGCCCGGGGCGCTGCTCGGGGAACAGCCGTCGCGCTTCCACCGAACAGCGATGCAAACGGACCATCGAGGAGGATCAACTCGTCGGGCCGCCCCGCCTGCGCGACGCGAGCCCCATCGAGCACCACGACGCGATCCGCGCTGAGCGCCACCTCGCGCCGGTGCGAGATGATGAGCGTGGTGCGGCCGCGCATGACCGCGCGATAGCCCTCCACCACCGCACGCTCCGAGATCGGATCGAGCGCCGCGGTCGGCTCATCCAAGACCAGCACCGACGGATTTGCCAGGAAGGCGCGGGCCAGCGCCAGGCGCTGCCGCTCGCCGGCGGAGAGTTGCAGGCCGCGCTCCCCCACTACCGTTTCGTACTTCTCGGGCAGGCTGTCGATGAACGCCGCCACCCCCGCCGCCTCGGCGGCCTTGCGCAGGACCGCTTGTTGTTCCGAAGGCGACACCGGCGCCCGCCCGTCATCGATCAGCCCGTAGCGCAGGTTCTCCGCGATGGTCGCGTGCAGCAGGACCGGCTCCTGCTCCACCAGCACGACGTGGTGCCGCAGGTCGGCCAGGCGCAGCTCGCGCACGTCATGTCTGTCGAGCCGAACGACACCGCCATCCGGATCGATCAGTCGCAGCGCGAGCGCGGCAATCGTGGACTTTCCGCTGCCGCTGGCACCGACAATGGCCACGGAGTGACCCGCCTTGCAGTCGAAGCTCACCTCGTCGAGCACCTTCATGCCGCGATCGGTGGTGAGCGACACATTTTCGAAGCGGAGCGTTCCCTCGACCTGCGCCAGGGCCCGAGCGGTTGGCGCCTCGTTGACGTCGATCGGGGCGTCGAGCAGCTGCAGGACACGGTGCCAGGACACCTTCGCAGTCGCCAGCGCCGTGTAGAGGCCCATCAGCGCCTGGACCGGCGCCATGATTCGCATCTGATAGGCGATGAACGCGGCGAACGTTCCGAGCGTGAGCGTCCCCTGCACGACCCGCCAGCCGCCGTACAGGAACACCGCCGACGCGCCCAGCGAGATGATCACCCCGGGCAATCCGCCGGCGAGGTAGCTGACCCGCTGCATCGCCATCAGCGCGTCGATGAAGGTGTCGTTGAGCTTCCGGAACCGGCCCGACTCCCGCGCCTGCGCGTTCGACGACACGACCAGCGTGTGGGCCTGCAGCGTCTCGATCAGGAAGCTGCCGATGTCGGCGCTCTTCTGCCGCACTACCGCAACACGCTTCTCGAGCCGACGGCGGTAGAACACCAGCGCGAAGAGGCTGAGAGGCATCACCGCCACGGTCAGCACCGCAAGCCGCCAGTCGAGCCACGCCAGCATCACCGCGCAGCCGATGAGGAACAGGATGTTCCCCACCCACGCCAGCGCCGCCTCCGCGGCGACGCGCTGAATCTCGCCGATGTCGCTGTTGATCCGAGCGACGATGTCGCCGATGCGGGTGCGTGCGTAGAAGCGCGGCGACAGCCGTTGCAGGTGCTCGTACAGCGCCAGGCGCATGTCGAACAGGATCTCCGCCGACACCCGTGTGTAGCGCAGTCCACTGACGACATTGAGCAGATAGCTGGCGATGCCGAGCGCCGCGAAGAGCAGCACGATGCGCTGCAGCGCGTCGAGATCGCGGCCAATCAGGGCGCGATCGACGAGATCCTTGCTGAGATAGGGAGTGACGAGCGAGAGGCCGGTGCTGACCAGGCTGATCGCCATCACCAGCGCCAGCCGGCGCCAGTACGGCGCGAGATAGGCGAACGCCCGCCGCAGATCCGCGTCGGCGGCGGGCCGGATGTTCACGACCGCCTCAGCGGCCGCTGGAGGCGGCCGCCGCCGGGGGCACGACGAAGAGCTGAGTGGTCTGATCCGCGCCCATGTGAATGGTCCGCAGATACTTGTAGGTCGCGGCGTCGTACAGGTCGATGGTCTCGCCGGCGATGTACACGTAGATCACCTTGCCGTTCGAGCTCACGCGCGGGACGACGCGCGGCCGGCCCTTGAACTCCTGGCGGCTGACCACCCTGGCGTTTTCGAGATCGAAGGTCCAGAACTCGTAGCGGCCGATGTCCGACTTGATGCCGTAGGCGCGCTTGTGATCCGGCGCCTGGGCGAAGCTCACCTGCTCGGCCGGGCCAATCGGTCGGAAGTCGATCTTGCGCGCGGTGAGGTCGACTTTGCCGATGCCCATGATGCGGCGCTTCTGCACCGGATCCTGCATCGTGAAGAGGCCCGTGAAGGTGCCCGGCGCGTCGTAGAAGTCGTCCACCGGACCGAGGTTGATGCGACCGAGGCCGCCTTCCTGCGGCGTCGAGAACGGCCAGGTCTCGATCTCGGTGAACTTCTCCGTATCCATGATGGTGACGTCGTCACCGAAGAAGTAGAGGAGCTTGCCGTCCGGCGAGAACCTCAGGTTCACGGTCTCGCGCTCTTCGCCTTTGGGCCAGGGGATGGTGCGGGTGATCTGGCCGCTGGCGAGGTCGAACTGGTCGAGCGTCGGCGCGCCGATGTCCCACCGGTCCACGAGCTTGGTCGCGGTGCGGGTGAGGAGGACGAGATAACGGTTCATCGGGTCGGCGACGAGGCTCGTCACGCGCGTGTGCTTGTTCCCGCTGCTCAACTGGAACGTGTTGAGCGTCTTGCGCGTCGCGATGTCCACGACCTCGAGCTTCTCGAACGTGGAGTCGAGCACGTAGAACTTCGTCCGATCGGCCGACGGCGTCAGCGATCGCGGAAGGCCGGTCTTGAGAACGATCCGATCCTCGAGCTTCTCCGTCGCTTCGTCGTAGATCTGGATGTCGCCCTTGTAGGTCCCGATGTAGAGCTTGCCGGTGCCCGCGGTCGCTCCCGGTGCCGCGGGCTTGCTCTGCGCGGACAGGGTGGCCAATCCGGGCACGATGCCGGCCAGCAGCACAATGCCGGCTATCCCGAGAGCGCGAGCGCTCCCGTCTCCCTTCGCGGTTGTTTGCACTCCCGATCTCCTACCCGGGGAACACCAGGTCGATTTTGCGCCAGTCCTTTTGAGCGGCGGCACACTTGGCCGTCCAGTCGGGGGCGTGATTGAGCTGGTCGGGCACCTGGGCCGGCCAGTAGCAGCCCATGTGGCAATCGAACAGGTCGCGCTCGACCGGCTGGCACAGGCCTGCCGTGCCGCCGGTGCGGTCGGCTTCCCATCCGGGCGAGAAGACGATCGAGCAGCCCGGGGGAATGTGCGGAGCTTCGGGCTGCTGCGGCGGCCCGCCTTGCTGGAGGGCGACCACGTCCCGCTCCTGGCTCGATGAAGCCTCGGCGGAGGCAGGTGCCGTGACCTGCTCGACTCGTGCGGCCTTACGGTTAACTGGGTTGAGGTGCTTCATCGTCTGCTCCATCGAACTGGCGAAGGAAGCCGGGGTTCTTTACCGCCAGCTCGCCGTAAATCTCCAGGCAGGTATGCGTCCAGCCGCGAATCCACTCACAGTAGTGCAGGTTGGGGCCCTGCGTCGACCCGTAGCGGGTGTGGGCCTCGTGGTAGCACCCGCCTGCACAGATTGGCCGCGCCCAGCAGGTCTGGCAGTCGGTCTTGTGGTTGATGTGGTGCGAGTCGAGGAACTCGGCCTGCTTCGCCCGGTCGACACCGCCGGTGACCGACCCGAAGCTGTGCGCCTCGGATCCGGCAAAGCGGTGACAGAGCGAGACCTGGCCGTCGGTCGCGACGCCGAGCAGGCCGATGCCGGCGCCGCACGGATAGGCCTTGGCGTGGCCCTGGTGGATCTCCTGCAGCGTCTCGCGGACGTTCGAGAAGCCGTGGTGGCGGTTCTCGAACGACGTCTTCAGGAAGTCCTGGGCGAGGGCGCGGAACTGGCCGAGCAGGTGATCGAAGCCGGCGTCGCTGATCGCGTGGTCGCGCTGCGGCGCGGTGGTCACCGGCGCGAAGCCGACCTCCCAGAAGCCCATCTCGTCGTGCAGGTGCTTGTAGATCCGCATCACGTCGAGCGTCTGGCGCGTCAGCGTGACGCGCGCGCCGATGGGACGCGACTTGTGGCGGGCGAGCAGGGCCTTGATCTTCGGCGCCACGAGGTCGTAGCTGCCCTTGCCGTTGTGGAAGACGCGGAACTTGTCCTGGATCTCCTGCGGGCCGTCGATGGAGATCGTGACACCAATCCGCTCGTCGGCGAGGAAGTCGATGACGTCGGGCTTCAGCAGCGTGGCGTTGGTGGTGAGGCTGAAGTCGATGCTCTTCCCCACTTCCCTGGCGCGCTGCCGCGCGTAGCCGACCGTCTTCCGAAGCACCGGGAAGTTCATCAGCGTCTCGCCGCCGAAGAACGTGACCATCGCGGTCTTTCCGCTCTCCCGCAACGCGAAGTCGATCGCCTCGCGCGCGGTCTCCTCGCTCATGAACTTCGGCTGCTGCCCGTTCTCGGTGTCGACGATCTTGTCTTCGCCGTACTCGTAGCAGTATTCGCAGCTCAGGTTGCACTGGTTGGTGACGTTCACCACCAGGGTCTGGAGCGGGATGACGGTGAGCGGCAGGATCTTCGGCGGCGGCGCGGGCGCCTTTGCTTCGGCAATGGCGCGCACCCGATAGAGCTCGCCGAGGGTGTCCCATACCTCGCCCGCGTCGAATCGTCCGTCGAGCGCGGTGACGAGATCACCGATCGTCCGGGGACCGGCTTCAAGCGCATCGCTCAGGGCCGACGCGCAGGGATCGAAGGCGAACACCGCCGCGCTCGGCACCATGTAGCCGAAGCGCTCGCCGGCGGCCTCGAACGTGTGGAACTCCCCGAGGCGTACGAGCGTGTCCACGCGTGGCGCGATGCCCGGCGCACCGCTCCCGGCCTGTTCCACTGGCGCCGCGGTGTGATCCGGCGACGGATGATTGCTTGCAGTGCTCATCGTGAGATGACCGAGGCGTCGAACCGCATGTAAACCGGCGGCGACACCAGCAGGTGCGCCCGTCCCTTGATGGGCGTTCCGCCAGCGGTGTAGGAGGCCACGACCCACACGTCGCCGATGTTGTTGCGCTCACCGCTCCGATTCTCGTTCGGCCCCTCGTTGTTGGGCGTGAACCGGCCGGTCTTGGCGTCAATCGCCCCGACGAACTTGATGTCGTCGTCGTCCAGCGTGGCGGTGTATTCCTCCATGCTCCAGGTGACGTCGACGATGTCGACTTTGATGTCGTCGGGCGTATTCGGCTTCTTGTCGGGGCCATTCATGTAGCCCCACGCGTCGAAGGCCGCGAACATCTTCGGGAAGTTGACGCCGCCCACCCGTGCCATGTTCCACTCGGGCAAGACCCGGACGTGGTCAATCTTGTCATAGACCACGAGGGCGCCAGGCTTCACCGCGCCGGCGAGGACGATGTCGCGCGGGCCGACGGCGGCGGCATCGGCGACCGACACGGTGGCGGTGATGACGTTGCTCGCCGCGCTCGCCGCGGTCACGGTCACGCCCGGTCCAAGGTCGAGGTCGTTCGCCTGCACGGTCGCGGGCGCGTTCATCGCGTAGATCTTCACGGTCTGCCCGGTGCCGCCCTTCTTGAGGCCGGACCGATCCACACCGAGCAGGGTCATCTCGTTTCCGGCAAGGCGATGGAGCTGGACGTCCATCCCGATCTCGTCGTAGCCGCCCGTGAACCAGCGGCCGTCCATGCCGCGCCAGTCACGGTCCACGAACATCACCTCGCGGTACGGCTGCGCGTCGGTCGCTCCGCTGCTCGAGCGGCCCCGCCACTGGAAGCCGGTGTAGACCACCGTCCGGCCGGTCCGCTTCACCTGTTCGCCGGTTCGGGCGTAGGTGAACGTCGTCTCGGTCGTGAACTCGTCGGGCGCATTCGGCACGGCCGTGACCTGAACGCGGCCGTAGACCGGACCCTTGCCGACCTCGTATCCCGTCAACGCCCAGGTGCCGTCCAGGCGCGGCGAGCGCCTCGTGGCGGCCCACGACGACCATGCCGCCGTCTCGAACGGGTAGGTCTTCGACAGGTAGTCCACCGCCTTTTCGGAGGGGTGACGGGTGTCGGGCGGCCGCCCGTCCGGCCCGCGGTCCCGCGGCACCGGTCCCATTCGCCGGTAGACCTGGCGGTCGATCAGCGGATACCAGCCGCGGTGCATCGCGATCAACAGTTCCCACTCGCTGCGGGTGCGCCGCTGCGAGATCACCCGGCCGAGCGAATGGCATGCGTTGCAGACGCCCTTGATGTCCTCGTGGTTGAACGGCTCCTGGTCGTAGACGACCTGCTGTTCGACGTCGAAGGCGGCCGGCTTCGCTTCTTCGGGCGCCAGCCCGAGGTTGTCCGACAGATACTTGATGACCTCACGCCCGGCGGCCGGGTCCATCTTCAACCCGTTGAGCGACATCATGCGCTTGATGACTTCCTGCCACCCCTCCGGCGTGTTGCGCTGGAAGGAGATGCGGGTCATCTGGCCCTTGTCGTCCGGCCGGTGACACCCGCCGCAGGTCTTGATCACGGCCTGACTGGTGATTGGAATCCCCGTTTCCGGCGGCTGAGCGGCCTGGGCCGGCTGTGCCGGGGGCGTCGCGGGGGCCTGCTGGGCGGCTCGCAGTGTCAAACCGGCGGAAAACAGGCAAGCGACGGCCACGAAGGCCAGTCGGATCGGGGCTGAAATACGCATGGAAGTTGAGTTTCTTTTATCACACTTCGGAATGGGTCGCACCTCGCAGGAGGGGGGTATCCGGCTCCAGTCACTAGCCACTGCCGGGCCACGGCCGTGGCCAATGCCGTTAGAAACGCCGGAAGGTCCGTTGGTCCCACTCGGGCCACGAGAGCCTCGTAGAGATCGGGCACCTGACCGTAAGACGGGGCGAGTTCCACCAGGGTCACCACGTCGACGTCGTGTAGGAAACGCACCCCCCGAGGGTCACCGTCGGTCACGAGCCTCGGCTCCATGACGATCTCCGTGCCGGAAATGGCAGGCCGGGGCTCGAGGCGAACCGCCTCTCCGCGCCTCGCCCGAAGCGCCGAGGCGGCTTTCATGCGCTCGTACGCCGCCAGCACCAACGCTCCCTCCCTGCCGTCCTCGGCCCGGCGTTCGTCCACTTCCTGTATCTCGGCCCGTTCGGCCCAAAACGGCTGGGCCTGATCCACCGCGGCTTCACCCAGATAGCGCTTCGTCAGGCTCAGGAAGTTCGCGTACATCTCGGACTCGCGATCGGCAAAGAAGCGCCGCGCGGCCGTGCCCATTGCCGGCCGGGTCAGCGAGGTGTGCGCGGCAATTGCCGCGAGCCAGCCGGAGGCGAGCGCCTTCTTGACCCCGGCCGACGACAGCGGATCGACGAACGAGGCCGCATCACCGGCCACGAGCCAGTCTTCTCCTGCGTACTCCGTCGCGTGATACATCGACGCATCCCAGCCGACCGGCCCGCCTTCGAGCGCAGCCGCGGCCAGCAGATCGTGGAAGCGCGCCGTCTTGGCCAACTCCGCAAGGTACGTCGCGCGCGCGCCGTCGCCGCGGACCAGGGCCGAGGTCTGCGGGTCCACCATCACGGCAACCGCGCGACGCGTGGGATCGATGGGCACCGACCAGGCCCAGCCGTCCGCGTATGACTCGATCAAGGTATGAGATGGATCGGGAAGATCCCACGGATCGTCGCGGCGCCAGATGGCCGAGAGCGCCACCGTGCGGTGCCCGGGTTCCGCCACGCGACCCGCGCGCGTACGGGCAAGCAGCCCCGTCCGCCCGCTGCAGTCGATCCGGAAGCGCGCCGGCCAGGTGGACGCCTCCCCGGCCGTCAGCCCGCGTTCGTCGATGAGCACGCCCGCCTCTGCGGCGGAGGTTCGCATCACGTTCTCGAGGCGTGGCGCGGTCACCTGCCACCCCCAGGCGCCATTGGCGAATGGCTCAACGCGCGTGGCGTTACTCCCCCACCAGACCGTATTGCCTAGCGCTGCCACGAATCCAGCCGCGTCGATCGCCTCGCGAATGCCGAGCAGGTCGAAGAACTTGCCGCAACTCGGCGTCAGCGACTCGGCGAGCCCGGTCATGCCCGGTACGTGCGGCTTGGCGGCCAGCCGCACCTGGTGCCCCCACAGCGCGAGCAGGCGCGCCGCCGTGCAGCCGGCCGGCCCGCCGCCGATGATGAGGATCTCTGATTCCGGAGCGCTCACGTTCTTCGATTATCGCCAGCTTTCGCCATCGCCCCTCTTTCTACTTCCGGGTCGCTCCGCGCACCTCGCACGCCGCACCTCGCACTTCTGTTATGGTGAGCGCCGATGCCCGCGCTCGCTCGCGTCACTCTCGAGGATGTGGCCCGCATCGGGCAGACTTCCAACCCCACGCTTCGTAACCTGCTGATCACGCAGTGCTATTGCGACCTGTCGCACGAGCTCGCCGACGTGATCGATCCAGCGAGCGCGAACTGGTCCACCTTCGCGACCTGGGCTTCGAAGACAGCCGGAATCTCGATCCGCGATGAGGAGATCCCGCGGCTGCTGGTGGACCTGCTTCGCGACGAGGGGCGGCTCCGCCCGCGGGTTGGTCCACTGTTCGCGTGGATCTACCGGCACACCGCGAGCAAGGTGGATGTGTTCCAGCAGGCGCGCGACACCATCGCCCGCGTGAGCGCCGAGGTCGCGGACGGCAACCGTAAGGTGTTCGTCGAATTGGCCCCGCTCTTCGTGCAGTTCATCCAGGCGATGTCCGGATCCCGCGATTCGGTGAGCGAGCGGCTGCAAGCGCTCCTGGCCACGCTGCGGCCAGGTCCCTCGGATCAGCACGGACAGGACGTGTTGCGGCTGGCGTTCACGAACTACGCTGCGGCCGCACTTGAGCAGAGCTCCCCGGCCAAGGCGCAGCTGATCCTGCTGGCGAACTGTCAGATCGGACTGCACGAGCAAACGCGATTGCAGCAGGACATCCAGGGCGCGATGGACGCGCCCGTCGGCGAGATGATCACCGACGGCATCGGCCGGCTGATCGCGATTCGTCTTGCGTTCCTGTTCCTCGGACCGCTCGGGATCACCCGAAGGCGCGTTCGTGACGCGATTCAGGACGACTGGCAATGCCTCGCCACTCGGCTGTCCATGTCGTTGTCACTCCCCGGTGGACGAGTGCTGCCGCTTGGCGGTGACGAGATCCCGTGGCCCAACCAGATACCCGATGTGCTCCAGCGCCTGTCGAATGCCGATCTCATCGCGCTGCTCGAGCGCTTCGACGACGACCTGACACGCCTGCGCGCCCGGGGCGCGCAGAACTGGTGCAACCTGCACGACCGCATGGGCTTCATCTGCGAGCTATTCCGAGCCGAGCAGCTGTCGGCGAGCCTGTTCGGCCAGCCGTTCACCGACGCGGCCCGCGGCGACATCCGGTCCGGCCGCATTCCCGCCACCGGTGTCTAGCCGGTTGGAATCGGTCGCATGACAGGCACGCTGATCGTCACGGGCGGCAGTCGAGGTATCGGAGCGGCCACGGCTCGCCTGGCGGCCGCGCGTGGTTACGCCGTATGCCTGAACTACCGGCAGGACCACGCCGCCGCCATTCATGTAGTGAATGAGATCCACTCAGCGGGCGGACGCGCGATCGCGGTTCGGGCCGATGTCGGCAACGAGGCCGAAGTGGTCCACCTGTTCGACGAAGTGAGATCGCTCGGAGAGCCTCTCGCCGGTCTCGTCAATAACGCAGGAATTCTCGAGGCGCAGATGCGCGTCGTCGACATGGACGCTGGGCGGCTCGATCGGATCTTCCACACCAACGTCACCGGCGCATTCATCTGTGCGCGGGAGGCAGTACGGCGCATGTCCACAACACGCGGCGGGCGCGGCGGAGCGATCGTCAACGTGTCGTCGGCCGCGGCACGGATCGGTTCACCGGGTGAGTACGTCGACTACGCCGCATCGAAGGCGGCTATCGACACGCTCACAATCGGTCTTTCCCAGGAAGTGGCGGCCGAGGGCATCCGCGTCAACGCCGTGCGCCCTGGTGTCATCTACACCGACATTCACGGCAGCGGCGGCGAACCCGGCCGCGTCGATCGCGTCAAGGCGTTCGTTCCGATGAAGCGCGGCGGCCAGCCCGAGGAAGTAGCGCAGGCGATTCTCTGGCTGCTCTCCGACGAGGCGTCATACATCACCGGCGCGATTCTCGACGTGTCTGGCGGACGCTAAAGGGTTGACCGTGATTCGACGCCTGACCGAGTGGCTGTCGAGACGATCGCCGTGGTCCGGGGCAGGAGCCGGGACCGCGCTCGACGCGCCGGCTATCTCGCCCGGTGAAAGCAGCCTGGCGTTCGCGTTGGCGCTGCACGCGAGGCTGCGGACCCAAAACCGCAGCCTGGTCTTTTCACCGCACAGCCTCCGTACCGTGCTCGCCATGGCTAACGAAGGAGCACCGGGCGACACCCTGGCGGAGATGCGGCGCGTGGTCCGTCTTCCCTGCCGACCACCCGTTTCTGTTTGCCGCGCGACACGTACCGAGCGACGAGATCCTGTTCTTCGGGCGCGTGGCGAACCTGCTCGGCTAAGATCCGTCCGCGGGCGGTGGAACCTCGCCAGCCCGGGAGGTCTCACGATGCGGCTGACCGTTCGCAACGGCGTCTTCGCGCTGCTCGTCGCGGGGAGCGCCAGCCTGGCTCTGACCCTTTTCGCGCAGACACCGCGCCAGGTGGACGACGCGACGCTGCTCAAGCCGCCAGATGGCGAGTGGGTGAGCTACGGGCGCGACTACCAGGAAACGCATCACAGCCCGCTGAAACAGATCGATCAATCGAACGTCGCGCGGCTCGGGCTGGCGTGGTCGGTCGAAGTCGGTTCCCAGGGGAAGATTGAAACCACCCCGATCGTCTGGGACGGCATGCTCTTCGGCACCTCGACATGGAGCGTCGTCTACGCGGTGGACCTCAAGACTGGCACGCTGCGCTGGAAATGGGATCCCGGCCTCGTGAAGGGCGGTTTCGCCGAAGGTGGCTCCCGCTTCTGCTGCGGCCCGGTCAATCGCGGCGTCGCAATCTACAAAGGTCGCGTCTACGTCGGGCTCCTCGACGGCCGGCTCGTCGCGCTCAACGCGCAGACCGGCGCAATCGCCTGGTCGGTGCAGACCACGCCGGCCGGAAGCGATTACTCCATCACCGGTGCGCCGCGGATCGTGAAGGGCAAGGTCCTGATCGGCAACGGCGGCGGCGAGTACGGCGTCCGCGGCTACCTCACGGCCTACGACGCCGACAGCGGCAAGCAGGCGTGGCGCTGGTATGTCGTTCCCGGCGACCCGTCGCTCGGCCTCGAAGACGGATCGATGGAACGGGCCGTGAAGACATGGAAGGGCGAATGGTGGAAGTACGGCGGTGGAGGCACGCCGTGGGACGGCATCGCTTACGACCCCGAGTCCGATCTCGTCTACGTGGGGACGGGGAACGGCTCGCCGTGGAGCCGCGATCATCGCAGCCAGGGCTCCGGCGACAACCTGTATCTGTCGTCCATCGTCGCGCTGCGCGCCGACACCGGCCAGTACGTGTGGCACTACCAGACGACGCCCGGTGACGATTGGGACTACAACGCGGCGCAGCCGATGATCCTCGCCGACCTCACCATCGGTGGCAAGCCGCGCAAGGTGCTGCTGCAGGCGCCGAAGAACGGCTTCTTCTACGTGCTGGACCGGCTCACTGGCGAGTTCATCTCGGCGGCGCCGTTCTCCAACGTCAACTGGGCGACGCACATCGACCCGAAGACCGGCCGCCCGGTGGAGACGCCGGAGGCACGCTACGGCAAAAAAGGCTCGCGGCTATCGCCATCCCCGGTCGGCGCCCACCACTGGCCACCCATGGCGTTCAACCCCGCAATCGGCCTCGTCTACTTCCCCGGCCAGGAGACCACGTCGAATTTCCAGTCCACCGACGCCTTCGAATTCAAGCAAGGGCAGTGGAACACCGGCACGCGGCTCGGCCAGGCGGCCGGGGCCGCCGCGGCTGCCAACGCACCCGGCTCCGTGGCCGTGCCCGCACCCGCGCCGCTCCCCGGACGCCGCGGCTGGTTCGTGGCGTGGGACCCGATTACCCAGAAGGAGCGATGGCGGATCGACTTCAACCCGGCAGGCGGAGTGCTCTCCACAGCAGGCAACTTGATCTTCGTCGGCGATGCCGCCGGCAAGTTCATGGCCCTCGATCCCGAAACCGGCAAGACCTTGTGGGAGCAGCAGACGATGCCGGGGGTAGCGACGCCGGTAACCTACGAACGTGACGGCAAGCAGTTCGTCGTCGTGATGGCGGGAACGGCGAACGGACGGATCTTCTCGTTCGCGCTCGACGCGTCGGCGAAGGGCAACGACTAGAGATCTGCTGGTGCACGGGTGCAGGGGTGCAAGGGTGCACCTCTGCACCTCTGCACCTCTGCACTCCTGTTGTCAGCGCTTGGTCGCTTCGTAGATCGACGCTGCGCCGCCGCCGATCGCCGCGCCGATGAGCGCGCCCTTCTTGCCGCCCATGATGGCGCCGACGCCGGCGCCGGTGCCGGCGCTGCCGCCAATGATCATCGCCGTCTTCGCAATCGAACGGCCCTGCCGTCGATCGGGCTCGTACTGCACGATGTCATTGTCGCGGTCCTGATAACTGACACGCCGGACCGGGGCGGTGCTTCGCGGCGTCGAGCGGACAACCGGTACCGTTTGCACCGGAGCGGTGACTGGCACCGGAGTGCCGGCGAGGCTCACGAGCTGCGCCTGCGGCACCATACCCGACTGGGGATAGGTGACGTAGCCTTGCGGAGCACGATCCACGCACGTGAGCGTCGCCGCCTCCGCACCGTTCACCAGGACGCGGGCCATTGCCGGCTCCTGGTACGGGCCGCACGCCACCGTTGGCGCCGACGGTTGAGCCATTGCCGGCATCGACGCCGGATACGCGGCGGGAACGAGCGGCGCCGCCGCGGTTCGTGCCTGCCCGGCGGCGAACAGCGCGATCGCGCCCGCCACCAGACCTCCCAGGGCCGAGCCCAGAATCACCTTCACCATATGACGGTACCCCCTTGCGGGCGACTCCTCACAAGGAACGTGCCAGGATGAAGCGACCTTTGGAGAGGTCGAAAGACAGGCATCGACAATCCGCCGCGCCACGGGCGCGCGGCCGATGTCACATCTACAGGTCAGCTCAGCTTTCGCGGAACCAGGCGACGGTCTGGCGCAAACCTTCTTCGAAAGGAACGCTGGGCTCGTAGCCGAGAATCCGCCGCGCCTTGGCGATCGATGCCTGCGAGTCGCGCACGTCGCCGACGCGCGGCGGGCCGTAGATCGGCTCGAGACGTGTGCCGATGATCCGCTGCAGTTCGTCGAGCAACTGGTTCAGCGAGACCCGGCCCTCGGTGGCGACGTTGATCGACTCACCCGACGCGCCGGGCGCCTCGCAGGCGCGCAACACGCCGTCCACGACGTTCGCGACGTAGGTGAAGTCGCGCGTCTGTTCGCCGTCACCGTAGATCGTGGGCCGCTCGCCCGCGAGCAGCCACTTGACGAACAGCGATATCACGCCGGAGTACGGCGAGCCGGGATCCTGCCGCGGGCCGAACACGTTGAAGTAGCGGATGCTAACGGTCTCGAGCCCGTAAAGCCGCGTGAACAGCTTGAGGTATTCCTCCCCCACCGCTTTCTGCAGTGCGTACGGCGACAGCGGGTTGGTCGGCATGTCCTCGTGCTTCGGCAGTGTCGGCGTATCGCCGTATTCCGAGGACGAGCCGGCGAAGATCAGCCGCTTGACCCTCGTGTCGCGCGCCGCGACCAGCACGTTGAGCGTCGCATCGATATTGGCGCGATTGGACGTAATGGGATCCTTGACCGACCGGGGAACCGACGGGATGGCGGCCTGGTGCAGCACGTAGTCGGCGCCGTCGACAGCACGGCGAGCCACCTCGAGGTCGGCCAGATCGCCTTCCACGAGCTGGATCGCGGAAACCGGGACTCCGGCCGCGCGCGCGGCAGCGTCGACGTTGCCGCGCTTACCGGTGCTGAAGTCGTCGACGACCCGCACCGTGTGCCCGCGCCTGATCAGTTCTTCCGTGAGATGCGAGCCAATGAACCCCGCCCCACCCGTCACCGTGTATCGCGCCATCCGCTCCATGATGGCATTTCTCTGCAGCGACACGGGGTGCTTATAATCGCCCGCGTGCGCGTGATGTCCCGGCAACGGGCACGCGACTTGGCCCGTATGAAGTTACAGCCCAGATCGGCGCGGGCGGGATGGGCGAGGTGTACCGCGCCACCGACACGAGGCTCAAGCGCCAGGTTGCTCTCAAGGTACTGCCTGAATTGGTGGCGGGCGACGCCGAGCGCCTTGCAAGGTTCCAGCGCGAAGCCGAAGTGCTGGCCGCCCTGAATCATCCGCACATCGCGCAGATCCATGGCCTCGAGACGTCCACCGGCAGGATCGCTCTGGTCCTCGAGCTCGTCGAGGGCCCCACGCTGGCCGATCGGATCGCGTCGGGTGCGATGTTCATCGCCAGACAGACCGCTGACGCCCTGGATGCCGCACATGAAGCGGGGATCGTCCATCGCGATCTGAAGCCGGCCAACATCAAGGTGCGTCCGGACGGTGCGGTAAAGATCCTCGACTTCGGGCTCGCCAAGGCAATCGAGCCGATCGATGCCGCCACGTCGGACGGTTCGAAGTTGCGACAATCACGTCGCCGGCGATGACCACGGCCGGAATCGTGCTGGGCACCGCGGCGTACATGAGCCCGGAGCAGGCCCGGGGCCGGCCCGTCGACAAGCGCGCGGACATCTGGGCGTTCGGCTGCGTGTGCTACGAGATGCTCACCGGTCGGCGAGCCTTCGAGGCCGAAGACGTTCCGCTCACGATGTCACGCGTGCTGCAACGCGAGCCGGACTGGGACACGTTACCCGCGGGCGTTCCCGCATATCTGGCGTCAATCATTCGCCAGTGTCTCGCCAAGGATCCGCGCAACCGCGTGCGCGACATGGGCGACATCAGGCTTATGCTCGACGGGGCCCTCGGGTTTCCGGTAGCGCAGGCCCCCGAAAGAACTGGACGATCCTCCATTGCGCTGTGGCAGCGCCCGGCGTCGGTCGCCGCCTCCGTGCTCGGCGCCGTCGCAGTGACCGCGTTCACGACGTGGAGCGTCACGCGTCCCGCGCCGGTCCAGCCGGCAGCCGTGACCCGCACGTCGGTCCTCGTGCCGCAGACGCACTCGATCACCAACTTCGGATCAAGAGTGATCGCGATCTCGCCCGCTGGAACCCATGTCGCGTACGTGGCGAACGAGCAACTCTACGTGCGTGCACTCGACGCATTGGAAGCGCGGCGCTGGAGGGCACCGAACGGACCAGACCGTCCGATCCCTTCTTCTCGCCGGACGGCCGGTGGATCGCCTTCAACTCGAGCCGTGACGGGGCGCTGCAGAAAGTGGCTCTCGAGGGCGGGGCGGTCGTGAGCCTGGCGCAAGCCAAGATCAACGGCGCCAGCTGGGGAGAAGACGGCACGATCGTCTATGCCCAGGCCGGTCAGGGGATCCTCCGGGTGCCGGCGGCCGGGGGCAAGCCTAAATTGCTCGTCGCGGTTAAGGCTGCGGTGCGGGTCCAGCAGCCCCAGGTGCTTCCGGGCGGTCAAGCCGTCCTGTACACCCGGTGCTCGTCAGGTGGATGCTCGACACCCGACGCGTGGGACGCGGCGGAGGTCGTCGTCGAGGACCTGGCAACCGGCGAGCGGACCGTAGTGGTCGAGAATGGGGCGGACGCGCGGTATCTGGCAAGCGGGCATCTAATCTACGCCCTCGGCAACACGATCCTGGCAGTGCCGTTCGACCCCGGGCGGCGAGTCGCTACAGGCACTGCGGTGCCGCTCGTGGTGGGCGTGAGCCGGGGGGGTATCGACGGCGTGGCCCAGGCCGACGTGTCACGAACCGGGACCCTGGCCTATTGGTCGGGTGACACAGACACGCCGCGCAGACTGGTATGGGTGGACCGCTCAGGGCGGGAAGAGGTGATCCCTGCGCCGCCGCGCCCCTACTACACGCCCAGGCTGTCCCCCGATGGGAGCCGTGTCGTCCTGTTTGCGAATGACGCGGAACGGGATCAGTGGATCTGGGAATTCAGCCGTGCGGCGCTCACGCGCTTGACGGCCACGCCCGCGACGGAACTCTATGGAGAATGGACGCCGGACGGCCGGCGGATCGTGTTCAACTCCGACGTCGAGGGGACGCGCGCGCTCTATTGGCGGGCGGCGGACGGCACCGGAGCAGTAGAGCGTCTCCTTGCGGCTTCCGAACCCTTGTTTCCCATGAGCCTCACCCCGGATGGCACGCGGCTGGTCTATGCGCGAGGGGAGCGTTCGGCATCCGACCTGCACTCCTTATCGCTGGACGGCGAGCGACACAGCGAGCCGTTGATCGTCAGCGAGTTCGACGAGACTGAGGCCCAGGTATCGCGCGACGGTCACTGGCTCGCGTACCAGTCGAACGCCTCCGGTCAATACGAGGTCTACGTGCAGCCGTTTCCCGAGGTCAACCAGGGACGATGGCAGATCTCCACGGCCGGAGGGACGGAACCAGTCTGGTCTCGGGACGGGCGGGAGTTGTTCTACAGGACAGAGGCCGGCGTGATGGGCGTAGCGGTGAAGCCCGGCGGTGGCTTCGCCGCTGGCGTGCCATACCTAGTCGTCGCCGGGGCGTACGACCGCGGTATCCGCAGCTACGACGTCTCGCGTGACGGGAAGAGGTTCCTGATGGTCAGGTCAGCCGAGCGGACCGATTCGGCCGGCGGACCGGCGGGGATTCACATCGTCGTCGTCCAACACTGGTTTGAGGATCTGAAGTCACGTGTGCCGGTGCAATGAGTCTCGTGTGCTTTCCCCCGTGGCTTTGACCCCCTGAAAAGTGTCGCAGTGAACCGGTAAGCCGAATTCTGTCCGCCTTCGCTCACGGCCCTCGCGGGCCGCGAGCTTCGGCGAGACGACCATTCCTCTAGTCCCGGCATCTCTGCCAGGATCCAGCGGCCGACCCGGAAG
Source organism: uncultured Acidobacteriota bacterium (assembly GCA_963709325.1). Taxonomy (GTDB): domain Bacteria; phylum Acidobacteriota; class Vicinamibacteria; order Vicinamibacterales; family UBA2999; genus VFZN01. The sequence goes on along the minus strand of CAVPVV010000001.1, from coordinate 1,054,126 downwards.
CTCGGATGGACCACCCGTGCGGCTTGCGCCGCGCGCTCCCCTATTTGGCCTTGCTCCGTGCGGGGTTTTGCCTGCCGCCTCTGTTGCCAGAGACGCGGTGCGCTCTTACCGCACCTTTTCACCATTGCTGCCGGCAGTCGCCCACCGGTTAGCTGTGTATTTTCTGTGCCACTGGTCCGTCGGGTTGCCCCGCCCGGGTGTTACCCGGCGCACTGTCCTGATGGAGTTCGGACTTTCCTCTCCCGGCGCCGGTTCCCCGTGCCCACGACGCCTTGCGGCACCGCCGGCTCGAGGCCTCACGCCGGCAGCGGTCGTCTGATCCACTGCGACACTTCAGTCTACACGCTCCCAGACTTCGGCGAGTCGCCTGTCGGGAGTCGGGAGTCGGGAGTCGGGAGTCGGGAGTCGGGAGTCGGGAGTCGGGAGTCGGGAGTCGGGAGTCGGGAGTCGGGAGTCGGGAGTCGGGAGTCGGGAGTCGGGAGTCGGAGAAGAGCACGACACCCGTCAACTCACGTGTCAAGAGAATCGTGGAGGCGATTCAGCATCGCGCCGACTCGATTGTTGATGTCCACGGTCTCGCGACACTTGACTCTGTCGAGCGCGCCTATCCGAAACGCGATCTCGAGCTGCGTCTCCAGCTCGCCTTGTGACCCCATGGCGATTGACACGTGATTCTGATATGCGGCGCGGCGCTTCTTGCGTCGGTAACCTTCAGCCACATTCGATGGGATGGAGAACACGGCGTCCTGCATTTGCTGTTTCAATAGAAACGGGCGTCCCGGCATCGTGAGAGTGTGCTGCCAGACGCGCTCGACGAGATCCATCGCGAGGCGCCACACTTCGAGGTCTCTGAAGGAGCCGAGCGGCATGGTGCGCGACTTTGCAGTAGCTGTGCCAGCCGAACACTTGCGAAAGAGCTCGACGGGACGAATCGCTAGCGCGTAAACCGTCAACGCGGGTTGGCTGGATCAGGTGGCTCTTCTCGGGCAACTCAGGATCCCGAGCAGCAACGAGCGTTGCGCCGTTCGACTCCCGGCCGGCGACTCCCGCCCGACTCTCGACTCCCGGTTCCCGATTCCCGGCAAACGCCGTCAGCGACCGTCCGTCTCTTCACTGATTTGGTACTGCTCCAGCTTCTTGTAGAGATTGCTGCGCGGCGTGTCGATCACTTCGGCGGTCTTCGAGATATTCCAGCCGTTGTCGCGCAGCTTGGCGACGAGGTAGGCGCGTTCCGAGACGCTCTTGAACTCCTGCAGCGTCGGGACGTGCGACCAGGCCAGCTCGGGTGGGACCGCGGCCAGCGCGGCGCTGGCGGACGACTGAGCCCCGACCGCCGGCAGCACCACGTCGCCCCGCCCCTGCCCTTCGTCCGGGACGTCGCGGGCGTCGATGCTGTCGGCGGAGGTCATGATCAGCAATCGCTCGACCGCGTTGCGCAGCTCGCGGATGTTGCCGCGCCAGTGCCGCTGCTTCAGCTTCTCCATCGCCAGGCCGGAGAACGTCTTGCGGCGGAAGTTGTTCTCGCGCGCGAGGAGATCCGCGAAGTGGCGGACCAGCGCCGGAATGTCTTCACGCCGATCGCGCAGCGCTGGCACGTGAATCGGCACGACGTTGAGGCGATAAAAGAGATCCTCCCGGAACGACCCCTTGTCGATCTCCTCGTCCAGCTTCTTGTTGGTCGCGGCGATCACCCGCACGTCCACCTTGATGACGCGGTTGCTCCCGAGCCGCTCCAGCTCCTGTTCCTGGAGGACCCGCAGCACCTTGGCTTGCGTCTTCAGGCTCATGTCGCCGATCTCGTCGAGGAAGATCGTGCCCTTGTCGGCCTGCTCGAACTTGCCGATCTGCCGATCGGTGGCGCCGGTGAACGAGCCCTTCTCGTGCCCGAACAGCTCCGACTCGATCAGCTCGTCTGGGATTGCCGCGCAGTTGACCTGGACGAACGGGCCGTCGCGGCGCAGGCTCTCGCGATGGATAGCGCGCGCAACCAGCTCCTTGCCGACGCCGCTCTCGCCCCAGATGAGCACCGTCGCGTTGGTCGGCGCGGACTTGTGAATCGCGTCACGGACCGCCTGCAGCGACGGCGCGTCGCCGACGATCTGGTAGCGCTTCTCGACGTCGCGCTTCAGCGAGCGGTTCTCGCTCCGCAGCCGCGAGGTGTCGAGCGCGTTACGGACGGTGACGAGAATCCGGTCCTGGGTCGGCGGCTTCTCGATGAAGTCGCGGGCGCCGAGCTTGATCGCTTCGGCAGCCTCACTGGAGCTGGCGCCGCCCTGCTCGACGTGACCGGAAATGACGACGATCGGGGTGGAGTCGGTGAGGTGCCGGACCTTCTGCAGCACCTCGAGGCCATCCATGCCCGGCATCTTGATGTCGAGGAAGACCAGGTCGGGGGCCTCGCGCTCGATCAGGCGGACGCCGTCCTCGCCGGTGGCCGCCTGCAGGACTTCGTAACCTTCGTACTCGAGAATCATCCGCAGGGTGTCGCGGATGCTGGCCTCGTCATCGACCACCAGGATTCTGGGCTTCAACGGCTCTCCGTCCGAACGGTGTGAATCGCCCGCTGATCCAGCTCGGGGTCGTACAGGAAGATCGCGAGAATGGCGCCCGGCTGCGCCTGCACGAGGCGCCGGTAGGCGGCCACCGAGCTCACCGGCCGCCGGTTGATCTCGAGAATGATCTGCCCGCGGCTGATGCCGGCATCGGCGGCGGCGCTGAACGGCTCGACGCGCTGGACCAGCAGCCCGGTCATACCCGACGGCACATCGAAGCGGTGAGCGTTGGCCTCGTCGATCTCGATCAAGGTGAGTCCGAGCTCCACCTGGTCGTCATGATCGAGGCCGCGCCCGGCCGGCACGGTCGGCGCCTGGGCGGGGTTGACGCGCCCCGGTCGCTCCGCGAGCTTCACTGCCAGATCCATCGGCCGGCCGTCGCGCAGCAGCTCGATGTGCGCAACCGAGCCCGGCGGCCGAGTGGCGATCTCCCGGATCAGCGCGTCGTTGCTCCGCACCGAATCGCGGTCCACCGAGACGATCAGGTCGTAGGGCTTGATGCCGGCGCGAGCTCCCGGCGAGCCGGCGGTCACGTCCTGCACCAGGGCGCCGTCTCCGCGCGACAGCCCCAGCGACGATTGCAGATCCGGGTCTACGTCGCGTAACGCCACGCCGATATACCCGCGCGACACCCGGCCTTCGGCTTTCAGTTGCGGCAGGATCGCCCGCGCCTGGTTGATGGGAATCGCGAAGCCGATGTTGTTGGCCTGCCGGCTCACCGCCGCGTTGATGCCGATGATCTCGCCGCGGGTGTTGATCAGCGGGCCGCCGCTGTTTCCGAAGCTGATCGCGGCGTCGGTCTGGATGTAGTTGTCGAGGCTCGAGTCGAAGAGCTTGCGGCCGATGAAACTGACCACACCGACGGTGACGGTATGCTCGTAGGCCAGCGGGTTGCCAATCGCGACCACCCATTCGCCCACGCGGAGGCCGTCGGAGTTCCCCAGCGCGGCGGAGCGGAGCGGGGTTGGCGAGTCCACCTTGATCAGCGCGATGTCGGTATCGGGATCGGATCCCACCACCGTTCCGCGGAAGCTGCGGCCGTCAGCGAGCTTGACGGTAATCCGCTCGGCGCCCTCGATGACGTGATGGTTGGTGAGAATGTGCCCGTCCGGGTCGATGATGAAGCCGGTCCCGGTGCCGCGCCGCGGCGCCTCGCCGCTGCGGCGCCGCTCGGCCGGGTCGTCGAATATCTCCGGGCGCCGTGGCAGCTCGCCGGGTGGGCGAACCGTGGCGCGCCGCCCCCGAGCGGATGCATCGATATTGACGACGACCGGGTTGAGCCGTTCGGCGATGTCGGCGAAGTTTACGGTGCCCGGCAAGGGCAGTGGCGGAGGGGTCGGCGCGCCGATCGAGGCCGGACTCGGAGCGATGACGACTTGCGGCGCCGACGCCTCGTTGTCGCGAGGACCGATCGCTCCGTTCAGCACCAGGCCGACCATCAGGCCCACGCTGGCCGTGAATGCCGCCGTGAGCCAGGCCAGTCCGCGCGTCATGACTCGCTCATTATAAGCCCGAGAAATGCGGCTTCATCGAGCTCCGCGACGCCCAGCGCGCGTGCCTTGTCGAGCTTGCTGCCCGCGTCGGCGCCGACCACGAGATAGGACGTCTTCTTGCTGACCGATCCGGTCACCTTCCCGCCCAGCGCCTCGATCTTCGCCTGCGCGTCCTCGCGGGACATCGACGCCAGCGTGCCGGTCACGACGAAGGTCTTCCCGGCGAGTGGTTGCGGACCGGCCGGCACCACCTTCCGCTCCCCCACCGTCGTGACGCCGGACGCGCGCAGGCGCTCGACAAGCTCACGGTTGTGCGGCTCGTCGAACCAGGTTCGCACCGCTTCCGCGAGCACCGGCCCGATCTCGCGTACGCGTTCCAGCTCCTCCCGGGGTGCCGATTCGATCGCCTCAATCGAACCGAAGTGATCGGCCAGCACCTGCGCGCCGCGCTCGCCGACGTGCCGGATGCCGAGCCCGTAGAGCAGCCGCCAGACCTCGTTGCCCTTGGACTTCTCGATCTCGGCCAGCAGCTTCGCCGCCGACTTCTTGCCCATGCGCTCGAGTGCCTCGAGCACCGGAGCCGTCAGGTGATAGATGTCGGCGTAGGTCCTGACGAGCTCTCGCTGGATCAACTGGGCAATCAGCGATTCACCGAGCCCCTCGATGTTCATCGCGCCGCGCGACGCGAAGTGTTCGAGCCCGCGCTGCAGCTTCGCCGGGCACGAGCTGTTGTCGCAGCGCCAGACCGCTTCGTCCTCGGGTTTGACCAGGGCGCTTCCGCACACCGGGCAGTCGGCCGGCATCCGCCACGGCTGCGAATCTGCCGGACGCTTCGACAGCACCGGCCCCACCACCCGCGGAATCACATCGCCGGCTTTCTCGACGATCACCGTGTCTCCCTCGCGGATGTCCTTGCGAGCGAGATCGTCCGGGTTGTGGAGGGTGGCGAGCGAAACGGTCGATCCGGAGACGAACACCGGCTCCAGCACCGCAAACGGCGTCGCCGCCCCGGTTCGGCCGATGTTCACCTCAATCGTCTTCAACAGCGTCGTCACCTGCTGCGCCGGGTATTTGAAGGCGGTCGCCCATCGCGGGAACTTCGAGGTGGTACCGAGCCGCCCGCGCAACGCCAGGTCGTTGAGCTTGATGACGACGCCATCGGTCTCGAAGGGCAGCTGGTGACGTTTCTCGCGCCATTCCTCGCAGAAGGCGAGGACCTCGTCGACCCCGCCGGCGATTCGCCAGTGGCGTTCGACCGGGCACCCCCAGGCGCGAAGCTGCTCGAGCATGGCGGCATGAGTCGCGAAGCCGGCCCCGTTCTCTCCGGGGTCTGACCCCGCCGCCACCACCTGATAGGTCCATGATGAGAGGCGACGGCGAGCGACCAGCGACGGGTCGAGATTGCGCATCGTGCCGGCGGCGGTATTGCGGGCGTTGGCGTAGAGCGGCTCGCCCGCGGCCGCCTGCTCCTGGTTGATCCGATCGAAGGCGTCCTTCGGCAGGTACGCCTCGCCGCGAATCTCGATCCGGCCTCGCGGTCCGCCGGCCAGGGTCAGCGGAATCACCCGAATCGTCCGCACGTTGGCGGTGACGTCTTCGCCCTGCTCGCCGTTGCCGCGGGTCGCGCCGCGAACGAGCCGGCCATCCTCATACGTGAGGGCCAGGCTCAACCCATCGATCTTCAGCTCACACACGTATTCCGCGGTGGCGGCGCCGCCCAGTCCCTTTCGAACCCGCTCGTCGAACGCGCGCAGGTCCGCTTCGTCGTAGGCGTTGTCCAGGCTCAGCATCGGCACCGCGTGGCGCACGGTGGCAAAGCCTTCGGCCGGACGTCCGCCGACGCGTTGCGTCGGGGAGTCCGGCGTCACCAGCTCGGGATGCTGCGCCTCCAGCTCGCGCAGCTGCTGCATCAGCGCATCGAACTCGGCATCGGAAATCTCCGGCTGGGCCTGGACGTAGTAGAGCTCCTCGTGCCGGCGAATCTCCGTGCGCAGAGCCTCGATGCGCGCGGCGGGCGTCACGCTGCACCCCTATCCACGCGGAACACGAAGGACACCAGGAGCACGAAGTCCACGAAGGGCCGATATTGCCGGCAGGCGGGCTCCCCGGAATTAGCTTTTGATTCAGCGAGTGCCGAGTTCACTCGAAGCGAAGTCATACAAGAATCAGCCGAAGAACGCCTTCTTCGTGATCTTCGTGTGCTTCGTGTCTTTCGTGTTTATCGATCTCGCGACAAGACGAAGTCGGCCAGCGCGGTAAGCGCTTCGCGTTCCTGAGTCGGCGGGAACACCTTGAGGCTGCGCTTGGCGGTCTCGCCGAATTCGACGGCGCGACCGTAGGCGTACTCGATCGATCGATGCTCGGCCAGCAGCGCCTTGAGCCTCGCCCACTGCTCCGGCGTGACCTCGCGGGACTGGACGATCGCCCGGACCAGCGTGTCGGCCTGTTCGCCACCGTGCTTGAGCAGGTGGATGATGGGCAGCGTGATCTTGCCTTCCCGGAGATCGCCGCCAATCGGCTTGCCGAGCGCCTCGGCTTCGCCGGTGAAATCGAGCAGGTCGTCGACGAGCTGGAACAGCACGCCGACGTTGAAGCCGTACTCGCGGAGCGCCTGGCGCTTCTCCGTGCTCACCTCACCAAGCATGCCGCCGATCTCGGCGCAGCCGCCGAACAGGTAGGCCGTCTTGCGATGGATGATTTCGAAGTGCTCGGACTCGGCGATCTCCACCACGCCGTTCTTGGTCAGCTGATAGATCTCGCCCTCGATCATCCGGAGCGTCACGTCGCACAACATCCGGACGACGTCGAGCGTGTCCTGGGTCAGGGCCATCCCCATCGACTTGATGTAGAGGAAGTCGCCGGCCAGCACCGTGACGTCGTTCCCCCACTGCGAGTGGACCGCCTTCCGCCCCCGCCGCACGTCGGCATCGTCGATGATGTCGTCGTGCACGAGCGTCGCGGTATGGATGAACTCGACGACGGCGGCGTTGAGGACGGCGCGCGGGCCGGTATAGCCGCAGAGACGCGCGGCCATGAGCAGCACCGCCGGGCGTACGCGCTTGCCGCCGCTTTTCTGGATGTAGGCGCCGATCTCGGGGATGACGTGGACCTGCGATTGAACCTGCCGCTCGTACTCGCGCTCGACCGCTTCGAGGTCCTCGCGCACGGGTTCGAACAGTTGGATCAGGTCCGCCTGGGTCTTCGGGAGCGCGTTGGACAAGCTCGTCAATCTCACCATAGGCGGGCGCTGGTGTCAACGCGCGCAGTCGCGGTTAATCCCTTGCAGGGCTGAGCTTTGCGGCTCTAACCCGCTCGGTTCAATTCCATTGAGCATCCATCCGATCAGTGGGGTCAGAAGCGGAACAGCCGCCGGGTATTCGCGGTCACCGCCGCGCTCAGCTCCGCGGGTGTGAGGGCCCTGGCCTCGGCGACCACTTCCCCGACCCGTGCGACATACGCCGGCTCGTTGCGCTTGCCGCGGTACGGCACGGGCGCCAGGTACGGGCTATCGGTCTCGATCAGCAAGCGGTCGAGCGGCGTCGTCCGGACCGCTTCCCGCAGCTCGACAGCCTTCGGAAACGAGACGATTCCGGGAAACGAGAGGTAATAGCCGGTCGCCAGCGCCCGCGCCGCTGCCGCGACGTCGCCGGAAAAACAGTGGAACACCCCCGAGGTATCGCGGCCGGACTCACCGATGATGCCGAGCGTGTCCGCTTCGGCCTCGCGGGTGTGGATGACAACCGGCAGCTGCCGGTCGCGGGCAACCCGCAGCTGGGCACGAAACACGGCCTGCTGCACGTCGCGCGGCGAAAAGTCGTAGTGATAGTCGAGGCCGATCTCACCGACCGCACGAACACCGGGAATGGTGTCCAGTCGCAACTCCAGCAGCCGCGCCGCGCCCGCGGGGTCCGACGCGAACTCCCCCGCCTGATGAGGATGCACGCCCACCGCCGCACAGGCCTCGGGCCACAGCGCTCGGACCCGCTCCCATCGCCCGATCTCCGCCTCGTCCTGCGCGGCCAGGATCACGATGGCCGCCGTCACCCCCACCTGCTTCGCGCGGGCGATTACCTCCGGTAAATCAGCTTCGAACTCTTCGCCGGCGAGGTGGCAGTGGCTGTCGATCATGGCGGGAGGTTGGCTTTGCTGATCGGGAGGCGCATCCCTGATCGGGAGGGGATCGCGGGAGGGACGGTCCGGCTCAAGTGCCAATTACCATCTCTGCGCCGAACAGTCCCGATCGACCTTCACTCCCGATCGATATTCTCTCCCGAACGCTCTTCGATCCCGACCGCGTCAGGGGATTGTCACGACGACCTCGTTTGACGCCTCTCCCGGCCCGGCACTGCTGAGCGGCACGACTCTCACGTAATAGGTGCCAGACGGAACGCCAGTCGCGCCGTAGCTGAGCGACGAGGCGGGCAGGTTCAGGACTGCGGCGTTGCTCTGGCCTGGCTGGTAGCCGGCGCGTAATTGATAGCCAGTCACGGCCGCGCCCGGCGCTGGTGCGGCCGTCCATTGCAGCAGAACAGTGCCCGGAGCGGTGGCGCCGCCGCTGAGAACGGGCGCGCCAGGCGGAGGTGGTCCGACGATCAGGCGGACTTCGTTCGAGGCCGGGCCAAGGCCGCCCGTGCTTTCGGCGTAGATCCGAACCCAGTAGCTGCCGTTCGGCACGCTGGTCGCGACGTACGTGGTCTGGGCGCCGCCGGTCGGGAACAGCGCGAGGTTCGAGATACCAGGCGCGCTGCCCGCGGCCACGTGATACGTCCGCACCGGGGCGATCGACTCGTTCGCCGGCGGCGCCCACGTCAGCGTCACCACATTTCCGGCAACCGAGCCGGTCAGGTCCTGCGGCGCGGTTGGAATCGGGCCGGCCCCGACGAGCACGAGAATCTCGTTCGAGGGGACCTGTACGCCAGCAACATTGGCGAGCACGCGCACGTAGTAGCCGCCGTCGCGGACGGTCACCGCGGTCGTAGTCGTCGTGCCGGCGGACAACTGTGCGACCGGCGCGCCGCCCGATGTCAGGCTGGCGACAATCGTGTATCCAGACGGCGGCGTGCCGGTACCTGCCGACCAGCTGAGGGTCACGGTGTTCCCGGTAACCACAGCCGGCGAAAGGCGCGGCGCCGCCGTCAGCGCGTAGCGGCTGGACTGCACAGAGGCGACGTCGCCGTCGGACTGCCACACCGCGACGGCGGTGCCATCACCGTGCAAGCGGATGCGCGGCGCCACCGCGTCGCCAGTCGTGTCCGACACATCGGCTGCAGCCATCCAGCTGTTCGTGGTTGCGGCGTAGATTGACGACTGCACCAGGTACTGTGTTCCGTTGGATCGCGCCCAGATCGCCGCGGCGTTGCCGTCCGCGTCGGTAGCGACGCTCACATCGCGGGTCGGCGCGCCCGAGGCACGCGTGCTGATGCTCCCCCACGAGCCGGTGAACCGTGAGGTTCTCACCGTGCCGTCGTTGTCGTTCCAGATCGCGATAGCCCGCGACTGTTCGTCAACGGCGACGTCGAGGTCGATGACTTCGGAGCCGGACGTGGACACGTCCGCCGGTGCGCTCCAGGTCCCGCTCGACGGATCGAGCCGCGACGCGCGGAGCACATCCTGGACGCCATCGAATCCGCGATAGGCGACGAAGGCCGCCGTACCGGCGCGGTTGAAGGCAAGTCGGACTACCGATGGCGATCGGCCGGCAGGCGCGATCGACGTCGCCGAGGCCCAGGCGTTGGTCAGCGCGGCGTAGCGTGCGGCGCGCACCGTCGGCACACCGCCAGCCGCGCCGGTCCACACCACCACCGCGTCACCATCATCGTCGAGCCCGAGCGCGACACCGTCGTCCACGCTTTCGTTTCCCGCGGAGATAGTGAGCGGCGTGCTCCATGTTCCGCCGGTCGTGTATTGCGACGCACGCACCACCGCGACGCCGTTCACGAGCTGCACCCACGCGGCGATTGCGTTGCCATCGGCGTCCACGTCCACGCGCGGACTGCGCACGCCACCCGAAGGAGTTGGGAGGAGATTCACCGCGCTGCGCCAGTTGGTTCCAGTGAAGATCGCCGCCTGCACCATCTGGTCGGCGGGCCCGGTCCCGGTGGCGCGGACCCACACCGCGACGCCCTGCCCAGCCGCGTTGAGCGCGACGTCGCTCGTTTCGTTGGGCACAGCCGTCACGGAGGCGGGCGTGTAGAGGTTGACGTTCGGGGACACTGATCCGGTGAAGGCCAGCCGCGATGCCTGGGCCTGCCGCGACCCGCCCTGCTCGCGGATCCAGGTGACGAGCGCGTTGCCGCCGCCGTCGATCGCGATCTGTGGGCGAGGCGACTGCTGCGTCGGCGGCGTCAGCGTTTGGGGCGCCGTCCAGCTGCGCTGCGGCGGTTGTTGCGCAGCAACTGCATGCGCCAACAGCAGACACCCTGCCACCAGCACGGCGCGCAGGCCGCCTCGACGACGCGTGAACGGATGCACCATGGGCCGGACCTCTGGGAGACAGGGGACAGGATAGCGTCAGTGAGGCCTCCCGGGAGTCGGGAAGCGGGAGTCGGGGGTCAGAAGAACTCTTCTCTAGAGAAAGAGCGTGCTGAACCGTGCTGACAAGTGCTCTTACGACTCGCGACTCCCGGACAGCGATGTCGCCCTCCCGACTCCCGACACGCGCAGCTCCTAGCGGACGCGCGTCCCCGGCGCGCCGGGTTCGGCATTCAGCAGCTGCGCGCCGCCGCCCTCCGGGCTCGCGGCGAGTACCATGCCGTTGGACTCGATCCCCATCAGCTTTGCCGGCTTCAGGTTGGCCACGACGACAATCGTGCGGCCGACAAGCTGTTCGGGCTGATAGCTCTCGGCGATGCCGGCCAGGATGGTCCGCGGCTCCGGCTCGCCCACGTCCACCTTGAGCTGAACCAGCTTCTTCGACTTCGGGACGTTGGCGGCCTCGAGGATCTTCGCAACCTTCAGTTGCACCTTCATGAAGTCTTCAATGGTGATCACGCCAGGTTCGACGGCTGCGGCAGATGCGACGGGTGCGGCAGGTGCAACGGGTGCGGGTGCCGCAGGTGCGGCAGGTGCCGCAGGGTTGGTCTCGCTCACGATGATGGCTCCCTTGTCTTCGAGCCGCGGCCACAGCGCCCCGGCGTTGAGGATGTCTCTCTCTCCAGATGCACGCCAGGCGGTAGCGGTGTCGAGCCGCAAGTCGCGTGGCGAGCTTGTCTCCCCGAGACGACGCAGAATCTCGGCTGCCGACGAGGGCATCACCGGCAGCAGCAGCACGGCGGCAATCCGCACCGCTTCAGCCGCGTCGTACAGCACCTGCGTCAGCTGATCCGCCTTCGCCGGATCTTTCGCGAGCGTCCACGGCTGCCGCTCCGAGATGAACTCGTTGGCGGCGCTGATCAGGCGATACGCCGCGGCCACGCCCTCGTGGAGCGCGAGACGGTCCATCGCGCTCACGTAGCTACGCGACGCTTCGTCCGCGAGGCTCGCGAGCGGTCCGCCGCCGGAGGCGGAGAGCCTGCCCTTCCGATATCGCTCGGTCATCGCGGCGATCCGGTTCACGAGGTTCCCGAGATTGTTCGCGAGGTCCGCGTTGTACTTCTCCTCGAAGCGCTCCCAGGTGAAGTCGCCATCGGCGCCGTAGACGACTTCCTTGGCCAGATACAACCGAAGCGGGTCCGGCCCGAAACGGCGCGACGCGTCGAGCGGATCGACGATGTTCCCCATCGTCTTGCTCATGCGCTCGCCTTTGAAGAACACCCAGCCGTGGCCGAACACCTGGCCGGGGAGCGGCAGGCCCGCGCTCATCAGCATCGCCGGCCAGATCACGCAGTGGAACCGGGTGATGTCCTTCCCCACGATGTGGAGGTTGGCCGGCCAGCGCTTCGCAAATCCCGTGTCGTCCCATCCGTAGCCGACCGCCGACGCGTAATTGGTAAGCGCGTCAAACCAGACGTAGACGACGCTCTTCGGATCGTTCGGCAGCGGAATGCCCCACGACTGCCCGGCCCGGCTGATCGACAGATCGACGAGGCCGTCTTCGACCAGCCGGAGAATCTCGTTTCGCCGCACTTCCGGCTGGATGAACGTCGGGTGCTCAGCGTAGAAGCGAAGCAGCGGCTGCTGGTATTTCGAGAGCCGGAAGAACCAGTTCTTCTCCTTGATCCACTCCGGTTTGGTCTTGTGGATGGGGCAGAGGCCGTCAACCAGGTCCTTCTCGACCTTGAACTCCTCGCAGCTGATGCAGTACGGCCCCTCGTACGTACCCTCGTAGACGTCGCCGTTGTCGAGGCACGACTGGACCAGCTTCTGCACGCCGGGGAAGTGCCGCCGGCGGTCCGTAGTTCGGATGAAGTCGTCGTACGAGATGTCGAGCGCGCGCCAGACCTCGCGGAACACCTGCTCCATCTCGTCGCAATACACGAGCGGGTCCTTGCCCTGCTCCTGGGCCCGCTTGAACACGTTCTGCGAGTGCTCGTCGTTCCCCATCAGGAACCACGTGTCGTCACCCTTCAGGCGGTGATACCGCGCGATCAAGTCAGCCGTGATCTTCTCGTAGGCGGTTCCGAGGTGCGGGCGGCTATTGACGAAGTCGATGGCGGTGGTGAGAAAGAAAGAGGGCATCGGGAGTCGGGAATGTCAAAAGACCCTTCGGGAGTCGGGAGTCGTAAGAACCTTGATCGGGAGCGCAGGCGGGAGGGTCGCCCCGTCCCGGCCAAAGCCTAGAGCCTATCGAGCCACGCCTTCTGCGCCGCGGCCTGCACCATCTTAATCGGCGCGCCCTGCTCGGCGGCGAGGCGGGCCACGTCTTCGAACTCGGGCTGCGCGTTCAGGACCGCGCCGTCCTTGCGGGCGACCTTGAATCGTACCATGCCGTACGCGGTCTCGACCGGCTGGATCTCACGATCGAGGCACAGCCGCGACATCTCCTGATAGCGGATGCCGATCGTGGTGGTCTCGCGGAACACCAGGTCGGCAAGCGGATCGCGACGCTCTGGCGCGCAAACGACGGTCATGAGCGTTCCCGGCCGGTTCTTCTTCATCTGCACCGGCTGGTAGAACACTTCGAGGGCACCCTCTGCGTAGAGGCGGTCCATCACTGCACCGAAGATCTGCGGGTTCATGTCGTCGATTTCGCACGCGAGCACCGCGACGCGCATAGCCGGTCCGCTCCAGGCGGATTCCCTATCGGACTCGCCGATGAACACCCGGACAACGTTGGGCGTGTCGGGCAAATCGCGGTCACCAGCGCCATAGCCGACGCTCGTGACCCGCATCGCCGGCATCGGGCCGAACGCGTCCGCGTACTCCGACAGGATCAACGCGCCAGTCGGCGTCAACATCTCGAGCTGCACACCGCTCGAGAACGTCGGCAGGCTGCCCAGCAAACGTACGGTCGCCGGCGCGGGGACTGGAAATACACCGTGGGCCGTGGTCACCATGCCGCCGCCGACGTTCACCGGCGAAACGATCACGCGGGCGGGCGCGAGGTAGTCCATGGCAAAGGCCGTCCCGACGATGTCGATGATCGAGTCGATGGCGCCAACCTCGTGCAGGTGCACCTTGTCCATCGTCGTGTGGTGCACGGCCGCTTCCGCCTCGGCGAGACGGTTGAACATCCTGGTCGCGCGCGCCTTCGCGGCGGCTGGCAGCGCAGCCTTCTCGATCGCAGCCAGGATGTGCTTCAGATGATAGTGGCGGTGCTGGGGTGCAGGGTGCAGGGGTGCGCCCGACTCTCCGGGTCCGACAACAGCCTCCCGAGGCTGTTCGATCACGCGGAACTTGATCGACGAGACGCCGGTCTTGACCACGCGGTCGGCGGACACCGAGACGCCATCCACGGCGAGGCTGCCCAATGCGCGCTCGAGCACGTCGAAGGGCACGCCGGCGTCGATCAGGGCGCCAAGCACCATGTCGCCGGCGGCGCCGGCAAAGCAGTCGAAATAGAGCGTCGTCACGTCTGGTCCGTCTCCTGCTTGAAGCTGAAGAAGCGCCCCGCGCCGAGGATTACGTGGTCGAGCAGCGTGATTCCCAGCACCCGTCCGGCATCCATCAGCCGCGCCGTGAGCACCCGATCGGCGCTGCTCGGCGAAGGATCCCCGGACGGGTGATTGTGAAACGCCACCACATGGGTCGCCGACGCGAGCAGTGCCTCCCGAAACAGGTCGCGCGGCTCGACCGTTACGCCGTCGGCCGTTCCGCTGGCGATCACCGCCGAACGGATCAGCCGAAGCCGCGAGTCGAGCAGGAGCCCGCCAAACCGCTCGACCCGGTGCCCGCTGTGGAGCGGCATCAGGTACAGCGCCAGATCCTGCGGCGTGCGGAACTGCGGTCGATCACCTGCCTGCCGCACCAGCGCGCGCCGCCCCAACTCCATCGCCGCGAGCAGCCGCGCGGCCCGAGCCGCTCCCACGCCTCCGATGCTGCGGAGCTCGTCGAGCTCGAGCCGCAGCAAGCCGTCGGCGCCACCAGCGGTCTTCAAGACCTCGCGCGCCAACTCGAGCGCGCTCCGCGTGCGTGTGCCGCTTCCCAAAACCAGCGCCACCAGCTCGTTATCGCCCAACGCCCCCGGCCCGGCGCGCGCCAGCTTCTCACGCGGCCGATCCGCGTCCTGAAGATCCTTCACACTCTACCCCAGATGTATTCGCGCTCACCACGCTCGCCATCGATGCGTGACACGCGATCCTCGTTTCGGCGCGCGCCACTTCAGGCTCACGCCGTCGCGTTCGGCCGGGCCGCAGCTCACGCACCGCACCTCGCACTTGGCCCATCGCAGCAGTTGTATTCACCAGTGCCGTATACTCAACTTCCACATGCTGCGCGCCTTGGTTGTCGTCACGTCGCTGCTTCTGGTTTCGGCGTGCGCCGACCCGCCCAGCAAGGAAATGCACCAGGCGCAAGGCGCGATCGACGCCGCCAAGGCGGCCGGCGCTGAAGAGTACGCCGCCGCCGAGCTCAAGGGCGCGGTCGACGCGCTCGCGCAAGCCGACGTCGCGGTCACCGCCAAGGACTACCGGCTCGCGTTGTCCAACGCGCTCGACAGCCGCGAGCGAGCCCAGAATGCGGCCAAGACCGCGGTCGATGGCCGGGCCCGAGCGCGCGGCGATGCCGAGCGCGCGCTGGCCGAAGCCTCCGCGGCTGTGGACCGTGCCGCCGCACGCTTGAAGGCATCCGACATTCCGAAGCTGCCGCGTCGCACCGTGTCGGCTGTCGAATCGCAAGTCGCCACCGCACGCAAGACCCTGCAAGAAGCGCGCGCGGCGCTGGAGGGCGAGTCTTACGCGCAGGTGCGCCGCACCGCCGAGTCGATTTCGGCGGAAATCAACGCGGCAATCGCCAGCCTCGATGGCCCGAACGCCGCTGCCGGACGCGCCAAAAAGAAATGAGCGGGCAGTTTCTGATCGACGCGCACGTGCCGTGGTCGGTGGTTTCTGCGCGCGCCAGAAGCGCCGATCAGCGCGCCACCCACTGACCTTCGAAGAGCACCTCGGCCCAGCCTGTGAGGTACACCCCGTCGTCGCGCCACTCGACGCGTTGAGTGCCGCCGGGCGCCTCGACGTCGATGTCACGCCCGGCGCCACCTGCCACCGCCGCGGCCACGGCCGATGCGCAGGCGCCGGTGCCGGAGGCGTGGGTCGGCCCGACACCACGCTCCCAGATCAGAATCCGCACGCGGTTGGGCGCGTCCACGACGGCGAACTCGACATTGGTGCCAGCCGCGAATCGCGGATGGGTGGCCAGGGCCGGCCCCAGGCGCTCGAATCGCGCGCGGTCCGGCAGGTCCCGTACGAGCGTCACGCACTGCGGGTTCGCCATGGTCATGATCACGACGTCGAGTGGCTCGCCGGCGATCTGGAGCGTCTCCTGGGTGATTCGCTCCGGCGCCCCCATTGCGGCGCGGAAGGTGTACCGCGACCCGGTGCGGCCGGCGAGGGTGAGCGTCTTCCACCCTGCGTCGGTGTCCACGCGGAGCGTCGTCAACGGCTCCGCCTCCATCCCCCGCTGGTGCAGAATCAACGCCGCAAGGCAGCGCAGCCCGTTGCCCGACAACTCCGACGGGCTGCCGTCCGCGTTGATCAGGCGCATTCGCGCTGTCCCGTCCGGCGCAGCGGTGTAGAAGATCACCCCGTCCCCACCGACGCCGGTATAGCGTTCGCACAAGCGGCGCGACAACTGATCGAGTGCCAGTCCCTCCGCTTCGTCGGCGGGCACGAAGAGGAAGTCGTTACCGTAGGCGTGGGCTTTAGCTACATTCATGTCGGGAGTCGGGCGTCGGGAGTCGAAACAACTACATCGATAGACTTGAAGAGGTTAATACAGGCTCTGGTTTTTCCTGCGTGAGGCGTTCTTTCGGCTGCCGACTCCCGACAGCGTCAGGGGATCCGAAACGCGTCGACCACCCACGTGAACCCGGCGGTGACACCCCAATCGGGATCTCGCGGGCTCAGGCCGAGCATGAACCCTCCGTCCACGCGAACCGCTCCGCGAGTGTAGCGGGCGCCGACGCGGACGAAACCGCGGTCTTCGGCGCCGAGTCTTACGGTCTCGGCGAAGTTCGCGCGGCCGCTCAACTCGCCGACCACCTCGAAGCCCTGGGTCACGGCCCGTGCCAGCGACATGCCATAGGTGAGCAAATCGTCCTGCTCCGCAGCCATCAACGGATCCTCGAGGATCACGAACCCGACATTGCCGACGATGCGGACCGACTGCACCGTCTTGCCGATCAGGAAGCTGGTACTGAAGTCGGTGGTGTCTCGGCCGAGGCCCGATTCGTTGCTGGCGTTGGGCAGCCTGGTCGAAAATCTGAAGCCGAGCGCCGCGCGACCGGGGGCCTCACCCAGGAACCGGACCTTGGCACCGATTTGGAGGTCACGGACCGACGAGGTCTTGTCGCCCTCGAAATCCAGGATCGGCGTAAACGGCGCCGGCACTTGTTTGCTGATACTCAATGACTGATACAGGCCGCCATCCACCTGCAGCTCGGCGATCGAGCTCACGCCGATGCTGAAGCCCATGTTGGGCAGGCTGAAGAGATTGCCGGTCAATCCCGAGAGCGGGAACTTGGCGTCGTGCTCGTAATCGAAACCGGTCTCGACGAGCACCCTTCCGCTGCCGACGGTCTCCGGGTCTTCGGTGATGTTCGGACGCTGCTGGGCGGATGCGGGGGACGCAGTCCACAGAAGTGTGGTCAGCACGGTGACCACTCCGATCGCATTCGCTCGCATCACTGCGTCACACCTCCCAGTCAGGGAGCCACGCCGTCACGCGCATGCCTTTGCCCCGTGATTCTCGCCGTGGCGTAGTCGGTTCGTTGTTAGAACGTCTTCCTGCTGTCGAGCAGGATCGTTACCGGCCCTTCGTTGACCAGGCTCACCTGCATCATCGCCTGAAACTCGCCGGTCTCCACCGCGAGCCCGCCGGCCCGCAACTCCCGTACGACATCCTCATAGAGGGCGCGGGCCAGTTCCGGGGCCGCCGCGGTGATAAACGACGGGCGCCGCCCGTTGCGGGCGTCGCCGCTCAAGGTAAACTGCGACACCACCAGCACGTTGCCGGCCACATCCACCACCGAGCGGTTCATCCGCTTGCGCCCCTGCTCATCACCCTCGTCGTCGAAGATTCGGAGGTCACGGATTTTGGAGGCGATGTAGGCCACATCGGCCGGGCCGTCGCCCTGCTCGACGCCAACCAGCGCCAGCAGGCCAGGCCCGATCTCGCCCGTCACGCGCGTCTCGACGGTGACGCGCGCGCTCGAGACGCGCTGGACGACCGCCCGCACGGCTACTTGCCGCCTTCCGGCTTCGCGCCCCCAGACACAAACGGCAGCTGCGCGCCGTGAACGGTCAACTGCGAACGGCTCAGGAGTGGTATCAGCGGCACATCGAGCGGCTGATCGGCCGCGTCCGGGAATGCGGCCGCCGCGGCCTCCCTCAGGGCGGGCACCGGGTTGAGCCGCCGGTCGAGGAGGTGGCGCGGCATGACGTTCGCGAGCGCCTTGATCATCGATCCTTTGAGGTTCGGATGCTCGCGTTCGAGCTCCATGATCAGCCGCTTGACTCGTTGCCGCTGCAGGCTCAGGTCGCCGCATGCCGGACAGCAGCAGCCGATGATCGGCAGCTCGTTCTCCTTGCAGTAGGCGCGGGCCTCGGCCTCGGTGACATAGACCAGCGGGCGAATGACGGTGTGCTTCCGATTGTCGGAGACCAGCCGCGCCGGCATCGCCTTGAGCGCCCCGGCGAAGAACAGGTTCAGGAGCAGCGTCTCGGCGAAGTCGTCCAGGTGATGGCCGAGCGCGATTTTGGTGGCGCCGACCGCATCGGCCATCCGATAGAGGACGCCACGGCGGAGCCGGGCGCAGAGCGAGCACGGGGTCTGGTCGGGATCGAGCTTGTCGTCGATCACTGCGCCAATCGAGGTGTGCTCGCTGTAGAACTCCCATCCCCGCGCCGCGCACGCCTCGGCGACGGCCCGATGCTGGTAGCCCTCGTAGCCGGAGTCCACATTCACCGCCACGATCGAGAAGGTGATCGGCGCGCGCTGGCGCAGCACGTCCAGGATCTGGATGAGGGCCCAGCTGTCCTTGCCGCCCGAAAGCCCGACCATCACGCGGTCGCCGTCTTCAACCAGGTTGAAGTCGGTAATGGCGCGCGTCGTCTTCTTCGCGATCCTCGATTCGAGCGGAGTTCGGTACGACATAGAAAGTCAGCGAATCTGTCGATCTCGTGATCTGGCGATCTGGCGATCAATCTGGTGAACTTCAGATCTCGTGATCGATCTTGGGATCTGATGATCTATCTGGTGATCTGTCTCCGTCAATCCGGCTTTGGGGCCGGCCGGCGGTCCCAGCGGTGCGGTCGGAGCGCGGCCATCAGGTCGGCCGGCAAGGGGCCGCGGTCGCTGGCAGCCAGATTGGCTTCGACGTGCCGCGATTTCCGCATCCCGGGAATCACTACGCTGACATCCGGATTCGAAAGAATCCAGCGCAGGGCCATCGTCGCCATGCTCTCGCCGGCGGGGACGCGGGGGCGCAGCGCTTCGGCGCGGCAGACACTCTCGCGGAGGTTTTCGCCGGCGAAGTAGTTGTTGCGAAAATCGCCCTCAGGCCAGCGGGTATCGAGCGTCAGGGTACCAGTCAGCGTCCCTTCGTCGAACGGCACGCGGGCGATGACGGCGATGTCCAGCTCGCGGCACAGCGGGAACAGCTCGTCCTCGGGGGCCTGGTCGAAGATGTTGTAGACCACCTGCACCGCGTCGATCAGGCCGGTGCGGAGCGCGCGGATCGCGTTGGCCGGTTCCCAACGGTTGATGCTGATGCCGACGGCTCGCACTACCCCGTCGTGTTTCAGGTCGTCGACCGCGTGCTGCCACCGATGATCGTCAGCCCAGGCGTCGTTCCACACGTGGAACTGGATCAGGTCGAGCGCGGCAAGGCCGAGATTCTCCAGGCTCTTTTCCGTGTACCGCCGGATGTGATCCTCGGGAAACACGTCGTTGAGCGAATACTCCGGGCGCGCCGGCCACTTCGCATTGAGCGGCGGAATCTTGGTCGCGGCGTAGAGCCGCTGGTCCTGATGCGCCTCGAGCAGCTGCCCCAGCAACAGTTCGCTGTGCCCCATGCCATAGGCCCACGCGGTATCGAAGAAATTGCAGCCGAGCGCCACTGCCCGCTCGAGCGAGTCGCGTGACTCGCGGTCGTCGGACCCGGTCCACGCGCCCATGCCCCACATGCCGTAGCCGACCTCGCCAACGTTCCATCCGGTCCGGCCAAACTTCCGCTGCCGCATCACGGTATTGTCCCCCATTCACGCGGATGGTCGTTTGCGCGCAGGGGCCGACCTCTCCTAGCATCACAATGGGTGATCGCTCGCTTCCTTCACGTTGTCGTCGCGCTCGCGCTGAGCGCCGTTGTCCTGGCGGCGCGACAGCCGCCGTCGTGCGACCTGCTGATTGCCGGCGGCCGAGTCGTGGATGGCACCGGAGCGCCGTGGTTCGCCGCCGACGTGTGCGTGTACGGCGACCGCATTGCCGCGATCCGTCCGGGAGAGACCGCGCGGTCAGCGCGCCGGATCGACGCGGCCGGCCTGATCGTCGCGCCCGGATTCATCGACATGCTCGGCCAGTCGGAGTATTGGGTGCTCCGCGACAGCCGTGTCGCGAGCAAGATCACGCAAGGGATTACGACCGAGCTCACCGGCGAGGCGAGCTTCACGAGCGTCGGTCACCCCAACGCGCGGCGCCTGCATCCCTTTGCGGCGATGTTCGACACCGAAAAAGTGCCCGGATTCGACAACCTGGCCGGCTATCTTCGCGTCCTGGATCGCCAGCCCGCGACCATTAACCTCGGCACCTTCATCTCCGCTGGCGGGGTGCGTGAGAGCGTCGTCGGCCGCGAGGATCGTGCCGCCACTGACGCCGAGCTGACGGAGATGGAGGCGCAGGTCTCCGACGCGATGCTGGCTGGCGCGTTCGGCGTCTCGACGTCGCTCCAGTACGTGCCCGATCGCTTCGCGCGCACCGAGGAACTGGTCGCCCTCGCCAAGGTCGCGGGGCGGTTCGGCGGCAGTTACATCACGCACCAGCGCTCCGAAGCCGACGAGATCGACGCCAGCCTCGATGAAGTCTTCCGGATCGCCCGAGAGGCCGGCGTGCCCGCGACCATTCATCACCTGAAGACGGCGTACCGGCAGAACTGGGGCCGCATGCCGGCGGTCCTGCGCCGGCTCGAACAGGCGCGCAGCGAAGGTCTCGACGTTGCCGCCGATCAATATCCGTATATCGCCGGCAGCAATCCGCTCGACGCGAGCCTGCCGGTGTGGGCTCGCGAGGGCGGACGGGCCGCGATGGTCGCGCGGCTCAAGGCGCCCGCGACGCGCGCGAAGATCAAAGCCGAGATCCTCCAGCCCACCTCGAACTGGGAGAACCAGTACCTCGGCTCCGGCGGCGCTGCCGGGATCCTCGTGTCGTCCGTCAGCCGACCCGCACTGAAGCCGTTTCAGGGCCGGACGCTCGACGACATCGCAAAGGCCGCACGCAAGGATCCGCTCGACGTGCTGATGGACATCATCGCCGGCGACGACACGACCGGCAGCGGAATCATGTTCTTCATGAACGAAGACGACATGCGGCTGGCGCTGAAACATCCGCTGGTGATGCTCGGCACCGACTCCGGAGGAATGGCGCCGGACAGCCCGCCGCCCACGGCCGGCGTTCACCCGCGGGCGTGGGGCTCCGCCGCCCGCATCCTCGGCAAGTACGTGCGCGAGGAAAAGCTCCTGTCGCTCGAAGAGGCGGTTCGCAAGATGACCTCACTCCCCGCCCAGCGGATGCGGCTGTGGGATCGCGGCGTGGTTCGGCCCGGCGCTTTCGCGGACCTTGTGGTGTTCGACGCCGCCACGATCCGCGACCGCGCCACCTTCGAACAACCAAAGCAGTACGCGGAAGGCGTCCGCTACGTGTTGGTCAACGGCCAGCTCGTCGTAGACGGCGGCCAGATCACATCAGCACGGCCCGGCCGGGCGCTGCGAGGCCCGGGTGCCCGCGCCCGATAGCGCTCGATCGCTGGTGCGGTCCCGGCACTCGCCCATGCGTGCACCGGCCGACCGTCATGGCACGCTGACGCTCTGAGCGACCGAGGACGGTCCTTCGCCGCAGGCGTTCGCCGCGGCGATGCCGATGGAGTAGGTGCCGGGGCCAACAGTGCCGCTCAGAGTTCGTTCCGCGGTCGGAACCGAACCGGTGAAGGCGCCGGTGACGCGCAGCACGTATTGAGTAGGACCGGCACCGGCCGCCGGCGGATCCCAGTAGACGTAAACCCGGAAACCTGCCTTGTAGATCCGGACGTTTGCCGGCGCCAGCGGCGCCCCCGAGCATGGTCCGGGGAACGAAAGCGCGACGAGGTTCGACGGGCCGCTGGAACCGAACGCGTTGGTGGCACGCACCGACAACGAATACGTTCCCGCTGGCACGTTATCGAAGGCGAAGGCCTCGCCGCGCGGCAGCAGCAGTTGGGTGTTCACCGAACCCGTCACATCCAGTGCGATCGCTGTCGCCGCGCCGGCAACATCGCTGTTCTTCCACGACAGCGCGATCGATGATCCGTTGACGAGTCCGGTGAGTCCCTCGGGCGTAGCCGGAGGCACAGGAGGGTTCACGGCGATTCGTATCTCGTTCGAGGCGCCGCCGCGCACGCCGCCAGCCAGCGCGTGAACCCGGACGTAGAACACGCCGCTCGGCGCATCGAGTGTGTAGACCGGCAGCGCGCTGCCGGTAACCAACGTCGCAAGCACCTGTCCGGGACTCGTGCCGCCTTCCACCAGGTAACCGGTGGGAACGACGCCGGTCTCTGGCGCGCGCCAGTGCAGGGTGACTCGGTCGCCGGTGATGGAAGGCGCGATGAGATCGGTCGGCGCCTCGGGCGCCATCGGCAGCACACCGATCGAACGGGCTTCGCCTTCGGTTGCCGCAGTAAGCGGCACCGCGCCGATGACCCTGTTCCCCACCGCATCGAACGCCGCCACGCCGCCATCCGCCGCCGCGAACGCGCGTCGGCCGTCGAGCGTGAACGCGATGTCGCGCATGTGCTGCGTGGCCGTGCTGGAGGGAATCGACCCGATCACCGTGTTCGTCAAGCGGCTGATGATCGAGACGGAGAACGGCGTACCCCAGTTGGCAACGAACACGCGCTGGCCGTTCGGCGCGACCGCGAGCGAGTACGGATTCACCCCGACGCCGATGGTGCCGAGGTTGGTATTCGACGCGGTATCGATCGCCGTCACGAATCCGAAGCCGTTGCCGGTACAGTTCGATCCCCAGTTCGCGGAGTAGAGCATCGAGTCGTCGGGGGTCAGGGCCAGGGCAGTCACGAACGAGGACACCGGAATGGACGCGATCACCGCATTGGCACCCGTGTCGATCACCTTGACCGTATTGCCGCTGCATTGGCCGGTCCATCCCGTGGCATAGAGGCGCCGCCCGTCGGCGGAGAGGGCGCTGCCGAAAGTGGCGAACACCGGGTTGCCGCCAAGCGAGATTGTGCCCAGCGTCGAGCCGCTGGCCGTGCTGATCACCCGGATCAGCGCCGGTGAGCCGCTGCTCGAGTTGTTCCCGACGTAGACTCGCCCGCCATCCGGGCTGACCACTACCGTGGTTGCGCTCGGACCGGCTGAGAACGTGCCGACAACCGTGTTCGAGATGGTGCTGATCACGCTGATCGTCTGGTCGTCGCTGTTGACCACGTAAACGCGCCCGCCATCGGGCGCCACGGCGAGGCCGGCGCCGAAGGTCGCGTTGGAGGGATTGCCGTTCCCGACCGGGATGGAAGCGATCTTGGCCAGCGAGGCGGTGTCGAACACCGTAACGATATCGTTGGTACCGGTCCGGTCGCCGAGCACGTAGGCAAACGGCTGGGCAACCGCTCGAGACGAGATGCCCAGAGCCGCAAGCAGCAGCCCCAGGCGAATGACGTGGGGGTGGAACGTCATCACCGCCTCCCTGGGGTGCCGCCGGCACCCGGTCTGTTCACCGCGCCAGTTCCCGGTACCGACAGAGCGCGTTCGCCAGTTGCATCTGGCGCGGCGTTCGGCAGTCGGGCTGGAGCAGGCGCGGTGAGCATACGACAAATACCGCACACCGCGCACGCGACGTCGCGACGTTCAGGCGATTGAGGCTGTAGAGAAACTCCATGCCGCGTGGGGCATCGTCTGGATCCGAGGTGGTCATCGAGTAGATCACGATCGCCGCTTCCTGCCCCTGAAACCGATCGACGGTACCAACCTCGATCTCGAGTTCGGCGAGCCTTTCGGAGAGCCGGTTCACCTGGGCATTGAACGGGGCAACGACCTTGATGTCACGTCCAGCGAGCCGGTGCGGAGCTCCCTGTTCGTCGATCCAGCTTGGCGCCTGAGGTCGTATCTCCGGTTCCTGCGATGGCGGCGTCAGCGCCCACTCACCATTGAGCAGCGAGCCCACGAGTTCCGCTACCGCTTCCACTTCTTCGCCCGACACGGTCTGATTGGCGTCGTGTTCGACCGGGACGAGCCACAGACCGGCGCCGTCGTACGCTCCGGTACCGGCCAGCGCCTGGCGGTGAAGCGCTGGTTTGGCCTCGAGCTTGCCGGCGTAGAACACCTCGGAGGTAAAGCGGGTGATGGCGGGGGCCATCCGATGCGTCACGGGCAGGAAAATCCCGCGATCCGGCGGCATCGTCTCCGCGCCTCTGAGCACATGCGCGAGCGCGGAAATGCCGACGCCGTCGGGATGCGCCGCCTGCTGCGGTTGATCCAGCTGGCGCGGATCTCCCAGCAGGACCAGGCTGTCTGCGGCGGGCGAAACCGCGAGCACGTTGGCCAGGGACATCTGCCCCGCCTCATCGACGAACAGCACGTCGACACTCCCCTCAGCCTCGGGACGCGACCACAGCCAGGCCGTGCCACCCAGCACGTCGACATCGGTTCCGAGCGCGGCAATCGCCTCCTCGTTGTTCTCGATCTCGCGCACGCCACCAGGCGGCTCGGCGGCCTCGTTGACCTTGGCGGCCAGGCGCACTGTCTCACCTGCCGCAACCGCCTGCGCGGCCACCGCGTCCAGCAGGTTGCGAATCACCTTGTGCGAGTTTGCCGTCACACCCACCCGGCGCCGGGCGCGAACCAGCGCCCTGATCATCTGCGCGCCGGCGAATGTCTTCCCCGCACCGGGCGGTCCCTGGATGGGCAGAGTGGTTCCGTTGAGGTCAGTCGCGATCCGGACCGCGAAATCAGTCGCGGACTCCCCTTCCCGCGGATCGAACTGGGCGGTACCGAGACGCGGCGGCTGGCGGCGCAGGAGCTCGAGGCCGCACCCAGAGGCGTCGCCATCGAGCAGCCGCGACGCAAGCCGCATCACCGACCGCTGGGCCGTCTCGGTCGGGATCACGTCAGCAACGAACACCCCGCCGGGATGGACGTCGGCAACCGACGGTCCCTTGCGCACGTCGACGAGCCGCGATGCCCGATCGAGGCGCTCCACCTCGCCGAACCCGCGCCCGTCCTGCAGCTTCAGCTTTCCCTTCCGGCGAATCTCGACCTCCTGGCTCGGATACGCATACCGGTCCACCACCGAACCCGTGGGCTTGCCGGTCTTCTTGTTGGTGACAGCCGTGATGCGCTTCACGAACTGCAGGCCGGCCAGGGCGCGGCTCTCGTCGAGGAGCTCCTCCGCTGGCAGATCCTTCAACTCGAAATAGGCCCACCACTGCGCGTTCTCTTCGCGGCGGTGCCAGTCGATCAGGTAGGCAAGCAGCCAGCGCGGATGATCGGGGTGAGACGGGTCGCCTGCCTCCGGTGGAAGACCCTCGAGCAGTCGCGCACGAAGCGCGTTTACCTCCTGCTGCAGCGCCGACACTGCGGGCGAAGCATCGCCATCCGCCTGCGCAGGTCTCGGGACATTGTCCCCGGCGTCCGCAGCCTCCGCCCGGACCGTTTCAAGCCAGTCGCGTAGCCCCTCGGTCGACCGGCAGTCGTCCTCGTTATAGCCCTGCACCGCCTCGCGAATATCGGACGTAATCGACTCAGGCGCCTGCGCATCGAGCGCCAGTTCCACGGCGGCCAGCGGGTGCGCGGCGTTGGCGAGGCCGACGCGACGTTCGAAGCCGTAGTACTGCTCGAGCCGCTTGATCGAGTAGCTCTCGACTCCGCAGCGCACAGCCTGCTTGACGATGGTGTAGAGATCGACGAAGCGCTCGGCGCGAAGCAGTTGGTCCAGCGCTTCGGCGCGCGTAACATGCCGTCCGACGAGCTTCTTGAACGCCGTCGGCTCGTAGTGATTGAAGTGGTACACGTGCATCATGGGGTGGGCCGCCCAGGACGCCATGATGCGGTCCACTGTCTCCTCGAATGCGCGCTTCTCCGCCGCATCGTCAGTCGCCCAGCATGCGTGGTAGGTCCCCTCGATCCACAGCCCGAACAGGAATTCTCGACCGCCCTCACGAGCAAATCGGGCGCCCTCGAGATCCAGGAAGACGTCGCCGACGCACGGCTCGGGCAGTCGAGTGAGCCCTTCACCCACTGCCACGGATAGTCGCTCGAAGATCGGCCGTCTCTCGCTGCGCTGCTGGTGTTGCAGCCGCGCCTGGTGGCCGAGGCGATCGTAGGCTTCGCGAGCGCCGCGTGACGGTGTGAACGGGACCGGCACCGGCATGGTGGCGGCCGCGGTCAACGTCCCGTACCCGCGCGCGGACAGTTCCTGCCGGTGAAGGCGGCCTGAGTTGGCGATGAACGAGAGATGGTCGTCTCGTCGGCGCCGCGCCAGGCACTGCCCCTCCCACGCGCACACGGCGCAGTGCTCGACAGGTTCGGGATACTGGGTTTCGCGGATCGCGTTATGCCCCATGGCGAGCGCTGCCTGCAGCGAGTCTCGGACGCTTCGGTAATAAGCGAGGTAATCCGTGGTGCGATAGGACTGGACGGGGTGCTCCGGGTCGGGAGTAACGACATGGAACAGCTCCGGCAGCACGCCCTGCATCTGCTCCAGCATCTCCGCGTAGCCGCAGAGTTGGAGCATCGCACTCCCCTTCGTCTCACGTGCGAGCTTGGTGTCCTGCGGCTCGTACCGACCAGGGACCAAGCCGGCTCTCCCGGTCAACCTTCAGCAGGACATCGGCGTAGCCGGCCGTATGGCCGTACGCGAGGCGAGCCTGGACGATCGCGTCCGCGCCACTGCGCATCGCGGCGATGGTCTCGTCGGACTGGCGTGCCAGGGACTCCGCGCCGCCATCGAGGTGCTCGACGACGGCGACCTGCAGTCCGCGGGCCCTCAGGCTGTCCACATAGCGGCTCTCATGCTCCTCGCCCTTGTGTCGCAGGATCGCCGCGAACGAGTTGTCGTCTACGGGACGATCAAGCACGCCGTGGGCGACGGCGAGATCGAGGCCGGTACGGTGGCGGCAGCTGATGAAAGTGGACAGATCCGTCGGCGCGATGAGGAGCTGGCCATTGACGAGACGCATCAGCCTGCAGCGTAGCAGGGGTTCGGGACAGATCAGGACACAAACGTTCGCGGGCCCGTCAGCCGTTGCCCTTCGTGTCTCCGCCTCTCGGCCCGAACTGCGCCAGCAGGCTTGTCAGTTTCACCAGCGTCGGAACAGCAGTCGTCACTCCCAGGGCCATCGTCACCGTCGTGTCGAGTGCTTCCCGCTGCGTGACCACGAGGAACAGGAGCGACAGCAGGCCGGAAAGCGCCAGCGGCACGCGCAAGCGATCCCAGAGGCTGGGCGCGGCCTGCTGCTCGAGCACCGCGACCTCCTGCCGCCGTTCCGGCTCGAGGACGAACCGGCGGAAGCTCTCGCTCATCAGACGCAGCTCGGGGTCCTTGCGAAGCAGGCCGGCGGCGAGCAGCTGTCGTACGACTCGCCTGGAGGCGGCGCTCGCAAGACCGTGCCGCGCCACGTGCTCGAGCAACACGCGTTCGTCGCCGGTACGGCTCTGCCAGAGGTGCCGGTAGTGCTGGTCGGCGCTCTCTTCGATCTCCTCGAGGATCTGATCGCGGGTCAGCGATCCGGAGACGAAGGCCGGGGACTTCTGCAGCTCGGTGGCGATCTCGTCGATCTTGGGATCGGATTGACCTTCCGTTTCCAGAAGCCGCGCCCGCCACCGCAGCGGCGCCCGCAGATCCTGCCACCGTGAGATGAAGTCCTCGCGCCAACCTTGAACGAGGTTGCGGAAGTGCTGCTTCCACCGCTCCGATGCGCCCGTACTCGAGCGCACCAGCAGGTCTGCCACCCGCAAGCGCGCGTTCAAGCGCACCCAGCGGTCACCGTCCGGCGAGTCGCCGCAGACCCCGCGAATCCACTCGTCGAGCTCGCGCGCGGTCCGGCGCGTGAACAACAACACGGTCTGGTTGGGCAGCTCCATCACCGCGTCCACGATCTCAAGCTTCTTCCCGAGCAGCTGCGGAGCGTCGTCTCCTCCCTCCAGGTCGGGAATCGCAATACGCTGGCTCGCGGCCACTTCCGATACCTGGCGCAGCACGTCGGCGATAGTCTTGTCACCGACCTCCCTGGCGAGCGGTGTCACACGCAGCGCATACAGGTCGTTGACACGTTCCACCATCCACGAAGGATCGAGGCAGATCACCTGCAAGTGCTGGCCGACCTGGGTGACGATGCGCAGGCGCCGGCGAATCGGCTCGACCACGTCGGCCAGCAGCACGCGGCGCAGGAGGAACGAGATCACGAAGTAGGCGGCGCCGAGCACCGCGGCGACCATCAGGAGGCACACCACAGAAACGAGGACCACTTCAGCGCCATCGAAGCTGCCGTGCCACCCGATGGCGGCTGGGAGTACGCTGGCGACCTGGAGCCGGTAGCGCGGTGAGCCGGTTCGGACCCTGACCTCGAGCTCGCGGTCGCCGTTCCGGTGGCTGTACCAGCTGTTGTCGTCGGAGCGGTCGTGCATCAGCTCGCGAAGGGCAATCGAGGCGGACGTGAAATACGGGACCGATTCCTCGAACGCGGCGTGCAGGGACATGGACAGCGCCGACTTCTCCGCATATCCAGTGTCCTCGGCAACGCAACTGATCCGGCCGTCGTGAGCGGCGTCGTCAAAGCGAACGGGTTGTACATCCACCAGCGTCAACGATTGCGCATCTGGTTCATTGCGCTCCTCGCACGTCGTCACGCCGGCGACCCGTCGAGCCAGCCCGATCTGACGCTCCTTGACGAACGCTTCCACGTAGCGGTCGTAGGACAAGAGGTAGAACGACGCGGCCGGAACGGCTGCGGTGAGCAGGAAAAGGACGGTGCCGGCGAACCGATACCCGCGGCACAGTTCGGTCCACTGCTGTACCTCCCCGGCGCCCGGAGGCCTGACTGCAAGCACGACATACACAACAGCCCACATCAGGATCGGAATGACGATCCCGGTCAGCACCGTGACACTCACTGGCCGCTGCCACGCAATCAGCAGCCACGCGATGCCGGCAGCGAGGGTGAAGCCACCGATCGGCACGTACCAGTGGCGGCGAAGCGGATCGGGCCAGAGCCACGCGGCACCGCGCCTCATCATCAGCAGCATCACGACCACCCAGCCGAGCGTGTACAACGCCGTCATCAGCATCGCGACGATGAACCATTCGAGCACGAGGGCACGGTTGGCCTGCTTGCCGTAGAGCGCGACGACCGACCACCCCGGAATCGCGGTCGGGTGGACGTAGCCACGATAGGGATAGCCGCCGTACATGGTGTCGAACGTGCCGGCGCCGCGCGCCGCGACCAGCGATCTCAGGCGCGCGTTCTGATCGCTCTCGAGCAGAAGGTTCTCGAGTCCATTGCGCTGCGGATCCGAGTGGAACTGCACGAGCCCTGCCGGATCGATCACCGCGAACTCGAACGCCGGCGGCAGCACCGGGGCCAGCAGCGGCTGCATCCGAATCGCGAGCGTGGCGACCGGCAGGCGTTCGATCGCGGTCGGCGTCGCAATCATCACCTGCGGTTGGCCCGTGTTCCACGAGAACACGTATTCCAGGTAACAGCCGTTCGGACACTTCACCGGTTCGGCGTTCCTCGCATCTTCCTGAAGCTCCGGCGAGCGGGAGCGCGGCGATAACGACCACAGCTGCTCGCGGGTCCGCGCGTGCTGGTAATACGCGCGCTGGTTCACGTCGACCAGTGTCTGGGTGTCGGCATTGAAGGCTCCCTTGACCGCCTGCACTCCGCTGTCGTTTACCATCGCGAACGCGATGTAACCGGCCTCCTGCTGGGTAGTCCCTTTGGTCCAGCTGCTGGCCAGCTCCTGGCAGGGGTCACGGGAGAACCGCCCTGAGCGCGTGAGCACCGCCTTGTCCCGGGCGCTGCACGCGTCCCCCGCCACCGCGTCGGTCATCGTCTGCAGCTTCGTCACTGCGGTTTCGATCTCGCCGGTGAACCTGCCGTCGATGGTCAACGCCAGTTGCTGCAGGTGGGCGTCCACGTCGGCGCTGAGCCTGGCATAGGCGGCAATCGTCAGCAGCAGGATCGTCGCCAGCGCCACGCCGAACAGCCCGGAGGCCATCAGGTTGACGACATCGCGGCGCGCGAGCCGCTGCTGCACGCCCATCAGCGAGCACTTCAGGAACGCCCAGCCGACCAGGCACGCCATCACGAAGGCCGCACCGCCAAGGACCAGGACCGGAGAGATCGCGAGCGATAGCGAGCGCAGCGCGTCGGCGTCGGATAGTCCGATCACGACCAGGCCGGGCGTGGACGCGTTGACCGGCGCCGCCACGCTCTCCGATCGGCAGCACGGCTGGCTGAACATGCGGTAATCGATCCCGGCGATGCGCACAGGCTCGTCGGCGATCGCGGTGGCGAAGCGCAGCAGGTTCGAGCCGTCCTTCTCGGACGCGCCCGTCATCAGCGAAGTGACACTGCTTGCTTTCACCTCGGCGGCCTGCGGACCGACGGCGTAGAGTACGCGGCCATCGGGGGTGGCCAGCGCCATGGTGTTGAACGCGCGGTCCCATCGTGCCGGGCTGAACGCACCGGAGAAGAGAGCGGAGGCTGGCACCTGAAAGCTCATCGACGGGAGACGCGCGTCGGGAGGGCTCCACTCCAGGCGCACATCCGAACCAACGCCAAAAATCCTGGTGCGGTAGAGGTTGAGTTGCTCCTCGACTTCGGAGACCTTAGCCGCGCCCGACGCTCCCGGTTGAATGGCCGCGACGCCCCTCCAAAGCTCGACCGGAGCAATGCGCCGATCCACCGCCGCGATGTCCGGCGCCTTCGAGCGCTGCTGCGGCTGCAGGAGGCTCGTCGCTTCCCGCGCCCACCCTTCTGCGATGGTCTTGTCCACGACGCGGTCGGTCGCGGAGTCTGCGCCGACGTTCTTCTCGTTCGGGTTGGCGATCCGGATGTTGCGGTTCAGCTTCTGTTCCGCGTCGAACAGGATCGTCTGCGTTTGCTCGGCGACATCCGCCAGGAGGCGGAAATTCCGGCTCTGCAGATAGCGCTCGCGGCCGGTGACATTGCTCCAGTAGGCGAGGCCGAGCGCGGCCACGGCGACCAGGCCAAGCAGCGTTCCGACGACAGGCAGGTTGCGCAATGCGTCCGATCCCACCTTCCTCATGGCGTCCATTCGGGGCAGCCCCTCCTCCCCTCTAGTGACCGGAACGCCGCGAGAGTATCACTTCCGGCGCGACACACCTGCAGCGGGAACGAGCGGCTGTCGGGTCAACGCCGGCGGGCGGGCGCTCGAACATGGCGCCGAATCTGGCGTGCGCGCGTTCCATGCGGGGCCGTCACGACGCGCTCAGACTCGACGCCGCGGCCGCGTCACCCAGTGACGCCGGCGGCGCGATAGGCGTCCAGGACCGGCAGGCTGAAACAGGCGAACAGGACGTGTGTGATCGTGCCGGGGTTCTGCATCTCGTCGAGGACGCTCGCGGCCGCGACGTTCGTGGCCTCCTGAAGCGGGTACCCGTAGATGCCGGTGCTGATCGCCGGAAAGGCGATGCTCGCGAGCTGGTATTTCCGCGCCAGCGCGAGCGATGCGCGATATGCGGAGGCGAGCAGGTCCGGCTCGCCGCGATGACCGCCGCGCCAGATCGGTCCGACTGCGTGAATGACGTACTTCGCGGGAAGAGCGAAACCGGGCGTAATCCGCGCCTCGCCCGTGGGACACGGCGCGACCTTCGCGCAGGCGCGGGCGAGCTCGGGTCCGGCGCCGCGATGGATCGCGCCGCAGACGCCGCCTCCGGGCCGCAGTCCTTCATTGGCCGCGTTTACAATCGCGTCGACGTCGAGCGTGGTGATGTCCGCGAGAACGGCTGCAACCGACGGGCTCGCGACCGCCATGGGGTGATCGGGACAGTAGCACGATCAGCCACTCGTGGCCGGCAGAGACAGCGGTTTCCGATCACCAGATAGATCATCAGCTCACGAGCGCGAGCGATTGGTCACCAGCTCACCAGATCACGAGATCTCCAGCTTCGCCAGCGCGCGACAGCCTCAGACACCAACCCCTCGCTTGTCTGCTTCGAGGACCGAGTGGATCTTCTCCTGGCGATCGACTTCGAGGACCAGTGACTTCAAGAGCCCGTCGTGGATGTCGTAGACGATACCGTGGAGCAGCGGTCGATGGCCGCGCTTCCAGGCGTTCTGGACGATCGGCGTCCGCGACAGGTTGTAGACCTGGCGCAGCACGTTCAGCTCGACCACGCGGTTGAAACGGGCTTGCTCGTTGGTGATCTGCTCGAGGTCGGTTTCGTGGCGGCGCACCTGGTCGCGAATGTTCGCCAGCCAGTGATCGATGAGTCCGTACGAGACATCGCCCATCGCCGCCTTGACGCCGCCGCACTGATAGTGACCGCAGACGATCACGTGCTCCACGTCGAGCACCTCGACTGCGTATTGCAGCACGGAGAGCACGTTCATGTCGCCGGACAGCACCTGGTTGGCGATGTTCCGGTGGACGAACATCTCCCCCGGCGCCACGCCGGTGAGCGTCTCGATCGGCACGCGGCTGTCCGAGCAGCCGATGAACAGGAAGTGCGGCTCCTGCTTGCCGGCCCGGCGGCTGAAGAACTCGGGATCGTCCTTGGTGATCTGCTCGACGATGGCCTTGTTGTTCGAAAAGAGTCGTTTGAGGTGTTCCATCAGTGGCTCGGGCTGACCGGCGGCAGGTCGATGCCGACGGTTCGGAAATCAATCCTGCGAAGTCTTGCGGTCTGCCGGAAATCGCTCAGGAACTCGAGGACGTCGTGATCGATGTGGTCGCACGACGTGCCATCGATCTCGATCCGGCTGCCCACCGGCAGATCGTCGAGCGCCTGAGCCAGGGTGGCCTTGTGGAGGAACGACACCTGCTCCTGAAGTTTAAAGCGTTTCAGCACGCTGCCGTGCGGGCTGACCACGGTAAAGCACGGGAAGCGCAGCTGGTCGAAGAGGATGAAGACGAACCCGATCGTCAGGCCGATTGCGATACCGACGAGTAGATCCGACAGCAGGATCGCGATCACCGTGACGACAAACGGCACCCACTGCGTGCGGCCCTGCAGCCAGGCGTAGCGCAGCAGTCGCGGATGAGCCAGCTTGAAGCCGGTGTAGATGAGAATCGCGGCCAGGGACGCCAGCGGAATCAGGTTGAGCAACACCGGGATCGTGAACACCGCCAGGAGCAGCAGCACGCCGTGCAGGATGGCCGACAGCTTGGTCTGGGCCCCGGCATCGATGTTGGCGGAGCTGCGCACGATCACGCCGGTCACGGGCAGGCCGCCAATCAAGCCGGCCACCACGTTGCCGACGCCCTGAGACGCCAGCTCGCGATCCGTCGGGGCTTCCCGCTTGAACGGATCCATGCGATCGGTGGCTTCGAGGCTGAGCAGCGTCTCGAGGCTGGCGACGATGCCGAGCGTGACCGCAATGCGCCAGGTCTCGGGGCGATCGAGCACCCTCCAGTCCGGGAACGCGAAGAGCACGCCGAGATCGGAGATCGAGCTCGGCACCGGGAGGCCGACAAGGTGCTCGGGCTTCAGCTGGAGCGCCGGGTGCAGCATCGGCAGGACCCACTGCCCCACGATCCCGGCCAGCACGACCGCCAGCGGCCCCGGCAGCAGCTTGATCTTTTTCAGGCTCGTCTTGTCCCAGACGACCAGCATGACGATCGCGAGGAGGCTGAGGACTACCGCCGCCGGTTCGATCCGCGAGAACGCGTGACCGATGGCGCTGAAGGTGTTCTCCCCCGTCATCTGCAGGAAGGTCTCGTCCCCCTCGTAATCCGCGTCGTAGCCGATGGCATGCGGGATCTGCTTCAGGATCAGGATCAGGCCAATCGCCGCGAGCATGCCGCGAATCACGCAGGACGGAAAGTAGTAGCCGATCACGCCGGCGCGGAGCGCCGCGAGCGACAGCTGGACCACGCCGCCCAGCACCACCGCGGTGAGAAACGCCTGGTAGGAGCCCAGGGTTGCAATCGCCGACACGACAATTGCGGTGAGGCCGGCCGCCGGGCCGCTCACCATCAACTGCGATCCGCTGAGCGACCCGACGACGAGACCGCCGACGATACCCGAGATGATGCCGGAAAAGAGCGGCGCGCCCGACGCGAGGGCAATGCCCAGGCACAGCGGGACCGCGACGAGGAATACGACGACAGAGGCGGGAATGTCGGCTCGCCACGCGGTAGCAAGGCCGGGCAGGGACGCGGCCTGCCCCATGCGCTCCACGGGCGTCGACGCGATGGTCAGTCGGTGCAGTACGGCTTCGGTCCAGGTCATGGCGACCGATTCATTATCCGGCAAGCGACTGTTAATGCAACGTAAAAACCGCACTATCGTGAACAAAACACCCGTTATGCCGATGCCATCGCTCAGCCGCAAGGCCCGCATTCGGATGGGAAATGAGTGACGTGCGGTCCAGGCATGGACCAGACACGCTTATCGAAGCAGCGTCTCAATCGCGCGCGGCCAGGTCATCGTCGCGACGCGGGCCGCACCGGCTTCGCCGAGCGTGATGGCGCGCGAGCGATTGCTCATCACTTCGCGCAGCGCGACGGCGAGCGCTTCGGGAGTCGGCTCGGTGACGTAGCCGGACACGCCGGGTTCGACGAGCTCGGCCGGGCCGCCGCTGTCGGCCACCGTAATGACCGGCTTGGCGCAGGCGAACGCTTCGACGGTGACAAAGCCGTAGTCCTCGTTCCAGGGCACGAACGCGACCGCGCGGCAGCGCGCCAGGTGGCCGATCAAGTCGGCGTCGGTCAACCGGCCGGCGAACTCGACGCGATCCTGCAAGCCCAGCTGAGCACGCAGCTTGATCAAGTTCGTCAGCTCGCCGCCCTCACCGGCGATGACGCACTTGATGCCAGCGGCCACCGGCTCGGCCAGCGCGCGCAGCAGCAGGTCGAAGCGCTTGAGCGGCGCCAGCCGCGACACGCGCGAAGATGTACGGCTCGTAGGCGTCGCAGCGGTAGTCGCGCACCGGCGGCGGCGGGTAGAGCACATCCGACTGGATGCCGCCCCACCTGCGGAGGCGAGCCTGCACCGTTGCCGAGATCACGAAGCGCTTCTCAAGACGGCGCAGGAAGTAGGCATCGGCGCGATGAATCAGCGCCCGGCGCGCTGCGCTCCTTCAGCCGGCCCTTCCACGACAGCGTGCGCCTGAAATCGATCCCAGAGGTCGTAGTACTCCCGCATCGTGTGATTGAGCCAGAGCACATGATGCGGGTGCTGCACCGCATAGGCCGGGAAGCGCAGGCTGATGACCTTATCGATCGGCTGGTCCTCGTGGGCGAGGCCAACATCGGTGCACCACGCCGCCAGGTAGGCGGTCCCCTGCCGTCCGAATCGATTCTGCGGCGTGACGATGAGGCTGGCGCTGTGCCCCGCGTCTCGCCAGCGCGCGCACCAGCTCGCGGGCCATGACGAGGTGACCGCCCTCGGCAAACGGCGGGCTGGAGGTGACGACCGCTACGGTTGCCATGACGCTAGTGGCACGGCACGCGGCTGGTCACTCATAAACGGGACCAGCCGCACGAAGACACCGAGAAAGCGGTTGTCGCGCGAGCCGTTCTCGAACAGCGGGATGAATCCGGTCGCGCTCTCGATCGACAGGTTGTAGACGAAATTGGTCGGGAAGCGCGGATCGGGACGGTACGGCAGGCCGCGCGGCATCTGCAGCTCGATCGTCTGTTGCGAGCTCGGCGAGCAGATCGACGACCCGTGTCCCGGCGTCGCTCGAGATCACGACGCGATTCGGCGCGCGGGCCGGTTTCGAGCAGCACCTCGAGACGTGCGACACGGAGCGGACGGCTCGACTCGCCGCTTGCGGTCTGTCTCGGTGACGATCGGCGCACGCAGCATGAGATCGGCGCGCGACTCGCCGCGGACCCAGAACGCGTCGCCCTCGCGGTTGTAGGCGTTGTCGTCGAGGAAATACGCCGAGACGCGGCGGCGTGCCGCCCAGCGGCTGGCGCGCCCGCGACGGGCTCACGTTGACCGGCAGGTCGTTGACGAGCGTCAACTCCGGCGGCAGCAGGCGATACAGACCGGTCTTGGTGTGCTCGCCCGGATGAAACGACGCGTAGAACGGGTTCGACAGGATCTGCGCCGTGAACAGCGCCCGAAATTGCCATCGCGATGAGGCCTGGAACCGCGGTCTGCAGCGGCGGCGTCAGGAACAGGAAGACCGGGTAGACGCCGAGGAAGTAGCGGTTGCCGACCGGTCCGCCGCCGCCGGAGTATGTGAACGGCATGTAGAGAAGCAGCGCGACCGCAGAACCGATGCCCGCCGCGAGCGTGAGCCATTGCCACACCGCGCGATCGCGCGTGGCCGCCAGGAACAGCAGCATCGCCATCACGCCCGGGAAGTAATACGCGGCGAAACCGGTGTGGCGGCCGAAGAAGAAGTAGCCAAGATTGCGGCGGAACACGTCCACGAACGCCTCGCGGCCGGTCAGCACGTCGAGCGGAATACGGTCGGTGGCGCGGTCGTCGCCGACCGCGTCGAACTGGTTCCGCTCCGTCTGGAACGGGAACCCGCCCATGCCGCTGTAGAACGTCCGGCGGTCGCCGCCCTGGTAGTTCCACTCGCCGGTAATGGCGATGTTCGCGCCGAACAGCAGCAGCACGATCAACGTGAAGAACCCGCCGATCCGCAGGGTCCGCTGCCACTGCTTGCGCAGGATCGCCGAGGCGACGCAGCGGCGCGATCAGCAGCACGTGGGTCGGCTTGGAGAAGGTCGCAATGCCGATGAAGATCGCGGCGATGGCGTCGGAGCGGTTCCCGAGGAACCAGCGCACGCGCGAGGCCGCCGACAGCGGCACCGCATTCGGGCCGACCACGTCCTTGTAGCACCAGAAGAAGTAGCCGAACGCGACCATCGCCAGGTTGAAGAAGTCCGGCGTCATCCAGATCATGTAGACCGGCGCCACCGACACGAACACATACGCGAAAGCGAAGACGAGCGCCGCGATCGGGTGGCTGCGCGCGACCAGGAAGGCGTAGGCGGCAAGGAACACCAGCGTGATCAGCACCGCGTGCATGACCAGGAACCCGTTGGTGCCGAAGAAGAACACGAACGGCGCCGCGAACAGCGGGAAGATGTACGACTTGCCGTAGTAGAGCCGATTCTGATCCGGGTCCTGGCGGGTCGCGACGTGTACGAACGGGAACCCGCCGCCGAGCGAGACGTCGATGTCGCGGCCGCGCTTCAGGAAGATGCCTTCGGGCCCGCTCGGGAACTCCCGCCACACGCGAACGAGATCCTCCTTGCGGTATTCGAAGTCGAAGTCGTCGGCGATGCTGTGCGCGAGGCTGTAGTAGGTGGCGCCGTCGCTGAAGAAGCCGTACGACACCTTGGTGAAATCGACGGTCAGCGCCCAGGTGAGCAGCACGATGGCGATGGCGAACGTCGCCGAGGCACCGAGGCGCCACGCCAGGCTGCGGCCTTCGAGCCGCGTCGCGACCGGCTGATCGATCGTCATCGTCTTTGTTCGTGCCGCTGACTCGCCAGGAAGCTCAGGTCCGCCTGCAGGATGGCCTGGCGCTTCGTGGCGCGCGAGCGTCTCGTGCAGCAGCAGATAGAGCCGCTCCATCTTATTGACGAACGCCTGGATGTCATAGCGCGGTCCCGGTCTGGCGCGCCGCCGCGGCCAGTTGCGCGGCCAGTTGCGGCTGCTCGATCAGCGTGGCCACGGCGGCGGCCAGCGCGTCGGCATCGCGCTTCGGCACGACCAGGGCATCACGCTGGTCGGTGAGCACGTCGAGCAGTCCGTCGGCATCGCTGGCGACGATCGGCTTCCCCATCGCCAGTGTCTCGAAGACGGTGAGCGGCGTTCCTTCCCACAGCGACGGAAAGACGACGATGTCGTAGGCCGAGAGGACCGCGGCGACGTCGCGCTGGAAGCCGAGGAAGACGAGGCGATCGCCAAGGCCGAGTGCCTGCGCCTGGGCCTGGAGCGCGCCCTGCAGCTCCCCTTCGCCGGCGATGAACACCGCTGACGTCCGGGTGCCGTGCAACCATCGCCGGCACCGCCGCCACGAGGTATTCGTTGCCCTTCGACGGCATCAGCCGGGTCACGGTGCCGACCGCGATGGTGCCCGGCTCGATGCCGAGCGAGGCCCGCGCGCGCGGCGATCTTCGTCCGCGCTCCGCGGGCGCGCGAACTCGTCGAGCGGAGCCCCGAGGTACACCACCTTCGTCTTCTCAGCCGGCATCAGCCGCGCGCGCGTCGTGAACTCCGCGGTCGACTCCGACACCGCGATCGCGATATCGGTCTGCGGCGCGAGCAGCCTGTCAGCCGACCTTCTGGAACCACGGCGTGTCGCCGAGGTTCGCGTGCTCGTGCAGGATCGACGGTATCCCCATCCGCCACGCGCACAGCCGTCCGAACGTCGTCGCGCCGTAGCCGTGCATGTGCAGGATGTCGGCCTGCTTGCTCCCGCAGCACCTTCAGCAGCGCGGGATAGGTTGCCGGATCGAACTTGTGCCGGGCCATGTAGGTGACGTCGATCCCGAACTGTTCCAGCGTGTCCTCGGACAGGTCCTTCTTGCGCAGGCTGATCAGCGACACGTTGAAGCGCGACTTGTCGAAGCGCGGAATCATCCACGCAAACAGGCGCTTGACGCCGTGCATGCGCGATCCCTCCCAGCCGAGGTGATCGCAGATCTGAACGACGTTGAGCCTACGCACGCGCGTCACGGGGGAACACGAAGAACACGGAGGACACGAAGAGCACGAAATTCACGGAACCGATACCGCTGTCGGGTCCTGACGCACCTGCATTCACCTTCGTGATCTTCGTGCGCTTGGTGCCCTTCGTGTTATCCGTGCTCTTGTTCACAGCAGGTTCTGCGTCCCGGTACCACTCGGCGGTGCGGTGAATGCCTTCCTCGAGATCGATCCTCGGCGCGAAGCCGAGCTCGGTACGCGCGCGCGTCGTGTCGAAGGCCCGGCTCTTGGTGTAGAAGTCTACCCGCCGGCGATAGAGCGGCGGCTCGATCCGGAGCGGCACGCAGACGATCTCGCAGAGCAGTCCCGCCGTCCAGAACGGCCAGACCGGCCAATGAATGCGCGGCGGCGCGGACCTGCAGCTCCTTTGCGACGAGCGCAACCAGCTCCTCGAGCGTGGTGTAGCGCGGTCCGGCGAGGATGTAGGTGCGTCCCTTCGCGCCGGGCACCGTGCCGCACAGCCGGAAGCCTTCGACCAGATCGTCGATGTACGTCAGGTGGTAGAAGGCGCGTCCCGAACCCAGCATCGGGAAGTTTCCGCGCGCGAGGCCGCGGAACATCTTGAGGAAGCGCGTGTCTCCCGGACCGTAGATCCCGATCGGCCGCGCCACGACGACGTCGAAGCCGGTGTCGCGGCCGAACTCGCGGGCCAGTTGCTCGGCTTCGAGCTTGGTCTCCTGGTAGATGTCGCCGGGATTGAACGGCGCATCTTCGGTGCGCCGGCGGATTCGCGATGTGGCCGTGCACGCCGCCGGTGCGAGCAGTGAACCAATCGACGCGCGCCGCCGGCGCGCGCCGCCTCGAGCAGGTTGCGCGTCCCCTCGACGTTGATGGCGCGATACGCGGAGTCCGGCTGTCCCGCTTCGCGATAGGTCGCGGCGATGTGATACACGACCTCGACGCCATCAGCGGCGTGCCGCACGGACGCCGGATCGCCAAGGTCGCCTTCCACCGCCTGTACGCCGAGCGCCGGCAGCGGTGACCGATCGAAGCGGGCCCGGCTCCGCGGGCCGGACGAGCGCGCGCACGGTTTCGCCGCGCCTGGCCAGCGTCGCCGCCAGGTGTCCACCGGTGAAGCCGGTGGCGCCGGTGACCAGCACGCTCACCGTTCGGCCACGGGAATGGACGAGGACGCCTGGCCGGCGGCGCCGTTCGACAGGCGGGCGTAGGCCTGGGCGGTACGGCGAACGTACGACTCGCGGCTGTACTTGGCGTCAGCGACCGCCCTGGCCCGCGCGGCGAGCGCGGCCCGCTCGCGCGGATCGTCGAGCAGGTGCGCCAGCGCCACGGCAAAGGCCTCCGGCTCGGGCGCGACCAGCGCCGCGATGTCGGGCGTCAGCACCTGGGTGTGGGTCAGCAGGTCGGTTGCCACGATCGGCTTGCCCGACCGCAGGTACGAGTAAATCTTCAGCGGCGTGTTGGTGCCGCGAATCCGCGGCGACACCAGCACGTCGCACGCCTGCACGAAGCTCGGGATCTCGCGCGCCGGCTGCTGCCCGGTGAACACCACCACGTCCGCCGCTCCGAGCTCGCGGGCCAGGCCGCGGGCCCGATCCACCTGCTGCGGCTCGCCGCCGACGATCAGGACGCGCGCGTGGGGACGGCTGCGGCCGAGGCTCGCCGCCGCCTCAATCAGCATCTCGACGCCCTGGTAGGGCTCGAAGGTACCGGTGTAGAGCGCCAGCGGTGCATCCGCGGCAATCCCCCACGCCGTGCGGATCTCGGCGGCCGGCCGGGACGGCGCCTCGTCCACGTCGCCGCCCATCACGTTCTCGATCAGCAGCGATCGCGAGCCGGCGCCCATCTGGGTCACCGTGTCCTGCAGTTCCTGGCAGATGGTGATGACCGATTGGGACTCGAGCACCATGCGTCCCTCGGCCCACGTGAACAGCCGGTGCAGCATGCCGGACTTGCTGTACTTGAAGTTGCTCAACTGCTGCGGCAGGCTCGAGTGCATGTCGTAGAGATGCGGGATCCCGAGCCATCGCGAGAGCCACACTCCGATCAGCCCCATCTCCTCGTGCGAGTGAATCGCGTCGTAGCGCTCGCGCATCACCCGGCCGGCGATGGTGAACAGCATCAG
Organism: uncultured Acidobacteriota bacterium; assembly: GCA_963709325.1. Taxonomy (GTDB): domain Bacteria; phylum Acidobacteriota; class Vicinamibacteria; order Vicinamibacterales; family UBA2999; genus VFZN01. The sequence continues at coordinate 1,013,333 of CAVPVV010000001.1, read as the reverse complement.
GGCATCGAGCAGGAGTTTGGTGAACGAGGGACCGATGCCGACCCGGGTGACCAGCGGCGGCCGCCAGGTCCGGTAGATGCGCACGTTTGCAATCTCGACATCGCGCCCGATCGGGTAGGTCACCAGGTCCACGTGATGCCCGAGCTCGGACAGGGTCTTGAGGCGGTGGTATTCGCTGAAGGGCGTGCCGCGGGGCTCGAAGAACGGCTCCGGCGCAAGCATCAGGATGCGCACGAGGTATTATACGGGCCGGACTGTCCTCTCCCAGCGGATGGTCGTGGCACCACTGTAAAGTTCCGCGCACGGTGATCCGATAGCGCGGTAGGGAGAGGTCTCGATGCGTTCCGCACTATCCTTGGCCGGCGTCTGCGGCCTCGTGCTCCTGGCCGTTGCCTGTGAACAGGCCAAGAGCGCCAATCCGCTCAGTCCGTCGGTGGCGGGCCCGATCCCGGGTGTCAACATCACCGCGCCCGGCACCCTGCAACCCTCCTCAGGCGCGGAAATCGTCCAGAGCGGCGACCCGGTCACCCTGATCATCCAGAATCCGACGACCAGCGGCGAGCGCGGGTTGTGGCTGTCACTCGAGATGGCGTCGGACGCCAACTTCCAGACGCTGCTGCACCAGGCCGATCGGATCACGCCGGGCGGCAACGGCCAGACCAGCTACCGGATGCCGTCCCTGCTGGGAGCCGGCTACACCTACTACTGGCGCGTTCGCGCCCAGGACGGCGCGAACACCGGGCCGTGGTCCGCGGCTTCGAGCTTCAGGGTGGTGGAACCGGTGGTCCTCGAGCCGCCGACACCGCTCGAGCCGATCGGCAATATCGCGACCATCGCGCCGGTGTTCAAGCTCCGCAACGGCCGCATGTCCGGCACGAGCAACGTCATCTACCGTATCGAGGTTGGCTCGGCCCCTGATCCGAATGCCATCGTTGCCGTGCTGTCCGCGGCGCCGGATCCGAGCGGCGTGACGTCGATCGCCGTTGGCAACGTCCCCTACGCCACCACCTACTACTGGCGGACCTACGCGACCGATGGCGTGACGACGAGCGCGTTCTCGCAGGTGGTGTCGTTCCGGACACCGAACGCTCCCGCCGGCGGCGGTGGCGGCGGCACCGGCGGCGGTGGTGGAACCGGCGGCGGCACCGGCACCGGTCAGCGCACCCCGAATCCATCGTCGGGCCGACTGCCACTCCCCGGTTACGGGGCGAGCGTGGTGCAGGACGTCGCGGCGCAGTTCCCGAACGCGCTCCGCAACTCCTGCCAAGACGAAGGCGGCTCGTGGGAGTTCATGGATCGCGTCGTGGACGCGCTGCGGAGCCACGACACGCGGTGGGGCTACAACGGCAAGCGCGGCAACGCGAACGACCCGTCGAAGGACGTGGTCGACTACAACTACGGCAGCGACCCCGATGAGGGGACGACCAACGTCTACATCATCGACACCATCGGCGGGCACTGTGGCAGCAATCCGTCGCCTGTATGGAACGACGTCACTGACGTCACGCTCAACAGCGGCACGATCGGACGTTGGATTTCACGGGGAAGGTTCTAACAGGGGTTCGGCGCTTCAGAACAATAAGGGGGTTCCCGGCGAATGCCAGGAACCCCCCTTTTTTCGCGTTTGGGTTGTCCAAACCGGTTCCGCCGGAGCGCCGCTCCGAGTCCGATCGCGTGCTCCCAGTCGCCGCGCGATGCTCTCGAACCCTGGTTAGAACCTTGCTCGTGCCCCGAAGCCGAACTGCGTCCCGCCGAGGTCGGTCTTCACCGTGCCGCCTGCGAAGGACAGGTCGGCGGAGGCCCCGGTGAAGCGGAGGAACGCGCCGGCGCCAATCCGGAACTTGTCGGTCCGATAGAGGAAGTAGCTGCCGTCGATGCCGAAGTTGTAGCCGGTTGCACTTTTTTTCACGGTCTCGATCGCGGGCAGCACGTTGATGTTCGTGTAGGGCGGCCCGACCTCGGTAAAGGTAACGTTGGTCACCATCTGCTGCGAGACGTGGTAGAACGACGGGCCGGCGTAAACCAGCACGTCGTACTTGTCGCCCAGCGGCAGCATGTAGCCGAACATCAGGTGCGTGGCGTGCTCGTCGCGCTGGGCATCGTCGAACGTGCCGCTGACGGTCCGCGGGCGGTCGAAGAAGAGCGGGTGTGGCACGGTTGCGGTGTAGCTACCGCTGCCGGTGGTGTCGCCGGTGTGGTAGCCGAGGCCAATCGCGAAATTGCGATACACGCGGGCGCCGCCCGCGATGTCGAAAATGCCAAACGATCCGAAGTCCGCGCTGGTGTCCACGGATCCTGTTTCGTTGTAGACCGTAAAGGTCGAGTTACGGGCGATCGTCTCGGTCCCGGTATCGAGGCCAAAAGAGAGGTTCACGAACCCTCGGTCCTCCCACGGAGTCTGCGCATAAGCCGGCAGGCTCACTCCAACCAGCGCGGCCGCAATCAGCGCGGCCCGGATCGTCTTCTGCATCACGGTGTGTGGCTCCTCGAAAAGGGGGATCGGTGTTCGCTGCAAAAGAATGCAGTGTAGCATCCGGATCGGTCTCGCTCAATTCTCCAAAGGAAAATTGCTGAGCCGAACGGCAAACATTTGTGCGGAATGCGGCCGGATTCCGCTAATTCCGCAACGGATGGGCCAGCTCGGCCAAAATCAAAAAAACATATAAACAGCGTCAATAGCTTGAAAATTCATAAGCGACTCGGCTACCATGCCGACGGCTCGCTGGATTGGCTGAGGTGGTGTGCGCACCCCGGATCAGCGGGCCGTGGAGTTGTCTGGATGACGAGCACGTTCTGGAAGTCCGGTGCGGCCCTGGCCGCTTCTCTGACGATCGCCGCCTGCAGCGGCAGCCCGATGTCGCCCACCGCCCCGTCGGCGGCGACCGGCGGCTCGACCGCCGCGGCGGCCGATGGGTCGACCCTGAAAGTCACTGCCCCGTCGCTCGTCTCCCCCATCGGCGGCGCCCGAGTCACGACACGCAAGCCGCAACTGCAATGGACCGACGTCTCCGGCACCTACGCCAGCGCCGCTCCGGTCTACGAGGTGGAAGTCACCGCTGAGGGCGCCGTCGTCTACACGGCGATGGTCACCGGCACCGCGCACGACGTGACTTCCGATGCCGCCTTCAGCACGACCTACACCTGGCGGGTGCGCGCCCGGCAGGATGGCGCCACCGGCCCGTGGTCGGCCAGTGCAAGCTTTGTCTCGCCGAATCAGCCACCAGTGAACACGGGCGGGCTAGTCACCGATGGCTTCCGCACCCCGGACCCGGCGCCGGGCGGCCGGCTGCCGCTCCCCAACGAGTTTGGCACCGTCGCAGACGAAGCCAACCGCAACCCCAGCGACTGGGCGAATTCCTGTCAGAGCTCGCAGGGGAATCGGGGCTGGGTGTGGCTCGACAAGCTGGTGGATCGGCTGCGCACCAAGGACCTGCGTTGGGGCTACAACGGGAAGCGCGGCAACCCCAATGACCCCTCCGGCGACGTCGTCGATTACCACTACGGCGCGGGCGACTCGCAGTTCAGCACCCAGGTGTACATCCTGGACGTGATGGTCGGGCACTGCGGCGGCTCGCCGGGACCGGCCTGGATCGACGTCACGTCGGTGACCGTGAACTCCGGCACCGTTGGGATGTTTATCTACCCGCGCCCGGGCCGGCCGGCGACGACGGCGGCCGGCAACCCGTAGGGGGAGTCCCCTAACCAATTGCGCCAGTGGGCCTTCCCGGAGGTTCGCTGGCGCTTTTGGTTGTACATTTTCGTTGCTGAGTGAATTACTTCGGGCATAATCGTTCCGCGCCTGCGAGCGCGTGACCTCTAACACCGGAGTAATGCAACGATGAACAGCACTTTCCTGCGGTCGGGCATTGCCGCGGCCGCAGTCGTGAGCGTGGCCGCGTGCGGCGGCACAGCACAACTCCCCACCTCACCTTCGGCCGCTCTCGGTGGCACCCTCGCCGCGGCCGCTGACGGTTCCACGCTGAAGGTCTCGGCACCGTCGCTGGTGTCGCCGATTGGTGGAGCCCGCGTCGATACGCGCCGTCCGACATTCACCTGGACGGATTCGAGTGGGACCTTTACAGCCAGCGTCAATCCCACCTATGACCTCGAAGTGTCTGGCGCCGATGGTGCCGTGCTGCTCTCGACCAATGTTGCAGGAACCAGCTACCAGGCGACGGTTGATGCGGCATTCGACACCACCTACAGCTGGCGCGTCCGGGCCCGCCAGGACGGCGCAACCGGTCCCTGGTCGGCCGTGGCCAACTTCGTGACTCCGAAGCAGCAAGTGGCCGGCGGGCTGGTCCTGGAGGGCTTCCGCGCGCCGGATCCGCCGCCTGGATCGCGCCTCCCGCTACCGAACGAGAGCGGGACCGTTAACGCTCAGTACGCCGCCAACTACGACGATTGGCAGCATTCCTGTCAGGACGAATACGGCCAGCGCGGTTGGATCTGGCTCGACAAGCTGATCGACACGCTCCGCACCAAGGACCTCCGTTGGGGCTACAACGGCAAGCGCGGGAACCCGAATGACCCGTCGAAGGACGTCATCGACTACCACTCTGGCGCCGGCGATTCGCAGTTCAGTACGCGGGTCTACATCATCGACGTGATGGGCGGGCACTGCGGCGCGTCGCCGACACCGGGATGGAACGACGTCACCGACATCACCTTCAACTCGGGAACGGTCGGCATGTTCATCTACCCGCGCCCGGGCCGCGTCGCCACACCGTAGTGCTAATCACCTAAGCCAGTGCCCAGCTGCCCCCTCCGTAAAGAGGCGTAGCTGGGCATTTGTTTGTACATTTTTGTCGTTGAGCTGCGAGTCGGGCATAATCTTTCCGCGCCTGGGAGCGCGTGACCCAATCAACACCGGAGTACTCCAACGATGAAGAGCCCTTTTCTGCGGTCCGGCTTTGCGGTGGCCGCAGTCGTGAGCGTGGCCGCGTGCGGCGGCACAGCCCAGACCCCCACCTCACCTTCGGCCGCTGCCGGCGGCAATCTCGCCGCGGCCGCTGACGGATCCACCCTGAAGGTTTCGGCGCCGGCTCTCGTATCTCCGATCGGGGGCGCTCGGGTCGACACCCGCCGTCCGACCTTCACCTGGACCGCCGCCAGCGGCACCTACGCCGCAAACGGGGTCAACCCCAGCTACGACCTGGAGGTCTCGGGAGCGGACGGGGCAGTGTTGCTGACGACCAATGTCACGGGCACGAGCTACCAGGCAGCCGTTGACGCGGCTTTCAACACCACCTACAACTGGCGGGTCCGCGCCCGGCAGGAAGGGGCGACCGGGCCCTGGTCGGCCGTGGCCAACTTCGTCACGCCGCAGCAGGCCGCCGCAACCGGCGGGCTCATCCTCGACGGCTATCCGGACGCCCGATCCTGCTCCGGGTTCGCGCCTCCCGCTCCCGAACGAGAGCGGCACGGTCAATTCCCAGTACGCGGCCAGAACTCCAGCGACTGGCAGAACTCCTGCCAGGACACCCAAGGCGAGCGCGGCTGGATCTGGCTCGACAAGCTGGTCGACACGCTGCGGACGAAGGACCTGCGCTGGGGCTACAACGGCAAGCGCGGCAACCCCAACGACCCGTCGAAAGACGTCATCGACTATCACTACGGCGCCGGCGATTCCCAGTTCAGCACGCGCGTCTACATCATCGACGTGATGGGCGGCCATTGCGGCGCGACCCCGACGCCGGGCTGGAGCGACGTCACCGACGTCACGGTCAACTCCGGCACCGTCGGCATGTTCATCTATCCACGTCCAGGCCGGACCACCGGAGTGATCTCTGGCGGCGCGACGCCCACCCGGCCGTTGCCCGACATGAGCGGGCTGCTCTTTTCGCAGTTCTCCAACGCCAGCGACTCGTGCCCGCGCGGGCTGAAGTACGTCAACGACCCGTGGCAGGACCGGGTCATCGACGCCTTCCGGCAGGTCGATCAGCGCTGGGGCTACAACGGCAAGCCGACCCGCACCGCCGCCGACAACAACGGCGTCCCGGTCGTGGCCGCCGGCGACGAGGCGGCCTATCACTGGGGCGACGGCACGCGCGAGGGCTCGACCGAAGTGCATCTCGTCGACATGCTGTCGGGCCACTGCGGCACCAACCCGGTCGTCGGCTGGCGCGTGTTCACCGGCGAAGAGCCCGGCCGCTGGACCGGCGCGGGACGGTTCTGACCGCCGACTGTCGCTCGCCATCGAACTGAACTCCACACGCCGGGAGTTGCCCGATCGTCGCCTGCCAACGATGCAGACGATCGGGTGGCTCGACGGCGGGCCGTCGAGGGTGACGCGAAACCGGGCTAGACCTGCCGGTGATGCGCCGGTCGCGGAGAAATGAGTCGATACGTCCTCGGTCTTTCGGCGTTCTATCACGACAGCGCCGCTGCCTCCTGAACGACGGCGACATCGTCGCCGCGGCGTCGGAAGAGCGCTTCACCCGTAAGAAGGGCGACGCCGCCTTTCCTCATCACGCGGTGACATTCTGCCTCGAGCAGGCCGGCATCGGGGTCCAGGACCTCACCGCGATCGGCTTCTACGACAAGCCCCTCCTCAAATTCGAGCGCATCCTCGAGACCTACCTGGCGGTCGCGCCGGCCGGGTTCCGATCGTTCCTCAAGGCCGGCCCGCTCTGGATCAAGGACAAGCTGCACATCGATCGGCAGCTCAAGGACGCGCTCGCCTATTCCGGCGAGATTCTGTACTGCGAGCACCACGAGTCGCACGCTGCGAGCGCCTTCTTCCCGTCGCCGTTCGAGCAGGCGGCGATTCTGACCATGGATGGCGTCGGAGAATGGGCAACGGCGTCGATTGGGATGGGACAAGGCGACGACATCGAGATCCTCGCCGAGCTGCATTGGCCAGACTCGCTCGGGCTCCTGTATTCGGCGTTCACCTACTACACCGGCTTCAAGGTGAACTCGGGCGAATACAAGGTGATGGGGCTCGCTCCCTACGGTGAGCCGACGTACGTCGACCTGATCTACCGCGAGCTGCTCGATCTCAGGGAGGACGGATCGTTCCGTCTCAATCAGAAGTACTTCAACTATCTCACCGGTCTGACGATGACGAGCGCGGCGTTCGACGAGCTGTTCGGCGGGCCGCCGCGCCAACCCGAGTCGAAGCTCACGCAGAAGGAGATGGACCTCGCCCGCTCGGTTCAGGTCGTCTGCGAAGAGATCATGCTGCGGATGGCGCGAACGCGCACACGCCCGCACCGGCGCCGACGAACCTTTGCCTGGCCGGCGGCGTCGCGCTCAACTGCGTCGGCAACGGCCGGCTGCTGCGCGAGGGACCGTTCGAGGACATCTGGATCCAGCCGGCGGCCGGCGATGCCGGTGGCGCGCTCGGCGTCGCTCAGCTCGTGCACCATCGGCACCTCCAGCAGCCTCGAGTAGTCGTGCCCGGCAGGGACGCCATGAAGGGCGCCTACCTCGGCCCGGAGTTCAGTTCCGATCGAGATCGAGGTGTACCTACGATCGACGGGAGCCGTCTACGAACGACTCGACGAGCCGGCCCAGCTCGAACGCGTGGCTGGCTATCTGGCCGACGATAAGATTGTCGGCTGGTTCGACGGCCGGATGGAGTTCGGGCCGCGCGCACTGGGCGCCCGCAGCATCCTCGGCGATCCGCGCAGCCCGAAGATGCAGGCGGACATGAACATCAAGATCAAGTTCCGCGAGGGGTTCCGCCCGTTCGCGCCGTCGGTGCTGCGCGAGCGGGTGTCCGAGTACTTCGAGCTCGACCGCGACTCGCCCTACATGCTGATCGTCGCGCCGGTGAAACGGGAGCGCTGCATTCCGCTGACCGCCGAACAGCGCGAGCTGTGGGGTATCGACAAGCTGAACGTGGCGCGCTCGGACATCCCCGCGGTCACCCACATCGACTACTCGGCGCGCATCCAGACGGTGACACCGGATACCAACCGGCGCTACCACGCATTGATCACGGCCTTCGAACGAAAGACCGGATGTCCGGTCGTGGTCAATACCTCGTTCAACGTCCGCGGCGAGCCGATCGTCTGCACGCCGGAGGATGCGTACCGGTGTTTCATGCGGACTAACATCGACGCGCTGGTTCTCGGCCCGTGTGTGCTCGAGAAGGCGGCGCAGCCAAAATGGACGGACGACAAATCGTGGCAGCAGGAGTTTCAACCCGATTGACTGCGGCCCAAGGCCGCCGCTTCGGGCTCACGGTCGGCGGCGCGTTTCTCGTCCTCGCTGCGATCGCGTGGTGGCGCGCCCACCCGGTCAGCACGGGCGTACTTGGCGGGATCGGCGCCACACTGGCGGTGGCAGGACTGCTGATCCCGACCCGGCTTGGTTCGGTCGAACGCGCCTGGATGCGCCTGGCTCACGTCATCTCGCGAGTCACCACGCCCGTGGTCATGGGCGTGATGTATCTGCTGGTGCTGACACCGATCGGGCTCGTCCGCCGCGCGGCGGGCGGCAATCCCCTGGCGCATGCAGCGCATGACGGCAGTTACTGGAAGGCCAGGGCGCAAGAACGGCGGGCCAGCAACCTGAAACGGCAATACTAGGAGGACGGCACATGGGTCTGGCAAGTGAGTTGTGGGGATTCCTGAAGGAGCGCAAGAAGTGGTGGCTCTTGCCCGTGATCCTCGTGATGGTGCTGGTTGGCACGTTGCTGATCTTCGCGCAGAGTTCGGCGCTCGCGCCGTTCATCTACACGATCTTCTGAGACGAACCTGGCGACTCGTTACTGGCCGGCGGACGTGCATACCGCTGGACCGGCTCCACGGCGTACAATCGTCGGCTGATGTCCTCGCAGCCCGACACCTTCTATAAAAGCTTCTCCGAGAAGAAGCTGACCACCTACGGGAGCGGCCGGCGCGGGAAGATCGAGCGGCATCGGCTGTCCCTGCTCCAGAGATACGCCACACCTCCGGGCGCCATGTTCGAAATTGGCCCTGGACACGGCTCGCTCGCCGAGCAGGCGGTAGAGGCCGGCTGGAACTACACGGCCGTTGAAGCCAGCCCGATCCTGATCGACGTGCTGCGAGCCAAGGGGCTGAAAGTCGTCGAGGCCTGGACACCGCCCATGCCGATGGCCGACGCGAGCGCAGACGTCGTCTATGCCGACCAGGTGCTGGAGCACATGAGCGGCATCGACGCCGCCCGGCAATTCACGTTCGAGGCGCTCCGCTCGCTTCGCCCGGGCGGAATTTTCTTCGTCGTTGTGCCCGACTACCTCAAGGAACGAACGTTCTTCTGGGATGTCGATTACACCCACAACTTCGTGACCACCGAGCGGCGCGTAAAGCAGTTGTTCAACGACAGCGGGTTCACCATCCTCCACATCGAGCGCGGGATCGGCGTGGCCACGGGATTCGCGCGCGACGCGCTCGCGGCGCTGGCGCTTCTGGTCAACCTTCCGGGCGTCGACGCGCTGTCGAGACACACCGGGACCGAGGAGTTCGTCTTCAAGGTACGCAAGAACCTCTTCGAGACGCTGACGTTCGTGGCTCAAAAGCCGCGATGATTAGCCTTCTACGATCGACCTGGGCGAGGCTAATTCTCTCGGCGGCCATTCTTTGGTGGCTGTCCACCCGGATCGACATGCGCGAGGCGGTCCGAGCTGTCTTCACGGTTCGCCTGCCCCACCTCCTCTTCGTGCTGGCCCTGGTCGGGTTCGATCGGGTCATCATGATCTACCGTTGGGTGCTGCTGCTCCGGGCCAGCGGTGTGGCGATCACCACGGCGAAAGCCGCCGATATCTTCCTGGTCAGCTCGTTCGTCGGCAGTTTCCTGCCGGCCGGCGTCGGCGCCGACATGGCCCGCGCCTATAGCCTCCGCAATCACATCCTCGAGACCGGCGAGGCCGTGGCCTCGGTCGTCGTGGATCGCCTGCTCGGCACGCTCTCGCTCGCGCTGATGGGAGTAGTCGGGCTCCTGGCGTGGACCTCTGCGGCCGCCAGCGACTGGCGTGCGCTGGCGATCATCGGGGTGCTGATCGCCATAAGCGTCGGCGCGTTCTGGATCGATCACGCAGTGAAAGCGGTCCTCGCCGGCCGGGCCCACGCCACTCGCGCGGGACGTTCGCTGTTGAGGCTGGCCGACGCGATGAGCCGCTATCGCAACCGCAAGTCCACGCTCGCCGCCGTATTCTTCTGGTCGGTTGCGATCCAGCTGATTCGGATCGTCGAAGCCTACGTGCTCGGGCTGGGTCTCGGGCTGACGGTGCCCTTCGGCTACTACCTGCTGTTCATGCCGCTGGGGCTGCTGATGCTCCTGCTGCCGATCTCGGTGAGCGGCTTCGGTCTTCCGCAAGGGGTCTTCGTGTGGATGCTCGGCCCGGTCGGCGTGCCGGAAGAGGCCTCGTTCGCCCTCTCCACCCTGATCATCGTCACCGGCCTGGCCGGCAACATCCCCGGCCTCTGGTTGTGGCTGCGCCAGCCCTCTGCCGACCGCTAACCGGCGAAATTACTTCGTTGCGCGGTCGAAACCCCAGGTCGGCGCCAGCACCGCCAGAATTTCGTCCGCGGCAATGCGGTTGGCGAGCGCGTTCGGGTGCTGGTCGAGAGGACTCGCCCACAACGTCCTCGTGTCCTGCACCTGGCGATAGCGGTCGAGCAGGTCGACGTACGTGACGCCCGCCTGCTCGCACTGCTGCCGCATGCGGACGTGCAGGAACTCCAGCGGATAGTCGGCCAGCGTTTCGGTGAAGTGCGGGAACATCACGATTGCCAGCGGCACGTGCTCGCGACGGCAGTCGTCAAAGAACCGCTGGATCCATTCGTCCGCCTTGCGTGAACCTGTGCTGTTGGGATCTCCGTACAACCGGCGCAGGTAGTCCTCGTAGGAGTCACCCATGTGCTGGCGGAGCCTGTACTGAACCCATTCGGCGTTGAGCATCGAGTAGAGCGCCGAGCGCGCGTAGAGCCACTCGTGCAGGTTGCGATTCACGGCCAGTGGGGTGATCTCGGTCCGGGGCCTGGCCTCGATCTCGAACTCGATGTCGTTCGTGCCCCACTGAAGCAGCACGAAATTCGGTTTCAGCCGCAGCACCCGCCGCTCGAGGGTCATGACGTTGTCCGGCCAGTTGTTTCCGGGAAACCCGAAGTTGAGGACTTGAATGTGCCGCGGCTCGAGCGCGGCGCCAAGCCGATCCGAAAAACGATCCTGTTCGGCAACGCCATTTCCGTAGGCAAACGAGTCGCCGAGCACCGCGACGCGGTAGACGCCGGCAGGCTTTATCTCATCGAACTCCGGGCCGCGGAACCCGTAGTGGTTGTGCCGTACGGCGCTACGCAGCCACCGCTGAGTGAAGAAGCCATGGAAGTCGCTGGTGGTCGTGAGGTCGCGATAGATCCAGCGAGTGGCCGCCTCGCCGCCAAGGGCCGAGACGGCCAGCGACACCAACAGAACCCCCAGGTTCACGATTGCCGAGCCGACTCGGGTCACCTGAATTCGGGTCTCCCTGGAGAATCGTGACGTGCCCAATCGCCCTCCCCGAATTGTTTCGAGCAAATTCGGTCAGGGCACGAGTTCATACACCCGCCCCTCACCTTCGACATGCAGGAGCCGGAGCTCGGGGAACGCTCCGAGCCGCGCCTCCACTGCCTGCCAGGCGCTGCCGGCGTACTGCTCGGTGTGCACGACGATGTAGCGAACGCCAAGGCCGCGGAGGCTCGCCACGCTGGCCTTGTCCGGAAATCCGTGCAGGACGCGGTACAACTCCTCGTGCAGTGGCCGCCTGATCCCGCTGTAGCCGTGCACGGTGCGTTGCCAGTGCACCGTCGAATGAAGCATCGCTCCGGTCTGCTGGCGCTCCAATGGTCCGGTTGCTCGTGGGACCGGAACCTCCGCGAAAACGAATGGCTCCGGCTGGGTGGCGAGCCAACGGTCGATCGCCGGCACGTCGAGCGTGAAGGATACGCCCTTGAACTGCGGGGTCGCGTACTCGGCAAGCAGGAGAACGGCGAGCGCGGCTGTCCAGCCCATGTACGCCCGCCGCGTGCAGCCCCGCGTCAAGCGCTCGAAACTGCTAGCGGTGAGCACGGCAAGAGCCAGCAGCGTCAGAACGACGAAGCGGGCTGGGACCCGTATGAAGTTGAACCCCGGCCAGCTGTAGGCGTAATGCCAGACGGTGATCGGCCAGGAGATGAACAGCGACGTGGAGGCCACCGCGAGTGTGCCGTAGAGCCCGACGATACTGCTCCTCAGGCGCAGCCGAAGCGGGGGGCGGGCCTGCGGCCCCGCCGGCGCAGCGTCGGGCGACGAGCGCGAATCCGGCGAGAAACAGCACCAGCAGCCCTGGGAAGAGATATGCGTTCGCTTCGTCACCGATCGGCCTGCCGAGGGCGAGCCCCAGCAGCGATTGATGCACCGTCGACGGAGAGGCGAAGAAGTCGACGAGCGGCGGCATGGTCCCCGGGCCGTATCCCCGTATCAGGTCCGCCTCGCGCTGGGCCACGAGATAGTGGGCGACGAGCCAGACGACCGGCAGTAGCAGGCAGACGCCCGCCAACCCGATATCGCGCATACGCTTCGCCAGCCGCCACGGCTCGCCCCAGACGAAATGCCATCCGCACACCACTGACGCGGCCAGGCCGAGGAAGACCGCACCGTGGCCGCTGGCCAGCGCCTGCAGCGACCCGAACCCAAGCGCCTTCCGCAGGTCCGCGCGTCGGCCGCGCTCGAAATACGCGTGCAGGTAGGTCAACGCAAACGGTATCCACTGCACCGCGTTCAGGTGCAACTGGCCCATCTTGATGAACCGCGGTGACGCGAATGCGTAGACCAGCCCACAGATAAACGCCCCGCCCTCGCCGAAGCCGAGCGATCGCCCGAGTAGGTACGCTCCCGTGCCGCACAGCACGCACGTCGCGAGGTTCGCGAGGTTCATCGCCAGCACGAGGTTGCCGGTCAGCCAGATCACGGGCGCGGCCAGGAACGACGTGCCGAGCAGGTTCTCTGAGTAGGCCAGCGTGTTGAGATACGGGTGAAAGATATTGGCGTCGAAGATCGCCCACGGCTGGTGCAGCAGGGCGTGGACGTCCCAGCCAAGCGTCCAGATGTACAGGTGGATGTCCGGGGAGTTGTCCAGGACGGAGGTCCCCGGCGTGACCGAGTACGGATAGGCCATCAGCACCGTGAGCAGCGCGTAAACGGCTGTCACAGTGGCCAGGTGGCGAGCCTTCATCCGAGTTCGCCAATTCTAGGGCAGTTCCGGCTCAAGGGTTTTCCAAAGGAAAAATTGCCGGCTGCGGATGGAATGTTGTCCGCTGAAGACTTGCCCCTAATCCTGGCGGCGCGGGGATGGCCGATCTGCCAGTCGGTCTCGCGTGCCCTCTTCATGGTCTCGGTTGCCGCGGCGATGTCAGCCTGCAGCGGTTCGCCGACGGCGCCGACGCCGGTGCGCCAGTCCAGCGACCAGCCGACCGCTGCACCGCCCGCGCCCGTTCCCGCGGTGCCGCGCATCGCGCGGACGCGCTACGTCGCGTTCGGTGACAGCCTCACCGGAGGAACGACCTCACCGGCGATCACGACGATGGGCGCGGGACTGCCGACCTCTTACCCTTTCAAGCTGCAGGCGATGCTGGCCGGGCGCTACCGCGATCAGACCGTCGAGATGTTCAACGAGGGCAAGGGCGGCGAGGCCGCAGAGGACGGCGTGGTGCGCTTCCCCGGCGTGATGCAAGCGGACGCTCCGGAAGTTGTCATCCTGATGCACGGGGTCAATGACGTCTCGTTTTACGGGGCCAGATCGATTCCTCGAGTCGCCGGCTACATCCAGTCGATGGCGCGGGACGCGCGGCAGCGCGGTGCGGACGTGTTGATTTGCACCGAGCCTCCGCAGCGCGCCGGAGGGTCGCGCGCCGCGGATCCGGCGCTGATCTCCGCCTACAACCGGGCGCTTCGCGACGTCGCTGTCGCCGAAGGCGCGCAGCTGGTGGATTTCGAGACGACCGTCGACCTCAGCCTCATCGGCGCGGACGGACTCCATCCAACCGAAGACGGCTACGTCCGCATGGCGCAGATACTCTGTGACGCCCTTCGTCAGCGCTACGAACTGGCGCCGTGAGCCCCGGACGGGGTCCAGCCGCGCCCCGGCCATGGTCGGGGTTGCTGTAATCGGGAGAAATCCTGTAAAATCATCGGGTTACATGGCACAGGTCTATGCAGCGAAATATCTCGCGAAGGCGGCCCTGAGCGCCCCTCGCGACCTTGTCCGGGCCGCGGTTGCGAAATACACGCCGCTCCACCCCACCGTCTTCATCTTCCACTGCACCTTCGTCTGCGACGCCCGCTGCGAAATGTGCAGCAACTGGACGCGCGGCAACCGCAAGGAAGACATGACGCTCGAGCAGATCGAGCGCGCCTTCTCGTCAAACCTGTGGAAGGACATCGAGAACGCCTCGATCTCCGGCGGTGAGCCGACCACGCGCAACGACCTCGTCGATATCGCGCGGGTGATGATCGACAAGTTCCCCAAGCTCCGGAAGCTGACCCTCAACACCACCGGGATCACGCACCATCGTGCGATTCCGATGCTGACGAAGATCGTCCAGCTCTGTAACGAGCGCAACGTGATCTTCTCCACGCGCGTGTCGATCGACGGCGTCAACGACATGCACGGCAGGGTCAGGAACGTCAAGAACGCGTTCGAGAAGGCCGGCAAGACCATTGCCGCGATGCAGGAGCTCCAGAAGACCTACCGCTTCAACTTCGGGATCTCCTCCACCATCTTCGAGACCAATCTCGACGATGCGGGCAACATCCTGGCGTGGGCGAAGAAGGAGAAGCTGGACATCGTCTTCAACATGGTCCGCTTCACCGACGCGATGCTCGGCAACAGCGAGCTCGAGGGGAAGCTGCGGCCGATAGGCGAGCAGGAGCAGCGGATGCGGAGGTTCTTCCTCGATCGGGTCCGGCAGGATCCGCTGCTCGACGGACAGAACTACATCTACATGCACTACGCGGACATGATCGCGAACGGCTATCACCGCACCGCGCCGTGCCCGTTCCAGACCCAGGGCATCATGCTCAACCCGAACGGCGACCTGTTCTTCTGCGAGAACAGCGACATCGTCGGGAACGTGACGAAGGAAGACCCCGAGGAGATTTACTTCAGGGAAAGCTCGCAGGCGCACCGCCGGGTGATTCGCGACAAGAAGTGCCCGACCTGCCTGAGCCCGTGCCAGATGAACGTGGCGGCCATCAAGCAGGTGGTTCCCTACGCCCTCTTCCTGGTCCGCGCCTCGATGGAGAAGCGCCGGTCGGAGACCGGGATCGCGCCGCCGCCACAGGCGCCGCCGGCCGCTCCCTCAGCTCCTGCCGCGCTCTGAGGAGGCGGCACGGCGGCCGCAGGCTGGTGCCGATTGCACGGAAAAACCGAATCGATCCGCGATTTTTTTGGAATCAATATTTCCTCTAGTCAAATCGCGGGTAGACTGCGTTTTGTGAACGAAATGACCCCGGCCCGCAATCGCCGGGGCCGGCCTCCCAAGTACGGGCGGCCCGCCCAACTCGTCACGCTCACCCTTCCCAATGACGTGCTCGACTGGCTGAAGGCGCTGCATGCCGATCCAGCGTGGGCAATTGTCAAGCTGCACGAGCAGGCCAGCCGGCGCCGACGCCCGGTGGAGCTTGCCGAACTGGTGCGGCTGCCGGAAGGCCGCGCGCTCATTCTCGTCAACGCCCGGGCCTTGAGCCACATTCCGGGTGTGGCCATCATCCCGATGTCCGACGGGCGCGGGCTGCTGGCCCTCGAAGCCGGGCATGGCGTGGCGGATTTGGAGCTGGCCGTCATCGACCGCCTCGATGCCCCGCGGCTGAGCGCGACCGAGCGTGACGCGCTCACCGCGCTGCGCGACAAGCTGCGCGAGTGGCGGCAGCAAGGCGTCGGTTTCGAGTCGCGCTCGATTATCGTTGCCACCCGCGGCCACCTGCAGCAGGCCGGCCGCACGTCGCGCCTGCCTTCAGCGGCGCGCACCAACGGTTCACGAGATGTTGCGTAAGGCCGACGGCGGCGCCGCCAGCTTCGTGCTGCCGGCTGCCGCGGTGGTCGGCCTCGCGGGAACACTAGCCGGCATCGCCACACCCGGACACATCGTCGCCGGAGTGCTCCAGGAGCTCGTACTGATGGTGCCCGGCCTGCTGATCGTGCGCGCGGCCGCCGGGCCCGCGGCGGGCTGGTTGCCGGTCGTCTCGCTCGGGCCGTTCATCGGCACCGCACTGAGCACGCTCGTGATGCTCGGGTTCTGGGTCATCGGCGGCCGCGGCTGGTGGCTGTTCGCAGCGTCTCCGGCGCTCGTGTTGCTTCTGGTGCCTTATGCCTCGCGGGTTCGTGAGCGCTGGCCTTTTCCCGAAACCCAGCGCGGAGACCGGGCCGCGCTGGCCGCCGCGATGCTCCTCGTTCCCCTCCTCGTCGCGCTGCCGTTCGCGCACGTCGGCAAGGACATTCAGCCCGGCAAGGCCTACCGCGCCTACTTCACCGCCGATTACGTCTGGCGCCGCGCGGTGGTGGCGGAAGTGGCCAAGGGCGACATGCCGCCGATCAACCCGTTCTACAGGGACGATCCGCTGCACTACTACTGGTTTCCGCATCTGCCATCGGCGGTCAGCTACCGCAATGCGCATTCGGATCTGGATGCCGGGCTCCTGATTCACTCGGTGGTAATCGACGCGGCGTTCGTGGCGCTGCTTTTCGGGCTGGCCCGCTGGCTGGTGCCGTTGCCGTGGGCCGCGGCGGCGGGCGTCATCACGGTCGTCGTCGCCAACAGCTACGAAGGCCTCTACGCGCTGATCGATTACTGGCGGCAGAACGCACCGCTGTCGCTCGTGCGTTACCTGAATATCGACGCCATTTCGCGTTGGGACTTGCAGGGCATGCCGATCGACGGCTTGCAGCGGGTGCTCTTCTACCAGCCGCATCACGCGCTCGGTTACGGATTGGGCCTCCTCGGGCTGCTCGCGATTGCCACGCGCCGGAACCGCTTCGACCCGACGGCGATGGCCGTCGGCGGCGCGCTCATCGGGCTCAGCGTGGTGGTGAGCTCGTTCGCCGGAATCATGCTGATGGCCGCGGCCGCATTGTGGGAGGCGTGCTCGGTGTTGCGTTGGCGGGAATGGTGGCGCGGGGTCGTCCACGCCGCGGCCGCCGCCCTGCCGCTGGTGCTGGCCGCGGCGCTGGTCACCGCGCTGCAGTACGTGGACCACGGCGGCAGCATCGTCAGCGTCGCGCCGAACCGCCTTGCATTTCATCGCGTCTGGCTCGTGACGCCGCTCAGCTTCGGGCCAATCATCCTGATCTCCGCGCTGGCCGCGTGGTTGATGTGGCGTCACCGCGACCATCGCGCGTGGGTGTTCGCCGCGCTGTGGGTAACGCTCGGGTTCTTTTACTTCTTCGTGGACGTGCGCGATCACCAGGACGTCTACGTCGGCTGGCGGGTCGGACACCTGTGGTTCATCGCCTCGGTGGCGTTGTCGGCCCTCGTCTTCGCCTGGCTGGCCACCCTGCGCGCCCGGACCCGGCTCGTATGGGGGACCGCGCTTGGCATTGCGATCGCCGCGGCTGTTCCGACGACGGCGATTGACGTCTACAACACCCAGGACATCTACAACTGGGGCCAGGGGCCCGGCTTCGACTGGACGCTGATCCTGGCGCCGGAGGAGCAGGAACTGTTCGACTGGATCAAGAAGAACACGCCACCATCAGCGGTCTTCCAGTTGGATGCGCTATCAGCGTGACTCGCAGGGTTGGGCGTACCTGGCCGCATTCGCGGAGCGCCGCATGGCGGTGGGTCTCCCGATCTCGATGGTTCCGATGCTCAAGTACGAGCAGGGCTCGCGTCGCGCGTCCTGGATCTTCGAGACCGGATCACCGGAAACCGCGCACGACCTGTGCCGCAAGAACGGCATCGATTACCTGCTGATCGGCAGTCCCGAACGGAAACGCCACCCAGCCGCGCAGGCCCGCTTCGACGCGGCGTCCCAGTACTTCGAGCCGGTCTTCCGCAACCGCGAAGCAACGATCTACCTCGTCAAGTGATCGCGCCGGGAGGCGGCGCCCCGGCCAGTTCATTTCTTCCAGTGAGGCACCCGGTCGTTTCCAGGGCCGCTGGTCAGCTTGGTGATCTGGCCCGGCTTCGCGGCGTCGGTGATTGCCAGGTCCCAGTCCTCACCCTGGTGGTGCTCGGGGCTGACCGAGAACGCGACATAGCGCCCGTCCGGCGAGTACTCCGGGTAGTACGACCACAGCTTGCGATCGGCAATCAGGGTGCGCCGGCTGGTCTCGGTGACGGCCTCGAGGCGTGACGGCTCGGCGTCGAGCACCACGAACGCCAACTCCTTCGTATCAGGCGCGAATGCCGGACGACAGGCGCCGCCGCTGGTCCCAATCGTCCGCTCCTCCCCCGTCATCAGATCGACGAGCTGGATGCGGAAGCCCATGACCAGCTGCGCGGCGTAGGCCATGTAGCGCCCGTCCCGCGAGGCAGCAGGCATGATCGCGCGCGAGAGACCACGGGTCACGCGGTCCACCTTCTTCGAGTCCAGCCACACGCGGTAGATCTCGCCGCGGCCGTCGCGCTCGCTGGTGAAGAAGATGCTCTTGCCGTCAGCGGCCCACGCGGGGTCCTGATCCGGGGCCGGCCCGTCGGTCAGCTGTGTGACGCCGCTGCCGTCGGCCTGCATCACATAGATGTCGTAGTTGCCGCGCCCGCTGCGAGTGGACGAGTAGGTGATGCGCGAACCGTCGGGCGACCACTGCGGCTCCTCGTCCACCCACTCGCCGGGGTTGCCGACACGGCGCTGGGCGCGAGTCGCCACGTCCATCACGAACAGGCGATTCGGCCCCTCGCGGTCCGACTGGAAGACGATCTGCCCGGACGGGCCTGACGCCTGCGCGGCTATTTGCGGCAGAACGCCATGAGGTGCCAGCCCAAGGGCCGCACCCACGATCGCGGCAGCAAGTTGAAGGTACCGACGAAGCACGTGTTGTAGACCAATCCCTTCCATCCACCGTGAAGCCGCGATTTCACCGGGAAGCGCTCCGGCACGATGCGCACCTCGGAAAAGCTAGCGAGCAAGCCACTGAACTCGGCAATCGACAGCGTCCGCAGGCACGGCGCATCCTCGTGCTCGAGCTTGACCTTCATCACCTTGGACAACCCATTCAGCCACGAGATGCGGTTGTAGACCATGAAGATGGCCGTACCGCCCGGCTTCAGCACGCGGTAGCACTCACCGACGAGCCGGGCCGGATCGGCTGTGTACTGTAGGACGCCGTGGCCGTAGACATGGTCGAACGCGGCGTCTGCATACGGCAGCGCTTCGCCGTTGGCCACCCGCAGCTCGACCGGGTTCAGGCCGTGCAGGGCGAAGTTCTTTGCCGCCAGGTCGATGGCCGTCTGCGACAGATCCACGCCGGTGACCTTCGCGCCGCCTCTCGCGAAACGCGCGAGGTCGGTACCGATGCCGCAGCCGACTTCGAGCAGCGTGTGGTTGGCGAAGCCGCCGAAGTCCACCAGTTGCGGCAGGTAGTGCAGCTTGTCGAACCGG
Source organism: uncultured Acidobacteriota bacterium (assembly GCA_963709325.1). Lineage (GTDB taxonomy): Bacteria > Acidobacteriota > Vicinamibacteria > Vicinamibacterales > UBA2999 > VFZN01. Next base: position 993,806 of record CAVPVV010000001.1, on the reverse strand, counting down.
TACTCGTCGAGGTCGTCGAAGAAGCCGAGCGTGCCGACTTCCTTGTCGGTCATCTCGAGATCGTGGATGCGCGCGTTCCAGTACCGCCGAATGTCGGCAATCGTGTCAGCCATGCGATCCCGCTATTGTACCTGCTGCATCTGCGCCATCCGCCCATCTGTGGCCTACAATGTCCGGTTGAATGGTGCGCGATCTCCGCCGGCTGGCGGACACCCGCTTCGACGTGCTGGTCATCGGGGCAGGTATCTACGGCGCGGCCGCCGCCTGGGATGCCACCCAGCGCGGCCTCTCGGTGGCGCTCATCGATCGCGGCGACTTCGGCGGCGGCACGTCGTTCAACAGCCACAAGACGCTCCACGGCGGGCTGCGGTCGCTCCAGGCCATGAACCTGCGCCAGATGCGGCGGTTCGTCCGCGAGCGACGCGCGCTGGCCCGCATCGCGCCGCACCTGGTCCGGCCGCTCCCGTTCGTCGTGCCCACGTCGGCTGACCTGAAGCGGAGCGCGCTGGCAATGCGCGTCGCGCTCGCGGTCAACGATCTGGTCGCGAGCGACCGGAGCGAGGGGATTCGCGATCCCGACCTGCACCTGCCGGGCGGCACCATTGTCGACCGCGACGACGCGCTGCGGCTGAATCCGCTCGTCGATCCGAAGACTGTCTCCGGCGGAGCGATCTGGTACGACTACCAGATGACCAACGCTGACCGGGTGACGTTCTCATTCACCCTGTCGGCAGCGAGGGCGGGCGCGGTCGCCGCGAATTACGTCTCCGCGACCGGCTTCGTGCTCGACGGCAATCGCGTGACCGGCGCGCGGGTCCGCGACGGACGCAGCGGCCAGGCGTTCGATGTCCGTGCCTCGGTGGTCGTGAACGCCGCCGGAGCCTGGGCTCCCGAGCTCGTCGAGTCGCTGCCCGCTTCGGCGCGGGCGGTCCCGGCCCCGAAGCTTTCCCGGGCCATGAACATCGTCGTCCGACAGCCGGCGCTCAGCCATGCCTGCGGCGGCAGCGTCGACGGGCGCTTCCTCTTCATCGTGCCGTGGCGCAACATCTCGATCTACGGCACGAGCCACGACGTCCACCAAGGCGCGGCAAGCGACCTGACCGTCACCGGCGCCGACCTCGATGTGTTTCTCGCTGATGGACGCCGCGCGTTTCCCCGCGCCCGATTGACGCGCGACGACGTGCTGCTCGTTCATCGTGGGCTGCTTCCGATGGTGTCGGGCAGCGGAAGTCAGGTCCAGCTGCTCCGGGAAAGCGCGGTCGTCGAGCATGCCAATCACGGCGCTCCCGGACTGGTCTCGATCCACGGCGTCCGCTACACGACGGCGCGCGAGACCGCCGCCAATGCCGTGGACGCGGCGTTTCGATCGCTTGGCCGCGCAGCTCCCGAATGCCGGACGGATCGCACGCCGCTCACCGGTGGAGATATCGCCCGGGTGTCCGATCTCATCAGGACCGTCTGCCGCGAGCGCCCGGAGGTCCCCGAGCCCCTCATCGCGCGGCTGGTTCGAGCTTACGGCACCGACTGCATCCGGCTGTTGAAACTCGCGGCCTCCGAGCCGCATCTCGCGGTCCCGCTCGGCGCGCGGTGCGACGTCACCGCGCTCGAGATCGCGTACGCCGCGCGGGAGGAGATGGCCGTAACGCTCGCCGATGCCCTCATCCGCCGGACGGAGGCGGGCTCCGCCGGCCACCCCGGCGAGGACGCGGTCGCCAAAGCCGCCGACGCAATGGCCGGTGAGATGAACTGGGATGACGAGCGCCGCGCAGCCGAAATTGCCGCTGTAGAAACGTTTTACCAACTACCGGTGCCGTAAGAGAGAGCACGAAGGCACGAAGAGCACGACCTTCGCGCGATCGTAGTTTCTTCAGGACAGGTGCTCGGACGCCCAGCGTTCGAAGACCATCAGCGGGAAGAGCGTGTGGGCGTGGTTCTCGCGGCCGGCGACATGCTCCTCGACCAGACGCGACACCTCGGCGGCGTCGAACAGCCCTCGCGCACACACTCGGTCCGGCGCCAGCAGCGTCCGCATCAGCGGCTCCAGCTCGCGCCGCAGCCAGTTCTTCACCGGGATGCTGAACCCTTCCTTCTTCCGCGTGAGGATCGTCTCCGGCACGATCCCCTTCATCGCCTGCTTCAGCACCCACTTGCGCTCGCCGTCGCGGATCTTGAAATGCGCCGGCATCGAGAACGCGAGCTCCATGACATCGGCGTCGAGGAACGGCGCCCGTGTCTCGAGCGACGTGGCCATCGCCATCCGGTCGACCTTCACGAGGATGTCATCGGCGAGATAAACGCTCAGGTCGGCGTAGAGCTGGCGGTTCAGAAGATCGTCCTGCGAAAAGCGGCCCAGCGCCTCCCGCACTGGCGCGTAGACGTCGAAGGCCCGCAGCCGCTCGCGAAGGCCATCGCCGTACAGACGCTCCTTGGCTGCCGCGCTCAGGTACACCATCCAGCGGTAGTGACCGAGGTCGCTCGGAGCGGTCGCAGCCCCGGACGTGAACCGCTTCACCTTGTTGACCAGCCCCTTCTTCTTCTCGGTCGGGGGCAGTGTCGCGGCCACCGCGGCCAGCGCCGGCATGACCGCCTCGCCGAAACTGCCGAGCCGGGCAGCCAGCGCCTGTGCTTCGTACGCGTCGTAGCCGCCGAACAGCTCGTCGCCGCCATCGCCGGAGAGCGCCACCGTTACATGCTCCCGTGCAAGCGACGACACCATGTAAGTCGGGAACATCGAAACGTCGGCAAACGGCTCGTCGAGGTGCACGACCAGCTGGTCGAACAGCGGCTCGAGTGCCGGCGTGACGGTCCGTTCACGATGGTTCGTGCCGTACGCCGCCGCGACCTCTCGCGCAAACGCCAGCTCGTTGTAGCTCCCGTCGTCGAACCCCATGCTGAACGTGTTGATCGGGAGGCGCGTCGCCTGGCTCATCAAGGCAACGAGGGTGCTGGAGTCGATGCCCCCGGAAAGGAACGCACCGATCGGAACGTCCGACATCATCTGGCGGACGACCGCCTGCCGCATCGCGGAGCGGAGCGCCTCAATCGCATCGCTGTCGCGCCACTCGCGCAGCTCCACCGTGGCCGCGTCCCAATACCGTTTCACGTCCACCCGGCCGTCGCGCCAGACGAGATAACTGGCGGGCGGGAGCTTGCGCACGTGCTTCAGGATCGTGCGCGGCGCGACGATGTATTCGTAGGTGAGGAACTCGTCGAGACCTTCGGGATCCAGTTCGCGCGAGACCTCAGGCCTGACGAGCAGCGCCTTCACCTCTGACGCGAGCCGCAAACCCTGCGGTGTCTGGCTCCAGTAGAGCGGCTTTTCCCCCGCGCGGTCGCGTGCCGCGACCAGCGTACGCGTGCGGCCGTCCCACAGCGCGAGCGCGAACATGCCCCGAATTCGGGCAAACAGGTCCACGCCCCACTGCTCGTAGCCGTGGACCAGGACCTCGATGTCCGAACGCGATCGGAACCGGTGCCCGTACCCCTCGAGCTCGCGCCGCAGCGTCGGGAAGTTATAGATCTCGCCGTTCGCGACAAGCTGGATGTCGCCGGCCTCGTTCGTGAACGGCTGCTGGCCGCCGGCCAGATCCACGATCGCGAGACGACGCATCGAGAGGCCGACGCCGTCGAGCGTGATACTCCCCTCTTCGTCAGGCCCTCGGTGAACGAGGGTGCGAACCATGTGCTGGAGCTCGCCCAGCGGAACGGGGCGACTCAGGTCGTTCTCGACGATGCCGACGATGCCGCACATATTCGGGCTCTAGGCTTCGGGCTTCAGGCTCCAGGCCCGTTACAGGTGCCACGCTGCATTCGTGATCTCAAGGTCTTACGACTCCCGACTCCCGCTTCCCGACTCCCGGCGATCCCGTATCACTTTCGCTGGAATACCCGTCGCAATCGCGAAGTCGGGGATGTTTCCCACGACTACGGCGCCGGCGCCGATGATCGCGTCGCGGCCTACCGTCGAGCCGTCGGTGACCACAACGTGGGTCCCCAGCCACACTCCATCTCCTACGTCTATACCCCGGGCGGTACGTCCTTGTTCCAGGACCGGGATATCCACCCGATCGTAGAGGTGATCCCCGCCGACCAGGTAGCTATAGGCGGCCATCAGGATGCTCTTGCCGACCCGGACACGCGAAGCCGAGAAGATCTCGCAGTTGAACCCGAGGTTGGCGTGGTCCTCAATGACGATGTCGCCGTTCTTGCAACTGAGAATGGTGTTGCGGCCGACGAAGACCCCGCTGCCGATCTCGATCCCGCGGTTGTCGGTGCCCTTCGCGTCGAGGCAGCACTGATCGTCGATGACGACATTGTCGCCGATGGCGATCTTGTGCGGATGGCGGAGCGTGACATTGACCCCGAACACGACGTTCCTGCCGACCCGGCCGAGCACCGCCGGATACAACTTCGATCGGAGGAAGAGGCCAAGGGCGCCGGGCACCCAGCTCGCGAACATCATTACGAGCTCGTACTTGAGAAGCGGCCACAGTCCCGGGCGCCCGATTACCAACTCGCGGTACTTGTCCACCTTGGAGCGTTTCTCGTTGAAGAGCTCCTCCTGGATCACGGTGATGCGCGGGTCGTGCTCGCGCGTGCCGGCCGCGGGCATCAGCCGTCGACCGACGCGAGCTCCGCCGTCTGGCGGACCTCGCGAATGACGTAGGTGGGCTTGTTCTGCGACTCGTAGTAGGTGCGGGCCAGCAGCTCGGCGAGCAGCCCGAATGTAACGAGCTGGACGCCGATGAAGAGCAGCATCATCCCGAGCAGCAGGAGTGGTCGGTCGGCAATCGCCTGGTGGCCGAACAGTCGAACGTACCCGAGCCAGCCGGTAATCAGGGTGCCGAGCGCGAGCGCAGCGACGCCGAGCAGACCGAAGATCTGCAGCGGCTTCGTTGAGTAGTGCAGCAGGAACTTCACGGTCGCCAGGTCGAGGATCACCCGAATCGTGCGCGACAGTCCGTACTTCGAGGCCCCAGCCTCCCGGGCGCGATGGTTGACCACGACTTCGTCGATGGAGACGCCAATCTGACTCGCGATCGCCGGAAGAAAACGGTGCATCTCGCCGTAGAGGCGCAGCGGCTTGATGACTTCGGCGCGAAACACCTTCAGCGAGCATCCGTAGTCGTGCAGATCCACGCCGGTTGCCCACGAGATCATCCGGTTGGCGATCATCGACGGCATCCGCCGCGTGAAGAACGTGTCCTTCCGGTCCTTGCGCCATCCGCAGACGATGTCGTGGCCGGCCTCGATGCGCGAGACCATGTGCGGGATGTCGCGGGGATCATTCTGGAGATCGCCGTCGGAGAGCACCACCAGGCGGCCGCGAGCGTAGGCGATGCCCGCTGAAAACGCCGCGGTCTGGCCGAAATTGCGGCGGAACCGGATCACCCTCAGGTGCGGATCTCGTGACTGGAGGGTGGCCAGCTGTTCAAACGTGTCGTCCACGCTCCCGTCGTCCACCATAACCAGCTCGTAACTCCGGCCGTACTGTCCCAACACCTCCGTCAGCTCCTCGTAAAGGCGCTTCACGTTGGGCGATTCGTTGTAAACGGGGATGACGATCGAAAGCTCGGGAGTCATCGATCGAGGCAATCGGGTCATTATATATCCCGTTTGACGGGCCGATTCGATGTCCTTTCGCGTGCGATCGGCGGCGTGGCGGCGCTGGCCGGCGCCGCGGCCGCCATCGGCTATTCCCGGGCCGGCCTCGCGCTGAGCCATTACGACGCCAGGGCGCACCTCGTGGTCGCGCGCCGCATCTTCGACAGCATCACGCCCGGGTGGGAGCAGATTGGCGCCGTGTGGCTGCCGCTGCCGCATGTGCTCAATGCGCTTCCCGTGCAGGTGGACCTGTTCTATCGAACCGGATGGTCGGCGATTGCCCTCTCAGTCGCCGCCCTGGGACTGGGCGCGGCCTCGATGAGTGCAATCGTCCTCCGCCTCACTGGGTCCCGCGCCGGCGCGCTGACATCTGCTGCCCTATTCGTGTCGAATCCGAACGTGCTGTACCTGCATGCGACGCCGATGACCGAGCCGCTGCTCTTCGGCACGACGCTGATGACCGCGTGGCTCCTCACCGACTGGGCGACAAGTGAGACCCTCGAAGTTCCAAAGCGCCTGGGATGGTGGATGGTAGCGGCGTGCCTGACCCGCTACGAAGCCTGGCCGGTTGTCGGCGCGCTCGTCGTGATCGCGATCATCGCACGACGACGGCGGGGCGCGGCGACCGGCGACCTGGTTCGCGCGTTCTGGCAACTCGCGCGGTATCCCATCGGCGCGGCAATTTTCTTTCTGGTCCTCAGCCGCGTCACCGTGGGCGAGTGGTTCGTCAGCGGCGGCTTCTTCGTCCCGGACGCCACCTTGCAGGGGCAGCCCGGCGTCGTGTTCGACCAGATCCTCGAGGGCACGCGCGAACTCGGCGGCCGATGGCTGGTGCGGCTCGCGCTCGTCGCGGTCGCGGTGCTCGCGTTCGCGGCGCTTCGATGGCGCCAGGGTGCGGCGCTGCTGGTGCCGCTTGGCCTGTTCGCCGCGGCGGCTCTCCCCTTCTCGGCGTTCCTCTCCGGGCACCCGTTCCGGATCCGCTACGAGATCCCGCTGGTGGTGGCGTCCGCGCTGGCTATCGGGCTGGCCGTGAGCCTGTCTCGGCGAGCCGCGCCGGTGGTCGCCGTCGCCGCGCTAATCCTCGTCGCGCGCGACGTCCGCCCGCTGGATTCGACGGCACCAATGATCGTCGAAGCGCAACTCGATCGGGTTAACGGCATCGGCCGGCAGGCCGTCACCGCCTGCCTCGCGCGCGCCTACCACGGTGAGACGATCTTCGCGAGCATGGGCTCGCTCGCCCACTATATGCAGGAGCTGTCGCAGATCGGCCTCGGGATTCACGATTTCCTGCACGAGGGAAACCACCCGATGTGGGACGAGGCAATCGCGAACGGCGGCGCCCCGTTTGCCGGCTGGATGCTGGTCGAAGAGGTTGCGGAAGGTGGAGACGTCATCGCCCAACAGATCCGGGCCAACCCGCATTTCATCGACGGCTACGAGCGGGTGTGTGACGGAGGCAATGTTGCCCTGTATCGACGTCAGCGCTGAAACGGTGAACACGAAGCACACGAAGGACACGGAGTTCACGAAGGGAAGGCCACAGGAAAAACTGCCTGAGTCTTTCCATTCGTGTTCTTCGTGTTCTTCGGGCTCTTCGCGTCTCCCCGTGGACTCGGTTCAGCGTGACGCAGCCAGGATCTCGAGCATCGCCTGATGCAATAAACCGTTCGACGCGAGGATGTGGCCGTTTGAACTGTTCCACGGCTGGCCGCCTATTCCGGTCACGCGGCCGCCGGCCTCCTGGACAATCAACGCGCCGGCACAGGTGTCCCACGGCTTGAGTTTCGCTTCCCAGAAGCCGTCCATCCGGCCGGCCGCGACATAGCAGAGGTCGATTGCCGCCGATCCGAGACGGCGCACCGCGCGGGCCCGGGACAAGAACGCGCCGAACGTGCGGAGGTATGGCTCCGGATTCTCCTGCACGTCGTACGGGAAGCCGGTTACCAGCAGGGCCTCGAGAATTTCAGCGGTAGCCGAGACGCCGAGCGGCTCGCCATTGAGCCACGCGCCGACGCCGCGTTCGGCCGTGAACAGCTCCTGCCGGGTCGCGTCGTAAACGGCGGCGACCGCGGCCTCGCCATCGATTTCGAGCGCCAGCGACGCGCAGAAGATCGGCAGCCCGTGCGCGTAGTTAGTGGTGCCGTCGAGCGGATCGAACACCCACCGGAACCGCGTCGGCGCGGTGCTGCCGCCCATTTCCTCGGCCAGGACCTGGTGATCCGGAAAGCGCTCCGCGATCATCGCGCGGAACATCCGCTCGACCTCGACATCGACTTCGGTGACGAGATCGATAGCGCCCTTCTTGTCGATGCGGACGCCGGATCGGAATTTGGAGCGATGGATGTCGCCGGCGCGAACGACGGCTTCGACGGCGGTGGCGAGAAAAACGGGGTCGGGGCTCACGAGGCCGGGGCGGCGCGCCGCTTCTTCATCCAGATCTGCATCCCGCCTTCCGGATGCCGGCTGAGCGACACGTCGTCCATGTAGTTGCGCATGAACAGGATGCCGCGGCCGCTGCCCTTCATGATGTTCTCGGGCGCGAGGGGATCGGGGATCTCTTCGGGATCGAAGCCGGTACCCTGGTCCTTGACCGAGACCGTCATGTGGTCGCTCGGCTCGACCGAGAACTCGACGACGACGCGCTTGGCAAGATCGTACTTGTTTCCGTGCTTGATGGCGTTGACCACGCCTTCCCGAACGGCCACGCTCACTTCATAGAGCTGGTCGTCGTCCAGGCCCGTGAGCCGGCCGACGTAATCGCTCACCACCTGCACGAAGTCGAGCATGTCGAAGGCACTGCCGAACTCGAGTCGGATCGTGGGCGACGCAGTCATCGGATCGCGGCAAGGGGCATGCGCCGTTAAGTATCCATACGGCTCGGAAGGCGGTCAAGTTGCTATAGTGAGCCAGTGCCCCTCGTGATAGCCCCGGCCGCCGCCGTCCGCGGCCGCCTCCAGGTCCCTGGCGACAAGTCCATTTCACATCGCTACGCGATCCTCGCCGCCCTTGCTGACGGCGTCTCCACGATCAGCAACTACGCGCCCGGCGCCGACTGCCAGTCCACGCTGGCCTGCCTGGCCGCGCTCGGTGTGCTGGTCGAGCGTCTGGGCCCCCACCAGGTGAGGATTACTGGCCGCGGCCTCGGCCAGTTGCAGGCCCCGACCGAGCCGCTCGACTGCGGGAACTCCGGGACGACGATGCGGCTGATGTCGGGTGTGCTGGCGGCGCACCGGTTCGCCGCCACGCTGTTCGGCGACGCGTCGCTGTCACGCCGGCCGATGCGCCGGGTGATCGCGCCGCTGACCGAGATGGGCGCGCGCTTCGAGGCCTCGCCCGGTGACCGGCCGCCGATCGTGGTCCGAGGCGGAACGCTCCAGGCGCTTCACTTCCAACCCGAGGTCGCGAGCGCCCAGGTGAAGAGTGCCGTGCTCCTCGCCGGACTGCATGCCGCCGGCGTCACCACCGTGACCGAACCGGCGCCGACCCGCGACCACACCGAGCGCGCCCTCGAGGCGTTCGGCGCGCCCGCGGCCATCGATGGCCGCCGGGTGTCGGTCACCGGCGGCCGTCGTCTGCGGGCGCGGGACCTCCGAGTGCCGGGCGATATCTCGTCGGCGGCGTTTCCCGCCGTCGCCGCGGCAGTCCTCCCCGGATCGGACGTGACCATTGAAGGCGTCGGGCTGAATCCGAGCCGGGCGGCCATCCTCGATCTGCTCCGCAGGTTCGGGGCGGTGGTCGAGGCCCAGGTCACCGAGCGGGACGCCGGCGAGCCGGTCGGGCACATTCGCGTCCGTTACGGCGCGCTCGACCGGGTGGAGATCGAGCCGGAGGAAGTGCCGCTGGTGATCGACGAACTGCCGGTGCTGGCCGCCCTGGCGACCTTTGGCGGCGGGCTGTCGGTCAGCGGCGCCGGTGAGTTGCGGGTGAAGGAGAGCGACCGGATTTCGGCGCTGATCGGGGGCCTGCGCACCATGGGGGCGGACGCCGACGAGCGGCCGGACGGCTTCACGATTCGTCCCAGCCGGCGCCTCACCGGGGGCGCGGTGGACGCGCACGGCGATCACCGGCTGGCGATGGCGTTCGCGATTGCGGCGCTGGGCGCGACCGGCCCGACCACCATCGACGGTTCGGAGGTGGTCTCGGTGTCCTATCCAGGGTTCTTCGCCGATCTCGACCGACTGCGGGCGTGACAACCGACAAGATTTACCTGGTCGGCTTCATGGGCGCCGGCAAGTCGAGCGTCGCCCGGGCGCTCGCGGCCCGTCTCGACTGGCGCGCCGAGGACATCGACGAGTGGATCGAGCGGCGCGAACGCCGCGACATTCCAGGCATCTTCCGGCAGCATGGCGAGCCCTACTTCCGCGCATTGGAACGGGAAGCGCTGATCGGCCTGCTCCCGCTCCGGGGCACGGTGGTCGCCAGCGGCGGCGGCACCTTCGTCGATCCGCGCAACCGCGAGCTGATGCTGCGTGACGGGCTGGTCATCTGGCTCGACATCCCGCTCGCCACGGTCCTCGAACGGGTGCCGGCCGATGGCCGGCGGCCGCTGGCGGCCGACCGCGGCACCCTCGAATCCCTTTATAATCAGCGCCTCGCCGCTTATCGTCTCGCCCCCGTCCGGGTCGACGCGAGTCGCGGTTCGGTGGACCTGCTGGTCGATCAAATCGTCGACGGGCTGGAGACCTGAGGAGTGTCCCGCCGCTTGCTCGTGGGACATCAGCTTGCTATTCGCCGGATCGTGGCAAGACCGCGGGGAGTCCCGGGCGGGCGGATGCCCGACGTCGGTAAACTGAGGGGTTGATGCGCTATCTCGTGATCAGCGACATACACGCGAACCTCGAAGCCTATGAGACCGTGATGGCCGCCTCACGCACCATCGGCTGGGATCGCGTTGTCGTCCTCGGCGATCTCGTCGGCTACGGCGGCGACCCGAACGCCGTCGTCGATCTCGTGCGGGAGCTCGAGCCGCACGCACTGATTCGCGGGAATCACGACAAGGTGGGCTCGGGGATCGAGACCGCCGACGGATTCAACGCGGTGGCGCGGAGCGCGATTCGGTGGACCTACGAAACGCTCACCGACTTCAATCGCGCCTGGCTGGCGGCGCTGCCGGCCGGCCCGGTCGATGTCGACGGCGCCTTCGAGATCTGTCACGGAACGCCGTTCGACGAAGACGCCTACGTCTTCGACGATCTCGACGCGCTGCGGGCGCTGCACGCGTCCCGGCGAGGGCTGTGCCTGTTCGGCCACACTCACGTGCAGGTCGGCTACAGCCTGGCGCGCAACCAGTTCGGCGTTGAAACCAACGGCGACAGCCGGCCCTACGACATCACCCTCAAGCCGGAAGCGAAGTATTTGATCAACCCTGGCTCGGTCGGCCAACCTCGCGACGGCGATCCGCGTGCCGGTTTCGCGATCGTCGATGCCGCCAAGGTGACGGTGACCATTCACCGCATCCCCTACCCCATCGCCAAGGCGCAGGCGCGGATTGTGGAGCAGGGACTGCCTGAAATACTGGCGGAGCGACTGGCGGTCGGGCGGTAGGCGTCGCTCCGCGCGTCCACTGACGATTGAAGACTGACGATTGACGATTTATTGATGATCCGCCGATTGGTGCATTGCGGCATTCGATTGGCGATCGAAGCAATTGGGGATTGGGTGATTGCGGAAATCACGATTGGTGATTGGCAGCAGAGCCAGTCTCAAGCCAATCGCCAGTGCGCCTATCGCTAGTGCAGCAATCGCCAGTGCAGCGATCGCTCAATACCGCAATGCCCCAATCGTCAATCGAATGCCGCAATGCACCAATCGGCGGATCATCAATAAATCATCAATCGTCAATCCTCAATCGGGCGATGGACGCCGCTCGCGCGCGGCGCCTACTGCTGCTGCCGCCTCGCCTTCTCGTCGCGGCGCTTGAGCTCGGCGGCGTAGGCGTCCTGCGCGGCGCGCGAGCCCAGTACCCAGCCGATCACCGTGCCAATCAGCAGCACGAACGGGATGTAGATGAAGTGCGCCCCGGTGATCTGCGAGATGTCCATCAGCGTGCCTTCCGCTCGAGCGCGGCGATTTCCGCTTCCGCCTGCTGCAGGCGCTTGCCGAGCGACCACACGTAGCCGACGACCACGATCCAGACGAAGCCGTAGGCGGCGGCGACGAGGTTGATGGCCGGAATCTGCTCCCCGGGCGGCGCTTCCGCGAGCGGCACGAACTCGTCTGGCGACGGTTTCGGTTGAGCAAAGGCCGGCGGCACCGGCCCGGCCAGGGCGCCCGCGATCACGGCCGCGGCCAGAAACAGGGTTCGACAGAATCGCATCACGCTTCGTCCTCGGCGAGATAGAGCTGCTCGATCCGCACGCGCTGTTGCTGCAATCGCGCCCGCATGCTGAGCAGCGCGAGGAACAGCAGCAGGAACGCGAACACGCAGTACCACAGCGGCCCGCCCATCTGCACGGGTAACGTCGGGACCACCGAGGTCTGGGGGTGCAGCGTCCGCCACACGTTCACCGAGACGAAGATGAACGGCACGTTGGCGAGCCCGAAGAGCGCCATTCCCGCGCCCAGCTTGTCGGATCCCGGCCCCCCGTAGCGGCGGAGGAGCAGATAAGCCACGAAGATCATCCAGAGAATGAGGCTGGAGGTCAGCCGCGCGTCCCAGACCCACCAGATGCCCCACGCCTTTCGAGCCCAGAGCGGCCCGGTGACCAGCGTGATGATGCCGAAGACCACCGCCATTTCTGCGGCCGCCAGCGCCCACGCGTCGGCATTGGGCTTCCTGCCGAACAGGAATATGGCGCTCGACACGCCAGCAACGAGCGCCGCGATCAGGAACAGCCACGCCGATGGCATGTGGTAGTAGAAGATCTTCTGCACGAGTCCCATCGTGGACTCGTAGGGCGCGGCATTGATGATCCACGGCGACACCGCGAGCATGCCACCCGCCAGCGCGAGCTCAATCCGGTTCAGCGTCGACATTCAAGCCTCAAGCCCTCACTCCGTCATCACCGGTTCGAACGTCCAGAGCGCGAGCGTCACGAACACGACATCGAAGAACACGAGAAGCGCGATCCAGAACTGTGCCAGCGCCTCGTCCGGCCTCGCCTGGAACAGCGCCGCCGTCCCGCGTACTCCGGCGATCATGACCGGAACCGTGATCGGATACAACAGGATCGGCAGCATCACATCGCGGCTGCGCGCCCGCACCAGCATCGCCGCGAACAGCGTCCCAACAGCGGCGAACCCGGTGGTCCCGGCGGCGAGCAGAGCTGCCAGGTGCAGCGGGTGGTCAAAGATTGGCGCCTGGAACAGCAGGCCGATGAGCGGCACGAGGACGAGCTCCACCAGTCCCATCAGCAGCAGCATCCCCACGAGCTTGCCGGCGTAGATCGCCGGACGATCGGCCGGCGCGAGCATCAGCGCCCGCAGCGTGTCCGCCTGGCGCTCGCGCTCGAACGTGCGGCCGAGCGCAAGCGTGCCCGAGAACGCGGTCGCAATCCAGAGAATCGCCGCCGCGACATCGTCTACCGGCCGGCCCTCGCGGACCAGGCCGAACGCGAACACGAGCACGACCGTGAGCGCGAAGAACAGCGTCGTGGACACGACCTCGAGGCTGCGTGCTTCGACCATCAAGTCCTTCCGGACAACCAGTAGCGCGACGCGCAGGAAGTTGCTCACGCCGTCGCGATCGCCGCGCGGTACCGTTCGCGCAGCGAGCCCTCCCCTGCCCCCACTTCCATCAGCCGCCCGTTGCGCAGGAACAGTTCGCGCGTGAGCAGACCATCCACGACGTCGAGATCGTGCGTCGCCAGCACCGTCAGCACACCTCGGCCCTGCTCCTCCTTGAGGCGCGCGACCAGCGCGGCGGTCGAGGCTTGATCGAGCCCGGTGAAGGGCTCGTCGAGGAGCAGGAGCCGGGGCTGGTGCAGCAGCGCCCGCTCCAGCGCGACGCGCTGCCGCATGCCCCGCGAGAAGCCGGAGACCGCGTCGTGGGCGCGCTCGCCCAGTCCCGCGCGCGCGAGCGCCGCCTCCGCCCGCGACGCCGCATCGGGCACACCGTAGAGCCGGCCGAAGAAGGTCAGGTTCTCGTGCGCAGTCAGCTCGGGATAGAGGAACAGATCGTGGCCAAGCATGCCGATGCGGGCCCGAAGCCCGGCGCCGCCGGCCTCGGCCGTCACATCGCCGTACTCGACACGCCCTTCGGAGGGCGCCAGCAGCGTGCCGAGGATCGCCAGGAGCGTGGACTTGCCGGCGCCGTTCGGGCCCAGGAGACCGGCGATGTCGCCGGAAGAACAGGAGAAGGTCACCCTGGACAGCGCCTTGCGGCGGCCGTAGTGACGCGAGAGGCTGGTAACCGTGAGTCGATCGAAATCCTCGATCACGCGGCGGCCCCCTGGCCACCCCCTGGCGCCTCGTCGTCAAGCGTTGCCAGCACCCGCTCCAGTTCCGCCATCACTGCCGGACGCCGCTCCGCGTCCTTCGGCTTCGGCTTGCCGGCCCGCCGGCGCTCCTCCATCGCCACGAGCTCCCGCATCAAGCGGGCGCGCTCGTCCTCGAGCGCGGCGCGAGGCGACTGCGCCGATGGCGTGAGCGCCACGTACAACCCGGCGGCCAGGATCAGTGCCGCGAGGCCGACAGCGATCCACCGCGGCGTCATATTGTGCGCGGGCATGTTGCTGACCTCGATCGCCAGCTCGGTGCCAGCGGCAAGTCGGTTGCCCGTCCCAACCAGGAAGACCTTGCCCCCATCGGCGTTGAAGGTCTCGATGTTCTGAAGCTGCGCCGAACGGAGTTGCATGTCGCCGATCTTCTCGACGGCGACGAAAGGCCGCTCGATGGCCGCGGGGAAGCGCTGGCTGAGCGTGTGGCTGGCGCCGTGGTCGGGCAGCGAGAACCCGATCTGCAGGCTCGTGACGCCGGGCGCGAACGGACCGGTGACGCGCACCGTCTCGCCGCGGACCGTGGCCTGCCTGGTGCTCCCTTCCATCAGCGACGGCTGCGCCGCGCCCGAAGGCAGCTGGAAATCGAGCGGGGCACCGGTGTCGATCGGGGTGCGTGCGTTGTTGAGGATCTCGAGGATGTAGAAGACCGTCAGCACGTCACTCTGGAACTCGAAGATGATCCGCGAATCGCCGCCAATGACTACCACGCCCTGCCTGGCCGGCTCCTTCGCCGCGGCCTCCGCCTCGGCCTGGGCCTTCGCGGCTGCGGCCTTGGCGCCGGCGACCAGCGCAACGCGAGTCCCTCCGCGCGACGGCACCGTGATCTCCTGCGACGCCAGGATCTCGCCATCGACGGTCGTGGTCGCCACTGCGACGTCACCGGGCTTGAAGCCAGGGAACTCGGCCCGGCCCTGGGCGTCGGTGGTTGCGGTCTTCGTCTTGCCGCTGACCGTCACCGACACACTCTGGCCGCTGATGTTATTGCCGACTCGCTCGCGGAAGACGCGCACCGAGATCGTCCCCACCGGCAGGTCACCGGCCGGCAGCGGAATGCCGGACATCTGGGTGGCGTCTGGCATGGCGACCTGGGCGAATGCCGGCGTCGCGACGACGATCGGCGCGACGAGCGCCGCAACCGCAATCGCTAAGAAGGCGTGAGCGAAGTGCCGCATTGTTTGCAAAAGCGTGCGTCGGTGTCGTTGGCGGTGCCGCACGAAGGACAGGCGTTGGGCCTGGGACTTGGGCCCGGGGCCTTGGGGCTCGCCACCGGCGTCGTAACCAGGGACTCCAGCTCCTTCTCGATTTGCTCGCGATAGCCGGTGTCGGCATCGAGCTGCTGCATCAGCCCGATCGCGCGGCGGCGCAGCCGGCCGCTCATTTCGTCGAAGTCGGCTTGCGCCACCTTTCCCATCGCGCGGTCGAACTCCAGCTCCTTGATCGAGCGCAACACCAGCGTCTTCTCGCGCTCGAGCGCGGCCCGGGTCCGACCGCCGGATACCACCGGCGCAGTGGCCACCAGCGGCGCCACCAGCGGCGACAGGATTCGGTAGGCGCCGAGCCCGACAAAGCTCGCCGCGACGATGGTGACGCTCAGGATCAGGATGTTCGAGATCGGCTGTCCGGTGGCGATGATCACAACCGTGGTCGCGCCGAGCATGCCGCAGAGCAGGAAGAACTGCCACGGCGGAAGGCCGTGATCGACCTGCTGGTCGGCGGTGTCGGTGGTGGATGGCATCAGAAGTCTTGGCCTAATCCAGGTCCCGCAACTCGTCGTCCAATCGGGACCTCAGCGAATCGTCCTCGTCAAGCATTCCGGCGCCGCCCGCCACCGCCGGGCGGCGCGACCAGCGCAGCGCCAGCGAAATCGCCAGGAACAGTCCGCCGAGGCCCAGCACCACGGGAACCACGTAGACGAGCCGGCCCGCGCCCACGGCCGGGGGCATGCCGAGCAGCGAGTTGCCGCTCTTCCCGCGATGAACCGCGTCGTCGATGTGTGTGGCGGGAGGGTTCGTGTAGTGCGCCAGCACCGCGTCGTTGGACGCGCCCTCCTTCAGCATCTCGGTGACTTCGCCCTTCACCATCGCGCAGTGGCCACAGGCGCATTCGCCGACTGGCAGCTTCGAGCAGCCTCCGCACCAGCAGGCGAGCTTCTTCGTGACCTCCCTGACGTCGCTCGAGAACACCTGGAGCTGGCTCGCCTTCGGATCCACCACGTGTTGCGCATAGGCCAGCGCCGGCGCCAGTAGCAGTGCCAGCAGCAGAACGGCGGTTGTCGCCGCCTGCGCCGGCAACGGCGCCATCGCGAAGCTGACCGCACGCTCGGGCAGCAGCGCGATTCCGGTGCCGACCGCGAGGATGCCGAACCCGAACCAGAGCCAGTCGACCAGCGGGTTGATGTGGACTTCGACGCTTGCGGTCTGATCCTGCAGCTCGAACGCCGGCATCACGATGTAGAGATCCTCGGCGAAGCTGCGGCGGATGCCGACCTCGGTGGTCGGCTCCTCTTCGTGCTTCCGGTAGTACCACTTGGCCGGGTACATCTTGCCGAGGTCCTTGCCGTCCGTGCCTTTCACGCTGACGTGCGCCGTGACCATCTGCTTCTGACCGTCGTCGGTGACGCGCAGGGCATCGAGCTTGAGCACGTAGCTGCTGACTGTCGCTTCCTCTCCGGGCTTGAGCAACAGCTGCTCGTCGCGCTTGAACCCTGCACCGGCAAAGCCCAGGAACATCAGCACGATGCCGAGGTGGACGATGTAGCCGCCGTAACGGCGCTTGTTGCGGCCGACGAGCCCGATCATCGCGGTGACAACGTCGGTTCCGGTCATGCCGCGGCGCACGTTTGCACCGCGCCAGAACTCCTGCGCGATGGTGCCGAAAGTGAGCGCGCAAAGCGCGAAGCAGATCCCCGAGCTCCAGACTCGCACTCCGAGCGCGACCAGCGCGCCGGAGGTCACCAGAGCGAGCACGAGCGGGAACAGGAACTGGTCCACGAGGTTCCTCACCGTGGACTTGCGCCAGGCAAGCAGCGGCCCGACGCCGGTGAGGAACAGGAGCGACAAACCAATCGGCGTCATCCAGCGGTTGAAGAACGGCGGTCCGACGGTGAGGCGCTCTCCGTTGATCGTCTCCGTGATCGTCGGGAACATCGTCGCGAACAGCACGAAGAACGCCGAGAACAGCAGGATCCAGTTGTTGGCGAGGAACGCCGCCTCGCGCGACACCCACGAGTCCAGCTCGTGCCGCGCCCTGAGCACCGGCAGGCGGTAGATCAGCCAGCTGAAGCTGAACACCGCAACCACGCCCATGAACGCCATGAAGAGGCGCGCGAGGGCCGGGTCGTCGCCGAACGCGTGAACGGACTGCACCACGCCAGAGCGCGTCATGAACGTGCCGAAGATGGTGAGCAGGAATGTGACGATGACGAGCGTGACGTTCCAGACCCGCAGCATGCCGCGACGTTCCTGGACCATCACCGAGTGCAGGAACGCAGTGGCGGTGAACCACGGCAGCGCACCGGCGTTCTCAACCGGGTCCCAGCCCCAGAAGCCGCCCCAGCCCAGCTCCTCGTAGGCCCAGATCATCCCGAGCGTCAGCCCGAGCGACAGGAAAAACCACGAGAACATCGTCCAGCGCCGGACCGCGCGCAGCCACGAGTCGTCGAGGTGCCCGGTGATGAGCGCCGAGAGGCCGAACGCGAACGGAATGGTGAGCCCGACGAAGCCGAGATACATCGTCGGCGGATGAATCGCCATGTAGAAGTTCTGGAGCAGCGGGTTCAGCCCGCGCCCGTCGGTCGGCGACTGGGTCAGGTAGGTGTCGAAGGGATTGTTGTGGATGACCATCAGGAAGATGAAGAACATCTCCACCGCGCTGATGATGGCCACCACGTAGGGAATGAGCTCGCGCAGGCGCTCGCGGTTGACCTTCACGGCCACCGATCCGAAGAGCGACAGCAGGAACACCCAGAACATCACCGAGCCGTCGAGACCGCCCCAGTACGACGTGATCCGGTAGAAGAGCGGCTGGACGCTGTCGGAATAGCGCTGGACGTAGCGGATCGAGTAGTCCCCGGCGACGAACGAGTAGATGATGACGCCGCTCGCGACGGTCATCAGGGCGGCAACGGTATAGAAGGCGCCAATGCCGCTTTCGATCAGCCGGTTGTTGCGCCGCCGGGCGCCGGCCACCGATGCGGCGGCAGCATAGGCGGAGACGACGAAGGTGAGGAGCAGGAGGAAGGAACCAAGAGAGGCCATATTGGGGACCTTCGCTGTCAGGAGACAGGAGCTCGGAGATAGGAAATAGAGTTGGAAGGCGCCAGTGTCTTTCGACCTCCTGTCTCCTGCCTCCTCACTTCTTGTTCTATGACGTGGGGTTACCCGGCTTTGCTTCGTACTTCGAGGGGCACTTCGCCATCACGCCGTTGGGCGAGACGGTGAACAGCCCGTCGGGCGAGAGCGTGCCTTTGAGCACGACTTCGGCGTCGCTCTTGAACGTGTCAGGCACCACGCCGGTGTAGGTCGCGTTGACGACGTGGCCGTTGCTCTGGACCTGGAACTTGTATTCCAGGCTGCTCTTCCGCTTCATGATGGAATCCTGCACGACGTAGCCGTGCAGTTGCAGCTTCTTGCCGTACCACTCGGTGGGCTGCGTCATCACTTCGTCCACGTGCTTGTAGTACTCGGTGGCTTCGCCCATCGTCGAGTACAGCAGCCCGCCAAACGACAGGGCCAGGACGAGGCTCGTGAGACCGACCTTGATGGCTTTGTGCTTCATGGTTGGGACCTGCCCGCTCCTCGACCTTCAGAATACTGCAACAGCAAGCCCCAAACCAGCGCGACCGGCAGGCCGACGACATTCGTGTACGAGCCCTCGACCCGCTCGACGAACCGCGAAATCCGGCCCTGAATGCCGTAGGCGCCGGCCTTGTCGCGCCACTCGTTCGTCGCCACGTACGTCTCGATGTCTTCGAACGTCATCGGCGCGAACCAGACCCGGGTCGTGGCACAGTCCACGGTCGAGTCGCCATCGCGCACGAGCGCCACGCCGGTGTGAACCTCGTGGACGCGCCCAGCCAGTCGCTCCAGCATCTCCCGGGCGCGGCCGGCGTCGTCGGCCTTGCCCAATATCTCGCCGTCCACCGTGACCGTCGTGTCCGCGCCCAGGACCAGCCGCCCGGGGTAACCAGGCGCCACGGCCTGCGCCTTCGCGAGGGCGAGGCGCTCGACGTAGGCGGTTGGCGTCTCTCCCGGGTGCGGAGTCTCGTCCAGTTCCGACGGCATCACCTCGAACGGCACGCCTATCGCGCGCAACAACAGGGCGCGCCTCGGTGACGCTGACGCTAAGAGGACTGAATCCATCGGCGATTGCGTGTTGACGATTGGCGATTCATTGACGCTCCGGCGGTTGGAGGATTGTGGCATTCGATTGAGGATTGGCGCATTGTGGGTTCATTGAGTCAACGGACGGGCGCGAGGTGTATCCTGAGGGGATGGTACCGGCCCATCGCGTCATACCGGGCGTCCTCGCGCAAGTCATAAGGCCGGCGCCGCTCTGCGCCGAGAAGGTCGAGTTCGCGTGGCGCACCTCGGTCGGGCCGGCGGTGAGCCGCGCGACGCGTGTCAGCCTCGATGCCGGCGTCCTGGTCGTAACCGCCCAGGACGCACAGTGGCGGCGCGAGGTCGAGCGTTCGATGGGAGTCATCCGTTCCCGTCTCGAGGCCCTTTTGGGGCCCGACGTCATCCAACGAGTGGAGATCATCTGTCATGTCTGAAGCCGTCATCGTCAGCGCCGTTCGGGTGCCGACCGGCAAGTTTCTCGGCACGCTGAAGGACTTCCCCGCCCCGGCCCTCGGCGCGATGGTCGTTCGCGACGCCGTCGCGCCGCGCTGGCATCGACCCGGCGCCGTCGACGAATGCATCATGGGCAACGTCGTCTCGGCGCGGTGTCGGCCAGGCGCCGGCCCGGCAGGCCGCGCTCAAGGGCGGACTGTCCGAGCACGTCGGCGCGCTTACCATCAACAAGGTCTGCGGCTCCGGTCTCAAGGCCGTGATGCTGGCGCAGCAGGGCATCCTGACCGGCGACATCGAGATTGCGGTCGCGGGCGGCATGGAGTCGATGAGCAACTGCCCCGTACCTGCTGCCCAAGGTGCGCGAGGGTCTGCGCATGGGCCACGGCCAGGTCATCGATCTCGATGATTCACGACGGCCTGTGGTGCCCGTTCGAGAACTGGCACATGGGCAACGCCGGCGAGACCGTCGCCGACGTCTACAAGGTGTGCCGCGAAGAGCAGGATCAGTACTCCGTCGAGAGCCACAGAAGGCCGCGGCCGCGCAGGCAGAGCGGCGCGTTCAAGGACGAGATCCTGGCGGTGCACGATCCCGCAGAAGAAGGGCGACCCGCTCGTCTTCGACAAGGACGAATCGGTGCGCGCCGACACGACCGTCGAAGTCGCTGCGCGCGCTCAAGCCCGCGTTCAAGAAGGACGGCTCGGTGACCGCCGGCAACGCGCCGCCGGTGAACGACGGCGCGGCGGCAGTGGTCGTGATGAGCGCGGATCGCGCTGCAGGCGCTCGGCGTGAAGCCGATGGCGCGCATCGTCGCGCAGGCGACGAGCGGCCTGGCGCCGAAGATGCTGCTGATGACGCCGGTCGAAGCGACGCGCAAGGTCCTGAAGAAGGCCGGCTGGTCGCTCGACGACGTCGATCTGCTCGAGCTGAACGAAGCGTTCGCGGTGCAGGCCGTCGCGGTGATGAAGCGAGCTCGGCATCGACCCGGCGCGCGTGAACGTCAACGGCGGCGCGGTCGCGCTCGGCCACCCGATCGGCGCCTCCGGCGCGCGGATCCTGACGACGCTGCTCTACGCGCTGAAGGCTCGCGGGAAGAAGCGCGGCGTTGCCACCCTGTGTCTGGGCGGTGGCAACGGTGTCGCGCTCGCCGTCGAAATGCCTAGCTCGCCCGGTTCCGGGAGGACTTCGCCGATCGGGAGACCCTGACGATCGTCGGGACTTAGGGCCCTCATTCCCGATGAGCGTCACTCCCTCCCACTTTTCCCGACCGCGATCCTCTCCCGATCGCGGCGGCCGCCCCCCTACTCCTGCGCAGCGCTAACAGTGCGCCCGCTATGGGCGCGAGTAGCAGCAAGCTCCCTGGCGACCGCGTACACGTTGTGCGACCAGAAGTTCGGCAGCCAGTGCGCCGCGAGATCGCCTCGAAGACGTAGGCGTACGCGAAGTAGAACTTCGAGGTGAGCGGCCAGAGCGCCATGACGCCGAGTGGCGGCGTGTCGTCCGATCCCAGCCAATCGAACAGTACGTGCGAGGCCCAGGCGAGCGTCACCAGCGATCGCCAGCCGGGCGCCGCGGCCGCGCGTCCAGGCGAGCACCGCCAGGCCCGCCAGGACCGCCGCGCCCAGGCTGTGCGTCTCCATGTTGTGGCGGCCCCAGAGAAAGTCCACGTCCGGAAGGACGGCGGCCGCTGCGCACCAGGCCAGCGTATTCCGATTCCGGACTTCAGAATCCCGACCGGCGCCAACGAGGCCGACAATGAGTCCTCCCAAGGTGTGTCCGACCGGGCTGGGCATCGCGACGACGGTACGCAGAAGACGAGAGACGGGTCAAACCGCGGGGTGGCAGGTTCTGCGGTCAGGCCTTGAATGAGGCGAAAGTGGCTGGTTCCCCGTAAGTTGTTGAAAACAGGCGATTAGGTCGGCTCACCTACACGTATTTTCGCTTGACTTTCGCTTGGCCCGTTTCTAGGATCAGTTGCGGCCGGAAAGGACACCCCACTCACATGCCCATCGACGAACGACAGGAACGGATCAAGGCCCTCGACGTGGCCGTCGGCCAGATCGAGAAGCAGTTTGGCAAGGGCGCCATCATGCGCCTCGGGCAGCGCAACACCATCTCGCCCGTGGAAGCCATCTCGACCGGCGCGATCAGCATCGACTACGCGCTCGGCATCGGCGGCCTGCCGCGCGGTCGCGTCATCGAGATCTTCGGGCCGGAATCGTCCGGCAAGACCACGCTGGCCCTGCAGGTCATTGCCGAGGCGCAGAAGAACGGCGGCCTGGCGGCGTTCGTCGACGCCGAGCACGCGCTCGACGCGGAGTACGCCAGGAAGCTCGGCGTCGACATCGACAACCTGCTGGTGTCGCAGCCCGACAACGGCGAGCAGGCGCTCGAGATCGTCGAGGTCCTCATCCGCTCCAGCAGCGTCGACGTCGTCGTCGTCGACTCGGTGGCCGCCCTCGTGCCGCGTGCCGAAATCGAGGGCGAGATGGGCGAAGCGCAGATGGGCCTGCAGGCGCGCCTCATGTCGCAGGCGCTGCGCAAGCTCACCGGCGCCATCTCGAAGTCGAAGACCGTCGCTCATCTTCATCAACCAGCTGCGCGAGAAGATCGGCGTGATGTTCGGCAACCCCGAAACCACCACCGGCGGCCGCGCGCTGAAGTTCTACGCCTCGGTCCGCATCGACATCCGCCGCATCGGCGCGATCAAGGACGGCGAGAACGTCATCGGCGGACGCACGCGCGTCAAGGTCGTCAAGAACAAGATGGCCCCGCCCTTCCGCGAAGCCGAGTTCGACATCGTCTACGGCGAAGGCGTCTCGCGCGAGGGCGATCTCATCGACCTCGCGGTCGAGCAGAAGATCATCGAGAAGAGCGGCGCGTGGTTCGCCTACGGCGGCGAGCGCCTCGGCCAGGGCCGCGAGAACGTCAAGAACTTCCTCCACGAGCACGTCGACATCCGCAGCGCCATCGAGGACAAGGTCCGCAAGGAGCTGGGCCTCGTGCGCGAACCGGAAGCTGCCGCTGTGTAGGCTTCGCGCTGAGAGGCTTCAGACTTCAGGCTCCAGGCTCCAGGCTTCAAGCTTCAGGAAGAGCGCTTGTCACACTGTGTGCGATCGACGCAGCGGCTCCGCAGGGCACGCGCTTTTCCCGGGGCCTGGAGCCTGAAGCCTCAAGCCTGAAGCCTTCATGGACATTGCCCTTTTCTCCGCCATCAACGGCGGTCACTCCCCAGCGCTCGACGAGCTGATGCTGTTCGCCTCGGCGGTCGGCAAGGCGGGGTTCGTCTGGTTCACGGTGGCGATAATTGCCGCCGTGTTTCCCGGCCGGCGAATGGCGGCGTGGCGCATCGTACTGGCGGTGGGAATGGCGTACTTCGCCGCCGATGTCCTGGTGAAGCCAATCGTCAGCCGGCCTCGTCCCTACGAAGTCCTCGCCGAAGTTCGGCTGATCGATCAGCGGCCGGTGAACAGTTCGTTTCCATCCGGCCACTCCGCCGCGGCGGCAGCCGGCGCGCTGGCGGCCAGCCGCCTGTTTCCGGCCGCGCGGCTGGTCTGGTGGCCGCTGGCGCTTGCCATCGCCGTCTCGCGGGTCTACGTCGGCGCGCATTGGCCGTCGGACGTTTTCGGCGGAATGCTGATCGGCGTCGCCGCCGCCTGGTTTTCGCTCGGCGGACGTGCTGTGCGCCGGCCGAACAAGAACGCCGTCGATTCTCCAGCCCCGCAGTCTCCTCGTTCAGCCGCCTGAATTCCGAACCGTCGGTCGCCTCATCCAATCGTCGCCAGCCGGCGGTACAATGGCGGCCCGGCTCAGGAGTGTGAATCTTCGGCCGGAGAGAGGGGGCTCGGATGACGAGGACGCGCACAGCATTGCGAGGCGTTTGTCTCGCGCTGGCGATCGGCATCTGGGTGTCGGGGCTCGCGGCGCAGACGGCCATCAAGCTGCCGAAGAACAAGTTCACGCCGCAACAGGACGTTGAGTTCGGCCGCGAAGCCGCCGCCGAGGTCCGGCAGCAATACCCGATCATCAAGGACGAGCGCATCGCCAGCTACCTGACTCGACTCGGCGATCGGCTCGTCGAAGTCGCGCCGCCCGAGCTGAAGCAGCCCGTCTACGAGTATTCGTTCACGCCGGTGAACCTGAAGGAGATCAACGCCTTCGCACTGCCTGGCGGGCCGATGTTCGTCAATCGCGGCATGTTCGACGCTGCCGCGTCGGAAGGTGAGGTCGTCGGGGTCATGGCCCACGAGCTGTCGCACGTGCTGCTGCGGCACGGCACGGCCAACGTCACCAAGGCGCAGAATCCGTGGCTGCAGTTCGGTCAGGCAGCCGGCATGATCGGCGGCGCGGTGGTCGGCGGCGCGGCCGGGTCGGCGATCGCGCAAGGCAGCCAGTTCGGTCTCGGCACTCTGCTCCTTCGCTACAGCCGCGACTTCGAGAAGCAGGCGGATCTGCTGGGCGCGCAGATGATGGCCCGGGCCGGCTACGATCCGCGCTCGCTCGCCCACATGTTCGAGACCATTGCCAAGGAAGCGCAGGGCAGCGGCGGAACGCCGCAGTGGATGAGCAGCCACCCCGACCCAGGCAACCGCACGGTCTACATCACCCAGGAGGCTGAGAAGCTCACGATCGCCAATCCCGCCGACATGAGCGGGTTCGAACCGAATCAGAACGTCGTTCGCGAAGCTGCCACCGGCCAAGTCCATGAGCGATCTGGCGCGGGCCAAGAGTGGCGGCTCCGGCGGCGAGGAAACGCCATCGGTTGGCACACCCGGCGAGCCGGTGCCGCGCCCGTCCACGCAGTACCGCGAAATCAGCGGCGGTAAGGTGTTCACGGCTTCGGTTCCGACGAACTGGACCGCGCTGTCGTCGAAGACGTCGATCAAGGTGGTTCCCGAGAATGGCTTCGGTCAGTTGAACGGCCAGACCGTGTTCAGCCACGGCGTCGAATTCGGCGTGGCGAAGGCGAGCTCGCGCGATCTCGCCGAAGCGACGAAGATCTGGCTGCAGGCGGTCGGGCAAAACAATCCTGAGCTCAAGCTCGGTGGCCAGCAGCAGTCGATCCGGATTTCGTCGCGCTCGGGTATCGCCACGCCGCTCGTCAATCCCTCTCCGCTCGGCGGCCAGGAGCGCATTTCCGTTTCCACCACGTTCCTGGTTGACGGCACGTTGTTCTACTACTTGACGGTCACACCTGAGAAGGACGCCGAGACGTTGCAGGAGGCGTTCCGCCACGTCGGCGAGTCGATTCGTTTGACCGACGCACGCTGACGCGGGCGGGCGGCCAGCCAGCCCGCTCGCGGCGCCAAGGGCCGCTGAACGGGCGTGGTATAATTTTCAACCTCACCGACGGCCAGGTAGCTCAGTTGGTAGAGCACGTGACTGAAAATCACGGTGTCGGCGGTTCAATTCCGTCCCTGGCCACCAGCTAAATAAGACAAAACAAGCCTCTTACAGCCAGTGTTAAGCTGGCTCGTTTCCACAAATTGCTCTAGGGTCCCACTGGGGTCCCAGGAGACAGGTGACATAGCTCGTCGCCGGCTCCCGTCAACCAGGGGTCTAAGTTAAGCCTCTCCCCCAAGTTCGCCAGGAGCATTGGCGTGAAAGAGCAGGGCAACTGAACGTGAATCCCAGACGAGCCCTCGCTGAAATTGCTGCACGCTGAGCTTGTCATAGAGGCTAGCCAGATCCTCCGCCGATCGCGGTCCCTCGATCATTGGTTCAACTGGCTCACTCATTCGTCCCTCTGCACCGAATCCGTCAGAATCCCGGCAAGCGCGCCACCTGCTTCGCCTGCACAACCCCGTCGAACTGAGCGCGCAACTGGGCGGTGAATTGACGATCACGAACGACAACGCCGGCCTCCACGTTTCGCATCTGCGCCCACTCCGTGAAGTTCGCCGACGTCACAAACGAGACCTCGTCGTCCACTAGCACACACTTGGCGTGCCAGGTAGCACGGTCCTTGCCTTCCTGCGCCAAGGCGCGTGGATCGTAGTAGACGTCCGGACGGCGTGTGCCCGGCCACTCCTTTCGGAACTCCGCCGCAAACTCCCGCAGGATCTCCGATTCGTGGCGCGTGTCGCGCCTATCGCGCCCGACGTGGAGGAACAATTGAACATGCAGTTCCGGCAGGGCATCCATGCGCCTTGCAAGCGGAGCGAAAATCGTCTCTCCCTGCCACACGACAAAAGTGCTAACCAGGAGCCTCCGCTGTGCTGACTCGAAGAGCTCGCGGACGACGACACTGGTGTCGCGGCTGTAGGAGACGGAGGTCTCCGGCCCGGTCCAGACAAGTTCAATCGGCCGGGCCCCGCCGTTGTGCGCGTCGACGGCATCGGCGCGAGCCTCGAGGAGCAGAGCGATGTGGGCCGGTATCATGCCCTCTGCCAGCAGCCGCGTGATCTCCTGCAGAAGCGGCTCCGGAACCTGCGTCACGCGGGTGAGCGTGAGTTTGGATGCGCCGGGGCCGAGTCGGCCTGAACGAAACCCATCCGCAAGCGCGCGCAGGACACCAGCGGAAGCCCCTTCGAACGACGCCATGTTCAGTCGCCCTCGAAGAACGCCGCGCCGTCGCTGTCCACCGTCGGCACCACGACCGCGCGATCCAGGTAGTCGTTCCGGCGCTCGCACGAGCTCTCCGGCAGCAGCACACACCCGTGGCACGCTGCGCCCAGGAGGCAGCGGTCCTCCTCCTGGCTATCCGGCCGGTGCTGCGCGCAGACAGGATCGTTCGAGCACAACTCGCCGAGCGCCAAAGCGCTCTCCAGATACTTTTCGCATGCGGTCGGCCGCTTCGACCAGCCCTCCCAGCGTCCCCTCCGCGTCGGGGCTGGACGTGTAGAGCAGGATGCCGTATCCGGACGGCACCGCGTAGATGCGCTCCCGAATTGAACTGGCCGCGTAGCCGCAGTCCAGCGACACTGCCGTAATCAGCAAATGCGAGAGCGTGTGCAGCATCACGTACGGAATGCCGACGAACGAGGCGCTGGAGCCCCCGTGGTGCGACTTCTTCCACGCGTCGAAGCCACGCGCCAGCTGCTCGGCGCGTCGCTTTACATCTGGTCGCTCTTTCCAGGCGTCCACCGAGGCCTGCTTGATGCCGATGAACACTCCTTCGCCGCGGTTCTCCACTGCCGGCAACCATGATTCATTCAGGGACAGCGCGGCACGCTGGACGCCGAGTTCCAGCTCGCCGTTCACGTCCGGCACGGCCGCCTCGAACCGGGTGAAGCCTACCTGGGCGATGACTTCCCTGAGCCGGTGAACCTCGACAACCCGGCTGATGTGCCGCATCGATCCGCTCGCATCCGCGATCTGATCGTTCGAGCATAGAAGTTCGAACCGGGACGGTCCTGGCCGATCTCCTCGGCCGACATCAACGTCTCGATCTCCGCGTCACGAATCCCCTTGGCGAACGGCGACCGCGCCGGACTTCCGACGCTGAACCTCCTTCCAGACGTCCTCGTTGTTCAGCCCTTCCAGAGCCGCGGATACCTTCTGCTTGCGCCGCTCCCTGCCGACGTCCTCGGTGGATTCCGCGTACTGGAGAAAATCGGTCCAGACCGCGTCCACAGCAGCCCTCACCGCGCCGTCAGCCTCGGGGATGGAAATGGCCGACATCGTCTGGGCGAAGTACGCATTCGAAGCGGAGCGGATGAGGAGCCGATTGATGGCCCCCTTGCCCTCGGCATCGCCGACACTGCTCCGCCGCGTAGTTCCCGAGCCATGGCCGTTGCCCTTTGCAGGGCCCCAGCGGCGCGGCCCCTGTGGTGTCGAACTGGATAGCGGCGGACATCTCACGAGTCTTTCCGCACTCGCAGCGAACGGCGATGTCCATCAGATCCCCGCTGGTCCCTCGCTCGTCCATCCACAGGGGGCGGCGACACTTGTCATCTATGCCGTGAACGAAGGCATACCAATCGATGTCGCTGACGTGACCGCGCGTGCAGGCCTGGACGAACCGAACCGGCACGACTTTGAACTTCTTCCGATCTACGTCATACCGCCCTTTTGTCAGGTCACCACGATGGACGAGCGGCCTAGACCGCAGGGTGGCACCTGGCGGCGTCGGCACCTGGGCGACGAACCACTCCGGGAACTGCCACGCCGTGATTCCCGCGATCGGCGCGTTGGGGTCGTCGCGATCCGCCGGCGGGGCGAAGAACTCCACGGACTGCGCACGCAGCAGCTTGCTGACCTTGGCCGCGAGCCGCTCCTCGGTAATCGGATAGTCCCGGTAGCCGGTCCAGTGGTCCAGACCTGCCGACGATCACCGCGTGGTCCGGCAGGTCGACCATGGCGCCTGGGCCGAATGTCGTGACGACCTGGCTCTGTCGAATCTGGCCGTGCGGACGGATGTCGCCGCGTCTTCTTCGAGGGCGGCATCACGCTCGTCCTTTCTACGGGGAGGTCTCGATCTCCGTGCCATCGAGTCGCTTCAGACTCAGGTTCACCGACGGCTCCACGTCGCGCAGCGACCGCGGCGCCTTGAACTTGCGCTCGTCCTGATTCGAGATTCGGCAGCTCGGGATCGAGCGGCGTGCGCAGCAGCGGTGGGCCATCGGCCTGCTCGTAGGGCTGATACACGAGCCGCGCCCCTGCGTCCTGCTTGCGCCTGCGCCGAGCTTGGCCCAGGAGTCGAGCAGGTCCTTGCGCGCGGTTCCGGACTCGGTTGACTAGGCGCTGCTCTTCCTCGGCTGACAGCGAGCCGGTGCGCTTCGGCGCGCGCTTCGCCAGCACCTCGGCAACGGCATCCAGCGGCGCTTCGCTCGTTCGACGATCGCCAGCGCGCCTCGCGGCGGCGTCATGCGCGGACGCATGTGCCGCGCCAGCGCCACGACCACCGCCGGCAGCCCACGGTCGAGCGCCCGGCGGCGAGAACGGCGTGACGCTCGTCGCCTCGACGTGCGGTAGAAGCGACTGCGTGGAAGGCCGCGAACCGCTCGTAGTGCGAGCGGTCGCGCGGCCGGTGGACGTTGAGCAGCGTGACGACCAGGCCCGGCTGCTCGGGGTCGCGGCCGACGCGGCTCGTCGCCTGGATGTACTCGGCGGTGCGTCTTCGGCTGGCCGAGCACGACCATCAGGCCGAGCCGGGTGATGTCGAGGCCGACGGAGATCATGTTGGTGGCGATCGCCACGTCGACCGCGGTCCTTCTCGCTGGAACGGCATGCGCGAGCCGCCGCTTGGCCTCGGCGACCTTGGTCGTGCTCACGCGCGAGGTCAGCTCGCACGACCTCGTAGCGCGATCGTCGCGGTTGGCGAAGCTGCCCCTCGTCTCGGCCGACCCGCTTGCGGCTCGCGTAGCCGGGCAGCGCGCGACGCGACCTCGTCCTCGACGATGCGGCGGCTGCCGCCCAGCTCGCGCAGGCTGTTGAAGTAGCCGAGCAGCGTCATGTAGGGGTCGGCCGGGTTGTCGGGGTTCTTCGCGCCGCCGGCTTCGTCCCGTACGCCTTCTGGGCGGCCGCCAGCAGCGCCAGGTAGGTCCGCAGCAGGACGACCTTCGAGGCTGCGGCCCTGGGCGGCGACGCCGAGGTAGAGCCGCGGCGCTGGCTGCTCGGCGGTCGACTGGTCTCGGCGAAGAACGAGTCGCGGCGGTCGGGGCCGGGCGGCGGGAAGACGTCGACGCTCGCGGCGGTTGAACAGGGCGCGGATCTGGCTCTCGGCGCGGCGGACGGTGGCCGTCGAGGCGACGATCTTCGGCCGGACCGTCGTGCCGTCGACCTCGCGCGTGCACAGCGCGTCGAGGGCCGTCTCGTAGAGGCCCGACCATCGTGCCCAGCGGGCCGGAGATCAGGTGCAGCTCGTCCTGGATGATCAGGTCGGGCGGCGGCGAGCGGCGTCGGCAGCGGCTGGCCCGATGCCTGGCTCGCCAGGGGCCGTAGAAGCCGTGCTGCGTCGTAGCGGTCGGCGCGGCCGAAGAAGCGCGCCCGACCTGCGCCGGTCCAGGGCATGGCGGCGAACTTGTCGACCGTGGCGATCAGGAAGCAGGGCAGGCGGCGGTAGATCGGCTCGTCGACGGCGAGGATCGGCAGCGGCGTGGTTGCCGCGTGAAGTCGCACGTCGGCGGTTGACGCAGACGACGCGCAGGTCGGTCGGGCTCGTCGGCGTTGGGCACGCAGCTGGAACGAATTGCGGCGTCGAACTTCGTCGCCGCACCAGGGGCAGTTCTCGAGCGGGATCGGCGACGGCTTGCGGCTCGTCGTTCTGGAAGGCGATCGTCTTCGCGCGCGCGGTCGTCGGGTCGTTGTCGCCCTTCTTGCCCATCCGGTTCGGCGTGGCGGCCCGGCCGACCCAGAGGCCGATCTCGAACGGCCAGGCGCCGAGCGTGTCGGCGCGTCTCCTGCCGCTCCAGCTCCAGGGCGCAGATCAGCGTCGGCGGCGCGGCCGAGCTGGTCGAGCGTCAGCAGCCGGAGCGTGTAGCGCATCAGCACGCTCACGCCCGGCCGAGGCGAGCCCGGGGTCGCGCAGGCGGCGGCAGCACGAGGGTGAAGGCGGCCAGGCCGAGGTAGGCCTCGGTCTTGCCGCCGCCGGTCGGGAAGAAGAGCAGGTCGACGACCTCGCGGTCGGCGTGCGTGGGGTCGGCGATCCCGCGCAGGTTCATCAGCAGGAAGGCGAGCTGGAACGGCCGCCACTTCGGCGCGTCCACCGATTCGGGGCTGTGCCTTGCTCCTGCGCCCGACGCTGGCGCGCGGCCGTGGCCATGGCGCGGTTGGCGATGCGGAAGGCATCGAACGCCACCGGATCCGCATCCGCACCGGTGGTGTGACGCTACGTCCTCGACCGTGCTGGTGCTCGCCGGCCGCGACGTGATGCGCGAGCCAGTGGAGGCTCGCCGCGCGCTGCTCGAACGGAAGGTCTTGCCGAAGATTGCCGAGCCCGTCCGGTACTCTCCCGCGCTCGACGCCGACCTGCCCGTGTTGATTGCCTCGGTGAAAGCACAGGGGTTCGAGGGGCTGGTCGCCAAGCGCCGGCACAGCGCGTACCGGACCCGGGCTGCGCTCCGGGGCGTGGCAGAAGATGCGCGTGAACCGCAGTCAGGAGTTCGTCATCGGGGGCTACACGCGAAGTGGCAGCACCTTCGACGCACTCGTCTTCGGATATTACGACGGCGAACGACCTGGTCTACGTCGCGCGGACGCGGAACGGCTTCACGCCGGCCGTCCGCGCGCAGCTGTTCAAGCGGTTCAAGGCCCTCCTGACCGACGAGTGCCCCTTCGTCAATTTGCCCGAAGCGCGGAGCGGGCGATGGGGCAGGGCCTCACGAAAGCGAAGATGGCCGAGTGCCAGTGGCTGAAGCCGGTCCTTGTCGCGCAGGTCGAGTTCGTCGAGTGGACAGCTGACGATCATCTCCCGCATTCACGGTTCGTGGGCCTCCGCGAGGACAAGCCGGCGCGTGAGGTGACGCGAGCGTGAAGATGCCTCGTTGCCGCTGTGTCCTTTGGCGGTCGCGTTTGTTCTGGACCCGGTCTGCGTTGTAGGCGTCGGTTCGCGGACGGTGTCAGCACCGCAGGTCCGCCAGAGCCGTCAGTATCCAACACCCAAACAGACGGCGGCGGGCCGACTACCCGCACCCGCAGCGCGCATTGGCCGGGACGATGCATGGTTCGCCACGGCGGAGACGTACGGGTTCCCCAAGGCTGTCGCGCGCACGGCGAACGAGCCACTACACGAGTGAGCCGATTCGTAGCGCTCGCGCGATCGCACAGTGGCGCGAAAGACTGTTGGCCTTTGCCGACACGCTGCGGTGATCAGGCTTAGGGCGGCCTCGCTGTCGCCTTGGCGAGAGGCCGCCCGCCCTCGACGGGGGCGCGCGGCTCGTTAGGGCAAATCACATGGTAGGCTCCGCACCTTGAGGTGCAGCCATGCCTTATCGCCCCGCTTTGATTGCAGGGATGCTGATCCCTCTTGCCGTCGCGTTCATCGCGGCCGCCAACGCACAGCCCCTAGGATCGTTTAGCTGGCAACTCCAGCCGTTCTGCAACGTTCTAACGGTTAGCGTGACCCAACAGGGGAATATTTACACCCTTGACGGCTACGACGACCAATGCGGCGCTCCCCAACGAGCCCCGCTCGTTGGTACCGCAGGGCTGAATCCAGACGGCACGATTGGTTTCGGGTTGCACATTATCACGGTGCCGGGTGGTCGAGGCCTCAACCTCGAGGCGCGCATCCCGCTGCCATCATTGAATGGATCGTGGAGCGACAGTATCGGATACAGCGGAACGTTCGGGTTTAATGTCCGGGTGGGCGGCAACCGCTACCGGCGCCGACGATTCCCGGCGCCGCTTTGGCCGGTCGGGAGTATCACACCCGCGCAACTAGCAGCTGCGGCCGTCACGACTGCCAACGTAGCCGGCGGTAGTATCACTCCCGAGAAGCTGTCGGTGTCGCCGCCACGATTGGTCTCCAGCGGATTGACGACAGGGGTTATCGGCCTAGACCGAGACCAGACGGTACCATTCGGTCCGAGCGCTATGGCCGCCCGGATCTGGAAGGACCTCCGCGACGAGGGTGAGCAGGTCAGCGAGAAGCGCGTGGCCCGGCTGATGCGCGCGGACGGGCCTACGGGCACGGGCCCGCAAGCGGTTCAAGTCGACCACGATGAGCGAGCACGATCAGCCGATTGCGGCCAACGTCCTCGACCCGCCAGTTCGACGCGGCCAGCAGCCCAATCAGCGCTGGGTCGGCGACACCACCGAGTTCGTCATCGGCAGCAGCGCGCAAGCTCTATCTCGCCGCGATCCTCGACCTGTACTCGCGGTTCGTCGTCGGCTGGGCGCTGAGCGCGGTCAACGACCGCCATCTCACGCTCCGGGCGCTCGACATGGCGCTGAAGCGTCGGTGCCCCGACGCCGGCCTCCTGCATCACTCCGACCAGGGCAGCACGTACGCCAGCGAGGACTACCGGGCCCGCCTCGAGCAGCACGGCATCGTGTGCTCGATGAGTCGGCGGGGTAACTGCTACGACAACGCGGTGATGGAGAGTTGGTTCTCGACGGTGAAGAGCGAAGAGGGCGAGCGCTTCGAGAGCTACGCGCATCGCGAAGGACGGCCTTGTTCGACTACATCGAGGTGTTCTATAACCAGCGGCGGCGTCACTCGACCCTCGGCCAGATCAGCCCGGCCGAATTCGAGCGACGGGCCGCTCACGCGGCATAGCTAATCCGTCCACCGGATCGGATCACGCCCAGAGCATCAAGTCTGAAACGCCGTCGACGCAAGCCGCGCGAGCGCTGCGGGAAAGGGACTGCACCGCACCGACGTATTCCGGGTCTTGCACCTGAATAAGTTGCTCACATGACGTCGTAGCGGTCCGAAAGATCGGGCACCTCAACAATAGTGGCGAGATCGCTGGGACGCCCACTGCTAACACCGCATCCAGCGTTCCGACTTGTTGGTCGCATGAGGATCGGCCGAGATCAAGTCTCACGTGGTGCTGAACCGACACAGCTCGCGTGATGGCGTCACCGATAGTGAAAAACCCTTCAAACTGCTGGAGTGCAAACATCTTCAACTCCTCGGGTTACGAGCGAGCGCAATGCGCCCCTCGTCGTCCATGCCGGGAAGAGCAGCCCATAATGGGGCCGTCCAGTACTCGTCGGCGGTGCGATCCTGCGAGTCTGGCGGCCGGCCGCCGAATTCTTCGTAAAGGAGATCGGCGAATCGCCGATACTGCTCGGGTTGGTCGTCCTCAAATCCTTCCAAGTACAGCGTGAGATACGCTGACTGCTCCTCGACCCTCTGAGGTACCCGACGGGATACAGACCTCCGATGGCTACTACCACCAACGGTTCGTCATCTTGCACACACCAGTCCGCGCGGTACGCGTTCAATTCGGCCCAATAGATCTCTGTATACAGGGCATAGCCGCGTGACCGCAAGGCGCTTCTAGCTGCTGGGCGACCTTCTTGAACCGACGTCGCAGCTTGTGCGTCGTTTCCTGAAAGGCGTTTGACAGGTCACGGGCCTCAACCCAGCGTGAGAAGATGAACTCGTCAGTCGAGTTTGCCGAAATGCTCGTTGCCATCGCTAGTTCTCCCCTTGCGGAGGACCACCATTCGAGAAGGTCGGAAGTCGTCCAGCAGACTGCCGAAAGCGGGATCCATCGCCCCCTCCTTGCTCCGCCGCGAAGGCGTCAAGTAATTGTCCCGACCGACTCACGAACTGTGCCGCTAGTGGATCGTCTGGGACGACGTCAGAGGTCTCGACGGCATCGAGTTGCTCGTATTCCTGCCCGGCGAGCTCAGCGGGTTCCGCCGCGCCGGCGAGTTGCTCAGCGGACTTGCCTGTCGCGGCCTGGATTCTGTCTAACAACGCCTGCGCACGTTTTTCAAAGAACCTGTCAAAGTCGTCTGCTCGAAGCAGATGCGGCTCAATCACGTGTGTTGTGAGTATCTCGTCCATCCGCTGAGGCTGAATTCCCGCTTCAGTCTCGAGACGGGCCACATACTGCTCGGAGCACGTCCCCCGATGATTCTATTGGTCGTGGCAGAGATAGGCGTCTTGTTCACGATGCTGTCGCAGCGCTGAGCCTCAACTCCGTTGTTCTGGCACCAGTGCTGTGGGAACACGTGGTGGATATCCACGCTCTCGTCAAAGGACTCGGTCACGTCGATCGGCTGGCCACTGCGGAAATCCTCACCGCCGTCTCGCATCAACAAAGCTGATACGCCTTTATAGGCGGCGCTGTTGCGTGTCCGTAGCGGCTGCAGAGGCCTGGCGAGAAGGTCGCATCCGAACCGTGTCGGGCGCTTCAGCTTCCCCCTCAACCCACGCCAGCACCTCGGGGAGATCCTTCGCGAACCGGGTCTCGATCGCGCCGCCGTAAGCTCGCCGAAGACCCCGCACCAATACCACCGGAGGAGCTTCGATCGGACGCCGTCTGCTCGCGTACCCTCCAAGCTCACCGAGAGTCGCGGCGAACGGCGTAACTGAGTGCGTATGGAAGATCGCGCGCAGCGAAGATCCTTTGGCTCGACCACCACTTGGAAGCGAGCACATATCCCCCTGCACCGAGTCGGCCCACCGACGGTAGTCAGCGAGGGACAGCCGCAGGATGTCCTTCCGTTTGCGCTGATGGCCGGCGCATTCGAAGCCCGCGGCGCCAGCCTCGACAGCGGCGTCGCGGCGTGCCCTGTGGCAAGAATCCTGACCGCCTGCAGGAAGTCGGTGTTCTCGATGCCCTCCAAGACGGGCTTTGGTCGAAAGCTGTCTGTCGCGTCTTCCAGTCCTGTCGGAGCTGGAACCCTTCAGCGGCATATGTGGCCGTCAGCAGCTCGAACACGGTCAGCGAGACGCCGCCGGTGTTGACCTTCTCGAAGACCTGGCACACTGCCTCCTTCGGCGTGTGCTTCTTGACGAGGATGAGCGGAACTTGGTATTGCTGAAACCGTGAAAACACCTCCTGATTGAGCTCGTTCCATCGATCGAGGCGCGCGATCGTTAACTCCGGCGTACCCTGCACGTACGCCATCATCCATTGTTCAGGCGCTGAAATCGACGACGCTCGAGAGCGGAAGAGCTCTGCCGCACACTCCTTTTCAAGCGTTGTCACGTCGAGGGCGACCTGGCCGCGAAACGTCACGACTCGACGGTCCGCAGGGACAGCAATGATCGCGTCTTCGCGATCGGCGTTCGGATTCAGCGCCTGCTTGATATCGACGTAGTACCAACGGCGGATCGCCTTGCCCCGGCGTCGCGCGTGTCCACCGGCCTTTCCGCACGCAGGGCCTGGAACAGCGACGTGAGACGCTGCTGTCCGTCGAGAATCAGTCGCTCTGGGACCACGCCTTCCGGCAGCTCGTGCCTTCGACCGGCCTTGGCTTAAACTGCGTCGCTCCTCCCTCCTGGAGCATCATGACGGCGCCTATCGGGTACGAAAGCGAAATGCTCGCCAGCAGACTCCGGATGTGGTCGTCGTCCCACACCCATCCGCGCTGGAAGTCCGGCAGCTGCGTTCTGCCTTGAGCGATCCTGCGAGAGGTCGAGCAGCGATTCCCTTGTGCTGTCGATGTTGTGAATGGATCCATCGAACCACCGCCCATCAGAACTCGACGATCACGGCCACCGACCTTCGCGTTGGGCGGCCCACATCGTGGTCCCTGCGAAGTCGCACCACAGGAGGGGACGCGTCCGCATAGTGCGACCTTGCAACCCGAAGGCCTGGATGGTGGACATCTTTGAGCTGCTGTACTCCAGGAGCGCCTTCAACAACCCAAACCGCTCGGCTGTCGCTGGCGCGAGATGAGGTCCGCGTGACAAGCTGCCTTCCACGGGACATTGTTGGACTTTCGCCAATCATTCTGTTACTCAAGTCCCTCGACTTTGTCGAGACCCGAATCGACCGAATGTCCTCCGCCACAAACGCCGCCAAGCTCGCTCGGACTGGCAAGGCCCGCTTCAAGAAGAATCGAAATGGGCACTCGGCAGCCCTCGAGCTCGGTCATCGAGCAGACCCTACTCGGGAGGGCTGCGCGTGCTCAGGCGAGCGGCCGCCCCCTCGTGGCGTTCTTGTGGGCCGGTTGTATATGCGCCGGAGCCACGACGCGCACCAGAACAGCCCGCAATCGACGATACAGCCTTCTGGTGAGGCGTCGACTCCGCCGCCCTAACAAAGGCGCGGCGCGCGCGATGACCGGGCGCGCCAGGACGGGGAACCTGAAGAACGGCTGCCCAGTTCCCGTCGGCCAAGTCGTCGCCATCGGCCGATTCTGATGGTTCAGGCGTCGATTTTCTGCATCGTCCATCGTCCGGCCCAACCGACGCAGGATCCGACGAATGGAAATAGCAAGATCAGGAGCGATTCGGCGACACCTTGCGCGATACCACTGTCGGTCAATCCGAGCGGCAGCGGGAGTGGACGAGCCGTCCCGTATTTCGCGACATGCTCCGGGGAGAGCGCAGGCTCAAGGTGCAGCAGACTGACGGGTACCTAGTCCAATTCCAATTTCCACAACCAAGGTCGGTATGTCGGCGACGTGCCGAGGATCGGCAACCAGAAGCTCCTCCAAGGAGTGACAGCCTCTTGCCCATGAACGAAACGCAGACCCGAGGTGAGCACATCGACTCCTGCGCTGAAAGCCGCAGGCTGGGGCGTCGTGGAGGGCAGCAAGATCCTCCGCGAGTATCCCATCACGCCGGGCCGCATCGAAGGCCACGGTCGGCGCGGCAGGCCGCTCACCTGCCGATTACGTGCTGGTCTCATCGCAACCGCAAACTCGCGGTCACCGAGGCCAAGGCGATGGGACAAGCCGCTGACCGAAGGCCTAGGCTAGGGTCCACGCCCTAGCGCCGGGCATCACCACGGAGGTGTAGCGTCTGCCGTCCTGCCCGATGAGCGTCCACACCGTGACCGTCACGGCGGCGAACTCGTCCCGCCGGGTGACGACGGCCCCTAGTCCGACTTCTCATGGCGAATCACCAGCACGCCGCGTGTTCGTTCTTCACCGTCTCCGTCGGCTTGCCCATGGTGCGATCCAGCACGTCTCGCGCGGCCTGATAGGCGGTCGAGGGGAAGGGTGGCGCTGGTCCATCAGGTGCGCCATCGTGTCAATGGCGCGGGATTGCAGGCGTAAGAGCCGCTCCTGCGCCTTCTCACACACGAGGCGTGCCGCCGCCGTGGATGACGCAAACGGTGCCGCCGGGAATGGGCCGGCGTTTACAGCGTTGGCCGGATTGCTTGGATTTCGCCGTGCAAGGAACGTAATCGAGAGTGTCCATAAGCTTTGACTTCGTCCATGAGCATACGCCCGCTAGCTGAGAAACGTGCTAACCGACGCCGCGTCGATGATGCGCTGGTGGTAGCGGGCGAGGGTGGCCTCCAACAGCGCGAAGGATAGACACCTTTCGTTAGGTGGCCCGACGATGCGCTTCGCGTTGAATAGCTTGCGGCGCAAGCGACGATGCGCCCGTGGTGATAGGCTACGTCGCGTGATGGTCGGCGCAGCAGTTCGGACGGCGCTGTTTGTCGCGGGCGCGGCCGTGTCGATTTGTGCTGTTCCGCGCGGGCGAGGAGACCACTATGACCTCCTGAGACGACTGGGCGCGTCCGTTGACACGTGGGAGCGCGAGCTCGGCTCAGTCGTGGCCGACGAGTACTATAAGCAGGCGGTCGTGCGTTCGTTGCGTTCGGGGTCCGTCCGTGGATTGAACGGACCGTCGCGTGAGGCGCGCGAGCTGATGTCGGAGTTCACGCTGATCCACTTCGCCGACGGCGCCTCGGACTGGATTGGATGCCGCAGCGTGCGGCTGGTCGACCGCAAGCCCGTGACGGTCAGTGGGCCAACACTGAACCAGCTGATGAACGACTCGAGCCTTACGTGGAACGCACGATGGGCACGCGTGCGCGACATGAGTGCGGCGTTCAACATCGGTTCTATTGCTCGGGACGTCAATCTTCCGACGTTCGCCTTGGCCGCGCTACGTGGCGCGAATCACACGCGCTTCACGTACTCGATACCGCGAACGGAACGAGTGGGGGCGAACGTCCTGGCGGTCATCGACATCCGAGAGCGTGCGCGCCCTACGCTCATATCAGGGCTTGGCGGTCGTGACGTCCCTCTTGCGGGCACGGTCTGGGTCGACGCGCGCGACGGTCGCGTACATCGAACGGAAATTTATTTACGAGACCGAGTGCCGGCATCGGCAGAGGCCGCCGCGGAGCACGCAGAGCCCGACCAGGATCTCAGTTCGCGTATCACGGTCGTGTTCGGGCCGGACCCGAACGTGGGCACCTGGGTGCCTGTCGAGATGCGCGAACGTTACGACAACTCGTGGGGCGAGGTGACGACGGGCTACGCCACCTACACCAACTACAGGAGATTCCAGACGTCGGTGAGAATCGTCCGCCCCGGGGGTGACAAGCCTCCATGCGCCCCGGCTCGTTGACGCGATTTCACCGTTCTGGTGATTGGAGCGTCAGGAGACCCGCCTTATCGGAGACGGCACCGTGGCGTCAGATGCAACGGTCGTGGCGAAGACGTGGCAGCACGTGAACAAGGGGGTCCAGAGCATCGTCAGTTGGAACCTGCTGACGAGCGGGGTATATCAAGTTAAGGATCTCAGGTTGGGTGCGTAGGCCGACTCGTCGTCCGTGCGCGCCTCGCTCAAGGGTCGTTGGACAGCCTAGCCTTGAGCCACGATCTAGTCGCGACCTGCTGGAAATCATCTGAGGCTGAACGCGATCACATAGTCGCCCGTCGGAGTTCCCAGCCCGGGATGGCCACTCGCCGAAATGACCACATATTGCCGTCCGGCAGCGGACTGGTACGTCATCGGCGTTGCAAGCGCCGGCATCGGCAACGCGCGTTCCCATAGTCGTTTACCGGTCGAAACCTCGAATGCTCGGAGGTGCCATCGAGCGTGTTCGCGATAAATGCGAGTCCGCTCGCAGTGACGATGGCGCCGCCAAGGCCAAACGATCCCCACTGCCGCGCTTCCGGCGTGTCTCCCAGCCAAGGTAAAGAATCCAAGCGGCGTTTCCCACTTGATGGTGCCCGTCGACAACTCGACACCGGTCAGCATGCCCCATGGTGGCGGGTTGCACGGCGTGCGTCCGCGCGTCACTCCACCGCATCGTCCGAAGACCTGCGAGTCGTCTCGTTCACTTCTTCAACTGACGGCCGTCCCATACATCTGGAGATAGAAATACTGAAACGCACTTGTGTCGAGATCGATGTCTTGCCGCATTCCGATGATCGCGTCCGCGCCGAGCAGCAATGCTCGTTTCTTCAGCTCTTCTACAGCCACGAAGAACGCCTTCTCAAAATCGCTTTGGCCGCGACGAGCGTCACGGCTTCACGTCGCGTCCAAGCGTCAGCATCCACAGAGCGGCACCGCCCCCGCTCCTGCCGTAGACGAGCCAACGGCCGTCCGGCGAGAGGGTCGGTTCCTCCAGGAACAGCCCGGACTCGGCAAAGCGCGTGACCTGCCGCAGCGGTCCGCCGTCTGCCGGCATCCGCCAGATGTTGCGATGGCTCGGTTGGACGTACAGCCACCGCCCGTCGGGTGAATAGAACAGGTGTCGATTCCGCTCGAAGCCACTCGTCAACTGCTACTCGTCGCCGCCCGAGGTCGCAATACGCCAGGCCTGGATGGCGCCCCCCGCGTAGGCCGAGAACGCCAGCCAGCGGCCGTCGGGCGACCATGCCGCCTCGTATTTGTGCGACGCCGACGTCGTCAGCTGGTGCTCATTACGCGTCTCCAGGTCGAAGACAAAGAGCTGATTGAACGCCTCGGCACGATGCGCATAGACGATGCGCTTGCCATCGGGTGAGAACGCGCAGGCGAAGCCGCCGCTGATTGCCGGAGCGGGTGGGCGGAGTTGCTCGGCCGTGCTGCCGTCGAGCGCCACATGCCAGTAGGTGCTTGTACGATCCTCGACATAACGCATCACAACCAGATGTTGCCCGTCTCGAGCCCAGCACGCCTGGCTGATCCGCCCGGTCGCGGCGGGTGGCATCGCGATCCGTGTCCCAACGCCGGGACGGCAGGTCGAGCACCCAGAGCTCCTGGGTCCCGATCCGATTGCTTCCGACGGCAATGCGGGCACTATCGGCGAGATCGCCGCGTATCGATCTCGGACCTGACCGTGGCTCAGCGCTTCCTCCGGACCGGTCACACTTGCCCCATCGGGCGACAACGGCACACGAGTCGAGGTCAGGGACTCCTCGACGCTCGCGGCGAGCAGGTGCTGGCCGTCGCTTGCGAGAGCGAGCTCCTTGAGCGTGCCGACGCTGACGCCGGCGATGACGGTTCCGGCAGCGGTCAGCGACGCAACCGTCTCGTTGAGGACGGCCGCTTCGATGCGCGTCCCGCCGCTCGGCAGCTGGTTGACGTAGTAGATACGGCGGCCTGACGGATCCCAAGTGTGACTGCTCCCGCGAAAGAGGAGCGTCGGCGTACCGCCTCGTGCCGGCAGGGCGAACACTTCGTGGTCCGCGAGTTTCGAAGGAAATCCACCGGCCGTTGGGCGCGTACGGCGAGCCGGAGGAATCTCCACACGGCCACCGATGCCGGCAGGACCGTGATGGGCTGCCCACCCTCCACCGGCACCTCGAGAATCGTGTGCTGGTTCTCGAGTCCCGCCGCGTAGGCCACACTGCGGCCATTCGGATGCCAGACCGGGAAGTTGCCGTCGGACGCCACGCGCCGGGCCTGACCGCCGAGCGCGGGGACGACCCAGACGTCGCCACCGTAGGTACGGGTGTCGAAGCCGATAAAGGTGCCGGTTTTGACGAGGCCGGTCCGCGACGCTCGGGTGGAGACGAACGCTATCGACGTTCCGTCCGGCGAAAACGCCGGCTGCACATCGTCAGCGGCGTGGCGCGTGACGTTGACGTCCTCACCGGCATCGACCCGCCTCACGTGGATCTCGAAGTTCCCATCCCGGTTGGAGCTGTAGGCGAACAGGTTTCGGTCAGGCGACCATGTCGGCCATTCGGAAAAGCCGGGATCGTTCGTGATGCGTGCTGCGGCTTGGACCACCGGGCCCTCGGAGGCGCCTGAAGTCACCGGCGACCGAAACGCCCACAGGCCCAGGGCGCCGGCCGAAAGACCGGCGAGGGCGGCCGCGGGTGAGCGCCGGCCATCGCCGCGCGGTGGGGGCCAACGCGGCCGGTTCGGAGCTCGTGCCGATGCCGTCGAGCTCGAGGCGCAAGTCGTGCGCGGACTGCCATCGGGCGTCCGCGTCCTTGGACAGGCAGATCGAGACGACGCGCTCGAGAGCGGGAGGCGCGAGCGGAACCACCGAGGTCAGTCGCCGCGGCGTGTCCTTGAGAATCGAGCCGATGACGCTCGCCGGCGTCCCCCCCTGGAACGGGCGAGCGCCGGTCAGCATCTCGTACAACACAGCGCCGAGGGCCCAGATGTCGCTGCGCGCGTCAGCCTCCTTCCCTTCCACCTGCTCCGGCGCCATGTACGGCACGGTGCCCAGGATCGTGCCCTGGGCGGTGTCCGGCGTCATGGTGGCAAGCTCGGTCAGGCCGGACAATGAGACGGGCCCAGCGGGCCCGCGGAGCTTGGCCAAGCCGAAATCGAGCAGCTTCGCGCCAGCTTTGGTCAGCATGATGTTCGTCGGCTTCAGGTCGCGATGGACGATGCCTTGGCGGTGCGCCTTGTCCAGCGCGTCGGCGATCTGCGCGGCGATGGTCAGCGCCTGGGCGAGCGGTAGCGGACCCTTCGCCAGGCGCGCGGCCAGCGTCTGGCCGTCGAGCAGCGGCATGACGAAGAAGTGTGTGCCGTCGCACTCGCCGACGTCGTAAATGCCGCAGATGTGGGGATGGTCCAGGGCCGCCACAGCGCGGGCCTCGCGCTCGAAGCG
The DNA here is from genome assembly GCA_963709325.1 of uncultured Acidobacteriota bacterium. Lineage (GTDB taxonomy): Bacteria > Acidobacteriota > Vicinamibacteria > Vicinamibacterales > UBA2999 > VFZN01. Next base: position 951,652 of record CAVPVV010000001.1, on the reverse strand, counting down.
GCCGCGGGCGGCGGGGTCACTGGCGATTGCCGGCGCGAGCACCTTGAGTGCGACGCTGCGATCCAGCCGCGTGTCACGGGCGCGATACACTTCGCCCATGCCGCCGGCACCGAGCGGAGCGACGATCTCGTACGGGCCGAGGCGACTATCAGCGGCCAGCGCCATGCTGGGTGGTGATTCTACCCGAGCGTGACGGCGCGGCAGCCCACAGTGGACGATGTCCGTCCACCCGGGTCCATAGGGATCCGGTCTGCCGGTCTATGCGACGCGGCCTCGCTGCCTGGCGGCTTGCAGCCGCGCGACCAGATCGATCCTGCCGGAATGCTCGACCTGCTTCTTCAGCAATCCGAGATGGCAGCAGCAGGTTCCAATGCCCGCATCTTGTCCCAGAGCTTCGCGTCGGAGACGGTGACCACCGAGCCGCCGCCCGCCGGCGCAGGCCCGTGGCCACCTTGACGTTCGCCACACGCCCTTCGAGAAGCATTGATCACTGGTCGAAGACGCGGGTCCCAGCAGCAGATTCGTCGCGGTACACGGCGTTCATCCGCGACATCGCTAAGGCACGTTTAGCCGCATACGCCTGACAATTTGACCGAGACGTAAACGTTGACTCGTCTTCAGCATCTCGCAGCGCGCCGCTAAGCTCTATCCGGCGGTAGAGGCACTCACTTTCGCTGTGAAGCGCGTCGGCGCTCGACAAACGTCGTGGGATAAACTCGCGCCCATGCGCCGCCCACAGTGTTTCCTATTCTCATCCTTGTTACTGCTGTCCGGGACCGCGTCGGTGGCCGCCCAGTCCGCCAGTCAAAAACCCGCTCCCATCGTCCACACCTACTCCATCGTCGCGCGGGACCCAGTGACGGGCGACATGGGCGTGGCAGTGCAATCGCACGCCTTCTCCGTGGGGAGCATCCCGTGCTTTGGGGAGAGGCGGGGGTGGGAGTGGTGGCCACACAGTCGCTTGTTGACCCTGGGTATGGACCCAAAGGGCTGGAGTTGATGCGGAAAGGTGCGGCGGAAGCCCTGAAGCACTCCTCGCGCTGGACCCTCAGCCGCAGGGTCGTCAAGTCGCCATGTTGAATTCCAGCGGCGCTCTGAGCGCCTACACCGGGCCGAAGTCCATTCCCGCCGCCGGTCACCACATCGGCCACCAGTAATCGGTTCAGGCCAACATCATGGCCAGCGACAAGGTCTGGCCCGCGATGGCCGTTCGCGTATGAAAGCGCCAAGGGTGATCTTGCCGACCGATTACTGGCCGCACTCGACGCTGCCCAAGCGGCGGGTGGCGACCTTCGCGGGAAGATGTCGGCCGCATTGGTGGTGGTGCGAGCCAAGGGCACGGGTCGCCCGTGGGGCGGTGCCGACCGCCTGTTCGACCTGCGCGTCGAGAATCACTCCGAGCCGCTCGTTGAACTGCGGAGGCTCGTCAGGTTGCAGCGTGCGGGAAACGCCTCCAACGATGGCGACCAGCTCATGTCCCAAGGCAAGATTGATGAGGCACTCACGGAATATCGCAAGGCAATGGAGCTTGTCCCGGAGGTGTCGGAACTCCGGTTTTGGTATGCGACGACTCTGGTCGGCGTTGGGAAGGAGTCCGAAGCGGTGCCGATGTTCCGTGAACTGTTTTCCACGGAACCATTCTGGCTCGAGCTGGTGCGGCGGCTACCTGGGACCGGGTGGTTCCCCGAGGACCCAGCGTTGCTGAAGCGGCTGGAGGCGCTCGCGCCGAAGCAGTAAGGCGCTCCAACCCAGCTGTTGCCCTTTGGAACGCGCAGGATTCTTCAACGCTACGGCGTTAGGACTCCGAGTAACCGTCAACGGCGACGTCATCGTGACGGCTCGGCTTTGCCAAGTTGCGAGGCAGCGGGACCAAAGGCTGGCGGTGGTGTCCGATGGTGCGTCGCCGACTCGTACGCCGTGCCGATCTTGATGAGCGTCGGCTCGTCGCCCTGGCTCGCAAAGAAGGTGATCGCGATCGGCATCGGATGCGGCAGTCTCGTTCTTGGCGTATTCGGTGCGATGGTCGCGATGTAATCCGTCTTCGCCCCATTCAGAGCGTACTGCGGCTCGACGACGATGTCGTTGATGCCGGCGGGGACGACCACGCGCGGGATCTGGAAGAACGGCGTGATGCCGTCGAGGCTGACCTCGCCGACGTTCGGCCCCTGGATCTTCGGAGTGGGCACTGTATTCTCCGGGTGCACGAACGCCGAGATGCCGTTCTCCGCCATCACGCGCGCGAGCGCCAGACGCCCGATGTAGCTGCGAGCGAGACGCTCGGCTTTCCCCGGCGCAAGGTGATCCGTGAGCGCCAGCCAATTTTCGGCTCCAGCCCGGGACGCATCGTCTCTGAACCGCGCATGCGAGACCCAGTCGCCGAATGTCTCGATCGTCGCGTCCTTTCGTGCCGCTAGATAACGGTCGATGTCGAACGCGACGTCGTTGCAGAGCGCGTTTGCATCGGCCCTGGTGCCGATACCCGCGTGCGATCGAGCCGCGCGACGAAGAGGGCGAGACATAGCAGGGCTCAGCTGCGTACGCTGCGAAGCTGAGGATGTTTATCCTGTCCGTCAGCGGCGCCTCGCGGCGGCTGAGCTTCGTGAGATAGTCGTACGACGTGACATCGTAGCCCGGGACCGCGAACAGCAGCTGACCCTTGGCGTCGCGCCGAGTGAAGATTTCGGGCATCAGCCGCGGCAACAGTTCGGAGAGCGCGTCCGAGAAAGCTGTACTTTACGTTCGGTACGTCCGGCTCGTCCGGGTATTCGGGCGTCAGGGTTTCGACGAGCTCAGCGCCGAGCGTGTCCCGCAGCACTGTCTTGATCTCGCGGTCGATTTGATCGGAAATCGCCTCATGGTTCGGCGTCCGCTTCGCCATGTGCTCCCGAAGGATCGCGATGCGCATTCCCAACAGCGGCTTGGGTCCACTCTCTGAGCGCCTTATCGTTCACGGCAAAGCTGGCATAGGGCCGGTCCGAGATCAGAGCCTTCGGTAGTGCGGTAAAGGGATCGCGCGAGTCGTAGTAGCCGCTCGACGCGTCCTTGACCGCGTCGAGCACCTTCGCAGCATCGGCAAGCGTCCGCGCGTGGATGCCGGCGCGGTCGATGAACCACTGGTTCCCGATTCCGCCGCTGTCGGGCAGGATACCTTTGGTCGTCAATAGGGTGGTAATGCCATTCCGCGACGCCGGCCCCTGGCACGAGGCGCCGGTCTGCTCACAGATGCCGATGGTGACCAGGTTTGCCGAGACCGCGACTCCCGAACCGCTGCTCGATCCGCGCGGCACGCGCTCGGTGTCGTACGGGTTGCACGCCTGGCCGGCCCATGCGCTGATGGCCTGACCGCCCGCCACCGCGTTCGTGCGGCTCTGCGCCTTCCCACCTGGATCGCCTGGTCCGCCGTTGAACTCGTGGGCATTGGATTTCGCGTAGATGATCGCGCCCCGATCACGCAGCCGGGCCACGATCGTCGAATCGAACGGCGGCACGTCCATGGCAAACGGCACGTCGCTGTTGGCCGTCGTCCGCATGTCTTTCGTGTCGAACGGATCCTTGAATGCCGCAACGACGCAGTACATCGGGAGCGCCGTGAGATCCGGATTGCGGCCATATTGCCTGTCGAGTTCGGCAGCGCGTTCAAGGGCATCGGGCTGTTGGCGAAACGCTTCACACACCGTTGGCGCGCCCGGCGGCAGCGGACCGGTCGACGGGTGGGCGTCGAGCGCGCCCTTGCAGGTGACCGACCGCTCGCCCCGGATGTTGAGCGTCGCTAACGCGTTCAGCTGTCCTGCGTTCGGGATGCCGACGCGCATGCCGGCCTGCGCCATGACACCGGGATCCGAAACAGTCTGCTCCATCCGTCCGAAGTCGAGCGGCTTGCCACGGTATTGATCGAGGTCAGGAAAGATGGTCGACGCCTTTGTCGTCTTCGTGGGGAACGTAAGAGGCGTTCCCGCGCGGATGGCGCCCTTCACCGGTGAAATGTCCATGCCGTCGGCGGTCACGAGGCGCGTGCAGACGCCGTTGTACGCCCGCGCCCGGTCGATGTAGGCCTGGACGACCGCCTGGCAAGTGGTCTGGCCGGCCGGATGGCGGCATGAATGCCGTCAATGGTCGCCTCTTCGATCGTGAAGACTGCCGGCCGTGGACGGTGCCGCTTCAGGCGCAGACGACTGCGAACGTGTTCCGCTCTCGCACGAGAGGGTGCCGACGACGGTGGCTATCGCTGTCAGCCCGCCAAGGAAGATTCGTCCGTTCCGTGCTCTCAAGGCTCCTGCCCCCCGACGGTCGGCATTGTCCTGGGCCGAGGCGCGGTCGTCAACTCCTTCGGGAACACTCCTTCAAGTGACCCGGACACTTTGTCCGATACATATCCGGGCCTCCGGACAGGACACCCTCGCTCTATAGGGGTGTCCGGCCGTCTATCCGCCGCTAAAGGAAGCGTTGACGACTAGATACACCGCTCATCGAGGCCGAGATCGTGCAAACGGCTCCGCTCCGGCGGATGTTCACGACGCCGTAGTCGAGTCGCTGGCCTGCATGTTGGTCGCCGATTTTTGGGACGTTCTGACGCAATGGTCGTTTCCCCCCGGGAGGCGACCATGCCAGATAACACCGTTCGTACAGTGCCTGCCCTGTGGGCCGGCGTATTCCGCGAGCCCGCCGCTTCGCCTCGAATCCTTCCCGATACTCGGCGGACTGCTTCCGCAGGACGTGACCGCCTCGCGGTGGTGGAGGTGCGACACGATCAGGCTGTCGTTCACGTAGACGCGCAACTCGGCGCCGTGCTCGAGCATCCGGATCGCCGCATGGGCGCGCTTGCCGTCCTTGACGAGACGCCACACGACGTCCTCGTTAGGCGCGGGTGGCGGGCTCGGTCTTCCTGACCGATGGACACGGCGTCAGCCTGCTAGCAACAACCCGACAGAAGGGCCGCCTCAGCGCTGACGATCATCGCCATCAGGACCAAAAACACCGCTCCACCCACCCCGGCGATGAGGCCCGCGGTTTTCGCGCCGCTGACAGATCGTCGTTCCAAGGTCGTCATTTCGTCCATCGCGTATCTTGTGCCGCCTTGGGCGATGACGGTCGAGGCCTCCACGCTCTCGACCGTGAATTGCGCCTTGCGGCCGTCGCGCATCGTGACGCGGACATCGTCCCCTGGCTTGAGCCCCACTGTGGCCGCCGGCGCCCCCGTCGTGACCAGGGGCACTGGATGCAGGCTCGTGCAACCATTACCAGCCAATGCGAGCACCGTGACGACGACGACGGCGAGCGACGGTTTCCCAAATCCATGACGCCGGCGAGCGTGACGTGGTCGCGATTGAGGGATTCGCATCCGTGTTCCTTCCGGGAGCTGATAGCTCCGGCAAGCGGGGGGTGGCTATCACGGCGAACGAGATCGGCAAATGATGGCAGCTTGGCAACACTAGGCACAAGAGCGCCGGTCACCGTGTTGCCGGCGGATCACACCCGCCATTTCCTTTTACCGAAACCGCCCAGCAATGCGGCGCGCGATTGAGCAATGTCAAAGAGATAACGCATGACAGGCGCTAAACGAACCCGGGCCGGACGGCGAGCGCTCCCGGTCGCGATTCACCTGGCAAGGGGGCACCTTCAGGGCGGACCGGCACGGCCCGACCGGCGGCGGGTGGGCGGATCCGGCGCCGGAGTAGAGGCCGACGCCGGCCGACCTGCGCAAATCCCGCACGACACCTCGGTGTGCGACGAGCACGTCCCCGAGCGGTTCTGCGGCGCCGGTCCCGTCGCCGGCGCGCTCCACCCTCCAGACCGCCACCGCATTGCCCACGGCACTCCACCGCCGACGGGTTACACCGTCGTCGCCCGCCTGTCGCCAGACGGGGCGCCCATCGCCGCCGTGCCGCTGGGCATCCGCACGTCCATGGCACCTACTACGTGCGCGTCGTGGCGGCCGTCGCCGGCACGACGGTCCCGTCGAACGAGATTGTGGTCGTGGTTGGGCCGACATCCGTGCCAACGGCCCCGCTCGCCCTCGGCGCCACCGTCACTGACCACACCGTCGTGATGACCTGGACGGCCCCAGCGAATGCAGCGGTCGCGCCCGTCGCCACCTATGTCATCGAGGCAGGCACCACCCCGGGCGCGACAGATTCTGCGAACTTCGCAACCGGCAGCGCCGCGACGAGCTTCCTCACACCCCCCGTCCCCAATGGCAGCTACCCCAATGGCAGCTACTACGTGCGCGTCCGCGCGCGCAATGCGTCGGGGACGGGGCCTCCCACCCCCGATCTGCGCGTCGTGGTCGGCCCGTCGCCGCCAGGGCCGCCCGTCCTCACGGGCAGTGTCGGTAGCGACCGGACCGTCTTTCTGGCTTGGACATGGCCGGTGACCGGCGCAGCGGTGACCGGCTATCAACTCGAGGCAGGCACCGCGCCCGGGCTGTCGAATGCGGCCGTGCGACTACTGCCATCCACGGCCCGTCCTTTGGTGCCGCCGGCGTACCGCCGGTACCTATTACGTCCGAATCGTGGCCACGAGTGCGCTCGGACTGGGCTTCGTCTCCAAGGAAGTCACCATCGTCGTGCCGTAGGCCGTGTGGCATCGAACTCGTGGGTCGCGACGGTACGAGCGCATGGAATCCGGCAGTCGTCCTGCCCCGACACTGGCGCCGCCGACGATGGTGATGGGTTCTGACACGCCCTAGCACGCGAGCGACGCAGCCGGAGGTCGCGACGACACGTCGCACCGATCCGTCGCGCCTCGTGAGCCAGCTTCGCGGGAGAATGCCCTATGGACGAAGACATCCAAAGAGCAGCGTGCCACCCTGGAGTTTCTTGCAGTGTTGACTAGTGTCCTGACCACGTGGTTTGCGCAACAAGGGGCGCGGCCTGCAGGTCGGGTGTTCGCTGGGCGGAGCGCGCAATGCTGGCGAGGATGTCGTCGGCCGTCTTCGTCCAGATAAACGGATTGAAATGCGCATGATGCGCAGCGATAGACTCTCGAATCGCCGTCTTCAACTGAGCGACGCTGCGGTGGACTCCGCGACGCAGTTGTTTGTTCGTGAGCTCAGCGAACCAGCGTTCCACGAGGTTCAGCCAAGACCCCGTAGGTCGGCGTGAAGTGGACGTGAAATCGCGGCCACGGGCGCCATCGCCATTCAGGCCTCCGGCTTCCCGTAACGCGCCCCGGATGTCAGCGTGCGGTAATAGGCCACACGGCCCAACGAATCGTCACAGGCGGCTGCCTCGCGGGCCAGCCGCTCCACCGTGGCGAGATCCTCGACCCACTGCTGCCAAGTAGTCGCCGATCGCTTGCGCGCCGATCGGATCGCGGCGACGAAAGGCGTCCACCTTCTTTCGGTCCGCGGCCACCGCCGCGCGCACATCCGCCAATGGAAACGCGGCGTCGCCGTCGAGGCTGTCCCACATCAGCTGCCAGCCGGTCGACACGACGTGGTCGAACACGACTGCCGGTCGCGGCACACTCATCCGGTGTTCTTGCGACCACACCTCACGCCGCACGCCCGGCACGCACCACGCCCGCTCCGCATCCGTTAGTGAGTGGAACAGCGGATCGTTAAACCAGCTTGTGACGAACTCATCCGAGTCGGCCAACCGAAACTGGCGGGCGATCGCGCGGGCGTCGCCGACCTCCGCGGGGGCGCGCCGGCGGCTCATTTGCGCGGCTCCAACGAGTCGAGGTGCCGCGCGAGTAATTGCCGCCAGCCGAGTTCGCTGCGATCCAACGTCGCCGCCTCGGCGGGCGTGAAGCCGGTCCGAGCCAGCGCCAGGAGCGCCGCGATCTTGTCCATAACCTCGCCCGCCTGCACCACGCGCACGCCGTCCAGGGGCGACAGCACATAGTCCCTGCGGATCCGCTCCACCAACGTGCGTCCGGCCACCCCGAGTCGGGCGAGGTCGGCGTCGACCGGCGTCCACTCCGCCGGTTGATCCCTCGAGCCGTCCAGGCGACCGTGCCGATCCGGCCGATGCGTGCCACGTAACATATGGGTCGCCGCCGGGAGCGCCACGGGTCCCGAGCGGGCGCGTCTGCCACCCTTCATGGGTCTCCTCCCCTTCAAAAACTTCTGAACCTGCCGCTACGTGCGTATGACTGCCGAGCGGTTTGCGGAGAGGGCGACCGAAAATGTTGGATCGGCCCCCCCCCGTCGAAGTTGACGTCATGTGCGGCGCCTCCACGCGGCGAATTCCAGCTAGAGGGCCACGAGCGCCACGACGAGGAGCAGCACGCCCAGGGCGATCACGGAGGCCCCAACGGCGACCCTTACCCGTGCTGCCTGGCCTGTAGACTCAAGCGGGCGGCGAGGCGGAAGATCGCGGGAGGCTACTTGTAAACGACCGATGTAGGAGCTGAACACTCCTTGTCAACACACTGGCGCACGTAAATCCTGTCCCCGCGTTTGACAGACGGAGGCAGTTGGGTGGAATAGCGACACGTTGTCGCCGCCGTGGTGCATTTCGGCGTTGCGGTCACCCGCGTCCACGGCCCCTCTTCCTTGAAAGCACGCTCGAAATACGCGGGTGGCGGGTCACCGTCCCACTCCAGCACCGGCTCCGTTGTCTTGCACGCCGCCATCATCACAAGGAGTGTCGCGGTAAAGACTTTCATCAACATCGTGCTCTCCTTACTTTCCGGCTAGCCTGCCCCCAAATCGGCGTGGGATCGCCCGAGCCCGGCTCACCATCGGTCCAGATCTTCGATATCTCCGCGACGATGAACGGTGCGCGCACTAGTGTCATGGGGTCGGTCGTGACGGGTTGTGACGAGTTTGAGGTCGTTTTCATGTTTTCTCGCGTAAGCGCTCTCTAAAGGAAAAACCAGAAATGAAGCTCAAACTCGTCATTCCTTAGGAAAAACTCGTCACCCGCACGCCCGAATAGAACCAACCGTTCCGGTTCTTGTCCTTCTTAAACCGCTCCGAGGCCTTCCGCCCGAACATCGTTTTGCTGAGGCGGTCCTCCTTCCGGAGGTGGCCCGCATCGGCCCACCAGACATAGGCCTTGTAGAACTCGGCGGCCCGCGTCACCGCCTTCGGGTCGTCGAGGTCGCAGGCATCGGCGAGGAAGTCCGCCAGCACGTCGCTGTCGGCCTCATACGCATCCGTGGCGGCCGTCACCGCCGCCGGCACCTGCAACCCCACCTCCTGCCAGCGGAGGCACCCACGAACGGCCCAAGCGAGAATGCCGGGGTGCTCGGCTCGGAGCTCGGTCTCGAGCGCGGGATTGACCTTGAAGGCTTTCAGGAACGGGATGAGGCGCAGCCGGCGCCAGAATCCGCGCGAGTCATCCTGCACGATGGGCTTGTGATTCACGGCCAGGAAGAACTTCGCGACGGGGTTGAAGGTGAAGAACTCCGAATGGAGGAATCGCGCCGTGATCGGGTCGCACCCGGTGAGCGCCTTAACGCGGGCCTCATTGATCCGCGTGCCATCGTTGGTCTCGGCGGCGGTGACGAAGCGCCGGCCCACGAGCGCCGCCAGGTCGTTCGGGATGGCGGCCCGCTGGTTCATCTCGATCGTGGAGAACGGCATCGCATGGGCGTAGTCGCCGAGCACGTGCGCCACGGTGTTGATCAAGGAGCCCTTTCCGTTGCTGCCACTGCCGTAGGCGAGGAACAGGCATTGCTCCGCCGTGATGCCGGTGAGGGCGTAGCCGACCGCCGCGTGCATGAAGCGGACGAGGGCGCGGTTGCCCGCGAAGACTTCGACGAGGAACCGCTTCCACCGTCGACTGTGGGCCTCAGGGTCGAACGGCACCGCCGCCTGCATGGTGATGGCATCCTCGCGCCGGCCGTCGCGCCGTTCGCCGGTCCGCAGGTTGATGATCCCGTTCGGCACGCCGAGCAGCCAGGGGTCCGCGTCCCATCGATCGCCGGCGTCGGCGATCGGTTTCAGCGCCCGCGCCAAGGTCAACACGCTCATCAGCGCGTCGCGCCGCTCGAGTCGCAAGGCAAAGGTGAGGGCCTTCTGTCGGCGATCCTGATCGGTGACGTCGAGTGCTTCCCGTTGCCAGGTGCGCGCGAAGCTGAGCGCGAGTCGGACGATCGCTCCATCCTGATCCGGCGTCCACCGATGGCCCGCCCAGAGCAGCCAGCGACCGCGCCGATGGTCGAAGCGCACGTCCTGCCCATGTCGGCGAGCGAAGCGTTCGGCCGCGCCGGCCTCGGTCAGTTTGTCTTCAGGGACCACCAGCGCCGGCCGCGTATGACTGGCGAACGGCACGTCGTCGGCGGTGATATTCGAGCGGCTCATGCCTCGCCCTCGTATTTCGAGGCCTGCGAAATACCCGGCCAGGCCGCCAAGATGGTCTGCAACGACTCGGTCTCGGCGGCCTCCGCGATGCCGTCGGCGGCGTCTTCGGCGGTGATGGCCTGGTCGGGCTCCTCGTCGATGGCTTGACGCTCCTCGGCGATCGTCCGGCCGGAGAATACGGCGCGGAGCTGAGCGCGGAGATGCTTGTTCTCGTCGCGAAGGAGATGGAGTTGCCGATCGTGCTCGTGCGCGATCGCGAGCGCCTCCTGCAGCAGCTCCCGACACGCGACGACATCGGCTTCGAGCTCGGCGATGTAGGCGCGGAGGTCGGTGACGTAGGCTTTGAGATCGGCCTCGTCGGCGGCGAAGTGCGCGATCATGGTGTCGGCGACGAGCAGATCGCGCCGCAGGTCCGCTATGCTGGTGCTGATCGGCATGGCGATGATCCCACCGTGTCGCTCAGGCGGCCGGCCCCCGCCGGCTGTCGTCGCGTACGGGGCTCGCGGCCTTCGTGGTGGGTTCCGGCCCGGGCGGGGTGCGCGCGGCCTCGATCGCCTCGATGATGTCCGAGCGCCAGGCGGACATGCCCTTACCGAGGCGCGTCGGCGGAGGGAGTTCGCCGCGACGCACCATGCGCGTCACCGTCATGTCGGAGCAGTCCCAGCGCTTGATGAGCGTGGCGCGGCGGATGTATTGAACGTCGTTGGGTGTTGGTGCGTGCGTGCTCATGCGAGCATCGTGGTGCACGCCTACTGGCGAAATATGACGCTCTGTCAGAACGTCATAGCGATTTCTTCTGTCGCTGCCGCCGGCGGTATTGGGCGAGGCGCTTCTGGAGGGCCGCCAGCGTCATCCCTTCTCGGGCGGCGATGTCGGCCTCTGCCTCCTTCTTGAGCCAGTCCGCCGGCATCGTCGCGATCCTCCCTGAGCCAGCCCTCGGCGCGCGTGTCGGCGCCGACCCGCTTCTGGTCCCGCGCGGGCGCCGTCAGCGCGCGCCTGGTGCCCATCGTGGCCTCGTGGGCAATGGTGGCGTCGTGGTGAGCCTCGAGGCGCAGGTCGAGGCACCACTCGACGAACGCCAGCGCGGGCATGACTGGCGTGTGCATCTTCGCCGCGTTCCCGAGATAGTCCTCGATCTCCGCGAGCAGCTCGTCGCGCGTCAATCCGATTACGTCAGCTTTCACCAGCAGGGGCACCAGCGTGTCGTCGACGGTCGGGTGGACGTATACCCACAGGTGCGGGGCCGTCGCCGCGGCGCGAAGCGTCCGGACTCCGGCCACGTCATCGAGGCGGGCGCCATTGATCGTGGCGATCCGCTTCCTGCTGAGACGAGGCGCCATCAGCCGGCCCTCCCAATCGACACCACCTTCTCAGCCTCCGGCGCCTTCGCGGCTAGGATGGCGCGCAGCCGCCGCTCCCATTTCAGGAGCGCCAGCCGCTTTTCCTTGTCGAAGCTATACGCGGTGTACCCCTGCGTCACCCGCAGGCCGACGGAGTGATTCGAGCACGTGGGAGACGTCATCAGTGTCCACGCCCGTCCGCGCCATCCCGGTGGCCGCGGTATCGCGCATGGCATGACGCGGCTTCAGGCGCGGCCGCGTGTGGCGTAAACACCTTCGTGTTCAACTCGCCGATCTGCCGCTTCCCGCGATAGCCGGCGAAGACCCGCGGTTCGTCCTTGATCCGCGGGACGGCGTCGAGTGCCTCGAGCGCGAGGGCCGTCAGGTAGACGCGATGCGCTTTCCGGTTCTTCGTCCTCGACGCGGGAATCGTCCACCAGTGGCCGTCGATCTCGTCCCACGTCATGCCGCTGATCTCGCCGGGCCGCTGGCCGGTGATCAGCCCGAGTCGATAGAGGGCCCGCGGGGTCGGCGCGAGGGCGGTCGTCGCGGTCCAGATGGCGCGGCTCTCGTCCTCGTCGTAGGGCTTGTCTTCGCGCTCGGCCTCCGGGCGCGCGCTGATCTCGACGCCGGGCTTCGGCAATTGCGCCGCGACGTTGGCCTCGATCAACTCCTCATCGACGGCGAACCGAAATAGCCGGCTGAGTAAGCGCCGCGAGTCGGTTGGCGTAGATCGGCGCGGGGCGGTCGGCGATCGCCTGCACGAGCGCCCGGCAGTCCCGGCGTGTGATGGACGTGACCGGTCGGCCCTTCCAGGCCGGCAGGATCTCGCAGTTGATCTTCGACTGGTCATCGCGCCACGTCCGCTTTCGGACCTTGGCGTGTCGCTCGATGAACGCGTCGCAGAGCGCCTCGATGCTGTCGCGTTTCGCCAGCGCTGCGGCCTGCTTCGCGGCCTGCTGCGGCCTCTCGGGCCGCGCGCCGTTCCCCCTGAGGATCGGTGCCGTCGTCCACCTTGCGGATCACGCGCTGCGCCTTCTGGCGCGCCGCATGGAGGCTCAGACGCGGCGGGTCGCCATACTCGCCCAGTCTCAACCGCTGGCGCTGGCCGTTGACGTAGTAGCGCAGCGACCACGTCCGCGTGCCGTCAGGCGCGATCCGCAAGTCGAGCCCGCTGACGACGGAGTCGGGCACCGCGTAGCGCTGGTCGCGGGGCGTCAAGGCCGCGATCGATTTCGTGGTGGTAATGCGGCGTTTCCGGGGTCCCACTGTCGCCTCCTGCAATCACGGTGTCTGTCTGGGGTCCCACTGGGGTCCCATGCGGCCTGTTGGTTCATGCGCGCGCATGAGCGTAACTATAGGCCCATAAATCGGGACTGTGCAAGGGGTTCCGCCGAAAGGTGTGGGTTCCTGAGGGTTCCTGAGGGTGGCCTGTTCGTTGACTGAAAATCACGGTGTCGGCGGTTCAATTCCGTCCCTGGCCACCACATAAGCTTCACAGCTTGTAGTTCGCGTCAACGCCCCGCCGGCGCCGCCGAGGGCGAACCGGTCTCTTGTGGTAGGGTGCGTCTATATGGCTCTGGCGCAGTGCCCGCTGTGCGATAGCCACCTTTCCCCGGCAGACGTATCGTCAGCCGGCGACGCAGCCGCCCCTCGGCACGTTATCCAGTGTCCCTGCTGCGGTCGTTACACGATCGACGCCGCCGCACTCGAAACCCTGCGCCAGTGGATGTTCGAACCCCGACGCGCAGAACGGCGAGCCGCGATCGGCGAACATCTGAACACACAGCCCGAGCACAAGCGGCACGTCGACATGGAGACGCTGCTCCGCGTCGCGCAACTGTCGTAGGTTGGGTCGTTCCAGTGATCGCCGGGGCGCCGCCAATCGCGGCGTCGCCTGATTCCGCTCGCGGCTGCGCCTCGCCGGAGCAGGTTGTTCGGTGTCGCGCGCTCCCGCGTCGACCTCAGTAGTCGGCTCGAGCCCCGCCAGGCCGCAGGAGCACTGCCATGCGATTGGCCACGTTCAACGTCGAGAACATGTTCGAACGTCCGGCAGCGATGAACCTCCCCACCTGGGAGCAGGGTGAAGCGGTGCTCCAGGACTTCTCGAACCTGAACACCCTGATCGCGCAGCCCGCCTACACCGCGCAAATCAAGGCCGACATCCTGGCTATTCTCGGACGTCATCCGGGGCTGATCACCCAGGGCGTCACCGAGTTCATGCGGTTGCGCGAGGTCCGCGGCAAGCTGCTTCGTCTGCCTGCCGGGCAGCCGCCCGAAGTCGCGGTCAACGGGCGCGGCGAGTGGGTGGGCTGGTTCGAACTGGTCAAGAACCAGGTCAACGCCGTGGCGATCATGAATACCGCCCGGATCGTCTCGCTCGTCAACGCAGACGTCCTTTGCGTGATCGAGGCCGACGATCGCACGGCGCTGAAGCGCTTCAACGAGACGGTCGTCCCGCAGGCCGGCGGAACGCCCTACGGCCACGCGATGCTCATCGACGGCAACGACGATCGCGGCATCGACATCGGCGTGCTCACCCGCGCCTCGTGCCCACTTCAGTCGATCGCCAGCCACGTCGACGACACCGATGACGCAGGCGTGATCTACAGCCGCGACTGTGCCGAGTATCGGATCGCGCTGCCAACCGGCGAGCCGTTGGCGCTGCTGGTGAATCACTTCAAGTCGAAGGGATTCGGGTCGCAGGCCTCGTCGAACCGGAAACGGCGGAGGCAGGCCGTCCGCACCCGAGCGATCTACGAGCAGCGGAAGGCCGACGGGATCGGCCTGATCGCCGTCCTCGGCGACTTCAACGACACCCCGGACAGCAATCCTCTCGAGCCCCTGCTCGCCAACGGCTCCGATCTCGTGGACGTGATGGTGCACTCCAGGTTCGTCGGAGACGGACGTCCAGGAACGCATGGCAACGGGACGAAGTCTGGCAAGCTCGACTACATCCTGATGTCGCCGGCGCTCGCGGCTCGGGTGACTGCGGGCGGCATCGAGCGACGCGGAGTCTGGGGCGGACAGAACGGGACGCTATTCGCGCACCTCCCCGAGATCACCCAGGCAATCGAAGCCGCCTCCGATCACGCGGCGTTGTTCATCGACTTCGCGTGATTCAGGCAAAACGCCGCTCGCATCGCCGTTTAAGGTCGAGACGGCAGCTGCCGCGGTTGTGGCACTATCGGGTGACGACGACGAAGCCGCCGAAGCAGAGGCTGACGCAGGTTGAGCACGAACAGGTGGGCGCCCTCAAGGCACGATTCGATGCAGCTCACGCCGCAGGCGTCGCAGCCCTGACGCGCGGCGATCATGTCGCAGCCGGCAAAGCCATCCGCCTGCAACGCGAGATACTCGACGAGCAGCGCAACCTGCTCGTCTTCCAAACTTCAGCGCGTGAAGGCCGGCCGGTAACGCGGCGGCCGCTACAGGAGTTCCAGCCCCAGCGCGCCGTAGCGCGCATGAAAGCCCTCCAGCAACTCGGACCACGCGCTGAGACGCGCCTGATGGTTGCGGATCCGCTGGAGATGGGAGCGAATCGCGGCCCGGTCGCTCCCGGGGCAGAGTCGATAGCGGTCGGTCTCCTGCCGCAGCGCGTCGTGCTCCTCGCGGAGCCGTTCCCACTCTGCCCTCAGCGCCTGCGCCTCGGTCGTCCGGCCGACTGTCTCGTCGCTCGTCGGGCGCTGGTGCTGGCCCCTCGTTCGGCCTCAGGCAGAACTGGCATCGCTCCGCGAAGTGTTGCACCGCCGCCGTGAGCTCGTGAATTGCGTGAGGCAGGCACCATACGGCCGGGAACCCTGCCGCGGGAGAGCCTGTTGCGGCCCTCCCGTGGCTCATGGCGGCCCTTGACGCCGGCGCGGTTTGCACCGACGATCCTCAGCCATGTCGCGAGGCGTGTCTGGCGGAACCTTTGCCCTGGCGCTCGTCGCGGTGCTTGCCGGAGGCGCGCTCCTGTGGGCGGCCTCGTGGCTGGCACCGCTATCGGCGGCGGACGCCGCGGTGCGTGAAGGGCGGCTCAGCGACGGCCTGAACGCATACAAGACAGCGGAGGCCCGGCTCACGCGGATTCCCGCACTCCAGCAGCTCGCCCCGACCCTGCTCGGCTCCGTTCAGTCGAATCAGGTGCGCCTCCTTTACCAGATGCAACGCTACGACGAGGCCGTCGAAAAGGCCGGCGATTCGACCGGCGCGGGAGCCACTCATTTCTGGTCCGGATGCGCGCTCTTTGCGCGCGCCAGCGCGGAAGAACGCGCCGAGAGCCGTCTTGACTGGTTCGAGCGCGCCGAGGCGGAGTTCCGCGCCGCGGTTGGCGCCGCCCCCGGCGATTGGGATTCCAAGTTCAATTACGAGCTCACGCGAACGCTGCTCAACCGGCTGAGGGAACAGCCGGACACGCCTCGCCGCCTGCTCTTCGAGCTGATCCGGCCCCAATCCCCACGCTCCGGCGGAACCGCGCCCGCTCGCCGCACCGGCTGATGCGGACGTCGCGCTGAGGGTCGATGCGTTTCGTGCACCCCGAGATGGCGACGTGGCTGCTGGCGCTGCCGCTCGCGGTCGCCTGGTGGACGTTCCGGCGCTATGCCCGGGCCGACTTCCTCCGCAGCGCCGCTCTGGGCGCTCGCGCCCGCGACGGATCGCGGCTGTCCACGACCGGCGCCGATGTGCTCGCCCTGGTCGCGGCGTTAACGGTGCTGGGGGCGCTGGTTGTTGCGGCCATGCGGCCACAGTTGCTCATCGAGTGGCGCCTGCCCGAGTTCGAGCGGCGCGACCTCGTGCTGGTGCTCGATCGCTCCGTGTCGATGCGCGCCGCTGACGTGCCGCCAACCCGCTTCGCCCGCGCGGTGACCGAGATCAAGCAGTTCCTGGAGGAGAAGCCGGCCGAGATCGATCGCGTCGCGCTCGTCGGCTTCTCGAATGCCGCGATCGCCGTGTCGCACTTCACGCGTAACGTCGACAGCCTGTACTTCTATCTCGACTGGATGGCCGAAGACACCCGGCCGAACTTCGGCACCGACATCGGTACGGCGCTGCTCACCGCCTCGGATGTCATTAGCCGAGACACGCAGCCGGGCACCAAGGTCGTTCTCCTGATCTCCGACGGCGAGGACGACGGCGAGGTGCTCGAAACGGCGATCAACGAACTGCGCAACAAGGGGGTCACGCTTTACAGCGTCGGCGTCGGCGGCTCGCGGCCCGTGGACGTCGCGGTGCCCGCCGACGATGGGGTCGGCGAAGCGGGATGGGCGCTCCGAGTGACGTTCAATGAGGCAACGCTCCGCAGCGTGGCCTCGGCTGGCGGCGGACGCTATTACCGCTCGCAGACCGGCCACGAGCTCCTGGACGCGATGCGCGATCTGGCATCGCGCGAGCGGCGCCAGATCGGTTTCGTCACCCAGACCGAGTACCGCGATCTGCATCCCTTCGCGCTCGCCGTGGCTGCCCTCGCCGCCTGCGCCCTGCTCGTTACGATATGACCACCGACTTCTCCACCCTCACCGCCGCCGAGGCACGCGACCGGGTCGCCCGGCTCGAGGCCGACATCGCCGCTGTCGTCGTCGGCCAGCCGCACCTGATTCGGCGGCTGGTCACGGCGCTCTTCTCGGCCATCCCGTTCACTGCGTCCGGGAGCGGCGACGCGGTCGGCTGCGGCCACGTGCTGCTCGAAGGCGTTCCGGGTGTCGCCAAGACGCTCACCGCGACGACGATCTCGCGTGCCATCTCGGCGGAGTTCCACCGCATCCAGCTCACGCCCGACCTGCTGCCCGCGGACATCATCGGCACGCGCATCTACGACGCCGACACCGGCCACTTCCGGACCGAGAAAGGACCGGTCTTCACCAACATCCTGCTCGCCGACGAAATCAACCGGGCTACGCCGAAGACCCAGAGCGCGCTGCTCGAGGCGATGCAGGAACGGCAGGTGACTATCGCCGACACCTCGTACCCACTGCCCGACCCGTTCTGGGTGCTCGCCACGCAGAACCCCGTCGAGCAGGAAGGCGTTTACCCGCTGCCCGAGGCGCAACTCGATCGCTTCAGCATGCTGCTCCGCGTCGGCTATCCGGGGCATGCCGACGAAGTGAACATGCTGCGCCAGGGCGTAGAGCGCCCGAAACCGCAGCACCCGGCTGGCGCCAGGCGATGTCGGGCGAATCCGCGATCTCATTCGCCAGTCCGTCGCCGTCGACGACAAGATCCGCGACTACATCGTCCGGCTCGGCCGCGCGTCGCGGCGTCCGGACGAAGTCGGCCGCCCTCACCTCGTGCAGATGGTCGCGTTAGGTGTTTCTCCCCGCGCCTTCCAGCACATTCTCGCGCTGGCCCGGGTGACCGCATTCCTCGCCGGACGCGATTACGTGCTGCCGGCCGACGTGAAGAGCATCTTCCCTGACGCCGCGCGCCATCGCATTGCGCGCTCGGTGCGCGCCGAGGTCGAAGAGGTGTCGACCGACGCCGTGGTCGCCGAGTTACTCGACGCCACGCCGCTTCCGTGACGACCTGCGCGAGCCGCCATGTTGCCTGAACGCATAACCCGCGAGCTGCGCTACCTCGAGATCTATACGGCGCGAAAGATGCGGAACCTGCGAGCCGGAACCTACCAGTCGCGCTCGCGCGGGCCGGGGTTCGACTTCGACGAGCATCGTCCGTACCGGCCCGGAGACGACGTGCGGCGGATTGACTGGAACGTGACCGCCAGGCTCCGGCAACCGTTCGTGCGCGAGACGCACGCCGATCGCGAGCTCAACGTCATCGTCGCGCTGGACCTGTCGGCGAGCATGTCGTTCGGCACCGCCGCGCTCGACAAGAAAGAGCTGATGCTCTACGTCGCCGCCTGCTTCGGCTTCTCCGCCGCTGCCGATCAGATCAACCTCGGTGTGCTCGCTTTTGGGCATCGTGTCCTCCAGTACTGGCCGCCCCGGCGGTCCAAGGGACGCGCATGGCGCGCGCTCGACGAACTGTGGCGCCTCGACGCAGATCCTGGCCCGACCGCGATCGCACCGGTCGCCGCGTTCCTGCACAAGCGCCTGCGGCACGCGAGCCTGATCTTCATCGTCTCCGACTTCCTCACCAGCGAGTCTTTGCCCGACATCCGGGAGCTGCGCCTCCTCACCGCGGCGCACGACGTGGTCGGCGTCGTGATTCAGGATCCTTCCGAGCTGTCGCTCTTTGCCGGCGGCGGCGAGGTCAGGGTGAAGGATTCTGAATCGGGTCTGCTTCGGAGGTTGGCGATCACCGGCCGCAGCCGCCGACGCTTTGCCGCGACGATGGCCGCCCGGCGCGAGCAGCTCACCGATGCGTTCTACGATGCGGGAATGGACCATGCGTTCCTGTCGGATCGCCCCGCTCGCGGCGATCCTGACGTCGAGGCCGCGCCGGGAACGAGCTTCGTCCTCGAGCCGTTGATGGAGCTCTTCAGCGCCCGGAGGCGCGCATCATGATTCGTGTTTCCCGGCTGGCGACGATTGCGGCGCTTCTGCTGCCGCTCCTGGCGAACGCCAGCGCGTACGGCCAGAGCCAGCCCGCAGCGCCGGCAAAGGCGCAGCCGAGAAAGCGCGCCGCCGAACCGGCCCCGACGCCCGGGCCGGCGCCGCCGCCCGACATTCGCGCCCACTCGAGCCTGAGCCAGACGGCAGCCTGGGTCGGAGATCCCGTAGCGTTCGTCGTCGTGATCGACATGGCCCCAGGCGTCGAGATCGTGGCTGACGACCTGAAGCCGGAGAAGCTGACGATTGAAGGCCTCGAGCTCGGGACCAGCTCCTCGAGCGAAGAAACCAGAGCCGATGGCTGGCGGAGTGTTCGCTACGTCTATCCCGTCACCCCCTGGGACACGCAGCCGCCCAAGCGGATCGGCGACCTCGTCGTGAAGTTCCGGCGCCCGGTGACGACCGCGACTGCCGACGGCAGCGCCCCGGCGCTCGAGCTCAAGGTGCCCGGCGTGACGCTGTCAATGCGCAGCACGCTGCCCGACGACGGGAGCGCCAGCGGGGCACGGGATCGTCAGGCGTCGCTGCCGGCGCCAGGCTGGACGGCATGGCTGCGGCCGATCGGGTGGGGGTTCATCGCGCTCGGCGCGGCACCAGTGGTGCTCTGGATTCTCGGACGGGTGCGACAGCCACGGGTGTCGAAGCCGCGACCGTCCGCCCGATCCCTGCATGCGCTTGCCAAGTCGCTGTTTGACGAGCTGCAGATCATCGACACCAGCACGCCGGACGGCCGCCGCCGGGCCTACGATCGAATCGATCAGGGCGTGCGTGCATACGTCTTGCAGGCAGAAAATGTGCGGGCCCCGGCCCTGACCGCAGACGAACTGCGCGCCAAGCTGTCGGGTGCGCGACGGGTACGCGCCGACGCGGTCTGCGATGTGCTCGCCGCGTGCGAACACGCGCGCTACGCGCCCCTCGACCGGGTGCCCGACGCGAGCGCGCTCGGCGAGACGATCAGCCACCTGCGCGAGGCTTTGGGACGATAGCCGCATGGCCCTCAGCGGTCTCTCGGGCCTGACCCTGCAGCAACCGTGGGCCCTCGCCCTCATTCCAGCGAGCCTTCTGGTGCTGGTCGTACGACTGGTCTGGCGCCGGCGGCGCTATATCGTGCTGCCGACCGCGCACTTGATCCCGAAGGGCGCGTTCAGGCCGTCGATCGTGCGGCGGCTGCCGGTCCTGTTCGGCCTGTTAGCGATCGCTGCGACGGCGGTCGCGCTTGCGGATCCGGTGGTGCCGCATTCCACCGAGAACCTGGAGTCGTTGGGCATCGACATCATGCTCGTGCTCGATCTCTCGTCGAGCATGAACACGGAAATGGCCGGGAACTCCACCTCGCCTGACGCGCGCAAGGGACCGACCCGGCTCGACGTCACCCGCCAGGCGCTGCGATCGTTCATCAACAGCCGCCACGGCGATCGGCTCGGCATGGTCGTGTTCTCGAACTACGCCTACGTGGTGAGCCCGCTGACCGTCGATCGCGAGTACCTGCTGCAATACCTCGATATCGTGGATGGCCAGATTCTGCGCAACGAGGCGATGACCGCGATTGGCGACGGCATCGACATGGCCGCGTTCGTGCTCGGCAAGCAGTCGGATCGGCACCGAACCAAGGTGATCGTGGTCTTCACCGACGGCGAACGGAACTACGGGCGCGATCCGCTGGAGTCGCTGGCCGACGCCGACCGCGCCCACATCCGGGTTCACTTGATAGGCGTGGATCTCGACGAACAGATCAAGGAACGACCCGCGGTCCAAGGTCTCATCACGGCCGTCCGTCGCTACGGTGGCCGCTACTACGAGGCGGACAACGCTGTCGAGCTGCGCCGCGCCTACACTTCTCTCGACGCGCTGGAGAAGTCGCTGGTGATCAGCCAGACGCACCAGGCCAACGAACCGATCTACCACTGGTTCGCGCTCGCCGCCGTTGTGCTCGTCGGCGTTTCGCTGGCCCTCAATGCGATTCCATACTTCAACGAGATGACTTGACGGGGGGCCGGCCTCACTGCTCGCGCCGCGCGTACTGTACCGGGAGTGTCAAGAGATCGCGGGAGGGTACGGGAGAGAAGAAGGCACCCTTCGGGACTCTCTGCGGCCGAGTGAATCGGCGTTCGCCCGAACCGTTCGGACAGGTCCGGTGCCTGACAGTCTCTCCCGCAGTTCTTTCCCGATCGGTCGATCCCGATCGGCGAGCTCGCTGAACAGGCGAAGCCCTCCCCGTCTGCGACAGCACGCGCGCCGACAGCTTCAGAAATCGATCAAGCGGGTGTATTTGACGACGAAGGAGCGGCCCACCGTGTCGTAGGACGTACTCGACAGAACGTCGCGGCGGTCGTTGTAGACGATGAAGAGGCCGGTTCCGGAGCGGTTGAGGGCGGCGAAGCGGATGTTCGAGGAGTAGACGCCGGTCTGGCCGTTGTACTGGACCAGGGCCGAGAGGCTCATCAGGTTGGTGAACGAGTAGCTGGCCTTGATCGGCACCAGATGCGCGACGAACGCGCCGCCTGGCAGGCTGATGTCCTGCCGCGTCCATCCGAGGCTCGCCGTCAGCCGCGCCGTGAAGCGGTAGTCGCTGGTGATCTCGAGGGCGTTGAAGTCACCGTCGTAGTAGTCGCCGATGCGGTAGCGGATCGAGCCGGTCACCGCGGCGCTCGGATCGTGGAAGTACTCGACGCCGTTCTGCCACCAGGTGTAATCGCCCGGCGGGATGATCACTCGATTGCCGTCGCGGTTGTAGACCACGAACGGCGTGAGCGGGTTGTCCTTGTTCTGATCGAAGAACCAGCCGAAGCGTCCGCCGTGCATCGGCTGGATCTCGAAGGGATGGAAGTGGTTGAACGCCGTCTGCAGGCGTCCGTCGAGGTCCCAGTAGGCGTTGCTCGAGGCGTGCGGCCCATATCGACGGATCCAGGTGCTGTTCTTCGGCTGCGGCTGGTAGAAGACGCGGTATTCCGGACGCCGGTAGCCGCGGCGCG
This sequence comes from uncultured Acidobacteriota bacterium, assembly GCA_963709325.1. Classification (GTDB taxonomy): domain Bacteria; phylum Acidobacteriota; class Vicinamibacteria; order Vicinamibacterales; family UBA2999; genus VFZN01. Next base: position 929,601 of record CAVPVV010000001.1, on the reverse strand, counting down.
GCAGGAACCCGACCTCCGGGTTGAAGTTGTCGCCCACGTGCGTGAAACCGGCCGCGACCTGCCAGTCCCTGTTGCGAAAGTCGTAGTAGCCGCGGTACCGAATAGTCGCTGCCGCGCGGGCCCGCCTGGTTCTGGTCGGTTTCCGGCGTGTCGGTCCGCGCCGCGAACACCGAGAGGCGCTGCCCCTCCGACATCTGCCAGTTCGCGTCCAGCCCGTAGGCGCGGTTCCACTGGTTGAACGTCGTGCTTGTCAGATCGCCCGAGGCGTACTTGCCGACGAAGATGCCGCCGTAGCTCGAGCGGCCGATCTCCTTCTGCGCCCGCATCACCGTGAAGTTGGTGTCGGGCGACAGTACCGCGCCGTTGGTGGCAACTTCGTCGTTGGTCTGGATGTTGAGGAGCCCCACGCTCCACGATCCGGCCACCTTGCCGCTCAATCGTCCGCCGGCGATGATCGGGATCGGCTGCAGCGAGCTGGCCGCGCCCGACAGGCCGATGCGCCGCGAGAAGAACAGATCCACCGACTGCGGCTGGCCGAACTGAAACGTCGAGGCATTCTCGAGGAAGAATGGCCGCTTCTCCGGGAAGAACAGGTCGAAACGCGTGAGGTTCACCTGCTCCTCGTCGGCCTCCACCTGGGCGAAGTCGGTGTTGACCGTCGCGTCGACCGTCAGGCTCGGCCGCACGCCCCACTTGGCGTCGATGCCTACTTGGAAGTCGCGATCGAGCTGGTCGCCGGTCTTCGTGTAGTCCTTGTTCGCCGACCCCAGCGCATACGGAATCAGCTTGATGTCGCGGCGCTGCGGCATGTTCAGGCCCGGCACCTTGGCGGCAAGCGAGATGCGGTAGATGTCGAACCCGCGCGGGATGAACGAGAGGTAGACCTGCTCGTTCTTGTGGCGGATGTTCCGCATCACGTTGAAGCCCCACGTCTTGTCGGGACCCGCGTCGTAGCGCAGCGTCTTGAGCGGGATGGCCATCTCCGCTTCCCAGCCCCGCTCGGTGACCTGCGCGCGGACCGTCCAGTCGCCATCCCAGTTCGGGTTGAACGCGCTGATGCCGCCGCGCTGCGTCGTCGCCGCGCCGCCGCTGAACGTCTGGCCGCTGGTCTGCCCTTCGCGCGCCACCTGGCCGTCGTACTCGATGCCGAGCGGGTTGGTGCCGAACACGAACGCGTTCTGGCCATCGTTGAACGTGTCGAAGACGAAGATGACCGCCTCGGTCTCGGCGAGTGAGGCATCGCGCTTGGACTGCGAGACGATGATCTTCGACGGGTCGGCGTCGAAGCAGATGAAGCTGACGTAGACCGCGGTCGGCCCGAACAGCAGCCGCACCTCGGTGCGCTCGGTCGCCGGCTCACCCAACTGGGGATCCTGCTGGGTGAACGTCGCGTGCGGGGTCACGGTCTCCCACACGGCCTCGTTGACCAGGCCGTCGATGACAGGCGGCGCCTGATCGGCGGCAAGCTTGCCGGGCGTCACGACGACAGGAACTGGTGGGGAGGATTGTGCGAGAAGGACGGTGGGAGCACACAGGCAGGCGCACAGCAGGGCGGCTGTGCGCCTCCAACTTATGGCAGCATCATGATTGCGCATGATAATGATTTGGAAATCGCCGCAGTGTAGTGCAGGTGCCACCGGGCGACCAAGCGGTCGCCGTGGTATCGTGCCGCGACCTCAGGAGATCGTCATGTCCGGCCGCTTCGCCTTCGCGTTGGTCATCCTTGCCCTGCTCGCAGCCGGGCCCACCGCCAACGGCCAGGCGCCGCAGGCGCCGCAACCCACCTTCCGCGGCGGCATCGAGCTGATGACGCTCGACGTGGTGCCGCGCACCGACGCGGGCCATTTCGTGGCCGACCTGCGCCCAGAGGAATTCCAGGTGCTCGAGGACGGCGTGGCCCAGCAAGTCGCCTCGCTGGTAATGGTCAGCGGCGGACGGGTGTTCAACCTAGCGACCCCGCCGGCTGCCCCCGATCCGGCCATCGCGGACGGTATCATCCTCCCCACGTCGCGGCCGCGCGCCGAAGCCGCGGGCCGCATCTTCGTGATCATCGCCGACGACCTCCACTTCACGTCGCTCGAAACGCCGGTGGTCCGGCAGCTGCTGCGCAAGACGCTGGCGACGCTGGTGCACGACGGCGACCTCGTCGCGATGTTCAGCACCGGGCCCTCGTCGGTGGAGATCGGCCTCACCTACGATCGCGCGCTGCTCGACAGCGCGGTGAGCAAAGTGGCCGGCCGGGGAATGACCTATCGCGACCTGATGGACTCCAAGGACGGCTCGCAGGGACCGCAGGGGCTCCGCTACAACGCCCACGTCGCCTTTCGGACCGCCTACAACCTGCTCGGCGATCTCGAGCGGACCCGTAACCGGCGCAAGGCGTTGATCCTGGTCAGCGACGGGTACGATTTCGATCCGTTCCCTGCCGGCCGATCCGGCACCGATCAGGTGTTCGGCGGGCGCTACGGCACTCCCTGGGTAGACCCGCAGAACGGGGACCGTTTCCTCGCGCTCGAGCAGAACAACAACCGGTTCGCCGACGCCGACCTCGCCTCGGAACTGGCCGCGGTCACGGGCAAAGCCAATCGCGTCAACGCCACGATCTACGCGATCGACCCGCGCGGTGTCGCGGGGACGACCTCGCTCTCCGACAACGTGGACATCAACGAAATGCGGACCCACATCTCGAAGACGCAGGCCAGCCTGAGGACGCTGTCCGAGGCGACCGGCGGGTTTGCGATCGTGAACGACAACACCTACGTCGACGGGCTCAAGCAGATCGACGCCGAGACCAGCGACTACTACATTGTCGGCTACTACCCGACGCAGACCGATTCCTCTCGCAGAAACCGGCAGATCGAGGTCAAGACGACCCGGCCCGGCCTGAAGATCTGGTCGCGCGGCTGGTATCGCACCAAAAGTGAGAAGTGAGAAGTGGGAGGTGAGAAGCGCGGGCGCGCCGCACGGGTTTTGGCCGGCGCGGCGCTGATCGTGCTTGCATTGTCCGCAGGGCTGGCGGCCCAGCCGCAAGCGGGCCGAGTCAGCTTCGCCAATTCCGGTGCCCCGGCGGCACAGGGCGACTTCCTGCGGGGCGTCGAAGCGCTTCACAGCTTCGAATACGAGGAGGCCAACCAGGCATTTGTTCGGGCGCGAACCTCGGATCCGTCGTTTGCGATGGCGATCTGGGGCGAGGCCCTGACCTTCCACCAGACGCTGTGGCGCAACGAGAACGTGGCCGCGGGCCGCGAGGCGCTGGCCCGCCTCGGTCCGTCGCCGACAGTCCGCGCGGTACGCCTTGGCACGCCGCGCGAGCGAGGGTTCTTCGCGGCTGTCGAGGCGCTCTTCGGCGACGGCGACGTGGATCTGCGGCGGCGCCGTTACGCCGATCAGATGGCCCAGCTGTACAACTCGGATCCCGACGATCCCGAGGCCGCGTCGTTCTACGCGATAGCGCTGCTCGGGACGATGTCGCGCGGCTTGATCGGGACTTCGGACTCGCACGAAGGGCACAGCGCCGGCCTGGCCGGCAGCGAGACGCAGCGCCGGGTGGGCGAAATTCTCACGCGGGTGCTGGCGCGCCATCCCGAGCACCCCGGCGCCCTGCACTATCTGATTCACAACTACGACGATCCCGAACACGCGTCACTCGGTCTCGACGCCGCGCGGACCTACGCCCGGGTCGCGATGCAATCCAGCCATGCGCTCCACATGCCCGCGCACATCTTCCTGCAGCTCGGGATGTGGCCCGACGCTGAAGAATCCGATCGCGCAGCCTTCGCGGCCTCCGAGGCGTGGGTCGCGGCGCGCGGGCTGCCGCTGGCAATGCGCAGCTATCACGCGTTGTCGTGGCGACAGTACGAGCTCCTGCAGATGGGCCGCTACGAGGAGGCGCGGCAGACCATCGGGGTGATTGAGCCGGTCGTCAAGGCAAGCGGCCAGCTGACGCTCCTGAGCGATCTCTCGTCGATGCGCGCACGCTTCGTCGTCGAGTCCCGACGCTGGGACCTGATGGCAAACGAGCGCAACTTCGGCAACATCAACGAGCTTTGTGCGATTGGCTTTGCGGCGGCGCGATCGGGCAATCCATCGCTCGCCGAGCTCGCGCGCCAGGCGCTTGCCGGCCGGTCGCAGGCCGCCGAGGAGGGCGATCTGAGGCCGGCCGCGGCAATCATGGAGCGGCAAGTCGCGGCGACGATCGCGCAGGTGGCCGGCCGCGGCGCCGAGGCGCTGGCAATCCTGCAGACCGCGAGCGCTGCGGAGCGCCAGCTGCCGCCCCCTCTCGGCCTTCCGATTCCGCTCAAGCCCTCCGCGGAGCTCCTTGGCGAGATGCTGATCGACGCCGGAAAGCCGGCCGAGGCCGTGCGCGCGTTCGACGACGCGCTGTCGCGCAACCGCAATCGAACACTGTCGGTTCTCGGCCTGGCGCGCGCATCGGCCGCACTCGGCCAGTCAGACGCGGCTCGCGGTCATTACGAGCGGGTCCTCGCGAACTTCTCTCGAGCCGACGTTGGCGTGGCTGAAGTTGCCGAAGCCCGGACCTACCTCGCCAGCGGGTCGTCCGCGGCGCGGATCAACAGGGCGCTGTTGTGGACGGGTGGCGCAATCGCGGGCCTCATCGCCGTCGGCCTGGCCGCGTACAAACGCCGGCAGCACGCGCCACCAGAAAAGCCCACCGACGCTGGCGCAGGAAACCGGAAACGCAGGAAGGCGCGCCGGTAGAGATTCTTCAAAAAAGGCAGAAGGTACGGCGGTCTCACTTGTCCCATCCGCCGAGCCTTCTGCCAACGGCCCCTTTTGGCGCCAGAGAGCCGTGTCAAGGCAGAAGGTCGAAGGCAGAAGGGACAAGGGCGATTGCCTTGTGCCTTCTGCCTTTTGCCTTTTGCCTTGACTTAGAACGTGTACCGGAAGCTGAGCTGCCAGATCCGCATGAATCCGGCCTGCTGCGTGATGCGGCCGAACGCCTGATCAATGGGTGAGTTCGAGTCGATCTCTCGGAACTTGGCTGTGTTGGTCAGGTTCAGGATCTCGAAACGGATCTGCCCGACTTGACTGCCGCCGAATCGGGTGTCCTTGGCGATCACGAGGTCGACGTTCTTGCGGAACTGATACCGGGCGTCGCCGATGGTCCGTGGAGCGTTGCCATATGTGCCGGCTCCGGGGTTGGCGAAGGCATTCGCGTCGAACCACCGCGCCGAGGTCTGTCCCTCGAACGAGACGCGCTCCTCATCGCTCCCCTCTGTGTTGGGATCTCCCGTCAGGTTTGGGCGCTGCCGACCCCCCAGAAGCCCCAGATTGGCGTCCGACGCGCCACTGCTCAGTGTCGCGTTGAGCGGCGCGCCGCTCACCATCTCCACGATCGCCGAGGCGTTCCAGCCGCTCAGGAGCAGCCGGCTCGCACCGCCGCTGCCGCCGTCCGGGAACTTGAAAATCGGCGCCAGGATGATGCGATGCGGCGAGTCGAAGTTGCTCGGGCCGTACTCGGCATCCAGATCGTAGTTGTTCTGCGGAATTTGGGTTTGCCGCTGGAACGTGCTGTCCTGGCCGAACTGGTTGTCCTTGGTCGTGCTCCAGGTATAGCTCAGGCGTCCACCCCATTTACCCGTGACGCGCTTGTCGAGCACGAAGGTGGCCCCGTGATACTGCCGGCGCCCGCCGTCCGTGACTTCGAACGCGTTGACGTCACCGAACTGCGGGAACGGACGCAGGAGTTGCCCGGCGGCAACCGTCGGGAGGGTGGCGAACGAGCCGGCCCCGGGGACCCCAAAGAATGGATTCGGCACCTGGGCACGCAGCGCCACCGCGTCCCACGTCCCGTTGGGCCCCGGAAATTGCGCGCGAGCCACGTTGGGATCGATCTGGTTGATGTTGATCCCAATCGGGTTGCTGCCGCCGTAACCAAGATCGCGACCGGTAGCGCCTACGTAGCCCACCGTGAGCGCCATGTTCCCCGGCAACTCGCGCTGGACATCGATCGAGTACTGGTGGACCTTGGGGTCGCCCTTGTTCTGGTCGACGAAGTCGATGGCCGATCCGGTGCCGGTCAGCAAGCCCAGGCTGCTGCCAATGGGCACCAGCAACCCGCCCGGGAAAGGGTTCGCCAGGGTCACGTTCGGCACCTGGGTCGCGCCGTCCGTCTGCGTGATCGAGGTCCGCTGGCTGAACCCGATCTGGCCGTGTTGCGTCGTGCTGTAGTTCCACGGCGCGTAGAACAGGCCGTATCCGCCGCGGACGACGGTGAGCTTGTTGAGCGAGTAGCTGAAGCCGCCGCGCGGCGCCACCTTGATCGCCGCCGGATCGCCTTGATGGGTGGGCGCGCCGTTAACCCCCGCGAAAATCAGCCCGCCGTTGATCGTTCGACCGGCGAGCAGGCCCGTCTTCGGAACCAGCGAGTCGAGCGGGCTGACCGCGGTGCGGTCGAACCCGACCGATTGCCGATTCTCAGCTTCCTGGAGGCCGTCCTCGTGTTCGAGCCGCAGGCCGTAGTTGACCGACAGCTTCGAGCTCACCCGCCAGTCGTCCTGGACGTACGCGCCGTAATATTTCGTGAACCAGTCGCCCTCACCACGGTTGTACGGGACTCGGCCGGTCGCCGGCAGACCGAGCAGGAGGCTCGCCAGCTCGTCACCGCCGACCCCGTTGTTGCTCGTGAACAGCGAGTTGAACTCGAAGTGCCCGGCCATCTCGCTTTCGGTGGCCAGCTTGACGCTCAGTCGTCGCACATCGCCGCCGACCTTGAGGCTGTGGCTGCCCCACAGCTTCGACAGCGTACCGTTGATCGAGTAGGGGCTGTTCCAGCGCACCGGGCTTCCACCCCAGCCACCGACGTCAGCCACCTGATCGAACAGCAGGGCCGGGTAAACGTTCGGTTCGGACACCTGGCCGACGTAGTTCGAGCTGAAGCCGAGCGCGCCAATGCCCGGCGAGTACGGCTGTGGATCGCAGGAGTCCTGCCACGTCGAGAAGCCGTAGCGCAGCGTCATCACCGTCGTGTCGTTGATGATGTTCGTGTTGTTGAGCACGAACACGTGCGGCCGCCGGCGCAGCGGCCCGAAGAAGTTGTCCTGGCTGGCGACGTACCATTCTTCCGGCCGCATGATGGTGCTGCCCGGCTCGTCAGTCTTGTTGTAGATGTACAGGCCGCTTATCGACCAGCGGTCGGTGAACTTGTGCTCGCCCTTGACAGTGAACATGTCCGCCGCATCCACCAACGGTCCTGTCCCGACGGCGTTGGGCTCGTTGTCCTCGTTGCCAGCAATCGCGCCTTGGATGGTCTGCGTCGGCCAGGCATTGAGAAGCCCGAGGCCAGCGGGGTCCACCGCCGGGTGTGTGGTGGGAATGATCGCGTTGGTGAATTCTCCACCCGTTGCAATCGAACCGGTGCCCGTCGCCGGGCACTTGGCGGTCGCCACTCCGCCGCGGCAGTACGGGTTGAACAGCCGCACGGGCTGGCCGTTGATGGTCGATCCCGAGAAATCGCCGACGCGCTGCCGCAGACTCGGCCACACCTGCTGTTCGTTGCGGGTGGTCTCCGAGCGGTAGCCCTCGGTCGCGGCCCAGAAGAAGGTGCGGTTCTTCCAAATCGGTCCACCTATGCCACCGCCATACAGGCGGTAGTACGTGTCGGCCAGACCGCTTTCCTCCTTGGTCAGGCCGGCTTTCTCGTTGAAGAAGTTCTCGCTGACGCCCCATACCGGGCGCGTCTGGTAGAAACCGGAGCCGTGGAAATCGTTGGTGCCGGACTTGGCGGTGACGTTGAACACGCCGCCGCCGGTACGGCCCATCTCGGCGTCGTAGGTATGAACCTGCACCTTGACTTCTTCGACCGCTTCGATGGTCGGGTTGAGCACGGCGCGGCCGCGGAGCTCGGTGATCGGCACGCCGTCGAGGAGGTAGTTATTCGCCCGGACGCCGCCGCCGCCCATCGACACGCGCGAGGCGTTGGTCTGGTCCTGCTGCCGGTTGAACTGCGGGTCGCCGCTGGGCGTCACCGTCGGCACCGTCACGCCGATCAGAAACGCGTTGCGGCCGGGAGCGGGCAGGCTCTCGAGGGCCGCGGTATCCAGCGTGCCGCCGGTCGACGCCGTGGTGGTGTCGATGAGCGGCGCCTGTCCGGTCACCGTGATCGTCTCCGCCAGCGCGCCGACTTCGAGCGCGATATCGAGGGTGACGAACTGCTGGGTGCTGATCCGGACGTTCTGGTTCTCGTAGGTCTTGAATCCGGTCAGCGACGCCTTGATGGTGTAGGTCCCTGGCTGCACTGCCGGGAAGCTGTACTCCCCGGAGTCATTGCTGGTCGTCTCACGCGTGACGTTGGTCGCCACGTTCGTGAGCGTGACCGTGACACCGGGTATGACGCCGTTGGCGTCCTTGACGGCACCTCGCAGGCCGCCTGTGAAAGTCTGCGCCTCGACAGAGCCAGTCGCCAACCCGGCGACCAGCAAAAACAGCAATCCCCACCGTAACGTAGTGCTCGTCATACCCTCGCCCCCTTCTCGGAGCGCCCTCGGCGGGCGTCGGAGATCCAAAACAGCCGAAGTAATGCGACACCTGGTGGGCTGACGACGTCGGCACCACCGCGGGACCTACTCGCTTGGAATGTGCGGCCGAGTTTACGGCAGACGACATCCGGTTGCAACCGGTGACTGGCGGAGACCTGATATCGTCACCGCCATCAGGAGACGCCGATTGGCCACCCTCCCCGCCCGTGCCCTCGCTGTGCTGGCACTGTTGTGCCTCCCCGCCGCGGCACACGGCCAGGCCAAGGGCCCGAATCTCTCGAAAGAGCAGCGCCAGGCGCTGATGGCCGCGGTGACGGCGGTAAAGAACGCGGCCGACCTGCCTGCCGCCGATGAGGGTTGGCAGACTCACCTGCTGCGCGCCTCCGACGGCTCGCACTACCTCGCGTTCTCGGTGGAGGCTCCAGCCGATCTCGCCCCGGATACACCCCTGATCCTGTACGTCCGGCTGTCGCCGCGTCCTGCGGAAGGCGCAGTCAGCCAGATTGCGGTTCGGTCGCCGGTCGAAGAATGGCTGCTCGGTCAGCGCAACGATCCACTTCCGTTGAGCGCGCGCGGCGTGGTGCAGGTCCCGACCGGTGAGCTTCCCGTCGGTGGGCCGCTTGCCACGAGCGTCCGAGACACGATGGGCGGCCAGAACCAGGCGGCGCTCCGGCTGATGGACCGCGAGCGCGAGCGTCAGAAGGCGGCCGCAGAAGCGGCCGAGCGGGCCCGCCGGGCGGAGATGGAAGGCCGCGCCCGCAACGATCAACCGACGCTGATGCCGTTCGAGGATTTCGATGTCGCCGCTCGCGTGACGCCGCGCGAGGGCCGCAGCGCGGTGATCCGCCGCGCCCTCACCGCCGGACCCGGCGACTACGATCTCTTCGTGGGATGGGCGGCCGTCGATGCCAAGCAGCGGCCGACGCGTACCGGCGTGCTGAAGCACACGTTGCACCTGCCGACGACCAGGGCCGGCCTGGCCCTCGGCAGCATCATCCTCGCCGATCGGATCACCGCGCGGCAGGACCTCTATCGCGCCGACCAGCAGACGGCGCACCCATATGCGATCGGCCTGACCGAAATCGACCCCGCCGCTGACGCTGTGTTCACCAACGACGAGCGGCTCTCGGTGGCCTTCCAGGTGATGGGCGCAGCACCGTCTCCGACTGGCAAACCGGATGTCAGCGTCGGCTTCCGTCTGTTCCGAGCGACCGAGCAGGGCGAGCAACCCGCCGGCTCGTTGACACCGCTCGAATACACCGAGGCCACGCTGCCGCGGGACTTCAACCTCCTGCAAGGCCACCCGATCCTCGCCGCGATGGCCGCCCCGCTTCGAACCCTGCGGGCCGGGGAATACCGGCTGGCCGTTGCTGCCACCGACCGGGTCGCGCGGACGTCCGCGACCGGCGAGACGCGCTTCCGGATCGTCGCAACGCCGGCGGCCCTACTCGCCAGCGCGCCGCCATTCACCGCGCGCGTGCGACGGACGTGGTTCGTGGACGAGCGCGTGCTCGGGCCCGCTCTCGACGCGCTTCCAGCCGCCGCACAATCGCCGGCGGTGGCGCCGCTGGTGGCTCACGCACGCCAGCGGCGATTCGTGAACCTGTTGCCCGACAGCGCCATTCCCGCCGAGGATCGCGGACTCGGCCTGCTGCTGCAGGCCGTCGCGCGATTCGCGCTCGGCGACACACCCACAACCGTTGCCGTCCAGCTGCGGCGCGCCGCCGAGGCCGGCGCCCCGCAATCCGCGACCGAGTTCTGGCTCGGAGCGTGCTGGGCGGCCGAAGGCCGCGACGAAGAGGCGCTCGCCTCATGGGAAATGGCCCGCGCTGCCGGATGGCCCGAGGCGTTGCTGGCGCTGCCCTCGGCGGAAGCGATGGTGCGCCTGAATCGTCTCGAAGAGGCGGGCACGCTGGCGAGACGCGCGTCGGACGGGCAGGTGGGACGCACCGACCTGCTCCAGATTGCCGCGGCTGCCGACATCGCGGCCGGGCGCTACGAATCCGCCGCCGGTCTGCTGCGGCCGCTGCTCTCGTCTAATCCCGACGACGGAGATACGCAGTTCCTGCTGCTGCACGCGCTGTTCGGCAGCGCGGTCAAGAGCGCAAGCCCGGGCGCGACTCCCGAGGCGCAGGCCGAATGGCAGGAGATCGCGGCGCAGTACGTCGCCGCCGGAGGGCGGCACCGCGCGGTCGTCGAGGAGTGGCGCGCCTACCTTACTTCTTCTTCGGTGGCGTCGCCTTAGCCGGCGGCTGCGGCGGCGGCGGCGTCCCGGGCGTCTTCAACGAGTACTGCTTACGCGCGGTCACGTTGATGTCGGGGCGCGACACCTTCACGTCCACCGCGCGCACCCGCTTGGTCGGATCGGGATTTGTCGAGTAGTAGCCGAGGACGTAGTAGTCGCTCGTCTCCGCGTCGATCCGCTTGAACGCCGACACGAAGTCGTTGTCGTTCACCACCGCGAAGCCGCCCGTCTCCTCGGCGATGTAGCGTAGCGTGCTGATTGTCTTGTTGAGGAACGTCCGCACTTCGCTCTGGTCGACGTACTGACCGGCATCGGTGACGCCGGCCAGCCCGCGCGGATCGATCGTGAAGATGCTCGCGTTGGTGCGGTTGGCTGAGAGCGTCAGCTCCCGCATGAACACGTAGAGGTCGATGTCGGCGGTGACCGTGTTCATCCGGAAGAACGGGTTCTCCTCGTCGATCAGGAACCGCGTCGGATCCGCGAAGCGTCCGCCCTGGATGTGATCGCGCGAGAACCGGCCCTCCACGTAGGGATCGAAGTCGTAGCCCGAGCTGATATAGACGATCGCCTTGCGGCGGTTCTGGATCTGATCCAGCGACGCCACCATGTTGTACATCGTCTGGAACGCCACCTGGGCGCGGTAGCGGAGGTCGCCGGGCCCCTGTGAGCTCTCGAGCATCTGGAAGATCTCGGCGGCCGTCATCCCCGACCCGCGAATCTTGCTGACCGAGGCGGCAATCAGCTTCCGATCCGTCGTCGGGCTGATCTCGATCGCCGAGGGTCCGCTCGACACCATTCCGACGATGTCGCCGTCGTGAAGCAGCGTCTCGACCATCTGCTGGACGATGCGGCGGACGTGCGGTGTGTATTGCGCTTCGAAGTGCAGGTCGTCCACGAACACCAGCAGGACACGGCCGGAGCCCATGTCGGGCGCGCGGCGCGGCGCCGGGAGCACGATCCCCTCGGGCGCCGAGCTCGGGGGCGGAGGCGCGTCCAGCTGGTTGTAGATGCGGCCGCCGTGCACGAGGACGAAGGACTGCACGGTCTGCGGCTCGCCATCTTCGGTGATCTGGAACTCGTCCTTCGTGAGATCCGAAATGAAGCGCCCGCCGTTGTCGCGCGGGATGACGTCCGTGGTCACGAGGGTGACGCCGGATCGAAAGGTCGGTTGCGCGGGAGCGCCGGTCTGCGGCGGCGGCGCCTGGGCCAGGAGAATCGCGCCCGCAGCGCACACGGCCGCCAGCGTGGTGAAAACGCGCATATCGCGATTATAGGAGCACCGGGGCGGCGCGGCGATAATGACTGCGATGCGTCGGCGCCGGTTTCTCGCCCAGTCGATCGCCGCCGCCGCCGGCTGCGCGATCGACGGTCCATCGCTGGCCCGCGTGCTGGCGGCGCAATCCTGCGACGACACCGCGCCGGCGGGCGAACTGCTGGGGACGGTGCCGCTGACGAGCGACCGTCCTCGCGCCACGCCGTTCGGGGAACCGGTCGGCGGACCGGGCCTGGACACCCGCCAATTCACCGATCTGTCCCGGATCACCACCGAGCGCCTGGTGACGCCGACACCCGAGGTCTTCGTGCGGACCGCGACTCCGCCCACTATCGCCACGCAGGCGCCGTCGTGGAGCGTCGCGCTCGCCGGGCCCGCCGCGACACCGCTTTCAATCGGAGAGCTCCGCAAAGCGGCGCTACCGATGGGCGCCCACCTGATCGAGTGCGCGGGCAACAACAGTCCGGACAACTTCGGGCTCCTGAGCGTCGCCGAATGGGCGGGTGTGCCGCTCGACGACGTGGCGCGGCGGTTGGGATCGCCGAGCGGGTCCTACGGCGTGCTGGTCACCGGCGTCGATGACGAGACGCAGCCGGCGCGCAGCTCCGTCGCCGGCGCGAGCTGGGTGCTGCCGTGGACCGCGATCGCCGAACAGCGTCCGTTCCTCGCGGTTGCGATGAACGGCGAGCCGCTCCCGCTCGAACACGGCGCGCCGGTCCGGCTCGTAGTACCCGGATGGTATGGCTGCTCGTGGATCAAGTGGGTCCGCGAGATCCGCCTCGTCGACGCCAACGCCGCCGCGACCTCGCAGATGCTGGAATTCGCCGGACGCACGCACCAGAACGGCCAGCCGGAGCTGGCCCGCGATTACGCGCCGCCGCTGATCGACCTCGCGGCCACTCCCATCCGCGTCGAGCAGCGCCGCGTCAACGGCGCGATCGAGTACCGCATCGTCGGGATCGTGTGGGGCGGTTCCAGGCCGGTGGCGGAGCTGCTGATTCGCTTCGACGCGCGCGACACGTGGAAGCCACTCCCGGTCTGCCCCGCGCCCGGCACACACGCCGCATGGTCCTTGTGGACGTACCGCTGGAAACCGACCGAACCCGGCACTTATAGCATTTCGCTCAAGGCCGCGGACCCTTCGATCCGCACTCGACGCCTCGACATGTATTTCTACACGCGGCGCGTACGGATCGACGCCGTGTAAGCAGGCTCTAGGCTCTGGGCTTTAGGCCTCAGGCCTGTCACACTATCACGCTGCATTCAAACGAAAGAAACCACGAAGGCACGAAGGGAGACCACGAAGAACACGAAACCCTTTGGGGAATGCACGCGTGACATCCGCCAAGAGTCTTCGTGCCGTGCTTCGTGTTCTTCGCGCCTTCGTGGTTTCGTTCGGTCCCCGTGGCAGCGTGACCCGCCTAACGCCCAGAGCCTAGAGCCTGCTCACCGCGCCACCGCGGCGCGCGCTTCCTTGAGCTCGGGCAACCCGGGGTCCGCACCAGCCCAGTTCTTCAGGAACTGCTCGTAGGCCTTGCGGCTCGCAACGGCGTTGCCGGCATTCCGGTAGGCGCGGGCGAGGCCGATCACCGCCCGGCTGCGATTCGGTGTCCGACGGAGCGTCTTCTCGAACCACTCGATGGCTGCCTGAGGGCGGCCGGCTTCGAGCAGCAGTTCGGCGTAGAGCTCGTCGGCGCCCTTCACCGGGAACGGCCGGCCGATCGGCTTCGGCATGCGTCCCTGGAGCATCGTCGCGCGGTCCAACTCGAGGAAGGCGTCGGCCGGCTTCCGCTGCGCGAAGAGATGGACCGCCTGCATCTCGTGCAGCATGATCTCGGTCTGCTCGCGAAGCTCCGCAGGCTGGCCCGGTGCCGACGCCTTGCCGAGCTCCTCGATCGTCGCTTCGACGCGCGCGCGATCGCCGAGCTTGGCGGCACTGAAGCCGAGCGCAAAGAGCTCGTCGATGCCGTCGAAGCTGGTCTGGCCCTTCATGTCCTCCCAGCGCGCGCTCTCGATCACGTAACGGGCGCGCATCGAGCCGCGATCGTTGCGCAGCGCCTCCGGGCCGATACCGCGGCCAATGGTGCTGTCGGTGTAGTGATGGCCGCCGACCACGTCGCTCGGCTTCACCGCGCGGAGCGCCTCTTCGATCAGGTTCTGCGCGCCCTGCGCTTCCTTGAAGCGTCCGAGCTGGGTCCACTCGTAATGCAGCCAGGTCAGGCTGTGGAAGTCGCGCATCACCACCGATGCGCCACGTCGCGCCGCCCATTGCACCGACGCGTCCCACGACTGTCGATCGGTGGCGGCGGCCTCGTCCCACAACCCGAGCTGGACGAACGCGTGCGCCGGCATGTGGAGGGCGTGGCTGGCGGCGGGCGCGATTGAGGCGTAGGCACGCGCCGCGGGAAGCGCCTTATCGGCGAGCGCCCCGTGATCGTACGCGTGCAGGATGTAATGCGGCGCTCCGGGATGCTTCGGGTTCCGCGCGAAGATCGCCTCCGCGATTGCCCCCGCCTTCTGACGCTGCGGCAGCGACTGGTCACCTCGCGGCATGACCGCCAGCAGGCCAAGCGCGTAGAAGGCCTGGGCCTCGTCGTCTTTCGGGAACTTCGCGGCCAGCGTGGACATCGCCTCCGAGTACTTCAGGTCGCGCGAGTGCTTGTCGCCGTCACCCCATAATGCCTCCACCGCAGCGACGTAGCCCTGCTCTCGCGGTGTCTTCGCCTTTGCCTGGCGCGCGGCCGGCGTCGGACCGAGTTTCCGGAGCACGGCCCTGCCCTTCTCCACCTCTTCCTGGAACCACAGCGGCTGATTGAAGCGCGAGGGCCTCCCCCCAGTAGGCCATCGCGAAGTCGGGATCAATCTTCTGCGCTTCGCGGAACGCGTCGATCGCCTCCTCGTAGCCAAAGCTGTGAAGCCAGGCCACGCCGCGCAGAAAGGGCGGCTGCGCCGCGGGCGCTCCCGAGTTGGGAAACGCGATGGCGCCGAGGTCCGGCACCGTGGCTGGCTTGCGCGTCGCGACCGGCGCCTGGCCGAGCGCTGGAAGGGCGCCCGGGAGCAGGGCCGCACACAGAACGGCGACGGCGGCGCGCGTCCATTGATGATTGAGGATTGACGATTGACGATTCATTGTCGATTGACGATTGCTGGATTGCTTCATTCGATTGGTTCAATGAAGGCAATGCCACAATTGAATGCCGCAATTTCCCGGATCGTCAATCCTCAATAGATCGTCGGTCGTCAATCCTAAATCGTCCATTGGACGCGCGAAGACACGAACGCCCGGAGCGAACCAGTCGCCCCGGGCGCCGTCGATCGTTCAGGCCTCAGGTCCCACGACCCGGGCCCCACGCCCCGCGCGCGTTAGAACGTCACGCGGAACATCAGCTGGGTCAGGCGCATGAAGCCGCCCTGGGTCCGGATCTGGCCGAACGTCGAGCGGTCAACGCGGGTGTCAGGGCTCCGGACCTTGACCGTGTTGGTCAGGTTGAGCACCTCGAGGCGGATCTGGCCGCGGACCTTGCTCTCGCCGAAGCGGACGCCCTTGCTGGCGACGAAGTCCCAGTTGTTGCGGTGGGGCGTCCGGACGCTGGTGTCCGTGCGAGGCATCGTGCCCAGCGTGAAGTTTGGCGGCGTCGAGAGGCCCGAGCCGTCGACCCAGAGGCCCGAGCCGCAATCGCTGACGCACGCCGAACCCTGCGGCGGCGCGATCCGCTCGTAGCGGCTGCCGTCGGTCGCCTGAGGCGTGCCGTTGGGCCGCTGAACGCGGGTGAAGATGTTCGTGGTGTTGGTGTTGGTGCTGTAGGTCAGCGGGAAGCCGCTCTCGAAGGAGACGATCGACGAGACGGTCCAGTCGCCCAGAAGAATGTTGCCGATCCCGCCGTTCAGCCACTTCTTTCCCTGTCCGAACGGCAGCTCGGCGATCGGCGAGAACACCAGCTTGTGCGGGACGTCCAGCAGCCCCACCGCGTACTCGGCGTCCACGCCGTAGTCATCCTGGGTGATGTCGACATTCGCCATCTCGGGAGGCACCTGGCTCACGAAACCCGGCGAGCCAGCAAAGAAGTTGTCCTCGCCGAACTGGTTGTCCTTCAGACGGCTGTAGGTGTAATTGATGCGTCCGCCCCAGCCGTTGCTCATGCGCTTCTCGAACTTGAAGATTGCGGCATGGTACTGGCTCTCGCCGAGCGTGGACTGACGCATCAGGATGTCGTTGAATTGCGGGAACGGTCGCAGCAGTTCGCGCCGCTGAATCGTCGGGCTGCTCGTGTTCTTCCCCTGAGGGAACGACACGCCGTTGATGACGACCGGGGGCAGGTTGTAGAACGGGTTGGGCACCGTTTCGAGCAGCGCCGGGCCGAGCGACAGGTACTGCGCCGGCACCTGGTTGATGTTGATGACGCCGTCGTTCGATCCGCCGAGCCCGAGGTCGCGGCCGGTCGAACCTGAGTACTCGAAGCCGACCGCCATGTTGCCAGGCAGCTCGCGGTTGATGTCGACTGAGTACCTGCTGGACCCGCGGTGCGCGCTTGTTCTGGTCGATGAACTCGATCTGGCTGCCAACCCCGGCGAACGCACCCAACTCATTACCCACCGGTTGGAGGACGCCGTTCGGGAACGGGTTATCCGCGGTGACGACCGGGCGGAACTGGCCCTGGTTGCTGGTAAAGGTGTTCTGGCTGTACCCGACGTTGCCGTAATTTGCCGTGCCCACTCCCTGATAATTCCAGGGCGCCCAGTAGATGCCATAGCCGGCGCGGAGCACCGTCTTCGGGTTGAACGAGTGCACGAACCCGACGCGCGGCGAGAACTTCACGCCCGGCGGATCGCCCTGATACTCGTTGGCGCCATTAACGCCAGCGTAGACGAGCCCGCCGCGAATTGGCTGGCCGGTGAGCGGGTTAGTGATGTTACCGAGGGCGCCACCCGGATTGAGTTCGCGGTCGAACGCAACCGTGAAGCTATTGTTCTCCTCGTAAAGCCCAGACTCATGCTCGAGGCGAACGCCAAGGTTGATCGTCGTTTTCGGGCTGAGGCGCCAGTCGTCCTGGGCGTAGCCACCGAAGTAGTGGACGTAGGCGTTGAAGGGCTCGGAGATCTGCAGGCTGCTCCAGTTCCCCGGATCGCCGCTGGGATAGCCGAGCATCATCGAGGCCAGCGCGTTCCCGGACGGCGCCGTCCCGCCGGTGCCGTTCGCGAGCGGGTTGGACGAGGTGTAGTACTTGTCGAAGGTGAGCCGACCCGCGCTGTTAGCGAACGACTGCGTCTCGATGCCGATCAGCCGATAGTCGCCGCCCACCTTGAGGGTCTGCTTGCCGGCCAGCTTGGTGTAGGTGCCGTTGGCGCTCCACGAGTACCAGTTGCGAGGCACCGGATCGATGGCACCCTGGTCGCCGTACTCCGTGGCCCTAACCTGTGGGTACTTGTCGACCTGGATCTGGTCGAGGAACGTCTGGCTGAAGCCCAGAGTCGCCGGGTCGAAGTCAATCGACAGCGTGTTGTCGTCAATGAACTTGGTCAGCCCGTAGCGCAGAGTCAAGACGGTGTTGTTACTCGGCAGCCAGGTGTTGTTGAGGGCCAGCACGTTCACGCGGCGCTCGAGAATATAGTCGAGCGGGTCGGCGTAACGGTGCGGCCCGGTCAGTCCCGGCTCCCAATAGTTGGCGCACGGCTCGTTGGACAGGTTGTAGAGGTAGAAGCCGCTCAACGAGACCTTGTCTGTGAACTTGTGGTCCACCTTGCCGGTATACATCATCGCCCGGTCGTTGATCTCCGCCGTGCTCTCGAAGTTGTTGTTGCCGTCGCTGACATCGCGCGTAGGCGACGGGTAGGTGTTCGCAAGGTTCCGCCCGACCGTGTTGATGCGGTCGGCGGGAATGATGTTGCCCGGGAACGCCGTGCGGCCCGTACCATCCGGGTTGCCGGTCAGCGGATCGTAAATGACCACGAGACGGCCTGCCGAATCGCGCGTTTCGGAGAAGTCGCCGTTGCGCTCGCGCGAGGTCGGGAAGCGCAGCGCGCCGTTACGGGTGGTGTTCGAGCCGTAGCCCTCGGCAGCAAACCAGAAGAACGTCCGGTTCTTCAGGATGGGACCGCCGAAGCCGCCGCCACCGAGGTTGAAGTACGTGTCGGGCAGCGGCGCGCCAGTACGCTCCGCGAAGAAGTTGTTGGCCATCCCCCACTTCGGCCGGGTCTGGTAGAAGCCGCTGCCGGAGAAGCTGTTGGCGCCCGACTTGGTAGCAGTATTGAAGATGCCGCCGCCGGTGCGCCCCGTCTCCGCGTCGTAGGTGTGCACCTGGACGGCCACGTCCTCGATGCCCTCAATCGTGGGGTTGGCCGATGCCCGGTTTCGAAGGTCTGTGATCGGCACGCCGTCGAGCAGGTAGTTGTTGCCGCGGCGCGTGCCGCCGCCGAGCGAGAGCAGCGACGCGTTGGTCTGATCCTGCTGCCGGTTGAACTGCGAGTCGCCGGATGCAACCACGGTAGGCACCGTGACCGCGAACAGGAACGCGGAGCGGCCTCCGCTCGGCAGCGTGTTCAGCTGCTCGGTGTTGATGACACCGCCGGTCGACGCCGTGGAGGTGTCGATGAGCGGCGCTTCACCGGTAACCGTGATCGTCTCCTGCAAGGCGCCGACTTCGAGCGTGACGTCGATGGTCGCGAACTGCTGCGCGGCGAGGCGAACGCCCTTCTGCTCGTAGCTCTTGAAACCGGTGAGCGAGGCCTTGATCGTGTAGGTCCCTGGCGGCACCGCCGCAAAGTTGTAGAGACCTTCCTCGTTTGAGACCACTTCACGCGCGACGCCTGTCGCCTCGTTGACGAGTTCCACCGTTACGCCCGGGATGACCCCGTTGGCGTCTTTCACCGAACCCCGGATCGCGCCCGTGAACGTCTGGGCCGACGCCGCGCCTGCGGCCACCAGCACCGCAAGTACAACGATCGATAACTTCAAGGGGCTTCTCATTCTTCGTTCCTCCACCACCAACGTCTCCCGCGCGACCTGCGCCGCGAGACTAACGATTCACCACACGCGAGCGGGTTGGGACACGCCGCTACGCGCCTGAAATCGCTCTTGGAAATGCAACGTGCCAGCGCGGGAGTCTATGCCTACAGCGTGTCGTTGGCAAGAGAACTTGTAATGGATCGTAACCTTCAAGGTTTTGGATCGGTCACGGCGCCCTCGCTGGCCGAACCCACCAGGCGCGCGTACTTCGCGAGCACGCCTCGCGTGTAGCGCGGCTTGGGCGCCTTCCATGCGCGACCGCGTTTTGCCAGCTCACGCGCCGGCACATCGACTGTGACAAGGCGTGCAGCGGCGTCGATGACGATTCGATCGCCGTTCCGTACCAGTGCGATCGGACCGCCGAGTGCCGCCTCCGGCGTGATGTGGCCAACGACGAAGCCGTGCGTGCCGCCGCTGAAACGTCCGTCGGTGATGAGCGCGACGTCCGCGCCGAGTCCGCGGCCCATGATCGCGCTGGTCGGCCCGAGCATCTCGCGCATGCCAGGGCCACCGCGAGGCCCTTCGTATCGAATCACGAGGACATCGCCTTTCTTCACGCGGCCCGCGAGGATCGCCTCGAGCGCGGCTTCCTCGCGTTCGAACACCCGGGCCCGTCCCTCGAAGCGCTCCCCTTCTTTCCCACTGATCTTCGCGACCGCCCCCTCGGGCGCGAGATTGCCGCGAAGGACGACGAGGTGGCTATCTTTCTTGATCGGGGTCGTGAAGTCGGCGACGATCGTCTGCCCTGCGGGATAGTCCGGAGCGTCCTTCAAGTTCTCGGCGAGGGTTCGCCCGGTAACGGTCATCGCATCGCCGTGCAACAGCCCGCGATCGAGCAGCCGCTTCAGCAGCGGCGTCAGGCCGCCGATCCGAACGAGCTCCGCCATCCCGTACTTGCCGCTCGGCTTGAGGTCCGCGACGACCGGCACCTTTCGTCCGATGCGGGTGAAGTCGTCGATCGACAGCCGCACCCCCGCGGCGTGCGCCATGGCCAGCAGGTGAAGCACCGCGTTGGTCGAACCGCCGAGCGCGATCACCGTCGTGATCGCGTTCTCGAACGCGCGGCGTGTGAGGATGTCGCGAGGACGCAGGTTGCCGGCGACGAGATCGACGACCGCAGCGCCGGCCCGCTCGGCGTCGGTTTGTTTCTCCGGCGAGACCGCGGCCTGCGCCGAGCTGTTCGGCAGGCTCAGGCCGAGCGCTTCGATGGCGGAGGCCATCGTGTTGGCGGTGTACATCCCCCCGCAGGACCCGGCACCCGGACACGCGTGCTGCTCCAGGTCGGCGAGCTCCGCGTCGGTCATGCGTCCTGCCGCGTGCCTCCCCACCGCTTCGAACACCGAGACGATGTCCACCGGCTGGCCTTGCCAGATGCCCGGCAGGATGGTGCCGCCGTAGACGAACACGGCCGGCCGATTGAGCCGGGCCAGGCCGATCACCATCGCCGGCATGTTCTTGTCGCAGCCGCCGATCGCCACCAACCCGTCGAACCCTTCGGCGCCGGCCACCGTTTCAATCGAGTCGGCGATCACCTCCCGCGACACGAGCGAGTACTTCATCCCCTCGGTGCCCATCGAGATTCCGTCCGACACGGTGATGGTGCCGAACTCGACCGGCTTGCCGCCGGCGGCCGCGACACCCGCCGCGGCCCGGGCGGCGAGCGTGTCGAGGTGCATGTTGCAGGGCGTCACCTGGCTCCACGCCGAACAGACGCCGACCTGGGTCTTCTGGAAGTCCTCGCGGGTGAAGCCGACCGCGTGCAGCATCGCGCGGCCGGGCGCGCGCGACGGTCCGTCGAGGACTGCTGTGGAATGAGGGCGCCGCGACTGCGCGCCCTGTTTCGAGGTCTTTGCCATAGGCGCCATAGGGTAGCAGGCAGACAGGTTCCATTCGCGAATTGCCGGCAGGACAGCGCCGGTAGCCCGGCACCGATGACCGTGTGCAGTAGACTTTGGCGGGCCCGGCGCAGGTACCGGCTTTGCACAGGCCAGCAATGGAGAGACGACGATGATAGCCCTCAAGAACGTGCTGGTGCCGACGGACTTCAGCGAGACCTCGGATTGCGCCTTGCGCTACGGCAAGGCACTGGCCGACGCCTTCGGAGCCACGCTGCACGTCGTCCACATCGTCGAAGAGCCGTACGGCCAGCCATGGGCCGTCGAAGCCTACGGCTTCTCGCTCGCGGCGCTGCAGGACGAGTGGATCAAGGACGCCCAGGGCCGCCTGGCCGCCAGCCTCACCGCGGAAGAAACCGCGAAGATGAAGGCGGTGACGACGACGGTGCTTGGGCATCCGGTGATGGAGGTCCTCCGCTACGCGAAGGACAACGCCATCGACCTGATCGTCATGGGCACCCACGGCCGCGGTCCGCTCGGCCACGTCGTCCTGGGCAGCGTCGCCGAACGCGTCGTCCGCAAGGCTCCGTGCCCGGTCCTCACGGTTCGGGCCCAGGAACGAGACTTCGTCGAATAGCGAGCGGCGCTGAGTGCCTCGCTAGTCCTTCCCGCTCAGCCTGCGCCTCGCACGGCGGTCATCGCGAGACGGCCGTGCGATAGACGTCGCGCGATGCAGCCGCTCGATGCGGCGCATCTCGATCTCTTCGGGCGTCGGTGGTGGCGTGCGGTCTTCATACAACTGGCGCGCTTCCGCCTTGGGGACGTGTGTTTCGGCCAGCGCGAGGACCGTGACGATCTGACGCCGGCTGAGCGGTCGCGCAATCAGCAGCTCGTCGCCGGCCTTCAACTCGCGGTGCGCTTTGGCAGGCGCGCCGTTGACGCTAACCTTGCCAAGCCGGCAGGCCTTCTGGGCTTCCGAACGGGTCTTGAACAGGCAGGCGACGTCGAGCCACACATCGAGGCGCATGATCTCTCGGAAGTTAACAGTTGAGCAGTTCAGAGTTCTATCATCGGGCTATGTCCCCGACCTCGGCGGGTGGCCGCGCTCGCCTCGCCCTGCTGCTGGTGGCCGGCCTCGTATTCTTTCTGCTGCCGGCGCTCCTGTCGCTGGCCGCCGACTGGCAGTGGTTCGGCGAGGTCGGCTACCTCCAGATCCTGACGCTCTCGGTCACCGCCGAAGTCGTGCTCGGCGGCGCCGTCTTCGTCGTCGCAATGGCGTGGCTTTGGGTGCACCTCCGGGTCGGTCTGGAGACACTGGCCGAGGAGCCCGTCTCCTACACAACTCGCGAAGGGTTCACGGTGGCCCTGCCTTCTCGCGCTCAGCTTCGGCCGCTCGCCACGCTCGCCGCGCTCATCGTGTCTTTCCTGCTGGCCAATTACGCGGCCAGCGCGTGGCTCGACGTCCTGACGTGGTGGAAGCACGTGCCGTTCGGCGATCCGGATCCGGTCCTCGGCCACGACCCGGCGTTCTACATCTACACGCTGCCGATCCTCGATCTCGTACGGGACCTCGGGTTCGCGCTGGTCGCGCTCGCCGCGGTCGGCAGCGCAGCCCTTTATGCAATGGCCGGGCACCTGGCGTTGACGCCGTTCGGCCCGCGCATCGGACAGCGCGTCTGGCCGCATCTGGCGTGGCTGGCTGCCTCGCTCTTCGCGCTGCTCGCCCTGAGCGCGTGGATCGCCCGCGCCGAATACCTGGTGCTGCCCGCGGGAATCATCCAGGGCGCCAGCTACGCCGGGGTGCAGGCGCGAATGCCGGCAGACCTGGCGCTGACCGCCGCGGCAGTGGCCGGCGCCTTGCTGGCAATTGTCACAGCCATGACCCGGCAGACACGCTGGCTGGTCTTCGCCGCGATTCTTTATGGCGTCGTCCTCCTCGGCGGCCGTCTGTATGGCGACGTCATCCAGCGGTTCGTCGTCGCGCCCAACGAGCAGGTCCGCGAGGCGCCGTACATCGCCAACAACATCGCCGCGACCCGGCGAGCCTTCGGCCTCGACGCGGTAGACGAGCGCGAGCTCTCCGGCGACGCCGAGCTGACGCGGGACGACATCGCCCGCAATCGAGCCACGCTCGACAACGTGCGGCTGTGGGATCACCAGCAGCTGCTCGAGACGTTCGGGCAGATCCAGGAGATTCGCACCTACTACGACTTCATTGCCGTGGACAACGACCGCTACACCATTCGCGGGCAACCGCGGCAGGTGATGCTGTCGGCGCGCGAGCTCAATCCCAGCGCCCTGCCGAATCGGACCTGGGTCAACGAGCGGCTCGTTTTCACGCACGGCCATGGGCTGACTCTGGGTCCGGTGAACCAGGTGACGAACGAAGGGCTGCCGGTCCTCTTCGTGCGCGACCTGCCACCGGTATCGACAGTGGACATCGACGTGCGCGAGCCGAGCCTGTACTTCGGCGAGCTCTCGAACGATTACGTCATCGCGCACACCAAGGCCCGCGAGTTCCATTACCCGAAGGGCGACGACAACGTCTTCGTGGACTATGCCGGCTCGGGCGGCATCGTGCTCGACTCGGTCCTCAAGAAGCTGCTCTTCGCGATCTACTTCCGGTCCTACCAGATCCTGCTGAGCGACGACATCACGGCCGAGAGCCGGTTGATCTTCGATCGGCAGATCCGGCGGCGGGTGTCGAAGATCGCGCCATTCCTGGCTTACGACGAAGACCCGTACCTGGTCGTCAGCGAGGGCCGCCTCTTCTGGATCCAGGACGCCTACACCACCAGCGGCCGCTATCCCTACTCCACCGAGGCGTCGCGCGGAGTGAACTACATTCGCAACTCGGTCAAGGTCGTGATCGATGCCTACAACGGCACCACGACTTTCTATCTGGCAAACGATCGTGACCCGCTCATCCAGACCCTCCGGGCCGTGTTCCCCGGCCTGCTCAAGCCGCTGAGCGAGATGCCGGGCGACCTGCGCGCGCACGTCCGCTATCCCGAAGGCATCTTCAACCTTCAGGCCTCGGTGTACGCCACCTACCACATGACGAGCCCGGCGAGTTTCTACAACAAGGAGGACCAGTGGGAGGTGCCGGCAATCGAGCGCGGCGGTGAGTCGGTGCGGATGGAGCCGTACTACACGCTGATGACCCTGCCGGGCGAATCGCAGCCCGAGTTCATCCAGATGCTCCCCTTCACTCCCCGGCGGCGCGACAATCTCGCATCGTGGATGGTGGCTCGCAGCGACGGTGAGCACTACGGCAGGATCCAGGTCTACCAGTTTCCGAAGCAGAAGCTGATCTTCGGTCCCCGCCAGGTGGTCGCCCGCATCAACCAGGACCAGGTGATCTCTCCACAGATCACGCTGTGGGGGCAGCAGGGATCGGAGGTGGTGCAGGGCACGCTGATGGTGATCCCGATCGAGGAGTCGCTGATCTACGTTCGTCCGCTGTACCTGCGCGCCCAGGCCGGCCGCATCCCGGAACTGACCCGCGTCATCGTCGCCTACCAGAGCCGGATTGTCATGGATCGCACGCTCGACGCCGCCATCGCGCAGCTGTTCGGAACCGGCCCCGGTCCGGTCAGCGCGGCGTCACCGTCAGGCGAGACCGCGACAGCTGCCGCACCTCGAGCCCCGGCCTCGCCAGCTGGAGCCGCACCGGATCTATCGACGCTCTCCGAAGAGGCCCGCCAGGCCTACGATCGCGCCCTCGCCGCCCAGCGCGCCGGAGACTGGGCGAAGTACGGGGAGGAAATCCGCGTGTTGGGGGAAATACTCCAGAAGATGCGCAGGTGACACGCGCGCTTTCACGCTGTCCAATACCACTTCTTCCTGTGCAGCCACCAGAGCCCCGCCCACAGCAACAGCAGGTGCGTGAGCGCGAACAGGAGTGACGCGATCTTGGGTGGGGCGTAGTGGACGAACGCGACGGCGTAGAGCCAGCTGCCCAGCGGCCGGTTCGGGTCGGGCCACTTCAAGTAGATCAGAATCTTCGCGAGTACTCCGGAGGCGACGAACAGCAGCAGCGCGTTCCGGCCGAGTGCCACGAAGGGCTCGGACCAGTGCCGCGTCGCCGGCGACGGCGACGCGTCCACCCAGGCGTAGCACGCGGCGAGCACGGCCGAGGCGACGCCGGCTGTGAACAACACGTATGAGCTGGTCCACAGTGACTTGTTGATCGGAAACGCGAGATTGCAGGCCAGGCCGGCCAGCACGCCGGCCAATCCCCAGAGTGACAATCGGCGCACCAGCGCACGCGGCGATGCGGCGTCGCGCACGGTCAGGCCGGCGAGCACGCCGAGCAGCGTCGTCGCAATCGCCGGCAGCGTGCTGAGTAGCCCTTCCGGATCCCAATCCTTGCGCCAGAGATGGCCGCCCATCAGGGTCCGATCGAGCCAGGCCCCGAGATTTCCGGCCTCGCTCAAGTCGCCCGCGTGCCCGCCCGGCACGGGGACGAAGGTCATGAGGATCCAGTACGCGACGAGAAGAATGGCGGCTGTACTTGAAGCCGCGCGCGCGATACCCCGCGGGTCGGGTCCCGCGAGGCGCACCAGCGTCGCAGCAGCGAAATAGCACAGGCCAATCCGCGGCAACACGCCCGGGATCCGCAACGTAGTCACGTGGAAAAGCGGGAACGCGGCGAGGAGCCATCCAACGCCGATGATGATCGCGGTCCTCCGCAGCACTCGCGGCCATGCGCGGCCTTCGGCAGAACCGAATGGCATTACCGCCCCGACGATGAAGAGGAAGAAGGGGAAGATGAGATCGGTGGGGGTCCAGCCGTGCCACTCGGCGTGGAGGAGCGGCCAATAGACGGTGTCCCAGTCACCCGGGTTGTTGACGATGACCATGGCAGCCATGGTCAGGCCTCGGAACACGTCGATCGAACGCGCCCGCACACCACGATAGTAGCGCGTCTAAGACGGGTTTCTCGGCCTTCGGCCGCAGCGGCCCGGCTTCGCCGCTCGTGGGCGGCCGCTTCGCGGCTGTATGCCTGCGGTAGGAACAAGCGTCTTTCTCACGCGCGACAGGCGGGCGGCCTACCGAGCGCTCGCCAACGGCGCAGACAAACGCGAACGCTCGGCCTACCCGCCCCGCGTGTGCATCTCCAGGTGCGGGTCGCGCTTGAGCGCGCTGATCGGAATGAGCGGCGAACGCTCGCGCGCGGCAAGACGATGCTCGGCGCCGCGATCGGTGCGCGCGTGCCAGACCCCGGTGATGAGCTCGCGCAGCGACTCGGGACTGGCGCCGCCGCGGAGCGGACCGCGCAGGTCGATGCCGCGAGCGGCATACAGGCACAGATACCAGAGCCCGTCGGCCGTGAGCCGGCTGCGGTCGCAGTCTGCGCAGAACGGAGCGGTGGTGGACGCGATGATCCCGAAGACCTGGCCCGACGCCAGGCGGAATCGATCGGCCGGCGCCGAGGCCCGTTCACCCAGCGGCGCCACCGGCCCGTAGTGGCCCTCGATCCGCTCGAGCATGTCAGCTCGCGAGAACACCTGCGCCTTCGTCCAGTGCGTGGCGCCGCCGACGTCCATGTACTCGATGAACCGCAGCTCCGCCCCGAGCCCCTTCGCAAACTCGAGCAGTGCGATGATCTCGTCGTCGTTGGTGCCGCCGATGATCACCGTGTCCATCTTGAAGCCCGGGAAGTGAGCGGCCGCGGCGTCGAGCCCGGCCTTGACCCGCTCGAGCTCGTCGAAACGCGCGAGCCGCTGGAAGCGCTCGCGGTCGAGCGTATCGAGGCTGACGGTGATGCGATGCAGTCCCGCCCGCTTCAGATCCGCCGCCGCGCCCCCGAGCAGCACGCCGTTGGTGGTCATCGCCAGGTCGCGGATGCGCGGCCGCGCAGCCAGCCGTGACACCAGGTCGGCGACATCGCGGCGCAGCAACGGCTCGCCGCCAGTCAGCCGGACCTTGTCCACGCCGAGGTCGAGGAACAAATCGACGAGCTGCTCGATCTCCTCGAAGTGCAGGATGTCCTCGCGCGGCAGCCAGACGTAATCCGCCTCCGGCATGCAGTACCTGGCAGCGGAGGTTGCACCGATCGGTCACCGACAGCCGGAGGTTCCGGAGCGGCCGGCCGTGAACGTCGGAGACAGGCATCCGCTTGATGATACTTGCAGCGGCTGAAGGCGGCCGCTTCGCTGCCCTGGGCCTCGCCTTCCCTCGGTAGGCCGGCTGCGGCCGTCAGGCCGGGACTTGCGCCGGTAGGGCCGTACCCCAGATCACGCCTACCGCCGGCCGAAGGCCAGCGGCCTCACGCGCAATGCTGCGTAGAACGCCGCCTGCAGCCGCGCTGCGATCATGTCAGCGGTCTGCCCTTCGATGTCCCGGCGCTCCATCATGTAGACCAGCTTGCCGTCTTTCATGATCGCAATGGAGGGCGAGGACGGCGGATAGGGCTCGAAATAGTCGCGGGCACGCTCGGTGGCCTCGACGTCCGCGCCGGCGAAGACGGTCGCAAGCTTGCTCCGGGCGCGCACCCTGGCGCAGAGCCAGCGCGATGCCCGGTCGGGCCTTGCCCGCCGCGCAGCCGCAGACCGAGTTAACGACGATCATCGTCGTGCCCGCCTGCTTGACGGCCTCGTCGACCGCCTCTGGCGTGCGCAACTCGTCGAAGCCAAGGCGGGTGAGCTCGGCGCGCATCGGCGCGATGAAGGGTTCGGGATAGCGCTGAACGATCATCTGATCTCCTGAATTCTTGCTGAGTTACGGGCGGGATCTTTGCCGCCGGGGTACAACGTCCTAAACAATGATTCTACATGGTGCCCAGCTCGAGAACGCGGCCAGTAAATGCCGCACCGGCCCGCCCCGACCGTCCGGTCGTGCTGTATTGGATGATCGCCGCGCGCCGGACCCGCGTCAATTACGGGCTGGAACGAGCACTCGACCACGCTCGCCGCCTCGGCAAGCCGCTCGTGGTGCTCGAAGCCCTGCGCGTCGACCATGAATGGGCCTCGCACCGCTTTCATTCGTTCGTGCTCGACGGCATGCGGGACAACCGGGTCGCATTCGCCAACAAACGCGGAATCACCTACTACCCGTACCTGGAGCCTGACCGCGCCGCGGGCCGCGGGCTTCTCGAGGCACTCGCCTCGCAGGCTGCGACTGTTGTCACCGACGACTTCCCATCATTCTTTCTCCCCGCGATGGTCGAGGCCGCGGGTCGCCGCGTCGACGTGCAACTGGAGGCGGTGGATAGCAACGGGTTGCTGCCGATTCGCGCCTTCGATCGCGCGTTTTCAACGGCTCAGGCTTTCCGCCGGGCGTGGCAGGCGGTCATCGCTCATCACTTGTCCGAGCGTCCATCCATGGAGCCGCTGGACGACACGCCTGCTCAACCAGCCTGGACGATTCCGAACGACGTTGCGGCGCGCTGGCCCGACGTGTTCACGTGGCTCGAACGCGGCCATACGCTGGGTGAGTTCCCGATCGATCACGGCCTGGCGCCCGTGTCGGCATCCGGCGGTTCGGCCGCCGCGCGCGCGAGGCTGGCCGCATTCCTCGACGACCTTTCCGCGTACGGCGTCGCGCGCAACGATCCCGATCGCGACCTGACCAGCCGACTGTCGCCGTACCTCCACTGGGGACACATTGGCGCGCACGAGGTGTTCGACCGCCTGATGTCGCACGAAGGATGGCTCGGACATCTGCCATCACGGGCGACCGGCGGCCGTGAGGGCTGGTGGGGCATGTCGGCGGCGGCCGAGTCGTTCCTCGACGAGTTCGTCACCTGGCGGGAGATCGGCTACAACATGAGCACCGCGAGGCCGGACGATTACGCCTCGTACGATTCGCTGCCCGACTGGGCGCGCCAGTCGCTGGAACGGCACGCTGACGATCCGCGCGACCCGGTGTACGAGGCCGACATCTTCGAACGCGCCGAGACCTACGACGCGCTGTGGAACGCCGCGCAGCGTCAACTGGTGCGCGAAGGGCGCATCCACAACTACCTCCGAATGCTCTGGGGCAAGAAGATCCTGCAGTGGTCGGCGTCGCCGCGCGAGGCGCTCGCGATCATGATCCATCTGAACAACAAGTACGCGCTCGATGGACGGAACCCGAACTCCTACTCGGGCATCTTCTGGGTGTTGGGGCGATATGACCGCCCGTGGGGACCCGAGCGTCCGATCTTCGGAGTCGTGCGCTACATGACGTCCGAGAACACGGCACGCAAGGTACGCGTGAAGGAATATCTCGCGAGGTACGGGCCTCTCAACCAGACTGCGGGCCGCCTGTTCTGAGCGCGCCGTGGTAGTCTCTGCCGCATGCGAACCTGGGCCGCACTGTCTGCCATCCTCCTGTCGCTCACCCCAGTCACCGCCACAGCCCAGACCACCGCTCTCGTCGGCGGACGAATCATCGACGGCACCGGCCGCGTGATCGAGCGCGGGACCATCGTCGTCCGTGACGGGCGCATCGTGCAGGTCGGCGCGCAGGACGCGGTGAAGGTGCCGGCCGGCGCCGCCCAGGTGAATCTGGCCGGCAAGACGATCGTTCCCGGTCTCATCAACGCGCACGGTCATGTCGCGGCCACATCCGGGCTCCGATCCGCGCCGGAGTTCTACACGCGTGACAATCTGGTTCGGCAGCTGAAGACCTACTCGCAGTACGGCATCACGACGGTGTACAGCCTGGGCGACGATCAGGACGCGGGCTTCACGCTACGCGACGAGTCGCGCCCGCCGGTGTCGGTCGATCGGGCTCGCCTGTATGTCGCCGGCGCGGTCATCAACGGCGCCACCGCGGACGAGGCCCGGGCGATGACGGACAAGGTGGCCG
This sequence comes from uncultured Acidobacteriota bacterium, assembly GCA_963709325.1. Classification (GTDB taxonomy): domain Bacteria; phylum Acidobacteriota; class Vicinamibacteria; order Vicinamibacterales; family UBA2999; genus VFZN01. Next base: position 899,948 of record CAVPVV010000001.1, on the reverse strand, counting down.
ACGGCAAGCCCGACCTCCTCAAGATTCGAGTGGACGACAACCTCGGTACGACCCGCAAGATGTCCGAGCCCGCCTGGCGCGCCGCCGTGGGCCGCGCCCACGAGCGCAACATGCGGATCGCGGTGCACATCTTCTACCTTGGCGATGCAATGGCGCTCGTCGAGAACGGCGCCGACTTCGTCGCCCACAGCGTTCGCGACGTACCCGTTGACAGCGCCTTTGCCAACGCGCTCAAGCGGCGGGACGTCTGCTACTGCCCCACGCTCACGCGCGAGGTGTCCACCTTCACCTACGATTCGACGCCAACCTGGGTCAGCGATCCCTTTTTCACGAAAAGCGTGTCGAGCGACATCGTTCAGCAGCTATCGGATCCAGCTCGCCAGGCGCAGTTCCGCGCGAGCAACGGCTACAAGCTGGGACAGCAGTACAAGACCGGCCTCGAGGTGGCGAAGAAGAACCTGAAGACGCTCGTGGATCAGGGGGTCCGCATCGCGATGGGCACCGACACGGGGCCGCCAATGCGGTTCCAGGGGTTTTTCGAGCATCTCGAGATGGAAATGATGGTCGAGGCGGGGATGACCCCGATGCAGGTCCTGGTCTCGGCCACCAGTGACGCCGCGCGCTGCCATCGCAACAATGACCTCGGCGTCATCGCCGACGGCAAGACCGCTGACCTGCTGGTGCTCGGCGCCAATCCGGCCGAGAACATCCGCAATCTCCGCTCGGTCGAGCAAGTCTGGATCGGGGGCAAGAAGATTCAGTAGCTGGAACTGCCAAAACCTGAAGCCCCGGGCCCCAAGCCCTACGAGCCGGTTCGCGGTGCATTGCGATCCGCGGTCGTCTTTCGTCCCTCCGCGCCAACCAGCACGCGGCCGGGCCGCGCGTCGGTAACCTTGCCATCCAGCACCGCTGGCACGCCATTCACGATCACGTGGGGGATGCCGATGGCGTACTGGTGCGGTTTCTCGTACGTCGCGGGATCGGCGACGAGCGCAGGATCGAAGACCACGAGATCGGCAAACATGCCGGGTCGGATCGTGCCGCGATCGAGGATATGGAACTGCGCCGCCGCCGCCGAGGTCATGCGCCGGATGGCTTCAGGCAGGCTCAGGACCTGCGCATCGCGGACGTATTCCTTGAGCACGCGCGGGAACGTGCCGTAGGCGCGCGGATGCGGCGATCCGCGCGACAACGGGCCGTCGCTGCGGACCGCTGCCGAATCGGTGCCGATCGTGACGCGTGGCCACGCCAGGCCGGTCTTCACATCGTCTTCGCTCATCATGTGAAACAACGCGCCGACGCGGCCGTCAGTCTCCTGAATCAGGCTGAAGTACGCGTCCCAGACGTCCTGCTTGCGGGCCTGCGCGATCTCGCTGATCCGCTTGCCGATGACCGATTGATCCGGCGCATCCGCGGGAATCGACGACACCTGGATGCCCTCGAACGTGGAGCCCAGAATCAGGTTCTCCCATCCGTCGATCGTGGTCTCGATCTCCTTGCGCGCCCGGGCCCTGATTGCCGGCTCCTTCAGCCGCTCCAGCATTTTTTCGCGCCCGCCCTCCTGGACCCACAGCGGCAACGTCGCATTCAGGTTCGTCCCGCCTGCCGTGTACGGGTACATGGTCGCGGAGACGTTGACTCCGGCCTTCTGCGCCTCCTCGAGCCGGGCGATCGCTTCGTTCATGCGACCCCAGTTCTTGCGCGCCGCCACCTTGAGGTGGAACACCACGACCGGCAGGCCGGCCTCGCGCCCGATCCGGACCGCCTCGTCGAGCGCCTCGAACAGCCGGAAGCTTTCGCCGCGCACGTGTGACACGTAGATTCCCTTGTGCCGAGCGGCAGCCTTTGCAAGCGCGATCAACTCTTCTGTGCTCGCAAACGAGCCTGGTACGTAGATCAGCGCGCTTGACAGGCCGAACGCGCCGTCCTGCATGGCTTTATCGACGAGAGCCTCCATCCGCGCGAGCTCGTCGGCGGACGCAGCGCGGTTGTCGAGGCCGATCACCTCGCGTCGGACCTGTGATGCGGGAACGAGGGTCCCGAGGTTGATGGCAATGCCCCGCTGGCGCAGGCGCTCTCCGTACTGGCCGAACCCGCTCCAGTCGAAGTTGACGCCGAACGGGGCGAGCGTCTCCGACTCCGCCGTCTGGTTCGACCAGAACGCAGGCGACGATCCCTCGCCGATGATCTCGCTGGTAATGCCTTGCCGCAGGTGGCTCTCGCCGCGCCCGTCGGCAAGAAGCGTCGTTCCCGACTGACCCTGGACGTCGATGAAGCCAGGCGCGATCGTCAATCCGGTCACGTCGATAGTGCGTCCCGACGGGTCGTCCGGCCAGCCGGCCGACATCGACGATGCGGTCGCCGAAGATGGCGACGTCGGCGCGTTGCGCTGGTGAGCCGGTTCCGTCGATCACCTGGCCACCCACGAGCAGCAGGTCATACGGCACCGGCCCGCCGCGGCACGCGTACAGCATCGCGGCTGAAACGGCACAGCTGATTAGCAGAAGAAATGGGCGCTCGCGCATGCGGGCACTATAATCGCACCGAGCCGCCTCTCGGGTGTGACGACTACTTTCCTGCCTGCGATCGAGCCCGCCCGCACAAGTCCCGTCTTCACGCCGGAGGAGTTCGCGGACGTCGCGCGGTTCTACGACGCGCGTCCGGAGCTCGGTGCGACTCCACTCGTGCAGCTGCCGGCGCTGGCGCGCGATCTCGGCGTGAGCGCGATTCTCGCCAAGGACGAAGGCGGCCGATTCGGCCTCACCGCATTCAAGCTGCTCGGCGCCCTCTACGCCATCGAACAGCTGCTTGCCGATCGGACCATCTCGGTCGGCGACACACTGGTCTGCGCGAGCGAAGGCAATCATGGACGCGCGGTCGCCTTCACGGCGCGCCGCGTCGGGTGCCGGGCCCGCGTTTACCTTTCCGAATCCGTCGCCCAGGCGCGAGCCGACGCGATCGCCTCGGAAGGTGCGGAAGTCGTCCGCGTCGCGGGCACCTACGACGATGCGGTGCGAAGGGCAACACAGGAGGCGCAGGACCACGGCTGGACCGTGATATCGGACACCGCGTGGCCCGGTTATGAACGCATCCCGAAACTGATCATGCTCGGCTACACGCGGCTCATGGACGAGGTCGCGCGAACGCTGCCGGACAGCACGCCGCCGGATTTGATCTTCGTGCCCGGCGGCGTGGGTGGGTTACTGGCGGCGGTGGCTGCGTGGAGCGCCTGGCGCTGGCAGCCGGCACCTCGAGTGGTCGCGGTCGAGCCTTCGTCGGCAGCGTGCCTGCAGGTTTCGGCTCGCGCCGGAAGGCCGACCGTCGTGCCCGGTCCGTTCGAGACCATGATGGGACCGCTTCGCTGCGGCGAGGTCTCGGTGCTGGCGTTCCAAGCGGCCCTGCCGGCGGTCGCGGCCTACATCGCGATTGACGACCCCTGGGCCGAGACCGCGATGAAACGGCTGGCGCGCCCGCTCGACGACGATCCGGCGGTGACCGCGGGGCCGTCCGGAGCCGCGGCGCTCGGGGGCCTGCTGGCAACGCTACAGGATCCCCGCGCGCAGGCCTTCCGCACGGCGCTCAGCATCAGTGCACGAACCTCGATTCTGGTCATCGTCAGCGAAGGCATGACCGACCCGTCGCTCTGGCACCGCGTCGTCGGGGACGCATGATGCGGCGAGCGGGTGAAGCGGCCATCATCCTCGCGTTCTTCACCGCTCTCACGGTGGCGCTCACCTGGCCGCAGGCCGCCCACCTGCGGACGCACGTGCCGTGGTTTGACGATTCGCTGCTGAGCGTCTGGCGGATCGCCTGGATCGCGCACGCGCTCGGCTCGCCGGCTTCGCTGACCGACGCGAACATCTTTCACCCCGAGCTGCGGACGCTGGCCTACACGGACGCGGTCCTGCTCCAGGGCCTGATCGCGGCCCCGTTCATCATGCTGGGGGCGGGCCCCGGTGCTCGTCTACAACCTGCTGATCATGGGATCGATCGCGCTCTCGGGCGGCGCGATGTACTTGCTGGCGCGGCGCTGGACCAGCAGCCAGGCCGGCGCGCTCGTCGCCGGCACGGTGTTTTCGTTCGTCACCTACCGCTTCGATCACTACATGCACCTTGAACTGCAGGCGACCGTGTTCCTGGTGCTCGCGCTGTGGTTTCTCGATCGCGCGTTCGAAGCGCGACGGTGGCGGGACATGGCCGGCTTCGGCGCCTGCATGCTCCTGCAGCTCCTGAGCGGCATCTACTACACCGTCTTCCTCGCCACAGCGCTGGCGATCGCGATTCCGCTTCGCTGGCGATGGCTCGACGCGGAGGCGCAGGTGCGCTTCGCGAAGCAGCTCGCCGCGGTTGGAGCCGGGTGCGCGCTCCTGGCGCTCCCGTACCTTGCGCTCTACATGCAGAACCGCACCGCGGTTGGCGAGCGCTCGGAGTCGGAGATTCGTCTGTACTCAGCGACGCCAGTCAATTATCTCTCTGCGGAACCGCTCAACGCGATCTACGGCCCGACGACGCGCACGCTGGGCCGGTCCGAACGGCGGCTGTTTCCCGGCGCGATTGCGTTGGTGCTCGCCGGTCTCGGGCTCCGGGGCTGGTCGATGCGAAAGACATCGATCGCGGTCATCGGCCTGGTCGGTCTGGTGATCTCGTTCGGGCTCAACACGCCCGTTTACGGATGGCTCCGAGTCGTCCTGTTCACCTACCGCGGCCTGCGCGCACCGGCCCGCGCCGCAATTCTGGTGATGCTGGCGGTGGCGATGTTCGCCGCCTGGGGCTGGTCGCGAATCCTCGCCGGCCGGCCTAGCTGGCGTATCGTCGGCACCGCGGTCGTCGTATCGGCAATGGTGCTGGAGTACGTGACCATGCCGGGCGGCTGGCTCGTCCTGCCGACGCGGCCGCCGGCTATCGCACGCTGGCTGGCGCAGCAGCCGCGCTCCGTGGTCGTCGAGTTCCCACTGCCCCGCGCGGACGCGCTGCACAGCATTCAGGACGGCATGTACATGTACGCCAGCATCTTCCACTGGCAGCCGCTGCTGAACGGGTACAGCGGCTTCTACCCGCGGTCGTACATCGAGCTCATCGAACAGGCGCGCGACTTCCCGTCAGAAGCGTCGCTGACCTACCTTCGCCAGCGCCGCGTAGACCTGATCGTTCTGCATGGCCGCTTTCTCAAACCAGACGAGTTCGGCCGCTGGACGGCGATGCTGGCCGCCCGGCCCGACCTGGACCAGATCGCCCAGTTCCCCGAGGCCCTGGGCGACGACATCGTGTTCCGCCTCCGCCGCTGACCGCCACCCCCGTCCGGGGGCGGGCCGCCCAGTCCCACTTCCGAACACCCGGGGTTGGGGCGGCGGGAACATCCAGACGCTAAATCTCGTTGTTTCAGACTGTTGGCCGATGTTCGGAGCAGCTGGCACGACTCGTGATATTGCAGGCATGAGCAGGCGTGTCGATTGCCTGCCATCCAAACGACAGGTTCCACTCGTCTAAGAGGGCGATTCGTCAATGGCAATGGACATTCAGCGGCCAGCCTCGGTGGCGCGGAAGAAGAAGATCAAGCAGATGGCGTTTGCCATCGCGGGACTGCTGGTAGTCGGGCTCGTCTCAGTGGTGCTCGCCCGGCTGAAGCCGGCGGCCCCGACCGTGGAACGCGCCACCGTCTGGGTTGACACCGTCAAGCGCGGCGCGATGCTGCGCCAGGTGCGGGGTCTCGGGACGCTCGTGCCGGTGGACGAAGCGCGCCGATGGGTCCCCGCGGCGACCCAGGGTCGCGTCGAGCGCATCGTCCTTCGCCCGGGGGCCACCGTGACTCCCGAGACCGTGGTCCTGGTGCTCGACGACCCGCAAGCCCGCCAACTGCTCGACGAAGCCGAGCAGCAGTTGCTCGGCACCCAGGCCGATCTCGCCAGCCTCGATGCCCGGCTCCAGACCGAGCGGCTCAACCAGCGATCGGTCGCGGCCACTGTCGAAGCGGATTACGAGCAGGCGCGGCTCGAGAAGGAAGTAAACGAGGACCTGGCCAAGGACGGCCTCGTCTCCAACCTGATTCTCAAGCAATCCACGGTCAAGGCGGATTCGCTGGCCACGCGTAACCGGCTCGAACAAGACCGCGTCAAGGTTGCCGAGGACAATATTCGCGCCCAGCTCAAGGCGCAGCAGGCCCGCATCGACCAGCTTCAGTCGCTGGTGGCGTTGCGCCGCGATAACGTCAACCGGCTCCAAGTCCGCGCCGGCATGAACGGAGTGCTGGAACAGGTGCCCGTTGACGTCGGCCAGCAGGTTGCGCCGGGCACCAACCTCGCCCGCGTGGCGGACCCAACCCGCCTGAAGGCCGAGTTGCGGATCGCCGAGACCCAGGCCCGCGACCTCACGATCGGTCAGGTCGCGCAGGTGGACACGCGCAACGGGATCATTCCCGGCAAAGTGATCCGGATCGACCCAGCCGCGCAGAACGGCACGGTGACGGTGGACGTCGAGCTCACCGGCGAGCTGCCGCGCGGCGCCCGGCCCGATCTGAGCGTCGATGGCACGGTGGAACTTGAACGGCTAGATAACGTCCTTTACGTGGGGCGGCCGGCATTCGGCCAGGAGCAGAGCACGGTCGGCCTCTTCAGGTTGGATCCGGCCACCGGCGAAGCCAGCCGCACGCAGGTTCAGCTCGGCCGCAGCTCGGTGAACACCATCGAGGTGATGAACGGTCTCGCCGAGGGCGATTCGGTGGTGCTGTCCGACATGTCAGCGTGGGATCAGTTCGATCGCATCAGGCTTCGCTAGCCAGGAACCGGGACGCAGGAACCAGGAACCAGGAGTGACTCAATGAACGCTTCAGCACAGCCGCTCATCCGCCTGGATGGGATCAAGAAGGTCTTCTACACCGATGAAGTGGAGACCCACGCGCTCGCCGGGATTCACCTCGAGATCCAGCAGGGTGAGTACATCGCCATCGCGGGCCCGTCCGGCTGCGGCAAGTCGACGCTCCTTGCCATCCTCGGCCTGCTCGACACGCCGACCGAAGGCACTTACCTGCTGAACGGCAACCACGTGGCGAACCTCTCGCTCTCCGAGCGGGCTCGGGTCCGCAACCGGGAGATCGGGTTCATCTTCCAGAGCTTCAACCTGATTGGCGATCTCACGGTCTTCGAGAACGTGGAGCTGCCGCTGATCTATCGCGGCATGAAGTCGGCGGAGCGCCGTGAGCGCGCCAACGCCGCGCTCGAGCGCGTCGGGATGGCCCATCGCGCCAAGCACCTACCCTCGCAGCTCTCCGGCGGTCAGCAGCAGCGTGTGGCCGTGGCCCGCGCCGTCGGCGGCCAGCCGGCGATCCTGCTGGCGGACGAGCCCACCGGAAACCTCGACTCGAAAAACGGCGAAGCGGTCATGGACCTGATGCGCGAGCTGCACCGCGGCGGCGCCACCATCTGCATGGTGACGCACGACCCGCGCTACGCCGCGCACGCCGATCGCAGCGTGCACCTCTTCGACGGCCGCGTCGTCGAGGAGAACGTCGGCGCCGGCGTGTAGGGCCTGAGGCGTGGGACCTGGGGCTTGGGGATGCGGGGCTCGGCCGCAACCTCGAAGTCCCAGGTGCTAGTGCCTTGCCGAGGACGGCACGCACAGGACTCAGACCTCAGCGTCCGCAAGCCCCAAGCCCCAAGTCCCTGTGCTCACCGACCTTCGTCACGCGATTCGCAGCTTTCGCCGCGCGCCGGGCTTCGCGGTCACCGCTATCCTGACGTTGGCGCTCGGGATCGGCGGCGCGACTTCCATCTACAGCGTCGTCGACGGCGTCCTCCTTCGCCCGCTCCCCTATCCCGAACCATCCCGCCTGGTGAAGGTCGGCCGCACCAGCTCGGCCGGCGTGGACGGCGCGTTCTCGGCCGCCGACTATCTCGACGTGAAGCGCGAGATGTCATCGTTCGCCGGCGTCGCCGGCTATCGCGAAGATATCAGCGACGTCACCGGAAGCGGCGACCCGATCCGCGTCCCTGGCATCCAGACCACCGCGGCCTTCTTCGACGTGCTCCGGGCGACGCCGATCATCGGGCGCGTCTACTCCGCTGCCGATGAAGGGCGCGGCGCTTTTGCGGTCATCAGCGAGGGCCTGTGGCAGCGCCAATTCGGTTCTCGAGCCGACATCGTCGGGACTCGCGTCCGCGTGAATGGAACGCCGACCGAGATTCTCGGAGTCGTCCGCCATTCGGTTCGCCACCCGCTGAAGGCCGACCTCTGGACGCTTGCTCCCGGCCCGGTGCCAACCTCTCCTGTCCCGTCGGAGAAGGGCCTGGCCGAGCGCAACGTGCAGTACTTCGGGGTCATGGCGCGGCTCGCGCCTGGCGCTACGTTCGAGGACACCAACCGCCAGATCGCCGCGCTTGGCGAACGTCTCGCGCGGGAGTTCCCCGACAGCAACAAGGGCGAATCGTTTCACGTACGGCCGCTCGCCGAATCGCTGGTCGTAGACGTACGCACTGGACTTCTCGTCCTGCTCGGGGCGGTGGCGTGCGTTCTCTTGATCGCCTGCGCCAACGTTGCCGGCCTGATGCTGGCGCGGAGCCTTTCGCGCCGCCGCGAGCTCGCCGTCCGCGCCTCGCTCGGCGCCAGCACGTGGCGACTCGCCCGGCAACTCATTGTCGAGAGCCTGCTCCTCGCGTGCGTCGGCGGCGCCGCGGGCTTGATGCTCGCCGGCTGGGGCGTTGACGTCCTGCTGGCCGTCGCGCCGGAGCAGCTGACGCGCTTGTCGGAGGTGACGCTCGACTGGCGTGTAGCCGCGATCGCCAGCATGGCGACGACGATCGTCGGACTGCTTGCCGGCCTCGCGCCGGCGCTGCAGTCAGCGCGGCCGGAGTTGAACCAGGATCTCCGGGACGGCGGCCGTACCGGGACCGCGATCAGGACCAGGTTCCGCAGCGGGCTCGTCGTCGGCGAGATTGCCGCCGCGCTCGTGCTGCTGATCGGCGCCGGGCTGATGCTCACCAGCCTCTCCAGGCTGAGATCCGTCGATCCCGGCTTCCGGACAACCAGCATTGCCGCGGTGGAGCTGCCGTTGCCGCAATCGCGCTACGACGGGCCGGCCCAAGGGCGCTTCTACCGGCAGGTGCTGGAGCGGCTGCAGGCCAACCCGGTGACCGCGAAATCGGCAATAGTGTTCCCGCTGCCGCTGCGCGGCAGCAGCGCAGCGGCCGGCGTCGAGATCGAAGGCCAGCCGCAGCAGAGCCGGCAGGATCGGCCACCTGCGGAGCTGAACATGGTCTCGCGGGAGTACTTCGAGACCATGGGCCTGCGGCTCCTGCGCGGCCGCGGTTTCACGGCAACCGACGTCGACGACCAGCCGGGGGTGGTCATCATCAACGAGCGGCTCGCGAAGGAATTCGGCGACGTGGATCCGATCGGGCGGCGAATCAATCTTGGCGATTGGGTGACCGTCGTCGGCATCGTCTCCGACGCGCGCCGGGAGTCGCTCGACGCCGCCCCGAAGCCGAACGTGTATCTGCCGTTCACACAGTTCACACTGCCCTTCATGAGCGTCGTCGTCCGCACCGACGCGCCTTCATCGGCAGTGGCTTCCGCGGTGAGGGGCGCCGTGCGCGAGATCGATCCCGATCTGCCGGTCGAAACGGTTCGCACGATCGAACAGATCATCGAGCTCTCGACCGGCCAGTCGCGGTTCCGCACGTTCATCCTCACGGCTTTCGCCGCGCTGGCCCTGCTCCTGTCAGCAGTCGGCATCTACGGTCTCGTCAGCTTCTCGGTTTCGCAGCGCACTTCGGAGATGGGCGTGAGGCTGGCGCTGGGGGCGACCCCCCGGCAGGTTGGGGGGCTGGTAATGCGCCACGGACTCCTGCTCGCGATTCTGGGGGTGACGATCGGCCTCGCGGTGGCCGCCGCGGCTAGCCGGGCGCTGACAACCCTCCTCTACGAGACGAGCGCGACCGACCCGCTGGTGTTCGGCGGCCTGGCGACAGTGCTGCTGACGGTGGCTGCATTGGCGTGCTATGTTCCTGCCAGGCGCGCGATGCGCGTGGACCCGGTACAAGCGCTGCGCGCCGACTGACTCCCGACTTCCGACTCCCGCTTCCCGACTCCCGACACTGATGCTGAAGCTACGCAACATCGAAAAGTCATTCCGCCACGGCCTGTCGCAGACCTTCGTTCTCCGCCGCGTGAGCGCGGACATCGCCGACAGCGAGTTCGTCTCGATCATGGGGCCGTCGGGCGCCGGCAAGTCCACGCTCCTCCACATCCTCGGCATGCACGACAGCGCGTGGACCGGCGAGTTCTGGCTCGGCGATCACCCGATTCACGACCTCTCGGCCAAGGAGCGGATGCGGCTGCAGAAGGAGCACATCGGCTTCGTGTTCCAGAGCTACCACCTGCTGGACAACCTGACGGTCTACGAGAACATCGACCTGCCGCTCTCCTATCGTGACGTCAAGCGGACCGACCGCCAGGGCATGGTGGCCGACATCCTCGACCGCTTCAACATCGTCGGGAAGAAGGACCTCTATCCGAACCAGCTGTCGGGCGGCCAGCAGCAGCTCGTCGCGATCGCCCGAGCCGTCGTCGCCAAGCCGTCGATCATCCTCGCCGACGAGCCAACTGGGAACCTGCACTCGGAGCAGGGGCGCGAGATCATGGAGCTGTTCCGGAAGCTGAACGAGGGCGGCACGACGATCGTGCAGGTGACGCACTCCGAGGTGAACGCGGGCTTCGGCCATCGCGTGATCCGCCTGAAGGACGGCTGGGTCGTTGATGAAAAGTGAACCGCCGCGTCTGCTGCTGGCCGACGACCAGCCGGACGTGCTCGAGGCCCTGCGGCTGCTGCTGAAGCCGGAAGGTTACGCGATCGAGACCGCGGCCTCGCCGCAGCAGATCGTCCGCGCGCTGGAGATGAAGGACTTCGACGTCGTCCTGATGGATCTCAACTACGCGCGCGACACCACTTCGGGCGAAGAGGGGCTGGACCTGCTTCAGCGGATTCACACGGCTGATGAGTCGCTGCCGATCGTCGTGATGACGGCATGGGGATCGGTGAACGTCGCGGTTGAGGCGATGCGCCGCGGCGCCCGCGATTTCGTCCAGAAGCCGTGGGACAACGAGCGGCTGCTGTCGATCATCCGCACCCAGACCGAGCTCGGCCGAGCACTGCGGCGCGGCCGCCAGCTCGAGGCGGCAAACCGCGCACTGCAGGCCGACGGCTCCAGCGCGATACTGGCCGAGTCCGGCGCAATGCGCCCGGTGCTCGAGATGATCGCCCGAGTCGGCCCGTCGGATGCCAACGTCCTCATCACCGGCGAGAACGGCAGCGGCAAGAGCCTGGTGGCACAGGCGCTGCACACCGTGTCCCCGCGGGCGGGACGGCCGATGGTGACAGTGAACGCCGGCGGCATGGCCGAAGGCGTCTTCGAGTCGGAGCTGTTCGGCCACCTCAAAGGCTCGTTCACCGACGCAAAAGCCGATCGCGTCGGCCGCTTCGAGCTCGCCGATGGGAGCACGCTGTTCCTCGACGAGATCGCCAACGTCCCGCTCACCCAGCAGCAGAAGCTGCTCCGCGTGATCGAGACCGGCGAGTTCGAGCGGCTCGGCTCGTCGAAGACGCGGAAGGTGAACGTCCGGCTGATCTCGGCGACCAACGCCGATCTGAACGCCGAGGTCGGGGCCGGCAGGTTCAGGCAGGACCTGCTGTTCCGCCTCAACACCATCGAGATCCACCTGCCGCCGCTCCGCGATCGGCGCGAGGACATCCCGCTGCTGGCCAGGCACTTCCTGCACCAGCACGCGCAGCGATATCGGAAGCACGTCTCAGGGTTCGACCCCGGCGCGATGCAGCAGCTGCTCGATCACCGCTGGCCCGGCAATGTCCGCGAGCTGGATCACGCGGTCGAGCGATCGGTGCTGATGTCGGGCGGCACCACGATCCGCTCCCAGGATCTCGGGCTGCGGGTCGACGGCGGCGGCGCCGCGCGGATTGAGGACATGAGCCTCGAGGACGTCGAGGCGTTCCTGATCAAGAAGGCGATGGCGCGATACGGGAACGTGTCGCAGGCGGCGCGGGCGCTCGGTTTGTCGCGCAGCGCGCTTTATCGGCGACTGGAGAGATACAAGCTGTAGATCCAGGCCGCCCGGTCGGGAGTCGTGAACCGGGAGTCGGGAGTCGGAAAAGCACGCGCGTGGTTCACGCTCCACGCGGACACGTGATGGTAGGCTCCGAAGGCAGCGGGACCGCCGACTCCCGACTCCCGATCAGCGAAGGCGTCTTCCCGACTCGCGACAGCGTCAGATGCCCCGACTAACCATCGACCAGCACATCGTCCTCCTCACCGTCGGCGCCGCGGCGCCGGCGGTGGTGGTGGCGTTGGCGCTGCTCTGGACCGGCGACTACACGCCGAAGGTGCAGTGGACGCTGAGCGTGCTGGTCGTCCTCGCTCTCGCCGGGTTCGCGGGGGCGGTGCGGTCGCGAGTCGTCGTGCCGCTCCAGACGCTGGCCAACCTGCTCGCCGCGCTGCGCGAGGACGACTTCAGCATCCGCGGCCGGACCGAGAATCCCGACGATCCGTTTGGCGCCGCCCTGGCTGAGGTCAATGCCCTGGCCGAGACGCTGCACCACCAGCGGCTCGGCGCGGTCGAGGCGACCGCGCTCCTCCGCACCGTCATGGAACAGATCGAGGTTGCGGTGTTCGCGTTCGATCCGACGCAGCACCTCCGGATTGCGAACCGCACCGGCGAGCGCCTGATGACCCGCACCGTGGAGCAGATGCTCGGCCGCACCGCCGAGGAACTGGGCGTCACGCACTGGTTCGGCGACGCGCCCCGCGTCGTCGACATCGCGGAGGCGGGCGGGGCCCGCGGCCGCTGGGAGGTGAGGCGCACGACCTTCCGCCTGGGCGGCCTTCCGCACGATCTTCTGCTGCTCTCGGACGTGAGCCGGCCGCTGCGGGAACAGGAGCGGCAGGCCTGGCAGCGCCTGATCCGCGTCATCGGCCACGAGCTCGGCAACTCGCTCGGCCCGATCAAGTCGATCGCCGGCAGCCTCGAGACGATGCTCCAGCGCGACCCGCCGCCCTCCGACTGGCGCGACGACATGCAGCGCGGCCTCCAGGTGATCGCGTCGCGCACCGAATCGCTCAGCCGCTTCACCGGCGCCTACGCGCGGCTGGCGCGCCTGCCGGCGCCGAAGCAGACCCCGATCGTGCTCAAGCCGTTCCTGCACCGTCTCGCCGGCCTCGAAACGCGCGTGCCCGTCCAGGTCCGGCCGGGCCCGGACGTCACCATCTCGGCCGACCCGGATCAGCTTGAGCAGCTGTTCATCAACCTGTTGCGCAACGCCGCCGATGCGACGCTCGAAGTGGGCGGCGGCACGGTCACGCTCGGCTGGCGCCGATTGAAGGACACCGTCGGCATCTGGGTTGACGATGAAGGGCCGGGATTGTCGAACACGGCCAACCTGTTCGTGCCGTTCTTCACGACAAAGCCGGGCGGGTCAGGCATCGGGCTGGTGCTATGCCGTCAGATTGCGGAAGCCCACGAAGGCTCGCTACGGCTCGAGAACCGTGCGGATCGGCGCGGTTGCCGTGCCGCCTTGACCCTGCCGGCCTGACGCTCGCTGCGAGCGTATCTCCCGACCCGGCTGACCGCTCGCGCACTCGCCGCTCGGCTACACTCGCGGAATGCGAATCCTCGCGGCATGCGGTCTGGCGGCGCTCGTCTGCCTCTCGGGCAGTCTCGACGCCCAGGGCAAGAAATACGTCGGCGGCGACGGCAAGCTCCGCGTGGCGCTGGTCAAACAACCGCTCTCTCCCACCGGGCCCTCGAAGGGTCCCGATACGATGGCAAACGGCGGCATCCAAAAGATGCTGGCCGATTTCGGCGCAACGGTGCGTGTCGAGGCGGCGGCGCTCACCACCGACGAGGAGACCGAGTACGGCGGCTGGAAGCGGCTCGGCATGTCGCTGGGGCACTTTGCAGACATCGTTTCGAAGAACGAGCGCGACGGCGTATTCACGGTTGGACTGCTCGCGACCTGTCCGTCGATGCCCGGTCTTGTCGCCGGACTGCAGCACTCCGGGCCGACGCGGGAGCCGATTCGCATCGGGATGCTCTGGCTCGACGCGCATCCCGACTTCAACACGCCGGAAACGACGCGCAGCGGATCGCTCGGCGGCATGCCGGTCGCGGTCGCCACCGGGCGCGCGCTCCAGGCAATGCGGCTCGACGCCAAGCTCGATCCGCCGCTGGCCGATCAGCACGTGGTGATGGCCGGCGTCCGGCTCACCGATCCGCTCGAGCAGCGGCTGCTCGACGATTCGCGGATCGAACAGCTCTCGGTGGAGGATCTGCGGCAGATGACGCCGGCCATCTTCGCTGAGCTCGACCGCCTCGACCGCATTACGGACAAGATCTACGTCCACATCGACATGGACGTGCTCGACCCGCGCGAGGTCATGGCCCACGGCAACAAGGTGCCGAACGGCCCGTCGAGCGAACAGCTCGCGGCGCTGTTCGAGCGTATCTTCGCCAAGTACGAAAAGGCGTCAGCCATTGGCTTCGCGACGATTCCGCCGACCGACGAAGGCGGCCTCTCGATTGCCGCGTTCAACCGGATGGTCGCCGGGGCCGTGAAGGGTGTGCTGGCGCGGCGATAGGCTCCGACCCGCCGGGCGCGCAGGCGCGGGCACGCGGCTGCGAGGCGGCCGCCTCCGGCGCGGCGAAGCCGCACCGCCTACCGAAGACCCTTCAGCGCCTCGTCGAGCAGAAAGAGATCGGTAAGAACTGCGCGCAGGTGGGTCGAGACATTCAGGTTGTCGATCAGCTGCGAGCTGATTCCCGTGCGCGACTGAACGATGCGGAGGGCGGCGCGGGCGGCGGCGGCATCGCGGGCCACGACCTGGAGGAAGTCCTCGAAATCGGCGCTGGCGCCCGATGCGCCGAGCACGGCCCGGACCGCCGGCTCGAGCCCGGCGATGCCGTCGTCCATGCGGCGCAGGAAAGTGCGGAGCTGTTCGCTGTTGGCATTGCCCTCGTCGGTGGCGAGCCCCTGCGCGGCATACGCGAGCAGGAACTCGTAGCCACCTTCGATGGCGTCGACGTGCAGCTGGAGTTGCTCCAGCGCGGCGGCAGTGGACATGCGCGGCTTACTTCGTAGCCGCCCAGCGCTCGGGGTCGTGGTGCTCGAGGTACTCCCGGCGCGTGATGGTGCCGAAGATCATCGACTTCGTGATCCAGAACTTCTCGGGACGAAGTGCGAAGTAGATGTGGGCGATGATCAACCCGACGAATCCCACGCCGGTCAGGCCGTGGAGCACGTAGGTGAAGCCGTAGGCCGCGTCGCCCATGAGGTACGGGTTGCGCTCGAAAATCGGCGTGCGGACCCGGTTCATCATCAACAGGCCGCTGCCAATGGCGCCGAGTCCGGCCACAAGCACCGCGAGGTGATAGAGGCGATTACCCAGTGGGTACTTGCCCGGCTTCGGGCCGCCGGTTTCGACGCCGAAGTCGCGCAGGATCTCCGCCTTCGCTTCGGGGATGTCCCTCGGGCCGACCCAGATCGACCAGAAGTCCAGGAAGAACGTGGAATGGATGATGTGGAAGATGATCGAGCCGGTCAGCAGAATCCCCGCCATCCAGTGCCAGTAGACCCAGGCGAACTTGACGCCGACGACTGGCAGGAACGCCGTGAACACCAGCACCAGCATGGAAAACGCCATCACCCAGTGGAATATCCGGGCGATGAACGAATGCCGCGGGATGGCGGCTGGCAGTCCGGGCATCGCCGCTTCCATGCGGTCCACCTCGTCGGCCTCCCGCTTGTGGTGCGGCGAGAACAGCATGTAGCCGCCGTGCGCCACCAGGAACAGCAGCCCGCCCACGAGCGACGCCCAGAACAGGTCCCACGAGATGCGGACGAGGATGTTCTCGCCCCACGGGCTGAGCGCCCAGTTTACGAAGTCCATTCACCCGCTCCTCGGATGGCGCGCTTGACGAGAGCCTTCACCAGCGGCACCTTGTAGGCGTTGTGGCGCAGCGGCAGGGCGCCCTGCACGGCGATCTCACCAGCCGCGTCCGCGGTCTGCGCGTTGCGCGGCTTGCCCTTCAAGAACGTCTCGACCGCTTCGAGCCGGTATGGGCGCGCCGCAACCGCGTTCACCACCATTCGAACCTCGTTGATGGTGGTACCCGACGCATTCATCGCCGAGGCGATGTTCACCAGCGGGAAGTCCCACACCTGGCGATCGCGGACCTTCTCGAAATAGAACTGCTTGCCCGCCCACGTGCCGGGAATCCGAATCGCCATCAGCAGGTCGGTCGGCTGCAGCATCGTTAAGTTCGTGATGTCGACGCCGGGCCCGACGAAGAACTCCTGCGCTGGAAGGATGAGCTCGGAGCCGTTCCGGTTGATCACCATCTGGGCATCGAGCGCGATCAGCGCCGGAGCGGTGTCCGACGGGTTCACCGCCACGCAGCGGTCCGCGTCGAAGATGGCGTGCTCGCGGTTCACCGCCGTCGGCGTGTCCGCGTAGCAGATATTGCCGCCGGCGCGATAGCACGGCCAGCCTGCCCGGTAGTACCAGCAGCGCGCGTCCTGGGAGACGTTGCCGCCGACCGTGCCCTGGTTGCGGATCTGCGGCGACGCAACCAGGCCTGCGGCTTCGGCGAGCAGGCCGTAGCGCTCCTTGACGATCGCGTTGTGCGACAGCTCGGTGAGCGTCGTCATCGACCCGATCTCGAGACCGCCGTTGGCTTCCTTGATTCCCTTCAGCTCGGCGACGGCGCTGAGATCGACGACAACCTTCGGCTTGCGGATGCGATCCTTCAGCCAGTCGAACGTGTCCATGCCGCCGGCCATGATCCAGGCATCAGCGCCATGGCGCTGCAGCAGCCCCATCGTGTCGGCCACGCTGGTCGGCTGATACAGCTCGAATGCCGGCATTACATCGCGGATTTGAGCAGGCATTTCCGATCCTCCACCTAGATGAACGCCGTCAGCACTTCGTACTTCGGCTTGGCTTCGGCCAGCGACATCATGATCTGCTCCGGATGTACCGGGGTCCGTCGCAGGATGCCATCGCCAACCGCGTCAGCCAGCGCGCAGATGAGCGCGCCGCCCCCGGCGCCGATCGCCGGCTCGCCGATGCCCTTCGCGCCGACCGGGTTGGTCGGGTCGGGCAATTCGACCGCCGCCCACCGCATCGGCTGCTCGTACGCGATGTCGAGAATCGTCGGCGGCTTGTTGTGATGCAGGCGGTTGGCGAGCGCCGCGCCGTAGTGCGGGTCGTAGACCAGTTTCTGGCTGCGCACGTGGCCGAAGCCCTGTACCGCGCCGCCGTGGATCTGGCCGCCGAGCGAGTGCGGGTGCATCACCGTCCCGACATCGGCGACGGCGAGGTAGTCCACGATCCGATACATGCCGGTCTCGACGTCCACCTCGACTTCGATGAACGCCGCCTGGAACGAGTAGGTCTGACCGTCACGCGGCAGGTTGTCGCGAGCCACGCCCATCAAGCCGAGCCCGGCGATCGAGGTCGCCGACGCTCGCGTCATCGCGTTGATTTCCTTGGGCAGCTCGTGGCCATCGAACTTGCCGCCGCGCTTGATGGCGAGCTCAGCCGCCTTCGCGAACGGGATCGCGCGGCCGGGATTGCCCTTGCGGAAGACGCGCTCGCCGCCGACGTCGTAGTCGTCGGGCGAGCCGCCCATCTCGGCTGCCGCCAGTTCCTGCAGCGTGCGCTTGAGCGCCTGGCCGGTCGCGTAGTTGGCGCGGGTGTGCGCGTAGGTGGTCTGGCTACCGGCCTGGACGGAGCTCCACGCCACGCCCTTGCTGGTGTCGCCCCAGATCACCTCGCACTTTTCCCACGGCATGTCCACCTGCTCCGCGATGACGCGGGCGGTGTCGATCACCGAATGGGTGCCGAGATTGCCGATGCCCTGATGGATATAGAGCTTGCCATCTGGCTTGATCACGCACAGGCCGTCCACGCCAATCGAACCGGCCGTGTAGGACCCGGTGGCCACGGCAACGCCGGTGACCTTGCTGCCGCGGCGCTGGCCGCTGCGCTTCTTGCGCTCCTCCCAGTTGAACATCTCGGCGCCCTTGGTCAGGCACTCCTTGACGAAGCAACTGGTGACCTTGTTGCGCGGACGTCCGGGTGGCGCATTGGGCGGCACGAGCCCGAATTGCGCCTGTCCCTCCGGCGAGTTGATCATCCGGATGGCGATCTTGTCGACGCCGAGCTTGCGCGCGGCCTCGTCGATCATCGGCTCGACCATCACCGAGGCCTGCAGGCCTCCAGGCGCGCGCTGCGACGTTGCCGGCGGCGTGTTGGTCGCCACTGAAATGCCGCGGAACCGCATGTTCGGCACTTGGTACATCAGCGAGGTGTTGTTCGCCGTCGTGGCGTGGTCGCCCTGACGCCGATACGGGCCGGCGGCTTCGACGATGAACATGTCCATCGCGGTGAGGCGGCCGTCCTTTTTGAACCCCATCTTGATCCAGCCCTGATAGCCAGGGCGGGTGCGGCCGATGTACGTCTCTTCCTCGCGCGAGATGCGCATCATCACCGGACGGCCGTTCAGCTTCTTCGACAATAGCGCCGGAATCGCCATCGAGTGGGCGCCGGGGATTTTGCTGCCGAAGCCGCCACCGGTGAACTCGCTGATCAGCACGAGTTCCTCTGGCTTGATCCCGACCCACCCGGCCACCGACGCAACCGTGCGGGCCACGCTCTGCGTCGAACCGTGCAGGTAAAGCTTTCCGTTCTGCCAGTACGCCATCGCCGTGCGCGTCTCGAGCGGCTGGTGACTGGTGGTCTGCTGCTGGTGGTCGCGTTCGATGACGAGGTCGGCTTCGGCAAACCCTTTCTCGACGTCGCCGAAGACGAGCGTCTCGGAGGCCTTGGCGTTGGACGGGAACTTGCCCTGCCTGACCTGCGCGATGTCGTCGGCGGTCCATTTCAGCGTCTCGAGCGCGTTGCCGACGAACACGTTACCCTCGACGCGGCCGCTCGGACCGTTCGGATCCAGCGTGTCGAGCGGATCGATGACAAACGGCAGCGCCTCGTACTCGACGTGAATCCGCTCAATCGCGGCGACCGCAATTTCCTCCGAGTCCGCGGCGACGGCGAGGATCGGCTCGCCCTCGTAGATCGGCTCCTTGGTGAGCGCGACTTCGGCGGCGACCGGCGGTCGTGGCGGCGGGGCCGGCGCGGCTGCGCCGGCGGCGGCTCCCGCGGCTGGAGCGGCAGCTGGGGGTGCCGCCGCAGTCGGGGCGCCCGATGGCGGGGCGCCCTGGGCACGTCCCTGAGCGGTATTACCAGTCGCACTAGCGGCTGGCGCACCCGCATTCGGCGCCGCGCCGCCCTGTTCCCCGCCTCGCGCGCCACCCTGAGCGGCGGGCGCTGGCGGCGCGGCCGGCGGTGCCGGCGGCGGCGGTGGAGCGGGCATGTCGTCTGCGGTAAGAATCGCGTGAACGCCGGGCATCGCCAGCGCTTCGCTGGCGTCGATGCGAACTACTCGCGCGTGCGGCCTGGGGCTCAAAAGGAGCTTGGCGAAGAGCATGCCTTCGGCGCGCCAGTCCTCGGCATACCGCGCCTTGCCGGTCACTTTCGCGACCAGGTCTGGCGTGGTGTAGTTCTTGCCAATGAGCTTGTGTTCCGCCATCTCAGGCCCTCCGCATCGACTCGGCCGCGTTCATCATGCAGTCGAGAATCTTGTTGTAGTCGGCGCAGCGGCAGAGGTTGCCGGAGATTCCGTGCGCGAGCTCGGCGCGCGTGGGCGATGGATTGGTCTTGAGGTAGCCGACGGTGGCCATCACGAAGCCGGGCATGCAGAACGCGCACTGGAAGCCCTGGCCGTTGACGACCGCCTGCTGCACCGGGTGCAGCGTGCCGTCGGACGCCGCGAGACCCTCGATGCTGACAATCTTCTTTCCACGCACGGTATGCGTGAGCACCGAGCACGAGTAGTGCGGCACATCGTCCACGAGGACCGTACAGGCCCCGCATTCGGCCCGATCGCAGCCGATCTTCGTGCCGGTCAGCCCGAGTTTGTAGCGCAGCGTCATCGCCAGCGTTTCGTGCTTGGCGACGTCAACCCGACGGTCAGCGCCGTTCACGTTGAGCGTGATCAGCCGTTCGACGGATCCAGGCAGGGCGCTGTCCTGGCCGGCGATGTTGGCGCGGAACAGATATGCCGATGCGGACACGGTTGCGCCCGCGGCAATGACGCCCTTGATGAAGTTACGTCGCGACACCCCGGACTGGCTTCCGGGCACACTGGTGATCGGGCCTTCAGGCATGGATCCCCCCAAAACGGTCGAATCTTAGCAGATTCCGGGTCAACTATGATCGGCGGATGCACGCTTGGCACGACGTCTACGTCGACGACCACCTGATCGAATCAGCCTTCCCGGTCGTCATCGAAGTTCCGATGGGCAGCAAGAACAAGTATGAGCTGGACAAGGAAACCGGATTCCTCCGGCTCGACCGCGTGCTGCATAGCGCCGTGCACTATCCGGCCAACTACGGATTCATCCCGCGGACCTATTGCGACGACTGTGATCCGCTCGACGCGCTCGTGCTGGGCCAGGACTCGGTGGTGCCGTTAACCATTGTCGAGGCGCGCGCAATCGGCGTGATGCGGATGCGCGATGAGAAGGGGATCGACGACAAGATCATCGCGGTGAGCACGAAGGACCCGGCGGTCACCGACTATGCGGACCACAAGGGCCTGCCGGCCTACCTCCTCCGCGAGATCAAGCGCTTCTTCGAGGACTACAAGATCCTCGAGAACAAGCAGGTGGTGGTCGAGAACTTCCTGGGAACTGAAGAGGCGGTTCAGATCATCGCGGACGCGCTGGAGATGTACAGGCAGCTGAGACGCGGGGAACTGAAACGCTAGGCGTCGCGGCTACCGCCGCGCGTCGGGCGCTCGCTGCGCTCGCAGGAAGAAAGCTTGTTCCCTGCCGCGGCCCTATGACGTGACCACCCGGCCCTCGGCGGCGCGGCGCAGCCGATCGCGTATCGCGGCACCAAGCCCAGCGGGGCCAACGTCAGCAGCAAGGATCACATCCGGCCGCTCGGCATCCAAGGCGCGAAGCGTGTCGTAAAGGCGCCGCGCCGCCTCGTCCGGAGCGGTCCGGCTGCCGTAGGCGCGCAGCAGGACGCGGCCGCCTGCCGCCGCCGCTGCCAGGACCGGCGCCAGCGCGAGCACATCCTCATCGGGAGCCAGGATACCGACGCGGAGGCCCTGTCCGGCTCGGGTACGCGCCTCGGCGCCAAGCCGCTCCTGCACGGCGCCCGCTTCCCCCACGAACAACGTCAGTGCGGCCGCCGGCGCGTAGTGGCGCAGGAGCTGTCCGGGCGCGGGCTGCGCGGTCTCGGCGCTTCCCTCGCGTGACTCGACGACCAGATCGGGCACCTGCAGCAGCAGTTGCTCACGAGTGATGCCGCCCGGCCGCAACAGCACCGGCGGCGTGCGCGTGCAATCCACGATTGTCGACTCCATCCCAATCGGGGTGGCTCCCCCGTCGAGCACGAGATCGACGCGGTCGCCGAGATCCGCGATGACGTGCTCGGCGCGGGTCGGGCTCGGACGCGAGAACGTGTTGGCGCTCGGCGCCGCGACCGGCACCGCGCACGCCTCCATCAGCGCTCGAGCGATCCGGTGCACCGGCACTCGCACAGCGACCGTCGGACGTCCGGCGGTGACCGCGTCAGGGATCGCGGGCTGCTTGTGCAGCACCAGTGTCAGCGGACCGGCCCAGAACGCCAGGCCCAGTGTGCGGGCCACCGGAGGGATGTCGCGCGCAACCCGCCCAAGCTGTCCGATGTGTGCGAGGTGGACGATCAGCGGATCGGTCGCGGGCCGCCCCTTCGCTGCGAAGATCCGAGCCACCGCCGCGGCGTCGAGCGCTGCAGCGCCGAGCCCGTACACGGTTTCCGTCGGGAACGCGACCAGGCCGCCGCTTTTGATCACCGCTGCGGCTTGAGCGATCGCGTCTGGATCGGGACGCTCAGGATCAACGGCGATCACGCGAGTCATGGAGTGAGCCCTTCATCGGCGAGCACATCGCTCCCAAGCAGCAGATCGATCACGCGGCCGTAGCCGGCCACGCCTTCCACGGCGCCCTGCGACTTTATCGCGCGGTCGTAGGCCACCCAGCTCGCGCGATCCAGCCACGGCACGCGCCGGCGGAGCCTCTCATCGATCGCAGCGAGGTCTTGCCGCGGGCCGGGCTCGAGTGCTGTCAGGACCAATTGCCGGGTCACGGGATGCAGCCGGTTTACCGCCTCCGACACCAGGAACAGCCACGCGCTGTACTGCGCGGCCGTGTCGGCACCGAGCGCCGCGACGAGGCCGACGAAGCTCGCGTCCTCCTCGGGCGCGAAGCCGGAAAGATGGGCCCACTCGTGAGCCAGCACGTAAGGCCGCTCCGGACCGGTGAGGTCGGGATTCAGGTACGTCTCGAGAAACAGCGGCGCGAGCATTCCACTCACGCCGACCGCGCGCATGTACGGCGCGCTCCACGGCCGTTTCGGCACGGTCGCCGTCGTCGGTCGCGGGCGGCCGAACCGGAGTTCCACCCGATGCAGTGAGTCGATGAGCGCCGGCGGTACTGCGTCGAGTGCCGGAAAGCCCTGCGCGTGCGCCGCGTCATGCAGCTGGTTCGTGCGCGTGACGGCAAGTTCCGCCAAGCGCCGGACCAGAGCGGGAGTGGAGCGGTGCGCTTCAAAATGCGCCATCGCCGATTCGACGCCGGGACGACGATAGTTGTAGCCCCAGGCCAGCAGGAACCAGAGATACAGCGCCGCCGCGCCGACCAGGGTCCACGCGCTCACCCGCGCAATCGGCCAGAAGGATCGAGTCCGCCAGCTGCGCCGCAACCCGCGGGTCACCGCCGCGAGCGTCACGACGATGGCGAGAGCCAGCACCGCGTCGAAAAGGGGCACCGGCACCGTGTTCGAAAGCGGTGTGACCGCCGCCTGAAGTGCCGGGTAAACGTTGTCTCCGTACAGACCAAGCGCCCAGGCCGGCGCGCCGGCTATCGCCGCACCGAGTGCAGCAAGGACGATCACGCTCGCCAGACCCTTGAGGCGCATCGGTGACAAGGCAGAAGGCACAAGGCAGAAAGCAGAACGCTTCCTGCCTTTATTGTGCCTTCTCCCTTGTGCCTTTTGCCTTGACGGGCTCTTACGGTACCGAGAATTGGACCTCGTTCGACGCCGGGCTGGTGCCGCAGGCGTTGCGCGCGAACACGCGCGCGTAGTAGGCCCCCTTCGGCGTCGGGCGGCCGAAGGAGGTCTGCGTCGCCGGCACCACGTACGTGCCCTGATCGTTCAGGCCGGGACCGCTGCCCGCTTCGATCACGTAGGTGGTCGGCGCGTTCTCGCCGCCCGGCGGGGTCCACATGCCGCTGACGACATCGCCTTCCTTCTTGTAGGCGAGCCCAGTCGGCGCCGCCGGCGGCGCCGTGCAGTCGAACTGTCGCCCGCCGGGCCGCGTCTGCCCGCTCCGCATCACCCATAACCCGACCAGGACCACCGCTGTAATGACGACGACGACCGCCACGATGCCGTTCTTGTTCATGCGTGTACATCCAAAAGCCGCGAAGCGTCATGCCTCGCGGCCATCGTTGAAACGTGGTCGGGATGCCGGGATTCGAACCCGGGACCTCCTGCACCCCAAGCAGGCGCGCTAGCCAGGCTGCGCTACATCCCGATATTGCTGACCGAGGCCTTCAACTCGCCTTCCGCTTGGCCTTCGTTCCCCGCTTGGCCGGCGCCGCGGTCAACACCAGCTCCGGCTCGGCGCCGCCCGAGAGCATACGGAGCAGATCGCGCAGGCCATCCCGCACCGACCGCACCCGCTCGCGCGCGTGGTGTCCGAGCGCCTCGCCCGCCAGCTTCATCACCGGCGGTCCGGGCTCGTCCATCTCGTCGAGCCGCCGCCGCGCACCCGCCAGCGTCAGCCCTTCGCCGAACACCAGCGACTTGATGCGCAACACCATCTCGATGTCGGCCTGGCGGTATACCCGAGGACCACCTCCCGACGGCGTGCGTCCGAGCTTGGGAAACTCCGCTTCCCAGGACCGCAGCATATAGGGCTGCACCTCGGCGACATCACACACCTCGGCGGCCTTGAACCACTCCCGCTTGGGCGCTGCCATGAAGACGTATCCCGGACGACAGTATAGGTCAAAAGGCGCGAATCTGGTGATCTCGTGATCTGATGATCTGGCGATCTGACCTGGCGATCTGAGGATCTGGAGATCTATCTGGCGATCTGGAGATCTATCTGGTGAACGCAGAATCTTAGCCGGTGATCTGGCGATCGCGGCCGCGGCCGCGGTGTTCGGCGCGGCGGCGGACCGAAATGCGGATCGGCGTGCCGAAGAAGCCGTACTCGTCGCGCAGGCGGTTCTCTAGGAACCGTTCGTACGAAAAATGAAGCTTCGTCGCGATGTTCGTGAACAGCACGAACGAGGGTGGCGCGACGCTGGTCTGCGCCGCATAGAGCACGCGGACGTTGCGGCGGCCGGGGCTCACCGGCGGATGCGCGGTAGTGATCGCCTCGATGAACCGATTCAACTCGCCCGTCGGCACGCGCGTGTTGCGTGCGGCCGAAACCTTCTCGATCGCCTCGAGCAGCTTCGGCGCGCGCTCGCCGGTTTTCGCCGAGATGTGGAGGACGGGAGCGAAGTCGAGAAACTTCAGGTGGTAGCGGAGGTTTTCGTCGAAGCGTTTCGCGCCGTCGGGGCCTTCGCTCTTCATCAGGTCCCACTTGTTCGCCGCGATGATGATCCCTCGCCCGGCTTCGACGGCCGCGCCCGCGATTGCGCCGTCCTGATCGACCGGTCCCAGCGTTGCGTCGATCACCAGCACCACGACATCGGCCCGCTCGATCGCGCGCCGCGCGAGCATGACGCTGAGCGTCTCGACCTGGCCACCGCGGGCCACGCGGCCAGGACGGCGGATGCCGGCCGTGTCCACAATCCGGAATTGCTTGCGATGCCAGGTGAGCAGCGCGTCCACCGAATCCCGCGTCGTGCCGGGCACATCGGAGACGATCATCCGCTCCTCGCTCAGCAAGCGATTGACCAGCGACGACTTGCCGGCGTTTGGCCGGCCGACGATGGCGACGGCGGTCTCGCGGCGCTCCGCTGCTTCGGTCACGAGCGGCGCCTCCGGTAATGCGGAGACGATCGCGTCGATCAAGTCAGCGACGCCCATCCCGTGCTCGGCGCTCACCTCGATCACCGGGTCGAATCCCAGGCGATACAGTTCGAGCGCTCCACCCTGGGCCCGACGGTCGTCCATCTTGTTGATCGCGAGGATCACCGGGACTCCTGCCACGCGGGCAGCGGCCGCCACCTCCTCGTCTCCCGCAACCCGACCCTCGCGGCCATCTGCCACCATGACAACAAGATCCGCGTGGGCCAGGGCCCGTCGTCCGCGCTCGACCACCAGGTCGTGGAGCGGATCCTGGCTGGCGCCGAACATGCCTCCGGTGTCGGTCAGGAACACCGATCGGTCCTGCCAGGCCACCGGCTGCGCGATCACGTCGCGGGTGGTGCCAGGAATAGGCCCCACAATCGACCGCCTGGTTCCCGTCAACTTGTTGAAAAGCGTAGACTTACCTACGTTTGGCCGGCCGATGAACACGACGGTGGGAGGGAGTCGCTGGGCCACGGCAGCGCTCCGATCTTACAGGTACACAAGGACTTGCGGTTTGACACGTGTAAGTGCCACGAATTAAGATACTTACGCCGATCGAGGAGCAGCCGACCGAGATGATCAAGGTGGACATCGTCAACGAAGTGTCGAAGGTCGCCGAGATCACGAAGGTCAAGGCCGAGTTGGCGGTGGACGCCGTCTTCGAGGCGATGCGGCATTCGATGCAACGTGGCGAACGCATTGAGCTGCGGGGCTTTGGCGTGTTTCAGGTGAAGCCGCGCAAGCGTGGCATCGGCCGTAACCCGCGCACCGGCAAGGAAGTCCGCATCCCGCCGGGCCGAACGATCAGGTTCAAACCCGGTAAGGAACTGCAGAACATCGGGTAACGAGGTCGTGTCCTTCCCGACGGGGCCCGACTACGAGGCCGGCCCTTCTCCACTCTCGACGCCCCGCGAGGCCCAGCCCGACCCATCTCCGTTCGTACCGCCGCCGCGCGGCGTCCATGTCCGCCACGAACGACGGTGGCTGCCTTGGGCACTGCTCGCGATGACGCTCGTTACGACGACCCTGGCCGGCGGCTGCCATTACGCCAGTTTCGTGCAGGGCTTCCGCGAGCCCGTCCTCGATACCGTCGGTCCGGGTCCGGGCACGATCGTCGAGTGGGTCATGGCGTTTGCCGCCGGACTCGCTGCCGCGGTCGTAACCGCCATCCGGCTGGCTCTCGACATCAAGTTCATGGCCGGCGGCCTCTGGTTCAGCCTGACGGTGCTCGCCATCCTCGGCTGCCACGAGATGGGCCACTACATCGCGTGCCTTCGATACGGCGTGGACGCGACTCGCCCGTTCTTCCTTCCTGCGCCCCTGCCGCTCACCGGAACGCTCGGAGCATTCATCCGGATCCGGTCGAGAATCCCCACCAAGACCGCGCTCTTCGACATCGGCATCGCCGGCCCGATCGCCGGATTCGTGGTCGCTGTTCCCGCGCTGTTCATCGGTCTCAGCCTCTCACACCTGGAGAAGCTGCCGGCCGACATGGCGGGCATGATGACGCTCGGTGAGCCGCTGCTGTTCCAGGCGATGAAGCGGATCGTCTTCGGGACGATTCCGGAGGGATACGACATCAACATGCACCCGATGGCGTTTGCGGCGTGGTTCGGGCTGCTCGCCACGGCGCTCAATCTCTTTCCGATCGCGCAGCTCGACGGCGGTCACATCAGCTATGCGGTCCTCGGCCGCCGATCCCTGTGGGTGACGATGACGATGGCGGTCGCTGCGATTGGGCTGACGTTCGTCTCGGCGAGCTGGATCGCCTGGACCGTGATGCTGGTATTGATGCTCGTGCTGGTCGGTCCCCACCACCCGCCGACACTCGACGATCACACGCCCGTCAGCGCCGGGCGGCTCTGGCTCGCGCTGTTCGCGCTCGTGATGCTGGCGATCTGTTTCACGCCCGCGCCGCTCGACCCGTTCATCACCGGACAATAGCCGCAACCCGCAGGGCCCCAGCCACCCGCCGTTACAGCATCGTCATCGGATCGACGTCTACGGTCGCGCGGCGGGCAAGCTGAGGGGCGGCGTCGAGCGCGGCGCGCAGCGACTCGCGCATCGCGGTGCGATTGAGGCCCTTCAGAAAGAACTGCGCGCGATGCTCGCCACGCAGTCGGGTGAGCGGCGCCGGGGCGGGTCCAAGGAGTACGAATCCCCGCTTCCCGTGCCCGAGCACCGCGGCGCCAAGGCTGTGCGCCCCCTGTATGGCCTCGTCGAAGGTGCGTCCCTTGACGACAACGTTGACCATCGACACGTGTGGCGGGTACCGCATCGCCTGACGGTATTTCGTTTCCTGATCGAAGAACGCCGTGTAATCCTGCGTGCAGGCGAGCCGGATGCTGTAGTGCGTCGGGAAAAGCGTCTGGACGATCGCTTCGCCGGGCCGTTCGCCGCGCCCGGCCCGTCCTGCCACCTGCGTCAGCAGCTGGAAGGTGCGCTCCGCGGCCCGGAAATCGGCCAGGCCGAGACCGACATCCGCCGAGACCACGCCGACAAGCGTCACGTGCGGGAAGTCGTGCCCCTTGGCAATCATCTGGGTGCCGACCAGGACGTCCAACTCGCGTCGCGCGAAGCGTGAGAGCGTGTCAACCAGGCTGCCGCGCTTGCGCACCGTGTCGCGATCGACCCGGGCTACGCGGGCGTCGGAGAAGAAGCGATGCACCTCGGCCTCGATGCGCTCGGTGCCGTATCCGATGTGCTCCAGATACGGCGCGGCGCATTGCGGGCACACGGTCGGCACTTGCCGGACGTAGTCGCAGTAATGGCACCGCGCGCGCCAGCCACGCCGATCGGGTTCGCGCAACTTGCCGCGATGCACCGTGAGCGAGACGCTGCAGTTCGGACACTCGAGCGTGTGGCCGCACTGCCGGCAGAACATCGCCGTCGCATAGCCGCGCCGGTTGAGCAGGATCACCGCCTGCTCGCGCGACTCGAGCCGCTGGCCGAGCGCCTCGACGAGAGGCCGGCTCAGCACCACTTCCGGATCGTCGGCCATCTGCTCGCGCATGTTGACGATGCTGACGCCGGCGAGCGGACGGTCGAGCACGCGCCGGGTCATCGTCACCAGTTCGTACCGGCCAGCCCGCGCGTTGGCGAACGATTCCATCGACGGCGTCGCGGATCCGAGCACGACCAGCGCGCCGCTGAACTTCCCGCGCATCACCGCGACATCGCGACCGTGATAGCGCGGCGTCTCCTCCTGCTTGTAGGAGGTGTCGTGTTCCTCGTCGACGATGATCAGTCCCGGCCGCGCCAGCGGCGTGAACACCGCGGACCGCGTGCCGACCACGACGTCCACGTCTCCCCGGCGGATCCGGTGCCACTGGTCGTGGCGCTCGCCATCGGAGAGGCCACTGTGCTGAATGGCAACGTGGGCGCCGAAGCGGGCGCGAAAGAGCGCCGCCACCTGCGGCGTGAGCGCAATCTCGGGAACCATGACGAGTACGCCGCGTCCCTGCGCACGTACCCGCTCGGCAAGCCTCAGGTAGAGCTCCGTTTTCCCGCTGCCGGTCACGCCGTGGACGAGCGCAGTTCGGAACCCGCGCGTCTCGGCCAGCCCGCTGAGCACGCGGAGAGCGTCTGCCTGCTCACCGGTCAGGGTTCGATCGTAGGTTCCCGAGCTGGCCGCAGTAGCTGTGTGACGGCCGGCGACAAACGGATCGCGTTCCACCCGCGCATCGCGAACGGCGATGAGCTCCATCGCTTCGAGTCGAGAGACGGTGGACGCGCCAATCCCCTTCTCCGCCAGTGCCGGAACCGGCAACCCGTCCGCCGATACGGCCAGGATCTGAAGCGCCTCGCGCTGTCGGGCTCCAAGGCGCGCGGGATCGCCCGCGCCCGTACATCGTGGCGCCACGAGGCGATCGACCGCGTCGCGGCCCCGATCCGTCAAGCTCGCGACGCGCACCGTCTTGAAGGCATCGACGCGCGCG
The DNA here is from genome assembly GCA_963709325.1 of uncultured Acidobacteriota bacterium. Lineage (GTDB taxonomy): Bacteria > Acidobacteriota > Vicinamibacteria > Vicinamibacterales > UBA2999 > VFZN01. Next base: position 870,808 of record CAVPVV010000001.1, on the reverse strand, counting down.
GTTAGGGCATGCGGCGGCAGCGCCGCCGAGAGCGCCGCACCGGGACCCGCCAGGTAGTAATCGGCCACCCACCGCGCCAGTTCGACGACGTCGTCCGGGAGGAACGGGGTTGGATCGAGCACGTCGAGGAGCTCACGAATCTCGATGTCGCCTTCAACCGGCGCGCCTTCTCCAAGGACGAGGCCGGTGAGACATCGCGTGCCGAGCGGGACGATCACTCGAGCTCCGGCCGCCGGCGTGGCCGTACCGTCGGGCACCGCATACGTCAGCAGCCCCAGTGCCGGCACAGGCACCGCGACCGAAATGAGCCGCATGCGATCGCCTTAGGGCCGCTGCTCGGCGAGGAGAATGGTGCGGACCTTCTTCATGTCCTCCCATACCTCGCGCTTGGCCGGCGGGTTGCGCAGCAGATAGGCCGGATGGAACGTCGGGATGAGCGTCGCACCCCGGAACTGGAACTCGCGCCCGCGTAGCCGGGTGATCGGGTCGGTGGTCCGGAGCAGAGACTGCGCCGCGAACTTTCCGAGCGCCACGATGACGCGCGGCTGGATGATTCCGATCTGCTGGAAGAGGAACGGTTCGCAGGTGGCGACTTCGTCGGGTTCCGGGTTGCGGTTGCCGGGCGGGCGGCACTTGATCACGTTGGCAATGTAGACCTGCTCGCGAGAAAGGCTGATCGCTTCGATGATCTTCGTCAGGAGCTGACCGGCTCGGCCGACGAACGGTTCGCCCTGCTTGTCCTCGTCCTCTCCCGGCGCTTCGCCGACGAACATCAGGCGGGCCTTCGGACTGCCGACGCCGAACACCACCTGCCGGCGGCCGAGGTTGCACAGCTTGCACCGCGTGCACATCGGGCCGATCTCGGCACGCAGCACCGACAACGCCTCGACCGGCGCAAGGGCGAGAGGCTCGATGCCCGCCGGCGGCTCGGTGAGCGAGTCGAGCAACTCTGCTCCCACGCCCTCCGCAATTGCGGCGTCCGCTGCCGTCGCGGTGCCCGAGGAGTCGGAGCCCGCTTCCTGTTTCGCCGCCTCCTCACGCTGACGCCACGACGGATCGCGACTCACGCCGGTGACGCCGAGCTCGGCGAAGAATTGAAGATGGGCGGAGATGTCGGAAGACATGTCAGCTCGACAAGTGTATGCCGTCAGGCTTGTTGAAGCCTAAAGCCCGGAGCCTGTCGCCGCGAGCCGCGCGACCAGCGGCTCGATCGCGTCGAGAATGCGAGCGGCGACGTCGGCCTTCGACGCGAGTGGTAGCTCCACCGCAGCCGAGTCCGACACGATCGTCACCGCGTTGGTGTCGACGTCGAAGCCGGCATCGCTGCGCGAAACGTCGTTGGCGACGATCAGGTCCGCCTTCTTTCGGGCGAGCTTGGCGCGAGCGTGCGCGATGACGTCGTGGGTTTCGGCGGCGAAGCCAACGAGAACCGGCCGGCCGCTCGCCCGCTCGGGCAGCGCGCCGAGATCGGCGAGGATGTCGCGGGTGCGCGACAAGGTGAGCACCAGAGGGCCGTCGGCCTTGGCAATTTTCTGAGGCGCGGCATCGAGCGTGTAGTCGGCGACGGCCGCGGCCATGATGACGACCTCCTGTGCACCTGCACGTGACAGGACCGCGTCGTGCATCTCGGCGGCGCTACGGACGCGCACCACTTCGGCGACCTCGGGGACCGGCACACGGCTCGGACCGGCGACGAGCGTGACGCGGCCGCCACGTCGTGCCGCCTCCGCGGCCAGGGCAAACCCCATCCGGCCACTGGCGCGATTGCCGATGTAGCGAACTGGATCGATGTTCTCGTAGGTCGGGCCAGCGGTGACGAGCACCGAGCGCCCGGAGAACGGCGTTCGCGGTGGCGCCAGCACCTGCTGCACGAACGCCACGACGTCGTCGGGCTCCGCGAGGCGTCCTTTGCCGATCCATCCGCAGGCGAGGTAGCCGGCGCCGGGCTCGACCACGCGGACGCCGCGCGCCTGGAGCGTCGCGAGATTCGCGGCGACCGCGGGGTGCGCAAACATGTTGCTGTTCATCGCCGGGGCGAGGACAACCGGCACTTTCGTCGCCAGGTACATCGACGTCAGGAAGTCGTCGGCGATGCCGTGCGCGAATTTCCCGATGGTGTTGGCCGTCGCCGGCGCGACCAGCAGCAGGTCCGCCGTGGAGGCCAGCGCGATGTGTTCGATCTCGGCGTTGGTGCCCGGCGTCCACAACTCCGTGACGACGGCGCGCCTGGTGATCGCCTCGAAGGTCAGCGGCGTGACGAAGCGCTGCGCCGACTCCGTCATGATCGCGACCACGTCGTGGCCCTGTTTCTGGAGGCCGCGGGCGATCTCGACCGCCTTGTACGCCCCAATTCCGCCGGTCACGCCGAGTGCGATGAGTGCCATCTAATGGGATATATCGTTGATCAATAGTGCCGCCGTTCCGCAGGAACGGCCGGACATTGCACCCCGAGCGCGCTGCGCGGTCCACCGATAGCGTTGATACGCTCCATTACTGGTCCGCCTTCAGTGCCCGAACGACTTGATGATCTCTTCGGCGACACCGCGCATGCGGTGCGTCCGCGAGCGCTCGGCCGCGATGATCTCCTGGAGCCGGACCACCGTCGCCTCGAGCCGATCGTTCACCACCACGTAATCGTAGTCCTTGTAGCTGGACGCCTCGGCGCGCGCCGTCGCCAGCCGCCGCTGCATCTGTTCCTCCGTATCCTTGCTCCGGCCGCGAAGCCGCCGTTCCAGGACCTCGAACGACGGCGGCAGGACGAAAATCGAGGTGTGGTCAACGCCGTGGGCCTTCACCTGCTGGGCGCCCTGCACGTCGATCACCAGCACCACGTCCTGCCCCGAGGCGAGGATCTGCTCGGTATCCTCGGCCGAGGTGCCGTAGTAGTTTCCGAACACGTCCGCCCACTCGAGGAAGGCGCGCTGCTCGATCATCTGCGTGAACGACTCGCGCGTGACGAAATGATAGTCAGCGCCGTCCCGCTCCCCAATCCGTGCCGCCCGTGAGGTGTAGGACCGGGACATCCGCAGGTTCGGCAGGATCTGCACGAGATGCTCGACGAGCGTCGTCTTGCCGGCCCCCGACGGGGCCGAGACGATGAACAGCAGCCCGCGCGTCCTACTCGACATTCTGAACCTGCTCCCGCATCCGCTCGAGCTCGGCTTTGGCCTGGATCACGAGCTCGGTAACCTGCAGGCCGTCGGCCTTCGATCCGATCGTATTGACTTCGCGGTTCATTTCCTGGAGCAGGAAGTCGAGCTTGCGGCCGCACGGCTCGGGCCCCTCGGTGAGGGCTTCCCAGTGCGCCAAGTGACCGCGGAAGCGGGTCACCTCCTCGGCGATGTCGGATCGCTGCGCGACACGAACCACCTCCTGCGCGAGCGCGGCCTGGTCGATTGGAATGGTGGCAGCAATCTCCCGAGCCCGCTCGAGCAGCCTCGTCTCGAGATCGACCCGGCCGGCTTCGGCGGCGGCGACCACAGCGTCGACGAACCTGCCCAGGATTTCGCGCCGCGCCGCGAGATCGGCTCTCAGGTGCGCGCCTTCGTGCACCCGCATGGTTTCGAGCTGGGCCAGCGCCGTATCCACGGTCGACTCGAGCGCCGCCGCCACCGCGTCCGAGCTGTGGCTGCCGTCAATCAGCCGCTCGCGAATCGTCATCGCCTGTGGCAGGCGCAACAGGTCGCCAGGGGTCAGGCCTCCTTCGACCACTCCCTCTTCGCGCGCCCGCTCGAGCGCCGCCCCCAGCGCCTGCAGGAACGGCGTGTTGACCTCGACCTCCGGCGGGACCTGCTGGCGCAGCTGCAAGGAGACGTTCACCTCCACCCGCCCGCGCGCCAGGCGGGCCTGGACCAGCGCACGCAGCCGCGGCTCGAGGTCGGCGGCGGCCGGCGGCAGGCGAAGCTGCAGGTCCAGGAATCGATGGTTGACGGCGCGAATCGTCACACCGACCACCGCTGCCTGATCCTCGCGGGTGAGCGAGGCGAATCCCGTCATGCTCTTGATCATTGTGTCATCCGGGACTCGGCCGGCTCCGGGCTCCCAGCCCGCGACTCGCCTCGATCGTCCACGAGCTCGAGTTGATGGAGCCGCGCGTAGACCCCGTCAGTGCGCTGGACCAGTTCGTCGTGCCGTCCCACTTCGACGATCCGCCCGCGCTCCAGCACGATGATCGCATCGGCCCGCCGGACCGTGGAGAGCCGGTGCGCAATGACGAACGCGGTGCGATTGAGGAGCAGTGTTGCCAGCGCCTCCTGAACCAGCCGCTCGGATTCGGAGTCCAGGGCGGAGGTGGCTTCGTCGAGGATCAGGATCGGCGAGTTCTTCAGCAGCGCGCGGGCAATCGCGAGGCGCTGCCGCTGCCCGCCGGACAGCCGCTGGCCGCGCTCGCCGATCGTCGTCTCGTAGCCCCGGGACAGCGCGACGATGAACTCGTGAGCGTGCGCGGCGCGCGCGGCGGCCTCGATCTCGGCCTGGCCCGCGTTCGGTGCGCCGAACGCGATGTTGGCGGCAATCGTGTCGTCGAACAGTACCGTTTCCTGGGTGACGATGCCGACCTGGGCGCGAAGCGACGCCAGGGTGACATCACGGATGTCCTGGCCGTCGATTGCGACCTGGCCACTGGTCACGTCGTAGAACCGCGGCAGGAGGTTGACAAGCGTAGTCTTGCCGGCTCCGCTCCTGCCCACGATTGCCACCAGCTGACCGGCCTGAACGCGGAAGTTCACGCCTCTCAACGCGTGGCCGCCGTCGCCGTCGTCGTAACCGAAGCCAACGTTCGAGAACTCGATTTCGCGGCCGAACGGCGCGAGCGGGCGCGCTCCTTCCCGTTCGTTGACTTCGCTGTGAATGTCCAGCAGTTCGAAAATCCGCTCCGAGGCGGCCACCGCCTGCTGCAGACTCGCGTTGACCCGGCTCAGTTTCTTCACCGGTCCGTACATCATCAGCAGGGCGGCGACGAACAGCGTGAACTCTCCAGCGGTCAACCGCCCGCTCGCAATCTCGCGCGATCCGTACCAGAGCGCGCCGGCGATCGCGAAGCCGCCGAGCAGTTCCATCAGCGGCGGCAGGATCGACAGCACCCGCGTGACTTTCATGTTCGAGCGGTAGAGCGCGCGCGCCGAGACGGCGAACTTTCGCGCCTCGCGCGCCTCGGCGCCGAACGCCTTGACGATCCGATGCCCCGCGAACGCCTCGGCGGCGACGTGCGACATATGCTCCTGCGCCTCCTGGCTCCAGCGGGTCACGGTGCGAACGCGCTTGCCGAGGCGGACGAGCGGGTAGACCACCAGCGGCGCGGCGGTCATGCAGACAATCGCCAGTTTCGGGTCGTAGTAGAAAAGCAGACCGGCGTAGCCGACCAGCGCCAGCGATTCACGCGACAGATCGCCGACCGTCTCGGCGACGGCGCGCTGCACCTGGCTGACGTCGTTGTTGATGCGCGACAGCAACTGCCCGGTCGAGCGCCTGGCGAAGAACGCCGCTGACTGGTTCAGCAGGTGAGCGAACAGCTCCTCGCGAATCTGGAACACGACCCGCTGCCCGATGTCGTCCATCAGGTAGCTGGAGAAATAGGCGCCGACGCCCTTCAGGACGTACGCGATCAACAGCGTCGTCGTGACGAACCCGAGCCGATCCTGCGAGGGCAGGACGTCGTCGACGATCGGCTTGATCAGCCACGCGATCGCCGCCGACGCGGCGCCGTAGACGATCATCGCCAGGACCGCGCCGACAATGAGCCCGGTGTGCGATCGCGTGTAACGAAGCAGCCGGCGGAAGGCCTCCATCAGGCTCGCGGATCGTCGTAGCCTCGCGGATGCGTGGAGTGCCAGCGCCACGCGTGCTCGACAATCGTGCGGATGTGGGGGAACTGCGGGCGCCAGCCCAGCGCCTTCTGAATCCGGTCGCTGGACGCGTAAAGGGCCGCGGGATCGCCCTGGCGCCGCGGCGCCGGCACCCACTGGACCGGCCGGCCGACCACGTCGGAGACCGCCGCAATCATCTCGCGAACCGAATGGGGGATTCCGGTGCCGACGTTGAACACGCCCGAGGCGCTGCCGCCACCGAGCGCGTCCAGGGCCCGGACATGCGCATCGGCCAGGTCGCTGACGTGGATGTAGTCGCGCAGACACGTGCCGTCGTGAGTCGGATAATCCTCGCCAAAGACCTTGAGCGGCGCTCCGCCAGAGGCCGCGTCCAGGGCGCGCGGGATGAGGTGAATCTCCGGGGTGTGATCCTCGCCGATCGTGCCGTCCGGGTGCGCTCCAGCGGCGTTGAAATAGCGCAGCGCGACGAAGCGAATGCCGTGGGCGCACTCGATGTGCGGAAGCGCGCGCTCCACCGCCAGCTTGGTCTGGCCGTAGGCGTTGATCGGCCGCGGCTCGAGCGACTCGTCCATCGGGACGCGAATCGGCTCGCCGTAGGTCGCGCAGGTGGACGAAAAGATGAACTGCTTGACGCCGACGCGACGCATTGCGTCGAGCACCGACAGTGTGCCAGTGACGTTGTTGTAGTAGTAACCGAGCGGATCGGATACCGAGGCGGCGACGTCGAGCCAGGCCGCGAAGTGCATCACCGCGTCGGCGTGGTGCTCCTCGAGGGCCTGCACGACACGCACGGTATCGTGCATGTTGCATTCGACCAGCGACACGCCGTCGGGAACGGCCTTCGCGTGACCGGCCGAGAGGTTGTCCAGGACCGCGACCGCGTGTCCCGCGTCGATGAGTGCCCGCACGGCGTGACTGCCGATATACCCTGCCCCGCCCGTGACGAGAACCCGCGCCATCCTCACCTCCCGATCGAATAGTAGGTGAAGCCGAGCGCCTTCATCTGCGCTTTCTCGTAGATGTTGCGGCCGTCGAAGACCACCGGTTCACGCAGCAGCTTCCGCATCTTGGTGAAGTCCGGTTCCCGGAACTCGTGCCACTCGGTGACCACGGCGAGAGCATCGGCGCCCTTCAACGCGTCGTAGGGCTTGCTCGCGTACGAGATCTTCGAACCGAAGATCCCTTTGGCCACCTTCATCGCTTCCGGGTCGTAGGCCTGAACCTTGACGCCCTTCTCGAGCAGCGCGGAGATGATCGGCACGGCCGGAGCCTCGCGCATGTCGTCGGTCTTCGGCTTGAACGCGAGCCCCCAGACGGCGATGGTCTTGCCCTTCAGGTTGCCCTTGAAATGGGACTCGATCTTCTTCACGAGCAGCCGCTTCTGCGACTCGTTGACCGACTCGACCGCCTTGAGAATCCTGAAGTCGTATTTCTTGTCCGACGAGAACCGGACCAGCGCCTTGACGTCCTTGGGGAAGCAGCTGCCGCCGTATCCGACCCCGGGAAACAGGAACGAGGGTCCGATGCGGCGATCCGAGCCGACCGCCTGCCGGACCTGGTCCACGTCGGCCCCGAAAGCATCGCAGACGTTGGCGATCTCATTCATGAACGAGATCTTCGTCGCCAGCAGCGCGTTCGAGGCGTACTTCGACAGCTCGGCGCTCGCGCAGTCCATCACCATGATCGGCGCGCCGGTCCGCGTGAAGGGCCGGTGCAGCGCGACCATCAGCTCGGCGCCGCGCGGGTCCTCGGCGCCAATCACGACGCGGTCTGGCTTCATGAAGTCGTCGACCGCAGCCCCCTGCTTGAGGAACTCGGGATTGCTGACCACGCTGAAGGGGTGCGTGGTCTCGCGCCGGACGATCTCGCGGACCTTCTCGGAGGTGCCGACCGGAACGGTGCTCTTGTTGACGATGACGCGGTAGCCGTCCATCGAACGGGCCACGTCGCGCGCGACGGCAAGGACGTGCTGGAGGTCTGCCGAGCCGTCCTCGCCCTGGGGCGTGCCGACCGCGATGAACACGATCTGCGAAGCCTTGACCGCTGCCGGAAGCTGCGTCGTGAAGGTCAAACGCCCTTCGCTCTTGTTGCGTTTGACGATTTCTTCAAGGCCAGGCTCGTAAATCGGGATTTGCCCGCGTTTCAGCATGCGGACCTTGGCCTCGTCCTTGTCCACGCAGATGACATCGTTTCCGGACTCGGCCAGGCATGCCCCGACCACGAGCCCCACGTATCCGGTTCCGACTACAGCGATCTTCATAACGTGTAGACCTTCCGCCCGTCTCCCCGGCTCTCGTGCCGGGGCCAAAACGACGAGCGTATCACCCGTCCCTGATGCTGTCAACGTGCTGACAGGCAAGGACTTGGGGCTTCTGTGGTACGCTTGCCGGCCGTGCGGGTACTCGTGGACTACCGCCCGGCCCTCCGGGCGCGGACGGGCGTCGGCGAGTACGTCCACGAACTGGTCCGGGCCCTCAATGGTCCCGGCGGGCCGGCGCCGCCCGGCGCGATCACCCTGTTCACCGCCTCATGGCAGGATCGGCTGTCAGCGGACGCAAAGGCCGAGCTGGCGGTCCCAGCGATCGATCTCCGCATACCTGGACGCGCGCTGACATGGGCGTGGAATCGCCTTCGACTGCCTCGCGTCGAATGGCTCACCGGTCCGTTCGACATCGTCCACGCCGCGACGCCGGTCGCCATTCCGAGCGCGCGCGGCCGCTCGGTGCTGACGATCCACGACCTGCACTTTCTCCGTCACCCCGAGCGCATGGCCGCCGAAATGCGGCGTGATTTCCCGCGCCTCGTGCACGCCGACGCCCGGCGGGCCGCCGCGATCATCGTCTCGTCCCAGTACTCTGCCGCCGACGTGATGCGGACGCTCGCGGTACCACCAGAGCGGATTCACCTGTGCCCTCCTGGCAGCCCGCCGTGGGCCGGCGCCGTGCTCGCTCGCCGCGGCACCCTGGCCCCGGAACACATCCTGTTCTTCGGCACCCTCGACCCGCGAAAGAATCTCGGCGTGCTGATCGAGGCCTACGACCAGCTCAGAAGCCGCCGTCCCGACGCGCCGCCGCTGGTGGTCGCCGGCGCGATGACGCCGGCCGGCGAGCAGTGGCAGGCTCGAACGCGAGCGCTCCACCTCGATTCCTCGGTGCAGTGGCGCGGCTACGTGGACGAATCGACGCGACGGGATCTCTTCGCCCGCGCTCACATGCTGGTGTTGCCATCGATCGACGAGGGCTTCGGGCTGCCGGTGCTCGAGGCGATGGCGTGCGGAGTGCCGGTCGTCGTCTCGTCGGGTGGCTCGCTGCCTGAAGTTGCGGGCGACGCGGCGCAACCCGTCCCGCCAGAGGACGTGGCTGGATTCCGCGACGCGATGGACGCCTTGCTCCACCCCGACGTGGCCGCGGTCGCGGCCAGGCGCGGCGTGGTCCGGGCCGAGAGCTTTCGCTGGGATGTCTGCGCGCAGCATGCCTGGCGCGCCTACAAGTCCGCGCTCGGGACGGCGGCATGAGGATAGCCGTCGATGCCCGCGAACTGTGCGGCAAGCCGACCGGAGTCGGACGCTACCTTCACGAGCTCCTGGTGGAGTGGAACAACTCGAGCGACGCCGCTCGTCACGAGTGGTCGATCTACGCCCCGTGCCTGCCGGAATTGCCTGCGGCGTTTGCCAGCCGTGTCCAGATCCTGGCCGGGCACGGCGGAACCCGGTGGGAACAGTGGACACTCGGACGAGCGCTCGCGGCCGCGCGGCCCGACGTGCTGTTCGCGCCGGGATATTCCGCGCCGCTTTTGGCCCCCTGCCCGATCGTCGTGACGATTCACGACGTCTCGTTTTCAGCCCGGCCGGAGTGGTTCACGCCGCGCGAGGGTGCGCGGCGCCGCACGCTCACGCGGTGGAGCGCACGCCGGGCGCGGGTCGTGCTGACGGTCTCGGAGTTCTCGAAGCGAGAGATCGCGGCCCGCCTTGGCATCGCGCCGGGCCGGATTCACGTTACGCCGCACGGAGTCCGGCCGACAACGCATCACCCTGAAACGCGCGAGCCAATCGTCCTCTACGTCGGTTCGATCTTCGAGCGGCGCCATGTGGCTCGGCTGGTGGACGCCTTCGTGACGAGGGTTGCGAGCGCCGTCCCGGACGCGCGCCTCGAGATCGTCGGAGAGAATCGCCTGTCGGGCGGTGACTCGATCGAACGCGCGCTGACCGCGGCGCCCGATGACGTCCGCGCCCGGGTTCGGCTCCGATCGTATGTTGACGAGGCCACACTCGAACAGCTCTACGCACGGGCCCGGGTCTTCGCCTTCCTGTCCGAGTACGAGGGGTTTGGCCTGACGCCGCTCGAAGCTATCGCCCACGGCGTGCCGCCAGTCGTGCTCGACACCGAAGTGGCGCGCGAGGTGTACGGTCCGGCCGCGGAATACCTGGCGCCCGGTCCCACGCTGGTCGGCGACCTGGGCCAGGCGCTGGTTCAACTTCTCGTCGATCCGGGCGCGCATGGACGCCTGGTGGCGCAGGGACCGGCGGTCCTGGCCCGATACAACTGGTCACGCACGGCGGCCGCCACGCTCGAAGCCCTGGAGGAGGGCGCGGGTGCCCGCTGACGGCCCGACCTTGTCCATCGTGATCGTCACCCACAACTCGGGGCACGAGATAGGCGACTGCCTGCAATCCGTGCTGGCGCAGACCCCCTTCCCGATCGAGACCGTCGTGGCGGACAACAACTCCACCGACGGCACGGTGGCTGCGGTGCGCGCGTCCTTCCCGTCGGTCCGGATCGTTGAATTGCCCGAGAACGCGGGCTTCGCGCGAGCCAACAACACCGGCGCAGCGGCCACTCAGGGGACGTTCCTGCTTCTTCTCAACCCCGACACCGTCGTGAGCGAGCGCGCGCTCGAACGCCTGGTTGGCGCGCTCGAGCGCCGGCCCGAAGCCGCGATTGCCGGACCGCGGTTGCTCGACGCAGACGGTGCGCCGGAGCTCTCGTTCGGCCCGGCGCTCGGTCCATGGGGCGAGCTCACCCAGAAAACGCTGCTGTCGTTGTACAACCGCAGGGTGCAAGCGGCGGTGCGTCACGTGGAACGGGTCACCAGGATTGCCGGACCTCGGGATTGGGTGAGCGGAGCCTGCCTCCTGATCCGCCGCGCCGACTGGGACGCTGCCGGCGGGCTCGACGAGCGCTTCTTCATGTACACCGAGGACGTGGACCTGTGCGCGTCGGTGCGCGAGCGCGGACGGATCGTCTGGTTCGAGCCATCGGCCGAGGTCCGGCACTTGCGCGGCCGATCCGCGTCGCGAAACCCGGAGACGGCCCGGCTGCGGCGTCTCAGCCACCTGGCCTACTACGACAAGCGACTGCCCCGCTGGTCGGGTCTGCTGCGCGCCTACCTGCGAGTGACCGGCCGAGGCCCTCATGTCTGAGCAGCGGGTCGCGATCGATGCCCGCAAGCTGCGCGACTTCGGCATCGGCACCTACATCCGCAACCTGCTCGTCGAGCTGCATCGGATGGATGCGGACAGCAGCTTCGTGGTGCTCGGCCGAACCCGCGATCTCGAAACCCTTCGCGGCCTGGTGCCGCGGTTCCGGATCGTGGCCGAGGACGCGGAACCGTACTCCGTCGGCGAGCAGGTGCGGATCCCGGTACGGCTCGCGCGTGAGGGCGTGCGGCTGGTCCACGAGCCGCATTACGTCCTGCCGCCGCTGACCCGATGCCGTTCGGTGGTGACGATCCACGACTGCATCCACCTGATGTTCCCGCAGTACCTGCCCAATCGCCTGGGCTACTACTACGCGCGCACGTTCATGTGGACCGCCACCCGGCAGGCGGCACGAATCCTCACCGTCTCGGAGGCGTCGAAGCGTGACATCCTGCGGCTGTTCGGCGTTCCGTCCGAGAAGGTGCAGGTGATCCACAACGCGATCGATGCGCGCTTCCTGACGCCGCCTGACGAGGCGACGACCGAGCGCGTCCGGCAGCGGTACCAGCTCGATCACCCGTTCGTGCTCTACGTCGGAAACATCAAGCCGCACAAGAACATCGAGCGGATGATCGACGCGTTCGGCCGGGCCAGGCCGGACGGACCGCCCGGGCTGAAGCTGGTGATCATCGGCGACGAGGTTTCGAAGTACCCATCGCTGCGGCAGATGGTGCACCGCCACAAACTCGACAAGCACGTCAGGTTCCTCGGCTTCCAGCCGCAGGAGACGCTCGCCTCCTTTTATCGTCTGTCGGGTGCGTTCGTCTTTCCGTCGCTCTACGAGGGCTTCGGCCTTCCGCCGCTCGAAGCGATGGCGTGCGGCACGCCCGTCATCACCTCGAACGTCTCGTCGCTCCCGGAGATTGCCGGCGACGCGGCGCTGCTGGTCGATCCGTACGACGTCGATGCCATCGCGCGCGCGATGCTGCAGGTGTTTGCCGACCGGTCGCTGCGCGAAACGCTGATTGCCCGCGGCCGCGAGCGGGTCCGGCAGTTCTCGTGGGCGGATTCGGTGGCGCGGGTACGGGCGGTCTACAGGGACGTGCTGGCGTGATGCGGGTCGCGTTCATCCATGACTGGCTGACCGGGTTTCGCGGCGGCGAGAAAGCCCTCGACGCGCTCTGCGACGTGTTCCCCGCCGCTGACCTGTTCACGCTGGTGTACGTGCCGGGCAGCACCTCGCCCCGTATCGAGCGGCGGCGCATCGCTGCCTCTGTGGTCCAGTGGCTGCCGGCCGCGGCCACCAAGTACCGGCAATACCTCCCGCTCTTCCCATTTGCCATCGAGCAGTTCGACCTCGATGGCTACGACCTCGTCATCAGCACGAGTCATTGCGCGGCCAAATCGGTCGTCGTGCCGGGGCGGGCCCGGCACTTGTGCTACTGCCTGACGCCGATGCGCTACGCCTGGGATCAGTTCGACGCCTACTTCGGCCCCGAACGCGTCGGGCCCCGCAAAAGCGCCCTGCTCCGCCCCATCCTGGCGTGGCTGGCCCGGTGGGATCGCGCCACCGCCCACCGCGTGGACCGCTATCTGGCTATTTCTCAACACGTTGCGCGGAGAATCGGCCTGTACTATAATCGTCAGTCGACCATCGTGTATCCACCGGTCGATACCGAGTTCTACACGCCGGACTCGGCGCCCGTCAGCCCCAGATTTCTGATTGTGTCTGCGTTGGTGCCCTACAAGCGCATCGATCTCGCGATGACCGCCGCCCGGCAGGCAGGGGTGCCTCTCACCATTGTCGGTGACGGTCCCGAGCGGGCACACCTCGAGCAGCTGGCCGGGAATGGGATCGAGCTCGTTGGCTACCTGCCGGACGAGCACGTGCGCCAGCTCTATCGCACCTCGATCGCCACCATTCTTCCCGGTGAAGAAGACTTCGGCATCGTCCCCGTGGAGGCCCAGGCCTGCGGACGCCCGGTCGTAGCGCTGGCCCGCGGCGGCGCGCTCGACACGGTCGTTCCCGGCGTGACCGGCCTGCTCGTGCCCGATTTGTCGGTGGATGCGCTCAGCGCCAGCATGCGCGAGGCCGCCACCCGGACCTGGGACCGCACCGCAATCCGACGCCACGCCGAGCAGTTTTCGCGCGAGGCCTTCATGCACGGCATCGCGCGCGCCGCTGACGAATTGATGGCCGCCCCACCCGACCACTCATGGTGAAGCGGCACAACCGGCTCCTGGTCGCGTTCCACATCGTCACCGACGCCGTGCTCGGCATGGTGGCGTTCCTGGTCGCGTACGTGATTCGCTTCGACTCCGGCCTGATCCCGGTCACCCGCGGCTACCCTCCGCTCGAGCAGTATCTCAACGTTCTGCCGTTCATCGCGGCCATCGTCCCGATCGGTTTTCACCTCCAGGGGCTCTATCGGCTGCGCCGCGGACGGTCGCGCATCGACGACTTCTTCAACGTCCTCGTCGGCAGCATCTTCGCGGTCGTGCTCGGCGTGGTCGGCACGCTTTACTTCCAGGCGTACTACGTTCCGGATCCGCTCAAGGAGCGAGGCGTCTACGAGGTCTCGCAGCTCGTCTGGGGCCTGTTCCTGCTGTTCAACATCGCCGTCGGCTACCTGTCGCGGAAGTTCATCCGTGAAGCGCTCGAGCGGCGGTGGATTGCCGGTGTCGGGCTCCGGCGCGTGTTGATCGCCGGCAACGGCGACCTCGGCCGCATGGTCGCCGACAAGATTCTCGAGCACCGGGAGCTCGGCTACCAGATCATCGGCTTCATCGACGACCGCGCCGGCGGCGACCACCTCGGCTATCGGGGGCTGCCGCTGCTCGGGTCGCTCGCCGAAGCGGTGGAAGTGGCAGTCCGGGAAAAGGTCGACCACCTTTATGTGGCGCTGCCGCTCGAGGAGCACATGAAGCTGCTCGACCTCGTCGAGTCGACCAGCCGCGAGGGGATCGACGTCAAGGTGGTCCCGGACCTGCTCCAGTTCATCGCGCTGCGGGCAAGGCTCGAGGACCTCGACGGCGTACCCGTCATCAACCTGAACGACGTCCCGCTGCAGGGGCTGAACTCGTTCGTCAAGCGCGCCCTGGATGTCGCGGTGTCGTTCGTCGCGCTGAGTCTGATGCTCGTACCCGGGCTGATCATCGCGTGGCTCATCAAGCGCGGCTCGTCCGGCCCGGTGTTCTATCACCAGCAGCGCATGGGACTCGACGGCAAGCAGTTCCGGGTCTACAAGTTCCGCACCATGCCGATCGACGCTGAGGAGCGGACCGGGCCGATTTGGGCCGACGAAGACGACCCGCGGGCCACGCCGATCGGTGCGTTCCTGCGCCGTCACGACCTCGACGAAATGCCGCAGTTCTGGAACGTGCTCAAGGGCGAGATGTCGATCGTCGGGCCCCGGCCCGAGCGCCCGTTCTTCGTCGAACAGTTCAAGCACCGCATCCCGCAGTACATGCTGCGGCACAAGGTCAAGGCCGGGATTACCGGCTGGGCGCAGGTCAACGGCTGGCGCGGCAACACCTCGCTCGAGAAGCGCATCGAGTACGATCTCTACTACATCGAGAACTGGTCGGTGTCGCTCGATTTGAAGATCATGTGGATGACGCTGCTGCGCGCGCTCATCCCGCATCGGCACCTGGCAACCTGACGGATCGGAGTCTTCACGTGCGAGTGGTCATCACCGGCGCCGCCGGCTTCATCGGTTCCCACCTGACGGAGGCGCTGCTCGATCGCGGTGCCAGTGTTGTCGGCATCGACAACCTGTTGACTGGCGACCTGGCCAACATCGCCCACCTCCGGGCCCGCGATTTCCAGTTCATCCGCCACGACGTGACGAACTACATCGACGTCGATGGCCCGGTGGACTACGTGCTGCACTGGGCCAGCCCAGCGAGCCCGATCGACTACCTGGAGTTGCCGATCCCGACGCTGAAGGTCGGGGCCCTGGGCACGCACAAGGCGCTCGGGTTGGCCAAGGCGAAGAAGGCAACGTTCCTGATCGCCTCGACCTCAGAGGTCTACGGCGATCCGCTCGAGCACCCGCAGAAGGAATCGTACTGGGGCAACGTCAACCCGATCGGCCCGCGCGGCGTGTACGACGAAGCGAAGCGGTTCGCCGAAGCGATGACGGTGGCGTATCGCCGCTACCACGGCGTTGACACCAAGATCGTGCGGATTTTCAACACCTACGGTCCGCGGATGCGAATCAACGACGGCCGCGCGGTGCCGGCGTTCATGTCGCAGGCGCTCCGGAACGAGGACGTCACGGTGTTCGGCGACGGCCGCCAGACCCGCAGCTTCTGCTACGTCAGCGACCTGGTCGCCGGGATCCTGAAGCTGATGGAAGCGCCGGTCAACGACCCGGTGAACATCGGCAACCCGCAGGAGCTGACGATCGAGCAGATCGCGCGCAAGATCATCGAGATGACCGGTTCCAAGAGCCGCGTCGTGTACCAGCCGCTGCCAGAGGACGACCCGAAGGTGCGCCAGCCGGACATCACCCGGGCCCGGACGCTGCTCGGCTGGGAGCCAAAGGTGACGCTGGAAGAAGGCCTCAGCAAAACCGTTGACTACTTCAGAGCGAAGGTGACGTAGCGGCCCTGTTTCGGCAGGCTGGCAGCTTCGCGGGTGCAGGCCGGCTTCGCCCGCAGCGGTGAGCCCGCGCGATGCACGGGCTCACCGGAGTCCGCGCCCGATGCGCCAGACGTAATCAATCCCCGAGGCCAGGGTAATGGCCAGCGACGTCCAGATGAAGAAGCCCACCACCGGCGAGGTGATGGCCCGCCAGTTGTAGAACATCACCACCACGCAGGTGACGATGAACC
Organism: uncultured Acidobacteriota bacterium; assembly: GCA_963709325.1. Classification (GTDB taxonomy): domain Bacteria; phylum Acidobacteriota; class Vicinamibacteria; order Vicinamibacterales; family UBA2999; genus VFZN01. The sequence goes on along the minus strand of CAVPVV010000001.1, from coordinate 854,728 downwards.
AGGCGGTGGCGACCTTGCCGAGCTGTGAAGGCCGGAAGGTGCGCGGGCCCGAGGCGAGATTGACGATGGCAACCGTCAGGACGATGCCAACGTCGCGGCTGATGACGAGAATCGTGAGCCAGATGGGGATTCGGTTCACGAGTCCGACGTTCGGCAACGTCAGGACGATAAAGGTCGTGACCAGGAGCAGCTTGTCGGCGGCGGGATCGAGCCACGCCCCCAGCTCGCTCTTCTGACCCGTCTGCCGCGCGATCAACCCGTCGAGCGCGTCGGTGATACCCGCGAACAGGAACACCGCCAGCGCCCACCCGAACGCGCCGTACACCACCAGCAGCACGAACGCCGGGATGAGCAGCATCCGCAGCAGCGTCAGCTGGTTGGCGAGCGTGAAGACCGGCCCGGTCGTCATCGCGCCAGCGTTTCGATCCGGCTGATGATGTCAAGGGCTTCGGCGCCAGTGACCGGATCGAGGAGCCGAAACGCGCCATTGTCGAGCGGCATGACACCCGAAGCGGCAGCGACCGACACTGCCGGGTAGCTCAAGTGCTCCGGCGGCACGTCGGCGACGGCGACGCCCGCGTTCTCCCATCGCTTCGACATGCCGGGTTTGACGCCATCGAGAAGCGTCAGGAGTCGCGACACGGTCCGAGCGAGATCGCCGCGGCGCACGACCGTCTGCGGGTTGAACTCGTAATTCGGGAGCGTGTCCATGATGCCGGCCCGCACCACCGAGGTGATCCACTGCTGCGCCCAGTTGCCGCGGATATCGGTGATCACCACCTGGCGCTGGGCAGCGCGCGAGACCAACGCCTCGAGACGGACGCCGACGAGGGCCGCGATGTCGGCGCGCGTGACCCGCGGCGCGGCCGGAATGGCCCGATACGGTTCCGGCAGCTTGAGCGCGGCGACGCGATCGCGCAGGCGGGCGATCGTCGAAACTGGCACCGACGATGAGTCCGCGGCCCGTGCCGCCTCGAAGGTCGAAAGCGCCGCGACCAGATCACCGCGCTCTTCAAGCAATTCGCCGAGCGTCACCAGCGCGCGCGCATCCGCCGGCTCGAGGTCCAGTGACCGCCGGAGGTGCTCGATGGCGCGATCGGGCACTCCGGCCTTGCGCTCCACCGCCGCCAGATCGCGATAGAGAAACGCGGAGTCGGGCGACGTCGTGATGGCCTGCTCGTAAGCGGCGCGGGCATCGTCGAGGCGTCCGGCGTCGGTGGCTGTCTTGGCGCGGGCGAGCAGATCCTGGGTGGCCCGGAAACGCAGGACGTCGACGCGGGCCTGCAGATCGGTCAGCGTCGGATCGGCCTTCAGCGCCAGCTCGAACGCGGCGACGGCGTCGCCTTCTCTCTTGAGATCGACGAGGGCATAGCCGCGCCCGACCAGCGCCGAGACGTACCGCGGATCGCGGGCCAGCGCCCGATCGAAGGCCGGCAACGCATCGTCGGCGCGCCCTCGTGCCAGGGCGAGGTAACCGAACCCGGCGTCTGCGCTGGGGCTTTCCGGCGATGCTTTCTGCGCCGCGCCGAACTCGCGCTCTGCATTGCGCAGGTCGCCGGCCTGCAGGTACTGCCAGCCGCGATCGATACCGCCGCGCAGCGCCGGCGATGCGTTCGAGGGAACCGCCGGAACGATGTAGTCCGGATGACGCGGCGCGGTCACGACCGCCGGCGCCACGCGCTTTGCGCACGCACCCGAGACGATCAGGAGCAGCACGACGACGACGCGCCACCGCCAGCGGATGTCAGGCATGCCGCGCCCTCCGCGCCGCTGCCGGCGTCACGATGTAGCCACTGACCTGCGCCGCCAGCCGCCGCGGCAGATCGGCTTCGAGATCGACGCGGTCACCGGCATTGGTTTGGCTGTGCACGCGCCCGTGTCGGTAGATCCAGACGAGGCGCTCGGCCTGTTCCGGCTGAGAGAGATCCAGCGAGATGTGCAGGCGCTGTTGATCGAGCGCGAGCCGCGCCGCCACCGTCTCCAGCAGTTCCTCGCATCCCTGGCCGGTCGCCGCGGAAATCAGGAGGGCTGACGGATCGGCCTCGGCCAGCCGTCGGCGCTCGTCGGCGTTGAGCCGATCGATCTTGTTGTAGACCTCCAGCCGCGGCACGCTGGTCGCCCCGACTTCCTCGAGCACGCGGCTCACAGCGGCGGCGTGGCGCTCGCGCTCCGGACTCGACGCGTCGATCACGTGCAGCACCAGGTCGGCGCCGGCCGTCTCCTCGAGGGTGGCGCGAAACGCAGCCACAAGGGTATGCGGCAGGCGATCGATGAATCCGACCGTATCGCTGAGAAGCAGCTGCCGCCGGTCGGGCAGCATCACGGTGCGGACCAGCGGATCGAGCGTGACGAACAGCGCGTCCGAGACCTCGGCTCCGGCCTTCGTCAGCCGGTTGAACAGCGTGGTCTTGCCGGCGTTGGTGTAGCCGACCAGCGCGACGATCGGCACGTCCGTCTTGTGCCGCCGATCGCGGAGCTGGGCGCGACGCCGCCGCACGGTTTCGATCTCCTGCTCGAGGCTGTGGATCCGGACACGGATCTTGCGCCGGTCGGCCTCCAGCTTCGTTTCACCAGGGCCTCTCGTGCCGATGCCGCCGCCCAGCCTCGACATCTCCGCGCCCATGCCGACAAGGCGAGGCAACAGATATTTGAGTTGTGCGAGCTCGACCTGGAGCTTGCCCTCACGCGTGCGGGCGCGCCTGGCGAAGATGTCGAGAATCAGTTGCGTTCGATCGACCACCTTGCGCTCGAGCCGCTTGCCGAGCTCGCGCAACTGCGCAGGCGAGAGCTCGTTGTCGAAGACGACGACGCCCACGTCGGCTTCGTCGGCGGCGTGCGCCAGCAGGTCCACTTTCCCGCTGCCGAGAAACGTTGCCGGGTCGGGCTTCGGCCGCTCCTGCAGCACGCGCAGCACGACCTGCGCACCGGCCGCCTCGGCCAGTCCTTCCAGCTCCTCCATCGAGCGTTCGGCGTCGAGACGGCGGGTCGTGCCGGTCATCAAACCGACGAGCGCGGCGCGCTCTTCGCTCGTCGATCGCGGTGCCTGCATGCGGCATTGATTTTACAATGCGCGGATGGCGCGTTCGGCACGAGGACGAGACGAAGCGGGCGATCAGGAAGTATCGGAAGCCACCGTCGCCGGATGAGTGACGCGTGCCTCCATGCGCACCCACGCGGCAAGCGCCAGGCCGGCTAGCAGGACGATGTCGGCCTCGAAGACGACGCGGAGGCCCGGACCGCTGATGAGGCCGGCGACGATCGGACTTACCGCCAGCCCGACAAGCGAGGCGGTGGTGAGCACACCGAAACCGGTGGCGTGCGCATCATGCGGCAGCAGCCGCCCCCCAGACGTATAGGTAGACGTCATTCCGACGCCAATCGCCGCGCCGGAGATTGCCAGCGCGGCGGCAAACGCCCAAATCGAGGGGACCAGCACGAGCAGCAGCAGGCCGAGTGCCGTCACCACCGCCGACCCGGCCACGAGGACGCGCGACGGCCAGTGCAGCATGAGCGGCTCGGCAGCGTGATGCCCCAACGCCGCGAAGACCGCGGCAATCGAGAACAGCACGCCGGACACGAACGCCACCTCCGACTCGGGAAGCCCGAGCAGCTCGACGTACAGCGGAAGGATTGGACCAAAGCTCCGATCGACGAGCTGCAGGCACAGGATTGCCGTGAAGACCATCACGAATCCCGGTGTGCGATACAACTCCCGAAATACCTCCCGCATCGGACGCCGTGCGGCACGGGCCTGGCGGGTGCGCGGCTCGACGTAGAACACCGCGATCAGCAGCATGGCCGAGAGATAAAACACCGCCGCGACAATGAAGCTGGCACGCAGGCCGACGGCTGGAGCAAGGATGCCGCCAATGACAGGACCGACGGCTGGACCCAATCGCTGAGCAATCTGGACCGTGCCTATCGCCCGGGCCATCTGTTCCCGCGGCACGGATTCGGCAGCCATCGACACGGTAAGCGCGCCGTAGCCCGCGAACACACCAAGGAGCGCCCGCAGCGCAAAGAGCTGCCAGGGCGCGGTCACGAACGCCATCGCACCCTTGGTCAGCGCGAACGCGCTGAGCGATCGCAACACCAGGACCTTGCTGCCGTAACGATCGCCGACCCTTCCCCACAAGGGGGCGCTGAAAGCCGTGACGGCGGGCGTGGCGCCCAGGGTCAGGCCCGTCCACAAGGCGATGTCGGCTACGTCCGAGACACCCAGGTCGCGGATGTAGAGCGGCAGGAACGGCATCACGATGGTGAAGCCGGCAAAGCCAATCCCGTTCGCGGCGGCGGCGACGTAAACGTTGCGGCGGCTGGAAAACGGAGTGGAGGTCAAGGCGAAGACAAAAGGCAGAAGGCAGAAGGCAAAGGCAGAAGGCAGAAGGCAAGGCCTTGGGCCTGGACTAGAAGCGAATCTTCACCGAGGGGCCCGGATAGACCTGGATAGAGTCAATGAACCGGATTCGATGTGGATTGGTCTGCATTACCAGGGAGCTGGTCCGAATGCCATCGCCGAAGAACCGGACGCCCTTCATCAGGGTGCCGTCTGTCACTCCCGTCGCGGCGAAGATGATCGTCTTTCCGCAGGCGAGGTCGGCCGACTTGTAGATCTTCTTGAAGTCGCTGATTCCCATCGCGCGGCAGCGGTCCTCGTGCTCCGGCTTGGTCACCACCAGCCGCGCGAAGATTTCACCGTTCAGGCAGCGCATCGCCGCGGCCGTCAGCACGCCCTCCGGCGCGCCGCCGGTCCCCATTACCGCGTGCACTCCGCTCCCGGCCACAGCGGCAGCAATGCCAGCCGACAGATCGCCGTCGCCGATCAGGCGGATTCGGGCGCCGGTCGCGCGGATCTGCTGGATGAGCTCCTCGTGCCGCGGCCGGTCGAGCACGACCACTGACAGCTCGTCCACCTGGCGGCCGAGTGCCCTGGCGATTGCGCGCAAGTTCTCCCGAACCGGCGCGTCGAGATCCACAATATGCTTCGAGCTCGGTCCGACGACGAGCTTCTCCATGTAGAGGTCGGGGGCGTGCAGCAGCCCGCCGTGCTCCGACGCCGCGAGGACCGCGATGGCGTTGGCCGCGCCAGTCGCACAGAGGTTGGTCCCCTCGAGCGGATCCACGGCGATGTCGACTCCGTCGAAGGCCCGGCCGTGGTTCTTCGAGCGCTGGGCCATCCCCACCCTCTCGCCGATGTAGAGCATCGGCGCCTCGTCGCGCTCACCTTCGCCGATGACGATCGTGCCGTCGATCGGAACCGTGTCCATCTCGCGGCGCATGGCCTCGACCGCCGCCTGATCCGACAGGTGACGGTCCCCCTGCCCCATCGTGTGGGCACAGGCGATAGCCGCCTGCTCGACCACACGGAGGAACTCGAGCGAGAGATCCGATTCCATCTGGCCGTTCTTCACCGAATTCTGCATGTCTGATCCCGGAGCGCCCGTGGCGCCCAAAACCGTTGATGCTAGCAGACTTGGCGGAACGGGCGTCAGGAGACGCGCTCGATGCGCACCGCGGTGCCGGGGGCCAGCCCGAGACGCCCGGCCGCGCTGCCCCCGGCGATCGCCACCTCGAGGTGATCGGTACTGCCGAACAAGGCGCACGGCTCACCTGTCGCTGCTTCGGAGTAAGTGGAAACCACCGTGCCGATTTCGTGTTCCCCGGCCATGACGCGGACGGGGCCCGCCGCCGCGCGCTCGAACGTACGGCGGTCGATGTTCGTGATCCCGTTCCCGAAGCGATCGACGGTAAGCACGACACCCGACACTAGAGTGTCGGTGACGATCGGAGCCGGCAGCTCGAGCCGCTGGTAATCTCCGAGCGGTCGCCCCAGCGACGCGAGCGCGACGCCTTTGGCCAGCCACGCCGCGGCCGGCGCGAAGCGGTCGCGCCCTTCAAAGGTCCGGCTGATGGTCGGCCGCGCGTATTTCCGTTCGGTGAGTTCGACCACCTTGCGAGGCGGCGTATCGGCAAGCGCCAGGGAAAGCACGCCATTGTCGGGGCCCACGAAGCGATGCTCGGCGGTTTCCATGGCCAGGGCCCGTCGGGCCGACCCGACGCCGGGATCGACCACGACCAGGAAGATGGTGCCGGCCGGGAAATAGCGGTACGAGGCCGCCAGTTCGAGGGCGGCGCTCACCACGTCGTGCGGCGGAAGATCGTGGGCGATGTCGACGAGGGTGACGTCCGGGCAGATCCCGAGGACGACACCCTTCATCGTTCCGGCGTAGTGGTTGGAAGTACCGAAGTCGGTCAGGAGGGCGATGACCGGGCGAGCCATACGCCGCCGCTTCAGGGGGTCGGATTCTTGCGGAACAGCATCTCCCGGACGTTGCTCTTCATCAGGAACGAGTCGGAGACGCGCATGCCCTTGAACATGCGGATGATGTCGCCGGTGAGGAGCGCGCGCTGCCGGGGGCGGCTGGCGGGATAGTGGCGATAGTGCAGGTGCTGCGGATCGACGACCACGTACTTCGTATAGATCGCCTGACGGGCCTCGCCGGTGCCGAAGAACCCGAGCAGCACGCCGTCGGGACGCAGCAGCCTGGTCATCGCCACCGCAAGCGCTTCGGCGGCTTTGCGATCGAGGTGGTCAAGGACGTCCCACGCCAGGATGCCGTCCACTGAGCCGGCCGGCTGCGTGAAGCGTTTCTCGAAGAAGGCGGGAAGCTCTTCCGCGGTTCCCTTCTTGAGGTGCGCTTCGACGTCCGAAGCGATGTCCTCGACGCGGATCCGGCAGCCGAGCTGTTCGCCGAAGAAGTTCACATTACTGCCCACGACCGGTCCGAGGTCGAGCAGCACGGGATTGTCGTGCGACTGGAGGCACGACAGGAACTTCTGAAGCGACTTCGTCGCGTGACTCAGTTCGGGCTTGGACGCCGCGGGTGTCACCGCCGCCGGAGCCGAGTCGGCCGGGCGGCGGTTACCCAGGAACCCCAACCAATCCGTCATCGTCCGGGCGGAATCGGCCATGGGACGTGCGTTCCGTTACGCCCCGACCTTCTGGGGCTGGGCCGAAGCAACCGCCGCAGGTGCGTTGGCTGCCTTGGGCGCCCCCGCTCCCGTCGCTGCCGCCGCGGCCGCCTTCGCGCCACTACGCTGCATGTCCACGCTGCCGCGGAAATGCGCGCCCTCGGCAATCGCGACCCGCGGCGAGGTGATGTCCCCGTCCACGGAGCCGTTGTCCCGGATGTCGACCTTTTCGGAAGCCGTGACGTTGCCGCTGACCTCGCCGAGCACGATGACTGACTTGGCGAAGACTTCGGCGCGAATCTTCCCATTGGGGCCGATCGTCAGAATGTTTTCCTTGAGCTCGATACGACCCTCGACGTTGCCCTCGATGGTCAGATCCTCGCTGCCGCTCAGTTCGCCCTTGATGACGACCGACTTCCCAATATTCACGTTCTCCCCCTGCAACGTTTGAATGCGCCGCTCGCTCGATGGCGCAGGCATCGACACCGCTGGTGTGGCCGGTGCTGCCGGCGCGGGTGCCGGTGGCGGGGCCGGCTTGACCGACTCGTCACGCTTCCACATCTCTGAAACCTCCCCCTCTCCTGGTCCGCTGCGAGGGTGTCGTTCTTTCGTCCTGAGAAACCCGGGGAAGTTGGGTTTCGCGGTAAAGTCCCGACAGTATAAGCCCCCGGCGGATCTTGTCTAGCCGATTTATTGCTGAGCGTTTATGGCGATGCTACGATCAAGGGTCGGGTCATGCGCATCTACCTCGACCACAACGCCACGACCCCTTCTGCTCCTGCCGTTGCCGACCTCGTCGCGCGTGTGGCCCGCGACAACTGGGGCAACGCGTCCAGTGTCCACCACTTCGGCCAGCAGGCGAAAACCGTCCTCGACGAGGCCCGCGGCCGGGTTTCAGATCTTATCGGCGCAGACCCGGCGGAGATTACCTTTACGGCCGGGGGCACCGAAAGCGACAACGCCGCCATCCGGGGGGTGGCCGAGGCCCTGGAGCCGGCGGGACGCCGGCACCTGGTGACCACGGGCATCGAGCACGAGGCTGTTCTCCAGACGATGAAGGCTCTGACCCGGCGCGGTTGGACGGTCACGACGCTGCCGGTGGATGCCTCGGGAATCGTCAGCGCCGAGGCTGTTGCGGTGGCGGTGACCGACCAGACCGCCCTTGTCTCGGTAATGCACGCTAATAACGAGATCGGCACCATCCAGCCACTCCGGGAGATCGCTGACATCGCCCACGCCCGTGGCGCCCTGGTCCACACCGACGCGGTCCAGACCGCCGGAAAGATCCCGGTGGACGTGAAGGCCCTCGGCGTGGACCTGCTGTCGCTCTCGGCCCACAAGTTCTATGGGCCCAAGGGGGTCGGCGCGCTCTGGGTGCGCCGCGGCGTGCGCCTGGGGCCGTTCATGACCGGCGGACGCCAGGAGCGGGGCCGGCGCGCCGGTACCGAGAACGTCGCGGGCATCGCCGGGCTCGGGCTGGCATCCGTGCTCGCCAAGGCGGAGATGGGGTCGGAAGGCCCACGGCTCGCGGCCTTGCGCGACCGGCTGGAACGCGGCATCGTCGCCGCCGTGACCGGCGCGGAGCGGAATGGCGCGGCGGCGCCGAGGGTGCCGAATACGACCAACATCAGCGTCGAGCGGATCGAGTCAGAGTCGCTCCTGATCGGCCTCGACCTCGAGGGCATCGCCGTGTCGTCGGGGTCGGCCTGCTCGTCCGGCACGCTGGAACCGTCGCATGTCCTGAAGGCGATGGGGCTGCCGCACGCACGGACGCTCGGCTCGATCCGGTTCAGCCTGGGCGCGTCGAATACCGAGGCCGAGATCGATCACGTGATCGCCGTGATGCCGAGGCTGGTTGAAAAGCTCCGCGGGCTCACCGCGGTACCGCGGCGCTAGCGCGCCGCGGAAGGCAAAAGGCACAAGGCAGAAGGCACAAGGCAGGCAAGAAGGCAGAACCGGTGCGGATTGTCGTGGCCATGTCGGGAGGCGTCGACTCGTCGGTCGCCGCGGCCCTGCTCGCCGAGCAGGGTCACGACGTGGTTGGTGTGTCGATGCAGCTTTACCCTCAGGGTGAGGGCGGCGCCGCGGCGGCGCGCGAGTACGGGACCTGCTGCACGCTCGACGACCTGCACGATGCTCGCCGCGTGGCCGCGGCAATCGGCATCCCGCATTACATCCTGAATTTCGAGTCGCGCTTCGACGAAACGGTGGTGTCGAACTTCGTCCGCGAGTACGTGACGGGGCGGACGCCCATCCCCTGCTCGCACTGCAACAGTGACTTGAAGTTCGCGGAGCTGCTCGACCGGGCGATCGCGATGGACGCGTCCGCGCTTGCCACCGGTCACTACGCGCGCATCACCCAGGACGATGCCGGCGTGTTTCACCTGCTGCGCGGCCGGGATCCGGCGAAGGACCAGTCGTACTTCCTTTTCTCGCTGACCCAGGCGCAGATGGCACAGGCGCGGTTTCCGATCGGCGAGCTGGGCAAGGACACGGTGCGGGCCCACGCGCGGCGGTTCGGACTTCGCGTCGCGGACAAGCCGGACAGCCAGGAGATCTGCTTCGTGCCCGATGGCGATTACGCCGCATTCGTCGAGCGTGAGGCCCCGGCGCTGACGCGGCCCGGCGTCATCGTCTCGGAGGACGGCAAGGTGCTGGGCACGCACGAAGGCGTCCACCGGTTCACGATCGGACAGCGCAAGGGGCTGCGACTGTCCTCGTCGGAGCCGCTCTACGTGTTGAAGATCGACGCGCCCGCCGCGCGCGTCACGGTCGGCGCCAGGGGCGCCCTCGGCCGCACGACACTCACAGCGTCGGATGTGAACTGGACCTCGGGGATCGCGCCGACTTCATGGTCGACGGTAGCGAGTCAGATCCGTCATCGCCATGCAGCCGCCCTTGGCAAGGTGCGAGCACTGGACCATCGCCGCGCCGAGTTGGAATTCGACACGCCGCAAATCGCCGTCACGCCAGGACAGGCTGTGGTTTTCTATGCCGCCGACGAAGTGGTCGGCGGCGGCTGGATAGAGTGAGGAACTCCGTCCATTGGCGATTGAGGATTGACATTTGACGATTTATTGATGATCCGGCGATTGCCGGATTGTGCCATTCGATTGCGGATTGTGGCACTGGCGATTGACAGATTGAGCGAATAACGATTGGCGAATGACGAATCGAGATTCGTCAAATATCGCAATGCGACAATGCCTCAATCGCCAATCGAATGACGCAATCTATCAGTCTTCCAATCCTCAATAAGTCGTCCATCGTCAGTCATCGATCGTCATTGGGCACGCGAGCATCAGTGGCCGGTGCCCGCCAGGAAGCGTTCGGCGTCGATGGCCGCCATGCAGCCGGAGCCGGCGGCCGTGACCGCCTGGCGGTAGACGTGGTCCTGCACGTCGCCAGCAGCGAAGACACCGGCGACGCTGGTGCGTGAGCCTTTGAACGTCTTGAGGTACCCGTTCTCTTCGAGCTCGAGCTGGCCCTGGAAGAGCGCCGTGTTCGGGGTGTGGCCGATGGCAATGAACACCCCGTCCACCGGCAGCTCGGAGACCGCGCCAGTCTGGTTGTTCTGCAGGACCAGCGTCGTCACCTCGCCCTTTTCGAGGTCCTTGATGTCGGTGACCTCGGTGTTCCAGACGAACGAGATGTTCGGCGTGGCCATCGCCTTGTCCTGCATCACCTTCGAGGCGCGCAGCGTCTCGCGTCTATGGATCACCGTGACAGTGGTGGCGAGCTTCGACAGGTAGATCGCTTCCTCGATGGCGGTGTCGCCGCCGCCGACGACGGCCACGGCGCGGCCCTTGAAGAAGAACCCGTCGCAGGTGGCGCAGGTCGACACGCCGCGGCCCGAGAGCTTGCGATCCACGCCCAGCTCCAACCACTTCGCCGACGCCCCGGTGGCGACGATCAGCGCCTGCGCGGTGAAGGACTTCCCGGACACCTGCAACGTGAACGGCCGCTTTGATAACTCCACCGAGGTGACATCGCCTTGCACGACCTCGGCGCCGAATCGCAGCGCCTGCGCGCGCATCTCCGCCATCAGATCCGGCCCCATGATGCCGTCGCGGAAACCGGGCCAGTTCTCGACCATCGTGGTCAACATCAACTGGCCGCCGGCTTCGAACCCTTCGATCACCAGCGGGGAGAGATTCGCACGCGCGGCGTACAGCGCCGCCGTGAGTCCGGCCGGGCCGGACCCGATGACGATGACGTTCCGTTCTGTGTGCACAGACGTCGAGGCGATTAGAGGTGCTTGTCGATGAGGCGCGAGACTTCGGACTTGTCGTGCACGCCCATGACGGTTTCCTTCAGGTCGCCGTCCTTGAAGAGGAGGAGGGTCGGGATGCCCTTGATCATGAAGTTCGGGGGGGTCATCGGGTTCTCGTCGACGTTCATCTTGCCGACGGTCAGGCGGCCGTTGTACTCCTCGGCCAGCTGATCAACGACCGGCGCGATCCGCCGGCATGGGGCGCACCACTCGGCCCAGAAATCCACCAGGACCAGCCCGTTCTTCACCGAATCCCCGAAGTCCTTGTCCGTAAAGGTCTTGACCTTGTCTGAAGCCATTTCGTCCTCTACCCCGTTAGATGCCGTGGCCCGGTCGCCGTCTCGGCTACCCGGCCAACACTCTTTTATACACCCGGACGTACTCAGCGGCTGAGCGATCCCAGGAGAAGTCCTTGCGCATCCCGTTCTTCTGCAGCCGCGCCCAGCCCGACGGATTGCTCCGGTACAGGTGCACGGCCGCCTGCAGGCTATCGCGCAGCGCCCACGGGGCATAGTCCGAGAACAGGAACCCTGTGCCCTGCCCGTTCCGTGGGTCGTAGGGGCGAACAGTGTCAACCAGCCCGCCCACGGCCCGCACCACCGGCACGGTCCCGTAGCGCAGGCTGTACATCTGGTTGAGGCCGCAGGGCTCGAAGCGCGAGGGCATCATGAAGATGTCGGCTCCGGCCTCGATCAGGTGGGCGCGCCGCTCGTCGTATCCGACGTGAACCGCCACGCGCTCCGGCTGCCACGCCGCGAGGCGCGACCACATGTCCTGATAGCGGGTCTCGCCGGTGCCGAGGATGGCGAAGCGGGCCAGCGACGGAAGCTCGCCGGCGATCGCGGCGATCAGGTCCAGCCCCTTCTGGTCGACCATGCGCGACACCATCCCGATCACCGGCTCGGCGAGGCTGTCGTCGGAGGTGGGCAGGCCGAAGGTGGCCAGCAACTCGCGCTTGGCGGCCGCCTTGCCCGAGAGGTCAGCTGCATCGTAGGGAGCTGGCAGGAACCGATCGCGACGGGGATCCCAGTCGTCGGTGTCGATTCCGTTGAGAATGCCGGTCAGCGCATGGCTGCGCGAGCGCATGATCCCGTCGAACCCGTAGCCGTATTCCGGGCGCTGAATCTCCTCCGCATAGGTCGGCGAGACAGTCGTCACGGCATCCGCGAGGTTGACGCCGGCCTTCAGGAAACTGAGGCGATCGAAGAACTCGAACCCGTTCACCGTAAAGTCTGCCCAGCTCAGGCCGAGCCGCGGAACCCACTCCTTGCTCACCACGCCCTGGTAGGCGAGGTTGTGGATGGTGAACACCGTCCCGGGATCGGTCGCGCGCCGCAGGTAGACCGGCGCCAGCCCGGCCTGCCAGTCGTGCGCGTGAACGATGTGATGCGGGTCAGGTTGGCGCGAGAGCCAGTCTACTGAAGCAGCCGCCAGCAGGCCAAAGCGGACCGCGTTGTCGTCGTAATCGACCCCGTTCTCGTTGTAGATACCTTCGCGGTCGTAGAGCGGCGGGCAGTCGAGAAACAGCACGCGCGCCCCGGGCCCGAGTGACGCTTCGCCGAACGATACCGGCCACCAGATGCCGGCAACGTGGACCTGGGCCTGATCGACGAGCGCACCCGATTCCATGCCGCGGTAGCGTGGCGTGATCAGCGTAACCTCGTGCCCCAGCCGGCCCAGCGCCTTCGATAACGCGGTGGAGACGTCGGCAAGCCCACCCGTCTTGGAAAACGGGAACGCCTCGGACGCGATCATCAGGATCCGGAGCGCCTTCGGCGCGCGCGGCGGCATCGTCTCAGCTTAGCAGCACGCGCGGACGCGTCCGCACCCGTCGCACCCGCACCCGTGCACCTATCGCACCCCGCACCCGTCGCGCCCGGGTGGGCCATAATGTCCGGATGGTACGGCCACCGTCCGGCGAACGATCCGGCCCCCGGGACATCGTCGAACTTCGTGCCCTTGCAACGCGACAGCCCGATCTCACGACCGCGGCGGCGCTTCATGCCGAGCTCGTCACGGCTGTCCGCCGCGTCGAAAGCCGCATCACCACGCCGTCGCTCGACCTCTCCACCGACCTGCTGCAGACTCGGTTGGCGCGCGGCGTGCCAATGGCTTCGTTCGGCGAGTTCCCGGTGGACTGGGCGGAGGTGCGGCTCCTGATCCGCCAGATCGCGGACGTATTTCGCCGTCTCGACGTGATCGATCAAGCGGCCACTGCCCGGCTCCATACCGCCGGGCGCGACGGGAGCCTGTCGGAGCGCGCTCGAGTCTGGTACGAGCAGCCGCTCACGCCAGGCCAGGACGCGGGGGCCGACGAACCGGACCCGATGTGGCCCGAAGTGCTGCAGTGGGCGATGAGGCCATTCCTCATCCGGACTGCGGAAGTGCTCACGCGTCGCGTCGATTTGCAGATCTGGGGACGCGGGCATTGTCCGGTGTGCGCGGCGGAGCCCGAGTTCGGCGCAATCACCTCGTCGGGCGCGCAGATCCTGCTCTGCGGTCGCTGCCACACCCGCTGGCCGTTCGAGCAGGGCTGCCCATTCTGCAGCCACCACGATGCCGCCGACCTGCGGACGTTCGCTACGGCCGACCGCGTGTACAGGGTGACGCGCTGCGGGAAGTGCGATCGCTACCTGAAGCTGCTCGACACGCAGGCCGCCGGCCGCGCGCTGCTGCCGTTCTTCGATCCGGTCGCGACGCTGCCGCTCGATGCGGCGATGATGCAGGGGTGAACTGAGGTTAGTTCTGGTCCTGGTCCTGGTGCTGGCCTTCGGTCGTACCCACGAGCGCGAGGGTGCGGCTGGAGAGCCAGTTGAACAGGTGCCGCGTTTCCCAGAATCGGCTCGCGTTCGATTTGGCGCCGAGCACGACCACCGCCACCTGCTGCCCGGTCTGGGGCAGGCGAAGCAGTGACGCGAGGCAATAGCCCGAGCGGCTGATGAAGCCGGTCTTCCCGCCGAGGACGTCGAGATCACCGGTCTTCACGAGCTGGTTGGTGCTGTTGGCGTGAATCTGGATCCTGCCCGACGTCGTCTCGTACGAGCTCTTCCGCATCACCCCGCCGATCCGCTCGTCGGCGGCGGCGTAGGCAATCAGCTGCGCGAGATCGTACGCGGACGACACGTTCTCCGAGAGCAGGCCTGAGGGATCCGCGTAGTGCGTGGTGGTAAGGCCCAACTGCTCCGCCTTCTCGTTCATGCGATCGACGAACTCGACGGATCCGTACGGTGAAACGCGAGCGAGGGCGCGGGCCGCGGCGTTGTCCGAACCAATCAGCAGCAGGTTGATGAGGTCTTCCACGGTCACGGTGTAGCCGCGACGAAGATACGTGGTGGAGGCCCTCGAGACGTCGCTCAACTCGACCTTGACCGGCGCCGCCATGTCCATGCCGCTGTCGAAGACGACCAGTGCCGTCATCACCTTGGTGATGCTGGCCATCGATCGTTCGGCTTCGGCGTTGGACGACCACAGCACTTCGCGGGTGATCGGGTTGTAGATGATGGCGGCTTCAGCCCGGACATCGGGCACTTCCTGGCCGGACTCGTCGATCTTGAACCGCGGTGTCTGCACGTCGCGCATCAGCGCGAGCGAATTCGTCCGAGCGCGGGTCAAACGCGCCTGGCGAGCCCGCGTCGCTGCCGACGAAGCCGACGACGACTTCCGTGGGGTAGACCGCGCGGCCGGGACGGCAGGGCGTTTGGCCGAACTCGATTGCCGCGGCGCAGCTTCGAGAAGGGTCGGACAAGCGAGGGCCGCCGCGGTGGTTATGACCGCGACTGCACGGGTGAGCTGGCGAAACAGTCCGAGCGCCATCGAACCTCTACTACTGGGTAAATTTAGGCCCTGATCACCATGGCCCCTGTACTTTTGGGGTGTCGGCATTGTAGCAAACTATCTTTAGTGATCAAGGGGGTTTACAGCCGTACGGACAAAAATTGTTACGTCACGGGATGTAAAGATGACACGACTCAATGATGGGGCGGACGCCCGAAATAGCGAATTTGTGAGAAATGCGGGGGTAGGATCGGCCCGGATGCCCGAACTCGCGCTCGAGGAGTATCGCGCCCTGCGCCAGGCGATCACTTCCCGCAGTCACCTGCGGGTCGGACTTGCGCTCGCCGGGGTCATCGCCTGGGTCGCGATGTTGGCGACGACGGTACTGGCGCTGCCAATCCCGGTCGCCGCCGTCCTGCCGCTCATGGTGCTTGTCGCAACCTTCGAGGCGATCCGGCCGCTGCACTTCGGCGCCGAGCGGATCGGCCGCTACTTGCAGGTGTTCTATGAAGAGGGCGAGCGAGGCGGCGACAGCTCTCTCGACCCGCCGGCCTGGGAGCGCAGCGCCTTGCGATTCGGCGCGTCGGTCCCGGGCGCGGCCGGGAATCCGCTGTTCGTCCCCCTGTTCGCGCTCGCCACCGCGGTCAACTTCATTGCGGTGATCCTGCCCGGTCCGCTCGCGATCGAGATCGGGTGGATGGTGGTGCCGCACGCCGCATTCGTCATCTGGCTGATCCGCGCCGACCGCGCGATGCGCACCCAGCGCAACACCGACCTCGCCCGCTACCGAGAGCTAAAAGAAACCACGAAGGCACGAAGGTAATCACGAAGAGCGCACGAAGTCTTTTATTTGGTGTCACGCGTGCTTCCTGCCGGGAGCACAGGTTTCTCCAAAAAATCTTCGTGCGTCCTTCGCGTCCTTCGAGCCTTCGTGGTCTCTTTCTCACGGCTGCGCAAGTGCGATTGCGATCAGCAGCGCGCGCTGCGTCCCCTTCCAGGAGTCGGTGGAATCGAACGACTCCGACAGCGCGTGCGCGTCGGTGCCGCGGCCGCCACCGTCGATCGTGATCGCCGGAATCCCGAGGCTCATCGGATAGTTCGCATCCGTCGAGCCCTCGTCGAGCGACACGGTAAAGCCCAGCGCGCGCGTGACCGAAACGGCGGCCTGGACAATCGGCGCATCGCTCCTGGTCTGCCCCGCCGGCCGGTTGCCGACGAGCGCCTTGTCGGCGCTCAGCACCTTCTTGTTCCACCGCGCGTCCTCTTCGCGCACCGCATCGTCTATGGCCCGGTTGAACTTGATGTCGAGGGCCTCGAGCGCCTTGGCGTCTGACGAGCGCATGTCAACTTCCATCCACGACTCGAACGCGATCGAGTTCACGGACGTGCCGCCGCCGATCCGCCCGACGTTGAACGTCGTCTTCGGATCGCGCGGCACCTCGAAGTTCGAGATCTTCTCCACCGCCCTTCCGAGCGCGTGAATCGGGTTCGACAACCCGAACGCGCCAAAGCTGTGGCCGCCCGGCCCCTTGAACGTGACGCGGTAGCGAAGGCTGCCGACCGCGACGTTGGTGATCCCGAGGCCGGTGCCGTCGATCGACACGAACCGATCGACCTGCCCTTTCATCCCCTCGTTGAACATGTGCTTCACGCCGCGCAGGTCGCCGAGCCCTTCCTCACCGACGTTGCCGACGAACGTGATCTTGCCGGGAACCTTGATGTTGCTCTTGACCATTTGGCGGGCCACCGAAAGGAGCACCGCCAGCCCACGGCAGTCGTCGCCGATGCCCGGCCCGCGCAGCAAGGTGCCCTCGCGCTTCACCTTGAGGTCCGTGCCTTCCGGAAACACGGTGTCGAGGTGCGCGGCAAACAGCAGGTGCGGCTTCGCGCCGGCGCCGGGAAGCTCGCCGAGGACGTTCCCTTCCTTGTCAGTGCGGATGTTGACCAGCCCGATGTCCTTGAGCATCTGGGCGAACAGCACCCCGCGCTTCTGCTCCTTGAACGGCGGCGCCTCGACCTCGCAGAGGCGGACCTGATCCTCGATGGTCTGCGGCTCGGCGGCCTGGACCGCGTCGAGGGCGCTCTTGATGGCTGCGTCCTGGGTGAGGCGGGCGCCGATATTGACGGCGTCCTGCTGCGCGGACGCCAGGCCGCTGCCCCACAACAGCGTCACCGCCAAACCCCAGAGAATTCGTCCGGTCCTCACGGCGAATCAGTATAGGACCACGCATTCTGACCCTGGCTCCGCGCCTTTCGGCCCAGCTCATTTCGACAGAGTCGAGGTGGCCTCTCGGACCCTGTAAATTTCTTTTGTAACGATTTGCATTCCATTCCCCGCTGCCCTACCATGCATGCGGTCCGAACCTGGGAAAGGTGTGCTCACCCCCACGGAGCCTCGGGTTCGTGTTGCGTTGTCTTGCAGCTTGGCCGCGGCCGAAGGCCGAGGGTCGTGGAGGCACAATGATGAGGTGGAAGAGTCCTTTGCTGGCGCTCTGTCTGGCACTTGCGATGGCAGGTATCGCCAGTGCGCAGGAGTTCCGAGGCCGTATCAACGGCACCGTCACCGACAACACCGGCGCGGTGCTTGCCGGGCGTAACCGTGACCGCAACCAGCCCGGCGCTCATCCAGCCGCAGGTGCAGGTCACCGGCGCCGACGGGCAGTTCCGCTTCCTGGCACTGCCGCCGGGCGTCTACGCCGTCGATTTCGAACTCTCCGGCTTCCAGAACGTGAAGCGCGAAGGCGTTCGCGTCGTCATCAACCAGACGCTGACCGTCGACCAGCAGCTGCAGGTCGCCACCCTGCAGGAAACCGTCACCGTCACCGGGGCCTCGCCCGATCGTCGACACCTCGACGAACACGATGGGCACGAACTTCACCAAGGAACTGCTCACCGAGATCCCGAACGCCCGCGACGTCTGGGCGGCGATGGCGCAGGCGCCGGGCATGCAGATGACGTCCTATGACGTCGGCGGCTCGCGCACCGGCAACCAGACCGGCTATCGCGCCTACGGGCTTCGACACTCAGAACCAGACCCGCATGGAAGGCATCGACACGACCGAGGCGACGGCCGCCAACGCCGGCTACTTCGACTTCGGCAGCTTCGAAGAGTTCCAGGTGGGCGGCGCCGGCGCCGACGCCTCGGCCTACGCCGGCGGCGCGGTGCTCAGCATCAGCGTCAAGTCGGGCGGCGACAAGTTCAACGGCAACTTGTACAGCGACTACCTGAACGAGAACACGATTGCCGACAACGTGCCGGACTACCTGCGCACGGTCGAATACGCCGAACGAGGACGGTTACTTCACGCGCACGCCGCTGACCCGCGGTAACCCGACAAGGAGCAGTACGACCTCAACTTCAACTTCGGCGGGCCGCTGTGGAAGCAGAAGATGTGGTTCTTCACCAGCTGGCGCCTGAACGACCAGTACCAGTACATCCTCGGCCTCGGCGATCAGACACAGCGCTCGAAGCTGTCCAACAAGTACACCTTCAAGGGCACGTTCCAGCTCAATCGGAACAACCAGGTGATCGGCTTCATCAACAAGCGCGAGAAGCTGCAGGACAAGCGCGGCATCAACCTGACCACGCCGCTGTCGGCCGCCTACTACCAGAGCTCGCGGAACTATCCGTGGAAGTTCGAGTGGACGAGCGTCCTCGGCAGCCGGGCGTTCCTCGACGTGCTGGCCGGCGACTGGTACAACTTCTTCCCGCTCCGCCCGGTGCGCGACTACGGCCTGTACGACGGCCCGTGGAGCCCCGGCCGCCAGGACCTCGCAACCTGCAGTTCTACGATGGCGGCGCGAACAATGGCTACCAGGACCAGAAGCGGTTCAAGCCCCAGTTCTACGCCTCGCTGTCGTACTTCAAGGACGGCTGGAAGGGCAGCCACGACATGAAGGGTCGGCTACGACTGGAAGCGCGATCGCCGCTGCTTCTTCCGCGATCAGCCGTTCGACATCTTCTACCGCGACACCACCATGAACGGCGTGGCGCCGGTCAGCCAGGTCGACATCTACAACACGGTCACCTGCCGACCAACGACGTCAATCTACGCGCTCGGTCTGGTTCAACGACACGTGGAAGATGACCGACCGTCTGACGGTCAATCTCGGCCTCCGCTTCGAGGCCTACCGCGATTTGTGGCCCGAGCAGGAGTTCGCACCGAATGGCCTGCCGGAGCTGGCGACTGGCTGGATTACCGCCGCCGAGCGCTACGCTACGTCGGCTTCATCGCGCCGCGGACGGTCGAACGGCACACCGTGGTGAACGACTCGAAAACCTTCGCGCCGCGCGTCGGTTTCGCCTACGACCTGACCGGTGACAACCGCACCGTCCTCAAGGCCTACTATCGGCCAGTCACGCTGGAACTCGGCGGACACGCTGGCCGACCAGGAGAACCCGGTCGGCGTGGCACAGCTCCGCTACGCGTTCCTGTCGTGCACGGCCGACCCGCACGACGCAGTGCGACCTCAACGGCAACGGCCTGCTCGACAGCCCGTTCGAGCTCGGCGCGTTCAACTCCACCCAGGGCGGCGCCGGCTTCGTCCGCGTCGATCGCGACCTGAAGCGGCCGATGACCAATGAGATCTCGACGAACGTCGAGCGCGAGATCGCGAGTGGCCTGTCGGGCCGCGCCTCGTACGTCTACAAGAACATCGCAACGTCTGGGGCGAGATCGACACCATCCGCGGCGGCCGGTACACCGTGCCGATCACCATCACCGACTCCGGGCCGGACAACAACCTCGCGACACCGACGACGACCAGACGTTCCAGACCTTCGATCGCCCGGCTGGCCTCGCGCAGGATCGGGTGTTCACCAACGTGCCCGACGCCGACTCCGACTTCCACACCATCGAGTTCGCCGTGAACCGCCGGTTCGCGAACAATTGGATGGTGCTGACCTCGTTCGGCTACACCTGGTCGAACGATGCTGCACGACGTCACCGGCTATCAGCGGCTACTCGGTCAGGCCGCCGCCACGGCGAATCAGAACTTCCTGCCGGTCCGCCGCCTGTTCGGCGACAACGGTCTCGAGACCTCGACGATCTGCAACTACAAGGCGATCGGCCGTTACGTCGCCAGTGGGATATTGGCATGTCCGGCTCGTGGAAGGTACCAAAGCGGCCAGAACTACGGCCGCACGCTGACCTTCACCTTCCCGAACGACGGTGCGCGGACGTTCCGCGTCGAGCCGATCGGCGCGCACCGCTTCCCGAACGTCTCGATCCTCGACGTCCGCCTCGACAAGTCGTTCCGGTTCGGCAAGGTCGGCAAGCTCACCGGCCAGTTCGACGTCTTCAACATCTTCAACTCCGGCGTCCCGACGAACTTCCGTCAGACGACGGCGAACTTCCTGGAGGTGACGGAGTTGCTGGCGCCGCGCGTCATGCGCTTCGGCGTCCGCTACGACTTCTAGGCCCGCCTGTCGCCGGCTGCGCCGGCCAGCGCGGGTAGGCATGCGGTAGGCGGCGCTGGCGCGCCTCAGGCCTGCGGTAGGAACGAGAAAAGGCCGGGTCCCCAACCCAGGGGATCCGGCCTTTTTATTTTCAAATCGCGTGAAGCGCTATGTCATCTGTAGGATGCAATCTGTGATAAACGTTTACACGCCTGTCTGATGATAGCGAGCCAGTGGCGCCCTCGGCTTGCTGTGGTACTCGGCTACGTACTGATCGCGCTTGCGTTCACGTGGCCGCTGCCTCTTTATCTCGGTAGCCGGCTGACCGGCGATCCGGGCGGCGATACAGGTGTGTACGTCTGGAACCAGTGGGTGTTCCAGCACGAAACCGCGTCAGGCGCCAACCCGCTGTCCACCGAACGCATCCTGGCGCTGTCGCAGCGGGTGGACCTCTCACAGCACAACTACACCGCGTTTCTGAACCTGCTGGCGCTTCCGCTGATTCCGCTGTTCGGCGTGATCACGACCTTCAACATCGTCTTCATCGCCATGACGGTGCTGACGGCGCTATGCGGGTACGCCATGGCACGACTTGCCTTTCCAACCACCAGGCTCGAGGCGTTCGGCGCCGGTCTCGCTTTCGCCTGGGCGCCGGCGCTCGTCGCTCGCTCAACGGGGCATTTCAGCCTCGTGGCCGCAGCCCCACTGGCGGCGTTCACCTGGTGCCTGATCAAAGCGGAGCGGACCCGCCGAATGTTGTTCGCAGTCCTTGCCGGGCTGTCGATGGCCTGGGCCGCGTTCTGCGATCCCTACTTCGCGGTGTTCTGCCTGATGATCGCCGGCCTTTACGTCGGGTCGCTCGTCCTGGAAGTCACGCGCCGCGAACGGCTCCATCGGGTGCCCTGGGCATGGGTGCTGGACGTGGTGCTGCTGTCGTTGACCGGGCTCGTTGTCGGCCTCGCATTCGGCCGCGGCGGTCGGATCGAGCTTCTCGGTCTGAATGTTTCGGTTCGCGGCCTCTACACGCCGGTCCTGATCCTGACCGTGCTGTTCACCGTTCGCCTCGCGCTCATCTTCCGGGCCCGCATCGTCGCGTTCCCTCCGGCGTCGTGGATTCTTCGCTTCGCGGTCATCTCCGCCCTCGCCTGTGCCGGGCCGCTGTCACCCGTGCTCTATGGGTTGGGCGAGGGGATCGTGGCCGGCCAGTTCGTCAGCCCGCCCATTCTCTGGAGGAGCAGCCCGCGGGGCGTTGACCTGCTGGCCTATCTCGATCCCAATCCGAACCAGTTCCTGTCGAAATGGATGCTCGGCGATCGACAGACGGCTGACCCGGTCGCGTTCGTCGAGTACACGGCGGCGTTCAGCCTGGTCGCCGTCGCTATCATCGCCATCGCCGTGGTGTGGGCCGGGTTCCGGCCGAAGCGCGGGTGGTGGTGGTTGACGTTCGGCTTCCTGGCCTTGTCGCTCGGTCCGTTCGTGATCGTGGACGGCTTGAACACCGCTGTGCCCGGCCCCTGGGCACTCATGCGCTACGTACCGCTCATCAATGCCGTGCGATCGCCGACGCGTTTCGCTATCGTCGCGGCGCTCGGCCTGGCGATGTTGCTGGCCGGCGCGCTTGCCGCACTGGGCGAGCGCTGGCCGCGGCAGAGACGCGCCATCGGCGTCGCGGCGTTGCTGCTGCTCGTCGTCGAGCTCATGCCGGCGCCGCGCACGCTCTATTCCGCTGAATACTCGCCGCTGTCGCAGATCATCGCGGCCGACTCGCGGTCGGTGAGAGTGCTCAATCTCCCCTTCGGCGTCCGGGACGGTACCTCGTCGGCGGGCAACTTCAGCGCCAGAAACCAGTTCGAGCAGACGCTGCATGGCAAGCCGCTGATCGGCGGCTATCTCTCGCGGGTGTCGTCCCGGCGTCTCGCCGCGATGACGCGGCGGTTCCCGCTGATTGGATCGCTCGTGGAAATGAGCGAGGGTCGTACCCTGGCCGACGCCGAGGTCGACGCGTTCCGCCAGCAGGCGCAGGCCTTCATCAAGGACGCCAATGTCGGATATGTGATCGTCGACGATGGCTTCGTCACGCCGCAGCTGAAGGCGCTGGCGATCGACGCCTTCGACCTCGAACTGCTGGCCCGCGACGAGGCTCTCACGCTCTATCGGCCCAGGCCCTGACCGCGCCGCCGCGACCGATTTCGCCCGAATCCTCACCCCATGCGTCGCGGCCCGTTCCTGCTGCTCTTCGCCCTCTCGGGCGCGGCCGCGCTCGTCTACGAAGTCGTCTGGACGCGCCTGCTCGCGCTGCAGATCGGACACGGCCTGGCGGCGGCGAGCACCGTGCTTGCGGCGTTCATGGGCGGCCTCGCGATCGGCGCCGCCGCGGGCGGGCGAACCGGGCAGAGGCTCGCGCCGCGCACCGCGCTCCGCGGCTACGCCGCGCTCGAGGCGGCAATTGCGGCGGTCGCATTGCTGCTTCCTTGGACCCTTCTCGCTTTTCGACCGCTGCTCGCGGCGCTCTACGCGGATGGCGCCGGTGGACTCCTGTTTGGCGGAGTCCGGCTGGCGGTGAGCCTGCTCCTGCTCGCGTTGCCGGCGGCGGCCATGGGCGCAACGTTCCCGCTCGCGTCGCGGTGGATCGTCAGGAGCGCGGGACAGATTGCAGTCGATGCCGGCCGCCTGTATGCGGCGAACACGCTCGGGGCCGCAGTCGGTGCGATCGTCACCGGCTTCGTGCTGCTTCCAGCCGTGGGACTGACCGGGGCGACAATCGTCGGGGTGATCCTCAATCTCACCGCGGCCGCTGGCGCGTGGATGCTTTCACGCGAAACCGGCGAAATCGTGGCGATCGAGTCGACGCCGGCTCCAACCCGGCGCAACGCGAAAGACCAGAGCCCGACACCCGTTGGCCGCCCCTGGCTCGCGGCGGCAACGCTGGGCGTCACCGGCCTCGCTTCGTTGACCCTCCAGGTAGTATGGACGCGGCTCCTCGCTTCGATTCTGGGCCCGACGACGTATGCCTTCAGCGCGGTCGTCGCCATCTTCATCCTTGGCATTGCTGGCGGATCGGCAGCCGGCGCCCGGATTTCGCGGCGGACGAAAAGCCCGGTCGGCATGCTCGCGCTCGTCGTCGTCGCCAGCGCGGCGCTCGCCCTCGCCGCCGCGATGACCGTCGATCCCGTGCTGCTCGCCGTTGCGCGGCTGATGACCGAACCCAACGTGACCTTCGATCAGGTGCTGATGCGGGAGTGGGCCTTCGCCGCGGGCATTCTCCTGCCGATGTCGCTGGCGTTTGGCGCCGCGTTCCCGCTGGCGCTCGCTGTCGCATCCAGGGACGACGAATCGATGGTGTCGGATCTCGGGCTCGTGTACGCGGTCAACACGACCGGGGCAATCGTCGGTGCACTCGCTGCGGGATTCGTCCTGGTACCGTGGCTCGGGCTGTTCGACACGATCCGGATCGTGGTTGTCTGGACCGCGCTGTGCGGAGTCGGCCTTGCGATAGCGGCTCAGCGGCGAACCGGGTGGCTGGCGCTCGGGCTTGGAGTCGCGACGCTGGCGGCGACGTGGTTCGTACCCCGCTGGGATGCCCGCCTCCTCTCGAGCGGCGGCTACAAATACGCCGCTGCGTTGCGAGGTCCCGATCTCCTGACCAGCCTCACCGCCGGCGAGCTCGCCTACTACCGCGAGGGGGCGACCGCCACCGTGGCGGTCCGGCGGCTGACCGGCGCGACCTCCCTTTCTATTGACGGCAAGGTGGACGCCTCGGATGCTGCGGACATGCTGACCCAGCGCATGCTCGCGCACGTTCCGCTGCTGCTTCATCCGGCGCCGAAACGGGCGGCGATTCTCGGACTCGGCAGCGGCGTCACGCTCGGCTCGGCGCTGACCCACGGCCTCGACGAGGCTGTGGTCCTGGAAATCTCCCCCGAGGTGGTGGAGGCGTCGCGATTCTTCGAGCACGTCAACCATCGCCCGCTGGCCGACTCGCGGACGCGGCTGATCCTCGGCGATGGGCGCACCCACCTACTGCTCGGCAACGAGCGCTACGACGTGATCGTCTCGGAGCCGTCGAACCCGTGGATGGCGGGAATCGCGTCGCTCTTCACGCGCGAGTTCTTCGAGATCGCGAAGTCGCGGCTCGCTCCCGGCGGCGTGTTGTGCCAGTGGGCACATACCTACGACATCAGCGAGGCCGATCTCCGCTCGATTGTGGCGACTTTCCTCTCAGTGTTTCCGGACGGCACGATGTGGGTAATCGGCGAGGCCGACGTGCTGCTGGTCGGCTCCACCGAGCCGCTGACCGGACGCATCGGAAACCTCGCCGCGGCCTGGCAGCGTCCAGGTGTGGCTGCGGATCTGGCCGGAGTCGGAGCCCGCTCCCCTCTGGCAGTGCTGTCGGCGTTCGTCGCCGAAGGCGCGGCGCTTCGGGCCTGGGCAGAGGGCGCACCGGTCCAGACCGACGATCGTGCGTACCTGGAATTCTCGGGACCGCGCAGCGTGTTCGGCGCCGCCCGGTCCGACAATGCGCAGCGGCTTCGGGAGCTGGCGGCGGCGACCCCGCGGCCGCCCGCCATTGCCGAGCCGGTTCGATCGGCGTCGGCGGAGAGTTGGCGCGACGTCGCGGAGATGCTCCGGAAGGCGGACGCCTTCGATCCCGCCGTCGATCTGTTCGCGCGGGTGGTCCGGGAGTCGCCGCGCGATCGCCAGGCGCTCGATGGCCTGGTGCAGGCCGCGGTACCGGTCGGCCGGATCGCCTTCGCCCGTGATCTTCTGAAGCAGCTCGCGGCCAACCCTGTGAATGTCGAGGCGAGGCTCGCGCTGTCGCATCTGCTGGCCTCGGAAGGCAACTTCGAGGAGAGCGCACGGATCGCCCTGGGCGTCGTCCAGAGCGACCCGGATAATCTGGCCGCTGTCGAACAGCTTGCCTCGGTGTTCAGCGACGCCGGAGACGCCGACCGGCTGGCGCCGGCCGTAGCACGATTGAGGGCCGAGGCGCCCGAGCGGGCCGCCACGCGCTACTACTCCGCGACGCTCGCCTATCTCCAGGAGCGCCCGGAGCTCGCGGTGCGCGAGGCCGAAGCCGCCCTGGTCATGCAGCCCGACTACGCTCCCGCGCAGAACGTGCTTGGCGCCGCGCTCGCCGGCCTCGGCCAGCGCGATCGCGCCCGCGCGGCCTTCGAAGCGTCGTTGAAGTCGGCGCCGCGCGACCCGGCGACGCATTCGAACCTCGCGATGCTCGAGCTCGAGTCGGGCAACATGGAGGCCGCACGCCGCCACTTCGCGGAAGCGCTCATGATCGATCCCGGCAACGCCGTCGCGCGCGAAGGCCTGTCTCGCCTGCCGACACGGTGACCGTTCATCCAAATCCGCGAAGCGCGATCCAAAAGGAATCCGTAAAGGCGACTCTGATCAAACCTCCTCGGTCGACGTTTGTTCTGGCAGGATGTCTGCTTTTAGGATGACATGCTCGAAAGTCGGCCATTTTCACCAGCGGTAACGGGCACCATTTCCAGGACGTGCCCGGAAACACACGCACATCAGTTCGGTACACCAGTTGCATAGCGACGCGACAGAGGAGCTCGTTATGAGCGTGGTTCGTCTGATCGGGTTTGCCACGCTGCCGTGTGGGTGCGTTGTCGGTCGCTACCGGGATGTCGCCAGCACGCGCGAAGTGGTGTACGTGGAAGAAAAGGGCGTTGTCTGCGAGAGTCACGCGCATCGCCGTAACCAGACCGTGACTCCGGAACGCGAGCGCTTTGCCAGCTCGATCGGCGGCACGGGTCTCCGCGCCTCCTGACGCTCTGCGCTGATCGCCGCCAAACGGCTCGGATGCCGCGCGTACTCCGCGCGGCGACTCGTGTTTTTGTCCTGAGCGGTCCGCCCGGACCCATCAACATCCAGATGTAACGTTCATGTCTCATGCGAGCTGCTGATAGCTTGCCCCTGTGAGCGCGCATAGACCCATCTCGTACGCTCAAGATTGGTGTTGAAACCATCTTCGTCGTAGATATAGGCTCGGTGCCGGAGAGCCTGACGACGTGGACCTGCGCCAACTCGAGATCATCCGTGCCATCGCCGAGACCGGTTCGTTCACCGCCGCCGGCCACAAGCTGCACGTGTCGCAGTCGGCGATCAGCCGACAGATCCTGCTGCTCGAAGACGAGCTCAAGGAGCCGGTCTTCCTGCGGGTTGGCCGCCGGATCCGCATCACCCCGGCCGGCGAGGCGCTGCTCCAGCTCAGTCACCGCGTCTTCCAGGATCTGAAGGACACCACCGCCGGCATCACCGACAGCCAGGAATCGCTCCGCGGTACGGTGCGCCTGCTCGGCGGCATGACGGTGTGCCTCTACGTTTTTCCGACGCTCATCACCGAGCTCAAACGCCAGCACCCGGGCGTGGACATCAAGGTGGTGTCGGGCAGTTCCGAGCGCGCGCTCCAACAGCTGCGCGCCGGCTCCGGCGACCTGGCGCTGCTGACGCTGCCGGTGGATCAACCGGACCTGGTCACCGTTCCCGTTCTCCAGGAAGAACTCCTGCTGGTCACGGCCGCCAAGCACCCGCTGTCCCGCAAGCGCAAGGTGCTCCCGCAGGACCTGGTCCGGCAGCCGTTCGTGCTCTTCGAGCCGGGCTCCAACACCCGCCGCACCATCGACGAGTTCTTCATGTCGGCGCGGATCGAACCCGACATCGTGATGGAGACCGAGAACGTCGAGATCATCAAGGCGATGGTCCGGACCGGCGTCGGGATCAGCATCGTCCCTTACCAGGCGGCGGCGCGCGACGTCTCGAGCGGCCACCTGTTCCTGTCGCGAATCGAGGGCCGCTCGCTGATGCGGGACACCGGCTGGGTCTACCCGCGGATGAGCCGGACTCCGCGCGCAGTCCAGGAGACGATCAAGGCCTTCGAGCGGGTCAAGCCGAAGCTCCGCCTCGCGCCCTGACGCGGCTCGCGGCGCGGTCGGAATCCATTCCGTCAGTGAATCGACGGAATGTGATCATTCTATTTTTCAGCTGACTCGCCACGGCCTACGATCAGCGGCATCTCATTCTTCATACCGGAGGTGCCTTCATGACCGATCCGCGCGTGATTTCTGTCGTCCTGTCGGACGAGGAGTGGAAGGCGCTCTTGCGCGTCCAGCCGCAGCCCGTCGCCTGGCTGCGGGAGCGCATCAGCGAAGTGATTACTTCTGAGTCGGTGCGCTCGGCGGCCGGCGGAGCGTATACGACGTCCTCGAGATCACATTGAGGTTGGGTTTCGTGACTTTGACTTCCACCTTCCGGGTCCGCTTGAGCGGATCCGGATTGGAGGAGTAGTAGCCCAGCACGTAGTAGTCGCTGGTCTCCGCGTCGATTCGCTTCAAGGCCTTCGTAAAGTCGTTCTGGTTGACCACCGCGATGCCGCCGGTGTTCTCGGCCAGCACCCGCAGGCTGTCCTGCGACTTCCGCACGTACTCCGCGTATTCCACCGGATCCAGCTGTTCGTCGAGATCGGCACCGGCCACCAGGCCGCGAGGGTCGATCGTGTAGAGCGTGGCGTTGGCGCGGTTCGCGGTGCGCGTCACTTCGGAGAGCTCGCGTGCCAGATCGGCATCGGCGAATTGCTGCCCCTGGTTGAACTGCTGGTTCATCTGCTGCCCTTCTTCGCGCGTCTGGCCGTAACGGCCGCCGAAGACCGGGTCCTCACCCGTCCGCGACTCGGCGAAGGGATTGAAGTCGTAGCCGTTGCTCACCCAGACCACCGCTTTGCGGCGGTTCTGGACCTTCTCCATCTGGACCAGCATGTCGTGGGCGGTCGAGAAGGCGACGTGAGCGCGATAGCGTACTTCGCTGGGTCCGTCCGAGCCTTCGGCGCCCTGGATGATGTCCTGCGGCTTGAGGCCGTTGCCGGTGATCTTCTTGATCGACTCGTCCAGGATCTTGCGGTCGTAGGTGGGGTCGATCGCGATCGACGAAGGGCCGGTCGAGACGATGCAGAACATGTCCCCTTCATGAATCAGCTCGCGGCTGATCTTCTTGAAAAGGTCGCGGATCCGGCCTGTGTTCCGGAAGTCCAGGTGCATGTCGTCGACGATGATGACGAAGATGCGCCCGGTGGTATCGTTGCGCGGCCGCGACGGCGGCAGGATGACGCCTTCCTCGCTCGGCGGTGGTGGTGGCGTCAGTAGGTTGTGGACCCGGCCGCCGTGGACCAGCGTGAACGACTTGATGTCCTGGGCCACGCCGTCCTCGAGAATCTGGAAGTCGTCTTTCGTGAGGTCGGCGACAAACTGATCCTGGCCGTTGCGGACGATCGCGTCCATCGTGACCAGGTCGATGTTGACGCGAAATGTGGGCTGCCCTTCCTGGCTCCCGGGCGCGGCCGGCGCGGCGGGAGCCTGGGCACCGGGAGCGGGCGCCTGGGCTCCAAGCGCAACCACTGACAACGCCAATCCCCCGAGAACGGCAAGACGAAGGTGGCTGGTGACCATGGTCGAATTATAAGACGAATGCCGGCCGTATCCGGACTCGGCGATACCATAGAGGTTTATGCGTGTTGCCATCGCCGCAGACCATGCCGGCTTCGAGCTGAAACGGGATCTTGCCGGACAGATCGCCCAGCAGGGACACGACGTCACCGACCTGGGCACCCATTCCACCGCGCCGGTCGATTACCCCGATATGGCTGAGGCCGTGGCGACCGCGGTCCGGAACGGCCAGGCCGATCGCGGACTGCTCGTCTGCGGCAGCGGCGCGGGGGTGTCGGTGGCGGCATCGAAATTTCCGGGAATCCGCGCTGCGGTATGCCACGACAGCTACACCGCGCGCCAGGCGGTCGAACACGACGACGTGAACGTGCTGTGTCTGGGCGCGAGAGTGGTCGGGCCGGCACTGGCCCGCATCCTCGTCGACACCTTCCTCGCCGCCAGCTTCAGCGGGGAGGAGCGCCACATGCGCCGGCTCGCCAAGATCGACGGCATCGAAAACCGGTTCCTGCGGGACGACAGGTAGCTTGGTGTTGCGGTTGTCCATGAAGAGGGCGCTCACCGTCGTGGGCGGCCTGGTCGTCCTTGCCCTGCTCGTCGTCGCTGGCCGCGAGGCGCCGGCCGCGCTCCCGCGTTTCACTGCCTGGGTCGCGTCGCTCGGCGCGTGGGGACCGGTTGCGTTCGTCGCCGGCTACAGCATCGCGCCCGTAATCTTCGCCCCCGCGTTTGTCCTGACGATTGCCGCCGGCGCCCTGTTCGGGTTCGTCAAGGGCGTGATCCTGGTGATGATCGGCGCAACGATTGGCGCGACGCTCGCGTTCCTGACCGGCAGGCATCTCGCGCGTCACTTCGTCGAAGGGCTGCTCCGCCGCGAGCCGCGCCTGCAAATCATCGATCGCGCGGTGGAGCGGCACGGCTTCCGCCTTGTCGCGCTACTGCGCATGTCGCCGGCCGTGCCCTTCGTGCTGCTCAACTACGCGCTGGGCCTCAGCCGTATCAAGCTGCTCGACTTCGTCGCCGCCAGCATCGGCATGCTCCCGGTCGTGGCGATGTACGTCTACACCGGCAAGGTGGCCGGTGACCTCGCGTCGCTCGCGAGCGGGACCGCGCAGCCGCGCGGCCCGCTCTACTACGCAATGATCGGGCTCGGCCTCGTGTCCACGATTGCCGTGACCGTGTATGTCACTCGAATCGCGCGCCACGCGATCGAGCACGAGCTCGCCGAGAGCGGCGCTACGGCACCTGGACCGGCACCTCATTCGACGCCTGGCCCGGGCCGCAGCCGTTGAGCGCGCGAACCCTGACGTAATAGGTGCCCGGAGGCGCGGGAACCGAGACTGCGGTCGTGCTCCCGAGGGGTAACGACGCTATCACCGGTCCGCCGGGAGCACTCGCGGCTTCGACGATGAATCCTGTTGCGCCGGTGACGCTGCCCCACGTCAACGTCACGATCCTCGCCGGGCTCACGGTAGAAGTCAGGCCGCCTGGCGCTGCCGGCACGGGGCAACCCGCCACGACGACCTGAACGTCAGCCGACGCCGGCCCGACAACTCCGTTCCGTTCACCGCGGACCCGCACGAAGTACGTCCCGTCGCCGACGCCCGGCACGGTGATCGACGGAGTCGCATCCGTGGCGAGCGTTGCCAGGTTCGCGGCGCCTTGCGACGAGCCTGCCTCGAGCCGGTATCCGGTCGGCGTCGGCCCGGTCGAAGGCGGCGTCCACGACAACGTGACCGCGCGTCCAGCGATCGACGCGCGTAGGAGAGTCGGCGCGGCCGGCGCGTCGGCGCTGGTGATCTTGAACACGCGGCCCGCGAACGTCACCAGGTAGAGTTCGCCGTCGCGATCGCGGGCGAACGACACGATGCTTCCGACCGTCGCGCCGAGCTCCGCGCTGTGATCCACTGCATCGGTGACGACCGCTTCCCGCGTCGCCGGATTGACTGCGATGCCGACAGAGGCAACGAGACCGGAGACCGAGTCGGCGACGAAGTAGCGCCCGCGATAGGCCGGCGGCAGCTGCGTGCCGCGATACATGAAGCCGCCGGTGATCGCTTGTCCGATCGTTCTCGGGTAATCCAACAGCGGATTCGTCAGCGGCAGATAGGCCGGAGTGCGCCCGGTCACGCCCGGCGTGGCGATCGTGCCTTCGCGGATGCTCCAGCCGTAGTTGCGTCCGCCGGCGCCGGCCGGCTCGTAGTCCACTTCTTCCCGCGCGCCCTGACCGACGTCACCGATGATGAGCGCCGCGGTGGCGCCGGCACCCACATCGTCGAAGCCGTAGCGCCACGGGTTGCGCAGACCGAACGCCCAGATCTCGGGAAACGCCGGCGTCCCGATGAAGGGGTTGCCGGGCGGGATGGTGTAGCCGGTGGGATGCGAGTCGGCCACGTTGACGTCGATCCGCAGCATCTTGCCGAGCAGCGACATCGGGTTCTGCGCGTTGTTGGGCGGATCGTTGCCGCTGCCGCCGTCGCCGGTGCCGATGTAGAGGTATCCGTCGGGGCCGAATACGAGGTTGCCGCCGTTGTGATTGCTGTTCGACGGGTGCGGGATGAACGGCAGGTTGTTCGACCAGATCAAGTCGAAGCGTGAGGCAACATCCGCCGTCGCCGCCGTCGGTGACGAGCGCCGGAAGCGCGCGATTACCAGGTCGTTGCCGCCGGAGTCACCGGGCCGTGTTTTGGTGAAGTAGACGAAGAACCGCCCGGTGGTCGCCGCGTTCGGCGGGAACGCCATGCCGAGCAGCCCCTGTTCGCCGCCGCTCTTGATAGCCGTCGTCAGGTCGAGGAGGGGCGTCTGGAGCACCTGCCCGTTGTCGAGGACGCGAATCAGGCCGCCCTGCTGGACGATGAAGAACCGTGAGTTGGACGTGGGGTCCTGGACGAACGCGACCGGATTGGAAAGGCCTTGCACAACGATTTGGGGACGGAGCTGCGCGTCGGCGGCCGGCGCAACCGCCGCCAGCATCAGACACACGCTCCCCACCGTCAGCAGCCACCGCATACGCTCATTCCTCCGGGGGAGGGTCAATTGTAACGGGGGGACAGTCCCCTGCTGCGGATCGGATCAGGGGACAGTCCCCTTACACGGATCGACTCAGGGGCCTGTCCCCTGCTTCAGATCGACTCAGGGGACTGTCCCCCCTTACCTGCCGCCGAGGAGGGTGGCGCGCAGCTGCTCGAAGCGGGCGTCTGCGTCGCGAACGCCCGCCAGAACAGCGTCCGGGGTGAGCCAGGTGTCGGGGTCCAGCGGTTCGGCCCGGGCGACCCAGGCGGCCAGGGTGCTCTCGTCGAACCCCTGCTCGTGGATGCGGGCCATGATTTCGGCGTAGCGAGCCCGGAGACGGGTCGCGATCTCGCGGCCGACCAACTCCTCGAGAAGACCGCGCGTGGTTGGGGCGACGGGTTCGGGCGCGAGGCTCCCGGTATCGACGATCGCGGAGTCCTGAACCACAACCTCTGCAACCGGCGGACGCTCCTGAGCACGAGGCGGACGAGCCGGATCCCGGCGACCCGGACGCCGGCTGCGCGGAGGCGGCGCGGCTTCAGCTTCCTCCTCAGGCGGCATGGCCTCACGAAGCGCCAGGATCGCCGGCCAGTCAAACTCAATATGAGGGTGCTGCTCCTCGATGGCGCGGATCGCTTCCTCGTCGAGTGCCGGCCGGCCGATCAGAACCCCCGGCGCGGTTCGATACCAGTAGAGGACGCGCGGCGGCAGCCCCGGAGCGTCGGCGTGGAGGAGAAAGGTGTGCTCGAAGCCCCGGCGGTCGCGGGTCAATCTCAGAAACGGCACGACCGGCTCAGTTCACCGGCGCTTCCGGGCCGTTCTCGCCTTGGCCGTGGGCTTTGCCGACTTTGCCTTGGCCTTGGCTGCCGACGCGGATCGAGCGGACTTGGCCGGCGCAGTCGGTCTCGCGTTCTTGCCCGCTTTCCCGGCGCGTGCGGCGCGCGGCGCGGGTCCCCTCGACGCCACAACCGTCTTCGTTGGCTTGCTGGCCGCGGGGCGAGCCGCCGGCGCCGGCTTCTGGCGCTCGGCCGACTTGCGATCCGCAACCGTTTTCGGCGCGTTCGGCGAACGGTATACCTGGGTGAAGCGGACTTGATCCAGCGCGAGGTGATACGTCCAGATCTCTGCGACCGGAAACTTGTGCTCGTCACAGATCCGGCGCGCCGAGTCGATACACTGCGGCGGCACGTACAAATAGAACGGAGCCTTCAACTTGCTGAAGATGCCCCACTCGGCGAGGGCCTCGAGCTGATTCACCGATTCGCCGGTTTCGACTTCGACCGTGCCTTCGAGTCGCTTCGATCGCTCCGTGGAATAGAGGAGCAGGTCCGGATAGACGGCCAGCTCGCCGACCATGATCGACTGGTTCTGTTCCTGGCCGGGGTTGATCGCCACCTCGTGCTTACGCTTGTAGCGTGCCTGCAGCTGCCGGATGATGCGGTCGTGTTCGAGCTGCTCACGTATAGGGCGGGTGAGAATCGGACTCACTAAGCCTCCGTGGAACCTCGGAAAACGCCACACTATAGCATGCAGGTTTTTCCAGCCCGGCTAGAATGCGATATGCGTGTCGTAGCGGGCATTTTGGTGCTGGTCGTCTCGCTGAGCCCGCAGGTAGTAGTTGGTCAGTCGCCCAACCGAGATTCGGGCACGTCCCCGTCACCTGCCGTTCGGGACGTCCTCTCCCGAATTCGCGCCGCCGACAGGGGACAGCTGGCAGTTTCCGAGGAAGACGGCCGGTTCCTGCGCATTCTGGTCGCTTCCACCTCGGCCCGGCGCGTCCTGGAAATTGGCGGGGCCAGCGGATACAGCGGCATCTGGATGGGTGTAGGCCTTCGGGAAACCGGCGGACGCCTGACCACCATCGAGTTCGACCCGGTTCGCGCCCGCGAAGCGGCGGAAAACGTCAAGGCAGCCGGCCTCGCCGACATTGTCCAGGTGATTCACGGCGATGCGTTCGTGGAGATTCCCAAGCTCTCCGGCACGTTCGACCTCGTGTTCCTCGACGCGTGGAAGCCCGACTACAAGAAGTTCTTCGACCAGGTCTTCCCGCGCGTGAACCCTGGCGGTCTCTTCCTCGCCCACAACGTCATCAACAAGAAAGAAGAGATGAAGGACTTCCTTCGCGCGATCGAAACCCACCCGCAGGCCACGTCGGCCATCGTCTCCCCGGGTTTCGAGGGGATCTCGATGACCTACAGGAAACGCTGATTCCATGCGGACCGTCCACCTCATCGGCGCGCCGCTCGATCTCGGCGGGGCCCGCCGCGGCACCGACATGGGGCCGTCGGCATTCCGGATCGCCGGGCTTGCCGATCACCTGACTGCGCTCGGGGTGACGGTCGTGGACAAGGGTGACATCGCTTCGCCGATCCCCGAGGCGAAAGGGCCAGGCGACCCGCGCAAGCGGTACGTGAAGGAGATCGCGCGCGTTTGCCAGAAGCTGTTTCAGACCACCGTGTCGTCACTCGAAGCCGGCGCGCTGCCGATCGTGCTCGGCGGCGATCACAGCCTCGCGGCCGGTTCGGTGGCAGCTTCAGCCGCCTATGTCAGGCGCAAGGGGAAGCCGCTCGGTCTGATCTGGGTAGACGCGCACGGCGACATGAACAGCCCGTCGACGAGCGAGTCCGGCAACGTCCACGGCATGCCGCTCGCGTCGCTGCTCGGGCGCGAGCCGATCGAGCTCGCCCACTTTCACGGCGAAGGGCCCGCGGTCCTGCCCAGGCACACGGTGCTCGTCGGCATCCGCAACCTCGATACGGTCGAGAAGGAAATCGTCAAGGCCTCGCGCGCCCAGGTGTTCACGATGAAGGAGGTGGACAGGCTCGGCGTTGCAGAGGTGATGGAACGGGCGCTGACGATCGCCGGCCGTGGAACCGGCGGCATCCACGTATCGTTCGATCTCGACGTCTGCGATCCGTCGATCGCGCCAGGTGTCGGCACCGCGGTCAAAGGCGGGCTCGACTACCGCGAGGCCCACGTCGTGATGGAGATGACCGCCGAAAGCGGGAAGCTGCTCGCCCTGGACCTGGTCGAAGTGAATCCGACGCTGGATATCCGCAATGCCACCGCGGAGCTCGGCGTCGAGCTGGCGCTGTCGGCACTGGGCAAGCAGATTCTTTAGCGCTTCTGCCTTCTGCCTTCTGCCTTCGCCTTCACGCCTCGAGCTGGCGCGCCTGTTCGAGCATCCCCTCGATTGTGTCCATCAGCATCAACAGGGAATACGGCTTCTCGACCAACTTCGTGAGGGGACGCAGCACTTCGAGTTCAGCTGACTCTGAGCGCAGGCCGGAGAAGATGATCACCGGGACGTTCGGCGGCATCGACACGACGACTTCCCTGCCGCTGCCCCGCTTCAACCGCAGGTCCACGATCGCCGCCGCCGGGCGGACGCGTGCGATCGCCTCGAGCCCCTCATCCGCCGTCTCGGCGGTCATGACCCCGTAGCCTCGCATCTCGAGGAACTTCACGAGCGTCTGGCGGACAGCGGCGTCGTCTTCGACGACCAGGATGACGGGCGACTCGGTGTTCACGGCTCCGGCCCGGTATTCTCTGCGATTCCGGCTGGCCTCACAAGGTCTATGCGGCATCCGCACCCGAGTTGCGGCGTGCGGTCATCTGCCGGCAGTGATGCCGCGTGTGGACGAAGTGGAAACGTGCCCACTGTTGCACAGTGAACGGGCCGAGGATGGGATGGTCCATGACCGGACCGGAGCCGAATCGATCAGCGGCCTGCGCGAGCATCGCGTCCATTTCCCGCAAATGCGCGGCGATTCGAGGCGCTAGCGTCGACAGCGCCAGCTCGCCCGATGGCACGACGTGCCGCGGAGCCTCGATGCCCGTCGGAAACTGGCCGAGGGTCACGACCCAGAGGCGCCGCATCCGGTTCTTCAGCGAGTCCGCGGTAACTCGCGGTGCACCGGACTCGAGACACCGCGTGAGCCCCTTCGAGGTTCCCGTGTAAGTACGATCGAGGTGCTCGACGATCTCGGCGATCGACCAGCGGCCATTCACGCGGACCGCGGCGGCCCGATCGTCGAGGCCTTCGATCGACGAGTCGAGCAACGAATGGCAGCGCGTAAGATCCGGATGCATCGGCGCTCCTTTACCAGCGACCGCCCCGTTCCGCCGTGGCGCCAAGCAGCGTCAAGGCGAGCTGGAGGTTGGCCTGGGTCCATAGTAGCGGCGTATGCGGGTTGGCCCGGAGCTCGCCGTCCTTCCGGTAGGTACAGCTCGGGGCACTGCCAGTCCGCGGTGATCTGCGCCAGCGATCGATTGAAGTGACGTGCTTGCGCTGCCAGATCCTCCACGTCACCGGTCCGCTGGTATCGCCGGCCGTGGAAAGCCGAGAGCACGGGGTCGAAGATGCACCACTGAGCTTCGTCGCCGGGCCGCTCGATGAGCCGATCGCGCGTCTCGAGATCGTTGCTGTAGTCGCGCGTCCAGTCCTCCGCCGCCAGCCGGGTATCGTAGTCGGGCGCCCAGTATGAGTCGCCGGGATAGCGCCGGATGCCGATCGGTCCCTGCAGCCGGCTCACGACATCGGCGGCGATGCGATCCGCCATCTCGCCCTTCACCACGTCGAGCGGGTAGAGCAGGAACAGCAGTGCGGCGTCATAGCGTCGGTGCTGCGTGGGATCCGCCTGCACGCACTCGCTCGGCAGGGTCGCGTCCAGCGCGTCGCGGCCGTTTGCGATTGAGGCGAGTGCCGAGTCGATCATCGCGGACGGTGGCCTCGCGCCGGCGACGCGGCCTCGCTCGGTCAGGAGCGATGTCCATTCCTCGAGACCGGCCACGACCACGCCGATGCTCGACGCCGACTGCTTCTTCGTCTCCTCCCAGTGCCCGCTGTCCTCGTCCTGCCAGTAGCGAATGTCGGCGAGGTACGCCGCGAGGGCCGCCATGACCTCGAGATGCCACGACTCGAGTGCGAGCACTCCGTGGCGGGCCAGCGTCGCGCAGAGCCACAGGCAGTAGCCAAGCGCGTCGTTCTGCGCGTGGGGCCACGTCTCGTCCTGGAGTTCCTCGAGCCGGGATCCGTCGAACCGCACGTGCGGCCGCACGCGCGCGCCGGCATCCGCTGCGGCGCCGGGCTCGAGCCGGTAACGATACTTCCGGTAGAACGTCAGGAGCGCGTTCGCGGTCGCGCCGGCGGCCTCGGGCTGCCCAGCCTCGAGACGGCTGCAGGCGACGAACACGTTGTCGCGAACCCACACGCGGTCGTAGCCGGACGATGCCCGCAGTGCGGCGCTGGAGGCAGGATAGAGCCCGGTTGGAAGCGCCATGAGGTCGAGCACCCGGTGACTGGCAAGAGCCCCGGTGATATCGCGAACGTGCTCGGGTGCGTACGGGCCGTCGTGGTGAAGCCGCTCGAGCGCCGCGTTGTGGAACACGAACGCCATCGCGCGCGAGGATAGCAGAGCGCGCCTCGTCCTCGACCCGGACCGGTGCGGTTTGTCAGGTTGTGCGGAACGGGCTTCGTTCGATGAAGGACGCGAGCCGCGCGACCATGTAGGCGTCGAGCTGCTGCCCCTGGACCCTGAACAGCTCCTGCATGATCTCCGCGTGGCTCTTCGCCATGGCGTAGGGCCGGAGCCGCGCCATTGCGTCGTAGGTATCGGCAATCGCGATCAATCGAGACAGCACTGGAATCGCCTCGCCGGCCAGGCCGTCCGGATATCCCCCGCCGTCGATCCGTTCGTGATGGTGACGCGCGGCCCGGGCGATCGCATCCCCATCAGGCAGCGCTGCCGCGGCGATGATGCGCTCACTCCGCTCGGAATGGGTCTTCATCACCGCCCAATCGCTCTCCGACAGCTCACCCTGCTTGCGCAGCACATCGTCGGGAATGCCGATCTTGCCGACGTCGTGGAAACCGGCGGCGATGTCCAGTTGCCGCAGTTCCCGTTCGCTAAGGCCGCACGCCCGGCCCAGTTCGTGGGCGAGCCCGCGGACCCGCTCGCAGTGCCGCTGTGTCTTGGGGTCACGCTCCTCGAGCGCCACGGATACCGCGACGAGGGGCCCGGTCATGCTCTCGAGTGGGTTCACCGGGTCACGATGGCGTTGGATTCGCGGGGGAAAAGATGGTGGGCCGCGATGGGATCGAACCATCGACCCTCTGCTTAAAAGGCAGGTGCTCTACCACTGAGCTAGCGGCCCGTTGCCGTATTGTACAGGTCCTGAGGTCTTGAGGTCTCGAGGACGTTGAGCGTGGATGCGGGTCACTTGGCGATCTTGACCTGTAACAGACGCCTTGTCTCCTCGTGCTGCGGCTGCTCCAGCACGCGTCGCGGCTCCCCTTCCTCGACGACTTGTCCGTTCGCGAGGATCACCACCCGCGTCGCGAAGTCGCGCACGAAGTCGTCGTCGTGCGACGTCATGAGCAGCGTCCGCCCGGCCGCGGCGAGCTGCCGCAGCGCGTCGCCGAGATCGTTGCGGCGGGCCGGATCGAGCGACGCCGTCGGTTCGTCGAGCAGTAACAGCGGCGGATCCACGGCCAGCGCGCGGGCGATGGCCACGCGCTGCGCTTCTCCGCCCGACAGCTCGCGCGGCAGCGCGCGCTCCCGGTGCCCGACGCCGAGCTCGTGCAGGAGCTCGCGGGCGCGCGCCTCCGCCTTTGCCCGGCTCACGCGCTGCACGTGCACCGGCGCCAGGCAGACGTTGTCGAGCGCCGAGAGGTGCTCGAACAGGAAATGGAACTGGAAGACCATGCCCGCGCTCTGCGGCACGTCGATCGTCGCCGACGTCGGCTCGCTCGAGCCCCGCCAGTCACCCGCAGGATCGTCGTCTTGCCCGAGCCTGACAGTCCCATCAGCGCCACGACTTCGCCGGTATCGCGCCACCAGGTCTACGCCCGAGCAGGATTCGCGCGGTCACCGCGAGACAGGTGCAACCCCCGGACGCGGAGCGACGCCGCTCACGAGGCCACCACCCTCCAGCGTTGCTCCAGCCGGCGCGCGAGGTGCGACGAGCGGCAGCGACATCGCCAGGTAGAGCGCCGCGCACAGCAGTCCGGGCACCAGCCAGCTTCCGATATTGGTCGCGAAGATCTGCGTCTGCTTGGTGAGCTCGACGACGGTGAGCACCGACACGAGCGAGGAGTCCTTGAGCAGCGCGACGAAGTCGTTGGTCATCGGGGCGAGCGCGAGGCGGAAGGCCTGCGGGCGCGCGGACCAGCCGCAGCGTCTGCCACCGCGTGAGCCCGAGGATGCGCGCCGCCTCGAGCTGCCCGCGCGGCACGGCCTCCAGCGCGCTCCGGTAGATTTCGCTCTCGTAGGCGGCGTAGTTGAGCCCCAGGCCGACGAGCGCTGCCACGAATGCAGGCAGCCGGATCAGATCGCGCCAGGCCGTAATAGATGACGAACAGCTGCAGCAGCACCGGCGTGCCGCGCATCACCTCGACGTAAACCGTCAACGCGCCACGGACGATCGTGCCACCGTAGACTCGTCCGGTTGCGATGCCGACGCCGAGCGTGACCGCAAGCGCCATCGACACGCACGAGAGGATCAGCGTGATGACCGCTGCCCGCAGCAGCGACGGGCAGGTATCGCGCGAGCGCTGCCGCCATGCCGCGGCCGGTTGCCGAGCTCGAGGCTGCCGGTTCGACGTCGCCGTCGTCCGCGTCGGTGGCGGTCGCCAGCACGCCGTGTACAGCCGCGGCTGGTCGTCGTTCCAGGACTGCCACTTGCGGAAGATCGCTTCGAGCGTCCCGTCGCGCATCGCCTCGCGGAGGATCGCGTCGACGCGATCGCGCAGCGCCGTGTTCTCGGGCGCGGTGATGATGATGTAGTGGCCGACCGCGACCGCATCGGGGTGGGTGAAGAAGCCGCCCATCCGTCTCATCGCGCGATCCGCGAGCACGTTGTCGAGGAGCACCGCGTCGACGCGGCCGAGCGCCAGGTCGCTGTAGGGATGCACATCGTCGTCGTACGACACGGCCACCAGGCCCGTGCTCCGTCTCGGCCTGCAGCAGGATGTCGTAGGCCATCGTGCCGCCGAGCGTGGCGACGCGGCGGCCGCGCAGATCGGCGAGCGAGCGGAACCGATCGCGATCGCGTTCGCGGACGGTGATGACTTCGCGAAACTCGTAGTAGGGGACGGAGGCGGCCAGCGATGCACGGCGCGCCGGGATGTCCTCGATGCCGCTCAACCCGATGTCGAAGTCGCCGCCGCCGCGCGGATTGATCGAGCGAGCTGAACGCAATCTGGACGAACTGCGGCGGACGTCCGAGCTTGCGCGCCACCAGCTCCGCGATCTCGACGTCGAAGCCGACCATCTTCGCGGGATCGGTGGGGTCGGCCTCGACAAAGGGCGCGCCGCCCTCGGAGTCGCCGCCCCAGCGGAGCGGCGGCTGCGCCCGGAGCGACGCGGACGCCGCGACGACGATCAGGACCGCGAGCAGCCGCCGCACAATCGCGCGACAGTATAGGCGCAAAATCGAGTGCGTGCCTCAGTCCTGCGGCGGAACGACGCGGCCGCCGGTCAGGAACCGCTTGTAGCCGGAGTACTCGGTGATCGTCCGGAGCCGCGGCATGCCGGCCCCGCGCGTCACCTTCAGCGAGGTGGTCGACACCGGCAGCATCAGGGTTTCATCGGGATCCTGGAAGCGCACCGCCTTGAACCGGGTGGTCGTGTCCCAGCGCTCCATCACCCAGTGGTCGTTGACTCCGGTGCGGCGCAGGATGCTGCGCGGCATGGGAATCTCGATCAGCCCGATGAGTCCCTGGTCCATTCGCAGCACTTCGTGGGTGTCGGGATCGATCCAGATACGGCCACGGAAGCCGCCGTCCACGTCGTAGCTGATGCAGTCCTCCATCCCCTCGACCTCGGCGACCGCGACTTTCGGCTCCTTCCTGAGCTCGTAGTCCACGACCAGGGCAGGACGCCCGTCCACTTTCCCCGGCTTGCCCAGCGCAAAGGCGTACTGTTCGCGCTGTTCGGCCAGCAGCATCGACAGCGGCTGCGTCTCGGAGTCGTTCTGCTCCGGCGTCGTGCAGGCCTGGTAATCCTTCTTGCGCGGGGTGTGACCGTTGACGCGCAGCACCTGCCGCAGCGTCTTCGCCTCGGGCGCCTCCTCGCCGTGATCGAAGGGATCCCACGACAGCCGCAGCTCCGACTCCACGACGCGCGCGAACCCGTCGGCGCCGAGGCCGTGCGACAGCGGCTGGAGCCGGACGGTCTCGAGGCAGACGAGGCTCTGCGCACGCGCGAAGTACTGCTCGACCTTCTCTCCTGCCGAGCGCAGCAACGAGCCGAGATCCAGCCGCGGCGGCGCCTGTGCCGACACCGCCGCCGTGCCCACGATCCCCATCGCGACGATCGCGCCGGCCGCGAGAACGCGCATGCTGCGCGGATTATCCAAGACCCGGATGGCGTGTGCAAGCGCTGACACGCTACGATCCCGCCAGCCCGTGTACTCCTTCGACTGGACCGGAGACTTCCGCGCCTGGCTGGCGAACGTCCGGCGTCGCCAGACCTGGCGCCAGGTCGCGCCCAACGTCTGGTTCATCGGCCTCACCAGCCTGCTCACCGACATCTCGTCCGAGATGGTGGCCAGCATCCTGCCGCTGTACCTGGTGCTCGGCCTCGGCCTGAGCCCCTTCCTGTTCGGTGTCGTTGACGGCCTCTATCCCGGCGTGACCGCACTGGTCCGCTGGGGCGGAGGGGCGCTGGGCGACCGGACGCGCCAGCACAAGGGGCTTGCGGCCGCCGGTTACGGGGTGTCGGCACTGAGCCGGCTGGTGTGGCTGTTCGCGGGTGGCCACGTGCCGGGCATCGTGGCAACGGTCACCGCCGATCGCGTCGGGAAGGGCGTGCGAACGGCGCCGCGCGACGCCCTGATTTCGCTGAGCTCTCCCCCGGACGCGCTGGGCGCGGCCTTCGGCGTCCACCGCGCGATGGACGCCGCCGGGGCCATGCTCGGCCCGCTGACCGCCGCGTTCATCCTCCTGATCGCGCCGCAGCGCTTCGACCTGGTCTTCGTGATCAGCTTCGCCCTCGGCGTCGTCGGCCTGGCCGTGCTGCTGCTGTTCGTGCGCAATCAGCCGACCGCCACCGGCGACGCTGTTCCAACCAGCCCGTTGCTGACCGGCCTGCTGCCACGCCACCGGGCGCTCAGGCTGACACTTCTGGCCGGCTGCGCGCTGTCGCTGGCCACGATCAGTGACGCGTTCATCTACCTGCTGCTGCAGCGCCGTGGGCTCGTTGCCCCGTCCGCCATCCCCTTTCTCTATGTCGGGACCAGCGCCACCTACCTCGTGCTTGCGGTTCCGATGGGCACGCTGGCGGACCGGCTGGCCC
Source organism: uncultured Acidobacteriota bacterium (assembly GCA_963709325.1). GTDB lineage: Bacteria > Acidobacteriota > Vicinamibacteria > Vicinamibacterales > UBA2999 > VFZN01. The sequence goes on along the minus strand of CAVPVV010000001.1, from coordinate 812,548 downwards.
GCTGGAAAGTTTTCGCGCTCGGCCACGTGATGTTGGCCGTCGCCTACGGCGTCTTGCTGATGCCGGCGTTTGGCTGGCCGGCACTGCCGATCGTCCTCCTGCTCCTCGGCGCGTATTACGCGTCCACTGACGGCGTGCTGTCGGCCATGACCAGCGCGGTGCTGCCGCGAGCCGAGCGCGGATCCGGACTCGGGCTCCTGGCGACCGCGACGAGCCTGGGCAAGATGGGCGCATCGCTGCTGTTTGGATGGCTCTGGTCGTCGCGAGGCGAAACCGCCGCCCTCCTCGTCTTCGCGGCGGCGCTCCCGGTCGCCATCCTCGCGAGCGTCATGATTCTCCCGCGCGCGCAGCAGGAGATAATCGCGGCATGAGCGCGCGGGGATGGATCCTCGTCGCCGTCGTGGCTGCGGCGGTGCTGCTCGTCGCCGCCTATGCCTGGACGTCAGCGCCCACCGGAGGTGGCTTGGCTGGGTTGCCGTCCTCCGGTGCGGGCGAGACCAGAATCGGCCGGCTGGACGCCGTTCCCGCCCCTCCGTTCCTGTTGGTCCGCAGCCTCGTTCCGGACGAAACCCACGGCCGCGTCGCGATCGCGCCGCTGACCGCTCCGGACGGCCCGCGCTACTTCGCGCCGCTCACGTGCGAGCGGGTGTTCTATGCGGCTGGACAGGGCGTCTGCCTCACGATCGGAGTGGAGGGCATTCGCACTGTTTACGCCGCTGAGATCTTCGACGCGTCGTTCGCGGTGCGCGGCCGCATCCGGCTCACCGGCGTGCCAAGCCGCGTGCGCGTCGCGCCCGACGGCAAACGGGCTGGCGTCACGGTATTCGAGGAAGGCCACTCGTACGCCGAGCGCGGCTACTCGACGCGGACCACGCTCGTCGATCTCGGCACGGCGGCAGAGATCGCCGATCTCGAATCGTTTGCGGTGACGCGGGACGGCCAACCGTTTCACGCCGTGGATTTCAACTTCTGGGGTGTGACGTTCACGAAGGACAGCAATCGCTTCTTTGCCACGCTCGGCAGTGGTGACGTCAAGTACCTCGTCGAAGGCGATGTGAACGCGCGGACCGCGCGGGTCGTCGCTCCCGGGGTGGAATGTCCGTCGCTCTCGCCAGACAACACGCGGATTGCCTACAAGAAGGCCTACACCGACGCTCGCGGGATCGGCTGGACGCTGCACGTGCTGGAGCTCGAGACACGTGGCGACACCGCGTTGGCGGCCGAAACGCGCAGTGTGGACGATCAGGTCGAATGGCTCGACGATCGCCGCGTGATGTATCACCAACCCTCGTCGAAAGGCGCAGACATCTGGGTGATGGACATCGACGGCCGCACGCCTCCGGCGCTGCTCGTGCCGATGGCCTACTCACCAGCCGTCGTGCGGTAGCGGCCGAGGTTGGGTCGTCGCGCCCGAGCCGAGTCCCATCCGCTTCCTCTTTTGGGTAACGCAGCCGCGCCACTGACGCGAGGCACGGGCCGCGCTGTCGTTTTGTCGCGGCACCTCGTTTGCTCTACCTCCGCCGAGCACGATGATCGAAGTGTGGCCGGCGCTGCGCACCGACATCGCCTTCCGCCACCGCCTGCTGTATCCGCAGGGAAGCGGCCCGTGGGGGTGGGTTCGAGCATCGGTGTTGTCGAAAGGCATGCTCGTGCTGGCGGTGCATCGCGTCATCTGGGCCGCCAGAGCCGCCAAGGTTGAAGGTCGGGCGATCGGGCGCCCCTTGGGATGGCTCGCCGCCGCTGGCCGTCTGGTCGCGCTGGTCGCCGCCAAGGCCTACCTCGCCAACTCGATGCGGATCGCGCCCGGCGTGTGGCTGCCGGACGGTGGACACGTCGTCCTCGGTGCCCTCGAGATCGGTCCCGAAACGGTGATCGAGTCGCGCGTCACGATCGGCATGGGCGTGGTCGAGGGAGGCCGGCCGCGCATCGGCCGAGGCGTCTGGATCGGATCGGACTCGCTCGTCTACGGCGCGATCAGCATCGGTGACGGCGCCACGATTCTGCCGGGCAGCGTCGTGACGCGGCACGTGCCACCGGGAGCAATGGTGAGCGGCAACCCACCCAGGCTGCTCGACACCCACTTCGACAACGCCGCGCTGCGCGCCACCCTTGCCCATCGTCGAGCCGCGACTCCACAACAGCTGCCCGGGCTCGTCGAGGACGCCCGCCGATGAACGCCTTCATGGCCGATGTCGGGCGCTACCAGCGCGAGGTGCCCCGCCGCCATCGCTCGGTGATGGCGCTCCTGATGCGCCGGGCCGGCCTGCAGGTGCTCGGCGTATATCGCTTCGGCAAGTGGCTGCGGCGTTCGAGGCATCCGCTGCTTCGAGCCAGCCTGATGCCGCTGCGGTGGATCGTTCACGCCCCACTGCACCAGATCCTCGGGCGTGCCTACGGCATCACCCTGGCCTCCTCCGCGGAAATCGGCCCCGGCCTGTACATCGGCCACGGCGGTGGAATCGATGTTCGACACTGTTCGCTCGGCGCGCACTGCTCGATCGCGCAGCAGACCAGGATTGGCCCGCTGCCCGGTGCCGTCGCAGGCCCGCGAATCGGCAACCGCGTGTGGATCGGCGCCCATGCACACGTCCTCGGCGCAATCGTTGTCGCCGACGGCGCGACCATTGCCGCCGGCGCGCACGTGGCGCGGGACGTGCCGCCCCGCGCGCTCGTTGCCGGCAACCCAGCCAGGGTCGTGCGCTGGGGCTACGACAACACCGTGATCCTCGGCGACGCGCGTCAGGACAACGCGCCGCTGGGGATGGTCAATGTCAGCGATTACGAGCCGGGACTGGGCTGACCGCCCCGGCCAAGGAGCAATGGGGATGAACGCTTCCGAACGAACCCAGTCGTGGTGGAAGTCCAGCGCGCCGCTCGAAGAGCGCGGACGCCTCACCGGATCGCACCAGGCAGACGCGTGTGTGGTTGGCGCCGGGTTGGCCGGCCTGACCACCGCGCACCTCCTGGCGCGCGAAGGCTTGCAGGTCATCGTTGTCGACGACAATGCGATTGGCGGGGGCGAGTCTGGACAGACGACGGCCCACCTCGCCAGCGCCAACGACGATTACTTCCACGTGCTCGAGCGCGTTCACGGCGCCGACGGAGCCCGGCTGGCGTTTGAAAGTCACTCCACCGCGATTGACGAGATCGGGCGAATCGTGCGGCACGAAGGCATCGACTGCGAGTACGAGCGCGTGGACGGCTATTGGTTCGTCGATGCCGGAGAGCCAGCCGGCATTCTCCACGAGGAGCTGGCGGCAGCCCGCCGCGCCGGCGCCGACGTCGAGTTCCGGGAGCGGCTTCCCGGCGAACCCTTCCCCATCGGCGGCGCGTTGCGCTTTGCGCGCCAGGGGCAGTTCCACCCCCTGAAGTACCTGGACGGGCTGGCCCGATGCATCGAGCGGGTGGGCGGACGAATCCACACTGGCAATCACGTCGCCCGGTTCCTCGACGGCAGCAAGGCTGGCGTGGCCGGCGACGGCTTCGAGGTTCGCGCTTCATCGATTGTCGTCTGTACGAACTCGCCGATCGTTGATTTCCTCGCGGTTCACACCAAGCAGGCGCCGTATCGCACCTTCGCAATCGGGGCGCGCGTTCCCAACGGCACACTCCGCCACATGCTGTTGTGGGACACGCACGACCCGTATCACTACGTGCGGCTGGCGCCGATCGCCGGTACCGGGTCGCACGAGCTGCTGATCGTCGGCGGCGAGGATCACAAGACCGGTCACGAAGACGACGGCGAGTCGCGCTTCGCGGCCCTGGAGCGATGGGCGCGCGCCAGGTTTCCGTCCATGGGCGCCGTCGAACTGCGCTGGAGCGGACAGGTCATGGAACCAGTCGATCAGCTCGCCTTCATCGGCCGCGATCCTGGTGGGCGAGCCGACGTGTTCATTGCCACCGGCGACAGCGGCCAGGGCATGACCCACGGCACCATCGCCGGGATGATCCTGCGAGACCTGATTCTCGGCCGGACCAATCCGTGGGAGGCCCTCTACTCGCCGGCCAGGAAGTCGCTGTCGAGCACCGCGGTCAAGGAATGGATCGTCGAGAACATCGACGTCGGCAAGCAGTACCTGGACGTGGTCCCCGGCGTCCACACCACAGTCCGTGACGCTGCCGAGATCGCGCCCGGGACGGGCGCCATTCTCCAGCGCGGCGTCTCGAAGCTCGCGGTCTTCAGGGCCGACGATGGATCGATCGTCGAGAGATCGGCCTTCTGCACGCATCTGGGCTGCGTGGTGCACTGGAACAGCCTCGAGCAAAGCTGGGACTGCCCCTGCCACGGCAGCCGCTTCGCGCCGACCGGCGAGGTCCTCAACGGTCCGGCGTTGGCGCCGCTGCCGGAGGCCGAAACCAGCCGCGACTGACGCGGGGCGTCCCGTCGGGCTGGAGTAGGATGGGCGCGCCATCCCGAGGTGCGCTCTTCATGCCGACTGCCCGATCGCTGCACATCACCCTTTCACTTGCTCTTGCCCTTCTCGTCTCGATCGAATCCAGGCCCGATGCGCAGGCGACGGCCATCGCCGTCGTCGGCGCGACGCTGATCGACGGCAACGGCGGACCGCCCGTCGCAGACTCCGTCGTCGTGGTTGCCGACGGGCGCATTCGCGCGGCGGGACCGCGGGCCCAGGTTCAGATTCCGCCTGGCGCGCGCGTCGTGGACGCGGCCGGCAAGTTCGTGATGCCGGGCATGATTGACACAAACGTCCATCTGTCACTCTACGGCGGCGTGGCCGATCGCTACGAGACGCTGGCGAAATATCACCCTCGCCAGAAGGAGATCGTCCTCGAAGCCGCGCAGATCGATCTGCGGCACGGCGTCACCACTGTGCGCGACAGCTATGGCGTCTTGCCGCCGCTGACGGCGGTTAGGGACGACATCGCCGCGGGTCGAGCGACCGGCGCCCGGATCATGGCGGCCGGCAACATCGTCGGGTGGGGCGGCCCCTACTCGGTCAGCTTCAGCCTGATTCGCGAGCAGGGACTCACGCTCTTCCAGGAACAGGTGAACGACGAGGTCTCACAAGGCGCCGGCGAAGACCTCGTGGACATGACGCCGGAGGAGCTGCGCACCGCGATCCGCGCCTATCTGGACAAGGGGCCGGACTTCCTGAAGTACGGCGGCACCGCGCACTTCGCGCGCCCGGCCTTCGTCGGCTTCTCGCCGGAAGCGCAGAAGGTGATCGTGGACGAGACGCACGCCCGCGGCAAGGCGGCGGAGACACACGCGACCACTGCCGACGGCCTTCGCATGTCGATCGCGGCCGGGATCGACCTCATCCAGCACCCGGAGCTCCTCGGCCCGCGCGAGCTGCCCGCACCGCTGGTGCAGGCCATCATCGAGAAGAAGATCGTCTGCTCAATGCTCGCCAGCACGATTACCGGCGAGGCATGGACGAAGCACTTGAAGGACGCGGAGGAAGCGGCGAAGAAACGCGCTGAATCGGAGAAGAACAGCGCCGGCACTCCCGCGCGCCCGAAGACGGCAGCGGAGGTTCGTCAGAAACAGGCGGAAGAAGGCCTCGAACTGGAAATGCGCCGCAAGAATGCACAAACGTTGGTCAAGGCCGGCGCCGTCGTCACGGTCGGCACCGACAGCTACTGGGCGTCCGCGCCGGAATTCGCGCGGAGCCCGAAGCCGCGCAGCCAGGATCACGGCATCGGCACGGTGATGGCCATCGAGGGGCTCGTGGAGCTGGGCATGACGCCGGCGCAGGCAATCGTGGCCGGAACCAAAAACGGCGCGATTGCAGCACGCGGCCTCGACCAGTTCGGCACAATCGAGACGGGCAAGCGCGCGGATCTGATCGTCCTCGACGCCAGCCCGCTCGACGACATCAAGAACCTGCGCAAGGTTTCGACGGTGATGAAGGACGGGGTGATCGTCGATCGGGATCACCTTCCGGCTGCGCGCGTGCTCTCACGTCAGGGACAGTAGCGCCTGGTCCACGCGAATCAACCGTCGGATCGCAGCGCGATGGTCGGGTCGACGCCTACGGCCCGTCGCGCCGGGACGGCGGCGGCGATCAGCGCCACGGTCAGCAGACCGATGGCCGCCACGGCAAATGCCGCCGGGTCCACGCTCGAGACTTCGAACAACAAGCTCTGCGTGATCCGGGTCGCGGCGACGGAGCCAACCAGCCCGGCCAGCGTGCCCACCGCGACGGTGATGACGACGTTGTGCAACACCAGCCGGATGACGTCGCCCCCACCGGCGCCAAGCGCCATCCGCACGCCGATTTCGCGACGCCGCGCCGAGACGGCATGCGCGACGACGCCGTACAGCCCGAGCGCGGCGAGCGCGGTCGCCAGTGCCGCGAACAGGCCGATCAGCCACGCCGGCTCGCGCAGCCCCGACAGGCTCCGGTCCTTGATGTCGTCGATCGTCTGGACGTCGGCAAGGGCGACGCGGGCATCGATCTCGCGCAACACCGCGCGCGCGGCTGGCGCGACGCTGAGCGGCTCTCCCGCGACCCGTGCCGCCAGCTTGAGCCACAGGATCGGCGCCTGGGCCAGCGGCACGTAGGCGATCCCATCGGCCGCGGCTCTCAGATCCGGGCGCACCCGCTCGTTGCCAACAATGCCAACGACGCGCATCGGACGGCGAACGGTCGGACTGGCGTAACCGATAACGGGCAGTTCGACCAGCTGGCCGACCGGATCCGTGAGACCAAAGGTCCGCCGCAGATCCCCTGCCAGCGCCTCGTTGACGATCGCGACGAGCTCACCACCGCCACGATCGCTCTCGGTGAACGTCCGGCCGGCGATCACCGGAATCCCGAGTGTCTCGAAGTACGCGTCGCCGGCACGCTTGAAGCGGACAGTCAATCGATCCGCGTCACGTCCAGGAATGCGAAGGTACTCGCCGCCGGTACCTTCCAGCGGCAAGTCCGCCGAGAGCGACGCGTTCTCGACGCCCGGCAACGCGCGCACCCGTTCGACGAAGCGGCGGTAGAACGCCGATGCAGCCTCGGGTGTCGGATACGCCTCGCGTGAGATATCGACTGACGCCGCCAGCACCCGCGGCGCTCGTACGCCGATGTCCACCTGCTGCAGGCGCACCAGGCTCTTGAACAGCAGGAACGAGCTGCACACCAGGACCAGCGACGCGGCGACGGTTGCGCCGACGATCACCCGCCGGACACGATCGTTCGCCGACGAGGACCCGCGCGACGATTCATTGAGCGATGTCGCAAGCGACCCTCGCGACAGGCGCAGCGCCGGCAGGATGCCAACTGCCATGGACACGAACACCCCGAGCGCCGCTGCCCAGGCGAGGGCGCGCGAATCGATCCGAAGGTCGGCCGTGTAGGGCATTTCGGCCGGAAGCAGCGGCACCGCAGCCCTGATCAGTACCTCGGCGAGCACGGTTCCGGCCGCCGCTCCGAGGATCCCGAGCACCGATGCCTCGGTCAGCAGTTGCGCAACCATCCTGTGGCGCCCGGCGCCGAGCGCGGCCCTGACGGCAAGCTCCTTCTGACGGGCGACGCCCCTCGCGAGCAGCAGGTTCGTCAGGTTGGCGCACGCGATGGCCAGCACCACGACCACCCCGGCCAGCGCGACATAGAGCGCCTGCCGGAACCGCGGCTCCACCAGCCGCTCGTCGTATGGCTCGAGGACCACGCTCCAGTTCTTCTTCCAGGCCGGAATGACGTCGTCGATCTGTTGGCGCGCCGCGAGCAGATCGGCTCTGGCCGCCTCGATCGAGATCCCAGGCTTCAGGCGCCCGACCGGATTCAGCCAATGCGACCCGGCCGCGAGTTGCGCCTCGGTGAACGCCTGCGGCTTCCAGAAGCTCGAAGCATCGTCTTGCGGCCGCGCCTTGTCGCGATCGAATGCGCCGGCCGGCAGCACGCCCACGATCTGATGGGGCACGTTATCGAGCAGGAGCGTCCGCTCGAGGATGGCCGGATCGCCGCCAAACCGTGTCTGCCATGCGGCATGGCTGATCACGACGACAGCCGGACCGCCGGCGCGATCCTCCTCTGCGATGAAACCACGTCCCAGCACCGGGATGACACCAAAGACCCGGAAGTGATCCGCTGACACGAGCCGTCCCTGCAGGCGAACGGGCTCGCCTTCGATCACCGCGGTCGCGGAGGTCCGCGCCTCGGCCGAGAGCGCGTCGAACGATTGGGAAAGGCGCGCGATCGAGGTGAAGTTCAGCACCGTGGTGGAGTTCGTGCTCGTCGGCGTCGGCGCCTCCCACCACCGGACCAGGCGATCCGGCTGAGGAAACGGCAGCGGCCTGAACAGCACGGCGTCCACCAGGCTGAAGACGGCGACGTTGGCGCCGATGCCAAGCGCGAGCACACCGATGGCGACCACCGCAAACAGGGGATCGCGCCGCAGCCCGGCAATGCCGTATCGCACGTCGCGGGCGATGTTCTCCGCCCAGCGCACGCTGCGCACGTCGCGGTGCTGCTCTTTCATCTGGTCGACGCCGCCGAAGGCCCGCAGGGCCTGCTGGCGCGCCGCGACCGGATCGAGACCGCGCGCTCTCGCCTCGTGTTCGGCCAGTTCGAGGTGCGCGGCGATCTCGTCGTCCAGCTCTCGATCGAGCCGCCGTCCGCGAAAAAGAGCGATGGCTCGCGCCAGGTAGCGACGAAGGCTCATGGCCTGGCCCCCAGCACGCGCGCCACCAGGGCCGAGGCCTGCTCCCAGCGTTCGACTTCCACCTGGAGCTGCTTTTCGCCCGATCGCGTGAGCGAGTAGACCTTCACCTGCCGGTTGGTCTCCGAGATGCCGCGTTTCGTCCCAATCCAGCCTTGCTGCTCCAGCCGGATCAAGGCCGGATACAGCGATCCTTGGCTGAGTCGGAGGCTGCCGGAGACCTGCTCGATGCGACGGGCGATCGCGTAGCCGTGCAGCGGTCCCATGGTCTGCAGCGTCTGGAGCACGAGGAGATCGAGGGTGCCGTAGGGCAGGTCGGCTTTATCTTTCGACATGTCGATGATCGACATATACAGCCGCACGGCCCGTTCGGTCAAGGGGGGGTGCCAAGCCGCTGGCCGCGGGGGGTCTCGTCTGGCGATCAGCGGGCGCGCTGGAAGACGAGCGTGCGGGTGATGGCGCCGCTGCCCGTGTCCGGCGAGGTGAAACTCAGTTCGAAGGTGTCGCCGTCCAGGCGAAAGCGCCGCGTGAAGTCCTTCCCGAGATCTTCGGGGAACAGCGAGCCTTCGACATGGTGGGTGACGGTGCCGGCCGCGTCATCGACCGCGAACGTGCCGAAGTACGAGTCGTAGCCGGTGACGATTCGCGCGTTCTTCGCCTGGTCCGCGTCTTCCGGAACGGTGAGCGCCTGTTGCCGGCCCTGCCGCATCATCTGCAGTCCCATGCGGCCGCTCGCGTGGTAATAAAGACGTCCGAGCGGCTTGGCGCCGAGGATCGGGTCGGCAATCGTGTCCCCGCCGGCGCTCTTGACGGTGCGGGAGCGCAGCTCCCAGGCGCCGAGCATGCGATCGCGGGTGGTCTGTGGCGACGGCGCGCAGGAGGCCAGCGCGAACACGGACATGAACAACGCTACTCGGACGGCAGTCTCGCGCGCGATCGGCATGCGTCAGTAAAGGCCCGTTGCGGCAACGCTGTCAAACAGCGTGCAACGACGCGTACAGAGTTGTTAGCCTCATGACAGAATTGCGTTTCGCCGCGGCCGTGGAGAAGTGGGTTCCTGTCCAATTGCTGGGCGTTCCGCAGTCAACTGCGTCCGGCCCGGCGTTTGCCATTCCCCGCGGCCTGGAGGGCATGGATGATCAACGGGCAGTCGATTGTGATTAAGGGTGATATTTCCGGCGGTGAGGATCTGGTTATCGCCGGGCGCGTGGATGGGAGCATCACGCTGGCGGGCCGCGCGCTCACGCTGGCGCCGGGCTCGCAGGTGGTGGGAGTGGTCTCGGCGGCGGCAGTGACCCTGTCAGGCCACGTCGAAGGCAGCGTCGAGGCGACGGAACGGCTGGAAGTGAAGAACACGGCGGTGATCGAGGGCGACCTGAGCACGCCGAAGCTCGTGGTGGCCGATGGCGCACAGTTGAAGGCCACGATTGACATGCCCGTGGCGTCGGCAAGGCGAAGCCTGGTCGGCGTCGCCTGATTCAGCATCGGCGGGCCGGCGTCGAATCCGGCCCGCCCGATCCCTTCCGTCACGGCGTCGTCACGATTTCCAAGGCGCGATAGCCTCGGGCCAACAGTACCTCGCGTACCGGCGGGCCGGTTTTTGCGGGGACGTCCCTGATGAACGCCTGCAGGAGCGCGAGCCCCTCGGCCTGTTCGCCTTTCTCCAGCCTCTTGGCCGATTTCTTCAGGAGGTTTCTCCAGTCGACGCCGTCGTGCTTGTCGAGCAGCCGCTCCTTCGCTAACTTGAATACGTAGTCGGCAAGCGCCCCGACCGCATCGGCGGCGGTGCATGGCGCCAGCTCGATGGGATTGCCGACCAGGATACCGGGGAATCGCACGTACGACGCGCTGCCGCACTGTCCCAGGGTCCTGCCGTAGTTGAAGAAGGTCGCATCGTAGGTGGTGATCACGCCGGCGTTGTCGATAGTGGCGCCCGGCGGGTTATAGAGATACCCGGCGTTGGTAACGTATCCTTCGTTCACCATTCGACCGCCGCTGTTCCAGATCTGTCCGCCCGGATCGATTGCGGTCAACATCACGTTGATGAAAGCGCCCGAGCGAACCTGGAACGTCCCACGATTCTCGAAGTACCAGTCGTTCTCGACCGTCTGATCAGACAGGAACGTCGCCTCGTTGAGCCAGGATCCCCGATTGAGAACCTGAGCCTGGCTGACGATGAACGCGCGGGTGACGAACGTGCCGCGATTGAGCAGCTCTCCAGTGGGCTCGAAGCCGCCTCGAATCTCCAGGTAGCCGTCGATCACGAGATCGCCGGTGGCAAGGGTGACCCCGACAGGTATCAGCAGCCGCATGTCGGCAGGCACCGTCAGGTGCTTCACGGCGCACGCGTCGCCTTCGCTGCTCCACCATCCGCCGAGCGAAGCACAGGCCGCCTCGCCGTCGAGGATGATGTCGGCTGCGGCAGCCGGCCGCACAGCAATCGCGGAGCAGAACAGAACCACTAGCGCGGATCGAAACATCGTCATCCCGTACCTGCTTTCCCAGGTGCGTCGTGTGTCGACGACCATGGCGATGGCGCGTCTTGGGGGGCGCGTGGGACAGGATACCGCTGTCGCGGACCGCGCCGATCGCGAAACTCACGCAAGCAGAGCTACGCCGCGCCCTCGCACGGTAGAATCCGCGGAATCTCGGAGGGAGACTCGATGCGTAGCACCGGAGCCAGGGTCCAGCGGCGTTCACTGCTCACCGCCGCGGCGGCAACGGCCGCCGTTGCCATAGTTCGCGGCCAGGGGCCGGGCGCGCCGCCCGAGACGACACTGGGCGACGTGCCGCTATCGAATAGCCCGCCCATCTCCGTCGAACGGCGCGGCGACATCGTCCTCATCGGCATCAACCGGACGTCAATGCGCAACCGCCTCGACGGGCCGACCCGGCGGCGGATGGGCGAAGTCTTCTACGGCTACGAACACGATCCTTCGCTCCGCGCCGCGGTGCTCTTCGGTCACGGCGACTGCTTCTCTCGTGGCATCGACGTGGATGCGGCCCAGGCCAGCTTGCAGTCGGCGCAACCGCCGGCTTCAACCGATGGCACAGTGGACATTCTCGGCAAGGCGACGCCACCTCCCGGCAAGCCGGTCGTGGTCGTGGCACATGGCGAGACCTGGAACCTGGGACACGAAATCTATCTCGCGTGCGACGTCCGCATCGCCGCGGCCACCACCGATTTCGGCCAGGACGAGAACACGCACGGCCGCTTCCCCGGGGGCGGCGCGACGGTGCGCTTCGTTCGCGAAGCCGGCTGGGGCAACGCGATGCGCTACATGCTCACCGGTGATCACTGGAGCGCCGAAGAGTCGCTCCGGATGGGCGTCACGCAGCTCGTCGCAGCCACGCCGCAAGGCGCGCTGGAAGCCGGGATCGCGATCGCGAGGAAGATCGCTGCGGCCGCTCCGCTGTCGACGCGCGCGACGCTGACCTCGGCGCGGCACGTGACCACCCCGGTCGAGGCCGACGCGCTGGCCCGGACCAATGCGATGTACGCGGCGCTCTATAAGACCGAGGATTTCCTCGAAGGCCGGCGCGCGGAGGCCGAGGGACGGCCGCCGAAGTTTCGAGGGAAGTAGCTCGAACATCTTCATCCTGCGCGGCGCCAGAAGGGTCCTGGGGCACGCGGCTGCACCTGCCGCTGCAGCTTCTCAACGGCGTGGTGGCCCGGACCTCGCGAGCGCGGACGCCCGTGCTCGGTTGATCCGCCGGTAGCGAGTACAATTCACGTCGCCGATTTAACGCTTTGGCAAGATGCGTCCGCCGTCGTTTCCAAGAGGGTGTCATGAGAACTTCGCTTGGTGTCGCAGGGCTCGTGCTTGGTCTCGCAATCGCGGTCGCGCCCGGAGTGAGCGCTCGCCGCGCTGCCGATCCGGGATGGGACGCGAAAGCCGCGGCGGCCTATCTCGATGGCCGGGCGATCTGGTGGACGACCTGGCCGAATGCCGCTCGAGACCGAGGCACCTACTGCATGTCGTGCCACACGACGCTGCCCTATGCCCTCGCGCGGCCGGCGTTGCGGGATCTACTCGGCGAGCGCGCCCCGTCAGCGGCCGAGGACAAGATCCTCGGCAACCTCCTGACCCGCGCGCGCAGCTGGCGCGAGATCGAGCCCTGGTATCCGGACCAGACGAGAGGCATTCCCAAGACGAGCGAATCGCGCGCGATCGAGTCGGTGTTGAACGCGCTGCTCCTCGGCCGGCGCGATGCGCCGGGCGGCAAGATGAGCGAGGACGCGCGGACGGCCTTCGGCGTGATGTGGTCGCTCCAGATGAAGACCGGGCCGGAGGCAGGCGCCTGGACCTGGCTGAACTTCAAGATGGAACCATGGGAGTCTCCCAACTCTCCGTACTTCGGCGCCTCGATGGCCGCGCTTGCGGTCGCCTCCGCGCCCGAAAGCTATAGCGCGTCGGCGGAAATCGCCGAGCGGCTGACCGCGCTTGGCGGGTACTTCCAGAAGCAGCACGGAAGTGTTTCCCTGCTGAACCAGCTCACGGCGTTGTGGGCCACCAGCCGCATTCCCAGCCTGCTGACCGACGGACAGCGGAAGGCGACCGTCGATGCCGCGTTCGCGGCGCAACAGCCCGATGGCGGCTGGAGCACCGTCACGATTGGCGCCTACAAGCGGATGGACCAGAGCGAGAGCGACACGCGGACCGACGGATATGCCACGGCGCTCGCCACACTCGCCTTGCAGGCTGCAGGCGTTCCGGCAGGCGATCCCCGCCTCGCCAAGGGCCTCGCGTGGCTCAAGAACAATCAGGACCGCACCACAGGCCGCTGGATGGCGGTGTCGCCGAACAAGCAACGCGATCCCGAATCGGATCCGGGCAAGTTCATGAGTGACGCCGCCACTGCCTACGCGGTGATGTCGCTGACGTATTCGGCTCCGAATGCGACCGGTCCGACGGCGGCCAAGCTGAGACACTAGCGCAATCGATGCTGACGACGCTTCGTGATGCTCGACGATCCTGGATGCGAACGCCCGGCCTGGCAATTGCCGCCGCGGCCAGCCTCGCCCTCGGCATCGGAGCCACCACGACGTTCTTCGCCGTCTTCGATCACCTGCTCCTGGCATCACTGCCCGTGCCGGCGGCACATCAGCTGGCGGTCTTGGGCAATGAACAGGACCCGACAGCACCGGTGTCGTTCCCTGTCTGGCAACAGGTGCAAGCACGCACGCATCTGTACAAGAGCGCGTTCGCGTGGGCGAACGCGCCCGTCAATGTCGCTCCGGCCGGAGAAGTCGATGTTGCCCAGGCCATCTTCGCGTCGGGCGAGGTCTTTCATGCGCTGGCCATCGCGCCGGCGTCGGGCCGACTGCTCGAGGCGCGGGACGACGGCCTGAATGGCGGGCCCGACGGCCTGGTTGCGGTCCTCAGTCATGCGTATTGGATGCGTCGCTTCGGTGGCGCAGCCGACGCGATCGGCCGGACCATCACGGTGGAGGGAGTGCCGTTCACCGTCGTGGGCGTTACGCCGCCGTCGCTGCATGGCTTCCGCATCGGACGAACATTCGATCTGGTGTTGCCCTTACGGACCGAGCCCAGGGTTCGCCGTGAGTTCAGCCTCGTCGACGACGGCCGGATCGAGTTTCTTCGAGTGCTGATGCGACTGGAAGCCGCTATACCTGCGGAAGCTGCCGGCGCCGCGCTCCGAGTCGATCAGCCCGCAATTCGAGCGGTGACGCTCTCGGCTATGCGGCGTCCCGAAGATCGCGACGCTCATCTCAAGGTCCCGTTCGCGGTCAAGCCCGCACCGGGCGGCGGCATCGAAGGGGTGCGATATTACGGTGACGCGGCACGTCTGCTCTTCGCCCTCGGCTGCCTCGTGCTGCTCGCCTGTTGCGGCAACATCTCGACAGTGCTGCTGGCCCATGGTGCTTCGCGTCACGGTGAACTCAGTGTTCGTATGGCGCTTGGTGCGTCGAGATGGAACGCGGCTGGCCACCTGCTCGCTGAGAGCCTGCTGCTCGCTGTAACCGGCACCGTTACGGGGTTGGTACTCTCGGTGTGGGTGGGTCCGCTGTTCCTGGCCGAGTTGAACGACTCGGGGCTGGATCTGGGCATCAACGTCGGCACGAACTGGCGAGTCTGGGCATCGGCCGGCGCGGCGGGTCTCGCCGCAGCCTTGCTCTGCGGCGCCGGTGCGGCGTGGCGTGCGGCACGCGCAACGCCAGCTGGTTTACCGACCGCGGGTCATTCGAAGAATCCGGACGCCGGCAGAACCCATCTCGTCCTTGTGGCCGGTCAGTTGGCGTTCTCGGTCGTGGTGATCGTCACGGGCGCCCTGCTGCTGCGCAGCTACCAAACCATCGCTTCGCACCCGGCGCTCGAACAGCTCGACGGCGTGCTCGTCACAGAACTGCGATTCGCTCGGTCCAATGTCCCGCCACCGGCTCGCGAAGACGCAGCCAATCGCATCCGCGACACGCTGTCAGCCATGCCCGGAACCATCGCGTCGTTGGCGATGAATTCGCCGTTCGTGGGCGGCACCTACATGTGGGCCGTCCTTCCGTCGAGCGCTCCCTCGATGTCGGCTTCTGATCGCATGTTCACGATCGATGCCGTCTCTGCCGATCAGTTTCGCACGCTCGGGATGCGTCTGGTGACCGGCCGGCTGCTCGACGATCGTGATCGGCCAGGTGCGCCACTTGGAGGCGTTGTCAACCGGTCGTTCGCACGGCAGTTCCTCGGCAGCGAGTCTCGAGTGCCGCAAGAATTACTGGTCGACACCGGTTCCGACCTCCCGCAGCCGGTCGACGTCGTCGGCGTGATCGACGACATGCCCTATGAGTCGCTGCTCGAGCCGATCATGCCGGCAATGTTCCTGTCCCGCGCACAGCGCATCCCAGACAGCAGTCGCGCCTTTCTCATTCTGCGGCCTCCTCCGGGACGCCGGATCGCGCCGACCGACATCGCCGCGGCGATCGATGCGGCGGAACCTCGCCTCTCGTTTGTCGTCACTTCGTTGGCGGACGCCGGCCGCAGTCAGTACGGGCGCGAGCGGATGCTTGCGGTCGTCGCGGCGTTCTTCATGGGCACTGCGGTCCTCATTGCCGGGTTGGGGATTTACGGCGTGATGAGCTACACGGTCACCGCCCGCCGGCGCGAGCTGGGCATCCGGCTCGCGCTCGGCGCACGGCCGCAACGCGTGCGCCGGCTGGTCGTCGCGCAAGCGATCCGCCTCACGGGTGCCGGCGCGGTCGTCGGCCTGGTCGGGTCGTGGTGGATTGCCCGCTGGCTGTCGTCGCTGGTGGTCGCCGCCGACATTCACGATCGACTGGTCTTCATTACCGTTGCCGTTGCGGTCATGAGCCTCGGAATTGCGGCGGCATGGTGGCCGGCCCACCGAGCCGCGCGGCTCGATCCCGCGACTGCGCTGCGAGTGGAGTGAAAGCATCGAGCGCCCGGTGTTGCGCACCTCCCTTTCAGCGCCCACCATGACCTACTTGAAGGGCGCGGGCTCGATCTGGCGGCGTTCGTAGCCGCATGAAATGCAGCGATAAATCCTGGCAACCTTCGGCCGTCGCTCCGGCAACCACACTACGGGAATGTTCAACGCCGATTCCGGGAGCGGCGTCTGCCGCCAGAGCCGAAGCAGGTTGTTCGGCGTGGGGCACCTCGGGCACGAGGCATGCCCGGACTCGTCGACGTGCAGCATGGCGCTGTGCTGAGCCTAGCACGCGGTCGGACCGAAGCACGAATGCGCGCACCAGGATCTCTGCAACTGCGTAGACTGACACTGCGACGACGGCATGGCAGACGCGCACCCCAACTCACGGCTCGAGGCGTTCTGCGACGGTGTCTTTGCCATCGCGCTCACGCTCCTGATCATCGACATCAAGATCCCGGCGCCAGAAGGGATTGGCTCTACCGGCGAGCTCTGGCTGGCCCTCAGGCATCTCGGGCCATCGCTGTTCGCATTCGTGTTGAGTTTTGCCATCATCTTCATCACCTGGGTCAATCACCACCGCTTCTTCAGACTGGTGAACAAATCGTCAGGGCTGTTCGTTTACGCCAACGGTTTCTTGCTGCTGACCGTGGTGTTCATGCCGTTTCCCACCTGGCTGGTCGGCGAGTACCTGCTGACGGACCACGCCGCGCCAGCGGTCGTCATCTACAACTCGTTGACGGCCGTGCAGTCGGTCTGCTGGAGTCTGGTGTGTGGGGCGGTCCTGAGAAATCGATTGATCAGGGACGAGAAGTCCATCGGGGTCGTGCGCGATGCCCGACGCAAGGGCTTCTTTGCAACAGTCGCCTACTCTCTTCTGGCACTCATCGCCGTCTGGTTCCCGCTCACCATTGCCATCGTGACCACGCTGCTCTGGGGGTATTGGCTGACCTTCAGCCTGAGGGCAGAGTAGCGCGCAGAATCGCGTCGCCGAAACCCTCGTAGTCTCCGCAGCGCAGGCCATGCCGGCCGCGCGGGGGCCATCCAGACCGGCCGATCAGGTCGCCCGCACACGCGGAAGCCATGGTCGAGGGGCTGGAACGCTGGTTTTCAGCAAGAAGACTTTACAAGATGGGCGGGGCAGACATCGCGGTGACAGCGAGAGATTTCGCGGTCTGGCTTGGAGCGCTGATCGGTGTCCTCGCCCTAGGCCGGGAGGTCATCCGGTGGCTTCGTGAGCGGCCGCGTCTGGACATCAGGGCCCGAGCAAACATGTCTGTCGTCCCTGACTCCCTCGGCCGACCCGTCGTATGCGTATCGGTCACCAACACCGGAACAGCTCCGACGACGATTACCATGCTCATGGCGTTGGAGTTCACGACCTGGTTTCGCCGCGTTCGCTTCCGTCCCGCGCGCACATGGGTCGTCCTCATCGATCCCGCCCTCGGACAGCCGCTGCTGCGCGCGCTGCAACCCGGCCAGCAATGGACCATTGTGGCGTCCATCCGAGCCAACGGCCAGCGCGAGCACGCGCTTGACGCCACATTTCCTCTGTCCTCTGCGCCGATGCGACAAGTGTCTCGGGCAACTGCAGGCGGTTGTTAAGCAGTTCGTGTTTCACACACGTGTTGCAAGCGCAGTGAGAGCTCCCCACCAGGAGATTGCGACGAGCGCCACGCGGATCCAATTGAGCCGAACCCACCGCCGGGCCTCGGACTGGAGGCGTCCGGCTGGAGTGTTTCCGCCTCCGTCTTGAAGAAGGCGATGAATCGTCGGGCGAAAGTAGGCCACAGTCCACGCCAAAGCAGAGACGGCGCACACCGCAGAAAGGATGAGGGGCACGTCACGACTCCCTGCCCGGAGGGCCACGGCCAGGGCGCCGAGCCCGCTCAGCGCGTAGAGGGGCGTCACAGGCACCCAGAACGCCGGAAGATTCATCCGACTGACGGGTGATCCGACGAATCCGACAAGGGATTCGGGCGGCTTGCGGCTCCATGCGGGATGCACGACGAGGCATTCGTAAATGCCAGCGCCGAAGACCAGCGACACCATGACCGAGTAGAACCACAGGGCTGTTGTATACAGAGTCATCCCATCGTCTCCACGATCGTGTCTGCGACAACGACCGGCTTCTCCTTCGTGCTACGCTTGACACCATGTCAAGCACGCGGACGCATCGTAAAGCCACACTAGACAGTGTGTCAAGCCCGAAGGGTGGAGCGCCGGCGACCCGGCAGCGGATCTGCGAGGCGGCGCTTCGGCTGATTGTGAAACGAGGTGGCGTCGATGTCCCGCTCACCGACGTCGCGAAAGCGGCGCGCGTGTCGCGGCAGGCCCTCTACCTGCATTTCAAGGACCGTGCGGCCCTGTTCCTGGCGGTCGCGCGGCACGCTGATGACAAGCGTGGACTTCCCGAGGCGATTCGTCGTCTCCAGCAGGCCCCGACCGGGCTCGACGCTCTCCGCCACATGGCGGCCGCGCGGGCTAGGCTGAATCCCGAGATCTGGCCGCTGGCTCGGATCCTCGACAGCGTCCGCCGGGAGGATCCAGCCGCAGGGATCACGTTGCAGAACCGACTGGCGGCGCGACTTGGCGCGTGCCGCACGATCGTCGAACAGCTCGCGCGAGACGGTTCACTGCGGGCCGAACTCGAGCCAACGATCGCAGCCGACCTGTTGTGGGCGTTCACGTCGCTTCGCACGTGGGAAGACCTGGTGCTCGTCCGCGGGTGGACTGCCGCGCAGTACGAAGAACGCCTCGTCACCACGCTGCTGCGACTGCTCACGAACACTCCGGCGCCCGACACATCGAGCGTTTCACAACGGAGCGACGCCGTTCGCTCGCAGAGACGCTGGCAGAGGCCGTCAGGGAACTCCTGACGCCCTGACGCTTTGCCGACTGGCTCCACAGAGCATTCGGGCTGTTGTCAAGATGTCCCGTCTGCGCTCGCCGCGACTCGAACGCGGGACTCTGAACTTGCTGGCAAGGTGATGGCTGGTTCGTCTCTCAAGGAGGCATACGATCACGCCGTCCGTACGGCAGCGATGCCTGGCGGCGCTTCTGCCGCGAACTCCACACGGCGCCACGGTGGAGGCGTCCAGCAGGTGAACGTGGGCCAGGGCGGAAGAGCCATCGTGACCGGGCGTTTCGGGCGGGGGGCTCGCAGGAGCGGGCATGGAGCGAAGAATGACGAGTGAACTCCATGCGACACGGCGCGGATGGCTGAGAAATGGCAATCCGCCTGGCGATCCCTCTAAGGCGCCCCGCTGCGGCGCCAAGACCAGACGCGGCACGCCTTGCCAGGGGCCAGCCGTCCGCGACAAGCGCCGCTGTCGGATGCACGGCGGCTTGAGCACAGGACCGCGGACACCGGAGGGACTGGTCCGAAGCCGTCGTGCAAACTGGAAGCACGGCGCGTACTCGCGCGAGGCGCAGGACGCGTGACGAAAGCTGCGATGGGCGCGACGGGTGCTGAACGAGTTGTGCGGGCGTCTGCGGTGATGCGTGAACGAAGCACGCCGCTCTTCAATGCGGCTACTAGCATTCGCCTACGCAACAAGAACGCAGTGAAACCAGCTCACAGCGGTGGTCGTTTGATTGCGTGATGCGACTGCGGCGATGACTTTCTCGGGACTTCCGAGGAGCAAACATCTACGCGAGCAGGGTGCCGCCGGCTCCAAGAGCCGAGGCGCTGTCACTCCGCGTCGGCAGGCAAGAGCCGGCCTCGGCTCACGCGGAACGCTGCCATGCGCCCGCAGGCCGGAGATGTAGCATTCGACGATCACGGGCGCCCGTCCTTCACCACCGTCGATCACCGTATCGTCCGGCAGCTTTCGCCAGCGGGCAAATCACGTGGTAGGCTTCCGCTTCTTGAGGTGCAGCGATGCTTTATCGGCCCGCGTTGATCGCAGGGATGCTGATCCCTCTTGCCGCCTCGTTCGCCGCGATCGCTAACGCACAGCCCCTCGGAACGTTCAGTTGGCAACTCCAGCCCTTCTGCAACGTTCTGACGGTTAGCGTGACTCAACAGGGGAATATCTACACCCTTGACGGCTACGACGACCAATGCGGCGCGCCCCAACGAGCCCCGCTCGTTGGGACGGCAGGGCTGAATCCAGATGGCACGATTGGTTTCGGATTGCACATCATCACCGTGCCGGGCGGTCGAGGCCTCAGCCTCGAGGCGCGCATCACGCTGCCATCATTGAATGGATCGTGGAGCGACAGTATCGGATACAGCGGAACGTTCGCGTTTAATGTCCGGGTAGGCGGGCAACCGCGACCGGTGCCGACGATTCCCGGTGCGGCTTTGGCGGCGGGGAGTATCACAACCGCGCAACTGGCAACCGCCGCTGTCACGACTGGCAACGTTGCCGGCGGTAGTATCACTCCCGAGAAGCTGTCGGTGTCGCCGCCACGATTGATCTCGAGCGGATTGACCACAGGGGTTGTCGGCCTGGACCGAGACCAGACGGCCACGATTCGGTCCGCCACGATACCGGTGCCAAGTGTAGGCCAAGTGATGATCAACGCCTCCGGCGTCTTCGGCTTTCCCACCGGATCGGGATTCCAAATCATTGGACGGTGCAGCATCACGACGGGCGGGGCGGTTGAAGCGACCAATTACCTGTATGCACAGGTCCGGTCGCCTAATTCGATAGCTAATGTCCCGTTCGCTGGGACGCGCGTTTTCAACGTCGCTCCAGGTTCGTTCACGGTGAATCTCGTCTGCTCCGCTTTGAGCGACTCTCCATGGCCGCCGGGGTTTTATCCAGTAACCATCCAGGCTGCTCAACTGACCGCATTGTTCGTCGCCAATTACTGAGCATTGCGGGGAGCAGTGCTGGCGTCCGCAGGAGTGGAAGGGTAGCGAAGAATGACGGGTGAACTCCATGCGACACGGCGCGGTTGGCTGAAACATGGAAACCCGCCTGGAGTTCCCTCACAGGCGCCTCGTTGCGGCGCCAAGACCCGACGGGGCACGCCGTGCCAGGGTCCGGCCGTCCACGGCAAGCCCCCACAATGGAATGCAATATAGCCCGGGCCCCGGACTCCTCATCTGCGCGCGGCATTCCACTCGAACGTAATAATCAACTCTCCGCCGCTGTCCACTCGATATGTCAAGCGTTCCCGACCGGATAACGTTCGACCGTCTAATAGGAAGCGGCCGATAACCGACGAAGAGAGCGTCACGCCTCCGGCGCACTGCCAAACACTACGGTAAGTATCTGACGCGGCTGTAAACGATTCTTGATCCACGGCACCGACAAATAACAAGTTGTCGTGAGGATTGTTCACGTCGTAGACGAAGCGCACCTGCGCCCCATTTCGCTCGACAGAAAGTGTCCAATCGAATTGTTTACCGACAGGTTGTGTCCAGAAGCACACGGAGCCTTCCAGTGAGACGATTGTGGTAGTGAGGCTCCACAGCTCACCCTCGACGGGAGAGGCGGGTGGCAGACTCTGGACCGGGGGGCTGGGAGAGATGGGCGTCCGAAGGCCAGGCTCATCGCCACAGCCATATCCGATCACAGCGAGGCCAACCATCAGGACCCTGACGAACGCCTTCAGCGTCACCGCCGCAAGGCAATCGGCTGTCACTCTGAATGACATTTCACGTCTCTCCTCGGAAAGGGCTTACTTCTAGCCTTCGAGTCCGCCGACGTGACGAGCTTCGCCTGGTGAAATCCTATAACTGCTCAACCTCGCGCGGCAAGACACACGGCAGTGCCCTCCACTGCCTCAGCCACCTCTGGCGCAGAAAAGCGTGCGCCTCCGCGCACGGCAGCGACCAGATGGTACTCGGCCGCGAATCTCGGCGGGCGTGCCGCTATGATCGTGGTGCCTGATGGCGCGAAACGAACCGAAGGTGTCCGCGCGCTCCACTCCCAGGCGCACTGCTGAGCTGTCCCGGGCATCCGCACGATTCATCGATCCCATGCTGCTGTTGCGGACGGACACCCTTCCCTCGGGCGACCAGTGGCTCTATGAACTGAAGCTGGACGGCTACCGCGCCATCGCCTTCAAGCGCCAGGGCAACCTGTCTCTCCGCTCCCGCAATAACAAGGATTTCAACGCGCGCTATCCGTCCGTCGTCGCGGGTCTCGTGAGGCTGCCGGACAACACCGTCATCGACGGCGAAATCGTGGCGTTCGACGAGGACGGACGCCCATCATTCAACGCCCTCCAGAACGTCGGGTCCGCGCCGGCACCCGTCGTGTACTACGTCTTCGATGTGATGGTGTTCGCCCGCCGCGACGTGATGCGTGAACCGTTGGAGGCGCGCTCGGAGCTGCCCGAGCGCAAGGTGCTACCCAAGCTCAAAGAGCCAATTCGCTATGCCTCCGCGCTCGATGCTGACCTGCCGGGGCCGGTCGCGGCGGTAAAGGCGCAGGTTTCGAGGGCCTGGTCGCCAAGCGCCTCAAAAGCGTCTACGAGCCTGGTCAGCGTTCAGGCGCGTTGCAGAAGATGCGCGTGAACCGAGGACAGGAGTTCGTGATCGGCGGCTAAATGCGAAGCGGCAGCACCTTCGATGCGTCTGGGCGGTGCTGAAGGCGGCATCCTTTCGGCGGTCCCATGGTGCTAGCATGGCCGACGTTACAGCAGATTGTGGTCCGAGCGGTCAAACCCTGGCCGTCCTTAAGTGGCGCATTGTGTTGGAAAAAATATGGCGCACGGAACGTTTTCTGGCGAACCACGCTCGATCTGGCTGACTGAAGATGGCACCCAAGACCGGAAAATGAAGCTCTTGGAAGAGTTTTCTTTCACTGATTCATCAACCAAGAAGTGGATCACATCAATAGGTGCGGTCGTTGACGGTGCCTCAATCCCTCGTGCCCTATGGACGGTTGTGGGCAGCCCCTATACCGGGGACTACCGCCGCGCCTCGATAGTTCACGACGTTGCGTGCGAGGAAGCGGGTGCCGATAAAGAGAAGCGACGAAAAGCCGACAAAATGTTTTTTCATGCGTGCCGGGCGGGTGGCTGCTCAATCTGGCAGTCAATCATCCTCTACCTCGGGGTTCGGATAGGAGCGGCCGCACCGGACGTGCTGGAATGGCGTGCTGCGATTTCGAGCGACACAAGCGGCCCGCGGATTAGACGCACCGACGACGAGCGCCGTCTCGAGCAGGATTTTCAGGCCATGGCAGATCAGGTGCTGGCGCCCGGAGAAACAGATGACCCTGACGTGCTCGAACGTCGGGTGGACGCGGCATTTCTCACAGTCGTCAGGCTCTTACCGGACCAGAAACCCAGAGCATAGTCACGCGGGCTGAGCACCGGACCACGGACGCCTGAGGGACTGGCCCGAAGCCGGCGCGCGAACTGGAAGCATGGCGCGTACTCGCAGGAGGCACAGGATGTGCGACAGAAGCTGCGTTGGGCGCGACGAGTGTTGAACGAGTTGTGCGGGCGCGTGCGGTGATGTGTGAACGAGTCATGCCGCCCTTCAATGCGCTAGTAGCATTCGCCTAGGAATCAACGCTATGCGTACTATCACTGCCCGAAATGTCCTGGCGTTCGCGGTAGGCGAGACGACGTCGAGGCAGCATTTCTTGTCTACCTGGAAGGCCTCCGGCCTGAGGCTGCCTATATTCGCCTTTTCAATGCCGTAGTCCGGGATGTCTTGCGCTCCGAGCAACAACGCGCGCGAGAACTGCGGCAGCTACGCACCAAACGCGTTGATGACCTTCAGGGCAGATTGGAACGTTTGGAAGAGGCTTTCAACTTCGAGCGGTCGATCGAGCAATCCGTTTACGAGCGCCAGCGAGACAAGGTTCGGCAGGATCTGACGATCGCCGAGTTGGAGCTAGACGATGCTCGCATGGACCAGTGGGATGTCGAGGGAGTTCTCGCGTTCGCCGAGCGCCTAATAACGAACGTGGGAAGCATCTGGCTAGAGGCCACCCTGAGCCAGCGACAGCAAATTCAGAGGGCGATTTTTCCAAACGGCATCCCGTTCGACGGGCGCAGTTTTGGAACCGCCGAAACGTGCTTGCTATTCAAGCAGTTGCAGGTTTCTGGGGGCGTTGGAAATGGTTTGGCGTCCCCACCGGGATTCGAACCCGGGTTTTAGCCTTGAAAGGGCCACGTCCTAGGCCTCTGGACGATGGGGACTGAGGGTCTGAACACCACAGTGTAGCATGCCCCTTTCCACCGTTTGAGCAGCGGCGCGCTCCACATCTCGACGCACGCGCCGATCGCAGCGCGCCGAGTGGACGAACCGAGCGTCGCGTCAGTACGGCATGGCCTCACGCTCGACCACCAGCAGCGTGAACGTGTCCGGCAGCACCGGTCCCCGGCCGCGGCCGGTGGCCGGCGCAGGACCGAACTTCGCCGTCGCCAGAAACAGGCGATGATTCGTCGGATCGAGTCCCATGTTGCGCGCCGCAGTACCCGTCTCCAGCGACTGCACCACGTGATAGCGGTCGGCGTGGTCCTGATGAATCACCGTCAGCGTGCCATCGGCGTTCGAGGCGAACACGTCGCCTGATGCCGCGTCGTAGGCCGCGCCGTCGACACCGGTGCCGATCGGCGCCGTCGCCACCACTTTCGCGGCCGTGTAGTCAGAGATCGCCATCACGCCGCTCCGGCAGCCGCTGAACAACCGCTGGTGCTTCGTGTCGATCGCCATCGACACCGGCTGCGCACACGGGGCGGTCGGCCATCGCCGCAACAGGGTGGCAGTGCGCGCGTCGATCTCGACGACCTCGCTCGTATCCGTCAGGTTCGCGTAAACGTGCCCGTCACCGGCCGAGACGCCGTACTCCGGCTTGCCGCCGAGCGCGATGTTCGTGATTACCCGCCCGGGCCGCGGGTCGATCACCGTCGAGGAATGCGCGTCGCCGTTGAACGTGAACACGCGGTCCGACACATCGTCGTAAATGATCGCGTCGGCGTCCTCAGCAGCCGGGAGTCGCGCCAGCGTTGCGTAGGTCTTCAGGTCGAACATCACGACAGACTTGTCGCGCCCGGAGGTGGCAAACCCATGACCGCTCGCCGTGGCGATCGCCGTGCCGTGCGCGCCGTTGATGCCGGTAACCTCTCCCACGAGTGTTCCGGTGTCCTCGTCGACCACCATGACGCGTGTGTCCCGGCCGATGAAGAGTCGATGGGTGGGGGGATCCGGGACGATGTAGTCCCAGGCGCCATCGCCGCCGAGCGGGTAGCGATGGGTGACGTGGTACGGCTCTGTGGACTGAGCGGACAACGCCGCAGCCGCCGCGAGGGTCAGGACCAGCACGACGCCACGCATAGGGCCTCCGTTCTCCGTCGAGTCTATCCGAGTGCTGCGCTTGCCGAACCCTACGCGTTCGACCCGTCCGGCGGCCGCAGGGTCGGGCTATACTCCGCGCGTGAACCGGCGCACCTTCCTCGGCAGCTCGACCGCCGTAATCGCCGCGTCCATGTTACCGGCGCGGGCCGAGGCGCAGCGTCCCCAGGACATCCCCACCCAGTCGTTCGACCCGTGGATCGAAGTGCACGCACCGAACCTGGCCCACAACGTCACCGAAGTCTCCCGCGCTGCCGGCAAGCGGCCGATCCTCGCCGTCATCAAGAACAACGGCTACGGCCTCGGCGTCGCCACCGTCGCCCGGCTGCTCGAGCCGCTGCCCGAGATTCACGGCTTCGCCGTCGTCAAGCTCGACGAGGCCGTCGAGCTCCGCGACCGCGGCATCAAGAAGCCGGTGCTGCTGATGGGACCGTTCACGACCAGCGAGCTCTCGACGATCGCCTCGAAAGACATCATGCCGATGGTCTACACGCCGATCGGCGAGGACCTCGAAAAGACGGCCGCTTCGCTCGGCCGGCCGCTCGACATCCACGTCTGCGTGGATACGGGAATTGGCCGCGTCGGCGTCCCCTACACCGAAGCGGCGCCGCTCCTCCGCGATCTCGCCGGCCGCAAGAGCGTCCGACTCGCCGGCGTGCAGATGACGTTCACCGAGGACCAGGCGTTCGATCAGGAGCAGCTCGCGCGGTTCACTAAGCTGACCTCCGACCTCGCCCAGAGCGGCGTCCAGCTCGGGCGCCGCCACGCGGCGTCGAGCTTCACGTTTTTTCAGCACGACAATGCCTGGCTCGACATGGTCCGCCCGGGGATGATCGTGTACGGCGTCTACCCCGATCCCAAGTTCCGCTCGGGCTCAAAGCTCTCGCTGCGTCCGGGCGTCGCGTTGCGCGCCCGCGTCGCCTATGTGAAGAAGCTCACGGCTGGCAGCAGCGCCGGCTACGAACGAGCCTACGTCGCGAAGCAGGATACGTGGATCGCGACGCTTCCGGTCGGACACACTGACGGATGGCCGCGAGTGGCGGCCAAGGGCGCGCGCGTCCGGATCAACAACCGCCTCTACCCCGTCATCGCCTCGATCTCCGCGAGCCATACGATCGTCGAGCTCGGCCCCGAGCAGAGTGCACGGGCTGGCGACGTCGTGACGATGTTCGATTGGGCGGACGGAGCGAGGCCGGAAGACGTGGCGGTGTCGTGCGGCGCGTCGGTCTACGATCTGCTCATGCACCTGAACCCGCGGCTGCCTCGGTTCGTCATGACGGAGAGTAAGTGACAAGGCAGAAGGCAGAAGGCAGAAGGCAGAAGGCGGAGAGGCAGAAGGCGGAGAGGCACAAAAGGAGCCTTACATGGCGCGCGTGATGCTGTCGGTGATCTTGCTCTCAGCGACCGTATCGGTGGCAACGGCGCAGACGAAGCCAGTCGCGCTCCAGGATTTCTACCGGATCGAGACGGTCAACGGCACCGCCATCTCGCCCGACGGGCGGACCGTCGTCTTCGTCCGTACGTTCATCGTCGAGAAAGAGAACCGGCGCCACAGCGAAATCTGGGCCGTGCCGGCAGACGGGAGCGCAGCGCCACGGCGGCTGACGAATCCGGCATTCAGCTCGTCCGCGCCGCGCTTCAGCCCGGATGGAACGCTGCTCGCGTTCACGTCACGACGCGCGGTGGTCACCGCGTCCGGCCCGCAGAACGAGTCGGTGTGGTTCCTGCGGATGGATGGCGGCGGCGAGGCGTTCCAGATCCCGGGCGTCGATGGAACGCCGGTGTTCAGTCCCGACAACAAGTGGATCGCCTTCACCAAGGCGGTGAAGCCTGCCGACAGCGCGCCGCCGCCGTCGTCGAGCGAAGCGGAGCGCGTCATCGACGAGCGCTTCAAGGGCCGCAAGTACGACTGGATGAACGCCCGCTTCGACGGGCGCGGATATCTTCCCGATCCGCGCGACCCGCGAGCGACGCCGCCCGAGGAAGTCTTCGTCGTGTCGCGCGACGGCGGCGAACCGCGCCAACTCACCACGCTCGGCGTCCACGTCCGAGGCATCGCCTGGCGGCCCGATTCCGCCGCGCTTGCGTTTGTCGCCGATACGCACCAGCGCGACGAATATTCGTACGACCGCGCGGACCTCTTCACGATTTCCACAGCCGGCACGCTGACCCGGCTCACAGACGACGGATTCGATCACGCGGCACCGGTGTGGAGCACCACCGGCGACGCGATCTTCGCCGTGCGCGAACAGAGCCTCAACCAGATCCTCGCCGCGAAGCAGAGCACCGGCTCGCCGACCGACCTGTATCGCTTCCCCGCCGCCGGTGGCCAGCCGAAGGATCTCACCGCCGACTGGGACTTCATTCCCGGCTCGCCGCAGGTGAGCGCCGACGGGCGGTTCGTCTACTTCACCGCCGGCCGCGCCGGGACGACGCACCTGTATCGCGTGAACACGAACGGCGGCGCGGTGGAGCAGGTGACGAACGGCGATCGGCGGCTCTCCGACATTTCAATCGCCTGGAGCAGCGGGCGCATTGCCTACAGCGCCACCAGTGTCACCGCACCCGCGGAGGCGTTCAGCGCCAGCCTCGATGGCGGCGGCGAGAAGACCCTCACGCATGTCAACGACGCCTACACGCGCTCGGTCGCCCTCCGGCCCGCGGAGCGGTTGCGATTCACCAGCAAGGACGGCACGCCGGTCGAAGGCTGGATCATGATGCCGGCGGCGGCGGCCGCCGGGACGCGGATGCCGATGGTGCTTTCGATGCACGGCGGCCCGCACGGGGCGTACGGCACCGAATTCAGCTTCTATTTCCAGTGGATGGCTGCGAACGGGCTGGCCGTGCTCTATGCCAACCCGCGCGGGTCAACGGAGTACGGAGAGAAGTTCCTCTGGGGCACGTGGGGCGGCTGGGGCGGCGTGGACTATGAGGATCTGATGGCCGGCGTGGACTACGCGGTCGCGCACTACCCCGTCGACCCGAAGCGGCTCGGCGTCACGGGTTATTCGTATGGCGGATTCCTGACGAACTGGGTGATCACGCAGACGCCGCGGTTCGCCGCGGCAATCACCGGGGCGGGAATCTCGAACTGGATCAGCGACTATGGCACGGCCGACATCCCGCGGACCAAGGAAAGCGAGTTCTACGGCACGCCCTGGGAAACCCGCGGCGCCGAGACGCTGCTCAAGTGGTCGCCGGTGATGAAGGCCGGCTCGGTGGTGACGCCGACGCTGTTCGTGCACGGCGAGTCGGACATGCGCGTCCCGATCGAGCAGGGCGAGCAGATGTACACCGCGCTCAGGAAGCGCAAGGTGCCGGCGATGTTCATCCGCTACCCGGAGAGCTATCACACCGGTTGGTTGCCGTGGAATACCGTCCACCGCTATTACTACGAAATGAAATGGTGGAATAAATACCTGGGCGCTCCGGCGACGAGTAGCGAGCGGTAGCGCCGGATCGGTGCACAGGTCCAGGGCGGCACGGGTGCAGGGGTGCAGGGGTGCAGATGCACGGGGTTACGACGCTGACCGGAGCGGGTCGAGGGCCGGGGCCGGGATCGGATCGGTCTCACCCGAAATGGGGCGGAAGCGGCCGGCGTTCCAGTCGGCGCGGGCCTGTGCGATTCGCTCGCGGGAGCTCGAGACGAAATTCCACCAGATGTGACGCGGGCCGTCCATCGGCTCGCCTCCGAGCACCATCAGCGACGCCGCGCTTACTGCCCGCACCTCGATTGGAACGGCCGGCTTCAGCACATACAGGGAACCAACCTCCAGGCTGACGCCGGCAACCTCGACCTCGCCGTCCACGACGTAAACGGCGCGCTCGTCATGGTGCGCCGATACCGGCAACATTGCGCCGGCGGCCATCGTGACGTCGGCGAACACCGTCTCCCACGACAGCGCGACCGGCGCACGAGCGCCAAGAAAACTGCCGGCGACGACTCGCACCCGAAGGCCATCCGCTTCGACGACCGGCAGCGCCTCGCGCTCGTGGTGCGCGAATCCCGGCTCGCCTTCCTCGATCGCCTTTGGCAGCGCCACCCACAGCTGCAGGCCGCTCACTCGACTGCCGCCTGGCCGCTGCTCCGGCGGTGTACGTTCAGAGTGCGCGATCCCTTTCCCCGCTGTCATCCAGTTCACGTCGCCCGCGCGGATGAGCTGTACGCTGCCGACGTTGTCGCGGTGCAGCAGCTCGCCGTCGAACAGATAGGTGACGGTTGCAAGGCCGATGTGCGGATGCGAGCGGACGTCGATGCCGCTGCCCGGCGGCAGCAGCCGCGGGCCCATCCGATCCAGGAAGATGAACGGGCCGACCATCTTCCGGCGCGCGGACGGGAGTACGCGCTGCACCTCGAACCCGCCCAGGTCGCGGACGCGAGGGACGATCTGCAGGTCGAGCCAGGGTGCGGCGAGATCCGACATCGGTCACCAATGTTTCACAAACACCGGACGCCACCAAAGGGGTATGGTCAGGGTATGCGGCGTCTTCTCGCAGTCGGGTGGCTGCTCCTCGCCGTCTCCCTGCACGGACAGGAGCGTAGCATCGTCGGCGCGTGGCGGCTGGAACCGGAGCTCGAGTACTCCCGTGCCGAAGCCTCCCGCTGAGGGCGAACGCCAGCACGGGCGAGGACCCGGCGGCGGCGGCGGTTATGGAGGTGGAGGTCACCGCGGCGGGCACTCGGGCGGCGGCGGTATGGGCATGCCGGGCAGCGGCGGGCCGAACGACAAGGACGTCCACCGCATGCGGGTCATCACGGACCGCCTCACGCAGCCGCCGGCCTCGCTCACCATCGTTCGCGACGGGGCAAAAGTCATCGTCACCGACAGCGACGGGCGAAGCGTCACCTACACCACCGACGGTCGCAAGGAAGACCGCCTCACCGGCGACGGCGAGTTCGTCTCACGCTCGCACTTCGAAGGCGACACGCTGGTGATCGAAGAGGACTTCGGAGGCGGGGTCAAGCTGACGACGCACGCGGCGCCGGTGCTGTCGGGCGACCACGAACAGTTGGAAGTGACCCTGCAGGCGGCCGGGCTGCCGAAGCACCAGGGACCTGCTGGCGTCGGCCGGCCGCCGCAGGGAGAAAGCGGCCAACCTCGGGGGCCCCTCGACTCCGCGACCCGGATCTACGAGCGGGTCGCGAAGTAAAGTCAAGGCAGAAGGCACAGAAGGCAGAAGGCAAGGCCTTTTGCCCTCTCGCGTCACTTCTTCTGGTCGTTCTTCAGCTCGACGACGATAACCTCGATGGGTTCGTTGCCCTTGTTCTGGTCGCCGTGCTGGGTGTTCGCGACGTCGGCGTCGAGCCAGTAGGCCCTTCCGCTCTCCCACTTCATCTGCTCTTTCGTCTTGCCGCTCGGATCGACCACGTCGAGGGTGCCGCCCTTCAAAGCGACGATGGTCCGGCCGTGCTCGTGACGATGCAGGCTGAGCGGCTGGTTCGGCTGGATGATCGACTTCCAGACCTTGACCTCGTTGTTCTCGAACTGCGGCTCGCGCCTCGTCGCCGCGGCCGACTGCTGCATCGCGTCCACCGCCGCGGTCGCCGCGCAAATCGCCGCCGCCCCAATCATGCCCTTCCAGAACGTTGTCATACTGCCTCCGCAGGTTTCAGAGCGCCAGGATCCTCGCTGCGTTTTCGCCCATCATCTTCCGCCGATCGCCCTCTGTGACGTCGAGCCCTTTCAGCACCTGCAGCATCTTCGGAATGCTGCCAATCTGGTGCGGGTAGTCGCTGCCGGCCAGGATGTGATCGACGCCGGCGAAGCTGATCGCCAGCTCGATGCAGTTCGGATCGAAGTTCACCGTGTCGTAATAGAACTGCTTCAGGTACGCGCTTGGCGGCTGGTCGATGTGCTGCCGGCATTCGCTGAACGCCTCGTAGCCGCGATCGAAGCGCTCGGCCAAATAAGGCACCGCACCGCCCATGTGGCACAGCACCCAGGTGATGCGAGGATAGCGGCGCGGCACGCCGGCGAACACCAGATGCGCTGCGGCGAGGGTCGTGTCCATCAGGAAGCCGACCAGCGGCATCAGCCAGTATTGCTCCATCGCTTCGACGCCGAGTGGATGCGCGGGGTGGATGTAGATCACTGCGTTCAGCTCGTCGGCCTTGCGCCAGAGCGGCTCGTAGCGGGCGTCGGCGAGGGCCACACCGTTGACGTTGCTGAACACCATGGCGCCGGGCAGTCCGAGCCCCATCGCTCGTTCGAGCTCCGCCACCGAGGCGGCGGGATCGTTGAGCGGGAGCGTCGCCAGGAACGTGAACGCCTTGCGCCGCTTCCGTTCAGCGGCATACGCGTCGTTGATGGGCCGCGCCAGCTCCACGGCGAGCTCCCGCGTCTCCATGTGCACGCCCGGAGTCGTGAAGGTTGCCACCTGCAGGTCGACGCCAAGATCGGCGAGCACCTTTTCGCGGTAGTCCAGGTCGCGATGACCGGGCACGAGGATGTTGTAGTCGCCGGGATAGTGCAGCCTGGGGTTGCCGTCGCTGTCGTAATCGATCTTGATGCCGGAACGGCCTGCCTTGACGGCGTCGAGATACTCGGGCGGGTAGTAATGGTTGTGGAAGTCGATGATCATCGTCGCGCGCGATGGTAACCGGGCCGGCGGCCGTGCGGCAAGGCGCCGACCCGGCGGAGTGCTCGCTTACAGCGGATTGTCGGGGAACATCATCGTCCGCCACATGTGGGCGGTCGGGCTGTTGTCGTTCCCCAGGCCCTCCTTGGGCTGCTTGAAGTGCCGGCCGACAATGTCGAGGAACGGCTCGATCGAGACCTTGGCATTCGGATCGAACGCGTAGAGGTCGTTGACCGTCACCATGCGCGCCTCGATGTACCACTTGTGGTTTCGCGCGTACTCGTAGGCGGCCTTGATGTGCGGCTGCGGGACGTAGTCCTTGCCGAAGATCTGGTTGTAGAGCTCCGGGTACTCGTAGCCGTTGGCCGGGTCGGGATAGAAGCGCAGCGCCTGGTGATACCGGATCGCCCAGCTCACCTTCTCGGGCACGTAGGGCTCGATCATCTGCGCGCCCCACCAGCCGTGGTCCACCTTCACCAGGTTGAGGACGACGTCGTGGAGCAGGCAGGCGAGGACAATCTCCTCGCTCATTCCGGTCTTGAGGGCGCGGGTGGCGCTCTGGAGCACGTGATTGGCCGGCGCGAACCGCTTCTCGAAGAACTCGAGCAGCGTCGGCTTGTCGGACATCGGCGCCAGCTCCGGCATGCGGCGGTTGTTGGGCGGCCCCTGAGGCGCGAACAGTCCGCCGGCCCCACGGCGGATCGTGGCGTCCGGCGGCGAGCCGGCCAGCTGCGCCTCGCCGTCGAGGATCAGCCCGCCGGCTTCTTTGTCGAGCTTCTCCATCATGTAGTGCTCGAGCGCTTCAGCCCTGGCTTCAGGGTCGAGCCGCTCCACTACCGCCAGGCCGCCGACACTTGCCAGAAACGCGCGACGATCGATGTCCATCGGGCCCTCCATCACGTGCGGTGCGCAAACGACAACCGGGCTTCCTTCGGGGGCGCCGAAAGAAACCCGGTGGGCTGCATCGTGGAGCGTCAGCCGCTAGGCTGCTGATTTGGCCGGCTGGGCCAGCGCGTGATCGAAGACCTGCACCGCCTTCTGCATTTCCGCCATCGTGCCGACGGAGATGCGGACGTGGGTCTTCTCGTAGGGCGGGAAGTCGCGCCCAACCAGGACGCCTTCCTTGAGGCAGGCCTCGCGGAAGTCGCGGGCCGGCCGCTTGATGTTGATGAACATGAAGTTCGACTGCGAATCGGTCGGCTGGTAGCCGCGATCCGCGAACCATTTCTGGGTGAAGCTGCGAGCCGCGGCGTTCCGCTTCTGCTCTTCCTTCACCCACGTGTCGGGTACCGCCAGCGCGGCCTTGGCGCCCTGGAGCGCCATGACGCTGATGTCGCCGATGCCGTCCCAGTCCGTCATCTTCGCGATGGTGTCCTTGTGCCCGATCGCGTAGCCGATCCGGATGCCGGCCATGCCGAAGCACTTCGAGAAAGTGCGGGCGACGACCACGCGCGGGTTCTGGACCGCGAGCGGGATCATCGTTTCGTAACCCGGCATCGTGCCGTACTCGAAATAGGCCTCGTCCACCAGCACCGTGGTGGTCGGGGACTGCTTCATCAGCGTGTTCAGGTAGGCCTTGGTATCCGAGCCGGTGATGGCGGTCGCGACCGGGTTGTTCGGGTTGCAGTAGAACACCAGGCCGGCACCCTTCGACGCCTGCTGCAGCGCGTCGAGGTCCATCTTGAGGTCGGTGGGATTGAGCTTCACGCCGGTGATCGGATGGCCCATCAACCGTGCGTAATCGGCGCACTCCTCGTAGGCGGGAATCGCCGCCACGAGCCCCGCGGTCTTCGTCGTGAAGACGTGCGTGGCGGTGCGGAGAATCTGCGTCGAACCGGACCCGAGCAGCACGTTCTCGGGCTTGACGCCGTGCTTCTTCGCCAGCAGATCCATCACCTCGAAGGCGGTGGCAAACGGATAGCGGCCGGCCTCCGGGAACGCGGCGCCGCGAATCGCA
The DNA here is from genome assembly GCA_963709325.1 of uncultured Acidobacteriota bacterium. GTDB lineage: Bacteria > Acidobacteriota > Vicinamibacteria > Vicinamibacterales > UBA2999 > VFZN01. The sequence goes on along the minus strand of CAVPVV010000001.1, from coordinate 778,724 downwards.
GCGAGCACATCCTTGTGGGTGCCAAGCGGGTTCTCGTTGCTGGACAGGATGATCGACGGCGCCGGCCCCTGCACGGGCTGGAGACCCTGCGCGAAGAGCGACCCCTCGCGGCCCCGCGAGGTGATCCACAGACCGGTGGCGCCGACGCCCAGCGTCTGGACGAACGAACGTCGCGAAAGCGACATGGCTGAAACCTCCTTCAGTCGGGACATCGGACTACCGCCGTTCCTTGCTGGACGTCGTCGACATGGTGCCCAGCACCTTCTTGAACACCTCGACGGCCTTCTGCATCTCGGCCATCGTGCCGATGGAGATGCGGGCGTACTGCTTCTCGAAGGGCGGGAAGTCCCGGCCGACGAGCACGCCGGCGGCGCGGCAGGCGTCACGGAACCCGGCGGCGGGCCGCTTGATGTCCATGAACAGGAAGTTGGTCTGCGAGTCGGTACCGGTGATGCCCATGTCGGCGAACGCCTTGACGGTGAGCATCTTCACCGCGGTGTTGCGCGCCCGCTCCTCGTCGATGTGCGGCTGGTTGCCGAGCGCGACGAGGGCCCCGCCGAGGGTCAGCGTGCTCAGCCCGTACGGCATCTTGAACTTCTGGATCGTCTTGATGGTGTCCGGCTGGCCGATCGCGTAGCCGGCGCGCAGCCCGGCCATCCCGTAGGCCTTCGAGAAGGTGCGCGTGACGAACACGTTCGGGGTCGAGAGCGCGATGTCGATCGCCGACTGGTACAGCGGATCGGTGACGTAGTCGTGATACGCCTCGTCGATGAGGATCACCGTGTCCGGCGACGAGCTCCGAATCGCCTTGACCATGTCGGCCACGGCGGTCTTGCCGTGGACGGTGGCGGTCGGGTTGTTCGGGTTGCAGAAGAACACCAGGCCCGCGCCCTTGGCCGAATCGGCCATCTTCGCGACATCGATCTTCAGCTTGCCGTCGAAGCCGACTTCCTTCACCGGCGTGCCGAGCTTCTTCGCCGTATCGCGCGGGGCCTCGAACGAGGGCCACGCGGTGACCAGCGGCTTGCCGGCCGATGTAAACGCGCGGACCGCGTGGGTCAGGATCGCGCCCGACCCGGGGCCGAGCACGACGTTCTCCGGCCTGGCCTTGAATTTGTCGGCGACGGCCTCGATCAGCACGCCCTCGTGCTGCGTGGCGTTGAACGGATAGCGGTGAGCCTCAGGAAACTTCCCGACGATCGCGTCGAGCACGTGCTGGCCGGGCCCGAGTGGATTCTCGTTGCTGGCGATGCGAATGGGCGCGGCCCCTGCGGCCATGCCCTGCTCGCGGTACTCGATCATGCCGGCTTCGCGCCCCCGGGCGGCGATCCATTCCGCGTGCGCGGAAAAGTCCGGGGTCGCAAGACGCTGAAAGAGTCGCCGACGGGACAGCGACATACGGTGCCTCCTTGGTTCACTGCGGCGGTCACGCCACGGTGCAGAATGGTTCGGATTCCAGATCTTACACGCTTTCCATGCCTTTGTGAGATGGAATCGTCCACCATTCAGGTCATGAAGTGTCACCCAAAGAGGGCACGCTGCCACCTGACGATGCCAGTCAAGCGCCACATTCTCACAGCGCGACGCGAGCGCAAGTAGGGTAGATAGGCGGTAGATAGATAGTGATCCCCAACTGAGCGGTCCGTAACTGCCGTTTGATAAGCTACGTAGGTGGCAGCGCCCGAAAAGGCCGCCAGTCTCAACGGGCGGCGCACGCGGCGCCGGCGAGCGGCGGAAGCAGACACTCACCAGCCGGGACCGGCGATCGACTGGTCACGGCTCGACCCGGCCGACCTGAGCGCACCGGCGCTGTACATCAATCGAGAACTGAGTTGGCTGGAATTCAACCGGCGGGTGCTGGCCCAGGCCCAGGATCTCTCGCATCCGCTGCTCGAGCGCATCAAGTTCCTCGCGATCGCCGGCACCAACCTGGACGAGTTCTTCATGGTCCGGGTCGCCACTATCCTCAAGAAGTTCCGGGCCGGCATCGAAGAAACCTCGTTCGACGGGCTCTCCACCGAGGACGAGCTCGGCGTCATCCGCTCGCGGGCTTTGGCGCAGATGGACGAGCAGGCGGCGTGCTGGTCGAAGGGCCTTCGTCCTCTCCTGGCCGCCGACGGGATTCTGCTTCCTCGAGCCGTCCGACTACACGCCGGCAATCGACGCGTGGCTCGCGCAGTACTTCAAGGCGCAAATCTTCCCCGTCCTGACGCCGCTCGCCTTCGATCCCGGCCATCCGTTCCCGTACATCTCGAACCTGAGCATGAACCTCGCGGTCCGCGTGCGCCACGGCGGCCGGACCAAGTTCGCGCGGGTCAAGGTGCCCGGCATGCTGCCCCGCTTCGTGGCGCTCGCCGACGGGCTGACCCCCGGCACCGGCACCACCTTCGTCTTCCTCGAGGACGTCATCCGCCGCAACATCCAGGAGCTCTTCCCCGGCACGCACGTCGAGGGCGCTCACCTTTTCCGGATCATTCGCGACACCGACATGGTGATCCAGGAAGACGAGGCCGACGACCTGCTCGAGACGGTGGACCGCGGCCTCAAGCAGCTCCGCTACGGGGCGCTGTCGCTGCTGCAGGTCGAATCAGACATGCCGCGGCGCGTGCTCCTCATCCTGATGGAAAACTTCGAGGTCGACGACGACGTCGTGATGCGCACCTCGGACCGGATGGGGTTTGGCGACTGGCACGCGTTCACGAAGCTGCACCGTCCGGCGCTCAAGGATCCGGTCTTCATCCCGCACACGCTCTGGGCTCCCGACGACGCCGACAAGGTCTTCGAACAGATTGCCGACCAGGACTTCCTGCTCCACCACCCGTTCGAGTCCTTCACTTCGGTCGAGACGTTCCTCCGCGCCTCGGTCACCGATCCGAATGTCGTCGCGATCAAGATGACGCTCTACCGGATTGGCGCGAACTCGCCGCTCATCGACATGCTCATCGAGGCCGCCGAGGATGGCAAGCAGGTGGCGGTGATGGTGGAGTTGAAGGCCCGGTTCGACGAACGGAACAACATCGCCTGGGCGAACCGGCTCGAATCGGCTGGCATTCACGTCGTCTACGGGATCGTCAACCTCAAGGTCCACTGCAAGCTGACCCTGGTCGTCCGGAAGGAAACCGACGGGATCCGCCGCTACGCGCACATCGCGACCGGCAACTACAACCGCTTCACCTCCCAGGTCTACACCGACATCGGGTTGTTCACCGCCGACGAGCGCATCGTCGACGACGTGAGCGAGGTGTTCAATGGGCTGACCGGCTATTCGAGCCGGCGCTCTCACCACGCGCTGCTGGTGGCACCTGGCGGTTTGCGACAGGGATTCCGGGCCCTGGTCGAGCGTGAAATGGCCCACGCCGCCGAGGGGCGGCCGGCCGGCATCGTCATCAAGAACAACGCAGTCGCCGACCCGGCGATGATCCGGACGCTCTACAAGGCGTCGCAGTCGGGCGTGCCGATCGACATGATCGTCCGCGGCGTCTGCTGCCTGCGCCCGGGCATTCCCGGGATCAGCGATCGGATCCGGGTCCGCTCGATCGTCGGACGCTTCCTCGAGCACTCCCGGATTTACTATTTCGAGAACGGCGGCGAGCCGGAGGTCTACATCGGCAGCGCCGACCTGATGGAGCGCAACCTCGATCGCCGCGTCGAAGTCCTCTGCCCGATCGCCGATCCCGATCTGCGTCAGCACCTGCACGACGTCGTGCTCTCGGCCCTAGGCTCCGACAGCGTTCGCGAGTGGGTGCTGCAGACCGACGGCTCGTACACGCGCGCCGGAGATGCGTCGGCCGCCGAAGCGGTCGACTCCCAGAAAGCACTCCTCGCGTATTACACGTCAGCCGACCGCGTCTGACGGCGCGGAGCAGGCTCCAGCCCTTAGGCTTTGGGCTTTAGGCAGATCACGCGTGTGGCGCTGCATCCGTGGTCCTCAGATCACGAAGACAGCGGAACACGCGTGCAAGCCTGGAGCCCGAAGCCTGGAGCCTGAAGCCTATCTGCGCTGCGCGCTACTGCCAGCGAAAGAGCCGTAGCGCGAGCGCGAACGGGATCGCTCCCCAGGCCGCGAGGATCGCGAGCTCGCTCCAGAGCGCGCGCAACGGAAGGCCTTCGTTGATTACTCCACGGAGCGCGTCGATCAGCGCGGTCAGCGGCAGCGCCTTGATGAAGGGCTGCATCACGTCGGGAAAGTTGCTGGACGCGAAGAAGACACCGGAGAGCACCCACATCGGCATCATCACGAGGTTCATGATGCCCGACACGCCTTCGATGGTGCGGACGCGGCTGGCGATGAGCAGCCCCAACCCGCCGAAGCTGAGCGCGCCGGCGAGGGCGAGCGCCGTCAGCGAGACCAGTCCGCCGCGCACCCCGACATTGAACGCCACCCGGGCGAAGCCGACGATGACCGCCGTCTCGAGGGCGAGCCAGAGCAGGCGGCTGAGGACGTGCGAGGCCAGATATTCGGCGCGCGACATCGGCGTCGCCGCAAGCCGCTTGAGGAGCTTGCGCGTTCGGGCCTGAACGATCGCAAAGCCAACGCCCCACAGGCCCGTGCTCATGATGTTCATACCGAGCAGGCCGGGCACGAGCCAGTCGATATAGCGGGAGCCCACTTGATCGATCGGCTGCTCGGCAGGCGTGAACGCGTCGGTGCGGCCCGCGGCACGCTGCAGCGCCGCGTCGACGGCCAGGCGCGCCACCTGGCTCTCGGCGCGAGCCTCGTCGAACCGATACGTCGGCGGCGTGCCCGGCACCACCACCACCGGGGCACGGCCGTCGCGAATCGCACGATCGACATCGTCGGGCGGGAGGCTCCGCACGGTGAAGCCGCCGTGGTGCTCGAGCGCGCTGCGAATCGGAGCGTCGCCGTCCTGCGAGACGACGCCGACGATCACCGGCTCGGTTCCGCGTGACCTGAATGCGATGCCGAGCGCGCAGGTCATGATCACCGGGAACGCGAACACCCAGAACACCGCTTCGGGCTCGCGGAGGAACTCCCGGAAGCGGGCGAGCGTGAGCTCGACGAGGGGATGGGATGCGCCGCCGCGATCAGGCATCGCGCAAGTGCCTCCCGGTGAGCGACACGAAGACGTCCTCGAGCGTCGCGCTGTGAGTGGTGAGCAGAGTCAGCTCGGCGCGTCCGGCACGCAGCCGATCGAGAAGAGCCGGCACGGTGGCGTGAAGTTCTGCGGTGGCGAGCGCGATGTGCCCGTTGCGATGGGTGACGCCGCTGACACCTGGCAGCGCCGCGAGCGTGGTTTCATCGCGGCGCGGTCCCCTGCACGCCGAACTCGACGACGTGCTCGGCGCCGAGCGACGCGACCAGCTCGCGCGGCGTGCCGAGCGCGATCAGCCGCCCGCGATCCATGATGCCGACGCGGTCGCACAACGTATGTGCCTCGTCCATGTAATGCGTCGTCAGCAGGATGGTCCGGCCCTCGGAGCGGAACCGCTCGAGCACGTTCCACAGCTGACGCCGTGACTGCGGGTCGAGTCCGGTTGTCGGCTCGTCGAGAAAGAGCAGCTCGGGCCGGCCGGCGAGCGCGCATGCCACCGACAGCCGCTGCTTCTGGCCGCCGGACAACTTGCCGACGAACGAGCGGCGTTTGGCGCCGAGCTCGACGATGTCGAGCAGCTCGGCAACAGTAGGCCCTTCGTTGAAGAACGATCGGAACAGCCGCAGCGTCTCCTCCACCGTCAGCTTGTCGTTGAGCTGCGTCTCCTGGAGCTGGATGCCGAGGCGCTGCCGCAAGGCCGCGCGATCGGTGCTCCACTGCCGGCCGAGCACTTCGACCTCGCCCTCGTCCTGATCGACGAGCCCTTCCAGGATTTCGATCGTGGTTGTCTTCCCGGCGCCATTCGGCCCGAGCAGGCCGAAGCATTCAGCGCGGGCGACCGCGAGGTCGAGCCCGGCTACCGCCACCACGTCGGGATAGCGTTTGACGAGCCCGCGGCAGCGGACGGCGGGCGCATCGGAGCTCACCACCTGATTCTACGCACGGCGGCGCCCCGGGGCGTGGTGTACACTTTCGAGGTTGTGCCGGCGATCGTGCTGATTGGACCTGCGGACGCACTTGCTGGGCTGCGTGGGCAGTTGTCAGACAGCCCGCTTCAGGTCTTCACCGAATACCAGGTCCGCGAAGCCGTCGAGTTCATCGCCACGCACAAGCCCGACATCGTTGCCATCGAGCAGCAGTTCGCGGTCAGTCCGCGTGGCGAGGCGCTGATCGGCCGCGTCATGGACGATCCAGCGCTGACCAGGTGCCAGATCAAGATTCTGGAGCCGCCGCCTGAGCCGGCCCTGGAACGAAACCGCAAGAAGAGCGGTGCCGGTATTACACCCGCCACGGCCACAGCCGTGGCGACACCGGCGGCCCCCGCTCCTGCGCCTGCCCCGGTCACCAGCGCGCCGCCCAACGGTGCTGCCGCTCCAGCGATACTCGACCAGCGCGGCACGCGCCGCGCGGAGCGAATCCGGATTCTCTCGGGTGTGTCCGTCACGGTCGATGGCAACCCGGCGGAGCTCATCGATCTGTCGCCGGTCGGGGCCCAGGTGATCTCGAAGATGGTGCTGCGTCCCAACCAGCGGGTGCGGATGCAGCTTCCGGACGCCAGGAACGAGGGCGGGCGCGCGGTCCGCTGCGCTGCCCTGGTGGTGTGGGCCTCGTTCGAGATGCCGTCAGGACAGGGGCCGCGCTATCGCGCGGGGTTGAAGCTGTCGGGTGGCGAAGCCGAGGCCATCCAGGACTTTGCCCGGCTCTATCGCAAGGGCGATGGTTCGATCGAAAAGTGACGGGTGACGCTGCGGCCTCACGCCGGATGGGGTGTGAGGGCGCCGGGGAACCAGCGCGCGGCGATGCTGTCCTCCCGGACGATCGTCTCAGCGCGATCCGAGCCGGTCGAGACGATCGCGATCGGCACCCCGCTCACCTCTTCGAGCCGTGCGATATAGCGCCGCGCCTCGGTCGGTAAATCCTCGAACCGCGTGACGCCGCGAGTCGGCGCTCGCCAACCCGGCCATGACTCGTACACGGGACGTACCGCCGTCGCTGGTGAGGTCGGCCGGGAACTCGGTGATGGTGCGACCCCCGATCGCGTAGCCAGTGCAGATCTCGATCTGATCCAGGCCGTCGAGCACGTCGAGCTTCGTCAGCGCGACCGCGTCGATGCCATTGACCCGGACGGCGTAGCGTACCGCGACGGCGTCGTACCAGCCACACCGGCGCGGCCGGCCGGTTGACGCGCCGTACTCCTGCCCACTCTCGCGCAACCGCTCGCCCATCTCGCCGAAGAGCTCGGTCGGCAGCGGTCCTTCGCCGACGCGCGTCGTGTATGCCTTGGCAACACCGAGCACACCGTGGACCGCCTTCGGCGGAATGCCGAGGCCGGTACACGCCCCGCCGATCGAGGCATTCGACGAGGTCACAAACGGGTAGGTACCGTGATCGATATCGAGCATCGTGCCCTGCGCGCCTTCGATCAGCAGCCGCTTGCCCTCGCGCATCGCGCGATCGAGCACGAGCGATACGTCGCCGGTCCACTTCCGCATCCGCTCGCCGTGGACGAGCAGCTGGTCGTAGACGGCGCGCCACTCCATCTTCGTGTCCTTGATGATCTGGTTGCGCGCGCTCACGTTCTCGCGCACCTCGTCGGCAAGCGCCTGGGTATCGACGAGATCGCAGACGCGAATACCGCGGCGTCCGATCTTGTCCTCGTAAGCCGGACCAATGCCGCGCGAGGTCGTGCCGATCTTCCGCTCGCCGCGGCGCGCCTCGCTGAGCACGTCGAGCTCGCGATGATACGGCAGGATCAGGTGCGCCTTGTCGCTGATGAGCAGCCGGTCTCCGACGTCGATGCCGAGCGCGGCCAGCTCGTCGACTTCGGCAAACAACGCCTGCGGATCGACGACAACGCCGTTGCCGATGACGCACAGCACGCCATCGTGGAGGATGCCCGAAGGAATGAGGTGGAGAACAAACTTCTTGCCGTGCACGTAAACGGTGTGCCCGGCGTTGTGACCGCCCTGATATCGCGCGACGACGCCAAAGTGTGGTGTGAGCAGATCGACGATCTTGCCCTTGCCTTCATCACCCCATTGCGCCCCGAGTACCGCGATGTTCATGATTACTACTGTATCCTACCAACGATGATTCTCCTCGACGGCAGCACGCTCACACTCGATGCCCTGCTGGCGATCGCCGACGGCCGCGCCGAAGTTGGCCTCGCGCCGTCGGCGCGCGATCAGGTGACGCGGGCTCGCGTTGTCGTCGACACGCTCGCGGCCGGTGATGCCGCGGTCTACGGAATCAACACCGGGTTCGGCAACTTCGCCGAAACCCGCATCGAGCGCGAGGATCTCGGCGCGCTGCAAGTGAACCTGCTTCGCAGCCACGCAGCCGGCGTGGACGCGCCGCTGCCGCCGCGAACGGTCCGGGCGATGATGGCGCTGCGCGCCAACGTGCTCGCGAAAGGATTCTCAGGCGTGCGTCCGGCAACGCTCGACGCCTTGCTCGAGCTCCTCAATCGCGGCATCCACCCACTGGTCCCAAGCCGCGGATCGGTTGGCGCCAGCGGCGACCTCGCGCCGCTCGCGCATCTTGGGCTGGTGCTGATTGGCGAGGGCCAGACCTGGGACGGCGCGCGCACCGAACCGGGTGCAGCGGCGCTGGCCGCGGCGGGACTCGCACCGGTATCACTCGCCCCCAAAGAGGGGCTGGCGCTCATCAACGGAACGCAGGCATCGACCGCCGTGCTGGGGTTGGCATTGGCTGGCGCAGAGCAACTGGCCCGCACCGCCGACGTCATCGCCGCGCTGACCATCGATGCGCTGCTCGGCTCGCGCCGCCCGTTCGATCCGCGCATCCACGCGCCGCGGGCCTTCGCTGGACAAGCGAAGTCGGCTGACAATTTATGGCGGTTGATCGACGGCAGCCCGCTCAACGCCTCGCACGCCGGATGCGGCCGCGTCCAGGACGCGTACTCCGAGCGGTGCGTGCCGCAGGTTCACGGCGCGGCACGCGAGGCACTCGCCTGGATACGCCACGTGGTGATGGTGGAGATGAACGCGGCCACCGATAACCCGATGGTCTTCGCCGCCGATGCGGAAATCGTGTCGGGCGGCAACTTCCATGGCGCGCCGGTGGCACTCGCCGCCGATCTCCTGGCGATGGCGGTGACACAACTTGCCACCATCAGCGAGCGGCGATCGGAACGGCTCGTCAACCCCGCGCTCAGCGGTCTGCCGGCGTTCCTCACTCGGCACGGCGGACTCCAATCCGGGTTGATGCTCGCGCAGGTGACCGCGGCGGCGCTCACCTCGGAACTGAAGACGTTGTGTCACGCGGCCTCGGCGGACACAATTCCTACGTCGGCGAACAAGGAAGACCACGTGAGCATGAGCATGGGCGCGGCGCTCAAGGCCGAGCGTGCGTTGCAACTGGCGCGCCAGGTACTCTCGGTCGAAATGCTCTGCGCCTGCCAGGCGATCGATCTGCGCGCGCCGCTGGTCAGCACGCCGCCGCTGATGGGCGCGCACGGCGCGGTTCGGGCCGTGGTTCCAACCTTGCAGGACGATCGTTCGCCATCGCCCGATATCGATGCGATTACCGGATTGTTGTCGAGCGGCGCACTCGAGTACGCGACCGGGATTCCTGTCAACTGATTTCCCCCCGCATTTTCAATTGACAAGCCGCTCGACGGTGCTTAGTTTCTTATCTTCACTTCACATCCCCATCACACCGTTTGCCGCTGATGACCACCGCCGTTCGTTCCATCCGCGCTCCACGCGGCACGTCGCTGACGTGCAAGGGCTGGCCCCAGGAAGCCGCCCTCCGGATGCTGATGAACAATCTCGATCCCGAGGTGGCCGAGCGGCCTGAAGATCTCGTCGTCTACGGCGGCACCGGCCGCGCCGCGCGCTCGTGGGAAGCGTTCGACGCCATCGTCGCCGCGTTGCGCGAGCTGGACGCCGACCAGACGCTGATCGTCCAATCGGGAAAACCGGTCGCCGTCTTCCGCACCTCGCGGCACGCGCCGCGGGTGCTGATTGCCAACGCGAACCTCGTGCCGCACTGGGCCACGTGGGAAACGTTCCGCGATCTGGAAGACAAAGGGCTGACGATGTACGGACAGATGACCGCCGGCAGCTGGATCTACATCGGCAGCCAGGGCATCTTGCAGGGGACCTACGAGACGCTGGCCGCGCTGGCCCGTCGGCACTTCGGCGGCTCGCTGGCCGGCCGACTCACTGTTACCGCCGGCCTCGGCGGCATGGGCGGCGCCCAGCCGCTCGCGGTCACGATGAACGACGGCGTCGCGTTGGTCATCGAGGTGGATCCCGAGCGCATCGAGCGGCGCCTGCGGAGCCGCTATCTCGACGAGTCCACCGGCAATCTCGACGACGCGCTGGCCCGGGTGCGGCGCTACATGGCCGCGGGCGAGGCGCGCTCGGTGGGCCTGGTGGCCAACGCTGCCGACGTGATGCCCGAGTTGGTGCAGGCGGGGGGTGGTCCCCGATATCGTGACCGACCAGACCGCCGCGCACGATCCGCTGGTCGGCTACGTGCCGAATGGCCTCACGCTCGCCGACGCGGCGACGCTGCGCGAAACGTCACCGGCCGACTACGTGCGTCGCAGCATCGCCGCGATGGGCGTGCACGTCAGCGCGATGCGCGCGCTGCAGGACCACGGCGCGGTCGTATTCGACTACGGGAACAACATTCGCGCACACGCGGTGACAGCCGGCGTCACCGACGCGTTCCGGATTCCCGGCTTCGTGCCCGAATACATCCGGCCGCTCTTCTGCGAAGGCAAAGGGCCGTTCCGCTGGGTCGCGCTTTCCGGCGACCCGGCCGATATCTTCGCGACCGATCGCGCGGCGCTCGAGATGTTTGCCGAGGACGAGGCGCTGTGCCGCTGGATTCGGCTCGCCGGCGAGCGCGTGGCGTTCCAAGGGTTGCCGGCGCGTATCTTCTGGCTGGGTTACGGAGACCGCGCCCGTTTCGGGCTCCGCCTCAACGAGCTGGTTCGCACCGGCGCCGTCTCGGCGCCGATCGTGATCGGCCGCGATCACCTCGACACCGGTTCGGTGGCGTCGCCCAACCGCGAAACTGAAGCGATGCGCGACGGCAGCGACGCGATCGCCGACTGGCCGATCCTGAATGCGCTGGTCAACGCGTCTGCCGGCGCGACGTGGGTTTCGGTGCACCACGGCGGCGGAGTCGGGATAGGCTATTCAATTCACGCCGGCATGGTAATCGTGGCCGACGGCTCGGCCGAGGCCGACGAGAAGCTCCAGCGCGTGCTGACGTGCGACCCGGGGATCGGCGTCGCGCGCCATGCAGACGCCGGCTATCCCGAAGCGATTTCTACCGCGCGCGAGCGCGGCGTGAACATTCCGATGTTGGAGCACAACGAGCGATGATGGCCCCCCATGACGGACTCGAGCGCCGCGTGCTGACGGCGCTGGACGCCAGCCCGGCTCGTATTCCCGTCATCCTGGGCGGTTGCGGCAGCGGCCGTACCACGCTGCTGCACGGCCTCGCCGATCGTCTGGGCCGAGCCGCCTGCCAGTACGTGGACCTGGAACGATCGGCAAGTACGCCGGAGCGGTTCTATCGCGCCGTGGCGTCGTCCTCGCCTTTCCTGCAGGCGGCCCCGACTGTCGAGCCGTCCTCGCCTCGCGAGGCATTCGAGCGCACGCTCCGGCTGCTGACCCGGATGCCCGGCGAGCGCGCCGCCACCTTCCTGCTCGACGAGATCCTCGAGCTGCGGACCTTCGAAAGCTTCCCAGGACTGCGGCACGTACTCCGCGAGACGCTGGACGCGCTGGCTGCGAGCGGCAATCGTTTCGTGCTCACGAGCCGTTACGTCGCCCGCGCGCATCGCGTCCTGCGCGACGCCGGCGCGCGCTTCGAAGTCATTCACCTGCCATCGCTGTCCCCCACCGAGGTCACGGCGATGCTGCCGCCGATGGGTGAAGTGACAACGGCCGATCGTGAGTTCCTTGGCCGCACCGTCCAGGCGCTCACCGATGGCCGCGCCGCCTACGTGCGCGCGCTCGGCGAGGCCTCCGCCGCGATGAGCACCCGCGCCGGCGATCCGATCAGCGCGCTCACGGCGCTGCTGACCGCCGACGGCGCCCTCACCGCCTGGTGCGGCTACCGCTACGAGCTGCGGCTGCATCGCGCGCGCGGCTACGGCGCGCTCAAGGCGATCCTCGAGATCCTCGCCGACGACGAACCGCTGACCCTGACCGAGATCGCGCAACGGCTGCAACGCACCCCGGGGTCGACCAAGGACTACTTGTCCTGGCTCGAAGACGTCGATCTGATCGTCGCGCGGCAGAAGCGCTACAGCTTTGCCGATCCGTTGCTGCGGCTGTGGGTCCGGCTGCACTGCCGGCCGGTGCCGCCGTCAGTGGACGAGGTCGCTCGCGAGGTGCAGGCGTACGCGGCGGTCAGGCTGCCGGAAACCGAGCCGGCCGGAGTGGCGCGCCTCAGCGGCGATCGGCGAGCGGTAGGAATCATCGAAATCGACTGACGACGCTGGTGCAGGGGTGCACAGGTGCATAGGTGCAGGGGTGCGCACCGGCCGCGCCAGTCGCACCCGATTTAGCCCTGAGCTTCGGTTCCTGCCTCCAGCTGCTCGATCGCGACGCGAGCCGCTTCCTGTTCGGCGTCTTTCTTCGTCCGACCCTCGCCGTGGGCGAGGACTCGGTCTCCGGAAGCCACCTGCACCGAGAACACCTTCCGGTGCTCGGGGCCGGTCTCGACCAGCACGCGGTATACCGGCAGCGAGTGGCCGAGGCCCTGCAACCGCTCCTGCAGCCGCGACTTGTGATCGCGTCCGAAGTAGCCCGGCTGGCGAGCTTCCTCGATCCGCGATCCCAGCTCGCGAACCAGGAAGCCGCGCGCAGCCTCGAGGCCGCCATCCAGATACAGCCCCGCGATGATCGCTTCGCAGGTGTCGGCCAGCAGCGCCGGCTTGCGCCGGCCGCCCGTCTTCTCCTCGCCTCGGCCGAGGATCATGTGGTCGCCCAGCCCGAGCCGATCGGCAAGCTCGGCCAGCGAGGCGGTCGAGACGAGGTTGGCCTTGATCTTCGATTTCTGCCCTTCTGAGTAGGTCGGGAAGGCCTTGAACAGCGCGTCGGCGACGACCAACCCGAGCACCGCGTCGCCGAGGAACTCGAGCGACTCGTTGTCGAACACGCCGCCGCTCGGGTCCTCGTGTGCCTTCGACTTGTGGGTCAGCGCGTGCTCGAGAAGCCCGCGATCGCGGAAGCGGTAGCCGAGCCGGTTCTCGAGCGCGTCGAACTGCTGCGGCAGCGGCACGACCAGCCCGCCCGGCACCTGCTCGCGATGCGCCTCGATGATCCGCACCGCTTCTTCCGCCTCCTCGTCGCGAACCGAGAGCCGCGTCTCGCCGAGCGTGCTGACCGTGAACGCGAACATGCCCGGCGGCGCGCCCGCGGTGCGGACCGACTGCACCCCGTGGCTGTCGAGCAGCGCCTGGACGACGTTGGCCTCGATCTCGGATCGCGTGCGGAACACGGTCGTCAGCGTGCTCATCCGACTCTCATCATGATCATCGTCATGTCGTCGTGCTGGTCGGCAGTGCCGGCGAAAGCCCGCAGCTCGGCAAGGATATACGACCGCAGCTGATCGAACGGCAGATGGGCGTACTGCTCGATCACCTTCGACAGCCGGGCCTCGCCGTAGCAATCGAACGCTTCGTTCATCGTCTCGCTGATGCCGTCGGTGAAGAGCACCACCAGGTCGTCGTGGGCCAGCGCCACGGACCGCTCCTCGAGCATCGACTCGAACAGCTGGCCATCGTCGATGTTGAACCCGACGACCAGGCCGTCCGGCGCAAGCACGTCGGCGTGCCGCAGCCCGGCCGGGTCCCGCCCCGGGACGAGAATGAGCGGGCAGTGCCCGGCCCGCGCGAAGGTCATCTCCCGCCGCTCCAGATCGATCACGGCGTAGGTCATCGTGATGAAGCTCTTGGCGTCGAGATTCTGGGCAACGACGCGGTTGACGGCGATGAGGAACTCGCGCGGCTCGTGATGCAGCCGGGCCAGCGACTGGACGATCACCTTGAGCTGCACCATGTAGAGCCCGGCCGCCAGCCCCTTGCCGGCGACGTCGGCGATGAGCACCCCGATCATCGTCTCGGTGATCGGCAGGAAGTCGTAATAGTCGCCCGCCACCTCGCGCGCCGGTTCACAGAAGGCGGCGAGCGTCAGACCGTGCAGGTTGCGCGGCGCCGGCGGGAGCAGCTTCTGCTGAATGTCGCGGGCGGCGTGCATCTCCTGCTCCATCCGGCCCTTCTCGACGACCTCGCCGAGCAGCGTCCGCACCTCGCCGGTCATCGCGTTGAACGAGTCGGCCAGCTCGCCGAGCTGATCGCGGGCCCGCACCGGGATGGTGTGCACGAAGTCGCGGTTGCGGAGGTGCTGGGTGCCGGTGAACAGGTCGTGGACGGCGCCGGTGATCTGCCGCGCCAGCAGCAGCCCGATGACCAGCGCCACGAACTGGATGATCAGGAACAGCCCGCCGACGAGCGCGAGCACGGCCAGCAGCAGCTGGCCGAAGTTCATCTCGCCGACGCTGGCCGACGCGGCCGACAGCCGGTCGTAGATGGCCCAGGCGTTGATGCGCATCGCCAGCGTCGCGCCCGACTGCGTGCCGGTCGCCCAGTCGGTGTAGTCGAGGAACGCGACCCAGCGCTGCGTCGTCAGCGAAAAGGTCTGCTCGCGGCCGAGCGGATCGGCGGCAATCGGCTCGACCGCCCGTCCGGCGACCGGCAGCACGTTCTCGCGCGAGCCGAACGGGAGCGCCGTCACCTCGCCGATGCGGATTCCGGTCTCGTCGGTGATGCGCTGTTCGACGACGGCCGAAAGCGGCACGTCGAGCACGACCGCCCAGGTCGGGTTCGGCAGTTCGGGAAACGCCACGGCGCGGATCACGAGGCGAGTATGGGCCTGCGGATCCGCGGCGGTCGGAAGCACGTTGTAGGCGAGCAGGCCGGAGAAGCCCTGGCAGGCGATCCACTTCGGCAGCACCACTGGAGCATCGAGGTGGGCCCAGGCGCCGGCGGTTCGCGGCAACGTAATCGGCACCGTGCGCGGCGCGCGCGCGGCCCGCGCCGGCTCCACCGGGCAGGACAAACCGCCGACCGGGACGATGGCGAGCGAGACGAACGGGTAGCGCGTCTCGATGCCCGGCGAGGCGGCGCTCGAGCGTCTTCGATGAACGCGGCGGAGGTCGGGCTCGGCTGCAGTTCCGCGACAGTCGTCTGGGCCAGGAACTGGACCTGGTCGTTCAGCGAACGGAGGCGCGACTTTCACCAGGTACGAGCTCACGTTGAAGAACAGGAGCAGGCCGGCCAGCAGGAAGAACGTGATCACCAGCAGGACCGGGACGACGCCGACGAACACGTACGACAGGATGAGCTTCCGCCGGACGCGCCACAGCAGCCGGCGCTTGGCCCAGAAGACGAAACGGGTGAGTCCGTAGGCAGCCGCGAAGATCAGCGCGAGGCTGCCGACCATGTCGATCGCGTCGACGACCGGCGGCATCCCGCCGGCGACGGCCGAGATCATCGCCGTCAGCGACTTGACGACCAGGCCGATGAGCAGCGAGCGACCGGGGAAGGTGCTGAGCAGCCATTGCCGCCAGACGGCGGCGCGCGAAGGCGCGGGGCCGGGCAGGAGCGGCGGGCGGACTGGAGCGGCCATAGGCAGCGCGCGCGGCGACCACGCCAAGGGACCCGGTCACGCGCGCTGCGACGCGCGTCGAACCGCGGCGCGCGGTGTTTGCGCGCGAAAATGATATCAGAGTATCGTTAGCGACTTGGATTACCGCCCATGAAACTGAACGACGACGCGCGCTTCAGCACCATCTGCATTCATGCCGGCCAGGAGCCCGATCCGAGCACCGGCGCAATCATCACGCCGATCTACCAGACCTCGACCTACGTCCAGGAAGGGCCTCGGTCAGCACAAGGGATTCGAGTACGGTCGGACCCAGAACCCGACCCGGATGGCGCTCGAGCGCAACGTCGCGGCAATCGAAAGCGGCATCGCCGGGCTTCGCGTTCGCGTCGGGCATGGCGGCCATCGACGCGATCCTGACGCGGCTCGAGTCGGGCGACCACGTCCTGGTCAGCGACAACACCTACGGCGGCACGTTCCGCCTGTTCGAGCGCGTCCGCCGCAAGTTCGGCCTGTGCTTCTCCTACGTGGACTCGTCGAACCTCGATCTGATCGCGCCGGCGATCACCCCGCGCACCAAGTACCTGTTCCTCGAGTCACCGACCAACCCGCTGCTCCGGATCACCGACCTCGCCGCGGCCAGCGACATCGCGCACCGGCACGGCGTTCGCGTGGTCGTGGACAACACCTTCGCCAGCCCCTACCTCCAGCAGCCCCTGGCGCTCGGCGCCGACATCGTCGTGCACAGCACGACGAAGTTCCTCAACGGCCACAGCGACAGCGTCGGCGGCATCGTCGTCGTCCGCCGAGCCGACGACGAGGAGTGGATGCGGTTCGTGCAGAACGCGGCCGGCGCGATCCTCGGCCCGATGGACTCGTGGCTGGTGCTGCGCGGGACCAAGACCCTCGACGTCCGGATGGAGCGGACCAACGCCAACGCGATGGCGCTGGCGGAGTTCCTTGCCGGCCACCCGAAGGTCACAGCAGACGATCTATCCCGGGCCTGCCGTCGCACCCGCAGCACGCACTCGCGGCGCGGCAGATGCGCGGGTTCGGCGGGCTGATCTCGTTCGACACCGGATCGATCGACGCGGCGAGGCGGCTGCTCGGGCGCGTCCGCCTGCTGGCCCTGGCCGAAAGCCTCGGCGGCGTCGAGACGCTGATCTCGCACCCGGCGGTGATGACCCACGCCTCGGTGCCGCCGGAACGGCGCGCGGCCATCGGCATCAGCGATGGACTGGTGCGCGTCTCGGTCGGGATCGAGGACGTCGACGACCTCAAGACCGATCTGACGCAAGCCCTCGCGTAGGGACAAAAGCAGGAATCAGGAGGCAGGAGGCGGGAAGGAACAGGAACTAGGAAACAGGAACTAGGAAATAGGAACCACGAAACAGAAACGTGCGACTTCCAGTTTCCTAGTTCCTGGTTCCTGGTTCCTAGTTCCTCGTCCCTGTCCTGTCTCCTGGCTCCTATCTCCTGACTCCTACTGTCTGTACTCCTTGAATGGGCAGCTGGCAGTCGTGCTTCCGCAGGAAGTTGAGGAAGCGCTTGTACTCGCGCGGCTCGAGGTTGAACAGCTTTGCGACGATCTTGTAGTTGCCGCGCGCTTCTTCGAGGCCCTTGTGGACCAGGTCGCGGACGTTGGCGCGCGTGATCTCGCGATTCATGTAGAGCGGATAGACGGCGGTCCAGAACGACTGCCGCTCCTCCACCAGCTTCTGGAACAGATCGTCGGCCACGGTACGGCGCCGCTCGCGCGCGGGCTTGCGCTCGACTGCGCCGGTGTCCGCACTTCGAGCGGCAGATCCTCGAGCTCGATCCGCTCGCGCCGCGCCGTGACGATCAGCCGTTCGACGACGTTCTCGAGCTGCCGGACGTTGCCCGGCCACGGCGCCTGCTTGAGCGCGTCCATCGCCTCGGGGCTGATGTCGGAGACCATCGGTCCGAGCACCTGCCGCGAGTCGGCCCACCGTCGTCGTCGGTGAAGTTGCGAAGGAAGTGGTCGACCAGCAGCGGGATGTCCTCGCGGCGCTCGCGCAGCGGCGGCACGACGATGTGGATGACGTTGAGGCGGAAGAACAGGTCTTCGCGGAACAGCCCCTGGGTGATCAGATCGCGGAGGTTGCGGTTGGTTGCCGCGATGACGCGCACGTTGGCGGCGAGCGCCACCTGCTCGGCGCCCACCTTCTGGATTTCGCCGGTCTCGAGGAACCGCAGCAGCAGCCCCTGCATCCGCGGCGTCATCTCGCCGATCTCGTCGAGGAAGATGGTCCCGTTGCGCGCCATCTCCAGCTTGCCCGGCTTGTCGCGATACGCGCCGGTGAAGCTGCCTTTGACGTGACCGAACAACTCCGATTCGAGCAGGTTCTCGGGCAGCCCGGCACAGTTGACCGGCACGAACGGGGCCGACGCGCGCAACGACTGCGCACCGATGGCGCGGGCGACGACTTCCTTGCCTACACCGCTCTCGCCGGTGATCAGCACCTTGGCGTCGGACCAGGCCACCCGCACGAGTTCGGCGCGAAGCTCGCGCATCACGGCGCTGGTCCCGATCAACTCGAATCTGGACGTCGGGCCGTTGTCTGGTCATCCGCCACGCGACCGAAGCAACAACCCGACCGCATCCGGCCGCCGCGCCAGCATCTGTCGTAAATACTGACAGGTCAAATGGCTTACCGCGTTCATGCGCGCGGACTGCGCTTCCTGGCCGGCGCGGACAATCCGACCGAAGGCTATCGGCGCTGGAAGAATGTACGTGAATTAGGAGACTTTCGGTG
Source organism: uncultured Acidobacteriota bacterium (assembly GCA_963709325.1). GTDB lineage: Bacteria > Acidobacteriota > Vicinamibacteria > Vicinamibacterales > UBA2999 > VFZN01. The sequence continues at coordinate 760,235 of CAVPVV010000001.1, read as the reverse complement.
CTTTTAGCGGCGCTCGATGCCTGCGCCGCACTCGGGGCAGAACGGATATCGGGTGATCCCTCTGTCCGTTCGAGTGGTCCGCCGCTTGAGGACCCAGATTTGCAGCACATTCGCACACTGTTTCGGCGAACTTGTTGTGCATGTATACGACAAATGCTGACTATAGACGATATTTCGGTTGACATTAGTCTCCGCCACTACAGTAGGATACGCAGGACGGCGGCCGACACTGCAATGCGGGCAGCAGCCGACGGCGGTTCACAGGGGGGCAGTGGTGTCAGCGGTACCCAATTCGGAAGTGCGTTTGCTCGGCCGCAGCGAAGCGGTCCGGACCATCCAGACCGAGATCGACTGTGCGGCGCGTTCCGGCGCCAAGGTGCTCATCACCGGTGAGACTGGCGTCGGCAAGGAAGTCGTCGCGCGCCTGATCCACGAGCGTAGCGCCCGCGCGGCTCGGGCCGGCTGGTCACGGTCAACTGCGCCGGCCTGCCCGATTCGCTGCTCGAGTCGGAGTTCTTCGGCCACGTACGCGGCAGCTTCACCGGCGCGTATCGCGACAAACCCGGACTGCTGGAGATGGCGCCGAACGGCACCGTCTTCCTCGACGAAGTCGGCGAGATGAGCACCCGCATGCAGGTGGTGCTCCTGCGCTTCCTTGAGACCGGCGAGATCCAGCGCATCGGCGCGGACCGCTCGCACACCCGCGTCAACGTGCGGCTGATCACGGCGACCAACCGCGATCTGCCGAAGGAGATCGCCGCCGGCAACTTCCGCGAGGATCTGTTCTTCCGTCTCAACGTGATCCGCATGCACATCGCGCCGCTGCGCGAGCGCATCGAGGACGTGCCGATCCTGTTCGAGCACTACCTAGGGTTCTACTGCGATCAGCACCGCGTCGAGCGGCCGCGCATCGAGCAGGCCACGTGGGACGCGCTGATGACGTATCGGTGGCCGGGCAACATCCGCGAGCTGCGCAACGTCGCCGAGCGGATCGCGCTCAAGTCGCTCGGGACCAGTGCTGCGTCCGATCGACCTGCCCGTGGAGTTGGTGCGGACCGCAGAGCGCGTCGAAGTGGCCGCAACGCCCGGCGCGACGCCAACCACCGTGCAGTCGTCGCAGGTGGACGAGTTGATGGCACGCATGCTGCGGCACGGCGAATCGTTCTGGGCAACGGTCTACCCGCTGTTCATGTCGCGCGATCTCACCCGCAACGACCTGCGGCGGATCATCGAGCTGGGCCTCGAGCAGACCAACGGCAACTACCGCTTGGTGGTCGCGCTCTTCAACATGCCCGGCGAAGACTACAAGCGCTTCCTCGGATTCCTGCGGAAGCACAATTGCCACTTGCCGTTCCAGCGCTTCCGGACGATCTCCAGCCGGTCGCAACACGGCAGTTCACGGCCGGTCGCGGTTGCGGGATAATCTTCAATGGGTAGCGGTCCGATGACTATCTCCTCCGAACCAGGCATCGCCCCAGCCGAAACCGGCCCCATCGTCATCGTCGACGACGACGTCAGCTGCCTTGTTGCCGTGGAGCAGATCCTCAAGCACTGGGGGCATGAAACAAAGACGTTCCGCGCATACGCGGACGCCCGCGCCTACCTGAGCCAGGCGCGGCCGGCCGCCGTCATCGTCGACGTCCGGCTCGGCAACTACAACGGCCTGCAGCTGATTCACTATTCGCAGTCGAACAGTCCGAATACCCAGTGGCTGGTGGTCTCCGGGTTCGACGACCCGGTGCTTCGGAAGGAGGCGGCCACTCTGGGGGCCCACTTCCTGACCAAGCCGCTGGACCTCGAGAAGTTGCGGGCACTGCTCCCGACCTGCGCCGCCTGAGGTCCCCGGCAAGGCAAAAGGCAACAAGCCAGGCGGAAGCAAAAGGCTCAAGGCAAAAGGGCGGAAGGCTGAGCCTAGTCTTCTGCCCTTTCTTTTGTTTCCTCTCTCACCCACCGCAGATATGCTTCGCCCCCGCCGGAAACGGGAATCATGAGGAACTCCGGAACCTCGAAGGGGTGCAGCTCCAGTAGGGCCGCCTCCAGGGCGTTGACACACCCCTGCCGCGTCTTGAAAACGATCTGGCGCTCCTCCGCCGTCTCGATCGTCCCCTTCCACCAGTAGGCAGACCGCATCGGCGGAAGCACGTTCGCGCACGCGACCAGCCGGCGCTCCAGCAGCTTACGGACCAGCTCGTCGACATCCAGGTCCATCGGGACCGTTGTCAGGGCGATAACGAGGTCGGTGTCAGTTTGTGCCATTGCGAGCAGATGGGCCGGAGTATACCCGTAAAACCGTTTCCACATAAAAAGGTTTGCATGTAACCGCGCCACTATGTATAAATGCGTCCGCGGGGACGCGCTGACAAGCCTTGCCGTATGACCGTGTTCAAGCCTAGACTGCTACCCGCAGTGGCGGGAAAACGGACCGACAGCGACACGGTCAAGACTACCGTTGAGCTCCCGGGCGATCTCTGGCGCGCCGCCAAGATCCGCGCGATGGACGAACGGGCCGACCTGCGTTCCGTGCTCATCAGAGCCCTGGAGCAGTACCTGGGCCTCGGTCAGAGCCAAGGCGCGCCGCCGTCGGTCAAGACCGGCTCGGAGGATCGGTGACTCCGCGCGATCAGCGCCCCGCCGCCGCTCCCCTTCCGCCGCGATCGAGCGGCCGCGGCCGCAAGATCGTCCGCTTCACCCTCCTCTTCATTACCGCGGTCGTCCTTGTCGACGCGGTGGTCGGCGAGAACGGCGTGCTCGCCCTGCTCCAGGCACGGCGGACCTTCGCCGCGGTGGAACGCGCGCTGCAGCAGGCCAAGGACGACAATTCGGCGCTTCGTGAGACGGCCCGCCGCCTCCGCGAGGATCCGACGGCGATCGAATCGGTGGCGCGCCGCGATCTGCTGCTGATCAAGCCCGGCGAAAAGGTCTTCATCGTCAAGGACGCCCCGCCGCGTCAGTAGAGCCTCACTGCATCCGGCAGGCCGCGCTTCGCGCGGTCGGCCACGCGGCCCGACGAGCGCCAGCGACGCCTGACGCGCTGCGACCTGGCGCGCCTGTAATACGATGGGTGATTGCACGGCTTCGACAAGCACTCATCAGGAGGGTTGCATGGCACGTCAGGCGATTGCGGAGTGGAAGGGTGATCTCAAGGCTGGCAAGGGCCACGTCAAGTTCGGGAGCGGCGCCTACGAAGGCGATTACTCGTTCACGTCGCGTTTCGAGGACAAGCCCGGCGCAAATCCCGAGGAGATGATCGGGGCAGCGCTCGGCGGGTGCTTCTCGATGGCGCTCGCCAACACGCTGGCGCAGCTCGGGTTCGTGGCCAACAGCATTCACACCACCGCCGACGTGCACCTCGGCAAGGATGACAAGGGCTTCCTGATCACCCACATCGATCTCACCTGCGTGGGCGATGTGCCGAACATCGGCGAGGCCCTTTTCCTCGAGCACGCGGAGAAGACCAGCAAGGGCTGCATCATCGCGCGCGCGCTCGCGGCCACTCCGATCTCGTTGAAGGCGTCGCTCAAGCGGTAGAGCGGTGGCGAAACAGCCGGACGTTCCGTCCGCGCGGCCGCTGGCGGCGAAGCTGGGCATCAAGCCTGGCTTCGCCGTTTGCGTTCTGGGCGCGCCGCGAGGCTTTGCCGAGACGCTCGCGCCGCTGCCGGCGAAGGTGACTCTCTCGGCGAGAGCCGCGGCGCCGGCGGATCTCTTCGTCGCGTTCGTCCGCTCGTCGCGCGAACTCGAGGCGAGGCTGGCGGAACTGCAGCCGCGAATCGAGCGACAGACGCTGTGGCTCGCCTGGCCCAAGCAGGCGGCGAAGGTCGCGACCGACCTGAGCGGCAACGTCGTGCGCGAGACCGGGCTGGCGTCGGGCTGGGTGGACTACAAGGTGTGCGCGATCGACCCGACCTGGTCCGGTTTGGCGTTCAAGCGGCGGCGCTAATCAAGCGGCGCTGATTCGGGCCCGCACAGCGAGCGGCTTCTGCGCGTCTGACCCCGCAAGGCGCGGCCCGACGCGCTGTGAAGCAGCGCGGGCCTAACGCCGCGAAGCGGCGCCTACGACCGAAGGAATGTGCCCTCGCGCAGCTCGGTGAACGCCTGGCGCAGCTCGGCCTCCGTGTTCATCACGATCGGACCGTACCAGGCGACCGGCTCCTCGATCGGCCGGCCCGACACGAGCAGGAATCGGATGCCTTCCTCCCCTGCCTGGACTGTGATCTCGTCGCCGCGATCGAACACGACGAGCGAGCGGTTGCCGGCGTCAGTCAAGATCGGCTCGTCGCCCTGGCCAATCATCTCGGTCGCGACGAGCTGCGGCGCCGACGCGTCGCGGAACGTTCCCGACCCGGCGAACACGTAGGCGAACGCGTTCGCGTTGAGCGGCACCTCGATGCGTCGCCGCTTTCCCGGCGGCACCGAGATGTCCAGGTAGCGCGGGTCCGCGGCAATGCCTTCGACCGGGCCCCGCTTGCCCCAGAACGAACCGCAGATCACGCGGACGTGCGTTCCGTCGTCGTCTGTGATTGCCGGAATGTCCGCCGCCTTGATGTCCTGGTACCGCGGAGTCGTCATCTTCAGCGCGCGCGGCAGGTTCGCCCACAACTGGAAGCCGTGCATGCGGCCGGCCGCGTCCCCCTTCGGCATCTCCTGATGGATGATGCCGCTGCCTGCCGTCATCCACTGCACGTCGCCGGAGCCGAGCGTCCCCGCGTTGCCAAGGCTGTCGCCGTGCGCGACGGTGCCGGCCAGCACGTAGGTAATCGTCTCGATCCCGCGATGCGGATGCCAGGGGAAGCCGGCCTGGAATTGCTCGGGCCGATCGTTGCGGAAGTCGTCGAACAGCAGGAAGGGATCGAATTCGCTGGTGCTGCCGAAGCCAAACGCGCGGCGCAGATGGACGCCGGCGCCTTCGACGGCTGGCTGCGATTCGAGCTGCGACTTGACGGCTCTGATGGACATGGCTCTACCCGTTAGACGCGCGACTCGCCTGCCGGGGTCGCCGCGCTCAGCTCCGCGGCAATGCGGTCGGGCATCACGAACACCCGCCTGGCGCGATCCGACGACAGGGTCTCGGCGCTGTAGAAACGATCGAGGATTGAAGGCTTCCACGCCAGCAGCTCGGGGTAGGCAGCGGCGAACCCGTCCCAATCGAGGTTCCGGCTCGAGCTCAACCTTTCGTTGATCAGCAGCACGTAGGCGACGGTGATCGTCTCGTGGTACAGGCCGGTCGCGCCCTGCGCCTCCGCGAACCGGCGAAGCCCCGCGCAGAAGCGCGCGAGCGCCTCGGGAAGGGGGTGCACCCGCAGGTAGTTCCACGCCACCCTGACGTGCTGGCGGTGATGGAACCCGCCCTCCGGCACCCGCCCGGCCTCGAATTCGGTGAGCAACTGGTCATCGGTCATGCGCCATTCCCCTTTCTACGCGGCGATCGGCGCGCGTACAAAAGAAAACAGGGGCGACGGCGCGCAACGCCGTCACCCCTGTGTGGTTGACCTCTCCAGTATACCCTCGTAAGCTTCCCGCATGAATAGGCGCCATCTCGCTTCACTCGCGGCGGCGATCGCCGTTTGCGGTTCGACCGCGCTCATCGCCGACGTCAAGACCCAGGAACGTACCCGCGTCCAGTTCGAGGGCGCGCTCGGCAAGATCGTCAACTTCTTCGGTGGCAAGGCGGCCCGGGAGGGCATCGTCAGCGCGGTGGCCGTCAAAGGCGACCGGATGATCTCCACCAACGACACCACCGGCGAGCTCATCGACCTCAAGGAAGAGAAGGTCTATCAGCTCGACATGAAGAAGAAGACCTACACCGTCGTGACGTTCGCCGAGATGCGGAAGCAGATGGAAGACGCGATGGCCAAGGCGAAGAAGGATGCCGAACAGGCACGCGCCGAACAGCCGAAGCCAGAGTCGAAACCCTCCGAACCGCAGAAGGAGTACGAGATCGACTTCTCCGTCAAGGAGACCGGAAGGACGAAGCAGATCGCCGGCTACGACACCAAGGAGTCGGTGGCGACGGTCGTCGTTCGCGAAAAGGGCAAGAAGCTCGAGGAAGCGGGCGGCATGGTGATGGACACGTCGCTGTGGATGGCGCCCGAGATCCCGGCGCTCAAGGAGCTGCAGGAATTCCGGCTCCGCTACGCCCAGCAGGTGTACGGCCCGATGATCGCGGAAGCGGCGCCGAACATGGCGCAGGCGATGGCGATGTACCCGCAGATGCAGGAGGCCATGGCGAAGTTCCAGGCCGAGGGCAAGCAGATGACGGGAACGCCGCTCTCCACCGAGATGAAGTTCCAGGTCCAGGCCCCGCCCCAGTCCGCGGAGGGACAGACGCAGCAATCCGAGGCCAAGGAAGCGAAGAAGGACGAACCGCCGCCCACCAGCGTCGGCGGCCTGCTCGGCGGCTTCGGGCGGCGGATGGCCCGCAAGAAGGAAGACAAGCCGACCGAGAATCCGGACGCCGTACCCGGGCGCGCGACGATCATGACCAGCACGAGCGAGACGCTGCAGGTGGCGACCAGCGCCGCAGATGCCGACGTCGCGATCCCGGCAGGCTTCAAACAGAAGTGAGGTTGAGCTGAGAGCGGGACACAAAGGGGCGGCGGTTTCCAAGCGAGGCCGCCCTCGTCGTCTCTGTACGACTCCTTCCACGTCAGCGCCAGCTGATGCGTGGCTCGCGCCCTCCCACCCGGTGGCTATTCCGAATCATACCGATCGGCGGAAAGAAGCGCGCAAGTTGTGCCGATCGAGTCCCTCGGCGCTCGGCTGTGAGGGCAAATTGACGTAAGAAATCAATTCGTTCCCGGTACTGCATTTGCTGGCAGGTCTGCAGAGGTCGCCCTGCCATGCACATTTGGCGTAGCCGCTTGGGGCGTGCACCGCTAATGAAGAGTCGGCGCTGGAGCCTGATTGTGCCGACTCTTCTCGGCCTGCTCGTCGGCATCGTACTCACCCAGCTGTTTCCGCGGGAGTACGTAGCCACAGCGACACTCGCCGCGACCTTGCCCCCGCCTTCGAGTGCGTTCACGTCGGCGGATGCTGGCTCAGATCACCGCCTCCGCGCCCTCCCGGACGAACTGTTGAGCGATTCGATACTCGAGCAAGTAGCTCGAGAAGAGCGCCTCGCCGATACAGATTCGCTGGACGAGGTAGTCGCCGACATCCGGAGCCGAACGTCCGTCTCGTTTGCCGAGCCTTCGTCCCAGCCCGGCAACGAGCCCGTGACGCTGCTCCTCAGCTACGCCGCCCCGACTGCGGAACTCGCCGAGCGCGTCGCCAACCGGATGGCGCAGGTTCTTGCGGAGCAACAGTTACGGACCCGCGACGAGCCCGGCGAACCGGCGTCCGTGTTGATCGGACGCCAGCTGGAGCTCAGCCAGAAGAAGCTGAATGCGGCCGAAGAAAAAGTTCGCGAGGCAAAAGCCTCCGGACAAGACCCTTCCTCGGGACAGGGGAAACACAGGCCGGCCGTTGACGAGCTGCGGCAGCGGCTGACGTCGGCCACGCAGGCCGTGGCCAAGGAGCGCGAGCGCCTCACCGCGCTGGACCAGCAGATCGATGCAGCCAAGCAAGCGGCGGCCGAAGCGTCGGCGGCCGCCGAGTTGCGTGCCCGAGAGCGAGTCGATGCGCTTGAACGGAAGCTCACGGAGGCGCGGAAGCAGTACACCTCCCAGCACCCTGATGTGCAGCGCCTCGAGCTCGAACTGGCGCAGGCCCGCGCTGACGAGCGTGCGGTGTATGGTCAGACGCCGCTTGCCGACCAGCCTCTTCAACCCCTGCTGACCGAACGCGACGCGGCCCGGCAGCGGGTGGAGGAATTGGAAGCCGCGGTGAAGCGGGCCGAGGACGAGCTGAACCGGTCCGCGGCGCGCATCACTGACGGCCGGGGCGTCGAACCGCGCCTCACGTCGGCGGCGCGGGAGTGACGATCTGGCAAAGCAGGAGCACCAGCGACTCGACGAGCAATATCAAGAAGCGCTTCGTGACGAAAGCATCAGGCGGGAGCAGGGCCGCAAAGGCGCTGTCGTGCTGGCGGCCGCGCCACGACCCGCGGCGCCATCGTCGCCGAGTCCAATGATCCTAATCGGCGGCTCGCTGCTGATCGGTCTGGCCATGGGACTGGCGTGGGCGGTGGGCAGCGAGCTCCTCGACCGAACCTTCTACGACGGCCGGATGCTCGAGGAGAAATATGGCACGCCGGTTTTGTCCGAGATCCCGCACTTCTGAACCGAGGCTGGGGAGCACTGCGTGAGCCGGATACGCCAGATTCTGTCCAGGGCGGAGCGTGATGGAACGTCGGCCGGACTCACGTGGCCGGGTCCTCCCGCGCAGGTACGCTACTCGCCTGACGAGCCGTTGGACTCGGAACCGCAGCCGGCGTACGAAGACGCCGAGCGAGCACCCGTGATCGACAGGGTTCCGTTCGCGCTGGTGGACGCAGACAGCCCGGCGATCCGCCGGCCGCTCTCAGGCGTCACCCTGCACGAGGATCTGGTCGCCGCCTTGCAGCCCGAGTCACCCGCTGCCGGGCGGTATCGGACGTTGCGTGCGAGGATCGAGACGCTCGAGGGCGGCTCGCCACGCCAGATCCTGGCGGTCACCAGTCCCACCCGCGGCGACGGCAAGACACTGACCGGGTCCAACCTGGCGCTGACGATGGCCCAGGAGATCGACAGTCGGACGCTGCTGATCGACGCCCATCTTCGCCGTCCACGTCTCCACGCCCTGTTCGGTCTCGCCCGCGAGCCGGGGCTGGTCGATGTGCTGATCGGAAGGACTCCGCTCGATGCCGCGCTCGTGACGCTCGCGGACCATCGGCTGCACGTGCTCACCTCCGGCACAGGGAGCCGTCAGCGGTCGGAGCTGCTCGGCTCGCCCGCAATGCAGCGGCTGATCGAGGCTCTCCGCCTCCGCTTCGACCGCATCGTCATCGACCCCGGATCGGCGGAGAGCGCCGAACTGACTGCCCTGGAACCGTGGATCGACGGCGTGCTGCTCGTTGTCCGCGCCGGCCGCACGAGGGGGCCGGATATCGATCACGCGTTGAGCAGGGTGGCATCGAAGCTGATGGGGATGGTGTTGAACGACAGCCACTCGACAAGCGAAGGTGAGCACCCGTGAGGATGCAGATGTTCTCGCTTCATTTCGGCCACGCCCGCGCCCGCGGTGCTCTCAGCATGGGGTCCAGCTGATGTACGAGAAGTTCTACGGCCTCCGGCAGCGCCCGTTCACGCTGACTCCGAATCCCGATTTCCTCTACTTGAGCCGAGTCCACGAGGAAGCGATGGGCTATCTGCGATTCGGCATCGAGTCCGAGGCGGGGTTCATCGCGCTCACCGGCGAGGTGGGTGCCGGCAAGACAACCGTGCTGCAGGCCTTGCTCCGCACGCTCGACCAGCGGGTGACGGTGGCGCGGCTGGTGAACACGCTGCTCGACCCGCGCGAGCTGCTGGAATCGATCCTGATCGACCTCGGCGCGGAAACGGTCCCCGCATCGAAGCCGGCGATGTTGCGCGATCTCACAATCATGCTGGTCAACCAGCGGCGCCAGCGACGCCGGGTCGTCCTCGTCATCGACGAAGCGCAGAATCTCTCGTACCCGAGCCTCGAAGAGCTCCGTATGCTCTCGAACCTCGAGACCGAGACCGCGAAACTCATGCATATCGTGCTGGTCGGCCAGCCGGATATGCGCGATCGCCTGGCGTCGCCCGATCTCGATCAGCTGAGTCAACGCGTGACGGTGCGCTACCACCTCGATCCGCTCGACGGCGCCGACACACACGAGTACATCAACCACCGGCTGCGCCACGCCGCGGCGGCGGCGCCGATGACGTTCGGTCCCGAGCTGACCAGCGCCATCCACGATCGCAGCGGCGGTCTGCCCAGGCTGATCAACGTGATTTGTGACGCCGTGCTGATGGCCGGATACGGCGAGGACCGCCCCGTGATCACCACCCCGCTACTCGTGGATGTCATTCGCGAGTTGGAGGAAAGCGGACAGCTCGGATCCCGCACGCCGGGTCGCCGCCCGTGGTCGCGGCCGGGTGTTCAGTGGCACCGGCCGCAGTCCACGCCACAGACCGCGCAGCGGGGGTGAGGCGGGTGGGTGCGGCGGCCGACGCGTACGCCTGGTTTCAAGCGCGGTCGCTCTGGCGGTCCGCGTGTCGCCGGCTGGCCAAGAGCTTTTCGCCTGGGCCGGCGGCCCGACTCGAACAGGCGTCATGAAAACGTGGAGCAGCCTCCGCCACATGCCGCCCGGCGAGATGGTCGAGCGCGGGAGGATGACAGCGCGCCAGGCGATCGACCGCTGGTCGTGGCGGGCCCGCCAGCCGCGGTGGAACCGCGCCAGCCTGGCGACGGCGCTGGCCCGCTGGAGTTCAGCGGGCGATGGGGTTGCGCTGCTTGCACGAGGGGACTTCGGCGGCGCCCATCGTGTGCTTTCCGATTACTACGCAACCCGACCGCAGCTGTTCGTGATCGGCCCGATCTCGCACGACTCCGTGTCGCGCCTCGTCCGGTCACGGTTCCCGCACGCGATCGCCGACGCGCGCCGCCGAGCCGACCGTGCCGTGGAGGGATGCGTCGACGTGCTCGGATACCGAGGCCTCTCGTTCACGCACGGGCCACGACAGCCGATCGACTGGTCGTGGGATCCGGTGCACGACCGTCGCGCGCCAGACCTTCACTGGAGCGAAGTCCCCTACCTGGACTCCGCGCTCGGCGACCACAAGATCATCTGGGAGCTCAACCGGCATCAACACTGGCTGGTTCTCGGCCGAGCCTACTGGCTCACGGGTGACAATCGCTATCGCACCGCCTTCATCGAACAGCTGCAAGGCTGGATGGCCGCCAGCCCGCCACGGACCGGCATCAATTGGGCGAGCATGCTCGAGCTCGGGCTACGCACGATCTCGTGGATCTGGTCGCTGCATCTGTTCGTTGAAACGCAACCGGCTGAAGGACTGGTCGAGGACACCTCCGAACCTGCCTGGCTGGTCGACCTGCTGCTTGGTCTCCACGCCCAACTGAGCCTCGTCGAGCGTCACCTGTCCACCTGCGTCAGCCCGAACACGCATCTGCTCGGCGAGGCCCTGGGCCTCTACGTCGCGGGCCGCGTTCTACCGGAATTTCGGGCCTCCCCACGGTGGACGGCGACCGGCCGCCGCCTCCTGCTGGAGCAGGCGACGCGTCAGATCAATTCCGATGGCGGGCACGCGGAACTCTCGACTCACTACCACCGCTATACGCTCGACTTCTACTCACTCGCCCTGGCGGTTGCGCGTACGACCGAGGACAGCAACGCGATTCCACCGTTCGCCGACGCGGTCGGCCGTCTCGCGAACTACGCGCGGCAGTTGTCCGACCACCACTTTCACCTCCCGCAGATCGGCGACGACGATGGCGGGATGCTGTTTGCGATGTGTGGCGGTGATGTAGGGGACGTGGGTCCGGCGATCTCGGTCGCGGCCGCTCTCCTCGAGCGCCGAGATCTGGCCGACGGCCGGCCGCATGAAGAACTGGCCTGGATGATCGGGGCCGTCCCGACCACGTGGGAACGGGGCGCACCGCGGCGATCGACCGTGCTTCGCGACAGCGGATACGTCGTGTCGAGGACCAGCCGTGGTGACCACCTGGTGTTCGATGTCGGTCCACTCGGCGATCTGAACGCTGGCCATGCCCACGCCGACGCGCTCAGCGTGACGTTGAGCATCTCCGGCCAGCCACTGCTCATCGATCCCGGCACCGGCGGCTACACCATCGATTGCGAGTTACGGGACCGGTTTCGCTCCACTGCCGCCCACAACACGATCGTGCTGGATGGCCGATGGCAATCGCAGCCGGCGGGCCCGTTCCAGTGGCGTTCTCGAGCGAACGTCCGTCTCGAGGACTGTCACCTCGAGGAGGATTGCGACTTCATCGAGGCCACCCACGATGGCTACGGCGAAGTCACGCATCGGCGGCAGGTGCTGTCCAGACCGGGGTGCTGGATCGTCGTGGATTGGATCTCTGGAGGCCGCGCCGGCCCGATGGCGGCACATTGGCATCTGGATCCGGCCTGGCGACTCGGCTCGATGGAGCCTGGTCGCACCGCGCTGATCCATGCCTCGGGCTCCACCGTCTGGATGCTCACGTCTGTCAACCACGTCGAGGCCCATTTCGCTGGAGACGACGGGCTCGGCTGGTGCGCGCCGGTATACGGCGCCATTCAGCCGAACACCACCCTGCGGGTGCCACTCGGCGTCTGCATGCCGTCCGCACTGGTCACCGTGTTTGTCGAAGACACCGCACCGCTGCTCGAACCTTTGGACAACTGGATTCGCGGCGGCGCCACGCCGGAACCGCTCGCGTTTCGAATTGTCGGCACCGGTTGGCATGACACGGTCGTTGCAGCGGGGCCGACGGTGCCAACAATCGACGGCGACAGATACGGCGTGAGCGGGCGCGGCCGGCTGCTGTGCGGCCGGACCGCGGTGGCTCTGGTCCAGCCAGCCGCTCTGGCCGCGAGGTGAAACGGCCATGTGCTGAGGACCACGGCGGGCTGACCGAGGTACCAGCCGAGTCTCACGGGCTGGGCTGGTAATAGACAGGCGCCAAAATCCTAACGCCTACCTCCGACCTTGGGGTCCGAGCGCGAGGGTAATGGCGCCGCCACCCGCAACGGGTATGGGTGCCACGGTGATCTGCCGCTCGCCATGGCCGAAGGTGATGGTTCGTCCGCTGGCCACTCCAATCGCGGCGCCGAAGAGAACGTCGCTCATGTAGTGGTCGTTCTGTTGCAGGCGCGAGGCGGAAGTGAAGGCGGCGAGCAGCGACGCCGGAACGCCTGCCTTCCAACCGAGATGCCGCCATAACACCGTCGCCGTCGTCCATGTCGCGGAGGCGTGTCCCGAGGGGAACGAGTTGGTGCTGGAGTGCGTCGCGTCCCCCTCGGTGGGTCGCTCGCGCTGTGCGATCAGCTTGATGCTCTGGGTGAGCGCCCCGGAGAGGAGCTGGGCGCGGATGAGATCGGCACCGATATGCGCGGTCTTGTCGTGATGCGCGAGACGGCCACCCGCATACGCGCCCACCGCGATGCCGAACTGCACGAAGCCCGAGCCGAACGCGCCGCCGGCGGTGTAGGCCGGATCTTCGCCGCCGGCCGAGGCGTGCGTGGTCCATTTCTCGTCGTATTGAGAGGCGGCGGCGCTCAGCACGCCGCCGATGCCGAGCACGACCGCGGTGTCCACCGAGGGGAAGTGCGTGAGGTCGTGCCAGAAATTCGGAAACAAGCGCTTGAACGGCTGATCGGCCGGAACTGGCGGCGTGACGACAGGCGGTTGCGGCTGCGCTGACGCGTCACCGGACTCGCCCTCGTGGCCAGCCCCCGCTGACGGCGTCTCCTGCGCAAAAGCGCACGGCGCCAGCACCAGGTGGGCGGCGAGGGCCCATGCGCCGATGCGCCAGCGTCGCATGAGGTGGAGTATACGTACGCGCTCGCCGGACCCACAGCTTTTTTTGCGGCACTGGACATGCACGCCGCTGCGCTAAGACAATCTCCACGCATGACGATCCGGCGCGCGATCGCGCCCCTCCTGCTGTTCCTGCTCCTCTCGCGTGTCGCTTCGGCGCAAAGCCCCTCAGGAGTCCTGGTGATCTCGGCGTCCCGCTCCGACGGCGCGCCGCTCACTGCCGCTGAGATCACCTTGCTGACGCCCGAAGGGAATGAGACCGCTTCGGGGATTGCACCCGCCACGGTGGGAGCGGATGGAACAGCTACACTGATCGCTCCGCCGGGCGCCTATGTCATCCAGGCCGGCGGGCCGGATCTGACGACGGTGACAACGCCGGTGGTGGTGAACGCCGGCGAGGTGACCGAGGTGCAGGTTCGATTCGCCCGCGCCGGCGAGCCGACGACGTCGCAGGCGACCGAGACGGATCGCTGGCCGCTCGCCTACCAGACGAACTTCGACCAGCGCCTCCTTGACGCCCTTCCGCACTCGAGAGCCGCGGGGGCGCTGCTGGAGACTGCCCATCCTTTCCTGGTTGGCGATCGCATCGACGGCGGCGGCCTGACGGCCGGAACTCCACAGCGCCTCGGCGGGCAAGGCAGCTCGGCGACACAAACCAGCTATCGGCTGAACGGAGTGGATGTCACCGATCCCGACGCGACCGGACAGTCGTTGTTCTATGCCGACCTGCGCACCTTGCATTCGCTCACGGTCACTTCTGCCAGTCTCGATGCTTCGTCAGCGGGTCCCGCGCCCACTGTGGACATGATCCTGAGCCGGGCCACCGATAGATGGAGCGGCGCCGCCGAGCTGACGGCCGCCCCAGAGGGAATGCAGGCGGCAGCCGGTGACATCGCACCCATCGAGCGGCTGAAGACGTGGGTTGACGGCGGCTTCAGCGGCGGCGGGACCATCGCGTCGAGATCGACGCTGTTCTTGTCCGCGAGGGCCGCAACCGTCAATCGGTACGAGCGCGACTCCCCGGATACGGTGCATGGGAGCGCGCGGGCCTTCACCGCCCGGTGGACGGCGCCAAGCGAGGGCCAGGCAGTGAACCTGCTCGGCGCATTCAGCACCGCCGACTCTCCGCTAGCCGCGCGGGCGAGGTTTGCCGATCGCCACCTGACGCAGTCCGATGATTCGCTGCTCGTCCATGCGTCCTGGGACCGCGCACGTGGGAACGCTCAATGGTCGTTCGGCGCCGCGTTCCAGCGCGCCGCGCTGGACGCCGACCTCAGTGCGGCGGAACCCGGTGGCGTGATGGAACGGCTCAGGGACGGAGCGCCGATGTCGCTACTCGGCGCCGCGTCCACCACCCGTCAACGCTGGTCGCTGTCCGCACGGATGACGCGCGGCGACCGCCGCTGGCTGGGCGTCGAACACCTGATCGACACGGGGGCGTCAACCAGCGGCGCTAATTCCGACGCCGCCGCCGGCGCCCAACCCGCTTTCGGTGAGCTGGTCGACGGTGTCCCGGCGCGGGTGTGGGACGTCTCGAGCGCCGGACAGGAGTCTCAACGCAACTCGACGACCCTCGGCGCGTTCGTCACGGACCGGATGGCCCTTGGCAACGCCGTGACGCTGACCGCGGCGCTGCGCCTCGATTTCGATCACGGCTCCGCGAATCGCGCCGCCGACAGCATCACCTGGACCACGCTGCTGCCTCGGGCTCACGCGCGCTGGCGTCCGCGCGATGGCGGCGCGTTCTCGATCACCGGCGGGTATGGCTGGTACGCGCATCGACTGCCGCTCGGCTACCTCGCGGTCGGCGATCCCGCCGCAGCATCGGGAACGATGTACCGATGGGACGATCGCAATGGCGATCGCGCCTGGAACAGCAGCGAGCTGACGCCCGTGGCGGCGGTGGGCTTCTGCTGTGCCGGCGGCGACCCGTCGCGGATCGAGGACGGCCTCCGCCGGCCCGTGACCCGCGA
The DNA here is from genome assembly GCA_963709325.1 of uncultured Acidobacteriota bacterium. GTDB lineage: Bacteria > Acidobacteriota > Vicinamibacteria > Vicinamibacterales > UBA2999 > VFZN01. Next base: position 744,823 of record CAVPVV010000001.1, on the reverse strand, counting down.
GTTCCGGATCGGCGGTGAGCACACCATCGCTCACTGGCGCATCGGCATCACTGGACTCGATCGGCGCGAGGACCATCTTGCCACCGTCGTGAACACCGGCGTCACATCTGCCGACTACACCGTCAGCTACGTCGATGATCCGGGCGTGGACATCGCGGGTCTGCAAGGCTCCGCGCCCCTGCCCATTTACAACCGCCGCCCGGAGAGCGCGCTCCACGATCGCTACCTGCTCACGAACACACCGGCCCCGCCGTCGCGGTTTCAGAGCGTCGACATTGTCTTGGAGAACGAGTTCTCCAACCGGTGGTTCGTCCGCTTCGGCGGCACCGCCTATCGCAGCGAAGGCGTCGGCACCAGTCGGGGGTATCGCTCGGACGAGAACGATCAGGGATTCCTCGGCGAGGCGTTCGTCACGCCGAATGCGCAGACCTACGCGCGAGGGCGGCTCTTCTACGACCGCGCTTTCATCATGAAGGTGATTGGCGGTTACACCGCCCGTGTCGTGAGTGGCGCGTTCGTCGCGCGCTATCAGGACGGGCAGCCGTTCTCCCGCCTCGTGCTCGCCGACGGCCTGACGCAGGGACGTGACATGGTGCAGGCATACGGGCGCGGCGGCCAGCGTTTCACCTATACGGCGACGCTCGACGCCCGGGTCGCAGCGGACTGGCGCTTCGGCGGCGGCCGCCGCGCGGCCGGAGTCGTGTTCGAGGCGTTCAACCTGTTGAACATGGCCAACGAAGTCGAGGAAGACGTCGTCACCGGCCCTGCGTTTCGCACGATTACCGCGGTGCAGCCGCCGCGCGTGCTCCATGTGGGCATCCGCGTCACGTTCTGAGCAGCTCTGATATCATCCGCTCCTTCGCAGGCCCTCGCCCGCCCCTCAGGAGGCACCATGTACGTCATTCGCGAAACCTTCACGGCCCGCCCTGGTCAGGCGTCTTCGCTCGCAAAGATGTTCAAGCAGACCATGGGGGATCTGACCCAGTTCAAGACGCGCATCCTCACCGACTACATCGCAACCTTTAACACTGTCGTCATGGAGACCGAAGTCGACGATCTCGGCGCGTTCGAGAAGATGATGGCGGAGTACACGTCCCGACAGGATGTGCGCGACAAGATGAAGGGCTACGTCGACATGTATCAGAGCGGGAAGCGCGAGGTGTATCGAGTGGTGTAAGTTGCCTACGGCAGCCTGCCCCCGGCGCCGATAGAAACCGGGGGCCTGCCTGGAATCACTCGTCGTCCTCGTCGTCAGCCTGCTGGGCCTGGTCGTCGTCGCGTCACCGATCCTTTCGATCATCGGCTTCCTGCGCGCCCGCGCAATGCGCCGACAGGTCGATCGGCTGGCTGCTGACGTCGAGACGCTGCAGGCGCGCCTGTGGGCGCTCTCGGCACGCTTCGATGGCGAACGTCGCGGTGCGGCGGCGCCAACGCAAGCGACTGCCACCGCAACCGCCGAACCGCCCGGCGCTGCCCCAACGCCTGCGCCGCCAGCACCTGTTCCTCCGCCACCGATCGTTCCGCCGCCCATCCCCGCCTTCGCTCGCGAGGACGCCGACGAGCTTCGGCGCGGCAAGCCTGCCGCACCCGCCGCACCTGCGGCACCTGTCGCATCCGCCACACCGGCTCTTCCCGTTTGGGATTGGGAGAGCCTGCTCGGCGTGCGCGGCGCTGCGTGGCTGGGCGGGATCACGCTGGTCATCGCCGCGCTCTTCTTCGCCCGCTGGAGCATCGAGCAGGGCTTCTTCACGCCCGTCATCCGAATCGCCATCATGCTACTCGCCGGGACTGGCGCGCTGCTCTGGGCCGAGTTGAAGCTGCGCGAGGGATACCAGACAACCGCCAACGCGCTGTCCGGCACCGGCGTGGTGGTGCTCTATGGCGCGTTCTTCGCCGGTCACGTCCTTTACCAGCTGTTTTCTCTACCGATCGCGTTCGCCGGCATGACGATGGTAACGGTTGTCGCCGGGCTGATTGCGGTCCGCTTCGAAGCGCAGTTCACCGCGCTGATTGGCCTGGCAGGCGGACTCGCAACCCCTGTGCTCCTGTCAACCGGCGTGGATCGGCCGATCGCCTTCTTCTCGTATCTGACGTTGCTCGCCGCCGGGTTCCTGTACGTCGCCGAGCGTCGCCGGTGGGTATCGGTGACGGCGCTGGCGCTCGCCGGCACGACCATCCTGCAGCTGGCGTGGTTCGCGACCTCGCTGAACCGCGGCGAGCTTCTCGTCGCCACAGTCTCGTTCACGGCAATCGGCGCCGCCTATTTGTGGCATGCGATTCGGACCCGAACACTGGATACGCCCGCGCTCCATCAGGCCGCGCTCGCCGGGGCGATGGTGCCGCTCCCGCTCGCGATGCTCCTTGCCGGCCACGGCAAGTTCGATGACCAGTGGGCCGGTCTACTCGGATATCTCGCCGTAGTGGATGCCGGCCTCGTCGTTGCCGCCCTGGTTTGGCAGTTCCCGATCCTGATCATCGTGTCGGCCTCAATTACGGCCGTCGTTGCGTGGCTCGTCGGCAATGCGCTTCCTAGCATCGAAGGCGGTGCGCCACTTCTGCCGATCGCGCTGATCGCAATCGCGGCCGGCTTCAGCCTGATCCCGCGGATTGCCGATCGGTGGAGCATCGAGTGGGCTACTGAATCCCGCGTTCCTGCGCGGGTGTCGGCCGCCGCGATGCTGGCAGCCCTGCTGGGGTTCTCGTGGCTGGCGATTGACAGCAAGCAGCTCGCGCTCTGGGCGTTTGCGGCGCTGGTTGGCGCGATGTTCGCGCTCATCGTCGATCGCACCGGTGCCCGCAAATGGCCTGGCGCGCTTGCCATAGCGGTGTTCTTCACTGCGTGGGTCACCGCGCACTGGGTGGTCGTCATGTCCACGACGGCGACGTACCCGGACCAGCTGACCGTGCCGCACCTGTTTGCCACGGCGGTCGCGATCGTCGCGGCGTGGCGCCGCAACCGAGTTCAGGACGATGGTCCGATCGAGTGGTGGCAGACCGACCATGCCGGCACGGTCGCAGCGGCGGCGATTGCATTCCTGGCTGCGCTCAACGGGCTCGACTCAGGCGCGGCGGCGACGCCGCTCCCGTTCTTCCTGCTCGTCGGGCTGGACGTCGTCCTCCTGCTCGCTGTCGCCGTCCAGGCCGATTGGTCGGCGCTGGTGCCGGCCGCGGCGGCCGGGTCGTTGGTGTTCAACGCGATCTGGCATGTCAACCATTTCGAGGCCGCCACCGCCTCCGTCGGCCTCGCCGCCTACACCGCGACGTATCTGCTGTTTCTCGCCTGGCCCTTCGCCGCCGCGCGGTGGCTCGCGCCGTGGTGGAAATCGCAACCCGCCCCATGGCTCGCCTCAGCGCTCGTCGGGCCTGCGACGTTCCCGCTCTACTACGACGCGTGGCGCGACCTCCTCGGCCCCGCGCTCGTCGGCATCGTGCCGGTGACGATGGCGGCGGTGAGCGTGATGGCGCTCTACGGCGTCGCCCGCGAGTTTGCGCCCTCTATCGAGGGCGCCGACGCGAAGCGGCGCTTGAACTACCTGGCGCTGTTCGCCGCGATCGCGCTGGGCTTCGTCGCGACGGCGGTGCCGCTGCAGCTCGAGCGCCAGTGGATCACGATTGGCTGGGCCATCGAAGCCGCGGCCGTATGGTGGCTGTTCGGGCTGCTTCCCCACCCCGGCCTGAAGTACTTCGGGTTGGCCCTTTTTCTGGCCGTGGCGGCCCGCCTGCTCGCAAATCCTGAGGTGCTGCGCTACCAGCCACGCGGCGCGCCGATCCTGAACTGGCTGCTCTACACCTATGGCGTGCCCGCCCTGTGTTGCCTGGCGGGCGCGTACCTGATCCGGATCGCCGAGCAGCGCCGGGGCCCGGCACCCGACTACGATGTAATGGCCCGCGACCGCGAGGTTCCGGGACCCGCGGTCGCCTTCATTGCCGTGCTGCTGGTGTTCTGGCTGATCAATCTCGAGATCGCCGACTATTACTCGCCGGGGCGATATGTGGAGCTGGACCTCTCGCGCCACCTGGCCCGCGATCTCACTCGATCGTGCGCGTGGGGACTATATGCGCTGGTCCTGCTCGGCGTCGGATTGTGGCGCGGCGCCCGCGGCCTGCGTCTCGTCGCGCTGAGTGTTCTGCTGCTGACCGTCGGCAAGGTGTTCCTCTACGATCTCGGCCAGCTCACAGGCCTTTATCGGATCATGTCGTTCCTCGCCCTGGGTCTCTCGTTGATCATCGTGTCGCTGCTCTATCAGCGCTTCGTGCGCCACACCGAGGTGCCGGCATGAGCCGGGGGCGGTGGGTCGCGCTGTTCGTGCTGTGCGCGGCGGCCGCGCTCGGCGCCCAGCCGTCGAACGACCAGGCCCGCTCGGCGTGGCGGTATCGCCGCGCGGTCACGCCGCCCCAAGGCGCGGACAACGCGCTGGTCGCCGTCGCACTGCCCCCCGAGGTCCACGCCCGCAGCCAGCCGGCGTTGCGCGATCTGCGGCTGATCGATGCGACCGGCCGCGAGGTGCCGTTTCTGCTTCAGGAGGATACGGCCCGCCGCGTCGAGCGGCGCTGGTCCGGCTACCTCACCGAGTCGCAGCGGGAGCGCCGCGCCTTCTCGACGTGGACAGTGGATTTCGGCGAGGTCATCGTTTTCGATCGGCTGCAGCTCGACCTGCCCGGGCTCGATTTCTCGAAGCGGCTGTCGATCGACATCTCGGTGGACGGCGCATCCTGGCGCGAGCTCGGGCGCGACTATTGGGTATTCGATCGCGTCTGGCAATCCACTCGTCTTCACGACACGACACTTCACCTGCCAGCAACCGAGGCGCGCTTTGCCCGGCTACAGACCGACGATGGGACGTCGTCGCCGATGGAGATCCGTGGGGTGATGGCGCTCCGGACCGACGATCTTGCCGGAGCGAGCTGGACGCGCGATGTCGGCCTCGAGCTGGTGTCGAGCGACGGCGGCCGCGCGCGCTATCGCTTGACCGATTCAGATGGGTTGCCGGTCCGCCGGCTGGTGGTAGATGCCGACGATCCAACGTTCGCCCGCAACGTGACGGTGCTCGAACAGGGCCGGGACGATTCAATCCGGATAGGCGGCGGGCAGATCTACCGCGTCCGCCTTCCCGGGACCGAGACGGCCCTCGAGTCTCGGGAAATCGACGTGACCAGGCAAGGCAATGGCGCGCTCCTCCTCGAGATGGAGAACGCCGACAGTCCGCCCCTGCAGAACCCGCGCGTGCGGGTGTGGGGACCCCGTACGGTGCTTCTGACCACGCCAACGGCGTCGGCGCTGACGCTCTACTACGGCAACGTTGTCACACGGGCACCGGTCTATGACCTCGAGCAGTTCCGACTGGCGCTCGCCATCGTCCCCGAGTTCCCCGAAGCGAGCGTCGGCCCGGAGAACGAGAATCCCGCGTTCCGCCAGCCGGCCCCGCTCGCGTTCGTCGCCGCGCGCGGCGCGACAGTGCCTACGGCCGACTGGCGATTCAGCCGGCCTCTCGCCGTCACCGGGAACGAGGACCTCTACACCCTTACCGTGCCCGCGCTGGACCTCGCCCGGCTCCGCGCCGACTTCGGCGACCTGCGGATCGTTGACGATGCCGATCGCCAGGTGCCGTACGTGCTGGAGCGCGACTCCTCGACTGCGACCGTGCCGCTCACCGTTGCCGCCGCCACCCCGCGCGGCAACAAACGGCAGACCTCTGCGTTCAGGCTGATTGCGCCGGCGACGCCGGATGGGCGTGCGCTGCCGCTGGTCACGGCGGTGCGTCTGCGCATCCGCGAGCCCTTCTTCGAGCGTCGCGTCACCATTCTCCAGCCACGCGGCGACGCGCCGCTTGGCGCGGTGACGCTCGCCACCGCGACGCTGGCGTCGGGACGCCACGGCGATCGTACCGAGCCCGCGTCGGTGCAATTCCAGGTGGGCGCTCCGCTTTCGTCCGAGTGGTGGCTGGAGATCGCCGACGGCGATAACGCGCCGTTGACGCTTCTCGAGGCGCAGGCCGTGGTCCCTGTTCCCCGGGTGACCTTCAAGGCAGCGCCGGGCAGCTATCGGCTCCTGCTGGGCAACACGGAGGCTGCGGCACCGTCGTACGAGTTGGGTGTCCTGCGCCAGGAGGTACTGGCGTACGCTGCGGTTCCTCTCAATCTCGCCGATTCGAGCGGCGAGCAAATCAATCCGGCCTACCAGCGGGATCTGGCGGACTACGTCAAGGACGCGCCACCGCGCGTGGTGCTGTGGACGACGCTGGGCGTGGCGGTCCTCGCCCTCCTGTTCCTGACGCGCCGCATCATCCGCCGGTCGCCGCCGCCCCCCGGGGCCTGACCGGGTACTGCCGAGCCTGGGTTTACGCGCGATCGGCGATCGCCGTGTCGTCTTGCGCGACCTCGCGACGTTCTGGTGTGTCTGACGCGAGCGCTTCGGTCTGCGGCTCTTCCCTTGGCGTGGTCGAGAGCGGGTCTTCCACCGCAATCGGCAAATCCACCGTAAACCGCGCGCCTCGACCCGGCCCGTCGCTGAAGCCGGCAATCGTCCCGCCGTGCAGCTCAACGAGGTGCTTGGCGATCGACAGCCCCAGCCCTAGGCCCCATGCACGCCGGGTCGTCGAGGCATCGGCCTGGCGGAAACGCTCGAAGACGTGGGGCAGGAACTCGGGCGCGATGCCCTGGCCGTTGTCGCTCACCTCCACGCGCACCGCGTTGGCCCTTGGCTCCGCCCGCACCCACACGCATCCGCCGGCCGGCGTGAACTTGACGCCGTTGTGCAGCAGGTTCCACAGGATCTGCTGGACCCGATCGGGGTCGGCCCGGATGATTGGGATGCGGCTGTCGAGCCCGACGTCGATGGTCACGCCCTTGCCCCCCGCCGCGGGGAGCAGGTTCTGCACCGCCGCTTCGATCGCCGTCGCCATGTTGACGCGCCCCAACTCCAGCCGGGCGGTGCCTGAAGACAGCTTGTTCATGAGCAGCAGGTCTTCGATCAGGTGCGCCTGCGCCTTGGCGTTGCGCTCGATGATCGTCAGGGCCCTGGCGGGATCCTCCACCTTGCCGTCCACCACCAGGCTGAGCCACCCGAGGATCGCGTTCATGGGTGTCCGCAGCTCGTGGGAGAGCGTGGCGAGGAACTCGTCCTTGATCCGGCTCTGCTGCTCGGCCTCCTGCCGCGCCTCGCGTTCGCTTTCGAACAGCCGCTCGCGATCCATCTGGGTCTCGCGTTCGCTACTCACGTCGCGGCTGATCCCGACCATCTTGACGTTGACGCCTTCGTCGTCCTGGATGACGCGGCCGCGCTCGGTGATCCAGACGGTCGAGCCATTCGGCCGAAGGGCCCGGTACTCGCATTCGTAGACGTGACCGGCGATCGCACGGTCGATGGCATCGAGCACTGCCGGCCGATCGTCGGGATGAGCCACCGGAGTCAGCCGCTTGCCCGCGTCGAGAGTCCCAGGCGGGAAGCCGAAGAGCACCTCGGGATCCGTGGACCATGTGACCTGGCCCGACGCCAGGTTCCACTCCCAGACGGCACTGCGCGCGATCTCGATCGCCAGGCGAAGCCGCTCCTCGCTCTCGCGCGCAAGGCCGTGGGCGACGGTGAGCGCCGCGGTCCGCTCGCGGACGCGCCACTCCAGATCGCGATTGGCCTGCTCGAGCGCCTCCTGCGCCTGGCGGCGCTGGGCGACCTCTTCGTTGAGGGCGTCGTTCAGGATTGCCAGCTCGCGCGTCTTCCGGTAGAGGTCGACGAACACCGCGATCTTCGATCGCAGGATGTCGGCGTTCACCGGTTTGCTGAGGTAGTCCACCGCTCCGGCGCCGTAGCCACTGAGGACGTCGTCATCGTCCATCATGTGGGCGGTCAGGAAGAGAATCGGCACGTCGCGGGTCCGCTTGCGCTGCTTGATCAGGCGGGCCAGCTCGATGCCGCTCATCCCCGGCATCCTGATGTCGAGCACCATCGCCGCGAAGTCGTGCCGCAGCATCGCCAGCAGCGCCTCGTCGGGCGACGAGGCGCGAATGAACGTGCAGCCGCTCGACGCCAGCGTCGCCTCGAGCGCATCGAGGTTCCGGGGCTCGTCGTCGACGATGAGCAGCTTGACTGGCTCCGGCGCCATGGTCGTCAACGATACAGCCAGACGCGCAGCAGCGAGAGCAGTTGCTCGGTGTTGACCGGCTTGGCGATGTAGTCCGACGCCCCGGCCTCGAGGCACTTCTCGCGATCGCCTTTCATCGCCTTGGCGGTCAGGGCGAGGATCGGCAGGGTTCGAAGCTCCGGGCTCTTGCGGATCTGCCGCATCGTCTCGTAGCCGTCCATCTCGGGCATCATGATGTCCATCAGGACGACGCTGAGATCCGTTGACGACTTGATCAGCTCAATCGCCTGACGGCCGTTGGTGGCGGTCACCACCTCCATCTCGTGGTTCTCGAGCACCGTCGTCAACGCGAAGATGTTTCGGGCGTCGTCGTCCACCACCAGCACTCTCCGGCCGCGGAGGACTTCGTTGTTTCCGTGCAGGTGGTCGAGGAGCTTCTGCTTCTCGACCGGCAGCTCGGCCACGACGCGGTGCAGGAACAGCGCGGTCTCGTCGAACAGGCGCTCGGGAGACTGGACGTCCTTGATGACCACGCTCTTTGCCATGGTCCTCAGCTGGGCGTCCTCTTCGTCGGTCAGCTCCTTGCCGGTGAACACCACGACGGGCAGGTCGGAGAGCGCGCGATCCGTCTGCATCCGCTCGAGCAGGTCGAAGCCGGACATGTCGGGCAGGCGCAGGTCCATGACGCAGCACTCGACGGGTGATTCCTGCATCACCTCGAGCGCCTCGGCGCCGGTCCCGACCGCCGCGATCTCGATGTCGTCGTGCAGCAGCAGGTCGACGATGCTCCGGCGCTCGATTTCGTTGTCCTCGATCACGAGCAGCCGCTTCTTGTGCGGCACGACGTAATCCTTGATTCGATCGAACGCGTTCTCGAGATCCTGGGTCGTGCCCGGCTTGACCAGGTACGAGAACGCACCGTGCGAGAGCCCGTGCTGCCGCTCCTCCTCCACGGACAGCATCTGCACCGGGATGTGGCGGGTCGCCGGATCGAGCTTCAGGTTGTTGAGGACCGTCCACCCGAGCATGTCGGGCAGGAACACGTCCAGGGTGATCGCGGTAGGCCGGTACTGGCGCGCCAGGGTGAGCGCGGCCTGTCCGCGGTTGGCGACAATGCCCTTGAAGCCCTTGTCACGGGCGAGACCCAGCAGCACCCGCGCGTAATGCGGGTCGTCGTCCACGATCAGCAGGACGTTGTCGCCAGCCTCCACGTCATCGCGGTCGTCGGGAACCGTCTCTTCGGCTTTGGCCACGGCCAGCACCGGCAGCGTGCTCGAGCTCCGCTCGGTGCGCGCACTGCGCTCGCTCGCCGGCAGAATCATCGGCCGGGCCGGACCGGTGTAGGTGATGGGCAGATAGAGCGTGAACGTGCTGCCCTGCCCGGGCGTGCTCAGCAGCCGGATCTCGCCGCCAAGCAGCGTCGCGAGCTCGCGGCTGATCGCCAGACCGAGGCCGGTGCCGCCGTACTTGCGGCTGGTGCCGGCGTCGGCCTGCTGGAAGGCCTCGAAGATCAGCTTCTGCTTCTCCGGCGCGATGCCAATGCCCGTGTCACTCACCTCGATGGCAATTGCGCTGGGAACCCGCTGCAAGACCGGGTGGTCCAGCGACCAGCCGCCGGTCACCTGCTGCACCCGCATCCGGACGTGGCCCATTGACGTGAACTTGAAGGCGTTCGAGAGCAGGTTCTTGAGGATCTGCTGCAGGCGCTTCGGGTCGCTGGTGAAGGTCCGCGGCAGCGTGCTGTCGATGTCCACATAGAACTGGAGGCTCTTCGATTCGGCGACGTGATGGAACGTGCGCTGCACGCTGTCACGAAGCGCTCCGAAGGTCATCTCCTCGGCCTCCACCGTCACCGTGCCCGACTCTATCTTCGACAGGTCGAGGATGTCGTTGATCAGGGTGAGCAGGTCGGTGCCGGACGAGTGAATGTTGCGGGCAAAGTCTACCTGCTTGGTGGTCAGGCTGCCGGTCGGGTTCTCGGCCAGCTGCTGGCCGAGGATGAGGATGGAGTTGAGCGGCGTCCGCAGCTCGTGCGACATGTTGGCCAGGAACTCGGACTTGTACTTCGAGGTGAGCGCCAGCTCCGCGGCCTTCTCCTCCAGGGCGCGGCGAGCCTGCTCGACCTCCTTGTTCTTCCGCTCGACCTCGACGTTCTGCTCGGCGAGCTGCTTGGCCTTGGACGCGAGCTCCTCGTTGGTCTGCTGCAGCTCGCTCTGCCGTGTCTGCAGCTCGATCGTCAGCTGCTGCGACTGCTGCAGTAGGTTCTCGGTGCGCATCGTTGCTTCGATCGTGTTGAGGACGACGCCGATGGACTGGGTCAGCTGGTCGAGCAGCGTCAGGTGCGTGGCGGTGAACGGCTGCAGCGAGCCGAGCTCGATGACCGCCTTGGTCTCGCCCTCGAACAACACCGGCAGCACGACGATGCTCTTGGGACGGGCGTTGCCGAGGCTGGAGTTGACCCGCGGGTAGTGGCGCGGAACCTTGGTCAGCAGGATGCGCTGCTTCTCAATCGCGCACTGCCCGACCAGCCCCTGCCCGACCTGGATCCGCTTCGCCTGGTCGTCGCCAATCGCGTAGCCGGCGAGCAGCGACAGCGCCGGCGCCGTGTCCGAAACGTCCGACAACATCTGGTAAACCGCGCCCTGCTGGGCGTTGACCAGCGGCGCCAGCTCGGTCAGAAGGAGCTTGCCGACGGCGACGAGGTCGCGCTGGCCCTGCAGCATGCGCGTGAACTTGGCGAGGTTGGTCTTCAGCCAGTCCTGCTCCTGGTTGCGATCCGTCGTCGCCCGCAGGTTGTCAATCATCGTGTTGATGTTGTCCTTCAGCTCGGCCACCTCGCCGCGGGCCTCAACCTGGATGGATCGGGTGAGATCGCCCTTGGTCACCGCAGTGGCCACCTCGGCGATCGCGCGCACCTGATTGGTGAGGTTGGCGGCGAGCAGGTTGACGTTGCCGGTGAGGTCCTTCCACGTGCCCGCGGCGCCGGGGACGTGGGCCTGGCCGCCCAGCCGGCCTTCGACGCCGACCTCGCGGGCGACGTTGGTCACCTGTTCGGCAAAGGTGGCGAGCGTGTCGGTCATGCTGTTGATCGTCTCGGCCAGCGCCGCGACTTCGCCCTTCGCCTCCACCGTGAGCTTCTGGCGGAGGTTGCCGTCGGCAACCGCGGTCACCACCTTGACGATGCCGCGGACCTGGTCGGTGAGGTTGGCGGCCATGACGTTGACCGAGTCGGTCAGGTCCTTCCAGGTGCCGGCCACGCCCGGCACCTCGGCCTGGCCGCCCAGCTTGCCTTCGGTGCCGACCTCGCGGGCGACGCGCGTGACCTCGGCCGCGAACGAACGCAGCTGGTCCACCATCGTGTTGATGGTGTTCTTCAGCTCGAGGATCTCGCCCTTGACGTCCACTGTGATCTTCCGGGAGAGGTCGCCGCGCGCGACCGCGGTCGTGACCTCGGCGATGTTCCGGACCTGAGCGGTGAGGTTCGCGCCCATGACGTTGACCGAGTCGGTCAGGTCCTTCCACGTGCCGGCCACACCAGGTACGACGGCTTGCACGCCGAGCCGGCCTTCGGTCCCGACCTCGCGAGCCACGCGGGTCACTTCCGAAGCGAACGAGCGCAGCTGCTCGACCATTGCGTTGATGGCTTCCTTGAGCTGCAGGATCTCGCCGCGAACGTCGACCGTGATCTTGCGTGAGAGGTCGCCGTTCGCCACCGCGATCGTGACCTCGGCGATGTTCCGCACCTGACCGGTCAGGTTCGAGGCCATCGAGTTGACGTTGTCGGTGAGGTCCTTCCACGTGCCGGCGACGCCGGGCACCGCGGCCTGGCCGCCGAGCTTGCCCTCAGTGCCGACCTCGCGCGCGACGCGGCTGACTTCCGAGGCGAACGCGTTCAACTGATCGACCATCGTGTTGATGGTGTTCTTCAGCTCGAGGATCTCGCCCTTGACATCCACCGTGATCTTGCGCGACAGGTCGCCGCGCGCGATCGAAGTGGCGACGTCGGCAATGTTGCGGACCTGACCGGTCAGGTTCGAGGCCATCGAGTTGACGTTGTCGGTGAGGTCCTTCCACGTGCCGGCCACGCCTCGCACTTCGGCCTGGCCGCCCAGCTTGCCCTCGGTGCCGACCTCGCGGGCGACGCGGGTCACTTCCGCGGCGAACGATCGGAGCTGCTCCACCATCGTGTTGATGGTGTCCTTCAGCTGCAGGATCTCGCCGCGGACGTCGACGGTGATTTTCTTCGAGAGATCGCCGCTGGCCACCGCGATCGTCACTTCGGCGATGTTCCGGACCTGCGCGGTCAGGTTGCCGGCCATCTGGTTGACGTTGTCGGTGAGGTCTTTCCAGGTGCCGGCCACGCCGGTCACCATCGCCTGTCCGCCGAGCTTGCCGTCGGTGCCAACCTCGCGGGCGACGCGGCTCACCTCCGACGCGAAGGCGTTCAGCTGATCGACCATCGTGTTGATGGTGTTCTTCAGCTCGAGGATTTCGCCCTTCACGTCCACCGTGATCTTGCGCGACAAGTCGCCGCGGGCCACCGCAGTGGCGACTTCCGCGATGTTGCGGACCTGTCCGGTGAGGTTCGAGGCCATGAAGTTGACGTTGTCGGTGAGCCCCTTCCAGGTGCCGGCGACGCCGGTGACGACCGCTTGTCCGCCCAGCTTGCCCTCGGTGCCGACCTCGCGCGCGACCCGTGTCACTTCCGAGGCAAAGGCGTTGAGCTGATCGACCATGGTATTCACGGTGTTCTTCAGCTCGAGGATTTCGCCTTTGACGTCCACCGTGATCTTGCGCGACAGGTCGCCGTTGGCGATGGCGGTGGCCACGTCGGCGATGTTGCGGACCTGACCGGTCAGGTTCGAGGCCATCGAGTTGACGTTGTCGGTGAGGTCCTTCCAGGTGCCGGCCACGCCAGGCACTTCGGCCTGGCCGCCCAGCTTGCCCTCGGTACCGACCTCGCGGGCGACGCGGCTCACCTCCGAGGCAAACGCGTTGAGCTGGTCAACCATCGTGTTGATGGTGTTCTTCAGCTGCAGGATCTCGCCCTTGACGTCGACCGTGATCTTGCGCGAGAGGTCGCCCTTGGCGATGGCGGTGGCGACATCCGCGATGTTGCGAACCTGGCCAGTCAGGTTGGAGGCCATCGAGTTGACGTTGTCGGTGAGGTCCTTCCACGTGCCCGCCACGCCGGGCACCGCTGCCTGGCCGCCGAGTTTGCCCTCGGTGCCGACTTCACGCGCGACCCGGCTCACCTCCGAGGCGAATGCGTTGAGCTGATCCACCATCGTGTTGATCGTGTTCTTCAACTCGAGGATCTCGCCCTTGACGTCCACCGTGATCTTGCGCGACAGGTCGCCCTTGGCGATGGCCGTCGCGACGTCGGCGATGTTGCGGACCTGGCCGGTCAGGTTCGAGGCCATCGAGTTGACCGAGTCGGTCAGGTTCTTCCAGGTGCCGGCCACGCCGGGCACGGCCGCCTGCCCGCCGAGCTTGCCCTCGGTGCCGACCTCGCGCGCGACGCGCGTCACCTCGGAGGCGAAGCCGTTCAGCTGATCGACCATCGTGTTGATGGTGTCCTTCAGCTCGGCGATCTCGCCTTTGACGTCCACCGTGATCTTGCGGGACAAATCGCCGCGCGCGACCGCGGTCGTCACCTCGGCGATGTTTCGGACCTGCGCGGTCAGGTTGGCGCCCATCGCGTTGACCGAGTCGGTCAGGTCCTTCCAGGTGCCGGCGACATCGGGCACCTCGGCGCGGCCGCCCAGCTTGCCTTCGGTGCCGACCTCGCGCGCGACCCGGAACACCTCCGAGGCGAACGCGTTGAGCTGATCGACCATCGTGTTGATGGTGTCCTTCAGCTCGAGGATCTCGCCCTTGACGTCCACCGTGATCTTGCGCGACAGATCCCCTCTGGCCACCGCGGTCGTCACCCCCGCGATGTTGCGGACCTGGGCGGTGAGGTTCGAGGCCATCGCGTTGACCGAGTCGGTCAGGTCCTTCCAGGTGCCGGCGACGCCGGGCACCACCGCCTGGCCACCGAGCTTGCCCTCGGTGCCGACCTCGCGGGCGACGCGGGTGACTTCGGCCGCGAACCCGCGCAGCTGATCGACCATCGTGTTGATCGCTTCTTTCAGCTGGAGGATTTCACCGCGGACATCGACCGTGATCTTCTTGGACAGGTCGCCGTTGGCGACCGCGATGGTCACGTCGGCGATGTTCCGGACCTGCGCGGTCAGGTTGCCGGCCATCTGGTTGACCGACTCGGTCAGCTCGCGCCACACCCCGGATACGCCCTTGACCTGGGCCTGGCCGCCCAGCTTGCCCTCGGTCCCCACCTCCCTGGCGACGCGCGTCACCTCGGAGGTGAACACCGAGAGCTGATCGATCATGTTGTTCACGAGCCGCGCCGATCGCAGGAACTCGCCTTCGAGCGGACGGCCGTCCACTTCGAGCGCCATCGACTGGGCGAGATCACCTTTGGCGACGGCGCCGACCGCGCGTGTGACCTCGGTCGTCGGCCACACCAGGTCGTCGATCAGTCCGTTGACGGCCGCGACCTCGTCGGCCCACCCGCCGACGACCCCGGGAACGCTCATCCGCTGTTTCAGCTTGCCTTCCTTGCCGACCGTGTGAGAGACGCGCGCGGTCTCGCGGGCCCGCCGATCGCTGAGCGTCACGATGTCGTTGAACGCGTCGGCGATCTTGCCGTGCAGGCCGAGGAGGTCCTGCGGCAGACGCACCGCGAAGTCGCCGCGCCTGAAGGCGAGCAACGCATCGAGCAGTTGCTTCTGAAACTCTGGCGAAGGGTCGTCGCCAATCAGGGGGGCGGTGGTCAGGCCGTCACCGGCCGGTGCAAGCGCACCTTGGGCCGGGGGTTCCATGTGCGGCATCGATTGACTCCAAGCTCAACGGTATTACAGGGTAGCGCGACGCTATCGAACCGCACACGCGCCGCAAATTCAAGCGTGAAACGTGAATCCAGCGCGACCGTGCCCGCGACGGTGCGCACGAATCTGCGAGAGCGCGTGCACACGCGAGTTGACTCGCTCCAGGCGGTCCCGCATGGAGGTGCTGCGCATGCTCACCGGTCCGCGGCCTGGCGCCGCTGGCCTCAGTGCACCACGTCGGAGATGACTGTTCGTCCGTTGAGCGGCTGAACCGGCCGGCTGTTGTTGGGAATCAGTGCCGAGAACGCCGCGATCTGAGAGCGATCGAGCTCGATCGCCGTGGTGAGCACGAACCAGCTGACGCCCTCGGTGCACGGGGGCGTCGTCAACGATCCATCGTATCGATACGATGCGTGGACCGATGGCAGCAGAGCGTCCACGTCAACGGTCACGTGCTCGTAGTGCCTCTCGATTCCCTTCGTCTCCGGGAGGTTCGCCCAGATTGGGTCGAACGCGGCGTCGTGACGCCCCTCGTCAATCATCACCGCCACCACCGCGAGAGACCCGCCTGTGGCTCTGTGTACCAGGTGCATCTCCATCGGATAGCGACGCCCCGCGAACGTGTGCTCGCTCGGCGTGTGGAAGTGGTACTGCACGAGTTCGTAGGCGCGATCGCCGACCGTCAAGGTGTCGCCCTCGTCGTAGGTCACCTGGATCGTATGGCCATTGTTGATGCCGTCGGCGACGTGCTCATGATGAGCGATGCGGAGCGTCGCGGGGGGGAATCGCAGCGTCAGCGAGGGTGTTTGGTCCGTTGTCGTCGCTGCCGCGATGTCGATCGGCGATTGCATGCGTCCTTCCCGGCACGGAGCAAAGGCCGGGGAGAGATCGCCCCAGTGCTCGGGTCCCTCCTCACCTTCGTAGTGCCAGACAGGATCGCTGTCAGCAGGCGTCGGAGCAGGTCGACTCTGCGATTGTGGCGCGCGCCCGCACGCCCCGAGCGTCAACAGCAGCGCGACGAATGTCGGCGTGTATCGCATAGCTAGATAGAGGCCTTCGCAAGGTCGCCGGCGATCTCCTCGCCGAGACCCGAGAAGCGGTGCCGGATCTCCCTGGCCCGCAGCAACGCGGCTTCGACGTTGGGGACGATGTTACGCCCGCCGACGTGCTCGATGAACTCCGCCTGCTCGAGGAAGGCCGCCGGCTGCTGCCGAGCGCCGCAAACGATCAGGGTGCGGCCCGACGCGCGCAGCCGGTCGTTCAGGACCTCAATCGCGTGCAGGCCGGTCGCGTCGATCGCTGTCATATTGCGGAGGCGAAGGATGACGATGGTCGAGAACGCCGACAGGTCGGCCGTGGCGTCCGCGAGCTTGTCGGTCATGCCGAACAGGAAGGGGCCGAGGATGCGGAGGATGGTCACGTCTGGCGGCACCTCGCGGTCCTGCAGGATGTGCACCCGGCCGTCCTCGATGTCCTCCTGCGAGAGCGTGGACACGATCGTGGTGTCGGTGACGCGGTAGATGTAGAGAAGCGCGGCCAGGGCCATGCCGACCTCGACCGCGAGCGTGAGATCGGCCATGACCGTCAGAGCAAAGGTCAGGATCCAGACAGACTTGTCGGCCCACTCGAGGCGCCAGATGCTGGCGATCTCGCGCCACTCTCCCATGTTGTACGCCACCACGAACAAGACCGCCGCAAGCGTCGCGAGCGGCACGTAGCTTGCCAGTGGCGCGAGCACCAGGACGATCACCAGGAGCGTGAGCGCGTGGACGAGACCGGACACCGGCGTGCGGGCACCCGACCGGAAGTTCGTCGCCGTCCGCGCGATCGCGCCTGTCACCGGAATCCCGCCGACGAGTGGCGAGATCACGTTGGCCACACCCTGTGCCATCAGCTCGGCGTTCGAGTTGTGGCGATCGCCGGTCATCGTGTCGGCCACGACGGCGGACAGAAGGCTTTCGACCGCCGCCAGCAAGGCCACGGTCAGCGCCGACGGCAGCAGCGGCAGCAGGAGATCGGCGCGAAAAGCCGGAATCTCGAAATGCGGCAGGCCTCGGGGAATGCCTCCGAAGCGGCTGCCAATCGTCTCCACCGGCAGGTTCAACGCGGCAACGGCGAGCGTCGCTACGACCAGCGCCACGATCGAGCCCGGGACACGGCGGACGAATCGCGGGACGATCAGCACCAGCGCCAGCGAGCCGGCCGCGAGGGCGAACGCGGTCGGGTTCCAGTGCGGCAGGCCTCGGCCGAGCGTCTCCATGCGCGCGAAGAACTCGCTCGGCGGGTCGGGGATGGCCAGGCCGAGGAAGTCTCGGATTTGCGTGGTGGCGATGAGGAGCGCGATGCCGTTGGTAAACCCGATCACGACTGGGCGGGGAATGAACTTCACCGCCTGCCCGAGCCCGGTGATCGCGAGCACCATCAGGATGACGCCGGCCATCATCGTCACCATCAGCAGGCCCGAGATGCCGTGGGCGGCGATGATCCCCGAGACGATCACGACGAAGGCGCCGGTGGGGCCGCTGATCTGGATGCTCGACCCGCCGAGCAGCGCGACGAGAAACCCGCCGACGATGGCTGTATAGATGCCCGCCTGGGGTGTGGCCCCGGAGGCGATGCCGAACGCCATCGCCAGGGGCAGCGCGACGACGCCGACCGTGAGGCCGGCGACAAGGTCCGCAGTGAGCGCGTGTCGATCGTAGGCCGGCAAGCGTTCGAGGAGCTTCGGCCGCCAGGTGGCCCACGGAATGCTCGCGATGATCGGTGTCATTGCGAGCCCCTATGGTCGGCAGCCATCGCGTCGAGGAGCGCCGCGCTCTCCTGCAGATGGGTGTTGAAGTACTGCTTGAGCAGGTCCAGCACGTCGACGAGCACCGGGTTTCGAAGCGTGTAATAGACCTGATTGCCGGCCTTGCGGCTGCTGACCACCTGTTTGGTGCGCAGCACGGCCAGGTGTTGAGACAGGTTGGCAGGCTCGACCTGCACGTAGGCGAGCAGGCCGCCGGCGCTGACCTCGCCATCGCGCAGCGCTTCGACGATAGCTATGCGAGTGGGGTGCGCCAGCGCCTGAAAAATCTCGGCCTTGAACACGCGCAGAGGAGTGCTCACCGTTGCGATAATATTCGATATTTCGATATTTCGCAAATACTGAAGCCTGCAAACCGACGTGATATGCATTTCACCGCTTTGGCGGCCAGCGCCGGTACTTGGCCGGCGGAACCTCAGTCGCCACGTTCTCGCCGTCGCACCAGCACTCCGGCAACGACGCCGGCTCCCCTTCCAGGAACAGCTCGTTGGAGCGGCCGAATGCGAGCATGAACCGGCCGATCACCTGCATCTGGCTGTTGTAGGCCAGGAGCGCCCGCTTCTTGGCAGCAGCCTCCTGCTCGGTGAGCGACAAGGACGCCCAGCGGCCTTCGCTCGCCGGAAATCCCTCCGGCGGATTGAGCGTGGTGCCAATGCCGCCGTCCGGCGTCAGCGGCCACTGGTCGTAGTGCACCAGATAGTGCAGCACCCGCACCCGCGCGCGGATCGCCGGGGCCACGGCCAGCAAGGCCTCGCGCGCGAAGATGTGCGCCGAGCAGTGATCGGGATGATCGTCCTCCGGATGCGGCAGCGCGATCAACGTCGGCGCGAAACCCTCGACGATCTGCTCGAGCTCGCGTCGCACGTCCACGCCGCGATACTTGACACCGCGCACCAGCTGCTCGGTCGCGGGCGGCTTCTCACGGCTGGTGTACGGCGATTCGAAGGACCGCCGTTTGTCGTACAGATACGTCGAGGCCAGCCGGCACAACCCCTCGTCGGGAAAACCGAGGAAGCTGACGCGAGCCGGGGACACTCCCAGGCCCTCGAGGGCCGTCAGTGTCTCTCGCTCGCGCAGCACCCCATAGCCGCGAAAATCGGAGGGCTTCGGGCGCGCAATCCCGTGGGCCGCTTCCACGCCTTCAGGGAACCCGTCCCCGCTCGTCAGCAACACGACCCGAACCGGACCGCCGTTGGCACGCACGCGCTGAATCAGCCCCGCCGCGCCGAGCGCCTCGTCGTCGGGATGCGGCGCGATGACGAGCAGGCGGGTGGCCCGGTCCGGCGCCAGCGCGAGCTCCGGGACATCGAGTTTTGCGCCGTCGAGCTGAATGCCGGCGAGCAGGAGAAGGGGGACCGCGACCCGAAGGAAACGCGTGCTCACTCCGGCAGTCCGACGTCTCGGACCAGCTGCTGGAACCTCCCGTCGCCTCGAATCTCGTTCCATCGTTGATCGCGCTTCAGCCACACCAGCCAATGCGAACGCTCGCGGTGGGCCTGCGCCAGCGACGAGAGCGCGCGCTCGCGGTCGCCAAGGCCAGCATGCACCACTCCTACCGCGTACGCCGATGCGTATCGTCCCGACGCGGCGAGCCCGTCGAACTCCGCGAGAATGGCCCACGCCTCCGCCGGCTGGCCGCTCTTTCCATACAAATACCCGAGAACCGCCATCGCCGGCGTGGCATCTGCCAGGGCGCCGCCGGCGAACCACCGTGAGGCCCCCCCGCACCGAACTTTGTCACGTTCCCGATGCCCGCCGCCGGACCTCTAGTCACGCTGGAGACGTCAGCGTGCGGCGACGGTGCCGCGCACATCGATTTCGCCGCGGCGACCATCCTCGATGGTACGCAGTTCGACGTGATGTTCCGACTGGTCGACAACCTGACGGCGCCGACCATCGACCTGCGAACGGGGTGCTTCACCGTGACCGTGAAGTAGTCAGCCTGCCTGGCGGAGGTGTTTGACGAGCACCCTGGAATTGCGGCCGCTGCGATCGTACTTCTCACGCCGGGCGGGCGGGAGATCGTCGCGGCCGCCTTCGCCGAAGCCGGCCTTCGACTGGAAGTAGGCGAAGGCCTGCGTTGAGAGCGCAATCAGATCCGACACTCCCTGTTCGCGCGCCTTGTTCTCCACGAACTGCACCAGTTTGTGCCCGATCCCCTGGTGCTCGTGCGACGGGTTCACAAAGAGGCAGGCGAGCTCCGCCTTGCGGCCGTCCGGCTCCACGTGCAGCGCCACGCAGGCCACAGGGTTCCCGTCGATCTCGAAGATGTAGTAATCGGCCAGCGTTTTCTCGATGCTGGCGCGGCTGCGCTCCACGAGCTCCCCGCTCTCCACTCCCTTGCGGGTCAGGGCCACGATGGCCTGCACGTCCTTCTTCTTCGCCGGCCGTATCTGCTGATACTCGTTGGCGTGAATCAGCGTGCCGATGCCCTCGTTCGAGAACACCTCGGCCAGCAGTCCCTCGTCCTCCCTGCCGTTGATGACGTGGACGCGGGGAATGCCGGCCCGGCAAGCAACCGCGGCGTTCTCGGCCTTCGACAGGCTTTCGGGCGCGAAGTCGTCGCGCTGCTTCTGAATCAGCGCGCCAAGCTCGTCGACGCTCACGTGGCGCAGCAGCTCGCCCTTCACGAACAGGCCGTCCGCGCTCGTCATGTAGATCAACTTGATCGCCTTCAGCGCATCGGCGACCGCCACCGCGG
Organism: uncultured Acidobacteriota bacterium; assembly: GCA_963709325.1. GTDB lineage: Bacteria > Acidobacteriota > Vicinamibacteria > Vicinamibacterales > UBA2999 > VFZN01. The sequence continues at coordinate 724,348 of CAVPVV010000001.1, read as the reverse complement.
CGGCGTCCGAATTCACCCGGAAGGTCCGGCCGTCGCCGTCGAACCCGAGTGGCGGCACGACCGGGACGATGCCCTGCGCGAGGAGGGTGTGCAGCAGCTCGACGTCCACCCGCTCGACTCTTCCGGTGAACTCGAGATCCACGCCCTTGATGATTCCGGCGGGGCGCGCCCGCAACGCGTTGGTCGTGGCGCCGCGCAGGTCGGTGGCGGAGAGACCCTCGAGGATCTTGTGGCTCAGGCGAGACGACGCAACCAGGGCAAGCTGCAGCGTCTCGGGGTTCGTGATCCCGGTCCCGACGAGATCGCTCGGCACGATGCCCTGCTCCGACCCGAGCCGCGCGATTTGCGCCGCCGCCCCGTGGACCAGGACGACCCGGATGTTGAGCGAACGGAGAACGGCGACGTCGAGCAGGATGTTCGCGAAGTTCTCGTCGGTGACAATCGCGCCGTCCACCGCGAGAATGAATATGCGTTCGCGGTAGCTGGGGATGTACTGAAGAATGCCGCGGAGGTCGGTCGGTTTCACTGGATGGGTGATTCTGATTGTAGCGTCTCGAGCCGGGCCCTACTTGCCGAGTTCCTCGAGCGCGCCGCGGGCCTGCGCGTTGGCCGGTTCGAGCTGCAGCGCGATCCGCAGTTGCGCCACCGCTTCCGCTCTCCGGCCGACCCCCGCAAGGCTCAAGGCGTAGTTGAGGCGAGCGCTGGCGGACTGCGGCGCGAGCGCCACTGCCCGGGCGAACGCGTCCAGGGCCTCGGTGTCGCGTCCCAGCGCTGACAGGACGATCCCGAGGTTGCCAACACCGGCGGCGTTCGCCGGGTTCACCTGCAGATAGGCGCGATACGCGCTCTCCGCTTCCGCCCACCGCCCGCCCGCCCGCAGCGCGTCGGCCAGGCCACCGAGCGCGTCACCATCACGCGGCTGCATCGACAGGCTCGTTCGGAATGCGGTGGCAGCGCCCTCCGCATCGCCCTGCTGGATGAGCGTGAGGCCAAGCAGGTTCGACGCCTTGGGCGCGAGCGCGTCGTCCGGCAGCCGGGCCAGGAACTGGCGCAGCTCCGCCGCCGCCTCGACGGGTTTGCCTCGCTGCGCATACATGAAACCCAGCGCGTAATGGCCCTCGGGCGCATCGGCGGTTGCCTGCCGGTAGTGGTCGATGGCCTCGTCCGAGCGTCCCCGGGCGGCCAGCTCCACGGCCAGGTTGTAGTGAGCGCGTCCGTGCGGGCGTGCATCGAGCACGGTTTCCCAGAGACGAAGCCGATCGTGGTAGTCGGCATTGCGTGCGACCGAGACGCCCGCCAGAACCGTGCAGACGATCGCGGTGATCACGACCGCGGCCATCGCCGCTCGCTGCGGAGCGATCCTGCGCGAAGCCGCGTCGATGACCAGCGCCGCAAGAATGACGAGCGCCGCGAGCGGCAGATACATGCGACGCTCGGCGCCGACTTCGGTCGCGATCGGCACGATGCTCGACGCCGGCGCGAGCGTAACGAAGAACCAGGTCCCGAGAAACGCCAGTCGCCGGTCCCACCGCCACGCTGCGAACGTGACGACAGCGAGCCCGGCGATCAACAGCAGATACGGCGCCGCGGCTGCGAACGGAATTGCCGTCGTCCGGCCGTAATCGGCGACAAGCGGATGCGGCCAGATCGTCCGTGCCAGGTATGTCGCGATGATCGGACCCTGATTCACCAGGTACATCCATGGCGTCACGCCAGCCGACAGGCCGGCGCTTCGGAAGCGTGGCCCGTCGACGTTGAGCCACGCAAGCATGCCCCAACTGGCCAGAAGTCCGGCGTAATACCCACCGCGCCTGGCGAGCGCGCCGCGGAACGAGCCAGCCTCGAACACGCCGTCGTACAGCCACACCATCAGCGGCGCGGTGACAATCGACTCCTTGCAGGCGGCGCCGGCCGCGCACGCTGCGATTGAGATTGCGAGCCATCGCCCCGCATAACGAGGCGCCTGCATACCGCGAATGCCGGCGTACAGCGTGAGCAGGTAGCACACGCCCATCATCGACTCGGTCCGCTGGATGGTGTAGTCGATCACCTCCGTCTGCAGCGGGTGCACGAGCCAGATGAGGGCGACACCGAGCGCCCACGCGTCGGCTCGGTCGCCGAGGCGCGCCGGTACTCGTTGCCCCCGAAGCACACGCCTGACAATGCCGAACAGCAGCAGCGCCGCGGTGAGGTGCACCACGAGGTTGAACGCGTGATATCCGGCCGGGGCCAGACCGCCGAGGGCGTAGTTCAGCGCCAGCGAGAGGCTGATCAGCGGACGGCCCGCGGCCGCGCTCTGCGCCGGCGCGTGCATCGCCGCGGTCACCGGCCACAGCGTCCGCACGTACGGATTGCCGACGATCGTCTCCTCGTCGTCGTAAATGAACTGTCCGGGGAGGCTGTTGGCGAAGACGGCGAGCGCCGTCACCACGAGGATCGCGATCGCCGCCAGTGGCGGCCGCGGTCGAGGTGGCGACGAGGGTTGCGGCGGACGTGACGGGGCGGCACGCCGCATACGGTCGCGTGGCACGCCCGGTAATCGTAGCCTGTGCCGTGGCGTGCGACGCGCGGTCAGCGCTTTCTGTTCACCGTTCCGATCGATCGCGCCGCTTGAATTCGTGGCGGCTGCGCGCTTCGTCGATCGAGTGAGACTGCGTCGTGTCCCGCTCCCCTCGGGACAGCTTGGCGAGCTCGTGGAAGTGCTGCCGCAGTACCTGCAGGTCTTTTTCCGACAACGCCTCGACGTCGATCAAGCGGTTGCTGGCGCCCTGCATGGCCGCCACCAGCTCGTTCAGCTTCAGGTGGAGCGCGATCGCGTCCTTGTTCTGACTGCGTTGAATCAGGAAGACCATCAGGAACGTCACGATGGTGGTGCCGGTGTTGATCACCAGTTGCCACGTATCGGAATAGCCGAAGACGGGGCCGAGCGCCGCCCAGACCACTATGACCGTGACCGCGGTGGCGAAACCGCCGTTGCCGCCTGCCCAGACTGTGACCCGGGTGGCCAGGTGTTCCAGGGCTCTGTTCATCGTTGCCTCCAGTTCGCCGGTCTTGCCGGCGTCTGTGGCAGTGGTAGCAATCAGCGTTCCCGATCGGCCGTGCTGCCGGATGCTGGAATCGACACCTCAGGCGTGCGGCAAGCGCGCCAGGACCGCGGCCACCACCCGGTCGCACCTTGGCGCCTCGAATGCGAAGGTACCCGTCGCGGCTGGCCCGAGCCTGGCAGTCAGCCGCGCGCCGGATCATCACGCGCGCGCGGTGCAGGCGCGTCTTCACGGCCTCGTCGCCGAGGCCGAGACCGGCGCCGGCCTCGCTCGTGCTGAGCCCTTCGACGTCCCTCAGCATGAACACCAGGCGATAGTGCTCCGGCAGGGCGTCTATCGCCGCCTCGAGGGCCTGGCGCAGTTCGCCAGCATACGCCTGCCGCTCGGGGTCCGGCTGCGGTGCTGTCATCCGCTCCATCGATTCTCCCGCGGGCTCGTCGGATAACGACGGCAGGCTGATCGTCGATTCCGCACGCCGCCGCCGCCGGCGGCCGAACGCCTCATTCAAGGTGATCCGCGTCAGCCAGGTCGAGAACCGGGCTCGTTCCTGGAACTGATGCAGGTGCGTGAAGGCGTTGATGTACGCCTGCTGCATCACGTCCTCGACCTCGCCCTCGTCGTTCACGACCGCCCGCGCCACTCGATACACACGCTGATTGTGCCGGCGCATGAGGATCTCGAACAGCGCGCGGTCACCGGCGCGCACGCGCCGGACGATTTCCTCATCCGTCAACGGCGACGACGTTGCGGCCGTGACCGCCGGATCGGACAGCGCCATGCCCCATTAGAGTCCCGAACCCGGCTGACGTTGCAAGCCCAGGAGTCTGTCACCTTTTCGAGTGATTCGGCCTCCAATGTCGAGAGCCTTGCCTGGCCGGTGTCGCCGACGGCCGCAGAGGACGAGATGGAGGGTGGTCATGCGGTTTGTCACTATCGTTGCTGTTGTCGCCGCAGGGAGCGCAATGGTCGGCATGTCGGATAACAGGCCGGCGCAACCGGCACAGGCGCTGGCTGTTTCGCACGAGCCCGGCCCAGACGAGACCGTACGCCGCAACGGCGAGCGGCTCTTCGAGGAGGGGCGCCGGGTCTTCCGTTTCGACACGTTCGGCGACGAAGCATTCTGGGGCGACACGCTCAAGCTCCACCTGGCGATCGAAGGTGAGCGATTCGGAGGCGTCGGCCCCGGCGTGAGTCCGGCGACCGCGCTGGCCGTCGGTCTCAAAGTGGACGCGGACGCGGTTCCGCCGTCGGCGTTGAATGCGATCAAGCACGGACGCGTCAATGTGAACGATCCGGCGGTGACGCTGGCCCTGCTCGATGCGAACGCCGTCGTCGGTGTCACGGCTCACCGCAATAGCACCGGCGGGCTGTCGTCCATCGGCATCCAGTGCTCGTTCTGCCACTCGACGGTCGATGACTCAGTCGTGCCGGGCGTCGGACGCCGGCTCGACGGATGGCCGAACCGCGATCTCAACGTTGGCGCGATCGTCGCGCTCGCGCCCGATCTCAGCGCGATCGCCGATTTGCTGCAGACGGATCAAGCGACCGTCCGCACCGTGCTGAACAGCTGGGGCCCTGGCAAGTTCGATGCGGCACTGCTTCTCGACGGCAAGGCATTCCGTCCGGACGGCGCAAGCGCCGCAACGTTGATTCCAGCCGCATTCGGTCTGGCTGGCGTCAACCTGCACACCTATACCGGTTGGGGCGGCGTGGCGCACTGGAACGCGCTGGTCGCGAACCTCGAGATGCATGGCAAGGGGACGTTCATCGATGCGCGGCTGAACGACGAGTCGCGGTTCCCGATCGCCGCGCACGCCGGGTTCGCCGAAGTCCGCAACGATCCGGATCTCGTTACGTCTAAGCTACCGGCGCTGCACTTCTATCAACTCGCGCTTCCGGCGCCGAAACCACCGGCCTCGACTTTCGACGCTGCGGCCGCGGAACGAGGGAAGGCCGTCTTCAACGGCAACGCCCGGTGCTCGAGTTGCCACGTGCCGCCGCTCTTCACGGAGCCCGGGTGGAACATGCACACCGCCGCCGAGATCGGCATCGACGACTTCCAGGCCAGCCGCTCGCCCGACCAGCGGTATCGAACCACGCCCCTGGGCGGCTTGTTCGCGCGGCAGAAGGGCGGCTTCTATCACGACGGCCGGTTCGCGAACTTCAGAGCCGTCGTCGAGCACTACAACCAGGCATTCTCACTGAATCTAAGTGAGCAAGCAAAGCTGGATCTGGTTGAGTACCTGAAATCGCTCTGACGCGCGTTTGGCGACCACTCGTGCGACTCGCGCGGTTCTCAGTCGGCCGTTGTCGGGTCGATGACCGTTCGCACTTGCAGAATCGCGTCGAGCGGGAAGCCGCCGCGCGTCGCGTGCTCGCGCACCGCGTCGGCATCGGGCGCGCGATAGATGCAGAACAGCTTGTCGTCGGTGACGTAGCTGTGGACCCATTGCACGCGCGGCCCGAGGTCGTAGAGCACGTTGCACGATCGCTGGGAGACGGCGCGCAGGTTCTGAGGCGACATCTGCCCTGCCCCGGGCAACGTGCGCTCGATGACGAAGGTTGGCATATGAGCTCCTGATCGCTGACGAGGGCTCAGCGGCCGCACCGGACGGCCGGGTTCCAGTCGACGAACGTACCGTTCTGGTTGTTCCGCCACGCCCACACGTGCAGCTCGTAGAACGCGTCGATGCCGTAGCGGTTCGGAGCACCCACGAACTGGAAGGTCTGGCCCTCGAGCACCGGCGGCGCGGTGTGCGTCGCATTCCACGGCGCCGCCGGGACGATGTACTCGACGGCGACGAGCTCTAGCCGGCCGTTCACCGGTTCGTAGACGAGGGCTTCGGGCTGGGTCGCATCGATCGCGTTGTCGCCGACCAGCGGGCCGTTGACGTAGTGCTGCCCCATCGCCCCGACTTCCGGACCGCTCACGCATCCGAGAAAAGCGCCATATCCGGCGTTGCGGGCCACCTCCACGTCGCTGAACCGCTGAGTTGCGTCCCGCACGATCTGAACGAGCGATTCCGGCGCCTCGCCGCCGTGGCCGTTGTGACCCTGGGCCAAACTCGACGCCGGCAACGCACCAACCGTCATCAGGATAAGGGCACTCACGCGGTAAAGTGTCGATCTCATGTACTGCCTCCTTGCGCCATACGATGGCGTGAGCGGCCCAATCCGGGCATCGGAGCAAGGCACCCATTTTGGCGGCCCCCGGAACCGCGAAACTAGGGAACCCTGTGACACTGCAGGAGCGTGACGAGCCGCTCGCGGAGCTGGCGCGAGCGCTGTCGCTGGCGCGCGTCGAGGGCCGCCTCGCAGTGGTCACCGGTGAAGCCGGCATCGGGAAGACGTCGGTCCTGCAGCAGTTTGCGGCCGCCGCCGCCGGCATCGAGGTGCTGTGGGGCGGCTGCGAAGCCCTCGGCACGCCGCGGCCGCTCGGACCGCTCATGGACATGCGCGGGGCGATCGGTGTCTCGACGGCCGCCGCGCTCGCGTCCGGCGCGCCGCGTCACGAGCTGTTCGCCGCGGTTCTGGATGACCTGGCACGGCGGACCGCCCCGGTGGTGGTGCTCATCGAGGACGCACACTGGGCCGACGAGGCGACGCTCGACCTGCTGCAGTATCTCGGGCGCCGCATCGTCCGGACCCGCGCGCTGCTCGTGCTCACGGTTCGAGACGACGAGCTGAGCGCGGACCATCCGCTGTTGCGGGTGCTCGGTACGTGGCCACCGGCTCTGGTCCATCGGATTTCGCTCGAGCCGTTATCAGTGCAGGCGATCGCCACGCTGGCCGGATCGTCTGGTGACGCCGCGGCGTTGCACCAACTCACGTGCGGCAACCCGTTCTTCGTCACCGAGGTCCTCGCGACCCGGGGCTCGGGGGTGCCGGCGAGCGTCCGCGACGCGGTGCTGGCGCGCCGGGCGCGGCTGTCGCCGGAAACGCGGGTGGTGATCGACCTGGTGTCGGTGGTGCCGTCCTGGGTGGAAACGGCGCTGGTGCGCGAGCTTGCCGATCCGTCAGGCGCCCACCTCGACGCGGCGATCACGGGCGGGCTGCTGCGCAGCGAAGGCTACGGCGTCACCTTTCGCCACGAGCTGGCACGGCTCGCGGTGCTCGGCGCGATGCCCGCCACCCGCGTCCACGACGCCCATCGGCGCGTGCTCGAGTGGCTGCTGCGCCAGCCGGACCGCGCCCCCCGCCTCGCGCGCATCGTCCATCACGCCGAAGCGGCCGGCGATGTCACGGTCGTCTGCGCACAGGCGCCGGAGGCGGCCCGACAGGCGGCGGCAGTCGGCGCCCACCGCGAAGCGGTGAAGCACTACAACCGCGCTCTCGGACACCGTGAGGGATTGAGCGACGCGATAAGGGCCGGCCTCCTCGAGGCGCTGGCCTACGAACACTACCTCACGGGCGACACCGCCGCGGCGCACGCCGCCCGGCACGGCGCGCTCGACGTCTTCCGGCGGGTCGGCGACGTCACCGCGATCGGTCGCAACGTGCGGTGGTTGTCGCGGTTGTCGTGGTTCATGGGCCACCGTGCCGAGGCCGACGCCTTTGCCGACGAAGCCATCGAAGTGCTCGGCAATCAGCCCGAGAGCGAGGAGCTGGCGATGGCGTTCAGCAACCGCTCGCAGCTCGACATGCTGGCGTGGAACCAGGAGGCGGCGCTGGCGTGGGGGTATCGCGCGGTGGATCTGTCGGGACGCCTCGACTCCGTAGAGGTCCTGAGCCACGCGCTCAACAACGTCGGTACGGCCAGGGCCGGAACCGGAGATTCTGCGGGATGGCTGGACCTTCAGGAGAGCCTGCGGCTCGCGCTGGCACACAACCTCCACGAGCACGCCGCCCGCGCCTACACGAACCTGGCCAGCAGCGCCGTGCGTCTGGCCGACTACCTTACGGGCGCACGATGGCTCGACGAGGGACAGGCTTACACCCGAGAGCGCGATCTCGACGCGTGGACGCACTACATGCAGGCGTGGCGCGCTCGACTGTTTCTCGAGACCGGCCGGTGGGCCGAGGCGATAACGGAAGCGGACGCGGTGCTCACCGCTCCTCACGTCGCGGCGGTCAGCCGGATGCCGGCCTTGACGGTCAAGGCCCTGGTCATCGTTCGACGCGGCGAATCCGGCGCCGCGGCGATTCTCGACCAGGCCCGATCGCTCGCGACCTCGTCGGCCGAGCCGCAGCGTCTGTTGCCTATCTATGCCGCGCTCGCCGAGACAGCGTACCTGGCCGGCCGGCCCGCGGAGGCGGCGGACGCGGCGCGCCACGGGCTGCAATACATTCGGCCCGAGCCCGTTTCTCCGGAGCGCGATCAGCTGACGTACTGGTTGTGGAAAGCCGGTGCACTCGAGGCCGCGCCTCCATCCGGTACCGGCCCGTTCGCGGCGATGGTCCTCGGGGCGTGGGCCGACGCTGCGGCCGCATGGGCTGAGCGGGGCTGCCCGTACGAGCGAGGGCTGGCCCAGCTCGACGGCAATCTGCCCGCGGTGCAGGCCGCGCTCGATACTTTTCTCACTCTAGGCGCCGCGCCGACTGCGGATTGGGCGCGGCAGCGGCTGCGGCAGCTGGGCGCGACGGGCGCCCCGAGAGGTCGCCGCCCGAGCACACGGGCGCATCCCGCCGGCCTGACCCGGCGGGAGGTCGAGGTGCTGGAGAAGCTGGCGGCCGGTTTCAGCAACCCGGAGATCGCACGGCGGTTGTTCGTCTCAGCGAAGACGGTCGATCACCACGTGTCGGCAATCCTCGGCAAGCTGGACGTGTCGTCGCGCGCCGCCGCGGTTCGGTTCGCGCGCGAGCGGGGATGGCTTCCGCACTGACACTCGTGGCAGAATTCCGCCGCCCCCTCCCGCATTCGCCGGAACCTGAGGAAGGAACGGTGTTTCATGGCCACGTTCTTCGACCCGACCCCGGAGGAGAGGCGCAAGCTCGAAGAGGTCGCTGCCGGCATCCCGGAGGTGCAGGCGACGCTCGTCAGAAACCATCCGCAGCTCACGATGCCGGACCGCGGCGCGCATCAGCAGCAGCTGGCCGCGTCGAGGGTGGTGCTCAAGGCGGCCGCGACGCTGCCCCAGGCCCTCGACGGCCTCGGCGTGTTTCATCGCGGCAGCGAGCGCGTCGGCATCGGCCGAATCTCCACCGGGCTCGGCTGCCCGCACGCGGAAACGGATCCGGACTTTCTCGGGCTGATGGTGGCGTTCCGCTCGCCTGCCGGCCGTCGCATCGACTTCATCACAATCAACGATCCAACCTCGCCCACCGACACGCCTGAGGAGTTCCTCGCGCTGCTCCAGGCAACGGCGAGCTCGGCGGCGAGCAGCAACCTGCTCGCCTCGCGGGCACTGCTGCTGGCAGGGCTGGTCAGGCACGCCGGCCTTCGAGCACCGGTCATCGCCAGCCACGTGACGGCGCAGACACTCCGGACCGAACGATCGACAATGGCGTATCAGCAGTATTGGACGGGCATCGTCCGGGCTCGCGACGTGCTCGGCAAGTTCACGTTCGTGCCGGCCGACGACGGGCCGTCGGCTGGTGCAATCGAACACGGGCCGGCTCGCTTCACGCGCGACTGGCGGCGGAGACAGAGCGCCGGACCGCTGGTGTTCGATCTCCGGTGGATCCCGTTCGTAGACGAGCGTGCCACCCCGCTCGAGGACTTGACGGCACCGTGGACCGACGCGCAGCAGGTGAGCGTCGGCACGGTCACGTTCGTCCAGACAGACCCGGACGCGGCCGACGCGAAGCTCGTGGCCCTGCTCGCGTCCGAAATGGGCGCAAACGCGGGCAATTGGGAAGAAGAATCAGGCGACGATCCCTTGCGACTGCCAGCGACGCGATTCACCGCAACGCGGCAGCTTGCGTATCGGGCCAGTCAGCAGTCGCGCCGCGCGCTGCCGGACGAGAGCTACGCATCGTATTTCGAGCGAGGCGAGATCGGTCCAGCGCTGGCGAACGAGTTGATCCGTCGATATCAGGACAAGCGGGCCGCGGGCCATTGGGTCCCGGACGTGGGCGAAATGGCCGTCGTCTGATTGGCCTCGCTCGGCTGATTACGAGCAGCGCGCACGGCCGCGCGATACAAGCCGTGCATCTCCGCAGCGCCGCCGCTCCGAAATTGCAGGACCGAAAGCTCGAGCCGGCTCCCGTCAGCGGGACGGGAGCCGCTGACGTCGTTCCAAATCCGCTCGATCTCGGTGCGGAGCGTCGTTACGTCGTTGCCGGCGTCCACCAGCACGACGACCTTGTGTAGCGGAGCGCGGCGCAGCACTTCCGTCAGCTCATACCGCGTACCTCGACGCGCCGACGAATATTCGCGCAGGTCCAGCAGGATGACGCTGGCGCGAGACATCATCTCGAGCACGGTTGGCTGCCACGTGTCGCCGGTGCAGTACACCTCGGTCACCCGGAATCGTCCGTCAGGGTCGCGGCCGCCGTCGAGCGCCCCGAGGGCGAGCGCGACCTCGTCGGGTGTGGCGACGAACTGCTCGCGCAGCCTGCCGCGCAAGTACGCAAAGAACTCATTGGGCTCGAGGTAGGCGGCGGCGAGGTCGGGGCCGCCAATCATCCAGACCGGCGCGGCAAACCGCCAGTAGGCGAAGAACCGGTCGGTGAACGCCTGCGATCGGCCAGACGGTTTGAAGACCCTCAGCAGGAGCAATGCCCCGAGCGATGGTGGCGAGCTGCGGACGACGGCACCAAGCGCCGCCGCCTGGAACCGGCGCCACAACAGCCACAGGCCGATGACGCCGACCACGACCCACGGCAGCGCTACGGGCCGCGGCTCGAATATCGACGAGTCCCGAAGGAGAGACCCCATGACGAAAGCTGTCAGCAGGAGCCAGTAGGTCGCAAGAGCCAACTGGATGTCGCTGAACCGCTTCGCTGCGTAGCGGTTCGACAAGGCGGTCAACGTCCGCCATCCACACCAAGCCGCGGCCACGAGCATGATGAGCAGCTCGCCGACACCGAAGATGATGTCGCCCAGCGAGTCGCTGCCACCATCGTCAGGGCCTTCCAGCGCCAGTGCACCAGCGAACAGAATGCTGAGCACCAACCATCCGGCGATGCTGGCGCCGACCAGCGGAATGCCTGCGCCCCGGATCGTCGGTCGCATGAACGCCGAAGTCATCAGGCTGATCGCGGCATAGCCGAACGAGAAACCGGCCTCCGACTCCCAACCCTCGGCGTCGGACCGCACCAGGCTGACCGCGTAGATCACCAACAGGATCGAGGCAATCGTAACGAGCTTTCGCGGCAGGCCTGCCTGCAGAATCCAGCTCACCGCGACCGGAGTCATGACGAACGCGAGAAGAACCGGGGCGGTCAACCGGATCGCGCCGAACTGGATCTGACCCAAGACGGCGAAGATCATGAGCAGCGTCAGCGCCGACAAATACGCCAGCTCTCCCGCTGCGTGGACGAGGAGAACGCGTCGTCGCAGGCGAGTTGGCCCGGTCACGCCACTCGAGGGATCGGCTGGAACGACATCCCGTGCCGGTCCGACGCGTATCTGCAGACGCTGCGCCGACTCGCGGACAGACGGCGTCTCGAGCCGGACAACAGGCGGGTCATCGCCTTGCGAGGGGCGCACCGCGCGGGGCGTCGCTTGAAGGCGGACGATCGCGGCCGTGTAACGGCGCTTCAGCCACCAGGCCGCTGCCGCGACCAGAGGCAGCACCAGAATCAGAAACGGAAACAGCGCAAGCTGCGCACCGGTCATTGGAGCGCCGCCGACGGGCTAACCGGGAGCCTTCAGCTCGAGGCCGTTTGACGCTGACAGGCTCAGCACCCACAGGTATGGAGCACCGCTCTTGGCCCGATACCCGGTCACCGTCACGATGTCACCCGGTTCGAGCGACGTGGCCGACCACCCCTTCAGCCGAACCGCACTGGTAAGCTCCGCCTGCCAGCCGCGGACTTGGCCTTCGTCGTCTTTGACGTCGAACTCGATGATGGAATGGGGATTGACGAAGCGGAACGTCGTGACCGTTCCCTTGAGCGTGACCTTGTGCGTCTGATCGAACTCCGCCAATCCGTGGTGCGCGGCCACCACGACCGTCGCTGCCAGAATCAGCACGAGCCGGCTGATGCCTGCTTTCATCGTGCGCTCCCCGTCTCGACCCACCGTCCCAACTCTCGAACGAACGTGCGGCCCTCGAACGTATAGGTGGGCACGGTGACCACCACATATCCCTTTCCCACCAGCGGTTTGCCGTTCTGCCCGGTTGCGTCCTTCGCCGTGGCGACGACCCACACGTCGAAGTTGGTGCCGGGATTCACGGCCGCGGGCATGAAGAAACCGGTGGGACTGATCGTACCGACCCGCGCCTGCTTGCTGGTTTCGGTCTCGTAAAAGATCTCCAGCGACCACGTCACGTCCACCGGGCCCAGTTCGACATCGTCGGCTGTGTGCAGCTTGCCGTCCGCGCCGCGCTGATAGCCGATCGCCTCGTACTGCTGCATGCCACGCGAGAAGTCGTTGTCGCCGAACGTGGCCATCGAAGACTCGGGAGTTACCGTCACGTAATCGACTCGATCGTAAATCGCGAGCGCCTGCCCGAGCCTGGAGGATTGGAGAGACACGTCGCGCTTTCCGGATGTCGCGTCGGCTCCGACGTCCACCTCAGCGACGATCTCACCGGGCGCAGAGGACACGATGCGGCGGACTGTCACTCCAGAGCCTATGGTGAGATCGGCCGGGGTGACCTGTGCGGGGAACCCTTCTCCGATGAGCCGCAATCGGCTGCCGTTCGACCCCGTCTTGAGCGCCAGCGGATCGACGAGCAGCAGCGCCGGACCCGACGGCGCCCGCTGCATCGTTACATCGAATCCGAGCTCGTCGTACTGTCCCCAGAACCAGCGGCCTTCGACCCTGGAGCCGTCGGGCGATACCCACATGGATTCCCGAGCTTCGCTCGACAACGAGTCGGGCGGCGCATTTGCGGCCTCATCGCCTCGCGATCGCCCGCGCCACGCCGTGCCGCCATATACGACGCTTCGCCCGTTGCGAACGATGAGGCTGCCGTCGTTGACGGAACGCGCGCGGACGCGGGTTACGAACTCATCGGAGCCGCCCGCCGAATCGACGATCATCTCCCCTGCGAAGTGCCCGCGGCCCTGAACGTGGGCTGTCATTAGCCAGCGCCCGGTGAGGTCGGGCCGGCGGGTTCGTGCGCTCCACGACGTCCACTCGCGAGACGCGAACGGCGCAGCCTTGGTCAGGGCCGCGACGACATCCTGATCGGACGTGAATTTGTACCGCGAGGCGTGCGCGTCGGCGAACTGCTTCCATCCGTCGGTGGTCCGCCGCCATGAAAGCGCACGGGCGGCCTCGTGGCACTTTCCGCATGCCTCGACCACAGCGGCGTCCAGCGTCGCGGATTCATCGTGGACCCGGCGCTCGGCGTAGTACATCACCGGCTTTGCTTCCTCAGGTGCCAGCCCATGCTGCGTGCTCAGATACCTGACGATCGCTCGAGCCTCGGACGGCGTGAGAGCAACGTTGTTCTCGCGAACCATCCGCTGGATGGTGGCCTGCCAGCCTTCAGGCGTCGTGCGGGCCCACGAGATACGCTGGAGATTGCCGCGTTCGTCGGCGGCGTGGCAGGTCGAGCATTTCGCTTGCACCAGGGAGTCGCTGACGGGTATTCCCGGGTCGGCCTGCGCTTGCGCAAACGAAGGCAGGGCCGTGGTGAGGAGAAACACTACGACCGGTCTGATGACTCGCCAGATCAGATGCATGCCCATCCGAGTCTAGACGTTATCCGGCTCTTCCCCCAACAGTCCTTCCTCGAAGAGCGCGTCAGCCGATTGCAGAAATGCCCTCGGGTTACTGGACTCGGTAACCACCAGCCAGCGTTGTGAAGGCGGCCGTTTCCGCCGCCTGCCGCGCGGCATCCCAGCCCAGCTCTCCTGCCATCAGCCGCGCCACCTCCGGCGCCATCGCTTCGGCGGCGCGGGCGTTGAGGAACAGCGCGCGAGTCCGCCGCGCCAGCACGTCCTCGACGGTGCGCGCCATCTCATGTCGAACCGCCCACGCCACTTCGGCGCCGGTGTACGGCAATTGCGGATGGAGTGCGTCGGCCAGCGATGGCGTGGCCCGCATCAGATCCTGAATGGCCAAGGCGTCGGACCCGTACACACTCAGCGCGCCAAACCGTTCCGCGTTCGAATGGAAGCCATGGATGTTGAGCGTGCGGGTAACGCACGGGCGTTCCGCCAACCGTCCGAAGTCGGCGGCCTGATCGACGGTGTGCTCGGCCATGTTGCGGTAGGTCGTCCACTTCCCGCCGGTGGTCGTCAGTAGGCCGGAGGCGTCGAAGTGAATCGTGTGGTCGCGCGACAACGCCGCGGTCAACAGGCCTTCGCCGCTCTTCACGAGCGGCCGGATGCCAACGAACACGCTCAACACGTCGTCTCTGGTTGGCGCCTTGAGAAGGTAGCGTCCGGCCGTTTCGAGGATGAAGGCGATCTCCTCCTCCAGCGGCCGCGGCTCGAGCGTCGGCGTCTCGATTGGCGTGTCGGTCGTGCCCACGAGCGTGTGTCGGTGCCAGGGAATGGCGAACATCACGCGGCCGTCCGGGGTGTGCGGCACCATGATCGCCGAGTCACCCGCCAGGAACGATCGATCGAACACGAGATGAATGCCCTGGCTCGGCGCGATGAGCGTCTGGACATCGGGTTCGGCCAGCCGGCGCACCGAGTCGGAGAACGCACCAGCGGCGTTGACGACGACCCGTGCCCCGATCGTCCACTGTTGCCCGGTCTCCTGGTCGGACGCGACGACGCCGTTGATGAAGCCGTCGGGCCCCTTGGTGATCGCGACGACGCCGACGTAGTTGATCAACGTCGCGCCTTGCTCGGCCGCGGTCTCGGCCAGGTTGATCAGCAGCCGCGTGTCGTCGAACTGGCCGTCGTAGTACACCACGCCACCGCGTAAACCCTCGGTCTTGATCGTGGGCAGGCGCGCCAGTGTTTCCTCGCGGGTCAGGATCTCGGACGCCCCGAAGCCGTACTTCCCGGCCAGCGCGTTGTAGATCTTGAGCCCCAGCCCGTAGAAGGGCGCCTCCCACCAATCGTAGTTCGGTACCACGAAGGCCAGGTTGCTCACCAGGTGCGGAGCGTTCTGGCGCAGCAGTCCGCGTTCTTTGAGCGCCTCCATGACCAGCGCGATGTTGCCCTGCTCGAGGTAGCGGACTCCGCCGTGTACGAGCTTGGTGCTGCGGCTGGACGTCCCCTTTCCGAAGTCGTGCTGTTCAAGCAGCAGCACGTCGTAGCCGCGGCTCGCCGCGTCCACGGCAATCCCCACGCCGGTGGCGCCGCCGCCGATGACGACGATGTCCCACGGCTCGTGCCGCTGGTCGAGCCTGGTGATCATCTCGGAGCGGCGCATGGAATTGGCTACTGCCAGATCCGCGTCGATCGAGCTTGCCCGTGAGCGCGTCTCATCGAGATCCCACCATTCCCTTGACCGAGTCGATCAGCTTTGCCGGGTCGTACCCCTTGCCGTCCTTGAAGACGACCTCGACGTTCTCGATGTCCGCAATGGTCTTGCTCGGATCGCCCTTGACCACCGTGATGTCGGCGCGCTTCCCCACTTTCAGCGTTCCAAGCTTCGCGTCGTCGCCGAGGAACCGGGCACCGTTCGCGGTCTGGATGTGAATCGCCTCGAGCGGCGTGAAGCCGGCCTCGACCAGCAGCTCCACCTCGCGCTGATCGCCGTATCCAGCGATGGCGCCGCCGTTGCCAGTGGGATCGAGCCCCGCGATGAGCGTCCCGCCGGCCCTGACGAAGGCGACCTCGAAGTCCATCGACCGGCGCAGGCTCGCCGCACCGGCCGGGTTACCGCGCGAACGTGCCAGGCGGTAGTCGGCTTGAGCCAGCGCCGACAGCGAGTCCCAGAAGCGCGGCATCTCGGGCAAGCGGCCTTCCACACCGGCTTCGAACACCGGCAACGTCGAATCGATCGCGACCTTCTTGCTGACCAGGTACTTGATCAGCCCCTGCACTTCCGGCGAAGCGATCGGCGGATTGCCGTCGTTGGGGCCACGCGCCGGGCACTCGTCGGCCGTCTTGCTGGGCACGAAGTCGGTGGCCGCGCTGATCCCGTGTTCGAGGCTGTCAATGCCCAGATCCGCCGCCTCGCGGAAGGTTACCGAGCAGAGATGCCCCGTAACCTTCAACCCGCGCCCGTGCGCCGTGCGAATGGCGGCGCCGAGCTGCGCCCGTGTGATCTGCGTGTAGGCCTTGAAGGAGGTGAAGCCGAGGTCGGCCCAGTAGTTCACCATCTTCGACGCCTCCTCCGGACTCTGGAGGGCGTGCAGCTGCAGCAGGTAGGCGCCGGGGCCCGTGAGGTACGGGCCAGTGAGGTGCATCTTCGGTCCGGGAATGCGGCCCGCATCGATGTAGCGCTTCACTTCGAGATCCGCATACGGCTCCATGCTCCCCGCGGTGCGCATGCTGGTCACGCCATGCGCGAGATACAGGCGCGGAAAGCTGTACACCATCGTCGGGTAGTACTCGGGCGCGCCCGGGACCCGGCCCTGCCCGGTCGCGCCGGTGTAGAAGAGGTGCTCGTGCATCGCGACCCAGCCGGGCATCACCGAACGGCCCGCGAGATCCAGCACGCGTGCGCCGCTCGGGACGGGCACCGATGCGCTCGGGCCAATCGCCGTGATGTCGGCGCCCTGGATGACGATCGTCTGATCCTCCACCGCCGGCGAGCCGGTGCCGTCGATGACGCGCACGTGCTGCAGGACGACGACCGGAGCGTCAACGGAGATGTAGTCCTGGGTGACCTGCGGCAGGGCGCGGCGGACCGGCGGCTGAGCGGGCTGGCCAGCGGGCGCAGGCGCCTGGCCGCCGCTTGCGCCAAGGAACATGGTCAGCACACCTACGATGACGAGTCTCACGCGATCCCTCCTGATCTGCCCCCGCTCAGTACGACGTGGAGGTGTATATCAGAACTCGGATGCGGTTCGCACGGCCTCCGAATCTTCGCAGGCGATCGCCTCTCTTACGATCTCGCATGCTCCAGCTGCTGCGCGATCTGGTGGATCGCAAGGGGCGGAGGCGGCGAAGTTGTTGAGGCGCGAGAGAGGCACGCCGCCCGCCACCGATTTCATCGCGTGGCTGAGCGGACGGCCGCGGGCCGAATGGCCACACGTCCGGGATCCCTCAGTCCATGCGTAACGCGACGACGGGATCCACGCGCATCGCTCGCCGAGCTGGCAGATAGCAGGCGAGCCCTGCCACGATCACGAGGGCAACCGGGACTGCAATGAACGTGACCGGGTCTCTGGGCGAGACTGAGAACAGCAGCGTCTTCATCACTTGCGACAGTCCGATCGCCCGCACGGTGTCTACCGACGGGGCTCTCGATCGCCAACCAGCGACATCGGGTTCCATGTCGGGTACTGGGTGGCCGCGCCATAGAAGACGAGCCCCGCGTCCTCGTCGAGTCCGAACGTCTTCACATCGCCGGCCACGCCAACAATGGTGTGCGGCTCCTCGGTGAAGCTCCGCATGATCAACGTGCGGCCGATCGGATCCTGGTTTGGGAAGTACCGTTCCGCCAGCGTCGCGCTGATGATCGCCACTGGCGGTGCGTCCATCCCGTCCTGCGCCGTAAACTCCCGTCCGCGGAGCGGAATACCCATGGCGGCGAAGTACCCGGGGCCAGCGAGCCGCCACGCCGCCGAGCCGGTCTCCTCGTTCGACTGCGTCGGCAGCTTGACGTCGGGGGCCGTGAAGTCGCCCGAGAGCGGCGGCCCGCTCGCGATCGCCGCGGCCTCGATGCCGGGCCGGCCGCGCGGATCGGTGAGCAGGCGTTCGAAGAACGCGCGCTTAGGGGGCCCGCCGGGGTAGGCCGTGTTCGGCAGGCCGACGCGCGCAGTCATCACGCCCGACGCGTTGAAGCCGGGACTGACCTGCTGCAGCCGCGCGAAGCTTCGAATCAGCAGCCCGGCGCCGATCAACGGGGCAACCGAGAGCGCCACTGCCGCGGCCGTCAGCGCCGCGCGAATGCCCCGGCTTCCGGAGCCCGAGGTGGAGCCGCGCACGACTCGACACGCAGGGAGATGGTCACGCGCTCAGGTGGTCGTGCGACGGACGTTCGTCGCTCGCGCTCCCTTGGGCCCGGCCTCGCCGACGTCGAACTCCACGCCGTCGCCTTCGCGCAGCGCGTCGATGCCTTCGCCGTAGATGGCGCTGGCATGGAAGAACACTTCCTTGCCCGCACTGTCGCGAATAAAGCCGAATCCCTTGTCGGCTCGTAGTGTCTTAATTGTTCCTGTCATGGATGCCTTTCTTCGGAGACACACGCACAAGTGACCTGGTGCCGCAACCAGGGAATGTTCACACGCTCGCCTTGGGACCGGACACGTTGGGGCGTTGGCCCACTGTCCGGCGGTGTTTGTGGGGCAGGCCGAGACTCGCTCGTGGCGAGGCAAAGTGCGCCGCCACCTGTCGAGTCGCAGGGGGAACGGATATCAGACGTGAGGCAGTGCAACGTCAAACGCTCGCAAGCGTTTTTCGTTCACGACTTGCACGTTTTGTCGGCGTCGCGGGTGAGGGGCTCTGATACTCGTCGGCTCGTGCTCGATCGAGATGGGGCTCTGCGACGCTCGTTTTCAGCAGCCTGACGTGATCCTGAAACTGAATCTCGAGGTGATCGCCGCTGAGCCGGCCGATGCGGCCAACACCCCATTCCGGTCTCGCTCGATGTCGAACGAAGTCGCCCTCTTTATGTGCCAATTTCACTCCTGCTTGCTCGCTGGGGTGCGAGCGGCTGTGCGGGGCGCCTGCGCCTCAGGCCTTGCTTGCCGCACGTTTGATACCTGATGAAGCTCGAGAGAGTGGGCTCGCCTGGAATCTCCGCAAGCCCTTCGAAAGGTTTGGTTGCGGGGGGGGGATTTGAACCCCCGACCTTTGGGTTATGAGCCCAACGAGCTACCGGACTGCTCCACCCCGCGTCACTGGAACTCTCAGTTTAACACATCCCGCCCAGCTCTACACAGGCGCGGCCGCGCCTGACAGCTCAGGCCTCTCGCCGAATCGGCACGGCGCGGCGGGGCGGCACCGCCGCCATCTTCCGCGCCCGCTGCACGACCCGGGCGGTGAGCATCACTCCCATCAGGATGCCGTAGTAGATCGGGTAAGTGGTGTCGAGCTTCACCTTCCAGAAGTAGTGCAGCACCGCCGCCAGCGCGGTGATGTAGATCAGCCGGTGCAGCAGGTTCCAGCGCCGGCCGCCGAGCCGCCGGATCCAGCCCTGCGTCGAGGTGACCGCCAGCGGAATCATCAGCACGAACGCCGTGAACCCCGCCGTGATGTACGGCCGCTTCACCACGTCGTCCCACACGCCGCCGAACTGCAGCGACTGGTCGAGGATGAAGTAGGTCATGAAGTGGAGCGAGCCGTAGAAGAACGCGAAGAGCCCGATCATCCGGCGGAACAGGATGAGTGGGTTGAAACCGCTGATCCACCGGGCCGGCGTCAGCGCGAGCGTGATCGCGATCAGCCGCAGCGTCCAGATGCCGGAGTAATTGGTGATCGTCTCGACCGGGTTGACACCCAGGTCGCCCCAGAACGCGTTGTACACGAGCCATCCGAACGGCCCGAGCGCCGCCGCGAACACGACTGGCTTGACGACGCGGCGGATGAACTGGGTCTGGGTCACAATCAGGAGACAGGAGTCGGGGGACAGGAGGCAGGAGACAGGAACCGGGAATCAGGAACTGGGAACCACGAACTGGGAACCAGTCGCGAAGCGCGGTGCTGGTCCATCACTGCCCTCCTCCCTCCTATCTCCTCCCTCCTTTCAGTAAAACTTCTTTAGGTCCATCCCGGTGTAAAGCGACGCGACCTGATCGGCATAGCCGTTGAACGGCAGCGTCTTGCGCTTGAAGAACTCGCCAATCCGCCGCTCGCTGGCCTGCGACCACCGCGGGTGATCGACCGCGGGATTGACATTGGCGTAGAAGCCGTACTCCGATGCCTGCATCCGCTTCCAGGTGTTCAT
This sequence comes from uncultured Acidobacteriota bacterium, assembly GCA_963709325.1. Lineage (GTDB taxonomy): Bacteria > Acidobacteriota > Vicinamibacteria > Vicinamibacterales > UBA2999 > VFZN01. Next base: position 704,281 of record CAVPVV010000001.1, on the reverse strand, counting down.
CGGCTCGTTCTCTTCGAAGGTCACGCGGACGATCGACTTGGCGCCCTTGAAGCCGTACTTCCACGGCACGATCAGGCGGATCGGCGCGCCGTTCTGGTTCGGCAGCACCTCGCCATAGAGGCCGACGGCAAGGATTGCGAGCGGGTGCGTCGCTTCGTCCATCCGCAGCCCTTCGACGTAGGGCCACGGGAGCGCCGGCTCGCTCTGCCCCGGCATCTGCTTCATGTCGAGCAGCGTCGTGAACTTCACGAACCTGGCCTTCGAGGTCGGCTCGAAGCGCTTGACGAAGTCAGCCAGCGGAAACCCCACCCACGGAATCACCATCGACCACGCCTCGACGCAGCGCATCCGGTAGATGCGCTCTTCGAGCGGGAACCATTTCATGATGTCGTCGATCGCGTAGGTCCCGGGCTTGCCCACCTGCCCGTCCACCACCACGTTCCACGGCCGCGGCTTGAGCGTCTTGGCGTAGCGCGCAGGATCGCCCTTGTCGAGGCCGAACTCATAGAAGTTGTTGTAGGTCGTGATGTCCTTGTACGCGTTGATCTTCTCGTCGGCGACGCTGAGCGGGCTCTTCTTGAGGTTCTCGAGCTTCTCCGCCGCCGGGTTCTGGGCAAACGCGGTGGAGGTGCCCGAAAACAGCGGCCCGGTAGCGCCCACAGCCGCCGCCACCGCGGTCGAGCCGGCGACCTGCAGGAACTCACGGCGCCGCACGTACCAGGACCGCGGCGTCACCTCGGATTCGCGGATGTCGGGAGCCTTTTTGATCAGCATGGGGACCTCAACGCCTCATAGTACATCGCTGCCACCCCTTGAGATGCCAGCCCGGCTGACGAGGATTCACGCCAATTCCCGCTACGATTGGGACATGAAGGAACCGGTCCATGTGCCGCACCAGGTGCTGACCGCCGCGTCGCACGAGTTGCGTGGTCCGCTCGGGGTTGCCCGAGGCTATCTCCGGCTGCTGGAGACACAATTGAACGACGATCCGCAGGCCCAGAAATCCATTTCCCTGGCTTGCCGCGCCACCGATCAGATGGCGTCACTGCTCGACGAAGTCAGCCGCTACGCGCGGCTGGCACGCGGCGAGGCGCGGCTCCGTCCCGCAGTCACGCCGCTGGCGCCGATCATCAAGGCGGCCATCCCGAAGATTGTCCTCCCGGCCGACCCACAGGTTGACGTCGTCAGCGAGATTCCGCCGTCCGTGACGGTATGGGCCGATCCGTCCGCCACGGCGGAGTTCTGCGCGGCAATGGGTACCGCGCTGGCGCGCGCCGCAGTCGAAGGCGGGACGCTGGTGTTCGGGTGGCGCGAGCCGTCCCACGGCGAGCACGTCGATATCACCCTGCGCCCGTCCGACGCGACCGGCCCGGAGGCCGAAATGCGAGCGCCGCGGCTCGATCGTTCGGGCATGGGGCTCAGCCTCGCGCTCGCCGAGTTGAACCTGCGGCTGCTCGGCGGCGCGCTGACGGAATGGTGGGTCGAGAATCGCTGGAACGGATACCTGCTACGGTTCCGAACCACGGCCGCGGCGTAAGCGCGCTGCCCCAGGCGCCTTACCGGCAGCGAGCGGTGTCAGCGGATGTCCGTCCACTTCTTGCCCGCGTGGATCTGACGGGTGAAGCACGCTTCAGCGCGGGCATACGCGTCACGTTGCGCGCCGGCGGAGACCGGCCGCAGCAGTTCGGCATCGGTTGGGCAGGCCACCCGAGCCGACGCTCCTGACCGTGTCCCGGCTTCCGCCTTCGCCGAGGCTTCAGCGGACAAGCCCGCCGTCTGACTGAAATACGCCGCGGCACCTTCGCGGACCCACATCGGCCGGCCTGCGAGCGCCGGGTCGAGCAGCGCGTGCGCGACTTCGTGGCGAATCGTGTGATCCAGCTGACCACGCTGCTCGAGGATCTCGAACGGCTGTAGCGCGATCTCGGTGCCCGTCGTTGCCGCTGACATCCACCAGGGCTGCCCTGTCGCCCGCCCGAAGCTCTCGACGGTCGGGTGGACGGTGACGCGCAAGACCGGCGGCGCCTTCTGTCCCGTTGCCGTAGCCACCTGGTCACGCGCCCGCCGGACGAGCGCGACGAGCGAGGCCCGCCGGTCTTCGCCGGCGACGGGCAGCGCGATTTGCACGTCGGTCGCGATTGGAGCGGACATATCGCGCCGGACCTCCGCGGAAGTTGGCGGAGCGGGAACCGGCTTGTCACCGCGCGGCTTCCCACCATCGGTTGGAGGAGCGGGAGGAGGTTTGTCGCGACGCGCCTCCGCTGAATCGGCTGCAGGTGGGGCACTGCCTTCGGCGGCTGGGATGGCCACTGTAACGGCGGTCGCGTTCGGTGCCGGGCTCTCGCCGGCCCTGGCCTGCAACGCGGTGACCGGAAGGTGGCCAATCGCCAGCGACGGGAAGTAGAACTTCAGAATCGCGTCGCTCGATTCCCCCCGCAGAGCCCTGGCGCCGGCACCGACAACGCACAAGCCTACGCCGTGACCGTAGCCGCGGCCGCGAAACCGATAGCCGGTGCCGGTCCGTTGGACGTCGAACGCCGTGCTCTTCACGAGCTGCCAGCCAAGAACGCGACCAAGCGCCAGGCGGAAATCGTTCCCCGAGATGTCGGCCGGCGAAAACCCGTCGGCCCGCAAGCGCACCACGCGGCCGGACTGATTCCGCTGGACCACGCGGAGGCTCCGCAGCCGACCGCCGCGCAGGCCGGCCACGCGCAGGGCACGTTCGACGTCTGCCGCGCGCACGTCACTCGACCACGGCGCCTCGTCGGCATGCGCATCGTCTCGATCCGGCTGCGACAGGTCTACGGCTCCAGGCCAGACCTGCGAGGCGCGCTCCAGGCGCCCGCCGCACGACGCCGAGTAGAAGACAGGCGCGGGGCGCCCGGCTTGTAGCAGCACCTGGTCCGAGGTCGCCGCCGCGGCCCGCCGCGTGGCTGCGGTCGACGGACGCACCACCTGGCAGTGCGTCGTGTCACAGACGTCGAAGCCTTCGCGCCGATGCCGGCCGCGATTGGCCACCGCGAATGTCCTGGCAGTGATGGCAAGGGCCTGCTGCGCCGCATCGCCGGCGGTCGGCTGCCCCTCGCCGGCGAGCACCTGCGAGACGTAATCGTCGAGCGCAACCGACTCGACGCGAACCCGACCGTCCGCGAGGGTACGGCCCAGTCGAATCTGCTCGCCGGGGTTAGCGGCCTGAGGCGGTTGCGCCGCCTGAACAAGTGAGAAGTGAGAAACGAGAACTGAGAGGCCAAGCCCAAGGCAGAGGGCAAAGAAAACCTGGAAGCGCCCACTGGCCTGATGCCAGTGGCGGTGAGACCAGCAGTTTGTGCTTCTCACGTCTCACTTCTCACTTCTGACTTCGTCGTCGCGCTCGATCCAGCCGCAGAGCGGCTGGTCACAAGCGCGTCTTACACCCTGGCTGGCACCGGCACGGGATGGTCTTGTCCCCTTCGGTGTTGTAGTCGTAGGTGAGTTCCTCGCCCGGCCGGATCGTCCGCGCGGCGCGAATCCAGATCGTCTTGTCCACCACCTCCACCCAGCAGTTCGGGCTGCACGAGTGGTTGATGAACCGCGCGACGTTGCCGGCGACGTTGGCGTCGCGGCTCCAGTTGCGGTTCACGCGGAAGACCCAGATGCACCCGTTGCGGAGGTAACGGTCCTCGCGGTTCACGCTCTGCTTGTTGGAGATGAGCTCGCCCGCATAATCGACGATCCGCTTGTTCTTGTTGATTGGTTCGAGCGCGAAGACCCCCCAGCCGTGCAGCTTCGAGCGCTTGCGGCGGATCCGCGGAAGTATCGGTGTGGACATGCCGAGCGCCCAGTGTAACATCGGCCGCCGCGAGTGATAGAGTGTCGCGCGGAGGTGGCGCCCGTGAGATTCACGATCGCAGCACTAATGACCGCCCTCGCGGTCAGCGGAGCAACCATGCAGGGACAAGGACGACAGATCACGGTGCCGGGCGGCGGCACGCTGCCCTTCAGCCTCGGCGTGAAGGCCGACGGCCTCATCTACATCGCCGGCACGCTCGCCCAGGAAGGCGACATCAAGTCGCAGACCAAGAGCGTGCTCGATCAGATCGGACAGACGCTGACCAAGTCGGGCTCCTCGCTCGCCAACGTCGTCGCCGTGCACGTCTATCTGAAGAACGCGGCCGACGCCGCGGCGATGACCGAGGTGTGGCGCCAGATCTGGCCGAAGGACGCGCCGACCCGGACGACAATCGTCGCGCAGTTGGTACAGCCGTCGGCGCTCATCGAGATGGCGATGGTCGCGGTTCCCAACGGCGGCGAGCGGGTCGTCATCAACCCCGCCGGGTGGTCAAACGCCAACCCGTACAGCTACGCCATCCGCTCGGGCGACACGCTGTTCATGTCCGGCATCGTCTCGCGCAACACGAAAGACAACCAGCCGATCGAGGGCGACATGGCCACGCAGACCAAGGCGGTGATGGCCACCGCCGGTGAGCTGCTCAAGGCTGCCGGATTCGGCTTCGAACACGTCGTCTCGTCGCGGGTCTACATCACCGACGTCGCCGACTTCCAGACCATGAACCAGAACTACACGCCGAGCTTCCCGAAGGATCCGCCAGCCCGGGCGACCGTGGTCGCCGGCCTGCCGGGCCCCACCTATAAGGTGGAGATGACGATGACGGCGTATCGGGGGCCGAAGCAGGCGTTCACGACGCCCGGCCCCGATGGTGCGCCCGGCAAGCCGAGCCCGACGCTGAGCAGCGCGATCAAGGTCGGCAACCGGGTGTACGTCTCAGGGATTCTCGGCAACAACGCAGAGAACAAGGGCGACATGACGGCGCAGACCAAGGAACTGCTCGCGCGGGTCGGCCGCACGCTGACCGCCGCCGGCTTCTCGTGGAACGATGTCGTCGACGCGATCGCCTACATCACCGACATCGGCAAGTTCCAGGGAATGAACGAAGGCTACCGATCGGTCCTCACCAAGGACTTCCCCACTCGCGCAACGGTCGGAACCGGGCTCGTGGGCGCGGATGGCCTGGTCGAGATCATGTTCGTCGCCTCCAAATAGCGAGGGCGACTATTGCAAGTGTGCTAGCGTAACCTGATGGAAGGTATTTTCCCCGCCTGGGGGCGTATTCTCCAGGGCTATCGTCCCAATCTTTCCATCGAGATTACGCGCGAATGTCCGCTCCGCTGCCCGGGGTGTTACGCCTATGGCGACGAACATCTCGGCGGCGGGCAGACGCTGCGCGGCCTGGCCGATTTCAAGGGTCAGGCGCTGATCGATGGCGTCCTCGACGTCGTCGCCAAGCATCGCCCCATCCACCTCTCCATCGTCGGCGGCGAGCCGCTGGTGCGCTTTCGCGAGCTCGACGTGCTACTGCCACGGCTGGCCGAGATGGGCGTTTACAGTCAGGTGGTGACCAGCGCAGTGCGCCCGATTCCGGAACACTGGGCCGGCATCAAACATCTTCAGATCTGCGTGTCGATCGACGGGCTGCAGCCGGAACACGACGTGCGGCGGACGCCGGCGACCTACGATCGCATCCTGAAGCACATTCAGGGGCACCAGATCACCGTGCATTGCACGGTGACGCGCCAGCAGGTGCAGCGCGAGGGTTACATCGAGACCTTCCTGCGGCAATGGTCCGAGAACATGAACGTCCGGACCATATGGATCAGCCTGTACACTCCCCAAATCGGCGAACAGTCCGAGGAGATGCTGACCTCCGACGATCGCGCACGCGTGGTGGCAGAGCTGATGCAGCTGCGCGAGCGCTTCCCGAAGCTGCAGATGCCGAAGGGGCTGCTGAACGCCTACCTCCACCCACCCGAAGGGCCGGAGGACTGCATCTTCGCGAAGACGACCGAGTGCGTGTCAGCCGACCTCCAGACGAAGATCACCCCGTGCCAGTTCGGGGGCAATCCCGACTGCGGTAGCTGCGGCTGCATCGCCTCGGCGGGTCTCAAGGCCGTGGGCCGGCACATGTTGCCTGGCGGGATCCGGGTTGGGTCGATCTTCGACGCCTCGTTCAAGGTCGGCAACGTCATGCGCGGGCTCCGCGAGCGCGGCGGCGGCTCGTCGCCGGGCGTCAAGCCCACGGCGGTTGGCGACGCGTCGGCGTAGTGGAGCGGAGGTTCGCGAGGTTCTCGGGTTCGCGAGGTTCGCGGGGTTCTCGTCCGTGACCCCCATCCTCGTCAGCGAATCAGCCAGAACGTCGACGTATAGCTCCACACCGTGTAGGCCAGGCGGGTTCCGTCGGGACTCCAGGCGGGCTGGGTCTTGTTCGAGGGATCGCGCGTGATCTGCTCCGCCGAACCTCCGGCACTAGCTACCCGGAACACCTGGTAGTAGCCGTCCGGGGCCGGACCGACATATCCCAGATACTTGCCGTCGGGCGAGACGGTCAGTCCCGAAAAATCGTGCTCGGTTTCGACGCGGTGCACGATTGTCGCCGCGCCGCCCGCGACCGGGACGATCCCGATGACGTGCCGTCCGCCGGCCTCCCGCGCGACGAAGGCGACGCGCTTCCCGTCAGGCATCCACTCGGCGTGCATAATCGCGCTAGTGAACCCTGGCGTCGTGATCTCGGTGAGCGGCGAGGTCACCTCACCGGTGTCCTGGTTGACGCCGATGGTGTAGGCGACCGAGGCGCCGGCCTTGTTCGCGCCATCCAGCAGTAGCGTCTTCCCGTCTGGAGACCAGCGCGGCCAGCCCACTTCAGCGCCCCGGCCGAGCATAGTGATCCGCCGGTCCGGCGCGCTGCCGTCCGCCGCCTTCAACCACACGTCGTCTGACTGTTCGCGGTGCGAGTGGAGCGCAATCCACTTCAGGTTCGGCGACCACGCCATCCCCTGATCCTCCGACTCCGACTTGGCGATGATCTCCGCGGGTTGATCCGCCAGGCCGCGATCGGCATCGATCACGCCCAACTCCTGCGCGATGTCCGGGTACTTCGCATCGTCGACAATGCGCCGCCACGTCCCGTAGGTAACCGAGATCAGGGGCTTGGCCGGATGCCACCACGGCGTCTCGGCCTGGAAACTGGTGAGCTGCCGCGTCTGCCCGTTCCGCGATTCGGCGACGAAGGTGCGATACGACTGGGTCCGGAACAGCACACGGCCGTCGCGCGAGATCGATGGCGCGTAGGCGTCGCGCGCGAACTGGCTGACCCGTGCGGCCCGCGCGCTCGCGCGATCGAGCCGCCACAGCTCGACGAAGCCGCGATCGTTCGGCGCGGCGAAGTAGACCTGCGCGCCGTCCGGCGTCACCGCAATCGGGCCGACCGCATCGACGTCGGGCACGGGGACGATCGGCGTTCCCCCGCAGGGCGCGGCGATGCGCGGCCGCCCGACGGAGACGACAACGCAGGCGACTTCGTTGTTGGGCATCCACGCCGGCCACGACGGACGCTCGCCATGTGCAACTTGCTCGGCCCGCGAGCCGTCGGTAGCGATCCGCCACACCTGTGGGCCGGATTTGTCGGCCACCGTCGCGGCGATCCAGGCGCCGTCGAGGCTGACGGCGGGCTGCCTCAGATCCGCGGCTCGCGGCCGACCGGCGGAGGAAGCGGCCGTTCCCCACAGCGGTGCTCGGGTGGCGCCGCCGACGTCATACACCCACCACCGCTCGGCGGAGCCTTCGTCGTCAACCAGCACATGGTCCCCGTCGATCCAGGCGACGTAACGCACCTGCCCTTCGCCGCGCGGCAGCAGCGGGCTCGCGCCGCCGTCAACCGGCACGACACGCACGTCGCGTCCCTCTGCGTAGACGAGGAACCGGCTGTCGGCCGACAACGCGCCCGCCGGATCGCGGTAGCCGACGACGCCGAGCTGATGGGCGGTGGCAACGTAAGCGAGGGAAACTGGCGCATCGGCTCCCGCGGTCACCGGCCGGCTGCGCAGGAACACGGTGGCCAGGGCGAGGGCGACGAGCAGCAGGATGACCAGGAGCCTCATGATCGGCGCGATTCTCGCACAGGGAGGTCTTGGGGTCTTGGGTCTTCGCGTCTTGGGGTCTTGCTTTTCGTTCTACAGCGCGACAAGAGTTCTTCCTGAAGCCTGGAGCCTGAAGCCTCTTGTGGAGTGGAGCGACCTGGATCGTGAGCGTGGCGGCGGTGGCGGTATCCGGCGCTGTGGCGGCGGTCGAGGGTAATTGGCGGCGGTCGGCGCAGGTCCAGGTCGGGTTCGCCGGGCACGGCGGCATGTGGGGCGATGCGCTTCTGCTGCCCGTCGTCAACGCGCTGGTCGTTCCGTGGGTCCCGGCTGGAGCGTGGCTCGCGGGGCCGCTCGTCGCCGGGATCGCGGTATCGATGGTGCTGCACGCGTGGTGGCACGGAGGCCACGCGCACGGCGTCCGCGAGCACATGTGGCCCTCGCGTCAGACCGGCCGGTGGCACACTGACCTCTCATGGGCCGGATGGTGTCACGTCATCTACGTGGCATTCGAGGTAGCGGTGCTGCTGGCCTACGCGGCGACGCCGATGCCGCCGCGCGTGGTGGTCTTCGTTTCGCTGCTCCTCACCGCGCATGTCCCGATCGGCGTGCTCGTGCCGGCATGGACGGCGACGCGGCGGGTGTTTCGTGAGGACGCCTGGCAGACGGCAGTTGCGGTAGCGGCAATCTGGGCGGTAGCGGCGGTGAAATTCTTGAGGTCTTGAGGTCTTGGGGCTTGGCCTCGGGGGCTTGGGGTTTCCTGGTTCCTGGTTCCTGTCTCGTCCCTCCTATTAGTGAAAGTCGTGCGACTCCACTGACGCGCCGTCAGCGAGACCGTCGAGCCGCTGCAGCCGCTCGGCGCGAACGGAGGTCACGCCATCCTGGTTCTGCAGGATGCCTTCGACCAGCAGGAACGGCGACTCGATCACCACGAGCCGCGTCGCCGCATAGACGTCCGGCCGGATGATGACGTTGGCGATGCCGGTCTCGTCCTCGAGCGTGAGGAACACGAATCCCTTCGCCGTGCCGGGGCGCTGGCGGGTGATGACCATGCCGGCGGTGCGGACGCGGCGGCCGGCGCGGGCCCGCGGCAGATCGATGGCGCGCAGCACGCCGCGCATCGAGAGCTCATGACGGCGGAACGCCATCGGATGCCTGCCGATCGTGAGCCCGCTGCCGGCGTAGTCGGCCACCAGCTTCTCTTCCTCGCCCATGGCAGGCAGCGGGCTCGACGTCCATTGATGATCGGGGATTGACGATTGGTGGTTTATTGGCGATTGAGGAATTGAGGATTGGGAGATTGACGATTCGCCGTCGCGGGCTTCAACCGGCTCGAACAGCTCACCCGCCGGACGGACGGCGCGTTCGGCTTGCCAGAGCGCGGAGCGGCGGTCGAGGCCGAAGCTGTTGAGGGCGCCGATCTCGGCGAGCACCGTCACCTCGTCGCGGCGCAGCCCGACGACGCGGACCAGTTCGTCGATCGATCGAAACCGGCGCTGCTGGAGGGGCATCACCCACTGATTCGAGCACACGTTGCAGAACAAGCGCTTTTCCGACTCGCGACTCTCGTCCAGACTCTCCTCCTCGATCATCGATGCATCGTCACATCCGCACTTCGGGCACACCACGCGTTCGTCGTTCTGCCTTCTGCCTTCTGCCTTTTGCCCTCCGCCTTCTGCCTTCTGCCTTGACGCAATCGACTTCCCCGCCTCCGCGCGCAGACCGGTGACGTAGCGCAGGCCGAGGCGGACCGAGCCGTCGTCTTCGACGGTGCAGTCCCAGCCGGACACCTGCACGTCGATGGGTGCAAAGCGGACGCCGCGGCGTTGGGCGTCCTTCACCAGCGTCGCCGGGTGATAGAACCCCATCGGCTGATTGTTGAGGAGCGCGGTGTAGAACGCCGCCGGGTAGTGGACCTTGAGATACGCGCTGGCGTAGGCAATGAGCGCGAAGCTGGCGGCGTGCGACTCGGGGAAGCCGTAGAGCGCGAACGAGGTGATCGACAAGACGATGCGATCCGCGGTCGCGCCGGCGATGCCGTTCTTGGCCATCCCGTCGCGGAGCAGCCCTTCGAGCTGTTTCATCCGCTTCTCGGATCGCTTGAAGCCCATCGCCCGGCGCAGGTCCTCGGCCTGCCCGCCGGTGAACCCGGCCACCGCCATCGCCATCCGCAGCAGCTGTTCCTGGAACAACGGCACGCCGAGCGTTCGCTTGAGAATCGGCTCGAGCAGCGGGTGGTCGAAGACCACCGGCTCCTGCCCCGCGCGCCGATTCAGATACGGGTGCACCATCTGCCCGACAATCGGCCCCGGGCGAATCAGCGCCACTTCGACGACGAGGTCGTAGAAGTGCGCTGGCTTGAGGCGCGGCAGCGTCGCCATCTGCGCCCGCGACTCCACCTGGAAAACACCGATCGTGTCGGCGGCTTGCAACATTGCATAGACCGCTGGATCGTCGGGCGGCAAATGCGCGAGATCGAGAACCTGTCGGGAGTCGGAAGTCGGCCGTCGGGAGTCGGCAGAACCCTGCCGGGAAAGGACTGACGTCGATCGGGAGCGTAAAGAACCCTCTCGGGACTGTTCTTCGTTGCTGGATTCGGGCAATTCGCCGCTTACCGCACAGTCCCGATCGTGATCTTCTCCCTCCCGCGTCTTTTGACTGTCCCCCCCGTGAGGCGGCGCACTTTGCCAGCGCTTTTCCGACTCCCGCTCCTCGACTCCCGACGCCCGACAGTTCACGAGGCGGATCGCATCCTGCAACACCGCCATCATCCCGAGGCCGAGGAGATCGACCTTGATGATCCCCATGTCGGCGCAGTCTTCCTTGTCCCACTGGACCACGACGCGGCCCGGCATGCTGGCGTTCTCGAGCGGGACAACCGACGAGAGCTCACCCTGGCACACCACCATCCCGCCGGAGTGCTGGCCGAGGTGCCGCGGCAGGTCCTGCATCTGCTGCCAGAGGCGAACAAACTGCCGGATCCGCTCGTCGTCTCGGGCCAGGCCGACTTCGGCGAGCTGGCGGGCCAGCGTGTCGTCGGGATCGACGTACTCGAACTGGTGCATCACGCGAGCGAGGCGATCGATGTGCGTCTCGTCGAGCTCGAGCGCCTTGCCCACCTCGCGCGCGGCGCTTTTGCCGCGATAGGTGATCACGTTCGCGGTCATCGCCGCGCCGTGCTGGCCGTACTTCTCGTAGACGTGCTGGATCACCTGCTCGCGGCGATCGCCGCTCGGCAGATCGAGGTCGATGTCGGGCCACTCGCCGCGCTCCTCGGAGAGGAAACGCTCGAAGAGCAGCTCCATGCCGACCGGATCGACGGCGGTGATGCCGAGGCTGTAGCAGACGGCGCTGTTGGCCGCAGATCCTCGCCCCTGGACGAGGATGTCCTGCTGCCGGCAGTAGTTCACGACGTCCCAGACGATCAGGAAGTAGCCGGCGAGCTCGAGCTTCTCGATGAGATCCAGCTCGCGGGCGACCTGGGCGCGGGCGCGATCGTGGTACGGCCGATAGCGATGGCGCGCGCCGAGCTCGGCAATCTTTCGCAGGAACGAGATCTCCGTTTCGCCTGGTGGCACGGGGTAGCGCGGAAACCGGTAGCCGAGATCCTGCATCGAGAACTGCAGGCGATCCGCCAGCGCCAGCGACGCGGTCAGCGCGTCCGGCATGTCGGCGAAGAGCCGCGCCACCTGCGCGGGCGGCTTCAGATAGCACTCGGCGTTGACCGGCAGCCGCCGTCCCGCCTGCCGCAGTGACACGTGCTCGCGAATCGAGGTCAGCACGTCGAAGAGCGGCCGCTCCTCCGGCGTCGCGAACCGCACGCCGCCGGTGGCCACCACCGGCACGCGAAACGCCTCGGCCAGGCAGACGAGCATCTCGTTGTCGTCTTCCTGATCGCGGCGGAGGTGCCGCTGCACCTCGACGTAGGTCTGCGCCCGCCCGAAGATGCCGACCAGCGTGTCGAGCAGCCCGCCGACACCGAACCGCTCGGCCTGCAGCAGCGGCTGCCCTGGCATCGCGATCAGACCGCCAACGTGGCCATCCAGATCCTGGAGCGTCAGCGCGCCTTCGCCCTTCGGCGCGCGCAGCTTCATCTTCGACACCAGGCGGCAGAGGTTCTGCCAGCCTTGCTGTGACGAGACAAGGACGGGCAACGTCAATCTGGTGATCTGGTGATGTGGTGATCTGGTGATCTGATTTCGAGATCTGGAGATCTTGTGATCTATCTGGTGATCTCGGGGATCTATCTGATGATCTTGGCGGCACGTCTCGATCGTGAGTTCGGCGCCAATCAGTGGGCGAATCCCGGCGGCGAGGGCGGCTTTGTGGAAGCGCGGGGCGCCGTAGACGCCGTCCAGGTCGAGCAGCGCCAGCGCCGGGTAGCCAAGCGCCGCGGCTCGCTCGGCGAGCGCTTCGGGGAGGGATGCCCCACGGAGGAATGAAAACGCGGAAGCCGCGTGCAGCTCGACATACATGACCGGACCCGGGGAACACGAAGCACACGAAGGACACGACGTTCACGAAAACTACTCAGCGGTTCCGAGCAACCGGCGTGCAGCCAGTTTTTTCTTCGTGCTCTTCGTGTTCTTCGTGGCCTTCGTGTGTGCCGTGCTCTTTCGTCGCTCAATCGAAGACGCCCTCCAGGAACCACTGCCCCACCTCGCGCTCGATGAACAGGCGATACACCGTCCCGTCCGCCATCGCGATGTCCCACTCGTCACGATCCCAGGGGCCCTCCCGCGACTCCCCTCCCGCCGCGATCCACCATTCGCCCGACGTCCGCCACGGCCCGGCGGCCTGGACGATGACACCGCCGGTCATGCCGCGCCGGTCCGTCGTCACGCGCCCCGGACGGCCGTCGTCTACCCGGACGCGCACCGGGATCGGCAGGCGGAAGCGGCGGAATGCCAGCGGCAGATCCGCTGACGCGGCGCGCGAAGCTGCCTCAGTCGCAATTGGCGGGTCGGCCGGCGGCGCAAACGGCGCGATCGCGAACGCGCCAGGCCGCCACGCGTCCACCAAGGCCGGCGATCCGACGCGACCGTCGCCCATCAGCGCCGTGAGCCGCGCGACCAGCGTGGCCACCTGCTCGGGTGCCGGCTGGGCGCGATCGAACAGCGTCCACTGCAGCACGCGTCCGGGCGTCGGCTCGACGCGCACTTGCACGCGATCGATCGCCGCCGAGGGCGGATGCGATTCGAGATCCAGCAGCACCAGCGTGCGCAGCGTCTTCGGATCCCGCATCGGCGCCGGGAGCGGGATGACGCGCACGTGCGACTGGCGGTTGACCAGGTGCAGCGCCGTCCGGATCGCTACCGCGCCACGATCGGCGAGCTCGAGGCGTGTCGATAACGGCTCCAGCAGACGCGCCAGCACGAACGACAACGGCTCGAACCCCTCGATCGGCCACTCGAGCTCGACCAGCTCCTCGAACACCGGCTCCGCCAGCCACGGCACCAGCGGCTCGTCGTCTTCGCCGCAGGCCAGCCGCTGCCATGACGCCCCCAGCTCGCCCAGGCGCGCGTGTACGTCGGCGCGCGGCAACGCCGCGAGCGCGCCAAGACGGAGGATGCCCCACCGCCGCAGCGTGGCGCCGCACTGCTGCAGCGCCATCACCGCCTGCCGCATCTCCGCCACCGACGCGGCCCGGGCGCGAGGACGCCGGCTGTGGTGTGCCTGGTGCGTGTCGCGCGGGTGCCGCCACCCGGTGGCGGGTGGCACCGGTGCGGCCGCATCCGGCCCCGGGGCACGCGGCGCCATGGCTGCTTCCGGCGCGGACCCGCTCAGCCGCGCGATGGTCACCTCGATGAGGACATCAATCGGCAGTTCGGCGAGCGCAGCCTTCTCGGCGATCGGATCCAGCACGGTGAGCCCCTCGCGCCCGCACGCCAGCAGCATCGCCGCCGATGCGGTGCTGCCGAGCGCCACCGCGCGGCACGCCGGGCACGCCTGGTGGATCGCGCCGCCCAACTCTTCCGCTGTCCCGAACAACGCCGACAGCCCGCCGACATCGAGCAGGACAAACGCCCCCAGCACCTGGAAGCGAGGCGTGAACGCCTGCGCCACCTCGACGAGCACGTCGAGCGGCGTCGCAGCAGACGCATGCAGTACCGCAAACACGATCGGCTCCTGAACCCCGAGAACCTCGCGAACCTCGCGAACCTCGCGAACCCCGAGAACCTCGTCAGCCGATCGCGAGCGGCAACTCGCCGACATACCCGCGCGGCGAGGTGGCCCGCAGCTTCGTGCTCAGCCCGCCCAGCCGCCGCGAGCGATCGTGCGCGCCCTTCCAGCGCACCTGAATGTGTCGGGAGTCGGGAGTCGGTCGTCGGGAGTCGGAAAACCCCTGCCGGAAGTGCCCATCCGCACCTGGCACGATCGCTCTTCTGACTCCCGACTCCCGACCCCCGACTCCTGTCGCAATTGCAGTTCCGACTCCCGACTCCCGCTTCCCGACTCCCGTCGTGTTCGCCACTCCGGTCGCAATCGAAAGCCCCCCGGCACTGCGCGCGACCGGCCCGGCCGCGATCAGCAGCAGCGCGACTTCCGTTTCTTCCACCACGCGCTGCAACCGCAGCCACGTGGACCGCGGGACCCGCCCGAGCGTGGTGTCGGGCACGTCCACGAGATCCAGCACCACCATCGTGCACACGCCCGATTGCGCGACCAAATTGAACGCCTTGATCGCGCGATCGATGGTCCGTTCCAGCAGCGTGCCCGGTCCCTGAACGCTGCGCTCGCCGGGGATCCACGCCGGATCGATGGCCCCTGTCGTCTTCGACAATGCCTGCCCGCGGATCCAGAAGAGCCGGGACAGCACCACGCCCGTCTCCTGGGCACGCTCCGGGTCGAAGCGGTCGAACGTGTCGATGAGCGCCACCCATTCGCCGCGGGCCGTCGCCGCGGCCAGCGCCGCCCAGGCCAGGCTCGTCCGTCCCGACGACACCGGGCCGTGAATCTCGGAGAGTTGTCCCCGCGGGATCCCGCCCCGCAAGGTTTCGGTGAGCGCGGCCGCCGCAAACGGCGCTGCCGGCCACGGCAGCGAGAGCGCTTCCGAGGCGAGCGTGCGATCGAGCCGCCGCGCCCGCAGCAGCGTGTGAACGAGGTCCAGCTTGTGGGCAGTGGAAGGGAGGGCTGCCATAGTTTCGCCTTTTGTTCTCTGTCCCACAATCTTAGCGAATAAAAAGCGAATGTCAAGTCCGAGGTACGTCTCTTGAAAGGTCCCGAATCAATGACGGCGCCGACCGACACCAACAGCCTCGTCGCCGATTGGCTGCTCGACATGGCCGCCGCGCAGGAGTCCGACCAGCGGCGCTGGGGTTACAAGCGCGCCGCCGCGGCAATTCGCAATCTCGAGGTGCCGATCGAGTCGCTGCGACAGGGACACGCGTTGCAGAAGATCCCGCATGTCGGCCCCGCCTCGACGCGCATCGCGCTCGAAGTTCTCGACACCGGCCGCTCCACCATCGTCGAGCAGGCCGTCGCCAGCAGCGGACGCGGGGCCGAGGTCGAGCGGCGGCAGCAGCTGCGAAGCCATTTCCTGAGCCGCGCCCAGGTAGTCGCCGCGCTCCGCAACCCCCGACTGCGCGGACCCGTGCCGTCGGAGTATCGTGGCGACCTGCAGATGCACTCGGAATGGAGCGACGGCGTCGAATCGGTAGCGGCCCTCGCCGCGGGGTGCCGCGCCCGCGGCTATGAATACTGCGCCGTGACCGACCACTCGCACGGGCTGCCGATTGCCGGCGGCGTCTCGATGGCGGACGTGGCCCGCCAGCACCGCGCGATCGATCGCGTGAACGTCGCCCAGGCCGGCCGGTTCCGCATCCTCAAGGGCATCGAGGCGAACATCCTCGCCGACGGCAATCTCGATCTCTCGCTCGATGAACGGGCGCAATTCGAAGTGGTTGTCGCCGCGCCGCACTCGAAGCTGCGGCGCGCCGAAGATCAGACGCCGCGCATGCTGGCTGCGGTGCGGCAACCCGGCGTGCACATTCTCGGTCACCCGCGCGGCCGGATGGGCGGATCGCGGCCGGGGATTACCGCTCGCTGGCCAGAGGTCTTCGCCGAAGCGGCGCGCCGCGACGTGGCGGTCGAAATCGACGGCGATCCCTCGCGCCAGGATCTCGATCACGCGCTCGCCCGCGAGGCGCTCGACGCCGGCTGCGTCTTCGCGCTCGACAGCGACGCGCACGCGGTCGATCAGCTACCGTACGCCGAGACAGCGCTCGCCCATGCGCGGCTGGCTGGGATCCCCGTCGCCCGCGTCATCAACTGCTGGCCGCTCGACCAGTTGCTGGACTGGCTGCGCCGATGACGCGGCCGAGGCGCATGCCCGAGTGGCTCGAGCCGATGGCGGCGACGCTGACCGCTGAGCGCTTCGAGGATCCGGCATGGACCTTCGAGCGCAAGCTCGATGGCATCCGCATGCTCGCGTTCAAGGATGGCGACGAGGTCCGTCTGCTCTCCCGCAACAAACTGCAGCTCACCGCGTCGTACCCGGCAGTTGCCGCAGCGGTCGCGGCATTGCCGGTGGACAGCGCAGTCCTCGACGGCGAAGCCACCGGCGCGTGGGGTCGCCAGGGCCGGGCCGATTATCACGTCTTCGACCTGCTCTGGCTCGACGGCGAATCGTGCACAGCGCTCCCGCTCAGCGAACGGCGCAAGCGTCTCGACGGCATCCGCTTCCGGTTGCCGATCGCACGCGTCCAACCGCTCACCGGATCCTCACCGTGGGAGCGAGCCTGCCGCGAGGGCTGGGAAGGCGTCATTGCCAAGCGGCTCGATTCGTCCTACGAGCATCGCCGCTCGAAGCACTGGCTGAAGATGAAATGCGAAGCCTCGCAGGAGCTCGTCGTCGGCGGTTTCACCGACCCGCAAGGCAGTCGTGTCGGTCTCGGCGCGCTGCTGGTCGGCTACTTCGAGGGTACCGACTTCGTCTTCGCCGGCAAGATCGGAACGGGCTTCGACACCGCGCTCCTTCGCGACCTGCGCGCCCAGCTCGATGCACTCGAGCAGCCGGCACCGCCGTTCACGAAGGGAACGGGCCTGCCCCGCATCCGCGCGCACTGGGTGCGGCCGAAGATCGTGGTCCAGGTGGCCTTCACCGAGTGGACCGTTCACGGCAAGCTTCGTCACCCGCGGCTACTCGGCCTTCGCATCGACAAGGCCGCCCGCGAGGTGGTCCGGGAGCGGCCATGATCACGCACCCGGACAAGGTGCTCTTCCCCGACGATGGCATCACCAAGGGCGAAGTGGCGGCGTATTACGACGAGTTCGCCGAGGTGATGCTGCCGCACGTCCGCAACCGCCCCATCACGATGGAACGCTTTCCGTCGGGAATCGGCGCGAAAGGCTTCCTGCAGAAGAACGTCGTCAAGGGCTTTCCCGAGTGGCTGAAGCGGGTGGAAACGCCCAAGAAAGGCGGCGTCGTCTTCTACCCGCTCGCGACCAGCCGGCGCGATCTGCAGTGGCTTGCCAACCAGAACACGATCACGCTCCACGTGTGGCCGGCGCGCACGCCCCGGCTGATGCACCCGGACGTGTGCGTGCTGGATCTCGATCCGTCCGAGGACGAGCCCGAGATCCTGCGCGCGGCTGCCCTCGCGGTGCGGGATGCGCTCCTCGAGCTGAAACACGACAGCTGGGTGAAGACGTCCGGGTCGAAGGGATTCCACATCGTCGTGCCGATGTCCAACGACGCGACCTTCCGTGACACCTCGCGACTGGCCGACCGCGTCGCCGACATGGTGGTGTCACGAGACCCGGAGCACCTGACGCGGGAGTTCAGCAAGGCCGACCGCGGCGGCCGGATTCTGATCGACACCGGGCGCAATCGCGGCGGCGCCACCTTTGCCGCGCCCTACACCGTCCGGGCTCGCCGCGGCGCCCCGGTGTCCGCACCCTGCACGTGGGACGAGATCGAGAGCGGAATGGTGCACCCGCAGTCGTTCACGCTCCGAAACATGCGCGAACGTCTGGCAAAAACCGGTGATCTGTGGGCGGACCTGCTGCCCCGCCGGCCGCGACGGGCGAGCGTCAGATGATCGCCGGCGCGCCACTCATGAGCCGCATGCATTAAGATCGATGCGATTTGCAGGCGCATCTGGTCTCCGCCGCGCGCCGCCTGGCCGCGGCCCTCACCTACCGCGACTTCCGACTGCTCTGGGCCGGCGCCCTCACGTCGAGCATCGGCACGTGGATGCAGAAAGTGGCGCAGGCCTGGTTGATCGTCACCCTCACCGGGACGCGCTCGGCGTTCTTTCTCGGCCTCGACAGCTTTCTCGGCGAGCTGCCGATCCTTCTGCTGACGCTCGTTGGCGGCGTCGTCGCCGATCGGCGCGATCGGCGCCACATGATGCTGGTCTCGCAGGTCGTGCAGATGACGGCGGCGTTCATCCTGGCGACGCTGGTCTTCTTCAACGTCGTGCAGGTGTGGCACATCCTGACGCTGTCGTGTATCACGGGCTGTGCGCAGGCCTTCGGCGGGCCTGCGTATCAGTCCCTGGTTCCCACCCTCGTCGGCAAGGAACACCTGCCCAACGCCATCGCCCTCAACTCCATCCAGTTCAATCTCGCCCGCGTCATCGGCCCGGTGGTGGCCGGCGCGGCCCTCGCCTCCGTCGGGATGGTGATGTGCTTCGGCCTCAACGGCATCTCGTTCCTGTTCGTGATCGCCGCAATTCTTGGCCTGCGGGACGTCCACGTTCCGCCGACTGCCACCGTTCCGCTCATCGATCAGATGAAGGACGGCCTCCGCTACGTGCGCAACTCGACGAACCTGAAGACGATTACCCTGATCGGCTTCATCGCGGCCTTCCTCGGCATTCCGCTGCTCACATTTCTCCCGGTGGTCGCCAAGGACGTCTTCCGGCAGGACGTGGGGCTCTACACGCGGATGATGACAACGTCAGGGATCGGCGCGGTCTGCGGCGCGATGGTGGTGGCCTGGCTCGGTCGTCACGAGCACATGGGGCGCATGCTGCTGATCATGCTCGGGGCCTTTGGCTGCGCGATGACCGCCTTCGCGCTGTCGCCAGACGTCCGGCTGAGCACGTCGATCCTGTTCTTCACCGGCGCGCTGCTGGTGATGTGCTTCTCGCTGACGACATCACTGGTGCAGCTGATCGCGCCGCCGGAGCTGCGCGGCCGGGTCGTCAGCATCTACATGGTGGCGTTCCGCGGCGGCTCACCGCTGGGCGGGCTGGCCAGCGGGTGGCTGATCACGCAGGTGGGATCGGCACCGACGATGCTGGCAATGAACGGCGTCGCGCTGGCGCTGGTGGCGGGCTACTTCCTGCTACGCGGGCACGGAATCCGCGACGTCTAGCCCGCGACGCCGCGCAGAACTCTCACTTGATCGCGACGACGAACTTGACCGGTACTTTCCCAGGCTGATAGCAGACTTTGTCATCGCACGCCTGGTATTCGAGCTGCCCGGCAACGGTGACGCTCGACTGGCCGGCGAGGGCTTTTCGCGCTTCCGGGGTGTCGAGGAGCGTCACGTCGCGCGTCAGGCGGAACGGCTTCGAATAGACCTCCACGGTCTCGTTCAGCGGCTCGAAGAAGTACTTTTCCGACGGTGGATACTTCGTCGGCTCCAGCTTCGCCCACGGCTGCGGGGTCAGGGTGAGCGCGATCACCTGGTAGTCGTGCTTACCGGGTGCGTAGACATGCATCGTCCGCCGCGGACTGACTTCCACGGTTACGGTCAGGCGCGAACCGGGGGCGGCGCTGGTCTGGCTGATGCTCGACTCCACTGTAAGGTGCGGCGTGGTGCTGCGAGTCGGATCGCCGAACGGGTTGGCGGGCGCGCCGGCCGGAGTTTGGGCAGATGAGGTGGCCCCGGTCAGCAGCAAGAGGACGAGCACGGCACGCTTCATGAAAGTCGAGCGTACGGTAATCGTCCGGCTGGGATCAACCGCGGTCCCGAACGGCTGCGCTAGAATTTTACTCTTCGCGATGCTTCGACTGCTTGCACTTGCCACGCTCTGCGTGTGCCTGGCCTTCCGAACGGCCGCCGCCCAGCAGACCCGTGCCGAGCTGCTCGAGCAGCAACGCGCCGAGCGGGCACAGTCGCTCGAGCCCTACACTCCCAACACTCTCGAAAAGGCGCTGCTCTATCTCGACGACAAACGGGTGGTCGAGCGGCTCAGCTCGGGGCTGACCGGCCTCTACCCGCGGTTCGGCGGCTTCACCACCGGCAGCGGCATCACCTTCGGCGTCGGGTATCGGTATGCGCTGCCCGGCACGAAGCACTGGGAACTGGACGCGTCCACGGCGTTCTCCACGCGCGGCTACAAGTCGGTGGACCTCCACGTCCGCGCGCCGGCGCTCTTGCGCGGGCGGCTGGAGGTGGACGGTGCCGCGCGCTGGTGGGACTACACGCAGGAGGACTTTTTCGGCCTCGGCGAGTCGTCGGTGGACGAGCGGACCAACTATCGGTATCTCGGCGACGCGGTCACGGGAATTGGCCGGTATCGCCTGCACCGGCTCTTTTCGGTCGGCGAGGAGGTCGGTTACCTCCGGCCGCGTATCAAGGAAGGCACCGACGAGCGCTTCCCGTCTGCCGAGCAGCTCTTCACCGACGCCGAGGCTCCGGGCCTGACCCGCCAGCCGCATCTGTTCTACACGCGAACCTTCCTGGATTTCGACTATCGCGATCACCCCGGCAACACCCGAAGCGGCGGCCGCGTGCTCTTCCAGGCCGGCACCGGGCGAGACCAGGATCCGTCGCGTGAATTCAGCTACCGGCGGGCCGACCTCGAGGTCCTGCACGTGTTTCCGATCTTCGACAAGAAGCGCAACTTCGCGGTGCACTTCGCCGCCTCGCACGTGGATCCCGTGAACGAGGACGGCCGGGTGCCGTTCTTCCTCTCGCCGACCATTGGCGGCGCGAACACGATTCGCAGTTATCTGGACCTGCGGTTTCGCGACGCGACTTTCGTGCTGACCAATTTCGAGTACCGCTGGGAAGCGTTCTCGGGGCTCGACATGGCGCTCTTCTGGGACGGCGGCGACGTCGGCCGGACGCTGCGGGACATCAGGGCTCGCGAGTACAAGCAGGGCTGGGGCTTTGGCCTCCGCTTCAACACCGACCGGCGCGTGTTCCTGCGCATGGACTTCGGATTCGGAGGCCCGGAGGGCACCCGTTTCTTCTGGAAGTACAACCCCGCGTTCTGACGATGATGCCGCGCCTGATCCCTGCGTCGACTCCTCGAGATCTCCCTCGCGCTCGCTATCCTGCTGGCAGCCAACGGCGGCGTCGGCGCCCAGCAGCCGGTCTATTACCCTGACGACCCGATCGCCCGGGACCCGGAGACGCAGGACGCGTCCAAGGTGGCGGCGTGGGCGATCAGCGATCCCTACGACTTCATCGAGAACACGTTCTTCAAGCCCGGCGATCGCGGCCCTCGGCGGGCGATGAACGTCAACACCATCGACGAAGTGCCGGACTCGAGCTGGTTCACGAACCGCGCCGGTTCCCGCCCGCTCACCGCCGACGAGGTGCGCCGGGGCAGCGATACGACCGATGGTCCGGCGCCGGGCAAGTGGACGATCGTCTCGGGGAAGACCGACGGCGTGACGCCCGGCTTCACGATCCGCGACACCAGCGGGACCACCTGGTTCATCAAGTTCGATCCGCCATCGAACCCGGAGATGTCCACCGGCGCCGAAATGGTCGCGACGAAGCTGTTCTGGGCGCTTGGCTATCACGTGCCGGAAAACCACCTGGCGGTGATGGTCCGCGACAACCTCGAACGCGATCCCAAGTCGACCATCCGCGACCTGCGCGGGCGGCATCGCGCGCTCACCGAGGACGACGTGGATGGGCTGCTGATGCAGGCGGCGCGCAACGACGACGGGACCTACCGCGTCATCGCGAGCCGCGCCTTGCCCGGCACGCCGGTTGGTCCGTTCAGATATTTCAGCACGCGTCCGGACGATCCGAACGATATCTACCCGCACGAGCACCACCGGGAACTCCGCGGCCTGCGGGTGTTCGCCGCGTGGCTGAACCACGACGACTCGCGCAGCATCAATTCGCTGGACACGATCCTCGATCGCGACGGACGCCGGATCGTCTGGCATCACGTGATCGACTTCGGCTCGACGCTGGGCAGCGGGAGCATCTACGCCCAGAAGCCCCGGGCCGGCAACGAGTACCTGTGGGAAGCGCGGCCCACGATCGTCACCGCCCTGACCCTCGGATTGTGGGTGCGTCCGTGGATCAAGGTGAAGTATCCCGACATCAAGTCGGTCGGCAACTTCGAAGCCACTTTCTTCCAGCCCGAAGCCTGGAAACCCGAATATCCAAACGCCGCCTTCGACCAGGTGCAGCCCGACGATCTGTTCTGGGCGGCACGCCGGGTGATGGCCATTTCCGACGAGCTGATCCGCGCGGCCGTCGACGCGGCGCAGTACTCGGACGATCGTGCCAGTTCATACGTGCGGTCGGTCCTGGTCGCGCGGCGCGACAAGGTGGGACTTTCGTGGCTCACCCATGTGAACCCGCTGGTCGACTTCGTGCTGGCCAGCGACGGCACGCTCACCTTCAACAACGCCGCCGTGGACGCCAAGCGCGCGGCGCCGGCGGAAGCCTATTCGGTGCAATGGGCGCGGTTCGATAACAATACGGGCGAGGCCACTCCAGTGGGCACCGCTGAACCAACGAAGACGCGATCCGCCAGATTGCCGGCCGCAGCCGCTGGCGCGCCATTCGTCGAAGCACGGGTGTCGGCGCACACCTCGGCATATGCGGCGTGGGCGGAGCCGGTCGTCGTGCGGTTTCGCAAGGAGGCTGGCGGATGGTCCCTGGTCGGACTGAGGCGCGGTCCCGAGCCGGCGCCGCTCGGGGTCACGAAATGAGCGCGGCCGCCACCCAGCGGGCGCTCGTGGTCGAGGACGATCCGGACATCGGGCAGCTGCTCACCCACTACCTGGAAAAGGCCGGCTTCGAACCGACGCTGGTGACGACCGGTCGCGACGTCGTCCCGCTCGCCCGCCGCACGGGCTTCGAGGTGATCCTCCTGGACGTGATGCTGCCTGGCATGGACGGCCTCCAGGTGTGCCGGGCGTTGCGCTCGGATCCCGGCACGGCCGCGGTCCCGATCATCATGCTCACCGCCAAGGGCGAGGAGTCCGATCGCATCGTCGGGCTCGAGCTCGGCGCCGACGACTACATCACCAAGCCGTTCAGCCCGAACGAGGTGATCGCCCGCATCCGCGCGCTCCTGCGCCGTGCGCAGCGGACGGCAACTCCGGAGAGTCGGATACTCTACGGCCCGCTGTCGGTCGACGTGGATCGCCATGTGGTGAAGACGAACGGCGACGAAGTGCGACTCACCGCCAAGGAGTTCCTGCTGCTCCAGTACCTGATGGAGCACCGCGGCCGGGTACTCTCGCGCGATCTGCTGCTTTCCGATGTGTGGGGATATTCGTACACCGGCGGCACCCGCACGGTGGACGTGCACGTGCGGCGGCTGCGCGAGAAGCTGCCGTTCCTCACCGACGCCATCGTCACGGTCAAGCAGTTCGGCTACAAACTGGTGGAGCCACCACCCTCCTGACCGTGCTGAGCCTGCTCGTCGCCGCGTTGGCCGGGGCCGTCCTCACCGCCGCCCTCATGGCGGCATGGCGCGGACGTGGCGCGGCTGCCCGCGAACTGCGGACGGCAGCCATGGAGTCGGTGGCGCGCCGCTATTCGGTGGGCGATCTCAGCCGGCCGACGCCTGACTACGGCGACGATGATCTGGGACGAGTCGGCCGGGCGATGGACGGCGCGGTGCAGGAGTTGGGGCGCCGCGTCAACGACCTGACCCGCGACCGGGCTCGGATGGCGGCGATTCTCTCGAGCATGGTCGAAGGCGTGCTCGTCGTCGACGGCCAGGGGCGGCTGCAGCTGGTCAACGAAGCGGCGCGTCGTCTGCTGAAACTGGATCGCGAAGCGACCGGGCGGCCATATCTCGAGGTGCTGCGCCACCCCGGCATCTCAGACCAGATTGGCCGCACGTTGCGCGGCGACGCCGCCGAAACCCTCGAGCTCAATCTCCCGCTCGATCGCAGCCGGACGCTGGTCGCGCGCGTGGCGCCGGTCGTGGTCAGCGAGGGGCGCGGCGCGGTGCTGGTCCTTCACGACATCACCGATCTCAAGGCCGCCGATCAGATCCGCCGCGACTTCGTCGCCAATGTCTCGCATGAGCTGCGCACGCCGCTGACGGCGATCAAGGGCTACGCCGAAGCGCTCATCGACGATCCCGACGACGAGGACGCCCGCGAGAAGTTCCTGGACATCATCCATCGTCACGCCACCCGCATGGAGCGGCTGGTCAAGGATCTGCTGCGGCTGGCGCGGCTCGATGCGGGACAAGAAACCGCCGAGTACGCGCCGTGCGACGTGCAGGCGCTGGCGACGAGCGTCGCGGCCGACCTGGAAGGAATGATCCGCGAGAAACGGCAGCTCGTCTCGATCGCGGTGCCGCCCGAAGCGCGGGTGTTGATTGCCGATCCCGCAAAGCTGCACGACGTGCTGCGGAACCTGGTCGAAAACGCGGTGAACTACACGCCGGATGACGGCCTGATCACACTGCACGCCGGCATCGCCGGCGACAAATACGAAATCACCGTGAGCGACTCCGGGCCCGGGCTTCCCGAGCAGGACCTCGTTCGGGTGTTCGAACGCTTCTACCGGGTCGACAAGTCACGCACCCGCCCGGGAGGCACCGGCCTGGGGCTGGCGATTGTGAAGCACCTGGTGCAGGTGATGGGCGGCACGGTGGTCGCTTCGAACGGGGCCGAAGGAGGCGCTGTGTTTCGAGTTCTGCTTCCGGTTCGCAGTGAGCAGTGAGATTCCTTCAGGGCATGCCGAGAAAGGCCAGCACGTAGAACGTCGCTGCAGCAATCAGTGCTGACGCCGGAATCGTCAGGATCCAGGCCCAGACGATCTGGCCGGCAATGCCCCACCTCACTGCCGAGAGCCGGCGCGTGGCGCCGACCCCGACAATGGCCCCGGTGATGGTGTGCGTCGTGGACACCGGCACGCCCAGGGACGTCGCGGTAAAAATTGACACCGCGCCTGCCGCTTCGGCCGCGAAGCCGCCCACCGGCTGCAATCGCGTGATCTTCGATCCCATCGTGTGGATGATCCGCCAGCCTCCCGAGAGCGTGCCGAGCGAGATCGCCGTGTAAGCGACGATCTCCACCCAGAACGGGATATCGAACGTGGGGATGAACCCGCCGGTGTAGAGCGCGCCAGCCATGATCCCCATCGTCTTCTGCGCATCGTTCGCACCGTGACCGAGACTGTAGAGCGCCGCTGATACGAGCTGCAGCCGCCGAAACCAGCGATCGACGCGGGAGGGAGCGAACCCGCGGAAGAGCCACAGGATCACGACCATGAAGCCGAACCCGAGCACGAAGCCGATGCCCGGAGCCAGCACGATGAAGATCAGCGTCTTCGTCCAGCCCGACGGAATCAGCACTCCGGTTCCCGCCTTGACGATTGCCGCGCCGGCATAGCCGCCGATCAGCGCGTGCGACGAGCTGGTCGGGAGTCCGTAGTACCAGGTAATCAGATCCCAGATGATCGCGCCGATGAGGCCGGCCAGAATTACGGCCGTCGTGACGGCCGTAATGTCGATCATGCCCGCGCCCATCGTCTTCGCGACGGCCGTGCCGAAAATGAATGCAGCGGCGAAATTGAAGAATGCCGCCCAGATCACTGCCTGCCCCGGCTTGAGGACCCGGGTCGACACCACGGTGGCGATGGAGTTGGCCGCGTCGTGGAAGCCGTTGATGTAGTCGAAAACGAGCGCGACGAGGATGACGATGGCGACGAGCGCGAAGTCCACGGCGCGATTACCCGTGCTTGACGACCACGCTCTCGAGCACGTTGGCGACGTCCTCGCAGCGGTCGGTGGCCTCTTCGAGCAGGTCGAGGACCTCCTTCCACTTGATCAGCGTGATCGCGTCACGCTCCTCCTCGAACAGGCGGCGCAACGCCTCATCGTGCACGTCGTCGGCCGAATTCTCGAGCCGGTTCACCTCCACGGCGCGCTCGTGGACGCCGGTCCGGCGATCGAGCGCCTCTACCGCCACTTTCATCTGCATCGCTGCCTGCCAGGTGAGCGAGGCGAGCTCGCGCGCGCCGTAGCGCACCTGCGCCATGCGATAGCGGCGCAGCACCCCGGCCGCGGCATCGATCGCATCCATCACGTCGTCCAGCGACTTGGCGAGGGCGTGGATGTCCTCGCGGTCGATCGGCGTGACGAACGTCGAATTGAGGCGCTGAATGATGTTGTGGGTGAGCGCGTCGCACTCGTTCTCGACCTGCTTGATCTGGAGCGCGATGTCCCAGCTGGGAGGGTCGGAGGCCACCATCCGCTCCAGCAGGGTCGCGCCGGAGACGATGCGGTCGGCAAGCGCGGTGAAGTCGTCGAAGAACTTCTCTTCTCTCGGTATCAGGCGGAAGCGCACGGACGGAATTCTGTCACAGCTCTGTTACATCCCAGTTACATCCGTCCGTGGCCTCAAAAAGAATAACGCCCACGGCAGCTTGCCGTGGGCGCCTGGGCCCTCCGGCCGCGAATGATCCGCCTAGAACAGATATCGGAGCGAAATCTGGGTCTGGCGGGCAGTACCCGAGCCCGACCGTCCGGTTCAGGGGCCCGAGCATATAGCCGAAGGTGCCGGCCTGGGCGTCGCTGAACGGCACCCCCGGGGCCCCGTTCGGCAGGGTCGCCGCCGGGTTTTCGTAGTTCAGGTGATTGAGGAGGTTGAACATCTCCACCCGGAACTGCAGCCCCTGCGATTTCGCGAAGCGGAAGTCCTTGCTCGCCATCAGGTCGAGTTGGGCGAAGGCCGGCCCGCGGAGTAAGTTGCGGGGCAGGTTACCGAAGGTGCCGGGCTGCGGCGTGGCAAAGGCCGCCGGGTTGAGCCAGCGGATACCGCCGTCCTCGAAGTACGGGTCCACGCCGGGAACCAGGTCCGGCCGCTGCGTGCCGCGGCTGTTGCCCCCGGGGATGTTGGTCACCGTCACGCCATTGACGGTGATGTTGTCGGGACGCGCGATGGTCACGTTGATCGGCACTCCGCTCCGCGCGTTCAGGATGCCGCCCAGCCGCCAGCCGCCGGTCCACATTCCCTGGCCAGGGAACAGGTAGACCACCGAGCCGTTGACCGTGTGCGGGATGTCCTGCGGATTGGTGCCGTATTCGCTGCCGAAATCGAACGTGTTCTGCGCGGTCGCAGCCTCGTTCGAGCCCTGCGTCGTGCCCTTGTTGCGCGAGTACCTGGTACTGGAAGCCGCCGGTGAAGCCCGAACGGAACCGCCGCGTAGCGCTGATCTGCAGGGCGTCGTACTTGGCGCTGCCGCAGCCGGCTGTCGGATAGGTGCCGGCTATCTCCACGCTGTCCAGGCATCCCGCGGTCTTGAAGTCGATCTGTCCGTAGCTCGGAACCGGGCGAATCCGGCTTACCGGGTCCAGCACGTTGCCGACGCCGCGGAGAAACATGTCGTAGCCCTTGCTGCCGGTGTATCCCACCGTCAGGTTGATGGCGCCGGGCAGTTCCTGCGACACGCTGAACCCGTACTGCATGTTGTATTCGTTCGGGTAGTTGTGGGTGTAGCCGCGAATTGACAGCAGGTTGCGAATCGTGGCCGGATCCACCGGGTAGGCCAGGGTGTTGGCGGCCACGTCCGAGGCCTGGACGCGGCTGCGATCGATGTAGTTCTCGATCGGCTGGATGCGATCCTCGAACTGGCCAGGGCCGTAGTACAGCCCGAACCCGGCGCGCACCACGGTGTTCGACGTCAGCTGGTAGGCCGCCGACAGGCGCGGCGAGAAGTTGTTCTTGTCGGCGTCGTAGAAGCCGTTGCTGACGCTGCCGAAGTCGTTCTCCTCGATGAAGAACGGCTTGGCGCGGTCCTCGGCCTCTTTGACGACCGAGTAGTAGTCGTAGCGCAGGCCGAGCTCCAGCGTCAGCCGGTCGCCGGCGCGCCAGGAGTCCTGAAGGAAGCCAATCAAGTAGAACTGCTGCGGCTCGAAGAACGGCGAGTCGGCAGTGATCGCGTACTGGTTCAACCGGTTGTCGATGAAGTCGGTGATGGAATTGTAGGAGAGCTCATTGCTGCCGAGGAACTGGAACTTCGACGCGATGTTCCGGGTACTCGAAACCGCCCTTGAAGGTGTGGGCGCCGCGGGTGAGCGTCGCGGCGTCGGCGAACGAGATCGACCGGGGATCGAAGTTCGATCCGGTGGTGGACGAAGCGCTGGTGGCGCGGATCAGAAGGCCGCTGCGGGCAATGCCCGTCGTGCCCCGCGCATCGATCGAGGACGAGGTGAACGAACCCGACAGCGAAACGCCGGTCGGGTCGTAGCCGGCCGGACCGAACGCATTGGCGCTGGTCTGCGGCAGGTTCACGCCGACCTTGACCTCGTTAACGAGGTTGCTTCCGGCAATGCTCTGGAAGTTACCGACGATGTTCTGCGGCTGCTGCTTGGCCAGGACGCGGCGGGGCGTCACCGTGCGATCGGGCGTGTCCACCCGTCCGTCACTGAACAGGTACCGGCCGTAGAACGAGTGCTTGTCGTTGAAGCGGTGATCGACCCGCAGCGACATACTGTCCTCGCGCTGCTCGGCGGTCGTGCTCATCGTGGCCAGCCCGACCAGCGGATTGTCGGTGGCCACGGTGCCTTGAGGGAACCCGTTCAGCAGCGGTGCGACGGCCTGGGTGCGGGACCCGCTCTGGCCCTGACCGCTGCCGACCGGCTCTCCGGCCAGGACGCGCCGCCGCGCCTCATCGCTCGGCACGGCTTCAGTGAAGGTCAGCCCGGTGTTCTGGCGCAGCCCTTCGTAGCTCACGAAGAAGAACGTCCTGTTCTGCTTGAGCGGGCCGCCGACCGAACCGCCGAACTGGTTCAGATCGAGCGGCTGCTTCACGTTGTCGTACTTGCTGGCAGAATCGAGCGCGTCGTTGCGGAAGTACTCGAAGAGTGCCCCGCGGTAGTTGTTCGATCCGCTCTTGCTGACGACGGTGATGTTGCCGCCGGCGCCGAGACCGCTTTCCGCGGGCGCCAGGCCGGAGTTGACGCGGAACTCGGCGACCGATTCCATCGACGTCTGCAGGCGGAACTGTGAACCGGTGGCGTTGAGGTAGCCCGGGCTCGCGTCCCAGACGTACGTGCCGTCGACCCCGTCGTAGTTCAGGTAGTTCTGCTGGTTCGACTTGCCGTTGAATCGCACCGATGCCCAGCCGCCGTTGCCGTCGCTGGTCGCGCCGGTGGCGAGGGTCATCAGGTTTGCGAAGTTGCGTCCGTTGACCGGCAGGTTCTCCACTTCCTCAGGCGAGACGTTGACGCCAATTTTGGCCGAGGAGATGTCGAGCACCGGCGCGTCTGAGCTGACCGTGACCTGTTCCGAGACGCCGGCAACGCCAAGTTCCAGCGTGACGCTTTCAATCTGCCCGACGCCAAGCACCACTTCCCGGCGCTGCTCCTGGAACCCGGACAGCACCGCCTTGACGACGTAGGCGCCCGGGCGCAGGTTCGTGACGGTGTAGCTGCCGTCCGCGTCGGTAATCGCCTCGCGGCTCGAGCCGGTGTCCACCGATAGCACGGTCACCGTGACGCCGGGCAGCGCGGCCTTGCTCGAATCGAGCACCTTTCCGAGAATTCGTGATTCGGTCTGCTGGGCATACGCCGGCCCGGCGACCAGCAACAGCACGAGCGCCATCAGGGACGCGAGCCGCCCGCGAATACCTGCCACCATTGTGAGTCCTCCAGTGAATTGCACCTGATGAGGCTAATGGGGCCGGGTGAAGCGGCCATGACAGGCCTGTTACAGGTGGGTTAACTCACCTGCGAAAGCCGAACGGTGACAAAAGGCGGGGAGTTGGGGGCGGCTCGGGGACCGCCACAAATTTACGCCGTTGTTGCCGGGCAGTCGCACGGTCCCCACGACCGCCAGCACAAGCTCTTCACCGTACGTTCACTCAAAGGAGCCGTGATCGAATGACACGCTGCGTACGATGGGCCCTGGCTGCCACCCTGCTTCTCTGTGCATCTTCGCTGCTCGCCTCCGCCCCCCCGGGCATAGAACTGGTCGGCATCGGATACATCTCCGGCGACGCGATCGACAAGTCCGGCCTGGCCGGCAGCATCTGCCAGGCCGGCGCGCCGGCCAATTGCGTCCCCAAGTCGGTGCTGGGCGGTTTCGGCTCGGCGCTCGCCTACACCGGACACGACAACGTCTTCGTCGCGGCGCCCGACCGCGGCCCGTTCAATGGCCTGACCGATGTCCCGTATCTCGATCGCTTTCATTTCTTCCACATCACGACAGATCCGCAGACGAAGCAGATCTCGACCGTGCTGCTCGACACCCGGTTCCTGAGGAATGAGTTCGGGCAAACGTTCGTGGGTGGAGCCGGTGCATTCGATCCGGACAACCCACAGCGCACTCTCAGGCTCGACCCGGAGGGCGTTCGGATCGGCGCGAATGGCAACTTCTACGTCTCCGACGAGTACGGCCCCTATGTGTTCGAGTTCGATCGGCAGGGGAACCTGGTGCAGCGCATCGAGATTCCTTCGAAATTCCAGATCGCCAACCAGAGCGCCGATCCGAACGTGGAGCTGCTTACCAATACCTCCGGCCGTCAGGCCAACAGAGGCATGGAAGGGCTCGCGATCAGTCAGGACGGCTTCACCCTGGTCGGCGTGATGCAGAACGCGCTCCTGCAGGACGGCGCGTTGAACCCCGGCACACCCGACCGCATCGGGCTGAACAACCGCATCCTGGCGATCGACCTGACCTCAGGCGACACTCACGAGTATGTCTATCGCATCGAGGCGTCGAATCGTGGACAGGGCGTGAGCGAGATTCTCGCAGTCAACGATCACCAGTTTCTGGTGGTCGAACGGGACAATCGGTCGTGGCTGTCCGCCGAGCCGCAAGCGCCGACCCGCAAATGGATCTACAAGATCGACATCAACGGCGCGACCGAGGTGTCTGACCGGACCCTGTCGTCAACCACGCTTCCCGCCGGCGTCGTTCCGATCCAGAAGTCGCTCTTCATCGATTTGCTCGACTCGGACTTCGGGTTGCAGAACCGCGACGCGAGGGCGATCGCGGAAGAGATCGAAGGTCTGGCCTGGGGACCGGACCTGCCCGACGGCAGGCACGTGCTCTATGTCCTCAGCGATAACGACCTCGTACCGGCGAATCCGACGCAGATCTACGCGCTCGCGATCGACGATGCGGAGTTGACGTCGCCGCTCGGTCTGGAGCCGCAGTTCCTGCCCGGACCTCTCGATCCCCCGGGCCAGGTGAAGAAAGCGCTCGGCAGATGACGGCGGCCGCAGATGACACAACGCGAAACCAGGAAGCTGGAGCGACTCTGGCTCCAGGGCCAGGTTCGTCGCTGTATCATCTGCGCCCGTCGCAGCAGAGCCCTCGGCAGGGCCTCGGCCTGGTGCTGCACGACCGTTGAACTCAAAGTAAGGGAGGCAGCCGACAGTGGCGTGACGTCAAGGCAACAATCCTGTTGCGAATCATCCGCGACGAGATCTCCAGAGGGTTGCGGCCTGATCGACCGCCAAGCGTGGCGCTAGTCCGAATATAATCGGCGCCCGGATGGCCTCGCCGGCGTCGTCTACGTCCCCGCGGTTCCGGGTGCGAGGCCTGATCGCGCTCGTCCTCCTCTACCTGTTCATCGCCCACGCGCTGCCGCGGCCGGAGGCGATCACGCCGCAAGGCTGGCGCACCGCCGCGATCTTCGCCTGCGTCATCGCCGGCATGGTCGCAGAGCCGCTGCCGGCGTCGGCGCTGGTGATCATGGGCCTGACGGCGATGACCGCCAACGGTACCCCGATGCGCGAGGCGCTTGGCGGCTTCGCCGAGCCGCCGGTATGGCTCGTCATCCTGGCGATGCTGATCGCGCGGTCGATGCTCGACACCGGGCTGGCGCGGCGGATTGCGCTACTCTTCATCCGCGCCTTCGGCAAGACCTCGCTGGGGGTCTCCTACGCGCTGCTGATGACCGACGTGACCCTCGCTTCCGGCGTGCCGTCGATCACCGCCCGATCGGCCGGGATGCTGCTGCCGGTCGCGCGACGGATCGCCGAGCTGTTCGACTCGCGCCCGGGACCGACTGCCCAGCGGCTCGGCACCTTCCTCGTCTCCAGCCTGTATCAAGGTTCGGCGGTCGCCTGCGCGATGTTCTTCACCGGCCAGGCCAGCAACGTCCTCGGCGCATCCCTCGCTGCGAAGCTCGTGAACGTCCCGGTCACCTGGACAAGCTGGCTCGTCGCCGCGATCGTTCCCGGCCTGGCCTCGTGCCTCGTCGTGCCGTGGGTGGTGCATCGGCTGGTGACGCCGGAGGTGGTTCGCACTCCGGAAGCGCCGGCCTTCGCCGCGAGCGAGATTCGGAACATGGGCCCGCTGTCGCGCGACGAACGGATCACGCTCGCGGTCTTTGCCGGCGTCGGCCTGATGTGGATCACCTCGGGCTGGCACCGTCTCGATGTGACCTTCGTCGCGCTGGTCGGGCTGGCCGTGCTCCTGGCCACCGGCACGATGGCGTGGCAGACGGTCACCTCGGAGCGGGCGGCCTGGGACGTATTCGTGTGGTACGGCGGGCTGCTCCGGATGGGCGAGATCCTCAACGCCACGGGGACCACGAAGTTGTTTGCACAGACCGTCGGCGGCTGGTTCGTCGGCATCCCGTGGGTGGCGGTGCTGCTCGCCATCCTGATCATCTACTTCTACACGCACTACGCGTTCGCGAGCATCACCGCCCACGTGCTCGCGATGTTCCCGCCCTTCGTCGTGCTCCTGGTCAGCATCGGCGTCCCGCCGCAGCTTGCCGTCTACAGCCTGCTCTGCCTTGCCAACCTGCCGGCCGGGCTCACCCACTACGGCACGACGACCGGTCCAATCCTGTTCGGCGTCGGTTACGTGTCGTTCGCGGACTGGTGGCGTGTGGGGTTCATCGTCTCGTTGGTCAACGTCGCCATCTGGCTGACCATCGGCTTCGCCTGGTGGAAGGCGCTAGGCTTCTGGTGAGGAGTCCTAGGACTGCCTGACGTCGATGTGACTACTGTCTTTGGGGCGGTGATACAGCAGTTCGGAGACGAAGTTGCGGACGTAGAGACGGAAAACCGCGGGCGCTTTGTAGCCGCATCCAGCGTCGAACGCCTTTGTTATAGTCCGCAAGGTGAACCGGCGCGTCTTTCTGTCGACGGTCGGCGCTACAACCGCGCTCGGCCGGACTGCGCTTGCCGGCGCCGCGCCAGCCTCGCCGATCGCGGTGTACCCGCAAGTCGAGCGCCAGGCTCGCGCGCTCGCCGACGATCGCGCCAGGACGTTCTCGAGCACCACGCTCGAATTGCGCGCGCGGGACGGCGCGTACGTTCCCTCGCTCGGCGGGGGCTCGGTAAGCCGGCCATCGGATGGTTCGCTCGGCGTTTCGCCCGACGGCTTGTTGACGTTTGCCCTGGACATGCCTCGTGCCGCGTGGGTATCGGCCGAGCTCACGCTTGAATCGGCACCGGATGTTCGACCTGGCCTCCGCGCCTCGATCCTCTGCGATACGGCACTTGTCGGGGCGCCGATGACCGGCGCGGCCGAGTGGGGCATCAAGGAGATTACCGACCCCGCGCCGAAGGTCGCGGGCGTCCGGCCTGAGTCCCGCGTCGCCCTGCACCCCTGGCTGATGCGCGCAGGCCGCCGCTACCTCACCATCGCGGCGCCCCACTTCCGTCCGGGAGGCACGTTCGTGTCGCTGACGCTCCATAGGCTCGACCGGCCCGTGGAAGCACCGCTGTACCAATTCGCGTTCATCAGTGATACACACCTCCGGCGCAGCGGCCGCGAGGACTGGATGAACCGCAAGATGGGCGAGGCCGCCGCGCCGGAATTGCGGCGGACGCTGGAGTCGCTGGCGACCGAGGGGATGGCGTTCGTCATGCACGGCGGCGACATGACCGAGAAGGCCACGCGAGACGAATTCATCCTGGTGCGCGATCTGCTCGCCGCGCAGCCGCTGACAGTGTACGGCTGTATCGGCAATCACGACCGCTATCTGCCCTCGTCACGGCCCGACGCGCTCGAGCTGCTGGCGCCGTACTTCCCCGGTGGGACGCTCGACTACACGTTCATGCGTCCGCCACTGCGCTTCGTCGTCATGGACGTGGCTGTCGAAGACGAGCCCGTACGGGTGAAGAAGGTCCAGTGGCTGGCCGAGACCCTGGCGGCTGATCGATCGACGCCGACCGTCTTCGTCTGGCACTACCCCGTCTTCAATCGCGGCAGCGTCTCGTCGTGCGGGTTCCGCCTGCAGGACTGGAGCGAGCTCGGGCGGACGACGCTGCTCGACCTCGTGCGCGGCGCGCCCAACGTCATCGCCTCGATCAACGGCCACGATCATTGGGACGAAGTGAACGTGGTGGACGGGCTCCCGTTCGTGCAGAACGCGGCCTTCGTGGAGTGGCCCAATACATTCCGCGTGTATCGCGTCTTCTCCGATCGCCTCGAATGGGAGGTGCGGCAGGTCGCCAACCGCGGTTTCGTCCGCGAGTCGTTCCTCCCCAAGAAGGCGATGTCGTGGATGATTGCCACTCGCGACGGCGATCTCGGCGGCGTCATTCCCTTCCGCAGGAGCCGTTGAAGGTAACAGCCCGGCGACCTGTTATCCTGAGCCGGCCATGCGGAACGTCCTGGCCCTGATCCTTGGCGGCGGCGCGGGGACCCGCCTCCACCCTCTGACTGAGCTCCGCTCGAAGCCGGCGGTACCGATTGGGGGCAAGTACCGGCTCATCGACGTGCCGATCAGCAACTGCCTGCATGCCGACCTGCGGCGCATCTTCGTGCTGACGCAGTTCAACTCGGCGTCGCTCAATCGTCACGTCAGCAACACCTACCGGATGGATCAGTATTCCCGCGGGTTCGTGGAGATCCTCGCCGCCGAGCAGACGCCGCAGTCCACCAGCTGGTTTCAGGGCACCGCCGACGCCGTCCGCAAGGCGCAGCGCCACTTCATCCAGCACGACGCCGACCACTACCTGATCCTCGCCGGCGATCACCTCTACCGGATGGACTACGCCCGGCTGCTCGAGGCGCACCTGGAACGCCACGCCGACATCACGATTGCCGCGCTGCCGGTGAACGCGGAAGAGGCGACCGGCATGGGTATCTTCACCTTCGACCGGCAGGGGGCGATCGCCAGCTTTGAAGAGAAGCCGGATCGCGAGCGCCTCGCGCAGATGGCGCCCAGCGAGGGCATGGCCGCAGGTTTCGCGCAGCCGGACGTGGATCGGCCCCACATCGCATCGATGGGCATCTATCTGTTCACCCGCGATGTGCTGCTCGAGCTGCTCGACGAGGAAACCGGCGACGACTTCGGGCGCGAGTTGATTCCCGGCGCGCTGAGCCGCTACCGCGTGCGGGCCTTCTCGCATGACGACTACTGGGCCGACGTCGGCACCATCGGCAGCTTCTACGAAGCGAACATCATGCTGACGCGCCCCGATGCGGCGTTCAACTTCTATCACCCGACCCGCCCGATCTACACCCACGCGCGGTTCCTGCCGCCGTCGAAGCTGATCGGATGCGATCTGTCGAAGGCACTGGTGGCCGAAGGGTGCTACGTCGAGGATGCCCAGATCGCCGATTCCGTGCTCGGCATCCGCACCACGATCGGATCCGGTTGCCGCATCGAGCGTTCCGTGCTGCTGGGGTCGGACTATTACGAATCCGCGAGCGATGCCGCGATTCCCGGCGAAATCCCAATCGGCATCGGCCGCAATGTCGTGCTCGACCGCGTGATCGTGGACAAGAATGCGCGCATCGGCGACGGCGCGCGGCTCGTGAACGAGGCCCGCATCGAGCACGCCGATGGCCCTGGCTATTACATCCGGAACGGGATCGTGATCGTTCCCAAGGACGGCGTGATCCAGCCGGGAACCACGGTGTGACAGCGGCATGCCGCAGCGGTGACGCTTTGGTAACTCAGAATTAACCACCCTGACACGGCGCGGAAACGTTCCGACGCTACCGTGAACCTTGGGAGGCTCCCCAGGGGACCACGCATGATGTCAGGGAACGTTCAACGCACTGTTACTCACCTTCAGCCGGCCGCAGCCCAGCCGGTCCGCCCGCGAGTGCTCGTCGTCGAAGACGAGGGGGATATCGCCGGTCTGATTCGCCACACCCTGGAGCGGAGCGGCGAGTTGACGGTCGAGGTCGCGGCCAGCGGCGACCAGGCGCTCAGGCTCGCCACCGAACAGCCGCCGGACCTCGTCATTCTCGACCTGAACCTGCCGGTGCTCAACGGCCTGGACGTGTGCCGGCTGTTGCGGTCGCGCCAGGCCACGGCGCGCGTACCCATCATCATGCTCACCGCGCGCACCAGCGAGGGCGATCGCGTCATCGGCCTCGACGCGGGTGCCGACGACTATGTCACCAAGCCCTTCAGCCTTCGTGAGCTGTCAGCGCGGGTGCGGGCGGCGCTGCGCCGGGGCAAGACCGAGGAGTCTGCAGCCGCGCCGACGGTGTATCGCGGCAAGCACCTGACGGCCGACTTCGACGCCGTCGCGATCAACGTGGACGGCGAGGCGGTGCGCCTCACCCGGCGCGAATTCGAGCTGCTTCGCTACCTCGTCGAGAATCGCAATCGCGTGCTGTCACGCGATCGATTGCTCGAGCGGGTGTGGGGATACGACCGGCTGATCGAGACGCGGTCGGTGGACGTGCACGTCGGCCGGCTCCGCGGCAAGCTCGGAGAGGCCGGGAAGCAGATCGAAACGGTGGTCGGCCTCGGCTACCGCTTCGTGGAGTAACCGCGCCCTATTCGCGGCGCCAACCCGCCGCTTCGAGCTCACTCACCTCGAGCGCGATCGATCGGCGGGCGCGTTCGACGCGATGCCAGTCGTGATACTCGACGCGCCGCACCAGGCGGCTGTCCTCTTCGCGGCGGACTTCCCATCCAGACTTGGTCGCGACGATCGAGAATCGGCGCGTATGTTCGGCGTTGCGAAGGCGTTCGGTGAGCATACTGAACCCCCCTGATCCTGCCCCAGCGTTGCCGAGTCACACGAGTAAAATCCGTGTAAACAACCACGGTCTAACACCATAAACTCGATTGATTTCAATCACTTAGAGACAATAACCGAGAGCGCGGCGGGATGCACGCGTACCTCGACCGTTGACGCGGCCAGCCCCGGTTCGCCGTCGGCGTGATAGGCGATCGGATCGGCGCTGCGAATGGTCACTCCGGTCATCGATTCCATCGTCAAACCGTGCGCGTCCGACAGGGTGCCGCGAAACAGGTGCGGCAGCCTGGCGAGAATGCGCCACAGCGGCTGCGCCTTCACCACCACGAGATCGAGCCGGCCATCGTCGAGCCGCGCGGCCGGAGCGATCAGGGCACCGTTGCCGTACTGACGCGAGTTCGCCAGCGCGATGATCAACGCGCGTTCGGCGCGGCACCGCCCTGCGCACTCGATCTCGTAGTGCCGCGCACGATAGCGCGGCAGTTCGACGAAGGTGACTCGTGCGTAGCCAGACAGTCCGCGCTGCGCCTCCGGATGAGCAATGTGCCTGGCGATCAATGCATCGAGGCCGATGCCGGCCACGTTGAAGAACAGCGCTGTGTCGATCTGGCCGGCGTCGATCCGCCGCCGCCGCCCGCTCGCGGCGATCTCCAGCGCGCGCTCTGCGTGCAGCGGAATGCCGAGGTCGCGGGCCAGGCCGTTGCCCGATCCGCCGGGGACGATGCCGAGCGCGACCTCGGAGAAAACGATGGCGCTCCCGACCTCATTGATCGTTCCGTCGCCGCCCCACGCGACAACGATCTCCGCACCGTCGGCGCGCGCTTGCTCCCCGAACGCGCGCGCATCGCCGCGAGCCGTCGTCACCCGAACCTCAGCGGTGATGTCGTGCCGCGAGAACACGGCCTTGGCCAGGGCCGTGCAATCAGCGACCGAGCGATGCCGCCGCGGGCCTGAGATCGGGTTGATGATGACGACGGCGCGCATCAGGCGGTGGCGGAGTTGATCCGCGGAGTGGTCACGGAGCGAGCCGCCGCAGCACCCGGGGCGGCAACAGCCAGTGGAGGGTGGCGGGTCCCGCCGGAGTGGCGCTGTCCACCTCCAGGGCGCAAACCGCACCCTTCCGGAAAGCGACCTGTCCCCGCGCACCGAGCCAACGCGCCGCAGTCTCCCCCAGATCCGGTTCGTGCCCGACCAGTGCGATCCTCCGCCGGTGACGGCGAGCCTGTTTGCTCACTGCCTCGACGATCGCCGCGAACTTGCCGCCCGGAGCGAGGGCCTCGAGCTCTTCGATCGGGGGGCGTTTCTTCAGCCCGATCGCCAGCAGCGTTGCCGTCTCCTCGGCTCGGGTCAGCGGGCTGGTGAGGATGACGTCGAGCTCGACGTCGAACGCCACGAGGCCCGCGACCGCCTCTTCGAATCGCTTGATTCCTTCGGGCGTCAGTGGGCGTTTGCGGTCGTCCGCGTACTTCGGTCCGCGCTCGGCGGCGATGGCGTGGCGAACGAGATAGATGTCGAGGATGGCGGCCATAGGACTACTTGAACGTTGGGCCACCCCGGCGGGCAGCCTCGATGATACGGAAGCAGATGCCTTCGATCGTAGCGCGATCGCGCAGGTACGCCGCGTGTCCGTCCCGGCACTCGGTCTCGAGCACATGGACGAGCGCGTCCAGCTCGTTGGCGGTCTGCCGATCGGTGCCAGCCAGTCCTGTCTGCACGGCGCGGGTGTGCTCCAGGAGAATCTCGAAATCGTGAATCTCGCCGAGCCCGTCCTGCAGCGCCTTGATCCGATCGACCCGAGCCATCGCCCGCGATCGGGACAGTTCGCGATCCACTTCGAGCGCGTAGCGCAGTTTCTTGGCGGCGACGCGGACCATGTGGAGCTGCTCGGGCTGGTAGAGCCCGCCGGCCCGGCGGATCTGGGCGCGAAGGCGCATCGCCCGCCTGGCCGCTCGCTGGCGGGCGGCGCGAAGCTCCGCCTGATGGTCGGGAGCGCTCAGCCCATCGCGGGCGTCCGAGGTCGCGAGCCGGGCCCGCAATCGTGCCGCCGCACTCGGCGTGATCACGTCGAGCATCGCGCGACGATGGGCCTGCCGCTCGTCCGTCAGGTGATGCCGGACGATTCCGAGGGCGCGGGCGGAAGCGCCCGTCCGCGGCCCGATTTCCTGCAGATGTCCGAGCGCCACGTCCAGTTCCCGAATCGGTCCGAGCGCGCGCGTGATGCGCCGCACGTCCTTGCCGGCCCGATCCAGCTCCGGAGAGCCCGCGGCTTCGGCCAGCACCGGCAACACCTCGCGCAGCCGCCGCGATGCCACGCGAGCGCGGTGGACCGACGTCACGTCCCCTGAAGTCGCAGCCGGCAGCGCGTCGAGCAGTGCCAGCATCCGTTGTTGCAGGAGGCGGGCCGGAAGCGGTGTACGCGCCATGCTAGGATTCGGACGGCCATTATACCGGCCGCTTCCCACGCCTCGACATGCGCCTCGCCGCCATCGACATCGGCACCAACTCCGTCCACATGATCGTGGTTCGCGTCCGGCCCGATTTCTCGTTCGAGGTGATCGATCGGGAAAAGGAGATGGTGCGGCTCGGCGCTGGCGGTCTTGACGGGCGCAAGCTGACCCGGTCGGCGCAGACCGCGGCGCTCCAGGCACTCTCGAAGTTCGAGCGGATCGCGCGGTCGCACCGGGTCGATGAAATCCTTGCCGCGGCAACCAGTGCCACTCGAGAGGCCGAGAACGGCGGCGCCTTTCTGGCGGCCATCGAAGAGCAGACCGGCATTCGGGCCCGAATCATCACCGGCACCGAGGAAGCCCGCCTGATTCACACCGCCGCGGTCTACGGCGTGGACACGCCGAAGCCGGCAGTGGTGATCGACATCGGCGGCGGCAGCGTCGAGGTCACGCTCGGGACCGGGCGCGAAGTGAAGTTCGCCCGCAGCTTCAAGATCGGCGTCATCCGGCTCAGCGAACGCTTCGTCGCGTCCGATCCCATCAGCCGGCGCGACGAGCGCAAGCTGACGAAGTTCATCGGCGATCAGGTCGACCGCTACATCGGGCACGTCGTGAGGGAGGGATTCGACCGGGTCATCGGCACGTCCGGCACCATCCTGTCGCTCGGCACGGTTGCGACCGCGCTCGATCGCGGAACCGTCCCAGAGGAAGTGCGTAACCTGAGGGTGAGTGCAAAAAGCCTGAAGCGCCTTCGCAAGAGCGTCACCGGCTTGCCACTCGATGAGCGCCTGTCGCTTCCGGGCCTGGATCCGCGGCGTGCCGATCTGGTCGTGGCCGGCGCGGTTCTCCTCGATACGCTGATGAGCAAGCTCGGGGCCGAGGAGATCACGCTCTGCGACCTGGCGCTCCGCGAGGGTCTCGTCCTCGACTACGTGCATCGCCACCGCAAGGAAATCGCCCGCGTCGATCGCTATCCCGACATTCGCCGCCGCTCGGCGATCGAGCTCGCCGAGCGCTGCAACTGGGAGGCGGCTCACGCCAAGCAGGTGGCGCGGATGTCGGTCGCGATCTTCGATCAGACGCGCCCGCTGCACAACCTCGGCGACCGCGAACGCGAGTGGTTGGAGTACGCGTCGCTGCTCCACGACATCGGCAACCACATCAGCTACGAGCGCCACCACCGGCATTCGTATTACCTGATCAAGAACGGCGACCTGCGCGGGTTCGAGCCCGAGGAGATCGAGGTCATGGCGCTGGTCGCCCGCTATCACCGCCGCGGGACGCCGAAGCGCGACCAGGATGGCTTCGCGGATCTCTCGCAGCCGCTCCGGCGCACCGTCCGCATCCTCGCTGCCGTCCTCCGCGTCGCCGAAACGCTGGACCGCTCGCGTCACGGCGTGGTGAGCGCAATCTCGATCAAGGACCGCGGCACGGATCTCCGCCTGCAGGTCGAAGCGGAAGGCGACGCCGAGCTCGAGGTGTGGGCCGGGCGCCGCCAGCTGGCCATCCTTGAGAGCCAGCTGGGCAAGCCGATTGTCCTGACTCGAATCGCCGGTGACCCGGCACCAGCCGGCAGAGTCCGTCGAGGTCCCGCGAGAAAGACGCTGAGCTGAGCGTTCGAACTCTCGTGCTATACTCCGCGCCGTGACAAAACAGATCCAGATGCGAAAGCGCTCCACGCGAAAGCGGGCGTGCGCCGCATCGGGTTCTGTGTGTCACTGGTGAGCTCTCCAACAAGAGCACATCATCGAGCGGCCGTCAGGGCCACCAGCACCCGCCGCGGCAGACGCCAAGGCGGGTTTTGTGTTTTCGGGGTCAAGCATGGTCGTGATGAAGTTCGGGGGAACCTCGGTGGCGGATCGTGCCGCCGTCGAGCGGTTGTTGGCGATCGTCCGGGCCGAGCGCCAGGCTGAAGCGCAGCGCGAAGGCGGCGACGCGCGCGGCCCGATCGTCGTCGTCTCGGCGCTGTCTGGCGTGACCGACCGCCTGCTGGGTCTCGCCGCCCAGGCCGGAGCTGGAGACAGCGAAGGAGCTCGTGCCAGCGTGCGCGATCTCCGTGACCGCCATGCGGCAGTCGCAGAGCTGATCAGCGAGCCGAGCGCCCGCGGCGCGGTGCTCGAGCTACTGAGCCGGGAGTTCGACGATCTCGAGCGCATCATCTCGGCGCTGAGCGTGCTGCGAGAGGTATCGCCTCGCTGGGCGGACACGATCGCTGCCACCGGAGAAATCCTCAGCAGCCGCCTGGTGACGGCAGCGCTCGATGCTGCCGGCCTGCCCGCCGAGTGGGTGGATGCCCGGCGGGTGGTGGTCACCAATGGCGACCACCAGGCGGCCGCTCCTTTATTCGCGGAAACAACCTCCGCGCTGATGGCCAGCGTCGATCCGATTCTGGCCACGCGCCAGATCCCGGTCCTGGGTGGCTTCGTCGGCGCGACTCGCGAGGGGGTGACCACGACACTCGGACGCGGCGGCTCCGACTACTCCGCCTCGATCGTCGGTTCGTGCCTCGGCGTCCGCGAGATTCAGATCTGGACCGACGTGGACGGCATGCTCACCTCGGACCCGCGAATCGTGAAGGACCCGCACCTGGTGCCCCACATCTCGTTCGCCGAAGCGTCGGAGCTCGCGTATTTCGGTGCCAAGGTGCTCCACCCCGCCACCATCCAGCCAGCCGTTGCCCGCAACATCCCGGTGCGCATCCTGAACTCGCGCCGTCCGAACGCCCTCGGCACGCTGATCACCGCCGAGCGGCCGGTCACGGAGCAGCCGCTGACCGCCGTCGCCGCCAAGAAGGGCGTCACGGTCGTGGACATCACTTCGTCCCGCATGCTGATGGCCCACGGCTTTCTCGGCCGGCTGTTCGCGGTTTTCGAACGGTTCAAGACGCCGGTTGACGTCGTGACCACATCGGAAGTGAGCGTCTCGGTGACGGTCGATGACTCCCGCCGGCTTCCCGATCTCGTGGCCGAGCTCTCGGCCTTCGCCGATGTCGCGTGCGAAGAGAAGATGGCCATTGTGTGCGCGGTTGGCGACGGTCTTCAACGCGAGCCGGCCCTCTCGGCCCGCGTGCTGGCGTCTCTCGGGGACGTGCCGCTGCGGATGGTGTCGCAGGCGGCCGGCCGCCGGAACATCACCTTCGTCATCCGCGACCGCGACGTGCCGACCGCACTCAGCCGGCTGCACGAGACTTTCTTCGCTCCGTATCCGGTGCCGGCCTCGGTGACCGGCACACGAGGCTGAGCGATGCCGCGATTGCTCGTGGTCGGCCATGGTCGTATGGGTACCCTCGTCGAGGGGTTGGCCCCCGCCCACGGCTTCGAGCTGGCCGGCGTCGTCAGCGGCCGAACCAGCGACGCCCTCGCCGGCGACGCATTCGGTCCGGTGGACGTGGCCATCGACTTCACGAACGCGGAGGTCGTCGGTCGCAACCTTGCCGCGCTGGCTGAACGCGGTGTCCACGTCGTGATCGGGACGACTGGATTGCAGGAACAGGAGTCGGCGCTGCGCACGGTTGCCTCGCGAGCCGGCATCGGCGTGGTCGCGGCGGCAAACTTCTCGCTCGGCATGAACCTGTTTCAGCTGATCGTCGAAGAGGCGGCGCGGCGGTTGGCGCCGCACGCCGATTTCGGCGCCTGGATTCACGAGGCGCACCACGATCGAAAGAAGGATGCCCCGTCAGGAACCGCGCTGACCTTGAAGGCGGGCATGAGCCAGGCCGGATTCGGGCGCGGGATCGACATGTCGTCAACGCGCGCCGGCTTCATTCCAGGCACACACACGGTGGGCTTCGACGGGCCTTCCGAGACCATCGAGCTGACGCACACGGTGCGGGATCGAGGCGTGTTCGCGCGCGGCGCGCTGGTCGCCGCGAGCTGGGTCGCTGGACGGCACGGCTGGTTTTCGATGCGGGACGTACTGGCGTGACCGAATGGGAGGCACTGCAATGAGGCAAGCCTGGACCGGGGTTGGGACGGCACTGATCACGCCATTCACCAAGGACGGCGCCGTGGACGATGCGGCGGTGCGGCGATTGGCACGCCGGCAGATCGAGGCCGGTGTCCACTTCCTCGTGCCGTGCGGCACGACGGGCGAAACGCCGACGCTGTCGGACACTGAGAAGCGTCGCGTGGTGGAGCTGGTCGTGAAAGAAGCCGCGGGGCAAGTGCCGGTGCTGGCCGGCGCGGGCGGTTACGACACCCGTGAGGTCGCGCACGCCGCGAAGGAGATGGAAAAGGCGGGTGCCACCGGGCTGTTGTCCGTGACACCGTACTACAACAAGCCGACGCCGGAAGGCTTGTTCCAGCACTTCTCGACGGTAGCCGATGCCACCCAGCTGCCGATCGTGCTCTACAACGTCCCTGGCCGGACCGGCTGCAACATGGACGCCGCCACGATCGCGCGGCTGGCGACAATCCCGCACGTCGTCGGCGTGAAGGAAGCCTCCGGCAACATCCAGCAGATGGCCGAGGTTCTTCGGGCCGTCCCGCCCGACTTCCTGGTGCTGTCGGGCGACGATGCGATCACCGTTCCGCTGATGGCGATTGGAGGCCGCGGGATCGTTTCCGTCGCATCGAATGAGATTCCCGCCGAAATGGTGGAGATGGTGGAAGCGGCGGAGCGCGGAGATTACCAGCGCGCCAGGAGCGTCCATCAGCGGCTCCTGCCGCTGCTCCTCGGCAACTTCGTCGAATCAAACCCGGGACCGGTCAAGTTCGCCATGGCGGCGATGGGGCTCTGCGAGCTGGTCTATCGGCTGCCGATGGTGCCGCCCAGGCCAGCGGCACGGGAGAAACTGCTCGCGGTGCTGAGCGAGCTCGGGATTGCCATGGAAGCTCCGGCCGGACGGTAATCGCGCACGAGTTTCGTTACCCGGATTTAACACGCCAGAAACTGGTGCGAAACGGCGCCGGAATACGGTGATCACATGCGTGTAGAGAGATGGTTTGTGGCTGTGATCGCCGTCATGCTGACGGCCGCCTGTGGCGGTGGATCGTCATCTTCGTCGGCACCTGGGTCCGGGGGCCTGGTGACGCTCGACGGCTCCAGCACGGTCTTCCCGATCAGCGAGGCCGTCGCCGAAGAGTTCCAGCGGACCAATCCCGGAACGCGCGTTACCGTCGGCATCTCCGGAACCGGCGGCGGCTTCCAGAAGTTCTGCCGCGGCGAGACCGACATTAGCGACGCGTCGCGGCCGATCATGGCCGCCGAGATCGCCGCGTGCGAAAAGTCCGGCATCGAGTACGTCGAGCTGCCAATCGCCTACGACGGCATCGCCATCGTCGTGAACCCGAAGGCCAGCTGGGTGAGCAACATCACCGCCGCGGAGCTCAAGACGATGTGGGCGCCGGACGCGCAGGGGAAGGTCACGAAGTGGAATCAGATCCGCGCGTCGTGGCCGGACCGGGAGATTCACCTCTTCGGCGCCGGCGTGGATTCGGGAACCTACGACTACTTCACCGAGGCGATTACCGGCAAGGCGAAGG
The DNA here is from genome assembly GCA_963709325.1 of uncultured Acidobacteriota bacterium. GTDB lineage: Bacteria > Acidobacteriota > Vicinamibacteria > Vicinamibacterales > UBA2999 > VFZN01. Next base: position 659,401 of record CAVPVV010000001.1, on the reverse strand, counting down.
CCAGCCGCGGCGACTTCACCTCCAGCGAGGACGATAACGTGCTCGTGCAGGGCGTGAGCAGCGACGAGCTGGCGCTCGGATTCATTCCGTTCGCCTATTACGAAGAGAACGTGGACAAGCTGAAGCTGATCCCGGTCGATGACGGCAAGGCTGACAACGGCGGCGGCGCGATCCTCCCGAACCCGGACACGATTCGGACGGGAACGTATCAGCCGTTGTCGCGCCCGGTCTTCATCTACGTCTCGAAGAAGGCCGGCGACCGGCCTGAAGTTCAGAAGTTCGTCGAGTTCTACCTCGCCGAGGCGGACAAGCTGGTGCGCGAGGTCAACTACGTCGGCTTGGGCGCTGACGCCTACAAGCTGGTTGGGGAGCGCTTCACCGCCCGGACGCCGGGATCGCTCTTCGCCGGCGCCGAGAACACGGTCGGCGTCACCATCGAGCAGTTGCTCGCCAAGGAACGCGGCCGGTAACACCCGTCGATGCAGCCCCGCCGGTTCGAGCGTCTCATCGAGTTCCTGCTGCTCGCGGCGGCGGCGCTGTCGGTGTTCACGACGGCCGGGATCGTCCTGGTCCTGGCCGTCGAAACGATCGAGTTCCTGCGCGAGGTGCCCATCGTCGAGTTCCTGACCGGCACCGAGTGGACGCCGCTCTTCGCCAACCGCCATTTCGGCGTGTTGCCACTGGTGGCCGGGACGCTGCTCGTGTCCGGCATTGCGATGCTGGTGGCGCTGCCGATGGGGCTGCTCGCCGCGATCTACCTCAGTGAATACGCGCCCGACGGGTTACGGCGCGTCGTCAAACCGGTGCTCGAAGTGCTGGCCGGGGTGCCGACCGTGGTCTACGGCTATTTCGCCTTGATGTTCGTCACACCGCTCCTGCAGCGCGTGTTCCCGCAGATGTCGGGCTTCAACGCGCTCAGCCCGGGCATCGTGATGGGCATCATGATCCTGCCGCTGGTGTCCTCGCTGTCGGAAGATGCGATGCGGGCCGTCCCGCGCGGCCTGCGCGAGGGCGCCTACGCGCTCGGGGCAACGCGGATGCAAACCGCGCTGCAGGTGGTCGTGCCGGCGGCGTTCTCGGGCATCACGGCGGCGTTCATCCTCGCCGTGTCGCGCGCGGTCGGCGAAACGATGATCGTGGCCATTGCCGCCGGCCAGCAGCCGCGGCTGACCGCGAATCCCTTCGTACCGCTCGAGACGATGACCGCCTACATCGTGCAGGTCAGCCTCGGCGACACGCCGCAGGGGACGCTCGAATACCGGACAATCTTCGCGGTCGGGATGTTGCTGTTCCTGATGACGTTCGGCCTCAACCTGGTCAGCACCTGGCTGCGCGAGCGGTTCCGTGAGGAGTACTCGTGAAGCACCGCGCCGATCTCGCCTTTCGCGTCCTGGCGATGGCGACGCTGGGGGTGGCGCTCGTCACTCTTGCGGCGCTGATCATCGACGTTATGGCCGATGGCGCCGGCCGGCTCAGCTGGCAATTCCTGACGAGCCTGGCCTCGCGGCGCCCGGAAGACGCCGGGATCTACCACGCGCTGGCCGGCAGTATCTGGGTGATCGTCCTGACCGGGCTGTTCGCGCTGCCGCTCGGTGTCGCCTCGGCGGTCTACCTGGAGGAATACGGCACCGCCAGCCGGCCGGCGCGCTTCATCGAAATCAATATCTCCAACCTCGCGGCCGTGCCGTCGATCATCTACGGCCTGCTCGGCCTGGGCCTGTTCGTGAGAACCATGAACATGGGCCGGAGCGTTCTCGCGGGGGCGTGCACGCTGGCGCTGCTGGCATTACCGGTGGTGATCCTCTCGACGCGCGAGGCGCTCCGCACCGTGCCCAAGTCGATCCGCGAGGGCTCGTACGCGCTCGGTGCGACGAAATGGCAGACGATCTGGTACCAGGTGCTGCCGATGGCGTTTCCCGGGATCCTGACCGGCCTCATCCTGTCGCTGTCGCGCGCGATCGGGGAGACGGCGCCGCTCATCACGATTGGCGCGCTCACTTATATCCCGTTCGCGCCCGATAGCCTCTGGTCGCCGTTCACGGTGCTGCCGATTCAAATCTTCAACTGGGTCTCGCGCCCGCAAGCCGCCTTCAAGGAGAACGCCGCGGCCGGTATTCTGGTCCTGATGGGCCTCCTACTGGCGATGAACGCCGCCGCGGTCTTCCTGCGGGACCGCTTTCAGCGACAAGGCCGGTCATGAACTCCGCTTCCCCGCCGCTCACCTCACTGTCGCGGGTGGCCGGGCGCGCCGCCGCCGCGGCTCCGCCGGATACGCCGGTGAAGATTGAGGCGGACCGCCTGAATTTCTATTACGGCCCGAAACGTGCGCTCGATGGAATCTCGATTCGGATTCGCACCAACCTCGTGACGGCGTTCATCGGTCCGTCGGGTTGCGGCAAGAGCACCTTCCTGCGGTCGCTCAACCGGATGAACGACATCATTCCGGCCACTCGCGTCGAGGGAACGGTGCTGCTCGACGGGAAGGACGTCTACGACCCGCACGTGGACGTGGTCGCCCTCCGCCGGCGGGTCGGCATGGTGTTCCAGAAGTCGAACCCGTTCCCGAAGTCGATTTTCGAGAATGTCGCGTACGGGCTGCGGATCAACGGGATGGCGAGGACCAAGGCCGAGCTGAACGACCGCGTCGAGGAGAGCCTCCGTCAGGCGGCGATTTTCGAGGAGGTGAAGGATCGGTTGAACGACTCGGCGCTGGCCTTGTCGGGCGGCCAACAGCAGCGCCTCTGCATCGCGCGGGCGCTCGCGATTCGTCCTGAGGTCCTGCTCATGGACGAACCGGCGTCAGCCCTCGACCCGATCGCGACCCAGCGCATCGAGGAGCTGATCTACGACCTGAAGAAGACCTACACGATCGTGATCGTCACTCACAATATGCAGCAGGCGGCGCGGGTCTCGGATCACACCGCCTTCTTCTGGCTGGGACGACTGGTGGAGTACGACCGGACCGATCGGATTTTCACGGCGCCGGCCGAGAAATTGACGGAAGATTACGTCACGGGACGCTGCGGGTAACCGGGGGTCAAGTTCTCGAGGTTCGCGGGGTTCTCGAGGTTCGCGGGGTTCTCGAGGTTCGCGGGGTTCTCGAGGTTCGCGGGGTTCACACGATGGAACGCGTCGTTCGCCATTTCCAGGAGGAGCTCGAAGCGCTCAAGGAGCGGCTGCTCGGCATGGGCGGGCTGGCCGAGGAGCGCGTGCGGGTCGCCGTCAACGGCGTCGTTGATCGCGACGGCGAGGCGCTGCACGCGGTGCTGACCGGCGACGAGCCGATCAACGACTTCCACATCGAGATCGACGACCGCTGCTTCAAGCTCCTTGCGCTGCACCAGCCGATGGCCGCCGATCTCCGGACCATCGTTGCGGCGGTGAAGATCAACACCGACCTCGAACGGGTCGGCGACCTCGCGGTCAATGTCGCCGAGGCCGGCAAGCGGTACCTGCAGCATCCGCCGGTCAAGCCGCTGATCGACATCCCGCGAATGGGTAACATCGCCCAGGAAATGCTCCGCGACGCCCTCGACGCGTTCGTCCGACGCGACGTCGGGCTGGCCGAGGCGGTGCTGGCCAAGGACGATGACCTCGATGGGTTGAAGACGCAGATTTTCAGGGAACTGCTGACGTTCATGCTCCAGGACACGGCGACCATCGAGCCGGCGCTGGATCTGATCCTCATCTCCCGCCATCTCGAACGGATTGGGGATCACGCGACCAATGTCGCCGAGGACGTCATCTTCATGGTCTCGGCCCGGGACGTCAGGCACCAGCCGTTCGAGGCGCCCTCGCACAATCGGCCGGCCTGAGGGTGCGCCGGCGGCATCCAGTGCATGCCGGGAACGCATTGATGGAACGGCGTGAATCCGTGATCCGGCCGCATGGCTGGACTACAATGATCCGGTTGCACTCATTGCTGCACGGATGCCATGGCTGACACTCTCACCGTAACTGACAATCGCACCGGCAAGACCTACGAAATCCCCATCGCCGACGGCACCATCAAGGCGACCGACCTGAAGAAAATCAAGACACCGGACCCCGACGATCAGGGGATTCTCCCGTACGACCCGGCCTGTATGAACACGGCCGTGTGCCGCAGCGCTATTACTTACATCGACGGCGACAAGGGGATCCTGCTCTACCGCGGCTACCCGATTGAGCAGCTCGCCGAAGAAAGCACGTATCTCGAGACGACTTACCTCATCCTCAACGGGGAGCTGCCCTCGGCGGCGGCGCTCCAGGAGTGGGAGCGCCAGATCACGATGCACACGATGGTGCACGAGAACATCAAGAAGTTCATGGAGGGCTTCACTTACGACGCCCATCCCATGGGCGTGTTCGTCAGCACCGTCGCGGCAATGTCGACCTTCTATCGCGACGGCAAGCAGATCTTCGACACCGAGCGGCGCAAGCTCCAGATCCTGCGACTCATTGCCAAGACGCCGACCTTTGCCGCCTACGCATACCGCCACAGCATCGGTCGCCCGTACGTATACCCCGACAACGACCTCAGCTTCACCGGCAACTTCCTGAACATGCTGTTCAAGATGACCGAGTCGAAGTATGCGGTGAACGAGAAGCTGGCCCGGGCCCTCGACGTCCTGTTCATCCTCCACGCCGACCACGAGCAGAACTGCTCGACCAGCACGATGCGTGGCATCGGCAGCTCGCACGCCGATCCCTACTCGGCCCTGGCCGGCGCGGCCGCAGCGCTCTATGGCCCGCTCCACGGCGGCGCGAACGAAGCGGTGCTGCGAATGCTCGCCGAGATCGGCTCGGTCGCCAACGTTCCCGCTTTCATCAAGCGGGTCAAGGCCGGCGAAGGGCGCCTGATGGGCTTCGGCCATCGCGTCTACAAGTCGTACGACCCGCGGGCCAAGATCATCAAGCGCACCGCCTACGAAGTGTTCGAGGTGACGGGCAAGAACCCGCTGCTCGACATCGCCCTCGAGCTGGAACGGATCGCGCTCGAAGACGATTACTTCGTCAGCCGCAAGCTCTACCCGAACGTCGACTTCTACTCTGGCCTCATCTACCAGGCGATGGGCTTCCCGGTCGAGATGTTCGCGGTCCTGTTCGCGATCGCGCGGACCTCGGGCTGGGTGGCGCAGTGGGAGGAGATGCTGCTCGACCAGGAGCAGAAGATCTTCCGGCCGCGGCAGATCTACACCGGCGCGGCGACCCGCGACTACGTCCCGATGTCCAAGCGGCAGTGAGCCGCGTCTTCCTGGAGGAGGATCGATGACGGCCCCATCACACCGGCGCCTGGCGTCGGTTCTCCTGGGTCTGCTCGCCCTGGCCCCGGTCGCGTGGCTCGAGGCGCAGGCCCCGCCCGCGTTCGACAGCACCCGCGCCTACACCCACGTTCGCGAACAGGTCGCTTTCGGGCCGCGCCCCGCCGGGACCCCCGCCAACCAGAAGACCCGCGACTACATCATCAAGGTGCTCGGCGAGTCCGGCTACAAGGCCGTCGAGCAGACGTTCGAGGCGACGACACCGGTCGGCAAGGTGAAGATGACGAACCTCATCGCCACCCTGCCCGGCGAGCGCTCCGAGAGAATCCTGCTGACCAGCCACTTCGACACCAAGCCGGTGAACGAGTTCCGCTTCGTCGGCGCCAACGACGGCGCATCGAGCACGGGTGCGCTGCTGGAGCTGGCGCGGGTGCTGAAGACGCGGCCGAAGCCGCGCTTCACGCTCGAGTTCGTTTTCTTCGACGGCGAGGAAGCGTACGGCGATTGGCGTGAACCGAACCACACCTACGGCAGCCGCCAATATGTCGCCGCGGCGCAGGCGACCGGCACTCTCAAGTCGATCCGCGCGATGATCCTGCTCGACATGATCGGCGACCGCGCGCTCAACCTGCGGCGCGACACCAGCTCGACGCCGTGGCTGACCGACATCGTCTGGGCCACCGCCCGCAAGCTTGGCTACGCGTCGAACTTCCTCGACGAGCCGCTCCCGGTCGAGGACGACCACATGCACTTCTTGAAGGCGGGCGTCCCCGCCGTGGATTTGATCGACCTCGATTACCCCGACTGGCACACCGCGGGCGACACGCTCGACAAAGTCAGCGCCGGCAGCCTGCAGATCGTCGGCGATGTGGTGCTTGCTGCCCTGCCGGACATCGAAGGACGCTTGATCAAGTAGAGAAGAAACCACGAAGGCACGAAGGATCGAAGGACGCCGTCGTGCCGTCCTTCGTGCTCTTCGTGCCTTCGAGGCTTCTCTTCCGGTGCTCGTTACCGGTACACCTCGGCGAGGATTTCCGCCTCGGTGAGGACCGTTCGTGATGACTTGGCGCGCTTGAAGACCCGGTCCACTACCTGCTCGGAGGCGGGGATGCCGCGCTTCTCGAGCCAGTAGAGGACGTTCGACTTGCCCGACATCGGGCCGACGTCGATCTGCTGTTCGCGGCCGACCAGGCTGGCGGGGATCGCCGAATACACCGCGTCCATCAGCTCGCGATCGCCCTTCCTCCACGCCTTGACGACCGCCGCGGCGTGGACGCCGGTGGCGGTTCGGAACGCGTCACGGCCGATGACCGGATAGTTGTCCGGGATCGGCACGCAGCACGCCTCCGATACGGCGTGGCAGTAATCTTCCAGGTGGTGCAGGTCGCGCTCAAGATATCCCATCAGCACCAGGTTCACGAGCAGCAGATCCATCGGCGTGTTGCCGACCCGTTCGCCGATGCCGAGCGCCACACCGTGGACCCGGCTCGCGCCGGCCTCGAGCGCGGCAATGCTGTTGATCACCGCGAGGTCGCGGTCGCGATGGCCGTGCCAGTCGATGCCGACCTCGGCCCCGCAGTCCTTGATCACCTGCGCGGCGAACCGGACCACGGCCGATGCACCGGCCGGGGTCGCATGGCCGACGGTGTCGGCGACGCAGATCCGCTTCGCGCCGGCCCGGATCGCGCAGCCGTAAATCGCGCGCAGGGTCTCGGGATTGGCCCGCGTCGTGTCCTCGGTGACGTACATCACGTCCAGCCCCTCGCGGACCGCGAACGTGATCGCATCTTCGGTGCTCTTCAGCAGCCAGTCGAGCGTCCATCCCTCGGTGAACTGGCGGATCGGCGACGATCCGATGAACGCCGCGCACTCGATCGCGATCCCGGTGCGCTGCACGATGCCGACGATCGGCTTGATGTCGTGGATGAGGGTACGGGCGGCGCAGTTCGGCCGCACCGCCAGGCCGGCGTCGACGATCTCCCGCGCCAGCCGCTCGACGTGGGCGACCACGTGCGGGCCGGCGCCGGGCAGCCCGATATCGGCCGCATCGATGCCGAGCGAGTCGATGAGGTGAAGGATATGGACCTTCTGATCGATCGTCGGGGTGCGGACCGAAGGGGATTGCAGGCCGTCGCGCAGTGTCTCGTCGTTGAGCATCACCCGCGGCGGACGCGCCGGGGCGCCGATCCGGTTCCAGTCGAAAATCAGGGAGTCGATCATCCGGCCAGGATTTCCAGCGTACTACCGATTGGCGGCGCGCGCCGAGCGCGGGAGGATCGCCAATCCCAGCAGCAGGAGCACGCCGGCCGCCGCGGTCGACCGCAAAGCGGCAGCGCGGACCCGCGGCGCAAACTCGTCGCGGATCAGGGCCGGCGTGTCGCCGGCATGCCATCGGGCGACCTGATTGGCTGTGAAGGCCTCGCCGGCCGACCGGACCTGCAGATCGAATGCGCCGTTCCAGAGAACGAAGGCGGCAAGCCAGGGCAGCCAGCGCCTCATCCGCCGGCCGTGCTTCCCGGACCAAGGTAGCGGATCACCAGCGCCGTGACGTCGTCATACTGCTCCGCGCCGCGCGCGAAGCTCATCACCGCGTCGATGATCTGCTTGAGGACCTCGCCGGCCGGCTTTCCCTGCAGCTCCTTCACGACGTCGACGAGCCGGCTCTCGCCGAACTCGGAGCCATCCACGCTCTGGGCTTCGGTGACACCGTCGCTGTAGAGCACCATGGTGTCGCCGGCGCGCAGCGTCAGCTTGCTGGATGAATAGGGAGCGAAATCGAACAGGCCGACCGGCATGCCATCGGCCTCGAGGCGTCGCAACCCATCGACCCCGTAGACGAGCGCCGGGTTGTGTCCGGCGCTGCAGTAGACGAGCTCGCCGCTGGCGGCGAGCTTGCCGTACATCGACGTCGCGTAGCGGGCGTCGATGGCCCGACGGGTCAGCACCTTGTTCAACTGGCTCATCGTCTCGGCCGGATCCTCGTTGGTTGCGGCGAAGGCCGAGAAGATGCCGAGAATCTTGGAGGTGAGCAGCGCCGCAGCCGGGCCCTTGCCGGCGACGTCGCCGACCAGGAAGCCGAACGAGCCGTCCGGCATCTCGATCATGTCGTAGAAGTCGCCGCCGATCGCCCGCGCCGACACCGAGGTGCCGGCCCCCTCGTAGAACGGCCCGCTGTGATTGCCTTCCGGCAGGAGCGCGCGCTGGATTTCCGCGGCGATCTTCAGCTCGTGCTCGATGCGGGCCTTCTCGAGGGTCTCCCGGTACAGGCGCGCGTTCTCGATCGCCACGCCGGCCTCGGTCGCCAGCGTGTCGAGCGCCGTCCTGGTGTGGTTCGCCATCAGCGTCCCCTTCTCGCGCGAGTCGAGGTAGAGGACGCCAATCGACTTCGTCTCGCTCGGCATGTCGGCCCGATCGAGGTAGCGAACGAGCCTGAGCGGGGCGCAGGCCACGTGACGGATGCCGAGCGCGACGGTTCCCATGTGCACGTTGGCGAGGTCTCCGTCGAGCAGATCGGGAACCATCCTGATCTCGCCGCTGGCGAAGACCTCCTCGGGAATCTTCCGGCTCGTGTCGAAGCGATTGCCGGGGAGCGTGATCCGGCCCCTGGCGCGGGCCAGCTTCATGTCGAGCTTCTCGTCGACGGACAGCATGATGAACCCGCGCTCGGCGCCGGTGACCTCGATGGCGGCGTCGAGCACCAAGGCCAGCACTTCGTCGAGGACGCGGCCCGAGCCGAGCGCGCGCAGCCCTTCGAGCAGCGCCGCCAACTGCCGCAGGTCGCTCACCGCAGTGACCGGCGTGCGCTCGCTCGACGGCGGGCTCTCGCCCTTCCGGAATACGACGTCGGTGCCCGCGGCGCGGCCGAACTGCAGCCGATCGCCGGTCACCAGCTTGTGCTCGCTGATCTGGTTGTCGTTGACGAAGGTGCCGTAGCGCGAGCCGCGATCGCGGAGGATGTAGTCGCCGTTGGCGACAACGATCTCCGCGTGATCGCGCGACACGTCGCTGCCGGTGAGCCGCACGTCATTCTCCGTGCGGCGGCCGATCGTGACCTGCGCCTTGTCAAGCGGGATCACCCGCAAGCCGAGCCCGTCGTTTAATTCGAGGCGTGCGTCAGCCATAGCTCGAACCGACTCATTTTAGCGCGAGAGTCGTCGCCCGCCGGGACCACCGGCATCAGAACAGTCCCCAGTGCCAGGCCGCGCCGACGGCGGCGGCCACCGCCGCTGCGGCCGCCAGCGCCGGGACCAGCCAGCGATTGGCGGACTGGCGCCGCGTCGCCGGCGGCGGGATGCGGGGCTCCGTGGTGGCCGTGCCGCAGCGATAGCAGATCAGCGCGTTCGCGGCGATCTCGGTCCCACAGACCCGACATTTCATGGCACCATCCTACCGGGATTCCCGATGATTCCCCTCAAGGACGTCATTCCGTCCCGAACCGCGCCGATCGTCACCATCTCGCTGATCGTCGTCTTCGCCCTCGCTTTCCTGCTGCAGCGCACGCTCTCGCCCGCCGACCGGGAGCGCCTGGTCGCCAGCTTCGGCCTGGTGCCGGCCTTCTTCTCGTTCGGTAATGTCCTGACGTCGATGTTCGTGCACGCCGGTTTCGCTCAACTAGGCGCCAACCTGCTGTACCTCTGGATTTTCGGCGAGAACGTCGAGGATCGGCTCGGGCATGGCCGCTTCCTCGTCTTCTACCTGGCGGCGGGCGTGGTTGCCGGACTCACGCAGACGGGAATGGATCACTCTGCGACCACACCGATAGTCGGCGCGAGCGGGGCGGTCGCCGGGGTCATGGGCGGCTACTTCATGCTCTATCGGCAATCGCGCGTCCTCACACTGTTCCCGTTCCCGCTCACGGTGTTCGAGGTCCCCGCGATCTTCTTCCTGGCCCTGTGGTTCCTGGTCCAGTTCCTGATCGGCCTCACATCGCAGGCGTACGGGTCTGGGGGGCCCCCGGGTGGTGTCGCGTTCTGGGGCCAGGTGACGGGCTTCCTCACCGGCGTCGTGCTGGTGCGGCCGATGCAGCGGCCTGAGCGGCAGCGTGTGGAATGGTGGAGTCCCTGAACGGGTGAATCCACGTGCTAGGATGAAGGTTTTGCCCCAACAGGATTATCGGCCCCTATGCTCCACTCCGCCCTCATCGGCTTCTCCGGCAGCGGCAAGTCCACGCTCTTCCAGTTGATGACCAGCGCCAAGGACCACCCGCGGGGTGGCAAGGGCGATACGGCCATCGGCATCTCGAAAGTGCCCGACGCGCGACTGGATCGGCTGACGGCGATCTTCAACCCGAAGAAGCACGTCCCCGCCACCGTGGAATTCACCGACATCGTCGCCGCCGGCAAGAGCGCCGCGTCGGCGCTCGTGGATGTGGCCGGCTACAAGAACGCGGATGCGCTGGTCCACGTGGTGCGGGCCTTCCGCGCCCCGTCAGTCGCGCACCCGTCCGGTTCGGTCGACCCGGCCCGCGACGCGCAGGCAATGGAGGACGAGCTGATTCTCGCCGACCTCGGCGTGGTCGAGCGGCGGATCGAGCGGCTCGACAAGGACCTGAAGAAAACCAAGTCCGGCGACGGTGAGCGCGAGCGCAATCTGCTGGTGCGCTGCAAAGCGGCGCTCGAAAATGGCCAACCGCTGCGTGCCCTTGGCCTGTCGACCGAGGAAAGCAAGCTCCTGCGCGGCTTCCAGCTGCTATCGGCCAAGCCGCTGCTGGTGGTGATCAATCTCGACGAGGCGGACATCGCCACCGCCGCTCGCGTCGAGGACGCCGCGAAGCAAACCGGCCTGACCCCCTTCCTGTCGCGCGCGCGAACGCTGGCGGTGCCGGTGTGCGCGAAGATCGAGCTGGAGATTGCCTCGCTCGAGCCGGCCGACGCCGCGGCGTTCATGCAGGACCTGGGACTCGCCGAATCGGGTCTGGACCGGGTGATCCGCGCCAGCTACGAGCTGCTCGGCTACATGTCGTTCTTCACGGTCGGCGAGGACGAGTGCCGCGCGTGGTCGATCCCGCGCCAGACGGTGGCTCAGGAGGCGGCCGGAGAAATCCACAGCGACATCCAGCGCGGGTTCATCCGGGCCGAAGTCGTGGGCTACGACGCCTTCATCGCCCGTGGCACGATGCACGCCGCACGCGAGCACGGTGAGCTCCGGCTCGAAGGCAAGGAGTACGTCGTCCAGGACGGCGACATCATCAATTTCCGCTTCGCCACCTAAGCGAGCGGCTACGCGCGTCTCGAAGCGGATCGGGATCTGCGCTGACGTGTGAATCAGCTCTTCTTACGGATCTCCTGCGAGACGCGCGCGAGCTCGAGCATCAGCTTCTCGTAGGCGGCCTGCCAGTCGGCCGGGGGCATATCGCCCTTCTTCAACTTCAGCTCCTCGGCCTGCGCCTCGAGGGTCCGCTGCTGCTTGAGCAGCGTCGCCAGTTCCGGATCGTTCGTCGCCGCGACAGGCTCGGCATCGAGGCTCCACAACCGCGCGAAGCCGCCGTCGGCGCCCTCGCCGCCCTGCTCGCGTCCCTGCCCGTCCCCGTTGTCGTCAATCAGCGCCCGCTCGGTGCTCAACTGGCCGCGTTGCTCGTAGTACTGCTTGACCGCGAGGCTCGTGGCCTCGAACACCTCGAGGATCGACGTGCGACCGTTCTTGTCGAGATCGGTGGACGCTTCCGACAGCGCCTTGATGAAGTACTCGGGAAACACCGTCGCGTACTTCTGCGCCGCCGAATTCGTGGCGGTGATGACGACGCGACCCTTGGCCTTGAGCGCCTCGAGAAACGGAAAGCTCGCCTCGGTGGTGTTGACGAAGACGAGCCGCGCTGGGACTGCCGAGAACATCTGGTTCCACTCGGCCGCGGTCGAGATCCGGTCCCACCAGGTTGAACTTGGCGGTCTCGCCGTCGAACGTGCCGTGGCCGAGCAACACGACCAGGAGCAGGTCGTCCTTGGTCGCCACTTTACGAATCTCGCTCAGGGCCGCCTTGACGTTGGCCGCCGACCCGGTGGTCCCGCCGGCCACCGACTCGTCGGTCAGCACCCGAACGTTCTTCTCGTCAAAGCCGTAGCGATTGACGAGCGTGGTTTGCAGCGACGCGCGCCACTGCTTCATCTGCTCCGCGTACTTCTCGCCGCCCGAAGCCCCCGACACGATCAGGGCGAAGCGCGTCTCGGCCGAGGCCGCGTGCGGCGCCAGCAGCAGGGCAAGCATCGGAACGAGCGCCGTCCACGCACGCGTCATCGTTCAGTCTCCATCCGTGTCAGGTCAGGCCAGCCCGACCCGGCGCCGTACCACCCACTCGGCGGCCAGTAATCCCATGATACCGAGCAGCGTCCACGCGTTGTGCCAGAGGTCTTTCATCTCGGTGGCGGGATCCGCCTCGCCGACGCGGAGCAGGCCGCGGAGCTCAGCGGTCTCGCTCGCCTGCAGGTAGCGCCCGCCTGTCGCCGCCGCCAATCGCTGCAGCACCGGTTCGTTCAGCGCGAGATCCGCCATCTCGACATCGATACCCCCGACCAGCACATAACGAGTGGCGGTCCCAAGCGAGGTCTCGCCGCTGCGTGCGTCCGCGTCGACGCGGTAGACACCGCCGTGATCGAACCGGAACGGGATGAGGTAGCGGCCAGCGCGCGGGTCCTGCAGCGTCGGCTCGACCGCGCGAGTCGCCCCGTCCGGGTCCGTAACCCGCAACGAGACGGTCGCGTCCGGTACCGGCTCGAAGCGCCGATTGCGCACCATCACGGCAATGGGCTCGACATCTCCCGGGCTCGCCACCGCCATAGCTGGCAGCGCGACCGGACCAGGAGACGGCGCCGCCAGCCACCGCACCAGCTGGCGCCAGATCGTGTCGTAGGCGGTGTCGGTTGAAGGCCGCAGCATCCGCCAGCGCCACGACGCTTCGCCGGCGAACACCATCGTGCGCCCCTGGCCGTATCGCTGGACCGCGATCAGGGGATGCGCCTCGCCACCCGGGCTCGCGGTGACCGCGAGGACCTGCGCGCCCGGTCGCGGCCCGCCCATCAGCGACACCGATGCGAGCGGCGGCAGCGATCGCCACAGTTTGCGGCTGGCTTCGCTGGATGACGCGAGCCGCGTCGCCGGGTGAAGAGCGCCGTCGACCGTCACGGCCGGCGCGTTCACCGATTGGCCCTCACCGCCGTCGGGCACGCGCGCCGTCGGATTGCGGCGGTCGGTCAGATCGACCGGCAGCGCCTCGGCCAACGGCGTGCCGGTCAGTCCCTGCCGCTCGAACGATCGGCCGCCCAGCACCATGAGCCCGCCGCCACGCTCGGCAACGAACCGCGATGTCAAATCCAGCTGCGGTCGCGTGAAGAAGTCGGCTTCGACGTTGCCGAACACGATCGCGTCGTACTGGAAGAGCGCATCGGAGGTGTTCGGGTAGCCGTTCGCCAGCGCCGCGGCGCGGCTCTCGCCAGCCTGGACGAAGAACGTCGGCTGCCCGTCGTCGTTCTGCCCTTTTCGAACCACCGAGTCGACGTCAAGGCCTCCGTCGGCGGCGAGCGCCCGCTTCAGAAACGTGTGCTCGAAACCCGGCGCGCCTTCGACGATGAGCAGGCGCCGGCGCGCGACCTGCGGCGGAACGAGGACGCTTCGCCGGTTGTTGTCGGCCGAGATCTCGTCGCCGCCAGCGCCGACGTCCACGGTGTACACCGTCGGCTGATCCGCCGGCGGTGACACGGTGAACACCTGGTGAACCGGAGCGCCGTCCGTGGCCGGCGCCACGCGGCGGACTTCCGCGGGACGCCCGTTGACGCTCAACCGGACGTCGAGCGGCGCGTTCCCGAATCCCCGGCTGACTGCCGTCACGCTGAGATCAATCGCCGCCCCCGGAAGCACCGCTTCGCCCGCGGTCAGGTTGACGACGGCACGATCCCGCAGCGCGCCGGAACCGATGCCGATCGGAAACACCCGGGCGTTCGTGGCCCGACCCGCGTCGAGGGACCGCCCCGATGTATCTCCTCCGTCGGACAACACGACGATCCCCGCGACCGCGTCGTGACGATACCGATCGAGCGTTTCCTCGACGGCCGCGGTCATGTCGCTGCGCCGCGCCGTCGCCTTGAGCTCGTCGGCTCCGGCGCGGGCCACGGCGTCACCAAAGGTGAGAATCTCGGTGCGATAGGACGTGCCCAGTTGCCGAGTGAGGTCGTCCGCGACAGCGCGGGCGCGTGCCAGGCGCGTCTCGCCGTCCTCGTCGGTGACGCCCATGCTGCGCGAGATATCGACGAGAATCGGCACCAACCGGCGGCTTGGATCGCTCGAAGGAGCAGTCGCCACCGGACGCAGCAGGGCCGTGACAATCGCCATCAGCGCGAGGCCGCGGAGCGTGGTCAGGAGCGCGCGTTGCCGGCGCGTGAGCGCCGCGGGAACTCTCGCGTAGGCGATCCAGGCCAGTAGCGCGGCAAGCCCGAATGCCAGGAGGTAGCCCCACCACGGCAAGGCAACGGCAAATCGCATCGCGGCGCCCCTCGCCTACTGCGGTGCCTTCCGCGGGGCGGCCAGCGACTGGTAGTAGCGATCGACCATCTCCTGGTAGTCGCTCGACACGCCCTCGTACCCGCCGGCGTTGAGGCGCGCGCGCGACTCGCGTTCACGGAGTTGGGATGACAGGCGCGTTTCGGTCCGCTCGAGCGCCGTCAGCATTCCCTTCTTCAGAGTCTCCCACTTGCTGAAGTCCTGCTTGAACGCCTCGGTGCCAGGCGCCGACAGGCTCGGGTACCAGTTCTCCGGGGTGGTCAGGCCGTTGCGCATGTCGGGGCTCTGCTGCTGGAGCTCGCCGGCGAGCCGCTGTGCTTCCCGCATGCGATCGGCGGCCTCGCGCTGCAGCTGGTTGAGGCGAGAACGACCGGTCCCGCCGGCCTGAACGTTCGGGGTTCCTTCCTGGCTCTGCGAGCCGGACGATGCCCCTGGCTGCGACTGCCCCTGTTGCGTCTGCCCCGGCTGCTGCGACTGTCCCTGCTGCGGCCGCTGTGCGCTGTCATCGGACGGCGAGCGATCGCCCTGCTGGCCCGGTCGCGCTTCGCGCTGCAGCTCGTCGATCGTGCGCTGCAGCTGGCCGAGCCGATCGCGAAGCTCACCCGCTCTCGCCAACTGATCGGACAGCCTCTCGGTCTCGCGATCCGCGGTACCCGCTGCCTGGCCAAGCTGGCCGGCGATGCGGTCGAGGGCGCGGGCGAGCTCGCGGGAATTGTCGCCTTGGGACGCCGCGCTCTCGCTCTGGCGCATCGCGTCAGCGGTGGCCCGCATCCGCTCCGGGATCCGCTCACGCTCCAGGTCGCGCGCCACCTGACCGGCAGCCTGGCGGGCATCCGCCTCGCCCTGATCACCCTGGCCCGCCGCCTGCTCGCTGAGTTCACGAGCCGCCTGCTGCAGACGCTCCGCGCGATCGGCAAGCCGCTGCTGTTCGCCTGACAAACGGCGTCGCGCCTCGTCGCCTCCGCCAGCTCCGGACGGCTTCTCCGTCTCGCCGGCCAGCCGGCGTTCGGCGTCGGCCAGCTGGCGCGTCTCGAACTGGAGGTCGCCCATCGCCCGGCGGCGTTCCTCTGGGCGCGCCCGCTCCATCTGTCTCGTGAGCTCCCGCAACTGCTCGGCAGCCTGGCCGCTTCGCGTGCTCGCCTGGTCGGGATCCTCGCGCCGCAGCTCGCTGGTTGCGTTGCGCATCTGCTCCGAGATATCGCGGAGGCGCCGGCTGCCGGACGACTGCTGGCTGTTCTGCTCGTTGCCTTGCGAAGACGACTGGCCGCCGCGGCTCTGCGAGCTCTGACCGCGCGACGATTGCGACTGCTGCTGTTCCGATTCGGACGACGCGCGCTGGGACTGCTGCAACTGCTTCGAGAGCTCATTCGCCTGCTCGGCCAGCTGCTGTTGCTCGCGCGTGAGCCGCTCGAGCTGACGCTTGAGCTCTTCGTCGCTCATCCGATCGCGGCTTCGTGCCAGGTCCTTCTGGGCCCGCTGCAATGCATCCTGGCGGCGCGCCAGCTCGCGGATCTTCGACAACGCATCGTCCTGCGGATTGGTCTCGGGACGCGCCTCGGTGTCGTTCGGGTTCTCGTAGTTGGTCTGCTGCTGCTGACGCAGCTGCTGGTCGAACAGCGTCGAAAGATCAGGCGTCTGGCGGTTGCTCCCGCCGGCTCCGCCCTGCTGGCGCGCAATCTGGCGCCGCTTGACGTCCGAATCGGCCTTGAGCAGCTGTTCGAGTGCCTCCATCTCGTGAGGCAGCGCATCCGACGTCTTCAGCGAATCGAGCGCCGAGGCTGCGCGGCCCATCGCCTCGACGGCGCGCGACATCGGGTCCTCGGCGCCGGGGGCCGACTGCCCCGGACGGAGCCGGCGGCGGCGCGGGTCGGCGAGCGCCTGCGCAACGTCTCCGGCCTCTTCCGCCGCGCGCTCGCGAAGCTCGGTCTGCGCCGCTCCTACCGCCTTAATGTCCTGAGACGACTGACGCGTACCGCCGCGCCGCGCCCGCGCATCGAGCTTCCAGGTTGCCGAGATGATCTCTTTCTGCGCTTCGGCAAGTTCCTGGAGCTGTGGGTTGCCCTGCATGCCGGCGGACTGGCTCTGGGCCGCGACAAACGTCTCCTCGAACGGCTTCACCTCGAGGAAGAAGATGTCGCTGCGGGCTTCGGCCGCCTGACGTCCCTGGCCCACGTCGCGAGCCCGCGCATAGTAGCTGACGAAATCCCCTGGTCGGACGCCGAGACTTTCGAGCTGAATCAGGTGCCGCCCGTTCGCGGTCACCGCGCGGCCGGTCGGGAACGGCACGACCGTGTCCTTGTGACCCGGCACCTGGAACACGAGGTCGAGACTCGACACGCCAAAGTCGTCTTCGGCGCGAACCTCGATCTCCACCTCCTCGAGCGGCGTCACCTGCTTGTCGCCGCCCGGCCGCATCACGCGAACGTCCGGCGGCCGATCGTCGAGCATCCGGATGAAGTACTCGGTGTCGCCGGGATTCTCGAGGCCGTCCACGTCGTTCAGGGCCACGCGATAGGAACCGTCGGCGCGAATCGGAATCGATGCCGTCAGCTGCGTCCCGTCGCCTGCCAGCGCCTGCCGGCTGCCATCCCCCATCGCCAGCGCGCCCTTCGCCACCGCCTTGTCGGTGACGATGGTGAGGTCAACGGTGGTCCCGGCCGGACCGTAGATGTCGCCGCCGTTCTCCTCGACCTGGGCTGCCAATCCGAGCGCCTCCGGATAGCGATAGCGCAGGTTGATGCGAGTGACCTTTGCCGGCCGGATGACCTCGATCGCATAGCGCTCCGAGGTAGCGGGACCGGCCGACACGGAGTAGGCAAACGACTGTTGCACGCGATCGAACGAGACGGCGAAGCTGCCATCGGCGTTTGCCGTCATGCGCGTCGCCGTTGCTGCATCACCGTCGCCGACGTGCAGCTCCGGCACCAGTGCCGCGTCGAGACCGTGCACGCGGGCGGTGATCGTCAGGGGCGAGCCGGCGCGCACCTTGGAGGTTCCGGGGGTGACCTCGACCAGCAGGCGAGATGGCAGCAGGTAGGCCGCCGCCACGCCGATGCCGCGCGATGCCGTGGGTGCGAACGCCGCCGAACCGGCCAGCAGAACGAGAGTGCCGGCAAGGGCGCCAATCGCGGCACGGCGCAGCGTCTCGGGGCTGATGATGCGGTCGAAGCCGACGTTCTCGACAGCGCGGACTGCCTGGCGGGCAAGCGCAGCCGCGGTGATCGCGCTCGAGTCTCCATGCTCGACGGCCGTGACCACCACGTCATCGAGGCCGCCGGCGCGTTCCTCGATGAAGCGCGCGAGTTGGAGGTCTGACGGCGGACGCCGGGGAAGGCGAAGCGCGGCAGCGAGCGTCACGGCGACGACGCCGAGCACGATCAGCACGACGAAGGCGAGCGGAAGCCCTTCGGAAGCCAGTAGCCAGACCGTGAGCCCGCCAACACCCAGGAACATCGTCGCTCCGAACGCGCCGGTCGCCCACGCGCGCAGCCGTACGTCGCGCGTCCAGCGACGCCGCACCTCGGCGAGTACCGCCCCGAGTTCGTTGTGACGGCCGTTCATTCTGCGGTCCTGGTGCCTCTCTGCCTTCTGCCTTCTGCCTTCTGCCTTCTGCCTTTGCCTTGTGCCTTTCCTTCCCGCCTGCTGCCTTCCCTCTCGTGATCCTACGTCATCAAGTTGCCCGCCGCGCCACCATCCCCTCGCCGGCAAGCGCCAGGAACATGGCGAAGAGTCCCCACTGCCACAATCGCTGATCGTCCTCGGTTTTGCGCGCTTCGGCAGCCACGTCCGGCTGGGTCGTCCGTGGCACGCGCGGGATTGCCGCCAGGAACTCCTCCTGCGAAATCGAGGCCGGGTTCGACTCTTCCGAATTGACGTTCACGGCGACCCGCCGGCCGGGTTCATTAGCTTTGTCGGGGACGGCGTGCACGCCTGGTGTCGGCGCCACGCCCGCCGGGACGACGGGAAGCACCCACGTCTGCGGTTGCCGATGGGACTCCGTGAGGTAGCGAGCGGTTTCCACTATGAATGGGACGAACGCCGGGCTCAGAGGAAAGCGGTTCCAGCGATTGTCGAGGTCCGACGCGAACAGGAGAAGTCGCCCGCCGGCGCGCGGCTGCTCGACGAATGCGGCAGGACCACCCGAGAACCGCGCCAGCACACGCCGGCCGCCCTCATCGATGCCACGGTATTGCTGGAACGGAACGTCGCCAAGCGCCGCGCCTGGAGTCGCAAACGGACGCAGGATGGGGTGACGCGTGTCTTCGAGCACGAGTGTCGCACCGTCGTTGCCAAGCCCCTGGGGGTCCACGGCAACGGCAGGTGGGCCGCCAAGCAGGGTCGCGAGCGCGGGCACGTCGACATCCGGACCGGCGGTGACCAGCGCCGAGCCGCCGTCGGCCAGATACCCGGCGACGAGCTCGCGGCCGTGACGATCCAGCGTGCGTGTGCCCAGGAGGATCAGCGCGTGCTCGCGGTTCAGCTGTTCCCGGGTCAATTTCGAGATAGACCGCCCGTCGAGCACGGTCACGGTAAAGGCCCGGCCCTGCTCCGCTGCCCCGAGCGCACGTTCCACGTAGAGGCCGCCGCCGGTCGAGGTCGGATCCGACACGACCACCAGGATTCGCGTCGCCCCTGCCGGGTCCAGCACGACGTATCGCACGTCGTCGGCGGGCACGCCGCCATCGTCCTGCACCGATACCGAGGCGGCCCCGGCGGTCGGCACCGCGGTATCGAACGTGACCGGTAGGACGGCTTGCGCCGCCACGGTAATGGTGGACCTCGCTTTCTCGACGCCGTCGATGGTCAGGACGACCTCTGTCTTCCTCGGCTCGAGGCCGTAGTTCTGAACCGTCGCTTCCATGCGTGCGCCCCGGCGCCCGGCGGTCGTCACGGCAAGGTTCCGCACCGGTGTATCGACGCGCTTGATCCGGACCTGCACGTCGTCCGGGAGCCCGCTTCGCGGCGTTCCTTTCCATCCGGCCTGCTGCAGATCGGTGACGATCGCGACATCACCGGCCCGAGCTCCGAGGACCTCGCCGATCCTGGCCAGCGCGGCGCCGTACTGCGTGCCGTTGTTGCCTGCGGCCAGCGCCGCGATCGCGCCAGCGATCGAGCCTCGGTCTGTGGTTGGCGGAATCACGATATCCGCGGCCTCGTCGAAGGCGACGAGTGCCAGCGCGTGGGTGGACGGCGTCTCGTCCATCGCTTCGGTTGCGAGTGTCCGTACCCGATCGAAAACGCCGGGCGCGGACAAACTGAACGACCGATCGACCGCAATGACGGTGACCGCGGCGTCGGCGGCGAGGAGCCGGCCGGCAAAGTACGGTCGCGCGAATGCCGCAGCAAGCAGGACCAGCGCGCCGATCCGCAGCGCCAGCAGGATGAGCTCGCGCAACCGCTTGCGTCGCTGCTGCTCCACCGGGCTGGTCGCGAGAAGGCGCACGGCCGGAAACTCCACCACCACATCGGTTCGGCGGCGGAACAGGTGCAGCGCGATCGGGAGGGCGATCGCCAGTGCCCCGAGCAGATAGAGGGGCGTCAGGAACGACAGGCCGCCCACTAGAGCGTCCTCCGCCGCGTTTGCAGGTAGGCGAGCAGCGCCATTTCAAGAGGCTGCGACGTGTCGAGCAGCGTGTAGTCGATGCCGTTCTGGCCGAGCACGGTCCGGAAGTTCGAGACCATGGCCTCGAGCCGCGCCTTGTAGGTGTCGCGAATCGCCGCCGGCACCGCGACGATCTCCTGGTCGCTCTCGACGTCGCGAAACCGGGCCGGGCGATCGAACGGGAACGAGATCTCGTGCGGATCGAGCACCTGGAACACGACGACATCGGTGCCGCGGTATCGGAAGTGCTTGAGCCCCTCGATGATTCGATCCGGGTCGTCCAGCAGGTCCGAGATCAGCACGACCAGCCCGCGCTTGCGAATCGCCTGGACCAGATCCGCTAGCGGCTTGGCGATGTCGGTGCCGACACCAAGCGAAACCCGTTCGAGCGCGAGCAGGAGCGTCTTGAGGTGGCCCGGCCGCGCGCTGCACGGCAGCAGCTCGCGGATCCGATCGTCGAAGGTGAGCAGCCCGACCGCGTCGCGCTGCCGGTTCATCAGGTAGGCAAGCGCGCCCGCCAGGTACGATCCGTATTCGATCTTGGTGACCGCGTGCGAGCCGTAACCCATCGAGCGGCTGACGTCGAGCAGGATGTGGCACTCGACGTTGGTCTCCTCCTCGAATTTCTTGACGACGTGGCGATCGGTGCGGGCGTAGATCTTCCAGTCCAGTGTCGCCAGGTCGTCGCCGCGCAGGTATTGCCGGTACTCGGCGAACTCGACACTGAACCCCTTGAAGGGGCTGCGATGCAAACCGGTGAGGAAGCCCTCGACGATCGTCTTCGCCTTCAGGTCGATGGTCCCCAGCCGGGCAACGATTGCGGGATCGAGATAGCGGGCCTGACCAGCCATCGATACGGCCTTTTTGCCTTGTGCCTTGTGCCTTCTGCCTTATAACCCGCTCTTCGGCAGCGGCACCGTCTCGATGAGCCGCTCGATGATGCGTTCCGTGCCCACGCCCTCGGCCTCGGCGTAGAAGTTCGGGATGATGCGGTGCCGCAGGATCGGGTTGGCCAGCGCCTGGATGTCCTTGACCGAGACGTGGAGGCGCCCGTGCATCAGCGCCCGGGCCTTGGCGCCAAGGACCAGCGCGTGCGAGGCGCGAAGCCCGGCGCCCCACTTCACCCATTTCTGGACGAAGTCGAGCTTCTCGCCGCGTCCCGGCCGCGAGTTGTCGGCCAGACGCACGGCGTACCGCGCCACTTCGTCGGCAATCAGCACCTGCCGCACGTAGTCCTGGATGCGCAGGATGTCGGCGCCGTCAAGGATTCGGGACGGCTCGGGCCTGGCGGTGCTCGTCGTATCGGTGACCACCTTGACCTCGTCGTCTTCGGACAGGTAGGTCATCACCACGTTGAACAGAAACCGATCGAGCTGCGCTTCGGGCAGCGGATACGTGCCTTCGAGCTCGATCGGGTTCTGGGTCGCGAGCACGAAGAACGGCTGGTCCAGCGGATAGGTCCGCCCCGCCGCCGTGACGTGGTACTCCTGCATTGCCTCGAGCAGCGCTGCCTGGGTCTTCGGCGGCGTCCGGTTGATCTCGTCGGCGAGGATGATCTGCGCGAAGATTGGACCGTGCACGAAACGGAGGGTGCGATGCCCACCTTCCTCGTCGAGCACCTCGGTGCCGGTGATATCAGCCGGCATCAGGTCGGGCGTGAACTGGATCCGCTTGAAGCTGAGGTGCAGGATCTGCGCGAGCGTCTTGACCAGGAGCGTCTTCGCCAAACCCGGCACGCCGGTGATGAGGCAGTGCCCGCCACAGAAAAGCGCCATCAGCACTTCATCGACGACCTCGTCTTGCCCGACGATGACCTTGCGGAGCTCGCCGAGGATCTGCTTGCGGCTCCCCGCCACGCGCTCCGCGAGATCCGCCGTTTCCCGTTCGACCGTTTTCTCCATGTCAATCTCTCGCACCCTGTCGCACCCATCGCATCTGTCGCACCCGTCGCATCTGTCGCACCGGTCCCATCGCGTCAGTGCGTCAACGTGTAGACGACCTCGTTGATCCACATTCGATACGCGAGCGCGGTCCACGGGACGTAACCCGGATATTCCTCGGCGTTGGACCACTCCACGCCGTCGCCCATGTCGGTGTTCCAGTTGATCAGCACCATCGGCCGCCCGGTATCGTCGAGGATGGCGCGCAGGTGCGGCTGGAACCCGCCCTTCTCCCAGGTTCGTCCGCTGAAGAACGAGCCGAGCCCGGGAATCTGCGGATACTTCTCGATGCGGTAGAAGCAGGTGAAGATCGGGTGCGGCGGCTGGAGTTCGACGATCTCGCGCTCAGGAAACACGCGGCGGAGCTGCCGGACCGTCAGGTCCCACTCGTAGGGGCCGTGAAAATCGTCGAGCGTCAGCGTCCCGCCGCGCATCAGGAACTCGCGCAGGATCGGCACCTCGGTGTCGCGCAGCTGCAGGTTGCTCGGCTCCACCATGTAGATCCACGGGTACTGCCAGAGCCGCTCATCCTCGAGCTCCAGCACGACCGGGTCTCCGACTTCGACGGCGGTCACCGACTTGATGCGCCGCGAGAGATTCTGCTCGGCCGCGGGACCGTCGATGGCCCACGGATCTTCCCAGTAGGCCATGCGCGGCCCGCCGCGCCCCTCCTCGGACCAGGAGTGATAGCGGATGCGAACGAAGGTCCACTGCAGTCCGGCGAGCCGGTCGTTGGGCAGCGCCGGCACCTGGGCTTCGGCGGCCATGGACAACACCAAAGCCGCCGCGACAAGGCACAAGGCAAAAGGTGGAAGGAAGAAGCGCTTCACATCACCGTCCGCCGGCGAGCTTCAGGAGGATGTCCTGCGCCCGTGCATACGTCGGAGCGATTTCGAGCGCGGCGAGTGCCTGCTTGCGCGCCTCATCTTTCTGCCCCGCCTCGAGCAGCCCCTCGGCAAGGTCCGCGTGCGCGCCGGCCTTGTCCACCGGTCCGGCGGCCAGCGCCACGCGGAACAGCTTGACGGCTTCGGCCGAGTTGCCGGCGCCGAGCGCCATCCGGCCGAGCGTGGTGTGCGACGCGGAATCGAACGGGTCTACCGCAACGGCGCGGGTGAGCGCAGTTCGCAACAACCCGGGATCGGCCTTCGGGTCCACCAACGACGCCAGCTTCCGCGCCGAGTTCACGTCTGAGTGATCGAAGCTGGTCAGCGTGTCGAGCGCCTTGATGGCCCGCGCCTTGTCACCGCGAGCGAGCGCGATCTCGGCGATCTGCGCCTGCGGGCTGTCGGGCCCGGTGGCGTTCGGCACGAGCGCCGCCGCCTTCTCGAACACCGCCAGCGCCTCGTCGGGCGCGCTCTTCTTGAGTGCCGCGCCGAGCTCCACCTGCACGGGGAAGCTCTCGGGGTGCTTGGCCGCCAGGGCTCGCAGCGCCTCGACCGAGTCGGCGTCCTTCAGCCCCTCGGGAACCGACAGCGCCTTTCGCAGCGCCCCGTAGTGCTTGTCCAGGAACGCGTCGAACGTCTTCTGTAGCACATCGATATCGACGCCCAGCACCTGGCGGATGGCCGCCTCGGTGTCGATCCCCGTCGCGTACGACTGGACCAGCGCCTTCAGCTTCGGCTGGCCGTAGACCTCGACGATGTGATCGACGACGAGCGAGGACTGGAAGTAGGAGAGCGAGATCGTTTCGGGATTGCTGAAGCCGCTGTTCAAATCCTTGAGCGGCAGCACCTGGCCGCGATCGAGCGCGCGAGCGAACGGGATGTCCATCTCGCGCCCCCACTCGGCCCGGGCGCGTTTCTCCTCGAACACCGAGATGCCCTCGGTGAGCCAGCGCGGGATGCGCTGGTCCGACAGCTGCAGCGTGAACACGTGGGCCATCTCGTGCCACAGGGTCACGCCCCAGTTGAACTCGCCCGGCTGCCGCGCCTTCGGCGAATCCATCGTCACGACGCGGCCGAAGCAGGCGCCGAGCGCGCCGATCATGCCCATCAGTCCGGTGGTCCGGACCGCGAAGTGATCGTGACGAGGGAACACCTCGACCAGGATCGGGCCCTTGGGCGTGAACTCCCAGGTCTTGGTGAGCGTGTCGAGGGCCTCGCGCGCCAGCGCCGGCGCGTACTCCTGCATCACCGCGATTTCTTCGGGCGCCAGCCGCATCGTGATGTCGCGGTCGGTCACGGTGCCGAACGTGTCGAGCGTGTCCAGGACCTCGAGCAGGTTGTAGGTGAGGACGTCGTAGGGGTCCTGGCGGAACGAGGTTTCGAGCGCGCGCCGGGCGCCGCGCTCGTCACCGGTGCGCATCAGGTGCGCCCCGAGGTCAGCGTAGGCGCGCCAGTTCTCGCGATCCACCTGAATCGCGCGGCGGACGTGCTCGACGGCCTCGTCGAAGCGGTAGTAGCCGGCGGTAATCGACCCGACCACGCGGTAGTACTCGCCGTCAGCGGGATGAATCTTCAGCGTCTCGGCTTCTCGCGCCTTGAAGGTCTCGGTGTCGCCATCGACGTAGGCGATCGCGCCTTCGAGAGCCAGCGCCTCGCGGCTCTTCGGATTGACCGCGCGCGCCTTCCCCAGCCACTCCTTGGCTTCGGGCTTGCGGTCCTTGCCGATTGCCGTTTCGGCCATCACGAGGAGCGCATCGAGGTTGCGCGGGTTCGCCTTGAGCACGCGCTGGGCGAGCGCCACCGCCTGCGGCGGGTTGTCCTCCGACAGCGCCCGCGCCATGCCGATGAGCGCCACCGGATTGTCGGCATCCGCCTTGAGCGCCATCTCGTAGGAGCGGACCGCCTCGGCGCGGTTGTACTTCTCGAGCAGCAGCTCGCCCCACTCCGTATTCACCTCGACGCTGTCCGGGGCGATCGAGCTCGCGTCCTGGAGGTACTCCTTCGCGTTCTCCGACTGGCCGAGCGCACGCGCGGCGCGGCTGGCACTGAGGAAGTCGCGCACGGTTTCCGCGTCCTGCGCCGCGAGCAGGATCAACTGCAGCGTCTTGCGCGCTTCGGCTTTCTTCCCCTGATAGGTCTGGAGCCGGCCGAGTTCGACGGCAGCCTCGCTGCCCGGAGCCTTGGCGGCGAGCGGCTGCAACAGCGACTCGGCGCGGGCGTAGTCGCCGACGGCCGCTGCGCTCTTCGCGCCCAGCAACACCATCGCCGCGTCTGCGGGCTGCGCCGCGGTGAGCTTTTCGACTTCCTCGTATTGCCCGGCGCGCCAGGCCTGTTCGGCCGCCGAGCGCCCGGTGCCCTGGGTCTGCTCGCGCGCGAGCGCGAGGCCGATGCCGGCGGTCAGGGCGACAGAGCAGAGCGTGATGACCCAGAATCGGCGTGTCATGGCCCTACGCCGGAGTATAGCTGACGCCACCACAGGAATTTAGACGCTGTGGCGGCGATGCAGGCCTTAGGCCTCAGGCTTCAGGCTTGAGGAAGAGCTTTGTGTCGCGCTGCAAAGAGGTCCTTGCTGCGGGACAAGCGTGCCGGCCTGAGGGCCTGAAGCCTGGAGCCTGGAGCCTAACAAGAGACACACTTGTGGTTGTTCTTCGCGCCGAGGCTTTCCAGCAGCTTGATCGTCTCCGGATACGGCTGGGTTCGCTGAACCGGCCCGTTGGCCATGTCCACCGTGGTCAGCCCGGCTCGGTTCACCTTCGTCACATCCGCGCCCTGCGAGACCAGATACTGAATCATTTCGTTGTCGCCGCGCGACGCTGCATGGTGCAAGGCGGTGTTGCCATCGTCGTCCACCGAGTTGACGTCGAGGCCGACCTCTTCCACGAGGTACTTGACCGCGGCGAGCATGCCCGTGGCTGCGTAGCGGTGCGCGTTGCCGGCGAATCCTTCGCCGTAGCCAACGCCCGCGGCCGCGTGCAGCGCGTTGATGCCCGGCGAGCCGGGCGGCATCGGCGGCAGGCGGTTGGTGTCGCCGGCGCGGACGCCGCCCTGCTGCTCGCGCTCCTGGGTCGGCGGCTTGATCGTCGTGATGAACGGATCGGCCCCGTAGGAGAGCAGCAGCTTCATCGCCTCGATGTCGCTGGCATAGGCGGCGCGCCAGAACGCGGTGGCGCCGCCCTCGTCAGTGCGCAGCAGATCGAAGTTGTACTGCGTGTACCAGATCTTCTTCACCAGCCGGGCGTTCGGATCCGCGCCCTTGTCGAGCAGCGCCTTCATCAGCATCATGTAACCGGTGCGCTGCTGAAGCTGGGCCCGCGGCTGCGGGTAGAACGACTTTGGCGCCCACTCGATGTTGATGGTCGCGTAGAGCGGAGTCGCGCCGGCCTCGCTCGCGATATTCGGATCCGCGCCGCGGTCGAGCAGGCCGATGGCCAGGTCGTAGTGGCCGTTGATGATCGCCATCAGCAGCGGCGTGGTGCCATCCCCGATGGCTTTTGCGTTCACGTTCACGCCGCCGTCGACGAGCGCCATCACCGAGGCGATGCTCCCCTGCCGGGCGGCGTAGTGAATCGCCTCGAACCCACCCTGCTTGCCGATCAGCTCGTTGTAGCGGAACGACCGGGTCACACCCGCGACCTCGTTCTTCTTGTCCGCGGGCGTCGGCGCCGGGCGGCCCGCCGCCTGTGCCGAGGCCCGCTGCGTCGAGAGGCGAATCTCCTCCTGGAGCGCTTCCTCGGGCGAGGTCATCTTCGAGACGTCAATCACCTTCGAGGCCAGCTTCGTGTCGGCCCCGACCTCGACCAGCACCTTGACCACTTCCGGCCGATCGAACGCCGCGGCGAACATCAGCGCGGTCTGCTCGCTGGCCTGCTCCTTCGCGTCCAGATCGACCTTGTGCGCAACCAGCTGCTTGACGGCGGCAACGTGCCCGGATGCGGCCGCGAACATCAGCGGCGTCGTGCCGGTAGCGGTCGGTTGATTGGGGTTGGCGCCGGCCTTGACCAGCAGCTCGATGACCTGCTCGTGGCCGCGCTGGCTGGCCAGATGCAGCGGGGTGTAGCCGCCGAGCCGCGTCGTCGCCCGCACGTTGGCGCCGGCGTAGAGCAGCACGCTCACCATGTCGGCGTCGCCGCGCGATCGCGGCGTGATGCAGCGCCGTGGTCCCGTCGCCGAGCGCGGCGTTGACATCGCCGCCTTCCTTGAGCAGCCGCTTGACCGTCGCCAGGTCGCCCTCACGGGCCGCGTCGGCGACGACCGAGGTGCTGCGAGCCGGCTCGATGCGGGCCGGCGCGGCGGACAACGGTCCGCACACCATCACCGCCGCGACAACCGCAATTCCCCACCGCTTCAGACCGCTCACGCCCATCGCATTCACTCCCCCGCCGCCGTGGTCGGCGCCGGCTCGTTGAGGTCGAAGGTGCCCGTGCTATCGCCGAAGGTCGGCGTCTCCACTCCCAGCGTCTGCAGCACCGACAGCATCGGGTTGGCCATCGGCGTCCCGTCAGCGGCGCGCAGGTGAACGTTCCCCTTGATCGCGCCGCCGCCGTGCCCGAGCAGGATCAACGGGCAGCGTTTGTGGTTGTGAACGTTCGAGTTCCCCATTGGCGACCCGTACATCACGACGCTGTTGTCGAGCAGCGTCTGGTCGCCTTCCTTGACCGCCGCGAGCTTGTCGAGGAAATAAGGCAACAGACTCGCGTGGTAGGTGTTGATCTTCGCGTATTCGGCAATCCGCTCGTCGCGATCGCCGTGGTGCGAGGCGATGTGGAACCCGGTGGTGACCCCGGTCTCCGGCCACACGCGATTCGACACGTCGCGGCTCATCTTGAACGCGAACGTCCGGGTGATGTCGGCCGCGAACGCGAGCGCCTGCAGGTCGAACATCAGCTTGACGTGCTCGGTGTAGTTGTCGGGCACACCGGCCGGAGCGCCGGGCAGCTCGCGCGGCTCGCCGCTGGTGTTGCTCTCCTCCACCTTCTGGATGCGCCGCTCGATCTCGCGGACATCGTCCAGGTATTCCATGAGCCGGGCCTGGTCGGCGGCTCCGAGCGACGCCTTCAGCTCGTTGACCGAGGCCGTCACCCAGTCGAGGATGCTCTTGTCCTTCTTGCGGCGGCGGGCCCGGGCCTCGGGGGTCGCGCCGATCCCGAACAGCTGATCGAACACCGCGCGCGGGTCGCGGATCATCGGCAGCGGCTCGCTCGGCGACGCCCAGGAAATCGAATCGGTGTAGGCGCAGGAGTAGCCGTAAAAGCAGCCGCCAGCCTGGTCCACGCTCTCGATACACAACTGCAGCGACGGGATCGGCGTCTCGCCGCCAACCTGGCGCGCAAAGATCTGGTCGATTGACACACCCGCCTTGACGTCCGACCCCTGGGTCTGGTGCGGGTGGGACTGAGTGAGGAACACCGCCGCCGAACGGAAGTGATCGCCGCCGATCTCCGGCGGGGTGAACGCCTCGGCGTTGCGGACGTCGGTGCGGCTGACGATCGTCAGGTGCTGACGGTAGTTCTCGAGCGGGGCGAGGCTCGACTTGCCAAAGCTGAAGTCGCGCCCGACTTCGGCCGGCGCCCAGAGGTTGTTCTTCTCGCCGAAACCGGTGCTGCCGGCGCAGCCGTGGACCATCTCGATCGCGACGAAGCGGAGCTTCTTCGTCGCCTGGCGGGCCTCGGCGCCGCGCACCGGCATCATCGCCTCGAGCAGGGGCAGCCCCACGCTGACGCCAAGTCCCTTGAGCGCCGTTCGTCGATCGAGCCGCTTCTGGGTCAGGAACATTCGCCGTGTCTCCTTCCGAACTGCGGATACGTCACACACTCACTCAGGGCCGTTCGGCGAGCGTCTCGGTCGCGACCGGAACGTCGGAGCTCATCCGGAACGCCGGGCTCTTCACGATCGCCTGCACGAACGCGCTGATCTTCAGGTTCTGGGCGCTCGCCTCGCGGACGATGCGGCGCACCATTGGCATGTCCTCGGCCTCGATCCGCCGGCCGAGCGCGTAGGTGAACAGGCTCTCGGTGAAGCTGAGGACGAACACGTCCTGGTGCTTCAGCAGCGCCTTGCGGAGGCCGGCAGGCCCGTCCATCGGCGTGCCGTCGTAGAGCTCGCCGGTCGGATCGACAGGCGCGCCGTTGTCCTTGATCCGCCACTTGCCGGTGACGTCGAAGTTCTCGAGCGCCAGGCCGAGCGGGTCGATCACCCGATGGCACGAGCGGCACGCGGGATTCTTGCGGTGCTCCTCCATGCGCTCGCGGACCGTCAGCATCCGGGTCGCCCCGGTCGCCTTGGTCTCCTCGAGGCCGGGCACGTTCGGCGGCGGCGGCGGCGGCGGCGAGCCGAGCATCACTTCCATCACCCACTTGCCGCGCATCACCGGAGAGGTGCGATCCGCGACCGAAGTCAGCATCAGCACGCTGCCCTTGCCGAGCAGGCCGCGCCGCTCGTCAGACACCGTGACGCGCTGGAATTCGTTGCCGATGATGTTCGGGATGCCGTAATGACGCGCCAGCCGCGCGTTCACGAACGTGTGATCCGCAGTCAGCAGATCCAGGACGCCACGATCCTCGCGCACCAGGCTGTCGAAGAAGAGCTCGGTCTCCTTCACCATCGCGCGCCCGAGCGAGCGATCGAAGTAAGGATAGAGAATCGCGTCCGGCAGGATCTGTTCGACGTCGGCGAGGCGCAGCCACTGGGCCGCGAACCGGTTGGCGAGCGCGTCGGACCGCGGGTCGGCCAGCATCCGCTTCACTTGCCGATCGAGCGCCAGCGGGGTTGACAGCGTTCCAGAACTAGCGGCCTTCAGCAGTGCCGCATCCGGGCCGCTGCCCCAGATGAAGAACGACAGCCGCGAGGCCAGCGCGAGATCGTCCAGACGGTAGGGACGGCCCGGCCACCGCCGACGTCGGCACCGGCTCGAGCCGGAACAGGAACTGCGGGCTGGCCAGGATGGCTTCAATCGAGGACGCGACGCCGGTTTCGAAATCGCCCTCGGCGCGGCCGTCGGCGTAGAACGCCATCAACCGATCGAAGTCTTTCTGGTTGACGGGGCGTCGGAACGCCTGGGTCGCAAGGTCGCGCACGATCTTCTGCGCGCAGGTCTGTTCCTCGGACGACGCGGTCGGCCGGCACGTGAAGATCTTGCGGCGGCTCTCGGTGTCCGAGACGCCAGTGACGCGCGTCGGCCCGACGACGGCCATGTCCTTGAGGTGCGGGAGAGTGGTGACACCGAACGCCACGCCGATCTGCGTGTCGGCCAGCGTGTGATCGATCGGCGCGATCAGATCGTTCACCGGCCCTTCGAAACGCTGCAGGAACGCCGCGGTCACGCGGTGCGCCCCGGCGGTGACGTGAATGACCGGCGTCTTGAGCGACATCCCGCCCGACATGTCGGCCATCTTCGGGTTCACGTCGAGCAGGGCCATCCGCTCGCCGTCCACCGACACTTCGATCTGCTCGCCGGTTGAGGGGCCGCCGAAGAGGAAGCCGCAGGCGTTGCCGTGAAGCTCGAGGCGCAGGCTGTAGTCGCCGTCGGCCGGGAAGGTGTGGACGACCGAGAGTCCGCCGCGGGTCCCGAGCGGGGCGCCGTCGACGCGTTCCATCTGCGACAGCGTCTTGGGCACGCGATACAGCGATTCCGCCGACTCGGCTTCGGGATCGCCGACCGCGAGCGCGGTGACCTTGCTCGCGGCCCGAAGGTAGGCCTCCATCAGCGTCGGCGAGAAGAGCTGCGAGTCCGACACGTTGTCGAAACCGGCGCTCAGCTGGTCGGCCGGGAGCAACCCGGTGACGTCGACGTCGAGTGCGAGCAGATCGCGAACCGAACGCGCGTACTCGGCGCGATTCAGGCGCTGGAACACCCGGCCGCCGGGGCGATTGGCATCGGCCGCACGATCCACCGTGGTTTCGAGTGTCGTCGTGAGCTGCGTCAGCACCGGGGCTTCGGGACGCTTGGCGCCCGCCGGCGGCATCATTCCCGCGCGCAGCTTGCGGATCATCTTCTCGGTGACGTCCGCGTGTTCGGCGGCTTTCGTCACGTCGTACGAGGCCAGCGTCAGTCCGCCCGCCTTCGCGCGATCGCTGTGGCACGTCACGCAGTACTGCTTGATCAACGCGTTCTGGTCGGCAGGCGCTGCGGCCGGCGTCGTCGCGGGATGAGAAGTGGCCGGCGCAACCGGCGTCTGTCGCGGCGCCGGAGCGGGCGCGGCGGGCGCCGGCGTGCTCTGCGAAGTGGTCGGTTGCGGCGCGGCGGCAGGTTCAGCCGGGGCTTGGCCCGACGCCCTGACCAGTCCAAAGCCAAGCACCGATGCCACAACCACAGCAGGAACAACGCGTCTCATAGGCACAACCGTCCGCAAAGTATAGCGCGTGCAGGAGCTCCGGTGATGTCTCGCGATGTCACTTGGGGTGAACACTTTACCTGTGTTTTCCACACCCTCTGCAAGGGCCGCAGCCGGCGCGGTCAGTAGAGCGGCCGCCAGGTGAAGAACATTGCTGCCGCAAAGCTCTGCAAGGCTGCGAAGGCGACTGCCCAAGCTGAGCGATGCCGCTCGGGCACGACCGCGGCCAGCCAGAGAAACGCCGGGAAGAGGGTCGACGTCACCCTGCCGATCGAGAGCATTCCGCCGAGCGCGAGCGGCGGCAGCAGGTTGACCAGGAGCAGCGCGGCATAGGCGGCCCCCCACCGCCGATAGACGGGCCAGACCGCGGCCAGGACGAACACCACGCTCAGCAGGTAGAAAAGGTCCAGCGCCTGGTTCGAGGCGTAATGGTAGAGGCCGTACTCCGCCACGAAGTCCACGCGATCGGTGACGAGCGTGTCGAGTCCGCGATAGGTGCGTCCCCACGCAGCGTTCTGGGCCGTCCACTGGAACGGCGAGCCCGTGAGGAAAAGGATGTAGGTCGAATACAAGAGCATCCCGATGCCCGGCATCGCCGCCACCGCGAGCCGGTCCAGGTTCTGTGCCCAGGGGAACGAGCCCTTTCCCCACTCCTGCTTTGCGCGTTCGACGACCAGCAGCGCGAGCACGATCGACAGGAGCGCGCCGTTCGGCCGGGTCAACCCCGCCAGCAGCCCCCACCCGCCGGCTCTCCAGAGTTCGCCGCGCCGGAAATGCCAGATGCTTCCGAGCATGGCCAGCAGGAAGAGCGCCTCGCTGTAAGGGGCGCTGTAGAACAGCGAGAACGGATACGCGGCAAGAAAGACCAGCGCGGCGGCGGCGCGCTCCTCATCGCCGAGGTGTTCCCGGGCGAGGCGGAGAAGATACACGAGCGCCCAGAAAAACGCCGTCAGCGATACGGCGACGCCGGCCCAGAGCGGCTGCCGTCCGAGGATCACCGCCGCATACCGGGTGAGCAGCGGAAATGCCGGGAAGAACGCGATGTTCTGCTGCGTATCGCGACTCGCCTCCGACCACTGATAACCATCGCTGGCGATGGTCAGGTACCAGCCAGCGTCCCACCGCGCCGGCAGATCGAGAAACGCGTTCTGATAAATCTGAATCGGCGGCGGATCCGTGAACGGATAGCCGATCAGGACCACCGACAGGAAGCCGATCACCAGGACGCCGAGGCGCGTCGTGAGATGAATCGGCAGCACGGCCTGCGTTTCCGCGGACGTCCACCATCGCACGAGGCCGCGTCCCGCTCGACGCCACGCCGGATCGCCGGGCCACCGCCACTGGCGAAGCAGCATCACGGCCACGGCCCACACTGCCGGGCGCCACCAGTCGGTCACCGAAACCCGCATGCTTGCGACGGTCACGCGAAACCCGCCGAATACCAGCACCGACAGCGTGAGCGCCAACGCCGTAATTGCGACAACGTCTGCCAGCCGCACCCAGAGCGGGAGCGGGTTCGATGTGGTCGATGCGGGCGCGTCGGCGGGCACGACGCTCTAACCCCTCAGCCCATTTGAGTGGAGCATCCATGCGCTCGCTGGTTCGATGGGTGCGGGCCGAAACGAGCGGGCGTTCGAACTGATGGTCATCGCAGCTCAAGTGAATTCGTGGGTTATTGTCGCCCGAGCGCGCGTTCTTCGACCGCGATCCTGCGCCTTAGCAGCGCACCGAAGCCGATCAGCGCGATCGCTCCGGTGAGCGGGGCCCACACGGTGAGAGCGACGCCGAGGATCTCCCCGAGCACGGCGAGGTAATTGGGATGCCGCATCACGCGATAGGGCCCGCTCGTGACCAGGGCGCGGCCCGTGAGCACCAGCACCCGGAACGACCACAGGTCGCCGAGCGAGGTGATCGCCCACATCTTGAGCGCCTTGGCGAGCCCGAAGATGGCGAGTCCGGCGAGGAGTAGCGCCGACGGCGCTGGGCCGCGCCACGCCCCCTCGAGCGCCATCGCCGCGAACGCTGCCGGATACGCCCACCGCATCGTCCGATACACGTCGTCTGGCGGTTCGACCGCGCCCTGCTTGCGCAGCGCGGCCTCGTTGACGCGCGACAACACCGCCTCGCCGAGCATCACCAGGAACACGGCCGCCGCGG
Source organism: uncultured Acidobacteriota bacterium (assembly GCA_963709325.1). Classification (GTDB taxonomy): domain Bacteria; phylum Acidobacteriota; class Vicinamibacteria; order Vicinamibacterales; family UBA2999; genus VFZN01. Next base: position 625,759 of record CAVPVV010000001.1, on the reverse strand, counting down.
TGGCAGCCGCGATCAATAGACCCGCGCTCGCCCTCACATCCGCCCCGCGTCGCCGGCGTAGCGGATCATGGCGCCGAACGCGCCGGGCCAGACGGCCGCGGCGCGCGCGGCAATCCGGACCGCACGCGGCGAGCTCACGATCTCGCGCATCGCGCGATTGAACGCGCGCTTCGGACCAACACGCGGCCGGAGCGCGGCGGCGTAGGCGCGGTGCGCACTTTCAGCTGGCAAGCGGCCGTCGAGGACCTGGGCGGCGATTGCGGCCGCGGTCTCCGCGCTCGCCAGCGCGAGCCGGATCCCGTCACCGGTCATCGGATCGATGAAACCGGCGGCATCGCCAAGCAGCAGCAGCCCGTCACAGCCCGGCACGCGGGCGTCGATCGCCAGCGGGCCGAGCACCGCCGGCCGTCCGGTCCGGTGGGCCCGCGCGAAGCGCGGCCCCAACACCGGATCGGCGCCGAGCCTTGCTTCGAGCAGCGCGTCTGGCGAACCCCACGCGCCGCGCCTGTCGCATGGCTGCACGAGGCACGCGTTGGCGCGGCCATCGGGCGTCGGCGCCACGCCGATGTAATGCCCGTCGCGGACGTGCATCTCCCCCATCGACGACAATGCGTCCACCGCTTCGAAATAGGCGCCGATCGCCCAGCGGCGCGGACGGGCCGCGCACGAGGACAATCCGCACGCTTCACCGAGACGCGAGCGGCGGCCGTCGGCGCCCAGCGTGAGCCGGGCGCGATGCACCTCTTCGCCGCCGTCGCGCCGTCGCACGCGAACGCCACGCACCCGCCCATCGGGTCCGCGCTCCGGCCCGGTGACCGTGACCGTCTCCTCGAGCCGCGCGCCGGCGCGAACCGCATGGCGAATCAACCACTCGTCGAAGATTTCACGCGTGACGGCGAGGCCGAACAGGTCGCCGCCGTAGGCACCGCGCACGAACACTGGCCCGGGACCGCTCAGCAACATCCCGTCGATGCGTAGCGCGCCGGCCGCCAGCGACGTCAGATCGAAGTAGCGTCCGAGCAGCGCCACGGCACCAGGATTCAGGGTGTCGCCACACAGCTTCGGCCGCGGAAAGCGGCTGCGCTCGAACACCGTCACCCGCGCTCCGGCTCGTGCGAGAAGCCAGGCGGCGAGCGCCCCGGCCGGGCCGCCGCCGGCAACGACCACATCACTCGATTGCGGCTCGCTCATGCGCTCGACCGCGCTTCTGCCGCACCGAGAACGATCGCGGAGTTCTTGGAGCCGAAACCAAGACAGTTGCAGAGCGCGGCTTCGACGCTCGCCCGCCGGCCGGTGTTCGGGATGAAGTCGAGATCGCAGGCGGGATCTTGATCGCGCAAGTTGATCGTCGGCGGGAGGCAACCGCGCTGCATGGCCAGCGCCGTCGCGACGATGCCGGCGGCGCCGCTGGCGCCCTGCGGGTGACCAATCATCGACTTGGTCGACGATCCCGGCACGCGCTCGGCCGCCGCGCCGAGCGCGACGCGGGTGCAGCGCGACTCGATGGCGTCGTTCAGCTGTGTCGACGTGCCGTGATAATTGACGTAGCCGATCTCCTCGGGCCGGCGTCCCGCCGAGGCCAGCGCGTCACGCAAGCAGCGGACGATCTCCGATCCGTCGGGATCCATCTGGACGCGGTGGTAGGCATCGCAGGTGGAGGCGTAGCCTTCGACGCACGCGTAGATGCGGGCGCCGCGGGCCAGGGCTCGATCCTCGCGCTCGAGGGTCATCATCCACGCGCCTTCGCCGAGCACGAAGCCGTCCCGGCCGCGGTCGAACGGACGCGAGGCTTCGCCCGGCCGATCGTTGTAGTGCGTGGACACCGCCCGCATGCGCGAGAAGCCGAAGATCATCCCGGGCAGGACGCAGCCGTCGGTGCCGCCGGCCAGCAGCACGTCGTACTCGCCGAGCGCGAGCAGCAGCCGCGCGTAGCCGATCGCGTCGGTCGAGCTCGTGCAGCCGGTGGAGAGCACGTGGCTGATGCCGTGGAGGCCAAGCGAGATGGAAATCTCGCTCGAGACCATGCCGCAGATGCCGACGGCAATCGCGTACGGCGTCACCAGGCGGCCGTTGTTGGTGAAGAAATCCTGGTACTGGCGTTCACCGACGTCGATCCCGCCGCCTCCGGACCCGATGATCACGCCGGCCCGCGGTTCGCCGAAGCGCAGCCCGGCGTCGGTCCACGCCTCGCGCGCGGCGCGGACGCCGAAGCTCGCGGCGCGTGAATAGCGCCGAGGATCTGCATACAGCTCGGCCGCGTCGCACTCGCCGTCGAGCGCCGGGTACTCGTCGGCAATTGGCGGAACCGCCGCGGCGACGCGGCACGGATAGGTCGAGGCGTCGAACTCGGTGATGGCGCGCGTCCCGCTCACGCCGCGGCTCACGTGCGACCAGTAGGTTTCGCGCCCCGCCCCGAAGGTGGAGACCACGCCGATGCCGGTGATGGCGATCCGCGGCCGCATCCCTCTCTATACTAGACGCATGCTTGTCGCGGCCTGGGGCGGCGCCCTGCTGTTCCTCGCCTCGCTGGGCTACTGCGGCTGGTTCTACCTCGTGTGGCTCGGCGACGCGGCCGCCCCTGCGCCGGAAACGACCGGGACGGCAATCGCCGCCAACGTGGCGCTGTTCACCACGTTCGCGCTGCACCATTCGATCCTGGCGCGCACCGGCGCCAAGGCCTGGGTTGCGCGCCGCCTTCCGGTCGGGCTCGAGCGATCGTTCTACGTGTGGACGGCGAGCCTGCTCTTCCTGGCCGTCTGCCTGCTGTGGTTGCCGCTGCCGGGCGCCGCCTGGCGCGCCTCCGGCCCGCTGACCTGGGTGCTTCATGGCGCACAAATCGCCGGCGTCGTCGTCACGCTGAGGAGCGCATCGCGAATCGACATCTGGGAGCTCGCCGGCGTCCGCCAGGCTCGGGCCGCAGTTCGCACCCGCTCCTTCGACCCGGCATCCACACAACCAGCGAAATCCGCGGCTGCGCCTTCCGCGCACTCCGCCCTGGAAATCCAGGGTCCCTATCGCTGGGTGCGCCACCCGATCTACTTCGGTTGGGTGTTAATGGTTTTCGGCGCCCCGACGATGACCTCGAGCCGGCTCCTCTTCGCGACGATCAGCACGCTGTATCTGGTGATTGCGATCCCGTTCGAAGAGCGCTCGCTCGGCGAGGAATTCGGCACGGCCTATGCGGACTACCAGCACAGGGTCCGCTGGCGACTGGTGCCGGGCGTCTGGTAACCGAGAGTTGACTTTACCCCCGCCACCCCTTGGACGGCCGGGTGAAACGGGCCGGCAGTTTCGAGCGATCCATCGCGGGGGTCGGGGTTTCTTCGGCCGCAGCGATCTCGGCGTCGAGGTCGGCATCGTTCGGGAGCCCTTCGAGCTGATCGACGAACAGCAGCGAATGGTGCGAAGGAATCTCGAACTTCTTGCCGCAGGTCTTGCACACCACCTCGTCGTCGAGCCTCAGCAGGTGGTCGCGGAGCTTGTTGTAGCGTGCGCGGTCGGCGTCGCTTGAAGGAGGCTGCGGCTTCTTGGTGCGGCGGACCCACCGGATCTGGTAGTCATTGGTTCGCCGGCAGCGCGGACAGCTGAACCGTCCTGGCCGCTGCTCGGGTTTTTCATTGAAGAACGCGCGTTCGTCGAGAGCCACGGGACGATCCTAACAGGCTTCAGGCTTCAGGCGGGTCCCGCGCTGCAGGCCTGGCGGGCCAGCGTGCGAAACCGAGCCCAACCTCGCAGCCACCCGCGTGCCAACAAAGCGAAGGCCCCAGACACCGGAAGGGTCCGGGTCTGGGGCCTTGGCGAGTGACTGGCCTGAAGCCAGAAGCCTCGGGCCTGAAGCCTGTCAGCGTCAGAAGTTCAGCACGAACCCAACGCGGATGATCCGCGGCGAGAGAATCTCGCCCGGGAAGAGGTACGTGTTGCCCACACCGTTGTTGATGGTCGTAGTCGTGTCGGCGTTGAACAGGTTGAAGAGGTCCACCTGCGGCGTGAAACTGCGGTTGCTGCCCAATCGGAAGATCTTGGACAGGCGCAGATCGACCATCTTGACCGAATCGAGCCGCTCGTCGCCGCGCTCGCTGAGCAGCACCGGCTGGGTGGCGCGCGTCAGGTTGACGCCGACGGCCTGGGCCTGCGCCCGCGTCACGGTGACCGTCGACACGTAGGGATACCCGCTGTTGCCGATGTAGGTACCGGCGAGGTTGATGTCCCACGGGAAGCGGTAGCTGCCCGACAGGCGGAAGGCGACCGTCGAATCGTTGCCGATCACGCCGTCCGGGTAGACCAGATTGTTCGGGTCGTTGAGATCCGCATTGAAGGCACCGCTCGCCGTCGCCGACTGGCCCGAGCCGTTGCCGACGTTGACGCCGCCGCGGTTGTTACCGTAGGTGAGGCCGGCCACCATCTGCCAATTGTCGGAGAACCGCTTGTTGGCCGTGAACTCGATTCCCTTGTAGTCGGTGTCGAGGTAGTCCTCGTTGTCGCGGATGTTGTTCTGCGCGCTCGCCAGCGTCGGATCGAGGTTCCACACCGTCACCGTCCGGGGCTGCGGGCTCCCGACCGTGCCGCCGGGGCCGTTGGCGACGGTGATCTCGAACGGCGTGTAGGCACTCGACGGAACCGCGAGATTCCGGAAGCCGAGCTGCTTCCGGTTGGTGCGGTAGTAGAACATCACGCCGACGCGGGTCGATCTGCCGACCTGCTGCTCGAAGCCGACCGTCGCTTCGTCGGAGTAGGGCCAATCGACACCGTCGGGGGCGTAGAACGTCGAGATCCCGCCGCTGAAGCCGGAGCAAGGCGCAACGATCTCGGACGCCTGGAAGACGCCGTCGCCGTTCGGGTCGCTCCACGGACAGGTGCGCGAACCGGCCGTCAACGGGTTCACGGTGGTCACGCGGTCGATACCGGTCTGCAGCCCGTAGCGGCTGTAGGACGCCTTGACGGCGCTCGAGCCGCGCCCGAACAGGTCGTAGACCGCGCCGGTCCGCCACACCGCGATGTTCTGGTTGATGGCCTCCTGCTTGCTGACCGACCTCGCCGGAGCGAACTGCCCGGCCGGCGCCGACTGGTCGGGCAGCGTGCCAACGTAGCTGTCGTAGCGCAAGCCCAGGTTGAGCGTGAGCCGGTTCAAGCGCCAGCTGTCCTGGACGAAGAAGCCGTTCACGTTGGCCTCGTTCTTCGACACCACCGGCGTGTTGAACTCGCGAATCTGCGTCGGCAACCCGTTGTCGTACTCGACGTAGTGATCGCCCTGGACCGAGTAGTCCGAGGTGTAGCGGAGCTGCCCGAGCTGAACGCCGCCCTTGATGAGATGGTCGCCGCCCTTGTTGAACGTGTAGGACACGATGTTGTTGATCTGCGTCCACGAGTTCGGCTGGTGCTCCTCGCGCGTCGCGGCGATCGTGGCGAGCGACAGCGTGTTGTCGACGCGGCGAATCGCATCGGCGGGGGTGCCGGACTGGTAGCCGTAATTGGTCTGACCGTCCATGCGGCTGAAGCTGGCCTCGTAGACCAGCTGGCCGAAGATGCCGGTGTACTTTCCCTGCGCCGTCCACGCCGGGTTGGTCTGGACGAGCGCGGCGATGTCGTCCACGTTGTTGGGCGGCGTGTCGCGGCGATGGCCGCGAATCTTGTTGTTCCACAGGTACGAGCCCATCACCTTGTGGTTGGCCGAGATCGACCCGGTGGCCTTGCCCGAATAGTTCTTCAGGTCGTTGTCGTCGAGCGCCTGGCTGCCGTCCGAGTTCCTGGCGTTGACCAGCTTGTTGACGACCCACTTGCGGTAGGTGCCGTTCACCCACAACCGGTTGTTGAGGAGGGCGCCGCCCCCGGACGCGTTGAAGTCGTAGGTCTTCTTGGTCGGGTTGCCGAGGAACACGGGGTTGACGGCCTGGGTGTCGGCCCAGTTCTCGGACTGGAGGCTGTCGTTGGCGAAGTTGTAGCGCACGTTCCCGCGCCACGCGTTGCCGGCGTCCTTGGTGACCATGTTGATCGACACGCCGCCGGCGAGCTGCTCGGCCGGGATCGCCGAAGTCATGTAGTTGACCTCTTCGAACATCCCCTGGTCGTAGTACAGCATCGTCGCGCCGCCGCCGCCGCCCGGCCAGTTCACGGTCGCGCCGTCGATGTTGTAGCTGACGTCGTTGGTGTTCGAGCCGTGCGAGGAGAGCGAGCTCTGCTGCATCGACTGGGTGCCGCCGACGTCGTAGGTGCTCACCTGCACGCCGGGGATGATCTTGGCCAGCGACCAGGGATCGCGCCCGGTCGGAACGCCCTCCAGGATCTCCTGGTTCATCACCGTCTGCTGGACGTTGGAGCGAACGTCCACCGTCGGCGATTCGCCGGTCACGGTGATCGATTCGGTCAGCGCGCCGACCTCCAACTTGGCGTTGATTGTCGCCACGAAAGCGGCGTTAATCCGGATGTCGGTCCGTTCGACCGTCTTGAAGCCGGCGAGCTCGAATTTCATCTGGTAGGCACCGGGAGGCAGCCGGTCGAATCGATAGCTGCCGCTGGCGTCGGTCACCTGAAGCTGCTCACCGCCGATCAGCCGCTCGCCGCTCAGCGAGACGTTGACGCCCGGAAGCACCGCGCCGCTCGTGTCGGTCACGCTGCCGGTGATGGAGCCGGTATTCACTTGTGCATGTGCCGTGGCTGCCATGAGCAGACACACGAGCACCAGCAATCGCCTCACTATCATTTCAGTCATCCCCTTTCAGCGGTTTCCCGCCAAGGTCGCGCTAAGTGTTGCAATCCGGACACTCTATCGGAATCTGCCGTGGGAGGCGTGAAAAAGGGAGGAGCCCGGCAGGCGAATACCTGCCGGGCCCCTTCCGACGGCGATCGGTCCCTAGAATCGCGCCGTGATCCCGAACCGGACGATCCGCGGCGTCAGGATCCGATTCGGACGGCCGAACGTGGTGCCGAGCGTCGTCACCTGACCGAGCACGTGGTTTGCGTTCAGCAGGTTGAACAGGTCGATCGTCCCCTCGAGGTTGGCCCGGCTCACCTGGAAGCGTTTGCCGAAGCGCACGTCCAGGAACTTGTTCACCGTCTCGGTCCGATCGACGCCGCGCTCCGCGACGCGGATCGTCTCGCTCGGCTGCGACGTGGTCGGGTTGGTGAACGAGAAAACGTTTTCGCGCACCAGCGGATCGCCGTCGCGGGCGGTGTACTTCGCCGAGGTGCTGATATCCCACGGCAGGATGTAGGTGCCCGATAGCGTGAAGGTCCACGGCAGCTCGGTGAACACCGATCCGTCGCCGCGGTTCAACAGGTAGTTCGGGTTGTTGAAGTCGCGAGTGCCGTCGGGGTTCGTGAACGTGCCGCTGTGATTGAACCCCTTGTGGTTCTGCAGCGAGAGCCCGGCCAGCATCTGCCAGCGGTTCGACATCCGCTTCTGGAAATCGAACTGCACGCCGTCGTAGTCGCTCTCGAGCACGTCGACGTTGGTGATGACGCGATCGCGCAGAGTGCCGAACGCGGGCTGCAGCTTGTAGATCGTGATCTCCTTGGTGAGACCGTCCGCATCGACGTAGGTGGCGATCTGCGGCGTGTAGGCGTCCGCGGGACGCGCCCGGTCGACCACGCCCAGGCCGTTGCGGTGCTGACGACGGTGATAGCTCACGCCAACCGCCAGATTGGGCACGATCTGGTGCTCGACGCCAAGGTTGATCTCGTCGCTGTAGGGCCGATCCGAGTTCGGATCCACGCTCGGGAACAGGCCCGAGGAGAACGTCGGGATGTTGGTCAGCTCGCCCGGATCCAGCTGCCGATCGCCGTCCGCGTCGCTCCAGGTCGCGTTGAGCGTCGCCAGCGCGTTGGGGTTGGCGGTCTCGAGGATCTCGGATCCGAACTGGTTGTAGAAACGGCCGTAATAGGCCTTCAGCGCGGTCTTGCCGTTGCCGAACAGGTCGTAGGAGATGCCGAGCCGCGGCGTGATGTTGAACGAGTAATCGAAGATATCGGTCTTCGGGAACGAGCGCTCGCCCACGTAGGTGCCGGCCGGGCTCGCCTGCGCCGGCAGGTAGCCGCTGACCCCGTCGAACCGCAGTCCGAGGTTGATCGTGGCCCGCCCCGCCATCCAGCGGTCCTGGACGAAGGCGCCCCACGTCTCGAGCCGGTGATCCGAGTTGATCGGCGTGTTGGCAATCTGCCCCTGGAACGGCGCGCCGCTGCGCATCTCGAGCAGGATGTCGCCGTTCCGGATGCGCTCGTATTCCATCTTCTCCCACGACAGCTGCATCCCGCCCTTGAAGTCGTGGCTGCCGCCGGCGAAGTTGGAGAGGAAGTAGCTCACCGTCCCGTTGGCCTGGACACGATAGTTCGGGTTGAGCGACTGGTCCTCAGCGGCATTGAAGCGCTGGAAGGTCTGCACGTCTCGCAGTGCGATGTCGTTGGGCCCTACTTCGGACTGGTAGCGGGTCGGGAACGTCCCCCACATGCTGCCCACCCGGGCGTCGACGACGATGCTCCTGCCGAGGACATGGTTGTACTGGGCCACGAAGTTCTGCGCCGGCTGGTCCTGCAGCACTGTCGCCTTGTCCTCGACGAAGAGGTAGGGCGAGTCGCGGCGATGGTAGCGGTTCTTGATGTTGCGGTTGAACATCAGCGAGGTGCGCATCGCGGACGTGGTCTGCCACGTCGCCTTGGCCATCATGTTGCGGATGTCGTTGTCGTCGAGCGCCTGCGAGCCGTCGGCGTTTTTTGCGCCGATCTGCAGCTGATCGAGCCGCCAGAACCGGTACGCCCCGAAGAACCAGGCCTTGTCGCGCTTGATCGGTCCACCGATCGTGCCGCTGTAATCGTAGGAAATATCCACCGGGTTGCCGGCGGCGTTTGTCGTGTTCTCACAGCCCGGTTGCAGCGCCAGCCGCGCGCAGAGGTCGTCGTCGACGTTGCTGCCCTGCAGCGCGTCGTTCATGAAGTAGAAGTTGTGGTCGCTCGTGAAGCGGTTGCCGCCCGACTTCGTGACCATGTTCATGTAGACGCCGCTGACGTCGCTCTCAGCGGTGCCCGACGCCGTCTGCATGTTGTATTCCTCGTACATCTCGAAGCCGTAGTACTGCATAGTCGAGCCGCCGGCGCCGCCCGGCCAGTTCGTCTTGAGCCCGTCGATGCTGAACGACTTCTGGCTGTCGGCCGACCCGAACGCCTCGAGGTTGTACTGCTGCATGCCCTCGGTACCGCCGACGTCGAGGCGGCCGGTGATCACGCCGGGCACGAGGCCGGCCATCACCCACGGGTTGCGGCCAGTCGGGATGGCTTCGTAGAGCTCTTTAGTGATGTTGGTCTGGGTGGTATTCGAGCTGACGTCCACGACCGGCGAGGCGCCGCTCACCGTGACCGTCTCCTGTAGGGCGCCGACGCCGAGTTCGACGTCGAGGCGGGTCGTGCGGTTGACTTGCACGATGACTTCTTCACGCTTCTGCGTGCCGAACCCGGCGAGCTCGAACGTCAGGCTGTAGGTGCCGACCGGCAGGCCGGTGAGCGAGTACGTCCCCTGTTCGTTGGTCACGCCCGTGCGCGGCGCCGTGGTGCCACTCGTGGCGGTCACCGTGACGCCGGGCAGGATGCCGCCCTGGGCGTCCCGCACGGTGCCGTTCAGGGCGCCGCTCTGCTGCGCCGCGGCGGTCGACACCACTCCCACCACCAGCATCAACACTCCAATACAAACGCGACTGATCGCGCGCATATCACAACCTCCTCGTGCCTGCGGGGCCTGGGACCGTTGAGAAGTGACTTGCAAGACATACGGTTACACCAGCAACACAACGGCGACTCGACCTGACAGTATACGATTGCACCCGTCGGTTTGTGCGATGGGACGAACGCCGGTCCCACGTCCTCGCCGAACGCCTGTTCGGTGTTCCGATAGCCCGTGCGTACCCTCGTCGCCTACATCTCCGGCCATGGTTTCGGCCATGCCTCCCGCACGGTCGAGCTGCTGAACGCGTTGGCCGACAGGACACCGGACCTCCGCATTCACGGCCGGTCGGAAGTCGCGCCCTGGCTCTTCGCTGCCACGGCTCGGCCGGGTATCGAGCTCACGCGGGTGGCCTGCGATACCGGAGCAGTACAGATCGACAGCCTTCGCCTCGATGAGGTGGAGACGATCCGGCGGGCCGAAGAGTTCATGCGCGACTTCGCGGCCCGCGTCGCAGCCGAGGTAGAAACGCTCCGAGGCTTGGATGCGACGCTCGTCGTCGCCGACGCGCCGCCGCTGGGGATCGCATCGGCCAACACAGCCGGCGTGCCGGCGGTCCTGCTCGGGAACTTCACGTGGGATTGGATCTATCGCGACTATGCCGGCGGTGAGGCGGTCGCCGACGCGATTGGCGCGATCTATAGGCGCGCCGATCTCGCCTTGCGCCTTCCGCTGCACGGAGGCTTCGAAACCTGTCCACACCTCCGCGATCTGCCGTTCATCGCGCGTCGCTCGAAGCGCGACGGGGGCGAGGTTCGCGCCGCTCTCGGCTTGCCGCACGGCCTGCCGCTCGCACTGGTGTCGTTTGGCGGCTTCGGAGTGCAGGGGCTGGATCTTGCGGCGCTCGCGCGAATCGAGGGCTTCGGCATCGTCATGAGCGGCACGACGATTGTGGATGGGCGGCCGCTCGGCGATCGCGGCACCACCGGCGCGCTGATCCCGCTCGACGAACCGGCGATGTACGCCCGCGGCTATCGCTACGAAGACGTGGTCCGGGCGGTGGAGGTCGTCGTCAGCAAGCCAGGCTACGGCATCATCGCGGAGTGCGCCGCGAACGAAACGGCCATCCTCTACACCTCGCGCGGCCGCTTCGCGGAGTACAAGGTGCTCGTCGAAGGGATGCCCCGCTACCTGCGGACGCGGTTCATCGATCGAGCGACGTTTCTCACTGGCGACTGGAGCGGCCCGCTCGCGTCGCTCATCGCGCAGCCGCCTCCGTCCGCCCGCGCCGACGTCTCGGGGGCGGATGTGGCCGCCGATCTGCTCCTGAGTATGATTTACACATGATCAACCGCCGCTCGTTCGTGAAGATGGGCTCGGTCGCCGCCGGCGCGACGCTGGCCGCCGGCTGCTCCCCGAACACTTCGCAGGCTGCCGCCGCCGCCCCGCCCGCGCAAGCCGCCGGCTCGGAGCCGCCGTCAATCGCTGCGCTCACGTCGCTGCGTGACCAGGCGAAGCCGATCACCCCCGAGGAGCGCCGCGGCCGGATCGAGAAGGCGCGCCGCCTGATGGCCGAGCGGAAGATCGACGCGCTGATGCTCACCGGCGGCACGTCGCTGGTCTACTTCAGCGGCATCCGCTGGGGGCTCAGCGAGCGGCTGTTCGCAATGGTCCTGCCGGTCAAGGGCGACGCGTTCTACGTCTCCCCGGCCTTCGAGGAGGACCGGGCCCGCGAGCAGATCGCGCTCGGTCCGCTCGGCAACTCCGCCGACGTCCGAACCTGGCAGGAGCACGAGGATCCCTACCAGCGCATCGGCCAGGGACTCAAGGACCGCGGCATCAGCTCCGGCGTCCTCGGCATCGAGGAGACGGTCCGGTTCGTGTTCAGCGACGGCGTGTCGAAAGCGGCGCCGACGATCAAGATCACGAGCGGCACGCCGGTTTCAGCCGGCTGCCGCACGATCAAGGACGCGCACGAGCTCGCGCTGATGCGCCTCGCCTCGCAGGTCACGCTCAAGGCCTACGAGGCGGCCTGGAAGGCGCTCAAGGACGGCATGACCCAGAACGACTTCGCGTCGCTCGTTTCGCAGGCGCACCGCAAGCTCGGGTTCGAGGGCGGCGCCGGTGTGCAGGTGGGCGAGTACTCAGCCCTGCCCCACGGATCGATCACGCCGCAGGTCGTTCGCGAAGGCAGCATCCTGCTGATCGACGGCGGGTGCAGCGTCGAGGGCTACTCCTCGGACATCAGCCGCACGTTCGTGCTCGGGAAGCCGACCGACAAGATGAAGCAGGTCTTCGACATCGAGTACCAGGCGCAGACCGCGGCGCTGCAGGCGGCAAGACCGGGCGCGCCGTGCGAGGCTGTGGACGCCGCCGCCCGCAAGGTGATCGTCGATGCCGGCTACGGCCCCGACTACAAATACTTCACGCACCGCCTCGGGCACGGCATGGGCATGGACGGGCACGAGTGGCCGTATCTCGTGAAGGGCAACACCCTGCCGCTCGCGCCCGGGATGACCTTCAGCGACGAGCCGGGGATCTACATCCGCGGCGAGTTCGGGGTCCGGATCGAGGACGACATGGTGATCACGGAGAACGGCGCCGAACTGATGACCCCGCAAAGCCCGTCGCTCGAGGATCCATTCGGGCGGCCACGAACATAGCCGACGGTCAAGGCAAAAGGCAGAAGGCAAAAGGCAAAAGGGCAGAAACAAGGCGCAAGGCCAAAAAGAAAAAGCCCGGCGGACCGGGCTCTCTGGGTTTTGTGCCTTCTGCCTTCGTGCCTTCTGCCTTAACGAGGCTTTTCACAAGTCACGAGCGTCCACATCTTTGGGACGTTGACCTTCTCTACCGAAATCGGATCCAGGTTCGCCTGGGCCAGGAAGCCCGCGAGATCGAGGTCGGCCTTGAACCCGATGTGGATGGTCATCGGCGAGATGGAGCGCTCGATGCTGGAAAGGAGCCGGTTGGTGCTCTTGAAGTGGTTCAGGATTACCACGCGGCCGCCGGGACGGCAGACGCGGTACATCTCGCGCGCCACTTTCACCGGATCGGGCACGACGCTGATCACGTACGGGGCGTAGACCACGTCGAAGGCATCGTCGGGGAACGCCATCTGCTCGGCGTCCATCTCCATCACCTGGCAGTGGCCGAGCCGCTTCGACGCGATTCGCTTCTGCGCCTTCTCGAGCATCTTCGACGACAGATCGATTCCCGTAATCGTGCAGCTGCGCGGGTAGAGCGAGAGGTTGATCCCGGTGCCGACACCGACCTCGAGAACCGCGTCACCCGGGTGAATGCGCATCTTCTGAATCGCTTCGAGTCGCCCTGGGTGGAGGGTCGGTCCGAAGATGAAGTCGTACACCCCGGCGATCTGCTGGTACACCTTCTCGACGAAGGCGCTCTCGACCACGGTCACCGACAGGGCCCGCGTCGCGGCGTCGCCCCCGGATACGTAGTCGCGCTGCGACCGTCTGCTGTGCTGTTCGAACATGCGCCCTCCGGGCCGCTCCGGACTATATCAGAACTATGGTCATCCGCCTGAACGACGGTTGACGCTATTCCAGCACTTCGAATGCCCTCTCAACCGTGCCAGACAACGTGAAGACGTGTACGCCCTGTGCCATCGGCCGCAGATCGGCAAGCAATTCGCGTGCAATTGCCACGCCTTCCGGCTCAGCGCCGCCGGCCGCCTCGGCGTTGCGCATCCTCGCCACTAGCGCGTCGGGAACCGTGACGCCGGGCACTTCGTTGGCCATGAATTCCGCGTGCAACGCGCTGTCGAACGGCCAGATGCCGACAACGACCGGGAGTTCGAACCCAGACACACGCTGGCGGAAGCGCTCGAAGGTCGTCGCATCGAACACCGGCCGGGTGACGATGAACTCCGCGCCCGCCTCGACCTTGTAGGCGAGCCGTTTCAGCTCGATCTCCAGGTCGCGCGAGGGGTTGGCCATCACGCCGGTGTGAAACCGGGTCGGCGGCCCAATTGGCTGACCGCCGACGTCGAGGCCGTGGTTGAGGCGCGTGATGAGATTGGCGAGCCCGATCGAATCCACGTCGAAAACGGCCGTGGCGTCGGGAATATCGCCGAGGCTCCGCACGTCACCGGTGATGCCGAGGATGTTGCGCAGGCCGAGCGCGTGCGCGCCGAGCAGGTCCGACTGGATGCCGAGCAGGTTCCGGTCGCGACACGAGTACTGCAGCAGCGTCTCCACGCCGCCCTGCTGCGCGACGAGCACCGCGAGCGACAGCGCGCTCAGCCGTGCGCCGCTGCGCGGCCCGTCGGGGATCGTCACCACGTCCACGCCCCGTTGCCCCAGCAGCCGCGCCGCGGCTAGCGCGTCCTCGGGATCGTATCCACGCGACGGAGGAACCTCGACGATCGTCACGAACGTGCCCTGGCTCAGGCGCGCCGCGAAGTTCGACTTCTCCGCTCGAGGCACGGGCCGTTGAGCGTGCGGCTGGTTCGCGACCGGCGTTCGCGCGTCAGCCGCTCCGCCCCGATGCGCCAGTCCCGGCGCCGACGCTTTCAGCGACAGGTGAATCTGCCGGATGTGCTCCGGCGTGGTCCCGCAGCAGCCGCCGACGAGCCGCACGCCAAGCGCCACGTACCGGCGCGCGTACGATCGCCATGTAGTCCGGCGAGCAGAGATACAGATTGCGGCCCTCGATGTCGCGCGGCTTTCCCGCGTTCGGCTGTGCCGAGAGCGGCACCGTCACGACATCGGCCATACGCTCGAGCGTCTCGAGCATCGGCGCCGGCCCGACGCTGCAGTTGAGGCCGACCACGTCGGCGCCCCGCTCGACCAGGACCGGCGCGAACTGCTCCGGCGGAATGCCGTCGAGGCTGTTGCCGTCTTCCTCGGTCGTCATCTGGGCGACGATCGGCAGGTCCGAGACCCGTCGCACCGCGGCAATCGCGGCGCCGATCTCGTTCAAGTCGCGGAAGGTTTCGAGCATGAACAGGTCGACGCCGGCGCCGGCCAGCGCCTCGGCCTGCTCGCGAAACATTCCCTCGGCCTCGTCAACTCCAGTCTTGCCCCACGGCTCGAGGCGGACGCCGAGCGGACCGATTGCGCCGGCGACGTATGCCCGGCCGCCGTTGACCGGCATCGCGTCGCGGACCTCGCGGGCCAGCCGGACCGCCGCCTCGTTGAGCTCGCCGACCCGGTTGCCGAGCCCGAACGCGCGCAGCTTCATTCGATTCGCGCCGAAGGTGTTGGTCTCGATGACGTCGGCGCCGGCCTTCAGATACTGCCGGTGCACGTCCCGCACGAGGTCGGGATCGCTGAGCGTCAGCGACTCGAAGCAACGGTTGATGAAGACACCGCGCCCGTACAGCATCGTCCCCATCGCGCCGTCGCAGACGAGGACGCGCTCGGACAGCGCAGTCAGAAATGGTTTCACTGGCGAGCGGACAGGGGCGCCTGCTGATCAGCGGCTGCCGGTACCAGCAGCTCGGTCTTGTCCCAGATGAAGTCGTCCTTGCTGTAGACGGCCAGCTCGTAGTCCTTGCCCATGAAAATCGCGGAGACCGGGCAGGCCTCCTCGCAGTAGCCGCAGAAGATGCAGCGGGTCTTGTGAATCTGGTAGACCGACGCGTAGCGGGGACCGGCCATCACGGTGCCGTCGTTCTCCGCCGCCTCGAGGTAGATGGCGTCGGCCGGGCAGGCCACCGCGCACAGGCCGCACGCGACGCACTTCTCGAGGCCGTTCTCGTCGCGCATCAGGACCTGCTTGCCCCGGTATTTCGGAAACATCGGCACCTTGACGTCGGGATAGTTGACCGTGATCGGGCGGCGGAACAGGTGCCTGAAGGTGAGCGCAAAGCCTTCGACGAGCGGGCGGATCATGAGCAAAATGATACCATTTCTGCCGGGACCGCCGCCGTGCTGCAAGAGCCCAAGTTCCTATCCGCCGGGCAGTTCCTGCTCACCACGCTGGTCGTCAAGCTGGCGGTCATGGCGGCGCTGGCGACGATGCTGGCGCGCTATCGGCGCTTCCGCCACATCCTGATCTTCGAGCAGCGCAACTGGCCCGACCGGCTCGTCGTTCGCGCTCGGCCTCGATCATCCCGCTTCACCGCCGGCGTCGTCGGCGCGTCTGCTGCTCAACTACGACGCCGCCGATCTCACGCTCGAAGGCGCGTTGCTCGCCGGCCTCATCGCCGGTCCCTACACCGGCGCGATCGTCGGCGCCTGCATCGCGCTGCCGGCGCTGTTCGCCGGCGAGTACGGCCGCGCTCGCCTTTGCCGTGGGCTGCGGCTTCGCCGGCGGCGGCCTGCGCGAGGCGTGTCCCAAGGAAGACATCTGGAGCTTCTCGCCGTTCGTGTTCTTCAGCCTGCCGCGGCCACGTCTGGCGCATGGTCCGCGACGTCCAGGTCAACTGGCAGGTCGTGCTGCTGCTCGCTGCCGATCGGCCTGGAAACGATCCGGCAGGGCCGTCGGCATGCGCTTCGGCGACGCCCGGCTGTTCCACCTGCAGCGCCGACACGTTCTGGCTGACGCGTCGGCGTCTACGTGGCCACGTGCTGACCGTGTCGACGCCGATCAAGATCTGGAACAACGCGCGCATCGAGCACCGGCTGCAGGAACAGGAGAAGCTGCTGCTCGCCGCGAAGGTCGAGGCGCTCAAGAGCCAGATCAATCCGCATTTCCTGTTCAACACGCTGACCTCGGTCTCGTCGCTGATTCGCTCGCAGCCGGAAACGGCGCGCACGGTGATCCAGAAGCTCTCGGGCCTGCTCCGGAAGCTGATGCGCAGCCAGGAGCAGTTCGTCACGCTCCGCGAGGAGCTCGACGCGATCGACGAGTACCTCGACATCGAAGTCATCCGCTTCGGGCCGCGCCTCGCGGTCACGAAATCGATCGCGGCCGACACGCTCGACGTCATCGTGCCGAGCATGCTGCTGCAGCCGCTGGTCGAGAACTGCAATCAAGCACGGCGCTCTCGCGCAAGGTCGGCCCCGGCACACATCACCATCCGCAGCCGGCGCGACGCGCGACCATCGCGATCATCGACGTCGAAGACGACGGGCTCGGGATTTCGGACGAGCGGCTGCCGATCGCGATGTCGAGCGGCATCGGCCTCAGCAACGTCAACGAGCGGCTGCGGGTGCTCTACGGCGACGGCCGGCCGCTTCGCGCTGACCGCGGCTCGCCCGGCAAGGGCGCCTGCGCGCGCGTCGAGATCCCGCTCGACGGTCGCCGACGCGAAGGATGACTGTCATGAGCACTCAGACGCGTCACTGACCGCCGTCGTCGCCGACGACGAGCAGCTGGCGCGAGACGAGCTGTGTTTCCTGCTGGGCCAGATCGAGGGCGTCGAAGTCGTCGGCCAGGCGGCCAACGGCGCTCGAGGCGCTCGACGAAATCGCCCGTCTCGACCCCGATCGTCGCCTTCCTCGACGTGCAGATGCCGGGGCTGACCGGCTTCGAAGTCGCGCGCCGGCTGCTGGAGATCGGGAACCGACCGCGCGGTCGTTTTCGTCACCGCCTTCGATCACCGGGCGGTCGAGGCCTTCGAGGTCAACGCCGTGGACTACGTGCTGAAGCCGGTCGAGGCGCAGCGCCTCGAGACCAGGCCGTCAACCGGGCGCGCGAGCCGGCGGGCGACAGCCCGCCGCTAGCGGATCAGCTGGACCGGCTGGTCCGGATGATGGCGGGCCAGAAAGACCGCCGCGAACCAGGTGGCCGTCAAAGTACAGCGAGCGTTATCGTCCTGGTCCAGGCCGACGACATCATCTATGCCTCCCTCGTCGAGGATTCGATTAATATTGTTACTGGGCAGGTGTCGGGGACATCGAATGACCGGACCCTCGACGAGTTGCAGGCGCGGCTCGACCCCGACGTGTTCTGGCGGGTCCACCGGTCGCACCTGGTCAACATCAACAAGATCAAGGAGATCGTGCCTTGGTTCAGCAGGAACTACATCCTCAGGATGAAGGACGCGAAGGCGACGGAAATCCCGGTCAGCCGGTCGCAGACCCGGCGGCTGCGGGAATACCTGAAGCTGTAGCGTTCGCGGATCCCGGCGACGAAAACCCGCCGGCGCCAGTTCAGTTCGAGGCCGTCGCCCCTCTCATCCCAGCGTCGCCAGCCTCCGCCACCGGCGGTCGGCCGCGGTCGCGTTCGTCGAGCCGACCCCGCAGCACGCTCGACGTGTGGCGGACGAATTCGTCGCGTGGGTGAAGACGCTGGCATCGGCCGCCGTCTACGCGACGCTGATCGTCACCTTCGGCTTCCAGGTGGCGCGCGTCGAAGGCCAGAGCATGGCGCCGACGCTGGCCGATCAGGATCGGCTGATCGTCAACAAGCTCGCCTATCGCCTCGCCGACCCGCAGCGCGGCGACATCGTGATGCTCTACTACCCGCTCAATCCCGACAAGTCGTTCGTCAAGCGCGTCATCGCCGAGGAAGGCGACACGGTGCGCGTCGTCGACGGCCGCGTCTACGTCAACGACGTGCCGATGCGCGACGACTACGTCCCGCCCGAATACCGCAGCCACGACGACTGGGGCCCGCAGGTGATTCCCGAGGGCTACTACTTCGTGATGGGCGATCACCGCAACAACAGCTCCGACAGCCGTCACTGGGGCTTCGTGCCGAAGAAGTACATCATCGGCAAGGTGCAGCTGCGGTGGTGGCCGGTGCCGCACGGCGACGATTTTCTAAAGTGAGAGGTGAGAAGTGAGAAGCTGAGCCAGAGTCTTCAGCGCTTGCTTCTCACTTCTCATTTCTCACGTCCAGCCTTCTCACGTCTCACCTCTCACGTCGACCGATGACGCGGTACCGCGAAGTCTCCCGCGTTCTCTTCGCGTCCTCGTTCTCAACATCGTCGTTGCGATCGCCAAGATCGCGCTCGGTTTCACCTCGGGCGCGGTCAGCGTCCTCTCCGACGGCTTCCACTCGCTCACCGACAGCGCCTCGAACGTCGTCGGCACTCGTCGGCGTGCGCGTCGCGCGGCAGCCGCCGGACGAGGATCATCCCTACGGTCATCGCAAGTTCGAGACGATGGCGTCGGTCGGCATCCTGATCTTCCTGGTGCTGGTGCTGCGTCGAGGTGCTGTCGGCGGCGTGCGACGCCTCCGCAGTCGGCGGCGCTGCCGACGATCGACGCGCTCGACCTTCTCGGTGATGGGCGTCACGCTTCGCTGATCAACCTCGGCGGTCGTCGTCTACGAGCGGCGCGCCGGCCGGCGGCTGAACGAGCGAGGTGCTGATCGCCGATGCGCATCACACGACCAGCGACCTGGTCACGTCGCTGACGGTCATCGCCGCGCTCGATCGGCGTCCGCTTCGGCTACCCCTGGCTCGATCCGGTCGGCGGCGCTGGTCGTCGCCGGCTTCATCGGCTGCGCCTGCTGGGAGATCTTCAACGACACGTCACGCATCCTCGGCGATCGGATCGTCATCGCCGAGAGCCGACATCCGCGCGGTCGTCCAGGACGTGCCCGAGGTGCTCGGCTGTCACCACATCCGCACGCGCGGCTCGGCCGATTTCGTCTTCCTCGACCTCCACGTCTGGATGGACGGCGCGCATGCGCCTGCGACGAAGCCCATCGCCTGTCGCACGTCGTGAAGGACCGGCTGATGGCGCGTTTCCCGCAGATCAAGGACGCGGTCATTCACATCGAGCCGCCGCCTGCTGGCGGCTCAGTGTGAGGCTCTAGACTTCAGGCTCCAGGCTTTAGGCCGGCACGCTTGTCTCGCAGCGTTCCCAGACCAGGAAGCAGCGTGACAGTAGTTTTTCAGCAGGTTTTTCTAGAGCCTAGAGTCCAGAGCCTAGAGCCTCACGCTGACAGCTGCGCCTCAATATCCCAGGCGCGGATCGACCTCGAACAAGAGCGGCTCGCCGGCACGATAGCGGCGCAGATTCTCCGCAAAGACGTCGATCACCTCGTCCCAGTGTCCCTGCCGGAAGCCGGAGGTGTGCGGCGTCAGGATGACGTTGGGTGCGGTCCACAGCGGGTGGCTGGCGGGCAGCGGTTCCTCGGGAAAGACGTCGAGCGACGCGCCGCCCAGGTGTCCGCTGCGCAGCGCGTCGACCAGACGCGTCGGTGTCGAGAATCGGCGCGCGGCCGACGTTGACGACGACCGCGCCGGGCTTGAGCGCGGCGAGCGCCGAGCGATCGATGAGACCGTGGGTGTCGGGCGTGAGCGGCGCGGCGATGGCCAGCGCATCGCACTGTCCCGAGCATCTCGCCAAGCCGTTCGCGACCGAACACGGCGGCGACACCAGGCGGAGGGTCGCCGTCTGCCATGTCGCCGCAGCGCCACTACCCGCATGCCGAACGCCGCGGCCCGCGCTGCGATCGCCTGGCCGATGGTGCCGACGCCGACCAGGCCCAGGGTCCGGCCTCGGAGCAGCCACGGCAGCCGCGCTCCGCGATACTCGTACTGCGCCCACTGCTGACGCTGCTGGTTCTCGAGCGTGAACGGTATCTGCTTGGCCAGCGCCAGGATCACGGCCAGCACATGCTCGGCGATCGGAATCGCCTGGACACCGCGCGTGTTGCTGACGCGAATACCGCGCTCGGCCAGATCCGGCAGGCACAGCGTCTCGACCGCGACAGCAGAGGTGTGGACCCAGCGCAGGCGGCCGGCCCGCGCCAGTTCGTCCCGCGTCATCGTCCACGTATACGCCACCTCCGCGTCGGGCAACGCGGCCGCGCGCTGTTCCGGGCTGCGCGCGTAGGTGAATCGCACATCGGGCAGCCGCGCCGCCAGCGCCCGCGCCGACTCCTCGGGTATCTGCCACTGCGGGACGCGCTGCTGAATGGAAATCAGGACGTGAAGGGGTTTGCTGTCGGCGTCCATTGACGACTGTTGATAGACGAGTGACGATTTATGGTCGATAGCCGATTGCGGATTGCGGCAGTCGATTGACAATTGCTGCATTGGGGAATTCGCGATTGCGGAAATCATGAATGGCAAACTGACGGACCCAATCATCAGTCGTCATTCACCGGATTCCTCAATCATCAATGCCCCAATCGACAATCGAATGGCGCAATGCCCCAATCGACGAATCGTCAATAAATCGTCAACCGTCAATCCTCAATCGTCATTGGACGCGCGCCGATATTCGCCGCTCTTCCCGCCGCGCTTCTCCACAAGGCGAACATCGCCAATCACCATGGAGCGGTCGACGGCCTTGACCATGTCGTAGATGGTCAGCGCGGCGACGGCGACGGCGGTCAGCGCCTCCATCTCGACGCCGGTCTGTCCGCGCGTGCGGACGCGCGCCTCGATGTCGTAGCCGCGTCCGAGTCGGCGTCAGGTCGACGGCGACGTGCGGTCAGCGCCAGCGGATGGCACAGCGGGATCAGCTCGCTCGTCCGCTTGGCAGCCATGATGCCGGCCAGCCGCGCCGCCTGCAGCGGATCGCCCTTCTTCACCGCGCCGCTTCGAATCAGCCGGCGCGCCGCCGCCGACATCGACACCCGGCCGCGCGCGATCGCCTCGCGGTCGGTGACCGCCTTGTCGCCGACGTCGACCATCCGCGGCTCTGCCGTCGGCGCCGACGTGCGACAGGCGCGGCTTACTCGCCATTGCTTCGTCCACTCCCTGCGCCAGATAGAACGACAGGCTCTCGAGCGAGACGGTCAGGTCGACGCTCTTCAGCTTCACGCCGGCGCGGCACCTTGAGCGCGCCAGGCGAGAAGTTCAGCACCGCCTTCACCCCGGCGGCCGACGACCTGTCGAGCACGTGCTGCGCCGATTCGGCCGGCACCGCGATCACGACGATGTCGATGTGCTCGCGGCGCGCGACGCGTCTTCAGCTCCCGGATGTCGTGGATCGGCACGCCGCTCCGCGACTCGTCGCCGATCTTCGCGTCGGCGACGTCGAACAGCGCGACGATCTCGAAGCCTTCGCGGCCGAAGCCCGGATAGTCGGCGAGCGCCTGTCCGAGGTTGCCGGCGCCCATCACCGCCACCTGCAGCTTGCGATCGAGGCCGAGGATCTGCCGCAGGTGCAGCTTCAGGTCCTTGACGTAGTAGCCGACGCCGCGCACGCCGAACTCGCCGAAATACGCCAGATCCTTGCGGATCTGAGCGGCGTTCAGGTGGAACTGCTCGGCGAGCGCCTGCGACGAGATCGTCTCGACGCCGGCGGTCTCGAGCTGCGTCAGGCAGCGAAGATAGACCGAAAGCCGATTGGTGGTCAGCTCGGAGACCTGCTCGGAGGCCGCCTTCCGCTTGTTCGGTGAATTCACAAGGACCATCAGGATAGCAAAACTCGCTGCGATCCCGACGACTGCGAGAGGTCCCCTGCTATCATCCCGGCCATGGCCGACAGCTCGAAAGGTTTCCAGCCGTACGTCGCCGCCTCGCAATCGATGGCCGAATTCACCGCCAAGGCGATCATCCTCGGCGTCCTGTTCGGCCTGCTGTTCGGCGCCTCCACCGTCTATCTCGGGCTGCGCGCCGGCCTCACGGTCAGCGCCTCGATCCCGATCGCCGTGCTCGCCATCTCGGTGCTGAAGAAGCTGGGCGGCTCGACGATCCTCGAGAACAACATCGTCCAGACGATCGGCTCGGCCGGCGAGTCGGTCGCCGGCGGCGTCGTCTTCACGATTCCGGCGCTGATCTTCCTGCGTGCCCGACGGGCCCGGCTACTTCAACTACACGCAGATCACGCTGCTCGCCTTCGCCGGCGGCATCCTCGGCGTGCTGATGATGGTGCCGCTCCGTCGCGCGCTGATCGTCAAGGAGCACGGCGTCCTGCCCTATCCCGAGGGCACCGCCTGCGCCGAGGTGCTGGTCGCCGGCGAACGCGGCGGCAAGCTGGCCGGGCTCGTGTTCGGCGGCCTCGGCTTCGGCGCGCTCTGGAAGTCGCTGTCGTGGATCTTCAACCTGTTCCGGCACCGAGATCGGCTACTCGATCGCGCGCACCAGCCAGTTCCCGAACGCGACGCTGAACGTCGACATCTCGCCGAGTACATGGGCGTCGGCTACGTGATCGGCCCGCGCATCGCCGGCACGATGTTCGCCGGCGGTGTGCTGTCGTGGCTGGTGCTGCTGCCGCTGCTGTCGCTCCTCGGGCGCGGCCATCCCGACGCCGTTCCCGCCGATCCACCCGAACTTTGCCAACAACCCGGCGACCGGCCAGCCGTTCCTGATCTCGCGAGATGGGCCCGGGCCAGATCTGGAGCGCCTACATCCGCTACATCGGCGCCGGCGCGGTGCTGGCCGCCGGGCTGATCACGCTGGGCCGCACGCTGCCGACGATCGTCTCGTCCGCGCGCGAAGGGCTCGAAGGGCTTCGGCGGCGGCGCCGGCCGGCGCCACAGCTCCGCACCGAACGCGACCTGCCGATGATCGTTCGTGCTGGTCGGCTCGCTCGCTCCTGGCCATCTTCCTGGCCGTGATGCCGGGCCTGCCGACGCAGGGCAACATCCTCGTCTCGGTCCTGATCGTCATCTTCGGCTTCTTCTTCGCCACGGTGTCGTCGCGCATCACCGGCCTGATCGGCTCGTCGTCGAACCCGATCTCCGGCATGACGATCGCGACGCTGATCATCACGTGCGTCATCTTCGTCGCGCTCGGCTGGACCGGCGACGTCTACGGACCGGTCGCGCTCTCGGTCGGCGCGATCGTCTGCATCGCCGCCGCCAACGCCGGCAACACGTCGCAGGACCTCAAGACCGGCTACATCGTCGGCGCGACGCCGATCTACCAGCAGATGGGGCTGGCGATCGGCGTCATCACCTCGTCATTCGTCATCGGCATGACGGTGCTCTACCTGCACCAGGTGTTCGGCATCGGGTCGGCTGACGTCGCCGCGCCGCAGGCGACGCTGATGGCGACGCTGATCAAGGGCCTGCTGTCGCAGAACCTGCCGTGGGGCCTGGTGCTGGTCGGCGTCTTCATCGCGGTCACGCTGGAACTGTGCGGCATGCACTCGCTCTCGTTCGCGGTCGGCGCCTACCTGCCGATCGCCACGACCGCGCCGATCTTCGTCGGCGGCCTGGTGCGCTGGTGGGTAGAGCGGAAGACCGGCGAGACGAGCGAGTCGGAGCTGAGCGCCGGCACGCTCTTCAGCTCGGGCCTGATCGCCGGCGGCTCGCTGGCCGGCATCCTCTACGCCATCCTCTACGGGGCTGCGTGGCTCGGACCGTTCCAGGCCATTGGCAACGCACTGCCCTTCCTGCACGGTGAAGGAACCGCGGGGCAGCTGGCCGGGACGCTGCTATTCGGCGCGCTGGCCGTCATACTGGCGCGATACGGGCAGCGGAAGATAGCTTGAGCCGCGCGCCTCTGCCGCGCCCCGGGAAGGACTGACGAAATGACCGCCGCCGTACGCCGGGCTCTCCTTTGGGTTTCGCTCCTGCTCGTGCCGTTCGCCGGGCCGGGCGCGTCCGCGCAGCAGAAGCCGGTTCCCTACGCCGACCCGCTCGAGCGTGTCAACGAGTCGATTGACGCGTTGACCCGCAAGGTGTGGCCGAGCGTCGTCCAGATTCAGGTGAACAGCTACGGCACCCGAGAGGACGGCAATCCGGGCGAGGCCAGCGTGGTCAGCCGTCAGCGGTCCGTGGGCTCGGGATTCGTCGTCGACGCCGACGGCTTCATCGTGACCAACGCCCACGTCGTGGCCAATGCCCAGCGGGTGCAGGTTCTGCTCCCCCCTGCGCAGGCTGACGGATCGCTGGCCACAGCGTTGTCGCCGCGCATGAACGTTGTCGCCGCCCGGATTGTCGGGCTCAGCAGCGAGCTCGACATCGCGTTACTGAAGGTGGAGGGGTTGAAGCTGGCCGCCCTGGAGCTGGCCACCTATTCCAAACTGCGGCAGGGCGAGACGGTCTTCGCGTTTGGCAGTCCGGCGGGGCTCCGTCAGACGCTCACCCACGGGATGGTGTCGGCGGTCGCGCGGCAGATCGACCCGGATTCGCCGCTCATCTACGTGCAAACCGACGCGCCCATCAACCCCGGAAACTCGGGCGGTCCGCTCGTCAACGTTCGCGGCGAGGTGGTAGGGATGAACACTTTCATCATGTCGGGGTCCGGCGGCAGCGACGGCCTCGGCTTCGCCATCCCCAGCGCGACCATCCGCACCGCGCTCCGTCAGCTGCGCCAGTTCGGCCAGTTGCGCCGCCAGGAGATGGGCCTGAGCCTCCAGACGATCACACCGGAAATGGCAGAGGGCCTGCACCTCGGCCGCGATCACGGCGTCATCATCTCGGATGTGTGGCCGCGAGGTCCGGCGGAAGCCGCCGGCCTGCAGCCCGGAGACATCGTCATCTCGGTGGACGGGCAACCAGCCGAGAACCTGCCGACTGTCAACTACAACTTCCGCCTCCGCGAGTCGCAGGACCCGGTGCAGCTGGTCATCCAGAGGGGCTCGACCCAGGCGAAGTTCAACGTCGCAGCCGTGGAACAGAAGAGCGAGTTCGATTCCGTCGCATCACTCGCCGACCCTCAGAAGAACCTGGTCCCGGAGCTTGGCATCCTCGGCGTCGAGATCGACCCGCGCATCGTCGACGCCACGAGCGGCCTCAGGGATCCGTACGGAATCATCGTCGCGGCTCGCGCCGCCGGACCGGCCTCCGAAGTGCCGCTCCTCCCCAGAGACGTCATTCGCAGCCTGAACGATACGAAGATGTACACGCTCGAGCAGCTGCGTACCGCGCTGCGGGCGTTCAAGCCAGGCTCGGCGATCACGCTGCAGATTCAGCGCGAGGGCCGGCTGCAGTACCTGTCGTTCACGCTCGATTGAGCGGCGCGGGACCGTCGCCCTCTTCGTCCTCGTCCCGATCGACGTCGAATCGTTCCTTCACCTGACGGAGGTGGTGCTGGCCGGGCCTGTAGATCGCCTGCACTTCGGCCATCGCGGCACCGACGGCGCCCCAGCTGCCGTGCCTCCGCCGGTAGTAGATCCAACCGCGGCGCTCTGCCATGTCGGCTGTAACGTGCAGAGCTGCGAGTGATGCGCCGACCAGAGCCGCAGCCGTGACAATGCCAAGTGGAGGAAGAAGCGGCGACGCGATCGCCGACGCGATCCAGGCGATCCCAAGGCCGGTGATCGAGGCCATCACGACACGCGACAGGCGGCGCATCGATCGCGTTACGGAACGATCCGGAAGCCGTAACTGACGGTCTGCCGTCCGGCTTGGATCTCGAGGATGAAATCTCCCTGGGCGAGCGGCGCAAGCACGACTTCGCCGACCAGGAACCGGGCCGAGCTCTTTTCGTCCGTGCGCTCGCTCATCGCCACTTGCAGCGGCAGCGCCTGGCCTTCCACGTTCAGCACGCGGCCGGCGCCGGTGACCTGGCCTTCCGCAAGAATCGGGACCTCGCCACGGAGCCGCTCGGTCCGCCGGAATCTCGGGTCCGCTGTCGGCTGGTAGGCCAGACCGGTCGTGGGACCACGACGATAGGCGACCAGCGAACTGCCAATCGAAGCCCCGGCGCGCGCCGACCGTCGCGTCGGTCGCGGCCCGCACGCTCGCCGCACCCCGTTGCGCTCGACCCTCGACGCGCACGTAGTAGCGGCCGGGCGGCAGGTCCCCCGGCGGCCCCTCGACGACGACGGTCCGCTGACCGGCAGGCAGCGGAGCACTGATCACTGTCGGCGCGCCGCCCTTTTCGGGCTCGAGCGTGATCTGCAGCGTCCCGCCCATCTGCCATTCCGGCTGCTTCGCGGTAACCGGGTCGAGCTCGATGAAGGTGCGGACGCGTGTCTCCAACCCGGTAGCCTGGACGCGCAGCGAGATGTTGCCGCGGCCAGGGGCGATCGATTCGAGCGCCCGCGAGACCGCTGGTGGCAGCGACGTCTTCAACCCGAGCGTGCCAGCGACGCGGGAGATCGTATTGGCCGCGGCAGACCCCGCGGCGCGGGCTTCGCTCTCAGTCGGCGCCAGATATCCGATGCGGTGGCGCACTTCCATGTTCTCGCCTTTCACCTTCACGGTGATCCGCCGGAAGCGGCCATCGAGCTTGGGATTAGTGGAGTAGTAGCTGAGCAGGTAGTACGAGCTCGTGTCGGCGAGGATCCGCGTGATTGCGCCGGCCGTATCGTTCGTATTCAGGATCCAGGCGCCGTCGGTCTGCTCGGCCAGCGTCTTGAGCCCATCCTGACGACTCGCCAGTCGCGCGCGATCCTGCTCCGGGGAAAAATTCCTGGTCGCGACCGGCGAGGCGTCGGTCGCGACCAGGCCCCGCGGATCGAGCGGATAGAACGACACGTTGGCGCGATTGGCGCGCTGCGCCATCTGCCGCACCTCGAGCTCGTGATCGATGTAGGACAGCATCACGCGCTCGCGGTCGCAACTTTCGTAGCCGCCGCCCTGCTCGCGTGTGGCGGTCGAGAGGCGCCCGTCAGCGCCGACGCCCACGGGCTCGGGCCCGCCAGGGACACGGCGGGCCCCGGGGGGACCCAGTGGCCGGCCGAGCTCGTCGCTTCGGCGAAACTGCACCCAACCCTCGGAGAACAGGACGACGAACTTACGTTCTTCGCGAATCCCATCGAGATAGCCGATCAGCCCGTCAATCGACTTGAGAGTCTGCTGTTCGCGCCGCCGCTCGATCATCTCTTTCGCGATGCCGGCCGTGTCGGCGGCATCGGGGTAGCACGACTTGATTTCCTCCTCCCGCGGATCCGATGAGTTGAGCTTGTCGCGGTCACCCCAATACCAGAAATCCCGCAGCGAACGATCCAGGCCGGCACCCTTGCGGACGAGCGTGATGTTCTGTGGCGTGATGTCCGGCGTCATCACCCCGACCAGATCGTTCGGCCCGACCACCTTGTCGAGCAACGCTTCGATCGGAGCGGCCGATCGCGCGGAGCCGTCCAGGCTCACGTGATACCGGTCCAGGAAGATGACGAACAATCGCGCGTTTGGATCCTGCGCCGCGGCGCGCTGTTCGCGGGTCGAGGAGGGCGTTGCCGATCCGGCGGCGGTGTCCGGGGACGCCTCCCGCGGGCGGATCACCTCGAAGTTCTCGATCTTCTGCGGCCTGTCGTCCTCGAGGACCTCGAAGTCGTCGGCGGTGAGGCTCGTGACCGCTTGCCCGTTGGCGCTGACATACGCATCGACTCGGACAAGGTTCGCACCGGCCCTGAACCGGGGCAGCACGATCTGCCCCTCCTGGGTCGGCGTGGCGCCCTGCTGCTGTGCGCCAACGCCCACGCCACAAGCGATTGCCAGCAGCGCCACACCGAGTCGCATCTTCATCGCGCCACCTGGTCGGGAACCGCCGCAAAGGGCCATGAGGTCACTGTACTTCAGACGGGCGCGGCAGCAAGATGGTCCTGCTGGTCACGCCGGCGAAGCCTGGGACGTCCGCCGCACCCACCGCCAGATCCGGCGGGCGGTCACCACCATCGTCAGGAGCACCACAGCGCTGATGGCGAGCGCCAGCAGCGGGTACTTCAGGGTCACGAATCCGAGGGCGACAACGAACGCATCCTCGGCGAGGCTCAGCGCCCAGTTCGAGAACGGCTCGGGGCTGGCGTTCGCGGCTACGCGCGTACCCGCCTTGGTCAGATGGCTGCCCGCGGCCACGGTGCCGCCCAGCAAGGCCACTACTCCTTCAGTCGCAGGCGAGGCGTCGCCAAGCGCCGCCACGGCGATCAACGCGCCTCCGACCGGGCGGACGAAGGTGTGGACCGTGTCCCACATGGTGTCCACCCACGGAATCTTGTCGGCGAAGAACTCGACGACGTACAGGAAGCCGGCGAACCCGATCACCCACGGGTTGTTGAATACCTGGAACTGCTCCGGCAGGCTCACCCACCCGTAGCGCGACGCGAGCCCGAGCAGCGCGACCGTGGCGTAGAGGTTCACCCCCGCCGCCAACGAGAAGCCGAGCGTGCGGCCAAGCGTGACGAGGAGATCCATGCGACTCCTGGCTCCTAACTCCTAGCTCTGATCCTGACGGAGCAGCGCTTCGATCCGTTCGCGCACCAGCTGGATGAGCGCGTCGCGTTCGTCCAGTGTATAGCCGGCGGTTTCGACGGGCTCCCCGATTCGCACCTCGACGCGAACCGGCCGGATGATGGCGCTTCCCT
The DNA here is from genome assembly GCA_963709325.1 of uncultured Acidobacteriota bacterium. GTDB lineage: Bacteria > Acidobacteriota > Vicinamibacteria > Vicinamibacterales > UBA2999 > VFZN01. The sequence goes on along the minus strand of CAVPVV010000001.1, from coordinate 597,100 downwards.
TCCGCATGGCGTCACGGCCGCCTGAAATAGCCACCGGGACGATCGGGGCCTGCGCTTTGATCGACATGATGAAGCCGCCCTTCTTGAACGGCAGCAGCTGGTCGGTTCGGCTTCGCGTTCCTTCGGGAAAGATGAGGAACGAATTGCCGCCCCGGATCGAATCAGCCGCCTTGTCGATGGCCTCCATTGCCGCTTCCTTCTGTTCGCGCGGCACCGGGATGAAGCCGCCCATCTGAATGACCGTGCCGAGCACGGGGAGCCTACTCAACTCGGCCTTGTAGAGGATGTGCAGGCGGCGGTGCAGCGCACGGAAGAGCACCGGGGGATCGACGTTGCTCTGATGATTCGAGCAGAACACCACCGCGCGCCCTTTCGGGATGCGCTCGCGTCCGCTCACGCGGTAGCGAATGCCGGCAAGCCCGAGCGCCAGCCCCACGCCGACGTGCCCCAGGTCGTATAGCAGACCCACCCACTTGAGCGGCACCGCCACCGCCATACCCAGCAGGCCTGCGATCAGGACGTAGATGGAAACGACGACGTACGTGACGACGGAACGGATTGCGGCGATCAGAGTGGACACGACTGGGACGGTTCTGCCCTTTTGCCTTCTGCCTTCTGCCTTTTGCCTTCTGCCTTTGCGTTCTGCCTTCTCAGGGTATTTCCGTGGGAGGCCGCAGCTCGTACCCCTGAGGCGGAATCGCACCCATCAGATTGATCACGAAGTAGTCCCACCGGCGCCGGGTCATGTACGGCTCGTTTCCGAAGCCGTGGCCACGATTGGGAAACAGGATCAGATCGAAATCCTTGTTTGCCTTGATGAGCTCGTTGACGACCAGCAGCGTGTTGTAAGGCGGAACGTTGCTGTCCATCGTGCCGTGCGCCAGGAGCAGCTTGCCCTTCAACTGGTGAGCCACCAGCTGGTTCGCCTGGCCGTCGTAGTTCGACTTGCCGCCGGCCTGGTTTTCGAGCAGCCCCTGCCACTTCTCACCCCAGTCGTCCTCGTAGTTGCGGTTGTCGTGGTTTCCCGCCTGCGACACGCCGACTTTGAAGAAGTCCGGGTAACGGAACATGGCGCCGGCGGTAGCGAAGCCGCCACCCGAGTGTCCGTAGATTCCGGCGCGGTCGAGGTCGATCCACGGGAAGCGGGATGCCAGCTCTTTCATGGCGGCCACCTGATCGGGCAGCGTGTTGTCTCCCATGTCGCCGTAGTACGCCTCGTGGAAGCGCTTCGATCGCCACGGCGTCCCCATCCCGTCGATCTGCACCACGACGAAGCCGAGCTCGGCGAGCGCCTGCGTGTCGCCGCGGGCCGCAGCGAACTGGCGGCTGCCGACGCTGCCGGTCTGCGGGCCGGGATAGATGTTGTTGACGACCGGGTATTTCTTCGCCGGATCGAAGGTCGTCGGCTTGAACAGCAGGCCGTAAAGATCCGTTGCGCCGTCCCGCGCCTTCACGGTAATCCGCGTCGGGGGCTGCCAGCCGGTGGCGATCAGGCGGCTGATGTCAGCGCTCTCGAGCGGAAGGACCTCTGCTCCGGTCGCGTCGCGCAGCACGGCCACCGGCGGCGTGTCGGGCGTGGACCAGGCGTCCACGAAGTAGCTGCCCGACGTGTCCAGGAATGCCTCGTGATCGGCATCGGCCGGCGACAGCAGCTCGATGCTCTCGCTATCCATCTTCGCGCGGTAGAAGTGGCGGAAGTAGGGATCCCTCCCTCCTTCACGTCCCACACCCGCGAAATAGATCGTCCGGCTGCGCTCGTCCACGTGCAGTACCTGGGTGACGTTCCAGTTCCCGCTGGTGATCTGGCGCTTCTGCTGGCCCGTGGCCAGATCGTAGAGGTACAGGTGTCCCCAGTCGCTGCGCTGCGAGAACCAGATGACTTCATTCGACGCCGGCAGGTAGCGCCAGTTGGCGCGCCCATTGCCCGACTCGAAGAACGTACCAACGAGCTCGTGCAGGCCGTCGCGAACCGCGCCGCTCTGCGCGTCGGCGACCTTGAGCTCGGCCAGCTTGTGATCGCGCGACGACGAGACGAACGCGAGGCTCGCGCTGTCCGGCGACCACTGCACGTCCACCCAGTCGTTCCCGCAGATGACGTCGTCACAGAGCGTCGAGCGATGCTGGTCGGGTGGAACCTTGAGGCGGACGACGCGCTTGCGCTCCACGTCGATGACGACGCGCTCGATCATCGCGATGACTTTGTCGCCCGGCAGCGGATACTTCCACGCCTCGAGCTTCGGGTGGCCGACCCGCGTGTCCACCAGGTACATCTCGCCGACGGTGCGCTGGTCCTGCTGGAACGTGGCGATTCGGCGCGAATCCGGCGACCACTTCACGACCGGCCGATCGCTGTAGCGCCAGCCGGCGTTGTCGGTGGCATAGCCGTAGTCCTTGACGCCGTCGGTCGTGAGCCCGGTTTCTTGCCCGGTCGCAACATCGCGCACCCACAGGTTCCAGTCGCGCAGGAACGCAGCGCGCTTGCCGTCTGGCGACAGGACCTCCATTCGCGGCGCGGGCCGCTCGGCCGCTGTACAGGCGGTCCCGGTGACGTCGCACGTGAAGCGCCGCTGGCCGATATTGAAAAGCACCTGTCGTCCATCGGGAGCGAGATCGATGGCCAGCATCGGCAATTTGGCCCGTTCGTAGGTGCGCCCCGCAGCGGTCGAGAGCGCGGCGGCGAGCTTCTCGTGATCGAACGCGGGTCCCTTGGTGCGCTTGACCGGATCGACGAGCACGAACTCCGGCCCCTCCGCGCGCGCGGTCCGGTACCAGAAGCGTCCATCGGGCAGCCAGTTGGGGCGAACGCCGGAGTTCAGCACCAGCGGATTGACGTTGTAGCCGAGGAACTTCTCCGCCCGCGCGTAGTCGTCGGCGGTGACCTGGCGGCGCGGCTGGTCCTGCGCCAGCGCCGGCGCGACGATCTGCAGCAGCAGCCACGCGGCCAGCGCGGGGCGATGGGGACGCATTCTCAACGTTCGGGCCTCCAGCGGTTCGATGATACTGCCGGGCGTACAGAGAACGGGCCGGTGAACGCTCTCGCTCACCGGCCCTGGCTTCTCACTTCTAACTTCTCACGTTTAGCTTGCCCGAGCCCTCGGGGCCTTAGCCGCCGCGCGGGCGGCGGGCTTGGCAGACTTCACCGAGACAGCCTTGGCCGGCACCGGCTTGGCCGCGACCGGCTTGGCGACGGCCTTGGCAGCAACCGGCTTCGCAGCGACGGCTTTGGGGACGGGCAGCGGCTTGGCAGCGGCGATCGGCTTCGCTGCCGCGATCGGCTTCGGTGCGGCCACGGCCTTCGGCGCCGGAGCGGGCGCCACCGCCTTCGGCGCCGGAGCAGGCGGCGTGGTCGCGGCACGCGCCGCGGCGCGCTGCGCGATCTTGGCCTTGTTGACGAAGCACTGCTCGAGCGCCTGATTGACGCGCTCCTCGATGCTAGCCGCGGTCAGGCGCATGACCTCGGAGATCTCAGAGACGATGAGCGCCTTCGCACGATCGAGCATCCGCTTCTCGCGAAACGACAGGCTCTTGGACTTGGCCAGGAACGTGAGGCTCTTGAGCACGTCGGCCATGTCGTAGATCGAGCCGGTGCGCATCTTGTCGGAGTTGTCCTTGAACCGGCCTTTCCAGTTCTGGTGATTGTCGATCTTGCCGTCCGAGAGCAGGTAGAAGAGACGCTCCACCTCTTCGTCGGTGATCGCGCGACGCAATCCGACGTTGTCGACGTTCGAGACCGGAACGAGTACCGTGGTCTCGTTCGCGATGATTCGGAGGTGGAAGAATCCGGTCGTCATGCCGAGAATGGTCTTCTCTTCGACCTTTTCGACAACACCGAGACCGTGATTCGGGTAGATGACCTTGTCGCCGATCTGAAATGACACGTGAGCCCTCGTTTCGACGCGTGAATTAGGTGGGAACGGCGTGCCCCAAAAGGTGTTCCAAGTATAGCCCAGTCACCCCCGAAAATCAACGGAAATGCTCAGAAAAACAAGGGTTTCTGGCTCTTCCCCGCACCGTTGGACTAACCCCTGAATTGGCCTGCGGTTAGCGTCCTGGCACCGCTGTAAACTGCACGATATGACCCGCCGCGCCGCGCTCCTGCTGATGCTCGCCTTGATACTGTCGGGCTCAGATCCAAGGGCTGACTCAGCCGCAATCAACACAAGTGCCGCGCTTCAAGCCCAGCCGGGAACTCCACCGCCGGGCCAGAAGCGCCCGGACGCGCCACAACTGGCGCCGTACGTCCCGACGCCGCAGGATGTCGTGGATCGCATGCTCAAACTTGCCGGCGTGACGAAGTCCGATGTGGTCCTGGACCTGGGCTGTGGCGATGGCCGCATCCCAATCTCCGCCGCCAAAACCTACGGCGCGAAGGGCATCGGCGTCGATATCGACCCGCAGCGCATTGCCGAGGCCAACGCGAACGCCAAGGCCGCCGGTGTGAGCCACCTGGTCACTTTCAAGCTCGAGGATGCGATGACCACCGACCTGAGCCAGGCGACGGTCGTGACGTTGTACTTACTGTCTTCCTCGAACCTCAAACTGCGGCCGATTCTGACCCGCCAGCTGAAACCCGGCACCCGCATCGTCGCCCACAACTTCGCGATGGGCGATTGGGAGGCCGAGAAGATCGACACGTTCCAGGACAAGGAAGGCCGCACCCGCACGATCTACCGTTGGACGACGGACGGGAGGGTCCGACAGTAGCTTCCCGCCGTAGCTTTAGCGGGGAGGGGCTGGGGCCTGGGCTTGGCTGAGGCTTGGAACTGGAGACTTGGGATCGAAGCAGGGATTGCGCTTGCGCTCGCGCCGCGCCAGCGAGACGATGAGCCGACTCCTGTTTCCCCCCCTGTATGGACTACGAAAAGCTCGGCCTCTTCTATCTCGGACAGCAAATCGACCCGGCCACCAAGACCCGCTCCGGGTCACCTCTTCTATACGACTCGTCGGACCTGGTCACGCATGCCGTCATCGTCGGCATGACCGGCAGCGGCAAGACCGGCCTGGGCATCGGGCTGATCGAGGAGGCCGCGATCGACGGCATCCCGGTGCTCGCGGTGGATCCGAAAGGCGACCTCGCCAACCTGCTGCTGACGTTTCCCAACCTTTCCGCGGATGAGTTCACGCCGTGGGTCAACGAGGACGAGGCCAAGAGCGCCGGGAAGACCCCCGCGCAATTCGGAGCCGCCGAGGCGGCGCGCTGGAGCAAGGGCCTCCAGGACTGGGGACAGGACGGCGCTCGTATAGCCCGCCTCAAAGCGGCCGCCGATTTCATGCTCTACACGCCGGGCAGCACGACCGGCCGGCCGATCTCGATTCTGAATTCGTTTGCCGCCCCGCCGCGCGAAGTGCGGGAGGATCCGGACCTGCTCGGCGATCGCGTCAGCGCCGCGGCGACCAGCGTGCTGACGCTGGCCGGCGTGGATGCCGAGCCTCTGCGCAGCCGCGAGCACATTCTCGTCTCGACGCTCTTCGCCGAGGCCTGGCGCCAGGGCCGCGATCTCGATCTCGCCGGCCTGATCGCGGCCGTGCAGCAGCCGCCAATTGCCGAAGGTCGGCGTGATGGAGCTCGAGACCTTCTTCCCGTCCAAAGATCGCTTTGCGCTGGCAATGCAACTCAACCAGATTCTGGCCGCGCCGAGCTTCGGCGCGTGGCTCCAGGGCGACCCCCTCGATATCGGCTCGCTGCTCTACACCTCGAGCGGAAATCCTCGCGTAGCGGTGATTTCCATTGCTCACCTCGACGACAACGAGCGCATGTTCTTCGTGTCGCTGCTGCTCAACCAGCTGGTGACGTGGATGCGGGCGCAGCGCGGCACGTCGAGCCTCCGGGCGCTGGTCTACTTCGACGAGATCTTCGGCTACCTCCCGCCGGTCGCGAATCCGCCGTCAAAGGCGCCGCTTTTGAAGCTGCTCAAGCAGGCGCGGGCGTTCGGGATCGGCCTGACCCTGGCCACGCAGAACCCGGTCGACCTGGATTACAAAGCGCTCTCCAACTGCGGCACCTGGATGCTCGGCCGGCTCCAGACCGAACGCGACAAGGCGCGCGTGCTCGATGGGCTGGAGGGTGTTGCGGCAAGCTCCGGCGAGGGTTTCGATCGTGGAGCGCTCGACCAGCTGCTCTCATCGCTCGGCAAGCGGATCTTCCTGCTCCACAACGTCCACGAGAAGCGTCCGGCGGTCTTCGAGACCCGGTGGACGCTGTCGTACCTCCGCGGCCCGATGGGCCGCGACGAGATCAGGCGCTTGTGCGGTTCGGCGGGCTCAACGGCCGCATCCGCTTCGGGTCCCGGCTCTGGCGATGAGCTTCGGCGCGACAGGTCCGCGCCTGCCGCACCTGTGGCACCGGCCGCGCCCGCACCTCTCGCGCAGGTGGCAGCTGCCGCACAAGCCGCACCGGTTTTGGATCCCGCGATCCACCAGTTCTTCGCGCCCGCGCAGGACGGTGACCAGCTCTCGCCCACGCTGATGGGGGTCGCGCGCATCACCTATAGCGACACGAAGCTGGGGATCGACGAGACCCGCACCGTCACGCTGGTGACGCCAATCAACGATGGCGCGGTTGCCGTGGACTGGGACCATGCCGAACCCGCTGACTTCCAGGTGGACGATCTTGCGACCAGGCCGCCGGCCGGGACCGGGTTTTCACCGCTGCCGGCCGCGGCCACCCGGCCGCGCAGCTACACGACGTGGGAAAAGGACTTCGCGCGGTGGAGCGCGCAGTCGCAGTCGATCGAGGTGCTCCGCAGCGCGCGGGCCGGCCTCGGCTCCGCCCCTGACGAATCCGAACGCGATTTCCGGATCCGGCTGCAACAGACGATGCGCGAGGGGCGTGACGCGGCGCTCGCGCGGGTGCGCGAGAAGCACGCGGCGAAGATCAGAACGGCCGAAGACAAGCTGCGTCGCGCGCAGCAGGCCGTGGATCGGGAGTCGCAGCAGGCGACGGAGTCGAAGATGACCGCCGCGGTCTCCTTCGGCACCTCAGTGCTGGGCGCGCTGCTCGGGCGGAAGTCGATCAGCGCGGCGAACATCGGCCGCGTCGCGACGGCGGCGCGCAGCATGGGACGCGTGACCCGCGAGTCGGCCGATGTCACGCGGGCGACGTCAACGGTCGGCGTGCTGGAACAGCAGCTCGCCGACGTGCAGGGGGCGCTCGAGTCGGAACTCGCCGCGGTGCAGGCCGAGTGGGACCCCGCTGCAGAGGACCTTCAGCGTGTCGTGGTCAAACCGAAACGCGGCGGCGTGTCGGTGCAGATGGTCGGGCTCCTGTGGCGGCCGTAGCCGCTGGCGCGAACCCCGTATAATCGAGAGAACACCTTCGGGCCGGAGTGGCGGAACTGGCAGACGCGCGGGACTCAAAATCCCGTACTCCTTGCGAGTGTGTGGGTTCGACCCCCTCCTCCGGCACCACGAGTGATCGCGGGCGCGACACGCTGGGAATCGAACTGCTCGATCCACTCAGCAGTGCGAAATCGAGAGCCACCGACCCGCCTAACGTGCCGTCCCCGGTTTCTTGCTGACCGTCCGCAGACGCAGAATGGCAGCTTCGGCGGCTCGACGCACCGTCGGGTCGCCATCGGTCGTCAGCCGGGTCAGCTCGGACTCCGCCATCTGACCGCCGACGAGCCCGGTCGCGGTCGCGACGCGCGCGCGGATGACCGGATCGCGATCCTGCAGGTGCGGCACGAGCGCATCGGGCTGGATCCGGCCGAGTTCGACGAGGTATCCCATCGCCTGATCTGCGAGTGGCGGATCGGCGACGGCCTGCACCACACGCTCGACGTACGGGCGGCCCGCCGCGGCAAGCGCAAATGCCATCGCCAGGCGCACTTCGTTGTCCCGTTCTTCGGTGAGCTTCTGCTCCACCGACGACGCATCGGCGTCGCGGACGCCGCCGAGCCGAGCGATCCCCTCATAGGCAATTCGGCGGTTTTCTCCGTTGTGTGAGAACCGCTCCTGCTCGATCAATCCCGCTGTTGAGGGGTGCGCGATGCGGGCCAACGCATCGAGCGCCGCCCGGCCGGCAGTGGCCGACCCGTAGTAGTCGATTTGCTGACGCAGCGCGACCAGCGCACGGGCCTCGCGGATCTCGCCCACCGCTCGCATCGCCGCCAGCCTCACGGCGAGGTCCGAATCCACGATGCGGCCAATCAGCTGGTCGCCGGCCTTCGCAGCCTGCAGTCGCCCGAGCACGCGAACCGCGGCCAGCCGTACCTCGCTCGCGGGATCGGACAACGAGTAGGTCAGTTCGTCAGCGACGCGAGCGTCGATCGGCGGCGACAATACGACGCCGAGCGCGTAGGCGGCATCTCGCCGCTCCGAAGGCCAGTCGTCGGCGAGCGCGCGGACGAGATTGGTCGTCAGCACCGAAGGCACTGCCCACGGCGTGGTGAGATACGGCGACCACTCGAAGGCCTCTTCAGGGGACGAGACCCGGCGCTTCGGCGGCGGCTCGACATAGATCCCGACCACCGCCTGGATGGCGTCGTGACGGATGTCCCGCATCGGATCCGCCACCAGCAGGCTGATCGGATCGAGGGCCTCCGGCCCCATCGTCGCGAGGGTCTTCAGGGCCGCCCGGCGTACCTTCGGTTCGGCGCTGTTCACGTCAGCGCTCAGCTGTCGAAACGTGACCGCGTCGGCGGGTACCTGTCCGGCGCCCGTTGCCGCCGCGCCCGGCGACAGGAGCGCCGTCGCGACCAGTAGACCCGCCGCGCATGCTGTTCTCGTCTGGCGAAGCGCCAGCCACGTGGATGTCGAGGTATGCATCAGAACCTCAATGTCAGGAACGCGCTGATTGGCAGGGACCACCGGCTGCCGGTGTCGTTGATGTTCTCGAGTCCCGTTCCTTCGAGAATCGGCGCAGGGCTCGGCTTCGGTTGATATCGGAGGCCAATTTCGGCGCCAATCGCGATGGTATCGGAGAGGTCGTGGCTGACTCCGGTATCGGCGCCGACGAGGAACATCGTCGAGCTCTCCCAGTACTTCAGGTCGGTCAGGGTCAGGCCGAGTTCGAGAACGCGAATCGTTGCGCCAACATCCTCCGCAAACCGCAGGCCGGCCACGCCAGCGACGTAGGTTTTCGTCAGACCCTCGGGACGGAAGTAGTAGCGGAGCCCGCCTTCGATATCGAGCGCTGAGGTGTTGCCGAACCGTGTGTAGAGCGGATAGCCGCCAGTCGATCCAGTCACGCGCTCGGTCGCGTTCATCTTGTTGTAGGCGAACGTGGCGAACGCCTCCTTGTTGTAGTCAAGACCGAAGTTGCCCATCACCCGGACGCGCAACGCGTCGCTGAAATGATTGCCGTAACCCTGCTCGACGAACACCGTCGGCGTGCCGTTGATGCGCCCGGTTTCTTCGTTGATGACCGTGCCGCTCAGCGCGAGGCCGGTGCCCACGGCGAGAGTCACCGAGCGGGCGCCCTCCATCCCTTGAGCCCGCGCGGAGGCGGGCGCCAGGAAGCACGCCACCGCGGCGGCCATCAGTCCGGAACGATAGCTGTTCACCTACACACTCCTTGCCGGGCGGCGAAGGGGGAGCTGGGACGCGGGGGCGAGCGGTCGGGTGGGGGTGATGCCCAAACGGGCATCTCGACGCTGACCCTGTGACAGTGCACGGAATTGCACTATAACGCCGTAAGCCGCACGTAATCAACAGTTTCGTCGCCAGAGGCGCGCGTTGGCGCGCGAGTGGAAGCCGCCGGACCTCAGGGCCGGCGCTGCACTCGCCCGTCGGCGCCGATCACCACGTCGCGCACTTCGGGCGTGCCGTCAGGCCCCGACAGCCAGTGGATGCGCACGGTCTGCGAGGGTGCAATCCAATCGACGCCGGGATCGGCAAGCTCCAGGTTCTCGCGACAGCTTGCGAGCTTGATCGTGGCAAGCTCGTAAGGGGCTCCCTGCGCAAGCGGCACCACGCGAAGAAACTGCTCCTCGCCGGCCTGGCAATACGACATCCCTCCAGCCAGCGAGGAATAGGTATCGGTCAGCACGATCGCGGTGCCTGGAACCTCGCCGACGACGGTAGTCCGTTCGGGTGCTGTCTCGGCACCGACGGTGGCGTCGCGAGGGAGGACGAGCCTGATGGTGCGGCCGCCCGAGACCTGCACGTCAACGAAGGTTTCGCCACATGGACTTCGCTGCCCGTCACGCGGGCGGGACCCGACGCTCACGCAGGAATAAAAGGCGTAAAGCCGCTCGCACCTGATTAGCGGCCGTCCATCCCTCCCAGGGCGCTGTTCACGACGCGTGGGTGGTCTCGAAGAGCAAACCGTCCAGCTTGCCCTGCTCCACCACGTCGCTGAATGCGGCGACCAGGTCGGCGCGGCGCCAGCCGAGCTCGACTTGTCGCTGGAGCACGGTCACCGCGATGGCGGTGGGCTGCTGCTGGCTGTAGGCGCGCCTGGAGGTAATGGCGTCGAACGCGTCAACCATGCCGATGATTTGCGCAAGGAGCGGCACCTCCTCGCCTTTCAATCCATCCGGGTAACCCGACCCGTCTTGGCGCTCATGATGGCTGCGGACGATGGGCCGAATTGTCTGCAGCGATCGGAGCCGGCCGCACAGCTCGTCGCCGACGACGGTGTGGGAGCGGATCAGCTCGTAGTCTTCCGGCCTCAGAGGACCTGGGGTGCGAAGGAGCGAGTCTGGGATGGCCATCATCCCGATGTCGTGCAGGAACCCACCGCGGTAGAGCGATTGCAGATCCGTCTCGCCGAGCCCAATCGCCCGCCCCAACGCCGTCGCGTAGTGCGCCATCCGATGGCAATGGCCCTCGGAATGACCGTCGCGCGTCTCCACCATCACGGCCAGCGTGCTGATGATGGCCGAAGCCGAATCCATCTCGTCGATGTGCCGTTTGATGCGGGCCAACGAGCGTACGCGGGCCAGCAGCTCGGCGCGATCGGCCGGCAGCGTGACGAAGTCGTCGGCGCCGGCCTCGAGCGCTTTCAGGCGGCGCTCGCGATCCGCCGACTCGCTGACCAGCACGAGCGGCGTCAGCCTGGTCTGCCGATCCCCGTGCCAGTCTCGGCACAGGGCGAAATCGTCGCGGCCCGCGACGTCGAGGCTCACCAGCAGAACATCGGGATTGAGGAGGCGAGCCCGCTCGAGCGCGGCGTCGCGGTTGCCAACCAGCTGCGGCGCGTGACCGGCTTCGAACAACAGGCTGCAGAGGCGTCCGCCGACGGCGGCATCATGGTGCGCGATCAGAATCGAGAGTCTGGGCTGCGTTTCGTTCATGAGCGATCGAGCTGGCGGGGGACTATAGGATGCCGGGCGGCAGCGGCCGAGGCAATCCCAAAGCGAGCGCCGGCGCGGGCGACGGCGAACTTCCGTGCAAATCGCGGCGGTGTGCACGGAAGTTCATCGCCGGATCACGGCGACGACTGCGTGCGAGGCCGGCCCGGTCAACTCGATACGAACCTGCGGCGGATCGCCATGCACGAACGCGACGTCGCCGGCCGCGTCAGCGCGGGCGAACTCGCGGGAGCGACGCAGCCGGTCGCGGGCCCCGGAGGCCAGCGTCACCGACAGCCGCATCGCCCCTGTCTCCGACGGCGGCTGCGCGGCGGGCATTTCGACCTGCTCGATCAACTCGAGCGCGGAGCCGAGCACTTCGCCATTTTCTGGATCCCAGAGGAGCAGCGACGAGAGCCGCGTCGTGATGACCTCGAACGCCTGCCGAAATGACGCCGGCGCTTGGTTGTAGTCGTCACGCGCTCGCGTGACGACGCCTGGCAAGACCACTCGCTGCGCCGCACTCAATGCATCGTACGGTTCGCGGGCATCCTGGACTCGAGGAGCCGGATCAACCGCCGCGCCCAACGTGCACGCGAGCAGCGTCGAAACGATCAGTCGGCCGACCACAGGAACGTGGCGCCGATGGTGATGCGCCAGAAGCCGACGCCGTTCTCGCGACCCGCAGTCGAGAAGTATCGTGCGTCGCCGCGCAGGCCGAACGTCTCATTGAGGAAAAAGAACGCCCCGCCGCCGCCGGAGAGGCCCCAGTCGGTCCAGGCGGTGGTGTTGGCGCAGCCGTTGTCGCATGTGTGCGCGTGAATCACACCGGCGCCAAAGGTGCCGAACGGACGCAGCCGCCCTTTTGGCCACACCCCGATGACGTTCAGCATGTAGCTTTGGGCATCGAGGCCACCGGTCCGCCCGTCGTCGTTGTTGGCGAACCCCGCGTCGAATTCGGCGCCCCACCCCGTCGATTCGACCGCGGCCACCGATCCGCCCACGGACAGGGTCGAGCCGCGATCGTCGGTCCCGATCGCCGAGCCGATGTGCGCCGTGGCCGCGCCGACGATCGGCCCGAGGCTGATCTGGGCCGCGGCGGGCCGCGTCGTTGCCAGCAGCAGCACCGCGGTCGCGACGATGGTGAAGAGTCGCATCATGGGAACGTCCCTCAAAAGAGCGCCTGTCCCTCGGTGCGAAGCCAGCGCCGGGCCTCGACGAGGCGGGGGCAGACAGCCGCGACCAGCCGCCAGAAGCGGGGTGAGTGATTGAGCTCGCGCCGGTGCATCAGCTCGTGCAGGATGACGTACTCGCGGACGAAGTCGGGCACCAGCACGAGCCGCCAGTTGAGCGTGATGGTGCCGCGCCGCGAGCACGATCCCCACCGCGACCGCTGATTGCGAACCGAGACGCGGCGAACATCGATCCCGTGCGTGGCGGCGAGGCGCCACAACTCGGCCGGCAGCTCGGCCTCGGCCCGGCGGCGCACTGCGGTCGTGTCGGCCGCGTGGCGCGCCGGACGCGAGCGACGCCGCGCCCGCTGATCCTCGATCCAGGCCTCGCTGGCGGCAACGAACTGGAGCGCGGCGCGCTTCGAGCCCCAGCGCGGTACCGTGACCCGCAGCGATCCGTCATCGAGCACGCGCAGGATATAGCGGCGGGCGCGTCGGTGCCGCACGAACCGCGGCGCCGGCTCGTCGGACGCAAACCGCAGGGCCAATTGCATGGACAGCTTAAAGATAACAGACGAGTGCACACGAAGGGTGCGCGGGTGTGAAGGCGCACGGGTGCGAAAGGTGCACAGGTGCAGAGGTGCAGAGGTGCAAAGGTGCAGGGGTGCACGGGTGCGAGGTGCGGAGTGCCGCGCCGGCCGCACTGGGCTAGCGCGTGAGCGAGAGCCCGGCCCAGGCTACGTGGGCGTTGACGCCGGGGTTGCTGGCGAGTTGGTTGCCGTTCGAGATGTGCTGAAAACGGTAGGCGGTGACGAGCGACAGTCGTTTCGCCGGGCGCCAGCGGAGGCCAAAGGCGCCGTGCGCGAGGAAGTTGGCGGTCCGGGTGCCTTCGGGCACGGGGTCGGCGGTGAAGATCCCGCCGAAGGCGAGCTCAGCGAACGGCGCAGCGGCGCCGTGCGGGACGAAGCGCCAGCGCCATACCAAGGGCGAGACGCCGAAGCCGGTCGTGGAGCTCGGAGCGGTTTGCAGGTACAGCGGCATCACCTCCACACCCCACGACAGGCTGCCGCGGAGAAATCCGGGCCCGCCCTCGGAGATGAGACGGCGGGCCCACGAGACGGTGACCGGCACATATCGCCGATCACCTTTCGATTCGAGCAGGTCGATGCTCCAGGCGAACCCGGTTCCGACCTGCCACTCGTCACCGTAGGTTTCCTCCGGTGGCGGCGCAACCGGTGCGGGTGCCTGGCTCACCGCCACCGGCGGCCGCAGCGTCAGCGTCGCGCGGCCATCGTCACCCGGCGCGTCGAGAACCCAACCTTCGTTACGGGTCGAGGGCATCGCCTGGCACATCTCCACCATTGCCAGCTGCGTCAGGAAGATCACCCGGGTCTCCCGATCGAACCGCCTAACCCACGCGCTCGGCGAAGGTCAGGATGTGCCCATCCGGATCGGTCACCGCAAACTCGCGCATGCCGTAGAACTGCGTTTTGAGCGGCATGATGACGGTTGCGCGAGGCGCGACCGCGGCGTGCAGCGCATCAACTTCCGAAACGATGAAGAAGAGCGCCGCCGTGCCTCCCGCCGGCCGTTTCATCACGTCCGGATAATCCTCGGCGGCGGCATGGCGTGCGTTGAGGAAGACGGGGACGCCGTCGCGTTCCAGCCACACGAACACGTGCGGCGCCTGATCGGGAACCGTCTGCTTGATCTGGAAGCCGAGCACGTCCTGATAGAACCGGGTGCTCGCGGCAACGTCGCTGACGATCAGGTTGGGCGTAACAGACGAGAAGGTCATAGTGAACGCGAATCTCGAGATCTGGTGACCTGGTGATCTGGCGATCAATCTGGCGACGTCGCGATCTGGTGATCCATCTGATGATCGGCGATCTCTCTCGAGGCCGCGTAAGCGGCTGCGCCGCGACGACTGTACCTCAAGATCAATAGATAGATCACGAGATCAACAGTCCAAGAGATTGATCGCGAGATCAACAGATCATGAGAGCGACAGATTCGCGATCGATCTCACTCCACTCTCAAGGCGGTCATCGGATCGACCTTTGCGGCACGCAGCGCCGGAACGAGGCTGGCGATCACGGCGACGACGGCCAGCAGCATCGGCAGCGCGATGAAGGTCGCTGGATCCGAGGTCGTCACGCCGTAGACGAGTCGGTCCAGCGAGCGGCGGAGGACGAACGCGCCGCCAATACCGAGCGCGAGGCCCAGCGCCACCGGCTTCAGCCCGTCAAACAGGACGAGTCGTAGCACGTCGGCCCGCGTCGCCCCGAGGGCGCTGCGGATCCCGAGCTCCTGGGTCCGCTGCGCGACAGCGTAGGACACCGTGCCGTAGATGCCGGCAATCGCCAGGACGAGCGCGATACCGGCGAATACCGCGAGCAGCGTCATGTTGAAGCGGCGCTGAGTGAGCGACGCGCCGATGACTTCGTCCAGCGGCCGCAGCCGCGAGATCGGCAGCGAGCTGTCGATGCCTTGCAGCGCGGCGCGTACGCTGCCGGTGACGCTGGATGGATCGCCCGCCGAGCGGACCATGATCGTCAGCGCCTGGGTCGGCGCCGACGTGTGGGGCACGTAGGTCGTCGGGACCGGCTCCTGGTCAACGCCGTACTGGCGGATGTTGCCGACGACACCAACCACCTCGAGCCATTCCGGATCGTTCGAGCCGGGGTCGTCGGCGGACCGAACGTGATGCGCTTGCCGATGGCGTTCTCCCCCGGCCATTCGCGCCGCGCCATTGCCTCGTTGACCACGATCGCCCGCGGGTTGATCACCGCGTCGCTCGTCGTGAACTCGTGTCCCTGCAGCACCGGGATGCCGAGCAGCGTGAAATAGCTCGGCGAGACGCTGGCGAAGTGCGACAGTGGCGACTGGTTTGGCGGGAGTTGCGGCTTCCCTTCCGCGCCATAGGACAAGATGCCGATGTTGCCACTCATCGGCATGCTGTTGGTGAGCGCCACCTTTTCGACGCCCGGGACTGCCTGCACACGCTCCAGGACGCGATCCCAGTAGGCCACGGCCTGCTCGGGCGAGCGATACCCCTCACCAGTCGGCGCCACCTGCATCGTCGTGATCTGAGACGACGAGAACCCGAGCGGCACGTTGAGGAGATTCATCAGGCTGCGGAACAGGAGCCCCGCGCCGACGAGCAGGACGAGCGACAACGCGACCTCCGCGAGCACGAGCCCCATCCGGGCGACATGGCGATGGCCGTCGCCGGTAGTGCCGCGCGTCGCGTCCTTCAGGGTGTTCTGCAGCTCGGGGCTCGAGGCCTGCCACGCCGGTACCACACCGAACAGAAGGCCGGTCATCACCGACAGTCCAACTGCAAATGACAACGCCTGGCCGTTGACGGCGATTGGCGCGACTCTAGGAATCTCGCCCGGTTCGAGCGCGAGAATCAGGTCCACGCCCCAGAACGCGAGCAGTACCCCGAAGGCGCCGCCGACGATGGCGAGCAGTACGCTCTCGGTGAGCAATTGACGAATGAGCACCTGCCGGCCGGCGCCGAGCGCGGCGCGAATCGCGAGCTCGCGGGACCGGACGGTGGCGCGCGCCATCAGCAGGTTCGCGACGTTGGCGACGACGATCAGCAGCACGCACAGGACTGCGCCGAGCAGGACGAGGAGCGGCGTCCGAGCCGAGCGCACGAGCACGTCCTGGAGCGGAGTCACGACCGGGACGAAGTTCGAGTTGGTGTCGGGATACGCGCGCGCCAGCTGCTGCCCAATCGTGTCGAGCTCGGCGTTCCCGGCCGCGACGGTGACGCTCGGCTTCAACCGGGCGACACCGCGCAAGTAATGCATGCCTCGATTCTCGCGCGGGTCGCCGCCGCCACCCGGAGGCAGGTCGTAAGTGGACGCCACCCACAACTCAGCACGCGCCGGGAAGGTCACGGTCGCCGGCATCACGCCGACGATCGTGTACGGCGCGCCGTTGATGCGCATCGACTGACCGACCACGTTGGCGGCACCCGCAAAGCGACGCTGCCACAGCCCGTAGCCGAGAACGGCGACGTTGGACTGCCCCGGCTCGGCATCGCCACGCTGGAAGGCGCGTCCGAGCACGGGTTCGGCGCCGAGCACGTCGAAGAAGGTCGTCGAGGTCGCCGCGCCCGACAGGCGTTCCGGCTCCCCGCCGGCGGTGGCGACGTTCATGTTCCGCTCGGAGTAGAGGCTCATCGACTCGAACGACGCGGCCTGTGCGCGCCAGTCCACGAAATTCGCCGGCGCGATCGCGCCGCGGTTGCGCTGCCGCTTCTCCACTTCGTTGATGTCGACGATGCGATCGGCGTTCTTGAAGGGCAGCGACTGGAGCAGTACAGCGTTGACGACCGAGAACATGGCGGTGTTGGCGCCAATGCCGACGGCGAGCGTGAAGATGATGACGAGGGTGAAGACCGGGGTGCGCGCGAGCATGCGCGCCGCGTGACGGAGATCCTGCAGGACACGATCCATAGGGGCTGGCGTGAGCACGTTTGCTGCCAGCCCCGGCTGCCGCGCTCAAGTCGCGTCACGGCAACGATTTACACTCGCGCTCCGAGGCCAGATCGGCGACGGGACTGTCCGGACGTGGGACGAGCGTGTACCATGAGAGGTCCGATGGCCCGCGGCTGGGAATCGAAAGCAGTCGAGTCGCAGCAAGATGATGCCGATCGCGAGCGGCGTCTGAAGCCCGAGCTCACCGAAGACGAGCGCGCCAGGCTGCAGCAGCGACGTACGCTCGAGCTCGCCCTGGCTCAAACCCAGGCCGAGCTGGGCGCCGCGTGCCGCGCCGCGCATCGCGATATGCTGCAGCAGCGGCTCGACGCGATCCGCAACCAGCTCGAGGCGCTGTCTTGAAGCGTTTCGGTCATTTTGCTAAGCTCTTCCCCCAGTCAACCTGACTTTCGCTGCCCCATCGCCTCTCGCTACGACCTAGCCTCCTGTCCGAGTCACCCAGTGCCATCAGTCCGATTGTTCATTGGCAATTTGCCGTATCAAGCCACCGAAGACGATCTGCGCACCCATTTTTCGCAGGTCGGAACGCCCACTCAAATCGTGCGTCCGCTCGATCGCGAGACGGGTCGGGCCCGTGGATTCGCCTTCGTCGAATACGCGGACCGCGCCGCGGCCGAGGAGGCGATTAAGAAATTCGACGGGCAACTGTTCATGGGCCGTCCGCTGGCGGTGAGCGAGGCCCGTGCTCGCGAAGATCGCGGCCCGTCCTCGGGACCGCGTCCCGGAGGGTACAGCGGCGGCTACGGCGGTCCACGACCCGGCGGCCCCGGCGGGCCTGGCGGCGGCTATGGGGGACCGCGTCCCGGCGGTCCCGGCGGCGGCGGTTACGGCGCCCCCCGCCCCGGCGGCGGTTACGGCGGTCCTCGCCCGGGCGGCGAAGGCGCCTCGGCGCCGGCGGGCGCGAAGAATTTCGGTCCGCCCGCGCCCCCCAAGGGGAAGAAGGGCGCCAAGCCGGGATTCAAGAAGGATGAGAACCGACCACGCGGTCCCATCCCGACGAAGTTCACCGGCCGCATGTACGATCTCGACGACGTCGACAAGGACAAGGAAGACGAGGCTATCGACGCGCTGCCTGACTTCATGAAGCCGGACACGGACAAGACGGACACGGACAAGCCGGACACGGACAAGAGCGGGGACGAGGAGTAACGGCATGGTGGCGCGTGCCGATGCCATCCTCTTCAGCGGCGGAGCGCCAGGGGCCGAGGCCGAGTTCGGCGCGGCCGCCGAGCGGCTGGGGATCGAAGAAGTCAACTTCTCCTTCGATGGCCACAAGCCGGTGCGGACTCGCGGCCTCCGGGTGCTGAACCACGAGGAACTGCACGCCGGCGAGGTCAGCCTCGCCTACGTGTCGCGGCTGATGAACCGGCGCTACCCCGACACGCCGACCTTCCGAAAGATCCTTCAGAGCATCTGGTATCAGATCAACAGCGGCCAGGAAGTCTACGTCGTCGGCGCGATCGAGGCCGACAGGACGGTGCGCGGCGGTACCGGCTGGGGGGCGGAGTTCGCCAAGCTCTGCAACAAGCCGCTGTTCGTCTTCGACCAGGCGAAGCGCCGCTGGTTCGAGTGGGACGGCGATGAGTGGCAGGCCCGCGAGGGCGCGGAGCTTCCCGTCGTCCGTCACGCGCACTTCACGGGCACCGGTACGCGTTTCCTCGACGAGCACGGCCGCGCCGCCATTCACGACCTCTTCACACGCTCGTTCTGACGCGGGGCTCGCGTGAACCCGCCTTCGCTCCCGCCAAGCGGCACGAGCTTCGGCGCGGCAAGCCCCGCGAACCCCGAGAACCCCGCGAACCTCGCGAACCCCGCGAACCCCGAGAACCCCGCGAACCCTGTCCACCGCGACGTCGTCGGCGGGCTCACCACGTTTTTCACGATGGCCTACATCGTGGTGGTGAACCCGGCCATCCTCTCCGACGGTACCGGCATCCCGTTCTCCGGCGCCCTGACCGCCACGGTCCTGGTGGCGGTGAGCATGACGCTGTTGATGGGAGCCTACGCGCGGCTGCCGTTCGGGGTGGCCCCCGGCATGGGCCTGAACGCGTTTTTCGCCTACACGCTGATCGTCGCGCAGCGCATCCCCTGGCAGGTCGCGCTCGGGATCATCTTCTGGGCCGGCGTGCTGTTCGTGGTCGCCTCGCTGACACGGCTGCGTGAGCTGGCGGCGCTGGCGATTCCCGATTCCCTGCGGGTCGCCTCCGCAGCTGGAATAGGTCTGCTGCTGACGTTCATCGGCCTGCAGAACTCCGGCTTCGTCGGCCCGAATCCAGCCACGCTCGTCGGCGTCGGCCCGCTCGATCACCGCGCCATCCTCTGTCTCGCCGGCCTGTTGGTGAGCGTGCGTCTCACCCGCTCGGGGAATCCGCTCGCCTACCTTGCCGGCATCTTCGTCGTCACCGCCGCGGCGTGGGCCGGCGGCTACGTGGAGACGCCGCGCCAATGGTTCAGCGCGCCGGACTTTTCGTCCGCGTTCCTCCAGCTCGATGTCGTCGGTGCCTTGCGCTGGTCGCTCGCGCCGGCGATCGTCACGGTACTGATGACCGATCTCTTCGACTCGCTCTCGACGTTCATCGGCGTCGCGCACGCGGCCGAACTGACCGACGAACGAGGACAGCCGCTCCGTTTGCGCGAGGGACTGATCGTCGACGCGTGGGCGACGTTGGTCGCGGGGCTGGTCGGCACTTCATCGGGCACCGCGTATGTCGAGAGCATTGCCGGCATCCGGATGGGCGGGCGAAGCGGGCGCACCGCGATCGTCACTGCGCTGTGCTTCCTGCCCTGTCTCTTCATCGCTCCGCTCGCCGCCGCGGTCCCCAACTACGCGACCGCGCCGGTACTCCTGCTCGTCGGCGCTTCGATGTTCGGGGCGGTGATACGGATCCCCTTCGATCGCGTCGAGGTCGCGGTCCCGGCGTTCGCGACGCTGGTGCTGATCCCGCTGACCTTTTCCATCACCCAAGGTATCCTCTGGGGGTTCGTGCTGCACGCGCTGCTGCACCAGCTGGTCGGCCGCGGCCGCGAGGTCACACTTGGTGCGTGGGCGCTGGCGGTGGTCTCGGCCGCCCTTCTCGTATTGGAGCATGCCCGATGAGCTCGCTCGTCCTCGATGCCGCCCGCGACGAATTTCAGAAGATCAAGAAGCTCGGAGACAAGGCGATCGCGCAGCTCTCCGACGAGCAGCTGCACGCGAAGATCGATCCCGAGTCGAACTCGGTGGCGATCATCATGCGGCACATGGCCGGCAACATGCGGTCGCGCTGGACCGACTTCCTGACCTCCGACGGCGAGAAGCCGGATCGCATGCGCGATCGGGAGTTCGAGGAACAGTCGGTGTCGCGCGAGGCGCTGATGACGGAGTGGGAGGACGGCTGGAAGCGGCTCTTCGACGCGCTTGCGCCGCTCACCGACGCCGATCTGCAGCGGACGGTGATCATCCGCACCGAACCGCACAGCGTCTACCAGGCGATCAGCCGGCAGGTGGCGCATTACGCCGGGCACGTTTACCAGATCCTCTTCGTCGGCAAGCACCTCAAGGGCGGAGGGTGGAAGACGCTGTCGGTGCCAAAGGGTCAGTCGGAAGAGTTCAACCGCATGATGATCGAGCGGCAGAAGGCGCGATCCTAGCCCGCAGACGTTCTGCCTTCTGCCTTCTGCCTTCTGCCTTGACATGCAGTGTCTGCGTTGGGGACTTCTCGGCACCGCTCACATCAACCGCCGCCTGATTCCCGCCATGCGAGCGGCGGAGCGTAGCCGGGTGGTCGCGGTCGCCAGCCGCGATGGAGCCCGAGCCGACGCCTACGCTCGTGAATGGGACATCCCGTGCGCAGTCGCCGGATACGAGGCGCTGCTGGACCGCGACGACGTCGACGCGGTCTACGTGCCGCTCCCCAACAGCCTGCACGTGCAATGGACGCTGGCCGCGATTGCCGCCGGCAAGCACGTGCTGTGCGAGAAGCCGCTGGCGCTCGTGCCGGAAGAAGTGGATCAGATTGCGGCCGCTGCCGCTGAGCGCCGGGTCATCGCCGAAGAGGGCTTCATGTACCGTCACGAGCCGCTGACGGCGACGGTGGTCCGCCTGATCGTCGATGGGGCGGTCGGCGCACTCCGGACGATCAGTTCGGGTTTCACCTACGCGCAGAGCCGGGCCGGAGACGTCCGGCTCGACGCCGCCCTCGCAGGCGGCGCGCTTCTCGATGTCGGTTGCTATCCGGTGAGCTATGCCTGCCTTTTGGTCGGAAAAGACGCAGTCGCCGCCGCCGGGATGTCACGCCGCGCCCGATCCGGTGTCGATGAGGAGTTCAGCGGTCTGCTCCGCTTCGGCGGAGACCGCACGGCCGCCGTGTATGCGGGATTCCGTGCCGCCTACCGGACATGGCTCGAGATCACGGGGACCGAGGGCTGGATGCGGGTGCCGAATCCGTTCAAGCCAGGTGAACGGGAGGTCGTCGAGGTGGAGCGGATGGGCGAGCAGCTGCCGGTGGAGGTCGCTGGGTCGCCGCTGCATTTCGTCCGGCAAATCGAGGACTTCGTCGGGTCGGTGATTGACGGCGCGCCGCCGGTGATGACCCTCGGCGAGAGCCGCCGGGTCGCTGCCGCGCTCGCGATGTTGAGAGCCTCCGCGGAGAGCCGATGAGCGATCCTGCGACGACGGTGCTGTGGCGATTGAGAACGCCCAAACGTGAGGCGGCGCACGCCGCCATTTTGCCCGGCGGGCCGCCGTTCACGCTCGGGTTCTTCGTTGGCGGCCAGCTGGATCGAATCGAGAACTACGAGACGATGGAGTTGACGCTGTTCCGCGCCGAGGACGTGAAGAAAACCCTCGTGGACGAAGGCTGGCGCGAGGAGTAGGCCGCGCCTACTGTTGCAGAGCTTTCGTTGGCTACCTGTTCCCGCTACGATGGAGCGCGCAGAGCGCCTCTTCGCCCCGCCTTCAGGCACCGCATGAACATTTCAACCGCCCCGGTCTGGTTCGTGGACGTCGTCAACGCCGACATCGTGTCCGGATGGGTCGTCAGCGATCCGGCCTCGCGCATCGATGTGGAGGTGAGCGTAAACGGCCGCGTGGTGGGCCACGCTCTTCGCGGGCTGCCCCGGCCCGACGTGCAGCAGCAGTTCGCCGACCGGGCGGGCGCCGCCGAGAGCGGGTTCGCGTACGTCTTCGCACCCGGCGATCTGACACCTGCGTCGGAGAACACCGTCGCCGTTCGCCTGACCGGACAGGACCTCGCACCACACGTCACCCGGGTGCCGGTTGTGACGGGCGCAACCCATGAGCGCGAGCAGGCGATCGGACCGCTCCCGGCGCCGGTGCTGTCCCTCCTGACCGAGTTGTCGCCGCAGTACCGCACCACGAATTGGAGCGACGATTTGATGGCGTCAGCCGTCGAGGACGTCATCTGGCTGTGGAACCGCGGTTCGAAGAAGCTGAAAGGCCTCTATCCGTACCTGCGCTATCTCTCGGCGATGCACCAGCACGCGCGGCTCGTGGAGCGCCACTATCCGCGCGCCAACCGCAAACGAAGCCTGGCCGAGAAGGATGGCGCCACGGTGCAGTCGTCGTGGGTCGAAATGATTGCCATCGCGCATCACCTGTGCGTTCTGGACAGCTATGACGTCTCTGGCGTGGTCCTGGAGTTCGGCTGCTTCAAGGGCTTCAGCACCTCGGTGCTCAGCTACGCGTGCGGGCTGCTGAACCGGCGGATGCACGTCTTCGATTCGTTCGCCGGCCTGCCGCCCTCGCCGGATGGCTACTACCAGGCCGGCGATTTCGCCGGCGACTATGAGGAAGTCGTCGGCAACGTCACGGAATTCGGAGCGCCCCGGCCGGTGAGCTTCCACCGTGGGTTCTTCAACGATACGGTCCCGGGCTGGACGCGCGAGCCGGTGGCGTGCTTGTGGATGGACGTGGATCTCGAGTCGTCCGCGCGCGATGCTCTCGTCGTCTTCGACTCGCTCGATCGCCGCGGGGCGCTCTTTTCGCACGAGTGCGCACCGGCGAACTTCGAGCATTTCGCACCCAGGTCCGCACCGGGACCGAGCGACGTGGTGCAGCCAATCGTCGACGCATTCACCCGCGCAGGGCGGTCACCCCGCGGCCGGTTCATCTCGGGCAACACGGGCGCATTCTGGGACAACGCCGATGGCATACCCGTGCTCAGCCCCGATGCGCTCTGGCGGCTGAGCGGGGCGGCACGTTCGCTGGCCGATTAACACCTGGACCGTGCCGCGGCGGCCCGCCGGCGAGCGTGCCCCAAGACGCAGCGTCTGACCGCGGCTCCCCGATAAGATAGGGGAATGCTCCGCCTCACTAGCCGGCACTCCACGGTACCGGTCCGCGTCGGCGCCGTCACGGTCGGCGGCGGCACCCCCGTTGTCGTGCAGTCGATGACGATGACGGACACCGCCGATGCGGCGGCGACGGCCCGACAGTGCGTGGAGCTGTGGGAAGCCGGCTCGGAGATGGTTCGGGTGACCGTCAACGTGCCGGAAGCCGCGGCCGCGGTGCCCGAGATCAAGCAGCGGATGCTCGACGCCGGCTGCACCGCTCCGCTGATTGGCGATTTCCACTACAACGGTCACCTCCTGCTCACCCGCTACCCGGCCTGCGCCGCCGCGCTCGACAAGTACCGCATCAACCCGGGCAACGTTGGCACCGGCAAGCGGCGCGACGAGCAGTTCTCGACCATCTGCAAGGTCGCGGTCGATCATTGCCGGCCGGTTCGCATCGGCGTGAATGGAGGGTCGCTGAACCAGGAACTGGTGATGGCGAAGATGCAGGAGAACACCGACCGGCAGCTCGGTCGCGACTCCGACGACATCGTCAACGAGTGCATGGTGCTCTCGGCCGTGCAGTCCACCGAGCTCGCGCTCGAGAGCGGCCTGACCGAGAACCAGATCATCATCTCGTGCAAGGTCTCGCGCCCGTCACACCTGATCGAGGTCTATCGCGCCCTGGCGAGGCAGACGCGGCAGCCGCTGCACCTCGGGCTCACCGAGGCCGGCATGGGCATGAAAGGCCTGGTGTGGTCCGCGACGGCGATCGGCATCCTGCTCAACGAAGGCATCGGCGACACGATTCGCGTCTCGCTCACGCCGCGCCCGGGCGGCGACCGTCGCGATGAGGTCTACGCGTCGTGCGAAATTCTCCAGGCGCTCGGACTGCGGTCGTTCGCGCCGAGCGTCACCGCGTGCCCTGGATGCGGCCGCACCACCAGCAGCACGTTCCAGGAACTGGCCGAGCGGATCCAGGGCTACATCCGCGACCAGATGCCTTCGTGGAAGCAGCAGTACGAGGGCGTCGAGACGTTGACGCTCGCCGTGATGGGCTGCGTCGTGAACGGACCGGGTGAATCGAAGGCCGCGAATATCGGCATCTCGCTGCCTGGTACGGGCGAGGCGCCGAACTGCCCCGTCTTCATCGACGGTCAGCACGCGACCACGCTGCGCGGCACCTACGACGAGCTCGCGGCCGCGTTCCAGAAGCTCGTCGACGACTACGTCGATTCGAAGTACGCGAAAAGGCTTCAGGCTTCGGTGTCGAGGCCGTAGGCTTAACCGCATGACGCGGATTCGCCGGATTGCCCTCGCCATCGTTCTTGCTGCAGGCGCGGGGACCGCGTGGTTGTCGGCACAGCAGCCGGCAGCCCAGACCTTCGACATCCTGATTCGCAACGGCCGCGTCCTCGACGGCAGCGGCAACCCGTGGTACCGCGCCGACATCGGCATCGTCGGCGAGCGGATCGCCGCGGTCGGCGCCCTCGGCACGGCGAAGGCGAAGACGACCGTCGATGCGAAGGACCGGTTCGTCTCGCCCGGATTCATCGACGTCCACTCCCACGCCGGGCCTGGCCTCGCGACCGAACAGTTGAAGCACGGTCAGCCGGTCCTGGCACAGGGCATCACGACGGTGCTGATCAACCCTGATGGCGGCGGCCCGGTCGATCTCGCTGCGCAGCGGGCGACCTACGACAAGCAGGGGATCGGCCTGAACGTCGGCCTCTTCGTGCCGCATGGCTCGATCCGGCAAGAGGTGATGGGCATGTCGGACCGGGATCCCGACACGGCCGCGCTCGAGAAGATGGTGGAGCTCACCCGCGCCGGCATGCAGGCCGGCGGAGTCGGGCTCTCCAGCGGCCTCTACTACGCGCCAGGCAGCTACTCGAAGACCGCCGAGGTGGTGGCGATGGCGAAAGCCACGGCTCCATTCGGCGGCGTGTACTCCAGTCACATTCGCGACGAAGCCGACTACACGATTGGCGTTGTCGCCGCGGTAGACGAGGTGATCACCATCGCCGAGCAGGCCGGTGTGGTCGGCGTCGTCTCGCATATGAAAGCGCTCGGGCCGGCCAGCTGGGGACTGTCGAAGACGCTCATTCAGCACATCGAGGCGGCCCGGACTCGCGGCGTCCAGGTCCTGGCCGACCAGTACGCCTATGAGGCGAGCGGCACCGGCATCATTGGCGCGTTGATGCCGCGCTCCGCCCAGGTCGGCGGCCGCGAGGCGATGATGAAGCGCATCACTGGCGAGCTGCGCGGCGAGATCCGGGCGCAGGTCAAGAACAACATCGCCCGCCGCGGCGGCGCCGACACGCTGATGATTAGCCGCTACCGGCCCGACCCGTCGCTCGAAGGGCAGCGGCTCTCGGATCTCGCCGCGAAGGCGGGCGTGCCGCCCGAGGAATACGCACTGCAGCTCCTCGAGAAAGGCGACGCCAGCCTGGTATCGTTCAACATGTCCGAGGACGACATCGAGCTCATCATGCGCCAGCCGTGGACGATGACGTGTACGGACGGCGATCTGGTGGAAATTGGAGTCGGCAAGCCGCACCCGCGCGCGTACGGGGCGTTCGCACGGAAGCTGAAGCGATATGTGCGGGAGCGCAACACCATCGATATCGCGACCGCAATCCGTACGATGACGTCACTGCCGGCCAGCGTGTTTGGCCTCAGGGATCGCGGTCAACTCCGCACCGGCGCGTTCGCAGACCTGCTGATCTTCGACCTCTCACAGGTCAACGACGCCGCCACCTACCAGGATCCGCATCGCCTGTCCGAAGGGTTCACCGACATCATGGTGAACGGCCAGTGGGCGCGGCGCGACAACCAGTTCACGCCGACGCTGGCCGGCCGTGTGGTGGTGCCTGAACGCCGTTAGGCCGCGAAGCGGACGCCTACTCTCGCCCGGTGATCAGCCTCACGCTACGCTGGTAGGTGAGATACGACACCGCCCACTGCAGCATCACCGACACCCGGTTCCTGAAGCCGATCAGGAAAAAGATGTGCAGGAACAGCCAGAACAGCCACCCGGGATAGCCTGACAGCCGCAGCCAGCCGAAGTCCGCGATCGCCGAATTGCGGCCAATCGTCGCAAGGTTGCCGGGATCGATGTAGCGGAACGTTTCGGTCGGCTCGCCCTGAAGCCGGCGCAGCGCATTTCGCGCGGCGTGCTTGCCCAGCTGTTTGGCGGCCTGGGCGACGCCGGGCAGCGGCTTGCCGGTTTGATGCGTGAATAGCGCGAGATCGCCGGCGATGAAGACCTCTGGATGACCCGGCGCGGAGAGGTCGGGGTTCACCGCCACGCGTCCGGCGCGATCGACTTCGACGCCGAGCAGTCGGCCAAGCGGCGAGGCCTGGACACCGGCTGCCCACAGCACCGTCCCCGCCGTGACCCGCTCGCCGCCGAACTGCACCGCCCCGTCCTCGATCGCGGTTACTGCCTGTCCCTCGACCACCGTCACCCCCAGGCGAGCCAGGGCCCGCCTGGCCGACTCGCGCAGCGACTCGGGGAACGTTGTCAGAATCGACGGGCCCGCCTCGACCAGCAGGATGCGTGCGCTAGCGGGATCGATGTTGTCGAACTCCTGTTTCAGCGCCTGCCGTGCGATCTCGGCGAGCGCGCCGGCCAGTTCGACGCCGGTAGGGCCGCCGCCGACGATGACGAACGTCAGCAGATCCTGCTGGCGGGCGCGGTCGGTCTCGCGCTCGGCACGCTCGAACGCGAGCAGCACTCGTCGGCGAATCTCGAGGGCATCGTCGAGCGTCTTGAGCCCAGGCGCGCGCGCCGCCCAGTCCTGGTGGCCGAAGTACGAGTGGGTCACGCCCGTCGCAACGATCAGCGCGTCGTAGTCGAGTACATCGCCGCCGTCGAGGTGCAGCTGCTTCGCGGAAGGGTCGATGCGCTCGACCCTGGCCAGCAGGACGTGCAGGTTCTCCTGCTTGCGCAGGATCCACCGGATCGGCGACGCGATGTCGCCAGGCGAGAGCCCGGCGGTGGCCACCTGATACAGCAGCGGCTGGAACACGTGGTGATTGTGGCGATCGACGAGTGTCACGCGGATCGGAGCCCGCGCCAGCGCACGAGCGGCGTCGAGCCCGGCGAACCCGCCGCCGATGATGACGATGTGCGGTACCTTCGTTGCGGAAGTAGCAGGGTCGGAGTTCACGTAACCGTCCTCGTTAACTGTAACTGCGAACTGCAACTGTCAACTTCAACTGGCAACTCTAAACTTTTGAACTTTCAACTTTCGCAGCTAAGCTACCTCCATGGCTCGTCCCGCAATCGCCCCACCGGAGTCCACCGTCGAGACGGCGTGCCCGCTCGACTGCCCAGATGCGTGTTCGCTCACCGTGACGCTTCGCGGCGGGCGCATCACGAAAATCGACGGCGGCAACGACAACGAAGTCACCCACGGCTACATCTGCAACAAGGTCCGCCATTTCGATCGACGGGTCTATGGCGACGACCGGCTCCTTTACCCCGCGATCCGCCGGGGTGCGCAAGGGCTCGGGCAGGTTCGGTCGCGTTACCTGGGACGACGCGTTGGACCGCGATTGCTGAACACCTGCAGGCCACGGTGGCGGCGCATGGCGGCGAAGCGATCCTGCCGCTCTGCTACGGCGGATCCAACGGCATGCTCACGCAGGACTTCGGCGACGCGATGCTGTTCCGCCGGCTGAAGACGTCGCGCCTGTTGCGCACGGTTTGCGCCGCGCCCACCGGCGCCGCGAACCTCGGGCTCTACGGCAAGATGGCGTCGGTCGGTCTATCAGGACTACCCCAGCGCCCGCCTGATTCTGATCTGGGGCGTGAACCCCGGCGCCTCCGGCATCCACCTGATGCCCTATCTCAAGGACGCGCGTGACAACGGCGCCACCATCGTCGTCATCGATCCGCGAGCGACCAGCGTTGCGCGCCAGGCCGATATCCACCTGCCGGTCAAGCCCGGGACCGACCTGGTCGTCGCTCTGGCCATCCATCGTCATCTGTTCGAGAGCGGCCACGCCGATCAGGCGTTTCTCGATCGGCATACCACCGGCGCCGCTCAACTGCGTGAGCGCGCAATCCCCTGGACGCTTCGAACGTGCGTCGGAGATCTGCGGCGTCGCAGCCGATCAATTGCGTCAGGTCGCCGAGCTGTACGCGACCATGTCGCCGGCGCTGGTGAAGTGCGGGTGGGGACTCGAACGGAACCGCAACGGCGGCAGCGCGGCCGCGGCGGTGCTGGCCCTGCCGGCGGTCGGCGGCAAGTTCGGCGTGCGTGGCGGCGGCTACTCGATGAGCAACTCCGCGACGTGGGGCATCGAGAGGACCTGGCTCCGCGACCAGGAGCCGCGCGACGCGCGCGGTCAACATGAACAAGGTGGGGCGCGAGCTGACCACACCCAGCGGCACGCCGATCAAGAGCCTGTTCGTCTACAACTGCAACCCCGCGGCCACGCTGCCCGATCAGCATCGTGTGATCAAGGGCCTCGAGCGCGAGGACCTGTTCACGGTCGTCTTCGACCAGGTGCTGACCGACACCGCGATGTATGCGGACGTCATCCTGCCGGCGACGACGTTCCTCGAACACTACGATTACGCCAAGGCCTATGGCGCACTGTCGCTGCAGCTGGCCAAGCCGGTGATCGAAGCGGTCGGCGAATCGCGCTCCAACAACGATGTATTCCTGGATCTGGTCCGGCGCCTCGGGCTGTCGCAAGACGGCGACCCCGGCGACGATCTCGACGCAATGCTGGCGAGCCTCGCCGGGATGCCGGGAGCGATTGGCGAGGAGCTACGTGAGACGTGGAAGGCGACGCCGCCGCTATAGCGGCCGGCCGATTCAGTTCGTGGATGTGTTCCCGAAGACGGCGGACAACAAGGTGCACCTCTGTCCACGAGATCTCGACGCGGAGGCGCCGCTCGGGTTGTACGGCTATCAGGCGGATCCGGGGAACGAACGCTTCCCGTTCGCGTTGATCTCACCGGCGAGCGAACGCACGGTGAGCTCCACGCTCGGGGAGCTCACGCGTCCGGACGTCGTCGTGGATGTCAACCCTCAGGACGCGACGACGCAGCAGATCGAGGACGGCGATACGGTGCGCCTGTTCAACGACCAGGGCGAAGTCCACGTCCGCGCGCGAGTGTCCGCGCTGGTGCGGCCCGGCACGCTTTCCATGCCGAAGGGCGTGTGGCGGCGCCACACCGTCAACGGGTGGACCTCCAACGCGTTGGTTCCTGACACGCTCACGGACCTGGGTGGGGGCGCATGCTTCAATGACGCGCGAGTCAACATGATGAAAATCAGCTAAAGCAGAAGTTTTAGAAACGGTTTCGCCAGCTATCGACCCCGATTACGGACGGCCGATAGCTGGCGCCAGGAAACCGGACTGGCCGACGTTAGACGCCGGTTGGCAGCTTGCCACGACCGCCACGGGACACCTGACCACCCTTGCGACCCGCTTCACGGGCCTCATCGGCGGACCACTCGTGGGCCGTTCCCTTGGCGTGGGCGGCACGGCCACCCTTGCTGGCAATCTCACGCTGCTTCTCGGGGGACATGGAGGCGAAGCCTCGGCGGGCCTTGCGGACAACTTCGAGCACGTGGGCACCCTACCTTTCTGTGCTGATCCATGTAGCGAGATGCTTGCCACATTTGGCTCAGGGATGAAATTCATAAAGCCTTTGGGTTCAAGGACTTACGATTTTCGTCCAGAAGAGGCAGCCGTCACAGCCGTATGAAAACCATACAATGCTGCGGCTGAGGCGGTCGGAATCAATACGGTGGAGCCGCAGGCCGCTTCGGACGGAACACATCGCACTGATCGCAGTTCCGGACGTCGAACTCGTAACCCATCACCGGATAGAAGAGGGGGTGGGCGCAGAACAGCAGCTGGCCGTCCACGATTGTATGGAGGCCGGGATCCGCAGGGATGTGATCGGTACGGCGACCGTACCAGCACAGTCGATGGCGGTCTTCGGGTTCCACCGGGGCTCCCCGTTGATCATAATGGGAGTGGAGGCGTTGACGACATGAGCGGCCGGACGGTGTTTTGCGTGAAATTCCAGAAGGAGATGCCCGGGCTCGATTCGCCGCCCTGGCCCGGCGAGCTCGGACAGCGCATCTTCGACAACGTCTCGGCCCAGGCCTGGCAGATGTGGGAAGAGCGCCAGAAGATGATTCTCAACGAGTACCGCATCATGCCCTGGCAGAAGGAAGGCCAGGAGGTGATCAAGCAGCAGCTCGAACAGTTCTTCTTCGGCGAAGGCGCCGCCCTGCCGCCCGGCTACGTCCCAGAGCAGCGATAGCTCTATACTCCCGGGCGGAGGACATCCGCCCATGTGGACACGCCGCTCATTCCTGCGCCTGTCGGGCGCCGCCGCCGGTGCCGGTCTCGCCGCCACCCGTTATGGCATCGATGACGTCGCGGCGCTCACCCAGTCCGCATCCGCCGCCGGACGCACGCCCGAGCAACTGGCGGCCGACGAAGACTACTGGCGTGAGATCCAGTTCGCCTTCACGCTCGACCGCACACTGATCAACCTGAACAACGGCAACCAGTGCCCCAGTCCGACGGTCGTCCACGACGCGTGCAAGCGCTACATGGACTGGGCCAACCAGGCGCCGGTCTACCACCGCGGCATGATCGACCGCAACGTCGAGACCGCACGCCGGCGGCTGGCCGAGGAGTTCGGCGCCGATCCGGAAGAGATCGCGATCACCCGTAACGCCAGCGAGTCACTGCAGATCGCGCAGAACGGGCTCGACTTGGAACCAGGTGACGAGATCATCACCACCGAGCAGGACTACGGACGGATGCTGACCACCTGGGATCAGCGGGTCCGCCGCGACCAGATCAAGCTGACGCGGATCGACTTCCCGGTCCCGACCAGCCAGAAGGACCTGCTGGAACGCCTGACCAATGCGGTCACGCCGCGCACCAAGGTGCTGCACTTCTGCCACATCACCAACCAATCCGGGCAGCTCTTCCCGGTCCGTGAGTTGAGCCTGTGGGCTCGGGCCCGAGGCATCATCACGATTGTCGACGGCGCCCACGCGATGGGCCACTTCCCGTACAAGCTGCGCGACCTGGAAATGGACTACTACGGCGTCAGCCTGCACAAGTGGCTGCTCGCTCCGCTCGGCACCGGCCTCTTTACGTGCGTCGCGAGCGGATCAAGCCCACCTGGCCGCTGCAGGCTGCGCCGGAACGGTCTGATAACGACATCCGCAAGTTCGAGGAGATCGGCACGCATCCGCCCGGACCCAAGGCGGCGATCAACGAGGCGGTGGCGTTCCAGCAGGCAATCGGGATCGAGCGCAAGGCCGCGCGCCTGCGCTACCTGACGCTGCGCTGGGCCAACGAGCTGAAGAAGGAACCGCGCATCAAGCTGTACTCCAGCCTCGAGCCCGGCCAGACGTGGGGGCTCGCGGTCGTGTCGATCGACGGCATCGACAGCAACAAGCTGGTCACCCACCTCTGGGACAAGCACCGCATCGTCATCGTTGCCGTCGGCCACGAGAACCCGAAGGACCCCAAGATGACGTATCGCGGGCTGCGGGTGACGCCGAACATCTACACGCCGCTCGAGGAAGTGGACTACTTCGTCGAGGCGATGCGGGGCGTGATTAAGAACGGTCTGTCCGCCTGAAGTTAAGGTGAGAAGTGAAAGGCGAAGCCCAAAGCTCGAAGGCTTCCAGGCTTACTTCTCACCTCACTTCTCACCTCTCACTTAAGCGGCCGGCCGCTGTGGCAGCCTGCTGTCGGCCAGCTTGGTGATCGGCCTCGCCACAAATGTAAGCACCACGCCCGCGCCGATTGCGAAAGCGGCCACGGCGCCGAAGAGCGACGGGAGTGCGAAGGATTCGTAGAAGCCGGCGACGCGACCGCCGATGAAGTTGCCGACCGAGGTCGCCAGGAACCAGACGCCCATCACCAGGCCGGCGATGCGCACCGGCGCCAGACGGGTCATTGCGCTCAGACCGACCGGGCTGAGCGACAGCTCGCCGATGGTGTGCAGCAGGTAGGTGAGCGTAAGCCAGAGCGGGCTGGCCATGGTCCCGTTCCCAGCACGGGTCGCCGGGCCGATCAGCACCGCGAAGCCCAGACCGGCGAAGATCAACCCCATCGCAAACTTCGCGGGGCTCGAGGGTTCCTGGCCACGGGACGACAACCAGGCCCAGACCGCGGCAAACACCGGCGCAAAGATGATCAGGAACAGTGAGTTCAGCGACTGGAACCAGCTGCTCGGGAAAGGCAAGCCGAACATCCGGTTGTCGGTACTCCGATCCGCGAACAGGTTGAGAGTAGAACCGGCCTGTTCGAACACCGACCAGAAGAGCGCCGCGGCCAGGAACAAGACGCCGATCACGTAAAGGCGCTTTCGCTCCGCCGGGGTCCATCCGGGCGAGAAGAACAGCCAGGCGAAGAAGCCGATCGTGCACAGCAGCAGAAACACACCCGCGGCATCGGAGACCTGCGTCGGCGTGATCGGAAGCGTACTGGTGTAGCCGCCAATGCCGACGATGAGGGCGATCGCGATCCCGATCAGGCTCCAGGTGATCGCCGTTCGGCGGTCGCGCTCGGCACCTGTCGAAGACTGATCCTGACCCGGGGCGATACCGGCGCTGCCCAGCTTCGCGCTTCCGAACAGGTACTGAATGACACCAACGGTCATGCCGACGCCGGCGGCGCCGAACCCGAGGTGCCAGTTGATCTGCTGACCTAGATACCCGCAGACCAGCGGTGCGATGAACGCGCCGAGGTTGATCCCCATGTAGAAGATCGAGAAGCCGGCGTCGCGCCGCCGGTCCTCCGGCGTGTACAGCTGTCCGACGATGACGCTGACGTTGCCCTTGAGGAGTCCTGTGCCAATGACGATCAGGAACAGACCGAGGTAGAACGTCGTGAGCGACGGGACGGCCATGCTGAAGTGGCCGCTGGCGATCAGGATGCCGCCGTAGAGCACGGCCTTGCGCGGCCCGATCAGACGATCCGCGACCCACCCGCCGGGCAGGCACGCCATGTACACCATCGAGGTATAGAGCCCGTAGACCGCCCCGCCCTGCGCCGTGTCGAAGCCCAAACCGCCGGCGGTCACCGGCGCGGTCATGTAGAGCAGCAGCAGCGCCCGCATTCCGTAGTAGCTGAAGCGCTCCCACATCTCCGTGAAGAAGAGCGTGGACAGGCCGCGAGGATGACCGAAGAAGGCGCGATCCGAAGAGGCGGTGGATGGGGCCATTGGCCGGTATTGTATCCGCCTGTGTTAGTGTCGCAGCCGTCATGATCCCGCTCCCAAGACTGATGCTGGTGATGACCCTGGTGCTGGCCGTGGCGTCGCTCGACGCTCGCAGCCGCCAAGGACCGCAAGCCGCCCATCAGGTCATCCTCGTCACGATCGACGGCATGCGCGGCGACTACATCGGCAGCGCCGACACATATCACCTTGGCATCCCCAATCTTCGGCGGCTTATGCGCGAGGGCTCCTACAGCCCGCGAACGCTGAGCGTCTTCCCCACGCTCACCGGCACCGCGCACACGACGCTGGTCACCGGGGTCACCGCGAAACGTCACGGCATCCTCGGCAACAACCGGTTCGCGCCATCGACCTGGGTCTATCGTGACGACAATCCGGACAACTACGATCTGCAGCCGGCCTATCGCGATCACGCCGACATTCGCGTGCCCACGCTATGGGTGGCGGCGCGGGCACGAGGACTGAAGACGGCGGCGATCGGGTGGCCGCAGACCGCCGGCGCGCCGATCGACTACCGGATCGACATCGCGGTTGCGCCGACCGGCAGCGCCTCCCGCCAGCGCACGACCGACGGGGCCTCCACCGGCTGGCTCGACGCGGTCGAAACCGCACTCGGCCCGATCTACGCGACCGACGTTCGCCTGGCCGACGTCCAGAAGGCGCGCGTTGCGGTCGAGGTCCTCAAACGCTACAAGCCCGCGTTCATGGCCGTACACTTCTCGCTGACCGACAGCGTGCAGCACGACAACGGACCGCTCACCGCGGCGGCGTTCGCGGCCATGGAAGCCACGGACCAGAACCTCGGAAGCCTGCTCGAAGCCATCGAATCGGCCGGGATCCGCGATTCAACAACGCTCATCGTCACCGGCGACCACGGGTTCCTGCCGATGCACACCGAGCTCGCCATCAACCTGCCGTTGATCGAGGCCGGGCTGATCACCAAGGGCGCCGACGGCCATCCGGCATGGACCGCGATCGTGGCGGCGAATCGGGGACTCGGCTCGCTCTATGTGAAGGACGACGCGCGTGACGCCCTCGGCAAGGCCCGCCAGGTGCTCGAGCAATACGCCTTGAAGTACCCGCGCCGCTTCCGCCTCGTCGAGCGCGCCGAGCTCGATGCGTGGGGCGCCGACAAGGACGCCGTGCTCGGCATCGAACCAACGCCCGGGTATGTGCTCGACGAGCGGCTGGCGCCGCCGTTTGCGCAGCCGCATCGGCGGGCCGCCGGACACGGCTACCGTCCGGACACGCCGGGAATGGAAACCGGCCTTATCGCCTGGGGGGCCGGGACCCGCGCTGGCTGGGTGCTGCCGGTGACGAACACTTACGACGTGGCCCCGACGATCGCGATGCTGCTCGGGCTCCAGCTGCCCGATGCCGAAGGGCAGCCGATCGTCGGCGTCCTCGCGCCGAAGTGAGACCCTTACCCCGTTCTTCGCGACGGTGAGCGCCGGCGGCGGCTGCCCGGTAACGAACGCGCCAAGCGGTCGCGCGGATCATTGGCGGCCGGGGGCATCGCGCTCAAACGCTCGAGGAGCGTGTAGAGCTGGTGAAGATCGTCGCGACCAATTTCGGCGGTGAGCGCCTCGTATCGCGTCTCCGATTCGGCGCCTGCCTTGCCGAGAAAGCGACGCCCGGCCGTGGTCAGCGATACCAGCGTCGTACGCTGATCCGTGGACTTGAGCCGTCGGCCGATCAGGCCGCGTGCTTCGAGCGCCCGCAGGATCCGCGACAGGCTGGGGAGGCCGATGCAGGTCGCTTCTCCGAGCTCGGACGCGCTGGTCTCCGGCGCCACGCTGAGGGCCCGGAGCACGCGCCATTGCTGCTCGGTCACGCCGTGCCTGCGAAGCAGCGGGCGAAAGCGCTCCATCACCGCCTCGCGCGCGCGCAGCAGCGCCATCGGCAGCGAACGGGAGAACTGGCGAAGCGCACTCATTCGGCTGACTCGTCCTCGACCATGTTCGAGAGCGTACCGACGCCGTCGACAGTCACTTCGACGCGATCGCCAGCCTCGAGATAGACCGGCGGCTCCCGCCTGGCCCCGGCGCCGGGCGGCGTCCCGGTGAGAATGACATCGCCGGGTTCGAGGGTCGCGAACGTGGAGACGTACGCCAGCAGGCGCGGTATCGAGAAAATGAGATGCGCGGTCGTGTCGTGCTGGCGGCGCTCACCGTTGACCAGCGTGGTGACCGTCAGTGCATCGAGCGGCCCGACGTCGTCCAGGGTCGTGAGCCACGGCCCGATGGATCCGCTCCGCTCGAAGTTCTTTCCGGGGGTGACGTTGAACTTGCCGTGGCGGACCCAGTCGCGCAAGGTTCCGTCGTTGGCGCAGGTAACGCCGGCAATGACCGCCGCCGCCGCCGCTTCCGGAACGCGCCTGGCTCGCCGTCCAATGACAACCGCGATCTCGCCTTCGTAATCGAACTCGCGCGACTCTCGCGGCCGCAGGAGCGGCGCCCGATGCCCGACGAACGAGCCGGGCGTGCGCATGAAGATGCTCGGGTAGGCCGGCGGCGGCGTGCGGTCTCCGTATTCCCCGTGACGCTCGGCGTAGTTGACGCCAATACAGAGAATCTTCGGGGGCCGTGGAATCGGAAGATGAAACTCGATCGCGTCGAGGGCAAGGTCCGGAGCGCGGACCGCGGCGGCGACACGCCGGGCCTCGTCGAGGCCCCCGGCAGCGAGGAGAACGGTCAGCGATCGTGCGGACGTCATCCGCGAGCCCAGGTCGATTACACCATCGCCGGAAACGACACCAAAAGACTCCCGCCCGTTCGCCGCAAAGCTGACGAGATGCATATGCCGCTCACCCGAGGAAGCCGGCTCGCTCGAGCACCGCATCGAGCTTGCGTTCGAGCTCCGAAGTGGCTGGCAGGAGCGGCAGCCGATGATCGTTCGCCGGCAACAGCCCGAGCCGCTTCATCATGTACTTCATCGGAATTGGATTCGTGTCGAAGAACACCGCGCGGTTCACCTCGAAGAGCTGGTCGTGCAGCGCTCGCGCGTGCCGGAGATCGTTCCGCCACACGGCTTCGCACATGTCGGCGAGTAGCCGCGGCCGCAGGTTGCCGACTGCGTTCATCAACCCGCAGGCGCCGACCGCGAGGCCCGGAAAGCTCAGCTCCTCGAGCCCGACGAAGATCCGCAGCTCCGGCTGCGACTCCAGGCACTCGGACACGAAGCCGAGGTCGTTGACGGCGTGCTTCATGCCGATGAACGTCGGCGATTGCGCGGCGAGCGTGTCGAGCGTCTCGCGCGTCACCGACACGGCAGCCCGGCCGGGGATGTGGTAGACCATCCACGGTACCGAGATTCCTTCGACCGCGGCCAGGTAATAGGCAATGATCCCGCGCTGCGGCGGCCGGATGTAGTAGGGCGTCACGATCAGGAGCGCATCGGCGCCGGCTTCGGCGGCGTGCACGGTCAGGGCGCGGGTTTCGGCTAGCGACTGCGAGCCGGTCGCCGCGACCACCGGGCGCCGCCGGTTCGACACGCGAACCGCCACGTCGACCAGGCGATTGCGTTCCTCGACGGTGAGCGACGAAGGTTCCGCCGTCGTGCCGTTGACCAGAACGCCGTGCGAACCTTCGAGGATCTGCCGTTCCACCAGATCGGCGAAGGTGTCCTCGTCCACGCGGTTGCCGCGAAATGGCGTCACGAGCGGTGGAATCGATCCGGCCAGGGCTGAACGCATGCGCCTCCTCGACTTGACGCGAAATAGTTACCATGATAACTATCGCGTCGCAAGCCTCACATATTGCGCGGGCGGCGACGATGCCTCACCTGACGATTGAGTACTCCAGCAACCTGACACCCGGAATCGATATCCAGGCGCTGGTCGACCGCCTCCACTCCGCTGCGATCGAGACCGGCGTCTTCCCTCTCGGCGGCATCCGGACCCGTGCCGCCGCCCGGGACCACTACCGCATCGCCGACGGCGACCCCAGCCATGGGTTCGTCCACGTCGTGGTTCGCATTGCCGCCGGCCGCGACCAGGCGA
The DNA here is from genome assembly GCA_963709325.1 of uncultured Acidobacteriota bacterium. Taxonomy (GTDB): domain Bacteria; phylum Acidobacteriota; class Vicinamibacteria; order Vicinamibacterales; family UBA2999; genus VFZN01. Next base: position 559,658 of record CAVPVV010000001.1, on the reverse strand, counting down.
CGCGGGATCGCGCCGGACAGCACGTGTTCGAGGCGCTGACCGCCGCGCTCGCCGGCGTGATGGAAACACGGGGGCTGGCGATCTCGTTCGAGCTCCAGGAGATCACCCCGGCGTTCAGTGCTCGCCTCAACAACATCCACCAGCGCCTCGCGGCGCGCACACCGGGCCATTGATGCCGGCCACCTTCGACGAGAACGTCGCCCGCGCCGAGCGCGCGCTCGATCGCTTTCGATCCGCGCGCCTGCCCCACCGCATCGGTGGGGCCGCGGTCACCGGCCAGGGAACATTCCCCAACGTGTCTCCCGTGGATGGCTCGCCGCTCGGCGAGGTTGCCGCCGGCACGGCCGCCGATGTCGACCAGGCAGCGCGTGCCGCACGTGATGCCCAGGCCGCCTGGGCTGCGGTCAGCGGCGAGCGCCGGCGCGCCCTGCTCCACCGGATTGCCGATCTCATCGAGTCCAGGGCCGACGAGATCGCCGTGGTCGAGTCGATGGATACCGGCCAGCCGATTCGGTTCATGGAAAAGGCGGCGATTCGCGGAGCCGAGAACTTCCGTTTCTACGCCGATCGGGCGCCAGGTGCCCGTGACGGCGTGACGCTGCCGACAGATCAGCATCTCAACTACACGCTGCGGCTACCGATTGGACCGGTGGGTGTCATCACCCCGTGGAACACACCGTTCATGCTCGCGACCTGGAAGATTGCGCCGGCGCTGGCGGCCGGCTGCACGGTGGTCCACAAGCCGGCGGAGTGGAGTCCGCTGACCGCGAGCATCCTGGCCGACGTCATCCTCGAGGCCGGAATGCCGCCTGGCGCCTTTAACCTCGTTCACGGCCTCGGAGAGGCCGCCGGCAAGGCGCTCACCGAGCACCCTGACATCAAGGCGGTCGCCTTTGTCGGCGAGTCCGCGACCGGGTCTGCAATCATGGCGCAAGGGGCCGCGACGCTGAAGCGCGTCCACTTCGAGCTCGGCGGCAAGAACCCGGTCATCGTCTTTGCCGACGCCGATCTCGAGCGCGCGCTCGACGCCGTGGTCTTCATGATCTACTCGCTGAACGGCGAGCGCTGCACCTCCAGCAGCCGGCTGCTCGTCGAGCGTCCGATTCACGACGCCTTCGTCGAAAGGCTCACCGCCCGCGTGGCGCAGCTTCGCGTCGGCCATCCGCTCGACCCAGCGACTGAGATCGGACCGCTCGTTCACCCGCGACACGTGCACAAGGTGGAGAGCTACTTCTCGCTTGCCGCCTCGGAGGGAGCCGAGATCCGGCGCGGAGCCGCCACGCGCGGGCTCGGCGCGAACTACGTCTCGCCGGCGCTCTTCGTGAACGCGCGACCATCGATGCGCATCGCGCAGGAGGAGATCTTCGGGCCGGTCCTCACCGTCATTCCGTTCGACACCGAGAGCGACGCGCTCGACGTCGCGAACGGGACCAGGTATGGACTCGCCGGGTATCTCTGGACGCGAGATGTCACGCGGGCGCATCGCGTCGCCCACGCGCTCGACGTCGGGATGGTGTGGGTGAACTCGGAGAACGTCCGCCACCTGCCGACCCCGTTCGGCGGCACGAAAGCGAGCGGGATCGGGCGCGACGGCGGCGACTACAGTTTCGAGTTCTACATGGAAACCAGGAATATCGCGATCGCGCTCGGCAACCACCGCATCCCGCGGCTGGGCGCCGACGGTCCGGGCTGAGGCGATGCTGGATCCCCGCGTCCACCCGGATGTCCGCTCATGGCTGGCGAATCCGGCCAAGGCGATGTGGTGTGACAACCGCCCCTTCGCCGGGTCGTCGTCCACACGAATAGACGTCCACGACCCATCGAGCGCGGCAACGGTCGCGACGGTCCCCGACGGGACACCCGATGTCGATCGCATAGTCGCCTCGGCTGCCGACGCGCTTGCCAGCGCCGCATGGTCCTCGCTCCAGCCCGCCGCCCGGGAACGCACACTGCTTCGACTGGCCGACCTCGTCGAGTCTCACGCCGACGAGTTGCAGCATCTGATCGTGGTGGAGAACGGCAAGCTCCTTTCGGCCGCGCGGCGCGAGGTGGACGGCACGTCCCGATACATCCGTTACGTGGCGGGCTGGGCGACGAAGATCAGCGGCCAAACGTTCGATGTCAGCTTCGATCAACCGGGCATGCGCTTCGACGCTTTCACCCGCCGCGAACCCGTCGGCGTCGTCGCCGGCATCCTGCCCTGGAACATGCCGCTCTCGATGGCGGCGTGGAAGGCGGTGCCCGCGCTTGCGTGCGGATGTGCAGTCATCCTGAAACCCGCGGAGGAAACGCCGCTCTCCGCTCTGCGCTTCGGCGAGCTTGCCGCGGAAGCGGGGATACCGGCCGGATGGCTGAACATCATCACCGGCGGAGCGTCAGCCGGCTCCGCGCTGGTGGCACATCCGAGGATTGCGAAGGTGTCGTTCACCGGGTCGACGGACGTGGGACGCGAGGTCGCGAGGACCGCGGCCGGCCGTCTCGCGCGTGTCTCGGTGGAGCTCGGCGGCAAGTCTCCGGCCGTCGTTTTCGATGACGCCGATCTCGACACTGTCCCTTCGATGATCGCGCAGGGCATCTTCTACAACCAGGGCCAGGTGTGCGCCGCCGGCTCCCGGCTGTACGTGCAGCGCTGGCGCTACGACGACGTGCTCGAGCGGTTGGTCCGGGCCGCCCGGAGCATGCCGCTTGGCGCAGGGCTCGACCCGGAGGCGAAGCTTGGACCGCTCGTCTCCGCCGCGCAACGCGAGCGCGTCCTGCGCTACGTGGCCGACGGACAATCCGAGGGAGCTCAGGTGCTGACGGGCGGCCGGTCACCGGACCGCGCTGGCTACTTCGTCGAGCCGACCATCATCGTCAACGCGCAGCACGAGCAAGCGATCGTACAGGAGGAGATCTTCGGGCCGGTTCTGGTGGCGCAGCCGTTCGAGGACGAGGATGAAGTAGTTGCCGCAATCAACGGCACCCCCTACGGGTTGAGCGCCAGTCTTTACACCGAAGACCTGTCCCGCGTTCACCGGATGATCCCGCGCATCAAGGCCGGCACGATCTTCGTCAATTCACCGGCCCGGACGGATCCCAACCTGCCGATGGGCGGCATGAAGGCATCGGGCTTTGGCCGCGAGCACGGCACGTCGCTGATCGATCTCTACACGGAACTGAAGTCTGTGGTCGTGGGATATCGGGTATGAGCGACGGCCGAGCGTCTGACATCTGCGACCTGTCGGCCAACGAGAATCCGTCAGCACCGTCGCCGCGCGTCCTCGCGGCGATCGGCGCCGCGGCGCAGCGCCTCAATTGCTACCCCGATCGCGAAGACGAAGAGCTGCGCGAGGCTGTCGCGCATGCGCTGGGCCGCACCCTGACGCCAGAGCACGTGCTCACCGGCGCAAGCGGATCGGACGTGCTGGAGCTCATCGCGCGCGTTCACCTGGACCACGGAGACGAGGCCATCATCTGCCCGCCAACGTTCACGGTCTACGCTCCGCAGATTCAGCGGCTGCGTGCCACCGTCATCACGGTGCCGCTCGCTCCGCGGACGTTTGCGTGTGATGTCGATGCGGTGCTCGATGCCGTCACGGCGAGAACGCGGATCGTCTATGTCTGCAATCCCGGGAATCCAACCGGTGTGATCATCCCGTCTTCCGCCGTCGAGCGGCTCCTCGACCGTTTGCCGGCGAACGTCCTCGTCGTCGCGGACGAGGTCTACTTCCAATACGTGACCAGTGCCCAGTACCCGGACTCGATCGGCCACGTGCTGTCCGGGCGTTCCATGATTGTCGTGCACTCGTTTTCCAAGGCCTACGCACTGGCGGGACTCCGGCTCGGTTACGCGATCGCCGCCCCTCCCGCAGCGCAGCGGATTGCAGCCGCGCGGCGCAAGTTTCATCTGGGACGCCTCGACGTGGCAGCCGGCGTGGCCGCGCTCTCGGATACGGCGTTCGTCCGTGACAGTGTCGCCCTCGTGCACCGCGAGCTGCCGAGCTTTTACGAAGCCTTCGACCGCCTGCGCCTGACCTACTGGCGAAGCGACGCGAACTTCGTGCTCTTCAAGGCGCCGAGTGACGCCGCCGCTCTTCAGCAGGCGCTGCTCGAGAAAGGTGTCCGGATCAGGACCACGGACGGGAACGGACTGCCGGGACACCTGCGTGTCACCGTCGGTCTGCCAGAAGAGAACCGCCGCTTCCTCTCCGCGCTCGACAAGGTGGTCTCGTGCGCGTGACCGGCGGCGAGGCCGTCGTCCGCTCGCTCGTCGCCGAGGGCGTGGACACGCTGTTCGGTCTGCCCGGGATCCAGAACGACTGGCTTTACAACGCGCTCTATGACCGGCGCGACCAGGTCCGCGTGATTCACACGCGTCACGAGCAGGGCGCCGCTTACATGGCGCTCGGTTACGCGCTCGCGAGCGGCGGCATCGGCGTTTACAGCGTGGTCCCGGGACCGGGATTCCTCAACGCCACGGCGGCGTTGTCTACCGCGTATGCACTCAACGCGCGTGTGCTGTGCCTGGCTGGTCAGATTCCGCTCGCCGCAATCGGGCGCGACGGCGGAGTGCTTCACGAGATCCCGGATCAGCTCGGCGTGATGCGCTCGCTGACGAAATGGGCCGCTCGGGCGACGACAGTCGCAGAGATTCCCAAATTGATCGCCGCCGGATTCGCGGCGTTGCGATCGGGTCGTCCTCGGCCGGTTGGCCTCGAAGTGCCCATGGACGTCCTCGCGGCTCAAGGCGAGGTCTGCGCGGTCCACTCGGCGGCACCGGCCACATCAGCGCCGGTGAACGAAGAACAGATCGAGGCGGCAGCGCGCCGCCTGGCGGAGGCAAAGCGGCCGCTGATCTGGGTCGGAAGCGGCGCCCACGATGCCAGCGCGACGATTCGGGCCCTGGCCGATCATCTCCAGGCACCGGTCGCCTCATACCGCACGGGCCGCGGCGTGGCCGACAGCCGGCACCACTTGACGGTCGTGCAGCCGCAGGTGCACGCGCTCTGGGCCGAGACGGACGTCGTACTGGCAATCGGGACACACATGCGCGTTCCGCTGCAGTCGTGGGGTGTGGACGATGGACTGACGGTCATTCGCCTGGACGTGGATCCCGAGCCGACTGCTCGGGATGAAACGTGCTCGATGGCTGTGACCGCCAGAGCCGAAGATGCAGTGCCGCGGCTCCTTGCCAGGGTCGCGGAGCTCATCCCGGCGCGGCCGTCGCGCAGGGAAGAATTAAACGCACTCGCCGCGCGATGGGACGAAGAGCGCGCCTTCCTGGAGCCGCAGATTTCGTATCTCGAGGTGATTCGCACGGCGCTCGGCGAGCACGGCATCTTCGTCGACGAGCTCACGCAGGTCGGGTTCTCCGCTCGCGTGGTGCTGCCGGTGTACCATCCGCGAACGTTCATTTCCACCGGCTATCAGGGAACGCTCGGCTACGGGTTCCAGACGGCGCTGGGCGTCAAGGTTGCGCGACCGGAGGTGCCGGTCGTCTCGGTGTCCGGCGACGGCGGGTTCCTGTTCGGCATCCAGGAACTGGCCACCGCCGTCCAGCACGGCATCGCCGTAATCGCGATCGTGTTTAACAACAACCAGTACGGGAACGTGCAGCAGATGCAGCGCCAGTTGTACGGGGGCCGGGTGATCGCCTCTGATCTCCGGAATCCCGACTTCCTGCGACTGGCGGAGGCATTCGGGGCGAGAGGGTATCGCGCCGAGACGCCGGCCCTGCTGGCCGAGGCGCTTCGAGAGGCCGTGACAGCCGGTGGCCCGGTTGTCATCGAAGTCCCTTGCGGCGACATGCCGGACGTCGATCGGTTCCGCAAGCTGCCGCGCGTCCGCGGCAGGAGCTCGACGTGAACACTCGCTATCAGCCGATCTGGCAGCAGGCCGCACCCCTTCTCGGAGTGCGGTCGAACGACGTGCACACGCGGTACTGCTACGTGTTCGCCGAAACGTTGTGCGATCTGCGCCCCGAGGCGGATCGCGAGATCGTCGTCGCCGCCATCCTCCTGCACGACATCGGCTGGAGCACGGTACCGCCCGACAAGCTCCTGCTGGCGTTTGGTCCGCACATGCAGTATCCCGAGCTCCGACGGCAGCACGAGGTCGAGGGAGCGCGCCTGGCGCGACGTATCCTCGCCTCGGTCGGATGCCCGGCGGAACAGTCGGACGCCATCGCGAAGATCATCGACGGCCACGACACACGCCGCGACGCGTTGTCGCTAGAGGACGGGCTCGTGAAGGACGCCGACAAACTGTGGCGCTACACGCGGCACGGGGTGGAGACCGTACGAGGCTGGTTCGGCTACGAGCCCGACCGGCAACTGGACCTGCTCGCCGAGTGGACGCGGACCCGATTCTTCGACGATGCGGCGCGCCATATGGCGATCGGCCTGTTGACCGGCCTTCGCGCCGAGTCCGAGGTCAGTCGTGGGTGACGAGATCGTCCTCCCGGCCGACTGGGCGGTGCGACGTAGGCTCGAGAGGCTGGTGTCCGAGGCGCGGATCCTGATGCTCGCCGGTCTGCCGGGTGTCGGCAAGAGCCTGCTCGTCCAGCAAATCTCTCGAATGGCGCGGCGGATCGCTCGCCCGGTGTTCCTCCTGCAATGGGACATCGCGCGTGGCGCCTTCGAAACCGAACCGATTCTGGCCCGATATCCGGAAGTCGACGGGTTCACACACGCTGCCGTCAAGCGCGCGGCAGGGCTCTGGTCGCGCGGTGCAGTCCTTCGTTGGCACCGGCAGCAGCCGCCCGCGTCCCTGCTCGTCGCCGAGACGCCGCTCGTCGGCGGCCGATTGATCGAGCTGGCTGCGCCCCATGACGACGATGCCGAGCCGCTGCTGGCGAGCGAGCAGGTCCAGTTCGTGCTGCCGGTGCCCTCGCGCGAGGTGCGGACGGTCATCGAGGCCGCGCGCGAACGATCGATGAGCGCGCCGAGACACGATCGCGAACGTGCCGATGCGGCGCCGGCCGTGCTGCGGGCGTTGTGGGCAGACGTCTATCGCGAAGGAAACGCGGCCGTCGGCAAGGGCGCGCCCCCCTCGGGCCCGATTCCTTATGATCCGGATGCGTATCGCGAGGTGTATCTCGCCTGGCTGAGACATCGCCATGTCGCTGTGTTGGACATGGATCGACGGCTGGCCATCGACGCGTCGGTGTACGACGTTGACGCGATTGCCGGCGAGCTCGCGCCGGGCGGTGACGAGGTCGACGAGGTGATGCGCGCGGTCGAGGCCGCGCCGCTCGAGGATGCCCGCTCATGATCGCACCGAACATCGTTCGCATCGGGCACGTCGTGCTGCAGGTCACCAACCTGGCGGCCTCGCGCGCGTTCTACGCCGACATTCTTGGGCTCGATGTCATCGAGGAGTCGCGGTCGCACGTTTGCCTGCGAGGCGTCGAGGAGCGCGAGTGGTCGTTGATGCTCGAGCAGCAACCAGCGCCCGCGGTGAGGCAGATCGGGTTCAAGGTGGCCGCGGAGGCGGAGCTTGACACGTTGATGCAGCTGGCCAAGCGGTTAGGGTTGCCGTGCGAGCGCCGCAGCGAACCCGGCCGCCCCTCGGTGGTTGCCCTGGAGGACCCGTTCGGGCTGCCGCTGGCCTTCTACTTCGCCTCCGAGAAGCGCCCATGGCTGCTGCAGCAGTACCACCAGCGCCGCTGCCCGACGGTGCAGCGGATCGACCACGTGAACGTCTTCGCAACGAACCCTGGAGCGATGCTCGCCTGGTATCGCGACACGCTCGGCTTTCGCCTGACCGAATACACGCAGGACGAGGACGGGCATATCTGGGCGGCGTGGATGCACCGGAAGGGCAACGTCCATGACGTCGCCTGCACCAACGGCCATGGGCCCCGGCTGCACCACCTCGCCTTCTGGATGCCAGACGCGGCGCAGGTGCTGCAGCTCTGCGATGTTCTCGGCGCCGCGCGCGCCGGGGCGATCGAGCGCGGGCCTGGACGGCACGGCATCTCCAATGCGCTGTTCCTGTATCTGCGCGATCCGGACGGGCACCGCGTCGAGATCTACACCTCCGACTACCTCACGGTGGATCCCGACTTCGAACCGGTGCGCTGGCGCCGCGACGATCCCTACCGCCAGCAACTATGGGGCGGCCTCGCGCCGAAAAGCTGGTTCACCGAGGGCAGCGCGGTACGCCGCATGGACGGCACGCTGCACCCGGTCACGCCGCCAATCCTCGAGGGGCTGCCGACGTACATCAGTTGACCGTGCCAGAAGGAACCACGCCGCTTCGCGCGTCCTTCGTGCCCTTCGGTCTTCGTGGTTTTTTCTTGCGACTCAGCGTGACGCCCTGGCAGCGCCGCGAACCACGTCGACGAGCGCGATCGGATCGGAGGGGAGCGCGTTGCCGCGCCAGGCTACGTGCCGATCGGGGCGTGACAGGACCAGCGCGCGGTCGTAGACGGCCGCGGCTTCGTCGGACTGCACGTCCAGCACGTCGATCGGAACGCCACGCTGTGCAGCGGCGTCAGTGAGTGGCGTCACGTCCAGGGCCGGGTCGAAGCGGAGCAGCGAGAACCACGGGCCAAGCGCGTCGTACAGCGATCGTCCGTCGCGGAGCCACACGTGCGGCGTCCGGCAACCGGGCACAGTGGATGGCGAGAAGGTCGCCATCGAGTACGGCGGCTGACTCTCCTCGTCATAGACAATGAGCGGCGACTGGTCGTAGAAGTAGCCGAAGTTGAGGCCGCCGCAGCAATACTGCTGCACGTTCAACTCATACGCGGCGCGGCCGACCTCGGCGCGCGCCGTTGCTGCCTCCGGCGTGTCGTCCTCGATCCCGGCTGGAACCCCGCCACGCTGCCGGGACATCGCCATCGCGTGATTCATCGCGAAGCGCGACACCTGCTCGGTGATCGGCTGTCGCTCGCGCACGTAGGCATCGAGGATGTCGAGCGGCGCCCAGCCCGTGAGGTGCGCGCCGAGCAGCCAGCCGAGGTTCTCCGCGTCGGCAATGCCCGCGTTCATGCCGTATCCCGCGTAGGGCACCCAGATGTGGGCGGCGTCGCCGCACAGGAACACGCGCCGGTCGCGAAACCGGTCCGCCACCAGCCGCCGGCCGATCCAGTCTTCTTTCGACAGGACCTCGTACGTGAAGTCGGGCGAGACGCCGAGGATCTGGCGAATCGCCCAGTCGCGATCGATCGCGTCGAATTCCGGCTCGTCGTCGTTCAGGTAGTTGTGCACCAGCCAGGTGTCGCGCCCGTTGATCGCGTAGACGTTGCCGCTGCGCCTCGGATTGAGCGAGAAGTTTCCCCAGGCCGGCGGCGTCGTGAGCAGCGACAGCAGGCGCGGAGCGCGGATATACGTGGACTGCACCCGCTGGACCACCGCGTCGCCGGTGAGCTCGGCGCCAATCTGGCGGCGCACCTCCGACTTGCCGCCATCGCAACCAATCACGAACTGGCCGGTCAGGTGAACCGCTTCTCCGGTGTCCAGGTGCCGGCCCTCAACGGCGACCCCGTCTTCAGTCTGCGACAGCGACTCGAAAGCGACCCGGTTGCGAATCTGGATGCCCGCAACGGATGCTGCGTGCTCGAACAGGACCGGCTCGAGAAAGATCTGGTTGATGCGATGCGGGGGCTCCGGCGTCGGCCACCAGGTGTCCGGCCCGTCTCGAGCCGTGTAGCGGTCGCGGCGGCACGGAATCGGGATCCGCGCGAGTTCCCGCCCGGTCATCGTGGTGCGGTAGGCGATGTCGTTCGGGTAGTCCGCGGGCAGTCCTGCCCGGCGAAGCGCTTCGGCGGCGCGTAGCCGGCGGAACACCTCCATGGATCGCGCCGATACGTGATTGCACTTCACGCTCGGCGGCTCGCCCCGGTATCGCCGCTCGATGATCGTCACGCCGACGCCGCGCGCCGCCAGATCCAACGCCAGCGTCAGTCCCACCGGGCCTGCCCCGACGATCACCACCGGCTGGTAGAGCGCTGTCGTCATGCCGTCGAGCTCAGGCGGCGCGGCCGAGCGCGTCCCGCCGCCATCCGCGAGCGCTCGCCCACACGCAGCCGATCGACGCGATGAGGAGCGCCACCATGTAGAGCAGGCCTGAGGTGAAGGTGCCGGTCTCGTCTCGCAGGAAGCCGATGATCGACGGGCTGACCGCTGAGCCGAAGATCCCTGCCGTGCTGATCAGCGCGATGCCGGCGGGACGCGCCGCGTGCGACAGGATGCTGGCTGGCAGCGTCCAGAAGATGCTCATACCGCAGAAACCGCCGATCGACACGAGGGCCAGGCCGGCGAAGCGCACCAGCGGCACCGTCGAGAACGTCACCAGCAGCCAGCCCGCCGCGGCCGCCGCCATCGGAATCGTGACGTGCCACAACCGCTCCTGTTGCCGATCCGATCGCAGGCTCCAGATCGGCATCGCGACGACGGTCAGCAGCGCCGGAATCGCGGCCCACACCCCGACCCTGACGAAGTCGCCCTGTCCGCCGAGGATCTCGCGCACGATCTGCGGCACCCAGGTGGCATTGGTGTTCAAGGTGCTGACCAGGCCGAAATAGGTAAGGCATAGGAGCAGCACGTCGCGGCTGCGCAATTCGGTCCAGACGCTTCCGTGCCGCGTCGCGCCAGCGGTGGACTCCGCAGCCAGTTGCTCGGTGATCGTCGTCTTCTCCGCCGCGCTGAGCCATGCCGCCTGCCGCGGGCCATCCTTGAGGTAGAAGAACGTGAAGACACCGAGAACGATCGAGGGCACGCCTTCGAGCACGAACAGCCATCGCCATCCCGCGAGGCCAACCATGCCGTCCATCCGGAGGATGTAACCGGACAGCAGCGAACCGAATGCGATCGCCAACGGCTGCGCGACCATGAAGAACCCGTTGGCCCGGGCGCGGTAGGCTTGCGGGAACCAGTAGGTCAGGTAGAGCAGCACGCCCGGCACGAACCCCGCTTCCGCAATGCCGACGAGGAGCCGCAACACATACAGGCTGGTCTCGCCGGTCGCAAGCGCCGTGGCCGTGGAGGCAATGCCCCACGTGATCATGATCCGCGCCAGCCAGGTCCGGGCCCCGAAGCGCGCCAGCATGAGATTGCTGGGCACTTCGAACAGCATGTACCCGAAATAGAAGACCGTGTTCGCGATCCCGAACGTGGTCGGCGTCAGGCCGAGGTCGCGATTCATCGCCAGCGCCGCGAACCCGATGTTGATGCGATCGAGATACGCGCAGATGTAGAGGACGAACAAGTACCAGACCAGGCGGCGGAACACCTTGCGATAGGCGGCGTCGGCCGCCCCGCGCGGCGCCGCACCCGTCGCCACATCCGTACCGGTCGCGAATCGTGTCATCGACTCACCTGGAAGGCGTCGCAGTGCGGCTCTACCGCGGTGCGCGTTCGATCGCCTGCTGCGCGCCGTTATACTACAGTGCCCTTGAGCCGCGGCACCGGCTCCGCTGTGCCGGCCTCATTGGGCAGGGCAGATCGCAGATGCGTCTCGCAACCGGCGCCAGGCTCGGCCCTTACGAGGTGCTCTCGCTCATCGGTGCGGGTGGCATGGGCGAGGTGTATCTGGCCAGGGACGTGCGGCTCGACCGCCACGTCGCGCTGAAGCTGCCGCCTGACACCATCAACGGCGATCCGCAGATGCTGCAGCGCTTCGAGCGTGAAGCGCGGGCCGCGGCGGCCCTGTCCCATCCCCACATCTGCGCGATCTACGACGTCGGCCACGTCGAGAACACCCAGTTCATCGTGATGGAGTTTCTCGATGGCGAAACGCTGGCCCACCGGCTGCACGCCGGCGCGCTCTCCGCCGAGTCCGCGATCTCAATCGCCACTCAAATTGCCGACGCGCTTACCGAAGCGCACCGCAACGGCCTCATCCATCGCGACCTGAAGCCGGCAAACGTGATGCTCGTGAGATCGGGCGCCAAGCTGCTCGATTTCGGCGTCGCCCGTTTTGCGGCTGGCGCCGTTGACTCAGCTCGCACGACCCACGCAGCCCTCGATCCGCCAACCGACCACGGCACGATTGTCGGCACGCTGCAATACATGTCTCCGGAACAGTTGGAAGGTCGCGACCTGACAACCAGCACCGACGTGTTCTCGTTCGGCTCGGTGCTCTACGAGATGGTGACCGGGCAAGCCGCCTTCGCGGCCGGGTCCCAGGCGGCGATCATCGCGGCCATCCTGATGCGGCCACCGTCGCCCCCGCGCCAGGTGGTTCCGACGCTGCCGGCCGAACTGAGCGATTTGATCGAGGAGTGCCTCTCCAAGGACCCGCATCACCGGCCGACGGCGGGAAACGTGTTCACGCGGCTTCGTTCGATGGCTGCCGGGGTGCCCACGCCCGCCCGCCATTCAGCGCCGCGGTCGTCGCGCGGGATCCGGTCGTTAGCGGTCCTGGCCCTGGCCACCAGCCTGAAGCACGAGGCTGAGGACGCGTTCTCGGCCGGCATGGTTGACGCGCTGATCGGCAGCTTCGCCTCGTATCCGAGCCTTCGGGTGATCTCGCGTATGTCGTCGCAGCGCTTCGCAGCCGGTTCCGCGCCGGTGGAGTCGGCGGCGCGCGAGTTGCACGTCGATGCCGTGGTCGGTCTTGAGTTCCGTGAGGACCAGACCGGCCGCCTGACGATCGACGCCGAGCTGATCTCCGGCGCCACGCAGTCGCGTCTCTGGTCCGGTCAATTCTCCTGCGATCGTTCCGAGGTCCTCCAGGTGCCGGATCAAATTGCCCAGGCGATCGGCGGGCGGATCCGCGCCGGGTCCGCGAAGCATCGGGCCGTACGGGTCCGTCGCGTCGATCGGCGGGCGCACGAGCACTACCTGAAGGGCCTCTTTCTGCTCGAGAGCCGGATGGGTGACTGGATCGAACGCAGCTTCGACGAGTTCACCGCCGCCGTGGCGATCGACGACAGCTTCGCGCCAGCGCACGCTGGCCTCAGCCGTTGCTACGCCACTGCCGCGCTCCGCTCGAGCGGCCAGCCGTTTCGGATCATTCGCGATTGGCGCGATGGGGTGGATCGATCCGAAGCCGAGGCGCGTAGGGCCCTGGCGCTCGATCCTGAGCACGGCCCGGCGCATTCCGCCCTGGCCCAGATCCACTGGATGCGCTATCAGCTCGCCGATGCCGAGGCTGCGTTCAAGCGCGCGTTGGCCTGCGATCCGAGCGACACCGCGACCCAGGTTCGCTACAGCATGTTCCTCAACATGATCGGCCGCTTCGACGAAGCCATCGCTCATGCCCGGATCGCCCGAGAACGGAATCCGCTGGTCACGTTGCCGATCGAATGCCTCTCGGTCGCGCTCTACACGAGCCGCCAGTTCGCGTCGTGCGTCGAGTGCTGCGACGAAGGACTCGAGCTCAACCCGCACTCGGGCCTGCTGCACTTGTATCGCGGGCTGTCGCTCGCCTTCCTCGGCCGGCTCGATTCAGCGCTCGACGCGCTCGCGATTGCGCGGCGCGAAATGCACGATGAATCCTCGACCCTCGCGGCCGAGGCGTCGGTGCATGCCAGACGTGGCGAGCGCGATCGAATCGAGCCCTTGCTGGAGATCCTCATCGAGCGCGGTGACGACCTGGTGTCGCTCGCCGAGATCTACGCCGCGATCGAGCGCCCTCACGACGCGCTCGACGCGCTCGAGAAGGCATTCGAGATCAGCTCGCCGAAGCTGATGAGCATCGGCCTGGACCCGGCGTTCGATGCGCTTCGCAGCCGGCCTCGTTTCAAGCGGCTGCTCGAAGGAACCGGGCTCGCCTCCTATCTGGACAAGCCAGATTCCGGCCGGTAGGCGCCGACGAAATTCGCCGACGCTGTGCGAGTCTGAGACCGCGCCGACCGCTGTACAGATTTGCATTGCGGGCCGATCCCCGGAATTCATCGATCTTTCGGCTGGTATGAGTCTTGAGGCGCTGCCGCGATTATGAGACGGCTGGCATTGGCGGTCGCCCTCTGCATCGCGGGAGCGATGACGGCGGTGACAACGGCCCGGCAACCGGCAATACCCTTCGCCGCGGAGCGGGAGTATCTGGTGCAGTTTCGCGGCCCGATCCCGGAATCCTGGAAGGCGGCGGTGACCGCCGCCGGGGCGACACTCCTCGACTACCAGCCGCCCTTCGCGTTCCGGGCCCGCCTGCGCCCCTCCGACATCCCCGCGCTCAACGCGCTTGCGTTCGTCAGCGCCGTCGCACCGTACCGCACCGACGCCAAGATCACGAGAGCGCGCGGGGGCAGCGGCGATCAGTTGTTCGTCGTCCGGGTGGAACGGGATCACGATGCAGCTGCGGTCGCGACTGTACTGAGCGGGCTCGGTCTCCGCGTGTCGCGCGCCGGTTCGTCGCTGCTGATGATCGCCGCCCCGTTCGAGCGGCTCGGTGCGATTGCGGCGATTCCCGGAGTCGCGAGCCTCGAGCCCTACACCCTGCGGGTCAAGCACAACGAGTTCGGCGGCGGCGTCATCATGGGCAGCCGCGTCGCAAACGCCAACGGCTACGACGGGTCCACGCAGGTGATTGGCATCGCCGATACCGGAATTGGCGGCGGCACCGCAGCCACGGCCCACCCGGACATTCAGCCGTCGCGAATTCGAGCGCTGTACAACCGCCCTGGCGCGCCGAGCTCCTGCTTCGACTCGATCGTCGATGACGGCCTCGTGGACGTGGACTCGGGTCACGGCACGCACGTCGCTACCGCCGCACTCGGATCCGGAGGCGCACTCGGCGCCGGCCGAGGCACCGCGCCCGGCGCCGCGCTGGTGTTTCAGGCAATCGAGAACTACGCCGTCCCATCGCTCCTCTGCAGCCTGCTCTACGGCATCTCGGACGGCTATTACCTGGTCGGCCTCCCCACCGACCTTGGCGAGCTGTACCAGCAGGCGTTCGACGACGGAGCACGGATCCACTCCGATTCGTGGGGCAGCGCGGTCAACGGCGCGTATACCGCCGACGCCGAGAACACCGATGCCTTCGTGTGGGCGCATCGGGACATGGCCCTGCTGTTCTCTGCCGGAAACGAAGGCGTGGATGTGGATGGAGACGGCCAGGTCGATGCCGGATCGATTGGCTCGCCGGCTACGGCGAAGAACGTAATCGCGGTCGGCGCCAGCGAAAACGACCGGCGCGGTGACTGGCATTGCGATCAGGGCCTGACCTACTCGACGTGCGCCGCGCAGGGCGGGCAGAACAGCGTCTTCACCTATGGCGCCAGCTGGCCCGATCGCTTCGCGGCCAACCCGCTCCGTGACGATGTGTCGGCGGGTAACGCCGAGCAGATGGCGGCGTTCAGCAGCCGCGGTCCGACGGCCGACGGCCGGATCAAGCCCGATGTGGTCGCGCCCGGAACCTGGACGCTCTCCGGCTACTCGGATCTCTACCAGCAGCAATACGACGCCGCGCCAAACCCGCGCACCGGGCTGTATCAGTACG
Organism: uncultured Acidobacteriota bacterium; assembly: GCA_963709325.1. Taxonomy (GTDB): domain Bacteria; phylum Acidobacteriota; class Vicinamibacteria; order Vicinamibacterales; family UBA2999; genus VFZN01. Next base: position 544,289 of record CAVPVV010000001.1, on the reverse strand, counting down.
ACGGCTGGGGCATTCCGGCCGACGCCGGGCACAAGTACATGGGCGGGACGTCGATGGCCGCTCCGCTCGCCGCGGGCGCCGCCGCGGTCGTTCGCGATTTCTATCTCAAGGCGCGCGGCCATCAGGCGAGCGCGGCGCTGGTCAAGGCGACACTCATCAACACCGCGGTCGATCTGCTGGACGAGAACAACGACGGCGCCCTCGACAACGCCTTCCCCATTCCGAACATTCACGAGGGCTGGGGCCGCGTCGATCTCCAGAACGCCACCGACAACACACAGCAGTTCTCGGACGAACTCGCGCCGCTCACGACAGGTGCGACCGCCACCTACACATTCAACGTCGCCGAGCCGGGCTTGCCGTTCAAGGCCACGCTGGTGTGGAGTGACTATCCGGCTTCGCCCTCGGCGGCAACGAGCCTGGTCAACGATCTCGATCTGCGATTGATCGCGCCAGATGGCACGACGTATCTCGGCAACGTCTTCGCGGGCGGGTGGTCGGCCCTCGGCGGTGCACCGGATCGCGTGAACAACGTCGAAAACGCGTACGTGGCCTCCGCCGTTCCCGGTACCTGGACGGTGGTCGTGTCGGCGTACAACGTGCCAATGGGCCCGCAGACGTTCGCGCTGGTCGTGGACAACGCACCGGCCGGCAGCGGCCTGCCAACGGTCCGCGTCTCGGTGGACGACAGTAGTGCGGCGGAGGCTGGCCTGAGCAATGCCGCCGTCCGCCTCACGCGCACCGGCGACCTGTCCGATCCGCTCACGGTGACCTACTCGGTCGGCGGGACCGCGACCGCTGGGACCGACTTCGTCACGATGCCCGGGGTCGCGACCTTCGCCGCCGGAGACGCCAATGTGATGGTTCCAATCGTCCCAATCGACGACATCCTCGTCGAGCCGGACGAAACGGTCATCATCAGTCTTTCCGAGGGCACCGGCTACATCGTGGGTTCGCCATCGAGCGGGACGGTCACGATTACCAGCGACGATTTGCCGCCGGATCTGATGGTGTCGTCACTGTCCGCCCCGACGGCCGCGGCGGCTGGCGGCACCATCTCGCTTACCGACACGACCAGGAACCTGAGCGGGTCGGCGGCACCGGCATCGAGCACCGGCTTCTACCTGTCGCTCAACAGCACGATCGACGGCAGTGACACTTACCTGGGCAGCCGATCGGTCAGCTCGCTTGCGGCGGGCGGTTCCGAATCGGGCAGCACCACGGTAACGATTCCCGCGACCATCGCTCCCGGCACCTACTACATCGTCGCGCGAGCTGACTGGGCGGGCCTGCTCCAGGAATCGAACGAGACCAACAACGCGCGCGCCAGCAACACGATGCGGGTCGGGCCGGACCTTGTGGTCTCGGCCCTGACCGTACCGGCCACCGCTGCGCCGGGCAGCACCGTGCGGGTCGCCGACACGACCCGCAACCAGGGGGCTGGATCGGCCGCGTCGACCTCCACGGCGTTCTATCTCTCGACCAACACGTCGTGGGACGCCGCCGATCTCGCGCTCGGCGCTCACGCCGTCGCGGCGCTGGCCGGCGGCGCCTCGGCAGGAGCGAGCACCGAGGTCACGATTCCTGAGGCCACCGTGCCGGGCACGTACTACATCGTTGCCAGGGCGGATGCCGGCGATGCGGTGCCGGAAACGCTCGAGAACAACAACACCCGAGCGGCCACGGTTCGCGTCGGAGCGGACCTGATTGTCTCGTCCATGGCTGCGCCGTCGGCGGCTGGCGCGGGTGACAGCATCACCGTTGCCGAGAGCACTCGCAACTCCGGCGGGGCCGAATCCATCGAATCGACGACCGAGTTCTACTTGTCTGGTAATGCGAGCCTCGATGCCAACGACGCACGCCTCGGCGCCCGCGACGTGCCCACGCTGGCGGCAGGCGCCACGAGCTCGACAAGCGTCACCCTCGTGATCCCCACCGGCACGGCTGCCGGCAGCTATTACGTCATCGCCAAAGCGGATGCGCTGCTCGAGGTGGGGGAAACCAGCGAAACCAACAACACCAGGGCGAGCGGCGTCATCAAGGTGGGACCTGACCTCGTCGTCGCCGCGCTCACGGTCCCGGCCTCTGCCGAAGCCGGCACCACCATCAGCGTGAGCGACAGCCTGCAGAACCAGGGCGGCGCTTCCTCCGGCGGAACGGAGGCAGTGTTCTACCTCTCGACGAATACGTCACTCGCCGCCGGCGACATCGAGCTTGGACGGCGCGCCGTGCCCGCGATGGGAGCGGCTGGAGGCGATGCGGCGACGGTCTCTCTGGCGCTGCCAGCCAACCTCGCGGCGGGCAGCTACTACGTCATCGAAATGGTCGACGCCGGGCTCGTGGTCACCGAATCGACTGAAACCAACAACGCGCGCGCGAGCGCGGCAATCAAGGTCGGACCGGACTTGAGCGTTACCTCGCTGTCCGGGCCCGCGAGCGTCATCCGCGGCGGCAGCGTGACGATGACCGACACAACTCGGAACCAGGGCGGCGGCGCCGCGCCGGTGTCGACCACACGGTTCTATCTGTCCACCAACAGTACGTGGGATGCCGCGGACGTACCGCTCGGGGGACGCGCTGTTGGTGTCCTCGCCGCAGGAGCGCAGAGCCAGGCGTCCACGGCCTTCGTAGTTCCGGCCGGAACCGCGCCCGGCAGCTATTACGTCATCGCACGCTGCGACGACGCCAGCGTCGTCGGCGAGACGGCGGAGAACAACAACACCCGGAGCACACCGCTGAAAGTCAATCCGTGAGGCCGCAGTCCGCTTGAGCTTTTGGCTCGGAGCGGCCACAATACGCCGTCACCTTCACCCGGAGGGCCTCATGGTCGGACGTGCGGGAAGGGTTCGGCTCGCGGTCGCAATCGGTGTGCTCGCCCTCGTGCCCCTGGCCGGTGTTGCCGTCCAGGCGCAGGAGCGCGAGCAGCCGCGCGACAACCCGCTCCAGGGCAACGCTACCGCGATCAAGCAGGGACAGAACATCTACCGCGGCCGCTGCGGCGTGTGCCACGGCATCGACGCCAAGGGCTATCGTGGCAGCGATCTGACAACCGGGGACTGGGTCCACGGCGGCACCGACCCCCAGATCTTCAAGACGATCCGCACCGGCGTGCCCGGAACCGAGATGCCGGGCAACCCGAACATGTCCGAGGAAGAGATCTGGATGGTGATCTCCTACCTCCGGACGCTGAGTGCCCCCGGCGGCGCGCCGGTCGAGCGCGGGGATGCCGGGCGCGGGGAGCAGATTTTCTGGGCCAAGGACGGCGGTAATTGCGGCCAGTGCCACATGATTGGAGCGCGCGGCGGCCGCATCGGTCCGAACCTGTCCCGCATCGGCGCGGCGCGATCGGCGGCGGCGCTGGAACGGGAGATCCGCCGCCCCGCCGAGGTAATCCCCGTCGGATTCGAAACCGTCACCGTCGTCACCAAGGACGGCCGACGCATTCGCGGAGCGCGCAAGAACGAAGACACGTTCTCGGTGCAGATCATGACCGCCAACGAAGAGATCCAGTCTTTCTCCAAGAAGGACGTCGAAGTCGTACCGGAGCTCGAACGTTCGCTGATGCCAACTTACGGGCCGGAGCGGTTGAACACCGGCGATTTGGACGACCTCGTCCGGTATCTGCGTTCGCTGCGTGGCGAGAGGGGGGCGCAATGAGGAAGAGGCAGCTGACAGGGCGGCTGGCGTCGGCGTCGTTCGCGATCGTGCTCGGGCTCGGCCTCGTGGCGCATGCCCAGAACGTCACCAACGAACACCTTCTGAAGGGGCTGGCCGATCCCGGCACCTGGTTGAACTACGGCGGCGACTACGGCAGCCAGCGGCACAGTCCGCTGACCCAGGTCACGCCCGCCAACGTGGACCAGCTGTCGGTGCAGTGGGCGTTTCAGACCAACCAGCTCGGGAAGTTCGAATCCACCCCACTGGTCCTCGACGGGCTCATGTACTTCACCGGGCCGAACAACACCGCATGGGCGGTGGACGCGCGCACCGGACGTCAGATCTGGACCTACCGGCGCGAGCTGCCGGACGACATGGACATCTGCTGCGGGCGCGTGAACCGCGGGTTCGCGGTGCTCGGCAACCGGCTGTTCATCAACACGCTCGACGCGCACCTGATCGCGCTCGACATGAAGACCGGATCGGTGGTCTGGGATTCGGTCATCGACGACTACAAGCTCGGATACAGCGCCACGTCAGCGCCGCTCGTGGTCAAGGACAAGGTCGTGGTCGGCATTGCCGGCGCGGAGTACGGCATCCGCGGCTTCATCGACGCGTATGACGCAGCGTCAGGCAAGCGGGCCTGGCGGTTCTGGGTCGTGCCGGAGCCCGGCGTCAAGGGCAACGAGACGTGGGAGGGCGACTCCTGGAAGCAGGGCGGCGGATCGACCTGGGTAACCGGCAGCTACGATCCCGCGCTGAACCTGATTTACTGGGGCACCGGCAACCCGGGGCCCGATCTCTACGGCCACGATCGCGACGGCGACAACCTCTATACGGACTCGGTCGTGGCGCTCGACGCCGACACCGGCACGATCAAGTGGCACTATCAGTTCACGCCGCACGACACGCACGATTGGGACGCAACCCAGGTGCCGGTCCTTGCCGACCGGGTGATCGGCGGCGTGCCCCGCAAGGTCCTGCTGTTCGCAAACCGCAACGGTTTCTACTACACGATGGACCGCACCAACGGCTCGCTCCTGGCGTCGCGCCCGTTCGTGCGGACGACCTGGGCCGAGAAGGTGAACTCCGACGGCAAGCCGGCGGTGCTCCCCAACACGGAGCCCACCGAGAATGGCACCGAGGTCTGCCCCGACATCACCGGCGGCACGAACTTCCAGTCACCGGCGTACAACCCGAAGACCGGCCTCCTCTACGTGACCGCCCGCGAGCAGTGCGCGGTCTACTACGGCTGGGAACAGGAGTTCGTGGCCGGCGAGTACTACTTCGGCGGCAACGCCCAGCGCACCGGCCGCGGCTACAGCGCGATGCGCGCGATCGACCCGGCGACCGGCGGCGTCAAATGGGAGTTCAAGTACCACACCCCCTCGATGTCCGGCGTCCTCTCAACCGAGTCCGGGGTGATCTTCGGCGGTGACATGGATGGCAACCTGATGGCGTTCGATGCCACGAGCGGCAGGAACTTGTGGCACTTCCAGACCGGTTCGCCGATTTACGCCGCGCCGATCACCTACATGCTGGACGGCCGCCAGTACGTTGTGATCGGCTCGGGGACCACGGTTTACGCGCTCGCCGTACCGCAGCGCCGATAGCCGCGATTGGCAGGTCCGGCTGCCCGCTCTCAGGAGGGTGGCATGAACCGATCGGTCAGGCTGGGCAGGTTCGCCGCCGCCGGCGCAGCAGCGTTCGCATCGCTGTCCGTGTTGGCGTCCGCGCAACCTGTCGTCGAAGGCGACATCGCGGCTGTGCTGACCGGTGTCGGCGCCTACGTCGAGCAGTTCGATCGGGAACTCGCGGGAGTCGTACTCGAGGAGCAATACGATCAGCGCGTCCTTCCGGGTTCGATGGCGTCGCGGCGCTCCGCCAGCTATGGCCGCCGACTGCGCTCCGATCTGCTGATGGTGCGCCTCGCAGACGAGGATCGCTGGGTGCAGTTCCGCGACGTCTTCGAAGTGGACGGCCGCGCGGTTCGCGATCGGAACGAGCGTCTCGCCCGCCTGTTCCTGTCGCCCTCGGCATCAGCACTCGATCAGGCCGAGCAGATCGCGCTCGAGAGCGCCCGCTACAACGTGGGATCCGTTTACCGCACCATCAACGTACCGGTGCTGGCGATGGCCTACTTCAGCCCCCGGAATCGCCACCGCTCGACGTTCAGCCGCGTCGACGCGGGGAATACGAAGGGATTGACGGGACTGGCGAGCGTTCAGGACATCTGGGCGATCCGCTTCGAGGAAACGCAGCCCAACACGCTCATCCGCACCGAAGCCGATGCCGATCTGCCCGCCAATGGTCGCGCCTGGATTGACGTCCGCACCGGCCGCATTCTGAAGACCGAGTTGATTGCAGAGGCCGTCCGTATTCGCGCCCGCCTCGAAGTGACCTATCGGGCCGAGCCTGGGGTGGACGTGCTGGTGCCGTCCGAAATGCGCGAGGAATACGACGGAGGTCCCGGCACCTCGCGCATCCGGAGCCGCGCCAGTTACGGCAACGTCAAACGGTTCACGGTGACGACCGAGACGACGGTACGGAAGCCGCCAGGTGAACAATAGCTGCTGCGCTCCGCCATTCGCGCGTTGATAAGATCGGCATGCGACCATGGCACTCGACGAATATCGGCGCAAGCGCGACTTCAACAAGACACCCGAGCCCGACGGATCGGCCGAGCTGAAGCCGCGCAAGGCGAAGGACGGGCTCTTCTTCTCGGTCCAGAAACACCTCGCCTCGCACCTCCACTACGACCTGCGGCTCGAATGGAATGGCGTCCTGCTGTCGTGGGCGATTCCGAAGGGACCGTCAATCGATCCCGCCGACAAGCGGCTCGCGATGCAGACCGAAGATCACCCGTTCGACTACGGAACCTTCGAGGGCGTGATTCCCGAGGGCTACGGCGCCGGCATCGTGATGCTGTGGGACCGCGGAACGTGGACACCCGAATCGCCTGATGTGGACGCCGCGCTGCGCAAGGGCGACGTCAAGTTCCGGCTGGAGGGCTACAAACTGAAGGGGTCGTGGGCGCTCATCAGGACGCGCGGGTTTGGCTCGGGAAGCAAGCCGAGCTGGCTGCTCATCAAACACAAGGACGAGTGGGCCGGTCCGGTGAACATCACCGAGTTCGCGCCGTTGTCAGTGAAGACCCCGGACGCGGATTTCGCCGACATCCTCGCCGCCGGCAACCCAGCGATCTGGCGTTCGAATGCGCCGGCGAAGACCGGCGACGCCGGCAAGCTCTTTCAGCGCATCATCGCCCAGGCAGTCGCGATGAAAACGTCGCACACGAATTCAGCGACCGGCGCATCGGCAACCGCCAGCCCGACAAGCGCGAAGAAGGCGACCCGCTCGCGGAAGGCCGCAACGGCGAAGACGAAGGCACAGACGAAGAAACCCGGCCGGGCCTGACGCCTGGCCGGGTTCTTCTGCCTTTTGCCTTGTGCCTTTTGCTTCTGACTTACGGCCGAACCGTAAACGACCGTTCGACGACTCCGGAACGCAGGTTCAGGGTGCCGGCGTCGGTCAATGCCGACATCCAGGTATACGTTCCCGCTGGCGTTCCGAGCGGTACCTGGATCTGCAGCAACAGCGCGTCGAGATCGACGGGAATGAAGTTGCGCGCGATCGGCGCCAGCCCCGGCACGAGCCCGGCGCCGTTCCACGACAGCAGCTGTCCACTCGGCGTCCGCAGCAAGACGTAGGCGTCGGCCGGCGCGGTGACGGTACGATCGCGACGCAGCCGGCCGGTGAGCCGCAGGGTGTCTCCTCCTCGGACCGACGTGCTGCTGACTTCGGTGGACAGCGTGGCGGTATGGAACTGGATGTTGCCATTCCGCACCTGGCGCATCGCACGATGCTCGACGACAGCTCCGTTCACCACGATCGCGACGCCGAACTGGTCGTCGCGTCCAGGCTCGCCATTGTCCTGGACGGTTGCCGCAAACGTGCAGTTGGACACCTGCGTGCAGGTCCCCGAGAAAAGCACCGTCGTCGCCGAACCGTCCGTGCTCGCGGCAATCACCTCCACGTTGTTCACCGTCCCAACCAGGTGGTACGGCGGGTTGCCGAGTTCATGGTTGACGTAGTTGAAAGAGCCAGTGGCCGGCGCGCCGGGCGCGCCCGGGTTCGCGTTGAAGCCGTAATTCGCGAAGCCGCTTCCCGTGGCCTCCGGATCGGTGTCGTTTGGGCTCGGTACGTTGATGCCGCCGCCACCAGTCACTTTGATCGAAGGGTAAGCCGGGAACACGTGACTGTCGGTGCACGCGGTGACCGTGTTGCCGTTGAGCGTCACCGTCCCCTCGTGGGACAGGACCCGGCCATCGACGACGACGCCTGTTCCGAGGGTCGCGTCGCTGTGCGCCAGCAGCGTACCAACGAGTGACGTGCCCGCGCCGAGGGTCGCCGACGTGCCGGCAACCTGCCAGTACACGTTCGAGCCGTTGCAGGCCGGTGCGCTTACCGCCGGCGTGTAGAGCACATTCGCGGTCGTCGATAGCGTGCCTGCTACCTTGAAAACGTAGCGTCCTGGCCCGGTCAGCGTCAGCGAACCGGTGATCTGCACGTTCGGCTGATCGAAGCAGTAGACACCGGGAGTGGTGAGCGTCCCGCCGGCGTACACGCCAGCAACTGTTGTGAGCGTGGTGCCGCACGTGCGTGCGTCCAGGTCCGAAAGAGCTTCGTCCGTGTCGTGCGCGGCAAGAGCCGCAACCGCGTCAGCGGCGTGAGCCGACGCACCAGTGCCGAGCGTCACACCGGAGGGAAGCGTCGTGCCGGGGAAGATTCCGAAGTCTCCGTTGAGAGTGGTCGCACCGGTGTTGGTGACGGTGGTGGACCCGAGCACGGCAAAGCTTTCAGCCGCTCCGAGGTCGACAGGTTGCGCCGGCTGCGCGAAGGCCGGCACGGCGACGAGCACGGCGGCAAGGACCGCTGTGCTCGCAACGCGAGAAGCATGTAGAAGAGGCGTCATCGTATTAACCCTTTTGCAGCATCCCTTACAGGATCTGGCGGCTAGTCGTGCAAATACGGGCAAAAAACGGAACGAGCCGAACAGCATCGCAAGAGATGCAATCGGTACGCCTCCGGCGCGACGACGTCGCATCCTCTTCAGGTTTCGCAGGTAGTCTGCCTGAAGGGAGACTACTCGGCGGGCGCGACTCTCAGGCGATCGGCGAGTTTCTGCCGAAGACCGGGACTCGCCGTGTCGCAACCCGGCGCCGTCGTCCAGTCGTGCAGCCAGACCGGCTGCCGCCGGCGTTCGGCTGACTCCCACCTGTAACGCGGAACGACGTGCGCGTGAAGCGCCGGCTCTGCGTTGCCAAGGATCTCGTAGTTGATGCGCTCCGCGCCAGTAACGGTCAGGACCGCATCGCCCAGCGCGGCCATGTCGAGCAGGAACTGCAGCCGCGCCGGAGCAAACAGCGCATTCAGGTGCGGCACTACGGGATCCGGATAAAGCAGACAGTAACCAGGCAGGATCTGCGGGTCCCCGAGTACTGCCCACCCCGAGGGCATCCGCGCGATCGCGCGTGTCAGCTCGCCGGAGCGGGCCTGTTCGACGAACCTGTGGATTGCAGTCGAGCTCACGGGCGACGTTCCCTGACCTGCTTGCGGTAGTCGAACGCTGGTTTACGGTCGGCCAGCCGGGTCGTCCACTTGAAATTCGGGCCGCGCCGCTTGTCGAATTCGGCACGCGCCGGCTCGATGTGGGTCGCGTCGGTGAACGGGTCGATCGTGGTCAGCGCCATGCTCTTGGCCGCGACCAGCATGCCTTTGACGCCAATCGCCGTTCTTCCCGCCCGTTGAGGCGCTGCCGATGCCGACTTCCGCGAACCCAGATCTTCATCGCCACGTCGGCGTACTGCCTGGCGCGGCTGTCGATGCTGGCGAGCTAGCGCCTGCCGATCTGGTGACTGGGCCTGAATCGCCGGGTCGCCGGCCAGGGCCAACAGCGCACAGATCGCGAGCAAATACCGCATCAAGTCCTCGTGAGAATCAGATGAACAAACGTCGGCTGAGCACCGACCAGACCGCGTACGACAGCCGGCTGCGATCGTGACGCGCGATTTCCGATTGCCAGAAGCTGCCGGTGACCACCTCACAGCCCTTCGGCACGTCACCGAGCTCCAGCGGCTCCTTGTTTTCGGCGCGGTAGCGAGCGAGCACCGCTTCCGAGGGGTGCCCTTCGTTCGCGATCACGACATCAACGGGCCGATTGATGGTCCGGCCGATCCACGTCACCGCGTCGGCCGCGGTGAAGCCGTGCATGCCGCGGCCCTCGGTGAGCAGGTTCGTGACGAGGACGATCGGCCCCTCCACCGCCCGCAGCCGATCGGCAACTCCGTGCACGAGCAGGGTCGGCATCAGGCTGGTGAAGAAGCTTCCCGGCCCGATGATCGCGGCGTCGAAGCCGCCAATCGCCTTGCGCACCACCGGATGAATGCGCGCGTGCGGTTCGAGCCAGAGCCGCGTGACGCGGTGGCCGCGCTCGAAGGCCTGATCCACTTCGACTTCTCCGCGGGTCACGGTGCCATCCGCGTACTCGGCGCACAGCGTCGCCCGCTCCACGCTGACCGGCCAGACGCGGCCGCGGCAACCGAGCAGCGCGCGGAGCGCGTCGACGGCGGCAAGGAAGTCGCCGCTGTATTGCTGCATCATCGAGAGCAGGAGATTTCCACCCGTGTGGCCGCGCAGCCGCTCGTGCTCGAGCGTCGGCAGGCGGGCGAGCAGGACGCGCCGCGCTTCACCCTCGTTGCGGGCCAGGGCAAGCGCGCAGCGCAGGACGTCGCCCGGCGGCAGCACGCCGAGCTCGTCGCGCAGCTGCCCGGAGCTCCCGCCGGAATCGAACATGGTGACAACGGCGTGCACGCTCAGCCAGGGGTTGCGCTTGAGGCCGCCGAGCAGTGCCGGCAGTCCCGTGCCGCCGCCGAAGCACCCGACACTGATCTGCCGCAGCTGCATCGACAGCCGCATTGTATCCGCAGCCCCGGCTTTTCCGTGGTGTAGCGCAGTAATTTGCCGCGGAACACGCGCGTCGGCGCAGCGTCTACACTAACGAGTATGGACACTGCCACCCGAGCGAGGCTCGACGGCGTGGTCGCGGACTTGCGCCGCATCTTCGGCACGCGCCTGGAAGCAGTGGTCGGGTACGGCGGAGCGCCCGAGCAGTGGTCGCGAACGCTGGCGCTCGTCTCGTCGCTGACGTTCGACGACCTGTCGGCGCTGGCCGCGGCGGCGCCCGCCTGGCACGCGCGGGACGTTGCGACGCCGCTGGTGATGCCGCGCGTCGAGTTCGCGCAGTCGCTCGACGCGTTCCCGGTCGAGTACGGCGACATCATCGACACGCACGTCGTGCTCGCCGGCGTCGATCCGTTCGATGACGTGAGGATCGCGCCGAGCGATCTGCGTCGCGCGCTCGAAGCCCGCGCCGCGAGCCACCTGATCCACTTGCGGGAGAACTTCGTCGAGGCCGCGGCGAGGCCCGCGGCTGTGGACGCGCTGGTCCGAGAATCGGCGCCCAACTTTCACGCGATCGTCCGTCACCTGGCGCGTCTCGACGGCGTCCCGGCCGAGTCTTCCGCGGCGCTCGCGCAATGGGCGTCGGCCCGTGTCGGCCTCGACGCACGCGTGGTTGGCGACGTGCTGGCCCTCTCGACCGAGGCCGCGCCGGGCGTGGATCCGCTGCGGCTGTTTCCGGAGTACTTCTCGACGGTGGCGAGCCTGCTCCACGCGATCGACCAATGGCCCGCGTCCTGACGCTCGCCGCGCTGCTGCTGGCCGCGACGATAGCGACGGCGCAGCCGCTGCCTCCCGAGCTCACCGCGCCGGTCAACGATTTCGCCGGCGTGATCGACGGGCAGAGCAAGACGGCGCTCGAGCAGTTGATCCGCACGCTGCAGGACGCGAGCGGCGACGTGCTGGTCGTGGCCACGGTGCGAACGTTCCGGCCGTACGCCGATCTGCCGAGTTACGCGGTCAAGATGTTCGAGAACCACGGTCGCGGCATCGGCGCGCGCAGCCAGGACAGCGGTGCCCTGATCGTGCTCGCCGTGGACGATCGGCAGGTCCGGGTCGAGGTCGGCTACGGGCTGGAGCCGTTTGTCACCGACGGCTTCGCGGGAGAGACCAGCCGCGACGTGATGGTGCCGTTCTTCCGGCGTGGTGAGTACGGCTAGGGGCTGCTGGCCGGCGCGACGCGCGTGGCGCAGCGGATCGCGGAAGGCCGCGGCGTGACGCTGAACGTCCAGGCGCCACCCATTCGCCGCCCTGAGCGATCCGTCGGCGTGCACATCAACCCGATCACGATCCTGATCGTCCTCTACATCCTCTTCCGGCTGTTCCGTGGCGGAGGGCCCAGGGGCGGCCTGCGACGGCGCGGGCCGCTGGGCGAGCGGTGTCGGCCCATTCGGCGTCGGCGCTGGCTGGGGATCCGCCGGCAGCTGGGGCGGCTCGTCGGGCGGATTCGGCGGAGGTTTTGGCGGTGGGTTCGGCGGATTCGGCGGCGGCCGCTCAGGTGGTGGAGGCGGCGGCGCATCGTGGTGACGCGACTGTGAACTTCCCTCTTGGTCACATGGTAGAAAGGAGTCTATGCAGAAGCTGATGCGGTTTGTCTCGGTCGTCGCCGTGCTCGTCGCGGCGGTCGCCTCGTCCGGGTGCTCGTACAACACGTTCGTCAGCCAGGAAGAGACCATCAAGACGCAGTGGGCCCAGGTCGAGAACCAGCTCCAGCGCCGCAACGACCTCATTCCAAACCTGGTCGAGACCGCGAAAGGCTACGCGCAGCAGGAACGCGATGTGTTCGGCGCGATTGCCGACTCGCGCGCCAAGCTCGCAGGCGCCCAGAGTCCCGAGCAGCAGATGGCGGCGGCCAACGAGCAGTCGAACGCCCTGGCTAGACTCCTGGTCGTGGTCGAGAACTACCCCGACCTCAAGTCGAACCAGACCTTCGCGCGGCTGATGGACGAACTGGCCGGCACCGAGAACCGTCTGGCGGTGGAGCGCATGCGCTACAACGAGGCCGTTCAGCGCTACAACACCCAGCGCCGCTCGTTCCCTTCGAACATCACCGCCGGCATCTTCGGCTTCAAGGAATACCCCCTCTTCCAGGCGCCCGAGTCCGCCAAACAGGTCCCCAAGGTCGATTTCAAGCGGCCCTGACACAATCAGGAGTCAGGAGTCAGGAGTCAGGAATTAGGAACTAGGAACTAGGAGTCAGGAATTGATGGGTTTGAGGATCCTGGTTCCTAGTTCCTGGTTCCTGGTTCCTGGTTCCTAGTTCCTGGTTCCTGCCTCCTGACTCCCCTCCTAACCCCCCTGCCTCCTCCGTTCCAACCGTTCCCGCCGGCCAACCATCCAATCTCATGACGGTGGACGACGTCGTCCTGGCAGCCAGTGGAGACACCGCCGCTTTCGAGCGGGTGTATAGCGCCCATGTGCCGCGGGTGCACGGTCTCGCACGCCGTATGGCCGGTCCTGAGGCTGCTGACGAGCTCACCCAGGACGTGTTCGTCCGCGTGTGGCAGAAGCTGGGCACGTTCCGAGGCGAGTCGTCGTTCGGAACCTGGCTCCATCGCCTGGCGGTGAACGTCATCGTCGAGCGGTTCCGGACGTTGGCGGTCAAGCGGGACCGGTTCCTGGCGGACAGCGAACCGGTCCTCGAGGTCACCGTCGGCACCGGTCCGGGCGCGGCCGGACCTGGCGATGGATCTCGACGCCGCCATTGCGGAGTTGCCGGACGGCGCGCGGACGATCTTCGTGCTGCACGACGTCGAGGGCTACCGGCACGAGGAGATAGGGACGATGCTCGGCATTTCGTCGGGCACGTCGAAATCGCAGCTCCACCGGGCACGGCAGACGTTGCGGGCCTTGCTCTCACAGAAGAGAACGGCGGTATGACGACAGGCATCGACGGACGGGAACGGCGGCCGGGGCCGGCAGCAGACGACCCCTTCGAGGCAGGAGACCCGCTGGAACTAGCGGTTGCGCGGCTGAAGGAGGTTCCGCCGGCCACCGACTTGTGGCCCGGCATTCAGTCGAGGCTCGCCGCCGCCGGCGCGCCGCAGAGGGCGCGGGTCGTGAGCTTCACGCTGCCGCAGCTGGCGATGGCCGCCACCCTTCTGATCGCGGTGTCGGCGGGAGTGTCGTGGCTGGCGCTGGACAGCGAGCTGGCAGCGCCGCGACCACACCGCAACCGGTGATTCGCGCGGTAGTCGAGCCGCGTGACACTCAGCAGCCCGACGTGCAGCGCGCCACCTTCGCCGACGCGCAGTACGACGCGGCAGTGGCCGACCTCGAGCGCGTCCTCCGCGAGGAGAGCGAACGGCTGGATCCGCAGACGGTGATGGTGATCGAGCGCAACCTGCGCGCGATTGACGAGGCGATTCACGAGGCGCGAGCGGCGCTCGACGCGGATCCGGCGAACACTTATTTGAACTCGCACCTGGCTGACGCGCGCCGCCGCAAGCTGGAGTTGCTGCGGCGGGCGGCCGGGTTGAGCACGACCGGCGGCTAAGGGGCGCGTCGGAACGGCAAAGTTACGGACCGCAGACGGAAGGGCATATGCGACGAGCGACAAGATCTTGGGTGCTGGCCAGCGCGATCGGCATCGCGTTCACGCCGGTGGCCGCGGCCCAGAGCCGCGGGAAACAGCGCTGAACAGGCGCCGATTCAGGCGAGGCCCGGCGGACCGGAAACCACTCCGCGGACCAACCAGGAGGTGCCGGTCACCAAGGGCACGCGGCTGGTGCTGACCAACAACGCCGGCGAGGTGGTCGTCCGATCCTGGGATCGCGACGCCGTGAAGGTCGAGGCCACCCACAGCGATCGCGAGTCGGTGGACGTGCAGACGGCCGACCAGACGATGCGCATCCGCAGCCGGAGCCAGCACGGGCCCGGCGGCCTCATCGACTATCGGCTCACGGTTCCGCGCTGGATGCCGGTGAACCTCTCCGGCAGCTATCTCGAGGCAGCGATCGAAGGCACCACCGCCGAAGTCACCGTCGAGACCGTGCACGGCAACGTGCGCGTCGTCGGCGGATCGGGCGCGGTCTCGGTCCGATCGGTGATGGGCACGATCAACGTGGACAAGGCCAGCGGCCGCGTCCAGGCGACGACAGTGAACGAGGGCATCCGGGTCACGAACGTCACCGGCGACATCTCGGCCGAAACGACCAACGGCGACATCGTGATCGAGAGCGCGCAGAGCGCGAACCTCGAGGCGTCCACGGTGAACGGAGACCTCACCTTCAACGGCACCGTGCGCGACGGCGGGGCGTATCGACTCACTACCCACTCGGGAGACATCCGGGTAGGGCTCGGCGGCGCGGCGAACGCAACCGTCTTCGTGCGCACGTTCCAGGGCGACTTCTCGTCCGACCTCCAGATCCAGCTTCCCGAGGGACAGCGCGAAGGGAGCAAGCGGTTCAACTTCACGCTCGGCTCCGGCAGCGCGCGAATCGAAGTGCAGTCGTTCAGCGGCGATATTCACCTCGCGCGTGGAACCGTGCCCAGCAAGGAGGAGATCCGCGACCAGCGGCGCCGCGACCGGCGCACGCCGGCGCCGCCGGCGCCGCCGGCCCCCCCGGCGCCGAAGGCTCCAAAGCCGCCACCGCCGCCCGGGATCGACGCCGACGTCGTCGAGCACATGACGGAGCTGGCAGTCGAAGAAGCGGTGACGGCAATTGACGCGATCGACGTCGACGCGCTCATCGAGTCGGTGCTGCCGGTGTTACCGGTCATCGAAGTGCCCGTAATCCCGAAGGTGCCGCGCGTACAATAGGAGGGCATGACCCTCCTCGATGCCCTGCTGCCGGAATTCGACCGGGAGATGGGATCCACGCGGCGGGTGCTCGAGCGGGTCCCCGACGGTAACTTCGCCTGGCAGCCGCACCCGAAGAGCATGACCCTGGGCCGGCTGGCCGAACATCTCGCCGAGTTGCCGCAGTGGGTCGGCGTGACCGTCACGCAGTCAGAGTTCGACATGGGGACTGCGTCGCCGCCCGGAGGGTTATATAGCGCCCCAGACCCGGAACGCCGTGCTCGCGCTGTTCGACGCCAGCGTGACCGCGGCGCGCACGGCCCTCGCCGGCAAGACCGATGCGGAGCTGATGGCGCCGTGGACGCTGCTCAAGGGCGGCCAGGTCATGTTCACGATGCCGAAGGCCGGCGTGCTCCGCTCCTTCGTGATGAACCACATCGTGCACCACCGCGGGCAGATGACGGTGTATCTCCGATTGCAGGATGTGCCGCTGCCCTCCATCTACGGCCCAAGCGGCGACGAGGGGATGTAGGGCGGGTGTGCAACGGCTCGGCCACGTAGCGGCGGCGGGCGTGTTCGTCGTGCTGGCCACGCTGAACTCCGGCGGGTACCGGTACGGCGCGTCGGACCAGGCGTTCTACATTCCCGCGATCCTCAAGCAACTCGATCCCGCGCTGTTCCCGCGCGACACGGCCCTGGTCGGACCGCAGGCGCGCTACTTTTTCATCGACGAGATCGTCGGTAGCGCGATCCGGGTCACCGGCTGGACGATCGAGACCTGGTTCGCCCTGGGCTACGTCGTCTCGCTGCTCGTCCTCTATGCGGCGTTGTGGCGCTTCGGTCAGAGCCTGTTCAGCCGTCCCGAAGCGACGTGGGCGCTGATTGCTGCCGAGACTCTTCGGCACCGGATCACCAAGACGGGTGTGAACACCCTCGAGGGCTACTTCCACCCGCGCGTCCTTGTGTTCGCGGTGGGCGTCTGGGCGATCGCCACTTACTTGCGCGGGCGCTCCCTCCTGGCGATCGCGATGTTGATCGTCGCCGGCCTGCTCCACCCGACGACCGCAGCCTTTTTCGTCGTGTTCCTGATTCCGGCAATCTGGGTCACGGATCGACGCCTGCGACGGCCGATCGGCATCGCTGCCACGCTCACGCTCGTCGTCGCGGGGTGGATGCTGCTGGCAGGTCCGCTGGCCGACGGCTTGACGCCAATGGACGACGAGTGGCGAGCGTTGCTCGGGTCCAAGGACTACCTATTCCCAGCCAGCGACTGGAACGCTGGTGCGTGGCTCGCGAACCTCGGGCACGGCAGCGCTTGCCGTCGGAACGCTCGCCTATCGTGTGACTCACGGCATCGCACGCCCGCGAGAGGAGGGATTGCTCGCCGGAGCGAGCGTGCTGCTGGCCGGGTTCCTGGTCACCCTGCCGCTAGTCAGCGCGGGATGGGCGTTCTTCGTGCAGCTGCAGATTTCCCGCGTCTTCTGGATCCTCGACCTGCTGGCCACCGTCGCGGTGATCTGGTGGGCCCTCGATCAGCCGTCGCGCCGTGGTTCGGCGCCGCGCCGGGTGCTCGTGCCGGCTCTCGCGGTACTGCTCGTGGTGACTTCGCTTGGGCGAGGAGTATGGCTGGCCATCGTGACGCATGCCGAGCGCCCGCTCGTCTCGCTGACGCTGCCCGACGACGACTGGACGCAGGTGATCGAGTGGGCCGGACGGCAGCCGGCCGGGATACATCTCCTGGCCGACCCGGGTCACGCGTGGAAGTTCGGCACGCCGCTTCGCTACAGCGGCCGGGACGTGTTCCTCGAGGACGTCAAGGACACGGCCATGGCCATTTACGCCCGCAGCTCTGCGAGCCGCGTAATCGAGCGACAGGCGGCGATCGGCGACTTCGACACGCTCGATGCCGGGCGGACCCGAACGCTAGCGGTGCGGTACGGGCTGGATTACCTCGTCATCGACCGGGATCTGCCCCTTCCCCAGGCGGAGCGGCTTGGCCGGTTCCGTATCTACGCCCTCCGCTGAGCCGCGCAATCGTCGTAGAATGCCGCCGGAGGCGGTCCATGACCCCATCAGTATCGCGGCGTGATTTCGCACGTCTGTTCGCCCTCGGCGGTTCCGCGGCGCTGTTCGCCGATCCGGTCTGGGCCCGCCAGGCGCCCCCGGCCGCGTCCTTCTCTCCCGGAGGCGCATCGTCCGGCGAGGTGTTCTGGAAGAGCGTGCGGGAGCAGTTCGTCATGCCGCCCGAGCTCGCGGTGATGAACGCCGCCAACCTGTGCCCCGCGTCGCGTCCGGTGCTCGAGACGCTGACTCGCGAGAGCCGCAGCGTCGATCGCCGATCCGTCGCCCAACAACCGGGCCCGCCTGATGCCCGAGAAGGAGCAGACGCGCAAGGCGCTCGCCGAGTTCCTGCGCGTCACGCCCGAGGAGATCATCATCACGCGCAA
Source organism: uncultured Acidobacteriota bacterium (assembly GCA_963709325.1). Classification (GTDB taxonomy): domain Bacteria; phylum Acidobacteriota; class Vicinamibacteria; order Vicinamibacterales; family UBA2999; genus VFZN01. The sequence goes on along the minus strand of CAVPVV010000001.1, from coordinate 526,424 downwards.
CACCAGCGAGTCGAACAACCTCGTCTCGAACGGCCTCGACCTCAAGGCTGGCGACGAAGTCGTGGTGCACGGCGACAACCATCCGAGCAACCTCACTGCCTGGAAAGAGAAGGCGAAGCGCTACGGGTTCACGGTGGTCACCGTCGAACAGAAGAACCCGCATCCGGGGATGGAGTACTACGTCGACGCGTTCGCCAAAGCGATCACGCCGCGGACGAAGGTCATCACCTTTACGCATCTCTCCAGCACCGTCGGCGATCTGATGCCGGCCAAGGCACTTTGCGATCTGGCGCAGCAGCGCGGCGTGCTGTCGCTGCTCGACGGCGCGCAGAGCTTCGGGTTGCTCGACGTCAACCTCGGCGAGATCCAGCCGGACTTCTACAGCGGCAGCGCCCACAAGTGGCCGTGCGGCGCCCGTGAGTGCGGCGTGCTGTTCGTCAACACGCGCGCGCAGGACAAGCTGTGGCCCTCGATCTACAGCGCCTATCCCGGCGCGGTCGGCATTCTCGAAGAACGTTCGAGAGTTTCGGACAGCGCGACGAAGCGACGATGATCGCGTTCCGCGAGGCGCTGGGGTTCCAGACGAAGATCGGACGCGCGGCGATCGAGGAGCGGGCCCGCGCGCTGACGACGCAGCTGATGGACGGCCTGGCGAAGCTGCCTGGCATCAAGGTGTGGACCTCGCCGGATCCGGCGCTGCGTGCGGCGGTCGTCTCGTTCCTGCCAGGGTCGCTCGACGCCAACAAGCTGGCCGACGCGCTCTACCAGAAGGACAAGGTGGCGATCACGACTCGCGGCGGCCAGGATCGCGCCGGCCTCCGCGTGTCGCCTCACTTCTACAACAGCCCCGCCGAAGTCGATCGACTGCTGGCCGGTCTGAAGCGCGAGCTCAACGCATAAGAACGAGGTGAGAAGCACAGGCCCAGCCTGTCGCTGTCGTCACCTCTCGACCGGTCGTCTATTCGATCTCGATCGAGCCGGAGCGTCACCACCGGCTGCTCAAGTCTGCCGGCCGAACCAGAGTGAGTATCCGGCCATCCTCCGCGGCGCGTACCTGGCTCGGCCAGGTCGGTTCCAGGCCCCAGCGGCGCCGGCCATGGGTCGGAGGTCGTCTCGCTGACGACGTCCTGCGCAAGGCTGAGGATGGCCCACGCCGCGTCCGCATAGTCCTGCGGATCGAGATCGTCTTGATCCAGCAGATCCGCCACCGAGGTCGCGGCTCCGAGACCGTCAGGCGCGTCGATGTAGACGACACCTTCCTCGGCGCGGGCGAAGAAACCGGCCGGGAGGATCGGCGTCAGACGCTCGGCGATCGCGCGGGCGAACTGCTCGGGGTTGATCACTATTCCTGGCTCCTGGCTCCGGCTCCGGCTCCTGACTCCTGTCTCCTGCTACGTGTTCGACTGTGGCTGTCCGCACCGTCGGGTACTTGATCCCCAACTGCTCGAGATAGGTCGGGTACTTGCGTCGGGTCGTAATAGTACTTCCGCATCTGCTCGCGGTACTTCGCGAGAATCTCGGTATTGAGGTGCGTCGGCGGCGGCGTGTCGCTGGTGATGAACGGGATGTACTTCACGTCCTTGGTCTGCACGTTGTTGAAATAGTCCCACGCCTGCGTGACCAGCTCCGGCTTGGTGAGCAGGTCGAGAATCGTCATCGCCTGCACCTTGGCGCCGGCGACCACGCCCTTGTGCGCGATCGGCGTGGCGCTGGCGATGCCGCTCGACCAGTTGTGGCCGGGCAGCCCGGGGATGTTGGCGGGATAGCTCAGCGTGACGGTCGGCATGTTCCACGAGATGTCGCCGATGTCGTCCGAGCCGCCGCCGTAGTTGTCCTCGAGCGGCAGCGGCTTGCCCAACTCGCCGAGCTTCACGGCCAGCCCGGGCTGCGTCGGGTTGCCCAGTTCCTTCTGCAGCCCCTTGGCGAGCGTCTGATCGGCCTCGCTCCACTCGGGCAGGCCGACCTTCTGGATGTTCGCGTACATCGTCTCGGCCACCGTCTTGTTGAAGTGGCGCGGATAGGCCGTGCCGAGAATGCGCGACGACCACTTGGTATTGGTCATCAGCGCCGCGCCCTCCGCCATCTTGTTGCCGATCTCGCACAGCTCCTTGATGTGCGGCTGGTCGATCTCGCGGAAGTAGAACCAGATGCTGGCGTTGCGCGGGACGACGTTCGGCTGGTCGCCGCCGTTGGTGATCACCGAGTGCGAGCGCTGCGACAGCCGCAGGTGCTCGCGGCGGTACTGCCAGCCCACGCTCATCAGCTCGACCGCGTCGAGCGCCGACCGTCCCCGCCACGGCGCGCCGGCGCTGTGCGCGGTCTCGCCTTCGAAGGTGTACTCGACCGACACCAGACCGGTGCCGCCGGCCTGGCCCCACGACACGCCGAGGTTGGCGCCGACGTGCGTGAACAGGTTGACGTCCACGTCCTTGAACATGCCGTCGCGGACGAACCAGGCCTTCGAGGCGACCAGCTCCTCGGCCACACCCGGCCAGAGCATGATCGTGCCGGGCAGCTTGTCGCGCTCCATGATCTTCTTCACCGCGATCGCCGCGACGATGTTGAGCGGCATGCCGGTGTTGTGGCCTTCGCCGTGGCCGGGCGCGCCTTCGATGATCGGATCGTGATAGGCGACGCCGGGCTTCTGCGACGCCTGCGGGATGCCGTCGATGTCCGAGCCGAGCGCAATCACCGGCTTGCCGCTGCCCCAGGTGGCTACCCACGCAGTCGGGATGCCGGACTGCCCGCGCGTGATCTTGAAGCCGAACTTCTCGAGCTGCGCCGGTGAGGTACTTCGAGGTCTCGACTTCCTGCATCCCGAGCTCGCCGAAGCTGAACACCGAGTCCACCATCTCCTGGGCGAGCTTCGACAGCTCGTCGACGCCCTTCACGGCTTCCTGTTTCTGCGCCGTGAGTCTGGGCGTGTCCGGCGTGGCGGCTGGCGGTTGCGAAGGGGGCGTGCCCTGCGCCCAGCCCGGAGTGGTCGCAAGGGAGAAAACCAGCCCCAGCGGAACGAGTCTCGTACGAATCATGCGTGTGTGCCTCCGCGCGTGCCGGCTAAGGCGCCGGCCGTACCGCGGCATTGTACCGGCTGGCCGGCACGATGCCTCTCCGACGCGCTCATCCATCGCGTCGCCTGATGGCCCGCTGCAGAGCGGTACAATATCGAGAGAGTTCCGTGTTCGAGTCGGTTTCACCCTACACGCCGCTGCCGCGATGGGCCGGCGGCCACAAGATGACCGTCTACGCGTGGGCCCGGAAGCGCCGCTTCCCGATGCTGCCCGCGCCGGAGGGGCGGTATTTCGATGTCGCGCCAGACGCGCGCGTCCTGGCCCATTGCCACTGGCAGGGTGATCGCCGCTCGCATCCGACGGTGCTGCTCCTCCACGGCCTCGAGGGATCGAGCGAAGCGCATTACATCGCGGGCATGGCCGACAAGGCCTGGGCACGCGGCTTCAACGTCGTCCGGCTCAATCAACGCAACTGCGGTGGAACCGAGCACCTGTCGCGCGGGCTGTATCACTCGGGCCTGACCGCCGACCCGCGTTTCGTGCTGACCGAACTCCGCGACAAGGACGGTCTCGGTCTGTTCGGCGTTGCCGGCTACTCGCTGGGCGGCAACCTGGCGATGAAGCTCGCCGGCGAGCTTGGAACGAGCGAACTGCCCGAGGTCCGGGCGTTCTCTGCCGTCTCGCCGGTGCTGGAGCTCGAAGCCTGCGTCCGGTCGATCGAACGCCGCGAGAACCGCGCCTACGAGTGGAACTTCTGCCGCAACCTGCAGGGCCGCATGCGCCGCAAGGCCCGAATCTTCCCCGATCTGTTCGATTTGCAGGGGCTATGGAAGATCTGGTCGATCCGCGCCTTTGACGAGCGCTACACCGCACCGCACCACGGCTTCAGCGGCGCGAGCGACTACTATCACCGTGCCAGCGCGATGCGCGTCATCGACCGCGTCGCGCGTCCAGCGCTGATCCTCGCCGCCGACGACGACCCGTTCGTGCCGCCGGAGATCTTCAATGCCGCGCCGCTCCGCGCCAATCCAAACATCACGACGATCGTGACGCCGCACGGCGGCCACTGCGCCTTCGTCGAACCGCCGAACGGCTATGACGGCTACTACGCCGAACGTCTCGTCATCGACTTCCTCGCGGCACGGCTGCTCGCCTCGGCGTAGGGCATGTGGCTTGGGGCCTGGGGCTTGGGCACGGTCTTGAGGTCTTGAGGTCTTGGCGTGTACCCTTGCACCTTGCACCTTGCACCCTGCACCCCTGCACCCCTGCACCCCTGCCCCTTGCCCTCTCCCCCGTCGACTTGGAGTAATCTTTCGACCCGAGGTGACCCCATGAGAATCCGCCTCCGCTCTCGCCCTCGCCTCGTTCCTCGCAGCTGGATTGTTAACCTCCGCGCCCCGGGCCCAGGCGCCGCAGCCGGCCGCTGCGCCTGCCGCGGCGGCATGTGCGCTCAATTGGACCGGCCACGAGGCGGAACTCGAGCAATTCCTGAAGTCCGCCAAGGTCGCAAGCATGAAGGAAGTACCGGTCGGCGTGACCAAGCCGAGCCGTGCCTACTTCGAGCCAGGTGGCCTGGCCGAGAGCATGGCGTGGAAGCCGATCCCACCCGGCCTCAAGAACGGTTATTACGAGAGCTACAAGTCGGAGATCGCCGCTTACGAGCTCGACAAGATGGTGGGGCTCGGCATGGTCCCGCCGACAGTCGAACGTCAGGTCGACCGGGTCGACGGCGCCGCGGTCTTGTGGGCCTCACCGACCCGCAGTTTCAAGGAGCTTGGCGGCGTGCCGGGTCAGGCCAAGGTCGCCGGTCCGCCGGGACCCAAAGTCGCCGGCTGGACCCGCGCCCTGGTCCGCGCCAAGATGTTCGACAACCTGATCGCCAACAAGGATCCGAACCTCGGCAACTGGCTCGTCGATCCCGACTGGCACCTGATCCTGATCGACCACTCCCGCTCCTTCACCACCTCCAAGTCGCTCACCCACAAGATGGACAACATCGACGGCCCGCTGTGGGAGAAGTTCAAGGCGCTCGACGAGGCGTCGCTCGACCAGGGGATCGGCAAGTGGGTCGGCAAGTCCGAAATCAAGGCCATGATCGAGCGGCGCGACGAGATGGCGAAGGAAGTCGACCGCCTGGTGAAAGCCAAGGGCGAGTCGGCGATCTTCAAGTAGCGCCGCTTACGGCTCCGTGAGCGTCGGCTTGAACGCCGGCGCTTTGCGCGCCTTCGTCGCCTGTTCGAACGCGTAGCCCCAGGCCAGCAGATCGGCTTCCGTGTAGGGACGGCTCATGAACGTGACGCCGAGCGGCAGCCCCTGCGAATCGCCGATCGGAACGGTGAGGCTGGGCGTTCCCGCGACGGCCGCGACGCCGTAGCCGGCGCCGGTGAAGTGATCGCCGAGCACGTGATCGGTCGGCCACGCCGGCCCGACGCTGGGCGCAATCACGGCGTCGAGCTTGTCCTTGTCGAGCGTTACCAGCAGTCCGTCCTTGCCGGCCAGCCGCCGGGCCGTGTCTCTCGCCTTGATGTAGGCGGGATCGGTGAGCGGCCCCTTGGCCTGAGCCTGCTCGAAGAGCTCCTGTCCGAAGAACGGCATCGCTTTCTCTTTGTTTGCCGTATTCCACGCGATCAACGCCTCGAGTGACGCGTGCGGCGCGCCGCTGTTCTTCAGGTACGCGTTCAGACCGTCCTTGAACTCGTAAAGCAACACCTCGAGTTCCGGCGCTCCCCAGCGGCCGTCGTTGGCGATCTCGGCGTCGACGATTTCTGCCCCCGCGGCCTTCAGCGCCGCAATGGCCCGATCCATCGACGCGTCCACGTCCGGGTGATATCCCATCGCCTTGCGCAACACGCCAAACCGCTTGCCCTTGACGGCATCGGTCTTCAGCCCGACGACGTAGTCAGCCACGTGACCTTCGGCGGCAGCACCTGCGGGATCCGCGGAATCGGCACCCGCCAGTGCCGTGAGCAGCGCCGCCACGTCTGAGACGGTCCGGCCCATCGGTCCGGCGGTGTCCTGTGAAACTGAAATGGGAATGATTCCGGTGCGCGACACGAGGCCAACCGTCGGCTTGAGGCCGACGAGCCCGTTGACCGACGCCGGACAGATGATGCTGCCGTCGGTCTCGGTGCCGACGCCGACGACCGCCAGGCTTGCGGAGACTGCCGAACCGGTGCCGGAGCTCGAGCCGCACGGGTTGCGATCGAGGACGTAAGGGTTCTTGGTCTGGCCGCCGCGCGAACTCCAGCCAGACGATGACCGTGTCGAGCGGAAGTTGGCCCACTCGCTGAGGTTGGTCTTTCCCAGGATCACGGCTCCGGCGTCGCGGAGCCGCCGGGCGATGAACGCGTCCTGTTTCGGCCGGTTGTCCGCGAGGGCGAGCGAGCCGGCGGAGTTGACCATGCCGGCGACGTCGATGTTGTCCTTGAGGAGGACCGGCAGGCCGTGCAGCGGACCGCGCACCTTGCCGGCCTGGCGCTCGGCGTCGAGCGCGTCGGCCTGCTTGATTGCCTCCGGGTTGATCTCGATCACCGCGTTCAGCCGCGGACCATCGTCATCGATCGCGGCAATGCGATCGAGGTAGGCCTGCGTCAGCGCGTGCGACGTCAGCGTGCCGGCCTGCATCCGCTCGGCCGCGAAGGAGACGGTGAGCTCGACGACATCGACAGCAGCGCGCGTCTGACTGGGCTGGGAAGTCGACTGCGCTTGCGCGCAGCCGACCGCGGCGGCGAGGAAGATCGTGAAGCGCGCGCAGGAGACAGTTAACAGTCTGGCAGTTGAGAGTTGCGAGTTAGAGTTGCCAGTTTCAATGACAGTTCCGGTTGCAGTGACGGTTTCAGACCTGGTTCCAGTGGCGGTTGCGATGTTCATGGCACTCGAGTGTCGGGATGTGGTGGCATCCTTCAGGGGCATGCTGGTTTCGTCGCGCGTGACACTTTAACTGTATCTGTCGCCGCGACTGTCACTGAAACCCGCCGCCGCTGAACCTTCCAAGCCGGAACGGCGCGAGGTCAAACGAGGCGGCACCGCTCGCCACCAGATCCGCGACGATCTCTCCAACCACGCTGCAGAACTTGAAGCCGTGCCCCGAGCAGGGCGAGACGACCACCACCGCGGGATGAAGGGGGTGCCGGTCGATGATGAAGTGCTCGTCGGGTGTGTTGGTAAACATGCAGACGGCCGACCGCAGCAGCGGTCCGTTGGCATCGGGGAAATACCGAGAGACGGCGGCGCGGAGGGCGGCTTCATCAGCAGGGCGGCACTCGCGGTCGATCGCGTTCGGCTCGGTCGCTTCCGACAGGTGGTGATAGCGGCCGATCTTGAAGCCGGCCACCTCGAACTCCGGGAACCCGTAGAAGACTCCTTCGTCGGCTTCGTGGACGAACACGGGAAAGCGCCCCGGCGCAAAGCGCTCCGGTTCGGCGATGCCGAACCAGCCGAGTACCTGTCGCTCGGGCCGCATCAGAGCGGCGAGATCCGGCAGGAGCGACCCCATCCACGCTCCCGCCGCGAGCACCAGTTGACCGGCCTCGTAAGTGCGCTGCGCGGTCCGGACCCGCACGCTGTCGCCGCGCGCGTCCCACTCGAGTACCGGCTCGTGCTCGTGGATCGTCGCGCCCGCGGCGCGAGCACCAGCCGCGTGTGCGAGCACGCAGCGCTCGGGCAGAAGGAAGCCGCCATCGGGCTGGAACACTGCCGCGGCGTCGTCTTCGATATGCCACGCCGCAAACCGCCTGCGAAGCGCGGCGCCGCCCAGGATCTCGTGCCGCAGGCTGTGCTCGAGACACGACCGCTTCGACCCCTCGAACACCATCGATCCCGGCACCCCGACGTCGAGTGACCCGGTCACATGAAGCAGCGGCTCCCGCGCCAACTCCTCGAGCGCCCGCCACAATTCGAAAGCGCGGCGCAGCAGCGGCACGTAGAGCGGATGCTCGAAATACGCGAGGCGGATGATCCTGGTAAGCCCGTGCGAGGAGCCGCGGTCGTGACCGAGCCTAAAGCGCTCGAGCACGATGACGCGCTGACCGCGGCTGGCCAGGTGACAGGCCGCCGCGGCGCCCATGCCGCCGGCCCCGGCGACGATGACGTCGGCAATCACTGCGCGAGGTGCTCCCGCATCAGCGTGCCGAACGCAGCGCCTTTGCCCTCGTCTTCGTGCTTGAAGTAGACGAACACGTCGCGGCAGCGCATCGCCAGCTCGCGTGCGGTGTCGCTCCAGCGGCGCACATCGTCCGGGGTGTAGCCTTCGTCGCGCAGCCGGAGGTAGGCGTAATCGGCCGTGGTGATGATCGGCGTGTCGCGCGTTTCGCTGTCGGCAATGCACAAGGCGAGGTTACGCTCCTGGAGGCAGGCGTACACGTCATCGCCCAGCCACGACAGGTGACGGAACTCGAACGCGGCGGTCACCTTGGGCGGCAGCAGCGCGAGGAACTCGGACAACAGGCCGACGTCCTTCTTGAAATTCGGGGGCAGCTGGAACAGCAGCGCGCCCATGCGCGGGCCGAGCTCGCCGGCGGCGGCGATGAAGCCGCGGAGCGATTCTGCAACATCGGCGGGCCGCAGCCGCTTGTCGTGCGTGATCCGGCGCGGGGCCTTCAGCGTGAAGCGGAAGCTCTCCGGCACTTGCGCGCACCATCCCGCGACCAGCTTCGGCGTCGGCATGCGGTAGAACGTGTAGTTGATTTCGACGCTGTCGAACCGGCTGGCGTAATACGCCAGCATCTTCGCCGCGGGGAGATCGGCGGGATAGAAGCTCCCCTTCCATTCGGGGTAGTTGTAGCCGGAGGTTCCGATCAGGATCACGCGGCGATTATACGAAGGCCAACACGACAGATGCAGGGTGCGAAGGTGCAGGGGTGCGGGGTGCAGGGGTGCAGGGGTGCACGGGAGGCCGCGGAGCACCGCGGTGGCGCGAAGGGCCGGTGCGGGCCTCAGGCCTCAGCTTTCGGGAAGCGGTTGACCGCGTCGCTCTTCCTGAAGCCTGAAGCCTGAAACCCGAGGTCTTCTACCAGCGTGGCTCGCGTCGGCCACCGCCGCCGCCGCCGCCACCGTAGCCGCCACGACCGCCGCCACCGCCGCCGCCGAAGCCGCCTGACTCCTTCGGACGCGCCTCGTTGACGACCAGAGCGCGGCCGTCGTACTGGTACTGGTGGAACTCCTGGATCGCCTTCTGCGCATCTTCGTCGTTCACCATCTCGACAAACGCGAAGCCACGGGCGCGCCCGGTAGCCTGGTCGCGCATGACGCGGACGTTGTCGACTGCGCCCGCACGGCTGAACAGCGACATCAGATCTTCGTCAGTCGCCTTGTAGGGAAGGTTGCCAACATAGAGTCTACGGCCCATGGAGCGCTCTGCCTCCGCGCGCTGACACCTGGGGACACACCCCCCCGCGCGCGAGGTGAGTGCACCGGAAAGCGCTCGCAACGGAGGGGCCTGTGGGGACCGGAACCGACACCAACCTGCCTGATCCTGCGGGCTTTCGGATCGCGCGGAGTATAGCAGGAGCCGGGACATCGGTTTGCGCACAAACAGAGGGCAACTTGGGACAAGCGCTGCCGTGGGCTGCGGTAGAGTTTCGCCGATGCCCCGCTGCGTCCCGACCGAAGCAGTGCTCTCGCCGCGCGAACGCAAGCTGATCCGCGCGTTGCGCACTCCGGCCAGCACGCAGGCATGGTTGAACGCCCTCGCCTACAACACCGAGAAAGACGGCCCGAGCCAGCGCAGCTTTCGGGGGGTAGTGCGAACCGGATCCGCGCACTGCCTGGAAGCGGCTCTATTTGCCGCGGTCGTCCTCGAGCAGCACGGCTACCCGCCGCTGGTGATGAGCCTCGAGTCGCAGGACAACCTGGATCATGTGGTGTTCGTGTATCGCCACCGCGGAGGCTGGGGTTCGGTCGCGCGGTCGCGCGATCCCGGGCTACACGGGCGCAGGCCCGTGTTTGCGACGTTGCGCGGTCTCGCTTACAGCTACCTCGATCCGTACGTGGACTACAGCGGCCGGCTTCTCGGATACGGCGTCGCTGACCTGTCACTCGCGATGGGCAATTACGATTGGCGATGGGCCGACGGCAACGTGTGGAAGGTGGAGCAGGTGCTCATCGGCTGGCCCCACGTCAAGCTGCCGAGCTCCACGGCGCGTTATCGGCACCTGAAACGCTGGTATCGCGCATACCGCGCGCAGAACGGCGATCGGAAACCGATCGACTATCGCGGCCGGGAGAAGTGGTCGCCTCTCCCGTATGAATTCCGGCGGTGATTGTGCCCGAGTAATCGGCGGCTTCGCAGTCAGTCCAGGTCGAAGCCACGGAGCGGCTTCGTAATCGGCTCGTTCTTCGCCTGCTTGAGGGCCTCCTCGAAGCGCTTGGACAGCGCGTCGCCCTTGGACTTCTCGTTCTCCACCGATTGGGCGAAGAGAGCCTCACGCCGGGCCGCCTGCTCGGCGAGAATGCGCTCGGCATCGCTCAGCTCCGGACGATCGCCTCTCGGCGGCTCGGTGTGCGACACGACCCGGCCGAGGTTGAGGTCCACCACCAGGGTCGCCCCGCAGCAGGGGCACGTGAATTCCCGCTCGCTCTTCAGCCGTGGCATTGCCGTTCCCTCCGCGTTCCATCAGACTAGTGAGAATCGGCTGATGGCGCAAGACGACGGGCGCAAAACCCATTCGGTCCGCATCGCGACCTACAACATCCACCGCGGGCGCGGTCTGGACGGGCGCACCCGGCTCGAACGGATCGCCGCGGTACTCGCCACCATCGATGCCGACATCGTCGCGCTGCAGGAAGTGACTCGGCGCGTCGCCGCTCAAGCCCGGGCAGGCCGCGGAGCTCGGTGCCGCGCTCGGCATGGGCTGGGTGATGGCGCCGACGCGTCACCTGCGGACCTCGCTGTTCGGGAACGTGGTCCTCAGCCGCTTCCCGGTCCGCCATCACAACCACCACGACCTGACGTGGCAGACCTGCGAGCCGCGCAACGTGCAGCGCGTGGACCTGGAGGTGGCGAGCCACGTCCTGCACCTCTACAACGTCCACCTCGGAACGGCGCTGTTGGAACGCCGTCATCAGGCCGCCCGCCTGGCCGCGCTCGTCCACGACAAGCGAGTCACCGGACCGAAGATCGTGCTCGGCGACTTCAACGAATGGGCCCGCGGCCTCGCGACCGACATCCTCGCCGAGCGGCTCCACAGCATCGACCTGCGGCAACATCTGCGGCGCCGGCGAACCTACCCGGGGTTCTTCCCCATCCTGCATCTCGATCACATCTATTACGAGGGCCGCGTCGAGGTCGTCAAAGTGACGCTGCCGCGCGACCGCCTTACGCTGATGGCCTCGGATCACCTGCCGCTCGTCGCCGATCTCCGCATCGGCTTCTGATGGGACTCGCCGGCCGAACTGCCACACGGCGCCCATTCGGACCTCTGATTCCGCCGCACGCGAGGTGTTTTCCTCCGATCGACGGTCTGTACCGAACGTCATCCCCCGAATGCGCGTCCTACTGCTTGAGTCGAACGGCGAGATCAGTTGATTTTCGCTTTTTGTTCGCGATAGCATGCGCCAGCCGAAGCCGGCTGCAATCGAGCCGTGCCCGCGAGGACTGTCATAGATGGATGCTCAAGACGACCTTTCTGCCCTCAGGATCGACCGCGCGCCACGGCGCGAGGGTCGCCCGTGGGTGAAGTGGGTCGTCGTGCTGGTGCTGGCAGTTGCCGTCGCCGCGGGGAGCTGGAGCTGGTTTTCGCGCGAGCGTCCCATCGAGGTCGAAGTCGCCTCGGTTACCGTCCGCCGTGCCGGCGCCCAGGCTTCCGTCCTGAACGCCTCCGGCTACGTCACCGCTCGCCGCCGAGCCACTGTTTCGTCGAAAGTCACCGGCAAGATTGTCGAGGTCAACGTCGAGGAAGGCATGGCCGTTCGCGAAGGACAGGTGCTTGCCCGTCTCGACGATGCGAACGTGCGGGCCGCGCTGGCGTTGATGGAGGCGCAGCTGGAGGCGGCACGCCGCGCCACCGCCGAGAGTGAAGTCCGTCTCGCTGAGGCCCAGCGCACCGAGCGGCGCCGCGAGCAGCTGCGCGCCGATGGGCTCGTGACGGAAGCGGACCTCGATCAGGCGCGCGCCGAGGTGCAGTCGCTGCAGGCGCGGATCGTCGCGACACGGGAACAGATCACGGTGGCCGAGCGTCAGGTCGCGCTGCAGAGAACCGAGTTGGACAACATGGTGATCAGGGCGCCATTCAGCGGCGTGGCGCTCAGCAAGGATGCGCAACCGGGCGAGATGGTGTCGCCGGTGTCGGCCGGTGGCGGCTTCACCCGCACCGGCATCTCGACCATCGTGGACATGAGCTCCCTCGAGATCGAGGTGGACGTCAACGAGAGTTACATCAACCGGGTCACGGCCCGGCAGCCGGTCACGGCGGTGCTGGACGCGTATCCGGACTGGCAGATTCCCGGGCACGTCATCACCACCGTCCCGACCGCGGATCGACAGAAGGCGACGGTGCTCGTGCGAATCGGCTTCGATCGCGCGTCGGATGCAGGAGCCGCAGCGACGACGAAGCGCGGAGCGCTCGACCCGCGAATCTTGCCGAACATGGGCGTCAAGGTGACGTTCCTGCGCGACGATGCGGTCAAGGCCGAAGCCGCGCAGGGCCCGACCACGCTGGTGCCCAAAGCGGCGGTGCGGACCACCGGGAACACGAGTCATGTCTTCGTGGTTCGCGGCGACGCGGTGGAGCGGCGCGCGATCCAGACCGGCGGCGCCGACGGCGATCGCGTCGAGGTCGCGGCAGGCTTGTCCTCCGGAGACCGGGTTGTCATCGCGCCGCCCGACTCACTCGCCGAAGGCATGCACGTCATCGTCAAGCAGGGGAGCTGATCAAGATGGATCCACTCGTCCGCGTCAGCGGGGTCCACAAATACTTCACCCGGGGCAGCGAGCGCATCGACGTGCTGAAGGGCGTCAACCTTGACATCCCGAAGGGCGAATTCCTGGCGCTGATGGGTCCGTCCGGCTCCGGGAAGACGACGCTGCTGAACCTGATGGGAGGACTCGACGCCCCGTCGAGCGGCGCGGTGGCGGTGGCAGGCACGAACATCGTCGAGCTCTCGGGCGGCCGGCTCTCGCGCTGGCGTGCCGACAACATCGGCTTCGTCTTCCAGCTCTACAACCTGCTGCCGGTCCTCACCGCCGAGCGCAACGTCGACCTGCCGTTGCTGCTCACCAACCTGTCTCGCGCCGAGCGCAAGAAGCGTGTCGCGATCGCGCTGAAGGTGGTCGGCCTGGCCGATCGCGCGGATCACTACCCGCGCCAGCTCTCGGGCGGGCAGGAGCAGCGGGTCGGCATCGCGAGAGCCATCGTCACCGATCCGACGCTGCTGCTGTGCGACGAGCCGACGGGCGATCTGGACCGCAAGTCCGGCGACGAAATCCTCGATCTCCTGCAGGCGCTGAACCAGCAGCACGGCAAGACGATCGTGATGGTGACGCACGATCCGCGGGCTGCTGAACGGGCGGCGCGGACGCTGCATCTCGAAAAGGGCGTGCTGCTCGAGGAGGTCCGGTGAAGTATCTACCCTTGCTCTGGCGCAGCCTCTGGCGGAAGAAGCTGCGGACCCTCTTCACGCTGGCCTCGGTCTTCGTCGCGTTCCTGCTCTTCGGACTGTTGATGACCATTCGCGCGGCGTTCAGCTTCGGCGTGGACATCGCCGGGCTCGATCGGCTGGTGCTGATTCACAAGGTCAGCCTGATCATGCCGCTGCCGGTGTCGTATCTCGATCGACTGCGGTCGACCGAAGGCGTCAGCCTTGCCGGTCATCAAACCTGGTTCGGCGGCGTCTACCAGGACCCGTCGAACTTCTTCGCGCAGATGGCGGTGCTGCCGGACGTCTTCCTGAAGCTCTATCCCGAGTTCAAGCTCTCGCCCGAGCAGGCGGCGGCGTGGCAGGCGGATCGCCAGGGCGCCGTGGTCGGCGTGGACCTCGCGAAGCGCTTCAACTGGAAGCTCGGCGATCGGATCCCGATTCAGGCGACCATCTGGCAGCCCAAGCAAGGCCAGGTGTGGGAGTTCAACATCGTCGGCCTCTACGACGGCGATCCCGGTGTCGACAAAACGCAGTTCTTCTTCCGCTACGACTATCTCGACGAGAACCGTCGCGGGGGGCAGGGGCTGGTCGGTTGGTACGTGGTGAAGATTGCGGACTCGTCACAGGCGCAGGCGATGGCGGCGAAGTTCGACGACATGTTCGCGAATTCGTCGGCGGAAACCAAGACGACCACCGAGAAAGGGTTCGTCGAGGGGTTCGCGAAACAGATCGGCGACATCGGCGCCATCATGATCGCGATTCTCGCCGCGGTGCTGTTCACGATGCTGCTGGTCTCGGCCAACACGATGGCGCAATCCGTACGCGAGCGGACCAGCGAAGTCGGCGTTCTCAAGACGCTCGGGTTCTCGGGCGGCGCGATCCTGTCGCTCGTGCTCGGCGAAGCGCTCATCATCGCGGTGCTGGGCGGAGGCCTCGGCCTGCTCGCCGCGTGGCTGATCGTGCAGCGCGGCGATCCGACCGGCGGGATGCTGCCGATCTTCATCCTGCCAGCCCGCAACGTGGCCGCCGGTGCGGCGCTGATCGTCGCGCTCGGTCTGCTCGCCGGGCTGATGCCCGCAATCACCGCGATGCGGCTGAAGATCACCGACGCGCTGCGGAGTACCTGAGGAGGGCACGTGTTCAGCTGGATCGCCCAGACAATTGCCGTCACCGCCCTCAACCTGAAGACCATTCCGCAGCGGCTTGCCTCCTCCGCCGTTGCCATCGTCGGCATCGCCGGCGTCGTCATCGTGCTGGTTTCGGTGCTCTCGATCGCGCAAGGCTTCACCGCCGCGATGCGCGATTCGGGATCGCCATCGCGGGCGCTGGTGATGCGGAGCGGCGCCGACAGCGAGATGACGAGCGGGCTGTCGGGGCCCGAGGTGGACATCATCAAGCAGGCGCCGGGCATACGCAACGACGGCCAGGCGGCCATGGCCTCGGCGGAGCTCTACGTGATCATCGATCTGCCGAAGCGCTCGACGAACACCGCCGCCAACGTGCCGATGCGCGGCATCGAGCCGACCGCTCCGCAGGTCCGCGAGGAGGTTTCGATCGTCGAAGGCCGGATGCTGACCTTCGGCACCAACGAGATCGTCGTCGGCCGCGGCGCGAGCCGTCAGTTCGCCGGCCTCACCCTCGGCAACGAGGTCGTCTCAGGCCAGAACCGCTGGACCGTCGTCGGCATCTTCGAGGCCGACGGCGGCGTCGCGGAAACCGAGATTTGGTGCGACGCTCGGGTCTTGCAGGGAGCGTATCGCCGCGGCAACAGCTTCCAGGTAGTGCTCGCGCACCTCGACTCGACGAACACCTTCGACAGCTTCAAGGACTGGCTCACCGCCAATCCCCAACTGAACGTCCAGGTGCGGCGCGAGACCGAATACTACGCGCAGCAATCGCGCGCGCTGAGCAGCCTGATTCGGACGATCGGCTTCGGCATTGCCGCTCTCATGGGCATCGGAGCGGTGTTCGGCGCGGTCCTGACCATGTACACCGCGGTCTCGACGCGCTCACGCGAGATCGCCACGCTCCGCGCGCTCGGCTTCAACGCCACGTCGGTGGTCGTCTCGGTGATCGCTGAATCGCTCGCGCTCGCCACGCTCGGCGGCGTCATCGGCGGGCTGGGCGCCTACCTGGCGTTCAACGGATACCAGACGTCGACGATGAACTTTCAGACGTTCAGCCAGGTGGCGTTCGCGTTCCAGGTGACGCCGCAGCTGCTGGTACTCGGGTTGGTATACGCGCTCGGAATGGGACTGATCGGAGGCCTGCTCCCGGCGGTCAGGGCCGCGCGGTTGCCCATACCCTCGGCGCTGCGAGAGCTCTAACCTTCTTCTTCGAACCCTTCTTCGCCGAAGGGGTTCAGGCGGGTGGAGGGCCGAAGCGCCTCGCGATAGTCGTAGAGTGGAAGACCGGACACGTGACGCGGGTTCACGCAGCCCGGCGCCTTGGCCTCGAGCATGACGAGAACCGGGCTCCCGGCCGAGCCGTCGCGGAACCCGAGACGGCAACCACAGGAGAGGCGCGCGGAAGTAAAGCCCTTCAGCATGACGCTGCGAGGATCATACTACAGGAGCGCCTTGATCTCTTTTTCGAAGGTCTCCTTCGGCAAGATGCCCATGTGCCGCTTGCACACCTTGCCGTCCTTCGAGATCAGGAATGACGCGGGGATGCCCCAGATGGGACCGTACGCGTCCTGCACATCTTCGCGCCCGAGCCCGAGCAGCACCGGATAGTTCATCTTGTACTCGGCCATGAACGGACGGGCCTTGTCGGCGGTGTCGTCCACCGAGTAGCCGATGACGACGAGATCCTTCTTGTACTTTTCCTGGAGATCGACGAAGCCCGGGATCTCCGCCTTGCACGGGCCGCACCACGTCGCCCAGAAGTTGAGGAGGATCACCTTGCCCTTGTAGGCACTGAGCTTGACGTCCTTGCCCTCGAGATCCTTGATCGCGAAATCGAGGTTGGCGGGCTTGGCGCTCGCCTCGCACGCGCCCGAGGCCTCCTCCGCGGCGCCGTCAGCATGCGATGCCACCGGCGCCATGCCGCTGACGATTGCGGCCCCGGTATCGCCGGTACGTTCGGCCACGACGTCGTGCTGCCAGATGAACGGCACGCTGATCGCGACCAGCGCAATGACCGTCGCCGCCATGGCGGCGAAGCGAACCTTGGAGCTGGGCTGCTGATCCATCTGGTTATTTTGCACCATTCCGAAGATTGGATGCCATCGAGTGCAACCGGCTTCCGAGACCGGCGCTGCCAACGAGCATGTAGGTCCGGCCGCCGCGGTTCCAGACGACGCTGTCCTGCCCCAGCAGCGTCAATTCCTCCGTGGGCCGCTCCAAGCCTGGCAGGATAAAGAGCGAAACGGCGTCGCCGCCGACCAGATAGAGGATGTGGGCCGCCCGGCCGCCGCCATATAGGCACCGCCGCACCGCGACGAGCTGTCCGTCGGGAGTTCCACCGGTCGCCGGGACGGCCAGGTCCCACCCGTAATCGGTTTTCAGTTCCGCCTCGGCGTCGGCGACCGTGACCGTCTCCCCATGGTCGTGGGGCTCGAGAACGAAGCATTTGAGATGATCGAGAGCCAGCTGGGCGGCCAGCACCACCGTCGAGCGTGAGGTCACGGCCGGCAGCAGGACGGCGCCGGCCGCGAGCACGACCAGCGCCGCAGCCGCGAATGCCGAGACGCGCACGCCCCAGCCGGCCACCACCGCCGGCGGACGCTCGGCGGCCAGCCGAGCAGCGATTCGGGTTTCCAGGCCTGGCGGCACCACGTCGGACAGCGTCCTCCCCTGTGCGGTCAGCAGTCGGCGCACGGCCCTCTGCCGGGCCACGTCCTCGCGGCAGGCGGCACAGTCGGTCAAGTGTGCTTCGACAAACCGACGGTCGTCCGCCTCGGCGACGCCGTCCACGTAGGCCGCCAGCAGCAGATCCATCTCGTCACAGCTCATATCAGCACCGGCTGGCCCCCTTCTTAAGACGCATCCCGGCCGCGCCGGTTGCGCGCAGCCTCAGTCAGGGCCCGGTACAGCTGCCGTCTGGCCCTCGACAGCCGGGACATCACAGTACCGATCGGCACGTCGAGGACGGCCGCTATTTCCTGATAGCTCAATTCTTCCACGTCGCGAAGCCACACGGTTTCGCGGTAGGGCTGCGGCAGGTCGTCAAGCGCTGTGCGCAGGTCGTCGCTGAGCACGGCTTCGAGCAAGCCGGCTTCAGGGTTGTCGGCCAGACGGTCAGCCCCGGCGCCCAGGTCGACGAGCTGCTCAACCGTTTCCGAGTCGGCTTGGACCCGCGCACGTGCCTGGTCGCGGCGCTGGTTGCGCCAGGTGTTGTGCAGGATCGTGAACAGCCATGCCTTGAGGTTGCTGCCCGGCGTGAACCGCCGGCGCGCTCGGAATGCCTTGAGGTAGGTGTCTTGGACGAGATCCCGGGCGGCGTCCCGGTTTCGCGTGAGCCGGACGGCCGACTGGTAGAGCGCCTCCAGGAACGTCAGGGCGTCGGTGGTGAACTGGTCGGGGACGGCTGGCGGGTCGGACCGCCCTCGCCAGGGTGGCATCGCGAGATGACGGCCGTTCCAGCTCTGAAGACCCGGGAGGCCGAGGACGCTCCCAGGAAGAGGACGGGCCGCGTGGCCTCGTCACCAGTATAGGACAAGCACGGCCGGATCGAATCTTGCTCCCCCGCGCCTGTGGCGCGGGCCCTCGCGTGTTTGCGGCCTTCGTCTCAGGATCAGTAAGATGCACCGAGGAGAACGGATATGCGGCTCACTATCCTGACCCTGCTGGCGGTACTCGCGGCCGCGGCGCCGGCAGCAGAGGCTCAGACGGGCTACATTCCCTACTACGGGAAGAACGCCATCCGGTACGACAAGTTCGAATGGCACATCTACCAGACGGACCATTTCGAGATCTACTACTACACGGAGATCGAGCCGCATCTCGAACGGATCGCTGGATACGCTGAGAGCGCCTATCAGCATGTGAGCTCGGAGCTGAAGCACGACCTCGCATTCCGGGTGCCCCTCATCCTTTTCACTACCAGCTCCGAGTTCTGGCAGCAGAACGTCACGCCCGGCGCGGCGCAGGAAGGCGTCGGCGCGTTCGCCGAACCAAGCCGCTCGCGGATCGTGATGCCGATCGACGAGCCCTCCGATCTCCTCTATCGCCTGATCACCCACGAGCTCACGCACGTCTTCCAGTTCGACATCATTCCGACCGGCCTGATCCGCCGCAACATGCCGCTGTGGACGATGGAAGGCATGTCGGACTACATGACCGGCTACTGGCGCCCCCTGGACCTGATGACCGTCCGCGACGCGGCGGTGTCGGACATCATCCCGAAGATGAGCGACATGCAGGACTACGGCGGGTTCAGCAACCCGCGCCTCATCTACAACCTCGGGCACGCCGCGTTCGAATTCATGGAAGCGCGCTGGGGCAAGGAAGGCGTGCGGCAGTACGTCTTCGCGCTGCGCCGCAGCGTCATCGGCGGCAGCGACGACGCCTACGAAGAAGCGTTCCAGATGTCGGCCGAGGAATGGGACCAGCAGTTCGATCGCTACATGAAGGAGCGGTTCAAGCCGTTCCGCGACAAGGAGCGGCCCGCCGACTACGGCCGCGACCTCGCGCCCGATCCGCGCAAGAGCCGCTTCAACAACGTTCTTTCGATCGAACCTTCACCGTCGGGCGATTTGATCGCCGCGATGACCGGCAACGGCCGCGACCGCGAGCTCGACATCGTCCTCATTTCGGCCAAGGACGGCGAGATCATCCGGAACCTGACCAAGGGCTTCGACCAGAGCATGGGGTTCGAGTACCTGGCGACGCCGGGCAGCCGCTGGAACTCGGTGCCGTGGATGTCGTGGAGCAACCAGGGGGACCGGCTCGCCTACTTCGTGCGCACTGAGAAAGATCGGTCGCTGATCGTGCAGAACGTGGTGACGCGGAAGGTCGAGGTCCGCGTGCCGCTCAACAACGTCGACGCGCCGGAGTCGCCGGACTTCTCGCCCGACGGCAAGCTGGTTGCGTTCTCCGGGATGCGCAACGCCGAAGCGCACATCTTCACGATCAACGTCGACACCAAGGAGATCAAGCCGCTCACCACCGACAAGCTGCCGGCGTACGCGCCGACCTGGTCGCCGGACGGAAAGTACCTCGTGTATCTGGCCCGGGTCAGCGGCAACGAGAAGATCTTCCGGATCGACGCCGACGGCCAGAATCAGCAGCAACTCACCTTCGGAACGCACGACGACGGCGGGCCGCAGTTCTGGGATCCCGACACCCTGATCTTCCCGTCGACGGCCGTCAACCCGGCCGAGCCGATCGATCCGGAAGTCGCGCGCAACGGCCAGATCTACAACCTGTGGACGCTCAATCTGAAGACCAAGGAGCTGAAGCAGTTCACCGACGCGCTCACCGGCAACCTATCCCCGGTCGTGCTCCACGACGGAACGGCGGTCCGGCTCGCGTTCGTCACGTATCTCAAGGGCGACTACGGCCTGCACATCCTCGAGCGCAAGGACGAAATCACTACCGTCGCCTCGGACGACTTCGGCGCCCCCGGCCCGATCATCGATTTCCAGGCGCCGCTCACCCACACGCTCGTCCAGGACAACGCCAAGAAGAAGGGGCGCTTCGAGAAGATGTTCCTCGAAGGACGTCCTCCTGTGGCGCTGGGTGTCACCAGCGGCGGCGACCTCTTCGGCGGGACCCAGGTCACCTTCACCGACGTGCTCGGCGACCAGCAGTTCAACCTGTTCGCCTCCTCGGTGTCGCAGTACCGCACGCTGTCGCTGTCGTGGCTGAACCTGGAGCGGCGCTTCAACTGGATGCTGCAGGGCTACTCGCAAACCCAGTTCTACTACGGCCAGGTCGGCGGCGTGTTCTACGACCCGGCATTCGCCGGCATCATCGATCGCGATCTCGCGGTCGCGACCCGGACGATGCGCGGCGGCACGGCCTACGGCATCTATCCGTTCAACCGCTATCGCCGGATGGAGGTCTACGGCGGCGTCAACCAGTACGTCGAGGAGTTCGCCGACCAGGGCCTCGAGCTCTACTCGCAGCAGTACCAGGAGCAGGTCTACGGCCGGCAGCTGTTCAACAACGGCTACCAGATGCCGCTCGGCGCGGCGTTCGTGCAGGAGACGACGGTCTTCCGCGAGTTCGGGCCGCTCACCGGCAGCACGATGCGCCTCGCTTACGAGATCGCGCCGAAGATCGGCAACTCGCTATCGCGCCAGACGATGGACGGTGACGCCCGCAAGTACTTGCGGTTGGGCTCGACCGGCCTCCTCGCGCTCCGCGCCAAGGGCTTCAAGAGCTGGGGCCCGAACCCGAGCTTCATGTACTTCGGCGGCAACAGCGAGCTGCGCGGCTACGACTACCTGTCGTTCGCCGGTCAGAACGCGTTCTTCCTGAACGCCGAGCTCCGCTTCCCGCTGATCGAAGCGATGGCCACGCCGATCGGCATCCTCGGCGGCGTCCGAGCGGCGTTCTTCGCCGGTGTCGGTGGCGCATCGTGGTCGCCCTGCACCGACTTCCACTGCGCGACCGACAATTTCAAGGTGTTCGCAAACAACACCCAGGTGGAGCGGCCGATCATCGGCTACAACATCAACCGCGAGCCAATCTTCGGGGACCCGATTGTCGTCGACGGCCTCCGCTTCCAGGACGCGCGGGCCAGCTACGGCATCAGCCTGATGACCTTCGCACTCGGCTTCCCGATTCACTTCGACTGGACGTGGCGGACGCTGATGAACCGCGAGTGGGAGGACGTGGTCTACTCCTACGACGCGGTCATCGACGGCTGGAGCGGGCGCGCCAGCGAATGGTTCCGGCGGCCGAAGTTCTCGGTCTGGATCGGCTACGACTTCTGATCGCTACTCGAGCCCGACTAGTTAGCGGTGGAGGGCGAGAGTCTCAACTGACTTCTGTCCATGTCGAGCGCGACGCGGTACGGGGCCAGGAACTTGTGGCCGACGATGCCGCCGACCTCGTAGCCGAGCAGCACGCTGGGAGCGCGCAGGTTGAGGACCACCACCGAGAAGTTCTTGTAGTCGATCGCGTCACCGAATCGGAGCCGCTGGCCGGGCAGCAGGAAGGCGTCGCGATCCCAGCCCGATGTGCCGTAGACGCGCAGGTTGATCTTGCGCGTCGGCTGCGCGTTGATCGCCTCGGCAGTGGCCGTACTGATCGAGATCACCTCGCCGCCGGTATCGACCACGAAGTAAGTCGGGTGCTTCTCGTTGATCAACCCCTTCACCAGCGACAGCCGGTGGTGCCGCATCGGCAGGCGGATGTCCGCGGCCTCGTCCGGCAGGTGCCGGGCCATGGTCAGCTTGTGGGTGCGGTAGTCGATGACCATCGACAAGCCGAGCGACAGCGGCGAGAAGCTCTCCGTCTCCCGCTTGGGCAGGCCGCGCAACGCCGGCGCCTTGATCATCACCGGCACGTTGGTCATCTTCAGCGTGCCGATCTCGAACGAGTCGAGCCGGCCCAGCTGCAGCCCGCGCAGCCCGACCTCCCCGACTCCGGCGCTGAGCGTGTAGGTGATCGGCCGTACCGCCCCCGACGACGCGGTCTGGCGTGAAATCGTCGTCTGCTCCGAGCCGGTGTCGAGAACGAAGTCCTGCAGGTTCTGGTTGTTGACGCGCGCCCGCACGATCACCTTGTCGTCCACCAGCTTGAAGTCCACGGTATGGAGCTGCTCCGCGGCCCGGTCGTCGAGCGCAATCGGCTCGCGCTCGCCGAAGGACTTCAGGAAACGGATCTGGGCGCGCGACCACGCCGCCTTCTCACTGCGATCCTTGTTGGGCAGGAGGTTGACGTAGTTCGTGTAGGCGGAGGCCGCCTGCTCGTAGCGGCGCATCCGCTCGAAGATGGCGCCGACGGTATGGTGAATCTCGGGATCGCGGGGTGATTCCTTGAGCGCGGCCTGGGCCGCGTTCATGGCGTCATCGAGCAGATTGTGCGAGGCGAGGGCGCGGGCCAGGCCGTGGAGGCCGCGGGACAACGACGGCACGCGGGAGAGCGCGTCGCGATACTCGGCCTCGGCCTCGTCGAACGATCCCACCGACCACAACGCGTCGGCGTGCACCGTCATCGCCTCGGGATCCTGCGGCGCCATCGAGGTCAGCGCCTGCGCCTCGCGCTGCGCCTCGGTGAACTCACCGATGCGGAGCGCCGACTTCACCATCCCGATGCGGGCCGGCACCGCGATGGTGCGATCGTCGGATTCCGCGGCGCGGCGGAACGCTTCGAGCGCCTCCGCATAGCGGGTCTCATCGAACAGCAGCGTGCCGATCTGAAATTGCACGGCGGCGTCGGCAGGCGCGCCGCCCCGGGCGCTCACGGCCAGCGCCACGCTCAGAGCGAGGACCACGAGAGGCAGGCGGGATCGAGTCGGCATACCACACCCTCTTGGACGCGCAGACCCGATCCGGGGGGCGCACCCCGGACCGGCCGGAATCTGGAACGGGGCCTATCTTACTTCTGATAGTGAGCCGCGTTCACATCGATGTAGTTCTTCCACTTTTCAGGCACCTCGTCCAGCGCGAAGATGGCCTCGACCGGGCACGCCGGCACGCAGGCGCCGCAGTCGATGCACTCGTCGGGGTGGATGTAGAGCATTGTCGCACTCTCGAAGTCACCCTCGTCCTTGCGGGGGTGGATGCAGTCCACCGGGCAGACGTCGACGCACGCCGAGTCCTTCGTGCCGATGCAGGGTTCACAGATGATGTAGGCCACGCTCAATCCCCTCCAGGTGACAAACGACGGGCTCGCGGCGGCTTACGCCGTGCTCTCGAGCGCCGGCGGCAGGTATCCCAGCCGCATGGAAATGCGGCGCGCGAGGTCCCACACGCCGCGATGCAAATCTGTAAGGATGGGCCGGTCGTCGGCGCCGTGCCCGAACAGCCCGACTCGCGCCACTTCCCGTCCCGTGTAGTCCGCAACCGGCGCGCAGGTGCAATAGAGCCGCTGCGATGCCTCGGGCGCCACTGCCGGCGGACCAAGCCGCACGACGATTCGCTCGGGATCCGCCACCTCGTCGCGGCGCGTCAGCTTCAGGCAGCTCAGCCGTCGAGTGCCCTGAGTGGCCGGGAAGTAGAGCGAACAGTGCGACGGCATCTCGCGCCCGTACAGGGTGTGCATCGCCACCTCATCCGGACCGGATCGCCACAGATAGGTCACTTCGCCCGCGGCAGGAATGGCAATGAAGCCGCGGTGCGACGTCGCCAGAACGTACTCCCGCATCGCTGGGTACGCGTGCAGCCGTATCTCGGATCGACCGAGCGTCTTGAAGCTCAGGTCGAGCATTTTCAGCGTCAGCGCATAGCGCTGCGTCTCTTCGTCCTGCCGAACGTAGCCGCGCCGCTTGAGCACGCTCAGGAGGCGATGGACAGTGGACGGCGGCTGCCGCAGCGCCCGCGCCAGATCCGACAGGTTCGCGCCGCGCGGTTGCCCGCTCAACACCTCGCACACTTCCAGCGCTTTTTCGATCGAGGTGGTCCCGGATCTGGGGTTGTCGTGTCCCTTTTCCATTCCGTGGAATGTCGTTTCAAATATGATCGGCCCCGCCCCTTCGTCCTGTCAAGGTAGAAGCCGCCACCCATAGCTCACGCGAATCTTGCGCAGACCCTCTGCTCGAACTTTCCCGCTTCGCGCCGATTCGAGCCGGATCGGCGGACTGATGCATGCTTCTCTCAAGTGAACTGACGGGTTAGGATCGAGCGTTCCAATCGTGTCGCAATCGTTGATTGGCAAGACTCTCGGGCACTATCGCATCACCGACCAGTTGGGCGCGGGTGGCATGGGCGTGGTGTATCGGGCACAGGACACCCGCCTCGGCCGACAGGTCGCCATCAAGGTGCTGCCGGCGACCGACGCGTCGAGAAATGACGCGGTGGAGCGCTTCCGGCGCGAGGCGCGGACCGCCTCGGCTCTCAACCACCCCAACATCTGCACCATCTACGGCTTCGACGAGCACGATGGTGAGTGCTACCTCGCGATGGAGCTGCTCGACGGCGAGCCGCTCGACCTGCGGCTGGGCGGCCGGCCACTGGACCTTCGCGCCCTGCTCGACATCGCCGTGCAGGTGGCTGACGCCCTCGATGCCGCGCACGGCGAGGGAATCCTTCACCGTGACGTCAAGCCGGCGAACATCTTCATCACCCGCCGCGGCCAGGTGAAAGTGCTCGATTTCGGCCTCGCCAAGCTCACGACCGAGCGGCGGCTCTCGACGCCGGGCGACATCCTCGAGACCCACGCCGAACACTTCACCAGTGCTGTCGGCACGACGGTCGGCACCATCGCCTACATGTCGCCGGAGCAGGCGCGCGGCGAAGCGCTCGATCCCCGCACCGACCTCTTCTCGTTCGGCGTCGTGCTCTACGAAATGGCGACCGGTCGCCAGAGCTTCCCGGGACACACGACGGCGGTCGTGTTCGACGGCATCCTCAACCGAGAGCCGCTGCCGCCGAGCACGATCAACCACGCGCTTCCCGGCGACCTCGACCGGATCATCGCGAAAGCCCTCGACAAGGATCGGGAGCTCCGCTACCAGACCGCCGCCGACCTGCGTGCCGACCTCCAGCGGCTTCGCCGCGATTCCGGGACCCGCGTCATCGCCGCCAGTGGTGCGACGAGCGTCGCCTCAGTCGTGGACACGCCCAGAGAGTCCGCCGTCGCGTCCTCATCGCCGGCTGCGGGCTCGTCGGACCCGGCTGGTTCACCGCCGGTTCCCGCGGTCGCGCCCGTTTCGAGACCGTCGAGCCAGGTTCAACCGGCCGTGGAGAACGCGACCGCCGCGGCCCTTCGCTCGAACCTGTTCGGCGTGGGCGTCGCAGCGCTGGCAGTGCTCGTCCTGCTGTCCGCGTTCTTCGTCATGAGCCGGCGGCCGGCCGTATCCGCACCGGACCCGGCGGCATCTCACGCGCCCGAGTCGACGGCGGAAGTGAGCGCCGCGCCACCGCCGGACTCGTCCGCTCCGCCTCTTGCGGCCGACGTCCCGTCCTCGCCGCCGCCGGCGTCCTCGACGACCGCAGACACCGGCTAGCCCGCCGCCGTCACCCGCATCAACTGCGCCGGCAGTGAAACCTGCCACGAAATCGCCGGCGCCGGCGAAAGGTCCGGCCACGGCACCGTCGAAGCCGGCACCGGCCGCGGCGCCGAAAGACATCGAAGCGCGCGAGCGGTTGGATGTGGCTCGGGCCAAGCTCGGGAACAACCTGATCGATCAGGCAGTTGCGGACCTGCGCCAAATCGTCGTCGATTACCCGGGTTCGGAGGTCGGTGTCGAAGCGTCTTTCCTGGCAGCGGAGACCCTCGAGAAAGCCGGTCGCGTCGACGATGCGATGGCTGTGTACGTCGAGTTCGATCGCCGCTTCGCCGGCAACCAACGCGTGGCGCAGAGCAAGCTGCGGCGCGCGCGGCTCCTGCAGAACGCCAAGGCCCAGCCTCGTCAGACCGAGGGCTATCAGCTGCTGGGCGAGATCGCTCGAGACTTCCCCGGCACGCCCGAATCCCGGTCGGCGCTGCAGGCCAAGCGCCAGATCGAAGCGCAGCGAAAGCAGTTGAAAGGTGTCGATCCCGTGCTGCACGTCGAGGTGCCGGCGCTGCTCGTGACGCTTCGGATGATTTCGGATCAGTTCCCGGGCGAGGCGCAGACGATGGTCGCGCTTAATCAGCTGGCGCTCGGCTACGAGGACATGAACCAGTACCAGGCCGCCGCGGAGGTGTGGGAGCACATGGCCGCGCAGTTCCCGGGGAACCCTGCCGAAGTCTGGTTCCGGCTTGGCGAGCTCTACGAGCGACGCCTGCGCAACGCCGAAAAAGCGCGCGCCGCGTACGAGAAGGTCCCGACCGACTCGCCACGTTACAAAGACGCCCAGCAGCGGCTCAAGCGGCGCTGAGCTCAGCGCGTCTTGATCTCGACCTTGCCGGTGACCACGTCGATCGAGATCACCGGCTCTCCCTTCCCAAGCGTAGCCTCGCTCCAGCGCGGCCCCCATGTGTCGCGGGTCGTCAGCGGGATGTCCGACTGAATCGTCCCGTTCAGGGCCAGGGCCATGACGCGCGCGTCGGCTGGCGCGCCGGGCATCTGCAGCCGAACGTCGCCACTGAACGCGCGTAGGCGGAGCAGGCCGTCCGGGCTGAGCCGCGCCTGCTTGAGCGTGATCGACCCGACGCTGGTCTCCAGGCGCAGCGCGCCGGAGACGTCCGTTCCGTCGATCGGCCCGCGGCGCACGTCGGCGGTCAGGCTGCCGCGAAACTTCTCCACCGCCAGCTTGCCTTCGAGCACTCGGACGCGCTCGACGGTGATTGAGGCGGGCACGCGCACGACGACGTCGGCGCGCAGCGCCGGGTCGGTGTTACCGGATGCCTGGACGATGCGGACCGTCACGCGCTCAGGGGTGTCTTCGACCACGAGCGGAATCGCCTCCAGCCCGTCGGTCGTCGGCGCCACCCGCTGTACGGCAACCTCGACGTCAGGGCGATCGCCGCCGAGAATGCGGACCTCGCCGACCGTCACCTCGAGAACGAGTACCCGTTCGGGCGACCACGGAAACGTGCGCGTCTGTCGATCGGTGGCGGCTGTGACCGGCGCCGCGACGGCCAGGATCAGGAGCAGCAGAACGGTGCTCCGCATCCGGCGATTATACTGGCCGCACGTGTTCCTCGTCCCGCTGCTCCATCTGCTCGCCTGCGTGCTGCTGGTCGCCACGCACGCGTTTGCGCAGGGACTGCCGACCGAGGCGATCTCGGTCGCCAACGGCCGCGTCGTGTTCGGCGGCGAGGTCTTCGTCACCGCCGGCGAGGAAGATCCAGGCTGGTTCAACTACACCGGCTACGAATACAACGCGCTGCGCAACTTCCGGGCATCGCTCTCCACCGAGGTGCGGCCGTCGAGCCACGTCCAGTTCCTTGCCGAGATCCGTCTCGATCACGGCGAGCACCTGTCCGCGTACGCGATGTTCATGCGGGTCAGGCCGTGGCCAGAGCGCCGCTTCGATGTCCAGGTGGGACGCGTCCCTCCGACGTTCGGTGCGTTCACGCGCACGATCTACGCCTACGAGAACGTGGTCATCGGCCAGCCGCTCGCATACCAATACCTGCTCAGCCTGCGGACCGACGCGGTACCCGCGACTGCCGACGACCTGCTCGTGCAGCGAGGCAACGGCTGGCTGACCCAATATCCCGTCGGCAGCAGCGAGCGAACGACCGGGCTTCCGGTGTTCAACAACAATCGTTATGACACCGGCGTCCAGGTCCACGGTGTGAAGGGACCATTCGAGTGGACCGGGGCGGTGACGACCGGCTCGCTGTCGGATCCGCGGCTCTCGGACAACAACGGCCGGCCGCAGCTCGCCGGACGCGCGATCGTGCAGCTCGGACCGGCGATCAAGGTCGGAGCCTCCGGGGCCCGCGGTGCGTGGCTGGACAACTCGCTCAATCCGGATCTGCCCGGCGGCGAAACCGCCAGCGACTTCCGCCAGGCGGCCTGGGCCGTCGATGCCGAGGCGTCCGCCGGTCGCTGGCTCGCCCGCGCCGAGTTCCTGCAATCGTCGTGGCAACTCCCCAAGCTCGGCGCGCCGTACATCGCCGAGCCGATCACCGCGCGCTCGCTCATCGTCGAAGCGCGGGTCAAGCTGCTGCCGTCGCTGTCGCTCGCCGGTCGCGGCGACGCGCTCACCTTCGACGATCTGGCCGGTTCGAGGGAGACGCTGCCCTGGGAGGCGCCGGCCAGGCGATTCGAAGCCGCGCTCACCTTCAAGGTCACGCGGAACGTGAACGCGAAGACCGCCCTGCAGTGGAACAAACGCGATGGCGGCCGTGTCCGCCACGACACGCTGCTGGCCGGTCAGCTCGTGTACTGGTTCTGATCGCATGCGACTCACGGCCCGCCTTGCGATCCTGCCGTGCGCGCTGGCCGCCACGGCGCTCCTGGCCGTCTGGCCCGCCGTCGGGGCGGCGGCGGCCGTGCAATCCGGCGGCACCGGTGGCATCCGCGGCCGGCTGGTGCTGTCGCGAACACCGCGAAGCAACGAGCGCCGGCCGGAGGTAGCCAGCCCCGGAGCGGCAGGGCCCCGCGATCGGCCGGACCTCAGGGTTGGCGTGGTGTATCTGGATCAGGCGCCTCGCGCGGCCTTCGAGGAGCCCCGGCCGGCGCGGGCGACGATGGATCAGCGCAACGAGCGCTTCGTGCCGCACGTGCTGCCGGTCATGGTTGGGACCGTGGTGGACTTCCCGAACAGCGATCGCACCTACCACAACGTGTTCTCGCTCTCGCGTGCCAAGCGCTTCGATCTCGGTCGTTACGCGTCGGGAAATACGAAAAGCGTCCGGATGGACCAGCCCGGCGTCATTCGCGTGTTCTGTGACATCCACTCGCACATGAATGCGTTCATCCTGATCTTCGCGCACCCGTTCTTCGACACCACCGATCCCGAGGGACGCTTTCAACTGGCAAACGTCCCGCCCGGGACGTATACCGTTGTCGGGTGGCACGAGGGTGAGCCGCGGGTGACCCGCCCGGTGACGGTGACCGGCGGCGCCTGGACCGACCTCGACCTCCTGGAGCCATGATCCGACCCCTGCGGTCGCTGTCGAATCGCATCTTCCTGGCGAGCGTCCTGCTCGCGGCGCTGTCGATCGGCGCGGCGCTGTTCTTCGTGCGGGCCCGGCTCACCTTGGAGACGCAGCAGGCGCTCGATCGCGATTTGCAGACGGCAGCGAGCCTCGCCGACCAGCAGCAGGCGGCGCTGTTCGAAACCTTCACCCGATCTGCCCGCCTGCTCGCGGACCTGCCGCGCTTCAAAGCCGCCGTTGACACCGGTGATCCGCCGACGGTGCAGCCGATTGCCGAGGAGTATCTCGAACAGCTGAAGGCGGACACGCTGCGCGTCGAGAGCCAGCGGGGCGCTCTGCTCGCCGCCGTCGATCGCGAAGTGCGTGGCGTGCTCCGGGAAGTGACCGTACCGATCCAGGTGGACCAGGATCGTCTCGGAACACTGGTCGTCGGCTACGTGCTCGACGAACGTCGGGCCAACGAGCTCGGCGCGCTGACCGGGGCCGAGATCGCGTTTGCCGATGACGGCCGGGTCCTGGCCTCGACGCTGGGCGACGAGGCGCTCGCGGTCCTGAACGGCATCGACTTCGACACCAAACCCGAGACGCTGTCGATCGGCGGCACCGACTACGTGCTGCTCGCCCGCCCCCTCCATCCCGAATCGAGCGTCCATCCCGCCTCGGTGATCGTCCTCCACTCGCTGACGGCCCGGCTCGAGACGCTCGCCGCGATCCAGACCTTCCTGGTCGGGCTCGCGGTCGGCTCGGTGCTCCTCGCCGTGGGCCTGAGCTTCGGCGTCGCCCGCACCGTCACCCGGCCGCTCGCCCGCATCACCGACCACATGCGGCAGGTCGCGCGGAGCGGCGATCTCACGCGCAAGCTCACCCTCGCCGAAGACGATTGGTGGCCGGACGAGGACGCGCAGGTGCTGGCCCGCACCTTCAACAGCCTGACCGAGGCAATCACCCGATTCCAGCGTGAGGTAGCCCAGCGCGAGCGGCTGTCGGCCCTCGGCCGGATGTCCACGGTCATCGCCCACGAAGTTCGCAATCCGCTGATGATCATCAAAGGCGCGCTGCGCACGATCACCCGGCCGGGGATCGATCCGGCGGATCTTCGAGACGCCGCCGGCGATATCGACGAGGAGATCGCCCGGCTGAACCGCCTGGTCCACGAGGTGCTCGATTTCGCCCGGCCGATTCGCTTCGAGTGCGCGCCCACCGACATCAATCGCCTGTGCGAAGACGCAGTGCGGGCCGTCTCCGTCAACGGCCAGCCGCTGCCGCGGCTCGATGGCGGACGCGTCCCCGCGGTCGTCACCGATCGCGAGCGGATTCGAACGGTGCTCGTGAACCTGCTCACCAACGCCCAGCAGGCGGTGGCAACCGCCGGCGCGGACGCCGATACGATCGCCGTCTCGACGATCCCGTCGGGCGCCGCGGGAATCATCATCGCGGTCAGGGATCGCGGCCCGGGGATTGCGCCCGATGATCTCGGGCGCATCTTCGATCCATACTTCACCACGCGACGGGGTGGCACCGGCCTGGGACTCGCGATCAGCAAGAACATCGTCGAGGGACTGGGCGGGACGCTGACCGTCAACAGTCGGCCCGGCGAGGGCACCGAGTTCCGGATCGAGCTCGGTCCCGAGCCACCGGAGCAGACCCACTGACATGTCCGGTACTATCCTTCTCGCCGACGACGAAGAAAAGATTCTCAAGACGCTCGGCCGGGCCCTGCGCGACGAGGGCTACAATGTCGTGACCGCGCCCTCGGCCAGGGAAGCGACGCGATTGCTGGCCGAGCGCACATTCGACCTGCTCGTCGTCGACTACCTGATGCCCGACCGGACCGGCCTGGATGTGATTCGCGATCTCGTCGCGTCCACGGCTGAAGCGGAGCGTCCGGCGATGGTGATGATGACGGCTCACGGCAGCATCGAGAGCGCCGTCGAAGCGATGAAGTTGGGGGCCCGCGACTACCTGCAGAAGCCGTTCGAGGTCGACCAGCTGCTGGTGCTCACGCGACGGGCGATTGACGATCACCGCGCCAGGCTCGGGCTCCGCTACCTGCTCGACGAGCGAGACGACGAGTTCGGCCATTACGGCATCGTCGGCACCAGCCGGGCGGTCCGCGACCTGCTGGCCCGGGCCGAGCGCGTCGCCGAGTCGAAGAGCACGGTCCTGCTGACCGGCGAGACCGGCACCGGCAAAGAACTGGTCGCGCGCGCGATTCACGCGCGGAGCGCTCAGCGCGATCGGCCGTTGATCAAGGTGAACTGTGCGGCGATTCCCGAAACGCTGCTCGAGTCCGAACTGTTCGGGCACACACGCGGCGCCTTCACCGGCGCGATCTCGTCCAAGAAGGGGCGGTTCGCGCTCGCCGATGGCGGCACGATCTTCCTCGACGAGATCGCGACCGTCAGCCCGGCGGTGCAGGCCAAGCTGCTGCGCGTCCTGCAGGAACGCGAGTTCGAACCGCTCGGCTCGGAGCGGACCGAGAAGGTCGATGTTCGGGTGATCGGTGCGACCAACCGCGACCTGCGGCAGCTGGTCGCCGAGGGCAAGTTCCAGGAAGACCTCTACTATCGCCTGAACGTCATCCCGATCGCTCTACCTCCCCTGCGCGATCGCCGCGAGGACATTCCGCTGCTCGTCGATCACTTCGTGCGGCGGTTCGCGTCGAGCACCGGCAAGCCGATCGACGGGGTCGAGAAGAGCGTGCTCGACGAGCTGATCCGGTACGACTGGCCCGGCAACGTCCGGGAGCTGGAGAACACGATCGAACGCGCGGTGGTGCTGGCCGGCGGCACGTGGCTGACACGCGAGACGGTGTGGCTGATGGGCGCGGTTGCGCCGGCGCAGAGCGTGGGGCTGCCGTCGCTCCGCCTCCACCAGAACGTCGAGTGGACCGAGCGCGAGACCATCCGGCGCGCGCTCGATCGTGCGCGCGGCGTGAAGAAGGACGCCGCCGAGCTGATGGGGATCAGTCAACGCGCACTCAGTCATTACCTGCTGAAATACCGGGACTCGCTCTGACGCATCCGCTAGCTCCTGCCCTTTCGCAACCCGTAAGCAGTTACTGCCTGCGTGTGCGTCGCGGATCTCGATCCCTCGTAATTCCGAGGTAAACCCGCCCGAACCGGCCCGGCATCGCGTTTGCTCCAGAACCGCCGCGAGTTCGCGGCGCCATCCCCGGGCGCCGCCTCGAAAAGCCGTGGCGGGGACGGCGCACCTGCTCGAGGTCACAGTTCCGTGTCTGGTCAGCAGGCCCCCGCCACGGCCCTGACATCCCGCACGCGCGCCGCGTGCGCGATGGTGGGAGTCCATCGGATGACGCGACCATGGAAATGTCTGATCGCGGCTGCTGCCTTGACCCTCGGGAGTGCGGCCTGCGATGAGAACCTGAGTGACGTAGCGGGGCCGACCCCAGACCTTCAACCGACCTTCTCGAGCATCCAGCAGAACATCTTCAATACGACCGACAGCAACGGCCGTCAGGCGTGCATCACCTGCCATATCGCTGGCGGCCAGGGCGGATTCATGCCGCTCACCGAAGCCGTCTCGTACGGCAACCTGGTGGGACGTACGTCGCCCAACAAGCCGGGCGCGATCCGCGTGATCCCCGGCGATCCCGATAACAGCTATCTGATTCAGAAGATCGAAGGCGCGCCGGGGATCGTCGGCGACCGGATGCCGCGGACCGGTGGCCCGTTCCTCACGTCGGGCCAGATCTCGATCATCCGGCGGTGGATCGAGCTGGGCGCGAACAACGACTAGGGAGACACCGTGACCCAACTCGCACGCTACACGCTGCTCGCGCTTCTGATGACGATCCTGGCCGCGCCGCTCGCGTCGGCGCAGGCGCAGGCCCCGGCGCCGCTCCCGGCAGTCGACCAAGAGGATCCGGACCTCGAAGTGAACGTGTCGCAACCCGACTTCACGCTACAGGACCTGCCGACCAACCTCCGGCTGCCGAAGGGGAAGTTCGCCTTCCGGGTGACGCACCGGTTCTCGCGGCCGCTTGCCGACGGTGACTTCGGCGATCTGGTCGCGGATTTCTTCGGCTTCGACTCCGGAGCGCTGATCGGGCTCGAGCTGCGATACGGTCTGTGGAGAGGCGCGCAGATTGGCATCAACCGGACCTCGAACCGCGACATCCAGATGTTCACGCAGTACCAGCTCACCAATCAGCAGCACTTTCCGGTCGGGATCAGCGCCTGGGGCAGCATCAACGGCACCAACAACTTCCAGGACAGTTACTCGCCGGCGCTGGGCGCGGTGATCTCGCGCGAGCTGGGCCCGCACGGCGCGCTCTACGCGCAGCCGATGTGGGTGAACAACAGCAATCCCGAACCGAAGGAGCTGGTCGAGGACAACGACACGTTCATGCTCGGCCTCGGCACCCGGCTGCGGGTCCGCCCGTCGGTATACGTGACCGCCGAATTTGCGCCGCGGCTGGGCGGCTATCAGCCCGGCGAAGCGCTCATGAGCTTCGGCGTCGAGAAGCGCGTCGGCGGCCACTCGTTCAGCCTGAACTTCTCCAACAGCTTCGCGACGACGATGGCCCCGATCGCCCGCGGCGGGAACAGCAACGACGACTGGTATATCGGCTTCAACATCGCGCGAAAGTTCTACTAGGCTGAGGCCGACGGGCCGGCGGAGGGTTCGAGATGAAGCACGGGTGCGGACGATCGGTGCAGGGTGTCGCGGTGGCGATGCTCCTCGGGGCGGCGATGGCGTGTGGCGGCGGTGATTCCCCCACTTCGCCGACGCCGCCGTCAACGGGCGGCGGCGGTTCGAGCGGCGCCGCGGACTCCGCGACGATCACCATCACCAGCTCCGGTGTGGTTTCGCCATCGACGGTCACGATCCGGCAGGGCGGCCGCGTCACCTTCACCAACAGCGACTCGCGCCCGCACGACATGGCGTCCGATCCGCACCCGACGCACGAAGACTGCCCGCCGATGGATCAAGTGGGCTTCCTCGATACCGGCCAGTCACGCACCAGCGGCAACTTCAACGTCGTCCGGAGCTGCGGCTTCCACGACCACAACCAGCCAACCAACGGCGGCCTGCAGGGGCGGATTACGATCGTCGCTCAGTAGTCGTAGACACCCTTCCCCACCTTGCGGCCGAGGCGACCACCCTTGACGTGCTGCTCGAGCAGCGGGCAGGGGCGGAACTTCTCGCCAAGCGTCCGGTGCAGGTACTGCAGGATGCTCAGGCGGGTATCGAGCCCGACGAGATCGACGAGCTCGAACGGGCCCATCGGGTGATTGAGTCCCAGCTTGAGCGCCTTGTCGATGTCGCGGGCTGAAGCGACGCCTTCCTGGAGCATGTAGAACGCCTCGTTCCCGATCATCGCGTTGATCCGGCTGGTGATGAAGCCCGGCGACTCCTTGATCAGCACCGTCTCCTTCCCCATCTGCGCCGCCACGTCCATCATCACCGAGACCGTCTCGTCCGAGGTCTCGAGCGCCCGCACCACTTCGACCAGCTTCATCTTGTGAACCGGGTTGAAGAAGTGCATTCCCCCCATCCGGCCGGGATCTCTCAGGACGGCGGCCAGCTCGGTGATGCTGAGCGCCGAGGTGTTCGACGCGATGACGGCCTCGGCCGGCGCTGTCGCTTCTATTGCGGAGATCAGCGCGATCTTGAGGTCAACCCTCTCGGGCGCCGCCTCGATGATCACATCGGCCTTGGCCACCGCCTCGCCGACACTGGTGGTCGCGGTCAGGCGATCGAAGGTGACGTTGCAGTCGCCCTGGGACATCTTCCCGAGATCGACACCCTTCTTGAGGATCGACATGACCTGCCCGACGGACATGTCGAGCTGCGTCTGCGAGATGTCATACAGGCGCGTCTGGTAGCCGGCCACCATCGCGGCATGCGCGATGCCATGCCCCATCGTCCCCGCACCGAGTACCGCAACCGTCTTGATCATCTGATTCGCGCCTTCGTGCTCTATTTTCCGCGGAAGTGCGGCTTGCGCTTTTCCAGGTTCGCGCGAATGCCTTCCTGGGCGTCGTCGGATTCGAACAGCCGCTGCTGCAGTTCGCGTTCGAGGGCGAGCGCGTCCTGGAAGCTCACCTCCAGGCCGGTCTGGACGGCGCGCTTGATGTGGCCGACGGCCTTGCTGGCGCGATGCGGTGGGGTGAACTGCCGCGCGTAGTCCAGCAACGCATCGAAAAAACTGCGGCCGTTCAGTTCGCGCTCGCCCCACACGTGATTGACCAGCCCCATTTCGCGCGCCTCCTCGAACGAGAAGAGCGAGCCGGTGGCCATCAGCTCGATGGCCCGCGCCTTGCCGACCAATCGTGCCAGCCGCTGCGTGCCTCCAGTCCCTGGCAACACCCCGAGCGTCACTTCCGGCAGCCCGATCTTCCCGCCGCCCTGCCGCGCGATCCGGATGTCCGCCGCCATCGCCACTTCGAGCCCGCCGCCAACCGTGTGCCCGTTGAGCGCCGCGATCACCAGCTTCGGCGTCTGTTCAAGACGGCTCATCGTCTCGTTCGCGTGAAGGCAGAAGTAATACTTGAACGCGGGATCGGCGTCCTTGAGCATCCTGATGTCGGCGCCGGCGCAGAAAAACTTCTCGCCTGCGCCGGTGATGACGATGACGTGCACCGCCGCATCCATGCGCGCGGCCAGGACGGCATCGTCGATCTCCCGCATCATCTCGTAGGAGTAGGTGTTCGCGGGCGGATCATTGAGCGTGACGATCGCCACGCCGTCGGTAACCGTGTAGGTGATCCGGGTGTAAGTCATCGTGTGGGTCGGGAGGGATTCAAGGGCTCTTGCGCGCGATCGGCTTGGCCAGATCGGGAGCGAGACGCTCGCGGGACTGTCACGCCGACAGGATCACCCATAGAAGGCGGTCCGATGCCGTCCCGATCAGCGACAGTCTATCCCGATCAGCGAGACCAACCTCCCGGACAGCGTCGCCTCAAAGCTCGGTGCGGACGTACTCAAAGTCGAGCGGCAGCCGGTTGATTCCGCGGACCGGCGGGGCGATGTAGTTGGCGAACTGCCCCGGCTTGTAAACCGGTGTGGCCTGGATGCTATGCAAGTAAGCCTTGTCCTCCGGCGACGGCAGCCACTCGTACTTCCGGCGATCCCACTCCTCGGACGCGAGCGGATTGCCAAGCGGATCGAAGTGCGTGCCGGCAAACACGCCGACCTTGCGATTGAACTTCCGTGACGGCAGCGCGATGCGATCGGACATGCCGTGGGCTTCGAGCACCCGCTTGTTCCAGCGATCGACGCCAGCCTGGCAGTCGCCGACATACCAGTCGCGCAGCACCTCGTTGAGGGCGTTGCGCATCGGCACTTCCTGGCGGCTGATCCGGCCGCTGTCGTCCAGCAGGTCGAGCATATACATGTTCGCGGCAAGGACGTGGTCGTCCTCGTACCTGTCCTCCTCGGCGCGGCCCTTGAGGCCGTTCGAAAAGTAGGTCGCGGCGTTGCCCGAGACCTCGCTGCCGTGCAGGTCGAGGCTCTGGCTGAACCAGAAGTTCACGAACTTCTGGATCAGCGGGATGTCGATGCCGCCAACCTTCCGGACGTCGCCGGAGAAGCCGCTCTCCCTGAGCAGCTCACATGTCCGCTCCAGGATCCGCGAGAGGCCGCTCTCGCCGACGAACATGTGGTGCGCCTCCTCGGTGAGCATGAATCGCGTCGTTCGCGACAGCGGGTCGAGGGAGCTCTCCGAGAGCGACAGCAGCTGCGACTTGCCGTCGCGGTCGGTGAACATCGTGAAGGCGAAGAAGTCGAGCCACGTGTCGATCGGCTCGTTGAAGGCCTCGAGCATGCGAGGAGTGTCGGAGTTGCCACTTCTCCGCTCCAGCAGCGCCTCCGCTTCCTCGCGACCGTCACGTCCGAAGTGAGAGTGCAGGAGGTAGACCATCGCCCAGAGGTGACGCCCTTCCTCCACGTTCACCTGGAACAGGTTGCGCAGGTCGTAGAGGCTCGGGCAATGCTGGCCGAGCTGCCGCTGCTGCTCGACGCTGGCCGGTTCGGTGTCGCCCTGAACGACGATCAGGCGGCGGAGCTGGTTGCGGAATTCGCCGGGCACTTCCTGCCAGACGGGCTGGCCTTTGAAATCGCCGAAGCCGATCCGTCGGTCGTGAGTCGGCTCGGCCAGGAAGATGCCCCAGCGGTACTCGGGCAGCTTCACGTAGTCGAAGTGCGCCCAGCCCGAGGCGTCGACGCTAATCGCCGTCCGCAGGTAGACCTGGTGATGATCCTGGAACCCTTGCGGGCCCATGTCGCGCCACCAGTCCAAGTACGCCGGCTGCCAGTGCTCGAGCGCACGCTGCAGGCGCTTGTTGCCGGCAAGATCGACGTTGTTGGGGATGCGTTCGCTCGAGATCATGCGGTTCCGCCTCGCGTGTTCTGCCTTTTGCCTTCTCTTGCCCTTGACTAGGTTCTTTTCCAATCGAAGGCAGGACGCCCCTCGCGGCCGTAGGTCGTCAGCGCACCGCGCTCACCCACCGCATTGGGGCGCTGGAAAATCCAGTTCTGCCAGGCCGTGAGGCGGCCAAAGATCTTCGTCTCCATCGTCTCCGGACCGGCGAAGCGGAGGTTGGCCTCCATGCCAGTCAGCGCGTCGGGAGAGAACGCGGTTCGCGCCTCGACGGCCATCCGGACTTCGTCGTCCCAATCGATGTCGTCCGGGGCGTCGAAGACAAGCCCGGCTTCCGCGGCTTCGCGGGCATCGAACGGGCCCTGGTGCGCGAAAGCCGCATCCACCGAGTCCGGCTCGCCGAGGAATCGGGTCTGCAGGCGCGTGAGGCCGTTGCTCATCGGGTAAGCGCCGCGGTTCATCACCGAGAGCTGGATCGTGTTGTCCTCGTCCGGGTGGTCGATCATGAACGAGCGGTCGGCGGCGAGCGCCAGCTCGAGGAGGGTGCCGGCGAACGCATTGCCGGGCTCGATCAGCGCGAAGAAGCTGCGCGCCGTCAGGTCCATGCGCTTCAAGGTGCGCCGGACCTGGCCGATGATCTCGCGCACGAGCCAGTGGTCCTGGTTGGCGGCGAGCGTCTCGTCCACGGCCAGCACTGCTTCGGGATCGCCGTTCGCCCGAACGATGATCGTGCCGATCTCCGGCTCGTTCAATCGCAGGCGCAGCAGGCAGTCGTCGAGCTCACGAAAAGCGCGGAGCGCCCACGCCTGGTCGCCAGCGGCGAGGAACTCGTCCGGCGTCGCTGGCTGAGGGCGATCGGGAGCGGACACGGTGAGATCGCACGTCCGCTTCGTCCTGTCGATCGAGCCGGTCACGTACTTGTAGCGTATGGTGTCGCCATCGATCGCGGGATCGAGCGGTCCGAGCGTGATTCCCGGGCCGGACTCCGGCCGATTCGACAACGACGCGAGCTCTCGCGCGCGCTGGACCACACCATCCTTGAACTGGCTGGTCGGCCACACCTTGTCCACGAAGCGCCAGTCCACCGCACGCTTGCCGCGCACGCCCTCGGTGAGCGTGCTGAAGTGGTCCGCGAC
This sequence comes from uncultured Acidobacteriota bacterium, assembly GCA_963709325.1. Taxonomy (GTDB): domain Bacteria; phylum Acidobacteriota; class Vicinamibacteria; order Vicinamibacterales; family UBA2999; genus VFZN01. Next base: position 487,759 of record CAVPVV010000001.1, on the reverse strand, counting down.
GTCGCGCCGCACCTTCCGCTTGTCTACCACGCGCGTCAGCCCACCCGTACCCGGCAGCACGCCGAGGAGCGGGGTTTCCGGCAACGACACCGCGGCGCTGCCATCGTCTACGAGGTGAATCTCGTCGCAGGCGAGCGCCAGCTCGTAGCCGCCGCCGGCGCAGATGCCGTTGACCGCGGTGAGGAACCTGATGCTGCTGTTCGCGCTCATGTCCTCCATGCCCAGACGGGTCTCGTTCGTGAACTTGCAGAAGTTCACCTTGAAGCCGTGGGGAGAGGTGCCGAGCATGAAGATGTTCGCGCCGGCGCAGAAGATGCGCGGCTTGAGGCTGGTGAGCATCACGGCGTGAATCTCCGGGTGCTCGAAGCGGATGCGCTGCAGCGCGTCGGCGAGTTCGATGTCCACGCCCAGATCGTAGGAATTGAGCTTGAGCTTGTAATCGTTGGGGCGAAGGCCGGCGTCCTCGCGGACATCCATCGCCAGCGTCGCGACCGGCCCGTCGAAGGTCAATTTCCAGTGCTTGTACTGGTCCGGAGAGGTTTCGAACGAGAACGATGGGGACTGGGTCGCGCTTTCCACGGCCGGAGTGTACTACGATTTAAACGCTCGTTCAAACTTGTGCTACGCTTTTGGACGTTGCCCGGCTGAGCCGGGAATCTGGACATCGATGGCAGCAGTCGAACGGCGAGTAGAGATCCTGAAAAGTGCAGCGGCGGCATTCCGGCGGCGCGGCTATCACGGCGCGAGCGTGGACGAGATCGCGTCCGCGCTGGAAATGACGAAAGGGAATCTTTACTACTACTTCCGCAACAAGGAAGACATCCTCTACGCCTGTCACGAATACTCGCTCGAGATCCTGCTCCGCCTGATGCAGGACGTGGTCGCCGAACCGATCCCCGCGGACGAGAAGCTGCGCAAGCTGATTCTGGCCTTCGTGCACCTGATTCTCGACGAGCTGCGGGGAACGGCGCTGACGCTCGATCCGGAAGCGCTCTCACCCCCGCTGCTCGCCAAGGTGATCGCCAAGCGCGACGAGTTCGACCGCGGCATGCGTGCGATCATCCAAACGGGAATGGACGAGGGCCTGTTCGCCAAGGGCGACCCCAAAATGATCGAGTTCGCGATCATGGGCGCGGTCAACTGGATCAGCAAATGGTTCGATCCCGCCGGCCCGATGACGTCGAGCGAAATTGGCGAAGCTTTTGCGGACTACCTCGTGGGCCGAGCCAGGGTACCGGCCCTGAAAGGTTAGGTTCGGGCGGCGACGTTCCCGACGGGTCACTCGGCAGTCTGTCCCGGTTCGAGCTCCAGGACGTCGATGCCGCTCCCGGCGAGGTGCTCCTTCAATTGCGCCGGGGTTCCGGTGAGCAGCGGGAACGTGCCCCAGTGCATCGGTACTACCTGCCGGACGCCGAGCCACCTTGCGGCCATCGCGGCCGTGTCCGGGCCCATGGTGAAGCGATCGCCGATCGGCAGGAACGCGATGTCCGGCTTGTACAGCTCGCCAATCAGCTTCATGTCGCTGAAGAGCGCGGTGTCGCCAGCGAAGTAGAGCGACTGCCCGTTCTCCAGCTTGACGACGAACCCGGCCGGCTCGCCAAGGTAGACGACGCCGTTGTCGTCGAAGCTGCTGCTGTGAATGGCCTCGGTCATCGTAATCCGAAGGCCCTTCGCCGTGATCGAGCCGCCCTTGTTCATCGGCTCGATCGCCTGCACGCCCTTCGAGCCGAGCCACGACACGATTTCGAAGATCCCGACGACGGTCGCGCCGGTCTGCCGGGCCATCGCGGCGGCATCGGTGATGTGATCGCTGTGGCCGTGACTGATCAGAATGAGATCGGCCTTGCTCGGGCGAGCCGACTCCGGGAACTTGGGGTTGCCCGTGTACCACGGGTCGAACAGGACCTCGACGCCGCTGGGCGTGCGAAGGCGAAACGCGGAGTGGCCGAGCCAGGTGATGGCGAGTTTCTGCATCTGATGATCTCGTGATGTGGTGATCTGATGATCGAGCTGGCGAGCTGACGATCTGATGATCTATCTGGTGATCTTGTGATCTATCTGGTGATCTTGTGATCTATCTGGCGATTTCGTGATCTTACGATTTTCCTCGCGACTTGCCGCGGTGGTTTCGCTTCGCGGTTCGGCAGGACGCCGCAAAGACTGAGCGGAGTTCTTTGGCCTCGGCCAGCAGTTCCGCCACCTTCGCATCATCCGCCAGGTTCGTGCTCTTGAAGAACTGCAGCCAGTAGACGACCTCGTCCGCCTCCTCGTCCACGACGCCGAGTTTGGCGATGAACTCGTCGCGCGAGCGGGCGCGGGCTGATGCGCGGTAGTTTGCCCCGACCGAGGTCGCACAGTCCAGCAACTGGTCGGCGGGACAACGGCCGCCGGGCTTGTCCCGGGCAGTGTTGACTAGACTGAAGATGGCGACGGCAAACGCCGCCGTGCGGCCCTCGAGATCGTCTCGTTCCATGCGGCTGATCCGTGCAGCCGCCATGCCGCGCGAAATCGCGCCCAAGATTCAAAGTGAGCCTCACCTGGAGGGACAATCCGCAATCTCCGCAAGCCTCGAGCGCCGCAGTTTCTGCGTCACGGACGCCGCCGACAGATCATCAGCTCACCAGATAGATCACCAGATCACCAGGTCACGAGATTGATCACCAGATCATCACTTCTCCACATCGGTCACGAGCTCATCACATCACCAGATCATCAGATTCGCCGACATCGATTACACTGAACAGAGCCGATGACCGTATCTCCCTTGACCTTCGTGAAGCCCCGCGAACCCAAGCCCGAGTGGCTCAAGGTGCGTGCCCCGGGGTCCGAGAACTATCTGCGGCTGCGCGGCATCATGCGGGACCTCAAGCTGAACACGGTTTGCGAAGACGCTCACTGTCCGAACATCGGCGAATGCTGGCACCACGGCACCGCGACCTTCATGATCCTCGGTGACATCTGCACCCGATCCTGCGCCTACTGCGCGGTCGCGCATGGCAAGCCGAAGGAACTGGATCTCGACGAGCCGGTGCGGGTGGCCGAGGCCGTCGAGCAGATGCGGCTGAAGTACGCGGTGATTACGTCGGTGGACCGCGACGACCTGCCGGACGGCGGCGCCGGAATCTTCGCGTCGACGATTCGCGAGATCAAGCGGCGCCGGCCGGACACCAGAGTCGAGGTGCTCATCCCCGACTTCAAGGGTGAGTACGAGCCGCTCAAGACCGTTCTCGACGCGCGGCCCGATGTTCTGAATCACAACACTGAAACGGTGCCGCGCCTCTACCGGATGGCGCGCTCGGGCGGGAAATACGCGCGCACGCTCGAACTGCTCGACCGGGCCCGCACCTATGCGCCCGACATCCCGACCAAGACCGGTCTGATGGTGGGCCTCGGCGAAGAGAAGGACGAGCTCGTCGAGGTGTTCCGGGACCTGCACAAGATCGGGGTGTCGATCCTCACACTCGGCCAGTACTTGCGCCCTTCACCCGACCACGCGGTGATGACACGTTACTACCACCCCGGCGAGTTCGCCGAGTTGAAACGGATCGCGCTCGGCATCGGGTTCGTCCACGTCGAGGCCGGCCCGCTGGTAAGAAGCTCCTACCACGCTCACGAGCAGGCCGACGCCGCGCAAGCGGCGCTGGCGCGGTAACACGGAGAACACGAAGGGCGCGAAGCGAACGAAGGTAGCCCTCGGCGCACCGAGCTGTGAGAAGCTAGCGTGGCATGGCGCGCAGGCTGCCCGGAGTGTCCACGGTGGCGGTGTTCACGGCTATCGGCGTGACGCTGATGCTTGCCGCATTCGCGTTCAACGCTCCGGTTCGCTCAGAGCTACTGCCCTTCCTGGTCCTGTCGCTGTTGCCGGTGGTCATTCCTCCGGCTGTCGTCCCCGCAGGCATGCGGCTGGCCGGACAGCGACTTCTGCCCCGGCCATTTGGCAGCACGATCGGCCTCGTCATTGCGATGCAACTCGCAATGACCGGCCTGATCGTTCCGTTGACCTTTCAGGAACGAGCGCGCCGGTTCTCGCGGCACCGGGAGGAACCGGCTTCGCACTCGTTGTCCGCGATCACCGGTCCGCAGCTGGTCGCTTCGATTGCGCGGGGTGTTCCTGGTTCCTCGATCGCTTGGAACGAGCTCGTGCGCCGCGCCGCGCTCGCAACCACTCCGGCGCTGCTTGGGATCATCGGCTGGCAGCTAGGCACCCTCTTTGGCTTCAACTGGCCGAAAGCGATCGCCGCCTGGTGCGCGTTGGGGTTCTTCGTCCTCGCCACGAGTGCGCCCCCGGCCCGGGTGCTGTGGTGGGTGCACATGGTATGGCTCTCGTTCCTCGCTATCGGACTGACGGCCGCTGCAAGGCTATTCTCGCGCCCCCGAGCCCAATAACGGTCATTTGAGGCCTGGGGCCTGAGGCTTGGGGCTTGGAGACCGGCCTCGATCGGCCGATCGCCAAATAGATCTAAAGATCAACCGATAGCTCTCCAGATCATCAGCTCGCCGGATTGATCGCGAGATCATCAGATCATCAGGTCGCGAGATCCGCCAAGCCCTCACTTTCTCTTGGGCTTGTACACATGGGTGGCCTGGCCGAAGAACTGTTCGGCCGCCTCCATCACCGTTTCCGTCAGCGTCGGATGCGGGTGAATCGTCAGCTTGACGTCGGATGCCGTGGCGCCCATTTCGATCGCCAGGACGCCTTCGGCGATCAGCTCGCCGGCGCCCGAGCCGACAATGCCGACGCCGAGCACCCGTTCGGTCTTCGGATCGATCAGCAGCTTGGTCATGCCGTCGACGCGGTCGATCGCGATGGCCCGGCCCGACGCACCCCACGGGAAGCGCGCCACTTCGATCGTGATGCCCTGCTTCTCAGCGTCGACTTCGGTGAGTCCCGCCCACGCGATCTCGGGATCCGTGAACACCACCGCTGGAATCGCCGCCGGCTCGAACACCGCCTTGTGCCCGGCAATCGCCTCGACTGCCACGCGAGCTTCGTGCGACGCCTTGTGCGCCAGCATCGGTTCGCCGGCGACGTCACCAATCGCGAACATCGTCGGCTCGGCGGTGCGACGCTGGCCGTCGACCTCGATGAAGCCCTTCGCGTCGACCTTGACCTTGGTCCGCTCCAACCCGTCGATCTTCGCGTTGGGACGGCGACCGATCGCGACCAGTACGTAGTCGAACGTCGCCTCGGCGGGGGCGCCCTCGCCCTCGAAGTTCACCGTGACGCCGGCCTTCGCGCTCTTCATCGCGGTGACCTTCGTCGACAGGTAGATCTTCTCGAACACCTTCTCGGCGCGCTGGGTGAGGATCCGCACCAGATCGCGATCCGCGCCAGGCAGCAGGCCCGGCGTCATCTCCACGACCGATACCCTGGTTCCGAGCGCCGCGTAAACCGAGCCCAACTCGAGCCCGATGTACCCGCCGCCGATCACCAGCATCGTCTTCGGAATCTCGGGCAGGTCGAGCCCGCCGGTCGAGTCCAGTACGCGCGGCGAGTCGAGCGAGAGTGACGGGATGCGCGTCGGATGCGAGCCGGTCGCCAGGATCACATAGTCGACGCTGACGGTCTCTTCACCACCCTCGACCTTCTGCACCCGCAGCGTCTTCGCATCGACGATCGACGCGCGGCCCTGGATGTACCTGACCTTGCGGAGCTTCGCCACCTGGCCGGTGCCGCTGGTCAGCTTCTCGACGACGCGGTTCTTGTAGTCGCGCAGCTTGTTGACGTCCACCTTCGGCGCGCCGAAGCTGACGCCCCAATCGGCCGCGTGATGCGCCTCGTCAATCACCTTGGCAACGTGCAGCAGGGCCTTGGATGGGATGCATCCTTTGTAAAGGCACACGCCGCCGGGGTTTCTTTCTTCCCCGATGAGCGTGGCCTCCATGCCGAGGTCGGCCGCGTAGAACGCAGCCGCATACCCGCCCGGTCCAGCGCCGAGCACCGCAACTCGTGTAGCCATTATCCGCGGAGTGCCAGGGCGAACGGGTTCTCGAGCGCTTCCGCGACCCAGCGGAGGAACCGGATCGCGTCAGCGCCGTCGATCAGCCGGTGGTCGTAGCTGAGCGACAGCGGCAGCATCTGCCGCGGCTCGAAGGCCGTGCCGTTCCACATCGGTTCGAATCCGCCGCGTGAGATTCCGAGAATCGCCACTTCAGGCCAGTTCACGATCGGCGTGAAAGCCGTGCCGCCGATTCCGCCGAGATTGGAGATCGACATCGATCCGCCGGACATGTCGTCCAGTGTCAGCTTCCTGCCGCGAGCCTTCTCGGCAAGCTGCTGGATGTCCACCGAGATCTCGGTCAGGTTCTTCTTATCCGCGTCCCGGACCACCGGCACGAGCAGGCCGTTCTCGGTGTCGACGGCAATGCCGATGTTGGTGAACTTCTTGTAGACGACGGCCTCGCCGGCCATGTCCACCGAGGCGTTGAACTGCGGGAACACCTTGAGGGCGCTCGCCAGCACCTTGCACGCGATGGCCGTGACGGTCAGGTTGCCGCCCTTCTTCTCGACCTCGGCGCGATAGGTCTTGCGCATCTGCTCGAGCCGGGTGATGTCCGCCTTGTCGAACTGCGTGACGTGCGGGATCGTGTTCCAGGCGCTGGCCAAGTGCTCCGCCGTCTTGCGGCGGATGCCGCTCATCGGCTTGCGCTCGGTCTCTCCGAACTTGGAGAAGTCCGGAAGGGCGCGCGCCTGCACCGCGATACCGCTCGATGCTGCTGCAGCTTGTCCGGCGCTGCCAAACGAGCTCATCACCCGTCGCGAGAACTCCTTGACGTCTTCGATCGAGATTCGGCCGCTGGGGCCGCTGCCCGTGACCTGGGTGATGTCCACCCCGATCTCACGCGCGAGGCGACGGACCGACGGCGCGGCCGGACCGGTCGTGTGCGCCGGCGCGGGAACAGCGGCGGCAGCCGGCGCCGACTGCTGACGCGCGGCCGGGAAATCCACGACCGGCGCCTTCGGCCGTTCGGGCTCAGCGGCCGGCGGCGGAGGTGCGACGGGTTGGGGCGCTCCGGCTGGCGCCGGCGGGGCCGGGGCTGGTGCATCGGCCTTCGGCGTCTCCGCCTGCGGCGCCGCACCGGCTGCACCCTGATCGACGACGACGACGGCCTGGCCGGGCTTTACTTTGTCACCGGCCTTGACCTTCAGCTCCTTGACGACGCCGGCGAGCGTTGACGGCACCTCGACGGTTGCCTTGTCCGTCTCGAGCTCGAGGACCGGCTGATCGACCTTGATCGCATCGCCGACCTTGACCAGCACCTTCAGGACGTCGCCCTGTGCGACGCCATCACCCAGATTCGGGAGAACGAAATCGGCCATTTTGCCTTGTGCCTTCTGCCTTGTGCCTTCTAGCTGATGGCCGGATTCGGCTTTTCGGGATTGATGCCCAGATCCGAAATGGCCTTGGCAACCACGCCGGTTTCGACCTGCTTCTCCAGCTGCAGCGCATACAGCGTGGAGAGCACGATGAACCGCGCGTCCACCTCGAAGAAGTCGCGCAGCGCGGCGCGGGTGTCGCTGCGGCCGAACCCATCGGTACCGAGCGCCTGCAGCTTCTTCGGCAGCCACTGGTCGATCGCGTTAGGCAACACCTTCAGGTAGTCGGACGCCGCTACGAACACGCCCGGCGCATCCTTGGTCACCTGCGTGACGTACGGCACCCTCGGCTTGTCGCCGGGGTGCAGCCGGTTCCAGCGCTCGCAGGCGTGCCCGTCGCGATACAGGTTGACGTAGCTCGTGACGCTCCAGATGTCGGCGCCGACGTTGTACTGCTCCTCGAGGATCTGCTGCGCCTTGATCGCCTCGGTGAGAATGGTGCCGCTCCCGAAGATTTGCGCCCGCAGCTTCGCCTTCGGCTTGGTGGTGGGCTTGCAGACGTACATCCCCTTGAGGATGCCGTCCTTCGAGCCTTCCGGCATCGGCGGGTGCTTGTACTGCTCGTTCATCACGGTCAGGTAGTACCAGATGTCCTCGCGGTCGGCATACATCCGCTTGATGCCGTCCTCGATGATCACCGCCAGCTCGTACGCGAAGGCAGGATCGTAGGACTGGCAGGTCGGAACCGGCAGCGCCAGCACGTGGCTCTGGCCGTCTTCGTGCTGCAGGCCTTCGCCGTTGAGCGTGGTGCGGCCCGAAGTGCCGCCCATCACGAAGCCCTTCATCCGCATGTCGGCGCCGGCCCAGATCAGGTCGCCGATCCGCTGGAAGCCGAACATCGAATAGAAAATGAAGAACGGAATCATGTTGATTCCGTGGGTCGCATAGGCGGTGCCAGCGGCAATGAACGACGAGACCGAGCCGGCCTCGTTGATACCCTCCTCGAGAATCTGCCCGTCGGAGGCTTCCTTGTAGTAAAGCAGCGTGTCGCGGTCCACTGGCTCGTACTTCTGGCCTTCGTGGGCGTAGATGCCGACCTGGCGGAACAGCGCCTCCATCCCGAAGGTCCGCGCCTCGTCGGGAACGATCGGCACGACGTACTTGCCGATGTGCTCGTCACGGAGCAGCTTCGACAGCATCCGGACGAACACCATGGTGGTGGAGGCCTTGCGGTTCTCGGTGCCCTTGTGGAACTCCTCGAAGGTGTCGCCGAATTCGACGCGCACCGGCGACGAACGGTCCTGACGCCTCGGCACCGGCCCCTGCATCGCCTGGCGCCGTTCGAGTATGTAGCGCATCTCGGCCGACTCGTCAGCCGGCCGGTAGAACGGCGCCTGGGCGACGTCCTCGTCCGAGATCGGAATGCCAAAGCGAGTGCGGAACGCGCGCACCTCGTCGTCGTTCAGCTTCTTCTGCTGGTGGGTGATGTTCTTGCCCTCACCCGATTCACCGATGCCGTAGCCCTTGATGGTCCGGGCCAGCACCACGCTGGGCATGCCTTTGGTCTCGGTGGCGCGCTTGAACGCGTTGAAGACCTTGATCGGATCGTGCCCGCCGAGCGTGAGTTTTTTGAGCTGCTCGTCCGAGAGGTGCTTGACCATCTCGAGCAGCCGCGGATCGGTACCCAGAAGTGCTTGCGGATGTAGGCGCCGGACTCGACGGCCATTTTCTGGTACTCGCCGTCCACGACCTCGCCCATCCGCTTGACCAGCAGACCCTCGTGATCCTTCTCGAGCAGGTCGTCCCACTCGGAACCCCAGATGCACTTGATGACGTTCCAGCCGGCACCGCGAAAGATCGCCTCGAGCTCCTGAATGATCTGGCCGTTGCCGCGCACCGGCCCGTCGAGCCGCTGCAGGTTGCAGTTGATCACGAAGATCAGGTTGTCGAGCTTTTCGCGCGAAGCCAGCGTGATCGCGCCGAGCGACTCCGGCTCGTCGGTCTCGCCATCGCCGAGGAAGGCCCAGACCTTCGCGTCGGTGGCGGGCTTCAGTCCTCGATCCTCGAGATAGCGATTGAAGCGCGCCTGATAGATGGCCATGATCGGGCCGAGCCCCATCGAGACCGTCGGGAACTCCCAGAAGTCCGGCATCAGCCAGGGATGCGGGTACGACGAGAGCCCGCCACCCTTCTTCAGCTCACGTCGGAAGTTCTCCAATTGCTCCTGGGAGAGGCGCCCCTCGAGGAATGCACGGGCGTAGATGCCCGGTGAGCCATGCCCCTGGAAGTAGACGATGTCGCCGTCGTTGCCGTTATCGCGGCCGCGGAAGAAGTGGTTGAACCCGACTTCGTACAGCGTCGCCGAAGACGCGAACGTCGAGATGTGACCGCCGATGCCGTCGTCGAGGCGGTTGGCCTTCACCACCATCGCCATCGCATTCCAGCGAACGAGGCTCTTGATGCGGCGCTCGATCTCGCGGCTGCCCGGATACGGAACCTCTTCTTCCGGGTGAATGGTGTTGATGTAAGGGGTGTTGGCGGTGAAGGGAAGCCTGGTGCCGTTCTTCTGGGCGTAGATTCCGAGGTCGCGAAGGAGGCGGCCAACTCGGGTCGAGCCACCGTGGCGGAGCACATCGTCCAGCGAGTCGAGCCACTCCCTGGTTTCGAGGGCTTCGAGCTGGGCTGCATCAGTTGGAGCAGTATTTCTCATGGCCGTGTATGACCTTCCTTATCCTCAACAGGCAATCGTACCATTTTAGTGTGAACACGAAGAAACGCGCACCCATTCGCCGTCCTTCCTCCCTGGCGGAGGCCCGCGCAGTTATCACCAATTGCAACCGCTGTCCGCGGCTGCGGACCTATTGCCGTACGGTGGCGAGCGATAAGCGCGCGGCGTTCCGGGACTGGGATTACTGGGGACGCCCGGTGCCCGGCTTCGGCGATCCCGACGCTCGCATCTTGATCCTTGGGCTGGCGCCTGCGGCGCACGGCGCGAACCGGACCGGACGCGTGTTCACCGGCGACGGTGTCGGCGGCTCCGGCGACTTCCTGATGGCGGCCCTGCACCGTGCCGGATACGCGAACCTGGCCACCTCGCACCGACCGGACGATGGCCTCGAGCTGCGCGGGGTCTACATCGCGGCCGCGGTCCGCTGCGCGCCGCCGCAGAACAAGCCCACGCCTGACGAAGTGACTACCTGTCTCGATCACCTGGAGTCAGAACTCGCGCACCTGCCCAACGTCCACACGGTGATCGCGCTCGGAAAGATCGCGTGGGATGCGTGGCTGCAGCTCCTCGGACGCCACATCGCCGTGCCACGCCCGCGTCCTTCGTTCGGACATGGCGCAGTGGTGAACTGGGAGGCGGATCCTGACGCGTCAGGCCCACTGCGAACCGGAGCCGCTCATCGTCTCGTCGGCTGCTACCATCCCTCGCGGCAGAACACCAACACTGGCGTGCTCACACCTGGTATGTACGATGAGGTGTTCGCCCGTATGTCGATTAGCGATTGAGCCTGCCCAATCGTCAATTCATGCGGACGAGCAATGAGCGCAGCCTGGCGGAGTCCATGTTGGCACCTGACATGACACAAACAACCCGCTGGTCGCGCAAAGAGCTTGCGCATTTGCGGGCGGCGGCGATCGCTGCGGCGCCAGCCCCTTCGGCCAGGTTGTGCGTCGTGCGCAGGGCCAGTTCGACACCCTCGGCAAGTTCCTCCTCGGAGAGCAGGACGAAGTCGTCGAGGTAGCGTTTCAAGATCCCGAAGGTGAGGTCGAACGTGACACGGGTCGCAATGCCTTCGGCAAAGGTGTTGGCCGACTCCCCCACGACCCGTTCCGGGCCGCGCCACGAGCGTTCTATCGCGTCCGCGTTCCGCGCCCCAACACCGACGATTCGCGCCCTCGAGCCGAGGGCGTTGCGAACGGTGATGAGCCCGCACGCACCGCTGCCTCCGCCGATCGGGACCAACACCACGTCCGCGTCCGGCAGGGCCTCGAAAATCTCGAGCGCGTAGGTCCCGACCCCGGCGATCAGCAGCGGCTCGTTGGCCGAGTGTACATAGCGCGCTCCGGTCTGCCGTGCCCGCTCCTCGCAACGCCCGCGCGCTTCGTCGAAATCGCGCCCGCCTTCCTCGAGCGCCGCGCCAAAGGCGCGCATCGCCGCGTTCTTCTCGGGGTTGTTCCCCTCCGGTACGAACACCGTGCAGGCGACGCCGTTCAGCCGCGACGCGAGCGCAATCGATTGCCCGTGATTGCCGGTGCTGGCCGTGACGATCCCTCGCGCCCGCTCGTCGGCGCTCAGCGTGCTCACCAGGTTGATCCCGCCGCGAACCTTGAACGCTCCGGTCGGGTTGTGGTTCTCGTGCTTCACCCAGACGTTCAGTCCGAGCGCCTCGTCGAGCAGCGGATGCTTCATGAGAGGCGACGGCGGAACGTGGAGCCGTAGGCGGGCTCGGGCGGCGTAGACGTCCTGGAGTGTCGGTGGGGTCATGAGGTCTTGGGGTCTTGGGGATCAGACTCTTCCGTTGCGCGTGACCCAGCGATCGCGGACATCGACCGTCACATCGGGGCGGTCGGTGATCAGCCCGTCCACGCCCCAGTTCAGCAAGCGCTCGGAGTCGGCTTCGCTATCCACGACCCACACCTGGACGACCTGTCCTTCGCGGTGGACCTGGCGGAGGAACGCGGGCGATGACGACCCGAAGGCGGCCGGCCCGTTCGGGAACCTGGAATGCGATGTAAGGCCGTCGCGGCACCCACGGCCACCGGACCCACGACCGGTGAAGCGTCCAGCGAGCCTCCGGCTCAGACGCGCTTGTGGCAATCTCGGGCGCGAGCGTTCGCGCGCGGCGTCGACCGCTTCGTGCTGGAACGAGCCGAGGCAGACGCGGGCCGCGGCGTTCATCCGGCGAACGACGTCGACGACAGCGCGGGCGAGCGCCGCGGTCCCGTGCTTCATCTCGATGATCACGCGGGTGGCGGGATGCCGCTCGAAGACAGACACCAGCGTCGGCACACCGTGGCCCCGTTCGCGAAACGGATACCCGTCATCGGCACCGAACTTCGCCCCGGCATCGACGCGCCGCCAGCTCGGCGGCAGTCAGCGCCGCGACCGGGCCTTGACTGCCTGGTCGTCCGTTCGAGCGTGGCGTCGTGAATGACGACCGGTACGCCATCGCGAGAGAGGTGGACGTCCAGTTCGAGGCCGTCGGCGCCGAAGGACAAGCCGTTCGCGAATGCCACCAGCGTGTTCTCGGGTGCGAGCTTCGCGCCGCCGCGATGCGCGAACACCAGCGGATGGGTCGCCTCGAATACAGCCGGGGGCGGACCAGCGCGGGTGGACACGGAGTCATAATAGCCATATGTCTTCGCCACCCCGCATTGAAACCCTGGGACAACTGAAGGCTGCCGTGCGCCGCGGCGACTATCGCCGCCGCCCGGTCAAGGACGAGGTCCGCGAGAACCTCGCGGCGCGCCTCCGCCGGAAGGAGCCGCTCTTCCCCGGCATCATCGGCTACGAGGAAACGGTCGTTCCGCAGCTGGCGAACGCGATTCTCTCGCGCCACCACTTCATCCTGCTCGGCCTCCGCGGGCAGGCCAAGACGCGAATCCTGCGTGCGCTCACGGCGCTGCTCGACGAGTGGCTGCCGGTGATTCCCGGCAGCGAAATCAACGACGATCCGATGGCGCCGCTGTCTGCGTTCGGCCGCCAGTCGGTCAACGAGGAAGGCGACGCGCTCCCAATCGCCTGGCTGCCTCGCGAGGCGCGCTACATCGAGAAGCTGGCCACGCCGGACGTGACGATCGCCGACATGATTGGCGACATCGATCCGATCAAGGCCGCCAGGACCGGGTTGCAGCTCGGCAACGAGCTGGCGATGCACTTCGGCCTGCTGCCGCGCGCCAACCGCGGCATCTTCGCCATCAACGAGCTGCCGGATCTCGCCGGCAAGATCCAGGTCGGGCTGTTCAACATCCTCCAGGAAGGAGACGTGCAGATCAAAGGCTACCCGGTCCGGCTGCCGCTCGACGTGATGGTGGTGTTCTCCGCCAACCCCGAGGACTACACCGCTCGCGGCAAGATCATCACGCCGCTCAAGGATCGGATCGGCGCCGAGATCCGCACCCACTACCTGTCAAGCCGCGCCGAGGCCATGCAGATCACCGCCCAGGAGGCGTGGACCAGTCGCGGCGTCGACGTCCAGATCCCGCAATTCGTGCGCGAGACCGTGGAGGAGCTAGCCTTCCAGGCGCGCCAGGATCGCCGCGTCGACAAGCGGTCCGGAGTCAGCCAGCGAATGCCGATCAGCGTGCTCGAAAGCGTGATCTCGAACGCCGAACGGCGGGCGCTGGCCGCCGACGAGAGCACTGTGGTTCCGCGAATCATCGACATCTATACCGCGCTGCCGTCGATGACCGGCAAGCTGGAGCTGGAGTACGAGGGCGAGCTCAAGGGGGCCGACGTCATCGGCCGCGAACTGATTCGCTCCGCCGTCGCAAACGTCTTCGACGGCCACTTCCCCGACGCAGACACACGGCAGATCGTCGAGTGGTTCGATCTCGGCGGGTCGCTGAACCTCGGCGATCTCGAATCGGCGGCCGACGTCGTCAGCGAAGCGCGGAAGGTACAGGGCCTGCTCGACATGGCCCGCCAGACCGGACTCGCGGCCGGCGCTCCGCCGCCGGTGCTCGCAGCGGCAGTGGACTTCGTGCTCGAAGGGCTCTACGCCCAGAAAAAGATCAGCCGCAGCGACGGCCGCGGTTTCCACGGCAGCGACTCGGCGCGTCGTCCACCCCAATCCGATCGCCGAACCCCGGTCCTCATGCCGGACGACGATGACGACGAGAACAGTGGCGGCGGCGGCGGGCGGAAGAAGAAGCGGTACTACAACTGATTGGGGAATGAATTACAAGATCCTCAGATTCGCCGACACCGAACGCGTCTTATGAAGTTCAAGTATTCCAAATACGTTCCGAATCCGCTGGACGACCTCGACATGGACCAGCTGATGTCGAAGCTGAGCGACCTCCTGCTCTCGAGCGGCTTCGACAATCCGTGGGATCCGAGCGGCGGGATGGACCGGACCATCCAGGCGCTCCACGACGCCATCCTGGAGGCGCTGTTCAACGGCGGCGTGCTGCCGCCGGACGTCGTCGACAAGCTGTTTGGTGACCAGGCGGAAGGGAGCGAGGAGGAGATTCGCGAGCGGCTGGAGCAGCTGATCAACGAGATCATCCAGCGGATGCAGGAGTCCGGTTACATCACCGGCGCTCCGGATCTCGAGGAGGAGCGGCAGCGGCGGCGCCAGCCCGGCGGCGGGCCGGGCGAGGGCGAGGCCCAGCAGGTGGAATTCGAAGTCACCGACAAGGCGCTCGACTTTCTCGGCTACAAAGCACTTCGCGATCTGCTCGGGTCGCTTGGCCACAGTAGCGCCGGGCGCCACGACACGCGCGACCTTTCCACCGGCGTCGAGACGAGCGGTGCGCCGAAGCCCTACGAGTTCGGCGACACGCTCAACCTCGACGCGACGGCGACGATACTCAACGCGGTCAGCCGCCAGGCTGCCGAGCGGCAGGCCGCGGCCGAGGCCGCACATCAGGCAGCTGAGGCGCGCGGCTATCGGCCCGAGCCCGGTCCCGGTCCGGCCGTCGTCACTGGCGGTATCGACATCGACTACCAGGACCTGATGGTGGCGCAAGGCGAGTACCAGAGCTCGTGCGCGACGGTGCTGATGCTCGACTGCAGCCACAGCATGATCCTCTACGGTGAGGACCGGTTCACGCCGGCCAAGCGGGTCGCGATGGCGCTCTCGCACCTGATTCGCACGCAGTATCCCGGCGACACGCTGCAGGCGGTGCTGTTCCACGACAGCGCGGAGGAGATTCCGATCCGCGAGCTGGGACGGGTCCGGGTCGGCCCGTACTACACGAACACCCGCGAAGGGCTGCGGCTGGCCCGCCGTCTGCTCGAGAAGCAGCGCAAGGACATGCGGCAGATCGTGATGATCACCGACGGCAAGCCGTCAGCGCTGACCCAGCCGGATGGGCGGATTTACAAGAACGCCTTCGGGCTCGACCCGTTCGTGATCGCGGAGACTTTCGCCGAGGTCTCGGCCTGCGCCCGGGCCGGGATCATGATCAACACCTTCATGCTGGCCCGCGACTACGACCTGGTCGCGTTCGTGCGCCGGGTGGCGGCGATGTGCCGGGGCAAAGCCTACTTCACCACCCCCTACACGCTCGGCCAGTACGTGCTGATGGACTACATGGACAAGAAGACGCAGGACGGTGCACTGATGTGGGCCAGCACCATCCCGATCTTCCCCTTGCCGACGGTGGTTCTCTTCCCCAACGTCTTCCTGCCGCTGCACATCTTCGAGCCGCGCTACCGTCAGATGATCGGCGACGCGCTGTCGGGCGATCGCCTGGTCGGAATGACGCTGCTGAGGGACGCGGCGACGGCCGAAGACGCGCTGCCGACGGTGTACGGCGTGGGGTGTTCGGGCGTCATCACCCATGTTGAGCGGCTCGCCGATGGATGCTTCAACATCATCCTGCGCGGCGTGGAGAAGTTCGAGATCCTCGGCGAGGAGACGCCGTCGCCCGGGCAGCTGTATCGGAAGGCGATCGTCAACGGCGTCGACGAGGCGGTGGAGGGGATGGAACGCGATCAGCTGGCGTTCGAGCGGCGGCGGCTCGAGACCCGGCTCGCGCCGCTCTTCGAACGGGCGCGGACCGAGTCGTTCCTGCCGCAGACGATGCCCGACGCTGATCTCGTCAACGCGCTGGCGCAGTACCTGGAGTTCGAGCCGGTCGAGCGCCAGGCGCTGCTCGAGCAGCCCGGGCCGCTGGCCCGCTGCCGGGCGATGATGGAGCTGCTGGACGTCAAGGCCCTGCTCGAGAAGACGGCGACCGCGGATACGGGAACCGTTCACTGACGGCGGCCTGACCCCGCAGCGGGCCTGACGCGTGTCCGCGCGGCCTAGCCGCGCAAGACGTGCGCCGGCGTGATCTCGCGAATCGACGGTGTCCCCATCTGGCGCATCACCAGCGTCAGCTCGGCGCGCAAGATCTCGAGCACCCGCTCAACGCCCTCCTGCCCAAATGCCGACAGGCCCCAGATGTACGGCCGGCCGATGCCCACCGCTCGGGCGCCGAGCGCAAGCGCCTTGTAGATATCCGTGCCTCGCCGGAACCCGCCGTCCACGAAGACCGGGATGCGCCCGCCAACCGCTTCCACTACCTCCGGTAAGCATTCGATCGTCGGCCGCAGCGTGTCGGCTGCGCGTCCGCCGTGATTCGACACGACGATGCCGTCGGCGCCGTGCTCGACCGCGAGGCGCGCGTCTTCGGCGCCGTCGAGTCCCTTCACCACCAGCTTCATCCGAGTCAGCTTCTTCAGCCGATCGACGAACCCCCACGTCGCCTCCGGAGGGTTGTAGACGCCCTGCAGTCCTTCGTACATCGGAAGGTGGATGCGGACACCAGGCCCCTGGGTGTGGCAGGCCTCGCAGTTGCGCGCGTCCTGCCGCGCCAGGCGGGTCATGTTCGGCGTGTTGCGCCCGGCCAGCAGGTCCACGGTCCAGACGAGCACCGGGCAGCCGGCGTCCTCGACGCGCTTGACCAGTTTCTCGGTGTCGTCCCACTTTCTCGGCATGTAGAGCTGATACCAGGGCGGGGTGCCGAGCGCCTTCGCCACGTCCTCGAGCGGATACGACGTCACCGAAGACAGGACCATCGTGTGCCGCCTGGCGTGGGCGGCACGAGCGGTGCCGAGCTCGCCGTCGGCATGGAAGGCCTGCTGCCCGCCAACCGGGCAGACGAAGATCGGCGTGTCCCACGTCGCGCCGAGCACCTCGGTGGTGAGGTCGGCTTTCGATACGTCGATCAGGCGCCGCGGCTTGAGGCGGATTCGCTGGAAGGCCTCGCTGTTGGCCCTGACGGTCTGGTTGGCGTCCGAGCCGCTGGCCATGTAGCCCCAGTGCGCGGGTGGCAGGATGCGGTGGGCCGGCTCCTCGAAATCCAAGACGTCGAGCGCGTCCTTGGCGCTGGCCAATCCGGCCGGTTCATGAGACGCCGCCAGCTGCCGCGTCCAGGCCCTTGTTGCAGGAGCAACGATCGTACTGGCGGCGACGAACTGCAGGAACTGCCGGCGGTGTGCGTCCATGCCGCGCAGCCTACTCCGCCCGCCGATGGCGGGCAAGGCTGAGGTTTGGCCCTGCGCCGCGAAGCGCGGCCTGTTAATGGCTCATCGCGTAGATCACCGCGTTGATCGCCAGCGCGTAGCCATTCGGAGAGAACTGGTAGAAGAAGTCCGGATCCTCACCCTCCCGCTCCCACGAGTCCGAGATGTCGGTGTCGTGGGTCATCAGGATCATGATCCGGCCCTCCCGGTCGTAGATCGCCTTGATGTCGGGGACGGCCGTCTCGAGGCCGCGCTCGCTCGTCCCGCCGCCGGAGCGGCGCCAGTGGCTGATCGACGGAATCTGCGGCAGCTTCGCCACCTCGAACACCGTTCGCCAGAACGGATGCGAGGGCGGGACGTCCTCGATCGGATACTTGGACGGCGGCAGGATCCGGCTCACCTGTTCGGTCCACACCTGCCACGCGTGCTCGCCCCAGAAGTCATCCACCCAGAGGAAGCCGCCCTTCTCGAAATAGGCGCGCAGCGCGGTGACCTCGGCGGCGTCGAAGCCGACCGTCCCGATGTCCGACGCCAGCAGGAACGGGCACTGATAGAGGAACGGGTCGGTCGCCCGCACGACCAGGTGGTTGGATTCGCCGTCCGGCTGACGGCTGATCGCCGTCTTGGTCAGCTCGCCAAGCCGAATTGGGAAGTTGAGGTCCGCTCCCGGATAGTCGGTGTTCCACCCCGAGCCGCTCGGCTCACGCCATGCGCTCGTGTACATCAAGCGGCAGAAGTTGAACCGCCCGTCGAAGCTCTCCTGGTTCGGAAACCGCGGCGGAAACCGCCGGCCCCAGCCGCCGCGCCACATGCCGGGCTCCTGGGCCGCGACCACCGCGGTCAGAAGCAGCAGCACGATCGCCAGCGCCCGGACGCCGCGGCCACGCATTGTCAGTGGGTCATCATGTACATGGCCACGTTCATGCCGAGGGCGTAGCCATTCGGGGAAAACGCATAGAAGTACTCGAGCTGCTCGCCCTCGCGCTCCCACGAGTCTCCGATGTCGGTGTTGTGGGTCATCAGCACCATCACCCGCCCGTGCGAGTCGCTGATCGCGGCCATGTGGGCCCGCGCAGAGAGCGGGCCCATCTCGGAAGTATCACCACCCGACTGTAGCCAGTACTGCCAGGCCGGCACCTGCGGGATTGCCTGGACGTCGAACAGCGAGCGATAGATCGGATGCTCCCGGGTCAGGTCCTTGATCGGATACTGCCCGGGCGGCAGTACCTTGGCAATCTCGCGCGCGAAGTCTTCCCACGCATACGGCCCCCAATAGTCGTCCACCCAGAGGAAGCCGCCCTTCAGCAGGTACTCGCGAAGGCCCTGCGCGTCCTCGGGCGAAAAGCCGGCGCTGCCCGGATCCGAGGCCATGACGAAGGGACACATCGACAGCCAGTCCTCGGTCGGCCTCACCACGATGTGGCCCGGCTCGGCGCCGTTCTTCGAGACCACCGTCTTGGTCATCTCGGAGAGGCGAATCGAGAAGTTGATGTCGGCGTAGGGATAGTCGGTGCCCCATCCCATACCGCGCTGCTGGGCACGGACCGCGGTGTACTGCAGGCGGCAGAAATGAAAGCGGCCGTCCTGGTCAGCGTCGGTCGCGTAGCGGGGCGGCACACCGGCCTCGCCGCCCCACCGCCCGTATCCGCCGCGCCAGCCGCGCTGCGCCTCCGCCAGCGAAGCCGCCAGCATGATGGCGACGAGCGAGGCGCCGGCGAGACGAATCATTTCTGGGTCCGCGACTTCGACAGCGAGCGGTAGTACTCCTCGACGAGCGGCCTGAACTCGGGCGGGACGTCCTCCGCCCCCGCGACGATCGCGCGATCGACGTCGGCGCCGGCCTTGCGCCGCAGGTTGTATTCGAACCGCTTGATGCCCTCGGCCACGTAGCTCTGGAGCCGGGCCAGTTCCTCGACGCTGTGGTAGACGCGCTCGGAATCGAGCTCGCGCATCCGCCGCATGATCTCGTCGAGCTCGCGCGGATCGAGCCCCTGTTCGCGCAACTGGTTGCGAAGCGCCTGGGCATCGCCGAGCCAGCGGCGAGCCTCGCCGCGGAACTGACGGATATCGTCGGCGGTGTAGTAGTCACCGGGCCGGCGATCGCCCCACGGGCCACCGCCCCATGCCGCGCCGCCCCGCATGTTGCCACCGCCCCAGGCGCCGTCGGCGCCGCCATCCTGTTGACCGCCGCCCTGCTGGCCGGCTTGTCCTTGCTGGCCGGCCTGTCCTTGCTGACCCGCCTGACCTTGCTGGCCCGCCTGACCCTGCTGGCCTTGCTGGCCAGCCTGTCCTTGTTGACCGGCCTGGCCCTGCTGACCGGCCTGGCCTTGCTGGCCACGTTGGCCGGCTTGACCCTGCTGGCCTTGTTGTCCTTGCTGTCCCGGTTGCCCTTGCTGATCGCGGCCGCGCTGGCCCTGTCGAGCGCGTTCCTCCATGCGGCGGCCCAGCGACTCTGCGTTGCGGGCCAGTTCTCTCGCGCGCTCGACCGCGTCGGGCCCGCGCGCCTGCCCCATCTTGTTCGCGGCATCGGCGGCCTGGCTCAGCGACTGGCGAAGCTGATCGACATTCACGCCGATCTGCGCCTCGAGGTTGCGCGCGAACTCTTCGTTGGCGCCGCCCTGGGCCGCGCGCTTCGAATAACGAATCTTCTCTTTCAGCTGGTTGTCGCGGATCCCGTTGGCGGCCTCGGTGACCTTGCGCGACACGTCCTTCGCGTCCTTTGCCGTTTCGTTGGCGAGACGATCGAGCTGCTGCTCGAGGCCGGCCACTTTCTGCTCCAGCATGTCCTTGCGCTGTCCGACAACCTGGGCGCGGCCCATCCGGTCGGCGCCTGCGTTCGGCAGATCGTTCACGTCGTCGGCGATTTCCTTCTGCTCGCGGGCGATCTCCTCGGCCTGCTGAAGCGCGTCGCGGACATCGCGGCTGGCGCGATCGCCCTGCGACCGCTGCAGCTGGCGCTGCGCTTCGCGCAGCCGCTCGGCGGCCGAGGCGGCCTGTCCCTGGGCGCTGGCGTCGCCGTTGCTCGCGGCGCGCCGCATCGCGTCGGCAGCGTCGCGTAGCTGCCGCGCGGTGTTCGCCAGGTCCTGGCGGTTCTGATCGCGCGACAACCGCTCCAGCTGGCGCGCCGCTTCCTCGGCCTGCTCGGCGAGCTGACGCTGGAGGTCGTTGCCATTCCCGCGCGGCGCCTGGCCGGCTGCCATCCGCCGCTGCCGCTCGATTTCCTGTTCCTGCCGGCGCGCCAGTTCCTTCAGCTTCTCGGCGAGCTCGTCGATCCGCTGGTCGCCGGCCTGCTGGCTGGCGCGCTGGTTCGTCTCGTACTGGTTCGCCATCTTGTCCAGTTCCATCTTGAACAAGTCGGCAAGGTCTTCGGCAATCGATCCGGCGCCGCCGCCACCGCCGCCGCCGGCGTTGCGCTGCGTCTGCACCTGCAGCTCGAACTCCTCCTCGGCCTGCTGCAGCAGCTGAAGGGCCCGCTGCTCGGGCGGCAGCGCGCCATCGGGGCTCTGGGTCTGCAGCTTGCCTTCCGCCGCCTTCATCGACTCGGCGGCTTGCGGCAGCAGCTCGGCGATTTTCTGGAACGCCGGATCCGGTGTGACCAGGCGGCTGGTCATCCGCTCGACCAGCCCCTCCACCTGCTCGCGCAGCTTGCTCTGGGACAGCGTCAGGACGGTCATGCCCTCCTTGAACTTGTCGCCAGCCATGCGCTTGCGGTCGCGCTGCATGTTGAAGGTGCCGGCCACGATCTGCCGCTGTTGCTGTGACAGCGCACCGACCTGGTCCATCCCGCCGCCGCCCCCGCCGCCACCACCGCCCATCGATGCCGCGGGCTTGAAGTCCTTGTTGAACGGGCGGACTCGCAGGAAATACATGTCGCTCGTCGCGCGCTGCGGCCCGGCGATGGCGTTGTTGTCCATCGCCCGGGCGTAGTACGACACCGCGTCACCCGGCTTGACGCCGAGCTCTTCCAGGTAAAACGTGTGGCCCGCGGTCACTTCCTGCAGCGGCTTGCTGCCCTCGAACAGCTTGACCGTCTTCTCGGGGCCGCCGTTCACCGAGTAGACCAGCTCCAGGTTCTTGACCGCGTAGTCGTCGTCGGCCCGCACCTCGACCGGGAACTCCTGCACCGGCGATGCGTCCGTGTCTCGCCCCGGTTTCGCGATCGCGACCGTCGGCGTCTGGTCGGTGAGAATGTCAATCGTGTACTGCGGCGAAGCCGTGACCCGTTCGCCGCTTGGCGCGTCGAGTTCGATGCGGTAGAAGCCGTCGGTCTTGGCCGTGAACGCCGCAGTCAACGTTCCGTCGGGGCCGGCGGTCACCGGCACGTTCTCGTTGTCGCCAATCACGACCCGGCCGCCCTTCGAGGCCATGGTCGGCGTGATCGTGAGCGACACGTCGGTGCCACTCAGCACGGCGATGTCGCCGCCGTCTTCGATCTTGCGCGGCTCGAGCCCGGTGTAAGAAGGGAAGCGATATTCCAGATCGAGCTTCTTCACATACGGCAGCTCGACCACCTTCAACGTGTACGTCGGCGAGCGCACGCCTGCCGCTTCGACGAAGTACTCGAGAGTGTCGCCGAGATCGAAGAGCAGCCCTTCGTAGGTGCCGTTCTCCGCTTTCAGCATCGCCACGCGCTCGTAGCTGGCCTCGGCGCCCTTTCTGAAGACCACTGCGGCATCGGTCGCGTCGAACCCGGACAGCGTCGCGGCGATTGCCTGATCAGCGCCCTTCGGCACCGTGGCGTCACCAGGTTTGACCTCGATGCGGTACGGCGCCGCCGCTTCGAGGCTGCGCGAAATCATGAACAGCGCCGACAGCGTCTGGCGCAGCAGCGCCGGGCCAATCGTGAACGCCAGCAGCGTCGCCAGCGACACCGCGCCGACGGCCATGCTGAACCGGCGCAGCGGCTCGCGCTCGATGCGGGCGCCATCCTCGACCGCGTGCAGGCGGTCAATCGCGCTTTCGATCATGCGCTGCACGAGCACTGGCGAGGCGGCCCGATCGCCCGGCTCGGCCATCGCGGTCAGGATCGTGTTCTCGAGCGTCGGCTCGTGCTCCTCCAGGTACAGCGCGACCTGTTCGTCGCTGACCCGCCGCAGCAGCGGCCGGGCGAAGAACCATGCGGCCGCGCCGGCCAGGAGCGCCGCTGCCACGATCCGGAACCAGACGATCGACGCCGGCGAGAAGCGGAAGTAGTCGAGCGCCGCGGCCATGGCGAAGATCGCAAGCACGCCGGCGACGAGGAAGCCGACCGCGCCGCGCATCGCGAGCTTCGCCCGCCACCGCTTCCGCACCTGCCGGATGACGGCGATGAGTTCGGTGCGAGCGTGCTCGTTGATCACTAGGACCTCCCTACAGCCTGGCGGGCGCGAGCCGCCGCGCCAGCCACGATTCGGCGATCAGCAGCAGGATACCTGCAAGCAGCAGGTACCACCAGAGACGTTGTGCCTGTTCCTGGACCTCGTCAGGGACGGTTGCAGCCGGGCCACCGGAGCCATTGCCGGCCGGTTGGCCAGTGACGGCCACACTCACTTCCGCCGGGTCGATCCGCGTCAGGTCCGATTCGGCGAGGTCCACGTTACTGGCGACCACCTGCAGCGACTGCCCCTCGCGCGCGCCCCGCACCTCGTAGAAGCCGGCCTGCTCTACCCCGAGGGCCGAGGCGCCTTGCGGCGGCGTCTGCCGCTGGCCGTCCGGTCCGAGCACCACCAGGGGTGTCGAGTTGGACGTCGCCGGCACGTCGATGGCCTGCCCGACCGTCATCCAGCCGGGTTGCTCGCGGTAGCCGGCCGCTTCGCGGACGAGTTGATGGACGAACGGCAGGTACACCGGCTTGAGCGCCAGATCGTTCCAGGAGAGATCGAGCGTCGTGGCCCAGACCAGCACGTGCCCCCGTCCCACCGTGGCTTCGACGAGCGCCGCGGTCCCACCATCGAAGCGCGCCAGGGTTGCGGCATTGGGGCGCGCGGTCACGAGGCGGTAGCCATAGACCCGTGTCGTAGAGAAGTCGCCGCTCCGCGGCGCCCGGAACGGCTCGAACACGGCGTGGCCGTAGTCGAAGCCGCTCAACTTCGCCGCCGCACCGCGGGTGCGGTCCTCGATATTGCCGACCGTGGCGGGCACCCAGTCGGCTGGCGGCAGCGAGCCGCGCGGCCCGAGGGCCACGATCAATCCGCCGCCGCCCTCGACGTAGGTCTTGAGTCGCCCCGCTACCGCATCGCCAAGAGGCAGGTCCTGGAGCACCACGACGCGAGTCCGCGCCAGTGTCTCCGCGGTGAGCACGTCCACCTGCGCAGTGTTGACCTCGAACCTCGGTCGATCGCCAATCGCCAACGCGCGCGTGAGATACAGATCGCTGTCGCCGCGGTTGCCGCTGCCGACCAGCAGCACTGTCACGGCGGTGGGCGGCGCGATGATGGCGTAGAACGCGTTGTCAGCGGCGAGGCTGTCGTCGGGTATCCGTGCGACCACGCGGAGCCCGGCCGGAGGAACCGTCACCGGGGCAAACGCCGCCGACGCGGAACTACCCGGCGCGATGTTGAGTTGCTGCGACTGCACGACCCGGCCGTCCACCTCAAGATCGAGCTTCACGTTACTCGCCGGTTCACTGCCGCGATTGGTCGCGCCGGCCGTGATCACCACGCGGTCCTGGTTCTCGACGCGGACACGCTGGACGGAGATCGGCGTCACCGCAACGTTGCCGCCGGACGGGGGCGGCACCGCCACCGGCGTGAACACCGCCCCGGACGGCAGACGGAACGCTTCGTCCGGCTGCCAGCCGACGCGCTGGAAGTCCGACACGAGCACCGCTTCCTTCCTCGGCAGCGACGACTCGGCGAGCACGCTCGAGGCCACTTTCAGCGCCGGCGCATAACGCGTGGTGCCTGCCGACGGTTGCGCGCGATCGATCTCGTCGATGACCCGCGACGCGTCGGCGCTCGATCGCAGCACCATTTCCGCCGACGACGAGAACAGCACCAGCGAAACGCGATCGAGCCCGGTCAGCCCCTGCAGCGCCTGGCGCGCGGCCTGCTGGGCCCGCGCCCAAGTATCACCGGCACCCATGCTGTACGAGCGATCCAGCAGCACGATAATCTCGCGCGCCCCGCCGCCGGAGGCGGACAGCTCCGAGCCGCGCATGAACGGCCGTGCGAACGCGGCGATGATCAGCGCCAGGGCTGCCGCCCGCAGCGCGAGCAGCAGCAGGTCGCGGAGCCTGCGCCGCTTCACCGACTCGTACGGGATCTTCTTGAGGAACATCAGCGACGGGAACTCGACGACGGTGGTCCGTTCCCGCTGCGTGAGGTGGATCAGCACCGGGACCGCGAGCGCGGCCAGGCCGAGCAGGAACAGCGGCGTGAGAAAGGTCATCGCGTGCGCGTCAGCCGATCGCGGATCGACAGGTACTGGAACAAAGCGTGATCGAGCGGCATCGAGGTCTTGAGCAGCATGTAGTCCATGCGCTGGGCGGTCGCTCGCGATGACAGTTCGTCGACGTGAGCCTTGATCAGGGCTCGGGTACCTGTTCGGCGAACGCGTCGGGGACGATCGGCAGCTGGTCGCCGCTCTCGATGTCCTCGAAGGCCGACGGCTCGATGTAGGGGAACTCGACCTCGGCGGGATCCAGCACGTGGAAGAGAATCACGTCGTTGCCGCGGAACCGTAACGGCACAACCGCCCGGAAAATCTGGTCGGGCTCTGCGTAGAAGTCGGAGATGACGACAATGATGCCGCGCCGGCCGAAGTGCTCGGCCAGCTTCTCGAACGGCGGGCCGATGTCACCGGGGCGCTCAGCCGCCGCCCGATCGATCGTGTGCAGCACCACATCGAGGTGCTTGGCCGAGGGCGGGACGTGGGCGACCACGTCGTGGTCGAAGGTTACCAGGCCGACGCGATCGCGCTGCTGGTGGACGAGATAGGTCAGGCACGCGGCGAGAAACTTCGCGTACTCGAGCTTGCTGATCCGCTCGCCGAAGGCCATCGATTTCGAGACGTCGAGAAGCACCGAAAAATTGGCGTTCGAATCGGCCTCGAACTCCTTGAGGAAGAACTTGTCGGTGCGGGCGAACACCTTCCAGTCCACGCGCCGGATGTCGTCGCCGGGGACGTAACCGCGATGCTCGGCAAAGTCCACCGATGCGCCGAAGAACGGCGAACGGTGCAGGCCGTTGATCACGCCGTCGACCACCGAGCGCGCGACGAACTCCAGGTTGCCGACGCGCGCGAGCACCGCCGGATCGACGAAACGCGCGCCGGGAGCAGGACTGCCGGCCATGGTTACATGCCGGAGCGCGGCGTCGGCACCGCGTCGAGCAGGCGATCGATGAGCACGTCGCTGGTCACGCCTTCCGACTGGGCGTGGAAGTTCGTCAGCACGCGATGGCGCAGGACCGGGTGGGCGAGGGCCTTAATGTCGTCGAAGCTGACGTGATACCGGCCGCTCGTCAACGCCCGCGCCTTGCCGGCGAGCACCAGGTACTGGGCGGCACGGACGCTGGCGCCAAACGCCACCCATTTCTTGATCGTCTCCGGGCACGTCGGTGCCTTCGGCCGGCTGGCCCGAACGAGCGCCAGCGCGTAGCGCAGCACCGGATCGGCCACCGGCACGCGCCGGACGAGCCGCTGGAAAGCAACCAGGTCCGCGCCGGTCACCGGCCGCTCAAACTGCGGTTCGAGAATCGCGGTGGTCGTCCGGATCACCTCGAGTTCCTCCTCCTCCGGGGGATGCTCGATCACGATGTGGAACATGAAGCGATCGAGCTGCGCCTCTGGAAGCGGGTAGGTGCCTTCGAGCTCAATCGGGTTCTGGGTGGCGAAGACGTAGAACGGTTCCTCGAGCTTGTAGGTGCGCCCCTGGATGGTGACGCGGTGCTCCTGCATCGCCTCGAGCAGCGCCGACTGCGTCTTCGGCGGAGTGCGATTGATCTCGTCGGCGAGGACGATGTTCGCGAAGATCGGCCCGGGCGCGAACACCATCGACCGGCGCCCAGTCGCGGGATCCTCCTGGATGATGTCGGTGCCGGTGATGTCGGATGGCATCAGGTCGGGCGTGAACTGGACGCGATTGAACTTCAGGTCCAGAACCCGCGCCATCGTATGGATGAGCAGCGTCTTGGCCAGACCGGGGACGCCGACGATCAAGCTGTTGCCGCCGACGAACAGCGTCAGCAGCACCTGATTCACCACCTCGTCCTGCCCGATGATGAGCTTCTTCAGCTCACTGATGATCCGGTCCCGGCCGTGCTTCATCCGTTCGGCCAGCGCCACGTCATCGGGTGTGTTCAGATCGGTCGTCGTCTCCACGTGTCCCCCGTTGCTGAGGTCTTGAGGTCCTGAGGTCTCGGGGTCTTGAGGTCCGGGTCACAGGTCTTACGACGCCCGACTGCCGACTCCCGCCACTCATCAATGTGTCATCGCATAGATGACGTAGTTCACACCGTACTTGTACGCCTCGTTGGTCGCGTCCACCGGCATCCAGCCGGTATCCGAGAACTCCCAGAATTCGCCGAGATCGTGGTTGTAGTCCGCGATCGCCAGCAATCGCTTCTCAGGATCGTTGTCCTCGAAAATGCCGAGGAACTGTGCCGGGCCATAGTAGCCGCGCGTCTCGAGCTGATTGATCTCAAAGAACGAGTGGAAGATCGGATGCGTCGCCTCGAGCGGGACCCAGCGCGCTTCAGGCAGCACCTCGCGCATCCGCGACTCAAGATTGCCCCAGTCCCGGGTGCCGCGGAAGTCGTCGAAGATGATGAACCCGCCCTTCTGCAGGTAGCCGCGCAGACCGGACATCTCGGCTTCGCTCAGGGTCCAGAAGCCGGGCTCGGACAGATAGGCGACCGGATACAGCCCGAGATCCGGATCGTCGAGCGACATGATGTTGCTTTCGTCGCGATAGGTCCGCGCCAGCGTGAGCTCCTCGAGGATGCGCTGGAAGTGCCAGTCGGCGCGAGGATAATCGTGCGCCCAGCCGGGATCGCGTCGGAATCCACCCTGGTACCGCAGCCGGACGAACGCGAACCGGCCGTCGTAACTCACCTTCGTCACCGCCGGCTCGGGCGTGAACCGGCCGCGCCCGCCGCCCCAGAAGCTGTCCTGCGCGAACACGACACCGCTCACCAGCAGCACGGTCACCGCCCCCGCGGCGAACCTACGGGAGGCCGACGACACGCCGGTACCCCCACTCCGCCGAGAGCAGCCCGACGATCAGGAGCAGAACGATCGGCATGTGCCAGAGGTCGTGCTCCTCCACGGTAGTCACGCCGCGCCCGGTATAACGCAGGTCGTCAGCGAGGGTCCCGACGGCGTTGGCCGTGTAGTAGCGCCCGCCGGTTTCTTCCGCAATGCGCCGCATCGTGCCTGCCCGCAAGGTCGCATCGAAGTACTCCTGCTCACCGGGCGCGGCGCGGACATGGGCGACAGCCTTCCCCACCTCGGCGCCGGCGCGCGTGGCGGTGGTCCGGACTTCGTACCAGCCTGGGGCCGCCGCGGCGAAGTTGCCCTGGTACTCGCCGGCCCGCTCGCCGCTCCATGACATCGGCACGTCGATCACACTTCCGTCTGGTGCCGTGACACTTGCCGTCACCGATGCGTCGTTCAGCTCGAGGAATGCCTTGTCGGCGACCGACGCCGAGAAGGAGACGGCGCTCCCCGGTTCGACGCGGTCCGAAGCCATTCGGATCTCAACCTGATCGGGGACCTCGTCCACGACCCACCGCAACAGCTGCCGCCAGAAGTTCTCGTGCGTGAGGTCGTCCACCGCCATCGAGGCGTGCATCTGCCACACCCACGAGTCCTGGGCCGTGAACGCGAATGCCTTGCCGCGGCCGTACCGCTGGAAAACGAGGACCGGGTAGTCGCGGCGGCCGTTGTCCGAGCCCGAGAGGAGCACGGTTGCGCCAGGCTTGATCGCCGAGAGGCGATTCACGGCGGTCACCACCGGCATGGTGTTCCACCGCTCCAGCGAGGCGGCCTCCGTCGCCGCAACCTGCGTCACCGCGCTGGCCGCGCCAGCGCGCGTCGGCTTGACGCTGAGCCGCACCAGCTCGCCTTCCTTCTCGCGGAGGCTCGAGTCGAGCACGACCGGCAGAGTGTCGGAGATTGCGGTTCCGGCATAGCCGCCTTCGCTGAAGGCACGCGGTCCACCAAGTGCCAAGAGCCCGCCGCCGCGGCGATCGACGAACTCCGCGATCATCCGCAGCTGGTCACCGGTGAAGGCGCCCGCCTCGATGCTGCCGAGCACCAGTCCGCGATAGGCGAACAGCTCCTCGCGGGTCTTCGGGAAGCCGCTCACCAGCTCGTCAGCGTTGTCCACGCCAAGCCGCAGGAACTTGTTGTCGGCGGTGCGCTGCAGCGCCACTACTTCGACGTTCTTGTCATCGGTGACCGCACGGCGGATGAACTTCAGCTCGAACCGCGGCTCCCCTTCGAAGTACAGGATCTTCTCGCGGCGATCGCGCACGTCGATGAGCGCGTCACGCTGGTTGTTGTCGGCGACCAGCTCGCCGGGCAACGCCGGAACACGGAACCGCAGGACGCGCGGCCCTTCCTCCTCCACGGTGATCCGAACCGGGACCGTGGCCGGCGCACCGCCCGATGGCAACGTCACCTGCTGGGTGCTGACGATGCGGCCTTCGTCCTCGACGTCGAGGGTGACGCTCTCCCCGTCGAAGCCGCGCTGAGCGATCACGACGTCGACGAGCAGCGTCGTGCCCTTGAGCGCGGTCCGCGGCGTGTTGATGCGGCCGATCTGGATGTCCTTGTCGAGCGTCTCGCGGCCGACGCCGACGGTGAACACCGGTACCCCCTCCGCCTTGAGCCCGAGGAGCGCGTTGCCGAGCGCGGCGTCGGCCGTGTCGGCTCCATCGCTCACCAGGACCAGGCCAGCCAGCGGCAAGCCGGCCAGTTCCTGCCTCGCGGTCTCGAGCGAGGTGCCGAGCCGCGTCTCCGTCCCGCCGAAAGTGAGCTCCTGCCCGCCGGTAGCGCGCGCCGAGCTGGCCGAGAATCGGAACACGCGGACCGCAAACCGATCGGCCAGCGCTTTCAAAGTCCCGGTGTCAACGCCGCCGAATGCCGACTTGACGAAGTCGGCCCGCGGCTTGCCGTCGAGGTCTGCGATCTGCATCGACCGCGAATCGTCGAGCAGGACACCGATGACGTTCTGCTGCGGCACGGCGGCGCGGACAACGAGGACCGGCCGGAACAAACATGCGAGCACGACCAGCAGCAGCGCGATCCGCAGGCCACCGAGCACGATCCGATCGCGTAGCGCGACACGCTGGTTGCTCCGATAGCCGACCAACGCCGCCGCGACGGCGACGGTGGTGACCGCAACCGCCACGAACGCGCCGGTCCACGCCGTCCATCGGATCTCCCCTTGCGCGAACATCGCCGGGGAGTGCTCGAAGAAGAATCGAAAGAGGGCCTCGAACACGGAAATCTCCGGCGATTCTACATTCAGCACGGGGGTTCGAAGCACGGCCGTTCAAAGCACGGGGCATTCAAAGCACGAAGGTTCGAAGCACGGCACGAGGGTTCGGCCGTCCGCGCTGCCTTCGCTCCCGCACGAGGTAGGCTATGCGGCATGTCGAGTTCCTCTCTGTCGCGACGCGAGTGGCTGGGCCTGACTGGCGCAGTGGCAACCATCGGATGGCCCCGTAGCGCAAGAGCTCAATCAGTCAGACGCGCGGCTGTGACCGGTGGCCGCCGCTTCCTGCAGTACGACGTCTTCACCGACCGGCCGCTGACCGGCAATCAGCTCGCGGTGTTCCTCGACACCGATGGCCTGACCGCCGAGACGATGGCGGCAATGACCCGCGAGACGAACTTCTCCGAGGCGACGTTCGTGTTTCCGGCGGAGAAAGCCGGCACGGACATCCGGCTGCGAATCTTCGGACGCGGCGGCGAGATGCCGTTTGCCGGTCACCCGGTCATCGGCTCGACGTTCGCACTCGCCGACGATGGGGTGATTGCGCCGGGGACGAACGCCTTCACGTTCGGTCTCAACATCGGTCCCACGCTCGTCGAGCTCGACTGGCGCGACGGCCGCCTGGCGTTCGCGTGGATGACGCAGCAGCCGCCGGTGTTCGGTCCGACCCTGCCCGACCCGGGCCGCGTGGCGGCCGCATACGGCCTGGATCCTGACTCGGTTCAGCCCGGCGCACCGGTGCAGGAGGTCAACTGCGGATCACCGTTCTTCATGCTGGCGCTCCGGTCGCGCGCGGCGGTGGATCAGGCGGCGCTCGATACGCGGGCGCTGGGCGCGGTGTTCGAGGCGGCAAAGGTCACGCGGCGAGGCGTGTTCGTCTTCAGCCCCGAGCCGGGGACCGACGGCGCCACGGTCTACAGCCGGATGATCGGCGCGGTGGAAGACGCGGCCACTGGTTCCGCGAGCGGGCCGCTGGGCGCGTATCTCGTCCGCTACGGGTTGGTACCGATCGATAAGGCGGGGACGATCGTCAGCGCGCAGGGCGTCAAGATGAACCGCCCGAGCCGCATCCATATCCGGATCGATGCGGAGGCGCCGGAGCGCATCACCCGCGTCCGGGTGGGCGGGCCCAGCGTGCTCGTCGGCGAGGGACGATTGCGACCCTCGTAAGGCGCGCCCACCGAGCGGCGCAGCCGCGGAGGCCGGAGGCGGCCCGAAAGCTATACTTGCCCTTTAGCCTGAGGGCTATCTGCAGGAGGTTCCCGTGTCCACGACCGCCATGTCGATCCCCGTGACCCGTACGACGACCCCGCGTTTCTCCGAGCAACTGCGCGACACGGCCGCGTTTGGCGCGGTCTTCAGCGACCACGTGCTCGTCGCGGATTACGCCGACGGTCAATGGGGCGACCCGGTGATCGTGCCCTACGGCCAGATGCCGATGGCACCGGCGCCGCTCGTGGCCCATTACGGCCAGGGCATCTTCGAAGGGTTCAAGGCATTCCCGCGGCCCGGCAATGGAGCCGCGCTCTTCCGGCCCGACGCCAATCACGCCCGCATGAACCGCACCTGCCAGCGGATGGCCATGCCCGAGATTCCAGCGTCGATCTTCATCGAGGGCACCGCCGCCCTGGTGCGCGTGGACATGCAATGGATCCCCGCCAAGCCCGGCAGCGCGCTCTACATCCGGCCGGTGATGTTCGCCACCGGCGAGCCGCTCGGCGTCCGGCCGTCGGAGAAGTACCGCTTCGTGATCGAGACCAATCCGAGCGGCCCGTATTTCTCGGGCGCGGTCGACCTGCTGGCCGAGGAACATTACGTGCGCGCGTTCCCGGGCGGCACCGGCGCCGCCAAGTGCGCCGGCAACTACGCCGGATCGCTCGTCGCCGCGGGCGAGGCGCAGGCGAAGGGATTCCACAACGTGCTGTGGCTGGACGGCATCGAGCGCCGGTATGTCGAGGAAGCCGGCCTGATGAACGTGGTGTTCGTCATCGACGACGCGGTCGTCACGCCTCCGCTCTCAGGCACGATTCTGCCCGGCATCACCCGTGACTCGGTGCTGACACTGCTTCGCGAGATGGGCGTGAAGGTCGAGGAACGCCGCATCGCGATCGACGAGGTGTTCGACGCGCACGCCGCCGGCCGACTCCAGGGCGCCGCCGGCGTCGGGACGGCCGCTACCATCGCGCCGCTGGGCCGCCTGCGCCACAAGGATCGGGAAGTCACGGTGCCGTCGATCACGCCGGACTCACCGCTCGCCCGGGTCGGCGCCGAGCTCGACTCAATCCGGACCGGCGCTGGCGCCGACCGCCACGGGTGGATGGTCACCGTGTGAATGGACAGCGGGCGCGAACGATGCCGTACTTTGCCCTCACCTACGAAGTCGTTGACGGGTTCACGGACAAGCGAACGCCGTACCGAGGACCGCACCTGGAGAAGGCGCGGGCGGCGGCCGCGCGCGGGGAGCTGGTGATGGCCGGCGCACTCGGTGAGCCGGCCGGTGCGCTGCTCGTGTTCAAGGCGCCGGACCGCACAACCGCCGAGAGCTTCGCCAAAACCGATCCCTACGTGCTGAACGGGCTCGTCACACGCTGGTCGGTGCGGCCGTGGACCGTCGTCATCGGGTTCGACGAATCGGAACGGCCCGCCGGTCTTCCGGCCTGACGAGAGTCCCGGGCCTCGCGAGCCGGCTACTTGTGCAGCACGAAGCCGTTCATCACCAGCATGTCCAGCCCCGATCCGTAGAAGACGCGGACCGCGTCGCGCGGGCTGCACACCGCCGGCTCGTGGAAGCCGTTGAACGAGGTGTTCACCAGAAACGGCAAACCGCTCGCCGCGCCGAATGTCTCGAGCAGCCGAGCGAAGCGCGGTAGCGCCTCACTACTCACGGTATGAAGCCGAACCGCCGCGGTGTCCGCGGGGAGCACGTGCCGGAACGCGGCCGCATCCAGCGGCCGATAGTCGCATTCCATGAACGGCGCATCCGCCGGCCCGTTGAAATGCGCGGCGACGGACTCCTTGAGGCCGCTCAGCGCGTACCCGCGCCACGGTTCGCGATGCTTGAGGAAGTGGTTGAGGTTCTCGAGGACATAGGGCGCGAACGGGCTGGCCAGAATGCTTCGCGCGCCAAGGGACCGCGGCCCCCATTCCATTTCGGCGTCGAACCACGCGACGAGCCGTCCCTGCATCAAAGAGTCCACCGCGTCGGCCAGGATCGCCGACTCGCTCTCCCAGGCATATTGCAGCTTGCAGTTGTCGAGCACCTCCTTCGTCTCCTCGGACGAGTAGGCCGGGCCGAGAAACGGCGACGCCGGTTCTGGACGTCCGCCGTACCCATGCAGCACCGCGCCAGCGACGACGCCGGCGTCGCCCGGATCGATCGGGACGAAGGCGTCCGCGAAGACTCCCGCTGAACGGACCCGCGTGTTGATCGACGAGTGATAGAACAGGCTGCCGCCCAGACACACGTTGTCCAGGCCGACTCGCTTGCGAACCCGCTCGAGAAAACCAACCAGCAGGTCGGCGAGTCGTGCCTCGAGCGACGCGGCCAGTTCGGCGCGATGCCGCGGGTTGCCAGCGTGCGCGCCGGCCCCGAGCCGGGCGACAACCTGATCGAGCGCAGAATCCACACGCAGGGCATCACCGTCGAGATCGAACAGCTGGTCTACCCGCGGATCCCGGGCGTCGGGGCGGAGACGCGCCAGCGCCTCGAAACGCTGCGTGGCGGTGTCGCGCGGAAATCCCAGCGCGAGCGCGCATCGGGTGTAGGCCTCCGAAAACCCCGGACCGGACCATGCCAGGTCCACTGGAGCAATCGTGCCGTCGCGCCCGACCCACACGCTCACCGAAGGCGTGTCGTGGTCGCACACGACAATCGCAGACCGATCGAACGGGCTCGTCAGGTAAGCCGTGCAGGCGTGCGCGAAATGATCGTCCAGCCTTACGGTCTCCGCCGCGACGACCGGCTCGGCGCCGCCGATTTGCATCACCCGGCAGATCTCTCCGCGCCTGCGCCCGGCGCGCTGCAGCAGCAGGTCCAGCGCTTCGTCGGGCACTCCACCCGGCGTCGGCCCTCCCCGGACGCGCATGACGCGCTCCTGGGCACACACGCCGACGAGCCGTTTGTCCAGTCCAATGGCGGCGGCGCTGTCGCGCACGCCCACTCTCATCGCGGCAATCATCATGCGGTCGCTCGTACGCCCTGCCTCGTTCGGGCCGAACCAGTATAGCTACCGCGCGCGATCAGTCGGCGAGCTCGGGATGGGGGTCGAGCGCATGCAGGTCCGGTCTGGGAGCAATCAAGAAGCCTGCCGGCAGCGACGAGAGGCCGCTCGATTTGAGCGGCCGCCGAGCTCCGCACTAGCGCGGCCGATATCGGCGGCGTGGGTCGGTAGCCGGCGAATCAGCGTCGAACCCCTCGTCCCATGGCTCAGATCGCCAGCCACGCCAGCCACGCCAGTCGCGCCAATCGCGAAGCCCGCGACTGTCCCCGCGCCAGCTCCGCCGCGTGGTCACACGTGCGGGAGCAACGACTATTAGATCGCGATCGCGCCCGGCGATCACATCGCGGCCACGAGGCGTAACGCTCAAGGTCCGGTAGTGGTCTCTGGAGACAATCAGCAGTCCGCCGTCGATCGCGGCATTTATCCATGCTGAGATGGTCTCGGGCGGCTCGTGGCGGAGCGCACCAGCCATCGACAGACGGCACAACGTCGGGGGTAGATCCTCGCTGTCACCGTGCAGCATTGCGGTGATGCGGCGTCGGCCATACCGCTCGCCCGCTCCGATGATGCCCCTCAGCAGTTGTCTGAGGATGTCGCGTTCAGCGGGGTCGAGTACGCCAGGCCGGCGGCAATTGCTGCAGGCGCCACACGGTTCGCGCGCGGCCGGGTCGCCGAAGTAGCGCAGTATCGTTGCCCGAAGGCAGCCTCCACGCTCCGCATACGCCACCATGCGCCGCAGCTTGCTGCGTTCGATCTCTTTCCGCTTTTCGATCTCAGCGGGCTCGACCGGCGTTCTGCGCCGCGCTGGAGAGTCCGGCCGTGGACTCTCGATCAGGAACTCGCGTATGCCGACGTCCTCGGGATCCCAGAACAACACCGCGTGCGCGTCACGGCCGTCTCGTCCGGCACGCCCGATCTCCTGGTAGTAGGCCTCGACCGATCCCGGAATCGCGAGGTGCACTACGACCCCGACATCCGGGCGGTCGATGCCCATGCCGAATGCGTTGGTGGCGCAGACGATTCCGATTCTTCCGGCCGCGAAGCTGTCCTGGACCCGTGTCCGCTCCTTGTCATCGAGTCCCGCGTGGTAGGTCGCCGCCGTCAGCCCCGCCGTCGTCAGCGTGGCCGTGGCCGCTTCCGCGGTACGACGCGTCGCGGCATAAACAAGGGCTCGATGCCCGGCCACCAGCGCAGGCAGCCGGTCGTGCTTGACCTGGTCGTCAGCCACCGCTTCGACCGAGAGATAGATGTTCGGCCGGTCGAAGCCGCCCACGATCACCTGCGGCTCGTTCAGGCCAAGCAGGGCGATGATGTCGCTTCGCACCTCAGGCGTTGCCGTCGCCGTGAACGCGGCCATCGGCGGCCGTCCCGCGCCCTCGCTGCGGAGGCACGTTGCCGCTGCGTCCTTGAGGCGACGGTAATCCGGGCGAAAATCGTGGCCCCACTCGGAGACGCAGTGCGCTTCGTCGATGACGAAGCGTGACACGCGCAGCTCGCGGAGGAGGCGCATGAACTCGTCGCTGGCGAATCGTTCCGGTGCGACGTAGAGAAGCCGCAGGTCCCCGGCTCGGGCGCGGCGAAGCACGTCACGCCGCCGGTCGGAGGTCAGCATCGAGTGCACCGCCGCTCCCGCAATGCCCCGCCGAGCGAGCTCGTCGACTTGATCCTTCATCAACGAGATCAACGGCGAGACGACGAGCATCGTCCCGTCCAGCATCAGTGCGGGCAACTGGTAGCACAGCGACTTGCCGGATCCGGTCGGCATCACCGCGAGCACATCGCCGCCGGCCAGCACCGCGCGCACGAGCGGCTCCTGCGCATCCCGAAATTCACGGTGGCCGAATCGTCTGCGCAGTGTCTCGAGGAGATCAGCCATGTCTCACGACTCACCTGGTGCCGGACGACGACGATGGCAGTGGAGTACAGACGTGTCAAGGAGAACGACGCGCGCGCAGAGCCGTGCGCGAGCGCCGAGCACCGACGCGATCGGCGACGTTTCAGAATGTGCGAAATGTGCGCAGAAACTGCGCTATGGATTACTCGCTCGGCGGGCTCGAGAGCGGCGCCGCCGTCGGCGTCGGTCGCGCACGATTCGCCTAAGCCGTCACGCCAAAGCGCTCGGCCAGGACGCCGGCAATCTGCTGACCGTGAAACCGGCCGTTCTCGATGAACACGCTGCCGGTGCGTCGCCCGGCAATCTGTCCGCCGGCGATGAACAAGTTCGGCACATTGCTCTCGAAGGTATGCGCGTCGTGGCGCGGCACGAGCGTCACCGGATCGACGTCGATGCCGCAGTGGCGGAGGAAAACCGGGTCGGCGTGATAACCGGTGAGCAGCAGCGCGCCCTCTGCCGGAATCGTCTGGGTGTCCGACTCGCCAATGCGGCGCACGACCACATCGGTGGGGCGGATCTCGACGACCTCGGTCGAGAAATGTGCCGCGACGCTGCCGTTGCGAATGCGGTTGTCGATGTCCGGCCTTACCCAGTACTTCACCGACTCGCCCAGCGTCGGTCCGCGGTGGACGAGCGTCACGTGCGCGCCAGCCCGGTACAACTCGAGCGCGGCTTCGACCGCCGAGTTCTTGCCGCCAACGACCACGACCCGCTGCCGATAGTACGGGTGCGCTTCCTTGTAAAAGTGCGTGACGTGCGGCAGGTCCTCGCCGGGGACGCCAAGCAGGTTCGGATGATCGAAATAGCCCATGGCGAGGACAACGGCTCGTGCTTGGCGCACCCGCGTCTGCCCGTGACGGCCAATCGACTCCACCTCGAACAGCGGATCGTCCGCTGAGCCGACGGGCGTCACCGCGGTCACTTTCTCGTGCAACGCCACCTGTAGCTGATAGGTCTCGGTCACCCTGCGGTAATAGCGCAGCGCCTCGATCCGCGTCGGCTTCTCGTAGGGCGTCACCAGCGGCATTCCGCCGATCTCGAGCAGCTCCGGCGTGGTGAAGAAGGACATGTGCGTGGGATAGCGATAGATCGCATCCACGATCGCGCCCTGCTCCACCACCTGGTGGTCGAGTCCGCGCTGACGGGCCGCAATCGCTGTCGCCAGCCCGGCGGGACCAGCGCCCACGATGATCACGTCACGAACAGCCATCCTCCCAGCTTACGCGAGCGCGGCGTCGACCCGGGTCAGCCCTTCGTCGATGATCGCGAACGCCTCCCGCAGCTCGGCTTCCGTGATGCAGAGCGGCGGGTTCGTGAAGAACGTGTTCCACCGCACGAACGTGTAGAGGCCCTCCTCGCGGAAGAACTTCCCGAGCATCTGCATCTCCGGCGAGCTGCCGTTGAACGGCGCCAGCGGCTCGCGCGTCTCGCGATTGCGGATTAGCTCGAAGATGCCGAAGAGCCCGATGTTCCGCGCTTCGCCAACGCACGTGTGCTTCGCGGTCAGCCCGTCCATCTGCCGCCGCATCACCTGTCCCATCTGCGCGGCGCGCTCGATGAGATTGTCCTCTTCGTAGACCCGCAACGTGGCGAGCGCGGTGGCGCAGCCCAGCGGGTGGCTGTTGTAGGTCAGGCCGCCGTAGAACACCTTCTGCTGGAAGTGATCGGCGATCGCCCGGCGGATCCCCACGGCGCCGAGCGGCACGTAGGCGCTGGTCAGCCCCTTGGCCATCGTCAGCATGTCGGGCACCACGTTGTAGTGCTCGACCGCGAACCACTTGCCAGTGCGACCGAACCCGCACATCACCTCGTCGCAGATGAGGAGGATGCCGTGCTTGTCACAAAGTGCTCGGAGGCCCTCGAGATACCCGGCCGGCGGCGGGAGCACGCCGTTGGTGCCGGTGACCGTTTCCATGATGAAGGCCGCGATGGTCTGCGGTCCCTCGAGCATCATCACTTCCTCGATCTCGGCCAGCGCCTGCTCGGCCGTGTCGGAACCGCGGTTCACGCCGTGATACGGATGGCGGACGTGCACGACCCCCGGCATCCCCGGCTCCATCGCCCACCGCCGCGGATCGCCAGTCATGGTCAGGCTGCCGGCCGTCCCGCCATGATACGACCGGTAGCGCGCCAGGATCTTGTGGCGCCCGGTAACCAGCCGCGCGATCCGCATCGCGTTCTCGTTGGCCTCGGCGCCGCCGTTGGTGAAGAAGAAGACGTCGATGTCGCCGGGCGTGAGCTGGGCCAGCTTCTCGCCAAGCCGCGCCCGCGGCTCGGTCGCCATGAACGGGTTCGCGTATGCCAGCGTCGCGGCCTGGTCCTGAATCGCCTTGACGATGCGCGGATCGCCGTGGCCGGCGTTGACGCACATCAGCTGGCTGTTGAAGTCGATGTAACGCTTCCCCTCAGGCGTCCAGAAGTGCACGCCTTTCGCGCGGGCGACTGGAATCGGGTCGACGTGCGACTGCGCCGACCACTCGAACAACGTGTGGCGCTTGGTCAACGCGACCATCTGCTCGCCAGTCATCGACACTTCGCTCATCGTCTCCATCGATTGCTCCTCTGAATGCCGAAACGAAAAGTCTATCAGGCTCGCGCGCCGGGGGCTCAGCGGCCGAATGACAGCCGATCGACGGCCACCTTGCCGTTGCTCACGACCAGCAGCGGATCGAGCACGGTCCGGACGTCCTGCAGCGGATTGCCGGCCACGACGATCAGATCGGCCTGGAACCCCTGCGCCAGCTGCCCGATCTCCTTCTCCAGCCGCAACAGCTCGGCATTCCGCGTCGTCGCGGCCTGCAACGCGTCGAGCGGCGTCAACCCGGAGTCCGCCAGCATGACGATCTCGCGGGCCAGTGTGGTGATGCTTCGCGCTCCGTAGCCGGTGTCGGATCCGGCGCCGATCTTCACGTTCAGGGCCTTCGCGCGCTGGATCGCGTGCTTCAGGATTGGCAGCATCATCTGGCCACGGCGCTGCAGCACCGGGTTGTCGTAATCGCCGCCCGGCTCGGCGAGATCGTTGACGATGTCGGCGGTCGGCACGAAGAAGGTGCCCATCTTCGCCATCAGCGCCAGCGTGTCATCGGTCATGAAGGTGCCGTGCTCGATGCTCCGCACCCCGGCCTTCACCGCGGCGAGGGCGCCCTCGGCGCCGTGGGCATGGGCCATCACCGGCACCGACTTCAGCGCCGCCTCGCCGACGATGACCTCCAGTTCGGACTGGGAGAACATCTGCTTCCGCGGATCGGTGTCGGGTGTACCGGCCCGCTCCGTCGCCGTCACCTTGATCCACTCCACACCGTTCGACAGGTTGGCGCGGACCACGCGCCGGATCGCGTCAACGGTGGTCACGCCGCCCAGCAGGTCGCCGAGATCGGGATCGGTCAGGAACAGCTCGGGTGCCGGGAACGTGCGCACGTGATAGCCGGCAGCGAGGATGTCGGGACCCGCGACATATCCCTTCTTCACCAGCTCGCGCAACCCGACGTCGGCGTAGCTCGAGACGCCCGCGCTGCGCGCCGTGGTGACGCCCGACTGAAGCGCCGCCCGCATCTCGGGAAGGCTCGCGATGTGCACGTGCGCGTCGATCAGTCCGGGCATGACCCACCGGCTGGCGACGTTCACCACCCGCACGCCCGCCGGTGGCGCCGCAGTCCCGATGCTCTGGATGCGGCCGCCGGCGAGGACAAGCGTTTGCCCGTCCTGCACGGCGCCAGTCGCGACGTTGACGACGTTCGCGTTGACGAGCGCGATGCGATCGCCGGCCGGGGGCGCCGGCTGCGCGATGAGCGCCTTGCTGACAGCCAGCGCCAGAGCGGCGGCAGGCAAGAGGCGTGGCATGACGTGTCGCTCCTGGTTCCTAGTTCCTAGTTCCTAGTTCCTGTTTCCCGGCAGCGCGGCGATTGCCGACACGACGCCCGACCAGGAGCAGAACGAAGATACCAACACCCAGGGTCAGGGCGAAGACCACGGCGAACGCAGGAAAGTAGCTCAGCATGAGAGGCGGCGGCTGATCATACCTAGTGCGCGGAGACGCCCGGATTGGCGACCAAATTGGTCCGAAATCGGCCGTTGGGTCCCGGGATTGCCCGTTCACCCCCGGTTCCGGCCCGCTCGGAAGTTTTGCCGTCAGACCCGCCATGGCGTCCGTAAAATGCCGTGAATTAGACACTTACGAGGAGCCAAGAGGCCTATGCACCCGCCCATCAAGTATGCAGAGAAGGCCCTGACGGTCGCCGCCAACGGCGCCTGGCAGGTATTCTCGCGGCTGAACGCGATCGCCCCGAACGCATCGTTCACGCCGAAGTGGTCCGACAAGCCACTGCAGAAGTCCTATCAGAAGACCAAGCCGCCGCTGGGCTGGCCGCGTGAGACCGATTCGCTCTGTCCCAACTGCGTGCGCGAAGCGCGGCAGGCGATTCTGGACGGCAAGAAGCCGGTCGAGATCCTCCTCAACGAGAAGGTCGGCGAGATCAAGGCCACCATCACCGAGAAGGACGGCAAGATCGTCATGGTCAAGGACTGCCCGATCCACGGGCACTTCGAGGATGTGATGGCGATCGACACCGCCTTCTTCAAGCACCTCGAAGACGTGTTCCCGGGCCGTGACATCCAGGCCCACAACGACGAGAAGCTTCACAACCACGGCAGCAGCACCATCAAGCACGGTCGCGGCTCGGTGCTCACCGTGGACCTCACCAACCGCTGCAACATGATGTGCGATCCGTGCTTCATGGACGCCAACCAGGTGGGCTTCGTCCACGAGCTGACCTGGGAAGACATCAAGATGGTGCTCGACAACGCGATCACCATCAAGCCGCGGCGCCAGATGTCGGTGCAGTTCTCGGGCGGCGAGCCGACGCTCTCGCCCTACTTCCTGGACGCGGTCCGCTACTCGCGCAAGGTCGGCTACAACTCGGTCCAGGCGGCGACCAACGGCATCGAGTTCGCCAAGAGCGCCGACTTCGCGAAAGCCGCGGCGGAGGCGGGCCTGCGCTACGCCTACCTGCAGTTCGACGGCATCGGTAACGCCGCCAACGCGCACCGCCGGGTCGGCAACCTGTTCGACGTCAAGCTGCGCGCAATCGAGAATCTCCATAGCGCCGGCGTCGACATCGTCCCGGTGATCACGATCGTCAACGGAGTCAACAACGAGCAGGTCGGCCGGGTGATCGAGTTCGCGCTCGACAATCCGAAGAAGATCAACTTCCTCTCGTTCCAGCCGGTGAGCTTCACCGGACGCGACGAAGAGGTCACCCCCGAGCGCCGCGCGGCGCAGCGTTACACCCTGTCGCACCTCGCCCACGACGTCAAGAACCAGACCGGCCTGGGCGAGCCGACGCGCGACTGGTTCCCGATCTCGTTCATGGGGACCTTCACCGACTGGGCCGACACCGTGAAGGGCCCCGAACACGAATGGGGCAACGTCACCTGCGGCTGCCACCCGAACTGCGGCATCGGCATGGGCGTGATGATCGACAAGGAAACCAAGGAGGCGGTGCCAGTGACCGCGTTCCTCGACGCCGAGCAGCTGGCCAAGGACCTGGCCAAGGTCAACGACGCAGCCCGCGGGCGGTTCCTGTCGATTGCCGGCCTCGCCCTTGCGGTCACGCGCAACTACAACCCGTTCCAGGCGCCCACCCACTTCAAGCTGACCGACCTGCTGAAGAAGTTCGACAAGACCTTCGGCGCCACC
Organism: uncultured Acidobacteriota bacterium; assembly: GCA_963709325.1. Lineage (GTDB taxonomy): Bacteria > Acidobacteriota > Vicinamibacteria > Vicinamibacterales > UBA2999 > VFZN01. The sequence goes on along the minus strand of CAVPVV010000001.1, from coordinate 446,025 downwards.
AAGGGCGCTCAGAAGGGCAAGTACGGCAAGGTCGAGGGCGACCGCACCGCGGCCGACATCGAGAAGCGCCGCGCCGATCGCTGGAACTTCCTCTTCATCGCGGGGATGTGGTTCCAGGACCTGTTCAACTACGACTTCCGGCGTACCGAGATGTGCATCATCCCCTACGCCACGCAGCAGGGTGAGATTTCCTTCTGCGCCTACAACACCGGCATCGGCTGGCGGAACATCATCGAGAAGATGCACATGACGGCGACGCTCACCAAGTGGTACGAAGACCACGGCCGCCACGAGATCTTCGCCGGGAACAAGAACGTGCCGCTCAACACGACCGATCACTCGCTGAAGCTGAACGCCGAAGCGGTGGCGAAGGGCGCGCAGACCGACCTCGACGAGATGGGCATCGCCAAGAACGCCCGCGAGGAAAAGCTTCGGGCCCGGCAGCAGAAGCACGAGATGACGACCGAAGAACAGCGTCATCACGCGGAGATGGAGAAGCTCTACCGCCAGCACGTGCTGAAAGAGCAGCCGGGTGAGCCGGTCCTCCAGATCCAGGGCCTGCGCGGGCGGAAGAAGGACTCGCCGGTCCAGGAAGTGCTCCACAAGCCGGAGCAGTAAGCTTCAGACTTCAGGCCCCACTAAGAGGCCGCGACGCAACCGCGTCGCGGCCTTTTTCTCTTCACGGCATGAACCTCTCGTGTCAGTCGCCGGCGATCGCGCCGCGGAGGTGAGCTGCGAAGAACCGATCCACCCGGCTCCACGCATCCTGCAGCACGTGGGCGCGCGTGAAGTAGTGGAACTCGCCCGGGTAGGTCATGAACTCGAAGAGTTCGCCCTTTCCCTTCTTCAACAACTCGTCGGTCAGCCGGACCGAGTGCAGGTACGGGACGTTGACGTCGGAGGTCCCGTGCAGGATCAGGAGCGGCCGCTGGAGGCGGTCCACATGAGAGATCGGTGAGGCCTTCTTGTAGACCTCGGGGTTCTGGTCCGGCGTCCCGATGCGGCTCGCGGTCCAGCCGCCGTGATAGGGATCCTCGTAGTACATCGCGTAATCGACGACGCCGGCAACGTCCACCCCGGCCCGGAACAGTGTCGGCTGGTCGGTCACCGCAATCAGCGTGAAGAACCCGCCGTAGCTGAGCCCCCATACCCCCATGCGATCGCCATCCACGTAGGACAGCGTCTTCAAATAGTTGGCGGCCATCCACGCGTCCTGCGCGTCCTTGCCGCCGACGTCCATGTAGACGCCCTGCCGCCAGTCGCGCCCGTAGCCAATGCTGCCGCGATAGTCCGGCGCGAACACGACATAGCCTTGCTGTAGCAGGTATTGGTGAAACGAGTAGTACACGGCGTAGTTCCGCTGCACGTGCCAGCCGTCGTAGTTCTGGTTCACGCCGTCGCCGTGAATCCAGACGATCGCCGGGTGCTTCTTCGAGCGGTCGAGGGTCTTCGGCACGAACAGCCAGCCCGGCACTGGCCTGGCGTCCGGTCCCGGATAGGTGACGAACTCGGGCTCGACGAGGTTCGCCTCGGCGACAGCTGCAGGCAACGAATTGGAAAGCCGCGACGAGGCGCCGCCAGCCGCAGCGATGACGAACAGATCCGCCGACGTCCGCGGATCGGTGTGCTGGTAGACTAGACGCGTCCCGTCGGGCGACCACTCGGGCGCGATATGAGTGCCGCGCGCGTCGGTGATCATCGCGACCGTCGCCTTCGGCTGCGTATCACCGTCGATCTTCGCGATGCCGATCTGCCGGGTGCCGGGCTTGCCGGGCAGGTTGGCGTCGAACGCGATGCGCGTGCTGTCGGGAGACCAACTGGGTCGCCAGGCCTCGAACTCCCCCTTCGTCACCTGGACCGGTTCGCCGCCGCCGGCGGCCATCACGTAGAGGTGATCCCACCCGTCACGATCGGAAAGGAACGCGATCCATTTCCCATCCGGCGATGGCTGTGCCGCTGCACCGGTGTTGCCGGGGATGCTCCAGAACTTCGCGTCCACGTCTTCGCGCAGCTGGCGGGCCGCGCCGGTCGACGCGTCGGCGACAAACGTGGTCCGGCGCTTGAAATCCGGTGACTGCCGGTCGAACACCAGCCGGTCGTTGCCGAGCCATCGCAAGCCTCCGCCGGCGGCCTCCTGGACGGCAACAACGCGGCCTCCGCTCGTGCTCGCCACGAACGCCCGACCGGGCACGCGCTCGGTGACCGTGTAGATGATCTTCGCGCCAGAGTAGTCCGGCACCTGCTCGTGGCGGATCGATCGCGCGCCGGCGGCATATGCGATGCGCCGGCCGTCCGGCGACCACGAGACTCCGCCGATGGACTGCTCGTCGCGAGCGATAACGGTCTCGGTGCCGGCGTCGAGGGCACGCACGACGAGCTCGGTCCCCTGGTCGGCCCGCCGCGTGAAAGCCACGCGCGTAGCGTCTGGGCCGCGAGTGATCTCCGATTCAACCGCTGGCGTCGTCCACACTGGCGCGGCGGCCCCGCCGTCGGCCGGCACCTGCCACAGGTCGCCCCGATGCGCGAAGTAGATCCGTTTGCTGTCGCCGCTCCAGAACGGGACGCTGGTCACGCCGGCGCCGGCTTCCGACGTCAGCGCGCGCGGCTCGGCGCCCGAGAGCTCCGAAACATACAGGTTCGACACGCCGGCGCGGTCCCAGACGAAGACAACGCGCTTCCCGTCGGGCGACCACACGGGCGCGGACGGGTGCTTGATGGCGATCAGATCGTCGATTGTGAACGGGTTGGTGCTCGCGGCCGCGCGGGCGGCCGAGGCTTGCGGGCCGCTGCACGCGGCAACAAGGAGGCAGGCACAGACCGGAATGTACAGCTTCATGCGCACGGGCACCTCGCCGGCCGAGTATAGCGTCCTGCCGACCTCGGTGCGCCGACGTCCGCAGCGCGGCCTGCCGAGGGCCTGCGGTGGCTCAACCGCCGCCTGCTGTATCATGCGCCGCGTGTCGTCCCCATCTGACAAGCTGCGCACGCTCGATGCCGCCCGCTGGCGCATTGCCCTCACCATCACGCTGACCATGGCAGTGATCTACGTCGGCTTCATCCTGCTCGTCGCCTACGACAAGCCGCTTCTCGGCACGCCGATCGCCGAAGGACTGTCGCTCGGGATCCTGCTGGGAGCCATGGTCATCGTCTCGGCGTGGCTGCTGATTGCGATTTACGTGGGCTGGGCCAACCGGCACTACGATCCGGCGCTCGCCGCGCTCAGGCACGAGGCAGGGCCCCGGTGAGCGGAGCAGGCCCCAACCCGATTGCGATCGGCGGTTTCGCGCTGTTCATCGCGCTCTCGCTGGTCATCACCTGGTTTGCGGCACGGCGAACGAAGAACACCGAGACGTTCTTCGCCGCCGGCCGGAACATCACCGCCACCCAGAACGGCCTTGCGCTCGCGGGCGACTACATGAGCGCGGCCAGCTTCCTCGGGATCGCCGGCCTCGTGTCGCTCTCCGGCTTCGACGGGCTCATCTACTCGATCGGCTTCCTGGTTGGCTGGCCGGTGGTGATCTGCATGATCGCCGAGCCCCTCCGCAACCTCGGCAAGTACACCTTCACCGATGTGGTCGCGTACCGGCTGCGACAGACGCCGGTGCGAGTCGCCTCGGCGTTCGGCGGGCTGGCGGTGGTGGCCTTCTACCTGATCGCGCAGATGGTTGGCGCCGGCAACCTGATTCGGCTCCTGTTCGGTCTCCCCTACGAAACCGCGGTGGTCATCGTCGGACTCGTCATGCTGGCATACGTGCTCTTCGGCGGCATGCTGGCGACGACATGGGTGCAGATCGTCAAGGCGGTACTCTTGCTGAGCGGCGCGTTCCTGCTCGCGTTCCTCGTCCTCGCCCGGTTCAGCATGAACCCGCTGGCGCTCTTCAGCGAGGCGGCGCGGCAGTACGGAGCAGCCGTGCTCGCGCCCGGCCGGCTCGTCTCGGATCCGCTGGACGCGATATCGCTCGGCATCGCGCTGATGTTCGGGACCGCGGGGCTTCCCCACGTCCTGATGCGCTTCTACACGGTGCCTGACGCGAAGACGGCGCGGCTGTCGGTCGCGGTCGCGACCGGCGCGGTGGGCACGTTCTTTCTGCTCACGTTCGTGCTCGGGTTCGGCGCGATGGTCCTGGTCGGCCAGGACGCAATCCGCAAGGTGGACGCCGGCGGCAACATGGCGGCGCTGCTTCTCGCTGAAACGGTTGGCGGCCAGGCGTTCCTCGGGTTCATCGCCGCCGTGGCATTCGCCACGATTCTCGCGGTTGTTGCCGGCCTGACGCTCGCGGGAGCGGCGGCGCTGGCTCACGACGTCTGGGTCAGCGTCATCCGCCGCGGCCATGCTGCCGAGCACGAGCAGTTCGTCGTCGCGCGAGCCGCGACCATCGTGCTGGCAATCGCGTCGATCGTGCTGGGCATCGTGTTCAAGGGACAGAACGTGGCGTTCATGGTCGGCCTGGCGTTCGCGATCGCCGCCAGCGCCAACTTCCCTGCCCTGGTGATGTCGGTCTTCTGGCGGGCCTTCACCACCCGCGGCGCCCAGGCGTCGATGATCGTCGGCACCGCCTCGGCGCTGATCCTCATCTACCTGTCGCCGACCGTTCAGGTCGACATCCTCAAGCAGCCCACGGCCTGGTTCCCGCTGCGCAATCCCGGTCTTGTGACCATCCCGTTGTCATTTCTCGTCGGGATCGCGGTCTCGCTGATCGCACCCGAACCCGAAGCGGCGCGGCGCTTCGCCGAGGTCGAACACCGGATTCACTTCGGCGACTGAACCCGTGGCTGCCCGCCGTTCCACGGCCGCGCCGCGCACACGGAACGCGCCGCTACCGCTCTCCGGGGTCCGCATCGTCAGCCTCGCGCAGAACGTGCCAGGCCCGCTGGCGCTCTCGCGCCTCGTCGCAGAGGGCGCGACCGCGGTGAAGGTCGAGCCTCCCGCCGGCGATCCGATGCGCGGATTCAGCGAGCCCTGGTATCTCGAGATGCACCGGCGCGTGATGGTCGCCCGCATCGACCTGAAGCTGCCCGCGGGTCGAAAGCGGCTGACCGCACTCCTCGCGCAGGCTGACCTGCTCCTCACGTCGCAGCGGCCGGCAGCGCTTGGACGTCTTGGGATCACGGCGCGACGGCTCGCCCGACATCATCCAGCGCTCCGCTGGCTGAACATCGTCGGCGACACCGCGGAGCCGGAACGGCCCGGTCACGACCTGACCTATCAGGCGCAGGCAGGCCTGATTGGCCACGAGCTGCCGCGGACGCTGCTGGCAGACGTCATGGGCGCAGAGCGCGCGGTGTCGGCGGCCCTATTGCTCCTCCGACGTACGCCGCCTTGCAACGCGGTGGTCGGGCTGAAAGATGCGGTCGTCACCGCGGCGCTGCCGCGGGCCTTCGGCTTGACCAGACCTCACGGCGTGTTGGGAGGCGCACTCGCGGCCTACGGCGTGTACGAAACGCGGGACGGGTGGATCGCGATCGCGGCGCTGGAGCCGCACTTCCGTAGCCGTCTCTACGAAGCCTTGAATTTCAGCGACGGTGACGACCTCACGGCGGTGATGCGCACGCGAACCGCGCGCCAATGGGAACGCTGGGCCGCGCGCCACGATCTTCCGTTCGCGCGCGTCGTGGACTGACGGCGGTTTACCGGGCCCAAACGATTTCGGTCGCAACCGGCTCGCCAGCCAGGTATCGCGCGCGATCGGCCATGACGAACACCCGGACGCGGTTATCCACGTCGAAACGCGGCGGCCAGTCCAGCCCGCCGAACTGCTGACCCGCAAATCGCTCGCGAAACCGGGACTCTTCCCATCGCTCGACGACAACGACAGCCGTGCGGCCATCGTTCTCCAGCCAGGCGGCCGCGCGATCGAGCCACGAAGGATCGAGCGAGTCCCAGAGCACGACCTCGTTGCCCGCGTGATAGCGAATGCTGCCGCTGTCCCAGACGGTGATCGCCGTAGCGCCCGCAGGCAGCCGATCCCGAACGGTTTCTCCAGCCAGGCGGAACCGTGCCTCCAGCGTCCGCAGCTCGAAAACCTGCCTCTCGGCGGCGACGCGCACCTGCAACGCCGCGATAAGCACGGCCGCCACGAGCAGCACCGCCTCGCCGCGAGAGTCGAATCTACGAAGAATCACGGCACACGCGGCCGCCGCGAGCACGACGAGCGGCACGACGGCCGGCAAGAGAAAACGCAGATACCACCACTCCGGATAGGACGTGTACGGCAAGTAACAGGTGATTACGGCGAGCGCCGAGATCAGGACCAACCACGTTGACGAGCGGCGTGGGCCGGCAATGGCGAGAGGAGCGAGAGCGCCCAGGAGCGGCCACGCGAATTGGGTTTCGACCAGGGAGCGGCCGTAGCGGGACAGGTTGAGAGGGATGTTGGCGCCGCTGAATAACGCCGCGGCGGAGCCATAACCGGACGCGAGGACTCCTCCATACAAGGCTGCGTTGCAGGCGAGCACGACGAGTCCGGCCGGCACGCTCGCGGCGCCAAGCCGGACCGCGACACGGACTCCGTATCGCCACGCGGTCAGCAGGCCCAGCACCACGGCCGCCGGGAGCAGGTTCGGACGCACGAGTAGCGAAAGCCCAATGAGAAAACCGGCCAGCCACGGACGTGGGCGGGCCGGGACCACGACCGCGACGATCCCCCCAACCCAGCACACGGCGGTCGTGACGTCGTTCATCGGCTGCACGAGCTGATAGAGCAGCACCGGCATCGTCGCCGTAGTCACGGCGGCAGCTGCGCCGGCGGCGCTATCGGCCAGGCTTCTCGCCAGCATGAACGCGAGCCACACGAGGACAGCGCCGGCCAGCGGAGACAACCAGAAGAAGGCGTCGGGGCCTGCTATCCAGACCAGCGGCGTCGCGAGCAGCGCAAAGCCTGGCGCGCAGACCGGGGAGGCCGCGCCCGCCGTCAGCGGCGATGGGATGAAACCCGCCGGCGCGAGCGTCAGGGCGGCATTCGGCCACGGTGCCGAGGCGGCCAGCGTGCTCTGCGGCTGCCGCCGGCCGCTCGAGAACGATCTCACCATCAAGCCGTAGCACGAGGAATCAGACCCGCCGACCGCGCGGGTCGAGAACTTCAGTCCGGCGCCGCCCGTCGCCAGCGCCGCCAGGACGGCGACGAGCGTCGCGACGCGGGTCATTCGCGAAAGCGGTACTTGACGAGGACCTGCACGGCGTGCACGCCGTCGCGCCACCCGATCTTCTTGCCCTGGGCCCGGCTGCGCGGCTCGAACTTCACCGGGAGTTCCAGGATCTGGTGACCGGCCTTCAGCAGCTTGGCGGTTATCTCGGGCTCAATATCGAACCGGTTGGCTTCGAGCTTCAGGCCACGTGCGACATCGCCGGCCATGATCTTGTAGCAGGTCTCCATGTCGGTGATCCGCGCCCCGTACAGGACGTTGGTCGCAAGCGTCAGCGCCCGGTTCGCGAGAATTGAAATAAGCGGGGCCGGAGGGCGGCCGGCGAGGAAACGCGAGCCGTAGACCACTCTCGTGCGCCCGTCCAGGATTGGTTGCACCAGCGTCGCCAGTTGGGCGGGATCGAGCTCGAGATCAGCATCCTGGATCGCGAAGACCGTGCCCCGGGCCCGGGCGAAACCAGTCCGAATCGCGCTTCCTTTGCCGCCGTTTCGAGCGGCGTGGACGATCTCCAGCACACCCGGTCGAGGCGTGACCCTGTCGAGCACGTCCTTCGTGCCGTCCGTCGATCCGTCGTTCACGACGACGATTTCACGATCGGCGGGCAGGGGAATCGTCAGCAGCCGGTCGATGACCGCGGCAACCGTTCGCTCTTCGTTGTAGACGGGGACGATGATCGAGAGCAGCTGGGGCACGGGATCGTGTCGGGAGTCGGAGCCGGGATTCGGGAGCCGTCACACGGCGGCCACTGCGCGACGGTCGATGCGCTTGACCGGAGCGCCGGCGTAGACGGCCCCGCCTTCGAGGCTCGAGTATTTTGGCACGACACTGAGCGCGCCGATCTGGCACTTCTCGCCGGCCTCGACGCCGATGCCGATCATGCTGCCCAGGCCGACGGTGACGAACCGCCCGAGTCGCACGTAGCCGGTCTTGACCACGCCGCCTTCGACCGTATGACCAGACAGGTGCACGCTCTCGCCGATCACCACGCCGTCTCCGAACTCGAGCATGTTGTGGTCCGAAATCGAGAGGCTGTTGATATAGACGCCTCGTCCGATTCGCGCGCCGTTCCAGCGCATGTACCACGTCCAGATCGGCGACGACCGGAAGAACGTCCCGACGAAGACCCGGACGACGTGGGTCGCGATCATGTAGCGCGACCAGTCGAGAAGCGGCCATTCGAGATCGCGGAGCTTCCACTCACCCGGAGGCGGAGTCCGCCACCCAAGGATCCGCATTCCGCCCGCCGACAGCGCCGTCAGCGCGATCGCAAACACCAGATATGCGGGCACGAGCGACATCGCCACGAACGCGGGCCGGACAAGCGGCCAGCGATCGGGAATCCACGTCAGGCCCCAGTTCCAGAACCACACTGCCGGCAACGCCGCCAGCCCGAACGTCATCGTCTCGACGAGAAAGATCGAAACCACGGTCCAGGCCACGCGTGCCGTCTGGGCGAGCGTCACGGCGGGAGGCTACCATATCCATCAGATGGCGGCTCCGCTGGTCCTCGTGCCGGGTCTCGATGGCACGGGACTCCTCTTCTACCGTCAGGTTCCGCTCCTCGAGCGGCGCTTCTCTGTCACCACACACCGGCTGCGCGACACGGCGGAGCGCCTCGACGAGCTCGTCGCCGAGCTCGACGCGCGGGTTGAGGAGACCACTGCGGGCGAGCCGGTGACGCTCGTCGGCGAATCGTTCGGCGGCGCGCTCTCGCTCTCCTATGCCATTGCCCACCCGGAGCGAGTGGCGCGGCTGGTGATTCTCAACTCGTTCCCGTTCTTCAGCCCCCAGGCGCGGCTGTGGCTCGGTTATCAGCTGCTCCGGCGGATGCCATGGGGTGTGATGCCCCTCGTCCGGCAACTGACCGCGTGGCGAATGCACTCTCGCCACACCGGACCCGCGGAGCTTCGCCGATTTCATGAGTTGATGCGCGCGACGACACGCGAAGGCTACGTTTCACGGCTGCGGATGCTGCGCGGCTACGACGTCAGGGAACCGCTCCGCGAGCTCAGGACGCCGGCCTTGTTCCTTGCCGCCGATCGCGATCACCTGGTCCCGGCCGTCGAGCAGGCGCGGTTGATGTCGTCACTTGCGCCCAACGGCACGTTGCGGATTCTCGAGGGGCACGGCCACAGCTGCCTGCTCGCTCCTGACATCGATCTCTGTACCATCATCGACGAATGGACCGGACCGTCATGAGCGCCATCTCCGTCCTCGATTGCGCTTACGCGCGTGCGATTGACTACCTTGAAGGCGTGGCCAGGCGCCATGTCGGCGGCACTGCGGACGTCGGCGCACTTCGTGCGGCGCTCGGCGGTCCCTTGCCGGAGGGAGGCGACGATCCGGTCCGGGTGATCGAGCAGCTGGCCAGCGCCGCCGATCCCGGCGTGGTCGCGAGCGCGGGTCCGCGTTTTTTCGGTTTCGTCACCGGCGGCGCGGTGCCGGTGACGGTTGCTGCAGACTGGCTGGCCAGCGCGTGGGATCAGAACGGCGCGATGTACGTCATGTCGCCGGCCGTCGCCGTCATCGAGGACGTCGTGTCCGCCTGGCTGCTGGAGCTTCTCGGCTTGCCAGCCCAGAGCTCGGTTGGCTTCGTCACCGGTTGCCACATGGCGAACTTCACGTGCCTGGCCGCGGCGCGCCACGAAGTGCTGCGGCGGGCCGGCTGGAACGTCGAGGCCGATGGGCTGCAGCGGGCGCCGCGAATCACGGTGGTCGTCGGCGATGAAGTCCACATCTCGGCGGTCGGCGGGCTTCGCCTCCTCGGATTCGGCACCGACGAGCTCGTCAGGGTGGCGGTGGACGGGCAAGGGAGGATGCGGGCAGAGGTCCTGGAGAAGACGATCGCCGGTCTGGAAGGGCCGCTGATCGTGTGCGCCCAGGTTGGCAACGTCAACACCGGGGCCAGCGATCCGATCGGCCGCGTCGTGGAAATCGCCCACGCCCGTAGCGCATGGGTCCACGTCGATGGCGCGTTTGGCTTGTGGGCCGCGACCGTCCCCGAGTTGCAGTCCGAGGTCACCGGCCTGGGCCAGGCGGATTCCTGGGCGACCGACGCGCACAAATGGCTGAACGTTCCCTACGACTCGGGGCTGGCTATCGTTTCGGACGCAGCCCCGCATCGGGCCGCGATGGGAATGCGCGCCTCCTACCTCCAGCGCGGGGCGGATGAGGAGCGCGTCGGCATGGATTGGGTCCCGGAATCCTCGCGCCGCTCGCGCGTGCTGCCGATCTACGCGCTGCTGCGGTCTCTCGGCCGCAGCGGCATCCAGGAGCTGGTGCGACGCAACTGCGCGCTGGCGCGGCGCATGGCCCGCAGGATGGCCGGCGAGCCCGGTGTGGGAGTTCTGAATGACGTCGCCCTCAATCAGGTCCTGCTCCGATTCGAGGGGCATGCGCCGCAGGATGGCGATGAGATCACGCGAGCCTGCATCGCCCGCGTTCAGGCCGACGGCACGTGCTGGGCCGGCGGCGCGGTCTGGCAGGGCCGGCAGGTGATGCGAGTCTCGGTTTCCAACTGGTCGACGACGGAGCAGGACATCGATCGGTCGGCTGAGGCGATCGTCCGCTGCTATCGCGAGGCACGCGGATAGCCGTGGCCGAGACCCGCCTGGCCCGCGAAATGGGCCTCATGGGGCTCGTCGCGACCGGCGTCTGCAGCATGGTCGGCGCCGGCATCAACGTCATTCCGTTCATGATCCAGCGCCACGTGCCAGGCATCGGGCCGCACGTCCTCCTCGCGTTCGTCGTCGCCGCGGTTCCCGCGGTGCTTGCCGGCCTCGCCTACGCGACGCTGGCATCGGCGATGCCGCGCGCCGGCGGCAGTTACGTCTACGCCAGCCGCGGCCTGGACCCGTACCTCGGCTTCATCGCCTCGTTCTCCCAGTGGTTCTCGCTGTGCGTGGCCATCGGCGTCGTCTCCTACGTGCTGGTCCCGTTCCTTCGCGACATCGCGCTGGCGGTGAATGCGGAGAACGTGGCGGCGTGGCTCGAATCCGGGCCGGTTCGCCTGGCGATCTCGCTCGCCTGCCTGTGGACCGCGGCGGCGGTGAACCTTCGCGGCGTGAAGGCCTACGAACGGCTGGTCGTGCCGCTCATGTTCCTCACCTTCGCGCTCGGCGCCGTCGTGATCGTGGCGGGCTTTTCCTTCGATCAGAATGATTTCCGCACTGTCATGACTGCGCGAGGGAGCGCCGTGCCGGCGACCCCCGAACCGCAACTGACGCTCGGCCTGCTCGCGCCCGCATCGGCGTTGCTCTTCGCCTCGTTCATCGGGTTCGATTCGATCGCCCAGGCGGGTGGAGAAGCAAGACGGCCGGGACGGGATCTGCCGCTGGCGATCGGGATCGCGGTGGGATCGGTGGGATTGTTCTACCTGCTCTTCACCGCCGCCGTGTATCACGCCGTACCCTGGTCGTACATCGCCGCCGAGGCGAAGACGCGCGACCTGACCGCGCCGGGACTCCTCGGCGTGCTCCTGCCGCCGGTCTGGACCGTGATCATCGTGTCGAGCGCCGCGGTGGCACTGATCAAGGATCTGCCGGCGATGCTGCTGGCCGTGTCGCGTTTGATGTTCGCCTGGGCCCAGGACGGCATCTTCCCATCCGCGGTTGCCGCGGTTCACCCGACCCGCCGGACGCCGCACGTGGCCGTCCTCGCGAGTGCAGGCATGGCGACACTTGGCGTGCTCGGCAGCCACCTGGCCGGCGACTTCTTCCTCGGCGTCGACATCCTGGTCACGTCGATGCTCTTCAATTTCATGCTGATGTCGGCGTCGGTTCTCGCGCTGCCGGCGCGCAACCCGGCGCTGGCGGCTGCGGTGCAGGTCCTTCCGTCGCGAGCCGTGCAGGCGCCCCTCGCGGCGGCAGGGGTGCTCGTGCTCGCGATCTTCCTCGGCGTGCACACCTGGCGGGACCTGTCCGGTCCCGCCGCGGCGTGGTATTTCCGTTCGACGCCGGTCTGGGCGCTGGTGATGGCGGCCGGCACGCTGGTCTATCTGCGCGAGCGGGCCGCGCTGGTGCGGGCCGGCGTCGACCTCGACACGCGCTTCCGCGAGCTGCCGCCGGAATGAGGTTCGCGGGGTTCGCGAGGTTCGCAGGGTTCGCAGGGTTCGCGGAGTTCTCGAAGGAGTCAAGCTGTGGCCGTTGAACGCATTGCCGTCGCGCCTGGGCTCGAGGTGAGCCGGGTGCTCACCGGTCTCTGGCAGATTGCCGACATGGAGCGCGACGGCCGGTCGCTCGATCTCGAGAAGACCGCCGATGCGATGCAGGCCTACGTGGCCGCGGGTATCACCGGCTTCGACATGGCTGATCACTACGGATCGGCGGAGGACGTCACGGGCCTGTACCGGCAGCGGCACGACGCTGCGGCAGCCCGCTTCTTCACGAAGTGGGTGCCCAAACCCGGCCCGGTGTCACGCGACGAGGTGCGCGCGGCAGTCACGCGGTCGCTCAGCCGGATGCACACCGAGCGGCTGGACCTCCTGCAGTTCCATGCCTGGACGTGGGCCGACCCGAGCTGGCTCGATGCGATGTTCTACCTCGACGAGCTCCGGGCGGAAGGCCTCATCGCCCACCTCGGTTTCACGAACACCGACACCGCGCACCTGAACGTCGCGCTCGCGAGCGGTCTTCCGATCGTCACGAACCAGGTCGCGATGTCGCTCCTCGACGGGCGCGCCGCCGGCCGGATGTCGGCGCTGTGTCTCGAACGCGGCGTGAAGCTGCTTGCCTACGGCACCATTGCCGGCGGCTGGCTCAGCGCGAAATGGCTCGGAGAGCGAGAGCCCAACTGGGAGCGGACCGGCACCTGGTCGCAAATGAAATACGGGCGCTTCATTCGCGCTGCTGGCGGCTGGGAGCGCTACCAGACCGTCCTGGAGGCGGCTGCGCGGGTTGCCGAACGCCACGGCGTGTCGATTGCCAATGTCGCGATCCGCTGGGTCCTCGAGCAGCCTGCCGTCGGGGCGGTGATTGTCGGCGCGCGGCTCGGCGAGCGGCAGCACATCGACGATACCCTGCGGGCGTTCTCGTTCACCCTCAGCGACGAGGATCGGCGCGACCTCGACGAGGCGCGCTCGATCTTGAAGCCGATCCCCGGCGACTGCGGCGACGAGTATCGCACGCCGCCGTTTTTGACGGCATCGGGCGACCTGAGCCACCACCTCGACTCGTTCCCAGCGCCGTTCGAGGTGCGCGGCGCCGACGAAGGACGCCCACGCTGCTTCAGCGGGACGGTGTGGGAACCGATGGCCGGCTTCTCGCGCGCGATTCGCGTCGGCACGCGGGTGCTGGTCTCAGGCACGACAGCCACACATGGCAGCCGGGCGATCGGCGGTATCGATCCGGCCGCGCAGACGCACTTCGTGATCGACAAGATCGAGGCGTCGCTCCGTTCGCTCGGAGCCCGGCTGCATGACGTGGTTCGCACCCGCGTCTACGTGCGCCGTCCAAGCGACTGGGAACCGGTGGCCCGCGCTCATGGCGAGCGGTTTGCCGCTATTCAGCCGGCCAACACGCTGCTCGTCGCCGAGTTGATCGGCGACGAGTACCTCGTCGAGATGGAGGCCGAGGCGGAAGTCGCCGAGTGACCGGGTTCCGCCTCGGGCTCGATGACTCAGGAGAAGGGCCTCGGGCGCGGCGTCTTCTCGGAAGACGGAGGCAGGATCGGCAGCTCGAATCGTGGCTGATCCCCGGTCAGGGTCCTCAGGAACGCAACGATCTGTGCGTTCTCTCCCGGCGTGTAGCGCCGTCCGAGCTGAATCCGACCCATGATATCGACGGCGTCCGCGAGGGTCTCGGCGGCGCCATCGTGAAAGAACGGGTACGTGAGCTCGACGTTGCGCAGTGTCGGCACCTTGAAGCTGAAGCGGTCCGCGTCACGGCCCGTCACTGCTACCCGTCCTTCGGCGGGATTGGTCGTTCGATAGGGCTCCACGATGCCCATTTTGCGGAACGACGCGCCGCCGGCTGCTGGACCATTGTGACAGGCGGTGCAGCCGCTCGATTTGAACAGCGCGTACCCCTCACGCTCGTCAGCGGCGAGCGCGGCGCGATCGCCCTGCAGCCACTTGTCGAATCTCGAGTTCGGCGTCACCAGGGTTTCCTCGAACGCGGCGATCGCCCGGGTCACGTTGGCGATGCCGATCGGCCCTGCGCCGAAAACGTTCTCGAATTCGCCAACGTACTGCGGAATCGATGCAACGGTCTCGACGGCGAGCTCGTGGGTGTAGGCCATTTCTCCAGGATTGGCGATCGGACCGCCAGCCTGCTCCTGCAGGTCTTTGGCCCGCCCGTCCCAGAACTGCGCCACGTTGAGGCTCGAGTTGAGCACGGTAGGGGCGTTGATCGGTCCCTTGTGCCAGTTGTGCCCGATCGACGTCGCGAGGTTGTCCGAGCCGCCCATGCTCAAGTTGTGGCACGAGTTGCACGAGATAAAGCCGGAGCGCGAGAGGCGGGGGTCGAAGTAGAGCTGTTTGCCCAGCTCCACGAGCGCCGGCTGCGTCACCGCCGCCGGTTTGATGGGTTGGATGGGCTCGTCGGAGGCGGTCCTGGCCAAAGCGATCGTCGCGACGAACCCGGCGACAACGAACCAGACGATACGCATGACAACGTATCCTTCCGGGGACCGATTACCTCATCGTAACACCGCCGAGGCAGCAGCGGCTCAGGGCTTCTTGGGCGGCGGTTTCGCCGCCGGCTTCTTCGGCGGCGGCCCGGGACGGAACTCGACCATCACGTTGCTGATCGTCGCAACCGGCCGACCAGCGGAGACGAAGGTGTCGATGCCGTCGGGACGGCGCACGGTCAGCTTCTCCCCGAGCAGGCTCACCTGCTCGCCGACCGCTTCCGGCAATTCGATCGTGATGAACTCGTCACCGCTCGGCGCAACCGCCTTCACGCCGCCCGGGCCCGCTCCGCCGCCGATTCGATCGAAAAGATCCTTCTCGGTCCGGAACTCGGACTGGATCACCGCCCGCTCCACCAGCGTGTTGTCCATGGTCAGGACGCCAATGGTGGCCGTGTACTGGCGGAACGCCTGCCGCGCCTTGACGAGGTCTTCGGAATAGGTGTGCCGGTTGTGCAGCTCGAATGAGAGCGTGACCGGGCCGCGGTGCGGCGGAATGGCGACCAGCACGCCGGCGGCGGGGTCGCGGCCGGACAACACGTCACAGAACTGCCGTTTGGTCCGAACGCCCGCGCCGAGCTCCGATGGGCAGGTGATCTCCGCCTGGACTCGCATCAAGGTCGCAGGCGGCGCGGCCTTCTTCGACGGAGCGGGCGCCGTCTTCTTGGCTGGAGCAGGCGCTTTCTTGGTCTGGGCCTCGAAGACCGGGGCCGCAAGACACGCGACGGCCAGCGCCAGGACGAGCGAACGCATCTCCGCCTAGTGTACACGGGGAAGATCACGAGCGTGCTTTGAACCCTCGTGCCTTCGAACCCCCGTGATTCAGTCTTCGAGGTGCGAGACGGGAGCCGGGAGCGGGAGCGGCACCTGCGTCAGGCTGGGATTGCGGAGCTTCAGCAGTTCGAGGAACTCCATGCGGGTACGGGCGTGGTCGCGGAAGGCGCCGACCATCGCGCTGGTCACGGTATAGGAGTTCTGCTTCTCCACGCCGCGCATCGCCATGCACAGGTGGGTGCCTTCGCACACGACGGCAACGCCCAGCGGGTTGATCTTCTCGCGGATCGTCTCGGCGATCTGGTTGGTCATGCGCTCCTGGAGTTGGAGCCGGCGCGCGAAGATGTCGACCAGCCTCGGAATTTTGCTGAGGCCGATCACCCGGCCGTTGGGAATGTAGGCCACGTGACACTTGCCGAAGAACGGCAGCAGGTGGTGCTCGCAGAGACTGTAGAAGTCGATGTCTCTGACGATCACCATCTCGTTATAATCGACGCTGAACAAGGCGTCGTTCAGCACGGTGTCGATGTCCGCCTGGTATCCGCTCGTCAGGAACTTCAGCGCCTTCTCGACACGCTTGGGCGTCCGGACGAGACCTTCCCGAGACGGATCCTCGCCGAGCTCCTCCAGCAAGCTGTGGATGAGGTGCTGCATCGGCGTATTGTACATGCTGGTTTCAGGGTCGGCGGCCGGCGGTACGGCCGCGAACAGCGCGGGTTCAGTGAGTGCCATCACCGTATTGGATGCGCCGACCACCCAACCCGTTGCGGCCGAAGACCCCGACGAGCTCTACCGCGAACGCGAGTCGTTGCCGGAAGCGAAGAAGGCAGTCGAAATCTGGACCGCCCGACTCGCCGCGAATCCCAAAGACTTCGAGTCGGCCTGGAAGGCCTCTCGCGGCGAGTATTGGCTGGGCACCAACGGCTTGCCGCAGCCGGAGCGGCGTGCCGCACTCGAACGCGGCGTCGCCGCCGGCAAGGCGGCAGCGGCGATCGAGCCGAAGCGCCCCGAAGGGCTGTACTGGATGGCCGCCAACATGGGCGCGCTCGCCGAATCGTACGGCCTGCGGCAGGGAATCAAATACCGCACGCCGATCCGGGAAGCACTCGAATCCGTGCTCGCGATTGATCCAGCGTTCCTGCAGGGCTCACCCGACCGCGCGCTCGGTCGCTGGTACTTCAAGGTGCCAGGCATGTTCGGCGGCGACGACCAGAAATCCGAACAGCACCTCCGCAAGTCGCTCACCTACGACGAGAACAGCATCATCACCCGGCTGTTCCTCGCGGAAACCCTCGATGAACTTGGGAAGCACGACGAGGCACGCCAGCAGCTCCGCGCCGCAATTGACGCCCCTCTGAACCCCGAGTGGACGCCCGAGGACAAGCGCTTCAAGCAGCAAGCCGAGATCCTGCTCAAGAAGCTGACGAAGTAAAAAGAAACCGGTGCCTCTCAGTAGGTGTAGAAGCCGCGGCCGGCCTTCTTGCCCAGGTATCCGGCCAACACCATCCGCTTCAGCAGCGGCGGCGGCGCGAAGCGCGCCTCGCGGAACTCCTCGAAGAGGATGTTGGCGATGTAGTAGGTGGTGTCGAGCCCCACGAAATCGAGCAGCGTGAACGGCCCCATCGGGTAGCCGCACCCGAGCTTCATCCCCTTATCGATGTCCTCGGCGGTTCCGAGCCCTTCCTCGAGGCATCGGATCGCGTCGAGCAGATACGGCACCAGCAGCCGGTTGACGATGAAGCCGCCGCGATCGGGGGCGGTGATCGGCTCCTTGCCGATCGCCTGGGCGAAGCCGTAGAGCGCGTCGAACGTCTCCTGGCTCGTGGACAGCGCCTTGATCACTTCGACGAGTTTCATCAGCGGCACGGGATTGAAGAAGTGCAACCCGCCGAAGCGATCCGGCCGCTTCGTGGCGGCCGCGAGCTCGGTGATGCAGAGCGACGAGGTATTCGACGCGATCAAGCAGTCAGTCCCGACGACCGCTTCGACCTGAGCGTAGGCCTGCTTCTTCGATTCGACGTTCTCGACGATCGCTTCGATCACCAGATCGCACGCCTTCAGATCGCCGTAACTCGTCGTCCCGGCCAGGTTCCCGAGCGTCGTCGTCTTCACCTGCTCGGTAACCTTGCCCTTCGCCACGCCGTCAGTGAGGAACTTCTCGATCCGGCCAAGTCCCTTCTTGAGAACATCGCCGTTCACTTCGAGCACGACCGTCTTGAAACCCGCAGCGGCCGACACTTGCGCCACTCCAGCGCCCATCAAGCCGCATCCCAACACCCCTACTGTTCTAATCGCCATGTTGTCCGACTCCCGGCTCCCGGTTCCCGACTCCCGCCACAATCACATTGCTTCCACAATCATGGCGATCCCCTGACCGCCCCCGATGCACGCCGACGCGACGCCGTACTGCTTACCGCGGCGCCGCAGCTCCAGGAGCAGGGTCAGCAGCAGGCGAGCGCCGCTCGCGCCGAGCGGGTGCCCGAGGGCGATGGCGCCGCCGTTGACGTTCACCTTCTCGCGATCCAGCCCGAGCTCTCTTTCGCAGGCGAGATACTGCGCCGCGAAGGCCTCGTTGATCTCGATGAGATCGAGATCGGCGAGCGACAGGTTCGCCTTCTCCAGCGCCTTCCGGATCGACGGCGCCGGTCCCATCCCCATCATCGTCGGCTCGACGCCGACGGTTGCCCAGGACACGATCCGACCGAGCGGCGTGACGCCGCGGGCCCTAGCGGCCGATTCGCTGGCGATGACCAGCGCCGCTGCCCCGTCGACGATGCCGCTGGCGTTGCCGGCCGTGACCACGCCGTCCTTCTTGAACGCCGCCGGCAGTTTTGCAAGCACCTCCATCGTGGTTTCCGGACGCATGTGATCGTCCTGCTCCACCAGCTGGACGCCCTTCCGGCCCTTGATTTCGACGGGAACGACCTCCTGCTTCATCACGCCGGAGCACCAGGCCTGGTGCGCGAGCTGCTGGCTGCGCAGCGCGAAGGCGTCCGACTCCTCACGCGTGATTCCGTACTTCGCGGCACAGTTCTCGGCGGTGATTGCCATCGAACAGCCCGCGTAGGGGTCGTTGAGGCCTTCCCACAGCCAGTCCTCCATCTTGCCCTGCCCGAGCTTCAGTCCCGAGCGGAGCCCGCGGATGATGTGGGGCACCTGGCTCATGTTCTCCATGCCGCCGGCGAGCACCACGCCGGCTTCACCGAGCTGGATGTGCTGCGCGCCGCTCAGCACGGCCTGGATGCCTGAGCCGCACAGGCGGTTGACGGTGAGCGCCGGGACCTCGATCGGAAGCCCCGCCTTGAGACCGACGTGGCGCGCGCCGTAATGCGCGTCCACGCTGCTCTGCTGCACGTTTCCAAACACGACATGGTCCACCCATTCGGGCTGGACGGCGGTGCGGGCGAGCGCGCCGCGCGCGGCGACGGCGCCGAGGTCGATTGCCGACACGTCCTTCAGCCCGCCCACGTACTGGGTCATCGGCGTGCGTGCGCCGCCGAGAATGAACACGTTCTCTGCCATGGAATTCAGCCCTCGTTACGAATGAATGCGTGCGGTAATCCAGTCGCCTACTTCGCGGGTGCCGAGCGCACCGCCGATGTCGCCGGTCGTCTGTCCGGCGTCGATGGCCGCGATGACCGCGCGTTCGATGGCCCGCGCGGCGTCGACCTGCCCAAGTGTCTCCAGCATCAGCGCGCTCGAAAGAATCGCGCCCATCGGGTTGGCGAGGTTCTTCCCGGCGAGCGGAGGCGCCGATCCGTGAACCGGCTCGAAGAGCGAAGTTCGGCCGGGATGGATGTTTCCCGAGGCCGCCATGCCGAGCCCGCCCTGCAGTGCCCCGCCGATGTCGGTGATGATGTCGCCAAACAAATTGTTGGTGACGATCACCTGGTACTGGCCGGGATCCTTCACCAGGAACATGGCCAGCGCGTCGATGTACTGGTGCGTCGCCGTAATGCCCGAATAGTCAGCGGCCACGGCCCGGAAGACCCGCTGCCAGAGCGCGTGCCCCTGCTGCATCGCGTTGCTCTTGTCGGCCATGCAGACCCTGGTGAGACCGTGGGCCAGCGCGTACTCGAAGGCGTGGCGGATGATCCGGTGGACACCCTTGTAGGTGTTGATCTCCTCCTGGATCGCCACCTCGTCCTCGGTCCCGGCCTTGAAGCGTCCACCGACGCTGACGTAGATGCCTTCGGTGTTCTCGCGGAACACGACGAAGTTGACGTCGGCGCGGCCCCGGTCCTTGAGCGGACAGAGCCGATCGGCGAGCAGCCGGACCGGGCGGTAGTTCACGTAGAGGTCGAGCTCGAACCGCGTCCCGAGCAGGATGTCGCGTGCGTGGCGGTTATCGGCGACGCGCGGATCGCCGAGCGCGCCGACGAAAACGGCGTCGAACGAGCGCAGCAGGTCGTAGCCGTTCGCCGGCATCGTCTCACCGGTCTTCAGGTAGTGATCCGCGGACCACGGCAGCTGCTCGAGCGTGATCGGCAGTCCAAACAGCTCCTCGACCCGGCCCAGGACCTTCACCGCTTCGGCCGTGACGTCCTTGCCGATGCCGTCGCCCGCGATGACCGCGATGTTCATCAACCGCGGACCTCGAGCGCCAGCGCCATTCCGAGCCCCCCGCTCACGCACAGCGTGGCCAACCCGCGCCCGCCACCGCGGCGGCGCAGCTCATGGAGTAGCGTGACAACGATGCGGGCCCCAGTGGCGCCGATTGGGTGGCCGAGCGCGATCGCCCCACCGTTGACGTTGAGCCGGTCCTCCGGAATCGGCAGGTCGGCCAGCACGGCGAGGACCTGCGCCGCGAACGCCTCGTTCAGTTCCACGAGATCGAAGTCGCCAACGCCAAGCCCGGTGCGCTGCTCCAGCTTCTTCACGGCCGGCACCGGCCCAATCCCCATGATCCGCGGGTCCACGCCGGCGCTGGCCCACCCGGTGATGGTCGCGAGCGGCCGCAATCCGCGCGCCTCCGCGAACTCCGACGAGGCGAGCACGAGCGCCGCGCCGCCGTCGGTGATCCCGGACGCCGAGCCGGCGGTGATGATGCCCTCGTGTCCTTCGACCTTCGGGAACGTGAGGGGGAGCTTCCCAAGCGCGTCGATGGTGCTTCCGTGGCGGGGATGCTCGTCCGCAACCACCTCGATGCTCTTGCCACGCTCGGTAACGGTGACCGGGGCGATCTCGTCCGTGAAGCGGCCGGCCTTCTGCGCCGCTTCGGCCTTCTGTTGGCTGCCGAGCGCGAAGCTGTCGGACTGCTCGCGGGTGATGCCGTACTGGCGCGCGAGCACCTCCGCGGTCTCGCCCATGATCAGGTTCGACAGCGGACACTGGAAGCCGTCGCGATACATCGCGTCGACGAACTGGAACTGTCCCATCTTGTGGCCCCAGCGCGCGTCGATCGAGTCCACGAGGTACGGCATGCGGCTCATCGACTCGATGCCGCCGGCAAGCACGACGTCGGCTTCGCCGAGCAGAATCTCCTGCGCTCCACTTGCGATCGCCTGCAGGCCCGATGCACACGCCTTGTTGATCGTCTGCGCCGGCGCCGCATGCGGAATGCCGGCGCGGTGCGCCACCTGCCGCGCCGGGTTGGGACCGGAACCGGCCTGACGGCCGTGTCCGATCCACACATCCTGCACGTCATCCGCGGCAAGGCCCGCCGCGCCCAGCGCAGCGCGGGTGGCCACGGCGCCGAGCTCAGCGGGATGCACGTCCCTGAACGACCCGCCGTACTTCCCGATTGGCGTCCGTGCCGCGCCGAGAATGACAACCGAGCGACTCATGATCGATCGAGTTTATCAAACGACCGTTCAAACGGGTGATCGACCACGCCATTTCATGCTGGCGGCGGCAGGCGCGCGATCTCGCGTGCACGCATATCCCCGGTCGGTTGCACACCTCTCGCACAATCGCGCGCAGGGAGCGTGCATCACGCACCTATAATGATGAAGTGACCAGGGCGCAACGAGATTCGGAGCGCGTGCCGATTCTCGGCGCACTCCAGGGCGAAGTGAAGGTGTACCAGCCAATCACGGTGCAGCAGGTGAGCACCGGCGGCATGCTGGTCGAGACGCTGTTCCCTCTGCACCTCGACGCGCTCTACGACTTCCGCCTCACTCTCCGCGATCGCTCGATCGTCGTCAAGGGTCGCGTCGCGCACTCCCGCATCATCGATGTCGATCAGGACATCGTGATGTACCACTCGGGCATCGAATTCATCGAACCGTCCGAGCCGGTGCAGGGGACGATCGCCGCGCTCATCGAGGAACTAAAGAGCGTTCAGAAGTAGACCCGGGGCTTGGGGCTTGGCGTCTCCTGTCCCTCAAACGTGTCGGTGCAAGTGTTCGAGGTAGTCGCCTGACGGGATGCGCTCTGCGCGTCCGAGCGGAGCGTTGTAGAAGTACGCCCACGCCTCCCGCGTCTCGCCCGATTCGAGGGTGACACCGGTGCGGACACGGAGGTACAAGCTGCGCTCCGGCTCGTTGGGCCGGAAGCCTTCGATTTCGTCCAGGACCGCCAGAACCGCGGGACCGTCCTGCAGTTCGTACAACTCGCCGGTGACGTGGCTGTCGTCATCGGCCGGAACCGCCGCGGGATAGATGCCGAGATCGAACAGTGCCGCGCGGATCCGCCCCCGGCCGACGAACGACAATCTGGCGTCCACCCGCTGCCGTCCGGGACGGTTAAATGCGGTCATCAGCGTGCCGTAGAAGAAGACGAAGTCGCGCACCGGTCAACCTGCCGACGGGAGTGTAAAGGAGCGGACGGCACAGGCAAAAGGCAAAAGGCGCCAGCCCGATGGCGAAGGCAAAAAAAGACAAAAGGCAGAACGGCGTGCCGCCTCGGCGGTTCGCCACTCTGCCTCGGGCCTACCTCGAGCTTCTGCCTTTTGCCTTCTGGTGTGCCTTTATCGGGGATCGGCCGGCTTTGGCTTCGACATCGCCTCGAGGGCGTCGAAGAACTCGCTCGGAATATTGAACGACAGCGCCACCGTCGTCCCCTCCCCAGTCAGTTGCAGGGAGTCCACCAGCTGTTGGATCCCGGGGCGGCTGCCCGACTGTAGACGCGCCATCGCGAGGAAGCCGCGCACGATGTCGCGGAGGTTCTGCGCCGCCGCCTCGTCGCGCGCTTCGGCCTTGAGCACGCCGCTCAGCCCGCCGTTGATGTGGCCCGCGGCCGAGAACCAGGTGACCGGCGGCAGCTGACCCTGCACTTCGGCAGGCAGACGTGCTTCGCGGGCCAGCTCGTCGAACCGCCCAACCGCCCATGCGTTGCTGTTGTCGAGGTCGGCAACCAACCGCATCAGGTCGTTGTTCGACATCACGTTGCGGTTGCTCGATCCCGCGTCAATCGCCTGCCGCACCGCCTCCAGGCTGCCCAGGGCCACGAGGTTCGGTTCCACGAAGCCGACCGCCATGGCACCTCCCGGCGGATCGCCCTGATGGATCAGCAGGCGCTTGCCCATGTAATCCTCGGCCGAGCCGCCATGCTCTAGCGCCAGCGTCTCCAGCCGGCCGGCTTCAAAGCGGCCGCGGGCCAGCACCACTGCGGACTTCTCAGGGCGATTGGACGAGGGATCGGAGGAGGGGACAAAAGCGGCGACGACCGAGTCGATATCCTGCTCGATGTTGACGCCGGTCTTTTCCAGGAATTCGTTGCGATCTTGCGAGGAGGGCTCGTGCTGACGGAAGTGCTGCCGGAACTCGGAGTTCATGACGTCCCGGACGTTGGCGTAGGCGACCACGGCCGCGTTCTGCGGCACGTACTGGAGCTCGTCAGGACCGGCCGCACTGGACAAAAGCGAAACCGGCAGCCCCATGTAGGACGCCACCAGCCCAGTACCGAGCCCGATAATGAGGATGGCCCCGGAAACCAGCACGAAATTGCGGGTCTTCTTGGTCATTCGTCGCTCGCAGCTCCCTGTAGCGTATTACGGAATCTTGACGGGGCGGGTTCCTTGACAGCCGGGACGAAATGCAAGGTCCGCGCCCACCGGCGCTACTGCTCCAGCACGTACTCCCGCCGCTCCACCACCCGGGTCGCCAGCCAGAGGAAGAGTCCCGCGTAAACCACCAGCCAGAAAAAGGCTAGGCCCAGCGACGGGGTGTCACGAAAGAAGCCCTGGAGCAGGCTGGTGAGGCCCTCGCTGGGCATGGCGTGCGGCACCAGCGCCTGGAGGTAGTAGGCAATCGTGAACTGCTTGAGATAGCCCGGCAACGCCATCACGGTCGGCTCCCAGCCGAAGGTGAAGACCAGGCCGATCACCAGCGGCCGCTTGAAGAACGCGCCGACGAACGCGAAGAGCGCCCCGTAAACGGCCAGGCCGAGCGCCAGCAGGCCCAGGTCCGTGACCAGAGACACGAACGTGCCCGGCACCTCCCGGAACGGCACGACCAGGAAATACACCAGCATGACCGCCGGCAGCACCACCAGCACCGTGCAGACCAGGTAGGCGAGGTATTTGCCCATCAGCACCGCGCCGCGGGCGATCGGCCGCGTGAACAGGTAGGTCAAGGTTTTGTCTTCCACCTCATCGGCCATCAGCGCAGTGCCGTAGAACACCGCCAGCACCGGCACGATGAAGCGGAGGAAGAGCATCCACAGCATCACGCCGAAGACCCCGATCCCGCCGATCGCCCGCCCGTTGACGCGCAGCGCCGTCATCCCGAACACGTCGAGCGCCCGGACGATGAGCGCGAGCAGCACCGGACCTCCAACGACCAGGGCCATGAAGATGGTGCGTCGCGACCATAGCATCTCGCCCAGGGAGAGGTCGAACACTCGCCGGGACGCACCCCAGAATCCAATCTTCATTGCTTCACCAGGTAGCGGAAGACAGCCTGGAGGTTGTCGTCCGGCGATTGCACTTCGTCGATCGCGCCGGCCTCACCGGTCGCGGCCAGTTCGGTGAGGCGTGCGTAGAAGCTGTCCGGTCGGCTGGTCTCCACCACCACCGCGCCGGGCTCGAACTTGAGGCTCAGCACGTCGTCTTCGGCAAGGAAGCGCCGCGCGAGCAAGCGCGGGTCGCTGCCCCGCACGTAGACAGTGTGGGGGTGGGTGTCGATGAGATCGCGGATCTGGTGAACGTTGCCTTCGGCGACGATGCGGCCGTTGTTGATCAGGAGGATGTTGGAGGTCATCGCCTCGATCTCGTGCAGGATGTGGCTCGAGACGATGATGTGCTTGCCGGATCGGGCCCAGTCCTTGATGAGGCGAATCGTCCGCCGGCGCATCAGCGGGTCCATTCCGCTCAGCGGCTCGTCGAGGATGAGCAGCCCCGGATCGTGGACGAGCGCCTGGGCGAGCTTGACGCGCTGGCGCATTCCCTTGCTGTAGGCGCCGATCTTCTTGTCCGCCGCATCGAGGAGGTGGACCCTTTCGAGCGCGATCTTTGCCGCCTCGGCTGACTCCTGCTCGCCGAGGCCATTGAGCCGCATCAGCGCCGTGACCCATTCGAGCCCGGTCATCCGGTCGTAGAACGCGTCCTGCTCCGGGCAGAACCCGATGCGCGCGAAGAGGGCCGGATTCCCCCAGACTGGCTCGCCGAACACGCGGATGCTGCCCTGACTCGGCTTGAGCTGGCCGGTCATCAGCTTCATGAACGTGCTCTTGCCTGCGCCGTTCGGACCGAGCAGCCCGGTGATGCCGGGCGGGATGGAGACGGTAACGTCGTTGAGCCCGCTCACCTGCCCGTACCACTTCGACAGGTGCTCGGCGTGGACGAGCGGCGGCGCAGTGGGCGGGTCCGCCGTGGAGGTGTCAGCCGCTGCTGGCACGGCGAGGCTCACGTGACGATCTCCACGCCCTTGACGCGGCGGGCAAGCACGATACCGGAGCCGGCAATCAGCGCCAGCACGACGAGCGCGGCGACTGCGGGCGGCAGGTCGTAGCGAGGCTGGATGCGGAAGATGACGTCGCCCAGTTGATCGAGCGCGTTGTTCGGCGAGATCCAGGCGAACGCGGACGAACCAGTGATGCCGCGAAGCGCCTGGAAAAGCGCCGCGGTGAAGAACATCAGCCCGGCGTACATGACGCCGACGAAGCGGCTGCTCTTGGAGAGCGATGAGAGCGCGAGCATGGTCGAGGACGCGAGCAGCACCTGGGCCAGCGAGAACAGCGTGATCGCCGGGAACAGGTAGGCGTTGTTGCGGACGAACGTGAAGCTGCCGGCGAACACCGTCTGCACGACCAGCAGCCCTATCGCCGGCGCCCAGGTCACGAAAGTGAGGAAGACGAAGAGAATCGCCAGCTTGCCGGCCACGTATTCGGCGGCGCTGAGCGGGCGCGACAGATAGAGCTGCAGGGCGTTGGCGCGACGGTCGTTGGCAATCAGGCCGGCGCCGACCCAGATGGTCACGAAGAAGACGAAGATGTTCTGCGCCTCGAGGAATTCGCGGAAGGTCTCGCCCTTCGGAGCGAGAAACGCCGCTTGCTGGAAGTTGGCGGAAACGTAGATCTGCACCGCCCGGACGACAAACGGCGCCCACGCGAAGAGCATGAGCGAGATGAAGGACCGTTTGCCGATGATCGATCGGATCCCGGCGCCGGCAATCACCTGCCAGGCGCGGCCGACCGCGGCCCTGTCACCTCCGTAGCGGCGATAGCCCTGATCGTGAATTGGCATGATCAGGCTTCACCGACAGCGCGGGCGAAGACGTCCTCGAGCGTCGGCACGCTCGGGCGCAGGTGGCGTACCTGGACGCGTTCTCGCGCCGCGAGGCGGAACAGGATTCCTGCGCCAGCGTCCACTGTGTCGGCTGTAGCGGCCTCGGCTTCAGGCGTCCCCGGAATGAAGACGCGGATGATGTCCTCGTCCGTGTCGTGGCAATCGAGCCCTTCGCCCTTCAACACCTCGATGAAACCGGCCTGATTGCCCTTGACGCGCAGCTCGTAGACGCGGCCGCGCGTCCCCTTGAGCGCCGCGATCGGACCGGCCGTGGCGATGGCGCCCTTGTCCACGACCACCACGTGGTCGCAGGTGAACTCGACGTCAGGCAGAAGGTGTGACGACAGGATCAGGTTCACGCGCTTGTTGTGGGCGAGGTCCCTGATGAGCGCCAGCATCTCGTCGCGTCCCTTCGGGTCCATGCCGTTGGTGGGCTCGTCGAGGAAAAGCAAATCGGGATCGTGAACGATGGCCTGGGCCAGCTTGATCCGCTGTTTCATGCCGGTCGAATAGGTTTCGAGGTTGCGGTAGCGAGCCTCGCCGAGGCCGACGTAGTAGAGCACCTCGTGCGCGCGCTGCATGGCATCGGCGGGCGGCAGGCCTGACAGCTGGCCACAATAGGCAACGAAAGACACCGCGTTCATGCCGGGAATGTGCGAGTCGCTCTCCGGCATGTATCCGACGCGGGCGCGAATCTCGAGCGGAGCAGCGGCGACGTCCAGTCCGAGCACGCGCATGCGGCCCTGATCCGGTTTGACGAACCCCAGCAGCGTCTTGATGAGTGTGCTCTTTCCGGCACCGTTCGGCCCGAGCAGTCCGACCGCGCCGGGCTGGAACGTCGCCGTCACATCCTTGAGCGCCCAGTTCCTGCCGTAACGGACGCTGAGCTGCTCGCAGATGACGACCGGCTCGGTTTTCGGTTCCTGATCGGCCACGGCTGCCGCTGGCATGCAGTGAAGTATACGGAAACGACCTCAGCCGCGTTCGGGCAACTGCTCAACCGGCAGGCGTCCCGTGATCGTGAAAACCACTACCGCCAGCTCGTCGCCCGAGCATTGCACGCGTGGCCGCGGCCGGGATGCCGGTCCGGCTGGAGCGCCGGCCCTGTTGCGACTGCAGCGTCGGCTGCAGCTGAGCGTCAGAGCGAGCCCTTGAGGCCGAGCGCTTCCGCCTGCGGACGCATGAAGCGAATCACGTTCGCAATGTGGGTCTCGAGCGGCATGCCCATCAATTCAGCGCCCTTCTGAAGGTGCTCGCGCGGCACCGCGCGCGCGAACGCCTTGTCCTTCATGCGCTTCTTCACTGACGACGCCTCGAGGTCGAGGATGCTCTTGCTCGGCCGGACCAGGGCGGCGGCGGTGACAAACCCGGCCATTTCATCGCACGCCACCAGCGCCCGTTCCAGCGGCGTCTCGGGCTGCACGCCGGTGATCTCCCAGGCATGAGACTGGATCGCCTTCATCACCCATTCCGGGTAGCCGAGCGACCGCAGGTGCTCGCATCCTTTGTTCGGGTGATCGCCAAGGGTCGGGTATCGCTCGTAGTCGAAATCGTGGAGGAGCGCCACGACGGCCCACTCCTCTTCGCTGGCGTTCTGCTCGCGCGCGTAGCCGCGAACCGCGGCCTCGACGGCGAGTGCGTGTTTGCGCAGGCTGTCGCTCTGCGTCCATTCGGTGAGCAGTTGCCAGGCGGCGTCGCGCGAAACGGTCATGGACAAGATTCTAATCGGGAGCCGGGAACCGGGAGTCGGGAGTCGGAAGGACCTCGAGGCCGCGAGCCCCAAGCCGCCGAGACCTCAAGACCCCAAGACCTCTCCTGATCACCGCCGCCGCGTGCGCGTTGACGCCGTAGGACTCGAGTTCCTCGCCTGTCACCCACGCGACCGCCTCGGCGTCGGTGCCGGCGAAAGGGTCTCCGGCTGACGCTTCGCACAGGTAATCGATGATCACGAAGTGATAGCGGATGCGGCCGTCGCCGTCACGATGGATGCGATCGAACATCTCGATCACCGGACCGACGATGACCTCGAGTCCGGTTTCCTCGCGCAGCTCGCGGCGGACGGCATCGGTCAGCGGCTCGCCGAGCTCGACGGTCCCGCCGGGAATCGACCACTCGCCTCGACGCGGCTCGTGAGCCCGCTTGATGATCAGCGCGCGCCCGTCCCGTACGACCACGCCTCCGACCCCGACGACCGGTGCGACAGGGTACTCTTTGCCCATATGAAGTCACACACCGAATACCTGACATTCAACCTGCCGGCCCGCGTCGCCTTCGAGAACATTACGCCGCAGGTCGCAGCCGCCGTTCACAAGAGCGGCGTCCGCGAGGGCCTGGTGCTGGTCAACGCCATGCATATCACGGCCTCGGTGTTCATCAACGACGACGAGCGCGGGCTGCACAAGGATTACGCGGCGTGGCTCGAGACACTGGCGCCATTCGACGCCTCGCCCGAGCGCTACGCCCATAACCGGACCGGCGAGGACAACGCCGACGCGCACATGAAGAGGCAAATCATGGGCCGCGAGGTAGTGGTCGCGATCACTGCCGGAAAGCTGGACTTCGGTCCGTGGGAGCAGATCTTCTACGGCGAGTTCGACGGGCGGCGGGCGAAGCGCGTGCTCGTCAAAGTTATCGGAGAGTGAAGACGGAAAACACGAAGGACACGAAGGCCGCAGCCATTCCACGTATGGGGTGATTTCCGGAGACATTCGACAGATCCCTGATAACGGCCAGGACATTGCGCAACATGGGAGTTTGAGTCCGGTTATCTCTGTGGTGACGGCCCTGTCTTCGTGAGCTTCGTGAGCTTCGTGTCCTTCGTGTTCACAAGACAAGCGAGGCGGCGGCGTTGAGATCCGGCGGCGCGAGGTTGCCTCGCGCGAGTTGCCGCAAACCGGCGGCCCCGATCATCGCGGCGTTGTCGGTCGAGAGCGACGGGCGCGGGATGAACACCGGGACTTCGACGGCGGCGCCGCGAACCGTCGCCTCGCGTCGCAGGCTGGCGTTGGCAGACACGCCGCCGGCAATGCCGATCGATTTCGCGCCATACCAGCGCGCCGCCGCGAACGTCCGGTCGACCAGCGTGTCGACCACGCGTCTCTGAAAGCTGGCGGCGATGTCGTGGACCTCAGCGTCCGGCAACTGTTCGGTGCCGAGAGCGGCCTGCCGGGCGCGGACGTGGCGCAGCACCGCGGTCTTGAGGCCCGAGAAGCTGAAATCGAAACGCCCGTCGCGTTCCGGCGCGTTGCGATCCGGGTTGGTCAGCCGCGTCCCCGGCCAGGCGATGGCGCGGCCGTCGCCAGTGGCGGCCAGCCGGTCGATAATCGGACCGCCCGGATACCCGAGGCCCAGCAGCTTCGCCACCTTGTCGTACGCCTCCCCCGCGGCATCGTCTCGAGTGCGGCCCAGGAGTTCGTACTCGCCTTCGATCCGGACCAGGTAGAGGCTGGTATGGCCACCCGAGACAACGAGGACGATCGCCGGCAGCGGAATGACGCCGTGCTCCAGCCAGATCGACTCGATGTGCCCCGCGAGGTGATGGACCGCCACCAACGGCTTGCCGGCGGCCCACGCCGCCGCTTTCGCGAACGAGACGCCGACCAGAAGCGATCCGACGAGACCGGGACCCTGGGTCACCGCCAGCGCATCGAGGTCGGTCCACTCCAGATGTGCCTCGTCCAACGCGCGCTCGACGACGCCGCAGATGTCGCGGACGTGCTGACGGGACGCGAGTTCCGGCACCACGCCGCCCCACTCGCGGTGGATCTCCACCTGGGAGGCAACAACGCTCGACGCGATTGCCCAAGGGCGCTCGGCGTCAGCAGTCTCGGTGATCACCGCCGCCGCGGTTTCATCGCACGAGGTTTCAATCGCAAGGATTCTCATGAGGAATGCAGTGCAAGGGTGCAAGGGTGCAGAAGGGTGCACAGGTGCACCGTTGCACCAACTCGACGCTCGTCAGGACGCCGCGACCGCTTCCTGCGCAGCCGCAGCGAGGGACTCCTCGAACGGCGCGCGGTAGATGCCGCGCTCGGTGATGATCCCCGCGATGTACTTCGCCGGGGTCACGTCGAACGACGGGTTGCGGACCTTTGCGCCCTCTGGCACGACCTGGGTGGGACCGACGTGCGTCACTTCCCGGCTCGGCCGCTCCTCGATTGGAATCGCCTCGCCGTTCGGCGTCGCGAGGTCGATGGTGGACCACGGCGCGGCGACGTAGAACGGAATCCCGTGCTCCTTCGCCAGCACCGCGACCGTATAGGTGCCGATCTTGTTCGCGGTATCGCCGTTTGCCGCAATCCGGTCGGCGCCGACGACGATCATGTCCACCTGCCCGGCCCGCATCATCGCGCCCGCCATGTTGTCGGTGATGACCGTCGTATCGATGCCGTCGCGGACCAGCTCCCACGCGGTCAGCCGCGCTCCCTGCAGGAACGGGCGCGTCTCGTCGGCGAGTACCGCGACCCGCTTCCCTGCTTCGACAGCGCCGCGGATCACTCCGAGCGCAGTGCCGTAGCCGGCCGTCGCCAGCGCCCCGGCGTTGCAATGCGTGAGGATCCGCGCCTCCGCCGGAACCACGGTCGCGCCGTGACGCCCTATCGCCCGGCAGCTCTCCACGTCGTCGTCGTGGATCCGGTCGGCGGTCGCTCGCAGCCGCGCTTTCAACTGCTCGACCGACTCGCCGGCCTGCGCGCCTTCCGCGAACGATTGTTTCATCCGCTCGATGGCCCAGAACAGGTTCACCGCGGTCGGGCGGGTGGCGGCCAACAGATCGCAGTTTCTCTGGAATTCTGTCGTGAACTGCTTCGTGCCGCTCGCCTTGCTGCGGGCCGCGCCGAGCGCGACGCCCATCGCGGCGCTGACACCGATCGCCGGGGCGCCGCGAATGACCATTGTCTTGATCGCCTTGGCGACGTCGTTGACGGTCTTGCAGGTGACGTAGATCTCGGAGACCGGCAGCTTGCGCTGGTCCACCATCACGATGTTGTCGCCGTCCCAGGCTACGGTCGGAAGCATTCAGCGATCATACCGGGATCGCCTTCGTACTACGATTCCAACAGCCGGCCGTCGAAGGCGTGCGGCAGCAGATCGGCGATCCGGTGGCGGCCGGTCACTTCCGTCAGGTTCGCGACGATCACCTCGAGATCGGGTCCGAACTCCCACAAGATCTGGCGGCAGGCGCCGCAGGGCGGCGTGGGCTCGACGGTGTCAGCGACGACGACGATGCGGACGAACGTGCGGTGGCCTTCGGAGAGCGCCTTGAACATCGCGACCCGCTCAGCGCAAATCGTGAGGCCGTAGCTCGCGTTCTCGATGTTGCACCCGGTGACGATGGTGCCGTCGGCGGTTTCGAGCGCGGCGCCGACGCGAAAGCCGGAGTAGGTGGCGATCGCACGCTCGCGCGCGTCGCGGGCCGCGGCAACGAGCTGGTCAGAGTCGCTCAATGGTGCCCTCCAGCAGCGCGATGAACTGACCGCGGACGCGAAGCGCGGTCTCGACGACTTCGGCGTGCACCAGCGGCTGCGGCAGCACGCCAGCGGCCATGTTGGTGATGCACGAGATCCCGAGCACCTCCAGCCCCATGTGGCGCGCGACGATCGCCTCGGGCGCCGTGGACATGCCGACAGCATCGGCGCCCCACCCCCGGAACGCCCGGATCTCGGCAGGGGTCTCGTAGCTGGGGCCGTGCACTGCGATGTAGACGCCGTGCTCGATAGGTACGCCGGCGGCCGCAGCCGCCGCGGCGGCCAGCTGGCGAAGGCGCTTCGAGTAGATCTCACTCATGTCGGGGAAGCGCGGCCCGAACCGCTCGTCGTTGGCGCCGACCAGCGGATTGCTTCCGAGCAGGTTGATGTGATCGTCGATCAGCATCAACGCCCCCTGGGAGAACTTCGTGTTGATGCCGCCGGCCGCATTCGTGAGGATCAACCGCGGCGCACCGAGCCGGCCCAACACCCGGATCCCGAAGGTGACGGTGGCGAGCGGGTGACCTTCGTAGAAGTGAACGCGGCCCGACAGCGCCAGCACGTTCTTGCCCTTGAGCACACCGCCGACGAGCCGTCCGGCGTGCCCGACGATGGCCGACGCCGGCCAATGCGGGATGTCGGTATACGGCAGTTCGAAACGCTCCGCCAGCGTTTCGGCAAAGGCGCCGAGACCCGAGCCGAGCACCACCGCCACGTCGGCCCCGCCGAATCCGCGGCCGCGCAGGAACTCCGCCGCTTCAACGGCCTTGTCGAATTCGCTCATGAGAGGTCTTGAGGTCCCACGTTCACAACAGGAGGCCGACGATGATCGCGGTCATGAAGTTGGCGAGTGTGCCGGCGAGCATGGCCCGGAAGCCGAGCCGTGCCAGATCGTGCCGGCGTTCCGGGACCAGCGCGCCGATGCCGCCGATCTGGATGCCGATCGACGAGAAGTTCGCGAAGCCGCAGAGCGCGAAGGTTGCGATCGTGAACGAGCGCGGATCGAGCGTCGCCTTCAGCGGCCCGAGCTCGGCGAAAGCGATGAACTCGTTCAGCACCATCCTGGTGCCGAGCAGGTTCCCGACAACGGTGGCGTCGCGCCACGGCACGCCGAGGGCCCACGCAACCGGCGCGAAGATCCAGCCGAGGATCTGCTGGAGCGTGAGCCCGGTGACACCAAGGATGGCATTGACCAGCGCGATCAGCGCGACGAAGCTGATCAGCATCGCGCCGACGTTCATCGCCAGGTGTAAGCCCTCACCGGTCCCGCGTCCGGCGGCGTCGATGATGTTGACGTCCGTCTTCTCCACGTCGAGGCGCACCGTCCCCAACGTCTCGGGCACGGCGGTCTCGGGCACGAACATCTTCGCCATCATCAGCGTGCCCGGTGCGGTCATGATCACGGCGGTCAAGAGGTGCTTCGGCTCGATTCCGAATGCGATGTAAGCGGCCATGATGCCGCCGGAGATGTGAGCCATCCCGGAGGTCATGACCGTCATCAGCTCCGACTGCGTCATTCGTCCGAGATAGGGCCGAATCGTCAGCGGCGCCTCGGTCTGCCCCATGAAGATGCTGGCCGCGACGTTCAGCGACTCCGCGCCACTGGCTCCCATCACGCGGTTCATGACGACGGCAAAGAGCCGCACCACCACCTGCATGACGCCGAGGTAATAGAGGATCGCGAAGAGCGCCGCGATGAAGATGATGGTCGGGAGAATCTGAAAGGCGAAGATCACTCCGTACTGCGCCCCGGCCTCGCCGAGCGCGCCGGTCATCACCTTGGTCCAGACCCCGCGATCGCCGAGCGGACCGAACACGAACGCGGCGCCGACCGCGGAGTACTCGAGCAGCTGCCGGATCTTGTCGCCGAGCACCTGGAAGGTCCATTGCCCCACATCCGTCTTGAGCACGACGAGCGCGAACAGCAGCTGCAGACTCAGGCCCCAGGCGACTACCCGGGCGCTGATCGCCTTGCGGTTCGATGACATCGCGTAGGCGAACGCGAGGATCCCGACGAAGCCGACCAGCGACTGCACACGAATCAGCCAGTCACCCACGCGCGTTCTCCTCGAGCAGACGCGATGCGTCCGCGCTCATGTGTGAATCCAGTCCATGATCAGCGGTGCGGCCGTCACCGGGCGGTCGTCTATCATGACCGCCGACGCGGCCAGCGCGATCGCATCGTCCAAGGTCGCCGGGTGGTTGTGATGCAGGTGCATGAGCGGAGACCCGGCCGCGACGGCGTCGCCGGGCTCGACCTCGAGCACGATTCCCGCCGCCGGATCGACGGCTTCTTCGGCTCGTGTCCGTCCGGCGCCGAGCAGCATCGAAGCCGTGCCGATCCGCTCGGCGTCCACCTCCTGGACGACGCCCGACCGGGGGGACAGGACCGGGGCGCGCGACCGGGCTCGAGGCAGACGGCTGCGGTCCTCGACGATGCCGGCGTCGCCACCCTGGCGCGCCACCATCCGCGCGAACCGCTCCAGCGCGGCGCCGCTCTCGAGCGCGGCACGGACCTGGGCTTCCGCGTCGTCGTCGCTGCGCGCCCGGCCTCCGACCTGCAGCATGCGGCTGGCCAGCCGCTTGACGACGGCCATCAGGGAGGCCGGGCCGCGCCCTTCGAGCAGGTCGAGGCACTCTTCGATCTCGAGGGCGTTGCCAACCGCTCGCCCCAGGGGCGAATCCATCCGGCTGATGACTGCCTCGGTCCTCACCCCGTACGAAGTACCGATCCCGACCAGCGACCACGCCAGCAGCGTCGCATCTTCGAGCGTCTTCATGAACGCGCCGCGGCCGCATTTGACGTCGAGGACCAGCGCGTCGCTGCCCTCGGCGAGCTTCTTGCTCATGATCGAGGCGGAGATCAGAGGGATGCTCTCGACGGTGGCGGTCACGTCGCGGAGCGCGTAAAGCTTCTTGTCCGCTGGGGCGACGTCGGCGGTCTGGCTGATGATCGCGCAGCCGATGTCGGCCAGCGCGGACAGGAACTCGTCGAGGGAGAGGGCGCAGCGGAACCCCGGGATCGCCTCCAGCTTGTCCAGGGTGCCGCCGGTGTGACCGAGTCCGCGGCCCGACATCTTGGGGACGGTGACGCCGCAGGCCGCGGCGAGCGGCGCGAGCACGATCGACACCTTGTCGCCAACGCCGCCGGTGCTGTGCTTCCCGACTTTTATGCCCGGCAGGGCCGAGAGATCGACCCGCCGGCCCGACTCGATCATCGCGCGGGTCAGGTCGGCGGTCTCCTGCGCGCCCATCCCCTTGAGGACGACGGCCATGAGGAGCGCCGAGGCCTGGTAGTCGGGCCAGTCGCCGGTCGTGACCCCCTGGACGAATGCGTCGATGGCCGCGCGGGACAGGACCTGGCCGTCGCGCTTTGCGCGAATGATGTCGACGGCGCGCATTGGGCCGGCCGGCAGTATAGCGTATGGCGCCGCGGGCTTCGGGCCGATAAGAGAGGTGGTTTCGGACTGCCGACACGTGCAACTGCCGGTAAAATCGTCACCCGACCCGATGGCGACCGCCAGGACACCCGACCCGATGACCGCGGAAGCGGCCGGCCGCGTCGCGGAGTTCGCCCGCGCCTGCAAGGCGGCCATCCGCGCCGTGTCGATGTATCCGCCCAGCCATCCGACGATTCAGGCGGCGCTCGCCCGGCTGCTGGCGGCAGGCGCGGCGGCGACCGAAATTAGCCCGCTCATCTTCACCGTCACCCCGGACACGTTGCTGGTCGAGGGGAAGACGATGCCGCGCGCCGAGGCCGCGGTGGACGAACTTGCGGTGCTGCTCCACAAGCTCAACGTCGGCGAGCTGACAGTTAAAGGGCCGCTGACCGCCGGCGCCTGGCACATGCTGCTGTCGCTGCTCGCGACCTCGCCCGAGGAGATCCGGAAAGAGGGCGGAATCGGGCGCGCGTGGCAGGCGGTCGGCGGCGGCCCGGTGGAGATCAAAGAGATCGATTACGCGGAGGTCCTGCGCGAGAAGGACAGCGCCGCCAGCCGGCTGGACCCGACCTGGGAGGACCTGATTGATCGCTGCCTGGTCGGTGACGACCGGAGCACGCTCGACGACAAGGTGCTGGCGTCGCTCCTCGAAATCGCGCGCGATGCCGAGCGCCTCGGCGAGTTCCTGGCCCGGCTGCAGGAACGCTCCCACGCCGCCGGCCAGTCGGCCGAGGGCCAACAGGAAGCAGTCGTCAAGCTGCTGCGCTCTCTCGCCAACTACGCGGCCACGCACACACCCGACGAGTTCGACGAGGTGATGAACAACATCGCCGCCGGCACCACGCGGGTGTCACCCGACATGATGCTCGCGATCCTCGGGGAGACCACGAAGGGCAAGGAGGGCGGTGACCGCCTCGAAGAAGGCGTCGATCTGGGAGGTGAGATCCGGGCCCGCTTTACCGAGGAGAAGCTGGCCGCATTCGTGGCCGAGAACGTGTCGCGCGATCGCGGCGCCACGTCACGGCTGGCGGAAGCGTTCAACGCGCTGATCACCTCCGAGGACCAGGCCCATACCGCCCTGCTGCTCGCCGAGGAGCGGGTCTCGCTCTCGCCGCTCGGGTCGGACCCGCAGTTCAACGACATCTGGATGCACGCGGTGAAGCTGCTGATGTCGTACTCGGATGCCGACTACGTTCCGGCCGAGTACGACCGCGAGCTGAACACCGCCCGGGCGATGGCCGTCGAGATCGAGCACATCACGGACGACCCGCCGGATCGCATTGCCGCCTGGATCTCCACCGTCAAGGACGAGGACCTGCGGGCCCTGGACCAGCAGATGCTGGTCGACCTGCTCCGCCTCGAGGATCGCCCCGAAGCCTGGACGTCGGTGCTGGAACTGGCGCTGGCCCGACTGGAACAGCTGGTGCTGGTCGGCGATCTACGGCTGGCGCACCAGATCGCGTCCGCCGTTTCTGACGTCGCCGACGATGCCCGCTCGCCCTTTGCGGGAGCCGCCAGGGCCGGGCTGGACCGCGCCACCGGCGGCGTCCTCGTCGGCCACCTGATGCTATGCATGCGCCAGATGCCGGATGTCGACGTGCCGGTGCTCCACGGACTCTGCTCGACGATTGGGCCTGGCCTGATCCTTCCGCTCGTCGGTGCGATCGGCTCCGAGGACAGCCGCCTGGCCGTCCGCCTCGCCAAGGACGTCCTGATTAGCTTCGGCGCGGCGGCGCTCGATCCCGTCAAGGCGCTACGCGACTCGCCCAATCCGGCGGTGCGCCGCGCCGTGATCGAGGTGATGCAGGCGGTCGGGGGCGAGGGGGCGCTCGGCGACCTGCACGTGCTGCTCGCCGACGCCGACCCTCACGTGCAGCGCGAGGCGCTGAGGGCGATCATCAAGATCGGTACGAGTGAGTCTGTACGCGCTGCTCGAGGAGGCGATGAAGGCTGGCGACGATCGGGCCCGAGAGGCGATCATGCACACGATCGGCTCGTTCAACGACGAGCGGGCGGCGCCCCTCATCGTCTACATCCTCGAGCACACCAGCCACACCGGCGCGAGCGAGGCTGCCTTCATCTCAGCCGTCGAGGCGCTGGGGCGCAGCGGGGCCGACCGGCGCGGCATCGACGTGCTCAAGACGGTGCTCGATCGCGGTGAATGGTGGGCGCCGCTGCGGACCGCGCGCCTGCGCGCCGCCGCCGCGCGGGCGCTCCACGCCACTGCTTCCCCGGCCGGCGACGCCGTGCTGCAGGAGGCCAGCACCACCGGCCCGCGCGGGGTGCGCAAGGCCGCCACCGACGCGATGAGTGCGCCGCGCCGCGCCCGGCCGGCCGGAGGACCTTCGTAATGGACGCAGCCCGCCAGATGCGCGTGGCCGACGATTTCGTGCGCCGGCTCGCTGCCGCAGTCCGTGGCTTGCAGCTCTACAGGCCCGGGCATCCGCTGGTGGCCCGCGGGCTTGGCGCGCTCGCCGAAACCTGCTCGCAGCTGCTCGCCGATCAGGTCACGATCACGGTCGGCATCGTCGGCGGGGACATCGTCGTCGGCGAGCTCGCGCTCCCGAAGAGCCGCGAGACCTACGGCGAGCTCGTCCGGCGCCTGAAGCGGCTCGGCATCGAGCGCATCGCGTTCGAACGCGGTGTCGAACCGGACGAAATCGACACGCTGGTGCACACCATCAGCCACCCGGAGCGCCCGGTCGGGCAGGAAACAACGGGCGCTCTGCCGTCCGATGCCCTCGACGCCTTGCAGAACCTGCGCCACATCCGCGTCGGCCGGATCGAGCTCGAAGAGCGCGTCGATACCTCCGCCGCGGACATGGCCGCCATCCGTCGCCTCTATGCCGAGGCGTCGACCGTAGCCGAAGAGGTATGGGAGGCGGCCAAGCACGAGGGCAGGCCTGACCCACGCGAAGCGCGAAATCTCATCGAGCAGCTGTCGCAGGCAGTGGCGCAGAACCGGACCGCGCTCCTCGCGCTCACCGCGCTCAAGGAATACGACAACTACACCTTCACCCACATGGTGAACGTGTCGATCCTCACCATGGCCCAGGCGCGCGCGCTCGGCATCGACGGCGGGCTGCTCCGTGAGTTCGGCCTTGCCGGGCTGATGCACGACATCGGCAAGGTCCGCACGCCGGCCGAGATTCTGAGGAAGCCGGATCGGCTCACCGACCCTGAAATGGACGTGATGCGGCGCCATGTCGTGGACGGCGCCGAGATCCTGCGCCGCACGCCGGAGATTCCGTCCATCGCTCCGGTGGTCGCGTTCGAGCACCACTTGCGCAGCGACGGCACCGGCTATCCGGTCGGCGTGTCGCGTCCGAAGCTGAACCTTGCCACGATGCTCTGCAGCATCGCCGACGTCTACGACGCAATGCGATCGCAGCGCGCCTACCAGGGGTCGCTGCCCACCGAGCGCATCCTCGAGGTCATGAAGCGCGCCGACGGTCATCAGTTCGATCAGCACCTGGTCCGCCGCTTCACGCAACTGCTGGGCATCTATCCGCCCGGCAACCTGGTGCTGCTCGACGACGGC
Organism: uncultured Acidobacteriota bacterium; assembly: GCA_963709325.1. Classification (GTDB taxonomy): domain Bacteria; phylum Acidobacteriota; class Vicinamibacteria; order Vicinamibacterales; family UBA2999; genus VFZN01. The sequence continues at coordinate 407,367 of CAVPVV010000001.1, read as the reverse complement.
GCCGTCGCCGTCGTGCTGCAGGTGCACGCGCCCGATCCGCATCGGCCGCGCGTCCGTGTCATCATGGATGGCAAACGCCGCCGCCTCCTGACGCCGGTGGACATCAACCTCTTCGAGGAACAGTCCGATCCGGCGAAGGCGCGGAAGGTCGTCGCGCCGCTGGATCCGTCCGAATACGCCATCGATCCCCTCACCTACCTGTAATACCCATGATTCGCGCTCCATTTGCGGCAGCCGCGCTGCTGCTCGTCATCTTTTCTGTCTCCGCAAGTCCGCGGATTGCGGCCCAGGCCCCGGAAGGACCGCGGCTGCTGGTCATCGTCGTCGTCGATCAGATGCGCAACGACTATCTCGATCGCATGGCCCCGCTGTGGACCAGGGGCATGAAGCGGCTGCTGACCGAGGGCGCCGTCTTCGAGCGGAACTTCTATCCCTATCTGCAGACGGTCACCTGCGCCGGCCACGCGACGATCGGCACGGGGAGCTTCCCCGCCACGCACGGCATCATCATGAACGCGTGGTGGCGCGGCACGCGCAACGGGACGTGCACCGAAGACGCGGCCGTCAAGTCAATCGGCTACGAGCCGGACGCCGAATCAGTCGGGCACAGCGCGGTCCAGTTGCTCGTCCCGACGATGGCGGATCGGCTTCGCGAGGCCTCGCCCGCCGCTCAAGTGGTAAGCCTGTCGACCAAGCCCCGGAGCGCGATCATGATGGCGGGCAAGGGCGGGGTCGTCACCTGGACGGACGATCACAACAAGTGGGCCACCTCGACCGCCTACTCGGCGGCTCCCGATCCCGACGTGCAGGCCTTCGTCAGCGCACATCCCAGGCTCGCGTTGAGGGGCGAGGTCTGGCAGCGACTGCTCGATGCCGAGCGTTACACCGGCGTCGACGACGGGATGGGAGAGAAGCCGCCCAGCGGATGGACCACCGTGTTCCCGCATCCGATGGCCGGAGGCCCGGGAACGTCGGAGGATCAGTTCTACACGCTCTGGGAGAACAGCCCGTACGCGGACGCGTACCTCGGCGCGATGGCGGCTGACCTGGTGAAGCGGAAGAAGCTCGGACAGGGCCCAGCAGTGGATCTTCTCGCCATCAGCTTCTCCGCGCTCGACTATGTCGGCCACAAGTTCGGTCCCGACAGCCACGAAGTACAGGACACGCTCCTGCGCCTCGACGTGACCATCGGCGACCTGCTCGACTCGCTCGACACGAGCGTCGGCCGGGGACGCTATCTCCTGGGGCTCAGCGCCGATCATGGCGTGGCGCCCATTCCCGAAGCCTGGGTCGCCGAAGGGCACGAGGGCGGACGCATTGCCCTTCAGCAGCTGGCGCGCGCCGCCAACGCCGCACTCGTCGAGTCGTTCGGGCCTGGAGAGCACGTGGCGCGCGCGGAGTACACGCAGATCTATCTCTCAGCCGACGCCCGGCAGCGGGTTGCCGAGAATCCGGCTCTGCTGCGGCCGGTGCTCGCCGCGCTCGAGCGCCTCCCGGGCGTGCTGCGCGCGATGCCCAGCGCCGGACTTGAAGCGGGGCGCGATTCAAAGGATCCGGTGGTCCGTGCGGCGGCGCTCAGCCACTTTGCCGGCAGAAGCGGACAGATCGTGATCGTCCCGCGGCCGTACTACATCGTCGGCGGGTCTGACGCGACCACGCACGGAACGCACAACCCGTACGACCAGCAAGTGCCCTTGATCTTCTTCGGCAGCGGCGTCGTGGCCGGCCGCTACGACACGCCCTCGACGCCGGCTGACCTCACACCAACCCTGGCGTCGCGAATCGGCCTGCAGATGCCGGGCGCCGACGGCGTGCCCCGGACTGGCATCTTCCGGGCTCACTGAAGCCGCGGCACATAATGGGTTCGGAGAGACGAAGTCGATGAGTACCTCTCACGCGCGCCTCAGGTCGGTCGCCTGTGGCGTCGCGCTTGCAGTTCTTGGCTGGTCGAGCCTGTCGAGCCAGGAACCAGCGCCCGCCGCAAGGGCGCTCGTCTCGGAGGCGGCACTGCCGGCCATCGACCGCGGGCTGCGCGATCAGGACATCGTCCGCGATCCCGAACGCGTACCGCGGCGGCCGCTGCCGGCCAATGCGCTCGATCGCTCGGCGGTAGACGGCGCGTACCTGCCGGGGTCGGTGATCGTCAAGTTCAAGGACGGCGCCGATCGTGGCGCCGCGGTCAGCAGCACGATGGCGCAGGTCGCGGGAACCTCCGCGGAACAGCCGTCGTGGGCCGATTTCGAGATCGTCAACATCGCCGACAGCATGGATGCCGAAGTCGCGGCCGCGGCGTTGCGAGCCCGCGGCGACGTCGAGTACGCGCAGCCCCGCTATCTCAATCACACGATGTACCGGCCGAACGATCCGCTGTACTCGAACCAGTGGAACTTTCCAGCGATCGACATGGAGCGGGCGTGGGACATCCAGCCCGGCGCCTCCTCCAACGTGATCGTCGCCGTGCTGGACACCGGCGTCGCCTTCAAGAACGCAACCATCCGCTACAACTCGCGGTTCCCGTTCCGGCTCGATCCCGGCGGCCCGGTCTATCCGGCGCTCGGCATCGTCGACGTGCCGTTCGCGATCGCGCCGGAACTGGGCGACCGCTTCGTCGCTCCCCGGGATTTCATCTGGGATGACAACGATCCGGTGGATCTCGACGGCCACGGCACCCACGTCACCGGCACGATCGGCCAGCTCACGAACAACGGCATCGGCGTGGCCGGCATGGCCTTCAACGTCCGCATCATGCCGGTGAAGGTGATCTCCGAGACGTGGGACGACATCTTCGGCTCACCCAACGAGGGGACGGACGACGTGGTCGCGCGGGGCATTCGCTACGCGGCCGACAACGGCGCCAAGGTGATCAACCTGAGCCTGGGCCGCGAGCAGGGCGGCCCGGCGCCGACCGTGGACGACGCGATCCGCTACGCGGTACAGCGCGGCGTGTTCGTTGCGATCGCGTCCGGAAACACGAAAGAAGAAGGCAACCAGCCGAACATCATCGGCAACATCGCGCCCTCGCTTGCCGGCGCGGTCACCGTCGGCGCGGTCGGGCGGGCGCTCGAGGTCGCGTACTACTCGACCACCTCTCCGGCCGTCGAACTGTCGGCGCCAGGCGGTGACTTCAGGCAGTCGGGCGGACAGGGGTCCGGCGGAATCCTCCAGCAGACGCTCGACCTCGACCTGGTCGAAACCTTCAACCGTCCTCCGGCGCAGTTCGGTCCGCCTCGGGCGGATTCGTTCGCTTACTACTACTTCCAGGGCACCTCTATGGCCACGCCTCACGTTTCCGGGTTCGCGGCTCTCCTGATCCAGCAGGGCATCACGAGCCCGGCGGCGATCGAGGAGGCGATGAAGAAGTGGGCCACCGACAAGGGAACCCCCGGCCGCGACGACGCGTACGGTTTCGGCTTGATTAGTCCCCGCGCGACGCTGCGCGGAATGGGACTCGCCCGCTAGCCCGAGGAGATCCGATGCGCGTGTGGACGATCCGGTTGCTGATGGTTGCGGTCCTGGGGACGGCGGGCGCGGTCCCGGCTACGGCGCAGGGCGTGGACATCAAGGGGTACGGCATGGTGGGCGGCATGAACTTCGCCGCCTCCGAAAGCTTCGACGCCGTCTTCGGCAGCTCGAGCGGGCTGATCTTCGGCGGCGGCGCCGAGGTCGGCCTGCCGTGGGGCGGCTTGTACTTCGGTATCGGCGCGTGGCGCTACTCGAACGACGGCCAGCGGGTCTTCGTGTCCGGCTCGGACGTGTTCCCGCTGGGCATCCCGCTATCGGTGGACATCACGCCGATCGAAGTCACCGCGGGGTGGCGCTTCAAGCAGATCTCGCCCCGGCTGATCCCGTATGTCGGCGGCGGGTGGAGCTCGTACAGCTACAAGGAGACCTCGGACTTCGCCGCCACCGGTGACGACGTGGACGAGCGCTTCAACGGCTTCCACATTCTCGGCGGCGTGGAGTTCAAGGCCGCGCGCTGGCTGGGAATCGGCGGGGAAATCGTCGTTCTCGCGCGTGCCCAACGCGCTCGGGGTGAGCGGGGTGTCCGAGGCGTTCGACGAGGACAACCTCGGGGGCACCAGCTACCGGCTGAAGATCAGCGTTGGCCGCTGACGCCCGATTCACCCGCCGCGTACTGGGGATCGTCAAGCGGATCCCGGTGGGCCGCGTCACCACCTACGGAGACGTCGCGCGCCTGGCCGGCCACCCCGGTGCCGCGCGCGCCGTCGGCAATGTCATGCGCCAGGGCCGCCTGCCGGGCCTTCCCTACCACCGCGTCATCGCCGCCGGCGGACAACTGGGCGGTTATTCCGACCTGTCGCTGAAGCGCGCCCTGCTCGTCGCCGAAGGCCTGGTGGTCTCGGCCCGCCGGGTGCGTCATTTCGAGAAAGTGCGTTGGCCGTAAAAGGCTTCAGGCTCCCGCCTCCTGTCTCCTGTCTCCTAATTCCTACCCTTCGAACCAATTAGGCGCGACGAACGTCTGTTTGGGCGTGATCAACCCCGCCCGCCATGTCCTCGTCTAAGCATTCAGGAGCGGTGCGGAACGCGGACCTCGACCTTGCAGGACGCATCAAGTCGGGTGACGCCGCGGCATTCGAGGCGCTGTATCAGCAGCACGCCTCCCGCCTCTACAATCTGGCCAGTCGCATGTCCGGCGGCGCAGACGCCGAGGACCTGCTCCAGGACATCTTCCTGCTGGCCTATCGGAAGGTCGGGAGCTATAGAGGTGAGTCGTCGCTCGGCACCTGGCTGTATCGGTTGGCGATGAACCATTGCCTGGACGTGCTGCGGAACCGGCAGACCCGGATGGGGCAGCTGACCGACTCGATGGACGAGCCCGACGCGGCGCCGGTGGCCGCCCCCGGGCCGACGCTGAGCGCGGTGAGCCGGATCGACCTCGAACGGGCCAGTCGAAGCGCTGCCGCCCGCGTGCCGGGCGGCGTTCCTCCTGCACGACGTGGAGGGGTTCGGCCACCAGGAGGTGGCTGACATCCTCGGGGTAACCGAGGGGACATCGAAATCGCAGGTGCACAAGGCCCGCCTGCGGATCCGCGCGCACCTGGGCGCGCGGGAATACAGCGCCGGATGAGCGTGAACAACGTGACCTGTCAGGAACTGCCCGTCGCCGCCTACGTCGAAGGCGAACTGGACCCCGCCGAGGAGCGCTCTGTCGAGCGCCACCTCGAAGGGTGTGCGGCGTGCCGTGGACTGGTTGCCGATTTGCGCACGGTGCGCGCTGCCGCCTTTACACTGGATCGGCGCGAGCCTCCGGCCGACCTCCTTTCCCGAATCCAGGCCCGCATCGCCATCGAACCGAAGCCCGCGGCTCGCCTGCTCGCCTGGCCGAACACCCGGGCCGCCTGGGGCACATGGCTCGCCGCGGCGGCCGCGCTCCTCATCGCCACCACTGTCGGCATCGCGCCGCTGCTGCGGTCGTCGCCTCCGTCGGGAGCCGAGCCGGAAGCCGCGACGCCGGCTGGCACTGGTGGACTCGGTGCAGGCCGACCTCGAAGCGGCGGAACAGCATTACGACCGGGCGATCCAGGGGCTGGAACAGATTGCCAGGAGCGATACCGTCGGAGCTCGATCCGCAGGTGGCGGCGGTGCTCAAGAAGAACCTGCAGGTGGTGGACCAGGCGATCAGCGAGAGCCGCGCCGCGCTCAAGACACAGCCGGCGAGCGCCACCGCGCAGGAAGGGCTGTTCGACGCGATGCGAACCAAGGTCGCGCTGCTGCAGCAGACCGTCGAGTTGATCAACGAAATGCGAAAGGGCAACCAGGCGGAGGCCGGTCGCCTGATGCAGGACCTGTCCCGATGACCCCCATGACGCACCTTCGACTGATTACCGTCCTCGTCGCCTTCGGCTCGTTTGGGCAGGCGCAGGCGGCACTGACCGGGGGCCTCCCCGCCGACACGCCGCGCGCCGCCTGGTTCGAGCGCTACGCCGAGGCTCGCCAGGGGCCGGAGCAGACCGACCGCCTGACCCAGACCGTCAAAGTCGGCGCCGAAGGCGCGCTCGACTTGTCGAACATCTCCGGAGACGTGCGCGTCACCGGCACCTCTGGTTCGGCGATTACGATCGAAGCGGTCAAGCGGGTACGGCACCGCGACGCCGACGAGGCGAAGCGCCTGCTGCAGGAGCTGCGGATCGACATCACCACGGTGGGAGACCGGGTCGAGGTCCGCACGACCTACCCCCGCCGGAACGGCGGCGATCGCAACATCTCGGCGCGGGTGGATTACACAGTAAGCGTGCCGATCGGCGCCGCGGTCGCGATCAAGACCGTCTCCGGCGACGCGAGCGTGACGAAGGTGAACGGCGAGGTCCGCGCCGAAACCGTGAGCGGCAACGTCGTCGTGACCGGCACGCCGAACCTGGCGACGGCGAAGACGGTGTCGGGCAACGTCACCGCCAAGGACGTCGAAGGCGCCTCGACCCTCTCGCTGGGAACGGTTTCCGGCTCGGTCGTCGCGACCGGACTCAAGGCCCGCTCGCTCGAGTGCGGGTCGGTCAGCGGCGACATTCAGCTGTCGGACATCCAGGTCGAGCGGCTGATCGCCAAGTCGGTATCGGGCTCGATCGAGTTCGGGGCGACGCTCGCCCGCGGCGGCCGCTACGACCTCGGCTCCCACTCCGGCGACATCCGTATCGTCCTCGCCTCGCAGACCGGCTTCGAGCTCGACGCCAGCACGTTCAGCGGCAGCGTCCGCTCCGATTTCCCGGTCACGATGCGCGCCGACGGCGGCAACCGGGAGCGCCGGGACTCGAACAAGAGCATCCGCGGCTCGTTCGGCGACGCCAGCGCCCTGCTGTCGCTGAAGACCTTCAGCGGCACCGTGGTGATCGCCCGCAAATAGCCGTCCCGCCGGAAGTTGTATAATTCCGGTCGGAGGCATTCGACAATGACTCGTAAATGGCTTGCCGGAACCGCGATGGCTGCCCTTCTGTCGGTCGGCGCGGCGGCCCAGAGCACGCAAGGTCAGGTCCCCTCAGGCGAGACCGCCCTTGGCTCGGTCAACCTGCCTCGGGCGGTAATGGCCAACGGCCAGAAGCTGTCAGCCGGAGCCTATCAGGTCCGTCTGACTGCGGAGCAGGCTCAACCCTCGGTGCCCGGCATCCAGATGGAGCGCTGGGTAGAGTTCGTCCGCGGCGGCAAGGCGGTGGGCCGCGAGGTTGTCAGCATCATCCCGCAGAGCGAAATGAAGGACCTGCAAACCGGACCTGACCAGGGCGGCCGGCCCGGCTCCGGAGCCGCGAAGGTCGAGCTGTTGAAGGGTGACGAATATCTGCGGGTCTGGATCAATCGCGGGGGCGTGAACTACCTGGTCCACCTGCCGGTCGCTAAATAGGCTTCAGACTTCAGGCTTCAGACTTCAGGCCAGATACCAAAGGCCGGGCTGCCAAACGGCGCCCGGCCTTTTTCTATCTTTCAGACCGCGCTAGCCGCCGATCGACATCACATCGAACTGCTCATGATGGAGATGGACGTCCGGCTTGACGATCACGTCCCGGCCGAGCAGGTGCTTCAGGTCCTTGAGCACGCCGCGCTCCTCTTCCTTCAGCGCCCGCGCGATGTCGGGATTGACGCGCAGCAGCACCCCTGGGCCATCCAGGTCGGGGCCGATCTTCTTCATCTCGGTGAGAATCTCGTAGCAGACCGTCGAGCTCGACTTGATGGTCCCGGCGCCCGAACAGTACGGGCACGGCTCGGTCAGGACGCGTTCGAGGCTCTGCTTCACACGCTTGCGGGTGACGATGACCAGGCCGAAGTCGGAGACCTGGAGCGCCTTGGACGGCGCACGGTCCTTGCGCAGCTCCTGCTCGACCGCCTGGAACACCTTCTGGCGGTTCTTCTTCTCCTCCATGTCGATGAAGTCGAGCACGATGATCCCGCCGAGATCGCGGAGCCGGATCTGGCGGACGATTTCCCTGGCTGCTTCGAGGTTGGTCTTGAGAATCGTGTCCTCGAGCCGTCCCGCCGTCTTCTTGCCGACGTAGCGTCCGGTGTTGACATCGATGGCGACGAGCGCTTCGGTCTGGTTGATGACGATCGAGCCTCCCGACTTGAGCCATACCTTGCTGCGCAGCGCCTTGTCGAGCTCGGCCTGCACGCCGTACTCCTCGAAGATCGGATAGTCCTTGTCGTACAGCTTCACCCGCGAGGATAGCGACGGCATGATCCGGCCGATGAACTCGACGATTCGCTCGTGCTCGCGCGGATCGTCGATACGGATCGCGCTGTAGTCGTCGGTGAGCAGATCGCGGAGCAGCTTGTTGACCAGGCTGGGCTCCTGGTAGATCACCGCCGGCGCGCGGCGCCCCTCGGACTTCTGCCGCATCTCGACCCAGATCTTGTGGAAGTAGTTCAGGTCGGCGAGGATGTCCTCCTTGGTCCGCCCCTCGGCCGCGGTCCTGATGATCACCCCGCCGCCGAAATTGTGCTGGTCGCGGAACTCGCGGACGATGCCGCGCAGGCGGGCCCGCTCCTCGCGCGTCGCGATCTTGCGGGAAATTCCGATATGGTCCACGGTCGGCATGAAGACGAGGAAGCGTCCCGGCAGCGTCACGTGACCGGTGAGCCGGGCGCCCTTGGTGCCGAGCGGCTCCTTGGCAACCTGGACGACGACGTCCTGCCCTTCCTTCAGCAGCTCCTCGATCTTCGCCTCGGGCTGACGGTCCTCGCGGTCGCGGCCCTTGGGCTTGTCGCCTTTTTCCGGCTCTGCGTCGGCATCGCCCTTCGCCCGGACCTCGCCCTCGTCGTCGCCGTCGAACTCGTCGAGGTTGGTGATGACGTCGGAAACGTAAAGGAAGCCGTCGCGCTCGAGCCCGATGTCGATGAACGACGACTGCATCCCGGGCAGCACTTTCGAGACGCGGCCCTTGTAGACGTTCCCCACGACACCGCGGTTGCGCTCGCGCTCGACGAAGATCTCGGCGAGCTGGTCGTCCTCGAGGATGGCAACACGAGTCTCGTGGCCATTGGCCGAAACGATCATCTCTTTGTTCATGTTGAGAGGGTCAATTCGTGAATCGCCGCATCCGGACGTTCAGGATGAGGCCGAAGCCCGCGAGCGTGGCAATCATGGAGGACCCGCCGTAGCTGAGGAGCGGCAGGGTAAGACCCTTCACGGGCACGATCCCGCAGGACATCATGATGTTGTAGACAACCTGGAACGTGAAACTGGCGAGCACGCCCAGAACGAGATAGGCGCCGAGCCGGTCCTTGGCCAGCCGGGCCGCGGCCAGCGACCGCATGATCACGAACAGGTAGAGTCCGAGGGCGACCAGCACGCCGACGAACCCCCGCTCCTCCGCGAGGACCGAAAAGATGAAGTCGTTGTGGGCGACCGGCAGGAACCGCAACTGCCCCTGGGTGCCCTGCATGAAGCCCTTGCCCCAGACCCCGCCGGAGCCGACGGTGATGCGCGCCTGCAGCTGCTGGTAGCCGGCGCCACGCGGATCCTGCTCGGGATCGAGGAACGTCGAGATGCGCTCGCGCTGATAGTCCTGGAGCGCGAACTGGTAGGCAAAGGGAGCGGCGAGCAGCCCCACCAGGGCGAGGATGCCGAGATACCGCACCGGCATGCCGGCGACGTAGGTGATCGTCAGCAGGATCGGGATCAGCGTCACCGCCGTGCCGAGATCCGGCTGCCGCGCGATCAGCAGCACCGGCACCGCCGTCAGGATGCCAGCCAATAGCAGGTCGTTGTTGGTGAAGGCGCGGCGCCGGCTTTCGCCCAGCATCTTGGCGAGCATCAGCGCGAGCGTCGCCTTGGCGAATTCCGAGGGCTGGATGTTGTAGAAGCCGAGATCGATCCAGCGGCGCGACCCCCCGCGCACCGATCCGAAGACCAGCACCCCGACCAGCGCGAGGATCATCGCCAGGTAAATCAGGTGTGACTTATCGGCGAGCGAGCGATAGTCGATCGCCATGCACGCCAGCATCGCGGCGATCCCGAGCCCGATCGCGTAAATCTGCGTCCGGTAGATCCCGGTCGGCCCGCCGGTCGCGGAGTAGATCGTCGCCAGCCCGACCGCGCAGAGCGCGAACACGGCGACGATCAGGATCCAGTCGATGTGGAAGTAGAGGCGGCGCTCGAACATGCGCTAGGGCTGATCGCCCACCCCGGCCACGAGCGCAGCTTTGGGCGCCGGTCGGCTTCTCGACCGGCGCGGGCCCGATCGTGTCGCCGATCTTGATCGGAGGCGCCGGCAGCGGCCGCCCCTCCTGCTTGGCGAAGAAAGTGTCGAGCAGGTGACGCGCGATCGGGGCTGCCGTCACGCCGCCGTGACCGCCGTGCTCGACGATGATCGCACCGGCGATCTTCGGATCGTCGTGAGGCGCGAAGAACACGAACCAGCCGTTGTCACGCAGGTCCCTGTCGGTCTTGCCCTTGGCGGCCCTCGCCCCTTCGTTCGAGATCACCTGGGCCGTGCCGGTCTTGCCGGAGACGTCGTAGCCGGCGAGGCGGGCGCGCGCGCCGGTACCAGCGCCGTTGACCACCAGGAACAGGCCGTCGCGAATCGCCTGGATCGTCGCCGGCTTCAGCGCCACGGTCGACTTCGGGGCCGGGGGCGGCACCGGCTTCGCGCCGGAGCCGTCGTCAGTCGCCTTCAACAGGTGCGGCGTGACGCGGGTGCCGCCATTGGCCAGCGTTGCAATGTAGACCGCCTCGGAAATCGGCGTCAGCGCGACCGCGCCCTGGCCGATCGAGACCGAGATTGTTTCGCCGGCATACCACTTCTCGTGATTCTTGGTGACGGCGCGCTTCCACTCCGGCGACGGTACGAGCCCCTGAACCTCGTTCGGCAGATCGATGCCGGTCTTCTCGCCCAGGCCCAGCAGCGTCGCCCACTTGTGGATCTTGTCGATGCCCACCATGTTCCCGATCGTGTAGAAGTACACGTTGCAGGAACGCTCGATCGCGTGGCGCAGGTCCACCATCCCGTGCCCGCGGCCGTTCGGGAGCGAACAGGCGAAACTGCGCCCGAAGAACACCGCGTGGCCGGGGCAATAGACCGTGAAGTCCGGCGTGATCAGGCCTTCCTCGAGCGCTGCCACCGCCACGGCCATCTTGAAAGTCGATCCGGCCGGATAGCGGCCCTGGATCGCCCGGTTCTGCAACGGACGGTTCTGGTCGGTGTTCAGTGACGCCCAGGTGGCGCGATCGATGCCAGCCGCGAACGCGTTCGGATCGTACGCCGGCACGTTGGCGAGGGCCAGCACCTCGCCGGACTTCGGCTCGAGGATCACCGCCGCGCCGTTGTAACCCGAGGTGCGAAACCCGTCTTCGAGCGCTTTCTGCAAGTCGAAGTCGATCGTCAGCTGCAGGCGCTGGCCCTCGACCGGATCGTCCTTGCCGAGGGTGCGGATTTCGCGGCCGACGCTGTTGACGACGACGCGCTTGGCGCCGTCGGTTCCCATCAGCAGCGGGTTGTAGATCTTCTCGATACCAGACTGCCCGACGATGTCCCCGCTCTTCAGTCCTTCGTCCTCGGCGACATCCCGGTCGCTCACCTCGCCGACGTATCCGATCGTGTGCGCGGCCATCGCCTGGATGGGGTACTGGCGGGTCGGAACTTCCTGGACGACGGCGTCCGGGAGCTCGAGCCGACGCGCGGTGATCGCTGCCACTTGCGCCAGGGTCGCATCCTGAACGATCACGATCGGGCGGTAGCTCGGCTCTCGCATGTGTCGCTGGACCGTCTCCCGCACCTGCGCTTCGTCGAGCCCGATGATCCTCGCCAGCACCCGGATGGTGCGATCGAGGTCCTTGGTGTGCTCGCGGACGATAGAAATGTTGAAGGCGCTGCGGTTCTCGACCATCACCTGCCCGGTGCGGTCGAAGATCACCCCGCGCGGCGCACGCAGGGAGAGCGTCCGCTGGTGGTTGTTCTCGGCCATCTCCTGGAACTTCGCGTGCTGTGCCACCTGGAAGAACCAGAACACCCCGGCCAGCGCGCCGAAGACGACGAACACCGACACCCGCAGCCACCCGAGCCGCGTCGCGAGCCGTCGTCGATCTTCAGCGATCGCCATGTGATGCGCCTCTGACTATGGTAGCTGGTTCAGCGCCGGATCGGTCGTCCCATCCGGCGGCGCTGCAGGAAACCCGGCAGCCATTCCAGCACCTGAAAACCCACGACCCCGACCACCGCGTTCCCGACCGCCTGCCCCGCCATCGCCGGCCACGGGTTCGAGAACTGCCGCAGTCCGAGCAGCACATAGAGGCCGATGAAGATGGCCGCGTGCAGCAGGCTCGCGCCGATGAACACCACGAACCGCGGCAACGGGGCCGTCACGATGAACTGTGTCCCCACCCGGCCCGCGGCAAACCCGACGATCGTCTTCGCCAACGCGCCAATCCCCATGACGCCGCTCGACAGGGCGTCCTGGATCAACCCCGCCGCCGTTCCCGCCAATACCCCGGTGGTTGGTCCCGACGTGAGCGAGAGGTAGACGACCACGATCAGAACGAAATCGAGCGACGACGTCTCCCGCACATAAGCCGTCAGCGTCGTCTGCAACGCCAGCGCCCCGGCGATGGTCGCCAGCGAGGCCGCCAGCTTCACGGCTGCTCGCCCTTGGCGGGTGCCGTGTCGTGACCCGGCGGCGGCGTCAGCACCACCAGCACCTCTTCGAGCCGCGAGAAGTCCACCGCCGGACTGACGCGAATATCGTGGTAGGTGCCGGGACCGCGCTCGACCGTTTCAACCGTGCCGATCACGAACCCCTTCGGGTAGATGCCGTCAATTCCCGACGTGACGACCAGGTCGCCGGCCTTCACGTCGGCCGTGCCCGGAACGAAGTCCATGCGCAGCGTCTCGCCGCCGGCGCCGACCACGACGCCCTGGGCCCGCGATCGTTCGATGATCGCGCCGGCCGCCGCGTTCCGGTCGATGAGCAGCTGCACTTTCGAGGCGCGCGCGCTCGGCAGGATTACCCGTCCGACGACGCCCGACGGCGACAGCACCGCCATGTCGGCGTCGACGCGATCGCGCGTGCCCTTGTCGATGGTGACGGTGCGGAACTCCGGGCTGGCGCCGGCGGCGATGATTTCGGCGGCGGTCGTCTCGAGCTCGGCGCGCTGCCGCAGCTCGAGGAGTTGGCGGAGGTCCTCTGTCCGCTGCGCCAGCGCCCGCTCTTCCTGCAGCTTGATCTGGAGGTCCTGCAGCTGCTGGCGGAGCGCGGCGTTCTCGTCATTCACTCCCCGCAAGGCGAAATAGCCGGACCAGAGCGCCTCGACCCCGGTCACCGCGCCAGTGATCATGCGCTGCACCTCCGCGAACGCGCCGAAGGTGAGCGCCCGGAAGATGGGGATTCCCGTCGCGGTGTTGACCTGCACCGAGATGAGGACGAGATGGAGCACCACCGCAACGCCGAGAACGGTGCCTGGGCGCTGCTTGATGTCGGCGAGATCCATAGAGCCAAGTCGGGAGTCGGGCCGGGAGTCGGGATCGGCTGCCGCCCCTCCGGGCTAGTCGATTGCGATCTTTCGCAACAGATCGAACTCGCCGAGCATCTTGCCTGCCCCCAGCACCACCGACGACAGCGGATCCTCGGCGCTCGACACCGGCAGCCCGGTCTCCTCGCGCAGTCGCTTGTCGAGGTTCTTCAGCAGCGACCCGCCGCCGGTGACCACGATGCCGCGATCCACGATGTCGGCGGAGAGCTCGGGCGGGGTCCGCTCGAGCGCCACCCGAACCGCGTCGACGATGACGTTGACGGTCTCGGCCAGCGCCTCGCGGATCTCGTCGTCGGAGATGGTGATGGTCTTGGGCACGCCTTCGATCAGGTGGCGGCCCTTGATCTCCATCGTGATCCGCTCTTCGAGCGGGTAGGCCGAGCCCAGCTCGATCTTGATCTGCTCGGCGGTGCGCTCGCCGATCAGGAGGTTGTAGGTCTTCTTGATGTACTGGATGATCGCCTCGTCCATCTCGTTGCCGGCGACGCGGACCGCCTTGCTGTAGACGATCCCGGCCAGTGAGATGACGGCGATATCGGTGGTGCCGCCGCCGATGTCGACGATCATGCTGCCGGCCGGCTCGGTGATCGGCAGGCCGGCGCCGATCGCCGCGGCCATTGCCTCCTCGATGAGGTGCACCTCGCTGGCCTTGGCGCGGTAAGCCGAGTCCTTGACCGCCCGCTTCTCGACCTGGGTGATCTCCGAAGGGACGCCGATGATGATGCGCGGCCGCACCCACACGTTGCCGTTGTGGGCCTTCTTGATGAAGTAGGTCAGCATCTTCTCGGTGACGTCGAAGTCGGCGATAACGCCGTCCTTCATCGGCTTGATGGCGACGATGTTGCCGGGCGTCCGCCCGAGCATCTCCTTCGCCTCGCGGCCGACCGCCTCGACCCGGCCGTTCACCTTGTTGACCGCCACGATCGACGGCTCGTTGACGACGATGCCGCGCCCCTTGGCGTACACGCAAGTGTTCGCCGTGCCGAGGTCGATGGCAAGGTCAGTGGACAGAAACGATAGCAGCGAACCAAATCCCATGTGCAGAATCGTGCATTATCCCTCACCCGGTGAGGGCAGGGCGAGTTGTACGCCGTTCTTTCCGGAGTTCTTCACCTGATACATGGCCATATCGGCCGCGCGCACAAGTTCTTCAGCGGAGGTCGCCACATCGGGGAGGGTGGCGATGCCGACCGACGCCGTGAGCCGCAGGCTTAACCCGTCGCCGGCCAGGAACGGATGCGCCTCGATCCGGTCCCGAACGCGCTCCCCAACCGCCACCGCGCCCTCGGCGCCGGTGTCCGGCAGGATGATCGAAAACTCGTCGCCGCCGAACCTGGCGACGATGTCGGTTTCGCGGGCCGACCCGCGAATCACTGCCGCGGCCTCGACCAGCGCGCGGCTCCCGGCGAGGTGGCCGTGGCTGTCGTTCACGGTCTTGAACCCGTCGAGATCCAGGAACAGCAGCGACAGCGGCCGGCCGGAGCGCGAGGCCCGCTTGGCTTCCCGTCTGAGCACGTGGTTCAGATAGCGGGAGTTATAGAGTTGCGTCAGGTCGTCGGTGACCGAGAGTGCCTCGGCCCGCCGCAACATCAGGGCGTTGTCGAGCGCCTGCGCCGGCCCTTCGAGGGCCAGTCCAAGCAGCTCGGCGAACGCCGGAGTGATCTTCGGCGCCGTGGAGGAGGCGGCCCGTTCGATCACCACGAGCGCCGCCACGGTGCGCGTCCGGCACCGCAGCGGCCAGCCGATCGCGGCTCCCGCCGAAGCGGACAGCCGGTTGTCATGCCGCGCGTCGGCGGTAATCAGCTCCCGCCCCCGCAGCAGCACCCAACGCGCGATTTCGAGCGCCGCGGGGGCCAGCGCCGAGCCCAGCCCGCGAGCGGCCAGCGCCGACACCTGACCGTCGAGATCGGCGGCAAACACGCCGCATCCCGCCGCCTTGAACCACTCGGTGGACAGTGCCACCACCTGTTCGCCGATCACGGCGGCGTCGAGCGACTCGTGGGCGGCGCGCATCATGCCGAGCACCATCTCGGGACGGCCGAGCCGTCCCTTGAGCGCGCGCTGGCCGCGGCCCAGCCTCTGCGCCAGGTCCAAGCGGCGCGAACCGCCGTAAGTCATTCAACCACAGGAATATATCACGAGGTACCACGACCGTGCTACGATCGTCGTTTCCGAGGTACGTGCGCACATGACCATGCTGGATCGGATGCGGCGACACAAGGGCTGGCTCAAGTGGAGCCTGGCCCTCGTCGTACTCACTTTCGTCGTCTTCTACATTCCGGACTTCCTGTCCATCAGCACCGGCGCGGCACCCAGCCAGGTGCTCGCCAATGTCGAAGGCAACCCGATCACGGTGGGTACGTTCACGCGGCGCTACGCGACCCAGATGAACGCCTACCGCCAGGCCTACGGCGGCCAGATGAACGAGCAGCTGCTCCGCCAGCTCGGCATCGACCGCCAGATCCTGCAGCAGCTGGTCGATGAGGAGGCGATGGTCGCCGAGGCCAACCGCCAGGGCATCACCGTCACCGACGTCGAGATTCGCGAACGTATCCTCAACATGCCGGCCTTCCAGGAGAACGGGAAGTTCGTCGGCGAGCTCCGCTACCGTCAGGCGCTGCAGTTCAATACGCCACCCTTCACGGTCACCGAGTTCGAGGAGAACATCCGCCGCGCGCTGATGATCGAGAAGCTGCGCTCGTCGACTGCGGGATGGATCGCCGTGACCGATCCCGAAGTCGCCGACGAGTATCGGCGCCGCAACGAGAAGGTCAAGCTCGACGTCGTGCCGATCACCGCCGATGCCTTCAAGGGCCAGGTCACCGTCACCGACGCGGACCTGCAGGCGCAGTTCGACAAGAACAAGGAGTCGTACCGAATCGGCGAGAAGCGCAAGATGAAGTACGCGCTCGTCGACGTGGACGCGGTCCGCGCCAACATGACCGTGCCCGATTCCGAGGTCGAGGGGTTCTACAACCAGAATCGCCAGCAGTACTCGACCCCGGCCCAGGTGCGCGCCAGCCACATCCTCTTCAAGACCGAAGGCAAGGACGAGAACACGGTCCGTCAGCAGGCCGAAGCCGTGCTGAAGCGGGCGCAGGCTGGTGAGGACTTCGCGGCTCTGGCCAAGCAGTTCTCCGAGGACGACTCCAACAAGGACAAGGGCGGCGATCTCGACTACTTCGGCAAGGGACGCATGGTCCCTGAATTCGAGGCCGCCGCGTTCGCGATGAAGAACGGGCAGATCAGCGATCTCGTCAAGACGCAGTTCGGATTCCACATCATCAAGGTCGTGGACAACCAGCCCGAAGTCGTGCGCTCGCTCGATCAGGTGAAGCCCGAGATCGTCGATCAGCTCCGCTGGCAGAAGGCCCAGCAGGCCGCTGAAGCCCAGGCCAAGGCGCTCGCCTCCGACGCCAAGACGCCCGCCGATCTGGAGCGGCTCGCGAAGGAGCGCAGCGTCGAGTTCCGCGAATCCGGGCTCTTCAGCGCATCGGATCCGATCGACTCACTCGGCGTCCAGCCGGAGCTGGCCTCGACGATGTTCGGCCTGAAGGAAGGCGAGGTCAGCCCACCGCAGCGCGTCGCGCGCGGTTGGGTGATCGGCACCGTTTCGGGCCGCCAGGAGGCCTACGTTCCCACTCTCGCCGAGGTAAAGGACAAGGTCCGCGAGGACGTCGTCCGCGACAAGTCCGCGGCCCTCGCCAAGGAACGCGCTGCGGCGATCGCGGCCGACCTCAAGACGGCCAAGGATTTCGCCGCGGCCGCCAAGAAGCACAACCTCGAGGTGAAGCCGACGGAACTCCTCGCGCGCGGGGCGGCGATCCCTGACATCGGGATGAGCGAAGAGGTCGATCAGGCGGCGTTCTCGCTGCCGATCAAAGGTGTCAGCGACGCGATTACGACGCCGAGCGGCACCGCCATCATTCGCGTCACCGAGCGGCAAGACGTCACCGATGCGCAGATCGCCTCGGGCCGGGACGAGCTCCGCGAGGAGATGAACCAGCAGCGGCGCGACCGTTTCTTCAGCGCCTACATGCAGAAGGCCAAGTCGAACCTGAAGATCAACATCAACCAGGACATGCTGGCGCAGGTGCTCGGCGGCCCTGGCTCGAATGCCCCGAATCCTGCTCCCATTCGCAATTCGGGGCGGCCTCCCATCAAGAGATAGCCGGCAATACGCGAGAGACGGGCCGCCCGCCC
The DNA here is from genome assembly GCA_963709325.1 of uncultured Acidobacteriota bacterium. Taxonomy (GTDB): domain Bacteria; phylum Acidobacteriota; class Vicinamibacteria; order Vicinamibacterales; family UBA2999; genus VFZN01. The sequence goes on along the minus strand of CAVPVV010000001.1, from coordinate 389,696 downwards.
GTCCCTCACTTCAGGACGAAGAGCGCCACGTCTTCGTCGGTCGTGTGTTCGCTGAACTGATAGGCGACCGCGTCGTTCAGCCGCAGGGCGTCCATCGCCCGGATGTAGGCCTGGCCATCGGGCGTGCTGTGAACCACCAGGTAGCGCACGCCGGCCCTCTGCATGGCGGCAACCGCGCCGGGATCGGGAAACGCCGCCGTTCGCCTGAGAAACTGCAGATAACTGTCCGGATGGTAGCCGCTGTAGCCGTTGAGCAGCGGACGCCAGTGATGCACCGAGAAGTACATGTACTTCGGATCCCATGTGATCCCGATGTTCGCCGGGTTCGGTAGCGGCCAGTGAGCCACCGGGCCGGGCGGCCGCGAGGCGAGAAAGTCCAGGGTGTTGACCGGCTTGATCGGCGCCGCGCTGAGCGGGATCGGAATCGACGCCGCTTCGACGAAGGCGAGGAGCGCTGCGGCCGCGGGAATCAGCCGTCGCCAGCGTGCGGTCCCCAACCTCGCTAGCGCGAAACCGGCGAGCACCGACAGCGCGGCGGATACGACGACGAACATCCGCGCCGGTACGCGGAGCCCGCGATACGGCCAGGCGATTTCGCGGACCACGCCGAACGAGAGACCGTTCGAGCCGAGCGAGAGATCGAACGCGATCAACAGCAACCCGGCGTATGCGGCCACGGCGACCGGCTCGCGCCGCCATCCCCGCCAAACGCCAATCGCCGCAAGCGCGACGACCACCGCGCCGGGAAACAGCACCCCCTCGAAGACGTCGATGTTTCCGAGCCGCGGGTAGAGCCAGTGCCCGTCCTGGGGCTCGAGGTAATTCCAGATCGTCGGGCTCCAGCGCGCGACGTCGGCCGGGTCACGCTCGCCGAGCGCCGCCGCGCTGTGCCGATAGGGCTGGGCATACGGAATCACCAGCAGGATCAGCGGCAGCACCATCCCCAGGAACGGCATCCACAATCGCCAGCGATGGTGGTGCCGCATGACAACGAGGAGCGGAGGGCCGACGATGATCAGCGCCGTCGCGAGGAAGACGCCGTAGTAGATCGACGTGAGCACCTGCGCTGACGCAAACAACCCGAGCAGGAAGCCGTTGGTCCACGTCGGGTCTCGGAACACCCGGTGCAGGCTCCACAACGTCAGCGGGATCCAGCAGGTCCAGACCAGCTCCAGGTGCGAGAGGTGGGCGAAGCGATATGGCTGGAACGCGAAGATGACGCCGGCCGCGAATGCGCTGGCCCTCGACCCGGTGAGCTCGCGAACCAGCACGTACATGCCGAGGCCGGCCGCGACGAACGACAGCAGGATCAGGACGTTGTAAGCGACCAGCGGCGGCACGCCCATCCAGATCAACGGCGCGCCGATGAGCGCCGGCAGCAGCACCGCGTCGGAGTACGCAAGCGTGTTCAGCTCCGGATAGAAGATGTTCGCGTCGAACAGGTGGAGCGGATCGGCCGGCAGCTGGTGGGCCACCCACGCCATCCGCCACACGCTGAAGAGCGCGTCGTAGTGGGTGCCGGTGTGGGTTGCGAGGTGCCGCGCCTGCGGCCACGTGGCGAGGATGGTGAGCAGCGCGAAGGCGGCGCCGGTGACGAGCAGTTCCCGCAGCGGGGGCCAACCGGCGGGCTCGCCGTGGTCGCGGTCGGCGGGCATTCGTCAGCGAACGAAGACGTACGGCATGTGCGCGAGCAGCTCGCCGGCGCGGAACAGGCGCGAGGGAGCGAGCATGGCAGCGAGCGCCTGGCGATCGCGCGGCCCGAGCAGCGACACGAGCGCCTCGGCAGCAGCGCGAGACCGCACCCGTTCGACCGGGGACTGGAACTGCTCGCTCACGACGGACCAGAAGCTGCGCGGCCGGGGATACACATCGAGCTGCACCTCCTCGTCGGCCGGGATCTTCGCTCGCTGCTTGGCGGCGGCGATCGCAGTCATGAGCCCGCCCAGCTGATCGACCAGGCCGTTATCGCGCGCCTGCCGCCCCGTCCAGACCCGTCCCTGCCCGATCGCGTCCACCTTTTCCGGCGTCATCTGCCGCGATTCCGCAACCCGCTCGACAAACTGGTCGTAAGTGGCCTGCATCGACTCCAGCACCTTGGCGCGCTCGTCGGCGGTGAACGGGCGATCCGGCGAGTACATCTGAGCGAACTTCCCGTTGCTGACGCCTTCGATGTTCGCGCCGACCTTGTCGAGCGTGCCGGCGGTGACGAACTTACCCGTATAAACGCCAATCGAACCGGTGAGCGTGCCGGGCTGCGCGACCAGCACATCACCGGCCGCGGCCATGTAGTAGCCGCCTGAAGCGGCAAGGTCCGACATCGAGATGATCACCGGCAGGCCCTTGTCCTTGGTGATCGTCAGCTCCCGCCAGATCACATCGGAGGCCACCGACGAGCCCCCGGGGCTGTCGATGCGGACGATCATCGCCTTGGCGCCGCTGTCGCGGGCCTCGCGGATTTGCTTGGTGATGGTGTCAGAGCCGAGCACGGGGCCGTTCACCGGATCGAAGCCGCTCTCACCGCTCACCATGGTCCCGACGGCGTTGACCACCGCGATCCGCGATCGACGGGCGATCCCAAGAGCATCCCACGTCACCCGCGCGTAGTCGGAGACCTGAACTTCGGTGTCCAGAGAGAGATCGGCGACGTCGTCGAGTTCGTCTTCGTACGCGAGATCGTCCACGAGCCCCGCTTCGACGGCTGCCTCGGGCTGAAACGGGCCGTGATCGATAAGCGCCCGGACTTCCGCCTCCGGCTTCTGACGTCCGTCGGCGATCGCGCGAACGAGCTGCTCGAAGGTATCGCGGTTGAGCGATTCGCTCATCTCGCGGTGTGCGGGCGTGAACGTCTTCTGCGTGTAGGCGTTGATCGCGGTCTTGAAGTCGCCAACGTGGAGAAAGTCCGGATAGGTGCCGACCCAGTCGAACGTGCCGCGCAGGAACATTTCGTAGCTGGCGATTCCGGTCAGATCGAGCGTCGAGGTGGGAAGGAGGAAGACCTTGTCGGCGGCGGAGGCGAGAAAGTACTCCTTGTCGCCGCCATATTCCAGAAACGCGTAGACCGGCTTGCCGCTCTGTCGAAAGTCGATCAGGGCTTCGCGGATCTCCTGAAGCTTGGCCCAGAACGGCGACTCGAAACCGCCGGGCTTGATCAACAGGCTGGCCACGCGACGGTCGAGCTTAGCCTTCCTGATCACGTCAACGTATCCGCGCACCGTGAGCAGTTGGCCATCCCGAAGCGGGAGAACGAAGTCGGGAGCGAGCTCGGGAATATCGCCGGCGGGCCGTAGCACGAGCGTGGACGACGACGCGATGGCGGGGCTGCGACCTACGGCCACGTACATCAACGTCATTGCGCCAAGGGACACGATCGTCGCCGTGACGAGGACGCCGATTACGAATTTGACGCCGCGGGAGAGGCTCACACCGGCAGTATAGACCGCGCGTTCAAGCGCGACTGTGCGCCCCCGGGCTTTCCGCGAATTTCTCGGGGATACGTCACGTGAGCGAATCGCCGACGCCGGCCATCAGCGCGGCGCATGATTCGCTCCCAGAATTTTCGTGCAACTCGCGCGTCATAACGAACATCCTGTTCGATAATCGGGCTCTGCTCGCGCTGGAGGAGGCACGAGCACGGCTCGCGGATCCTGTCGCTGCGGTCGGCCGGGTCGAACGCCGACGTTCCCGCACAGGGAACGGTCAGCCTGGTGATCGCCACTCGCCGGGGGGCACGGTGGCGAACGACCAGCCGGCGAGACCTGTCCAGGCCGCCGGCAGGGTCCGCGGGAAAAGAAATGTGAGGTGAGAGGTGAGAAGTGACAGGTCAGAAGGAAGCTCTGGCTGCTCACCTCTTACTTCTCACTTCTCACATCGGACACGCGACGCACGAAGCGGAGGAGCCACACCCTGTCTTGCGTCACGGTCATCGCCGTCGCCTTGCCGGTGTCGCGCACGAAGCGCACCGTCCCCAGTGCGCTGCTGAAGGCGTTTTCGTAGAGGGGCGTGAGCGCAATCACCCGGTCCGGCCGCTGGCGGAGCACGAGCTTGCCATCGACGACAGCCGCGGTGAACGAGGTCTCGGCCTCGCTGCTGGCGTACTCACCTGCAAAGGCGGCAAGTGCTCCAGCGGTGGGCGTCCAGGGATTCACACGTTCGAGCGTGTTGACACGGCCGAATGCGTCGGTGACGGTGACCCGGCCGCCCTCCGCGAAGACCCACTCCTGGCCGCTGCCGCCGCGAAGCCGCGATCCCGATTCGGCAAAGAGAACTGGCCCGCGCTCCACGCGCACCCGATCGCCGCTCTTGACGATGCGCGACGGCACTCCGGTGGCGACATCCCGGTACAGCCCGAGCAGCGCATTGGTTTCCGCATCCGTCAGGACATAGGCGCTTTTCCGCTCAGGGGAGGCTTGCAACTTCGCGGCGAACAGCTGGTCTGCGACCTTGTACGCGACCGAGTCGGCATTGGCGTCGGCGCCGTTACAGAGCACGGCAACGCCGGACCTGGCCTCGGGGAACGTCGTGAGGTAGGCGCGATAACCGGCCGTCGAACCGCTGTGCCGCACCTCGCGAAGCCCGCGATACTCCCCCACCCACACCCCCATGCCGTAATCGTGCGCCTGCCCGTCGGTGAAGCGTCCCGGCGTGGTCTGTTCCTTGACGAAGGCAGCGTCACCGACGACCGGGTTGCGGAAGTTCCGCGTCCAGATCAGGAGATCGCCGACCGTGGTCAACAGCCCGCCGTTGCCGTAGACGTTCTCGAAGGGCATCTCGGTGTGATAGCCGTCGATTTCCTTCTGGTAGGCGAGCGCCCGGCCGGGCACGATACGTGTGTGGTCGTCGCGCCACGACGTGTGGGTCATCCCGAGCGGCTGGAAGATCCGCTGCCTCGTGAACTCCGCGAAGCTCATGCCGCTGACTCGCGACACGATGATCGCGGCGAGGTTGAAGCCGGAGTTGCTGTACGACCATCGCGTACCGGGCGTGAAGTTGAGCGACTGCTGGCGCGACAGGATCTCGATCACGTGCGCGTGCGTGTACTCGCGGGACGTGCGGGGCCACCCGGCAATCCCCTCCACGCTTCCCCAGTCGCGAAGCCCGCTGGTGTGCGTGAGCATGTGGCGGATCGTGAGCGGCGTACCGTAGTCGGGCAGCTCGGGCACGTACTTCCGGACCTGATCGTCGAGCGAAAGCTTGCCGTCGCGGGCCAGCAGCAGCACCGCGGCCGCCGTGAACTGCTTCGACACCGAGCCCGCTTCGAAAATGGTGTCGCCGCGGTTCGGCACGCCGCGCTCGAGGTCGGCCATGCCGAAGCCCTTCTCGAGCACCGTACGGCCGTCGACCTCGACGCCGACCGCACATCCAGGCGTGGCGCTGGTCCACTCCGCGAGGATCGGGTCGATGGAGGGCGAAGCGGCGGGCGCGGCCTGCAGCAGCGCCGTGACGATCAACGAAAACACCGGCATGGGCATCTCCCTCAGCGTACGCCAAGCGCGCGGTCGACCGCGACCAGCACGTCTTCCACGGCGGCGACGGCCTGCGACGTCGGCGCGACGTCGGCGCCCTCGATCACTCCGAACAGTTGCGTCAACGTTCCCGACAGCCGCTGCAGCTCCTGGGCACGCGTCGCTCCGGCTTCGCCGCGCGACCGCGCCGCGGCCAGCTCGGGCGCGACCCGCCGGAGCGCGGCATCGAGCCGGCGCGACAGCGTGTATTGCTGGCGGATGTCGGCCGCGCTCGCCTTGACGCGCGGATCCATGCGGACCTCGAGCGGCGCGGTGTGCGGCTGGCCATCGACGCTGAGCCGCACCGTGAAACGTCCGGGCGATACCCACGAACCGTTCGGTACGCGAGCGGTGTCGCCGCGAATCGCCGCGATCGGGTAGCTGAACGACGTGACCGCGGGCCGCTCGTGGTGCAGATCCCAGACGAAGCGATGCAGCCCGCGCGTCTTGAGCAGCGGCTGGTGCGGCCGAATCCAGTAGTCCGGGATGTTGCGGCCCTCCACCGGCGGCTCCGGTGGATCCTCGCTCGTGTAGCGGCGGATCACCGCGCCTGCGTCGTCAGCGATCTCGAGCGTCACGCTCTTCGCATCGGCGGCCAGCCAATAGTTCAGGATCGCGCCATCGGGTGGATTCTGGCCGGCCGGCTCGTCCGGCGGCAGCGGGGTGTCGGTGTTCATGTTCCAGCGGACCCGCGTCGCCTGTTGCGGCGCAAACAGGTGCGGTCCCGCGGTGAGCGGCGCGTCGGTCCACTGGCGCAACGGCGTGATGTCATCCAGAATCCAGAAGCTGCGGCCGTGGGTGCCGACGACCAGGTCGTCATCCTTGATGACGAGGTCGCGAATCGAGGTGGCCGGCATGTTGATCCGCAGCGACTGCCACCGCGCGCCGTTGTCGAACGAGACGTAAACGGCCTGCTCAGAGCCGGCAAGCAGCAAGCCGCGCCGCTTCGCGTCCTCGCGTACGACGTTGATGATGCCGCCGTCAGGGATGCCGCTCGTGATGTGTGTCCACGTCTTCCCGCCATCCGTGGTCCGGTAGATGTGGGGACGAAGGTCGTCGAGACGGAGCGTGTTGATCGCCGCGTAGGCGGTGGTGGCGTCGAAGTGCGACGCGTCGATGATCGACACCTTCATCCACGGCTTGAGCTCGGGCGGCGTCACGTTCGTCCAGGTCCGTCCGCCGTCGCGCGTGACGTGAATCAATCCGTCGTCGGTACCAGCCCAGATCGTCTGCTCGTCCACGTAGGACGGCGCGACGGTGTAGACGACGCCGCGCTGCGTCGGCTTCGCTTCCGGCTGCGACGCGTAGACGCCGACGCTGGCGGGAGTCTCCCATGTCGCGCGCGTGAGGTCCTGGCTGATCTGCTCCCACGACTGCCCGCCGGTCAAGGTTTGCCAGACGACATTCGACGCGAAGAACAGCTTTCGCGGGTTCACCGGCGAGAACAGGACCGGCATGGTGCGGACGACCCGATAGTTCGGGTCGCGGACCGGCTTGGGCCCGACCTGCTGCACCTGCCCGGTGCGCCGATCCCACCGCGAGACCTTGCCGCCGTAGACGATGTCGGGATCGAGCGGATCGGGCGCGACGTAGCCGTATTCCTCGACGCCGACCGGCGACCAGTCGCGGAACGTGATCGCCCCGGCGTCTCCGCGGCTGGCGATGCAAACCGACCCGCTTTCCTGCTGGCCGCTGCAGACGCGATACGGGAACGACGTGTCCGTGCTCACGTGATAGAACGCTGCGGTCGGCTGGTTGTACCAGCTGCTCCACGACTCACCGCCGTTCAGGGTGATGATGGCGCCCTGGTCCGAGGTCAGCGCGATGATGTCGGGGTTGGCAGGGTTGAACCACGCGCGCTGGTAGTCGTCGCCGCCGGGCGCGCCGCGGAAGCCGGTGAACGTCCGGCCGCCGTCGGTGGACTTCCACGTGACGACGGTGGGAACGATCACGACGTCGGGATTGGCCGGATGGACGCGGATGTCCGTCGCATCGGACGGCCGCGCCACGACGCGTTCGTCGCTGTTGACCAGCGTCCACGACTCTCCCGAGTCGTCGCTGCGGTAGATGCCGGACTTGCTTCGCGCTTCGACGACGAGGAAGAGACGTGACGGGCGGCTTGGGGCAATGCCGATGCCGATGCGGCCGAGCCGATTGGCGTCCCAGGTCGGAAGCCCTTTGGTCAGCGGCTTCCATGTCGAGCCCCCGTCGGTGGACTTGAACAGGCCGCTGCCTGGTCCACGGAAGTCGCCGTTCTCCCACGGTCCCTGGCGGGCCTGCCACAGCGCCGCATACACCACCTGCGGATTTGCGGGATCGAGCACGACGTCCACGCCGCCGGTGTTCTCGTCCTTGAAGAGCACGCGTTCGAAGTTTCGGCCGCCGTCGGTCGAGCGGAAGATGCCTCGCTCGGTGTTCGGCCCGTAGGGGTGACCAAGTGCGGCAACGAAGAGGCGGTCTGCGTTCTTCGGGTCGACGACGACCTGCGCGATCTGCTGCGAGTCGCGGAGCCCAAGGTGCGTCCACGTGCGGCCTTCGTCGGTGGACTTGTACATGCCGTCGCCGGTGGCCAGATCGGGCCGCTGCTGCGACTCGCCGGTACCGACGTAAATAACCCGCGGGTCGGAAGGTGCAACTGCAAGCGCGCCAATGGAACCGGTGGGCTGATCGTCGAAGATTGGGTTCCAGGTGCGGCCGGCGTCACTGGTCTTCCACACGCCGCCGTTCACCACGCCGATGTAAAAGGTGTGCGGCTTGCCTGGGACGCCGTCGAGCGCCTTGGTGCGGCTGGCCCGGTGCGGGCCGATGTTCCTCCAGTGCAGTTCCTTGAACACCGCCGGATCCGACGTTCCGGTCGACTGCGCCGCCACCCGCGGCCCGGCGCCAGGGGCGAGAGCCCAGGCGCCCAGAATGGCCGCAAGGACCACCGCATGGCGCCGGAAAAGCCCGATGTACATGGGCCGGAGTGTAACTGAACTTCCAGGAGGCGCCTTCGTATGATCGGGGTGAGGCCGGCCTGCCCGCGCCTCAGGAGGAGCTGCCGTGAGGACCCTGCGCGCCGTGAAATTCCTGTTCATGGGCCCGGTCATCCTGGTGTTTCTGTTCGTCATCAACCTGATGACCTCGCCTGGGCACTGGTGGGTCCAGTGGGCGGCCCTCGGTATCGGCATCGCGTGGGTGCTCAACCTGTTCCGGGTAATCCGCGCGGTCGTACTGGCCGGCGGCCTCGCGGCACTCGCGGCGATCATCGCCAACCGATCGCGAAGCTGACCTCAAGGCGGCTCTCGAGGGCGCCATCACCGGGGCACCACGCCGGACTTCCCTCACCAATCCCCGGGCAAGTCTTCTGGCTGCGCATGCAAGCGGCTTTGAATCAATTGCTTGCAGGTGCGAGGGTGCTTCACCAGGATCCGCCGCGTGGAGGTCTGCCTACCACGTCCTCTCACTAGCGTAGTCTCTGGATCAGCAGCTATCGATACGCGCGCCGATCGTTCAGCATCGCCTTCGCTTCCTGGACCATTCAAGGGAATCGCACGCCGCTGTGGACACCGTGCGCGGAGGCAGACACGCTCGTGACTGGAGTCATGCAAATGAGCCGCATCCTGGTCATCGACGTCGGCGGCACCAACGTCAAGGTCGCCACCGCCGGACGTAAAGAGCCGCTGAAGATCCCGTCCGGACCGGCCATGACCGCCGCACGGATGGCCGCAGAGGTGCGGAAGGCCGTCGAAGATTGGGACTACGACCTGGTGTCGATCGGCTATCCGGGTCCGGTCAAAGGCGGCAAGCCGACGCGTGAACCGCGCAATCTGGGTGGCGGCTGGACGCGCTTCGACTATGCGAAGGCGTTCGGCGCACCCGTGCGGATCGTCAACGACGCCGCGATGCAGGCGCTCGGCGCATATGCGGGCGGACGCATGCTGTTCCTCGGGCTCGGCACAGGCCTCGGTTCCGCAATGGTCGAAGAAGGAGTCCTGGTTCCGCTCGAACTGGCGCATCTGCCATATCGCCGCGGCCGCAGCTACGAGGACTACGTCGGCGCGCGCGGACTCGCCCGGCTCGGTAAAAGGAAATGGACGCATCACGTCCACAGGGTCATCGCGCTGTTACGGGCCGGACTGCAGGCCGACGAAGTCGTGCTCGGCGGAGGGCAGACGAGGAAGCTCGCGGCGCTGCCGACCGGAGTCCGGATCGGCGACAACCGATCCGCAATCCGCGGCGGCCTGCGACTGTGGGACCGACCGGTTACGATTGGCGCGTGACCAAGGGACGGCTCGAAGCCTTCAGCGATGGCGTCATCGCCATCATCATCACGATCATGGTGCTGGAACTCCGGCCGCCGCACGGCGAGACGCTTGACACGCTCGGGCCGCTGCTGCCGGTGTTCCTGAGCTACGTGCTCAGCTTCACCAACGTCGGCATCTACTGGAACAACCACCATCACCTGCTGCACTCGGCGCAGCACATCAACGGGATGGTGCTCTGGGCCAACCTGCACCTCCTCTTCTGGTTGTCGCTGTTTCCGTTCGCCACCGCCTGGATGGGCGAAAACCACGTCGGCCCATGGCCCGTCGCGTTGTACGGCGTCGTCGCCTTCATGTCTGGCACCGCGTACTACATCCTCACGCGCGTGCTGATGCGCTGTAACGGCACCGACTCCCGGGTCGCGCAGGCGGTCGGACGCGATGCCAAGGGCGTCATCTCGGTCGTGATCTACGCGGCGGCAATCGCGCTGGCGTTCGTCGAACCCTGGATCTCGATCGCGCTCTACGTGGCCGTCGCGGTGATCTGGTTCATTCCCGACCGGAGGTTTGAGGAGAGGAGGGGCTAGGTTCTCAAGGTTCTCGCGGTTCGCGGGGTTCGCGGGGTTCGCGGGGTTCAGGGCTTGACGAACGAGCGCAGCAGCGTCAGCAGCAGATCCACGGCGACTGTGTTCTGGCCGCCGATTGGGATGATCACGTCGGCGTAGCGCTTGCTCGGCTCCACAAATTCCAGGTGCATCGGTTTGACCGTTCCCTGATACTGCTCGATCACCGACTCCATCGTCCGCCCGCGGTCGGCGACGTCGCGCTGAAGCCGGCGGATGAAGCGAGTATCCGAGTCGGTGTCAACGAACACCTTGACGTCCATCAGCTGCCGCAGCTCGGGCGAGGTGAAGACGAGAATGCCTTCGACGATGATCGCGCGGCGTGGCGAGAACAGCTCCGTCTCGGGCAGGCGGGCGTGCCGGGCGAAGTCGTACTTCGGGACCTGGACGGCGCGGCCGGACTTCAGCTCCTGAACGTGCCGGACCATCAGGTCGGTCTCGAGCGCATCCGGATGATCGTAGTTGAGCGCCGCACGCTCTTCGAGCCGCAAGTCGTTCCGATCGCGGTAATAGCGGTCGTGATCGAGGACGGTCACCTCGTCGGAGCCGAGGCTGTCGACAATGCGGCGGACGACGGTGGTCTTGCCGGAGCCGGAGCCGCCAGCGACCCCGACGATAACGCGTGGTTCGACGGCGGGTTTCATCGAGACTGCTGCACAGAGACGGTGACAACGATCTCCGGCGACGCCTCGCTGGGGCCGTCCGAGTTGGTGCCGCTTACGCGCACGTAGCAGGTGCCCGCAGGAACGTCGCTCGTCATCCGCGCCTTCGCCTCCAACCTCGTGCCCATTTTCAGATTATCGGCACTCGTTCCGCACCGACGTTCCGCCGAACGTCGATCCGCGACAAATCCTTTCCGTAGACGCGCGCGGCCACGAATGGCTGACGTTGCGTGTGTCCGGTCTGTTCCGATACTCTCACGACGGTCGTTCGCTTGGGCCTGCCTGCAGGTCTCGGCGTCGGGTGATGACATGCAGCCTCCATAAGCTTCACAGGAGGGCGTTTTGCAGGAAATGCCGGCGTCGAACCTCACGCACGACCAACGCGAACAGCTCCAAGCACTGCAGGCGCGCATGGCCGACGTGCGCGACCTCGTCCGTGACGCGATCTGGCATCGAGACTTCGCCGCGATGGAGTGTGGGTTTGACGTGTATCGCGAGTTTCTCAACGAGCAGAGGGCGCTCGTGACGGGCGAGCCGGTCCCTGACCGACCCTGCGCCGTCCGCCCCAGCGAACCGGTCTTGCTTGGGCCATGGGAGTATTTCTCGCTCTGCCCAAGCTGCCGTCGTACCGGCACACCCGAGTCGTGGGGCAGGACAGGACCGCAGATCCGCATCGAATACTCCTGTCGAGGCTGCCAACGGTCCTGGGAAGTGACAGGCACCGAAGCCGCTGCCCCGAGCGTTCGCGTGCCCGCTCACGCGAATGCGCTCCGGGCGGAATTAGCGCCGGTCGCGCACATTACAAACGAGCCGCCGGATTGGTTCGCCGTCGGAGGAGCCATTGTCGCCGGCATCGTGCTGGGCGGAGGAGTGCTGCTGCGGCTGCTCCCGATGGCGATGCATCTGGTGCGGTAGGGGCGCTGGCGGTACCGATCGCCTCGACGTACACCGGCCGTCCAAGATCAATACGTGAGCGATTTTGCCGTCTGACAGCGAGAAGGCCCCGATGTACGGGGCCTCTCTGCAACTGGTGCGGAAGAGAGGACTCGAACCTCCACCCTGTTGCCAGGACTAGCTCCTGAGGCTAGCGCGTCTGCCAATTCCGCCACTTCCGCAAGTGTGTCGTCGCTCCGAAGGGCCCCTTCGGGCGCGTCGTCCATCGGCAGGAAAGCCGATTATACCCTACTGCTCGGCAGCGAACGAGAAGCGGCCCTTCCGCAGCGCCGCCTGCGCTTCGACGACAGCGAGAAACGCCTGGGATGCGTGCGAGAGCGTCGCCTCGCGGCGGTAGACGAGCCGCAGCTTCCGCTCGAAGTCCAGATCGGGCACGCGGACCCGGACAAGTTCCTCACGGGCGAGCTCGGCTTCGATCGAAATGGCTGGCAGCAGCGCGACGCCGTTTCCCATCGCCACGAACTTCTTGATCGCATCGATGGTCGGCATCTCGACCGGCATCAGCAGCGTCACGCGCCTGTCCTGGAAGGTTTCGATCACTTTGTGCCGGTACGGGGAGGAGACGTGGTGAGCAACGAAGGACTCGCCTGCGAGTTCTTCGATGCTGACCTTGGACCGGCGTGCGTACGCGTGGCTCGGCGGGACGACGAAGGCCAGTTCGTCCCGGTAGACCACGATCGAGGTGAGGAGGCCGAGGTCAGGCTGGAACGTCACGACCCCCATGTCGGCTCCGAAGTCCAGCACCTGGCTGGGAATCCGGCTGGCCAGCGCCCGCTGCACCGTGACGTGCACGTCGGGGTAGAGCCGCCGGAACTCATGCACGAGCGGGAGCAGGTAGAGGCAGGTCAGCTCGTTCGCGGCAATCGTCAGCCTGCCCGCCTTGAGCTGCCGGACGTCGTCCAGTGCCGCCATGGCCTGCTGACGGAAGTTCAGCAGGCGCTCGGCGTGGACAGCCAGCACCCGGCCGGCGTCGGTCAGGAGTCCACGGCGGCTGGCCCGGTCGAACAGCGGGTGACCAATTTCGTCCTCCAGACGCTTGATGGTCTGGCTGATGGCCGGCTGGGTCCGGTACAAGGCCTTGGCAGCCGCCGAGAAGCTGCCCTCCCGGACAACCGCCAGAAAAGCCTCAAGCTGCGACAGTTCCATGCATTCAATATAAGCCAGCCCATATAAATCCATACGGATTATTACTTTGACTTATTCGGGCGGTTCCCCTGAGACTCAATCAGGAGACATTTACATTTCATGACGGGACGGGCACGGGTACGAATCTTCGACACTACCCTGCGGGACGGCGAGCAGGCCCCCGGCTTCAGCATGACGCCGGCGGAAAAGGTGCGCATGGCCGAGCAGCTCGAGGCCCTGGGCACAGACATCATCGAGGCTGGCTTCCCCATCTCGTCTGATGGGGATTTCGAGGCGGTGAAGGCTGTGGCTTCGAGCATTCGGCATTGCTCGGTCGCTGGCCTGGCCCGGGCGGTCCCGGGCGACATCGACCGCGCCTGGGACGCCCTCTCTGGGGCGAGGCGGCCTCGCATTCACGTTTTTCTCGCAACCTCGGACCTGCACCTCGAGCACAAGCTGCGCATCGACCGGGCCACGTGCATGACCCGGGTCCGCGAATCCGTCGAACGCGCCAGGCGGCACACCGCCGACGTCGAGTTCTCGGCCGAGGATGCCACCCGCAGCGATCTCGCCTTCTTGTGCGACATCGCTGAGGCGGCGGTCGAGGCCGGGGCCACGACGATCAACCTTCCCGACACGGTTGGCTACGCCCTGCCGGCGGACATCACCCGAATGTTCACCCAGGTCCGGGCCAGGGTCGGCGACGAGGTAATCCTGTCGGCCCACTGCCACAACGACCTCGGGTTGGCGGTCGCCAACTCGCTCGCCGCCGTGCAGGCAGGCGCCCGGCAGGTGGAGTGCACTATCAACGGGATCGGCGAACGGGCCGGCAACGCCTCGCTCGAGGAAGTGGTCATGGCGCTGCACGTCCGCCGCGAAGCGCTTCCCTACGACACGGGCGTCATCACCACCCGGCTGGTCCCGACCAGCGAAGCGCTAGCGGTAACCGTCGGCATCGGGGTCGCGCCGAACAAGGCCATCGTCGGCGCCAACGCGTTCGCTCACGAGTCCGGCATCCATCAGGATGGAATGCTGAAGAACGCCCTCACCTACGAGATCATGCGACCGGAATCGGTCGGGGCTGCCGGCACGAAGCTGGTCCTCGGCAAGCATTCCGGCATGCGCGGGCTGGACGCGCGCTGCCGCGCCCTCGGCCACCGGCTGTGCGAGACCGAATTGGAACGCGTGTATCGCCGGGTCACCGATCTCGCCGACCGCTCGAAGACCGTCAGCGACGACCAGCTGTCGGCGATCATTCGCGACGAGGCGAACCGGACCTCGCGTCCCGGCGCCGCTCCGGTCGTGCCGGCCGTGACCCGTGCGCAGGGGGCCGCATGGCGCTGACCATCGCGCTGCTGCCCGGCGACGGCATCGGTCCGGAAGTAACCGCCGAAGCCGTACGGCTGCTCACGCGCGTGGGCGAGCTCTATCACCACTCGTTCCGTTTCAGCACCCACCCGATCGGAGGCGAGGCAATCGATCTCACCGGTCAGCCGCTGCCGAAGGCTACCCTCGACGCCTGCCTGGCCGCTGACGCGGTGTTCCTCGGCGCCGTCGGCCACCCGAAGTACGAACAGCGCTTGCCGTCCGAGCGCCCGGAAGCCGGCCTTTTGGCGTTGCGCCAGGCGCTCGGCGGGTTCGCCAACCTGCGCCCGGCGATCGCGCATCCCGCGCTCGTCGATCGCACGCCCTTTCGTGCCGAACGGCTGCAGGGCGCCGACCTGCTGATCGTTCGGGAGCTGTTGGGCGGGCTGTACTTCGGCGAGCCGCGTGGTTATCAGTCCTCCGATGTCGCGTTCAACACGCTGATCTACTCGCGCCCGGAAGTCGAGCGGATTGCCCGCGTCGCCTTCGACCTGGCGCGCGGCCGCCGCCGGCGCCTCGCCTCGATCGACAAGGCCAACGTCCTCGAGACCTCGCGACTGTGGCGAACGGTTGTGAGCGAGGTGGCGCGCGACTACCCCGACGTCACCCTCGAGCACGTCTACATCGATACCTGCGCAATGCGGCTGGCCACCTCGCCGGCAAGCTTCGACGTGGTGCTCGCCGACAACCTGTTCGGCGACATCCTCAGCGATCAAGCGGCTTCGGTCGCCGGCTCGCTCGGTGTGCTGCCGTCGGCGACGATCGGGGGACGCATCGATCTGTACGAGCCGGTCCACGGTTCGGCGCCGGACATTGCCGGAAAGGGGCTGGCGAACCCGATCGGCGCGATCGCCAGCGCCGCCATGCTCCTCCGGCTCACCGGCAAGCTCACCCGCGAAGCCGAGGTTCTCGAGCACGCGATCGAAGTGGCGCTCGCCACCGGCG
Organism: uncultured Acidobacteriota bacterium; assembly: GCA_963709325.1. Classification (GTDB taxonomy): domain Bacteria; phylum Acidobacteriota; class Vicinamibacteria; order Vicinamibacterales; family UBA2999; genus VFZN01. Next base: position 374,277 of record CAVPVV010000001.1, on the reverse strand, counting down.
CACGAACGCGCGATCTGGCTGGTCCGGGAGAGACGATCCTCACGACGCGCGAGATGGGTGACGCGATCGAGCACGCGCTCGTCGATCTGCACGATCACCATCACGCGTACCACGCGGTCTAACGGTATGCAGCTGCCCGGCGCGGATATTCTCGTACGCTACGCTCACGCAATCGATTCTCCGGACCGGGTCGCCTCGGTGCTCCGCCGTCAGCGGGTGCGCGCCGATGCCTTTACCGCGGTGGCCGCGCCCGGTGGCGCAACGGCCCAGGCCACCCATCATGTTCGAGAGCACCGACCGGACCGCGGCGCGGGTTGTCGCGCTGCGCGGCCGCCAGGTCGGGGTGCTCGCAGTCGAGGAGTGGACCGATGATGATTCACGACGCTGATGCCGATCTCGCACTGATTCGCGGCCGCCGGGTGGCCGTGGTCGGCTACGGCTCACAGGGGCACGCGCACGCCCAGAACCTGCGCGACAGTGGTGTTGAGGTTAAGGTGGCGCTGCGTCCAGGGAGCCGCTCGCGAGCCGCCGCCGAGCGCGATGGCTTTGCTCCCGTCGATCCGGCTGCCGCTACTGATTGGGCCGACGTCATCATGATCCTCGCGCCGGATCTCGAGCAGCCGGCGCTGTTCCGCGACGACATCGCGCCGCGCCTCCGCCCGGGCCAACTCCTGCTCTTCGCGCACGGCTTCGCTATCCGCTTCGGCTGGATCACGCCGCCACAGGGTGTCGACGTGGCCATGGTTGCTCCGAAGGCGCCTGGCCATCGCGTCCGCGAAGTGTTCCTCGAAGGCGCCGGCGTGCCGGGGCTGATGGCCATTCACGCCGATGCGACCGGTCAGGCTCGCGCGGTGACACTCTCCTACGCCAAGGGGATCGGCTGCACGAGGGCCGGGGTCATCGAGACGACCTTCGCCGAGGAAACCGAGACCGACCTCTTCGGTGAGCAGGCGGTGCTCTGTGGCGGCGTGAGCGCGCTGATCACGGCGGGGTTCGAAACGCTGGTAGAAGCCGGTTACAAGCCGGAGATCGCCTACTTCGAGTGCCTCCACGAATTGAAGCTGATCGTGGACCTCATCTACCGGGGCGGCCTGAGCTTCATGCGGTACTCGGTGAGTGACACCGCCGAGCACGGCGATTACACGGCTGGCCCGCGCATCGTCACCGACGAGACCCGAAAGACGATGAAAGCGATCCTTGCCGACATCCAGTCGGGGGCGTACGCGGATCGGTGGAAGAAGGAGAAGGAGCAGAACTTCGCGTGGTTCCTCGCGGAGCGGGAGCGGCTCCGCGACCACGAGATCGAGCGCGTCGGCGCGCGGCTCCGGGCGGCAATGCCCTTCCTGGAACCCGCGAAGATGCCAGATGCGACGCCCGCGCGAACCGAGCCCGCGGGCGCTGTCAGGAGCTAGGAATCAGGAGTCAGGAGTTAGGAGGGAGGGTTCAGGAAGAAGAATCAGGAACAGGAAACTGGCTGGTCTTTCCTGTCTCCTATCTCCTATCTCCTATTTCCTGTCTCCTTCCCTTCAGATCCCGTGTCCGTACCCTGAGTCGTAGACGTCCACATAGACCGGCGTCGGTTCCGTTCCCGCGAGCGGACCGGCGCCTTCTTCGAGCATCAGCACCACTTCCCTCACCCGCATCCCCGCGGGCCGGTAGGCGTGGACGGCACGCTCAACTGCCGCGCACAGAGCGTTCACCGCGGCATGGTCGGTGACCTCATCGGCCCGAACGCTTACCGTAACCTTGGTCCCTCCGTTCGAACTGGCTTGCATCGCCTTGCTCCTCGTATCGGCTCGAAAATGAAAAAAGGCCACTACCGGTGCGGGTAGTGGCCTTTCTACTGTTCTGGTCCGCTGCTGGCTGCGCTACCCGCGCGATCTCGATGGTGTGGGGCCAATCAGACCCCCGATAAGGGCCAGGACACCACACAGTCGAAACGCAAAGACACCACGGCCGGCACAAGCCTTGAGAACGGGCAGGTGGCGGGCGGTGGTCATGACGGGTACGGAGAGCTTACGCGCGAAGCCTCGGCGCGTCAAGGCTGCCGGAGGCCGGCAAACTGCTTCACCAGCGCCCGCACGCGGTCCGCGGGGAGTGCGTCAGCCTTGCCAACGGCGCTCGTGACGCTGGTGGCCTTCAGCAGCGAGTTGTAGACCGCTTCCTCAGTGGCCTCGAGGGCCGCCTGGAACAGGGGGGACACACCGTCGGTGGGCAGGAGGGTGCGACTAGCCGGCGCAGTGTCGTCGAACTTCACCCGCAGCGAGGGGTGCGTCGAGAACGCCACCGCGAAGTCGCCGCTGCCGTTGCTGTACGAGGAACCGGTCCGGGCCAGGCCGAACACCGCCCGCGCCGCCAGCCGCTTGAGGTCCCGGGCATCGAGGGGTGCGTCCGTGGCCACGACGATCATGCAGGAGCCGTCGCCGCCCTCGGCATCTCCGCGCCCCGGCGTGGACGGCTGGTATGCGTACCGGCCGAGTAACTTTCCGACCGGGATCCCGTCCATCGTCAGGACGCCCCCGTAATTGCTCTGCACCAGAACGCCGACGGTGTAGCCACCCATCGCCGCGGAGAGGCGCCGCGACGACGTGCCGATGCCGCCCTTCCACGCGAACGCGCGGGTTCCCATCCCGGCCCCGACACTGCCCTCCTCTACCGCGCCGCCATGAGCGGCCTTGAGTGCGGCTTGCACGTGGGCGGGGCGGACCGCGAGGGTACGGATGTCGTTCAGCCCGCCGTCGTTCGTCTCGCCGACCAGCGCGTTCACCGAACGCACGTCCGCGTTCCCGGACTGCGCGAGGGTCCACTGCACGAGCCCTTCGACGGCTGCGCCCACCGCCAGCGTATTGGTCAGCGCAATCGGCGTCTCGATGGTCCCGAGCTCCTCCACCTGCGTGGACCCGGCGAGCTTTCCGAACGCATTCCCGACGAACACAGCGCCGGGCACCTTGTCCTGGAACACGTTGCCCTGGTGCGGAACGACGACGGTCACGCCCGTCCTGGTCTTGTCGCCCTCATTGAGCGTGGTGTGGCCGACCGTCACGCCGGAGACATCGGTGATGGCATTCAGCGGCCCGGGCTGAAAGACGCCGGGCGCGAGCCCGATGTCGCGGGCGCGCGGGCGCGGTTCCTGGGCGTCGAGCACGACTGCCGCACACAATATCAAGAGCCACCAGGCGCGCATCATGCCCTCCTCGCCGGACCCATCGGCCGGGCCGAAAGCGCATGATACGATCCCCCTTCGCAATGCGCACCATCACCATGGAGGCGGTGCAGGACGCGGCCGCCCACATGTACGAGGCCGCGGTTCGTACGCCGCTCATCCGCCTCGACTTCCCGTTCGATCGTGAAGGGCCGGAGATTTACCTGAAACTCGAATCGCTGCAGCCGATCGGCTCGTTCAAGCTGCGCGGCGCATGGAACGCGATTCGGCGGCTGCCGAAGGACGTCACGCGTGACGGCGTCTGGACGGTGAGCGCCGGTAATGCCGCCCAGGGCGTGGCGTTCGCGGCCCGGCGCGCCGGCGTCCCCTGCTCGGTCATGGTGATGGACACAGCGCCGGCGACGAAGATCAAGTCGATCGGCGCGCTCGGCGCCGAGATCGTCCGGGTCACCTACGACGAGGCGTGGCGCACCGTCGAAACGCATCGTTCGGATCGGATGCGCGGTCACTTCGTGCACCCGTTCGACGACGACGACTTTATCGCCGGCAACGCGACCGCGGCGCTGGAGATTCTCGAGGATCTTCCCGGAGCGGAGGCGGTGGTCGCCCCGCTCGGCGGCGGGGGCCTGCTCGCCGGCATCGCGTCGGTGATGAGAGCGATGAAGCCGGGGGCCAAGGTGTTCGCCGCCGAACCGGAAACCGCGGCGCCGCTCGCAACATCGTTCACCCGCGGCGAACCAAGCTATTTCGACGGCTGGACCGCGTCGTTCGTCGACGGGGCCGGCGGCAAGTCGGTCCTGCCGACCATGTGGCCACTGCTCCGCACGCTCGTGGACGACTCCATCGTCATGCCGCTCGCCGACGTCTCGGCGGCGATGCGCTACGCGGCCGATCGGGTCCACGTCATCGCCGAAGGCGCCGCCGGCTGCGCAATTGCCGCCGCCCGGAGCGGCCGCGCCGGCCACGGCAAAGTGGTGGCCGTGGTCTCGGGCGGAAACATCGACCTGTCCCGATTCGCCGAGCTCGTCGGCGCCGTCCCGGCCACTGCCTAACATCGCACTTGCACACGTCCGAACTATGTCCGAAGAACGATTCGCGTCCGCGGCCCCGCTTCCGGGCCGCATCCACCGCCTTCACGAGCTTGCCGAGGACCTGTGGTGGAGTTGGAACCTACGCGCCCGCGAGGTGTTCCGCCGCCTCGATTACTCGCTCTGGCGCCGCACCGATCACAACCCGGTGAAGATGCTGCAGCAGATTTCGGCGGATCGCCTGCGCCAAGCCGCGGCCGACCCCCGTTTCCTGCAGGCCTATGACGAAGCGATGGCCCTCCGCGACGACGTGCGGGCCCAGGTGCACCCGTGGTGGCGCGACCACGGGCACGCCGTGAACGGCGGCACGATCGCGTATTTCTCCGCCGAGTTCGCCCTCCACCAGTCGCTGCCGATCTATGCCGGCGGCCTCGGCGTCCTGGCTGGGGATCACTGCAAGGAAGCCAGTGACCTCGGCGTCCCGCTGGTCGGCGTCGGGTTCATGTATCCGCAGGGCTATTTTCACCAGCGGATGTCGAACGACGGCTGGCAGGAAGAGCGCTACGAGCAGCTCTCGTGGACCGAAGCGCCGATCGAGGCCGCGCTCACGCCCGACGGGCGGCCATGCGTCACCGCCGTCCCGCTCGGCGACCGTACCGTGCTGGCCGCGGTCTGGCGGGTCCGGCTCGGACGCGTCCGGCTATTCCTCCTCGACACCGATCTCGTCGAGAACGCGCCGTGGGATCGCGAGCTTTCCGCGCGCCTCTACGCCGGCGATCGCGAGATGCGGATCCAGCAGGAGATCATCCTCGGGATTGGCGGCGTCCGGGCCCTGCGCGCGCTCGGCGTGAAGCCGACCGTCTGGCATCTCAACGAGGGGCACGCCGCATTTGTGGCCCTGCAGCGCATCCGCGAACTGGTCGAGCAGGGCACGTCCTTCGACGACGCGCTGGCAACGGTGCGGCGATCGACCGTGTTCACGACCCACACCCCGGTCCCGGCCGGCCACGACGCGTTCCCGTTCAGCATGGTCGAGAGTCATCTCGCCGGCGCGTGGGGCGAGATGGGCCAGCACCGCGGCCGCTTCCTCGCGCTCGGGTCGCATGACAACGGGTCGGGTGCGCTCTTCAACATGACCGCGCTTGCGATGCGGACCTCGGAGCACATCAACGCAGTGAGCGCGCTGCACGGCGAGGTCACACGCTCGATGTGGCGCCCGCTCTGGCCCGACACGCCGGCCGAACAGCTGCCGGTTCGGTTCATCACCAACGGGGTGCACCTGCCGACCTGGATGTCGGCGCGCGTTTTTGAGCTGCTGACGCGCTACCTCGGAGAGGGCTGGATCGAGCGGATGGACGAGCCGTCGTTCGGCGGCGGCGTTCTCGGCATTCCCGATGCGGAGCTGTGGGCGCTGCGTGGGCAGCTGCGCCTGGACCTGTTCGAATACATTCGCGATCGCACCCGCGCGCGCTGGGCCGACGAGCGCGTCGGGCCGAACCGCGTGGTCGCGGCTGGCGCGATGCTCGATCCCCATGTGCTGACGCTCGGCTACGCGCGGCGGTTCACCGCTTACAAGCGGCCCGAGCTTATCTTCCACGATCCCGTCCGGCTCGCCCGCATCCTGACCGATCCCGACCGCCCGGTGCAGATCGTCTTCGCCGGCAAGGCGCATCCTGCCGACGAGCCCGCCAAGCTGCACCTGCAGCGGGTCTTCAAGAACTGCCTCGATCCGGCATTCGGCGGCCGCATCGCGTTCGTCGACGACTACGCCATGCACGTCGCCCACTATCTCGTGCACGGCTGCGATGTCTGGCTCAACAACCCGCGGAAGCCGCTCGAAGCCAGCGGCACCAGCGGCATGAAGGCGGCGATGAACGGCGTGCCACACCTCAGCATCGGCGACGGATGGTGGGCCGAGGGGTACAACGGCGCCAACGGGTGGTTGATTGAGAGCCACGCGAACCCGGACGATCAGGCCGCGATTGACGCCGCCGACGCGGAATCGCTCTACACGCTCCTCGAACAAGAGGTTGTGCCGGCGTTCTACGAGCGCAGCGACGAGGGGCTGCCGGCTCGCTGGCTGCAGGTCGTCCGCGAATCGATGCGGGCCAGCATTCCGCGCTTTTCGACGCGGCGGATGCTGAAGCAGTACGTCACGGAGATGTATGGACCGGCCGCGGGCACGGCGGTCGCCGCCGGCACTCAGCGGTGAGATGTCAGGGCGCAGACAGGTTAGAAGCCGCTGGCCGGCTGAGGGCCCGGACGCTGGCTGCCACCCCCGCGAGGCAGTACAATTGTTCGGATGTCACGGAAGACGGTCGGCAAGACCAAGTGCGCCCTGTGCGGCGCCAAGGAAGTCTCCGAGCCTCGCGGCGAAGAACGTTACTGCCGCGATTGTTGGGACAAGAAGATTGCGGTCGAGGAGATCGTCGCGCGCGAGTTCGTGCTCAAGCGCTACATCCGCGCCCACAGCGCCGAGAAGTATCTCGTCTATCACTCCACCCAGAAGCGGCCGGTCGGTCAGATCATCGTCGTTGACGACGGTTACGACCTGTTCCTGACGATGACGCTCTACCCCAACTTTTCGTGGGACGAGCCCGCGTATCACCTTGACGGCGATCCGGAAGGCCGGACCTTTGCCGAGCTCCTCGTCGATGTCGTCGCCACGGAGATCATCGAGCCGTGGGGCGGCGGCAAGTGGCATCTCGAGGTATTCCGCTCGATCGCGGCCGAGCCTGAGGACTGGAACGGCGAAATGTGACGGGGTTATAATCCGGGCCGTTGCACCACCCGTTACGTTTATCCGGAGGTTTTCACATGATTCGCCTGAGCCAGCGCGTGTTGGCCACGTTCGCGGCGTTTGGACTGCTTCTGGCGCCGATCGCGGCCCAGACGCCTGCACCGGCCGCCCCGAAGAAGCTGATCTCGCCGCAGCGCGGCGAGGCCGCCGTCGAGATTACCAAGCCCGACACCAAGGTCACTGGCACCGAGGTGACGACGGTGATCATGGTGAAGAACGTCTCGCCCGCTCCTATCGCCGGGTTCAAGGTGGAGGAAAACTGGTACGACAAGGGGGGCACGCCGGTGGGCGGCGGGGTCTATCGGCACACCAAGCCGCTGATGCCGAACGAGGTCATTCGGGTCGAGCTCAAGACGCCGAAGAACTCGAAGATGAACACGAACCAGTACCAGTTCTCGCACGCCAACGGCACCGTCAAGCCGAAGGTCGTGCCGAAGCTGCAGGTAACGCCTCCGCCTACGAACTAGTCCGTTCGACTACGCGATCGGCGAGTGCCGCGACCAGCGGCACTCGCCACACTTCCCCTCGCCAGGCCCGCAGCACCAGCACCAGCCAGACCACGGTGGCACCCAGCCACAGCAGTTTCCCGAACACCTGCATCAGCTCGTAGAGAGCGCTGGACAGCACGAGCGACACGGCGCTGAGCGCGCCAAATGCGACCAGCAGCGCTGACACCGCACCAAACAGGATCAGCGACTGGGCGGCATGGAACCGGATGATCCGGTCTTGGCGCTCGAGTAACAGGAACAGCCCGCCGGTTACCCACCACACGCTGTAACAGAGCACCCCGGCGAGGCGCTCGTCCAGCCCGGTGGTGCTCGGCGCCGTCACTGCGCCGGCTCTGGACGGCTCACGCGGATGATGGTTTCACGCGCGACGCCGGTCTTGTCGCCGAGCCGCGACTGCGCTTCCACGCGAATGACGTAGAGCCCCGGCGCGACGTCCTTCAGCGGAATGCGGGCAGTGAAGCCGTACCCGCCCGCCGACCCTTTCAGCTCGGAGCTGTCGCGCTCCTCGGCGGTCTGGAACACCGTCTGCCCGCCCTCGGCCTTCATCGTCGCGCGGATGTCCACCTTGTGCGGCTGGTTCGCCTGGTTGTCGTAGACCTCGGCGAAGAGCGCGATCTCGTCACCCAGTGGGAACTCGCGATGAGTGGAGAGCGGACCGGGAAGCAGCTGCTGCAGCGGATCCTTGCCGCGCGCGGTCGGAGTCGCCGCGCTCGCGGCCGAGGTCAGCGCCAGGCTGCTCATCAGGAACGGTTCCTTCGCGAAGTCGGGGACCTCCACGTCGTAGGAGACCGATCCGGCTTTCTTGCTGTTGGCCTCGCGGGCGCCGATTCGCAGCGTGTAGCGCCCCGGCGGAAGGTCAATCGACGAAACGACCCGGAAGCCGGCCACCATGGCGCGCTTCGCCGACTCCGGCCGCATGTTCAGGTTGAGCGTGTTTCGGCCGCCGGAAAACGTCTTCCCGCTCTGGTTGGTCGCGGTGACGGCGAGCTCGAGGTCGTTGCGGAACATGCCGTCCTTCTCCACCAGCGGCAAGGCCACTCCCGGCACCAGCGTCGACACCACGACCGAGCCGTTCGGCGCCGGGCCCTTGAAAACGGCGGCGGTCGCAGCCATCGGCATCTCGGAGATCGGGAGCGGGCTCGCCATGGCGTTGCGCAGCTCGACGCTTGGATCGTTCGGACCGGCCGGCTTGACCTCGGGCGTCTTGCCGCGGGCCGAGATGTAGCCCTTGCGGGCGCGGATCTGGGCCTGCGGCCGGCCCGGCACCTTGACTTCGATCTTGCGGAACCGGCCGTCCCGCTTGTCGTTGGTCGGGTAGTAGCCGAGGACGTAATACGAGCTGTTGTCGTCGACGATGCGCTGGAACGCGCCCTTGAAGTCGTTGGTGTTGACGGTCGCAAATCCGCCGGTTTCGTTCGACAGCACGCGCAGGCTGTCCTGCGACAGCCGCAGCTCGTTCTGGAACGACTGGGTGTTGATGCCAAGCGACTGGTCCTCGGGGAACGACTGGACCTCGATCCCCTCGAGCGCCATCCCGCCGAGCCCGCGCGGATCGACGCCGTAGATCGCCACGTTGGAGCGCGTCGCCGCCGCGATCAGGTCCTGCGTCGAGTCTGATGATCGTCGTCGCGTCGCGCTTGCCCATGAAGTCGTAGATGTCGTAGTCGATGCCTTCGCTGAAGAGCACCAGCGCCTTCCGCCGGCCGCTGACGCCGGTGAGGAACTGCGCGACCTGGCGCATCGAGTCGAGCATGATGCGGGCGTTGTAGCCGCGCTCGTTCTCCTCGATGTCGTTGATCGGATCGCCCGACTGCCGCGTCCCGCGGGTCATCGCCTCGTCGTCGATGCGTGTTCAGCGTCGACGAGCGGAGCTTGCGGCCCATGAACTTGTCCACGGCACTGAGCATCAGGCGCGGGTTGCTCGTGAACTCCTGGCTGGCGTTCGTCCGCCCGCTGGTGTGGAGTACAGCGACGAGGTCGTTGGCGCCGACGTAGCGCTCGATGAACTGCCGCGCCGCGGCCCTGACCTGCGTGCGTCCGCAGGGCATTGGTGTGCAGGTCGTCGAGCACGATCAGGTAGACCCGCCCGTTCTGGCCGGCCAGGTTGGTGTTCACGTCCGGCTCGATTGGCTTCGAGGCGAAGAGCGGGCGCTCGGCGCGCTCGACCGGCAGGTTGACGAACGAGAAGATCGATACCTGCTGCGGCTTTCCGTCCTCGAATACCTGGAAGTCCTTGGCGGTCAGCCCGCCGATGAACTTCCCGTTCTCATCGAGCACGCGGGCGTCAACTTCCACGTAGTTGACCTCCGCTCGGAAGGTCAGGTCCGGGAGCTGGGCGCCGGGCTGTTGCGCCGGTGCCGGAGCGGCCGGCGCGGGCTGCTGTTGCTGTGCCGCGAGCGCGCCGGCGAGGGCCACGAGCAGCACGACGATGCCGAGGAAGGTGCGTTTGGTCATGATGTTCGCGCGTGCCAGGCAGGCACTCCTCAGTATAAGACGGCCGTGTCAGCCGGTGAGTTTATCCGCGTCCGGTCAAACGAGCGGCTTCTCGCGGTGCCACGTGGAGGCTTGTTCGTAGGCGTGGCCGACCCGCAGCACCGTTGCCTCGTCGAAGGCTCGGCCGTAGATCTGGAGCCCGATCGGCAGGCGCGGCGGCCCCGCGGAGAACCCGCACGGCAGCACCAGCGCCGGCAAGCCGGTCATGTTACCCAGAAACGTGTTGCCGCCTCGGTACGCCGTCGATTTCGAACCGGGTTTGACGTCGGTGCCGGCCACCTCAGGCGCTTCGAGGAGTCCGGGCAGCGACCCATTCGCCGGCCCGACCATGACGTCGGCCGCTTTCAGCACAGCCGCCATCTCGTCCATCAGGACGGAGCGGATCCGGAGCGCCTTGATGTAGTCGGTTGCGGGATAAAACCGTGCCGCGTCGAGCCGCTCGCGAACGATTGGATCGAACAGCTCGGGGGTTTCCCGCAGCCGCTTCTCATGAAACTGGGCGGCTTCGGCCATTGCCACCACCCACCCAGCGGACGTCGCATACACCGCGTGCGGCACGTCCACGTCCACCAGCGAAGCCCCGAGGTCCTTCATCGTCGAGAGCGCCGCCTGATAGGCCCGCTCGACTTCGGGATGCGCGTCCTCCGTGAAGTGACGGCGAGGCACGCCGACCCGCACTCCGCGCAGGTCGCGGGTGAGCCGCTCGGCGTATTGAGGCACGGGATCAGCCGTGCACGTCAGGTCCCGTGGATCGGCGCCGGCAATCACCTGCAGCATCGCGGCCGCGTCGGCGACGGTGCGCGTCATCGGCCCGGCGTGATCCAGCGTCCAGGCCAGCGTCGTGACGCCGTACCGGCTCACCCTCCCGTAGGTCTGCTTCAGCCCGACGATGCCGCAGAAGGATGCGGGCCCGCGGATCGAGCCACCGGTATCGGTGCCGATCGACAGCGGCACCATGTGCGCGGCAAGAGCCGCCCCGGAACCGCTCGAGGAGCCTGACGGCGTGCGCGTAGGATCCCACGGATTGCGGGCCGGCCCGAACCCGGACACGACGCCGCTTCCCATCGCGAACTCGAGAAGATTCAGTTTGCCAACAAGGACGGCCCCGGCGGCGGCCAGCCGTTCGGTGATCGTGGACTCGAAGTCGGGAACCCAATCGGCGGTCACTTTCGACCCGTTGGTGGTGCGGATCCCGCGCGTGGCGAGGATGTCTTTCGGCGCGTACGGGATGCCGTGAAGCGGGCCGCGGTACTGGCCTTTTGCGATGGCCTGCTCGGCAGCGCGGGCATCGGCGCGAGCGCGATCGGCGGTGACGGTGATGAAGGCGTTCAGCTTCGGGTTGAGCGCCTCGATGCGGGCCAGATACGCGTCGGTGAGCTCGACCGGCGACAGCTTGCGGGCACGGATCAGTGCAGCCTGCTCGGAGACCGGCATGAACACGAGGTCGGCCGCTGAACTCATGAACGCCGCACCTGGAAGGCTGGCGCCGGCTCCACCGCGTCGGGCAGCTCGAGATCGCGAACCACCTGCAACTGATCCAGGTTGCGCTGCACCGCCGCCTGCGCGACACGAAGACGCTGGTCATCGAAGCCGCCCGAGAGCAGGCTGGCGGCACCGCGCAAGGTATCGGGCGAAACGGTGGGCGCGGCGGCTGCGGCCAGCCGGTCGGCGGCCGCACCGGTAAAGCCGAGCGCTGCAAGGATCTGGAGGATGTCGCGACGGGAAATGGTTTGATCCGACGGAGTGGCCATGTGGCCTCCTGTCACAACTTTACAAGCCGGCTCGGCGTCAAAGCCAGTGACGGGAGGACTATACTCCCTAGTTATGTCTGTCGATGTGGCGGCCGTCCAGGAGGCACTCAAAGCAGAGGGACTCGACGGCTGGCTGCTGTACGACTTCCGCGGCTCGAACCCGATTGCGGCGCGCCTGGCAGGCATCGGCGAGGGGGGTGGGCATCTCGCGACACGGCGCTGGTTCTATCTCGTGCCGTCGAGCGGCGAGCCGCGCGGCCTCGTCCACGCGATCGAGCGGCACAACCTGGATCACCTCCCCGGTCCGAAGTCGATCTACGCCGGGCGAGTGCAGCTCGAATCCGGCCTGAAGGAGCTACTGACCGGAATGGGTCGCGTCGCCATGGAGTACTCGCCGGGCAATGCGATTCCCTACGTGTCTCGCGTCGATGCCGGCACGATCGAGATGGTCCGTGACACGGGCGTCTCGGTCCTCAGCAGCGGGGACCTCGTGCAGCGCTTCGACGGGTTGTGCGACGCAGCCGGCATCGCCTCACATCGCAAGGCCTCGGACAAGCTGTACCGCGTAAAGGATCGGGCCTTTGCGACGATTGCCGAACATCTCCGCCAGGGCACCCCAACAACGGAATTCGACATCCAACAATTGATGATCCAGTGGTTCGCCGAGGAGGGGCTCGTCGCCGAATCGGCTCCGAACGTCTCGGCCCAGGAGAATGCGGGCAACCCGCACTACCTGCCGACCGCGGACCAGCATCGCAGCATCCGTAAGGACGAGCTCGTACTGCTCGATCTCTGGGGCAAGGGGACGGCGGCGCGCTCTGTTTACGCCGATATCACCTGGGTGGGGTTCACCGGCACCGCGGTTCCGGAACGTATCTCGCGTGCCTTCGACACTATCGCTCGCGCCCGGGACGCGGCCGTGTCGCTGGTTGAAGAGGCTGCGCAAGCCGGTCGCCCCATCCGTGGCTTCGAGCTGGACCGCGTGGCTCGCCAGGTGATCACCCAATCGGGCTATGGGGACGCAATCTTGCATCGGACCGGTCATAGTCTTGGTGAGGAGGTCCACGGCAACGGCGCGCACCTCGACGACTACGAGACGCACGACGAGCGCCGCCTGATGCCGGGGAGCATTTTCACTATCGAGCCGGGCGTTTATTTCGCGGATTTCGGAGTGCGGACGGAAATCAACGTGTTCTGGGGGCCTTCGGGCCCGGAAGTGACTGGTCCGCGGCAGGCGGGTATCATCGGGTTAGTGTAGGGAGGAAGAGTCATGTCCAGTCGGAAGACCACGCTGTTCTACGCGTTGCTCCTCGCGGTCGCGTCCCTGGCGGTCGGGATGGTCATCGCGTCGCGGCTCGACTTGTCGCCAGCCTCATCGGCGCAGACCATCGCCGCGCCACCCATGAACAGCGCGCCGCTGACCGGCGCTGTGGACGCGCAGACGTTCCGCAACGTCGCCAAGGCGGTTTCGCCGGCGGTCGTTAACATCCGGTCCACCTCCAAGCAGCGTGTGCAGGAGATGACAGAGTTCTTCGGCGGCGGGAGCGACGACCTGCTGGAGCGCTTCTTCGGTGGCGGCCGCGGCCAAGGCCAGGGTCAGGGCCAGGGTCAGGGTCAGGGTCAGGGCGAGCGCCAACCCCGCGAGCAGGAAACGCAGGCGGCCGGCACCGGCTTCGTGATCAGCAAAGAAGGCTTCATCCTGACGAACAACCACGTCATCGAGGGCGCGACCAAGATCGAGGTCCAGTTCCTCGGCGAGGAATCGGACATCTATCACGAGGCGAAGGTGGTGGGTCGCGACCCGCTCACCGACAGCGCGTTGATCGAGCTCATCGAGAAGCCGAAGAGGGAGCTCACCGAGGTGAAGTTCGGCGACTCCGCGCAGATGGAGCCGGGCGACTGGGTGATGGCGATCGGCAACCCCTTCGGCCTGGCGCACACGGTCAGCGTCGGCGTGATCAGCGCGAAGGAGCGACCCTTCCCGATTACCGACGGGCGCTCCCAGGACGTGCTGCAGACCGACGCGGCGATCAATCCCGGTAACTCCGGCGGTCCCCTGCTGAACGTGCGCGGCGAGGTCGTGGGCATCAATACCGCGATTTACACCGATGCGCGCCAGCAAGGGAACATCGGCATCGGCTTCGCGATCCCGATCAACAGCGTCCGCGAGCTCCTGCCGCAACTGCGTTCGGGCAAGATTACGCGTGGTGTCATCGGCGTCCAGGTGCTGCCGGTGCCCTCCGACGCGCTCGCCGAATTCGGTCTGAAGGAACGCCGCGGCGCGCTGGTCGCGGTGGTCAATCCCAATGGACCGGCGGCCAGGGCCGGCCTCGAACCGGGCGACATCCTGCTCGAGTTCAACGGCAAGAACGTCCGCAACCGCGACGACCTGGTGTCGTTCGTGGTCGGCACCAAGCCGGGCACGACAGTGCCGGTGAAGGTGCTGCGGGACAAGAAGGAAAAGACGCTCAACCTCACCGTTGAGGAGCTCAACCTCGAATCGGAAACGACCCGCGCCGCACGCGGTGGCGAGCGACGCGAAGAGGAGCAGGAGGAGCAGGCCTCCACCGGCTTCGGCTTGACGATGGGCGGGCTGACGCCTGACGTGATGCGCCGGCTGCGCATCCCGACCGATACCGAGGGCGTGCTGGTCACGGGCGTCGAACAGGGCAGCCCGGCGTTCCGCGCCGGCCTGCAGCGCGGTGACGTGATTCTCCAGGTGAATCGTCACCCGGTGAAGACGCCGAGCGAGGCCGGCCGGCAACTCGGCCAGGTCACCGAAGGCAGTACGGCGTTCCTGTTGATCCTGCGCAACGGTCAGGAGACCTTCGTCACCGTGCGCAAACGGTAACGGCAACGGCAGACTACGAAATCAGAGGGCAGAAGGCAGACAGGATTTGCCTTCTGCCTTTTGCTTTTCCCCCCTTCCATGAGCCTCGAGCGCGAAATCAAGCTTCGGTTCGAAACCGCCGAAACGGCGCGGACGATGGTCGTCGCCCTGGGCGCGACGCCGCTGCGAAGCCGCCGGCTGCAGGAGGACGCGCTACTCGATACGGCCGAAGGGCGCCTGGCGGCCAGACGGGCTGTCTTGCGCGTGCGGCACGAGGGCGGCCACAGCCTGCTCACCTTCAAGGGCCCGCCGCAGCCGGGACCGATGAAGCTGCGCGAGGAAATCGAGACCGTGGTTGCCGATGGCCACGCGCTGATGGCCATCCTGCAGGCGCTCGGACTCTCCGTCTGTTTCCGCTACGAGAAGTACCGTGAGGAATTCGCGCTCGAGGACGTCGTCATCGCGATCGACGAGACGCCGGTCGGCGTGTTCATCGAGATCGAGGGCGCCGAGCAGAGCATCGTGAAGACGGCTCAAGGCCTCGGCCGAGTGCCGGGGGACTACATCACCGATTCCTACCGCGCCTTGTTCATCGCCGCCCGCGAGCGCCAGGGCCTGACCGGCGAGGACATGGTGTTCCCGGATACCGCCCGCGCATGAGCGGCAAGTGGCCGGCCCTGGTGCTGGCGGCCGGTCTCGGAACACGCCTGCGGCCGCTGTCCGCGCTCCGCGCCAAGGCGGCGCTGCCGGTGGCCGGGCGCCCGTTGATCGTCCGGATCCTCGAACAGTTGCGCGCCGCAGGCGTCGAACGGGTTGTGATCAATCTTCACCACCGCCCCGAAACGATCACGCGCGTGGTCGGAGACGGGGCGCGGATCGGGCTCGACGTCCGCTACTCCTGGGAACCTTCCGCGCTCGGCTC
Organism: uncultured Acidobacteriota bacterium; assembly: GCA_963709325.1. Lineage (GTDB taxonomy): Bacteria > Acidobacteriota > Vicinamibacteria > Vicinamibacterales > UBA2999 > VFZN01. The sequence goes on along the minus strand of CAVPVV010000001.1, from coordinate 358,781 downwards.
AGGCGGCGGGCCGGCCCGTGCCATTCCGCTGCTCGCGGCCGATCGGTTCTTCATCGTGAACGGCGACACGCTGAGCGGGGTTTCACTCCCCGCGCTGGCCGGGGCCCACGTGTCGGCCGGGGCCCAGGCCACGCTGGCGGTGATTGCCGCCGACATCACGAAGTACAACGCGCTCCTCGGCAACGGCGCAAACGAGTTCGTCGGTATCGCACCCCGCGGGACCGCTCTCCCGGCGTTGTCCGATTTGAAACGGTGGCATTTCGTCGGCGTTCAAGCCGTGAATGCGGCCGCGTATGCCGGCGTCGACCCGTCACAATCCTCCGACTCGCTGCGCGACGTCTACTCCCGGTTAATCCAGGCCCGGCCAGGCAGTGTCCGGCTGTTCGCATCCAGCGGGTACTTCCACGACATCGGGACCCCCGCGGACTACCTGCGAACCGCTTCGGCTCTGGCACACGACGAGAGCGTGGCGCTCGATCGCGGGCGCGACACGATCGTTTCGGCGTCGGCGCGACTGCATCAGACCCTGCTCTGGGATCGCGTCACCGTCGGTGACAACGCCGTGCTCGACCACTGCATCGTCGCCGACGATGTGGTCGTCCCGGCTGGGGCGCGTTACCATCACGCGGTGATCACCCGTGATGCCGTGACACCGCTCTGACATGGCGACCGACGACCCGAGAATCGCCGCCTATCTCGAGGCACAGCGGCTGACCGGCGATGTGCAGCGGATCGTCGCGCTCACCGGCGACGCCTCCGATCGCCGCTACTACCGCGTGCACTTCGCCGCCCGGCCATCGATCGTGCTGGCGCTTCACGCCGGGCCGATCGACGTCGACTCGCTGCCGTTCGTCTCGATTGCCCGCCTGTTACGGGCGATCCCGCTGCCGGTCCCGGAGATCCTGCACTGGTCGAACGAGCTCGGGGTGCTTGGCCTCGAAGATCTCGGCGACGTCACGCTGCAGGCGCACCTCGGCGTGACCTCGCGGGCCCAACACGCGGCGCGCTATCGGCAGGCGGTCGAGTTCGTCGCGGTGCTGCAGCAGCGCGGCGCCGTGCTGGCGTCTCCGGAATACCCGCCGTACGGCATCGCGTTCGACGTCGAGAAGCTCACGTGGGAGCTCGAGTTCTTCGTGAAGCACTATTTGGGCGCCTATCGCGACTTGACGCCGACGACGGCCGAGCGCGAGGTGCTGCAGTCGGAATGGCGGCGGATTGCCGGCGAACTCGCGGCGGAGCCGCGCGTGCTGTGCCACCGCGACTACCACAGCCGCAACCTCATGTGGCACGCCGAGTCGCTCTACATCATCGATTTCCAGGACGCGCGCATGGGGCCGGATACCTACGATCTCGTGTCGCTGCTGCGCGACTCGTACGTGGACCTGCCGCCATCGCAGGTGGACGAGCTCATGGCCTACTTCCTGGCGCTCACGCGAGTGCCTCAGCGCCGCGACCCCGACGAGCAGCGCGAGTTCCAGCGCCGCTTCGATCTGATGGCACTCCAGCGCAATCTGAAGGCGCTCGGCACCTTCGGCTACCAGACCACCACCCGCGGCAATCCCGTGTACATCCAATACATGCCGCGGACACTGAGTTACGTGAGTGCGACCCTCAGCCGTTATCCCCGGTTCGGCCGCCTTCACGAGGTGCTCGCCCGCCTCGTTCCCGAACTTCAATAACCGGCGCAAAGGGCCCTGCACCGTTGCACCCCTGCACCTGCGCGCGGGGTAGAATCGAGGTTTGACCTTCCGGTTCGGCATCTCCACACACTTGTTCCACGGCGAACGGCTCTCACGCGACCACGTCGCGGCAGTGGCGTCGCGCGGGTTCACGGCGATCGAGCTCTACGCCACGCGGACGCACTTCGACTACCTCGATCCGGCGGCACCGGAAGCGCTGGGCGGGTGGCTGGAGGAGACCGGGCTTGCGCTGCACTCGGTTCACGCGCCGACGACGGTGGGCTTCGCCGACGGCAAGTGGGGCGAGACGCTCTCAATCGGCGCGGCTGACGAGGCCGCGCGGCTGCGAGCCGTAGCCGACACCGTGGCGAGCCTGGGAATCGCGTCGGTGGTGCCGTTCTCGTATCTGGTGGTGCACCTCGGGGTACCGTCGAAGGACCCGGCCGCGAACAGCGGCGCGGCGGTGGCGCGGAGCCTCGAAACGCTCGCCGAAGCGGCAGATGCCGTGGACGTGATACTGGCGCTGGAGCTCGTCCCGAACGCGCTCTCGACCGCGCCGCGGCTCGTCCAGTGGCTGGAGGACGACCTCGAGCTCGGGCGCGCCGGCGTCTGCCTCGACGTCGGTCACGCCAACATCGTCGGCGATCCAGTCGAGGCAGTGGAAACCTGCTCGGGCCACATCGTGACGACGCACCTGCACGACAACCGAGCCGGACGGGACGATCACCTAGTGCCCGGCAAGGGCAGCATCGACTGGGACGCGCTGACGATGGCGTTCCAGAAGGTCGGCTACGACGGGGCGTGGATGTTCGAGCTCGCGCCGGCGGCCGACTGGAGCGGGATGCTCGACCAGGCTGTGACCGCACGGGAGCGCCTGGAAGGTCTCCTGCAGTTCGAGTTCTAGTGGATACGCGGACCGGAGCTGACACCGATATGGCAACGCATGTGTACATCGATCGAATCGGCGAGCACGTCGGCGAGACCATCACCCTCAAGGGATGGCTGGCGAACCGTCGCTCCAGCGGGAAGATCCACTTCCTGATGGTGCGCGACGGCACCGGCTTCATCCAGGTGGTGATGGGCCGCAACGACGTCGGTGACGAGACGTTCGCCCGCGCCGATCATCTCGGGCAGGAGAGCGCGATCGAGGTCACCGGCGTCGTCCGCGCCGATGCGCGCGCCAAAGGCGGCTACGAGCTGACGGCAACGGGAATGACCGTGGTCTCGGCCGCGCAGGACTTCCCCATCACGCCGAAGGAGCACGGCGTCGACTACCTGATGGATCGGCGCCACCTCTGGATCCGCAGCGAGAGGCAGACCGCGATCCTTCGCGTGCGCCACGAGGTGATAGATGCGATTCGCGACTTCTTCAACAGCGAGGGATTCATCCTCGCCGACACGCCGATCTTCACGCCGGCGGCGTGCGAGGGCACGACGACACTGTTTCCTGTCCAGTACTTCGAGGACACCACCGCCTACCTGACCCAGAGCGGCCAGCTGTACAACGAAGCCAACGCGATGGCGCTCGGCAAGGTCTACGCCTTCGGGCCGACGTTCCGGGCCGAGAAGAGCAAGACGCGACGTCACCTCACCGAGTTCTGGATGGTCGAGCCCGAGATGGCCTACGCCGATCTCGACGACGTGATCAGCCTCGCGGAGCGCCTGGTCTGCTCGGTGGTGGGCCGCGTTCTCGATCGCCGGCAGGGTGAGTTGAAGGCGCTGGAGCGCGACACCTCGAAGCTCGAATCCGTGAAGGCGCCGTTCCCGCGCTTGCGTTACGACGAGGCGGCGAAGATACTGATCGACAAGGGACTCCCCTTCCAGGTCGGCGGCGATCTCGGAGGCACCGACGAGACCGTGCTCTCCGAGCAGTTCGACCGCCCGGTGTGCGTGACCCACTACCCGGCGGCGGTGAAGGCCTTCTACATGAAGCCCGATCCGGAGCGGCCGGATCGCGCGCTCGGCGTCGACGTGCTCGCGCCAGAGGGCTATGGCGAGATCATCGGCGGCGGCCAGCGCCTCGACGACTACGACCTGCTGGTGCAGCGCATCAAGGAGCACAACCTGCCGATGGAAGCGTTCGAGTGGTACCTCGATCTCCGCCGCTACGGCTCGGTGCCGCACGGCGGGTTCGGCATGGGCGTCGAGCGCTGTGTAAGCTGGATCTGCGGCCTCGAACACGTCCGCGAGACGATTCCGTATCCGCGCATGCTCTACCGGCTCTACCCGTGAACAAGTCACGAACGAAACCACGAAGGCACGAAGCTACGAAGGACGCACGAGCAACTCTCCTGGGCGGCCCGCATGCATGCGGTCCGGAACTCTTGCGGGATTGGGCGCGTGACAAAGTCGTTTGCCAAGGAAGACTTCGTGCCGTCCTTCGTGTTCTTGGTGTCTTCGTGGTTTCTTTTTGACAGGGGATGCAGGTGAAGATTGGTTTCGTCTCGCTCGGGTGTCCAAAGAATCTCGTCGACTCCGAGGTGATGCTCGGCCTCGCCGAACAGGCGGGGCACGTGGTGACCGCCGAAGCCGACGGCGCCGACGTCCTGGTCGTCAACACCTGCGCGTTCATCGATCGCGCCAAGCAGGAGTCGATCGACACGATTCTGGAGATGGCCGAACTGAAGAAACAGGCGGCGGGCCGTCGCCTCGTCGTCACCGGCTGCCTCGCCGAACGGTACCGGGACGAACTGCGCAAAGAGATTCCGGAGATCGACGCGGTGCTGGGCACGGGGGAAGTCGGCGACTTTGTCGCCGCCGTGTCATCGTCGGGAGTCGGGAAGCGGGAATCGGGAGTCGGAAGAGCGCTTGTCGCGCCCGCCCCGATGACTTTCTACCGTCGCGACCCGAATGCTGAATCGACTCCCGGCCTCCGACTCCCGACCGACTCCCGACGTTCGGCTCCCGACTCCCGGCAGCAGGCCGCCCCCGTCTTCGGCCTGGACCTCCCCACTTACATCTACGACGCCGATACGCCGCGACGGCGGGCGACGCCGGCGCACTACGCCTACGTCAAGATCGCAGAAGGATGCGACTACAAGTGCGCCTTCTGCATCATTCCGAAGATGCGCGGGCACTACCGGAGCCGCACCGTCGAGTCGATCGTCGCCGAGGCGCGTCGGCTCGCCGCGGAAGGAGTGCGCGAGCTGCTCCTGATCTCCCAGGACACGACGTTCTACGGTATCGATCGCGGCGAGCGCGGGTCACTGCCGCGGCTCCTGCGGGCGCTCAACGAGGTGGAGGGGCTCGACTGGATCCGGATGCTCTACCTGTATCCGACCACCATCACCGACGAGGTAATCGACGCCGTCGCCGAGTTGGACAAGGTCTGCAAGTACATCGATCTTCCGCTCCAGCACGCGTCGGATCCTGTCCTGAGGCGGATGAAGCGGCCCGGGACACGCGCGTCCTACGAGCGGCTCCTCACCAATATCCGGGCACGGATCCCGGACGTCACGCTGCGGACGACGTTCATCGCCGGCTTCCCCGGCGAGACCGAAACGGACGTCGACGCTCTGGTCGATTTCATCTCCGCGATCGGGTTCGATCACCTGGGCGTGTTTACCTATTCCCACGAAGAAGGCACCTCGGCCTTCGCGCTCCCGGACGACGTGCCGCCGGAGGTCAAGGACGTCCGCCAGGCCCGGATCATGGAGGCGCAGAAGGCGCTGGTGGCGCGGCGCCAGCACGGCCGAGTTGGCCAGCAGACCGCCATCATGGTGGACGGACCCTCACCCGCTCATGAATGGGTGTGGCGCGGCCGGCTTGCCGGCCAGGCCCCGGAGATCGACCCGGTCGTCTACCTGACCGACGCCGAGCCGGAGTTGCTCATTCCGGGCCGGCTGCTGGACGTCGAGATCGTCGGCGCTGACGACTACGATCTGGTTGCACGTCCAATCGCTGGACGCTGACCTCCCGACGGCCCGCTCGGGCCAATTCGGTGTGTTAACATAAATGATCGGTTCTCAAGTCTGGGCAACCAGAGTGGGCCTATCGCCCACTTTTTCTTTTTGGGGGGCTTTTTTTGAGCCCGCTGGAGCAAGTCCGGGAAGCCGCCAGCCGGGTGGCCGCCAGCTACGGGCTCGACATCTACGGCGTCGAACTGAAGCGCGAAGGCGGACAGCAGGTGCTGCGCGTGGTGCTCGATCGGCCGGGTCCGAACCGGACCGCCGAGGAGAGCGTCAGCCTGGAGGATTGCGCGCGGGTGAGTGAGGAGCTGAGCGCGATTCTCGACGTCGAGGACATCGTGCCAGCCGACCGATACACGCTCGAGGTGTCGTCGCCGGGGCTGGACCGCCCGCTGCGGCACGCGGACGACTACCGGCGCTTCGCCGGGCGCCGGGCGAAGATCGTGCTCTCGGAACCGGTGGCGCGCCAAACCGCGTTTGCGGGGCGCATTCTCGGTGTCGAGGGCCACGACGTGCTGTTTGAATCGGAGGGGGGCAAGCACGTGCATCTGCCATTGCGGCTGATCGCGCGCGCTCACCTGGACGTGGAGTTTTGATCTGACATGAGCACGAATCCGCTGCTGCAGACCATCGAGGCGCTCGCCAAGGAGAAGGGGATCGAGCCCGACGTCGTCATCCAGGCGATGGAAGAGGCCGTGCTGACCGCCTCGCGCAAGTACTACAAGACCGGCGAAGAGCTGAAGGCCAAGTTCAATACGGAGAACGGGCAGATCGAGCTGTTCGCGGTCAAGACCATCGTTGACGAGGTCGCCGATCCGGCGACCGAGATTTCGGTCGCGGAAGCGAAAGAGATCTACGGCGAGGATGCCGAGGTCGAGGCCGGCTACCAGATCGAGTTCCCGAAGCGCACCGACGTCCTCGGCCGCATCGCCGCGCAGACCGCCAAACAGGTGATCTTCCAGAAGGTCCGCGAGGCCGAGCGCGAGAACGTTTTCGCGGAATACAACCAGCGGGTCGGCGAAGTGGTGAACGGGCTCGTCAAGCGGTTCGAGCAGGGCGACATCATCGTCGAAGTCGGCCGCGTCGAAGCCGTCCTGCCGCGCAAGGAGCAGTCACGCGCCGAAAGCTACGCCCAGGGCGATCGCATGCGGGCGGTGATTCGCGCCGTCGGCAAGGGCGCCAAGGGGCCGCAGATCGTGCTGTCGCGGACCGACCCGGCGCTGCTCATCAAGCTGTTCGAACAGGAAGTGCCGGAGATCTACGACGGGACCGTGATGGTCCGCGGCGCGGTGCGGGAAGCTGGCGATCGCGCCAAGGTGGCGGTCTACTCACGGGAGCGTGACGTGGACCCGGTTGGCGCCTGCGTGGGCATGAAGGGCACGCGGGTACAAGCGATCATCCGCGAGCTGCGCGGCGAGAAGATCGACATCGTCGAGTGGTCCGAGGACCCGGTCCAGTTCGTGACCAACGCGCTCAGCCCGGCCAAGGTCCAGCGCGTCACCATCGTCGACGACAAGGACAAGGTGATGGAAGTCGTCGTCGAGGACAAACAGTTGTCACTCGCGATTGGTAAGAAGGGTCAGAACGTGCGGCTCGCCGCCAAGCTGACCGGATGGCGAATCGACATCAAGAGCGAGGAAGAGAAGCGCAAGGAAGCCGAGGCGCAGTTCGGCGCGCTCGAGGCCGCCGCGGCAGGCGAGACGGCCGAGGAAGAGACCGGTGCCGCGGCGACTGCCGGCGGCCCGGACGATTCCACGCCGGACTCGAACGCCTGAAATTCGTGATCGTTGAACAGCCTGTAGCCGAGAACCCGAAACCTAAATGGCCACTGTCCGGATCTACAAAGTCGCAGAGCTTCTGAACACGACCAGCCAGGAAGTGCTGGACCTGCTCAAGAAGAATCACGGCATCGAGCTGAAGAGCGCGTCGAGCACGCTCGAAGAGATCGTGGCGCGCCAGTTCGTCGAGCGCCAGGCCAAGCAGCGCGGCATCGAGCTGCCCAAGGGAGACATCTTCTCGGAACAGGCGGTCAAGGCTGCCAAGGGCCGGGCCGGAGCTCCGGCGAGGAAGCCCGGTGCGCCGGTCGAACCGCCCAAGCCGGCGGTCCCGACGCTCGGACCGCCGCGGCTCGTCAAGAAGCCGGCGCTGGTGAAGCCGGCGGCGCCTGCTGGCGAGCCCGTTTCGGCGCCATCAGCGATTGCCGTTGCGTCACCGACGGAAGCCGAGGAAGCCCCGGGGGCTCCCGCTCTGGAGACGCCAGCGCGGTCCGCTCCGGCCGCCTCCGCGTCGCCGGTTGCCGCGCCCGATTCAGACGAGCCGGTCGTCGAAGCGCCTCCCGCCCCTATGCAGCCTTCGTCGACATACGTTCCGGCGGCAGCGCCGGCGGCTCCGGCCCAGTCGCCGAGGCCCCAGGCGCCGGCCGCGCCCCCGCGGCCCGCCGGGCGATTCGTGCCACCCAGCATCCGGCTGCGCGTCGAGGAGCCGGGCCAGGCGCCGCCGCAGGCGCCTCCGCTCGTTCCAAAGCGGGCCATCGTCCCGCAACAGCCGCCGCGCCCAGTTCCGCCGCCACGCCCGGCCACGCCGCAGGCACCGCAGCGTCCGGGCGGGCCGCGGGCACCGTATTCACCAGGCGGACGGCCGACTGGCGGGATGACGCCGGCGATGTTGGGCGGGCCACGCCCGCTGCCGTCGCAGCCGGTCCGGCCCAATCAGCCGGGCCTGCCGCCGCGTCCGGGCATGCCTGGCCAGAGGCCTCCCTACGGGCAGCAGTTCCGGCCGCGCCCGGCCGGCGGCCACCAGCGCCCCGCGCAGCGGCGCGATGCGCTGCAGCGGATGCCGTCGCCGGCCGCGCCGGTCGCGCCGCCGCCGATCTCGCGCACCATCACACTGGCCGAGGGAATGACCGTCAAGGATCTCGCCGACAAGCTCGACATCCGCGTGAAGGAGGTCCTCAAGGCTCTTCTCGATCGCCGGATGATGATGACTATCAACTCGGCCGTCGACATGGACACGGCGCGCGAGGTCGCGCGCTCGTTCGGGGCCGAAATCGAGACACGGACCTACGAGGAGGAACTTCTCGAGACCGAGTCGGAAGCCGTCGATCCCAAGGACCTCGTGCCCCGCGCACCCGTGGTCACGGTCATGGGCCACGTGGACCACGGCAAGACGACGCTGCTCGACTCGATCCGAGAGACGCGCGTTGCCGAGCGTGAAGCCGGCGGCATCACCCAGCACATCGGCGCCTACCTGGTCGGCGGCCTCGGTGAAGAGGGCGACAAGCAGATCGTCTTCCTCGACACGCCGGGCCACGCCGCGTTCACCTTGATGCGCGCCCGCGGTGCCAAGGTCACGGACGTCGTCATCCTCGTCGTCGCGGCTGACGATGGCGTCATGCCGCAGACCAGGGAAGCAATCGACCACGCGAAGGCGGCCGGCGTGCCGATCATCGTGGCGATCAACAAGATCGACAAGCCGGGAGCGAACGCCGAGGTTCCCAAGCGCCAGCTCGCAGATCTCGGCCTGATGCCAGAGGACTGGGGCGGCGACACGGTCTTCGTCGAAGTCTCGGCCAAGCAGAAGAAGAACCTCGATACGCTGCTCGAGATGATCTCTGCTCGTCACCGAAATCGGCGAGCACAAGGCGAACCCGAAGCGGGCGGCGGTCGGCACCGTGCTCGAGACCAAGCTCGATCGCGGACGCGGACCGGTCGCCACCGTGCTCGTCCAGGACGGCACGCTCCGCGTCGGCGACAACGTGATTGCCGGCCCAATGGTTGGTCGCGTCCGCGCCTTGATCGACGACCGCGGCCGCACCGTGAAGCAGGCCGGACCATCGTCGCCGGTCGAGCTGCTCGGGCTCGAGGCGCTTCCCTCGCCGGGCGACTCGTTCCAGTCCGTCGCCGATCCGGCCAAGGCGCGGCAGATCGCAGCGTTCCGGCAGGCAGTCGTCAAGGAGAAGGCCCTGGGGGCCAAGGGCAGCCGCCTGACGCTCGAGTCGCTGCAACAGCAGATGAACGAAGGCGGCATGAAGGAGCTCGCCATCATCATCAAGGCCGACGTGCAGGGTTCGGCCGAAGTGCTCGCCGACTCGCTCGCCAAGCTCTCTGACGAGAAGACCAAGGTCAAGATCATCCACTCAGCGGTCGGCGCCATCAACGAGTCGGACGTGCTGCTGGCGACTGCGTCTAACGCGATCATCATCGGCTTCAACGTCCGGCCGGACCGAAACGCCGCCGACGTGGCCGAGCGGGAGAAGGTGGACATCCGCCACCACTCGGTCATCTACAACGTCACCGAGGAGATCCAGAAGGCCATGACCGGCCTGCTGGAACCGACGATCAAGGAAGTACGGCTCGGCAGCGCCAGCGTTCGCGAGACGTTCAAGGTGCCGAAGGTCGGCACGGTTGCCGGCTGCATCGTCAACGACGGCCGCATCACGCGCCAGGGTGACGCCCAAGCCCGCCTGCTCCGCGACAATGTGGTCGTGTGGGAAGGCAAGCTCGCCTCCCTCAAGCGCTTCAAGGACGACGTGTCCGAGGTGAAGTCCGGGTTCGAGTGCGGCATGGGGCTGCAGAACTTCAACGACATCAAGATCGGCGACGTGATCGAGGTGTTCCAGCTGGAGCGGGTCGCGGCCACGGTCTAGCACGCGGGTTGCACAGAACCCAGGGTCATGGCTCTATCCCATCGCGTCGAGCGCATCGCGGAACAGATTCGCGAGGAGCTCAGCCAGATGATCTCCACGGAGGTAAGAGATCCCGGAGTCGGGCTGGTGACCGTTACGCGTGTGAAGGTAACGGCCGACTTGTCGCTGGCCCGGGTCTACTGGACTGTCCTGGGCGAACCGAAGGATCGGAAGGAAACGGACAAGGCGCTGAACCGGACGGTCCCCTACCTCCGCCATCTGCTCAGCCAGCGACTGACGCTCCGCCGCGCACCGGAGATCAAGTTCCAGTACGACGAGTCGGTGGCGGCACAGGACCGGATCGAGCGCATCATCCAGGACCTGCACAGCGAGCGCGAGGCGCACCCCGAGCTCGACGCTTTGGTCGATGCGCCCGAGCCCGCCAAGAAGGATGAACCCGCACAGTAGTCCGCCTCTCGAGCTGCTCGAGGCCATCAGGCGCGGCTCGCGGTTCTTCGTCACGTCACACCAGCGGCCCGACGGCGACGCGATCGGCTCGGCGGTCGGGATGGCACTGGCTCTGCGGGCACTCGGCAAGCAGGCGACCGCGCTGTTCGATGCCGCACCGCCGGCGTTTCTTCAACCGTTCCCGGACGTGGAGAACTTGCGGATTGCCGCCGATGTTTCCGAGACAGCCGATGCCGTCCTGGTGATGGAGTGCAGCACGCTCGATCGATGCGGCATTCGCGGGCTGGATGGTTCTCCGGTGATCAACATCGATCACCACCCGGGCAACACGCAGTACGGCACCATCAACTGGGTGGACGAAAGCGCGGCGGCATGCGGGGAGCTCGTCTTCACGCTGATCGACGCGCTCGACGTTCGCCTCACACCGGAGATCGCCACTCACCTGTATCTCGCGATCCTCACCGACACCGGGTCCTTCCACTTCTCTCACCTCACGCCGCGCACCTACGAGCTCGCCGGCCGAGCGGTGGCAGCGGGCGCGGACCCGCAGTGGATTGCTCGCACGCACTACGACAGCAACTCGCTGGCCCGAGTACGAATTTTCGGCGCGGTGCTGAACGGGATGACGATGCACGCGGGCGGGCGCGTGGCGCTGCTCACGGTTACGCAGGCACTGGTCCGGGATCTGGACGGGACCTATGACGATACCGAGGGGCTAATCAACTTCCCGCTCACGGTGAAGGACGTGCAGGCCGTCGCCTTCTTCAAGGAGATGGGGCCGGGAGACTGGCGGGTCAGCCTCCGCTCGAAGGGCGCGGTGGACACCGGCCGGATTGCCAAGCAGTTCGGCGGCGGCGGGCATTTGAACGCGTCGGGATGCGGCTGGCAGGGGTCGATCGACGAGGGCCATGCCGTCTTCGCGAGCCTCCTCGCTCAGGCCGTCAGCGGATGAGCGCAGGTGTTCTCGTTGTCGACAAGCCGCACGGCCTGACCTCGCACGACGTCGTCGCCGTGGCGAGGCGGGCCATCGGCGAGCGGCGAATCGGCCACTGCGGGACTCTGGACCCGATTGCCACCGGGGTCCTGGTGCTGGCCATAGGCCCAGCCACACGGCTGGTGCAATTTCTGTCGGCGTCGGCCAAAGGGTACGAGGCAGTGGTGCGCTTTGGCCAGGAAACCACCACCTACGATTGTGCCGGCGAGATCGTCGCCGAGTCGCCGAATCGTCCCAGCCGGGACCAACTCGAGACGGCGCTCGCGGGATTCCGCGGGGCTCTCATGCAGGTGCCGCCGGCCTACTCCGCGAAGAAGGTGGGCGGTGTACGGGCCTATGCCCGCACACGGCGGAACCCGGGCGAAGCACCCGCGCTGCCGGCTGTGCCGGTCGTCTGCCACGAGCTCACCCTGACCGCCTTCGACGGCGAGCGAGCCAGCCTGCGGCTGCTGGTGTCGGCGGGGTTCTACGTGCGGTCACTCGCCCACGATCTCGGGCAGGCGCTCGGGTCAGGCGCCGTGCTGGAGTCGCTGCGACGGACGCGGTCCGGCGAGTTCGAGGTGGGCGCGGCAGTGCCGTTCGACGAGCTCGTCCGCGGAAGCGCCGAGGCCGTCGCCGGGCACCTCGTGCCGCTGGATCGGCTCCTGCCCCACGTCCCGTCGCTGACGCTGTCGGTCGAGACCGCGGCCCGCGCGCGACACGGTATGGACATCCCGGCACCGGGCTGGCCGGCGGATTCCCGCCTGGCGCGCCTCGTCGACGGGGAAGGGAGGCTGTTGGCACTGGCGGTGCCCGCGGATTGGCCCGGGGTTTTGCACCCCTCCGTTGTTTTGGGCTAACATTGACGATTCTGGACGGTCAGGTTCGACCGTCACATACGGCGGCGTGGAGCGGCGCGTGCCGCATTCTGGGCCGTGCGTGGAGGCACTGTGGCACTGACGAAAGACAAGAAGGTCGCCCTCATCGGCGAATACAAGAAGCACGACAGCGATACCGGCTCCCCTGAAGTCCAGGTCGCCCTGCTGAGCGAGCGCATCACCTACCTGACCGAGCACTTCAAGTCGCACGCCAAGGATCACCACTCGCGCCGCGGGCTGCTCAAGCTCGTCGGCCAGCGGCGTCGCCTGCTCGACTATTTGAAGAGCAAGGACTCGGAGCGTTACGCCGAGCTGATCAAGCGCCTCGGAATCCGCAAGTAGTCAACGAGTTCAAGGGACGAGGCGTTTATGCATACACGTGAAGAGATTTCTCTCAGCGGCCGACCCCTGTCCATCGAGACCGGCAAGTGGGCGAAGCAGGCCCATGGCGCGGCAATCGTCCGGATGGGTGACACGATGGTGATGGTCACCGCCTGCCACTCCGGCAGCCCGCGCGAGGGCATCGATTTCCTCCCGCTGACCGTCGACTACCGCGAGTTCGCCTACTCGTCGGGACGCATCCCGGGCGGGTTCTTCAAGCGCGAGGGCAAGCCGACCGAAAAGGAAGTGCTCACCAGCCGGGTCATCGACCGGCCGATTCGGCCGCTGTTCCCATCAGGCTGGCGCCACGAGACCCAGATCATCGCGATGGTGCTGTCGGCCGATACCGAATACGACTCGGACGTGCTCGCCATCACCGGCGCTTCTGCGGCGCTGGCCCTGTCGGAAATCCCGTTCGAGAAGACGATTGCCGGCGTTCGCGTTGGCCTTCTCGACGGCCAATACATCATCAACCCCACCTTCGAGCAGCGGCGCCAGAGCCGCCTCGACCTGGTGGTCGCGGGCAGCCGCGACGGCATCGTGATGGTCGAAGCCGGGGCCAAGGAAGTCACCGAAGAAGAAGCGCTCACCGCTCTCGATGAGGCGCACAAGGCGATCAAGGAGCTCTGCGACGGCATCGACGCGCTCGCGAAGAAGTCCGGCAAGAGCAAGCTGCCGAAGCCGGAGCGGACGATCGGCCACGAGTTCTACCGCGAGGTCGAGGAGCGCGTGCTGGTGCCGCTCAGCGAGGCGATGCGCATCAAGGGCAAGCTGGAGAACTACGAGCGCGTCGACCAGCTGCTCGACGAGCTGATCGCGTCGCTTCCGGAGGGAGAGGTCCAGCGCAAGTCGGAAGCCAAGGCGATCTTCAAGGAGCTCCAGGAGAAGGTGCTGCGTGACGAAGTGCTCGAGCGCAGCATCCGCCTCGACGGACGGAAGTTCGACCAGATCCGGCCGATCACGATCGAGACCGGCGTCCTGCCCCGGGCCCACGGCTCGGTCGTGTTCACGCGCGGCGAGACGCAGGCGCTCGTCACCGCGACGCTCGGCACCGCCGACGATCAGCAGAAGATCGAGAGCGTCGACGGCGAGGTGTGGAAGCGCTTCATGCTCCACTACAACTTCCCGCCCTTCTCGGTCGGTGAAGTCGGCTTCATGCGCGGCCCTGGCCGCCGCGAGGTCGGTCACGGCGCGCTGGCGGAGCGGTCGCTGTTCTCGATGGTGCCGGGTGAGGACACCTTCCCGTACACCGTCCGCATCGTCTCGGACATCCTCGAGTCCAACGGCAGCTCCTCGATGGCCTCGGTCTGCGGTGGATCGCTGGCGATGATGGACGCCGGGGTCCCGCTGAAGGCCCCCGTCGCCGGGGTGGCGATGGGCCTGATCCTCGACGAGAAGACCGGCAAGTACGCCGTGCTGAGCGACATCGCCGGCGCCGAGGACCACTACGGTGACATGGACTTCAAGGTCGCCGGCACCGAGGCCGGCATCACCGCGCTGCAGATGGACATCAAGATCACGGGCGTCCCGCCGGCGGTCATGCGCGATGCGCTGATGCAGGCCCGCCACGGCCGGCTGCACATCCTCGGTAAGATGGCCGAGGCGCTCACCGGCCATCGCCAGAACATTTCCGCCTACGCGCCGCGGATCGTCACCATCAAGATTCCGGTGGACAAGATCCGCGACGTGATCGGACCGGGCGGCAAGATGATCCGCTCGATCATCGAGCGGACCGGCGTGAAGATCGACGTCCAGGACGATGGCACGGTCAACGTGGCGTCGGCGGACGAATCCGCCGCCGCGAAGGCGATCGGCATCATCCAGGAGCTCACCGCGACCCCCGAGCTCAACAAGACGTACCTCGGCAAGGTCCAGCGGATCACCGATTTCGGCGCCTTCGTCGAGATCATGGCCGGCACCGACGGCCTGCTACACGTCTCGGAGATCGCGCACTACCGCGTCAAGGACGTGCGCGACGAGCTGAAGGAAGGCCAGCAGGTGCTGGTGAAGGTGATTAACATCGACCCGACCGGGAAGATCCGCCTGTCGCGCAAGGCGCTGATCACGCCGGAAGAGGGTGGAGCGCCTCCGGCCGGCGAGGGCGCCGGCGAAGCCGGTGCCGCGGCCGGCGCTGGCGGGAGCGAGCGTGGCGATCGTCCGCCGCGCGACCGCGGCCCGCGGCGCGATCGCGGCCCGCGCCGAGAGTAGCGTTCCGAAGTGAGAAGAGAGAAGTGAGAGGTGAGAAGCCAAGGCTTCCTGCCTCTCACGTTCTGCTCTGCTTCTCCATTCCTTGCCGGCCTCTCAATTCTCTTCGGGCCTACAATGACGTGATGGCCCGTTCCACCGCGCTGATCGGCCTGGCGGTTGCGCTCCTGGTTGTGGCAAGCCTCGGGGCCCAGGAGCAGGCGCCAAACCGCCGCGAGTTCACCATCGTCGCGCGCGACCACACGTTTACGCCCAGCCGGATCGAGGTCTCGCAGGACGACCTCGTCAAGGTCACCCTCCGCAGCGAGGATCGTGCCTACAGTTTCGCGATCGACCCGTACCGGATCGTCAAGCGGGCCGGCGGCGGACAGACCATCGCCTTCGAGTTCCGCGCCGATCGGGCCGGCACCTTCGAGTTCTACTGCAACCTCACCTCCGACGCCGCGTGCCGCGACATGAAAGGCACCCTCGTCGTGAAAGGTAAGTAGCCGACTCCGTGTCAGGCCGCGGGTCAGCGCCGCGGGAACAGGTCGGGGTTGTCGGTGAAAAGGCCGTCGGCGCCGACTGTGTACAAGTAGTGCTCCATTTCGGCCTGCACGGTTGGAAACGTGCCAGGGTCGGCTGCGCGAAACGTGTACGGCGTGACGATGAGCCCTGACTGGTGCGCCCAACTCACGAACTCCGGCGTCTCCAGCAGAATCGACTTGTCAGGCCCGAAGCCCTGGACGACGCCCTTCCACTCCCCGACGCGGGCGGCGTTCCAGCCGTCGCCGCGGCTGACGAGCAGCACGATCGGAACTCCGATCTTCATTTGCGCCAGCTTCCGCGCGCTCGCTTCGCTAAACGTCTGGAGGATGACCGGCGACTTCGGGTCGGCCTTCGGCCCGCGGAGATCGTGCTTGTCGAGCGCGGCCGCCACCAGTTCCTCGAACCGGACGTCCCGTCCCTTGTAGATCTCCGGGGTCTTGAGCTCGGGAAATAGGCCCGCCTTCCCTTTCACCACTGCCACGGCCTCGTCGAAGGTGGCGACCCGCTCTTTGGCGAACTTCGGATCGAACCACGACCCGGCGTCGAGCTGCTTGATCTCCGCGAGCGTGAAATCGTTGGCGAGCCACGCCCGGCGCGTCTTGCCTTCGATCGTCATCTCGGTAAACCGGTCGGGAAACACGTCCTCGACGTTGGTCGTCCTCTCGAGGCTCGGGTCGTGCAGGCAGATCAGGACGCCGTCCTTGGTCACCGCGAGGTCCTGCTCAACGAAGTCCGCGTGCTCGGCGAGGGCCAGGCGGTAGGAGGCGAGCGTGTGCTCGGGGGCGTAGGCCGACGCGCCGCGGTGCCCGATGTTGATCTTGCGGGTGGTCTGGGCCATCGGAGTGATCGGCAGTGCCAGCGCCGCGACGGCGGCGACAATCAACAGGCGCATGCGAATCTCGAGACCCAGCATCGCACGCCGGCCTTACGTTCGCGTAAACGCGCGGGCCGCCTCAATCCGTTCCCGGATCGGCGGGTGTGAGTAGAACAAAACCCGAACCAGCGGCGACGGCTCGTTTTCGGCCATGTTCTGCTGCGACAGCCGCTTCATCGCCGAGACAAAGGCCTCGGGGTTGCGGGTGGTCTCTAGAGCGTAACGGTCCGCGGCCCGTTCCTGCGCGCGCGACAGAGCATTGGCGAGCGGCAGCATGAGAAACGACCAGAGGCCACCGACGAGCATCAGCAGCGGCAGGCTCGCCGGGTCGGAGAGGCCGCGATATCCCAAGCCCTCGGCCATGACGCGAAGCGCGAGATCGGCCACATAGAAGGCGCCTGCGACCATCGCCGCCTGCAGCGCCAGGCCGCGCCACATGTCGTTGTGGACGTGGTGCGCAAGCTCGTGGGCGAGCACCACCTCGATCTCGTCGTCGGAATAATCGGCCAGCAGCGTGTCCGACAGGAGAATCCGGCGCGTCGGTCCGAGACCGGCCAGGGCCGCATTGGCCTTGCGCGTATGGTCGCTCAAGACCCATTCAAATACGCCGACGACCTCGGCTTCGGCGCGAGCCGCCAGACGCATCAGGCGCTCGACCAGCGGCGGCCGCTCCAACGGCCGCACGCGATAGAACAGCGGCAGCAGGAGAACCGGGGCGATCCGTGCGAGACCGAGGATGGCACCGGCGAACACCAGCGCCGACATCAGCCACCAGTACCCCGGCCAGGCTCGTAAGGTCGCGTAAACGACCGAGGCGCCGCACGCGGCGAGGACGGCCGCGATGGCGAACGCCTTGGCGTGGTCCACCAGCCAGTGCGAGGCGCCCTGTTTCGAGAGGCCGTAGCGGTGCTCGAGCACGAAGCCCTGATACCAGGCGAAGGGCAGCTCGATAGCCTGAAGCAGCCCCACGACAACGACCGTGAGCAGGATGACGGTCGCGGGCTCGTCGAAACCGGCTGGCAGCATCGCGCCTGCCGCGGCCTGCACCGCCTCGCGCAGGCGCACGGCAAGTCCGGTGACGGCGAGAAGAAACAGGGTGAGCCCGGCGGTCAGGGTGCCGCCCAGGTCGGCGCGGCGCCGCAGCCGGTGGTATCGAGTGGACTTGTCTTCGTTCACGTGAAGCGGATGCAGAACTGCGCAGCCGCTCCTAACTGTAACCCCTCAGGTGGTCGATTTCGAGAGTCGAACGCCGCCGTTGGTGGTTTCGAGCTTTACCGAAGCCCCGCCGCCATTGAGCGTGCCCTCAAACCGGCGGCGCGTCTTCTCTCCAGTGGTCTGGAACTCGAGCCCGCCTGTATCGATTCCGCCGTTGGTCACGCGCGCGACAACTGAGGCCTTGCTGCCCTCGGGCAGCGCCAGCCGCACCCCGCCGTTGACGCTTTCGAGGTTCACCTTGCCGGCGTCGGCGAGCGGCGCCGTCATCTCGACATCGACACCGCCGTTGACGGTCGAGGCCTCGACGACCTGCGCGGAGATCCCGCGCGCCTCAACCCCGCCGTTCACGGTCCGCGCGTGGACTTCGCCGGCCAGCCCCTCCAGCAGCACCTTCCCATTGGTGTTGCGGAGGTCTACGACGGCGCCCCGGGGCACCTTGACGGTCCACTTGACCTCGACCCCGCCGATCCCGAAGTGGCGCGGGCTGCGCACCTCTACCCGGACCTGGCTCGCTCCAGCCTCTTCGTGCATGTCGACCTTGCCGAGCAGCTCTTTCGCGGCGTCGTCCGACGAGGCCTTGGCGGTCCGTTCCGCGACCAGCTCGAGGCTGGTTCCGGACGCGGGTTCAGCGGAAATGCGGCCGTTGACGTTGATGAGCTCGACCCGGCCGCCTCCTTCCGGCAGCGGATAGCTCCGCGACCAGGTGTCCTGGGCCCGGCCCGAAGCCATGCTGACCGACAGCCCGCCCTCGCCGTTCATCTGGACGTCGCAGGCCGCGGTTGCGGCCAGCACCGCCGCGGCCAGTCCTATCCCGAACAGGCGTCGTCGCTGCATACCCACCCAATACGGGAAGAAGGGGTTCGGGGTTCGGGGTTCGGTTCCCGGGCCCGGCTAGTTCATCTGAATCGAGATCAGCTTCGAGACGCCCGGCTCTTCCATCGTGACGCCGTAGAGCCTGTCTGCAATCTCCATGGTCTTGCGACTGTGCGTGATGATGATGAACTGCGTCTTGTCCATCATTCCGCGCAGCAGCTCCACGAACCGGCCGATGTTCGCGTCGTCGAGCGGCGCGTCGATTTCGTCGAGCAGGCAGAACGGGCTCGGCTTGTAGCGGAAAATCGCGAACATCAGCGCGATGGCGGTGAGCGCCTTCTCGCCGCCGGAGAGCAGCATGACGCTCTGCAGCCGCTTGCCCGGCGGCGAGGCGACGATGTCGATGCCGCTCTCGAGCGGGTCGGTTTCGTCGAGCAGGCTGAGGCCGGCGCGGCCGCCGCCGAACAGCGTCGCGAACGTCTGCTGGAAGTTTGCGTTGATCGCCGTGAACGCCTCGCGGAATCGGACGTTCGTGGTCTCGTCGATGCGCTTGATCGCTTCGTTGGTCTGGGCGATCGACTCGATCAGGTCCTGGCGCTGGGTGGTGAGGAAGGTGTGGCGCTGCTCGAGCTCCGAGTGCTGCTCGATGGCCATCATGTTCACCGGGCCGATCCGATCGATCTTGCCCCGCAGTTCGGCGATCGCTTCCTCCGCCGTCATGTGCTCGGGAACGGGCGCGTCGGCGGTTTCAGCTGGAACCGCGCCTTCTTCTTCGTCGGGCTCCGCGGCCTCGGCGGCGCGAATCGCGCGCACGTCCGGCTCGACGATCCCCTCGGCCTCCATCCGCTCGACATCCTCTCGCACCTCGTCGAGCGACACCCCGACCGCGTCCAGGGCCTGGTGAGCGAGATGCGCGAGGTCGGATTCAGCCGTGGCCCGGGCGACATCGAGCTCCGCGGCCAGCGCGCGAGTCGCGTCGAGCGCGCGCCGCGCGTCGCGGATGACCGCTTCCTGCGCCTCCACTCCGGCCCTGAGCTCCGCCGCCTGCTCGTCGGCGATGCGGACCTCCTCGCGCAACTCGTCGAGCGTCCGCACATCGGCGTCGAGCGCGGTTTCGTGATCGGTGACACCGGTGATGAGCCGCTCGCGCTGATCGCGCATCAACGCGATATCGCGGACGCAGGTTTCGACGCGGCGCTCGAGCTCCACAGCCGCCGCTGCCATGCGGGCCACTTCGGCGGCCGCGGCGTTGCACCGCTCCACCAGCGTGGCGTGCTCAGCCCGCGCCTCGGCGACGGTGCGGCTCGCGGCCTCGGCCTGCTCGCGTGCCGCCGAGAGGCGCTGCACGGCCACGCCAAACGCATCGTCGGCTTCGCGTTTGTCCGCGTCGAGCCGGGCTATCGATTCGCCGGCCTCCACCTGGCGCGCGTCGAGACCGGCAATTTCCTCGCGGACTCGCCGGATCTCCGCGGCGACGAGATCAACGCGCTGCTGCACGCGGGATTCGTCCTGCGCGGTCCTGGTGACCTGGGCCTCGAAGGAAACGATCGCCTTCTCCTGGCGATGGACCTCCGCCCCAAGTCCCTGGATGGCAGCGGTGGCCTGGGCAATCGTCTGTTCGAAACGCGTCGTCTCGTCGCCGAGCCGGGCGAGTTCCGCGCGTTGGTTGGCGATCCGCTCGCGGAGCTCCTTGATCTCGCGCTTGGTGGCAAGAATTCCGCGAGATTCGGCCTTCTCGCCGCCAGTGACGACGTGACGGCCGCGGAAGACGTCGCCATCCAGCGTCGCGACCGGGAACGGTACGAACGGCGCCACGTGAGCGGCGGTATCGAAGGACTCGGCAATCCACGCTTCGCCGATCGCCGCTCGCAGCGCACCCGCAAACGGCCCCTCGACGCGCACGACATCCTGCAGCCGCACCGCACCCGCCGGAACCGCCGTGCTCTGCCCGGCCGTGCTCTGAGTTCCTGCGAGATCGGGGTTGGCGACGATGAAACCGCACCGGCCGGCATCTTCCTGCCGGATCAGCCGCAGCCCGGCTGAGACGTGCTCCAGCCGCTCGACCAGTACGTGCTGGAGCAGGTCACCGAGGCACGCCTCGACGGCACGCTCGTAGCGGGGCTCGACTTCGAGAAAATCCGCCAGAGCGCCCATCTGGCCGACCTTGCCATTGGCGCTGACCAGCACCATCCGGGCAGCATCGGCAAAACCGGCGCGGTGTGCGTCCAGTTCCTCGAGCGAGCGCAGGCGTGCCGCCATGCCGGCGAGCTCCTGTTCGCGGGAACGCACCTCGCGGGCGCGCCACTCGTGCTCGATTCGCGCGCTCGCCAGCTCCGATTCGCGCGCCGCGCGGGCGACGCGGGCGGCGTCCAGCCCATCCTGCGCGCGGCGCAGCTGCTCGCTCGAAGAGACGCGCTCCACGCGGACGCGCGCGAGCTCGGCGTCGAGCTCGCGCGATTCCATCGAAAACCGCTGCTCCCCTTCCACCGCGCGCTCGCGCTGCGCGCCTGCCGACTGC
The DNA here is from genome assembly GCA_963709325.1 of uncultured Acidobacteriota bacterium. GTDB lineage: Bacteria > Acidobacteriota > Vicinamibacteria > Vicinamibacterales > UBA2999 > VFZN01. Next base: position 337,717 of record CAVPVV010000001.1, on the reverse strand, counting down.
ACCGCGGCATTCAGCGCCGTGACGGTGTTGACGACGGCGTAGACGTCGGCGCGGGCCCGCTCCACGTCCTGCTCGACAGCATCGATGGCCTGCTGGGCCCTCGCATACTCCTCGGCCGCCGCCTGCACGGCGCCCTGGGCCGTGTCACGTTGTGCCTGCGCGTCGAGGACGGCCTGGCGGCGGCCCTCGAGGGCCAGGCGCTCGGGCTCCCGCCGGGCCTCGAGCTGCTGCCGTTCCTGATCGAGCTCTGCGGCCCGGGTTTCGACCATTGCCGCCTGCTGGCGATCGAGCGCGATCTGCTGCTGGCGGCGATTGATGTCGAGCTCGCGCGCGTGTGCCGCGTCGCGCCGGCGGTTGGCGGTCGCGTCCGCTTCGGCCTGCTCGATGCGAAGTACGGCAAGCGCGCTCTCGACTTCAGCGAGCCGCGCGGCGGCCGCGGTTTCGTTCTCGCGCGCCTCGGCCAGCCGGCCGCGGGTCGATTCGATTGCCTCGGCAAGCGCCCGATAACGGCGGGCGACGAGCACTTTCTCCCAGCGGCGCATCTCGTCGCGCAGCCGGGTGTAGCGGCGGGCCTTCGCGGCCTGACGCTTGAGCGCGCCCTTCTGTTTCTCGACCTCGAAGACGATGTCGTCGAGGCGGGTGAGGTTCTGCTGCGCGGCCTCGAGCTTCAGTTCGGCGGCGCGCCGCCGCACCTTGTACTTGGTGATGCCCGCGGCCTCTTCGATCAGCTGACGCCGGTCGGCGGGACGCGAGCTCAGGATCATCCCGATCTTGCCCTGCTCGATGATGGCGTAGGCCTTCGCGCCCAGGCCGGTGTCCATCAGCAGCTCGTGGATGTCCTTCAGGCGGCACAGATGCCCGTCGATCAGATATTCGCTCTCGCCGGAGCGGAACAGGCGCCGCGTGACTTCCACGTCACGGGTCAGCAGCGGATGATCAATGGGGTCAAGCGAATGACCGTTCGGCTCGAAGTGGTGCCCGTTGGTCGAGGGCTCGTAGCCCATCTCCTTCTCGAGCGACGGCGGCACGACAACGCCGCTCAGCTTGAGCCGCACTTCGGCGGCGCCCGTCGGCTTGCGCGCGTCCGAGCCGCTGAAGATGACGTCTTCCATCTTCTCGCCGCGCAGGCTCTTGGCGCTCTGCTCACCGAGCACCCACGTCAGCGCGTCGGCGACGTTGCTCTTGCCGCACCCATTGGGGCCGACGATGGCGGTGACGCCCTCGTCGAAGGCGAGTTCGGAGCGATCGGAAAACGACTTGAAACCGGAAAGTTCGAGACGTTCGAGGCGCATGACAGGTCGGCTGTAGAGGGGAAACGCCGGCCAGTCTAGCAAGCCCTTCCTCTTGTGGCAAGAAGGAAGGACGACCCCAATATTTTGGGGTCTTTACCCCACAGCCGCTCAGGTAGTTCCTTGCAAACCTGGCGCGAAATCCCTGCGGAAACGGCGCGATGGACGGAGTTCGAGGCGGGGGCCTCATCAACTCCGACGATGAGGGCTACTGCCCTATTCTCGAGCTCTTGCCGCGCGACAACTGGCTCAGTTTCTCGGCCTCGCCGAAGCGCGTCAGCGCGTAGCGCGCCTGCGGGTCGGCGCTCGTGAGGTGCTGCCGTGCGGTGGCGATGTCGAACACCGCCTGGTCGATCTCGAACCGGATCATCGCCCGGATGAAATCGAGGTCCTTGTTCCAGGCGTCCTCATCCATCTTCGTGTTCCGGCTGATCACGAACTTCTTGAACTCGGCGACCATTTCCGGCGTCGCCTCGAAGTTCTTCTTCACGTACTTGAAGTTCGGCGACTTGCTGCCCGGACGCGTGTCGGCATCGTAGTAGAACTGCTCCGCGTAGGTGGCGAACAGGCCGCGGTTGAACAGCGAGCGCCCGAACCGCGTCGGGTTGAAGCCCTCGATCGGTCCCTCGAAGCGCTCGTCGGGCTCGATGCCGCCGCCCGAGTACACCTTGCGTCCGCCGTCCGTGTATTTGAGCTGGTCGTCGGTGTGCGTGCGCTGGCTCTGATCCTTCATCGTGTAGGTGAGGTACTCGTCGAAGGTGCCATCCCAGGGACGCTGGATCAGCCGGCCGCTCGGCGTGTAGTAGCGCGCGGTGGTGAGCGCGAGCCCGGCGCCGCCGCTGACGCGGTACACCGACTGCACGAGCGCCTTGCCAAACGTCGTCTCGCCGATGATGAGCGAGCGATCGTGATCCTGGAGCGCGCCCGACACGATCTCCGAGGCGCTGGCGCTGCTGCGATTCACGAGCGTGATCATCGGCACGGTGCCGTATTCGGGCGCGTCGGTCGCGTGGTAGTCCTGATCCGAGTTCGGCACGCGGCCGCGCGTGTAGACGACCATCGCGCCCTTGGAGAGGAAGCGGTTCGCGATGCGAATCGCCTGATCGAGCTGGCCGCCGGGATTGCTGCGCAGATCGAGCACCAGGCGCTTCATTCCCTTCTTGGTCAGCGACTCCAGCGCGTCGCCGAGATCCTCGTCGGTGTGCTCGGCGAAATCGGTGATCCCGACGTAGCCGGTCTGCTCGTCGATCATGAACACCGCCGAGAGGCTCGGTATGCTCACCTGATCCCGCATCACGTTCATCGGGATCAACTGGTCGAGACCTTTCCGGCGGATGCCGATGTTGACGTACGTGCCCTTCTTGCCGCGGAGCTTGCCGACGGCGTCTTCGGTCGTCCAGCCCTTCGTGGTTTGGCCTTCGATCTCGGCGATCACGTCGCCGCGCCGAATCCCCTTGCCGTGGGCCGGCGAGCCCTCGAACACGCGGACCGCGGTGATGTCGCCGTTGGGTGCCTGGATGGTGACCCCCAACCCGTAGTAGCGCCCCTCCTGCCGCTCGCGCATCTGCGCGTAGCTGCGGGGATCCATGAAGTTCGAATGCGGATCGAGGGTCTGCAGCATGCCGTTGATGGCGCCGTAGACGAGCCGATCCGACTCCACCTCCTCGGCGTACTGCGATTCGATGGCCGCGAGCGCGGTGGTGAAGGCGCGGTAGTGGGCCGGTACCCGATCCTGGGTGGCGAGGGCGGCGGTCCCGAACCAGCCGCCCGCGACCGCCGAGACGGCCAGGGCCAGCACGACCGCGAAGAGCGACTTCATCCGCATAGGGCGATGCTAACCAATAAGCCCCCACCCGGCAAGGAATTCCCCCGGAAGGGTGGGGTATACTGAGCACTTGGACGTCAAGGCGGGCGTACTGGCCGTTTGACCGCGCATCTGGAGCACTCCTATGTTTGGTTCCATTGGCATGCCCGAGCTGATCATCATCTTCGTGATCGCGCTCATCATCTTCGGCCCGCGGAAGCTGCCCGAGCTCGGACGGTCGCTCGGTCGCAGCCTCAATGAATTCAAGAAGGCCTCCAACGACCTCCAGAACACTCTCGATCAGGAGATCCGGCTGGAGGAACAGAAGGAGAAAGACGCGGCGGCGGCCGCCGCCACGCGCAAGGCGGAAGTCGAGGGCCCGGCCGTCACTCCCGACACCACGGCCCCCAGCCAGACCGTTTCGCGGTAGTCAGTTCGTATGGCGCTGGTGCCGTTCCCCAGGCGGGACGACGAGTCGCCGCAGCGGAAACCCGATCCCGACGACACCCCGTCGCCCTTTGCCGACGAGGAGGAAACCGGGCTCGATGGGCGGATGACGTTCCTCGAGCACCTCGACGAACTGCGCAAGCGGATCACCCACGCGGTCGTTGCGCTCCTCGTCGGGTTCCTCGCCGCATTCGCCTTTGCCGACCGTACCAAAGACTTCGTCTACGCGCGCCTCACCGCCGAGATCCCAGGCCACAAGCTGATTTACACCGAGCCCGGCGAAGCGTTCTTCATCTACATCAAGATCGCCGCGCTCTCAGGGGTGCTGCTCGCCTCCCCGTACATCATGTGGCAGGTGTGGCTGTTCATCGCGCCGGGCCTCTACGCGCGGGAAAAGAGACTCGCGATTCCGTTCGTCCTCGGCTCGTCCTCGCTGTTCATCGCGGGCGCGGCCTTCTCGCACTACATGCTGTTTCCGGCGGCCTGGCGGTTCTTTGCCAGCTTCTCAGGGGACTTAATCGAGTTCATGCCCCGCATCGACCCCGTTTTCGGGCTCTACGTCAAATTGATGCTCGGCATGGGGCTCGTCTTCCAGATGCCGATGCTGATGCTGGTTCTGGCGCGGCTCGGCCTGGTGACCGCCGGCTTCCTGCTCCGCAACATCAAGTACGCCATCCTGCTGATTTTCATCGTTGCCGCGGTCATCACCCCAGACGGCAGCCCGGTGAACCAGGCGCTCGTCGCCGCCCCGATGTTTGTGCTCTATCTGGTGGGCATCGTGGTCGCCTGGCTGTTCGGTAAGGCGGAAAAGCCTGCAAGTGAGACTGTGTAAAGTCTCTTATCTGTTTGACTTCCGGCGATCCGCGCCATAATATCTGGCCATGGGTATCTTGCGGCGTTTAGCCACGTTTATGGCAGTTACCCTGGTCGCGACGAGTCCGGTCTGGGCTCAGTCGTCTGACCAGGCAACCCGACCCGCGAGCAGCACCGTCATCGGGGACACCGGTCTATGGTTCGTGCCCCTGGGCGAGACCTTGCCGAAGGGCAAGGCCGCCGGGATGGGCGCCCGCGTGAACTTCGACCGAACCGAGGGCTTTTCCGACATCTCGGACTTCCGCGGCACGTTCGCCTTCGGGGCGACGGACCGCGTGGAGATATTCGGCGCCCTCGCAGTCGTTCGACGCATCGACGCCGACCGTCTGCCTGTGGCCATCGCCGGCCAGCCGATGGATTACCCAGTCAATCAAGGCTGGAAGCAGGGCTTTGGCGACATCTACATCGGCGCCAAGTTCGGCATCAAGTCGCAGGCCACCACTGGCAAGGGCGCAGCCGTGGCCGTCCGCGCAGCGGTCAAGCTGCCGACCGCGAGCTTCGACGACGGGCTGGGGACCGGTCAGGCTGACTTCCTGTTCGACGGCATTGTGAGCAAGGAAATCAACCAGAAGGTCGACGTCTCCGGCTTCGGCGGCTTCATGCTCCGTGGCAGCCCGGACAACTACGGACTCAGTAACGGCTTCCGGTACGGATTCGGCTTCGGCTGGCCCAGTCGCGCGCGTCTGAAGGTGATTGGCGAGGCGTCAGGCGAGCTCTACTTCGATGACACGGTGACCTTCACGGGGACGCCCAGCATCGACGCCGGCGGACCGCCCTCCTCGTGGCCGGTGGACAAGCCGTTCGATTTCTTCGCGGGTCTCCAGTTCCACGCAGCCAACGGCTTCTACGGCGGTGCGGGACTGAGCTTCGGCGCCGGCACAGAGCAGCGGGGGAGTTTCCCCGGCTACGACGACTACTTCGGCGACATCGTTGGCTTCCAGGTTCGCCTGGGCTATCACCCCGGCGTGCGCGCGTACGCGCCACCGCCACCCCCGCCGCCACCCCCGCCGCCACCTCCGCCGCCGCCGGCCAACCGGCCGCCGACGGTCAAGGCGCGTTGCGAACCCTGCACGACGCTGGTCGGAACGGCCGTGACGGTGACGGCTGACGCCAACGATCCCGACGGCGACACGCTCACCTACCGCTGGACGGCGCCGACCGGCACGTTTGCCAACGCCGCCGACCGCCAGACCCGGTTCACCTGCCCGGCGCAGCCGGGCGCGGTGCCTGTCACGGTGACGGTGAACGACGGCAAGGGCGGCACGGCCAACGACACCGTCACGATCCAGTGCACGCAGCCGCCGCGCAAGGAGTACACCTTCGAGGACGTGCACTTCGACTTCGACCGCTACTCGCTGCGCACCGAGGCGACGCGCGTGCTCGACGAAGCGATCAAGGCGATGCAAAGCGACAACACGCTGCGCCTCACCATCGAAGGCCACACCTGCAACATCGGCACGGCCGAATACAACCTGGCGCTCGGCGAGCGCCGCGCCGCTGCGGTCCGCGAGTACCTCACCAGCCGCGGTATCGGCGCCGACCGTCTCCAGACCGTGAGCTACGGCGAGGAGCGGCCGAAGCACGACAACAGCCGCGAAGAGACGCGCCGGCTGAACCGCCGCGCGGCACTGACGGTGCGGCTGCAGTAAGGCTTTAGGCTCCAGCCTGACACGACGAGGGCGGGTTCCTTTCCAAGGGACCCGCCCCTTTTTACGTGTACTGCGGCTGGGGGCTGGGACCGATGATGAATGGCAGTGAGGGACTGCGGTCCCGCCCACAGTCCCCTCCCGATCGTGATCCGCTCCCGAAGGCGGCGAAGCCGACTCCCGACTCCCGCTTCCCGACTCCCGACGCGATCAGTACGCCTTGGCGAACCAGGCCGTCACAATCGCGTCGCCGTTGCACTTGATGCACGGCACGCCCGGCGCCTTTTCGAAGCCGAAGGGGATGTTGCGAATCGTGGCCTGTGTCTCGGCCTTGATGTCCGCTTCGCACTTCGCCGAGCCGCACCACGGCGCCTGCACGAACCCGGGGCGGCCGTCCATGGTGCTCTTGAACTCCTCGTAGGACGTGGTGGCCGAGGTGTGGCTGTCGCGGAAGGCGCGCGCGCGGTCGAAGAGCGCCGCCTGGATCTCGTCGAGAAGCGAGGTCACGCGCGCCGCCAAACCGTCCATCGGCAGCGACTGCTTCGCGCGGGTGTCGCGCCGGGCCGCAAACACCGACGACTTCTCGATGTCCTTCGGACCTATCTCGAGCCGGAGCGGCACGCCGCGCATCTCGTACTCGGAGAACTTCCAGCCAGGCGTATTGCCGTCGTCGGCGTCGAGCTTGACTCTAATGCCGGCGGCCTGGAGCTGATCGCGAATCTCCTGGCACTTCGGCAGCACCGTTTCCTTCCAGTTGCCGCGCGGAATCGGGACGATGACCACCTGCCAGGGCGCGACCTTGGGCGGCAGGATCAGCCCGCTGTCGTCGCCGTGGGTCATGATGACCGCGCCAACCAGGCGCGTCGTCACGCCCCAGGAGGTCGTCCACGCATATTGCAGGGTCTTGTCGCGGCCCTGGAACTGGATCTCGAACGCCTTGGCGAAGTTCTGGCCGAGGTTGTGCGACGTGCCGGCCTGCAGCGCGCGGCCGTCGCCCATCAGCGCCTCGATTGAATAGGTCTTCGACGCGCCCGCGAACTTCTCGCTCTCGGTCTTCTGGCCATCGATCACCGGCACTGCGAGGACCGCTTCACAGACCTCCTTGTACAGCGCGAGGATCTTGAGCGTCTCCTCCTGTGCCTCCTCGGCGGTCTCGTGGGCCGTGTGGCCCTCCTGCCACAGGAACTCGGTCGTGCGCAGGAACGGCCGGGTGACCTTTTCCCAGCGGACGATGTTCGCCCACTGGTTGATGAGGACCGGGAGATCCCGCCACGACTGGATCCATTTCTGGTACATCACGCCGAAGATGGTTTCCGAGGTCGGCCGGATGATCAGCTTCTCCTCGAGATCCTCGGTGCCGCCCTTGGTGACCCAGGCCACCTGAGGCGCGAACCCCTCGACGTGCTCCGCTTCCTTCAGCAGCAGGCTCTCCGGGATCAGCAGCGGGAAGTAGGCGTTGACGTGGCCGGTGGCCTTGATGCGCGTGTCGAGCTCCTGCTGGATCCGCTCCCAGATGGCGTAGCCATACGGGCGGATCACCATGAAGCCCTTGACCGGCGAATAGTCCGCCAGCTCCGCCTTCCGGACGACGTCCAGATACCAGCGAGAGAAATCCTCTGTCTGCGGCGTGATCTCCTTGACGAAGGTTTCGCCGCCGCCTGCTGCACTGCTGCTGCTCATAAGTCAGTTCCGAATCCGTTCCGCAACGTGAGCCGACCAGTTTACATCGTCCCGCGCCTGAAAATCCGCCCGGTAGTGACCGCCGCGCGACTCGGTGCGGCGCAGGGCGGCACGGGCCATCAACGCGCCGACCGTGACAAGGTTCGCGAGCCGCCACGCCGCCGGCTGCCATGTTTCATTCGGGCTCCGGCGCAGGGCGGCGTCGAATGCATCGAGGGTCGCGGCTGCTCGCCGCAGCCCTCCCCGATCGCGCACCAGGCCAACGTCGGCCCACATCAGCGCCCTTACCTGGGGCTCGCCGGGCGGGCCGGAGGCAGCCGTCGAAATCTCTTCCGGCGCGGCTTCCCGCACCTCTCCCGCGAGCCGTCCGGCCGCGGCCGGCTGGATCATCGCGTCCGCGGCGCGCGCGGCGAAGACGAGCCCCTCGAGCAGCGAGTTGCTGGCAAGACGATTCGCGCCATGCACACCGGTACAGGCGACTTCCCCGGCGGCATACAGGCCGGGAATTGACGTCCGTCCCCAGAGGTCGGTCTCTACGCCGCCCATCACGTAGTGCGCGGCCGGACCGACGGGAATGCGATCACGGGCCAGGTCGAGGCCCGCCGCGCGGCACGCCTCAGCCGCGGTCGGAAATCGCGCGAGCACGAATGCCGGGTCGAGATGCGCCAACGACAGGAACACCGGCTGACCAGTCCGGCGCACCTCGAGCACGATCGCGCGCGCCACCCGATCCCGAGGCGCAAGGTCGCCGACCGGATCGTACCGCGCCGTGAAACGCTCCCCGGCAGGGTTGATCAACCTGGCGCCTTCGCCGCGCAGCGCCTCGGACAGCAGCGTCCTCGGCTGTCCCGGAACCGCCAGCGCCGTGGGATGGAACTGGACGAACTCCATGTCGCAGACGCGCGCTCCCGCGCGCCACGCCAGGGCCACGCCGTCGCCGCTCGCAACAGCTGGATTCGTGGTGTCGCTGAACACCTGTCCCGCGCCGCCGGTCGCGAGCAGGACCGACCCGGCGCGCACTTCCTGGGTAGCACCGCGGCCCTCGGTGGGCAGGCACGCGACACCGACACAGCGGCCGTTCTCGACGAGCAGCCGGATCGCCTGCACGTGGTTGTGCACCTCGAGGTTGGCGTGTGCGGTGGCGCGAGCCCACAGCGTGCGACCGAGCTCGCGCCCGGTCGCATCCGCGGAGTGCAGCACGCGGCGGACCGAGTGCGCCGCCTCGCGCGCGAGCGCAATCCCGCCGTTTGCGTCGCGATCCACGCGCGCACCCCAGCCGATCAGCTCTCGCACGAAGCGCGGCCCTTCGTCGACCAGGACGCGAACCGCGTCTGCCGCGCACAAGCCGTCGCCGGCTCGCATCGTGTCCTCGAAATGGAGATCGGTGGAATCGTCCGTGCCTACCGCTGCGGCAATGCCGCCCTGCGCGTAACCGGTGTTGCTCTCCTCTGGCTGGGCCTTGGTCAGCAACATCACGTTGCCGAGCGGAGCGAGGTGGACGGCGGCGCGCAAACCGGCAATCCCGCTGCCGATGATCAGGAAATCCGTGCGCCGGGTCACCGGATGTTATTCTACCTGTCCGTTCATGGCCTCGACCCGCATCGAGGTGGCCGCATCCGCCGGCGCCTACCCTGTCATCGTCGGCAACGACATCATCGACACGCTTCCGGCGCTGCTCGACGGCGCGGGCCTTCCTTCGCAGCGGATCTTCGTGTCCAGTCCGACCGTGTGGAACCTTCATGGACCGCGCGTGATCAAGGTTGCAGGGAGCTCGGCACGACGAGCGATCCTGATTCCCGACGGCGAGCGATCGAAGAGCCTTCAGACGGCGGGGAGAGTTTACGAAGCGCTGATTCAGGCCGGCGCCGATCGCTCCGCCGTGCTGATCGCTGTCGGCGGCGGCGTGATCGGAGACATGGTCGGCTTCGTCGCCGCTACCTACCTGCGCGGTGTGCGCCTGGCGCAGGTCCCGACCACGCTGATGGCGCAGGTCGACAGCGCGATCGGCGGAAAGGTCGGCGTCAATCACGCGCTCGGCAAGAACCTGATCGGCGCGTTTCATCCGCCGCGCATCGTGGTCAGCGATCCATCTCTCCTCCAGACGCTGCCGCGACGAGAGCTGCGGGCCGGCCTCTACGAGGTGATCAAGTACGGCGTCATCGCCGACGCCGCGCTATTCGAGCGCGTCCGCGCCGAGCGCGACGCGGTGTTCAATTTCTCCGGCGGAACGCTCGCGTCAGTCGTCACCGCGTCGAGCCGCATCAAGGCCGACGTCGTGTCACGCGACGAGCGCGAGTCGGGGCTGCGCCGGATCCTCAACTTCGGGCATACGCTCGGGCATGCGCTCGAGGCCGCAACCGATTATCGACGCCTGCGCCACGGCGAGGCGGTCGGCTACGGCATGATCGCGGCGGCGGCGCTCGGCCACGCGCGGGGCGTGACGCCGGAACCGGTGCTCAACGCGATATCGGGCGCGATCGCGGAGCTCGGGCCGCTCCCTCCGGTGGCGGATCTCACGGCCTCCGAGGTGATCAAGGCAACCAAGCGCGATAAGAAAGTGGTCTCGGGTAGGCTCCACTTCGTCGCGGCAACCGGCCTGGGCGCGACGACCGAGATCACCGACGTCACCGACAAGGAACTGCGCCAGGCGCTCAGGGCAATCAGTATCCGCTAGACGCCGTCGAGCCCGAAGTCCTTCATCTTCGCAAGCAGCGCCTTGTAACCGACTTGCAGCAGGTCGGCGGCCCGTCCGCGGTCACCGCCTGCCTCCCGGATCGCGCGCAGAATCTTGCGACGCTCGGCTTCGGAGAGCACCCGCGCCGTGGCTTCGGCGAGGGTGCCGTCCAGATTGATCGTGTCCCACGGATCGGCAGCCGGCGTCGAGGACACCGCGTTGCCCGCGAGACTGAGATGTCCCGGTTGGATGGTATCGCCGTCGGACAGAATCACCGCCCGCTCGACAGCGTTCTGCAGCTCGCGGACGTTTCCGGGCCAGCGGTAGGTGCGGAGCATCTCGAGCGCGCGATCGTTGAGCGCGAGCGGCCTTCGCCCGAGCTCGCCGCACGTCCGGGCCACGAAGTGCCGGGCGAGGAGCGGCACGTCCTCGGGCCGCTCGCGAAGCGGCGGAATCGTGACCGGGAAGACGGAGAGCCTGAAATACAGGTCTTCGCGAAACTGGCGGTTGGCGACTGCCTGGCGAAGTCCACGGTTGGTTGCCGCGACGAGCCGCACGTCCACCTGGATCGTCGCCGTCCCGCCGAGCCGCTCGAAGCGCCGCGTCTCGATCGCGCGGAGCAGCTTCGCCTGGACGGCCAGGGGCAGCTCGCCTATCTCGTCAAGGAACAGCGTGCCGCGCTGGGCCAGCTCGAAGCGGCCGGGCTTGCGCTGGGTCGCGCCCGTGAACGCACCCTTCTCGTATCCGAAGAGCTCGGCCTCGAGCAGCGTCTCGGGGATGGCGGCGCAGTTGATCGCGATGAACGGCCCGCCGACGCGCACGCTGAGAGCGTGGAGCGCGCGCGCGAACAGCTCCTTGCCGGTCCCGCTTTCGCCCTCGAGCAGCACCGTCGTGTCGGAGCCGGCAGCGCGCTGAACCGACTGCATCGTGTGGCGGATCGCGGCCGACTCCCCGATGATCTCCGGGAGACCGCGGCGGGTTGCCGCCTCTTCCTTGAGGAGGTTGTACTCGCTCAACAGCCGGCGTTGGGCGAGCGCGCGTTCGACCAGGAGCAGCAGGTGGTCCGGATCCACCGGCTTGGCGAGAAAGTCGAGGGCGCCGTCCTTCATCGCGGCGACGGCGTCCTGGATGGACCCGTAGGCGGTCATGACCACGACCGGGAGATCGGGATCGGCATCCTTCGCGGCGCGCAGCACGCCGAATCCGTCTCCGACCGGCAGCCGCAGATCGGACAGCACGACCGCGGGCAGCGATTGGCGCAGCGCCGCGCGAGCTTCGGTTTCGTCCCTGGCCTCGACCACGGCGTAGCCCTGTGCCTCCAGGGCGTGGCGAAGCATCGTACGGAGTGAGTCCTTGTCCTCGACCAGGAGGATTGGCTCGGCGCCGCGAGCGCGTTCCATCGACTGCTACCGCAGCCAGCCGGCCGGCACGCCCGCGCGGCGTGCCTCGTCCTCGACGTCGGAGACGGCCTTCGTGTTCTCGTCGATTTCCTTCTTCAGCCTGTCGAGCTCGGCCAGCGCGGTGTTGCGCTCCTGCTCGATCGCCCGCTGCTGCACCGGATCGCCGCGGTTGACGAAGTCGGTCCAAAGCATGTCGACGCGGTTCTGGAGCGCCTGCGCGAATGCCTGGCTGCGCTGCAGCTTCGCACGTGCCTCGCCCAGGCGCGTGGACCAGTAGGCTTGATCGCGCGCCGGGGCCGCCGCCGGCGAGTTCGCCGGACCGTTTGCAGCTTGGCCGGACGCTGCCGGCTTCGCCGCGGCAGTGCCTTCCGCAGGGGTTCCAGCCGTGGCCGGAGTAGAGGCCGGCGCCGACGCCGGCTTCGTGAAGTCCGACTTGAGGTCGTCGTTGGTGTAGACCTTCACCGGCGCCTCGACGCTCTTGCGCCGGGCGGCTTCTGCCTTGGCCACATCAGCCAGCGACTGCGCGAGTCCTGGACCCGCGTATGCGGCCACGAGCACGATCGCCATCAACACACGGGACATCATGCGGAGATCGTACGACTCAACCGTGACGAAATCAAGGAAGCGCATAGCGGACCTCTCGCTGTGATTGCACACGAATGCCAGGTTGGCACGTGGAGCGTCCGTCGAGACAGACGCGAACGATCTCTGCGTCGACAACACGCCTTCCTCCCTCTCGGCCAACGGCCATCGCCCTGGCGCGTAGCGTATTCCGGCCGGCCGCGTTCCCCCCGTCGAGATCCGGCCGGCCATCCGTCTCGCGGCCATCGTCGGCAACCCAGACCAGTACATAGATATCGGCCGCAAAGCGGAATTCGCCTAGCCCCGCGAGTGGAGCGAACAGGAACAGCTGCCACACGGGATTGTTGACGCCCCAGGGACGCTCGGCCGAAATGGCGGCCAGATCGGCGGCCGAACACGCCGAGGTCCGTCCACAATTCTGGCGATTGGTCTCGGCAGCCAGCTCGACGGGACTCCCTGCGACGCGGCGAACTCCTGACGGCGCGCCATCGGACGGTGGCGCGACAGTCAGTCCGCCCAGAGCGGCCTGCCAGTCCACGCCGACGAGCGCATCCGCCGCGAGATCCAAACCGCCATCAGCGGCAGCGAGCAGCGCCGCGGCCTCGCGGTGATTGCGCGCGGCGAGCTGCCCAACCATCATCACCAAGGCCAGGCCGACACCGACGACAAAGACGAAGCTCGAGACGAGCAGGACCGTGATCAGCGCCACGCCGCGGTCCGAGCCTGGTTCGTGCCGAGTCATCGGCCTGTCGCCACGCTGAAGCTGATGCTTCGGTCGCGCACCCAACGCGGCGCGTCCTGAGAAGCGGTGCCGCCGCGCGAGAACCACCGTCCGGCCGCTCCTCGCAGTTCAGCGGGCAGCGCCTCGACGTGGAGATGTACGTCGATCCTCGCTACGCGAAACCAGTCCGCGTCGAAACGCGCCGGAGCATCTTCGTGCGGGCACCACGGGCCGTCGTTCAGCTCGGCGATCGTCAACGGTGCGAGACCGCCACCCTCGCCGCCAAGCGGTAGGAGCGTGCTCTGGACGACCTCGGCGTCGCGAGCGGCCATGCAGTGCGACCCGGTTGCAAAGATCTCTTCTGGATCAGGAGCCGCGGGCGGCGGTGGCGGCAATCCGTACTGTGCGAATTGTGAGATGTCGTTCGCGTAGAGCCCTGGCGCCGACGCGCGCGCCCACGGTTCGAGCGTGAGCTGCACTACGCCGTCGACGATCGGCTCGCGCGCGCCCGCCGCCGTGATGCGCGTGAGGGTGCGCGATCCATCCGGCTGCGGCGTGAGGACCAGACGCTCTTCCCGGGCCTCGACCACCCACGCGCCGGTTCGATATGCCTCCGCCAGCGGCGCCCTGGGCGTGATGCGGGACAGCGAAGCCGAGACCGCCCCGATCACGAAGACGTCGAAATGACCGCGGCCGTCGAATATCAACGCGATGTCGCCGTCTCTGAACCCGCACACCACCTGCGTGGCCGGGCATCGGCCACGATCCGGGGAGAGGGTCAGGGATCCGGCGGGACCGGGCTGATCTTCGACGAGCTGACCGCGGCCCCCGAGCACGGCGCGGGTCGACTCGATTCCCGCGAACGTCGAGCCACCCTCCGCAATCAACCGCACTGCGGGCAGCCCGTTCCAGATTGTGCCGCTGTCGCCTCCGATGCCGCGGTCGCCGCCGGCGCCGCTGATCGCCGCGGTGATCGCCTCCACTCCGGCGTGCAGGCGACGGACGGCATCGATGGTCGCCGGCTCGACCGTGAGTGCCGTGCGAGCCGCATCCGCCAGCAGCAGCGCGCCACCGGCGACGCCGAGCCCGACGACCAGTGCAATCAGCAATTCCACCAGCGTGAAGCCGCGATTGGTCATGGCTGCCTCGCGCGTGCCGATGCGACGCAAACGAGCGGCGGCGAGTTGTCCGCCGCCGGCCACGCAAAGACGCAGACTTCGAGGCTTCGGGTCTCCCCCGCCGCGGCAGCGGTCGAGCCGATCGCCCACCGAACGGCGAACGCCGGGGCGCTGGCGCCGACGCTACCTGCTTCGCCAAACTCGTTCGCGAGCTCGAAGAACCCGCTAGTATTACGCGAAAGCGTATCGATGCCGCTCGTCGCGAGAACCGCAACCTCGTCGGCGGAGCCATCGATGCCATATGCCCACGGCACCGAACGGAGAATCTGCAGACGCGCGGTTGCGAGCGCCGTTCCGCTCATCAACTGCTCGGCCCGCGTGCTAAGCCCGCGAGCGAGGGTAATCAGCGTGGCTGTGCCAGTTGCGAGGGTAAGCAGGAGCGCTCCCGCGACCAACGCTTCGACCAGCGTGGCACCGCGTTCGTCAGTGATGATGCGCATGCCGATCGATGGAGCAACACGCGCACCGGCTCAGCTCTGTCGTCCACCGGCGTCGATTCGCCCGATTCGGCCGGGCATCGTCTTTGGCACTGATTGTGAGCAGGGCAGATCCTGCAAACCGCGCGCGGTCGCGGACTGGCAGTTACCGCGCGCCGGTGGCGAGATGAAGCTGGATGCGAAAACGCGCGCCGCCTTGCGGCCGGTTCTCCGCGACGATGCGGCCGTTGTGCGAGACGATCACTTTCTGGACGATCGCCAGGCCGAGGCCGGTGCCGTGAGCCTTGGTCGTGACGAACGGCTTGAAGATGTGTGCGAGCGCGTCTTGAGGAATGCCCGGTCCGTTGTCCTCGACGGTAACGCGAATCGACGTTCCTTCGGTCAGCCCTTCGACACGAATCGAGGGAACGACGGACGCTCCGGCGCAGGCCTCGGCGCTATTGCGGATCAGGTTGCTGATCGCCTGCCGCAGCAATACCTCATCCCCCAGCACACGGCCGAACTCCCCCGCGATGACGACGCGGCCCGCCTCGA
Organism: uncultured Acidobacteriota bacterium; assembly: GCA_963709325.1. Classification (GTDB taxonomy): domain Bacteria; phylum Acidobacteriota; class Vicinamibacteria; order Vicinamibacterales; family UBA2999; genus VFZN01. Next base: position 322,452 of record CAVPVV010000001.1, on the reverse strand, counting down.
GCGACTGGTCGGCGACCGCGCGCTCGACGATGGCCCGCAAATCGATCGGGGCGAGCGTGAGCGGCTCCGGCCGCGCGAAGTTGAGGAAATTCGTCACGACCTCTCCGAGCGCGTCGGTCTCCTGCCGAATGCCCTCGACGTACTCGTGATACGGCGGCGGCAGGCGCGCCGGATCGAAGAGCCGGGCATACCCGTGGATCGTGGCGAGGCCGTTCCGAAACTCGTGAGCGAGCCCGGCGGTCATCTCGCCGACGCCGGCGAGCGCCTCCTTCAGCCGGAGCTGCTCTTCGAGCTCGACGACCTCCGTGAGGTCGGAGAACAGGCACACCGCAGCCTGCAGCTGGCCGTCGGCGCCGACCAGCGGCGAGACGCTGACGCCGATGTGTGACGGCTTCCCTTCCAGGCGAAGCTGGCGTCGTGCAACCGGCACGCCGCTGTGGACGGTCTCCGAAATCGCCTCAGCGAGTGGCGCGACGTGGGCGATGACAACGGCGATCGGCTGGCCTTCGCCGCCGGGTCCGAGGCTGAGAATCCGCCGCGCGGCGGGGTTGACGATCTGGACCACCCCTTTCCGATCCACGACGATGAGGCCGGCAGCCACGCCGGCGATGATCTGGCCTGAGAGCCGCTCGGAGGCCTCGGCGCGCGCCGCCATCGCGCGCTCCTGGGCCTTCAGCCGTGTCAGCGCTTCCTGCAGGGCTGTCGACATCATCGACGATTCGGCCTGGTTGTCGTTTGCCGCCCGGACGAGCCGCGACATCCGAAGCAGTGACACCAGCAGCGCCGCCAGCACGACGCCCATGACGGCGGTGATGGCGACCAGTGCGAAGCCTGCGGCAGTCAGGGATGGCATCGGGCGCTGCCGATCACGGAACGAAGAATCCTGAGTACCAGGCGACGAGCGGTTCGCCGGCGATCATCGCCGCGATCGCGCCAACCGCGAGGAACGTGCCGAACGGCAGGGCGAGGCGCATACTGCCGCGCGAGAGAGCGATGATGCCGATCCCGACGAGCGCGCCGGCAAACGACGACAGGATGAGCGTGACCAGCACCGCCTTCCATCCGAGAAAGGCGCCGATCATCGCGAGCATCTTGACGTCACCCATGCCCAGCCCTTCCTCGCGGCGCACCGCGTAGTAGGCCGCGGCGATGGCGTAGAGGATGCCGCCGCCGAGCGCGATCCCGATCAAGCTGTTCATCCAGCCTGGCGGTGTCACCAGGCTGAACAGGAATCCGACCGCGATTCCGGGCAGGGTTATGACGTTGGGCAGGATCTGGTGATGCAGGTCGATGCCGAACAGCACCACGAGGATGACGACGAAAAGGAGACGCGCGACGAGAAGCGGGCCCGCAGGCGTCAGCCATGCAACGAGCAGGAACAGGAAACCCGTCGCGAGCTCGACGATCGGGTATTGAATCGAGATCGGCGCGCCGCATTTGTGGCACTTGCCGCCGAGCAGGATCCACGAGAGGACCGGAATGTTGTCGATCGGCCGGATGCGCGATCCACAACCCGGGCACGTGGACGGCGGCGTGACCAGCGACTGCCCGCGGGGTAGGCGATAGATCACCACGTTCAGGAAGCTGCCGATCAGGAGCCCGAACAATCCGGCGACGAGGATCTGTGTCGTGTCGAGCATCATGATCGTGGGCTCGGCGGCAGGGTCGGCGGCGCCGGCGGCGGTTCGTCGGGCAGCGGCAGCAGCGGCGAGTCCGCGGCCAGCGAGACACGCCCGGTCGTGGAATCGAGGACGAGGGGGACGCCGGCCGGATCCAGGGGAACGCCCCGCAGACCAATAGCCGGTCCGAGCGCCTGCCAGCTTCGCGCGACGTGTCCCTGGCTCGCGGCATACTGCTCGGCCCTGGCGTTGAGCTGGTCGAGCAGGTCCATCGCGTCGAGTTGCTTCAGCCGGAAGTCGGCGTTGCCACGCAGCCACTGAGCGTCGGTGGCATTCAGCACCTCTTCCCACAGACGCCGCGACGTGCGCCGATCCCCGCCAGCGGCCAGCGTCGTCGCTGCCAGCGGCTTCAGCCAGGCCGGCGCGCCGGGCACCTGCGAGGCGCGCTCGAACCAGCGGGCCGCTTCCTTGTAGTCGCGCAGCCACCAGTAGTAGACAAAGCCGGTGTCGTGCATGTACTCCCAGCGGCCGGTCCGCTCGATCCCGCGCTGCAGGAGGGCAATCGCCTGCTCGGGACGACCCGGACCGCTCGGGTAGGCCTCGGCCAGGAAGATGGCGCCGAAGCGGTAGGCGATGCTGAACCGCGGGTCCAGCGTGGTCACGAGATCGAGCAGCGAATACAGCAGGTCGTAGTTCGGCGGAGTGGTGGTCGAGAGCCGCTCGCCGCCGTAATAGACAACAGCCCGCATCCAGTAGACGTCCGCGACAATCGTGTCGTAGCCGAGCGACATCCGCTTGACGGATTCACCGGAGCGGAACCAGAGCATGCCCGCCTGCGGCTCGAAGGGCCGGCGGTCGAGATCGCGGATCACCTGCAGCCCGATCGCCGCGGCAAGCAGCAGCGGTACAACGGCGAGAAGCCGGGCGTTCGACGGTCGCGCCGCATGCGGAGGCGACGCCGTCACTTGAAATCCCTCCGCCGGAAGATGGCGATCGCGCCGACCAGCAGCACTGCGACGTAACAGGCGGCATAGGCCAGCGTCAGGAGCACGTCGCGGGTCGGCACGTCCACGCCGTGAACGGCTTCCGCCCGGACGTTGAACGGCGCCAGGTTCGGCAGCAGATAGTACAGGCCGCGCATGATCCACGCGACTGCCGGCGCATTCACGACCGACTCGAAGTTACGAAGGTCCTGGTTGAAGTGGCCCGCCACCCATAACCCGAACGTCAGCAGCGCCGAGAGCAACGGGCTCGAGAACGTCGAGAAGAACAGCGCGATCGCGGTGACGATCGTCAGCTCGGCGACGGTCAGGACGACAGCGGTGAGGAGCCGCGGGTCCAGGGCCGGAGCTGACCACCCGGCCTTGACCTCCGGCAGCGCCGCCGCGTTCATGTACGCGAGCAGCAGCGCGAGCGCGAGCGTCATGGCCGACAGGTTGACGACGAGGGTGAAGACCAGGCCGGCATACTTGCCGAGAATGAACTGGTCGCGGGAGAGCGGCTTGGTCAGCAGCGAATAGACGCTGCGACGCTCGACTTCCTTCGACACCAGGCCGATGCCGATGAAGATCGCGATTAGGAGCCCGAACCAGGAGATCGCCGCCAGGCCCAGATCCTTGATGATCTTCAGGTCCTGGCCCGCCGTCAGCTGGCTGATCAGGTACGACGCCGCGATCAGCAGGACCGCGAAGCCGACCATCGAGTAGGGCACGCGATCGCGCACCGATTCCTTGAAGACCGCGCCGGCGACCAGAGCGATGGCCCGCACGGCTACAGCCCCGTCTCGCGGGCGACGGCGGCGCCGACCGACTGGACGAAATAATCCTCGAGCGTCTCGCGGAGCGGATTCAGCGAAACCACCTGGGCGCCGCTGGCAGCGAGCTCGTGCACGAACCGCTCGGGTGATGCGTCCGGCGCGAGCTCGATCGTGTAGCGGCCGTGGGCGAGCGCTGTGATGCCGCGCACCTGCGGCGCGAGGCGCGCGCGCACCGCGTCGTCAAGGTTCGCGACGACCACTTCCCATCCGCGCAGCTCGAAGGCGAGGATCTCCGAGAGGCGGCCCGACGCAACCAGGCGTCCCTGCGCCAGGATGCCGACACGGCTGCAGAGCGACTCGGCGTCGGAGAGGATGTGCGACGAAAAGAAGACCGTGCACCCGCGATCGCGGAGCCGCAACATCAGCTGCCGCACGTGGCGGCGGCCGAGCGGATCGAGGCCCGACATCGGCTCGTCGAGGAACACCACGTCGGGTTCATTGACAAGGGCCTGGGCAAGACCGACGCGCTGCACCATTCCCTTGGAGTACTGACGCAACCGAAGCCGTCGCTCGGCGCCGAGCCCGACGTCGTCGAGCACGCGCGCGACGCGTGAGGTCGCCTCCGCCCCGCGCAGGCCGAAGAGGCGCGCGAAGTAGGTCAGCAGCTCCTCGCCCGTGAGGTGGTCGTAGAAGAACGGGTTTTCAGGCAGGAAGCCGACCCGCCGCTTGACCGCGAGGTCGCCTGCGGGCTGGCCGAGAATCCGCGCCGAACCGGACGTGGGATAGAGCAGCTGCATGAGCAGCTTGAGGGTGGTGCTTTTGCCGGCGCCGTTCGGACCGAGAAACCCGAACACTTCGCCTTCGTCCACCGACAGCGTCAGGCGGTCGAGCGCGCGATACGGCCGGGGGCGCCAGAAGCCGGTGAGAAAATCCTTCGAGAGCTCCTCGATCTCGATGGCTGCCGCCACCCTAACGCCTCACTCCGTCTGCGTTCATCATCACCGTCAGCCCGGCCCGATGCCGAGAGCCGCATGCCCCGGGTTATCGGGCTTTGCAGGCGGCTGCTGCAGGGCTGGTCAGTTGCCGCCGCCGGTCACCCGCTTCAACTCCCAGGCGATGGCCGCGTCGAAGAACTCGGGGCGAAGCCCGGGCAGGCGCATACCGTTCATGAAGAAGGTCGGCGTGCTGTTCACCTTGAGCTGCGCGCCCTGGGCGGTGTCGCCTTTCACGAGCGCGAGCGTCGCGGCATAGCGCGCGTCCATGTCCTCGACGCCGGCGACTTCTTTGACGCCCTGCTTCACCTTCTCGGGCGTGAGCGTCGGCTGGTTGGCGAAGATCCATTCCTCCATCGCCTCCGCCTTGCCCTTTTCGCGGGCGAGCCTGACGGCGACGGCGGCTTCACACGCTGACGGATGGACGTCGGCCGACACCACCGAGTTGCACTCGCGCTCGAGCGCGAAGTCCCTGGTCACGAACTTCACCTTGCCGGGCGCCTGCTTGGCCCACTTCGCCAGAATCGGCTTGTACTCCATGTAGGTCTGCCGGCACGGCGGGCACTGGTAATCGTTGAACTTGACGATGACGACGGCGGCGCCTTCGGTGTTGGGAACGAGCACTGTTTCACGCGGCTGGGCCGCGAGCCACTTCTCGAACTCGGCGATCTGGGCCGCGCCTGGGCCGGGCGCGGCGGCCGGGGCGGCCTGCGACGCGGCCGTTGAGGCCTGGCCCGCCGCCGAGACCGGACTGCCGGGAAAGAGCGTCATCGCCGCAATCGCGCCGATGAAAAACACGAGCGCGGCGGACAGCGCGGCAGGGGTGCGCACGAGAGTGCCAAGATCACGGATCGCACGCGCGGGAAGACTCGACATAGGTTCCTTTGCCGCCGCTCCCGAGGTCAGGAACAGCCCGATGACGGCGACGTATGTGCCCACGCACAGCAGGCAGATCGTCCCGAGAATCACATACGACGCGTAGGCCAGGTACATCACCATTGCGAGGCCGAGCGTCGAGGCCGCAAACACGTAACCCGGCAGGTTGGCCGAGGCGCTCGCGGATCGCCCGCACAGCGCCACCAGGCCGATCACGAACAGGAAGAACAACATGCCGAGCAGCGCAACCGGCACGCCGCCGATCGCTCCGTACTGGCTCGTGTACGCCTCGCTGCAACTGAAGGTGCTGCTCACGTCGCAGACGCTGACGTATGTCGGATCGGTCAGCAGCCGGTGGTGAACCCAAGTGGACGCCGAGGAGGCAGCCAGCCCGAGCGCGGCGAACCCGAGGAACCAGCGCGACATACAGAAATTATAGCTGGCGGTTCAGCCCTTCTGCCTTTTGCCTTCTGCCTTTTTGCCTTGTGCCTTGCCGTACAGGCCACGGGCGCGGCCCCTGGAGGAAACCGCGCCCGTGTGCCCGCCGTGCACCGATTGATTACTGAATCGGGTTGCCGCCCGGGGCGTTGTCGAACCCGTTGTTCGAACCGATCGCCGCGAGGTCGGAGAAGATCGTGCCGCCGGCGCCGATCCAGAAGTAGCGCGTGCCCGTTCCGCCGGGGGTCACCGGCTCCGCAGTCGCGTAGAACGAGCTGTTCATGTCCGCCGCCGCCACGCCGTTGCACGCATCAACCGTGCCCGCCACGCCGTCCGCACCAGCCGCCATCGTCACGTTGTAGCCGCTCTTCTCCACCGTCGCGCCGCCACCCAGGTCCGGGCTGATGAACGCAGTGCCGCCCCCGGGGGGGATGAGCAGGTCCGGCAGGGTCGTCGCGAAGCGCCCGAAGCCGCAGCTCGAGGAGAAGTTGGTGTTCGAGCTGTGCACGGCGCGCAGCGAACCAATCGCCGACGCCTCGTTGCCCGAGCGACGAGCGCTCAGAAGGCCCGGCACCGCGATCGCGGCGATGATGCCGATGATGGCCACCACGATGAGCAGCTCAATGAGGGTGAAGCCCTTGTTATCCCGAATTCGCATGGTCGTTGTCTCCCGGATGTCGAAAGTATCGTTACCGTAGGCCCGATTGTTTTTCCCGCCTGCCGACGCCGCCGTCTCGCTTTGGCGGCGTCTGCACGGCCTCGACATGAGCAACCGGTGTGCCAAGGCTGCGCTGGTTCTGGCCGACCAGTCGTTCTCGCAGCTAACCCACTCACATCTATCGGCTTAGGCTGGTTCTTGCGTTACTGGCGTTGCGCCAAGATCCGCTGCCAATTCGTGACGGTTGACACACAGTGTCAGGGCGCTGATGTCAGGAACTGTCAATGGCGCCCGAAACTGTCAGGGGACTTTGACGGACAGTTCAGCCGTATACAGCATAGTGCGGTCATGATCGCGGGCATGCCACTCGAGCAGCGTGCGGACGCTTTCGTGCAACGGGCCGCTAAAGGCGACATTGCCATTCACCCGTACGACGATGGGCGCTGAGAACTCGATCACGTCCGGCGAGAGCAGGAGTGTGAAGCGGGCGACGCCACGCGTGCGCACGTCGAACGTATTGCCGGTGCGCCTTGCGTCGACGCGTCCCGACGGCCAGGTGCGCGCGAACATCCGTTGCTCGCCGCCCGAAGCGGTGAACCGGTTCACGTCCTCGAGCGCCGCGTCGTCAGCAGGCCGGCGCCCCAGCCCGTTGATCACGAGCCAGTGGGCGCGGTTGTAACGGTCGGTCCGTTCGCTCTCCCATGACAGCGACTCGGGGTGCGGCTGTCGTGGATGCGCCATGACGAACGCCTCGAAGTGCGATCGTTCGGATGGCCACCAGCTGGTGTCGTGCCCCGCCTCCGGCTGCGGTCGGAATTCCACCTTTGCGCCGGCCGCTTCGATCATCTCGACGTGCGGGGCGATTGCGACCAGCGGGTAGAGCGGGTCGCGTCCACCGTTCACGATGAACAGCGGCTTGTTCACGAGATTGCCCGCGTACATCTGGCCATTCGCGCGGGTGCTCGGCGCTGCAAGCACCCGCATGTTGCCGTTGAGCGGCAGGAACGCCGAGAACGGCGTGGTCAGCTTCATCGCGTAGAAGTAGCTGCCAGTGGCGCCGTCGGACACGCCAGTCATGTAGACGCGGTTCTCGTCGACGTTGTAGGTGCGCGTCACCCAGTCGAGGAGCGCCACCATGTTTTCGTACTGATTGAGGTGCCACCACTCCGCCTTTGCAAAACCGCGCGGATGCAGGTAAATCGCCTCCTCACCCTGGATCCGATTAGGACTGACGGCCCTAGCTTCGGCGTCGGCCGGCCGGCTGACACCACCGTGAAGTTGAATCCGGACCGGCCAGCGCACGTCGGGGCGATACGCAGCGGGAACTTCCACGACCGTTTCGAGCGCGGTGCCGTCGCTCGCCGTGAAACGGAACGTGCTCTGCCCCGGTGGTCTGGCGGTGTAGGTTTTGCCGGCGCGAAGCCGGTCGTAGGCCTGGCGGACGTCAGTCTCGGCCCCGGCCAGCGGCTCGATGGCGGCCCGGGCCGCGGCAGCATCCGGCGCGTCGAGGAAGGCTGTCCACGCCTGGTTCGCTCGCGGCTGCGCCAGCCTGCCTGCCGGCGGCGCGGCCACGCCGGCGGCGGTGGCGAGAACCCAAACGCCAACCGCCGCTCGCGTCATCTCCCCTCCGACGTCTTGAGGCCGTACTTTTTCGCCAGGTACCTGAACTGACGGAAACTGAGCCCGAGCAGCTCGGCGGCGTGCGTCTGCACGCCGCCAGCCTGGCGCAGGGCGCGCTCGAGGTGCTGGCGCTCGACGTCCTGCAAGTGCTGCTCGAGATTGAACCCGGCGTCGATTGCGGCGGCTGCGGTTGCGGGTGCCGATCCGCCGTTGACAACTGCACCAGGCGAGCTCGGAACGACGGGTTGCGACGGCATCGACAATGGCGTTGCCGGGCGGCCAGCCTGGATGTAGTCGGGAAGCGTGGCCAGCTCGACCCGCCGGCCCTGCTCGAGCGCCACGGCGCGCTCCACCACGTTCTCCAGCTCGCGGACGTTGCCGGGAAACTGATAGGCCTCGAGCGCCGCCATGGCCTCGGGCGCAAAGCCCTCGAGCGGCTTCCCCATCTCGCGCGTGAGCCGCGCCAGGAAGTGCTCGGCGACGAGCGGCACGTCACCGTTGCGCTCGCGCAGCGCCGGCAGCTGGATTGGAATCACGTTCAGGCGATAGAACAGGTCTTCGCGGAACTTCCCCTCGGCGACGAACTTCGGCAGATCCCGGTTAGTCGCGGCGATGACGCGGATGTTGGCGGCGGTCTCCTCCGTGCCGCCGACGCGCCGGAACTTCCGCTCCTGCAGGACGCGCAGGAACTTCACCTGCATCGCCGGGGTCATCTCGCCGATCTCGTCGAGGAAGACGGTTCCTCCCTCGGCGACTTCGACGAGGCCCTTCTTGGTCGTATCGGCGCCGGTGAACGCGCCGCGCACGTGCCCGAACAGCTCCGACTCGAGGAGCGTTTCCGGCATCGCGCCGCAGTTGACCGCGACGAACGGCCGCTCGCGGCGGAGCGACTGCTTGTGAATCGCCTGCGCCACGAGCTCCTTGCCGGTGCCCGACTCACCGGTGATCAGGATCGTGCTGTTGGTCCGGCAGACGGTCTCGACCAGCCGGAACACGTCGAGCATCGACGGGCTGCGCCCGATGATGCCGGCAAAGCCCTGCTCCACCGTCGTGCTGCGGAGCACCGCGTTCTCGTGGCGGAGCCGCCGTGACTCGAGCAGCTGCCGGACCTGCATCGCGACGAGGTTCACGTCCCGGAACGGTTTCTCGAACAGGGCCTCGGCGCCGAGATCCTGCGCGTGCTTCCATTCGTCGGAGTCCCGGGTCCAGTGCGCGGTCATCATCAGGACGATCACGTCTGGCGCCAGCTCGCGGACGGCCTTCAGCAGCGCGATGCCGTCGAACCGCGGCATCCGGATGTCGGTGAGCACCACGTCCAGGTATTCGCGCGTGACGATGTCGCGTGCGGCGAGGCCGTCGTCGGCGGTCAGCACCTCGAAGCCATCACGCTGGAACAGGATGCGCAGCCATTCGCGCATCGACTGCTCGTCGTCGACGATCAGAATCCGGGGCATGCGGGAATTCTAGGCGGAACGTGCGTGCGAGGGAGCGTCGCGGCGCGCAGATGCCTGCATGCCCGGGAAACGAACGGTGAAGGTCGTCCCCTCGCCGGGTCGCGAGTGAACGTCGATGCGGCCGCCGTAATCGGTGACGATCCGGTGGACGATGGCGAGGCCCAGCCCGGTGCCCTTGCCGAACGTGCCGCGGAACGGCTGGAAGATGCCCTCGAGCTCTTCGGGAGTCATGCCGACGCCGTGGTCCGCCACGTCGAGAACGGCAAAGGTCAAGCCGTCGGGAGTCCGCTCGAGGCGCGTCCCAAGAGCGAGTTCACCGCCGTGAGGCATCGCCCGCAGACCGTTGGTCGCCAGGTTCCAGAGAATCTGCCGTACCTGGCTCTCGTCGCCCTCGAAGGGCACTTCGCCATCGGCGGCCGCGAGCCGGATCGAGTGCCGCTCGCCGACCTCCGGACTGTTGCGAAGCAGTGTCGCGGTCTCGTAAGCCAGCGTCCGCAGGTCGAGGCGGGTGGACTGGGCCCGCTGCGGGCGCGCGTAAGCGAGGAACGACTTGATCGTCTGATTGAGGCGCTCCGATTCCTTCAAAACGATCTCCATCAGCTGCGCCTGGTCACCGGAGAGCGTCAGCTCCTGGCGGAGCATCTGCATCGACCCGGACATCGAGGCCAGCGGGTTGCGAATCTCGTGCGCGATACCTGCGGCCATCTCTCCGACGGCTGCGAGCCGCTGCTGCATCCGCGCGCTGCGTTCGATGCGCTTGACCTCCGTGACGTCCTGGAACGTGTAGAGATAACCTCTGGTCCCGTCGGGGAGGGGCAGGCTGGCGACGCTGAGCCCGACCTCGATGACGCGCCCGTCGGGCTGGCGGAACTCGAAGTCGAATCGCTTGCTGCGGGCCTGCTGCAGATCGTGATCGAGTGTCGAGAGCCGGGCCGGATCGAGCTGGAGCACCTCGGCGATCGGGCGGCCAACCGGGAGGTCGCCGGAGATTCCGGTGATCGCCCTCGCCGAGCGGTTGAAGGTGAGCAGCCGGTTGTGCGCGTCGGCCGTGGCCAGGCCGCTCAGCAGGTTGTCCACGATGTACTGGTTGAACGCCTGCAGGTCGGCGATGGCCTCGGTCGCTTCCTCGAGTTGCACGTCGGCGCGGCGAGCCCGCTCGGCCAGCGAACCGCTGAGCATCGCCACCGCGAAGAAGCCGAAGACGTTGAGGCCAACGATGTAGAGGGCTGTAGTCGGCGCCGGTAGGTCGGCGATTGGGGCAAACGGCAGATCGATCAATCCGGCCGCGGCCCAGAACTGTGCGATCACGATACCGACGAAGAGCGTGGCGCTGAGTGCCGCCATGCGCAGCCCGCCGCCCCGGAGCTTCACGGTGCTCGCGGCGAGGATCGGAAGCGCGTACATCGTGGTGAACAGGCTGTTCACCCCGCCGGTGAAGTGCACGCCCGCCGAAACGAGAAGGGCGTCGAATGTGAAGTGCAGGAAGGCGGTCCACGGGTGGCGATCCACCAGCTTGAGCAGACCGAGGAGCGCGAGGCTCCCGGCAAAGGTGACCCCAAGCAGGACGAAGTAGGGGTTGACCGAGCCCTCACCCGGGGTACGGAACTCGACCACCACCGCCAGGCCGAGCAGCACGGTGGCGACGACCAGCCGCAGGGCTGTGTGCGCCGCCAGCCATTGCCGCAGCCAGGACCGCGTCATCCAGCCAGCTTGCTGATGAGGCCGAAGATCGGCATGTACATCGCGATGACGATACCGCCGACGACGCCGCCGAGGAAAGCGATCATGATCGGCTCGAGCAGCGTCAGCATGCCGGCCACGGCCGTGTCCACTTCGTCTTCGTAGAAGTCCGCAATCTTCGCCAGCATCGTGTCGAGCGCGCCGGTTGCCTCACCGACACCAATCATCTGTACGACCATACCCGGAAAGACGTTCGTTTCCTTCAGAGGGCCGGAGATGGTCTCGCCGCGCTCGATGCTCTTGCGGGTGACGAGAATCGCGTCTTCGATGATGGCGTTGCCGGCGGTGCGGGCGGTGATGTCCAGCCCATCGAGAATCGGCACGCCCGAAGCCATCAGCGTGGACAGCGTGCGGCAGAAGCGGGCGACGGCGATCTTGCGGAGGATCGACCCGAGGACGGGCAGCTTCAGCAGCCCGCCGTCGATGACGCGGCGCCCCCTCTCGGTCGAGTAGTAGCGCTTGATCGCGTAGCTGCCAGCGACCAGCCCGACGAGGATGAACGGCATGAAACGGACGAGGTTGTTGCTGAGCGCGATGACGATGCGCGTCGGCAGCGGCAGTTCGGCGCCGAGCCCGGCGAACAGGCTGGCGAAGGTCGGGATGACCTTCCAGAGAATCACGCCGACCACGACCGCGGCGATGGCGATGACCGCGATCGGGTAGATCATCGCCGACTGGACCTGCGACTTCAGCTTGACGGCCTTTTCGATGTAGATCGCCAGCCGCTTCAGAATCGTGTCGAGGATGCCGCCCGCCTCGCCCGCCGCGATCATGTTCGTGTAGAGCGCGTCGAAGACCCTCGGGTGGCGCTTCATCGCGTCGGCCAGCGACTGACCGCCCTCGACGTCGGTCCGGGTCTGGAGGATGACCTGCTGGAAGTACTTGTGGTCCTCCTGGTTGCCGAGAATATCGAGACACTGCACGAGCGGCAGGCCGGCGTCGATCATCACCGAGAACTGGCGGGTGAACACCGCGAGGTTCTTGGCCGGCACACTCCTGGCCTTGAGTTTCGGCGGTGCCGCCGCCTTGGCCACCGGCGTGATGCGGGTCACCTGGATCTGCTCGCGGCGAAGGGCGGCCGCGACCGCCTCCATCGAGTCGCCCATGCGCTCGCCCGCGACAGCCTCGCCACCGCGCCTTCTCCCGGAAAACGCAAACGTCGCCATGTCAGTCTCCGTTCAATCGGCCGGCCGGACAGGGGGACCCGCCAGCGGTTCGATTTACCGACTCACCTGCCCCGGACGTCCCGCCGGCATCGGGCCGCGGCTCAGCCCGGCGCCTGGTACCACGCCGACTCCGCGGTTGATCATTTCCTGCAACTCCTCGCGCAGCGACGACGCCGCCAGCGCCGTTTCGAGCGTGATCTGGCGACGGAAGTACAGCGTCGCCAGCGACTGGTTCATGGTCTGCATCCCGAGCTTCTCCTGCCCGGTCTGCATCGCCGAGTAGATCTGGTGAATCTTGTCCTCGCGGATCAGGTTCCGGATCCCAGGCGTCGGGATGAGGATTTCCATCGACACGACCCGCCCGTCGCCGTTGATCTTGGGCATCAGGCTCTGACAGACGATGCCCTCCAGCACCATCGACAGCTGGGTGCGGATCTGGGACTGCTGGTGGGCCGGGAACTGATCGATGATGCGGTTGATCGTCGACGCCGCCGAGTTCGTGTGCAGGGTCGCGAACGTCAGGTGGCCGGTCTCGGCGATGCGCAGCGCCGCTTCGACCGTCTCGAGGTCGCGCATTTCGCCGATCAGCACCGTGTCGGGGTCCTCACGAAGCGCAGCGCGGAGCGCATTCGAGAAGCTCTGGGTGTCGCTGTGCACCTCGCGCTGGTTGATTAGGCAGCCTTTGTGCTGGTGCAGGTACTCGATCGGGTCCTCGATGGTCAGGATGTGACCGTGCTGCTCCGTGTTGATCTTGTCGATCATCGCGGCCAGCGTCGTGGACTTTCCGCTACCGGTCGGCCCGGTGATTAGCACCAGCCCGCGCGGACGGTCGGCCAGCTTGGCGATCACCGCCGGCAGGTGGAGCTCGTCGAAGCCGCGAATGCGCTCGGGAATCTGGCGATAGGCCGCCGCGACCGCCCCGCGCTGGTTGTACATGTTGCAGCGGAAGCGGGCCAGGCCGCGGATACCGAAGGAGAAATCGAGCTCGAGCGTCTCTTCGAAGCGCTTCTTCTGCGCGTCGGTGAGGACGCTGTAGGTGAGCCCCTTGGTGTCGGTGGGCGTCAGCGGCGGCAACTCGAGCCGCCGGAGGTCGCCGTGGACGCGCACCTGGGGCGGCGTGTCGATCGACAAGTGCAGGTCCGACGCCCCGAGGTCGACGCTGGTTCTGAGCAGTTCCGGCAGTGTGGCCATAAGCGTGTGTGTTATCCCTTAGCGGACGGTCTCGCGGATGACCTCTTCAACCGAGGTCACGCCGTCCTTGATCTTTCGCAGTCCGCTGCCGCGCAGCGTGATCATTCCTTCCTCAATCGCTTTCCGCCGCAGTTCCAGCGCCGAGGCCCCGACCAGGACCAGCTCGCGGAGCTCGTCGGTGATATCCATCACCTCGTAGAGGCCGACGCGGCCCTTGTACCCGGTGCCGTTGCACTTGTCGCAGCCCCTGCCCTTGAACGCCTTGACGCCCTTGGCGTCCTCGGCGGTGAAGCCGATCTGCTCGAGCGCCGGCGGCGGCAGGTCCTCGGGCTCCTTGCAGTTGGCGCACACGCGGCGAACCAGACGCTGGGCGCATATCAGGTTGAGCGAGCTCGCCACCAGGAACGGCTCGATGCCCATGTTCATCAAGCGGTTGATCGTGCTCGGCGCGTCGTTGGTGTGGAGCGTGGAGAGCACGAGGTGGCCGGTGAGCGCCGCCTTGACCGCAATCTCGGCGGTCTCGAAGTCGCGGATTTCGCCGACGAGGATGATGTTGGGGTCCTGGCGCAGGAAGCTGCGCAGTGCGGCGGCGAAGTTGAGGCCGATGTTCTCGCGGACCTGGACCTGGTTCACGCCAGGCAGGTTGAACTCCACCGGGTCCTCGGCGGTCATGATGTTGGTCTCGGGCGTGTTGATCCGCGAGATCGACGAGTAGAGCGTGTTGGTCTTGCCGCTGCCGGTCGGGCCGGTCACGAGCACCATGCCCCACGGCTTCTGAATCTGGATCTCGAGCTTGCGCAGCGACTCGGGCTCGAACCCGAGCTTGGTCATGTCGAGCATCAGCTTGCCCTTGTCGAGCAAGCGCATGACGATCTTCTCGCCGAACAGCGTCGGCAGGCACGAGACGCGGAAGTCGATGTCTTTGCTCGTCCCGCCGTCGCTGAAGCGGATCTTGATGCGGCCGTCCTGGGGCAGCCGCTTCTCGGCGATGTCGAGCTTCGCCATGATCTTGACGCGCGAGGTGATCGCGTCGCGCATCTTCATCGACGGCGTCATCACGTTGTAGAGAATGCCGTCGATGCGGTACCGGACGCGGTATTCCTTCTCGTAGGGCTCGATGTGGATGTCGCTCGCGCCCTTGGAAATCGCCGACATCAGGATGACGTTGACCAGCTTGATGACCGGCGCTTCCTCGCCCTGCCGGGCGAGCGCCTCGGCGCTGATCTCCTCGAGGTCATCCATGACCTCGACGTCGCCGAGGTCGGCCGGCATCTCCTCGAGGGCCTTGGCGGCCATCTCGAGCGCGCTTTCGGTGGCGACGGGCTGCGCCGCGGCGGAGCCGCCCCCGCGCGTCGTAGCGGTCACCGGCGGCGCCGAGCCGTAGTACTTCTCGATCGCTTCAGCGACGCCAGTCTCCGAAGCCACGACCGGCTCGACGTTGTAGCCGGTCATGAACTTCACGTCGTCCATCGCGAAGACGTTGGTCGGATCCGTCATCGCGATGGTCAGGGTGGCGCCGGAGCGGCTGAGCGGAACGATCTGGTACTTGCGCGCGGTGTCGCCGGGCACCAGCTTGATCACCGCCGGGTCGATCTCGAACTGGCCGAGCGAGATCGACGGCACCCCATACTGCTTCGAGAGCAGGGCCGTGATCTCGTCGTCCTGGATGTACCCAAGCTTGACGAGATTGGCGCCGAGCTTGCCGCCATTCTGCCGCTGGTATGTCAGGGCATCCTGGAGCTGCTCCGCTGTAATGCGCTTCTCCTTGAGAAGCAGTTCGCCAATCCTGACCGGCATCGTCGTCTCAGAAACTCACGCGCGCGCTTACGCTCCACGCCTGTCCGTCCTGGTCACCGCGGGACAGGTGCGCCTCAACGTAGACGCCCTGCTTGATCGCCGCCGAGACCCCGCCCGCCACCACCGGGCGCGCCTCACCCACGGTGCTGCCGCGCACGCCACCGCGCACGCCGAGGCGCTGCCGCAGCCACCATGTCTCCACCCCACCGGCCAGATCCCGCCGATCGCCACCGAGCGCCGGCTTCCGTGCAAGGTCCGCATCGGCTGACACCACCATCCGCGAGGTGCCCGGCCAGCCTTGCCCCCACGCCACTCCCACCCGGTATTCCCGTTCCAGATCGACGGTTCCTCCGTCAGAGCCGGGCCGCTCGAACGAGGGGGCCGTCAGGTTCCGGGCCGCGACGCCGAAGCGCCACTGCTCGACGGCGACCATCGCGCCCAGATCGACGTCGAAAGTGGACGTGCTGCGGCGCGGAAGGTTGTCCGCGGCGTTCAGCGCCCCTTCAGAGGTTCCGTCGAATGTGCCCGTCACGACCTCTCCCTGCACGTACTTGGCGGTGCCGGCCACCACCACGTATTGCCCGAGCGACTGCCCCAGCGTGATCCCCACGTGCGATGTCGTCAGGCCCTGCACACTTTGCCGACCTTCTTCTCGGCTCAGCGGGGGCGTATCTGCAGGGGCAGTCGGGCTGGCCGTGACCCGATGGAGCCGGTAGTAACCGAAGCCAAGCGGCGGCAGGGTGAACCCGATCAACGTCGCATTCGTCTTTTCGGCAGGTCCAACCGCGTTCGGGATCTGGTCGCCAGCCCCGTAATCGACGACGAAGCTGACGAAGGCGCCGGTGGCCATGCCAGCCGGGTTCCAGTAGATCGAGCTGGCGTCGTCGGCAACGGCGGTGAAGGCTTCGGCCATGCCCGCTGCTCGTGTTCCGGGCGTTTGCCCGAACGCAACAACGGGACAAAGAATGAGAATCAGGCACGGGACGAGCCAGCGCCCCGGGAAGTCTGTCGAGGGCATAGACTAGAAAGTTGAGAGCACGTCGAACCGGGATCTTGGGGGAAGCGATCGCCGACCCGCGTCTGGGCCGGGGACCGGTTCCCGTGGGGGTGAGCCGAGAAGTGCATCCTAGTGAGGCATTTCCAGCCCTGTCAAGAAACCTCCCGTCCCAGCCGGTCGTATAGGAAGAGCAGGACTGTCGTTTCGATGCGGCGCATCGCGGGCGTGCTCGGGCACCCCCGCTCGACCATGGTGGCCCTGGTGGCTGCCCCATCCTGGTTCCCGACCTGGGTGTTCATCCTGGCGCTCTGGCTCGTGCCGGCGGGCTGGTTCCTGTCGACGGCGACGGGGCGGCTGGCGCTCGTCGATGAGCGCGTCCGTCAGGTGGAAGCCTTCGGCGGGCGCGTTGACGATGCACGGTACGACGCGCTCTTGCAGCGTCCGCCGTGGGACGCGTACTTCCTCACCGGCGGACGGTTGCTGCTGTCACCGCCGATTACGGTTCTGGTCGCCGCCGCCCTGGTGGCGCTGGCCAGGCTCGACGGCGCGCCGCTTCCAATCGCCGGAGGGCTCGCCGTCAGCGTGCACGCGTCGGTGCCGCTCGCGGTTCAGCAGCTGATCGCCACCCCGGTCAGCTACCTGACCGAGTCTCTGGCGAGCCCGACGAGTCTGGCGGCCGCGCTCTGGCTGGAGAACGGGACGCTCGGCTCCCGCCTGTTCGGCGCGATCGACCTGTTCGGGCTGTGGTGGGTGTGGCTGCTTGCGGTGGGGCTGTCGGCGGCGACCGGGCGGCAGGCCCGCGGCTATCTGGTTCGGCTGGTGTTCATCTACGCGGGTATCGCTGCCGCGCTTGCCGCGGCGATGTCCGTCGCAGGAGGATCCTGAGGTGTTGCGGAAGAAATGGCTGTGGGTGCTGGTCGGGCTCATCGTCATCGGTGGCGTGGCCGCCACGGTGATTAGCCGGCGGCCGGACAAGGGCACCACCGTCACGGCCGAGACTATTCAGCGCCGGAATCTCGACGCGATCGTGTCGGCGTCCGGGAAGATCGAGCCGCAGAAGACCGTCAACATCAGCGCCCAGACCATGGGGCGCGTCACCCGGCTGGCCGTGAACGAGGGCGATCGGGTGAAGGCGGGCCAGTTCCTGCTGCAGATCGACCCGGTCGTGGCCGAGGCCGCCGTGCGGCGCGACGAGGCCGCGGTGGCCGGGGCGCGGACCGCGCTCGAGCAGTCGCGCGTGTCGCTCCAGAGCGCGCGCGCCAGCCTCGAACTCGCCCGGCAGGCGCTCAAGCGCCAGCAGGAGCTCAACGCCGGCGGGCTCACCACCCGAGAAAACATCGAGCGGGCACAGGCCGAGGTGGAAGTGCGCGAAAGCGATCTCCACGCCCGCGAAGAGGAGATCAAGAACCGCGAGACCCAACTGCATCAGCAGGAGGCCGGGCTCCAGAGCAGCCGCCACACCCTGTCGCAGGTCCGGTTCGACGCGCCGTTCGACGGCATCGTCACTCGAAGGAATATCGAAGAGGGCGAGAACGTCGTTGTCGGCACCATGAACAACGCCGGCACGGTGCTGCTGACCGTCGCCGACATGTCGGTCATCGAGGGCGAGATCGAAGTGGACGAGACCGACATTCCCTTCGTGCAGATCGGCCAGGTGGCGAAGATCAAGATCGACGCGATCGCCGACAAGACGTTCAACGGCAAGGTGACCGAGATCGGCAACAGCCCGATCCAGCAGGCCGGAGCCCAGGCAACACAGCCGACGGCTCGGACGGCGACGAATTTCAAGGTCACCGTGACGATCCAGGGGCAGATCCCTGAGGTCCGCCCTGGCTTCACCTGCACCGCCGAGATCACGACCGCCACGCGGGCGAGCGCCGTTTCGGTGCCGATTCAGGCCATGACCGTTCGCGAACTGCTCTACGACGCGCAGGGAAACGTGATTCCCGAGTACCGGCCCCCGAAGCCGCGGTTCCAGTTCCGCTTCGGCCCCCAGGCCACCGCCAACGCGGCGACGGCGTCGACGACCGAGTTACTGCCGGGACAGAAGCGGCAGGAGACCGAGGGCGTCTTCGTCGTCCGGGATGGGAAGGCGACGTTCGTACAGGTCAAGGTAGGCATCGCCGGCGAGCGCTATCTCGAAGTCCTCTCGGGACTGAATGAAGGCGACCGCGTCATCACCGGGCCGTTCGAGTCGGTCCGTGGATTGTATGAGGGGGATGTAGTGAACACGCCGCCACGACCCACACGGTAGGCGAATTGGGTGTCCCAGATCTTCGAGTCCATCCGGCTGGCGCTGGCGTCCATCTGGGCGAACAAGCTGCGCTCGTTGCTGACGCTGCTCGGCAACATCGTCGCGGTGTCGTCGATCATCACCGTCGTGGCACTGATCACCGGCGTCAACGGGGCGGTGAGCGACGCGATCGTGTCGGACCTCGGCGCCGACTCGTTCGTGATCCAGCGCACCGGCATCACCCAGAACGAGGATGAGTTCGAGCGCCAGCGGAGCAACCCGAACGTCACGATCGACGACGCCCACGCGGTCCGGCGGTTTGCGCTGTCGGTCAGCTCGGTGATGGCACAGGCCCAGCAGAGCACTCGTGTGGCCTATCGCGACGAGGAGCTGGAATCGGTCCAGGTCCAGGGCGTGACCGAGGAATACCTGGACTTCACCACCTTCGACGCCGAACGGGGCCGGATGATCACGCCGGTCGAAATCCGCCACAAGCGGCAGGTCGCCCTGATCGGATACCAGATCGGCGAGCGGCTGTTCGGCGCCGCCGACCCGCTCGACAAGCAGATCCGCGTCGCCGGCGTGAACTTCCGGGTCATTGGCGTCTCCGCCAAGAAGGGATCGGCGTTCGGCAACTCGCTCGACGAATTCGTCGTGATCCCGCTCGGCGCCTACCAGAAGTTATTCGGCGCCCGGCAGTCGCTGCAGCTCATGGTGCGGCCGCGGGATCCGTCGCTCGTTCAGCAGGCCAAGGACGAAGCGCGGGTCGCGATGCGGGTGGAGCGGCGGCTGAAGCCGTCGCAACCCGACAACTTCGGGATGCTCGCCTCCGACTCGGTGCTCGGCATTTTCCAGCAGGCGACCAAAGGCATCGCCGTGGTGCTGGTCGGCGTGGTCGGCCTGTCGCTGGTCGTCGGCGGGATCGTGATCATGAACATCATGCTGATGGTCGTGAGCGAACGCACGCGGGAGATCGGCTTGCGCAAGGCGCTCGGGGCCAAGCGGCGGGACATCATGTCGCAGGTCCTCACCGAATCCGTAACGCTGTCGCTCACCGGCGGCGTGCTCGGCGTCGCCATGGGATCGATGTTCGCGACGCTGATCAGCTCGCTGACGCCGGTGCCCGCGTCGGTGGAAGCCTGGTCGGTGGTGCTGGGCGTCTCGATTACCGCGCTGGTCGGCCTGTTCTTCGGGTGGTATCCAGCCCGCCGCGCGGCCATGCTCGATCCCATCGACGCGTTGAGGCGCGAGTAGCCATGCGCTTCACACGACAGGTCGGTCTCGTCAGGGAAACGGCGCGCATGGCGCTCGAGACGCTGCGCGCCAACAAGATGCGCTCGGCGCTGACCGTGCTCGGGGTCGTGATTGGCGTCACCTCGATTGTCGGAATGACCTCGCTGATCCGCGGCTTCGACACCTCGCTCCGCGACTCGATCGCCGCGCTCGGCCCGAAGACGATCTTCGTCCAGCGCTTCGGCGCCGTCAGCTTCTCGTCGGGCGCGTCGTTCCTGGAGCTGATTCGCCGGCCGGGCCTGACCATCAACGACGGCGAGGCGATTCGCCGGCTGGCGCCGTCCGTGGAGATCGTCGACACGTGGCTCGGCGCCGGCCCGCCCGGACCGACGATGGAGCGGATGTTCTACAAGGGCGAACGGACCCGCCCCTCGGCCGTCATGGGCACCAGCGAGCGGTTCGTGGACGTGAACTTCGCCAAGATGCTGGCCGGACGCGTCTTTACCGCCCAGGAAGTCGAGCGCCGGCGGCAGCTCGCGGTCATCGGCTACGGGCCGTACCAGGCGCTGTTCGAGCGGCGCGGCATCGATCCGATCGGCAAGGCGATTCGCGTCGGGGCGCTCGAGTACACGGTGATCGGCGTGATCGACAAGCGGCCGGCCGCCGGCGGCTTCAGCCTCGGTCAGGACGACTTCGCGATCATCCCCTACACGGCATTCCGCAAGCAGTTCGGTAACGAACGGATCCGCCGCGGCCCGATGGGCGGGCAGGCGGTGATGATCGCGGTGGTCCCTCGCGAGGACGTCTCGCGCGAGGACGCGATGCGCGAGGTCGAAGCGGTGATGCGCATCCGGCACGGGCTGACCCTCGACAAGCCCAACGATTTCGACCTGGTGACGCAGGACGCCGTCCTGAAGGTCTGGGAGCAGATCTCGCGGGCGGTGCTGCTCTCGCTGGTCGTCATCTCGTCCATCGCCCTCATGGTCGGCGGCATCGGAGTAATGGCGATCATGACGATCTCGGTGACGGAACGCACCCGCGAGATCGGCGTACGCAAGGCAATCGGCGCGCGCCGGGTGGAGATCCTCACCCAGTTCCTGATCGAAGCCGTGGTCCTCACCAGCATCGGCGGCGTGCTCGGTATCCTGCTCGGCAGCGCCATCGGCCTGCTGGTCAATGTACTGTCGGGTTTCCCGGTCTCGCTGCCGTGGTGGTCGTTCGCGCTCGGCCTCGGGTTCTCGGCCTCGGTGGGCGTCTTCTTCGGGATGCTGCCGGCCTGGCGTGCTGCCCGCATGGATCCCATCGAAGCGCTGCGATACGAATAGCCGCAATGGTCGCACCTGTCGCACCCCGTCGCACCCGGCCGTACTGACATATGATTCCCCCGATCACGGACGTTTGAATCGTTCGGGGAGGCTTCCCGCCTATGAAGGTGTACGACGCTGCCAGCATCCGCAACGTGGCTGTAGTGGGCCACGGCGGCTGCGGCAAGACACAACTCGTGTCGGCGCTGCTGTTCTCGGCCGGCATGGTCAACCGGCTCGGCCTGGTGGACGAAGGCACCACGGTCACCGACTACGACGACGAAGAGATCGCCCGCAAGCACACCCTCGGGGCCAGCCTGGCCTTCGTCGAGTGGAACAAGACCAAGGTCAACCTCATCGACACGCCCGGGTTCGGCAACTTCTTCGCCGACGTGCGCGCCGGGCTCAGGGTCGCCGATGGCGCGCTGGTGGTGGTGGACGCGGTCGCTGGCGTCGAAGTGCAGACCGAGAAGGCCTGGCAGGCCGCCGACGAGCTCGCCCTGCCGCGCGTTGTCTGCGTGAACCGGCTGGACCGCGACCGCGCGTCGCTCGACCGGACGCTCGGGTCGCTGCGCGAGACGCTCGGCCGCGCCGTGATTCCAATCCAGCTCCCAATTGGCGAGGACAAGCACTTCACAGGCGTCGTCGATCTCGTCAACCAGAAGGCCTACACGTTCCCCGCCGACGGCTCGAGCAAGATGACCGAGGGACCGGTGCCCGGTGCGATGGAGGGGGCCGTTGCCGCCGCGCGCGAGGCGCTCGTCGAGATGGTGGCCGAAGCCGACGAAACCCTCATGGAGCACTTCTTCGAGGCGGGCACGCTCACGCAGCAGGAACTCGTGAGCGGGCTGAAGAATGCGACCGCCGCCGGCAAACTCTTCCCGCTGGTCTGTGCGTCGGGCCTCCAGAACGTCGGCGCGCAGCCGCTGCTCGACGCGGTGCTCGCCTACCTGCCGTCTCCGGTCGATCGCCCGTTCACTGCCCAGGCCGGAACCGAGACCGCGACGCGAACCGCGGACGAATCGGCGCCGTACGCCGCGTTCGTCTGGAAGACGGTGGCGGATCAATTCGCGGGACGAATCACGCTGTTCCGCGTCTACCAGGGCACGCTGAAGTCCGACTCCACGGTGACCAACACGACGCGGGGCGCTCCGGAACGGCTCGGACACCTGGTGGCGTTGCAGGGCAAGACCCAAATGCCGGTGCCGGAGGTGAAGGCGGGCGATCTGGGGGCCGTCGCGAAGCTGAAGGACACGCGCACGAGCGATACCCTGGCTGATAAGGCGGCTGGAATCACGTTCGCGCCAATCGCCTTCTCCGAGCCGGTACTCTCTTACGCGATCGAGCCGAAGAGCCGCGGCGACGAGGACAAGATCAGCACCTCGATGCACCGCCTCGAGGAAGAGGACGGGACCATCCGCTACGCACGCGACCAGCAGACCAACGAACTGCTGCTGGCCGGCCAGGGGCAGCTCCACATCGAAGTCACGGTCGCGAAACTGAAGCGGCGTTTCGGCGTCGAAGTGAACCTGAAGCCACCCCGCATCCCCTACCGCGAAACGATCACCGCCCGCGTCGAGGCCCACGGGCGGCACAAGAAGCAGACCGGCGGCCACGGCCAGTTCGGTGACTGCAAGATCCGCATGGAGCCGCTGCCGCGCGGCAGCGATTTCGAGTTCGTGGACGAGATCTTCGGCGGGTCGATCCCGCGGCAGTTCATCCCCGCGGTCGAAAAGGGCATCCAGGAGTCGCGGCTGCGCGGATACCTCGCCGGCTATCCGGTGGTGGACTTCCGGGTCGTCCTTACCGACGGCCAGTACCACGACGTCGACTCGAACGAGCTCTCGTTCAAGACCGCCGGCTGGCTCGCGTTCAAGGACGGGATGTCGAAGGCGCGGCCGACGCTGCTCGAGCCGGTGATGAACGTCGAGGTCTACGCGCCGAGCGATTACGCCGGCGACCTGATGGGCGACCTCAACGGCCGGCGTGGCCGCATCTCCGGCATGGAGCCGCGCGGCCACATGACGGTGATCAAGGCGCAGGTGCCGATGTCCGAGATGCTCACCTACGAGCAGCACCTGACCTCGGTGACCGGCGGCCGCGGCTCGTACCACATGGAGTACTCGCACTACGACGAGGTCCCCAGCCACCTCCAGTCGAAGATCATTTCCGCGGCAAAGGCAGAACGAGGTCAGGCTGAGGAGGCGGAGGCTTGAAGATCGCGAATCTGGCGACCTGGTGATCTGGTGATGTGGCGATCAATCTGCCGATCATGCGATCTGGCGATCTATTTGGTGATCTGGCGACCTATCTGGTGATCTGGTCGCCGGTTTCCGGCAGCAGCTTTAAGTCGGGCGTGACCCATCCCCGGCGCGCCTCGACCGAGAAGAGACGATCGCGCGAGTAGTACTCGAGCGGCAGCTCGCGTGCGCCGTAGTCTGCGATCAACCTGGCTTCGAGTTCCTCGTCGGCACCGTCAGCCGCAGCGCCCGCGCGCTCCAGAAAGTCGGCGATCAGGCGAACGTAGAAGACGGTCAGCGTCTCGTGATATCCGGAGGAGTCGGTGTTCGCCGTTCCGACCGCTTCGTTGTAGGCGGGGATCCGCTCGCGCAACGCCGTCACCGCGCCGGCCTCCCCGAAGCGGTGCACGTGCCACAAGCCCACGCGCAGATGCGCCACGTGCGTCCACGCCGGCTTCGGGAGAGTCCTCGACAGGAACGCCGCCACCAGCGTGGCGGTGGGAGTCAGCGGCTCGGTCACCACAGTCCAACGCGGCCGGTCACCGAGGTGATCAGGGCCTTCGGATCGTAGCCGACGCCGAGCCGGAAGACGGTGTCCACCTTGCGAATGTCGGCAATCGTGCGCGACGGATCGCCGTCGAGCACCACCAGATCGGCCTGCTTGCCGACCGCGATCGTGCCGATCGTGTCTTCGCGACCGAGATAGCGCGCGCCGTTGCGAGTAGCGATCGAGATCGCCTCGAGCGGGCTGAAACCGGCATCGGCCAGCAGCTCCACGGCGCGCTGGTTGGAGTAGCCCGGGATGACGCCGCCGCCGCCGGTTGGGTCGGTGCCGGCCACCAGCAGCCCGCCGGCTTTGACGAACGCGCGCTCCAGCGCCATCGCCTTCGGGAAGAGCGTCCGGTAGACGGACTCCTTGTTCTCGGCGGTGCGGCGGTAGTTCTGCTCGAACTGCTCCTTGAGCAGCGGCAGCAGGACGCCAAGCCCCGGCGGCAGCGGCCGGCCGGGCGTGAAAGTCTCGAAGATCGTCAGCGTGGAGGTGAGCGCAACCTTGCGGTCGACGAGCTTTTTCACCAGTGACTGAAATGCGGGAGCGGCCTCGTCGAGTGCCGCGACGGTCTGCTGGCCGCGCGCCTGCCCCGGACAGATGTCCGGCTGCTTGTCGGGCACGAAATCGGTGGCCGCAAAAAAGCCGTGCTCCAGGTTGTCGATGCCGATCTCCGCAGCCTCGGCGTAGGTCACCGAGCAGAGATGCCCGGTCACCTTCATCCTGCGCGCGTGCGCCTCGGCGACGACGGCCGCAAGCTGCGCCCGCGAGATCTGCATGTAGGCCTTGAACGAGGTCGCGCCCATGTCAGCCCAGTAGGCCACCTGCTTGCGGGCCTCATCGGCGTCGGCCATCGACCGCATCTGCAGGAAGGCGTTCGGCCCGTTGACATACGGCGCGGTCGCGTCCATCGCCGGTCCGGCGACGCGCCCTTCATCGACGCCGCGCTTCAGGTTCAGGTCCATGAACCCGTTCATGTTCCCGCCGGTGCGCATGGTCGTGACGCCGCCGGCGAGGTAGAGGCGGGCGAAGCTCTGACCGAGCTGCCCGTAGACGCCCGGGCCGACCGGGTAATACAGGTGCTCGTGCAGCATCACCAGGCCGGGAATGACGCTTTTGCCGGAGAGATCGATGACATGGGCGCCGTCCGGCGCAGCGGTGCGCGACGCGTCGCCAATCGCCGCAATCCGGCCGTCGCGCAGGATGATGGTCTGCCCGTCCCGAGCGGGCGCGCCGGTGCCATCGATGACCCGGGCGTTGGTGAGCGCTACCACCGGGGCGTCCACCGAGACGAACGGCTTGACGGCTTCGCCGATGGCCGGGGCCTGTGCGTCGAGCGTCGCGATCAGCGCGAGCCCGATCCAGCCAGCAATGAGCAGACTCTTACGGCGCGAAGCGCCGCCCACCGAAGGCCCGCGACGCGCTGCGTCGCCTGGCGTCACTGCGACACCGTGAAGGCGACCGCTTGCGCGCCGGTGTGAGTCCCGGTGTTCACCTGTACGCGCACCGTGTAGGTACTCGGCGCCAGCGAGGCGAGCGGGAGGATGACGCGGGCCATGCCACCGGGGCCTCCCTTCGCGAGCGGCAGCGTCGCCAGCTCCTTGCCGTCGCGGTTGGTGAGCTTGGCTTCGACGGTCGGCTCGCCGAGATCCGACGTGAACGGCACGTCGATGACGAGACGATCGGTCCGATGGAAGCGGCGCGATGCGGTCGGAGTCGGGTCCGAGTCGGCCTCGAATGCCTTCGACTCGGCGAGCGTGCGGGTCCGGAACACGCGTGCCGTTCCGATCTTCAGCGCCGCCTCGGCGTAGTTCGGCACCGCCAGCGACTGCGTCCAGCGATCGATCACCGCGCCGCCGGCGGATCGCAGCGTCACCTTGAGGGCGGCCGGACCCGGCTTCAGGTTGAACGAGGCGACGCTCGGCACGTCGCCTTCCTTCGGCCCGGTGCGAATCGTCTGCGCCGGGTAGAGCGACGTGCCGGTCCGCGTCACCGGCTCCACTTCGACCGTGACCGGGGTGTCGGAAGCGCCGCGATTCACCGCTTCCCACGCGACCCGGACGGTGGACAGCCCGTAGTCGGCCGGCTCGCTGCCGACCCACATCTCGATGACGCGACGGTCCGGGCCGCCAGGCGCGCCGGGCGCGACGAGCTCGCGCAGCGCCCCGGCCAGCGCCGGATCCGGCGGCGCCTCGGGCGGTGGATTCGTCTCCGCCTCGCTCGGCGCCCAGTAGCCGCGCCGAGCCGAGACGCGCACGCCAGGCCGCTTCACCCTGACGTTGATCTTGTGGAACTTGCCGTCCGACAGCTGCCGGGTCGGCGCATAGCCGACGAGATAGTAAGCGCTGGCGTCGGCCAGAACTTCCTTCAGCCCCTGCTCCGGGTTGTTGGTATTGACGATGGCGCGGCCACCGGTCTCGGCCGAGAGGCGCCGCAGCGACTCCGCGCCGCCGAACGGCGCCGAACCGAGCGGCCGCGGGTCGAGCACGTGAACGGTGACGTTGCCGCGGTTCGCCGCCTGCAGCGCCGCTTCGAGCCGCGGATAGACCGCGCTCCCCGGCATGCCGACCGGCGGTCCCTCGCTGACGAACAGCACCGACTTGCGTCCCTCGCGCAGCCCGCCGAAGTGCGTGATGATCGCCTCGAGCGCCGAGAGCGACACCGCCGCACGCAGCTCCCAGACATTACGCTGACTCAACTGCGCCTCCTCGACCGCGCTCCGCACGGGAAACAGCTCGCCGCGCCGTCCCTCGAACTTGGCGATCCGGTCGAGCAGGTACTGCTTGTCGCGCGTGTACCGCAGGCTGTCGAGGGTGGTCAGCGGATCCATCAGCACCACCAGGTCGGTCGGCTGCAATTGCTCGATGAAGCCCTTGAGCGCCTCGCGCAGCGGGATAGTGATGCTTGGAACCCGGTCGATGTGGTAGTCGTCGAGAAAGATCGCGAACAGCCGCACGTCGTCTTTCGCCGCCTCGACGAGCGCCTGGCTGAGGCCGCGAATCTGCAGCGACTCGCCAGTGTTCTCCTTCCGCTGACCGTCGAGCTTGATGAACTGCACGGTCTGGACCGTCTGCGGGATGTCGTCTTCGGTGACGGTGAAGTCGGCGGCCTGGAGATCGGCGACGGGCTGGTCGTTGCGGCCGGTGACCGAGACGTCAACCCGCACCAGTTCGGCGCCAGCCCGGAAGGTCGGCTGGTCGGGCGAGGCCGGCGGCGGTTGCTGTCCCGCCGGCGCGGGCTCCTGGGGTGGCGTGGGCGACGGAGCGGGGGCCGGCTGCTGGGCGGCGAGCGTGGCCGACACCGCAAACAGGACGAGCAGCAGACGTGGCAGAACTCGGGACATGCTGATCGTTGAGACGCGCCAGGCCGGGAGGCGGCTGCGCGTCTGGAAGCGGGGACGGCTCCCCCGATGCGGTCAGTATGTCAAGGCGACCGCCAAAACGCAAAAGGCAGAAGAGGAGGGCTGCTCCCCTTCTGCCTTCTGCCTTCTGCCTTCTGCCTTGCTGCCTTGTGCCTTCTGCCTTGGCTTTACGACCCGCCGGCCTTGCGCGGCGTCGTGGACTTCTTCGCGGCGGCCCGGGAAGGCTTCGAGGCCTTCGCCTTCGCCCCTCCGTCGCCCTGATCCTTCTTGCCGCCGCGCAGCCGCTGCGCCGCGGCGCGGAGGCGGTCGCCGACCGTCTTCTGGCCCTTGCCGGCTTCGGACTGAGCGGCCTCCTCGGCTGCCTTGCGTTCGGCCTCGGCCTTCTTCGGGTCGTATTCGCTGCCGATCAGCTCGATCTGCGCCACTTCGGCGGCGTCACCGCGGCGGTGTCCCAGCTTGAGGATCCGGGTATAACCGCCCGGCCGCTCCGCAAAACGCGGCGCGAGACTGTCGAACAGCTTCGTGACCACATCCTCGTTGTGAACGTCGCGCATGACAAGGCGGCGCGCCGAGAGCGTCCGCCCCTTCGGATCGGCGGCCTTCACACCGCGCTTGGCGATCGTGATGATCCGCTCGACGAACGGCCGCAGTTCCTTGGCCTTCGGCAGAGTGGTCTCGATCCGCTCGTGCAGCAGCAGCGCGGTCGCCTGGTTGCGCAGCAACGCGATGCGATGCTCGGAGACCCGGCCGAGCTTCCGGTGTGCATTACGGTGACGCATACGATCCTAATGGAATGTGCCTGTGGTTGATAAAGCGGCCGTTCCTACGGAACGGCCGGCGACCGCTCCCCGAGCCTTCTGCCAGTGCGCAGGGAATCGTGGATACGCTCCATTAGTCCGCCGCCGTGGGCTGGTCGAGCTTCATGCCCAGACTGAGGCCCATCGTCTGCAGAATCTCCTTGATCTC
Organism: uncultured Acidobacteriota bacterium; assembly: GCA_963709325.1. Taxonomy (GTDB): domain Bacteria; phylum Acidobacteriota; class Vicinamibacteria; order Vicinamibacterales; family UBA2999; genus VFZN01. The sequence continues at coordinate 294,264 of CAVPVV010000001.1, read as the reverse complement.
GTTGAGCGACTTGCGGCCGAAGTTCTTGGTCTTCAGCATGTCGGTCTCGGTCTTCTGCACCAGCTCGCGAATCGTCCGGATGTTCGCGTTCTTGAGGCAGTTGTAGGAACGGACCGAAAGCTCGAGCTCCTCGACGCTCTTGTCGAGGTGCTCGTTGGCGACGCCGACCCGGGCCGGTTCGCTGGTGATGTCGACTTCCTCGTCCTCGTCATCGTCGAGATTGATGAAGATGTTGAGGTGGTCGCGAACCAGCTTGGCGGCGAGCGACACCGCGTCACCCGGGGTCACCGAGCCGTTGGTCCAGACCTCGAGCGTCAGCTTGTCGTAGTCGGTGGTCTGGCCGAGGCGCGCCGCCTCGATCAGGTAGTTGACCTTCTTGACCGGCGAGTGAACCGAGTCGATCGGGATCCAGCCGATGCCGAGATCCTCGTCGAAGTTCCGGTCGGCGGCGACGTAGCCGCGCCCGCGCTTGATCCGCAGCTGCATGTGCAGCTTGCCGCCTTCCGAGACGGTCGCGATGTGGGCCTCGGGCTCGAGGATCTCCACGTCCTGGTCCACCTCGATGTCCTTGGCGCGAACCGGGCCCGGCTTGTCGACGCGGACCGTCAGCGTCTTGGTGTAGTCGACGTGGCACTTCAGCGGCAGCTGCTTGAGGTTGAGGATGATGTCGGTCGCATCCTCGACCACGCCCTTGATCGGCGAGAACTCGTGCAGCACGCCGTCGATCTGCACCGCGGTAATCGCGGCGCCCTCGATCGAGGAGAGCAGCACGCGCCGGAGCGCGTTACCGACGGTCGTGCCGAAGCCACGCTCGAACGGCTGGGCGTAGAAGCGGCCGAAACGGTCGGTGAGCGTCTCACGCTCGAAGTCGAGGCGCTTGGGGCGCTGAAAACCTTTCCAAAGCATAGTCATGTCCTTTCGCCAACGGGCCGGCAGCCCGGCCTCCAGACCTGCGGGTTATGGTTCCCGGCCTCCCGCTGCAGGTCTGAAGAGCTGCGGGCCGGGAACGTGGCTTGTGTGCCGTCTACTTGCTGTAGAGCTCGACGATCAGCTGCTCCTGCACCGGCAGGTTGATCTGCTCGCGGGTCGGCATCGACATCACCTTGCCGCCCATCTGCCCATCGAGGGAGAGCCACTCGGGCACGCCGCGGCCCTTGACCTCCTCGATCGCGTGCAGGATCGACAGGTTCTCGCGGCTGCTCTCCCTCACCGTCACCACGTCACCCGCCTTGAGCGAGTAGGACGGGATGTTGACCTTCTTCCCGTTGACCAGGAAGTGGCCGTGGCGCACGAGCTGCCGGGCCTGCGGCCGCGAGGTCGCGAAGCCGAGGCGGTAGATGGCGTTGTCGAGCCTCCGTTCCAGGAGCTGGAGCAGCGTTTCGCCGGTGATCCCGCGGGTCCGATCGGCCTGTTCGAAGTAGCCGCGGAACTGGTCCTCGAGCACGCCGTAGATGCGCTTCACCTTCTGCTTCTCGCGCAGCTGCACGGCGTAGCCGACCATCTTCGCCTTGCGGGCGCGGCCGTGCTGGCCGGGCGGCATGTTGCGCTTCTCGATCGCGCACTTCTCGGTGTAGCAGCGCTCGCCCTTGAGGAACAGCTTCATCCCCTCGCGGCGGCACAGGCGGCAGACAGGTCCGTTGTAACGAGCCATGAATATCGATCCTTCTCAGTCGCAGTTACACGCGCCGCCGCTTCGGCGGCCGGCATCCGTTGTGCGGGATCGGGGTGACGTCGCGGATCGACTTCACCTCGAGCCCCGCCGTCGACAGGGCCCGGATCGCCGATTCGCGGCCCGACCCCGGGCCCTTGACCAGCACGTCGCACGAGCGCATGCCGAAGGTCTTGGCGGCGTTGGTCGCGGTCAGCGCCGCCTGGGTCGCGGCAAACGGCGTCCCCTTGCGCGAGCCCTTGAACCCGATCGCGCCAGCGCTCGACCACGACACCACCGCGCCTTCGGCGTCGGTAATGGTCACCAGGGTGTTGTTGAACGAGGCCTGGATGTGCACGAACCCGTGGTGCACGATCCGCTTCTCGCCGCGCTTCTTGAACGTCTTCTTCTTGCGGGTGGTTTCCTTTGCCGCCCCGGCGCCGGTCGTCTCTGCTTTTGCCATGGCCTACCTATACCGTCTTCTTCTTGGCGACCGCACCCTTGCGCGGTCCCTTCCGTGTCCGCGCGTTGGTGCGCGTGCGCTGCCCGCGGACCGGCAGGTTGCGGCGGTGCCTGGCCCCCCGGAAGCTGCCGATCTCGATGAGCCGCTTGATGTTGAGCGAGATCTCCTTGCGCAGATCGCCCTCCACTCCGCCCTGCTCCTCGATCACCCGGCTGATCTTCCGGACGTCGTCGTCGGTCAGGTCCTTGACCCGGATGTCCGGGCTCACCCCGGCCGTGTCGAGGATCCGGTTCGAGCGGAACCGCCCGATCCCGTAGATGTACGTGAGCCCGATCTCGACGCGCTTGTTGCGCGGCAGATCGACACCTGAAATACGTGCCATAGGTCCTCGCCTTATCCTTGCCGCTGCTTGTGCTTCTGGTTCGTGCAGATCACCCGCACGATGCCGCGACGGCGCACGATCTTGCACTTGTCGCAGATCTTCTTGACTGACGCTCGTACCTTCATCGCATCCCTCTACAGCTTGTCGCTACAGCTTCTCGATTACGCGCCCGCGACCAAGGTCTCGCGGCATCAACGCCACCCGCACGCGATCGCCAACCACCAGCCTCACGTAATTCCGTCGCACCGGGTCCGCGTGATGCGCGATCACCTGGTGCGTGCCGCCGGCGAGGACCACCTTGACGAGGTCGCTCGGCAGCAGCTCCGTCACCGTCCCTTCGGCCTCGGTCACACCGCCTCGGCCACCACCTGATCCCGCAGCGTCAGCACCCGGCACCCGGTTTCGGTGACCGCCACCGTGTGCTCGAAGTGCGCCGAGAGGCTGCCGTCCTTCGTGACCGCGGTCCACCCGTCGGCCAGCACCTTCACCGCCGCCTTGCCGGCGTTCACCATCGGCTCGATGGCGAGCACCATGCCCTCCGCCAGCCGCGAGCCGCGGCCCGGCGTCCCGTAGTTCGGGATCTGCGGCTCCTCGTGGAGCGAGGTCCCAATCCCGTGGCCGACGAACTCGCGGACCACGGAGAAACCGTTCGCCTCCACGTACTGCTGCACCGCGGCGCCGATGTCGTGCACCCGCGCCCCGGCGCGAACGACCCCAATCGCGTGCTCGAGCGAGGTCTTGGTCACGTCGAGCAGCCGCTGCGCCTCCGGCGCGATCCGGCCCACCGGCACCGTCACCGCCGAATCGCCGAAGAACCCATCGAGCTTCGCCCCGAGGTCGATCGACAGGACGTCCCCCTCATTGAGGGGCCGGTCGTTCGGGATCCCGTGGATCACCTGCTCGTTCACCGACGCACAAATCGTCGCCGGGTAGCCGTGATAGCCCTTGAAGGCCGGCACCGCACCCGCCTCGCGAATCCGCCGCTCGGCGATCTCGTCGAGCTGCCGCGTCGTCACACCCGGGGCCACCGCCGCCATCAGCTCGGACAGCGTGGCGGCCACCAACTGATTGACCCGGGCCAGCCGCTCGAGCTCGGCTGCCGATCGGCAGGTGATCACGCGCCTACTCCCTTTCGGCCCGACAGCCCCGTCGAGCCGCGTCGACCGGTGGCGCCGGCGATCCCGGGGCTCAGCCGTACCCCAGCTTCTCGCGCCACTTCGGTGATCGCCGCCACCAGCCCGTGCCGCACCTGCTCGGGGCGCTGGGCGCCGTCGATCGAGCGAAACGTCGGCCGTTTGCCGTAGTAGGCAATCATCGGCGCGGTCTCGCGCCAATAGACCTTCAGCCGATCGCGCACGACCTCTTCCGAGTCATCACTCCTCGTCACCAGCTCGCCGCCGCAACGCTCACACAACTGCACCAGCCCCGGGCCGGCGCCAAACGCCGACACGTTGGTGCCGCACTCCTTGCACACGCGGCGACGCTGCACCCGCCGGACCAGCTCCTCGTCGGGCACCTTCATCTCGACCACGATCAGCGGGTCGCCGCCCGCAGTGATCGCGTCGAGAGCCTCGGCCTGCGGCACCGTCCGCGGAAAACCGTCGAGCACGAACCCGGCCGTGCAATCGGGCTTGGCCAGCCGCTCGCGCACGATGCCGATGATCAGGTCGTCGTTCACGAGCTCGCCGCGATCCATCAGCGCCTTGACCTTGCGCCCGAGATCGCTTCCGCTCTGGACCGCCTCGCGGAGGATGTCCCCGGTCGAGATCTTCGGGATCCCGTGTTCCCGGGCGAATCGTTCCGCCTGCGTGCCCTTGCCCGCCCCCGGAGGACCGAGCATCACCACATTCAACGCCACGGCGTCACCCGCGGCGACCTCGAATCCGCGTCTTCTTCATGAACCCGTCGTAGTGCCGCATGATCAGCTGCGACTCGACCTGGTTCACCGTATCCATCGCCACGCCGACGACAATGAGCAGTGACGTCCCGCCGAAGAAGAAGGGCACGTTCGAGCCCTTCGGTGACGAATCGCGGCAGGATCGCGTCGAGCTGCTCGCCAATCAACGGAATCGGAGCCACCCGGAAGCCGGTCAGCAGGAACTCCGGGAGGATCGCCACCAGCGACAGGTAAATCGCACCGACCAGCGTGATGCGGGCCAGGATCGTGTCGATGTACTCCGCGGTGCGCTTGCCGGGCCGGATGCCGGGGATGAAGCCGCCGTACTTCCGCATGTTCTCGGCCACGTCATCCGGGTTGAAGATGATCGCGGTGTAGAAGTACGCGAAGAAGATGATCAGCGTCACGTAGAGCAGGTTGTACAGCGGCATGCCGTACTGAATCTGCCGCACGAACGCATCCGCCCAGCCGCCGGCCTGCAGCATGCCGGCCAGCGTGCCCGGGAACGTCAGGATCGAGCTCGCGAAGATCACCGGGATGACGCCGCCGGTGTTCACCTTGAGCGGGATGTGCGTGCTCGAGCCGCCGTACTGCCGCCGCCCGACGACACGTTTCGCGTACTGGACGGTGATCCGCCGGTGCCCGCGTTCGACGTAGATGATCGCGGCAATCACCAGCACCATCAGGACGATCAGCAGCGCCACCACCAGGCAGGCTCATCTGGCCGGTGCGCATCCGGTCGAACGTCGCCAGCGCCGCCCGCGGCAGGTTGACGACGATGCCGGAGAAGATGATGAGCGACATCCCGTTGCCGATGCCGCGCTCGGTGATCTGCTCGCCGAGCCACATGATGAACATGGTGCCGGTGGTGAGCGTCAGCACGCAGCCAAGGCGGAAGCCCCAGCCCGGGCTGTAGACGAGCGGCAGGCCGCCGGGAACGCCGGTGTTCCGCTCCAGCCAGACGGCGATGCCGAGCGCCTGGACCGCGGCGAGCAGCAGCGTCAGGTAGCGCGTGTACTGCGTGATCTTGCGGCGGCCGAGCTCTCCTTCGCGGGAGAGCCGTTCCAGGTACGGCCACACCACCGTCAACAGCTGCAGGATGATCGACGAGCTGATGTACGGCATCACGCCCAGCGCGAAGATCGTGATTCGCGAGAGGCTGCCGCCGGTGAACATGTCGTAGAGGCCGAACATCGTGTTCTGCGCCTGCTGCGCCAGCACCGCGAGCGCCTCCGGGTTCACGCCCGGTGTGGGGATGTGGTTGCCAACTCGATACACCGCCAGCAACCCGAGGGTGAACAGCACCCGGTTGCGGAGGTCCGCGACGGCAAACAGATTTCTCAGGCTATCGACCACGTGAGTCGCCTCGATTTTGACCGCGTATCCTCAGTCGCTCACTCAACCGATCGCAATCGCCTCGGCCGTACCACCGGCGGCGGCAATCTTCTCCGCCGCTTTGCCGCTGAACTTGTGGGCCTGCACGGTCAGCGCCTTGCTGACCTCGCCGCGGGCCAGCACCTTGACGCGGACGTCGCGGCCGTTGACGAGGCCCGCCGAACGAAGCGCGTCGGGGGTCACGGTGGCGCCGGCGTCGAACCGCGCCTCGAGCTGATCCAGGTTCACCACTTCGTATTCGGTACGGAAGTCGGTGTTGTTGAAACCGCGCTTCGGCACGCGCCGGTGCAACGGCATCTGGCCGCCCTCGAACCCGCGCTTGTAGGAGTAGCCCGAACGCGACTGCGCGCCCTTGTTGCCGCGACCGGCGGTCTTGCCGTTGCCCGAACCCGGACCGCGGCCGACCCGCTTCCTGGCGAACTTGGAGCCGGCGGCCGGCTTGAGATTGTTGAGACTCATCGCTGTACCTGCTCCAGCTACTCGACCACCTGCACGAGGTGGCGCACCTTGTGAATCATCCCGCGCGTTTCCGGCGTGTCGGCCAGTTCGACGGTATGCCGGATCTTGCGAAGGCCCATCCCCTGGACCGTCGCGGCCTGGGTCTTGTTGAAGCCGATCGGGCTTCGGACCAGCGTGATCTTCAGCTTCTTCTTCGCCTGCTCAGCCATGACTCGCCTTCTTCCTCACGCCCGCGCCGGCGCGGCCATCTCCTCGGCGTCCTTGCCGCGGAGCCGTGCCACCACACTCGGATCTTTCAACTGCTGCAGTGCCGTGAACGCGGCGCGCACCACGTTGTGCGGGTTGGCGGTGCCGAGCGACTTGGTCAGGACGTTCGAGACGCCTGCCGACTCCACTACCGCACGGACCGCGGCGCCGGCGATGATGCCGGTGCCTTCCGGCGCCGGCTTGAGCAGCACGCGCCCGGCCCCGAATCGCCCGATCACCGGGTGCGGCACCGTCGTGCCCTTGAGCGGCACGCGGATCAGGTTCTTCTTCGCCGCTTCGATGCCCTTCTTGATCGCCGAGGGCACTTCCTTGGCCTTGCCGACGCCGTAGCCCACGACCCCGTGGCCGTCGCCGACCACCACCAGGGCGCTGAAGCTCAGGTTCTTGCCGCCCTTGACCACCTTGGTCACGCGGTTGATGGCCACCACCGTGTCCTTGATCTCGAGCTGCGTCGGGTCGATCTTCTCGCGTGTCCGCATACCGTTTTGCCTTCTGCCTTCTGCCTTCTGCCTTAGAACTGAAGGCCGGCCTGCCGGGCCGCTTCGGCCACGGCGCGGACGCGCCCGTGATACAGGAACCCGTTGCGATCAAACACCACGCGCGTGATGCCCTTCTCCTTCAGCCGCTCGGCGATCGCCTGCCCGACCACTTCGGCGCCCTTGCGGTTGCCGCCACGCGCTCCCTCGGCAAGCTTCGCCTTCACTGCCGGCTCGACGCTCGAGGCGGCGGCCACCGTGCGTCCGGCGAGATCGTCGATGACCTGCACGTAGATGTGCATGCCGCTCCGGAACACCGTCAGCCGCGGCTGCTCGGGCGTTCCCTGGAGGCGCTTGCGGATCCGGAACTTGATCCGATCGCGGCGGTCTTCCTTGGTCTGAATCCTCATAACCTACGCTCCGGTCTTTCCGGCCTTCTTCTTCAACTTCTCACCCGTGTAGCGGACGCCCTTCTGCTGGTACGGGTCCGGCTTGCGGAGCCGCCGCAGGTTGGCGGCGACCTGGCCGACCAGCTGCCGATTCACGCCGGTGACGGTGATGTGCGTCTGCTTGTCGATCGCCACGTCGATGCCGGTCGGCACGTCGAACACGACCGGGTGCGAGTAGCCGAGCGCCAGCACCACCTGCTTGCCCTTCAACTCGGCGCGGTACCCGACGCCGACGATGTCGAGCTCCCGCTTCCAGCCCTCGGTGACGCCGAGCACGGCGTTGTTGACCAGGCTGCGGGCCAGGCCGTGGAACTTGTCGAGCTCGCGCTCGTCGGAGGTCTTCCGGGTCAGGAGCTGGCCGTCCTCGACCACGGCGGTGACGCCGGGCGGGAGCGGCTGCGTCATCTGGCCCTTCGGGCCTTTCACGTCGACGCCGCTGGCGTCGACCTTGACAGTGACCCCTTTCGGGATCGCGATCGGCTTCTTTCCAATTCTCGACATGGCGTCACCAGACGTTGCAGAGGATCTCGCCGCCGACACCCGCCTTCTGGGCGGAGCGGCCGGTCATCACGCCCTGCGACGTGGTCAGGATGTTGACCCCGAGGCCGCCGAGCACCGGGGGCACGCCGTCGCGGCCGGCGTAGACGCGGCGGCCCGGCCGGCTCACCCGCTCGAGGCCGGAAATGACCTTCTCGCCGGAAGGCCCGTACTTGAGGAAGACCCGCATCACCTCGCGGGGCGCCTTGCCCGGCCGTTCGGAAGGCGTCTCGACCAGCTTGTAGCCGGCGATGTAGCCCTCGTCCTGGAGGATCTTGGCAATCTCGGTCTTCAGCTTGGATGCCGGCAACTCCACGCGCGCATGTCTCGCGTGCACGGCGTTGCGAATCCGCGTCAGCATGTCGGCAATCGGATCAGTCATGTTCCAGCTCTCGCCTCTTCCCGGAATCGCTTCTCAACTGGCGCTTACCAGCTGCTCTTGGTGACGCCGGCGACATCGCCCGTCAGCGCCAGTTCGCGGAAGCAGAGGCGGCACAGGCCGAACTTCCGCATGTAGGCGCGCGGCCGGCCGCAGCGGCGGCAGCGGTTGCGATGGCGCACCTTGAACTTGAGCGTCTTCTTCTCGCGGACCATCTTTGCAGTCGTCGCCACGGTCTCGTCCTCTCTAGTTCTGGCGGAAGGGCATGCCGAGCAGCTGCAGCAGCTTGCGCGCCTCGGCATCGGTCTTGGCGGTCGTCACCACGCACACGTTCATGCCGCGGGCCTTGTCCACCTTGAGGTAGTCGATCTCGGTGAACATCAGCTGATCGCGAAGACCGAGCGTGTAGTTGCCGCGGCCGTCGAACCCCTTGGCCGAGACGCCGCGGAAGTCGCGCACGCGCGGCAGCGCGATGCTCATCAGCCGGTCGAGGAACTCGTACATCCGCTCGCCGCGCAACGTCACCATCGCGCCGATCGGCATCCCCTGCCGGACCTTGAACTGGGCGATCGACTTCTTGGCGCGGCGCACCGCCGCCTTCTGGCCGGTGATCTTGCCGATCTCGTCGGCGCCGGTGTCCACCACCTTCGCGTTCTGGGTGGCCTCGCCAAGCCCCATGTTGACCACGACCTTGGTGATCTTCGGGACCGCCATCACGCTGGTGTAGCCGAACTCCTTGCGGAGCGCCGGCACCACTTCCTGCTGGTACTTTTCCCGCAACCGGGCCATCTGCGACTTCATTTGTCCACCACCGCGCCGCTCCTGCGGCCAATCCGGACCCGCCGCCCGTCGGGCAGCGTCTGGTGCCCGACCCGGGTCGGCTTGTTCTCCTCGGGATCGAGCAGCATCACGTTGCTGGCGTGAATCGGCGCCTCGCGCTCGACGATTCCGCCCTTGATGTTCTTCTGCGGGTTCGGCCGGGTGTGACGCTTGATCACGTTCACGCCCTCGACCACCACCCGGTTCTTCGCCGCGAGCACCATCAGGACGCGGCCCTGCTTGCCGCGATCCTTCCCGGTCCGCACGATCACCTGGTCGTTCTTGCGAATGCTCATCGACGGCATGGCTACAGCACCTCGGGCGCGAGCGAGATGATCTTCATGAACTTGCGCTCGCGCAGCTCGCGGGCGACCGGACCGAACACGCGGGTCCCGATCGGCTCACCCTGGTCGTTGATCAGCACGGCGGCGTTGCGGTCGAACCGGATGTAGCTGCCATCCTTGCGGCGCTGCTCCTTCCGGACCCGCACGACCACGGCCTTCACGACCTGGCCCTTCTTGATGTTCGACTCCGGGGCCGCTTCCTTCACGTTGGCGGTGATGATGTCGCCGAGGTAGGCGTAGCGCCCGGTCGACCCGCCAATCGGGTTGATCACCGAGATCTTCCGCGCGCCGGAGTTGTCGGCGACGTCGAGGATCGATCGCATCTGGATCATGGTCGTCCTCCTCCTACACCGCGACCGCGCGCTCGATGATGCGCGTCACTGTCCACCGCTTGCGGGCACTCATCGGCCGGGTTTCGGCGATCGCCACGCGATCGCCGATCCGGGCCGCGTCGCCCTCGTTGTGGGCCACGAACCGGGTGGTCCGCTTCTGGGTCTTGCCGTAGACCGGGTGCTGGACCCGGCGCTCGACCGACACCACGACGCTCTTCTGCATCTTGTCGCTGACGACCACGCCCTGGAGCTCTGCCTTCGACGCCATGACTACTTCGCCTTCTCCCTGAGGATGGTCTTGATTCGCGCCAGGTCCCGACGCACGTCCTTCATCTTGCCCGGCGCCTCGAGCTGGCCCATCGACTTCTGGATGCGCATCCGGAACAGCTGATCGTCGAGCTCGTGCTCCTTCGAACGGAGCCCGTCGACGTCCATGTCCCTCAACTCCACCGCCTTCATGACACCTTCTCCTCGGCGAACCGGGTCGCGAACCTGGTCTTGATCGGCAGCTTGGCCGAAGCCAGCTCCATCGCCCGTCGCGCCTCCGTCTCGGTCACCCCTTCCATCTCGAAGAGGATTCGGCCGGGGCGAATCACCATCACCCAGCCCTCCGGCGCGCCCTTGCCCTTGCCCATGCGCGTTTCCTGGGGCTTCTTGGTCACCGGCTTGTCGGGGAACACCCGGACCCAGATCTTGCCGCCGCGCTTGATGAACCGGGTCATCGCGACGCGGGCCGCTTCGATCTGCCGATCCGTCAGCCAGCACGGCTCGAGCGCCTTCAGCCCGTAATCGCCGAATGACACGTCGGATCCGCGCCACGCCTTGCCGCGCATCCGGCCGCGCTGCTGCTTCCGGAACTTCACCTTCTTTGGCATCAACATGATGTCAAGTCCTCAACGCTGGTCCGCGTCAGCCGCGCGCTTCGGGACGGGGCCGCCGCGGTCCGCGATCGCGTTCCCGATCGCTGCGGCCGCCGCCGTACTCCTCTTCGCGCCCGACCCGCGGGGTCAGCCGCTCGCCCTTGTAGAGCCACACCTTCACGCCAATCTGCCCGTAGGTAGTGTGGGCCTCGGCAAACCCGTAGTCGATGTCGGCGCGCAGTGTCTGCAACGGCAGCTGCCCGTGCAGGTACCACTCCGAGCGGGCGATCTCCGCGCCGTTCAGGCGGCCGGAGACCCGGACCTTGATCCCGCGGGCCCCGAAGCGCAGCGCCGATTCGACCGCCTTGCGCATCGCGCGGCGGAACGCGACGCGCTTCTCGAGCTGCATCGCCACCGACTCGCCGACCAGCTGCGCGTCGAGCTCCGGCTTCTGGATCTCCTGGATGTTGATGAAGACCTCGCGGTTGGTCCGCTTCTGGATCTCCTGCTTCAGCTTGTCGACTTCCTGGCCCTTGCGGCCGATGATGATCCCCGGGCGCGAGGTGTGGATGTCGATCTTCAGCTTGTTGGCCGCGCGCTCGATCTCGACCTTGGCGACGCCGGCGTGCTGGAACCGCCGCTTGAGGTCCTTCTTGAGCGACAGGTCCTCATGCAACAAGTCCGCGTATTCCTTGTCCGCGAACCAGCGCGACTTCCAGGTCTTGTTGAACCCGATCCGGAACCCGTAAGGGTGAACTTTCTGGCCCACTGTGTCTCCCTCTTACTCGGCTGCCGCCGGCTGGTTCTTCTTGACCCGGCGCTTCGGCGTGTCGGTGCCGACCGCCTTCACCACCTGCGGCCGCTCCGTCACCTCAACGGTGAGATGCGCCGTCCGCTTGACGATGCGGAAGGCCCGTCCCATCGGAGCGGGACGAACCCGCTTCAGCGAAGGACCGTTGTCCGCGAAGCACTTCGAGATGAACAACCGATCCACCTCGCCGCCAAACCCTTCCTTCTGCTGCGCGTTGGCCACCGCCGAACGCAGCACCTTGGCCACGTCGCGCGCCACCGCCTTGCGGCTGAACTGCAGCGCGGTGAGCGCCTGGTTCACGTCCTTGCCGCGAATCAGATCCATCACCAGGCCGGCCTTCTGGGCCGAGGTGCGGATGAACTTCGCCGTTGCCGCTGCCTGCACCATGGCTAGGCCTTCCCGCCCGGCGCCGCCGGCGCCGTGGCCGCGGCCTTGTCGGCCTTCGCGGCGTGTCCCTTGAACTGCCGGGTCGGGGAGAACTCACCGAGCTTGTGGCCGACCATGTTCTCGGTGATGTAGACCGGCACGAACTTGCGCCCGTTGTGCACCGCGAGGGTGTGGCCCACCATCTCGGGAATCACCGTCGAGCGGCGCGACCAGGTCTTGACGACCTTCTTCTCGTTGGCCCGGTTCATGTTCTCCACCTTCTCGAGCAGGTGGGTGTCGACGAACGGCCCCTTCTTCAGTGAACGGCTCATAATCAGGCTCTAGGCTCTAGGCTCTGGGCTCTAGGCGAAAACAAACTACTTCGGTCTGCGCTGCACGATGAACGCGTCGCTCGGACGCCGCGTGCGCGTCTTGTAGCCCTTGGTCGGGACGCCCCACGGCGTCACCGGGTGCCGGCCGCCGGAGGTCTTGCCCTCGCCGCCGCCGAGCGGGTGATCGACCGGGTTCATGGCCACGCCGCGCACGTGCGGGCGCTTGCCAAGCCAGCGGCTGCGGCCGGCCTTGCCGATCGAGACGTTCTCGTGATCGATGTTGCCGACCTGGCCGATCGTGGCCATGCACACCGTCGCGATCTTGCGAATCTCGCCCGACGGCATCTTCACTGAGACGTACTCGCCTTCCTTGGCCACTACCTGGACGCCGGCGCCGGCGCTCCGCGCCAGCTGGCCGCCCTTGCCCGGCTTCAGCTCCACGTTGTGGACCATCGTGCCGAGCGGGATGTGGCCGAGCGGCAGGCAGTTGCCCGGCAGGATGTCGACGCTGTCGCCGGCGATCACCGTGTCGCCGACCTTCAGGCCGAGCGGCTGCAGGATGTAGCGCTTCTCGCCGTCCGCGTAGGTGACCAGCGCGATCCGCGCCGAGCGGTTCGGGTCGTACTCGATCGTCGAGACCGTGGCCGGGATGTTCCGCTTGTCGCGCTTGAAGTCGATGATGCGGTAGAGGCGCTTGTGGCCGCCGCCGCGCCACCACGACGTCTGCTCGCCGGTGCTGTTACGGCCGCCCGAGACCTTCTGCGACTCGGTGAGCGGCTTGTAGGGCCGATCGGCGGTGATCTCGTCGAAGGTCTGCACCGTCATCTGGCGGCGGGCAGGCGAAGTCGGCTTGTACTTGCGAATCGGCATCGGCTTACGCCCCTTCCAGGAACTCCGGCAGCTTCTGGCCGGCCTTGAGCGTCACGTACGCCTTCTTCGAGTCGGAGCGCCGCCCGACGAACCGCCCCTGGCGCTTCAGCTTGCCCTGGGTGTTCGCGGTCCGGACCCCGTCGACCTTGGCGCCGAGCAGCTTCTCGACGGCGCGCTTGACGTCGATCTTGTTGGCCGCGCGCGCCACCTCGAACACCACCGTCTTGCCGTCCTCGCGGAGCAGCGTGGTCTTCTCGGTGACCAGGGGCCGACGAATCACATCGGTGAGTTTCATAACAGGCCTCAGGCTTCAGGCTTCAGGCTTCAGCAACGGCTCGCTGTCACCTAGCCCAGTGCCGCCTCCAGCTTTTCGAGCGCCGCCTGCGTGACGACGACCGTCTTGGTGTCCGCGACGTCGCGGGCGGTGATGCGGTTGCTCGGCAGCAGGAACACGCCCGGGACGTTGCGCACCGACCGCGCCAGCTTCTCGTCGGCCTTGACGTCCACGAGCAGCGCCTTGCCGTTCACGCCGATCGCCTTCAGCATCGCCGCGGCGGCCTTGGTCTTCACCTCGGACGCGGCCAGCGCGTCGACGACGATGACGGCGCCGCCCTGGATCTTCGCGGCCAGCGCGGCGCGGAGCGCGCCCTTCTCGACCTTCCTGGGCAGCTGGTATTCGTAGCTGCGGGGCTGCGGGCCGAACACGGTGCCGCCCTTGCGCCACAGGGGATTCCTGATCTCGCCGACGCGGGCCCGGCCGGTGCCCTTCTGCCGCCACGGCTTCTTGCCGCTGCCGCTGACGAGCGCGCGGTTCTTGGTCGCGTGCGTGCCGCGGCGCTCGGCGGCGTTGGCCCGGACCACCGACTCGTGGATCAGATCGGTCTTCACGCGCCCGCCGAATACCGCGTCGCTCACCTCGGCGGTGCCGACCTTCTTGTTCTCGATATTGACCACGTCTACGGTCATCGTCTTGTCCCCGCGTTGCACCCTTCCACCCCTGCACCGTTGGACCGGTGCAGCAGTGTTACTTCTTGCCCTTCTTCGGCTTCTCCTGCAGCTGCGGCTTCGGCTCCGGCTTGGCCGCCACCGCCTTGCGAATCACCACGTAGCCGCCGTTGGCGCCAGGCACCGCGCCCTTCACGAGCAGCAGGTTGTTCTCGGCGTCCACCCTGAGCACCTTCAGGTTGCGGACCGTGATGCGGTCCACGCCCATGTGCCCGTGCATCCGCATCCCCGGCAGCACGCGCGACGGGTACGACGAGGCGCCGATCGAGCCCGGGGCGCGATGGAACATCGAGCCGTGCGACTTGTCGCCGCCGCGGAAGTGGTGCCGCTTGACGACGCCCTGGAAGCCATGTCCCTTGCTGGTGCCGATTACGTCGACGCGCTCGCCCTGGTTGAAGATCGACACCAGGACCTGCGCGCCGGCCGCCGGCGCCTCCGCCCCCTTGGCGATACCCACTTCCCGGCGCACCCGCGTCGGCGGAACGTTGGCCTTCTTGAAGTGGCCGGTGGTCGGCTTGTTCGCCTTGTACTTGCCGTCGACGAACCCGATCTGCACGGCCTCGTAGCCGTCGGTCTGGGCCGTCTTGCCCTGGACCACCACGCACGGACCCGCCTGGAGCACGGTTGCCGGTTCGAGCGTCCCGTCCTCGAGGAACAACTGGGTCATCCCGACCTTCTTGCCGATGATTCCTGTGACCATGACGGTGCCGCCCTACTTCCCGTGTTCCTTGCCGAACGCCTTGATCTCGACGTCCACGCCGGCCGGCAGATCCAGCTTCATCAGCGCGTCGACGGTCTGCGGCGTCGGCTCGAAGATGTCGATCAGCCGCTTGTGGGTGCGGACCTCGAACTGCTCGCGCGATTTCTTGTCGACGTGCGGCGAGCGGAGAACCGTCCACTTGTTGATCTCGGTCGGGAGCGGGATCGGCCCCGCCAGCCGGGCCCCGGTGCGCCGCGCCGTCTCGACGATCTCACCGGTGCTCTGATCGAGCACCCGCGCGTCGTAGGCCTTCAGTCGGATTCGAATCTTGTCGCCAAGCATGTTGTGCCTTCTGCCTTGTGCCTTCTGCCTTGACTACTTGGTGCCCTGGACGCGCGCGATCACTTCCTCGCTCACGTTGTTCGGCGCCTGCTCGTAGCGATCGAAGTGCATCGAGTAGGTCGCGCGGCCCTGCGTGCGCGAACGAAGATCCGTCGCGTAGCCGAACATGTCGCTGAGCGGCACGCGCGCCGAGATGATCTCGGTGCCGCCGCGGTTCTCCTGGCTCTGGATGCGGCCGCGCCGCGCGGCGAGGTTGCCCATCACGTCGCCGAGGTAGTCCTTCGGGCACACCACCTCGACCCGCATGATCGGCTCCATGAGCACCGGCTTGGCCTTCTTGGCGGCATCCTGGAACGCCATCGATCCGGCGATCTTGAACGCCATTTCCGACGAGTCCACCTCGTGGAACGAGCCGTCGTAGAGCTCGATGCGGACGTCGTCGATCGGGTAGCCGGCGAGGATCCCGCGGGTGAGGGCTTCCTGGATCCCCTGGTCGATCGGCTTGATGTATTCCTTGGGGATCGAGCCGCCGGTAATGTCGTTCTCGAACTGGTAGCCAGTGCCCGGCGGCAGCGGGATGAGCCGAATCTTGGCCTCGCCGAACTGGCCGCGGCCACCGGTCTGGCGGATGAACCGGCCGTGCCCTTCGGCCGGCGCGGTGAGGGTTTCCTTGTAGGCGACCTGCGGCTTGCCGACGCTGGCCTCGACCCCGAACTCGCGCTTCAGGCGGTCGACAATGATCTCGAGGTGCAGCTCGCCCATGCCGCGAATCACGACCTGGCCGGTCTGCTCGTCGGTAGCGACGCGGAAGGTCGGGTCCTCGCCCATCAGCTTGCTCATGCCCTGGCCGAGCTTCTCCTGGTCGGCCTTGGTCTTGGGCTCGATCGCAAGCGAGATCACCGGCTCGGGGAACTCCATCGACTCGAGGAGGATCGACTTCTTCTCGTCGCAGAGCGTGTCGCCGGTGGTCACCGACCTGAGGCCGACCGCGGCGGCGATGTCGCCGGCGTTGACCTCCTTGATCTCCTCACGCTTGTTGGCGTGCATCTTCAGGAGGCGGCCGACCCGCTCGGTCTTGCCCTTGGTGCTGTTGAGCACCGAGGAGCCGGCGTTGAGCGTGCCCGAGTAGACGCGGAAGAAGGTCAGCTGACCGACGAACGGGTCGGTCATGATCTTGAACGCGAGCGCCGAGAACGGCTCCTTGTCGTCGGCCTTGCGCTCGAGAATCGCCTCGGGGTCCTTGCCGTCGGGATCGGTGCCGGTGACCGGCGGGATGTCGAGCGGCGAGGGCAGGAAGTCCACCACCGCGTCGAGCATCGGCTGGACGCCCTTGTTCTTGAACGCCGACCCGCAGATGACCGGCACGAACGGCGCGCTCTCCTTGCGCACTGACTCGATCGCCCGCTTGCGAAGCGCACCCTTGATCTCGTCGACGGTGAGATCCTCGCCGCCCAGGTACTTCTCGAGCAGCTTGTCGTCGGCCTCGCTGACCTTCTCGATCAACTTCTCGCGATAGACCTTGACCTCGTCCATCATCTCGGCCGGGATCTCGCCGACGATGTAGTCGGCGCCCATCGTCTCGTCCTTGTAGGTGATCGAGCGCATGCCGATGAGGTCGACGACACCGCGGAACTTGTCCTCGGCGCCGATCGGGAGCTGAATCGCGACCGGATTGCCCTGCAGCTTGCTGCCAATCTGCTCGAGGCAGGTCTTGAAGTCGGCCCCGATGCGGTCCATCTTGTTGACGAAGCAGATGCGCGGAACGCGATACTTGTCCGCCTGGCGCCACACGGTTTCCGATTGCGGCTCGACCCCGGAGACAGCGTCGAACACCGCGACCGCGCCGTCGAGGACGCGGAGCGAACGCTCGACTTCGACCGTGAAGTCCACGTGGCCGGGCGTATCGATGATGTTGATCCGGTGATCCCGCCAGAAGCAGGTGGTCGCGGCCGACGTGATCGTGATGCCGCGCTCCTGCTCCTGCTCCATCCAGTCCATCACCGCGGTGCCTTCGTGCACCTCGCCGATCTTGTAGGTGATGCCGGTATAGAACAGGATGCGCTCGGTCGTAGTGGTCTTGCCGGCATCGATGTGGGCCATGATGCCGATGTTGCGCGTCCGTTCGAGTGGTGCTTGGCGAGCCATCTCAGTTCAACGATTGGAAACCGACAAATTCCAGATTCCGCGGCCGCGCTCTACCAGCGATAGTGCGCGAAGGCCTTGTTGGCCTCGGCCATGCGGTGCGTGTCCTCGCGCTTCTTGACCGCGCCACCACGCAGGTTGGCGGCGTCGAGCAGCTCGTTGGCGAGCTTCTCCTGCATCGTCTTGCCGTCACCGCGCGAGCGCGCGTAGCTGACCAGCCAGCGGATGCTGAGCGAAAGGCGGCGGTTCGGGTTGACCTCGATCGGCACCTGGTAGTTCGAGCCGCCGACGCGACGCGACTTCACCTCGAGAGACGGCTTGACGTTGTCCACGGCCTTCTTGAAGACCTTGACCGGATCGTCGCCGGAGCGCTCCTTGATGATGTCGAAGCTCTGATAGAGGATGCGCTGCGCCGTCGAGCGACGACCCTCCAGCATGATGGTGTTGATGAACTTCGTCACCAGCGGGCTGCCGTACAGCGCGTCGGGGGCCAGTTCACGCTTCGCGATTACTCGTCTACGCGGCATCGTTCTGTTCCTTCAGCCTTCGGCTTACTGCTTCGGGCGCTTGGCGCCGTACTTCGAGCGGCCCTGCTTGCGGCCCTGCACGCCGACCGCGTCGAGCGTGCCGCGGACCACGTGATAACGCACGCCGGGCAGGTCCTTGACACGGCCGCCGCGGACCAGCACCAGCGAGTGCTCCTGCAGGTTGTGGCCGACGCCCGGGATGTAGGTCGTCACCTCGATCTGGTTGGTGAGGCGGACGCGGGCCACCTTGCGGAGCGCCGAGTTCGGCTTTTTCGGCGTCTGGGTGAACACACGCACGCAGACGCCGCGCTTCTGCGGGCTGTCCTGCAGCGCGGGGCTCTTGGTCTTCCACCGAACCTGTTCGCGTCCTTTTCGGACGAGCTGACTGATCGTCGGCACGCTGCGCTCCACTCCAAGCGACAAGAACTCCCACGGCCGCCATCGGCGGCAGTGGCGCCCCAGGCCTGGACACCCTTGCGGGCGTGGCACCTCGGGCTGGAAACCCTAACTTTTTTTCGCGTTTCGGCACCGGCGGACGCTCCGGCAGGGTGGCGTCACGGTACGACTGAGACTAGATAGGGTGTCCTAGTCTCACGAGAACCTGACGAGCATAACACGCACGGGTTGGGGCGTGCAACCGTGCCCGCGGCCGTCGCCCAGGCCGCGCCCGCGGCCAACTAAGCCACCTTCGCGCGCACGGCTGAGGGTGCACCCTCGCCAGCCCGGCCGCCCGATTCGCGGCGCAGGGCCTCATCGCCCGCATTAAGATCGTGGCCACGACCGCCCGGGATGCGCCGCCCGGAGCCGCTGCAGGAAGGTTCATCCGATGACCCGCTCGTCCTGTTACGCAGTTCTGCTCGCGCTGGCACTCCCGCTCACCGCAGCCGCCCAGGAGAACCGGCCGCCCAGGCCCAATGAAAACGTCAAGGTGCTCACCGAGCTCGAGGGGCAGCCGCTCCGCCAGGAGATGCAGCGCATTTCCACGGCTCTCGGCGTCAAGTGCGACTACTGCCACGTTCAGGGCAACTTCCCGAGCGACGAGAAGCGCCCCAAGCGCACCGCCCGCCGGATGATCGAAATGACCAGGGGACTGAACGCGCAGTACTTCGCCACGCATCAGGTGAAGGAAGGCGAATCGGTGCTCGGCCGTGTCACCTGCATGACCTGCCATCAGGGAGCGACGACGCCGAAGTAAGACGCGCCCGCTGCCGCTGGTGGGATCCGGCAGGAATCGCGGCGGGCGCGCTGGCGCCCGCGTTCCGTGTCGCTCGCGGGCTCCGCACCCAGTCGCTTGCCGTAGGCGTGCTGCGTCGGGACGGCGCCCCGGTCATCAACGAGATCAGCTACTACTACGAGGGCTGGGCAGTGGCTTGCGCCCGGGCCACTGGCGGCTCGCCGGCGGCGAACACCTCGAGTGGGTCGAAGGGCAGGTTGCACCAGAGGACGCCATCCTGACGGACTTCCTGCGCGGCTCGGCGCGGATTGAATCCGCCCTCTCGGCCCGCGCCGCTAATTACTTGCGCGCGGAAAGATAGGTCGCGAGCGCATCGATCTGCGCGCCACTGAGCTTGTTCTTGAATACGGGCATCTCCGAGTCGCCGTAGACCAGCGAGGCGTCCTCGATGACCTCTTTGATGCCGGCCTCGTCACGCCGCTGGCCGACGTGGGTAAGGTCCGGCCCGACGGTGCCACCATCACCCGACACCTTGTGACACACGACGCAAGTGCTGGCGTAGGTCATCGCCGCGAGGCGCACCGTCGCATCGAGCGGCGGCGGCTGAATGCGGGCGTGACTGCGCCGGAGATACGCGACGACGGCCTGGGCGCCGAAACGCCCCATCGCGCTTCGAGGCGCCTTGTCGTCCTCGGTGCGCACACCGGGGGCAATCGCCACCGGGTCGATCATATGGTTCAGCAGCCACTCCTCGTCGTGCCGAAGGCCGGTGGCCTCGAGCGGCGCGGCCGGTCCGCCCGGCACGTGGCAGCGCTTGCAGCCGCTGTTCTCGCCGGTGGCGAGCTCGAGGCCGGCGATCGGCAGCAGGCCCCAATCGTCCGGCCGCTTGCCGGTTGCCGGCTTGTCCTTGAGGCCGAGCGCGGTCAGCGAGACGATGGCCGCGCCGAGTAGCGCGAACGCGATCGAGAACGGCAGTCGGGCCCGGCCCCACGGGCGTCGCTCGGGGCTGCGATCGAGGAATGGCAGCAGGGCGAGAAACCCGACCGCCAGCCCGGGAATCATCTGCGTGGCGACGGGCTCCAGCGGACCCGGGAAGTACTTCAGGAGCTGGAAAAGCGAGAGGAAGTACCACTCGGGACGAGGGATGTAGCTCGCATCCGCCGGATTCGCCACCTCGTCGAGGGCGGCCGGGACGAACGCCGCCATCGCGATGAGCGAGGCGAACGCGACAGCCATCACCACGGTGTCCTTCATGACGTGCCAGGGGAAGAACGCCCGCATCGATCCAGCCCGGGGATTGAGCGGACCGGAGATGCCGTGGCGACGCATCAACACCAGGTGCGAGGTGACGAACGTGATCACCAGCGCCGGCAGCAGGAACACGTGCACGGCATACCAGCGGCCGAGCGTGAGCGCGCCGAGTTCGGATCCGCCGCGCACGACGTTGGCCAGGAACTCGCCAATCACCGGCGTGCCGCGCGCAACGTTGATCGTCACCGTGGTCGCCCAGTACGCCTTCTGATCCCAGGGCAGGAGATAACCGCTCAGTGAAAAGCCGAGAATGATGAGGAACGCACCCAGCCCGGTCAGCCACGTCACCTCACGCGGCGCCTTGTAGGCGGCATAGAAGAAGACGCGGAGCATGTGCACGGCCGCGGCGACGACGATGAAGCTGGCGCCCCAGACGTGCATGCCGCGCACCATCCACCCCATGGGCAGATCGCGCATCATGTACTGGACGCTGTCGTAGGCCAGCGCCGGCGACGGGACGTAGTACATCACCAGCACCAGCCCCGAAACGAACTGCACGGCCAGCAGCAGCGTGATCACGCTGCCGGTGGTGAATGCCCATCCGGTCCCGGGCGGCAGCAGCTCGAACAGCAGCCGCGAGAACAGGTGGCGATAACCGGTCCGCGAGTCGAGCCAGTCGAACACGCGCGCGCCCACGGTTACACCTGCACCATGACGCGCGACCCATCCAATCGGGCCGGGAGTTCGCGCAGCGGCCGCGGCGGCGGACCCCCGATGACCTGCCCCTGCAGGTTGTAGATGCCGCCGTGGCAAGGGCACTCGATCTGTCTGGCTTCGGGATTCACGCGCGTGCGGCACCCGAGATGCGTGCAGGTGGAATCGAGCGCTTTCACCGCATCGCCCGATCGGACGAGGAAGACGACGCGCCGATCGACGGCTTCGGTGGCGCCATCCTGGCGCGCGATGCGGAGCGTCACCATCCGCGGCTCGCCGTCGGTGAGTCCCGAGAGATCACCCGCGGTCAGCCACGTGGGCTCGCGCCGCGTCAAACTTGGTGCGAGAACGGCTGTGCCGAGGATGTAGGCGAGCGTGGCACCCATCGTGGCGTGCACACCCTGGATGAACCGGACGAGGAACGACCGCCGCGAGGTATCAGACGCCTGCAACGTCGGCGCCGGTTGATCGTGCATAAAGACCCCCTTGATGGGTGGTGGAGCGGACCGCCGGCGCGACGGAGAACGCTCTGAAACTGAGACCGCAGTATACGCAGGCGATCAATCACGACTCGTCATTTGTTGTCACCGGCGGTCGGCTCGTGTCGATGCCCACCTTGTCCCGTAAACCGGGCCTATATAGTTGGACCGTGAGCGCACCAACCGATTGCCTGCCGATTGTGCTCGTGGTGGGTGACGACGCGCGCGCGGTCGCGGCTCGGGCGCAGGCACTGCTGAGTTCTCACTCGGACGCTCTCATCGTCGAGTCGGCGGCCGCAGAATGGCCGTTCAGACATCCGCTGGCGGGGTTGCCGCCTGGGCCGGTCGTCATCTGGGCATCCAACGTTCATCGCGCGTTCGAAACCGCTCAGCCGGCCCATACCCGCCTCGTGACGACCCAGGGACCTTACCTGTTTACCGAGTGGGAATCGGCACTCGCCAACCATGGTAAGGCGACACTGATTGCGAGCGCCCAGCGCGCGTCGCTGATGCAGCACGCGCCGGAAGTGTTGCGACGGCGCGGCGTGTTCGCACGAATCGACATCGAGGAGCTCGACAGCTCAAGTGAGGTTCCGAACGCCAGGAGCGAATCCGGGATGGCCGACAGCGAGGCGGGCTCGGAGGCAGCCCGCCTGTCGGCCGCGTTCCGCGAGGCAGACGCAACGACCCGGCTGCGTGCCTGCGTGGCCGCGCTCGATGCAGGTCGAACCGCCGCTGCACTGGTCGCCACTGCGAGCGTCTGCCAGGAGGTGAACGACCTCGACAGCGCCGCGCGGGACCTCGACGAAGCCATTGCCCTGGCGCCGGACTGGGCCGCGGCGCGCTTCGAACGCGGCAAGGTGTGGCTACGCCTCGACGACATGGAGAAGGCCGCGGAAGCGTTCAGGGCTGCGACCGAACGCCTGCCGGAATTCGGGGGCGCCTGGGGCAACCTCGGCGCAACGCTTGGGGAGCTGGATCGTACCGGCAGCAGCACTCGAGGCGTTCGAGCGCTTGCTCGCGCTCGATCCCGGCAGCGCACAGGCCCACAACAACATCGGGGTGGTCACTCGCGAGCTGGGCCGCTTGTCGGAGTCCGAAGCGGCGTTCCGAGAGGTGATCGAGCTCGAACCCAACCTGGCGTTTGGCTATTACAATCTGGGGCATACGCTCTTCCTGCAAGGGCGCTATCAGGCGGCGGCTTCGGCCTACGCGCAGGGCCAGGCGAAGGATCCCGACCGGAATCCGGTGCAGGCCACGCGCCTGGCGCTCTGCCGGCTCGCGACCGGCGATGCAGCCGGTGCGCTGACGGAGCTGCAGCGTGCCAGTGGCGCGCTGCCGGGGGAGTACCGCAGGCAGGTGCTTGCGGACACGAGCGCGATCTTGTGGGCGCTGGTCAGCGGCAAGCCTGATCTGGCCGGTTGGCAGGCCGTCCACGACTGGTTGAATCTGGAGCTGAAGAAGCTTGCCTGACGAAGGAGGCGCATGAGCGGCGGTACGCGGCCCAACCCGTTGAGCCAGGTCGGCGTGGATCGCGGGATCCGTCTCGCCGCCGGTCTGGCTGCGGTGGTCGCAATCCCGGTCGCCGTCCTCTTCTACTTCCAGTTCCGTTCGCTCAGCGACCTCGAGGACACGTCGGCGGTGGTGCTGCGGCAACTGAGCTCCGACACCGCGGACAGCCTCACCAAGGTGATCGACGACACGCTCAAGCGGCCGCACATCGGGGTGCTGCTCGGCATTCCGCAGACGAGGATGGAGCCGCCGGATCCGGCGTTCATCGCCCCGATCCTCAGCGAGGCGCTCACCGAGAGCCCGTTCATCGACGAGTTCTACATCTGGTCCAATGTGCCGGGAAGTACCCTTTCCGGGCGCTGGCTGGTCTTCGATCGCAAGAGCGCCACGCTCGAGACCAGCGTGTCCGCGGAGCGGTTCCGCGAGGATCCAGAGGTCGAGGACAGGCTGCTGCCGGCGCTCAAGCGGATGTCCACGCTGCGCCGGGCGATCGTCGCCTTCTCCGACGATCTGCACGGCGGCAGGCATTACGTCCAGTCGCAGCTGCGATGGGCCTCCCCCTCCCGCGACCAGCTCACCAGCCTGGTCGCCTTCACGGTGGACGCCCGACGGCTGAGCGACGAGTTTTTCCCCAAGCTCGTCGAGGCACGGCTGGCGCAGATGCAGCAGCCTCGCGGCTTCCCGCCGCTCCGCGTCACCCTCGAAGACGATGCCGGCCGGCGCGTGGTGTCGGGGTACGACTCGAGCGAAACGCTCGACGAACGAACCTTCCCGCTGGTGTTCTTCGACCGCCAGCTGCTGGAGTTCGCGGCACCCTACGAGGCGCACCGCGAGATCTGGCATATCAAGACCAGCTACGGCGCGCCGATCCCCGACATCGTCAATGACAACACCCGGCCCCAGCGCACGCTGATGATCCTGCTCGCCGCGGTGATGGGCGTCGGCGTGTTCCTGATCGCCGGGGCTGCGGCTCGCGAAGTGCGGCTCGCCGAGCTGAAGTCGAATTTCGTCGCCTCGGTCTCGCACGACCTCAAGACGCCGCTTGCGCTGATCCAGCTGTTCGCCGAAACCCTGGAACTGGGCCGGGTACGCAGCGCCGATCGCGCCCAGGAATACTACCGGATCATCAACAGCGAGGCGAAGAAGCTGACCCGGTTGATCGAGAACATCCTCGACTTCTCGCGGATGGAGGCGGGACTGCGTCCGTACACGCTGGCGCCCGGCGACGTCGGCGAGATGGTGCAGCGGGTGATCGACGTCATGCGCCCGCAGTTCGATCAGGGCCACTTCACGGTGACGGCGACGATTGCCCCGGCACTGCCCGAGGTGGAAGCCGATTCGGTGGCGGTGGAGCGGGCGGTGGAAAACCTGCTGAACAACGCGGTCAAGTACTCGGGTGATTCGCGCCAGATCGAAGTCGATGTCGCGCGCGAGCCGGGAGAAGTCGTGGTCCGGGTGTCCGACCACGGCATCGGGATCGCGAAGCGCGATCAGCGCCGGATCTTCCGGAAGTTCTTCCGCGTCACCCACGAACTGGGCGGTGGCCCGCAGGGCACCGGCCTCGGCCTGGCCATCGTCGACCACGCCATGCGCGGCCACGGCGGCTACGTCGGCGTCGAGAGCGAGCCGGGCGTGGGAAGCACGTTCACGCTACACTTCCCTGCCGCACCGCGGGCGAGGAGTGAGGGAGCCGTTGATGAAGCGCATTCTGGTGATCGAGGACGAGCCGCAGATGCAGCTCGGCCTGCGTGACAACCTGGAGCTCGAGGGCTACGAAGTGCAGGTCGCCTCGGACGGCGACGAGGGGCTGAACAAGGCCGCGTCGTTCAACCCGGACCTGGTGATCCTCGACATCATGCTGCCGAAGAAGAACGGCTTCGACGTCTGCCGTGAGCTGCGGGCCCGGTCCAATGCCACGCCGATCGTGATGCTCACGGCCCGCTCCGCAGAGACCGACAAGGTGCTGGGGCTGGAACTCGGGGCCGACGACTACGTCACCAAGCCGTTCTCGATCACCGAGCTCCTGGCCAGGGTCCGCGCGGTCCTCCGGCGGGCCGGATCCCAGAAGTCCACCGCCGCCGACTCCGCCCGGATCGGCGACATCGACGTGGACTTCAAGCTGCACCAGGCGCGACGCGGGAGGACGAGGATCGAGTTCACCGCCCGGGAGTTCGAGCTGCTGCGCTATTTCGTGCAACACACCGGCCAGGTGGTCACCCGCGAGCAGATTCTCAACGAGGTGTGGGGCTACGAGGAGTTCCCGACGACCCGCACCATCGACAACTTCGTCGCCAAGCTGCGGCAGAAGATCGAACGGGCGCCGCACGCCCCCGAGCACATCCTCACGATTCACGGCTCCGGTTACAAGTTCGTCGGATAGAATCGAACGCTCATGGACGCCAAGAACCTGCTGCTCGCGGCGCTGGTGATCATCGCAATTGCCTACCTGACCTTCTGGTACACCACCGTCCGCGGCCGGCGGCAGGCGCTGGGGCCCTCGGCGCCCGATGTCAGGCCGACGCCGCTGATGATTGCGATCGGGTTCATCACGAATTTCTTCGACACCCTGGGAATCGGGTCCTACGCAACGACGACGTCGATGTACAAGGCGTGGAACATCGTCCGCGACGAGAAGATTCCCGGGACCCTGAACGTCGGCCATGCGACGGCGACCTTCGTGCAGGCGCTCATCTACATCACGATCGTCGAAGTCGAGTTCACGACGCTGGCGACGATCATCGCGGCGGCCATGCTCGGCGCCTGGCTCGGCGCGGGCGTGGTGTCGGGATTCAATCGGCGCAAGGTGCAGCTCGGAATGGGCATTGCCCTCTTCGGCGCAGCGGGGCTGATGATGCTGTCGCTGACGGACATGGGGCCGGCGCCCGGAGTGGCGCTCGGCATTTCCGGCGCCAAGCTGGCCCTCGCCTTCGGCATTTCCGTGGTCCTCGGCGCGCTGATGATGCTCGGCATCGGCTACTACGCGCCGTGCCTGATCATGATCAGCCTGCTCGGAATGGATCCGAAGGCGGCGTATCCGATCATGATGGGCGCCTGCGCGTTCCTCATCCCCGCCGGCAGCATCCAGTTCATTCGCAAGGAAACCTACGATCTCAAGGCGGCGCTTGGCCTGCTCGTCGGTGGACCCGGCGCGGTGCTGATCGCCGCATACCTGATCAAGGAACTGCCCCTCTACTACGTTCGCTGGCTCGTGCTGATCGTCGTGATCTATACGGCGACCTCGATGCTGCGATCGGCCGCCGCGGAGAAGGCGATCTCCTCCACGAAGGCTCCCCAAGCCGCGCGCGCATAGCAGGCGGCGCTTCTGCGCCATAAGGCCTTCGCGGGAGGCGACCCCTTCGGGGGACGCACGGCCGGTGAGGCCGATGCTACGATGCGCCCAGCATGAAGCCACTCGCGTGGGTGATCGGTCTGTCACTTCTCGGCAGCGCGGCATTCCAGGCCTCCCCGCGGCCCAGCACGACGACCGGCGAGTGGCCGACCTATGGCGGCGATCTCGCCAGCAGCAAATACTCGCCGCTGGACCAGCTCACGCCCGGCAACTTCGCGTCGCTGAAGGTCGCCTGGCGGACGCCGTCTCCCGATGGCGTGCTGACGATCACAACCGCCGACGGCGGTGAGTGGTCGGCGCCGGCACCGGAGGTGTTCGCCGAGTTGAGCCGCACCGACCCGAAACGCTGGCGCGACAATCAAGCTCCGATGGTCGGCAACTTCAAGGCGACGCCGATCATGGTCGGCGGCACGCTCTACTTCAACACGCCACTCTCGATTGGCGCGGCGGTGGACGCCCAGACCGGGCGCGTGAAGTGGGTCTACAACCCGCGCAGCTACGAAGTCGGCACCACCACGATGTCGCTCCGCTGGAACCAGCGCGGCGTGGCGTACTGGCGCGACCAGGCCGGCGGCGACGAGCGCATCTTCTGGGGCACCGGCGACGGCTACCTGATCGCCGTCGATGCGAAAACCGGCAAGCCCCTGCCCGGTTTCGGCGACAACGGCCGCGTCGACCTGATGGACGGCCTGCCGCGCGCGAAGCGCGGCACCCGCGACTACCTGAACGCACTCACCTACTCCGTCCAGTCTCCCCCGCTCGTCGTCCGCGACGTCGTCATCGTCCCGGCTTCGGTGAGCTCGCTCGTGATCCACAGAGAGCAGATTCCCGGATATATCCGCGGCTACGACGCGCGGACCGGCAAGGTGCGCTGGACGTTCCACACGGTGCCGCAGCCAGGCGAGGCCGGCCACGACTCCTGGAAGGACAACTCGTGGGAGTACGTCGGCAAGGTGACGGTGTGGACGATGATGAGCGCCGACGAAGCGCTCGGCTACGTCTACCTTCCGACCAACACGACAGCTCCCGATTTCTACGGCGGTCATCGCCCAGGAGACAACCTGTTCGCAGAGAGCCTGCTCTGTCTCGACGTCGAGACCGGCCGGCGGGTCTGGCACTTCCAGACCGTGCACCACGGCTTGTGGGACTACGACAACCCGGCCGCGCCGAACCTGCTCGACGTCACCGTCAACGGCAAGCGGGTCAAGGCGGTCGCCCAGATCACCAAGCAGGGCTTCGTCTACACCTTCGATCGCGTGACCGGCCAGCCGCTGTGGCCCATCAACGAGAAGCCGGTGCCCGCTTCCGACGTCCCGGGCGAGCGTGCATCGCCCACGCAGCCGGTGCCCTCGAAGCCGGCGCCGTTCGAGTACCAAGGCGTGACGGTGGACGACCTGGTGGACTTCACGCCGGAGATGCGGCAGATGGCTTTGTCCGCCGTGAAGGCATTCCGGATGGGACCGCTGTTCACGCCGCCCTCGCTCGAGGGAACCATCGTCCGGCCAGGAACGGTCGGCGGGGCCAACTGGTCGGGGGCCGCAGTCGATCCCGAGACGGGCATGCTCTACGTGCCATCACGCAATGGTTTCGCGGTTGTCACGCTGGAGAAACCGGATCCGGCGTTGGACAGCAACCTGCTCTACATGCAGGCGGCCGGCCGGAGCCCTCAGATGCCGCAGGGATTGCCGCTCCTGAAGCCGCCGTACTCGCGGCTGACCGCGATCGACATGAACACCGGCGATCACGCCTGGATGATTCCGGCCGGCTCGGGGGAGCGCATTCGAAACCTGCCGCCGCTGAAAGGGCTGAACCTGCCGCCGCTCGGCGGCGACAGCACCTACAGCGGCCCGCTCGCGACCAGGACGCTGCTCATCTACCCATTGACTACCGGAGGCACCGATGGTGGACCGCGCCTCGTCGCGCTCGACAAGGCAACCGGGAAAGAGCGCGCCTCGGCGGACCTGCCAGGCATACCGATCGGTTCTCCGATGACCTACATGGCCGGTGGCCGCCAGTACGTCGCACTGACCGTGCAGGGACGCACCCCGCGCGACATTCCCGAGCTCGTCGCTCTGGCGCGGCCCTGACCTTTCGCCAACACCCCGAACGGAATCGCACCCATGACCGCCGACGCGATGCTGCGCCTGATATTGACCAGCCGGGTCTACGACGTGGCGCGAACCACAGCGCTCGATCCCGCGCCGCGGCTTTCGGCGCGGCTCGGACATGACGTGTTCCTCAAGCGGGAAGACCAGCAGCCGATCTTCACTTACAAGCTGCGCGGCGCCTACAACCGGATCGCCCACCTCTCATCCGAGGATCGCGCTCGCGGCGTGATCACAGCAAGCGCCGGCAACCACGCCCAGGGCGTCGCCTTCGCGTCGCGCCACCTTGGGCTGAGCGCGGTGATCGTGATGCCGCAGACGACGCCCGCGATCAAGGTTGAAGCCGTGCGCGAGCTCGGCGCCGAAGTGGTGCTGTGGGGCGACAGCTACAACGACGCGAAGGCCCGGTGCGACGAGCTGGCGAGAACGAGCGGCCGCGTCTTCGTTCACGCGTTCGACGATCCATACGTCATTGCCGGTCAGGGGACGATCGCGCTCGAGATCCTGGGCAACCAGAGAAGCCAGGTAGACGCGATCTTCGTGCCTGTTGGCGGCGGCGGTCTGGTGGCCGGCATCGCCAGCTACGTCAAGGCGGTTCGGCCGGAGGTGCAGGTGATCGGCGTCGAGCCGCACGAGGCGGACGCGATGCATCAGTCGCTGGCTGCCGGCCGCCGCGTCGTCCTCGACAACGTTGGCATCTTCGCGGACGGCGTCGCGGTGCGAGAGGTCGGGGCGCTGCCCTTCTCGCTGGTACAGGACACCGTGCACGAGATCGTTCGCGTCTCCAACGACGAGATCTGCGCGGCGATCAAGGAGGTGTTCGACGACACCCGATCCCTGATGGAACCGGCCGGCGCGCTCGCGGTCGCCGGACTGCGGGCCTGGGCATCGCGGCAGAGCGGGGCTCGTCGCACGCTCGTGGCCATTCTGACCGGCGCCAACATCAACTTCGATCGGCTTCGGTTCGTCGCCGAGAGGGCCGAGGTCGGCGAGGCGCGAGAGGCGCTGTTCGGCGTCACGATCCCGGAGCGGCCAGGCGCGTTCCGGGAATTCTGCGCCACGATCGGCCGGCGCGTGGTCACCGAATTCAACTACCGCCTGAGCGGACGCGCCGAGGCCCACATCTTCGTCGGCGTGGCCACCGAGTCGCCGGAAGAAGCGGATCAGCTCGCCTCGTTGCTGGCGGCGCACGGTCATCGCACCTTGAACCTGACCCGCGACGACATCGCCACCCTTCACGTCCGTTACATGGTCGGCGGCCGCTCGGCCGACGTCCGCGACGAGGTGCTGTATCGGTTCGAGTTCCCTGAACGCCCGGGCGCGCTGATGGAGTTCCTCGATCGGCTCGGCGGCCGCTGGAACATCAGCCTGTTCCACTACCGGAACCACGGCGCCGACTTCGGCAGGGTACTCGCCGGCTTCGAGGTACCGCTCGACGACACCGCGGACTTCGAGCGCTTTCTCGTCGGGTTGGGCTATCGGTATCAACGGGAATCTGGCAATCCGGCCTACGAGATGTTCCTGTCAGCCTGACGCAAGGCCAGCGCAACCTTTCATCGAGATAATTCGACGTTCAGCTCACCGCCTGTCATCAGTAGAACCTGATGAGCAGCGGCAGCGGCCGGGCGGGCCTTCCGCTGGCGGCGGGGGGCGTGTACCCGGGAATGCACCAGTCAGCGGTCGGGCCGATTCCCGTTTCCGCCGTCGACTCACGCGCGAGAGATCTCCTTGTCGGCAGCCTGCTGGCGATCAGCTCCTTTTTGCTCTCGATCGCCGTCGGCGAGGTCACGCTCCGGACCATCTACGCCGGCGGCTCGCGTTACATCGCCGGCGCGCCGGGGTCAGCGCCGTTCGAGCACCTGATGCTCGACAGCTCGCGACGGCTGCGCAGCCGCCTGCAGACAGGCCCGAAATCGCCAGGCGTGCCGCGGGTCATGGTCCTGGGCGACTCGATCACGTGGGGATACGGGGTCCGGAACTGGGAAGACACATGGCCCGAACAGCTCGCTCGCCGGTTCGAGGGTGAGGGACGGCCACACCAGTTCGCGGTGCTCGCGTATCCCGCCCGCGAGATCGACGCGCACCTGGATCAGTGGAACGAGTGGGCCGGCCGCGTCCAGCCCGACGCCCTCGTCTACCAGTGGTTCGTCAACGACATCGAACTGAGCAAGCACCGGCCAGTCCCGCCGGAAGCACCGTGGCGCAGGTGGCCGTGGCACGCGCCGCTGCGCCACTCGTCGTATCTCTACTCGATTCTCGACGAACGTCTCGGCGCGGCCCTGCCGTCGCCCGAGCGCTCGTACGACGAATATCTCCTCGAGGACTTCGTGCCAGGCAGCTGGGAATGGACCGAGTTCGAGCGT
This sequence comes from uncultured Acidobacteriota bacterium, assembly GCA_963709325.1. Taxonomy (GTDB): domain Bacteria; phylum Acidobacteriota; class Vicinamibacteria; order Vicinamibacterales; family UBA2999; genus VFZN01. The sequence goes on along the minus strand of CAVPVV010000001.1, from coordinate 263,515 downwards.
GTCTTCCACTCGCTCGCGGCCAAGGCTGCCGAGATCGCGCCGACCCGCATTCTCGTGCTCTACCCGCAAGTGCCGTTCTCCGGCGCCTATCCCCTCCAACCGCTTCACGATCGGATGCTGGCGCTCGCACACGCCCGGAGGATCTCGATTCCACCTTCGGGCTGGACTCGAAAGTCCGGAACCCTGATGTCGCAACCTGACAGCCCGTGGCGGTCGGTCGTCCGCCTGCCGGCCCATGCCGGAGCGCTGGCCCTGGTGACCGGCCCCTACTACGTCCGGCGATCGGCGGACCTGACAATCACCTTCGCGTCCGCGGCGGCGCCTCGCGACCGCTTTGGGACGGTGCGGCTGCTCGATGCCGAGCACCACACCGAGCTCGCCTCGGCGCCGCTCTATGAGGAGCAGGACGAGACCGACGCGGGTTCTGAACACCGCATCGCGCACGTCCATCTGGCGGAGCCGGACGACCTCGGGCGCGACGTGCAGTTCGCGATCGGCGACTCGACCGACGAGCTCGACATCGCGTCGATCGACCTGCAGGTCCACCACGATTTCGACGTGATCGATCTCACCCACCCGCTCAACCGGTTCAACTCGCACGTCAGCGGATTCGACGCGCATCCCAACCCGCGCGCGCACGGCGTGATCGCCAATGCGGTCTTCGACATGCTGTCAGCCCGCGAACGGACGCGGTCCAGCCCCTCGCGGACAGTAGCTCAGTAGTCAGGACGGAACAGACGGGCCCGGCACGGGTGGCCGGAGGGAACTTTCGGAAGCCGGTCTCAGGGCTTGGCCGAGCCGGTCTTCAAAGCTTCGGCCTCGGCGTCGACGTCCTTCTCCCACGCAATCACCAGTTCGCGCATCGCCTTGATACGCGCGGGCTCACGCGCAGCCAGATCGTGGCGTTCGCCGGGATCGGCGCGGACGTTGAACAGCATCCGGAGCCCGCCGTCCTCGATGAATTTGTAATCGCCCTGCCTGACGGCGCGCTGGCGGGCATCGGGGGGCCGGTAGACCCGCCAGAAGAGCGTGCGATCCGTGGTCTGGCCCCGGGTCAGCGCCGGCAGCAGATCGATGCCCTCGAGCCGCAGGCCGGGACGCGACGTGCCAGCGATGGCAAGCAACGTCGCGGTCAGGTCCATGGTGATCGCAACCTGGGGCGTCACCTTCCCGGCCGGCACCACTCCCGGCCAGCGCACGATCGCCGGCACCCGGATGCCGCCTTCCCACACCGTGTCCTTGCGGTGGAAGAACGGATCGTTGCGCGACAGCCACTCGCCGCCGTTGTCGCTCATGAAGACGACCAAGGTGTTCTGCTCGAGGCCGATCACCCTCACGGCGTCGAGCACCTTGCCGATCTCGCGATCGAAGTCCTCCATGATCGCGACGTACTCGGCGCGGGTCGGCGCGTCGTCATCGGAGGGGTGCTGCATCATCGAGTTGTCAGCGCGCCTCGCCACCGACGGCGTGGTCGGCGACTGGAACGGCCAATGAGGCGCACCGTAGGCGAGGTCGAGGAAGAACGGTTCCCCCTTGTGCTCTTCGATGAACCGGATCGCGTGGCGCGTCGTTTCGTGATGGAAGTATCCGCTGGCGGTTGCCGGCGACTCGTTCTCCCAGAGATCCGGCTCGCCGTCTCCGCGGACGTGGGTCCACCAGTCAAGGTACCCGGACAGGTATCCCCAGAAGTACCCGAAGCCGTGAGCTCGCGGCCCGGCCTCCGGCTTGAAGCCAAGGTGCCACTTGCCGACCAGGCCGGTGACGTAGCCGGCGTCCGCCAGCAGCTGCGGCAACGATCGTCCGGTGACCGGCAGCGCCGCTTCGGTCGTCGGCCCGACGGTGGACAGCGGGCGCTCCAGCATCACGCGCTGCTGGTATCGCCCGGTAAGCAGGCCGGCCCGGGTCGGGGTGCAGACCGGCGCGTTGGCGTAGAAGTCGGTGAAGCGCGTGCCTTCCCGCGCGAGCCGATCGAGGTTGGGGGTTTTCGTGTCGGCGGCGCCGTAGACACCCAGGTCGCCGTAGCCGAGGTCGTCGGCGATGATCAGCAGGATGTTGGGCCGCCGTGCCGCAGGCAGCGGCGCCTGCCAGCCGGCAGCAACGCCCACCGAAGCGACCACGACGGCAGCTGCTGCCACGAACCGCAGGGATGGCGTCATTCCCATCGGCTGCATTCTGGATCAAGCGGCGAACATTTGGCGGTACGTGCGAAGGGCACGAAGAGGAGTCTCTCTTCGTGCCCTTCTTGTCCTTCGTGTTGCCCGTCAGACGGGGCGGCTACTCGCCCCCGCCCTCGACGATGCCCCGATCGAGCGCCTCTTCGGGCTCGACCAGGTACTCCATCTCGCGGTCGAACTCGACATCGTCGTCGCTCGGCTGCTGGATCGGCGGCGGCGGCGGCGGCTCGTCCGGCGGAATCTGGACGTGCCGGTACCACCAGAAGCCCGTGCCGGCCGGGATCAGCCGGCCCATGGTCACGTTCTCCTTGAGCCCGCGCAGGTAGTCGATCTTCCCGGAGATCGCCGCCTCGGTGAGGACGCGGGTGGTCTCCTGGAACGACGCCGCCGAGATGAACGACTCGGTCGAGAGCGACGCCTTGGTGATGCCGAGCAGCAGCGGCTGGGCCGTGGCGGGACGCCCGCCGGCGGCGATGACGCGCTCGTTCTCTTCCATGAAGCGGAAGCGATCGACCTGCTCGTCGACCAGGAACTCGGTGTCGCCCACGTCCTCGACGCGGACCCACCGCATCATCTGCCGCGTGATCACCTCGATGTGCTTGTCGTTGATGTTCACGCCCTGGAGCCGGTAGACCTCCTGGATCTCGTTGACCAGGTACTTCTGCAGCTCCTTCTCGCCGAGCACGTGCAGGATGTCGTGCGGGTTGCTCGGGCCGTCCATCAGCGGATCGCCCGCCCGGACCCGCTCGCCTTCCTGCACGTTGACGTGGACGCCGCGCGGGATGCTGTACTCCCGCGCCTCGGAAGTCCCGTCGTCCGGCACGATGAGGATCTTGCGCTGCCCCTTGACCACGCCGCCGTACTTCACGGTGCCATCGATCTCGCTGATCACGGCCGGATCCTTCGGCTTGCGGGCCTCGAACAGCTCCACCACGCGCGGCAGACCGCCCGTGATGTCCTTGGTCTTGGTCGTCTCGCGCGGGATCTTCGCGATCACGTCGCCGGCGCGGACATCCTCGCCGTCGCTCACCATCATGTGGGCGTTGACCGGCATGATGTAACGGCGGATCACCGTGTTCTTGGCGTCGCGGATCTCGATCGTCGGCTGCTTCTTCTCGTCCGGCGAATCCACGATGATGTAGCGCGACAGGCCGGTCACCTCGTCCACCGCTTCGTGGACGGTGACGCCCTCGGTGATGTCCTTGAACCGGATCTGGCCGGTCTCCTCGGTAAGGATCGAGAACGTGTAGGGATCCCACTCCACGAGAATCTGGCCGGCTTCCACGGTCTGCCCGTCCTTGGCCTTCAGGTGGGCGCCGTAGACGACCTCGTAACGCTCGCGGTCGTGACCCTTCTCGTCCTTCACGACGATGTGGCCGTTGCGGTTCATCACGATCAGGTCGGTGCCGCCCTGCTGGTTGGTCCGCTCCACGAACGTGAGGTTCTCGAACTTGACCACGCCCTTGTGCTTGGCATCGAGCGTGGACTGTTCGGAGATGCGCGAGGCCGTGCCACCGATGTGGAAGGTGCGCATCGTCAGCTGCGTGCCGGGCTCGCCAATCGACTGGGCGGCCACCACGCCGACCGCGAGGCCCAGCTCCACCAGCCTGCCGGTGGCCAGGTCGCGGCCGTAGCACTTCTTGCAGACGCCGCGGCGCGATTCGCAGGTGAGCACCGAGCGGATCCGCACCTTCTCGACGCCGGCGTCCTGGACCTCGGCGGCGAGATCCTCGTCGATCATCTGGTTCTCGTCGACGATGAGCTTGCCGTTGATCGGATCGACGATCCGGTCGAGCGTCACGCGGCCGATGATCCGGTCGCGGAGCGGCTCGATCACTTCGCCGCTCTCGACGATCGCCCGGGCCTCGATGCCGTTGGTGGTGCGGCAGTCGTCATCCGAGATGATGACGTCCTGGGCCACGTCAACCAGGCGGCGGGTCAGGTAGCCCGAGTCGGCGGTCTTGAGCGCCGTATCGGCCAGACCCTTGCGCGCGCCGTGGGTCGAGATGAAGTACTCGAGCACTGAGAGCCCTTCGCGGAAGTTCGCGCGAATCGGCGTCTCGATGATCTCGCCCGACGGCTTGGCCATCAGGCCGCGCATGCCCGCCAACTGGCGGATCTGCTGCTTCGAGCCACGTGCGCCCGAGTCGGCCATGATGTAGACCGGGTTGAAGCTGCCTTCCTTGTCGCGGCGCTCCATTTCACCGAACATCGCGTCGGCGATCTTCTCGGTGACGTCCGACCAGACGGCGATGACCTTGTTGAGGCGCTCGCCGTTGGTGATCGCGCCTTCGAGATACTGCTGCTCGACCTTGATGACCTCGTTGCGCGCGGCGTCAACGAGCTTCCCCTTGTCCTGCGGGATGATCAGGTCCTCGATGCCGATCGACATGCCCGAGCGGGTGGCGTAGGTGAAGCCCATCTGCTTCAGCCCGTCCAGCATCTCGACGGTCGTCTCGAGGCCTTCGGTGAGGTAGCAGCGCTGCACGAGCTGCTGCAGCCCCTTCTTCTTCAGCATGCCGTTGACGAACGGCATGCCCTTCGGCAGCGCGGTGTTGAAGATCACGCGGCCGACGGTGGTGTTGATGATCTTGGCGTTGACGTCCTGGACCTCGGTGTGGAGCACGTCCTGGTCGTCCCGGGCCGCCGACAAGTCCTGGAGCGGCCCGCTGTAGCGGAGACGGATCGGCGTGAGCGTCTCCACCTCCTTGGCCTCGAGCGCCAGCACCACGTCGTCGATCGACGCAAAGGCGCGGCCCTCGCCCTTGGCGCCGGGCTTGGCCTTGGTCAGGTAGTAGCAGCCGAGCACGATGTCCTGCGACGGCACGGCGATTGGCGTGCCGTTGGCCGGCGACAGGATGTTCTTCGACGACATCATCAGCTCGGTGGCCTCGATCTGGGCCTCCGGCGAGAGCGGGATGTGCACCGCCATCTGGTCGCCGTCGAAGTCGGCGTTGAACGCGGTGCAGACGAGCGGGTGGATGCGGATCGCCTTGCCTTCGACCAGCACCGGCTCGAAGGCCTGGATGCCCAGGCGGTGGAGCGTCGGCGCGCGGTTGAGCAGCACCGGGTGCTCGCGGATGACCTCCTCGAGCACGTCCCAGACCTCGGCGACCTGCTTCTCGACCATCTCCTTGGCCTGCTTGATGGTCGCGACCAGGCCCCGCTCCTCGAGCTTGTTGTAGATGAATGGCTTGAACAGTTCGAGCGCCATCTTCTTCGGCAACCCGCACTGATTCAGGCGCAGCTCCGGGCCGACGACGATCACCGAGCGGCCCGAGTAGTCGACGCGCTTGCCGAGCAGGTTCTGGCGGAAGCGCCCCTGCTTGCCCTTGAGAGTGTCGGACAGCGACTTGAGCGGCCGGTTGTTGGCGCCGCGCAGCACGCGGCCGCGGCGGCCGTTGTCGAACAGCGCATCGACCGCTTCCTGGAGCATGCGCTTCTCGTTGCGGATGATGACATCCGGCGCCTTCAGCTCCATCAGCTTCTTCAACCGGTTGTTGCGGTTGATGACGCGGCGGTAGAGATCGTTGAGATCCGAGGTCGCGAACCGGCCGCCGTCGAGCGGCACGAGCGGACGGAGCTCGGGCGGGATCACCGGGATCACGTCCAGGATCATCCACTCCGGCTTGTTGCTCGACTTGCGGAACGCGTCAACGACCTTCAGGCGCTTGGCGAACTTCAGCTTCTTCTGCGCCGAGGTCTCGACGCGCATCTTGGCGCGCAGCTCCTCGGCCAGCGTCTCGACGCTGACCCGGCGGAGCAGCTCCTTGATCGCTTCGGCGCCCATCTGGGCCTTGAACTTCGAGTAGCCGTGCTCCTCGCGCGCCTTGCGGAACTGCTCCTCGGTGAGGAGCTGGTTCTGGGTCAGCTTGGTCTCGCCCGGATCGACGACGACGTAGGCCTCGAAGTAGAGGACCCGCTCGAGGTCGCGGAGCGAGATGTCGAGGAGGTGGCCGATACGGCTCGGCAGCCCCTTGAAGAACCACACGTGGCTGACCGGCGTGGCCAGCTTGATGTGGCCGAGGCGCTCGCGGCGGACCCGCGCCTGGGTCACCTCGACGCCGCACTTGTCGCAGATCACGCCGCGGTGCTTCATGCGCTTGTACTTGCCGCACAGGCACTCCCAGTCGGTGATCGGCCCGAAGATCTTCGCGCAGAACAGGCCGTCCCGCTCCGGCTTGAAGGTTCGATAGTTGATCGTCTCCGGCTTGGTGACCTCGCCGAACGACCAGTTCTCGATCTTCTCCGGCGAGGCGAGACTGATCTTGATCGCGTCGAAATCAGCCCTGAGGGCGGTCTTGCTGTCGGTGAAGCTTGGTCTCATGAATCCTCAGCCCTCCAGCACCGGTTCGGTGCTCTCCGCGGTGGCCTCGATGACCGGCGCCTTCTTGCTGGTCACGAGCTCCACGTCCAGGCACAGCGACTGCAGTTCGCGGATGAGCACGTTGAACGACTCCGGCAGGCCCGCCGTGAACGACGCGTCGCCCTTCACGATGGACTCGTAGATCTTGGCGCGGCCGGTGACATCGTCCGACTTCGCCGTGAGCAGCTCCTGGAGGATGTGCGCCGCGCCGTAGGCCTCGAGCGCCCACACCTCCATCTCGCCGAAGCGCTGGCCGCCGAACTGGGCCTTGCCGCCCAGCGGCTGCTGCGTGATGAGCGAGTACGGCCCGATCGAGCGGGCGTGGATCTTGTCGTCGACCAGGTGGGAGAGCTTCAGCATGTAGATGTAGCCGACCGTGACGTTCTGCTCGAACTTGTCACCGGTCATCCCGTCGTAGAGCTCGGTCTTGCCGCTCGACGGCAGGTCGGCCTGCTCCAGCCACTTCTTGATCTCCGGCTCCAGCGCGCCGTCGAACACCGGGGTCGCGAAGTAGAGCCCGAGCGCGTGCGCCGCCCACCCGAGGTGCGTCTCGAGAATCTGGCCGACGTTCATGCGCGAAGGCACGCCGAGCGGGTTCAGCACGATCTCCACCGGGGTGCCATCCGGCAGGTACGGCATGTCCTCCTCGGGCAGGATCCGCGCGATGACGCCCTTGTTGCCATGGCGGCCAGCCATCTTGTCGCCGACCGACAGCTTGCGCTTCATCGCCACGTAGACCTTGACCAGCTTGATCACGCCCGGCGGCAGTTCGTCGCCGCGGCGGATCTTCTCCTTCTTCTCTTCGAAGACGTTGCGGATCACCTCGACCTGGCGCTCGGTCCGCTCCTCGACCCGGCGCAGCTCGTTCTCGAGCATCACGTCGTCGGTCTGGATCTTCGCCTTCACCAGGGCGCTGTAGGGCAGCCCCTCCATCACCTCGGTAGTCAGGACCGTGCCCTTCTTGGCGAGCCGCTCGCGGCCGAACTCATCGAAGAGGTCGGAGCGCAGCGTCTGGCCCTGGACCATCTGGACGACCCGCTTCTTCGTCTCGTCGTGAAGAATGCGAATCTCGTCCTGGAGGTTCTTCTCCATCATGTCGAGCTCGTCCTGCTCGATCGCTTTCGCCCGGTCATCCTTTTCGATGCCCTTGCGGGAGAAGATCTTCACCCCGACGATGATCCCCTCGATGCCCGGCGGGCAGATGAGGGAGGCGTCGCGCACGTCGCCGGCCTTCTCGCCGAAGATCGCGCGGAGGAGCTTCTCTTCCGGCGTCAGCTGGGTCTCGCCCTTGGGCGTGACCTTGCCGACCAGGATGTCGCCCGGCTTGACCGAGGCGCCAATCCGGATGATGCCGCTGTCGTCGAGGTCGGCGAGGTATCCCTCGGAGACGTTCGGGATGTCCCGCGTGATCTCCTCGGGACCGAGCTTGGTGTCGCGCGCCTCGATCTCGAACTCCTCGATGTGAATCGAGGTGTAGTAGTCCTCGCGGACGAGCTTCTCGCTGACGAGAATCGCGTCCTCGAAGTTGTAGCCGCGCCACGGCATGAACGCGACGAGCACGTTGCGGCCGAGCGCCAGCTCGCCGGCCTCGGTGCACGGCCCATCGGCGAGCACCTGGCCCTTCTGCACCTTCTGGCCGACACGCACGATCGGCTTCTGGCTGATGCACGTGTTCTGGTTCGACCGCTTGAACTTGGTGAGCGGGTAGATGTCCGCGCCCATCTCCTTGCTGGTCTCGTCGCCTTCCGCCGACTCGACGCGCACCACGATTCGGGTGGAGTCCACGAAGTCGACCGTGCCGGTGCGGCGCGCCACGGCGACCGCGCCGGAGTCGCGGGCGGTGATGTACTCCATGCCGGTGCCCACATACGGCGCCTGGGCGCGGAGCAGCGGCACCGCCTGGCGCTGCATGTTCGAGCCCATCAGCGCCCGGTTCGCGTCGTCGTTCTCGAGGAACGGGATCAGCGAGGCGGCCACGGACACGAGCTGCTTCGGCGAGACGTCGATGAACTGCACCTGGTCGCGCGGCGCCAGGATGAAGTTCCCGGCCTGGCGCGCGTTGACGCGCTCGGCCACGAGCCGGCCGTTCTCATCGAGCTCGACGTTGGCCTGCGCGATGATGTACTGGTCTTCCTCCCACGCCGACAGGTAGAAGCAGTAGGGCTCGAACTCCACGCCCTTCTTCTTCGACCGGCCGTCGGCGCCGACCAGCTCGTCGGCCTCGACGATGTCCCCGTTCTTGTACTTCGGGTTGCCGCCGGCGTTGGTGATGAGCACGTAGTCGATCACGTTGCCGCTCTTCACCTTGCGGTACGGCGACTCGATGAACCCGAACTCGTTGATCCGCGCGTAACTGCTGAGCGAGCTGATCAGGCCGATGTTCGGGCCTTCCGGCGTCTCGATCGGGCAGATCCGGCCGTAGTGGGTCGGGTGCACGTCGCGCACCTCGAATCCGGCGCGCTCGCGCGACAACCCGCCCGGCCCGAGGGCCGAGAGGCGGCGCTTGTGCGTCACCTCGGAGAGCGGGTTGGTCTGGTCCATGAACTGCGACAGCTGCGACGACCCGAAGAACTCGCGAATCGCGGCCATCACCGGCTTCGCGTTGATCAGGTCGTGCGGCATGGCGGTCGCCATTTCCTGGTAGACCGACATCTTCTCCTTGATGGCGCGCTCCATCCGGACCAGCCCGATCCGGAACTGGTTCTCGAGCAGCTCGCCCACGGAGCGGACGCGGCGGTTCCCCAGGTGGTCGATGTCGTCCACTGCGGCCGCGTTCTTGCGCAGCTTCAACAGGAACTTGATCACCTCGTAGAAGTCCTGCGGGTGCAGGATCTTTTCGTCGAGCGGCGTGTTCAGCCCGAGCTTGGTGTTCAGTTTGAGCCGGCCGACCCGCGAGAAGTCGTACTTCTGCGGGTTGAAGAACATGTTCTCGAAGAGCGAGCGCGAGCTGTCGAGCGTCGGCGGATCGCCCGGCCGGAGACGCCGGTAGATCTCGATCAGCGCCTCTTCGTGGGTCCGGATCGGATCCTTCTTGAGCGTCTGAGCCAGGATCGGCCCGACGTCGTCGCGCTCGGGGAAGAAGACCTCGATCTTCTCGACGCCCTTCTCGTGGGCGAGCGAGATCACCCGCGCGGTCAGCTCCTCGTTGGCTTCGAGCAGCACCTCGCCGGTGCCGGGATCGACGACGTCGGCAGCCGTGAAGGCGCCCTGGAGCGCCTCGTCGGTGACCTCGATGTCCTTGACCCCGGCCTTGCGCAGCCCCTCGAGGTGGGCCTTGGTGATCTTCTTGCCCTCGTTGATGCTGACATCACCGATCCGCACGTCGCGGCGGGCCCGCTGACCGACCAGGCTGTCGGCGACCGCCCAGTGCTGGGCGTTGTTGCGCAGGTGGACCGTGTCCACGCCGTGGAAGGCGCGGATGATCTCGTCGGCGCCGCGCAGGCCGAGGGCGCGGAGGAACACCGAAGCGAGGAACTTGCGCTTGCGATCGATCCGGACGTAGAGCAGGTTCTTCGCGTCGTACTCGAACTCCACCCACGAGCCGCGGTAGGGGATGATCTGCGCGACGTAAAGGCTCTTGTCTTCCGAGTGGAAGAAGGCGCCCGGCGAGCGGTGGAGCTGCGAGACGATGACCCGCTCGGTGCCGTTGATGATGAACGTGCCGTTGTCGGTCATCAACGGGATGTCGCCGAAGTAGACCTCCTGCTCCTTGATGTCGCGGATGGTCTTCACGCCGGTCTCGGGGTCCTTGTTCCAGACCACCAGCCGGATCGTGACCTTGAGCGGCACGGCATAGGTCATGCCCCGCTCCTGGCACTCGTCGACGTCGTATTTCAGCTTGAGGGCGACGGTGTGGCCGCAGATGTCACAGACATCGCCGCGGGCCACGTTCGCCGTCCCGCACTTCGGGCAGAGCACGTCCTTGTCGCCGTAGGGATCGGCGATGAGGGTGTGCCCGCAGTTCTTGCACGGCTTCCGGAGATGGTGCAGGCCCTGCAGCTTGGCGCACTTGCACTCCCAGTTGCCGATCGAGTACTCGATGAACTCGAGCGACGAGTTCTCCCGGAAGTCGCTGATCGGGAAGACCGACTTGAACACCGACTGCAGCCCCTGGTCCTCCCGTTCCGACGGGAGCCGGTTCATCTGCAGGAAGCGCTCATAGCTCTTCCGCTGTATCTCGATCAGGTTCGGGATCGGAACCGTCGTCTTGATCTTCGAAAAATCCCTGCGCTCGCGGTAGACGTTCTTCGGAAGGCTGTACATGCTGTGCTCGAGGGCCGGGGCCAAGGCCAAAGACACGCCGGGCACCGGAGCCCTTCCCGGTGCCCGTTCATCCCGAGATCCGAAGGCTCAACCCCACACTTCATTGGGGTGGGCCGTACCATCTGCCCGACCCGCCCCCGGGGCGCGCCCGTGTCCGGCGAATCGGCGAGCAGATAGATCCTCAACTCAGCCAGGTGAGGGGTAGATCTACTTGATCTCGACCTTCGCGCCGGCCTCTTCGAACTTCTTCTTGATCGCCTCGGCCTCGTCCTTGGGGATGGCCTCCTTGATCGGCTTGGGCGCGCCCTCGACGAGATCCTTGGCTTCCTTGAGGCCCAGGCTGGTGACCTCGCGAACGACCTTGATCACGTTGATCTTGTTGGCGCCCACGTCGGTGAGCGTCACCGTGAATTCGGTCTTCTCCTCGGCCGCCGGCGCCGCTGCGCCGCCGCCCGCCATCATCGGCATCCCCATCATCGGCATCGCCGCCGCGGCGCTCACGCCGAGCTCGGTTTCGAGCGCCTTGACGAGCTGCGACAGCTCCATCACGCTGATGCCCTTGATGTAGTCGATCACCTGCTGCTGGTTCACTTCGGCCATTGCACTCTGCTCCTTAAAAAGCCTGTTCGAAAGTCGGCGACGTTCCTACGATTCCTTGCGCTTCTGCTCCGCCTGCGCGAGCACGCTCATCAGGTCGCGCGGCACCGCGCTCAGCACCCGCACCAGCTGGGTCGCGGGGCCCTGCAGCACGGCGAGCAACTGCGCGTAGAGCTCGGGCTTGCCCGGCAGGTTGGCGAGGTCGGTCACTTCGGCCGGCTTGATCGCCTGGCCCTGCACCACCGCCGCCTTGATCTGCAGCGTCGGCGCGTTCTTCATGAACGCCGTAAGCGTCTTGGCGAGGGCGACCGGATCCGACTCGGTGAACGCAACCGCGACCGTGCCCTGGAGATGCGCGCTCAGGCTCTCGAACGTGGTCCCCTTCAGGGCCCGGCGGGCGAGCGTGTTCTTGACCACGCGGTAGCCCGCCTTGGCCTTGCGCAGCTCGCGGCGCAACTCCGTCACCTGGGGCACGTTGATGCCCTTGTAGTCGAGGACAATCGCCGCGTCGGCGCCCTTGAAGACGCCTTCGAGCTGATTGAGCTCGGTAACCTTTTCGGCTCGTGTGGCTGCCATGATCCTTCGTTCTCCCCGCGCCTAGCGCTTGGCCGCGGCTTCCACGCGGGTCTCGTCAATCCGCACTCCGGGGCCCATCGTCGAGGACACCGTGATGCTCCGCAGGTACTTGCCCTTGGCCGCCGACGGCTTGGCGCGGACGATGCTGTCGAGCAGCGCCGAGGCGTTCTCGATCAGGTTCTGGGCCGGGAACGACATCTTGCCGACCGGGGCGTGGACGATGCCGGTCTTGTCGACGCGGAACTCCACCTTGCCAGCCTTGATCTCTTTGACTGCCTGGGCGACGTTCGGGGTCACCGTGCCGGTCTTGGGGTTCGGCATCAGCCCGCGCGGGCCGAGCACCTTGCCGAGCCGGCCGACCGCACGCATCATGTCAGGCGTCGCGACCACGGCTTCGAAGTCGGTCCAGCCGCCGTTGATCCGCTCGACCAGCTCCTCGCCGCCGACCACGTCGGCGCCGGCCTCTTCGGCTTCGCGCTGCTTGTCGGCCCCGGCGATGACCAGGACCCGCTTCGACTTGCCGAGCCCGTGCGGGAGCACCACCGTGCCGCGCACCATCTGATCGGCGTGCTTCGGATCCACGCCAAGGCGGATCGACAACCCGACGGTCTCATCGAACTTCGCGAACTTGATCTTCTGGAGCAGAGGCAGTGCCTCGTCGAGCGCGTAGGCGCGATCCTCGACCTGCTGCTTTGCCGCTGAGTACTTCTTCCCGTGATTAGCCATGGCTGCCTTACTGGATGACGTCGAGTCCCATCGATCGCGCCGTGCCCGCCACCGTCCGGACCGCGGACTCCAGCGAGTCGCAGTTCAGATCCGGCATCTTCGTCTTCGCGATCTCCTCGACCTGCTTCGCCGTGACCGTGCCCACCTTGTTCTTGTTGGGCTCGGCCGATCCCTTCGCGATATTCGCCGAGCGCTTGAGCAGCACTGCGGCCGGCGGCGTCTTGGTGATGAACGTGTAGGACCGATCCGAGTAGATGGTCACGACCACCGGGATGATCAGCCCGTCGTCCTTCGCCGTGCGCGCGTTGAACGCCTTGCAGAAGTCCATGATGTTGACGCCGTGGGGGCCGAGCGCGGTGCCCACCGGCGGCGCCGGCGTGGCCTTGCCGGCCGGAATCTGGAGCTTCACGAACCCTTGAACCTTCTTTGCCATGATGCGCTTTCGCTAGCCCGCCGACGGCGGCCTAGAGCTTCTCCACCTGCAGGAAATCGAGTTCCACGGGGGTCGAGCGGCCGAAGATCGTGACCATCACCTTCAGCGTGTTCTTGTCCGTGTTGACCTCGTCGACCAGCCCGTTGAAGCTGGCGAACGGCCCTTCGTTGATCCGCACCTGGTCGCCCTTGTCGAACGAATACTTCGGCTTCGGCTTCTCGGCCGCCGTCTTCACCTGCTCGAGGATCTGTTCGACCTCTTCCTTCGTCAGCGGCGTCGGCTTGGCGCCGGCCCCGACGAAGCCGGTGACCTTCGGCGTGTTCTTGACCACGTGCCACGCGTTGTCGGTCATGTTCATCTCGACCAGGATGTAGCCCGGAAAGAAGCGCTTGGACGACACCACCTTGCGGCCGCCGCGCATCTCCACCACGTCCTCGGTCGGGATGAGGATCTCGCCGATCTCGTCCGACAGTCCGTAGGCCTTGGCGCGCTCGGCCAGCGACTCGGCCACCTTGCGCTCGAACCCGGAGTAGGTGTGGACGATGTACCAGTGCTTGCTGAGGTCGTCGGTCATACGCCACTCACGCCGAAGCGCCTCAGGATCCACTGCACGCCCGCGCTGAACATCAAATCGACGGCGAACAGATACACGCCAAAGAAGACCGACGTCAGGATCACCACGAGGGTCGTCGCGTAGACCTCGCGCTGCGAGGGCCACGTGACGCGCTTCATCTCGTTGCGCACCTCGGTGAAGAACTCACCGGCCCGGCCCCACCACGCCAGCGCGCCGCGGGTCGTGTCGCTCGTCTGGTCTGTCGTTTCAATCGCCACTGGACGTTCCTCGACCGCTCGTTCCGAGTTTGGCAGGCCAAGAGGGACTCGAACCCCCAACCCCCGGTTTTGGAGACCGGTGCTCTACCAGTTGAGCTATTGGCCTACGCCAACCCTTCTGCCTTGGCCTGCTGCCCTTTTGCCCTGACGCGTTACTTCTGCTCTTTGTGACCCGTGTGCTTGCGGCAGAAGCGGCAGTACTTGCTGAACTCGAGACGGCCCGTCGTCTTCTTCTTGTTCTTGGTCGTGCTGTAGTTCCGGCGCTTGCACTCAGTGCACGCCAACTGAACGATGTCTCTCATCGCTTGATCCTTGTTGGTGCAGGGGTGCCGAGGTGGCCAGGCGCACGGGGCGGCTCAGCCCCTCGTCGCACCCGTGCCCTTCTGCACCATGCACCCGTTACTCGATGATGTCGGTCACCGTGCCGGCGCCGACCGTACGGCCGCCCTCGCGAATCGCGAACCGTGCGCCCTTCTCGAGCGCCGTCGGCGCGATCAAGGTTGCGGTGATCTGGGTGTTGTCGCCCGGCATGATCATCTCGACGCCTTCGCCGAGGTTGAGCGTGCCGGTCACGTCCGTGGTCCGGATGTAGAACTGCGGACGGTAGCCGTTGAAGAACGGCGTGTGGCGGCCGCCCTCGTCCTTCGACAGGACGTAGACCTCGGCCTTGAACTTGGTGTGCGGCTTGATCGAGCCGGGCTTGGCCAGCACCTGGCCGCGCTCGACGTCCGCCTTCTCGACGCCGCGGAGCAGCACGCCGACGTTGTCGCCGGCGACACCCGCGTCGAGGAGCTTCCGGAACATCTCGACGCCAGTGACCACCTTCTTCTCGGTGGGCTTGAAGCCGACGATCTCGATTTCCTCGCCGACCTTCACCTGGCCGCGCTCGATCCGCCCGGTGACCACCGTGCCACGACCCGAGATCGAGAACACGTCCTCGATCGGCATCATGAACGGCTTGTCGATGTCGCGCTCCGGCAGCGGGATGTACGAATCCAGCGCCTCCATCAGCTTGATGATGCTCTCGACGCCATCGGCCTCGCCGTTGAGCGCCTTGAGGGCGGACACCCGCACCACCGGCAAGTCGTCACCGGGGAAGCCGTAGCCCTTGAGCAACTCGCGGACCTCAAGCTCGACGAGATCCAGAAGCTCCGGATCGTCGACCGCGTCGACCTTGTTCAGCGCCACGACGACGTAGGGCACGTTCACCTGCTTGGCCAGCAGCACGTGCTCGCGGGTCTGCGGCATCGGGCCGTCCACCGCGCTCACGACCAGGATGGCCCCGTCCATCTGGGCCGCGCCGGTGATCATGTTCTTGATGTAGTCAGCGTGGCCCGGGCAGTCGACGTGCGCGTAATGCCGCTTGGCGGTCGCGTACTCGACGTGGCTGCTCGCGATGGTCAGAATCTTGGTGTCGTCACGGCGACCCTGCGACTCCGACGCCTTGGCGACCTCGTCGTAGGGAACGAACTTCGCCCACCCCTTGTCGGCGGCGACCTTCGTCAGCGCCGCAGTCAGCGTGGTCTTGCCGTGGTCGATGTGGCCAATCGTGCCAACGTTGACGTGTGGTTTGGACCGGTCAAATTTCTCTTTCGCCATGACTCGCTCTTCGCTTCCTCGAGAACCGACCTGCCGGCCCCGTGCCGGTGTCGTTGATCTGCACCACCCGGGTGCCTGTGTTCGCTTCGGCAGTAAGGCACCCGGCGGCCTTACCGCACTGCACTGGAGCCGATGACCGGGATTGAACCGGTGACCTCGTCCTTACCAAGGACGCGCTCTGCCAACTGAGCTACATCGGCCTTCGCCCTGGCCCCTGCTCACGCGCCGCGGGCTTCGGCCGACAAGTCGGCCACTCGCTCCCGGAGGCAGAGGCGAGGCCTCAATCGACTCTTACACTTGGCGGGGCTGGCCAGCCGACACTCGCCACGTACCCGCGAGCGAAGGCTGGAGCGGGAGACGGGGATCGAACCCGCGACCAACAGCTTGGAAGGCTGTGACTCTACCACTGAGTTACTCCCGCCTTCGTGCCTCGCCACCCTCTGCATCCGACACTCGCGGGCGACCCCGCGTCGCGCCGCTCCCGACCAAAACTCTCTCTGACTTGCCAGCCGTGGCTGGCTCGCCACACACCGTGCCTCGTCTCCTGCGAGCGAAGGCTGGTGGGCAGGGGAGGATTCGAACCTCCGTAGCCCATGGGGCGGCAGATTTACAGTCTGCTGCGATTGACCGCTCCGCCACCTGCCCGTGATGATGCCCGACCAATTGTGTTGGGTGAGTACCCGTGCCTGACCTTGTTACCCGTTCCGCCTCAGATGCCGCCCAAACGGATGGAGCTGGCGAAGGGATTTGAACCCCCGACCGGCTGATTACAAATCAGCTGCTCTACCGGGCTGAGCTACGCCAGCCAAAGAACGGAATCGTAGCACGTCCTGTGCCAGACGCGCAAGCAGGCGGGATTTGGTCGCCGGTATGCCCGGCCCTTCCGAACCTCCTCCGGAGTCCGAACGGCAGGCAGCATCGCTGCCCGGGGCCCAACACGCCCCGGCGGCCTTACGGCCTTCCCTACCTCCCCCGGCTTCGCTGGCGAACGGCCTCGTAGAGCACCACGGCCGCCGCCGCTGAAACATTGAGACTACCGACGTGGCCACTCATCGGAATGCGGGCCAAGCCGTCACACCGTTCCCGCACGAGCCGACGCAGCCCGTGCCCTTCCGCCCCCAGGACGAGCGCGGTGGGCAGTGTGAGATCCCATTCATAGTAGGACAACTCGGCATCGGCGTCCAGACCGACCGTCCACACCCCTGCCGCCTTCAAGGCCTCCACGGCTCGCGCGACGTTCACGACGTCGGCCACCGGCACGTGGTGGACGGCACCGGCCGACGCCTTTGCGGCCGCCCCGTCCAGCGATGCGGCGCGACGTGTCTGCCTGACCAGCCCGGTCGCGGCCACGGCATCCATCGTCCGGAGAATGGCGCCGACGTTCTGCGGGTCCTCCACCTCGTCGAGGACCACGATGAGCGGCGCCGGGTCGAGCGTCGCCGTGAACGCTTCGATCGATCCCTCGGGAAGCGGATCGACGTCGGCGACCACCCCCTGGTGCACGCCCTGCCGCGACTCCCGATCGAGCGCGTCGGACGGCACGTGGCGCACCGCAATGCCCTGGGCCCGCGCCTGATCGAGCAGCACGCCGATCCGCCGATCGTCGCGCCCGCTTACCCGCAACGCTCGAACGCGCCCGGCCTTGAGCGCTTCGAGCACGGGATGAATGCCGTACACGATCATCGCGCCCGCCCTGAAGTATAGAGGACCGCGGCAAGTCTGCTATAGTCCGCGGAAATCATTCGCAGCCATCCTCGCCGGCCGTGTCATGGCCGATGGCACTTCTTTCTCCGTTCCCCGTCGGAAGAGGAGGCTGCATGAGCGTGCGTATCGTTGGGTGCTGCCTGGCCGCGCTGTTGTGGCTGGGTTCGGGTACTGCGGCGGCACAGGAAGCGAGCATCCTGGGCGCCGTCACGGACGACACGAAGGCAGCGCTGCCGGGAGTCGCCGTCACCGCGACGAGCCTCGACAACGGCCGCGTCTTCACCGCGGTCAGCGACGAGCGGGGCGAATACCGCCTGCGCGGGCTGCCGCCGTCGCGCTACAAGGTGCAGGCCGAGCTCACGGGCTTCTCCACCGTGGTGGTGCCCGAAGTGGAACTGCTCGTCGGCCAGAACCGCACCGTCCCCTTCACGATGAAGCTCGCCTCGCTGGAGGAGACGGTCACCGTCACCGGCGAGTCGCCGCTCGTCGACATCAGCTCCACGCAAGTGGGCGGGAACGTCGATCGACGCCAGATGGAGGAGCTGCCGCTCCAGGGACGCAACTGGATGGAGCTGGCGATGCAGGTGCGCGGCGTCATCGCCAATGCCGTGGACAACACCCCAGGCGTTCGCGATCGGCAGTTCCAGCTGAATCTCGACGGCCAGGAGATAACACAGCAGGTCGCCGGCGGCGGCTTCGGGCAGCCGCGGTTCTCCCGCGAGGCGATCGCGGAGTTCCAGGTCGTCACCAACCTGTTCGATATCACCCAGGGACGCTCGCTCGGCATGCAGGTGCAGGCCATCTCGCGATCGGGCACCAACAACGTGGCCGGCAGCGTCTACGGCTACTTCCGCGACGACAGCCTCAACGCCAAGGACTTCATCGCCGGCCGGGTGCTGCCCTACTCGAACCAGCAGATCGGCGGGGCGATCGGCGGTCCCATCATCCGCGACCGCCTGCACTACTTCCTGTCCTACGAGCGCGAGAACGAGCCGAACACGATCATCACCTCGCCGCCCGGCCTGCCGAGCCAGTCGTTCTCGTTCGACACCAAGACCGTCCAGAACAGCTTCCTCGGGCGCGGCGACTGGCAGATGAAGCCGCAGGACCACATGACGGTGCGCGCGTCATACTGGGACTGGGGCAACCCGTTCACGCAGGTGGCGGGCACCGAACACCCGTCGCAGGCCGCCGACCGCTCCCGCCGCGCCGTCAATGTCGTCGGCACCTGGTCGAAGGTCCTGAGCAGCACGAAGCTCCAGGAAGTTCGACTCGGCTATACCCACTTTGACTGGAAGAACCTGCTCGCCGTGTCGGCGCTGGCCAACACGCCGAACTACGTCTTCCCGGCCCTGACCGTCGGACAACGGCGCAACTACCCGCAGGAGTTCTACCAGAACACCTGGAGCGGCCGCTACGATCTCAACTGGACCATCAACAGCCACGACATGAAGATCGGCGCCGAGTACCTGCGCTGGCACGATACCGGCCAGTGGCAGCTGCTCTCCCGCGGTGAGTTCATCTTCACGAGCAATCCGGCGGACCTGGACCGCCGCTTCCCCGCCGACGCCTGGAACGACCCATCGCGATGGGACGTCACCGGGCTCGACGCGTTCGTGCAGCGCTACGACCTCAACTTCGGGGACTGGACCATCGACATTCCGCGCCCGACCGTGGCCCTCTGGTTCGGCGATACCTGGCGGACGAACAACCAGCTCACCGTCAACTACGGCGTGCGGTGGGACGCGGACTGGGGCGCGCTCGATCCGCCCGATGTCACCTCGCCCGTGACCTTCAACCCGCGCGGCGGCAACCAGTACAGCGACATCGACCTCCAGCCCGGCGAGAAGCTCTATCCCGGCGGCCTGCGCGACATCAACAACATCGCGCCCCGGGGCGGATTCAACTGGAACGTCGGCGGCAAGGGCAATCTCGTCGTCCGCGGCGGAAGCGGCCTCTACTTCAGCATCCCCGATTCGAACACGACCTTCAGCCAGCAGTCGTTCAACGCCCAGAGGATTCTCGTCAACTCGTTCCCCTACGACGGGCAGCCGAACTTCGTGCAGGATCCGACCCGGGGCCGCACTCAAGAGGACTATATCAACGGCGTCTACCCGCTGCCGGCGCAGTCGCCGCGCGTCATCGCGCACGATTACCTGATGCCGTACACCTGGCAGAGCACCATCGGCGCGCAGGGGCAGCTCGCCGATGTCTGGGGCATCGAGGGCGATTACACCTATTGGAAGGGCTACAACTTCGCGCGGCAACGCGACCCGAATCTGTTCTTCAATCCGGTCACGGGCTATAGCCTCAACCCGACGACCGCCGGACGCCCGGATCCCGCCTACGGTGTGATTCAGTGGCTCGAGGCCAACGGCAAGGCCGATTACGGCGCGGTCTCGATGGCGCTGAACCGGCGCTACCGCAACAACTGGCAGGCGTCGCTCAGTTACACGCTGCTGCTGTTCATGAACGACAACACGACGAACTTCCAGTACCAGGGCGACAACCCGTTCAACCCCGACGCCGAGTGGGCGCGCTCGACCGAGTTCCAGCGGCACACACTGCGGTTGAACGGCATCTGGCGCCTCAAGTACGACTTCAGCGTGTCGGGGGCGTACCTCTACGGATCGGGCAACTACTACCAGACCAATTTCGCCGCCAACCCCTTCGGACACGGCGGCGTGACGCGCTACGTGACGGTGCCGACGACGGTCTCGGCGGACGTGGCCGATCGCTTCGACGGTCCCACATCGTTCAGCGCCGGTGACGTCATCCCGCGCAACGCGCTGCTCGGCCAGCCACTGCACCGGGTCGATCTGCGGCTGTCGAAGGACCTCAACCTGCCGCGCGGGGTGAAGGTCACCGGCATTGCCGAAGTCTTCAACCTGTTCAACCACGAGAACTACGGCGCCTACAACGGCCAGGTGAACTCAACGACGTTCGGCGCCCCGCGGCAGAACCTGCTCAACGCCTACCAGCCGCGGGTGATGCAGCTCGCGTTCCGCGTCGGCTTCTAGCGCTCACGGGCCTAGAGGTGCAAGGGTGCAGTTGCACCTTTGCACCTCTGGCGCCCTCGAGTCTTACCGTCTCGCCGCTGTGGCAGGTGCCGGACCACCGGCGAGATCGTCAACGTTATAAAGGCGACCGTTGGCGATCACGCGGCGCACTTTGAGTGTGTTGGCAATGTTCTCGAGCGGATCGCCGTCCAGCAGGATGATGTCGGCGAACTTGCCAGCCTCAATCGTCCCAGCGTTGAGGTTGAGCGCTTTCGCGGGGTTCACCGTTGCGGTCTTGAGCGCATCGAACGCGCTCATTCCGGCCATGGTGTAAGCCATCAGCTCGCCGTGCAGGTTCACGGCGTTCGGCGTGTCGGTGCCGGCGACGACCAGGCCCCCGGCTTTCATCACATTGAGCACCATCTTGCCGCTGCCGCCGGCCGGATCACCACCGCCTCCGGGGTTGCCGCCGGCCGGCTGCCCGGCCACCTGCCGCTGAATCCATTCCGGATACAGCTTGAACCGCGCATCGTTCTTGAGTGCCGGATCGAGCTCGAACAGCTTGCGCGCGCCGCCGCCCGAGATCATCGGACAGAAGATCCGCGCGCTCTTGCCGAACAGCTGAATCACATCGTCGTAGGCCGTCTGCAGCGTCGCCATCTTCGGTGAGTAGCCGCGACGGCTCGTCGCCGAGGTGTGCTCGGTGTTGTCCACGCCGACGAACGAGGCCGGGAAGATTTCGTGGGTGGCCACCGGCACGCCGATCGAGTGCGCGAACTCCACCATCCGCTTCTGCTGCGGATCCGGCAGCCGGACGTAGCTCTTGATCAGATCGTGCTCGAGCACTTTCGCGCGCTGCAGCTCCATTTCGAACTGGCTGACGCTGGAGATGGCGATGCCCATCTTGTAGTAAACGCGGTTCCACTCCATCAGGTAGCCGGTGCCGTAGACGCGCGGGCCGGGCCGGACGCCCGCCTCGTTGGCTTCGCGATCTTCAACGGCTTCGTAAGGCGTGTTCCCGGGGCTCCGCACCGTGGTGATGCCAAAGGCAAGCCACGCCCGTCCCTGCGCCGCGCCGTAATCCTTCTGCAGGTGAGAGTGGAACTCGGTCAGGCCCGGCATCACCGTCTGCTGCGAGGCGTCGACGACCTGGCCGCGCGAGTGGTTGCCGTCGGCGTGCGGAACAACGCTCGACGATCCGGTTGCCCTCGACGAGCACGTCCACGTTGGTGCGCGGGGTCGGGCTCGTCATGTCGATCAGCTTGCCGGCGTGAATGACGATGCGGCTGGTCGGGATCGCCGGCGTCCACTGGAAGTCGAGCGGCACCGTGCGCAACTCGCCGGTCTCGATGTCGAGGATCTTCAACGCATCGTAGGACTGATAGAGGATGTGCCGCGAATCGCCCTGCCACGAGGGCGAATGGGCCAGCTCCGAAGTGACCGGGCGCGGCGGACCGAGCGCGGCGCCGCTCGCGCGACACCGGCCAGATCGACAACAGCCCGCCGTAGATCCCCGCCATCTTCGTGCCGTCGGGCGACCAGGCCACCCCGCCGCCCCCGCGAGAGTCCACGCCCATCATCGCGATCGGCGCCTGCCATTCGTCGGCGCCTCCGGTCGTCGAGATCGTCAGGACCTGGTTCGTCCCCTCGCGGAAGCGCGTGCTGAGCGGCGCCACGCCGGCCAGCGCTACGCGGGTGCCGTCAGGGCTCCAGACGGGCGCGCCCGGCTGCGGCAGCGTGTCGTGGATCTTCGTGACCGTCCCGGCGGCAAGGTCGAGCACCGAGATCTGCGCGACGCGCCACATCCCGTCAACGTTGAAGAACACGATCCGCTTGCCATCCGGCGAAAACGACGCGCCCTGCGGCTGCGTGCTCAGGTTCGTCACCTGCTTCGCCTGCCCGCTCTTCATGTCGCGGACCCAAAGCTGCAGCTGCGGACTGGTCTTGTCCGACGAGTAGACGAGGCTCGCGCCGTCTGGTGACCACGCCGGATCGGTGTCCAGGGCCGAGTCGTTGGTCAGGTTGACCGGTTTGCCGCCGCTCGACGGCACGACCCAGATGTCGCCAACCGCCGCGAACGCGATCTGACTGCCGTCAGGCGAAAGCGACGGCCGCACGATTCCCAGCACCTTGCGCGGCTTGTTGGAGGTGAAGTCGCGCACCCTGCCGCGTGTACTCCGGGTGCGTGACCTGAAGCGTCGCAGTGAACGCCACCGTCTGCGGCGCCGGCGTGCCGAGCGTCCGCTTGCGAATCTTCCCGTCCGAAACGTAGAAGAACTCGGTCGGCGAGGACCACGACGCGCGAAACGCGAACACATTCTCGCTACCGGTAATCGCCGTACCGCCCACCTCGTAGCGGCTCTGGTTAGCCGAGGTGGCGTGGTAGACGATCTGGCCGTTCGAACTCCACGACGGGGCGTCGAGCCGGGCGCCATTCACGGTCGCCACCTTCCGCTGCGACAGGTCCGCCAACCGACACCGCCCAGATCGACTGGCTGTTCTCCCGCGTCGACGCGAAGGCAATCTCGCGATCGTCGGGCGACCACGTCGGCATGAAGTCCTCGGACGGGTCCTTCGTCAACTGCCGCAGCTCGCCCGTCCGAGTGTCGAGCACCCAGATGTTGTAGTCGCTGCCGAGCGGGTTGCCTCGATCCGACGAGAACGCAACTCGGGTGCCGTCGTGCGACCAGGCCGGCTCACGATCGTCGAAGGGCCCCCACGTGAGCCGCTGCTGTCCCGAGCCGTCCGGGGCAATGCTCCACAGGTCGTAGCCGCCGTCCTTGTAGCTGAAGTACGTAATCCACTTGCCGTCGGGTGACCAGGTGGGCTGCCGGGCATCTTCGTAGATGCCGGTCACGCGCCTGGCCGGGCCACCTGCCGCAGGCACCGTCCAGATGCCGCCCTGTAGATCGATCGCCAGCGTGCGCCCGTCGGGCGAGATCGCGACCGACATCGACGTCCCTTCCTGCACCGTCACGTCAATCGGTGCCGCCGCCGTCCGGCCTTGGCGGGCCAGCCCGGCCAGCGCGAACACGACGATGATCGAGGAGATCGAGAAGAGGCGAAGCGAACGACCCATCACGCACCCTCCAGAAGACGTTCAGACGGCAAGGGGAAACGCGCGCATTCTACGACAGGTGCGGCGGGTACGACTGGTGCGGAGTCCGGCAGGAGCGGCAAATGCGACACGCGTGCGACCGTGGGTCAGGCTGGCAGCAGTGCCGCCACCTGCGCGGCCCGCTCGCGGCAGAAGACGACCTTTCGCAGGCCGGCGTCAGGCGGCAACGTGGCTGCCCTGTCGATCGCCGGCACCAGGATGTCGAGCTCGGGACCCGCGGCGGCACCCGTCAGCGCCAGCCGAATCGGGTGAAACAGTGCCTTGCCCTTCGCGCTCGTGCGCTCCTTCACTTGCGCGGCCGCAGACCGGAACGATTCGCGGTCGGTCAGCGGTCCGGCTGTATCCAGAATGGCCGCCAGCGCGCGCACGACGGCCCGCGCCTCCGGCTCCCGCAGTTCCTGCTTCATCGCGCCGTCAGCCAGCACGGCCTCGGCGTCGAAATGGAAGACGCTGTGGAGACGCTCCGGCAGCTGATTGAGCCGGTCGATTGACGCGGCGACGCCCGGCAGCACCGCTTCGAGCCACCCATGCCCGTCAGCAGAGAGAGGTGCCGTGACCAGGCCATTGTCACGGAGGAACGGCAAGGATTCCGCGGCGAGACGGGCCGGCGACGCGGTCTTGAGGTAGTGCCGATTCACCCAACTGAGCTTGTCTTCGTCGAACACGCCGGCGCTGTGGGACACGTCTTCGAGGCGGAACCGCCTGGCGATGTCCATCGCCGGCATCAGTTCCTCGGCGCCGGTGCCCCAGCCGATCAGCGCGAGGTAGTTGACGAGCGCCTCCGGAAGATAACCCTTGGCGCGGAACTCGGCGACCGATGTGGCGCCGTGCCGCTTGGACAGCGGTGCGTGGTCGGGGCCGAGAACCAGCGAGAGGTGCGCGAACGCCGGTGGAGTCCAGCCGAACGCCTCGTAGACCAGCACCTGCCGCGGCGTATTCGAAATGTGATCTTCGCCGCGGATGACGTGCGTGATCGCCATCAGCTGATCGTCGATCACGACGGCGTAGTTGTAGGCAGCAATGCCGTCCGATCGGACCAGCACCGGATCGCCGATCTGATCGGTGTGGAACGTCACCTCGCCGCGGACCAGGTCGTGAAACACCACCTCGCGGTTCGCCGGCACGCGCAGCCGCACGACGGCGGGCTCGCCGGCCGCATGACGCCGGGCGCTCTCGGCCGGATCCAGGGCCCGGCACGTTCCGGCGTACCGCGGCGGCTGGCCCGCGGCAAGCTGCGCCTTGCGCTCGGCCTCGAGCGTTCTCAGCCGAGCAGAAGCAGCAGGTAAGCGTGCCCGCTGGCGAGCAGACGAGCGGTGTGCTCGCGATAGATGTCGAGCCGCTCGGTCTGCCGGTACGGACCGTAGGCGCCGCCGGCCTCGACGCCTTCGTCCCACTCGAGCCCCATCCACCGCAGGTCCTCGAGAATCTTCGCTTCCGACTCCTTCGTCGATCGCTCGAGATCGGTGTCTTCGATGCGCAGAACGAACGTCCCGCCCTGTCCGCGGGCGAGCAGCCAGTTGAAGAGCGCGGTGCGCGCGTTCCCTACGTGAAGGTGACCGGTCGGTGAAGGGGCAAATCGTACGCGCATCGTCGGGAGTCGCAAACGATCCTACAGCGTGGTGACCAGCGCAACCGCGTGGCACGCCATTGCCTCGCCTCGGCCGGTGCTGTCTACCTGCTCGTTCGTCTTTCCTTTCACGCTGACCTGCTCCGCCGACACCTCGAGCGCCTTTGCGAGATTGGTGCGCATCGCGTCGAGGTAGGGCACCAGCTTCGGGCGCTGGGCGATCACGGTGGCGTCAACGTTGACGACGCGGTAGCCCGAGTGATGAAGGTGGGCGGTCGCCCGCTCGAGCAGCTTGATGCTGTCCGCGCCCTTCCACGCCGCATCCGTATCCGGGAACAGCCGGCCGATGTCGCCGGCCGCGGCGGCGCCGAGGATGGCGTCGGTCACGGCGTGACAGAGGATGTCGGCGTCGGAGTGACCGACCAACCCGAGTTCGAAGGGAATCGTCACTCCACCGAGGATCAGCGGCCGGCCAGCGACGAGACGATGCAGGTCGTAGCCGGTGCCGATTCGTACCAAGCCGGTGGCCGCGGTGGCTTGCTCCAGACGGGCGCGAGCCGCGGCGAGATCCTCCGACGTCGTGATCTTCAGGTTACCGGCGTCGCCCTCGACGAGGTGAACCGCGAACCCGGCACGCTCGGCCAGCATCGCTTCGTCGGTCACGTCGAGGCCCTCTGCATGCGCGACCTCGAAGGCGCGCACGAGCACCTCGCGACGGAACGCCTGCGGTGTCTGCGCGAGGAAGATGTCCTCACGGGCAAGCGTGGCCGCAATCGGCCGCGCTTCAGCACCGCGACTGCCGCGCTGCCTGCTTCACGGTGTCGCGGACCGGCAGCGCCGCGATCGCGGCTCCATGGGCAACCGCCGCCGCTATCGTGCGATCGATCACCGCTGGCGGCACGAAGGGCCGCGCCGCGTCGTGAATGGCCAGCACGGTGGCGTCAGGCCGCGCGGCTCGAAAGGCGTTCTCGACGGAATCCTGGCGCCGCGGGCCTCCTGCGACGCAGCGCACCTGCGACCAGCCCAGGGCCGCGAGGCGTGCGGTCATGGGTTCCAGATGATCGGGCGGCAACGCAACCACCACTTCTGAAACGGAGGGCTGAGTCGCAAAGCGCTCGATGCTGCGTTCCAGGATGCTCCGCCCGGCGATCTCGATGAACTGCTTGGGCTGCCCGGCGCCAAGCCTCACGCCGCGGCCACCCGCGGCAATCAGGGCCGACACTACGGGCGGGTCAACGGGATTCACGCCAGCCATCGCCTCTCTTCCTGCCCGCCGCAGATGCGCTCGAGCCGCTCGGCGGTGCGGTCGAGCACGCACGCAAGCCGGTCTTGCGCTGCGCCCGCCGGCGCGTAGACGACGACCAGTGCTTCGGTCGTCGCCGTCGTCACCATCGTCCGCGCCGAATCGGACGTCGGATTGCCGAACGGGCCCTCATCGTCGGCCACCGTGATCCGGCCCGCGACGTGCACCGTGTCCTTGCGGATACCCGCATACTCCTCACCCTCGGCACCAAGCCGCAGGGTTGGCTCGCCGCGCATGCGGGCTCGATCGTAGAGCCCGTAAGGCAGCTGGAATTCGACCGAGCACCAGTTGATCACATCCACCATCGCGTTGATGCGTGGAACTCCGCCGCCCTTCAGGATCCGGCGGAGCAGCGCCTCGCTCGAGGGGCGCGTCTTCGTGGGGTCCAGGCCCACCCGTTTGTACATCGTGCGCACCGCCGCGGTCTCCTGCGGCGGCTGCGCGCGCAGATCGGCCTCGGCTTCAGCCAGCAGCTGGTCGAGCGCCGCGGCGTGCTCGACGACGGACGCGGAGGTCCACCAGATCACGGCCGGCCGGACGATCGGCGACAGCGAAGGCGCAAGGTGAAAGACTCCGACGGCCGACACGCCGCTATTGTAGCGGCCGGGCCCGAGCCAGCCCACCGTGTAGACTGGTGAACGCATGATCGACTTGCTGCTGCACGCCGACCAGTACCTCGCGCTCTGGGCCAGCAACTACGGATTCATCGTCTACGGCATCCTCTTCCTGATCATCTTCGCGGAGACCGGACTGGTCGTGACGCCGTTCCTGCCGGGCGACTCGCTGCTCTTCGCAGCCGGGGCGCTCGCCGCCACCGGCGCGCTGCGGATTGAGCTGCTGATCGCGGTGATGGCCGTCGCGGCGGTCGTCGGCAATGTGGTCAACTACGCGGTCGGACGGAAGGTCGCGCACAGGTTCTTCGACGAAAACCATGCGCCGACGCGACTCGACCGCTTCGTGAAGCGCGATTACGTCCGCAAGGCCCACGATTTCTTTCTCAAGCACGGCGGCAAGGCAGTGGTGATGGCGCGGTTCGTGCCGATCGTGCGCACCTTCCTGCCCTTCGTCGCGGGCGGCGCGCAGATGCCCTACCAGTCGTTCATGTTCTACAACGTGACCGGCTGCGTGCTGTGGGTCGGCATCTGCACCGGGGCCGGGTACGTGTTCGGCAACATCCCGGCGGTCAAGAACAACTTCGAGCTGGTCGTGCTCGGCATCATCGGCGTGTCGCTGCTGCCAATCGTCTACGAGGTCGTCCGCTCGTTCACCAAGCGGGAAGCGTCGGCCTGAGCCTCGGCGTCGGGGGCCGGCCTGACGATCTCGCGCACCCTGCGGGCCAGCTCGCGGACCTCGGTGGTCGGCGGATCGGGATCGGCTCGCGTCTCGATCGGCTCGTGGACGATGAGCGTGACGCGGCCGGGCCGGGTTGTCAGCCGGCCTTTGCGCATCACGTGGCGGCTGCCGACGATTGACAGCGGCGCGATCGGCAGGCCGGCCTGGATCGCCAGGTAGAAGCTGCCGCCCTTGAACACGCCCACGCGTCCGTCCGGGCTCCGGGTCCCTTCCGGAAAAACGATCAGCGAGAGCCCCTTCGAAGTCAGCGAATTGGCCCAGCCGAAGATGCCCGAGCGGTCGGGACGGCTCCGATCCACGAGCATGTGACCGGTGCGTTTCAGGTGCGGCCCGAGCACCGGGAACCGGCCCAGCGACTCCTTCGCGATGATCCGCAGCTGGAACGGAATCCACCAGAAGATGACCGGAATGTCGTAGATGCTCTGGTGGTTCGAGACGAACACGTAGGTGCGGCCTGGCTTGAGCCGCTCGAGGCCACGCACTTCGACCTCCACGCCGGTGGTCGCGAGGATGAGCCACGACCAGGCCCGCGCACACCAGTGGCCGAAGTAGCCGCGCTTGTCGAAAACGCTGGAGCCAACTGAGAGCGTGCCGAGCAGCACCGTGTAGACCCCGATTGCCGGGATCAGGAAGAACACGGTGCGGAGGAGATGAAAGTATTCGCGCAAGCCCTACTTGCCGGCGGCCGGCGTCGCCGCGCGCGGGGCCGGATCGGCGACGGGCACCACCGCGGGTGACGGCGCGGGAGTGGCCACCGACGCGGCCGGGGCCGCAACCGGCGGGGTTACGCCCGATCCCGACGAGACGTGGGACCGCGATCGAGGACGCTCTTCGCCGTGCACGCCAACGGGCGTGACCTGGCTCGGATCCAGGTAACGGCCGAAGATCATCTTGCCGGCGGTGGTCTGCAGCACGCTCGTGACCACCACATCGATGGTCTTGCTGATCATCTTCCGGGCGTTGTCCACGACCACCATCGTGCCGTCGTCGAGATAGGCGACGCCCTGGTTGTATTCCTTGCCTTCCTTCAGGATGAACACCTTCATGATCTCGCCCGGCAGGACCACGGGCTTCAGGGCGTTGGCGAGCTCGTTGATGTTCAGGACCTGGACGCCGCGCAGCTGGGCGACCTTGTTGAGATTGAAGTCGTTGGTGACGATCTTTCCGCTGAGCGAACGGGCCAGCTCGATGAGCTTCAGGTCCACTTCGCGGATTTCGGGGAAGTCAGCGTCGGAGACGATCACCTCGGCGCCAGACATCTTCTGAATCTTCTGCAGGATGTCGAGGCCGCGGCGGCCGCGGTTGCGCTTCATCGAATCGCCTGAATCAGCGACGAGCTGCAGCTCCTTCAAGACGAACTGCGGAATGACCAGCGTGCCGTCGATGAACCCGGTATCGCAGAGATCGGCAATGCGGCCGTCGATGATGACCGAGGTATCCAGAATCTTGTAGCGGCGCTCCGGCCCGGCCGCGCGGAAGAGACCCATGAGCCGCACCGGCTCCAGCCACTCGCCTTTACGGCCGCCGATGACCAGCCCGAGGTATGGCAGCAGCAACAGGACATAACTGTGGAGGAAGGCCACTCGCTGATCACCCGGGTCGGCCCAGAACAACGCCGCCCCGATCCCTTTGGCCAGCGCCAGCCCGATCGCGCCGCCGAGCAGCGCGCCGAACATGTGCGCGACCGGGGTCTCGCGCAGTTGCCACTCGAAGACGACGGCGAGCAGCGCGAGACCGACACCAAACAGCAGGTTGGCAACCGGCTGCGGACCCAATGGGTGCAGCAGGAACGCCGTGTACACGACCGCCCCTGAAAACAGCAGGCGCGCAAGTATGAACCAGGCCATGACGCGAGACGCTCCAGTATGACGCCGGAATGACTAAGGGGAAAGGTAAGTCGGCGGCTGCCGGAGGTCAAGCAGGTGCCGGCCGAACTCAGCCCTCGGCGGCGCGGACGTCTCTCGGTTCGAACTGCCCTTCCCAGCGCGCGACCACCACGGATGCCAGGCAATTGCCGGTCACGTTCACGGTTGTGCGCGCCATGTCCATGATTGCGTCGACGCCGAGGATCAAAGTGATGCCTTCGAGGGGCAGGTTGTAGCCGGCGAGCGTCCCGGCAAGGATGACCAGCGAGGCCCGCGGGACTCCGGCAACCCCCTTGCTGGTCAGCATCAGGGTCAGCAGCATCGTAACCTGCTGGCCGATGGTGAGCTCGACATTGGCGGCCTGGGCCACGAATATCGCCGCCAGAGAGAGGTAAAGCGTGGACCCGTCCAGGTTGAAGCTGTAACCGAGCGGGAGGATGAACGAGACGATGGGCCGGGGGACGCCGAACTGCTCCATGCGCTCGAGCGCCAGCGGCAGCGCCGCTTCGCTCGAGGTGGTCGAAAACGCAATCAGGGCCGGCTCCTTCATCGCACGCACGAACCCGCCGATCGGGATCCGGAACAACAACATGACCGGAATGAGCACAGCCGCCACGAAGATCGCCAGCGCGACGTAGAGCGTCAGCACCAGGTAGCCGAGGTTCCAGAGCACGCCGAGCCCGCTGCGGCCGACGGTGTACGCGATGGCGGCGCCGACGCCGATCGGCGCGTAGAGCATGATGATGTGCGTCACCTTGAACATCGTCTCGGCAAGCACTTCACTCCACTGGACGATCGGCCGCCCCCGCTCTCCGAGCATGCTCAGGCCGATCGCGAACAACATGCTGAAGATCACGATCTGCAGCACGTCGCCGCGGGCCATGGCGTCGAACACCGAGGTCGGGACGATGTGGAGAATGATTTCCTGCCAGGTCTGCGGGTGCGCGGTGATCGGCGGCGTGCCGCTCGGCGGCGGCAGGACGAGGCCGACGCCAGGCTTCATGACATTGACCGTGACCAGGCCGATGAGAAGCGCCAGCGTGGTGACGACCTCGAAGTAGATGATGGCGCGCAGGCCCATGCGCCCGACGTCCTTGAAGTGCCCGGCCCCGGCGATCCCGGCCACCAGCGTCGCAAACAGCAGCGGCGCGATGATCATCTGGATCATCCGGATGAACAGCTGCGCGAACGGCCGGATCGCCTCGGAAGCGTCCGGATTGGTGTTGCTGACGATGTAGCCCGTGATCAACCCGATGATCAGGCCCAGGACGATCTGGGTGGTCGGTGAGATCCGGACTTTCTTCTGGCCGTCAGTGGTCGCAGGACTTGCCACGCGCGCTCCTATTGATAACGAAAAGTTCCGGGAGAGCTTATCCCAAGCTCAACTCAGGAGCACGTCGAGGGCTTCGCCGACGCTGCGCACGCCGATCAATTCCGCGCGCCGTTCGCCATCCGAGCCTGCACCGGCGTCGGCGCCCGCGTCCATGTTCGCGGCCGGCAATACCAAACGGGTAAACCCCATCTGCTCGGCTTCACGAATGCGGAGCGGCGCCTGCGGCACGCCTCGCACCTCGCCGCCGAGACCGACCTCGCCGAAGACCGCGGTTCCGGAAGTAATGGGGCGATTGCGGAGGCTCGATGCCACCGCGGCGACGATCGCAAGATCAGCGGCCGGCTCCTCGATCGACATCCCGCCGGCGATGTTCACGAACACGTCGTCGCTCACCAGGTGGAGACCGGCGCGCTTTTCCAGCACCGCCAGCAACAGCGTCAGACGGTGCTGGTCCATGCCAACCGCCATGCGCCGCGCCATCCCGTAGCTGCTGGTGCTGACCAGCGCCTGGACCTCGACGAGGATCGGCCGCGAACCCTCGAGGCAACAGAGCACCGCCGATCCCGGCGTCGCATGCGGACGCTCTGCCAGGAACAGCGCCGACGGATTCGGTACCGGCTTCAGTCCGGCTCCGGTCATCTCGAACACGCCCAGTTCGCTGACTGCCCCGAAGCGGTTCTTCACCGCGCGAACGACGCGATGCGCGTGGTGGCGTTCGCCTTCGAAATACAGCACCGTATCGACGACGTGCTCGAGCGCTTTCGGGCCGGCGATGTTGCCGTCCTTCGTCACGTGGCCGACGAGGAAGGTCGGCAGGTTGTGGCCCTTCGCGGTGAACAGGAACTGCGTGGCCGCCTCACGGACCTGACCGATGCTGCCGGGCGCCGACTGGAACTTCAGCGAGAACACGGTCTGCACCGAATCGATGACGAGGAGCTTCGGCTTCACGCGGCCGATCTCCTCGAGGATGCGCTCGATGCAGGTCTCGGCCAGCAGGTAGAGCGGGGCGTCGCCGACGCCCAGCCGATCCCCGCGCGACTTGATCTGATGCTCGGACTCCTCGCCCGAGGCGTACAACACCGGCCCCATCGCGTGGGCAAAGTTTGCGGTCGCCTGCAGCAGCAGCGTCGACTTCCCGATTCCTGGCTCGCCGCCCAGCAGCACCAGGGATCCGGGCACGATGCCGCCGCCGAGGACACGGTCGAACTCGCCGATCCCGGTCGAGAGCCGCGTTGAATGATGCGCCTCGATCTCCGAGTACCGCACCGCACCCTGCGACTGGCCGCCGAGGGCGTAGCGGTGCCCAGCGGAACTGGCCGCCGCCGCTGGCTCAATGGCGCGCTCCTCGACCAACGAGTTCCAGGCGCCGCAATCAGGGCAGCGGCCCTGCCATTTCGGCGATTGCGAGCCGCATTCCTGGCAGACGAAAACGGGTTTGGGGGCCTTCATCGCGCGACGTTGTTATTGTCTCATCGTCGCTGAGGTCTTGGGGTCTTGGAGTCTTGGCAATGAGTACTGGCGTTGGACGCGCGCGCCGAGCCGGCACAGGACTTCGTAGGGAATCGTGTCGATCCACGAGGCCATTTCGCGCGCGTCGATGGTCTGCGCTGCCTCGCTGCCGGCGGAGCCAAGCAACGTCACCTCGTCTCCGGGCGTGACGTCCTCGATCTCGGTGACGTCCACGGTCAGCATGTCCATGCTCACGGCGCCAACGATGGGGGCGCGGCGGCCGCGAACCAGCAGCGCGCCCCGCCCCTCCAGGCGCCGATCGAGTCCATCGGCATAGCCGGCCGGGACGACGGCGAGAGTCGTGGGGCGGGCGGCGGTGAATCGCGCACCGTATCCGACCGTCTCGCCGACGCGCACGCCTTTGACCGCCACGACGCGGCTGGTCAGCGACATCACCGGCTCGAGCGCGAGCGTCGTGTGCAGCGGCGGCGGAATCAGCCCATAGAGGAGCAGGCCAGGGCGGACGAAGTCGTACCAGGTACGCGAATCGCGCACCAGCGCCGCCGAGTTCGCGGCGTGGCGCAGTCGTGGCCCGGCGCCGAGATCGTCGAGCACACCGGTCACGGACTCGAAACGCCGCCGCTGGTCCTGGAACAGCGGCGACTCCGGGGCGTCGGCGGTTCCGAAATGTGTGTAGACCGCGTCGAGCCGCAGGTGTGGGCTCGCCAGCAGGGTGGGGAGCGTGCTCCGCAAGTTGTCGTGGCGGAAGCCGAGTCGGTTGAGACCGGTATCGAGCTTCAAGTGATACGAGAGTGTCGTACCCCTCGCCGCGGCGCCGGCCTCCAGCGCGGCACCAGCTGCAGGACTCGAAATCGTGGGCGTGAGGCGGTACTCGAACACCCCGCTCACGTCGCTCACACTCAGCGCGCCGAAGACGAGTATCGGTATTTGAATGCCGGACTGCCGGAGGTCCACGCCCTCCTCGATATCGGCAACCGCCAGCATCGTCGCGCCGGCTTGCTCCAGGGCCGCGGCAACCGGCCGCGCCCCATGCCCGTAGGCGTTGGCCTTGACGACAGCGATGATCCCCGGCGCCCGCGGAGTCCCGGCACCGGCGGTGCGATTGAGCGACGCCTCGGCGCCGAGGTAGTCGCGAATGGCGCGGAAGTTGGCGGCTAACGCGTCGAGATCGACGCGCGCGGACGTGCAGCGGATCACTGTCCCGGATTCTAGAGCGGATTGCCAAGAGCGGTCAGCCGCAAATCACTCGTCATCCGTTCTTCGATCCCTCCCCCCGCCTCCCTGAGCGAGGTTCGCAAAACGTGTCTGCTCGCGCAGGAAGGCGAGCTTGATGGTTCCGGTCGGGCCGTTGCGCTGCTTGGCGATGATGATCTCGGCGACGCCGTCGTTCTCGCTCGGCTCGTCACCCAGCTTGTACATCTCCTCCCGGAAGATGAGGCAGACGACGTCGGCGTCCTGTTCGAGCGCGCCTGATTCGCGAAGATCGGAGAGCTGAGGCCGCCTGTCGGAGCGCGCCTCGGGGGCGCGCGACAGCTGCGAGAGCAGGACGATGGGGACGCTGAGCTCCTTGGCGAGCCCCTTCAGCGAGCGGGAAATCGAGGCCAGTTCGAGGGTGCGGTTTTCGAACCGCCCGCGGCCGGTCATCAGCTGGACGTAGTCGATCGCGAGCACGCTCAGTCCGTGCTCGGCCTGGAGGCGTCTCGCCTTGGCCCGCATCTCCATCACGCCGATCCCGGCCGTGTCGTCGATGAACAGCTGCGCCTCGGACAGCGTCTGGAGCGCGTGCGAGATCTGCCCGTATTCCTTCTGGCCGATTTGCCCGCTCAACAGGCGGTAGGTGTCGATCCGCGCCTCGGTCGCGAGCATGCGCATGAAGAGCTGCTCTTTCGACATCTCGAGGCTGAAGAAGCCGGCGATGCCGCCGTGGGTCGCGACGTGCTGGCAGATGTTCAGCACCAGGCTCGTCTTGCCCATCGAAGGCCGGGCCGCGACGATCACGAGGTCGCCGGGCTGCAGGCCCCGCGTCTTCCGATCGATGTCGTCGAACCCGGTCGCCACGCCGGTGATGTAGCTCTTGTGCTCGAACAGCTTCTCGATCTTCGGGAAACTCTCGTTCACCAGATCCTTCATCGCTACGAAGCCGGCCTTGACCCGGTCCTCCGCGACGGAAAAGATCGCGCTCTCGGCATCGTCGAGGATCAGGTCGGCGTCCTGGTCGGCCTCGTAGGCGTTGGCGAGGATCTTGTTCGCCTGGAAGATCAGCGCGCGGAGCGTCGCCTTCTCCTTGACGATCTGCGCGTAGTACTCGACGTTGGTGGAGCGCGGCACCCCATCGATCAGAGAGGCGATATAGGCGGGGCCGCCGACTTCCTCGAGCTCGCCGGTGCGTTCCAGTGCGTCCTTCAGCGTGACGAGATCGATCGGCTGGTTGCGCTCCGAGAGATCCGACATCCGCTCGAAGATCCGGCGGTGTGCGTCGCGGAAGAACGCGTTCGGGTTGATGACCGCCGCCGCCAGGTTGAAGGTGTGGTTGTCGATCAGGATTGCGCCGAGGACCGAGCGTTCTGCCTCGAGATTGTGCGGAAGCGTGCGAGCGAGCGCGGCGGTCTCGGCCAATCGTCGAACCTTCTGGGGATGAGGGATCCGTCCAAACGAAACGAGGGAGCCGCCACTGTAGCGGCTCCCTCGGCTTCTGGGAAGCGACCAAACCGCGCCGACGCTCGGAATGATGCGGTACCTGCGGCGGCGGCCCGACTCCCGGCCTGCTCTACTCTTCCTTCACAACCGCCACGCGCACCTGCGCGGTGACGTCGCGATGCAGCTTGATCGGCACCGAGGTTTCGCCGAGCGCCTTCAACGGATCCGGCAGCAGGATCTTGCGGCGATCGATGTCGAAGCCCTTGGCCTTCAACAGGTCGGCGATGTCGGCGTTGGTGACCGACCCATAGAGCTGGTCGTTCTCGCCGACGCGGCGGGCGACCGACAGATCGAGGGCGGTCAGACGCGTCGCGATCGCCTCGGCGGCGCCGCGCTCTTCGGCTTCGCGCGCCTCGACGATCTTCCGCTCGCGCTCGACCCAGCGCTTGTTGCCCTCGGTCGCCGGCAGCGCCAGCTTCCGCGGCAGGAGGTAGTTGCGGGCGAAGCCGTCCGCCACCTTGACGATTTCGCCGCGGCGGCCGACGTGCTCCACGTGATCTCGAAGAATCACTTCCATGACTTAACCCCACAATTCAATTGCGTTCGCAGACCATCAGCTCGCTAATCCGCCCGGCACCGGCACGACTCAAGGCCGTTCGAGCGGATGGCGCACGCCACACAAGCGAGCTGAGGGGTTAACCCCCGGCTAGTCCGATGCGTACGGCAGCAGCGCGAGCTGCCGGGCGCGGAAGATGGCGACCCGCAGCGCCCGCTGATGCTTGGCGCAGGTGCCGGAAATGCGGCGCGGCAGCACCTTGCCGCGCTCCGGGACGAAGCCGCTCAGCAGCTTGACGTCCTTGTAGTTGATGTCGTCGATCCGGTCCGCACAGAACTTGCAGACCTTGCGGCGGCGGAACAGGCCGCGGCGCTGGCCGCCCTGCTTGTCTCCGGCTGCCGCTCCCTTGCCCCTGCCGCCCGGGCCGCTCGGCTTCCTGCCTCCAAATGGCATTGTGATACCTCTCCTACGATTCCAGGTCTGCGCCGTCGTAGGTCACGTCGGCGTCGTCGTCGTTGTCGTGCTGCGGCCCCTCGCCGGGCTGCCGATCGGGCGGCAGGCCGCGGGCGATGCGGCGGCGGCGCGACGCCTCGGTCCGCTTGGTGCGCGCCCGATCCGCGACCTCCTGCCGCTGGTCGACGCGGACAATCAGGTGCCGGATCAGCCCTTCCTGGTTCTTCAGCCGCCGGTCGAGCTCCTTCATCAGCTC
Organism: uncultured Acidobacteriota bacterium; assembly: GCA_963709325.1. Classification (GTDB taxonomy): domain Bacteria; phylum Acidobacteriota; class Vicinamibacteria; order Vicinamibacterales; family UBA2999; genus VFZN01. The sequence continues at coordinate 227,336 of CAVPVV010000001.1, read as the reverse complement.
GCCGCCGCCTTGAATCACCTGCAGCACGTAGAAGCCTTCCTTGTGCTTGCCGATCTCGTAGGCGAGTTTGCGCCGGCCCCACGGATCGGTCTTCTCGATCGTGCCGCCCATGCGCGAGACGATGCCCTCGACCTGCGTCTGCAGTTCGGCGACCTGCTGTTCGGTCGCCTCGGGCACCAGGATGTAGATCAATTCGTACGTACGTCCAGTCATCGAATCTCCCCTTATGGACAACGGATTCAAGTCGTTGGCCACGTTTGTGGCAAGGGTTTACGCGTCTTGCCTCTCTGCGGCGTTGAACGCGTTCATCACGCGTTCGATTCCCTCGGCCAGGAACATCTCCGAGGCATCCGCGGCCCGCAGAACTGCCGCTGATATCGTCTCGCGCTCCTCCGGTCGAAACCGGCCGAGCACGTGATCGGCCGTCCCGGGGCGTCCCACGACGCTCCCGTCAGGCCCTTCAATTTCCCCGCGCCCGACCCCGACGCGGAGCCGGGCGTATTCGTCGCTGCCCAGCGACTGGGCAATCGACTTCAGTCCGTTGTGGCCGCCGTCGCTCCCGCCCCGCCGCGCCCGCAATCGGCCGAGCGGCAAGGCCACGTCGTCGGTGACCACCAGGAGATCCGGCACGTCCACCTTATAGAACCCGGCGAGCCCTGCCACCGCGCGTCCGCTCAGGTTCATGAACGTCAGCGGCTTGCAGAGCAGCACCGCCTGGTCGTCGCGAACCGTCTTCGCCGCAAGGCTCTCGAACGATTCGCGCCACTGCTGCACGCCCCAGCGACGGGCGAGCTCCTCGATCACCTGAAACCCGACGTTGTGCCGGGTCTCGCGGTATTCGGCGCCCGGATTGCCAAGCCCGACGACGAGCTTCATGTCCGTCCGCGGACCTGCGCCATCTGCGCAACCTGCGCCATTTGCGGCGCTACGTTTTCTTCTTCTCGGGCTTGGCCTCGCCTTCCTTCTCGGTCTTGCCCTTCTTGATGACTTCAGGTTCGGCCGCACCAGCCACAGGCGCCGCAGCCACCGGAGCCGCCGCACCTTCCGCTGCCGGCGCTTCCTCGACGACCCGCAGCGTCACGACGTGCGCGAGCATCGTGTCGGGATCATCCACCGGCTGCCATGTCACGTCCTTGGCGACGTCGCGGAGGTAGATGGCGTCGTTCATGCCGAGGTTCGAGACGTCGACCTCGATGGCGTTCGGGATCTCCGCCGGCAGGCATTCCATCTCGATCTCGCGGTGCACGAAATCGAGCACGCCGCCGTCGACCTTCACGCCGCGCGGCTCGCCCTTCAGCACCACCGGCACGGTGACGCGGATGCGGCGATCCATGTTCACGCGGTAGAAGTCCGCGTGCAGCGGCTGGTGGGTAATCGGATCGAGCTGCACTTCCTTGACCAGCACGCGCGCGTCGCCCTCGCCCTGCACCTTCAGCGTGATGAGGGTGTTCATCCCCGAGCTGGAGTGCAGGATCCGCATGAACGGCTTGGGATCGACGGCGACTGTCAGCGGCGCGATTTGATCGCCGGCCTTCTGGGCGCCGTAGACCGTGGCCGGAATCTGCCCGGCGGCGCGGGTGCGGTTGTTCTCGTTCTTTCCGACGGTGGTGCGCTTGACGGCTTCGAGTACGGCTTCCATGGGTTCCTTCGCTGTCAGGCTCTAGACTCTGGGCTCTAGGCTCTAGGTACTACACGAACAAAGACGAGACCGACGTTTCCTCGTGAATGCTGCGGATCGCCTGCCCGAGCAGGCGGCTCACCTTCAGCTGCACGATCTTCTGGCACTTTTCCTTTTCGGGGGCGAGCGGGATCGTGTCGGTGATGACCAGACGATCGATCGGCGCCTTCTCGATCCGCTCGATCGCCGGTCCCGACAGCACCCCGTGCACGGCGCAGGCAATCACCCGCTCGGCCCCGGCGTCGATCAGCCCCTGGGCCGCCTTCTGAATCGTCCCGGCGGTGTCGATGATGTCGTCGGCTATTACGCAGGTGCGCCCGCGCACTTCGCCGATGACGTTCATCACTTCCGCGCTCCCGTCGTCGGGACTGCGCCGCTTGTCGATGACCGCCAGTTCGGCGTTGAGGCGCTTGGCATAGGCGCGGGCCCGCTCGGCGCCGCCCGCATCGGGGGCGACGATCGTCAGGCGCGGGAAGTCCTGTCGCGACAGATGGTCGATGATCACCGGAGCGGCGAACAGGTGATCCACCGGGATGTCGAAGAACCCCTGAATCTGCGCCTTGTGCAGATCCATCGTCAGCACACGATTGGTCCCGGCCGCGCTCAGCACGTTGGCAACCAGCTTCGCCGAGATCGGCACCCTCGGCTTGTCCTTGCGGTCCTGCCGGGCGTACCCGTAGTAGGGCAGGACGGCGGTAATGCGGGCGGCTGACGATCGGCGGAAGGCGTCCACCATGATCATCAGCTCCATCAGGTGCTGATCGACCGGCGCCGAGGTCGGCTGGATGATGAAGACGTCGGTGCCGCGGATGTTCTCGTCGATCTGGAACGAGACCTCGGTGTCCGGAAACCGGCGCAGCCGGGCTTGACCCAGGCCGCAGCCCAGGAAATCCGCAATATCGGCGGCGAGCTTTGGATGCGCGCTGCCGGAGAAGACCTTCAAATCGCCAAAACCGCTCGGTCGCATGGTGAAACTGGTTGGGGCGGAAGGATTCGAACCTTCGAATACGGGTTCCAAAGACCCGCGCCTTACCGCTTGGCCACGCCCCAACGCACCGGGGCAAATCGTTATCGTATACGGGTTTCCCCGGCTGAGGCAACCGGCTTCGGCGGCGCGACGGCATCATACCGCCCCAGTCGCTGGTACTCCGCGCGATTCAGCGTTCGGGTCGCCAGCACCAACCAACCCGGGCGGGCCAGGTCCCGCGCGGTCCGTCGGGCGGCATCAGCGCGCTCGAACAGCCCATATACCGCCGATCCGGAACCGGACATCGCGGCCCTGACGGCGCCGGCGTCCAGAAGGGCCTGCCGGATCCGGCTAATGGTCGGATGGTGGCGAACAACCGGGGCTTCCAGGTCATTGCACAGAACCGCGGCCCAGTCCGGCCAACCGGGCGGCTGCCGGCGGCCCGCGGGCTCGCGCCGAGACCGCTTGGGCTCCTCGTCGAACCATCGATACGCTTCGACCGTCGCCACGCCGAACCCCGGCTTGATCAGGACAACGTAGACCTTCGGCAGATCCGCGAGTGGGTAGATGTCGTCGCCGCGGCCGAGGCCGAGCGCGGTGCCGCCGACCAAGAAGAAGGGGACGTCCGCGCCGAGGCGAGCTCCGATCCGCGCCAGCGCCGCGCCGTCCAGGCCCAGCTTCCAGAGGCGATTGAAGGCGCGGAGCGCGACGGCGGCGTCCGCGCTGCCCCCGCCCAGCCCGGCCTCGGCGGGAATGCGTTTCTCGAGTGTCACGCACAAATCGCGGGGTTCGCCCCGTCGCCGCTGGGCCGTGCGCCACAGCAACGATGCCGCCTTCCACACCAGATTACGGCGATCGGTCGGGACGCCGGGGTCGTCGCACTGGATCTCGAACGGGCCGGGCCGGAGCCGCACGGTCACGATGTCCGCAAGCGCCAGCGACTGAAAGATCGTCCGCAGGTCGTGATAGCCGTCGGCGCGGACGCCGAGAACGCGCAGGTCGAGGTTGACCTTCGCGAAGGCTGGAAGCGACAGGGTCATGGGGTGCGCAGCGGCGCGACCGACTTGAGTTCGTCGAGGCTCATGGGCGCGGCGTCAGGGGGGATCGAGATCTCGAATGCGGCGGCGTCGATCGACGTGTTCATCTCCAACTGCTGCACGGCCGCGCTGAAGTCGACGCGCCCATCCGCCGATCGCAGTCGGACCTCGCGGGGAACGCCGTTCCGGACCAGTCGATAGTCGGCCTGCCAGCCGCCGGCGTCAACGGCGGTCAGTTGCCAGGCACCAGCCTGCTGGCGCATCAGCACCGTTCGTTGGCCGGAAACCTCCACCGCTTCCCAGCCGCCAGGCCACTGACGGCCGTTCGCGGCGGCGCCCGCACCGACGCAGCCGCCAAGCGCTTGCAGGAGATCGTCGGCGCTCAGGGCGAGGCCGGTGAGCCGCTCCACCACTTGTGCCACGGGCGCATCGTCCAGCACTCGATGGTCACGCGGGAGCAGCAGCGTCGCACGCTCCGACCGGGCTGCAAGAATGAACAGCGGTGCGCCAAACGGCGCCACGCCCTCGAGCCGCACCGACCCGCCGCGCTCGAGGCCGGCGATGACCCGGCCGCCCACGCGCTGATCGCCGGCGTGCCCGGATAGCGACAACTCCGCGGTCATCGTACGCAGGCCTGTGCAATGCGTCGTGAGTGCGTCGAAATGGCTGACGGCGTCAGGCGCGGGGGCCGCCGTCCCCGACGGTCGGACCGGGGCCTTCGCCGCGCACGACGCGGCAACGACAGCGGAGAGAACCAGCGCGGGCAGCCTAGCGGCGGCGCCGCCCATCGCGAATCTTCTTCTCGATCGCGGCGGCGTCGATCGACTCGCCATCACCGGCGAGCGCGCGCTGCCAGGCCGCCACGGCCTCGGTCCACTTGCCCTGCCGGGCGAGAGAATCCCCGTGATGCTCCTGGATTACCGAGTTCGCGGGCACCGCAGCAGCGGCCTTCGCCAACGGCGCCGCGGCCTCGGCGACCTTCCCCTGTTTCAGGAGCGCCCATCCAAGGCTGTCCAGGTATGCGGGGTTGTCCGGCTCGACGCGCAGCGCACGCTCGATCAGCTCGACGGCTTCCGAGTACCGGTCGGTGCGGTCGGCCAGCATGTAACCGAGATAGTTGAGCGCGTTCGAATCCAACGGATCGCGTTCGATCATGCCGCGCAGCTCGCGCTCCGCGTCGGCAACACGGCCGGCCTGCTCGTAGAAGTTGGTCAGCTTGAGCGTGAACTCGTCGCTCTCGCCGAACGCGGTCTCCGCCTGCTCGATCACTTTCACCGCATCGTCGTACCGTTTCTGCGAGGCGTAGGTGTCGGCGAGCGCAAAGGCCAGCTCCGGGCTGCGCGATTCACCCTTGATCGCGCCTTCGAGGAACGAGATCGCCTCGCTCGCCCTGCCCAGCCGCGACAGCGCCTGTGCGCGCAGGCTGATCAGGCGCATTTCCTCCGGGTGCTTCTTGATGGCATCGCCAGTGACCGCGAGCGCGCGGTCGTTCTTTCGGGCGATCAACAGCGCCTGGGCCAGGTACAGGTCGTAAGCGACTTCGTCCGGTGATAGATCCTTGGCAGCGGTAAAGGCATTCACCGCGGCATCGAACTCGCCGAGCTGCTGGTGGGCAAGGCCGAGTTGCGCGAGCACTGAAGCGCCGTCTCCCTCGCGTCCCTTGGTGCGAGCGGCAAGGTCTTTCGTGAGCGGCGTTACCACCTCGACGACCCTGCGATACTGATACTGATCCATGAGCGTGCGGGCCAGCGCGTTCAGCCCGGCGAGGCTCGTGGGATCGATGGCGAGGATGCGGCGGGCTGCGTCTTCGGCGCCCTTCCCGTCCTGCAGCTGCCGCGACGCCATCGACAACAGATAAAGCAGGCGGGTGTCGTCCGGGCTCGTCTTGAGGAGCTCGGTCAAGGTGTCCTTCGCGCGTGATGCACCCACTCCGCCCGGAACGTTGAGCAGGGCCGTGACATAGCGCAGGCGCAGATCCCGGCTCGGCTGCCGAACGCCTTCGATCGCCTGGCCATACGCGCCAGCCGCCGCCGCCCAGCGTCCAAGCTTTTCGTACATGTCGGCGAGCGACACGTAGTAGCGCGGATTGATCTCCGCGGCCTGCGCCAGGGCCTCCGCAGCTTCGAGCATCTCGCCCTTCGACGACCGCGCCTCGGCCAGCAACACGAACGGCTCGGCGAGATAAGGCGCTTGCGATGCGACCGCTTCGAGCGCGGTGACCGCGTCGTCAGTTTCTCCGGCCCCCAGCAGCAGGCGGCCGTAGGCGATCTGCAGGCTGAGATCGGTGGCCATCGCCGGAGTACCGCGAATCGCTTTCAGGTGATCGATCGCTTTCGATCGCGCGGCCTCTGCGTTGGTCCCAGCCGGCGGTTGTCCCGCGCCCTCGGACCACGCCGAGTAGACGAGCGCGAGAATGCGATGCGCCTCGACGTTGTCTTTGTCGAGCTGGAGCGCGCGCTCGGCGGTGGCTTGCGCCTCCGGCCCCTGATTCTGACGTGCGTACAGACCGGCGCGTTCGGCTAGCACCTCAGCCGACTTCGGGTCCAATTTCTCGGCGCGGTCGAGTGCGGCCAGCGCGCCCTTTACGTCGCCGTCAGACTCGAGACGCCGCGCCAGCATGAAGTCGTAATACGCCTGCGCCGAGGTTACCGATGTCGACGACGGAGACGGACTCTGAGCCCCAGCCGTCTGCCCCGACAACAGCAGGGCAAGCACCGCTGTCGCGGGCATCACGCGCATGTCGAAGATTCTGACCGGTCGATTCGGCGGTGTATAGTCCTTTTATGCCCGTCGACCAGGAGCTGCTGGAGATCCTCGCGTGTCCGGCCTGCAAGACGCCCGTGACGCTCGTGAAGGACGGGACGGCCCTCAAGTGCGACAGCTGTCACCGGGTGTATCCGATCAAGGACGACATCCCGGTAATGCTGATCGACGAAGCCACGGTCGAGCCCTGAACCCGCGCGCGATTCTGCTGGTCCGGCTGCGCATGATCGGCGACGTCGTGTTCACGACGCCGCTCCTCGCTGCGCTCAAGCAGCGCTTTCCCGACGCACGGCTCACCTACCTGGTCGAACACGCGGCCGCGCCTGTCGTCCGGCACAATCCTCACATCGACGATTTGGTGATCGTGGGGCGCCCGCGCGGATTCGACCGGCTGCGTTACGACTGGTCGCTCGGCCGGCGGCTGCGCCGCGAGCGATTCGACATCGCAATCGACCTGCACGGCGGTCCTCGCGCCGCGTGGTTGACCCGCGCCTCGGGCGCACCGATGCGGATCGGCTATGCGCTGCCCGGCCGCCGTCTCGCTTACACGCATCGTGTTCCGTGGACCCGATCGCTGCTGCCCCCGCGACACTCGGTCCTGAACCAGTGGGACCTGCTCGGGCCGCTCGGGATCGGCCCGGCCGATCCGGCGCGCAATCCGGTGACGATGGCGCTGGACCCGGTCGCGATCCAACGCGTCGACGAACGGCTTCGCGATGCGGGTCTCAGTAACGACGCGCGCCTGGCGGTGTTGCACGTGAGCGCCGGCAACCCGTTCCGGCGCTGGCCCGCCGAGCGTTTCGCCGAGCTAGCCGCCGCTCTCGCGACCCGACCCACGCCGCTGCACGTGGTCATCACCTCCGGTCCATCGGAAGCGGATGCCGCCAGCCGCGTTGCGCTCCTCGCACGCCGGCTCGCCCGCGACGACGGTGAGCGGATCGTGCGATGCGGCGAGTTCGATCTCGAGGAGCTGGCCGCCCTGGTCACCCGAGCGCACCTGTACATCGGCGGTGACAGCGGCCCGCTGCACATTGCGGCGACGACGGGCACGCCAATCGTCGCGCTTTTCGGACCAACGCTCCCCGAACGGTCGCTCCCGTGGCGCGACCCGGCAATTCCCTCGATCGGCGTCGACGCCGGTCCCCTGCCCTGCCGTCCGTGCCATCAACGATCGTGCGTGCCGGGAGACTTCCGCTGCCTGACCGGGATTACCGTGGCCCAAGTCCTCACCGCCTGCGAGTCCGCCCTCAGCGCCGCCCTGCGGTAAGCTGGTCAGCCACGATGTGGTCCGTCCCGCTGACCGCTAACACTCCGCACGAACGCCTCGAGCGCGTCGGCGTGTTTGCGCTGTTCGGAATCGGGGCGACGATGCTGTTCTCGATCGCCGCTGCCCAGATCCTGCTCGGGCTGTCGGTATTGTGCTGGCTCGTTCTGCACCTGTCCGGCCGGACCGAGGTGAACGCGCCGCCGTTCTTCTGGCCGCTGGTCGCCTACGCCGCCGCGACGCTGGTCGCGGCCGGGTTCTCGCTCAACCCGGCCATCAGCCTTGCCGACAGCAAGCAGCTGTTCCTCTTTCTCCTGGTCCCGCTCGTCTACGACTTCGCGCGCGGCCAGCGGGCCGACACGCTGCTGACGATCATCATCTCGGTCGGGGCAGCCAGCGCGTTCGTGGGCATCGTGCAATACGGGATCCTGAACTACGACAACCTCGGACGACGGATGCAGGGCACGCTCTCGCACTGGATGACCTACTCGGGCACGCTGATGCTGGTGATCTGTGCCAGCCTGGCCCGGCTGCTGTTCGGCTCGCGCGATCGCCTGTGGTCGGCGTTCGTGCTGCCGGCGCTGCTGGTGTCGCTCGCGCTCACCCTCACCCGCGGCGCGTGGCTTGGCGCGGCGGCCGGCGCGGCGGTGCTCTTCCTGATCAAGGACATCAGGCTCACGGCAATCATTCCCGTGGTCGCGTTCCTCGCGCTGTTCGTCGCTCCCGACGCGCTGTCGAACCGCATGAACTCGATCGGCGACATGAGCGATCCGACCACCCGTGACCGGGTCGCGATGCTCGAGGCGGGCGTGGCCATCGTCCACGATCACCCGTGGACCGGCGTCGGTCCCGACATGGTCGGACACGTTTACGCCGACTACCGTACCGCCGCGGCGGTGCAGGCCAACAACCCGCACTTGCACAACGTCCCGATGCAGGTGGCAGCGGAACGCGGCCTCCCGGCGCTGGCCATCTGGACCGTCTTCATCGTGTCGGTGATCGTCGGGTTGTGGCGGCTGCGTCGAACCGCCGGCGTGCGCCCGCTCGCAACCGCCGGGCTGAGCGCCACGGCCGCGATGCTGGTCGCCGGCATGTCCGAGTACAACTTCGGCGACTCCGAGTTCCTGATGCTGTTTCTCGTCATGGTGACACTGCCGTTCGCGGCAGCCCGCGGCGACCGCGACGCGGGATGAGGGCGCCCGCGCTTCCCGTCCTCGCCGCCGAACGGGCCCGCGGCCTCATCGACAATTTCTCCTCGGCGACGGTGCTCGTCGTCGGCGATGTGATGCTCGATCGCTTCCTGTTCGGGCGAGTCAGCCGCATCTCGCCGGAGGCGCCGGTCCCGGTGGTCGTTCACGATCACGACGAGTACCGGCTCGGCGGGGCTGCCAACGTCGCGCACAACATCGTCGCGCTGGGCGGCGGCGCAGTCCTGGTGGGCGTGGTTGGCGACGACGATGATGGCCGATCGCTGACTGCGGAGCTCGCCGCGCGCGGCGTTCGCGCCCATGGACTCATCACCACCCCCGACCGCCGGACGACGACCAAGGTCCGTGTGGTCACGAGCCGCAACCAGCAGGTCGCCAGAATCGACTACGAGGCCGATGGCGATCTGGACCGCGCAGGCGAGGACGCGCTCGCCGACGTCATCGACCACTACCTCGAGGAAGCGGGCGTCCTGCTGGTGTCCGACTACCAGAAAGGCGTGGTGTCACGGCGCCTGATGGCGCACCTCGTCGCCCGATCGCACGACCGGCCGATACCCCTGCTGGTCGATCCGAAGGTCCCGCACCTTGATTTCTACCGAGGCGCGACGCTCGTCACACCCAATCACGTGGAGGCCGAGACCGCGTCGGGACGCCGCATCCGGGCGATCGACGACGCGCGGGAGGCAGCGCGGATCATCGTCGAGCGGTCGGGGGTGGGCGGCGTGCTCATCACGCTCGGCGAACGCGGCATGTGGCTGTCCTGCGACGGCGTCGAAGGCGCGCTTCCCGCCACCGCGCGCGAGGTGTCCGACGTCACCGGCGCCGGCGATACGGTCATCGCAACACTCGCCCTTGCGCTGGCCGCCGGAGCCAGCGTCGCCGAGGCCGCCGCCCTCGCCAACGAAGCGGCCGGTGTTTCGGTGGGAAAGTTCGGCGCCGCGACTGTCAACGCCGGCGAATTACGAGCCAGGTTCGGTCCCGCGCTCAGTGGCGGAAGTGACGCCGTCCGGTGAACACCATCGCCAGGCCGTGCTCGTCGGCGGCGGCGATGACCTCGGCATCGCGGACCGAGCCGCCCGGCTGCACGACCGCAGTGGCGCCGGCGGCGGCCACCGCATCGAGGCCATCGCGGAACGGGAAGAACGCGTCCGACGCCGCGACACTCCCCTTGAGCACGCCGGCGGGGCCGGCTCCCCACCCGGACGCCTTGGCAACCGCGACCTTGACGGCATCGACACGGCTCATCTGGCCTGCGCCAATGGCCAGCGTCCGCACGGCATCGGTGAAGATCACGGTGTTCGATTTCACATGAGCCATTACCCGCCAGGCGAAGCGCAGCGCCTGCCACTCCTCGTCGGTCGGCTGCCGCCTGGTGACGACGCGTGAGCCGTCCCTCGGCCAGGCATCTCTGGACTCATGCACCTGATCGCGTTCCTGCACCAGCAGCGCGCCAAGCACGGAACGGATCTCGCGGCGCTGCGCCGCAGCCGCGTCGGGGCGCGCCAGCGGCGCGAAGTCGGCGACGACCACCCGCATGTTTGCCTTCGTGGCAAGGATCGATCGGGCCGCATCGTCAACGGCCGGGGCGATGACGGCTTCGATGAACGTCGAAACGATTGCTCGAGCGGTGTTCTCGTCAATTGCGCGATTGAGACCGACGATGCCGCCAAACGCCGCGAGCGCGTCGGCCTCGCGGGCCCGCACGTAGGCTTCGGTGATCGTGTCGCCGCTCGCGGCCCCGCACGGATTGGTGTGCTTGATCACGACCGCGGCCGGCTCGTCGAACTCGAGCGCGATGCGCGCGGCTGCATCGAGATCGAGGAGGTTGGTAAACGACAGCTCCTTGCCCTGCAGGATCCGGGGCGCACCGAGACCCGCGGCCGGGTCGACCGCGTACCACGCCGCCGGCTGGTGCGGGTTCTCGCCGTACCGCAGGTCACGGATCTTGCGAGCATCGAGCAGCAGCTGATCGGGTGCGAACGGCGCCTGCGCAGCCTCGCGGTTGAACCCGCTGGCAGTTGCGGTGAATTCGGCCAGTGTCGACGCGATCGCCGCGTCGTAGGCGGCCGTGTGCGCGAACGCGCGGCGGGCCAGATCGAACTGGAATGCCGGGGCCGGGCCGCCCTGGCGATCGAGCTCGGCGAGCACCACCGGGTAATCCGCCGGTGACACGACGACGAGGACGTCGCGGAAGTTCTTGGCGGCGGCACGAACCAGGCTCGGCCCGCCGATGTCGACCTGCTCGATCAGGTCTTCGAATGCGACGCCAGGCTGCGCGGCCGTCTGCACGAAAGGATACAAATTGACCACGACCAGGTCCACGAGGCCAATCCCGTGAGCGCGGGCGGCGTCGAGGTCCGCCGGGTGGTCGCGCCGGGCCAGGATGCCCCCGTGGATCAGCGGATGCAGGGTTTTGACCCGTCCGTCCATCATCTCGGGGAACCCGGTGACGTCCGAGACGTTGATCACCGGCAACCCGGCATCGGCCAGCGCGCGGGCGGTGCCGCCAGTCGAAACCAATTCGAAACCGCGGGCGCTCAAGCCGCGGCCGAACTCCACCAGGCCTGTTTTATTGGAAACGGTGAGAATGGCTCGGCGCATAGGAACGCTGTCCGGAATTGACACCAAATGTAACTGACGAGTAGAATCTGGCCGCGGTCCAACTTACCGGACCCGGAAAGGCCGCGCGGTGCGGCTTTTTTTGTGCCCGGATCAAGGCTGAAACAGCCTCGGCGCGGGTAGGACGAGACGGTGGCTCGCCACCGATAGCAGGAAGAAGAAACATGCGCATTACAGGCAAGGTCAAGTGGTTCAACAACGCCAAGGGCTATGGCTTCATCGAGCGCGAAGGCGGCAGCGACGTCTTCGTGCATTACTCGGCGATCCAGGGCTCTGGCTTCCGCTCCCTCGAAGAGGGGCAGCCGGTCGAATTCGAAATCGTCGATGGCCCGAAGGGGCCGCAGGCGGGTAACGTTACCCGCGTCTGAACCACACTTGACCGCTGGCGCCGGGCGACCCCCGTCCGGCGCCAGTCGCTCATCTCCCCGGTGAGCGAAAGTTCGAGCGCCGACTCTCAAGACTCCTCGGTCGGGTTCGCGGTCAGCGTCACCTTCCCTTCCTTCACCGACACCTGGAACGCCACTTCGCGGCCGCCCTGCCCCAGCTTCTTCACCTGCGCCTGCACTGCCGCGTTGAAGCGATCGAACTCGAGCGGCTTCTCACCCGCGTCTTTTTTCGCCGCGCTCAGCCGCTCGTAAAGCTCCTTCACGCGATCAGACTGCGCGGCCACATCGGAAATGGTTGCTGAGCCCACAACACCCTGGAGCGGCCGCTCCCGTGGCTCGGGCGGAGGCGGGGGTACGGAGGGCGTCGCGGCGGCCGGCTTCGGTGCCGAACGCTCGGGCGGCGGAGCCGGGGCGGCGGGCTGGGACGGTGCTGGCGCGCCACCGCGCCCGCGGCCGGGACGCCGTCCAGTCTCCTGCGCTTTCAGCTGTCGTTCCCACAACTCGGTGAACGCCGCCCATCGCGACTGCACCGTCTGGAAGCGGAAGCGATCGCCGGTGTTCTGGATCGCCATGCGATCGAACCGTTTCATCATCGCGTCCACGCGCGTACGCTGATCCCACGGCAGGCGCGGCAGGCGGCCGGCGAAGAACTGGTTGTATTCGGCTTCGAGGCGCTTCAGCTCTGCCTCGAGGAGCCGCAGCTCACGCTCGAATTCAGAAAGGGGCAGCGGCATTCAGGGCAGCAGGAGGAACCAGACGAGCGGCAGCCACAGGTCCCGCGCGTAGGGGACGGGACGGTCGTCGATCAGCACGTCGCAGGTAGGCTGCGGCCCAACCACCTCGAAGAGATCGCGCATCCGCAGCGCGTCGCCGGGAAAGAACCGGGCGCGATGGCGCAGATCGGGACCGCTCCCGACCTCGCGATACTCCGCCGACGCCTTGGCCATCGTCACGGCACGCGTGTAATCGGGCCCGTCGAACGGGGCGAAGACCAGCGTGATCGAGAACGGCAAGTCCCGCGGCCCGAACAGCGCCGCGTAGAGATCGGGATCAAGCGCGGCGAGCTCGTCGGCCGTGGGCTCCTCGGGTTTCTCGACGTACGGCCAGAAGCGTTCGAGCGGACGGGTCGTGCGGCCTGACATGAGACTGCCGATCGTAACACGCGCACTTCACCGGGGTTCGAAAGCACAGGGGTCAAAGACAGTCACGAGGGTTCACACTGAGACCTGCACCCCTGCACCTTTGCACCCCTGCACCTTTGCACCTTTGCACCCTTGCACCTTCGCACCTTCGCACCCTTGCAACTTTGCACCTTTGCACCCCTGCACCCTTGCACCCCTTCACCTTTGCACCTCTGCACCCGAGCTGCGAACCCCCGTGTCTCTTGAACCTTCGTGGCTTTGAGCCCTACGTGCGTTGAACCCCGTTGTTTTGAACCTCCGGGTCTTGAACCCCCGTGATATGAAACAGTCGTGCCCTCTCCGCGCGATCTGCCGTCGATCGATCAGTTGAAGCAGCGGCCCGCCGTGGCCGCGCTGGAACAGGCGCACGGCGCGATGGCGGTGCGCGACGCGCTGCGCGGCGCGACCGAGGCGCTCCGCCGGCGGCTGGTCGCCCGAGAGCCGGCTCCGGCCGATCTCGCCGAAGCGATCGAGGCCGATGCCGCCGCCAGGCTCGCCGTCGCCGCGCGCGGATCGCTGCGGCGCGTGTTGAACGCGACCGGCGTGATCGTCCACACGAATCTCGGTCGCGCCCCGCTGGCGGCCGCGGCCATCGAGCGCATCCGCGACACCGCCGGCGGCTACACCAACCTCGAATACGACCTCGAGCGGGGAACGCGGGGTTCGAGAACCGTTCACGCCGAGGCACTGCTGACGGCGCTGACCGGCGCCGAGGCCGCGGTGGTCGTCAACAACAACGCCGCCGCTACGCTGTTGATGCTCGCCGCTCTCGCGCGGGGACGGGAGGTGTTGATCTCTCGCGGCGAGTTGGTCGAGATCGGCGGCGGCTTTCGGGTCCCCGACGTCATGGCCCAGTCCGGAGCGATCCTGCGCGAGGTCGGCACCACGAACCGCACCCGCGTGCCGGACTACACCGCGGCGGCGGGGCCGAAGACCGCCCTGATTCTCCGGGTGCATCCGTCGAACTTCCGCGTCGAAGGCTTCACCGAACGTCCCAGCCTGGCGATGCTGGTTGCCGCGGGACGCCGGCTCTCAATCCCGGTGGTCGAAGACCTCGGCAGCGGCAACCTCGACACCCCGCTGGCCGACGAGCCGATGGTGCGAGCGTCGCTCACCGCGGGCGTCGATCTCGTGTGCTTCAGCGGCGACAAGCTGCTCGGCGGCCCGCAGGCCGGGATTCTCGTCGGACGTGCGGCGCTGGTCGAAACGCTCCGGACACACCCCCTGATGCGCGCGTTCCGCGTTGACAAGCTGACCTACGCCGCGCTCGAAGCGACGCTGATCGAGTACCTGGCTGGCCGTGCCCACGAGACCGTGCCGGTGCGACGGATGCTCACGCTCGACGTGGACGCCATCGAAGCGCGAGCGCGCGCACTCGCCGAGCAGCTCGTCGAGTCCGGCTGGCGTGTCGCGCTCGTCAGCGGCAGCTCCGCCGTCGGAGGCGGCAGCGCTCCCGGTGTGCAACTGCCCACTGTGTTGCTTGCGCTGGAACGCGATGAGCTGAGCGCAGCCGCTCTCGAAGCGCGGCTCCGCGGCCTCGAGACGCCGCTGGTCGCGCGCATCCTCGACGATCGTGTCGTCCTGGATCTGCGCACCATTCCGGAGGATCTCGACGGCCAGCTCGCCGCCGTGCTGCGGTGGTGAGCGGAACTACTCGCCAGCCCGCCGGTGCTCGAGCATCAGGCCGACCGCGGTCCCGCGCCTGAAGCCCTTCCAGTAGGTGTGGGCCGCCTGCGGCGCGCCGTCGGCGCCCATCGCCCAGACGGCATCCTTGCCGTTCGGCACAACGTCGAAGTACACCGCCTTTCCTGGTTCCCCCTTCAGATACCGATCGAAGTGCGCGGTCACGAAGTGCTGCAGGATGTTGTTCATCCGCGTGGTGTCCCACACCGCATCGGCGTAGTGCGCATAGGCGGCGGATGAGGCGTCCACGCCGAGCACTTCGACCGGCGCCGGATGCGGCGCCGCCGCGTTGTGGTTCGCGCCGAGGAACGTGAGCAGATAGCGATCCGCGTTGACCGTGCCCTCGAAGATGGCTCGCGTCCCCTTCTCGTAACCGGAGACATCGTCCACACTCCCGGCGACGAACAGGACCGGCGTGTGGATTCCCCTCAGGCCGGCGCTATCCCAGAAGCCAAGCTGCATTCCCCATGGTCCGATCGCGACAGCGGCCTTGATTCGCGAATCGACCGTGTCCCGATAGGTGGGGTTGGCCGCGCCGCGTTCTGCGAGCAGGTGATTGGGAGGCGCACCCCTGAACGTCTCGCTGGCTGCGCTGAACCCGCCGCCAATCGCGTTGACCACGCCGTAGCCGCCCATCGAGTAGCCGACAACTCCGGTTCGGCTCGCGTCCACCAGGCCGCGAAGGAATTGGGACGCCTCGATCGAGCGCGACAACCGATCGATCTCAGCCAGCACGAACAATTGATCGAGCGGCCGGTTGTAGAGCGTGCTGGCAAACGCCTTCTGATCGATGTAGGTGCTGTCGGTGTGATCGATCGAGACGACGACGTAGCCTTTGCTCGCGAGGTTCTCGCCGAGGTGGCTCAGCAGGAAGCGGTCGCCTGGGTACCCGTGCGAGATGATCACCAGCGGAAAGGGCGCAGCCGAGGTCTGCGGGGCGGCGTCGCGCACCGCTTGTCCCGAAAGCGCGGCGTGAATCTTCGGATCTCGAGTGACGACCTGGTAGACCCCTCCAGCATGTTGGCCAGCAGCGAGCGCGGCCGGGTACCAGATCTCCAGGGTGAGCGGACGATCGTATCGGGCCGTCGGGCCATCCTCTTTGGTGTTCAGGATGTCGGGCCGGTTCCGATCCACGACGGTAATCGTCCGGACGCCAATGGCCTCCGTTCCAAACGCGGCAAGCTCCGGAGCGTTCGGGGTCACCACGTCGATGCGATTCTGACGGCCTGCAATCACCGCTCCGCTCCAGGCCGACAGCCCAAGAGCCAGCCAGAACCACGTTCCACGTGACACTCGCATCAGGAAACCTCCGCGGCTCGTCCGAGGCTTCGCCCGGCTTCGACCGCCTCGAAGTGATCGAGCAGCACACCGTTCACGCGCGCCGCATGCTGGATCGGCAGGCCGTGCGAGGCGTCCTCGATCTCGACAAACTTCGCGCCCGGTACGCCGTCGGCGAGCGCTCGCCCAGACTGCGGCGGCGCAATCGGGTCGTGAGTGGCGCTGACGACGAGGGTCGGTATCGAGGCCAGGCGCAACAGGCGTCCGGTAGCGTCGAACCGGCGCAGCGCGCGCAGTTGTGGCATCGCGATCTCCGGCTGGTCGGCCAGATCGTGACCGAACAGCTCCGCCAGTTCTGAGGCGGTCTGTGCCGCGCCGGACCGCGTGACACTGCCGGGCGGCATGACGAGCTCGAGAAACGCGCGTCGCCGTGCTGCGCGCGGCCCGATCCGCGAGCGAAGTCCGACCGTGAGCAGGCGCCAGCTCAATCGGGTCGCGTCCGCGCCGCGCGCCACCGTACAGAGGAGCGAGAGGCTGCGCACGCGCGCGGAGTGATCGAGGGCCATCTGCATGGCGATCGGCCCGCCCAGCGAGTGGCCGACGAGGTGCGCCGATTCCCATCGCTCGCGATCCATCAAGGCGAGCGCATCCGCCGCCATCTGCTCCACCGAAATCGGCCGCGCCGCCGGCTGGCTCCTGGCCATACCGCGGTTGTCGAAGCAGAGGCAGGTGAACCGCGAGCGGAGCCCTTCGATTTGCGGCGCCCAGCCCCGGCCGTGCACGCCCACTCCCTGGATGAAGATCACCGGGGGGCCACTGCCCTCGACGTAATACGCGAGCCGGCAACCTTCGTACTCGAACGATCGGGGCGCGAACGCGGTCATGTTCGCGGCGATTCTGTCACAGCGGCCGGCGATGCCTGTCGATCCACCCGGCCCAGAGCGGCAGCAGCCAGAGCACCAGCGAGCCGAGCGCGATCGCGGTGGATGACGGCGGCGGCGAGGTCCAGGGTTGCGTGATCCACATCGCGGTCGTGAGCGCGACGAGGGCGGCCAGCGCCCAGCGCCCTGCCGAGTCACGAGCAGCGGTGACCCGTAGGTACGCCGCGAGCCCGAGGGCGAGCAGCGACCCCTCTACCGCGATGGTGCCGGGAATCGATTGCCAGAGTCCCCATCCGACCAGCGGGCCGGACGGCCAGAGCGGCAGGTCGGGACGGTGGGTCACGAAATCAAGGACCCAGTGACTGAGCACCAATGCGCCGACGATTGCGGCCGCACGCGCCACGCCCAGGCGGCGCCGGGCAACGAGGGCAGCCGCAGCCGACCACAAGAGCACCATCGCCAGTGAATGGCTCCAGGGATACGAATCGAAGGCGAGGTTCGTGAACGCCGTGTCGCCGGGATGGACCCGCACCGACTCCGCACCGAGGAGCAGCAGGATCGGCCAGAGCATGTCGAGCGCAAAGGCGGCGGCAACCGCCGCCGAGAGCGGGACCCGCGGCTCGGCCGCGCGCGCGCCGAACGCCGCCGCAAGGTGCCCGACAAACATCGCTAGGGCTCCGAGAGGCTGAATCTCGACAGCCGCTGGTCCGGTGCGAGCGCGATGGTATAGCGGCGGGTTCCGCCGGCAAACGTGACCATGTAGGTGAACACGCGATCGTCACCCAGGTCCTCGCGCCCGACGAGGGCAAGCTTCTGCACCGCCCCGAGCGTGCGGAGCCGCTCCTGCATACGCTCTGCGCCACTGGGGAAGAAGCCGGCACGCAGGTAGGCGAAGTCGGCCGGCGCGAGGCTGCCGGCTCTCGCCGATTCCAGCAACGCTGCGGCCCGCTTCGTGACTGCCGGATCGCGATCATCGATCGAGGCGAGCGGCGGCACCGCCAGTTCCGGGTTGACGATCGCGGCAATCCCGTCCGCGAAGACCGCTGGATCGGCTTCCGCCAGGTTTGCCAATACGACGACCGACAGCTGCTCACCGATGAACCGCGAAAACTGCGTCTTGAAGCCCTGCCACGATCCGCCGTGCTCATGGAGTGGCTGGCCGCCTCGCCTCTCGATGCTCCACCCGAACCCGTACGGGTAGCTCTTGCCGCTGGTCAGCGTGAGCGGAGTCAGAATTTCGCGCCAGCTGTCGCCTTTCAGCACCGCGCGAGAGCGGACCGCCTCGTCCCACGCGAGCATGTCGCGAAGCGAGAAGTAGAGGGACCCGTCAGCCGTCGTATTGAGCGTCGGCGACACCCATTCCTGGTTCTTCACCTCACCCTTGACCAGTCGGTAGCCCGCGGCTCGGTGAGCGACGATGTCGGCCTCGCTGATCACGCGCGTCGTCTTCATGCCGATGGGCCGGAAGACGCGTTCAGCGAGGACATCGCCGTAGAACGCGCCCGACACCTTGTGCACGATGATGCCGAGGAGCAGGTAGCCGGTGTTGCTGTAGTTCCATCGCGACCCTGGCGCGAACTCCAGGGTCAGCTTGTAGGCGAAGCGCGCGAGTTCATCTTCAGTGTAGTCGCGCCGCTCGTCGATCATCCCGCTCACGTAATCGGGCAGCCCGGAGGTGTGGGTCAGCAGGTGACGAATCGTGACTCCATGCCAGGCCGGCGGCGCCTCAGGGAAGAATCGATCAAGCGTGTCGGACAGCGACAGCTTCCCATCTTCCACCTGCAGCATGACGGCGGTCGCGGTGAACTGCTTGCCGAGCGACCCGGACTCGAAGATCGTGTCCGGCGTCACGGCGACGTCGTGCTCCAGATTCGCGACGCCGTAGCCCTGCGCTTTCACCACGGCACCGTCCTTGACGATGCCGACCGCCACGCCTGGCACACGCTGCCGCTTCATCTCGGCGCGAACGAATTCGTCGATGCGCCCGCTGAGTGCTGCGTCGGCCGGACCATCGGCGCGTAGTGGCGGCTGGGCCACGGGCAATGCCGTTGCAATCGTGATCGCTACGAGTAACCAAGTGCGCCGTTGCATCGTTGTCGCCTCCTGTCAGGAACCGGCTCGTCTCAGCGGTGCCACGCGTCACGACGCGCCAGCCGACCGGTCCCAGCCTTCCCCGTATTTCGCCCGTTCTCGAACACGACTTCGCCGCGGCGAATCGTGATCGCCGGCCAACCGGTCACTTTCCACCCTTCATACACTGAGTAGTCGGAGTTCGACAGGTCGGCCTCGGCCGTCACCGTTCCCGGCCGTTCCGGGTCCCACACGACAACGTCGGCGTCGGCGCCCTGGCCAATCACGCCCTTCCTCGGGTAGAGGCCGAAGATCTTCGCGGCGTTGGTGGAGGTCGTCTCGACGAATCGAGTCAGCGGCAGCCCGCGGCCGCGAACTCCCTCGGAGAAATACATCGGCAGCATGAACTGCAAATCGCTGACACCGGGACGGACCCGCGCGATCGTCAAGGCAGGATCCATCTTCTGCGCGCGCGTCCACGGCGCGTGATCGGTGGCGAGCACGTCGATCGAGCCGTCGGCAAGGCCTCGCCAGAGCGCGTCACGATCCGCTTGTTCCCGGAGCGGCGGCTGCCCCACGTAGAGCGGCGCGTCCGGCCCCTGCATGCGATCGAGCGTCAGGTGCAGGTACATCGGGCGCGTCTCGACACGGAGCGGAGCACGCTTCCTGGCCTTCTGACAGACCTCGAGCGCGCGTGCCGAAGACAGATGAACGACATAGACCGGGCCGCCGACGTCTTCGCAAAGGTCGGCCATCTGTTCGGTCGCGGCCACCTCGGCGATGAGCGGCCGGCTGGCGGCGTAGTCACGAAGCGACGTGCGGCCTTCGGCAGTGAGCCTCCGCACCGCGGCGGCGAGCAGCGCCCCGTCTTCACAGTGCGCGAGCGTCACCACACCCGCATCCCGTGCTGCCTCGAGTTGCGGGATGAAGTCGTGCAGCCGCGCCCCGAAGTCCGCGCGCGTGAGATACACCTTGACGCTCGGCTGGCCGCGGTGCACGAGCGCCGGGATGGCGGCGGTCAGCTCAGACGAGGGCGGCCAGGACGACAGATGCAGGATGACGTCGGCGATCGCCTCGGCCCGGACCCGCGCCTCCATGCGATCGAGCGCCGCCAGCGGCGTCTCCCCCGTGTCCGGCGTCGCGAAGGTCCCCACCGTCGTAATGCCGCCGGCGAGCGCCGCCATCGAGCCGCTGGTGAGATCGTCGACGAACGACGGATGGAGGTGAGTGTGCGGATCGATGCCACCCGGCATGACCAGCCGGCCGGCAGCATCGATGACTCGCGCTCCGGCGGCGGGCATCAGCCGAGCGCCGACTTCGGCAATCGACTCGCCGATGATGCGCACGTCGGCTTCGCGGACGCCATCGGCATTGACGATCCGGCCGCCACCGATGAAGAGCTCGCTGCCGGGCTGCGCCGCGAAGACATTCGTCCCGGAACCGGCGGCCGCGAGCGCGCTGGTTGCCGCCAGCGACCGGATGGCATCGCGGCGCGTTGGCATGGCCTCCCTCAACCGCCTCTACTTGACGCCGATCACCATCGAGTCGGGGCCGACGAGGTGCTCGGCCCGAGCCGACGAGAACCCTGCTTCCTTCATCCAGCCGATGCAGTCGGCGCCGGTGTAGTCGAAGCCGCCGGGCGTCTCGATCAGCATGTTGAGGCTCATCATCAGGCCGAACGCATTGGTCTTCCGCTCGTCGTCGATGATCGATTCGTAGATGATGACGGCGCCGCCTGGGGGAACCGCGTCGAACGCCTTCCTGAGCAGCATCTTCTTCGTCGGCAGATCCCAATCGTGAAGGATGTGCCCCATCGTCACGACCTCCGCCTTCGGCAGCTCGTGGTCGAAGAAGCTGCCGGACACGAACCGGAGCCGATCCGCCACGCCGGTGGCTTCTATGTACTCTTCGAAAATCGGTCCGACCTCGGGGAGATCGAATCCCATCCCGCGCAAGTGCGGATTGCCCAGCGCGATCTGCACGGCGAGATCGCCCTGCGCGGTGCCCACGTCGACATAGGTCTGGTAGTCCTTCCACGGGAACTGGCGGGCGATGGCCAGGTTGGCGCCGCGGCTGAGCCCGGTCATCGCCGCAAGGAACTGCTTGAGGCGGGCGGGATCCGCATAGAGCGCCTCGAACAGCCCCGGACCACCCGATCGGATCTCGTTCTGCGGCTGGCCGGTACGAAGCCCCTCGGTCAGGTTGCCCCAGAAGTGATACAGGCGAGCATTGACCATTTCCAGCATGCCGCCGACGTATGACGGTTTGCGGCGATCGAGGAAGAGGTCGGTTTCAGGCGTGTTGCTATAGCGGTCGCCGCCGCGCTGCAGGAAGCCGAGGGCCACGAGCGTGTCAAGAAAATCGCGGGCCGACCGCGGATGCAGGCCGAGCCGTCCGCTGAGCGCCTCGAAATCTTCGGGTCCGCGGCCGAGCTCAGTGAAGACGCCCATCTCGATCGCGCTGAGGAGCGTCTTGGACGGCCAGAAGGCAAAACCAGTCTGAAGAATCTTTTCGGGGGACAGCTGCGACATTTGGGTCCTGTTCGAGAGTGGGTTGTGAGTCGAACGTCCAGCGTCAGCGCTGGCCTGCATCCTGGACGCGTGTGTGACGCTCCTGGTGAGCGCCGTGAGAGAACGTCATCGTGGCCGCACTGCCTTCGCAGCCGAACGTGACAGTGGTGGTTCCGAATTCGAGCGGGCGGAACGACGTCTCGTCGATCGGCACGAGGTGCGCGCCGAAGCCGTCTTCAGTGAAGGCGCGCAGCAGGCCGTCACGGAGAAGCACCCGCACATGACCTCCACCATCGCGTGCGTAGGTGCCTTCGTGCTGCCGCAGCTGGTCCGGTGCAATCCGCGGTTTGGCGGCGCCGGCCTCGCCCAGAACACGCACGATGGCCTGGTTCGGCTGCGACGCGTGCAATGCCTTCATCAAGCCTACCGTCAGCAGGTCGGCCGAGAGGCCCGGCCTGGTGACCGCGACCTGCACCGCGGCCAGGTCGCCCTCGGCAATGCCGCCGAGCAGCCTGGCCGCGGCGCTTGGCTCGCCGAACGTGATCCAGAAGCGGTTCAGGTCGCGCACGATCAGCTCGCGCATGCCATAGAACGTGTCGTGCGGGCCCTCGACAATGTCTACCCGGTCTTCGAGCGTGGCGTGCAGGCCGTCCACGTCCTCAGCGTAGACGTAGAGATCGACCTCACGGCGGCGAGCGCTGCTCGGGACTCCGCCGATGTTGAACATCACCTCGCTGTCGCCGTATACGAGCCGGGCGAAGCTGAGCCTGCGGTCCTCGCCCCCAGCCGTCTGCACGATCCGAAACCCGATCGTTTCGTACCACGCGGCGGTCGCTTGCACGTCAGGCACGTGAATCATCGGCACGCACTTGCGAGTCACCTGCGCTCCTTCAGGCCGAACCCTCGGCGGGCCGTCGATTATGCCACGCAGTCGCCTTCTCGTAAGCCGTGGCGATTGCCAGCAGCCGTTCCTCGCCCCATGGCGGGCCAACCAGCTGGAGACCGATCGGAAGGCCGGTGGACGAGAAGCCACAGGGGATGGAGAGTGCCGGCAGTCCATTCAGGTTGAAGGGCGCCACGTTGCGGATTCGCGGCGTGTCGTCGGCCGGCGTCGCGGCAGCCGGCGTCGGCAGGATCGGAACCGTTGGCGTGGCCAGGATGTCCACGTTCTTGAACGTCGTGGCGATCTCGCGTCGGAGCCGCTCCATGCGGCGGTGCGCCTCGATGTAGGCGACGGCGCCGATCGTCTCTCCCGCACGGATACGGGACAGCGTCTCCGGATCGTACAAGTCCGGCGTCTTGGCCACCGTCATGACGTGATAGACCCATGCCTCGGCGGCCCGAATCGTCGTTCGATCGTCCGAGGCGAGCGGGAACGAGATGTCCTGGATCCCGGCAGAGACGCCCTTCAGAGTGACCAGCGCATCCCGGAACGCGGAGTCAACCTCAGGGTCGAGCGACGAGGCGTACTCGCGCGGCACCCCGAGACGAAACGGCCGAACGCGCTCGGCGAGCGCCCTTGCATAGTCGGGCACGGCCTTATCGACACTCGTGGCATCGGCTTCGTCGTAGCCGGCTATCGCCTGGAGCATCGCCGCCAGGTCGGCCACCGAGCGCGCCATCGGCCCGATGTGATCGAGCGACCAGGCCAGCGGCAGCACGCCGCGCAGGCTGACGCGCCCGTAGGTGGGCTTCAGCCCGGCGATGCCGCAGAACGAGGCGGGCAGCCGGATGGATCCGCCCGTGTCGGTGCCGAGCGCGCCGAAGCACAGCCCCGCGGCGAGGGCGGCCGCGGATCCGCCGGACGAGCCGCCGGTGATGTAGTCCTTGCGCCACGGGTTCCGCACCGGCCCGAAATGGCTGACGAGCGAGGTGCCGCCGTACGCGAACTCGTGCATGTTGAGCTTGCCGAGCAACACCGCTCCGGCGGCCCTCAGGCGAATCACGACCTCGGCATCCTGCTCGGGCACGCGGCCGCTCAGCACGTTGCTTGCGGCAGTGGTCCGCACGCCGGCTGTGTCGATGTTGTCCTTGAGGGCGATCGGGATGCCGTGCAGTGGGCCGCGCCACTTGCCACGGACGATCTCGGCCTCGGCGGCGCGCGCCTGGGCCAGCGCGGTCACGTCGGTAACGGTGATGAATGCGTTCAACGAAGGGTTGAGCCGCTCGATGCGACCGAGGCAGGCACGCGTCAGTTCGACCGGTGAAACCTTCTTCGAGCGGACGAGCCCGGCAACGTCGGTCAGCGACAGCCCTGTCGGATCGTCCGGCGGGGGCTGCGCGAATCCGCCGCGCCCGGCGAAAACCGGGAACGCGGACGCGCCCGCCGCCAGCGCCAGAAACGTTCGGCGAGTCGGCAGACTGGCGTCAGCGGGCCGCTTCATGCCGCGAGATTACACCCTCGCGCCGCCGTGCACGTAGGCCGGGTTCTCGCTGCGTGCCTTGAGACCCTCGGCTTCGTCGTTCACGTAACGCTCGGTGATCCGTCGCGTCAGCCGCCACCACATGCCGGCAAACAGCCCCTCCAGGCGGATGGCGAGCGTCGCACGGCTCCCTACCGGCGTCGGCTCAACGCCGTGGAACCCGGTCACGCGCAGTCCCGGCGCCACGCTCACCCATGTGAAGCTGCGACCGGGGACGACCTCGGTCACCGTCCACAACGCGGGCGGAAGTTTCGGCTGACGGATGAAGGCGCGCCGCCCAACCGCGAACGCGCCGCTGCCGAGCAGCGTCACCCTGGTGATCGACGGCGTCCACTCGTGCCACTGCTCCACGCCGCTGATCACCGGCCACACGCTCTCGGGTGGCGCGGCGATGTCGAAGCTCCGTTCGAAGGATGGCCGATCGCCGGTCATCGGCACGCGACGGCGCGGGGCGCGGCCGAGCGCCACATCGCCCACCCCGGCGGACCGTTCTTTCCGAGCGGCACCGTTTCGAGCACCTTGAAGCCGTGGCGCCGGTACAACCCGAGGTTCCGCTCGTAGCTGGTCTCGAGGTAGCAGACGTGCCGGGAGGCATCCACCTCGGAAAACCCCTCCTGAAGAAGCGCCGTTCCGATACCGCGGCCGTGCAGCTCGGGATCGACGGCGACGATCATCAGATACCAGTGCGCCTCGTGCACGTACTTGTTGTGCAAGGTCTCCATCGCCTGGTTCGCGGCGATGAATCGCCCGAACGCGCGCGGCCCGAGATAGAAGGGCGCGCCGAGCATGCCGCACCGGATCAGCCCGCCGACCGTGATGCCGGTGTCTGGCGGGAGCCAGATAGCGATACCGCGCCCCTCGTGCGACTGCATGACCCGGCCCCAGCGCAGACCGTATTCGAGGGGGATGCGATTGAGACGCTCCATCCGGGCACGCCGCCGGGCCGGATCCGGAAGGACCCACTCGAACAGCGGATCCGCGGCAAAGGCCCGGGCGATGGTGGCGGCTGCAACGTCGATGTGGGCGCGCGTGAGGGGCGCGATCGCGGACATCGGGCGCTCAGGGTACCACGAGCTGGCGCAAAAACGGCTCGATTCGATCCCACGACCGCGGGCAATCGTTGTGGCCGCACACCAGCTCGAAGAAAGTGGACCCGTCGACGGCACCGGCGAGAGTCCGACCGTGAGCGATCGGTACGATGGTGTCGTCCCGGCCATGCAGCACCAGCAACCGGCCGCGATAGACGGTCAGTGCCGCCAGCGTGTCGAAGGGATCGCGCACCAGGAACGCGGGCACGTGGAACTGCGCCGCGAACGGCCTCACGCTGGTGAACGCGGATTCGAGAATCAATCCGGGCAGGTTGCGATCCGCGGCCAGGCCCGCCGCAACCGCGCCACCCAGTGATCGCCCGTAGGCCACGATGTGGCGGCGGTCGATGCGCGGATCGCGCCGGGCCCACTCGTAGGCGGCGCTGGCAACCGCCCGGACAGCGCCTTCCGACGGACGCCCTGCGGACCGTCCGTAGCCGGGGTATTCGAGCAGCAGCACGGCCCAGCCCGAGGCCCGCGGCGGGCCGAACTCGTCCACCCAGTAGTCGGCCAATTCGCCGTTGCCGTGCGCGAAGAGCAGCAGCGGCACCGGCTGCGAGGACAGCTCCATCGGCAGCAGGAGCAACGCTTCGACCACGCCGAACGGCATTTCCAGACGCACGACCTCGACTCCGCCGGACGGCGCCGGATGAGGCCCGGGCGGCGCGGGGAACAGCAGGCGCCGTTGCGCGAGATACGCAATGGCGACCAGCATCCCGGCAAGGGCGAGCACCGTCGCGACGGCGGCGACGAACCGGATCATGCCTTCGTGGGCGGGGGCGGGGCCTCGGCGACGTGAAGCCTCGTGCCGAGCGAGGTCAACTGCCGCGGGTCCGCGGCGAACACCGCGTTCGGCGTTCCCGCGGCCGCCCACACCTCGCGATACTGAAGCAGTCCATCATCCACGATCACTTCGACGGCTGTGGTGTGCGCGAGCGGCGGGACGCCACCGACGACGAAGCCGGTCGCGTCGCGGACGAACTCGGGTGTGGCGCGCTCGATCCTGCTGCCGAGATGCGCGGCCAGCGCCTTCGTGTCGACGCGATCCACACCCCGCAGCACCACGAGCACGGCGCCGCCGGTGTCGGCACGCCGGAACACCACGGACTTGGCGATTTGCTCGACCGCGCAACCGACAGCCTGCGCCGCCTCCACCGAGGTGTGCGTGCTCGCCGGCAATTCCATCACG
Source organism: uncultured Acidobacteriota bacterium (assembly GCA_963709325.1). GTDB lineage: Bacteria > Acidobacteriota > Vicinamibacteria > Vicinamibacterales > UBA2999 > VFZN01. Next base: position 201,111 of record CAVPVV010000001.1, on the reverse strand, counting down.
CGTGCGGTGATCCCCGCCTCGTCCAGTGCCTGCCGAACGCGCGTCACCGCCGAACCTGCCTCGCTCACGCCGCGGATTCTCCCACAGCGCTTAGCGGTCCATCACCGGCAGGTAGGCCCGCCACGGCCCGACCGCGTCGCGGCATCGCTTGGCCATCACTCGTGTCGCCTGCGCCAGATGCGACAGATCGTGCGCGACCCACGTAGCCAGCAGTTGCCGCAGCGTCACTGTACCGAACTCGGGGTGTTCGCCGGTAAGCCCGAGCTGCTCTTCGGTGAGATTCCATTCCTCGAGAATCCCGACATTGGCCGAGCGCAGGTGCGCGAACTCGTCGAGGAGTTCCGTGAGCGACTTCCCCGCGCTCTCCTCGAACTGCGCGAAACGATCGTAGGGCGTGAAGCGGCGGCTGGGGCCCTGCTCCAGAATGATGCGAGCGCGTGGAATCCAATCGGTGCGCTCACCGTGGATGAGGTGGCCGACGATGATGTACGGGCTCCATGTGTCGGGCCCCTCGTTGGCGTCGGTCCAGGTCGGGGTGAGTCCCGACAGCAGCGCCTCGAGCGTGCGAGGCGTTCGTTCCAGGATGGCGATGGCGTCCGGGAGGTGCAGGTCCATCCCGACATCTTGAGGCCGAAAGTCGGTACTCGGCAAACATCCGGCGGATCTCGGCGCGATCGCGGGTTCTGGTCAAGGCCAGCATCAGCAGGATCCGCGCTTTCTGCGGGTTGAGGTTGTCGGCCGGCACCATCCCGAGCGCGTCGTATTCGGGTAACGCGACAACACGCCCGTTCCCGGTCCGGTTCGATCGGACCAGCACCGGCTGCGCGTCCGGTGACATCGCCTGGAACGGCTTGATCGCATCGCGCTCGGCTGTCGAAACCAGCCCGGCGCCCGTGCCCGCGAACACGATGCCCTTCACGCCGCCGTTCACCAGCGACTGCGCCATGCCCGTGCTCGGCTGAACGTAGGAGTAGACGATATCAACCGGAGGCAGCGTGGTCAGCCCGCGCACGTCGAACTCCGATCGCGCCGTGTGCCGCTTGAGCGAGGCACGGTAGAAGACGACGGCATCCGCGTCCACGTAGCCGAGCAATCCGAGCTCGCCGCCGCGAAAGGTCTCGACGCGATACGTGTTGGTCTTGCTGACATCGCGCGCGCCATTGATCTCGTCGTTGAGCACGACGAGCACGCCCTTGCCGCGCGCCTCCTTCGATGCCGCGGTCCGGACCGCGTTCAGCAGGTTGAGCGGGCCGTCGGCGCTGATCGCCGAGGCCGGACGCATTGCCCCGACGAGCACCACCGGACGATCGTCCTTGACCGTGAGGTTCAGGAAGTACGCGGTCTCCTCGAGTGTGTTGGTGCCGTGCGTGATGACGACGCCCGCGACCTTGGGATCCTCGGCGTAGATCGCGTTGATGCGGTTGGCCAGCGTCAGCCAGTCCGCGATGGTGATGTCGGTGCTGCTGACGTTTGCGATCTGCTCGACCTTGACGGCGGCGACCTGCTTGAGCTCGGGAACCGCGGCAACGAGATCCTCGCCGCGCAACGCGCCCGACTGGTACTCCGCAAGGCTCGTCGAACTCGCTCCCTTCCCCGAGATCGTCCCGCCGGTGGACAGCACCCATATCACCGGGAGCGCTGTCTGGCCGGCAGCGTCGGTCGCGGCCACCGCGCCACCCAGCCACGGCAGGAGCACGACGATAGCCAGGCGGCTCCACACATACCACCACCCTATGCGCATGCCAACCCTCCTCATACCGCCCGCTTCCCGCCCGCGACCACTGCACGGGTAACGATCTTCTGCCGCCCTTTCCGGACGCTCCGCTCGTTGTCCACGAACTCGAAATCGCCATCCTCGACGTCGAACACACAGACATCGGCGGGAGCGCCGACGCGAAGCGTCCCGAGGCCCTTGAAGACAGAAATCGCTGCGGCGGCATTGACCGTGGCGCGGGCGATCACTTGCTCCAGCGACAGTCCGAGCAGCAGGAACTTCGAGAGCACCGTCGGCAGGTCGAACGCGCGATCCGTGCGCCCCGGCTTGGTCAGGTCGGAGGAAATCGTATCGGGCAGGAAGTCCTGCTGCAGCGCCCGCTCGACCACCTCCCAGGTGATGTGCCCGTTGCGGCCGTTGCCAACGTCGAACACGATGCCTCGCCGGCGAGCGTCCCGGACCTCTGCCAAGACGCGGCCGTTGGCGTCGAGCATCCCGTTCGGCGGAGGCGAGTAGATGTGAGTGACGATGTCACCGGGCCGCAGCAATGCGAGGATCGCCGGCAGCGGAGACGAGGTTTGTCCGATGTGGACCATCAGCGGAAGGTTGTGCGGACCGGTGATCTCGTGCGCGCGGCGGACTGCGTCGAGATCCCGATCGCCCGCGACGTTCCGCGACAAGCGGGCCTTGACTCCGATGACAAAGTCCGGATGGGTGGCCAGCGCTCGCCGGCCGGCCTCGACATCGGCGTGGGCAAAGTCCATCAGCTCGCCTTCGGCGCCGCCGAGACCGGTCCGCGCCAGGTTCAAGAGAATCCGGACGCGGTTCGGCGCGTCTCGCGCCACCGCCACGAGCTCCGCCACGTTGTCTGCGCCCGAAGTCCCGCCGTCCACCATTGACGTGACACCCGTGGAGAGGCATTCCGCCGGGGTCAGGTCCGTGCCGGTGTGCACGTGGATGTCCACCAGCCCCGGGGCAACGATGTGGCCGCGCGCGTCGAGGACATCGGCCGCGTCCGAGGCCGCCAGGCCGCGGGCGACGGCGGCGATGCGGCCCTGCTGGATGGCGACGTCGAGCGGCCCGTTCAGCCCTTGCGATGGATCGAGAACGCGTCCGCCCTTGATCAGCAAGTCGTATCTTGCCGCCGACCCGCCCACCTCACGCAGGAGCGGCGCTGACAGAGCCGCCGCCTGAACGAACTGACGACGCGTCAGCATTATCGGCCTCCCGTGGCGGTCAACTCGCGGGTGAGGACGCTTGCGCTCACGGGCCGGCAGCCGCTGAGGTTCTGGCCGGCCCACATCGGCGAGAAGTCGTCACGGCCGCGGCGCTCGGCTTCGCGCCTCAGCGCCAGCACGGCACCGGAGGCAAGCGGAAATGGCGGGACGAGCGGGCTGATCGCACCGAGATCGCGGATCAGGCGGTTGACGATGCCGCGCGCCGGCCGGCCGGTGAACACGTTGGTGATCGCGGTCACCGCGGCGTTGCCGCGCGCGAGCGCGGCCCGATGCAACGGGCCGGTCGTCGCTTCATCGCAGAGCAGATACGAAGTACCGACCTGCGCGGCCGCCGCCCCGAGAGAAAGCGCCGCGCTCACTCCGGCCGCGTCGGCGATGCCTCCGGCGGCAATCACCGGGAGCCGCACCGCGCGAGCGATCTGCGGGGTCAACGCGAAGGTTCCCACCTGCGCCTGGAGGTCACCGGACAGGAAGTGACCGCGATGCCCGCCTGCCTCGAGCCCCTGGGCAACGATGGCGTCCACGCCGCGCGCTTCAAGCCAGCGCGCTTCGTCCACGGTAGTCGCCGACGATACGACTTTCGACCCCCAGCCCTTCACGCGGGCGAGGAGATCCGGCGCCGGCAACCCGAAGTGGAAGCTCACCACCGGCGGACGAAACGGCTCGAGCACGTCGGCCATGTCGCGATCGAACGGGCGCCTGGCTCCCCCATTCAGGGCCACTGCCGACGAGTCCAGCCCCAGCTCGTCGAAGTACGGGCGGAGCGTATCGATCCACGCCGCCTCACACCCGGCATCGCGCGCCGGATCCTCGTGGCAGAAGAAGTTGACGTTGAACGGCCGCGTCGTTTGCGATCGGATTGCCGTCAGCTCGCGTTGCATGTCCTCGGGCGCGAGCATGGCGCACGGCAGCGATCCGAGCCCGCCGGCGTTCGACACGGCAATGGCGAGCGCGCTGCCCTGCACGCCAGCCATCGGCGCCTGGACGATCGGAAGCTCGATGCCGAACAGTTCGGTCAAGGTCATGCGCGGGTCCGGCTCAGAGTCTACTCCGCGCCCGAGTGACCGGACTCGAGGGCGATCGGCTTCGATGCGTCGATCCGCAGCCAGAGGATCGCGCCGACGAACAGCAGCGTCGCCATCGGCACGAAAGGCGCGTCGTAGCTGCCGAACCGGTTCACCAGGTAGCCGAACGCGATCGACGACACGAATCCGCCGACCTGGGCGGCGGTGTTCATCAGGCCGACAATCGCACCGGCATGGCGGCCGCCAAGGTCGAGGCAGACGCCGAACACGCCCGACTGCTGGAAGGTGATCGCGCCGTAGACGAGCGAGAGCAGCACGATGGTCAAGAGCGGCTGCGGCGTGATCATCGCCGCGAGCGTCAGCAGTCCGGCCAGACCCAGGGCCGCGGAGCCGATCGATCGCCGGCCCCGTTGGCGTCCCAGGCGCCGCACCAGCGCGTCACTGGCAGCCCCGCCGCCGACGTTGGCGCACGCGGCAATCACGTACGGCAGCGCCGAGAGCACAAGACCGCCTTCGCTCACGCCACGGCCTTTCACCAGGAACGTGTGGAACCAGGTCTGGAAGAACGTATAGACGTAGATGTAGCAGAAGGCGACGCCGAGCGTCGCCACCATGGTTTCCGATCGCAGCGCCATCCGCCACGGGAAGGAGTGCACCGGCGGCGGTTGGGCCGTCGAGAGCTCTCGGAGCTCCGCCGCACTCACGCCAGGCATCTCGGCCGGGATATCGCGGAACCACAGGTACCAGGCCATTGCCCAGATCGCGCCGACGACACCGAAGACCAGAAACGACGCGCGCCATCCGTAGCGCATCTGAATCGGGACGACGAGCAGCGGCGCCAAGGCCCCGCCGATCTGACTCGCCATCAGCATCACGCCGGAGATGCTCGCCCGCTGGCCGGACGGAAACCACCGGGACACGACGATCGACGCGTTCGGGAACACCCCTGCTTCGCCGGCCCCGAAACAGAAGCGCGTAGCGAGCAGCACGTAGAAGTTCGACACCAGCCCGGTGAGCGAGGTAAAGACCGACCACCACACGACGATCCGGGTGATCACACGCCGCGGCCCGAGCCGATCGCCCATCGTCCCCGTCGGGATCTCGAACAGCGCATAGGCCAAGGTGAACATCGCCGTCACCCAGCCCCAGCCCACCGGATCGATTCCGAGCTCCTCCTGCATCCGCGGACCGGCGATGGAGATGCAGACCCGATCGATGTAGGTGATGGCGAAGAGGAGAATCAGGTATCCGAGGACGCGGTGCCTGACGCGCATCAGTACGCTTTCAATCGGCGTGCCAGCAGGCCGGTGGCCAGCGAAAGATCGAGGTCAGCGACCAACAGCCCATGCTGTCCGTAAGGCTGATAGCACAGCAGCGTGCCGTCCGGGCTCACGACCGCGGACGTGGTCGGGGAGCGGTCGCTGGCGTAATTGACGGTCGCGAAATAGCAGGCGTTCTCGGCGGCACGGCACAACGCCGCCTTCTCGTGGAAGGAGTTCCTGGGATCTGCGTACTCGGACGGAACAAAGGCGCCCGGCTCGTGCTCGTGGAACTGCGGGTGGAACACCACGTGGGCGCCGCGCCTCGCCGCCCAGCGCACCGTCTCCGGATAACGCCAGCCTTCGTGGCAGATCACGATGCCGAATGTCAGCGGACCGGCCTGGAAGACCTGGCGGTTCGTTCCCGACGCATAGAGGCCTTCCTCGGACGGATCGAGCTGCACCTTGTCCTGGAATCCGAGCCGCCGACCGTCCGGCCCGACAACCAGCGCCGACGCGACCGGCGGGCCGCCGAGCGCACGCTCGGTTCCGAGAATGACGGTGATCCCGGCGCGTGCCGCTGCTGAAGCGATCGACTCGAACGCCGACTCGAGAAACGCCGGGGCTGGCGGCGCCACCTTCCTGCCTGTGGCGCGGTATCCGGGCACGTAACACTCAGGAAAGCAGACGACGGCCGCTCCACCCGCCGAAGCGTCGGCAATCGCCTGCTCGGCGAGCGCGACGGATGCGTCCGGCGACGCCGGATACCGCAGGTTCGCGAGCGCGATGCGGACGGGGGTCAACGCGCGGATTGTACTGGTGAACGATGCGGCACGCACGAGCGGCCGGCGAACCAACGCTGCGGCGCGAGGGCCGTGCCTACGATCGCCTCTGTTCGCGCTCGAGGTGCGAGCGCAGCGTTTCGATCGTCCGCTCGCGATCCCGAACCTCGTTGCGGAGCCATTCGATACCTTTTTCGAGCTCGGCGACGGCGGCCTCACGATCGCTGACGACTCCGCGAAGCCACTCGATGCCTTCCTCGCGCTCGCGGATGGTCTGTTCGCGCGCGGCGACCTCCCCCATCAGAAAGGCAATGCCCTTCTCCTGCTGGGCGAGGCGGGCGCGCAGCACGGCGAGGTGATTTCGCGGCCTGACCTCGCGGCACCGAAAGACTCGCAAGCTAGAGGCAATTCCCGCTTGCTCGTACGCCGGGTCAGCGGCGATGCCGGCCACGAACGCCCGCACGCCCGGATAGTTGTCGTCGCAATCGTGAAACGCGACATATGCGCCGAGAAGCAGGTAAGGCTCGAAATGCTGAAAGTCACGGGCGACACTTGCGTAATCGTGCAGTCCATCGACGAACAGGAGGGCGATCGGCGTCTCCCACGTGACCTCGTGCGAGCGGCGGCGAATCGGGACGACGACGTCGGAGAATCCGGCGGCGGCGATGTTGGTTTGGAAGTGATCGAATGTGGACAGCTCGCGCCTCACACCACCGATGGTGTCGCCAGCGCCGACTTCCCCCTCGTGCGGATCGATGGCATAGACGAGCGCCTTCGGGCTGGCGAGGCGCGCGGCACTCGCCAGAACGACAGTGGACCGGCCGCAATAACTCCCGATCTCGACGATGGCGGGCGACTCCTGTCCGGCCGCAGCCCGGTGTGCGACGTCGAAGAGCAACTCGCCCTCGTCGCGCCGAAACCAGCCCTCGACCTGCTCCATCCGATCGAGCACCGACTTCATCTGATCCGGGGACGGGAAGGAAAGCTCGGGCCCGGCGTCGGCATCCTTGCCAGAGGACAGGTGGTGCCGATGCCGCGTCGCTGCGGGCTCGGTTTCGATCCACGGCCTCACGAGGTCGTGGAGCGCCATGTCGATCACGAGCGGATGGGTGACGCCCAGCACGTCGAGCTCGTCGGCGAGGTAGCTGTTTGCCCGCCATTCGGCGTCGATCCCACCCTCGGCGGCGAGGCGGCGCCATCGCCGCAGTTGCCAGGTGTGGCGCAGATAGTCCTCGATCTCCGCTGCGGGCCGGCCGCGATCCAGCTTCTGGCGCTGCAGCGCGGCCCGGGCGCGCAACGGAGCGTGAAGGCAGCGAATCGCGGCGGTCGGTCGAGCGGGACCATAGGTTCCCGTGGCCGAATGATTGCCTTGAGCGATCTGCAAGGCGATCGACCCTCGGCTGATGCACTTTGGCGGGTAGCAGATCTCGACGAACGCAATCTGGCCCGACTCCACCAGGCGATCGGCCTCACCCGATCCGCCGATCGGATCGGGTGGCCGGCGCGTCATCTTGAGGATCGCCTCGGATGTAAGCTCTTCCTGAGAACGGTGCTGCACGAAATTCACGACCTCGGCTTCGAGCACGCCGACATCGCCCGACGCGTCCAGAACGTCGCCGAGCGTGCCGTCCGGCACGTGCCAGAACTCGTCGGCGTCGATCGGGATCACCCAATCGGCACCGCGGAGGAAGGCTTCCCGGGCGATGTCGCTGGCCATGGCCGACTGGAGAAACACACCCGGGCGCGACGACACGTGGACCCGCCCGGTCTCAACGAAGCGCTCGAGTTTCTGGAGCGTCCCATCAGTCGAGCCGTTGTCGACCACCAGGATGTGATCGATCCCGAGCGACAGGTGGTAGCGCAGATTGGCCTGGATGATGTCCGCTTCGTTGCGGACCAGCATGACGCCGAATATCACGCGCTCACTCCCGAGTATCCCCGTTGGCGGAGAGGGGCGATTCCGGACCATCCGCATTGCCACAGTCGCAGGCAGCCGCGAAGCGCCAAGGTCAGGTTTCCGTTGTGCCAGTCGGCCCTCACCTGCCGGGCGATGGTGTCCGCGGCGACCGCTTTCCAGAAGCGGCGGCCCGAGCGATAAGCATCGATCAGAACGGGGTCCCCTCGTAGAGAGGGCCGCTGCGCGTCCAAGGCCGCGAGCGCCTCGCGCAGCAGCCGATCGATATGCATGCTGAGGCCCAGGCCGTGCCGCCGATACGCGGCAATCTCGACCTGATGCGACGCGGCGGGAAACTGGCGGAGTATTCGCAGATACAGGTCGTAATCGGCACAGATGCTGAACGACGATGAGAAGCCGGCGACCGCTTCGAAGACGGATCGCCGGAACATCACCGTGCACAACGCGGCGATGTAGTTGCGGCGCAGCATCTGCGCGTACGGGTCACCCGCTACGCTCTGCCCGAGGCGCTCGTAGAGAGTCGCGCCGTCTGCGGCCACGAAGCGGAACCGGCCCGACACGAATGCCACTTCGGGCGAGGCGGCGATACAGGCAAGGCTGGCCTCGACGGCCGTGGGCAACAGCCAGTCGTCGGCATCAAGGAACAGCAGAAAGTCGCCGCTCGACGATCGAATGCCCAGGTTCCGCGCCGCCGAGACCCCGCCGTTCGGTTGGCGCAGGTAGCGGACACCAGGGTATCGCGCGGCCACTTCCCCGGTATTATCGGGTGACCCGTCGTCTACGACCACGATCTCGACGTGCGGATAGGTTTGACCGAGGACGCTCTCGATCGCTTCGTGCAGATAGTGCGCCTGGCGGAAGCACGGAATGATGACCGAAACCAGCGGTGCCCGGCCAGGCGCGTCCTCCCGCCATTTGGGCCCGAGCCCCAGCGTCACGATCGGAACGCGCCGTTGATCGGCAAGGACGGCTCGTAGGTCGAGGCGGCGCAGACCATCGGGACGCATCGGCAGGACCGTCGCGAATCCGCTCACCGCCGCAAAACGGGCATCCGGATGCAAGGCGGCGACGTCGTCCCGCCGGATGTCGATCGGCACGCGCCGCAAGAGGCGTTCGCCGTCCAGCAACTCGATGGCGACGGCCGGCGCATGGCGTCCCGCCACCCAGCCGCGAATCTCGAAAGCCGCGGCCTCGGCGACACTGCCGGCGATCGGGTAATCCACGTGCCAGGAGTGGAGCTGCTCACTTCCTCCTTCGGCTGGCGCGACCTCCAGACACTCGATGAGCGCCACTACCGTGGAAACTCAGGCCGCCTCCACCGCTCGAGGACAGTGGCCAGCAGGCTGCGCAGCACGCGGTAAAGTCCGGGCGCTCTCTCGACGAAGGCATCGGCTCCGCGAGTGGCGAGGCGGCTCCGGTACTGGTCCAGGAGCCGGGTGACCTCGGCGACTTGCTGGTGGCGCGCGGTGAGAGCGTTCGTCAGTTCGAGACGCAAGACACGGAGTTCGTCTTCGCGGTGTTCAAGCTCGCGGCCGCTGACCTCGACCGTTGACTGGAGCTCCGAGCGAGCCGCGCCGGCGGCGGCAAGCAGAGCATCCCGCTCCGCAATTGCGGCCTCGGTCTTCTGGACGTGCGCCCGCAACGCGTGGAGTTCGTCATCGTAAATGGCGAGTTCGCCGACCCGCTTTCTGAGTTCAACCTCGAGGTACCGGGCGTAAGACGCTTGGTCGTCGAGCAGTCGCTGGAGGTCTTCGACGACCGCTTCCCGGGACGCGGCCGTGGCCTCGTTCTCTTCCGCCTGCTGCTGCATCGACTGCATCGCGTTCGCGAGCGCTTCGGCGTGCGAACGGCTGGAGGAGAGTTGCTCCTCCAGCGCGCGCCCCCGCTCGTCCCGGCTGGCAATCTCGGCTTCGAGGTGCCGCGCATACGTCGAGGCCTTCGCGACCTCGGCACTGAGCTGGCCAATCCGCGTCTCCTGCGCCGTCAGGTTCTGAAGGTCTGCGTTCCGTCTGTCTCAGCTCGGCCTCGAGCGATCGCGCATAACCTCCGGCCTTCTCGAGCTCCGCCGTCAGTTCGGCGATTCGCGACGCCTGGTCGGTGGCGCCCTGCAGGTGGATATCGCGATTCTTCAGTTCGGCTTCGAGAGAACGGGCGTAGGTGCCCGCCTTCTCGAGTTCAGCGGTGACCTGATCGAGGCGGGCGCGAAGGCGCTCGAGGAGGCTCGAGCCCTCGTTCCTTGACTGGCCATCCCGCAGCGGACGCGCAACGACGAAGAACTGGTAGGTGAGCGCGTCGGGATCGCGCTCCAGCGACTCGCGGACCGCTTCGGGCACCGCGTCCAGATCGATCTCGAACTCGGTCTGATCCAGCCGCCTGATCACCCGCAGCGTCGTCTCGGCGGAAAAGCCGGCGTCGCGGACCAGATCCGCGAGCGCCCTGCCGTCGAAGAAACGCAGGTGCCCGCGATCCAGCAGGCCGCTGTTGCGATACCCGAAGCGCCCCTGCAACAGCTCGAGGCGGAGCGCACCATGGGTCACGTTCGGCACCGAGATCAGCACCGCTCCGCCGGGCGCCAGCATCGCGCGCAGTTCGCTCAACACCGCGACCGGGTTCTTCAGGTGCTCGAGGACGTCGAGGCAGAGGATCGCGTCGAAGCGCTGGCCGACGAACAGCGCCGGCAGCGACACCGTCTCGAGGTCGGCCTCGGCGACCTCGACGCATGACGCGCGGGCGACAGCTGCCTTGCGTGAGTCGATCTCGATCCCGTAGACGCGGCACCCGCGCTCGGCAAGCGCGCGCGAGACGATGCCTGGACCGCACCCCACGTCCAGCACCACAGCGCCCGGCGGCACGGAAAGCGCCGCGAGGGTGTGCGGGCTGTTGAGGTCGGCGAGATCGACGGCCGCCGAGGTCACGTCGGACAGGCCGCGGTGCCGGAGCGGGACCACGGTCGGGGACGGTTCGAGGGCCGGTAGATTCGCCGGATTAATGGGCGTCATGCAGTACCTTTCGGGGCTGGTGGGACAAGTACGTGGCGCCAGCTGCGATCCGGCTGGGCCTGCCACGCCTCAGCGACTGCGAGAACGCGGGTCCGTTGTCGTGTCCACGCTTCGGCTGATTCGTGCAGCTCGAGAACGGCGTCGGCAAAGGCGACGGCATCACTGGCCACGACCACGGCTCGCGGGTCGCGCAGCGACAGTCCCTCGGCGCCGACCGGCGTCGACACGACCGGCACCCCATACTGGACGGCTTCAAGGCACTTCACCTTGACTCCGGAGCCGACCCGCATCGGGACGATGACGACGCGCGCCGTTTCGTAGAGCGAACGAAGGTCGGGAACGTATCCGAGCAGCTCCACGGCGTCGCCGGCCAGCTGCCTCACCGGCAACGGTGGATTGGCGCCGGTTACTCGCAGCCGAATCTCCGGCCGGCTCCGCTGAAGGATGGGCAACACGTCGGCGACGAACCACACCAGGGCGTCGACATTCGGGCTGCCGTCACCGGCCAGCCATCCCGGCGTGAACAACAGCCCGCGGCGGCCTTCGAACCCTGTCGTGGTCGGCGCGAGCCGGCGCTCGATCGGGCGAACGACCTCGATGGGACAACCGCGCGGGACCGCCGCCAGAATCGCCGCCTCTTCGTCGGAGACGCAGACGACCTGGTCGGCGAGGCGGGGGATACCCCGTTCCATGTCCCGCGACTGGATCATCTCGGCGGTCAGGGCCGTGCGCTCGGGCGATTCGGGCGTCAGCTGGAGGGTCCGCTGCATCCGCCTGTAGAAGAGCGCCTCGACGAGGTAGACGAGCGATGCCTGCGGCTGATGGGCGCGGACCAGGGAAGCGTAGCGTTCGAAGTTGTGCGGGCGGGAGATCACGACACGGTCGAACTCGCCGGCCTTTCCAGTGAGCACCGCGTCGGGCGGCTCCCGCATCACCTGCACGCCGAGCGCGGCCAGATCGTCGAGGTCGCCATCGAGCTTGTCGCTGCAGGCGACGGTGATTGCGCAGCCGGTGCCCTGCAGCTCGTCGATCGCATCGAGCAAGACGGCGAATCCGGCGCCGCAGCCTCGCTGCGGAGGACGATCGTCGATGAACAGCAGGTGATGCTCACCTCGGGCCCGCTCGACGGCACGCGACAGCACGGTGTCGTCTGCGGCAACTGGCACCGGGTCGAGGCGATCCAGAACGCCGGCCCACTTCTGACGAAACACCTCACGGTGGCGCAACACCAGGTGGGTCTTGCGCGGCGTGCTGCTGCTCACGCTTTCGTGGTGCACGAGCCGGGATCGCGGTTCGAACAGGACGTCGAATCCGTCGCGGGCGAAGGCAAAGCAGAGATCGACGTCTTCGTAGTAGGCCGGATAGTAGCGCCCGTCGAAACCGCCAACCGCCTCGAACTGCTGCCGGCGCACGAGCAGCGAGCATGCCGAGCAGTAATCCACGCGCCGCAGGAAGCCGGCGAACCCGTCAGCCGCCACTCCTCGCCCGACGCCGCTCGTCGACGCGTCCCGCCAGACCACCGATCCGGCCTCCTGGATGGAACCATCCGGGAAGAGAATCAGGCTCCCCACGGCTGCCGCCCGCGGGTGCCGGTCGGCTGTGGTGACCAAGGCCTCGAGCCAGCCTGGCAGGACTTCGGTGTCGTCGTTCAGGAAGACCAGGTATTCGCCCCTTGCCGCAGCGGCGGCGCGGTTGCAGGCGGCCCCGAAACCGACATTGACAGCGGTGTGGAGCACCCGCAGCGCGGGCCAGCCGACAGCGTCGATCGCCGCGACGCGATCCCCCGACAGGCCGTTGGCCAGCACCACGACCTCGTAGGCAAGATCCGCGGGCACGTGCCGGCGGATGCTGGCCAGGCAGGGCACGATCAGCGCGTTACCGAGAGTCGGAATGACGATAGACGCCCGCGGCACCGGGTCGGCAGCCGCGGCCACATCGCAGGATTGCATCGAACTGCGCATGAGGGAGGACGTGCGTCTACATTTATCGACCAGCAGTCGGGATCACGGAGTTGGATGAGATTAGCACATCAGTTCGCGAATTTGCCGTTCGCGTTTCATCCGTCTCCGCGCTGCCCGGCATCGGACTGCCTCCGGATGGCAGGGAGTAGAATCGGGTCACGGCCGCCGTTGCCGCTGCGCGCATGAACAAAATCAGCGACACGATCCTCGACACCATCGGTCACACTCCGCTCGTCCGCATCAACCGGATCACCCGCGGCACCGTCGCCGCCGACGTGTTGGCGAAGATAGAAACCTTCAATCCCGGCAACTCGATCAAGGACCGGATGGCCCTCAAGATGATCGAGGACGCCGAGCAGGACGGCCGGCTGAAGCCGGGTGGCACGATCATCGAGGGCACGTCCGGGAACACCGGGATGGGGCTGGCGATTGCCGCCGTGGTGAAGGGCTACAAGTGCATCTTCACCACCACCGACAAGCAGTCCAAGGAGAAAGTGGACGCCCTCCGCGCGTTCGGCGCCGACGTGATCGTCTGCCCCACCGACGTGGACCCGGAAGATCCACGCTCCTACTATTCGGTGTCGTCCCGTCTCGAGCGCGAGACACCTAACAGCTGGAAGGCGAACCAGTACGACAACCCGTCGAACTCGGTGGCCCATTACGAGCAGACCGGCCCCGAGATCTGGGATCAGACCGACGGCCGGGTCGATCACCTCGTGGTCGGCGTCGGCACCGGCGGGACCATCTGCGGCGTGGGCCGATTCCTCAAGGAGCAGAAGCCGTCGGTGAAGGTATGGGGCATCGACACCTACGGGTCGGTGTTCAAGAGGTACAAGGAGACGGGGATCTTCGACAAGAACGAGATCTACCCGTACATCACCGAAGGCATCGGCGAGGACTTCCTGCCGAAGAACGTCGACTTCTCGGTCATCGATCATTTCGAGAAGGTGACCGACCGCGACGCGGCGATCATGACCAGCCGCATCGCCCGCGAAGAGGGGATCTTCGCCGGGAACTCCGCCGGCTCGGCGTTGGCCGGGCTGCTGCAGCTTGCGGATCGCTTCAAGGCCGGGGAAACCGTAGTCGTGATCTTCCACGACCACGGGACGCGCTACCTGGGGAAGATGTACAACCCCGACTGGATGCGCGAAAAGGGCTTCCTCGACAAGAAGGGCTTGACCGCGAAGGACCTCGTCGCCGATCGCCAGAAGGCGCGACTCACCACAATCGAATGCGTGGAGCCAGTCGGCGCGGGCGGCGAACCTGATGACCGCCAACGCCTACTCGCAGTTGCCGGTCACGGCCGGCGGCCGCCTGGTGGGGTCGGTCAGCGAAAGCCACCTGTTCGAAGCGATCGTCGCCAACCCCGAGCTCGTCAAGGGCCCCGTCGAGGCGATCATGGAGCCGGCTATTCCGTTCGCCGACATCTCCACCGGCGTGGACGCGCTGGCCGGGATGCTGACCGATGCCAGCCCCGCGGTGCTGGTCCGCGACTTCAAGAGCGACGAGACTTACATCATTACCCGCTGGGATGTGATCAAGGCGCTCAGCTAGAGCACCGAGGTTCCAAGGCACAGGGGTTCAAAGGCACAAAGGCCAGAGGCGGGGGCGCGAGGGGGCAATGACGGGACGGGTTCTCACGGCACTTGTTGCACTGGCACTGGCGGCGCCGGCGTGGGCGCAGGAGACGCAGACCGAGCGCGAGGCGGCGAAGGACGTGCTCCAGAAGATGGACACGCTCGAGAAAGGGCTCGACCTGCCGTCGCTGATCGCCAAGCTGGCTGCGCCGAACCCGAAGCGCGACGGCGTGGCCACACGCGCGAAGCAGCTCCTCGACACCGAGCTTCTGGCCCTCTCGGACGACATCTGCACCCACCCGGAGATCGGCTACAAGGAAACGCGCTCGGTGCAGAAGCTGGCCGAGACGCTCCGCAAGCACAACTTCGGCGTCGAAGTCGGCGTCGGCGGGTTCGACACGGCGTTGGTCGCCCGCTTCAAGGGCGGGCGCGGCGGCCGGCCGCAAATGGGTGTGATCGTCGAGTATGACGCGCTGAGGGGTACGAACGGCGCGTTCCACGGCGACCAGCACTGTTCGCAGGGCCCGATTGGGATTGCCGCGGCGATTGCCGTCGGCGAGTTCCTCGAGAAGGAAGGGCTGCCCGGCACCGTGACCGTGTTCGGCACGCCCGCCGAGGAACTCCTCGAGCCGTCGGCCAAGACCCAGATGCACAGGAATCACGTCTTCGACGGCATGGACGTGATCGTCCGGAGCCACGCGAGCACGAACACCTCGCGTCCTGCCCCCGGCTTCGGCACCTGCTGCCTGAACATCGACGGCGTCAAGTACACGTTCACCGGCGCCCCGGCGCACCAGATGACCGCCTGGAACGGCCGGAACGCGCTCACCGCGGTCATCAAGCTGTTCGACAACATCGACAGCGTCCGCAGCAACCTTCGGCCCGAGGCTCGCATCCAGGGCATCATCACCGAAGGCGGCGCGGCCCCCAATGTCGTGCCCGATCGCACCCAGGCGGACTTCTACATCCGCTATCCCGACGAGGTCTACCTGAAGCAGGTCCGCGGGTTCGTGGACGATGCGGCGAAGGCGGCGGCGCTGGCCACGGGAACGAAGGTGAAGATCGACAACTACGGCAGCAACCGCGACGGCATCTCGGTGGCGGCGCTCGGCGAGCTCGCCTTTGCCTACATGAAGCAATTCGGCGCCGGCAAGGTGCTCGACGCGCCGGCCAAACCGCAAGGCTTCGAGGAAAGCGGCAGCGTCTCGCGCGACATCCCCGGCATCGGCTTCTCTGCCTACACGTCCGATTGGCCGAACCACACCTACGAGATGGAGCAGGACAACCTCAAGCCGGTGGGTCACGACGGCTTCAAGGTGCAGGCGCAGGCCATGGCGGCGCTCCTCTACGACTTCGCCACCAACGAGCCGCTACCGAGCCGCGGTCGAGAAGGAGTTCGCCGGTATCAAGGCGTTGTTCCAGGAGTACCTGAGCGCCCTCGAGAAAACGTACCAGGTACCGAAGGTCGCGGACCCCAAGTAGCAGAAGAAGAGCGCGAAGGTGGCAAGGCACCTGGGCATCGTCGGCGCCATCGTCACTGTCGCGATTGCTGGAGCGCTCGCGCAGAGTTCTGCCGCCGACGATCGGGCGCCTGACCGTTTCCGTGTTCGGCTCGAAACCACGAAAGGCATCATCGTCCTGCAAGCCGAACGGGCGCTTGCTCCGCGCGGAGCGGATCGCTTTTACACGCTCGTTCGCGCCGGCTACTTCGACGACTCCCGCCTCTTCCGGGTGGTGCCCGGCCGATGGGCACAATTCGGCATCGCAGGGGACCCGAAGATTGCGTCCGCGTGGCGGTCCCGAACGTTCGCGGACGACCCGCCGAAGGCCCCGAACATCCAGGGCGCGGTCGCCTTCGCGTTCGCCGAAAAGGATGGCCGGACGACTCAGGTGTTCGTAAACCTGGTTGATAACAGCAGCACGCTCGACGCTCAAGGCTTCGCGCCGTTCGCCCACGTCGTCGAGGGGATGGACGTCGTGCTCGCACTGAACGGCGAGTACGGCGAGACCAGCGGCGGCGGAATCCGCGCCGGGAAGCAGGAACCGATGTTCAGGGAGGGAAACGCCTGGCTGGACCGGCAGTTCCCGCGACTCGATCGGATCATGCGGGCCGCTGTCCAACCGGGGAAGTGACCCTACGGAGACTTCGATGCTCAGGTATCACCGGCGGATGTTCGCGTTCGATCACTGGTGCAACACGGTCTCCCTGGGCGCCGTCGCGCCGCACGCCGACCGCCTCCCGCGCTCGGTGGCGTGGCTCAATCACATCCTCGGCGCCAAGCAGATCTGGCTGGCGCGGGTCACGAGCACGCCGCCGCCCTTCGGCGTCAACCCGACGTTCAGCGCGGCCGAATTGCCGGAGCAGTTCGCCATCGCCCGCGACGGGTGGGCGGCCTACCTGGACGCCCAATCCGACGCGGACGTGACACGGGTCATCCACTATCACAGCCTGAAGGGCGACCCGTTCCAGTCCGCGCTCGGCGACATCCTCGCCCACCTGCCCGTTCACGGCCAGCATCACCGCGGACAGATCAATGCCGACCTGCGCGCGGCCGGCCTGACGCCACCGGTAATCGACTTCATCGCCGCGGCGCGATCCGGCGCCCTGGAGTAAGAGAGACCAGCCGCCTTCGCGGCGAAGCCGCTTCGGCGAGAGGGGTCTCTCTTCCAGCGTAGGGAAGTAGCTACTAGGTCAACTCGCGGCCTCTGGTCTCCGGACCCAGCCACAGCAGCACGAGTACGGCGATGCCGGCGGCAACGATGCAGCGCAACATCGCGGCGCGCAGGTCGAGCCCGCCGTCCTGCATCGCGCCGATCAGGTAGGGGCCAAGCGAGCCGATTCCAACGCCGACGTGATACGAGAAACCGGTGCCAACTCCGCGCGCCTCGGTCGGAAACCGCTCGGACAAATAGCCCGGAACAATCCCCCACGCGCCCGAGGCCATGAAGCCGATGAGCCATGCACCGGCCAGGAGACCGAGCCCAGACGAAGAGAACAAATACACGGGCGCAGAGACGATGCCGAGCGCGATTCCAACCGTCGCCGCGCCTCGCCGGCCGCCCCACCATTCCGACAGCGCGCCGAACGCCACCGATCCGATGAGCCCGCCGGCATTCAGCAGCAGCAGGAACGCGAGCGGCTGCTGTTTGAGCTGCGTCAACAGGGTCGGATACCAGAACGTCGTGCTCTGGTACATGAACACGAACCCGCCCATCAGCAGCGACGTGTGAAGGGTGACCCGCCACAGATCCGGATCGAAGAGCCGGGCCAGCGAGAGCCGCGAGGCCGCACCGCTCGCTCGCACCGCGCGCTGTTTCTCGATCCAGACCGGGCTCTCTGGCACGCGGCGCATCGCGAAGAAGATGAGGAGCCCTGGAATGACACCGGCCCAGAGCATGATTCGCCATGCCGAGGCAGGCCGGTCGCTAATCAGCGGATATCCAAGCTGGTAGACGAGCGACGAGAGCAGGAACCCCGCGGAGTAGCCGCCCTGCAGGATGCCGGATGCGATGCCGCGAAACCTTGCCGGCCACTGCTCGAGCGCCAGCGGCATTCCAGCCGCCCACATCCCGCCCATCCCGATGCCGAACAGGCCCCGGAATGCAAACAACATCACGTAGCTCGTGGACAGGCCGCTCAGGAGCGCGAACACGGTGTACCACGCGATCGAGAACAGGATCGGTCCCTTCCTGCCATAGCGATCGGCGGCGGTACCAGCGCCGATCCCCCCGACCATCCGGAACAGCAGCGTCACCGTGCCCAGGGCGCCGGCCAGGGCGCGGTTCACCGAGAAGCTTTGCTGGATATCGATGAGGACGAAGGTGAGGATGGTGAAGTCGAACGAGTCGAGCGTCCACGCCGTGAACGTGGTGAGAAACGTCTTCCATTGCTGCCGGGTGACCTGTCGATACCAGGGCGCCTCGACGGGTTCCTGGCGTGGCTTGCGTAGTGCGGACGGTGGCGTCATCGTTGGGCTTAACGCAACTCAAGTGAGCTGAGGGGTCAAGTGTATCGGATAGAATCGCCGCCATGACGCTGTGGCGCCTGATCCTCGCCGTCATCGCGCTGTCCTACGCAGGATTCGGGTTCGCGTTCCTGTTCAAGCCGGATGAGTGGGGCGCGATGGTGTCGGTCGCCTTCACGACCTCGGCCGGGCGCACCGACTTCCGCGCGGTCTATGGGGGACTCGAGTTCGGCGTCGGAGTGTTCCTTTTCCTCTGCGCGCTGCGGCGTGAGTTCGTCCGCCTTGGCCTGTTCGCGAGCGCGTGCGCGCTGATCGCGATGGCCACGGCCCGATCGACCGGCATGCTGCTGGACGGCTTCGACGTCCTGCAGCTCTTCATCGTTCTCTCCGAATGGCTGGGCGGCGCGATCGCCACCTACGGCGCCGTTGTCGCGAAGCCGGAGCGCGATGCCGTGCCCACACCGCTCCAGGATCCGACTCCGAATGGGCCCACGGCCCTCTGACCTCTACCCATGCGCATCACAGTCCGTTCGCTGCTGCCTTGCACTGCCATGACGCTCGCTGCAGCCGTGCTCGCCGGCGCTCAGTCTCCGCGGACGCACCGGCTCGAAGCCACGCCGGCGACTGTCGCGTACGGCTACTACTGGTCCGAAGCGAAGCCGGCGCTGCGGATCGCATCAGGCGACATCATCGACGTGGACACGATGCTCACGTCAACCCCGGACCGGCTGGAAAAGGCCGGTGTGAAGCCGGAAGACGTCCAGGCGTCGCTCCGCGCGATCGTGACCAACGTCACCGACCGCGGACCTGGCGGACACATCCTCACCGGTCCCGTCTATGTCGAAGGAGCGGAACCGGGCGACGCGCTCCAGGTGGACATCGTCTCGATCGACCTGCCAATCCCCTACGGCTACAACGGGTGCGCCGGCTTCATCCGCGAGAACTGCGAGCAGGGGCGAGCCATCACCATCGTCCCGCTGGATCGGCAACGGATGATCGGAACCTACCGTCCCGGCATCGAGATTCCGCTCAAGCCGTTCTTCGGCAGCATGGGTGTCGCCCCGCCGCCGTCGGCCGGCCGGATCAGCAGTGGCCCGCCCGGCATTCATGCGGGCAATCTCGACAACAAGGAACTGGTCGCGGGGACGACGCTCTACATTCCCGTGCACGTGCCAGGTGCGCTGTTCGAGATTGGTGACGGCCATGCTGCGCAAGGCGACGGCGAGGTGGACCAGACCGCCATCGAAACGTCGCTTCGCGGCCGCGTCCGGCTGACGGTCCGCAAGGGAATGACGCTCCAGTGGCCGCGGGCCGAGACGCCGACCCATTTCATCAGCATGGGGATCGATCTGGATCTCGCGGCGGCGACGCGGATCGCCATCCAGCAGATGATCGATTTCCTGGCCGAGACCAAGGGCCTGGACAAGCACGCGGCCTACCAGGTGACGAGCCTCGCCGGCGACGTGGCCATCACCCAGCTCGTCGACGGGACGATGGGCGTTCACGTCAGGATGCCCAAGGCCATTTTCAAGAAATAGTGCGACAGGTGCAACAGGTGCGACAGGTTCCGACCTTCATTCTTGCTGGTGTCGTGCTCGGGGGAATTGTCACGATCGGTTGCACGAGACCCGAGCCTGCTCCCGTGCCGCAATCGACGAACGCGCCGAAAGATGCCCAGCACGCGGGCATTACCGAACCGCACGGCGATCACTCGCCGCACCAGGGCGGTGTCGTGCTGATGAGCGGCGATGTCCACTACGAGGTCGTGATGCGTCCCTCGGGCAAGTTCGAGGTGTGGTTCACCGACGCCGTGCGGACCGAGCTCCCGGCCTCGATCGCCAGCAACGTCCGCGTCCAGGTCACGCGGCCCGCCGGGCCGATGGAAAGCATTCCCCTGGCGATCGACGATGCCGGGGAGAGCTGGGTCGGACAGGGACAGCCGGTCTCCGGCGACGGCGTGTTGGTGAAGGTGTCCTACGACCTGAAGGGCGAGCCGAGCGAGGTCGAGATGCCGTTTGTCGCCGCCACCCGCTGATGTCGAGAGCGATTCGATGAAGGTGCTGCGCTCCGCGGCCATCGTCGCGGTGTGCTACGCCACGGCGTTGGGTGCGGCCAACCTCGCCGGCGCGCTGCCACGGCACCGGGCCGAGACAGCCTGGTTCATCGCCGCCGCGTTGGTCGTCGTCAGCTCGCTCTGGCCACGGGCGGAGTCGAGCGCGGTGACGCCGGCCGAGCAGCTACGGGTCAGCGCCTGGACCCTGCCCGGCTTTCTCGTCCTCGCCGCGCTGCTCTTCGCCCGAACGATTGCCGCGGGCTTCTTCTCCGACGATTTCGTGCTGCTCTCGCGCGCCGCGGCCGGCTCGTATTCGATGGGGAACGGTTTCTTTCGTCCCTTGCCGATGGTGGTCTGGTCGGCGCTGCTGGTGCTGTTCGGATACACCCCGACAGCCTTCCACCTGGTCAACATCCTGCTCCACGGCCTGAACGCTCACCTGGTGACGATCACCGCCCGTTCGGCCGGTCTGCCGCCCGCGAGCGGCCTGTTGGCCGGTGTGCTCTTCCTGGTGCATCCGGTGACGGTCGAGGCCGTCACGTGGGTATCGGCCCTGTTCGACGTGGCCGCGACCTGCGGAGCGCTCGTCTTCATCGTCGGGGTCGTCCAAGGTCGCCGCTGGTGGCAGTGGGCGGGGCTCGCGGCCGCGTTCCTGTCGAAGGAGACGGCGGTGGCCGCTCCGGTCATCGCGCTCGCGTTCGCCTACCCCAATCGCGCCCGCCTCCGCGCCGCCTTCGCGGGGTTGCTGGCGGTCGGTGCCGCTGCCGCGCTGCGAGTGTGGCTCTTGCCCGTGCCGGAGGGCTATGCCGCGCCTCCGGACCGCTACATGCTCAAGGAACTGCTGTCGAGAACGTTCGGCACGCTCGGCGCGCCGTGGAGCGCGGCCGACGCGCTGTGGCCCGCAGTCCTGCCGATTGCGGCGACGGCCGCGATCGGCCTGCTGGTCGCGATCGCAGTCATGGACGTGTCGAGCCCTCGCCCGCGTCTCGTCCTCACAGCTTTCGCAGTCCTGGTGTCCGTGCTGCCGGTCTACCGGTATCTCTTCATCTCGCCCGACATGGAAAACGCCCGTTACCTCTACATGGGCGCCGCGTTCTGGGCGATTGGACTCGCCACGACGGCTGGCGTTCGAACCTTGCCGCCGTTCGTGCGGGCGGCTGGCGCCGCACTGCTGGTCGTGACCCTCGGAGCATTTCTCGAGGCGAATCTCGCACGACAGCGAGCCTGGGGTGACGCCGCGGAGCTGCGCGACCGCGTCCTTGCCAACATCGCTCCGGTCGTCAGGGCAGAGGGTTGCAATCGGATCAGCGTCACTTCGGTGCCGGACTCGCTTCGCGGCGTGTACGTGTTCCGGAACGGCTTCGCCGAGGCGGTCGAACAGGCTGCTGGCCCGCGAGCCGCGACAGGCCGCGAGTGTTCGGGCAACTGGGATGGTGAACGGCTCACGCTCGACAGATGAGTATGAGCGTGAATCCGGCGACCTTCGTCTAGAGCGAGACCTGCGCGATTGTGCCCTCGCGGCGTACCTGACAGCCGTACACCTGCGAAAGCCGCGCGAAATCAGCGAGGATCCGCTCCGCGTCGGCTGGCGAAGCCATCACCGGCGTGCCGCGGTCGTGAATCGGCCGGTCCATGCCAAGCGTTACCGGCTGAATCGTGACGCCGGTGAGCCGCTCGCCATCGTAGGCAAGGCGCGGGACAATCGTTTCCCACAATAAGCGGCCGCCACGGAGCGGAATCTTGTCCACCACCTCACTCGGCGGGGTCGAGAGCGGCTCCAGATTGTAGGCCTCGTAGGAGTCGGCGCCGAGCGCTTCGAACGTGTGGTACTGAAAGAAGAAATCGCCGAGCCCGTAGAAGATCGGCTTGCCCTTGTAGATTTCCATCCCGGCCATGTAATGGCTGCCGTGGATGGCGAAGACGTCGGCGCCGGCTTCGATCGCGGCGTGCGCCAGAATCGGAAGAAAAGGATCCGGCACCTGCAGGTCCTTGTAGATCTCGTGCGCGTGGATGGACACGACCACAACGCGCGCGATACGCCGCGCCGTCTTTACCGCGTCGACGATCCTCTTCATGTCAGCCGGGTGCGGCGCACTCTGGAGATCGGGTGTCGTTGCTTCGACGAACGATGTCCCGAGGAAGCTCACACCCGGCGGCGGAGGAAAGTTCGCGCCGGTCAGCTGGACGGGCATCAGGGCATCGTTGGCGCTCTTCACCGCGTCGAGCAGCGGCTTCGGCAATTGGTACGTGCGCACCAGCCGAATCGCGTTGAGGCCGGGGACTCCTGGGTAGTCACCGCGGGCCAGCACCGCAGGGGCGTGCGGCGCCACGGTGGAAGCGCAGCCGATCAGCGCGACGCGGCCGCCCGGCGTCTCGACGAAGCGCGGCGCGGACGCCTCTTGCAGGTTGATGCCCGTTCCCGCCCCCACGATCCCGGCGTCATCGAGATGGTTCAGGGTCGCGCTAACGCCGCCCGTCCCGTAGTCGAGCGTGTGGTTGTTGGCAGTGCCCATCAGATCGTAGCCAAGCCACCGCAAGTCGTCTGCGATATGCGGCCGAACGACCGAGCTGAGGCTGCGGCCCGCCGCTGACGGCACCCCTTCGTGCCGATCGGCGATCACCAGCTCACAGTTGCCGAAGGTGCAGTCCGCGTCGCCCAACAGCTTTCTGACCGCCAGGAAACCAGGATCGGTCAGGGACGACACGCGCCGGGTCAGGATGACGTCGCCGGTCAGCAACAGCGACAGCGTGTCCCTCGTCTGCGCGACCGTCGGCCGAGCCCGCCCGACGGCGGCCGCTCCAGCCAGCGCTTGGCTGGAGTGCTTCAGGAAGGAGCGTCGATTCATGTGGGCTACTCGTAGCGGAGCGAGTCGATCGGATCGAGCTGGGACGCGCGCCGCGCCGGGTAGTAGCCGAACCCGATCCCGACCGCGGCCGCGATGCCGAAAGCCATCGCCACGGTGGCCACAGTGACATCTGTGGGCCAGTCCAGCACCGCGGTCAGACCGCGCGCGGTTGCGATGCCGGCGAGGACGCCGAGGACGCCGCCGAAGAGGCTCAGCACCAGCGCCTCGACCAGGAACTGGACGAGCACGTCGCGACGGCGGGCGCCGACCGCCAGGCGCAGGCCGATCTCCTTGGTCCGCTCGGTCACCGACACGAGCATGATGTTCATGATGCCGATGCCGCCGACGATCAGGGCGATGGCGGCGATGCTGCCGAGGAGC
The DNA here is from genome assembly GCA_963709325.1 of uncultured Acidobacteriota bacterium. GTDB lineage: Bacteria > Acidobacteriota > Vicinamibacteria > Vicinamibacterales > UBA2999 > VFZN01. The sequence continues at coordinate 177,396 of CAVPVV010000001.1, read as the reverse complement.
GCGGTCATCGTACCGCCGGCGCGCGCCAGTGTGCTCGACATCTCCTGGAGCGTCACTTCGTCGAGCTTGGCCATGTTGGCGAGCGCGAAAGCCGCCACCGAAGTGTAGAGGCCTTTCGTCACGTTCGCGGCGGCTTGAGTCTTGACCGTGAAGTCGTCGGCGACCGACAGCGCCGCCGGTCCCTGCAGCCCGCCGAGTCCAACCGCGCCGGGCGTCTGCCGTCCCTTGGCATGGCGCTGCCGCAACAAGGCGGTGATCTCCTCGCCGACTCGGGTTGCCTCCCCTGCCTGGTGGACCGAGACGGTAATCGTCTGCAGATGACGGACGTTCTGCAGCTGTTGTGCCGCGGCGAGCGGGATGAACACCGTCTCGTCCTGGTCGGCGTCGGTGGTGCGCACGACTCCGGCGACCGTGAACGAACGGTCGCCAATCGTTACGCGCTCACCTTCGGCGTCGAACCCTTCGCCAAAGAGCTCCGCTGCGGCGGCCCGGCCGAGGACGGCGACGTCCTCCCCCGCCGGAAATTTTCCCTCGAGGAACGTCCAGCCGTGGACCTCCGCGAGCGCCGGATCGGTCCCGCGCACCTGCCCGAAGAACTGGCGGTGCGCCGATTTCACCCACGTCCTGGTGCGGACGCCGCCGGCGACGTACTGCACGCCCTGGATGCCGCGAATCGCGTCGCGATCCTCGGCGGTGAGCGTGGTGGCCGAGCCCAACCCGCTGGCGATGTTCATCGACTCGCCGCCGCGGGTGAAGTTGCCGGCGCTGACGAGGATGATGTTCGTGCCGGCCGATCGCAGCGATCGCTCGACCGAGGCGCGGGCCCCGCTGCCGAGCGCGACCATTGCAATGACCGCTGCGACGCCGATGATGACGCCGAGCATGGTCAGCACCGTCCGCATGCGGTTGCGCCCAAGCGCACGAGAGGCGATCTGGATGCTGACTGCCAACCGGCGAATCACGCTGTCACGCTGCCTTCCTTGCCAAAAGAGACCACGAAGGCACGAAGAACCGAAGGACGCACGAAGAATCTTCTTGGGGCGTCACGCGTGCTTCCCCAAAAGACGTCGTGCCCTCTTCGTGTCCTTCGTGCCTTCGTGGTTTCTCTTACTCATGGCGCAGCGCGACGATTGGATCGAGCTGGGACGCACGCTTGGCCGGGTACCAGCCGAAGAAGACGCCCACGAGCGCCGCCACGCCAAAGGCGAGGACAACCGATAGCGGCGACACGACCGTGGCCCAGTTCAGTGTCCGAGCGATCATCACCGCCGCGATCACGCCGACGATGATGCCGGCGACGCCGCCCGCAAGGCTGATCGCGACCGCCTCGACGAGGAACTGCCGCATCACGTCCCGTGTCCGCGCGCCGACGGCCAAGCGCAGGCCGATCTCGCGGGTCCGCTCGGTCACCGACAGCAGCGTGATGTTCATGATCCCGATGCCGCCGACCACCAGCGATACCGCCGCAACCGCCGCCAGCAGCCACGTCATCGTCCGGCTCGCGCGCTCCAGCGTGGTCGCCAGCTGCTCGAGCGTGACCTTCTCCAACTCCGCGACGTTCCCTGCCACTGCGCGCGCGACGCTGGGCGGCAGCCCACCGGTCGTCAGCGCCCTGGTCGCCTGCGAGAGCACCGTGAAATCGTCCGGGGCGTTGTCGCCGATGCCGTGCCGCTTGCGAAGCAACGTGGTGATATCGCGAGCCAGCTTCGTCACCTCGCCCGACGAAGCAGCCGTGATCGTGATGTCGTTCAGCTTCGACAGGTTCAGCAGCCGGTGCGTCGTCGTGTAAGGCATGTAGACGGCGTCGAACTGATCGTCGCCCGGGGCGGGCTGCACCACCCAGGTGGAGCTGGTGATGACGCCAACCACTTCGAAGGGCTGGTTCCAGAGGATCACCTGCTGGCCGACCGCCTTCACGCCTGGACCGAACAGCTTGTCGGCGACGATCTGTCCGATCACCAGCACCTGCTCCGCCTTCTGCTGCTCGCGCCGCGAGAAGAAACGCCCGTCGGTCAGCGTCCATCCGCGCTTGATCGACGGCATGTCGACGTCGGTGCCGTGCATGCGGGTAAACCAGCGCTTGGTACCGAAATGAACCCGCGCGTTCTCGTGCACGCCGCCGGCGACGTATTGCACGCCAGGCAGATCTTTGATCGCCTGCGCGTCGGCAAAGCTCAGCGTCGCCGCCGATCCGAGGCCGGCTTCGAGGTCCCCCAGCCGCTGGCGGGCGAGCGGGTGATCGTGCTTCTCCATCGGATCGTCTTCGGGATGGAACGCGACCGGGGCGACATCGCCGCGGTAAATCGGCAGCGTCAGCGTGTCGCGCGCGTCGCCCTGGTGGGCGACGGCCTCACCGGTGTCTTCCGCCTTCGGCCTCCAGTTACCGGCGCGGACCGTCAGCTGGTTGAGGCCGGCGGCGCGGACCTGCTGTTCGATCGAGGCTTGGGCGCCGGCGCCGACCGCCATCATCGCCAGCACGGTAGCAACGCCGATGGTCATGCCAAGCAGCGTCAGCCCGGTCTGCAGGCGGTTGCGGGTGAGCGCTTTCAGCGCCAGGTCAACGACGGGATGGCTGAGCCAGCGTTTCATCATGGAGCACGTCCGAGGTCACCTTACCGTCACGAAAGTCGATCGTACGCGATCCGTAGGCGGCGATGTCGCGCTCGTGGGTGATGACGACAATCGTCAGGCCACGATCACGGCGGAGGCTCTTGAAGATCTCCATCACCTCATGGCTGGTGGCGGTGTCCAGATTGCCAGTCGGTTCGTCAGCGAGGAGCACCGACGGAGTGCCGACCAGCGCCCGTGCGATGGCCACCCGCTGCTGCTGGCCGCCGGACAGCTGATTGGGATGATGTTCGGCGCGGTCGGTCAGTCCTACGGCGTCGAGCGCGTCCATCGCCTTGCGCCTCCGCTCCGACGCCTTCACAACGCCCTTCCGGGTGTAGAGCAACGGCAGCTCCACGTTCTCGACCGCCGAGGTGCGAGCCAGCAGGTTGAAGCCCTGGAACACGAACCCGAGCATCTCGTTGCGCACCCGCGCCAGCTCGTCGGGCGGCAGCGTCGAGACGTCGCGCGTGTTCATCAGGTATTGCCCGCTCGTCGGCCGGTCCAGGCACCCGAGAATGTGCATGAACGTCGACTTCCCGGATCCCGACGGCCCAACGATGGTCACGAAGTCGCCGGCGTCGATACCGAGCGAGACGCCGCGGAGCGCGTGGACGACGTTGTCGCCCACGCGGTACTCCTTGGTCAGTTCGCGAGTCTCCAGAAGCGCCATCAGTTGGTGGTGGACTTCTGCGCCGCAGACGGAACCTTGCCGGCATAGCCATACATGGTCAGCGCCACGCCTTTTTCGGCACCCGCCATGCCGTAGATCTTTCCGGCACCTTCAATCACGTAATACTCGTTGGCGGCATGGGCGCGCCCGCCCAGGCCGGCGCCGCCCATGACGATCGGCACACCCTTGAAGGGCGAGATCTTCTCACCCACTTCGCCGTTGCCGAACATGTACGCCGGCCAGTAGCCGCCGGCGGCAGCGCCGCCGCCGCCAATGCCCCAGTCAGCTCGCACCGGCGAGTGCGGGATGCCCATGATCTCGTAGGTGCGCTGCGTGGCGCGGCCGATCTCGTTGTCAGAGTTCATCAGCGCCCATGGCACGTCGCCAATCAGCTTCACGTCGACGTCGGCATAGCCGTTCTTCACCAGCTGCGCCTTCAGCTTCTTGACGATGTCCGGACCGGTCTGGCCGGGCTGGTAGCGGAAATTGTGCTTGGAGGTGACCTTGTTCGGCAGGATCGCGCCGGCCCCGCCAGCGTACATATTGCCGCCCCACAGCCCATCGAGGTTGAACGACGTGCCGTAGCGCTGCGTCTTCAGCACCTGGTACGGATCGTCGTACATGAAGCGGGCCACGCCGAGGTTCTCGGCCGCCACCTTCAGGTCGGTGCGGCTCGCGGCCTGCCTCAAGTCCGCCTCCTGTTCCTTGCTGAGCGGGCGGATGCCGTCGAAGAAGCCCGCGATCTTCGGCGTGTTCCCGTCGTCGCTGACCAGCGAGGCCAGCATCTTGATGTGCCGCCAGGCCGGGCTGTCCACGCCGCGCTTGTTGCTGCCGTGGATGTCCGACACCGTCGGACCGCGGCCCCAGGCCGTGCCCGAGGTGGTCAGCTCGACGTAGACACAGCCCTCGGAGCCGCCGCCGTAACCGCCGCCGCCGCTCGGCAACTGCCCGCCGAAGGTCATCATCGCATCGGCGCCTTCGAGCAGCTCGGGGTGGTCCTTGACGAACTTGCGCAGACCGATGTCCATGCGCTCCTCGTCGCCCTCGGCGACGATGATGAGGTTCACCGGCAACTTGCCGTGCACCGCCTTGATCGCCCTGAAGGCGTTCAGCTGCGACATCTGCGGCCCTTTGGAGTTAGTGGCGCCGCGGCCGATGAGCACTTTCTTGTATGGCGCCTGCTCGACCAATTGGGCTTCGAAGGGGGGGTGTTGCCAGGCGTCGGCCTGGGTCACCGGCATCGTGTCGTACATCCAGTAGATGAGCAGCGTCTTCTCGGCACCCTCGTCGCATTTGGCATAGACGACGGGGTTGCCCGGCGAGCCGTACTCGGTGACGCCGACGTCGAAGATCTGCGTCTGCTGACAACCGAGCTCGTCGAAGAAGCCCTTGACCATCTCGGCCGACTCGGGGATGCCCTCGCCGGAGTTCGAGATGCTGGGCTGCTTGATCCACTTCTGCAGGTTCTCGACGTGCTCGTCGATGTGCTCGTCGATGTATGCGAAGACCTTCTGCACCTCGGGAGGGACCTGCGCGAGATCCGGCTGGATCTCGGTGTCTCCCTGAGGGCGAATTCCGAGCTTGGCCGCGGAGGGTTTCGCCGCCTCGGCCGTCGGCGCGGTCGCCGCGGGCTGCGAACAACCGGCGAGGGCCAGCATCAGCCCGAACATGAACACTCGACGCATCGTGGCGCTCCTTTACCTGTTCCCGTGTTGCCTTCTGCCTTCTGCCTTGTGCCTTCTGCCTTCTGCCTTCTGCCTTGCTTTTTCGTCAGGGGCGTTCTACCGGGATTCCGCGTCCCGGTCAACAGCCGTCTGGTGACATTCCCATCCGCGGATAATGCAGGGCGTGGGATGGCCGTATCGTACTTTGGTTGCAGCCGCCATTGCGACGACCGCGGCTTCGTGCGCAGCGCCATCGACGCCAGTCACGCTCGACGCCGTTGCATCTCGTTACATCCAGCTCGCGCAGGACCTGGCACGTCACGATCCGAGCCTCGTCGATCAGTGGCTGAGCGGCTCCGATCCGCCCGCCTCGGCGCCGCGCCAGCCGGTTGCGACCCTGCGGGCCGCGACCGACGCCCTGGTCCGAGATCTCGATCCAATGCCACGACGCCTGTCGGGGGCAGAACTGAACCGAGCGACCTGGCTCGCCGGGCAGGCCCACGCGTTGCAGTTCGCCGCCCGACGCCTCCTCGGCGAGTCGGTCCCGTTCGAAGAAGAGGCGCGGCTGGCGTTGGGTATCACGCCGGCCCCGGCTGACCCGGCGGCCGTGGCACAGGCTCGCGCACAACTCGAACGCGAACTGCCGGGCGCGGGCCCCCTGAACGAGCGGCTGAGGGCTTTCAAGGCCCGGTTCCAGGTGCCAGAGGCGGCGCGGAACCGCGTGATGCGCGCGGCGCTCGACGCCTGCCGCGAGGCAACCTTCGACTTTCTTCCGATGCCGGAGGACGAGCAGGTGGACGTGGCGTTCGTGGACGGCCTGCCCTGGGACGCGCACGCGCGCTATCTGGGTGATCATCACACCCACATCGACGTCAACGGTGCCGCGCCGCTCGACTTGACGCGGGCGCTGCGCCTGGCCTGTCACGAGGGCTACGCCGGCCATCACGCGCAGCACATCTGGCTGGCCGACGAGCTCGTCGCCCGGCGCGGATGGCGGGAATATGGGCTGGTCCCCGGCTTCGGGCCGGCGCTGGTGACGGCAGAGGGCGCCGCAGACGCCGGCACCGACCTGGCGATGCCGCCGGAGCGGCGCGCCGGCGTGTACGCCAGGATGCTCGCGCCCGTGGCGGGACTCGAAAGGCCAATGGAGGATTTCGCTCGACTCGTTCGCGTCGAGCAGGCGCAGGCGGCGATCGAACCGCTGATCGGCGAACTCGCAGGCGAGTATCTGGACAACCGGCTCAATGCGGCCACGACCGCCGAACGGCTCGAGAGCGACGCGCTCGTCGCCAGCGGCGAGGCGTTCGTGCCATTCATCGAACGCCGCCGGACGCGGATTCTCGCGTATACGGAGGGCCGGCGCCGCGTTATCGAACGGCTCGACGGAGCCGGCCTCGCCGGATTGCACGGAATCTTTGTTCCACCGCGGTGAACCCCGCGAACTTCGAGAACCTCGAGAATCCCGAGAACCTGCTAAATTTCTCTCATGCAATCGCTCTCACGTCTCGCCACTACCCTCGCGTTCGGCGTGGTCCTTGTCGTGCTCCTCAACGTCATCTCGGTGGCCCGGCAGTCTTCGGCGCCGGCCAAGGCCTACATCGTCGTCCAGGCCGAGGTGACGAATCCGCAGCGATACGCGGAGTATGCCAAGCTGTCGCCCGGCATTATCGCGAAGTACGGCGGTAAGTTCCTCGCTCGCGGCGGCAAGACCGTGACGCTCGAAGGGCCGCCGGCAAAGAACCGCGTGGTCGTCATCGAGTTCCCCAGCCTCGAGAAGGCCGAGGAGTTCTACCGCTCGGCGGAGTACACGGAGGCGAAAAAGCTGCGGGAAGGCGCCGCGACTGCGCAGTTCATCGCGGTCGAAGGCTTCTGACCGAGCTCAGCGGCGCCGAGAGTCGAAACCCGCCATGTCCACGCGCGTCTTGCCGTTTGCCATCGCCGCCGCGGTGTCGGTGCTGGTCTTCACCGCCGCCGCGATGGAGCCGTACTTTGCCGGGGACGTGGCCATCGCCCGGTTAGTCCAGTCGCTCTCCCCGGGGACGGCCTGGGCAAACTACGTGACGAGCGTGGCCCTCACGCCCCACAAAGAGCTCGTCATGGTACTGGCTGTCGGTCTCGCCTGGTGGCTCGCCGGCTGGAAAGGAGCCGTCTTCACCATCGTCGCAATTGCCATCGAGCAGTTCGGCGCCGAGGCGACGAAGCTGATTGCCCATAGGCCACGGCCTTCGCGGGAGTTGATCCACGTCGTCGGCAACCCGTCCGGGTTCAGCTTCCCGTCCACATTCACGACCTTCGTGACTGTCACGTTTGGCACCGTGCTCCTGCTGGCAGTCCATTCGCGGGCGCGGGCGGCGATTTCGATTGCTGCTCTCATGGCGTTCGTCCTCGTGCTCGGGTGGACAGCGCGAGTGGCGCTCGGCGCCCACTGGCCGAGCGACGTCGTCCTCACCAGCGTGGTGTGCCTCACCTGGCTGTGGGCAGCGCGGCGCGTGGTGCTCCCGGCATCGTGACGGCGATCCAGCAGACCCGTGCGCTGCTGCTTGGCGCCTGCCTCGTCGCCGCCGCCTCTCTTCCTGCAGGCGCACACCCTGCGCCGTTTTCATTTCTCGATCTGCTGATTGACGACAGCGGCGTCCACGGGTCCGCTGATCGTCCACGACCTCGACGCCGCCCACGACCTGGGAATCGAACCAGCCGACCAGCTGCTCGACCCGGCGGTTGCCGAGCGCTATCGCGCGCAGCTGCAGGACCTGCTCGGCCCACGTCTCCATCTCGCGGCCGACGGAACGCGGCGACGGCCGCAGTGGACCGGGATCGAGGTGGTCCCCGAGCGGTTCGGCCTCAAGCTTTCGTTTACCCTCGGCGACCGGCCTGGCCGGATCGACATCGACGCGGTGATGTTCCCTTACGATCCGATTCACCAGACCTTCGTCAACATTTACGAGGACAGCGCGCTACGCCAGCAGAGCATCCTCACCGCCGACGCGCCATCCATGCGGTTCTTTGCCGGGACGACGCAAGGGCGGTGGTCGGTGATCCGGACGTTCGTCGCGTCGGGTATCGAGCACATCCTGATTGGCCCGGACCACGTACTTTTTCTGATCGGCCTGCTGCTCCCGGGCGGCACCCTGCGGCGCCTGGCGCTGATCGTTACCTCTTTCACGATCGGGCACAGCATCACGCTGTCGCTGGCGGCGCTCGACATCTTCAGCCCGCCCGGACGGATCATCGAACCACTCATCGCTCTCACGATCGTGGTCGTGGGTACGGACAATCTCTTCGTCCTTCCCGGCACAGCGAGTGCCGCCAGCGCCAGTGCGCCGGCGAGAGATGCCCGGCCGCTCTTTGCCGGCTTCTTTGGTCTCATCCATGGCTTTGGGTTCGCCTCGGTGCTGAAGGAGTTCGGCCTGCCGCGCGAGGCGCTGGCCTGGTCGCTGGTGTCCTTCAACGTCGGCGTCGAGATCGGCCAGCTCATCATCGTCTCGGTGGCGGCGACGCTGCTGGCGCTGGTGGTCAGAGCCCGGCCGGCGATGATGGTTCCTCTGGCGCGCTGGGGCTCGGTTGGCGTTATCCTTGCCGGCACTTACTGGTTCATCGAACGGCTGTTCCTACAGGGAGGCGGAGCATGACACGTGCAGGAGTGCTGGGCGTCATCACGGCGGTTGGAGCTGCGGCGATCATTGCTGCGCCCTTTGCGGCAGAACAGCAGCCGGCAGGTCCCAACGTCGCGGAGATCGAGAAGGTGAAGGACAACCTCTACATGATCACCGGCGGCGGCGGGAACACCGCAGCGTTCATTACCGCCAACGGCGTCGTGCTGGTGGACACCAAGCTGGCCAACTGGGGCCAGGCGATTCTCGACAAGGTCAAGACCGTCACCAACAAGCCGGTCACTCACATCATCAACACGCACACCCACGGCGATCACGTGGGGAGCAACGAGTTCTTTCCCGCCAGCGTCGAAATCATCGCGCAGGAGAACACTTCCGCGAACATGAAGCGGATGGACGCGTTCAAGGACCCCGCCAAGGCACACGGGCTCGCCGACAAAACCTTCGGCGACAAGATGACGGTGCTCGGCGGCAAGGAGGCGATCGACCTCTACTACTTCGGCCGCGCCCACACCAACGGCGACGCGTTCATCGTCTTCCGGGATCTGCGCGTGATGCATTCCGGCGACGCCTTCGCTGGCACGAATGCGCCGCTGATCGACACCAATAACGGCGGCTCGGGCTCGGATTATCCCGAGACGCTGAAGAAAGCCGCGGCCGCGATCAAGAACGTGGACACGATCATTCCCGGGCATTCGCCGGTGACCACCTGGCAGGCGTTCCTGGACTACGGAGAGTTCATGCAATCGTTTGTCAGCTCCGTGAAGGCCTCGGCTACGGCAGGCCGGACGGCGGACCAGGCGGTCTCGGCCTTCACGCCGGCAGCAAAGTTCAAGGACTACAACATGCAGCGGGCGAAGGCTGACGTGGACATCATTTACAAGGAGCTGGGCAAGTAGGCGGAGGACCAACCTTTCAGCCCGCCGGACCCGCGCTTCGTCACATTCCGCTCGACGCCTTCACCCGGCCGCGCCAACAATCTGTGACATGCCTACATGCGTCACGATTGTCGGCCGGTCGGCACTGGCCGCCGCCGTCTTCCTGGCCATCGCTCGATTCGGTTCATTGGCCACCGCACAAGGCGACGCGATCCCGCCGGCTCTCGTTGCGATGGCCGATGCGGAACGCGCGTTCTCGCGCAAGGCGACTGAGGCCACGCCGCGCGACGCCTTCATCGAGTTCTTCGCCGACGAGTCGGTGAACTTTCAGCCAGATCCCGGGCCGGCCCGTGAACGATTGCGCAAGCAGCCTCCACCGCCGGCTGGACGACCGGCGTTCACGTGGGAGCCGCGCACCGGCGACATCGCCGCCAGCGCCGATCTCGGCTATCTCACCGGCCCGGTGAAATACCCGCAGCCGGACGGCAGCGTGCGGCACGGGTGCTACTTCTCGGTCTGGAAGAAGCAGGCGGATGGAAGCTTCCGCGTGATCCTGGACGTTGGCGTTCAGCCGCCGTCCGAAGTGCCGTTCGCACCGGGATTCGTGCGCGCGCCTGCCCGCGCCACCGGTACCGCTGGCGGGCGTGCGCAGGCGGAGGCGAGTCTCCTCGACGCTGACAAGGCGCTCTCAACGGCGCTGGCGAAGGACGGCGCGGCGTCGGCATTCAGAGCGGTGATGCATCCGCAAGGGCGCCTCCATCGCAACGGCGTGCTGCCGATGACCTCGCGCGACGAAGCGGCGAAATGGCTCGAAGCTAACGTCAAGGCGATGACCAGCGAGCCGATGAAGAGCGAGACAGGCGCGTCAGGCGACCTGGGCTACACGTGGGGCAAAGTGACGCTCACCGGCGCCGACGGCAAGCCGCAGAGCGGCTATTACGTCCGCGTCTGGACCCTGGGGGCCGGCAACCGGTGGCAACTCGTAGCCGACGTGACACCGGCATAACACGAAGCCCACGGAGGACACGAAAGTCCCCGTCAGCGCCCGTTCTGGTGGGGCGACAGAATGCCGGTGACAAAACGGTGGGTTGGCGTCGCAACTCCGGCTTCCTCGCCCATTCGCGCGACTGCGCCGCTCAACCAGGGCAGCTCGAGCCGGCGGCCGCGCTCCAGGTCCTCCAGCATCGACGACTTCGACTCAGCCGGGAAGGTTTGCACCATCTGCCGGGTGGCCTCGGGAATCCCGTCGGGAAACGCGATGCCGCGCGCCCGGCCGACCGCCATCGCCTCCTCGATCATCGCGTCCATCATGGTCAGGAGCGCAGCGTGCTGGCGGATCACGCCCATGCTCGACCGCGTCGCACTCGTCATCCCGCTCCACGTCGTCAGGCGGACGAACTTGAGCCAGAGCTCCAGGTCGATGTTGGTCGTCAGGTCCGCCGTGAAGCCGGCTTTTCGCCCAGCCTCCTGGAAGCGTTCGAGCCGTCCGGACGCGCGATGGTCGCTCTCGCCGAAGACGAGGCGATCGGCAGTGGTGTGGCGAACGTGGCCGGGCTCGTCCATCACGGCGACGATGTAGGCCACGCCGCCGGCGACGTGATCGGCGCCGACGTGGCGCGCGACCATGCCCACAGCCTCCACGCCGTTCTGCAGAGTGATCACCACCGTATCCCGCTCCACGAGCGGCGCGAGCAGGGCCGCGGACGCGTCGACATCGTAGAGCTTTACCGTGAACACCACCACGTCCACCGGTCCGATCGCCACGGGATTGTCGGTGGCCGTGACGGGAACATGTACGTTTCCCTTCGGACTCGTGATCCGGAGCCCGTTCTTCTGCAGCGCCGCAAGGTGAGAGCCGCGGGCGATGAACGATACATCCTCTCCAGACGCGACCAGTCGTCCACCGAAGTAGCCGCCGACCGCACCAGTGCCGAATATCGCGATGCGCATGAGGTTTTGAGGTTCGCGGGGTTCGCGGGGTCGCGGGTTCGCGGGGTTCGCGGGGTTCGCGGGGTTCTGGATGTTCGGGATTCAAATCCTGATTGCGTCGAGGCTCACGACCGGTTCATCCCCGATGACGGTGGCATTGTGGACGGCGCCGCGGGGCACTTCGACCCAGTCGCCGGGGCCGAGAACATGGAGGTGTCCTCCGATTACGAGACGGAAGCGGCCGGAGATGACTGCGTCGATCTTGTCCACGCCGTGCGTGTGGTCGGGAAACACGGTACCGGGCTCGTAGGTGTAGCGCGCGACGCGATACCCGAGCCCTTCGAGTTTCCTGCGCAGGGCCGCCTCGTCGAGGGGACCGTCAACTGCTTCGTTCCAGCGACGAGCGCCCACTTCTCCCTTTGCCTTTTGCCCTGTCCTTCTGCCTTCTGCCTTCTGCCTTCTGCCTTGTCAGGCGCCGGCGTCGGCCGGCGCGGCCGGCATTCCGGGCATGTTCCCGCTGGCGAGCTCCTGGTCGATCATCAGCAGCCCCACTCCGGTGTTCCCGGCCAGGCGGATACGGCCGAGCACGGCGCGGGCGGCAGCTTCCTCCTCCATCTGCTCGTTGACAAACCACTGCAGCATCACCGTCGAGGGGCGGTCCTTGGCCTTCTCGGCAGCGGCGTAGAGCTCGTTGATCGACGCGGTCACGTCCTGCTCGTTCTTCAGCACGTGCGCGCACAGGGCCTCGGCCGACTTCCAATCCATCGGGGGCGCGTCGACCGCCGGCAGCTTCACTTTCTGGTCCCGTTCGACGAGGTGGTCGATGATGCGCTGCGCGTGCACGCGCTCGTCGGACGATTGCTGGGCCATCCACTTCGAAAAGCCCGGCAGATCGTGCTCGGCGAGCCAGATCGACATGGCCAGGTATTCGTGGGCGGCGCGGAACTCGAGCGAGAGGTGCTGGTTGAGTCCCTTCAACAGGTCCGGTGTCATGCGGAGGTGTCCTTTGGTTACAGCGAGCGGCGGCGGGCCAGCTCGAAGGTGAGGCCGCCAAGCGCCACGAACAGGCCGGCGCCGGCCATTGCCGGCGGCAGTTGCCCGTGGCCGCCGAAATAGACGCCGGCGATCATCGAGACGACGGCGCCGATCGCGCAGGCCGCGACCTGCCCGGCGGTGGGTTTGCTGACAGCAGCCATCCTGTGGATTGTACTAGCGGCGAATCCGATCGGCCAACTGGCTCACCGCCAGCGCGTAGGCGTGCGCGCAGTTGTAGCCGAGCAGCGCCTCATAGTTGCCGTAGACGAGATACGCCCGCTTGCCGGCGCGGAGCAGCGAGGCATCACGTTCGGCGGAAGGCAGCGCCTTGCCGTCGAGGGCGCGGACGCCGAGCGCCTGCCACTGTTTGAGCGGGCGCCGGACGGTCATCTCGCGCTCGGCCCGGCATCCCTCGGTGCGCAGGCCCACCTTCTCGACGATCGAGTCGGCCTTCGCGGCCGGCAGGCGCACCTCCCGGCCCCATGTCTCGTCGGCCTTCCACCCGTAGGCTTTCAGGTAGTTGGCGATCGAGGCGAGCACGTCGGGCGTCGATCGCCAGATATCGCGATCGCCGTTGCCGTCGAAGTCCTCGGCGTGCTTGAGATAACTCGAGGGCATGAACTGCGTCTGGCCCATCGCTCCGGCCCACGAGCCCTTCATCACCGCGAGATCGATGTCGCCGCGATCGACGATCCGAAGGGCGTCCATCAGTTCGCTGGTGAAGAACGCGCCGCGGCGCCCTTCCCAGGCCAGCGTCGCCAGCGCCTGCACCACTGGCCGGACGCCGCTGAACCGTCCGAAGTTCGATTCCATTCCCCAGACGGCGACCAGGTATCGCGGCTGAACACCGTAGCGATCGCTGACCTGCTGCAGCGTGACCCGCTCGGCGGCGGCGTGCTCGTTGGCTGCCTTCACGAACTTCGGCGTCAGGCGGCGCCGGACGTAGTCGTCGATGCTCAGTACGATCTCGGCCTGACTGCGGTCGCGCTCGACGACGACCGGCAGTGGCTCGAGCCCGTCCAAGGCCCGGGACACCGTCCCCTCGCTGATGCCGTTTGCCAGCGCTTCGCTCCGGATGCGGGCCAGCCAGGTGTCGAAGCTTGGCTTTGGCTCCGGTTCCTGCGCCTTCGGTGACGCGGCGAGGATCGCCAGACCGGCGCAAATTATCGCAATCGGCAGAGCTCGCACGAACCGCATTGTAACGAAGGTCTATCGGGTGATGCGGGTCCGCGGCTGGAGCGTAACAGGCATGTTCGTTGCACTGGGCGCCGCTTGAGCGCTGTGGCCGCCCGTGGATGACCCGCGGCCCGGTCACAGTCGACCTTGGAGAGCCCACTATGGCGACCGACAAGCCGATCACCCGCGAGCAGCTCATGAAGAACCTCCAGGAAGACCTGTCGCGCGAGTATCAGGCGATCCTCGCCTACGTCGTGTATTCGCAGGCCCTGAAAGGCGCGGCCTACATGAGCATTGCGCAGGAGCTGGAAGTGCATGCCGGCGAAGAGCTGCAGCACGCGCTCACCATTGCCAAGCAGATTGACTACCTGGGCGGCATGCCGAACGGGACCGCACTGCCGGTCAAGCTCGCCAAAGGTGCCGAGGGCATGTTGCGCGCCGACCTCGAGAACGAGAACAACACGATCCGCGCCTACCGCGAGCGCGTGAAGCAGTGCGAGGTCCTCGGCGAGTACGCGATGGCCGAGGACATCCGCGAGATCCTGCGGCAGGAGCAGGAGCACCAGATCGACCTCGCCACCGCGCTCGGCGAAGATCCGCCCGATGTGTCGAAGTCTTGAGGTCCCGGGGCTTGAGGTGTTGAGGCAGGGCACGGTTTGGCCGCCGTGCCCTCGATTACCCTTGTGATCTCCGTGTTCTGACCGCCCTTCGTGCTTCCTCGGCTACAGCGAGGTTCCAGCTGCCCCATCGACGAATATCCCCTGCCCTGAGATGTAACTCGCCTTCGTCGAAGCCAGGAACACCACCAGATTCGCGAACTCCTCCGGCGTGCCGAGGCGGCCGGTGGGAATCGACGCGACCGACGCCTTGCGCACTTCCTCGATCGCTTTTCCAGTGCGGGTGGCATTGGCCTGATCGAGCTCCGCGATGCGCTCCGTGTCGATGCGCCCCGGCGCGATCACGTTGACGAGAATCCCCTGCGGCCCGAGCTCCTGCGACAGCGTCTTGGCAATCCCCCACACGCCGGCGCGAAACGCGTTCGACAGCATCAGGTTCGGAATCGGCTGCTTGATCGACGACGAAGCGATCGTCAGCACGCGCCCGTAGCCGGCTTTCTTCATCTCCGGCACCGCCGCCGTGACGATGCGGACGAAGCTCATCATGTTCTGCTCGAAGGCCTGCTTCCACTGCGCCTCGTTCAACGTGTGGAACTGCCCCGCCGGCGGGCCGCCTGCGTTGTGCACCAGGATCTCGAGGCCGCCGTACGCCGACACCACCGAGCCGACCAGGCGCTCCGCTTCCGCGGCGTTGCTGACGTCGGCGACGAGCGCTTCGATCTTCGCGCCGGTATCCTTGCGAATCTGCTCCGCGGCCGCCTGGATGCGCGCCTCGTCGCGGCTGCAGATCACCAGGTTGCAGCCCTCCTGCGCGAGCCCGCGGGCGCACGCGTATCCAAGTCCGCGACTCGCCGCGAGGACGAGCGCCCGCTTTCCCTTCAGTCCGAGATCCATTAGTTCAGCCCTAGTCTCCGGAGGATGTCGTCGAGATCCGCCAGCGTCTCCGCATCCACTGGCGCATACGGAGCCCGCGCGCGGGGCGAGGCAATCGCGCCGCGTCGGTGGTAGATGTGCTTGCGGATCGCAAGATTGATCCGCGGCTGGTTCTCGAAGCGGATGAGCGGCACGTACTTGTAGAACACCTCGGTCGCGCCGTCCACGTCGCCCGAGGTGAACCGCGTGAAGATGTCCACGAGGATCTCGGGATAGCCGAAGCCGGTCATCGTGCCGTGCGCGCCATGGCGCAGCTCCTCGAGGAACATCATCCCGCCCAGCCCGCCAAAGATGATGATGTCGGGGTTCGCCGCCCGTACCTGGCTCACTTTCATCGGCGACGGGTCGTCTTCGAGCTTCAGGTAGCGCAGCTTCGGCGATGCCGCGCCAATGCGCGCGATCACATCCACGCTCATCAGCAGCCCGCCGACTGCCGGCGGAAAGTCCTGGACCACGATCGGGATGTCGATGGCGTCGGCCACCGCGCGGTAGTGCCGCTCCAGCGCCGCATCGTTGACCCGCGCCATTCGCGGCGGCGCCACCATCACGGCCCTGGCTCCCAGCTCCTGTGCTCGCTGGCTGTAGGCAATGGAGCCTTCGGTTCCGGCGTGGGTGGTGCCGACGCAAATCGGAAAGTCAGGCCCGGCCGCCTCGACGGCGCTGGCAATTACCTTGTCCCGCTCGGCTTCGGTGAGCTTGTCGGCCTCACCGAGTACCCCGAGAATGGTCATGCCGTGGACGCCCTTCCCGCGCGTGAACACGGTCAGGCGCCGCAGACTCTCGAGGTCCAGCGCACCGTCGTCGTGAAACGGCGTGGGCGTGATGTTGAAGATGGATCCGGTAAGTGAAGCCATGCCGATGTGGTTCGAGACTATACGGGAGCGGCGCCCCACAGCGAGCCCTCAATCGGGCGGCCGCCCTCGGCCTTGCGATTCGGGCGCTGGAACCTGCCGTATCCGGGACGCCCCACCAACTCGCCTTCCACGTAGACCGGAACGCCGCGGACGATCGTCGCGTGCACGGCGCCGGTCATCGCAAACCCGTCCCACAGCTTCATGTTCGCCTTCGATCGCGTGCGGGCCTGGCTCGCGTCGAACCGCCACCGCTTCTTGACGTCGACGATGGTGAAGTCGCCGTCGGTGCCGATCACCATCCGTCCCTTGTTCGGCAGTTTATAGACGTAGGCCGGGTTCTCGGAACAGACCGCCACCATCTGCGGCAGCGTCATCTTCCGCTCGTGCACGCCGGTGAGGAGCAGCGGCACGAAGACGTCGAGCCCGGCGATGCCCGGCGGCGCGTTGTGGATGTCGTCGCCGAACTTCTCCTTGTCCTGCTGCGTGAAGGGCGAGTGATCCGTGCCGAGATACTCGACGAGCCCGGCGCCGATACCGCGCCAGAGCTCTTCGCGCGTTTCCGCGCTTCGCAGCGGCGGGTTGCACTTCGCATACGGACCGAGCCGATCCAGCGCGTCGGTGGTGAAGAACAGGTACGGCGTGCAGACCTCCGCGGTGACGTTCAGCCCCTGGCGGCGGGCGTCCCAGGTCATGCGCAGGGATCGCGCGCTCGAGCAGTGGACGATACCGACCGGCAGCGGCCGTTCCGCAGCGCGGGCGAGGACGACACCGACCGACGCTTCTTCGCACCCTTCAGGACGGGCCTCGGCATGAGCGCGTCCGCGGGTCTGGCCGAGACCTTCGAGCCGGGCCCGCAGCGGCCCGTACATGCCGGGCTCTTCGCAGTGGAAGCAGTGCCGGAGCCCTGTGAGGCGCACCGCGTCCATCACCGAGCGCACCTCGTCGTGCCGGCACCACAGGCCGCGGAATTCATCCTCGCGTCCAGGTGGCGGCGGCGTGAGGAACGTCTTGAACGCAATCGCGCCGGTGTCGGCCTGCTCGACGATCGTCTCCACGTTGTCCCGGCCGGCGCCTCCGTAGAGCGCGAAATCGATGTACGCCTCCGGCGCCATGTGCTCGACTCGCGCCTGCAGGTTTGCCGCGCAGTTGGTCGGGATTTTCGAAATCGGCATCTCGAACAGGGTCGTGATGCCGCCAGCTGCCGCCGCTGCGGTGCCCGATGCGAACGTCTCGCGCTCGTCAACGCCCGGATATCGCGTGTGCACGTGCGGATCGATGATCCCGGGCAGCACGTGCAGCCCCCGCGCGTCGATCTCACGCTCGGTCGGCAATGGATCGTCGTCGCCGTAGAAGCCCTCGATCAACCCGCCACGGACCGCGACCGTGGCGCGAAACTGCCGGCCGGCCGCGACGAGCGTGCCGTTGCGGATGACGAGGTCGAAGGGGGTGGACATTGCGTGGCGACCTACCGGGTTGCGGTCGCGGGCTTCGAGTCGGGCCACTTGTCGACGCGGTGGTTGACCGGCTTCTGGGTGCGCAGGTAGGCATAGATCGCGCTGAGGTCGTCGCGCGTCATGCCGGCGTACGCGGTCCAGGGCATCGCAGTGTTCTGCCGCTGCTCATCGTTCGAGAGCACGCGGCCGTCAGGCGATTCGAAGCCTTTGAACTTGTTGATGAACTGCTCTTCCGTCCACGAGCCGATGCCGCTGTCGGCGTCCGGGGTGATATTGGCGCTTCGCACCCGGTAGCCCAGTTCGGGATGGGCGAACTGCGTTCCCCCGGCGAAGTCCATGCCCGGCACCAGCTGCCCGCGGTCGTCTCTCGGGGTGTGGCATTCGCCGCAGCCGGCCATCGTGATCATGTACTCGCCGTACTTGACGCGATCCGACGGCGAGGGCCGGGCGGTGAACGACGCCGGCCGCGGGATGGTCCGGACGATCAGGTTGACCGGAACATCGAGCGTCCGCTCGGGCGGGTGATTTTCGATCGCCTTCAACGTCCTGACATACGCCAGGATCGCCTTGACGTCGTCCTCGGCGACCCTCCCGTAGTTGGGGTACGGCATCATCGGAAACAGCGCGCGGCCGTCGCGGGCCACTCCGGTGGTCACGGCCCGCATCAACTCACCGTCAGAGTAGGCGCCGACGCCGGAGGGCGTGATGTTCGGCGCGAAGATGACGCCGGGGACGCCCGCGGTTGGCCCGTCGAACCGTTCTCCGCCCTTCCCCATCGTGCCGGCCTTCTGCGGCCCGGCGAAATGCGAGAAGTCGCGCTCCGAGTGGCAGTCCAGGCACATGGCGACGTGCTCGGTCAGGTATTTGCCACGCGCGAGCGTGTCCGGATCCTTGGGCAGCGTGACGTTCGTCGCGGGCGGAACATTGGGGTAGTTGGCAAACAGATAGGCCAGGCCGCAGCCGGCGACCACGATCACGAGAACGATGACGGCGAGGAGAGCTTTGACGAGTAGGCGCATTGGTTCGAACTCTGAAGTATATGTGACGGGAATCACCGCTGCGAGGACGTGGCGAGCGCTTCGACGCGCCGCTGCAGCCCGTGGAGCCCGGTGTGGAGCACCGTCAGCTGCGATTCCGCAGCTGCGAGGCGCTCGTGCTCGGCGCGCACGAATCGGCTGTACGGGGCGATGGCGTCGCGAATGCGATCGACGCTTCGATTCACCTCACGATCGAACTGGCTGGTGAGCGACTCGATCAGCTGCCGGCGCATGGTCCCGATGCGCTCCCGCATGGCCGCCTTCGCCTGGCGCCGGCGGACCGGGACGACGAACAGCCCGACCACCGCCAGTGCACCGGCGGCGAGAATGCCGGTGACATCGGCGAAGGTGGTCGTCGCGAGCGCGGTCACCGCCGCGCCGAGACCGATGGCGCCGAGCTCGGCGAGGGCCGCACCGGCCACCGCGGTCTGCACCGAACCGGCCATGCTTTCAGCTTCGCCGGCGTGATCGTAGCCCTGGACGGTTCGCTCGGCCGCTCGGCCCACGGTGTCCAGCAGGCGCGACCTGTCGTATTCGAATCCCCCGCTGACCGTCCCGACGACGCGATCCGCGTGCGCGGTGCGCCGCGATTCGATTCGATCCATCACGCCTCGCCACTGCCGCAGATCGCTGGCCACCATCCAGTCGATGATGTCGTGCACCTCGCGCTCGATTTGCCGCGGCATGTCGTGGATGACGTCGCGCGTGAATTCCGCCTTCAGGCGGCTCTTGTTCAACAGGTCGAAGACGCGGCCAAGCCGCAGGGTGTCGTCGAAGAACGCCACGCCGCGCCGTTCGAAATCATGCAGCACGTTGTCCACCGACGCGAGCCGGTGGCGGAACTCGCGGCTCATGTCCTCCCGATACGTGGCCTGCTGCCGCTCGATGTCGTCGAGCGCGCCCACGTCTTCGTCGAGCAGTACCCGGCGGCGGGACTGCTCCTCCCGCACCGTCTCGGCGACGCGCAGCGCCACGCCAAGCGGATTCAGCAGCTTCAGCCGGACCCGTTCCCGCTCGTCGAGCGTGGTCGTCAAGTAGTGTTCCAGCGCGTCAAAGGATTCCGCGGCGGCCGATGGTCCGCCCGCGGTCTTGGCACGAAACGCCGCCCGCGCCGAGACTGCGAACACCGCCGGCTCGACGCCGAGCAGCGTCAGCGCGCTCCGCCGCACGAACTGCTCGACCGTAGCAAGGTCGTCCGGGGTCTCGAGAATGTCGGCCTTGTTTATGACGAGGACGATCTTCTTTCCCCACTCGCGGATCTCTTCGAGGAACGCGCGCTCGGTCTCGGTGAAGGGCCGGTCGGCAGAGGTGACGAACAGCACGAAGTCGGCGCGCGGCACGAAGTCGGCGGTGATCGCCTCGTGCTCGCGGAAGATTGCATTGGTACCAGGTGTGTCGACGATGTGGATTTCGCGGAGCGCATCCACGGGGGCCTGGACGACGTCCACGTTCCCGCTCGAAGAGACGTGAGCGAAGGTCTCGCCCCACGTGAGCACCTGCACTCTTCGGGTCGTGGGCGTGGCGCCCTCTTCGACCAGTTTCTCGCCTGCCAACGCGTTGATGAAGGTGCTCTTGCCGGAGTTGAACTCGCCGACGATGACGATGAGAAAGAGCTCGTCGAGGCGGCGCGCAGATTCCGCCAAGGCGTCCTGCCGAGCTGTCTCGACGTCGAGCCTGGCGAGAAGCCGCTGCAGCCCGGACAGCGAATCGCGCACTTCCCTCAGCAAGGCCTGATGATCAGGCGTCAGGACGCGGGACAGCATGCTTCATTCTAGGCGGCGCCTCGCGCCATAGGCGGCGCAGCGCGCCTATTCCGTGCGGAGCGCGCTGATCGGCTGCACTCGCATCGCGCGCCGGGCCGGAACCAGGTTGGCCAGCGCGGCAGCGCCGAGCAAGGTCACAATCGCCAGCCCCCAGGCCAGCGGATCGAACGGCGTGATGCCATAGAGCAGGCCGCCCAGCGCGGAGCCGGCCACCGCGGCGAGCGCGGCGCCGAGCGCAAGGCCGACGCCTGCGAGCGCGAATCCCTGGCGCATCACGAGACCGAGGACCCCTGAAGGCTGCGCGCCGAGCGCCATCCGCACACCGATCTCGCGGGTGCGCCGCGCCACAGAGAACGCGACCACGCCGTAAAGGCCAATCGCCGCCAAGAGCGTTCCGAGCCCGCCGAAACCGGCTGCCAGCACCGCGCCGACCCGCGCCGGCATCAGGCTCATCGACAGGTTGTCGCCCATCGTCGAATTGCCGAGGAACACCAGCCCGGGCTCCATCGCCAGCAACTCGCGGCGCATCGCAGCGAGCACGATGCGGGGATCCCCTGCCGTGCGGGCGAGCAGGTAGTTGTAGGTGTTGGGTTTCTGCGCGGCCGCGAAGTAGACGAGCGGCACCGGGCGCTCGAGGACGCCGTGCACCTTGTGCGTCGAAACGACGCCCACGATCTGATACTGCGTCTTCGTCGCGGTCGTGGCGAGTGTGTGTCCGATGGCGCTGCCTTCAGGCCAGTAGCGTTTGGCCATCGCGTCGTTGATGAGGACCACGCGCGGCGCGCCCTCGCGATCGGCCTCGAGCAGATCACGTCCCTCCAGCAGCCGGAGCCCGAGTGTGGAGAGGTAGCCAGCCGAGATCGACAGGTTCTCGATCGTTTCGGCGCGGAGACCCTCGGGGTATTGACGGCTGTCAACCCTCAGCTCGGTTTGGTTGTAGTTGAGCTCGAACGGCAGGCTTGGTGTCGCAGTCGCAACCGAGACCACGCCAGGAACCTGCTTCATCCTGGCGGTGACGTCCTCCCAGAACCGTAGCCCGCGCTCGTGCTCGTAGCGAACCATGTCGGTATCGAACGACAGCAACGCGAGGTTTGCCGTCCGGAAGCCGACGTCCGCTTTCTGCGATTCCGAGAGGCTGCGCAGCAGCAGCCCCGCGACCACGAGCAATACCACCGTGAACGCCATCTGAACGACGACAAGCGCATCACGCAACGCCACGCGGCGGCCGCCGAGGCGCGCGGCCGGCGCTTCCCCACGCAGATCGGCAACCAGGCTCGGCGCCGATGCTTTCAGCGCGGGCAGCAGGCTCGCAAGCACTCCGGTGAGCGTGGCAATGACGACCGCGAAGGTCATCACGCGCCAGTCGATTGGGATATCGAGCTTCAACTGAGCCGGAAGCGGCAGGTCCACCGCGAGCAAGGTGCGCAACACGAGCCACGCGGAGCCGAGCGCGGCCGCAGCGCCGAGGATGCCGAGCACGGCTCCTTCGGTAACGAGCTGGCGGACGAGCCGCGCGCGGCTCGCGCCAATCGCCAGCCGCACGCTGATCTCGCGGCGCCGCGCCGAGGCGCGAGCCAGCAGCATCCCGGCCACGTTGGCGCAGGCGATGAGCAGTACCAGGCCGACCACGGCCATCAGCCCTGCCGCGCCCAGGTTCAGAATCCCGCCCGCCTGGGGCACGAGCAGCCGTACCTTCGACGTCGGCACCGCCGACATCTTGCGGTCCTTGTTCGTCTCGGGGTGTGCCGCTTGCAGCTGCCGGCCGATCAGCGCGACGTTCGCATGCGCCTGCTCCGGCGTCACGCCCGGCTTGAGTCGTCCCTTGATGAACATCCAGCGGGTCCCGCGCCGCTCGAGCCGCGTCCGGCCGGGCCCCGGTATCGAGTCCGAGATGCCGGCCGGCT
Source organism: uncultured Acidobacteriota bacterium (assembly GCA_963709325.1). Lineage (GTDB taxonomy): Bacteria > Acidobacteriota > Vicinamibacteria > Vicinamibacterales > UBA2999 > VFZN01. The sequence goes on along the minus strand of CAVPVV010000001.1, from coordinate 155,261 downwards.
CCACTTCCTCTGCGTGGACGACCGGCAGCCACAACTCGGGGGTGAGCACTGGAACAACGCCGGCAAAGTCCGGGCGGGTCACGCCAACGATGGCGTAGGGAAGGCCGCGGAGCGTCAGCGTCTGGCCGAGCGCCGACGGGTTGGATCCAAACTCGCTCTGCCACATGCGATGCGAAATCACCACCACCCGCGGCGACGTCGGCTCATCGTCGGACGGCACCAGAACCCGGCCGATCTGCGGTGTCACGCCGAGCATCGCGAAGTGATTGGCGGTGACGATTTGCCCGATGACCAGCCGCGACCGTTCGCCGAGCGCCAGCGGCGCGAACATCGGGCTATAGCCCGTCATCTCGGAGAAAACGCTGTTCTGCGCCTTGAGGTCCGAGTAGTCGGCAAACGACGACGTCGCGTACTCGTCGCCATCGCCACCCGAGGTGAAGATGTCCACCAGCGAAGCAGGATCGGACACCGGCAAGGGCTTGAAGAGCAGCGAGTCCACCAGCGAGAACATCGCGGTGTTGACCCCGACGCCGAGTCCAATCGAGAGGATCGCGACCGCCGCAAAGCCCGGGCTGCGGCGAAGCCAGCGCAACGCGTAGCGGATATCCACGTCGGATTAGACGAGGCATGCTGGAATAGGTTCTGAAGTGCCCGGAGTGGGGCCCGCCCGTGAATCCGCCCTCGAACCCCTATTCCACGCTTCGGAAACGACGCCCGGAGCGGCCAACCAGGCCGCGGATCAGGCCGGCCGGGAGGAGGCGCGCGGCGAGAGCAATCGCGCGGTTGACGCGGCCGTTGATGTAAACCGGGTCGCCGCGCATCACCGCGGCGTAGCCCTGTTCGGCCACCGTCGCTGCGTCCATCCACATGAACGCGGGCATCTGGCTGACCCGCGCCCGCGTGCCGGTAACATCGTGGAATTCGCTATGGGTAAACCCGGGACACACCGCGGTCGTGAAGATGCCGTCATGCGATCGCTCCGCCGACAGCGCTTCGGAAAAGCGGATCAGGAAGGACTTGGTCGCGGCGTACAACGTGTGTCCGGCGGGCGCCGGTACGTGACCGGCGAGTGACGCGAGATTGATGATCCGTCCCCACCGCCGCTCGATCATGCCCGGGAGCAGCCGGTACGTGAGCTCGCAGACTGCCGTCACCATCACCTGCAGGAACGCCGCATGGTCCTGCCAGGACGGCTGCTCGAAGCGGCCCGGGACGCCATAACCGGCGTTGTTGACCAGGACATCGATGTGAAGTCCCCGCCGCTCGAGCTCGGTGACCAGCCGCGCCGGCGCAGCCGGATCGGACAGGTCTTCTGCGATCGTGATGGTGTCGATACCGTGCCCGCGCCGCAACTCCTCGGCAACGGCCTCGAGGCGCTCGGCGCGTCGCGCGGTGAGCACCAGGCGGTATCCGCGCGCGGCCAGCACCCGCGCGAACGCCGCGCCGATGCCGGCGGAGGCGCCGGTGACCAGAGCGGTGCGTCCCCTTCCTTCCCGATCCATGCCGAGAGTATAGGTATGATGGGTCCGAAGCGTCCCTGAACTGGAGGTTCCATGCGCACTCTTCGTGCCCTGCTGCTGGTCGCGGCATCGGCCACATTGGCGGGCTGCATCAACAGCTCCACGCTGATTAAGGTCAAGCCCGATGGCAGCGGCACCATCGAACAGGCGACGCTGGTCAATACCGGCGCCATGAAGGCGATGATGCCGGGGATGACGCCGCCCGGCCAGGGCGGCGCCAGCACAGTGAACGAGGCCGACCTCAAGCGGACGGCCGAGCGCATGGGCAAGGGAGTGCGGCTCGTCTCAGCCGAGCCGGCCAAGGCCGGCACCTTCGAGGGGACGAAGGCGATCTTCGCGTTCGAGGACATCAACCAGGTGGCGGTCAGCCAGGACCCGAGCATGTCGGGGAGCACCAGCGACAACCCCTTCGGCGGAGGCGCCGCGCAGCCGCCGGAGAACCCGGTGAAGTTCGTGTTGAAGCGGAACGGTTCGACCTCGACGCTCACCGTGGAGTTCCAGGACAAGCCGGTGCCGGCCGACAAGCAGATGCCCCAGGGCGGGCCAGATCTGACGGACCCGACCGTGCTGAACATGGTCAAGACGATGTTCGACGGCTTCAAGGTGAACATCGAACTCGAGGTGCTCGGCTCGATCGTCAAGACCAACGCCGAGTACGTGAACGGCTCGCGCCTCACGTTGCTCGATCTCGATCTCGGCCTGCTTTTCCAGGATCAGGAAAAGCTGAAGGCGCTGCAGGGCAAGGTCGCCCCGGGCGCATCATTGTCGGAAGTGAAGCCGTATTTGAAGGACGTGAAGGGAATAAAGATTGACGGTCCGATGGTGATGGTCGAGTTCAAGTAGCACGTTGGGACTGGCAAGAGCTCCCATTCCGGCGCCTCACTCGAAGCAGAGGACGCGGCCTTCCGTGGAGCCGATGACAACGCGGCCCGAGGCGAGCGCGGGCGAACTCGTCAGGGCGGCTCCGTCCTCGTGCTGCCACACCACTTTTCCACTGGCCAGGTCGAGCGCGTAGAGCCTGCCGTCGCTGCTGCCCACGAACGCGCGCGTTCCGGCAATCGCCGGCGACGAATCGATCCGGGCGCGGCTCATGTACTCCCACTTCGGTTTGCCGGTCGTCGCGTCGAGGGCGTGGACCATCCGGTCGCGGCCCCCGAGGATCACCGTGCCATCGAGCACCGACGCTGACGAGTAGTACGGGAACTTGCGATCCGGGTGCTCGTACCGCCAGCGCACCGCGCGTTTCGCCAGGTCCAGCGCGATCACCTGGTTGTCGAAAGTACCGAAGTACGCGACGTTGTCGACCACGCACACCGACGCGCCGGTGTAGGCGGTCGCCGAGGTGTTGTACACCTCCTTGCCGTCCGACAGCCGCACGGCGTGGAACACTTCGTCGCAGCCAGCGAAGTGAGCCACGCCGTTGACGATGCACGGCACGCCGTGCACGTAGTTCTCGGTTTCGAACGCCCAGCGCTGCTTCCCGTCGGCGGCGCCGAGCGCGTACAGCGAGCCGTCGTAGGACCCGATCAGCACGAGGTCACCGGCCACAACCGGTGAAGACTTGATCTCGGACTTCGTCTTGAACGTCCAGGCCGGCTTGCCGTCGGCGATCGACACCGCATGCAGGACGCCGTCAAGGTCCCCGATGTAAACGCGGCCGTCAGCGACGGCAGGCGACGACTCGCCGATCGACTCGCCGGCCTTGTATTTCCAACGCAACTTGCCGTCGGTGAGACCAATCGCGACCAGTTCGCCGGTCGCCGCACCGATGTAAACGATGCCGTCGAGGACGGCCGGACTGGAGTCGAACCCTTCGCCGCCTTCCCACGTCCAGGCGAGCTTCGGCTGAGCGCCAATGGTGGTGGACGAAAGACCGGTGAGCGACGGCGTCCCCCGGAACTGCGGCCACGCTTCCGCCGCCGCGCGAGCGACTGTCCCCTGCACCCGCAGCACTGCCGGCGACAGTCCCGCCAGCGTCAACACCGAAAGGAAGTCACGTCGTCGCATCGTCACGACAGAAACCACGAAGGCACGAAGAAGACGAAGGACCCACGAAGTCTATTCGCGGAAGCACGCGTGATCCTTGTCAGAAAGAGCGCGTGAACCGCGTGACACGCCAGGAGAGTCTTCGTGTCTTCCTTCGTGTCCTTCGTGCCTTCGCGGTTTCTTTTACCTCGGGGCGCTTGGTTTCTGGTAGGTGGCGCCCTGCTCGAGCTTCCAGAGCTGGTTGCGGTTCATGATGAAAATCGCGCCGTTGGCCGGCACCACCGTCGAGTAGACGGCGCTCCCCATGTTCTGCTCGGAGACCACTTTCAGCGTCTTGCTGTGCTCGACGACAACGACGTCGCCGTCCTCGTCTCCGAGATAGACCTTGTCGCCGATGATCATCGGCGAGCTCCACACCGCCGCGAACATGTCGTGCGTCCAGTACGGCTGGCCGGTCTTCAGATCCAGGCAGTGGAAGAAGCCGCTGAAGTCGGCCAGGTATATGAGGCCGTCCTTGATCGCGGCGGTGGAGATAGACCGGCGAATCTTGTCGTACTGCCAGATCTTGCCGCTCTGGGTGATGTCGCCGCGCTTGGTCGCGTCAATTGCGTAGGCGTGGCCGACTCCCTCGCCGTGCTCCGGGTCCTGGCCGTTGGCGATGTAGACGACGTTTTCGTAGATGACCGGCGTGCTGATCACCTCGTTCCGCGTCTTCGGCCAGACCGAGTCCTTGGGATTGGTGTCGAACTCCCACAGCTTCTTGCCGGTGAGCGCCTCGTAGCCGCGGACCCAGCCGTCGCCCTGGGCGTGGACGACCTGGACGACCCCGCCAACTTCCCCGACCGACGGCGTGGACCACTGCCCGTGCAGGATCCGGTCCTCGACCGAGTTGTCCTCCCACACCAGCTTGCCGGTGTTCCGATCGATGGCGATGATCGCCGGCGCCTTCGGTGACGGGATGTTGACGTGGCTCTCGTCCTGGCCGTTCGAGGTATTGACGAAGAGCAGGTTCTGGTAGACGACCGGGGAAGAGTTGGAGAGGTTGTGCGGGAACGAGCCGACCTCCTCCATCATGTCGAAGATCCAGATGAAGTCGGGATCGTTCTTGCCGGTGAGCTTCTCGTCCTTGATCGGCCCGTCGTTGGTCCCATCCTGGAATCCGTCGATGTCCACGGCCACGACCTGGCCGCGGTTCGACGTGAAGTAGGCGACCCCGTCCATGATCAGCGGCGAGCTGGCGATGCCCTGAAACGGCCAGTCGTTGGCCCGGCCCGACGACAGCTTGTCGAACGCCGCCTGCCAGAGGAACTCACCGGTCGACTCGCGAAACGCCATCACCACGCCGCGATCGCCGGGCTGCTTCGGATCGCGGGCCAGCTCGTTGTTCGTGCCGATGATCACCACGCCGCCGCCAACCGACGGATTGCCGTAGGACTGCGAGCCGAGATCGGCCACCCACTTCACGTTCTTCCCCGACTTGACGTCCCACTCGGTGGGCGCGCCGGTCATCGGGGACACCATGTTGCGTGAGGGCGTCCCGCCCCACATCGGCCAATCGGCGGCTGACAGCGCGGCTGTGGCGGAGAGAGCCAGAATCAGAGCAAGAGGATTGCGCATATGGCTGTACGGGTCAGCCCAGAGCCGAGAGCCTGACACCTACTGGTTTTTATACACCTTCAAATTGTCGAAGTAGACCTCGGAGATGCCGTCGCCGTAGAGCCCCGGGCTTCCTTCCCGGTGTCCGATCGGATCGCTCTTCTCGATCGTCCACGCCGACGGCTCAGCATCGCCGCTCTTCCAGACCTTCCCGCGAACGAGCGTCGTCCCGTTCGGCTGGTTGTCGACACGGAGCTTTATTCGGTACCAGGTGTCGGCGTCCCATTTGAACGGCACGCGCACGGTCATCTCGTCGGCGGCCTGCCACGGCTGGAGCTCGAGCTTCTGGCCGTTGCCGAACAACACGAGCGCGTAGCGCTGGTTGATGACGCCGGCGTCACCGCGCTGGCGCCGCTGTTCCCGGCCGCGCACGTCTACTTCGACGGTGTATCCCGACCAGTTCGCGGGTCCGAGGAGCACCTTCGCGCGCCGGCCGACGGTATCGTCGCGCGGCCTCACCAGGACGTTGCCAACACCTTCGACGGTCCGCTGGAACAGCTTGGTCGGCGCTCCGACCCACCATGCCGGCGGGGCCTCGGCTCCCGGGTTCTCGAAGTCGAAGCTCCACGGCAGCGGCGCGACGACGCGCACGCGCGCCTGGCCCGTGATTCCGCCAACCGTGGCCTTCAGGAGTCCAGCCGAGTTGCCGTCACCGGCCGTGAACACACCCTTCGCATCTACGGCGCCCTTCACCTGGTCTGGCGCCCACGACGCGGTCGCCGCCTCCTCGCGAACAAACGCGCCTTTCGCATCGAACAGCCGGAGTGTGAACTGCTGTTTCGCTCCCGGCGCAAGCAGCACGTCGTAGGGTGCGACCTGCACGGCGGCCACAGGCTCGCTCGACGCCGGCAGCACCGCCGGCGTCCGGCCGGCAGGCGTGGCCTTGCGAGCGCCGATCGCATACAGGTTGTCCATCGACGCCACGTAGACGCGACCGTCGGCGACGATGGGCGACGCGATGATGGCTTCGGGCTGGGCTGCGGTGCCGAGCAGATCCTCGTCGAGCACCTCGACGCTGCTCTGCGAGGGCCTCAGAATGTAGAACTTCCCGTTCTCGGTCCCGACGTACAGCTTGCCATCGGCGAGCACCGGCGATCCCTTCTGCAGCGTGCCGAGCGTTTTCGTCCAGAGCTCCGCGCCCGTCTTCAAATCGAAGGCGCCGAGGATGGCGCTGTTGTCCATCGTGTACAGGCGCTCCGCGTCGATCACCGGCGAGGCGAAGCTCGGAAGGAAGCCGCGCGTCACCCACTTGAACGCGTCCTTCGTCAGGGCGCCGGACTTCGTTGGATCGATGGCCGCCACCATTCCCATTTCGGTGGTGTCCATGTTCTCTTCGCCATGGGTGATGTACGCGACGTTGTCGCGGAAGACCGCGCTGTTGAGGATCGCGCGCTTGCTGACCTCGACGGTCCAGATCTTTTCGCCGGTGTTCACACGCAGCGCGTGATAGGCGCCGTCGGTGCCGCCGACGATCAACGCCCGGCCCTGCGGAAGGTCCACGACGATCGGCGTCGAGTAGTTGGTGTCGTAGTGACGCGCCTGCGGTGAGCTGACCCACACGGTCTGGCCAGTCCGCTTGTCGAAGGCGAAGTAGCGATTGCCGGGCCGGTTCAGGTCGCCCCAGGCCAGCACCAGTGTGTTGAGGATGACCAGGTCGCCTTCGACGATCGGTGAGGTGGTCCGTCCGCCGTGCGTGGTGACTGCCCCGAAGTCCTCGGGAAGCGACCGGTCCCAGAGGACCTTGCCGTCCGCCGACACGCAGAAGAGTTGCGCGCCGACGGTGAAGACGTAGACGTTGCCGGTGACGGGATCGATCGCCGGCGAGGCCCACGCGGCGCGGTGCTGCGGCACGTCGCTCAGGTAGACGCTGAAACGCCGCTCCCAGAGCACTTTGCCGGACTGGGCATCCAGGGCGACGAGACGCTCCTGAGTGTTGGCGAGGTCGCCGACGGTGGTGTTGATGTAGAGGCGGTTGCCATATGCCACGGGCGAAGAGCGGCTGCCGTACGGCACTTTCCAGGCGAGGTTCTCTCCTTGCGGCGACCATTTTTCGGGCAGGCCGGTTTCGTTCGAGCGGCCGTCCCGCGAGGGCCCGCGCCACTCGGGCCAGCTCGAGGCCGAGGCGGCGACAATGGCCCCGACGATCAGGGCCGCGGTGACGATCGATCGGCGGAGGCCTGTGCGCAGCATGGGTACCGTCGGGCTGAGTATGACCCGGTTACGGACTGCTCGCTAGGACCGTTTACCGCGACGTTTGACGATCCGGGGCCGGTGATGGGATGCCTCGCAGGCCTGACGAGCTAGCGTGTCACGCTCGGCCTGCGCGCGCGAGCCAGGTGACTACCGACAGGCGAGTCCCGGTCGCCACGGGAAGCACCTCATGCAGAACATCGGACCGAAACGCGATCAGCATCCCCGCCACCGGCACTACGTCTCGCCACGAGCCGCATGCATCGTCCGTATCGTGCAGTCGCAGCGCTCCGCCGGTAAATGCCGCTCTCGGAACAGGCGCTCCGGAGTTGAGGAACACGACGATTGAAACGGCGCGACGGTGCAATTGGTGCGCGTCCGGTTGCGCCGCGACATCACGGTGGGTGCGATAGAAGGCCCCGGGTGGATACCGAAGCGCCGCAACCGCTTCGCACGGCTCGAGGGACTGCGCAAAGAAGGATTCGACCTCTGGGTGCAGAGCGTGGATCCGGCTGACCAGATCTTCGTGGAGGTCGTCGGCGAGTTCGATCTCCCAGGCACGGCGTACTTCTTCGTTCGCTGACAAGCCACCGCCGACCACCGGCTGAATCGCCGCCAGCTCACCGGGCGCCGCTTCCAGAACAGGCGTGATCGTGCGAAGCCGGTCGCGGGGCAGGAAATTGGTGTGGGTGAACAGACCGGCTGCGCCGCGCATTCGGCGCATCGTGCCGCCGGTGCCGTCGGGACGCAAGTCTTTGGATCAGAACGCGGGCTTGTCGGGCGTGGTGGGTGGCACCGCCACGTCGCGGCGGCCAGTCGGGGTGGCGTAGATGCTGCGAACGATGAACGCGGCGCCGAGAATGGCGATAGCGCCGCCGACACCGAGGCCGACGTCGAGCGCGCCGCCAGCGATTCCGATGAGAACCGTGAGGCCCAGGCCGAGACCGACAACGATGATACCCAGCGACAGCGAGCGCTGGCTGGCCGCCGTGGCGACGCTTCCGGCCTCGAACTCCGGCGCCGGCAGCAGCCCGCGCTCGATCATCGCCAGCCGCTCCTTGTGCCGCAACTCCCGCAGGCGGGCGCGGTAGTTCAGGCCGACGACGATGACAACGACCCCGGCGACCAGCGTGCCGAGGCTCACCAGCGCGACCGAGACCTCTTCTCCACTCATCCAGTGCTCCTTGTTGCGCAACCAGGGCGTTTGTGGGGTTAGACCGACCTCCGGCGGGATTTGTTTCACGGCAGCCGAAACCGCTTGGGGGCCGGGGCACCAGACGGTGAAACAATGTGCCGCTGCGACCGCTCTAATGGAACCGTTGATGGACGCGACCTCCGAGCAGCAGCTCATCGAGCGATGCCGGGAGGCCGACGAACAGGCGTTTCGCGAGTTGGTCGAACGCTACAAGGGGCTGGTCTTCGCGCTCGTGGCGCGGAGCATCACGGACCGCGGACGGGCGGAGGAAGTCGCCCAGGACGTGTTCGTCCGGGTCTACCGCGGCTTGCCGTCGTTTCGGGGCGAGTCCCGGATCTCGACCTGGATCTACCGGATCGTCGTCAACGTGCTGATGGCCGAGCGGCGGCAGCCGGTCACCGAGCCTCTCGAGGGGACGGGCGAGGTGCCGCGCGAATTCGGGGCGGCGGACCGGCAGTTCGACGAGATGACGCTGCGGGATCGCATCGAGAAGGCGCTCCAGCGCTTGCCGACGAACTACCAGGTGCTCGTCAACGGGCACTACTTGAAGGGGATGCAGTACGAGGAACTGGCCGCGGCGCTGAACCTTCCTCTGGGGACGGTGAAGACGCACTTGCACCGCGCGAAACGGCAGCTGCGGCACCTGCTCGAAACGGAGTATCGCTGACGTGCGCTGCGAGGATCTCGACGAGCTGATCGAAGCGCTGGCCGACGGCGAGCCGGTGACGCCGGACGCGCAAGCCCACGTCGCGGGGTGCGCGAGCTGTCAGGCGCGCGTGGAGCTGGCACGCGCGGTCGATCGCTTGCTGCTCGCGCGCGAGGTCCCGGCGCCGCCAGAGGCCTTTACGGCGCAGGTGATGCGGCGGGTGCAGCAGGAACGCTGGCGCGTCGAGCAGTTCGTGGACGCCGGGTTCAACGTCGCGATCGCCGCCGGGTGCCTGGTCGCGCTGAGCGGCGTGGTGGGGTTGCTCTGGTCGTTCGGCTGGTTCTCGGTGGACGTCGGGACGGTCGCGACGGCGGTGACGACGTTCGCGCCGTGGACGAGCGAGCTGGCGTCGCAGGCGCAGACGTTGATCCTCGGTGTGGTGCTGCTCTCGTCAGCGCTCGCGCTGTGGTGGTGGGTGGAGGGCGAAACCGTGTAGGCCACGCGGCGGCGGCCACCGAGCCAGCAGCTAGGTCCGCAGCGCGCGCAGCGCCGCCTACGGCCCGCAGGACCGCCTGTACAATCGCCTCGTGCGCCCGTTCCTGAAGTGGGCGGGCGGAAAGCGGCAGCTCCTCCCGCGCCTCCGTCCCTTCTACCCCGCCACCTTCGGCCGGTACCACGAGCCGTTTCTCGGAAGCGGCGCTGTCTTTTTCGATCTCGCCGCGAGCGGCAGGCTCGGCGACCGCCCCGCCGTCCTCACCGACGAGAACGCCGACCTGATTGCCACCTGGCTGCGCGTCCGGGATTCGGTGAACGAGGTCCTGCGCTGCCTCGACGAGTTGGCGGAGCACCATCACCAACGCGGCGCCGAACACTACCGGAACGTGCGCGATCGGCGCTTCAACCCGGCGCGCCGGCGATGGCAAGCAGCCGGTTCACCGCTCGATGCCTACGGTCCCGACCTGGCCGCGATGCTGATCTACTTGAATCGCACTGGCTACAACGGCCTGTTCCGCGTGAACGGCCAGGGCGCCTTCAACGTGCCGCCCGGCCGCTACGCGCACCCACGCATTGCCGATCACGATCTGCTCCGCGCCGTGTCGGCCGCGCTCAACCGGGCCGGCATCACCGTCGCGCTCGCGCCGTTCGAGACGGTGTTGGATCGCGCCGCGCCGGGCGACTTCGTCTATTTCGATCCGCCGTACGCGCCGCTGACCGCGACCGCAAACTTCCGCTCGTACACGGCGCGCGGCTTCGACGTCGCGGACCAGGCGCGCCTGCAGCAGATCGCCGTCGCCCTCGCCGCGCGCTCGGTCCACGTCGTGCTCAGCAACTCGAGCGCGCCGGTGGTTGTGGATTTGTTCAACCGTCCCGAGGCCCGGGCCGCGGGTCTTTCGGTTCACCGAGTGCCGGCGCGCCGCGCAATCAACACCCGCGCCGACCGCCGCGGGGCGATCGACGAACTCCTGGTAGCGACCGCGGCGGAAGTGAGAGGTGGGAATTGAGAAGTAGGACGCAGGCAGGAAGCGAGAGGCTTTAGCTTCTCCCTCTCACCTCTGACTTCTCGCTTCGAAACGCTAGGCTCCCTGAAGCCAGACGAATTGTTCGCACGACGGGCAGGCGTAGGCCAGCCGGAGGTCGCCGACGAACGACAGGAATCCGCCTTCTGCCGGGGTGGAGCACGACGGACAAATCGCTTTGGCCCGGCCGTCGACGGTTGCGACGCGCAGCGGGCGGCCTGTACTGGGATCGGGAAGCGTCGTCGGCGCGCTGGACGTCTTGACGAGCGTCGGGACGGCGCTGCCGTTGCCCTCCGGAACGAAGAAACCAAAGAACGGATCGATAACGGTGTCTCGTGACGACATGACCAACCTTGGATGGTAGCACGCACCCCATTGCACCGCAATTTGTAGGGTCGAGCTCCCTCAATGGCCCGAACGTGTCGAACCGTGCTACGCTGGCCAGAAGAGTTTCCAGCCCACCACCGGCGAAAGTGGCGGAACTGGCAGACGCGCCGGACTTAGGATCCGGTAGCCGAAAGGCTATGGGGGTTCGACTCCCCCCTTTCGCACCAGCCTCCGCTCGCCTGGCGGCGAGCTACGGCTCGGCGAGCCGCCGACACGCGGAGGCTGCCGCGCCGAAGCGGCGCAGCCGCGAAGGCGGCCCATCGTTGCCGTTGCGCCACCCACCGCGAACCTCCCCGACATCCAAAGTACACAGCTCCAACAAGCACACGAATGAAGACGGAACTGGTTGACGTCAGCGACACCCGCAAGAACCTTCGCGTCGAGATCCCCGCCGGCACGGTTGACGCCGAACTCACCCGCGTCACGGTGCGCTACGGCAAGGCGGCGCGGCTGCCGGGATTCCGCCCGGGCAAGGTGCCGGCCAAGGTCATCCGGCAGCGCTTCAAGGGAGAGATCCTGCATGATGCGGCCGAGCACCTGATCGGCCATGCCGTCGAGGACGCGCTCAGCGAGCGGGGCCTTCAGCCGATCGACAGCCCCGATATCCAGAACCTCGTGGTCAAGGAGGGCGAGCCGCTGACCTTCACCGCCATCTTCGATGTGGTGCCTGCGTTCGACCCCGGGGATTTTTCCGGCATCGAGCTGCGCAAGTCCGCGCCGTCGGTAAGCGACGACGAAGTTGCGCAGACCCTCGAACGGCTGCGGAACCGCGCCGCCCGGTTCGAGCCGGTCGAAGGCGATGTGGTCGAAGCCGGCCAGACGGCGGTTGTTGACCTGGTCCGTCAGGGGACCGACAAGGAAGGTAAGCAGGGCCAGGAAGATCGCCATTCGGGCGTCCAGATCGAGATGGGCGCAGACGGCAACCCGCCGGGGTTCGACGAGCAGGTCATCGGCATGACGATCGGAGACTCGAAATCGTTCACGATCACCTACCCGAACGACTATTCCAATCCGGATCTCGCGGGTGGCACCGTGGACTACACAGTGACGCTCAAGGAGATCAAGCGCCGGGTCGTTCCGCAACTCGACGATGAGTTCGCGAAAGACCTCGGCGATTACGATTCGCTCGACGCGCTCAAGACGCGGGTGCGTGCCGACCTCGAAAGCGAAGCGGCCGAGGCGGCCGAGCAGCAGCTCCGCAGCGACCTGTTGAAGAAACTCGCCGAGCGGGTCCCCTTCGAGGTTCCCCCTGCCCTGCTCGACCGTGAGGTTGACCGGCGCCTCGAGGACTTTGGCCGGCGTCTGATGGATCAGCGGATCGACCCGAGACAGACCAACATCGACTGGAATGCGTTCCGGGAGGGGCAGCGGGAACCCGCTGGCGATTCCGTGAAGTCGGCGATGGTCCTGGACGAGATAGCCCGCCGGGAGCAGATTGCGGTCACCGACGAAGAGCTTGACGCCGAGCTGGCCCGGTACGCCGAGGGGGCCGGCCGCTCGGTGGCTGCCATCCGGGCCCGGCTCCAGCAGGACGGGGAACTTCCCAGGCTGGCCGCGGGGCTCCGGCGCGAAAAAGCCATAGCCTGGGCGCTAGCCAAAGCGACAATTCTGTCGATATAAAGAAGAACGGACCTCGAATGCGATACGGAGCTCAGAACACGCTGGTCCCGATGGTGGTCGAGCAGACCAACCGTGGCGAGCGTGCTTACGACATCTTCTCGCGGCTGCTCAAGGACAACATCATCTTCATCGGCACGCCGATCGACGATGGGGTCGCCAACCTGGCGATTGCACAGATGTTGTTCCTGGAGGCCGAGGACCCGGACAAGGACATCCTCCTCTACATCAACAGCCCCGGCGGGTCGATCACCGCGGGCTTTGCCATCTACGACACGATGCAGTTCATCCGGCCGGATGTGCAGACCTACTGCATCGGACAGGCGGCGTCGATCGCCGCGGTGCTGCTGGCGGCGGGCGCGAAGGGCAAGCGCTTCTCGCTGCCGAATTCGCGAATCCTGATTCACCAGCCGTGGATGAGCGGCCTTGGCGGGCAGGCCACCGACATCGATATCGCGGCCAAGGAAATCCTGCGCATGCGCGAGCGCATCAACGAGATCCTCGTCAAGCACACCGGCCAGGATGCGAAGCGCATTCAAGAGGACACGGAACGCGACTACATCATGTCGCCTGAGCAGGGCAAGGATTACGGAATTATTGACGACGTCATTCGGAAACGGGTGTAACCTAGGGGTATCGGCCCAATGGTGAAGAAGAACGGCGACGGCGGCGAAATTCTGCGCTGCTCGTTCTGTAACAAGGACCAGAACGACGTCAGGAAGCTCATTGCCGGCCCCACCGTGTTCATCTGCGATGAATGCGTGGAGGTGTGCAATGACATCATTGCGGACGACAACAAGTTCGACAACCGCGGCACCCGGACGTCGCTCCCGACCCCGCCCGAGATCAAGAAGTTCCTGGACGAGTACGTCATCGGCCAGGAGCTGACCAAGAAGAAGCTGGCGGTCGCGGTCTACAACCACTACAAGCGGCTCGAGATCCAGAAGCAGCCGCGCAGCCGCAACGACGTCGAGCTGACCAAGTCGAACATCCTGCTGATCGGCCCGACCGGCACCGGCAAGACGCTGCTGGCCCAGACTCTGGCCAAGCTCCTCTCCGTGCCCTTCACCATCGTCGACGCGACCACGTTGACGGAGGCGGGCTACGTCGGCGAGGACGTCGAGAACATCATCCTCAAGCTGCTCCAGGCCGCCGGCGGCGACATCGAAAAGTGCCAGCAGGGGATCGTCTACATCGACGAGATCGACAAGATCGGCCGCAAGGACGAGAACCCCTCGATCACCCGCGACGTCTCGGGCGAGGGCGTGCAGCAGGCGCTGCTCAAGATCCTCGAAGGCACGGTCGCCAACGTCCCGCCCCAGGGCGGACGCAAGCACCCGCACCAGGAGTTCTTCCAGATCGACACGACGAACATCCTGTTCGTCTGCGGCGGCGCGTTCGTCGGGCTGGAAAAGGTGATCGAGCGGCGGGTCGGCAAGAAGACGCTCGGCTTCAAGGCCGACATCAAGTCGCAGAAGGGACGCGACGTCGGCATGGTGCTCGAGCAGCTCGAGCCGCAGGACCTGATCAAGTTCGGACTGATCCCGGAGTTCGTCGGCCGGCTGCCGGTCACCGGCACGCTCCACGAGCTCGACAAGCCGGCGCTGGTCCAGATCCTCACCCAGCCTCGCAACGCGATCGCCCGGCAGTACCAGAAGCTGTTCGAGTACGAGAACGTCAAGCTGCGCTTCACCGACGACGCGGTGGAGGCGATCGCCGAGATGGCGCTGGAGCGCAAGATCGGCGCACGCGGCCTGCGGATGATCATCGAGGACCTGATGCTGGACCTGATGTATCAGCTGCCCGGCCAGAAGAAGTCCCGCGAATGCGTCATCACCCGCGAGATGGTGGTGAACAAGAACACCGGCCTCGAAGTGATTGAAAAGGCCGGGTGAGGTTCGCGAGGTTCTCGAGGTTCTCGGAGTTCTCGGGGTTCGCCGGTTTGGCGCGTGAGTCCCGGTCTCCGGCCCGGCTTCCTGTCTTCTAGCTCCTGACTCCTGTCTCCTGTTCTTTTTATGACCGAAGTCTACGAAACCCTCCCCATCGTCCCGCTCCGCGACGTCGTCGTGTTTCCGCACATGATGATGCCGTTCGTGATCGGCCGCCCGTCTTCCATCCGCGCCCTCGAGCACGCGCTCGGCAAGGACAAGCGGGTGTTCCTGGCGGCCCAGCACGACGCGTCCACCGACGATCCGAAGGCCGAGGACATCTACACCATGGGCGCGGTCGCCAACGTGGTGCAGAGCCTCAAGCTGCCCGACGGCAACATCAAGGTGCTGGTCGAAGGCGTCGATCGGGCCCGCGTCATCGAGTGGAAGGAAGACAAGGGCTTCTACCGGGTCGTGGTCAAGGTCCTGCAGAAGATGAAGGATCAGGTCGGCGACGTCGAGCAGACGATGAGCCGGGTGGTCAGCCTGTTCGAGCAGTACGTGAAGCTCTCGAACAACCTGCACTACGACGCGATGATCGCGGCGGTGCGGGTGGACGATCCCGGCAAGCTCGCCGACACGATTGCCGCCCACCTGCTGGTCGGCGTCGACGAGAAACAGAACCTGCTCGAAATCGTCTCCCCGCTCGAGCGCCTCAATCGCATCGCCAGCATTCTCGAGGGAGAGGTCGACAAGCTGCAGGTCGACCGCCGGATCCAGTCTCGCGTCAAGAAGCAGATGGAGAAGGCCCAGAAGGAGTACTACCTCAACGAGAAGATGAAGGCGATCCAGAAGGAACTGGGCCGCAAGGACGAAAAGGGCAACGAGATCGAAGAGCTCCGCAAGAAGATCGAACAGTCGCGGATGCCCAAGGAGACCGAGGAGAAGGCGATCCAGGAGCTCAAGCGCCTGGAGGCGATGCCGCCGATGTCGGCCGAGGCGACGGTCTCGCGCAACTACCTGGATTGGCTGATCGCGGTGCCCTGGCACAAGAAGACCAAGGAGAACCGCGATCTCAAGAATGCCGAGCAGGTGCTCAACGAGGATCACTACGGGCTGGAGAAGATCAAGGACCGCATCCTCGAGTTCCTCGCGGTGCGGGCGTTGGTGAAGAAGCCGAAGGCGACGATCCTCACCTTCGTCGGCCCTCCGGGCGTCGGCAAGACCTCGCTGGCCAAGTCGATCGCGCGGGCGATGAACCGCAAGTTCGTCCGTCTCTCCCTCGGCGGCGTGCGTGACGAGGCCGAGATCCGCGGCCATCGCCGGACCTATATCGGCGCGTTCCCGGGCCAGATCATCCAGATGATGAAGAAGGCCGGGACGCTCAACCCGGTCTTCCTGCTCGACGAAGTCGACAAGATGTCGATGGACTTCCGCGGCGACCCGTCGGCGGCGCTGCTGGAAGTGCTCGATCCCGAGCAGAACAACGCGTTCCTGGATCATTACCTCGACGTCGAGTTCGACCTGTCGCACGTGATGTTCCTGTGCACGGCCAACGTGCTTCACACCATCCCGCAGGCGCTCCGCGACCGCATGGAAGTGCTGCAGCTGGCCGGCTACACCGAGCAGGAGAAAGTGGAGATCGCCAAGCGCTTCCTGGTGCCGAAGGCGGTCGAAGGGAACGGGCTCACCGACAAGAACATCGCCTTCGAGCAGGACGCGATCCAGACGATCATCCAGCGCTACACGCGCGAGGCCGGCGTCCGCAACCTCGAGCGCGAGGTGAACTCGGTCTGCCGAAAGGTCGCGCGCAAGGTCGTCGTCGAAGGCAATGCAACCTCCGAGGCGATCAGCCCGGACAAGATCACCGAGTACCTCGGTGTGCCGCGCTACCGGCCAACCGTGGCCGAGGAGCAGAACGAGATTGGCATCGCCACCGGACTGGCGTGGACCGAGGTCGGCGGCGAGATCCTCATCACTGAGGCCACGCTGATGCCGGGCCGCGGCCGGCTCACGCTCACCGGCAAGCTCGGCGACGTGATGCAGGAGTCGGCGCAGGCGGCGATGAGCTTCGTCCGCTCGCGCGCCGAGGAGTTCGGGATCCAAAAGGACTTCAACCGCAAGCTGGACGTCCACGTGCACATCCCCGAGGGCGCGATCCCGAAGGACGGGCCGTCGGCAGGCATTACGCTGGCGACGGCGCTGATCTCGGCGCTGGCGCGGATTCCGGCGCGGCGCGATGTCGCGATGACCGGCGAAATCACGCTGCGCGGCAAGGTCCTCCCGATCGGCGGCGTCAAGGAGAAAGTCCTGGCCGCGCACCGTGCCGGCGTCAAGGTCATCCTCGTGCCAAAGGACAACGAGAAGGATCTCGCCGACATTCCCAAGAACGTCCTCGACACGCTCGACATGCACCTGGTGAGCACGATGGACGATGTGTTGAAGATCGCGCTCGAGGGGCCGCTGACGCCGCTGCCACCCTCACCCGACACGCCTGAAATCAGCGAGTCGACGGACGCGATTACGCACTGAGGTCTTGGGGTCCTGGGGGCTTGAGGTCTTGAGGCCTTGAAGGGCATCAAGACGCAGTTCGTGACCAGCGCCACCGAGGCGGGGGGCTTTCCCAAGGAATGGCTCCCCGAGCTGGCCATGGTCGGCCGCTCCAACGTCGGCAAATCGAGCCTGATTAACGCCCTGGTCCGGCAGACGCTGGCGCGCACGAGCGCCGCCCCGGGCAAGACGCGGCTCGCCAACTTCTATCGCGTCGAAGCCGACGGGCGTCCGCCGTTCTTCCTGGTCGACCTGCCCGGCTACGGGTACGCCCGCGGTGGCGATACGGCGCGGGCCGCTTTCGATCAGCTCGCGGCGGACTACTTTGCGGCGGGGCGCGGGGCCACGCTGCTCCTCGTGGACAGCAGGCATCCGGGTCTGGACGCGGATCATCGCGCCTGGACCTGGCTGGTAGATCACGGCGTCACCTGCCACGTCGTGGCCACCAAGCTGGACAAACTGACGCAGGCCGAACGGCGGCGTCACGTGGCAGAACTCGAAGATCGGTATTCAGGACCGGTGACAGGCGTTTCGGCCCACACCGGCGAAGGACTGGAAGCACTGTGGACAGAGATCACAACGCTGCTGCGGCAGCCACCGCCCCTCCATCCGTCGCGGCCGAGCCCGCGACCCTCGACCTCTCGGCGCTGAAGGAGCTCGGGGTCGCCGAGCTGACGAAGATCGCGCGGGATCTCGACGTCCCGCACGCGACGGGCCTCCGCAAGCAGGAGCTCATCTTCGAGATCCTGCGGGCCCGGGCGGCCAAGGCCGGCCACATCTTTTCGGAAGGCGTGCTCGAGGTGCTGCCCGATGGCTTCGGCTTCCTTCGCGCCCCCGACTACAACTACCTCGCCGGTCCCGACGACATCTACGTCTCCCCTTCCCAGATCCGCAAGTTCGACCTCCACACCGGCGATACCGTCGCCGGGCAGATCCGGTCGCCGAAGGAAGGCGAGCGCTACTTCGCGCTGATCAAGGTCGAGGCGATCAACTTCGAGCCCCCGAACCGCGGCCGCGAGCGGGTGTTCTTCGAGAATCTGACGCCGCTCTACCCGCAGGAGCGCGTTCGCCTCGAGGCCGATGCCGACAACCTCTCGACCCGCGTCATGGACATGATGACCCCGCTCGGCAAGGGCCAGCGCGGCCTGATCGTCGCTCCGCCGCGGACCGGCAAGACGATGCTGATGCAGTCGATCGCCAACGCGGTCACGATCAACCACCCGGAGGTGTACCTGATCGTGCTGCTCATCGACGAGCGGCCCGAAGAGGTCACCGACATGCAGCGCTCGGTGCGCGGCGAAGTGATTGCCTCGACATTCGACGAGCCGGCCCAGCGCCACGTCCAGGTCGCGGAGATGGTGATCGAGAAGGCCAAGCGCCTCGTCGAGCACCGCAAGGACGTGGTCATCCTGCTCGATTCGATCACCCGCCTGGCGCGCGCCTACAACACGGTGGCGCCGACCTCTGGCAAGATTCTCTCCGGCGGCGTGGACAGTAACGCGTTGCAGCGGCCGAAGCGTTTCTTCGGCGCGGCCCGCAACATCGAACAGGGTGGCTCGCTGACCATCGTCGCCACGGCGCTGGTCGACACCGGTTCGCGGATGGACGAAGTGATCTTCGAGGAGTTCAAGGGCACCGGCAACATGGAGGTGCACCTCGATCGCAAACTCGCCGACCGCCGGGTCTTCCCGGCCATCGACATCATCAAGAGCGGCACCCGCAAGGAGGAGATGTTGCTCAGCAAAGAGGACCTGCAGCGCGTCTACGTGCTGCGCCGGGTGCTGACGCCGCTGTCGCCGGTGGAGGCGATGGAGCTGCTGCTGTCGAAGATGGGGAAGACGAAGAGCAACGCGGAGTTCATGGCCGCAATGCAGAAGTAGGCCGCGCCGCCTGGTCGGCGAGACCCGCCGGGCGAAGCACCGCCTGCGCCGGGGCTAGATCCGGCCGGCGCCTTTCAACGCGTGATAGCGATTCACCAGCTCCACCCCGAGCTGGTCCGGTGGCGCATCCACCATCAGCCCGTCGCCGGCCGCCAGCTTGTGGAATGCGTCGCGCCGGCTCTGTTCGTACCAGTGCGCGCCGGCGGTGTCGAGGATCGCGTCCGGCGTGTTCAACGGCTGCGACCTGAGCTCGTCGATGACCGCCTCCCGCAGGGTCGCGAGCAGGACGAGGTGCCGGGAGCGCAGGACGCGCAGCGCCTGCCTCAGCTCGCTCCCGTCTTCATCGCGGAAGTTGGTGATCATGATCACCAGCGCGCGGCGCCGCTGCCTTTTCAGGACGTCGCGGGCGGCGGCGGCGTAATCAGGGTGGGCGGTCGTCGGTTGGACGTCATACAGAGCACCCATCAGGCCCGCCAGCGCGTGCACGCCCTTTTGCGGCGCGATCGCGCGCTGACCGGACGGCGGCGTGCCGAATGTGCAGGCCCCGACCGCGTCACCCTGCCGCAGCGCCACGTAGGCCATCAGGAGGACCGCGTTCAGCACCTGGTCGAAGTGGGTGGTCCCGACGGCGCCGGCGCGATCGTCGGCGCGCATCCGCCGGCCGCAGTCGACCAGCAACATGACGCACTGGTCCCGCTCGTCCTGATACTCGCGCACGATCGGCTTGTCGTGGCGCAGCGTCGCGCGCCAGTCGATCTGCCGGACGGAATCCCCGACCCGATACTCACGCAGCTGCCGGAACTCGGTTCCCTCGCCGCGCCGCCGATAGCTCTTGATGCCAATCTGCTGCAGACGGCGATCGCCGGCCAGCCACGCGTAGCGTGCCACCTGGGCGAAGTCCGGGTACACGCGCCGCACCTCTTCGATCCCAATCCGCTCCTGGAACTCGAACAGGCCCCACCGCGAGCGGACCCGCACATCCGCGGGAGCGAACCGGGCGTCTCCACGACGAGTCGGAATGGCGGTGTAGGTGGTCTCGGACGCACGCCCCGGTTCGACAGGCAAGCGCACCGGCAGCCCGGTGGTCGCAAGGGCCGCGTCCGCGTCATCGTGGAGCAGGCAGTGCCAGGACGAAGGTCCGGTCGAGGCGAGGGTGATCGGGATCTCGCGCTTGACGCCGATCGCCAATGCCGCGGGTAACTGGCGCGTCAACTCCGGTGGAGCGGCACGCCAGGCCCGCACCGAACGCCACACGTCGAACGCGGCGGCAAGAAGGACAACGGCACCACCGGCGATAGCAGCGCGGTTGATGACGGCCGACGAAGCACCAGTGGCGAGAGCGGCCAGCGTCAGCGCAGCAGCGCCCGCGAGCACGCCGACCAGCGCCGATCCGGGCACGAGACGCGGCGCCGCCACTCAGACCCTCACGAACGTGGGGCGGCGATGGTGTCCACCGCGGCCAGCAGCACCTCGTCCACGCGCCGGCCCTCGAGCATCGCGTCCGGCGAGAGCGCCACTCGATGACGCAGCGCCGGCAGCGCCACGCGCTTGATGTCGTCCGGCGTGACGAAGTCGCGCCCCTCGAGGAGCGCAATCGCCCTGGCGCCGCGGACGAGGGCCAATGCCCCGCGTGGCCCGCTGCCGATCGCGATGCCCGGGAACGTCCGCGTCACCCGGACAATTCGCACCGCATAGTCGACCACCTGCGGGTCTACCCGCTGCGCGGCGACCAGCTGCTGGATGCCCAGCAGCGCCGGCCGATCCAGGCTCGGGGCGACGCCTTCCAGCGGCAGCTGGTCGCCCGGCTGGTCGGTCGTGACTCGCGTCACGATCGCCACTTCCTCGGCGTGCGGCGGATAGCCGATGTCCACCTTGAACAGGAACCGATCGAGCTGCGCCTCCGGGAGCGGGTAGGTGCCTTCGGTCTCGACCGGATTCTGCGTCGCCAGCACCATGAACGGCTTCGGCAGGACGTGGGTCTGCCCCTCTAGCGTCACCTGATACTCCTGCATCACCTCCAGCAGTGCGCTCTGGGTCTTGGCAGGCGCGCGATTGATTTCGTCGGCGAGCAGGACGTGCGTGAACACAGGGCCGCGGACCACGCGGAGCTCACGGGTCGAGGGATCGAGCATCGCGTGACCGGTGATATCCGATGGCATCAGGTCGGGTGTGAATTGCACCCGGGCATAGCTCAGGGACAGCGACTGCGCCATCGCTCGAACGAGAAGCGTCTTACCCAGGCCAGGCGCGCCCTCGACAAGCACGTGCCCTGATGCCGCCAAGGCCGCAATAACCTGTTCGACGACCGCGGCCTGGCCGACGAGGGCCGCGCCGATGGCGGCTCTCAGCGCGCCAAGCGCCGCGGCGCCGGCGGCTATCCGGTCGGTATCACTCTGCAGCATCTGTGCGTCCTCGATCTCGGTTGAGAATGGCGCGGCGGGAGGATTCGAGAAGAGCCAGGCGCGCGTGCAGTTCCTGTCCGCGCCGGGCCGGCGCGAGCGCATTTGAGAGGGTGGCTTCGTCGAGCCCGGCCACCCGCGCCAGCGCCTCGACCTGGCCGACCGGCGACAGGCCGGCAAAAGCTGGAATCCGGCCGCGGCCTGCTTCGTTCAGAGCCCGCACCGCCGCCGTATGTAACGCCTCAGCGTTGCCATGGCGCAGGTCAAAACGGGCGGCGCCGCGAATCTGCTCCGCCAGGGAGCGCCGGGCCGGCTCCGGAGAGGGTATGACGGGGCCGAGACGGACCGCGCCGCGCCAGATGAGCACGGCAACGAGCGCGAGCGCGAGCGTGACGAACGCGGCACCCCACATCCACAAGAGCGCGAGCAACGACGACTCGTCGTCTTCGGCCGCGAAATGCACCCGATCGCCGGCTGCCAGTTGAGTGGCCGCGACGAACAGGCGCGCGTGGTCTCCGTCGAGGAGCGCGCGGTAGCGGAACGGTGCGGCGTTGACGACGGTGACCGAGCCCGAGCGAACGGGCACCCGGATGGCTTGCCGGCCCGCCTTGTTCAGCACCGCCCACTCCGGCGTTCGCTCGCGTGCCTCGAGGCGCGACCAGATCGAGAACCCGCACAGCCTGTAGTTCGCGCCACTCGCGGCGCCGGGAATCTCTTCTTCGAAATTCTCGCACTCGTCGCCGGACCCGTCCGGCTTCGAGTCGTCGTCCGGAAATTTCTTCGAGATTCCGGACCACGCTTCGAAATCGCCGTTGCTGCTGGCGAGCCGGTGATCAACAACCAGGCGTCCGCCGGCTTCGACCCACCGCTTGATACTCTCGCGCCGGTCACGGCTCAGATCCCAATGCCAACCGGAAAGCACCAGCACGCCATCCGTCGGCGGGAGCACGAAGTCGGATCGAATCCAGGTCGTGCCGGCGCCAAGTGTTTCGGAGAGTCGCTGCGCGCCGTAGAACGGATTCACGCGCGCCTCGCCAGCCAGCGGCAACGGCACCGTGATCTGCTCCCAGGCCGTGCGGCGGATGACGAAGACGCCAAGCACGATCAGTAGCAGCGCAACCACGATGGCAAGGACATGACGGCGCGTCATGCCCGTCTTCCGTCGGCTGCCGGCAAGATCGGACGATCCAGCGCCGGCCCAAACTCACCACACAGCGCGTGTACAGCACTGCCGCTCGCGGCAAACCCGCCGTAGACGAATCGCTGCCACATCGGGATCAACCGCGTCGCGTACGCGCCGGCCGTTGGAGGCGCGTGATCGCCGGCGAGCGCCAGGCAGTCGCCCTCGGTACTCGATTCCCGAACCGGAACGCGGTGCACGTGAGCCAGGCGGGACAACAGTCCGCGATAGAGCAAGGCAAGCGCGTCCCGCTCGCGCCCGCCATCCCACAGCTGCCGTGCGGCATCGCCAACGTCGGCGGGCAGGCTCTCGGGACGGATGTCCAGCTCGCGGATGTGAGTCGGGGCCTCGAACACCGGCTCAGTGGCGGTGGTCGTGTAGCGGCGGACCAGACGCCCGAGATACACAAGCATCAAGAGGCCGAGCAGAACGAGCGACACCCAAACCAGATAGCGCGTAGACTGCCCTACCCACGCGACGAGCCGTGTGATCCACAGCCACCAAGGCGCCGCAGTCGGTTGCTTTCCTTCGGCCGGCTGCCATCGAAGGGTCCACAGCCTGGTCTCGGCGGCGAGGTTGGGATCCGAGCGAAGCGCTTCCAGCGCCCGCGTGATCGCGATCGCATCGGGAGCGCCCGCGCGGGCTGGCGGGCGCGCCGCGGCTGGCGCGACCGGCGCGCTCGCCAGGACCGCGGCCAGAATCACGCCGTGAAAGGCGCGCGCCGAGCTACGCAGCGAACACACGGCGGAACTCCTGCTCGAGATCCCACGCTTCGAGCTCGGCGCGACGGTTCAAGTACATGCCGAACCCTGACGCGACGTAGAACGGCTCCAGAAAGAACACCGCAGCGATCTCGGCGGCCCACATGGCACGCTTCCACCATTCGCCGGGCTCGCTGTTGAAGAGCTCGCCAAGCTGCGGCACGGCGCCTGGCGGAGCGAACCAGAAGAGGAGCGAGAGCAACGAGATCGACAAGGCGAGTTCGCACATCACGAACGACTGCGTCATCGAGAACGCCGCACCCACGGCACGCTGGCGAAGCTGCCGGATCCGCGGGCTCGGCCTCCAGGTCGGCTCCCCTTCCAGCTGGTACACCGGTTCGGTAAGCGCCCGCCACGGTGAGAACCGGCGGATGGTCAAGGTGAACAGCAGCCGCCGCCACCACACCTCGCGTTGCGCCGCCCAGACATCCGCAATCGTCGTCGCCTGCCCGAACGCAGCTCGCGACAAGACGAACAGGATTGTCCGATCGAGCCACGGCTTGAGCCACCAGAGCACCAGCGCGGGCAGCCACTGGGCGAGCTCGGAAGCGGCCGACGCCAGCAACACAACTGGCACAAACGCCACTGCGTAGGCGCGATACACATCGGCCGCGGCGGCCTGGCACAGGCGCACGCCGAGATCGGCCGCTTCGGTGGTCGTGCGCGGCCGCAGCCGTACCGCCAGGGTTTCAATCCGCACGGCGTCCCTGCAGCAGGAAGTAGGCGACGACCGACACCCAACAGGTCGCGCCGACAGCGTACTTCAGCGAAAGCGGCATCCACCGCGCGGAAGACCAGAACGCCTCGATCGCGGCCGCGATGAGGAGCATCGCCATCACACCATAGAGCAGAACCGCCGCATCGCGCGTCGCCGCGAGCAGTGCATCGCGACGCGAGCACCGCCCCGGCTGCAGCCAGGCATGGCCGATTCGCAAGCCCGCGGCGCCGGCCAGGACGATGGCGGTCAACTCGAAGGCTGCATGCGTGACGATGAACTGGTAGAAGGTGTGGCCCAGCCCGCGCTCGGTGAGATAGCCGGCGACGGCGCCGCCGAACGCGCCGTTGAAGGCGAGAAAGAACAGCGAACCCACACCGGCAAAGAGCCCGCCGGCAAAGCATTGGAAGGCCACACCGATGTTGTTGCGGATGTAGACGCCGAACATCATCCAATCCGTCGAGGCGGTACGGCCGATGGCTTCAACTGAAGGCGAGTACATCTCGTCAAAGCTGGCCGCCGTCTCCGCGCTCACCACAGCGAGGATCAGCTCGGGACGCTGGTAGACGAGTACGCCCAGTACCAGGGCCGGCAGCAGGAAGGTCGCGGCCGCGACCGCCACGTAGGCGCCATGGGCGCGTACCGCCTGCGGAAACGTCGAGTTCAGGAGCTCCCGGAGTTGACCGAGGTCCCACGTAGCCCGGTGGTACATCGCCTGGTGCGCGTCCTGGGTGAGCCGCTCGAGGCGGCCGACGAGATGCGCCGGGTACGACCGGGCCCGGGCCAACGCCAGATGCTCGCAGGTCTGTCGGTAGAGCGCGACCGCCCGCGCCGCCGAAACCGGGCCGGCGGCGTTCGCGGGCTCACCGCTGCGCTGGAGGACTCGGCTGATCGCCGCCTCGAGCTCGCTCCACACCCCGCCGTACGCGTTCTCGAACTGGAGCGGCGTCACGGCCGGTGTCCCAGCGCCCACCGCGCTACGCCGAGCACCCGACGCGTCACCAGCGGCCCGGAGCTGCCCGAATCGCCGGACACCGACGCCGCGATCGTCGCCAGCTCGTTGAGGCGCTCGGGAGTGAGCCGCCCCGCCCTGCCCGCCAGGCCGATGACCGCGGCCTGCTGCGGCAGCGATAGGGCTTTGGCAGGTGCCAGCGACGGCACATCCGAGTCATCAGCTCCGATGTCCGGTCGTGCGGTGCTGACGACGAGCGTGCCTGCCGCGAGGTCGCCGAGCCGCTTGTTGTCACTTCGCACCAGCAGGCTGACGATGGCGAACCCGTACGCGAACGGCAGGAAGTCCGCGGAGCGAAGGAGGTTTCGCGTAAGCGCCGCCGCAGGGGTGACGGGCAGACCGTTGTCCATCACCACGCGCAGGTTGAAGAGACGCTTGCCCGGCGTCGCGCCTGCGGCCGTCAATTCAAAGCACACCGGGTACAGCCACTCGGCCGCGAACAGCAGGACCAGCCACACGCCCATGCCCACGCCGCCCATCACGCTGGTGATCGTCCCGACCGAGTACAGCGCTGCCAGCCGGATGCCCCAATCCACGATCAGCGCATAGCCGCGGGCGGTCAGGCCCGCCGGCCGGAGTTCCAGTTGAATTCCTTCGGGCGTCTCGACCGCGACGATCGTGTCGAGGACGTCCTCGGCGTCGCGGCCGCCGGAGACGATCCCGACTCTCACGCCTTCACGACGATCGTATCGGCCAGTTTGTCGTGCAGGCACTGCCGCGTTTGGCCGAAGATGAACAGCACGTCGATGACGCTGTAGAGCGGCACGAGGCTGATCAGCCAGTTCACGACGTTGCGCAGCCACACCACGCGGCCGAGCGTCACCGGCGAGCCGTCGCTGCGCACGACCTTGATGTTGCAGAACCTCTTGCCGAGCGACTGCCCCGTCGCCTGGAGCTGCCGCACCGTCATCACCAGGAAGACGCCGACGCCCACGACAAACGCGACGCCTGCAATCACGATCATCAGCTTGCCCCCGTCGTCCGACCCGATCATCGCCCCGGCCGCCGCGAAGACCAGGAACGGAATGTAGGCCATGGCCGCGAACAGCAGGGTGTCGACGATGTGGGCCCCGAGTCGAGTCAGCGGCTCGGCGAGCTCCACGCCGGCACGCGCTGGCGCGATATCGCGCACAACCGCACGTGGTGGCGCGTATGGATTGGCGTCGGGCCGGGCGGCGGCGGTCTCCATACCTGCTTTCATCGGAGGATGGGGACCGCGACAGCAGGCCTCCGGCAGGCGGCTGCGGCGCAGCCGTGGGCCGCGCTTGGGCGAAGCCCGCGCCTGCAAGCGCCGCCTACGCCGAGCGTGCGAGGCGCGCTGTGTATTGCTGGGTGGCGAGCGAGGCGAGGCAGTAAGCCAGGAACCAGTAGAAGCCCGGCCCGAAGATCGCCTGGAACGCGACCAGCGGAGGCGAGGCGCCGGCGGCGGCGCGCTGGGTCGCCGCGGCTGCCAGGAACGTGATGAACAGCGCGACGACGAAGACATCCGCCATCGACCACTTGCCGATGGTCTCGACGAAGTTCAGCAGCCGCTGGCGTTTGAGCCGATCGCGCACGAACACCGCCCAGGTCACCAACGCGCTCTTGGTCAGCGGCACCACCACGCTGAACAGCAGGATCAGGGTTGCCGGCAGCGGGCTCCCGACGTTGTACAGGTTGCGAATCGCGCCCAGGATGCTGCGGGTCTCGGTGTAGACCTCGACCTCGCCGACGCCTTTCTGCAATGCGTCGGCCAGCTTCGGCCCGAGCTGATCGATGACCGTCTTCCGCAGATCCCCGCCGGTCAGCTGGAGCATCGCGAGCACGTTCGGGTTGATCAGCTTCTTCAGCGCGGCAATCGTGTCCTCGTTCAGCCCCTTCTCCAGCATGGTTGGCGCGACCCGCGTCAGCCCCTCGCTGGTGAGCGTGCCGCGAATGGTGAGCACGGGCAGGTAGATGCCGGGGAGCAGAACGAGAATGTTGCCGGCAATCAGCGCCAGTACCAGCGCTCGCGTCGACGCCGAGGTCATCGCGACTCTCGGGCGGTCTCGACGTACCCGACGCCTTCTCGTGTGGTGATCGTCGTGCCGAAGGGCTTCGACAACCGCTCGATGTCACCGAGGATCTTCTTCCCGAGCTCCCCCTCGGCCAGTTGCGGCCGCCCGCGGACGGTCCGTCCCTGTCCGAAGCCGAGCGTGATTGGGTGAAGCGCCAGCTCCCGCAAGGTTCGCCCGTCGAAACGGGGCACCGCAACGATCGCTTCCCAGATCATGCGATCCGCCGGGAATCCCGACTTGTCGTTGTCGTAGCGGCGGTCGTTGAAATCGGCGACGTGCATGTCCGGGCCCAGGTCGTACGGTTCGTAGTTGTCACTCGGGAGCCGCAGGAGAGTCTCGTTCTGGAAGATGAAGTCGCCGAGGCTGTACAGGATCGGCTTGCCTTTGTACATCTCGACGCCGCGGAGAACGTGCGGGCCATGACCGGCGAAGAGGTCAGCGCCGGCGTCGACCATCGCGTGCGCGAAGGTCACGAGAAACTGCGCCGGCACCAGCCGGTCGGTCGTGCCCTCGTGCGCATGGATCGTCACCAGCGTCAGATCGGCCAACCGCGAGGCGTTCTTGACGACGCTTGCGATCTCTTCGACGTCCTCGGGATTTGGCTCGGTACGGATCCCCGGCTTGTCGCCAACGACGAAGCGCCGGCCGAAGAAGTTCAGAGCGTCGCCGGCTGCCGGTGCACGGCCGTTGACGTCGGCGACGGCCTGCCTCAGCTGATCGAACCGCTCGCGGGTGACGACGTAGGTGGTCGTGAAGCGGAGCGGGTTGAGACCTGGGCGAGCCGGCATGTCACCGCGCGTCTTGCCGGCGCGGGAGTGATCGGGAAATGTCGAGGCCACCGAGATGAGCGCGATTCGTCCCTTTGGCGTCTCGAGGAACTTCGCTTCGCGGGCTTCGGCAAGGCTCTGCCCCACGCCGGCCTGCACCAGTCCAGCGGCGGCGACGTACTTCGTAGTCAGGTTCATGCCCAGGGCGCCGTAGTCGCCGGCGTGGTTATTGGCCCGCGACACCATGTCGAACCCCGCCCATACCAGCTCCTTCACCAGCGCCGGTTCGGCTCGCATGTAGGTCCCGCCGCTCTCGTTCATCGCGTACGGCTCGTAGTCGTGGAACAGCATTTCGAGATTCGTGAAGGCTGCATCGGCGCCGCGAATCATCTCGATGAGACGCGTGAAGGCCGGCTCGGTGAAGACTGAAATCGGGCGCGTGATGATCGAGTCGCCGGCTAGCGCGAGCGAGAGCGACGGGGATTGCGCGCGCGGAGCGCCGCTCAGCAGACAGACGCCGAGCACCGCCACCGCGCACCCACGCAGAACCTGCGTCATGGTCTTTGCACCTCCGGGCCGCGATCGCTGGCCACCGGCATCCTGTGCCGCCCCAGCGGGCCAGGTCAAGGGTGGCGAGTGCAAACATAATAAGCAGATGCGAACTTTTTCTATCGTCATCGGTACCGCGTTTGCGACCGCCTTCGTCGTCGTCGGCGCGGCGCAAGGACCCGGCGGGATGCGAAGCGGGACGCGGGTGACGGCGGGACAGGCGTGCCCCGCCGGCACTACCGAAGTCCGGCCCGGCAGCTGCCAGGCCCCGGAGGTCCCGGCCCCGAGTATTCTCGACTACCGTCCGAAGTCGACGTTGGTAACGCCGCAGCATCCAGTCCCGCGCGCGAAGTTTCCGGCCATCGACGTGCACGGGCACCCGGGCAACCTGACCAGCGCCGACGCGATCAACCGCGTCGTCGCGGAGATGGACAAGCTCAATCTCGGCGTCATGGTGGTGGCTGAGAACGTCTCCGGCTCCAGGCTGACGCAGACGCTCCAGGCGCTGTCGGCGAGCCCGCACAAGAACCGGTTCAGCGTCATGGCCGGCGTGGACTTCCGGAACGTCGGGCCGGGATGGGCCGAGAAGGCGGTGGCGCAGCTCGAGGCCGACGTCAAGGCGGGCGCCGTGGGCGTCGGCGAGATCCCGAAGTCGTTCGGCCTCAACATCACCAAGCCCGATGGGAGCCGCCTCAAGGTGGACGATCCGGCGCTCGATCCGCTCTGGGACGCGTTCGCGCGTCTCGATGTCCCGGTCTTCATGCACACCGCCGAGCCGCAGGAGTTCTTCCAGCCGGCCGACTACACCAACGAGCGCTGGCTGGAGCTGGCGCTGTTCCCCAGCCGCCGCAATAACCAGCCGGGGCACGTCACGTTCGAGGCGCTGATGACTGAGCGCAACAACGTTTTTCGGAAGCACCCGAAGACGCGCTTCATCGCCGCGCATTTCGGCTGGCACGCCAACGACCTGGGGCGTGCCGCGAAGCTGCTGGACGAGTTCCCGAATGTCACTGTCGAGTGCGGGGCGGTCCTGTACGATCTCGGCCGGCAACCGCGCGTCGCGCACGATTTCTTCGAGAAGTACCAGGACCGCATCATGTTCGGAAAGGACGCGTTCGAGCCCAGCGAGTACCCGTATTACTGGCGGGTCTTCGAGACCAACGACGACTACTTCGACTACTACCGCGACTATCACGCGTTCTGGAAGCTGTACGGGATCGGGTTGTCCGATCCCGTTCTTCGTAAGGTGTACGCCGAGAACGCGCGGCGGGTGATCAAGGGGTTGCCGCGGGGATAGGCGCGCAGGCTCTCCTATCTCCTATCTCCTACCCTGCTCCTGTCTGCTATCTTTTCGCGGCGACCACCGAGGTCGTCACCGACGGCGCGGCCGTGGCGAGCGCCATCGCCGCCCAGGCGGTGCCCGCGGTGGAGATGAACTGGTCGCGGCCGTACGGGAAGCCGCTTTCGAAATACGGCTGCAGCCAGATCGATCGCGTCTGGACGTGCCATGTGCCATCGGCCGCCTGCGTTCTCAGCAAGTAGTCGATGCCCTTCCGGAACACCATATCGTTCGGCGGCATCTTCCCCGCCACCGACAACGCGAACAGCACCTGGCCTGTCGCGTACGCGTCGGTCGGCATGCCCGGCAGCTGGCTCCATCCGCCGTCAGGCTGCTGCATCGCGACGAGCGACCGCGCGGAACGCTTCGCGCTCTCGGAGCCGTCGTTCGCCCACGCCAGCGCCAGCGCGTGGAACGCGCGATCCTGGGTGGTCCTGGGCGAGGACGCCTCCAGCCAGGCCACGGCGCGCGTGATCGCATCGGCGGCGCGCCCCTCCATCCCGGCCGGTGTGTAGTGCCTCACCGCGAAGATGCAGACCGCCGCAGCCTGGAAATCACCGGCATTCATCGGCGGACGCCGGCTCTCGTTCCCCGACCAGCTTCCGTTCGGCGACTGCAGCGAAAGGATCGCGCGCACCGCGGCATCGGTGAACGCGCTCTTCGGCACGCCGTTCATCCCGAAGTCCACCAGCTCCCAGGCCGTGCTCGGCGCGCTTACCACGCCGCTCAGGTCCATCAGCCGCTCGGGCGTGGGCATCATCGACTGCGGGAGCTGCGGCACTTCCTTCGGCGCCGCCAGGCCGCGGCTGCTCGCGAAACCGACCGCCGCCGACGGCAGGTCCTGGGAATGGCACGAGTTGCAGCCGCCGATGCGGATGAAGTTGTAGCTCTGCTTCGCCGTCATCTCGAGCGCCAGTGAAACGGCTTCGGGGATCGGGCGCGGTGTGCCGGCGCCGATGGTCTCGTGTGATTTCGCTGCCGCGATCTGCGCTGGGGCCATCCCGCCGAGCAGCCGCGTGACTTGGTTGTCGCCGCGCTTGCTGGCCAGGTCGCGAGCCGTTTCGCCGTAGTCGCCCTCGAAGGTCGTATCAGCACCGCTGGCCAGCAGCGCCTTCACGACGCCGGCCGGCATGGTGTCGGAGCTTGCGGCGAGCAGCAGCGGCGAATAGCCGCGCACGTTCCGCGCGTTCACCTCCGCACCATGGTCGAGCAGGAGGCGCACGGTCTCATCGACGCCGGCCGTGCTCGCGTTGCCCAGCGCGGTTTCGTTGCGCTTGGTACGGACCTTCGCGTCCGCTCCCTTGTCGAGAAGGAACCGGACTACCTCCGGGTTGCCGTCAGCCGCCACGAGGATCAGCGCGGTTTCGCCGGCGCCATTCCGCGTGTCAACTGCTGCCTTGGCCTCGACGAGCATCCGGGTCGCCTCGAGATCGCCCCGCTGAGCGGCGGCCATCAACGGCGTGCGGCCGTTGGCCATGCCGAGGTTTGGATCCGCGCCGGCAGCCAGCAATTGGCGTATCACCCCGTTGGTGCTGGCCATCGTGGCAGCCTGATAGAGCGGCGTCCGCCCTTCAACCTGCTTCGCGTTCACCTTGGCGCCGCGCGCGATCAGCACTCGAACCTTGGCCTCGTCGTCGATCGCCCAGTGAAGTGGAGTGGAGCCGCGGCGGTTCTTCGCGTTCACGTCGGCGCCGGCGTCGAGAAGTAGTGTGAGTGTATCGACGGTACCGAAGCC
The DNA here is from genome assembly GCA_963709325.1 of uncultured Acidobacteriota bacterium. Classification (GTDB taxonomy): domain Bacteria; phylum Acidobacteriota; class Vicinamibacteria; order Vicinamibacterales; family UBA2999; genus VFZN01. The sequence goes on along the minus strand of CAVPVV010000001.1, from coordinate 123,756 downwards.
CGAGGCGTGGTGGAGCGGGGTCGAGCCACCCGGATCGGCGGACTTCACCAGCTCGTGGTTTGCCGCGATCAGCGGCGCGACGGCCGAGGCGCTGCCGCTCCGCACGGCGGCGATGAGTGCGGCCAGGGCCGGGTCGACCGGCTTTGGCGGCGCCTCCTCGGCGACGTCGTTACGAAAGTCCGCGCCCTGGTCGATCCACGCGCGCAGGATGCCGATCTCCTCGGGAAGCAGCGCGCCGGTTGGCGGCATCTGCATGCCGCCGTCGCCGTTCACGAGGCGATGAATCAGCTTGCTGTCGGCGCTCTTGCCAAGCACGATCACCGGCCCGTAGTCACCGCCTCGGAGCGCGTTCTGGCGCAGATCGAGCCGGAGCCCGGCCTGCTGCACCTCGGGCCCGTGGCAGCCGTAGCAGTTCTGCTGCAGCAGCGGTTTCACGTCAGCCGCGTAGTCCACAGCGCGCGCGGCAGGCGGAGGCAAGGGTGCCTGCTGGGCAGAAATAGTCAGGAATGGCACCAATGCAGCGACGGCGGCGGCAGCGAGGACTGTCCTCATCGTTCCTCCTCGGGTGGGACCGGCCGACGAACGAAACGGGCCTGAATCGACAGCGACGACGAAAAAGGCGGTGGAGCGAGCGGCACGTATCCCACCCCACCGGAGGTGGCTTACAGGAGGTGAAGCTGAGAAGAGAGACGGCCTCCTTCAGCGTTTTCCCTTGCTCATCTCGGGCGCCGCTGAATGACCCCGCGATAGTGGATTTACCCACGCCGGCGCTGAGTCAGTCGAGCGACAAAGCGCGACACTGCGAGCGAGATTCGCATCAAGGCCATGTCGAGCCCGTGGGCTATCGCTCTGTGCCTCTTTGGGCCGGCACGGACGTGTACTCACCGCCAGGAACCTCTCCTGGCCACTCACTCGTCTCGCTTAGCGGAGCGTTGTCTGTGGACTCTGCCTAATCGTCGCCGAGGCTCGCGGCTTCGGCGATGGCCGGGCGTTCGGTCCACCACGCATCGAGCTCGTCGGCGAAGGCGTAGACGGACGAGGCGAAGTCGCAGGGAGGCGACGTCGTCGGGGGGAGGGACATGGACTCGGCCGTAAGATGGACGACGGGCCGGCACCCAAGGACGCCGGCCCGCATTACTTTCAACTTCTCACTTCTGACTTCTCACTTCTCTTATGCGCCCGGCTTGCGCGGCGCCATGGCCCGCTCTGTCGAGGGCGGCACGAGGCCCTTGGCCCGCATGTAGGCGGCGCCGGTTCCGTACATCTCGTTGTTGTGCGACGTGAGGCCGGCGATGATCGACCCGCGCGCGACTTCGTTCTGGCCCTGCTTCACGAGCTCGCCAACGTTGGCATCGGTCAGGTCCTTCACCGCATCGTCGCAGAAGGCGTAGGCATCGTTGATCGCCTTCACGAACTCCGCCTTCGTCTTGAGGAGTTCCTCGAGGTTCTTACCCTGGTTCGGGTTGGGCACGTTCTTCAAGGCCGCGCAGGCGCCATACATGCTGTTGGCGGCGTGGGCGAAGAGCTGCCCGAACATCCGCGAGTCGGCATGCGGCTTGTAGCTGTAATCGGCCTCCGGCATCTTTTCGGCCATCTCGGTGAGGTTGCGCTTGACGCCGTCGTAGGCGCGCTGGAGCCCCAGGGCCAGGGTGACCTTCTGGGGCGGCCCGCCCATCTGAGCGAGGGCGGGAGTGGCCGCCAGCAGGGCGACCGAAGCAAAGGCGAGTACACGTGTCATCGTCTGAAGGCTCCTTTGAACCGTGGCGTTTCCGTTGCTGGAAACCCAAGGAATGTAGCCGACCGCTCGGCGATATTTCAAGGCCGCTCACCGCCCCGCCCGGGTCGGGGCCTTCGCCTTCCGCGAGCGGACGAGGAAGCTCAGGCGACTTCCTCCAGCCCGCGGCCGGTCGTGCTCGGCGCGAACAACGCGATGTCGATCATGACCACCAGCATCGCGACGCTGACGGCGCCGAAGGCCGCCTCGGATCCGACGTTGTTCAGGAGCGGCAGCAGGACGAACGGCATCGCCGCGCTCGACAGCCGGCTCAGTCCATACGCCGTACCGGCAGCGGTGGCGCGAACGGAGGTCGGGAAGATCTCGGCCTGGAACACGTGGAAGGCGTTGGAGAAGACGTTGGCGGCCATCGTGTACGCGAGCCCGAGCGGGACGATGAGCGTCGCAGACCGCGCCGCGCCGAGGCCGAGACCGAACACCGCCATCAGGAACGCGGCGCCGACGATCAGCCAGCGCCGATCGACCCGTTCGACAATTGGAATCGACAGCGCCGAGCCGAGTGGATACCCCAGGAACACGATCGACGTATAGGCGAGCGAGTTGACCACCGAATAGCCCTTCGCCACGAGCACGATTGGCACGAGCGTCCCGAAGCCGTAGTAACCAACGGCCTGGAATATCTGGAACACCCAGAGCATCAGCGTGCGGGCGCGATAGGAAGGCGAGAACAGCGTGCTGAATGACACTCGCGTTGGCCGCCTCGATTCGGTCGCGAAGCGCGGCGCCGACGTCAGGGGCTCGTCATCAACGGTTGACGCCGCCTCGGCCTCCATGGCGCTGACGATCTGGTGCGCGCGATCGTAGCGGCCTGCGGTCTCGAGCCACCGCGGGGACTCGGGAAGCCGATGACGCAGCACCCAGATGATGGCGCCTCCCAGCGACCCGATCACGAAGACCCAGCGCCATCCGTCGATTCCAAACGGCGAAAGGGGCACCAGGACTCGTGCCAGCCAGCCCATCGCCGGCACGCCGGCGAAACCGAGGGTGTAGGCCAGCGCCGTGTACCGCCCGCGGTGCCGGGCAGGCAGCAACTCGCCGAGATAGGCGTCGCACAGCGGCGGCTCGGCCCCGAGGCCGATGCCCGCGACGAACCTGGACACGACCAGCGTCGCCGCATTCGGCGCACAGGCGCCGATGAACGTGAACACCGAGTAGAGCGCGAGGTTGATCATGAACGCGGTCCGGCGGCCGAAGCGATCGGCAAACGCGCCGAGACCTGCCGCGCCGACGAACATGCCAAGGAACCCGGACGCGACCACGACCTGCAGCTGCACGGGCGTCAGCTCGAACTCGCGGGTCAGCACCGTCGCCAACACACCGGCCAGGAAGATGTCGAACAGGTCGAAGAACACGCCGATGCCGACGATGAGCGTGGCAAGACGGTGAGTGCGGACGATGGGCAGCCGGTTGAGACGCTCGGCAATCGACGGCGGCGGCGGCGACATGTGAGGCAGCTTAGCTCGACTGCGTCGCACCTGTCGCACCCGCACCTGCCGCACCCGTCGCACCTGCGGATCTACAGCTGCCGCACCTGCCGCCACCCGGCCCTCGTCGCACCCGACGTGCTATAAGTGGGGATTCGATGCCTTCTCGACGTCGCTCGCCGTCATCATCACGTGTCGTTCGCGTCGGCCTCAGCCAGATGGCGTGCGGTCCGGACCCGGCGGCGAACCTCGAACATCAGGTCGCGCTTGCCGAGCGCGCCTTGCGCGGCGGCGCGTCGATCTTCTGCACCCAGGAGCTGTTCCGCTCGCAGTACTTCTGCCAGGTCGAAGATCATCGCTTCTTCGAGCTGGCGGAGACGATCCCCGGGCCCTCCACGGACGCTCTCGGTGCGTTGGCGCGCAAGCACAAGGCGGTGATCGTCGCGTCGCTCTTCGAGAAGCGGGCCGCGGGGCTGTACCACAACACCGCCGTGGTCCTCGAATCGGATGGCTCGATCCTCGGGATCTACCGCAAGATGCACATCCCGGACGATCCGCTCTACTACGAGAAGTTCTATTTCACGCCTGGGGATACCGGGTTCCGCGCCTGGCGTACAACCCGCGGGTGCATCGGCGTGCTGGTGTGCTGGGATCAATGGTTCCCCGAGGCGCGCGCGTCTCACCGCGTTGCAGGGTGCCGAAATGCTGTTCTACCCCACCGCGATCGGCTGGCATCCCAAAGAGCGGGCGCAGTACGGGAAGGCCCAGCACGATTCGTGGGAGCTGATCCAGCGCAGCCACGCGGTGGCGAATGGCTGCTATGTCTGCGCGCCGAACCGCACCGGTCACGAACGAATCCTCGACGCGAAGGGAAAGCCGGTGAACCTGGAGGGGATCCAGTTCTGGGGCCAGTCGTTCGTTGCCTCGCCGGACGGTCAGATCGTCAAGCGGGCGCCGGCCGACCGCGAGCAGGTGATGCTGGTTGACTGCGACCTCGACAAGGTGGAGTTCAGCCGCACGCACTGGCCGTTCCTCCGCGACCGGCGCGTCGATGCCTACGGCGACTTGAGCCGCCGGTTCTCCGACTAGTCACCCGTGCCCGGCCCAACCCCAGCCGCCCGCACCCGGCGTGCGCCTGTGACAGCCCGCACTCCGCGGGAGCTCGGCTACTCGTTTCCGCCTGAGTGGGCACGACACAGCGGCACCTGGGTCAGCTGGCCGCGCCCCGAGGGAATTTCGTTCCCGGACCGGTATCACGAGTGCATCGAAGGCGTGATCGGCGTCATCAAGACGATCGCCCGCTTCGAGCCGGTCCATCTCAACGTGCCGAACCGCAACTACCGGCGCATCGTCTCAGAGACACTGCGGGCGCGCCGCGTGCCCATGCGCCGCATCCGCTTCCACGAGATCCGCACCAACGAATGCTGGACGCGCGATCACGGGCCAGCCTTCGTCCTGCGGACACGCCGGGAGCGTACCGAGGCGGCAATCGTCGACTGGGGCTTCAACGCGTGGGGCGGCAAGTATCCGCCGTACGACGATGACGACGCGGTGCCGACCAAGGTCGCGCACGAGCTCGAGCTGCCTGTATTTGCGCCAGGCATCGTCATGGAAGGCGGCGCAGTCGATTTCAACGGCACCGGCAGCATCCTGACGACGACGTCGTGCCTGCTGAACAAGAACCGGAACCCACACCTGTCGAAGGCGGCTATCGAGCGCTACCTCTGCGATTACTACGGTCAGGACCAGGTGCTGTGGCTGGGCGAGGGTATCGAGGGCGACGACACCGATGGACACATCGACGACCTGGCCCGCTTCGTCGATCCGCGAACGATCGTCATCGGTATCGAGCAGGATCGACGAGACGCCAACTCTGCGGTGCTCCAGGACGCGCGGCGGCGGCTGGCGAAGATGCGCGACCTCACCGGACGACCGTTCACCGTCGTCGAGTTGCCGATGCCGCGCCGGGTCGCCTGGAAAGGGCAACGCTTACCCGCGACCTACATGAACTTCTCCTTCGTCAACGGCGCCGTGCTGGTGCCGACCTTCGGTCAGCCGGAACGGGACCGTCGCGCTCTCGAAGCGTTTCAGCGCGTGCTTCCTGACCGTCGCGTCGTCGGCGTGGACTGCCGCACGCTCATCTGGGGACTGGGCGCCATTCACTGCCTGACGCAACAGCAGCCCGCCTGGTAGGAGCGAAACTCGCCCTCGTCATTGCATACGCCACGGTGAGATGCCGGGCCAGCCGCGCATCGCCTCGGTCGCCCACGTGGCCGATTTGTCCGCGTGGCAGCTCGGTACAGGCGTTCGGCATCTTGAACTGTTCGGTCAACCTGGGTGCGATGAACGCAAAGGTGTGGCTTCGCACGTTGACATCGGCAATCGTCTGCTCGATTGCGGGCATGTGACAGGCAACGCATTCACTCCCGGCGCTTCCCTGCTGATGATGCGTGTGCTGCTCGATGGTCGGAGAATGCGGCCCGTTCGGTGACGTCGGCCCATGACAGCTCAGGCAGACGCTGCGAGCCGGCTTGATCAAATCAGCGGGATTCGGTGTGCCGTGGGGATCGTGACAGCCGAAACAGGTGACGCCGCGGCGGTACATGACGCTCTGCACGAAATCGTTCCCCTGCATCCGGTTCTTGTGAGCGGTGCCGTCCGGAAAATGGGTGAACGTCTGCTGCCCGATCGTGTGCTCTTCGAGCCGCCAGTAGTCCTTGAGGTTGCCGCCCTGATTGAAGCCGACCGGCCAGTCGTAATACTGGTTCTCGATCGGATTGCTGAGGGGCTGCCCCTGTGAATGACACTGGATGCAGGTGTCGTTCGCGCGGACGAAGTCGAGACGCGCCGGGTTGACGATGTTGGCGCGAGCCGGCGCCTTGACATGGTCGCTGCCCGGCCCGTGGCATTTCTCGCACCCGACATTCCACTCGGTCACCGCCCTGGTCTTGATGTCGTAGTTGACCGAGTGGCACCCGTCACAGAGCGGCCCGGTCGGTCGCTGCGCGTTGTCGGCCGGGTAGAACTTCACCCACCAATCGGTGTTGGGGGCGACGAAGTAAGGCCGCCACACCCGATGCGTCACATCCCACTGGGCCGGCAGCGGGAAGTAGTCGTTGCCAACCTTCTTGAAGTAGCGCTGCTTCCATCGGCTGCCGTAGACGAAGGCGACATCGTCCAGCGAGAAGGTACGAAGCGGATCGGCCGCCTTGAAGTCGGGCAGCACCGCCTCGGGGTGCTCGCGGGGATCGCGAACGACGTTGGCCATGCGGGTTTTCGACCACCGTTCGTAGGTCTGGGTGTGGCACGGCCGGCACGAGGCGGAGCCCACGTAGAGCGGTCCCGTTTGACCTGGCTGGCGACCGGCCGGAGGCGGCACCCCGGCCGATGCCGGGGCCCAACTCAAAAGGGCTGCGCAGACGGCCGCCCATCCCACAATCCGAGCGATGGACCGACTGATCATTTGCTCACACCATACCTCTGAAAGCGTCCGGTTTGGACGCAGCACGCGGCGAGAATGGGCAATCCGCGACGGCTATACTCGAAATCAGCATGTTCCTGCCCCTCAGCGACGCGCCGAATCCCCAGCGCGTACCGTGGATGAACTACTTCCTCATCGCGATGAACGTCGCGGTCTTCGTGCTCTTCACGCTGCCGCTGGGAGTGGCGCCGGTGGACCCGCGGGATCCACGGCTCGCGGAATACATCGCCGCGATCCGCTCGTCGATTCCCCCGAACGTTCCGCTGCAGGCCGTGCTTCGGGACATGACGAGCTACGATCTGTTCGTCTTCGCGCACGGCTTCAGGCCCGGCGCTCCGCACGCGATCGATCTGCTCACCTCGATGTTCCTGCATGGCGGGTTCATGCACCTGTTCGGGAACATGCTGTTCCTCTGGATTTACGGCGACAATGTCGAGTACCGGCTCGGGCGCGCGCGTTATCTGATCGCCTACCTGGCAACCGGCGCCGCCGCGACGCTCTTCTACGCCCTGCTCGATCCGGATTCGATGCTTCCGCTCGTCGGAGCGTCTGGGGCCATCTCCGGCGTGCTCGGGTTCTACTTCCTGTGGTTCCCGCGCAACGTGGTGCGTGTGTTCGTGTTCCTGTTTCCCATCTTCCTGCGCGTGGTCGAGTTCCCGGCCCGCCTCGTGCTCGGCGTCTATCTGCTCATCGACAACCTGCTGCCGATGCTCTTCACCGCCGGACAATCAGGCGGCGGTGTTGCCCATGGCGCGCATATCGGCGGCTTCGTCGCGGGGCTGGCCTGGGCATGGATCGCCGACCGTTCAGCCGCGAGCAGCACGCCGTACGAATATGCGGGCGCGGCGCGGCAGGCGGTCGCTCCGAGCGTGGTCCAAGCGGCCCTCGATCGGGGCGACATGGAAGGCGCCGCCCGCGCCTATTTCGCGACGCCGAACCCCGAGGCGCTGGATCCCTCGAGCTGCCTCGCCCTGGCCAACTGGCTGGCGGAGAACGGCCACACCGACGCCGCCCTGGTCGTTTACCGGCGATTCCTGCGCGTGCACTCAGGAGATGCCGGGATCGCCCAGGCCCATCTTGGGGCCGGCCTGATGGAACTCCGGCGCGGCCAGCTCGCGCCTGCGTATCAGCACCTGCAGGCGGTGCTCGATCAGCATCCCTCGGCAGCGATGCGGGCAGCCGCCGTCGACGCGCTGCAGGAGATCGCGGAGCTGCAGAAATACCCGATGCGGCGTTACGCGTCGGGAGCGAACTGACTGGTCGAGCTCGCGCATTCCGGTAACATTCGAGAGGTGCCTCACCGGTTGCGGCCTCAAGCTGATCAGGCGTTCTCGCGCGCCGCCGGCGCGCCGCTCGTCCCGGGCAACCAGGTGACGCTGCTCCGCGATGCGCGCGAGAACTACCCCGCCTGGCTCGACGCGATCGCTCGCGCCGAGAAGTGGATTCATTTCGAGCTCTATCTCATTCACAGCGATCGCGCCGGACGGATGTTTGCCGAAGCGCTCGCCGAGCGGGCCCGCGCTGGTGTCCGGGTCCGACTCCTCACCGACTGGCTGGGCAGCATCGGCAAGACCTCGTTCTCCTACTGGCGGCAGCTGCGCGCCGCCGGCGTCGATGCCCGCACCTTCAATCGCCTCAGCCTGTCCTCGCCGTTCTCGTGGATGTCCCGCGATCACCGCAAGGTGCTCTGCGTCGACGGCCGCGTCGCGTTCGTCACCGGGCTCTGCGTCGGCGAGCAGTGGCTGGGCGATCCGGAGAAGGGCATCGAGCCGTGGCGCGACACCGGCGTCTCGATCGCCGGGCCGGCCGTCGCCGATGTCGAGGCCGCGTTCGCGCACGTCTGGAGCCACTCCGGCGCCGCGCTCCCCGACGACGAGAAGATCGGCCCCGAGCAGATTCCCGACGCCGGCGACACCGCCCTGCGGGTGATCGCGTCGATGCCGGCCGGCGGCGGGATGTTCCGCCTCGATCAACTCGTCACCGCGCTCGCCCGCCGCACGCTGTGGGTGACCGACGCGTACTTCGTCGGCGTCAACGCCTACGTCGAAGCCTTTGCAACGCGGCCCGCGACGGCGTGGACGTGCGGCTGCTCGTGCCTGGCAGCGGCAGCGACATCGCGATGATCCAGCGGCTGACCCGCGCCGGCTACCGCGCGCTGCTCGATGGCGGCGTCCGCGTCTTCGAGTGGAACGGGCCGATGATCCACGCCAAGACCGCGGTCGCCGACGGGAAGTGGGCCCGGGTCGGCTCGACCAACCTGAACATCCAGAGCTGGCTCGGCAACTGGGAGCTCGACGTCGCGGTCGAGGACGAGCGCTTCGGCCGCGAGATGGAGGCGATGTACGAGAAGGACCTCGAGAACGCCTCCGAGATCGTCCTGAGCCACCGCCGGGTGCTGCCCGCCTCGCCTCGTGCCAGGACTTCGACACCGTACGTTCGCGCTCAGCGCCGCCATCGCGGACGAGCCGCTCGAGCTGCCGCTGGCGCGCTGCGCATCGGCCACACTTTCAGCGCCGTGCTCACCGCCAGGAGGACCGTCGCGAGGGCCGAAGCGACAACCCTGTTCTACGGTGCGGCTCTGGCGCTGGCACTCGCGGTGGTCGCGTTCGTGTGGCCCAGGGCGCTGGCCGCGCCTATCGGAGTCATCGTCGCCTGGCTCGGCCTCGCCTGGTCCGTTCGGGCTGCGAAGCTCTTATGGAAACGGCCCGAAGACGGGCTTGCGGCCCCAACCGGACAGGCGGTGCCTGCCGAGGGTGAGCGAAAGACGAGCGAAGCCTGATATACTAGGGTGTTTCATTTTCAGCCGGAAAGTGGACAGGTCCGCCCCTGGACGTCGCAGGGCACGGCGGTCCCGGATCCGGCAGCAAGGACATCACGATGAAGGCTGGCATTCACCCCGAATATCACGAGGTCACCGTCCACTGCGCCTGCGGCGCCAGCTGGAACACCCGCTCCACCAAGAAGGATCTCCACCTCGAAATCTGCTCGAACTGCCATCCGTTCTTCACCGGACGGCAGAAGCTGATCGACACCGAGGGACGCGTCGACCGATTCACCAAGAAGTTCGGCGCGCAGACCGTCGAGGCCCGCAAGGCCGCGGCGAAGGAAGCGAAGGCGAAGAAGGCCGCTTCGAAACCCAGCTAGGCTGCGCGCGGCAGGCTTCAGCCTCCAGGTTTCAGGCCTGGTCATCGATGGGCTCCAGGAACAAACTGGAGCCCATTGTCTTTCTGCCGAGTTTTCTTTCGAGACGACGCAGCCGGTGTTCGGCCGCATCGCGCTGTCGGCCGCTGACCGGATTGCTGAACAACTGCCGCGCGTGGGCGTGAGCCGTGTTCAGGTCGCGGGCGCGGTGCTCGTGATAGATCGCCAGCGCCTCGCGGGCTTCGTGGCGAAGCACGGCCGGACATCTCGGCAGATCGGCCAGTTGCTGCCACGCGTCAGCCGCATCCCTCCAGCGCCCGGCCCGGCGGCGGCAGTACGCCAGCCGCCGGAGCGCATCGGCAAGCGTCTCGGGATCGCGCTCCACTTTGCCCAGCCGATCGATCGCTTCCAGATACGAGACTTCCGCCTCCTCGCGACGCCCGGCGCGGTCGTAGATGCGCGCCAGCCCCAGGCACTCGTACGGCGACAACGCCGCGGACGGGCCGCGCTCGACCAGCGTCAGCGCCCGCGCCATCACCAGCGCCAGTGACACCAGGTCGAGGCGGTTGTGTTCGAGGACCGCCTCGAGCGGGCGGGCGTCGCCGTCCCGAACGAACCGGAAATAACGCGAGGGGATTTCGAAGCCGGGTACGTCGCCAACGCGGTGGACGCCGGCGATCAGCTTCTCGAGAGTCCCGAGCGAGCAACTCGCCTCGCTCGCTCCCTCCCACTCGCCGCGGGCCCGCCACAGCCGGCGGGCCGGGTGCAGCATGTCCACGTGCGGGCGGCCTTCGAGCGGAAACGGCTGCCGGTGAAACAGGTAACGCGTTTCGATCAACGGCACGTCGAACGAGCGGCCGTTGAAGGTGACAATCGCGCCACGCTCCGCCGCCCAGGCGCTCATCTCGGCGAGCAGAGCCCGCTCGTGCTCGTAGCCCGGAAGCAGGAACTGCCTGACCGAGAAGCCATCGCGGTCGAGACAGGCGCAGCCGACGAGGAACGCTTGCGTGCCTGCGCCTCCGGCGAGACCTGTCGTTTCGAGGTCCAGGAACCACAGCGGCTGCGCCGCCTGCCGCCCCTCGATTTCGCCCGGGACGACCCTGAGTTCATCGAAGGGTCGTGAGTCGGACAAAGCTCGGGAGGGGAAACTGCGGGACGGAGTGTCACCGCCCTCAGCTTCGCGGCGATCAACCCGAACGAGATCGAGCGTATCGTGGCGGGCCTGCCCGCCGTAGCCTTGGCGAAGGCGGGACGCGGGCCAGGCCCTCGTCAGCAGTGCCAGCGCCTCCTCGCCGTCCAGCAATACGTCGGCAATGTCGCCGATCGTGACGCGGCCGTACTGGCTCCCAGCCTCGTAGAAGCGATCCACGACGATAGTGGCGCCGTTGGGCAACGTCGAGACCGAGCCGCCGAGTACTGCCGCTGCCCGCGCGAGGCTGGCCCCGTCCAGGCCGCGGTATGTCGCGATCGGGGGCGCGGCGTTTTCCTCTGCGCCGCCTGCGTCCGGGGCCACACGCGGCACGGCGCCGCTGACGATGCCCCGCAGTCGATCGGCAAGCGTGCTCATACGCGTTTCACGTTAGAACGGCACGTCGTCCGCCGGAACCGATGCGACAGGGAGGTTGCCGCGGCCGGCCGGAATCGCCCCGGCCAGAGGCACCAGGTGCTGCAGCAGCCGAAGCGCGACGGTCTTGGCAAGCGGCCCGGTTTCGCCAATCGGCCCGACGCAGGTTGGACAGCCGTTCTCGCAATCGCATCCTTCGATCAAGGCGCGGGTCTGTGCGAGCAGTTCCTCGTGCATCCCGAAGAGCGGTGCGCTGAATCCAATGCCGCCGGGATACGCGTCGTACAGGAATATCCGCGGTGTATCGCCCTCCGCCTGCGACGCGTCCTCGCCGGCGTTCACCGACAGCCCGACGTCGCGCTGATCGCACATCAGCAGCAGCTGGGCGATGTTCTTCATCGCGAAAGCGAGCCCGCGAATGCCGTCCCGGCGATCGTCGACCGCGTACGGCAGCGAGCCCAGGACCGCCGCCGGCACCTCGAGCCAGTACGAGGTCGTGTGCATCTGATGCTCGGGCAGGTCGAGCTCGCCGGATCCGACGTTCTCGTTGGTGTGGAACTTGATCTTCTTGAAACCCACGACCCGTGAGACGACGTGGACCTCGCCGTGATGTGCGACCGCGCGCGCGTCGCTGGCGAACGTGTCGAGGATCGTGACCTTGGTGTAGTCGATGGCGGTGGTGTAGTAGTCGCAATCGACGGATCTGACGTACGCCTTGCGTCCGTCGAAGTCGAGCTTCTCCACCTGGAACAGCCGGCCCTCCACGATGTAGATCGCCTTCGGGTGCAGCATTGAGAGGGCGCTCGTGAAATCGGTCTCGGCGATCACTTTCGGATCGGCCGTCTGGTCCACGACCACGAAGTTGTCGGAGGAGATGGATCGCAGGCTCACCGCGTCGGCCGGATACGACTCGCTGGTCCAGTGCCACTGCCCCGTGGCCTCGTCGTCCACCGCTCCACCAGAGCGGTGCACCAGGCCGGCCTCCTGCAAGACGCCGAGCACCTCCTGGACATCGACCCGCCCGTACTGCTCGACGGCCGTGAATGGAAGCTCGAAGGCCGCGCACTTCACGTGGTTGACGAGAATATTCAGGTTGTCCGGATTGACCAGCGCGTGCTCGGGAGTCGCGTCGAAGAAGTACGACGGGTGCTTGACGACGAACTGGTCGATCGGGGCGCTCGATGCCACCATCACCGCGGCCGATCGCGCCGCTCGTCGGCCAGCGCGGCCCGCGCGCTGCCACGTCGCGGCAATCGTGCCGGGATAGCCGGCCATGATCGAGACATCGAGGGCGCCGATGTCGATGCCAAGCTCGAGCGCGTTGGTGGAGACCACGCCGCGCACCAGGCCGTCGCGCAGCCCCTTCTCGATCTCGCGACGCCGCAGCGGCAGATAGCCGCCGCGGTAGCCGCGAATCTTTTCGGGCATCCCTGGGACGTCCTCGAAGTCTTCCTTCAGATAGGTCGTCAGGATCTCGGTCGCGAGCCGGCTTTGCGCAAAGAGAATCACCTGCAGGTTGCGGCGCAGGAACTCCCCCGACACACGCCGCGACTCGTTCAGGTACGAACGCCGGATACCGAGCTCGCGGTTGACCACCGGCGGGTTCACGAACACGAAGAACTTCTCGCCGCGAGGCGCGCCGCTCTTCTCGACCAGCGTGAACGGACGCTCGGTCAGCCGCTCGGCCAGCTCCGCGGGGTTGGCGATGGTGGCCGACGAGCAGATGAACTGCGGATCCGATCCGTAGTGCTGGCAGATGCGCCGCAGCCGGCGCAACACGTTGGCGAGGTGGCTGCCGAACACGCCCCGATACGCGTGGAGCTCGTCCACGACGATGAACCGCAAGTTCTCGAAGAGCTTCGCCCACTTGGGATGGTGCGGCAGGATTCCCGAGTGCAGCATGTCGGGATTGCTCAGCACCACGTGGGCGCGGGTCCGGATAGTGCGGCGCGCGTCCTGCGGCGTGTCCCCGTCGTAGGTGTGGACCCCGACTTCTCCGCCGCCAGCCTCGGCGATCTTGCCGGCCAGCTCGTGCAGCTCCGCCATCTGGTCCTGCGCCAGCGCCTTGGTCGGGAACAGGTAGAGCGCGCGCGTGGCCGGGTTCTTCAGGACCGCGTCGAGGACCGGCAAGTTGTAACAGAGCGTCTTGCCCGAGGCCGTCGGCGTGGTGACGACGATGTTCCGGCCGGCGGCGACCTGCCCGAAGGCTTCGGCCTGGTGGGTGTAGAGATCGGTTGCCCCGCGAGCCGCGAGCGCGGCGATCAGTCGATGGTCGAGCTCGTTGGGGAACGGCGCAAAGGCCGCAGGCGTGGCCGGTATTCGCCGTACCGCGGTGATGACGCCGTCGGGTGTGTCCGGCCGTTCCGCGGCGCTTCCGGGCGCCAGCACCTGAAGGGCGGTCTGGAGCGCGAGCTCCTTGCGTTCCTGTGTCCGGAGCGCCGGCACTGTGGACGTCGAAGGCGCCGACATGCGAATTCTCGTGCAGAAGATGCTACACGAAAAACGGGCGAAAGTTGGCGCTTTCGCGCGTCCGGGAGAGGGGAACTGCGCCTGTCGGGAGCAACTGCGCCTGGTCGGGAGGCTGCGGTCGGCCGGGAGGAACTTCGCTGACCGGACTGTCTAGCCCTCAGTCGGAGTCAGCTCGGTGGAAGAGATCCGGGTCCCGGCCGTGTTCACCAGTGACACCGTCAGTACGCGGCGGCGGGGCTCGACTTCGAGCAGACCGAAGAACTGAAAGCCGGCGTCCGGCGGGCGGTTGGGGGGCATGTCCTTCGGAACGCCCGAAAACCGCACCTCTGGACCGAACGTGGCATCGAGCGGGACGGGCAGGAATGTTCCGGCGTGCGCCGGGCCGGCGACGAACTCCCAGAACGGATCGAAGGCCACGCCCTTGGCGCGGGCCGGGTCGTAATGATGCGCCGCCGCAGTAGTGCACGTCGGCGGTGACCCAGACGACGTTGCGCACCTTGCGCTCCTTGAGGGTGGTCAGAAGTCCGGCAATCTCGAGCTCCCGCCCGAGCGGCGGCCCGCCATCGTCGTTGGCGACCGCCTCCTGGAATCCCTGCTGGTGCGGGACGACGAGGCCGAGCGGCATGTCGGCGGCGATGATCTTCCAGGTCGCCGTCGAGCGGGACAGGGCGTCGGCAAGCCACTGCACCTGCGAAGCGCCCAGGAACGCGGTTTCGGGCCCCTGCGCCGGCTGCCGGTTCTCGCTGTTCGGGCCGCGATAGCTCCGCATGTCCAGAGTGAACACCTCGAGCAGCGGGCCGAACGGCACCATGCGATAGATGCGGGTGTGCGCGCCTGCGTCGAGGACGATCGGGTAGTGCTCCAGGAACGCCTGGCGTGCCCGCGCGGCAATGATGCTGACGCGCTTTTCCTCGTAGGGCGCGTTTTCGCCGAGGACCTGGCTCGGATACCAGTTGTCGCGCACTTCGTGGTCGTCCCACATCGCGACCTGGCCGACTTCGGCGGCGAAGCGCCGATAGTGCTCGTCGAGCCGGTTGTAGAGATGGCAGCCACGGAACTCCTCGAGCGTTTCCGCCACCTTCAATTTCGCCGGCGTGACCAGGTTGTGCCAGGTGCTGCCGTCGTCGAGCGTGACGGTTTCGCGCAGCGGCTGGTCGGCGTAAATCGTATCGCCGACGTTCAGGAACAGATCGGGTTGAGCCGCGTGCATCGTCTCGAACAGGCGCATCCCGCCGCGCGCCGTGTCGATGCCCCATCCCTGCCCGCAGGTGTCAGCCGACCAGGCTACGCGAACGGCCCTGGGCCGGTCCGGCGGCGTCTTGAGCCGGCCGAGTTCGGGCGCGCCGACGATCCTGGAGTCGGTGAGGTCCTCGAACATGACCCGGTAGAAGATGTCCTGACCGGGGGCGAGATCGCCGATCACGGTTCGAGCGGTGAGGCCGGTGTCTGGCGTTGCGACGCCACCTTCCACCCGCCGCAGGTCCTTGAACGACTGGCGAGTGGAGTATTCCACGACCATGCGCGCGGGACGATTCACGTGGGCCCACACGACGGCGCGGCCGTCAAGCGGATCGCCGGCGCCGACACCGAAATCGATCCGCGGACGCGCCGACTCCGAGGTGACCACCGCCGGCGCCTGCCCGAACACCCGCGCCGGCCGGGTGGCAACCCCAGCCATCAGAGCTCCGATGAACGTCCTACGTCGCACGCTTGATCCCTGCCAGAAGAAACCACGAAGGCTCGAAGGACACGAAGAAAGATACGAAGATCTTATTTGGAAGCACGCGTGACACCAACCCTAAGAGAACGTCGTGCCGTCGTGGTGTTCTTCGTCTCTTCCCGCCTCCGCCGAAGGCTCCGGCGAGGCTCGCCGAAGCGGCTACGCCGCGAAGGCGGCGTGGTCTCTCTTCCTCGGCGTCAGAAGCTGTACTTCAGCGCCAGCTGAATGATGCGTCCATCGTCAGACGAAGTGATCTGGCCGAAGTTGGCGGCGCCGAGCGTGCCCACCGGTTGCCCGAAGCGCTCCTGGTTGAACAGGTTGAACGTTTCGATACGCACCTGGATCCGCTGCGTCGTCGCGAAGTTGAAGTTCTTGAAGATCGACAGGTCGGTGCGCTGGAAGCCTGGTCCGCGGACCGAGTCACGGCCGACATTGCCGGGCCGCTCGCCGGTTTCGGCCAGCGTCCGCGCGTTGAAGCAGCTGGTGTCGAACCACTGCGCGGTTGTCTTCGGACCGTTGTTGGGATCGCAGGTCACGTCCGGCCGCCAGGTCAGATAGCGGATGTCGAGCGTCGCGCCGCGGTTGATGCTGAGCGGGAAGCCGGTCTGCGCCTGATAGATGCCGTTCAGCTGCCAGCCGCCGGCGATGTAACGGATCGCCGCGTTCTTGTCCTCGAGCCGCGGCAGTTCGTATCCGAAGCTGAGCACGAAGCGATGGCGCGCGTCGAAGAGCGCCGGACCTTTCTCGTACGCGAGGGCCTGCTCGATGCTCGTTTCGTCGTCCTGCACGACTGGCAAGCACCGGACGGGCCTCGCCGCCGATGTTGAGACCCGACACGTGGTCGGTGGCCTTGCTGAGCGTGTACGAGGCGAGGAAATTCAGCCCGTGCGTCGGCAGCAGGCGCAGGCTGGTCTGGAGCGAGTCGTACCACGATTGCGCCACCGAGAACGTCGGCCGCACCAGCGAATACGCGGGCATCAGGCGCGCCCCCTGGGAAGTCTGGCCGGGCGTGAAGAGACCGGGGTTGATCTCGATGAAGATCGGCAGCGCATTGCCGCGCGATCCGACGTAGGCAACCTCGGTGCCGATGTTCGAGCCGAGCTGCCGCTGCACGCCGACGTTGTAGTGGTAGGCATAGGGCGACTTGAATTGGTCACCCCAGCCGATGATCGTCAGCGCCGCAGGAAACGGGTTGGGCGGACCGGCGACCGCGCGCAGCGGATCGTTGAGCGGCACCAGCGTCCGGTTGGCGGCTGTCGCGTTCAGCTCGATCAGCGGCGTGAATGGCGGCGACAGCACGCCGCTCTGGAAGAAGTCGCCCTGCCCGGCCAGCGCGTCGTAGAACACGCCGAACGCCGACCGCACGCTCGTCTTGCCGTCGCCGAACGGATCCCACGCCACCGCGACCCGCGGCGCGAAGTTGTTCTTGTCGGTCGGCACGATGCCCGCGCGGGACGCCCGCGTCGCCGGCATAGACCAGCCCGGCCGGCGCATTCGGGTAGACCGTGGACTGCTGGCCAGTGCGGAAGCCGGTGATTGCGTCGTTGACGTCGATGAACGGCGTCGGCAGCTCGTAGCGCAGTCCGAGGTTGAGAGTCAGGTGCGGCGTGACCCGGAACTCGTCCTGGACGTAGCCGGCGTAGAGCCATCCATAGCCATCCTGGATCGCCTGCGTCGTCGTGGCCCGGGCCTGTGCCGCGTAGCCGATCAGGAAATCAGCTGCCGCATTGCCGGTGACCAGCCCGCTGAAAGTGAGGTCGCCGTTCGGCCGGTTGATGAACGCGATGTTCATCGCCTCGCGCCGGATGTCGATGCCGAACTTCATCGAGTGACGGCCCTTGATCCACGTGGTGTCGTCAGCCGCCTGCCAGACGTGGTTGATGCGACTGACGAACGGCTGCTGCTGATCGCCGAGCGCCGAGGTGCCGCCGCCGAAAAAGCCCTGCACCAGGAACGACGGCAAGCCGACCGCGGTCGGGTTGGTGCTGTCGAGATTGATGCCGTAATCGCGCGGCGTGAGGCCGGAGGTAACCGCCGGCTTCGCCGTGATCCGGTTGATCGAGAACCGCGCCTGGTTGATCAGGTTCGAGCTGATCACGTAGTTGTGCGACGCCATGAAATCCTGCAGCGTCGCGGTCGCGCGCTGATCGACGGCCGCGATCACGCGCGGCGTGATCCGATCGGTGTCGCTGCGCATGTAGCGGCCGAGCAGAGTCTGGTTGCCGGACAGCTGGTAGTCGAAGCGCATCCCGAACTGATCGCGATCGTCCTGTACCGTCGGCGACACGATGTAGCGGTTGCCCGCCGAGTTGGGCAGCGGCACGAAGTCGTTCAGCAGCCGGGTCGCCTGCTGGCTGATCCGGTCGGACGGGATGATGTTGCCCGGGAACGCCTGCCCGGTGAGCGGGTCGAGAATCGGCGTGGTGCTGGCGGAGAAATCGCCGCGGCGCTGCGCTTCCGACAGCACGATCACGTTGTTGGTGATCCCGCTCTTGTTGCGGTATCCCTCGTAGTAGCCGAACCCGAAGAACTTGTTCTTGACGACGGGGCCGCCGAGGCTGGCCCCGAACTGGTTCTGCGTCAGGACTGGCTTCGGCTGATCGGCCGGGGCGAAATAGTTGCGCGCCTGGCGCGAGTCGTCGCGGTTGAACTCCCACAAGCGCGCCGCTTAGGTTGTTGGTGCCCGACTTGGTCACGACGTTGACGACCGATCCGGCATTGCGGCCGTATTCGGCGCCGAAGGCGTGGGTGAGGATCTTGAACTCCTCGATTGCATCCGGCGGGGGGCGAAGAACGAACCCGGTGTTGAAGGTGTCGTTGTTGGTCGCGCCGTCGAGCAGGAAGTTGTTCGACTGATTGCGCATGCCGTTGACGTTGAAGCCGCCGGTGGCGTTGCCGAAGCCGCCCGGTGTGGCATCGCCGGTCTGCCCGCCGAGACCGGTCGGAGGGGCCACGACGCCAGGGATCAAGGTCCCGAGCTGCGTGAAGTTGCGCCCGTTAAGCGGCAGATCCACCACCTTCTGCTCGTCGATGACGATGCCGTGGGTGGCGTTGCTGGTCTCGACCAGCGTGACCGCGCCGCTGACGGTCACGGTCTCGGTGACCTGTCCGACCTCCGAGCTCGAAGTTGACGCGCGCGGTCTCGGTCACTGTCACCCTGACACGGTCGTTCTGCGCGGCGCGGAACCCGGATAGCGAGGCCTTCACGCTGTAGTCGCCGGGCTGGAGCAGCGGGATCGTGTAGAGGCCGTCCGTGCCGGTGACCGCGGTGCGCACCGCTCCGGTGGCGAGATTGGTGACTTCGACGGTCACGCCCGGGAGCACGCCGCCCTGCGTGTCGGTGACCAGACCGGTCATCTGCCCCGTCGCCTGTGCCAGTGCTACGACCGGCAGCGCCAGCGCGAGAGCGAACGCCGCGCCAAGGTTTCGAATCCAAGCCTTCATCGGCCGACCTCCTTCACCCTTCAGCAGTGCGATTCGTGCAAGCCAATCACTTCGCGACACACTATCAGACGCCGGCGGCGCGGGCATGACGTCGGATCAGACCGTCGCAACCATCGCCGCGACGACTGCCTCCGTCATCGCGGCAGTGCCGTCGCCGCCACCGAGGTCCGGCGTTCGGACCGCCCCCGCGGCCAGGACCCGTTCCACCGCGCCAACCATCCGGTCGTGCAATTCGCGATGCCCGAGATGATCGAGCATCAGCGCCGCCGCCCAAATCGCGCCGATCGGGTTGGCGATGCCCTTCCCTGCGATGTCCGGCGCCGACCCGTGGATCGGCTCGAACATCGACGGATAACGGCGCTCGGGGTTCAGGTTCGCGCCGGGTGCGACGCCGAGGCTGCCCGAGACCGCGGCGCCGAGATCGGTCAGGATGTCGCCGAACAGGTTCGAGGCCACGATGACGTCGATGCGTCTGCGGGTGCGTGACCATGCGCGCCGCCAGCGCGTCGACGTGGTACTTCCGGACCGTGACATCAGGGAACGACGGCGCGAGCGCGTCCACGACCTCGTCCCACAGCACCATCGAGTGCTGCAGCGCGTTCGACTTCGTGGCGCTGGCCAGCAGCTTTCGCGGCCGCGACCGGGCGAGGCCGAACGCGTAGCGAACCACCCGCTCGATGCCCATCCGCGTGAAAAGCCCGGTCTGCTCGGCCACCTCGTGCGCGGTGCCGCGATGCAGACGGCCGCCGAGCCCGGCGTACTCGCCCTCGCTGTTCTCCCGCACGCATACCATGTCGATGTCCTGCGGTGTCCGGCCGACCAGCGGGCACGGCACGCCCGGCATCAATCGCATCGGCCGCAGGTTCACGTACTGCTCGAATCGCTGGCGGATCGGCAGGATCAGCTCCCACACCGAGACGTGATCGGGGACAGACGGATGGCCGATCGCGCCGAGATAGATCGCGTCGGCGTCGCGAAGCCGATCGAGCCCGTCGGCCGGCATCATGCGCCCGGTCTCGCGGTAGTAGTCGCAGCCCCACGGATACTCGACACGGGCGATCGACAGACCGGCGAGGTCGGCAACCGCGGCGAGCACGCCCATCGCCGCCGGCGTCACCTCCTGGCCGATGCCGTCGCCGGGGATCACGGCGATGCGGTGACTGGCGCCCATGACTACATCCCCGGCGGCGTGAAACGCCCGTCGGCGGCGAGCCAGCCGCCGTCGGCGTAGATGATCGTGCCGGTCACGTAGCTGGCCGCGTCGGACAGCAGGAACACCGTCGGGCCTGCCATCTCGCTCGGCCGGCCCCAGCGGTTCATCGGGTTCTTCATCGCGTAGGCGTTGTACCAGTCGGGATTGCTCTTGATCGGAGCCGTGAGCGGCGTCTCGATGACGCCCGGCCCGACCGCGTTGACGCGGACGCCCTGGGTCGCCCACTCGGTCGCGGCCGTCCTGGCCAATTGCAGGATGCCGGCCTTGGTCATCGAATACACCGACTGCCCGGGCTCGGTCACCAGCGAACGGATCGACGAGAACAAGACGATGCTCCCGGACTTCTGGGCCGTCATGATTCGGCCGGCGGTCATCAGGGTGGCGAAGTTGGCCCGCAGGTTCAGGTTCACCACCTTGTCGAACTCGGCCAGCGTGTACTTGAGGATCGGTTTGCGCACGTTGATCGCCGGAGTGCAGACCAGACCGTCGAGCCGGCCGTGACGCTCGGCAAGCCCGGTCAGTCCGGCCTCAATTTGCCTCTCATCGACCAGGTCCATCATGCCCGATTCGGCGCGGCCGCCGTCCAGCATGATCTTCCCGGCAACCGCGCTCGCGTTGTCGGGATTGAGATCCAGGCACGCGACGTGGGCGCCCTGCGCGCCGGCTGCGAGCGCGACCGCTTCGCCGATGCCACTGCCGGCGCCGATCACCGCCACCACCTTCCCGTCCAGCCTGAACATGTCGAAACTCATCGTCCCCGCCCGCGTCGTCAGGCGGCGTGTGCCGGCAGCCGGCGGGGCCCGAGCGCGAGCATCACCGCGAAGCCCGCGACCGCGGCCACGAGCCCGAGCAAGGCCGGCGTCCACATCCCGAACCCCTTGCCGCCGGTCGAGACCTGCACCGCCAGCACGGTGCCGACACCCAGCGACCATCGCCACCAGCGCGTGTCGCGTCCCGGCCCTGGGCACGTACAGATCCGCCGAGAATCGGGACGAAGAGGCTCACGCCTAGCGAGCGTGTAGAAGATCGTCAGCGCGCCGATCACCGTCGGCGACACGATCGCCAGCGCGGTGCCGAGCGCGCCCGCCACGACCGTCGTGGCGCGCGCGACGGCGAGGACGCGGCGCTCGTCCGCGCCCGGGTTCACGAAGCGCTTGTACAGATCCTGCGAGAGCGACGTCGTGAGCATGAACAGTACCGCGTCGGCGGCGCTGAGCTCAGCCGAGAACACGGCAGCGAGGCCGATCGTGCCGATCGCCACCGGCAGCGCCGTGCATCAGGATCGTCGGCAGCGCCAGGTCGGAGCTCGCGAGGGCCGGGAACCGCAGCCGCGCGATCATACCGAGGACCACTGGGACGATGGCGTAGAGAAGCAGCCCGATCGCATTCCATCCGACGCCGAGTCGGACGGCGCGATCGTCGCGGGCGGCGTACAGCTTCTGCAGCATGCCGGGCGAAACGATGAACGCCGGGCCGAGCAGGGCGAGGTAGACGATACCCGACTCGCCGCCGGCCCAGAAATTCCAGTAGCTGTCCGAGGGCGGCGACATCGCGGTGACCGCGGACCATCCGCCCACCGCCGATAGCGCCAGCGGCAGCGCGATAGCGAATCCGCCCATCTTCACCGCGAGCTGCACCATGTTGACCCAGGCTCCGGCCTTGAGCCCGCCAGCCGACGAGTAGATCGTGATCAACAGGCCGCCGATGGAGCAGCCGGCCCACTTCGGAGCGCCGGCCACCACCGACAGGATGGTCGGACATCGCGATCAGCTGCCCGGCGAGGATCGCCAGCGACCCGAACCAGATCAGCAAGGCCACCATGCCCGCGCACCTGCGCGGCATACCGCAGTTCGAGGTAGTCGCCGACGGTGCGGAGGTCGTGCTGCTCGGCGACGCGGCGGAGCGCGGGGCCGATCCAGAAGGCGAGCACGAGCGAGCCGAGCGCCGCGCTTCCGACCCACCACCACGCGGAGAGGCCGTCGCGATAGCCGAGCGCCGGTGGCGCCGACCGTGGAGCCGGCGCCGATGTTCGCGGCCAGCAGCGTCGAGAACAACAGCCTGGACCGAAGCGCGCGGCCGGCGACGAAGAAATCCCTGGCGCCTCGCACCCTGCCGCCCGATCAGCAGGCCGATCGCGAGCAGGCCGCCGAGTAGAGGAGCAGCAGAACGCAGCGAGAGGTTCACGTGGCGGCTACTTCTTCAGGTCGCGGACGGCCGGGATGTTCGGGATGCCGGTCGCCTCCGTGGCGGCGCGGACGATGGCGCGGGCCATCGCGTCCGCGGCGAGCGCGCCGATCTGGCGTGATGTCCACCTCGCCGGTCCATTGCCCGGTGGCCAGCGCGAACACCGTGTCGCCGTCGCCCTGCGTGTGCGACGGGAAGATCGCCCGCGCGAACCCGTCGTCGGCCATCAGCGCCATGCGGTGGGCCTGCGCCTTGGTCAGCTTCGCGTTGGTGGCGACCAGGCCGATGGTGGTGTTCTCGGCCGCACGCGGGCGCGGGCCGGTCTGTCCGGTGCGCAGCAGCTTGCGAGCGTCGGCGAAGCGTGCCGTCCGGATTGCGGACGCCGGCGACCACCTTGCCGGTGTCGGGATCGATGATGTCGCCGACGGCGTTCACCGCGACGATCGCGCCCGACGCTGAGCCCGTTGGCGCAGCGTGATGCTGTAGCTGCCGAGGCCGGCCTTCATCGAGCGGTTCGGCCCGCCGCTCTTGCCCACCGTCGCGCCGGCGCCGGCGCCGACCGTGCCTTCCTTCACCGGCGCGGTCGAGGCTGCGTCGGCGGCGTTGTAGCCGCAGTCCGCGGTCGGACGGATCTTGGGATTGCCGCCGACCGGCAGGTCGAACAGGATGGCGGCGGGCACGATTGGCACCTTGGCGATGCGCACGTCCCAGCCGATGTCGTGCTCCTCGAGCCAGCGCACGGTGCCGGTCGCCGCCTCGAGCCCGAACGCGCTGCCGCCCGACAGCACCACGGCGTTGACCTTGTCGACCATGTTGGCCGGATCGAGCAGATCGGTCTCGCGCGTGCCCGGGTGCGCCGCCGCGCTGCGACACGCCGCCCGCCGCCCCTTCGCCGTCGACGAGGATCACCGTGCAGCCGGTCGGCCGCTCGGTGAGCGTGTGGTGCCCGACCTTGATGCCGGGCACGGCGGTGATGGTCTGGTTCGGATCGTTCGCGCGGCGCGGACGCCTGGCCGCCAATCGACGCGGTCGCGCTCGCCGCCAGCGAGAATCGTGAGGGCAACAGGCCGGCGCATGATGGCGGAAATCATAATACGATCCGACATCGTGTCCGCCGCCTCCCTCGTCGATCGCGTCCTCGTCGAGGTCGAACGGGCCACTGACGAAGTCGTCGGACTTCACCGCCGACATGATTCGCATTCCGACGGTGAATCCGCCCGGCGAGCACTACGAAGACTGCGCGCGGTTCATCGGCGGCCGGCTCGAGCGAGCTCGGCTTCGACGTCGAGTACTTCGCCGCGGAAGGCCGGCCCGAGCACACCGCCCGCCATCCCGCGGCTTGAACGTCGTCGGCACCCGCGCGGGCCTGCGCGCGCGGCCGACGGTGCACCTCAACGGGCACTTCGACGTCGTCCCGGCCGGCGAGGGATGGACGCTCGATCCGTTCGGCGGCGTGGTCCGCGACGGCAAGATCTACGGCCGAGGCTCGTGCGACATGAAGGCCGGGATCGCGGCCGCAGTCTTCGCGGCCGAAGCCATCCGCCGCGCCGGCGTGCCGGTGCCTGGCACGATCGAGGTGAGCGGCACGGTGGACGAGGAGAGCGGCGGCTTCGCCGGGGTCGCCTGGCTCGCGCGAGCACGGGCGCCTGTCGTCGACCCGGACCGACTACTGCATCATCCCCGAGCCGCTGAACGTCGATCGGGTGTGCGTCGGGCACCGCGGCGTCTACTGGTTCGAGGTGGCCGCCCACGGCCACATCGCGCACGGCAGCATGCCGTTCCTCGGCGTCAGCGCCATCGACGGCATGGGCCAGCTGCTGCAGCAGATTCGCGACGAGCTGCTGCCGGTGCTCGCCGACGCGGCGCACCGACGTGCCGGTGGTCCCGCCCGGCGCGCGACAGGCGACGCTCAACATCAACGGCATCTTCGGCGGCCAGCCGGTGGACGGCATCCAGACGCCATGCGTCGCCGACATCTGCCGCGCGGTGTTCGACCGCCGCTTCCTGCTCGAGGAGGGCTTCGACGCGACCAGGCACGAGATCGAGGCGCTCATCGATCGCGTCCGCGCTCGCATGCCTCGGGTCCGCTACGAGGCTGAAGGACCTGATGGTGGTTCACCCGACGCGCACGCCGGACGACTCGCCGGTCATCGCCGCCATCGAGCACGGCGTCGAGCACGTCCTCGGCCGCAAGCCGGCACGAATCGCCAGCCCCGGCACCTATGATCACAAGCACGTCGCGCGCATTGCCGGCGTGGCCGCACTGCGTCGCCTACGGCCCCGGCGAGCTCGAGCAGGCGCACCAGCCTGACGAGTACTGCCGCGTGGACGACCTGGTGAACTCGACCAAGGTCCTCGCGCTCGCGATTCTGGAACTCACCGGCGCGATCAGGCTCTAGGCTCTGGGCTTGCAGGCGGGAAGAGAACACCCCCAAGACTCCAAGACCTCAAGACTGCAGGACCTCCTCGACGAGATCCCTGACTCCGTCGAAATCCGGGTCGCGCTCGAGGCGCCAGCGAGTGAAGACGCCGATCTCGGCGAGCGGCTTCTCCAGGTGGCGACGTGCGGCCTCGATGTCGCCGCGCATCGCGTGGAGCGCCGCCATGTAGTAGCGCGTGTAAGGATCGTCGCCGCCGCCGGACAGCCGCTGGTCGAACGCGCGCACCGCCCGGTCGAAGTAGGCCTGGGCGTTTTCGCCATCCCCCTTGCGTTGATACGCGGCGGAGAGCTTCTGGCAGATCTCGATCGTCGTCCGCTCGCGCAAGGCGTGGTCGGTGAGCGAGACGAACTCGAGCTCGCGGCGGTACTCGCGGATAGCCTCGCCATACTGGCCGCGGCGATAGAACACGTAGCCGAGCCGCGAGCGGGCTCCGACCAGGATCAGCCCCTGCGTGCCCGACATCGCCTGCTCCTGCAGCACCACCGCCGCCCGCGCCTCGCGCTCGGCGTCGTCGAGCTCGCCGCGGAGCGCGTGCAGCAGCGCGAGCTGCAAATGGGTGTAGCCACCTTCCGGGTTGAGTGCCAGCGCGCGCCGGATAGTGAACGACGCCGAGATCGGCATCGCCCTTGCCCATCCAGTAGTTGCGGGCCAGGCTGGCGTGGGTTTCAGCATCGTCCGGAGCAAGGCGCAAGGCCTCCTGCATCTCGGCGATGCCTTCGTCGATGCGGCCGAGATCGGAGAGCGTCTCGCCGAGTCGCAGGTGTGCCTCGGCTGAATCAGGCTTCAGCGCCACCGCCTGCTGGAGCAGGCTCAGACTGCGCTCGAGCAGGCCGTGCATGGCCAGAAACGTTCCTTTGAGGTCCAGGGCGCTCCCGAGCGCGATCATCGCGTCCACGTAGCCGGGCGACAGCTCGAGCGCGCGCTCGAAGAGTCCCAGGGCGCGGTCCACGCCGTCGCGGCTTGCCATCCGCAGGTTGAGCATGCCGCGCGAGTAGGCCTCGAACGCCTCCAGCGAGACCTCGGTGTCGTCGCGACGATCGCGTCCCGTTCCGACGAGGCGAGCTCGTGCGCCATGCCGGTGCGTGCGAGATCCTGAACGAGCTGATCCTGGAGATCGAAGATCTGATCGATCGTCCCGTCGAGTTTCACGGTGGCGGCGGATCGCAGAGGCCGGCACCTCGAACACCTGGGAAGTGATCCGCACGCGATCGCGAAGCCGCTGGTAGGCGCCGGTTACGACGAAGGTGGCGCCGAGCCGGCGTCCGAGCTCCAGCGAATGCCGGTCGTCGGCACCCCGCCCGGTCGCGATCAGGTTCCGCTGCAGCTCGAACACGTTCTCGCGAGGAATCACGGTCACGCCGCCGATCTTGGCGAAATCGGCGGTCAATGATTCGGCAATGCCCTGCCCGATCCACTCGTCTGCCGCATCGCCAGTGATGTTCGCGAAGGCCAGCACCGCGACCGTCCGGGTTTGCGGACGTGGCGGCGCCGACGGCAGCGCCGACGCGGGATCCGAGAAGTCGATCGGTCCGTTCCACGCCGAGATGCCCATCGCCGGCCTGCTCCCGCAGTCGGCGGCGAGCGGCGGCGAGATCGGTGTAGAACTCGCGAGCGGTCTGGTAGCGGAATGCAGGGTCCTTTTCCAGCGCCTTGCGGGCAATGGTCTCGACCTCACCGGGAACGCTGTAGCTGTACTTGCCCATCGGCTCGGGGTCGCGGTTGAGGATGCGATCCGCGACGTCGGCCATCGAGTCGCCGGCGAACGGCAGGCGCCCGGTGAGCATCTCGTAGAGCACGACGCCGAGGGCGAAGATGTCGGCGCGCTGATCGACGTTGCCGCCGCGAAGCTGCTCGGGCGGCATGTAGTTCAGCGTGCCGACCACCGTTCCCGCCAGCGTCAATGCCGACTGCGACGCGAAGGTATCGGCGGTGGCCGAGGGCTTGGCGAGCCCGAAATCGAGCACCTTCACGAGCTGCCGCGGCGTGATGATCAGGTTCGCGCTCTTGATGTCGCGGTGGACGACGCCGAGCTCGTGAGCCTCGTCGAGCGCCTCAGCGACCTGCATCGCGATGTCGAGGCTGTCGGCCACGCCGAGCGCGCCGCGGGCGATACGGTCGGCAAGCAGCTCGCCCTCCACATACTCCATCGCGATGAACAGCCCGCGTTCGTGTTCGACGAGATCGTAGGCAACGGCGATGTGCGGCGAGCGCAGCTGCGCGGCGACCTGGGCCTCGCGAACCAGGCGGGCGCGGGCCTCCGGCGTTGCCTCGAGCGCGCCGATCAGGAACTTGAGCGCGACCCGTCGTCCGAACCGCGTGTCTTCGGCAAGGTAGACCTCGCCCATACCGCCTTTGCCAAGGCGTTCGAGTACGCGGTACTGGAGGATGGATGTCCCCGGCAGGTCTGCGCCGTCAGGCACCTTTCCATTATAGTTCCCGGTCATATGGCGACTCTCGTCCGGAGACTCGGTCTCTGGAGCTCGATTGGTCTCGTGATTGGCATCACGATTGGCGGCGGCATCTTCCGCACTCCGGCTGGCATCGCCGCGCGCGTGCCCGATCCGGTGTTCATGCTCGGCGTCTGGGTGCTCGGGGGCGTTATCGTGCTCTGCGGCGCGCTCGCGTTCGCGGAGCTCTCGGCGGCGATGCCCGAGACCGGCGGCATGTATGTGTACCTGCGCGAAGGATGGGGGCGGCCCTACGCGTTTCTCTACGGCTGGGCGCAGCTGGTGCTCATTCGCGCCTCGGCGCTCGGCGGCATCTCGTCGGTGTTCGGCGAGTATTTCCTGCGGGTGTTCGGTATCGATCCGGCACTCCATCCGGACTGGGCCGACTACCTTGCTGCCGGAGCCATCGTCGTCGCGACTGTTACCAATATCGTCGGCGTTCGTCTCGGCGCGCTCTTTGCGGGTATTTCCACAGTGACGAAGTTCGGGGCCCTGGCGTTTCTCGTGCTGGTATCGTTCGCGCTCGGCGGCGGCGTCGGCGGGAGCGTCACGCACTTCGCGAGCAGCGGCGCGGCCGTCGATCCGGGGCTGTTCGGCCTGTCGCTGATTTCGGTGATGTGGGCCTACGACGGCTTCGCCGACCTGACGTTTGCGAGCGGCGAGGTCACCGATCCGCAGCGCAACCTCCCCCGCGCGATCATTTTCGGCACGCTGGCGATCATCGCGATCTACCTGGCCGCCAACGCCGCCTACCTCTATGTCATTCCGATCGATCGGCTCAAGGACTCGCGCCTGATTTCGGCCGACACCCTTGGCGCCATCTTCGGGCAGGCCGGCGTCTCGTTCATCGCCGTCGTGGTCATGATCTCCACCTTCGGCTCGCTGATGGGCAGCATGCTGGCTTCGCCGCGCATCTTCTTCGCGATGGCGGACGACCAGCTGTTCTTCAAGCCGATCGCCGCGGTCCACCCGAAGTGGAACACTCCGTACGTGGCCATCCTGCTCGCCTGCGCGCTCGGCGTGGCAATGGTGATGACGCAGACGTTCGAACAGCTCACCGACACATTCGTGCTGGCGATGTGGCCGTTCTACGCGCTAAGCGTCGCGGCGATCTACCGGCTGCGCAAGTCGCAGCCGCACCTGCAGCGGCCCTACAAGGTGATCGGCTATCCGTTCGTCCCGGCCGTGTTCATTGCGGCGGCAACCTATCTGGTGATCAACGCGCTCGTCACGGATCCGAAGTGGACCTCGATCACGTTCGCGGTCGTGATGGCGGGACTACCCGTGTATTACCTGTGGTTCCGGCGGGCAGAGTAGGCTGAGCCCGTCGCACTGGCTCTTAGAACATCCTGGACTGGCAGCCGTCCACGACCACGGTCGTTCCGCTCACCCAACTCGCCTTCGGTGAAGCCAGGAACGCGACGACATTGCCGATCTCCTGCGCGGCGCCGAAGCGGCCGAACGGAAGCTCGCGCTTGACGAACTCGTCGATGCCCTTGGGGTCTTCCTGCTGTCGCTTCCACCACGATCCGCCTTCGAACAGGATCGAGCCGGGAGCCACGCCGACGACCCGGATCTGGTCTTTGGCCAGTTGCTGGGCAAGAGACTTGGTCAGGCTGATCTCCGCTGCCTTGACCACGTTGTAGGTCATCCGGCCGCCGGCCTCGCGCCCGTATATCGACGACACGATGACGATGACGCCGCCGCCCCGCTGCCGCAGGTGCGGGATGGCCAGCTGCGAGCATCGAATCGCCGGAAACAGCGTGTTGTCGAACGCTTCACGCCATTCGCCGTCGCTGGTCTGCTCGATCGAGCCGCCGCGCCCGATACCGACGTTGTTCACCAGGATGTCGATGCCGCCGCACTCGACGACGGTGGTCTCGATCAGGTGATCGACACCTTCGGGTGTCGAGACATCGGCGGTGACCGGCACGACCTTGGGGCCGCGCCACCCGGTGCGGATCGTCTCGGCCGCGCGCGTCAGTGCCTCGAGGCCGCGCGCCGCCAGCACCACGTGGCATCCTTCGGCGGCAAGCGCTTGCGCCGTGGCCAGGCCGAGCCCGCGGCTCGCACCGGTGATCACTGCAACTTTGCCCTTCAGCTCTAGATCCATGTCACGTCAGGAGATAGGAGTCAGGAGATAGGAGTCAGGAGACAGGAGATGGGAATCAGGAGAGCCCCCAAGGCCTCAAGACCCCGCCTTCGCTCTTCGAGCTCGCGCGGCAAGCCCCAGAACCTCGAGACCTCCATCACCGCCCCGTCAGATCGTTGAGCCGCCAGTCGAAGTCGCGGAACTGCATCGAGAACTGGTTGCGCTCCAGAAAATCCAGCTCGGTCTGGAGCGCTGTCGGGCGAATGAGGCCGAGCACGGCGCGCTCGAGCGGGCTGCGCTGCTGGAACTCGGCGGGCGCCTTGTTGGCGTAGTACTCGACGAAGGCGGACTCGCGCCACGAGAAAATTGGGTTGACCCTCAGCACCCCGTTGGCCCGATCGATGCTCACCAGCTCGTGGCGATCGACCGATTCTTTGGCGATTGCATCGAGCTGCCCGTCAACCCGGTCCGCGGTGTAGGCCTCGCTCTTCAATCGCCCGCCGTCCAGCGCGCCGCGGCCGAGCGCCAGCAGCGCGCGCGCGTCGCCCAGCGGCACGATGATGTCCTTCTCAATCTGATCCAGCGTCACCGTCCGGCCGGCGGCCCTGAAGGGCCGTTTCTCGAACGCGCCGGCGACCTGGCGGATGCTGTTCCGCGGATACATCGCGGCTCGGCCGTTGATCGGGTAGTAGTCGATCACGGTCCGCAACACGAACGCGTTGTAGGCGTTGATCCAGAACGCGAGCTGCTTGTTGCGGTCCGTCGCCGGCACGTTCGCGTCGCCGAGCGCCGCCACATATGCGTCGAAGCGTTGCCGCTCCCCCTTCAGCGCCCGGTAGTAGACGAGGCCGTCCCTGACGTAGGTGTCGAGGATCGTGTCGAAGGCGCGGTGCAGCGGATCCACCGCCGGCGGCGACGGCTCCTGGGCGCGGGGAACGATGGACGAGATCGCGAAAATCAGGGTCAGGGTCGCCAGATACTTCATGGCAGTTCTTCGAGAAAGCGGGTGAGAACGACGTTGAACCGGTCGGGTTGTTCGAGGTTGGGCAGGTGGCCGGCCTGCGGGATGATCTCCAGGCGGGCGCCAGGTATGGCCTCGGCCAGGCGGCGCGACTCCTCGACCGGCGTCAGCGCATCCTCCTCGCCGACAATCACAAGCGTCGGCACCCGCACCGCCGAGACGACAGGCGCGGCATCGACACGATCCATCATCCGCTGGATCGCCGTCCGGATGCCTTCGGGCGACTGCTGCTTGATGAACCGCCGGATCGTGGACTCCACGGTGGGATCCGTCGCCCGCGTCGTCTCGCCGATTAGTTTGGGCATCATGTCGCGCGCGATGCCCGAGGGGCCTTCGCGATCGACCAGCGCCAGCATGCTCCGGCGGTTCGCTCGTCCCTCCGGCGAATCGGCCCCCATCCGGGTGTCCGAGAGCACGACTCCGATCGCGAGGTCCGGGGCGCGCTTGAGCAGCGCGAAGGTCGCATATCCGCCCATCGAGCAGCCACCGACCACGGCGCGGCCCACTCCGAGCTCTCCGAGGAGCCCCATCACGTCCACCGCGTAATCGTCCATCGTCGGAGTTCCGTTGTCCGACGTCGAGCCGCCAAAACCCCGCAGGTCCGGGGTAATCAGCCGCCAGCCCTTGGGCACGCTGCGGAGTTGCGGCTCCCACATGCTGGCGCCGAGTGGAAAGGCGTGCAGCAGGACGACCGCCCGCAAATCCCGTGCGCCAGGCGCCGAGTCGAGATAGGCAATCGTGCGGGAACCTACGTGACAGTACTGCCGGGTCATGGGTGGGTGGCAATTGTATATCGCCGCGCCATCCCCGACGCCGCTTACTCGGTGCGCAGGGCGACGATGGGATCGACGCGCGCGGCCCGCACTGCCGGCACCACGC
The DNA here is from genome assembly GCA_963709325.1 of uncultured Acidobacteriota bacterium. GTDB lineage: Bacteria > Acidobacteriota > Vicinamibacteria > Vicinamibacterales > UBA2999 > VFZN01. Next base: position 92,441 of record CAVPVV010000001.1, on the reverse strand, counting down.
TGGCGACGACCGCCACCAGTGCAAGACCTGCCGCTGCGGCAAGATACGTCGGCAGGTCCGCCGGCTCCACACCGAACAGCAAGCCTCCAAGCAATCGGCTCAGGCCCGCCGCCGACGCGAGGCCGAGTGCCAGTCCGCCAAGCGCCAGCGCGAGGGCCTGGCCGACGACCATCCGGAGGACCCGTCCACGCTCGGCGCCGAGCGCGAGGCGCAGGCCGATCTCGCGCGTTCTCTGACTGACCCCATGGGCCAGCACGCCGTAGATGCCGATCGCCGCCAGCAGCACCGATGCCGCCGCGAACAGTCCGAGCAGCATCAGATAGAGACGCGGCTGGGCCACGGCATCCGACGCCAGCTGCTCCATCGTGCGCACCCGGAACATCGGCAACGCGGGATCGAGTTGCGCCATGAGCTGGCGCAGCGGCTCGACGAGCGCTCCGGGCTCACCCCGGGCTTTCACCGCCACCGACAAGAACTCCGTGGGAAACTGCGCGTGCGCGGCATAGACGGTCGGGCGCACCGTCGACGCCGGGCCGAAATCGCGGACGTCGGCAACCACTCCGACGACGGTGCCGCCGAGCGCCTCACCTTCCTGCCCCAGCCTCGTCCCCATCGTGAAGTGGTGACCGAGCGGATCGGAGTCGGGCCACAACTGACGGGCAGCGGCCTCGTTGATGATCACCACGGTCGGCGCGCCCAGCCGATCGGCGGCACCGAAGGGCCGGCCGACACGGATCGGAATGCCCATCGCGCGAAAGTAATCCGGAGTGATCACGCGCACGCCGAGCGTGTGCTGGTCCTGCTCGGCATCGCTCAGCTTTCTGCCATCGATCGTGGTCATCGTGATCATGAAGCGGAAGTTCGAGAGCGGCAGCCCGAAGATGGCGCCAGCTGTCTCGACCTGCGGCCACTCCTTGATCCGGGAGACCAGCGTATCGACCAGCTCGGCCCGCGATGTCGGTGTCGGGTATCGCGCCTCCGGAAGCGAGACATTGAACGTCTGAATCCGGTCGGTCCTGAACCCGAGATCGACGGCGGCAAGCGCCACGAAGCTGCGCATGAGCAGACCGGCGCCGACCAGCAGCACGACGGCAAGTGCCGTTTCGGCCACGATGAGCGCCGCTCCCAGGCGGCGCCGCTGCCGGCTGCCAGTGGTGGTACCGCTCTCCTCACGAAGCTGGCGGTTCACGTCACTAGCCGACGCCTGCCAGGCGGGCAGGGTGCCGAAGAGGATCGCGGACAGCATCCCAAGCGCGGCCGCAAAAGCCAGGACAGGGCGATCGATCCGCGTCTGATCGAGCAGCGCGATTCCGGTGCGCTCGGCCAGCGACGCGACGACGGCAGAGGCCCAGACGGCGACCATCACGCCGGCAACGGCGCCGGCCATCGCGAGCAGCGTGCTTTCGACCAGCAGCGCCCGGACGAGACGAAGGCGGCTGGCGCCGAGCGCGGTGCGCAGGGCCAGTTCCCGCTGCCGGCCGACCGCGCGCGTCAGACACAGGTTCGCGACGTTGACGCACACGATGAGCAGCACGAAACCGACAGCGCCGAGCATGATCAGCAGTGCTTTGCGGACGTCGCCGACGAGCGACTCGCGAAGGGTTTGGGCGATCACCGTCCGGCCGGTGTTGGTGCGCGGGTAGCGCGCCTCGAGGTTGGCGGCAGTGCCCGCCAGGGCGTCGCGGGCCCGTTCGAGCGCGACGCCTTCGCCCAATCGTCCGATCACCTGCAGATAATGGGCGCCTCGCTGCGTCGTGAGCTCCCGCTCATCGAAGCGCTCTGGAATCCAGAGCTCGGCGTTCAACGGGTAGCGGAAATGCTCCGGCATCACGCCGACGACCTGGAAGGGCCGGCCATTGATGGCAATGGTCCGGCCGACGATCGTTGGATCCGCACCGTAGCGGCGGCGCCAGAGACCATGCCCGAGTACTGCGACGTCCGGCGTTCCCATCGGATCGTCATCGGTAGAAAGCGTGCGTCCGTGGAGGGCCCGGACTCCGAGCACGGTGAAGAACCCGCCGGTGACCTGCGCGCTGGGGACCTGCTCCGCCGGCCCCTCGCCTGTAAGCGCGCTCGCGCTCGCCTCGAGGGCGGCCATCTCCGCGAATCCCTTGGTCTCACGCCGCCAGTCCACGAAATCGGGCGCCGTGCTCGCGAACCCGCGTCCCGGTCGATCCGCGCTGCTCGTCCAGATCGCGACCAGTTGCTCCGGGTCGGGAAACGGCAACGGACGCAGGAGCACCGCGTGAACGACGCTGAACATCGCGGTGTTCGCGCCGATCCCGACGGCCAGGCTCAACAAGGCGAGCAGCGTGAATCCCGGCTGCCTCACCAGCGTTCGAACCGCGTAGACAACGTCGGGCCAGAGCATCTCCCACCTCCAGCGGTCCCACCGCAGCCAGCCCGCGTGCGGCCAGGCGCCGAGCGCACGCATGGCGATGCCGGTTTCATGCGCCCGCTGCCGCCGGCTCCAGGAAAGCTCCGCGTGCCATTCACGTACCCAGTCGCGCCGGGCATCCTCCGGCACGATGAGCGAAGCGGCCCGGACAATGCGGTCGGCGAGGCGCATGGTCAGGCCCGACCCCTGGCCGGCCGCTGAAGTGCCGGCAGCAACGAGCGGTACTGCGCCATCGCGTCGCGAAGCGCCATCGCGCCCGGCGCGGTCACCCGGTAATAACGTCGTGCCGGGCGGCCCTCGGCATGTGCACGCGCTTCGTCTTCCCACGACGATGCGACATAGCCATCGCGCTCGAGGCGGCTCAAGGCCGGATAGACAGTGCCGCTCGGAAGACCGGTGCGATCAATGACGTCGAACCCGTAATGCGCGCCATCGACGATGGCCTGGAGCACGCTGCAGGCGCTGACACTGAGCCGTCTCATGGTCGTCGTGTAAGTAGAACTACTACATAGCCTGCCGGAGTGGCCCGCGTCAATGGCGCCGGTACCGCGGGCGAGCAATCCGTGGCGTGTCGGGCGCGGTTCGTCCCAACGATGTTGATCGACTCAGGGTCTGGCCAGCCCCTGCAGATGTTTGCGGAAGGTGTAGTCGGGGTCCGATTCGCGGCGCTCGAGGAATGTGGATAGCTGCAGCTGATCGCGCAGCGACTCGCCGCTCTCGATCCGGGCCGTCTGCGCCTGAGCGTGCACCGCAATCGCCCGGGCGCGCTCGATCACCCGGGCGCACTCGGCGCGCGCTACGAACACCACGCCGTCTTCGTCGGCGAAGATCGCGTCGTCGCGGGTGACCGTGGTCGGACCGCAGGTCGCCGCCTGAAGCGCGGTGGAGTGGCGACGCCGCGATTCACGAGGGCCGGCGACGCAACGTCCACGCGACCAGAGGGGAAGGCCGAGCGTCCGGAGCGCGGTGCTGTCGCGGTGAGCGCCGTCGATAATCACGCCGCCCAGGCCCGAGGCCAGCGCTTCGGCGGCAATCAGTTCACCAAAGCACCCCTCATCGAGCCGTCCGTTGTTGTCGACCACGAGCACGTCGCCCCAGGCAGCGGCGCCGATCGCTTCCAGGAGCACATCAGCCTCGCCCGCGTGCACCACAGGCGCAACGGGACCTGCGATGCGGGCAGCCGGGATCAGCGCCGTCAGCCCCGGCGGCCCCAGGCGGACCGGCAGTTCGAGGCTGAAGCAGGCCTCGGCGAGGCAGGACGAGGTCCAGTCGAACGCATCGAGAGCAACAAAGGGGGCGGCAGCAGACATCGGCCAAGTGTATGTCCGCCAGCCCAGAGGAGTTCCGAAAGGGGGGACAGTCCCCTGCGTCGACCCGACTCAGGGGACTGTCCCCTCCTGCGCCGCATCATGGCGTGGGTTTCTGTGGCGCGGCTCGAGGCTCTGCTGTAGGCTGTGCGGGCACCCCCGCGCTCGGAATAAGACGACGCGGGCCGTCTGTTCGGACGCAATGTCCAGAACAGGTAAGGGGGCCATGTCGAGCGACCTCGCCGAACGTCTGCCGGTCGTCGATCACCGCGAGGGGCGAAGCCTGTCGGCCGGGGACATCTTCCCCGTCGTCTATGCCGAACTGCGCCGGCTCGCCCACCACTATCTGGCCCGGGAGCGTCCGGGCCACACTCTCGAGGCGACCGCGCTCGTTCACGAGGTCTACCTGCGGTTGGTTCCGCGCGGCGATGCCGCCTGGGACGACCGGCGCCGGTTCGTCGCCATCGCCGCGCACGTGATGCGCGAGATTCTGATCGAACACGCGCGCAGCCGGGGGCGTCTCAAGCGCGGCGGGGATCGCGAGCGGGTCTGGTCGGAGTCCGTCCTGCCCGCCGAGGACGCCGAGTTCGAACGCTGGGAGGACCTGGATCGCGCCCTCGACAGGCTGGCGGCACTCGATCCGCGCCAGGCGAGCGTCGTGGAGTTGCGATACTTCGGCGGCCTCACGGTCGAGGAGACGGCCACCGTCCTCGCGGTGTCTCCCAAGACCGTCAAGCGCGATTGGAGTGTGGCCCGAGCCTGGCTGCGCCGCGAGCTCGATGTATGACCCCGTTCGGCGGCCGACGTCGCATTTTGCCTCGAGCCCTGCGCCGGCGGCCCTGAAGGCCCGCCGCGCGAGGCAGGAGCGCGCATGCACCGGGACCATGATCCCCTGACGCCGGTCACCTGGGCACGGGTCACGGACCTGTTCGAGCAGGCCGTGGGCCGGCCAGCCGCCCAGCGCGAGGCGTTGCTGTCGGTGCTCCGCCTCCACGAGCCGCTCGTCGCAGCCGAAGTCGCCTCCCTGCTGGAGTCTCACGACCGTCCCGGCGACTTCCTGCCCAGCCTCCCGGTGGACGACGAGCCTCCCGATCTCGCCGGACGTAGCGTCGGGGCCTACCGCCTCCTGACCCTGCTCGGCACCGGCGGCGCCGGCGCCGTCTACCTGGCGGAGCGGAGCGACGGCTCGTTCGCCAAGCGTGTCGCGGTGAAGCTGCTGTCGTCCGGCTTCGTGCCGCTGCGCGACCGATTCCTCCGCGAACGCGATTTCCTGGCGGGCCTCGAGCACCCCAATATCGCCCGGCTGCTCGACGCGGGCACGACCGACGATCACCTGCTCTACCTGGTGATGGAGTACGTCGAAGGGCTGCCGATCGACAGACACTGCGAGGAGCGCGGGCTCCGCGTCACCGATCGCATCGCGCTGCTGCTGCAGGTGTGCGCGGGAGTGGCCTACGCGCATCGGCACCTGATCATCCACTGCGACATCAAGCCGGAGAACGTCCTGGTCACGAGGGACGGCCAGGTGAAGCTGCTCGATTTCGGCATCGCCCGCCCGATCAGCCGGCTTGGGACCATCACGCGTCATCGCCCGGCCACGCCGGCATATTCGAGCCCTGAGCAGTTGCAGGGGGAAGCACTGACGACGGCGTCAGATGTTTACTCGTTGGGTGTGCTCGCCCAGGTCGTGTTGACCGGCAGCAGCCCGTACGCGTTGCGTACGACGCGTCTCGATGAACTGGTTAGCGCCGTCCTGACAGCGGAGCCGCAACGGGCAAGCCTGACGCCGGGCCTGGCGCCGCAGGTGGCGCGGCAGCTGAGCGGGGACATCGACACGGTGTTGACGAAGGCGCTGGCCAAGGACCCGGCGCGGCGTTATGCGTCGGTCGAGCAGATGGCCGGCGATCTCGAGCGCTTTCGCACCGGGTATCCGGTCCTGGCGCGCCCCGACAGTTTCACTTACTGGCTCCGCAAATCGATCGGACGTCATCGTCTCGCGGCGATCGTGGTCGCCATTCTCGCTGCGGGCCTCTTCGGCACCGCGATCCTGAGCATGTGGCAGGCCCGGTTGGCCGAACAGCGGTTCAACGATCTTCGCGCATTCGCCCACACGGTGGTATTCGACGTCAACGACGCGCTGGCCCCGATCGCCGGAACAACCGCGGCACGAAAGCTCGTCGTCGAAACCGCGCTTCGCTACCTGGATCGATTGTTCGCCGAGGGCAGCGCTGACGCAGGCCTTCGCGAGGAGCTGGCAGCGGCATACATCGGCATTGGCAAAGTGCAGGGCGGCGCGTTCCTGCCCAACCTCGGCGACGCGGCTGGGGCGGTCGCGAGCTTCCGCAAGGCGATCGCGATCAGTTCGATCGCGCCCACTCGCGAGCTCGAGCGCGCGCGGATCGAGGCGCTCATCAGCATCGCGCAGCTCTCGGTCGACCCGATCGCTGGCGCGCCGGAGTTCGCGGAGGCGGTTGACGCGGCCAACCGGCTGCTCGCCCGCAATGCCAGCGATCCGAAAGCGCTGCGCCTGCTGGCCGACGCCTACCACGGCCTCGCCACCGTTGCGCACCTCACCAACGACGTCCCTCGCCACGTCGCGATGGCAACGCGGCAAATCGAGACGCGGGAGCGGCTGCGCGCGCTCGGGGCGCCATCGTGGCCGGACGAAGCGAGCCTCGCCCGGGCGATCGCGCAGCTGGCGCTCGCGCTCGAGCAGCGGGGCGACTACGAGGCCGCGCTCGCGCAGCTCGAACGGGCGCACGTCCTGCTCGAAACGGCCATCGCCGGCGCCGACGAAAACCAGATGCTGCAGCGGGGCCTGGCGGAGGTGCGCTCGCGCAAGACACCGGTGTTGCTGGCGCTCAAGCGCATCGATGCAGCGGCGACCGAGGCGGAGGCGGCGGTCTCGATGCTGGAGCCGCTCGTCGCCACCGACCCGGCCAACGTGCAGTACCACGCCGATCTCGCCTACGCGTGGCTGCGGCTCGGCGATGCCCGGCGAGCCGAAGGGCGCATCAAGGATTCGCTGGATCTGCATCGCCGCGCGCTGGCCGTCCGGCGCGAGCGCGCCGAGCGGCATGCCGGTTTCATCTTCGTCCCGTGGGAGCTGACCCGCAGCCTCAATAGCGTCGCCGATCTCCTGTTGACGGTGACGCCAGCCAGGCCCGAGGAGGCCGCGGCGCTCTTCGCGGAAGCACGCACCGTCGGCATGCGCACGCTCGCCGTCGCCCCCAGCTTCACCCAGGTGCGGAAGCAGGTGGCCGTAGCGTCAGAAGGAGTGGCTCGGGCCGCGGTCGCTCGAGGCGGTGACCCTCAGTCGATGCGGCTGGCCGAGAGTGCCGCGGTCTGGCGCGAGGTGGTGGCGCGGAGCGTCGCGGATCCAACCAGCGTCCGGGAACTGTCGCGGTTGGACGCGCTGACCACTTCAGCTCGAAGCGCTGAGGCGGAACGGCACTAGCGGGTGCCCTGTTCCGCACCCGCGTCCGGCGCGCCGCCCCGGATCAATTCGATCACCGCATCCCCGAGATCCTCGGCTTTGCGGGCGCCGACGCCGTAAACGTGCCGCAGCGCCTCGATACTCATCGGCTTCAGCCTGGCGAGTTCGCGCAGCGTGGTGTCGTGGAAGATGACGTACGGCGGCACGCCGCGATCGCGGGCGATGCGGAGCCGCAGCCCGCGGAGCTCTTCGAAGAGCGCGCGATCCACGCCCTCCCATGACTCGGCATCGGCTCGCGATCGGGCCGGGCCGCGGCCCTTTTGCGGCTTGCGCTGACGCGCCAGCGTCAGCGTCGGCGCCCCAGCCGGGTCGCGCAACAGCGCGGCGCCGGACGCGGTCAGCTGCAATACCGGGTACTGCTCACCACTCTGCTGCAACAGCTCGTGCGCGATGAGCTGATCGATGTAGCCGCGAGTCTCGTCGATCGACTGTTCTTTCAGCAGGCCGAACACCGAAAGCGAGTCGTGACCCCGGAGCGACACAGCGTCGCTGGCGTGGCCGCGGAGCACGCTGGTCACGTGGGCGGCCCCGAAACGTTGCCCGACCCGCGCCACCGCCGACAGGATCTTGCGCGCGAGAGTGACCGGATCCGCCGCCGCCTCGAGCTCTCCCAGGCAAAAGTCGCACGCGCCGCAGTCGCCCTTCATGAAGGTCTCGCCGAAGTAGCTGACCAGCCGCTGGTGCCGGCACCCGACGCTGGCAGCGTAGCGCTCCATGTCGCGGAGCAGCGCCTGCCGTGCCTCGGTCAGCTCGCCGTTCTTGTTCAGGATCTCGCGCCAGCGCAGGAAGTCGGCGGCCGAAACGATCAGCACGCACTCCGCTTCGAGCCCGTCGCGGCCGGCCCGCCCGGCTTCCTGCTGATAGTGTTCGAGCGACTGCGGGGCGCCGGCGTGGACGACGAATCGGACGTCGGATCGATCGATGCCCATGCCGAACGCGACGGTCGCGACGACGATGTCGATCGACTCGTTCAGGAACGCATCCTGGTTGGCGTGCCGCGTCTCATCGTCGTGCCCGGCGTGATAGGGACGGGCGCGGAAGCCTTCCTCGACCAGCCAGCCGGCGAGGTCGTCCACCTCGCGGCGCGTCGGGCAATAGATGATGCCAGCGTCGCCCTGGTGCCGCGACAGCACCTGCAGGATCTGCGTCTTGAGCGAGTTGCGCGGCTGCACCCGGAACAGCAGGTTCGGCCGATCGAACGATCCGACCAGCGTCACCGAATCGTGGAGGCCGAGTTGCTGGACGATGTCCTGGCGGACCCGCGCCGTGGCGGTGGCGGTGAAGGCGTGGAAACCGACTCGAGGCAATGCCGCGCGAAGGGCGCCGAGTTGTCGATACTCCGGGCGGAAGTCGTGGCCCCAGTGGCTGATGCAATGAGCTTCGTCGATCGCGACGAAGCTGAGCGCGCAGGTCGCCTGCAGCCAGTTCATCCAGCCGCCGCCCTCGCCGGCGATGCGCTCCGGGGCAACATATAGAAGTCGATAGCGGCCCTCTCGCAGACCGGCCATCACCTGCGAGCGGTCATCGCTGCTCATCGCGCTGTTGAGATACGCGGCCGGCACGCCATTGGTGACCAGCGTGTCCACCTGATCCTTCATCAGCGAGATCAGCGGCGAGATGACGAGCGCCAGGCCGTTGCGAACGAGCGCGGGCGCCTGGAAGCAGAGCGACTTGCCGCCGCCAGTCGGCAGGACGAGCAGCGAGTCGCGCCCGGCGACGACGGCGTCCATCGCCTCGCGCTGGAGGGGACGGAACGACGTGTAGCCCCAGTAGCGCTCGAGCACGGAAGCGAGGTTATCGGTGAAAACGACGGGCGAAGACATCGAGGTCGGGTTTACATATTGACACAGGGGACAGTCCCCTGAGTCGAGTCGCAGCGGGGGACCGTCCCCTATTCGCTGCGAAGCGCGACGACGGGATCGACGCGCGCAGCGCGACGCGCCGGACCAGCGGCGGCGAGCAGGGCGCCGGCCAGGACCGTGCCAGCGACCACCATTACCGTCCAAGGGTCGCGTGCCGACACGTCCACCAGCAGGTGCTCGAGAAACCCTCCGAGCACCGCCGTCAAAGCGATGCCGGCCACGATGCCGGCCATGGCTGCACCGACGCTCTCCACCACGATCGTCCGCGCAATGGTTACCGGTGAGGCACCAAGCGCAAGCCTGACGCCGACGTCGCGCGTCCGGCCCGCGACGATCACCGCCATCAATCCGTAGAGACCGAGCAAAGCCAGTCCGATTGCGGCAACGGCGAACACGCTGGTCACGCCTGAGGTAACGCGGCGGGATACAAGTTGCTCGGACAGAATGTCTGAGAGTGACCGCACTTGACCGATGGTGGCCGCCGGCTCCACGCCTCTTATCAGGCCGCGAATGCGTGACGGGAGGTCCGCGCCGTCATTGGCGGCTGCCACCAGCAGCGTCGCACTCGTCTGCGGGAACTGGCGCGTGCTCAGATAAACGGCGGGCGCCGACGGAAGATCGACGCCGCGGAATCGCTCGTTCGCCACCACTCCCACGATCTCGTACTCGCCGGGCACTACCGGTCCCCATGCGGTCACTGCAGCAGTGTCGCGGAAGCGGCGGCCGAGCACGCGGCCGCCGTGAACGGCGGCGAACGCCTCGTTGACCAGCGCCACGCCCGGCGCATCGCTGCCCTCCCTTTCCTCGAACGAACGCCCATCGAGGACACGCACTCCGAGCGCCTCGAAATAGCCGGGGCTCACGATCCGGAGGTGCGCGTCGCCTTCGAACCACGGATCCGCAGGCACCTCGCCCTGCATCGCGATGACCTGCGTCCAGTTCGACTCGAGCGGATGATCGTAGGCAAGCGCCACCCCCGCCACCCCGGGCGCCGCCGAGATCGTGTCGGTGACGTCGCGTTCGAACCGGGCTGTTCGGCCGAGAGGCGCGGCAGCGTGACTGCCAATCGAGACGTCCACGACGAGAACGCCCTCGACGGTAAAGCCGGGGTCCCGAGTCCGCAGCGCGGAGAGTGATTCACCAAGGAGAGCAGCCGGCACCGCGAGCGCGACGCCAATTGCGACCTGGGCCGCAACCAGTCCGCGGTAGACGCGCGCCCTGGCGGGAAGGGAGATGCCTCGCGGGGTGGCTGACAGCGTGCGCAGGCGGAGCGCGGGCCACGCCGAGATGGCCACGGTCACGGCGAGGCCGGCCAGGAACGCAAACACCGCGGCCTCTAGGTCGAGCGCAGGCGCCGTCAGGAACGGCACTGATGCAGGCAGCCGCGTCGGAATCCATGCCAGCGCGAGCGACGACAGCCGCACGCCGGCCACGCCGCCAGCGACGGACAGCAGCCCCGCGTCCACGAAGAGCAACCCGGCCAGCCTGACCCGGCCGGCGCCGAGAGCGGCCCGTGTGGCCAGTTCGCTGCGGCGCTGCTCGAACCGCGACACCTGCAGTGCCGCGAGGTTCGCGCCCGCGACGAGGAGCACGGCGAGCGAAGCGGCGAACAACACCAGCAGCGGAGCGCGCACGTCGCGCACGAACTGCTCGCGGAACGACACCGTCACTCCGTGGTGGCGATCCTCATCCCCGGCGCGCCTCAAGGCGTTCAACTCGGCATCGGCCTGCGCCGCGGTCGCGTCGGGCCGCAGCCGCCCCACGACGCCGAACACGTGGGCGCGCGTCCCAACTGCAAACTCCAGCGTACGGGCGATCGGGATCCAGAACTCCCGCAGCTCCGCTTCGACGGCAACGCGCGCCGGATTCGAAGGCCAGCCGGGCGTGACGAGGTCCGGCATGATGCCGACTACCGTGTACGGCTCGCCGCCAAGCCGCACGTCCCGCCCGACGATATCCGGTGCGCCGCCGAATCGCCCTTGCCACATCGCCCGGGACAGGAGAACCACGCGTGGCGCGCCGGGCGCTTCGTCCCGCTCGTCGAAAACGCGTCCGAACAGTGGGCGCACGCCAAGCGTCTCGAAGTAGGAAGCGGTGACTCGTACGCCCCTGACGGGCACGGATCCATCGCGCGAGTCGAGGGAGAAGCCGGCCGCCCCGAACGCCGCCACACGCTCGAAGGCGCCTATCCCCCGTTCCCAGTCGCTGAAGCGGGCGCTGGTGGCGCGGAAAGGGCCGCGCTCATCCGACGCGGATTCCCAGACGAAGACGAGTCGCTCATCGTGCGGGAACGGTAGCGGCCGCCACAGCACCGCCGTCAGCAGCCCGAACGTCGTGACAACAGCTGCCACCGCCATACCGAGCGTTCCGACCACGCCGGCAGCGGCGGCCGGACGTCTGCGCCACTGACGCAAGCTCGCCCGCACGTCGTCTCGACACGCGTCGAGCAGCCGGCGCGCTGGCCCATCTCGAGCCACATCGCGCTCGTGTCCCGCCACCCATGCGTTGCGAAGGACCTCAACCAACTCGCGACAGAGATAGGCGCGTTCGCCGGCCGCCCCGCCCGTCGCACGCGCGTCGTCGGCCAGGGCGCCGATGGTGGCCGTGAGGTCGTCGCCCAGATACGCGCGGCGAGACGGCGGTAGCCGACCCGCGACCGAGAACACGAGATGGCGCAACCAGCGGTTGATCATCGCGCCCCCCTCGCCTGGGGCAGCAGGCGCTTGGCCGCAGCCCACTCCGCCGCTCGCGCCAGCCGCTCGGCTTCGCGCTCGAGGAGCCGGCGGCCGGCACGAGTGAGTCGGTAGGTGCGGCGCCGCGGGCTCTCGCCATCAGCGTCCCGCTCCTCGAGCAACCCGGCGTCGAGCATCCTCGCGATCGCGCCGTACAGCGTGCTCGCGGTGAGGCGCACTTCGCCCTCTGTGCGCGTCTCGATGTCCTTGATGATCGCGTAGCCGTGGAGGTCCTGGCCGACCAGCGACAGGAGGATGTGGAATGCCGGCACGCTGAGCGGCAATCGATCGATCGGAGGAGCCGGCATGGCGTCACTATACCGTTCTTCGGTATATCGCGACGGGTGCCTGTTCGATTCGCGGTGACGAGCGCTGGGACAACGAAAGAAAGGGCCGGAGCAGAGCCCCGGCCCTTCAAGAACGACTTGCCTTCAAACCAACATGAACCGGCCGCCGAGGGTGCCAAACCTGCACGTGAACCCTCGTGCCCTCGTGATCAGGCGCAGCCTGATGTCGTTCCGCAGTTGCTGCACTTGTAGCAGGAGCCGCTCCGCACCATGATCGACCCGCAGGTCGAGCAGGGCGGCGCGTCTTCCTGGTTCTGCATCGCGGCAAACGACGCGGTCGAGCGTGTCGAGCTCACGGTGGCGGTGAAGGTCTCAACCGCCGCCGGCTTCGGTGCCGGTATCGCCGCCGACGCCGCCTTGCTCTGCGCTTCCATCACCTCGTCGCGGTTGTTGACGCCGGCGCGGAACTGCGCTTCCGGCGACAGGAACTTCGACGCCATCCAGCGGAAGATGTAGTCGACGATCGACTTGGCGAACCGCACGTCGGGGTTCCTGGTCATGCCCGACGGCTCAAAGCGGACGTGGCTGAACTTGTCGACCAGCGCCTGCAGCGGCACGCCGTACTGGAGCGCGTAGCTGATGGCCTGGGCGAACGCGTCGGCAAAGCCCGAGATCGTCGAGCCTTCCTTGGCCATGACGAGGAAGATCTCGCCCGGCATCCCGTCCTCGAAGAGGCCCACCGTGATGTAGCCCTCGTGGCCCGAGATGTCGAACTTGTGGGTAATGGCGTGCCGCTCGTCGGGGAGCTTCCGCCGCATCGGGGCCCGCGCCGCCAGCGCCGCCGCGACCGCAGCCTCGATGACATCCTTGGCCGGAGCCGCGGCAGTCGACGTGGCTTTGGCGTCCTTCGACGTGTTGAGCGGCTGCGTCCGCTTGCTGCCGTCGCGGTAGATCGAGATCGCCTTGGCACCCAGGCGCCAGCTCTCGAGATAGGCCTGCTCGATGTCCTCGACGGTCGCGTCCTTCGGCACGTTCACCGTCTTGCTGATCGCGCCCGAGATGAACGGCTGAGTGGCGCCCATCATCTTGATGTGGCCCATGTAGTGGATCGACCGCTCGCCGCGCGCCGCCTTGAAGGCGCAGTCGAACACCGGCAGGTCGCGCTCCAGCAGGTGCGGCGCGCCTTCGATGGTCTCCTGCTCGTCGATGTGCTTGACGATGTCGTCGATCTGGGGGGCGGTGTAGCCGAGACGCCGCAGCGCCATCGGAACCGTCTGGTTGACGATCTTCATCATCCCGCCGCCAACCAGCTTCTTGTACTTGACGAGCGCGATGTCCGGCTCGACCCCGGTGGTGTCGCAGTCCATCATGAAGCCGATGGTGCCGGTCGGGGCGAGCACCGTGGCCTGCGCGTTGCGGTAGCCGAAGTCCTCGCCAAGCTCCACGGCGTCGTCCCAGGCCTGCTTCGCGGCGTTGTAGAGATCCGCGGGCACGTGCTTCTGGTTGATCGCCTTGATCGCGTCGCGATGCTTGCGCATTACGCGAAGGAACGGCTCGCGGTTGGCGTCGTAGCCGGCGAACGGCCCGCCGTGATCGCGCGCGACCCGCGCCGACTGCGCGTAGGCCTCACCGGTCATCAGCGCGGTGATCGCGCCGGCCATGTCGCGGCCGCCGTCGCTGTCGTAGGGCAGGCCGCGAGACATCAGCAGCGCGCCGAGGTTGGCGTAGCCGAGCCCAAGCGGCCGGAAGGCGTGGCTGTTCTTCTCGATCGCCTTGGTCGGGTAGCTCGAGTTGTCGACGATGATCTCCTGCGCGGTGATCAGCGTGCGGCAGGCGGCGCGGAACCCTTCGACGTCGAACTCGCCGTCGGCGCCGACGAACTTCATCAGGTTGATCGACGACAGGTTGCAGGCCGAGTCGTCGAGGAACATGTATTCCGAGCACGGGTTGCTGGCGTTGATGCGGGCCGTGTTCGGGCAGGTGTGCCACTCGTTGACCGTGGTGTCGAACTGCATCCCGGGATCGCCGCACACCCAGGTGCCCTCGGAGATCAGGCGCATCAGGTCGCGGGCCCGATAGGTGTCGAGCACGTCGCCGGTGGTCACGGCCTTGGTCTGCCAGATCCCGTCGTCGAGCACCGCGCGCATGAACTCGTCACTGGCGCGGACCGAGTTGTTGGAGTTCTGGAAGAACACCGACGAGTACGCCGTGCCGGTGAACGAGCCGTCGTAACCGGCGTCGATCAGGGCCCAGGCCTTCTTCTCTTCCTCGACCTTGCAGTTGATGAACTCAACGATGTCGGGGTGCTCGGCGTTGAGGATGACCATCTTCGCGGCACGACGAGTCTTGCCGCCCGACTTGATGACCCCGGCAAACGCGTCGAAGCCCTTCATGAACGACACCGGGCCGGACGCGGTACCGCCGCCGGCCAGCAGCTCCTTCGCCGAGCGGATCGACGAGAGGTTGCTGCCCGTGCCGGAACCGTACTTGAACAGCATGCCTTCGGTCTTGGCGAGCGTCAGGATCGAATCCATGGTGTCGTCCACGGAGTTGATGAAGCAGGCCGAGCACTGCGGCGCCCTCTCGAAGCCGCAGTTGAACCAGACCGGGCTGTTGAACGCGGCCTTCTGCTCGACGAGCAGGTGCTTGAGGTCGTCGCTGAAGGCCTGCAGCCCGTCCTCGGACGCGAAGTACTTCTGCTTGCGGGCCCAGCCGGTGATGGTGTCGACGACGCGGCCGATCAGCTGCTTGACCGAGCGCTCGCGATCCGGCGCGCCGAGGTGGCCGCGGAAGTATTTCGAGACCACGATGTTGGTGGCCTGCTGCGACCACGGCTTCGGAATCTCGACGCCGCGCTGCTCGAAGACCAACGTGCCCTTTTCGTTGCCGATGACCGCGTCGCGGAGCTCCCACTCCACCTGGTCGAACGGATCGGCCCCGGCAGTTGTGAAGAACCGCGGAAACTCCAGACCAGGGGCGGCGTCGGCCCGCGAGCCGGCTCGGCCCGCTTCCGTCGTCTCGCCGTACGTCGTCGACGCTACCACCGTCTGCTGTCCGGCAGGGGCTGCCGTCAGCTTCCGAGCATCATCCATGCTCCCTCCAAACGCCGTGGCGACACCCCTCCCCGAGGGGACGCCACCCTACAATTTCGATGTCACAAACCTTTAGGTTGCTTGGTGCGCGCGTGTGCTGTTTCGTGCAGTGATGCTCATGGCTTCTGGCTCGATCGTGTCCTTCGTGACTAGCCGCTGGGAGGGGCCGGCACCAAGAACCTCGCTCTCGCGCGCGACGCTCAATATGCGCCCGTGACATGGTCTTGTCAAGGGTCCTAACCACAATATGTTGCGGCTCATTTTTAGGTCGAACGCAAAATGTCGGCGTTTCAGCCTAAAACGTTACCTTTCGCTCTATTTTCGCACGACGAAGAATTTTCGGCAATGTCTCGGCCGAGTGACGGCGGCCGCCCGAGGTGCGCGGTGTTTACCTGACCAGCACGGCCGCCATGGCGGCAGCCTTGTCGGCCAGCTTGCTGGCGTAGACGAGATTGCGGCTCTTGAGTGCGTCTTCGGACTGCTCGACGAAGCGGCGGGCGGCGTCGTACTGCGTGTGGCCGTCGGTGGACAGCCCGGTGGGATTGACGCGGCTCAGATCGCGCGTGACCTGGCCCAGCAGTGCGCGGATGGACGCCTCGGTCTTGGCCTCGGTCCCGGTCGTGGGCGTCAAGGTCAACGGGGGCGGCGGCGGAGGCGGAGGTGGCCCTTCGGTGACCACGGGGTTCGGTGCCGCGGACGGAGGCGTGGCCGGGCGCGACTGCTGAGGCCGTGATGGCACCGGGGGCTCCGGCGCAGCCGGGGTCTCCACCTGGACCGGCTGTTCCTCGGGCTCCAGATACGTGGTCACGATTCGGGGTGGTGCTGGCGGAGGATCCAGAACCGGCATCTCCGGTTCCGGCACCGGGACCTGGGCGCGTGCGGTGCAGGCGGCACCGCCCAAGGTCAAGGCCAGCACGACAGCAAGGGGATGCAGTCGCATCGGTCGATCGATTTTAACGTGCTCGCGGGAGTCTGACGACAAATGTCGTGCCGGTGCCGACCGTTGACTCGACGTCGATATCCCCATTGTGCAATTGGACCGTGCGAAAGACCAGTGACAAACCGATGCCGCTCCCCCTTTTCTTGGTCGTGAAGTAGAGGTCGAAAATCCGGGCCAGGTTCTCGGGAGGAATGCCATCGCCGGTGTCCTGGACCCGCACCTCGACCCGCCCGTCCTTGCCCGTTCCGCATGTGATTCGCAGCTTCCCACCCCGCGTCATGGACTGGATCGCGTTCTGGGCCAGGTTCAGGAACGCCTGCCTCAACAGTGTCTCGTCGCCTTCAATCGCCAGCTGGGGATCCTGGCAATTGGTCTCGCAGCTGACGCCGCCGCGCTCCGCCTCGGGCCCGATGGCGTCGAGGACGCTCGTGACCAGCGACGTGGTCTTGACCGGCGCCAGCGTCACGTCCTCGGGCCGGACGAACTTGAGGAACCCCTGTACCACGTCGTCCAGGCGGCGAATCTCGGCGCCGATGACTTCGGCATGCCGCGTCGCGGCGGCTGGTTCGGGCGACGAGAGTTTCTGCTTCAGCAGCTCGAGGTGGATCGTCATCGCATTGAGGGGGTTCTTCACCTCGTGCGCGACGCCGGCCGTGAGCCGGCCGAGCGAGGCGACGCGCCGCGTGAGGTCGGCCAGCTGGGCCCGTTTTGGCCCATCGCCGACGGCCTGCTGCAGCTGCGCCGACACCTGATCGAACACGTCGCCCAGATCGCGGAACTCCTCGTCGCTCAAACCGAGCGGCTTGCCGAGCTCCCCGCGTCCCAACCGGGTCAGGCCGCTGGTAATCACGTGAATCGGCCGGAGCACCACCTGCGCGAGGAGCATCGCGACGCCGATCGCGATGACGAGCGTCAGGCCGACGGCAATGGCCGCGGGCTTCAGCGACTTGACGATTTCGTTGCGGATGAAGACGAGGGAGACGCCGACCGAGATCTCGCCGAACGGCTCGTCGCCGAGTGACAACGGCTGGCTGTACTCGAGCGTACGCCCTTCGGCGTACACCACCCGGACCTGCTGGTAGCCGGAGGCGTCCACCAGGATCGCGAGGTCCTCGCCGCGCGGCAAGGTGCGGCCGATCTGCGCCGGATCGTTGGCCGCGACAACGCTGCGGCTCCGGTCCACGATCGCGGCATAGAGCACTTCCGGCGAGTAGATGGCCGCTTCGAGCGCGGAGCGCACGGTCGCGCTCGACCGCAGGTCCTGGTACGCCGTCTCGCGGCTCGCGATCACGTCGCGCATCTGGTGCGTAACGCTTTCGGTGACGAACTGTGCTCTCGTCAACGTCTGCTCGAGCAGCACCCGGACGAGCGTCCCGATGTGCAGCACCGCGAGGCCGAGCACGACCATCACCACGATCGTGGTAACGCCAAGGACCTGCTTCTGCTTGATGGACAGTGGCATGTCAACAGAGCGCTGCGACGGGCGCAACGGGTGCGACCGGTGCGACCGGCACCGTCGCGCTGTCCGCTTCAAGGTGGACCGTATCAGCCGTGACCGGCGGCGGCAGACACGCTGGCGCCTGCATCGGCAGCTCCTACCGCGGCGCGAAGGTGAGCGGCAGCGTCGCGCGGCCCTCCGCTGTCTCGATCGCCAGCCGCAGCTTGCCGTCCAGCAGCATCGGGCGCTGATACGGGGGAAGCTCGATCGCCACCTTGCGCGCCGACGTAGCGGGATCGATTACGCGATGCAGTACCGGGCTGTCGGGGCCGGGGTCGCCGCGCTGGATCGACGCGGCGCGCACCCGGGCCGGCAGCTCCATCGTCAACCGGCCGGACACCGGATCGAATTCGCCGCTCAATGAAAGGTTGCCGAGCGACGGCGAGACGGACCCGAACGTCACCGCCCCCGGCCGTGGGGCGGCGCCGTTGGCCAGAGCCGGCGTCGTCGGCGGTGACCGGCGCGGCTTCGCGGCCTGTTCGTAGGCGTAAGCCAGCGAGACGAGTCGCTGATCGCTCCACGCCGGGCCGAGTATCTCGAAACCGATCGGCACGCCATCAGGCGTGAAGCCCGCCGGCATCGCCATCGCCGGAAACCCGGTGGTGGCGCTCAGCTGGCACGTGGTGCCGCGCTGCGGCTCCTCGACGACCACCGGCCGGCGTCGCAGGGTGGGATATGCGAGCGCTTCCACCTTGTATTCCGCCAGCGCGACGCGAACCTGCTGCCGCACCAGCTCGCGGCGCGCCTCCACCTTGCGGATTTCTTCCGGGTCGGCGACGGCAGCGTTCCGCAGCTTGAAGGTGTTCTCGAGCGCAGCATGGAAGAGGCCGCGATCGAGGATCTCCTGCAGCGACTTCACTGGCGCGTTCGGAAATTGCGCCAGGTAGGCCTGCAGGTCGGTCTTGAACTCGAGGTTGATCAGGCTCGACTGGTTGAGCACGTCCTCGAGTCCCGGGACCGTGACGTCCACGAGCTCCGCGCCCTGGGCCTTCATCACGTCGAGCGCCTTGCGGACGATCCCGGTCACCTCTTCGTCCTCGGGACTCGACCCGAACAGGACCTTCAGCACGCCGATGCGAGCGCCCCTGAGCGCATCGGGCGCGAGCCGCTCGCGGAACCGTCCAGTGAGTTGACCGCGGCTGGCCGCGGTTACGTTGTCGGCGGGGTCCTCGCCGACGGTTGCATCCAGCATCAGCGCGAGATCGGTGACGGTGCGAGCCAGCGGGCCGCCGATGTCCTGGGTGTGCGAGAGCGGGATGATGCCGGTCCGGCTGGACAGACCAGCAGTGCCGCGCAGGCCGAACAGGTTGTTGTTCGCTGCCGGAATGCGAATCGACCCGCATGTATCGCTGGCCATGCCGGCGACCGCGAAGCTCGCCGCGACTGCCGCGGCCGTACCGCCGCTCGACCCGCCGGGAGTCCGCGCCGGATCGTAGGGATTCCGGGTCTGGCCACCGAGCGAAGAGATCGTGATGATGCCCGCCGCCAGCTCGTGAAGGTTGGTCTTGCCGAGGATCACCGCACCGGCGTCGCGCAGCTTCCGGACCTGGAATGCGTCGCGCCCGGTCATGAATCCGGCCAGCGCCATCGAGCCACCGGTCGTCGGCAGATCGCGCGTCTCGTAGTTGTCCTTGATGACGATGGGAATGCCGTGCAGCGGACCACGGACCTTGCCCTGCCGCCGCTCCGCGTCGAGCCCGTCGGCGTCTTCAATCGCCCGCGGGTTGAGCGCAATCATCGCGTTCAGGCCCGGTCCCTGCTTGTCATAGGCCGCGATACGGGCCAGGTGCGCCTGCGCCAGATCGCGCGCGGTCGACTTGCCGTCCTTCATCATGGCCTGAAGGTCCTCGATCGAGCGCTCGCTCGCGTCGAAGAGGATCGGGGAACGTCCGGCGGCGGCACTGGCAGGCGCGGACTGCCGCCCCTGTGCGGAGCCGGCGAGAACGAAAGCGGCGGCGAGGGTGAGGGCGAGGGTGCTTCCGGTGAGGAGCTGAACGGCTCGTGTGCGGCTAGCTTCCCTGTGCGACATGCCCCTCGCCCTTCATCCGATTGAGCTTGTTGTGGAGCGTCTTCAGGCTGATACCGAGCATCTCGGCGGCGCGCGTCTTGTTGTTGCCGGCCGCCTCCAGCGTCGCGAGTATGAGCTTCTGCTCCGCTTCGTCTACCGTCATGCCGGGCACGAGCGCAACGGCGCTGGTAGCCGCGGCCGGAGCCGACCCCCGGGTGGCCCCAAGAGGCGGCAGGTGCTCGGGCTCGATGTACTCCCCGCGGGCGAGGATCGTCGCCCGTTCGATCACGTTCCGCAGCTCTCGGACGTTGCCCGGCCAGTCGTAGTCAGTGAGCAGGCGCATCGCCTCGGGCGTGAGCGCGCGGACCGTTCGGTGATCGCGGACGTTGAACTCCTCGATGAACGACTGAATGAGCAGCGACAGATCCTGCTTGCGGTCCCGAAGCGGCGGCAGCTCGATCGAGAACACGTTGAGGCGGTAGTAGAGATCTTCGCGCAGCCGCCCGTCCTTCAGCGCCGTCTGCGGGTTGACATTGGTCGCGGCGATGACCCGCACGTCCACGTCCTGCTCCACCCGTCCGCCGAGGCGGCGGAAGCGCCGCTCCTGAAGCACGCGCAGCAGTTTCACCTGCGTCGCGGGAGCCATTTCGGCAATCTCGTCGAGGAACAGCGTGCCGCGATCGGCCAGTTCGAAGCAGCCGGCGCGCCTGTCCATGGCGCCGGTGAACGCGCCCTTCTCGTGGCCGAAGATTTCGCTCTCGAGGAGCGTCTCCGGAATGGCCGCGCAATTGAGGCCCACGAACGGCGCATCGGTACGGGGACTCAGCTGATGAATCGTCTGCGCCACCAGCTCCTTGCCGGTCCCGGACTCCCCCAGGATCAGGATGGACGCCGGCGTCGGCGCGGCTTGTTCGATGATCCGGTAGATGGCCCGCATGGCCGGGCTGTGGCCGATGATTCGGCCGAACCGTCCGCGGTCCGTGAGCTGTCGCCGCAGCGCCTGATTCTCGCGCTTCTGCGCGTTGAGCTCGGTGAGCCGGTCGAGCAGCCGCCGCAGCCGCTGCGGATCGACTGGTTTGCTGAGGTAGTCCTCGGCGCCGGACTTCACTGCCTCGACAGCGGTATCCACGGTCCCCTGGGCGGTGAGGAGGATCACCTTGACGTGATCGGTGTCATCGCGAATCGCCTTCAACAGCTCGATGCCGTTCATCCTCGGCATCACCAGGTCCGACACGATAATCGTCGGCCGGAACTCGGTGATGCGCTCGAGCGCCTCGGCACCGTCGCTGGCTTCCTCCGCCGTGTATCCCCACGAGCGGACGAGCTCGGTCAGTCCGCTTCGGGTGCTCTCTTCGTCCTCTACGATCAAGACGCGTTCGGCGCTGGTCCTCGTCCCCTGACTCACGGGTTCGAGTGTACCATCGCTGCCCAGAGCGATGCTCGCCCGCCGCCAGTGGCAATCCCTCGCCGAAGTCGTGCTGTGCTCAGGCTTTCCGACTCAACTCGCCCTTAGCGGTCTCGCGATGCTCATGGGGATCGGCCCCACGACTCAGGCGGGCGGCTTGTCGCTCCCGTTCGTGACCATCGTCTCGGTGGCCGATACGGCCGCGCTTCTGGCCCTGATGCTCTGGTTCCTGCGGCTCAGGGGCGAACCGGCGCGCGAGGTCCTTCTCGGCCCGCGTGTACCGCGCGAGGCCAGGCTCGGGATCCTGCTGGCGCCGGCCGTCATTGTCTTCATGGTCCTGGGGATGTGGTGGCTGCGCCAGCTGCTGCCCGGCCTGCCTACCGTCCCGGAGAACCCGTTCGGCGAGCTTGCCCACTCCCCGGCCGGAGCGGTCACGGTGCTGGTCGTCGCTCTCGTCGCCGGCGGCCTGCGCGAGGAGGTGCAGCGCGGATTTCTGCTGCACCGGTTCGGGGACCTGGGCGGGCGCGTCAATGGACTGATCCTGACCAGCGTGGTCTTCGGGTTGGGCCACGTCATCCAGGGCTGGGACGCGGTGATCGTCACGGGCGCGCTCGGCGCGTTCTGGGGTGCGCTCTTCCTGACTCGCGGCAGCATCGTCGCCGCCATCGTCAGCCACGCCGCGGCGAACGCAGTGCAGGTGCTGATCGCGTTCGCGCAGGGCCAGGCGGGAGTCGGCTCCTGAGGCTTGCTTGCCGCGCTAGCGAAGGCGGAAGTCTTGGGGTCTTGACGCCTCTCAAGGTTCAAACACCGTGATTTGCGTGCGGCGGCGCAAGTCGCTCAGCCAGTCGGCAATCAGATCCTGGCGCCGTTCGTCGGCGGCGAAACGCTGGCCCAGGTAGCTCTCGATCCGCAGGTCGTCACGAATCCAGGCGCGCAGCCGCTCCGCCGTGAAGCCTCCCGCCGCAAGCAGCTTCGCCAACTCGGCCTCGCTACCGGCTCGCTCGACGGCCCGCGCCAGTCTGTCGTCGATCTGCTGCCGTGGCGGCTCGGCCGGCTGATACCGCTCCGTCTCCCGCAGCATCAGCTCGCGGTCCACAAGTCGCTGAACGAGCGCGCTGTCCACCGATGCGCCCTCGACCAGTCCCAAGGCGAGCGCCGTGCGAGCGTCCGACAACGTGATCGTTCGTCCGGCCACGATCGCGAGCGTTCGGTCGACCAGCTCCGGGCTCTGCGGACTCTGCAACAGCAGCAGGGCACAAATCAGCGCTGCCATCAGAACGCCTGCCCGAGCGAGATATAGAGCGACGAGCCGCGCTCACGGCTTCCGTCTGCGAGCACCTTGGGATGGACCTTGAACCCGAGGTCGATCCGCAGCGGTCCAATCGGTGATCGATAGCGCACGCCGAATCCGGTCCCAACCCTCAGCTCTGCGAGATCGACGTCGCTCGCGCGCCGGAAGACGTTGCCGGAATCGACGAACCCGACCAGTCCCAGCCCCTTCCAGTAGGGTGCTCGCAGTTCAACGTTGAGGACGAGCATACCGTTGCCGCCTTGCGGAAAGCCCTGAGGATCGAGGGTCTCGGCGGTCCCCAAACGGTCGAGCGCGAAGCCGCGGACCGTTGTATCCCCTCCCGAGAAGAAGCGTTCCGCGGCCGGCAGGTCGGTGACGATGTCGGAGAGCTGGACGCCGTTGTCGTCGAAGATGGGATTGCCTCCTTCATCGACGCGCGGCACTTCGTAGGCGAACGCCCGGGCAAGTCCGAGCCGGGCTCCCCCGGCAACCACGAAGCCCTTACCGGGAAGCTTCCGGTAGATGAAGCCCTGCATGAACGTCTTCGCGAATCCGACCTCAGAGCCGTACGCCGCGCGCGGCCACCGACCCATCCACTCCCAGCACCGTTCCCAGTGTCGGTTCCAGCACGTCGTCGCGCGAGTCGCGGAGGATGCCGCCGAAGAAGCTCGAGAGCCGCACCTGCGGAAACAGCCGATCGACCAGCAGCTGGTCCTCCGGCGCGATCTGCTCGTCGATGATGTCGGTGTTCTCGATCTGGTACCGCAGGGTGGTCGTCAGTCTCTGCCCGAACCGCCGCGCGTAGTCGGTGCGGAACCCGCGGCGATCGAAGGTGAAGCTGGTACGGATCCCACGTTCGAGGTAGGCCAGCAGCTGACCGTCGCCCGGACGCCCGAACACGCGCGGCTCGCGGAACGTGCCGGTCACGCGGTAATCGTTGAGGCCGTATCCGCCGGTATCGTTCGGATTGGGATTGTCCACGGCTGGATCGCGCGGCCGCAGCGATGCGCGCGCGAAGAAACTCAGGGTGCGGTTCTTGCCCCACAGATTGCGCCGGCTCAGCTCGATGAAGCCGCGCGGCGCGACTTCGATCCGCTCGACCGCGGGCCCGCCATCATCGGCGGCGCGCAGCCGCCGGCCGACCGTCAACCCGCCTCCGTAGGTAATGGCCGTGGCCGGCGCTTCTTCGACGGTGACCAGGACGTCGCGTAGCGGGGTTCCGGTGCGCGGCAGATCGACAATGCGGACGCGGCGAAACAGACCGAGCTGGCTGAGCCGCTGCTGTCCCTCGGCGATGGCCTCGACGCTCAGCGGGTCGCCCTGCGACAGACGCAGTTCCCGCCGGATCACATCGGCGCTGATGCGATCGTTGCCGGTGATCAGCACGTGGTCCACACGCGACTGTTCACCTTCCCGCACCGCCCAGGTGATGACGGCGCGACCAATCTCGTCGAGCCTGACTGCGGGCGTCGCGATCGCCGAGAGGAACCCTTGATTGCGGTACCATCGCTCGATCGCGTCGAGGTCGCTCGCGATCAGCGGCCGATAATACGGCTTGCCGACGACGAGCCCGAGCACGCCGTGCACGGCAGCGTCACGGCTTTCGGCAACTCCCGCCAGCACCACCGCGCCGACCATGGTCTGCGGCCCTTCGCTGACGGCAAAGCGCACGTCCACCGGTCGGAACCGCGTGCTGCCGTCGGCCTGCTCGGGAAGCACCTCGACGCCGGCCTTCACCGAAACCGTCTCGTATCCGCGCACCCGGTACAGCTCTTCGATCGCGTTGGTGATGGCGGTCACCCGGGCATCCACGAATGCGTCGCCTCGTGGCAGCTTCAGCAGCGGCTCGAGCTCGGACGCGGGCTGGGTCACGTTGCCGGCCAGCGACACGCTGTTGACGCGGTGCAGCATGCCTCGCGTGATCGTGAAATTGATGAGGAGCTCACCGGTCCGCTCCTCTCGAGAGAATGGTGCGGAGGCCGAGCGGTAGCCCCGCTCGCGCAGGTACGCCTCGATCTTGCGGCTGCCGTCTTCGAGCAGGTCCTCGTCGGCGGAGCGCTCTTGCGCGATCGGAACGAGGGTCTCGAGCGTGTCCTTTGACATCGGATCGCCGGTGTAGCTGACCCGTACCATCGGCCCGACGTCCACGGCCACGGCCACCACCGCGGTGTGCTCGGCATCCGAGAAGGTCGTCTCCTCACGCACCTGGGCCAGGTAATGGCCGTCGGCCCGAACCTCGTTCTCGTAGGCCCGCAGCCGCTCTTCCAGCGCCACCCGGTCGTATGGACGGCCGCGTTCGAGGCCGAGGCGCGAGAGCGCACGGCTCTCCGGCACGTTGGGCAAGCCCTTTACCGATGCGGAAGTCAGCGTCGTACGCGGACCAGGCTCGATGCTGAGGGTGAGCACCACGTCGCCTTCGTCGCGCCCTGGGGCGAGCGTCGGCGTCACCTTGGCAGCGCGGTATCCGCGATCCTGGTAGAACGACGCCATCGCGGCAGCCATGGCTGGCGCGCGTGATGCCGGCTGGGGCCCGCCGACCACCTCGTCCAGCACCGTGCGCAAGGCGTCGCCCTCGAGCCCGGCGCCGCCGGTCGCGGTCGTCCGGACGATCCGTTCCACCGGCCTCAGCGTCCACGTGAGCACGACGCCGGCGCCATCCGCCGACGCCGCGGCCGTCAGCCGCACATCGTCGTAGCGGCCGAGGCCGACGAGGTGATCCATCGTGTCACGCACCTGCTGCATGGCGAAAGGCTCGCCGAGCCGAGTCTCGACGAGCTCGAGCACGCCCGCATCAACGTCGGCGCCGGCTACGGTCTGCACCCGCACGTCGGTGATCAGCCGGCCAAGCCATTGATCCACCGACGCCTCGGCGCGGCCGGCAAGCACGATCGAGCAGACCACCAGCCACGCCGAGCGCCACATCAGAACGCGTGCCTCTTTCGCACTTCGAGCGCGTAGGTCCGGTCCTCGTTCTGCGAGAGCACCCAGCCGAGCGTCTCGCTCTGGTCGAACTCCAGCAGGATGATCTCGTCCCGCTCCGACGATGACAGGCTGCGGGCGTAGGTGAGGTAGACCTTATCCGAGATGCGCTTGCCAATGGTGATGCGCGCCGAGGGGTTCACGTTCAGGCGCGCGGACTGCTGGTAGGGATCGACGAGGAGCGGCGTGATCTGGAATGAATCCACGCCGAAGGTTTCCTGGACGACGCGGCCGACTTCGGCCGACAGCGTCCCGGTCAACGCGCGCGTCGCGCGCGCCTCGAGGAGGCGCTGCTGTCGCTCGTTGGGCCGCTGCTGGGCGGCCAGTTCGACGTCCCCGCTTGGAGTCGAATCGCTGAACAGCATCGTCAGGATGTCGAGCGGCGGCAGCGGCGGGTCGGACGTGAACTCGGGCTGCAGGCGTTCGGTCGTGCCGGTCATCCGCAACACGACGCGGTAGGTCTGGCCCGGGACGCGTACCCGTGTCTCCGCTTCAACATCGAAGAACGGCTGAATGCGATCCGGGTTCGTGAAATCGAGGCTGCCGCGCGTGACCAGATAGCGGCGGCCCTCGAAGCGGACTTCGCCGCGCTGAATATCAGCGCGGCCGAGGACCACCGGCTTCTCGTAGGTGCCCCGCAGGTTCACGTCAGCGCTGGCGACGATACGCGCCTGATCGTTCTCGATGTGCAGCGTTGTCGGCGCGACCAGCCTGATATCGTAGTTGACCTCGCCTTCGGGCCTCTCGGCCACCGCACCGGCAACGGTTGGCAGCGAGTTGCTGTTTCGGGACGCGAAATCGAAGAGCCCGCCAGAGGTGTCGAACTGCCTGGCCCACACCGCGTTCTTCACCTGGATCAGTCCGCTCAGCACCGGTGCGGCACGGGTACCGCGCAACGCGAGGTCGGCGTCGACGAGCGATCGCATGCCCTCGGGGAACCGGAGTCGCATGTCCGTCCCGGTCGCGGTCACGTCGAAATCGCTCAACGTGTAGCCGGACAGCCCGATACGTCCGCCGAACTGCACTGCCCCGCCGCCAACGCGGCCGCGAAGTCCGTCGAGCCTCACCCCGCTCGCGTTGAACGTGACGATGCCGTTCAGGGCCTCGAGCGCATGGGGGATTGCGAATTGACGAAGCCGTCCGTCCGAGATCAGGGCCGTGCCCGAGACGACGGGCGAATCGGTCGAACCGGTGATGCGGGCGGCAACCTCGGCGCGACCCGATGTCCTGACGTCGGGGAGGAACCCCTGGAGCACCGCCAGGTTCGCGGCCCCATTGGCGGTCAAGGCGAGCTCCTGCCTGGTCAGATCCACCGAGCCCGCGAGATCCAGCTCCGTGTCGAGGCCCACCAGGCGAAGCGCGTTCACCTGCAGCACCTGCTGATCGACGCTCATCTGAATGCGCCCGGCATTCTTGAGCTCGTAGTCGAAGAACCGGAAATTGACGTCGTCCATCTCCACGTCGACGCGCAGCGCGTCGGGGTTGTAGAGCTCGCCGACCACGCGGATGGCGCCGCTGGCGACCGCAGACGTGAACGGCGAGAACTGCGGCTGAAACGCACGCACGTACGGATCGATCGAGGTGTCGGTGACGCGGAACGAGAGCTCCGCGTCCATCTCGTCGGTCAAGGCGATTCGGCCGGTGCCTGACGCGGCCAGCCTCGTCGATGCGGCCTCGAGCTCGTAGACGAGAATCTTTTCACGGACCGAAAGCCGGCCGCTCACCTCGCCGATTCCTTCATCGCCGTAGAACAGATCGCGAATGCCGAACTTCACGTCGTAGCGGGGCTGATCGAACGTGCCGCTCCCGTTGGCGGAGAAGTCCGCCAATCCGGTGAAACCGGGACCGCGCTGCACAGACATCAGCGCAAGGGTTTCGACCGCCATGCTCCGCGCGTCGGCGTTGAAGGAGTAGGTGCCGTTCCAGCCGACGTAGGCGGCGCCCGTGACGCTCGTCCCGCCCTTTGCGATCGTGAGGCCGTCAAGGCGCACTCCCGCGCCTTCGAAGCGCAGCGATGCCGACGCGTCGGCAAACGGCTCCCCGTACGCCGCGCCCTGCGTGAGCACCAGCCGGCCGAACCCCTGCGGCTGAGTGTAGTGGCCGTAGAGATGGAAATCACCCGACACCAGCCCGTCGAGTTTGTAGTCCTCGAGATCGAACCCAGCCAGGAAGTCCTTGACCGTACGGGTGTCGATCCTGATTCGCGCGTTGATCTCCTCGCCGTCGTCGGCACGAGGGTAGCCGAGCGAGAACTGACCGCTCACGTCCATCCGCGACGCCCCAGCGCGAATCACCGAGCGGCTCACGAACGCGTATTTGTCCTCGACGACGAAGTCGCCATCCACTTCGCCCCAGGTGACACCCCAGGCGCGAATTTCATTGCCGACGAAGCGGCCTTCGATGCGCGGCTGGCGGAACGCGCCAAGCATCACGCCATCGAAGCGACCCAGTCCGTCGATCGGAATGGCATCCGTCGTAGCGCCAAAGGCGGTCATCATCCCGGCCAGCAGGCGATCACTCTCCTGCCAGTTCGTGCTGGTGACCCTGAAGGGCAGCTTCGACCGATCGCCCCACGCGGTGGCGCCTTCGAATGCGACGTAGGTCTCCGCCGTCGCCAGCTCGCTCGGCTCGACTCGGATCGCGTCGCCGTCGAAGCTGTAGGTGAGGCGGCCGCCAATACCGACCGGTTCGAGCGGCCGGTGGTTGCTGAACGGGCCCAGCTGGAGCGCGCGGCCCTGTGCAGCTTCCTTCGCGCCATCAGGCAATCGTGGGCTCTGCACCTCGACGCCAGGCGGAGGGGTCACGGCGACGTTGCCCTCGCCCTCGCGGGCCGCGAAACGCCCGGTCGGCCACTCGATTCGGTTGTGACCGGTCGCCCGGCCAGCGAGGCGCAGGCCCTGGGTCTCGAGCAGGTTGGTCAGCGCCAGCAGATCGACTTCGCGATAATCGACGAGGAAGCGCGAACGTGAGCCGTGCTCCTTGTCGTCGAGCGGCGCCATCAGGAACGTGAAATCGGTGTGCCCGCCATTGAATCGCGACGAGGCGCGCGTCACCTCGAACTTCTCTGGCAGCCAAACGAGCGATCCTTCGAGCTCGGGGAAGCGGTAGTAGTTGAGTCCCGCTTCACGACTGTGGAAATCGCCCTTCAGCTCGCGGCCTCCCTTGAACAGATGGAAGGTCCCGGTGAAGTCGCCTTCGCCGTGCAGCGAAAAAGTGTTGGTGGCGAAGAAGATCTCTCGCATCCGCGGGAACTGGATGCGCGACTTGACGTTGTAGAGCTGTTCGGGCCAGTTCTTCAGATCAACCATCCCAGTCACGTCGGTGGCCGCTCCGTCGGTGACGAGCTCCAGCCTGTCGAAGAGGACCTTCGTGCCGTCCAGCTTGAAGCTGCCGCGGGCCCGCGCCGACATCGGCTTGAAGTTCTGGATGGTGACGGTGCTGTCGGAGAAGCGCATCACCCCACGATATTCCTCCGCCTTCAGCAACGTGATGTCGAGGTTGCGCGCGACCGTGCTCCAGTTGGAACCGTAATCGCGGAAGACGAACTCGCCACGGTAGGTGTGCACGTATTTGAGCGTCGTCACCACCGGGTTCGGACCGTCGCGAGGTGGGCGCGGCGGCCCGGTCACCCGCGGAAACGTCTGTCGTCCATCGGCGAACGACTCGACTACCATCCGCCAGTCGGTCATCTGGATCGAATCGAGCAGCACCTCGCGGTGGAAGAGCGCGTTCCAGGTGAGCGACACCTCGATTCGCTTCGCGACCAGCCAGGGCTCTTCGTCCGGGCGCATGCCGTCGATGACGACATCGTCCAGAACGAAGCGGCCGCGGCCGAGCAGAACGCTGAGCCGTCCGATGTGCATCGGCCGGTCGAGCCAGGCGCGGCCGCCGCGCTCGGCCTGGGCCTTGAGCGAAGGGCCGAGGTCGATGCTGACGACACTCGCCAGCACGACCGCGAGCGTCACCGCGAGCACGACGACGATCGCGCGCGCGTAGCGATAGATCGCGGCGATCAGTCTCTTCACCGGGCCTACTCCACGATCACCAGCAGGGCGCCGGCTTCGACCGACTGCCCTTCCGCGGCGCGCACCGTCTTCACCCGTCCGGCCCGGGCCGCGCGCAGCTCGTTCTCCATCTTCATCGCTTCGATCACGACGAGGCCCTGCCGCGGTTCAACCGAATCACCAGGGGCAACCATGACGCGCACGACTTTGCCGGGCATCGGCGCCAGCACCTGCTGCGGGCCGCTCCCCGACGCGCCGCCTTGGGCAGTTCGCGCGCCGAAGCGCGTGAGTAACGTCGCCGGGAGTGTCTGCCCCAACACGCTCACGTCGAGCGTACTGCTGCCCGGCCGCGGCTGCACACTCGCGTCCACACTCCGCACCGTTCCGTCGCCATCCTGGACCAGCAACGAAAGCGTCTCGCGGTTTACCGCTCGCGAATCCACCAGGAAAATGCGGTCGTCGACGGCCACCTGGTAGTGCGCGTCCTGCCGTTCCACGCGAACACGCCGGACGCGCCCACCGATTTCGAGGTCGAAATGCACGCCAAGTCCTCTGCCGCGTCCCTACCGGAGCGCTCCCTGTCGGGCCGCCTGCTGCCAGCGCGAGGGCAACTCCGCTCTCGCCGCCCCGGTCGGCGCGGCAGTGCCGGTGGCCTGGCGCATTGCCACGGCCACGGCGGCTACGACCGCATGCTCGTCGTCGGGTGGGCCGAGCGGCTCGCCGTTGCGAGCACCCAGCTTGCGGTCGATGAAGGTCGTATCGAAACGAGCGGCCCTGAAGTCTTCGTCCTCGAGAATCCACCTGAAGAATGGAATCGTGGTGCGGATACCGCGCACCTCGTACTCGGCCAGCGCCCGCTTCATCCGGGCGAGCGCGCCGGGCCGATCCTCCGCCCAGGTAATCAGCTTCGAGATCATCGGGTCGTAGTAGATGGGCACCTCGGCCCCCTCGTAGACTCCGCTGTCATCGCGGACCCCGGGGCCGTGCGGCACCCTGAGCCCGCGGAGCGGGCCGGGTGATGGCATGAAACCGGTATCAGGATCTTCCGCGTAGATCCGGCACTCGACCGCGTGGCATCGAGCCACGAGCATGGCGGCCGGATCGAGCGTCAGGCGTTCGCCTCGCGCGATTCTGATTTGCCACTGCACCAGATCGACACCGGTCGCCTGCTCGGTGATCGGATGCTCGACCTGAAGGCGCGTGTTCATCTCCAGGAAGTAGAACGAGCCGTCGGCATCGAGCAGGAACTCGATCGTCCCGGCATTGGTGTAGCCGGCCTGCCGGGCCACCGACGCGGCGGCCGATGTGATTCGCTGCCGCAGCTCGGGTGAGACAGCCATCGACGGGCTTTCCTCGACGACTTTCTGGTGCCGGCGCTGAATCGAGCACTCGCGTTCCACGAATGGAATCACGGTGCCGTAGTGGTCGGCCAGGAGCTGCACTTCGATGTGGCGCGGCGTGAGGATGCGGCGCTCCAGATAGACCGCGGAATCGCCGAAGGCGGAGCCGGCTTCCGAGCGCGCCGCCCGCAGCGCACTGGCCAGCTCCGACGGTTCCGTCACCATCCGCATGCCCTTGCCGCCGCCGCCGGCGACGGCCTTCAGCATCAATGGATAGCCGACCCGCTTCGCAATCGCGAGCACGTCGGCCTCAGAAACCTCGTCGCCGAGCGGATCCTCAGTGCCAGGGACAACAGGCACGCCGGCCTTGATCGCGACCTGCCGCGCGGCGGTCTTGCTCCCCATGAGCGTGATCGCTTCGGGCGAGGGGCCGATGAAGGTGACGCCGGCATCGCGGCAGGCGGCGGCGAAATCCTCGTTCTCGGCCAGGAACCCGTAGCCCGGGTGCACTGCGTCGGCGCCGGATCGGCGGACCGCATCGACGATCCGGTCGATGCGCAGGTAACTTTCGCGGGGAGGGTTCCCGCCGACGGCGTAGGCCTCGTCGGCCATCCGCACGTGAAGGGCCGCGCGATCGCAATCGGAGTAGACCGCGACGCTGCGGACCCCCATGTCACGGCACGCACGGATGATTCGCACCGCGATCTCGCCGCGGTTGGCGATCAGGATCTTCTTCATCAGACCGAAACTCTTACGATTCTATCACTTAGGGACACTTGCACAGGGTCGGGGCAGCCGCCCGGGAATTCCGCCGCCGGTGGAATGATCGGCGTATGATCGCGATCAGGACCAGTTGTCTGTTTCGCGGTGGGAGCCCCCGAATGATCTCCGCCCGTCTCGTTGAACTCATCCAGACACACGCGCCGCAGTTGACCGCGGAAACGGTCGCCGACCTGCTCAGCAACCCGCGCACGCCGTCGTTCGGGCAGGTGCCGCGTCTCGATCTCGAAACGCGGCTTTTCAATGTCTACAACCACCTTGGTGACTGGATTGCCGCCGGTCACGCCTTTGCCGAGGACGAATTCGAGGAGTGGGGCCGGAGGCGGTTCGGCCAGGGCATTCCGCTCAGTGAGATCGTCTACGCCATCCTGATCCTGAAGCAGCACCTGAGCCGGTACATCGCCGAGCATGGTCTGATCGAAGCGGCATTCCCGCGCACCGAGCAGGACTACGTCCTGCCGATGCACCTGCACAGCCTGCAGGAGCTGAACTGGATGGTGAGCAACTTCTTCGACCGCGCGCTGTATCACCTGGCGTGCGGATACGAGGCAGCCACATCGTCGCAGCCGCCGGCGACGGTGAGGTAGGCAAACAGGCCGCTCGACCAGGGCGCAGCTTTAACCGCGTGGGCCTTCGGTAGGTCCCTCTCTGAGCGAGTAGGGGGACTCGCGCGGTAAGACGTCAGTCAGATCGTGGCAAATCAAGGGTCCCGAGGAATGGCCTCCGCTTTGCCAATTGCGGAGGCTCCCCCTGTCGCTACCGCATCACAATCTGGGGTCTGGCGGCGCTCTGATGATCTCTTCATCGAAGTGCATCAGTTGACGTTGCAACGCCTCCCGGCCACGAGCGGTTCGAGCTCGGGTCTCAGAATCCGCCGAGCCGCGTGGTCGGTGCCCTCGAACATCGTGGAAGGAATTGCCAGAGCTCGCGCCGAGATACGCTCAGATTCTTCGACATCTCGAGTGGGTCACTGCGTGAGGTCGGTTACGGCCTGCACGCGGCGAGGCGGCTTGGGGTACCCACCGCAGGCCCACGCGTCGAAGGCGCGCCTACAGCGGGATGTTCCCGTGCTTCTTCGGCGGGTTCTGGTCCCGTTTCGTCTCGAGCGTGCCGAGTGCCTGAATCAGCTTCCGCCGCGTCGTTCGCGGCAGGATCACCTCGTCGACGAATCCGCGCTCGGCAGCGACGTAGGGATTCGCGAACTTCTCGCGGAACTCGGCGATCTTCTGCTGGCGCATCGCAGCCGGATCCGCGGCCTTCTCGATCTCCCGCTTGTAGAGGATGTTCACCGCGCCTTCGGCGCCCATCACCGCGATCTCCGCGGTCGTCCAGGCGTAATTGAAGTCGGTCCGGATGTGCTTGCTCGACATGACGCAATAGGCGCCGCCGTACGCCTTGCGCGTGATGACAGTCACCTTCGGCACCGTCGCCTCGGCGAACGCGTAGAGCAGCTTGGCGCCATGACGAATGATGCCGCCGTACTCCTGGACCGTGCCGGGCAGGAAGCCGGGCACGTCCTCGAAGGTGACGAGCGGGATGTTGAACGCGTCGCAGAACCGCACGAAGCGGGCGCCTTTCACCGACGCGTCGATGTCGAGCGTCCCGGCCAGGTGGGCCGGCTGGTTCGCGACGATCCCAATCGGCCGGCCGCCGAGCCGAGCGAACCCGACCACGATGTTCTTCGCGAAGTGCTGGTGCACCTCGAGGAAGTAACCCTCGTCCGCGATCGTGTGGATCAGGTCCAGCATGTCGTACGGCTGGTTCGGCGAGGCCGGCACCAGCGTGTCGAGCGCTGTGTCTTCACGATCCGCCGGATCGCCGGTCTCAACCCGGGGCGGGTCGTCGAGGTTGTTGCCGGGCATGAACCCGAGCAGCTCGCGAATCAGCGCGATGCACGCCTCGTCGTCCTCGACCGCGAAATGAGCGACGCCGCTCTTCTCGTTGTGGGTCATCGCCCCGCCGAGCGCTTCCTTCGTCACGTCCTCGTGAGTGACCGTCTTGATCACGTCAGGGCCGGTGACGAACATGTAGCTCGTCTCCTTCACCATGATGGTGAAGTCGGTGATGGCCGGCGAATACACCGCGCCGCCGGCGCAGGGCCCCATGATCGCGGAGATCTGCGGGACCACCCCGGAGGTGAGGGTGTTGCGCAGGAAGATGTCGGCGTAGCCGCCGAGCGAGACCACGCCCTCCTGGATACGCGCGCCGCCAGAGTCGTTCAGCCCGACGATTGGACAGCCGCTGCGAACGGCCATGTCCATCACCTTGCAGATCTTGGCAGCGTTGGTCTCGGAGAGTGATCCGCCGAACACCGAGAAGTCCTGGGCGAAGGCATAGACAACGCGCCCGTTGACCCGGCCATGGCCGCTGACCACGCCGTCTCCCGGATAGAGCTGCGCCTCCATGCCAAAGTCGCGACACCGGTGGGTGACCAGCTTGTCCACCTCCTCGAAGGTGCCGGCGTCGAACAGCAGCTCGATGCGCTCGCGAGCCGTCAGCTTGCCGGCTTCGTGCTGCCGCTTCAGGCGTTCGGCGCCGCCGCCTTCCTCGGCACGGCGCTCGCGATCTCTCAAGGTGTCCAGGGGGTTCATTCGGGTTCGCAGGTTCGCGTGGTTCGCGTGGTTCGCGTGGTTCTCGTGGTTCGCGTGGTTCAGGCGGCCGCGCAGGGATTGCTCAGCGTGCCCACGCCTTCCACTTTCACCATGTTGCGATCGCCGGGGACCAGTGGACCGACGCCCGAGGGCGTTCCGGTGGTGATAATGTCGCCGGGCTGCAGCGTCATGAAGCGCGTGACGTGCTCGACGAGGTAGTGCACCGGGAAGATCAGCTGATCGGTGTTCGAGTGATGGCGGCGCTCCCCGTTCACCCAGCCCTCGATCGCCAGGTTCGACGGGTCGAGGCCGACGGCAATGCACGGCCCGATCGGCGAGAAGGTGTCGAACCCTTTGGCACGCGAATACTGGACGTCCCGGGCCTGCAGCTCGCGCGCGGTGACGTCGCATAGGCAGGTGACGCCGAGCACATAGCGCATCGCATCCGCGGCGCTCACGCGAGAGGCGGTCCGGCCGATCACCACCGCCATCTCGGCCTCGTGCTCGATCCGTCCGGCCCACTCCGGGATCCGGATCGGCTCCTCCGGCCCGATGACGCTTGTCGCCGGCTTCAGGAACACCAGCGGCTCGGACGGCAGTTTCTTGTTCATCTCGGCCGCGTGATCCTTGTAGTTCAGGCCGATGCACACGACGATCGACGGCGAAACCGGCGCCATCCAGGAGAGCTTTTCGTCGCGAGCGATCTCCTTCCCGGCCCAGTAGTCGCCGAAGATGTCGCCGCCCAGCCAGTAAAAGGTCTCGTCCCGCTCCAGGACGTAGCGCCCGCCCATGCCCTGCCGTGCTCGGTAGATGCGATCCATATCCGTGTCCTGCCCTCCGGCCGTCGTCGCGCTCATCGCGGCGCCCGGCTGCTCTCCTCGACTCTGTTCGACTGCCCGCTGACGTTCTGCGGATTGGCGTTGTCCACCGCGACCACCGCGTAGACATAGCGCTCGCCCGGCCGCACCGATTGATCGCGATAGGTGGTCTCGCGAATCGGTGTCGGGGTAATCGCCTGCAGCATGTCGCCGGGAGCCGTGCCCCGCAACACGATATACCCGGCGAGGTCCGGTTCGCTGTTCGGCTCCCAAATCAGGTTGATGATGTTCATGCCGGCAATCGCCGCGAGTCGCTGCGGCGGCGCCGGGGGGAAGGTGTCGCGCGGGGTCACGCACCCGGGCTCCGAGGCGCGGCCGAGCGTGACCGCCCCGGCGATCGTGTCCACGGGCCGGACGACGAAGCAGCGTTCGACGCCGTAATCGATGGCGCCGGGAATCGAGAACTCCGCCGAGGCCACGGGTGACTGCGACAGCGGCGTCGGGAGCTGTAGTTGGTACATGTCTCCCGCCGGCGACGGGGTCCGCGGCGCGTCGAAGACGTGATACGTGGTCGCCGGAGGCGGCGGCGTGAGCGGCTTGCTCGCGAGCACCGTCTTGTCCTCCGGCGCCACCGGAGCGACGTGCGCGTCGGGCGCCGCTGACCATTTGAGGGTCATTCCCTTCTCGGTGTAGTCCAGCGCCAGGCCCGATGGCGGCGAGGTGGCATCGCGAAGCGGCACGGACACAGCCGCTGTCGGACTGCTCGCACGCCCGCGGGGGCCCTGCGCGACCAGAACGTAGAACCGCTTCATCACCGCCGCGTCGGAAGCAGGCACCAGCGGTCCGGCGACGGCCTCGTAATACGGCTCTGGTTCAAGGCCGGCCGCCGGTGCAGCCTGGGTCTTGTTCAGGGTCGGCTCCATCAGCTCCGGCGTCAGCGCTTCGCGGACGACCGCCTGCGCGCCCTGGATGAACGCAGGTATCGGAGGAGGAGACGGTGGCGCCGGCTCCCCTTCGCGAGGCGGCGCGGGCGGGGGCGGAGGCGGCACGACCGCATAGCTGCCAATCTTCACGGCAGTCTTGGTCGGATCCGGGCCAGCCGGCGGCGCCGTGCCGGTGAATGCGAAAAGATCAATCGACGTGATGTCAGCAGGCGACTCCCCGCTCGTGTTGGCGGCCGGCACGCCGAACGACAGATATACCTCGTTGCCGACCCGAACAGCGGCCGGCTTGATCGGGGCTTGCGGCACTCGCGCAAGCGGCGGCCGCGGCGGCCCTTTCTTGCCACACCCCATCACCGCCACCGCGCAGATCACGAGCAGCAGGAGGAACAGGCGTTCCCGAAGTGGCGACTTCACAGGATGTAGCGGGACAGATCTTCGTTCCGCACGATGTCGGCGAGCATGCGGCGCACGTATGCCGCATCAATGGTAATCGATTGCCCCGTCAGCTCTGGAGCTTCGAACGACACTTCGTCGAGCAGCCGTTCCATGATCGTGTGCAACCGCCGCGCCCCGATGTTCTCGGTCTGCTCGTTGACCGTCGCCGCGAACTCGGCGACCAGCGCGATCGCTTCGTCGCTGAAGGTGAGCGTCACGCCCTCGGTCGCCATCAACGCCGTGTACTGCTTGATCAGGGCGCTCCGCGGCTCGGTGAGAATCCGCACGAACTCGGCCTGCCCGAGCGCCTCGAGCTCCACCCGAATCGGAAATCGCCCCTGCAGCTCGGGAATCAAGTCCGACGGCTTCGAGACGTGGAACGCGCCGGCGGCGATGAACAGGATGTGATCGGTGCGGACCATCCCGTGCTTGGTGTTGACGGTCGTGCCTTCGACGATCGGCAGGATGTCGCGCTGCACCCCTTCGCGGCTCACGTCCGGGCCTTGTCCGCCCTCGCGGCCGGCGACCTTGTCGATCTCGTCTACGAAGATGATGCCCGACTGCTCGACGCGCCGAACCGCGAGCTTCGAGACCGAATCCATGTCGACGAGCTTCTGCTGCTCGTCCACGAGCAGCCGCTCGCGCGCCTCCGACACCGGCACCCGCTTGCGCTTGGATCGTCCCTGGAAGAAACCGGGCATCATCTCCTTCAGGTTCAGCCCGATTTCCTCGATCGACGAGCCCTGGATGATTTCGAGCGACGGCACCTGTCGATCCTGCACGTCGATCTCGACGATGCGGTCGTCGAGGCGGCCGGCACGGAGCTGTTCGCGCATCCGCTCCCGCGTCGATTGCTGGGCATCGCGGGCGCGGCTCGGATCCTCGTCCGGCGCCGTCGGCCGCGGCGGCAACAACAGGTCGAGCAGCCGCTCTTCGGCCGACTGCTCCGCCTTGTCCGCCACCTCTTTCATCTGCTCTTCGCGAACCATGTCGACGGCGAGCTCGACCAGGTCGCGGACCATCGACTCGACGTCGCGCCCGACGTAGCCGACCTCAGTGAACTTCGACGCCTCGACCTTGATGAACGGCGACTGCGCCAGCCTGGCCAGCCGCCGGGCGATCTCGGTCTTCCCGACGCCGGTCGGCCCGATCATCAGAATGTTCTTCGGCGCCACATCCTCGGCGAGGTCCGGCGGCAGCTTCTGGCGGCGAAGACGATTGCGCAGCGCAATCGCGACGGCTCGCTTGGCACGGGCCTGGCCGACCACGTACTTGTCGAGCTCGGCGACGATCTCCCGCGGCGTCAAGGTATCGATCGCACTGGCCGAGCGTTCTGGCAGGGGAATCACAGTTCTTCGAGTGTGAGATGGCTGTTGGTGTAGATGCAGATTTCGGCGGCAACCTGCATCGACGCTTCGGCGATGGCGCGCGCGCCGAGCTCGGTGTGCCGCGCCAGCGCCTTGGCGGCCGCCTGCGCGAACGCACCGCCCGAACCGATGCCGATGATGCCCTCGTCGGGTTCGATCAGGTCGCCGGTCCCCGACAACAGGAACATATCGCGCTTGTCGGCGACGATTAGCATCGCTTCCAGGCGACGCAGCGCACGATCGATCCGCCAGTCCTTGGCGAGCTCGACGGCGGATCGTTCGAGATTGCCGCGATACTGTTCGAGCTTCGATTCGAAGCGGCCGAACAGCGCAAAGGAATCGGCGGCCGAGCCGGCGAAGCCGACGATCACCTGATCGTTGTACAGGCGGCGGATCTTCCGCGCGCCCTGCTTCACCACGATGTTGCCGATGGTTACCTGGCCGTCAGCGGCCAGCACCGTGCGATCGTCGCGACGGACCGCCAGGACGGTGGTGGCTTGGAAGGTCGCGTCGTGAGTGGACATGCCAGATCGGTAGTCTCTCACGAGGACAGCCGTACCGCCCACCGAGGACAGTTCGGTGAGATGTGCCGCGGTTTTTGGCGCGATTTTCACGACCTCGAGCATGGCAAACGCGTTGCTGTTTGCGCCCTGCGCCTGCCTCGCCATTGAGGTCTGTCATGAGACGACACATCGTGGCCACTGTCGTCGTGGTCACCTGCGGAGTCGGGACGCCGCTGCTCGCTCAGAGCTCCACGCCGATTCCGGCCCAGCCGTCGCCGACGCCTCCGCGCGAACCGGTGAACACCGCCCCTCCCCAACCCGAACCACCGGTCAGGCTCGAGGTCCCGGCGTCCTCCGGCACCTCTCCAGACCCGAAGGCCGGCAAGGATAAAACCGCCGATCAACCGGACCAGGGCCGCGGCGGCGGTCGCGGTGGTGCGAGCAGTCGTGGTCCTGCATCCACGGCTGGTCGATCGCTGCCGCCGGGGAGAGGGCCGGTAGCCTATCCGCCTGGCGGACCGCGCGGTTGGTGGGGCCCGGCGTGGGGACCGCCGGGCCACTACTTCGCGCATCCGTACCATTGGGATCCGTTCTGGGTGAGCGGTGCCTTCGCCTGGAGCCCGCTCTTCTACGCGCCGTGGCCGCTGGTGTGGGGCACGGCCGGCTACTGGCCCTGGCCGTACCATTACGGCCCGCCGACGACGTTCATGACCGGCGGGGTCCGGTTGAAGGTGCAGCCGCGGGAGGCTCAGGTCATCGTCGACGGCTACTACGCCGGCACGGTCAACGACTTCGACGGCGTATTCCAGGCGTTGCGCCTGGCCCCGGGCGGCCACAAGATCGAAGTACGGATGGACGGCTTCCAAACCGCCAGCTTCGACGTCCACGTCCAACCCGATCGCACGCTGACTGTCACGCAGAACCTGTCGCCCAAACCCTGAACGGGAGAGCGGTCAAGCCTTCTGGCTTCTGCCTGGTCACCGGCGCCGGGAGAACCACAAGTACAGGGGCAGCCCGAGCGCGATGACGAACAGTCCGACCGCTGACGGGCCCATCGGCTGGCCGCTGCTCAGCGGCTTCACCAGATCCGTCCAGAGCGCGTTCAGCACGATGAGCAGGCTCGCGCCGGCGAAGATGGCAGGGGCAGTCGGGTAACCCAGCGCCTTGAAGGGACGAGGCGCGTCCGGTTCTTTGGCGCGCAGCACGAAGACGGCGGCCACCGCGAGCCCGGCGAACAGCACCACCGCGAAACCGGTGTAGGTGGTGAGCGCGGTTGCGCTCCCGGTGAGCACGAGAACCGTCGCCCACATCGCCTGGGCGACGATCGAAATCGCCGGCGTCTTGTAAGTCGGGTGCACGGCGCTGGCGCGGGTGAAGAACAGGCCGTCGCGGGCCATCGCGTAGTAGACGCGAGGACCGGCAAAGGTCATCGCGCTGATACTGGCGAGCAGGCTGATGATCGAGACGATGCCCATGATGTTGCCCGCGGCGGTGCCGAGCAGGCGCTCGGCGATCACGTCGAGTACGCTGCCCTTGACCGTGGCGAGCTGACCGACCGGGAACACGTAGAGATAGAGCAGGTTCAGGAAGAAGTAGATGGCGATGACCGCCAGCGTGCCGATGGCGAGCGCCTTCGGGACGTTGCGTCCCGGATCGCGGATCTCCTCCGCCACGTATCCGGCGGCGTTCCATCCCGAGTAGGTGAACATCACGGGAATGAGCGCGAACAGCCACGTGGTCGGGGCAACGGTTCCTGCCGACTGGGCGACGTTGCCCATCGATCCGGTCCCGAGCGCGAAACCCAGCACGATGAACACGAGCAGCGCCGACACCTTGAGCGCAGCCAGCAGGTTGCTGACCAGCCGGCCCGGGCCGACGCCGCGCAGGTGCACGAACGACATCAGCCAGATCGCAGCGATCGCGGTGATCGTCTGCGGTGACACCGTGAGGGGAACGAACGGCAGCGGCACGACGAAATACGCCGCGTCGCTCGAGGCCCACGGGACGAAGCGTCCCATGTAGAAGGCCAGGACCGCGGCACTGGCGGCAATCGCTCCGGCAAAGCCGGCGACGAACGAGGTCCAGCCGGTCAGAAACGCAAGCAGGCGACCGTACGCGGCCAGCAGGTAGACGTATTCGCCGCCAGCGCGCGGCCGCAGCGCTGCGAGCTCGGCGTAGGCCATCGCTCCCGCGAAAGCAAGCGCTCCTCCGGCGAGCCACGTCCCCAGGAACCACCACGGGTCCGGCGTCATCTGCGCGACCTGCGGCGGCGTGAACAGGATGCCACCGCCGATGACATTGGAGACGATGATCGCGGCCGCATCGTAAGGACCGAGGCGGCGCTCGAGCACGGGCGGAGCGCTGGACATGCGCGCGAGTATACGCGGTCGAGCGCGGTTTTCCTTACGCCGGACGTGCGATCGTGCGGTTTAACGCTGCCGTGCTAGCGCGTGAGCAGCTGGCGCTGAATCGGATACTCGGCGAGCTTGGCCCAGACCTGCGAGCCCTGCTTGAGGAAGAGCTCCACCTTCGCGTCTACGAACTCGGTGTTCTGCAGCATCTGAAGGCGCGGCGTGTCGCTCGTGTAGCCGAGCGCTGATTGCAGCACGAGCTCCTTCGTCAGCTCGCCCGGCGGCAGCCCGTCACGCTGCACGGCCCAGCCGAAGTGCTCGCCCCACATCTCGGCTTCGCCGACCCGGCGGAAGATGGCGTTGATCTGGATCGAGCGGACCGCCTCGGTGGACTTGTTGCGCAGCTTCAGCGAGACGCTCGGCACGAGCTTGTTCTTGCCGCCCTCGACGATGCCGGCATCGAACCATCCGGTGACGACGTCGATAGGTTCGAGGGCCGCGACCGGATCGATGCTCTTGCGGCAGGCTTCTTCAGCCGGAACGATCGCCGCGAGCAGGAGCAGTGCCCCAACGATAGTCCGCGGCATGGGGAGGCGGCGGGACTGCGTCATGCGATTGCTAGTGTATGACACCGGGCGGTTGAGAAAGTTCCCGCCCGGGTGCGACTGCTGCGACCGGTGCCGCAGGTGCGCTAAGTGCTTTGCCCGCCTTGATTAGAACTCGCCAACGCGTACGCGCTTGCGGGCCTCGACCTTGTCGATCTTTCCCGACCGGTAATCCTTGAGGTCCGAGCCCTTGATCCGGAGCAGTACCGTGACAACTTCCTCGTACGGATCCTGCGGCGCGAGCGAGTCACGCCGTTCGTTGTCGCGGGCGGCCACCGTGAGCCACTCGTCGTTGCCGATCGACATCGGGGCGCTGAAGTCGATCATCGCGTCGATGAGCGCGCGCTGGACCTGTTCGGTGTAGCGGCGGTTGGTATCCATCAGCCACGGGAAATCGGCGCCCGGCTCGGGCGCGGGTTGCGCCGCCTGCGGCGACGGCGGCTGCTCCTGACGAATCGAGGCCGAGGCCAGGCCGGCCGGACCGCCCATTGCCGGTGTCGGACGGGCGACGTTTGCCAGCGGGTTCGCCTGCGCTTCCAGTCGCGACATAGCCGCTTCAAGGTTCTGACGCCGTGCCGGATCGGTTTCGGTCTGGATGTGCCGCCGGAGTTCCGCGATCGCCTTCTTGGTGCTCGCGTCGTCCTGCTGGAGCATCATCCGCAGGCTCCACATCATGCTCTGCCGCAGCATCGGGACCGCGACGTCGAAGAAGATGCCGTAACCTTCGAGGTAGATGCCGCGGGCCTGGGCGTCGCCGGCCAGCAAGAACATCTCAGGCGCAACCGACCGCAGTTCGCGATTCAGCTGCGATGCGCCGAACTCGACCGCGCGGGACAGCGCGCCCTCCATCACGAAGATCTGGTGCCGCAACTCCACGTGGTCCAGCGGCCGCGGCGCGGACGCGGCCGGTGCCGGCTCCTGTGCCGCCGCCGGTCCCGCCACCGCGAGCACGGCGACCATCGTTCCCCCTACCAGCTTTCTGATCATTGGTCGAACTCCTCGTCTGCCACTCACTGAGGCGGCGGCTGCGCCGACACTCGGATGATGTAGTCGATCATCTGGCGTTGGCGTGCGATCTCCGCACCGGCCCGCCCTTCGAACTGCCCGAAGCCCTGGTTGATCCTGACGAGGTCGGTGCGCCGCTGCACCTCGAGGTCGCGGCCGAACTGCACGAGCCGCAACGCCAGCTCCTGCTTCTGGCGCCGCTCGCTCTGCTCGATCAAGTCGGCGACTCGCTGCAGCGACACGTCGCTGCCGCGCGCCGACACCGGGGCCGGCGTTGACGCAGTAGCAGGGTGCACGACGTGGATCTCCTGCCGCAGCGATTGTTCGAGGGCCGCCAGCGCCGGCCTCCAGTCTGGCGTTTCGGTCTTCGCCGCCGCAGTCGCAGAGGCGCTCGGATCCGCGGAGGTCGTGCCCATCCAGCCGGTGGTGACCACGAGGCCGTCGGCGCTGTAGCGAATTTGCAGGTTCGCGATCGACAGCCCCGCGGCGACGACCAGCACCGCGGCTGCTGCCTGCGCCCAGGCCGGGATGTGCGGCCAGCGTGAAGGTCGGGCCACGGTTTCTACGGCTGCCGGCTCCTCGGCCGCCGTAATCCTGAATCCGAGCGCCGCCTCGGGCGGGGTCCACGTCGCCAGCTCGCGCCGGACGCCGCCGAGGCCATCGATCTCGGCAGAGCATGCGTCGCAGAGCCGCAGGTGCTCCTCGATTCGGCGCCGGGTGATGCCGTCCACCTCGTCGTAGAGGTACGCGACGAGTTGTTCCTTGTCGTCGCAGGTGAATGTCTCGGTCATGATGCCTTCTCTGTCGTCCGGACGCCGGTCCGACCCTCTGTCTCGAGTCTCCGGCGCAATACGCTCAACCCCTGATACAGCCGCGTCTTGACGGTGCTCAACGGGCAGCCCTGCAGGTCGGCGATCTCCTGGAAGGTGAGCCCGTGATATTCCTTCAAGATGATGGCTGTACGCTGCTCCTCGGGCAGGAAGCGCATGGCCTCGCCCACCGTCCTGCTGAGTTGCTTTCTGGCAACCAGATCCTCGATCGATTCGACCGGTCCCTGCTCACTCGCGAGCTCGACAACGTCCACCCCCTCTGGCGCCGACACGATTGGCGTGCGCCGCTGCCGGCGAATCCAGTCCCGGCAGAGGTTAAGGGTGATGCGATAGA
This sequence comes from uncultured Acidobacteriota bacterium, assembly GCA_963709325.1. GTDB lineage: Bacteria > Acidobacteriota > Vicinamibacteria > Vicinamibacterales > UBA2999 > VFZN01. The sequence continues at coordinate 49,239 of CAVPVV010000001.1, read as the reverse complement.
GCCACGAGGAGAACTTCGCCTGACCCTTGAAGCCGGGCAGCGCCCGGAAAGCCCGGAGGAAGGTTTCCTGGCAGACGTCGCGCGCGTCCTCATCCCGTCCGATGGTCCGATACGCCAGGGCATAAATCGGCCGTTCCCATCGTTTGATGAGCTGGTTGAAGCTATCCGAATCGCCCGCGACCGTCCGGGCCACGAGCTCTTCGTCTGTCGTTGCGACTTGCGGGAGCACCCGGGATTCTCTCGCCTTATTGTCTAAGACGGAGGCGGCAGAAAGATGGTCTGATTCCGAGAAGAACGTTCACAATCAGCGAAATGCGGGTAAACTAGCGGACTCAGAGATACTTTAGTGGCCACCAACTTCCCGAGCGACGAGATTTTCCTGACGACTGAGGAGGTTCTCGAGTACCTCCAAGTCAATCTGCGAACCGTCTATCGGCTGATCAAGGCCGGGAAGATTCCGGCAGTCCGGGTTGGCCGTCAGTGGCGGTTCCGCAAGCGCGACATCGACGCCTGGCTGGATTCGCAGCGCCCCCGCAGCGGTGAGCGGCCCGTCATCATCCCGCTCGACAAGCCGCAGGGCCGCGCCGGGCGCCCGCGCATTCTCGTGGTGGACGATGAAGCGAGCATCCGCGAGCTGCTGTCAAAGACGCTGGCGCTCGCCGAATACGACGTGGACACCGCGCCGGACGGGCGTGCGGGAGTCGAGCGGCTCCGCCTCGGGCACTACGACCTGCTGATTGCGGATCTGAAGATGCCCGGCATGGACGGCCTTTCTCTGATTCGCGAAGCCAAGCGCTTCAGGGCCGACCTTCCGGTCATCATCATCACCGGGTTCTCGACCGAATCGAGCGCGATCGAAGCCGTGAATCTCGGCGTCGCCGGCTACCTGACCAAGCCGTTCCGCGTGCCGCAGGTGCTCTCCGCCGCTGCCAAGGCTCTCGGCGAATAGGCGCCTTGATGGTGTGAGGTGCTGAAGTACCGAGCGTCGGGTACTGCACCTTCGAATCCGCCGTAATCTGCGGCTGCCTTCCCCGCCGCGCCATCCGAAGCCGTGATCCAGCTCCAATCCCTTACGAAATCGTTCGGTGACCGTGTGCTGCTCGACCACGTCACATGGCAAATCGGTGATCGCGATCGGGTCGGGCTGTGCGGTCCCAACGGCGCCGGCAAGACCACGCTCCTCAAGATGCTGGCCGGGTTCGAGGAGCCCGACAACGGCGTCGTCCAGCGGCCCAACGACCTCACGCTCGGCTACCTGCCGCAGGACGGCCTCACCCACCGCGGCCGCACGATCGTGGACGAGGCCACACAGGCCCTCAAGCCGCTGCTCGACATGAAGGCGGAGATGCACGATCTGGAGGAGCGGCTCGGCGAGGCGTCGCTGCCCGAGTCCGAGCACGAAGCAATCCTTCATCGCTATTCGGAGTTGCAGGACCGCTTTCGGATCGCCGACGGCTACCAGATGGACCTCAAGGTCGGTACCGTGCTCGCCGGCCTCGGCTTCGAGCCGGCGCAGTTCGAGGACATGGCCGAGCACCTGTCCGGCGGCTGGCAGATGCGCCTCGCGCTCGCCAAGCTGCTGCTGAGCGCTCCCGATCTCCTGCTGCTCGACGAGCCGACCAACCACCTGGACCTCGACGCCCGCAACTGGCTCGAGGAGTTCCTAATCGGCTACCCGCACGCGGTCATCGTCGTCTCGCACGATCGTTACTTTCTCGACGCGGTTGTGACTCGCATCGCCGACCTTTCGCTGAAGACGATCACCGACTACCACTGCAACTACTCGAAGTACCTCGAGGAGCGCGACGCGCGGCTCGAGCGGCTGCGGGAGGCGAAGCGGCGCCAGGACGAGGAGATCGAGCGGGTCGAAGCGTTCATCAACCGCTTCCGTTACCAGGCGACGAAGGCGGCGCAGGTGCAGAGCCGGATCAAGCTGCTCGAGAAGGTGGAGCGCATCGACGTCCCGCCCGAGCGCAAGCGCATCCGCTTCCAGTTCCCGGCCGCGCCCAAGAGCGGACGCACCGTCCTCGAGATCGCCCACGCGCGCAAGGTTTACGGCGGAAAGGTCGTGCTCGACGACGTGAGCCTGCACATCGAGCGCGGCGATCGCATCGCGCTGGTCGGCCACAACGGGGCCGGCAAGTCCACGCTGATGCGGCTGCTGTCAGGATCCGAGGCGCCCGATCGAGGGACGAGGACCGAAGGCCATCAGGTGGTGACGCAGTACTTCGCCCAGGACGAGGCGACGAAGCTGGACCCAAACCTTACCGTCTACGAGACGCTGGCCTCGGGGTCGCCGAACCACATGGTGCCGGCGATTCGGAACATTCTGGGCGGCTTCCTGTTCTCGGGAGACGACGTCTACAAGAAGGCGGCCGTGCTGTCCGGAGGTGAACGGACGCGCCTGTCGGTGGCGCGGATGCTGCTGCGTCCGTCGAACACGCTGCTTCTCGATGAGCCGACCAATCACCTCGACATCGATTCGAAAGAGGTCCTCCTCGATGCCTTGGTGGATTACGGCGGGACGCTGATCTTCGTGTCTCACGATCGGTATTTCGTCGATCGGCTGGCGACCAAGATCATCGACGTCGGGCATGGCCGGGCCACGCCCTATCCGGGCGGCTACGAAGCCTTCCTGTGGAGCCAGAAGGCGCAGGCCGCGGCAGCGGCTCCGGCGACCGCTCCTGCTTCAACTCCGGCGCCCAAGAAGCCGGCAGCGGCGCAATCCGCGCCTTCGACCACTCCCGCAACCAAGCCCATCCCACCTCGCGACTACGCCGAAAAGAAGCGCGACGATGCGGAGCAGCGGAAGCAGGACCGCGCCCGCCGGCAGCTCGAGACGAGAATTGCCGAGTTGGAGGGCCGGATCGGCGAGGCCGAGCGGAATATCAAGACCCTCGAAGCGCAGATGGCCGACCCCGCCTTCTACAGCCGCACCGACGGCGGGAAGTCGGTCATTGACGAGCACCAATCACTGATGTGGACGGTTGGAGAGCTGCTCGCGCAGTGGGAAATGCTGACATCCGAGCTCGAGCAAAAACGTCAGTGATCGACAATTTTGTAATCGCGACTATTTTTGGTCAATAATCCAAATTCTGTAATCGCAAGGACTTAGCGGCATCTGCTGAGATCGGGCAGCGGGCACGCCGTTTGCCCCCAGTGGTCGAGCCTACGTCCATGCCTATGGCAAAGCCTCGCTCCGTGCCGGCACCGGCGCCCGTCGCCGCGGACTTCTTCCGCTGCCTGGTCGCCAATATGCGCAGCGGAGTCCTCGCGATCGATCGCGCCGGCCAGGTGGTGTTGATCAACGAAGAGGCGCGCCGCCTCTTTCGTCTGCCCGACGACGACTATTCCGGACGCCGGATCGAGCGCGTCCTTGGCGACCATCCCGACATCCTGCGCGTGCTGAGTGGCGTCTTCGACCGCCCCTCCCTGCCGAGCCGCGCCGAACTGCGCCTCACCTCAACCGATACCGTCGTCGGCTACAGCCTGTCGCTCGTCCGGAGCGAGGCCGGCGTGGTGATGGGCGCGACGCTCTTCTTCAAGGACCTCACCTACGTCGAGCAGATGGAAGAGCGCGAACGGCTTCGCGATCGGCTGGCCGCGGTCGGCGAGATGGCGGCGGTGATGGCGCACGAAATCAAGAACCCGCTCGCCGGCATCGAAGTGCTGGCCGGGCTGGTCCGCCGCAAGACACCGGACAACCCCGAGGTTCAGGCGCTGGTTGGCGACATCATCAGCGAAGCGAAGATGGCCAACGCCATCGTCCAGGAAGTGCTGGAGTTCGTCAGGCCGGTCCGGCTCCAGGTTGAGCCGACCGCGCTGCGCGAATCGCTGGCGAACGCAATCGGGCTCGCTGACAGCCAGGCCCGTCGCGGCCATGTGCAGGTGCACGTCCTGGTACCGGAAGCGATTCCGCACATCCGCGCCGACCGGCATCAGTTGACCCAGGTCTTCGCCAACCTGGTGATCAATGCCTATCAGGCGCTCGAAGGACAGGGGCGGCTGCGGGTGGAGGCGCGGGAGGCGCGCACCGCCGAGGAGGGGGCGCTGGTCCCCGACACGCAGCACGCTGTCCGCAGCGTCGTCGTCGACGTGGTGGACAACGGCCCGGGGATCCCGCCCGACAAGGCCGAGAAGATCTTCCAGCCATTCTTCACCACCAAGCCGCAGGGCTCCGGCCTTGGTCTGGCAATCGTGCGCAAGATCGTTGACGCGCACGAGGGGCGGATCGACCTGGCCCCCGGTGACGGCAGTGGCGCTTGTTTTCGAGTGACGTTGCCGGTCGAGCCGGCGCACAAGGCATAGGACGGGTTCATGGCACGCATTCTCGTAGCGGACGATCACGACGCGCTCAGGCGCGGGCTGGCGCTGGCCCTCTCCACCGCCGGGCACGAGGTGGAGGAAGCGTCGAACGGCAACGCGGCGCTCGAGCGGCTGCACGAAAGCTACTTCGACGTGGTCGTCAGCGATTTGAAGATGGGCGGCTCGGACGGTCTCGACGTGTTGCGCACCACCAAGTCGCTGCACCCGACGGTCTCGGTGATTCTGATGACGGCGTTCGGCACGGTGAACACCGCGGTCGAAGCGATGAAGATCGGCGCCTTCGACTACGTCCAGAAGCCGTTCGAGATCGAGGAGATGGAGGTCAAGATCGAGAAGGCGCTCGAGCTGAAGCGGCTGCGCCACGAGCTCGACTACCTCCGCAACGAGCAGCAGGAGACCTACGATTTCGAGAAGATCGTCGGCAACAGCGACGCGCTGCAGCGCGTCCTCGGTGTGGTCAAGAAGGTGGCCAAGAGCAATTCGACGGTGCTCATCCACGGCGAAACCGGAACCGGCAAGGAGCTCATCGCCGGCGCGATTCACCACAATTCGCTGCGAGCGGCGCGGAACTTCGTGAAGGTCAACTGCGCGGCGCTCCAGGAGAACCTGCTCGAATCGGAACTGTTCGGCCACGAGAAGGGCGCGTTCACCGGCGCCGACCGGCAGCGGATCGGCCGCTTCGAGCAGGCCGACGGCGGGACGCTCTTCCTCGACGAAATCGGCGACATGAGCCCGAGCACGCAGGCGAAGATCCTGCGCGTGCTGCAGGAGCACGAATTCGAGCGGCTCGGCGGAACCCGGACGATCCGCGTCGACGTCAGGCTGATCGCCGCGACCAATCGCGACCTGCCCTCGATGGTGACGGCGGGCACGTTCCGCGAGGACCTGTACTACCGGCTGAACGTCGTCTCGATCCAGACGCCGCCGCTGCGCGAGCGGAAGGAAGACATCCACGCGCTGGCGTTGTCGTTCCTGCGCCGCTTCGGCAACGAGCTCAAGAAGCGGCTCGACGGCATCGATCCCGAGGCCCAGAAGCTGCTGATGCGCTACAACTGGCCTGGCAACATCCGCGAGCTGGAGAACGCGATCGAGCGGGCCGCGCTCCTGGCCGAGCGATCTGTGATCGCCGCCGACGATCTGCGGCTCGGCGACGCGGCCCAGGGGACGACTGGCGCGCGGGAATCGACCGTGGTCCGGATTCCGCCGACGGGCATCCCGCTGGAGGACATCGAGCGCCAGGCGCTGACCGAGGCGCTGAAGATGGCGAACTGGGTGCAGAAGGACGCCGCGGACCTGCTCAGCATCAGCCCGCGCGTGATGAACTACAAGATCAAGACGCTCGGGATCGAGCTGCCGAAGCGGCGCGTCGTGGCCATGGCAGGATGAGGCCAATCCGCGCCGCGAACAGACTGCTGATTTAGTCCGAGCGTCCGGGCCTTATCGAGCGAAGCCACGCCCACGGCTGCGAAGCAGCCGCTGCGACAAAGCGTCGCCTACGTATCCCCTGCTTTTTTCGCACGCGGATGCGCCTTCCGATACACCTCTTTCAACTGCGTCGTGTTCACGTGCGTGTAGCGCTCGGTAGTGCTGAGCCGCGCGTGGCCGAGCAGCTCCTGGATCCCGCGCAGATCGGCGCCACGCTGCAACAGGTGCGTCGCAAACGAATGCCGCAGCGCATGCGGGCTGATCCCCGTCCGGGCGCTGCAGCGGGCCACGTAGCGGCGCAGTAGCCGATCCACGCTCCGCCCCGTGATTCTCCCCCCTCGCGCGTTGACGAACAGCGGCTCGTCGTCGTGGGTTCGGCCAACTCCCGGCTTCCGACTCCCGACCCCCGACGCGCCGGCGCGGGCGGAGCCATCGCGGAGCACGATCGCGGCGCGATCCTTCATCCACGCACGGATAGCATCGGCGGCCACCGGATTGAGCGGGACGAGCCGCTCCTTTCGGCCCTTGCCGAGCACGCGGACGACCCGCCCGTTGAGGTCCAGGTCCTCGAGGTTCACCCCGACGAGCTCGCTCAAGCGCAGCCCGGAGGCGTAGAAGAGCTCGAACATCGCGCGGTCGCGGCGGCCGAGCGGCGTCCGCGTGTCCACACTGTCGAGCAGTGCGGCGATCTCCGTCTCCGAAAGGTGCACCGGGATCGTCTTGTCCAGTTTCGGCGCGACGGCAGCGCCAGTGGGGTCGTGCTCGATGACCCCTTCGCGCTGCAGGTAATGCATGAAGGCGCGCGCCCCCGACAGTTTCCGCGCCACCGTCGTCCGCGCCTGGCCGGCGCGATTGAGGGCCGCCACCCAGTCCCGAACGCTGAGGCCGTCGAGCTGCGCGGCGGCCAACTGCGAAATGCGGACGTCGTTGCCCGATGCCACCCACGCAAGGTACTGGGCGACGTCGATCTCGTAGGCGCGCACGGTGTGCGGCGAGACGTTTCGATTCAGCTCGAGGAACCGGAGAAACGCCTTGAGATGCTCTCGCAGGTTTTCCGGCACGTCGGCCACGTCGCCGCGGGCGAGCAGCCCGCGACGGCTGGTTCCTCGCTCGGTGCCGCGGCCGCGAGGTGCCATGGTCAGCGGGCGCCGAGCGCCGGCGCTCCGAGCCAGTCCTGCAGATCGGCGAGCGCCCGTTCCGCGATCCGCGACTTCTTCGCCGCCTTGTCGCGCGGCGGGTTCGCCAGCGGCTCCATGATGCCGTGGGTGATGTTGCTCGGCTGGTAGTGCGCGGGGTCCGCGTGAGAGACGTAATGGGCGAGCGCGCCGATCGCGGTGGTCCGCGGCAGGACGCGAGGCTCGCGCCCCGTCGCGAGCGCGGCCGCGTTGAGACCGGCGAGCAGTCCCGACGCCGCGGACTCGACGTATCCCTCGACGCCCGACACCTGGCCGGCGAAGAAGAGATCGTCGCGAAACTTCGTCTGCCACGTGGGGCGCAGCACCTTCGGCCCGCAGATGTAGGTGTTGCGGTGCACCATGCCGAAGCGGACGAACTCGGCCTGCTCGAGCCCGGGGATCATGCGAAGCACGCGCGCCTGGTCGCCCCATTTGATCTGCGTCTGGAACCCCACCAGGCTGTAGTGATCGCCGGCCAGTGTGTCCTGCCGCAATTGCACCACGGCGTACGGGTAACGGCCGGTGCGCGGGTCGGTCAGCCCGACCGGCTTCATCGGCCCGAAGCGCAGCGTGTCACGCCCGCGATGGGCCATCACCTCGATCGGCAGGCACCCCTCGAAGAACTTCACCGCGTCGAAGTCGTGCACCGTCGCCGACTCCGCCGCCACGAGCGCGTCGTAAAACGCGTCGTATTCATCTTTCGTGAACGGACAGTTCAGATAATCGCCCTCCCCCTCTGGAGCGGGCGCTTCTGCCTTCTGCCTTATGCCTTCTGCCTTGTCAGGGCTCCAAACACTTCGATCCCACCGCGAGGCGCGGAACACCTTCGACATGTCGATTGATTCGGCCAGCACGATCGGACTGATCGCGTCGTAGAAGGCCAGGTGCTGGTCGCCCACCAGCCGTTGAATGTCGGCGGACAGCGCGTCGGAGGTGAGCGGGCCGGTGGCGATGATGACCGGTGACCATCCCGACCCGGCAACGGGCACGTGATCGATCTCCTCGCGAGCGATCCGGATTCGGGGATGCGACGACACCGCCTCGGTGACGGCTTGCGAGAAGACGTGACGGTCCACCGCCAGCGCCGCTCCGGCCGGCACGCGCGCCTTGTCCGCGGCCCGCATCACGAGCGAGCCGAGCCGGCGCATTTCTTCCTTCAGCAGTCCAACCGCGTTGTCGAGCTTGTCGCCGCGGAACGAGTTGCTGCACACGAGCTCGGCGAGTCCATCGGTCTGGTGGACCGCCGTCGGCCGGACGGGACGCATTTCGTGAACCGTCACGTCCGCACCAGCCTCCGCCGCCTGCCAGGCAGCTTCGGATCCGGCGAGACCACCGCCGATGACGTGGATCATGCGCTCTTTCGCTTGCGCGCTGGGGCTCTGGCCTTGCGGGCGCGCCCACCCTTGGCGGCGCCGGCACGCGCTGCCAGCAGCTCCTGCGCCTGTGCCATTGTGAGCGATTCCGGAGCCAGGCCCTTCGGGAGCGAGGCATTCGTCGTCCCGTCGGTGACATACGGGCCGTAGCGCCCATCGAGGATGCGCACCGCCTCGCCTGACTCGGGATGGGCGCCGAGCGCCTTGAGCTCCTTCGGCGCGACGCGCTGCCGCCGTGCCGACTTCTTCGGCTGGGCGAGCAGCTCCTTCGCCCGCTCCAGCGTGATCGTGTAAACGTCGTCGGTTGCGTCCAGCGAACGGAACTCCGAGCCGTGCTTGACGTACGGACCGAAGCGGCCGACGTTGGCCACGATGACGTCTCCGTCGGCGCCGGCGCCGAGATCGCGAGGCAGCGACAGCAGGCGGAGCGCGTCGCTCAGCGTGATCGAATCCTCGGTGTGCTCGCGCCCAAGCGACGCACGCCGCGGCCTCTCCGTCGATCCCTTCTCCGGCGTCTCGCCGAGCTGCACGTAGGCCCCGAACCGTCCATGCATCACGTACACGGGTAGTCCGGTCTTCGAATCGGCGCCGAGTGATCGCGGGCCCTGGGCCTTGGCCTTGAGCAGCGCGAACGCCTTTTCGGGCGTCAGGTCCGCGGGAGCGAGATCCTCAGGAAGCGACGCCCGAGGCGCGTCGTCTCCGGACTCGCCCATCTGCAGGAACGGCCCGTATCGGCCGATGCGCACGCGGACCGGCAACCCGGAGTCCGGATCGGTGCCGATGTCGACCACGGGGTAGTCGATCGCCTGCTCCTTTTCCTCGACCAGGTTCTCGAGCCCATGGTGCTTGCCGTCGCCTCGATAGAACTCCCGGATGAAATCGAGCCAGTCGCGTTCGCCGTTGGAGATCTCGTCGAGGATCTCCTCCATTTCGGCGGTGAACCCGATGTCCACGTAATCGCCGAAGTGCTCGCGCAGCAGGCGCGTCACGGCGAAGGCCGTGAAGCTCGGGACGAGGGCCTTGCCCTGCCGCGAAACGTAGCCGCGGCGCTGGATCGTCGCGACCGTCGGCGCATAGGTGGAAGGCCGTCCGATGCCTTCCTCCTCGAGCCGCTTCACGAGCGAGGCTTCGGTGTAGCGGGCCGGCGGCGAGGTTTCGTGGCCCTTGGACTCCACCTTGACGGCGACGATCGGCGCGTCCACTTGATCCGGCGCCTGGACGCGATCGCCCACCGCGAGCTTGGGCAGCAGCGTCTCCTGCTCGTCGAGCTCGGCCGCGGGATCGTCGCTTCCCTCGACGTAGGCGCGCAGGTAGCCGGCGAACTCGATCGCCTTGCCGCTCGCCGTGAACGCCGCTTCGTGCCCGGCCGGAGTACGGCCGGTGATTTCGACGGTCGTGCGCTGCATCCGCGCATCGGCCATCTGCGACGCAATCGCACGCTTCCAGATCAACTCGTAGACGCGCAGCTCGTCGTTGTCCAGCACGTTCTCGAGCGCCTGCGACGTACGGCGGAAGTCGGTCGGGCGAATGGCTTCGTGCGCTTCCTGAGCGTTGCGCACCTTCGTCTGATACTGTCGCGGGCCCTTGTAGTAGTCGCCGCCGTACATCGCGCGAACCGCCTGGCCCGCCTCGCCCAGCGCCTTCTCACTCAACGTCGTCGAGTCGGTGCGGTGATACGAAATCAACCCTTCCAGATCGCCGCCGCCGATGTCCACGCCCTGGAACAGCCGCTGCGCAATCTGCATGGTCCGCTCGGCCGAGAAGCCGAACTTGCGGTTGCCGTCCTGTTGCAGCGTGGACGTGGTGAACGGCGGAGCGGGACGCTGCGTAAACGGCTTTTCTTCGACGCCCGTTACCGTCCAGGGCAGGCCGCGCATCAACCCCTCGCGCAGCGTGTCGGTTTCGGCGTCGGTCTTCAGGTGCAGGACGCCCTTGCCGCTCAGTTGCCCCTTACTGTCGAAATCCTTGCCGGTCGCGACTCTCTCGCCGTTGACCCGCACGAGTGTCGCGGTGAAGTCGCGGCCCTCGGCGCGGATGGTCGCATCGATGTCCCAATACGCGGCGGAGCGGAACGCCATCCGCTCTTCTTCACGCTCCACGATCAGCCGCACCGCAACGCTCTGGACCCGGCCCGCGCTCAGCCCCGTCTGCACCTTCTTCCAGAGCACCGGCGACAGCGTGTAGCCGTACAGCCGGTCCAGGATGCGGCGGCTCTCCTGGGCCCGTACGAGGTTCTCGTCCACGTCCTCGTGGGCCTCGTCGAGGGCCTGCTTGATCGCGTCCTCGGTGATCTCGTGGAACACGATGCGGCGAACCTTGACCTTCGGCTTGAGGATCTGCTTCAGGTGCCAGCTGATCGACTCGCCTTCCCGATCCGGGTCCGTTGCGAGAATCACCTCGGAGGCGTCCTTGAGGGCCGCCTTGAGCGCCGTCACGTACTTCTTCTTGTCCGCCGGAACGACGTAGTACGGCGTGAACTCGCCGTCGGTGTCGACGCCAAGGCGTCCCCACGGCTTGGCCTTGATTTCCTTAGGCACGTCGGCGGCGGATTCGGGCAGGTCTCGCACGTGGCCGTAACTGGCCTCGACGCGGTATTTGTCGCCCAGAAAGCGGGACAAGGTGCGGGCCTTGGCCGGTGATTCGACGATGACGAGTGGCTTGGCCATTGGTCTCGGGTTGAACAGACTACGTTAGCACGCGCCTTCGGACCCGCAGGAATCTCGCGGATCCAATCCGCCGGATGTCACCGGCCAGTTCCTCCTGCAGCAGTCGGGAAAGCGCCGTCTGCGGGAGCTCGCCGGTTTCCCGGACTACGTCATCCACCGTGAATTCAATGGTTTCTCGCGATTCGTCGCCGGCCGGCCGGTCGCAGCCCGGCGCCAGAGCCCAGCCCATGTCGAGTAAAAGGTCGTCTTCAGAGTCCACGAGCCGGGCCCCATCCCGAATCAGGAGGTGACCGCCGCGGTTCCGGCGGCCGCCGGCACGCCCCGGCACGACGAATACGTCTTTCCCTTGATCGAGCGCGGCGCCCGCCGTGATCAGCGCGCCGCTGCGCTCGGGCGCTTCCACCACGACTACGGCGTCCGCAAGTCCGCTGACCAGCCGATTGCGACGGGGGAACAGCCCGGGGTGCGGCGGCGTATGCGGCTCGTACTCCGAGATGACCGCGCCGGATTCCAGCATCCGATCGGCGAGCGCGGCGTGCTCCGGCGGATACATCCGAAGCAGCCCCGACCCGAGCACCGCAACGGTGCAGCCGCCCGCATCAACGGCCGATTGGTGAGCGACGGCGTCGATCCCCCTGGCCAGACCGCTGACGATGACGACTCCCGCTCGGGCGAGACCGGTCGCGATCCGTCGCGCCGCGTCGAGACCATCGCGCGTCGCCGAACGCGATCCGACGATGGCGATGGAGGGTTGCGCGAATCCGGGCAGATGCGCGGGGGAACCGCGGACCCAGAGTTGCGCTGGCGGATCCGGGATGCAGACGAGACGCGAGGGAAAAGCCGCGTCGCCGTTCACCAGACAGAGATCGCGCACGTCCGGCACTCCTGCCGCCGCCGTGACCTCCGCTGTCTCAGGCTACACCCGATGTCGCCTCGATGTCACAGGCAAATGGCTTGAAGCCCTGTGGGGCTGTCGCTATAGTGGCCAGTAAGAGCCAATGCCTGCCCGTCTCCTGACGCTCGCGCTTGCCTTCGTGATCGCCACGGCGCTTCCCGCCTGGGCCGATCAACGAGCGGCGGCCAAAGAACAGGTCGAGTTCGGCGTTCAGGTGGCACAGCGCGGTCTCTGGCGTGAGGCGATCTACCGTTGGGAACGCGCCACCCAACTGGATCCCACCTACGCCGCCGCGTTCAACAACCTGGCGGTGGCTTATGAGCAGGACGGACAGCTGGACAAAGCGCGCGCGGCCTACGAGAAGGCCATGTCGCTCGAACCGAACAACCAGCTCATCAAGCAGAACTTCGACCTGTTCAAGGAACTCAATGATCGAGCGGCTCAGAAAGACGGTCGCCAGCCTTAGCCTGGTGGCGGGCGCGCTGGCCGCAGGCTGCGGCGGCAGCGGCTACGTAGAGATTCCGATCCAGACCCCGATCGCTCCCAAGCTGGACATTAGTCCGTTCCAGCGGGTGTACGTGGCCGGGTTCCTCGCTGGCGCCAACGAAGACATCGACGCGAACATGGAGATGGTTCGGCTGCTCCGGAGCCAGCTCCGGAACAAGAACATTCTCCGCGTGGTGGATGCCGACGCCGTGCCGCTGGTCGAACGGGCGAAGGAAGAGTCGAGTAACCCCGCCGCCCCGCCGCCGGCCCCGCCCGAGGGCGGTGCATCCGCGACCGAAGAAGGCCAGCTGCCCGCCGTGCAGAACGAGCGCGACCTCGATCGCTACGCCAAGGTGTTCGACGACAAGGAGTTCTGGAAGCAGGTCGGTGACGAGCACAATCAAGCGCTCATCGTGACCGGGTCGGTCGTCTTCCTGCCGCAGGCGCGGGAGGGGTTCGTTCAGCGCGAACAGGAGACCTACGACTCCTTCGGCCGCCGGGTAGTGGAACCGATCCGCACTTACCAGCAGCGCAAGGGGTACATCCTGCGCCCCACGTTCGTGTTCATCGACGGCCGTACCGGCGAGCAGCTCTATAGCGAGTCGTTCCGCGAAGAAGTGCTTTACAACTCGAACCAGCAGACCCCGGCACTCTCGTCGTATTTCGAGCTGATGGACCGCCTGCTCCCGACCTTCCTGAACACACTCAGCGCGCAGAAGATCAAAGGGAACAGGGTGCTGCTCAAGTAGCATCCTCGCCGGGAGGAAACGGGCGGGAGGGACGGCCCTGCAGCCAGGTCGTTTCCGGCAATCTGCCTGGGACCGGCATTGACGACAGGCACTCCCGAGAGTCGTTTCGCTCCGAACCGCCGCAGGCGCCTCCCGGAGAGGCCGCCAGCCCCTCCCGGGCGGCCGCGGCAGCTGGTGTGCTAGAATCAGTGGTTCCTGCGTCCTGCCGCGGTTCGGTAAGGGTGCGTCAAATCAAGCGGAGAACTCACCGTGTTTGCGATTATCAAGGCCTCCGGCCGCCAGTTCCGCGTCGAGCCCGGCGCGATCATCGCCGTTGACGGACACACCGGAGACGCCGGCGCAGAGGTGGCCTTCGACCAGGTGCTCCTCGTCGGCAAGGATGCCGGAGACGTGCTGACCGGCACGCCGTTCGTGGACGGCGCCCGAGTCGTCGGCGTCATCGACCGCACCGACAAGGGGAAGAAGGTCCGCGTGTTCAAGAAGAAGCGCCGCAAGCAGTATCGCCGGACCCAGGGGCACCGGAGCCTCCTGACCCGCGTGCGCATCACCGACATTCAGGCGTAAGACCATGGCGTCAAAAAAAGGACAGGGCAGTTCCCGCAACGGGCGCGACTCCAACGCGCAGCGTCTCGGCGTGAAGCGCTTCGACGGCAACCTGGTGACCGGCGGTTCCATTCTCGTCCGCCAGCGTGGCCGCAAGTTCAAGCCCGGCCAGAACGTCGGGATGGGAAAGGACGACACGCTGTTCGCCAAGGTCGCCGGACGCGTGAAGTTCGAGGACCACGGCTCGCGCGGCCGCTTCATCTCGATCCATCCCATCGAGTCGTAACGGCAACGGAAGAAACCGCGAAGACATAAAGAGCACGAAGGACGGCACTGAAGGCTTTTCTTGGGGTGTCCCGCGTGACTTCCCTACGGGAGCTTCGTGATCTTCGTGGTTTTCTTCGTGCCTTCGTGGTTCCTTTTTGATCATGTTCGTTGACGAAGCCGACATCCACGTCAAGGCCGGCGACGGCGGCCGCGGAGCGCTGAGCTTCCGCCGCGAGAAATTCGTCCCGCGCGGCGGACCTGATGGTGGCGATGGCGGCTCCGGGGGTTCGGTGTATCTCGTCGCCGATCCGCACCGCAACACCCTCGTCCACTTCCGCTTCAACCCGGAATTTGCCGCGCAGCGCGGCGGCCACGGCGAGGGGTCGAACCGGCACGGCCGCAACGGGCGCGACCTCGATGTCCCGGTGCCGGTTGGCACCACCGTCCACTCTGCAGCCCCGGACACGGGTGAACCCGTCCAGATCGCCGATCTCACGGAGGTCGGCCAGCGCGTGCTCGTAGCCAAGGGAGGCCGAGGCGGCCTCGGCAATGCCCATTTCGCGACGTCCACCAATCGCGCGCCTCGGAAGGTGCAGCCCGGCGAGCCCGGCGACGAACGCAGCCTTCGCCTGACGCTGAAGCTGCTCGCCGATGTCGGCCTGGTCGGCTACCCCAACGCGGGGAAGAGCACGCTCATCTCGCGCATCTCCGCCGCCAAGCCGAAGATCGCGAACTACCCTTTCACCACCCTCACGCCGCACCTCGGCGTCGTCTCGCTCAGCGACGATCGGAGCTTCGTCGTCGCGGACGTGCCCGGCCTCATCGAGGGCGCCCACGAGGGTCACGGCCTCGGGCACCAGTTCCTGAGACACATCGAGCGCACGAAGGTGGTGGCCCATCTCGTTGATGTGTCGAGCGAATCGGGACGCGACCCGGTCGCGGATTTCGACACAATCCGGCGGGAGCTCGAGATGTACGATCCGTCGATGCTTCGGAAACCGCAGGTGGTGGTCGCGACCAAGCTTGACGCGGTAGACGATTCTGAACGGGTCAAGCGGCTGCAGCAGCGCGCGAAGAAGCTGTCCCTGCCCTTCTTCAAGATCTCCGCGGTCTCTGGCGAAGGACTTCCGCCGCTCCTCGAGGCGCTCTGGATGCCGGTGGCCGAAGCGCGCGAAGCGGAGCTGGCCGGCACGTCCACAGATGACGAGGACGCTGCTCACGCATGAGCGGGGCTCGTGTCGGCGTGCTCGGCGGCACGTTCGATCCGCTCCACGAAGGACATTTGGCGGCGGGGTGTGCGGCCATGGCCGCGCTGGCGCTCGACCGGCTCATCTTCGTGCCGTCTAATACCCCTCCACATCGCCCTGACAGCCCGCGCGCATCCGGGTATCATCGTCTCGAGATGGTGAAGCTGGGCGTCTCCGACACGCCTGGCTGGTCGGCGTCGGATCTGGAGCTGGCCCGGGGCGGAGCATCGTTCACGTTCGACACGTTGTCTGCCCTGCGCAGGCTGGAGCCGAGGTCGCAGTTCTTCTTCATCACGGGAGCTGACGCGTTTGCGGAAGTTGCGACGTGGCGCCGTTATCCGGAGGTTCTGGATCTGGCGCATTTCGTAGTCATTGCCCGCCCGGGCACATCGTTCGCGCGCATCCGGAGCCGTCTGCCCGAGCTCGCCGGCCGCTTCATCGAGTGCGACCGCACGAGTCCCACGACGTGTCTCGGCGCGGCCTTTCCCTCGATTTTCCTGGTTCACGCATTGACTCCGCCGGTCTCGTCCACCGAGATCCGCGAGCGTCTGGCCAGCCGGGCGCCGGTCGACGGCCTCGTGCCGGCGGCTATCGAACGCTATATCCGCGAACACCATCTCTATGCCTGACGCGGCGATTCGTCGCCCTCGTCCGATTCCGACCCTGGAGACCGGATTGCATGACCCAACCCAGCCCGCGCCGCGCCCGTAAGCCAGTCGCGAAGACCGCTGCCGCGTCCCGGCCCCGCCTGCCCAAGCCCGTCCAGCTCGCTGTGGACGCCGCGCTTGGGAAGAAGGGACTCGAGGTCGTGGTGCTCGATTTGCGGAAGAGCGATGCCTTCACGGACTTCTTCGTGATCGCGACGGGGGCGAATCAGCGGCAGGTGCATGCGATTGCGGATGGCGTGGAGATGGCGCTCAAGGCGGCCGGCGTCCGCCCATCGAACGTCGAAGGATCGAAGAAGGCCGAGTGGGTCCTCCTCGACTACTTCGACTTCGTCGTGCACGTCTTCTCGCCGGCAGCGCGGGCCTTCTACGGTCTGGAGCGCCTCTGGGGCTCCGCCCGCCACATTCCGTTCGACGACGTTCCCGCCGAAGCCTGACCGCTCGCCCGGAGCCGGGCGATGAGCAGCTGGCGCGCGTGGATCGACCGCGCGCTGTCGGCGCTCGTCGCGCCGGCGTGCGTCTCGTGCTGCGGCACCATTCCACGGCCGCTCAGCGGCGCGGTGTGCGACGCCTGCTGGGCGCGGCTCGCTCAATTTACTCCGCCAGTCTGCGACGCCTGCGGTGTCGCGCTGCCGTCCTGGCGGCGCGCCTCGCTCGATCTCGGGCGCTGTGCACGCTGCCGGCGGCGCCGCTCGGCGATCAGCCGGTACGCCGCGGTGGGCCCCCACACTGGCGTGCTGCGCGACGTCGTTCACGCGCTGAAGTACGACGCGCGCCACTCCACGGTAGCGCCGCTCGCCGACCTGATGCGCACCGCCGGCAGCGCAGTGTTGGACGGCGCGCACCTCGTCGTGCCGGTCCCGCTGCATCGCCAACGGGCGTGGTGGCGAGGCTTCAACCAGGCTGCCCTGCTCGGCGATGGTCTTGGTCTGCCGCTCTCTGCGCTGCTGACCCGCACACGACACACGCCGCCGCAGGTGAGTCTGCCCGCGGCGCAGCGTCACCGCAACGTACGGGGCGCGTTCCGTTTTCGACCCCGCGCCGCGCGGCGAGTGAGCCATCAGCTGAACGCGCCCATTGATCGCCTCGTCGTCGTGCTCGTCGACGACGTGTGCACGACCAGCGCGACGCTCGAGGCGTGCGCGCGCGTGCTGCGCGATGCCGGAGTCGCAGACGTGCGGGCGCTTACCGCGTCGCGAGTCGTGAGCGAACCGCCCGCATGACCGCGTCGGCAACGACGCTCACGTCCTGCTGCCCATCGACCAGCAGCCAGTCCGAAGCCTCGGCCTGGCGTCGATAGCTAGCCCGAACCCGCGCGAGAAGCGGCAGGTCCCGTTCGAACCTGTCGCGTCCCGCTCCCTTGCGCCGCAGCGAGACCTCGGGCGGGATGTCCAGGACGATCGTCAGCGCCGGAGCTGGCAGGAATCGCTGCACGTCCGCGAGCCACGCCGCGTCGAGCCCCTGTGCCTCTCCATAGGCAATGCTCGATGCCAGATACCGATCGCAGATGACAACGGCTCCCCCAGCCAGCCACTCGAGGACGCGCGGGCGGAACTCATAGCGGTTGGCGATGTAGAGCAACTGCAGGGTCGCAGCGTCGTAGTCCCGCTCGCCCTGAAGCGCCAGGCCTATCTCGGCGCCGACGCTGGTGGCATAGGCCGGGAACGACAGGAACTCGACCTGCCGGCCTTCGGACCGCAGCACTTCAGCGAGCCGTTCGGACTGCGTCTGCTTGCCGCTTTGATCGAGACCTTCGAAAGCGATGACGGAACCGCGCATGTCGGGATAGGAGACAGGAGACAGGAGATAGGAGGTAGGAACTAGGAACTAGGAATCGCGACCGGGCTCCTCGAGCGCCAGCATGTCGTCGAGCGTCTGGCGACGGCGCGTCACGCGCCAGTTATCGCCATCGATCAGCACTTCCGGCGGCAGTGGCCGGCGCAGGTAATTCGATCCCATCGCGGCGGCGTAGGCGCCGCAGTCGCGGATCGCGACGAGATCGCCGACCTCCACAGGCGGAAGGAGCCGATCGCGCGCGAAGGTGTCCGTGCTCTCGCAGATCGGGCCGACGATGTCGCAGGGCTCGGCGATGCCGGAGCGCGGGTGCAGCGGCTCGATGCGATGGAAGGCGCTGTAGAGTGCCGGGCGCATCAGCTCGGTCATGCCGGCGTCGAGGACCACGAAGCGCTTCGTGCCCGGCAGGTGTTTGACATCCACGACACGCGTCAGCAGAACCCCCGCGGCACCGACCAGGACGCGACCGGGCTCGATCGCCAGCTTCAACCCTGATGCGGCGGCGGCCGCGACGATGCGGCGGACGTACTCGGCCGCGTCGGGCGCTTCGCCGCCGTCGTAAGCGATGCCGACTCCGCCGCCGAAGTCGAGGTGCTCGATCTCGATGCCGTGGCCGCGCAGCTCGCGGGCGAGCGTCACGACCGCCTCGGCGGCCCGGGTCAGCGGGTCGAGCGTGGTGATCTGCGATCCGATGTGGACGTGGATGCCAACCGCCCTGAGCGAGGGTCGCGCGGCGATGTCGCGGAACAGCCCAGTCGCCAGATCGATCGGTACGCCGAACTTGTTGGACTTGAGCCCGGTGGAGATGTGCGGATGGCTGCGGGCGTCGATGTCGGGGTTGACCCGGAGGGCCACCCGCGCGACACGGCCGCGATCGGCGGCGAGGCGCGCCAGCCGATCCAGTTCTCCGGGCGATTCGACGTTGATGGCGAGCAGATCGAGGGCCACGGCGCGTTCGAGCTCGTCGCCGCGTTTGCCGACGCCGGTGAAGACGATTTCGTCGGGGCTGAAGCCGCAGCGCAGGGCGATGTCCACCTCGCCCATCGAGTTCGCATCGGCGGCGCCGCCGAGCGATCGGACCAGCCTCGCGATTGCCAGCGCCGAGTTCGCCTTGAGCGCGTAGTGGATGGCGTGCGGAACGTGGCCAAACGCTTCGTCGAGGCGCCGGTAGGCGCGGCGGATTGGGTCGGCGTTGTAGACGTAGGCGGGCGTGCCAACCGCCGCGCCGATTTGGTCGAGTGTGGTCGTGTCGGCGGCGGCGCCCACGCTGTCCTGCGCGTCTGGCGAGGCACTCATCAGCCGCCGATCATAGCGCGGCGGTCGGGCCGGGTGCCGCGGGAATTCGTGGTATTCTGGCCCCGCCTGCCGGGATACCACGGTATCCGCCGTCTCATGCCAGATTCGTCACCGGCTTCCACGGACGCCATCGATGCGTTGATTCAGCGCTGTCTTGCCGGCGACCAGCAGGCGTGGGAAGAGATCGTCCGGCAGCACCGCCGCAAGGTGTTCAACATCGCCTACAAGTTCACCGGCAAGCACGACGAGGCCGAGGATCTGACCCAGGACATTTTCCTGAAGATCTTCCGCTCGCTGCACACGTTCGACCGCCGCGCGAACTTCCAGACCTGGCTGGTCAGCGTCTCGCGAAACCTGTGCATCGATCACTACCGCAGCGTGCGCAAGGAGCGGGAAACGATCGATCGCGACGTCGACGCCGGCGAGCTGATGCCGGCCGCGACGACGCCGAGCGCTTACGCCGAGCTCGAACAACGCGGCCGCGTCGAGCTGCTCCGCCGGGCGATGGCGGAACTGCAGCCGACGCTCCGCAGCGCCGTCATGCTCCGCGACATCCAGGAGCTCTCCTATCAGGAGATCGCCGAGAAGCTGCAGCTGCCGGAGGGCACCGTCAAGTCCCGCATCAATCGCGGCCGCACCGAGCTGGCCCGCCAGATCCAGCGGCTGCGCGATGAACTCGAAGGGGTACATGGATGAACCTCACAACCGACCGCTCCCACGACGTCTCGATTGTCCGCATCGGCGAGACGCGCATCATGTATCCGCTGCTCCAGGATTTCTCGGCGGCCGTAACCGGCCTCCTTGCCGGCGGCGATCGCAAGGTCCTCATCGACTTGTCGAAAGTCACCTACGTCGACTCGGCGACGATCGGCTGCCTGATGGATCTCTACCGGCAGACCACTGCCGCTGGCGGCCAGCTGCGGCTGGCCGGCGTCCAGAAGCGGGTCGAGACGATGTTGACGATGACCGGCGCCCACAACTTCCTGAAGATGTTCCCCGACGAGGCGAGCGCCGTGCAGAGCTTCGGGGCCTGACCCCGCGACGCGACTGAGGGGCTATCCGATGCGCAGCATCACCACAACCACCGGCAAGCAGATTCCGCTCGACGGCGACCTGCTCGCCATCCTCGAAGCGCTCTTCCATGAGATCACCGCCAAGGTGATCGAAGGCGGCAGCTACGAGGACATGAACCGCGAGATCAACCATCTCGTGTCGCAGATGAACGACGAGGACCTGCGCGCGTACCTTACCGAGAGCCTGTTCCTCAACCAGGTGAAGTACGAGAACGATCGGCTGGAGCAGTACATCAAGAAGCTCGGGAAGAAGGACGCGGGGAAAAGCGTTCGAGAGTGAACGGCGATCGGGAGCAGCGCACGCAAAGGCAGGGGTTCGCGAGGTTCTCGGGGTTCTCGGGGGTTCTCGGGGTTCGCGAGGTTCTGGTCTAATTTTTAATTCCTGGTTCCTAATTCCTGATTCCTAATTCCTGCCTCCTGTCTCTTATGTCCGAGAATTACCTCGCCACTCGTTACACCTGTTCCTGGCCGCACTCGATTGCGGTGATGCTGTGCGATGGCCGGATCGTTTGCGGGTGCGCCGACCCCTACGCCAAGCGGGTGCTCGGCGACGTGCGTACTACATCAATTGCCGACGTGTGGCAGGGACCTACGGCGCGGCAGCTGCGCCTGGATCTCAACGCCGGCGGATCGCCGTTCTGCGGCGACTGCCCGTTGAAGCTGCCCCTCGGGCCTGACCAAGCGATTCCGCAACGCGAGGTGAACGTCGGGCCGCTGCCGAACCGGCTGTACATCGAGTGCACCGCCGCCTGCAACATCTCGTGCTTCCAGTCGTGCTGCGCGCCCGAGACCGGCATCACCCGGACCCGGCAGGCCGGGATGCTCGACTGGGACCTGTTCACGAAGGCGGTCGACGAGGCCGGACCGTCGCTGGTGCGAATCGACTTCTTCAACTACGGCGAGGCGTTCCTGCACAAGCGCGCCGTTGAAATGTGCGAGTACATCAAGACGAAGTTCCCGCACATCTATCTCTACACGAGCACCAACGGCCTGGCTCTGACCGAAGAGAAGGCGCGGCGCCTCGTCCACTCGGGCATCGACGAGGTCACCTTCTCGCTCGACGGCGCCTCGCAGGACATCTATGTGAAGTACCGCCAGCGCGGGAACTTCGATAAGGCGCTCGCGAACCTTCGCGCCATGGCCGACGAGAAGCGTAAGGCCGGCCGAGACGTGCCGCACCTCAACTGGCGCTACATCCTCTTCAACTGGAACGACTCGGACGAAGAGATGAACAAGGCCCGGGCGATCGCCGCCGAGGTCGGCGTCGATCGCCTTTGCTGGGAGATCACCGATCATCCGGAGGATTCCTACTCGCGCCGCTTCGCGGCCGGGACGCCGGACTACGAGCGAATCCGTCACGAAGTTTGGGACATGAGCGGGCTCGGGAATGCGATCCCCGGCATGACGCCACGGGCCCAGATCGACGTCCGCACCCTGATTCCAGGGTTCCCGCTGCGGGCGAAGGCGGCGCAGCCGGTCACCGTCAAGACGCGCGTCAAGAATCTCTCGTCGCGCCCCTTCCGGGCCCAGGCCAGCTACGGCCGGCGGCTCGTCCGACTCGGCGCACAGTTGATGGGCGAGGACGGGACGATGATCAATCGCGACTACGCCCGCGCCTGGCTGCCTGGCGACATCGCTCCCGGTGCGACAGTCGACGTGCCGATCGAAGTGCCCGCTCCCACGCAGGCTGGCCGCTACGCGCTGAAGTTCGATTTGGTGAGCGAGGGCATCGACTGGTTCGAGAAATGCGGATCGCCAACCACGACAAAAACGCTGGTGGTTCGCCATCCCTAGCGGCCGCTTCTCAGGCGGCCCTTCGGACCGCAGGCGGTAGCTGCGCAAACGCAGGGATCTAACGATCGATCAATCGACAGTTCCTGCGCTAGTGAACCGGGGCGCCTGACGGCGCTAGCCGGCCTGCCGAGCGAAGGGAGGCCTGCTAAGGTTCGCGCGACGCCGTGTAAGCGGCAATCGCAATCAAGTCGTCAACGGTGAGCATCTCCACCGCGGCCTTCATCAACGGTGACCATGTGCCGTTGCGGTTGCCCTGCTGGATGTCGAACAACTGCCGCACCGTGTAGCTCGGCGAACGGCCGGCCAGGGGCGGCACCGGTCCGAGGCCTTTCAGATCGGGACCATGGCACGTGCCGCAAACCTGAGTGCGCCCATTGCCGCCGGTCTTGACCAGCGCCTCCCCAGCCGCGATGCTGCCAGCCGGCACGTAGGCGACAAAGCCCGAGGCGCCGTCTCTCAGCTCGGTCCGTTCGAGATTCTCCGGCATCTCGACGATGCGCTGGCCGAGCGGCTCGGTGCCTTCGGTCGGCACGTGCATCGAACCGGTGATGCGCGTCTTCGGCACCTCCTTGGCCTCGACGACGCGCACCCACTTCTTGAACGGGAACGACGAGAAGTACTCGGCGGCAGCGCGAATCTCATCGTCGGTGGCCGCCTTGGCGTCGGCGATCATCGCGTTCGGCGGCCCCATCTTCGGCTCGCTGCTCTTGCGGGCTCCGCTTTTGAAATCGGCCATCTGCTGCGTGATGTACGCGGCCGGCATGCCCGCCAACGACGCGTTCTCCGGGCGCCCCTGCCCGTTCGTCAGATGGCAGAAGCCGCACGCGCGCATCTCCGGCTTGCGGCCATGCGCCACGGCAGCCGGCATCGGCGGGTGGCCGGACGGGTGCCAGTCGGGCGGGTTGTACGCGTCGCGGGTTTCAGCCACCGTGAAAGCCTTGTCGGTTGAAGGCACGTGCCGAGGCGTGGGGTCGGGTGCGGCCGCGGCTGGGGCCGGAGCACTTGCCGGCGCGGGAGTATTGACCGTAAACGCCCACGGCGGCGGCACCTGCGAGCCTTGAGCCCCAAGCCCGGCCACTGCTCCCGTTACCAGCACCAATATCACCTGCATTCGCATGGGCAACTCCCGGCTCCGTATTCTAGAGGCGCCGCGCGGCGCCTAGTAAGTGTCGAAGATCTTCTGAAGCGCACGAGCGTCGCGGGTCCGGGTCAGCGCCAGCATGAGCAGCACCCGCGACTTGTTCGGCGAGAGGTCTCGGGCGAGCACCGCAGACAGTTCCGACGCGGGATCTCCGACGATGCGCCCGCCTGGCACGTGCGAGGTAATGACGACCGGAATACCGGCCGACACCGCTTTCCGCACCGCCTCACGCCCTCCCGCGCTCAGCCGTCCTCCAGCGAAACCGGCAAAGACAACGCCGGCTGGCTTGGTCGTCAGCACCGCATCCATCAGTGATGCAGTGAAGCCCGGGTAGTCGTACAGAATCGCGACCTCGGGCAGTGACGTGACACCGGCGAGATCGAACTCGCTGTCAATTGTGTGTGCCCGAAGCGGCGCCCGGTAGAAAACCACCCCGTCCGGGTCGACAAAGCCGAGATAACCCAATTCGGGCGAACGGAAGGTTTCGACGCGCCGGTTGTC
Source organism: uncultured Acidobacteriota bacterium (assembly GCA_963709325.1). Lineage (GTDB taxonomy): Bacteria > Acidobacteriota > Vicinamibacteria > Vicinamibacterales > UBA2999 > VFZN01. The sequence goes on along the minus strand of CAVPVV010000001.1, from coordinate 25,823 downwards.
GGTCTTCCAGACGTCCCGCGCCGCGGCGATGTGCTCGTTCAAGGCGACCAGCACGCCTTTGCCGACGGCCGCCGGAGTGACCGCGACCCGAACCGCGTTCAACAGGTTCGCCGGGCCGTCGGCCGAAATCTCGTTTGCCGATCGCATCGAGCCGGTAATCACCACCGGGCGGCGGTCCTGGACTGTCAGGTTCAGGAAGTAGGCTGTGTCCTCGAGCGTGTCGGTGCCGTGGGTGATGACGATGCCGGCAAGGGCCGCGTCCTCGTGAAAGCGCTGGTTGACGCGAGCCGCCATCGTCAGCCAATGCGTGGGAGTGATCTGCGACGAGCCGACGCGGCTCACCTCCTCCACCGACACTGCCGCGTGCTGGTTCAGCTCCGGCACTGCGGCGACCAGCGCGTTGCCATCCTGCATCGAGGCGCCGACCCGGCTGGCAATCGTGCCGCCGGTCGTGAGGACAATCACCCTGGGCCGCGCCTTTTCCTGCGCAGCGATGGTCACGGTCGCGGCAATCAGCCCGGCGAGAGCAAAGCACGATCGCGTCGCCGTCGCTGTCGTGAACCTCATTGCGGCACCACCGTGCGGGATCCGCTCAAGAGATCGGGCGGAAGGTCTCGAACCGTGTCGCGAAGAATGTCGGCGATGTCGCGGCGATCGACGAGCGACAGGTGCGCGTACCGCGGCGATGAATCGCCGAGGATGGCAAACATCTGTCGATAGACCGCGTGCCTGACCTCGGCCGGCAGCGCCGAGAACGCGTCCGAGTACACGAGATAGCTGCACGAGTGCTTCAGCAGACGCGTCTTCAGATCCATCTCTGCCAGCGATCGCCCGCGCCGATCCTTCGGGGCGCGGCCGGCCAGTGCCTCGGCAAACCCCTTTCTCGGCGTCACTTCAAAGGCCAACTGCGCTTCGCCGACGAACAGCATGTACTCGGCGAGCTCCCGCACCCGCTGATCCACGTCCGGGTTGGACAGCACAGGCCGTGATTCGGCTGCCGCGATCCGAGCTTCGTATTGCAGGCGCGTGATCAGGTTGAGCCCGTAAGCCTGATGATCGAAGGTCATCAACGCCGCGAGATCGCTCTCGGAAGAGAGATAGCGGTCGTGCTCCAGCGGGCGATTCAACCACTGGATCAGCGCCTGGTCGGACATGATCACCGGTCCTGATGTCGGGTGCGACGTGACCGTGATGTTGCCGAGGTGCCCGAGCGGGCCGTAGGGAGGCGCCGTAGCGTTGCCGGTGACGAACCATCCGCCCCAGCGCTCGGTGTGAGGCGTCTGGTGATTGACCGTGAAGCTGCCGAGCGCCGGCATCACCTGACCGTCCTCGCCGACCATGTTGCTCCGATCGAGGAATCCGGGCACCTCCAGGGTGGACGTGGAGAGGTGGCACGACAGGCACGTCGTCCGTCGCGCGAATCGCGCGGTTCCGGCCGGTGCCGCCTGCTTCATCACGTAGAAGACCACGCCAAGCTGCGGATCGTGGGCGGCGATTTCGAGCGCCTCAGCACCCGGGATATATGCGACGACGACCGATCCGTTGTAGTAGAGCGCGCGCGGATTGGCAGGACCGGTGTGATCGCGCTGCACGCCGGTCTTGGAGAACACGAGCAACTGCGACTGGACCGGTATGTCGAGGGCCTCGAGAACCGGGACCAGGTAACCGGTCTTGGAGTCGGGCGTCAAAGTCCGACGCCCGGCGATCAACTCGTCGTTCAGCCGGGCCACGCGGTCCGATGGCGTGCGGTCCGAATACCGGATCGCAGGATGGTCGTCGAGCGTTCCGGGGAACGGTGCCGGTACCTGTCCGCGCAAAGCAGCGGAGAGCGCAACCGCAATGGCCAGGACTGCCGTCCCGAACGACACTCCCGCGCGCCGGGCCGTATTCATCGTCCCGATCCTAACCCGGCCGCTTCACAGCCGGTGAACCGCGAGCGCGTCCGACCCATGACCGGATGGTAGGCTATCTACGCCATGCGCCGGCCCGTCGTGTTCGTGCTGTTCACCGTGCTCGTCACCATCTCGCTGGCCCGGCTCCACGCCCAGGACGATGTCCAGGCGCGGATGCAGGAGTACAACAAGGCGCTCGGCGTCGAGTGCACGCACTGCCACCTCGACCAGCAGTGGAGCCTCGCCTACCTGCCGATGTTCGACATGGCGTTCCGGATGCAGAAGATGGTCAGCGACCTCAACGCCGGCGCTCTGAAGCAGTACGGCGGCATCACGTGTAACACGTGCCATCAGGGCTCGACGTCGCCGCCGAAGATCACGCAGGAGCAGTGGGAGCGCGATGCGAAGCGGTACGAAAAGGCCTTCAACGGCGACAACTCGCTGGCGCTGCAGATGGGCGTCTTCACTGCCTCGCTGGGAACCGGGTGCTCGCACTGCCACGATCCGAACAACTGGGGATCGGACGACAACCCGATGAAGGCCGTGGGCCGCCGGATGCGCGGCATGACCGGCGCGATCAACAAGCATTTTGCCGGCGTGAAGAACCCCGAGATCGGCTGCATGACCTGCCATCAGGGGAAGCTCAAGCCGGCACGCTGAGCGGGAGGACCGTCATGGATCGACGTGAATTGCTGACCGCGTTGCTGGCGGCGCCAATTGTGATGGGCCGGGAGGCTGGCGCCCAGGAACCGGCGGTCATGGATCCTTCGCTCTACATCCCAAAGGCCCACGTCGTCGAGGATCGCGCGTTCCTGCACGACTTCATGGACGAGTACGCGTTCGTGGACCTCATCACGGCGCTTCCGACGCTTCGCATCACGCACATCCCGACGTTCCTCGAGCGAGCGCAGGGCCGCTACGGGACCGTGTTCGGTCATATCTCGGCGCAGAACCCGCAGCGCGCGGCGCTTGACGGCAGTCACCAGGCGGTCATCGTCTTCCGCGGGCCGAATGGCTACATCTCACCGGCGTGGTATGCGAACAAGTCGGTCGTGCCAACGTGGAACTTCGCGGTAGCGCACGTCTCTGGGCGGCCGAAGCTCATCGAAGGCCCAGACGCGACTCGCGGGTTGCTGGCCCGGCTGATCAAGAAGTTCGAAACGAAGTCGGGCACGAGCTACGACTTCGACACGCTGCCCGCCGACTATGTCGCCGGCATGATGAAGGGAATCGTCCCGTTCTCGATGGAAATCGAGGCGATCGAGGGCAAGTTCAAGCTGGGCCAGGAGCGCAGCGCGGGTGACCGACAGGGTGTGCTCGCGAACCTTCCGACCGCGAAGCCGCATGAGCGAACACTCCCCGAGCTGACCGCAGCGTTCTACAAGATGCGGCCGGCGCCGTAGGCGGTCGAGCGGAGCGAGGCCTGCGGCGCGAAGCGACGCGTGTTGAGCGAGGCCTACTCGTGGCGGCGTAATCGGAAACGCTGCGTCTTCCCGGTCGCGGTCTTCGGCAACTCGGACAGGAAATGAATCCAGCGCGGGCGCTTGTACTCGGCGAGCCGCGAACGAACGAACTGCTGCAATTCCTGTTCAAGCACGTCGGTCGCCTCGAAGCCCGCTGCCAGCACCACGTGAGCGGCCGGCTTGACCAGCCGATCGTGATCGAGATGCCCGACCACCGCGCATTCCTTCACCGCGGCGTGTTCCATCAGCACGTTTTCCACTTCGACGGGGCTAACCCAGATGCCGCCGACCTTGAGCATGTCGTCGGAGCGCCCGGCGTGCCAGAAGTACCCGTCCTCGTCCTGGCGATACTTGTCGCCGGTCCGAATCCAGTGCCCCTCGATTGTCGCCTTGGTGCGCTCGTGCTGATTCCAGTACCACGCGCAGGTCGAGTCGCCCTTGATGAGCAGGTTCCCGATCTCGCCGATCGCAACCGGACGTCCCTCCTCATCCTCGATGCGTGACGCGTATCCGGGGATCAGCTCACCGCTCGATCCTGGCCGGACGCGCCCAGGGAAGTTCGAGATGAACATGTGCAGGACTTCGGTCGAACCGATGCCGTCGAGTATTTCGAGGCCGAAGCGTGCCTTGAAGCGCTCGAAGAGCGCGGGGGGCAGTGCCTCCCCCGCCGAGGCCGCGAGGCGAATGCTGGACAGGTCGAACTCACGGCCCGCCTCCGGAGGATGACAGGCCAGGAGCATTCCGTAGTTGGTCGGCACCGAGTAGAACAGCGTCGGCCGATGCCGTTCGATCACCGCGTAGACGTTCGCCGCCGTGGCTGCCCCCGGCCAGAGGATGGAGGTTGCGCCAACGCTGAGCGGAAAGTACCCGGCGTTCCCGAGTCCGTATGCGAAGAACAGCTTGGCGACGCTGAAGCAACGGTCGCTCGCCGTGATTCCAAGCACCTCCCGAGCGTAGCCGGTGGCGCAGATGACCATGTCGTGCTGCAGGTGGACGCAGCCTTTCGGCATGCCTGTGCTGCCGGATGAGTAGAGCCAGAACGCGGGTTCGTCCCGGTTGGTAGGCGCCGGATCGCCCGACGCCGCGCTCCGCTCGAGCACGTCGGCGAGTTCGACGTATCCCATCTCAGCATCGCCATCGGCGACGACGATGTGTTCCAGGTATCGGCGCTCGTCGCTGGGAATGGCCAGGAGGGACGGCAGCAGCGCGCGCGCTGACGACCGCCACCCGCGCCCGGCTGTCGTCGAGAACATAGGCCAGATCCTTCGCCGTCCACATCGTGTTGACAGGGACAGCGACCGCGCCCGCACGGATGGCGCCCCAGAACGCATAGAAGAAGGGCGGGCCGTCGAGGAGCCACAACAGGATCCGCTCTTCGCGTCGAACGCCGAACTGATGAACGAGGGCGGCGCTGAACCGCGCTACGCGATCTGCCAGCTCCTTGTAGGTGACGCGCTTCTCGCCGCATTCGATGGCGACCCGGTCACCACGCTGCTCGCGAAGGTGACGGTCCACGAAATAGTCTGCGGCATTGAAGACGTCGGGAACCTGCATGCGGACGTGTCGGACTTGCCGCGTTGTCACTTGCCGAGGTTCTCGTACCAGCGGACAACGCCGCCGGCGCCGGTGCACACCAGATCGCGCCGGCCATCGCCATTGATGTCCACAGCGGTGCAGCCGTTCATCGCCGTCGATTCCTCGATCCGCTGATACTGCCACGTTCCCGATGCGGCGTCCTCAGGGGCGTAGAACACGTGAACCCCACCGTTCGGCGCGCTCGGATTGTTCTGCGAGGGTCGGCTGTTGTCGTTGGCGACGATGTCGTCGCGGCCGTCGCCGTTGAGGTCCACCACGGCAATCTCGTGGCCGCTGGCGACCTTGTCGTAGATGACCCGGCGCTGCCACTGGCCGCCCTGGTCGGTGTAGACCACGACCTCATTCCCGTGCCACGGCTCGACCGAGGCGAAGAACTTGCGGCCGTCCTGCCGGCCGACGCCGACGTCGCTGGCTCCCAGCCGGGGCGCCTTCTCGGCGTGACTCGCCAAACGCAGACTGGCTGGCTGGTGCAGGGTTGATGCTCGCTTTACACTGGCCTTCTGGACCCTGGCCCTTGGACGCTGGCCTTTGGACACTGGTCCCGTCGGACCCTGGTCGCCATCGGCACTGGTCGCTTGGGGCGCTCGTCGTTTTCGGCTCGGGATGGTGCGAGAAACCCGCTCGATCAACCACCGACAATCCAACAGCCAATCCGACGAATAGTCCAGACGACCATCAAGGGTTTCTCCATAAAGTTTGGTCACCGAGCCTGTCAAAACACGCGCCGCCGCCGCCCACGAAGGAAGCCAATTGCCAAGCGGCAACACTCCCCGCCTACAAACCATGACAACACTTGAATAACGGCAATTGTGGCGAGGTGTGAGCTCGCGCATGGGCCGATCTCCACCGCTCTCCAATGAACCCACCAGCGTGAAGTGAACAGCCGAACCGTTTCCAGCAGGAAAGCGCGTCTTGGATCGGCAAACCGTGCACGTCTCGTTAGCCGTTGCCATCGCGTTACACCGACCAGCAGCAATGGCGGTTGCTGGGGCGGGGGCGGCGAGGGCTGCGGCCAAGGGTGCATTCGCGGATGCAGCACCCTTTCCAGCCAATCAAGAAATGCGCTGCCTTCCGGTGTAATCTGCCAGCCTGAGCTGTCGCGCAAAATCAACCTTTGACCAAATATGTCGGAGACCGGGGGCGCGGACGGCTAGCCGCCTCAACCGGCCGGTCCAATCTGAGCCACTGGTGTTCAGAATGCACAGGTCGGAATTCGGGTGATCGCGCTCAACTGGCACCAGCAACGGGTGTCGGGACCACACCGGTTTTGCCGTACGCAACGAGCGCCGTTCGTCCGCGCAGCGGTGGTTCGCTCACAAGCTGAAGCTGCGCCCTGCGATTGCCGACTGCGCCGACGCTGCCGCCCACCGCATCCGTCGCTGTAATCATTACGGAGATTTACAAATGCTTAAAAAGCCCCGTGCGTGGCTCGGTGAATTTGGGCGGTTTTGGCAAGCCCGTGCAGCGGCGCTGGCGGCAGGGTGGGTTAAGGTGCCTGCCGCCCCATTCCGTGCTCAAGGCAGCGGCGGCCGCCCGGCCCGGCTCCCATAGGGTGCGAAACGGGCAAACTGCGTCGCCGAACGCGCGCAGCAAATTGGTGGTAAAGGTTTCGTCGAACGCGGCACACCAACAAGGCCAAGGCGGTGGCGGCGTACAGCAGGCGATTGGTCATGGCGCGGGCTTCTTGGGCACCAGCTTTACAACCTGCTGGCCCTGCTGTTGGGGCGTTTCCACCCACCGCAAGTAGCTGGCAAGCTGTTCGCGTGTTTCGAAAAACCCCAGCCTGCCGAACTCCGTTTCGGCATGGGCCAGCTCGTCATGACAAATTATTTCCATGGGCAAACACCAACTGGCGTCGGGGTTGGCCATCTGGTCGTATGCTGCACCAGCGTCGTCCTCTTGGTGGCCTTGACGACCTGCCCGGTGCGGTAGCTGTCCATGTCGGAACGCAAAAAAATTTGCCTTCTAGATAGCGCCTCGCGACGTTACTTGTTGCCTCCTTTGGATACAAGTCGGCCGAGCCATCCGGGCGGGTTACGCGATTATATATTTTCCAGGATGGCTGCGGCCTTGCGCATGCGCACGGCGTCGTAGTCAAACAATTTCAACAACCCATTGCAGCGGTCAAGAAGCTCTTCGGTGGCTTCATTCCCACATACTGCACATTTGGTCATCGTTATGTCTCCCTGTGTTGGCATCAGCAATACGGTGCTTGGCTGAGCTTTTGCCGCACGCCCACGGGCTCGTAGCTCAGCGCGGTAGCGGCCATGGGAAAAATGCGCGCAGTCCAGCGCCGGCCGCGATCACAACTCGCGGGCAATGTCGGTGCCGTCCGGCAAGTAGCCGACGCCAGCATCCTGTTGTAGCTACGCGTCCCCATCCAGCCTGCAGGTGATGACTTGCTCGCCGACGATGATCGCATTTCCACGGTGGCCTTTGGCCCGTTGGGCATGTTCAGTCCCTCGGCGTCCAGACACTTGGATCCTGATCCGGGTGCCATCTATAATTACTGTATCGCCATCGGTCACTTTTGCGGGACCGGAAATGGACAAAGGACCAGCGACGGCGGGCGTGAGGCAGGTGATGGCAATGATGATGTTTGTGATAGTCTTCGTAGTGGGCATCTTGTCCTCCATGCAATGAACCGCTGCCGCCCACCGCAACGCTGGACCTCGCCCTAGCGCGTGGTGATCTGCAAATTCGCGCGGACCAGTTGCCGGAAATCACCAGCGCCGAACTCGGAGGTGAAAATATCGCGGGTCGACCTGCACCGTTGCTTCGTGGAAGGCGCAGTGCTGATGCACGGGCTTAATCCGGCGGAGGTCCGCGCCACCGCGCATCGAACGTTTGACAACGAATGGGAAGTGGTCCTCGTGCGCTACTCTGAGCACACGCGGCCAAAACCCGAGCCCGAGGAGGCAGTGCGCCTAAACCGGCGAAGGTCGAACAGCACAGGGCGGCTACTGGCCGCCTTCTAGTCTGGTTGGCGTTCTTGGGCTAAAAATCCCGGCTAAACCTCGGCTGGAAATCGGCACTGGCCCGCGTGTGCAATCAACCCAAGGTGGGAAGGTCCGCTACAATAGCGTGCAGTTTTACCACACCGGGGTTGTTGGCATGATCACCGCCGAGCGCCTGAGAGAAGTGCTCACGACCGTCCACGGGCGTGTTCACGTGCTGGGTACAACAATAATTTGGGCCTTCGAGCAACCACTGGCTCCCCCGAGCGTTAACGCTCATCACCGCACGGCCCCCTGGCAATTATCGGTGATCGAGACGCTGGTTGCGCTCCCGCCCCCTCAAGCAGGGAAGGAGAGCGTTATGAGACGTCGCTCTGAACCTCACACATTTGATGAGCGGTTAAACGCTGAAAAGGCGCGCACCGAAGCCGCACTGGAAAGTGCAGGCCAAGGCGCGGAACGCGACTTGCTGGAGCTGAAACTTCGCCGGATCGAGAACGCCCTTGGTATCGACGCCTGGCTGTCATCGGTGGGGGACATCACCCTTGACGGTGGGCTGAGCCGTCGGTGAGCTTGTGAGCGCCTAACCGGTCGCGCACGGTCTGGCACGACCTGCGCCGTGCCCTTTGCCCATCTACGAAATCTAGTTCAGCAGTTCCGGCTTGGTCACCGTCTGCCTGATCTGTGCGCCGCAGTTGGAGCATTCATAGGTAAAGTCGATCTTCGCCATGCTCCAATGCGGTGCGACGTCCTTGATGTACATCGGCAGGCGCGCACAGCTTGGGCAGATCATGAAGGGTGGTTCGGCATCGTGATGGTGGATATAGGCTGGCATGTCGGCTCCCCAACAAGGCATTCTGCTGTCGTCCCCGACCCGAAAATCGATGGTGCTCCGAAATGGCTAATAGAACGTTAACGGCCTTTTGACGCACGAAGCCAATAACCTCCAGCAAAGCTGGAGGTTTGATTGGGAACCGCCAAAGGCGGTTTTAAGGGAGTTTGGACGATTGATTGGATTTTGGGCTGCTGAAATCTTCAGCTCAAACTGCTCCAATTGCCGATCGGCTAGTTCTTGGTTTCTGATGTAGGCCCGGATCACTTCCTCGTCCCGGCCAACGGTCGTGACAAAGTACCCCCGTGCCCAGAATTTGTGGCCGAGAAAATTCCGCATCTTGCGTTCGACATTCTGCGCGATCCAGTAAGCTGAGGTCTCCTTGAGGGTTCTTGGCGGTTCCCCAAGGAGACTTCATGACTTCATTCCCGCAGCTGTAAAACTTCCTGTTTTCGCCCCGCCATAGGCGGGGGCTTAGCAGTTTTGGTTAGACTGCTGTGCGAATGCCGCTCACGGGTCAGAGACGACGCGTGTGCTAAGGGTGTGACAAGATCGCGATGCTCAGATTGCCCACTACGCACCGTGTCGCGGTGATGACGTGACGCCGCGCCTGGTTAACCGAAAAAGTATGCGGGGCCAAAATAGCACCCAGATCGCCGTACCGCAGAGCGCGACAAACCAGGCAAGCGAAAGCCAGACAAGCACGTTGTCTCGGTTCATGAACCCGTTGGCACGCCGGGCAAACCGCAAGGTGTCCGTCTTGTTCTTGCTGTCGTTCATCGCTTGCTCTTGTTTTATTGTTTGTCGCTGCCGTTGACCTTGGTCTGACACCACCAGCACGGAGGCGAGCAGACGCCAGATCATCATGCAGCCTCCTCGTCCAGCACTGCCTTGTAGAGACCGTCGCTGACGATCTTCTCCAAGAGATCGCTGACCAGCCGTGCCGTGCTGTCCTTGCCCATCGCCCGCGCTGCCTCACTCAGCGACTTCAACACGCCGTCGCTGAGTGGCAGCGGTTGGTCTAGCAGCGTCAGGTTGGTACGCTTAGGCAGTTTGGTTCCCACCCACGGGTCATCGCCATGGGTCATGATATGTGGCGCGTAGGATCGCACCGGGGTCGGTGTGGTGGGCATTTGCTTGCTCCTATGGTGAAGGCCGGGATGGCACTTCGTTCTGCGACCCGCATGGGGCCGCAGCATCGAAAGGTCAGTCGTGAGGATCGCGGGTCGCTGGATCAGTAACCAGTGGTCACCGGTCTTGTGTCGCCCCTGCTCGCCCCAAATCGGTGAGCATGCAGGTTGGCGCTGGCGCGGGGGTCACGCAATGATCCCGGCGTTGTTGGCGCAAACCGATCAAAATTTCACTATGATCTTGTACCACGCGGACGCTCCGAGCTACTTGCGAACTCGGGCCAAACATTTGTTTTATCAGCCGCCTGCGATCTGAAGGGGTGGACCTTCCTTCAGTCAGACCATGGGCCCATATCAGGTTGACGACCTGCGCGACCAGAAGCCGACATCATTCGATCACCTCGTCGGCGCGGGCGAGTAGCGAGGGCGGGATCGTCAGGCCGAGCGCCTTCGCAACCGTCAACCCGGGCATCAACCACCGGCCGCCGCAAACGCCTCTCAGCGCGCCTCACAGCCGTGGACGAGCTCCAGATGGATGATCATCATCGGCCGGATGGTTGACGTTTTTGGCCGTGACGTCGAATCCGATCATGCACCAACAGCATCGCGCGACGATCCTCCGTTCTCGTCAAAGAAGTTGAAGCCGTCGACCTCGGCACCCAGACAGCTCGCCGGTCGATTTCGTAGTTCACCTCTGGCGGGCTCCTGTGGTCAAGTTTCAATCTTCCTGCGTGGAAGTTTGCCGCCGTTCGTGAGTGCCCTGATTGCGGCGTCGGCCTCGTCCTTGAACGGCTGCATGGCGTCGCTCCAGTCCTGATCCGGATAATCGACGTTAAGCGAAGCCTCAAGCTCGTCCATGTCGGCGCGGAAGGCAATCCACTCTCCAAGCAACCCGGGATAGTCGAACTCCGGCACCGGCAGCGGCGGGGGGTCGGGAGTGAAGCCGGGACACATTTCGCCATTGGCTTCTTCTGGTCGTCATTCCTCTCGCATCCGTCGCACCTTGGTCTTGGCCCTCTTCAGCCCCTTTCTCAAGACCCACGACTCAACCATCCTACCCATGGCTGCGTTACGGCGTCCTCCAAGCTCCTGCTGATAAGCGCGTGTATCGCGGCCTGAATTTGCTTGCCGGTCGCAGTGCAGTGTTTTCTGATGATGGTCTGCTCGCGGGCAAGCTCGGCCAGTTCAGCGTTGATGGCTGCAAACACCCTGCGGGCGGTCGCGACATCGACCGCTTCGCCGTCAATCGTTCCCTCCACTCATCAGTTGTTTCCGTTCCGCGAGCAGGCTCATCAGTGCGCACGGCCAGCCGCGCCAGCGCCTGACGTATCGGGCTCGCCGTGCAGGTTGGCGAGCAGGCGCTGCAGGCATCCCTGTTGCGCGTCGCGGTAGCTTTCGACGAGGGCCGTGGATACCGTCTCCCGGTTCTGGTGGTGCGTTGTCTGACACATTGGCCATAGGCTGTAGTGCACAGAAACCTAGTTTCTGTGCAACTACCCGGTGGCGGACTTGTACTGGCTGGCGTCTTGTCCATGTGGGCAAGATTGGCTCGTGAAGCCGCGCGGCGACAGACCGGGCGGGAGTCGGCTCCCTCACGCACAGGTCCGGCCGCACCCAGCCCAGCTCGCTCCAGCGCGTTGGCGACAACACCGACCGCCTGTTTGATGGCGGCAAGATCGCCGCCGCTCGCGATCACTGTATTGAGAAGGGCGACGGCCTGTTCGGGGCTGGCGAGATAGTCGGTCACGTCGAGTGGCTTGGTCTTCATGGATCATGGCTCCGCCGCGATCACGACCGTTGGCATGGCCGGTCCTTCGCCGCGTTGCCAAGCAGCGTCGGCCATTTGCACAGCCACCAAGGTTTGGCTGACCAGCACTTTCAGAATGGCGATCTGTAGAGACACGTACAACTCCTCGCCGCAACGGGCGCTCGAAGCTTACCGCCAAATGGGGAATGCGGGCCGCCCCGAGCTTCCGGCGGCTGGGCCGGGCAAAAGGCGAAGCGTTGAGGGGATGGTTCGGCGAAAGCCCCGGCCCGGTCGGACCTAACCGGTTTGGGGGCACAGATGGCAACAATCAATGAGCTACCGAGCAGAAAAAGCAAATTCACTGCTCACGGCGGCGACTGCAATGAACCATTGATGACCAATGCTCTCTGCTCGGGAAGACGTGAGTAGTTTGCAACCAACGGATCCCGGCACCTGTCGGGCATGCAGTTCATTTGCCAGCTTTTTTCCCAAAATTTCGGATGTCTTCCACGTTCTCTTCGATCCTCTTGCGAACCACGTCGAAGGCCTCTTTCTGAGATTGGGTGGTTATCTCCGCTAGTTCTCGCATGTTAGCCAGGGCCTTTTCGAAGCCCTCTTTGGCGAGATCCGCGCGCTTCTTTATGGCGTCTTCCTGGCCAGCATCGGCAACCACTTTCTTCATCGTTTCCTGGAGCATTTCTGCTTGCCGACGAACGAGGCGCTGCCAGCCCTCAAAGCGATGCTATTCGCTTTGGCGAGAGCTTCGATGTTCTTCCGTTCACGGTCCACAAGCGCCGCGAAGTCGACGCCAGGAAGTCGGAACTGGCTCATAAGTTTGGTGAAGTCAAAAATCCGGCGTCTCGCCAGCGGTGCCCTTTTCAGTCGGTTTGACGTCGTTGGACGCGGTCGTTGGACACGGTGGCCTTTCCCGTCGGTTTGCTGTCGTCGGACACGGCACTCTTTTCAACAGGTTTGCTGTCGTCGGACACGGCGGTCTTTTCGATGGGCTTGGTGTCCTCGGACGCGGTAGCCTTTTTCGTCGGTTTGCTGTCCTTGGGCATGATGTTTTCTCTCGGGTTGGTCAAATGGTTCGCGAGTTATCGCGAGGCGTATCGGGATTTGAACTGGGCGTCGCGGAGCGCGAATTCATCCGTGCCGAGCGGCCATGGGCCTTTATCCTCTTAAACGCAATATCGAGACGCGGGTCAAGTATCCGCTTGTTATGGAGTTGCGGAATTTCCTCGATAAGGCGGATGCGCCGGTCCTGATCGACCGGGAAATGCAAGGCATAGTGCCACTCCTCCTCGCGCTCCCGGCGCACCGCCTCGCTGGCCGGGTTCTTCGACTTCAGCCACACCTTCGACGGTCCGCTGCGATAGGGCGCGTCCGTGCGCTTCGATACGATGCCCTCCAGGCCCATCCGGCAGGCATGATGGAAGATCGTCGGGCCGTCACCCGTGAGATGCTCAACGAACCGGACGGCTCGCCGCTGGGACTTGCCGAGCAGCTTGGCAAGCCGCCGCTTGCGCTGCAGGAGCGACAGGCTGCACAGGTCGTCGCCGTCGTGACCAATCAGGTCGAAGGCGTAGAGCACCACCGCATGGCCATTGCGCCGGGTGCGCAGCGCATGGAAGTCCAGCTTCCCGTCGTCGCTGACGACCACCGCCTCGCCATCGATCAGGAACGACGCTGCGTCGATGCGGAGGCAGCGTCAACGATGGCCGGGAAGCGATCCGCCCAGTCATGGCCATTGCGGGTGAAGCAGCGAACCCGCGAGCCGTCCCGGCGCACCATGAGCCGGTAGCCGTCATGTTTGATTTCGTGGACCCAGAGTGCCCCGGAGGGCGGCCGGGCCACCTTTGAGGGCTGGCAGGGTGGGATGAAGTCGGAGGGACGCGGCACTAACCGGTGCCCATCCTGGCGAGCTAAGTTCGGCCTGATCTCGGCACCGCGATGGCCACAGGCGGTGCAGACGAAGCCGGGCTCGACGTCTGACAGGCGGACGTTATCGGGCCACTGATCGGCGCTCAGCGTAGCCGAGTGCGAACAGCGGTGATCCCAGCAATAGATCAGCACTTCCCGGACGCCCGAATTGCGCATCTCGCCGAAGGTGATTTTCTGGGGGTAGGTAGCCATCGCGTGTACGGTACGGTGCAATCTAATTGCAATCTAACTCTTATCTCTGGTTGCGTTGAACTTAAACAGCACCTTTTACACGTCGTATAAGGTATTGATTTTTAGGGTTTTTTTGGTGAGCGCGGAGGGAGTCTCCACCCTCGACCCCATGATTAAAAGTAAAGTGCTTTCGGATTTTCCTCAAAGATTTCAAGCGAGTTCTGTACAAACTGAGGGTGCCTAACTAGGACAACGAGTTCGAAAAGGGCGGGTTTGTACCCCTCATTTGACGAGCTTTAGGTTGGCCCAGCACGGAGGGCCGAAGCTTCGTCCAGCCCGCCTCAAATTGTTCGGCGGTAGCGATTATCTGGGTTTGCTCCTGATTTCCTCCTGCCTTGCAGGATATTCCTTCTGCGCACATTCGGTATCGGAACAGCGATTTCATTGCGGCGAATATCCTGAAGGGTCGCCGTCGCGCGTGCCCTCTGGTTTCGGGCCTCTTGCGGAGGGGCCGCCATCCCTCGACGGTCCCCGCCAGCGTCACGCATCACCTCGATCTCGACGCGACCGTGCCAGCATCGAGCGCACACCATCGCCAGCGCTGTACGGCATCGGCTCAACCTCGACCATCACCATGTCGGCCAACATCACAGGCGAATAGGCAGCGCCGTTAACGTTCCATCAATCGTGTCCGAGCATCACCGGTCCGTCCGGGCACTGTACGAGAAGCCGCTACCGTCCTGCCCCGTACCCAGTGACGGCTTTTCTCGTCCGACATGAAATGGGCGGCACGGCAGGCATCGCGAGCGGGAGCGCAGGCACGACTCGTCACGTCATCATCTACCACCGCATCGAGCGGCGACGGGGCGATGGGCGGGCGATCCCGATGCGCGCCTGACGCCAGCTTTCGGGTTTGGATTGCGGGCGGCATGCCTACTTGGAGCGGCCCGCGTGCCGCCGGGCATTGCGACGCGGCGGCGGGTCGCTGGCGGAAGCCCGCGAGGCAGCCCGGAAGTACCGCGCCATGGCCCGCAACGACGGCGACCCGCTGCCGAGAAGCGTCGGACCCGGAAGGTCGCGCGGTTCCACAGCGAGGCTTGCTCGACAACAACACCGCCTACATTCGCCGTTGCGGCCCTGACCGGAAAAGTGACCCTTGGGATTTAACCCCATGACCGTCGCCCCGGCATGGGCCGCGCCCGTTTTACTGTCCATGGCACTTCTGAAAGCAGCTTGCCAAGTATCGCAAGCCGGTACAGCGTTCGCCCGTCGCCGGGCTCCAAATAGCGGATGGCGACCGGATCTGATCGACCTTGCCGTAAGGCAGGTTATGTTCAAAAGGCGAGGCGAACGCCACGGAAGCTCAAATATTTCGACGGGCCATTGAGGAGGCGCACGCCCAATTTTCGCCACTCCTGCTAGCGGGTGATCGGCGCCAGTCGCGTGAGAACCGCGCGGCTGGCGCCGATCTGATGACGCGGGGGTTGGTTAGGCATGTCGAGGTTCACAGCGGCCCACCTTCTCCTTCGTCCAGACCACCTTGCCGGTCTCCACCTCGACGCAGTGCAGGGTCGAGGTCGCCGTGAAGCAAACCTCGCCGGTGACGACGTAGACGTGCTCCTTGCCGACCGGGATCGGCGTCGAGAAGTAGCAGGTCAGCACGCTTGTTCTTCCACAATTCCTTCGGCGGTCCTTGCCGTCCTTCGCCCGGCCAGCTTCAGGCCGACCGATGCCGAAGGTGACCGAGCTGGCCAGTAGCAGGTCGCCCACGAGGACGGGCGTCGTCGAACTCTCGTTGAGCTTGTCCACGAGCGGACCTTCCAGAGGACCTTGCCGTCGTTCGGGCTCGAACGAGCGAAGCCCTGCTGGGTCAGGAAGAGCGCCTGCCGCGCCTTGCCCGGGCCGATGGCGATCGCCGGAGGAGTAGCTGGCCCGGTCGTCGAGTGCTTTCCAGGCGACCTTGCCGTTGTCCGTGTCGAAGGCGACCACCGAGGCGCCCTTGCCGCCGACGTTGACGATGACCTTGTTCGCCCTCGACGAGCGGCGAGCAGGCGGCGCCGAAGAACAGGTTCGGGGCCTTGAACTCCTTCAGGTGTCGGCACCTGCCAGCCAGAGCCGCCCTTGCTCGGCGTCGAAGCAGGTCAGCACGCCGGTGGCGCCGAAGGTGTAGACCTTGCCGCCGACGACCGCCGGCGTGGCCTGGGGCCCGGTGCCGAAGAGGCTGTTGAACGGGCTCGCGGGTAGCTGGTCCGCCCAGGCTTCTTGCCGGTCTTCGGCGTCGTAGGCGGTCACCTCCTCGGCCTCCTTGTCCTTGCGACCTTCGTGTGCAGGAACACCTTGCCGCCGGCCACGACGGGCGAGCTGTGCCCCTCGCCGACGGGCTGCCGCCAGACGACCTTGAGGTCGCCCTTCCAGGGCTTGACCTCCTCGGCCGACGGCTGCCGTCGCGGTTCGGGCCGAGCCACTGCGGCCAGTCCCGGCAGGCCGGGGCGCGAGGCACGGCCAAGCGACCAGCGAGGCGCAGCCAGAGTCGTGAGTCTTCCAGGGCATCAGACGTCCTCCAGGGCGAGCGTCAAGCCGTCGCGTGACGGCTTGCTCGGGGTGGTTCAGGAACGTGTGCAGCGGGGCGTAGCGCCAGCGCACGCCGTGTTCGTCGGCCAGTTCCTTCAGCCGGCGCAGGTACGTCTCGGTGATGGCGCCGGCCTCCTGGTAGTTCGGGTCGCAGTAGTAGACGCGGCAGCCGAGCGGCCGCGGCTCGCGGGCCGTGCACAGGTTGTCCTTGCTGGAACGGGCAGAAGTCGGCCGTCACCGCGCCGGGTCGTAGGGCGGCGCGGCTTCGAGCAGCACGTCGGCCTCGAGGTTGCTCAGGAACAGGTGTGGCCGTACTCCTTGAACCGGCAGCAGCGGCCGCTGGCGACGCACACCGGCCCGGCGGCGGCGACCTCGCGGTCCACCTCGCCGTAGAGTTCCAGGACCCGGCGACGCGGATGGCATGGGGCGTTCGACGATGGTAACGGATGCCCTTGCCAGGACGACCCGCGGGCGTCCATGGCGCGTCAACGCGATCTCAGCCGTCCAGCTTCGCCAGCCGCCCCGTGCTGTCGCCGAAGCCGGTCGACCGGCACGCCCATCCGGTCGAGCATGCGACAGGTACAGGTTGTGCAGCGGCGTGTCCTGCGCGGTAGCTGCAGGTGCCGGCCCGGCTTGATCGTGCCGCCGCCCTTGCCGGGCAGCAGGATCGGCAGGTCGTCGTGGTTGTGGCGGTTGCCGTCGCCGATGCCGCTGCCGTAGACGATCATGCGAGTTGTCGAGCAGCGTGCCGTCGCCCTCCTGGATCGCCTTCAGCTTGCCGAGGAGGTAGGCGAACTGCTCGATGTGGAAGCGGTTGATCTTCCGGATCTTCGCGTGCTTCTTCGGGTCGTTGCCGTGGTGCGAGAGGTCGTGGTGCCCCTCGGGGACGCCGATCGACGGGTAGCTGCGGTTGCTCCCCTCGTTGGCGAACATGAAGGTGGCGACGCGGGTCACGTCGGCCTGGAAGGCCAGGACCATCAGGTCGCACATCAGGCGGATGTGCTCCTCGTAGTCGGCGGGGATGCCCGTCGGCCTGGCTCGACGTCCGGCGAGCGTCGACGGCGGCGGCTTGCTCGGCGCGCGGCGATGCGGCTGCTCGAGCTCGCGGACGCGCGGTCAGGTACTCGTCGAGCTTGCGGCGGTCGGTCGACGCCGAGCCGGCGCCTTGAGGCCGCCGGCGTCCTCGGCGACGAAGTCGAGGATGCTCTGCTGGTAGCGGTCGCGCTTGGCGCCGTCGCGCCGCTCGTCGGCCGCCGTCGGCGAAGAGGCGGTCGAAGACGAGCCGCGGGTTGACCTCCTTGGCCATCGGGGTCGACTGGCCGACCGCCAGGAGATGTTCGACGAGTAGGCGCAGCTGTAGCCGGAGTCGCAGTTGCCGGCCTGCGCGCCGCCGCTCGCATGCCGAGCTCCAGCGAGGGGAACCGGGTCGCGTGGCCGACCTGCTGGGCGGCGACCTGGTCGACCGAGACGCCCGACCTGGATGTCGGCGCCGGCGGTCTTGCGCGGCTGGGCGCCGGTGAGGAACGCGGCGAGGGCGCGGGCGTGGTCGCCGGGGCCGTCGCCGTTGGGCCGGGCCTTGTCGTGCGCCAGGCCGGTGAGGACGAGCAGGTCGTCCTTGAACGGGGCCAGCGGCTCGAGGGTGGCGGGCAGCGCGAAGTCGGCCGCCCTCGCCTGCGGGCGTCCAGTCGGCCATGTGGACGCCGTTGGGGACGTAGAGGAAGGCCATCCGCGTGCGGGACGGCCGGCGGCCGCGGCCGCGCCGCGGGCGTCGCGGCGGGCGCCATCGCCTCCAGCCAGCGGCAGGGCGATGGCGGTCGCCCAGGCCCCGCAGGACCGTCCGCCGCGAGATCTGCCGGCGTCGCTCATGATCCTGCCCCCCTTTGCCGCGTCGCTTCTGGAACGGGTCGCTCTTGACGATCTCGAGCACCAGGCTGCGAGAACTCGATAGTCCGTCCTTCGCCACCGCGGCGACGATCTGGTCGACGGCGCAGCGGTCGGAGCGCTCGAGCCCGCGGCCCAGGGCGTAGGTCAGCATCTTCTCGGTCAGGCAGCGGGCGAACTGCTCCTTCCTTCGCCTTGCAGGATCGCCTTCAGCTCCGCCGGCCCCTGGAACGACTGCCCGCCGGGCAGCATGCCCGAGGGGTCGATCGGGAACGTGCCGTCCTGGTCGCGCCAGGCGCCGATCGGCGTCGAAGTTCTCGAGGCCGAAGCCGAGCGGGTCCATCCGCGGCGTGGCAGGAGGCGCAGCTCGGGTTCGGCGCGGTGCTGCTCCATCCGCTGGCGGAGCGTGCCGGTCAGCGCGTCCCTCCTCCTTCAGCTCGGGCGACGTCGGGCGGCGGGGGCGGCGGGGGCGTGCCCGAGGATCTGCTCCAGGACCCACTTGCCGCGCTTCACGGGCGAGGTCCGCGTCGGGTTCGAGGTCACGGTCAGGATGCTCGCCTGCGTCAGGACGCCCGCCGCGCGGTCGTCCGGCGAGCGTCACCCGGCGGAACTCGTCGCCCTCGACGCCCGGCGATGCCGTAGTGCTGGGCCAGCCGCTCGTTCACGAAGGTGTAAGTCGGCGTCGAGGAAGTCGAGGACGCTCCGGTCCTCGCGCGACGACGTGCTCGAAGAACAGCTCGGTCTCCGCGCAGCATCGCCGTGCCGCAGCGGCGTCGTCGAAGCTCGGGGAACTGCTTCGGGTCGGGGCTGAACGTCGTCGAGGTTGCGGAGCTGCAGCCACTGGCCGGCGAAGTTCTCGACGAGGGCCTGCGACTTCGGGTCCTTCAGCATCCGCGCGGACCTGCGCCTCGAGCACGCCGGGCTTGCGGAGCTTCGTCCTTCGCGGCAGGCTGGAACAGCTCGTCGTCGGGCATGCTGCTCCAGAGGAAGTACGACAGCCGGCGTGGCCAGCTCGAAGTCGTTGAGCGTGCCGGACCGTCGTCGCCCTTCGGCGGGTCGGGCTCGACGCGGAAGAGGAAGTGCGGCGAGACCAGCACGGCCTGCAGCGCCAGCTGGATGCCCGCCTCGAAGCCGTCGCCCTGCTCGCGGGCCAGGCTCGACGAAGCTGCAGCAGGCGCGTCGACCTCGTCGGCGGTCGCCGGCCGGCGGTAGGCGCGGCTGGCGAACTGCTCCAGGATGCCTCGGCAGCGCGTCGCCTCGGTCCTCGCCGGCTTGCCGGCGAGCAGTCGCTGCCGCGACGTCGGGCGTGCCTGAACGCCTTCTCGACGATCTTCTCGGCCGCGGCGAGGTACTTCTCCATCAGCAGCGGCGGCAGCGACAGCACGTCGCCGATGTTGTCGAAGCCGTAGCCGACGTCGTCGGCGGGGAAGTCCTTGGCCGGCTGGAAGTCGACGCCGACGCAGGTCGCGGATCGTGTTGTTGTACTCGGCCCGGTTGAGCCGGCGGATGGTGACGCGGCCGGGGTCTGCGCGGCCCGGTGCAGTCGACCTTGAGCACGACGCGCGTCGAGCCAGCGGTTGAGCAGTTCCATCTCGTCGGCGGTGGGTCGCTTCGCCCCGGCGGGGGGCATGTCGCCCGAGCGGAGGTTGCTCCGCCACCTGCTCCCAGACGGCTTGTTCTTGCGGACGGCGGCGTCGTCCCGGTCGCGTCGAGGACCACTCCGCCCTTGGCCTTCGACCGGAGTGGCAGCGGAGGCAGTACTTCTCGATGAGCGGGGCGACGTGCGGCCGCGAAGTTGCGGGACCGGCTCCGCCGCGGACCTCTCGGGACTGATGAGCGGGCGGGGCTCACGGTGCCCCCAGGGCATCGCCGTGGGCTGCAGCCGGACCAGGAGCAGCACCGTCAGGCCTTCGAGCGCACCAGGCGCGGGAGCGGCAGAGCTCGGCGGGGGACCGACGACGCGCGGGCATCGCACTCATGCCGCGAATCATCCTTGGGGTGCAGGCAGGTAGGCGTGGGCAGGCAGCCGTGCAGCTGATTATCCCTCAGATGCGGATCACCTTCAAGCGTCGGGTGATCTCCTCGGCCGGAATCAGTTCGCCCTGCCCGGCCCCGGGGCAGACCTCGCTGCGGTCTGCTCCCATGCGTTCGGGAGTCCCCGCGGTGCTTTCCCAGAACGGCCAGGTGCGGCACTGGCGGCGGCCGCACTGGGTAGACGGTGCAGCCGACGTTCCGGCTCGTAGAAGACGCAATCGCCGTCCCCCTCGCGGAGCGTCCGGCCGCGATGGGCCAGGCGGGTGTAGAGGGCGGTCACTTCCGTGATCGTCTCACCCCGAAACTCGGCCAGGGCTGCGAATTCCTCGTCATTGACCCAGACGTAGCCCGGCTCGCCGGTGCAGCAGTTGCCACACCGGGTGCAGGTGAACGCAGCCCGTCGCGGTACCAGGGATCGGCCATAAGGGGCTCACTCTCAGGAGACAGATGAATTGAACCCCGGAAGCCCTCCGAGGTATCGCCGTATCGACATCCGGCCGCAACTCGCCCATAATAGCCAGGAGCGACCGCCTGGCCCCCGAAGTTGTCGGCCCCTGGACCCGGATGATGACCCTCGCGACCATGCACCCCCTGGAAGCTGTTCTTCGTTGGACCGCTGAGGTCGCCCCCGAGCCCTGGTATCCCCGCGAGTAGGCGATGCGGCGGGAGCCGACGTCGACGCGATCGGCGATGTGCTCGAACACCTCTGGCTCGAAGGCTGATCCGGACAGCGGAGCGATCGCCGGAGCGCGGTACCGGCTTCCGACTCACCCCCCTGGGTGAGTAGGTGTTGCGGACCCGTTGCTGCTCGACCGCCTGCGAGCTGGGGAACCGCTGATCGAAGGGACACCGGGCGCGGAACCGCCATCTCGTCCGCAAGCCCGCCGCGCCCCGGGTAGCGAGTACCTCCTGCTCCCCAACCTCCTGTTGTTCGCCTACGGAGCGTTCCTGGCCTGGCGGAAGGGTGGAGGCAGGTGGGGGTCTTCCTGAGGGGCGGGATGCTGGGAGCCAGACCCCCGCGGCGGAGGATGAAGCGCTCCTCCTCATCCTGCACCAGAGCGGCAGTGTGCCGGCGCAGGACATCGTGCGCGGCGAGTGGTGGCGCCTGACCGACCGCCACCTTCTGCCACCTCGGCCTCCTCCACATCGGCATGAACATGTACATGCTGCGGGTGCGGGGCGGGCCGTCGAGGGACGTTGGGGCTGGTGGCGTTACCTGATCATCTACCTCGCAGGGGCCTGGGGCGGCGGTTGTCTGGCGATGGCCTGCAGCCCCCGGCGCCTGTGGCGGTGCATCCGGCGCCCTGTGCGGTGTCCTGGGAGCCGAACTGGTGTGGGTGCTCGTCACCGACCGCTACCTCCCCCGCAACCTGGTGCGCCACGCCCGCACGCAGATGTTCGCGACCATCGTGATGCTGGTCGTGATCAAGCTCATCCCCGGCGTGAGTGGCTGGGGGCACCTGGGCGGCGGTGTTGGCGGAATGCTGGCCGCGCCTTCCTCTACGTCCAAGGTTTCGGCCCCCTGCCCCGTACGTCGGCTGGGGTGGCTGGCATTCCTCCCCCTCCCCTGGCTCGGGTGGTGGACCGTCGATCAGCGCGGCGCCGAACCCAGCATGTCGCGTGGAGAAGCGGGTGGAGCAGCAGGAAACCCTGAAGAGACGGACAGGATTTCGAGGGCGATGACCTGCCCGGATCAGCAAGACCACCCGGACGGCGTGCGACCTGTTCCGGAAGGAGATCGACCCCGTCGTCGACCGTCACCCCATGCGGCGTGAGGCGGAGGAGGTGGAGAAGCCGCCCTGGAGGATGCCCGCCCCGCTGGCCGGGAGGTGGCGGGGACCCTGGAAGCCAGCCCTCCCTACCACGACGACCAAGTCGAGACCGCGCGCCAGCGGTCCTGGACTACATCCAGGGGCCGATCGAGCATGCTCGACCCGAGCGAACCGCCCTCGCGACAAGAGCCCCTGGAAAGGCGAGCGGACGAAGAAGGTCGAGCGGCCCGCAAGAAATGGCAGGACCTGCTGGAATGACCCGAGAGCCGGGGTGCAGCCGGAAGGGATCCCGGCGAGTCTACTCGAGGCATACCATCCCACCCCGGCGAGCCGGGAGCGTCACCGACCGAAGTGAGTATGTCACCAACCTGAGAATGCTGCCGGCGTGACGAGGAGAACCTGCCCCCTTCTCCGCTTCGCCCCTCACCCCGGCAGCACCGCTCACCGTCCCCTGGGCCCCATCGACCCGCACCGCTGCCCCGTCCGCAGCCGGCGCTGCACGCCCGGCAGCCCGGCCACGGCGGGCAGGCCGAACTCCCGGGCCACGATGGCCCCGTGCGACAGCACGCCGCCCGTCTCCATCACCAGCCCCGCGCGCCTGGACGAACAGCGGCACCCAGGCCGGGTCCGTCGAGGGGCAGACCAGGATGTAATCGTCCGCGGCGGTCGGTCCCTCCGGCGGCTCCTCCAGCACCAGGGCCGGTCGCCTCGGCCACCCCGCCGACAGGGGCGCGCCCTTCCGACGTCCACTCCTTCGGCCGACGACACCGGATCGGCCGGCCGATGGCCTCCAGGTCGTCGCTGAACAGGACCGCCGGCGCCTCCAGGCTCAGGCCGACCAGGCGCTGCCGCCGCCGCCGCTGGGCGATCCGGCCGACAGGTCCTCGCCCCGGCCACCAGGCCGGGCAGCTCCTCCGGGGTCAGGAAGAAGATGCCGCCCTGCAGGCGGTAGCGCGGGTCCAGCTCGAGCAGGATGCGGCCGGATGCACCGCGTAGCCGCGCATCAGGTCGTGCTTGGCCGTCTCGCGCAGGCCGATCGTACGCTGTGCAGGGCGGCCACCTCGCGCCGGAAGCTTGTCGGCCGCGGCACCCAGGAGTTTCGGCCTCCTCGGCGATCCGTTCCCAGGGTTGCCGGGCCCTTCGGCCGCGGCTTCGGGCAGCCCGGCCTGGGAGCGACAGTCCGGTCCAGCCCGTTCCGGGGCCTCCGCCCAGCGCGGCCGGGACAGCTCCATCTCCTGCCCGCCGCGGTGGCCGAACCGTGCCGAGGAAGCCGGCCTCGTCGAGCCGGCCCGCGGCCAGGTCGCGGACAGCCCCGGCCAGGTCCGGCTTCGGGGTCGGGGTGGACGCCCATGATCAGCTCGCGGGCCGCGGCGCGGGCGCGGTCGCCCCGAGAGCGGGCGTCAGCAGCAGCTCGACCTTCTTGAGCCCTTCCTGGGCCAGCGCCGAGGGCTTGAGGCTGTCGCGGGCGAAGTCGCACCAGCGTCCGCCGGATCCAGTGCTCCAGCCGCTCGAGCAGGGCTGGCCGGCTCCAGTGTAGCCGAGATCCTCGGCGCAGGGCAGCCTCCGACCTCCCGGCGGAAGGCCGGGGCGATCTCGTCGCGGTAGCGGTGGGCGAAGGTTGCGGGCGGCCTGGCGCCCGACGCCCGGCCTTGCATCAGCTGCAAGAGCAGGCAGGTGACCTGGATGGGCAGGAACAGCCAGAAGTGCCAGGGCAGCCGGGCGTGGTTGATGCCGGGGGTCGGGTAGAAGGCCTGCGCCGGGTCGGCCTTGAGGGCGGCGAAGGGGTGCTCGAAGGGGATGCCGGCGGTAGTGCATGCGCTTCGCGGGTCAGGTTGCAGTAGGGCCGGCCGCACACCAGGTCGAAGACGCCGTCGTCGTCCAGGACGGGTCGGGGTCGTAGCCGAGGTCGCGGTACATCAGCCCGTAGCCGCCCTGGCCGGACATGAAGCGGCGGACGATGGCCCAGCGTCATGGGCGTCGGCTCGGGCAGCACCTCGGCGAGGTTGAACCGGCCCCAGACGGTGCCGCCCGGGTCGGCCCGGCCGCCGCCAGGGCGGCGATCTCCTCGCGCGGACCTGCTCGCGCTCGCCGCCGCGGCGGTCGTGATCGGCCGGGCCTGCAGCAGCCAGAAGCGGCCCGTCGGCCCAGGCCCACTCGATGTCGCGCGGCTCGCCGTAGAACGCCTCGACCTGCCGGCCCAGCTCGGCCAGTTGCGCGCAGCTGCTGCGTCGTCCAGGCAGGCGACGGTCTGCTGCTCGGCCGGCACCGGCTCGCAGCCGGCTCGGGGTGGCCTGCACCGGTCTTGACGGCGACGTGGCGGTCGAGGACCGCCCCCGTCGTGCCGTCGAGGTGGAAGCGGTCGGGCGTGACCCGGCCGGAGACGACGCTCTCGCCCAGCCCCCACGACGCCTCGACCAGCATCCGCTGCCCGGCGGGTCGAGCGGGTCGCGGTGAACAGCACGCCCGCGACTCGGCGGGCACCAGCCGCTGCACGACGACGGCCATCGCCAGGCCGTCGTCGCGACCCCTGGTGGTGGCGGTAGGCGCGGCGCCCGCTCTCGAGCGACGCCCAGCAGCGCTCGATGGCCGAGGCACCGCCTCGCCCCGACGCCCCCAGGATGGTCTCCTGCTGCCCGGCGAAGCTGGCCGTCGCGCCGTCCTCGGCCGTGGCCGAGGAGCGCACGGCGACGGGCCCGTCGCCCAGGTCGCGATAGGCCGCTCGATCTCGCCCACCAGGTCGGGGTCGTCGGCCAGGGCTCGGCCGCGCAGCCGGCCGATAGGCGACCGTGGTGACGCAGAAGCCGGGCGGCACGGGCAGGCCCGCCCGGGCCATCAGCCCCAGGCTGAGCCCCTTGCCGCCCACCAGGCCGACATCATCGGCACCGATCTGATCGAAACCACGCAGGTTGCTCATGTCGGCTCGCGGTCCAGCAGGGGAAGGTTTCAGATTCTGGGACTCGAGACCCCACCCCCAACCCCCTCCCCGAAGCGGAGAGGGGGAGCAAGAAGCGTTCCGGCGCAAGCCGCCGTCTCGCAGGCCTGCCAAGCGCGCAACGGTGTCGGTTGCGGCTACGGACTCTGGCTCCCCCTCTCCGCTTCGGGGAGGGGGCTGGGGGGAGGGGTCGTCTCCTTCCGGTCTATTCGCCCGGAAGGGGCGTGGTCATCCTCGTAGCAGTACAGCTCGCCCACGCTGGTCGTCGAGAGCAGGGTGGCGGAAACGTAGATCCGCCGCTTCTCCTGGCCCTCGACCTGCATTACTTCCACGGTCGGCGAGGAGTGCGACTCGGCCGGCACCCCCAGGCTCTCTCCCAGGGCCACGCTCCACAGCGTTCGGCAGACCGCTCAGGGTGCGGCTCAGTTGCCCTTCGCTGCTGAGGGCGTAGACCAGGGCCGGCAAGCCGGTCGATTCCCCCTGGAGCGGCACGGGCGTGCAGACCACGGGGCTGCCCAGCTTCTTGCGGCAGACGAGGTTGCCCGAAGCACGGTCCAGGCAGTAGAGGTAGCCGTCGCGGCAGCCGAAGTGGACGTGCGCCTTTGAGGCCGCCACCTGCCCCAGCACGGCGTCGGGCAGCTTGTAGGTCCACACCTCCTTGCCATCGCCGGCACGTTCGCACGCACGACACCGCACCGGCGGGCTTGTCGGCGCTCTCGTTCACCCGGCCGTTGCCCATCCCGTAGTAGACGCGATCGTCCAGCACGGTGGGCTTGCCCCAGACGGGGAGATCGACGTTCAAACGCCAGACCGGCTCCCCCGTGGCCCGATTCAGGCAGACCAGCGCCGGCGTCTTGTAGACGTCGCCGATGCCACAGCCCGCGTAGACACGTTCGCCATA